>CAVXGX010000006.1:0-12873 GCA_963761465.1 uncultured Acidobacteriota bacterium | reverse complement strand
GGTAACACGGGTTCAAATCCCGTCGGGGACGCCAACCACCTAGTTTATTCTCTACGATTTGCCGTTCGAGTTCGCCGCAGAACGCCGCAAAAACAAATTCGCTGTGCGTCTACCGCCCCTGTTCGGCCTTGTGGAACGAGGTGTGCGTACCGTCTCTACGGCGGGTTTCTCGTCTCCCGCGAGCCACGACTCCAATCCATCGTCGCTTCTCAGGGGTGCTCCGCCGTGTCGATTTCAACCTCGTCAACGGCGCCGCGATCCACTCCGTTTGAATCTTCGAGGTGAAGAGAGAGCCGTGTCGGTTTTCCCTGCGGGTCGATTTCGGTATCGAGCGGGACTGGTTCGGTCGGGCTCACTTCAGCGACAGCCACGCTCGCCAGACTTCTGCCGTGTTCGTTGTAGAAGTGCGCGGAAAGTTTCCCTTCGTAGAAAACTCCGAAAGAACCGGAGAGCCTGATCTTGCCATTCTCCAGGCGGCTCGCGCGAAGTGGCTGCATCACGATTCCCGGCTCGGTGACGCCACGGAATTCGCTTCCCCCCCTCGTGGGGAACCACTCGGTTTCCATTTCACAACTCTCCGACGGGCGCAGATGGCAGAGGGGACTGTTGAGCTCGGCTTCGAGGTAGAAGGGAGGGGTGCCCTCTTCGCCGCCGCTCATCCGCGCGGTTCCATCGCGATCCAGTCTCACCTCGGGACCGTTTGTCCAAAAAATGACGGAGGCTTTTCCGGGATAAGGCTGGCCCTGCTGGTAACGGAAGCGCTCCACCATGGCGTAGCGGCTGCTGCCATCGACGACAGCGATCCACTCCGCCGTCGAATCCAGCCATAACTCCGCGGCCATGTGCACATAGTGCACTTTGAAAAGGCCGTCATCGCCCACCGAAACGGCGGAATTTTCCGCCGGACCGAAACGCACGTGATAGCGATTGAGATAACTGCTGGCCGGGTTGACCGGAGTGAACGTCCAGAAATCGTGGTTCATCTTCGAGGAATCGGATGAGTCACCGGTGTTGTATTGCGAAACGGATTGCATCGACCACTCCAACTTGTGGCCGGTCACGTTCTTCATGGTGGCGTGGAATCGGATTCGCGGGGAACTGGCATCAAGATGAATGGTCCGCACAAACTGCACGCCGGTTTGCGGATCGGAAGGCCCGGTGAGTTCAATCTCGCACTCCTTTCCTTCCGAAAGTTTTCGAAAGGAGAAGGGCCCGTCGTCGAGGATGTCAGAGCCGCCGGCCCATTGCTTCTCGTTATCGTTCCCTTCGGGCAGCAGCCAGAGCTTATCGCCGCCGTAATTGAACCATTGGCTCGAATCCGGCGGCAAATATTTACCCGCGTACTTAGGATTCACGAACAGGTACGCATGCCCGGCGAAATTAACCTGCATCAAGCGCCCTCCATTCTGGGGTACGACAATCAGTTGCACCCAACGATTGGAGATTTGTTGCGCCTGCCAGCCCTTATAATCGACGGGTTCGACGCGGCAATCCGGCGGGGCCGGCGGTTTCGGTTGGTCAGCGGCCGCGGCATGAGAAACCGCCAGCAGAGGGAGGGAAACAGTCAGCACGGCTCGCGCTATCAAGGTGGTCAGCTTCGGCAGCATCATCATTCGATTGAGCCTCTTTAAGATTCCGGGAAAACACTGGCGAGTGCTGAGGGTAACACGCACGCCGAAATCAGCAAACGGCCTCGGACACCCTCTCGAAAAAGCGAAACAAAACCCAGCCAAACGAAAGAATTCGATTTGCCCGCGGTAAACTCTGTGTTATACCATTTTCGCCCATTGGTTGCGCCATTCCGGCGTCCGCTGCCTCCAGCGCCGCCAGGATTGCTCTTCCGGGCCCATCAGGAGGAATCGATCTTGAAAATCGGAAATTCCAGCCGGCGATCATTTGTGAAAGTGCTCGCAGCCGCTCCGCTACTGACCCAGATCGCCGCGCGCGATCTGTACGCGCAGGCGGCAACCGCCGTCGGCCGCGATCCACGACAGAACGTCTACGCCCGCCTCGGGGTCAAGACGGTCATCAATTGCCGGGGCACGTGGACTTATCTAAGTGGGTCGCTGGAATTTCCCGAGGTTCACGAAGTGCAAGTGGAAGCGGGAAAATATTTCGTCAACATGCTCGACCTGCAGCGGGCCGTGGGACGACGTCTCGCGGAACTGACGGGTGCCGAGTCGGGCATCGTCACATCGGGTTCGGCAGGTGCCATGGCCGCCGCAACCGCTGGATGCATGTCCGGTACCGATGACAAATTCATCTGGCAACTTCCCGATACCACTGGCTTGAAGCATGAAGTGATCATGGTGGGGGGCAGGAGTGCTTTTGACAGCGCCATTCGGCTCACCGGAGCAAAGCTGGTTCTTGTGTATTCGGCCGACGAACTCGCGAACGCGATCAATGAGAACACTGCGATGATCTACACCACCGATCTGGGCGAGAAACTGGAGAAGAATCTGGCCATTGCGAAAGCTCACAAGATCCCCATGTTGCTGGATGACGCTGCCGGCATACCGCCGGTCGACAATGCCAAGCTCTACGCCAAGATGGGCGTGGACCTTTATTGCTTTTCAGGCGGGAAGGGTCTTCGCGGGCCACAATGCAGCGGGTTGCTCCTCGGGCGGAAGGATCTGGTCGAAGCCGCTCTTCTGAACTCCAGTCCACGCGAAGGAGCCATCTGCCGCCCGATGAAAGTTGGAAAAGAAGAAGTCATCGGGTGCCTGACCGCGCTGGAAACGTGGCTGAAGCTGGATGAAAAAAAACTCTATGCGGAATGGAACGGTCGCATCGATCGCATCCGAAAGCTGGTAGAAACCGTGCCCGGTGTGAAGACCGACACGTATATCCCCGACGATGGAAATCGTTATCCAACGCTGAAGATTTCCTGGGACCAGCAGGCCTGGCGCTATACGATTTCCGATTGCGTGCAGGAGTTGCGGGCGGGTACTCCGGTGATCGAGGTCCTTGGCGCCGACAATCCGAGTCTGGTGAAGGCGGTTCGGGAGGGCAATCCCAATCGCAAAGAACCGAAGGAAGTGAAGGAGCACGGTCATATCGAATTGGTTTCCATGACCATCCAGCCGGGCGAGGAAATAATTGTGGGGCGGAGACTGCGGGAGATTCTCGGAACTGCTCAGAAAAAATCCGCGGCGTAGACGCCGGCGTGATTGGCTTCGAGGAATCAGAGGCTCAGATGAAACTGCTGCTCGTTGTCGTTGGATTGTTGTTAGTTACACTGGGAGCGCAGGCACAATTGCGGACGGTCGCTCCCGCGAAGGCGCCTACTAATCCTATCTACTCTCCCGGCGTTGATGCTGGAGACTACCTCTACATCTCCGCGCAAGGACCACGTCGTCCCGACGGAAGCCAGCCAGCGACCTTCGGTGCGCAGGTTCGTCAGGCACTCGACAACGTCAAAGCAGTGGTGGAATCGGCCGGGCTGACCATGGAACACGTGGTCTACACCCAGGTCTATCTTGAAGACATGGGCCAGTACGGCGAAATGAACGAGGCCTTTACCGAATATTTCGCGAAGGCTCCTCCGGCTCGTGCGGTGCTCGGCGTGGCCCGGATTCCCAATTCTCCCGTTCAGATCAATGCCGTTGCCGTACGCAGCCTGGCGGACAAGCGGGCCGTTTATCCCCCTGAATATAAGTCAGACGAACCCGCCGCCCCTGGCATGCTCACTCACGATCGGCTTTTTATTTCCAGCATGTCTGGCAGCGATCCGGCGACGGGCAAGGTTCCGGACGATCCAGCTGCGCAAGTGGATCTGGCTCTTGATCGTATGCACGCGGTCGTGAAGGCGGCCGGGCTTGAGATGAGCAACGTTGTTTTCGTCAATCCCTACCTGACGTCGGCGATTCCGATGCGGGTGATGAATGAACGCTATGCGAAGCGTTTCGAGTTCGGGAATACACCGGGACGGGCCACCATCGAGGTATCGAGCCTTCCAGGCGGCGCTCACATTGAATACACGGGTGTGGCCGTGCGCGATCTCCGGCAGCGGAAGGCGGTTCGCCCAAAGAATATGCCTCCCAGCCCTACAGCAAGCCCGTGCGTTTTTGCCGGCGATACTCTGTATTGCTCCGCCAAGAGTGGATTCATTCCGGGCCCGCACGGCGGAGTCTATGCAGCTACGACGCCGCATCAACTTCGCCAGACGATGCGCAACCTGCTCGACAACCTTGAGGAAGCCGGAATGAGTTTCGATCAGGTGGTCTCGACGACCGTGTACCTCGACGACTCGTCGGACTTGAATGCGTTTGACAGCGTGTATACCCAGTATCTTGGACCGGTCTTGCCGTCGCGGACAACGCTTCAGCAGATTGCACCCACCGAACGCAAGGCAGATAAAGAAGATCAATTCCCGGACCTCGAGCAAATGTCTCTGATCGCGGTGCGAAGCCGGTAACGATCCGCGAGAAAGCCACGGCCGTCAACCGCTTCACGGCTTGAGGTAGGGTACGAATCCATGGGTCTTCATCTGGAGGCGATACACCGAAGTGGTTGCCGTGATGTAGAGAGTGCTGTAGTCCTTGTCGCCCCAGGCCAGATTCGCAGGTTGCTCCGGCAGCAAGATGGTGCCGAGGTGGTTCCCGCTTTTATTCCAGACCCAGATCCCCCCGGGCCCGGTTACAAATAGATTCCCGTTCTTATCCACTTTTATGCCATCCGGCACGCCTTCGCCCTTTCCGCCCGGTTCTTCTCCGAAGATGCGCCCATTGGTCAGAGAGCCGTCGGGCGCGACGCTGTAGGCGCGGATGTTGCGCTGTTGGCTGTCGTCCACATAGAACTGTTTGCCATCGGGAGAAAAAGCCAGCCCGTTCGGCTGGGTCAGATCCTTGGTGATCAACCGCACATTCCCCCGGCCGTCGAGTCGGTACACGCCTTGGAAAGTAAGCTCTTGCTTTTCCCCTTCCACCAGGTCGAGTGTCGGGTCCGTGAAATAGAGCGCGCCGTCAGGGCCGACGATTACGTCGTTGGGACTGTTAAATTTCTTCCCCTCGAAGCGGTCGGCCAGAATCTTATACTTTCCTTCGGGCGTTACTTCGATGATGGCGCGCAACACGCTCGCACAGTCGATCAATCTGTGTTCTCGATCAAACGTATTCCCGTCCGGGTCGCCCAAGGCGATCACTTCCTGTTTTTTGCCATCGGGATACACGCGGAAGATCTTGTTGATGGTCTCATCGCTCACGTAGACGAATCCGGATGGGTCCCACATCGGCCCTTCGGTGAAACCGAAGCCGGTCGCTACCGTTTCCAGCTTCGCGTTGTGATCGACAAGTTCCCAGAAGCTCGGGGAAAGTGCCTGCAAGCCGAAGGGGCGAGGAGCTTGGGCCTCCGCCGCGGCAACCAGGACGAAAATGAAGGCCACCCACCGAATCGTCGTCTTACTTAGTAACGTCTTACTCAGTAACTTCCTCGGCATCTTCGCTCACCTTTTTCACTGCATTCGTCTTGGTTGGGGACGCGCCCGTGCTCATCAGAAAGCTAACCAGATCGTTGAGCTCGGCCAGGCTGAGGCTTCCCCGATAGTTCGTCGGCATCAGCGGCTCGCGCGGATATTCCAGCTTTTGCAAACCAGACTTTTCGAAGAAATGGAAACTGCCATCCGCGGTCATGATCTGCAAGGAAAAATTGTCTTCGTTGCGAATCACGCCCGCGACGCGAGATCCGTCCCGAATCGTCGCCACGCCCAACTTGTAGCCGGCAGGCACCACCCTGTCCGGATTCACGATCGCGTTCAGAATTGTGTCGGCTGAGGCTTCGGAGCCATAGCTGGAAAGATCCGGCCCGAGAAATCCGCCTTGACCCGAAACCATGTGACACGTGGAACATTCACCCTTGCCGTAGAAAAGTTTCCGGCCCTGAGCTGCATCGCCGGGCAGCGTCCGGATTTCGACTTTGCCTTGCAGCATGCGCACGTAGCGGACCAGAGCGCGCACCTCGTCATCCTTCAAGTTGCGGAAAGCCGGCATGCCCGTCCCATTGATTCCGTTCGAAATAATGTTGGATATCTCCGCATCGCTCAGCCGCTCCGCTTGAGGATTGCCCGCGATGCCGGGGGCTCTCTCACCGCCCCGCCCATCCAGTCCGTGGCAACCGGCACAGGTCGAACTGAAGATCGGGTTCGCGCCCGGCAGTGCGGCCCGCGGTTTTTCCCGGACGGGAGCGGGTTGTTGCGCTTGTGAGGCGCACATCCCTGTCCAGCAGAGGCAGGCGATCACAACCAACACACTCCGGTTTTTCCGCGATACCAGCATGGCGTTTTCAGAATCTATTTGTCGGAACCAATTTTCAGAACCTATTTTTCAGAACTCGGCTGCAATTTCAATTCAGATTGCATTTTCAGAAAATGAAAGTCACTTCCTCGTCGTGAGAGACGAACGCTGATGGAACGTAGGGTGTATCCCAACCAAGGGGCAAGTGTCAACCATCCTTGCTCAACCTTCCCAAGCACCAACAAACGGTGTTAGAGTCCGCTCACCTGTATACAACCAGGAGGATGCAATGAACAAATTCGCCAAGTTGGGCAGGATCGCCCTTCTGTTTGTGGCGCTGGCTTTGGCCTGGGGACTCATCAGCGGGGTCCGAATGCTGCTTGCGCAGACTGCCTTGTCCACTGCTGCCCCTACGTCGGACAGCGAGCTGATTGCCCAATTCCGCCACGTCGAGGTCGCCTCCGTTTCAGACGCGATCGAACAGATCACGGGAAAACGCATGTACATGACTCATCACATGCAGCCAATCTTTACCAGCAAGTTTGCCGGCTTCGCCCGCACCGTGCAACTCAAGAAAGACGAGGGCAACCAGGATCCCGGCGCACTCAGCGGGATGCTCGATGCCATCGACCAGGGATCGACCGACTCGGTGTATGTGATGGCGGTCGAGGACGGAGAAGATATCGCAGGCATGGGGGGATTGATGGGAACCGCGATGGCGGCGCGCGGCTACGCCGGAGCGGTCATCGACGGCGGCGTCCGCGACGTGGCCTACCTGCGTAAAATCGGCTTCCCAGTTTTCGCCACCGGCATTGTGCCCTCCACGTCGGTGCATCACTATCGCTTCGCTGGGGCACAGGTTCCCCTGGTGTGCAACGGTGTTCCGGTCAGCGCAGGGGATATCGTTGTCGCGGATAGCGATGGGGTGGTGGTGGTGCCTAGAGCGCAGGCGCAGCCGGTGCTGACTCTCGCCCAGCAAATGGATTTCAAAGAACATTCCATGTACGCGGTGATCGAGCAACTGAAGTCGATCGGCGAGGCCGTCAAAAAGTTCGGTCGGCTCTGATCCCGCCACTCAGTCCGGAATTCAGTTGCGGAAACTGACTTTCATCAGATAATCTCAGCTTTCATTTTTGAACGGGATAAATCTTCTCCATGCCGGTTCGCCCTAAGCGTACGTACGACATTACAGCGCTCCAGCGTGGGTTGAGATTGCTGCATCTTTTCAGCGAGTCTCCGCTCGGGCTCACTGCAAAGCAAGTCGCTAGCCAGTCGCGCCTGCCCGTGAGCACGGTTCACCGTTTCCTGGCGAATCTGGTGACCGCCGGCTTTCTGAGTTGCGATGGCGACGGCAGCTATCACTTGGGCATCGCGTGTTTCACCATCGGACAGGCGGCGGTGGGGCAACTTGATATTCGCCGCTTGAGTCTGCGATATTTGCGCGACTTAAACCAGCAGACTCGGGAAACCATTCACTTGACCGTCCGCCACGGACTGTCCGCGGTCTACGTGGAGAAGCTTGATTCGCTCGAGCCGCTGCGGATTTACTCGCGCATCGGTGCATCCGTTCCGCTTTATTGCACCGCGGTCGGTAAAGTCATGTTGGCCCATATGCCAGCGGACGAGCAGGAGCGGATTTTACCCGATCTGGAGCTGAAACGGCTCACGCCCAACACCGTCGGGAATCTTCAGGAACTTCAGACCGAGCTGTATCGGGTTCGCAAGAATGGATATGCATGTGACCTGGAAGAACACGAGATGTATATCCGCTGCGTGGCCGCTCCGATATGGGACCACACAGGCTCCGTTCAAGCCAGCCTGAGCCTCACCGCTCCCGTGGTGCGCATGCCGGCGGCGCGACTGCGGCAACTGGCCCCTATGATTCAAGCGGCAGGGCTGGAAATTTCACGCGAGCTAGGCTACCAACCGAAGAGAACTCATGCAGCGCGGACTTCAGCGGGCAAGAACGGCACGGCGGAGGCAAGACTTGAGAGAATTGCGCTGTAAGGGGGGGCAAGAGCAGGACCGGTGGGTCCGACTGCAAGCCCCGTCCTCGCGCATTCGCACGATTCTGCGTGCCTCTGCATTGTTTGCAGCGGTGTTACTCTGCCTGGTTGCAGCCGGCGCGAGTGATTCGAATCGCGCGAAAATCGGTGCGCGTGATGAGGATCTGCTGGTTCAGCCGCCTACCGCGAATTGGAGTTCATACAACGGCGATTATTCCGGCCGCCGCTACAGCGGCCTATCTCAAGTCAAGGCAGCCAACCTGACTCAACTGCACGTCGCGTGGGTGTTTCACGGGCGCGAGACGAACCGGCTTGAGAATACTCCGGTCGTGGTGAACGGAGTCATGTTTGTGACCGTGTCGAACGACGCCTTCGCCCTCGACGCTCGCACCGGGCGCGTACTGTGGCATCATGCACGGCCGATATCGGAAGGGCTCATCGACGATGCGTCGGGGCACTTGAATCGCGGAGTCGCGGTCTGGCACGACCGCGTGTACATGGAAACCGACAACGCCCACCTGCTGTGCCTGGATGCGCGCTCCGGAAACCAGATCTGGGACGTGGCCTACGCAGAAGGGAACAAGAACTATGGCGCAACCAGCGCTCCACTGGTGGTAAAGGACAAAGTGCTGGTTGGAACTTCCGGCGGAGACGACGCGGTCCGGGGCTTCGTGGCCGCTTACGACGCGATGAGCGGCAAGCAGGCCTGGCGCTTCTGGACCATTCCCGTACCTGGCGAGTTCGGCTCCGACAGTTGGCCGGGCACCGCGTACTTGCATGGGGGAGGCACTACCTGGATGCCGGGCACTTACGATCCTTCGCTCAATTTGATTTTTTGGGGCACCGGCAACCCGGCGCCGGACTTCAATGATGATGTGCGTCCGGGAGACGGCCTCTACACCGATTGCGTGCTCGCCCTGGATCCCGACACCGGCAAACTGAAGTGGTACTTCCAGTTCACTCCCGACGATCTCTACGATTTCGACGCGGTGGAGACTCCAATACTGATCGATACGGTTTATCACGGCCAACCCCGCAAGTTGCTGGTGCAGGCGAACCGCAACGGTTTTATTTACGTGCTGGATCGCACGAACGGAAAATTTCTGTCGGCCGCTCCTTTCGTTGAAAAGCATGATTGGGCGAAAGGAATCGACGCTCAGGGCCGTCCGATTCGGTCCGGCATGAGGCCCTCGCCTGAGGGAACCCGTTTGTGTCCTGGCTTTGTCGGAGCCACCAACTGGCAGTCTCCTTCGTACAACGAGTCCACGCACATGGTGTACGTCATGACCGTGGAGGCATGCGAAATATTTTTCTCGCAGCCAACGCAGGAACCCCGCGAAGGCAAGGAATACTACTCCACCGGGTCGAAACGCATTCCGGGAGAGACTCCGCAGAAGGCGCTGGTCGCCTACAGTCTGGACAATGGCGCGTTGGCCTGGAAGTATCCGCAGATCGGCAGAGGCCATTCCTCGGGCGGGACCTTGACGACCGCGACAGGTCTGGTGTTCTTCGGCGACGATGCCGGGTCGTTCGAGGCCGTTGACGCGACGACGGGCAAGCCGCTCTGGCACTTCAACACCGGGCAGGATATCAGCGCGTCCCCTATGACCTACGCGGTCGACGGAAAGCAGTTTGTCGCCATCGCCGCCGGAAGCGATATCTTCACTTTTGCTTTGCCTTGATTAGCGGATTGACGATCGCCAGATTGACGATCATGGTTTGACGATCACTGGTTTGACGATCAGAGTTCTACATTCGAATTGAAAAGGAGCATGCACATGAACCTCAACCTCACGCGCAGGATGTTCGCGATGCGTTTCGCTTCCGTACTGTCGGTCCTAGGGATTACTTCCGCCGTATTGCCTTCGTCTGGGATGGCCCAAACTTCCGCCGCGCCTGACGCGAACGGAATCCGCAAGTTGAACAGCGACGGCAAACCGGGCAGCGAGAAAGACGTCATCATGCCCGTCATCATCAACAACGGGCTCATCTATGTCTCCGGCGTGGGCGCCCACGACTCGCGAGACCAGAAGGAGTGGACCATTGAATCGCACACCACCATGGTCATGGACAAAATCAAGAAGCACGTTGAAATTGGCGGGGGCACGATGGACACGGTTCTTCAGGCCAACGTGTTTCTCGTGAAGATTGAGCACTGGGACGGGATGCACAAGGTATTTGCTACGTACTTCCCCCACGGTGGCCCGTCGCGCACCACAGTCGCGGTCGCTGCCCTGCCCGGAGATTCGCTGGTCGAAATCAACTGCATCGCAGCTGTCAGCCACAAGTAGGGAATACGGGGGGTCTCATGCAATTGAAATCGGATTGGAACCGGCGGGGATTTCTTGGAACCGTGGCCGCTGTCGCAGCCTCAGTGTTCGCGCCTCGCAAGCTATTCTCTTCAACCGCAGCTATGCCCGGAGGCGGAGTCGACGTCAGCGGCTTCGGCAAAACGGGCAACCCTTATGACGAACTTGGCCTGACCACGGTGATCAATTGCGAGGGAACCATGACGGTGCTGGGCGGATCGTTGCTTCGCCCCGAATTGGAAGCGGTCATGGCGATGGCGGGCCGCCATTTTGTCAGCGTCCCAGAGCTCGAGGTCGCCGCCGGAAAGCGGATCGCCGAAATGCTGAAGCTTCCCAACGGCTACACGGCGCTGGTGACTTCCGGCGCCGCGGCGGCGATTCAATCCGGATTGGCCGGAATTCTGACCGGAGACAACGAAGCCAAAATCCGCCAGATTCCTGACCTGACCGGCATGAAATCCGAAGTCATCATCCAGAAATCGCATCGGAACCCGTTTGATCATCAACTGCGGAACACCGGCGTAAAGTTGATTGAGATCGAAACCCGCGAGCAACTGGGCCAGGCGGTCAACGACCGCACGGCCATGATGCACTTTTCGAATTTCGCCAACGCGGCCGGACAGATCAAAGTCGACGAGTGGGTCAAGCTGGCCAAGCAATACAACTTGCCGTGTATGAACGATGCCGCAGCCGATACGCCTCCGGTTTCGCATCTCTGGGACTACACCAACATGGGCTACGATCTGGTCACGTTCAGCGGCGGCAAGGCAATGCGGGGCCCGCAATGCGCCGGCTTGCTGATCGGCCGCAAGGATCTCGTGGCCTGCGCCCTGCTCAACAACAGCCCTCACGAAGATACGATTGGACGCAGCCAGAAAGTCGGCAAGGAAGAGATCATCGGAATGGTAAAGGCGGTTGAGCTCTTCCTCAACGAGGATCACGACGGGCTGGCCAAAGAGTGGCAGGCGCGCCTGGACGGAGTTTCACAAGAGCTGACAAAAATTCCCGGTGTGACTACACAGTTCTTCACGCCCGACATCGCAAACCATGTGCCGCACATGGCGATCACATGGGATTCCCGAATCGCGCTCACTCCGCAGCAGGTCTCGAAATTACTGCGCAATTCCAAGCCCGCAATCGTGATTGGCGGCGGAGAAGAACGGCCCGGCCTGGTCATGTGCTCGTTCATGTTGCAGCCGGGCGAAGACAAGATCGTCGCCGATCAACTTTCGCGTGTATTGCGCGAACACACAGCGTAACCCGGAGCAGCCAGTGGCCGTTGCAACCACAACCCGGATGCGCTGGTTCCTGATATTTTGGCTCTTCGTCCTGAGCGCTGTGTCTTACCTCGACCGGGTAAACATTTCCATTGCCGGCGGATCGATCGTCGATGCCTACCATCTGACGGACGTGCAACTCGGCAAAGTCTTCAGCGCATTGGTCGCTGGTTACGCTCTTTTTCAGACGATCGGGGGATACCTCGCAGACCGTTATGGTCCGCGACGCGTCTTGACTGGCGGCGTTGTCTGGTGGGGAATCTTTACCGCTTTGACGGCGCTCGTTCCCGCCGGGGCAAGGAATGCGCTCCTGCTGTTTGTTGCTGTTCGTTTTCTGCTCGGTGCGGGCGAGGGCGTTATTTATCCAGCAGCGAATCAGTTTGTGGCCCGCTGGATTCCCGTCCGCGAGCGTGGCATCGCCAATGGCTGGATCTTCGCCGGTGTGGGAGCCGGCGCCGGACTCTCTCCGCCGCTCATCACTTACTTGATGGTTCATTATGGTTGGCGCTCGTCGTTCTGGGTGTGCGCCGTCCTTGGTCTGCTCGCCGGGGCAGTCTGGTATGTTGCCGCGCGCGACACTCCCGCAGAACATCCGCGAGTCTTGGCCACTGAGCTGGCCACAATTCAATCCGGTCTTACTATAGAAACCTCGGGCGCGGCCCAGCGGATGCTTGTGCCCTGGAAGCGAGTCCTGCGCAGCCGCGAGGTCTGGGCGGTCACGGTTAGCTATTTTTGCTACGGGTATGTTGCCTGGATCTTTTTTAGCTGGTTCTATCGCTATCTCGCAAAAGTGCGTGGGCTGGATCTCAAATCGAGTGCTTTCTACTCCATGCTCCCCTTCCTGGCGATGCTGGTGTGCTGCCTGTTGGGAGGTGCGATCAACGACCGTCTCACCAAGTCTCGCGGAGCCAGGCTGGGCCGGTGTGGTGTCGCTGCCGTCTCCATGACCCTGGCGGCGATCTTCATTGCCTGTGGATCACAGGTTCGAGGCGCACGCCTCGCCAGCGTTGTTCTGGCGGGCGGCGCTGGAGCACATATTTGTCTCAAAGTT
>CAVXGX010000005.1:0-325229 GCA_963761465.1 uncultured Acidobacteriota bacterium | reverse complement strand
AACCCTCGGTACAGGTGTTAGCCCGTACAACGGTTTAGCAATTGTCTGCTCCCATGTGATGGCCCGCAATCTCAGCGACTTACAGTCGCGCTCAAGCACCAAGAGCCACCTAATGTGACCTCATTCGTCAATTTCAGGACACCACTCGGGACAGTAGATTTCATCTGGCTTTGACCACAGGAGTCTTTCGCCGACGCGCCCTTTCTTTTTTTTAAGGAGGTCGTATAGTTCAATGTGTCGGTGACACAGAATCGCCCCTTTTCCATCCATTCAACGCCTTGCCTTTCGCCCATCGCTGCCCCTCCCGGCTCATAACAGGCGAACCCGGAGAACTCTCTACAGGTCGGTGTGACCCATTTGTCGAAATTCGCGAACGTAGGATGCACGAAAGGCGTCCACGCTTTGCAATTCAAAAAATGCGACGTTGCCCCCTCGATTCCATGAACTCCCATCTAGCGCTCTCAATCGTCGAATCTGCGCGATCCTCCAACCGGCATTGCTCGGCCTGACAAGGTGCTATGAAAGGAATTTCCAAAGGTGATAACCTCGAAGCAATTGGGGGCTTATGTCTGGTAGGCGCGCGCTTTGGCTTTTGACACGGTTGAGTTTCATGGCGGGACTGCTGGTAGCGTCACTGCCGATGCTTGCGGCGAAGAGCGCAAAGCCTGTGTTCGGGCCCAATGTTCTGATCTTCGATCCGTCGATGCCATCGCCGGCGATCCAAAAACAGATTGATGCGGTGTATGCGACGCAGCAGCACAACGAGTTTGGGCCACAACGGAATGCCCTGCTGTTCCTGCCCGGTAGCTATTCCGTGGATGTACCGGTGGGTTTCTACACAGAGGTGATGGGGCTGGGCGCGTCGCCCGATGCTACGCGGATCACAGGTAACGTGCACGCGGATGCGAACCTGGAGCACAACAATGCGACGACAACTTTCTGGAGAGCTGCAGAAGGGCTCTCGATAGCGCCCGCGGGCGGGACGATGCAGTGGGCGGTATCGCAGGCGGTGTCGTTGCGGCGCACGCACGTGCGGGGCGACCTGGTACTGCACCAGAATCACGGCTGGGCCAGCGGTGGTTGGATGTCAGATTCGCTTGTCGACGGGAATGTCGACTCCGGCAGCCAGCAGCAGTGGATCTCGCGCAACTGCGATTGGAAAAGTTGGACGGGCGCGAACTGGAACATGGTTTTTGTTGGCGTAGTGCATCCGCCGGACGGCGCATGGCCCTCCCCACCGTACACGACAGTCGCGCATACGCCAGCGGTGCGCGAAAAGCCGTTCCTGCAAGTGAATGCCGCGGGCGAGTTCAGCGTCCGCGTTCCCGAGTTGTACAGCGACAGCGTCGGGATTACATGGCGCGGCGGAGAAACGCCGGGAGAAACAATTCCGATTGAGCGGTTTTACATTGCACGCTCAGATGTAGATACGGCGGAGACGATCAATGCGCAGCTCGCACTCGGCAAGAGCCTGATTCTGACTCCGGGGATCTACGAGCTCACCGCCCCGATTCGCGTGACCCAGCCGCATACCGTGGTGCTGGGGCTCGGCTTCGCGACGCTGCGTCCCATGAAGGGCACGGCGGCAATGACTACGGCCGATGCGGACGGGATTGAGGTTGCGGGGCTGCTTTTCGATGCGGGACCGAGCGAGTCTCCAGTGCTGCTCGAAGTCGGGCCGGAGGGAAGCAGCGCGCGGCATGCGAAGGATCCGATCTCGCTGCACGATATTTTCTTTCGCGTGGGCGGCGCCGCAGTCGGCCGGACCAAAGTGAATTTGAGAATTAACAGCAACGACACGCTGGTGGACCATACCTGGATCTGGAGAGCGGACCATGGCGACGGAGTGGGCTGGGAGCTGAATACCAGCCAAAACGGGCTGGTGGTGAACGGCAATGACGTCACGATCTACGGCCTGTTTGTGGAGCACCACCAGAAATTCCAGGTTCTGTGGAACGGCAATGGCGGTCGGACGTATTTCTATCAGTCCGAGATTCCTTACGATCCTCCGAATCAGGCAAGCTATACGAGTGCGCCAGGGGTGAACGGCTGGGCCTCTTACAAAGTCGCGGACGGAGTAACGAGTCACGAGGCGTGGGGGCTGGGTGTGTACAGCGTCTTTACCCATCCGGACGTGATTCTGACTCGAGCCATCGAGACGCCGGGTCCACGCAACAAGAGACCGGAAATACGGTTCCACGACATGATCACAGTAGCGCTGGGCGATCACGGCGGGATTAGTCACGTGATCGACGACAAGGGCGAGGCGACCTCGATGCATCCTCGCGTGACGCCGAAGGTTACGAACTTTCCCTGAGGTTGACCCACCGAGCAGTAAGCTGCGACGATCATGCTCACCCAGGGAGTGTGACCGTGCCGAAAAAAACTCGCATACCGGTTCGAATACAGGTTCTCAAAATTCGACTATTTGTTACCGCTGGCATCCTAATGGTCGCGCTGCCGTGTGTGGCGCAGAAACCATCGAACCAATTAACCAACGAAGTACTGTCCCTGACCGTCAACGCGCAGGACGGAGCCTACGAGCTGTCGTTGCATGACGGTCAGAACGTGCTCAAGTCCCGTGTGGCAGCAGAGGTTGACCACCAGTGGCTTCGCTCCAGCGATTATCCGCGGCATCAGGCTTCGGAGTCCGCCTTCGAAGATGATCTGGGCCCTGGCCGCGAGGTCACCGTCACTTGCAGCGGACTCGATGGCAAACCTGATCTGGTTTACGTGCTCCAGCTCTACAAGCAGCGCCCATACGGCACCGTGCAGGTAAAGGTGCAAAACAGCGCGGGAAAAGAATTGACGGTGCAGGCCATCCGGAGTGTGGAGGCCATCGGTGAGCCGATCCTTAATCTAGGCGCCGGTAATCCAAGCGGCAGTCAAGCGGCCGACCGGGTTCTCTCCGACAGTTTCAGCGAAGATTGGCCCGACCTGGTTCTCTACGATCTCGGTGCAGCGCCCGGTGGGATGCATCGCGGTGCAGGCAGCCAACTCATCTACAACCGCGAGAGCAAGCAGAGTCTATTTCTTGGCGCTCTCACCTCAGACCGATTTCTGACCTTGATGCATTTGAAAGCTGAGGGCACGGGGACAAATACAACGATCGCATCCTTTAACGTCGAATCCACCGGAACCACGGAAATCCAAAAAGATTTCGATCTAGAGAATGCTCCCGCCGACGACCAGGTCGAACTGAGCCTTCCCCTCAAACCGGGGGAAGGAATGGTGTCAGAGCGATTGCTGTTTGAGGCCGGACTGGATTATCACGCGCAACTGCTGGCTTACGGTGATGCGATTCGTCGCCTGCATCACGCGCGCGTTTCTACTGAGACGCCCATCGGTTGGTGGAGTTGGACCGTCTACTATGGCGCCATCAATCAAGGCGAGGTTTTGGCCAACGGGGACTGGCAAGCTGAACACCTGAAATCGTTTGGCTATAAATATTTCCAGATTGATGAAGGTTATCAATATGCACGCGGCGAATTTGCGACTGCGAATGCAACCCAATTCCCCGATGGCATGCGGTTTGTCGGGCATTACATTGTTGGAAAGGGCCTGACCTTCGGCGTGTGGACTGCGCCGTTTGAAGTGACCACGCGGGCTTGGGTCTATGAGCATCACAAGGATTGGCTGGTGCACAACGCCAAGGGAGAGCCGATCCCGATTGGCGACGTTTGGAACCAGAAGACGGACACGCTTTATGCGCTGGACACAACCCATCCCGGCGCCCAGCAGTACATGCGCGACACTTACCGAACGCTCGCCCGCGAATGGGGAGTCCGGTTCATCAAACTCGACTTCATGGATACCACCGCAATCGAGGGCTACCACTACCGCCCCAACACCACAGCTCTCGAAGCCCAGCGTATTGGCCTCCAGATAATCCGCGATACCGTTGGCGACGAAGTGATCCTGGATAAAGACGGAAGTCCAATGCTCAACCCGGTGGGGATCGTGGACACGGGCCGGATCTCGGCCGACACGGGCCACAGTTTTGAAAGGACGAAGAATGCCGCGTCCGGTATCGCTGCCCGCTTCTATATGCAACGTAATTTCTTCGTCAATGATCCGGACGCGTTCAATGTCACTGCGACCCATCTCATGGAGCGGGCCAACGAAAAATCTTCGATTTCACTCCCCGCGGCGGAGGCCTCGATCGCGCTCTCCGCAATATCCGGCGGCATGTTTGAGATTGGCGATGACATGCCGGTTCTGGGTTCAGAGAAGGATCGACTGGCGTTGGTAGAAAATGGCGAGTTGCTGAACATGGCCAAAGTCGGTCGAGCTTCCACGCCGGTTGACTTGATGACCTACGAGCCAGAGGATGGACAGCCCAGTATGTTCATCCTCCGCCAGGATGAACGGCAGGCCATACTGACGGTCTTTAACTGGACGAACACGACTCGTTCGCACAATCTAAAACTGACGGAACTCGGGCTGCCCTCCGGCCACACGTTCTCGGCAACGAATGTGTTCAACCAGAACGAGACCGTTGCGCTCGAGGGTGGCGCGGTGCGACTGGAGAATGAGCCGCCGCAGTCGGTTGAAGTGATCAAGCTGATCGACCAGAGCATAGCCGCGGCCGCTCCTACCGTGACGGCGCAGGTGCCGTCAGCGGCCGATGCTGGCCAGACGATTGCGCTCTCGGCGCAGTCAGAAGCCGGCGGTGTGCCCGCAGTCGCTTATCACTGGGACTTCGGCGACGGGACCAGCGCGGATAGTGCCACGGTCTCTCATGCCTACACGAGAGCCGGTGAGTTCACGATCCGCCTCACCGTGGAGGGAGTGGACGAAGTACCGGCCCACAAGAATTTCTCCGTCAAGATAACCGGCAAACTAAAAGCGCACTCTACCCTCACCGACAATCAGCGCTTCATAGAGCCAACCGACCACTGAGCCACACGGGAGGCAAAGCGTTCATTGGCCAATCAAGTCTTCACATATCTGGCGGACAGCCCCCTGAAAGCGCGTTGCAGCATGGATCACACGGAGCGTTTCCGTTCCCGAACAAACTGGCACCCCCGGTCTTGCACAACGCGGGCCACTGTCGAATCAGGGTCGGGCCCGGAAAACGCAAGTAGAAGAACTTAGCCATGGGGTGCGGCGAGCGCCGGACTCAGGATTGAGCCCGATTTTTCTGGCGGCACCGACCTGGGTCTGGCCGGGAGACGGCCATATCCGTGGCGGTGGCAGACGTGAACTGGGATTTTCTGAGCGCTATGGCCTGTTCTCGTCAGTTGAGAACGCATCGGCGACACTGACGCGGAGAAGCCGTACGTGCCGCGATTTTCCTAGGGTTGGAAACCAAACGAGGTTGAGTTGCGAGGTGGGGCGAAGGACGGAAACACGCATGTCTACTAGCCAATCTGAAAGCATCCAAACTGCGCTAAACTATTGATTCTTGGTTCGAGCTGAACTTAGGATCTGGCGGGTAAAACCGTGGGGGTTCGAGTCCCCCCTTTCGCACCAACAGTTTGGGGCCGATCCAAAATCGGCCCTTTTTCTATTGTGCGACCGTTTACCAACCGAAGGGCCGCCGCACCTCATCAATCGCGCCCGGCACGGCGAATCCGCGCACCGTCGCGAAGCGCAATGCAGAAGGAAGGCGAAGGAGTAAAATGCGCCAGAAGGCGTCCGATGAATCTGTATTCTCACAACCCCATCCCGGATCGCAATCGAGAAATCTTCCGGCGCTGCGCGGCGTCCAGTCTGACACCGTTGACTAACGGAAACTCGGCGAAAGTAAACGCCGCAATCGGAATCATGCTAACGCGCAAGCTGATCCTTTGGCTGTTATGCACTGTGCTGCCACTGGCTGGCCAATCCACACGGGCCGCAGCCGATTCAGCCCGCATGCCCGCTCGGGCAACGCAGTCCCGATCTCCCGCCACAGCAGCCAGCAACGCAGCACCAGTGACATCGGCAATCAAACCCTCCGCAATCCGATTCGAAAACATCATCAAGACTTCCAAGATTAAGTTCACACTCAAGAACAGCGTCAGCCCGCAGCGCTACACGTTTGAAACCATGACCGGTGGCGTCGCTCTCTTCGACTACAACAACGACGGACTGCTCGATATTTTCTTTACTAACGGCGCGGCGATCCCGTCGCTCGAAAAAACCGATCCCAGTTATTTCAACCGCCTCTTTCGCAACAACGGCGACGGCACCTTCACCGATGTGACGGAAAAAGCCGGCCTGCAGGGAGTCGGCTATTCCATGGGCGTGGCTGCAGGTGATTATGACAACGATGGATTCGTTGATCTATATGTCACCGGCGTCAACCGCAACCAGCTTTTTCATAACAACGGTGACGGCACCTTCACCGACGTGACTGAGAAAGCCGGCGTCGCCGGCATGGTCCCCAAACTCGGCAAAGCCTGGTCGGTCGCGGCCGGATGGTTCGACTACAACAATGACGGCCTGCTCGATCTTTTTGTAGTGAACTATCTCAACTACAACCTCAAAACCGCGACTCACTGCGGGCAGCAGGGGCGTCCAGCGTACTGTTCGCCAGTGGATTTTCTGGGCACTCCGAACATTCTTTATCGCAACAACGGCGACGGTACGTTCACCGACGTGTCCGAAGCGTCCCACATTTCTCAGTATGTCGGCAAAGGCATGGGGGTCGCGTTCGGTGACTACGACAACGATGGATTCACCGACATCTTCGTCTCCAACGACACGTTCGAAAATTATCTACTGCACAACAACGGGGACGGAACTTTTACCAATATCGCCCTCGCGGCCGGAGTCGCCTACAACGCATTCGGCAAAGCCGTCGCCGGCATGGGAGTGGACTTTCGCGACATTGACAACGATGGCAGGCCCGACATTTTCGAAACCGCAATGTTCGGAGAAGGCTTTCCCCTCTACAAGAATTTAGGCGATGGCCAATTTCAGGATGCCGCCGCCTCGGCGGGATTGAACGCCGTCACCAGCCACTCCACCGCCTGGGGAATCGGCATTTTCGATTTCGACAACGACGGGAATAAAGATCTGTTCACCGCCGACTCAGACATCCTGGACAACGCCATGGAGTTGGCGCACCGGCCATTCGCGCTCCCTGATCGAATCTTTCGCAACAAGGGCGGAATGACGTTCGAGGACGTGAGTTCAAAAGCGGGCGCGTCATTTCAGATTCCGGCGGCGCATCGTGGCGCGGCCTTTGGCGACCTCAACAATGACGGCAAAATTGATGGCGTCGTGACCGTTCTGAACGGCCCCCCAGAAATCTGGATGAATCGCTCCGCCCCGCAGAACGCCAGTGAACCAAATCACTGGATCATTCTGAAATTGCTCGGCGTCAAATCGAACCGCGACGGCCTGGGAACAAAAGTAAGGCTCACAACTTCCCTCGGCACGCAGTACGACCAAGCCACCACGGCGCTCAGCTACAACTCTTCCAGTGACAAGCGCGTGCACTTCGGGCTTGGCTCCGCGGCCATCGTCGACAATATTGAACTCAGTTGGCCGAGCGGCATCAAACAGGTTTTGAAAAACGTAAAAGCGGATCAGATTCTCACTGTGACGGAGAGTGCCTCGCACTAAGGTTCTTCTTCCCTGCTAGTTCGACGGCAAGTTGGCCGACAGCCGCTGCGCGAGTTCCGTCTGCCCGTTGTGGACTAAAAGCTCGATCAGATCTTTCATGATTGCCGGTTTATTCCGGCCGTAAGCATCGACGGTTTCCGCGGTCAGGTCGGCATCCGATATTTTTCCCAGGTGAAAGTAGGAATCGCAAAGCATATAGAGTAATTCCGGAGTCATCGTTCTCGACTTCGCTAATTGCTCAGCGGCTTCGGCCCACAGCCCCTGGTGGTAGCGGATTTCTCCCATCTCGGCGATCGCTGTCTGATGGTTCGGGTCGTTCGCAAGCTCGGCTTTAAATTGTTTTTCAGCGCCCGCAAGGTCGCCTAGTTTCAGCGCAAGGATACCCTCGTACGTGTGAGCGCCGCGAACGGTGGGCTGCATCGCTAACGCGCGATGCAGGCTGCGCAGGCCATCCGCTTTATCCCCCATCGTGAGATAGAGTTTTCCAATAAACACGTACGCATCGGCGGGAGTGGCGGAGCTGCCTTTGAAATGCTTTCGATAAAGCTGTAATGCGTCTTCTTCATGATGCTCAGTCAGCAGTTGATATGCTTGTGCCTTGATGGGACTCTCGTTTCCGTCGCTCTCTACCGACTGACTGAACGTCATCTGCTCCATCATCAGCTGATGCAGAGCGGCTTCGTGCTGCGCGTCCGCCGTCTTGCCCAGCCCAGCATACGCACGTGACAGATAAAAATGCGCCAATGGCCGCGCCGGAGCTAGCCGCAACACTGATTGCAATTTATCGATGGCGACGGCGTAGTTTTTTAACTCCAATTCGCACTGGCCGAGCCCGAACAGCGCGTCTACATCGTCGGGCTTTTGGGCCAGAACGCTCGCGAAGGCCCGCTTGGCCTCGGTCCATCGGGCGAGCCTCGAATCTGCGTTCGCCAGCAATTCCAATGCGGAAAGATCGTTGGGTTGCGCTTCGACCGCGCGCGCCGCGTACTGCGCAGTGCCGGCGAGGTCCATCAACTTGTAATCGGTCAGAGCAATGTCGTAGTCGATGCGCGGCAGCATTGCGTCGGAGTGTTGAGCTTTCAGCAGCCACTTCAATCCCGGCTCGCAATCGTCGGCGCTACACAATAATTCTCCATACTTCTGCCACACGGCAGCGTTGTCGGGTTCAGCTTTCAAACTCAGCCGGATCGCGGGCAGCGCCAGATTGTCCTGCCCGTTCAGGTGGTAGGCCTGTGCAAGATAATACTCAGCGTCACCATCGCCGGGAGCAAACCGAAGGCAGCGTTCAAGTAACTGAATGGCTTCCACTTTCTCGCCGTCGGCCAGTTTGTACATGCCCGTTTTCAACAGGACATCGGCATCGTTGGGCGCGAGTTTCAGAGCCTGCTCGTAAGTTGCCGCGGCTTCGGCGGTGCGTCCTGACTCCTCCAGCAACATGCCCTTCAGCTTGATCGCCGGCTCGTAATCCGGGTGCTGCTCCAGCAGATGCAGGGCAACATTCATCGCTCCGTGCCGGTCACCATGCTGGTCAAGGCTTAGCGCCTCCTGGATTTGCCGCATCAAGGGCGACTCGGCGGGATGAGTCGCGCGCTGCGCCCCAAGGTTCACTTCTGCCGCGAACCACGCAAGGCACAGCAAGATCACCCAAATACGATTTCCAGGCCGCGCGAGCCGGATCGATTTGCAGAAACCCACGGGATCATGGCTACACATAAAGACGAGCTTCGGTCGGCGGAAAATAAATGTCAACCCGTTCACTCGCTGGGATCGACTAATGCACATTGAAAACGGCGATCGTCTGGGCGGGAAGAGTAACTTCAATTTTTCCGTCCACAATTTGCCCGGGACTTTCTCCGAGTACCGCCTGCAACTGGTGGGCGGTTTCGAGCGGGGTGTCTTCGACAGGGATTTTCAATTCACGCGTTTTCCCGGAATTGTTGTACACAACCAGCATCTTTTCTTCCGGCGTCTCGCGCAGGAACGCATAGTAGCCATCGTCCCATCCGATGTGCCACTGCTTTCCGGTGCGCAGCGCGGCGTGACTCTGACGCAATTTCAGAAGAGACTGCACGTACGCGAACGCATCTTGCTGTTCGGCAGTCCGGCCGCCGGCGGTAAATGCATTGTGCGCATCGCCGGGGAAGCCTCCGGGAAAGTCGTGGCGGTTGTCCGGATCGTTGCCGCCGGGCATCGCGATTTCGTCACCGGAATAAATCTGCGGTATCCCGCGCAACGTCAGCAGCAATCCAAACGCCGCCTTGAGTTTCGCCAAACTACTGCCAGTTTCGCTCACAAAGCGCATCTGGTCGTGATTACCTATGAATGTGACCAGCATTTCCGGATGAGGATAAAGTGCATCATCGCGAAGGACATCGACAATCTTCCCCATGGGCGCGCCCTTGACGACTACGTCGCGCAACGCATGAAAGAGCGGGAAATCGAAGACAGTTTCAACCCCCGAATCCACACCGTCGAACTGCTTTCGTCCTCCTTCGAAGAATGCCGTGATGGTCGGATCGCCGTCGGCCACTTCCCCGATCGCGTTAATCTCCGGATAGACCTGGTGCAACCGGTCGTGCCATCCGCTCCAGAACCGACGCGTGGAATAGGGAAATGTATCCAGACGAAAGCCATCGAGCTGCGCCGTCTCAGTCCACCACATCGCGTTCTGCGCCAGATAAGTTGCGAGCTCAGGATCGTCCGGATTCAGATCAGGCAACCTCCCCGCAAACCAGCCATCGAGCGTATTGAGATACTCGCGAGGCGAAGCATGCGGATCGACTAGCCCGTTGAATGTGTAGTCTGGCTCGAGATGATGAGTCGGCGTGCCATGAAACCACGTCGGCGTCGGCGGATCATTCGCCCAGGGATGATGCGGGCCGGTGTGATTGACCACGTAATCAATCAGCACCTTCATACCCAAATGGTGCGCATCGTTCACCAGGGCCTGGTAATCCGCCATCGACCCCATGTGATCGTCGAGCGCGTAGAAATCGACGACGTGATATCCGTGGTAATCGGAGTCGGTATTCTTCCAGACCGGAGTCAGCCACAAAGTTGTGACGCCGAGTTCGCGCAGGTACCCGAGATGTTCTCGAATGCCGCGCAAGTCGCCACCGTGATATGCCATCGGATTGCCGCGATCATATTTTGCACTCGAGCCCGCAGGCCGGTCGTTCGCCATATCGCCGTCGGCGAAGCGATCCGGCATGATCAGATAAATCACGTCGTCCGGGGAAACACCTTCGAAGCGGCCCCGAGAATCGCCGCGCGCCAGCAGCGGCAATGAGACCGCCGTCGATCCCGCCGACGTGATCAAGCTCAACGAGACCGTTCCCGGCTGCACATCGGAACCGATCGCCAAGCGAACGAAAAGATAATGCCCGTTGGCGGAAGCTTTCAGGCCGAGCGCATTCACGCCCTTGGACGAACTCTCCACCCGCGCGCCGCTCAGATTTTCACCCGTCAACAGCAGCGTCAGCTCTGGGGTGTAGTCCACCCACCAGTTCGGCGGCTCGACTTTGCGAACCACCGGCGCCTGTGCCGACGAGATCGCAGGCAGCGCAAATAGGCATACCAGTACCAGCGCCAGGGCGCATTTGTTTTTCATAGCCATGATCGGAAGCCGGGCTTGGCCGACCACACGCAACCACGTGGAGCCAGCAGGTCAGTAAGAAAGGGCCAGGAAGCGGATCCGCTTCCTGGCTCTGCGCTCATGCTCAGAAGGACACGCGTATCGCAAGTTCGAACTCACGATTCGGGGGAGCGATTCGAGCGTTGAGCAGTTGCCCGAAATCGCCGTTGCTGTAGTTGGTGTCCGGGTTCTGGAACTGTGGCGTGTTGGTCACGTTATAAACCTGGGCGCGCAGCTGCGTCGTCACTCGCTCGCTGATCGTGATGTTCTTTACCAGCGACATGTCCCAGGAGTGGGTCCCCGGTCCCGGGAAGGCATTCCGGGGCAGCGTGCCCACCAGGCCGGCCGGAGCTGTGAACGCCGGCGGTGTCTGGGCGGTGAATGCTCCCGCTCCGGGGCACCGGATCCAATATTTTGCCGGCAGGTTCGTAGCCGGGTCGATCTGCCAGGAAGAGCCAGTCGTGCAACCCCCGTGGTAGTCCGGACGCCCATTCGCACTGCTCGGTGCCCCCGTGATGTCCAGCGGCGTGCCGCTAGCCAGCACTACTACGTTGTTCCACTGCCAGCCGCCAATCACGTAATTCAGGCCCCTCGGAACATCATGCGCAAACATTTTTCCGCGTCCAAAAGGGAGCTCATAAAGGGAGCTCAAGGTAAAGAGCTGGCGTTGATCCGTATCCGCATTGCCGCGTTCATACTGCAGCAGCGGAACTCCGTTGTTAGTCACCAAGACCCCGCCGGATGTTCCGAACGCGGAGGCCGAGTTATCCAGGGTGTGCGACCAGGTGTAGGCCGCCGTGACTTGCAACCCGGTGCTCAGGCGGCGAGTCAGTTTCGTCTGCAGGCTGTTGTAAGTTCCGCTGCCGATCATCTCAGTCGAAGTGATCGCGCCGACACCATTCGAGTTGAGCGCACCCCCGACCGGAAACCAGCTTGACCCGGCATTCGAGCCTAAACCGGCTGCAACAGTGGCGTTGGCGTTGAACGTAGTAGCCAGATTTCCCATCTTCGTTCCAACGTAGGCTATGTCGAACGAGGTCTGATTGTCCAATGCCTGCTCCAGCTGAAAATTCCATTGCTGGATGTGCGAGTTCGGGCTGTTTTTGGGATAGTAAATCACGTTTGTGTTGATGTTCACCGCATCCGGGGCAATGCCAACTTTCGCCGGAAGAGCTGCCGTGGCGGTGGTTGGATCGGTGGCTCCGTTCGCCGCTGCCCCGGTGAACGCAAATCGGTAGCCGCTCGCGCAGGTCGTCGCTGTCGGACAGGCATAGTAGGTCGAAGTGCCGTTAAAGTCCGGGTTGTTGGAGAGCTCGTTGCCCACGCCGCCGCGGTCCAAATAGTAGAACAGCCCATAACCGCCGCGGAGCACAGTTTTGCCGGTGCCAAAAAGATCGTAAGCAAATCCCAGGCGCGGACCAAAATCCGTCTTCGGAGTGTTGATCAGGGCCTTGGGCCATCCGCTGGCTCCAGCCTCAACCAACTCGCCCGTCGCAGGATCAAAATTGGACTGGTGATTGTTGGCTTCCTCCGGCCAGCTGAGGATGTCGTAACGGAGTCCCAGGTTTAGTGTCAGCTTGTGATTGACACGCCAGTCGTCCTGCCCAAAGAAGCCATTCTCCCAGCTGCGGGTCTGAAAGTATCCGCTAAATGCGCCCACCGAGTAGGCGCCCATGAACCCTGCGAGCAGTTCTGAGTCCTCATAGCCCGTGAAGGTTCCGTGGTGCGACGTTGGTGCAGGGTAGGCGCCGAAGCTCCCATCGTCGATCCAGAAGTAGCCCTTGGCGTTGTTCCCCTGGTCCCAATTCACGTCGCGATGAATGATGCTGGCGCCAAACTTGAAGCTGTGTTTCCCCTTGATCCAGCTCACTGAGTCGGAGAACTGTTGAGTGGGCTCGACCACCAGATAAGGGCCGCCGTCCCCGATATAACTCAGGTTCCCATACCAGCCACCGATGATCGGCATGCCGCCGAGTAGCGGAGAAGTGTTGGCATTCTGAATGCCGATGTTGGCCGCCGTCGGAATGTTGCCGTTCGGCTGCTGGTAACCCAGAAGATCGCGAATGTAGCCGTAGTGAAACTCGTTGATGACGGAAGAACTGATAATGTGCGTCCAGCCCAGGCCAGCCTGTCGCGGATGAGACGGGTTGGTGCCGCCACCCGAGGGCAGATTGTGAGTGGAGTCACTCAGAAGTTGTGTGCCATTCAGGAAATCGGTGCCCAGGCTGTAACGGGCGAACACTGTGTCCTTGGAAGTGACCACAAAGTCCAGGCGCGCGTCGTAATCGTTCTCATTGACGACGTTCTTTTGTGCTTGGCTGAAGTTGGTGTCGTTAGTCGCAACGTTCGCACTCGCGATATTCGGGAGTGGAAACAAGTTCAGATAGCTGATAGCGGGCCCAACCTGGTTACCTGCGGGAATGATGTTGATATTCGGGCCAGCCGACCCAGTCGTGGAATCTCCTACCCAACCAAAAGGAAGACAGGTCTGAGGACTGTAGACATATCCGAGGCCGGAGGAAAATTGCGGCATCACGGTCTCCGTGCTGCCCACCAGCGAGTACAAGTTCGGGCAGACTGCGTAATCGGGGGTAGACGTTGCAGTGCCGCTACCCGGCGCAAGCAACTCAGTGAAGTTGCCCGTGCGCATCAGAGCCGTCGGTACTCGGGTGCTGTCAACGCCGTCCGGAAAGACTTGGCGCCAACCCTGGTAATCCACAAAGGCAAATACCTTGTTCTTCCAGATGGGGCCGCCCAGCGACGCGCCGAACTGGTTGCGGCTGAGACTCGGAAGGGCCACACAGCCGGACTCGCCAAGGAAAGTACACTGGGACTCGGCGGTGTAGTCAAACACGTCCGCGGCGCCGATTTTGGATCGGTTGAACCAGTACGCTGCGCCGTGGATGTTGTTGGTTCCGGACTTGGTGGCAACCTGAACGAGGGCGCCTCCCGCGCGCCCAAACTCTGCCGGCGCAACGTTGGTTGTGGTCTTGAACTCCGCAATGTCTTCGATCGCCGGGAAGATGACGATCGTATTCACTAAGGACTCGTTGTTGTCAATGCCGTCAATAATATAGTTGTTCGCCTGAGGTCGCAGGCCGTTTACCGCCAATGCGCCTCCCCCCGAATCGTAGTTGCGCCAAGTCTCGGCTGCCGGGTTTAGCCCACTTCCCCCAGGGCCGATGCCGCCAGCGTTGTTGGCGTAAGCCCCGCGGCTGACGCCGGGAGTCATCAAGGCCAGCGCCGTGAAGTTGCGGCCGTTCAGCGGAAGATCGACTACCTGGCGCCCCTGGATCACTTCGCCCGCGCTGGACGTCGCGGTATCGACCAGCGGCACGATATTGGTGACGTCCACGGTGGTCGAGGTAGCTCCGGTTTCCAACTTCAGACTGATCTCCTGGACTTGGGAAACGTCCAGGGCAACGTCGGCACTCGCCGTCTTAAATCCCTCCTGTTTCACCTCAACGTGATATCTCCCTACAGGAAGGGCGCTAACCGTGTATTCGCCGGCGGCGCCCGTTTTCGCGGTTACCACCCGTCCGGTCGCCGTGTCGGTAACGGTTACGGTGGCGTTCGGCAACACGGCCCCCGTCGGATCGGTGATCGTTCCATAAAGACGGGCGGTGTCCGTCTGGGCCAGCGCAACTCCGGCGAAGCACAGGGCGAGCATAAGCGACGCAACGAGTCGAGTCTTCAAAGGTACCCTCCGGTTCAGGACGCAGGCGAGGTTGGATATTCCCGCGAGTGTTCTCGCAGCTGCAAATTTCGTACAACATCGATCTAGTTAGGAGGTTTCACTAGGTTTCCACCGAGTTACGGGAGTAAAATGCCCTTGTTATATCGGGATACGATCCCCGTTACGTCGGTGGAACATGGCTGTAACAAACACTTTCGCCGCAGGTCCGGAACAGTTCTTCCAACAAATAGATAACATTATTAAAAGTCATAGCCTGCGCGGCTCCGAATCCCTCTGCCGCCTTCTGCAATATCTGGCCAAACAGTCCATCGACCACCCCGACGCCCCGCTGAAGGAATATCAAATCGCCACCGAGGTCTATGGACGGCGCCCGGACTTCGATCCCCAATCCGATTCCACCATCCGAGTCCAGGCCGGACGCCTCCGCCTAAAGCTGGCCGAGTACTACGCCGGAGAAGGTGCCTCGGATTCAATCGTAGTCAGGATTCCCAAAGGCAACTACCACCTTATATTCGAGGCTCGGTCGATTGAACCGCGCGCCGTTCCCGTAGCCGTGCCCCCACGCCCGACTCCCGGTCCGATCGTCGAAACCGTCCCGGCGCGCTGGCGGATCGGCGCAGCTATCCTGCTGCTGAGCCTCCTCATTTTGCTCGTGGTCTTGGCCAGCGTCCTCTGGAACCGCAAGCCGACCGAGACATCCGTGATCGCACCGGCAACTCATCCCGCCGGGCCCCTGGCGTCCTTCTGGCGGCCGTTTATTTCTGGAGTCGATGAACCCTGGGTCATCTACAGCAATGCCGCCTTCGTCGGACGTCCCGAAACCGGCATGCGCTACTACAATTCGCGCAACGATTCCAAGAGCGCAGTTTATGACCACTACACCGGCGTTGGCGAAGTCTTGGCCATTCACGCCCTCGATGAGGCGTTCGCAACCCTCGGCCGCAGGATACTGGTGAAGCGCGGCAGCCTTTTCACACTCGACGACGTCAAAGACAACAACCTGATTTTTGTTGGTTCGCCTTCAGAGAATCTTGCCCTGGCTGACATTCCCTTCATGCACGAGTTCGTCTTTCAAAGAGTGGCCTCAGGTCCCCGGCAGGGAGATCTGTCCATCGCCAACCAACATCCGAAGCCCGGAGAGTCCGCCCGCTACCTCGCCAGTCCCTCATCGGCTCCGCTGACGGAAGACTATGCGGTCGTCGTGCTGGTGCCTGGAATGGTCTCGGGGCGCTACGTAATGATTCTGGCAGGAACCACAACTTTCGGGACGCAAGGCGTGGTGGAATTCGTCTGCAACCAGGAGTCAGTAGAAAAACTTCTGCGTGAGATACCGAACTCCGGTTCCTCAGCGATCAAACCCTTCGAGGCGCTGGTCCGCGTCAAGATCGCCCGCGGCGTTCCCGTTGGAGCCGACCTCGTGAGCGTACGGGCGCAGTGATTGGTCGCAGTCCAAGGTCCATCGCTCAGCTGTGCGCGCTCGTCATCTGTGCTACAGTCGCTGCCTCGCTCGGCCAAACCTCTTCCGCCCAAACTTCGGTTTCCGGCGCGTCGATGCTGACCGCCTCCCGAGTTCAATCGCCCGGATGGTGGCCCACCAAAGGCGACGCGGCACGAGAAAGTTACGTGGGCACTGCAGTGTGCGCGAAGTGTCACGCCGCCATGGTTGCGAGCCAGCAAAAACACGCCATGGCCAGCGCCGCGGTTCGCGCCGGCGACTCCGAAATCCTGCGCCAGCATGACCATCTCTCCTACCGCCTGGGCCGCTACCGGGAGCAGATCGACACCAAAGCCGGCAAAAGCGTTCTGAACGTCTCTGCCGGAAACGGCAAGGCGCTTTCCGTCGCGCTGCAGTGGGCTTTTGGCGTCGGTCACCTGGGCCAAACTTACGTCTATGAAAAAAACGGCGGTCACTACGAAAGCCATGTGACTTTTTTCTCGTCGTCGCACGGTCTGAATATCACTCCCGGGCAATCTCTCGACCCGCCCGCCAGCCTTGATGCAGCCGCGGGGCGTCGCATGCCTCCGGCTGAGACCCGTGCCTGTTTTGCCTGTCATACTACGGCCTCAATAACCACCAATCAGCTGGATACAAATCAAGCGGTGCCGGGCGTGACCTGCGAAGCCTGCCACGGCCCCGGCGCCAATCACGTCGTCGCCATGAATTCGGGGCAGCAGGATCCCGGCGCGCAACTGATCATGAATCCCGGCCGCCTCGATCCCGTCGCCAGCGTGGATTTCTGCGGCGCCTGCCATCGCACCTGGCAAGATGTTGTGACCAACCCAGGTCTTGCCGCCTTAAACCTCCGCTTCGCCGCCTTCCGCCTTGAAAACAGCAAGTGCTGGAGTAAACCGGATGCTCGGCTCACTTGCGTTGCCTGCCACGATCCCCATCAACCGCTGGAGCACGACGCTGCAGCTTATGACTCACGCTGTCTGCAATGTCACGTGAGTCATCCCGGCGCAAAAATCACCACCGATCACCCGGGCGCAGCCTGCCCCGTCAGCACAAAGAACTGCACCACGTGCCACATGCGCAAGACCGAATCCTCCATCCAGCACTCAACCTTTACCGACCACTGGATCAGCAAGCCGCTCAACTGACAGAATGAAGGCATTCCAGACGGCTTCGCGAACAAGGCCTTAAAATCGAGTGCTTCAACGGCAGCTGGAAGCTAATAAAATCGGTCTACCAATAAACGATCAGGAACTACTCCAGGAAGCTTTAGAAGAAGCCAGGAAAGGTCTGCGCGAAGGCGGATTGCCGATCGGTTCGGTTCTGGCTGACCCTCAAGGACAAATCATCGCTCGCGGCCACAACCTGCGCCTGCAGAGTGGAGACCACACTGCACACGCCGAGACCGTATGCATCCGCAACGCAGGCCGGCGGCGCGACTGGGCCAACTTGACCCTCATCAGCACGCTTAGCCCCCGAAAATCCCGATTACACGAACTTGTGCGATGGCCTTTTTTCAGTATTTGAGGTTTGGTGACGATTCGGTGCACGGGCTGTCCTGAGTGTTCCCCTTATAGTTGGTTAAATTTAAATTGTGGCGGTTCCCTTTAGAGTCTTGGTAGACATAATTAATAAATGCATAACATGGTTCCTGAGCACCCCCTTCGGCGATCCCCTGCCAGTTGAGTTAAGAAACGGTGACGATCGGAACACTTTCGCTCCAGCCACCGAGTGAGATGGCCGTACTCGTTGGAACCTGGAATCCTCCCACACTCCCGGTTGGGCTCCGTCCAGCATAGTTGGTTCCGTTCGAGTCGTATGCAAACGAAAAAGGCAGCGTCAAGCCGCGACCGGGAGGCATCGTCGGGGATATCCGAAGGATCATGGAACCAGTCGCTGGGTTCACCGTTTCAGCCAGGTTGGTCCGGCAGGCCCAGCCCTCTCATCATTTGACGGTCTTGTTGGCTTGCCCTGCACGCGCAATTCTCAGTCGGATTTAATTGCGCTGACGTATTCCGGCACCGGTGATGCGACGTTTAATTGCGTGTTAGACGGAGGTGGTAGTGGAGGGACGCCGCCCGCTCCAGTGCTAACGATCCTTACGACTCAAGCTTCGACGATTCCCGGGCAAATAATAATGGTGATTGGCACCGCAAGCCCGGTTCCCACCGATCTAACCGTTACTCTCACGTTTGGCGGCCAGGTTCAAATGCAGGGTGGCGGCCCGGCAGTCATTCCGGCCGGCTCAAGCACCGTGAGCTTTCCGCTCGTCCGCATCGGCTCGAACGCCGGGACGGAGACGTTTACGGCTACCGCCGGCACATCGACCCTGCAGACCACCATCCAATATGCGGGGCCTGATTTCTCTTGCGTCGGAAATTCCAGCCCAACCGCGGTGGATCCGTTAGTGATCAGCGGAACCGTGCAGTCGTCTGCAGGTGCCGCATTCGGACCCACGAGTGGAGTTCTGGTCCAGGCGTTCGGGGCTGACAATTCCCTGGTGACGAGTTCAACGACCGATGCATCGGGCAACTTCAGCCTCTCGCTTCCCACTGTTGGAGTGCCCTTTAATGGTTATCTGTTCATGACGAAAACCGGACTCGTCCCTGCGGGTGCGTATTGGTCGAAGCCGCTGACGCAAGCAACGATTTCTACGCCGCTTGTGTTCAGCTCTGAGGGGCTTGGTTTCTTTTATTAAGTAGCCGGCCAGTCCCAGAATCCCGACGATGGCACCGTCGTGTTCTCACTCGCTGACTGCAGCGGAACGCCCCTTAACGATGGTTTCCTCGCGGGCAGTGCCGGACCCCGCTCTGCGGTAAGTCTGGACCTTGGAGCCTTTCCTCCGAATTTTTTGACCTTCAATCAATTCGCTGGAAATGCCACGGTTCAGGCAAGTGCGGACGGCAATATCTACCCGCAGGTCAGCTTCACAGCGTTTGCAGGGCAAAACCACGTACGTCTCGATTACGCCGTAGGGCCTCCACGGCGTTCTGAGAACTCACTCTGGAGCTAACCGGGGGACAGCAACCGTGGAACAGACATCGGGTGCCGATTCTTTCGGTCTTCTCGAAAGCGGGGACATCGAAGTCACGCAGCGGATCTTGAGTGAGTTGGAAGAAATTCTGGAGGAAGAACATTATGTCGTCGCACTTCATAATTGGTCTGAGAAATTTTCGGGCCGTAGGGGTAACTGTTACTCTGTTCGCTACGATGTGCACGCTACTGCTCGCTCAAGCTCCTCCGGGTGCCGACAAACTTCAGCAGCGTTCGAAACCTCTGGCGGGTCAATCGAAATACAAAAGCAGCGAGGATGCCACATGGGAGAGACGGATGTTGTTCGCGACACGCTGAACGGCCTGCTTGCGTTCGTCGTGCCCGGGCCGGACGCCTATTCCGTGGCGCAAGGCAGCAGCGACGATGACCCCGGCGGCGTGGAGGCGGGAGTCATGGATGTGCTCATTCGGACTCTCGATCTCTCGGCGCCGTTTCTGCCTCACTTCTCTGCGACCGTGGCCGGAATCCTGAACTGGTGCCGGGAGGGGGAGTCGAACCCCCAAGACCCGAAGGTCGGCGGATTTTGAGTCCGCTGCGTATTTCAGCTAACTATTGGTAACACAGGACATATCCGGAAACGGTATATGAAAGTGTGAAAGTTACTGTGTAAGTTTCTGGGATTTTCATGGATCATCTCTTTCCACCTTTTTCCACAAACGTCACGTGTTTATTGAGAGGGAGGGGCATGACCCGATTCCCGAAACCATCTCAGTTTCCGCTCCGGATCGGACGATCCATCAGTCCGAATTAGACGGAGCCCTCCTCCCGGCATAAACGAGACCGCTGCGCGTTCTCCGCATCTGATCCGGCGAACAGATGTCTTGGGAACTTGAAGCAGAGGCTGCCGCATTTGATACTTCGTAGCTTCATCCGCATCCAAGAAGTTATGCAGCGAGTTTCTGTAGATTCCAGCAGTATCGCGAGCATCGGCTATGCTCGTGAGCAACAGGTGCTGGAACTGGAATTTAGACAAAGTGGAGAGGTCTATCAATACTTCGACGTTCCCGCTGAGGAGCACGCTGCCTTCCTCGCCGCCGATTCCAAAGGCACTTATCTCGACCTCCGCCTCAAGCCCCGCCAGTATCGTTTTCATCGAGTCTGGCCTCAAGAGAAATAGCTCCGGCAGCCCCTACGATGAGTGGCCATACCACAATGCTTTTCGGTGTAGCGATATCGAAATGACGTCCTATTTTACGATGTGTTTGCACTTGTGATAATATGCATGCATATAGTAAAGAGGCGTTATGGCTGTTTCGAAGGCAGAACTCGTAGCCCGAATGATCAGGAAAGCTGGGGTATTCCGGCCACGCGACCTGGACGGGGTGGGTATCCCAAGGGAATATCTCCGTCAGGCGAAGGACCGCGGGCTAGTGCGGCAAGTGGGAAGAGGACTCTACGTGGCTGATGGAAGCCGGGTGACCGAGCACCATACGCTTGTGGAGGCCGCGAAACGCGTGCCGCGTGGTGTCGTCTGCCTGCTCTCTGCGCTGCGCTTCCATGGGTTCACTACGCAATCGCCGCGTGAGGTTTGGATAGCGATCGCCCACAATGCTCGTCGCCCACGAGCGGATTATCCGCTGATGCGTGTTGTGCATTTTTCCGGAAAAGCCCTTTCCTATGGCGTCGAGGAGAAGAAACTCGAGGGGGTTGCCGTGCGAGTATTTGGTCCTGCAAAGACTGTCGCCGATTGTTTCAAGTACCGCAACAAGATAGGGCTGGACGTCGCTCTGGAAGCGCTCCGCGACTGCTACCGGCAGCGGAAAGCCACGATGGACGAACTCTTCATGGCGGCAAAGGTCTGCCGGGTGGCACGGGTGATACAACCATACCTGGAGTCGCTCGCGTGAAGAAGCCTGTTGCAAACCTGTCAGCTTCCGTCCGACAGCGGTTGTTGAATCTGGCGACCGAACGCAAGGAAGATTTTGGACTTGTCCTGACCCGTTATGGATTGGAACGATTCCTCTATCGCTTGAGCATTTCTCCCCATCGAGACGGATTTGTTCTCAAAGGTGCTCTGCTGCTGCAACTCTGGACCGCAGAGATATATCGTCCAACCCACGATCTCGATCTGCTCGGACGGGCGCTGTCCGATATCAACTTCCGAAAAGTCTTCTCTGAAGTGTGCTCGCAAAATGTGGAAGATGATGGCCTGACGTTTCTACCAGACAAGATTCGTGTGGAAAGAATCCGTGATGAGGAGGCCTACGAAGGGGTTCGGGTACGCATGGAAGCGCGGCTTGGGAATGTGCGCGTTCCCCTTCAGATTGACGTCGGTCTCGGAGACACGATTGTTCCCGCATCAGAGGAAGTGGAGTACCCCACGCTCCTTAAATTTCCTGCACCCAAATTGCACGCCTATTCCAAGGAGAGTGTGATTGCGGAAAAATTCGAAGCCATGGTCAAACTCGGCGTCGCGAACAGCCGCATGAAGGACTTCTACGATCTCTGGGTGCTGGCACAAAGGTTCGCATTCGACGGCGGCACCCTCGCCGCGGCCATTCAGTCGACTTTCAAGACCCGGCACACGGCTCTGCCGAGATCCTCGCCGCTAGCACTGCGGGCTGAGTTCTATGAACTTCCAACGAAGCAGACGCAATGGCGAGCGTTCCTGCGGAAGAGCAAGCTTAGGGCAGATTCTTCGCTGAAAGAAATTATCGAAGTCATCCGAGAGTTCTTAATGCCACTTGTGGACGGCGTTTTGAATGGGAACGAAGAAAACCAAGTCTGGCAGCCGGGCGGCCCGTGGGGAAAGAACCGGAAGACTTAATTCTTTCCCGCCGAGGAAGTGTGTAATAGATGTTCAGGTACGCATTGCTCTGACGCTTGAATAAGCTAAATCATTTCATCGGGATACGACTACGACTCTGAATGATAAAATAAAATGTCCGTTACGTCTGCCGCAGAAGCTAATCGCATGCAGAGAGCTGGGCTTGCTAGCCGCGTATTCACTGGGTTTCTGGAGTGGTGCCGGGAGGGGGAGTCGAACCCCCAAGACCCGAAGGTCGGCGGATTTTGAGTCCGCTGCGTCTGCCAGTTCCGCCATCCCGGCTTGGAAAGGCATTTCTATACTATGGCAACAATTGTACGGCAGGGGTTGGGAATTTTGAATATGCTCGTGCCGTCTGCATTGATAATTCTGAATCGGTTCATGCTGTTGCCATTACGACATCTTGGATATGTTAACGCTGGTTGCGGATTTCATCATCGGTGCAGCGATCATGGGCAACTCGACGCGAAATCTCGCGCCTTCCCCGGCACGGCTATCGACTGTGATCGATCCAAAGTGCTGATTGACAATCCACTGGGCGATCGCCAGTCCTAGCCCCGCGCCGCCCTGGGAGCGGCTGCGCGCCTTATCGACGCGGTAGAAGCGTTCGAAAATTCTGCTCTGGTCTTCGCTGGCGATTCCCACGCCCGAATCCTGCACTGTGATGAATGCGATCTCGCCTGTCGAGCGGAGCGACAACTGCACCCAGCCTGGCGCGGGCGTGTACTTGAAGGCATTGTCGAGCAGAATGTCCACCAATCTGCGGAGGAGGGTTTCGTCGCCCATCACAAATGACGATGCATCGGAGTGGACTGCGCCAGACTCCGCAGCCTTGTGATTCGTGGCTTCCCGGTCTTGAATGCCCACAATCGCCGGATCGGAGTTGGGCGCTGCGAACTCTGAAGGTGCCATGTCCACGGAAAATTTCAGATTGCGGACACTGGCCACCTGCTGCCATCCGTTCACGACGTCGTGCAGCGTATCGCGCAAGTTGACAGGCTGCAGATGGAGCGTCTCCCGGCCGGAATCGGCGCGGGCCATCGACAGGAGCTGTTCGAGCAGCGTCGTGGTACGTTCGGCCTCGAGCAAAATGTGGCGCAGTGCTTCTTTATATTCAGCCTCTCCGCGGGATCGGCGCAGGGCCAATTCTGCTTCGGTGCGGATGAGCGACACCGGCGTCCTGAGTTCGTGAGACGCGTCGGCGGTGAATTGGGTGATGCGGAGAAATGCGGACTCAATGCGGTCGAGCATTTCATTCAACGTGTCTGACAGGCGCTGCAGCTCGTCTCCGGTATCGAGTTTCTGCAGGCGGCTGTCGAGATTTGTTCCACTCACCGCACGCGCCGTTCGCACCAGTGCGTCTACCGGAGACAACGCTCTGCGGCTCAGCCAGTAGCCGCCTCCCGCGGCGGCCAGCAGCATGAGCGGAGCGAACATCAGCAGGTAAAAGCGGAATTCATGCAGCGTTCCGACCACATCATCCGCCGGAGTTCCGATCTCGACTGTGTAGACGTGGCCGTTGATTTCTCTCAGCCTCTCAAATATGAACCGGTAAGGACGATGATCAGTTCTTCGGCTCCTCGTCATCGGCCGCTTGATTTGATCGGGAGGCAGGAGGGCGGACGGGTGCGCATCGAGGAACTTGGATCGATAAATAAGCTGATCATTTTCGGCGTAGACCGCAAGGTAGTCGCCGGAATGTTCAATGCCGTAGGCTTCGTTAACTTCTTCCTGCAGCTTGGCGATCGAGGCGTCTTTCTTCTGCGCCTGCATAAAGCTTCTGACGTCGTCCACCTGCGCTTCGAGACCGTCATCCACCAGGTCATATAGATTGTGTCGCAGGATCAGCCACATGCCGCCGCCAAACAGGCACTGGGCGAGCGCAAAGATGGCCAGGTACCAGAGCGTCAGACGGAGGCCGATGGAGAGTCTTCTCATTTCTATATTCCTACGACTGCCCTCTCACGCCCGCGTCCGAACGAATCATGTAGCCGACACCGCGCACAGTATGAATCAGCTTAGGACGGCCCGGCGGATCGATCTTATTCCTCAACAAACGCATAAAGGCGTCAAGCGTATTTTCTTCGATATCGCGGTCGAACCCCCACACCGCTTCCACCAGCGCGCGCCGCGATACTACTTTGCCGGCGCGGTACATCAACCGCTCCAGCAGATTGTATTCCGTGCGAGTGAGCGAGACGCGTTCTTCGCCACGCTGCACTTCCCTGCTCGCCGGATCGAGAGTCAGGTCGGCCACGCGCAAATGCGTGTCCTGCGCTACCAGCGCGCGCCTCTTCACCGCCCGCAGACGCGCCACCAGCTCTTCGAACGAAAACGGTTTGGTCATGTAATCGTCAGCTCCCAAGTCGAGGCCTTTCACGATGTCGGGAACCGCATCGCGCGCGGTCAGCATCAGGATGGGGGTGCGCACCTGTTCCGCGCGAAGACGACGAGCCAGCTCATATCCGCTGAGCTTGGGCATCATGATGTCGAGAATAATCACATCAAACTCGTAAGACTTCGCCAGCGCCAGACCCTCGACGCCATCGGACGCGCACGTCGCGGTGTGACCTTCTTCGGTGAGTCCCTTGTGGAGAAGGTCGGCCATGCGCGCTTCGTCTTCCACGATCAGCAGCTTCATTAGGAATTCCAGGCTCGAAGGCAAACCCAATCCGGCTCAAGCCTAGCGCGAGTTTAGAACGGAACTCGCCTTCCCGTAAAACTGCGCCAACCTGAAAAAATATTAACGAAGCGTTCATCTCTGCGTCACAAGGCCTGCCTAGGATTGCCCTCATCTCAACAACTGAAGTTTCTTGAAGGAGACATACCGGCCTCGCGCGAGTCTTCTTTTCTCCCGCCGCAAGAGTCGACTCTCCGGATAGCTGACTTCGACGTTCAAGGAGGGTCTCTTGCTGAAGAGCACTCGCGGTTTCCTGGCTCCGTCGCTGCTGCGATTCATGGTTACGCTGGCGGTCGCGCTATCTCTGGGAACGGCCGCCATGGGCCAGCAGAAAACCGGCACCATCACCGGCCGCGCGGTGGACCGGCAAAACGCGGTGCTGCCAGGCGCCCGCGTCAAATTGCAGCCGGGAGACATCACCGCTGCCACCAATTCGCAGGGCGAGTTCAATCTCATCGGCGTCGCACCCGGCGACTATACGCTGACCATTTCCTATGTCGGCTTCGCGATTTTCTCCCAGCAGGTCAGGGTCGTCGCTGGCCAGGCGAGCCACGTCGAAGCCCAGATGCAGGTCTCCGCCAAGAACGAGGAAATCACCGTGGTCGCGGATGCGCAAGGCGTAGCGCAGGCCATCAACGAACAGCGCACCTCCGACAATATCCTGGATGTGATGCCGGAAGGAGTAATTAATAGTCTGCCGAACGAGAACATCGCCGATGTCGTGGGCCGCATGCCCGGCGTCAGCCTGGAGCGCGACGAGGGCGAAGGCAAGTACGTACAAATCCGCGGAACCGAACCCCGGCTGAACAACACGACTGTCGACGGAGTTGAACTGCCCGCGCCGGAAGACAACGTGCGCCAGTTCAAGCTCGATACGATTCCCTCGGACATCGTCGAAGCGGTCGAGGTGAACAAGACGCTGGCCGCCAATCAGGATGCCGACGCCATCGGGGGCACCGTGAACCTGGTGACCAAGAAAGCCGGCGACCTCCCCACCCTGAAACTGGAAAGCATCGGCGGATTCACGCCCATCGTCAACACCCGATACATCGGCCTGGTAACCGGCACCGTGGGCCAGCGCTTCGGACACGACAAGCGCTTCGGCGCACTATTCACCGGCAGCTCCGACTACAACGGCCGCGGCATCGACGACATTGAACCAAGCCTTAACGACACGGCCGTACCCAGCTACAACAGCATGGACATTCGAGAGTACCGCTATCAACGCAAACGTTATGGTTTCGGTGGTTCGCTGGATTACAAGCTGAAGGACCCAATCTCAGGCCTCCACCTGCATTACTTCGATTCCGACTTTAAGGACTATGGGAACAAGTGGGTCTACTCGCTGAACGATGGGGGAAATCCAAAATTCAGTACTTCCCAACGCGCTCCCGACTACGGAGCAGCCAGCGTTGCAATCGGCGGAAAGCATGTCTTCGGCAGTTCGTGGATAAGCTGGGAACTTTCGGCGGCGCGTTCGCGCGAGTTAGCAGCAGGAGGAAATCCGGGAGCGACATTCAAGACCGTGCCCGGCAGCGCCGCGGACAACCTCACAAGCTGCGTAAATATACCGGCTACGGACTTTCACCTGCCACAGTGGGATCCCTCTTGCTTCGGAGCGCCCACCTATGATCCGACCCAGTACTACTTGAACGAATACGATGGCACCCAGGGCGAAACCTCGCAAGTCAACTTGCAGGGGGCGTTCTCGATGGCCAAGAACTATCACGTCGCCTCGCACTTCTCCACTTTTGAGTTCGGCTTCAAGGCTCGCAATGCCCACAAGGGGCAGGACGCCTATTCGCCTGTGTATGACGAACCGGGAGCAAATTGTTTCGACGCCCAGGGGAACGCCGTCCCCCAATGCTCGATGGCCAGCTACCTGAGCGGATTCAGCAATCCCCATTATTACTTCAACGCCTACCCGCTCGGGCCCGTCACCAGCTACAACACGATTACGAAAAGCCTGAACTCTCTGCTCAGCCAGGGGTACAACTCGCTCGATGAAGAAGCGACCCAGTTCAGTTCGGACTCGGCGAACTTCGACCTGACCGAGCGAGTCTCAGCGGCTTACGCGATGAATACGATCGAGTTTGGCCGCTTCCGCCTGCAGACTGGCCTTCGAATTGAGGCCACGCAGTTGAATATTCTCGGCTTCGTGGTAAACCAAACAACCGATCCGGTTACGGGTAATCTTGACGCCCAAACGGTGCCCACGCCGGCGAACTCCTGGTACTGGGATCCGCTTCCGAGCGTCCAGCTTCGGTATCGGATCACCGATGAGTCTGACATTCGCGCCGTCTACGCGCGCGCCATCTCGCGTCCTAATCCTTACGACATGGTGCCGTACGTTACGGTGGATCAAACCACGAACCCGTACACCGTTGCCACGGGCAATCCTAATCTGAAGCCGGAGCACGCCAACGATTACGATTTGCTCTACGAGCATTATTTGAAGCCGTATGGCGAGTTCCAGGCTGGCTTCTTCTACAAGCAGTTGAGCCAGCCCATCTACTACCTGCTCGATCCTAACTACCAGGGCACTCAGTATCCGCAATACTTGGATGACAATTTCTCCTACATTTCCAACGGAGTCAACGCGAAGCTTTACGGCGTTGAGTTCTCCTACATTCAGCGCCTGGGATTCCTTCCGGGCGCGTGGGGCGGGTTCGGCATTATGGCGAACTATAGTCGAACGGGATCGAGCGCTGGCACGCTCCCTCTTCGAAACGATAGTCCGGCGCTGCAGCGCCAAACCCCGACGATGTTCAACCTCAGTCCTTCCTATGACCGAGGACGATTCTCGGCCCGTCTCGGTGCGACCTACAACAGTGCGAGCATCTATCAGTATCAATGGGAGCAATGTACTCAGGCACAGTCCAACCTGGGCGTGTGTGAAGATCCTGCTGGTCTTGGCCCCAAGGGGCCTCTTGGCGACAACTATCTCTACGCCCATCTGCAGCTCGATGCCCAGGCCAGCTTCCGTGTGCAACGCACCCTGACCGTGCTCTGGCAGGGCCTGAATCTCACCGACCAGACCTTTGGCTTTTACAACGGCAGTCCGTGGTACGTCACTCAGCGCGAATACTATCGTCCCACCTATTCCTTCGGCTTGCGCTGGGAGCCACGCCGCGAGTACTGATTCCAGGAGCGATCTGAAAGTCTCCTGACATTCAGGAGACCTTCAGGTACGCCACCTAAGATGCAGTATCCGTTGAGACGGAAACTGAAGTGCGAAGGAAAAACTATGTCGATGGGCTCCCGCAATCGCGCTAGAACGCTTTCGATTCTGTCCGCAATTCTCGTATTCACTATTTCTGTTGTCGCTTCGGCGCCGGCGCAGACCGGCTATTCGGTCATCAAGAAAATTTCGATTGCCGGCACCGGAGGTTTTGACTATCTCACGGTCGACGAAGGCGCTCGGCGTTTGTACGTCTCGCACGGCATGCAGGTGGAGGTGCTCGATATCGATTCCCTCAAACAGGTTGGCACCGTTCCGAAAACTCCTGGTGTGCACGGGATCGCGATCGCTCCCGAACTCGGCCGCGGGTTCGTCAGCGACGGCCAGTCATCGACCGTCACGATCTTCGATTTGAAAACGCTGAAAGCCATCGCCGAAGTTCCCACCGGGCAGAAGCCGGATGCGATCATCTACGATCCGGCCACGTCGCGGGTGTTCGCATTCAACGGCGAAAGCAAGAGTGCGACTGCGATTGATGCAGCCACGGGAAAAGTCGCGGGCACGATCAATCTGGATGGCGGACCGGAATTTGCCGCAGCCGACGGCAAGGGTTTCGTCTACAACAATCTCGAAGAGGAAAGTCAGGTTCTGAAAATCAATTCCCGCGAGCTCAAAGTCGAGCAGCGCTGGCCCACAGCTCCCTGCGCCTCGCCCAGCAGTATGGCCATGGATCGCGCCACTCGCCGGCTGTTCGTCGGATGCCGCAGCAAAGTCATGGCCGTGGTCGACGCCGACTCCGGAAAAATTGTCGCAACGCTGCCGATCGGCGATCACGTTGACGCGTCAGCATTCGATCCTGAGACGAATCTGGTTTTCAATTCGAACGGCGAGGGCACCGTCACCGTGATTCATGAGGACAGCCCCGACAAGTACACCGTGATCGAGACGGTGAAGACTCTGCCGCGGGCCAAGACCATGGCGCTCGACCCCAAAACTCACCGCCTGTTCCTCTCGACGGTGGAAAACGGGCAGTTCGAAGTGCTGGTGGTGGGAAAATAGAATTCCCCCACGTTGAATCTCTTATGAATCCACAACCCGCACCCCTGACCCGCGCTGCGGTCGTGTTCTTCGCGATCGTGACCCTACTCGCGCTCGCCTGCTGTACAAAGAAGTCGAGCGCGCAGACCTCGACCGTCGACCTGAAGCAGGACGTCAGCACGCCGTTTCATTTTGTGGCCTACGGAGATACCCGTTTCCACGATCCCAAGGATTTCGAGGCGGCGAATCCACCGGTGCGTGTGGCGCTGGTGCAGGCCATTGCCGACGCAAACCCGGCGTTCATTTGTTTTACCGGCGACATCGTCTACAACGGATTTGACACGAACGACTGGAAAGTCTGGGACAGCGAGACCAGCATCTGGCGCGAGAAGAAAATTCCGGTTTATCCGGCGCTCGGTAACCATGACTTGCATGGGGACGAAAAGATTGCGCTGGCAAATTATTTTCAGCGCTTCCCCGATTTGAAAAACAGCCGGTACTATTCGGTGCGGGCCGCTAATACTCTAATTCTGGCGATCGACAGTTCTTTGCCGGAAGCTGACGGGCCACAAGGCCAGTGGCTTGCCGATAAACTCGATCACGTCCCAACAGATGTGGATTTCGTGTTCGTAGTGGATCACCATCCGCCTTACACCAGTTCCTCGGACGAGAAGACGCACGGCGGCGGACACTCCGCGCGCGGAACCGAACAGGCTCTGGCCAAAGTCCTCGAAGAGCGCCAGGCCCATGCTCGTTTCCGCATCGTGGTTTTTTCTGGGCACGTCCACAACTACGAACGCCACGAGCACGGCGGCGTGACTTATTTTGTTTCCGGCGGTGGCGCGGCCCACGCATATCCCATCGACCGCGCACCCGATGATCCGTTTCAGAGCAAGGAAATTAATTATCACTACCTGCTGGTCGAAGTCGCTCCTCAGCAACTGAAAATCACCATGAACCGAATCGACCTGACCAGCGGCAAGCCTATCTGGACTCAGCCAGACTCGGTGAAGATCACTGTCCCCGCGACGGCAGCAGCACACGTAGCCGGCAGGTAAGTAGCTGATCACTCCGAAAGCATTCGGGGCGTCATCCCGAAAGGCGGCGCACTTCAGCCGACCGAGGGATATCCCTCTTCCGGTCTCGTGCGTGCGAGATCCCTCCCTACGCCTGAAGGGTGGCTCCGCTCGGGATGGCGCTAAGCCCGCTCCCGACGGTTGGGCAATTCGCTCCCCATCATTTATCCTGAAAGGTTGACTGACGTTCGCCGAGGCACGCCTTTCATCCTGCCCTAAATCCAGCGAGCGAGAAGTAGCAAATAGCCAAGAGCTAAAAGCCAAGAGCCATTTATGAAAACCGGCATTATCGGCCTGCCCCAGGTAGGCAAGACATCGCTGTTCCGCATCCTGACCAAGGCGCATCTTTCCGCGCAGGCCAGCAACCCGCGCGAGGCGCATATCGGTGTTGCGAAAGTTCCCGACGACCGCCTCGACCGCCTGGCCGCGCTCTACAATCCGAAAAAGCTGACGCACACTTCGGTGGAATATGTTGACGTTGGAGCGATCGGACAGGACGCACTGAAGGAAACCGCCTACGTCGGACATCTCCGGCAAGTGGATGCGCTTGCGCACGTGGTGCGCGTTTTCGAAGATCCGGCCGTGCCGTTGATGGCAGAAATCGATCCCCTGCGCGACATTAAGAATGTTGAGTTCGACCTGATGGTCAGCGATTTAGGCCAGATTGAAAAGCGCTTGGAGCGCCTGGAAAAAGATCTCAAGAAGATGAAGACACCGGAACTGGAGAAAGAAAACGATCTGCTCAAGCGCGCCAACGCGCACCTGGGATCGGAAAAACCGCTGCGTGAAATGGCCATGACGCCGGAGGACAAGAAGCGCCTGCGCGGATTCATGTTCCTCAGCGAGAAGCCAATTTTCTACGTGCTCAACATCGGCGAGTCGACCGAACTCGGCAAGGAACTCGACGAGGCGGTGAACAAATACAATCTGACCGAGAGCGCCGCGCGTCCGAATGCCGCGGCCACCGCCATTTGCGGCAAGGTCGAGGCCGAACTCGCCGAGATGAGCGATGCCGACGCCGCGGAATTTCTGTCCAGCTACGGGCTCAAAGAAAGCGGCCTGGTGCGCCTGATTCGCACGACCTACAAACTGTTGGGATTGATTTCATTTTTCACGGCCGGTGAAGACGAATGCCGCGCCTGGCAAGTGCCTGCGAATTCGCGCGCACAAGAAGCCGCCGGCGCGATCCACTCCGACCTGGAAAAACATTTCATCCGCGCCGAAACCATCCGCTGGGATCAACTGCTCGAAGCCGGCTCCGAAGCCAACGCCCGCGCCAAGGGCACGCTACGCCTGGAAGGAAAAGACTACATCGTGCAGGACGGCGACGTGATGCACATCCGCCACAGCGGGTAGCGGCTCCCAGGCTTGGAGCTGATATCATCCCGGAACCAATGCACCCCATCGCGACCAGCATTCTGCTCGGCCTGACCGCTGCCGCCGCCAACGTTTTCGGCGGAGCCATTATTGTGCAGCGGCATTGGGAGCGGCGGTATCTGCGCTATTTTGTGGCGTTGGGCGCGGGCTTCATGCTGGCCACGGCTCTCATTGAGATGGTTCCAGAAAGTATGGAGCTGCGCGGACGCTCCGCGGCATTTCTTGTGCTGCTCGGCTACCTGATCATTCATTTCTTCGAACACACCGTCACTCCACATTTTCACTTCGGCGAAGAGACCCACCACGACGAGTTTATCCATTCCCACAAAAGCTACTCCGTGCTGCTGGGCCTGATCATTCATACGTTTTTCGACGGCATCGCCATCGCTTCCGGATTTCTGGTTTCGAACTGGCTGGGGTGGCTGATTTTTCTCGCGATTTTTCTGCACAAAATTCCCGAGGGCTTCACCGTGAGTTCGGTGATGCTGGCCAGCGGGCGCAGCCGCGGCACGGCCTGGGGAGCTTCAGTGGTTCTGGGGGGATCTACTCTGGCCGGAGTACTCACCATGGCCTTGTTTCGCCATCACGTCACTGCAGGCCTGCCGCTGGCGGCAGGAGTCACGATCTACGTTGCGGCTTCCGATCTGATTCCCGAGGTCAACAAAGAGCCGGCCATGAAAATGGCGCTGCTTGTCTTCGTGGGCGCAGGCGTTTTCGTTCTGCTCGACCACTTATTTCATGCGCACTAACCTACAGTCGGGCGCAGGCGGAGCGGGTACCACCACGGTCATACTCAATTCATCCTAGTAGCACTTATTGTTTAGAGTGCAACTCGTGGTCAAGCGGTGGGACTCTGCAAGAGCTCGCTAGTCCACCGTGTGTTTAGCCGTATACCCATCACGCGCCACCACTTCAATCTTCACGTTCTTGCCTTTTTGGTCCGTGACTTTCAGCGGACCGCCATCCGGCCCGACAACTTCAACTTTCAACTTGCGATAGGTTCCGTCGAGCTTCGCGTTGGTGGGAGCGTACGAAATTGTGTATTGATTGCGAATGTCCTCGGAAATAGATTGAAACTCCTCGCTGTACTCCGCTTGAAAACGCGGGAAGTAGGCGCGGCCACCGGTCATGGACGCAAAGGTTCGCATCTCGTTATCGGCCTGCAGGTAATCCATGTGGCCGACCGGGATGCCAATGCCATGGGTGTTGCGACAATAACCCGCCGGATGGGTCTCGCAATATTCTCGCAACATGAAGCCCACGCTGATAGGGAAGATGGTCACGTTCTGCGTGTCCTTGACCTTCTTCAGGATTTTGTCCAGCGTCAACTTACTAAAAGTGTCGACGCCGGTCGTCACCAGAATGATGTATTTCTTTCCCTCCACGCGGTCCAGACGATCGAGCGTGTCGTAGAGGGCGTCGAAGACGTTGGTCTCGGAAAAGCCTGGAATGCGCAGCTGGTTCAGCGCTCCGAGCACCGCGTGCTTGTCCTGCGTGAAATCCACCAGGATGTGCGGCTGCATGTCGTAGTACGAAACCGCGATCCAATCGTCCTTCTTCAACGATCCGGCAAACGCATAGGAAGCCTCAAGCGCATCTCTCAGAAAGATGTAGCTGGTGTTGGCGAACTCCACCAGCAGCACCGCTGTGATGGGAGCCTTGGACACGTTGAAGTGCGTAACCTGCTGTTGCACTCCATCTTCGAGAATGCGGAAATTCCCCTGCTTCAGGCCGGGGATAAACTGCCCGTCCTTGGTGATGACCGAGACGTCCACGTTGACCAGCGGCACGTTCACTTTGAGCGAATAGTCGGGGACGTCCTCCAGCCTTTTCGGCGCGACGGGCGGCGGTGGCGGAGCTTCCTCGGCTTTTTTCTTCGGAATCGCATACGGGCCCACGCTGTCGGTTGGACCACCCGCATCGTCGGGAACGTCTTGCTTGGGTTTGCCATTGTCCGCTGGCTGGGAAGAAGTCTGCGAAGAAGTTTGGGAAGGAGTTTGCGTCGCAGGCGTCTGACTCGACTGGTCTTGCGCCGCCACGGGCAGCGAACCGACCGCCAGTACCAGACCCACCGCTAGGGCGGGGATTGCTCCCAGACGGCTGTGATTTCTGAGCTCTAAAGTCTTCTCTTTGTAACGATTAAACATGGTGAACCCCAAAAAGTCTCTGTGCTAGTATAGACGCAAGGATTCGCAATTGGGATGTTTTGCCCGGTCCCAGATCTTTCCCCTCCGTGCAACGAGTCGCAGTTGGTCTGAGTCTAATCTGTAGTGGGATTTTTTGTCTTGATCCCGCGTCGGGGCATTGAATGAGAAAAGTGGTTCTTGCGCTTCTCGTCCTGGGGACTTCCCTATCCACCGCACTTCTGTCCGCCCAAACCTCGCAGCCAGTGACTCAGGCCACCATCCCGGTGGACCGGATCCACGCCGGCATGCACGGCTATGCCCTGACTGTGTTTCAGGGCATCAAGCCGGAGTCGATGGACGTGGAGGTTCTCGGCGTTCTGCACAATGTGAACGGTCCCAAGGGCGACATTATTCTGATCCGTCTGCACGGGGCCAAAGTGGAATACACCGGCGTCGTGGCGGGCATGAGCGGCAGTCCGGTTTATCTCGATGGCAAACTGGCGGGCGCGCTCGCCTTCCGCATCGGCGAATTCTCGAAAGAGCCGATCGCCGGGGTCACACCCATCGCCGACATGCTGGAGATTAACGCTCTCGATAAATCTCCGGCGGAAGAGGCCACAGCGACCAAGCCTGGCATGAGCAACGCAGCGGGAAAGACCGCGGCTCCCGGCGACGCCGCTTCCCTTCCGAATTCGGCGACGCAGTCGGATGAAGGCTTCGCCAACTATCTTAAGCCGATCGATGCGCCGCTGGTCTTCACTGGATTTTCCGAAGACACGGTTCACCGCTTCGCCGCACAGTTCGCCTCCGCAGGAATTGTCCCCGTCATGGGTGCCGGCTCAGTGAGTGAAGACAAACAGCCCGAGCCGCTCGAAGCCGGCTCAGCCGTAAGCGCAATCCTGGTTCGCGGCGACCTCGACATCGCGGCCACTTGCACGGTCACCTACATCGATCCGCAGCGCTTGCTGGCCTGCGGACATCCTCTTCTGCAATTCGGCTCGGTCGATTTGCCCATGAACAAGGCGCAGGTGCTGGCCACACTGCCCTCGCCGCTGAATGCTTTCAAGATCGTGAATACAACCGAGCAGGCGGGAGTTTTCGTTCAGGATCGCCACACCGGCATCATGGGCGTGTTCAACAAACAGGCCGACATGATTCCAGTCACGCTGACCATCCACAACGGAAGCGGCCAAAAAGAGTTTCATTACGAAGTTCTGAACAACCCGCGCCTGAGTCCGGTCGCCCTGATGGCGACGGTTTTCAACTCGCTGCACGGAGTGAATGATTTCGGCGAAGAGATCACCTATCGCCTGAACGGCAGCATCAACGTCAAAGGATTTCCGGAAGTCTCGCTGAAAAACATGTTCGTGCCCACCGAGGGCGGACAGCCCGCGGCCATGTCCGCCGCCATGTCGCTCGGCGAGCGCTTTGGACGCATCTACGACAATCCTTACAACGCTCCCGCTGTTAAAAGCGTGAAGCTCGACTTCGATCTGGTCCGCGAACGCCGCTGGGCCCGCCTCGAAAGCGCCCGCACCGACGTCAGCGAAGCTCGCCCCGGCGACGAGATCATGGTTGAAACCGTACTCGCCCCCTATCGCGGCGAACGCATTGTGCGCCAGATTCCGGTAAAGATTCCCACGTCGGCCAGCAAAGGCACGCTGCACATTCTGGTCAGCGACGGCGAAACTCTCGACCGCGTGGGCCGCACCAATCCCGCCTTCGGCCGCAAGCTCGACCTGGCCTCCACGATTGCGTTGCTCAACAAAGAGCACACCAACAATCGCCTCTACGTTTCTTTGTTGGAAGCTGACCCGGAAGCCCGCGTCGCCGACAAGGTCATGCCCACGCTGCCTATCTCAATCATGAATGTAATGGACGGCATGCGCGGGAACCAGGAGATGATCGTGAGCGGAGAATCCAGCGTCGATGAAACCGCGACCCCATCGCTCGACTACGTGGTCAGCGGCGCGCAGTTGCTGACTGTGACGGTAAAGTAAATTCGCAGCAAGATGCCCATGTGGCGACAGCCGCCTCGGTACAGCAAAGCCGAAACCGAGCCGCTCAGCGCAGAAAAACGATGTCCGCGGCCGCCTTCTCCATATGCCGAAACCCGTGCGTGTACACCAGCGCGGCAATCATCTGGATTCCGTTGTAACCCACATGCACCAGAAAACTGGCGCCGACCGAGCGCGTGGCATAACGCACAATGCCGCAGACCACGCCAACGATAAAGATCACCAGCACGATTCCCCAGGCGTATCCGTATTGCTGCATGTGCAGCAGCGCGAACGGCAGCGCGGCCAGAAAGATTCCCCAGGCCGCGCCCCAACGCCGCGCGACTACCGGATATAAAAATCCACGAAAAAATAATTCTTCCAGCAGCGGCGCAAAACTGACAGCAATGATCGCCAGTAAATACGCGTCGCGCGGGCGATCGAAGAGATGCTCGAACGGCGTGTCCTTGGGCATGGGCAACAGGTTCTGCAGTAACCCAAGCACGATCAGCGTCACTGCCCCAAATCCGAGATACATCCACGCCGACCGCGGCCAGTTCCATTCAATCGCCCGCCAGAACGGCACATGGTATTTGCCCTCGACCCGCATCACCATGCTCGCGGCCACCACCGCGTAAATCAGAAACTGCGAGACGATCAACAAAATCGGCTTCTGCGCCACTTCGATCCACGTCTCGTGCCGATACCAAAACCGCATCGCCAGTTCGGTTAGTCCCACCTGGAACACGACCATTGCCGCAAATGTCAGGCCCACGATCAACAGCACGTCCCACCCATTCCATACAGGATTCTCGATCGGGGCCAGCGCGGTTGGAATTCGTGCTGCGTTCACTAGAGGCGACTGCAGTTGATCAGGCTCGATTGTCCCCGACACAACTGGCTCAACACTCACTCCGGGCTGCGGCTCAAACTGCGGATTATCGGAAGATGACAAGAGATTCCTTTAACTGACCACGGACAACCGGGAACTGGTCACTGCTTTTCCAAAATACCCCGCCAGAGCCTGCCCGGTATATGACTTCTTCACCCGCGCCACCGTTTCCGGCGTACCCTGGGCCACGATGCGTCCGCCTTCTTCGCCGCCCTCGGGGCCGAGATCAATGATCCAATCCGCGTTGCGAATCACATCCATATTATGTTCGATAATGATGATCGAGTTGCCCAAATCAGTTAGACGGTGAAGCACGTCGAGTAGTTTCTTGACATCATCGAAGTGCAAGCCCGTGGTCGGCTCGTCGAGAAGATACAAGGTCTTCCCTGTTTGCCGCTTGCTGAGCTCACGCGCCAGTTTGATGCGCTGCGCCTCGCCGCCGGAAAGCGTGACCGCCGACTGGCCCAGATGAATGTATCCCAGTCCCACGTCGACCAAGGTCTGCAGCTTTTGTTTTACTTGCGGAATGTTTTCGAGAATCGGCAGCGAATCCGACACGGGCATCTCAAGCAAGTCGGCAATGGAATATCCGTTGTACTTCACCGCGAGAGTCTCGTGGTTGTAACGCCGCCCGCCGCAGACTTCGCACAGCACGTATACATCGGGCAGAAAATTCATTTCGATGCGGCGCTGCCCCTCGCCCTGGCATGCCTCGCAGCGCCCACCGGAAACGTTGAACGAAAAACGTCCCGCCTTGTAACCGCGCTCGCGCGCTTCCGGCAGCATGGCATAGAAATCGCGGATCTGCGTGAACACTCCGGTGTAGGTTGCCGGATTCGAGCGCGGCGTGCGCCCAATCGGCGACTGGTCGATGCGAATAACTTTGTCGATGTACTCCGCACCGGAAATTGCCTTGTGCTCGCCCGATTTTTCACGCGAGCGATAAAGCTGCCGCGCCAGCGCACGATACAGAATGTCATTCACCAGCGTCGACTTCCCCGACCCAGAGACCCCGGTCACGACCGTCATCACTCCCAGCGGAAAAGTCACGTCCAGATTCTTGAGATTATTTTCTTTCGCGCCCAGAATCGTCAGCGCCGTGCCGTTGGCATGCCGCCGCTCCGGCCGCATCGCGATCGACGTCCGCCCCGAGATATACGCCCCGGTCAGCGAATTCGGATCACGCATGATTTCCGTCGGCGTACCATGCGCTACCAAGCTGCCGCCGTGCCGTCCCGCGCCTGGCCCGAGATCAACCACATAATCCGCCCGCCGAATCGTCTCTTCGTCGTGCTCGACCACCAGCACCGTATTGCCGAGATCGCGCAGATTTTCGAGCGCCGTCAGCAGACGGTCGTTGTCTCGATGATGCAGGCCGATCGACGGCTCGTCCAGCACATACAGCACGCCGCGGAGTTTCGATCCAATCTGCGTGGCCAGCCGAATGCGCTGTCCCTCGCCGCCCGACAAAGTCGCGGCCGAACGATCAAGAGAAATATATCCCAGGCCAACAGCATTCAAAAACTGCAGCCGCTCCACCACTTCGTGCATAACGCGCCCGGCGATCGCGGCCTCGCGCCCCACCAACTTGATGGCCTCGGCCACTTTCAGCGCGCGCTCGACCGGCATCGCGGTGAAGTCACCAACCGACATACCGTTCACTTTCACCGCAAGACTCTCCGGCCGCAACCGCTTGCCCTGGCAAGCCGGACACTCAGTCGCCGACATATGATCCATCAGCCAGTCGCGATAACCCTCCGAGGTCGACTCCTCGAGATTCTGTTTCAAATATCCGAAGATTCCGTGAAAGCCGGTCTTGCCGCCGCGCCCCGGCTCGCCATTCAGCAGAAAGTCCTGGGTCTTCTCGGGAAGTTTCTCAAACGGCGTGCTCAAATTAATTCCGTACGCGGCCGCCACAATCTGCAACTGATGAATCAGATTCTGCGACGCCGAACCCGGCCCCAGCGCGCCCTCGAGCAACGGCTTCGACCAGTCGGTAATCACCTTCGCCGGATCGAAATCATATTTGCTTCCGAGACCGTGGCATTCCGGGCAAGCTCCATACATGCTGTTAAACGAAAACGAGCGCGGCTCCAGTTGCGGCACGTTGATGCCGCAATCCGGACACGCCAGCTTTTCGGAATACAGCTGCTCGTCGCCGCCGACGACGGCGACCTGCACCAGACCGCCCGCCAGCTTCATCGCCAGGCCGACTGACATTTCCAGGCGGTGTTCGATCCCCGGCTTCACCAGCAAACGGTCGATCACGACTTCGATGGTGTGATTCTTGCGCTTGTCGAGATCGATCAAAGCCTCGTCGTCAAGGCTGACCAGTTCGCCGTCAATGCGCGCCCGGGTGTAGCCGTGCTTGACCAGCGTTTCCATTTCCTTTTTGAATTCGCCTTTGCGCCCGCGGACGATTGGCGCCATCACCATGACACGATCTTCAGGCGTCAGGGCCATTACCCGCTGCACAATCTGGTCGGCGGACTGACGGCTGATCGCCCGCCCGCATTTCGGGCAATGCGGCACCCCGATCGATGCGTATAAAAGGCGAAGATAGTCGTAGATTTCGGTAATCGTGCCGACGGTCGAGCGGGGGCTGCGGCTGGTAGTTTTCTGCTCGATCGAAATGGATGGGCTAAGTCCATCAATTGCATCCACATCCGGACGTTCCATCTGATCCAAGAATTGCCGCGCGTAGGCCGACAAAGTTTCCACGTAGCGACGCTGGCCCTCGGCATAAATCGTGTCGAAGGCGAGCGAAGACTTGCCCGAACCGCTCAGGCCGGTCACCACGGTGAGGGCGTTCCGCGGAATCTCAACGTCAATATTCTTGAGGTTGTGCTGCCGGGCTCCACGGACAGAAATCTTGGTAATCGCCATCATTCGCCGGGGTTCATGCCCCTTCCGTAATGTCGACAGGTCAACAGAATTGATGGAAAGTGGAATTGCACAGCTCTACTCCGTATCTTAGTCGTCAACAGCGCGGAGCGTCAACGCAGGTTAGATTTGAGAAGTTGCGAGATTTAAAGTTTTGACGCTTGGCTTTTGCGCTGAGGCCATGAGTAAAGGTGGGAGAGGCGTTGCACAGACTCTGATTCACTAAGGTTGGTTGAACGTGATCTCGTTGATTATGCCGGTCCTGCTCTTCGCCACGGTCATCGCATCCGTGAGCCTGGGAATTTTCGCCGCGTATGCCGCCGTCATCTGCGTCCTGAACGCATTCGGCCCCAAGTCGCAGCATCAAGCTGAAGCCGGCCGGCCGCGGCTGGTCTTAGTCCCCACACAACACCACGCCAGCGGCGACTAGGCGATCGAACAATGCGCCAATCACGCTGCTCTTATCGAGAAGAGCGCACAGATACTAAAGCGCACAATTCCCTCGCAGCTTTCTTGTGGCCCTGACTTACGGCTTTCTTTAGCCAGATCTCTCCTAGACGCTTGTTGGCGCGAACTCCGCAACCATCGAGATACGAAGAACCCAAGTTGTACTGAGCCTTGGCATCGCCTTTTTGCGCCGCTCTGCGCCACCAACTCACAGCAAGCACGGGATCGGCTTTTGTTCCGACCCCATCCGCATACATGGTTCCGAGATTGCAACTGGCCCAAACATGCCCCATGCTCGAGGCACGCCGGTTTAGATCAAACGCTTTCCGGTCATTCTTCGGAATCCCCTTCCCTTGTGCGTAGGAAAGAGCAAGGTTGTAAATGGCTTCAGCATAACCATTCTTCGCGGCCTTCTTGTACCAGAGGGCTGCCGTTCTTGCGTTCCGACGCGGGCCAAGCCCCAAGTCGTAACAATAACCAACAAGATTTTGAGCGTGAGGATGCCCGTTCCTTGCGGCGACCATCAGGAGTGGAAACGCCTTCCGGTAATTCTTCACCGTCCCCGCAGCGTCGAACAGCGCATCATAATCCCGCTTGAAAGTCGCGCTCGTCATCGTATTGCTCAATTTCTTCGTGGAGGATGCGGAATCATCTCACCGCTGCCGCATGATACCTGACGCGAGCGGTCATTTCCTCGTTGACAATACGCAGATGCATGCGGAGCTGAAATTGTCTCGACAGCCCTCAGTCGCGTTGGTGGCAAGCTACTCTCTCACTCCGGCGGCCCCGTCACCTTCATCTTGCTCTCCACGTGCGTGTGCTGAAAGCCGGTATTCTCCAGCGACACCGACACTTCCCGGTTGATGAAGAACAGCACATGCAGCCGGAACTCCGTGCCGAAAGTCGCCGGGAACCAGACTCCGTCCTCCTGCCGCTTGTACACCACGTTGAATCCGATGCCCGGGAACATCGGTCCCGAGAAATGTGCGCACGCCGAACGGGATGCGGCGCGACAGTTTCGTGAACACCCGCACCGGCTGAAACTCCGCGGCGTCGATGTACGCTTCGCCGGCCCACGAAATATCGTTCTTATCTTTCGGCCTAAAGCCAACGTGGTAGACGCTGCGTCCGTCCTGCACTTCCTGACCGAGCAGCGTGAACTCGTCGTCCTTCTGCCCCTCCGTGGTCAGTGGAAACAAATTTTTCGCCAGGCCGTCTTTGGTATTGTCGTTCGACAGGTCGTCTCGGAAACCATGAATCAATCCGGCATCGAGACTGCCGGAATCCGGAACCGGCTCACCTTGGAACGTCTCATACTTGCCTTTGTTCCAGTAGCGCCCGGTCAGCAGTTTGAGTTCTTTCTGCGTGCCATCGGGCTGCGGAACCACGTCATAGTCGGCGGTCTCTTCGCGCAGCAGCCGACCCTGCGGTTTGTGGGTAACGATGTGGGTGTGCTGTTTATAAACATATTGCCGCCGCAGATCTTCGCTGCGATCCTGATTGGCGGCCACACGGGCCATGATCGCGTCGGCAGTCAGCGGCGCGCTCGCGGGCACGGTCGCCTTCGCGGGTTCCGGCGGCGAACCCTGCGCGAACGCGATCGAAGCCGTCAAAAGAATTCCCACCAGCGGCCATAGTCGCATCGGCACACCTCTTCTCATGAGACTACGCAAGCGCTTGCGGGAAAATTCCTTCGGACTCCCGACCGCCATCACTGCAGCCCGTTCGCATCCGACAAAGTAAACACGTTGGCATCCGGCGAAAACGGATTCGTGCTGATCACTCCGCCGAAAATTATCATTTCATTCGATCCCGGATCGTAAGCCGCCGTGTGGTAGTAGCGCGGCGGCCCCGGCGTGGCCGGACTCACCACAGTCCAAGTCGGCGTTCCGCCCACGCTGTTCGCATTCGAAAGAATCCAGGTGTCGTTGAACACGGTGCCGCCGCTGACTCCGCCATAAACGATCATCCGGCTGTTTTGACTGTCGTACACCGCCGTGTGCCCGCCGCGCGGCGCCGGACCGCTGCCCGAAGCCGTGAGCTGCGTCCACGCCGGAGTTCCGCCCGTCCCATTCGCATTCGAAAGCACCCACAGGTCGCCGAAAACCGTCGAGCCATCTTCGCCGCCAAATACGATCATCGAATTCGTGGCCGAGTCGTAAATGGCCGAACTGGCCTCCCGTTGGCTGGGAGCGGTTCCCGTCGGAAGCACGTGCGTCCACGCCGGAGTGCTTGAATCGTTCGCGTTGCTCAATCGCCACACGTCATTGAAATAAGTCGACCCGCAGTCGGAGCCACCGAAAATAATCAAGGAGTTCGACGAACCGTCATACGCCGCGGCCTGCCGATAGCGTGCCGCAGGTGCGGTTCCAGTCGGTGTAAGCGGCACCCAGGTCGCGCTTCCACCGACGCCATTTGCCTGTTGCAGAACCGAATAATCGTTGACACAAGGTCCAGGGCTCCCCGTGCCTCCACCGAACACCATCATGGTATTGCTGGTCGGGTCGTAGAGCCCGGTGTGTCCGAAACGCGGCCCCGGAGCCACGCCGCTAACCGTTGGCTTGCTCCACGCGAGATTAGGCGGAGTCGTCACTCCATCGTCGCGGAAGTAATCGCCATAAGTGATATTGGAAGAATGCTGTCCGGCATAAATAAAAAGACTGCCCGTCGTGGTGTCATAAAACGCGGAGTGCGAATAGCGAACCGGGGGCCCGGCAATATACCACTGCGGCGTGTCACTATCGAGATTGTTGGCGTTGCTCAGCGTGAACAGATGATTGCTGGTTTGCAGCTTGGTACCGGTGCTGGTTCCCGCAAAGACATACATCGAGTTCAGTGCCGGGTTATAGACCGCAGTATGGAATCCGACATCCGGCGCCGTGCCCTGCACCGGAAGCAGGGTCCACGCCGGAGTGCCGCCAATTCCGTTGGCGAAGGTTAATACCCAGGCATCGCCGAATGTGGTGTCCCCGGCGAAACTATCGAAGCCGCCAAAAATCGTCATGCAATCATTGACGCTGTCATAGATTGCAGTGTGACCGGTGCGCGCTAGAGGAGTCGTTCCAGTGGGCGAGAGCTGCGTCCACACAGGCGCACCTCCCTGGCCGTTGGCGTTCGACAGCACCCAGACATCTCCGAACGCAGTGCCTCCGGCATCACCGCCGTAGACGGTCAGGACGTGGTTGGTGGGATCGTAGGTCGCCGTGCTACTCTCGCGGGCCGGAGGCAGCGAGCCACTCGGGGCGAGTTTCGTCCACGCCGACGTGCCCCCTTCGCCGTTGGCATTGCTCAGCACCCACACATCATTGAAGAACGCTCCGTTGCAATTGCTGCCACCAAAAATGGTGAGTGTGTTCGCCACCGGATCGTAGACGCCGGTGTGCAGAACCCGTGCGGCGGGCGCAGTTCCCGAAGCTGTGATCGGAAGCCACGAGGCTCCCGCGCTCTGGCCGTTGGCGCCGTCGAGGATCCATACATCGTTGCCGCACGTTGGGGCAGCACCCTCCGCGCCGCCAAACACGGTCATGCGATTCGTGTTGGAATCATAGGTTGAGACGTGCCCAGATCGCGGCGCCGGCGCGGTTCCAGTCGGCTGCAACAAAGTGTATGTGTCAGGATCGTCCCCCGAAATCGAAGTCGACGACAGCCACACATCGTTCAGATTCGTGCTGTCGCTGGTCTGCTGCCCGCCAAAAATAATCGTCGACTGCGTCGTGGGATCGAACACAGCCGTATGCGAGAAGCGCGCCACCGGACCGCGCTGCGACCAGGTTGCCTTGCTGACCGCAGCGTTGACGGTCAAGGTGGTCGATCCGTTAATCGAGCCGGAAGCGCCGGTAATGAGCGTCGATCCCACGCTGGCTCCCGCCGCCACTCCCTGCGAGCTGATCGTCGCCACAGTTGCATCCGCGGAACTCCACGTAACCGAAGTTGTCAGGTTCTTTGTGCTGTTATCGCTATAGGTGCCGGTCGCGGTAAAGGACTGCGTGCCTCCGACTGAAATACTGGGGACGGCGGGAGTGACCATAATCGTGGTGAGCTCAATCGGTGGGATGGGCGTGGCAGCTCCGCCGCCGCAAGCCGTGGTGAGCAAGGCGAACGCGCAGGCCACAACCATGCAGGCCAAAATCAGAAACAAATAGTTGCGGGAATACTCTGCGAGCCTCAAACCATCAGCCTCATCGATCCTCAGCACTCACCCTCAAACAACTCCGCTTCAATAAATAACTTTCAGCGAAAACTGAATCTGGCGCGACGTCCCCGCTGTTTTGCTGATGATCCCAAACCCGCTCCCGCGAACAATGTTCTGCGGAAGGCCGAAATTCACGATATTGAAAAGATCGAAAAACTCGGCCCGAAACTCGACCGTTCCCAGTTCCCCATTGCCGCGATGACCGAATGGAGTGTCTTTGATCACTGCGAAATCCAGATCGTGATACCCCGGCCCGCGAAACGTATTGCGCCCCAGCGTGCCGAAAAATCCTGAGTTCGGGCCGGTCCCGCCTGGCAGGTTGATCGGAATATCAAAGAACGACGCATTATTTGCGCCCATGCCAAAGTAGTCGTCGCGCACCGTCCGGCTCGTGGAAAAATGCGGCATCGAAACCTGGTCCGGCCGGTCCGCGCCGCCCGCGCCTACTCCCGTCTGCTGAATTCCCGAATACACGCTGAACGGCGAACCCGTGGTCAGCGTCGTGATATTCAAAACCTGCCAGCCTTTGGTCAGGGGCTTGGGCACCGCTGCGAGAAAACCAAGCCGATCCAGCCACAGCAACTGAATCACGCTCACATTAAATACGTGGGTCACATCGAACGTCGACGGACCTTTCTCCGCCGAAGGATCCCACGGATTTTGCGGCCCGGTCTGCAACACCGTCCCCGAAGCACCCAGAGACCCACCCAAGGCTGCGCTCGTATCGTCGAGCGACTTCGAATAGGTATAGCTGGCCTGCAGCCCCAACCCCGCCCTCGCCGAATTTTTGCTCAAACTGCTTTGCAGCGAGTGATAGCTGGAATGCGAACCGCTGGTCATCAGCGATTCCGGCCCGAAACCGCCGGTCGCCTGCCCCGCGGAGTTGAACTGCGTGAACGGCGCGTGCGCCGCGTCGGCGCCCACATAGCTATTCGGCGAGTACGCCCGCGCCAGATGAATCCCCGCCGTCGCCACGTACGAAACATTTACATGCACGTCGCGGAAATCATGATCCACGCCAGCCGTCCAACTGCCGATGTAACCGTTGCTGAAATTCTTCGCGATCCCGGGAATCGCAAGCAACTGCACCTGGTTCCCCGGCGTGAGCGCAGACAGATCAGCCTGATATCGCGGTAGATCGATCTCGGTATTCGCCGGAACATCCTGCGAGCGCCCGGTTGCGAAAATTGGCTGCCCCTGCACCGTGTAAGGGGCCGGTAAACTCACCGGCACAAATGTATCTTGAAATGGAAGCGCAACTCCTGGCAGAGCTGAGATGTCCGGAGTGACCGCGTAGGGGATCGCGGCAGTCAGAAAATTATCCTGCCACAAGTTGGGGACGATCGTGGTAATCGCCGCTCCCGCATGCAGCACCGTGTGAGCACTTGCCGCGTAATCCAGCCCCAGCCGCGGTCCCCAGCCATTCCAATCCTGGTTGTAGGGCGGCTGCGGGTTGATCAGCACGATCTGCGTTGCCGTGCGATCCCAATACGGCGCAGGCTGGCCGTCGGCATTCAGAAACTCGGGCCCGGACGTGCGCTTGGTGGCCTCATGAATGCGGCTGTTCACTTCATAGCGCAGCCCATAGTTCACCGTAAGTTTCGCGGAGGCCTTCCACGCGTCTTCAAAATAAAAGTCATAAGCCTCGCGCCGCACCCCCGCCTCGTCGAACTTATCTCCCACAGGAGTAATGCTGGCGGCAGCGGTGATGTTGTAGGCGAACGGTGTCGCCGTCAGAAGTCCGGTCAGCGAATCGGGCAGCGGATCTCCCACCTGAATATCGTGCGTGCCGCTGGCCGACAAAATCTGCACGGGCGAGTACGCCGTGCCTCCGCCGAACGTATACTGCCCATTCGTATTTATGCCAAAAATCGTGGAGTCGCGGTTCGCCCGCAGTTCCACTCCCCACTTAAAACTGTGCGACCCGCGCACCCAGGCCATGTCCTCTTTGAACTGATAAAGATTCCCGTACGATCCAAAAATTGACCCCGCCGGCGAATTGAAACTCTGATACAAGCCGTCGGCGTAGCCGATTCCCGGCTGTGTATGGTTCGTCGTCGGAAAAAACGGCGTGCTGCGGATGTAGCCCAGAGAAGTTTCCGAGGTCATGTGAGGAGAAATCGTCCGCGTATACTTCACCCCTGCATTGCGCTGGTGATCAAAGAACTGGACCCCGAAGCTAGGATCGATCGCCGTCTGGTCGGGATTGGTGAGCGGCCCCGTCACCTGATTCAAGCTGAATCTTCCCATCAGCGACGATTGGTTCGAAATCCGATGGTCGATTCGCACCGAGAACTGGTCAGTGTTCGTTACCACTTTCGACGATGCCGCATAGGTGCGCTCGCCAAACGGTCCCCCCGGTTGGTTCGGCAGCGGATAGCCGTTGAGCAGCGGCATAATCGCGGAGTTCACCGGAACGGTCAGCGTGTCGCCGGGATAGGTCGTGGTATCAATCCCCTGCCGCTCGGCCGCGGTCGGCACTGGGATGACCTGCGTCGTGCCCAGCACCTGGCGAAATCCCTGGTACTCGCCAAAATAAAATGTGCGCCCGCGCCCGTCGTAGACGCCCGGCAGCAGAACCGGACCCCCGTTCGTGAATCCAAATTCGTTGCGCGCAAAAGGCGGAATCCGGTGCTGCCCGGTCGGATCCCGGTAATCGAAATAGTTTCTCGCGTCGAAAGCCGCGTTGCGCACGAACTCGAACAAACTTCCGTGCACCTGGTTGACTCCCGACTTCGTCACCACGTTGGTAAAACCCGCCGCGCCGTGTCCAATCTCCGCCGGCATCACGCCGGAACTGGACTGCACTTCCTGAATCGCATCGACATTGAAATTCGAAAACGTCGCCCCGCCCAGTTCCGGATCGGTCGTATCGAATCCATCCGTAGCAAATACCGTGGTCGCGCCGCGCTGCCCATTGACCGCAAATTGCTGGGTAAAATTGGCCGCGCCGTTGGTATCCGTCATGGTCCCAGCCGCCAGCAGCAGCAGTTTGCTGAAGTCGCGCGCATTCAACGGCAGGCTCGAAACCTCCGCGCTCGAAAGATGCCCGCCACCACTGGCCGCGGCGCCTGCCGCGGTTGACGGTACGAATAAATGCAGGTCGTGTGCCGCCGTGAACTGGAGCCCGGTCGTAAGAGCATCCGTATCCTTGACCAGCACAGGATCTCGCACTTTCCAAATCTCGCCCGCGATTGTCGCCGTCACCTCATAGCTGCCGCCCGCAACTGCCGCGAAAGCAAATTGCCCATTGCCGTCGGTCGTCGCCGTGTAGTCGTGACCTCCGGAACTGAATTGCAGCTTCAACAGCGCCCCGGCCACAGGCTTACCCGAAGCATCCGTCAGCAGGCCGTTCCAGGATGCGCCTGAAACCGAGGCCACCGCCGCAGACCGCGAGCATGAGTACAATCGAAACGCTGCCCAAACCCACGAGCCAGCTTCCATATCCCGCGCGCATAAGCATCGCCGGGAATTATATCGGTAGCTCTCGTTAGAGAGCCCTTCCGCCACGCATCTCCCGAATCCACGTGGTAGCATTTCCCTGAAGCATCTCCTCTCCCCGGCAAATGCCACGCGTCCGCGCCATCTCGCTATGCCTCACTTTCTCGCTGTGCGCGATATTCCCCATCCCCACCGCTGCCGCCAACCCGCCTTCGCCCTGGCTGGAAGTCCATTCCGTGCACTTCACCGTCATCACCGACGCCGGCGACAAGAAAGGTCGCGAGGTCGCTCTCCGCTTCGAGCAGATGCGCACCGTCTTCGCAACTCTGCTGGGAAAAGAACGCCTGAACCAGTCCGTCCCGCTGACTATCCTCGCGTTCAAGAACGACAAACTCTATTACCAGCTCGCGCCGCTGTTGCACGTTCCAGGGCAAGCCGAGGCCCAGCCCATCGACGTTCCCGGCTTCTTCCTGCCCGGCGACGATCAGGACTTCATCGTCCTGAATCTTTTCGAAGACGAACCCTGGCGCGCCGTCGCTCACGACTTCGCCGCCATGCTGCTGAACTACAACTATCCTCCCGCGCAAGGTTGGTTCGACGAAGGCCTCGCCGAGTATTTCAGCTCGATTCACGTCGACAACAAACAGGTCGACCTGGGCGGCGACCCCGAACTCCGCCCCTCGCTCACCGAAGATCTTCTCGGAAACCAGCGCGCAACCCAGCCGCCCAAGTCACTCACCGAATTGCTCGGCAATCAGGTTTGGCTGCCGCTGCCCGATCTCTTCACTCTGAAGCATGACACTTCCACGCGCAACCTCGGCACGCACCATACCCTCTACTACGCCGAGTCCTGGATCGTGATGCACTACCTGCTCCACGAAAAAAAGCTGCCCGAAACTGGAGCCTACTTCGACGCCGTCCTGAACCAGCATCTCCCGGTCGAAGAAGCGATTCAGAAGGCCTACGGCATGACTTCGGCGCAACTCGAGCAGGCGGTGAAAGATTATTTCCACGCCCAGACCGCGTTGCTCACCGCGCTCGATGCCGCGCGCCAAACCAATCCTGACGACGCGCGCGCTTCCAACCCCAACGATCAGGCGTTCCACTTTCCCACTCCGGTCGGGCCTGACGATTCCGTCATCACCACTACCCCTTTGCCCGAGGCCGATGAGCGCGCCCTCTACGCTGAAGTCGAACTCCAGATTCCCGAACGCCGTGATCGCGGTCTGCAGGAGTTGCAAGCCCTTGCCTCCGCGCCCACTCTCGCCGACAAGAAATTCGCCACTAGAAAAGAAGAGAAGCACCCCGGCGAAGATCCTGACCTGCTGCCCACTAACGCCATCGGCAGCGCGCTCGCCCACCGCATTCTCGCCTGGGACCACATCCAGCACAACGAATTCGACGATGCCGCCACCGAACTCTCTGACGCCGCGGCGCTCAATCCGCGCGACATGTGGCTCCGCTATTACTCGGCAATTCTGAAATATCGCATCGCGCAGTCCAAGCACGCCGACATGCAGGGCCTGCCCAACATGATGCTCGACCTCAGGGCCGTGCTCGAGTGGTATCCGGAAATGGCCAACGCCTACGACCTGCTCGCACTTGCCCGCAACGAGGGCGGGAGCACGCCCTCCGCCATGCAGGCCGAGCGCGCGGCCATTAATCTAAGCCCGCGCAACGAGTACTACACTTATCACCTGGCGCAGATTTATCTGGCCAGCAAGAAATGGGACGCGTCGCAGATTTTGCTCGATCGCCTGAAGGCCAGCAGCGATCCGAATATCGTCGCGCTCGCCAAAGCGTTAATCGAAACTTCCGCGGCCGAACGCAAGTACGGCATCCCGCTGGGCGCGGGAACTCTTCCCCAACCCAAACTCGCCCCGCAAAAAACCCCGTTCGATGTGCTGGAAGAAGACGCCGCCAAGCGCGAAGAAGCTGAGAAAGCCGCGCAATCTACCGGGAAGGAAGACACCCGCCCCACAAAATTCGTCAAAGGCCGCCTCGTCGATGTCGACTGCTCCCAGGCTCCCGCCGCAGTTCTGACCGTCCGCGCCGAAGGCGCTGAACTGAAACTACGAGCCGCTGATTACAAGTCTCTGCTCTTGATCGGCTCTGACGCGTTCTCCTGCGAATGGCACGACGTCCAGGTCTTAGTGAATTACAAGGCCGGAGGATCGGCCAACGGCGATGTGGTCTCGCTGGAAGTTCGTTGAAAGCATTCCAGCGAAACATTCGGTGAAAGAAGTTCGCTCTGAAATCTGCTACTCCGCCCGCAGCGCGTCCAGCGGATTCACCGAAGCCGCCCGCCGCGCAGGCAAGTAGCTGGCCATAAGTGCCGAGGCTCCCAGCACCAACGAGACCGACGCCAGAGTGAACCCATCCCAAACCTGGGTTCCGAACAGCAGGTTGCGCATCAGCGAAGCCGCCACAATCGCTCCCACTAGCCCGGCAAAAATTCCCACCGCGATCAAACGCGTGGCCTGCTTCAGAATCAGCCGATAGACCGTTCCCCTTTGCGCTCCCAGCGCCATCCTGACTCCGATTTCCCGCGTACGCTGGCTCACCGAATAAGCGATCACGCCATACAGCCCCACCACGCTCAGCAGCAGCGCCAGAGCCGCAAAACTCCCCACCAGCCACGCCGACGCGCGATGCAGGTAGGCCGGCGCCGAATCGTGTATACGCTGCTCCATGGTCGCCGGTGCAAACGCAGCAATGCCCGGATCGATCTGCCGCATCGTCGAAGTCAGCACCGGCAACATCGACTGCGGATCGAGGGACGTTCGCGCCACGATGGAAAAGAAACTGATGGGATGTTGATCGAAGGGAACATAAAAGGCCGCGCGCGCGTCCGTATCCAGCGGCCCTTCGCGGATATCGTCAATCACTCCCACAATCTGCATCGCCTGATCCGCGGGCGCTCCGTCGTAGTTGATAAACATTCCCACCGGTTGTTCGCCGTGAAAGTAACGACTGGCCAGCGCGTGATTGATGAGCGCGACGCGAGGCTTGGTCGAATCTTCGCCGGCGTTGAAGTAGCGTCCTTTCAACAATCGCGCCTGCAGGGTCTTGAAATAATCAGTTGAGACGATGCGATAGGCGACTTCGTTGTTCTGATCAGGTTTGGGCTGCCCCACAATCACAAAGCTGGTGGTAAAGTCTCCGTCGCCCACCGGCAGCTTGTTGGTGATGGCGACCGAACTCACTCCCGGCAGCACCGAAACACGATCCAGTATCCGTCGCTCCAGCGCCAGCACCTGCGGATCTTTCGAATAGTTCGCTCGCGGAATCGAAAGCGGAAGCGTCGCCAGATTGCCGGGCTGCAGGCCAGGATCCACTTGCAGTAAGCGATAGAAACTCTTACCCAGCAATCCCGCGCCCACGAGCAGAACCACCGCCGTAGCCAGTTCAATCACAACCAGGTTCGCTCCGAACTTGTGCCAGACCGTTCCCGAAGCGCCGCGGCTGCCTTCAGTCAGGCCCGCTCGCATCTCCTCACGCGACATGCTGATGATGGGCGTGAATGAGAAAATCGCCACGCTGAAAAACGCAACCGCCAGCGTAAACAGCAACACATGCGGACTCAGCCCGAGCCCCTGCAGATAAGGCATGCTGGCGAGCGTGTCGGCTGGGATCAGCCGCGTCAGCAGATGCATCGCGCCATCGGCCGCGGTCAATCCAATCACGCTGCCGCAAGCCGACAGCACCAAACCCTCAGTCACAAATTGGCGGAGCAGTCGCCGGCGCGTCGCGCCCAGCGCTCCACGCACAGCAATCTCGCGCTTGCGACTTTGCGTGCGCACCAGCAGCAGGCTGGCGACGTTCACGCTGGCGATGACGAGCAGTAGCCCAGCTCCGCCAAGCAGCATCAACAGAATCGGACGGATATCGCCGACAATCACATCGGGCAGCGCAATCACCGCTTCGCTCTGGCTGCGATTTGAATCTGGATACTGCGCCTCAAGTTGCCGTGAGATCGCAGTCACGTTGGCAGTCGCCATCTCAATCGACACGCCATCTTTCAACCGTGCGATCCCAAACAGCCAGTGGCATCCGCGGCACGGACTCTCATCGTGTTCCGCGGTCCAGAACTCCGCCGGTTCCGCCGGAGCAAAATGAAAATCTCGCGGCAGCACTCCCACGATCGTGTTCGGATTGCCGTCCAGCGTCACTGTCTGCCCCAGCACAGCCGGACTCATTCCGTAGCGATTCCGCCACGCCGCATAACTCAGCAGCACCGTGCGCGGCCCCGCAGGCGTGTCTTCGCCCTGCGAGAAATCCCTTCCCAGAATCGGCGCAACCCCGAGCGTGCGAAAGAATCCCGCGCTCACACGCGCTCCCGGCGCCAGTTGTGCGCCGCCGGGCGTGCTGAGGACGAATCCGTTCGGATCGTAAACATCGAACGAACTGAAAACCTGGTTCAGCTTTTTGAAATCGTAATAGTCCGGAAACGAAAGATGAAATCTCTGGCCCAGCGGAGTGCTTCCGAAGATCACCATCAAGCGCGACGGCTGACGGTAAGGCAACGGCTTGATCAGCGCCGCATCTGCGAAGGAAAAGATCGCGACCATCGCGCCAATCCCCAGCGTGAGCACCAGAATCGCAGTCGCGGCGAACCCAGGATTCTTGCGCAGTTGCCGAATCGTATAACGCAAATCCTGATAGAGCGTCTCGACAAACGGAAGGCTGCTGCCCTCGCGATAGGCTTGCATCGTGGTCTCCATGCCCCCGGATTTCACCAGCGCTTGGCGGCGCGCCTCAGTCGCCTCCATCCCCGAACGCAGGTTGTCCTCGATTTGCATCTGCAGATGAGTTTCAATTTCTTCGGTAAATTCGTGATCAGGAGTGCGACGGAATTGTCCCCACGTTCGCAGCAGCCAGGCGCGAAGCTTTCTCATACCGCCTCCTCATCGGGAGCGACAAAGCGCGCTACAATCGCTGCCGCTTTTTCCCAGCGCCGCGATTCTTTTTCCACTTGCCTGCGGCCGGCGCGGGTGAGCTTGTAGAAGCGCGCCCGGCGATTGTTGTCGGACAATCCCCATTCCGATGAAATGTAACCTTCCTGCTCTAGCCGTAACAGCGCCGGATAAAGCGTGCCGTACTGCACCACAAGCTTGTCTCCGCTGACCTGCTCGATGCGGCGCGCAATGCCGTAGCCGTGAAGCGACCCCATCGACTCCAGGGTCTTCAGGATCATCAGCGCCAGAGTGCCCTGCCAAACGTCGTTCTCACCCACAATTCCATCTCCTATTTAGGACCAATAGGAGCGTACATGAGTTCATATTGGATGACAACAGGAAAGATGGGCACGCACAATAACATTTCACAATCGTTGCGATATCATTGCGTCGCTGAATTCCCCGTCGCCGATCGTCGCATCGCCCTCCCAAATACAATCCCCGTCTCCACTTCAACCGCGCGCCCCTCGCGCTTGTAGGGTTTGAATCTCCACTGTCCCAGCGCGTCGCTAATGACTTTCGCCTGATCGGGAAACGCATTGAGAAAATGAATGTGCTTCACCTTGCCCTCGCGATCAATAACGATGCGGACTGGAACCGAATTAAATTTGTGCTCGGTGAATATCGGCTCAACTCGCGAAATCATATTTTCATCGCTCGCGTAATTCTCGACGCAAACTGGAACGTCGCCCCCTCCCCTTCCCTCGGTCGGCGCGGCTTCCGCGGGCAGCGTCATCTTGTCCATGTCCGTGACCAGCGTAGCCAGCAATTTGGTGTCGCGGCTGGTGAGCACAATTTCAATCGCATGACAGCGAATTTCCGTAGCCGCAACATACCAGTGCAGTTCCGCGACTGGCGACCAATAGGCAAAAAACGCGAACGGCCGCCCGGCGATCTTGGTCAGCGTCGGCGGCATCTCGACCTTGTAGTCCGCCTCCATATCTTTCGCTGAATCCTTGATCAGCTCCAGCGCGTTCAACACCGGCAGCGGAGTAAAAAACATATCCTGCGCCGTGATCAGAATATTTCCGCGAGCCGGCCCCCTGAAGGTGTCCGCCGGCCGCAACTGCGCCAGCACGTAGCGCCCGCTGTCCGACGGTGGTGGACCTTTGTATTTCTCCTCCCAATCCGCAGGCAGCGTATAGCTGATACCAAAATACAAATCGCTGAAGACGTTATTCGCGACCTTCGCGTCCTCCGGCACCGCAGTCACGGAATCACTCGCGCTCGACCACGCTCCCTTCACTAATATCCCCGGGGGCACCTTCGTTCCCGTCGAAGTATTATTGGAAAAGTCACCGCCATTTTTCACGGCGTTTACTTTGCTGCTCTGCCCCCGCGCGGCCAACGCCACAAACAAAGAACTGATAAGAAGGATCCTCGAACTGCGAAAGCGCATACCCACCTCCTCGAACGCAAACGATTCCTTGCCGCTCCGCTGCCAGCAGCGAATCGTCGCCGAAGCGAATCACCGTAGAGTCTTGAAAATGTCCGGCGAAGCCAGGTGGCCTCGCCAGACTTAAGTTTGCGATTACAGCGAGCGCAGGAAGTCGAGTAGTTCCTGCTGCGCTGTCGAGTTGAGGTTTAAATAGTTTTCCTCTACCGTGGTGGCTTCACTGCCATGACTCGCATGGTCTTCAATCGCAGTGATCAGGCTGGTCGTCCGCCCGTCATGCAGCAGAAAAATTCGCTGTCCCAGTCCCCACAGCGGCGCGGTGCGGAACTGATCGCCGCCCGCGTTCCCTTGCGAGACATTATCGGTCAGCAGCGTTCCCATGTGATGGATCTCAAGATCGGAGTAGGCATTCACTGGAGCATTACTCAGCGATCCTGTGATGTTGGACTTTTGCGTACTGCCCACCGTCGGGTTGTGGCAGGCCGCGCAGCCGGTTGAGACGAACAGCGACGCGCCAGCGGAGATGGTCGACGAACTAACGCTCGATCCATTCAGCACGACCCCACCTGCGGGCGGCGGAGCCAGGCCGCGCATGAAATTGGAAAATGCCGAGACGTCGTCCAGAACCGCCGCGCCCGTCGCACCTGGATTGCTCGCGTCCTCCGGATAACCGCTCCCGCTCAGGTTCAGGCAACCCGGCGGCAGCCCCGTGCCCATCTGATCTTCTCCGGGCAGAGGACGATCCTGCGTGAACAGCAGGTTCGAAATTCCCATCTCCACGTTGTAAGCTTCGCCGGAAAAAATGTGCAGCGACTTGTTCTGCCCTTTCCAGCCGAAGCGCGTGATGGTTCCATCGTTACCGTTGCGGTTGAATGTCCCCGAAACGCCAAAGTGGTTTTTGAGATTGACCACCTGATTGTTGAGCAAAGTTGAGTCGTCGAGATTCTCGATCAGCCCCGCACCGAAAGTTGGCGTCGGAATGCGGTAGATAATGTCGTTCTCCGACACAGCGGTTGCGAAACTGGGCTGCGGCAGCGCGGTGCTGCTGTTGCAGCCGCCCGCATCGGACCGGCCTGTGACCGTAAAGATGGCTTCCACTCCGCCGTTCGGAGAGTTCAGATTCACCGAACCATTGGAGTTGAAGAAGAACGGGAACCGGGCCTCGCGCGTGGGACCAGTTGCCGTGATGAACGACGGCAGCGTGTTTCCCGGCGCAACCCCGTTGCTCACAAAACTAAATTGCGGATTCACCGCTGGCCCCGAACCGCCGACTGCGGGCTGCGCGTGACAGGAACTGCACTGGTTCGCGTTGAATCGTGGTCCTAGCCCGTTGTTGGTGCCTCCGGAAACAACTTCCACTTCCTGAAAGCGGCTGAACCCGTCATTGAAGAACGCCAGAATGCCGGCATTGTCGTTCGCCAGCACTGAAGAAAGAGCCGCGCCCGTGCCGCGGTTCGCGCTCTGCACTCCCGGGTCAACTGCCTGAGCGATTGCCATTCCCGCCGGGAAGAGCAATGCCATGGTCAAAGTTGCAGCGAATATAAGTCTACTCATCACAATCCCTCCGTAACGCTCGCGGTCTCATGCTTGTTTGGATCCGACGTCGGGCGGCCCGACGCACACTGGTGCCAGGGCGCTGGGAACAGAACTTCGCCCTGCGCTTGCAGACGATGGTGGCCGAGTGTGAGCTTCCCCTGAGATCAGAAGAGGGAAAAGGAAGCACGCGGCGCGTCGTTCTGAACCTTGGTCAGATACGCGCGTCCAGATTGGCGTTGAGCCCCCACATTGCCGGGCGGATGAAACGGACACCCGTCTGGCTGCGGCTTGGGCTTCTATTGAGGATCAGTGGCTGTGTGTGAGGTCCGGATCTATTACCGCCGGATTTCGCCCACAGGATTCTTTGCAGGAAAATTAGCAGAGTCTTACTGTGGGTCCAAGAAGAAAATCATTTTCGTTACGAAAACCGGAAATACTTTGGACATCAAAGCATCCAGAAGAAACGAACAAGAGAGGGCGTCAATTCGCACGGTGAAATAAAGACCTCTGCGACATTCGCGTCACCCACAGACTCATTCACCAAATAAAAAAACCCTCCCGCTGGGACCGGGAGGGTTCTGGAATGGTTCGCAAGGTTACGCTGCGCGGACGACGTTTGCCGCCTGGAAGCCTTTGGGGCCCTTCAGCAGGTCAAACTCCACGGTCTCGCCCTCATTCAAGGTGCGGTAGCCGTTCTCCTGGATCGCGGAGAAGTGCACGAATACATCTTCTCCCGTGGAGCGCTGGATAAATCCATACCCTTTCGCCCCGTTGAACCACTTCACTGTACCTTTCTCTCTCACGGAAAAAACTCCTTTCACCAATTGCGAAGAATTTGTTCTCCAGCTTTCTCGATCGTCGCCCCGGTCGATTGAAGTCCCCCTCAAAGAAGCTGGTCGAACCTTTGGAAACGTTTACGAACCTGCAGCAGAAGCGTTCCAAAAAAGAACAGACTCCTCAGTCCCTCGCTGCGGCGCGTGCCCGCTGCGTGCACTTTCGGAGCCCGATCATTTGGCGCGTCTCTACCACACCCAACCCTAGGTCCACTGCTTGCTGGTCTCACCACCGGACCAATTCTCCGGTATTGAGCAACAGATAATAAGCACTATTAAAACGATTCGCAAGAAGAATTAGAAAGAAATCGTAAGGTGACTACAGGTCATTGTAGATAACTTTTACATAGATAAAGAAATAGCCCAGTAACCAACTGTAGAACTTCGGTTTAGCCGTGGCGGGCAGGCCTGGGGCGGTCGGTATTGGGTCAGACGGCCTCAGGGCGGGGCCTTCCTTACAACCAAAAACCCGATACCCAAGTCCGCCTCTGGTGCATTTGCGGCCCTCTGCTACGATGAATCTTCAACCGTGGCCGACCCTCCGATTCCGACGCTGCCGAAAGCCGAAACTGCGCCACCGGTCGCAGCCCACACCCCACTTCGTTCTCCGGGCTTGGTCCGGTCCACCGTGAAGTACCTGATGCGGACCGAGGTTCACACTTTCGCGTTCTCGGTAGCCGCGAATTCCATCCTGTCGTTCTTCCCGTTTGTCGTTCTGATGATGACCGTGATCCGCCGCGTATTTCATTCGCGGGTCATGTCGGACGTCATCATCGAACTGCTGCGCGACTATCTGCCAGCGGGTCAGGAGTTCGTCATACGCAATCTAAACTCCATGGTTAATTCGCGGCAGAGAGTGCAGTTCGTCTCGCTCCTGATTCTGCTGGTGACTTCTTCGGGTGTGTTCCTGCCGTTGGAAGTGGCGCTGAACCGCATCTGGCGCTTCGAGAATAACCGCTCTTACCTGGGCAATCAATTGATCTCGCTTGGCCTGGCCTTTGCGTGTGGAGTGCTGGCGCTGCTCTCCATCGCGATGACCGCAGCGCCCGTCAAGTTTCTGGAATTTCTGCTGCGCGGCTACGGCACCGGGTTTGTGAGCCTGGTGGGATTTCTGATGATGAAACTGTTCGCTATGGCGGCAAGCATTGCCATCTTCTTTCTGATCTACTGGCTGCTGCCCAACGGAAAAGTTCCGGCGCGCGCGGTGCTGCCCGCGGCCATCATCATGGGACTACTCTCGGAAGCGCTGAAGTACGCCTATATTCTGGCGCTGCCGTGGCTGAATTTTCAGGAAGTCTACGGCCCGTTCGCGCTGTCGGTGAGTATGATGTTCTGGGCGTTCCTATCGGGACTGTTGCTGCTGGCGGGCGCCAATCTTTCGGCGGAAGAACATCTGCATCACTCGCTGTGAGGCGGGCGCACAGGCTCGGGGCTGCGGCCCGAGGACAGCCGGGGGCGGCTGTCCCTACATAAACCACTTGAAAAAGCGGGCCGTCTGCTGGGGCAGACGGCCGCTTGGTTTTCGAAACTGCTCGAAGCTGAACGCTGACTTACTTCTTCGGCTCGGCGATTGAGATCAACTCTACTTCGAAAATTAGAGTTTCTCCGGGGCCGATGTCGCCGCCGGCGCCGTGGTCGCCATAGGCGAGATCGGAGGGGATGAAGAGTTGCCACTTCGAGCCTACGGGCATCAGCTGCAGAGCTTCTGTCCAGCCCTTGATGACTCCGCTCACCGGAAATTCCGCTGGCTTGCCGCGTTTGTAGGAACTGTCGAATTCCTTGCCATTGAGCAGTGTGCCCTTGTAGTTGCAGGTCACGGTGTCGCCGGCGGTGGGTTTCGGTCCGGTGCCGGCGGTGAGGATTTTGTATTGCAATCCGCTGGGCAGAGTGACGACTCCCTCTTTGCTTTTGTTCGCGGCCAGGAATTCTTCACCGGCTTTGCGGGCGGGGGCACTTGCTTCGTGCGCCTTGGCCTGCGCTTCCTGTTGCATGGTGGCCTGAGCGGCGCGGACTTCGGTTTGCAGTTGCATGAGCGCGGCTTTTTCTTCTTCTTCGGTCAGCAGCGGCTTGTTCCCGGCGAGCGCATCTCTCAATCCACGAGCGGTGAGCGCGGAGTCGACGGATGGGCTTACACCTTGGCGTTTGAGATCTCCGCCAATTTTCATGCCCAGGGCGTAGCTGGCTTTTTGTTTCTGGGTGGTCAGCTTCAGCGGGGCGACTGCATGTTTCGCAGCGGTGGCTGGCTTTTTGGCTGCTGCGGCGGATGACGACTTGGCGGGCGCGGCTTGACTTGCAGGCGCGGCGGAAGCGGGTTGACTGGGCGTTGCTGCCGGAGTCTGCGCCAGGGCATAGCCCAGAAGCATCATCCCGGCGGCCAATAGTTGGAACACGGTGGAGAGCGGTTTTCGCATATCGTCTATTGTCCCATTGTGTGGGAGAGATGGGCAAACCTGCGGGGACCTTCGACGGCACCTGAGAGGCTTCGGGCCGGCGACGAAAGACTTCGGATTCGTTCAAAGGCAGGAGCCGGTGGGCCTTGGGGTCGAGCGCCAGGGGAGGGATAGATGGCTCACATTTTTTTTTACGCCTCACGCTAAATTATTCATTCTGTGGTATTTAGTCTGACCGGATCCGACTTGAGCGCTGCAAAATATTGCCGGTAAAGGACTTATACGTAAAATATTGCCGAATAAAGAGTTACGGGCGGGTTTTTGGCTGACAGAGGCCTCTTCCCTCGCGCTTCGGTTCACTTTATTCCGTCGATCCGGTGCGGTGACCGGGGCGATGGAAGGGCTGAAGTAAATGGGCACAATCCCATTGTCAACTCCCTGTGTGCTCAGTCAAGGTTGAGCGTCACAAAGGGAGGATTTATTTCTGTGGAAGCTGTGGAAAAGATTTTGGGCGGGCGCATGGTCCGGCTGACTGGCGACTGGGTTTTGAGTGTAATGGGGATGTTACGACAGTCTGGGATTCGTGCAAAATAGGATTGCGCTATGAACTGGAAAACTCCCCGTGCAGTCGAAACCAGAATCAAGCGGTTGACCCGCGAGATTGCCAAGATCGACGATGTTTTCTACAACGTCAATGAAACCAAAGACCGCGTTCTTTACGCTGGTATGCTCGAACGCAAGCGGGATGACATAATTCGATCCGCCGTCTTGCAGATGCACACCGCGATTGAAGATCTTCTCAATTCCTGTATTATTTGCCGCGCTCTGAACGTCAAACCCGAGGATCGCGCCCGCAGAATGCGCAGCAAGACTGCGAAGGCCCTTCTAAACATGCTAACGGGGCCTAGAAGCATCGGGTTTGAGATGAAGCTCAACTTCGCGTTTGTGTTGGGCCTGCTCATTCCAAAACGAAAGACAGGCTTATCGAGCTGAACACACTGCGGAACAGGTGCAGCCACAACTGGCTTCTGAAAGCGCCGCTGCGACGCGGAAAATCAGCAAGGCAAAAGAAGCCCCCTTTGCTTCGTTACGACGGGCGCGACCTGCATAACGTCGATGTCCTCGCAGACTTCGCCTCTGAGTATGGGGTGATTTACTGCAAGCTGTTCCTCAAATATGGGGATTGAGTTGTCCGGCGTTGCGGATCGATGAGCGTAATGGGGATTTTTCGTCATCGCTTGGGATTAGTCAGATGCGATTCCGCCTGTAAAGCGCAACGCCGCGCGGTAACCGGAGTATACTGGGCCTCCAACCAGTCAGAAGGGACGAAGCCTCAACTGGGAATCAGGGAGTTGGTTTATGGCAAGAACCTGGACATTGAATGTCATTCTGCTACTGGTAGCGCTAATCGCAAAGACAGCTTGGGCGGCTCCGAGCGAGCAGGTGCTCTACTCTTTTGGATCGGACCGTTACCCCGGCGGCGTCATATTCGATAGCCATGGCAACCTGTACGGGGTGTGCTCAGCCGGCGGGCAATATGGTTATGGTAGCGTCTTCGAACTTTCGCCGTCTTCGAATGGCTGGACCGAGACTGTGCTGTACAGTTTCACAGGCGGCCTGGATGGAGGGTCCCCCGGCGAGACCCAAAGCCTCGTTTTCGATAACAGTGGCAACCTATATGGTACGACCGTCAGGGGTGGCACGACGGGCTACGGAACGGCATTTAAGCTGACCCCAAGCATCGGAGGAAACTGGGCGGAGACCGTGATTCACTCATTCCTAGATCTTCCAGGTGGGTACCCTGAGGTTGGGCTGGTTTTCGACGCTGCAGGCAATCTCTATGGCACGACATCTGCCGACAACGGCACGATCTTTGAAATGTCGCCTCAGCTTAGCGGAGGTTGGAAGTATCGCATTCTCCACATGTTTCAATACCGGAGTACGGAAGACGGGTCCGGGCCGTTAGCGGCGCTCACCTTCGATGCCGCCGGTAATCTGTACGGCACGACGTACATAGGTGGCACGTTGAATTGTGGGTATGGGCAAAACGGTTGTGGAACTGTGTTCAAGCTCACGTCCACCTCAGGTGGCGGATGGCACTACCGCCAGATTTATAGGTTTCAGGGCGCAAGCGATGGGGAACGCCCTTATGGCAGCGTCGTCATCACTGCAGCCGGAGATGTCTACGGCACAACAAACCTTGGAGGGAACGGTCAATGCTACTCCAATGTTCCTGGTTGCGGCACCGTATTTGAACTTTCCCCAAGCTCAGACGACAGCTACGCTCACAGTGTGATCTACACATTTGCGGGCACACCGACTGACGGAGGGAGTCCCCAAGGTGGGCTCGTCCTTGACCCCGCAGGCAATCTTTTCGGAACGACTTTTCAGGGTGGTACGATTAACGGCGGCACAGCATTCGGACTTGCGCCGGATTCCAGCGGATGGCAGGAAACTGTGCTTCACAGCTTCGGCCATGGTACCGATGGGCAAGAACCCAGTGCCGAACCCATCATGGACTCATCCGGGAACATCTACGGTACAACCTATACCGGCGGAGTCAATGGTCTTGGTGCGGTTTTTGAACTCACTCCGTAAAGGACCCCGATTCCTGTCTGCTCCAATCTACCAGTAATTTTAGGCTGCCGATTTTCTCAACGGACGCTAACAGGCGTGGCTGTTGAAAAACTCCTGTTTTGTCAAAATAGCCGGAACTTGGGAGATAGAAAATGCCTACGAAAACGAAGATCGTCGTTTCTAGGGCTTCCTATTGTAAAGTTTTTTCTACCATTTTCCGGCGAGTGAGTTTTTCAACAGCCACAGGCGATTACACTCAAAACCCCACTCCGTAACTCAATTAGTCAAATAGAGATCTAACGAACCAGCTGTTCCGAACTGAGGACGCTGCTTTTATCACCGTCCTTTTGTCCGGGAACTGATATCCTCGCGCCAACGTAAGCTCTCCTGAGGTGTGGAACCACTATGCTTCCTTTTGCCATCGACCGCTCGATCTCGCCCGCCGACCGCTCGCTCGCCTCCACTACGCGCCGCGACATGGTCCTCCTCATGGCGATTGCCGCCTCCTTCGCCCTGATCCACATCCTCACCAGCGGCCGCTACGGCTTCGATCGTGACGAACTGCAATTCCTCTCCGATGCACGTCATCTCGACTGGGGTTTCGTTGCCTATCCGCCTCTCACTCCGTTCATCGAGCACATCGGCTTCAGCCTCTTCGGCCTTTCGCTAGTCGGCCTGCGTCTCTTCTCGGTCTTCGCTCAGGCAATCGTTATCCTGGTCAGCGGCCTCATGGCGCGCGATCTCGGCGGGAATCGCCTTGCCCAGATCACCACCGCTCTTTCGGTTGGACTTTCCGGGGTCCTCATCATCATTTCCACCGTTTTCCAGTACACGTCCTTCTCCTATTTATGGTGGACACTCGTTTGCTGGTTCACCATCCGCTTGCTCAAGTCCGAGAACCCCCGCTGGTGGATCGCCATCGGCACCGCCATCGGCCTTGGCCTGCTCACCAAGTACTCGATAGCCTTCTTCATCGCCGGTCTGCTTGCCGGACTCATTCTCACCTACGCGCGCCGTTACCTGCGCAGCATGTGGTTGTGGTGCGGCGTTGCGATTGCGCTTTTCCTGTTCCTGCCCAATATCCTTTGGCTCATCCACCACGACTTTATCTCCTATCACATGCTCCAACACATCCATGCGCGTGACGTGGGCGAAGGCCGCGCCGATGGGTACTGGACGTATCAATTTCTTATGGATGTAAACCCGTTCGCCGTGCCGCTCTGGATTGCCGGCCTCATCGCCTTTTTCCGCTCCAGCCGTTATCGCATGCTCGCCTGGATGTACGTTCTACCGGTCGTGCTCTTCTGGATTAACAAGGGACGCTTCTACTACGTCGCAGAGGCGTATCCAGCGTTGGTTGCGATGGGAGCGGTCGTCGCCGTACGCTGGCTTACGGTGCGTTCCGCCTATGTGCGGTACGGAGTCGAAGCTGTCTTCTTTGCTGGCCTGGTTTTCTGCGGTGGATACTTCTTTGCCGGCTGGGTGCCTCTTGCATCCAGTGGTTCGCTGCGCGATTTTGCCCTGAGCAAGAGCTCCGACCTGCGCGAGGAGTTCGGCTGGGACGAACTCGTCAAAGCCGTTGCCGGCATTCGCGATTCGCTTCCAGCGGATCAGTCGTCGAACGTCGGTATCCTTGTTGACAATTATGGCGAAGCGGGAGCGATTGAGAATCTGGGCCCTGCTTACCATCTGCCGCCGCCCATTAGCCTGACCAATTCGTTTTATTTGCGGACCTATCCGGAGCAACAGCCCTCTACGCTGATCGTCGTCGGGTGGTCGCAAAGGCGGGTGGATGCCGAATTCACGTTGTGCCGGTTGGCGGGGCACAACGGCAACTCGCTCGGCGTCCACAACGAAGAGAGCGATGACAACCCTGACATCTTCGTCTGCGGCCCGCCTCGCAAAGGCTGGCCCGAGTTCTGGCGGACAAATCAGCGCTTTAGCTGACATACAAAAGTGATTTTCGGAGTGAATTGCGCCTTTTCAAAAGGGGCGCCCTCGATAGGCTGAGTTGACCTATTCAACGCACCTGAATTACTGAGATGAGGCTGAAACAGGGGAGACATATGGCATATCTGGGCCGTCAACGCACGCAAACAGTTTTCGCAATGCTAGCCTGTGCAGCATTTGACTGTGATTTGACGACTTCAGGCCATTTCACTCATCGAGGCGTTCGCTTCCTTCGATTTTCAAGAACAATGCCGATTCCTAATGCGGCAGGAATCCCCACAAACACACCACCAACGATACAGACGTACAGGAGTGGTGATTGTGCGCCCTTCGCACCGGGTAGGATAAAGACAGCAGAGACTAGCGCAAGGCCGATGAAGAAGAGACCCAAGCTCGTCCGAACAGGCTTTCCTGTGACCTTCATGTCACGATCAATACTAAGCCTGTCCAGTCAAATGGCGAAATCAGGCGATTACACTCAAAACCCCATTCCGTAACTCAATTAGTCAAATAGAGATCTAACGAACCAGCTGTTCCGAACTGAGGACGAGAATTACAGGTACGGCTGCGTCTTATAATGCTTCGCGGGAAGGACTACCTGTGCCAACGTCCATGGAAATGAGCGAGATCGCCGTCCGGCATGGGCGGGGCAAGAAGTGGAAGAATGCGATTGCTGCGCTTTTGTGCGGGGGCTTGCCGGTGGTGCTGCTGGTGCGCTATGGGGGCGCGGCGGGAAGGTGGGAATTTTGGCTGGCGGGTTTCGTCCTCGGCGTGATCTGGGGGGATGGTTTTGAATATGTCTATCACCGGTGGCTGTTGCACCGGCCGCGCGGCGCGATGGGCAATGGACATCTCAGGCATCATGCGCAGATTGGCACCGCGGAGGAAGCGGAGCATGTGGCGCTGATCAGCTCTCCGCTGAATATTGTTCTGTTGTACGTGATCAACGGAGTGCCGGCACTTCTGGTGGCGGCGTGGCTGGGGCTGTGGGGAATTTTTGCGGGAGTCCTGCTGGGCTGGACTTTTTATTTGATCGTGACGGAGGAGATCCACTGGCGGATTCACATGCAGGGCTGGCTGCCGCCGGGACTTCGGTTTGCGCGCGAGTATCACATGAGCCATCACGAGGTTCCGAACAGCCGGTACAACATATTTTTGCCGGTGTTTGATTGGCTGTTGGGCAGCGCGGCGTGGGACTGAGCAAAGTGCCGGCGCGGAGTGCGGGAAACTAAGCCGGCGGTCGCGGTCAGTTGGGATTGGCCAGGGCGTCGAGTTTGGCGCCAAGGGCTGCGATCTGCTCTCGGCGCAGTTCGTAGTTGGCCCATTCTGTCTCGGTCAGATCCTGGAATCCCCGGCCGGAAATTACTTTGATCTGCTCATCGAGCAGAGCGCATAGCCGCCGGGCGATTTCAGAGATCCCGGCTCCAGCCATTGAGGAATGCGTGAGAGGCCTCCTGACTTCTGGCTCAATTTTTGAGCCCAGAGTTATGGGCTCAACGACTTCGACGGTGACTTGCCGGAGGCTTCGGCTGCGTCTCGCCGCTTGGCCCTGCCTTCATAGGCGTCCAAAAGGCGATTCATCCGGTCAATGATGTCGATAAGGCGTTGGGGGATCCCGTTCCCGCTTCGCCATGGCTTGTAAGTGACTCCATCCATCTGGTTCGTCAGGCCACATCCACACGTTCCTCCCGATTAAGGTAAGCACGCCCACAGCACAAGATTTCGTGAACGATAGCATTTGATTGAGGCGGGCGTCTGTGACGGATGTCACAGAGTGGCTGTGGAAAACTCGGACCTCGGCCGGGTGTAAAGGCAGACTGCATCCGTACCGGAATGTGAAAGCGTCTGCGCGATTGGCCCCCTCTTCGGTTCAGTCAGATTCGGGGTTCTGACTGAGACCGAGAAGGGGCCTTTTTCTCGCTGGCTAAATTACTTGCCGGAGAGCAGGCCGAAGACGCCGACTCCGTTGGTGGTGCCGACGTAGACTTTTCCGTTGGCGATCATGGGCGTGATGAACTTGTTGCCGGCGCCGAATTGATCGCGGCCGTTGGCGGCCTGGTTGGTGTTGTAGATTTCGATCAGAGTTTTGGCGTTGTAGGCATGGAGGACGGCGGGATTCACGTTTTCGGCGGCCCAGACGATGGCGTTTTTTCCGGCGTTGGAGGAGATGCTGGGAGTTGCGCCGGGGTAGCCGAAGGCGTTGGCAGTTTTCGCGACGGGAGTGGCCACTAATTTCGCGTTCTGAAAACGGAAGGCCAGGATGGGCGAACCGACTGGGCCATAATAAATGTTGCCGTTCAATGCGGCGGGCATGGACCAGATGCCGCCGGGGAGCGCGCCGGAGAGTTCCTGATACATGCCGTTGGTGGAGGAATTGAATTTGCCCATGTTGGTGCGATCGACGACGTAGAGGTTGGAGTCTTTGCCGGCGCCGACGGCGAGTTGCCACTGCTTTCCGGTGGAGTCTTTGGTGTTGACGAGCAGGGAGCCGCCGGAGCCGAGATCGGTGTCGCTGCCGTTTTCGCTGGACTGGTTATACATTTCGAAGTAGTCGTTGACGGCGAGTCCGCCCTTGGTGGTGACGTGAAGGAAAGCGTTGCCGTAATCGCCGCTTGCGGGAAAGCCGGAGGAGTTGAGGGTGGTGTCGAACAGACCGTTGGCGTCGAGAATGAAAATGTTGCCGCTGCCGTCGGCGGCCATGCCGGCTCCGGCGCCCCAGATGGCGCCTTCGTTGCCGTTGGGGGTGACGTTGAGCACGGTGGTTTGTTTCAGAGTGGTGGCGTTGTAGCCCATGATCCATCCGGTGTAGGGACGGAAGTCGCAGTGCGAGGCCCAGGCGAGGTAAATGGTGTTGCCGAGGATGAGGAGTCCGGCGCGCTCTTTATATTGTGCGGGGTCGAAGATGACGAAGCCGCCGGAACTGTTGTCGCCGGTGCCGGGATATTGGGCGGCGATGTCGACGGGGCCGTTGTGGAGTTCGGCGCCGGTGGTGGCGTCGAGGGAATGCAGGCGCTGATGGTAGGCGCCGGAGCTGTCCTTGGACATGGCGACGACGAAGATGACGGGATCGCCGGTTTTGGGGTGGATGACGGCGGGGGTGGAAGTGATTCCGATTTCGGGGGAGACCTGGCTGCATCCGCGATCGTCGGAGGTGGTTTCGCCGGACTTGAGAGTGCTGACGTGCCAGAGGCTGGCGCCGGTATCGGCGTCGTAGGCGTAGACGGAATCGTGCTCGGTGGCGACGATGAGAAGATTGTGGGTGACGCCGGCAATGGAGACAGCGGAGATGTAGAGAGGCTCGGCGTCGACCAGGCCGTCCGCGGGCGCGACGAACAGTTTGCCGAAGTTGGCGGAGTTGACGTTGGAGAGGGTAAGGATGGTCTCGTTGAGGTCGGCGCCGGTGCGGGCGTTGTTGTTGTGGTAGGTGAGGACGTCCTGGGCGTGGAGTGTGGATGCGGTGGCGCAGAGGATCACGGTGAGCAGGAGAAGCGGTAAGGTTTGGGGACGGGAATTCACAGGTGGTACTGGAGAGAACGACATGGATCACACCTCCGGAGGGTTTGCGAGACGGTTACGGGTCAGATGACGGAATACGGCGAAGTGGATGGTGGCTTTGTTTGGAGTATTACAGGATTTCGGGAAGTGCCTCAAACTCGGTAGTACCTGGGGAGCTGTTATGAAAACGGAATTGCTGCGATTGAACGGGGCGGTGGAGCGGGATCCGGCGATTGATGACTGGATGAAAGATCATGCCGGTGAGTTGGGGGATCTTGCTCACAAGTGGTTCGAGGTGATGCGAAAGTGCGGAGACGAAGTGCGGGAGGTTTTGCATGACGGGTGTCCGGTGGCGTGTTTGGGAGATGTGCCGTTTGGATACGTGAATGTATTTACGGCGCACGTTAATGTGGGATTCTTTCAGGGAGTGGGGCTGCGGGACCGGGCGCGGTTGCTGCAGGGGTCGGGCAAGTTCATGCGGCATGTGAAGTTGCGGCCGGGAACGGCTGTGAACGAAGCGGGGTTGCGGGAGTTGATTGAGGAAGCTTACGCGGATATCAAGGCGCGGATTGAGCACGGGTAAGTCGGAGCACGGACTGCGGCTGGTTAGTTCGGCATCCCCACCTGCGCTCGTTGACTTGCCTGTCGCGCAGCCGTAGGATTCTCCTCCGACGACTCGCCGGACCATCTCTCAACTATCGTATTGGCGAGAGATGCCGGGGCGAAATCGACTCGCTTGCGAAAGAAACCAAAGGAGGACGGGATGAATCGAGAACGGGCACTCAAGTTTGTGTTGGTGTTGGTGGGCCTTATCTTCTTGCTGGGTGTCTACCCGTTGATGATGTTTGCATGGCCGAGCGGGTGGCGATGGCAGCCGAACCAGCCGGAATACGAGCAGATGATCCTGGGCGTATACGGCACGCTCGGTATTTTCTTACTACTGGCAGCGCGCAACCCGGCGGCGAATCGCAGCCTGATTGCGTTTACGGCCTGGTCGAGCCTGGTGCATGCGGCCATCATGGCCGTGCAGGCGTTCCAGAATGCGGGCGAACACGGACATCTGATGGGTGACATACCCGCGCTGGTGGTTGTTGGAGTTGCGCTGCTCGCGCTCATGCCGGCAAAGCAACCGGCCTAGCGGCAGGCGCTACGAAGACGTAACGACGGCATGCAAGGCGCGTGGCTGGTAGCGGCCGAAAGGACTCCTCGCTCGCTATGGCGGAGGGGTCCTTCCTGGGGGTGAGGCTGTTTATCTGAGCTTCGCAGGTCGCTCATATGACTACCACCCGAGCGCGGTTTTCGCGCGTGCAACGGCAATGCCAGGTGGCGGCTTGGTAGCTCTTTTCGCCGGGAACACACCGGTGACAATCCTACGAAATCCCTCGCATCTTCTTCTATCTGCACGGCATCTAAACCTTGACAATGATTCACTCAGGTCTTAGCATGGTCCCGGGCGCAATCATAACGATATTGATTACAAAGCACTTAAGTAGTTCAGGAGGAGAATCGTATGGGAAAGATTATTGGCATTGACCTGGGGACTACCAATTCCTGCGTGGCGGTGATGGAGGGCGGCGAGCCCAAAGTTATCCCCAATGAAGAAGGAGGGCGGACTACGCCTTCCGTGGTCGGTTTTACCAAGACTGGGGAGCGGTTGGTGGGGCAGGTCGCGAAGCGGCAGGCGATTACCAATCCGGAGAACACGATTTATTCGATCAAGCGCTTCATGGGGCGGCGCTATGACGAAGTTCAGGAAGAGATCAAGATGGTGCCCTATAAGGTCGTGAAGTCGGGCGACCATGTCGCGGTTCTGGCGCAGGGCAAAGAGTACACGCCTCCGCAGGTCTCGGCGCTGATTTTGCAGAAGCTGAAGAAGGCGGCGGAAGACTATCTCGGGGAGAAAGTGACCGAGGCGGTCATTACCGTGCCGGCGTATTTTAACGACGCGCAGCGGCAGGCGACCAAGGATGCCGGGCAGATTGCCGGCCTCGAAGTGAAGCGCATCATCAACGAGCCGACGGCGGCCGCGTTGGCGTACGGGCTCGACAAAACCAAGGACGAGATGATCGCCGTGTATGACTTCGGCGGCGGGACTTTTGACATCTCGGTTCTGGAAGTCGGCGAGGGCGTGATTGAGGTCAAAGCCACCAATGGCGACACGCACCTGGGCGGCGACAACCTGGATCAGCGCATAGTCGACTGGCTTATTGACGAATTCAAGAAGAACGAAGGCCTTGATCTGCGTGGCAAGGGCAACGAGATGGCGCTGCAGCGTCTGCGCGACGCGGCTGAGCGGGCGAAGATCGAGCTTTCGACCACGATGGAGACCGAGATCAATCTGCCGTTTATTACGGCGGATGCGAGCGGTCCGAAGCACCTGGTACAGAAGCTGACGCGAGCCAAGCTCGAGGGGATGGTGGAAGACATCATTCAGCGCTCGGTGGGTCCGTGCAAGCAGTGCTTGAAAGATGCGGGCGTCGAGACCAGCAAGATCAACGAAGTGGTGCTGGTTGGCGGTCAGACGCGTATGCCGCGCATTCAGGCGCTGGTGAAGGAATTGTTCGGCAAGGAAGGCCATAAGGGAGTGAATCCCGATGAAGTGGTGGCGATCGGCGCGGCGATTCAGGGTGGCGTACTGGGCGGCGAAGTGAAAGATTTGCTGCTGCTGGACGTGACTCCGCTGTCGCTGGCGATTGAAACGCTGGGCGGGGTGGCGACGCCGATGATCCCGCGCAACACGACGATTCCGACGAAGAAGACGGAGACGTTCTCGACCGCGGCCGATAGTCAGACCTCGGTTGAGGTGCATGTGCTGCAGGGCGAGCGGCCGATGGCGGCGCAGAACCGGACTCTGGGCAAGTTCCACCTGACCGGGATTCCGCCGGCTCCACGCGGCGTGCCGCAGATTGAAGTGACGTTCGACATTGACGCCAACGGCATTCTGAACGTGACTGCGAAAGATACGGCCACGCAGAAAGACCAGAAGATTACGATCACGTCGTCCTCTGGGTTGTCGAAGGAAGAAGTCGAGCGCATGGCGAAAGAAGCCGACGCGCATGCGGCTGAGGACAAGGCGCAGCGCGATTCGATCGAGGCCAAAAACCAGCTCGACAGCCTGGTCTACAACATCGAGAAAATGCTGAAAGAGCAGGGCGACAAAATCTCCGGGTCAGATCGCGGAGAGGTTGAAAACGCCGTGGCCGACGCCAAGAAGGCGCTCGAGTCGAACGACAAGGCAACCATGGACAAGGCGCGCGAAACCCTGACCGCGGCATCGCACAAGCTGGCCGAACAGATGTATAAGTCGGCGCAGGCGACGCCGGGAGCGGGAGCAGGGCCGACGCCAGGGGCGGAGGCTGGTCCTTCGTCGAATGGCGGCGGACAGAAGAAGGACGAAGGCGTGATCGACGCCGAGTACGTGGACGTGGAAGACAAGAAGTAAATTGTCATCCTGAGCGGAGTGGGTGCTTCGCAAAGCGAAGCATCCGCGCAGTCGAAGGATCCCTTTCCTGATTGCAGTGAGATGGACATTGAAGGGAGTTCCCACGAAGACGTCGAGTGCGTAGTGGGAACTCCTTGATGAGCCTGTACTGGGGATTGAGAGGTACGGGGTCCTTCGACTGCGTTGCCGTTCGCTTTTGCGAACGGCAACTTCGCTCAGGATGACATGGACTGGGTGCTGTAAATGAAAGATCACGAATACTTCGTGTACATCGTGTGCAGTGGGTCGGGAACGCTGTACATCGGGATGACGAACAGCATCTACCGCCGGGCTCTGGAACACAAGCGCGGCGAAATCGAAGGATTCGCCAGTAAGTATCACTGCGACCGGCTTGTTTATTACGAGGGGTTTGACGACGTTCACAAAGCAATCGAGCGCGAGAAACAATTGAAGGGCTGGACCCGGGCGAAGAAGATAGCGCTGATTGAATCGAAGAACCCGCGGTGGGAGGACTTTGCCGAGAAGTGGGGAGCGCAGATGGCATTTGCTGGTGAGTCAATCAAAAAGCTGTCATCGTCGGTGCTTCGCGAAGCGGAGCATCGACGGAGTCGAAGGACCCCGCGCCCGTTCGCGATGAGATGAACACGGAGAGGAGTTCTCACGATACTGCTGGTGCGAAGTGAGAACTCCCTATTGGGCCTGTATTGGGATTGAGAGGCACGGGGTCCTTCGACTTCGCAAGATGGTTCGCTTCGCTCTTCATCCCGCTTCGCTCAGGATGACAGGTTTTGTTGGATGAACGAGAACGATGAGATTAAGACTGGGGGATTGAAGTGGATTTTCAGGTGAATGGGGAAACTTATTTTGTGAGCCTGGCCGAGGATGAGCGGCGCTGGCTCGTGCTGGTGGAAAGCGTCACCGGGGCGCGGGATGTGCCGGTCTATGTGGACGACGCGGAGTCGGATGACTTCAAACTGGTTGTGGACGATAAAGAAAGGCGAAAGATTCTGAATTAGACGCGCGATCCGATTTTCAGGTTGCGCGCATCAGATTGCGCTGCATGGCCACCACCCCTAAAAAGGATTATTACGAGATTCTCGGCGTGAAGAAGTCGGCTTCGGCCGACGACATTCGCAAGGCATTTCGCAAGCTGGCGCGGAAGTATCATCCGGACGTCAATCCTGGGGACAAGTCGGCGGAGGAGAAGTTTAAGACGCTCTCCGAGGCCAACGACGTTCTCAGCGATCCTAAGAAACGCAAAATTTACGATCAGGTCGGGTTCTATTCCGACAACATCGATCCGGCGACGGCGGAGGCTTATGCGCGCGGGGGCGGCGAACCTGGCGGAGCGGGCGGATTTCCGGGCGGATTTTCCGGTGGGGGTGGCGCGGGCGGACAAGGCACTCCAGTCGACTTCGGCGGGTTTGATTTTTCTGATCTCGTCGATAGCGCAAGCCGGGGGGCGCGGCGCAGTGGCGGTGGGAGCGGGGGCAGCAGCTTTCGCGACATTTTTTCTGGGATGTTTGGTGGCGGGCGCGGGGCGCCGGAAGAAGAAGGTCCGGAGCCGGGGACGGATCTGGAATATCAGGTCAACGTTCCTTTCTGGACAGCGATTCGCGGCGGCGTGATGCGGCTGAATATTTCGCGGCACGATACTTGCCCGACTTGCCACGGGCAGGGGGCGCTGGAAGCTCCGGGAAAGTGTCCGGAGTGCAATGGGACGGGGCAGATTACGCAGACTGGCGGGCGGATGAAGTTCAATGTGCAGTGTCCGCGATGCCACGGGACGGGGAAAAATCTGACAACCTGTCCGACTTGCCACGGCGAAGGAACCGTTACGAAAACCGAGCCGTTGGAAGTGCGCATCAAGGCTGGGACGCGCGACGGGCAGAGGATTCGCGTTCCGGGCAAGGGCAACGCGGGGGCGCACGGCGGGACGGCCGGCGATTTGTACGCGATTATTCGGACGGAAGAGCATCCTCTTTTTCGGCGCGACGGGGATGACATCTATTTGACCGTGCCGGTCAATGCGACCGAGGCCGCTCTGGGCGCGAAGATTGAAGTGCCGACGATTGATGGGCGGGCGCTGCTGAAGATTCCTCCGGGGACGCAGTCGGGACAGAAACTGCGGCTGCGGGAGAAGGGCGTGCCCTCGGCGACTAAAGAAGGCGTGCGGGGGGATGAGATCGTGGAGATCACCGTCACTGTGACTATGCCGCGGGACGAGCGGACGAAAGAGTTGCTGCGGGAGCTGGCGAAGCTGAATCCGGAGGATCCGCGGGCGGAGTTGTGGACTAAGGTCTGAGGTGCCGAATTGGAACTAAACCTAGAATCTTTAACACAGAGGGCACAGGGGATCACAGGGTAAGGCAATTCTTGTGGTATGACGTTTGGATGACTGCCTCTGCTGCTTCTTCAACCTCTTCTTTTTCTACCCTTCGGGTCAATCAAGTCACCGGCGCAATCATCTCGTCTGCCATGCACGTCCATGCGGTTCTTGGTCCTGGCCTGCTCGAAAGCGCTTACCAAGGCTGTCTCGCCCATGACCTCAGAAAGCGCGGTTTTCAGCTGGCTACCCAAGTCGGGTTACCGGTGGTCTTCGAGGGAGAGAAAATTGAGCTCGGCTACAGGATCGATCTGGTCGTTGAGAACCTGGTGATTGTTGAGATAAAGAGCGTCGACTCGCTTCATCCGGTCCATCAGGCTCAGCTTCTGTCGTACATGCGACTGAGCGGCATCGGAGTCGGGCTGTTGATTAATTTCTACGTCACTCACCTCCGAGATGGAATCAAGCGTATGGTCGATGGCAGGAGCTGGGAAAAATAGCGTCCGTCATTTCGATTTCCGAAGGGCTCGGGAGCTGTTCGCGCAAAGCTCAACCACAGGGGACACAGAGGAACACAGGGTAATTCTCCAAGGTTGGTTTACCCCGTGTTCCTCTGTGTCCCCTGTGGTTGAAGATCTTGCGTTACCTCGGTCACGCCGCCTGCGCATAAAAATCCACAAAAAAATTCAAAAAAATCTTGCATCTGTGGAAAATTCCCGTAATCTCACAATTGCGAACTAACTTCGCCGAAATGTCCGGGAATCGCTGTGACCCGGGAGCCGCGAGAAGCAAGTCTTTTCACGAAGACCCAAGGGAGACGCGGTGGTGAGAGTGAGTCGCTTGAGGAGGAATACATAGAAATTGGCAACAGCTAGCGCCCCGCGTCAACAATCCGAAAATCCCCAGCACCTCGCCGCCGTACCCAACCGGAAGATTGCCCCTAAGAAATTCGTCCGCCTCACGCTGTGGCCTTTGGTCGCCGCCACCTTCTTTATGGTGTCGGGCGGAACCTATGGCACCGAAGACATCGTGCATGGCGCCGGTTACGGACGCGCGATTCTGATTCTGCTGCTCACGCCGCTGCTCTGGAGCCTGCCTACGGCTTTCATGATTGGCGAGCTGTCGAGCGCGCTGCCTTATGAAGGCGGCTATTACGCCTGGGTGCGCCGCGCGATGGGCAACTTCTGGGGATTTCAGGAAGCCTGGCTCTCGCTGGTTGCGTCCATTTTCGACATGGCGATTTATCCCACGCTGTTCGTGGCTTACCTGACGCGGATGTTTCCGTGGTTTCAGGTGGGCAATCGCGGATGGTGGGTTGCGCTGGCGGTCGTGGTCGCCTGCGCTCTGCTGAATATTGCCGGAGTGAAGGTGGTGTCGCTCACTTCGCTATGGCTGTTTCTCGCATTATCGGCGCCGTTCGCGGCGATCGTGATTCTGGCGCCGTTCAAGATGCACGAGCTCGTCAATGCTGTGACCAAGCCGACTACCTCGACCGTCGACATTCTCGGCGGGCTGCTCATCTGCATGTGGAATTACATGGGATGGGACAACGCCTCGACCATCGCGACGGAAGTGGAAAAGCCGCAGCGGACGTATCCGCGGGCGATGCTGGTCGCGGTCTGCATTGTGGCGGCGAGCTACGTGCTGCCTTTTGCTGCGATGTGGATGACCGGCCTGAAGCCGACCGCCTGGGAAACCGGCTCGTGGGCCGATATCGCCGGACTGCTGGGCGGGCCGTTGCTCCGCATCGGCGTTGTGCTCGGCGGCCTGATGAGCGCCTTCGGCATGTTCAACGCGCTGGTAATGAGCTATTCGCGTCTGCCACTGGCGATGGCGCAGGATGGCATGCTGCCGGCAGTTTTCGGCAAGCTGCAGAAAAAGTCGCGGGCGCCGTGGGTCGCGATTATTGTGCTCGCAACTGGATGGGCGATGTGCCTGAACCTGGGGTTTGAGCGACTGGTGACCATCGACATTCTTCTTTACGGGTTCAGCCTCGGTTTGGAATTTGTGGCGCTGGCAGTGCTGCGTTTTCGTGAGCCGGAACTGGTGCGTCCGTTCCGGGTGCCGGGCGGATTGTTTGGAGCGATTGCCATCGGCATTCCGCCCATGCTGCTGGTGGGCTTTTCGATCGTCCGCAGCGAGCATGAGCAGATCTGGAATATGAGCTTCCTGACCTTTGGGATGATCCTGATCGCGGCGGGCTTCGTGGTCTACTTCATCAACCACGCGCTGAAGCCGGCGGGATGGTCGGCTCCGGTGCAGAGGAAAGCGGAACCGGCGGCGTGATCGCGATTCAGTTCGCGAACAAAAATAGGGACCGGATAAATTCCGGTCCCTTTTACTTTGCGCTGATGAGACTAACGCGGCCTTCGCCGTATCGCGCAGGCTCTTCACCTTGTCATGCGCGGCCTGCACGCTGGCGGCTTGCCGGCGAACGATTTGCGCAAGATTTTCCGGCAGATCGCTGGTCACCGCCTTCTCGTAGCTCTTCTTGGCGTCGTCCTCGCCCGCTTCCACAGACTCCAGAATCGAATGATCACCGGCGCCGAGAGCAGCTTTGGTATCGACCCAGGCCCGGCGCAGCGATGCGCCGGTCGATCCGGAAACTTTCTTGTCGGGCTTGCCGAGCCGGATGAGTTCCGCTTCCAGTTCGCCAGCGAAGCGCGAGCGCTCCAGACTCTGCTCGTTAAAATACGTCTTCAGGTCCGCGCGTTTCACGTGAGTTGCGGCGTCCTGATAGCCTTTTTGCCCGTCTTTGCAGGTTTCGATAAGATCTTCCAGCACGCTGACTGCATCTTTTTCATTCATAATAGCCTCCGCAGTTTGGATGCGGCCTCGCAGCCGAGGTTTGGCAGAATTCGGCGGCTGGGGAATTAGGAAGAACCGTGACCGTGCTCTAGAATCGCGCTTAGAGCGTTTTCTAGAATCGTTCAAGAGAGACCTGTGACCAAACGGAAATCGAAGGGCGCGTACATGATTTCGGCGGTGGCCGAGATGTATGGAATTCATCCGCAGACGCTGCGGCTTTATGAGCGCGAAGGCCTGCTCAAGCCGTCGCGCACTGAAGGCAACACGCGGCTCTATACTGACGATGATCTGCTGCGGCTGGAATTTATTTTGTCGCTGGCGCGCGACCTGGGCGTGAATATCAGCGGGATGGCGATCATCCTGCAAATGCGCGAGCGCATGGAAGAGATGCAGCGCCAGATTCAGGAGTTCGTGCAGTACATTCAGCAGGAAGTGTTGACGCGAGCGAATGCCGCGGCCGATCCGGCGAAGGGCGCGATCGTGCCGGTGCGGCGGTCGATTGTGCCGACGGTGCATATTCCGAAGAAGCGATAACCCTCTTGTCATCCTGAGCAGCGCGCAGCCGGTGTGAGGGACCCTACGTCAGCAGACGTCGCGATAACGTAGAGGGGGGCTTACGAACAGCACGCGGCGAGGCGATCCTATCGACTCCGGCTCCGGCTGACGCGCCTCGTAAGGTCCCTCGGACGGCTTCCGCCGTCCTCAGGATGACAGGCTTGCAGCGGTATGATGAGAAAGCGCCATGCTGCCTTTCAAGCTTGTTTACAGCGACGCTTACTACCTGCCCATCGGCGAGCACGTCTTCCCTGCCGAAAAATACCGGCGGGTTCATGATCGGCTGATCGCGACTGGCGTTGCCGAGGCCGGAGATTTTCTCGAACCTCAGGCGGCGACCGACATGGACATTCTGCTGGTACATACGCCGGAGTATGTGCAGAAATTGAAGACCGGAACGCTGAGCCCGCGCGAAGCGATGGAACTGGAAGTTCCGTTCTCCGACGAGTTGGTGAAGTCCTTCTGGCTGGCGGCCGGAGGATCGATTCTGGCGGCGCGGCAATGTCTGACCGACCGAGTGTGCATCAACATTGGCGGCGGATTTCATCATGCGTTTCCCGACCACGGCGAGGGATTCTGCATGATCCACGACGTGGCCGTCGCGATCCGCCGACTGCAGCGCGACGACAAGATTCGCACTGCGATGACTGTCGATTGCGACGTGCATCACGGCAATGGCACGGCCGCGATTTTTGCGGGAACGCGGACCGAGAGCGTGCCGCTGCCGTCGGTGTCGAGTTCGATGCTGTCAACGACTGCGGCGCAAAACGAAAATGCGTGGGGCGCACGCAGGCGATGTCTTCACCATTTCGCTGCACCAGCACAACAACTATCCAATGTTCAAGCCGCCGTCGTCGATTGACATTGACCTTCCTGACGGCACGGGAGACGACGATTATCTGGCGTGGCTCGACAATGCGTTGAGCTCCGGATTGCGGCAGTTTGAGCCCGATCTGCTGTGCTACATCGCGGGCGCCGATCCGTATCGCGAAGATCAGCTCGGCGGGCTGTCGCTGACGATTGAAGGATTGAAGAAGCGCGATGAGCTGGTATTTCGCGTGGCCCGCGCGCGGGATATTCCGGTGATGGTGACCTATGCCGGAGGCTATGCGAGGAATGTTGAGGACACGGTGACAATTCACAGCAATACGGTGATTGCGGCGAAGGAGATTCTTCGTCCGTAATCTTCGTGAGCGTGGTGCGAAGTTATACTGGATGGAATGATCGTCAGACCATCGGAACTTCCTCACAGCGATCTTTATGCAATCATCCTGAATTCTGTGGCGCCGCGCCCGATTGCCTGGGTCTCGACCGTAAGCGCGTCGGGCCAGCACAATCTTGCCCCGTTTTCCTTCTTCAATGCGGTGTGCGTCGATCCTCCCTTGCTGGCGTTTGCTCCTGGATTGCGTCCATCTCCGAACGCAAGACGAGCCAGCCAGGGAGAAGCGAAAGACACGCTGCGCAATATTCGCGAGACGAAAGAATTTGTGGTCAACATCGTCACCTACGAACTCGCCGAGGCGATGAATCTAACCAGCGGCGAATATGACGCGTCGGTGAACGAATTCGAGCTGGCGAAACTTGCTCAAGAGCCGTCGACAATCGTACGGCCGCCGAGAGTTGCGGCATCGCCGGTCAGCTTTGAATGCAGGCTTCATCAGATTCTCGATTTTTCTCGCCGCCCCCACCAGCAGCAGCCTGGTCATCGGCGAAGTTGTCTCGATTCACCTCGACGAATCGCATATGAAAGATGGCAAGCTCGACCGCAATTCGCTCGACCTGATCGGCCGCATGGGCGGACTTCAGTACACGCGGACCACGCAGCGGTTTGAGATGGTGCGGCCGAAGGTGAATAGAGTCAGGGCGCCCCGGCTGCTAAAATAACTGATCACGCCTATGTTTGAGAATCTACAGGAAAAACTACAGCGCGCGTTCAAGTCCCTTCGCGGGCAGGCCAAGCTCACCGAAGAAAACATTGACGAGGCGCTGCGCGAAATCCGGCTGGCGCTGCTTGAGGCCGACGTCAACTTCAAAGTCGTCAAGCAGCTGATCGACCAGATTCGCGCCAAGGCCGTTGGCCAGGAAGTGCTGACGGCGCTGTCGCCGGGCGAGCAGGTCATCAAGATCGTGCGCGATGAACTGGTCGAGATTCTCGGCAAGGACACGGCGCGCATGAAGTTCGCCTCGCAGCCGCCGACGGTCGTGCTCATGGCCGGGCTGCAAGGCTCCGGCAAGACGACGACTTCGGGCAAGCTGGCGAACTGGTTCAAGGCGGGCGGGCATCGTCCGCTGCTGGTTTCGGTGGACGTGTATCGTCCTGCGGCGCGCGAGCAGTTGAAAGTTGTGGCGCAGGCGGTGAAGAGCGCACATTTACGAAGGCACGGTCGGCGAGGCCAACACGGCGACGGTCGAGCGGCTGGTGAAAGAAGCGCGGCGCGAGGCGATCGTCTCCGGCTGCGACGTGCTGATCGTCGATACCGCGGGCCGCTTGCACATTGACGACCAGTTGATGGACGAGATGCAGTCGCTGAAGAAGCTGCTGAATCCGTCGGAGATTCTGTTCGTGGCCGACGCCATGACCGGACAGGACGCAGTGAACTCGGCCGACGAGTTTCACAAAAAGCTTTCGCTGACCGGCAGTCGTCCTGACCAAGATGGATGGCGATGCGCGCGGCGGCGCGGCGCTTTCGATTCGCCAGGTCACGGGGCAGCCCATCAAGTTCATCGGCGTGGGCGAAAAATATGATGCGCTGGAGCCGTTTCATCCCGACCGCATTGTTTCGCGCATTCTGGGCATGGGCGACATCCTCTCGCTGATCGAGCGCGCCGAGTCGCAGATCGACAAGAAGAAGGCGCAGGAAATGGCCACCAAGGCCCTGACCGGCGACGGCTTCTCGCTGGAAGATTTTCGCGACCAGTTGCGGCAAGTGAAGAAGATGGGATCGATGAAGAGCCTGATGGGCATGCTGCCCTCGATCGGCCCGTTCTCCGGCCTGCAGAAAGCCGCCGACAATATCGACGAGAAGCAGATCAACCGCGTCGAGGCCATCATCAATTCGATGACGTCGCACGAACGCAATCATCATGAAGTCATCAACGGCAACCGCCGCAAGCGGATCGCCCGCGGATCGGGCACGACCGTGCAGGAAGTGAACAATCTGCTGCGCCAGTACGCGCAGATGAAGAAGATGTTCAAGCAGATGGGCAAGCCGAGTTTCGCGAGGCGGCTGGCGGGGATGAAGATGCCGGGGATGTAGGTGCGGAGACAGTTGAGTGATCGCATCTCGAGGATCGGTGGGATTGGAGCACGGACTTAGAGGCGTCGCGCTCATTATTCGGCGCGTTCGTGAGTCCGAGATTCAGGAGATACTATCGATGCCGGGTACAGCCCTCTAACCGATTTGCATCTGAGCATGCGGCTCGATGGCGAATTGTGTCAGCTCGGAGCTCGCGTAGAGCGTACCGCGATGGCTTTCGTTACGGTCGGCACCATTTCCTTGGGCGTATGCGCCGGACTAGCAGCCTTCAGAATTAGATCTGCACGTCGCAGTCACAATCCGAGCCTAATGAAATGGCGTTCTCTCCAAGAATCCGGCTCGAGAGCACTGACCTGCGACTCGCTGCGCGAGATCTTTGCCGAGCGCAAGGAACTCATCGCGAAATATGTTCCGGCGGAGACGCAGGCGATTCATGCGCAGGCAGTCGCGGAACTGAAATCGCGGCGGCTCGCGGCAAACATTCTGCCGCTCGGCAGCAAAAGCGCCCGCGTTCGAACTTCCCGATCACGACGGCAAGATGGTTTCTTCTTCTGAACTGCTTGCCAAGGGACCGCTCGTGGTTTGTTTTATTCGCGGGCGATGGTGTCCGTTTTGCGTGGGGCAGATGGAGGCCATGAATCTGGTTCTGTCGCAGATTCACGGGGCCGGGGCGGCTTTCGTCGCTATTTCGCCACAGACGGTGAAGCAGGCGTTCTTCATGCACGATCAGCACAAGCTGCGCTTTCCGCTGCTCTCCGATGCTGGCAATAAAATCGCACAGCAGTTTGGGCTGACTTACCGGGTGCCGGAGGCGCAGGAGTCGATTTACCGGCGCGCGTTCGTGAATCTGCCTTTCACGAATGGCGATGAGGGTTGGGAGCTGCCGATTCCGGCGACGTACGTTATTGATCGCGACGGCACGGTTTTGTATGCATCGGCGAATGAGGATTACACGGAGCGGGCGGAGCCGGAAGAACTCATTGCCAAGCTTCGAGATCATTCGTCGAAACCCTAAACGCGATGTCATCCTGAGGGGGCGAAGGCCATCCGAGGGACCTTACGATCAGCGTGCAGAGGTAATAGCATTGGCCGGACCACCCATGGCGTATGCGGCATGAAAGCGTCCCATCTACGGCATTCGAACTTTCGGCCCACGTATGGTCCTTCACGCCGGCTTCGCCGCCGTTCAGGATGACAAATCTGAATGACTTTGGGATAGCGCATCAGCGGCACGATACACTGAATACTCATGCATTACATCTATGGCATTAACTCGGTGACCGAGGCGCTGAAGGCGCGGGGGCGGGCGTTTGAGTGGGTCGGGATGGCGAAGGAGCGGCACGACATCCGCCTGCAGCGGCTGATTGAAGATTGCCGGCGGCTGGGCGTGAACGTGCGTTTTCTGGAGCGCACCGAGCTCGACAAACTGGCGGGAAATGCGGCGCATCAGGGCGTCGTGGCCGTCACGTCCGCCAAACAATATAACGATCTTGAAGATGTCATCAACGCCAAGCGCGCGGAATATTCGCTGGTGGTGGTGCTCGATGGCGTGGAAGATCCGCACAATCTGGGCGCGATCCTGCGGACGGCCGACGCGGCCGGGGCGAACGGCCTGGTGATTCCCGAGCGGCGGTCGGCGAGCGTGACGGGCACGGTCACAAAAGTTTCGGCGGGAGCGAGCGAGCACATGCCCATCGCCAAGGTGACGAATATTGCGCGCTCGATTGAAGATCTCAAAGCGCACAACGTGTGGACCGTGGGGCTCGACGAACGCGGCAAGCAGACTTATTACGAGCTCGATTACAACATGGACTGCGCGCTGGTGCTGGGCGGAGAAGGCAAGGGCCTGCACGATCTGGTGAAGCGGAAGTGCGACTTCCTGGTTTCGATTCCGATGCTGGGCAAGGTGCCGTCGCTGAATGTTTCGGTGGCCGCCGCCGTCGTGCTGTATGAAATCGTGAGGCAGCGGCGAACCCGAGAAGGCGCATCGAATACCGAATGACGTACTCCGCCGCGAAATCTGTTTGCCTGAGCCTGGGTTTGCTGTGTGCGCTCTCTGCCTCTGTGATCAATTGTTTTCGCGCTCGACCGCGAAGCTTTCAGCATTACCAATTACGATCTCACCCTGCAGATTGAGCCGGAGCAGCATCGGCTGGGCGCCCGCGGAAAAATTACGCTGCACAATGATTCGTCGACGCCGCAGAAGATCGCGGTGCTGCAGATTTCCTCGTCGCTCGACTGGCGGGCGGTGAAGGCCGGCGACAAGGCGGTGCAGTTCGTCACGCAGCCTTACACCTCCGACATCGATCACACTGGGAGCCTTTCCGAGGCCATCATTACGTTGCCGCAAGCGATTGCGCCCGGCGGAACGATCGAATTGGAGATTGGCTACGAAGGCGTGATCGTGCTTGATGCGACGCGACTGACGCGCATTGGCACGCCCGAGGAAGCTGCGAACAGCACGGACTGGGACCAGATCGATGCGAACTTCACGGCGGTCCGCGGGGCGGGATATGTGGCGTGGTATCCGATTGCGACGGAAGTTGCGAATCTGTCGGAGGGCAATACTTTTTTTGAGGTTCTGGCGCGCTGGAAAAATCGCGAAGCGAGTTCGAAGATGCATCTCGTTATCAAATCAGTAAGAGACGACGGCGGTTTGCAAGAACTCATTGTCAATGAGGCTTCGTGCAAGTTGATGCACGAACAAACAGGGATGTCTTCTATCTACGAAGCAGACTGTACGTATCAACCTCTGGGTCTAATCGCTCCCCTTTTCCTGGCTTCAAACTACAAATTTGTGGAGCGGCCGAGCGTCGTGGTCCATTTCCTCAGCGGCCACGATGTCGCCGCCACGACTTTCGCCGATACGGCGGAGAAGATCGCGCCCCTCATCACAGATTGGTTTGGGCCGATTCGCGAGAAAGCGAAGACTGTCGAACTCCCCGATCCAAAGGCCGCGGCGTTTGAGAGCGGCGCGCTGCTACTCACACCGCTGTCGAGCGAGGACCCTAAAGTCGCAGGGCTCGCAGCCGCGCATCAACTCACCCACGCTTCGTTCCTGTCGTTTCGTCCGTGGATCGAAGAAGGGCTCGCGCACTTCGCGCAGGCGCTCTATCTCGAACGCGAGCAGGGGCGTGCGGCCGCGCTCGACTACATGGGATTGCACCGTTCTGCGCTTGGCGACATCGAAAATCCAACCGAGATGCCGCGATCTGAAGATGAAGTGAACCATTCGCTGGTGAACACGACCAGCGAGGAACTGTATCGCAGCAAGGCGATGTATGTGTGGTGGATGCTGCGCGACATGGTCGGTGAAGCGGCGCTGAAGAAGGCATTCGCGGTTTATCGCCCGGAGCAGGATAAGGATGCGTCCTACATGCCGCGGCTGATTGCGGCGCAGACGCAGCGCGATCTGCAATGGTTCTTCGATGACTGGGTTTACCGCGACCGCGGGCTACCGGACTTCAAAGTCGAATCAGCCTTCTCCAGCAAGACTCCGACCGGGTCGTTCATGCTGACCATCACTCTGGATAATCTGGGCACGGCGGGCGCCGAGGTTCCCGTGGTCGTGAAATATTCAGGCGGAGAGATCATGCAGCGGATCGAAGTGCACGCCAAGAGCAAAGCGGTGACTCGGGTGGAGATCCCGCTGGCGCCGCTGGAAATCGTGGTGAATGATGGCGGCGTGCCGGAAAGCGACATGACGAACAACACATTCAAGATCGAGCTATCAGAAAAATAGGATTCCGTACTCTGCTCATCGCATCAAGTTTGTTGAGTGTCCGGCGACGGATATCGCGAGACGATAAGTCCGATGCCCAGCTCGCCCATCAGCCCGAGCAGTTGCGATGGAAAAGTGTCGCATTGGAAAACAACATCGCGCTCTTGGATTGGAAAATCGATGTCAAGTCTTTCCACGGCCGGAAAGTCTCGCAAGCGTTTCAGCTCTTGTTTGTTGTCCGACATAAACCGAATCGCATCTTCAACCTGGCCACTCAGGTCAGAGAACTCGCGCGTGCTAACGCTGATGTTCATTCCGGATGGTTCGTGCACAGCGCTTCGACGTCCTGCTCGCGTTCGCTCGCCGCCTTTGTGAACTACGATTAGCGGCTCGAGCGGAGAAGAGGCGAGGAAGGTATCCACCTCGAAGTTTGCCCCTGAGGCTCTGAGCACGCAACTCATGCGAACTTCCCTCCCTTGTTTTCGCGAGACGTAAACCTTGCCAGCCCTTCCAGCTTTTGAGCCGCTGCTCCCGAGTCAATTGACGCCGCAGCGAATGGGATCGCATCGCCGATCCGGTCTGCTCTACCCGCGGCCACCAAGGCCGCGGCGGCGTTGAGCAGCACTACATTGCGGCGAACTGACTTCTCTCCACTCAAAATTCCGCGAATGATCGCAGCATTTTCCGGGGCATCGCCGCCGGAAATTTGTTGCAGCGTGGCGCGAGCCATTCCGAACTCTTCCGGTTCGACTTCGTAGGATCGAACGGTGCCCTCGCGGGCTTCGGCGATACGTGTGGGACCGGTGATCGTGATCTCATCCAAACCATCGAGTCCATGAACGACCAGCGCACGACGCAGGCCCAGCATGCTCAACGCCTCGGCAAGTTTTTCGACCAGATCGAGCGAGTAGACTCCCACCACTTGTCCGGATGCGCGCGCGGGGTTGGTCAATGGGCCGAGCAGGTTGAACATGGTACGCATGCGCAGTTCGCGGCGCACGCCTTGTACCTGCTTCATCGCCGGATGAAGATTCGGCGCGTAGAGAAAACAGATACCGACCTCGCGGAGGCACCGGGCAGCCTGCTCCGGCGCGAGGTGAATGTTAATCCCAAGAGCTTCGACCACGTCGGCTGAGCCGCATTTCGAGCTGATGCTGCGATTGCCGTGTTTGGCGACGCGAACGCCCGCTCCGGCCGTCACGAACGCGGTCGCGGTGGAGATGTTGAAAGTGCCGCTGGCGTCGCCGCCGGTGCCGCTGGTGTCGACGAGCGAATTTTCCGCTGGAGCAGTTTCAGACAGAGCATCTCGACCTGTGCCTGTAACGGCCAGCGCGCCGGAACTGTCGTCCGTTTTCGCGCCCTCAATCGGAAGCGGGGCCGCGGCGGCGCGGATTGCTTCGGCGAAGCCTACGATCTCCTCGACCGTTTCGCCTTTCATGCGCAGGGCGATCAGCAGCGCGGCGATCTGCGCGTCGCTGCATTTTCCGGCCAGTACTTCGGACATGACATCGCGAGCCTCGCCGCGGGCGAGCGACTGATTGTGATTAGCGATGCGATGGAGGGCGTCGAGGATCATGTCAGGAAAATCATGGTGAGCGAATCGCGCAGCCGGTAGCCAGGCGGAATTGTACGGCATGACTCGTTCCGGAAGCGATTCGGTTATCTTGTCTTGCATTACTTAGCGAGCGCGATGCGGTCCAGCCGCGCCGAGAAATATTCGCGCCAGTCTTCGGGCAGGGCCGCGGTGCGAATCGCTTTATGCAGCAGATCCTGATTGTATTTTTCCAGGACGTAGAGGCGGTTCATTGCAGTGATCGTAATTGCATCTGGCTCCCGCGTGAGCAACTCGATTGCGTCTCCCACCTCTACGGCGCCTTCCTGCTCGACCGAAAAATAAAAGCCGCTGCGGCCGCTGAGCAGGAAGCGTTCCAGAATGTCGTCGCGGCGGAACTTTGCGGCCAGCTTGTAGCACGGTTGTCGTGGCTGGCGGACCATCACGATCGCCGAGCCAATCTGAAAACGATCGCCGATGTGCAGATCGTCTTCGGACAGACCTGATGTGGTGAAATTTTCTCCGAATATGCCCCAAGGCAGATCCATGCCGGGCAGCTCGCGGCGCCAGTCGGGATAATGCTCCGAAGGATAGGCGTAGACCGCTTTGTTCGGTCCGCCGTGGACGCTGAGGTCGGCCTGGCGGTCGCCATCCAAATTCAAAGTGCGCAGCGCGATCGGCCCAGACACGGGCGTCTTCGAGATCGCCGTGTTGATGGTCCGGCCCTGGTACACCATGAGCTGCGGACGCGCGACATTTAGCGACTCAATCTTCATATCAGGCACACTTGTTGGAGCAGTTCATAGGACCTCGCACAAAGTTGGATGTCCGGCGCCGGCGAAAGTCGCAATCCTGTTGCGGGAAGTGTGCGCTTTCAGGAAGCGAGTCTTCAGGTGGCCGTCGGGCAGGCTGGTCACGTTTGCCCTAATTCGCAGCCCTTCTATAGAATTAAAAGTTTGCTGCCCGCACCGCGACGCTGCAAGCCAGGTCCTTCCAAATTCCTAAACTGACGTTTTAGATTGTCCGGCGGATTGTTGAGCAGATTGACGAGCGCATTATGAAAATCCACGAGTATCAGGCCAAGGCAATTCTCAAGAAGTATGGCGTAAGTGTGCCGCGCGGATCGATGGCGGCCTCGCAGGCGGAAGCAGAGGCGGTCGCGCGGGAGTTGCTCGACGGCGGCGCGAGCGGGGTGGTCGTGAAGGCGCAGATTCATGCCGGCGGCCGCGGCAAAGGCGGCGGAGTGAAGATCGCCAAGTCGGTGGAAGAGGCCGGCGAGCTCGCGGCGAAAATGCTGGGCATGAAATTGGTGACGCATCAGACCGGACCCGAGGGGCGCATCGTGCGCCGCTTGCTGATCGAAGAGACGCTGCCCATCGAGAAGGAACTTTATCTCGGGATTCTGGTCGACCGCGCCGAAGGCAAGCCAGTATTTATGGCTTCGGCCGCGGGCGGCATGGATATTGAGCAGGTCGCGGCCGAGACGCCGGATGCGATTCTGAAGCAGCACATTGATCCGGGCATGGGCCTGGAAGCGTTTCAGGCGCGGAAGATTGCTTTCATGCTGGGCTTGAAGGCGCAGCAGATCAATCCGGCGGTGCAGTTCCTGTCGAGCCTCTACAAGGCGTTCCTCGACACCGACGGATCTTTGCTCGAGATCAATCCTTTTATTACGACGACTGACGGACGGTTGTTCGCGCTCGACGCGAAAGTCACGTTCGACGACAACGCGCTGTTCCGGCATCCTGACCTGCGCGAGTTGCGCGACATTACGGAAGAAGATCCGCTGGAAGTGGAAGCCTCGAAGTACAGTCTGAATTACATCAAGCTCGAGGGCAGCGTGGGCTGCATGGTAAACGGCGCGGGCCTGGCGATGGCGACCATGGACATCATTAAATACGCTGGCGGCATGCCGGCGAACTTTCTCGATGTGGGCGGAGGCGCGAACTCTGAGCAGGTGGCGCATGCGTTTGAAATTCTGTTGAGCGACAAGAGCGTGAAGGCCGTGCTGATCAATATCTTTGGCGGCATCCTGCGCGTCGATACGCTGGCCACGGGCGTGGTCGAAGCCGCGCGCAAGACGAACATGAAGTTGCCGATCGTGTTGCGACTTGAAGGCACGAACGTGGTTGAGGGAAAGAAAATTCTGATGGAGTCGGGACTGAACTTCATCGTCACCGACACCATGAAAGATGCGGCCGATAAAGTGGTCGCGGCTGCGCGCGGCACGCTCGGCGTTACTGAATGGCGCTAAACACGTAGCTCTGACGCTTTCGTCCGAGCAAAGAGGTTCTGAAATATGTCGATCTTAGTCGATAAAAATACCCGCGTAATCGTCCAGGGACTGACCGGCCGCGAAGGCACATTCCACGCGAAAACCAGCGCCGCTTATGGCACACAGATTGTGGGCGGAGTTACGCCGGGCAAGGGCGGCAGTACGCACGAGGGCTGGCCGATTTTCAACACCGTGCGCCAGGCTGCCGACAAGACCGGCGCCAACGCCACGGTTATTTTTGTGCCTCCTCCTTTCGCCGCCGACGCGATTATGGAAGCGGCCGACGCGGAAATTGATTTGATCGTCTGCATCACCGAAGGCATTCCGACGCTGGACATGGTGAAGGCGTGGGAATTTCTGCAGGACCGTAAGTCGCGGCTGATTGGGCCGAATTGTCCGGGGATTATTTCACCGGGTAAGTGCAAGATTGGGATTATGCCGGCCTCGATTCACAAAGAGGGTTCGATCGGCATTGTCTCGCGCTCGGGCACACTGACTTACGAAGCGGTGCATCAACTGACGCAGCGCGGCATTGGGCAGTCGACGGCCATCGGCATTGGCGGCGATCCGATTATCGGAACGAATTTCATCGACGCGCTGGACTTGTTCAATCGCGATCCGGAGACTGAGGCCGTGATCATGATCGGCGAAATCGGCGGCAACGCCGAAGAATTGGCTGCGGAATTTGTGAAGGCTCACATGAAGAAACCGGTGGTCGGATTTATTGCCGGACAGACCGCGCCTCCGGGACGCCGCATGGGGCACGCGGGAGCGATCATTTCCGGCGGCAAGGGTACGGCCGCGGAAAAGATCAAGGCGCTGGAAGGCTGCGGGATTCGTGTGGCGAAATCGCCGGCTGCAATCGGCGAGACACTGGCGGCGGCTATCGGCGTGAGCGTTTAGCCGCGAGTTCCAAGTATCGTATACCGAGTAACGAGATTCAAATCAAGGACCGACGATCGAACTTATGAAAACCCTGCAACGCACTTTCACTATCGTTAAACCCGACGCCGTCCGCAAGAATGCCGTTGGCGACATCATTGAACAATTCGAGAAAAACGGATTCCGCATTCTCGCCATGAAGATGCTGGAAATTTCCAAGCATCAGGCCGAGCAGTTTTATGCGGTGCATGCCAGCCGTCCGTTTTTCGGCACGCTTACCGACTTCATGTCGAGCGGACCGATCGTGGTGCTGGCTCTGGAAAAAGAAAACGCCATCGCCGATCTGCGCAAGCTGATGGGCGCCACCAACCCAGCCCAGGCCGAGGAAGGTACGATCCGCAAGAAGTGGGCGACCAACATTGAGCACAACGCGATTCACGGCTCGGACGCGGAGGACACAGCCCGGTTTGAGTTGAGCTTTTTCTTTGCGGGATACGAACTGGCGAAATAGGCCACGGATCTTCACGGATTCTCACGGATAAAGCCGGAGGGTCGATGTGAGCGTGGTTTTTCTGACAGCTGGACTGGTAGCTGACGACTGGTGTTCTATGCCGATGGTTCAAATCACAATGCTGCAGGGCCGCACCGCCGATCAGAAGCGGAAGATCGCGAAGCGGATCACCGACGCGCTAGTGGAAGAAGCTGGAGCGCGCCGCGAAGGAATCATCGTCGCCTTCAACGAGGTTTCGAAAGAAAGCTACGCGTCGGGCGGCGAGTTGATGATCGACAAGAAGTGACCGACAAACGGTAGCCCCTCGCTCTCCCTAGTTGAGCGGGTCGAACAAATGCCCTTCCACGCGGTCGGCGATCTTGGGCAAATCCTTCTTGGCGTGCTGCAGAAAGTGGGGCGTGGTGCGATGCGCTTCCAGCGCCGCGTCGTCCTTGTACTGCTCGTAAATAAAGAAACGACGAGTTTCGGTTTTGTGTCGGTGGCCCAGAAACATGGCGCAGCCTGGTTCTTTGCGCGATAGCTCGCTCAACTTTTCCAGGACCGCGGCAACTTCGGCTTCGTGCCCAACTTTTGCCATCCAGGTAACGGCCAACACCACCATCGTTTCGCTCCTTCGCCCGCTCGCTCGAAGTCGGGGAAGCGATTCTAAGCTTTTTTTGCGGCGGTCTTCAACTCCGTAATGAACTCATCGACCAAGATTGTGTGGTTGCGATCGGGCCCGGTGGAGATCATGCCGACCTTCGCGCCCGCTTCCCGCTCGACGAACGAAAGATAATCCCGCGCGGCCTGGGGCAGCTTTGCGTAGTCGGTAATGCCCTCGGTGGGCGTGCGCCAGCCCGGCAGCTTCTGATAAACGCATTCGATCTTGTCGTAGCCGCTGGCGTGGGCTGGCGCTTCAGCCGTGGGCTTGCCGTCGATCTTGTAGCCGACGCAGACCGGAATTTCAGCCAGTTCGTCGAGCACGTCGAGCTTGGTCACCACCAGCCAATTCGTACCGTTGATCATGCCGGAATAGCGCAACAACGGAAGGTCGAGCCATCCCGTGCGCCGCGGACGCCCGGTGACCGCGCCATATTCGTTGCCGCGTTTGCGCAGATTGTCGCCGACATCGGTCTTATCTTCGGTCGGGAACGGTCCCTCGCCGACGCGCGTGCAGTAAGCTTTGCTGATTCCAATGACAGAATTGATGGCGTTCGGAGCAACGCCCGTGCCCGTGACCGCGCCGCCAGAAGTCGCACTCGACGAGGTGACGAACGGATACGTGCCGTGGTCGATGTCGAGCATGGTGCCTTGCGCGCCCTCGAACAGAATCGATTCGCCGCTGTTCAGCGCCTGGTTCAGCAGCATGGCCGTGTCGCACACGAATGGCGCGATTTTTTCGGCAGCCTGCGCGTACTCGGTGTACATTTTGTCGGCATCGAGCGGTTCGGTGTTGAACAGCGCGTGCGCGATCATATTTTTCTCGCGCACCGCATTCTCAATGTGCTTCTTCAGCAGAGGCAGATCGAGCATGTCGGCGACTCTCAGGCCACGGCGGCCCATCTTGTCTTCGTAGGCCGGGCCGATGCCGCGAGAAGTGGTGCCGATCTTCACTCGTCCCGGCGCGTTCTCCGCTGCGAGTTCGATCATGCGGTGATAGGGCAGGATGACGTGGGCGCGGTTCGAAACAAATAGGTGGCCGTCGATCTTCACCCCGGCCTCACGCAGCGAGCCAGCCTCTTTCAGGAAGGCGATCGGATCGAGCACGACGCCGTTGCCGATCACGCTGCGGCAACCGGCGCGCAGCACGCCGCAGGGAACCAGTTGGAGAACAAATTTCTTGCCGTTGATGATGACGGTGTGGCCGGCGTTGTGTCCGCCCGCATAGCGGGCTACGACGGTGAAGTTCTCCGACAATACGTCGACGATCTTGCCTTTGCCCTCATCGCCCCACTGGGCGCCCACAATCACCGCAGTCTTGCCTTTTTTCAATTGCCACTCCGTAGCTCAGATTTCGCGCAGGCGAGCAGACATCTCGCCGCGCCCGGGTTCGCACACTCCTTGCCCGCAGGGAAACGCCGGTACAGAAAATTCTAGGGATAAGAGCGGAAAAGATGTGTACGAATGATTTTATCGTGTCGGTGAGGTGAATAGCAACGCGCGGTGGGGACAATTGATCGTCGGGCCCGACCGTCAGATAAAATAGTTTCAACTTCCGCTGAGACCGAGGACCAGACGGACGGCGGACTAAATTCAGCTACTCACGGTCGCCTGATGCCCAAGTTCGAGAAACATATCTTCGTGTGTGGAAACCAGCGCCCGGCGGGCCATCCGCGAGGATGCTGCGATCCCGACGCCGAGGGGAAACTGCAGAAACTCTTCAAGCAGAAACTGGCCGCACGCGGATTAAAAGGAAAAGTGCGGGCCAACCAGGCCGGCTGCCTCGATCAGTGCGAGCACGGTCCCAACCTCGTCGTCTACCCCGACGCCGTCTGGTACGGCTTCGTGACTGAAGCCGATGTCGACGAAATTATCGAGTCACATATTATTGGCGGCACGCCAGTCGAGCGTCTGCGGCTGCAGGATTCCTGCCTGAACACCGCAACCTGCACACACCGCCAAGGAAGGCCGTAAGCATTTGGACGCGCAACTCACTTGCCGTAATTCTTGGTGGCGAACGTAAACGACGTCTCCGCAGCTGCTGCAACGCGCCTTGCACCTGCCATTAGAAAACCGGATTTGCCCTCTTTTGCCGCGTCGAACTCGGTCTGCAGGGACGCCGGAATCGGCAAGTGGATTCCGATTTGCGTCATCTGCCCGCGGCATACCTCCGACGCATGGGAAAGGCTGATCCGCACCGAAACGTCAGTCGCCTCGGCCGAGTAGAACGCGAAATTAGTCATCGCATCCGGACTGAAATAGTAACTGCACTCCCCCACCCGCACTGGCTTGGACTGAATCGCCTGGAGCAACTCCGACAGCGATGCGGGCGGTGGGCTCCCCGCACCGTTGTCCGGATCCTGCAAAGCGCTCGCCACCAATCTGTCACTGCGTAAAGCGGCAAAGACCGCTGCCTCGGGAAAAATGTCAGTCAAACTCAGTGGCGCCGGACTGTCCGGCGAGCTCTTGCCAAGGTCGAACGCTCGAAAGCGTTTCGACGATGAAGGATGCGCTCCCCCGCAGTCACAGTCGTCTTCTTCCTCTACGCTCAAGAACGGGCCGACGGCCGACAGAATGCGATAGCTCCGTTCGGCCTGCATCGGCTGGTCGGAAGCCGCATCCTTCGTGAGTTTGGCCCAGTCGGATTCTGCCATCGCTTCAAACGACAGGACCGGCATTCCCGGCTTACCAAGGCGCGCGACAACAACATCTTTTGCTTTAGCGGTCTGCTCGATCGAGTAGTCTCCGACCGTTATGTTCAGGACTTTTTGCGCAGGCCGTTGTCCAGTAGCGCCGAGAGTGCAATACAGCAGAAAAGCTGCGACCGCGAAAACAATGAACCAACCGCGGGCCGATCGCTCTCGAGGCATTGCAACATCCTTCCTAAGCCGGGGGCGGTAAAACTCACAAGTCAGCAACATGAAAGAAGTTGGAGTCCTAAACTACACATCTCTGTCGGGCGCATTTTTACATCTCGTCCTGTTCTATGGTGGCAGTCTTTGCCGCTGCCGGCTGCCCTGAAGCGCGGTGAAAGCGTTTCCGATATTCGTGTCGTAATTATTGGTCGCATAGTCAGGCCCATTGTAGAGACGCGCAAACTGCGCCCAATCGTGGGTGATCAGACTATTTTGCAGGTGGCGCGCTCTGACAAAGCCCAGAAACGCGCGCAGGTGCTGCACTTCAGAGACGAACATATCGCTGACAAAAGCGTCGATCGTCGACCAATCGACCGCGTAGTTAAATCCCATGACCTGGAACATGCCCCACGAGGCGGACTGCCAGGCATCCTGCGCCCTTCTTTTTCCGGTTCCGTCGCGAAGAATCATTGCGCCATACATCAAGCTCCATTCATTGGCCTGACCGCCAGTGTGGAAGCGGTTGCCCGCGGCGAGTGTGGGCTGAGAGAGATGCGGATGGCTGCGGTCATAGATGCCGCCGGTGCGGTCGTGGAATTTGTGCAGTTCGTAACGAATCACCGGACGCCCATCCGATCCGAAACCAACTCTGCCGCCCGCCTCAACCTGGGCCACAGCTTGCACCGCGGCGACTTCGGCGCCGATTCGAGCTGCAGCGGCCACATAATCCGGCTCCGAGAGGCGAGCAGGATTCGCACTCGGGTCGGGCAGCATCCCGGTCAAGTCGCGATCAAAAGTCAGCGGTACAGATTTCGCCAGGAAGCCCTTTGCCGTTCCAACCTGCCCCGTCGTCTGCAGATCGCCGGGAGCCGTAGCCGGCAATTTGCGGTCCTTGACCACGTTGTATGCGTATTCCATGCGGGGCATCCCCGCAAGTCCGGGATAGCCAGTCCGCTGCGCCCACAGCGCGGTGCGATCGAGGGGATCCAGAGCCGCCAACGCGCGCAGCATCTCATCCATGTTCAGGCCATTCAAGCGATCGAATGCGGCGTCCCAATCGGGAGGGCCGATCAGTTGTCCGGTGGAGAAGTCCGAGGCACCGATAACCGCTTGTATAAATTTTTCACATTCTGGGCTCATGGATGTTTACCACCTCCTGCAAACGCAAACCCCGACCAGGATTCGGCAGGATGAAATACCTGTTTCCACACGAACGAGATTTCCCGGGAAACTTCCCTGTCCGGAAGGATAGTGAGTCGGCAACGGAAAATCGTTTCAAGGGGAAAAGACTGAATGGCGAAGCGCTCGGCATGGCACACCGTGATCGTTGTCTCAGCCCGGAAGTCGATGACGGCAGCGGAGTCTAGCAGAGCGGCCACGCTGCGTAAACCGAATTCTGGTAGGCGCGGCAGGATTCGAACCTGCAACCGTCGGATTAGAAATCCGATGCTCTATCCGTTTGAGCTACGCGCCCGGGTGGCAACTGGTTGATTTTACAATCTTACTGCATAGTGATTCGTGTCGATTCGTCTCGAGGGGTTAGGCACAGAAAGTGCGCAAGAAAATTCACCTTGCGGGCTGAGCGGCGAACTGCCTAAGATTCCTCCCATTGCTGGTCGAATCGAAGGTGCTCCCTTGAACCGAATCCTCGTCTCGTTTGTCACGCTGCTTACTTTCCAGACCGCAGTCTTCGGTCGAACCGAGAGCAAGATCACGGTTGGTAGAAACCCAGACTTCGTGGCGGTGAATTCAGCCACGAATACGATCTACTCCTCGAATTCCTCGGAGGGTACTGTCTCGGTAGTTGACGGGGCGACGAACACCCGCACAGCTACAATCTCGGTCGCAGGATTTCCGCAGGGGATCGCGGCGAACTCTATCACCAACCAGGTCTACGTTGCGCTTTTCAACGGTCTCGACAGCAAGGTTGCCGTGATCGACGGCGGCACGAATACGGTAGTGACCGGCATTGCGGTCCCCGGGGCCGTCTACGTCGCGGTAGATGCCGCGACGAACCGCATCTACACCTCTGACTCCGACAACACCGTGCGAGTAATCGACGGCGCAAGCAATTCCGTCATCGCGGAAATTTTGTTTGACGCCGTCCTCGAGGAGTTGGCGGTCGACGCCGCTCGCAACCTGATTTATGTTGCGGTCGTCGGACAACCGCCGGCCATATCGGTCATCGATGGAAGGACGAATGCCATCGTAAACACTTTCACGGTCTCGAGAGCGCTGACCCTGGTTGGATTGACGGTGGACCCGTCGCTGAACCAGATTTACGCCAGCGACAACGAGAAGATGAACGTTTTTGTGATCAATGGTTCCACCGGCAGCGTAACGACCACGATCAGCCTTCCCGGAGCCGGAAATCCAAAATATGCGGCCCTCGGGACGGGGCATCAGGTGCTGATATCGGATTCCGCCAGCAATCGAGTCTTCTTTATCAATGGCGCTACGAGGACACTCAGCGGATCGGTTGGCCTGCTCAATGGCCCCTGGGGTATGGCAGTGAACCCCGTCACCGGGGATATTTATGTCGCCTTAGCCTTGGGAACAGACCTGGTGGCAATCACGCCTTAGTCGATCCTAGGTCCGCCTGAGACATGAAGGGGAGTGAATCCGGAACAAAACGGGTTCCCATCCGCCGAATCTCCCGAGCGCACTCGAATTCTGGGAGATGGGATGGTGGGCGCTATAGGATTCGAACCTATGACTTCCACCGTGTGAAGGTGGCACTCTACCGCTGAGTTAAGCGCCCGGAGGGTGATTTCATTCAAACATTTGCGGGCGGATTATGCAACTTGCGGGCGGGGTTTCGGCGCAGTGGGTAAGCGTGGTAGCCTATCGGGTGCAGGGTGGGAGGGGCTCGGGAGCCGAACCTCACTCGGCGGCAAGTTCTCTCAGTATGGCGCCCGATCCCAAGCCTACGCGGACATCGCTATCTCCTTCATCCACAGGGACTTCCGCGGACTCTGTCGATCCTTCAAATATGCAACTTTCGGACCCAGACGGGGTTCAACCTAATGTGAGCACAGCCGCACTGGATCGGGGCATGCTGATGGCTGCGATGACGCCGCAGGGCGCCGCCGCTTTCACGCCGGCAGTGGCCGGAGCGGAATCGCCCTCGGACGCAGAAATTATGCTGCGCGCCAAGGCTGGCGACCAGTCGGCGTTCGATTATCTGGTGCAGAAATATCGCCGTCCGATGATTAGTTTTATGTACCGGATGGCGCGCAACGCGGCCGCCGCCGAGGATCTGGCGCAGGAAGTTTTCCTGCGGGTGTATCGCTCGCGAGCCAATTACGAAGCCAGCGCGAAATTCACGACCTGGCTGTACCGCATCGCGACTAATCTGGCGGTGAATCATGCCCGCGATACCCGGCATGAGCGCCCCGAAGTGCAAGTGAGTCTGGACGAACCGGACGAGGAAAGCGGCACCACGCTCGAACTGCCGGATGGAGCGCTGACCGCCGAGCAGGCCATGGTGCGCCGGGAGCGGATGCTGGCGATCCGCAGCAAGGTGGAAGCGTTGCCGGAACAACAGCGGCTGGCGGTGATCATGCACAAGTATCAGCAGATGGATTACAAGCAGATTGCCGATGTTTTGAAGAAGAGCGAGTCAGCAACCAAGTCGTTGCTCTTCCGTGCGTATGAGACTTTGCGGGAACAGTTGAAAGAATTTGTTTAGTGGAACTGAATTTTTGTGGACGCTTTTGATTGGGCAGAGGCGGAGAGAGTAAAGGGGAAGCGGTTATGAAATGCGATGAAATTCGAGAACGGATGCCCGAAGTGGCCGCTGGTTTTGGCGAACTGACGGCGGACGAGAGTCAGCATGTGGAGAGTTGCGGCGCCTGTGCGAAAGAATTGAAATCCATCCGCGCGACCATGACGGTTCTGGACGAATGGCAGGTTCCGGAGCCGTCGCCGTATTTTGACATGCGCCTGCAAGCGCGTCTGCGCGAGGAAATGGCCAAGCCGGCGGCCGGCTGGATGCAGTGGTTTCGCCGCCCCGTGCTGGCTGCGGCTTTGACGGTGATTATGGGAGTCGGCGTAGGCACGTTCTTCCTGCGCGGCAAGGTCTACAATCCGCCACCGGTGGCCGATGTGGATCTGGGGCCGGGCACGGCGGTGAGTGATCTGCAGACTTTGGAAAAAAATCACGAGATGTATTCCGATTTCGAGATGCTCGACGATCTGGATGTGCAGCAGAATGTCACAGCGAATCAATAGGTGCAGCAGAGCTGGAAGCGCGACGAATCCGAAGAAGATTCGCGCGCTTGGGCAATGAAGTCTTGATCGAAGATTTCCGACCGAAGAATTCTTGATTCGTGATCCAGATTCACGGCGAATACGAAAGCACGCGGGGAAAATGAGGCGGGTACAATACAAAACGAATTGGCTGGCGGTCGCTGGTTTGGCGATGGCGCTGGCTATTTCTGTTCCCTGCCTGGCGTTTGCCGGTCCTTTCCATGCGCCTGAGCGACGCGCCTTCGCGGCTCAACAGCCATTTCGGGCGGTGCAGATGCGGCCGCGCCCGCGAGGCCACGCCGGCGACTGGCTGCGCCGCTACAAAGATTTACCCCCTGCCGAGCAGGAACGCGAACTGCAGAGCGATCCCGCATTCCGCCGCCTGCCTCTGGGACAGCAGCAACTGTTGCGGCAACGTCTGCAGCATTTTTCCAGCCTGCCGCCGCAACAACAGTTGCGCATGCTGAACCGCATGGAGACCTGGGAACATCTCACGCCCGCGCAGAAACAGCAGGCGCGGCAGATCTTCGCTCAGATGCGTCAGCTTCCGCCGGAACGGCAGCGCATGGTGGGCACTGCCATCCATGACTTGCGGGCCATGCCGCCCGACCAGCGCGAGAGAATTATCGACTCCCCGCGTTTCCGCGGCATGTTCTCCGATCAGGAGCGGGACATGATGCGCGGAGCAACGCGTTTGCCACTGGCTCCGGCCGAAGGCGCTGAGACCGGGCCGTAGGAACGGTTCTCGGTTCTCTACGACCGCAGCATATTCCTCGCAATGAAGAACACGTTCGCCGGACGCTCTCCCAACCGCCGCATGAAGTAGGGATACCATTCCGCGCCGAACGGGACGTAGACGCGCATGCGCCAGCCCTCGCGTACCAACTTTTGTTGCAGGTCGCGGCGGATGCCGTAGAGCATCTGAAACTCGAAGGAATCGCGGGAGATTTTTTCGCTGGTCGCGAAGGCCTGGGCTTCGCGGATCATGTTCTCGTCGTGCGTGGCCAGGCCGTGATAAATGCCGCTCTTCAACAGAATCTTCGTCAGCTTGACGTAATTCGCATCCACATCGGCCTTGTCGGCGAAGGCGATGCTGGCCGCTTCTTTATATGCGCCTTTGCACAGGCGAATGCGAATCCCTTCCGCCAATAATTTTTCGACATCGCTCTCGGAACGCTTCAAATAAGACTGAATCACAGTGCCAACGCTCGACTGATTTCCCGGCATGCGGTGCAGTTCGTGGACGAAATCCAGCGTGCGCTGGGTGTAAGGTGAGCCCTCCATGTCGACGCGCACGAATCCGGGCGGCTTCATCGACGCCGCCTTGGCCACCAGCCCGGCGACGATGTCGCGGGCCAGTTGCTCGTCGACGTCGAGACCCATGTGCGTGAGCTTCAGGCTGATGTTGGCGTTGAGTTGGTTGGCGACTATGCCGTCGAGGATTTCGTTGTAAAGTTTGGCGCTCTCGCGGGCTTCGTCGGGGTTGGTGACGTTCTCGCCCAGATTGTCGATGCTGACGCTCATGCCGGCGCGGTTAACGGCCTGAGTAACGCGCACGGCGTCGGCGATTTCGGTGCCCGCGACGAATCGGCCGGAAACCCGGCGGCCGATCGAGGAGCGCTCAGCAAAATTGCGCAGAGAACGGTTTTCAGAAAGACGGACGAAGAACGTCCTTAGCATGACGTACCTGCCGAGTGCGGAGAGATGAGAAAAGAAGTGACGGCCACGTGTAGGAGGACCACAGAAGTTTGTATCACAAGTGGGGATTTGCGAGACGTGGCGGGTATACGCGGGGACGTCGGAAAGCGTCCATCCGCGTTAGTAATTGAAATGGGAATTTTTCGACAGTCATACGCGGCGCTTTTACTGACCGATCAAAGAATTCCCACAGGCGCTGGCTTAGCGGTTTGGTTAAGGGAACGCGCGACAGGTAGCCGCGCTGACCTATGAACAAGGACAAGCATTGCCAGAGCCCAAACGTTGATACCCAAAATAAAGGGGGCACTTTGGCCGAAAGTGAACTGAGATTCACCTCCTAGGAAAAAATTGCATCTGAAGGTCAGGCTCCCACCTCCCTGTGGATACAGAATGCCGAAAAGAACGTCGAATCCCGTGGTGAATTTGTACGCAAACCACGAGGAGGAAAACCATGGGACCTGGATGATCAGGGCGGCGAGAAGCGGTCGCGTGTTTTGCGGGTTCTGTACGAAGAGAAGACCGCTGGCAATAACAAAAAGGTAAAAAAACAGCATCACCGCGAATAGACCCATCGTAACGGGCGAGCCGCCCTCGGATTTAGAGAACGTTTGTACCACCGCGCAGAGACCAGCGAAGCCTCCGCCAACAGTCATTGTTATTAAGGCCAAGCGCAGCCATGTGCTCATAAGGTGGTAGTCTACGTTGGAACGCCCAGCCAGGCACGCCCTTTCTGCTCACCTAACTTGTCAAGAGCACAACTCTTGATAGCAGACCACCACACTCAGAACCCCAGCCTCACCAAGTGTAATGCGCCGTATAAGTGATCGTCTTCTCGCCGTCGGGGGCGATGGTCACGGGGAATTCGATGGTCTGGCTGTCTTTTTTCTGGTAGTCGTCGGACTTGGCGGTTACCTCCCAGTTCTGTCCGCGATAGAGATGTTCCACGACGCGGACCTGCACGGGTTCTTTCTTGTGGTTGCGGACTTTGATCTCGAAGGTTTCGGTGGCCGAGTTGCCCGCGTTCCGGTTGTTTTCGACGGTGTAATTGGTGCGGCGGCGTTCGCCGGAAACGTCGAAGGCGTTGCCGGTGTAGATGCGGATGGTTTCATCTTTCGGGGTGTGGTCGATGGAATTTTCGCCGGTGAACTCGACCTGGCCGTCGTCATTGTGGCGATAGAAACGCACGCGACCCTTGGGCAGCGGGATGCCGAGATGGTTGGCCTGCGAGTTGACGAACTCGCGCATTACCCAAATTTTGTTGTTGGACTCGGTGCCGTAGGCGTGGTCGTTGCGAATGTTTTCCCAGTTCCAGCCGTTATATCGATTGGGATCAATCTTGGCGCCGTCGTAGATGTAGACCTGTTTGGCCGCTACACCCGTCGCGCGGATGAATTCGACCTGCTTGGTTTCGCGATCGCGCAAGGTCGTGCTGCGCTCAAGCGTGTAGAGGTGGTATTCGTCGAACGACTTTTCGGTGACCGGTGGGCCCACCGTGTCGGCCATCACAGCGCCCCCAATTGCCCCCATGGCGTAGGCTCTCGCCATGCCCGGCTGGATCTTGTTTACATCGCCAGCCATCAGCTTGATGCGGGCGTTCTCGAAGGTCCGTCCGGTGCGGTTGTCCATGGTGACCCAGCCGACGATGTCAACCACGTCGCCCTTGTCGGGCGCGATGATGTTGTAGTCGGCCTGCCAACTCATGCCGCCGGTGACATACGAAAGCTCGGCGGGAAACTTGCCGGCCTTGTCGGTTGTCAGCAGCCACTCCAGGCGAGGCTTGAGGATGGTCTCGGCCGTGAGATCGGGAAAAATCGGCGTACCGGGAAGACCGAAGCGCAACTGGCCTGCGACCTCGATGATCGGCTCTTCCGCCGCGGCGTAGTTTTGCCCGGCGTTCATGCTGAAATAATCCGGCCGCACGTATCCGCTGCGGACGACTTTGCCCTTTACCGTGGAGTGGTCCGGCTGCTCGAAATCAATCGTGCGGCCTTCGTAGAGCGAGAGTAGAGAAACCTGCGAGACCGGATCGGCGCGGTAATTCTGCTCCAGGACGTTCACCGCATGTTTGCCCGTGGGATCGCGCAGGATCACCGAGTCGGGCTCAAGGTGCATGGTGATGTCATTCATGTTGACCAGATTTTCGCCCGACTTCAGATCGAGCGGCACCTCCTGGCGGACGACGGCGAAGTCCTGGTTGTAAATGGTGAGCGACGGCTGCGAGGACTGCTGGGCGTAAAGGCTGCCACAAAAAGCAAGGATCAAGAAGAAGCGAGCGTTCATGAAAGGGCCTCCGCGAGAACGCCTGAGACGTGCCTTGCCGGCGTCGAAGCCGGTGAAAAGGCGGTCAAGTCACACTCAGGCTACCTCGATTAGAACGCTGCGGGGAGTGACTCTTGCGGAGCAGGCAGAACTGCCTTCTCTAGAGATGGGAACCGGAGTAACCAGCGAATTGGTTACTTGCCGTGCTCTTCGAGGAACTTCTCCGCTTCGATGGCGGCCATGCACCCCGTGCCCGCCGCAGTGATTGCCTGGCGGTAGCGGCGATCCTGCACATCGCCGCACGCGAAGACGCCATGCACGCGCGTCAGTACGTAGTTGTGAGTTTTGAGGTAGCCGTCGGCGTCGGTGTCGAGCTGGCCCTCGAACATTTTGGCGTTGGGAACGTGGCCGATGCCGAGGAAGAGCGCGTTGGTAGGAAAATCCCAAACTTTGCCGGTCTTCACATTGCGCAACTTCAGGCCGGTCACTTCTTTGTGATTGATGTCGTAGACATCTTCCACGACGGTGTCGAGCAGGAAGTGAATCTTTTCGTTTTTCTGCGCGCGTTCGAGCATGATCTTGGAGGCGCGAAAGGAGTCGCGGCGATGAATGACAGTCACTTTCGTGGCGAAACGGGTGAGGAAGGTAGCTTCTTCCATGGCGGAGTCTCCTCCGCCGACCACGACAATTTCTTTGCCAGAAAAGAAGAAGCCGTCACACGTCGCGCAAGAAGAAACGCCGTGGCCGATCAGTTGCTGCTCATGCGGCAGACCCAGCCATCGCGCGGAGGCGCCGCTGGCGATGATTAATGTCCGGGCGTGAACCTGATGCACGCCGATGTGCAGCAGGAACGGACGCTGGCTGAGGTCGACGCTGGTGAGGTGCGCCATGCGATATTCGGCGCCGAAGCGCTCGGCCTGCTTGCGCATGTTTTCGACGAGCTGCGGGCCGAGAATTCCTTCCGGAAATCCGGGAAAGTTCTCGACCAGCGTGGTCAGAGAAAGCTGTCCGCCGGGCTCGTGGCCTTCAATGACCAGCGGTTTCAGGTTGGCGCGCGCGGTATAGAGCGCAGCAGTGTGTCCGGAGCATCCGGACCCGATGATGACAACGTCGCGAGTTTCGCTCATGAATTTTGTACTGGCAGATTAGATGGCCGGGTTCAGATTTTGATGCACAGAGCCCTTCGGTCACCGACGACCAGCACAATTCCACAGGAACTCCCTGTCATTTGACAGGAGTTCGCCGGCGCCGGCCTCGCCATGGTCCCTTTCGCCCTGGTTCCGGTGGTTTTGGCTGGCTTCGACTCCACTGGCTAACGTTCGCCAACTCCTCCGGGCACAATTTTTTTCACGCGCAGCAACGCACGATAATTCGCCAGCACATCCGACGCGGCGCGGAACAGCGGCTCGTACGCGCTCTGGTCGACCGGCGCGCCGCCTTCCGTCGGCCTGACAGCGGGCCAGCGCGATCGAAGATTTTCCGAAGCGCTCCAGCCGCACCCGGCTGGCGGGAGAGTTCGAGCCGAGCATGGCTTCGGAACTGGTGACCGACGAAGCGCTGTCTTCGATCGAAACCTGAATCAGGTCCTTGGGATCGCGCACGTGCAGCACCAGCGTCTCCACCATGTTCTGCCCGTCGTTGCTGAAGGAATATTGCACGCTGGAAAAGAGCGCCTGCACAGAAAACTCGCGGCGAATACGAACGTAACTGGCCACGGATTTTTCATTTTCAAAATGCGTCGTGGTTCCGGGCTGCAGCAGGTTCGGCATGTCGCTCAGCGTAGAGCGTCCGCGGGAGACTTCGAAATCGGAGCCGAACAAAGGAGATTTGGGAATTCGATCGAGCGCCCCGGCAATTTCTTTCTGCTCCGCGGCCGAGGGCGTGCACACGTTCAACATGTTGACCTTCACTTGCGGCTGCGAGGCAGGTGGAGTCGCAGGCGCTTCCTGCGCGGTCGCCAGCTGCGCGAGCGCGAGGAACAAACTGGCCAACACTGCCGGCACAAAGGTTCTGTGTGCGATTCCGGGAACTTTTCTAGGCACAGCGGAATTCTAAATGAGAACCATCGAAAAAATCCTGATCCACGAAATCCTCAAAGGATTTCGCCAAGGACCGATCGAAAAGACATAGAATTCGACTATGGCGAATTTGACACTGGTTTATGGCATGAGGCTGTTGCCCTCCGAGGATGTGGCTGAGGTAGGGAATGCTCCCGTGAAGCTTACGAACGGCCGGGACGCCCACGTGGCCATGCATATTCTCGAGGGCAGCAAGGAAGATATCGAAAAGCAATTGCGCACCAGCCTGGAAGCTTTCTTCGATCTGTATCCGGAGATCTGAAGCCTTAGCACTGAGCAAGAATTCAACGAACCCATGCAATGGTCCTATTCAGAACTGCGACGCCGGATGATGCAGGCCGAACTGTGGCCGGAAGGCCGCCTGGCGCGCCTGACCTGCTATCTGGCCGGGATGGCTGCCGGCCTGTTCGCGCTGCAGAGTTTGCTGGGGCTGGTCGCTCCAACCTGGGGTGACCATTTGGCCGGGTGGATCGAATTTCTCACATTTTTCGCCGCGGTATTTTTCTCGATCCTCGCCTTTCGCTGGCTGAAGCGGCGTGTGTTGTGGCGGCTGCGAAACCGGCTCATTGTCACTTACGTTTTTATCGGCGTGATTCCGGTGGTGCTGCTGGTCGCTATGGCGGGCTTCTCGCTGTTCTTGTTTGCCGGGCAGTTCGCCAGCTATGTCGTGATTTCGGAACTCAACAGTCAACTCCGCAGCGCGGAAGCGGCGAACGCTGCGATCGGCAACGAGCTAGCAGCGGGTCTCACGCGCGGAAAGACCCCCACGGCAGAGTCGCTATCCGGCCTGAAAAAGCGCGACCGCGCCTGGGGACGCCGGCAAGTGCAGGCCTGGCAGGGAATCCAACCGCTGCCGCTTTCCAGCGAGGGCCCCGCAGCATCCGCTTTTTCTTATCCCGCTTTCTTGGATAAGAAAGACAACCGCTACGCCAGTGCCTTGCTCCAGGGCAAACCATTTCGCGAGATTGTGAGCGACCGCGGCAAGCTCTATCTGCGGGTGGTGACGGTTGTCCCAGTTGAAACCCATCCGCTAATCGTGGTCACCAGCGAACCACTCGACAAGACTCTCCTCGGCAAAATCGCCGAAGACTTGGGCGAGATTACCCTCTACGCCGACGCCGCGCCCGAGGGACCTGCCACACCGACCGCCGCAGCACCAGCGAGTTCCGGCGCGAAAACTTCCTTCACCTACAACGCCACGAACAAGAATGGCGTCGTAATAACTAGAGGCTCTGGCGACCAGCGCTCATCCGAAGTCCTGTCTTCGACTTTCACTGTTGGCAAGCCCCCGCAACCGACAAGTTTCATGGATCAGGAAATCCCGTTCGTCACTCCTCTGCAGGCGGTCGATTGGAGTTCGGGCGCACCCGTGGGGCGCGATGTGCTGCTGAAAGTCAGGACCCGGCCCTCGAAGTTGTACGGGCATTTGTTCGCTGCTCTCGGTGAATTTGCCGGCTGGGTCGTGGATGCACTGATTGGAGTGGCACTTTTCTTCGCGCTGATCGAACTGATCGCGCTCATCATCGGCATGCGCATGACGCGGACGGTAACGGCCGCCGTCGCCCAGTTGCATGAGGCGACGAAACACGTCGACCGCGGCGACTTCAGCCATCGCATCCCGGTGAAATCGAGCGACCAGCTTGCCGATCTGGCACTCTCGTTTAACTCCATGACCGCCTCCATCGAGAAGCTGATCCTGGAGCAAAAAGAAAAACAGCGGCTGGAAAACGAACTCGTCATCGCCCAGGAAGTGCAGGCACAATTATTTCCGCGCCAGGTTTCGGAACTCGAATCGCTCGAAGTGCATGGCTTCTGCCGCCCGGCCCGCACGGTCAGCGGAGACTATTACGATTTTCTGACGGCGAGTTCACACAAGCTGATTCTGGCGGTCGGCGACATCAGCGGCAAAGGAATTTCCGCCGCGCTGCTGATGGCCACGATCCACTCGGCGGTGCGCGCCTACACCATGGAGGGCATGCCGCAGTTGCGCGAGCCCGTGGCGGTCGGCGCCGTGGCGGGCAGGGGCAGAGTCGTCGCTGCCTGGCCGGAGGGCGTGGAAGTCTCTCCCGGAGCCTTGCTCAGCCTGCTCAACCATCAGCTCTATGACAGTACGCCGCCGGAAAAATATGCCACGCTTTTTCTGGGAATTTACGACGGGCGCTCGCACCGCCTGACGTACAGCAATGGCGGACATCTGCCTCCGATTCTCATCGGTAAAGACGGTTCCCTCCGCAGGCTCGAGGCCGGTGGCACGGTTGTGGGATTGTTCGACAATATGAAATACGACGAGGGCTCTGTTGAAATGCATCCCGGAGAAATTTTCCTGGCCTACAGCGACGGCGTGACCGAGCCGGAAAATGATTTCGGCGAGTTCGGCGAGGCGCGACTCATCGACCTGGTCCGCGATAACCGCGACCAACCGCTGCCCGACATCAGCCAGATCGTGACCATGGCGGTGGATAATTGGATCGGCGACAACGAGCAGCCCGACGATGTCACGCTGGTGCTGGCGCGCGCGCGGTAAAACGGCTGCCGGCTCCCGGCCTTCATCGTTGACAGAAAAATCTTCATGCAATACCTTGGTTCGGCACCTTCAGAAAAATTACACGCGGGAGTAGCATAACCACGGCAATGCGCCGGGGCTCCATCCCGGAGATGACGGTTCGAAACCGTTCCTCCCGCCCCAATTTTTCCTCGCAGAACGCGAGTCTGATTTCCTGTTTTTTTCCACGGCAGAAAAGACACCAATAAAAAACGGCGGATGGTCGGAGTTCCATCCACCGCTCTTAACAGGAGGTGCTTGGTAAACGTTAGCCCATTGGAACAAGGGCTATCCTAAACCCTCGCGGCCACGCAGGGTGAGATCACGAAGGTACTTTCCTTGCGTTTCTCGATGCGATACGGCCGGATTCGGGAATCATTCGAAAACGGGAAGCGCGCCGCCTCCTCTACTTCTTCGGCAATTCCAGCACTCGCGCCGACACCGCCCCATTCCTCAGCATCCCGCCCAAAATCCACGGCCCCAGCGGAGTCTCGAGGATCGCCCGGCTATCGGCACGCACGTCAAACGTGTCCTCCGCAATCGTGTCCCACTTGCTGCCATGCACTTCAAAGACGAACGTTACCGGAGAAAACTCCGCCAGTTTGCCGTCGTAACCCAGACCCTTGAAGTTATCCGGCGTGGTAGTGCCCCCGGAAAATAGAATTCTGCGATCGTGTTCGCCCGCTCCCGCCACAATGCCGAACCGCCCCGGCCCGGGATGCGCGGGCAACTTGCTCCACTCGATCTTGTTGGGATCCTTGTGGTCGATCTTGCCCATCCAGCACTCGTCGGACGCCACATAAGGATTGCCCGCAGCCGGATTCTTCTTCGCGCCGTCGACAAACACGATCGTATCGTCGGCTAAACCGCCGGCGTGACCGAAAACCGGAGTTCCCGGAAACGGCGTGGCCTGACTCCACACATTCTTCTCGGCGTCGTAAACCTGCACGTTATTGACCGGACCGTTCTTTGCTCTTCCTCCGATCAGATAAATGTAGCGGTCATGATTCAGGCCAATCACGGCGCTATCCACCGGAACCGGAATATCAGCACCGCGGTACCAGCGATGTTCGTCGGCTACGTAGGCGTTCACGTCGCCAACGGTGAATTCATTGCCCTGGCCGTCGACCACGTAACCGCCAAAAAGAAAAACCTGCCCGCGGGCACCCACCGCCGACGAGCCCAACCGTCCGGCAACACCGGGGACGGGCGGTGTCTCGCTCCACTTCCCCGACTTGAAGTGCAGGACGTAAACCTTGTTGCTGATGTCGTCCCAGGTTTTCTTCGGGCCTATCCCCATCAGCGAATAGACCTCAGTGCCATTCTTGAGCGTGGCCACGGCGTTGCTGGAGACCGCGCCCGGCATGGGAGGAATTTTGGGTCGATCGGCCGCCGTCACAACGGCCGCACACATCACGAGGATCAGCAACACCGGAAGAAGGAAGACGGGAAGTTTTCTCATTGCTCAAATATTACGTCTTCGAGAGCGACAACGGCAAAGCCTTGATCGCCCTGTCTCAGCATTCGCTGCGGCCTTCCTCAGCGTTCTCTGCGATTGAAAGCTTTTGAAAGCGGCTGCTAGAACCAGGTCTTCCGCCGGTACTCCCGGTACTCATCTCCAAATGCCGCTTCCAGCACGCGCGCCTCGCGACGGGCCCGGATCGTCTGCCCGATGATTGCAGCCACCAGAACCAGCCAGCCCTCCGGCCGCTGCAGAACCAGAATCATCCCAGTAATCATCACCATGCCGAAGACATAAATGGGATTACGGATTTTCGAATAGAGGCCGGTCGTGACCAACTTATGAGCTTCCGCCTGAATCGAAAACGATCCACCCAGTTGGTAGCGTGCGGCTGCGATGAAGAGCATACCCACAACTACCAAAACAGTTCCGACGGCGCGCTGCACATTCCACGGGCCCTTCCATGTGGCCAGAAACCAAAAGAAAGCGCCAGCCGCAATGACCTGAAGAACAGTAAAAGCATAGATGTGCCGGCTTTCCATAAGGAGTTGCTCAGACCCGCGCTTCCTTGATCAATCCATTTCTCACGCCGTGAATGAAGTCGGTGTACGCCGGAGTCTGTCCATTGGCGCGCATGTGAGTGGCAATCTGCCCGCGATGATAGGCCGAGTGCACCACGACATGGGTCAACACATCGACGATCGTGCTCGTCCAGCGTTCGCCTTTTGTGTTCGTATACGAGATGGACTGCGAAACATCCCCGGCGGTGATTAGATCGAGAAACTCCAGCCATTCCAGGCCCAACTCGGCTACTTGCGCTTCACACTGCGCCAGATCTGGCTCCGGCCACACTGGTACGCTCTGCGGCACCTGCTTCAACCTCTCCAGCCACAGGCGCTCGGCGGCCACAATGTGAGACATGAGCTGCAACGACCGTTCATTCGACGAAGCCGGCTTAGAGCCTTCCGCGGCTCGAATCGCTTTCAGTACTTCGCGGTTCGCCCATTCGTCATAGGCAAACTGTCGGCGCAGATAATCAGCAAGATTCACGAAACTACCTCCATCGCAGGCTCAGATGAAACTGAACGATTGCGACTCCACCAATGTAGTCCGTGGCGCTGCCTCTGGCAAAGTTGTAACGATCCTTTCACATTTCGAGACTAGACTGTAGTTTGACTACTGGAAAATCCCGCGTCTCTTCTGGAACGCGAGACACCCGGGCTTCAGATCTCCAAATGCCACGTAAAGCGTCCACTACTCAAATTTCGGAAGCAGAAGGCACCCAGCAGCGTCCGGCAAAACCCGGCACCGCTTCGAAGCCAGCCGATCCGAAACTTGGCGGCCCCGACGATCTCGCACGGTTAGCGCTCAAAGCCTGTCTCATCGCCCGCGACGCCGCGTTCAACGTTCGTGACCTGCTGACCAGCTCTTCGCGCATGGCGTTCCTCGCCATCAAGGACTGCGAAAAAGAACTGGACCTGATCGAGCGCCAGATTGACGAGCGCCTGCCCGCGGCGATCACTCGGGTGAATGAAGCCCGAGCCCGCCAGTTGCTATCCAGTCTGAAGTCCACCACCGACCTGGAGCGCATCGGCGACCTGGTGATGAGCGTAGCCATGCGGGCACAGGCTCGGACCTCCAAAATACCGGCGGCTGATGTGCGCCAACTGGTGGAAATGTCGACCGTACTGCGCGACATGCTCGACCTGGTTCATCAAGGTTTTTCCACGCTTGATCTTGAGTGTGCCCGCAAGGTCCTGCAGATGGATAAAGACATCGACCGCGTTTGTCACGCCATGTTCCAGAAGCATCTGGCCGAAACCGTGGCCCAGGGCGATACCAGCGGTTTCGAAGTGCTGCTCATGGCGCAAGCCCTGGAGCGAGCCGGAGATCACACTACCAACCTCGCCGAGGATCTTTACAGCCTGATCGAAGGCCGCAGCCTGCGGCATATGCCCAAGAAAAAGGCGGCGAACTAGAGAGGCAGCTCTTAGCCCTCGGTTCTCTCACCTCCAGGTAAGAGCGAAAGCGGAACTACCTCAACAAATTCATCGTTCGTTAACACACGAGCAACATTCGCGCAACATTCTCCCCATACAGTCTTGGATACGTGCCCTCCCTTTAGGAAGTCTCGCGACTTCGTGGGCACCGCAGTGCAGAAATGCATCAGCCAGGCGAATTCCACGAACGCAGCGGCGGCACGGCTAATCCCGCTCCATTTCGTCCGATTATCTTTGTGGTGGAGGATGACGAGGACATCGCTCGCCTCATCTCCCACAACCTGCAGGCAGCTGGATTCGAAGTGCAGAGTTTCGTGAGCGGCGCGTCGCTCTTGACCGAAGCCGTGCGGGAAATGCCGGCGCTGTTTCTTCTCGACGTGATGCTACCCGGAACCGACGGCTTCGAACTTTGCCGCCACATTCGCCAGACTCCCGTGCTTTCGTCCACGCCAATTATCTTTCTAACTGCAAAAACAGCGGAAGCCGACCGCGTCAAAGGATTGGAACTGGGCGGCGACGACTACATCACCAAACCCTTCAGCCCGCGCGAACTGGTGGCCCGCATTCGCAGCGTGTTACGCGGCCCGGGGCAGACCCCTGCCCCCGGAGAAGTTCTTCGATTGGGCGAACTTGAAATCGATGTCTCGTCCATGACCGTGCAGATGCAGGGCCGCAACGTTCTCACGACCGTGCGGGAGTTCCGCCTGCTGGAATACCTCGCGGCCCACCGCGGCCGCGTCCTCACCCGCGATCAACTGCTCGATGCGGTGTGGAAAGAAACTCCGTTCGTCACTCCGCGATCCATCGACGTGTACATCCGCCGACTCCGCGAAAAAATCGAACTCGACCCCCGCCATCCGCAATACTTGAAGACCCTGCGCGGAATCGGCTACCGGTTTGAAGTACCGAAGTAAACATCGACCGGCCACGGATCGAAACGCATTCACACGGATCAAAGCCATCATTTTCTGGCTTCGTCCATGAATATCCGTGCAAATCCGTGGCGAATTGTCTTGGAACTCTTTTCCCCCACGCCCCGCCCGCGTCGTTTATTCTGCCTACATCCTTCTCATGGCCTCGAACCAGTCCAAACCGCTTTGGAAAGCCGACGACCAGCAGGCCCGTCTGGCAGAAATGATCGCGAGTTCCGACGAGCCCACGAAAGATAATCCTCTGCGTCGCGACGTCCGCTCGCTGGGCGCGATCCTGGGGCAAGTGCTGGTGGAACAGTCTGGTCAGGAAGTATTCGAATCGGTGGAGGAGTTGCGACGGTTGCTGATCGAACATCGCGAGACCGTGCGCCGCAGTCCGGAGGAAGCCTCTTCCTCTCCGCCCGAGCTCATGCTCAAGGCGCAGGAAATTGTTTCCGGCCATGGATTTGCCCCGCGCCTACCAGGTCACCAAAGCTTTCGCGACTTATTTTGAACTCACCAACCTTGCGGAGACCAACCACCGCCGCCGCCGCCGCCGCGCGGGAAAATTAGACCGCGACCACGCTCCGCAACCTGGCTCGTTTCGCGGAACCCTGCTGCGCATGAAAGAGGCAGGAGTAACAGCGGAGAAAGCCGTCGCGGCTTTCAGCCAGATCGTGATCACTCCGGTCTTCACCGCGCATCCCACCGAAGTCGCGCGGCAGACGGTTCTGCTGAAGCGCCGTCGCATCGCCAAGGAACTGGAGCGCCTCGACCGCCTGCCGCTCACCACTGAAGATGCGGAGGACTGCGAAAATAGCATCCGCGCCGAAGTCACTTCACTCTGGCAGACCGACGAAGTCCGCATGGCCAAACCGACCGTCGACGACGAGATCCGCATCGGCCTCCGCTACTTCCGCCTGTCGCTGTTCGATGCACTGCCTAAAATTTATTCCGAACTCGTCGAATCGTTCCGCGAAGTCTACGGCCTCGATCTCGACGAAAACGCCCTGCCCAATCTCGTGCAATTTGGATCGTGGATTGGCGGCGACCGCGACGGCAACCCGCTGGTCAAACCAGACTGCATTCGTGACGCGTTAGACATGGCTCGCTCCTTGATCCTCCGCGAATATCTCAACGACGTCGAGTCGCTCAGCGACCACCTGAGTTCGTCTCGCCGCCAAACCGGCGTTTCCGACGAACTGCTGGCGCGCCTGAAAAATTACGAGCGCACCATCCCCGGCGTGCATCTGGCCTGGGGACCGCACAACACCTTGGAAAGCTATCGCCGATTTCTTTCCTACATGTTTCACAAACTCCAGCAAAGCCGCGAGGCCGTCGACGCACCCGCCGCCTACCGCACCGCTGCAGAGTTCGAAGCCGACCTGCTGCTCGTGCGGAACAGTCTGGAGTCCAACCGAGGCGAACGCCTGGCCCGCACCTACGTCGATTCCCTGCTGCGCAAGATTCGCACTTTCGGCTTTCACTTGCACACGCTCGACATCCGCCAGCACGCCCGCGTGCATGCCCGGGGACTGGAAGAACTCGGGCCGAATCCCGACCGCAGCACCAACTCCGCCGAAAGTCGCGAACTGCTCGAAACTTTTCGCGCCATCGCCAAACTGAAACGAACTTATCCCGCACATTCGATCCGTCACTACATCATCAGCGGCGCAGAATCGGAAGACGACGTGACGGCTGTAGTGCAACTCGCGAAAATTGCCGGAGTTCAAGTGGCCGGATCGGAAAATGATCCGGGCCTGATGCCGGTTCCCCTGTTTGAGTCGATCGAGTCACTACGCAACGCCGCTGCCGTTATGCGCCGCCTGTGGAGTAATCCAGAATACGGTCCGCTACTCGACTCCTGGGGGCGCTGGCAGGAAGTTATGCTCGGCTATTCCGACTCCAACAAAGACGGGGGCATGCTCACCAGCACCTGGGAACTCTACAAAGCACATCGCGAGTTACATCGGGCCGCGCGTGAAAATGGAGTCAAGCTTCGCCTCTTCCACGGCCGCGGAGGAACCGTGGGCCGCGGCGGTGGTCCCACGCACGCCGCAATCCTGGCGCAACCGCCAGGGTGTTTCTCCGGCCAGATTCGCATCACCGAACAAGGCGAAGTTCTCAACTGGAAATACGCCGACCCGGTCCTCGCCGAATGGAATCTGGAACTGATGATCGCGGCGAGTCTCGAAACTCTTACGTTACATGGCGAGCAACAATCGCAACATCCTCCGCGCTGGGAGGAAGCGGTCGAAGAAATGTCGCAGGAAGCGTATCGCATTTATCGCCTAGCGATCGCCGACGATCCCGATGTGCTGGAATATTTTGAGCAGGCGACTCCGGTCAATGAGCTGGACGCAGCACGCATCGGGTCGCGCCCCTCGCGCCGTAGCAAGGGCCGAAAGCTCGAAGAGCTGCGGGCCATCCCCTGGGTCTTCGGCTGGATGCAGAGCCGTCACGCCGTCCCTGCGTGGTTTGGCGTGGGTCACGCGCTCGAACAGTTCTCGAAAAATGGTCCGGGGCACGAGCAGTTGCTGCGCCAGATCGCGCGCGGATTCCCCGTGTTCTCAGAACTTCTCCGCAACGTAGAACTAGGAATGGCGAAAGCCGATCTCGAAATCGCCCGCGACTATTCGGGGTTAGTCAAGAACGCCCCGCTCAGAAAACGCGTCTTCGGAATGCTGGAAGAGGAATTCCTGCGCTCGCGCCGCATGATTCTTCGCGTCACGGGCCAGCGCGAATTGCTGGCGCGTAATCGCGTGCTCGCCCGCTCCATCCGCCTGCGGAATCCCTACGTCGATCCCATGAGCCTGATTCAAGTGGAACTGCTCCGCCGTAAACAGGCGGGAGAAAAAAGTTCTGACCTGGAATATCCCCTGGGCGCAACCATCAACGGCATCGCCGCCGGCCTGCACAACACCGGTTGAAAACATGGGCGCTATTTCGTCGGCGTTTCCTTGGCCGGGGAAACAGCCGCGTTGTTGGCGGCTTCGCGGGATGATTTCTTGACCACAGGTTTCCGCGCGGCTTCAGCCCGCTTCCGCTCCTGATAGCGGCGCTCATGCGAGAATTGATCGGACGCTTGTTTCTTCATCCCTCTATCATGTCACAGATTCGCGCCGACGCAGCCAAACTCATGTGGCGACGGCCGCCTTCGGCCGTCCAAGGTCGGGCGAAGCCCGGCGCCCGCCACGCAGAAGCCGCTACCGGTTAATATCCTCCTTCGCCTGCAACCGCTTTACGTACCCTTCCAGATTCGCCTTGTTCGAATCCGGAGCTCCCGCCAGTGACAGTTTCACTTCTTTCACGGCGTTGTCGAAATCTCCCTGCGAGCTGTACACCCGCGCCAGGCCCATATGCGAAGTCCAGTAATCGGGATATTTCTTGGCATTCGAACGGAAGAGCGCGAAAGCCTGGTCAGGCTTCTTCTCTGCCTGCAACTGCCGTCCGTAGAAATAGAGCTGCAGTGGACTCGCCTTATCCAGAGCCTGATTGCGCGCCATCGTGGCATCGTCTTTGCGGTTCAGCGCGTCCAGAATCTTCGACTTGTTCATCAGGTTGTCGTAACGTTCTTCCGCCTGAATCGACAAGTCTTCATACTTCAGCGCATCGTCGAGATTGATTTTGTTGGCCAGAAAGTAGCCGGCCGCGTCGTCCCAACCTTCCCAGTAATACTGATTCAGCCCATGCAGTTGCCGGTGAATACTGGCGGTCACCACATCGTTCACGTTGACCGCGACTTTGAACGGCACCGCAACCTTGTCCCATCGCATGGTGACGACCGCGGAATCCGCCTTCAGATCGTCGAAGTCGTAGGCCAGCGCGTCGTGCGCCTCAGCCGCTTGCGGCTTCACATTCACCCGCAGCGCGTCGTCCTCTTGCTTGTAGCTGAACGCGCCCCAATCCCTCGAATCTTTCGAGAAGATCACCGTCCACTGCGTCTCGCCCGGAATCATGTGCAGGCCATACGTCCCCTTGTCGAGCGCCTGCCCTTCAATCATGACCGGATCGCTGAACGTGATCGTCGTATTCTCATTCGCGCCAGCGCGCCATACCTGCCCGTAAGGCGCCAGCTTGCCCCAGATCTGCCGCCCATTGGCCAGCGGCCGGTGATAGTTCACGGTAATGTCGGTGATGCCGATGCGCTGCGTGACCAGCGCATGCTGGCTCTGCCGCGGCAGGTCAAGCATCAGGGTCTCGCCCGTGGCGGTTTGCGCGGAACTGAAACTTGCCATCAACAAAACACTAAACAACAAAGCAAGCAGACGAACTCTGGGCATTCTGTTCATACTCAGTATTCTGTTCATAAGGAAGCTCCTTTTTTCTGCCGGGACCGGCAGTCGACGAGTCAGAACCTGAATCTGGAAACTGGGATTGAGCACAACAGTATCGATGCTGTTGGGATTGGACGGACGGAGGCGCGCGAAGTGAGCGAAGGCTGGGGGAGCGAAAGCGGTGGAACGAGTGAAATCGCTGTCAACGACAGCTACCCTAGACCATTCTGGTACGCCTCCAATAAGATGAGCGTTATGAGACGGTTGCCATGGTGTGTTGCCCTGTTGTTTTTCGCGTCGACTGCGTCCGTCTACGCGCAGAAGGAACCTAACTGCCTAGGTCCAAGCAATGAACCATTGGTTCAGGCAATCAGGGACGGAGACTTGGGCAAAGCCCGCGAGATGGTCAAGTCCGGAGCAAAACTCAACATTCAGGACCAGTGTGGAGCGATTCCGCTCCACGAAGCCATCCGCTGGAGCTACACAGACTTCGCCCTGGAGCTACTGTCGGCTGGCGCCAATCCGAAGTTTCCCGACGGTGGTGCTGAAGCTCTCATGGGGACGGCGTTTATGTGCAATCCGAAGTTAGCGAGCGAACTGCTAAAGCGCGGTGTCCCCGTAAATGCGGCGAAATGGGACGGCGAGACCGCATTAATGGAAGCTCCTTCGCAGAGATGTAAAGAAGGAGCGATGGTGCAACTCCTACTTGATGCGGGAGCAAATCCAAATGCAAAAACAAAAAAGGGATTTAATCCGCTTCTAGCTGCCGCCATGACCGGGGATGCGATTGGTGCTGGGAAGCTACTAAGGGCAGGGGCTGACCCCCAGGCTAAAGATGATCGTGGTCACACAGCAGAGGACGAGGCCTGTGATCGCGGTGAGCAAGGTCACTTTCAGGTCTGTCAGCTTGTCAGGGAAGCCTTCGGACAAAAATAGTTGTAACATCGCGATTTCACTCATAACCGAACGCAAAACCATCCCCTTGACAAACCCCTCCCTCTGGAGCAAAATCCCAATAGGCGAATAAAAAGCGAAAATGCCTCCGCGGCTCCAATCGACTCTAGCCCCGGCGTTCCCTGAAATCTTCCGAGGAATCTTTATGTCTTCCGCAGTGGTTTCCACTCCGGCGGCCCTGGGCCGCCCTTTTGTATTTGACGATGATGACGAAGCCGAAGTTGGCCCGCCAGCCAGCGCCAGTCGAGCTGCGCTCGACCGGACAGCCGAGGGCGGCTGTCCCCACATAAACCTGCCCAAGACAGCGTGCCGGAGTCTCCCCTCGCCCGCCTGCAAGCCGCCATCAGCAATCAAAAATCAAAAATCTCCCCGGCCCGCGTAACCCCGGCCTCCCAGCTCGATATCCGTCCCGCGCCCGAAATGGTTTCGAGCGGCGCCCCCGCCATCGACGCCCTGACCGGCGGCCTGCCCCGCGGATGCCTGACCGAAATCTGCGGCCCCGCCTCCTCCGGACGCACCACTTTACTCCTCGCCGCGCTCGCCGCCGCCACCCGCCGCGGAGAATTCTGCGCCGTAGTCGACGCCAGCGACGCGCTCGACCCCCACTCCGCCGCCGCCGCCGGCGTGGAACTGGAACGCCTGCTATGGGTGCGCTGCGGCGAAGAGCCTCCGCGAAAAAATTCTTCCCCACAGAGTCACCCTTCGACTCCGCTCAGGGCAAGCTCCGTCACAGAGAAAAACGGAAATCAGAAAACCGGGTGCCCCATTTCTCGCGCGCCTTCTTCGCGAGAAGTGGGGACTTCTCCTACGCGGGAAGTGCGAGTTTCCTCTCAGGTTGCTCTCGACTTTGACTGCAATGGGTGGAAGGAAAATGAACGGAAGGAAAATGTCACGCGCCAGTCCGACCATCGCCTGGAGCAAGTCCTGCGCGCCACCGACTTGCTCCTCGAAAGCGGAGGCTTCGGCCTGATCGTCCTCGATCTCGGCGACCTGCCACCGCAATCCGCCCGCCGCATCCCGCTGACCACATGGTTCCGCTTCCGCCGCGCCGTGGAAAACAAACTTACGATCTTGCTGGCGATCGAGCAAAAGCCAATCGCGGGAAGCTGCTCCTCCCTGCTGGTGCAGCTGGGCGATCCGTCTGCGGCTGATCCCGGCGATATCGGACCCACGCACGCCCAATTGCTGACCAGTCTGAATATCACAGCCGAACTAATCCGCTCGCGCCTGGATCGCAAACCCGCACGTTCTATCGCGTTCGCCACCAAAACTGCCTGGGCGGGATGAAATCAAATGACTCAATCCCCCAATGACTCGATCACTCAATGACTGAATGACTCAATGCTCCCATGCCCTTCGCCTGCATCTACGTGCCGAATTTTCCCGTGGCGGCCGCACTTCGCGCCGAACCGGAACTGCACCCGCGCGCCCTCGCCATTTTCGAAGGCAAACCTCCGCTGGAAAAAATCTTTGCCGTGAATGATAAGGTCGCCCCCCTGGGCATCGCGCCCGGCATGACCAAAGCCCAAGCCGAACTCTGCGCGGACCTCGCCCTACGCCCGCGATCTGCGCTGCAGGAATCCTCCGCCCACGCCGCCCTGCTCGACTGCGCGCAATCGTTTTCCCCCTGCGTGGAAGACGCTGCCTGCAACACTGCCCTGCTCGACCTCGCCGGCATGGAATCTCTTCTCGGCCCGCTGCCAGAAATTTCCCGCGCCGTCCACCATCGCGCCGCGGCCCTCGGACTCACCGTCAACGTCGCCGTAGCCTCCAATCCCGACACGGCCCTGCTCGCCGCCCGCGGCATGTGTGCTACAGGATCGTGTGGCGCAGGCGCTCTTGTCCGCGGAGGCGTCACTGTAATTCCTCCAGGCAAAGAAGCGGACCAACTCGGAAGCCTGCCAATCGAAGTTTTATTTGCGGACCAACTCGAAGAAGATGACAAAAAAAATGCCGCCCGCCTGCTCGAAACTCTCGACCGATGGGGCATCCGTAACCTGCGCGGCCTGGCCGCGCTGCCGCAAGTTTCGCTCAGCGAGCGCCTCGGACAGGAAGGCCTGCGCCTACAGCAACTCGCACGCGGCGCGACTTCGCGCACCCTGGTCCCCGTCGAAGAGCCAATGCAGTTTGAAGAAGCCGTCGAACTCGACCACCCCATCGTCCTGCTCGAACCGCTGGCCTTCTTGCTGAATCGCCTGCTCGAACAAATTTGCGCCCGCCTCGCTGCGCGTGCTTTGTCTACGCAAGAACTGCGCCTAACTCTCGACCTCGAAAATTTCTCGGCTCGCAACCAGCCATCAAAAAACCACAATCAGCAATTCGTCCGCACCCTGCGCCTGCCGCTTCCCATGCTCGATGCCAAAGTTTTTCTGAAACTGCTGCAACTCGATTTAAACGCACATCCCCCAGGAGCCCCCATTATGAAGATTCATCTGGCCGCCGAACCCGCGCGCCCGCGTTCCGCGCAAGGCGGATTATTTCTGCCGCCATCGCCGGAGCCGGAAAAACTGGAACTCACTCTCGCCCGCATCGCCGGCATGGTCGGCGAAAACAAAGTCGGCGCCCTGGAGTTGCTCGACACCCATCATCCTGAAGGATTTCGCATGCAGCGCTTCGTAGCTGCGGCTCCGCGAAAACCAGAGCATGAAAAGGCGATAGATGCGGCAGAAGAAAAATCCATCGTCACCGCCCTGCGCCGTTTCCGCCCCGCGCTGCGTGCGAGCGTGACCCTGGAAAACGGCCAGCCGACGCATTTGGTGTGTAAGAAGAAAGAAGTGCAAGGCAACGTACTCTGGAAAGCTGGCCCCTGGCGCGCTTCCGGCGACTGGTGGGAACGCGAAGCCTGGTCGCGCGACGAGTGGGACCTCGCTGTGCAAAACAATGTCCCGCGCAATGGAAACGCAATTTCTTTCTACCGCCTGGTGCACGACTTACTCGGCGGCGGCTGGTTTGTGGAAGGAACGTATGACTGAATTGTTGCAACGGATTTTCACGGATCAGCTCGGATTAAAAAACAGTTTTTGATCCGTGGAAATCCGCGCAAATCCGTAGCTAATTGCTGATGTCGTACATCGAACTCCACGCCCGCTCCGCTTTCAGCTTTCTCGAAGGCGCGTCTCTGCCCGAGGAACTAGCTGCGGTCTGCGCTCAGCTCAACCTGCCCGCCATGGCCCTGCTCGACGTGGACGGCGTGTACGGCGCGCCGCGCTTCCACATGGCCGCGCAAAAAACAAAAATCAAGGCGCACATCGGCGCGGAAGTTACGACAGGAAAGCAGATTCCTCGCTTCGCTCGGAATGACAAATCGTTTCGTCTTCCCCTATTAGTCTCGACCCGCGCCGGCTACCAAAACCTCTGCCGCCTGATCACCAAAATGAAGTTGCGCGCAAAAAAAGGTGAAGGCGCAGTCAATGCCGCGGAACTCGAAGAACACGCCGAAGGACTCATCTGCCTCACCGGCGGCCTAGAAGGCCCGCTGGCAGCGGCCTTGCAGCAAGGCGGCATCGACGAAGCCCGCCGCCAAATCGACCAACTCATCGGCATCTTCGGACAAAATAATGTCTACGTCGAACTGCAGCGCCACTTCCAGCGTGAAGAGGAATCCCGCAACCGCGCCGCCATCGACATCGCGCGATCGTTCAATCTTCCACTGCTTGCGACTAACGGAGTCTGCTACGCCAGCGCCAAAGCTCGCGAACTATGCGATGCCTTAACCGCCATCCGCCATCACCGCACGCTCTCCACCGCCGGACGCCTGCTGGCCCGCAACTCCGAACGCTTTCTGAAATCCGAAAAAGAAATGCAGCAGCTCTTCGCCGACCTGCCCGAAGCCCTCGCCAACACACTCGAACTTTCCTCGCGCCTCGAATTCTCGCTCAACGATCTTGGCTACGAATTCCCGCGCTATCCCGTGCCCGAAGGCGAGACCATGAACTCCTTTTTACGCGAGCGCTCCTGGGAAGGCTTTCACACCCGCTACGGCCGCGCCAAGCCCGAGATGCAAACTCGCGCCCACCGTCAGATCGAAAAAGAATTAGCACTCATCGAAAAACTAAAGCTCGCGGGCTACTTCCTCATCGTCTGGGATCTCATCCGCTTCTGCCGCGAACAAAATATTCTGGTGCAGGGCCGGGGATCGGCCGCCAACAGCGCCGTTTGCTACTCACTCGGCATCACCGCGGTCGACGCCGTCGGCATGGAACTTTTATTCGAACGATTCCTTTCCGAAGAACGCGGCGAGTGGCCCGACATCGATCTCGACCTGCCCAGCGGCGACGAGCGCGAAAAAGTAATTCAGTATCTCTACAAACGTTACGGCGAACGCGGCGCGGCCATGACCGCCAACGTCATCACTTATCGCAATCGCATGGCCGCGCGCGAAATGGGCAAGGTTCTGGGCTTCGATCCCGAAACCCTCGCGAAGATTTCCGCCGCCGTCGCTACCTGGGAGTTCCGCGACGAGAACGATGCGCTCGATCGCCGCTTCCGCGACGCCGGGCTCGACCTCAACCATCCCCGCCTGCGCAAGTATTACGAACTCTGCCTCGCCGTGCAGGACATGCCGCGCCATCTCGGCCAGCACTCCGGCGGCATGGTCATCTGCCAGGGACAACTCGATTCCGTTGTGCCGCTCGAACCCGCGTCCATGCCCGGCCGCGTCGTCGTGCAATGGGACAAAGAAGATTGCGCCGACATGGGCATCATCAAAGTCGATCTGCTCGGCTTGGGCATGATGGCCGTGCTCAAGGATTCCATTGAACTCATTCGCGACCACTATCACGAAGAAGTCGACCTCGCGCATCTTCCCGCCGACGACCCGCCGGTCTATTCCGCGCTGCAGCAGGCCGACACCATCGGATTGTTCCAGGTGGAGAGCCGTGCGCAAATGGCGTCACTGCCGCGCCTGCGCCCCATGCGTTTTTACGACATCGTGGTGCAGGTCGCGATCATTCGTCCCGGACCGATCGTCGGCCAGATGGTGAATCCATTTATTCAGCGCCGTCAGGGACGCGAAGACGTTACCTATCCACACCCGTCGCTCGAACCCGTGCTCAAGCGCACGCTCGGCGTTCCGCTGTTTCAGGAACAACTGCTGCGCCTCGCCATGATCGCCGCTAACTTCACCGGAGGCGAAGCCGAGGAACTGCGCCGCGCCATGGGCTTCAAGCGCTCTCTGGCGCGCATGAAAGAAATCGAAGCCCGTCTGCGTTCCGGCATGACGCGAAATAAAATTTCGCCCAAGGCGCAGGAAGAAATTATTCTCTCCATCACTTCCTTCGCGCTCTACGGATTCCCCGAATCGCACGCCGCCAGCTTCGCGCTCATCGCCTACGCCAGCGCCTATCTGAAGTGCCACTACCTCGCCGCCTTCACCGCCGCCTTGCTCAACAATCAGCCCATGGGTTTCTATTCACCCGCCACGATCGTGAAAGACGCGCAGCGCCACGGACTGAAATTGCTGCCCGTGGATGTGACCTGCTCGGAGTGGAACTGCACGCTGGAGTTAGTCCCGAGTCCTGAGTCGCGAGTCCCGAGCCAACCAATTTCCAGTGCCCAGAGCCCATTACCCAGAAAAAGCCTTGTCATTCCGACCCCCGAGCGCACGCGAGGGGGGAGGGATCTCTACCCTCGCAACTCGATACACGGGACTCGCAACTCGCATCTCCGGCACTCCGCATGGGCCTGCGCTACGTCCGCGGCCTGCGCGAAGAATCCGCCCGATCTCTCATCCTCGAACGCACAATCGCTCTCTTCACCTCCATCCACGACATCACCCGCCGCGTCCCCGAACTGCGCAAAGACGAACTCACCACGCTGGCGGAAATCGGCGCGCTCAACCCGGTGGGCCGTAAGAGCGGGCAGAGATTCCTCCGCTCCTCGCTTGCGCTCGGAGGTCGGAATGACAAAGATTTTGTTTGCGACTCTGGACTCGAGACTCACGACTCGGGGCTCGCAGCTCGTAACTCACAACTTCACCGCCGCGATGCCCTCTGGCAAGTCGAACGCGCCGTCCGCGCGGCTGGACCCCTGCTCGAACAAAATGCGGAACCCGACTCGCCTTCGCCACTCGAACCCATGAATATCGAGGAGCGCCTGGTAGCCGACTTTCACGGCACCGGACTCACCGTCGGCCCGCATCCCATGGCCTACCGCCGTGAGTGGCTCAAGGCCATGGGCATCCGCCGCGCCATTGACCTGCGCGATATTCCCAACGGCAAGCGCCTCCGCATTGGCGGATGCGTCATCGTCCGCCAGCGTCCCGGCACCGCCAAAGGATTTGTATTTTTAAGTCTGGAAGATGAAACCGGAGTGGCCAACGCCATCATCACGCCCGACCTGTTTCACCAGAACCGCCTGCTGCTGGCCAGCGAGAAATTTCTCGCCATCGAAGGCATCCTGCAGAATCAGGACAACGTCATCTCCGTGAAAGCCGAACGCGTGCAGCCGCTGTTCGTCACCAAAGCGGAAACCGTTTCGCACGACTTTCACTGAATTGACACATGCATCATTCAAGAAACTTTGTCATCCTGAGGACGGCGAAAACCGTCCGAGGGACCCCACGAAAATCGCGGACCAGAATTGCGGTCGTCGGAACCCAGCACGCCGCATGGCAGCGAAGTCATTCCCGACCACATCATCGACTCTTCCCGCTAACGTAAGGTCCTTCACGCCGGCTTCGCCCGCGTTCACGATGACAGGAGAAATTCCAGAGCTGAAGAGATCTCACTTCCCCGTATAACTTACCCTCCAGATCGAATTCGACCCATCATCACTCACCAGCAGCGATCCGTCCGGCGCCACCGTGATCCCCACCGGTCGCCCCCACACATGCCCGTCAGGCAGCACGAAGCCAGTCAGAAAGTCCTGATACTCGCCCGTCGCGTGTCCTGTCCCATGCAGCGGCACGCGAACTACTTCATAGCCCACGCGCACTGACTTATTCCACGAGCCATGTTCCGAAGCAAAAATATCTCCGCTATATTCCGCCGGAAACTGCTTGCCATCATAGAAAGTAAATTCCAGCGACGCGTTGTGCGGCTGCAACAGCACGTCCGGCACAATCGCCTTATCCTTCAACTCCGGATGCTTGCCCTTGTGCCGCGGATCCTGGTGCGCCCCCATGTACCACCACGGCCAGCCATAAAATCCGCCCTCCTCGACGTGCGTGATGTAATCGGGCACCAGGTTGTCGCCCAGCGCGTCACGTTCGTTCACCGAACACCACAACTCGCCGGTCTGCGGATTCACGCGAATGCCGCCGCCCGCATTGCGAATCCCATAGGCATACACTTTCAACTCGCAATTCGCCGGATCACACACCAAAATGTCGGCCCGGTTTTTCTCCGCCGGATGAGTGTCCGGATCGTCCACATTCGAGGCCGAGCCCACCGCCACAAACATCCTCTTACCGTCCGCAGAAAAATCCAGCGCCCGCGTCCAATGCCCGCCGCCCGCCGGCAAATCTGCAATATGCTGCGCCGCTCCACTCGCCTTCAAGTCTCCGTTGTGATAAGGAAAGCGAAACACTTCATTTGTGTTGCCGATATAAATCCACTGCGGATCCGGCCCCGGCGGATAAAACGCAATCCCATACGGACGTTTCAACCCGCTGGCAAACACCTGCATCTGTTCCGCCTTGCCATCGCTGGTCATGCCGCGAAACACGCGAATCCGCCCCGGTTCGCTTTCCGCCAGAAAGATATCTCCGTTAGGAGCCGTCCGCAGCAATCGCGGATTCTCCAGCCCTGACGCAAACATCTCCACCTTGAACCCCGCCGGCGCCACCGGCCACGCATTCGCCGGACGCGCCACCAGCTCCGCTCCATTATTCGACGACTGCGTCGCATACGGCTGCGGCAGATCGTTTACCGTGATCTTCCGCGTAGTCCCCGGCTTCTCGTAGCGGAAGTCGGTAAACGGCGCAACCGGCGAAGCATCCTTCACCGCCGCTCCCGCAACTTCCTGCGCCGGAGCAGAACTCGCCGCGGACGACATCTTCCCCGACGCCATGGCCTCTACATAAGTAATGATCTGCCAGCGCTTCTCCTCTTCCAGAAACGCCCAAGACGGCATCCCGTTATCCTTGTCGCCCTTGGTGATGAACCAGAAAATTTCGCCCGCGCTCACGCCCTTCAGTTTGCCGTCCACCAGCGATGGCACATTGCCCGTGCCCTTCAAAGTTTTCCCATGGCAGGCCACGCAATTGCGCGTATACAGCGCCTTGCCTGCATCGGCCGCAGCCTGTTGCCCTGCGTAAGGATTCTTCTGCGCCTTAGCCGATGCCGGCGCATCATGAAACGGCGTATCCGCCGCCTGCAGATTCGTGATGAAAAAAAGTGAAAGAAGAACTGCCGGAATAATTCTGCTGGCACTCCATCGCATAGCTATCCTCACCGGTGAAGTATCACGTTTGAAATTAGCTTAGATCATCCACGCCCCGGAATGCCAATCCCAAGCCCAGTGCCAGACCACGACTTAGCTTGCGATTCGGCTCGGTAAGTCGTCATCCCCTGACCGTCTGGAGCCGCAGTCCAGAAATATGTTCAAATAGCTTATGTTGAAATTTCGGCTTCAGTCTTTCGCCGTCGCCCTCGTCATTGTTGTCTGCACCGCAATCCCCGGCTCCGCCCAAAAGTCCTCCGATCTATCCCACTTCCGTGTCTACGTCACCAACGAACGGTCCGGCGATCTCACCGAGATTGACGCTTCCACGTTGCAAGTGATCGCCACCGTACCGCTCGGCAAGCGTCCGCGCGGCATTCACGCCAGCCCCGACGGACATTTTCTTTACATCGCGCTGAGCGGTTCGCCGCTGGCCGGACCCGGCGTCGACGAAAGCAAACTTCCTCCACCCGACAAAACCGCCGACGGCATCGGCGTTTTCGATGTCCAGCAGAACAAGCTGGTTCGCACCATTCAATCTGGTTCCGACCCGGAAAATTTCGACATCACAAAAGACGGCCGCACCATCATTGTCTCCAACGAAGACGACGCCAAAGCCAGCTTCATCGATATCGCCTCCGGCAAAGTCACCAAATCAGTTTCCGTCGGCGAAGAACCCGAAGGCGTGAAAGTCAGCCCCAACGGCAAGTTCGTCTACGTGACTTCAGAAAATACCGGAACCGTCTCCGTGATCGACATCGCCAACGCGAAATTAATCAAAACTTTCAAAGTAGGCCATCGCCCCCGCTCCGTCGCGTTCATGCCCGACAGTTCCCGCGCCTACATCCCCGCTGAAAACGACGGCGCCGTCACCATCGCCGACGCCGTAAAACACGAAGCCGTCCAAACCATCTCATTGGGCCAGCCCGGAGTCATCAAGCCGATGTCGGTCCTGCTCTCGCCCGATGGCGCCACTCTCTACGTCAGCACCGGCCGCGGACACAAACTTTTCGTCATCGACACTGCCACCAACAAAGTCACAACGTCGTTCGAAATCGGCGAGCGCCCCTGGGGCATCGCGCTCTCCCCCGACGCCAAAACATTGTTCAGCGCCAACGGCCCGTCAAACGATGTTTCGGTCGTGAATCTCGCAACTTCGACCGTAACCAAAAAGATCAAAGCCGGCAACGGCCCGTGGGGCATCCTCACGCTGCCCTACTAACCACTCGGCGGGGCACAGTACGTGGAAAGGTCGACGGAAAAAAGATCGGCGGGAAATTACTCAGGTGCGGACTATTTTGGTAGCGCTAACGGGAATCGAACCCGTGTTTGAAGATTGAGAATCTTCCGTCCTAACCCCTAGACGATAGCGCCTCAAAACGAGCCTAAATTATAACAAAGCCGCGACTCAGTCCCGACCTCGCGCAGATCTTCTCGGCTGATTTTCTTAGCGGATCTTTCTCTGCGATTTCATTGGGCCTTCTTCCAGAATTCCGCATCGTCCCCATTACAATTTTTTATACAAATCTTGCTGAATCCACAGGTCAGTTGGCGGTATAGTAAATACATCTCCGCGATCAACAATTTATTCATAATTCCTAACTCGCAGGAGCGAAGTGTATGTCGTTCATCCATCAACAATTCCAATCATTCCTCAATTTAGGAGGCTGCAAGGAGTTTTCGATTATGGCAAAACCAAAATCACCCAAAAAAGCGAACGGAACGAAAGAAATCATCACCCCCACCAGCGTCGCTCTCCCGGTGTCCGACACCAGCGTCACGCCCGCCGAAATGCTGGCTTCAGCCGCGACCACCGACGGCGCAACCAACGGAACAAAAAAAACAGGCATTAAAAAGACCGCGCCCAAGCCGGAGCTCGTGCGCAACGACGCGCGCGCCACGGTTGTGCCCATTAACCTGGACGAGGAAATTCGCCGCTTCGCCTACCTGCTCTCCGAGCGCCGCGGATTCGCTCCCGGCCATGAAGCTGAAGACTGGCTGGCCGCCGAGAACGAAATTCGCCAGCGCTATCACCAGCAAGGCGCATAACGCCGCGTCCGAAGACTGTCTGGCGGCCGAGCCCCGGCCGCCGCCTGGGGCGGAAACGTTTACGCCTCCTCATCTCCGGCCTTCAATATCGTGGGCCTGCATCTCCGTAAACGAGCGCTGTGAAAGAAAGCTCCCGTGATTGTGAAAGAACGGCGCTTTAGCGCCGCGCAAAGCACTCTCTCAAACCGGGCTTCTGCCCTCGAGGACGCTTGCCGATCAGTTATCCCGGTTGCCTCCTCAGTGCATTTCTGAAAAAATGGGTTGGGGTTCTTCCCACATGGCGCAAATTGGTAGCTTTGCCTTGCTCCTCGCCTTGGCGTTGAGCTTGTATTCGTTCGGAGTGGGTCTGATCTCCCTCTTCTTCCCCGGCCACCCGAACTGGGAGCGCCTGGGCGAAACCGCGCGCCGCGCTGGCGTCGTGGTTTTCGGATTCGTCTTCCTCGCTTCCGTCGCTCTAGTCGTAGCCGCCTTCCGCGACGACTTCACCATCGCCTACATTTTCCATCACAGCAACCGCGACCTTCCCGGCCCCTACAAGTTCGCGACGTTATGGTCCGGTCAGGAAGGCTCGCTACTGTTCTGGTCGCTCCTGCTCGCCGGCTACGGCTTCGTCCTCCGCCTGCGCTACAAGACCGATCCTCGCCTCTTCGCCTACGCGTCCGTAGTTCTCGCCGGCGTGCAAATATTTTTCCTGCTGCTCGTCAATTTCGCCGCCAACCCATTCGGCCTGCTCGACGGCCCGCTGCGCGCCGACGGCAGCGGCCTGAATCCTCTGCTGCAATATCCCGAGATGGTCATCCACCCGCCCATGCTCTACCTGGGCTACGTGGGATTCACCGTCCCCTTCGCCTTCGCGCTGGGTGCGCTCATCATGAAGTATCCCGGCGAAAAATGGATTCACATCACCCGCCGCTGGACCATGGTCACCTGGGGATTTCTCACCTGCGGAATTTTTCTCGGCGCGCACTGGGCCTACGCCGTCCTCGGCTGGGGCGGCTACTGGGGATGGGACCCCGTCGAAAACGCCTCGCTCATGCCCTGGCTCGTCGGCACCGCGTTTCTGCATTCCGTCATGATGCAGGAAAAACGCGGCATGCTGAAAGTCTGGAACATGTGGCTGGTCTTCGCCACATTCTGGCTGGCCATCCTCGGAACCTTCCTGACCCGCAGCGGCATCATCGCCTCGGTCCACGCCTTCGCGCAGTCGTCGATCGGCGCGTGGTTCGCCTGGTTCCTCGGCATCACCTTCGTGGTCTTCCTTTTCTTCTTCATCCTGAACCGCGACCACCTGAAGAGCGAACACAAACTCGAATCGCTCATCTCCCGCGAGTCCAGCTTCCTGTTCAACAATCTTCTTTTCGTGCTGCTGTGCTTCACCGTGCTATGGGGCACGTGGTTCCCGAAAATTTCCGAAATCGTTCAAGGCAACAAAGTCACGGTCGGCGCCCCGTTTTACAATCGCGTCGCGATCCCAGTCGCCCTGCTGCTCCTGATCCTCACCGCTGTCGGCCCCTTGCTGGCCTGGCGCAAAACATCCTTCGACAGCCTGAAGCGCAATTTCATGTGGCCCGCCATCGGCGCAGTCGCCGTCATGATCTTCCTCATGATCACGCCCGCGTCCTGGGGATCGCCCTTCGGCCTGCGCCCCTGGCAGGACGTCGCATATTTCTATTCCCTGATGGCGATCGGCCTGTGCGCGCTGGTCACCCTCACCATCGCCAGCGAATACTACCGCGGCAGCAAAGTCATCGCCGGCCACACCGGCCAGGGCATGTTCGCCTCGATGGTCCAGCTCACCCACCGCAACACCCGCCGCTACGGCGGATACATCGTCCACTTCGGCGTGGTCGTCGTCATCATCGGATTCGCCGGCTCCGCCTTCAATCAGGAAAAAGAAGCCGACAAGGGTCTGGATTACGGCGACAAGATGACCATCGGCGACTACACCCTGGTCTGCCGCTCCTACACTCAAGACGACAATCCCAACAAAGCCAGTGAATGGGCCGTGATCGACGTCTACAAGGGCGGCAAACAAATCGACACCATGACCCCGGTGCGCGAGTTCTACAAAGCCAGCCAGCAGGCCAGCACCAAACCCGACATCCGCTCAACTTTGAAAGAAGATCTCTACCTGGTCTATGAGGGCCAGAACGAAAAAGGTCAGCCCATCATCAAGGCCCATCTCAACGCGATGGTCATGTGGATCTGGCTGGGTGTCTGGCTCATGCTCGGCGGCACCGTCCTGGCCCTGATCCCCAACGCCCCCGCCCCAGTCCGATCCCGGCCGCAAGACTGGTGCCCCGAGAAGCCATCCCAGCAGTGACGGGAGATTGAAAGTTGCAAGGGTTTAAATGTGGGGACAGCCGCCCTCGGCTGTCCACCGCGCACAGAGCGGTTGGTTTTTGTTTGCAGATGCAGGAAACCAGATGTAGGAAATTATGAAATCACTCCGACCCCATCGCCGCCTCCTACACTGCAGCCTCCTCGCCCTCGCCGTCACCATCTTTGCCGGAGCCGGCGATCCCGCCTCCCGCTTCAACGACCTCGGCCATCAGATGATGTGCATCTGCAGCTGCAACCAGATTCTTCTGGAATGCAATCACGTCGGCTGCCCCGACTCCGACGGCATGCGCAACGAATTCATGGTCGCCGTCAACCGCGGTGATAGCGACAGCCTGGTCGAACAATCCTTCGTCCAGAAATACGGACCTATCGTCCTCGCCGCCCCTACCAACACCGGTTTCGACCGCACCGCCTGGATCGTGCCCTTCGCCGCCCTCGCCCTCGGACTCATGCTGGTCGTGATGGTCATCCGCGCCTGGAAAAATCGTCCCACCCCCGCCATTGCCGACGGCCTGAAACCCATCCGCGGAGCCGAACTCGAACAATTCCGCGATCAGGCCCGCAAGGATACTGAAATATGAGCTTCGAACTAGCCTGCTGTCTGCTCGCCACGGTCGCCGCGCTCTACTACATTTTTTTTCCCAGCAGTTTTTCCGTGGGCCGGAAAAAAACGCGCGTCTCCTACCTGCGCGAACGCAAAGACGTCGTCTACGAAAATCTCCGCGACCTGAACTTCGAATTCAAAGCCGGCAAAATGCCCGAAACCGACTACCAGTCCCTGACGATCGTCACTGCAAGACGAAGCCGCCACCCTTCTTGCCGAAATCGCCCGGCTCGAAGCCAAAGCCGCCGCCGCACCCAGAAAAGCGAGATCATGAAAGACCAGATATGCAAATCCTCCAATCCCCTGTCATCCTGAGCGTAGCGGGAAGTGCGCAAAGCGCAGTTCCCGCGAAGTCGAAGGACCCCGTGCTTGCTTGCGTCACCAACCGCCCCCGCAAGGAGTTCTCACGCAGAACCAGCACCGCTCGTATGATGAGCATCCTGGCGCTAGCACTCTCCTCCTCACCACCCTGGCCTCCGCCCAAACCCTCACCGGCAGCGTCAAAAACTCCACCACCGGCAAACCCTCCGCCGGCGACGACGTCGTCCTCCTCAGCCTCGGCCAAGGCATGGAAGAAGCCGGCCGCACCAAGACCGACGCCAAAGGCGCCTTCAGTTTCAAGCTTGCCGCTGACGGCCCGCATCTCGTCCGCGTCATCCACCAGGAAGTCACCTACCACCGCATGGCCCCTCCCGGCACCACGTCGGTCGAGGTCGAAGTCTACGACGTCGCCAAGAAAGTCGACGGCATCCAGGTCGTCGCCGACATCATGACCTTCCAGGCCAGTCAAGGCCAGCTCCACGTCCAACGCACCTTCGCGGTCAACAACGTCTCCAAACCCCCGCGCACGCAGATGAACGAGCACAACCTCGAGTTCTACGTCCCCGATGGCGCCGCCGTCAGCGAAGGCCAGGCCATGACCGCCGGCGGCCAGCCCGTGAACTCCGCGCCGGTTCCCGAAGGCGCCAACGCCAAAAATCGCTACGCATTTCTTTTTCCCTTGCGCCCGGGCGAGACTCGCTTCAGCGTGGTCTACTCCGTCCCCTACACCGGCAGCGTGAATATCGATCCCAAAAGCATTTATCCTCTCGAACACTTCGTCGTCATCGCGCCCAAGGTGATGGAATTCTCCGCCGCGCCCGGCGCGCATTTTGAAGTCGCTCCCTACCCCGGCCAGCCCGACGCCAACGTAGAAGTTTCCTCCAACACGCGACCAGGGCAAACCCCTCGCATTCAAGTTGAGTGGCGAAGGCACCCTGGCAGCCCCTGTCGAAGAAGGCAGCGGAGGTCAGCCGACCCAAGGCGCGCCAAGCCCAGCCCGAAAGCCGCCCCGGCGGCGGACTCGGACCGCCCATCGACGCTCCCGACCCTCTGCAGAAATATCGCTGGTGGATTCTCGGCGGATTCGCCGCCGTCCTCATCCTCGGCGGAGTCTTCGTCGCCAGCCGCCAGCAATCCGCCAACCGCGCCGCCCGCGCCAAAGGCAAGTCCGTTCCCGAATTCGAAGACGACGAAGACTACGAGCCCGAAGAAGTTCCCGTCAGCCGCGAACTTCGAGCCAGCGAACCGCGCGTAAGCAACGCGCGAGCGAGCGAAGCGCGCTCACAGCCGAAAGCCGCCTCATCCTCCATGCTGCTCGAAGCCCTGAAAGAAGAACTCTTCCAACTCGAAGTCGAGCACAAGCAAGGCCGCATCAGCCAGCAAGAATACGAAAGCGCGAAGTCCGCCCTGGATCAAACATTGCAGCGCGCCCTAAAACGCGAGTCGCAAAAAGCCTAGCTGTAAAGATGTGATCGCGTCGACGGGTGCGCCATTTCTCGCGCGTTCCTTGCGCGAGAAGTGGGGATTTCCGACGGCGCGGAGCCGAATAGTCCCACAAGCGCAGCGAGGCGAGCCCCCACCACTACCCCGGGGGTTCCATTGGCCCTCCGGCTCTTGTTTTGAAAGGGCGCGGCTTCAAGCCGCGCCGCACAAGTCGTTCCCTATAAATGCCGGCTTCAGCCGCTGAGGAACCTTCCCCCCGCTCCACACCCGCCCTGCACCTAGGGAGTAAAATCTCTTCCGTTACCACTAACTACCGTTGTGACCAAAGCCACAATCCCGCCTCGTGATCGGAACGCGATGACCCACAGCTTGCCGCATCGAAGAATGCTCGAGAAAACGCTGGCAGTCGCCTTTCTCGCCAGCGGATTTCATTGTTCCGCGCAGAGCGGCGGCAACCAAGCAGCGCCACCCGCACCCATCCCTCCTCAATCAATCTCCGAACAATCCCAAAACGAAGCTCCCAGTCTTCACCTTCAAAGTGGTCACTCGCATGGTGATCGTCGAAGTCGTCGTCCGCGACAAAGAAGACAATCCGGTCCGCGACCTCACCGCCAACGATCTACAAGTCTCCGAAACGATCGGCGATTCGAAAGACCCGACCGAGAAAGCCCTGCCCGAGAAAATTGCTTCACTCCAAGTCGTGACCGAGCCCCTCGCCCAGCGCCTCGACAATTCCAAAGGAATTGTCCTGGGCTGGCTGCACAAATCATTCTGCGCACTCACCGGGGCCTACGAACTCTCCTACTACCTTTCACCAGAGAGCCGCAAGGACGGTCTGCACCGCATCTCCGTCACCAGTTCCCGAAAAGATCTGACAATATATTTTCGGCCCGGCTACAGAATCGAGGCCGACAAACCTGCGGAAGTGAGAGCCGGAGAACTGACCGACAAGAAAGCCGCCGCACAAGCAAAGGACCAGCAGACCCTCGAAGCCGAACGCAAAAAGCATCCAGAACTTGACCTGGCGCGCATCGCCTGTTACGACGACGTGAATACCACGGCATTTCAATTGACTCTTAGAAAATTGGATGCCAAAGAAGGCTTGGCCTACGAGTTCGTCGTGCCCGGCAGCTACTTTGCTTCTCTTCCCGAGTCAGCACGCGCCCAACCCACGCAGTTCGACTTCTCGCTCTGCACCTTTGAAAATGGCGGACATCCGGTCGTCGTACTTTGGAGGAACTGCCCTGGCGGGAACAACCCCGGAGGAATCCCAACTCCTCAACACGCAAGGCTTCGCGCATACCGTGACTTTCACGCCACAGAAGGGCGTGTACACCCTCTCCGCCCGGCTGGTGGTTCGCGATCGCAGCACCGGAGCCCTGGGTTCGGGCGAAATCCTGCTGCTCCCCCTGGGCCATGATTACTTCTCCGCGCCCATCCCCGAAGGAAAAACCAACGACCGCTTCGGCTCGACCACCCGCGACACGCCGCTGGCTCTGTGTGGCGACGTCTATCAGTTGCCGCCCTGGACCATCCATCTTCCCCGTTTCTCGGAGTTCGACTCCGTGGCGCCCATCTACGCCACCTCTCTCGGCGTTTACTCGCGCTTCTTCACCCTCGGCATCCCGGGCGTCTCCAGCCGCACCGAGTGGTTCGGCGTGAACTACTGGGGAGTCTTCGGGGTCGATCGCCCCGGGAACTACGACTTTGACCTGCTCTCCGACGACGGCGCAAAAGTCTACATCGATGAAAAACTGATCGTGAGCGACGACACCCTGCACTCGGCTCAAGCCTCTCGAGGGAGTGTCCGACTTACCGCCGGCGCCCACGACATCCGCATCTCCTACTTCCAGGGCCCGCGTACCGAAGTAGCCCTGCTCCTGCTGGTGAAGCCCCCGGGACAAAGCTGGCGCCTATTCGACACCCGAGACTTCCCCGACCCGCAGGATCTCCCCGACCAGAGAAAGAAGTTACCCTTGCCGGAAAAATGAGGGCATTAATCAGCGCTCGATCGACTCACCAGAAAAAGTGCACCCCCACAGTGAGCCCCAGCCGCCAAAATCCACCTAACTCCTTATTCCGCAAGATTTTACCCGTAACCCATTGAGCCCCTAGAATTTCCCGCCAATTTCGCGCTAACTTGATGATTCCAAAGATTCGGGGGGGAGGAGGGGGACTACCCCGAATCGAGGGCTCGAATTTTCCGCCCAGCGCGCCCCTGCATCGCCCCACTCCGCGTAACATCCAATAAGATAGTTCCACCAAACTTATGGGAAACATGTTCAAGACCGCGTTCCTGCTGACCGCGATGACGCTGCTGCTGATGTTCTTTGGCCGCTACTTCGGCGGCCAGAATGGGATGTTCCTGGCGCTGGCCTTCGCCGTCGTCATGAATTTCGTCTCGTATTTTTATTCCGACAAAATCGCGCTGGCCGCCTATCGCGCCCAGCCCGTCACGCGCGAGCAACTCCCGCGCGCCTACGCCGCCGTCGAGCGCCTCACGCAGAAGATCGGCATCCCTATGCCGAAGATCTACGTGATCCCCACCGAGTCGCCCAACGCCTTCGCCACCGGACGTAATCCGCAACACGCCTCGGTCGCCGTAACTCATGGGATCTTGGGTTTACTGAATGACGAAGAACTCGAAGGCGTCCTCGCCCACGAACTTGGCCACGTCAGCAACCGCGACATCCTGATCAGTTCCGTCGCCGCCACGCTCGCCGGCGCCATCACCATGCTCGCCAGCATGGGCCGCTGGGCCATGATCTTCGGCGGCTACGGCGGCCGCGACCGCGACCGCGGCAATGGCGGCGGCCTGGCCGGTCTCTTCATGCTGATCGTCGCCCCCATCGCCGCGACCATGATTCAGCTCGCCGTCTCGCGCTCGCGCGAATATCAAGCCGACGCCACCGGCGCGCATTTCACGGGCAATCCCTACGCCCTCGCCAGCGCGCTCCAAAAACTCGACGCCTACTCGCGCCGCATCCCCATGCAAGCCACCCCGTCGACCGCGCACCTCTTTATTATTCAGCCGCTGCTCGGCATCAACTTCGGCGGCCTGTTCTCAACGCATCCCCCGATCGCCAAGCGCATCGAGCGCCTGACCGGAAGGCCCGCGGAGTTTACGCAGTAAGAACGCTCTTGGCTCTTGGCTTTTAGCTCTTGGCTTCCCATGCTGCGATTTTCTTCGACACCGCAGGCAGTAGGCCGCAAGTTCTGAATCTTGGCCGTTCTAAGATCGTCGCCTCGAAAATCGAGGGACGAGAAAAGCCAAGAGCCAAAAGCTAAGAGCCAAGAGCGCCAGTCCCGTGACGTACGTAACTGCCCCACTCTCCAACGCAGATAGTAGAATCGAAACCAATGTCGCCCGAGACCGCTATCGCCGTTTCTCATAAAGCCGCTGAACTGGAAAAGGCCCTGCGCCGCGTGATTCGTGGCAAGGACGAAGTCGTCCGCCTCGCGCTGGTCAGCATTTTTGCTCGCGGACATCTTCTGATCGAAGGCGTTCCCGGCGTCGGCAAAACCACGCTCGGCCAGGCCCTCGCGCGCGCCATCGATTGCACCTTTCAGCGCGTGCAGTTTACCAGCGACATGCTGCCATCCGACGTTGTGGGAATTTCGATTTATTCCGCGGTCGACCAGGAATTCGAATTCAAGCGCGGCCCGGTCTTCACCAACGTCCTGCTGGCCGACGAAATCAACCGCACCACGCCCAAGACGCAGTCCGCGCTGCTCGAGGCCATGAACGAAGGCCAGGTCACCGTCGACGCGCATTCCTACGAATTGCCGCAACCGTTTCTGGTAATCGCGACGCAGAATCCGGTGGAACATCACGGAACCTATCCGCTGCCCGAATCGCAACTCGACCGCTTTCTGATGCGCGTGCGCATGGGATATCCCGACGCGCAAGCCGAGCGCCAGATTCTGCGCTCCGAAGCCGGCGCCGCGCACCTCGACGACCTGCGCCCAGTTCTCACCGGCGCGGAAGTGCTCGAAATGCAGCAGGCCGTAAAACAGATTCGCGTAGACGACTCGCTCGTAACCTACGCCCTAGAAATTGTCCGCCGCACCCGCGAATCAGAATTTCTCTCGCTGGGCGTTTCTCCCCGCGGATCGCAAGCGCTCTATCGCGCCGCGCAAGCCATGGCCTTTCTCGAAGGCCGCACCTTCTGCACGCCCGAAGACATCAAGCCGCTGGTCATTCCCGTCTTCGCGCACCGCATAGCCGTCAGCGGCCTCTACGCCTCAACCCTGAAAAAGTCCGAGCAGTCGGATCAGGTGCTGAAAGAGATTATTGAGAACGTTGCAGTGCCGGTGTGAGAGCAGTTGTCAGTTGTCAGTTGTCAGTTCTCAGTTCCCTTACGCCACTATTTTTTTACCCCGTGTGCCCTCTGTGTCCTCTGTGTTTAAGGTTCTCCGACCTCGCCACGAGACTATAATCCTCGCGTCATGTCCTTCCTTCGTTTTCTCATGCTGCTCTCGCTCGTCGCCTGGATCGGCGGCCTGATGTTCTTCGCGTTCGTGCTCGCGCCGACAGTGTTCGCTCCCGGCGTTCTGCCCAACACGCATCTTGCGGGAAACATTGTCGGACGCGCGCTTGGCAAGCTGCACTGGATCGCCATCTTTTCCGGGATCATCTTTCTCGCCAGTTCCCTGCTCTACAGCCGCCTCACCGACGGCGACGCGCACATGTTTTGCCCCGCGCCACGTTCTGATATGCCTGATGCTTGCGCTAACGTTGGTCTCACAGTTTGGAATCATTCCGCGCATGGACACGCTGCGCGCGCAGGTCGCTGACTTTAACGCGGTTCCGTTGGATGATCCCGCGCGCGCGGAGTTCGATGCGCTGCATGCCTGGTCAACCCGAGTGGAAGTTGCGGTTCTGCTGCTGGGCCTGCTGACGATTTACCTGACCGCAAGCGCGCTGCATGCCCCGCGCTGAACGAGTGAACCGAAACACCTAGCCCCGGACGCATTCGTCCGGGGTTTTCTGGAGTGCTGACGGAGTCTTGCTCGGCGAGAAGGCGCCGTGAAAATCGCAGGCGGACGAATGCCTCCGCCGCTACGCGAGGGGCTTGTAGCGGAAGCACGTGACCACGTGATCGTTCACCAGGCCCACGGCCTGCATGAACGCATAACAGATCGTCGATCCCACAAAATTAAATCCGCGCTTCTTGAGATCCTTGCTCATCGTATCTGACTCCGGTGTGCTCGCGAGCAGTTGCTTCATCGATTTCAGCGAATTCACGCGCGGCTTGCCGCCAACAAACTGCCAGATGTAAGCATCGAAGCTGCCGAATTCTTTTTGCACCTGCAGAAAAGCCCTCGCATTCCCCACCGTCGACGCGATTTTGAGTTTGTTGCGGACGATTCCGGGATCGCGCAGCAGGCGCTCAATCTTCCGCCGGTCATACCGCGCCACGCGCGCCGCATCGAATCCGTCGAAGGCTTTGCGGTAGTTCTCGCGCTTGTTCAGAATCGTATTCCAGCTCAGCCCCGCCTGCGCGCCCTCAAGAATCAGAAACTCAAACAGCCTGCGGTCGTCATGAACCGGCACGCCCCACTCTTCGTCGTGATACGGAATGGATAGCTCGTTGCTGGCCCACGCGCAGCGAACGAGCTTCGACGCATGTTCAAGCACAGCAGAATCCTTCACCACAGAGGTCACGGGGTCTCACCGGGTAAAGCAGTTCTATTCCAGAGACTTCGGGTCCGACTTGTTGACGGGCGACTTGGTGTTGAGCAGCGAGACCAGTTCCTGGGCGCACGCCGGGATGGCAACTTTGCCTTCGCGAATAATTTCCTTGGCGGTCAACTTTTTCCCGTACAGATTTTCGTTGGCCCCACCATCGGAACGCAAAGTCGAGCCTTCCAGAGAGACTCCGGCGAACAGTCCCTTGGCGCGCGAGTAGGAGAGAATCTCCGCATCCATCACGATGTCGGTTGCGCCTTCCGCGGTGCGTCCCTTCGGCCCGGCAGCCGCCGAGGCATCGGCTCCGAGTTTCACTTTGCTGTAGAGCAGCGATTCCGCGCCTTTCGGATTCATGATCAGCAGAACAAAGTCCGTAGCTTGTCCGCCCAATTGAAATCCGATACTCACACCTTCCAGCGCGTACAGAGCCGGAGCGCCCCACGGCCCCTTGTAGTGCTCGCCGCCGCGGCAAACCATCACGCCGCGGCCATAGCTGGCGCCAACTCCGAACGCTCCCTTTTTTACCGAAGGCAGAATGATCACGCATTCGGCCTTATCGAGCAGATCCAACGGAATGTCGTCGGGAATATTCAGAATCTCTTTCATGACTGTGCCGGCATCTTTCACCCGGTCTTCCTCCCGTTCGTCAGTGGCAGCGAAAGATGCGGTCGCGACGAGGACGACGATCAAACACGAGATGAACCTTTTCATGAAATCCCTCCGCGGCAAATTTTAAGGAAATGGCTGGGCGCGTGTCTCTATGTTAAACCCTGAGCATGACGAACAGTTGAGGAGATCCGGCCAAAGAGCGCGGCGGGCACCGTAAGCGAAAGATTTTGCAGGTTTTCGGCCATGACTAAACGTGTGCTCCTTTTGTAACTTGGCACTTTGCCGCCTCGCTCCTAGAGTCAATCAGATAGCACCTTCCAGCGCGGACCCGATTACGGCATCCGGCGTGCATCCAGTAGCTTGGGAATGTGTCCAAACGCGGTTTAGAGTGAAAAAATTGGATTTTTCCGGCATGAAGTACACGAACCCGACCCTTCGCCTGGTGACGCTTTTGCTGGCAACCTTTTTGTCAGCGGCGCAGGCGCGGGCGCAATCCGGTTACATGCCCGCAAATTTGAGCGCATCCAATGCCGCGATTGGCGCCGCCTCCGGCGCAAACTCTGGACCTGCCTCTGCCTCTGGATCCGACGATGACCAGCAGGGCGCAATGGTCACCCTGCATGCCCGGGTTAACGAAGTCAACGTCCTGTTCATCGCTACCGACAAGCACGGCAAGTTTGTGCGCGACCTGAATCAGACCGATTTCAATATTCTCGACGACCACAAGCCGCCACAGGCAATTCTGAACTTCCGCCGCGAAACCGATCTGCCGCTGCATCTCGGGCTGCTGGTTGACGTCAGCGGCTCGGTCGATGGCCGCTTTGATTTCGAGCAGACTGCGGCTACCACTTTTCTCGAACACACTCTTCGCGCCGGGTTCGACAAGGCATTCATCGTGGGATTCAACAACCACAGCCAGATGGCGCAGGACTATACCGATAATGTGCAACTGCTTTCCGTCGGCGTACACAAGTTGCACGACGGTGGAGGAACGGCTCTCTACGACGCGGTCTATAAAGCGTGCAAAGAAAAATTCCTGAAAGACCGCCCAGATCATCCCGTGCGCAAGGCCATCATCATCGTCAGCGACGGGGAAGATAACCAGAGCGAAGTTTCCAAAGCGCAAGCCATCGAGATGGCGCAGCGCTCGGAAGTCATCATCTACGCGATCTCAACCGACGACAGCGGTTTGGTCATGCGCGGCGATAGAGTTCTGGAACAACTCGCCGAAGCCACCGGCGGGCGCGCGTTTTTCCCGTTCAAGGTGAAGGACATTACACACTCCTACGCCGCGATTGAAGATGAGTTGCGCAGCCAATACGTAGTTTCCTACAAGCCCGCCAATTTTGACGCCGACGGCCGCTACCGCTCGATTGAAATTTCCTCGCTGAAGAAAGACCTGCAAGTGCGGGCGCGCAAGGGCTACTTCGCGCCGCAACAGTAGACTCGGCTTCCGCCTCCTTTCACTTCGCACCGTTCTCTCCCGCTCGTGATGCTGTTATCGCAGAATGCAAAACTGCGCCCGGATTGGCGTTTGCCCGAGCGCTCTCGGTGTGTTAACGTCCCATTGATTTCCGGTTTCCCGATTTCTGAAGTCGATGTCCGTTACACGTTGCAGAACTTCTGATCCATTGAGGAGCGTTCATGATTGGCATCGCAATTCTGGTCATTCTGGTTGTCATCGCCCTGGTGCTGATCAGCATGTACAACGGCCTGGTGCAACTGCGGGTGCGCTGCGATTCAGCATGGTCCGACATTGATGTGCAGCTCAAGCGGCGGCACGATCTGATTCCGAATCTGGTCGAAACGGTCAAGGGTTACGCCTCGCACGAGCAAGGCACCTTCGAAAACATCGCCAAGTTCCGCTCGCAGGCCATGCAGGCAACCACGCCGGAAGGCAAAGCGGTTGCCGAGAACCAGCTCACCGGCGCGCTGAAGAGCCTGTTCGCGGTGGCGGAAAATTATCCCGAGCTCAAGGCGTCCGAGCAGTTCACCCAACTGCAGGCATCTCTGAGTATGACGGAGGACTCGATTCAGAACGCGCGGCGCTATTACAACGCGGTGGTACGCGACCTGAACACGAAGATTCAGTCCTTCCCGACGAGCATTCTGGCAGGCATGTTTAACTTCGCGCCGCGGCAATTCTTTGAGACCACCGACGCCGATCGCGAGCCAGTGCAGGTGAAGTTCTAGAGATTGAGTAATTGTGTAATTGGGGAATTGCGTAATTGAAAATCTTTCGGTCGATCGTTCCTCAGCTTCTCGCGCTCCTGGTCTGCACCTTCGCGAGCGCTGCTCACGCGAAATCCTGGCGCGTGAGCGATTTTCAGGACAACATCGTGGTCAGCGAGGATGGCAGCGCGGTCGTCACCGAGCGCATCACGCTGGTTTTCGAAGGCGAGTGGCACGGGATTCATCGCACCATTCCGATTGAATATCCCGGGCCGAACGGTACGAACTACGAACTTTTTCTGGCGATCACCAGCGTCACTGACGGCAGCGGCGGAAAGCTTAAGTACGATTCCTCGACTTCGGACGGCTCGCGAGATCTGAAGATTTACATTCCCGATGCAGTCGATGCCACGCGAACCGTCGAGATCACCTACCGCGTCCGCAACGGCACGCGATTCTTCGACAGCCACGATGAGTTTTACTGGAATGTTACGGGGAATGACTGGCCGGTGCCGATTGATCACGCGTCCGCAACCGTGACGTTCCCCGACGCGGCCGCCGGTTCGTTAAACGCGCAGGCGTTCACTGGCGTCTACGGGTCGAAACAGCGCGACGCCAGCGCGAAGATCACCGGCGCGGAGGCCCAGTTCGAGACCGCGAATCCGCTGCCCATGCGCGGCGGCCTCACTATCGATGTTTATATTCCGAAAGACATTCTCCAAGAGCCGAGCGCTCTGACGAAGCTTTTCTGGTTCGTTGGCGGGAATCCAATCGTGTTTCTGCCGCCGGTCACTTTGCTCGTGATGTTCGCGCTGTGGTGGATGAAAGGACGCGATCCTGACCCCGGTATGTCGGTCGCGCCGATGTACGAACCGCCGCCCGGAATTAGTCCGGCGGAAGCCGGCACGCTTCTCGACGACACGATCCATCCCCGGGACATTACATCGACCATCGTCGATCTCGCCGTGCGCGGATACATCAAGATCGAAGAGACTTCAGAGAAGGTCCTGCTCTTCACGCACAAGGATTACGTCTTCCACCTGATCAAACCGCGAGACCAGTGGGACACCAACCTCGCGCCGCACGAGCGCGTGATGCTGGAGAATATTTTCGCCGCCGGCGACGAGACGCAGACTGTCCAGCCTGAAGAATCGCTTCTATACATCCGTTCCGATCATTCGCCAGGACATCATGGCGGCGCTGAAGACGAAAAGGCATTTATCTGCTCGACCCTGAGTCGGCAAACGGATACAGCGTGGGAGCAGCGGTCGCGATCGTCGCGGTGTTTGCGCTGCTGCAGTATCTTGGGTGGGCAAACTTTACTAACTCTGCGGTCTTGCTGATTGTGTGCGTGCCCGTGTCAGCGCTGATCTGGTGGCTGTTTGCCCGCGTGATGACAGCAAAGACCGTGAAGGGCGGGCAAACTCGCGTCGCGGTGCTGGGGTTCCAGGAATTCATGAATCGCGTGGACGGAGAGCGTCTGAAGCTGATGCCGCCGACTACGTTCGAAAAATTTCTGCCCTACGCCATGGCCCTGGGTGTGGAGCACCACTGGGCGCAGGCTTTTACCGGGATCGTGACCGATCCCCCAACCTGGTATGTGGGACCGGGCGGTTATGTCGGGGCATTCAATCCGATTTTCTTTTCGAGTTCCATGCAAAGCATGGCGACGGAGATGCATCAGGTATTTGTGTCGGCTCCGCGCGCGAGTTCAACCGGGTCCGGCTTTGGCGGAGGAGGCGGCGGTGGTGGCGGATTCTCCGGCGGCGGCTTTGGCGGCGGTGGTGGCGGCGCGTTCTAGGGAAACGATTATGCGATTCGCTTGTGCATTGATCGTCGTGCTCACCCTGACCGCTGCGGATTTATTCGCGCAACAGAACGAGAGCGCTCCTCCTTCTCTAACCGTGCACACTACGCTGGTAATGGTTCCTGTACTGGTGACCACTAAAGCGGGAAAGGTGGTCTTCGAACTGACCCCGGACGACTTCATCGTCACCGACAACGGCGTGCCGCAGAAGGTCGCAATCGATCCCGACACCGATTCGCAACCGCTGGCCCTGGCGATCGTAGTCGAGACCGGCGGGGCCGGCGCAAAACATCTCGGTGACTACAGCCAACTGGATCCTATTCTCGACGCCTTCATCGGTAACGTCGAGCATCGCGTGGCGCTGATCGGCTTCGACAGCGCACCGCATCTGATCGTTCCCTTCACCTCGAGCGCGGCCGCCGTGGCCCAGCAACTCTCTTCCCTGAGCGAAGGCGATCATCCTTCAGCAGACCAAGCTTCAGCAGATCAGGGTAGCGCCATTCTGGATGCCGTCGCGTTCGCGGTGGCACAACTGCAGACTGAGCCTGCGAAGTACCGACGCGCGATTCTATTGCTCAGCGAAACCATCGACCACGGCAGTAAGACCACGCTGAGTGAAGCGCTGCGTCTCATCAGCGACACCAATACGGCGATGTATACCTTCGCGTTTTCGAGTACGCGCGCGGAAGTTTCGCATGAGGCCTCGAAGTTTGGGTATGGGAAAACAGAGCCGGGCCCTGCGCACGGATGCTTCAGCCGCGAGGGTGCCGATGCTGAATATGAGGGTCACTACAGCAAGCAGGTCCTCGACTGCATCAGCCAGCTGGCGCCGCCAGTGCGGCTGGCCACCATGGCTTTTCTAACGGCACGCAATTCACTGCGCAACAAAACAGCGGAATCGATTGCGCAGTTGACGGGAGGCGAATTCTTTCTCTTCCATAATGCGAAGGATCTGAGAGCAGATCTGATCACCGTTTCCAACGATGTGCCCAATTACTATGTCCTCACTTTTCGCCCTACTTCGGCCACGCCTGGCCTGCACGCGCTGCACGTCGAGACCCGGAGTCCACAACTGGTATTGAAGGCGCGACGGGAATACTGGATCGACGATGATTCCGCGCACTGAACGGGCATCCCATTCGAAAGGCGAATTGCGATTTGCTTTGAAATGAAAAAAGGGCCGCGAAGTTAATCGCGGCCCTTCAAGTTACAGCTTGGGGTATTCGTTCCTATTGTTCACCCTGGACGGCGCTGCTGCCCCAGAGCGCGTTGCTGCCCCACAAAGCATTGCTACCCCAGAGCGCGTTCGATCCCCACAACGCGTTGCTGCCCCAGAGTGCATTCGATCCCCAAAGAGCGTTCGATCCCCAGAGAGCATTGCTGCCCCACAGGGCGTTGTTGCTGTTCACCACGCTGCTGCTGGCGGTAGTGGCCGCCGCCGCGGAGTTGCCGACGAACTGAGTCGATCCCCACACCGCGGAGTTCGACCATGTCGCTGACGTGTTCCACACGGCGGTCGAACTATCCGTGAGGTAGACGTTGCCGGTGGAAGCGTTGTAGGTCGCCACGGGCGACATCGCTGTTCCGGTTGCAACCGCAGTGCTGGTCATAGCGGCTTCGACGTCGACGTAGCCGGCGCCCACGGTGAAAATGTCATACTGGTCGGTATAGGTGATTCCCGTCGTCGGATCGGTCGTGCTGCTGGTCTGCGGGAACGTTTTGTAGGCCGTCAGCATCAGGCGCGCTTTCACCTGATCCGGAGTGAGCTTCGGGCTCTTCTGCAACAGATCGGCGACGACTCCGCTGACCACGCCGGCCGCCATGCTGGTTCCGCTCAGCGTGAAGTAGCTGGGAGAAATTGCGCTGCTGCCTCCGTTCACGTAATAGCTGTAGGGCACCTGGTTCCCAGGATATTCGTTGTAGAGCGTCGAATTCGGCACGCCCAGCGACGTTAACAGGTTGCCGGGAGCGACGATGTCAGGCTTCACGACTGCATCCACCACCGTCGGCCCCTTCGAGCTGTAGCTGGCGATCAGATCGTCAGTGCGTGTCGGCGTTCCCATGGGCTTCATGGCGCCCACCGTAATCACATACGGATCGTTTCCGGGCGACGTAACGGTTGCATAGCCGTTGGTCGGCTGATAGCGGCCATTGTTGCCCGCGGCCACAACCACTACGATGCCATTCTTCCAGGCTTGTTCAACGGCCTGGCAGAGCGGATCGAGCGAATAAGTTTCATACACGGCGCGCCCCAACGACAGGTTAATCACGCGAATGTTGTAAGTCGACTTCAGAGCGATCGCGCGGTTGATGGCGGCGATCACCAGGCTGTCGGTTCCGGCACCGTTGGCGTCAAGCACGCGCAGGTTGATGATGCTCGCGCCGGGCGCGATGCCTTTGAAAGTCTTGGTGTAGAACGGCCCTGTTGAGCTAAGCCCATCGCCGGCAATCAGGCCAGCGATGTGAGTGCCGTGACCGTATTGGTCGCTGGCAGAAGAATTCCCCGTCACGAAAGACTGCTGATACACGACGCGCGAGAAAGGAAGAATCCCGGTGTAGAGGTCGGGATGGTTCGCCACGCCGCTGTCGATCAGAGCCACGCCAATGCCGGCTCCCGTGTAATTCGACTGCCACGCGAATTCCGCGTTCACCGCGCCGGTGGCATTGTTAAGCGTCGGCATCAGCGGCCGGTCCGAGCTGATGTAGACGACGTTGGACTGGTTTGACAGGCTGGTGATGCCGTTGATATCCAGTGACGCAACGAGGCCGTTGACCAGTGGCAACTGCCCCAGGACCGTCCCGCCCAGCTTCGTAACGTCGTTGAGCAGGCAGTCGACCAGGCCCAGCAACCCGGTGCAACTCACCTGAGTTCCCGGTGCGTACTGCACGATCACCTGTACCTGCTGGCCCGGCTTGTAGCCCTGCAGGTCGGGCGAAATCTTGGCGTTGTTGGCATGTGCCATTGACACCGTGCCGAACAACAGTAAGAGCACAATTGCGAGTCGTTTCATAATCCCCCACTTCAAAGCGCCCAGCGGCGCGTAACTACTCCCCAAGTGACCTGTAGATGTGCAGGTACAGGACCAAAGCGTGACCGCTAGGTTCCTTATTTATCAATAACTTGGATAGGGTCGCAGCGAGTCCAATATGGGCGTTTTGTCCCACGGCTCGGGCGTGGGACAACTTGTCTCGGTCGGAGGGACGGTTCGAACCGATCGAAAGCCGCGCGGCAGGCCAGTGTAAGTCGCTGATTTGTCAAGGAAACCATGGTAATCGGCGAGCGGTCGTTTTGGGCGGACTTCGACCTGCACTTCGTTGAAAATTTAACTACTTATCATGTCCTGGGTCCGCTCCATTGGCGCGCGCGCGTTCATCGCCGGCATGGCTCTGGCGGGAATCGCCTGCCTGACGTTTGCGCTCTGGCACTGGCAGTCGAACGATCCTCTGAAATTCGTTTGCTACCTGATCGCTGCGTTGCTGGCCTCGTCACTCAAGGTGACATTGCCCGGCATCGAGGGCACGCTGTCGGTAAATTTTCTTTTCACTCTGCTGGGAATCCTGGAATTGAGTTTGCCGGAAACCCTTGTGATTGGGCTGGCCAGCACGCTGGCGCAGTTCTACTGGCGGCCCGCGCGGCGGCTGAAGCTGGAGCAACTGGTTTTCAATCTGTCGCAGGTAACGGTTTCGAGCGCGGTGGCTTATGGCGCTTACAAGCTGGTCGTTATTTATGTGCTGCACGCGCCGGGGCCGCTCGCGCTGCTGGTGGCCGCGATCACGCACTATCGGCTGCAATACGGCCGCGATGGCGACCATCATCGGGCTGACGGAAGATAAGCCGATTCCGACGCGTGTGGACGACGTGCTATCTGTGGTCGTTTCCGTACTACATGGTCGGAGCGGCCGCGGCAGGCCTGGTGAATTTTCTGAACCGCCATGTGGGATGGCAATCGTCGCTGGTAATTCTGCCACCAATTTACTTGATGTACCGGTCGTATCGTTTGTACCTCGGCAAACTCGATGCAGAGAAGCGGCACGCCGAGCAGGTTTCGAGCCTGCACTTGCGCACGATCGAAGCGCTCGCGCTCGCCATTGAAGCGAAAGACGAAACCACCGGCGAACACCTGCAGCGGGTCCGCATCTACGCCATGGAACTGGCGAAAGAACTGGGCTTGAGCGAAGACGAAACCGAAGCGCTGCGCGCCGCATCGGTGCTGCACGACATCGGCAAGCTGGCCGTGCCGGAGCACATTATTTCGAAGCCGGGAAAATTAACGCCGGAAGAATTCGAGAAGATGAAAATCCATCCCATCGTCGGCGCGGAGATTCTGGAGCAAGTAGATTTTCCCTACCCCGTGGTGCCGATCGTGCGCGCGCATCACGAAAAATGGGATGGCACAGGGTATCCCAACGGCCTGTCCGGCGAAGACATTCCGATCGGCGCGCGCATTCTCGCAGCTGTCGATTGCCTGGACGCGCTGGCCTCAGATCGGCAGTACCGCAAGGCATTGCCCCTGAATGAAGCCATGGCCAAAGTTGTCGCGGACGCGGGCAAGAGTTTTGATCCGAAGGTGGTGGCGATTCTGAATCGCCGCTACATCGAACTGGAGAAGCTCGCGAATCAGGAGCCGCTGCAAGCCCCGCCGAAATTGTCGACCGATATTAAAGTCGAGCGCGGATCCGCGCCGGCAGCGGGATTTGCCGAGTCGCCAGACTCCGATGCCAACGCGCTCAAACCCGGCGGGGATGCGATCTCGCGAATCGCCGCCGCTCGCGAACAATGCCACGAGATCTTGCAGTTCGTGCGCCAGCCGGGCGCATCACCGCATGTCGATCCGCATGTCGATCTCAGACCCGAAGATATTTTTTCCCTGCTCGCAGTTCGCCTGAAACATCTGGTGCCCCACGATTCCCTGGCCGTCTATTGCCCGACCGACGGCACACTGGCGGCCGAGTTCGTGAGCGGAGAAAACTTCCGCCTCTTCTCCTCGTTGCGAATTCCCGAGGGGGAAGGCCTCTCCGGATGGGTCGCACAAAATCATAAAGCGATTTTGAACGGGAATCCGTCCGTCGAGCCGGGCTATTTGAACGATCCCATGAAGTTCAGCACGCTCCGCTCGGCACTGGCCGTGCCTCTCGAAGGGCCAACCGGAGTGGCGGCGGTGCTCGCGCTCTATCGCGCCGGGCAGGACGCATTCACCGAAGACGATCTCGGCGTGGTCGAAGCGATCGGCGCAGGCCTGGGTATCGCCATCGGCACGGCGCGCAAACCGAAGGCTGCCGGGATTGGCGCGGGCGGAAAGTAGTCTCACCAGATGCGCTGCACGCTGGAGGTGTCGAACGATCTTGTCATCCTGCGCGTAGCCGTTTTTCAGGTGTAGCGAAGGATCTCCCGCTGCACCGGCCTCGCGCGCAAGCCAACCTGCACCACGACCCGACTCGCGACGCTGTTGGGTGCGAATTAGCCGCGCCAACGCCTACTCCATTTCAAAGCTCAAATATTGCAGGCCTCCATCGCGCTCGACCTGCAGCACGACCGGATCGCCGGATTTCAGCGCCCGCACGTCGGCGCGAAGTGTTTCCATGGAGTCGATGGAAGTCGTGTTGAGCTGGTGAATAATGTCGCCGGCCTGCAAGCCAGTGTCGGGCAGAATTAGATCGGCAGCACGACCGACCACAACGACTCCGGAAGAAATTCGCAGAGGACCCAGGCGAGTGCGCAAATCATCAGTAAGATCGATCCCCAGAATCCCCAGTCGCGAGATCAAACTATTTTCTGGATTGACCGCGTCGAGCAGTTCGTCCATGTGATCGTGCTGCTCGATCGCTGGAACATACAGAGTCTTCCTCTCGGTGCCGCGCAGAATTTCCAGCTTCACCACCTGATCGAGGCGATGCAGGTACAACGCGGCCGAGAGTGACGGCAGAGTTTCGATTCGCCGGTCATCGGCGGCGAGAATGATGTCCTGAATTTTCAAGCCGGCCGCGGCGGCCGGGCCGCCGGGTTTTACGTCATCCACCACCACGCCCCAGCGCTGCGGCAGATGCAAGCCCTCGGCAAGCGTCGGGGTAATCTCCTGCGCGCCCGCGCCAATCTCCACGCGATGCACGTGACCGTATTTGCGCAAGCTGTGGTAGACGAAGTCGACAACGCGCGCGGGAATGGCAAAGCCCAAACCTTCGCTGCCTCCGCCTTGCGACAGAATGAACGTGTTGATTCCCAGCACCACGCCGTTCGTATCCACCAGCGGGCCGCCGCTGTTGCCGGGGTTGATGGGAGCATCGGTCTGCAGATAAGTGATCGATTTGCCGGGATCGGGTTGACGCGCGAGCGCGCTCACCACGCCCATGGTCACCGAATTCTGTAAACCTTCGGGACTCCCAATCGCGAACACAAGCTGGCCGACGTGCGGCCGCTGCGCGCTGACGAGTGGCAGCGTGGGCAGATCGGTCTCGTCGATCTTCAGCAAAGCGAGATCAGTTTCCTTGTGCTGGCCAATGAGTTTGGCTTCGAGAATGCGGCGCTTGCCGATCGGCACCTGTCCGGCGGAGTCGCCCATGGGCAGCGGCAGCGCGACGCGAATACGCTGCGCGCCTTCGACCACGTGCGCGTTGGTCATTATGTAACCGTTGGAATCGACAATTACTCCGGAGCCGACCGCGTGCTGGCGCACGATGAATGCGGTCTGCGAGCGATCTTCTCCGCTCTCGCGGAGCGGCCCGTAGCCGGTGACAAGAATCTGCACCACTGCGGGCGACACGCGGGCAGCGAGGCTTTCGAGCGCGCCGTTCAGTCTTTCGAGGGTGTCATTATTCTCGGTGATGCGCGTCGTTGAAGCACTGTCTTTGGTGTGCGGCGCTGTTGATGTCGGCGCTTCGCCGGCTGGCGGCGCTGCTTGCGCAGCCGCCGGTTGCGATTCCGCCAGATAAGTGCATAGAGCGCAAAGAATCAGAACTCGCGCCGATCTGTTGATACTGCCAAGATGAATACCGAAAAACTTTAAGGGCCGGATGAATGGCATGGTGACTCCTCTACGAAACTCGCGTGTCTGCATTCTGACAGAATCTCCGTCTCCCTGACGAATGCCCGCGACGTGCGCGGCCCTTTGCTAGTATTGGGCTTCGCCATTCGCAGCCCTGGCACGAATCGAAAACGCTCATGGACTCGCACCCGTTCATCGCTGAGATCGATCGTCAGATGTCGTCGGGCGGTGTGTCCGACTCACGCAGCCTGAACTGGTGTGACATTAAGAGAGTGCAACCATGAAGGCGGAGGATATCCCTTACGCGCCTGATCCCGCGGAGACTGCAAGAGATCGCAGAGTCTCGAAGTGGCTCGTCCTCGGCGCGATTCTCAGCTGTGTCTTTCAGCTCGCGTGGTTTGCGCCGAAAAGTTTCGATCAGATCGATTTCGACGGGATGGCTTACACCGGAATCGCGCATCATCTGCGCCTGGGCGAGTTTCACGCCGCCATCAATGCATTCCGTAGCCCGCTGATTTCCTGGTTGATCGCAGGCCTCTCTCTCGGAAGTGCGGACTATCTGCACATCAGCAAAGTCATAAGCATCGCGAGCTTTTTGTCGTGCCCGGTTCTGCTTTATGTTCTGGCGGTGAGCCTATGGCGTTCGCGGCGAGTCGCGGCGCTCGCGGCATTACTGTTTACGCTCGGCCGCGGTTTATCAGTGGAAGCAATTTCGTCAGTAACCCCTGATTTCCTCTTCGCCGCGTTGGTGCTGATTTATTTCATCGTGCTCTTGCGCTGTATCCGCCGTGACCACATTCAGGAATGGTTCCTGCTCGGAGCCGTACATGGGCTGGCGTTTCTGGCCAAAGCCTTCGCCCTTCCCTGGCTGGCTCTGTGTACCATGGCCGCTCTCGCGCTCTCGAGCAGGTCATGGCGAGATAAGTTAGCGCGGCTTGGCGCTGCTGCGCTGATTCCCGTGCTGGTGGCGGCGAGCTGGGCCGCGGTATTGCACTCCAAGTACGGCGTTTACACGACCGGCACGCAATTCAAAACGAACTTGCTGCAATGGACGCTGCACGCACACCCGCCTCACGAAGGAACAAAATACGCGCTCCTGGACGATACTTCCAAAGAGCTCGACGAATACACTGTGGATGATCCCATGCCGCCGCAGTCGTGGCGATGGACCTATCCCGTCAGCCTGCGCCAGGCCCTCCCGAAGATCATGCGCGCCGAAGCGCGCAACCTACCTGGCGCGCTGAAAGAACTCACAGTTGTCGTGACGCCCGGCGTCGTCATCGCCTTCATCGTCATGATCGGAATTCTGATTCGCAAGAAAGACTTGTATCCCGTGGAATGGCAAGTGGCGCTGGTTATCGCGCTCGGCGCGGTGAGTTTGATGTTGGCCTATGCCATGCTGACCTTCGACGGCCGCTATCTGTTTCCTCTGATCCCATTGGTGCTGGCGATCGCGGCGCGTTTCCTGATTGCCGATCCTCGGCTGAATTACAGCACGTGGCGAAAAATCTGTGTCGCTTTGGTGGTTCTCGGAATAGTCGCATCGCTCGTCTATCGAGCTTCGCCTTATCGCGTTCTAACTCGCGACTTCAGGGCGGCGGGCGAGCAGGCGGGCTTGCTTTTGAAAAAGCAGGCCGCGCCGTCTTCGACTTTGGTCAGCATCGGCGCCGGTCCGTTCCCCGAACATGGCCTGGGATGGGAAGCTGGTTATCAGGCTGCTTACTTCAGTGGCGACCGGCTGATTGCAACCATGCTTTCCTTGCCAAGCACAAATGAACTGAGTACACTTCTGGCTGATCTCACCAAAGCTTCTCCTGATGCAATCGTGATGTGGGGTAAACCCGGCGACGCCCGATATGCGGGTTTGCAGCGGAGCCTGACTTCGCAATATCCCCAACATCCGGTTGAGAAAATTACCGATCCCGTGGTTGGCGAGGTCGGAATAGTTATATTGACTCGATAGCGACTTTCTGAACGGATTGCCTTCGCGATCAAACCCGGACAGCGTGACGAGATGGTTCTTCGCCTTCTTTTTCGTCTCGGGTTTCTGCAGCATTCTCTACGAACTAGTCTGGCTTCGCCTGGCGATGGCCCAGTTCGCCGTCACCACCGCTCTGGTCTCGATTGTTCTTTCGGCCTTCATGATTGGACTGGGCGTCGGTTCGTGGAGAGCCGGACGCTATATCCGCAGCCGTAAAGTTCCTTCGCGCATTCCCGCGCTGCGCCTCTATGCCCTCACCGAACTTATGATCGGACTGTCGGCGATCGTCGTTCCCTACGAACTGGTCTGGGGACGAATGGTCTTAACCAGGCTGAACGCCGGCGCTCCACTCCCCACACCGATTTATTATCTGGCTGCCGGAATATGGATTGGACTTACCCTGCTCCCGTGGTGCGCTTGCATGGGCGCGACCTTTCCTTTTGCCATGGCTGCGATCCGCGAGAGCCTTTCCGATAAGTCCGCGCGTTCGTTCAGCTACCTTTATCTGGCCAATGTTCTCGGAGCGGTAACGGGAGCTGCGGTCCCGCTATTGTTGATCGAGTTGCGGGGCTTCCGCAGCACGCTGCATGTGGGCGGCGCCTTGAATGTAGGTTTGGCGGCTTGCGCGTTCCTGCTCAGCCTGCGGGCGGCGCCACAGCATCCGGCAGCGACTCCCGAGAAAATTGATCGCGTGCAGCCCGTCGCCGCCGGCGCAACTTGGCTTTATTCCCTGCTGTTCGCCACCGGCTTTACCAGCATGGGAGTAGAAGTCGTCTGGATCCGCTTGTTCACTCCGGCGCTGGGCACGGTGGTGTACGCGTTTGCCATCATTCTAGGTCTCTACCTGGGAGCGACCTACGTTGGCTCCTTGCTGTACCGCAAAATCAAGCTCGTCGAGGATGCTCCCAGCAACTTTATGCTGGCGCTGATCGCGCTTTCAGTCTTGCTGCCGCTGATGCTTTGCGATCCTCGATTGCGCTTGATCTACCCGTTGCGAGTCGTAGCCATCCTTCCGTTTTCGCTGGCGGTCGGATTCGTGACTCCCATGATTCTGGATCGCATTTCCGGAGGCGATCCGGACCGCGCCGGCGCAGGTTACGCGATCAACATCATTGGTTGCGTTTTGGGCCCGCTGGTCTCAGGATTCTTTCTTCTGCCGCTGTTGGGCGAGCGCTTCACGCTGCTGGCATTCGCGCTCCCCTGGATCGCATTTAGTTTTCGCAGTCCCCGACCGCAAGGCGATGGCGCCACAAAATTGCAGCCGCATCTTTCGTTCAAACCAGTCTTGGCTGCGTTGATCGCGCTGACCCTGGTATTCGCCACCAAGGATTTTGAAAGTCAATTTGTGCCCCGCGAAGTCCGCCGCGACAGTACGGCCACGGTGGCCGCCATCGGCGATAGCAGAACCGGGAAGCAACTCCTGGTGAATGGCATCGGCATGACCGGGCTGACCCCGATCACCAAAATGATCGCCCATCTGCCGCTGGCTTTTCTGAACCGAACCCCGAAAAATGTATTGGTCATCTGTTTCGGAATGGGCACCACGCATCGCTCGGCTTTGTCGTGGGGAGTGCATTCGACCGCGGTGGAACTGGTGCCCAGCGTGGTTGCCGTGTTCCCGTTTTTTCATTCCGACGCCGATCAAATCCTCAGTTCGCCGCGCTCGACTGTCGTGATTGACGACGGGCGTTTCTATATGGAGCGATCCCACCAGCTTTATGACGTGATCGCCATCGACCCGCCGCCGCCGGTCGAGGCCGCCGCATCCAGTCTTCTTTACTCGAAGGAGTTTTATGCCATCGCCCGGCTGCATCTGGCGCCCGGCGGCATTCTTCAGCAATGGTTCCCCATGGGCAGCAACGATCCCACCATCATCGCTTCCGTGGCCAAAGCCCTGCAGCAATCTTTCCCACACGTTCGCGTCTTCCGTTCGATCGAAGGCTGGGGATACCATTTCCTGGCCAGCGACTCGCCTTTGCCCAATCTCTCGCCCGCTACCCTTGCCAGTCGCCTGCCTCCCGCCGCTGCAGTCGATTTGATGGAGTGGGGCCCGGCAGCCAATGCCGAGCAGCAATTTGCCGGAGTATTAAATCAGGAGCTTTCGATGGATGGTTTGATCGCTCGGGCTCCCGGCGTACCCGCACTGCAGGACGATCGTCCGATGAATGAATACTATATTTTGCGCCGCGTTGAGAATCCGGAATACCGGCACCGATTATGGCGCAGACTCACGGCCAGATTCGGAAAGTAATCCTAAGAGTTTCCATATTTATGAAGCACGCGGGAAGAGGCAACGATACGGGAATGGCCAACGGCCTGGTTATCGTTCTGAAACGATGGCGTGAGAACTACTACTTCAGTCGAATCCTTTCTTCGGTAGCAAAACCGTTGCACTCGATTTGTTCAGAAGTGGCCCGGCAGCTTCAGTCCAAAATCGTCAGGAATGGTGTGGCGATTCCGCTGCCGAATGGCAGGAGCTTGCGCATCGCAAGGGATGCCGGCATAGCGATCGCGTCCGCCATCTTCTGGCACGGGGTGAATGGTCATGAGCCTGAAACCTCGAAAACCTGGCGCTTCTTCTTCGAGCGATCCGCCTGGTTTGTGGATGGCGGAGCGAACTACGGCTTCTATTCCCTGCTCGGAGCGCTGTCGAATCCCAATCTGCGGGTCGTAGCCTTTGAGCCTTTGCAGCCGATCTTCGAAGGGCTGAAAAAGAATGTAGCTCTGAATCATCTTGAGAAGCAGGTCGTCTGCGAGAACATGGCGCTGAGCAGCCAGTCGGGAACTGCCACCCTCTACCTGCCTTCCTCGTCGGGAAAAGACATCGAATCGACCGGAACGCTGGTGGCCGATAGCTGGCAGGTCAGGAAGAAGGCCCAGTCGCTGCAGGTCGAAACGATACGGCTGGATGACTATGAATCTCGTCATCCGATGAGGGTGGATCTCATAAAAATTGACGTCGAGGATTTCGAGGCCGACGTGCTGGAGGGCATGCAGGAGGTCATCCTGCGAGACCAGCCCTTTATCGTTTGTGAGATCCTGGTACGGAATCGCGAGCACAGAAACGAGCGCACACGCCAGATTATCGAGCGCCTGAAATACACGGCATACTGGATTACGCCGTCGGCTTATGTCCGAGTTTCGCGTTTTGACTTCGACCGGGAGCTCACGAACTTCTTGCTGTCGCCAGTGACGACTGCAGACGAGGTGCTACAGGATCCCGCTATTCTGTGGGAGCTCCGGCAAGGCGCCGCAACTTAGGCAGGGGGAAGACTAGGCCACAAAAGGCTCCCTCCTGGCAGGGGGAACCTAGATGCTACCGTTAACTAACGGGTTATCAGGCTTTTACGCGGGTGCCTTTCGTGATATAACCGCCCCTGAGCATAAATCGCGGGCCTGCGCCCCGCCAGGAGCTTGCTTTGACGACGTTGGCCTCATTCGCAGACGAGAAACAGATAAAGGGCCAGCCTAGAGGAGGTACCGTGGGGGAAGAAGCACGGACCGGAAAACGGTTCCCGCTGGAATTGCCGATTAAGATCCATAAGGGCGACACCGGCGGAGACGCCGCGGGAATCACGGGGAATCTCAGTGCGGCTGGAGTGTACATCCGCGCCGATTCTTCGATGGAAATTGGTTCGCCAGTGGAATTTGAAATCACTCTGCCGCCGGAAATGACGGGTGGAACAGAGAATGTCACCATCCAGTGCAAGGGTCGGGTGGTGCGCGCCGACGAAACGGGAGCCGGCGGCGAAGGCCGCGGTGTGGCCTGCGTAATCGACTCATACGAGTTCGTGAGGAACTCTTAACCTTCTTTAGCGGACGTTCCTTGAAACGGACGCCCCTGAAAGCGAACGTTCTTGAAGCGGATTTTTTTGGGAGCCTCGACAACATGCTCAAACTGATTCTGGCCGATAACCAGGCAATCTTCCGCGCCGGCATCGCCAAAGTGCTGGCCGTGGAAGATGAGATGCGCATTGTGGCCCAGGCCCAGACGCCTGAACAGATGTTTATGGCCCTGGACAAGTTTCGCGCCGCGGTGCTGGTAGCGGCCGCGGGATTCCATACCGACTTCGCCGCGATTGTGGCGGCGGCGAACAAGGCCAAGACTCGCGTGATTGTGCTGGCCGACACCGGCGAGAGCGCGCAGCGCCACATGTCGAGCGGTGCCCACGGCGTGGTCTATCGCAACGTAACCAGCGCAGCGCTGGTCGACTGCGTGCGTAAAGTGGCGCGCGGCGAAACCTGGGTGCAGGACGTGGCCGTCCCCAGCGAACTCACCGAAAACGATATGGTGGGCTTGCGGGTGCGCGATCGTCTCACGGCGAAAGAACTGCGCATCGTCGCCTTGATTGTTCAGGGGTATAAGAATAAAGAAATCGCCACCCAGTTGGGCACGACCGAGCAGGTCATCAAGAATTATCTGCGCAACGTGTACGACAAGATCGGCGTGTCAGATCGGCTGGAGCTGGCGCTGTTCACGATTCATCATCGCATTCTGAATGAAGCCGCAGCCGCTACGACAACCGGAGTTGTTCCACAACCGCCGGCGGGCGTGGCGCAGTAAGCTTCTCTGGATCTTGGCAAGGGCCGCCTGCGGGCGGCCTTTTTGTTTCTGCGGTTAACAAGAATTTAAACGAAGCAATTAAAAGCAATTAAAAGAGAAAATTAAAAAGGCGATGTCATCCTGAGGGCGGCGAGAGCCGTCCGAGGGACCGTACGAAAATCAAAATCAGCAATGCAGTCGACGGGAAATGCGATGCTGCATGCACTGAAGCGTCCCCGTCATCGCCGCTTCAACTGCGGCCGTCGTAAGGTCCCTCACGCCGGCTTCGCCGCCGTTCAGGATGACAAGACCAAGAATTTGAATCCGCTGCAGAACCGAGTAGGCTTTCCGGAATCTCTCCACCGCTCTCCCGCATCTATCCCCTATGGAATTTAGAACGCTAGGACGCTCTGGGTTGAAAGTACCGGTGCTGAGTTATGGCACGGGAACATTTGGCGGTGGCACTGAATTTTTCAAGGCCTGGGGCGCGAGTGATGTTGCGGAAGCGACGCGGCTGGTCGACATCTGCCTCGATGCCGGCGTGAATCTTTTCGACACAGCCGACGTTTATTCCAACGGACTTTCCGAGACCATTCTCGGCAAGGCGGTTGCCGGACGACGTGACAAGGTTCTGATCTCGACCAAGGCGAGTTTCAAGATGGGGCCGGGGGCGAACGATCTGGGATCGTCGCGGCTTCATTTGATCCAGTCCTGCGAGGCTAGCCTGCGGCGGTTGGGGACCGACTACATCGACGTTTATCATCTGCACGGCTTCGACGCGCTCACCCCGCAGGACGAAGTGCTGAGCACGCTCAACAATTTGATTACGAGCGGCAAGGTTCGCTACATCGCCTGCTCGAATTTTTCCGGCTGGCACTTGATGAAGGCGCTGTCGGTTTCGGAGCGCTACGGCTGGGCACGCTACGTTGGCCACCAGGTTTATTACTCGCTGATCGGCCGCGAGTACGAGTGGGAACTGATGCCGCTGGGACTTGATCAAGGCGTGGGCGCGCTGATCTGGAGTCCGCTGGGATGGGGACGGCTCACCGGCAAGATCCGACGAGGTCAGCCGTTGCCGAAAGAGAGCCGGCTGCACAAGACCGCCGACCTGGGCCCGCAGGTTTCGGACGAGCATCTTTATAAAGTGGTCGATGCGCTCGATGAAGTTGCGAAAGAATGCGGCAAGAGCGTACCGCAAGTTGCGCTGAACTGGCTGCTGCAACGGCCAACGGTTTCGACAGTGATCTTCGGCGCGCGCAATGAAGAACAGCTGCGGCAGAATCTGGAATCCGTGGGATGGAATCTTACCGCGGAACAAGTTGCGAAGCTGGATCGCGCCAGCGACGTGGCTCCGATTTATCCGTATTGGCATCAGTGGCAGTTTACCGAGAGGAATCCCACGCCGGTAGCGCACGATGCGAAATCGTTCGGCTAAGTCCAGTTCGCTCTAATCCATTAATCGAGAGAAAATATGGCGCGTGTGTTTATCACTGGTTCGTCCGATGGTCTGGGGCAAATGGCTGCACGGCTCCTGATCGAGCAGGGGCACAGGGTTGTACTGCATGCGCGCAATCGGCAGCGCGCGCAGGAAGCGCTGTCGCAGGTTCCGGAAGCCGAGGGCGTGGTCACCGGCGATTTGACCAGCATCGCGCAGACCCGCGGAGTCGCTGAACAAGTGAACGAGTTGGGTGCGTTCGACGCAGTGATTCACAATGCGGGCATCGGTTACCGGGAGCCGCGGCACATTGCGACCGAGGACGGTTTGCCGCAGGTGTTTGCCGTGAATACTCTTGCGCCTTACATTCTGACCGCGCTCATCGAGCGGCCGAAGCGCCTGGTCTACCTGAGTTCCGGACTCCACCGGAATGGCGATGCCAGCCTTGAAGACCTAACCTGGGAGCATCGCGCGTGGCAAGGCCAGCAGGCTTACTCCGATACCAAGCTGCATGATGTGCTGCTGGCGTTTGCGGTTGCGCGCCGCTGGCCCGAGGTTTTCTCGAATGCATTGGAGCCGGGCTGGGTGGCTACGAAAATGGGAGGCGCGGGAGCGCCCGATGATTTGAATGAAGGCTATCGCACCCAGGCGTGGCTGGCGGTGAGCGACGATCCGGCGGCGATGGTGACCGGCGAATACTTCTTTCACATGCGGCTGCGCGCGCCAATTCCTGCGACTCGCGACGTCGCGCGGCAAGACGCGCTGCTGGCTGCGTGCAAGCGTCTATCGGGAGTGGAACTCCCCTGAGCAAAAGCTCAGCCGAGGCGAGATAACGGCGTCCGGTTGTCTGACAGGTTGAAGTCGGCGCTATCAACTATTTCGCAAGGTGCGTGATCAGGGTCGCGGCGGTCGCGTCGCAGGCATCGAAGGTGTCGCCTTGATTGGTCATGATGAGCACCGCGAAATCTTTGGCCGGGGCCATCCAGACGATGGCGAAGTTTTGCAGGTTGCTGCCGGCGTGATGCAGAGCCGGGCCGGCGCCAGCCCAGGAGCGCTCGAAGACAAGCCATCCGAAAGCGTAGTTGCCGCCGAAGGATGGCGTGTGCAGTCGCTTGAAGGTTTCCGGCTTCAGGATTCCCGGCTCACCCTTTTCTCCGCGCAGGTGCGCGGTGATGAACTTTCCCCAATCGACAATCGAACAGTGAACCGTGCCGGCTGGACCAATCACGGCTGGATTGTCGGCGAGCGGTCCGGGTTCGATCGGCCGGTGGAAAGTTAAAATGAGTTTGTGCTGCCAGGGCTGATCGATTTTCTTTGGATCGTTGGTAGGCGTGCCCATCGCGCCGAAGCCGCAGGTCTGCATCCCTAGCGGCTGGAAGATGCGTTTCTGCATCAGGTTTTCCCACGAGTCGTTGGCAACTTTCTCGGCCATCGCTCCGGCCACGGCGTAACTGCGATTGGAATACAGATACGTACTGCCCGGTTCGTTGACGGGTCGCTCGCTTAACACCATCGCAACGTAGGCGGCGCGTTGCTCGCGTGGCGTGCCGGGCAATTCGTGCATGTCTTTGAAGGTCTTGCCTTGCGGCCAACTCTCGTCGGTGAAACCGGCACGATGCGAAAGCAATTGTTCGAGCGTGACTTTGCGGTAGGCGGGATCCATCTTGCTCGGTTGACCCAGCGCGAGTTCGGGGAAGACTTGGTCGAGCGTGGTGGTCCAGGAAATCTTCCCTTCTTCCACGAGAGTGGCCAGCATGGTCGCGGTCATGGCCTTGGTGTCGGAGCCGAGATGGAATTGGTCGTTGATGGTGACCGGCGTGTCGGTGCCGTATTTGCGCACGCCGACCGCGCCGACGGCGGACAGGCCGTTGCTGGTGACGATGGCTCCGGCGAGCGCGGGCAGATCGTACTTTTTGAGAATGGGTTCGAGGAGTGAGTTTAGATTTTCGGGAGCCGGCGAATTCTTCGCATCAGAAACATTCGGCGCGCCTGCCAGGGCGACGATTACCACAGCTAGAGCACACGCGCCGATCGTTGTGATCGTAATAGGCGGACTCTCCTGACCCCAGGGGCTAAAGCCCTGCTCTTATAGGGATTTCAAACGGCGCGGCTTGAAGCCGCGCCCTTTCAAAGCACATAACTGCAAACCCGCCACGCCAACGATGCAGACTATGCATTGGAGACTAGACGATCCGTTCCCCAACAACTTTTGCTTGCGTGAACAGGTAGAGATAATCGGGGCCGCCGGATTTGGAATCGGTGCCGGACATGTTGAAGCCGCCGAAGGGGTGGGCGCCGACCATGGCGCCGGTGCATTTGCGATTGATGTACAAGTTGCCGACGTGGAATTCGCGGATGGCGCGGTCGATTTTGTCGCGCGACTTCGTATAGATAGCGCCGGTCAGGCCGAACTCGGTGTCGTTGGCGATTTCGAGCGCGTGGTCGAAGCCGTGGGCTTTGATGACGGCGAGGACCGGGCCGAAAATTTCTTCCTGCTCTAATTTTGATTTCGCGGGGATGTCGGCGAAGACTGTGGGCTGGATGAAATAGCCTTCTCCGGGCGCGCGTTCGCCGCCGGTAAGGAGGCGTCCGTCTTTCTTCCCTTGCTCGATGAATTCGAGGATAGTCTTCATCGAGCCTTCGTTGATGACCGCGCCCATGGCGGCGTTTTCGGTGACATCGCCGATCTGAATTTTTTCGACGCGGGCTTTCAGTTGTTCGAGGAACTTGTCGTAGATGCGTTCATCGACAATGGCGCGCGAACAGGCCGAGCATTTCTGGCCTTGAAAGCCGAAGGCGGCTTGCGCGACGCCTTCGACGGCGGAATCGATGTCGGCATCGGCGTCGACGATGATGGCGTCTTTGCCGCCCATTTCTAAAATCGTGCGCTTGATCCAGACCTGGCCGGGGGCTTGCGTGGCCGCAGTTTTGTTGATGTGCAGGCCGACTTCGCGCGATCCGGTGAAGGCGATGTAGCGGGTCTTGGGATGCGCGACCACGGCATCGCCGAAACTGGCTCCGGCACCGGGGCAGAAATTCACCACGCCTTCGGGCATGCCGGCTTCTTCGAGCAGCTCCATGAATTTTGCGGCGATGGTGGGCGAATCGCTCGACGGCTTCAGGATGACGGTGTTGCCGGCGACGATGGAGGCCAGCGTCATTCCGGCCATGATGGCGCAGGGAAAATTCCACGGCGGGATGACCGCGCCGACGCCCAGCGGAATGTAATGCAGCGTGTCGTGCTCGCCGGGGAATTGGATGGGCGTTTGCGACTTTCGCAAAGCGCAGGGCTTCGCGGGCGTAGAACTCGCAGAAGTCGATGGTCTCGGAAATGTCGGCGTCGGCCTCGGCCCAGTTCTTGCTGACTTCGAAAACCAGCCAAGCCATGAATTCCATTTTGCGCTGGCGCATGAGATCGCCGACGCGGAAGACCAGTCCGGCCCGTTCTTCGACGGTGGTGCGGCTCCAGGATTCGAAGGCTTCGAGCGCGGCTTGCATCGCCGGCTCGACGTGGTCTTTGCTGGCTTTCTGGTGGATGCCGACAATCTGCGAGGGCTGCGACGGGTTCAGCGACTTGATCTTGTCGGTGGTTTTGATGCGCTTGCCGCCGATGATGAGGTCATACTCGCGGCCGAGTTGGGCGCGGACTTTGGCGATGGCGGAACGCATCTTGCGGGCGTTCTCTTCGTTGCGGAAATCGTAGAAGGGCTCGGTGACGAATGGGCCTTGATGAAGACTGGTGCGCGGCCGGACGGGGGCTTCTAGCGTTGCCATGGGAGGAATCCTTTCGGAGCTGACGGATCGGTTCGTATCTCTTTAGTTCGTATCTCTCGGGATTGGATTAGTTTACACCCCGAAAAGACGCGGGGCGCGGTGAGGTGAGGCGTGTTCGGCACTGCATTCACGGGCACCCGCATGGCCCCCTTGGATCTCACATTTTTTTTATACGGTTCCCGTAAAATATCTGGTTTCATAGACTTGCGCGCAGTTGGTAGGCGGGAAGCTCCGTAAAATATTGAAACGAAATGAGTTGCTGGTAAAATATTACAAAATAAGGACTTAGCCGGTAGGCTTCCGCCTTCTGATCTTCGTTCTCTTCCGGCGTTGAAGGTTGGCTTGCGCATGGGCTAATTCTCCTCTCTTTGGATTTCTTGTGTAAAGGTTGGCTGTCACAGTTTGCGCTGTGGAAGGCTGTGGAAAAGGGCTGGGGCCAAGTGGGGCGCGGGGTTGGAGCTGGCGAAATAATTCAACCTGGGCAGAAAAAAAGCTTTTAATCGCTGAGGTCGCAGAGAAAGGCCGCTGAGATCGCAGAGGAAAACGCAGATCAGCCGAAGCGGGATCTGGATCATCTTTTCGTACTTCTCTTTGGCGAAAATCCCCACTTCTCGCGCAGAGGGCGCGCGAGAAATGGGGCACCCGGCGTTCTCAGTCGGGTTCGATTTCGGGGAGGGGATTGCGGATGCGGCGGGCGGACTCCGGGGCCGCGGGGACCGGCAATGCGATTTCTACGGTGCCGAGATGGTTGTTCATCTGATCCTGGAGGCCGAGGCGCAGCCAGGTGGCTTCGACGGGGACGTCGGTTTCTTGATGCACGGCGAAATCTCCGTCGATCACTTTTTTGTAGAGATCGGGAGGCAGGTCGCTGGTTCCGATGTTGGAAAAGTCGTTGAGCGGTTCGCCCTCGTGATCGAAGGATGTGGCCATCAGCATGAGGACGTTGCGATAGTCGGCGTTGGGCAGCGGGATGAATCGCAGCTCCGAGCCGGCGAAAGTGTAGTCGATGCTGTACTGCTGAATCTCGACCTGAGCGGGCGGGTCTGCTGTTTTCGAGGGGACCAGTACGCCGGCGAGTTTTGCGCGATCAACTTTTTTCTTTCCGCCTACGGGCACAACTCTGACGGAAAACTGAAGCTGGCGGGAGGGCGGCGAGCCGTGCTGCATGGCGACGGATCTGGTCCGGCGCGCGAGTTCCGCTTCGCGGGCAGCGGTGTGGGCGTCGTCGGCATAATATCCCTGGCGGTAGTGCAGCGAGTATCCTTTGGCCGCGAGGCTGACTTTTATTTTCCTGAACTTGCCGTCGTAGAGCTTGTTCGCCGGGACGTAGGAAATGGTGTAGTAGTTCGAACCTTGTTCGACCGACGTTTCAATGGCTTGGCTGATGGCGTTGGAACTGTAGAAGGCTTTCCCGCCGGTGGCGATGGCGAACTGGTTGAGAGTGTCGCGCTCGTCGGCTTCGCGGGCCAGAGCTTGCAGGTTGGCGGGAACCGACGGCGCGGGCGCGATGATTCCCTGGCCCCGGAAACTTGGAGTGTCGGGGAGGGGCTGCTGGGACATGAGTGCGGCAGAATCTGCGCCCGGACCGCCGCCCATTAATCCGCGGACGTCGACGGGGTAAACCGCAATTTGCGCGTCGGCGAGAAGATTGGTGACGAGTTTGATTTTGGAGGAGAAATTTAGGTTGTCGAGGGAATGATCGCCGGAATTGGCGATCGCGGAGAGCGCGACCGGGAACGAACCGGAGAGCCAGACGACGTTCTTGCGGCCGGGAATGCCGGAGAGATATCGGGCGAGCTGCATCATGGAATCGAGCGTCACGCCGGCGCGATCATTGGTGTCGGTCTCTTCTTCTTTGCCTTGCAAGCCTTGCAGGGCGCTGAGCAGGCCCTGAAATCCGCTGGACTGGCCCTCTTGCGCGAGGACAGCAACGGTATCCACGGACTGGCCCGTTCCGGATTCCGCGACCTGCCAGCGAACTGCCTTGGGAGATCCCTTCTTGCTTCTGGCGGCGGAGAGGAGAAGAGTTTCGTCGGCGGTGAAGCCTTGCAGCAAACGCAGGTGAGTGGCGCCGTTGCTCATGGTGCAGAGCGCGAGCTGCGAAGCCTTTGGCTTGGACTGCAGGAACTTGATGAGCTGCTGCCGCGCGAATACCTGATCCTGCGAGGGAGTGTTGAGCAGGTCGAACAGGATCATGGTGACGGCGCCGGGTTCGGCTGCGTGAGTGTTGTTGCTGAACACGTTGGGAGACGGGGGCGCGGAACTGGCTGACGCTGGCTGCCCTGCGGGAGACGACGGTGCGGAAGCTTCTCCGTTGGGTGCGGTGAATTCGCGGAAGGAGCGGAGGTCTTGCGGCTTGCCGTCTTCCGCCAGCTGGAAATCTTTTGAGGGAAGGCCTTTGATGGGATGACCTTTGGAGTCGGTTACAACGACGTCGACAACGACGGATTTGGCGCTGACTCGGATGGTAGTGACTGGGGCGTCGGGGGGAGTTTTGCTGGCGCTGGCTGGATTTGCGGATGCGGTGGGCGTTGATGCCGCGACGGGAGCGGAGAGGATGTCGGGATTCGCGCTGGCCGGATTCGAGGTATCGCCAGTGGGAGTGGAGTTGTTTGCGTTGGTTTCGGGTGCAGGTTCTTCAGCAGGCTGGTCTGCAGGCGAGTCTGGGGGATCGGCGCTCGCGGTGGAGTCGTCCGGGGCAGATTCGGGGGAAGGCGCGGACGAATCCGGGGCTGAGGCGAGCGTATACAAGTCGGAGACGTCGGATCGGAGGGCGGAGAATTTGGACCGTTCGTCGTCGGAGGCCGGTGGCAGGTCGAACAGTTCGATCGATGCGCCTTGCAATATGGCGAGACGGCGGCCGTCGGGAGAGAGCGAGAAATTCTGGCCGCTCTGCACGCTGGGCGTGACGTCGACGGAGAGGACTGAATTTCCGCTGGCGGTTTCAAAGATCTGGACTTGCTGGCGGAAGACTTCGGTGTGAGAAATGTCGGGTTGATTTTCGTCTTGCTCGTCGAGCAGGCTGCCGAGCCTGACCGCAGGGGCAACCGCCAGTTGCAGAGTGCTGACGGCGAAGCGGCTGTCGTCCTGGCTTCGGACGACAGAGGGATACATGCGATAGCGGCTCCAGTGCTGCTGCCACAGGCGGTGTCCGGTGAGAGTAAAAGCGGTAACGCTGTAGTCGCAGTCGTGCCCGGCACATCGGCCCACCACGAGGGAATTGTTGCTGGAATAGAAAATATTGGGCGGAGTCTGAGAGCGGACGCGCGCGATATTACGCCGCCGCTCCGGCGTGGGACCGAAACGCAACAGCCAGATATCTCCCTTGTGAACCAGGTCGGGGTAACCGGCGCTGGTGCCGTCGAGATTCACGAGTTGGTTCAAAGGAACGCTGCGCTGAAGCGCGAGCGTGGCTGCATCGAAAAACTGCACGAGGAATTTGGGGTCGTGCCGGGCGGGAGGAGTGGGAGAGGAATCTCTGACTGCGGAGGAATCTTTGGCTGGGCTGGTGGGTGCCGCGGTTTCGAGGAGGATTTGACTCGCGTCAGGGGTGACGCTGACCCAGAGCAGATCTTTCGGCGAAGCCATCAACAGTTTTTCGTGCAGGCTGGAGTCGACGAGAAAAAGATCGTTCAACTTACGCAGTAGGAATTTGCCCGGGCCGAGAGGCCACAAATAACGGCGGCGATCGTGCAGGTACCAGTCGGCCTCGTGAACAACTTTGCCGCTGGGCAATTCGAGGATGGCGGCGTGCATCAGGCGATCCTGATGATCGGGCGGGCAAGTGGGCAGACGCTTCAGCAGCCCTTTGCGGTTGAAGGTCAGGAGCACGTGCGTGGCGTCGACGAAGTTCAGGGAAACGCTGGACTCGTCTTCGGTGAGGCGATGGGAGCGCGAGGGCGGGTGATAGTCGAGGGCTGAGAGATCGATGCGAGAGGCGGGTTTCGGGTCTGCGGCGGGTGAGAGATTTTGCTGGGCCGGCGCGGAACCGACGACCAGCATGGAAAGCAGGCCGGCGAAAAACAAGGCTCGGGCGAGACTCCGATCCGAAGCGATCTGACGAGCGAAGGTGCGGGGCACTGGGTAAGCCTTCTGGAGCTAAGAACAGTGATCGAGCTGGCCGGTAGTCGATTCCGAGACATTGTAGAGCAGAACCCAGAAAATCTCGGCTTCGGGCGGTGATACCGAGTGGTAGACTCGAAGGTTTTCGAGAGGCAGAGGATATGGCGATACAACGAGTGGGCGTGCTTGGCGCGGGGACCATGGGGAACGGGATTGCGCATGTGTTCGCGCGGGGTGGATTCGACGTGGTGCTGTGCGATGTGGAGCAGCGCTTTCTGGAGCGCGGGCTGGCGACCATCGGCAAGAACCTGGAGCGGGAAGTCGCGAAGGGGAAAATCGCTGCCGATGACAAGACCGCGGCGCTGCGGCGGATTCAGCCGGTGACCGACCGCTCGAAACTGGCGGACTGCGATTTTGTGGTTGAGGCGGCGACCGAGAAATTTGAGATCAAGACGGAGATTTTTCGCGATCTCGACCGGGTGACGCGGCCGGAAATTATTCTGGCGTCGAATACTTCGTCGATTTCGATTACCAAGCTGGCGGCGGTGACGAAGCGCCCGGACAAAATTATCGGCATGCATTTTTTTAATCCGGTGCCGGTGATGAAGCTGGTGGAAGTGATTCGCGGGTTGGCCACTTCGCAGGAGACTTTTTCGGAAACTCGCAACCTGGCGTTGAAGCTGGAAAAAACTCCGGTGGAAGTGAATGACGCGCCGGGATTTGTTTCGAACCGGGTGCTCATGCCGCTGCTGAATGAGGCCATGTTTGCGGTGATGGAGGGCGTGGCCACGGCGGAGGCGGTCGATGAGGTGTTCAAGCTGGGGATGGCGCATCCCATGGGGCCGCTGACGCTGGCGGATTTTATTGGGCTCGACGTTTGTCTGGACATTATGCGGGTGCTGCAGAGTGGGCTGGGGGATCCGAAGTACCGGCCGTGTCCGCTGCTGATCAAAATGGTGGATGCGGGGTGGCTGGGGCGGAAGAGTGGGCGAGGGTTTTATACGTACTGAATAATTCAGAATTCGGAGCTCACAATTCAGATTGCAGATTGCAGAATTGAAAACCGACTTCCCGATGACCACAGCAAGTTTGCCAGCTCGGAGTGATGCGCCCTTCTATCTATTGGCTGCCTTGTGCGGGGTGGGGGCGGGGTGGGCGGATGTTGCGGTGAACGATTTGCTGTTGACGGCGTTGTTGGTGCTGTCGGCGTGCATGCTGCTGGGGTTGTTGCGGCCGCGCTGGCCGTGGCGGTGGGTGGGGGTGGTGGGGATTTGTATTCCGCTGACCGAGTTGGCGGCTTATATGGTACTCGCAGTGCGGCCTACGCGGGCGCAGGTGTATGAATCGTTTCTGGCGTTTTTGCCGGGGATTGCGGGAGCGTATGGGGGATCGGTGGTGCGGGCCGTGGTGGATAATTTGCGGCAGGGAAAATAAGGGCGGGCTTCGGCAAGCGATCGCGAACGTAATTTAAGCGAGAATTAATCTTCATTCCCTCGGCGGCTAAAGCCGCGTTCATAATCTGCGAAGTACGGCGCGGCTGAAGCCGCGCCCTTTCAAAACAATGCGCTGCAAACACCGTTGGTGAAATGTACTGATGCTGGGTCCTCAGAACACCTACGACCTAAAGTACCCTCCACATCATGCCGATGCTTGATCCTCAGGAGGGTTTCCCTGATGAAGACGGCAAGGGTTGCGCTGATGGTGGCAGGTCTGTTGGCGGTGGCGGTTGGGCTGGGATTATTAAACGGCTGTAATTCCGCTTCGAAAGTCAGCAGCTCGCAGAGTGCGGTGCGGGCTTATAACGGGACGGCGTCGGTGGGCGACTTTATGACCATCTCCATCGACTCGACGGCGTTAACTGTCACTTACAAGAATTACACCAATGGCGAAACCGGCACGGTGCCCTACACCGTGAATTCGGATGGGACGTATACCATCGTCGATCCGCAGGGGAATCTGCTGGCCGCGTATGAGGTGCCGGGATTTGTGCTGATGGTGGAAGCAGCCAACGCGGGGCCGAATCAGAACAGCCTGGCTTTGATTACGGCGGTGGAGAGTTCTCCGGCGTCGATCAATACGTTTGCGGGAAAAAATTTCAATTATCTGCAATTCCGTACTGCGGCGGGAGGGACGGAGTTGGGGACGATTTCGATCAGCGCGCAAGGCAGCGTGCAGCACCAGGGGTATTGGCCATTTGGAGTGTTCAGCCAGAGTTTGTTTAGCGGCGGGAGTTTTGCCGCCTCGAGCATTACGGAAGATACTTCGGGAAACTTTTTCACGGTCAGCGAGGGGTCCGGATACGACTATGTGTTCGGCACGCAGAACGGTTTTTTCGTCGTCGATACGGGCAACGGCGCGATTCTCGGGTTGCCGCAGGCGGCGGCGCGGACTTTCCTGGCGTCGAATGCGGGGACATATACCGCCATCTACTACGAAAAAAGTGCGGCGCAAACCGGGCAGGGCAACGTGGAGACGGGGACGCCGTCCGAGGGCAAGGCGACGATCACGATTTCTTCGAGCGGCGCGATGACCATCACCGACAGTCAGAACCATACGCTCGCGACTGGAACCCTAGCGGCGGTGGCGGACACGCCTTATCTCTACGATGGCACGGCTAATGAGTTGACCGATCCGTGCTATGGCATGTTCACGTTCCGCATGTCGACGGGCGGAGTGCAGCAGGATGTGTTTGTGTCGTTCCTGGGAAATGCGGCCGTGTTTTCCAGCTTTCAGACCGCGCTGCCGATTGGAGGGTATGCGCCTTATACGTATTATTACGGGGTGGGGCTGAAGTAGCCGGGCTTCCGGCTCTCGGCTTCCGGCTTCTGGCTTTCGGCCCTCGGCTTCCGGCTTTCGGCTTTCGGCTGCCGGCTTTCGGCTGCCGGGTTGAACCGGGTTAAGTCTTAGCGGACCGACTGGGTTTGAATTTCTCGGCGAACTCTGCAGCCTCTCTTCGCGTCCTCCGCCGTTAAAGTGTTTTGACTTGCTGGCCTGGAGCAAAGCCTTTCACCGCCGAGTACGCAGAGAACCTCCGCAGAGGTCGCTGAGAAAATCGGCCGATCCCAATTGAGCCCAAGCCTCGTGCCGGAAGGCGGAAGCCGGAAGCCGGGCCCCGCTCGTTGGTATCGGCTAACCAGAAAAGTACTCCCTGATCCACAGGGTGGGCGCGTATGCTGCGAACATGGGCTTCAAACGATGGGCGTAACTGTGTCCATGCTGGCCAGCGGGAGCCGCGGGAATTGCGCGGTGGTCGCGAGCGCCTGCACGCGGATTCTGGTGGATGCCGGCATCTCCTGCCGGGAAACGTTTAAGCGGATGCGCGTGCTGGGGGAAGATCCGCTGACGCTGTCTGCGATTGTGATTACGCACGAGCATTCCGATCACGTTTATGGGTTAGCAACGCTGGCCAAGAAGCTGCGCATCCCAGTATTTATGACCGGAGCAACGCATCAGGCGTGGGCGCGGGCGCAGCGCAATGAAAAAGGCGAGCGGCCGAAACTCGACAAGTTTGAGGCGTTTGAGGCGGGGCATCGCTTTCAGGTGGGCGATATTGAGGTGCGTCCGTTTACGATTCCGCACGATGCGGCTGATCCGGTGGGATTTACGTTTCGCGCCGAGGGCATCAAGGTTGGCGTGGCCACCGATCTTGGCTATTTGCCGGTGAGCGTGCGCGATCATTTACGCGGGTGCGATGTGCTGGTCATGGAATCGAATCATGATCTGGAGATGCTGCGGGTGGGGCCATATCCGTGGTCGGTGAAGCAGCGGGTGCTGAGCCGGGTGGGGCATTTGTCGAACCTGGCCCTCGCCGATTTCCTGACCAACGACTATGATAATAGTGCAACGTTTGTCGTGCTGGCGCATCTTTCACAGGAGAACAATCATCCGGAAATAGCCCGGAGAGAGGCAGAAAAGGCGCTGGCTACGCGGGGTGGGCTGTTTCATAACCGCGTGCTGCTGGCGTCGCAGACCGAGGCGCTGGAACCGATTCGGTTGTAGGGTTTTCGGGCCTCGAGTAGCTTCTACCCTCATGAGTCAGCAGTGCGTCGATCCAATCGTGGGCAAGATTCTGGCGGGCTGGCGGTACGATATTTCCGGCCTCGCGCCGGAGATGTGCGCCGACTACGAAAGCCACTTTGCGGCCTGTGAACACTGCCGCAGGCGGCAACAAATTCATCGCATGATTGACGTGGGATTGATTGCGCTGGCATCGCTTTCGGCGGCGGTGTTTCTGCTGGCGTTTGGCGTGATCTGGCGGCTGGCGCCGCGGCATGCTTTCTGGCTGGAGATTGCGGCGCTGGCGGGATTCGGGCTTTCGGCGCTGATCTGGGTGGGAGTGGCCGTGGCTACGCCGGCTCCGGTGACGGTGCTGGACGCGGCGAAACTGGGTGCACGAAAAGTTCATGACCGGCTGCCGGAGGAAATTCGGCAACGACTGCCGGAAGAGCTGCGCATCAAGATCACCGGAACGTAATTACTCAATCGCGCTGATTGGAAACTGAAGCCTTGCTCCGAAATTGGCGAATCGTCGCGCTGCTGCTTCTGATGGCGATGGCGATTTCGGCTGGCTTGCCGGGGGCGCAAGCGATGGCTTTTTCTCCGGCGACGAGTCATCCGGCGGGATGTCATGGGGATGAGCCGGCAGTTCCGCCTCCTACTCCTGCTCCGACTCGCTTTCGGTGCTGCGTCAGCGGGCATGATGCAGCGATTCCGGTCTCGTTTTTTTCTCTTCGTTTGATCGCTGCGCAATGGCACGGTTGGCAGGCGGGGGAAAGATTTTTCCTGCGCTCCGACGTGCAGCCCGACGATTCGAGTCTGGCGGTTCCTTCCAGCAGTCCTCCACCGATCACTCCGCTGCGAATCTGAAGTCCTGCGGCCGGGGATTCGTTTTGAATTTCTCGACCCTGGTTTGTTCTGCGCGCCGTGTAGCTCAAGATCCTTTTGAGCTGGCGGCAAAGTGCAACAGCTTTTAACCGCTGAGCGCGCAGAGAAAGGCCGCAGAGTTCGCTGAGAAAATCAGGCCCATCCACTGGCGCTTTTTTTATTCCCTACCTAACCTGTGCGCCGGCTCGCGTTTCGCCGCGACTTTGCGATTTGACCACGCTTGAATCTGGCAGGGCCAGAACGATTCACTCCAACGATTTACTACGAGGTTCGGATGAAAGCAACGCGGTCCGCGGTTTTGCTTCTGGCGACTCTGTCGTGGTTCCTGCTGAATAGGCGGGCGGCGGCGCAGGATTCATCGTCGTCGTCTTCGGCATCATCATCAGCACCGGCACCGGCGCCTGCGACGTCCATGGCCGGGATGCAGCAGGGGATGAACATGGAGATGCAGCAAAGCGGGTTTCAACTTCCATCGCCGCACGAGGGATCGGGGACGGGATGGCAGCCGGGCTCGGTGACGGGGCATGAGTGGATGTGGATGCGGGGCGGGTGGGAAGTGATGGCGCATGGCGTGATCTTTACCGATTACAACCAGCAGGGCGGCCCGCGCGGGGAGGGCAAGGCGGAGTCGGTGAACTGGGGCATGGTGATGGAGCAGCACCGGCTGGGCGTGGGGACGATTCTGTTGCGGCAGATGTTTTCGGCGGAGTCGCTGACTTCGCCGCATCCGGGATTTCCTGAACTTTTTCAGACGGGCGAAACTTATCACGGCGAGCCGCTGGTCGATCATCAGCATCCGCACAATGTGTTTGCCGAGCTGGCGGCGCTGTATATGCTGCCGCTGACCGGGAAAATTTCGTGGGAGCTTTATGGCGGGCCGTCGGCGGAGCCGGCGCTGGGGCCGGTGACTTACATTCACCGGGCGTCGGCTGCGGAATTGCCGCTGGCGCCGCTGAGCCATCATTTGCAGGATTCGACGCATACCAGTTTTGGCGTGGTGACGACGGGATTTGTGATCGATCGCGTGAAGCTGGAGGGTTCGGCGTTTAACGGGCGTGAGCCGAATGAAGAGCGCTGGAGCATTCAGCTGGCGGCGCTGGATTCATGGTCGGGGCGGGCCAGCCTGGCAATGGCATCGAATTGGACGGCGCAGTATAGCGTGGGGCGGTTGGAGCATCCGGAAGCGCTTGAACCGGGCAGCCAGTGGCGGGAGACGGGGTCGGTGGAATACAACCGGCCGGCGCGATCGGGCAGCGATTGGGGGAACTGGGCTACGACGGCGATCTGGGGGCGGGTGCATAAGGTCGCGACCGATACGACTCTGAACAGTTATCTGCTGGAGTCGACGCTGAATTTTGAGAAGAAGAACTATGCGTTCACGCGGATGGAGTTGGTGGATAAGGATGAGCTGTTTCCGCAAGCGGCGGTGCATCCGGTGTACCGGATCGGGGCGTATACGTTTGGCGGAGAGCGGGATTTGATTCAGGATCGTGCCTGGCAGCTGGGGCTGGGGGCGGATGTGACGGTATATTCGAAGCCTGAGGCGTTGGATGCGAGCTATGGGAATTATCCGGTGTCATTTCAGATTTTTCTGCGGGTGCGGCCGAGAGCGCGGGCGGGGCATGATTCTCATTGACCCGGAATTGCGGGCGTGACGTGGTGAATCTGATGCGGCGCATCGGAGAAAAAAGTTTTGCAGAGCGGCATTGCGGCGTAGAATGATTTCCGAAGTCCTCCCCCGATTCGCGCGAAGCGTCTGTTCAATGACGTCACTTCGATGACCTTACTTCGATGACCAGGGCTCTGAAGACACTGCGGGCGGTGCAGTGGGCGATGCTGGCCAGCATCCTGTTGTATGGAATCGTGGGCGAAGTTGTGGGTCCGGTGGTGCGGGCGGTCGATCCGTCTCTGAGTTATCTTTTCACCACGCTGGGCGTGGCGATTGTGGGCGTGATTTTTGTGGTGCGGCGCACGCTGGTGCTGCGGGCGGCGGAAAGTCTGGCGACGCATCCTGACGACAATCTTAGTTTGAACCACTGGCGCACTGGGTATTTTGCGACTTACGCGTTGTGCGAGGCGCTGGCGTTGTTTGGGCTGGCGCAGAGGTTTTTGGGATCTAGTTTGCAGCAGAGCGCGCCTTACTACATTGGTGGATTTGTGTTGCTGTTCTTCTTCCGAGCGCGGCAGCCTGCCGGGGCTTGAGTTTCAGTCACCGCGCAATCTGATTTTCTCAGCGAACTCTGCGGGTTCTCTTTGCGTGCTTGGCGGTTAAAGTCTTTTGATTTTGGCGCAAGAGCAAAAACAAAAGCTTTTGACCGCTGAGTTCGCTGAGAAAATCCGCAGAGTTCGCAGAGAAACTCAAATTCCTTCTTTCTGATTTTCTTCCCACAAGAATTGTTTCGCTGGAGCTATCATGCTGCTGAGGTGATCTTGTGTCCATCAATGGGCCGGATGAACTGGAAGGGATGCAGGCGGCGGGAGCTGTCGTGCATCTGATGCTCGATGCGATGAAGAATGAAGTGCGTCCGGGAATTACTACGGCTGAGCTCGACGAGGTGGGCGCGGGGGTGATGCGGAGCATGGGGCGCAGTCGGCGCCGGCGCTGGTGTATCAGTTTCCGGGGGTGAGTTGCATCAGTGTGAATGATGAGGCGGTGCATGGAATTCCGGGGCCGCGCGCGCTGGAGGATGGCGATCTGGTGAAGCTGGATGTCACGATTGAGAAAGATGGATTTATGGCGGACGCGGCGTTAACCGTTGCCGTGGGCGAGGTGACGGAAGAGCGGCGGAATCTGATGGCGTGCGCGGAGCGGGCGTTTGCGAAGGCCATGCTGGTGGCGCGGGCGGGATTTCGGGTTTGGGAGATTGGGCAGGCGGTGGAGCGCGAGGTGCGGCGCAGCGGCTTTGCGGTGATTCGCGAGCTCTCGGGACACGGCATTGGGCGCACGATTCATGAAGCGCCGCGGGTGCCGAATTATCCCGATACGCGGGACAATCAGGTGCTGACTGAAGGCTTGGTGATTACGGTGGAACCGATTATCGCGGCTGGGTCGGGCAAGATTTTCGTCGCGCCGGATAAGTGGACGATGATTACGGCGGATCATGGGGATTCGGCGCACTATGAGCATACGATTGTGATTACGAAGGGTGCACCGATGGTGCTGACGGCGGCGTAGGGTGAATGAGAAAAAGCTTCACGCTGTTGATGGCACCGAGGTCTCGTTTAAGCCAATCGTATACTGAGCCATGGACGGCGATCAGCCTCTCTTCGACTTCTCCCGACTCAACTTCGACGAGTTCGTCAGCTTTTTCTTCGACCACGATATCGCAACCGAAGAGTTCTGGTATCTGGACTCCGACCTTTTGTGTATGAGCGATTTCGACGATGAGGGTGTGGCCTCCCCGCGGGTCATTGTTGGACACATGACGCGCTTGTTTACCAATTTTGCAGACATCCCACTAAGATTTTCTCCTCCACAAATAAATGCCGGAATATGGGCGATGCTTTCGCATCAACCATTCCGCTCGCAAAAGCACCTGTGGCTCCAGTCAACGCCTCTAGTAGAACGGCTGGATTGTATTCATTCGATGTACTCCGTCTATGCCGGGTACGTTGCGAAATCGAGCGCGGAGGTAATGGAAAACTGTTTTTCCATGTGGTGGGATTGGGTAGCGAGCAGTTTCTGGCAGCATGTGCATTTCGTCAACAAAATTGGCGAAGGAGACGTGGCCTCCCTGAATCGTGAGCAGACGAGTCTACTCGGAGCAATGTTCCAGACTCTGTCACGAATCCTGGCACTGACAGACAGGAGAACACAGGAGTACTCATTGCATGGGCTCGGCCATTTACATCACCCGGACGTGCGGAACGTCGTGCAGAGATTCCTGGACAGTCACCGCAACGAGCTGTCGGTTGACGCGATCCGATGGGTCGAGGAGTGCAGGGACGGCACCGTAATGTAGTGCTGGAAGCGCCGCCGGCAAAGTCGGATGCTAAGGGCGGACAAAGCTGAAGACTTCCCGTTGTGCAGGCGTCCGCGTACCCACCCTTTCGCAGAAAACGGCGAAAGGATGGGGCACCCACTTCAATTTAGTACGGACAAAATCAAGAAACGCCCGCTACGTATTGATGTGGCAGCTCGACAGGCCGCGTTTTTCCAGGTATTGCTGGTGGTAGTCTTCTGCGGGATAGAACGTTACTGCTGGGACGATCTGGGTGGCGATGGGCTTGGAGTAGCGGTGGGATTTTTCGAGCGCCTCTTTGGAGGACTGCGCTTCTTTGGCTTGCTCGGGGGAGTGGAAGAAGATGGCGGAGCGGTATTGGGTGCCCCAGTCGGGACCCTGGCGGTTGAGCTGCGTGGGGTCGTGGTTCTCCCAGAAAACTTTCAGCAGGTCGGCGTAGCGGATCTTGGCGGGGTCGAATTCGACTTCGACGGCTTCGGCGTGGCCGGTGCGGTCGGTGCAGACGTCTTTGTAGGTCGGGTTCTCGGTCTGGCCTCCGATGTAGCCGACGCGAGTGGCGGTGACGCCGGGCAGTTGGCGGAAGGTGGCTTCGACTCCCCAGAAACATCCGGCGGCGAATGTGGCTTTTTCCATTTGCGGCTTCCCTTCTTGAATGAATGCGTTTGTATTGTCCCTATTTTAGATGATCGACGGGCGGGAAAGTCACATCGGGGCGGTGCTCTGAGGGCGATACCTCAGCGGCTGAAGCCGCGGCTGATTTTTGTGGCGCGTACGGCGCGGCTGAAGCCGCGCCCTTTCAAAACGAAACTTGAATGGTCGCCCCTTCTTGCGACGCAAGGGCGCGAAGGTTCAAGAAGGCAGCCTGAAAACCTAGGACTCATCCCCAAAGCTTGGCAAGAATCGGGCGGATCACCCGTCTGGGCAATTGACGATGCTTCGGAATCGCGATAAAGTCCGGGCAAGGCTTTTCCCAGGGGATTTGTTCTGTGGTTTTCAGGTCCAGCCGCATTGCCGCCGCGCCGAACTGTGTGCAGAAATCTGCACAGGATGTTTTTGCGCGGGCTTTGCTCGCGGTTTTATTGGTTTTGACTACGGCTGCGGCAGCGCTCGCGGCTTCGGGATTCACTCCTCAAACGCGTCTCGGTTATCACAATGGGGATCAGTGGGAGCCGGCCATTGCCGCCGACGGGCGCGGGCATTTGTATGTGCTTTATCCGCAGTATGGGGAGGTGCCGGACTGCCCGCGGTGTACGCCTCCTAGCATCGCTCTGCTCATCAGCAACGACAATGGGGTTACGTGGATGGCGTCGAAGGCGCTGCTGCCGTTTTCTACGGGGCAGTTTGATCCGCAGATTGTGGTTGATCCGGTGGACCGGCAGACGGTATATGCCTCATGGCTGCAGAACGACAAGCGTGACATTGTTGTGGCGCGGTCGCTCGACTTTGGGCGCACCTGGTCGTTCTCCTGGGCGGAGCGCGGGCAGGAGGACGCTGACAGGCCGGTACTGGCGGTGCGCGGGGCCGACGTTTATGTCGGGTTTAATCACGACGAGAAATTTTTTGTGACCGCGTCGCACGATGCGGGGCAGACTTTCGGCAGGGTGCAGGTGAATCCGAATCCTGCGCCGGGATCGTCGCTGGCGGGCGGAGCGACGATTGATCCGGCGGGCAATGTTTATTTTGGATGGACGGCTTATGCGCGGCGCCAAATCGCGATCCATCCGGTGAGCGTTTTCGTGAGCCGCTCGGGCGATGGCGGGCGCACCTGGGGCACGCTGCTGCTGGATGTTTCGAGCGCGCCTCCGGATTGCGCGGCGCAGAATTGCGAGACGGGATTTCTGGGGGCGCAGATTGCTCTGGCTTCGGATGCGGCGGGCGCGCTGTATGCGCTGTGGAACTCGGGCGCTGCGCACGGCGGGCCGGAACGGATTTATTTTTCTTCTTCGACTACCGGAGGGGCTAGCTGGTCGGAACGGGTGAATGTGTCGCAGGCCGCGAACGGCGTGGAGCACGCTTTTCCGGCGATTGTGGCGGGGGCGTCGGGCGATGTGCGCGTGGCCTGGATGGACGCGCGGGCGGCTGAGGCCGGGCATCCTAATCGGCGGCTGTGGAATACGTTCTATCGCAACTCGACTAACGGCGGCGCGACCTGGAACCCTGAGACGCAACTCTCCGGGCCCGCCGAAGGTTTCGATTACGTTCTGCCGGCAGGCTTCCGCTTTCCGTTCGGCGACTACTTCGGACTCGCGATTGATAGTGACGGGGCGACGCACGCGGTGTGGGGCGAAGGGCGGGATTACAAGTCTCCGGGTTCGATCTGGTACGCTCGCGGGAGGTAGCGCCCGGGTACACTCATCGGTGGCATGGATATGTTCCCGCAGGAACACATCGTCATGACGAATACGTCTGGACGTTTGTGTCATGACGTCCAAGTATAAGAAACGAAATAAAATACCGGGATTATTTATTCCAGCTGCATGCCGCCGATCAGGTCGGAGAGTTTGGGGATCTGGTGATCGCTGCACCATTCTTGTAGTTCGTCGACAATTTTTTCGGTGGCGCAGGGGTCCCAGTAGCTGGCGGTGCCGATCTGGACGGCGGTGGCTCCGGCTAACATGAATTCGACTACGTCGGCGGCGGTGGAGATGCCGCCCATGCCGATGACGGGAATTTTCACGGCGTGCGCGGCGTCGTAGACCATGCGGACTGCGATGGGCTTGATCGCCGGGCCGGAGAGTCCGGCGGTGACGTTGGCGATGCGGGGCTTGCGGGTTTCGGGATCGATTGCCATGGCGACGAAGGTGTTGATGAGCGAGAGTGCGTCGGCGCCGGCTTCCTGGGCTACGTAGGCCATTTGCGCGATGCTGGTTACGTTGGGCGAGAGTTTGACGATCAGCGGGCGGCGGGCTACGCGTTTCGCGGTGGTGACGACTTCATCGAGCGAGCGCGGGTCACTGCCGAACTGCAGGCCTCCGTGGGCGGTGTTGGGGCAGGAAACATTTAACTCGTAGGCAGCGATGCCTTCGCCGTCGTTGAGGATTTCGATGGTGCGTTCGTAGTCTTCGCGGGTGTAGCCGAAAATGTTGGCGAGCACGACGACGTTTTTGAGTTCGCGCAGGTGCGGCAGCTTTTCGGTGAGGAATGCCGGGGCACCGATGTTTTGCAGGCCGATGGCGTTGAGCATGCCGGCCGCGGTTTCCCACAGGCGCGGAGGAGGGTTGCCGATCATGGGCTCGCGCGATAGGCCCTTGACTACGAATCCGCCGAGCTTGGCGAGGTGGACTACGTCTTCGAATTCGACGCCGTAACCGAAGGTGCCGCTGGCGGCGATCACGGGATTCTTCAGCGGGATTCCGGCGACGTTGACGCTGAGGTCGGGAGTCATGGGTGCGATTCTCCCGGGCCAGGGCCGAGTCGTTCCGGCCCCGTGCTCGCGAAGCGGCCTGACGGCGTGATCGCTTCGGTCAGCACTCGGCCCACAGAGTGGGTGGGGGCGTTGATGCCTAGCAGCGATGCGAGCGTGGCGACAAGGTCGACGGGTTCGACGCTGGTGCGGTAGGTTCCCGCCTGGAAGGGCAACCCGTAGAAAGCCAGAGGCACGTGAGTGTCGTAGCTATAGGGCGTGGCGTGGTCGGTGCCCTTGCTGTAACCGACGGTGTAAATGTCGGGGACGGCGATTACGTACCAGCTTCCTTCTGGGGAATAGCTGTTTAGATATTTTCGGCCGAGCGGAGTGTCGGGGGCTTCGCCTTCGGCGAGTTGCGACTTGGTGTAGTAGTCGCGGAGTCCGGCTTGCTTCATGGCTTCGCCGACGGCGGCTTCGGCGTCGTGCTCGTGGACGTGGGCGGGGAAGGCTTCCTGGTTGAGCCAGGCCATGGGATAGTCCAGCTTTACAAACCACGCGGGCTGCAATGCAGGATGCGACGCGGGGTGCCCTGGAGAAAATTTTGCGGTGAGGGCGGCGTTGAGATCGGCTTCGAGTTTTTTCGAATCGAGGTTGGCGGCGGGGATGCGGAGTTTTTTTGCGGCGTCGGGCAGAGCGGAAACCCCGTGATCGGCGGAGAGCGCGATCCACACGTTGGCGAGTCCGATTTGATGGCCGAGGAAAGTGATGAAGTCGGCGAGTTCGTGGTCGAGATCGAGCGCCATCTGCTGCATCTCAGGGGAATCGGGGCCAACCTGGTGACCGAGAATGTCGTTGGGCGAGAGACTGATGGAGAGCAGATCGGTCGCGGGACCGCGGCCGACGTTTTCGTAGAGCATTAATTCTTTGGCGAACTCGAATTCGTATTCGTTGGCGAGGGAGGTTGGTCCGACGACTTCGTAGAATCCGGCTTCGGAGCCGTCTTTGCTTTTGCGGTGCGTGGTGGAGCGGAGGACGGTTCCCTGCGCGTCTTTCCATTCGCGATCCCAATATTTTTGCGGGCGGGAGGAATTGAAATCCTGCACCCACTTGGGAAGGTCGTTGCGGTAATAGGTGGAGGTGAGCCATGCGCCGCTGGCGGGATCGATCCAGTAGGCGGCGTCTCCGGCGAAACCCGCGGGGAGAACGGACGCGCGGTCTTTCAGGGAGAGGGCGAAGACGCGGGATTTGCCTTGCGTCGCGAGTTTGAGTTCGTCGCCGAGCGTGTCGGCGAGGAGGTTATGCGGCGAGGCTCCGGGTTTGTCGCTGGAAATTCCTACCAGCTTGGTGGCATCGTCTTCAACAGAGGTCACCATCTTTTTCTTTTTCTGGTCCCACCACTCGTTGGCGATGATGCCGTGGCCGTTGCTGTAAGCACCGGTGAAGAGGGTGGAGTGGCCGGGAGCGGTGCGCGTGTTGGCGTAGTTGTAATTACAGTTGGGAAAATATGCGCCGTGGTCGAGAAGGAGGCGGAAGCCGGAGTCGCTGAACTGGTCGCGATAGCGTTCAAGGTAGTCGCCGCGGAACTGGTCGATGACGATGACGACTACGAGCTTGGGATGTCCGTTGTAGGCTGAGGCGGGACTGGGGATCGGGAGGCTGACGAGGGCCGCCAGCAATAGCACGGTGCAAAATCGGCGGAGGAGTGTGGGCCTGGGGGACGATCTCATCGCGAACGTAGTTTACACAGGCTGCGGGAATAAACCAAAGCTAAGGTGCGCGCTGGATTGATGTGCTTGATTCGCGGGTACGAGCAAAAGCTTTTAACCGCCGAGGGCGCAGAGAAATTCCGCAGAGCTCGCTGAGACAATCCTAGTTCGCGGGGGTTGCGCGCGTGCATTCTTTGGAGCTTTTCCGATACATTAGTTAGTTCCCTGCTGGACGCGAATCTCGGTCGATTTGAATCATGCTTGATCTGAATTTTGTGCGTGACAATTTGCCGTTGGTGGAAGAGAAGCTGCGGCTGCGCGGGATGGATCCGGCTGCGGTGTTGCGGGATTTTCGGGAGGTGGATACGCAGCGGCGCGCCGCTATTACCGAGGCGGAAACCAGCAAGGCGCAGAGGAACAAGGCTTCGGAAGAAATCGCGAAGTTGAAGAAGAGCGGGCAGGACGCCAGCGCGGCCATGTCCGAGACGAAGGACCTGCGCGAGAAGATTCAGACCTTGGAGAAAACTGCGGGCGACTTGGATGTGCGGCTGCGCGATATTCTGGCGGGGATTCCGAATCTGCCGAACGCGAGCGTACCGATCGGGCACAGCGCGGAGGAGAATGTTGAAGTGCGGCGGTGGGGAACGCCGCCGGTGTTCGATTTCGCTCCTAAGGCGCACTGGGACCTAGGAGCGGAACTCGGCATTCTTGACCTGGAACGCGCGGTGAAGCTGACTGGCGCGCGGTTTGCGGTTTACTGGGATCTGGGCGCGAAGCTGGAGCGCGGGCTGATGAACTTCATGCTCGATCTGCATACGCGACAGCATGGGTATACAGAGGTTCTGCCGCCTTATCTGGTGAATTCCGAATCGATGTACGGCACGGGGCAGCTGCCCAAGTTTGCCGCCGATCTTTTTCGCGTGCCGCACGGGGAGAAAGATTTGTGGCTGATTCCGACGGCGGAAGTTCCGGTCACGAATCTTTATCGCGATGAAGTGCTTGACCAGGCGCGGCTTCCGGTTTCGCTGACGGCTTACACGCCGTGCTTTCGCAGCGAGGCGGGATCGTATGGGAAAGATGTGCGCGGGATTATCCGGCAGCATCAGTTTCAGAAAGTGGAGCTGGTGAAGTTCGCGCATCCCGAACATTCTTACGAAGAGCACGAAAAACTCACGCGCGATGCCGAGGAAGTTTTGCAGAAGCTGGGGCTCCACTATCGCACCGTGGCACTGTGCACGGGCGACATGGGAGCGAACTCGGCAAAGACTTATGACATTGAGGTATGGCTGCCGGGGCAGCAACTTTATCGCGAGATTTCTTCGTGCTCGAATTTCGAGGCGTACCAGGCGCGGCGAGCGAATATTCGGTATCGTCCGGAGGGGAAGAATAAAACTGAGTTTGTGCACACTTTGAATGGCAGCGGGTTGGCCGTGGGACGGACGTGGGTTGCGATTGTGGAGAATTATCAGCAGGCGGATGGGAGCGTGGTGATTCCGGAAGTTCTGCGGCCGTATATTGGCGCGGATAGAATCACGCCAAAACGCTTTTAGCTTTTTGGCTTTTGGCTCCGGAGTGCACCAGCCAAAAGCCAGAGGCCAAGAGCCAAAAGCGGTGCATTGCCAAGAGAAGGACTGGTCACTAGACTTGCATAGAGCAGAACTCACGACCGTTGCGCCCAGTGCGCCCCTGCCCATGAACGCCATCTGGCGAACAATTCGCGGATATATTTTGTGGCAATACGAGCGGGGCACGCTTCACTATGACATCATGGTGACGCTGATCATCCTGTTTGTGTTGTTCTCGCCGAAGGTGATCAACTTCAATGACAAACCGATTGCGCGCAATCCGCATCCCACCAATGTGATGGTGACGGCGGATGCCGATGGCCGTCTGTTCTACCAGGTTTCGGCCAGCGCGGTGATGGCGGGCGATGCACAGGCGGTGCGGGAGCAGTTGCTGCACATTATTGAGCCGATTTCTGGAGCGGTTTCGATTGTGAGTTACGAAGCTGTCTCCGACGCCAAGGGACAAGTGCAGAGCTACAAGGTGCTGGCCAAGCGGGATTGAAGCATCGTCTCAAGCGGCGGCCTTGCAGCGGGATATTGAAATGAAGAGTCTGTCATTGCTCCTACTTCTGCCCATCGGACTCATCTCGACCATGCTTCACCTTCAGCCCGCTGGTTCTGGCCACGGAGCTCCGCAAGCGCCTGCTGAATCGCCGTTGAATGCTGTCCTGAAAAAAATGGATGCGACGGCGGCCAGCTTTCGCACGGCGCAGGCTGAGTTTGAGTGGGATCTATACGAAAAGGTCATTGATGAGGTCGATGACATTCAGACGGGCACGATTTATTACCGCCGCTCCGGAAAAGACATCGAGATGATGGCGGATGTGAAGAAGGCGGGAAGCGATCCCCAGAAGTTGAAGCCGGAGCCGAAGTTTGTGCTGTTCAGTCAGGGGAAGATTCGCATGTATCAGCCCAAGCCGGATCAGGTGACGGAATTTGATCTGGGCAAGAACCGGAGCGATCTCGAGACCTACGTGGTGCTTGGGTTTGGCGGCAGCGGACGGGATCTGGTAAAGACTTTTGATGTGAAGTACATCGGACCGGAAACCATCGACGGAATTGCCACGGCGAAGCTGGAGTTGATTCCGAAGTCGGAGAAGGTGCGCAATACTTATAAGCAGATTTTTCTGTGGATTGATCTGGAGCGCGGCATCTCGGTGCAGCAGCAGGCGTTTCAGCCCGACGGAAACTACCGGCTGGCCAAGTACACTTCAATTCAAGTCAATGAGAAGAAGATTCCCGACGAGGTTTTTAAACTAAAGACCACAGGCAAGACGCAGACGATTACGCCTGGGGGCTAAGTTGTTGAATTTAAAAGGCAAGAAGATGTGCTGAGATTTGCACTTGGGGCGCTATACTGACGGGACTTCAGTTTGGATCATAGTTTGGAATCATACATGGCCAAGGTTTTTACGATTACAGTCCCTCCTAAGCTGGGAAATAAGCGCCGGGAGCGTACCTCTGATCCTCGATATGTAGATGGGCAGCGCTTACTGGTCGAGGCCATGAAGTATCTGGCGCAGGCCGACCCGGTGCAAAACCGTCCGGCCATTGAGCTGATTTCCGAGCACGTCCGGACGCGCTTTCGGATGAGCGACTCGCCGCTGGGGTAGGGCTTCCCTAGTATTCGCGCACGCATTCAATCAACCTTAAGAACAGGGACGGCTTGCGCCGTCCCTGAAGTTTTTACAGACGACTAGTCTAGAACGCGAATCTGATTGAGAACTGCATCACGCGCGGAGTGGTGAGAGTGCGCTGGAATTTTCCGAAGCCGGTGATGTCGACCAGGTCCTCGGTCTCCACGGCGTTGGCAGCATCAAAGCGCACGGAGTTGGTCACGTTGAAAACTTCCCAGGAGAATCGAATCAAGCGGCTCTCGCCCAACATCCAACTTTTGTTCAGGCCGCCATCGATGGAGAAATAGCCGGGCCCGCGGAAGTTGTTGCGCTCTCCCGCTTCGCCGGGATAAGTGGTGCGGAACAGGATCGGTCCCTTGGTGGGGTCCGGAGCATAGGGACAATTGCACTGGATGCTCTGCGCATTTTGGAAGGCGTTGGGAATGCCGCTGGAGTCGATGTATACCCCGCTCTTTGGTTTGGGCCCGATCAGAACCGAGGTGCCTTCGAGTTCAAAATTGGTAGCCCAGCCTGCTCCGGATGAAACACTGAAGGGGAAACCGCTGGTCCAGCGGCCGAGGCTGCTTAATCCCCAACCTCCGAACACGGAATTCATGAAGCGGTTCTCGATCGCGAAGTGCCGGCCCTTGCCGAAGGGAATGTCCCAAATGGCATTGAAGTTCATCGCGTGGGTGGTATCGAAATCGGAAGTGGCACGCCAGAGATCAGGAGCCCAGGCATTGATCGCCTGATTGTTATAGGCGACTCCGCCGTTGGCTTCGAATCCGTTTACGCGTTCGGCGTTCGAGCTGGCGTCAATGGAGTGGGAGTATACGTAATTCAGATCGAATTCCAGGCCCGCGGTCATGGCGTGACGCAGCGTGACTTGCAGCGCGTTGTAGTTACTGTTGCTGCGCGTCTGCCAGCCATAGAGTGAAGAGAACTGGTCCTGGTAATACTGGTAGGGCGTGCCGGGACCGTAATACGTGCCGCCGGGGCCTGTGCCGGCGCATGCCGGGAAGCAGAACACATCGGCGATTTCCTGCGCGGTGGTTTCGTTTCCGGCGTAGCACTGATAGAGGTCGTACATATTTTGAGTTGCTGTGGGATTGGCGGGGATGCCCGGAGTGCAGCCGGTCTCGCCGCCCACTCCAGCCGCTTGCGGAAACATGTCTTCCCAGTAGGGAATGCTGGTTACGCTGGGATCGCTCTCCGAAAGGCCCGAATTCGTCCCTGGCACGCCCTGCTGGGACGCTTTTGCAAAAATTTGCGCGGCCTGGAAATAATCCATTCCGCTCTTGGGATCGACTAAATTGAGCGGTTGAGCCAGATCGACTTCCTGCAGCAGGTGATGCGCGTAGCGGCCAGTGTAGGTCGCGGATAGCACGAAGCTGTGAGCGAACTCGCGAGTGAGGGAGAAGTCAATCACTTCCGAGTAAGGCGTCTTCAGGTGGTCGTCGATGCCCCAGGCGATCGCCAAACCATAAGTATTGGGGTCGTTCGGTGGGGCATAAGGGAAACCCATCGGCGGAGGGGAGATTTCGCCTGCGGGTAGATTCTGTGAGCCCAGCAGCCCAGTGTATCGAGGGGAGTCGTCCACAGTGGAAAGGCCGGCCGGATTGCTGAAGGTGGAGGTTAATCCCCATGATCCGTTGCGGTCGAAAGTGTTGACCACGCCTTCGCCAAAGTGATCGAAATAAATCCCGTAGCCGGCGCGAATGGAGCTCTTGCCGGCGTCGCCGAATATTGTGTGCCAGAAGCCGCTGGCCGCATGGGGCGAATAGGCAATCGCAAACCGGGGGGCCAAGTTTCTGTAATCCCAGGCCCAATAAGGCTTGGCATGGTTGGCCTGCCCAGAAAGATCGAAAGTTAAATCGGGCTGGACCACATTGCCCAACGCCGCTTGCTGTCCGCGAGTCTTAAACCACTGATCCATGTCGACCGTGGGGGAAACCTGATTGCCCCGGTTTTCAAAGGGCGGCTGCAGGAGCGAATAGCGGGCTCCGTAGGTCACGACCAGGTTGGGGGTCACGCTCCACTTATCCTGCAGATAGAGTTCGCCTTCGAAATTCTGAAAGTGACGAGGAACTAACTGGCCGTTGGGAATCTGGTTGCCAAATTTATCCTGATTGGCCTCGGTAAAGGTCTCGCTCAAGATTCCTGCCACATCCATGGCGGCGAAACTATAGGAAGTGCCGAAGTTGGTATCCACGTCAGGATAGGGGCCCCCGGCATAGGAGTCCATGATCGACGGGTCGAGGCTGACCCCTTCGTTGGCGATGAACGATGGGTTCAGCCAATAGAGGTTGGTCTGCGCGAAGGAAATGTTGTCGGCGTTGGACTGGCGGTTATTGTGGATGATTCGCCAGTTGGTGCCGAATTGAACGGTGTGTGTGCCTCTAGTCCAGGAAACGTCGTCGACGAAATTGTGTACGGGAACGTTGGTGAGGATGGTCTGGCTACCGAGACCCTGGGTGTCGTCGAGGCCGCGGAAGTTCACGAAGTCTTGGTTATTGATGCCGCCGGTTCCGAGACCCTGGCGGATGAACGCATAACGGAAGTTGTTGATCAGGCTGTTGGAGATTAAGGCCGTGTAGCCGGCGGCGATGCCTTTGCTGTTGTTGGTAATGAACGAGTAGGGAGGCTGGCCCGGAAACTGCGGCGGTTGTTTCTCATGGTCGTTCTGCAGGTTGCCGCGCACAAAAAGTGAGTGGGTGCCGCTGGCGTTGATTTTGTAGTCGAGCTTGACGATATAGGTGTCGTGTTTGATGGGATCGGCGCCAGGAAACGTGAATCCGGCGGTATTCAGCAAGTCGCCCTCGCTGCTGGAGTTGGGCAGGGGATACTTGGTGAATAGAGCAGTGGGATTGCCGCCACTGATATTGGTTATCAACGGATTGGGCCCCGGTCCTAAGGGGCAAGTGCTGTTGCTGGTGCAGCCTTGATCGAGTGCGGCAACCTGGGGGGCGGTAAGGGTAGCGATGTTAAAGCCGGCGAAGGTCTGCCCGCCGTCCACGACGCTTATGCTTGAGTTGCTGGTCTGGCAATTAATGTCGCTGGTTGGAACACTCGGATCGTAGGGATCGCAGAGATACTTCAGCTCTCCGTCGGCCATACTCTGGGTCGGCACTTCGCGGGTGACTTGTTCCTGGTCGGAGGTGCGCTGGCCTTCATAGGCCACGAAAAAGAAAAGGCGGTCTTTCTTAATGGGGCCACCGAAGGTTCCGCCAAACGTATTGCGCAGAACAAATCCCGGCGTGTTAGGCAGCCCATTGGACAATTCCGATTGTTTGTTGAACCAGTCGTTGGCCACGGTAAAGTTGGGGCGATAGTATTCGTAGCCGGAACCATGGAACGCATTGGTGCCACTCTTGGTGACCAGGTTTACCTGAGCGCCTGAGGAGCGACCGGCATCCGCGTCATAGTTGCCCGTTGTGACGCGAAATTCCTGCAAAGAATCGAGCGTGGTGCGCATGGCACCTTCGAAGGCGAAGCCTTCGAGCTGGTCGTTGTCGTCGAGACCGTCAAGGGTGATGTTGGTCTGATCGCTGCGGGCTCCGTTGACGGAGCCGCCGCGGCTGTCGGACATCTGCTGATCGTCAGTGGTTTTGCCAATGTAAGTCACGCCGGGCTGCAGGCTGAGAATGGCGACTGGATCTCGGCCTTCAGAAGGCAGGTCGGTGAGCTGGCGAGCGCTGAAGTTATTGCCCAGGGTCGCGTCCTGGGTGTTGACCTGGGGAGCTTCGCCGGTGACGTCGATGATCACGGAGCCGCCCTGGACCTGCAGAGACATGTTGACGGTGGCGGGGCTGCTCACTTGCAGCACTACGTTTTCGCGCTTGGTGGTGGCGAAGCCGGTTGCGGTTACGGTCATGACGTAGGTGGAGGGGGGGACTTCGAGGAACTGATATGTCCCTTGGTCATCTGTCTTGACGGTTCTGGAAAAGCCTGTCGACTTGTTGCTGAGGGTGACAGTGGCGCCGGTGACCATGAGACCTTTGGTGTCAGAGATGGTACCTCGGAGAGACGTGGTCGCCGATTGCGCGAAAGCTAAGGTGCTGAACGCGAGGACTACGCTGATCGTTACTGCTCCGATCGCTGCCGCGAGCACTGCTGCCACCATCCGTGAGCCGGAACGCATAGAAAGCTCCCTTCACCCGAGAGGGCGTGGTTTTCTGATTACGTCGTACCCAGGAAGTAGAGATTCGGAGAAGACCCTGGGGCCCTGATGGGGCGCTATTGTGCAACTACATCACCAAAAGATTCAAGCTGAATTTTCATGACTTAGGGTCTTGTGAAACGTTTGAATACGGGATGTGGCAGATCGCGCTCCCGAATTTGGAAGTTTATGCACGGCGCTGAATGAGCGCGGAGGCAAGAACGATGACCACGGGATAACATTCGAGGGTGTAACGGGGCTCGGGATTCTCGATGCTGCCGAGAAATGCGGAGCGCAGCAGCAGAAATAAAACAAATAGGCCGATGCCGAAAAATTCGCGGCTGCGGATCAAGCCGGCGAGGGCGAGAGAGACATACAGAAGATTGATCAGGCCGAAGGCGATGCTGACCGTGAGCCAGCGTGGGTCGTCGTTGAACTCCCACCAGCGCGGGTCGGAGGGAAACAGTTCGGTGCGGGGGCGCAGCCACATGTCGGCGATGCGGACGGCCGGCAGCCACGCGTAATAGCGGATGGGCGCGGAGTGCACGCGGTCGGCGGCAAGGGCGGCGAAGCGGGCGTCGAGCTCGGGAGTCATGTCGTGGGCCTGGTTGTAGTCGGCGAAAAGCTGGGAGGTTTGTTGGCGCTGCTCGGCGGAGTCGAAGGCGCGGTGGGGCAGGCGCGTGACGTCAATGTCGGCTCCGGGGACGGACCAGTAAATTTCCTGAACGGAGACATAATCGGCCATCCAGGTCTTGACCCAACGATTGAAGCCGGTCAGAACGATGTCATCAGAGTCGGTGGCGTAGCGCGGGGCGAGGGGCTGGAAGCGGTGCAAGGTGTGAAGATTGCGCAGGGTCCAGGGAACGAGCGGGATGAGGGCGCCGGCGGCGACGAGAATGCCTGCCAGGAAGATGGTTCGCGGGGATCGGCGGAGGGGGATCGGCGCACCCGCGCGCGTCGTTTTCAGGCTGCGGTAAAGCAGCCAGAGCAGATATCCCCCGATCGAAGCGAGCAAAATTCCGCCGTCCGGGCGGAGCAGGATTGCGGCGCCGATTGCGAACCCGCAGCCAAGCCAGACGCCGATGGGCAGACTTGACTGCTCTTGAGTTTCGCGGACTCCTAGTGCTCGCAAGGTCAGGTTCAGGGCCAGAGCGGTGAAGAAGATTTCCAGCGTCTCGGTGAGAGCAGATGCGGCATAGTTCGCCAGAAATGGACAGAGCGCAGCCAGAAGAAATGCAGCTTTGGCTGCGCGCTCGGAGAACAGGCGCCGGGCCATGCCGGCGATCAGGAAACATGTTGCCAAATCAAAGAGCGTTTGCACCAGCAGAACGGCTCGAAAATTCTCTACTCCGAATACGGCGAAAATCATCGCGAGGAATGCGGGATATCCTGGCAAGCGCGAAAGTGTGGGCACGACGACGCCGGAATTCGTGATGCCGTAGACGCCATGATGCAACCAGTTCTCTGCGATGTTGGCGTAGAAGCGTGAGTCGTCTACGATGCCGGGAAAATACACGATCAGAAGCAGGCGCAGGGCGAGGCCCGCCAAGCTTGCCCATAGAAAAAATCGCGGGCGCTTTGCGCCAGGTTTTCCTGCAGATACTTCCGCGCGCTCTCGGGCGGATGCCTTGGCGGACTTCTCGAGTTCTGCCGTGAGATGCGGCCCGGTCGGTTCCTGCACGGGCGCATCATAGCGCGTTTGCGGTAATCGCGGCGCCAGGAAAGTGCATCTAAGGACCCAGAGCGGCTAACCTCACCCTGTCTCGCCGAGTTCCGAGCAGAATTGACCGTGTGCCTTCCGCGGCATACGATGAACAGTTACTCACCCATGGCCCAGCCAGTCTTCTATGATCCTCGACGCGCCCGGTGGAAGCGCCTGCGGCGCCTGATCGACGTTTCGGCGGTATGCGTTTCCGCCTTGATTATTTTCTTCGTGTATACCGCGCTGCGGGATGAGCCTCTGCCCGAACTCCTGTTCTCTCCGCAAAAGCGCGCGTTCAAGGCCCTGAAAGAGAGCGAAAGAGACAAAGCCCGCGACCGCATCAAGAAGGCGGTGGCGCGCTCGCATCGCAAGTCAAAACTGGCGGCGTCGCAGGTCAAGCTGAATCAGGAAGAAGGAATTCGCGCGGCATTCTATGTGCCGTGGGATGCGGCCAGTTTTTCGTCGCTGCGAACCTATGCCCGGCAAATCGACATTCTTTATCCCGATTGGCTGCACGTGCTCTCCGCAGATGGACGGCTGCAGGGCGTCGATGATCTGACCAATAAATATTTTGATGTGGTGCAGGGCAACACCGTCCTGCCGGTCGACGACCGCGTGATGCCGTTTCTGAAGGCGGAAGACCCCAGCATGGAAGTCTTCCCCATGGTGAACAATTCCGACGGGGCGAACTGGATTGGCGACGTCGCTACCTTCCTGAGCGATCCGGATGCGCGGACGCGGTTCCGCACGCAGGTTGGGCAATTTCTGTCATCCGGTCACTATCACGGCCTGATGATTGATTTTGAGGCTTTCCCGCCTAGCGGCCAGCCCGGGTATGTAGCGCTGCTGAAAGATTTGTCGAGCGATCTGCATGCCCGCGGCATGAAGCTTTACGTGGCGGTGCCCCCGCACAGCAATGAGTACGATTATCCCGCAATCGCGGCGGCGGCCGACGGCGTCGTGCTGATGAACTATGACGAACATTATCCGGGGGCAGCGTCGGGACCGGTGGCCTCGCAGGATTGGTTTGTACAAAATCTGACGTATGCGAAGACGGTGATTCCGCAGGACAAGATTATTTGTGCGATCGCGAACTACGGCTACGACTGGGTGCAGAAGCCGAAAAAGGGCACTCTGCCGGCAGAGCTGCACGACCACACGGTGAGCGTGCAGGACGCGTGGCTGGCGGCGCGCGATTCCGAAGAGGACGTCAATTTTGATGATGACGCCATGAACCCGCACTTCAGCTATCTCGATGAACTCGGGTTTCGCCACGATATATGGTTTCTGGATGCGGTGACGGCATTGAATCATATGCGGTCGGCGCAGAATCTTGGCATTCAGACGTTCGCACTGTGGCGGCTGGGCAGCGAAGACCGATCCCTGTGGAAAGTGTGGGACGTGCCCGGTGATGCGGGAGCGACCGACAAGTTGAAAGATGTCCCGCCCGGCGCGGATGTGGACATGGAGGGGCAGGGGGAAATCCTGCGCATTGAAAACCCGCCCGCTCATGGCACTCGCGATCTGACCATCGACGCCAACAGCCATCTGATTACGGACGAGGTTTTTCAGAACCTGCCGGAGCCTTATCGCGTGGGGCGCTACGGATATAGTCCAAACAAAGTTGCGCTCACGTTTGATGACGGGCCCGATCCACAGTGGACTCCGAAGATTTTGGATGTGCTGAAGGCTAAGCATGCGACAGCGACATTTTTTCTGATTGGAATTCAGACTGACAAGTTTTCGGGAATTGCGAAGCGGATCTATCGCGAAGGCAACACCATCGGGAACCATACGTTCACCCATCCCGATGTCAGCAATATTTCCGACACTTACATGCGGGTGGAGCTGAACTTGACCGAGCGGCTATTTGCCAGCCTGGTGGGAGTTCGCGCCACGCTGATGCGGCCGCCGTATGCGATTGACGAAGAGCCCGACACGGCTGACCAGGTACGCCCGCTGAAAATCGCGCAGGACATGGGGTACATCACGGTGGGCAACCGGATCGATCCCGACGACTGGAACGATAATCCTCGCCACTCGGCCGAGCAAATCTCTTCCTACGTGCTCTCGCATCTGCCGCCGTGCCGCCAGGAGGATTTGCGGTGCGGCAACATTGTGCTGATGCATGATGGCGGCGGGAATCGCGCTGAGACGGTGAAGGCGCTGCCCGCGATCATTGACGGCGTGCGGGCGCGCGGATATGAGATTGCGCCGGTTTACGAATTGCTCGGAAAAACTCGCGCCGACGTGATGGCCCCGTTGCCTGCCGGCGAACTCTGGGCGGCGCGCCTCGATCGCTTCGGATTCTGGGTGTTCGACGCCAGCATTGTTGTGATTACCTGGATTTTTCTGGTGGGCGACCTGCTCATGACCGGACGCCTGATTTTTATTGGCGCGGCGGCGGTATACGACCGCTTGCGCGAAAAGATTCTCGGCAAACCGGCGGAGGTCGCATCCTACAAGCCGAAGGTTGCGGTGCTGATTCCGGCTTACAACGAAGAAAAAGTCATTGAGAGGACGATTCGCGCAGCGCTCAACTCGAACTATCCTAATCTGCGCGTGATTGTCATTGATGATGGATCGAAGGACCGCACCCTGGAGGTTGCACGCAACGCGTTTGTTGTCGAAGCGGCGGAGGGGAAAGTTCTGATTCTCGGAAAAGCAAATTCCGGAAAGGCTGAAGCGCTGAACTTCGGCATCGAGCACATCGGGGATGCGGAGTTGTTTGTCGGCATCGACGCCGACACTATCATCGCGCAGGACGCCATCTCGCGGCTTGTCCCGCACTTCATCAATCCGAAGGTCGGAGCCATCGCAGGCAACGCCAAGGTTGGCAATCGCGTGAATCTGTGGACGCGCTGGCAGGCTCTGGAATACATCACCAGCCAGAATTTTGAGCGGCGCGCACTCGACGTGCTAGGCGCGGTAAGCGTGGTGCCGGGCGCGATCGGAGCGTGGCGCGTCTCGGCGGTGCGCGAGGCTGGAGGCTTCCACGTTGACACCGTCGCCGAAGATGCCGACCTGACCATGGCGCTGCTGCGTCGCGGATATCGCGTGGAATATGAAGACTTGGCGCTCGCTTATACCGAGGCTCCGACTAACGCGAATGCCTTGATGCGCCAGCGTTTTCGCTGGTCGTTTGGAATTCTGCAGGCGGTATATAAGCACCGCGGAGTTTTCGCCCGCAAGGGAGTCTTGGGATGGATCGCGCTGCCCAACATCGTGATCTTTCAGATTCTGCTGCCGCTGGTGTCGCCGCTGATCGACATCATGTTCGTAGTCGGAACGATCTGGTATTACATTCAAAAACATTTCCATCCCGACTCGACCGATCCCGCGGACTTTCACAAGCTGGTGCTGTTCTTCTTTGCCTTCCTGGTGATTGACTTCATCGCCTCGACGATTGCTTTTGCCCTGGAGCGCCGCCGCCCTGACGAGAAGGAGGACATCTGGCTGCTCAGCCAGGTCTGGCTGCAACGCTTCGCCTATCGCCAGCTGTTTTCGATTGTGCTGTTCAAGACGCTGAAGCGCGCGCTGGAAGGCCGCAAGTTCGCCTGGGACAAACTGGAGCGCACGGCCGCGGTGAATTATGTGCCGGCGGAAAATCGGGATCACGTCAACGTGCCGTAGCCGACACCGCCCTACCGGAATAACAACCCCGCGAACTCCGCCAGATTCCTCCGCCAGACCATCCATGTGTGCATGCCAGGAGTTTCGATGTCGGTGTGATTGATTCCTTTTGTCTTGAGCCACTCGCGCAGGTTGCGGTTCGGCGTGATCAGGCGATCCTCGGTGCCGCAGGCGATCCACAGCAGTTTTAATTTCTGATTGGCTTTTGCGTCGAGGCCGGGAAAGTCGCTGTCAAAGGGCTCGGGGAGGCCGCCCGCGCTGAACGAACCGATCCACGCGAATTTATCGAGAGCGTTGAGCCCGGTCCGGAGCGATTCGGCTCCGCCCATGGAAAGTCCGGCAATCGCGCGTGACTCTCGATTCTTGGTGACGCGGTATTCGCTTTCGACCTTGGGCATGACTTCGGTCAAAAGCGCGTCGCGAAATTTCCGAAAGCTCTCCTCGCGCACATCGGGATGATTGCCGATTCCTCCCCAGCCGACGCGGACCATCTCCATGGTTCCGTAGCCGAGCGGCATCACCACGATCATCGGCTTGGCTTTTCCCTGCGCGATCAGGTTGTCGAAAATTATGTTGGCGCGGCCGACCGCGGTCCATCCGCTGGCATCGTCGCTGTATCCGTGAAGTAAGTAAAGAACGGGATAGGTTTTTTTCGCGACGGGATCGTAGCCGGGCGGAGTGTAGACGTAGAAGTCGCGCTCATCACCGGCTACGGCGGAACTGTAAAAGTGATGATGAATTTCTCCGCGTGGCACATCGTTGACTTCCCAAGGCAAGGACAACGGGCCGGGAACATGAACGAAGTTTCCCGGCGAGAGGAGGTTGGGCACCAGACCGTGATTGAAAGGATCGAGCATGCGCACGCCGTCGACAGCGATCGAATAACCGTAGTAGTCCGGCGGCAGCGGAGCGGTGGTCACGGTCCAGACGCCCTTGTCGTCTTTCTGCATGGGAAGCGGGATCGGTGCCTTCGCGCGCGAGTTTTACTTCCTGCGCGTTCGGAGCGAGGAAGCGGAAGGTCACGCTGTTGTCGGAATGCACTTCGGGCGTCACTAATGAAGGCGGCCTTTGAGGCGGCTGAACCGGAGGCGGCGGGGGCGCAGCCTGCTGAGCGGAAGCCAGACCACACAGGAAGATGAATGCGAGAAAGGCGGAAGAAAGTTTCATGGTGCCGTCTCCTGCAGAAGTAACGGCACAATTGTATAAGCGGGCGGCGGCTTGGTCGAAGATTTATCGGTTATTTGTTGGCGGCGACATCGAGCCGCGTGTCGGCGCGGTGCAGCGCGTCGAGCGCCCGGTCGACGTCGACAGTTGTGTCGCCACTCGAAAGCATTTGCTCGGCACGGGCTTTGGCTTTGCGCGCGCGCTCCACGTCAATTTCCGAAGGACGCTCCGCAGTCTCGGCAAGAATCGTAACTTTGTTGGGCAATACTTCGGCGAATCCCCAGGCCACGGCGAGGCGCTGTTCGTTTGAATTTGAACCGGAATTAGAACCGGAACTCGAAGCTGAACTTTCGCGGAAGGTGATTTCGCCCACGGCCAATTCCGTGATCAGGGGCGCGTGCCCGGGCAAGACACCGAGATACCCGTTCTTTCCGGGAATCTGGATTTCCTCGGCCGTGGTGTCCACGACTTTCTTTTCCGGCGTGACGATCTCGAGTTTGAAAGTATCGGTCATTCGTCGTTGGTCGTTGGTCGTTGGCCAGTCGCTGTCGTCCGCATTGCTGCGCGAACGACCAACGACGGCATTTATGCGGCCGCCTTCATCTTTTCTGCCGCTTCCAGCACTTCCTCGATCGGGCCCTTCATGTAAAACGCCTGCTCGGGGATGTTGTCGTACTTGCCTTCCACAATCGCTTTGAAACCCTTGACCGTGTCGGCAACCTTGACGTAGCGTCCCGGTGCGCCCGTGAATTGCTCGGCCACATGGAACGGCTGCGACAGGAATTTCTGAATCTTGCGGGCTCGGGCGACCGTGACTTTCTGGTCTTCGGTCAACTCGTCGATGCCGAGGATCGCAATGATGTCCTGCAGATCTTTGTAAGTCTGCAGAGTCTTCTTCACCATCTGCGCCACGTCGTAGTGCTCCTGGCCGACGATGCGCGGATCGAGAATGCGCGACGTGGAAGCGAGCGGATCGACTGCGGGATAAATTCCGATTTCAGTCAGCGCGCGGGAGAGCACCGTCGTTGCGTCGAGGTGAGCGAACGTGGTTGCCGGCGCGGGATCGGTCAAGTCGTCGGCAGGCACGTAGATTGCCTGCACCGACGTGACGGAACCTTTTTTCGTCGACGTGATGCGCTCCTGCAGTTCGCCCATTTCCGTCGCCAGGTTCGGCTGATAACCGACGGCGCTGGGCATGCGGCCGAGCAGCGCGGAAACTTCCGAACCGGCCTGCGTGAAACGGAAAATGTTGTCGATGAAGAGCAGCGTGTCGGCGCCCTCGGCGTCGCGGAAATATTCCGCGACCGTGAGGCCGGTCAGGGCGACGCGAAGACGTGCGCCTGGAGGCTCGGTCATCTGCCCGTAAATCAGCGCGGCTTTCGAGTGCGCAGGATCGCCAGGCTTGATCACGCCCGACTCAGTCATTTCCAGCCACAAGTCGTTGCCTTCGCGCGTGCGCTCGCCGACGCCGGCAAACACGGAGTAGCCGCCGTGATTCTTGGCGACGTTATTAATTAGCTCCATGATAACTACAGTCTTGCCCACGCCCGCGCCGCCGAACAAGCCGATCTTGCCACCCTTCAGGAAGGGCTGGATGAGATCGACGACCTTCACGCCGGTTTCAAACATCTCGGCGCTCGTCGCCTGTTCGTCGAATGCCGGGGCGAGACGATGAATGGGCATGCGCTTGGTGTACTCAACCGGACCGAGTTGATCGACGGGCTCGCCGATCACGTTCATCACGCGCCCGAGCGTGCCGCGCCCCACGGGCACGGAGATCGGCCCGCCCTGATCAATGGCCTTCATGCCCCGCACCATGCCGTCGGTGGGTTGCATGGCGATGCAGCGCACGCGGCCTTCGCCCAAGTGCTGCTGCACTTCGAGGATTACATCGATGGGGCTAGGGACGGTAAAGCCGTCGCTGACAATTTTCACGGCCTGAAAGATCGGCGGCAGTTTTCCTTCGGGAAACTGCACGTCGACTGCCGGGCCGGCGATTTGAATTACATGTCCTACGTTTTCTGGCATAAAACCTCAGCTCATAGCTATTGGCTCTTAGCTTTTGGCTCTTGGCTTCTGGCAAAGAGCCAAAGGCCAAAAGCCAGAAGCGGTTTTCTTTACATTGCGGCTGCGCCGCTGACGATTTCGATAATTTCTTTCGTTATCTTCGCCTGGCGCGCGCGGTTCATGACCAGCGTCAGCGAATCGATCATATCGGTTGCGTTATTGGTGGCCGAATCCATCGCGGTCATGCGTGCGGCGTGCTCGGCCGCGACTGACTCGAGCAGCGCGCGAAAAATCTGGATGCTCACGTATTTTGGCAGCAACGCTCGGAACAGTTCTTCCGGCGGCTGCTCGTAAATGTAGTCGACCTGTGCTGTGCCAAATTGCGAGGCGACTTCCGCGACGTCACGCTCCGGTCCGCGCATGCCCACGCCTGCGCTCAGCGCCGCTTCTTTGGCTCTGAGCTTTTCTTCTTCCGACATCTCTTCAACCAGGCGAACCGCTGGTTGCCCGATCTGCTCGATGGGAAGAACCTGCTCGACGATCAAGCGCTGCGCGATTACCGATTTGAATTCGTTGAACACCAGGTAGACCGCGTCAATCTCTTCGCGCTCGTAGCGGGCAATCACGTTTTGAGCCAGAGCGGAAGCTTGCGCGAATTCCACTTTGCCAAGAACGCCAACGTGTTCGCCGGTGATCTGAATCGCTCCAACTCGCGGGGCGTCTTCTGGTTCGGCTTTGAGCGAGTGCGCGAGTTCAGCGAGATTCTGCGTTTGCACTTTTGCGGCAGGATATCGGCGGCGCAGGAAGTCGCGTCCCTTGCGGCCGACGGCTTCGATGTCGACGTTCTTTCCTGCTTTGGATTCGAGAAACCGCGCGGCCGCTTTGGTAATGTTCGCGTTGAACGCGCCCGCCAGGCCCTTATCGCCAGTTACGACAATGAGCAGGATATTTTTTTCTTCGCGGTGCGCCAGCAACGGATGTTTCGGCTCGCCGGTCTCGGGATCGTAAATTTCTGCACGCGCGACCAGCGATTTCAAAACATTGGTTAACATTTGCGCGTAGGGACGCGCAGCCAAAGCCCGCTCCTGAGCGCGGCGCAACTTGGCCGCCGAGACCACTTTCATGGCCTTGGTGATCTGGCGCGTGTTGATCACGCTGCGGATACGGCGCCGAATGTCGAGAATGTTTGGCATGTCAAACCAGCTCTTGGCTATTGGCTCTTAGCCTTTAGCTTGAAACCATTACGTCTTCGCTTACTTGGCCACCGCTTGGCGCGATGCCACAAATTGCTGCTTCGCTTCTTTGATCACGGCTTGCAACTGGCCTTTCAGCGCATCGTCGAGAACTTTCTTTTCCATGATCGTACGCAGCAGGGCGGGATTGGTCGAGTCTACGTATTTGTAAAGCTCGGCTTCGAAGTCGCGGACCTGCGCGACTGGAAGGTCGTCGAGAAATCCGCCAGTTCCCGCCATGATGATCAGAATTTGTTTGGAGAACGACAGCGGCGAGAACTGATTCTGCTTCAGCAGTTCAACGAGGCGTTGGCCGCGATTCAGCTGGGCTTGTGTGGCTTTGTCGAGATCACTGCCGAAGGCCGCGAATGCCGCCAGTTCGCGGTACTGCGCGAGTTCGAGCTTCAATGTTCCGGCAACCTGGCGCATGGCTTTGATCTGCGCGCTGCCGCCGACGCGGCTTACTGAGAGACCCACGTTGACGGCTGGGCGTACGCCCTGGTTGAACAGATCGGTTTCGAGATAAATCTGGCCGTCGGTAATCGAGATCACGTTGGTCGGAATGTAGGCAGAAACATCGCCGGCCTGGGTCTCAATGATCGGCAGCGCGGTTAACGATCCGCCGCCATTCTTGTCGCTCAACTTTGCCGAGCGTTCCAGCAAGCGGGAGTGAAGATAGAAAACGTCTCCGGGATAGGCCTCGCGTCCGGGTGGTCGGCGCAGCAGCAGGGAGATTTCGCGATACGACGCGGCGTGCTTCGACAGATCGTCGTAGATGACCAGCGCGTGGCGCTTGGTGTCGCGGAAATATTCGCCCATGGCGGTGGCTGCGTAGGGCGAGATGTACTGCATGGGCGCGGGTTCTGACGCTGAAGCGGCCACGACGATGGTGTACTCCATCGCTCCGGCGTCTTCGAGAATCTTCACTACCTGCGCAATCGACGAACGCTTCTGCCCGATCGCGTTGTAAATGCAGATGAGGTCGTTGCCTTTGCTGTTGATGATGGTGTCGAGCGCTACGGCGGTTTTTCCGGTTTGGCGATCACCGATGATCAGTTCGCGCTGACCACGGCCGACGGGGATCATGCTGTCGATGGCTTTGAGTCCGGTGGCCATGGGCTCGCGAACGGGTTGGCGATCGATGACGCCGGGAGCGATGCGCTCGAGCGCGATGAACTGATCGCTGGCGATGGGGCCCTTGTCGTCGATGGGTTCGCCGAGCGAGTTGACTACGCGCCCGATCATGCCCTCACCGACGGGCACGCTCATGATGCGGCCGGTGCGCTTGACCTCGTCGCCCTCTTTGATCTCAGTGTATTCGCCGAGCAGGACCACGCCGACCTGATCTTCTTCCAGGTTCATGGCGATGCCGGCCACGCCGTGCGGGAACGAGAGCAGTTCGCCGGCCATGACTTTGTCGAGGCCGTAGACGCGCGCGATGCCGTCGCCCAGGGTGATGACGGTGCCGGTCTCGTCCACGGAGATCTTGGTTTCGTAGTTCTCGATCTGCTCGCGGATCAGTTTCGTGATTTCGTCTGCTTTGATTTGTGCCATAAAATCAGCTCTTAGCCTTTAGCTGTTAGCTCTTAGCTTCTCCCTGCGGGCTTCTGCAGGGGTGCTCCACTTCATTATCTCTATCTCTGCGCTCTTCAAATCCCGGCATCGAAACTAGAACCTTGTTGGTTCAAGCTAAGAGCCAAAGGCTAAGAGCTAATAGCTTCCTTAATCTTTTCCAACTGGCCCTTCACCGAGCCGTCGTAGATCGTGCTGCCGACTTTTACTACGGCGCCGCCGAGCAGTTCTGCGTCGAGAGCGAAGTGGGCGTGAATTTTTTTACCGGTAACTTTTTCGATCTGCGATTCGAGCGAGCTCTTTTCCGCGTCGCCCAGTTCTCGGGCGCTGGTGATCTGGGCTTCGGCGAAGCCCATGCGGGTGTCGAGTTCTTTCTTGAATTGCTCGACGATGCGGCCCAAAAACTGCATGCGGCGGTGATCGATCAGGACCGCGATCAGATTGCGCACATGGCGCTCAATTCCTTCTTCGTGCACGATCACGTCCAGCAGTTTGTGCTTTTGATCGGCGGGCACTGCGGGATTTTCCCACACCCGCCGCAAATCGTCACTTTCTGCCAGCAGTGCCTCGACGCGGCGCAGGCCGCCTACGGCGCGGTTCGCATCGAGATGCGCGCTCATGACCACATCGGCGAAAGCGCGGGCATAGGTGTTGGCGACGGAGGCCACGGTCTAGTTGCGATCCTTTCCGGATGCAGAATCGTCAGACGCGCCTAACTGTCCGGCAAAATTTCGGACCAAGGCCTGATCGGTGGCGGCGTCGACGCGAATCTGTTTCCGAGCCAATCCTACGGCGAGATCGGCTGCGTAGGCGGTCAGTTGACGGCGCGCCGCTTTGGCGGCTGCGGAAATTTCCTGCTCCGCCGCACTCACAATCTTGCGTGCGTCTTCTTCGGCGGCGGCTTTGATGCGAGCTCCCTCGGCTGCGCCTTCTTTCTCGGCGTTGTCGCGGATCGCGTCAATTTCGCTGTCGAGCTTCATCAGGCGAGATTCAATCTCGGCCAGGCGGGCACGCGCTTCTTCGCTAGCCTTCTGCGCTTCCCGCATTGCTTTCTGGATTCCGGCGGTGCGGTCGCGGAAAAGGCCGGGCAAATATTTACGTCCGGCCCAGATCATTGCGCCTGCGATTATTCCGAAATTCAACACCAGACTGAGCCAGTAGGACCGCTGAAGACTCAACCCGGTATGCTTCGAAATCCAGCTTACCGAAGGCGATTGCTTAAACTCGGCAAACTCGTCTTTTTCTTCTCCGGCGGCTTCTTTGCTTTCGTGCACCAGTTGGCGGCCGGGGCTACCCGATTGTCGCTCAGTCCGCTGGGCGGATTCGCTGCTGGCCGGCTTCGATTCGGAAGACGCCGGCTGATCCTGGGCGCGCACGGAAACTACGCTCGCACAAGCAACCATCAGCAGTGCAAGCAAGACTGCGCGGGCGATCGCTTTCGATGTCTTCATCCTCTGCATCATCTTGCGCATTATCGACCCGCTCCTGCCGGCTGCAGCACGCGGCGGACGATTTCCTGCGCCAACGCTGCGGCGTCAGCCGGCAAGCCGGCTTCAGCGGCGACGCGGTCGTTCTCGATATCTTTCTTGGCGGCCTGAACCTGGGCCTGAGCCTTGATGCGGGCTTCGTTCACTGCAGCGGTGCGGGCCTGCAGGACGGCCTGGCGTTTGGCTTCCTGCGCGCGGAACACGGCGGCGCGGGCCTCGCGCAACTTTTGTTCGTATTCAGAAGTGCGGGCTTCGGCTCGGGCGATGTCGGCGCGCGACTTTTCGACTGCGCCCTCGGTTTTGCTGCGCCGCTCTTCGAGCACGCGCCGCAAGGGCTTGTGCACAATGGCAGAATAAAGCGCGTAGAGCAGCGCCAGCAGAATCACCGTCGGCACCGATCCGAGCAGTAATTCCCCTAGTTGTCGAAGCGTGTCATCCATTGTTGCTGATATAGACCGGAATAATGAGGGCTATGAAAACTGTTAAGTCTAACGTCCCGAGAGATTTGTGTCAACGCGAAGAAGATCGTTTTAGCCTGCGGAGAGATGGGTTGGTAAAGGGTGAGTCAGGATCGCGAGTGAAGCATTTTGGGATCGGAGCGATTCCAGCCTCGCCGCGAAAGCCCTTCAAAACACGGGGCTTAGCCGAGGATGCCCTTCCGGCGTTGCAGGGTCGCAGATTTCTGCATATAGCGCTTGACTTCGTCGAAAAGAGGATTAGCATTGAACTATCACCTCCGATCCAATTCAGGATCGAATGGGCCGATAGCCAAGGAATGTCACCGCTTCTTGGTTGCCGGCCCATTTAAATTTTTGCGGTGAACTTCCATACGATCGTAACCTTTCTGAGCCGTTTTCTCGTGGCTCCGCGCGACGCGCATGGTTTAATTTCACCAACCCTCCCGATTCGAGCGCCTTATTCAAGGAGCACCTGTGAATCGCACGTTCGCGCTGTTGCTGTGCCTGATTGCCGTGGTCGCGGGATGGGTGGCTTATACGCGAATGTCGCCGGAACCTGCCGTCGCCGGCGTGAAGCTGGCGCCGAAAGTTGAGGGGAGCAAGGTCTACTTCGTTCCGATTGGCGACTTCCCCGTCGAGCAACTTCAGACTTTGGCCCAGTATTACCACGAAAAATACGGGCTCGAAATCACGATCCTAAGTAGCATTCCCGTCGACCCGATTTGCAGGGATGCGTCCCGGCAGCAATTGATGGCGGAAAGCCTGGCGGCCAGTCTGCGTGGGAGTGTCCCTGAACATGGCGCAGAGCCGGGGTCGATTCTGATTGGCTTTACCGCGGAGGACATGTATCCGACAACGAAGAACTGGCGATTCGCGTTCGGCTGGAGGTTGGGCGACACCGGCTCGGCAGTGGTGTCGAACGCGCGCTTGAGTCTTCCTGATATTGGTCAGGTGCTGGAGCGGGATCTGCCGGGCAAGCGACTGCGGAAGATTGTCACCAAAGACATCGGGATACTCTACTACGGATTGCCGCCGAGCCAGAACCCGAAGAGCGTGCTCTACAACCAGATCATGGGGATTGAGGAACTCGATGAAGAGGGGGACGATTTCTAATCGGAAGTTTGTTTAGAGCCAGCGCGTGCGTGTGCGGCCTACGACTTGATCCAATCTCTTACTTTTCTCACCACCGATTCCGGCGCTTCCACTTCCAACTCCACTGCACCGTCTTTATATTTCCGCGAATAGATTCGCGCCTTGGCTTCCAGCAGGGACAGCGTCTTGCCTTCTTTTTGCGGGATGCGCAGACGCACGCGGCTGATGGGGTCTTCCTCGATCAGGGCGTCGATGCGCTGCATCAAGCGGTCGAGGCCGGTGCCTTCGGTGGCGGAAACATAGACCGTGTTCGAACCTTCGCGCTGGGCGTCGGCGCGCAGCGAGAGCGCGACTTCGTCGTCCAGCAGATCGAGCTTGTTCATGACGCGCAGGCGCGGCTTCTTTTCGGCTTCGAGTTCTTTCAGCACAATTTCTACTTGCGCGTCCTGCTCGGCGGAGAGTTTGCTGCTGGCGTCGGACACTTGAAGAATCAGCGAAGCGCGCTGAACTTCTTCGAGCGTGGCGCGGAAGGCCGAGACCAGCGTGTGCGGCAGGTTGCGGATGAATCCCACGGTGTCGGACATCAGAATTTTGCGCTTCGACGGGAGCACGACGCCGCGAATGGTGGGGTCGAGGGTGGCGAACATGCGCGACGATTCCAGAACTTTTGCCTGGGTCAGTGCGTTGAACAGCGTTGACTTGCCGGCGTTGGTATAGCCCACCAGGGCGACGAGCGCGACTGGCGCGGACTCGCGACGCTGGCGCTGCTGGCGGCGAATGCGGCGGACGTTCTCGATTTGCTCTTCTACGTTGCGGACGCGGCGCGCAATTTTCCGGCGATCGGTTTCGAGCTTAGTCTCACCGGGACCGCGGGTGCCGATGCCGCCGCCGAGTTGCGACATTTCAACGCCGTGCCCGGCCAGGCGCGGCAACATGTATTGCAACTGCGCCAGCTCGACCTGCAACTGGCCTTCTCGGGTGCGCGCGTGCCGGGCAAAAATATCGAGGATGAGCTGGGTGCGGTCGATTACACGGCGCTCGACAATTTTTTCGATGTTCCGTTGCTGCGAGGGACTGAGATCGTGATCGAAGAGCAGGACGTCGGCGTTGGCTGAGGCCGCAGCTCCGGCGATTTCTTCGAGCTTGCCGGCGCCGATCAAGGTTGCAGGATCAGGGCGGTCGCGGCGCTGCAGAAGCTCACCGACTATTTCGGCTCCGGCGCTCTCGGCGAGCGTCCGCAGTTCGGCCAGCGACTCATCGGCGTCGAACTCGGGAATGCTGGGCTTGCCGTTGGACTTATTTGGAAACCCAGCCCCGGCGCCAATCGGCATCCCCGGCTTTGAGGGCTGCATGCCGGCTGCATCGCGCGCGGCCGAGGCTTGCGAGGTGACGGTTCCTTTAGTCCCGCCGCGTCCGCGGGTGCGAATTTCCACGCCCACCAGAAACGCGCGTTCACGGTCGGGCGGTCGGGGCACAACTTCGCCGAGAGGCACACGAGTGGGAACTCGCGCCGTGCCGCGGGATTTCTTGCTATGAAACTTTCGCAAGCCGAAAACGCCCTGCTTCTATTCTCGCCCTTCGGTGCTTTATCCCTCGGTACCCGAAGCGCTCGCCGCCGCGGCCGGAATCGCCGCGGTGCTGGGCGCCACGGCCTTCTCGGGATGCGGCACGTGGCTGACGTGCGTCGCCATCACCCTCCCCATCACCACGGTGGAGATGGCATGCTTGAAGATGAGTTGCTCCTGACCGTTCGCCTCCAGTACCACGGAGTACTTGTCGAAAGAGCGGATGCGGCCCGTTAACTTCACTCCACTCAGCAGGTAAATCGTAATGCTGAGTCTTTCCTTGCGGGCCGTGTTAAGGAAGGAATCCTGAATGTTCTGTGCCGGCTTATTGCTATCCATAGCCGATCTCCTTAGATACAGGCTGCGATTTATAGGCTGCGAACTACCCAACTGCCAGCCCACAGGCGCCCATGGACCAGCTCAACACAACAGCATGTTCTCCAGAGGCCTTCCCGCTGCCGCGAAAACATGGGGGGACAAACCGCCAATGGCGCCCTTACAAATTCCGCAGGAACGCCGCCAGCAGACAATCTACAGACAATGTCTGTACCATACGGCGAACCACGCCGCTTTTCAACTGTAACTTGGGCGGTGCCGCTTACGGGTTGACAGGGTGCGCGGCAAAGTGGAGACTTTCCTCGACTTGCGCCCCTTCTCGATTGTCTGAGCGCTCGCCTTTTCGGAGGAACTCCTAATGCATCATTTCGTCACAGTGTCAGCATCTCTGGTCACGCCCACGATCACCGGCAAAGAGGCTGCGCAGCTCATCCTGCGCTGGTTTCACATCATCGTCGGCATCACCTGGGTAGGACTGCTCTATTTTTTCAACCTGATCAACGTCCCATTCATGAAGCAGGCGGACGCCAGCATGAAGCCCAAGATTTTTCAATATCTGACGCTCCCTGCCCTGAACTGGTTCCGCTGGAGCGCGCTGGCCACGATTTTCTTTGGCCTGTGGTACTGGGGCCAGTTTCTGGTCGCGCCCGACGCGCAGCGCCAGGGCGTGGGCCAAGGCAGCACGTTCGGGCTTTTCTTTCTGCTCTGGATCGGAGTCTGGGCAATCCTGTTCCTGATAATCAAGAAGGGGCCGCCAAACGGATACGTTTTAGGAATCGTAACCGCAATTCTGGTCTATGCCGCAGGATGGATCTTCGTGAACTACACGCCAGTTGGCGGGGACGACAATCACGTGGTCGCGATCGGAGTGGGCGGAGGAATGGGAATCGTGATGCTGTTCAACGTCTGGGGCATCATCTGGCCGAATAATAAGAAGATTATTCGCGGAACGCTGGCCGGCACTCCTCCCGCGAACGCAGCGGTCATGGCGCGGCAGGCGTTCCTGGCGTCCCGCACCAACTTCTTCCTGTCGGTCCCACTCCTGTTTTACATGGCAGCCAGTTCTCACTTCTCAAGCACGGTGATCTTCGGCAAGTAGGCAGAAGCTCCAGCCGCATTGAGAACAGCCCCACGCCGCGGCGTGGGGCTGATTTTTTGCGTCTGGTGTCAGCCATAAAAAAAGGGAGCCGGAAAACCGGCTCCCTTTTTGCTTAAGGGTTTCTGCTTAGAAGGTGAACTGCGCGCCCACACGGATGTTGCGTGAGAGCTGCCAGAGGTTCGGCGAACCGTAGTGTGAGTTCAACACTACGCCCGGGATTGGGGCAGTGGTACATGCTGTTGTACAACCAGCTGGGACACCCGGCACACCGTTCACAAACGCCTGCGGGTTGTAGCCGGTTTCAACTTGCTGGTACCAGGCCGCGCCACCGGAAATCGAAACTGGGCCGGGATACAACGGCGTACCGAAGTAATTCGAGTTGAATCCTTCCCAGTACGAGGTGACGGAGTGCTGGTTCAGCAGGTTGGTAAAGGTTGCGTTAAAGCTCAGGATCTGGTGCTCGTTGTTCTTGTTGACCTTAATAGCGTGCGCAAGGTTCAAGTCGGTTTGGGTGTACCACGGGGTGCGGCGGGCATACGGCGTACCGAAAGTGATGTTGCCGCTCGCCGTCCACGGTGGTGTTGACCCAGTTGCCGCGGCCGAAGATATATGTGGCTTCTACCGGACTTCCGCCGCCGTACCCCAAGTCGGTGTACGAACTCACCGGACTGCCCGAGTAAGCAACCTGGAAGATCCCGAGTCGTTGATGTCATCCCTTTCCAAGGCATTTGGTAATACACGTTGCCCTTGAGAGCATTGGGACGATCCGTCGGCAAAGGCCCGTCGTTGGACTTTCCGTTGGCACCGAAGTAGTAAAACGGCTCGTCAAACGCACGGGTGGTGTCGGGCGAGTTACGTCCGGTCGTACCGCCATCGATCTGGTCAGTGGTGGTCAGACCGGTATAGTTACCCCAGAGCCGGCTCCAGGTGTAGCTGAACATCCCAGCCCAGCCTTTGCTCGTGCCTTTGGTCAACCGGAATTCCAAGCCATCGTAATTGCGGATTGCCGTGGGATTGTTCGGGCAGGTGGGACAAGTGCCGAACGGATTGGCCGGGTCGGCGTTAAACGCGGCGGTTCCGGGGCCATATGCATCGCCAAGCGAGGTCAGGTAGTTGGCGTAACCGTCGAGGGTTTTGTTCACGCCCTGGCCAGGATTGACGATGGTGTAGATTTCGAAATGGTCTGGATCAGCCAAGGAAGCGTCTTCAATCACGTGGTCGAGGCGACGACGATCATAACGCGCTTCGAAAGCCCAATCCCGGTGAATCTGATAATCCACACCGGCTACGGCCTCGTGCTGGCGATAAGGTTTCACACCAGACGCGACCGGCTCTTCGGGGCGATAGTTAACGTTTTCGATCAGCTGAACTCCGGTTACGGCGTCGGTTAGCGACGTTGGAACGGCGCCACCAGTGAAGTTAGCGCCCACAGTCGCAACGCCAGTCGGGCAAGCTCGACCGCCGGCGTTGTACGCCAGCGTGATGTCCGAGTTGCTATAACCGCCGCTGCCGTCCGGACCGAGCGGATAGGTGCAAGTCTCGTACCCCTGTGCGCCCCATGAGGTCTGGGCGAGCAACAGCTTCATGACGTCGTTAGTGACGCCATAGCTGCCAAAGATTTTCAACTTGCCGTCTCGAGATCCCCATGCAGCACCCAAGCGAGGCTCAATCTTGTCGCCCCACGAGAAGTTGATGGAGCTGATCTGAGGCCCGATGCCCGGAGGAGCCGGCAGGGTTTCTTTCTCGATACGCAAACCGAGGTTAAGAGTTAGACCGTGTCCGATGGTCCATGCATCCTGAATGAATAACGCATGGTTCTGGTCGGTAGCAGGTACCACGGTCCCGGCGGCCGTTTTCAGGACGGTGGCAAAGTCTATGATTTCATCAAAGCCGTACTGGCCAGCGCAGGTTCCCCATTCCGCTGCCAAGAGCGCGCAGTTGGCATCGCCGAAGGTAGTACCCGGCGTATAGCCAATCCCGCCGCCAGCGATCACATCAGCGAAAGGCACGTTGCCGTGCTGATCGATGACGTTGGACAGACGGTTGAACTGATAACCGGCCTTAATATTGTGAGTGCCGGCCCAGCCGCTCTTAAAGAACGCCACGTCTTCATCGAACTGGTAGTGCTTGTTGGCGTTGACTTCGGTAAAGCTCTGATCGAACGGCGCAGTGCTTGCGCCACTGGGTACCTGCAGGTCGCCGGGAGGCAATGGATTGCCCGCGTTGTCAACTCCGCCCAAGCCACCAACGGCATAGCTAAGATCAGCGGCTGTCGTCGGCCAGCCAATGTCGTGATAGTTATTGAAGAAGTAACCGAAGCGGGTGGTGGACACAATCTGTGGCGTCAAGGTAATGTCGGCGCCGAAATTGTAGGTTGCATTCGGAGCCGAGTAGCCAAGGCCGTGTGAATACTGCGTCAATGGGCTAAAGATCGAGGTATTCAGAAGGCCATTTACCGGGTCCGCACCGGGCAAACTCACCCCGGAAGCACGCGAAAACTGGTAGAGCCACGAACCGAAGACGCGAATCTTTTGGGTAAGAGTGGCGTCCAAACGGGCAGTGCTGAAGTACTGCTGTTGGTCGTCGTTGAATACTTCGTTCCCCAGGGGAGCACCAAAATCTACTGTTCTAGCCCTTGAATTGTACTCCGGGGCAAATCCCAAGAAGAACCACAGGCGATCCTTTACGATCGGGCCGCCGACGGTAAAGCCCGGCTGAGCGATTCGAAAGTGGTCTTGCTTGGGAATGTAGGTCTGGGAATCTGCATCGGGACTGAAGGAAGACGGAACCGGATCGTAACGTAAAATACCGTTCGGGGTGCCGTCCATCCCGTTGGACTCGTAGGAGCCAAAGAACGACCCGTGGTAGCCGTTGCTGCCCTTCTTCATAATAACGTTGACCACGCCACCGAGAGCGCCACCGTGCTCGGCTTCGATGCCCGAGCTCTTGACTTGAACTTCCTGAATGAACTGGAAGGGGACGTTGGCGTTGGACGCGCCGCCGGAGATGTTCTCCGTGTCCTGGCCTTCGACGAGGTAGCTGTTCTCAGAATCAGCTGCACCGCCGACTGAGAAACCGACACTCAAGCCGTTACCTGCGCTACCCGGCAGAGAACCGCCGGAGTTACCAGTCATGCCAGCAGATCCGCCGGCGAGAGGCTCGTTGCGAGCCATCGGCGCGAACTGAATGACAGACTGAAAGCTGTAGCCGTGAGGAATGTCAGTCAACGTCTCCTGAGTGACGTTGGTTTGGTTCGTATTCGTGGTGACGTCGATCACCGGCGCCTGGCCGGTAACTTCAACCACTTCGCCAGCGGTGCCGACTTCGAGGGTGATATCGACGGTGGGAAGATGGCCGACCTCAAGCGTCAAGCCTTCGCGCTTTGCGGTCTTGAAGCCCTTCGCCGTACACCTCGATCGAATAAACTCCGGGCGGCAGGTTGGCGAATCGATAGTAGCCGTTGGCTTCGCTATCCAGCGCCTTGTCGCCTGCGAGCGCCGAGCCTCTCACTACCACGTGGGCGTGGCCCACGACTGCGCCGCTGGCGTCCTTCACGGTGCCTTGCAGGCCGCCCGTGGTTTCCTGGGCGAACAACGCAGCGCTAGTCAACAGTAGGACTGACGCTACCAACAACCAAACGCAAAACTTGGGGAAACGTGCAAAACGCATCTCCTGCCTCCTTGGAAATTTTCATCACTCAGATTCGAATCGAGCGCGTTAACCGGTTTCCTGGGAACAACTGCGCGATCCGATGGAACTGCTAAATTTTTTAGACTTCTTAAACAATTGCGAGAGCTGGGACTTCAAGACTGTAAGTACCTACATCCACCCGTCTGTGCGGGTTTCAAAAATTACCTCATAAAAACGAGTGCCACACCTCTGGACTAACACCTTAGTGCAACTGAGAATCCAAACACTGCTCGTAATAAACAACTTGTTTTCAATAAGATAGTATTGGTGGTGCGACGCACAATACTGAAAACAGTATCACCCATCAGGATTTTGTATGGTTTTTGGGATTGAAAACCGCCCCGAGAGCATGGGCGGCGACCCTCGCCGTGAATCGTCAACTGCGGCGTTTTCTGGTGGGCCGCGAGGGCATTTCTCCCGGGGCTAGCACTCTTTTCACGATGGGCGTGTTGAGCTTGTACTTGCGCTCGCTGACTGCGCCAGCATCGTCCTTTACCCGGAGGATAAAAACCGGCAAGGTCCCTTCTTTATCGAAATCCTCTTTTGTGATCGTGACCGGCAGGACGCCGTCCAAGCCATGCTCGCGGTAGGCGGTTTCGTAACGATGTTTGCGCGCGTTCCAGGTGAAGACGCGAACCTGATCGAAGTCGTAGGGCAGGCCGTCGTGGGGTTCGGTCAGCAGGCATAGATACTGCGGGACTTGCTTCTGCACGCCTTTGTCGCTGTCTGGCACCTCGTCTAAGGCGAAGAATGCGACGAAGCGCTGGCCTTCGGCATACTGCGCGATGTCGAGGGGGACGTCTACGTCTACCATCCGGGCTAGCACCCAGCCCACGCGGCCGAGAGTATCGCGAACCAGCCACCAGTCTTCGAGGACGGGTCCGGCGGAGGCTTTGGCTCCCGGTCGGCTCGGCAGCCTTGGCGCAGGCGCCGCGCCGGGCTGCTTTTCCGCGGTATCACGCTTGAGAATGTCGACTTTCGCCCCGGCGGCCAGCTGGTAAAGATGTTCGGTGTCACGGCCTGGTGTGACGTGCATGTTGGTCTCGTTGCGCAGGATACCGGGGGCCTGCACGGGATCGTGCTGGTGATCCTGCGTGAGTTTCTGGAGAGCGTCGAAAGTCTTTTGGTCGACCAGGAAGCGTTGCTCGATCCAGCCTTCCAGTCCCGTGGAAGTGCGCACGCGGGCGAAGCGCTTCTCACGTTCGAGGACTTCGACTCGCTCCCCGTTTCTCACATTGCCGACGCGGTTGAAGATAGCAGCGACCTGATCGCGCAACGCGGCCTGGGGTGCCGACACGTAGGCGACATCGAGGATGTGGTGACGTCCGCGATTGCAGGCCGCCAGCACCAGAACCGCCGCTAGCGCCACGGCCGCCACCAGTCGGCCAGCCGGGAATCTCGCGACCTTCTTAGTGATCGAGTGCGACTTCATGATCAGAAGGTTTTACTATAGCGCGTTGTGAGCGCGAGTTTCGGCACGGAGGTTTACACCCTGTGCACCCGCCTGCCGCGGTGGTTCGAGACAGATGTAATCGGCCTCGGTTACCATAGAGACAGGACTTTCGCTGGCGGGAAGTCCGTAGCCAGGCTGCCTTGGGGATGTTTCACGCGTCTAAGATAGAAGTGAGCCCCAGGTGGCCAAGCAACACAAATCAAGAGGCTTCGCAACAAATTCCGATACTCATGAAAAACATATTCCGCAATCGTCTTTTTGTTTTGCCTTTCCTCGCCATGGTGGCGCTGGCCGGCGCGGTTCGCGCTTCCGCGCAGGATACGGTAGACACAGTGCGGCGTCCGCCCAAGGGAACGCAGGTCGCGATCGTGGTCTTTGAAGATCTGGAGTGCCCGATGTGCGCGCGCATGGCGCCGATCGTCGAAAAGGCTTCGAAGGATTACAAGATCCCGGTGGTGCGGCACGACTTTCCGCTGGGACCGATGCATCCGTGGTCATTTCAGGCGGCGGTGATGGCGCGCTATTTCGATACTCACTCGAAAGCCGTGGGCAACGAATTCCGCGATTACATTTTTGCCAACCAGCTGGAGGTCAATCTGCAGACCCTGCGGACGTACGCGGAGAAATTTGCCGCCGCGCACAAAATCGACTTGCCTTACGTGCTGGATCCGGGCGGGAAACTGGCCGCACTGGTTCATGCCGATCACGATCTGGGCATGGCCATTAAGATTGACCACACCCCGACGGTCTACATCGTCAGCAGCCGCAATCCCAATCGGCCCTACGTGGAAGTCAAGGACAACAGCCAGCTCTATTCGACGATCGACGCGGTGATGAAGGAGTAGGCTGATCGATTGCTAGTCTCCGAAACCGATTCCAATCGCACGCGCCGTCCGCACCAATTCCCCGCTGGGACTCACTGACTTCAACTGTCCGATGGCGTGAGCCATGTCGACGCCGATCACTGTGTTGGCGTGCAGGGCAACCATCTTCCCGAACTCGCCTCTGGCAATCAACTCGACTGCCGAAACGCCGAAGCGCGTGGCTAGCACGCGGTCGAAGGGCGAGGGCGAACCGCCGCGCTGAATGTGTCCGAGCACGCTGACCCGCACTTCCTTATGCGATCCGCGGGAAATGGCGTTGCCGATCAGGCTGCCGACCGAACCGGCGCGCCGGTTCTCTTTCAGTTCCGGCGGAAGTTTCACGCCCTCGGCCACCACGACGATGGTGAAGTGGCTGCCGCGGCTCTCGCGCGCGGCAATGGACTCGCACACGCTCTTGATGGTGAACGGAATTTCGGGAATGAGAATGATGTGCGCGCCGCCGGCGATGCCGCCGCCCAGCGCGATCCAACCGCAGTCGCGGCCCATGACTTCCACCACCATCACGCGGTGATGCGACGCGGCCGTGGTGTGAATTTTGTCGATGGCGTCGGTCACCGTGTGCAGCGCGGTGTCGAAACCGAAGGTTAGTTCCGTGGCTGAGAGATCGTTGTCGATGGTCTTGGGCACGCCCACAATCTTCATGCCCTTGAGGAAAAGTTCGTGGCCGATCTTCTGCGAGCCGTCGCCGCCGATGGTAATGATGGCATCGATGCCGAGTTTTTTCGAGTTGGCAATGACCTCGGGAGAAATGTCGCGAACGACTTCCTTGCCGTTTTCTTCCGTCTTGTAGTGGAAAGGATTGCCGCGGTTGGTGGTACCCAGAATCGTGCCGCCGCGGGGCAGAATTCCGCTCACGCGGTCGAGCGTGAGCTCAAATGACTTTTCCGGCCAGATGAGCCCGTCGAAACCGTCGGGAATGCCGATGACTTTCCACTGGTGTTCGAGGATGGCAGCTTTCGTAGCGGCGCGAATGACGGCGTTGAGGCCGGGAGCGTCCCCGCCTCCGGTGGCAATGCCGATGCAGCGGATATCAGATCGTTGGTCAGGCATGGGAGTCTACGATCATACGATTGAGTGCGGTTAGAGGACAATGTTACCGGTGGGAGGGGTAAAAGAGTGAGCCTGCGAGGGAGAGGGTGCGCCGTTTCGATCTTGTTGGACGTGTCGAATTAAGCTAGACTAAGCTAGATTATCTGAGGTTCTCGGATGAATGAAATCGGCGCCTTCGATGCCAAAAACACTCTCGGCTCCCTGCTCGATCGCGTGGAACGCGGGGAGGAGATCGTGATCACGCGGCACGGCAAGGCGGTAGCGCGGCTTGTGCCCAATGTTCGCCGCGTGGACCAGGATCAGACTCGGGCGGCGTTCCAACGCATCCGCGAGCGGGCTCGGAAGCTACAGGCGCGCAAGCCTGTGCCCTTCAAATGGGCTGAGTTGAAGAAGCTGAGGGACCAGGGACGGCCGTGATCGTGTCTCCGAAATTCCGGAAGCCGTGTTCCTGCGCATGGACCGTTCCGACAATCGCAATCTTATGAGCCTGATCTTATGAGTTTGGTTCTCGACAGTTCCGTCACGCTGGCCTGGGTGTACAGTGACGAGACGACCGCGCCGGTCCTGCAGATTTTCGAGTTGCTCAGCCAGGGCGGCGCATGGGTGCCGGGACTGTGGCGATTGGAAGTCGCCAACGTTCTAGAGATGGGTGTCAGGCGCAAGCGCCACGACAAGAATTTCCGCGACGCGACCCTGGCCGACCTGGCGCAACTGCCGATTCAAGTCGATTCGCAAACCGACCAGCAGGCGTGGAGCGCGACCCTCCGGCTAGCCGAAAAGCATCAGCTGACTTTGTATGATGCGGCGTATCTGGAACTGGCGTTGCGCCGGAACCTGCCGCTGGCCACGCTGGACGAAGACCTGCGACGGGCTGCGGAGAAGGAAAAAGTGCGGGTGATGGGATAAGCCTAGGGTGCCCCATTTCTCGCAAAGAACGCGAGAAATGGGGCACCCGGATGGATTTCCAGACGATCAGTTTGTGACTGTCAACTTGGCCGTGCCTACCGCGGTCGTGCCTGGATAGGTGACGTTGATTGTGTAGGTACCTAACGCTGCTGAGCTCGAGGGCAGGCATCCTTGCCAAAACCCGAACCGGCAACGTAAGATGCTCGCAGAAATGGCGGCGGTCGCTGTGTTGCGTCGAGATATTCCACGTGTCGCTACTTCAGTGATATCTTGCCACCCGGCTCCGCGGTCGCGGTGAATTCTTGGCACGGTTGCGCCGCCGATCGATGCTGACTGGCGCTGGGAGCGACTGACGATGGGTCGACGCTTGTGCATGCTACTGAAACGACGAGGGCTCGCTCCCGCTGATCGACGAGAAGTATATTCGACGCTGCTGTTATGGTTCGCTGATCCGGTGCTTAGCGCCGTAACCATGCCAGCGGTCTGTGACCGTTGCGACGGGCTCGGCCGTTATGCCGGTTCCACGAATGCCCGAGGTCAGAGTGCTCGGTTACTCCCGTCATTGATAAGTGCCCATGGCAATCATTTGAACAGTGTTATCGGTAGCTCCGATTCAGATTGTCAGGCGTGAGCGGCCCGACCGCGATCGCGGTCAGTGTCGGGTTCACGAAAAATCCCGGGCAGCTTACGGCCAAGGCCAGGGTGGCCAGCGCGGCGAAGGCGCCCAGCAGTCGGAGTTTGGACTTTTTCGATGACATCATGTTTTCTAAGACTCCTCGGGCGCCTGTTCAGTTCTTGCAGGCGATTTTCTGCCGGCCAGTCACGAAAAATTGTAGCAGAGATGATTTCACCCGGCGCGCACTCTGGTACCTGTTCATGATGCCCGGAACCATCTCAGCCAATCTTTGGCAGGCCATCACGGCTTCTGGCTTCCGGCTTCCGGGTTAGAACGGAGCCACCGGTCGAACTTGCATGCCGGATCGGCAGAAAAAGCGGTACTACTTCCCTTTTGTGACTCTCTTTCGAGGGGCTCGACTTGCTGCGGAGGGCGGGGATTTGCGCGAAGCTCTGCGTCGCGAGGTGCATTCTGCTTTCGGGCGGATTCGAACTGGGCGAGCTGCTTGTGCGAATCTGTGACTCGGTCTGCGGACGGCTCTCGCTGGCGTGGTTGCTGTTCTCGCCGAAGGAGTGGAAGCCGTCATTCGAGCTCGATTTGTTTGCAGAGGTTGAGCCGACGCGCGCTTCTTTGGGCGACATGGCCGGAGCGTGATACTCTCCGCCCGCGTTGCGGGCTGGGACCGCGGAGTCGCTGCGGAAATCGCCGGCCTTGGCGGTGGCCGCGACCGCTGGGCGTCCATGATTTTCTGAGGCGAAGTTCTGGCGATTCTGGCTGGCCAGTTGTTCGTGGCGAGTCTGCTCGGCGAGCGCGGGAGTATGCTGCTCGTGCTCGGCAGCCTCTTCCTGCGCTGTGGGGCGCGCGGCAACTCCGCCCTCGCCGCCGTTGTAGGCCACATGATTCTCGTTTATGACCGCGGTACGGTTGTAGACATGGGTCACGGTCGTGGCGCTGACGTTGGTGACGTAGCGGTTGTAGTAGAAGGCTCCGCCACGCCACTCGCCGCCGACGAATCCTACGCCTCCGTAGCCGAAGCCGTAGTTGATGCCGCCGTAGAAGCCGACGTGCGGGCCCCAGTAACCGGCGTGCCAGGCGTAGAGCCCTCCGCCCCAACCCCAGTACCCGGGCGTCCACAGCATGCCGACGGGGGCCATCACCCAGGTGCCGGGGATCCAGTAGTAGCCGCCGTCATCGTTCCATCCCCAATAACCGGGAGTCCACATGTAGCCGGGGCCGGGACAAATGGGCTGAGCGTAAACCGGCAGCGCTGGCGGGCCCACTCGCACCGAGACGCCGATTCCGATCTGCGCGAACGACGCGGCAGAAAAAGTCAGGATGATGACTGCCAGCAACAGCCAACGAAGCGCGGTTCGGTTGGTGTTCATTGCCCTTCTCCCTAAAAATGGTCCCCAAGGCCGACTGGAGCCGGTTTCAGCGTATTGCCTCAGCACTATACATGGTTTGCAAACCACTTCCGCGAACCCAGTTCTACCAAAGCAGCGCCGCATGACCGAAGCCCGTTGCTGACTTCATAGCCTTGGTATAAACCCTGCACGCGGGAGGATGTTTCTCAGGTTAGAAATTATTTGGAATCAGCAGGTTGAAAGAGGTGGAAATCAGCCGCGAGGTTCGGGCGTCCGAAAATTTAGGTGCACGGAGCGAGCCGGGGCCAAAGTCCTGAGTGATTTAGCTAAAAGCCAAGAGCCAAGAGCTAAAGGCTAAAAGCTAATTAATCTTTCGCGCGCGGGCGATGCGCTCGTCAATCGGCTTGCGTCCGGCGAAGCCTTCCTGGGTTCCGTGCCAGTGGGTAATGGATTTCTCGCCCGCCTTCCAGCACAGCAGAATCACCTGGCCCTCGACTTCGCAGGGAAAATCGAGCAGGCCAATGTCGATGTCTTTCACCTGCACGCCGATGGAGTCGATCTCGGCGAGCGCATCCTTGGCGCGCTGTTCGGCCTTGGCGCGCTCCGCTTTGCGGCGGGCGAGCGGAACGACATCGACGTGGGTACCGCCATTCAGAAAAATCCTGTGGCTGAGCGCCTGCTGCTCGGCCTCGACTTCTTCCATCAATTTCTTGCTGTTGATGGCAGTGCGCAGCAGCGATTCCAGCACCGGCAGCAGGGACTGGGCTTCTTCGAGAGTGAAGGTGCGGTCAGACATGCTTCTATTTTACTTCGTCGCTGGCTCGGGCGGCGCCATCAGGATGCGCAAATCGGTGGCGAGCCTGCCGACTGCGGAACTAAAGTTCCGGTCACTCTCTGCCTGCCCCATTCCAAATTGACTGTGAACGTTAAATCCCCACAACGTCGCGTTGGTTTTCGGATCGCGAATATTCAATTGAAACTGGGGAATAAACGAAGAACTGCCTCTGCCCGTCGGAGTGACGGCGGAAACGTACTGCTTGATTTCAAGGAGCAAATCAGCATCCGCGGGTGAATTGACGAGCTCGAATCGGCCCCAGCTTTTCATCGCAGCGTAAAACTCGTTATAGGCGCGGTCGGGCCCTCCGCTAAAGCGCTGATCGTCGCCCGTCATTTCATCTCCGCCGGCATTGGCGATAAAAACTTTCTTTGCGGCAAGAATCTGCGGCGGGATGGGCGCGGTGGGAACTGCTTTTGACTGCTGCGCGGTTAGGGCTGAAACCTGCAACAAAAGAATCGCGAGGCATAAGCGAGAGACTTTCATCATTACCTCCTTGAAACCGGTGGCCCGGATGTGAAACTCGCCGGAATGGCGAGAACAGGCGGGCGTAGGCCATGAGGAAAATCTTAGCGCATTCTGCAAGAGCATCTGCGGATGTCGGATGGCTTGGCGTCCACATCCCGGGGAAAAATGCGGCTGAGAAACCCGGTTCCCAGCCGCTGGCTGCAACGTTCCTCCGCGCAGAGAGAGAGCGCTACTGCGGCAGAAGCACGGAGTCGATCACGTGAATCACTCCGTTGGAGCAGACAATGTCGGTTTTGATGACGTTGGCGTTGTTGACCATCACTTTGCCGGCCTCGACCGTGATCTTCACGTCCTTGCCGTTCACGGTTTTGGCTTCATGCAACTTCACCACGTCCTTGGCCATGACCTTGCCGGCCACCACGTGGTAGGTGAGAATCGCCACCAGTTTGTCGTGGTTTTCGGGCTTGAGCAGATCGTCGACGGTGCCGGGAGGAAGTTTGGCGAAGGCCTCGTCGGTCGGCGCGAAAACCGTGAAGGGCCCGGCTCCTTTGAGAGTGCCAATCAACCCGGCGGCCTTCAATGCGGCCGCCAGCGTTTTGAAATTGCCCGCCGCCGCGGCAGTGTCAACAATGTCCTTCTTACCCATGCTATCCGCGCTCGCGGTAAGCGAGAGCATCAGCAGGGAAATTGCAAAAACAAGTACGGTACGTGTCATTTCGTTGGTTCTCCTGATGGATTTGTGCGTTTCGTGAGTTGAATACGATTTAATGATGAATCAAATGTGTTTGAAGAAGATGCAAATTTAGCGACTTGCGGAAAGTCGTTTGACCACAGAGTCAGGAATTTAGCGCGTCATGGACTGTGGGGAAAATCGGATGGAGCCAGCAACCGGCGACTGTTGGGGGGCGGTTGAGAATGTCCGGCTCGAATCCGTGAAAATCCGTGTGAATCCGTGGCAAAGACTTTTTTCCCTCAGCGAGTGCGCGCGTGCGAAGGATCGGTGGATGTGGCGGAGTTCACATCGATCGTCAACCCATCGGCCGCGGCAATTCCGGGCGCGTGGCAGTTGCCGTCACCGCTATAGTTGGTGCAGCGGCCGGCGACGTCTTTGCGCTGCGGCGACTGCGCGAACTGCCAGACTTCGGCGAAGGCCACTCCGCTTTCTGCGGGACTCGGCGGACGCTGCGGGAAAGCGCATCCCGGGGCGGGCGGGCAGGCATCGTTGGTCACCCAATAGGTAATGTCGCGTCCGGCCGCGCGGTCGCGATTGGCGTTGTCACGGATGTCCTGCGCGGTGACTACGTTGCCGTCATCGGCGGCGGCCATGCCCGAACAGTAAATGCCGGCGCGGAATCCCGCGGCGGCAATGCCGTCGACCCAGGCATAGATGTACGCCTTCTGCTCGGGCAACATGCGTCCGCCCTGTTCCTGATCGAGAAAAATAATGGTCGCTTTGGGAAATCCCTCGCGGCGCGCTGCGGCCACAGCGGACGCTGCGTCTGATCGACCGAGGCGTGTGGCATTCGCTATGTTTTCAGCTGCGCGTAAAGACGGCCATTGAACAGCACTAGAAATCCGAATCCGGCGGACTCGACCGCAGCGCGATGTCCCGACCCAGGTATTGGTGCGTTCGCCCGGAGGAGCATTGAGCCAGTATCCGGTGTAGGAAAAAGTCTGATGCAGAGTTTTAAGATTGGCGTCGCCGGGATAGTTGTTGAGATCGAGGCCGAGGTAGGCGGGACTCTGCGCCCGAAGTGTGGCGCAAGAGAGTGCAAGAGCGGCGATCGCAGACAACCCCAAGCGTCTCATGAACCTGATTTTAAACGGAGGGGAATGCCGCGCCTAACGCCAGTTCTTCGTGCGAGCGAATTGGTCGGCACGAGTAAAACTCGTGCCCTTCCCGATTATCCCCCAATGTGAACCATGGTCCTCGAGGCTGGCACGAAGTCCGGCTCGCCGATGTGGTGGCGCTCTTCTTTCTTCGCCACGACGCCCTGAATAAATTCCACCAACTCTTCGTCGCTGGCGCCGCGCTGCATCTGCGCGTGCAGGTCGTGATCCCACACGGAGAACAGGCAGGTGCGAATCTTGCCGTCGCTGGTGATGCGGATGCGGCTGCAATGTCCGCAGAAGGGATGCGACACGGGCGCGATAATTCCGATCTCGCCGACGCCGTCTTCGAAGCGGTAGCGGCGCGCAGTTTCCGAGCGCGCGTGCGGAATTTCGACCAGCGGGCGGTACTCGGCCATGCGCGCCAGAATTTCGTCGAGCGTGACTACCGTCGAAGGTTCCCAGGTGCGGCCTTCTTCGAGCGGCATGAATTCGATGAAGCGAACGGTCACGCCCTCTTCGCGCGCGAACATGCCGAAGGGAATAATCTGGTCTTCGTTGAAGCCGCGCATCAGCACGCAATTCACTTTCAGCGGCCACAGCCCCGCCCGCCGCGCGGCGCGGATGCCGGCTAGCACGTGATCGTATCCGTTGGACACGCGCGTGATGCGCGCGAAGCGATCCGGATCGACCGCATCCATTGAAACCGTGACGCGCGTCAACCCGGCATCTTTCAACGGCTGCGCCATCTCGGCCAGCAGGTGTCCGTTGGTGGTGAGCGCAATGTCGAGCGGCTCGCCGCTTGTGGAGGGACGCAGCTTGGCTAACTCGCGCACAAAATCGACGACGCCCTTGCGCAGCAGCGGTTCTCCTCCGGTCAGGCGAACCTTGTTGATCCCCATGCCGACCAGCACGCGCGCCATGCGCAGATAATCGTCGAACGGCAGATCGCCGTAGAGCGCTCCTTCATTGCCGGTGCGGCAGTACACACACTTGTAATTGCAGCGGTCGGTAATGGAGATGCGCAAGTCGGTGATGGCGCGTCCGAATTTGTCGTGGAGAGGCAAGGTGGATCGTCGTTGGTCGTTGGTCGTTAGTCGTTGGCTGTGCGGAGTTGGCTCACGCGCAGCCTTAGTGTGATTATAGGCGCGCGAAGCGAGGAGCGTGGAAATGCCGGATCGGTCGCGGGTTTGCAGACGACTAATGACCGACGACCAACTATTTCAGCGCCTTCTCGATCGCGGCCTCGGCCATGGGGGCCATGATCTTGAAGCCGGCGGCATTCGGATGCAGGCCGTCGTCGGCGAGATCTTTCTTCAGCAGTCCCTTCTCGTCGACCATCGCGGCGAAGTAATCCAGAAAAACGCAGCCGTTGTAGGGTAGCGAACAGTAGGCTCGCAGCCAGTTATTCAACAGCATGATCTTCTCCGGCGAGCGCTGCGCAAAGAAGTCCTTCGATTTCTCGGTGTAATTGTGCACCGGCAGAAGCGACGAATAAATCACCTTGATATTGTTGGCGCGCGCCAGATCGGCGAGTGACGCAAAATCGGCCTCGATATCCTGGATCCGCATGGGGCCGGTGTTGCCGGCGATGTCGTTGGTGCCAGCCAGAATGATGACGACCTTGGGCCGCAGGTTGATCACGTCCTGGCGAAAGCGCACCAGCATTTGCGGCGTGGTCTGCCCGCCAATGCCGCGATTGATGTAAGGCTTGCCGGGAAAATATTCGTCGAGATGCCAGATGTCGGTGATCGAGTCGCCAAAGAACACGACGCGGTCCTGGCCCTTGGGCGATTTGAGTTCGGCATTGGCCGAACGGTAGCGGGCCAGTTGCCCAAAGTCGTCGGTGAACACGGCGATGCGCGACGCGCGGTATTCATCGAGGCCGGGGAAGCCGGTGGTGGGAATGCTGGGCGGCGCCGGCTGTGCCGCTTGCTGCGCGAAAGCACACACGGAAAAGACAACGAGAACGAACGTGACGGTGCGGAAGGTTCGAGATGATTTCATAAACGTGTCCTTAACTCCACAAGATAAATGTCAAACGCTAATGTCGGATGGATCTGGAAACCCGGTCGACACTCCATCACAGCCGGCCGGCCATCGCCTGCGCAATCGCCTTCTCGGCCAACGGCGCCATGATCTTATACCCGGCCACATTGGGATGCAGCCCCTCGTCCGACAACTCGCGCTTCAGCATGCCTTTACCATCCACCATGGCCGAGAAGTAGTCGAGATATGCGAGCTTGTTCTTCGCGCAGTAATCCTTCAGCCACGCATTTAGAGCCAGAATCCTTTCGCGCGGACGCAGGGCGAACGACTCCTTCGCGTCTTTCGAGTAGTTGTTCACCGGAAGCAGCGAAGCAAAGACCACGCGGATGTGGTGCAGGCGCGCCAACTCAGCCATGGACGCGTAATTTGCCTCGATGTCTTCATCGCGAGCGGGCCCGGTGACGCCGGCGACATCATTGGTTCCGGCGAGCACGATCAGCACCGCGGGATGCAAGTCAATCACATCCTGGCGAAAACGCACCAGCATTTGCGGTGTGGTCTGGCCATCGATGCCGCGGTTGATGAAAGGCTTGCCGGGAAAATAATCGGCGAGCTGCCAGTAGTCAGTGATGGAGTCTCCGATGAACACGACCCGATTCTCGCCGGCCGTCTGCGAGGCGAGAGCGGCGTCGGCGTCGCGATAGCGTTTCAGTTCTCCGAAGTCATCGGTGTAAATCGCGAGGCGCGAGGCGCGGTATTCATCGAGGCCGGGCGCGCCGCTGGAAGGGATCGCGGGCGTCGCCTGCTGGGCAGGCGCGGCGCAGCAAAGTAGACTGAACACCAGGACAAATTTCGATACATTGCAGACTCGCATGATTCTTCGGTTCAACTTTCTTCGTCGATCCCTAAAAATCCACGGGAGTCGTGGCAAAGGAGCAACCTACATGCCGTCGTAGTTCGGCCCGCCGCCGCCTTCTGGTGGAACCCACGTGATGATCTGATACGGGTCGGCGATGTCGCAGGTTTTGCAGTGGACGCAGTTCGAGGGGTTCAGGCTGATGCGCTTGCCGTTGGGCTGGCTGGCGTCGTCGACCATCTCGTAGACATTTGCCGGACAGAAATTCTGGCACGGGCTGCCGAATTCTTTCACGCATCGCGTGTTGCAGATGTTCGTGTCGTGAATCACCAGGTGCGACGGCTGATCTTCTTCGTGCTTCGTGCCCGAGTGGTAAAGGTCGGTGAGTTTGTCGAACGTGAGTTTGCCGTCGCCCTTGGCCGCGCCCAGCAGGTGCGCTTCCGGCCCGCCGTCGGCGGGAAGATCAGCCAGCTTGCGCATGTTCTCGTATCCGGCTTTCGCGGGATAACGGTTGCGCAGGCCGCGTCCGCCGGTGACCATCTGCAGCGCGGTGTGGAACATGCCGGCGTACATGCCGTGCTCGAACCCCTGATGCAGGTTGCGCACTTTCCAGAGTTCTTCTTTGATCCAGCTGGATTCGACTTTTTTCTGAAAGTCTCCGAGCGTCGCCGCCGAGGAATCATTTTTCATCAGCGCGTGGTACGCGGTCTCGGCCGCCAGCATTCCGCTCTTGATGGCAAGATGAATTCCCTTCAGCCGCGCTGAATTCAGGAAGCCGGCGGAGTCGCCGAGGATCATCCATCCATCGCCCGCGACCGGCGGAATCGCCCACCAGCCGCCGTAGGGCATCGACTTGGCCCCGTAGCGGATCATCTTGCCGCCCTCGAGCAGCTTCGCCACCATGGGATGCTTTTTGAATTCCTGCAGCACGCGCTGCGGATCGAGCCGCGGGTCGGCATAGTCGAGTCCGGTCACGAATCCGAGCGAGACCACGTTGTCCTTCCCGCCGTAAATCCACGCTCCGCCGTATTCTTTTGTAGTGAGCGGGTAGCCGAGGGTGTAAATCACTTCGCCGGGCGCGATGCGGCCCGCGGGAACTTCCCACAACTCTTTCACTCCCACGCCATAAGTCTGCGGGTTGGCATTTTTTGCGAGATCGAATTTTTCGATGAGCTGTTTGGTGAGCGATCCGCGCGGGCCTTCGGCGAGAATGACGACCTTCGCCTGCAGGTCGTAGCCCGGCTCGAAGTTTGATTTCTGATGACCTTCTTTGTCGACGCCTTTGTCGTCGGTGCGGACTCCGGTCACGCGATTGCCATCGAAAAGCAATTCCGATCCGGCGAATCCGGTGAAGACCGTGATGCCGGTCGCTTCTACCTTGCCGCCCAGCCACTTCACAAATCGATTCAGCGAGATCACGTAATTGCCGTGGTCGCGCAGGGGCGGCGGCGTAATGGGAAATTTGAATTTCGATTTCTCGGTCAGGAAATAAACAGATTCCTTCTCGACCGTGGCATCGATCGGCGCTTCCTTCTCGAAGCCGGGAAGCAGTTCATTCATCGAACGCGGGTCAAGCAGAGCGCCGGACAGGCAATGCTGTCCAATCTCGCGGGCTTTTTCGAGCACGTAGATATTTTCTTTGCTGAGCTGCGAGTCGGGATGCGCTTCGTTATGCCCGTCGATCAACTGCGCCAGACGCAGCGCGCAAGCCATCCCTGCCGGTCCGCCGCCGACAATGACAACATCGGCCGGCATCTGCGGACGCTCGATCCCTTCAATCGGTTTGCGAAAGATCAGCATTGGGTTCTATCGATTCGCCAGGCTTGCGATTTCCCCCAGACCGAGCAGCGTCTTGTCCGCCGTGACCAGAGTTAAGTTCAAAACCTTTGCAGTCGCAGCTAAAAACCGATCAGCGGGGTCGGCGTGCGGGAGCGATAGAACGAAGCTGGTGCGGACAATCTCTTGGGTCAGCGGAGCCTCTCTCATCTGAGAAGCGGCGCTCTCAACCCATTCCAAAGGATCAGCAATGCGTATGCGCCTTTTCTGTGCAAGAGTGAGAACTTCCCAAATGCTGACTGGGGACAGCCACAATTCATTGCCGGCATTCGACAGAGCCTCGGCTGCACGCTTTCCCAGACGGCTTGGATCGGACTTGCTCCACAGCCATATGTGAGTGTCAAGCAGGAGCTTCAATCGCGGTAGGCCTCAAAGTCGTCCAAATCAATCACTGGAGAAACAACGTCCCCCAGGAATTCGACCGTTCCCATCATATCTCCCAGGAACTTACGCTTGCGGTCAGGACCAACCGGAATAACCTCCGCCACCGGGCGGCCATGGCGGGTAATGCGCAATGGCTGGCGGGTCTTGTGGACCTGCTCGATCAGGCCCAGGCACTTGGCTTTGAATTCGGAGATGGAAATATCGGCCATGACCACTATTTTATCTATAGTCATAATAATGGTCAATACTAAGCTAGCTCCCTGCCTTCGCCTTTTTCACTTCTTCAGTCAGCGGCGGCACGATGTCGAAGAGATTTCCTACGATTGCATAATCGGCAATCTCGAAAATCGGCGCTTCGGAATCTTTGTTCACCGCAATGATCGTCCGCGATCCCTTCATGCCGACGATGTGCTGAATCGCCCCGCTGATGCCGAGCGCCAGATACAGCTTGGGCGCGACCGTCTGTCCGGATGAGCCGATCTGGCGGTCCATGGGAAGCCAGCCGGAATCGCAGATCGGACGCGAGGCGGCCAGATCTCCGCCGAGTGCGTCGGCAAGTTGCTGAGCGATCTCAATATTTTTCTGCTCTTTTATTCCGCGGCCGACGGCGACGATGATTTCCGCCTGCGTCAGATCGACCGCCTGCTTGGCTTCTTTGAAAACTTCCTGCGGCTTATTGCGAATTACGCCGTCCGCGATTTCGACGTTCACGGTCTCGACCGGAGCGGCGCTCGCTCCCGCTTCGGCCTTGTCTCCGCGATACGCGCCGTTCTGGAAAGTCGCGAACCACGGAGCGTCGCTGGTAAAACTCACATCGGCCGCCAGCTTGCCTTGAAACATCTGCCGCGTGAAGACCAGCTTGCCGCCTTCGTACTTGAAGCCGATGCAGTCGCTGATCACGGTGCGGCCCATGGCCGTGGCCAGCTTGGGCACGAAATCGCGCACCTGGTAGGTGTGCGGCATCAGCACCAGCTTGGGCTGCTTCGACGCGAGCAACTGTTTCAGCGCCGCGGCAAAAGCGTCGGGCGTGTAGGGCTCGAGCTTCGGCGAGTCGACCGCATAGACCTTCGCGACTTTCTTCGCCGCGACTTCGGCGGCAATCGATGCGGTTCCGCTTCCGACAACGGCGGCTTCGAGAGCCCAGCCTGTGGCGGCCGCGATCGCCTGCCCGGCGGTGATGGTTTCCCAGGAGACGCGATTCAGTTTCCCTTCGCGCTGTTCGACGACTATGAGGATTGAGTCAGGCATAAAGTCGGCTCCTAGCTTCTAGCTCCTAGCTTCTAGCGAAAACTTGCCGAGCTTCGCTCGGCGGACAGCCGAGGGCGGCTGTCCCCACATGGAGGCTCACAGCACTCTTAATTCATTCCGCAGCTTGTCCACCAGCTTCTTCGCAATCTCTCCGGGCGAGCCTTCGATGCGCTCGGTCTTCTTGGTCTTCTGCGGGACGTACAGACGCTCGATTTTCTGCAGGTTTTCGCCGATCGCCGACTGCACTTCGGCGAGCATCACTTTCCGCAGCGGCTTGTTCTTCGCCTGCTTGATGCCGATCAGCGTCGCATAGCGCAGCTTGTTGATGCCGGACTGAATCGTCAGCACGGCCGGAGTCGGCATGTCGACATACTGGAAGAATCCGGCTTCGAGCTCGCGCTTCACGCGAATCCCGCTGTCGGTCTTCTCGATATGCATGATGATCGTGGCGTGCGGCAGGCCGAGCAATTCGGCGAGGATTACGCCGGTCTGTGCGTAGCCGTAATCGTCGGATTGCAGGCCGGTGAAAATCAGATCGAACTTTTCGTCTTTGATGGCGGCGGCAAACGCCTTCGCGGTATTGAAAGCATCGAGCCCGACGAACTTGTCGTCTTCGAGATGAATCGCGCGGTCCGCGCCCTTGGCCAGGGCTTCGCGCAACACTTGCTGCGCCCGCGCCGGACCGCTGGTGATTACGACGACTTCGCCGGTGTGCTTTTCTTTCTGGCGCAGCGCCTCTTCGAGAGCGTACGCGTCAGGCTCGTTGACTTCATACGAGACGTCTTCGCGAATCCATGCGCCGCTTTCGTTGAGCTTGAGCGGCGCATCCTTCTGCGGCACCTGCTTCATGCAGACCAGGATTTTCAAGAGTTAGGACTCCTTCGCCGTGGGCACCTGTCTATTGGGCACGGGGCAGCCACACAGCAAAACCTGTCAGTATAAATGAGTGGGAGCGAATGGAGAAAGCGCGGGCCGAACGAAGGGGAAGAAATCCGCGAGATTCCTGATCGCGCGGGCGCGCCCGCCTATTCCGTGATCACAGTCGACTGCCCGGTCAGATCGAAGCGTTTGCGGCAGCGCAGGTTCTTGCACGCCATTACGTCGTCTTTGCGGACCATATACGATCGGAACTTCGCGAAGCGGGCGCGGTCCCGCTCGTCGGCGCGGCCAGAAAGCTGGCGCTTTTTGGTGCGCACCACCCAGGTGACTTCGTAATCCGCCGCCTGGTGGCAATGGGGACAATTCAGCGACGCTACTTTCTTCTCTTGCTTCTCGTCAAAAAACTCGCGTTCTTCCATAGTCGAAAGTCAGACCTGCCTGACTATGAATTATGACACATCTCGCGGCAGGTTCGATTCCCTGCCCGGCGAAAGAGCGCTCACGATACACTCGCTGCACAGGGAGCAGGCAACTGCGATGGGGAGATTTCGATGGCGAAAAAGAAAAAAGTAAAGCGCTTCCGTGCGGTGACAGCGGTCAAGGAACTGGCCCGCGAACGTGTCGGCGAGCCGCCCGCGGGACAAGTCGTGCTGGAAAAAAAGAAGAAGCCGGAGAAATACAAACCGACCCTGGGAAAACTGCTGGGGAACAATGAGTAAAGCCTTGCCCGAAACCCATTCGTGGTCCTCAGTTTTGCGACCCCGTGGGTTCCGTTGCTGCTATAATCTCGCCCTTGTCTTCTTCCCTCTTCCCCCAGAAGGCGGGCAACAAAAATGAACATGCACACAAAGCATCTGACTGCGCCGCTGTTTTACGTAGGACTCTCGGCCTTATTTCTTGTAGGCAGTTGCAGCAACAAGCACCTCGTCTCCGTCGCCGTTACGCCACAAGCTGCCAGCGTGGCCCAGATTGGCGAAACCACGCAGTTTATGGCAACGGGCACGACAAACGACTCAAAGACACCTCCCGAGGACGTCACGTCCGCAGCGAACTGGACCTCAAGCACGCCCAGCGTTGCAACGGTTAATTCCACGGGGCTCGCTACCGCGACCGGATGTGGCACAACAACGATCACGGCAACAGACGCCGGAATCTCTGGCGAGACCACCTTAACAGTAACTTGCATCACCACCGGCGGAGGAAATCCGGTCCTACAGTCGATTGACCTTACGCCCACCAACCCAACCATCCCCCAGATCGGGCAGACCACTCAGTTCATAGCGCTGGGCGTATACCCGCCTCCAGCGAGCACCGTGGACCTGACCACGTTCGCTACGTGGGCCTCGAGCAATGTGGCAATCGCGACGGTCAACGGTTCCGGCCTCGTGACCGCAGCCAATTGCGGGACGACTACGATTACCGCCGAATACCAAGGCGTGCTCGCTCAGACTCAACTTACAGTCTCATGCACAGTAGTCCAGAATCCCGTCCTGCAGTCGATCAGCCTTTACCCGAGCAATCCTTCCATTCCGCAAATCGGGCAGGTAACACAGTTCATCGCGCTAGGCTCATATAGCCCGGCGTCGAGTAACAACGACCTAACCAGCGCAGCCACATGGGCTTCGAGCAACCCGGCGATTGCCACGATCACCAGCACCGGCCTAGCGACTGCCGTCAACTGCGGAACAACGACAGTCACGGCGGAATACCAGGGAGTCATCGGCCAAACACAACTCACGGTCGCGTGCACAGTGGTACAGAATCCGGTACTGCAGTCGGTCAGCCTTTTCCCAAGCAACCCAACGATCCCGCAGATTGGGCAGACCACCCAGTTCATCGCGCTGGCCGTTTATTCACCGCCGTCGAATAATAACGTCCTCACCGGCGTCGCAACGTGGGCATCGAGCAATACAGCGATTGCGACGGTTAGCAATGCGGGCCTCGCGACCGCGGTTTCATGCGGAACCACGACGATCACGGCGGAATATCAAGGAATCGTCGGCCAGATGCTGCTTACGGTCCAATGTACCGGGAACCAAGCACTGCAGTCGATTGCTGTTCTTCCCAACAACCCCACGGTTCCGCAAATCGGCCAGACTACGCAGTTTCTTGCCCTCGGGACATTTGTCGGAGGCGGGCAGGAAGACCTCACCAGCACAGCAGTATGGTCCTCTAGCAATACCGAGGTTGCGACCATGGGCGTGGGCGCCAACACCGGAACCGCCACAACTCTTGGCTGCGGCACCAGCACGATCTCGGCAAGCTTCACGCCCACTGGTGGAACTCCGATCGTCGGGACGACTCTGCTGACCGTTTCGTGCAATTCCATTACGTCGGTCGAGCTTCTGATCGTGAAAACCGGTAGCACAGTCGGCACCGTTACGAGCGTGCCTCTGGGGATCGACTGCGGAACCGTTTGTGGCGGGCTGTTCAACGAGGGCACCGGCTTCGTTCTCACTGCGGCGCCGACCACGACCTGGACAGGCTGCGATCAAGTGATCGTGGATACATGCTATTTCACGCTAGTGCCGGACACAGCGGGAGGAACGCAGAAGGTAGTAACTGCGGCCTTCTAGTTGCCGAGTCGAGCCTGTGGGCGGGCCGAGGAGAGCAGATACTGTCTCCTCAGCCCTGCACCGCCTCCGCCACCACCTTCGCAAAGTCTTTTACATCCTCTTCGCTGGTGTCGAAGGAGCACATCCAGCGCACGATGCACTCCTCTTCAATCCACGGATAAAAGAAATACCGCTCCTTGATCTTCGCGATGGCATGCCGCGGAATTTGCGCGAACACGCCGTTGGCCTCGACCTTCCACACCACACGAACCTGGGGGATTTTTCGCACCTCGGCTTCGAGCACTCGCGCCATTCGGTTGGCGTGCTCCGCGCTGCGCTGCCATAGACCATTCGTCAGCAGCGCTTCGAACTGCGCTGCAATGAAGCGCATCTTCGATGCCAACTGCATTCCCTGCTTGCGCAGGTAGAGAAAATCGGCGCTGGGCTTGGGACCGCTGCCGCGGTTGAAAAATACTACGGCTTCCCCGCCCATGATTCCGTTCTTGGTGCCGCCGAAGGAAAGCACATCCACGCCCAGATCGCGCGTAGCCTGGCGCAGCGTCTGGCCGAGACTGGCAGCGGCGTTGGCGATGCGAGCGCCGTCCATGTGCAGAAACATTTCATGCTCGTGTGCGAAATCCGCCAGCGCCTGAATTTCTTTGGGTTGGTAGACCGTCCCCATCTCAGTCGACTGCGTAATGGAGACCACATGCGCCTGCACATGATGCTGGTCGCCGATGCCGTGATAAGCGTGCCGAACCGCGTCGACCGTAATCTTGCCGTCCTGGTGCGGCAGCGGAATCAGCTTGCATCCGGTATGTTTTTCCGGCGCGCCGCATTCGTCGCTATAAATATGCGCATAGTCGCTGCATAGCACCGCGTGATACGGCCGGTTCAACGCCTGCAGACCCAGCACGTTCGCGCCGGTGCCGTTGAAGGTGAAGAAAACATCGATCCCGGAACCAAAATGTTCTTCGAATTTCGCGACCGCAGACCGCGTGTAAGCATCGTCGCCATAGGCCACCACATGCCCTTGATTGGCGCGCGCGATCGCCTCCAGCACCTCGGGATGGACTCCGGCATTGTTATCGCTGGCGAAATTGCGGGTGGGCTTGTTTGGAGGCATGCGGCATAGAAAAATAATGTAGCAGAGTGCCCACAACTCACGTAGGGACGGACGCAGCCTGCCCTGAGCGCAGTCGAAGGGTCCGCCCGCGATGCGAAGCGAGCCCTCGGGACACCCGGGCCGCCGGACGAATGCGTCCGGGGCTACGCGTTCTCGCCCGATCGCGGCCTCCGAAGATTGGCGTACCGCGCCACTCACACATTACAATCCAGAATTCCCGGAGGGTCGCACGTGAGCGCGCACATTAGTTTCATGCGTCGGTTTTCGATTTTCCTGCTGCTCTCCGCGCTCGCCGCGGCCCAGTCTGCCGAGCAGAAAACGGCGCGTTATCTCGACTCAATCCGCCACCAGCCTCCGTTACTGCTCGCGTTTCTGCACGACATGCCCAAGGGCGGAGACCTGCACAATCACCTCGACGGCGCGATTTACGCCGAGGACCTCATCGACTTCGCCGCCTCCGACAATTTCTGCGTCGACCGCACTACTTCGAAGCTGATGGGCGCGCCCTGCGATTCCTGCGAGCACTACACGCCGAAACCCAGCATTCGCTGCGCCTACGACGACCACATTCTCTACAACCAGATCATCGATGCCTGGTCGATGCGCAACTGGCGCGCCGGCGATGAATCCGGCCACGACCATTTCTTCGCCACCTTCGACAAGTTCGGACTCGCTTCGCATGACCACGTCGCCGAAGCCGTAGCTTCCATTACCAACCGCGCCGGCGGCGAACACGTGCAGTACATCGAGTTCATGCACACCGCCGATGGGCGCAGCGCGGCGCAACTCGGCACAAAACTCGGCTGGGATGAAAACAATGACCTCGGAAAAATGCGCGCACAACTCCTCTCCGGCGGCCTGAAAGAAATCACCGCCGCCACCAGCAAAACTCTGGCCGAAGACGAGGCGCGCGCGCAAAAAGAGCTGAAGTGCGGCACGCCCGACGCCGAACCCGGATGCAGTGTGAAAGTTCGTTATCTCTATCAGGTGCTGCGCGGATTGCCCCGCGAAGCCGTCTTCGCGCAGATTGTGCTGGGCTTCGAACTGGCGTCCTCCGATCCGCGCTTCGTAGGACTGAATCTGGTCATGCCGGAAGACTGGTACGTGCCCATTCACGATTTCAATCAGCACATGGCCATGCTCGACTACCTGCACGGCGTCTATCCCAAGGTGCACATCAGCCTGCACGCGGGCGAACTCGCCGCCGGCCTGGTGAAGCCGGAGGATCTTAGTTTTCACATTCGCGCATCGGTTGAGCGCGGCCACGCCGAGCGCATTGGCCACGGCGTCGACGTGATGCTTGAGACAGATCCCATCGGACTGATGAAAGAAATGGCCGAGCGCAACGTGCTGGTCGAAATCAATCTCACCTCGAACGATGAGATTCTCGGCGTCAGCGGAGACGACCATCCTCTCCCCGAATACATGAAATACGGCGTCCCGCTCGCCATTTCAACCGACGATGAAGGCGTAGCCCGCTCCGACATGACGCACGAATATGTGCGCGCGGTCGAAGGCTATCGCCTGCCCTACACAGATCTGAAGCGCATGACCCGGCAGAGCCTCGAGCACAGCTTCCTGCCCGGAGACAGTTTGTGGGCTGTGACGAAGTTGGTATTCCGCCCGGTGGCGGCTTGCGCGGGAGATGTTGCGGGTAGTGCGACGCCCTCGGCGACGTGTGCGAATTTTCTAGCCGCCAGCGAGCACGCGCGTGAACAGTGGAAGCTGGAAGGCGAGTTCGCAAAGTTCGAAAAGAATTTCTGAACTTCGAGTAGGCGCGTTGGGTGCCCCATTTCTCGCGCGTTCTTTTCGCGAGAAGTGGGGGTTTGGCCCAAAGCAACGAACTTCTAAGGAACCCCATGCCGCGCAAACGAACCTTGGTCCCGTCCCCGCTGGCATGGAGCGCCACATGGAACAAGCCCACGCCAATCGCTCCCCCCGCGCTTCCCGTCCTCGCCGAGCGCGGAGGCACGCAGCTCCGCACTCCGCTTCCCGTTGCCATCGTCGACACGCGCGAACAAAATCCGTTGTCCTTCCGGCGCTTCAAGGGATGGTTCGCCCGCATCGAGCATCGCGCCTTGAAACTCGGCGACTATTCCGTCAGCGGCATGGAAGATTCCTGCGTCGTCGAACGCAAAGATCTCGCCGACCTGATTCAGTCCTTCACCACCAACCGCGCCGTTTTCGTCAGCCGCCTGCGCCGCATGGCCGAACGTCCGCACAGCCTGCTCGTCGTCACCGCGTCGTTCACCGAGATTAAATCCGAATATCCCTACCGCGCCGCCAATCCCAACCGCATCGCGCAATCGCTCATCGCGGTGCTGGCCGGCCTGCGCCTGCCTTTCATCTGCACCGAAACTCACGAACTCGGCGAAGAGATCGTCGCATCGTATCTCTACCAGACATTTCTGTATGATTGGCTCGGTCGCAACGGCCACGGCCGCCACCTGGCCGACGGCGACCTGTAAACACAGCTCACAATCATGCCCGACCAATTCACGCTCGCCGACTCCGCCGCGCAACTCATCCTGCAACGCACTTCTCAGCGCCCGCAGATCGCGCTCGTCCTCGGCTCCGGCCTGGGCGGATTCGCGGACTCGCCTCACCGACGCGGTGCGCATTCCCTACGCAGAGATTCCATCGTTCCCGCGTTCCACCGCCATCGGCCACGCCGGACAAATGGTGATCGGAAATGCGGGCAGCGTACCGGTCGCGGCCATGCAAGGCCGCGTGCATCTCTATGAAGGATATTCGCCGCAGGAAGTTACTTTCCCCATCCGCGTCTTCGGACGCATGGGCATTCGCGCCGTCATCCTCACCAACGCTGCCGGAGGAATTAATCTCAGCTACTCGCAAGGCGCGCTGGTGGTGATCCGCGACCACATCAATCTGCAGGGAGCAAATCCGCTGGTCGGGCCCAACGACGACCGCTTCGGCGTCCGCTTCCCCGATATGACGCACGCCTACGCCACAGAATATCGCCAGATCGCGCGCGAGGAAGCCGGAAAGCTGGGCGTCCCGCAACACGAAGGCGTCTACGCTGGACTGCTCGGCCCCAGCTACGAAACGCCGGCGGAAATCGAATACCTGCGCCGCATCGGCGCCGACCTGGTGGGCATGTCGACGGTCGCCGAAGTGATCGCCGCGCGCCACATGGGAATCAAGGTACTGGCAATTTCCTGCGTCACCAACATGGCCGCCGGAATCCTCGACCAGCCACTCTCGCATGCTGAAGTCATGGAAACCGGCGAACGCGTCAAGACTACGTTCGAAGCGCTACTGCGCGCAGTCCTGCCGCGGATCGCAGGGGGACTTGAGAGAACAAGCTAGCCGCCATTGCCTTTGGGTGGCGCAGCGCTTCCAGCGCTGCGGTTAGCAGCCAACCGCAAAGAGGCTTTGGCCGCCGAGGTACCTCAGCGGCTAAAGCCTCAACTCTTTATCAGTTCCCCACCGCAGCGCTGAAGCGCTGCGCCGCCTAAAAACCAAACCTCACTTCGCACGCGGAATAAACAAAGTGGCCGGCGGCTTCACTCCATACGTTGCTGCAAAACTCCCCTGATTCACCGCCATTGCGAAATGCCCGCGCGAATCGATGTAGAGCAGCGGCTGGCCCAGTGGCACATCGCTGAAAGTCTTCACAAACCTGATCTTCATTTCTTTGCCGTTCACCGTCACGGGAACTTCCTGCCCGCGCTGGTAACCCAGCTTCATAAAATCTTCCGCAGCCACATTGGTGACCAGATTTCCAAACGGCCCGTCCGTCGCAATCACCGTGGCACTCAGCCCTCGATCATCGAGCGTCACCGCCTTCAACTCCAACCGCACCAGATCCTTCACCGGAACTTCCGGGCCAACTTTGGTCCAGTCATCCCCGCGCGCCATGTGTGCGCCGGCCGGCGAAAAGATGTCACGCCCGTGAAACGTCGATGACATCTTGCTTCCAATCATCCACTCCGGATTTGTGATCTCGCGCACCGCGTCGATCCCGTCGCGCTGCTCCACCAGCGTCAGCAACCCGTTATCCGGCAGCACAAAATATTGCCCACGCTTCGACCGCGCCACAATCGCCTTGCGCGTGCTTCCCACTGTCGGATCGATCACCACCACAAACACCGTGCCCGCCGGAAAGTACGGCGTCGCGCCATATAAAAATCGCGCGCCGTCGAGAATCGAAAACGGCGTGACTTCGTGCGTCAAATCCACGATCCGCACCGAAGGCATAATCGAATACATCACGCCGCGGCACAGTGCCACCGAGTCATCGACCACCCCAAAATCCGTCATAAACACAATCGTCGGCGGATATTTTTCACTCGACGCGGGTGCCCCATTTCTCGCGTCTTTTGCGAGAAGTGGGGATTTCCCAGATACCAGCAAGACAAGTACTACAGCTACTACCATCGCCCGTCGCGTTGAAGAGCCGCGGCTATGCTGCATTGAATTCATCCGTTGATTTCGCATGGGGCCACATTCTACCTAAGAAATTACAAATTAGGACACCCGCTCGATCCCCCGCCCGCCGTTCTATAATGCTGCTGCAATCCAACATTTCCCGGAGGCTTTCTATGTCGCAAGTCATCCCCGAGAAGTACCGCGATCTTTTTCAGAAGCGCGCCTTCGCCAGCCTGGGCACGCTGATGCCCGACGGCCGCCCGCAGGTCACGCCCGTGTGGTGCGATTTTGACGGCGAGCATGTAATCTTCAACTCGGCCAAAGGCCGTCAGAAAGACCGCAACGTTCGCCGCGACCCGCGTGTCTCGCTGGCCATCATCGATCCCGACAATCCGTACCGCTATCTCGAAATCCGCGGCCGCGTCGTCGAAATCACCGAAGACGGCGCCGATGACAGCATCAACAAGCTAGCCAAGAAATATCTCGGCGTCGACAAATATCCCTACGCCCAGCCCAGCGAAGTCCGCGTCATCTACAAGATCAAACCCGAACACACCACGGTGATGGGCTAAGGATTTTGTGGGGCGGACACTTTTGTCCGCCAACGCCGAAACCTCGGAGCAGATGGCCCGCGAGATGCGGGCATGCAGCGCCGTGGAAGGGCGGCGCTTCAGCGCCGCGTGAGCATCGCAAATCTCTCGGGCTTTAGCCCCTGAGCGAGGACCGCATTCACACTTACAACCTCTGCTTCCTCGGATTCGGCAACGTGAATCGGACGCTCGTCCGCCTGCTCGAAGAGCGCGCGCAGGAACTCCGCGATCGCCATGACATTTCATTCCGCGTCACCGGAATCGCTTCGCGGCGCCTGGGCTGGATCGCCGACGCGAACGGACTCGATTCCGACGCATTGCCCGATCCGAATTCTGATTCGTTCCCCGGCAGTTGGCGGACAAAGCCTGCCCTGAGCCTGCCGAAGGGAGTGTCCGCCCCACATAATCCTGAAACCGCCAACATCCGCCACTGGCTCGCCGCCGCGCACGCCGACGTTTTGTTCGAAGCCACGTCCCTCAACGTTGAAACTGGCGAGCCCGCCGTCACCCACATCCGCGCCGCCCTCGACCACGGAGCCCACGCCATCACCGCCAACAAAGGCCCCATCGTCCACGCTTACCGCGAACTGCGCGACCTGGCCAAAGCTCACGGAAAGAAATTCCTCTTCGAGTCCACGGTCATGGACGGTGTCCCCATATTCTCTCTCTTCGAGCAGATGCCCACTGTCCACGTGCAAGGCTTCCACGGAATCCTCAACTCGACCACCAACGTGATCCTCAGCGAAATGGAGGAGGGCCTCACCTTCGACGAGGCGCTCGAAAAAGCGCAAGCCCTCGGCATCGCCGAAACCGACGCCACGCACGACATCGACGGCTGGGACGCCGCCGTCAAAACCGCCGCCCTCATCAACGTCCTGCTGCTGTCGAACGAAAATGATATTCCGGTGCGCCTCCAAGACATCGAGCGCGAAGGCATCCGCGACCTAACCCCGCAAGCCCTGCGCAACGCCCGCCGCGACGGCTGGCCCTTCAAACTAGTCTGCCGCGCGCAACGCGTAGGTGAGGGCGCAAACGCAATCGTCGAGGCTACCGTCGCCCCCGAAAAAGTGCTGTCGACTTCGCCAATGGGCAAGATCGCGGGCTCGTCGTCGTACCTTTATTTCGAAACGGATATTTTCCCTGGCCTTGCCGTGACCGAGGAGAATCCGGGGTTGTATGCGACCGCGTACGGGATGCTCGCGGATTTTGTAAGAGCCGTGCGCGATTAGCGTGCGGAGGCAAGAACGGGAAGGGCGCGGCTTCAGCCGCGCCGCTACGAGATCAAGTTAATCGCTGAGGTACTCTGCAGAAGGTGACCGATGCTGAAGATTCTAACGACCGCGACCGTGTATCTCGTACTAGCAGCCGTGTGGGGATTTCAAGCCGACGAGGCGAAGCCGATCGTCAGCGAGGACCTCCTCACCGCCGAACAAGTCGCCATCTATCGCGCAGCTCTTGCCGACTTCAGACCCACCCCCGGAGAGACCCCGCAACTCGCAAACATCACGGTGCCTCTGAGGCGCCAGCGCACGGCATTCGAAAAGTGTGTGGCCGGCATCCGGGAGCCGTTAGAACACGACCCGCACCCGTCCGTACACAGATTGAATTCCTTTGTTGTAGCCGGAATGGACCTGCCTCTAGTGGACCCTTGGGAAGTGCCACAGATGCGGCTCCCCAATGCCCCGCATCTCGGCTTACTTAGCTTGTCGGAAATTGCTTTTGACACCGAGCATCTCCACGCGGTCGTTGTCTACGACTTCAATTGTGGCGGGCTTTGCGGACACAAGAAAGTGTTGGCTCTTACCAAGTCAGGCGAAGAATGGAAGGTCAGTAAGTTCTGTGGAGGCTGGCTATATTGAGGACATTGTGCAGTCGCGGGCATGCCGCGTGATAATAATTAACTAGGCATGCCCACGACTGAAACCATCACCTCCGCCCTCGACCTAACCTCCGTCCGCGCCCAATTCCCTTCCCTCGCGCAAACCGTCAACGGCCATCCCGCCGCTTTCCTCGACGGCCCCGGCGGGACACAAGTGCCGCAGCGCGTGATCGACGCCATCTCCGATTACCTGCGCCGCGACAACTCGAACACCGGCGGAGCCTACGCCACCAGCCGCCGCACCGACGCCATGATCGCCGAAGCCCGCGCCGCCATGGCCGACTTCCTGCAACTGCGCCGCCGACGAAGTCGCGTTCGGCCCCAACATGACCACGCTGACCTACGCGATGTGCGCGCGCGATTGGCCGTGAGTTGAAGCCGGGAGACGAAATCGTGGTCACGCGCCTCGACCACGACGCCAACGTTTCGCCGTGGCTGCAAATGGCTGAAGACCGCGGAGTGACCGTCCGCTGGGCCGAGATCCACGACGAAGACTGCACGCTGGACATGGCCGACCTGGCCGCGAAAATCAATTCCAAAACCAAGCTGGTCGCCGCCGGATACGCTTCCAACGCCGTCGGCACGGTCAATCCTGTGAAAGAAATCGTGGCGCTCGCTCACCAAGCCGGAGCCCTCGCCTACATCGATGCCGTGCACTACGGCCCGCACGGCCTGATCGACGTGGCCGCGCTCGATTGCGATTTTCTGGTGTGCTCAACCTACAAGTTTTTCGGCCCGCACATGGGCGTCCTCTACGGCAAGCGCGAGCATCTCAAGCGCTTCAAGCCTTATAAAGTCCGTCCGAATACCAACGCGATCCCGAATTGCTGGGAGTGGGGCACGCTGAACCACGAATGCATCGCGGGCATCGCTGCCTGCGTGGAATATATTGCTGACCTGGGCCGTGGGAGTTTTGAGAGCGAAACCAACAAAAAGCGGGTGCCCCACCCTTCGGTTTTTTCGAAGGGTGGGAACGATGCTGCCGGAACTCGTGGGTTAAAGTCCGAACGCCGCGCCGCCATCGAAGCCGCCTACGCCGCGATCCACGACCACGAACGCGGCCTGCTCGACCGCATCATGACGGGCCTTAAGAAAATCCCCGGCGCGAAAATCTACGGCATCACCGATCCCGCACGCTTCGACGAACGCTGTGCCACGCTGGCCGTCCGCATACCGGGCCACACGCCGCTCGAACTCGCCACCCAACTCGGCGAGCGCGGCTTTTTCACCTGGGACGGCAACTACTACGCCCTCAACCTCACCGAGCATCTTGACGTGGAAAAATCCGGCGGCTTCCTCCGCATCGGCCTGGTGCATTACAACACCGTCGAAGAAGTCGACCGCCTGCTGGCGGCGCTGCGCGAAATTGTGGGAACCTAAAAGAAGTATTGCGACCAACCAGAAATTCAGTTTGTCATCCTGAGCGAAGCGAAGGATCCATGCAATTTGCTGGCACCGAGATGCTGTCGGCAAGTTGCACAGGTCCTTCGCTTCGCTCAGGATGACAAGCAAGATTTGTTCGCCAACTTAGGGCTTTGCCACCGGCGGAGTCGGCGCACTCGCGGCGGGCGCTGCCGACTCTGACACCACCAGCATTTCATAACTCTTGCCGTTCACTTTAAACTTCATCTTGTCCTTGTTGAGCGTCATCTCGACCGGCGCATTCACCGGGATCATCTCTTTGTGCGCTTCCTTTTCCTGGCGCACGTGATACTCGGTCGCCTCGGTGCGCAGCACATATTCCTGACACATCAACTGGATGGTCTGCTTCTTGCCCTTGGCCTCCGAGCCACAGGGCACGGAATTTTCCGACACGATTGTTCCTGACATCACTTTGTCCTTGGCCCCTGCGGTCAGGCTCAACGCCAACACCGCCAGCAACAGAAACGCTGTCCTCATAGGCATCTCCTGGAGTCCCGCTCGTCAATCATGCTCTCACACGCACAACAGCCCGGGACGCATCCCGGGCCGCGAAAAACAAATCATCCGCACGCCGAGAGGCGTGGGCATCAGCGACAGCTGTCTCAATTCTTACGGCCAGCGCTTTGCGGTGTCGTCCCATCCAGCGGCTCGCACTGGCTGCGGAGCGGGAATCGAGGGCGGCGCCGGAACCGAAATGCGGGCGGTCGCTTGCGGTCCGTTGACGGCCGTTGCCAGAGCGGGTTTCCCCATGTCCGACATCATTTCCTTTTCCTCGGAAAGCAGCGGAGCCACCAGCCGCAGAGCCTCCACTTCCTTCTCCAGGCGGGTCAATTCCATTTCCTTCTGCCGCAACACTTCATACACATTCTTCATAACCATGGCACCTGCCCGTTATTTCGAAGTTTGTAAAGCGTTCTCCGAACTTTAGCAGAGTTGCCCGTGTTGTCAAGGATTTCGGGGGCACGGATGGTACAGACTGGGGAACCCGAAGCAGCGTGCAACGCGGAACTAGCGCAGCAGGAAAAATGCGGCCACAGCGCCGCCCACCACCAGAAGCACTCCCAAGATGTACTTGTACGTTGCGAACCAGGATTGCGAAGGCGCCAGCCCCGCGCTGAAAACGAACTCTGCTGTAGCAGCCTTAGCCGGTTGAGTCGACGAGGGTTGCACGGGCGAGCTTGGCGCGAATGCCGATGAAGTTGTCGATGAGGTCGGCGCCGTTGGAGCGGTTTTGATTTCGCGTGCGGCGGCCGCCGGAGCCGTTGTCGCAGAGATCGCCTGATCATCTTTCCGGGCTGGCGGTGCCGTGACTGTTCCACTCGGAGCCGCCACGGTAACGGCCGCGCTTAAACTCGAAGCCGTGGTTTTAGCCACAGCCGTTGTTTGCGCTGCCGCTGCGAAAGCACGCGCTTCCGGCTTGGCGGACTCCACGGATTTCACAGCCGGCATTGCCGGCGGCCGAGGCGCGCCCGCCCTCGGGACTCTCAGTTGTCCGCGCCACTTCTTTTCTTCGCACTCCACACACAGCGCGCGCCCCGCCGACACCGGAAATCCGCAAGCCTCGCACTTGCGCAGGCTGCGCAACATAGGGGGAACGTGACTCTGGTCAGGCTCAACCGCAGTCCCCGCATCGGCCACGGGATTCATAGCAGCCGACCAGAACAAGGTCTTTCTTGGCGCCGCGGGGTCTGCCGCAGGCGTAGTCGACGTGGCGGCGGCCGCTGGAGCGATTGAGCCTTTCTGATCCGTTTGCCCCTCGGCCGCGGACGCGTTCACGATCGGGCTTTCGGCGCGATCAGTCGCGACTTCCAAAACTTCCTCGTGCAGCGCCGCGTCTTCCAGTGTCGGATCTTCCAGGACGATATCCGCCAGCAGCTGTCCAGCCAGGATTTCCCCATCGACGGGAAAATTGTCTGGAGCTTGAGCTTCGATAACTGGAGCCTCGACAGCTTGAACCTGCGCAGCACCCGTGTCAGGTGCTTGAAGTTCAGCAACCTCCAGTGGCTTTATCTCCGGGGCCAAGGCCTCCGGCATTTGCAGTCGCTCAGGCAATCTCTCGGTCGCCTGGGCGAGGCGCACCGCGGTTTCAACCATCTCGCTGAGCCGCTGCACCGCCGAGAGATCGCGCGCCCCGAACGCATTCGCCTTGCCGGAAAAAAGTTCGAAGACGCCGAGAACTTCGTCGTCATTCACTACCGGCATAACCACCACCGACGCAATTCCCATTTCGCGGCACACGTCGCGATTCACCCGCAGGTCGCGTTCGGCGTCGTCACAGCGCAGCGGTTGGCGGGTGCGCACGCTCTCACCGGAAAGCCCGAACTCGGTGGAAAGCAGCGCGCCCAACTCCGGCGCGTTCGCACCCGTACTGGCCCGGCACAGCATGTCTTTCTTGCCATCGCGGCGCAGAGCAATCGCCGCCCCGCTAGCCCCGGTAATGTACTGCGCGCGATCCGCCAGCAACTGCAACGCCGCGTCGAGATCGCGCTGCGCCATCTCGGCCAGCGAGTGGCCGCCGTCGGCAATCGGCAGTGGAGGCAAAGCTCCCGACAGCGCCACACCCACCACCGCCTTGGCGCCGCTGGCGGCCGACGAGCGATCGAGATTTGTGTGCGGTTCCATGGAGCGAGCTGACATCCTTATCGACTCAGCCCAGAGTTGCGCCGGCCCCGGACGCAACTCGCCCGGCGCAGGCTCAGCTAAAGTTATAAGGATGCAGTAATTGGAGTCTCGCCCGGAGCGCGCGAGGTGTCAAGATTTCCTCCGCGCGAAGGTGCTAGGCCAAAAGTTCGCAGAAGCGGCTCGCTTCGAATTTGCTTTGAAAAGGGCGCGGCTTCAGACGCGCCGTCCGCATCAAAAAATGAATTGCGGCTTTAGCCGCCAAGAAATGCCGCGTCCGGCAAGACTCTTGCGCTTTGCGTGGTTCACACCACCCGCCGCAGCGCCGACTGCGCCAGCCCGTTCGCCTCAGCATTATCTTCTCGCGGCACATGCGAAATGGAAAACTTCAGCGACCTCGCCAGCTTCCGGCAAGTCCAGTGCAAAGAGTACAGTCGCGGGCTGCGACAGGTATACTCGCCGGTCATCTGCCGCACGACAACCTCAGAGTCGGAAAAAACGTGCAGCTTCTGCGCCTTCAGCGACACGGCGTATTGCAGGGCTTCCATCAGCGCCGCATACTCGGCGACATTATTGTCCTGGCGCCCAATCGACTTGGCGATGCGCACCGGCCCGCTGGCGCAGCCGCTGATCACCACCCCAATGCCCGACGGCCCCGGATTGCCCAGGCACCCGCCGTCCACATAAGCCACCAATTCAGACAAATCACAACTCCGCGCCGGAAATTTCTTCCTCTTTCGAAGATGCGCCGATCTTGTTCCTGCGTCAAGACGATTATTTGGTTCGCTGTCATCATTTTGCCGGGAGCACCGGCGTTGTGCAGACTTTGTGCAAAATCGGGATTAATTCCATCCGCCTGTGGATAAATATCGATTTTGTAAGGCTTTACATTTCCGGTTATGCACAGCTTTTTCCCCGCCCACTGCACCAATAGTTTGCGTTGACGATTTCTGATTTCCTGTTAAGGTGGTTCACGTCGACGGTCGAAAGGGACAGCGAATTAAAACTTGCTGACCCGAAAGACTGGGTGATCAGTCAGGCGGGGCAACCTGCAGGACAGCCAAACCTGAAAAAACCGACGGCGCTGCGAGGTGCAGTTGGGGTTTGGGACTGTGAAAACAGTGATCGCATCAAGGGGTCGTGACGGTACATGCGTCCACGCTGTTGGCTCCCTCGCAGGAGGCGGCAGCTAGAGCATAACCAATGTCACGGCCCTTTCAATTTTTTCCCGCCTGTTTTTCTTCCAAGCTGCACGCCAACTAGCCGTCGATGATATAGCAATACTGCGCCCGTGAGTTGGGGCAGCTAACATTGCCGCATGTTCAACTTTGGGAAGCCGAAAACAGCTGGCGACTGGATCGTTCACAGCGCGGGCGCCATCGTCGCGATATTCCTGGTCTGGTGGATGCTTCGAATGTACGTATTTTGAATGCACTTAAACCCCTCCGGTGCGGCTATCGCGATTTATCACTAAGTGAGACGGCGAAGAGCTGCAAAATCCTTCACCTTGACTACCCTCGGTTGAGGGTGTGGAATGCTGACCCTATGACTCGTCATGACTTGAAGATCGCTCAGCTGATCGCCGTCGGACTGCTGATGGCGATTCCCGCCGCCGCTGATAGTGACAGAATCATCAGCTTTGCCCCTCCCGGTGGGACGGAAACGCAGCCCGCAGCCATCAACGCTTCTGGCACGGTCGTCGGCCGCTACCAGGACCACAATGGCGACGGCATCCAGCCCGGTTTTATCAGAGACGCCAGCGGGAATTTCACTGCCCTATATGCCGCGGTTGAGGGCACCAACGAGACGACAGCTGTTTGGATCAATGATGCAGGTCAGATCACAGGCTGGTACAGCGATGGGAAATCTGGCCCACACGGTTTCTTGCGAGATAAACTCGGCGACTATACTTCCTTCGACCCTCCTGGTTCGGAACAAACTGTACCTCAAAGCATCGACAGCTCGGGCCAAATTACCGGGATCTACACAACCAGCGGCTCAAGTATGGATGTCGGCTTCCTGCGTGACACCAAGGGCAATTTTGTTGCCTTCGGCGGGCCCGGCAGTTGTGGGGTCCTTGTCGTAAATGCACTGCTCAGCGCTTCGGGGGAGATCGCAGGGACTTGCTCGTATAACGACGGAACCGTTACATATTTCATACGCACCGCTAGTGGCACCTTGGCGGAATATAGTGACCCTTTCGGAGGCACAGTAATTGCCGTCACAGCCATCAGCGATCAAGACGTTTTAGCGGGCTATTACACTGATGCCGCCGGCCTCGGACACGGATTCTGGCGCGACATCTCGGGGTTACACTCGTTCGACTACCCGGATGCCACTCTCACTGTGGCTACGGGCATCAACCACTCTGGAACGATTACCGGCTACTATGCCGGTGCAGATGCTGTGCGTCACGGCTTCGTACGCGACCCTCTGGGCAACTTCACAAGTTTCGATGGACCGAATGCAGAAATCAAGGCGGATCACGGCACGACCCCCACAGCGATCAACAACTCTGGGCAGATCACCGGCCAATTTGATGGTCGTTACGGAGTCACGCACGGATTCCTGCGGAAGTAGGTTGGTACAGGCCTTCTGCGGCGTCACGAATTATTCTCGATCGCGTCCTCAGCCCCGCTAGAAAATCGATTTACTAATTTCTCCCGACCTGTGCAATAATTCCTCCCCGTAAGCTTTGCGCCCAACGCTCGAAATTCGAAAGCTCTGAAATCCAAAGACGGAGAATCTCATGTCCAAGTATCCCCTGTCCCGCCGTCAATTCATGCATCTCGGCTCTGGCGCTCTCGCCGCCACCACGGTCGCCAAAAATATTCTGCAGCCCCGGCTGCTCTCCGCCGCGACGCGTCCGGTCGCGCCCAGCGACACCATTCGCTTCGCTTCCATCGGCACCGGCATTCGCGGATGCGAACACCTCGAAGCTTCGCTCAGCGTTCCCGGCATCAAGTGCGTCGCGGTTTGCGATTTGTATGACAGCCGCCACATCGCCGCCCAGGAAGCCGTCAAGAATCCCAGCGTCCCGGCCACGCGCGACTATCGCACCATTCTCGACCGCAAAGACGTCGACACCGTCCTGATCGCCACCATGGACCACAAGCATCGCCACATTTTCGAAGACGCCTGCGCCGCCGGCAAAGACGTGTACTGCGAGAAGCCCATGTCGCACAACGTGGAAGACGGATTCGCCATGGTCGAGGCCGCGCACAAAAACAATCGCATGGTCTGCATCGGCAGCCAGCGCGTCAGTTCCGTGCTCTACGCCAAAGCCAAAGAGATTTACGATTCCGGCAAACTCGGCGAAGTCTTCTCCATCAACGCCTACTGGGACCGCAACTCTCCCAGCGGCGCCTGGGAGTATCCCATTCCACCCGACGCCAGCGAATCCACCATCGACTGGAACACTTTCCTCGGCGAAGCCCCCAAGCGCCCGTTCGATCCCATTCGCTTCTTCCGCTGGCGCTGCTACAGAGACTACGGCGAAGGCCTCGGCGGCGATCTCTTCGTTCACCTGATCTCCGGCATTCACTTCATCACCGGCATCAAAGAACCGGCGCTGCGCGCCCAGTCTTCCGGAGGCCTGTTTCACTTCAAAGCAAACGGACGCGAGTTCCCCGACCTCATCGAAACGCTCTACGACTATCCCAACTGCCGCGTCACCCTGCGCTGCAACCTGAACAACGACGGCGGAGAGTTCATCGGCTTCTACGGCACCAAGGGCACGATGATCATCAAAGACGCGACCCTGAGCTACAAGCCGCAGGACACGCGCCCGCAGCCCGAAGGCTATTCCATCGGCGGATGGCCGAAGGCATTGCGCGACCAGTATCTGCAGAAGTGGCACGAAGAACATCCCGATACCGCAGCCCTGAAGTCGGCAGTGGACGAAGAAGGCGAGTCCTACGCCACCCCTCCCGGCTACAGCGATACCGTCGATCACCAGGCCAACTTCTACAACGCGGTGCGCACGCGTAAACCGGTCGCCGAGAACGAAGTCTTCGGCAACCACGCCGCCATCGGCTGCCACCTGGCGAACTTCTCGTACTTCAACAACGACGTCGCCGTCTGGGACGCGTCACAAAAGAAGATCGTTAAAGGATAATCGTTCGAACGTTGGGTGCCCCATTTCTCGCGTCTTCTGCGAGAAGTGGGGATTTTCTTTTCTCCCTCCCGTTTGACACTGGCAGCCTCGGCTTCTATCCTTAACCCATGATTTTTCCATCCACCGCCTGTGCCATGTGTTGTTGTCGTCCGGCGCCGGCGTGTGGTTAGGGAATCAGACAGATCTAATCCCAGCCCACCCGGTAATGCGGGTGGGTTTATTTTTGCGACCGATTCCCGAATCAACAGGGGGAACGGGATCAATCGAAACCCGAGCAACATGATAGACTTTTAAAAACTACGAGGAGACAATCATGACCACTGCGACCGCCAGCGAAACCCACAGCGTTCCCCGCATCAACGACACGGCCCCCGATTTCACCGCCGAAACCACGCAGGGCACCATCCACTTTCACGACTGGATCGGCGACGGCTGGGCCGTCCTGTTCTCCCACCCCAAAGACTTCACGCCCGTCTGCACCACCGAACTCGGCTACATGGCCAAGCTGCAACCCGAATTCGCCAAGAGGAATACGAAGATCATCGGCCTGAGCGTCGACCCCGTCAGCAGCCACGGCAAGTGGGCCGCCGACATCGAAGAAACCCAGGGCGCAAAAGTAAACTATCCGATGATCGGCGACCCGCAACTCCAGATCGCCAAACTCTACGGCATGCTGCCCGCCAGCGCCGGAGAAACCAGCGAAGGCCGCACCGCCGCCGACAACGCCACCGTGCGCACCGTCTTCGTCGTCGGCCCCGACAAGAAAGTGAAACTCCAGATCAGCTATCCCATGACCACCGGCCGCAACTTCGACGAAATCCTGCGCGTCATCGATTCCATGCAACTCACCGCGAAACACAAAGTCGCAACGCCAGTGAACTGGAAGCCCGGCGACGACGTCATCATCACGCCAGCCGTCTCCAACGACGAAGCCGCGCAGAAGTTCCCCGGCTTCAAAACCATCAAACCGTACCTGCGAACCACCCCGCAACCGAAGTAGTCCAGATCGGCGTAGGATAATCGGCGCGGAAGAAATTGGCCACGCATCAACACGGATCAAAACGGATCTCGATCTTGATTTGCAATTCCCGGTTCTGATCCGCGGAAATGCGTGCCGATCCGTGGCCAGTTCGTGTCTTAACGGAAGCGCATGCGGTCCGGTGATCGTCCCGGTCTTCAAATCGCGGAAAGAACGTAGAATCAACAGTTTACAGAGGAAGACAGCGCATATAGCGCATGGAAAAGCGGGGTTTCACGTCGTTCGTGCCAGTAGAATTGCCAGTAAGTTTTTCAACATGCAAGGCTGCTGTGGTTGGTTGAAATTTGGTCGGCCTTTTGTTCGCCCCACCTAAGAGTAATTGGAATCACCTCGCGTGGTTGCTAGTCTCTGTTGGTAGAGGTCCAACGTGAAAAGCAAACTGACAGACAAAGAATTGCTGGAAAGAATTGAACACGCGAAGTTGGTTCACGAAGACACGATGAAAGTTGTAAGAGGTAAGAAAGTGAAATACAGCTATCCGGCTGAGGAACGCAGGAAGGCTCGGAAGACCATTTTGCTATACGGCCTCGGCAGGCCGCAGGTGATGGAATAATTGCACGTCACGCGGCTTTGTTGTTCACCAACGAATCAACCCACCCATCAACATCGCTCTTGCGGAAACGCACCGAGGTGCGAATCCTGACGCAAGGGATGGCGTTCTCACTCTCCTTCGTCAACTCGTACACCTGTCGCTTGCTGATCCGCAACATTGCTGCAACTTCCTGAGCAGTTAAGATGTCCATGTTGGTTACTCCCTTGTGTGTATAATGCGCGATCATGCGTGAGATGGTGTGGATAGACCAAACGCACTTTCGCGGTTGGGGCTGTTCGCAATGTGCGTGGGTCTTCAACTCTGAGGGTCCGCCTATCGGAAAGACCTTGAACGGAATGAAGCAGGACTTTGAGTCGAACCGCGACAAGGAGTTTGCTTCGCATATTTGCGCTAAACACCCACGCGAACCAAAACCCACCCGCAAGCGAAAATCTAACAACTGATCCGAATTGCTCAGTCCTGTTCTCTCCTTCGACCTAAACTTCTTGTGACCGTCCAAACGAGGTACTATGCGTGGTCACCCTTTCCCAGAAACAACTTGCATAATTTGCAGCAAGCCACTCGACCTGAGTGTCGATCTGTGTGCTGATGAAAAAGGCAAGGCCGTTCACGAGGATTGCTACGTGCAGAGGATCACGAACCAACACGGCACTTCTCCTGCCTCTGTGGTTGCCGCTTAAAGGAACGGGCAGGCCGCGTGACGCACCTCAGCAGAGATGAATCGTGCGCGGCCTACACACCCGCTTCACCAGAGGCCGTTGGCTGTACCGAGTGCAGGTGTGGTGCGGGAACATCACACCGGCCTCGACTCAACGGCTTACCAGATGTCAACTTGCGATGGGTTGGCCCTTGAGCCGTTTGTTTTCCTCGCCCAACACATTGATGAGTGAGGACTGTGCCCCCATCAATGTTGTTGCTTTGCTCAGTGCCTCGTTGAGTTGCCTGACCACCTTGGTTTGCTCGGCAAGATATTTGTCATATCTCTTCACACCGAACAACCACCCCGCAGCGAACATGATGATGCTTTCAACGATGAAGAGTGTAATCATGCTGACCTCTTTGTTAACCGCAGTGAGTTGCTTGCGGTGAGCACGGCCTTGCCGTCTTTAACGGCTCGGGAAATTGTTTTGGTCAAGTGGGCCACATCACTTGCACCAATCACAGGACCGTGAAAGTGAAGATGTGTTCCACCGTTAGAGCCAAGACCTTCACGTATCTTGCCCATGGCTCGGTCATCATCAAGAGGCAACACGGCCTCGGTGGGGTTCTGTCGGTCTTCACCGATGATTGCCAACGTTGGTGACGTAATCAACGCACCCTTGGCGAAGCCCTGCACACCCACCACAGACCCACCACCTGAGCGGTTGCTTGAGCCGGTATCGCTGTTAGAGTTATGTTGTTGCTGTGTGTTGCCGTTTGAACCTGATCCAACCATTGAGCGAGCCGCAATACCTGCCGCAGCACCCACAACGGCCATCTCACCTGCCGCTTCAAAATACTGAGCGGCTGACCCATAGTTGAACATCGCCAGCGAAGCAACACCTTCTGCGGTGTAAAACAACGCTTTGACAATGGCCTGCGATGCCAAGCTTCGAGTCTCTGTTGCTCTGTCATCTTCGCCATTGTCGTGTCTCCCATCGAATCTGATTTGACTGCCTGCCAACACAGTCAGCTTCGCTCAGAGCCGAGAAACCGGCAAGATCACGTTGATACTCAAACCCTTGCGGTACTCAAAGTTTAACAGTGTGCAAAGTGATTCGATGTTAGTTTTCAACCTACTTGCTCAGTGCAAGTCTTTCATCCAACATCTGAATACCTTCGGCCAATGCAGAGCGTTTGGTCTTGATGTAGTGCCGCATGGTGGTGCTCAGATCAAGGTGACACAGTGCTTGTTGCGCGGCGATGGGGTTGCCGGTCAACTCGGTGAGAATCGTGCCTGCACCGCGTCTGAAAGCGTAGAGCGATTTCCAATGCTTCTTGCCAATGGCCGGTCTGAGCACAACGACAACGTAATCTCTGATGTTGATGGGGTCACCACTTTGGTTTGGAAATACCCAACCCCCATCAGGCTTGCCGCTCTGTTCATGCCACGACTTGAAGAGGCCAATCACCATCTTCAACATCGGCAGGTTGACATCAATGTCAGTCTTCGTGGTTCCGAGGTGACCTCGCACGTATGCTTGGTGCAATCGCAACTTGCCTGCTTTGAGATTCACGTCTTCCCAACACAGGGCAACGATTTCCGAAGGCCGCAACCCCATCAGACCTGCAAGACACACGATGAGTTGCGCGTCAATGCGTGTCAGCTTGTTGTTCACGATGTCCATGAGTTCGGTGAGCGTGTAGTCTGCTCCGTCCTTCGGCTTGGGTGGTTTAATTTTGGTCTTCACGTTGCGCCAAGGGTTGCTTTGCAACAGTCCGTCGTTGCAGGCGTGGGTGAAGATGCCAGAGGCTAGGCTGCGAATGTGGGCGAGTGTGCGTCGTCCATACTTGCGGACAACGAGGTCATTAAGCAACTTGTTGCCATGGTGCGGTTCATACTCGCGGAAGGTGCGCCCGGTGAAGTGATCCTGCAAGAACTGCTTCCAAATCTGCTCATACCCATCAACGGTGCTCGGCTTCAGACCTGCCTTCACAGTGGGCAGATAGGTCTTTTCCCAATATTCGGGGATGAGCACTTCGTTGGTTGGTTGAGGAACAGGTCTGCGTGTGGTGACCATGAGTTCATCACGCAGAGCAAGCACTGCTGGGCACGTTGTAGAATCATGCTCGGCATCACGGTCACACAGCTTATGCGAGACACGTTTCTTCACCCCATCAACATTGACGGAGTAGCGCACAAAGAAGCTGTTGCTGGCCTCGTAGATGGTGCCGCGCTGGTAGTTGCTTTTCATGCAACTATTCTACGTGCCAGTAAACTTGCCAGCAATGGTACTTTAGTGTTGGTTGTAAGTTGCTTATTTATCAACAAGATGGAAAGCGCATGCGGTCCGGTGATCGTCCCGGTCTTCAAAACCGGCGGGCGGCAGGCAATCCTGTCACCGGTGGGTTCGACCCCCACTCGCTTCCGCCATTTTTCGCTTCAGATGTCGCGGCCAGACTGCCTTAGAGTTTCTCGAAGAAGTGTGCGGTTTTCTTGCCGGCTGCTTCCGTGTAGTAAACCGTCACCTTGGTCGTCTTCTCCGATCCCTTGGCGATGTCTTTGCCCGCATCGGCGGCGGCGTGACCGGACAGCTTGAATGTTTCCTCGGTGCCGTCCGCAGTCTTGACCGCGACCGTCTTGCCAGCGCGATCGATGCTCATGATGGACCCGTCCACCGACTTGATTCCGTCTTTGCCCACATCATCCACTTCGACCGCAGTCTTCTCAGTTCCCTTCGCGGTGTAATGGGCCACGACTTCCGAACCTTCCTTGATCCCGTGAGCAAAGTCTTTGGAGCCTGCGGCGGTCGCGTCGGCGCCGGCCTTGACTCCGTGGACGGTGGTCTTGTCGGCGAACTTAATCGTATGCTCCGTGCCATCCTTGGTCTTTACGACCATCGTTTTGGTGGCAGAGTCCAGCTTGGTTACGGTTCCATGGACAGCGCTGACCACGTCGTCTGCGGCGTAAACCAGAGTCGTCAGAATCACGATCGTCAGAGCAGCGCGAACCAGGTTCTTGGTTTTCATCTTCCAGTCTCCTTTGAGATTTGATTGAGTTTAGCAGGATCGGGCGCTCGTTTTTTCTGCATGATGGTTCGCATCGACTTCGGGTATAATCCGCGGCACTCGGACGGGACGTGTTTCACATCCGACCCAGAACACAGGAAATGCAAGGCACAAGCGGGCGCTCGCAGAGCACAAGTGTGATTGATCACCCTTGTCTTCGTCTGGCGTTGTCTTCTTCCTGGGAGGCCATGGCGATGAGGCGGATCCAGCGGCAAATGAGCACCGGGCAGCAGCGGTGGAATAAGTGCGGCCTTCAATTTCTGCGCGTAGTGCAACGCGCGATTCTCGCATCCGCGGTTTTGGCGATCTTCACCGCGCTGGCGTCGGCGCAGTCCACCAGTCAATTGAACGGGAGCGTTGCCGACCCCTCCGGTGCAGCGGTCGCCGGTGCGACGATCACTTTGACCGACCCTGCAAACGGATCGCAGCGCAGCACCACCAGCAACGCTGCCGGATTTTACCAGTTCCTCGACATCCCTCCCGGCGACTATCGACTGGAGGCCAAAGCGGCTGGCTTCACTCCTTATGTGTTGTCGAAAGTCACACTCCAGGTCAAATTGCCCTCCACCATCCCGATTCGCTTCCAGGTTGCCGGAGTGCAGCAATCGGTGAACGTCGAAGGCGAAGCGCCGCTCATCAACCGAACGGATGCATCACTGGGTAACGTTGTCGAGGGAAACCAGATTGATGAATTGCCCATCGCCGCCCGCAACGTAGTGCAGTTGCTCAGCCTGCAGCCCGGTGTCGCCTACCTGGGAAACGAACTGGATCAGGATACTGACACGCGCAGCGGCGCGGTAAACGGCCTGCGCAGCGACCAATCGAACGTCACGCTCGATGGCATCGGCGTCAACGACCAGAACAACGGCTACGCCTTTACCAGCGTCCTGAATATCCCGCCCGATTCGGTCGAAGAATTCCGCGTCACCACCGCCAACGCCAATGCAGACTCCGGCTACTCCAGCGGCGCACAAGTCGCTCTGGTCACCAAGAGCGGCACCAACAACTTTCACGGTTCGGCCTACGAGTACAACCGCAATACTATTTTCAGCGCCAACGATCCCTTCATCAAGGATTCCCAGTTATCGAGTGGCGAATCCAATACGGCGCCCAAACTTTTATACAACGTATTCGGCGCGACCTTCGGCGGCCCCATCAAAAAGAACCGCCTGTTCTTCTTCGCCAACTATGAAGGAAAGCGGCAGGCGCAGGGCACCAGCGCGTTGCGCACCGTACCGAGCGCAGCACTGCAGCAGGGCAATCTTCAATATTTGTGCACTCTCAATTCGGACGGCAGCCTCGATACCACTACCTGTCCCGGCGGCACCGTCAACGGCGTTAGCGGGGTGGCCCCGGGATATTATGCGTTGGGGCCGACGCAAATCACCGGAATGGACCCTCTCGGAATCGGCCCTAACGCAGCCGTTGAAGCCGTCCTCAATCAGTATCCGGCATCCAACGAAAATGCTGGCGATGGCTTGAACACGCTGGGCTATCGCTTCTCTTCCAACGCGGACTCCACCTGGAACACCTACATTCTCAAAGGTGATTGGCACATCGACTCCAGCGGCTCGGAAACCCTTTTCGTGCGCGGGCAGACGCAGAATGAAAATAATCCGCAACAGCAGGAGTTCCCTGGCCAGCCCGCCTCCAATACGCTGGTAGATGACAGCCGGGGTCTGACCATCGGACTCACCTCGCTCCTCACTCCTCGATTGGTCAACGATTTTCACTGGGGCTACATCCGCCAGGGAGGCCAGAACGCCGGCACTTCTAACAATCCGGGGATTTTTCTGAGCGGACTTTCCGATCTATATCCTTTTACCCGCTCCACGATTTACTTCGTTCCCACCAACGAGTTCGGCGACAACTTGAACTGGACTCACGGAAATCACACGTTTGAATTCGGCGCCGATTTCCTCATCATTCGCAACAACCACACCAGCTACGCCAACTCGTTCTCCGACGTGCAGACCAACCCGGTCTATCTCAACACCGGAGGAATCGCCAACACTCCCAGCCCGCTCGATCCCGCCAACAACGGCTTTCCTTCCGTCGATCCCAGCTTTGGCCCGAACTATGACGGTGCGGCCGGAATCCTGCTGGGAATTTTCGCTGAAGGTGACGGCATCTATAACTTCGCCCGTGACGGCACCGCGCTCTCGCAGGGAACGCCCATCAACCGCCGCTACGCCATTAATAACTACGAGTTCTTCGGGCAGGATACGTGGCGGGTGACGCCTCGTTTGACGCTCACCTACGGCCTGCGCTGGGTGCTCGAAGCGCCGCCCTACGAAACCAATGGATTGCAGGTCGCGCCCTGCGTGGAAGCTGCCAGCGGCGGCTGCACCAATCAGAATGTCGCCGACTGGTTCAATGACACCGCAAAACTAGCCTCACAGGGATTGTCCGCCAACAGCGCCGGCGAAATTTCTTTCGTGCTGGGCGGGCCCAAGAATCACGGTCCCGGACTGTGGAACTGGGACCGCGACGATTTCTCTCCGCGCATCGCCGTAGCCTGGGCGCCCGACACTGGCGACGGCTGGCTCTCCAAGATTTTCGGCAAGAAAGATCAGTTCTCCATCCGCGCCGGCTACAGCATCACCTACGACCACTTCGGCATTCCGATCGTGAACAGCTTCGATCAACATGGTTCTCTGGGCGTTTCCACCGATATCGGAAATCCCGCCGGCGTGGTCACTGTCGCAGGGGCTCCGCGCTTTACCTGCCTTATTCCGGGAGGATCGAATGCGTCCTGCCTGCCCGCGCCCTGCGCGACTCTGAGCGGACCGAGTTGCTTGTTCGGCCCTACGCCAGCCGGCGGCTTCCCCTACACTCCAAGCAATACCAACTTCGCCATCAACTGGGGACTCGATCAAACTCTGAAGACCCCCTACGCGCACGTCTTCAATTTCTCGCTCTCGCGCCAACTCACGCCGCATTCTTCGCTCCAGGTCGCGTATGTCGGCAGCATAGGACGGCGTCTGCCCATGCAGGTCGATCTGGCCATGCCCGCGAATCTTACGGATCCTTCGAGCAAGACGACTTATTTCCAGGCAGCGACCATGTTGTCACAAGCGGCGGCGAATGGCACCAACGTCGAGCAGATCAAGCCCATACCGTTCTTCGAAAATATCTTTCCCCAGTGGAATACCGTGACTTCAAGCCAAGTCGGTGGAGGCTGCGCAGGTGGCAGATTCCCTCGCGTTCCCACGGCCACGCAGGCCATCTATGAACTCTGGACCTGCTATCCACATAACGAAACCTTCTCTCTGTTTCTGCTGGACCTGCCCGGCTCCGTCACCGGCATGGATACTCCGAACAGCAAGAACGGTCCCTACAGTTTCTTTCACGATCAGTTCGCGTCACTCTACGCGTGGCGCAACATCGGCACGTCTGCCTACAACGCGTTGCAGGTTACCTACCAGGTCCGTTTGAATGCCAACCTGCAAGGGCAGTTCAATTACACCTTTTCGAAATCGTTCGACGAAGCCTCGGCCGCCGAGCGCGTCGGTCCTTATGAAGGAACCGGTGGAACCGGCGACGACTTGAACGGCGGCGGAATTGTCATCAACTCCTGGGATCCGCTGTCGTTGCGCGGCCTCTCCGATTTCAACGCCTACCACCAGATCAACGCCAACCTCGTCTATCGCCTGCCCTTTGGCAAAGGCCAGCGACTCGCCGAAAACGCGGGCCGCGCCGTCAACGCAGTAATCGGCGGCTGGCACACCTCCGGCGTCTTCCGCTGGACCAGCGGCTTCCCCATCACTATCGACAACGGCTTCACTTGGGCCACCAACTGGAACATCGAGGGCGACGCCGAGCCCAACGGGCCGGCTCCAGTCGCGTCCAATCCGAAAAATGCGGTGGTGAATGGCGTGGGCATCGGCCCCGACATTTTCCAACACCCGGACCTGGCGGAAGCCGCTTTCCGTCCTGAGTGGCCCGGTGAATCCGGCGTCCGCAATAACGTGATCGGCGACGGCATGTTCAACATCGACACCGGATTGAGCAAGGAGTTCTCCCTGGGCGAGCAGCGGCGTCTGGAGTTCACCTGGCAAACTTTCAACTTGACGAACTCGGTGCGCTACGATGTGCGCGCGGCTCAACCCTCGCTCTCCTTCGACGCCTCAGAATTCGGCAAGTATCAATCGACGCTGACCACACCGCGCTTCATGCAGTTCGCCCTGCGCTTCGTTTTTTAAAGCTCCGCTAGGAAAAAAAAGGGAGGAGTCGATGACTCCTCCCTTATTCATTTTGGCCCGCTTCGCTTTATTTAGAACTCACGGCTGCGGAAGCGCCCACGCAAACAGCACGCCGCCGCTGCTGGTCAGCAGATATTGGCGGCCATCGAGTTCATAAGTGGTGGGCGAACTCGCAATGTACGAACCCGACCCCGCGTGCCACAGCGTCTTGCCATCGCGTGAATCGAGCGCGAGAAAATTTCCGTGGCCATCGCCGGTGAAGGTCAGGCCCGAATCCGTCGTCAAAACTCCTGAACCAGATTCCGGCCCAAGCTCATGGCTCCAGCGGATCTTGCCGGTCTGGTAGTCGATGGCTTCAATCACGCCCTTGCCCCAAACGTCGTAGTCCGCACCCGCCCAGCCATACGCGCCATCCGCCGGCTTGGAAAAATAAATGCTCCAACTTGGGTGCGCATCCACAATAAACAGCCCGGTCTTCGTGTCGAAGCTGGGCGAGCGATAGTTGGTCATCCCGCCCTCGTCCGGCGCAATCAGCCGTCCATCCGGCGCAGGCTCTTTGGCAGGATTCGGAATCGGTTCGCCTCTCTTGTCAATTCCCGTTGCCCAGTTCACCGGCCCGAACGGAACGGTCAACAAGCTCTTTCCGTTCGTTCGATCCAGCACAAAGAAGTAGCCATTGCGCGAAGACTGCATCAGCATCTTCTTCGGCGCGCCGTGAAAATCTCCATCCACCAGCACTGGAGTTTCGACGGCATCCCAGTCGTGGGTGTCGTGCGGCGACGGCTGAAACGCCCACGCCAGCTTGCCCGTATCCGGATTCAACGCAACAATGCTGCACGTATAAAGATCATCCCCCGGCCGCGTCGTCCCCTTCAGCACCGGAGTCGGATTCCCCGTTCCCCAGTAAACCAGATTCAGATCGGGATCATACGTGCCTGTCATCCACGTCATACCGCCGGTAGTCTGGTCGGGCGTTCCCGCGGGAGGGGTCGAATCCCATTGCCACTGCGTCGCGCCCGTCTCGGGATCGATCGACCGAATATATCCGCTCAGGTTATCGAAATCGCCCGAGACTCCAATGAGCACGTGGTTGCCCACGACCAGCGGCGCCATGCCAGTCCAGTAACCCTTCGTTGAATCGGCCACCTGCATAATCCAGCGCACGCTTCCATTTCTGCTATCGAGCGACACCAGGTGCGCGTCGGGAGTCAGAAAATAAAGATAGCTCTTATACATCGCCACGCCGCGATGCCCGATGTGCTCCCCCGACCCCCGCGGATAGGAGTAATGCCAGACCTGATGTCCCGACCGCGCATCGAGCGCCCATACGTTATCCGGAACGGTGAAATACAAAATGCCGTCCACCAAAAGCGGCGAGGCTTTAATCGGCGTCGTCTGTTCGGTCTGGAACGCCCAGGCCAGGCTCAGATTTTTCACGTTCTTGGGCGTGATCTGCGTGAGTGAGCTGTGCCGCCGGCCGGAATAGTCGCCGTGATATCCCGGCCAGCTGTTTGCCGGCGGATGCAGCAGCATTTGCGCATCCACACCCTGCGAGAACATCACTCCAGGCAGCGCCATCGCGATCAATGCGCTGACGGCAAGTAGGAAGAACGCTTTCCGAAAATTCATGTCGACTTGGGACCCCTTGAACCTTTCCACTCAACCGCCGCAGAATCACTTGCCCGCTAACGCAAACTCTGCAGATACGCCATCAGATTGTGAACGTCGTCATCCGTGTATTTGCTGAACAGTTCCACATGCGCATTCGCGGGATCGTCCACCTTATACTGCACATCGCTGGTCCGCCACGATCGATACGAACCAGTGGAATCAATCATCCCAATCGTAAACTCGTCGCGATAAGCCAGCGTGCCGGAAACTATCTGCCCCGAGGCCAAAGTGACTGCGACTTTTGACTTCGCGTGCTTCGGATACAGCATCTGCTCCTCGAGCTCGAGGCCGCGGAGGCGCGAATTGATGCCGGCCAGGTCGCCGGTCGGCGAGTGACAAGTAGCGCAGCCCCCCGCGCCTTCGAAATATTTTTTTCCAGCCTCAACATTTCCAGTCTGCAGGTCGGCAACATCGACGCCTTTACGTCCGCCGGTTCTGGTCAGCGCGCGATACTGCTGCGTGTGAATGTACGCGACCAGGCTGGCAATCTGTTCTTCGCTGCGGTCAAACGGCGGCATGCCTTTATCCGGACGGCCATTGCGCACCACGATGCTGATCTTTTCTCCATCCACGTCCGCGGCCACCAGCTTCGATCGCGTCAGATCCGGACCGGTCTCTCCACCGCCCGCGTCCCGCCCATGACAAAACGAACAGTCCTGCCGAAACAAATCGCGGCCGCTCTTCACCAAATCCGGCGGATACGATCTGTGAGCCGGCGCAGCCTGAGTCTCCGCGCTCGGTGCCGGTACGGCCGGAACCGGCACCCCCGGAGCTGCTTGCGCCGCCGCCATGGCAGCGGTCACAACCAGCGCGCCCGACAACAAAACACTCCCGGAAGAAATCGATCGGAAAAATTTCATGGCCGGCCTCAGTGCCCTTCCCCGGACGACTGTGGCCGCGGATGCGACGCTGTGCCGCCTTCCGTCATGCCCAGCGTCCACTTGATCGCTTCAAAATACATCTTCCGGACATCGGGATCGCTCCACGCTTCCTGCGTGTGCCCCAGCGTCGAATAAAAAACCCGTCCCTTGCCATACATCTTGTCCCATGCCACCGCGAAATCATGATCCGTGCGGTGCACGCGCGGGTTGTCCGAATAATTCAATTTCGTTGGATCCAGACTCAGCAGCACGTTCACTTTGTCGCGCGACCATTCCTTCGGCTGATAAATCTCGTCGTACTTGATGAACGCCTTCGGAAAATGCCGCACCGCCGGAAAACTCGGATCTTCATTAATAATGGGTGCGTTAAACGTGAACCACGGGTGCTGATCGAACCACCCCCCGATCATCTCGCCATACTCCGGCCACTTGTAATTCGTATCGAGCGCCGCATGTACGCCCACGAATCCCTTCCCGTCGTCATGAATGAACGACATCATATCTTTCTTCTGGCTGTCGTCCAGATCGAGCTCGCCGGTTGTGCTGACGAACACGATCGCGTCGAAGTAGTCGAGATTTTTCGCGTTCTTATCCAGCTTCTTTTTCGTGATCGATCCCACATCGGTGCGCAGCATGGCGTCCCACAGCCCGCTGTCGCGGCCCATTTCATAAATCGCCACCATTCCATCGGTAATCGAGTCGTGCTCCCAACCCTTGGTCTGGCCGATCACCAGAATGTGTTTGAGCCGCACCGTTTTTTCATGCGGCGGAGGCGGAAGCGAGGGATCCACAGCCGGCTGATTCTGCGCGAATGTAACTCCAGCCACAATCAGCACCAGCGAGGCGAGAAACAGAGCATTTCGAGTAGGGCGCACAGGTTCTCCTTCAAAACCATAAAGGTAACATACCCGGCTGCGGTAGAATGACCCGTTTCACAACTGGCTTCGTACTTCGCTCGCACATTCGGATTCCTACATTTAGGATAAGAGCCCGAGGAGAAACAAACCGCTATGCGCGTAGGAGTCTTCACTCCCCTGCTTTCGCAATTGCCGCTCGCCGTGGTGCTCAAGAAACTTGCGGCCGTCCAGATCACCACCGTTGAACTCGGCACGGGAAACTACGTGGGCGATTCCCACTGTAAGCTTTCCATGCTCGACAATCCCGCGGCGCTTTCGGAATTCAAGAAAACGCTGGCGGACCATGGAGTAACCATCAGCGCGTTAAGTTGTCACGGCAACCCGCTTCATCCCGATCAAGCCCGCGCCAAACGCGATCAGGAAACCAGTCGCAAGACGATTCTGCTCGCCGAAAAACTCGGCGTTCCGGTTGTGATCGACTTCTCGGGATGCCCCGGCGATTCGCCCAACTCAACCGCTCCGAACTGGGTCACGTGCCCGTGGCCGCCCGACTATCTCAAAGTACTCGATTGGCAATGGAACGCAGTCGTCACGCCGTATTGGATCGAGCACGCAAAATTCGCCGCCGACCACGGCGTGAAGATCGCGGTCGAGATGCACCCCGGCTTCGTCGTCTACAACCCGGAGACGATGCTGCGCCTGCGTTCCATCGCCGGACCGGGCGTCGGCTGCAATTACGATCCCAGCCATCTTTTCTGGCAGAGCATCGATCCCATCGCCGCCGTGCGGGTGCTGCAGGATTCGATCTTCCACGTCCACGCCAAAGATACGCAGATTTATTCCGCCAACCTGCCGCGCACCGGCGTGCTCGACACCAAGCCCTATACGCAGGAACGCGACCGCGCCTGGATCTTCCGCACCTGCGGCTACGGCCACGGCGCCGAATTCTGGAGCGAACTGATTTCCACGCTGCGCATGTTCGGCTACGACTACGTGTTGTCGATCGAACACGAAGACAGTCTGCTCTCGCCGGAAGAGGGCTTGACGAAGGCGGCTAATTTTCTCAACGGAATCGTGATCCGCGACCAAGCCGGCGCCGCCTGGTGGACTTAGGCGAGCGAAAAGTTTGTCGCGCCTTTAAAGCCGCATCGGAACTAGGCTTTGAAAGGGCTCGGCTTGAGGCCGCGCCGCAAAGCCCCTCAAAACAATAACCGCGGCTTCAGCCGCCAGAAAAGACAATTATGATCAAGACCGCAATCTTCGGCACCGGCTTCATGGGCCGCGTACACCTCGAAGCTGTCCGCCGCACCGAATCCGTCGAAGCCGCCGCCATCGTCGGCAGAAACGCCGACGCCGCACGCCGTCTCGGCACCGGCTTCAACGTCTCGACGATCGCCACCGACTATCGCGAAGTGCTGCGCGACCCCGCCATCGCAGCCGTCCACGTGTGCACGCCCAACGCGCAACATTTCTCCATGGCCAAAGACGCACTTAACGCCGGCAAGCACGTGCTCTGCGAAAAGCCGCTGGCCACCAGCGTCGCCGAAGGCGAAGAACTCGTCGCGCTCGCGAAAAAACTCGGCCTGCGCAACTGCGTTTGCCACAACCTGCGTTACTACCCCATGGTGCAGCAGATGCGCGCCATGCGCGAAGCCGGAGATCTCGGCGAAATCCTCGTGGTGCAGGGCACGTACTCGCAGGACTGGCTGCTCTACGACACCGACTGGAACTGGCGCGTCGAAACCAAAGCCGGAGGCCCGTCGCGCTGCATGGCCGACATCGGCTCCCACTTTTTTGATATGGCCGAGCATGTTACCGGCCTGCGCGTGAGTTCGCTCTGCGCCGACCTGCAAACCTTTCATCCCACGCGCAAGCAGCCCAAACATTCCGTGGAAACATTCGCCAACAAAATGTTAGGTCCGGAAGACTACATTGAAACTCCAGTCGACACCGAAGACTTCGGCGCCGTAATGTTCCGCATGGGAACTCGCACTCGCGGCAGCATGACTGCCAGCCAGGTTTCCGCCGGACGAAAAAATGGACTCAGCATCGAAATCTACGGCACCAAATCTTCCGTGGCGTGGAACCAGGAACGCCCCGACGAACTCTGGGCGGGCCATCGCGACGTCGCCAATCAGATCTACATCAAAGATCCGTCGCTGCTGAAGCCCTCTGCGCGCGGTTTCGCCGACCTTCCCGGCGGCCACAGCGAGGGCTATGACGACACTTTCAAACAAGTCTTCCGCAGATTCTACGGCTCGATTTCCGCACCGACTGCCACGCCGGAATATCCGCAATTCACCGACGGCCTGCGCCAACTGAAAATCCTCGAGGCCGAATTAAAAAGCCATCAGTCGCGAAGCTGGCTCGACGTCCCGGCGTAGCGGAGAGCAACTCACCATTTCACGAATTCCGGATTTCCGAACAAGCCGCGCCTGCCAGTGGACAATATCCACAGGCTGGGCCACGACTCAAAATCGCAAGCTCAGTGAAGGCTAACCTTCGCCCGCGCAACCGCTTGAGGACCTTCCCGCGCTCCGCGATCAGCGATGCGTGTTCCATTTTCAAAACAAGGATCAGAATTTACGATCCCTGGGGACCGGGTTGTCGGAAAATGCCGAAAATTCCCCTCGCTTTACATTCCTCCCAAGACCAGGTTATCGACCGACACTTTGCAACGAGGAGAAGTGTTCGTGCACGATCCACTGAAGAACTTGTAACGATCCCACAATGGCGGCTGCTCTATTCAGCCGGCGGCTCGCAGAGTCGCCAGCTTCCGCTATCGTCGATCTTTTCCCAACGCGGCATTGATTTGCGCAGTGCACGAAGTTGGCCTCTGGCGCGAGGAAGTTGCGAGTGCAAGCCGACGCACAAATGAAAGCGCCCCGCGCGACATGGTTCCGATCATGTCAATGCCGGGAATCGTTCGCAGCCGAACTGCGCGCAGCTCTGGGCGCGAGTGCCATCCCCATCGAAACCGATGTGCTGGGGCCATACGGCGTCGTCTGCTTCGAAAAGGTGGATGAGCCCCTGTTCGCCGCGCTGCATGAAGCACGCTGCGATCCCCGCCGCCGCGTTCTGGCGGTGACTGCTTCCTCGTTCGCAGTCGATACCGGAATCATCTGGCGACTGCTGCATGCGGGAGCGTCCGACGTCTTGCTGTGGGCCAGCGGCGGCAGCGGCGCCGCTCAGCTCTCCGCAAAATTCCAGCGCTGGTTTGAAATCGACGAACTCGCCGAGCGCACCGTGGCGCAGGAGTCGCTCATCGGCGACAGCCCCGCCTGGCTCGCGGTCATCCGCAAGGTCATTGAGGCCGCGCGCTTCTCCTCGATCCCAATCCTGTTGACCGGTGAAAGCGGAACCGGCAAAGAATTGCTGGCGAGACTTGTCAGCGCGGTGTGCGCCACCCCCAGCGCCGCGAACAAATTTCGCAAGGAACTCGTCACCGTCGATTGCGCCTCACTGGTGCCCGAACTTTCCGGCAGCGAATTCTTCGGCCACGAGCGCGGAGCCTTCACCGGCGCTCACCTGCAGCGCGAAGGCGCATTCGCCATGGCCGATGGCGCAACCCTGCTGCTCGACGAAATCGGAGAAGTCCCGCTCGGCCTGCAGGCCCAACTGCTGCGCGCGATTCAGGAAAAAACTTATAAGCGCGTGGGCGGAAACGTCTGGCAGAAAACAAATTTTCGTCTAGTCTGCGCCACCAACCGGAATCTGGAAGAGTGTGTGCACCGCGGCCAGTTTCGCCTCGATCTTTATTACCGCATCTGCGGCTGCATCGTCCGCACTCCGGCGCTCACCGATCGCAGAGGCGACATCCTCCCGCTGGCCCGCCATTTTCTCAGCGATTATTTTTCCGGCAACGCGCCGGAGTTCGACGCCGCGGTCAGCGAATATCTGGTGCAGCACAGCTACGACGGCAACGTTCGCCAGCTTCGCCAACTCATTGAGAGAATCGCGCATCGTCACGCCGGGCCCGGCCCCATCACCGCCGGCGACATTCCAGAAGACGAGCGTCCGCCCGCGCTGGAGGGCGAGAGTGAGCGGACCGGACCGTCGCCCTGGCCCGACGAAGCGTTCGAGCGTTCCATCTCGAATGCCCTGGCCACTGGGGCTTGCCTGAAAGAAATCACTCGCGCTGCCGCGGAAACCGCGATTCGCATTGCGGTCCAGTCCGAAGGCAGCAATCTGCAGAAAGCCGCGAGCCGCCTCGGCATCACCGATCGCGCCTTGCAAATGCGCCGCGCCACCGGACGGCTGCGGGGACGACCGCAACCATGCGAGGAATCAATCGAACCGGATAGCTGAAAGATGCGCGGCGAAACGTTTTCGAAAACGTTCCGCCGCGCGGAATGACCAGCCGCGAGTTGAAGAACGTCTCTCGCTATGTCGGCATCTGACTGCCGCAAGCGGCCTGCAGCGCATTCACCGTTGCGCCGTCGAGCATGCCGGTCACCGGCAATTGCTGCTGTTGCTGAAAGGTTTGGATCGCGCCTTGCGTGGCCGGTCCCATGATTCCGTCCTGCACTACGCCTGCACCCAGAATCTGTGCCAGGCAAGACTGCGCCCATGCGACTTGCGGGCCGCCACCGGGGTATCCAAAGCCCCAGTCTCTTCCGCGCCAGGGACGCCCGAACCAGCGTCCGCGATTCCAGCCCCAGCGGTCTCGACCAAACGCGAAGCGGTCATGCCCCCGGAAATCGAATCCCGGTCGCGCGAACCCCGGTCTGGCAAACAGAGGCCGCTCCATCACAGGACGTTCGATGACGGTGCGATCCACGACAGGCCTCTCGATGATGGTCCGGTTCACGACGGTCCGGTCAACCACCGGTCGATCGACGACCGAACGATCGGCGACCGAACGATCGACCACCGGTCGATCGACGGCCGGACGATCGGCCACGGGACGTCCCGCAACCGCGCCCGCAGCCGGAGGTCGCACCGCTCCGGCTGGAGCGGAAGGCCGGTCGCTCCGCACTTCTCCCTCCCGATCATGGTCCCACCACGGACGCCGGTCGTGATCCCAGCGCCGATCGTCCGGGAATCGATCGCGCCCGCGAAAATCGAAGAACGGTCGGTCGAAAGGAAACTCATTCTCGGTTTCGTGGTGCCAACGCCCGAACCGGCGGCGTCTCCTGCGCCACGGCTCTCCACCACCCCCATCATCCGGGAACGGTGGAGGCGGAGGCGGTTGCTGCGGCTGCGATCCGCCGCCGCCGAAAAGTCCTCCCACCAATCCGCCGATGGGGCCGAGCGGGTTCAGCAGATCGCCCAGGAAAGCTTCCTGCGCTTGCCCCTGCGAGTGCTTTCCTCCCTGCGGCGGCGCCGACACCTGAACCTGTGGCGGCGGTGGTGGTGGTGGTGGCGGAGGTGGCGCAGCCTGCTGCGGACTGCACGCATTCTGCAGAGCGCTCATGGTGTCAGGATCGAGCATGCCGGTCGGCGGCATTTGCTGCTGCATCTGAAATTGCCGAATCGCCTGCCGCGTCTGCGGTCCCATAATTCCGTCCTGCGGCACCGAGGGATCGACCACCTGCGCCAGACACGCCTGCGCCGACTGCACCTGCGGATCCGGGAACTGCGAGCCCTGCCCTCCGCGAAAAAAGCGGTGCCGGCCCCACTGCCGGCCGTAGTGCCCGAAGTGCCTTCCGCCCAAATGCGCTGCCCAGTGACCACCGAAATGCCCACCTCCTCCATGCATATGAACCATTGTCTTATCCTCCTCTTCGTTTCTTATCGTTCGATCTGCGCACCGCCCGCAGCACGCGCCAAATTCCGCGCTGCTCGGTCCGCCCCAGAAGTCTCGATCCGGTCATTCCCCATCAAAAAGTCTCGGTTGACCAAGTCCGATCAACTCAAAGATCCCACGCACGCCGGCGAGCGTATCTTCTCCATGCAAACCACCAGGCCCTCCACTGCGCCGTCGATTTCCTCGAGCCCATGACCCGCCGTCAGAACAAAGCTGATTCTCGGACTGCCACTCCGCGAATCCCGGTGGAGCACGGAACGAATTCCGCGAGCTATCAACTCTCGATACAGCGCACGCGCATCGGTGTGCCCGGGCAACTTCAACGTCTGCACCGGAAACAAACTGTCCGCGGCCAACAGTGCCGCCAAGCTCCGGCGAAACCGAATGACTCGCTCCAGCAGCCGCCGGCGCAAAGCGTCTCCAAGATCCCGATTCATCTGCAGCGCCTGCCCGGCCGCGGAAATCGCAGCCGCCGACGGCGGACTGCAATGCACCAGCGTGGCGCTCGTTTCGTGGAACTTCTCCACAAAGGCCCGGCTTCCTCCCAACATCGCGACCGGCGCTCCAAATGCCTTCGCCAGCGAGCTCACCACCACGATTTCCGCCTGGCAAAAATCGGTATTGCGAAAGGTGCGATCGCGAGAATCAGAATCCCATTCACAAAGACCGAAGCACTGCAGCGACCCTCCGCCGCCCATCCCGTAGGCGCTGGCCGTTTCCGTTCCCGATCCCGCGTCGCGCCCGAACACGCCCAGCGCCTGCGTGTCGTCCACCACCAGTAGCCCGTCCCGCGCCGCGGCGCACCTGGCATACTCCCGCAGCGGAGCGTGGGTGCCTCGCACCGGACAAAATCCGTCGGTCACGATCACCGGCCGATTCGCCCCCTCTGCACTCAGCCCCCGCCGCAACGCCGCCGCGTCGTGATGCGCAAACCGCCGCACCGGCACGCCCGCAGCCGCAGCTCGATCGGCTCCCCAACGCGCGATCGGATAAGTTGCATCATCCATCCAGATCGTCACGTTCCGCCGCGCCAGCATCGCAAACAGATCGCAGAACAGATGCAGCGTCGACGAACCCAACAGCACTCGTTCGCATCCGGTCAGCGCCGCCAGCTCCTGCTGCACTGCGGCCGCACCGGAAATCTCCTCCAGTGCAGCGGGCTTGCCCAGCGTCAACCGGTCCCAGCCCGGCAGACTCCACGACGCGTGCTCGAATCCGAGATAAAGGGCCGAAGTAAAATCGAGCATGGTTCCAGGTCTGCGCACTCAGGGTCTATCCGGCAAAAATCCGACATCATCACGCTCGTGCAAAACATCTCGTCTCACTGCGGCGGCCGCGTCACACCTGCCGCGACCGCTGCATCCCCGTCCGCTTCTGCAAAAGAATTCCCGGTATCGTGGCGTCGACCGTGTCGCTATTGGTCAAATCAATTCCCGTCGCCGCGCGATACGCGTGCAGATAGCCCTGGATTTCCGGCCGGAAATAACGCGCCCAGTTCTTCGCCGAGTCCTCGTTATTCACGTTGATCCAGTCGCCATAGCGAATCGACAATAGGATCTGCTCGCCATACACCGCCAGGTCGCGGAAGTGGCTCACCGTCGTGTCGGTCCAGCCCTGCAGCGTCTTCATGGTGTCGACCTGCGCTTCCCACGGTTCCTTGTAGGGAACCATCGCGCGGCTCTGCAGGAAGTCGCGGATCTCGCGCCGCGCCAGCATGTACTGCATGACCAGCATTTCCACGCGCGCAGTCCACGGCATATCGCCGAACTGGTTCTGCGCCCCTTGCGCCAGCACCAGGTGAACTTCCTTCAGCGAGTTCAGCAGCTGGAAGCCGTCGGCAATCACCGTGGTCTGGAAATCTTCCTTGAAGAAGATCGAGGCCTGGTAGAGCAGATTGTGAAACGCTTCCAGAAACTTCGAGCGCCGGTCGGCCGCGTTCAAATCAGACGCCGCCTTGCCAAACAGCGCCAGCCCGTAAGCATGTACATATTCGTACGCACGGCGCCGCACGGTGAGCCGGTTGAACTCGTCCTGCACAAATCCCCACAGCAGATTGTTCAACGGCCGCAGCGGATCGATTTCCATGTTGGCCAGCGGATCGCGATCTCCACCACTGCGAACATTCTGGAAGCGCCGCGTGACCGCGTTCATGGTCTGCACGAGCATCCCCTCTTCCATCCAGTAGGACCAGATCAGCTCGATCAGGCAGGGCTCGTTGATCTTGGCGGAGATCAGCCGCCCTCCCCAGCCCTGCTGCATTTCCGGAAACGCCGCGTTCACCACCCGCGTGATGTAAGGCAGCTCGTCGCGCTTGCCCAGATACATCTTCAGCCGCTCTTCCATCTCATGCTGGGAAAAAGTCCCACCCAGCCGGAAGGCTTCTTCGTCAAAGTCGCCAGGCCCGCGGCGCAGGCCGGCCGGCCCTTCGATGCGCACGCCGCATTCCACCAGCAGGAACGCCTCGGTCAGCAGCTTCATCGTCTGGTATGCCTTCACCCCATGCAGGTGAGTCCCCAGATCGTTCAGGTCTCTCTGAATGCGGTTGCGCGTGCTCTGGTCGATGCCGTTCGGAACCTGATACGTACGCTCCTCCCAGGCCAGCGCGCGGTTCATGAATTCCTGATAGCGATTGAACGAAATCGCGAACGTGCGGTTGCGAATCGCCACCCACAGCGCCTGATCCAGGGTTGGGTCCGATTGCGTGCGATGCAGCCGGACGCCGATGGGCTCGGGTAGACGAGCGACGTCGACCTTCGGGATCGGCGTCGAACGAATGTCGACGACTTCACCCTTGTCTGATCGACGGGGCAAGATCGGCGGCGACCTTCTTGTCTGTCGCAGTCACCACCAATTCCAGTCCTGCCAAACCATCAGGAAGAACGGCATCAAGCTCGTTGTTCGACGGATGTCGAGACCGCGACCCCGTGCGGCACTTTCCATTGAAAGTCGAAATCATCGCCGGTCCGGTTCTTGCGCGTCGACATGGGCCTGCACGATCAGCCGCTTGTCTAGCGGTTGCGCAATCGCGACAGCGTCGCGTTTTCCATCCTCATTTTCAGAGAACAAGCTGAGTTCAAGCAGGTCGCCGCAATCGATGGAAACGGCGCAGTCCTCTGACCGTTCACCACTTCGAAATCTCTGCTCGTTCACTACGCCGAACAGTTCGCACTGCACTTTGTACTTCCCGTCTGGAATCGCGGCGGAGAGCTGGTACACGCCCATCTGTGCCACATGCGGGCACTCGGGCAATCTCCTTCTTTCCCTGAATGAGTGCAACCTTGGCGTTGGCGACCCCATGCCTCCCGTTTTCGTGGGTAACCTTTACCCTTCAATCATCATGACGTGCTCCTTTCAATCGCGAAATGTGCCTGAGGATTCCTACAGGCTTGACATCCAAGTCCTTGCCAGGAACCGCCGGCGCACGCGGCCGCGGCCTGCAACGTACTCCACACCGCCCAGTGCGTCAGCAGTTTCCCGATCACCGTGCTCTCTTCCTCGGGCGTGATCTTTCCATCCACGCGCCCCTGGCCAATGGCGGCGAAAACCACAGTCGGCCGAGCGCGGTACATTTGTTCCGGCGCGCGCCTCCAGTGCTGCAGCAGCGCTCGCAACCGCGCCGGCTGCAGCTCGCCGGTGTCGAGCGCCTGCACCACCGAACGCCCGCGCAGCGCCGCCGGCCGGTGATGAAGCAGCACGCTTACGAAAACCGGAATCGTCCGCTCCAGCGACATGAAGACATCGCGTTGGTTCCCCGCGCCCGCGAGCGGGTAATACGATTCCCAAAGTTCGGCCAACTGATCCCACGCATCCTGCGGATAAAACGCCTGTCCCAGCGCCGCGCTCAATTTCACCCGGATCCACGGCGCGGGATGCGGATCGTCCGGATTGAGCCGGAACACAAACGCTCGCGGCAAACTCACGACGCCCATCAGCCCCAAGGTCGACGAAATTCCAACCCGCCCCACCGACCACAAGTCCGCCACGATTTCTGAAATCCAGCGCTCCCACAATTGCCAGGCCGCCGCTTCCGCGGGACGCTGCTGCGCCAGAGAGCGCAGCACCGGCCGCAGCGACTCCACCAGCGAAAGCAGCGCGGCCGCCTGATGCCCGACCTCGTGCACCAGCGACGACGCAATCCCGCTGCCCACCATGCGTTCGCGCGGAATCTTGATGATGGCCACCGGATTCTCGCCGCCGCCCGGCAACCGCGTTCGCGAACGCCGGATCGCGCCACCCATCCCGCGATCCAGATAACAAACAATCGGCGGCGCGTCGTAGTAATGTCCCCGCAAGTGCAGCGCGTCCGCCGAAACCACATCGAGCCCCGAGAGCCATACTCCCGTTTCGTTCTCGCTGCGCTGCGTGACCACGTTCTCGAACAAATCGAAATGGGTCAGCACCCCGTTGAAGCGCAGCCGCAGGCTGGTGAAGGCCTGCTGCGCCGCTTCCGCGCTCGCTCCCGCCGCCGCCGGCGATCGCAGCCAGGCCAGGAAGCGCTCCACCAGAGAATGCAGCACCCGTCGTCCGGTCGAGAGAAACTGTTCGATGGCGGTCTGCGACTCCGGCAGAAGACCGGCTGCGGGAAGCATCGACTCCTGCATCGCCATCGGCTTCACGTGGCCGAGGCGTGTCAGCAGAGCGCGCGCTTCCTGTTCGAGCATCCAGGTGGCAAAGGACGGAGGCATGGCAGCTCAGATTCCCTCCAGAACAATTCGGTCCCCGTGCCGGTACCAGCGCCCCGAGTGGCCGTGATGATGATGGTGATGTCCCTCATGCTGGTGATGGCGGTGCCGGCACTCGTGACAGTTGCAATGGCCTTCCCCAGTCAGCGCGGGCACCAGTTCCGGCGCGTGAATCTTGGTCGCTTCAATGATTGCCTTCTTGGCAATGGCATTCGGGTCGCCGCCCTGCGGCATTTGCGCCGCGGTCTTGGCTGCATCGCTCGCGATCTTCACGAATGTGTTGGCCGCCTCCCACTCCTGCTCCTCGGAACCGATTTCAAAACTTCCCGCCACCGCCGAGCCCAGCGTCTGCCCGATCTGTCCGCCGGTCGCGCCGCCGACGTAATCTCCGAGCGCTTGTCCCGCCACCGGCAGCAACGTCTTCGCCACATCCTTCAACCCCGATCCCAGAGCCTGCCCGGTTGGCGAGCTGATGAACTTTCCGACCGCATTCGCCGCGCCGGAGATCACATCTCCCGAGAAAATATTCGAATTCCTGTTCGCTCTTCACATCGAGCAGGTCTGCGGCAAGATTCGCGGAAGCATCCGGATGGAACGCTCCGCCGCCCGGATAAGGAGCCGAGCCCAACTCCGAGCCGAACCCAACTTGTGTGCGATCGATATCGTGATTCATGGTGCCTCCTCAGAAAGTGATTTCAAAAGAAAGTGATTTTCAAACTCCGTACAAAACGATCCGGTGCCCGTGACGCACCCAGTCCCCCTCATGGTGTCGTGAGTGGTGACCCGCGTGATGTCCCCCGTGGTGCCGTCGCCCATGTCCCGCGGCGATATCCATCAGGCCGGGAGCATGCACCCGCGCCGCTTCCACCGCGGCCGCATGCGCGACCGCTTCGGGGTCGGCATAGGGCGGGGCCTGGAGCGCGTTCGCCACCGTCTGCCCCGCGAAGCGGATGAATTGTTTCGTCGCCTCGAATTCCTGATCCTCCGGGCTAAGCCCTTCCAGCTCCAGACCGAGCGCGCTGCCGGCGATTGAAGCCAGGTTGCTGCCGATCATTCCACCGATCGGTCCGCCCACGAATGTTCCAAGCGCGCCGCCCGCGATGGGCAGCGCAGTCTTGGCCACGTCCTTGAGCACTCCGCCGACCGCCTTGCCGACCGGAGAATTCACGATCTTGCCCAGCGCCGAGCCGATGCCGCCGATCAGATCGCCAAGAAACTGTTCCAGCTCCTCGTCGTCGGCCACTTCCAGAAATTCAGCGGCCAATTCCATCTCCTGGCCGTCGGTCAGGACTTGTGGGTTGGGATACTTGCGGTGATGGTGCCTGCCTCCGGAGCCTCCGGAGAATTCCATTTGGGGGGAATAGTCAGTGAGCGGATTCGCGTATGAGCTCATAGTGCGTTCTTCTCCTTCTCGATCCCCGGCAGTCAGTGCCGTCGCCGCGGTTATCGCGATCGCAGTCGCCGCGGTTGATAACGATGGGATCTCGACTGTCGATCGCGATGCTGATTCGATCTTGATTCTTGAGGACGGAAGCCATCGCTCCATCCCATGCGCATGGGATATTGCACGGCGCGTGCCAATCGAAAACGCTGAAAAAACAGGAGGACGAGCCGCTCGGCCCGAAGAGCGTTTCGCTTTCAGGCCGAAGGCGGCTGAGTTGAACGAAGCCCGCTTCGGAGAATCAGACTGACTCGGCTCAGAGAAAGTGATGAAGGTTTGAGATCAGAGGCCCGGGATTCGCCACAGATACTGATGAAGGAGGAAAAACTAAGACATGAAAGATGATTCGATATTAAAGATGGAGAATGAATAGTTGAAGCCGAAACAGGCGCAGCTGGCACAACCACGGCGATCGCAAACACCGCGCGCTGATTTTCTCTGCGAACTCAGCGGCCGTTCTCTGCGCTCTCGGCGGTTAAAAGCTGTTGCCTTTTGTTAAGCCAAGGAAGAGCTGGCGTCAGCACAGCCCCCGACGTCGCGAAAAAATAGGCTGACGGTCATCCATCCAGCAACCGGCCAGTAACCCATTACTGCCCTTACCCTGCCCGGTCTCGCCGCGCCCACCACACTTCCGGCATCTGCCCGCGACACGCATCTTCAACTACGCTCTCCCCACTGGAGAAAGAAAAATGAACTCCCCCCAGCTGCGCAAAGAACGCCGAGATTTTCGCTTCCCGCTTCACCTGCCAGTCCTGGTCCGAATGCCTCCACTTAAAGAAATGCATGCCCGCTCGGAGAACATCAGCATGGGCGGCATTCTGCTGTCGAGCGCCTTTCTGATTCCCGAAGGCTCGGCCGTGGAAGTATCCATTGGAGTCGATCACACGGCCGACCCCGGCATTCTGTTGAGCGCGCAGGGCAAGGTGCTGCGCGTGCGCCCGAAAGACACCGGCGAATTTGAGCTGGCGATCCGGCTGGACAGTTCCTTCACTCTGCCGCGCTCTAAAGCCGGTTCGGTTGCCCGTCCCCCAGTTGTTCCGATCACAGCCTCGCAGATCCAATTTTTACGGCCGCGAGAGCGGGATAAGCCGGAAGATAAGAAGCCGTCCGCCTCACTCGCGCATTGCAACCAACTTCCAGGCGCCCGCAGCCAGCTCCAGGACCTGGCCTGGCAAACCGAAACCTAATCACGCCGCGAGGCCGCGCAGCAATCATGCCGCGCGGCGAACCAACGTCAAAAGGGTACGCGCGTTTCCGCAGCGTACCCTTTACCCCCTCCGAAACCGCAGTCCGCGCCAGACGAAAACAACAGGGGAAGGCTAATCTGGCCGGACCGGAGTTAGAGCGCCTCGAATCATACAGGAGCGCCGAAAATCGTCCCCTCAGCCTTTGGTGCGAAAGCATGGCACTCCCGTGCCATTCACGCTTTTTCCCCCAAGCCGTATGCTTGTTCTTGAGCAGCACTTGGGGGAGGGCTGATCGACATACGTCCCAAGACTCAAACTGAGTCTGGGGCGTTTTGTTTTGCGGCCATAAATCCTCACCACAAACTCCCCTGCGCCTCCGGCTTTTCCACTTCCTCCGGCACTTCGACCGCGCAATCCGCGGACTCATTCTGCGCCTTGTTGACCAGCGAACTCACCGCATAGCGCTTCATCAGACTCGCATCGAACGGGACCAGTAACTCGGCCAGCCGCGCCTGTTCGGCCGGCGGCGCGGTCAGCCACGCGTCATAATGCCGCCGCGGAAGAATCACCGGCATGCGGTCATGCACATCGGCCAGCAATTCATTTGGCGACGTGGTCAGAATCGAGCACGACTCGACCGTCTGCCCCGTCGGCGACTTCCACCGATCCCAAACTCCGGCAAACGCGAACAACGATCCATCTTTCATGCCAAAGTGAAAGGGCTGGCGCAGCTTGCCGGATTTCTTCCACTCATAAAATCCATCCGCGGGAATCAGGCAGCGCCGCGCCCGAAACGATTCCCGAAACGCCGGCTTCTCTAAAACCGTTTCGCTGCGGCCGTTGATCAACTGCGCGCCAATCGACAAATCGGTAGCCCACGACGGCACCAGCCCCCACCGCATCATCCCCAGCACGCGCGACGCCCCGGCCTGCCGCACCGCCGCCACCGGCTGCGTGGGCGCGATGTTATAGCGCGCGCTCCATTCCTCCTCCGGCACGCTGTCGCCGGCGCTCTCAAAATACTCCTCCACCACCTGCTTGCGCCGCGAAAGCCGATACCGTCCGCACATAATGAAATTATGCCAGACGGCGTCGCGTCGGCTCATGCCCCGGCCCAGGGCTGCCGCTTGCGGTTCGGGTGGGGATTTTGATTGGTCATCGTGAACGGGCGCGTTGTTTGTGGGAGTGGATGAGCGGCGCGTTCTTGTCGGAGGCCGGCGGTTTGGGTTTGGTGGGATCGATGACGGGTGTGGGCAGGTGGGCGGCGCGGACGCGGGCGATTTCGGCGCGGGTGGCTTGTTTGGCGGCTTCGGCGCGGGCGGCGTTGGCGGCTTCGATTTCGTCTACTTCGGGGTCGGCTTCGACATCCGCCGCGGCGGGATAGTTGGGGACTTCTTTGACCATGGCGCTGGCGTGGAGGCCGAACTTGACGCGGCGGGCGTTGCGGACGGCGGTGTTGAGGGCGCGGAGGATGAGCTCGGCGCGCTTGGTTTCGATGGTGCCGCGGAGCAGGGCGTTGACGACTTCCATGAGGGAGGCCTGGATGGATTCTTCGTCCTCGAGGAGGGCGGCGTGATGGAGGCGCGAGGCGGGACGGTTGACGGTGCGGAGCATGCGCTGGTGGAAGTAGCAGAACTGCTCTCCGCGGAGAGCGGGAGAGCCGCAGCGGACTCCGGTGACTTTGATGTGGGTGCAATTCCTGACGTTTGGCATGGTGTTGGTCCTTTCTGGATTTGTGAGTTGGGTTGCGCGAGCGTCTCTTACGCGCTCGCATATTTTTTTGTAGTGTGGAGCTAAGATCTTGGCGGCATTGGAGTTAGGGGCGTAGGTGAGGACTACGTCCGCGTATAATCTTGGAAAATAAGGACTTGCGAGTAAAATATTGCGGATATTGGACTTAGTGCGGGCGGCGATTTCGGCGATGGATTCGGACGGCTTGCGCGGAGTTTTGGGCATGTCCGCAGATTGCCCTGTTGAGATTTCTCAGTCAAGGTTGGATGGACAAGGAGGGGCTGTGGAAAAGGTAGGGGTTACCTCAGCCATCGATTGCAACCCCTCTGCAAAGTTCTCAGTCATCACCTCGTCGTTCTCATTCACGAAATGTGCGAACTCGGCATTGATCCCATGTTTTGGCCAAGTGGTGTATAGCTAGTGGGTTTGCGCTTTCGCCTTCGCCTTAACGGCCCTGTTCCACAAGGAATTCATGTAAGCGGTGGCTTCCTGCATTTGGCTAAAGCTGATATTTTTCTTGGATAGAACATCAATGAAAATACGGGCGATAGGAGCATCTTGGCTTGGCACAGGCGATCCGACGCTCTGAAGCAGGTGCAATCTCAGGGAATTGGCATTTTTCATCATCTCGTATACGTGAGCCACGTATTGCTCATTTAGAGCATCGCGTTCGCGTCCAATCCACCGCATAATTCCAGCGTCTTCCTCTGGCGTTCGGTTTGGATTCTTCTCGCGCAATTGTTGCCTCTCGGCGTCGAGCTTTTGGTCCGCCGTATTCCAGTCGTCGCTCCACTGCAGCATCTCTGCGAGTATCAAGGGAGCCATCGCCTCCAATTGTTCTCCCGATAGAGAGGATGTACGTCCGTCGTTTCTGCCAGCCTTGAATTGTTGAAGCATCTTTGCCAGTTCTGCCTTGCTAATAGGCTTATCGTCGGCACCAATAAGATCGTGTGAGGGCTGGTCAGGCTTCCCGAAAATATTCTGAGCTAATTCCTGAAAGTCTTTCTTGGTGGCCGGTGGATCATGCTTTGGAACGATCCTCCATGCACCAAAAACCACAGTGGCTGCCACCGCAGAAAGTAAAAAACTGACCGCTTTGAATTTAAATACCCTGAATATGCCCAGCACAATTACAATCACACCAAACGATAGCGACCACGTCTCCGGGATCTCAGGAACAAAAATCGAGGCGATCACGCCAACCCCCAAACCAAAAAGCGCCCCATCCAACAATACCCACACCTTTGACGGTTTATCGTTTTCGGAATCATCTGCCATAGCGCATACCTCCACAGTGCCAAGAGTCGACTCTTGGACCCATGAAGGATAGTCTTTTCACAGGACGAATCAATGGCGGAGCCGGGAGAGGGACAGGGGTTACCAAAAGGTAAACTTTCCCGGAACGGTCCGACTTCAACTTCGCCCGCCTGCCAAAAATTCCAGCCGAACTTCCGCCCCGCCATTTCTTGATTGGTCATCCTGAGCGGAGAAAAATGGTTCGCGAAGCGGACCAGTTTCGGAGTCGAAGGATCCCTATCGGCTAACTCCGACCCAGACAATTCCAGGAGTTCTCACGAACCGACATCAGACACGCGTCTCCAGCATCACGGGAGAACTCCCTGAATCGGTTCGGGTTCTGGATCGCTGATAGGGATCCTTCGACTGCGCGCGCCGGATCGCTTCGCTCGCCGACGTGCTTCGCTCAGGATGACAATCGATGATGGTGACGCGAAAAACTAGATGGGTTTGCCGCGGAAGAAGTAGACCAGTTCGATGATCAGGATTACTACGACCATCAGTTCGAGGACGAAGGCGCGGGATTGGTTGAATTGGTCGACCATGAAGCGGTAGAGGTCTTCGGCGGTTTGGAGTTTTTCTTTGACCAGGTCTTTGTAGTCGGGGACTCCGACTTTGGCGGCGCAGAGTTTGTAGAGGCGGGCGGAGAACATGTCGCTGAGGAACTTGATGGCGTTGTCGGCGCGTTCGGTGAGTTCGTTTACGTCGAGCAGGACGGTGTGCAGTTTGGAGGCGGCTTTGGCGGTGCGCCAGCGCGACCACCATCCGGTGCCTCCGACTTCGAGGAAGTCGTAGACGTTTTCGAGTTCTTTGGTGAGCAGTTCGTCGTAGTGGCGGAATTCTAACAACTGCGAGTTGGCGTATTGCAGAAGCTGGATCGCGGTCTCGGCGCCGGCGGGATCGTCGTAGATGAAGGCGGCGTTCCAGCCGATTACGGCGAGGTCGTTGGGGTAATAGGAAATTCTCGACTGCAGAATTTCCTGGCGCTCGCCGTCGGAGAGTGTGGCGGTTTCGCCGCGGACGACCTGGGCGATTTGATCTCCCTGCGCGGCGAGGAGGTCGTTGGCGGAGGGCGCGCCGTAGACTTCCTGGACGTGGAAGATGAAGTAGTCTTCCTGCAGCCAGTCGGCAGTGTCGGGCTTGGAGTCGTAGGGCTTGACGTCGTATGGCTTGACCAAGGCGGGCGCGGCGAGTTCGAGTTTCTGGCGGACGACGCGCGAGGCCAGGGCTTCGAAGTTGGTGTCGGAGGTCCAGCGGCTGGAGAGTTGGACGAGGGTGTCCCACCCGCCGGAGAACGGGAGTTCGAAGACCAGGCTGACGACGCCGTAGTCGTAATACTTGATGGTGCCTTCGAGGCGCTCTCCGCTGTCGAGGATGAGCGGGTCGAGGCTCTCCTCGACGGGAGGGCGCTGGTAGCGGACGTAGCCGGGAGCCTGATGCTTGAAGCTGGCTTCGGCGGTGCGCGCGCCGAAAATTTTGCGGAGGACGTCGAGGCGGATTTCTTCGCAGACGTCGAACTGGATCAGGACCAGGACGGAGCCGCGGAGGGGTGAGGCGGCGGAGACGGGGGCGGGTTGGCCGGTGGATTGGGCGGAAGTTTGCTCGGACTGTCCGGCTTTTGGAATTCCCACGTCTCGCAAAATCGGCGAGACGTGGGGCATCCCAGTTTGACTCTGGGGCTGCGCGGGGGCTTCGGCGTTGGTGGCACCGTTGACTAGGGCTGCCAATCCGGTGGTGAGTTCGCGATCCATAAGGATGAAAGCTGCAGGCTGAAACGGGGCCCGGGAAGCGCCGGGAGCGGCGCTGAGACTTTCTATATTGTCCCAGAAAGTCGGGCGTTGGGCTAGGGCCGGAAGGTCGAGCTCGCGCTCGACTGGCGGGCGAGGGCGTCCGCCGCTCCATAAGTCATTGATACGTCAGCGGTTGCGGGTGTATTGCCAGAGCAGGAATGCGCCGGCGGCCAGGGCTCCGAGGCCTATTCCTGCGCGGGTCATGGACGAGCGGACTTCGGAAGCCTGCTGGCGGGCGCGGGCGGATTCGGGGTAGGGGCCGACAGCAGATTCCTCGGCTGCGCCGTCGCTGGCGCTCCGGCTTCGGTCGGAATGACAGGGCGTGGAACTGGGCGCGGAGTCGGGCGGAGCATTGAGCGCCATTTGCAGGACTTCGGCCAGGTGCAGGGCTTGGCGGTTGGTGCCTTGAGCGATTTGTTCGCGGCAACTGAAGCCGTCGGCGATGATGAGCCAGTCGGCGGGGGCTTGGCGGACGGCGGGGAGGAGTTCGAGTTCGCCGATCGCCATGGAGATGTCGTACTTGTCGTGCTCGAAGCCGAAGGAGCCGGCCATGCCGCAGCATCCGGGGGCGGGAGATTGGAAGTCGATGCCGAGGCGGCGGAGCAGGGATTCTTCGGCGGACATTTTCATGATTGACTTGTGATGGCAGTGGCCGTGGAGGAGGGCTTTGCGGTTGAGTTGCGGGAGCGGGGAGTTGTCGTCCGAGATTTTCGTTCGAGGAATTCGCTGAGCAGGAAAGTTTGTTTGCTTAGGGCTTGGGCGCGGCGGTCGTGGGGGAAGAGGTTGAGGAGTTCGTCGCGGAAGACGGCGACGCAACTGGGCTCGATCCCGATGACGGGGATTCCGGCTTCGATTTCGGGGGCGAGTTCGTCGAGGATGTTGAGCAGGAGGGATTGGGCGCGGTCGAGCATGCCGAAGTCGTAGAGGGGGCGGCCGCAGCACAGGTTGGCTTTCGGGATTAGGACGCGGTATCCGGCGGCTTCGAGGACTTCGACGGCGGCGCGGGCGGTGGCGGGGTGGAAGTAATTATTGAAGGTGTCGGGCCAGAGTAGGACGGCGGGGGCTGAAGCCCCATTCTTTTTGATCGGCTGATGCGGCGCTGAAGCGCCGCTCTTCCACGGCGCTGCGGGCGTCTCGGGAGATTGCAAATTGGGGAGCGGTGCTGAACCTCTCTCCATCGACGCTCGCTTTGCATCCCGGCGTTCGGGATTCCCACGTCTCGCAAAATCGGCGAGACGTGGGGCATCCCACTTTGGCTGAGTACTCCTCCGGTGGAACCATTGTTTGAAAGTTTCGGGGGCGAAGGCGGGGATGGTGCGCTCTTTTGGGATTCCTGCGACTTTTTTTGCGATGTCTTTCAGGAACGGGAGTTGCGTCGTGAGGTTCACTAGGCCGGGGGCGTGCGAGGCGAGGCTGGCCCAGATGTCGATGTTGCCGAAGGCGTAGGCGCTGCGGGGGCGGAGGCGGCCTTCGTAGTAGTGCGAGAGGAATTCGGCTTTGTAGGTGGCGACGTCGACGCCTACGGGGCAATCGCTTTTGCAGCCTTTGCAGGCGAGGCAGAGGTCGAGGGATTCTTTTACTTCTTCGCTGCGCCAGCCGTTGCGGATGACGGCGTCTTCGCGGGCGGGATTTTGTTGCGCGGGATTTTCTTGTTGCGTCGGCGGTCCGGCGTGGCCTTGCGTCATTTCCCAGAGCAGATGGGCGCGGCCGCGGGTGGAGTGGGATTCTTCTTTGGTGGCGCGGTAACTGGGGCACATTACGCCGCCTTCTTCGCGGCGGCATTTTCCTACGCCGACGCAGCGCAACGTGGCGGAGGCCAGGCTGCCGTGGTCGTCGGGGAATTGGAAACGCGTTGCGGGTTCCCAGGGGGCGTAGTTCGGGCCCAGGCGGAGATTTTCGTCGAGCTTGTTGGGCGGCTGCCCGGGCGAGCCGATTACTTTACCAGGGTTCATTTTCCAGTCGGGATCCCAGGCGGTTTTGAATTTTTGGAAGGCTTGCATTAATTCGGGGCCGAACATTTTGGGGAGGAGTTCGGCGCGGGCTTGTCCGTCGCCGTGTTCGCCGGAGAGGGATCCGCCGTAGCTGACGACCAGGTCGGCGGCTTCTTCTACGAATTTGCGGAATTTGGCGATGCCGGGTTTCGATTGAAAATCGAAGTTGAGGCGGGTGTGGACGCAGGCGTGGCCGAAGTGGCCGTAGAGCGAGCCTTTGTAGTCGAAGGCGTCCATCATTTTGCGGAGGTCGCGGAGATAACGCCCAAGTTTTTCGGGGGCGACGGCGGCGTCTTCCCAGCCTTCCCAGTTCAAGGGCTCGCCGGGGACGTGCGAGGTTACGCCGAGACTGGCTTCGCGAATTTCCCAGATGCGTTTGGCTTGCTGGCCGGCGAGCAGCTTCATGTTCGGAGGATTCGCGCTGTGGTTCAAAACTTTGATGAGCGCGTGGGCTTGCGACTCGGCTTCTTGAATGGTCTGGCCGCCGAACTCGACCATGAGCCAGCCTCCGCCTTCGGGGAGCAGGGCGAGGCCTTCGGGATTCGCGGCCTTGGTGCGGGTGTAATAGACGAGGAGGTCGTCGAAGCCTTCGAGGCCGATGGGATGGTGCGCCATGATTTCGGGGATGTGATCGGCGCATTGGAAAATGTCGGGATAGGCGACTACGAGGAGCACTCGATGCTGCGGGCTTTCGACGAGGCGGCAGGTGGCTTCGAGGACTGTCGCGCAGGTTCCTTCGGAGCCGACGAGGGCGCGGGCGATGTGGAATCCGTTTTCGGGGAGGAGATAGTTGAGGTTGTAGCCGGAGACGCGGCGGGGGATTTGGGGGAATTTTTGGCGGATTAGATCGGCGTAGGTGGCGGCGATTTGCTTTAGGGCGTCGTGGATTTCTGCACGCGAAGTGCGCGCGGCCCGATCTTCTGGGCCGCTGGACCGATTCGACTCCCCTCGTTCCTCGGGTTCGCTCAGGGCAGGCTTTCGAGGGCGGCTGTCCCCACATGGTTCATCTTGGCCGCCGGAAAATCCCCACTTCTCGCGCACAGAACGCGCGAGAAATGGGGCACCCGAATCCTGAATTAGATTTTGGCCTACTTTCAGACGCACGCCGTCGTAGGTGACTACTTCTAATTCTTCGATATTTTCGTCGGTTTTTCCGGCCATGACCGAGTGGACGCCGCAGGAATTGTTGCCGACCATGCCGCCGATGGTGCAACTGGCGTGGCTGGCTGGATCGGGGGCGAAGGTGAGGTGATGTTTTTCGGCGGCGTTGCGGAGGTGGTCGAGGACGACGCCGGGCTGGACGCGGGCGATGCGGCGGGCGGGATCGATCTCGAGGATGCGCGACATGTACTTCGAGAAATCGAGAACGACGGCTACGTTGCAGCATTGGCCGGAGAGACTGGTGCCGCCGCCGCGGGCGAGGATGGGCGCGCCGAATTCGCGGCAGGCGGAAATTGTGGCGAGGACATCGTCGGCGTTGCGGGGGAGGACTACGCCGATGGGGACCTGGCGGTAGTTGGAGCCGTCGGTCGAGTAGAGGGCGCGGGCGGCGGAGTCGAAGCGGACGTCACCAGCGATGCGGGAACGCAGCGTCTCGGCCAACCCAGCGGCGTCAGCGACTGCGGACTTAGAGGCCGGTGTAGAACTTTCCGCTGTGTCTTTCATTCTCTGACTGGGCGTGAGCTGTCCACTTAGTTCTTCGAGCTCAATGCATCGATCCCTATTTTTTGCTCACGTTGGAGATCTGGAATTTGCTGGTATCGCCTTCGCTCTGCACGTTGACGGTGATCATGTTTTTTTGGTCGTTGGAAATGAGGCTACAGCGACGTTGATCGGAGGAAGTCGCGGTGGCGTTGGGCAGGCGAGACTTGTAGAAGTCGCAGATCTTGTCGACCGGGTCGGTGCTTTCGAAACTGGCGGCGACGGTGTGCATGCTGCCGAACGACATGTTGACGGCGCCGTTTTTCAGGGCGGTGGCTCCGGGATAGATGTCGATGCCGAGATCTTTGGCGACCTGCTCGGGGTCTTTGGAGGTTTCCATGTTGCCGAAGGGGGTTTCGATTTTGACGTGATCGCCGTTCTGGCTGACTTTGGCGCTCTTGGCGACGCGATAGACGAAGAAGCTGAAGGCTCCGACGCTGAGGATGCCGAGGCCGACGATGATGGCGATGATGATGAGGATGATTTTGAGGGCGCTGCTGCCGCCGCCTTTTGGGGCTGGAGGTGCGGGCGGAAGCGGGGCGGCGACTACGGCGGGAGTGGCTGGGGTGGTGGCTACGGCTGCGCCGCATTTGTTGCAGAACTTTGTTCCGGCATTGAGAGTTGCGCCGCAGGAGTTGCAGAAGGCCATAGGTCACCTCGGGTGATGGTGTGGAGAGTCGACGGCGCGAGTATACCGCAGATTCCGATTCGGTTGTACTGATGCGAGCGGATGCGCGCAATGCATGAAGCGCAGGCCTTCCATCCACGGCATCAATGGCCTCGGCCGGCGTAAGGTTCCTCGCCCGGCTGTCGCCGCGCTTGATTGCATAACGACGTTGGCCCGTCGCGAGTAGAGTGGTTTGTGACGAACAAGACCAGGGCTCGTGAGAGGAGCCAACGTCATGCTGATTATAGGCTGTGATTTTCATCCTGGGTTTCAGCAGGTCGGGATCTTTGACAACTTAACGGGGGAGATAGAAGAGAAGCGGTTGCAGCACCGGGCGGAGGCGGAGCAGTTTTACCGCGGTCTGGCGGGGCAGCAAGTGCGGGTGGGGATGGAGGCGTGCGGACACTATCCGTGGTTCGAGCGGCTGTTGGCGGAGTTGGGCATCGAGCTGTGGATCGGGGATGCGGCGCAGGTGCGGGCCTCGGTGGTGCGCAAGCAGAAGACGGATCGGCGGGACGCGGAGCATCTGATGGATCTGCTGCGCGAGAATCGGTTTCCGCGGATCTGGGTGCCGAGTCTGGAGGTGCGGGACGTGCGGCAGTTACTGGTGCATCGGCACAAGCAGGTGCAGGCGCGGACGCGGACCAAGAACCAGCTGCAGGCCATGGCGCTGAGCCAGGGCGTGCAGAAAAAGCGCAAGCTGTGGAGCAAGGCCGGGCGCGCGGAGCTGGAGCAGTTGTCGTTGTTGCCGTACGCGGCCGAACGTCGCAAGAAGTTGCTGGAAGAGTTGGACGGATTGGAAGTGGAGATCCGCGAACTGGACCAGCGAGTCGCAGACGAAGCGCGGCAGCGGCCGGAGGCGGTGCGGTTGATGACGCATCCGGGAGTGGGGCCGGTGACGGGGTTGGCGATGGTGCTGACGCTGGGACCGGCGGAGAGGTTCGAATCGGCCAAGCAGGTGGGCAGTTATTTTGGGCTGATTCCGAGCGAAGCCTCCAGCGGCGGAAAACAGCGGCTGGGCAAGATCAGCAAACAGGGCAGTTCGTTTCTGCGCTTTTTGCTGGTGGAAGCGGGACAGACGGCGGCGCGGTTGGATCCGCAACTGAAGCGCTTCTACAAACGCCTGGCGGCGCGCAAAAATCGCAGCGTCGCCAAGGTGGCGGTGGCCAGAAAGTTGGCCACGCGGTTGTACCTGATGTTGCGTGAAGACTGGACGTACGCGCAACTGTGTCAGGCGGTCCTGCAGGCGAGCCCGAGTCATCCTGTGGCCGGCGAGTAATCGAGCCGAGCACTTGAGTGGGCAGCCTGCCTCCCTGAAAAAGTCGGGGAGTTCGAACTGAGTAATCGTGGGAGCAAGTCCCGAAGAGATGGATGGTGGAACCTGACGGGTCCACTGCGCGATTGAAATCGAAAGACGACCTTGGTCTGGGAGTCAAAGACTTTCTACGAGAGCGAAATGGCGCTTCTGAAAAATCAAAAGTGCCCCCAGGAGAGGTGTCGCTCAAAATCGCTTGACACGCGGCATCGTCGTTAGAGACAGAATGACATCGTGCTTTCAAGCAATTTCAGACCCTCTCTCTGTTGCTCGCCAAACTAGCTCCAGAGGCGGGTGCCGTAGTCGGCCATGGAGAGGACCAGCAGGATCAGGAGGAAGAAGATGGTGGAGATGACGACGAGTTTCAGGAGTTTGTCGCTGGCGCCTTTGAGGTGCATGAAGAAGAGGGCGACGAGCAGGGCTTTGGTGGTGGCGATGATGAGGGCGACGGCGGCGTTGAAGGAGCCGAGGTCGATTTTGGCGACTTCGTAGGTGAGGAAAGTGCCGAACAAGAGCGCTCCCCATACGGCGAAGTAGGTGGGGAGGGGGGATTTGGAATGTGCGGAGGTGGAATGGTTAGACATGACGAGCCTCTTTTGCCGCGGTGGGGATGGAGTTGATGAGAGGGAGATCCTTCGACTCTGCGCGTCGATTGGCTTCGCTCCTCGACGTGCTCCACTCAGGATGACAACGGGCTGATATTGCGCTTTTTGGATTCACGATCATTCGCCTTATGGGTGACGGTCGATCAGGTAGAGCAAGGGGAATAGATAGATCCAGACGATGTCGACGAAGTGCCAGTAGAGGCCGCCCATTTCGAGCGGGGTGTGATATTCGGGGGTGAAGCGGCCGCGCCAGGCCATGACCAGGAGCCAGGTGAAGAGGCCGAGGCCGATGATCATGTGCAGGGCGTGCAGGCCAGTCATGATGAAGTAGAGCGCGAAAAAAATCTGGGCGTGCTTGGGGTTGGCGAATTGATCGGGATGGCCGGGGATGGAGACGTGGTCAAAACTGAAGGACGCGCCGGGGACGTGGTGTTCTTCGAACTTGTCTTTGTATTCGACGCCCTTGATGCCGAGAAAGGCGCAGCCGAAGAGCATGGTGAGAATCAGGCTGCCGATGAGAAGAGTGCGGCGGGAAGTTTGCGCGGCCCAGATGGCGAGGACGACCGTTAAGCTGCTGCAGATGAGGACGGCGGTGTTGGTGCCGCCGAGGGCGGCGTTGATGGAGGCGCTGGCGGCGGCGAAGTCGCCGTAGTACCAGCGACGGTAGACGAGGTAGGCGCAGAACAGGCCGCCGAAGAACATGACTTCGGTGGCGAGGAAGATCCACATGCCGAGGCTGGCAGAGTCGCGCTGCTGCTCTTCGGTGGCGAAGTGGTGCAGGAGCGCGGGATTGTCGGCGCCGTGAGAATCGGTATGAACGGTGGTGGTTGCGCTATTGAGCGAGCTCAATGGGAACCTCCGGGCTGAGGCGCGTCCAGTTCGTCGTAGTTGTAGGCTTCCCAGGTGACGACGGGTTCTTTTTCAAAGTTGAAAGTGGTGGGCGGAGACTGGGTCTGCCACTCGAGGCCGGCGGCGTTCCAGGGATTGTCGGGCGCGGGCTTGCCGTAGCGCATCGACCACAGGAAATAGATCATCGGTAAGAGATAGCCAATGCCGAGCACGGTCGCGCCCGCGGTAGAGAGCACGTTGAGCACCTGAAATTCAGGCGGATATTGGTAGTAGCGGCGGGGCATGCCGACGTAGCCGAGAATGAATTGCGGGAAGAAGGTCAGATTGAAGCCGACGAACACGATCAGGGCGGCGAGGCGGGCCCAGCTTTCGGGATAGAGGCGGCCGGAAATTTTCGGCCACCAGAAATGGAGACCTCCGAGATAGCCCATGAGCGCGCCGCCGACCATGATGTAGTGGAAGTGGGCGACGACGAAATAGGTGTCGGTGACGTGAACGTCGATGCCGAGCGCGGCGAGGAATAGTCCGGTGAGTCCGCCGATGGTGAACAGTCCGAGGAAGCCGAAGGCGTAGAGCATGGGCGCGTCGTAGCGGATGGAGCCTTTGTAGAGGGTCGCGGTCCAGTTGAAAACTTTTACGGCGGAGGGGACGGCGACGGCGTAGCTGAGTAGAGAAAAAATGAGCGCGGCGTAGACCGAGATGCCGGCGACGAACATGTGATGCGCCCAGACCAGGAATCCGAAGACGGCGATGGAGATGGACGAGATGGCGACGAAGGTGTAGCCGAAGATGCGCTTGCGCGAGAAGCAGGCAATGATCTCGCTCATGATCCCCATGGAGGGCAGAATCATGATGTAGACGGCGGGGTGGGAGTAGAACCAGAACAGATGCTGGAAGAGGAGCGGATCGCCGCCGAGTTTGGGGTCGAAGATGCCGAGATGCAGGGTGCGTTCGACTGCGACCAGAACGATGGTGATGGCGATGACGGGCGTGCCAAGAATCTGGATGATGCTGGTGGCATAGTGCGCCCAGATGAAGAGCGGCAGACGGGACCAGGTCATGCCGGGAGCGCGCATGCGGTGAATGGTGACGATGAAATTCAGGCCGGTGAGGATGGAGGAGAAACCGGCGACGAAGATGGCGAGTCCGGCTTCGACGATTTTGGTGTTGGTGAAAGCGGTGCTGAAGGGCGTGTAGAAGGTCCAGCCGGTGTCGACGCCGCCGGTGAGCATGCAGTGCAGCATCATGACGCCGCCGATGATGTAGAGGTACCAGCTCAGCAGGTTGATGCGCGGGAAGGCAAGGTCTTTCGCGCCGATCATCATGGGCACGAGGAAGTTGCCGAGCACGGCGGGGATGGAGGGGATGAGGAAGAAGAAGACCATGACCATGCCGTGCATGGTGAAAAGCTTGTTGTAGGTGTCGGCCTGGACGAGGTCGCCGGCGGGGGTCAAGAGTTCGAGGCGAATCATCAGGGCGAAGAAGCCGCCGATGAAGAAGAAGAACGTGATCGACATCAGGTAGAGCAGGGCGATGCGTTTGTGGTCGGTGGTGAACAGCCACGAGGGGACGCCGTAGTGCTTGTTGAGATAGTTCTCGCGCTCGACGGGTGGCGCGGGGGGTTGGGCAATTGTGGTAGCCATTACTGATTCACCTGATTTCCTGGGCCAGTTCCTGACGCCGGAGCTTTGTCTTCTTGTAGCGGCGAGGCCGCGGCTGTGCTGGTTTTGGCGCCGCCTTCGGGGGAAACCGACTTCACGTACGCGACCAGCGCGTTGACTTGCTCTTCACTGACCAGTCCCTGGAACGTGGGCATGATGGGCTGATAGCCTTTCACGCGCTTGGCGCCGGGATCGAGGATGCATTCGCGAATGTAATTTTCGTCGGCGGTGACGATGCGTCCGTCTTCGAGTTGCACGGGCTTGCCGAAGACGCCCTGCAGGCTGGGGCCGCGGCCGGAGGAGTCGCTGCGATGGCAGGTGGAGCAGCCGAGTTCGGCGAAGATTTTTTCTCCGGTGGCGGAGAGCGGGCCGGTGGTGCCGCCGGACATCCAGGCCTCGTACTCGGCGGGGGGCATGACGATGATGGAACCGATCATGCCGGAATGCTGGGTGCCGCAATATTCAGCGCAGAACAGATGATAGGTGCCGGCTTTGGTGGCGCGGAACCATTCGACCGTGTAGCGGCCGGGAAGCACGTCCTGCTTCATGCGGAAGGCGGGGACGTAGAAGCTGTGGATGACGTCCTGCGAAGTCATGATGAGTTTGACGTCGCGGCCGACGGGGACGTGGAGTTCGTTAATTTCGCGCTGGCCTTCGGCGTGTTCCAGTTTCCACATCCATTGTTTTGCGACGACGTAGACTTCGGTGGAATCGCGGGGCGGAGTGCGGCCCTTGAAGTAGACCACGGCGCCCCACACGAAGATGGCCATGAAGACGAACATGGGGATGATCGACCAGGTGAGCTCGAGGGGCGTGGAGCCGTCAATCTGTTCGGCGAGCACGCCTTTTTTGCGGCGGTAGCGCGCGGCGAAGTAGACGACGGCGGTGAAGATGAGCAGGGTCATCAGTCCTGACACGATGAGCAGGAAGATGAACAAGGCATCTACGTTGGCCGCCGCGGTCGAGGCCCGTTCGGGCCAGAGTGGAAAATTATCGAACATAAGATTCAAAAATGTAAAAGTCTAAAGTTAGAATGAAGAAGTGAAACCGGTCGTCCTCCATAGTTTTACTTCTGCATTCTGACTTCTTACTTCTGACTTCCTTTACACGTGACTCCAATCTTTGCGCGGGGGCGCGGCTTTTTCCAGACGAAGGAGAATCAGCAGCAGGGCGCCGAGAAACAGGATGGTGAGTCCGGCGCCTACTTTCAGGATGTTGGCTACGACCGCGCCGTATTTTCCGGTGGCGGGATTGTAGTGATAGCAGTAGAGCAGGACCTGGTCGACGGCGTTGCCGATTTTGTCGTGCGAGGCTTCGACCAGGCCCATGCGCAGGTCTTTGGGCGGATAATCCACGCCGTAAAAGTAGCGCGAGATGCGGCCTTGCGGGGTGAGCACCATGATGGCGGTGGCGTGGGCGTACTGGCTGGACTTGGGGTCGTACTGATACTGGAAGCCGACGGCTTTGGTGAGCGCGTTGATGGACTCGGCGGGGCCGGTGAGGAAATGCCAGCCCGAGGCGGCGCCGGGGCGGCCGTAGCGCTTGAGGTAATCCTGCTTTTTGGCGGCGGCGATTTGCGGGGTTTCCTGCGGGTTGAAGCTGACGGTGATGACGTCGAATTCGTCGCCGACGTTGAACTTGACCATCTTCATGGCGCCGGTGAGTCCGGCGAGGGCTTCGCCGCAGAGCATGGTGCAGTTGTAGTAGACCAGATTGAGGATGAGCGGCTTGTGGCCGAAGTAGTCGCCGAGTTTGACGGCGCGTCCGGTCGTAGTCGGTGAAGGCGAGGTCGGGGGGGACCTGGGCGTCGAGATGCTGTTCGATGCCGACGTTCTGGAGATACGGTGGGCGAACGTTGGCGGGCGGGGACATGATGCCTTTGGACATGCCTTGGCCGAAGGCGGCGGTGGTGAGGAGGAGGAGGGTGAGGATGACGATGAGCTGCAGACGGCGGAGATACCCACTTCTCGCAAAGGACGCGAGAAATGGGGCACCCCAGGTAGCGCTTCGCGTCGAGGGTTGCTCGGGCGGACGGACGAATGCGTCCGTCGCTACGTGAGCATCTACTGACATCGAATTGTGGTGGTTACGGCTCACTTTTTTGCCTTCTTCTTTTCTTTTTCTTTTGCTTTTTCTTGCGGCGGCTTCGCCATTGGCGTCGGCGGTGTTTGTGCGGCTGCCGATTGTGCAGCGCGTGGGGAGGCCGCGCTGAGCGATCAGGTCCATGGCGCGGGTGATGGGGATGCGGACGGTGCCGGCGTTTTTGTCGATGTAGTCGTAGGTGCTGAGGGTTTCTTCTTCTTTGAGGCGGATGCCGTTGAGTTGGCCGCGCTCGTCGGTTTCGAGTCTGGGATTGGGGAACGCGCTCTGCGGATAATCGCTCGCGATGCGGCGGGTGTCGGCGGGGGCGTTGGTGACCAGCGGGTTGACGGGAGTTTGTTCGGCTTCGGAGCGCTTGTCGAGGAAGTGGTAGAGGCCGTCGACCACGAAGTAGGCGAGCATGCATCCGACGGCCAGGCCCACGAGGAAATAGAGGACGCCGCGCGTGCTGATGTCGCTGCGCTCGTAGCCGCCGTTGGGGGCGGGCGGTGCGGGATGTTTTTCGTCGGTCATGAATCAGCTTTTGGCTCTTGGCTTTTGGCTCTTGGCTTTTGGCTCTTGGCTTTTGGCTCCTCGTTCTTGCTTTGTTCTTGCCTCTTGATTCTTCTTGTTTCCATGTTCATGCGTTTTCCGGATGATGATGTTCGGGCGCCAGCACTTCGATGGCGGACGGGTCGTAGACCGGGAGCAGGGGCAAAGAGCCGAGGTTGTGGAAGAAGTAGGCGAGCCAGAAACCGCCGATGGCGATGGGCACGACTATGTCTGCCAGAGTGATGTTGAAGGTCTTCGAGAAATTCGGCTCGATGACCCAGAACAGGTCGAGATAGCGCATCAGGAGCATCCAGGCCGCCAGCCAGACCAGCTTACGGATGTTGCGCTTGAAGGGGCGCGACAGCAGGATGCCGAAGGGGACGGCGAAGTGAAAAATTACGATGAACAGGCCGACGTATCCCCAGCCGCCGTTCAGGCGGCGGATGTAATAGGTGATTTCGGAGGGCAGGTTGCCGGCCCAGATGATGAGCCACTGCGAATAGTTGAAGTAGGCCCAGACCATGGTGAAGGCGAGAATCCATTTGCCGTGGTCGTGCACGAAGTCGGGGGTGAGCATCTCCGACATGGGCTTGTAGTTGTAGAGGATGCGCTCGACTACCACCGCGAAACACATGGCGGAGAGCACCTGGCCGATGAGGATGACGAGGCCGAAGATGGTGGAGATCCAGCTGGGATCGAGCGACATGACCCAGTCGATGGCGGCGAAGCTGACGGTGAATCCGTAGAGGATGAGGCCGGGGCCGGCGACGGCTTTGAAGCGGTCGGAGTTGTCGCGGGCGCCGGGCTTGTCACCTTCCTTGGAATATTTGGAGAGCAGGTAGGAGAGCAGGTTCCAGATGAGGAAGTAGAAGATGGCGCGGTAGATGAAGCCGGTGGTGGTGAGGTAGGTTTTGGTGATGTCGACGAGGTGATCGTGCAGGTGCTTGTCTGTGACGTTTTCGAGGGGCTGCGCCCAGATGTAGATCCGGTGAATGCCGAGGATGACGGGGATAAACAAGAGTGTGAGCAGGGGCACCGTGCGCATGGCCGCGCCCTGGATGCGGCGAATGACGACGCCCCATCCGCCGCCGGTGAGATGGCGGATCATGATGATGGCCATGGAGCCGAGGGCGACGCCGAGCCAGCACATGAAGCCGAGCAGGTAGGCGCGATGGAATTCTTCCGGGCTCTTGATGCCGAGGATGATGGCGAGGATGGTGAAGACGACGCCGACGATCAGCGAGCGCTGGGAAATTTTCTTCACCACCGGCGGCGGCGTCAGATCGAGTTGTTTCACGGGCGCCGCGGTCATTTCTGGTCTTCTTTCTCTGGCGTTTCAGACCTGTCGGGTTTTTCGAGCTTCTCGTTTTCGGATGTCGAACGGGCCTCGGGTACGATCACCGGAAGGCTCGCGCCGGAACCGGGCTCGCGGAATTTCGGCGGGTCGGAGGGAATTTTTTGTCCGGCGGGGACGTCGGCCATGGTTGCGTTCTGGCTGAATTGCAGGGCGCGGACGTAGGCGACGATGTCCCAGCGATCTTGCGGGGGAATCTGCGCGGCGTAGTCGGGCATGATGCCGAAGCCCTCGGTGATGACGCCGTAGAAATATCCGAGCGGCGCTTTTTGCAGGCGCGCGATGTGGAACGAGGGAGGGTTTTTCGAAAATCCGCGGGAGGGGACGAAGCCATTGCCGTCGCCGACGCGGGAGTGGCAGGGGGCACAGAAAATATTGAAGCGCTCGCGGCCGCGGGTGAGGATTTCTTTGGTGACGGGGAAAGGCATGACGTCGCCGGGGTTGTTGTTGATTTTTCCGGTGTAGAAGTAGGTGTCGGCGCGCAGGTCGCCGCGGGCGACGGTGCCTTCGACGGGAGGGCGTTCGGAGCGCTGGTCGGAGTAGAAATCGCTGCGGGAGAGCGGGTTCTGGCGGGGCTGCTCGTGCATGTCGAGGCGGCAGGCGGAGGACAGTGCTATTACCAGCACGGGGAGGAAAACCTTTAACCACGGGGGACACAGAGGTGCACGGGGTAAGGCCCCTGGGGCTGACTTTTGTGGCATCCCAATCTTTCGCACAGAACGCGAAAGGATGGGGCATCCGGCTTTTACGAAATGGCGGAGGGTGCGCATTTTAGCTGGGCACCTCCGAGACCGAGCGCGGGGCCAGGGCTTCGAGGAATTTTCTCGTGCCTGTGGGATCGTATTTCTTGTCGGAGGAGAACACGATCAGGAAGAAACGATCTTTGGATGCAGACGAGAATCTTGGCACGTTGAAGACCGGGTGATAGGGCATGGGCAGGCCGTTGAGGGCAAGCATGCCGAAAACGGCAGAGATGCCGGCGAACAGAATTGTCATTTCGAAGGTGATGACGATGAAGGCGGGCCAGGAGTGGTAGGGTTTGCCGCCGATGTTGAGCGGGTAGTCGACGGCGGAGATCCAGTACTGCATGAGGTAGCCGCTGACGCCGCCGATGATGCCGCCGATCAGGACGACGAGAGGGACTTCGTCGTGATGGAATCCGATTTCTTCGGCCAGGCCTTCGACGGGAAAGGGGCTGTAGGCATCGATTTTTTTGTAGCCGGCGGCGTAGGTGCGCTTAGCGGCGTCGACCAGGGCCTGGGCGGAATCGAATTCGGCCATGATGCCGTAGATGGGATCGCGCTTCATATTATGGACCTCGACCCCAGCGTGGACCTCGACGACGCGGATCCCTCAGCGGCTAAAGCCGCGATCTTTATGGCGCTCAACGGCACGACTGAAGTCGTGCCCTTCCCGTTCTTGCTGGCGGCAAGGTTTTCAGGAGCGAGCGAAGTCGCGCCCTTCCCGGTTGCTGCGCTCCGCGCGAGATCCCTCGCTACGCCTGAAGGGCGGCTCCGCTCGTGATGACGCAGACCATTTCTTCGTCCGGTCATTTCTTGCCCGAACATTCGTTGTCTGAGCATTCCTTGTCCGAACATTCCCTGTCCGATCATTCCTTCACCTCGGATTCGGGAAGGAGGGTGCGCATTTCGAAGATTGAAATGGCAGGCAGGATGCGCAGGAACAGGAACATGAGCATGAGGAACATGCCGAGGGTGCCGATGTAAGTCATCCAGTCCCAGCGGGTGGGGTAGTACATGCCCCAGGAGGAATTCAGGAAATCGCGGCTGAGGCTGACGACCACGATAATGAAACGCTCCAGCCACATGCCGACCAGAACCACGCCAGAAATGAAGAAGAGGGCGACGGGACTGGTGCGCAGTTTCTTGATCCAGAGCAACTGCGGAATAAAGATGTTGCAGAGCAGGAGCATGTAGTAGGGGACGGCGTAGGGGCCATGCAGGCGGTTCCAGAGGGTGAAGGCGTCGTAGCGGTCGCCGCCGTACCATCCCATGAAAGCCTCGATACCGTAGCCGTAGGCGACGATGAGTCCGGTGGCCAGCATGACTTTGGCGGAGTTCTGGAGATGGCGGTCGGTGATGAAATCTTCGAGGCCATAGATTTTGCGGATGGGGATGGCCAGCATCAGGACCATGGCGAAGCCGGAGTAGATGGCGCCGGCGACGAAGTAGGGCGGGAAGATGGTGGTGTGCCATCCCGGGACGATGCCGACGGCGAAGTCGAAGCTGACGACGGTGTGGACGGAGAGAACCAGCGGCGTAGCGAGGCCGGCGAGAAGGAGATACATGGTCTCATAGCGATGCCAGTGGCGGGCGGATCCGCGCCAGCCGAGCGAGAGCATGCCGTAGACGATTTTCAGGGCTTTGTTGTCGGTGCGGTCGCGGAGAGTAGCCAGATCGGGGATGAGGCCGACGAACCAGAATAAGGCTGAGATGGTGGCGTAGGTGGAGACGGCAAAAACGTCCCACATGAGCGGACTGCGGAATTGCGGCCACACGCCCATGGTGCTGGGATAAGGGAAAAGCCAATAGGCAAGCCAAGGGCGGCCGACGTGAATCGCGGGGAAAATTCCGGCGCAGGCCACCGCGAACAGGGTCATGGCCTCGGCGAAGCGGTTGATGGAGTTGCGCCAGCTTTGGCGCAGCAATAAGAGGATGGCGGAGATGAGGGTGCCGGCGTGGCCGATGCCGATCCACCACACGAAGTTGACGATGGCGAAGCCCCAGGCGATGGGGACGGTATCGCCCCAGATGCCGATGCCCCTCAGAAAGAGGTAGCCGATGGCATAGAGCATCATCATGGTGAGCATGAAAAAGATGCCAAAGCCGAGGAACCATCCGTTGGAGGCGGGACGGGTCAGCACGATGGCGCTGATTTTTTCCGTGACCGTGCCGAAGGTGTGGCCGGGCTCGATGACGGGGGCGCGGTCGAGTTCGGCGGTCGATTTGTATTGATCGTTCATGCTTTCGAAATCAATTTCGTCGTTTCAAGATCGCGCATGTTTCAAGAAATCGTGGCATCTTTCAAAAAACCGCGTCATCGGAGGAGGGCTAAAGCCCTCCGAGCGACCTTACGACCGCCGCCCGCGCGATGCGGTTGACGGGACCGCCGACGGTGCATGCAGCGGGGGATTTCCCGTCCGCTGCATATTCGGTATTCCTCCGACGTAAGGTCCCTCGCGCCGGCTTCGCCGCCGCTCAGGATGACAAGATGACTTCATTCTCACTTCTCCCACTAGCTTTCCAGTTCCGGGTTTGGATTTCTTACTTCTGCTAAGTAGGTGGTTCTGGGGCGCGTGTTCAGTTCTCCTAACAGGCTGTAGTTTCGGGACTGCGACTTTTAATTTTGAGACTTTGCTGTTGGGGTCGTTGATGTTGCCGAAGACGATGGCGCCTGCGGGACAGGATTGCTGGCAGGCGGTTTGGAGTTCGTCGCCGATCAGGATTTTCTTTTCTTCCCGGACGGATGCAGTCTCCACGTCGATGCGGCGCTCGTTGATGCGCTGGACGCAGTAGGTGCATTTTTCCATGACGCCGCGGCTGCGCACGCTGACGTCGGGATTGCGCATCATTTTATATTGCGGCGTGTCCCAGTCCTGGAAGAGCAGGAAGTTGAAGCGGCGGACTTTGTAGGGACAGTTGTTCGAACAATAGCGCGTGCCCACGCAGCGGTTGTAGACCATGTCGTTCAGGCCTTCGGTCGAGTGGTTGGTGGCGCCGACGGGGCAGACGACTTCGCAGGGGGCGTTCTCGCACTGCATGCAGGGGACGGGCTGGAAGAATGCTTTGGGATTGTCGCGGTCGCCCTGGTAGTAGGCGTCGACGCGAATCCAGTGCATGTGGCGGCCGATGGCGACCTGCTCTTTGCCGACGACGGCGATGTTGTTCTCCGACTGGCAGGCCAGCATGCAGTTGTTGCAGCCGACGCAGGAGTTGAGGTCGATGGTCATGCCCCAGGCGTAGTCTTCTTTGTCGTAGGGGTAGGGCTCGTAGAGCGTGAGATCTTTGGGCGTCTCGTCCTCTTTGGCGAAGTCGGGTTCTTTCTTGTATTCCTCGAGCGTGGTTTCGCGGACCAGGGGGCGATGGGCGCCGTCGGGCGTGTCCATGGACTGGTAGCCCTGGGTGGAGGCGAGCTTGTAGGTGTCTCCGGTCTTTCTTATTGTGACGCCGGAAGCGGTCCAGGGGGCGGCGGTGGTGCGCAGGGCGTAGGCGTTGAAACCCTGGGCGGTGCCGACGCGGCCGGCGTGGGTGCGTCCGTAGCCGAGGGTGACGGTGACGGAGTTGTCGGGATGTCCGGCTTGAATCCAGACGGGGCCGGTGACTTTTTTGCCGTTGAGTTCGAGTTCGACTACGTCTTCGACTTTGATTTGCAGTCGCTCGGCCATCTTGGGGCCGATGAGGATGGCGTTGTCCCAGGTGAGCTTGGTCATCGGCTTGGGGAGTTCCTGGAGCCAGCCGTTGTTGGAGAATTGTCCGTCGTAGATGGTGGGGTCGCGGCGGATGTTGAGCTCGATGGAGTTGGGATCGGAGCTTGCGATCCGGAGCTGGAGCAGCCGATGCTTCGCGGTCACAGACTTCGGAGCGAATGCCGTGCCTTCGACCCAACCGTCGTGCAGCGACTTGCGCCAGAACTGCTCGAAGTCTGCGCCGGTGTGCTGCTTCTGCCAGTAGGCGCGCGACGAGATCGTATCCGGTTGCGTCGGCTTGCCCGGAGAGCAGGGCGACGAATTCGATCGCGCTCTTGCCGTTATAGAGAGGGGCAATCAGGGGCTGAATGATGCTAACGGTGCCGTCGTAGGCGCGGGCATCGCCCCACGCTTCGAGTTCATGCGCGGCATTTACGTGCCACTGGCAGAGTTCGGCGGTTTCGTTCTGATAGAGGCCGTAATGGACGCGCAGCGGAACCTTGCCGCTCTTTAGAGCTTCGGCGAAGTTCAGATCGGCGGGGGCGTCGTAGGCAGGATTGCCGCCGAGGATGATAAGCAGATCAACTTTGCCGCCGTTCATGTCGGCGACGAGTTCTTTGATCGATTCGGTCTGGTTGATCGGATTCGCGTCGACGGGGTCGGTGTAGAAAACGGTCTTGCCAACGTTGCCGAGTCGTGCGTTCATGGCGTGAGCGAAAGCGTGAACCTCGGGCGGTTGGTGATCGCCGACGATGACAAGCTCGATCCCGCGATTGCGAAGTTCCGGCACAGCTGCAGACGAGACTGCAGCCATCGATGACACCTGAGCAGACGATCGCCCGTGGCCGCGATGCGGTCGCAACGGAGCTCGTCAGCGCGATGAGCATACGCTTCGAATCCGACGCCTTGCACCGGCAGCCGATGATCCGCCTTCGCGCCGGTTGACGTCGGCGTGCTCTCGATGACGTACAGGCGATTCATGGGCGCGTCGGGATTGCGGCGCTTGGCGAAGTCGCGGATGTATTTGGTGTTGCCGGGGAATCCGGCGTAGAGGAAGTCGGCGTCGAGGGAGACGATTACGTCGGCTTTCGAGAAGTCGTAGCGGGTCTCGACGGGCTGTCCGAAGGCCAGCTTGGCGCCTTCGAGGACGTTGTCGCGATTGATGGGCTCGTAGACGTGCCACTTGGCTTGCGGATAAATTTTCAGGAAGTTGCGCAGCTGGTCGGCGAGCGTGGGCGAAGAAATTGTCGGCGTGAGAATGCGGATGCCTGCGCCCTGCACAGCTTTTTGCGCGCTTAGCGGGCCGCGGATCGCGCTCATGAAGGATTGCCAGGAGCGCTGGTCGCCCATCGACATGACGCTCTGCGAGCGGTCGGGATCGTAGAGGCCGAGGATGGAGGCTTGGGTGAAGATGTCGGTGCCGCCGAGCGAGGCGGGGTGCAGGTCGTTGCCTTCGATTTTGGTGGGGCGGCCGAGATGGCTTTCGACCAGAACCGGGCTGGCGTATCCGCCGAGCGTGACTGCCGTGGCGTAATACTGGGGCTTGCCGGGGATGACGTTTTCGGGCTGGCGGACGTAGGGGACGATGGTTTCTTTCGGAAGCTTGACGCATCCGGTCATGCCGGCCAGGCCGAGGGACGCGCCCATGACCTTGAGGAATCCGCGGCGGGAGACGGTGTCGAGCCATTCGGAGGCGCCTTTGGGGAATTCGCGGTGCAGGGCTTCTTTGAATTCTTCGGTGGCGGCGAGTTCTTCGAGGCAGCGCCAGTATTCGGGACCGGTTTTTTCGGCGGCGTCGTGGGCGGTGGCCTGGTCGATGGCGGCGCGGACGTCGGACAGGTCCAGTTTGCCGTGGCTCGGGCAAACATCTTCCCGCCTCTTGATCTGAATCAGGCCGCCGTCTTGTCTTTCCATCGTCATAGACTCACTTCTTAACGTCGTGTCATCCTGAGCGAGGATTTTGCTCCGGCTCGCCGGAGCGAGACCGCAGTCGAAGGATCCCTTAACACTCGATAACGCGCACGACTCGGCAAGGCATTCTCACGATGCTGTCCGCCTTCGGGCGAGAACTCCCTGACGCGGCAGTGGCGCCGCCGGCATTCGCGGGGTCCTTCGACTCCGAGTTGGCTTCGCTTCGCGACGCCAACACTCCGCTCAGGATGACAAGTAATTTGATTCATCGCCTCATCCTTCATCACCGGTGACAGGTGCTGCAGGTGGTTATGTCTTTTACGCTGCGGACGTTGTATTTCTCGACCAGGGCTGCGCCCAGGGCGGCTTGATCTTCGTACGTTTTGTTGTCGAGTACTACTGGACTCGAGCTGGTTGGTTGCTGGTAGCGCATGTTGAAGACTTCGCTGCGCGGGCGCAGATTTTTTTCGGGGGCGCGGTGACAGCTCAGGCACCACTCCATTTGCAGGCTTTCCTGCTGGTACATCAGGGGCATCTGGTCGACGGGGCCGTGGCAGGTGTTGCAGCCGACTCCTTTATTAATGTGAATGCTGTGGTTGAAATAGACGAAGTCGGGGAGCTGGTTGACGCGGGTCCACTGCAGGGATTCGCCGGATTTGTAGCTGGCGCGGACCGGTTCGAGGAGCTTGGCGTTGGTCCAGATCTGGGAGTGGCAGTTCATGCAGGTCTTGGTCGGCGGGATTCCGGCGAAGCTGGAGGTCTCGACCGAAGTGTGGCAGTAGCGGCAGTCGATGCCGAGCCCGGTGACGTGGTGCTGGTGGCTGAAGGGGACGGGCTGGGGCTTGCGGACTCCGGCATAGGTGACGTAGGGGGAACGCTGGACTTCCATGGCCATCCAGCCGAGCGCGGCAATGACGAACACCGCGCCGAAAATGGTGGCGCGGGACAGGGTGTTCGTACTGCGATGAAAGATCTGAGACATTCCCTTATGAGATCGTGCTTAAGAGACCCGGAAACAGATGTGGTAGGCGAATGAAAAACCACCCACTGGTTTTCTGATTTGGCTTTGGAACTGGAAATTATAAATAGTCTGTCGGAGTTTGTCGCGGATTTTTCGAACTTTCGGAGAAGAAAAAATTTCGATTGGAACGGAAATAGGAAAATTGGAAATAGCGGGAACCATAGAGGGCAATACGGCGCGCGGGATAAACGAAAGTGATAGGCGCGGAGATCCCTTCGGCTTCGCTCAGGCAGGCTCTTCCCTGCGCCGGAAGAACGGCTCCGGTCAGGATGAAATGTCGGCAGGTGATGCGATCTAGCGGAGATTCATGACCATGAGTTTGGGTTCGGTCATTTCTTCGATGGCGTAGCGGAGGCCTTCGCGGCCGAGGCCGGAATCTTTGACGCCGCCGTAGGGCATTTGGTCGATGCGGAAGGAGGGGACGTCTCCGGCGATGACGCCGCCGACTTCGAGTTCTTCGTAGGCCTGGAAGAGGAGTTTGGCGTCGCGGGTGAAGATGCCGGCCTGCAGGCCGAAGTTGGAGTGGTTGGCTTTGCGCAGGGCGTCGTCGAAATCTTTGTAGGGCTCGACGGTGACGACGGGGCCGAAGATTTCCTGGCAGTTCACTTTCATTTCGGGATTGGTGCCGGTGAGGACCGTGGGCTCGACGACGTGATTGTGGCGGCCGCCGCCGCAGAGCAGGCGGGCTCCGGCGTGGACGGCTTCGTCGATCCAGGTGGTGGTGCGGATGGCGTCGCTTTCGCGGATGAGCGGGCCGACGTCAGTGGATTCGTCGAGCGGGATCGCCGGTCTTCAATTTTTTTACGCCTTCGACGAAGAGATCGGTGAATTTTCCGTAGACGGAGTGTTCGACCAGGATGCGCTGGACCGAGATGCAGGTTTGGCCGGCGTAGGCGAAGCCTCCGGTGACGCAGCGGTCGGCGGCGTATTCGAGGTCGGCGTCGCTGTGGACGATGACGGGGGCGTTGCCGCCGAGTTCGAGGACGACTTTCTTTTTTCCGGCGCGGCGTTTGATGTCCCAGCCAACGGGGACGCTGCCGGTGAAGCTGATGAGTTTGATGCGATCGTCGGTGACGAGCAGGCTGGCGTCTTCGTTGGAGAGTGGGAGGACGTTGAGTCCGCCGTCGGGCCAGCCGGCCTGCTGCACGCATTCGGCGAGAAGCAGCGAGCAGAGCGGGGTTTGGGGCGCGGGCTTGAGGACCATGGAGCATCCGGCGGCGATGGCCGGGGCGACTTTGTGGGCGACGAGATTGATGGGGAAATTAAAGGGGGTGATGCCGGCGATGGGGCCGAGCGGGAAAGCGGCGGACGATGCCCCAGCGTCCGGCAGTGGATTCCTGGGTGTCGAGGGGGAGATATTCGCCGTAGATGCGGGTGGCTTTCTTCGGCGGCGACGTTGAAGGTGAAGATGGCGCGCTCGACTTCGGTGCGGGCGGCCTTGATGGGCTTGCCGGCTTCCTGCGCGAGGGTGCGGGCGAATTCTTCTTTGCGCTCGGTCATGAAGGAGGCGATTTGGCGCAGGACGCGCTGGCGTTCGAAGGCGGGCAGACGGCGGGTGGTGCCGAAGGCTTTGACGGCGGCGGCGATGGCGGCTTCGGCGTGAGCGCGGCGGCCTTGGGTGACGCGGGCGATCAGGCTGCCGTCGTAGGGGGCGCGGATTTCGACGAGGTCGCCGTCTTCGCGCCAGCGGCCGTCGAGGAAGAATCCGTGGGTGGCTACGGGCGCGATGGTTAGCTCGGACATTTTTTCTGGGCCTCGGTGCTGGGGTGATTATAGGACTTTTGGCTTGCGGAGGCGGGAGGGTGCGGAGAAAAGCTTTCAACACAGAGGGCACAGAGGAGCACAGGGTAAATCTTGGTTCGCTTTACAATGGCTGGCTGAATGACTGACTTTCCTTCTATTTCTGAATTGGCTCCTCGGTTGCGGAGAGGAGACGTTTCTCCGGTTGAGATTACTCGGCGGCTGTCTTCAGCGCATTGAGAAGCTGAATCCTGCGCTGGATGCGTTTATTACGGTGATGGCGGAGTCGGCGCTGGCTGAGGCGCGGCGGGCTGAAGCGGAGATCTTGCGGGGGGAGTGGCGGGGGCCGCTGCATGGGGTTCCGGTGGCGTTGAAGGATTTGATCGACACTTCGGGCGTGCGGACTACGGCGGCGAGTGGGCTATATAAGGATCGCGTGCCGGTCGCGGACGCGGAAGTTGTGCGGCGGTTGCGGGTGGCGGGTGCGGTCATCATTGGAAAGAATAATTTGCATGAGTTTGCGTATGGCGGGAGTTCGCTGGTCAGTTATTTTGGCGATGTGCATAATCCGTGGAATGCGGGGCGGATCGCGGGGGGATCGTCGGGCGGGTCGGCGGCGGCGGTTGTCGCGGGGATGGCTTATGCGGCAATTGGGACTGACACGGCGGGATCGATTCGCGAACCGGCGGCGCTGTGCGGATGCGTGGGGCTGAAGCCGACTTATGGGCGAGTGTCGGGCCGGGGAGTGATTCCGCTGTCGTTGTCGCTGGATCATGTCGGACCGATGGCGGCGACGGTGGAGGACGCGGCGATCGTGCTACAGGCGATTGCGGGATACGATGCGGCGGATGTGACTTCGGCGGATGTTGCGGTGGGGGATTATGTTGCGGGGCTGCGCGAGGGTGTGAAGCGAGTGCGAGTGGGGGTGGTGCGGGGATATTTTTTTGATGAGCTTGATGCGGAGGTGAGCTGCGGCGGTCGAGCAGGCGTTGCGGGTGCTTGCGGATTTAGGGGCTGAAGTGAGAGATGTCCGGCTGGGGAATGCTGTGCCGACGGATCGGACGTTGCAGGCGGCTGAATCGTATGCGCAACATGCGGAGAATGTTGGCGCGCAGTCCGGAGTTGTATCAGGCGGAGACGGTGCGGCGGATTCGGTCGGGGGAAGGCGTTATCGGCGGCGGAGTATATTCGGTGCCGGCGTGAGTTGGAGTTGGCGCGGCGCGACATTGGCGCGGTGTTTGCCGACGTGGATGTGCTGGTGACTCCGACGATGCCGATGCCGGCTCCGGCGATTGCGGATTTGAAGACGGATCCGGATGCGCTGCGTCCGGCGGAGCTGAGGTTGTTGCGGAATACGCGGCCGTTCAATGTTTGGGGATTGCCGGCGATCTCGGTGCCTTGCGGATTCACGCAGAGTGGGCTGCCGATTGGGTTGCAGATCGCTGGGCCGCATTGGCGGGAGGATTTGGTGTTGCGGGTGGCTTGGGCTTATGAGCGGGCGGCGGAGTGGCCGCAATATCAGGCGGGGCGTAGCGTTTGATCGAGATGCTGCGGGCGCGCTCGCGCGTTTTCGCAACGTCATAGGCGAGTTGCATTCGGAGAAGATGATCCATGTCGGGGCCGAATGCTTTTTCGATGCGCAAAGCCATTTCTGGGGTCAGCGCGGCCTTGCCGTGCAGAAGATCGGAGAGCGTCGCGCGGCGAACCTGCAAAATCTCGGCCGCCTTCGACACGGTGAGGCCGAGTGGTTCGATGACTTCGGTTCGGATCAGGTCGCCAGGGTGCGGTGGGTTCTTCATGGGCATTTTCGGTCTCTCCTAGTGGTAGTCGACCAAGTCAATGTCGGTGACCGTGTTCGTCTGTTCGTCGTAACGGAAAATCAACCGCCAGTTCCCGGTAACGGTTAAGCTCCACGATCCTCGCAGGTCGCCTTTGAGGGGATGCAGCTTCCAGCCGGGAAAGCGGCGGAGTTGCTCTAACGTGTCGGCGGTTTCGAGGGCGAACATAAGTTTGCGAAGCTTGTCGGCCATCGCGGGCGGCACGCCTTTGGCGATTCCGTCCTCGTAGAGCTGCCGTAGCCCTTTGTGACGGAAGCGAACAAGTTGCATGCGGCCTTCTTGTGTTTTCTATGCTCGCCTATTATGTACGGTTATACCGTACGAGTCAAGGGCTCATCTTGTTCGGTGCCCAATCCCGATATTCTCATCTGCCCGGCATGGTGCCTTTGCGAAAGGGTTCGGCTACTAGCTGCCATTCGTCTTCGTAGATCACGTAGCCAGGTTTGTCTGTTCTGATTTGCTTTATGTAAATGCCGTTGCGTTCGAGGATGTGGACCATTTCCCAGATGCGGGAGATGTGCTTGCTGGCAGCCGTTTTAAACCAACAGATGCCGAGGCGATGCGTCTCACGTCCGAAGCTGGTTGGTTTTTGCAGATTATCGCTGAACCACGCGCGCAGCGCGTTTAGTTCGTCGGCGTCGGAGCCCATGATGTTTCGCCACTCCAGCGCCAGTGCAGCTGCCTGAAAAATTCCCTGCTCAACGTGACTGTCTTCGTCTTTGCGGCCGACGACGAAACGGACGTACTCGCGTTTTTCCAGCGGATCATGACGCTCGAGGATGAAGCGTTCGTCTTCTGTTTCGACGAAGGCGAGGCGTCCGGGGATGCAGGAAAGGATGGTCCCCATTCCGCGTCCTACGATCTGCTTGAGTGCTTCGAGGAGCGGGAGCTCTTTCTGGTCTAGCGCCGGGTCTTCGGAGATTGCGAAGACGATGCTGGGAGAATGCCGCCTTTGCAGCTCGATCGCGATGTTTTCGACGAAGAGTTTGTTGCTGGGGATGGGCAGTCGGTACTTGGAATCGAAGTCAGCGAAGTGCGCGAGTTGGTTCGTAAGCTTGTGGCGCAGGCGCGGGTTGGAGAGGATATCCCGGTACCGGTCGCGCTTGTTCCGTTTCACAAATGCAGCGATGAGTGCCTGCTCGTTGTGCACGAGGAGAGTGTAACGCCGCCGGGCTGCGCCCGGCGGACAGCCGGGGACGGCTGTCTCCACATAGAGTCCCTCAGCGGCTAAAGCCGCGATCGTTTTGGTGCATCTTACGGCACGGCTGAAGCCGTGCCCTTTCAAAGCTAAGTACCAAAACTCGCTTCAGTCTACCGAGCGCACGTCGTCTGGGAGGGTCAGCACGAATTCGCATTTTCCTGTGGCTATCGCGCAGGAGAGGGTGCCGCGGCGGAAGACTTTTACTGGGGTTTCGTCGGGGAAGGTTAGGTGGTAGTCGGCGGTTTTTAGGGCTTCGGTGTAGGACTTTAATTTTTCGTCGCCGCTGACGAATTTTACGGAGTCGACTTTGGCGGCTGCGCCGCCTCCGCCGCTGATTAGGATGAAGAAATCGGCGTTGCTGGTTTGGGTGGCTTTGCCGAGGTCGATGGTGATTAAGCGCTGGAGTTCGTCTTTGTAGTGCGCCACCGTGGAGTCGACTTTGGCGTCGCCTCCGACCAGGGATGCGAGACGGGCGCGGGTTTCGGGGGGCGGGCGCAGGCCGTTCATGGCCAAGGCGTAGGCGCGCAGGGCGCGTTCTTTATCCTTCTCCCCGTGGCCTTGCTTCTGGTAGATCTGGCCGAGGTGGTCGCCGACTTCGCCGTGATGGCCGAGCGACCAGGCGGCGGAGACATATTTTTCCGCCGTGTTGAGATCGCCTTCGCCGAAGTGGACCCAGCCCAGAGTGTCCCAGTAGGCGATTAGATTGGAAACCAGGCCGAGGTCTTTATTGGCCAGGCGGTCCAGGGAAATGTTTCGCAGCGCGGCGGCCGTGGCTGAGACGGCGGATTCGGCGTACTGCTGGGCGCGGTCGAGGTGAGCGTCTTTCAGCGAGAGTTGGTAGGCGATGTTGTTCCAGACCAGCGGCGTGGCGGCGAGTTCGACGGCGTGATCGAAAGTGGCAAGAGCTTTGGCGTCCTGGCCGAGGTTGAGGTAGGCGTCACCGAGACTGACTTGCAGCTCGGCGCTGTCGGGACTGAGCGAGGCGGCTTTTTCCAGTTCGGCGGCAGCGAGATCGTATTTGTGCCACTCGGCGTACATCTGGCCGAGGTTGGCGTGGGCAAATTTGTCGAGCGGATTATTTTCGAGTTGCTTGTTGAAGGCCTTGACGGCTTCGTCGTATTTGCGATCGTTCCAGTAGACGCGGCCCAGGTTGTTGTAGGCGAACTCGTCGTAGGGATTGACTTCAATCTGTTTCTGGAAGGCGGCGATGGCCTGGTCGCTGTCGCGCATTTGCAGATAGATGAGGCCGAGATTGTTCCACGCGTATTTGTTTTTGGGATCGACTTCGGTGGCGCGCTTCAAGAGCACGATCGCCACGGGGAAGTTTCCGTTTTCGGCGGCGGCGCGGGCGCTGTCGACCAGGTCGTCGGCCTTCATGTCGGGCGGAGGAACGGGCGGACCGGAGACGGCGCTCTCAACTGAGAGTTGCTGCGCGAGGTCGGCGCCGACGGCGCGGCGGAAGGATTCGTAGTCGGAGGCGCGGGAGACGGGGAGTTCGTCGTCGCGCAGAGTGAGGCTGCGGCTCGCGGTGAAGACGCCGCCATCGAGCTTGTAAGTGGCCACGTATTCGGCGTAGTCGCGCTTCAGGGAGATTGCCAGTGGGGCGTGGGCGGTGTACTTGGCGGGAAGTTCGAGTTTGATGTTGTAAGAATAGTTGGCTTTGGGGCCGAGCTTGAGGGGCTCGGCGTCGGGATCGGTGTCATCGGGATCGACGTCGGGCAGGTTGAATTGAACGAGCGGCAGAACGATGTCGGTTTTCTTTTTCGACCAGTCGAGGAAGTTTACTTTCGAGACGTCGTAGGACATGGTGAAGGGCTCGCGGGTGGCGGCGGGGTCGCTGATTTTGAGATTGGTGACGTCGCCGCCGAGTCCAGCATTGATGTTTTCGGCGACGCGCTGCCAGTTGGCTTCGGGCACGCGGCGGAAGACGGAACGCAGCAGGAGTTCTTCGTCGCCGCGGAATTCGTAGCGCACGTGAGCTTCGAGTTTGCCGATGTCGTTGATCTTGCCATCGATGTGCGAGATCTCGCTGTCGGGCATGGGCGTGTCGGCGGGAGTTTCTTCGAGATGCGGGGCGATGGAGGACGGCGGCTCGGCGGGCGGGATGACGAGCGCCTGCTTTTTACGGAGTTGATAGGAGAGCAGACGGAAGGGCGCGACCTCGGCGGTGGTGTCCATCCAGATTTCCTCTTTTTTGCCCTGAGGATTTGTGCCCTGGCCCATGGGCAGCATGGTGATGACGTGATCGAATTGCGAGGGCGAAGGGACGTCGGGATCGAGCTTGCGGCTGGAGTTGATGAGGACCGAGTCGGCGTGCAGGCCTTCGGCTTCGAGCAAGGACGCGAGCAGCGTGTGTTTATCTTTGCAATCGCCGTACTGGTTGTGCAGAACATCTGTGGCGGCGTGGGGCTGGTAGCGGCCGACGCCGAGCGAGAGGCTGACGTAGCGGAAATTTTTCGCGACGTAGTCGTAGAGAGCTTCGGTTTTTTCGAGATCGGTGTTCAGGCCTTTGGTTAGTTCCTGAGCTTTGGCGCGGACGTCGGCAGTGGGCGCGCGGCGATCTTTTTCGAGCGAGGCGTACCAGCGGCCGATCTGTTCCCAGGTTTCGAACGTGGTGAGTTGGATGTCGGGGCGATCGTCGTCGGGGCGGTGTTTCTTTTTCTTCTTGTCTTTTGCTTTGTCGGCTTTCGCACTGTCGTCGTCGCGTTCGAGATGAGAGCTGGACCAATGGTAGACGCGGCGGCCGTTGGCTTCGGTGATGGTGGGGTCCATGCCGGGCTTGCATTTCAGTTTCAGCGAACGGCCGGAGGGGACGTCGACGTCGACGGTTTCATCGAGGGTAATGTCGTTCTTGTCGAATTCGTATTCGGTCCAGAATTGTCCGGCGGCCAGGGGTGTGTGAATGATTGTGACCATCTGGTATTCGAGCACTTCGCCGGGGCGCAGGCCGGGGACGGTGATGTGCTTCTGGCGATAGTCGGTGTAGACGGGAGCTTCATGTTCGACCGGGGCGCTGAGATCCTGAACGGCATCGTCGCCGGCCTTGACGATGGTGCCGTCTTCTTTTAGGACGCGCACGTAGGGAATTTCGACGCGCTCGTTGGCGGAGTTGTAACCCTCCTGGAGTTGTCCCCACTGCTGGACACCGGCCTCGCTTTGCACGCGAATGCGGGCGGTGATTTCTTTGCGTCCGGTGCCGTCGGCTTCGAAGCGATAGCGGGAATGCATCTGTTCGATGACGAAGGACTCCTGGGCATAGTCAGGAGTCTTGGTGACGATTTTGGCGGCGTCGGCAGCTCTGGCCGCGGGCGTGCTGGCCTGAGGCGGAGAGACGGACCCCGGCAAGGGTTGGCCGGGCGATGCCTGGTTGGGTTGCTGAGAACTGGCGCTGGCGGTCAGCAGGCATGTAAAGAGAAGAGCGAGGTAACAATGGCGCATAGGGTTAGTAGTCATTATCCCACGCAGGCGGGGCCGGGGGAGCAAGCGACTGAAAACTGTCGGGAATGGAACGGTCGGGGGATGAGAAGATGCGGTGAATTGGGGCGAGTGCCGACGATTGGCGAGGGAGCGTGTTTACATATTAGGAACATTGATTTGCCTCATAATCATATCGATAAGGCTGGGTACTATGGTTCGGCTTACGCGCTAGGGCGGTTGAGCGGGAGATCCTTCGCTACGCCTGAAAAGCGGCTACGCTCAGGATGACCGGGCCGTGTATGGCGATGACTAAGGCGTGGAATGACCGATCTGCCCCCATTCCTGGGAAGGCAACATTTTTCTCTGCCGCAAGGCTGAATTCAGGTTAGAATCCGCTCAGATAGTCCTGCCCGCCATGACGCGAGGCAGGCGTGACGCATAACGTATTTGCGCCACGATGCTTCCGTCGGAGGTTTTGGCATGGAAGATCGGGCCCCTGTCGTCTCATCCAGCAGTGATCAGTCGTCCACCTCTACTACTACATCTGCGCTGCGGCATCATGAAGGCCGCGGAGCGTGGGTGCTCACCGCCTACGGAATTTCCGGACTGGCGCTGTTCGGAGTTCTCGCCTACTTTTTCTCGGACTTCATCGCGCATTAGTCCGGTGTCGCGTTGGCGAACGGGCGTGCGCGTCCGCGGAATGAAGGTGAAGTGTAAGTGCCGCGGCTGCGATGCTTGTTTTGATGTCCGCCTGTTACGGCTGTTCGTGAATCCAGAACAGGTCCGGCGTCCGCCTGAGGCGCCCGCTTGAACGTGCTACAATTAGCGGCCTTAGGTTGTCGCTGCGTCACCCGGCACTGACCCCACGCACGGATTACAAAATACACGGAAAGATTCTGTGGCCAAGACTCCCACATCCAGCCCGACGCCGATTACCTACGCCGATGCCGGGGTGGACATTACTCGCGCCAATCGCACCAAGCAACGCATCAAGTATCTGGCGCACAAGACATTTACGCGAGGCGTGCTGAGCGAGATTGGCGGCTTTGGGGGCTTGTTCGCGATCGATAAAACCAAGTACACCGATCCGGTGCTGGTGTCGAGCGTGGATGGGGTGGGCACGAAATTAAAAGTCGCGTTTGAGATGGGACTGCACTCGACCGTGGGCGCGGATCTGGTGAACCATTGCGTGAATGACATTGCAGTGCAGGGCGCGGCGCCGATGTTTTTTATGGATTACCTGGCGACTGGCACGCTGGATCCGTCGATTGCGGAGAAAGTTGTGGAGGGCATTGCCGACGCGTGCAAACATAACGGCTGCGCGCTGATTGGCGGCGAGACCGCCGAGATGCCGGGGTTTTATCCGGATGGGGAGTACGATCTCGCGGGATTTATTGTGGGCGTGGTGGATCGCGAGAAGATTATCACCGGGAAAGACGTGCAGATTGGCGACATTATTCTGGGGCTGCCTTCGAATGGACTGCATACGAATGGATATTCGCTGGCGCGGAAGTTGCTGTTTGAGGTGGCGCATTATTCGGCCGACACGTATGTGAACGAAGTAAAGAATAAAGTTGGCAATGAACTGATGCGCACGCACAAGAGTTACTGGCCGGCGCTGCGAAAGCTGATTGACGCGCAATGCGTTTCGGCGCTGGCGCATATTACGGGCGGCGGGATTACGGAAAATCTGCCCCGGGTTTTGCCGCGCGGGACGGCGGCGGTGATTGAGATGGGGACGTGGCCGGTGCTGCCGATTTTTGAGCACTTGCAGCAACTGGGAAATGTTCCGCAGGATGAGATGCTGCGGACCTTTAATATGGGGCTGGGAATGCTGCTGGTGGTTCCGTCGGCGAAATTCAAGAAGGCGCAATCGGTGCTGGAGCGGGTCGGCGAGAAGGCTTACACGATTGGGCGGATTGTGAAGGGCGAGCGCAAGGTTACGTACAGCTAGGGTCGATTGCAGAAGTTAGATTGTAGATTTCAGACTTGAGCGCGCTTTGGACCCCATCACATATTGTCTCTGGCGGAATCTGCAATCCTTGATTTGAGATCTTCAATTTTGAAATCTGCGATTTGAAATCTGCGCTCACGAATGCATTCCCTCGGCATACTTCTCTCCGGACGCGGCTCGAACTTTGTTGCTATCGCTGACAGCATTGAGGCGGGGCGCATTCCCGATGCGCGGATCGCGGTTGTCATTTCTAACAAAGCGGATGCGCCGGGAATCGCGACGGCGCGGCAGCGCGGACTCAATGCGGTGGTGATTGCGTCGAAGGGCAGGGCGCGGGAGGAACATGATCGCGAGGTGGTTGACGCGCTGAAGGAAAACGGGGTCGATCTGGTTTGCCTGGCGGGATACATGCGGCTGTTGTCGCCCTGGTTCGTGCAGCAGTTTCCGCGCCGGATTCTGAATATTCATCCGTCGCTGTTGCCGGCGTTTCCGGGGCTCGAAGCGCAAGAGCAGGCGGTCGCTTATGGCGTGAAAGTTTCCGGTTGCACGGTGCATTTTGTGGACGAGGAACTCGACCATGGCGCCATCATTGTGCAGAAGACGGTTCCGGTTCTCGACAGCGACGACGAACACGCGCTGGCGGCGCGCATCCTGGAGCAGGAACATATGGCGTACACGGAAGCGATCAATATTATTCTGCGGGGGAACTGCGAGGTTGTGGGGCGGCGGTTCGGGATGAGCCAAAGGTAAAAGTCAGAAGTCAGAAATCAGAAGGCAAAAGTGGAAATCTTGTGACATCCGTCACAGCTTTCTTTGGGCTGGATGGTCGATGATAACATCGATGACCACTGGCCACGATCTAAAGGATCGGACGAAACAATTTGCGCTTCGCGTGATGCGCTTGTACCGAGCACTTCCCCGTCGCGAAGAAGCCAGAGTAATTGGGCGACAACTGCTACGCTCAGGCACCTCGGTGGGCGCCAATTACCGCGCCGCTTGTCGAGCCCGGTCGAAGGCTGAATTCGTGGCCAAACTCGGCATAGTTCTTGAGGAAGCCGACGAGACAGTCTTCTGGCTTGAACTTCTGCAGGAATCTGAGCTCGTGAGTGCGCAGAAGCTGTCGCCGCTCGTACAAGAGGCGCGAGAACTCACCGCGATTTTCGTAACATCCATCTGCACGGCCAAAGGCATCGCATCGTAGAAGCTGGGTGAACTTCTACATTTTGCATTTTGCAATTTCACTTCAACTTTTTCGTCATCTTCACGATCGCCAGCGCTTCCCCGTTTCCGAGTGCGACCGATTGATTTTCAATTTCCACATATCCCTTGGCTTTGTAGAAGGCTACGCCGCTCAGGGTTGCTCCCATTTCCAGGCGCGTGAATCCGGCGTCGCGGGCGGCGTTTTCGCAGGCTTGCAGGATTAACGTGCCGATGCCGCGGCGCGCCCAATTTGGATGCACGAAGAAGGCGCGGATTTTTGCGGCGTCGCGGGCGGGGTCGAGCTGCGAGTCTTCCCTTCCGGCAAACTGGTCGCCGCCGTAGAGAGTTTTGCGTTGGCTCCAGCCGCCGCATGCGACGATTTCTGGGCCGGTTTCGGTTGGGTGTTCGGCGACTAGATAGGTTCCGTCGGCGATGAGTTGGGTGTCGACGCCGTAGACGGATTTGAGTGCGCCGTCGATCTGGGCGGGAGAGTAGTCGGCGGACTGAAGTCCGCGGACGGAGGCTTCGATTATTTCGCGGAGCCGAGGGACGTCTTCGGGTGACGCTTTTCGGATGCGGATGCTCATGCACGATTGATCATGGGCCTGTATTTTACGGCAGGGCTCAACCTAGGGCTGAGCACCGACAAATTCTCCAATCGATGTCATCCCGCGCGGGGCGCGCCAAGCGCTCCCGTGGGACCATACAAAACCTAGCTACGGGGTTGTGCAGATGCGTATAACTGCGCTGCAGAAAACCTGGGCACCCTCATTTACTGCATCGACAGCGACGGCCGACGTAAGGTTCCTCGCCCGGCTTTCGCCGCGCTCAGAATGACATCGCAAAAACATTTTGAGATCGAGCCGCTGGATCCTGACGGTTCGATTCCGCGTTTTCTGCTGCGTTCCTTATAATGTGTTTTCTCATGTCAACTTTCGCACCGGTCGACGAACAACTTACTTATCTCAAGAAAGGCTCGGCGGAAATTATTCGCGAGGCGGACTTGCGCGCCAAGCTGGAGCGGTCGCGCGCTACTGGCAAACCTTTGCGGGTGAAGCTGGGGATGGACCCGACTGCGCCGGACTTGCACCTGGGGCATACGGTGGTGCTGCGGAAACTCAAGCACTTTCAGGATCTGGGGCACACGGCCATTTTTTTGATTGGCGATTTCACGGGGATGATCGGCGATCCGACGGGGCGCACGATTACGCGGCCTCCGCTGAGCCGCGAGCAGATTGAGCGGAATGCGGAGACTTATAAGGAGCAGGTGTTCAAGATTCTCGATCCGCAGAAAACGGTGATTGATTTCAACCGGCGCTGGATGGGCGCGTTTACGCCGGACGATTTCGTGCGGCTGATGTCGAAGTACACGGTGTCGCAGTTGCTGGAGCGCGAGGAATTTCACAAGCGCTTCAAGGAAGAGAAGCCGATCTCGGTGCACGAGTTGCTGTATTCGCTGGTGCAGGGCTATGACTCGGTCGCGCTTGAAGCGGATGTGGAGCTGGGTGGGACCGATCAGAAATTTAATTTGCTGGTGGGGCGCGAGCTACAGCGGCAGTATGGGCAGGAATCGCAGGTAGCGCTGACCACGCCGATTCTGGAGGGGCTCGACGGCGTGCAGAAAATGTCGAAGTCGCTGGGGAATGCGATCGGCATTCATGAAGCGCCGCTGGAGATGTATGGGAAGATCATGAGCATTTCCGACGAGATGATGTGGAGGTATTACGAGCTGCTGACGGATGTTTCGCTGCAATGGATCAACAACCGAAAACAACTAATTGAGCACGGTGACAATCCGATAGCCTCCAAAAAGGATCTTGCCCAAATGATAGTCCGAGATTTTCATTCACCGGAGGCGGCGGTGCAGGCTGCGCAGGACTGGGCGAGACAACGTCAAAAGGAGCTAACGCCGGATAATCTGCCGGAGCACATTGACGAAGTTCCAGTAAGTTACGAAACCGTCAAGGTGGATGACGCCCCTTCTGCCAAAGACGATTCGTATTTGTGGATCAAAATCGATCGCTTACTAGTAAATTGCAAATTGGCGGATTCGATCACAGATGCCGGTAGAAAACGGAAGGCGCGCGCCGTTTACCTTCTCCGTCCGAATGATCCAACGGGAACCGTATGGGTAGACTTGGTGCTGCCGCTCGTGTTCACAGGTTTCCCAATCAAACTACCGATTAGAGTCGGGAAGAAGGTTGTAGCTGCTCTTATTGGGCCCTGATCCCGGGTTGATGGAAGTCCTGTCGACATTCCAGTCGACGAGATTTTGAAACAAGTGGATGAAGTTAGCTAGTTTTCTTTCCTAAATGGCTTAAACTTGTCACCCTGAGGGCAGGGTCCTTCACGTTATTGCGACTCGGAATCTCAAAAGATTTCTCTCTCTCGTCGGCTCGAAACCTGCGCTCACAGGTCCTCGTAGAAACTCCTCCCAGCCCCTGAGGTCGGTTGGAGACAAAGGGATCCTTCGACTGCGGTTGTGCTCCGGCGAGCCGGAGCACAATCCTCGCTCAGGATGACAGATGCAGATGACGCTCCGTCTAGTGGCGCGATTAGCGCGACGTATTTCCCATCGCGCTTATCGCTACGGCAGCAGGCCGAAGACGGCCACTCCGTTGGGAGTGCCTACGTAGACTTTGCCGTTAACGATTGTAGGGACCATGAATTTGTTGCCGTTGCCGAATTGGTCGCGGGCGCCACTCGCTTGATTTGAGTTGTAGAGTTCGTTCAGGGTGATGGCGTCGTAGGCGTGGAGGACGGCGGGGTTGCTGTTTTGGACGGCCCATACGATTCCGTTGCTGGCGCCGTTGGCGGAGATGCTGGGAGTTGCTCCGGGATATTGGAAGTTGGTGGTGGTGTGGGCGGCGGCGCTGGTCGAGAGTTTCGCGTTGGTGATGGTGAAGGCCTGAATCGGATTGCCCACTGATCCGTAGTAGATCGTGTTGTTGAAGTAGGCGGGCATGGCCCACACGCCGCCGGGTAATGCTCCGGAGAGTTCTTGATAGATGGCGCTGTTGGTCGAGGGGCTGAACTTTCCCATGTTGTCGCGGTTGACCAGGTAGAGGTTGGAATCTTTTCCGGCGCCGACGGCCAGATGCTGGGTGTTGCCGGAGCCGTCGGTGAGGTCGGGAAGAACCAGGGCTCCGCCGGAGCCGAGGTCGGTGTCGGTGCCGTTCTCGCTGGATTCGTTGTCCATTTCGAAATAATCTGCGACTGTGAGGCCGCCCGTGGTGGAGAGCTTCATGAAGGCGTTGCCGAAGTCGCCGTTGCTGGGAAATCCGCTGGAGTTCAGAGTGGTATCGAAGACACCGTTGGCGTCGAGGAAATAAATATTTCCGGAAGTGTCGGCGGCGAGACCTGCGCCGGCCATCCAGATTGCGCCTTCGTTGCCGTTGGGAGTCAGGTTGAGGACCGCGGTTTGGGCCAGCGTTGACGCGTTGTAGGCGATGATCCATCCGGTGTAGGGGCGGATGTCGCAGTGCGAAGCCCAGCCTGTGTAAATGATGCCGTTCATCAGAAGCAGGCCGGCGCGTTCTTCATATTGAGCAGGATCGAAGGTCACGTTGGTGCCGTTGCTGTTGTCGCCGGTGCCGGGATAAGTCGCTTGAATTTCGGTGGGGCCGCCGAATAATTCGGTGCCCAGGGCGAGATCGAGTGCGTGGAGGCGCTGGTGGTAATTGCCCGATGCGTCCTTTGACATGGCCACGACATAGACGGCACCGTTGGGGCCGTGAGTGCGATCGATGACGGGGGTTGAAGTGACTCCGATCTCGGGCACGACCTGGCTGCAGCTGCGCGCGTCGGACGTGGTTTCTCCCGACTGCAGCAGCGACGTCTGCCACAGGACGGTTCCGGTGTCGGCGTCGAAGCCGTAGACGGAATCGTGCTCGGTGGCGGCGACCAGAACGTTGTGCGAGCCGTTGGCGGGAACGGCAACGTTTGAAGCATAGAGGGGCTGGGCGTCGATCAGGCCGTCGGCGGAATAGAAACCGATTTTGCCGAACTTAGCCGAGGTGACGTTGCTGCTGGTCAAGATGGTCTCGCTCAGATTCTGTCCGGTGCGGCCAATGTCGTTGTGGAAGGTTGAAACGTCGGTGGTGGAGGTGGTGGTGGCGCTGACGGTGAGTGTGGCCGGGTTACTGGTGACGCTTCCCGTCGAATTGCTCACGATGACCGAGAATTGGCTTCCGTTATCGGCGGATGTGGTTGCCGGAGTGGTGTAGTTGGCGGAAGTTGCGCCGGAGATCGCTGTAGCGCCGTTCTGCCATTGGTAGGTCAATGGGGCGGTTCCGCTGGCCACGACGGAGAAGGTTGCGGTCTGGCCGACCGTCACAGTCTGGCTGGAGGGCTGCGTGGTGATGGCCGGGCCGGTCGCCGATTTGCTTCCGCTGCAACCCGCCAGCGTCAGGCCGAGCGCGAGACAAGCTAAAACTTGGTTCAGGCGACGGAATTGCACTGCGGGACCCTCCAGACTCGATCTGCTCATCATGCTCTGCTCATGATGCCAGCACTTGGATGCGGGGGGAAGGGGCAGTGCTGCCGGGAACGTGCTCTGCTTCTGCTATTCTCAGCTCCGATTCTTTGCTCTGTGGTTTGGTTGCTGACTTCCCTTACTAACTCGTTGCATGCGCGCGGCTGCCATTCTCGGGCTGGGATGTTCTCCGAAGGCGCTGGAACCTTTTCAGGCGGATAGAACGATCGCCTGGCGGATGGGCATGCCGGGATCGGGCGAGGATGCCGATGTGGTGCTGCTGTTTGGCGGCGATGGGACGATTCACCGGCATCTGGGGCAACTGGTGCGGTTGGGGCTGCCGGTGCTGGTGGTACCGGCGGGGAGTGGGAATGATTTTGCGCGGGCGCTGGGGCTGCGGAGGGTGCGGGATTCGCTGGCGGCCTGGGGGAAATTCTGCGGCGGCGCGGCTCGCGGGGAAAATGTGCGGCGGATTGATTTGGGAGTGATTGCGCCACTCGGGAGCGCGGACGGGGCCCCTTCGGCTGTCGCTCCGTCGAAAATCCCCATTTCTCGCGCAAAGAGCGCGCGAGAAATGGGGCACCCGCCGTCCGCGCGACATTCATCGGGTCGCGAATCCGGTGCGGTGTACTTCTGTTGTGTAGCCGGGGCGGGGCTGGATGGGAAAGTTTGTGAGAGGGCCAACCGAATGCCGCGCTGGCTGCGCGGGCGGGGCGGGTATGTGTTGAGCCTGGTTCCGACGATTTTTTCGTTTGCGGCGCTGCCGATGAAAATTCTGGCGCGCGGGGATGGCCGCGATCTGGCTAACGAAAGCGGCGTCGAGGAGAGCGAGGGATGGTCGGTTCGCAGCGATCGGCCTACGCTGCTGGCGGCGTTCGCGAATACTCCCATGTACGGCGGCGGGATGAAGATTGCGCCTCGGGCCAAGATGGATGACGGGTTGCTTGATGTGTGCGTTGTCGGTGGCGTTGATCCGTTCAAACTTTTCTGCTTGTTTCCGACGATTTACAGCGGGCGGCATTTGGACGTGAAAGAGGTTGAGTATTTTCAAGCGGGGAGAGTGCGGGTGGAGACGGAGCGTCCGGTCGACATTTATGCGGATGGGGAATTTGTTTGCCGCACGCCGATTGAGGTGAGAGTGGAGCGGGCGGCGCTGAGGGTGGTCGTGCCGTCGGGGTGATTGCAGAGGGTCGCTCGGCTTCGCCTTCGCGAGACGGGCGAAGGCGCCCGTCGCCACATGGTCCGTCTTCAGATCGCCTGTCTTGCAAGTGACGTTCTCACGTGAGAGCCATGCTGGTGCTAAACTTTCCTCATGGCTGAAGGACGTTCGCGCACACTGCTTTGGATTGTGATTGGCGGGGGAGCTTTTTTCCTCTTTGTGCTGGCCGTGTTTTCGCTGGTCTACATCACGCTGCACGCGGGCGGCGGCGACGGTGGGCTGACCGGATTCGGCGACCGCATTGGAGTGGTTGATCTCGATGGGGTGATTCTGTCGCCGCAGCCGGTGGTGGGGCAGTTGAAGAAGTTTGCCGACGATTCGTCGATCAAGGCGATCATCATTCACGTGAATTCGCCGGGCGGCGGGGTGGCTGCGTCGGAGGAGATTTATCGCGAAGTCAAACGCATTCGCACCGAGAAGAAGAAGCGGATTGTGGTTTCGATTGAGACCGTGGGCGCCAGCGGGGCGTATTACGTGGCGTCGGGGTCGGACAAGATTTATGCCGACTCGGGCAGCGTGGTGGGATCGATTGGCGTGATCGCGGAGTGGATGAATTATGGCGATCTGCTGAAGTGGGCCAAGTTGAAGAATGTCGTGATCAAGACCGGCGAGTTTAAAGATACGGGCAATCCGGCCCGCGATCTGACGCCCGCCGAGCAGGCTTACATGCAGGATTTGATCAATAACATGTTTGGGCAATTTGTCCACGCGGTGGCCGACGGGCGCGGGTTGAAGTATGACGACGTGAAGGCGATCGCCAATGGCAAGGTTTGGACGGGCGAGCAGGCCAAGTCGATGAACCTGATCGACGGCGTCGGCGACTTTGAAACGGTGGTGGACGAAACCGCGAAGTCGGTGGGCATTCATGGCGAGCCGACGCTGGTGCGTCCCGATCGCGACCGCAAGACGCTGATGGATCTGCTGCTGGGCGATGTTTCGCAGTTCCTGCCGGGGCGGGAGAAGATGCTGGAGCAGCAGGTGGGGTTCTATTACCTGTGGAAGTGAGAGAGTGTCCGCTCAACCGCCGACTCTGATCGCAATCGACCACGATGACTATCACGCCAGCCGTGTTGGTCACACCGGCAACGGCCAGCAGTTTTTCGTCGCACAGCCCTTCATTCCAGCTGATGGCGCTGAGGCGGGTCGCGAGTTTCTTGCTATCTATCTCTTCGACGAAGACGGCAAACTTGTGGAGGCGCGAATTGACGATCTCGGTATCCGCGCAGCGTTAAACCGAGACCAAGCTCGCCGACTTCTTGAAGAGACGATGGAGGAGTTGGGGCCGGTCGAGTATGGCCGTATCCAGGTGCAGCCGTTTGCGATCGAGCGCTTTGGGACGACGTTCGGCCTGATCCCGCGCCCGCCAGAAGACAAAGGAGACAGTTGGTGGGTTGAGTTGCAGCCTGGCAACTACATGGCTTTTCACGAGCCTTGGGACAGCGGCGAGTACGATACCTAGGTCCACGAGTGGGCATGTTCGCGGACTACACCTTCTCACTTGCGTACAACCCCTGAAATTTGAGAAGGTTATGGGTGGTGGGCTGGCGGGAATCTGTGCGCCACGATGTCGGCCGCAATTTGGACCAGCAGGAACGAAGAGGGGTTATGACCAAAGCCGATCTGATTGACGAAGTCTCGCGTTTGGCGGAACTTACGCGGAAAGACAGTGAAGTGATCGTGGAGACGATTTTTGACAGCGTGGTGCGCTCGCTGCGCGCCGGCGACAAGATCGAGATCCGCGGCTTTGGCAGTTTCCGGACGCGGCAGCGCAAGCCGCGAGTGGGGCGCAATCCGAAGACCGGGGAGCGCGTGGAAGTGCCGGCGAAGAAGATTCCGTTTTTCAAGCCCAGCAAGGAATTGAAAGATCTGGTGAACGATGGGGCCGGGGCGGCGCCGGCTGCGGTAACTCCTGCGGCGCCGGCGGCTTCGACGCCCCCCACGGCGTAGAGAGTTTCGATTTTTCTGGTAGAGACGCTGCTTGCGGCGTCTCTTTTTCTTTTGGCGTGAACTTCTTTTGGCGTGAAACTGGGTTCGTGGAGAAATCGCCTCGCCGCCTTAGCCGCGCTATGCGCGGCGGACAGCCGAGGGCGGCTGTCCCTACATAAAACATTTGAAATCTTAAGGTTTCTTGAGCAGATACAGGTCTGCAACTTTTAGCGCGAGGTCTTCGGGGTTGATGTCGGTGCGGTTGGCCAGGACGATGATGGTGAGATCATCGTCGGGAAAGCGCTGGATGGTGGTGCGGAAGCCGATGGTTTCGCCATCGTGCGACATGCGGTTGTGGCCCCGATAAGGATCGAGAAACCAGCCGAAGCCGTAGCTCACGGCCTGACCGTCGTCCGACTTTGAGGGGCCGGCAGTGGGCTGCACGGGAGTGAGCGCGGGTTGCATTTCCGCGGTGCTCAGTAATGTGTGATCGCGCAGGGCACGATCCCATTTGGCGAGATCGTCGAGCGAGGAATAGATGCCGCCGTCGCCCAGCACTGCCGAGGTTGGGCTCTGATCGGTCGGTTGCCAGCCAGCTTTTTTCTCGTCACCGATTCGGCTGTGCCCGTAGGCGCGGTGGGGCACTTCGTTCTTGCCCTTCTCGTAGGCCAGCGTGTTTTGCATTTTCAGCGGCGCGAAGATTCTGTCGTGCAGGAATCGTCCAAAGCTCTGGCCGGAAACTTTTTCGACGATCATGGCCAGCACGGCATAGCCTGAGTTGCTGTACTCCCACTTTGTGCCCGGAGCAAAATCGCCGGTGGTTTGCTGCTCGAGCAGTTTCAGCACGCCAGCATCGAGAATCTGCGGGACTTTTTCGGGCTGCATGTTGGGATGCTGCTTCATCCACAGATCGTCGTAATCGGGAAGGCCCGAAGTGTGGTTCAGGAGATTGCGCACGGTGATGGATTTTCCATACGCGGGAAATTCAGGGAAGAAGTCAGTGAGGTGATCGTCATAGTGCAGTTTGCCGTCGCGCGCCAGCAGCATGATGCAGGCGGCGGTGAACTGCTTGGTGAACGAGGCGAGGCGGAAATTGGTTTCCGCATCGATGGGATGCAAGCTGCGAAGATCGGTGACGCCGTAGCCTCGGCGAAACTCGACGCGGCCTTTGCGGACGACGAGAACCGCGGCGCCGGGAGCGTTGCTCGACCGCAGCGATGCGAACACGGCTTCTATCTGGCCCGGTGAAACCTGGCCGGAGGCAAAAACAGAAGAAAGAGTAAACGCGAGGCCGAGTGCCGCTGCCGCTGGTCGTGAGGTCAAAGCGAAATCCTCGATAACTTTCAGGAGCCTGGATGTTCGCCACAATAGCACAGGAGAGATTCGCAAACGGACGATGGTGTGTTTGCCTTCCGCGGGCTAAAGGTCGGCTGGAGTCATTCCGCCCGATCGCACACTGCAGTGTGCGATCACGCATGTTCAGCGGATGGATAAAGGAGTAGTGTTAGGGGGTCTCATCTAGCATCTTCCCGCCGCGTCTTCGGGTGACGGTTCCTTGCGACATCAGACGCTCGTGTCTTGCGCAAGGAGCGACCAAATGCCAAGTAATCCTCGTCTGCCCAGCAAGATCGCGTCGAAGCCGCCCGGCGCGGACAGCGACGGCAACCTAATTCACAATGAACTGCTGCTCGGCCTTCCCGCGAAAGAAGCGGAGTTGCTGATTCCGAAACTGGAGTTCGTGCGCTTGAAAGTGCATCACGTGCTGCACGAGCCGGGCGACACGTTGAAGTCGGCGTACTTCTGCAACAGCGGGCTCATTTCGATTCTGAGTATTTTTCCCGACGGCAAGAGTGTGGAAGTCGGGCTGGTGGGCAAGGAAGGTTTTATCGGGATCCCGCTGGTAGCGGGTTTTCGCTCGGCACCGACGCAGAGCGATCGCGCAGATTGAAGCCACGGCGTTTCGCATCAGCGGCGAAACTCTGGCTGCTCTATTTCGGCCGTGTCCGGTGCTGGAGCAGCGGTTGCAGCAGTTTGCTCAGATCATGGCCATGCAGACCACGCAGATCGCAGCCTGCAATCGCCTGCATGAAGTGGAAGAGCGATTGGCGCGATGGCTGCTGATGAGCGCCGAACGCATCGGATCGGATTCCGTCCCCTTGACCCAGGACCTGCTGGCGCAAATGCTGGGAACCCGGCGCTCGAGCGTGACCGTGGCGGCAGGCATGCTGCAGAAAGCCGGGCTCATCGCGCACACCCGGGGCGACGTTCGCATTGTTGACCGTAAAGGGCTGGAAGAAGCGTCGTGCGAGTGTTACGCCATCATGCGGCGGCAAATCGAGAAGTGGCGCGCCGAAGCGGGATAGGGCTTCGCGCATTTTTGCGAATCGAGACCCAGTGCCATTTCGGTAAATCGTCAGACGATCCTGTGTTCTCCAGCGTACCGACAAGATCCCGGCATTTTGGCTACCATTTCGCCAAATTGGGCTGCGGTTTCGCCAGCCGACGGTCCTGGACAGGAGTCGAGACATGTCAGGAGTGCCTCTCGATTTTGATCTTCATGAACTGGAGTGTCCTCACTGCAAGAACCGCACTCGACACTCCTGGCCGGGTTTCACGATCCCCTTTTCAACCGCGAAGTGTGAGCACTGTGGCCAGGAGTTCCTGATCGTGCAAAGCAAACCGTGGGCCGGGGACAACGGCTCCAACCCCCAGCAGTTATAGAGTCGGGCGATTCGGCCCGCCGAGCCACGGCTTACTCTCGAATTCCGGCGACTGCCATCATGCGGCCAGTTTTGCCTTTTTCCGCGCGATAAGAAAATAACTGGTCGGGATGGCAGTTGGTGCACAGCGGGGAAGCTTCGATATTTCTCTTTGGCACGCCCGCGGCCAGCAACTGTTGACGGTTCGCCTCTACCAGGTCGAGAAATATTTTCTTGGGCAGATCGCTGTGGCCGGGGGCGCGGGCGGTCAAAAAAAGCAGGGGATACTTTTCGCGCACGGGATCGGAATCTTTGACCTCGTGAAACAGGCTGGCGCCGTATTCGAATTGCGATTCAAATTTCGTGCGGACTTCTTCGCCAACTTCATAACAACAGCCGCCAATTCCCGGGCCGATCGCGGCTTTGAGATCGCGAGGACGGGTGCCGAAGTGGCGATGCATTTCGCCGACACCTTTCTCGACGATGCGCTGCACCGTGCCGCGCCAGCCGGCGTGAAACACTCCCACCGCGTGATGCTTGGGGTCGACGAGAATCACGGGCAGACAGTCAGCGGTTTGAATGGCGAGCAGAAGGCCGGGAGTCGCGGTGATGAGGCCGTCGCCGCTGAGCGGTTGCTTTCCAGTTCGATCCGGAACTGAATCGATGCGGTGAATGATGTCGGAGTGAATCTGGCTGAGGGTGATCAGCGGCCAGGGAGAAGCGGTATTTTTCGAGCTCGCTTTTGAAGCGTTGCTTGAGCGATTGGTCGCAGCGTTGTTTGAATTGGCGCGACTGCGAGTGACGGCTCCGATGGCGGTGAGAAACGTCGCTCGATTGCGTTCGACCGCAGCCCGGGAGTCGTCTTGGGTGAAGCCGAGGTTGAGGTCGGCCTTGCCGTAAGCGCGCGAGGATCCGCCGACGCGCGTGGAAAATCCGTGGAGAAGCCAGGGCATCTCGGTCAGGTTCTGCGCGCGGAGAATCGTTGGTTTGGTTTGGTTGGGGGCCCGGGTTGGCACACTTCTATGTTAACTGATGAAGCATGGGTGGAGCGGACGCTCCCTTTGGCAGGCTCAGGGCAGGCTCTGTCCGCTGCTCTTGACTGCGAGTTTAAATTTGGTGGAGCTGAGCACTCGATCAAAGTCAACGTCAACGTCAAAGGCAGCGGACAGGAGTGTCCGCTCCACACGAACGTTGCCGAGGGCGCGGGCTCTCCGCTATAGTTTATGCATGTTTGCTGACTTCACCGCGACTGACCGCTGGACGAAAAAGCCGGTGCATTGCGTCTATCAGGCCATGATCGTCGCCATCTCCACGCGCCACGCCGACGCCGTCGACATTAAATTTCTGGTGGATGGGCGGAGAGTCTGGGTGGCGCTGCCGCATCCGGCGTGGGTGGAATATAAAAAGCGGACGGGCAGAGCGATTACGGATTCGCTGGCGCAAGAGATTGCGGGACATTATTTGAAGTCGGCGCTCGAAGCGGGTGAAGGCCTGGGGCGGGACATGTACTCGCTGACCATTGAAGAGACGCTGGCGCATCTGGACGCGGCGGTCGCGGAGATGCAGGCGCAACCGGCGTAACGTGATCTGGACTGGTTACTCTCTTCCCCGCACTCCTCCCTCGCGACGCCCTGACAGTTCAGGACTTCACTTCTTGGGCTGCGATATGCTCAGCGGATAGCGGTGAATCAGATACCGGGCCTCGTCACTGTCCACGGCATCAATAAACAAGAACCGGTCTATGAATCGCTCACGGAAGTAATAAACCTTCCCTGCCTCCGCCGTGAAGTGCGTGAACTCGACGGGATATCCCATCAACCTGGTGCGCAGCATCGAGCACATATGATGTTCTCCTGGCTCCAGGGAGGCGGAAAAATGAGAATTGTTGTTGGTTGCGCCCACCCATACTCCATCCAACCCGACCCAAGTCACCACAGAAATGCCGAGTGCCTGTCCGCCGAAGTCCTGAATGAAGTAGATCAGCGCCTTCCCCGGGTCGGGCTGTGCCAGCACGTGCTGGGACGTGTCCAGTTTCACATCGAACTTTGCCTTCTCGGGGCCGCAGGCTGCGGTAGAAGGGTCCGGCGGGATCTGGGCAAATGCGGGTAACGCAACGGGTAGCACAAAAAGAAATGCAATGAGAGCGACCTTCATTGGAACCTCCTTGGAAGCGCCGAGGACGAATGGCCGTTGGTGCGTGGAAATGCTGCCTTGCGAACTTCCCCTCACAATCCGAGGTGTAGCACAGCCCGCTCACGATTAAAAGTAAAGTGTTGTAACCAGGCGGTTTCACGCAAAATCCCTGATGGGCAGTTGGATGAGTGGCCCTAGACGACCACGGCTTCTTTGTATTCGCCGAACACTCGCCGCATGGCGTCGGAAATTTCTCCTACGGTCGCGGAAGCTTCGACTGCCGCCAGAATGCGCGGCATCACGTTCGCGCCGGAGCGCGCCGCCTCTTCTACGCCGGCCAGCGCGGCCTTGCATGGGCCGGGGTCGCGCCTGGCGCGCAGCGCGCGCAGGCGTTCGATCTGCCTGCGGTTCGAGCGCGGGGTCGATGCGCTGAATCGGGATCGGCTTTTCTTCTTCGACCTCGAAGCGGTTCACGCCCACGACGATCGCTTCCTGGTTATCGACCTGCTGCTGGTATTCATACGCGGCATTCTGAATTTCCTGTTGCACGTAGCCGCGTTCGATCGCTTTCAACATGCCGCCCAGCACTTCGATTTTGCCCAGATATTCGGCGGCGCGTTTTTCAATTTCGTTGGTCAGCGATTCGATGTAATACGAACCCGCCAGCGGATCGATGGTTTGCGGAGCGCCGGATTCGTAGGCGATGACCTGCTGGGTGCGCAGCGCGATGCGCGCCGCCTGCTCGGTGGGCAGCGCCAGAGCTTCGTCATAGGAATTGGTGTGCAGCGACTGCGTGCCGCCGAGCACGGCGGCCAGCGCCTGAATCGCCGTCCGCACAATATTATTTTCCGGTTGTTGCGCGGTGAGCGTCGAACCGGCGGTCTGGGTGTGGAAGCGCAGCATCCACGATTTGGGATTTCTGGCCTTGAAATGTTCGCGCATGATGCGGGCCCACATGCGGCGCGCGGCGCGGAACTTGGCGACTTCTTCGAGGAAATTGTTGTGGGCATTGAAGAAAAACGAAATCCGCGGCGCGAACTGGTCTACGTCGAGTCCGGCTTTGATCGCGGCTTCCACATAGGCCATGCCATTGCCCAGCGTGAAGGCGACTTCCTGCACGGCGGTCGATCCGGCCTCGCGCATGTGATAGCCAGAAATTGAAATCGTATTCCACTCGGGCACGTTCTCGCGCGTCCAGGCAAACATGTCGGTGATGATGCGCAGGGCCTGCTGCGGCGGATAAATATAAGTTCCGCGGGCGATGTATTCCTTGAGCACGTCGTTCTGCACTGTGCCGGAAAGTTTGCGAATATCCGCGCCCTGGCGCCGCGCGACCGCGACATACAGCGCCAGCAGAATCGATCCGGTGGCATTGATGGTCATCGATGTAGAAATCTTGGTGAGGTCGATGCCGTCGAACAGGCGCTGCATGTCTTCGATGGAATCGATGGCCACGCCGACTTTGCCGACTTCGCCCGCGGCCAGGGGATGATCGGAATCCATTCCGATCTGGGTCGGCAGATCGAACGCCACCGACAATCCGGTGGTGCCGTTGGCCAGCAGATATTTGTAGCGCTTGTTCGATTCCTCGGCGTCGCCCATGCCGGCGTATTGGCGCATGGTCCAGAGGCGGCCGCGGTACATGGTGGCCTGCACGCCGCGCGTGAAGGGGTATTCGCCGGGATAGCCGACTTCGCCTTCGTAGTCGAAATCTTTGAGGTCGGCGGGGGTGTAAAGAGGATTTACGGGGATGTGGGAGGCGGTTTCGATCTCTGCGGCGGCGGGCGGACCCGGTTTCGATTTTTCTTTCATTGATCGTGACTACGTGATGATGTGATCGCGGCGGGTTGCATAGGTCCTTCGGCCCGCAAAAAGCGCGGGCCTCAGGATGACAAGAAACTTTACGGCTGCTGACTTTTCCTGCGCGCTTTCCAGAACGAACTCAGCCCGAACCATACGAAAGCAACCGTAAAACAGGCCGCGATCGCGACGTGGCTGGCAGGCGCTTGGCCGGCCGAGTACTTCACGTACTCTCGCATTCCGGCAGTGGCGCCGAAAGCGGCCATCGCCAGAAATACCGTGCCGGTCACCTCGAGCCACAACTGATTGGCGGCGCGGCCGAAGGTGCGAGCCGAGGTGCGGACCGCTCCCGAAGCCGCGCGCAGCGTGCGATTGCGGCCGACCCGCTGCCCGGCCATCTTGCCGGCAACGCGCGCCACCGCTCCGAACTTTCGTAAGTTAGAAACGTTACTCACGGCCTCGATTTTAACAGCCTCCGGCGCTACAATGACGCAACGCCGAGACATTGCGAAGTCGGCGGCGCACCGTTCGGCCCGGGACGGCATCTAAGTTTGGAAGGCGGCGAATTCGTCGAGGGGGACCCCAGTGGATCAACAACTCAAGCAACTGATGAAAGAGCTCGGCGAAGCCATCAACGAATCTCTTTCCGACTCCGAGCAGATCTCTGAAGTTGTGTCCCGCATCAAGGAAGGCGGGTACGACATCTTTCTGGTCCTCGAAGCCACCATCGGCGTCAGCAAGCAGGGCGAGAAGTCGCCGGATAAAACTTCGCTGGTCACCACGCTCTCGACCAATCCTGAATTCAAAATCAGCGATCAGGACCTGAAATTCCTGCAAGTCGCTGCGCATCAAGATTGACGAAGACAAGCAGGATAAGGACAAGCACGAGTAGGATCAGGAACTGCTCCGCGTTCCGCCGAGTTCGATTCTCAACGCGCTTGGGCAGTCGTGCAGTTTGGCTTGCGCGTTTGGCCAGTTGAGTGGGAGATCCCTTCGACTTCGCTCAGGGCAGGCTCTTCGCTCCGCCTGAAAAGCGGCTTCGCTCAGGATGACAGAGTCGTATACAGGCCGAAGCTGCACTGCTACCCGCCGCAACCCTTCATGAAGCCTCTCGCCCGCTGTGCTACCATCTAATGTTTTCTTTTCGCTTCTGCCGGCGGAGAACAAGATTCCGGTTACGCAGACACCATAAATTGGAGTCTGAGGGGAGTCATGAAAGATACTCTCGGAGTTCTTTTGGCGGGTGGCGCGGGTGAGCGACTGTATCCGCTGACGCGCGACCGGGCCAAGCCCGCGGTCACCTTCGGCGGCATCTACCGCATCATCGACATCACGCTGTCGAATTGCCTGAACTCCGACCTGCGGCGCGTTTACATTCTCACGCAATACAAGGCGCTCTCGCTCAACCGCCACATTCGCGAAGGCTGGAATATTCTGGGCCGCGAAGTGGGCGAGTTCGTGGAAGTGCTGCCGCCTATGAAGCGGGTGAGCGACCAGTGGTATCAGGGCACCGCCGACGCCGTGTACCAGAACATTTATTCCATCGGTTCGGAGCAGCCCAAGCACGTTCTGATTCTTTCCGGCGATCACATCTACAAGATGGACTACGGCAAGATGATGAAGCAGCATCAAGACTCGGCCGCCGACATCACGCTGGCGACAATCCAGATCGATCCCGAAGAGACCTACCGCTTCGGCGTGGTCGATGTTGACAAGGACGGACGCATCAACGGCTTCGAGGAGAAGCCGAAAACAACGGAACTGCGTTCGCCGCTGAACCCCGCCAAGGTCGCGGGATCGATGGGCATCTATCTGTTCAACGCCGACGTCTTGATTCCGGTGCTGCTGAAAGATGCCGAGAATCCGGACTCCAGCCACGACTTCGGCAAAGATATTCTGCCCAAGATGGTCGATGACTATCGCGTCTTCGCCTACGACTTTGTCGACGAGAATAAAAAAGAAGCTCTCTACTGGCGCGATGTGGGCACGCTCGAGGCTTACTACGAAGCCAACATGGACATCGTCTCGGTCTCGCCGATTTTCAATTTGTATGACGCGGAGTGGCCGATTCGCACCCACCAGCGGCAGTATCCGCCGGCGAAATTTGTTTTTGCCGAAACCGGACGCACCGGAACCGCGCTCGATTCCATTGTGTCGAACGGATGCATCGTTTCCGGCGGCCAGGTGAAGAATTCGATTCTTTCTCCCGACGTGCGCGTGAACTCCTACTCCGAAGTCGACGACTGCATTCTGTTTTCCCACGTCAGTGTCGGGCGGCGCTGCCGCATTCGCAAGGCGATTCTCGACCGCGACGTGCACATTCCCGAAGGCACCACCATAGGCTACGACGCTGAAGCCGACCGCCAGCGCTACTTCGTCACCGAGAGCGGGATCACGGTGGTCACCCGCGATTATTCGCTGTTTGAAAATCCGGTGACCGTGGATTACTTCACCAGCGAGTAGAGCGGCAATGTTTCAGGATCTTAAGTACGCGCTTCGGCTTTGGACTGGCCGCCCATGGCCCACTGGATTCGCCATCGCGGCCCTCGCGATCGGCATTGGCGCGAATACCGGCGTTTTTAGCGTGGTCAATGCGTTGCTGCTGCGGTCCCTTCCTTTTCGCGAGCCCGATCGGCTGGCGCTGATGCATCAATTTTTTCCCCCACACGATAGCGCGAAGCAGTTTCACGACTGGCGGCGGCAGAGTGACTACCTTGCGGATGCCGCGCTCTTTGAGGAATTCGACGCGAACCTGAACCTTGGCGGAACCCGCGCCGGCAGCCGGGTTCACGTTGTGCAGACGTCGGGGAATTTTTTCTCCCTGCTGGGCGTGCAGCCGGTGCTCGGAACCGGATTCACCCCTGATGCTGATATGAATGGGACGGGGTGGGGATTGCCGGGGCCGAACGCCGTGGCTGTGATCGGCTACGGACTGTGGCAACAGCTTTTTGCGGGCGACCCGAAAGCGCTGGGTGCGACCATCCAAATGGATGGAGTGCCGCTAACGATTGTTGGTGTGGCCCCGCCCGGCTTCGATTACCCGGGCAAAGCTGCTCTGTGGAAACCCGCGGCTTTCAGCCCCGGGAACAACGGATGGGCAACCGTTACGCGGCTGAAACCCGGGATCGGGTGGCCGCAGGCGCAGGCCGCATTTGCCGTGGAGGCGGAGCGACTGTCGCCGAGACTGCCTGGAACGGAAAATTCTGATTTGCGTCCGAGCCTGACGTCGCTGCAGGACGCGATTGCCGGGCCGGTGAAAAACGCGTCGCTGATGTTCATGGGTGCAGTCGTGCTGGTGTTGCTGATTGCCTGCACGAATGTTGCGAATCTCTTGCTGGCCCGGACGACCGATCGGGCCGCGGAACTTTCCATACGCTCGGCGCTGGGGGCCAGTCGCGCACGGTTGGCGCGACAGTTGTTTAGCGAGTGCATGCTGCTTTGCCTGGCTGCCACGGTCGCCGGATTGGTGATCGCCTATTGGATCACCGCGCTGTCAGCGAAGATTGAGCCTCCGTCGCTGGGCGCTCAGTCTTATTCGATTCTGGATGGACGAGTATTGGCTTTCACCGTCGTCGTGTCGGTCATCACCGCATTGGGCTTGGGCGTTTTGCCGTCGCTGTATGCAAGCCGCATGAACACTCCTCGGTTGCGCGGCTCCAGCCGTTTGCGGGGCTCGCGGCTGGTTCGCCAATCGCTGGTGGCCGCGCAGGTGATGCTGACAATGATTCTGCTCGCAGCTTCGGTCGGTCTGGGTAGCGCATTTGTCCACCTGATGGGAATCGACCGGGGCTACGACGTGCGAGGAGTCGTGACGGCCAGTGTCTCGTTGGACGGCACGACTCACCAGCGGAACAACCGGCAACTCCCTTATTTTGAGGACGCACTCTCTCGCATTCGCAGGCTGCCGGGAGTTCGCTCCGCCAGCGCCACCGAATTCCTTCCGCTCTATGCTTCGGCGTTTGTCGGAGGGCCGTTCGGGTTGGATGGTCGCGCCGCCAGCCGGAATTCCACGCTGATTCCAGTGTTGTCAGGATATTTCGGGACCATGGGTTCAACGATTCTCTATGGCCGGGAGTTCAACGAAGCCGAAGTGCGTTCGGGCGCGAAGGTCGCTGTAGTGAATGAGCGATTCGCAGCGGGATTCGGCGCGCCGCAGGATGTGGTGGGCCATCAGCTCACGACCGACGGAGACCCTCCGCGGAAGATTGTTGGCGTGGTGAAGGGCATGGAGTATGAGACCGATCCGACCATGGTGAACGGGAATCAGGTCTTTGTTCCGTCGGAGAATCCCGGCAGTTTCTTCTCGACGTTTGTGGTGCGTGTGGATGGCCAGGCAGAAGATCATCTGGCGGCGATCCGCGACACTATTCAGTCGGTCGATCCGCAGGTTCCGGTATTCGGCGCGAAGACCATGCAGCAGCGGCTCGATGAAGTCTTCGCCTATCCTAGATTTTATCGGACAGCGGTGTGGACTTTCGCCGGGTTCGCCTTGCTGCTGGCTGTGATCGGCATCTACGGGATTGTTTCTTACGCGGTGGTTGAAAGGACGCAGGAGATGGGCGTGCGCATGGCCCTCGGCGGGACTCCGGTTCGACTGCGCGGGATGCTGTTGCGACATGGTTTGATGATGGTGATGGCCGGGGCCCTGCCTGGAATCGCCGGAGCGCAGCTCACGGGGCGCTTTCTCGAAAGCCTGATGGACGGGGCGCAGCCGGTTGGTCTGGCAACCTCCGCGGGGTTGGTATTGCTGCTCGCGCTGGTCGCGTCGGTGAGCATCTGGTCCGCGACGCGGCGCATTGTTCGATTCGACATCATGGCTATTCTGCGCAGCGAGTAGTGGCCTGCACTTCAGAGCTTTATGGTTAGAATAAAGGCGTGCTTTAGCCCGCGCTCTAGCAAGACGGCACAGGTTCGCCGAAGACTATTCAAGAGCAGGATCGTGACGCGGCGCTGAGGCGCCCCCTTCCACGTTAAAGCTCAATCCTCCAGGCGTGCCTCTCGCTGCTACAATTCGGCGTTGAACAGCCGCGACAAACCCTGATCGGCGAACTTCAAGAGCGACAATCACGTACTGTCTAATGAGCGGCTTGGAGACAGTCTCAATGGTCTGATCGTCCAAGTCGCGTTTGTAAATGCGGTTCGTAGTCGGGGAACGAGTCTCAGGGGTTGTTGCAGGGTTTCCGGGGAGAGCAAGTGGAAGACGTTCAGGTGGTCGCGATGCTGGTGCGGCGATGTATCGCCGGCGACTCGGCTGCCTGGGAGGAAATCGTGCAGACCTATAACCGGCGGATATACAACATTTGCTACCGTTTCGCGGGATCGGGCGATGATGCGCAGGATCTGACCCAGGAAGTGTTCATCAAAATGTACCGCACGCTGCCCAGCTATGACCACACCAAGGGAGCGTTCGTGACCTGGGTGACGACCATCACGCGCAACCTGCTGGTCGACCATTTTCGCAAGTCGAAGCAAGACCGGATGACCGACTCGATGGACACCTCGGCGTCGGAGCACGAGGATGCCCAGCCGCTCAGCGAGCAGATCCCAGACCAATCCGCTCCCCCCGACCAGCACGTACGCAGCCGGGAGGTCTCGGAGACCGTGCACGCGGCCCTGGCCAAGCTTTCGCCCGAACTTCGGGAAGCAGTGATTCTAAGGGACTTACAGGATATGGATTACAAAGAGATTGCGGTGGTTTTGAAGGTTCCGGAGGGTACCGTGAAATCACGAATAAATAGAGGGCGGGCGGAACTTGCCAGGCTCCTACAACGTATCTATAGGCAGGTGATGTGATGCCAGACCAAACCAGCAACGGAATGCGCTGCAACGAGTTCGAGCTCCTGCTCGGGGACGCCATTGACGGCATCCTGACCGGGACCGGATTCGACCGCTTCCAGGCTCACGCCCGGGTTTGCCGGACGTGCGGTCCGCTGTTCGCCGAAGCTGAGGCGGGCCGCAACTGGCTGAAAGGTCTCACGGAGGTGGAGCCTCCAGCCAGCCTGGTTACGAATATTCTGGCATCCACGACGGGCGTTGACACCCAACGCCTGCGAGTGACTGCCGCCGCAGCCCAGCCACGAGTCTCGTGGTGGGAGCGCATGCAGGCCTCGCTGTCCGGATATATGGAACCGATCTGGGCCACGGTCCGGCAGCCGCGTTTTGCCATGTCGTTTGGCATGGCATTCTTCGCGCTGTCGGTGGGCATGACCGTTTCCGGCGTGAAGCCGGTGGAAGCCGCGCAGACCGCGTCAGATGGTGAGCCGCATCCGTCCACGATCCGGCACACGTACTACAACACACAAGCGCGATTGGTTCGCTACTACGACAACATGCGGGTGGTTTACGAAATGGAGGCCGCCGTCCGCGAATGTGAAGCGCAACCTGGCGCCCGCTGAACCCAGCCGCAAAGAAACGCAGCCGGAGAAACCGAAAGACGACAAGAACGACACAACACAACAGCCCGAGCAGAAGCAGGAGCGCAATTACAGCCAGATTGACGACCATCTGATTCTGGCCAGCGCTCCTCTGGGTCCATCTGTCTTTGATTCGTCGAAGATTGATCTGTCGAAGATTGATCCGTCAAATCCGGATCTGCCTGTAGTGTCGGTGACCACTGACAGGAGGTTCGTATGAACTGCAACACGCATGGCGATACCGCTGCTGTTGCTTTCTGCCGCACCTGCGGCAAGCCGCTCTGTAACCAATGCACCCGCGATGTTCGCGGAGTGATCTATTGCGAATCCTGCCTGGCGGCGCGGATGGAAGGCACTCCCCCCGCGGCTGGATTTGTTCCAGCGCAGGTTCCGCCGTCAAATTCCGCCACAGACCGGATACCAGCAATTCATGGATCAGGGCCTCGGAGTGAAAGTTCCACCCGGACCGACTTCAGGACCGAATCCTGCTGTGGCCGGAATGCTGGCCGGAGTCTATTCCGCTCGGACTGGGTGCGGTTTACTGCGGGCCAATACGCGAAAGGATCTGGCCCATCTGGAATTGCGGTTCTGGCGATCGTTGGTCTGTCAGTTCCGATTTCCCTGGCTGGCCGCACTTGATCATCGGAATCTTCCATCGGTTTCTTCTAGGTGTACCAGATCCTCGACTCCGTGCGCACGCGAAGGCAATCCAAGACGGGCGAGCCGGCTCCGGATCCCTTTGGCTTGGCGCAAGCCTTCGGTACGGGAGAGAGATTTGGATGCCACCAAGGTTCCTGCTAGGCCGCGATCCTGATCGGCCTGGGCGTGCTGTTCCTGATCAATACCGTCTGACTTCAGCCTGCATCGCTTCTGGCCGCTCATCCGATCTTGCTGGGTGTGTGGCTGTTTGCCAAACAGTGGGGACTGCTCGGGAACTATCGCCCGTACTGCGTCTGCGAACAATGCCGCACTCGCAAAATCATGGGCCCGGCGTTCTCGTGACGATGGGCGTGATCTTTCTGCTGGATAACATGGGACGGTTTGAATTCATCGAACTTGGCCCGCGATCCTGCTGGTGATTGGAGTGGTCAAGCTGATGCAGAGCAATGCTTCGTCTGCTGGACACGTCGGCCCTTGCTGCCGGCGTCACGGTTTATCCACCCAATGTTCCGCCGCCTCCGGATCCGGGCCGCCGAATTTCGCAGCAGGGCCTCCGCAGGTTCCACGCAGAGTTACGGTGGAGCTCAGCGCAAAATTCTGTACAGAATTCTCCGCAAAGTTCCGCGCCTGCAGGGAGCCGCCTTCTTCTGGCGAGGTGAACAATGTCTAGCCCAATACATGCCAATCCCACGCAGCGCCCCGGGATTCTCGCCGGTTCCGCCCCCGACCACCGCCGCGGCGCCGCTCGTTCTCAGGTCCGGCTGTGCTGATCGTGCTCGGCATCGTCTGCCTGCTCGGCACCATGGCTTGCTGTCCTCGGTCGATTGGCGCACCTGTTCGCCAACTACTGGCCCGTGCTGCTGATTTTCGGGGCGTGATCAAACTGCTCGAACACATGCGGGCGCAACGCGAAGGTTCGCGCACTCCCGGCATCGGCGCGGGGGGAATGTTCCTCATCATCATGATCGTGGTGTGCGGTTTGATCGCCACAGAGCTCGAACACATCAACTGGTCCGGCTTGCGCGACGAGGTCAACATCGGCGATGGCGATTTCACCGACTTTTTCGGGGAAACCTTCAACTTCGACGACCACCTCGAAGAGAATTTCCCCTCGGGAGAGAGCCTCAAAGTCATCGACAATCGCGGCGCGGTCAGCGTCCACGCTTCCGACGACAACAAAATCACGGTCATCGTCCGCAAGCGCGTGGGCGCCGACAACCAGGAAGACGCTGACAAATACAACCGGGAAACCAAGCCCACGATTACCACCATCGGCGGGCTGGTTACGGTCAGCGCCAACGCCGAAGCTGCCGGGGACCACTCGATCCAAACGGATCTCGATATTTCCCTGCCGCGGAAAGTTCCGGTCACGATTACTTCCCGCCGCGGCGATACGATCCATACGATCCACAGAGCGAGGTTTAGCTTGCCCTTCATGAGGATCTCCTTGAAGGGGTATCGGCGATTCCCGTTACCTGGGTATCGCGGCTAAGCCGGCACCAACCGGGTACCCGATGCCCTTCCCACGGACGTCCCCCGGTACCCACATGCTGTCGCTGGTGGATTCGCCGGAGCATGCCCGCCGGGGTCACCGGTGAGACGATAGGCGCGTGGTCACCTGCGGATGACGTTGACACCCTGCCTACAAGCCCGACCCTGCTGTGTACCGGCTCGCGCTGGACCGGCTGGCGCTCGACCCGCGCCGCACGCTCATGGTCGCCGCCCACCCCTGGGACCTGCGCGGCGCCGCGGCCCAAGGGCTGCGCACCGCGTACATACAGCGCGCAGGTGAAGGTGCTCCCGCACCGTCGGACACGTTCGACCTCACAGTCCCCGGCCTGAACGCCCTCGCCGCGCGACTGCTGGCCGCGGCGTGACGACGTCGAGCCTGCCGCGAGGTACGGGCGCCGTCATACGCTGACGGCACGCTGGTGTGCACTCCTTCGGCTCGGCCGTCGGCCGGGCCGGCCCTGCGAGCGCC
>CAVXGX010000004.1:0-175421 GCA_963761465.1 uncultured Acidobacteriota bacterium | reverse complement strand
TGGCATCCGGTCCGGCTCCCAGCCGTTCCAGGCCGCCTCCGTTGAAGCGCGACGCTTTGTTTGCCATGCCCATCGACTCGTAGAGGGTCAGGCCCGCGTTCGGGGTATAGAGCAACGCGTCCTTTTCGGAACGGTCCAGCGTCATCTTGTATTCGTTGCACATGCAGCTGTCCACGAATTCAATAATGACTTCCTGGCCAATACCGTCAATGTAACGATACCGCCAGTCTTCGAACGGAAAGGTGGAAGTTTCGCCGCCACCCTCTTCCATGGGGCGCTCGTACTGGCCGCCGGAGGGATGGGAATCGATTTCATCGGGCTTGCCGAAGACAATATAGATGCGTCCGCGATCGGTTCTCCAGCCAGGCACACCCGCCGCGAAATGCTCGTTGGCGTAGGCGATGCGCTGGTAGTGCTCTTCCTTATATTCGTTCTCTTCGGTGTCAGGCGTGGGATCGCGACGCTGCCAGAAAGCTTCTATGAAGTTGTCGCGCTCCTCGTCGTTCGAGAGTTGCTTGAAAGCCGCGCGTTCCTCGTCGGTGATGATGTAGACGACGTCCTCTTCCAGCCACTTCTTGTAAGTCCGGCTGACTTCTTTTTTAAAGTCGCGCTCGTTCTTATGTCTCTGCTTCTCGTTGGGCGAACGCTTGAGGGGATCGACCGCGTCCGGAGCCTGAGGGGAGGCTGCGCCCGCGCTGTCCTGCGGCTTGTCGACCGCTTTCTGGTCCGCTTGATCTTTGACCGGTTGATCTGTGGCCGGTGTAGCGATCGGCTGATCCTGAGCCGTCTGGGCCTGGGCGAAGGCGCCGCAAACCAACAGACCCGCAACTACGAGCAGAATTCTGAGAACTGCCTTATTCAAAGCAACCCGGAACATGAGAGGGACTCCTGCCAGACAACCGTTGTCTTCCCATTTTAGGCCCGTTCGTCCTGTGAAAGCAAGGTTAAGTCGTGCCCCGAGAACTGCAAGAACGAAATACGCAGACGATCTACAACTGTGTATCTAAGAAGCGGAGCAGGTTCCCGCGAGTTGCCTGAGGCGGGAGCCAAATCGTGACTGCCAAAGTAAGGTTAACCGGGCTATAATGATGCGTTCCGGGGCAGTCACTATCACTCGCCACGCATAAAGGGTCGCGGCCACTTCTTCTATTCCTGATCGGGAACTTTCTCGGCGCCAGGATCGTAACAGAGGGTGTGTGTTCGTCACCCCAGCGAAGCCGTCAGGGCGGTTTGGTTCTAAATGCACGGCGGGGCTGGACTTGGCCCGCCATGGCAGATAAGTCACCCGGACAGTGACGGGAATCATGAAAGCTTGGAAAAAAATTGCGATCGGCGTGGGGATTGCGCTAGCGCTGGCAATCCTGGTGGGCATTACCGTGAGCCAGAGCGGCAAGAATGTCGCTACGGTACAGACCGCCAAAGTGCAGCGGCAGGACCTGGCCACGGTGGTGAGCGCTTCCGGCGAAATTAAGCCGAAGACCTATGTGAACATCGGCGCCAACGCTTACGGAAAAATCACCCACCTCTACGTGAAGGAGGGGGATCACGTTAAGCGGGGTCAATTGCTGGCGCAACTCGAGAACGTGCAATCCGCGGCCGATGTGACGGCCAATCAGGCCACGGTGCAGGCCGCGGAGACCGATGCTCTGGCCGCTGATGCAGCACTGAGGACATCGCAGGCCGATCTGGTGCGCGCCCAGGCCGATTATGACCGCAATAAGCAGGACTGGGACCGCGCGCAGAATCTATTTAAAGACGGTCTGATTGCGAAATCGGATTTTGACAGCCGCAAGGACGCGTGGGCTACCGCCGATGCCGGACTGGTGCAGGCGCAAGCCCGGGTCGCTCAGGCCAAGGCGCAACAGGATTCCGCCGCCAAGCACGTGGCGCAGGCCAAAGCCACCTTGACGCGCGTCAACGACGTCCTGCAGAAAACGACTTATAACGCGCCTTACGATGGTGTAGTCACGAACCTTCCCGTCCGCGAGGGCGAGTCGGTGGTCATCGGAATCCAGAACGCGCTGGGCAGCACGCTGATGACAATCGCCGACATGTCGGTCATTACTGCAGAAGTAAAAGTGGATGAGACAGATATCGTGAACGTTCATCTCGGGCAACCTGCGGAGGTCACCATCGACGCCATCCCGAAGAAGACTTTTCATGGAACGGTGTCGGAAATTGGTGACAATGCCATCGTGCGTTCCAGCGGCGTTTCCACTTCGCAATCGGCTACGGCCAGCGACGAAGCCAAGGATTTCAAGGTGGTCGTCACGCTGGCGGATCCGCCGAAAGATTTGCGGCCCGGGCTTTCGACCACGGCAAAGATCACCACGGCCACTCGAAGCAATGCCCTGGCTCTGCCCATTCAGGCGCTGACCTTGCGGACCAAGGAGCAATATGAGCAACAGAATAATCCGCCGGGTTCGGTGCATGCCGCGGCACCTGCAACGCCCGATGCGGCATCCAAGTCGAAGAAAGGTGATGACGTGCAAGGTGTTTTCGTCGTCCGCAACAAGAAAGCGATTTTCATCCCGGTGACGACGGGAATCATCGGCACCACCGACACCGAAGTGCTCAACGGCCTGAAAGAAGGGGACGAAGTCATCACCGGAAGCTACAAAGTGTTGCGAAACCTGCGTCCCGGCAGCAGCGTAAAGATCGATAATTCGGCACCCAAAAAGGACGAAGAGTCATAACCTTGGCCGGCCTGGTACGTCCAACGGGAAGCCGGTTGAGGTCTCGCCGCAAGGGATAAGTACGGCGTCTGTAGAAAACGGAGCTTGCTGGAAAGACTGAACCCCAAAACGATCGGAGAGCTCAGTGGCAGCGGATAGAGCGAGCGAAGACCAAGTGAGCGATCAGGAGAAAAAAATGGCAACCGCCGAAGTCCTCAGTATGCCCAACACCGCGAACCTAGCCCCGCCCGAGTCCTGCATGATCGCGGCCGAAGATCTCTGGAAGACTTACGACATGGGCTCGGAGCAGCAGGTCCATGCGCTGCGCGGCGTCAACTTGCGCATCCAGCGCAACGAGTACGTCGCCATCATGGGCCCGTCGGGTTCCGGCAAATCGACCCTGATGAACCTGATCGGCTGCCTCGACACGCCTTCCAAGGGCAAGTACTGGCTCAATAGCCAACTGGTCAGCGAACTCGACGACGACGAACTGGCCCGCATCCGCAATAAAGAAATCGGATTCGTATTCCAGACCTTCAACCTGCTGGCCCGCGCCACCGCCCTGCACAATGTGGAGCTGCCGCTGATCTACGCCGGCATCCCGACCGAAGAACGCATGGAGCGAGCCAAGGCCTCACTGGCGGCGGTGGGCATGGAAGCCCGCATGAGCCACAAGCCCAACGAACTCTCCGGCGGTCAACGCCAGCGCGTCGCCATCGCGCGCGCCTTGGTGAACAAGCCGTCGATCATCCTGGCCGACGAGCCCACCGGCAACCTCGACTCGCAAACCGGTATTGAAATCATGGCCCTGTTCGATCGCCTGCAGGCGGAAGGCAACACCATCATTCTGGTGACGCACGAAGGCGACATCGCCGAGTACGCCCACCGCGTCATTCACATCAAAGACGGCGTCATCGCCAGCGACGAAAGCAAAGGCCCCGGACAGCGTCATTAAGAGTTGCCTACAGCCGGCAAGAAAAAGCGCCCAGCCGATACGCTGGGCGTTTCGTTTTCTGCTGCCCGGCCGCCGTCTATCTTCCGAACCGACGCACGCTGTAAGCGATCGGCAAACCGATGATGACCATATGCACGCCCAGTCCCAAGAGCACGTCGTGAAGTTCGTAAGGGCCGCGATCATGAAGCGCAGAGAGCGGCAGCACGATAAAACTCATGACCAGATCCACCGCCATGCCAAAAAACAAGCCGCATACCAGCGGATATTCCAGCAAAAAGCCCAGCCTGCGGCTGGCCGCGTAGTACACCGATGTTGCCGAGCAAGCGATGAAAAAATGCAGCAGTACTCCCAAAATATAAGTCGCCGGCCCACCTTGAAAAGCGGACGGGCCGAGCAGGCCGGCGGCAATGGCCAGCGGCACCCTCCGTCCGAACAGGAATAAAGCCTGGGTCAGGTCCAGAGTCCCGGCAATTAATCCGCCTGCGGCGATTGCGTAGAACGCGCCGTTTTTCCTCGAAGCGCCCAGAGTCGAATCTGCGGCCATACGAAGTCTCCTGCTTCTCGTTTCGGTTTTTGCTGCTTGCTGAGGTTGGACGTGGCAAGAGCCGAAAGATCATCAGAAAGCGGTTGGCAAGTCCCGAAGCCGAGATGGGAGTAAGAACAAGGGGTCTCGCGGGGATTGTGAAAGGCCTGCCCTTACCGCGGTTAGCGCTGCAGATCGGCCGTGGCTAGCGTGGCGACCCGAGAGCAGCAACTTCCACCGGGGTCTGCGTTTCCGTGGGCACAGCTTCGGCGGTCACCACCCGGTCGCGGCCTTCCCGCTTAGCGCGGTAGAGCGCCGCGTCGGCGGCTTCGATCAACGCTTTAGGGACGGTCCCGTGCAGGGGCAGTCCCGCAACCCCCACAGAGACCGTAATCATGGGCAGCAGTTTGCCCTGATGCATCACTGGCAGCTCGCGCAACTTGGAGCGGATGCGTTCGGCCCGAGCCTGTGACGCTCTCAGGTCTGCAGCCGGAAGAATGACGATGAACTCCTCGCCGCCGAAGCGACAGACAAAGTCCTCGGCGCGAACGCTCTTTAACAAGAACGCAGCTGCTTCCCGCAAAACGGTGTCGCCCGCATCGTGGCCGTAGGTGTCGTTGAACTTTTTGAAATGGTCGAGATCAAGCATCAGCACGCCGAGTCCCTGCTCGGAGCGCACGGCACGGCGCGTCTCCCGCTCCAGCGACTCCTCCAGATAACGGCGGTTGTAGAGCCCGGTTAAAGGATCCCGAATCGACTGTACGCGCAGCGCTTCGCGCAGCCGGATATTGGCCAGGGACAAATTCACTTGCTCGGCAAACATATTAACGATCAGCAGGACCGCCTCAGGCACTTCTCCGGCTTCAATCATCTGGAAGTGCAGGACCCCCGTAGCTTCGCCGTTGGAGAGCAACGGCAAGCAGCAGTAAGAGCGCTGGCTGGCAGTTGCGTGCGCGCAGTCGGCGGTGTGTTCGCCACCCACCACCGCATGCATGCGCCCGGTGCGCAAAGCCCAGCAGTCCCTCGGTCCAAATCCCTGCTCGGGCAGGGCGCAGTCGGTCCAGATCGCAGCCGGATCGAGCATGTCGCGCGCCGCGTTGAACAGCAACAGTGCGCCTCGCAGTTCGGGAAAAATCTTCGGCGCCATGCCCGCGATGATCGGAAACGCATCCTTCACGGCGGCGCAGCTCTGCAGCAATTCGGCCATCTTGACCAGAGCTGTGGCGCGATTGGAACGCCGCGTCAGTTCCTGCACGGTGCGTTCATTCTGTTCGTTGAGTTCCAATTGCGCGATGGCGCGGTCGCGCATCTCCTCACTCAAGCGCATATTGGCCTGCATGAGCGCGGCGGTATGCTCTTTGATTTGCGCCTCCAGAACCTGCTGGTGACGCATCTGATCATCGATGTCGGTGCATGATCCGAACCACTTCATGATGGCGCCCGCGGAATCCCACATGGGAGCCGCGCGCACCAGATGCCAGCGATATGCCCCCGCAGCGCTCCTCAAACGATATTCCATTTCGAACGACTCGGAGGACCGAAGCACCTTCTTCCAGACTTCCAAGGCAACGGGCAGATCGTCAGCATGCAGGGCACTCCACCAACCTGATCCCATGCTCTCGGCTTCGGTGAGCCCGGTGGCTTCGTACCAGCGGCGGTTGCAGTAATCCACCGCACCTTCGGGGAGCGCCGTCCAGACCAGTTGTGGAATCGCCTCCGCCAGGCTGCGGAAGCGTGCCTCCCCGTCGCGCGCGGCGATGGCAACCGCGGTCTTCATAGCCAGTATGCGGTCAAAGAATGCGGTCGCAATCGCCAGCATCATCACCGTAATGCTGGTCAGGCTGATCACCAGAATGCTCAGTGAACCAACCCGCACGGTGTTCACCAGGCTGAAGCTGTTGTCGCTGGCGTAGAACTTTACCGCACTCATCCCCGTGTAATGCATCAGTGGAATGGCGCTGCCCATCACCAGCGCGCTGAGAATCTTACGCCGGCTGGCGCCTTTCTCTTCCCGCGCCTGAAACGATAGAACCAGGGCGACCAGCGAGATCACGATCGCCAACACCACCGAAAGTGCCACCGTCGGCCAGTGATACTCCATCATGGCTGGCAGTCGCATGGCCGCCATCCCGATGTAGTGCATGGCCGCAATTCCACTCCCCATGGCCACGCCTCCCAGCAGACAGGAACGCACACTCATGCGCTCGCGGCTCACCGTGTACAGCGCGACCGCCGAGGCTGCAATCGCCGCCAGCAGCGACGCCAGCACGGTCGGATAGTGATACAGCACCGGCACCGGAAGATTGAAAGCCAGCATCCCGATGTAATGCATTGACCAGATCCCCAGTCCCATCGAGACAGCTCCGCCGGCCAGCCACAGTCCGCGCGCCCAGTGGTGTGCCGCCGTCAGCCGGCCTGCCAGGTCCAGCGCCGCGAACGCCGCAAACATGGCCAGGACAACCGACAGAACTACCAGCCAGTAATTGTAGTTTCCCTGCAGCATCGTCAAACCGGACGTAAAGGCCTCCTGAAAGTAACGTGCACACCAAACGGCAAACCGTGGCAAAGTTCTCCCCGGTCGGCGACCCGCTGGAGTAACACATCGGCACTGCGCACATTTCCCTTGTTAGAAATCTTTTAGAACGTGTCCGGAGGATCGCGGCGGCGGTACAAAAACGTGGCCCAGAGAATCACTGCAGAGCTTTGGTTGCGGAACTTCCTGCGCAGAAAAAAGAGACGTAGCTGAACTACGTCTCTCACGAAAACGAAAAGGATTGAAAAATTACGGGGTGGTCGTGACCGGCTTCATGGCAGCCTGATCGGTCGGGCCCGCTACGAAGAAGTTGTGATCATACATATTGCGATACATGCGTCCAGCAATCTCGGCCGCCTTAGGACCGAAGGTGGGGCGTCCGCCCTCCAGAAAGATAACGACTACGACGCGTCCCACACTGGTGTTGGCGTAAGACGCGAACCAGCCGAAGCGGGTTCCGGCGTGCGAGCAGGTTCCGGTCTTGCCGAGAATTTCTTCTTCGTTGAAGTTGACGCGCAGGCTGCGCGCCGTACCGTACTGCACCGCGCCGGCCATGCCATCAGAAAGTTCGGGAATCACGGGAGCAATGTCGAGCTGCCGCTTCACCCGGGGCTGAAAGCCGGCAATTTCTTCCGGCGAAGTCGGGTGCTGCAGATAATAAAGAGTCCCGCCGTTGGCAATCGCCGAAACCATCGCGCCCAGTTGCAGCGGGGTCATGGAAACGCCTTCGCCGAACGAGCACATTTTGCCAACGCCGCCAAGCTTCGCTGGGATCGGCTCATCCGGATAGCTGCCCAATTGCTCGCCTGCAATATCGTAGCCGGCAAGCTCGCCCAGCCCGTATTGATGGGCGTAGTACGCGACTTTCTCAAAACCCAGCTTGCGTCCAACAGCTTCGAAATACGCGTTGTTGGAATGGGCAATCGCGGTCGTCAGATTCATGCGGCTGCGGCCGCCCAGAGCAACTTCAGTTTCTTTGGAGATCAGGCCTTCGCTCAATCCTGCCAGCGCCACAGAAAGTTTAATGGTCGAGCAGGGCTGCGCGCCGCTCGACAGAGCCAGCTTCTGGTTCACCATGGCCAGCACGCGTCCGCTGGTCGGCTCGATTGCGACCACGGTTCCGTTCATGTTGCCCAGCGCGTCAATCGCGGCTTGCCGCACCACTTGATCTTCGCCGGCAGTCACGTCACCGGCCGTAATGTCGGCGGCAAAGGAGCTCATGCTGAAGCGCTCATGATAACGACGGCGGCGCGTGGTCGGCGACGCCGAAACCCGCGTCACCGGAGTGGCGCTGCGCGCGTGCGCCAAGTGGTGCAGCCGGCGCCGCGTATGCTGCGTCTCGCTGATTCTTTGTGAAGTCGATTTTTTGGCCGGAGGATGCGTGCTGGCGATGTGCGCCGCAAAGCTCACCCCGACCAGAGGGAGAGATACCAGAAAGGCCAGTAATAGACGAAGAAGGCTTGTTCCTTTAAACATCTGTAGAATTCACTCCCCGGATCGCGTATGCATACTTCAATGCAAGCAAGATGCCAGCAGGCAGTAACCCGCCCAGTCTCTTTAACTTTGCTGATAGTACGGGACTTAACATATCGGTGGCAATGAAAAAGTTTAGATCGCTGAGAACATTAATTTCGATTTAACCCGTTATGGAACAAGCACATACGACCCGATTACCTCCGGCCAGACCCCTTCAGTAACGCGTTACCCAGTTACTTGCAGGGTACTCCCCATGTGCAAGCATTTTCCTACGGCAAGGGCGTCTTCGGTCTCAGTCATCGGCAGCCCAATCGTGCCTCAGCGGGTTCCGCCGACGACCAGCGACGAACAACCAACGACTGCTCCTTACATCACTTCATTGCGCTTGCGCAGAAACGCAGGCACGTCCAGATCATCCGGCTCAAAGTTGGTCATCACCGTGCCGCGAAGATTGTCGCGCATGCTATCGAGCGAGATCACTTCGCCGGCCATTCGATCGGAAGCGTGCGCTAGAGGCACCGCAACCACATCGTCCCCGTAGCCGCGATCCATCCTCATCCCGTCATCCGAGAGGCCCGCGCCGGATGACATGATGTGTTCCGGCATGTCGTTGCGTGGACCGGCGCCGTCGGGAAAATCCATAGGATCGGCATTCGAGCCAGCGGTATTACTGTCAAGCGTGTTACCGTGCGTGCTCGAAAGCGATCCCGCCGAAGAAAACGACGTGGTTTCAATCGGCCGCTGCCGCGCCGACCGCACTTCGCGGAATCCAGTAGCGATGACGGTAATCTTCACCGCGTCCTTCATCTTCTCGTCCATCACCGCGCCAAAAATAATGTTGGCGTCTTCGTGCGCCGCGCTCTGAATAATCGAACAAGCCTGCTGAACTTCCGCCAGCTTTAGCGACGTCGACCCCGTGATGTTGATCAGAATTCCGCGCGCTCCATCGATCGCCCCCGCTTCCAGCAGCGGCGAAGCAATCGCCTTCTGCGCCGCTTCAATCGTGCGCTTGGGCCCGCTGGCCGAAGCCGTGCCCATCACCGCATAACCCATGCCGGCCATGATGGTCTTCACGTCCGCGAAATCGCGATTGATAATCCCGGGAATCGTGATGATGTCGGAAATCCCCTGCACGCCCTGGCGAAGAATGTCGTCGGCAATGCGGAACGACTCAAAAAATCCGGCGTCTTCGGCGACGGCAAGAAGTTTTTCGTTCGGGATCACGATGGTCGTATCCACCGACTCCATCAACTCAGCAATCCCGCGCTCCGCCTGAGCCATGCGCCGCTTGCCTTCAAACGAAAACGGCTTGGTCACAACCGCCACCGTGAGCGCGCCCATTTCAACCGCCAGCGACGCGATGATCGGCGCCGCACCGGTTCCGGTCCCACCGCCGAGCCCGGTGGTCACGAAGACCATGTCCGCGCCTTCCAGCGCTTCGATGATTTTGTCAGAGTCTTCCAGCGCGGCCTTGCGTCCGACTTCCGGATTCGCACCCGCGCCCAGCCCGTTAGTCAACTTCACGCCCAGTTGCAGCTTCACCGGCGCGTGCGACATCCGCAGCGCCTGCAAATCGGTATTGGCGACAATGAACTCGATGCCCTCCACCCCGGCATCAATCATCCGGTTCACCGCGTTGCCGCCGCCGCCGCCCACGCCGATGACTTTAATCTTGGCGTCGTTGCGCGTATCTTCGTTGAAGCTGATGCGAATGCTGGAATCGTTTGTCATATGTATTCTCCGCGGTAATCCTTGTTCTAAACCAGTCGTCGGTCATTGGTCGTCGGTCGTCGGCAAAATCGGGCTGGCCAACGACTAACGACTGACGACCAACGACCGCTCTTACGCTCCCTTGCCCACCAACATCGCCTTCAATCTCGTTCCCCACCGATCTTCCTGCAATCCGCGCGCGGTGCGAGCGCGCTGCCCATAGTTCACCATGCCGAGAACAGTCGCAAACTCGGGCTCGGATAGAGTCGAGGGCATCTTCGCCAGCGGCGCAGGCCACGACAGCCGCACCGAACGCCGCAGCACCGACTCCGCCACATCGAAAATTCCCGGCAGCCGCGATGCGCCTCCTGTGAGCACGACGCCCGCGATGCACACATCGAACATCCCACTGTGGCGCAGGTTTTCGCGGATCATTTCGAAAAGTTCACGCGCCCGCGGCTCCAGAATTTCCGCCACCAGCCGCTGTGGCATGAGCCGCGACGGCCGGTCACCCACCGACGGAACTTCCACTTCGTTGCCTTCCGGAATCAGCGTGACGATCGCGTTGCCATAAATTTTCTTGATTTTTTCCGCCTCAGCCAGCGGCGTGCACAAGCCCACCGAAAGATCGCTGGTGAAGTGGTCGCCGCCAATCGGAATCACTCCGGTATGAGCGACCGCGCCCTGCTGAAAAACAATCAGCTCGCTCGAGCCAGCGCCGATGTCTGCCAGGCACACTCCAAGTTCGCGCTCATCATTGCGCAACACGGAATCCGCGGCAGCCAGTGGCTCGAACACCGTGTCGTCGACGTGCACTCCCGCGCGATTGACCGCAGTAATCACGTTTTGCGTAGCGCTGGTCGCGGCCGTCACCATGTGCACGCGAACTTCGAGCCGCGCCGCCATCATGCCCAGCGGATCATGCACTCCCGCCTGCTCGTCGAGAATAAATTCCTGCGGCAGCAGATGCAGAATCTCGCGATCCGCCGGCAGCGGAATCGCGCGCGCGCGATCGACCGCCTGCTTGATCTCATCGCGCCCAATCTCCCGCGGCCGCGTGCCCAAACTGATGCCGCCGTGACTGTTCACGCCGCGCACATGGGCACCGCCGATGCCCACAATCGCATGCTCAACCGGCGCTCCCGCCACGTCTTCCGCTTCCTCGCAAGCCTTCTGTATCGCTGCGACTGCCTTGTCGAGTTCCACGATCACGCCCTTGCGTGAGCCGCGTGACTCGGCCACACCGTGCCCGCGATAGCGCAGGCCACTCTCCGTCACCTCCGCCATCAGCGCGCAGGTCTTGGCGCTGCCTACGTCGATCGCGGTAAGAAAATTTCCCTGCTGGTTCGCCATTGCCTATGAATCCCTCGTAGTCATCGATCTCACATCACCATGAATCGATCATCGAACTTTAATTTGGACCGTTACTCATCTGCTGTTTTGCAATCGCCGCACTCGGCTTCGGAATTGCCGGACGCGCTGCATTCGGCACCGATTTTTTCATTTCTATTTTCTGCGATGCCGCCGATGAAGTCCTGGCCGTGACCTTTTTCTGCGCAGATCCCTTCGCCTTTGCAGTTGTCCTCTTGGCCTTCGGCCTCGCGGCGGGCTTTTTCGCAGCTGCTTTCGGATCAAGCTTCTTCTCGGCCAACTCAAACGCAGGCTTCGGCAGCCCGCGATCATGCGGCATCGTCATCGAACCTGCACTCGCAGGTCTCGTGCCTGCGGAATAAACTCCCGCAACGCGCCCCCCCGCTGGATTCAGCCGCGTGATTAGCGCCGCCTGCTTCACCCCTGCAGCCGCGGCAGCCTTGGCCGCCGACGCCCCGAGCGCAGGCTGCTTCGACCGTCCTTCCATATCTGGATTCACGATCACCTGATTGTCATAGCGCAGATTCACCGATTCCAGTTTCTGGAATTGCTGCCGCCATTCCTGCACGTGTCCGACGTAAGTTTTGTAGCGCTTCAGATAGTCCGACGCCCCCAACTCGACCAACACATCGCCCGCCGGATCATTCACTCGAATCTTCAGATTCTCCAGATCGGAAACATCCACTTCACTCAAATCCTGCGAATAGCGCGCCCCGCCCGAATCGAGTTCCCCGACCAGTTCGTCATAAGCCTTCATGCGCGGCGCTCGCGTCGAAAGCGGCTCGCCAGGATTCATCCCCAAAATTACCGGGAACGAATACCTGTGTTTCTGCGGCAGGTCCATCAGCGTGCCGCCGGCATCGATCAGAAAAATTCGCGGCCCCACCCGCGCAAATGCCACCGGCGTACGTTCGTGGATCTCAACTCTCAATCGGTTGGGCACAAAACGCATCACACTGGCTGACTCCACCCAGGGAATCTGCTCCAACTGCGCCTTCTGCTGGGTCAGCGGGATAAAAAAAATGTTGCGGCCAATGTCGGCGCCCATCACTTCCATGATCTGCGCCTTGGTCACGTTCTGCATGCCGGTGATGTCAATGTTGTCGCTTGAGTCGACGCGAAAGCGCCACGAGCGCTCGCCATACTCGTACAACCCGGCCGCAGCAATCGCGATCACGCACAGGATCGCAACCGCAATCGAGGCCCACAGCAATCGGCTCGCGGTTTTCTTCGGAAGCGAACTGCGGCGGGCGGAGACCCGCTTTTGCCCGCGCAGAAATGGAGATTCCTCAGCCACATCCAGATCGACCAGCCGCGCGTCGTCGAGTTCCTCGCGAGATGATTCCGCGCGAACGGATTCACCCCGAGCAGATTCCGCGCGGGCGGATTCGAGCCGGGAATGCCCGGCGCTGGGTGGGTACAACTCTTCCTGCAAGATGGTGCCGCTGGATTTCCGCGCCATCAGTTCAGGTCAGTTGTCGTGAGGAATCGCTGAGCTTTTTTAATATAGCCGCATTCGCGGCATTGAGATAGAAAAAATATTGAGGTTTTGCACAGCCCCGAACCGCATTGGGCACCGCCACGAACGGGCCACGTCTTCGTTGCCCTCAACAGTTCTGTCATTCCGACCGGAGCCGGAGCGAACGCGACGGCGGAGTGGAGGAACCCGCTCTTATTTTCGCGGAAGGCGAGAAGCCTCCCCCGCCCACTTGTTCAGCTGGCAAATCGGAAACGACGCACAAGAGAAAATCCGATCAAAAAAAGGCGCGGCTTGTTTTCCGCGCCCCTCTTTTCCAGGAGGAAGAACCCGACTTGAAGAACCAGGCGTGAAGAACCAAAAGAAAATTTGCCCGATGCCTTAGAGCGGGCCCGAACCCGATTCAACCTCAATCACCGGCGCCTGAATCCTCACCATTGGCGCACGCGGCACTTCCACGCGAATCCTCGGACAAGCCGGCATGCGAACCGATACCGGGCTGAACGCCACTGCCGGCATGCGAATCCGGGCGACCTCGCCATTCACCCGCGCCTCAACCCGCGCTTGCATTCGATCCCGATTCGCCTCCCACCGGTCTAATTGCGCCTCTTCACGGGCCGACACCAGATTCAACCGCGCCTGGTTCAGTCGCACCCCGTTCAATGCAGATTGCGAGAGCGCCACCCGGTTCTGAACTCGCGCCATCGGCGTCGGCAGCGGACAAGAAGCCGCCTCGTTCCGCGCCGTCAGCATCCGCGACGCCTGCAGAAACCGGTCGGCGTCTCCCGAAGCCAGCGCCAACACCGCCTGGGACCGGTACTCGACCTGACCCGCGATCTGCTCGACCGCCTGATGCGCCCACTGCAAGCCGCCATCGTGATAACTTGCGTTCAATCCGGCTGCCAGCACCCCGGCCACCAGCCATCCCCATCCTTGTGCCATTTTCATTGCCGTAACCCCTTATGCCAGATAGACGAAGCCCCTTCCGATCCGTTAGCAAGGGATACGAAATGGGCCGGTGCAAAGTTCCCGGACTGGACGGGACTATCTGAGCGGGTGAAATGGATTGAGAACGCTAGGCCGGACTGGCCGCGTCTGCTCGACCGGGATCAATGTCGGGATGGCCTGCGGAAACTAGCGCAGCGGCGGCGAAAAGTCAGTCAGAGCCATAAAAGTGGAGTCAACCTTGTCAACAATCTTTCCATTCGCTTCCGACTTGTCGCGAACACTCTTCCATTCCGGATCGTCCTGAAACGCCTTCCAGTTCGCGGCCGCAGCCTCCCGGCTGGGATGGACCAGAATGTAAATCAGCGTGTCGCTCTTACCCGGCTCATCCAGCGGCGTCCAGTAAGCCACGCTCTTCATGCCATGCCGCTCAAAGATTTTTACGGTATGCTCGCGGAAGCGCGCCAGCAGCTCCGGCAATTTTCCCGGAGGCGCATGATACACGCGCAGCTCATAAACCGCGCCCGCAGTAGCCGCAGGATGACCCGAGTCTTGCGCAGCAGCCCAAAGTGCCGAAGGCAGGAACGCCGCCGCAGGAAGCGCCTGAAGTACAGCTCGTCGTTTCACGCCGGGAATTTTAGCAGAAGGGATCGCGAACTGGGATGGAATCGAACTTCTGAAGTGTCTGCGAAAACAACCTCCGAAGTCTGTTCTCGAAGTTACACGGCTGTTAAGATCCTGACTGCGCCTGCTCTCTCAGCTTATCCAGAATCATCGGCCCCAGCTGCGAAACACTGCCCGCACCCAGCGTGAGAATCATGTCACCCTCGCGCGCGGCCGCCGCCGCCGAACTCACCGCCTCGGCAAATGAACTCGCGAACGCTACACTCTTCTCGCTCTTCTCCGCAATCCGCTGCGCCAGAATTTCTCCAGTCATGCCCTCGATCGGCTTCTCGCTCGCCGCATAGATGTCGAGCACGAACAACGAATCTGCATCGCCGAAGGCGCCAGCAAATTCCTCCATCAGATCGCGCGTACGCGTGTAGCGATGCGGCTGGAAGATGACGTGAACTCTACCGAACCCGCACTGCCGCGCCGCGGCGAGCGTAGCTTTGATCTCAGTAGGATGATGCCCGTAATCATCAATCACACTCACACCCGCCGCCCGCCCGCGCAATTGAAAGCGCCGGTCCACCCCGCGGAACTGATCCAGCGCCGCGCGGATCGCGTCCACTCCAACGTCGAGACCCACACCGACCGCAATCGCCGCCGTCGCATTCAACACATTGTGCAAACCCGGCACATGCAGCGTGAACTCCCCCAGATCATTCTTGCGATAGCTAACGCTGAAGTGACTCAGAGGCCCGGAGGGTCCCGACGACGGGTGCCCCATTTCTCGCGCGTTCTCTGCGCGAGAAGTGGGGATTTTCTGCTTGATCCAGAAATCCGACCCGCGCTTCGTCCCGTAAGTCACGGTCCGCCGCTGCACTTCCGGCAGCAGCCGCCGCAGCATCGGATCGTCGTTACAAGCAACAATCATCCCATAGAACGGCACGCGGTCCATAAACTCAAGAAAAGTTTTCTTCACGTCGCGCATGTTGCGATACGTGTCCATGTGCTCGCGGTCAATATTTGTGACGACAGAAAGTATCGGGGACAATTTAAGAAAGCTCCGGTCACTCTCATCGGCCTCGGCCACCAGATACTGCGATTTCCCCAGCCGCGCATTCGATCCCATCGCATCCACGCGCCCGCCCACCACCACCGTCGGATCCAACCCACCCGCCGCCAGCACCGCCGCCACCATCGAAGTCGTCGTGGTCTTGCCGTGCATCCCGGCTATGGCGATCCCGTACTTCAGCCGCATCAACTCCGCCAGCATCTCGGCCCGCTGAATCACCGGAATATGCAACCTGTGCGCCTCAGTGACCTCCGGATTCTCCGCGGCAATCGCGGAACTGGTGACGACAACTTCAGCGCCGACAATGTTTTCCGCGCGATGCCCTTCAAACGTAACCGCGCCCAGCCCCGCCAGCCGCTGCGTCACGGAGGAACTCTTCAAGTCCGACCCCGAAACCTTGTAGCCGAGATTCAGCAACACCTCGGCAATCCCACTCATGCCGATCCCGCCAATGCCCACGAAATGAATACGCTGAATCTTGGCAAACATAAGTCAACTTCTTCGCCACGGATCTACACGGATTACGCGGATAAGGCGAATCAGCAAAGAGTTTTGTCATTCCGACCCGCTCGCAACCGCGAAGCAGGGAGAGCGGAGAGGAATCTGCTGTCTTTTCGATCCGTGAAAATCCGCGTCAATCAGTGGCTATGCTCTCCTCGATCCCTCCAACCCGCGCTGCCATCCCGGCGATATCCCGCGCCGCATTCGGATGCGCCAACTCCCGCGCCGCTTGACTCATCTCTTGCAAGCGCCGCGGATCCTGCAACAGCGCCGCAATCGTCTCGGCCAGCCAAACGCCTTCCAGTTTTGATTCTTCGACCACCACGGCCGCTCCATGCCGCGCCAGCGCCTCGGCGTTCACCCTCTGATGATCGTCCGCGGCGCGCGGAAACGGCACGAACACCGCCGGCTTGCCGGCCGCCGCGATTTCCGCCACCGTGCTCGCCCCCGACCGGCACACCACTAAATCTGCGCGCGCGAATGCCGCCGGCATATCTTCAATAAACTTGAAGACTTCGTACGTAAATTCCGGGGACGAGGAAGGCGCCGCCGACGCCAGGTTTTCATACCCGGCGACCGCGTCATTATAGTCACGCTCCCCCGTCTGATGAATAATGTGAACCCCCGGCGCCTCGCGCTGCAAAACCGGCAGGCAACGAATCAACGCCTCGTTAATTGCGTGCGCGCCCTGGCTGCCGCCGAACACGAGCAGCGTTGGAGTTCTACCGTGCTTGGGCGCAATCTCGAAAAAAGCCTGCCGCACCGGGACGCCCGTAACTTCAGCGTGACGAAAATATTTCGCCGTCTCCTCAAAGTGCACCGCCGCGCCTGAAACAAATCTGGCCACCACGCGATTAGCAAACCCCGGCACCACGTTCGGCTCAAAAGCCAAAGTCGGAATATGCTTCACCACCGCCGCCAGCATCGCCGGACCAGACGCATACCCGCCCACCCCAATCACCACGTCCGGAGCAAATTCGTTCAGCATGCGGCTCGCATCCCAAACCGCGCGCGGCAAATCGAACGCCGTCTTCAGCCGCGTCATCAGGCTGACATTTTTCAGCGCCCCGACTCGCACCAGTTGCAGCGGAAATCCCGCCGCCGGCACCAATCGGTTCTCGATCCCACGCGCCGTGCCGATGAACAGGCACTCGGCGTCGTAACTTTTCTTGAGTTCGTTGGCGATAGCCAGCGCCGGAATCACGTGCCCGCCCGTTCCGCCGCCCGCCAGAATTGCCCGCATGTGGTGACTATAAACTACGAGGACCGGGAAACTGTGCGAGTGCGATTTCAGATTGCAGATTCTAGATTTCAGATTGAAAAGCGAAGTCGATGATATTAAATCTGAAATCTACAGTCTGAAATCTGCATTCGTTCCTCATTCCGCCTGCTTCGTAATATTCAGCAGCACGCCCACGCACGCCAGCGTCACGAACAATGACGATCCGCCGTACGACACCAGTGGCAGCGGAATCCCTTTGGTCGGCATCAGCCCAAGCACAACGCTGATATTGATGAACGCCTGCAGCACCACCATCGTAGTGATGCCGACGGCCAGGTATCGACCAAACAAATCCTCCGTGCGCCACGAAGCCCGCATCCCGCGCCACAAGAAAATCGCAAACAAGCTGACCACGAACAAGCGCGCCGACCAGACCGAGTTCCTCGGCCGTCACGGCAAAAATGAAATCGGTGTGCGGCTCCGGCAGGTAAAACAGTTTCTGCTTCCCTTCCATCAGCCCGGTCCCGGTCACGCCGCCGGTGCCCACGGCAATCAGCGACTGAATAATGTGGAAGCCCGTCCCCTGCCGGTCCGCATACGGATTCAGAAATGCCAGAATGCGGTCCCGCCGCCAGCTCACATGAAAAATCAAAAAATACAAAGGCACCAGCGCCGCGCCAAAGGCATACCCGAAATAGCGCATGCGCATTCCTGCCACATATAAAATGCATGCGGAAATTCCCGCACAGGCAATCGCCGTGCCCAGGTCCGGCTGCAGAACGATCAACCCCAGACACACCAAAACCGGCGCGGCCGCCGGCAGCAGCGTGTTGCGCACGTCGTCGATCGTCTTGGCCCGGCTCTCCAGGAAATACGCGAGAAACAGAATCAGCACCGGCTTCGCCAACTCCGACGGCTGAAACGAGAATCCTCCGGCATGAATCCAGCGATGCGTGTTATGCGAGCGGTCCAGAAAAAACACCGAGATCAACAGCAGCGTGGTAAACCCCATCAGCGAAAACACCACCGCCGGACTTTTATAGCGCCGATAGTCCACCCGCATGGTCACGACCATGGCAGCCAGCCCCGCCAACCCGCAAACCAACTGCTTCGACAGAAACGCATACTCCGACCCGTAGCGCTCCCGCGCCATCACCGCCGACGCCGAGAACACCATCACCAGCCCCACAAACACCAGCAGCATGGTCACAGTAAACAACCAACGATCGACACTCACACGCTTAGCCATGGGAAATTCATTTCACCACGGCGCAGAGGGCGCGCGTCGCAAGAATTAAGGATTCTTGGAATTGAGTGTTGATTGTCTTGGTTCGTGCCGAGAATACCGATCAGTCTTTGACGATTGACTCGATGTCACGTCGTCCGTGCACTACGGGAAGAATGAGGACGTCGTGGCTCTCCACGGAATAAACGATCACATATTCGCCCACGGCAAGACTTCGGGAGCCGAGTCCAAACTCGTCGTCGCGAGGGCGGCCAAGGTGGGGATGCCGGGCAAGGAGGAAAAACTGGTCGGTGATGGAATCGATCAGGCGGTTGGCGACATCCAGGCTGCCACTTTCATTCGCCACGTAAAACCAAATGTCGTCGAGATCCGCATCTACTTTGCGTGAACTGTAGTGGGCCATTAACACGGCAATGATCGCTTCGCTTCTAGACGCGCTTGTCCGCGCTGCTTTACTTCTTCGGCAAGTTGCTTCACAGACGTCTCAGTGATGACATGCCCTTCGCCCCTCTTGATCGAATCCTTCGCTTCAACCAGAGTAGCCCGGAATTCTGCGCGCTTACGTTCGCGCTCCTCCCATAGAGCAAGGGCTTCTGCTATGGCGTCGTCCTCGGTGTGATAGCGCCCAGACTCGATGCCTTGGCGGACAATGTTTCCTGGTCGGGAGTTAAGCGAACTTCCATAGGTTCAAGCCGGGGATCCATGTGATGCTCGCCGAAGCCCATTTCACGCCAGTCCCTGCACGATCTCCTTGAACACTTTCCCCCGATGCTCATAGCTTTTAAACTGATCAAAACTCGCACAAGCCGGAGCTAGCAGCACCACGTCTCCCGGCTGCGCGACGGCATTGGCCTTGCGAATGGCGTTCTCCAGAGTCTCCGCATGCACCACTTCTACACCCCCGCCTTGCGGGGAAACGATCTGCGATTCAATCTTCGCCGCCGCGGCGCCAATCGTATAAACGCGCTTTACCCGCTGCCGCAGCAAATCGTTAAGCACCGTGTAATCGCTGCCTTTGTCCTTGCCGCCCAGAATCAAATGAATGTTCGCCGGAAACGACTCCAGCGCCTTGATGGTCGCGTCCACGTTGGTCGCCTTCGAGTCGTTGTAGTAATCCACGCCGCGAATCGTCGCCACAAATTCCAGCCGGTGTTCGACCGCCTTGAAGTCGCGCACCGCCTGCCGAATTTTTTCCGGCGCGCATCCCATCAGCGCACCCGCACAAACCGCCGCCAGCACATTCTCTAGATTGTGCGCGCCCTTCAGCGGAATCTCTGAAACCTGCATGATCTCGTTTTGCCCAGCTGAGTCGCGGAAAACAATGTTGCCGTCGCGCACCCACGCGCCCTGCTGCACTTCCTTCTGCCGGCTGAACCAGAAAACCTGCGCCCGCGTTCGGCCAGCCATCGCCACACAGGTAGGGTCGTCAGCATTGAGCACGGCAAAATCGCTCCCCTGCTGATTCTCAAAAATGCGCGCCTTGGCATCCACATAAACTTCAAACGTCCGATGCCGATCCAGATGATCCGGCGTCACGTTCAACACCACCGCGACTTTCGGGCGAAAGGTCTGGATGGTCTCCAGTTGAAAACTCGACACCTCGAGCACGATCACTGTTTCTGGTTTCGCGCGGTCCGCCAACGAAATCGCTGGCGTACCGATGTTGCCGCCGACCAGAGCAGGAAAGCCCGCGGCCGTCATGATCTCGCCCGCCAGCGTGGTCGTCGTAGTCTTGCCGTTCGATCCCGTAATCGCAACCATCGGCCCGGGCAAAAATTGGGCCGCCAGTTCAATCTCGCCAATCACGCTCTCGCCGAGAGCCCGTGCCTGCACCAGCGGCGGAGCATCGACGGGCACGCCGGGGCTCACCACGATCAAATCCTGCCCGCGAAACGTGCGCTCACCGTGGCCGCCGGTCTCAACCGTTATCCCATGATCGAGCAGCACCGGAATTTCGTTGCTCAACTCGTCCCCGCTCTTGGTGTCTGAAACAGTCACCCGCGCGCCATGCGCCTTCAAAAATAGCGCCGACGCCACCCCCGACTTTCCCAGCCCGACCACCAGCACGCGTTTCCCGTTCAATTCCATCAGAACCATTTCACCACAGAGTCACAGAGACGCAGAGAAGTTCAACTTCGTTGCCACGGATCAACACGCATTCACACGGATCAAACCGAAACCGAATCAAGACAATTAAAGAAATATCCGTGAAGATCCGTGCAAATCCGTGGCCTACCGAAGTTTCAACGTCGTCAGCGCAAACAGCGCGAACACGAGCGACGCGATCCAAAAGCGCACGATAATCTTCGACTCCGACCACCCCATCAACTCAAAGTGATGATGCAGCGGCGCCATCTTGAAGATGCGTTTCTTGCGCAGCTTATACGACCCCACCTGCAGGATCACCGACACCGCCTCAATCACGAACACACCGCCGATAAACGGCAGCAGCAGTTCCTGTTTAATGATGACGGCGACCGTCCCGATCGCCCCGCCCAGCGCCAGCGACCCCACATCGCCCATAAAAACTTCCGCCGGATGCGCGTTGTACCACAGAAATCCAATCGATGACCCGACCATCGCTCCGCAGAAAATCGTCAACTCCGCCACCTGCGGCATGCGCGGAATTTCCAGGTACGTGGCAAACGTCGCGTGCCCGCTGACGTAAGTCAGCACCGCCAGCGCCCCAGCCGCAATCACGGTGCATCCGATGGCCAGGCCGTCGAGCCCATCGGTCAGATTCACCGCATTACTCGCGCCCACGATCATGAACGCCACAAAAGCCATGAACGGCAGAAACGCCAGAAACCACACATGCGGATACCGCTCCAGACTCTGCACCACCAGGTCGGGATGATACTGCTTGAAAAATGGCACGATCAGCTTGGTGGAATACATGTTGTAGGTCTGCATGGCGATCAGCATCGACGCGATCACGATGCTGGCGGCGATCTGCAGGCCTAACTTGGCGCGACTGGTCAGTCCAAGATTGCGGCGATGCGACACTTTGGCGTAGTCGTCAGCGAATCCAATCGCCGCGTAAGCGCAAGTCGAGAACACGGCGATCCAAACGAAACGATTACTCAGGTCCGCCCACAATAGCGTCGGCACAACGATCGCAATCACGATCAGCAGTCCGCCCATGGTCGGCGTGCCGGCTTTTTTCTGATGAGCCTTCGGACCTTCCTCGCGAATGTATTGCCCGATCTGAAAATCGCGCAGGCGGCCAATCACCAGAGGGCCGACGATCAACGCGGTAAACAGAGCGGTCAGGCTGGCGAACGCCGTACGGAACGTGACGTAACGAAAAATACGAAACGGCGCAACGTAATGTTGCAGCTTGACGAACAACAGCCAGTAGAGCAATCAGCCTCCGTTAGACCAGCCATCAGCCGTCAGCTCTCAGCTGTCAGCTCTCCAAACTCGGGAAGGGCACGGCCTTTAGCCGTGCCGTCTCTCGCCAACAATTTCTCGGGCTTCAGCCCCTGAAGGAAGCCTTCCACGTCTCTAACGCCTTCTCCAGCTTCACGCCGCGCGACGCTTTGAGCAGCACTACGTCACCGTCGCGCGTTTCACGAGCCAGCCATTCGCCGGCTTCCTCGGGAGTCGCCGTAAACTCCGCGGTCATCCCCGCCAGCCGCGCCGCATCGACCATCCCGTGCGCCAACCCGCGAACCCCGATCAGCACATCGATTTTCTTCTCGGCCGCGTGCTGCCCTGCGGCACGATGCATTTCCTCGCCACTCGGCCCCAACTCCAGCATTTCTCCTGCAACCACAATCCGCCGCCCCGCCTTCATCGCGGCCAAGGCATCCACCATCGCGCGCAGCGCCTTCGGATTGGAATTGTAACAATCGTTAATGACCGTGATGTTACCCACTTGGACGACCTGCCCGCGCTTGTCCGGCGGCGCCAGAGTCACCAGCGCAGCCACAGCTTCGGAGGCCTTTAATCCGCGCGCCAAACCCACGGCGACGGCCGCCAGCGCATTCAGAATGTTGTGTTCGCCCACCAGCGGCAGTCGCGCATGCTCGCGGGTGCCCCCAAACACCACATCAAACTCCGAACCCTCGGCGCCCCGCGTCACCACATTCTCCGGCCGGATATCGGCCGTCGCTGCCGTACCATACGTGATCACCTTGCCCTTAAATCCGCGCCCGAACTGCGAAACAAATTCGTCGTCCGCATTGAGCACAGCCGTTCCACTGGCGGGCAGTGATTCAATCAATTCATATTTCGCCCGCGCAATCCCCGCGATCGAATCAAAAAACTCCAGATGCACCGGCGCAACATTGGTCACCACGCCAATCTCAGGCTGCGCGATTTTCCCCAGCGCCCGAATCTCGCCCGCGTGCGACATCCCCATCTCGATGACCGCAACCTCATGCTCCGGCTCTAGTTTCAAAAGCATGAGCGGCAGGCCGAAATGATTATTGAAATTACCTTCCGACTTCATCACGCGAAAGCGCGAGGCAAGAACATGCGCGATCGCTTCCTTGGTCGTGGTCTTCCCCGCCGAACCCGTGACGCCCACCAACGGCTTGCCCCAAAGTTTCCGCACCGCGGTAGCCAGAGTTTGCAGAGCAACCAGCGTATCGTCAACCGCCAGCAGCCGCACCTTGTCAGGATAACGATCCAGTTGATCCCTGCGCACAACGGCCGCCACAGCGCCCTTTTCCAAAGCCGCGACAACGTAGTCGTGCCCGTCAAGCCGGTCGCCCTTCACCGCGAAAAAAAGTTGCCCCGGCCCAATCGTGCGCGAGTCGATGGAATAAGCCTGCGCCACGTCCTCGCGCGGAAATTCTCCCGCAGCAGAAACAAACTCCGCGATCTTCGCTAGCGTCAACTTCATCGATGATTCCCAGCAGCAGCCGGCTTACATTCAAATCCCGCCGCACGCAGCGCCTCCCGCGCCACGGCCACATCATCAAACGGAAACGATCCTTCGCGGGTGATCTGCACCTTTTCGTGCCCCTTGCCAGCAAGCAACACAATATCTCCCGGTCGCGCCTCCGCGATCGCCAGCCCAATCGCTTTGCGCCGATCAATCTCGACTGTATATTTCACGCCCGTCCTCTGCAGTCCCACGACCGCATCATTAATGATTGCCAGCGGATCCTCGCTGCGCGGATTATCCGAAGTCAGCACCACAAAGTCGCTACCCCGTCCCGCCGCCTCACCCATCAGTGGACGCTTGGCCCGGTCGCGATCGCCGCCACAACCAAACACGGTCACAACTCTTCCCGTTCCCCCGCCCCGCGACACAAACTCGCGGGCCAGCGCCGTAAGATTGCGCAGCGCGTCGTCCGTATGCGCATAGTCGACGACCACGGTGAACGGTTGCCCGCAATCGACTCGCTCAAATCTCCCGGGCACATGTGTCAGCGACTCGATGCCCCGCGCAATTGCCTTCGACTCGCACCGTCGCGCATAACACGCGGCGGCCGCAGCCAGAATGTTGTACACATTTACTCGCCCGATCAGCGGCGAGAAAATCGGAATCGTTTCGTTCTCCCGCGGCGTCGCCATATCAAAACGCGTACCCCTCGGACTAATGTCCACGTTTTCGGCATGAAAATCGCCGCGCTCCCAACCATAAGTCAGCACCACCGCGCTACGCTTGCGGCTGAATGCAGCCAGCTTCACCCCGTACTCATCATCCAGGTTCGTCACCGCCGCGCGCGGAGCATCCGTCCCGCAGCCTTCAAACAACACGCGCTTGGCGGCAAAGTATTCGTCCATCGTCTTGTGATAGTCGAGGTGATCGCGCGTCAGATTGGTGAACACAGCCACATCAAACGGCACGCCGTACACGCGCTCTTGCGCCAGTGCATGCGACGACACTTCCATCACCGCATCCGTCGCGCCGAGACCAAGAGCCTCGCTGAACAGTCGCGCCAACTCCAACGGCTCCGGAGTAGTATGCGGCGCCGGATAAACTTTCCCCGCCACGTGATATTCAATCGTCCCGATCAGCGCGCTCTTGCGCCCCGCCGCGGTCAGGATCGCTTCAATCAGAAACGCCGTCGTGCTCTTCCCGTTGGTTCCGGTAATTCCGGTAATCGCAATGCGTTCCGCCGGACGCCGGTAAAAATTCTCACTCACTCGCGCCAAAGCCCGCCGCCCATGCGGCACTACAGCCCACGCGACTCCCTCGCGCGGCGTCTCTGTCGCAGAATCGGTAACTACCGCGACCGCGCCCGCCAGAATCGCCTGGTCAATGAATCGGTTGCCGTCTGAAGTCTCGCCGCGCATAGCCACGAACACGCACCCCGGCTTGACCCGCCGCGAGTCGTACTCCACGCAGCTGACGCTGGGGTCGCCGCTCTGGCTAAGGAACTCCGCGCCATCCAGCAGATGTTGAAAAGTCATTGCTCCGAATTATAGGCCACGCAGAAATCGCGGGTTGCCGAAAGGACTGCTGCGTTCCCTCTTTCCAAACTCACGCGCAACGACCCAAGCCTTCGATTACCAAGGTCATTTCTGCTCTGCTCTGCGCGCGCGCTACATTATTCTCATGAGCTACGGAACCGGCACTGCCAAATACAAATGCGCCCAGTGCGAACAGGCCGAAAGCGCGTGCGAATGTGAAAAATTCTGCTGCCTCTGCCAGTCCGTCATGGACATCCGCCTCTGCACCGACGGCCTGTTCTACTGCGAGCCCTGCCGCAGCGCCTGCGAATACAAGCCCGCAGACTAAGCGAGTTCGCGCGCTGAGTGCAATCGGTTTTGCTTTTCTCAGCGAACTTAGCGCGTCTTTCTCAGCGCTCTCAGCGGTTAAAAGCTTTTGTCCTTTGCCGGAAAATGAAACTACTCCTTGCCATTCGACGTTGCTGCCGGTGGCGCACTCGAACCACCATCCCTAAAGTGATTTGTCAGCCCAAGCTCTCTTGAGTAACAATAGTTCGTTTGCCCTTTGCACCCGTTTTCTGATTTTTTAGGAGATCCCCATGGCTACCACGATGCACGTCAGCGACGTGGCCGAGTTGCTGAGCGAAGGCCGGACGCATTTCAATCTTTCTCCGGCAGTCCTGGTGGAGCACTCCATCCGCCGCGACGAAGCCAAACTCGCGGCCAACGGGGCCCTCGTCGGCTACACGAATCGCACCGGCCGCTCCCCCAAAGACAAGTTCATCGTCAAAGACGCAACCACAGCGAACACGATCGGCTGGGGCGCAGTCAATCAACCATTCGACTCGGAAACGTTCGATGCCCTCTACGAACGCGTGATGGACCATCTGCGCGGCCGCGAGCTTTTCGTTCAGGATCTTTTCTGCGGCGCCGATCCCGCCTACCGCCTCCCCGTCCGCTTCGTCAACGAATACGCCTGGCACAATCTTTTCGTGAGGCAACTATTTCTGCGTCCCACCACCGACGAACTCAAACGCCATCATCCCGAATTCACCGTCATCGCCGCTCCGGAATTCAAAGTCGATCCCGCCCGCGACGGCGTCAACTCCGAAGTCTTCATCCTGCTGAACTTCACCCGCCGCACCGTGCTGATCGGCGGCACGTCCTACGCCGGTGAAATGAAGAAGTGCATCTTCAGCATCATGAATTTCCTGCTCCCGCCGCGCAACGTCTTCCCCATGCACTGCTCCGCCAACGTCGGCCACAACGGCGTCAGCGCCCTCTTCTTCGGACTCTCCGGCACCGGCAAGACCACGCTCTCCGCCGACCCCTCCCGCGATCTGATCGGTGACGACGAGCACGGATGGAGCGCCAACGGCATCTTCAACTTCGAGGGCGGATGCTACGCCAAGTGCATCAAGCTCTCGCAGAAAAACGAGCCGCAAATCTGGAATGCGCTCCGCTTCGGCTGCGTCCTTGAAAACGTCGCACTCGATCCGCTCACCCGCATCCCCGACTACAACGACGACAGCAAAACCGAAAACACTCGCGCCGCCTATCCCGTGGATTTCATCGAGAACGCCGTAATTCCCGGCGTTGGCGGCCATCCGAAAAATGTCGTATTCCTCACCGCCGACGCTTTCGGTGTCCTGCCGCCGATTTCCAAACTCACGCCCGAGCAGGCCATGTATCACTTCCTCTCCGGTTACACCGCGAAAGTTGCTGGCACCGAAGCCGGCGTGAAAGAACCCTCGGCAACTTTCTCCACTTGCTTCGGATCGCCCTTCATGCCGCTGCCTCCGAAAACTTACGCTGAAATGCTGGGCCGCCGCCTGCGCGAGCACAACGCGCAATGCTGGCTGGTCAACACCGGATGGCAGGGCGGTCCCTACGGCGTCGGCAAGCGCATGGACATTCCCCACACCCGCGCCATGGTCGACGCCGCCGTCGAAGGCGAGTTGATCAAAGAAGAATTCGAAATCGAGCCCACCTTCGGATTCACAATTCCCAAACGCTGCCACGGCGTCCCGCCACAGATTCTGAATCCCCGAAACGCCTGGCGCGACAAAGCCGCCTACGACAAAGCCGCCGAAGACCTCCGCGCCCGCTTCGCCAAAAACTTCGAAAACTTCGACGCCCCGGCGGAAGTCAGGGCGGCCGGTCCAAAAGCGCAGAGGTAATAGCGTTGGCGGAAATTGCTTCTGATTAGAAAAGGCCACTATGCGGTTCAAGCTGCTATGCATCGCGTTCGCGACTCTGCTCCTGGCGTGCGCAGGATTTGCTCAGGGGTGCCCAAAGGTGAGCAGTGAGAACGCGGCGGTGCAATACCTTGTGGACAAGAAAGCGAGCAACACTGAGGCAGATCGCTATTGCGTTGATAATGCCTTCGCAATCCTGGGCCACGCCACTGAATTTAGAAACAAAACTTACATCAAATTTCTGGTGGGGATGCTCGATTTCGAGCGATGGACGCCTGGCTTGACGATGGAAGCCGGTGAGCATAAATATCCGGCGATGGGTGTGCTGGTCTATCTGCAAAAATCGGGCAAGAACGTAGCTCCCTATCTGATCAAGGGCATAAAGGAGAGCGATAGCGAGGTGCTGCGGACGAACGCCGCCGAAACCCTCTACCACAGTATCTCAGCTTGTGCGGCATTGAGTTTGCTAAGCCGGGAGGACGAAAGGGAAGACGTTCCTTACGAGCAAAAGCTACGGCTCGAGGCCGCCGCAAAAGACATCAACGGCTGGAGTGTTAACGACCCGTGTGGGACAGACTCCTCCGAGCCATAGGCGTGATCGGGCAATCCCTTCCCGAAGACGCCCCGTACTGAACCCTCGCAGTTGCGGCGCTCTCGGCTTATAACCTCGCAACTGGCTACAGCGTCGCCTCCATCTGCAGCGCCTCAATCATTCCATTCAGCGCACTCTGCCCCGCATCCCGCTTCTGCTGCAAGTCTGCGATCTCTCGTCGCAACGCCTGCACCCGATCTTCCTGCTCATTCAACTCGCGCACATACCTCTCCACCAGCGCCTTCTCCTCCGCACTCCCCTTCAGCGCTTTCACGTTCTCGCGTACCCGCTGCTGATCCTCTGAGATGCTCGACACCTGCCCACGCCGCCCCGTAATCACCGCATCGATCACCGCAATGTCATTCTTCTGCGTCGAGATCCGCCGCAACGCCTTCTCTACATCCGGATTAATCATCTTCTGTTCGAGGAAGAATTTGATCTGAGCGTCCGTCACGTTGGTCAGCTGATAGCTATTCATGATCGGCCGGTATTCCTTCACCACCAGCGTCGCAGTCTTCTTCGGCTCCAGCGTGAGCCGGAAGCGGTGAAACGAAGCCGAACTCTCCGCCGGCTTCGCGTCATCATCAGTAAGTTTCCATCCCGCGCGCGCCGGATGCTCAATCACCACCGTTCGTGTCGACGTATCGCGATTGCGAATCGTATAAGTATTTTCCTGCCGCTCCTGCGTCGATTGCGTCATGGTGCCGTGTGCGATCACAATTTTTGTGACCCGCTGGTTATCCGCTTTCTGCCTGGCGTCGACCAGCACGCCCAAGATCGGCCGCATAGGAAAGCAACCGCTTCTCGCCCGGCTTGATCGCATCCATCAATCCTTCGCCGGCAAACGCATCGCCTTCGAGAACGTTGAAGCTGCCGCCATCGAGCGTCAGGTCGCTGGTGTTATTCACCCAGAGCGCGCGCAACACCGAACTCTCCGACGGATTCCACACCGAAACCTTCTCCGCATCAATCCGCGACTGCAGAATCGGCACCATCGCCGACTGATTTTTCTTAATGGTCACGCGATCCTTGAGCTTGTACTCGAACAGATCGCCAAGCTCGCGCGACTCGCCGACGGTCGTTCCCGATTCGAGCGTATCGGCCATGACGGTAGCGTCGGGACTCGCCAAGCCACGACTTGATAGTCCCCACCACCAGCGCCCCCGCCAGAGCCCGGCGCCGAATCCCGCGCCAACGCCGCCTCCGCTGCCGGCGCTGACCCGTGCGGGAGCTTTCAGCGCGCCATTCGCGCTGAACTCCGCCCGTCGATCCCAGCCACACCCCCCGCCACGCCCCCGATCACGCCGCCGCTAGACATGGGAGGCGGAGGTGGCAGGCGGTGCCGCTTCCTCCATCGTCGCCTCATGCGTCTGCGGCGTCAGCATCGCATTCTCCGGCAGCGCCACCACCGGACGCCGCGTGTAATACGGCTGCGATAGTTCCTGCACAAACGATTGCGGCGCGCCCGCCACCAGCGACAACTCCACATCCTTCCAGTCTTCGCCCACCGTGTTATCGACGATCGCCCACCCCTGCAGCAGCGGCTTGCCCTCGCTCGGTATGACAATTCTGTACGTACTCTTCCACACCGGCACTTCGCTGATGTAGCTGACCAGCAGATTCCGCTCGCCATCGCCCGCAGTCGAAATCGTCATGCGACGGACATCTTGATCACGCGTAGACGCCACGAGCCCGAGATATTTCCCCACTTCCTCGCCCACTTCTTTTTCGGTCACCCGAACCGTCGTAGCCGGCGTCAAATCAAAAATCCGCACTTCGCCGCTGTCACTCACCAGCGACACCTGCGTCAGCCCAATCCGCCCGCCGGATTTCTCCTCGTCACTTCCGTCATTCTTCGCCCCATCGTGCCCCGTCAACACTTCGCGCTCCTCAATGCTCAGCAACCGCCCGGACGCCGACATCGACCCGCTGTGCACCTCCACCCGCGCCCCGCGCAGCGCATCCAGAAACTGCGCCGTCGTCGGATTCTCCCCCACCGGCAACCGCAGCGATCCCAACCGCTGCTCCAGCGGCGCAGTCGAGTTGTAACTCACACCAGTAATCCGCCCCTTGCCCAGATCGAGCACGGTCAGCGATTTCAGCACGTCGTTCAATTGCGCCGTGGTGAAATCGACATTCACATCCTGGCTGCCCCGAACCGGCCCCGCATGCTCGAAATACCCGACGCCATTTTTGTAGAGAATCACCCGCGTCACCGGCAGCCGCGCCGCCGGATCAGAATTTCCGGATGCAGTAGAAGACTGGCCAGATGCAACCACCGCCAACAGCAGACACACGAATGCAAGATGCAGAGAACGCATGGTTCCTCCGTGAATGCGGGCGCCGCAGACCAAACCGGCAAAGTGCGCCAGAGCACGACAGAAAAAGAACGAGCGGCGTCGCAGCTCTTGCGCAAGTCGCGGTACCCTGCCTGGTTTAGACACCGAGCGGAGGCGTCTGGAACCGTTGATGCAACCACTGTATTTTGAGATGGCTGCCGTTTGAAGCGGCAGACGAAGAAGACTTCAAACTGGTCCAGAAGAAACCAAAAGGGCGGCTGCCTCCACCCGAACCGCCAAAGCAAAACGGTTTATGTAGAGACAGCCGCCCTCTGCTGTCCCGTGCACAGCGCGGCGATTTCCCTGAGCAGTACCTAAGCCTTCTTAATCAGACGCGAAAGCCAGATCAGGAACACCGCCCCGACAATCGCAACCAGAATCGTCCCAATTAACCCTCCCGCGGAAATCCCCAGCAGCCCCATCAGCCACCCACCCACCACCGCCCCGACGATGCCGAGCACAATATCCATGGCGGTCCCATACCCGCCACCGCTCATAATCTTTCCCGCCGCCCAACCGGCAATCAGCCCCACCACGATCCAATAAATCAAATTCGTAAGCATTTCAGCTCTCCTTTGCGCAACGGGAGGAGCGTATGGCCCAGCGTGAAGTCTGTCAAGCAACCTATCGCTGTCAATCGCACCGATCGAGGGCCGTGATCCGACCGACCTGTGATTAAATCAACCTATGTTCGCTCGCAAGATCCGCGTCGAGTACACGGCCGACGGCCACCAACTCCCCTGCCCCCTGAAGTGGCTCGACAGCTTCTCCATGCGCAACTTCACCAACGCCACCGTCTTCGATGACACGCTTCCCCGGGCCGACGGCCAAATGGAAATCGGCTCCGGCGTCCCGCTCGACCAACTCAAAGATGCAATGGAAGACTGGTTCCGCCGGAAGAGCTACCTGCCGAAAGATTCGCATTTAGTATTGACGGAGAATTAACGAGCAGGAAGAAGTTGAGCGCGGCCACCGGCAGAAATCATACGATCGAGTTCACACTCCACGGTGATGTCATCCTGAGGAGGGCGCAGGCCCTCCGAGGGACCCTACGATCCGCAAGCAGCAGCAATAGCGCTGCCGGGAACGCCAAGCTGCATGCACCGCGGCAAATCCCATCCACCGCACAAAACTTCCCTCACACCGACTCCGCCGCTCAGGATGACAAGCCGTTACTTGTCATACCGCAGCAGCGACATCACCTCATACTCCTTCAGCTTGTCGCGCCCTTTCAGAAAATCAAGCTCCACCACGAATCCCAAGCCAGCAATCTCGGCTCCAAGCATTTCCGCCAGCTTCGCCGTAGCCTCGGCCGTCCCCCCAGTAGCCAGCAGATCGTCCACGATCAGCACCCGCTGCCCCTTCTGAATCGCGTCCTTATGAATCTCCAGCGAATTGGTGCCGTACTCGAGCGCATAGTCATACTTCACCGTCGCCGCCGGAAGCTTCCCCGGCTTGCGCACCGGAACAAATCCCGCATTCAATCGATACGCGAGCGCCGGAGCGAAAATAAATCCCCGCGCCTCCATACCCAGCACCAAGTCGATATCGTGAGAAATATAATGTTCCGAAAGTTTGTCGATCAGCGTGGCGAACCCGGTCTTATCCTTCAGCAGCGTCGTGATGTCATAAAACAAAATCCCCGGCTTAGGAAAATCCGGAATCTCACGAATCAATTTCTTCAAGTGATCGGCATCCATAGCTGGAACAGACGACGGCGACATCACCACGCTCCTTCAATGCGAAATGTACTGATCCCCGCGACAGGCGCGGCGTCGGCCACTTCCACCGCATCCACCCGCGCCGCACGCGGCCCCTCGCGCAGCCGCCCATGCAGTCCAGAGAGTTGGTCGCGCGTCCCCTGCGCCAGGACTTCCACGCTGCCATCATGATTATTGCGCACCCACCCTGCGATCGCGAGAATGTGCGCCTCGCGCTCCACAAACCACCGGAAGCCCACGCCCTGCACGCGTCCGCGCACAAAAAAGCGCCGAGCCTCGATCGGCTTTTCAGTAGGGGTCATGCTCTGACACAAGAATGCAGAAGTGAGAATTCAGAATGCAGAAGTAAGACCCGAAACTCTGCATTTTGACTTTTGCCTTTTGACTTCGCCTTACGCCCGCGACAAATACGCGCCTTCCGAAGTATCCACCTTGATCTTCTCGCCCTCATTAATAAACGGCGGCACCTGCACCACCAGCCCAGTCTCAGTTTTGGCGGCCTTGGTCACGCTCGAAGCCGTAGCACTCTTCAACCCCGGCTCTGTCTCCACCACAGTCAAAATAACGGTCTGCGGCAGCTCGATACCGACCGCCTTGCCGTCAAAAAATTCTACCTTGATCTCCAGATTGGCGATCAGGTAATCCACGGCATCGCCCAGAATTTCCTTGCTCAGGTGGGTCTGCTCGTAGTTCGACGTGTCCATGAAGTAGTAGCTGTCGCCATCGGCGTACAGAAACTGCATCTCTACCTCATCCACGTTCACCTTCTCAATCGGATCAGGCGAGCGGAAGCGGTGTTCGAACATGCCGCCCGTGCGCAGGTTGCGCAGTTTAGCCTGAATGAACGCGCGCAGGTTGCCGGGCGTGCGGTGTTCCACGCTGAAAACGGAATGCAGATCATTATTGTGCCGAATGATCATGCCGGGACGAAGCTGGGTGGCAGGGATCGACATCGCTTGAAAAACTCTCCTTGTACGATTGCGGTTTTAAACCCGGCGGAACACGGGCAGGCCTCAAATTCCGCCGCCGGCTAACCATCTTGACTTAAGCGCCGACTGAATACGTCGACTGAAACACGATGACGATGGCTCAAGCGTTATTTTACACTCAGCCGCACCGGAAAAGAAACCTTCCCGCCGCCGAACTCATCGAACAGCAGCGGAATGAACCGCTCCAGATTGGGTTCGCTTGATCCCCCCGCAGGGCTAAAATGAACCGTCGGCCGCATCTGGCGGCTTTCGCAATATGCCCGAGCTTTTCCCGGGCGGAAAATTGAGGTCTTCATCATGCGCATCGGACGTTACGAATCCTCCGACAGCAACGTCGGCACCGCCGTTACCTTCCTACTGATCGGACTCGGCGCCGGAGCCCTGGCCGGCCTGCTCCTCGCCCCCAAAACCGGCAAACAAATGCGCCGCGATCTGCAACGCGGTTTCGACGACGCCAAAGATACACTCGGCGATTGGGCCGACGACGCCAAAGACCGCGTGCGCGACGTAAGCGACCGCGTCCGCGACGTAGCCGCCCGCGGCGTCGACCTGGCCGACGACCTCCGCGAAAAAGTCGAACCCCTCCGCCGCGCCATCAACCGCGGCTAAAAAACCAGACCTCAGACCTCGGACCTCAAACCCTTCCCCTCAAGGAGGTCCGAAGTCCGAGGTCTGAAGTCCGACGCCCGTCTTTTCAGTACAAATGAAAATCCACCTGCACCGCGATCCGCGTCGCCACCGCCTGCCCATTCAAAGTCCCCGGCCGAAAGCGCCACCGGTTGACCGCCTCGATCGCCCGCTCGTCTAACCCCATCCCCAAACTCTGCCCCACGTGAATGTCATAAGGACGCCCGTCCTTCCCCACCACCAGCATCAGCAAGACAATCCCCTGCGCCTTAGCCTTGCGCGCCTCGTCCGAAAAACTCGGCTCCGGATTAAAAATCACCTCTGGCACCGTCACCCCGCGCCCCGCCGGAAAAATTCCCGTTGGACCCAGTTCCCGCTCCCGGCCCAGTCGACGGCCCCACCCCGCCGCAACATCCCGGCCCGATTCCTTCCCGACCCGATCCGTTCGACAGCACCTTCGAAAACACCGACGTCGGATCGCCAATCTGCCCGCCCTGCGCCAGCACAATGTCCGGCGCAATCACCACTGTCTCCGGCACCATAAGCTTCGGCGGCTCCTTCGGCAGAATCACCGTCGGAATCGTCAGTTGAGCATCCAGCGAAGCCGGCGGCAAATTCCCCCGCGACGCCGGAAGCGGGTCACCGTCGCCGCCCCCACCCCCGTTCCGCCCGGAAAAAATAAGCGGAAGCTCATGCAGGTCCTTAATAGTCTTAGCGATTCCCGGAGGCGTGCCCACGATCACGAAGCTCGACAAATAAATCAGCAGCCCCAAAGCCGCAGCTTGCCCCAGCAGAGACCACACAAAAGTCTCGCGCCGCGCTCGGTACATCCCATCGTTATCCGCCGACAATATGGAAAAAATATTCGGTCCCGGTCCCGGAGATTCAGCAGTCATAGCGTCGCTCCAACCGAACGGTGTTGAACCCAACGACCCGTAAGACGCGCCGAACCAGAAAAAGGATTTCCGCCCAAGAAAACTGCGGCACGCAAAAAGTTGGAGTACACACGAAAAGTGGCGTGCCCCATTTCTCGCGCGCATTTTGCGCGAGAAGCGGGAATCCCCGCTGCACGCAGTTTGATTGGAGGAACGCGAAGAGAAACCCTACTTAAACATCGAAGCGAAAAACCCGCCCACCCGCCGGAAAAACCCGCGATGCTCCGGCTTCTCCTTCTCCGGCGGCGGAGACTGAATCACCGCATCAAGATGAGCCGGCCGCGCCGAGCTTTCGTCCACGGACAGTTCCTTAGCTTCCCGCACCGGCGCTGGCAGCGCCCTCTCTGCCGCACGATCTTTCGCCGAGAACACGATCGGCGCATCGACCTGCACATGCACATCGTCCGGCTTCGAAGCCGGCAGCGGCGCAGTCTCCGGCCCATGCGACAGCTGTGCGTCCGCCGACGGCGTCGAAGCCGCCACAGCCGGGGCTGTTGAAGGTGCATCTCCGCTCGCGGACGTCAGAGAGCTAGAAGAAGCCACCGCCGTCCCCTTACTCCCACTCCCGCCAATCTGAACTTTCTCCGGCATCGCGCGTTCCGGCAACTCTGCGTCCGGCACATTCGGCGCATACGCCGCCTGCGCCCGCATCAACTGCGTCGGCACAGGACATCCGCACTCCAGGGGCACCTCAGTGTCCACCTTGTCGATCTGTCCCGCATGAAACACCGCCTGCTCCGCCGGACGCACCTGATAAATCCGGTCCCCCATCAACTCCGAAACAATCGCTGATGAAGTATTTCCCTTCAGCGCGCGCACGCAAGTCGTGCCATGAGAATCAGCACTGATCGCAAAATGAAATTCCCCCGGCCCCGCGAACAGTATGCGGAAGTCCGGCGTCAGCACGCTATCGGCCGACGGCCCTAGCGTGTAGTGCGTCTCGATCGCCCCCGTACTCATGCCCAGCATCAGGTCGCGCTTGGTCTGCGACGGCGTCACCGAAATCGTAGTCCCCGGGCACACGCGAATTTCTCCGCCTCCAGTCACCCGCAACACCGCCGTCTCCGATCCCGCCGTAATCGCCGATCCCGCCGCAATACGATTCCCCGCTCGCACCATCGTTCCTGAGCCCGCAGTCACCGGCACCACCCCCGGATCGCGGCCCAGCGAAAATCCCTCCACCTTCGCCGGTTCAAATGGCGACGACTTCTTCCCCGCGATATCACCCGCCGGTTTCAATCGCACCATCAGCCGATGCCCCGCCCCATCCCACGAATACCCATACGGCGCCGAAAGATCCAGCACAATGCGCGTCACCGGCGGATTCCGCTGAAACTGATCGACGCGAATGGCAAGAATATTTTCTTTTTCGACCGCAATTCGCTTCTGCGTGAGTCCCAGCCGAGAATTCGGCAGATCAATCACCAGACGCGGCGGCGAATCGAGTGTCCGCACCTCGGGAATAACCGGACCGCCGCTGGAAAGAATTTCAACCGCCGGAACACCGCGCTCATGCACAATGCGAACGCTAGTCACCACCGGCGGCGGCCCAAACGTCTGCCCCCCAGCTGCGGCAACAAAAATCCCCGCTGCAACCATCGAACGCGCCATCAAACTCACAAATTGGAATGCAAATCGCGGCAAGAATTCCCTCGCTGGAGTCTTGAAGGAAACATACCACCTGCAGTGAACGGAGAGAAGAGACTAGAAAGGTGAGAAGTACAGACGAGGCGCAGAAGGCACTCGCGTTGCATCAAGGTCTGAGGTCCGAAGTCCGAGGTCCGAAGTCCGCTTTCACGCCTCCGGCAAAAACTCGTATTCCTCAATCACAGCTGCCACCGCCATCTTGCCGTCGTCCCGCCCGTTCTCCACCCGCACCACGCGCCCCTTGCATTGCACTCGAATGCTCTCGGTCAGCGTAATCTCCGGCGGAAGGGTCAGCGTAAATCCAATCGGCGATCCTTGCGTTACCGCGGCCTCCATATAAAAACAAACGCCGCGCGCGCTCACATCGCGCAACTGCACCGCCTGCGCCGCGTTCTCGTGATCCACCGTCACCGGTACGCGCAGCGGAAATCGTCGTGCACCCCTTTTCTCCTGCTGGGGCTCGGCCATAGATGCCCTCCAAAGTGGCGTGAAGTACCGTCTTAACTAATAAAGAGGATGCGCCGCATTAGTGCCAGGGTCAATACCACCCTTGGGTCACCGAGTGGCCCATTCAGGCCGAAAATCAAGGCAGAAGTTAGAAGTTAGAAGGCAGAAGTTAGATTGGAGATTTCAAAAGTGTCAGATTTGAGAGCGGGACCGGCACGCGATTCAAATTCCGCATTTTGAATTCTGCAATCTGAATTCGCCGTTCCAGTGTAGTCTGAATAGGCAGCTGAATACGGAAGAGGCAGGGTCGCCGTGATCTTCGTACTCGACAACTACGATTCCTTCACCTACAACCTGGTGCAATACATCGGAGAACTGGGCGCGGAGGTCGAGGTTCGCCGCAACGATCAGGTCACGGTCGCGGAAGTCGCCGCCATGCGCCCGGAAAAGATTGTCATCTCTCCCGGCCCCTGCACGCCGCACGAAGCCGGCATCAGCATCGCCCTCATCCGCCACTTCGCCGGAAAAGTCCCCGTACTCGGCGTCTGCCTCGGCCACCAGGCCATCGGCGAAGCCTTCGGAGGCCGCGTAGTCCGAGCCGCCCATCTCATGCACGGTAAAACCAGCGCGGTCATGCACGATAACCGCACCGTCTTCCAGGGCCTGCCCATGCCCATGACCGCCACGCGCTACCACTCGCTCACCGTCGAAGAAAAAAATCTTCCCGCAGATTTAGAAGTAAGCGCCTGGACCACCGAAAAAGACGGCACCCGCACCATCATGGGCCTCCGCCATCGCCAGCATCAAGTAGAAGGCGTCCAGTTCCATCCCGAAAGCGTCCTCACCGATGCAGGGAAAAAGCTGGTAGAGAATTTCTTGAAGCAGTAGCCAGGGGTCAGTGGTTAGTGACCCTAGCCAAAGAGTTCAGGAGGCCGTTTAGTATCTTGCCGACCTCTGCTGTTCCGGACAGCAAGTTCTCGGTTCGATCGCTCTCCATGTAACCCAATTCCTGCGCCAGCAGAATGTAAGTCTCGACTTCCATCAACGATCCACGGGCATGCCCGAGAAATAGTTTGAACTCCGCGGTCGTAAGTCTCGCCTGCCCCTCCGCGATGTTACTTGGGACAGACACCGCCGCACGCCTCACCTGAGACACCAAACCGTAAGTCTCCGTCTTCGGAAACTCCTGCGTCCTCCGGTACACGTTCAACACCAGACTCATCGCCTTCTTCCACACGATGAGATCGCGATACGACTGAACGATAGGACTCACGGAAGCATTCATGAGCCGACTATGCACTCTGTAATCGCCACCGCGCAGTGACACTCATCACAAAACCCCTGTAGATTTCCCACAACGGCACTGGCCGACCACTGCTCACTGCCCACTGCCTCTAGCCAAATCCACCGCCCGCAGCACCGCCTGCGCCTTATTCATCGACTCCTGAAACTCCGATGCTGGATCCGAGTCCGCCACAATCCCCGCCCCCGCCTGCAGATAAGCTTTCTTCCCCCGCATCAACAAAGTTCGAATCCCAATGCACGAATCCAGATTCCCCGCGAAGTCCGCATACAGCACCGATCCGCCATAAACTCCGCGCCGCGTCGGCTCGAGTTCTTCAATAATCTGCATCGCCCGCACCTTCGGCGCGCCGCTCAAAGTGCCCGCCGGAAAACACGCCGCAAACGCATCCAGCGCGTCCAGATCCTTACGCAGTGTGCCTTCCAGTGCCGACACCAGATGCATCACATGCGAATACCGCTCCACATACATCAGATCCTTCACCTTCACCGATCCATACTCACTCACCCGCCCCAGATCGTTGCGCCCCAGGTCGACCAGCATCACATGCTCTGCGCGTTCCTTTTCGTCAGTACGCATCTGCTGCTCCAGCCGCAAGTCTTCGGCTTCATCGCGCCCTCGTGGATGCGTCCCCGCAATCGGCCGGTACTCCAGCTTGCGCCCCGAAACCCGCACCAGCATTTCCGGCGACGACCCGAGAATGTGCGTATCGCCCATCCGCAAAAAATAAAGATACGGCGACGGATTCACCTGCCGCAGCGACCGGTACAAATCAAACGGCGCGACCTCGGGCGTAAAGTCCAGCCGCTGCGACAACACCACCTGAAAAATATCGCCCGCCGCAATGTATTCCTTGCAGCGCTTCACGTTTTTCAAGAAAGCTGTCGCGCTTCGTGCCCGCATGCACCTTCAGCTTGCCCGACTTCGCCTTGCCCGATTTGCGCCACAGCGCCGGAGTCAGCCCCGCCGCCAGTTTCCGCTCAATCGCCGCAATGTCGCGCAGCGCCCGGTCATAAGCCTTGCGCGGACTCTCCCGCTCCACATCCGCCGCCGCCATGATGTGAATCTGGTGCCGCAGATGATCGAACGCCAGCAGCCGGTCAAAGAACATCAGCTCGGCGTCGGGCAGATTCAAGTCATCTTTCGCGTGCTCGCCAATTTTTTCCAGCTGCCGCACCACGTCGTAAGCAAAATATCCCACCGCTCCAGCCGTAAACGGAGGCAGCCCCGGAACGCTGGCTGGCTGATGTTCCCGCAGCAGCCACTTCACCACCTGAAAAATATTTTCTTCCAGCACCTCGCGCCGCCGCCCGCGCTCAATCACAACCTTTCCCTCACGCGCCGTCACCCGCATGTAAGGCCGCGCCCCCAGAAACGTATAGCGCCCAATCTGCTCCCCGCGCTCCACCGACTCCAGCAGAAACGCGTGCGGCTCTTTGTCAGCTATCGCAAGAAACGCCGACACCGGCGTCAACAAATCGGCACTCACCGATTTCACCACCGGAACGAGCGTAGCCTCGCGCGCGAGACGGGAAAATTCTTTAAAGTCGGGTTGCACCATGTCGTTTGAGATCCAATCCAGGGCTTTTTATTATAGGCGACACCCAAGTCCCGTTCGCACCTGGCAATGGGTATGGTGCGGCTCGTCCTTTACGCGGCTTGTCATCCTGAGCGGAGCCGCTTTTCAGGCGTAGCGAAGGATCTCCCTCTCAACCGGCCCGAACGGGCAAGCCAACTGCACCGCTGCTTGGCAACGGCTGAACCTGATCTTCTCTGCGAACTCAGCGCGGTTTTCTCCGCGCTCTCAGCGATTAAAAGCTTTTCCCGCAGCCGAGAAGTCAAAACACTTTAACCGCCGAGCACGCGAAGAAAATCCGCAGCCTTCGCAGAAAAAATCAAATAGAGCCGCCTCACGCCCCACGCCAACCCGCATTTCCCCTTTGCTTCCCCAACCCAACCTGTGATGCAATCACACAAATGAATCGCCGAAACTTCCTCCGCCTCTCCGCCGCCGCGACCGCCGCCGCAATCTACCATCCCGTCACTTTCGCCGAGAGCAACTCCGCAGCCGTCCGCCTAACTCTCCGCCCCGACCGCCTGGGCAACAAAATCGCCGACGACTTCACCGGACTCAGCTACGAATCCGCGCAACTCGGCAACCCGCTTTTCTTTTCCGGCGACGAACACCGAACTCGCAGGCCTCATCAGCCGCCTCGGCAAGTCCGGCGTCCTGCGCATCGGCGGCAACACCAGCGAATACTGTTACTGGACTCCCGATCCCAACAAGCCCGCCAACCTCCAGAATGGCCTGCCCAGCCCGGACAATATCCGCGCCCGCGACAAAGCCAATCCTGCCGCCTTCGGCATGGCTGTCGGTCCTGACACCGGACACAAAGCTCCCGCCCCCATAAACATCACTCCACAAGCCATCCACAATCTGCGCGACTTCCTCGACGCCTGCGGCTGGAAGCTGATCTACGGCCTGAACATGGGCACCGGCACCGCCGATGAAGCCGCCGATGAAGCCGCCAAAGTCATGGACGCCGTCGGCTCCAAGCTCATCGCCTTCCAGTTCTGCAATGAGCCCGATCTTTTCTTCCATAACGGAATCCGCAAATCGGATTACGATTTCAAACAATTCGCCATCGAATGGCAGCACTTCTTCGAGACCATCCGCGCCCGCCTTCCCAACGCCCCCTTCGCCGGACCCGATACCGCCTACAACAATCAATGGCTCGTTCCCTTCGCCAAGCAATTCAAGAACGACGTGGTATTTCTCTCGCAACACTATTACGCCGAGGGCCCGCCCACCGATCCCTCCATGACCATCGAACGTCTGCTCAACCCGAATCCCAGGCTCGAAGGCCGAGTTCGAAGGCATGAAGAAAACCATGCACGAATCCGGACTTCCCTTCCGCATGGCCGAAACCAACTCCTGCTATCAAGGCGGCAAGCAAGGCGTCAGCGACACCTTCGCCTCCGCGCTCTGGGGCGCCGAGCTCATGTATCAACTCGCCTCCGCCGGTGGCGCGGGCATCAACTTCCACGGCGGCGGCTACGGCTGGTACACCCCCATCGCCGGCACTCAGGAAAAAGGATTTGCAGCCCGCCCGATTTATTACGGCATGCTGCTCTTCGCGCAAGCCGGTCCCGGCCAGTTAGTGGAAGCCAAACTCGACTCGCAGGCGGCTCCGCTCCTCACCGCCTACGCCCTAAGCAGCGACGCCGGAGCCATCAAAGTCGCGGCCTTCAACAAACATTCCGATCGCAGCGTCCACCTGACTATCGATCCCGCCCAGCGATCCCCCCGCGCGACCATTCTCCGCCTGCACGCCCCACGGATCGACAGCACCGCCGACACCACCTTCGGCGAAGCATCAGTCGGAGCGAGCGGCGCGTGGTCACCCGCAAAAGAAGAAACGCTCCCGCTCGAAAACGGTACCGCGGTCTTCGATCTTCCCGCTGCCAGCGCGGCCCTGATCACATTCCATCGCGAATGACGCTGGTAATGTCCGCCTACGACAGGCGCCCATGTCACTTCCGGCACTCCCGCCGAATCCCGCGCCAAGCCCAGCGTCTGTCCGCGTAGACTAATCCCAGAATCGCGGAACTTGCCGTCCCCGCAAAGTCGCCCAACCTTTGTCAGGAGGCCCTGAACCGAATGTCGGTGCACGACGAACTTCTCCAGGAATTTCAAACCTTCGCCAAAACCGCGCCCACCGCCCGCGCCGTCATGGAACACATCGCCCAGAATCTTCACGAAAAAATGACACGCTATAACTGGGTCGGTTTTTATCTCGTCGATCCCGCCGACCCCAACGTCCTGCTCGTCGGCCCTTTCGTCGGAAGCTTCACTCCCCACGCCCGCATTCCTCTCAGTTCCGGCCTGTGCGGCGCTGCCGCCCGAACCGGCGAAACCGTACTCGTGCACGACGTTTCCAAAGAGCCCAACTACCTCGCCGGATCGCCCATGGTGAAATGCGAAATCGTAGTCCCCATCTTCGATGCGAAAGCCGGCAAGAAAAAGCTGATCGCCGAACTCGATATCGAAAGCTACTTCACCGGCGCATTCACCCCCGCCGATCAAGCTTTCGTCGAAGCCTGCTCTCGCGTTGTCGCAAACGGTTGGGCCAAAGGCTAAGGCGGTAGAATTGAACGGGCAACCCGCTCTCCATCTACCCCAGCGCCGGGGTCTTTGGTCGTCGCCAGGTTTGAACCTCTCCGCGACCTCAGCGGCCTTTCTCCGCGTCCTCAGCGGTTAAGAGCTTTTGACGTGACATCTTTTTGATGTGACGGCAAGACCAACAGCCCTGAACCGTGGAACCCTTGCAGAACTCAAACCGCCGCCAATCTCCCAAACTTTCGTCACTTGTCGGTCACACCACAAGGGCTAAAATCGTGCATATCCCGACTATTATGAATGTCTTGGACATCCTCCAAGGCGCCGTGTTGCTCCGCGCTCAGAATTCGAGCTTGGACCAGCCCAGCGCGAACCAGCAATCGAATTGACGGGAAGATTCTTGCAGTCGATGATGAACCAATAAGCACGGAAATTTATGCGAGTTAAGTTTTGGGGCGTGCGCGGCTCCACGCCCACACCGCAGGCCGAGAATCTTCGCTACGGAGGCAACACCTCCTGCGTCGAAGTGCGTGTCGGCGATCAGATCTACATCTTCGACTGCGGCACCGGATTCCGCCGCCTCGGCCACGAACTCGGCCGCGAGTTCGGCGACCGTCCCTTCGCCGCTCACGTTTTCGTTTCGCACTTCCACTGGGATCACATTCAGGGCATGCCGTTTTTCCGCCCGCTCTACGACAATCCCAAAAGCAAATTTCACTTTCACGCTTCCAGCCGAACCCGCGGCCTGCAGCAAGTTATGGCCGAGCAGATGGCCGCCCCATATTTTCCCGTGAACCTCGCGCAGATGCGCGCCCAGCTCGGCTTCTACAATATCGAGAACGGACACATGCCCATGGAAGACGGCACCTGCATCAAGACCGCGTGGCTGAACCATCCCCAGGGCTGCATGGGATTCCGTCTCGAAACCAAAGAAGGCATCCTCGTCTACGCCACCGACAACGAGCCCGGCGACGCCAACTTCGACAAAGCCGTCCGCAAACTCGCCGAAGGCGCAGACATCCTCATCTACGACGCGCAGTATCTCCCTGAAGAATACGAAGCCCGCCGCCGCGGCTGGGGACACAGCCACTGGCGCGAAGCCGTCAACGTAGTCATGGAAAGCGGCGCCAAAGAATTAATCCTCTACCACCACGACCCCGACCACACCGACGCCATCGTCGACAAAGTCGTCGAAGACGCCCGCAGCTACTACCCCAAAGTCCGCGCCGCCGCCGAAGGCATGGAAATCAAACTGTAGAGCGCTCGCCGCCTACTGCCCCGTTCCCGACAACGTCACAGGATGCGGTGAATAAGTATTTCCGCTCTCGGGGGTCATTTGTGCGGACCGGGCTCCCGCCGCGCCGGGAGTAAACGTCACACTGATCGTGCAACTGCTGTTTGGTTCCAGGAGTCCGGTGCAGTTATTGGTCTGGGCGAAGTCCGATCTGTTTGCACCCACAAACTTCTCGCTCAGTAATTCCTCACTCTGAGCAGAGAGATTGGTAAGCGTTACCGACATCGGGGCGCTGGTCTGCCCAACCGCCACGGTTCCGAAATTAAGCGTGGATGGAGAAAGCGTTAACACAGTCTCATCCCCGCTCAGATCCACGGATTGCGGCCCCGGAGCCGTACTGTTGATGGTTAATGCGGCAATGAGAGGTTGGGCGTAAAAAGGAACCGTGACCGGAGAGAAGGTCACCTCGACTGTGCAGAAGGCTCGGGGAGCCAAGCCCGCGCCGCAGTTGTTGGTCTGCGAGAAGTCGCTGGCGTCGAGATAGCTGACGATGCTGATTTTTTGGATGTCGACCTTCTTGGCGCCGTTGTTGGTAAGTTTCACCGATTTCGCCGGGCTGGATGTGTTCAGCGTCTGCGTGGCAAAGTCGAGTTCAAAGGTTGAGACCGCCAGGGTGGTCTGCAGATAAGTAGAAACCGACCCGTTTCCGGCCGCAGTGGCCACATCGAGCAGGCCGTCATTGTTGAAATCTCCAACCGCAATAGCATCCGCCGCGCTCGGAGCCAAATAGTCGACCGCCGGCGCGAACGTGCCGTCCCCCTTGCCAAACAAATACGAAAGCGTCCCCGCTGTCCCAACCTTCAGGCCCCCACCCTGAGGTCCTGAGACCGAAGCCAGGTCGAGAATGCCATCGCCATTAAAATCTCCTACTGTGATGGCAAATAAGCCGAAGGGCACAGCATAGTCAGCCTCCGGCTGGAAGGTACCATCCCCATTCCCCAGCAGAACGGCGATGTTGGGGGCGCCATTGCTCAGACTCACCGCAACGAGGTCGAGTTTGCCATCATGATTGACGTCGGCAACCCACATCGATCCCAACGAAGTAGTGCTGGTGAGCACGATGGGCGGGTTAAACCCGCCACTGCCATTGCCCAGCAAGACGGAGAAGCTACCGAAGTCGGTGCCCGCGATAATGTCCGCGACGCCGTCGCCATTAAAATCGCCCACTGCAACGTAGCCGGGGAATTCGATGCCAGCAGGGTATTCGATGGCATTCTGGAAAGTACCGTCGCCGTTCCCCAGGAACACATCGGCCGAATCGTTCGCAAAGTCGGGCTGGACCACGTCGAGCTTTCCATCTCCGTTGAAGTCACCGACCGCGATCACACCGGAGAATCTAGCGCCGTTCACGGCTCCCAGGAACGTGAAGGTCCCGTCTCCCTTGCCCAGCGATACGCAAAACTCGCTGCCGTCCGCGTCGGTGGTCACCAAATCCAGAATGCCGTCTCCGTTGAAGTCCCCTTGCACCATCGATTGAGGAGTATTCACTTGGCAGCCATTCATGGACATCGGTGTCTGGAAGGTGCCGTCTCCGTTGCCGAGGTAGATATATATCCCGGCTTGAAACCCCGAGGCGGCTATGTCCAATTTCCCGTCTCCGTTGTAGTCTCCCACCAGCACGGAGTTCCAGTCCGAGACGAAACTCTGGTCGTCTTTCGCCAGGACGAACTTCGCATTCGGATTTGCCACGGGAAAATACACGATGTTGGAAGCGCCTCCACCTGGGGCGGGACTCGATACCGTGATCGCAGCCGTCGCGGCCGAGGCCAGGTTCGATGCCGGTACCACCGCCTGGACCTTACCTTGGCTCACGAAGGTGGTCGACAAGGCGGTACCGTTCCACTTCACCACGGATCGGGACGTAAAGTTCGACCCGCCGATGGTGAGCGTGATCGCCTTACTGCCGGGAAGGGCATGGTCTGGCGTCAATGGCTGATCAATCGCCGGGACGGGGTTGTTCTGCGCCAACAGGCCCAGACTAAGAATCGCGACCGTGGCTATGGCGCCGAGTATACGTCTCATGAAATTCCTCCACTGAATCAAGCGTAGGGAATTCTGAAGCGGCACATCCCAGTCGTCAAGATGAAGGTTCTTGCATATTGGATGAAGGGGGATAAACGAAAAGATGAACGAAAAATGGGATGCCCCATGTCTCGCCGATTTTGCGAGGCATGGGAACCACCAGCGAGGAAGTGGAACTGGCTGCCCCACTCGTCGCGATTTTCGACGAGTGGGAACCACAGACCCATACACCCTCGGTCTTCCAAACAACCCTAGACACCCCGCAGCCCTATGCCGCCACCGACCGGACCTCGCCTACCCCCGTCACCGGCTTCCTCTTATAACCGTTCGCGAACCGCACCCGCAGCAGCCAGAAAATCAACAGCAGCAGCGGCAGAAAACTCAAAAACAAAAGCATCCCGGTCTTGCGCATGAACGCCGGAAACAAATGTTGCCGCGCCAGAAATATCGACCCCGCCGCCACAAACAACGCAAAACACATCCGCCACAAATGCCGCGCAACCCGCTGCGTCCCAGAGATTCCCCCGCGCACCAGCATGCGAATATCGCCAACGGCCGCCAGCGCCGCCACCGACCCCATAAAAAAGAACGGCCCCGGCGGATAGTCATACTTCATCCCCGTCGCACTCAGCGCCGCCTGCAATCCCCAGGTCAACTCGACTCCGGCCAGCCCCAACACCGCCATGAGCGCGCCCCAATCAAAAATTCCCGGGCGCCCATCCCTGCGCCGCGCCGTCAACCACGCCGTCGCCACGAAGTAAAACGTCACCGCCCCGCCCACAATATTCCCCGGCTGCGATTTCATGATCGCCAGAATCGTTCCCGTGGACGACAGGCACAACATCGTCACGACAAAAATATTTCCCACGATCCCGTGCCGACGCGATCCCTTCCGCAGAAACACCGCCACAAATCCCGACAGCATTCCCAGCGTGCCCGCGACAATGTGCAGAAACAATAATGGCGTGCGCATCGCATCACTCCTTCCATTGCTTGTCTATCGAATCGGAGATTGATCGAGTTCGATATTTATCAAAATCGGAGATTTTCGCCGCATCCCTCAGATCGGCTCGCGCGTGTGGCGCAGCCGCACCGCCCCCGCCAGGAACGCCGCGCTCACCGCCAACCCGATCCACAGCCCCGGAGTCAACAAGAAATGTCCCGGAGTCAATTGCAACCCAGGGCCGATCGGCATCTGCCCGGCCATAGGCACCGCCTCCGACCCACCCGACAACTGGGTTAAAAGCATGTTGCCGAAGTAGGAGGTGTTGAACGCGATCTTCTCCACCACTCCAATCGTCAGCGGCGGCAAGACCGCCCACAAAAACGCCGCCCGCCGCGCCCACGCCGAAACCAGCATGAACCAGCAATAAAACGGCGCGTGCAGCAACACGTGGACCGTGAACAGGTGGTAAAACAGCCCCATCGACATCGACAACAACGAGACTTGCGCCCAATAAGTCGACACACTCAGGCCGTGCGCCGCCAGGACCGCCGAACTCAACAGCAGCATGATGAACTGCGTCGCCGCAGTGATCGCGACCGTAATCAACGGCAGAATCACCAGCGGAATCGTCGCCTTTGAAAGCACCGTAGTCACATCAGAAACCGGCAGCGACTTCCAAAACAAAATGCTGCGATCGCGCCGCTCGCCATGCAGCGCTTCGAGACTGTAGAAAACTCCCACCACCAGCGCGATCGCCATCATCAGCCCCGCCGCAAAGTGGTAAGGCATCGTGATGGCGTCATGCGCGCTCGCCGCGTCGAGACCAGACAGAGTCCGCATTCTCCCCGGCAGTCGCCCCAGGCTGATCATGGCGCCGAGCAGATAAAGCGCAGCGCCCGCCAGTGGCGCAATATAGATCGCCCGGTTCTCCCACAGCTCGCGCCGCACCGACCAGTAAAACGGCCGCGTGGCGCGCTCCACTGTAGGCGCCGGCGCATTTTCCCGCCCGTCCGGCGAAGACTCCGGCATGGCATTCGAAGGGTTCATGAAGCAGCTCCTGTCGACGCACTTCCCACCACAGCCACAAACAGATCCGCAATGCTCGGCGTGCGCGCCTCACCCAGCGCGACAAGTTGTTCGTGCGCGCTTGTCTGAGCGGCTCCCGCCTGCCCAGTCCCGCAATCAAAAAGAAACACACTCCGCCCCAGCGCCTGTCGCTCATGCATCGGCTTGAGCCCTCGCGCCGCCCCAACCTGCTCGGCCTTCACCATCACTTCCACATACCGCGACTCCATCTCTTCCATGCTGCAGCTGAAAACAATCCGCCCGCGGTCCATGAACATCACATCCGTCAACACGTTCTGAATTTCCTCCACCTGGTGCGTGGTCACCACAATCGTGCGGCTGTGATCGTAGTAATCGTTGAGCAGCGAATCGTAAAACTGTTTGCGATACAGAATGTCGAGCCCCAGCGTCGGCTCATCCAGCACCAGCAGTCGCGCATCAATCGCCATCACTACCGCGAGATGCAACTGCGCCACCATCCCCTTCGATAATTCCCGCACCCGGCTGGCGCGATGAATCGAAGTCTTCGCCAGAAATCCGTCGGACTTCCCGCGATCAAATCTCGGATGCACTCCCTCGACATACTCCAGCAGCTGCGAAACCCGAATCCACCGCGGCAGTACCGCGACGTCGGAAATAAAACAAACATCGCGCATCAGCCGGTCGCGCTCCGTCCACGGATCGCGCCCCAGCACCCGCAACTCGCCCTGATACGGCGTCAGGCCGAGAATCGCATTCAACGCCGTCGTCTTCCCCGCCCCGTTCGGCCCAATGATTCCCAGAATGCGCCCTTCTTCCACCCGCAAATTCACGCCGTCCAGCGCCATGTTCGCGCCGAAGGCTTTTCGAAGACCACGTGCCTCTATGCATGCCATGGCGTTCAGCGCTCCTCCTCTTCCCTTTCGGATTCGGTTCCAATTTCCGCGGCTGCATCGTCAGGCTTCGCTATATCCTTGGCCATGCCTGATGACGTCAGCCCGCGCACTCCCGTTCAGCAATTCCTCCTGCCTTCAACCCCAGCCGCTGAATCGTGGCCTGCACCCGCGGCCATTCTTCCTCCAGAAATTTCTGCCGCTCGCCCCGCATCAGCAAATCCCGCGCCCCCACATTGATAAACATCCCGCGACCTCGCCGACTCTCCACCAACCCCTCGTCCACCAATTGCTGATATCCCTTCAGGACCGTGAGATGATTCACGCGATACTCCGCCGACACCGTGCGCACCGAAGGCAGCGGATCGCCCTCCTTGAGCACGCCCTCCAGAATCATCGCGACCACCCGGTCGCGAAGCTGGCGATAAATCGGCTGACTGTCGTTAAACTCACGGTCCATCAGGGTTTCCAGATTCCCTTACCCGATCGTCGTACTGCTTCGCCCACCACTCGCCTTCGGCATTTGCTTTGAAAGGGCGCGGCTTTAGCCGCGCCGCAATCGTTCCAAATGAACCGCGGCTTTAGCCGCCGCCTCACTTCGCCCGCTGCAAGTCGAAGTGCGCATGAATCGGTTTGTCCCCCGGCTCCATGTAAGTCCAATCCTCAATGTGATGATTCGCATCCACCACCGTAAACACCGCATGATGCATGTGCCCATACTGCGTGCCACCGTCCACGTCGAGAAACTCGAACTCCACCGTCTTCCCGTCCGCCGACATCTTCCCCGTCATCCGCGGCCGGTTCCCGGCATCGCAGTAATGCGTCAGCATCAACTGCCCACCCGACAAATAAAGCATGGTCAGCGGATGATCCGGGCGCCCAGCCCCGGTCATCTCATGCACCAGTGCGTTCCCCATCGACGTGACTTTCAACGTGACCTGAATCGGCTTCCCCTCAATCTCAGCCTGCGGCGGCACGGTACTCACCACCCCATCCCACGACCCCGCCAAAGTTTTCAGCTGATCAAACGACAATTCCGCGCTCGACTTCTGCGCGTCCGGCATAGGCATGGCCGACATCTGCGCCGACTTTTCCACATCAGACTGAGCCAACGCCACCCCAGACAGCGACACTAAAACAGCACCCAGCAAAAACCGATGGAATTTCATGATCTTCTTCTCCTGCGAACCAGTTATGCAGCGAGCGACCCAGAGCAGATCCCCGCATGTCATATAGTGATATATATAACTATATCACTATCTGTCAAGTATTTTCTTAGAAGACAAGAGTCGCCGAAAGCGGATGCCCCATGTCTCGCAGCCTTTGCGAGACCTGGGAATCCGAAATTGTCCACGGCGAGACCTTCCCAAAACGTCCACCCGTCACAGACAATTCTTCGCGGTCTCCGTATCGTTCCTGAATGACCGCACATCCGCAGCGTTTCTACGGGGGCAACGACCTCCACTTCCTGACCTTCAGCTGTTACCGCCGCCAGCCGTTTTTCACAAGAACAAACCGCTGTGATCTCTTCCTGAAGGCTCTCGAACGAGTCCGCCAACGTTACCGTCTCGTAGTTCTCGGCTACGTAGTCATGCCCGAACACGTGCACCTGCTGGTCGGCGAGCCCCAGCGGGACACACTGTCAACAGTCGTTCAGGCGCTAAAACTGGGACTGGTTCGCTGTCTCGAGGGTGGAAATCCCATGTCTCGCAAAAACAGCGAGACATGGGGACCCCAATTTCAGCCACTCCACCATCAGGCGCTCCTGACCGTGATCAACGGAAGAAAGTCCCGAACCGCTTCTGGCAGTCACGCTTCTACGACTTCAATGTCTGGACCGAGAAGAAAGGAATCGAAAAGCTCCGCTACATCCACCGCAACCCAGTAGCCCGAGGCTTAGTCGCCAAGCCCCAAGACTGGCACTGGACCAGTTTCCGCTGGTACCTGAAAGGAGAGACCGGCCCAGTCAAAATCAACGACACAGAAATCCTGGTAATGAAAATCCGAACCCCAACGAAAAAATAAAGTGGGATGCCCCATGTCTCGCAGCCTTTGCGAGACATGGGAACCACAAATGCCGACACCCCGATTCGCCCCAACCCACTCCCCATTTCGGGAATCCCCCACCCCCCTTGACAACTTAGCTCCCCCTCCCACTCCCGCGCGCCTTGCTTCCCGCCCATTCCGCCTCATATACTCGGAACGTTTGCCCGCCCCCGACCGGGAATCTTCGGCGACGGCAAATCCGCTCTGCATTCATTCCGGAGACTACTTCTATGACAACGATGGCGACGCCCCCGCACGTGGACAAAGAATCTAATCCCTGGGAATCGCAGCGAGCCCGCTTCGATCTGGCCGCACAAAAACTCAACCTCGACGAAGGTCTGTGGCGCGTGCTGCGTTATCCCAACCGTGAACTCACGGTCTACATCCCCGTGCAAATGGACGACGGCCATCTCGAAGTCTTCACCGGATTCCGCGTGCAGCATTCCATCGCGCGCGGCCCGGCCAAGGGCGGCATCCGCTACGCACCCGACGTCACGCTCGACGAAGTTCGCGCCCTGGCCAGCTGGATGACCTGGAAATGCGCGGTGGTCAACATTCCGTTCGGCGGCGCTAAAGGCGGCGTGATCTGCGATCCCCACAAAATGTCGATGGGCGAAATCGAGCGCATGACCCGCCGCTACACTTCCGAACTCATTGAATTCATCGGCCCCGAAAAAGATGTCCCCGCCCCCGACGTCAATACCAACGAACAAATCATGGCCTGGATGATGGACACCTACTCCATGCACATGCGCCAGACGGTGACCGCAGTCGTGACCGGCAAGCCTATCAACATCGGCGGCTCCCGCGGACGCCGAGAAGCCACCGGCCGAGGCGTAATGGTGGTCTGCGATGAGGCGTTAAAAAAACTAGGCTTGTCGCGCGAAAGCACGCGCGTGATCGTGCAGGGCTTTGGCAACGTTGGGTCCAACGCCGCTCTGCTCATGCATCAGGCGGGATACAAAATTGTCGGCATCGCCGAAGTCGGCGGCGGCCTGCACAACAAAAACGGCATCGATCTCAAAGCTCTGGTCGAGTACCGCCAGAAAAACGGCACAGTCCATGGATTCCCCGGCGCAGAAAAAGCCGAGACCGCCGATCTGCTGGTCGCAGACTGTGAGATTCTCATTCCGGCCGCCACCGAGAACGTCATCACCAGCCGCAACGCCGGCCGCGTGAAGTGCCGCATCCTCGCCGAAGGCGCCAACGGCCCCACCACCTCCGCCGCCGACGACATTCTCGGCGATAAAGGCGTCTTCGTAATCCCCGACATTCTGGCCAACGCCGGCGGCGTCACCACTTCCTATTTCGAGTGGGTGCAGGATCGCCAAGGCTACTTCTGGAAAGAGTCCGTGGTCAACGAACAACTGGAAGAAATCATGGTCTCGTCCTTCGGCGACGTAGTCCGCTACGCCGAGACCCACCAAGTCAACAACCGAATCGCGGCCTACATGCTGGCCATCGACCGCGTGGCCTACACCATTCGCCAGCGCGGCATTTACGCGTAAGCGGGATTGTTTTGAAGGGCACGGTTCAATTGTGCCGTCGAGAAGAGTTTCGTGGAAGGGCATGGCTTTAGCCGTGCCGTAGAGAATCAAGATAGACTGGGGCTTTAGCCCCTGAGGAGGATCAAATGAAATCCGTGGAAAGAAAATTGATGGCACAGATTGCCGTCCTATGCTTTGCGCTTTCGCTGATCAGCGGAGTGAGCGTGGCACAGGGTTCCGAGCCCGGGGTTCCGGAAATCGCTGCGGCTGCATCAGCGCCGTCTTCTACAGCGCCGGCGCAGGCAGCCCCCTCCGCCACCGACAAACTCGACATCAACTCCGCCACCAAAGATCAACTCAAAGCCCTGCCCGGCATCGGCGACGCCTATTCGCAAAAAATCATCGACGGCCGCCCCTACCGCGCCAAGAACGAACTCGTCCAGAAAAAAATCATCCCCCAGGCCACCTACGACAAAATCAAAGACGTAATCATCGCCAAACAAAAAAAGTAACGCCTATGTGGGGCGGACACTCTTGTCCGCCGCCTTTGACCTTGCCTTTTGCTTTGATTGTTCTCTTTTTTTGCATTTTTCCGGGTGCGAAGTTCGACGCCGGTACAAAAATTCAAGAGCGGCGGACACTCTTGTCCGCCGCTCCTGGTCGATCTGCCTTTCGTGCCCTTCCTTCCATTGCGTTCCCGCTTCCTGTGGGAGCATAATCAAAACTGGATTTCCGGCCGCCCTCCGGATCAGCCCCGTAGTGTGAACCTGCCCAACTCCATCACGCTCATCCGCATCTTCAGCATTCCCCTGCTGATGTGGATTCTGTTGAGCCCGCGTTTCAACGGCGTGCACCGGCGAACGGGAACTGCTCGCCTCCGCCGTCTTCATCGCCGCGGCCATGACCGACGGCATTGACGGCTACCTCGCCCGCAAGCGCGGACAAGTCACCACCATGGGAATCCTGCTCGACCCCCTGGCCGACAAACTTCTCATCGCCGCCGCCTTCGTCACCCTGGTGCAGTTCAATCCCCGCCTGGTTCCCGCGTGGATCGCCGTCATCGTCATCGGCCGCGAATTTCTGGTCAGCGGCCTGCGCTCCATCGCCGCCTCGGAGGGCTTTACTGTCGAAGCCAGCGATCTCGGCAAATTTAAAATGGTGGTGCAGATCGTTTCTGTGGTCGCCGTCATTCTCGATCACCGCTGGCAGGAAGTACCCGTCTACGGCAACTACATTTTTCCCATCCATTGGATCGCGTATCTCGCCATCTGGTTCATGGTCTGTGTTTCGCTCGTATCCGCGATCGACTACTTCGTCGCGTTCTGGTCGAAAATCGATCGCCACGGAGTCAAACGCCGCCGCCGCGCTTTCATCCTCAGCCGCCGCGCCAAGCCCGTCCCCCCGGGTCAGCCGGAACGCGATGTCGCTGCCTCCACCTAATCCCGTCGCGGAATCTGCGAATTCCGCAAGTCGCAACTTTTCGCCCGCCGAATTCTCCAGCGACGAACGCGCTCAACTCCTGCACCTCGCCCACGAGTCCGTTCTCTCCGCGCTCGAAAATCGCCCACTCTCACTCGACCCACCGACCACTCATCTCGCCCAACCGCGCGGCGCTTTCACCTCACTCTATCTGCGCGGCCAGTTGCGTGGATGCGTCGGCTACGTTCTGGCGATAAACTCTGTCTATCGCGCCGTCGCCGACACGGCCCGCGCCGCCGCCTTCGAAGACTCGCGCTTCACTCCCGTAACCCTGCCCGAAGCCCGCGATCTCGAGATCGAACTCAGCATTCTCTCCCCGCCGCAACCCATCGCCCCCGAAGCCATCGAAATCGGCCGCCACGGCCTGCTCATCACTCTGGCCACACATCGCGGCCTGCTCCTGCCCCAGGTCCCCGTCGAGCACCACTGGGACCGCACCACCTTCCTCGAACAAACCTGCCGCAAAGCCGGCCTCCCCCTCGACGCCTGGCAAAAAGGCGCCACCATCGCAGCCTTCACCGCAGAAGTTTTCGGAGAAAAAGGCTGATCGGCCGATGCTGTTTAAACCTGGGATGCTTCGAACAACTGGATGGGAAGAACCCGGCGGTAGTTCGCAAAGTCACGATCTGTACTGAATATCTTCCAACCATAACGAACAGCGACCGCGCACATCAACAAGTCGGCGTTCGAGCCAGCAATTCCTCCGCGGATGCACCGATTCGTGGCCTGCGCCGCTTCTTCGTAGTCACTTTCGTCTAGCTCAACGTTCCTGAATCCTCTCAGGTGTTCGCGGATCCGCAAGAAAGTGGATTCTTCGCGAATTCCGGAAAGCAATTCCTGCCGAGTCGATCCCAGAAGACGCACCTGCTGCTGCTGCACCAGGTCATACAAACTCTTTGTGACGCACCGCTCGTGTGGCGCCAAATCGATGGTTTTACGTCGCAAAGACAGAGACCAAACCGGCGTGTCAACCAGAACCATCATGCACGCTTTCCGCGGCGCCACGCCTTGTAGTCATACTCCGGATCAAAATCCACGGTTCCGAAATCATCCAGAATCTGAAGTTGCTTATGACGTTCGATGTACTGTTCGAGGGCAGTCGTCACCGCTTCCTTCTTGGTCTTGTGAGAACCAATACGGCGCGCTTCCTCAATCAGTTTGTCGTCAATCGCCAGATTGGTAGCCATGTGTAGATTGTTACACATCGCAATGTGTGAAACAAGTCCTTGGCCACAAAAAACAAAGCCGGGGACGGTTTCCCGTCCCCGGCTCCTGACTGTTCTCTCCGCAACTGCCAACTTCTACGGTTGAATCGTATCCGCTTCCACCGTGTCGCCCGCATGCACATCTTCCAGCGCGAACACGATCATGCCGGTCGCCGTGGTGTTGGTTACGCCGATGATCTCGATCTCGCCCACGGCTCGCCGGGGCAAGTCGCGTACGTGAATCACCGGACCATTGCCCTTGGTAAACATCGCCGGATCGACCGACGGCGTCTTCTTCTGCGTGTCCTCGGCAATCGCCGCCTTGAACGACAGCGAATCAACCGGATCCTCCAGATCCGCCGTGTAAGAACGCACCGCGCGATAGAAATCACCAATCTTCACGCCCTGGTTCGCACCCACGTTCAGGTAAACCTTCTGTCCGGTGCCCAGCTGTGAATCGAAATCTTTTCCCATCACAATCCGGCCGGAAGTCTTGCTGCTCGCGGGCAGGAAGCGATCGAAACGAATCGGATCGTGGAATGTGATCGTCTGCTTCTCGGCAAACGGAATCGCCGTGTCGCCGGGATTAATTCCGTCGCACGTGTATTCCACCTGCGCGATCGCCGTGCGGCTGCGCGTATCAATGATCTTCACGCGTCCCACTTCTTCGTAAGGCTGCCCGGTTGCCTTCAACAGTTTCTTCTGGCCGGGGAACGTTTCATATTCGTTCACGTCCCGCAGTGCCCGGATAATCTCATATTCCGCGCCCGCGCTGTAGCCGGTTCCCTGCAAATAAATCATGTCGCCGCGCGTAAACTTCGTCGTGGTCGGCGTCTGCAGCCCGCCTGCCACGTAGGCGGCGTCCGGCAAGGTATTCTTGCTGATGAATCCAGCGCAGTACAAATCGGCGTAAGTTGGCGTCTGCACCCGCATGGTGGGAAAGCTGGATGTGGTCGGCGCAGTTCCCTGTGGCGCGGCGCCCGCATCGGCGTCGGCTCCGCCCTGCCCCCATGCCGCCGTCGCGATCAACAACACGAACAGTCCTGTTTTCTTCATGTTACCTCCGGAAAAGAACGGCTATCCGTCCCCTCCCTAGTCATATGCAAGATAAGAAAGGCTCAGCCGCAAGGTAACAAGCAGGTAAGGGGTGGTCAAGGTTACGAGGGTGTTGCGCCCCCTTGGCGCACCATCCCGGCACAGGTTTTTCAGTTTTTTCGCCTCCGGACGTTAATCCGTTGTTGCATAAATAATTAAGCCCCTGTAATAATTCGCCGTTCATTCCGTGCCGCCACAACTGGCTGGCTGGGTGTCCGTGCGCCATACGTAATTACGATCGATGAATTCAGCTCCCTCTTACACGCCTCGTCTTCTACCCCTGCGATTGCCGCGAGTCTGCGTGGCGGTCACCGGCTCCGACCCCAATGAAATGGTCGAAAAAGCCGAGCACCTCGTGCGGGATAACTCCTTTCTGGAGTTCAGGTTAGACTACCTTTCAAAGCCTGCGCTGGCGATGCCCAGAATCAAGCGCTTCCAGGAGACCTACCCCGGCACGGTCGTCATCGCCACCTGTCGCCGCGTGGCCAGCGGAGGCAAGTTCAAAGGCTCCATCGCCTCCCAACTCGACGTTCTCGGCAAAGCCGCCGCCTCCGGCTGCCAGTTGGTCGACGTCGAGCTGCAAACCGCCGTCAAGTGCAAGCCCGAGCATCTGCAGAAGCTGCGCACCCGCGCCGCCCTGATCCTCTCGTTCCACGACTTCCGCGCCACCAAAAAGCTCGACGAAACTTTGGAGAAGATGCTGGCCCATCCCGCCGACTTCTACAAAATTGTCAGCACCGCCACCACCCTCGCCGACAACGTGACCATGATCAAATTTCTGGCCCGCGAAGGCGACCGCCATTCCCTCGTCGGCATGTGCATGGGCGAACAAGGCATCATCAGCCGCGTGCTGGGCGTGCGCGCCGGCAGCGTCTTCACCTTCGCCTCCGTCACCGCCGGAGAAGAAACCGCTCCCGGCCAGGTCACCGCGCAGGAACTGCGCAACGTCTATCGCATCGAGCGCGTCGACGTCGCCACCCGCGTCTACGGCGTAGTCGGCGACCCCGTCGCCCACTCGCTCTCGCCCGCGATCATGAACGCCGCCTTCCGCCGCGAGAACGTCAACGCCGTCTATCTCGCGCTGCACGCCAAAACGCTGAAAGACCTGCTGACCTGCGTGCGCGACATTCCCATCCACGGCCTCAGCGTAACCATGCCGTACAAAGAAGCCATCCTGCCGCACCTCGACAACACCGATTCCCACACCACAAAAATCGGCGCCTGCAACACGGTGGTCCGCGCTCAGGACGGCAAACTCTACGGCTTCAACACCGACGCATCCGGCATCGTCCGCCCACTCGAACGCCGCCTCAATACCCTCGAAAACGCCCGCATCCTGGTGATCGGAGCCGGCGGAGCCGCCCGCGCCGCCGTCTTCGGTCTGAAAGAAAGAGGCTCGGAAGTCTACATCCTGAACCGCACCGCCGGCCCCGCCAAAAAGTTGGCGCACCAGGCCCACGCCCGCCTGATCAAGCGCCAGGATCTAAAGAAGCTGGCCTTCGACGTGATCATCAACGCTACGCCCGTCGGCATGGGCAACACCAAAGAAACGCCGCTGCAGGAAAACGAAATCAACGCCCGCTACGTCTTCGACATGATTTACGATCCGCCCGAGACCCGCTTCATGAAGCTGGCCAAGCAGCGCGGCGCCCAGATCATCCCCGGCATCGAAATGTTCGCCCACCAGGCCGCCCGCCAATTCGAAATCTGGACCGGCAAACCCGCCCCCTGGGACGAAATGATCCGGGTCGTGCTGCTCGCCCTGCAAGAGCGAACCAATCGCTCAGCGGCTGGCAAATGAAGCTATTAGAAGGCAAAAGCCCCGAGGGTCAGTCGGGGCTTTCGAAATATTCTGAACGACGCCTGTCAAATTAATCGTAACACCCGTCTGTCGCTGAGCTTCCCCATACTATCGATTACCTTTGGCTCGATTGTGGGTAATGCAGAGCATTTGGCAGTTCTCGGCCGAGCTTCCGCCGCCCTTGCTCCATGCTGCAACGTGGTCGGCGTCCATTTCGTCGAACTTATAGATCCTGCTCTTGTTCGCGTCGTGCCCAATCGCGCAGAGCGGACAGTTGGACTTGCCCTTGCCTTCGGCTGCCTGCGTCTGCTTAGCGTATGCGACCCGCTTTACCTGGCGTCGTCGAACACCCGCACCTCCAACAACTTCGTATCGACCGAAGCCGCCCAGGATGATATTCGAATATTCCCTGCGGTTTTTCTAACGTAGGGATCGCCGTACGAGCCTTCTCACGTCGGCAGACATCTTCTTCGGATCGTATGATTTGCCGTGGTATTGTCTCGTAAGCCTGCCCCACTCCAACCCCTGCATCTCCTTCTTGAACATCGTTGAACACTGTCGAAACCCAGTCGATCACGCTATTGAAGTAGGTCTTCAGCTCATTGATGTTGTTATCGTTGCGATGCGCGCTCATGTAGCCGCCAATATCGCCCTTGCTCACCCAGTCCAGCGCCCGCTCCAGGAACTCCTGCCGGTTCGCGCTGCCCTTGACGTACGCGCTCCACTTCTGGATGTTCGCGTTTTGGCTGTTGCTGAACTCGGCCTTCGCAAGCGTCACGAACGGCCCGGAGTAGATGGCGTTTAAGAGCTCCTGGGGGTTGAGCGGCACACCTGCGATGTTGATAGTCTCAAACCACTGCTTGATCTCGCTCTCCGTGCCCTCGCACTCGTAGATCAGCAATTTCGAGTCCCGAATCTTGGCTTGTTGGTCGGCGGGCAGGCTGTCGAAGTTCTTCGGATTGCCGTTATCCATGATCGCGAACTTGTTCGTAACGAACCGCCCGATACTGGTGATCCGTTGCTGGCCGTCCAGCACCTCGAACTTGTCGTCTCGCGACTTTGTTGAAGTAGATCAGCCCGAGCGGATACCCTTTGAGCAGCGATTCGATGACCGCCGCCTCTTTCTTGCCCCCGCCGTCCGCATAGATGTAGTTGCGCTGGTACTCCGGCTGGATGGTGAGCTTTCCGCCCAGCCCGAACAGCCCTTTGCCCTCCAATTGGTTGTACACAAACCCGTCGCAGATCGCGGCGACGGTGATGTCGGTTCTTAGCGTGGTTTTCATTTTTTCGTCCTTTCTTGCGGCCGTGTCGGCGGCGGATGAAGATTCGCTTGTAGATGCTTGCCATATCACTGCCATCACGAAGTGATGGTCGATGCCGGTCTTAGTATGCGCCTGTGCTTGCCACGTCTTCGTAGCTTCGTCACGTACTTTTCGTTAGACCTGTCGATGTCTTGAGTTCGTATCTCATCGGTCCGTTACTCGCTTGTTCCCAGAATCTCGAACTGGTCGGGGTTGTACTTGTCGAGGAAAGTGATCGGAACGCCCATGACGCCGTCGTAGTCGCTGGGGATCGCGTCGGTGAACGGCACTTCGATCGCGTCGTAGTTGTCGTATCGGTCGTATGCCGCCTTGCCCTTGAGCTCCTTGTGCTTGCTGAACCTCAAGTTGTCCGCCATGGTCATGAGGGGCAGTTTCTGGTGGCGGCGGCCATGGTCTAGGTTTGTGAACCAGCGCGACGCCCTTGACGCGGATGTACTTGACGCCGTTTTCGTCACGCGCGAAGCCTGCCGCATTCAGCGGGTAGTGGTCAGGAACGCGGAACTCGCGGTCGCCACTGTGGATGGTGACGCCCATCCATAGCTTGTTGGCCTTGATGAGCGGAAAGATCTCCTTGTAGGTGATCGCATTGGACGTTGCCGATGATCAGGAACTTCTTCCCGTGCTCCACGAGCTGGGCGACGTACTCGCGGAAGAGGGAGAAGGGCGGGTTGGTGACGACGATGTCCGCCTGCTTTCAGCAGCGCGATGCACTCGGGGCTGCGGAAGTCGCCGCCGGGTACTCCTCGAGGCGCTTTCAGGGCTGTCCGGGCGGCCTTGTTCCGCTTCAGGAAAAGCTTGACGTCTTCGATGTCGGTCGCGCCGTCTCCGTCCACATCTTTCACTTCGTCGATGTCGACGGCGAGCGCCTTGGGCTTCTGGCGCTTGCCATTCCCCTCGTTGTACTCACCGGAACAAGTGTGCCCTGCGCCGGCGATGGGGGAGCCGTCGTAGCTGGTGGTGATGAGCTTTTTGAGGCCGAGCTTGTTGAAGTTGGCGGCGAAGTACTTGAAGAAGTTGCTCTCGAATGGGTCGTCGCAGTTGCAGTAGACGACCTTGCCGCGGAAGGTGTCGGGGTCGAACTCGAGGTAGGCCTCGACCTCTTTCTGGATGTCGACGTACTGGGTGTAGAACTCGTCCTGCTTGGCCGCCTTGGCGGCGTGCAGGCTTTGATTCAGCGACTTGCTTTTCGTAATCTTGCGGGCCTTGGTTGCCATGTGGCTTGACATGCAATCTAACACCCTAAATTGTGAGTTGACAATAACATCGGGCGCACCGAGGGCTCAGGCGAGGAAAACCGGGGACGACGGGCGTTTCCAATCACTAGCCCGCGTCGCACCCCAAAGAAAATCGCAGCGCGGCACACACCTCACTCATCCGCGCGGCACTAAGCTGGGCCACACGCTTCCCCATCCGCTGTTGCGACACCGTAACCGCGTTGTGCAGGTTTACCGCGCACGGGGACTTCATGCCATCCTCCTCGTTCAGAATAACCTCCGACGGCACTCCGCGAATCGTAGTCGTAACCGGCGCTACCGTGACCGTGGACAAATACGCGATGGCGCTGTTGCGGGTGAGCACGAGAACCGGTCGTTTCTTGTCGGGCGCCGCAAACTCGTAGAGGCGAACGTCACCGCGGGCTATTCTTGCCGGCCACGTGGCCTCCGCCTCCCAATCCATCGCCTCCGCGTCGGCCGGCGACTGTCGCGCATAGCCCTGGCGGTCGCGATCTTCACTGGCCCTCAGTTCCAAACGGCGGAGATGTTCCCGCAGAGCGTCGCGTACCAGCGCCGAACGGTTTCTCCGAGTGAGCTTTGCCGCCTGGTCAGCGGCCTCTAAGAGCTTCTTATCCAGCACGATCTGAACGATTTCCATATGTGGAGCCGATTCCACAGTATACTCCACATACGACGACATTCTCAACGGCTGGGCTGCAGCCGGTCACAACTTGCGAGAGGGATTGATGAGGTTAGCCCTGTAAAACATCGTTTAAAGGTCATAATGGTTCATCCGGAGCGCACCTGCAAGCCGTCGAGCCCTCCCCGCGCCACAAAATGAAGCCAACCGATGCCATTCGCAACAAAAACGTTGCATTTTCCCCTATGCCCAAAGTAATATGCCTTTAGGGAACGTGACTGTTATCGTTTCCGGTTCGTTGACCCTGTACCGCCCGTTTTCCCTAACTTCCAACATCGCTGTACAAGCTTTGGCGAAAAACTCGACGTGAGAGACGGCCCGGTTCGTCTCCATCCCGGTTCGGAGAGTTCAACATGGCGTGGTACGCGTACTGTCTTACCGAGCATCAAACCCTCCCAAATGGAACCCGCACTCGCCGCCCTTTCCTGTTAGAGGGCGTTCAAGGAGTGAACGGCGCTGCGGTTCTCAGCTACCCCAGTGGCGAATTCGCGGTCATCGTCAGCGAATACGACCACACAGCCGGTGAACTGGACCACAAAGCAGCCGATCGAACACGCCCGCGTAGTCAGCAACTGCTTCCGCAATTCCACCGTCCTTCCCTTCAAATTCGGCACCATTTTCGACAGCGATGACGCACTTCGCCAGGCCGTCCGGGTCAACCGGCGGGCTTTTGGCCTGAGCGTCGCCAAGCTGCGCGGAAAGTCCGAAATGCACATCAAACTGATCGTGCGGGATGGTTCCCTGCGCGAAGCCATGATCGACGTCGTTTTGCCCGACACCGTCGGCGGCGACTACCTGTCCAAGCTGAAGGTGAAGGCGTCCCGCGAACGCGAGCGCCAGACCAAGGCCCGGGCACTGTCGGTCCAGGTGCACAAGCTGTTCAACCCGCTGGAAGAAGAAGTCAGCTGCAAGAAGGTCGCGCCTGAGGGCATGTTGATCGACATCGCCCACCTGATCGACTCCAAGAGCATTGAAAAATACCAGAACCGCTACTCGACCGCCGCCAAGCAGTTGAAAAACTGCGAAGTCGCGATCAGCGGCCCCTGGCCCCCATATCATTTCCTGCCCGGCAAGCTGCGCACCGTCGCCGGCAACAGCTAGGCTTCAGAAAGCTCTCTTCACCCGCGCCCATGGCTGGCCCAAAACCCGCCATGGGCTTGGTGTTTGCGGGTATTTAGAGACGATAGTGCATTCAATATGCATTGTGTTGCACTTCCCTTTTTCCGCCGATATTTCATCTCTGCCTCCCGCGGCACTCAGCTCTCCGACTAAGTCCTTCCCCGTCATTCGCTTATGCGGCAGCGCCCGCGCCCTCACTCAGCTCGCCAGCTTTGGTGCGGCAAGTGCATCTCTTCAAGCTAATAAAGAGGCCGCAAACTCTAGCAACATGACCTTCTCTCTTTTCGATTCCTCGCGTCACTACCCGAGCCGTTCCGGCCGCCGGAACGACTTTCATCGCCTTTCCTGACATTGCCCACCAAATCCGTAGCCTCTTGAAACTTGGCCCCAGTAATGGGGCCATTTTTTTCTTCTAGGTGCGGGCGCCCCGAGATGGGATGCCCCATAGCCTGCCCTGAGCGGAGTCGAAGGGTCTCGCCGTTTTTGCGAGACATGGGAATTCAGTTGCAGGGATCCCTTCGCATTCCGAAAAATGTTTTGCCTTTCCCAGTAATATTTGCAATCCTCTCCCCCGGAGAAAAACGATCCATGTGCTTTTCAGCGACAGCGAACTTTGTAGGCAGTGCGGTTCTGGGCGGCGTCGGCGTGGTCACCCTGACCAAGGTGAAGCACCGGCGCGAACTCCTGTTCGCGGCCCTGCCCCTGTTCTTCGCCATTCATCAGTTCATCGAGGGTTTCGTCTGGCTGGGACTCGACGGCATCCTCTCCCCGGCAGTCACCCACGACATGGGCGCGGCCTTCATGCTCTACGCTCAGGGACTGCTGCCCTTCCTGTTGCCACTCAGCGTGCTGCAGTTCGAGCCCAACGGCAAAAGCCGCAAGAGCATGGTCCCGTTCCTCGTGCTGGGCGCAGCCACCACGCTCTATATTTTGTGGGCGCTGACCGCCTTCCCAACGGAGATATCCGTCCGGCAAAACAGCATCGTGTACATGAATCAGGCGACGAATAACACGGCGGTCGCGGTGCTGTATGTAATCGCCACCTGCGGCTCGCTCTTCTTCTCGAAGATCCGCATGATGGTCATCTTCGGTGCGGCCAATCTTGCGATCCTGCTGGTGGTGATGCAAGTAAGGCGTTTCGCCTTCACCTCCCTCTGGTGCGCCTACGCGGCCATCGCCAGCGTGATCATCCTGGGCTATTTCTGGAAAAGCCGCGAGAGCCGGCCTTTCGTCTACGCGTAGGTTGGATCGGCAGGGCCGGCTGGTGTCGATAACATCAAGCTACTTCGCCCAGCTATGCTCAATCTTCGGCGGATGCTGCAACGTCTGCATCACCACGCAGTACTGTTCGGTTTTCGCCTGCAATGCAGCCAGCTGCTCGGCCGTAGCCTGCGGCGCTCTGACGTCAAACTTCACCCGAATACTCTCGAACCCCACCGGCACTTCTTTCGAGATGCCCAGCGTTCCCTGCAGATCGAGATCACCTTCGACCGTCACCTCAATGCCTTCAGTCGGAATTCCCATCGCGGCCGCGACCATCTGGCAGGTGATCTGCGCACAGGCCGCCAGCGCGCCCAGCAGCAGATCGCCAGAGCAGGCGCCCGTCCCCGCGCCGCCCACCCCCTTATGCGCCTGCGCGTTGTAGATCGCACGCCCCAGGTCGACCGAGCACGAGATGGGCGCGTCTGCCTGGGTCCCGTGGGCAATTAGCGTAATTCGGGAGCTCACCGGGTCCTGCCGGTAATGCTCTTTCAACGGGCGCTGCAGCGATCGCACATCCATAGGTTGCACATCCATGAAGGGTCTTTCCGAATCTGCGGTATTATAAACCGACTCTGGGGTAACCGATCCCGGCGCGACCGATTCCGTTGGCGCAGCCGCGCAAGTCGCGCATGCAAGATGAACCCGCCGTCCAATCCCGAAATAATGCGAGACCCAGCGCCCGACCCAGCAGCCAATGTCGCGGCCTCTATGCTCGCGCCCGGCACGCGCTTCGGCGCCTACGAAATTCTGCAACTCCTCGGTGCCGGCGGCATGGGCGAGGTCTATCGCGCCCGCGACTCGCGCCTGGAACGCGAAGTCGCTATCAAAACTCTTTCGCCCGAGCGCTGCTCGCAACCCGACGCCCTCGCCCGCTTCGAGCAGGAAGCTCGCTCGGCCGGCGCGCTGAATCATCCCAACATCGTCACCATTTATGAACTCGGCCAGGTGAACGGCACGCGCTACATCGCCATGGAACTCGTGGATGGCGAGACCGTCCGCGCCCTGCTCGACTTCGGCCCAGTTCCCTTTCGCAAAGCCGTCGCCATCGCGGCGCAGGTCGCCGAGGCTCTGGCCAAGGCCCACGAGGCCGGACTGGTTCATCGCGACTTGAAGCCGGAGAATCTCATGGTCACCGGCGACGGCGCGGCCAAGGTTCTGGATTTCGGCCTGGCCAAGTTGCGCGCCGTTCGGCCCACTACCGATCCCGACGCTTCCACCACCATCACCGAATACGGCACAGTCATGGGCACAGTCGGCTACATGTCGCCGGAGCAGGCCACCGGCGAAGAAGTCGATTATCGCTCCGACCAGTTTTCCTTCGGGTCGGTGCTCTACGAAATGATCACCGGCCTGCCCGCGTTTCAGAAAAAAAATTACGCCGAGACCACGGCCGCGATTCTGCGCGACGAACCCGAGAGCCTCGGTGGAAAATCGCCGCAAGCCCCCGCTCCTTTCGTATGGATCGTCGAGCGCTGTCTGGCCAAAGATCCCAAACAGCGCTACACCTCGACTCGCGATCTCGCGCGCGATCTAGCCGCCGTCCGCGACCGGCTGGTCGAAGGCCAAGTTCGCCCTGCGGCGCCGCGCCCCAATAATCTTCCCCTGCAGCGCACAGCATTCATTGGACGCGAGCCGGAAGCCGCCACCCTTCGCCAGCTTCTCAGCCGTACCGACATTCGCCTCGTGACCCTCACCGGCCCGGGCGGCATCGGCAAGACCCGCCTCGCGCTGCAAGTCGCCGGAGAAGTCGCCATCGAATTCCCCGCCGGAGTCTGCTTCGTTCCCCTCTCGGCGGTCGGCGACCCGAGTCTTATCGCGTCCACCATCGCACAAGCCGTGGGCGTTCGCGAAACCGGCAGCCAGTCGGCGCAGGAAAGTTTGCAGGAATACATCGCCGGCCTCGACCAGCCGATGCTGCTGCTGCTCGACAACTTCGAGCACCTCATCGCGGCCGCGCCCTCATTGTCTGATCTGCTCACCTCCGGATCGAATCTGAAAGTCGTGGTCACCAGCCAGGCGCCGCTGCATATTTACGGCGAACACGAATTTCCCGTGCCCACGCTGGCGCTTCCTGATCCAAAATCCATTCCGCCGCTCGAAACGCTCTCCCGTCTTCCTGCCGTCGCGCTTTTCGTGGAACGCGCCAGGGCAGTGAAGCACGAATTCGCGCTTACCAGAGAAAACGCCGCAGCAGTCGCCGCTATCTGCGCCCGTCTCGACGGCCTGCCGCTGGCGATCGAACTCGCCGCCGCTCGCATTAAGTTGCTCTCGCCCGCAGCCATGCTGGCTCGACTGGAGAGCCGGCTCAGCCTTCTAACCGGCGGTGCGCGCGATCTGCCGACCCGGCAACAAACTCTGCGCGGCACCGTCGAATGGAGCTACGGCCTGCTCAACGCCGCCGAACAAACTTTATTTCGCCGGCTCTCCGTTTTCACGGGGGGCTGCACCCTCGAAGCCGCCGAAGCCGTCGGCGATGCCAAGGGCGATCTCGGACTCGACATTCTCGACGGCGTGGCCTCCATCGTGGATAAAAGCCTGGCCCAGCAAGTCGACCACGCCGGAGCCGAAACCCGATTCTTCATGCTCTCCACCATTCGCGAGTACGCGCTCGAACGCCTCGCCGAAAGCCACGACGAAGCCACCACCCGCCGCGCCCACGCCGCCTACTATTTAGTCCTGGCCGAAGAAGGGGCGCAGGATGCAACCGCGCAAGCGGAATGGCTCGACCGCTTCGAGACCGAGCACGATAATTTCCGCCTGGCTCTCGATCATCTGATCAAGACCGGAAACGCCGACTGGGCGCTCCGCCTCGGCACCGCTCTGTTTCGCTTCTGGGAAACGCGCGAGCATCTCAGCGAAGGCCGTGATGCCATTACCCGGCTGTTGGCCATGGAGGGCGCCGTGAGCCGGCCTAAACTGCGCGCCCGCCTGCTGTTCTCCGGCGCGGTTCTCGCCGGCGAACAGGGGGATTTCGCAACCGCGCGCCAGTTCTTCGAAGACAGCCTCGAGACTTCTCTCGAACTTGACGACAAGCACGGAGTTGCGGTCGCGCTGAATGCCTTGGCCGTAAATGCGCGCGACCGCAACGAACTGGCCGAAGCAGCTCTGCTGTTCGAACGTTGCGTCGCCATCTGGACCGACCTCGGCGATGCCGCCGACACGGCCCGCTCCCTCAGCAACCTCGCCAACATAACCAAATTGCGCGGCGATTACGACCGCGCCTTCTCGCTCTATGACGAATGTCTGGCCATGTTTCGCAAATCCGGAGATTTCGCCGGCGCTGCCTGGACCCTCAACAACCAGAGCGACGTGGCCCGCGAAAAGGCCGATTTCGCCGCCGCCCGCTCCTACTGCGAACAGAGTCTCGCGGCCTTTCGCCAATTGGGCGACGCCTGGGGTATCGCCAGCACACTTTCGGATTTAGCCGGTCTCCGCTTCGACCAGGGCGACAACGTCGAAGCCCGCCGCCTCTACGTGGAAAGCATTCGAATGTTTCAGGAATTGGGCCATAAGCGCGGCATCGCCCGGGCTCTTGAATGCCTGGGCGCCAGCGCTGCCGCGCAGTCCCAGGCCGAGCAAGCGCTGCATCTGGCCGGCGCGGCCGCCGCGCTGCGCCAGCGTTTGGGCGCGCCGCTCACCCCGTCGGAAGCTCGTAAATTGGAAAAAGCTCTGGAGTTCGCCCGCCGCACCCTGGGCAACGCCGCCGGTCTAGCCGCATGGATGGAAGGTTGGGCTATGCCCGTAGAACAAGCCGTGGAAGAGGCCCTCAGTCTCGACGCGGACCCAGGTACGCGGAACAAAAACTCAGCCTGAAAAAAACTGGAAGGGTTTTCTCTGTCGTGAAATATACAAGGTCTTAATGTTCAAGGCCTGCGGAACTGGGGCCCCAGCTTAATCCGCCGTACCCGGATCCATCATCCGCCGCACCGCCGAGATGCGATTCGCCGGAAAGCCGCCGCGCTTGGCATGTTCGCGAACCGTTTCTTCGTCGGGCGCGAGGTACACACAATAAATCTTATCGCCGGTCACATAGCTGTGCAGCCATTTGATGGCCGGCCCCATGTCCTTCAACACGCCAACCGATTTTCTGGCGACGGCCCGCAGTTCCGCCTCCGACATATTCCCCGCACCAGGAATCTCGCGCTCAATCACAAACTCCGGCATAAAGCACCTCAATCAAACGCATGGTAGCAGATTTTTTGATGCGGATTAAAACGTCGGCTTTGCGTCGGCTTGAGGCTGAACGCTTTCGCGATCCCGCTCTATTGCCTCAGCTCGGGTTGAAACACACAAGCCCGCGCTGCATCGGTTTTGTCGCGTAGTGCCAGAATGCACCAGTTCGCCCAATCCACGATGCCCTGCTCGTTGTCGATCGCCTGGTTCAACCGCGCGGTGGGACCACCCGTCTCTGTATTTTGCAGCGCCAGCACCAACACACGAACCGTTGCCCGCGCCGAGAGCCGCATTTTTTCGTAGTGCACAATCGTCGCAGTGCGCTGCTCCGGCTTCACCTCAGGATCTTTCGGCGAGACATTCAAGATGACCGTCTGCCCGCAGGCGCAGGCGAACGAGAGCAGGACACACGCGGCCACACTACGTCCGATCTTCATATTCACTCAACCAATTCGCGCGGAGGCAGGCAACGCCCTCTCGCAAGGTTTCGACTTGCACATCCTCTCTGGATTCTAGAATCGAGACACAAAAAATCAACGTAACCACAGGGTGGTTACCCTCGTGCCATTGACGAAGGATAGGGGAGGTTGAGGCCGTTGCCTGTTCTCAACCGTTACGATCACAACGGGGAGAAGCCTCCCATCCCTCAGGTAGCATTAGAAGAGAAGACAACCCTCAATTCGGTCCAGTCGGTAAAGTCTCCGGTCCAACAAACGCCGTCACTTTGTCGTCGTCACCGTTTGCAGCACAAGCCCGCCCAAACGGCGAACCGCTTGCGTATGGCGTGGCACGGCGGCGGCAGAGTTCGCCTGCGGTGTCGCCGTCACTCCATCGTTCACCTGCCCGCAATCCATCCGCAGCGTGCCATTATCATTGAACACCAGCCCATAGAAGCGCAGCGTGCTGCCCGGAGCAAGCGCCTGCGTGTTCAGCTTCTGGGTGCTGTTGTCGACGTAAATCTCGATCTGGCTCGGATTGCTGAGAAGTGTGGTCTGCCCCTGCTGCACGGCTAACGTCGGGAACAAATCATAGGATGCCAGCGACACCGTATAGTCCGTAAAGCTACCGCTCTGCTGCGAAGCGACCACTGTTCCGTTGACGGTCTGCGGGACGAGGGTGATGGCGTTCGCGGTCGTGTAACTCGGCCCAAAGATTATAAGGTCCGCCGAAGCAACGTCGACATTCTGACCCGCCACCATGTTGGAGGCGGTGAAACTGGGAACGAACGGAAGATTCTGAAGGTTGGTAAATTCGCCCGAGATCTGAAACGCAGCACTGGTGAAATCGAAGTTCGGACCGTCCCAGTAGGTCCCGCTTTGGCCATTGACCGTTTGCAGAGGGCCGAGTTCAGTGCGACCGTAAAGCGTGAAAAGCTCGACCTCATTGTCCACAAACATCACGGGACCGCTGAACTCATTCACCGCCGTGGGATATTCCACTGCGATCCGAGTCGCCAGCAGCGGTCCGTCGGACTGAATCGCTCCGTCCAAATTCAAAAACATTCCCGCGGAGAGCTCAGAAGCCCCACTCACTCCCTGGAACACAGTTGCGCTGTTAGAACTCGCCGAAAGAGTTCTGGTCCCCAGGTTTTCGCCCGCGATCGTAAGGGTTAAACTCGACGGCGTCGCTCCCACCGACACAACCTCCCCCACAAGGCCGCTGACCTTCCCATTCCCGGCGTTCGTCGGGGAAGTCGACAAGGCTAATGGAGCGAGATCGAAAGTCGGTGTCATCGAGAACCCTTCAAACGCAGGTGTACTCCAGCAATCGGGAAAAACTGCTGAACTTGAAACCTCCATGTTGAGTAGTAATGCCATGCTGTTGCCCGTGACTGTGATGGGTGACGCCAAATTCACCGTCGGGCCTTGATTGACAAGTGAATAATTCGCAATCCCGAGTCCGCCGCCTGGAACCGCTCCAATACAAGCAAACACTGCACCATCGAGCGTAGCCGTAGCCGAAGTGTAGACGCCCTGAGGAACACTGACCGTCATCAACGGCTCGATCCCTCCGTTCAAGTGCATAAACTCGGCGGGCTGCTGTGACGGTAGCAGCGTGACGGTCGTCCCTGACTGGTTCGTCAGCGTCAACGTCTGAAATGCCAGATCAAAGCGTGTAACTTGGTCGTTCCCCGCGCTCGAGAGCAACACCGTCACCGAGGTATTTCCGCTGAACTTCGGTGCCGTCGGAGCGCTCGATCCGCAGCCGGTAGTTATTCCAATGCCTGCCAGCATTGTAAGAGTGATCAGCAAAGAATGAGGCGACGCAGAGGGGACGGAAAACCAGGTTGCTTTCATGGAGTCCTCCAACCAGCACGTTCATACCTAACGTAATGTACGCGAGGGCCTAACTTCTCGAAGGAGCCTGATTATAAGTGGAACACCTGTCAAATAATCTCTTAACTTAGTAAAGATGCGTAAAAGTAGCTATCCGCTCCCAGAAGAATGGGCCGCTTTCGCGCAGCCCATGATCCAGTTTTATGGCCAGTTTGTCTGGAGCAAGGCGTCGCGGCTCACTAAGCCGCCAACGACGATGGCGGCGACGACACCGACCCCGTCGCCTTGCGCACCGCCAGTGACAGCATCACACGCGAGAGCCCGCTGATAATCATGCTCACGCCCACCAGCGTGCCAATCGCCCATAACGAACTCGACGGCCACTGCATGTAGATCATCGCGCCCAATAACAAGGTGATGATCCCATCCACCAGCACCCAGGTCGATCCGCCCATCGCTCGCATCCTGAAAAATAGAATGATGTTCAGGACGCCCTCGACCAGAAACAGCAAAGCCAGCACCAGCGTGAGCGTCGCCACCGCCAGCCCTGGATGCAGGATCAAATACACCCCGAAGCAGAGATAGGCGAGTCCGACCAGCACTTTCCAGATCATGCTGCCCGCGCCGTGCGCGCGCACGCCGAGCATCAAGTGGACCACGCCAGCCAAAATAATCAGCCACGCCACCACCGTGCTGACCACCGCTGCCGCAAAAAACGGCAACGCAATTGCCACCATGCCAAAAACTACCAGCAGAATTCCCCATACTACGGATGCGTTCGAAGCCTGCCGAACGCTGTCGAGCGGAGTGCTCTGTGCCATGGGATCCTCCTTGGCGAACCGGCATAATCCTACCTCAAAAAGCTGTCTGATTGAAGGCCGAATCGACTTCACCGCCCGATGCCATCCCGATCATTTCTGAAAACATCCCTCACCTAGATGTCATCCTGAACGCTGGCGCAAGCCAGCGTGAGGGACCTTACGAAGCCCGGCCATCGCTTGTGCAGATGCGAGGAGCGCTCGCACCGCGTGAAGCGCGGCCGTTCCCACCCACCGCATCGACAGCCTCCGCCATCGTAAGGCCCTTCGCCTCACTCAGAATGACATCGAGCTGGATGATATTCCGAAATCACAACCCAGATTTTCGATCCCCAGATGAGGTTAGTATCCCCCGCACGCTCTCCTAAGCTAAACTGAGTCTCGACCATGACCCGCACCTTGCCGAGCCCCATCCTGCCAGCAACATTCCTTGCAGTCATTTTTCTAACCGCAGCCCAGGCGCAAACCGCGCAGCCGAAAAATGCGCCCGTGCCCTTCGCCGCGCCCCCGCCCGCATCGCAAGCGGAGAAAGATAACTTCCCTCCGCAGTTGCTCGAAGAACTCTCCGCCATCAAAACCGCGACACTCTCCGACGACTACGCCTACCGCCAGCTCGCCCACCTGACCGAGAACATCGGCCCGCGCCCCACCGGATCGCTGCAGGCCAAAGCCGCCGTCGACTACGTCGCCGGAGAATTGCGCCAACTCGGCCTCGACGTTCATCTCGAAGAAGTCAAAGTTCCGCACTGGGTGCGCGGAGCCGAAACCGCCGCGCTGGTCGACTACGCAGGTCACGTCGCCGATACTTCGCAGAAGATCGTGCTCACCGCGCTCGGCGGCAGCTCCTCCACGCCCGCCGACGGCATTACCGCGGAAGTCGTCGTGGTCAATAATTTCGACGAACTGAAAGCTCTTGGCCACGACAAAGTCGCCGGCAAGATCGTCCTGTTCAATGAATTGTTCGACAAGCAGAAAGCCGCCGCCGGCATGGCGTTCATCTCTTACGGGGAAGCCGTGCGCTATCGCGCCGCCGGGCCCAAGGCCGCCGCCGGTCTCGGCGCAGTCGCTGCCCTCGTCCGCTCGGTAGGCAACGCCGACTACCGCCTGCCCCATACCGGCTTCAGCGTCCCCGCCGGAATTCCCGCCGCGGCCGTTACCGCCGAAGACGCCGACCTGATGGCGCATCTTTTCGCGCAAGGCGCGGTCCGCATGCACCTTATTCTGACGCCGCAGAAGCTTCCTGACACCACCTGCTACAACGTCATCGCCGATATAAAAGGCAGCGAGCATCCCGAACAAATCGTCATCGTCTCCGGCCACCTCGATTCCTGGGACCTTGGCACCGGAGCCATCGACGACGGTGCCGGAGTAGTCGTCGCCATGGAAACCGCCGAGATCGTGCAGAAACTCCACCTGCATCCCAAGCGCACTCTCCGCGTGATTGCCTGGATGGACGAAGAAACCGGCGGCACCGGCAGCCAGACCTACACCAAAGACCACACCGCCGAATTTCCCAACCACGTCGCCGCCATTGAAAGCGATTCCGGCGCGGCGCACCCACTGGGCTTTGAAACCAGAATGTCCACGCGCGCCGTCGAACTGCTCCGCCCCGTCACCACAATCCTTGAAAGTTTCGGAGCGAACGCCCTGCAAGCCAGCGCGTACCCTCCGGGCGCGGATATTTCCGCCATGTCGGAAGCCGGCGTCCCCACACTCGGCCTAGAGCAGGACGGCCGCACCTACTTCAACTACCACCACACCGCCGCCGACACGCTCGACAAAGTAGTCCCCAACGAACTCCGCGAAAACGCCGCCGCCATGGCCGTGATGGGCTACGCCCTGGCCAGCATGAAAGAACCGCTGCCACGATAAATGCAGGATCGATGTCATCCTGAGCGGCGGCGAAGCCGGCGCGAAGGACCCTACGTCACCGGCAGCTGCAATGCAGTGGACGGGACGACCCACGAAGTATGCAGTGTTCGAGCCCCAGCGGCCCTACCGCTAAATCCCGCTCCTCATAAGGTCCATCACCGCGGCTTCTCCGCGATGCAGTATGAGAGCCTCACAAATCCTGCCACCGATCCAGAAGTTCACGCTCCCCGCGCCGCAATTCCTGCAGCCCTAACCCCGGTTGACGCATCTTAATTTGCGCGCTTATCATCTTCGTTTGGCCCTGGGGCCACGGACGCCTCCGCAACGGGGCGTCCTAAAACTTTCATGTCATGATTTTTAGGATTGAACAAATTTGATTTGAATAAATTGAAGTGACCTATGGATAAGAAAAAACTGGAGTCATTCAAGAAGCGTTTGGAAGTCCGCCAGCTGGAACTGCGCCGCACCGTCAACCGCACGCAAGCCGACGGCCGCTCCGCCGACGAAGACACCGCCCAGGACATCGCCGACCGCGCCGCCAGTTCCTACACCAAGGAATTCCTCTTCAGCCAGAGCAACAACGAGCGCCAGCTTCTGCAGATGGTCGACAAAGCTCTCGCCCGCATGCGCGAAGGCAGCTTCGGCGAATGCGCCCACTGCGGCAAAGAAATCAACGCCAAGCGCCTGGAAGCCGTCCCTTGGACCCGCCACTGCATCGAGTGCCAGGAAAAATTAGAGCAAGGCCTGCTCGAAGAAGCCCCGCGCTAAAACCAATTTGAATTCGGTCCTCAACGCCGCCGCAGGAATCGGGCGGCGTTTGTTTTTGGCTCGAAATCGTGCGTCCTCCCCCGTTCACCGATTGACACCGACGTAATCTATGTCGCATCCGGGCGCTGGGCTACGATCAGCGGTCATCAACTTTCGACTCCTGAGGAATCTGCCATGCCTCCTGTCTCTGCGTTTGTATCGCCCGACGCGCGTCGTCAACCTGCGTACAGTGCAATGAAGACCGGCCCCGGGGCGATTTACCTTTGCGCCATCCTGCTCGCGGCAACCGCTTGCTACGCTCAGGTCCCTTCCGGCAAAAGCAAGCCGCGGGAACTAACAAATAATTGCGCGAGCTTTGGCAATGATTTTGACGAGACCTCTGACATCCACGCGGTAGATGCTTACAAAGTCGCGATCGGCCAACTTCTGCAGCACGACGACTTCCAGCAACTGGAGTGCATCGCGGACGCAAGTCGGTCAAAGAAGCTCAGGTTCGTGGGCGGCTTCTGGCAGTTGCACAGTTTCTACGCCGGAGTATCCAGAGTGCAAGGCCACGCCACCGAGGAGGATTGGAAAGATCTGCAAACGCATTTAGAGGAATGGTCCTCGCAAAAGCCGCAGTCCATAACCGCCAATGTGGCACTGGCCCAGTTCTATGTGAACTACGCGTGGGCGGCCCGCGGAAACGGGATGGGCGACACCGTCACGGGAAGCGGATGGAAGCTGTTTGCCCAACGCATGGACAAAGCCAGGTCGATTCTCGAAAACGCGTCGGCGCTTCGCGCCAAATGCCCGGAATGGTTCGTCACGATGCAAAACGTAGCTTTAGGTCAAGGGTGGAATGCTAACCAGCAGAACGATCTTCTGAAACAAGCGATCGCTGTCGCGCCCGACTACTACTACATTCACCGCTCGTACGCAGAACACCTTCTCCCGAAATGGAGTGGGGCAGATGGAGACGCTTCCAATTTCGCCATGGCCAGCGCAAACCAAATCGGCGGCGACAACGGCGACATCCTCTATTTCCAAATCGCAGGTGCAATCATCTGTCCCTGCCAGGAAGATGAGTTTCAGCGCATGTCATGGCCTCGCCTGCAAAAGGGCTACGCATTGTTGGAGAAACATTATGGCGCGTCTCTGACCAATTGGAACCTGCTCGCTCTGATGGCTGTGAAAAATCGCGACTCTGTAGTGGCCGACGCCGCTTTCAAGCGCATCGGCGACCAATGGGATGAGGCTACATGGAGCAACCAAGCCTTCTTCAACCAGAACAAGGCTGTGGCCGCCCAGATGGGGCCGCTTGAGGCTCGCTCGCGCTCTCTGGTCGAGGAGGCTGCGGCAAATCTCCAGAAGGCGGGCGGATTGCAGTACAAGAAAGACGTCGAGCAGTCGGTTGCAAAATGGATGACGGACTGCTCACAGGACAGCAGCGATCGAACGAAATTCGAGTTGATGCTACAAGTCGCTGCCAACGGCGGTGCACAAGACGCATGGATGCCTCATCCCACTGCCATTGGCAACTGCCTGTTGAAACACATCTACGACTCCCACGTTAAGAACGAAACCCCGTTTACCGCGCCGCCGCACCCCGGCTACTGGCTGAACCTTGATCTCGACCCCTCGACTTCGGTGGCCGCCAAGTAACGCAATGCAGATCCGCTTCCCTCGCAGAGACGTAGCTCGCTACGTCTCCCTAGCCACGTCGTAGCCTGCCCGCGTCAGCAAGACACTACAACCAACGTCTCTCTGGAAGGCTACTGCCCCGGCTTCTTCGCATCCTCCGTATCCGCCACCGGCTCCCGGCATCACATTCTTCAGCGGAGCCTTCCTCTGCTCCTCGAGCTCCGGATGCGGCAGCGGTTTCCGCGGCAGCATCTGGTCGCGCATCGCCGTGTTGTAAACGAAGATCGCTTCCACCGTCGCCGCCTGCGCCAGATCGTCCGGCTGCAGCCGCTCGTACGTATCCTGATTCGAGTGGTGCGTGCGCGACCCGTAATCCAGCTGATCCTGAATAAACTGGAATCCCGGCACGCCCACCGAATCAAACGCTTCGTGGTCCGTTCCGCCCGTGTCGCGCATGGTGATCGTGCTCACGCCCAGATCCTGCAACGGCGCCATCCACTGCTGAAAGATTGGACGCGACCGCGGCATTCTGCTGCAAATAAATTCCGCGAATTTTTCCCGTCCCGTTGTCCAGATTGAAATATCCGGAAATTTTCTGCTGCTCCGGCTTCAACTCCACCGGTCCCGCCGGCTTGCGCAAAAAGTCCGGCAGCTTCAACTGATCGGGCGCAGTCGAAAGCGGCACATATCCGAAATGCTGCTTGACGTATCCATACGACCCAAATTCGCCCTGCTCTTCTCCCGTCCACAAGCCCACGCGGATCGTCCGCCGCGGCTGGACGTGCAAGGAATTGAGAATGCGCATCACTTCCATTGCGACGATCGTTCCCGCGCCGTTATCGGTCGCGCCGGTCGCCGACGCCCACGAATCCAGGTGCCCGCCGACCATCACCACTTCATCCTTCAACTTCGGATCTGTGCCGGGAATTTCCGCGATCGTGTCGAACCCGTGCTCGTGATCGCCCGTAAATTCCGTCTCCACATCCATCTCGATCGACACCGGCACGTTCGCCTTCAGCAGCCGGTAAACGCGGCCGTAACTCTCAATCGCCATCACCACAACCGGAAGCGGCTCGGCATGTTCGCGCTGATACGTAAACCAGCCCAGCCCGGCTCCACCATCGTCAAAAATCGTCCCTCCCGAACCGCCGTTGTTACGCCCATCGCGGCTTGGAATCACCACTCCCAGCCGCATGCTCCGCCGCGAAAAACTGCTCCCGCCTTTTCGCGAAATTCCAGGCTCTTGATAAACGTCGCGAAAAAATCCCCCTGGTCGCCGACATGCACCGGATACTCGACGGTAGTCTTCAGATTCGCCTCGTCGCGCCGCTCGAACAGCGGCTTGTCGACCGGCTTCACCTCGCGCATGTCGCCAAAGAAAATAATCTTGCCCGCCAGCTTGCCTTTAAACTTTTCCAGATCCTTCTCATCCTTGGCATTCACCCAAATCGCCGCCCCGCTCACCGGCCATGGCTCGACGCCGACCAGGGCAGCGCCTGCGCAATAAACACCGCCGTATCCGGCGCCGACATGCGCACCCACGTGTTCAGCTGCCGCCAGCCCATGCCAAACTCGCCCCAGTCTTCGAGGTGCGCGTTGCTGCATCCCATGGCGGTGAGCTGGTCGCGCGTCCACTGCATTGGCGCGCCGAGCCAGATTCGGAGACCCCGTCAGCCGCGGCCCAATCCCATCCATCAGCCCCGAAGCAAACTCCATCACATGCGAATGCGACAGCCCCTCATCCCGAATCCGCTGGTACATGGCGAAATCCAAAGTCTCAACCGCCGGCTGCGGAAGTTCGTACGAAGGCTTGCCAGCGTCGTCGGCTCTTGGCGTCCTTAGACTTCTTCTCCGCCGCCGACAAAGAAAAACTAAAGCCCAACACAACCACAAAAATCGAACCCACAATCTTGCGCAATGACATATCCAAGTTTCCTCTCCAAAAAAACGAAAGCGCAGACTAGCAGAAATCAACGCCCGATTTAAAGACGAAAGGTTTCTCGCGCAAAGTAAGCCTTTCGCGGATAGTAAGTTTTTCGCGGACAGTAAAACGACATGGGATGCCCCATGTCTCGCCGCCTTTGCGAGACATGGGAATTCGATCCCTCGATCGGAGAGCGTGCCTAGGGCGGGGTGGGCGGGCTTTTTGATCCCCCTCGCCTCACCGACGGCGTGGGTGCCCCGTCCTTTGCGCACTTTGCAAAGGGCGGGAACCGCGACCCCAGACGCCACGGGCTTGTGCAAAGGCGACGAGAGTTGCGTCGGCAGCATCGCGCCCGCCCTTGCAAAAAACGCAAGGACGGGGCACCCTCATCACATGTGGCTTAGGCAGGAAGCCACCGACAGAGGCTGGGCCACCCGCCCTGGTGCGGGCGCTACGTGGGATGGGCATTAACCGCAGGGGGCGCTGACACTGGTAGCCACAACGGGAAAGACTACGGGCGCTCCCTGACCAATAATGGTTTTTCGCCGGTTTCCCCTGATGGTTACAGCGCTGAAGCCGGCGACGTGGCGGTCATCCAACCATATCCGGGCGGTAACCAAGCAGGCCACGTTGCCGGCTTCGACGGCACTTCGTGGGTTTCTGACCATTTTCAACGCTCGATGTATCCTGGCTCGAATTATCGAAAGTTCAAACCTCCTTATGTGATCTACCGACCGGACCCATGCCCTACGACCTCAACCGCCGAACAGAGCTTTTTCCAGCGCGCCCTCACTTGGGCAAGGAGTCTGTTTCAATAAGCAGAATTGAGTGGGAGGACTTGAGGTGAAAAGAAAATCGATCGTGTTCATCGGTTGGGTTCTGTTTGGTGTCAGCCTGACCGCCGTGGGCCAATCAATGCCGACTTCCGTGATCGATCCATTTTTTGGGATCACATACAATCCGGCTGTAGTCCATTTCGAGAATATGCCTTCGGGGGTCGGAAAGCGCTGTCAGGAATTACAGGGCTGGAGGTATGTTCACGCCTGGGTCTACAGTCAAGTGAAGACGGCGGACGCAGAATATTTCATCGTCTATGGGTATGTTAAAGTCGCCGACGAGGACCATCCGGGTGCACTTTCGGTAGCTCCTGAGGATGACGACGGACTCATTGTCGAAATACGCCCTGACAAGTGCCGGGTGGACCAATGGCAATTCGTGCTACGAAAAGAGACCCATCCGACAAAAGAGGCCGCTCCGATGGTCCTGCCAGATCGCGTCTTGGACGAGCTAGCTGCTGCATTGCTCGATAGGTATTCGAGAGCCTTTGGAGGGAAGGAGAAGTTTCTCTCTCTCGTGACTGCACAAGCGAAAGGTGAACTCCCACCCATCTTGCGCCAGCAGCTTAACAAATTCGAGCGGAAGTGAGCGTCCACGCCTATGACGCAAACGGCAATACCCTCTCCGATCCCTCTGGCAAACAGTACACCTGGGACTTCGAGAACCGCCTAACGCAGGTGGTTGTGACTGGGACCGGCATAACAACTTTCAAGTACGATCCGTTTGGCCGCCGCGTTCAGAAATCAGGCCCGCTCGGCACCACCAACTACCTCTATGACGGCCCCGAGTTAATCGCCGAGATCGACAACAGCGGTAACCTGCTGGCGAGGTATACGCAAGGACCTGGCATCGATCAGCCGTTTGCCGAACTCCGGTCAGGCACGAGCAGCTACTACGAGCAGGACTGGATCGGCGCTGTCACATCTCTCAGCAATTCCGCCGGTGCGCTTGCCAACACCTATACGTACGATTCGTTTGGAAACCTGACTGCGTCCAGCGGGGCTGATGAGATAACCGTGTCGGCTCCCTTCCGGCGAGTAGACTTGGAAGCGCTCAAGCGACCAAGGCTCGGAGGAAAGGAGCCGAGCGATGATGATTATAGGTTGCGATTTGCACACGCGCTACCAGCAGATAGCCATGGTGGATACAGAGAGCGGCGAGTTCGTAGAGCGCCGATTGGAACATGAGAGTGGAGAGGCGCGAACTTTCTATGCCGGCCTGAAGGGTGCGGTTCGAGTCGGGATCGAGGCCACCGGACACACGGCCTGGTTCGAGGCCATGCTGGCGGAGTTAGGGCACGAACTGTGGATGGGCGATGCGGCGAAGATTCGCGCCGCCGTGGTACGCAAGCAGAAGACCGATGCCGAGACGCGGCGCATCTATTGGAGATGTTGTGTACGAATCGGTTCCCGACGATCTGGCGGCCGTCGCTTCGAGGAGCGGGATCTGCGGCAACTGTTGTGGCACCGGCAGAAGTTGGTGTGGATGTGGGGCGCGGTGAAGAACCAGATGCACGCCCTTGCGATGGGCGAAGGCGTTTGTCGCAAGCAGAAACTGTTCACGGCGAAAGGACGCAGCGAACTAGAAGGCCTGAAGCTGGGTCCGTGGGCGAGTTATCGACGGCAGGAGTTACTGCGGATGTTCGAGGAACTGCAGAGCTCGGTAAAAAAGCTGGACCAGGCGGTGGAGTTAGCCGCGAAGAATGAGCCGCTGGCCGCGCGTCTGATGACTCACCCGGGAGTAGGCCCGATTACGTCGTTAGCATTCGTCCTGATTATCGGGCCGGTCGAACGCTTCGATCGCAGCAAGCAGGTGGTGAGTTATCTGGGGCTGAATCCGCAGGAGCACAGTTCGGGCGGACGGCAGCGGCTGGGATCGATCTCGAAGCAAGGCAATCCGATGATGCGTTCGTTGCTGGTGGAAGCGGGGCACAGTGCGGCACGCCTGGACCCGCAACTGCAGCGCGTGTATCAGAGGTTGAAGTTCCGTCGCGGGGCAGCGGTGGCGAAAGTCGCCATTGCCCGCAAACTGGCCGTGAGGCTGTACTGGATGCTGCGCAGCACGGCGGATTATGCGCAGCTCGTTCGCATGCGAGGCAGCTCGTGGGCCACCCTGGTGGAAGACAGTCCATCGTTGGGCTGATTGAGCGCCTCGCCTCCCCGAAAGGCTTGGGGAGTCTGAACAACGAATCATGGTCGGGAGTCAGAGACCGAATAGATGGTTGGTGGAACGAGCTTCCACCGCGGGATTCTGAAAGCGAGCTGAAGTCGCAATGAGCAAAAGCAACGGCAACACCAACAGCAACGGCAAAAGCTTTCTACTAAGTAAAAACAAAACCCTGAGATTCAGCGCCGCTTCGAAAGCACCGCGAATCACGGACACTCTACGTGTCTCTTGACAACGCCGACACGGTTATAGAGGGTGGCCCAGGCTTCTGATCTCGCCTGCATCACCAACGCGGTGGGTGCCCCATCCTTGACGTTCTTTGTCAAGGGTGGGAATCCCACACTGCTATCCCGCTAGGAATTTCGCTTTTGTAGTCCCTTGATAACCGGCTACGAGAGACGGGACTGTTCCGAAGGGACCGCTCAGCCGGATCAAGCTTTTCCACAACCATCCACAGAAAAAATCCCATTTCCTGTGACACACAACCTTGACCGAGCATACAGAAAGCCCATACTGGGACTGCATGCGCAACTCTCGCGATAATCAGCCCGGCACCGAAGCCCCAGCCCAATTCTGCCTGCTAAGAATGCCTCGTAAGTCCTTATCCGCCAAGATTTTACCGCTAACCCCTTTGCCCGCAATATTTTGCGGGGCTCGGCCCATACCCAAACCGCGTAACTCATTTCAAACCATAGATTTACCTCTACGCGCGAAAAAAAATTACGAGCGATATCCCCGGCTATTTTCGCAACCCTCACTTCCCACGCAGTCGAACAAGCAACCGCAACACTCGTCGCGCCATTTTTTGACGCCCACTTTTCCCCCTGCTAAACTGTTTATTCGCCGTTCGAATCAGCCAGCCTACCGCTCTAATCGAGAAGGGAAGTCCGTGCGCGCAGAAACCCGCCATCAACTGAAGCAGGATGCTTTCAGCCGCGTCACTATCGACGCCGCCGAGCGAACCGCCCACTGGTCGGTCGAACACCGCAACACCCTCATCATTTCCGTCGCAGCCGTCGCGGTTGTTCTCGCCGCCGTGATTGGCGGATGGTATTACCTGAACACCCAGGACGAAAAAGCCAGCCTCGAACTCTCCCAGGCCGTCCGCACCATGGACACGCAACTGCGCCCCGCCGGCGCTCCCGAACAGCCCGACTTCCCCACCTTCACCTCCGCCAAAGAGCGCGCCGAGGCCGCCACCAAAAAGTTTCAGGCCATCGTCGATAAATATCCCCACACCCGCACCGCCGACATGGCGCATTATTTTCTGGGCGTGAACGCGGCCATTCTCTCCAACAACGCCGCCGCCGAAAGCAATTTCAAGGAAGTCATTTCCTCCGCCAACCGTGAAGTCGCCGCCGTCGCCAAGACCGCCCTGGCCTCGCTCTACGCGCAGACCAACCGCGTGAAAGATGCGGTAGCCATCGATCAGGAATTGATCAACAAGCCGACCGCGTCGGTGAGCAAAGTCACCGCGCAGTTGCAACTCGCCGACATCTATCAGAATTCCAATCAGCCGCTCGACGCCAAGCGCATCTACGAACAGATCAAGAAAGAAAACCCCGGCGCCGAAGTCGCACAGCTCGCCACCCAGAAATTAACCGAAATCAAGTAAGCCGAAATCGGCTTTCAGTCCTTATTTTCGGCCCAAATTCATTACCTTCGTAAGCCTCCGCCCACGTTTCTCCGTGAGTCTCCGACCGCACTCAAAGAAGATTGAGAGCATCACATTCTTCGCGCTTGGGTGAGGTCCGAACCATGTCCTGCCACAACTGGCGTCCCGTTCTCGTGGTCTGTCTTTTTGCCGCGTTGCTGCCGGCGCTCGCCTCCAGCCAGGACGCTGCGCCCGCGCCCAGTCTCGGCGACGTCGCCCGCAAACTCCGCAAGGACACGACCGACGAAGTCCGCATGTCCGACGCTGACACCAAAAAGCTGTTCGACTCCGTCGACAAGATCTTCGCCTTCGCCGCCGAAGACACCGGCATGCCCAAGCACGCCACCGTGAAGCGCCGCCTGGTCAGCAAAGCCGACGTCGAGCAATACGCCCGCGGCGCGCTCGCCAAAGAGGAGTTCACCCAACGCTTCGCACAGGAAGAGCTGAGCATGAAGAAGATCGGCTTTCTTCCCCGCGATTTCAATCTGAAGGAATTTCTGGTGAAGTCCACCGGACAGGAGATCGCCGCGTACTACGACGACGAAACCAAGATGGTCTCGATGCTGAACTGGGTTCCGCCCGACCGGCAGGAACCGATTCTGGCGCACGAACTCACCCACGCCTTGCAGGATCAGAACTACGACCTGCGCAAGTGGATGAAGGCTGCGGTCAAGCCCTCCGAGACAACGTTCAAGAGCGTCGAGAGCGACAACGACGATAGCCCAACCGCGCGCAAGGCCGTGGTGGAAGGCCAGGCGATGGTGGTGTATGTGGACTACGTGCTCGCGCCCATGCATCGCAACCTGGTGAATACACCAGACCTGATTTATTCGATGGAAGAGCCCGCGGTGAAGGCCGTGGCCGACTCGCAGATGCTGCACGATGCTCCGATGATTCTGCGCGAGTCGGGGTCGTTCGCCTACAACGAAGGACTGATCTTTGAAGGCGAGTTGCTGCACAAAGGCGGAAAAGAGATGGCGTTCGCGGGCGCATTCGTGCGGCCGCCGCGCAACTCGCACGAAGTGCTGCAGCCGGAGGCTTACATCAATCACGAGAAGCTCCCGCCGACTGGTGTGCCCGACTTGAAAGAGCTACTGGGAGCGGATTATGACGTCTACGATTCGGGCAGCATCGGGCAGCTCGATGTACGCGCGTTCTTGAAGCAGTACGGCGAGCGGAAAAATGCGGACGATGTTTCCTCCGCGTGGCAGGGTGGCGCGTATGTGACTTTTCATCGCAAGAACCCCGACAAAGACAAAACGGCGACGACCGCCGATCTGGCCCTCCTGTATATTTCGCGGTGGAAGACCTCGCAGGCCGCCGAACGTTTCGCGCGGTTCTATGCCAACGCGGTCGCGCTGCGTTATCACACGGCCACGGCGGGGCCTCAGCCCGGCTGCGTTGCGGCGAAGTGTCCTGTATCGAGCGCGCAGATTCTGACCGAAGAGGGGCCGGTGATCATTGAACATTGGGCCGACAATACGGTGCTGGTCTCGGAGAGCTTCGACAGCAATACGGCGGCCAAGGTGCACGAGGCGGTGCGGGACGGCGCAGCGCACGCGGAAAACTCTCCGCAGAACGACTGGCAGATTTATCCGCAGGGCGAGATCGGTCTGCGGCTCTATGACCTTCCCGCATTCCGGACGTTTGCGGAATCGATCGGCGCGCAGATCGCGCAGGAAATCGCATCGAGTTCCGGTCAATAAGAAACGATCGGGATTGACGTTTGGCTAGAATCTTCAAGAACTCTCGGTCACACGTGTATTCGCCAGTCCGCCATTTCCCTTTCTTCGCGGGTTGAGTACCATGATGTCCAGTTCTCAAACTCCACGACTGGACTTTCAGGGCACACAACTACATGGCCGACCTTACACTCCGCGTTAATGGAAGTGAAAAACAAGTCAGCGTCTCTCCGGAAACCCCGCTGCTGTGGGTACTCCGCGACACTCTCGAACTCACGGGAACGAAATTTGGATGCGGCGCGGGATTGTGCGGCGCCTGCACCGTCCACGTTGACGGAAATCCGATTCGCTCGTGCTCGACTCCGGTTTCACAGATCGCGGGCAAGAACGTGACCACGATTGAAGGCCTCGGCGCCAACGGATTAAGCTTGCTCGGGCAGGCGTTGCAGCAGGCCTGGATCGCGGAAGAAGTGCCGCAGTGCGGCTACTGCCAGACGGGACAGATCATGACCGCCGCTGCGCTGCTGGCCAAAACTCCGCAGCCGACGGACGAGCAGATCACCGCGGCGATGAACGGCAATCTCTGCCGCTGCGGAACCTATGAGCGCATTCGCAAAGCCGTGCACCGCGCGGCAGGAAATGTTGGCGGAAACGGGGGTTCGCGATGAGCCCGCTTTCGCGTCGTGAGTTTGTTGCCGCCGGAGTTGCGGCTGGCGCCGGTCTAGTCATCGGCTTCTATTTGCCGCATTCGGGCGGCTCGCAGCAGGATGTTTTCTCGCCCAACGCGTATCTGCGCATTACCCCCGACAACAAAGTCACGATCGTGGTCGCGCGCTCGGAGATGGGACAAGGGGTGCGCACGGCGCTCCCCATGATTCTCGCCGAAGAACTTGAGGCGGACTGGAAGCAGATCGAAATCGAGCAAGCCGGTGCGAGCACGCTGTTCGGCGACCAGACCACGGGCGGCAGCGCGAGCATTCGCACTACGTGGGATCCCATGCGCAAGGCGGGGGCCGCGGCGCGCGAGATGCTGATTTCGGCGGCCGCTTTGACGTGGGGCGTTCCGCGATCTGGCTGCACGGCCGAGAATAGCCGCATCAAGCACGCAGCCACGAATCGGAGTCTGAGTTATGGCGAGCTCGCGAGCAAGGCCGCGGCGCTGCCGATTCCCACCGACATTCCCTTCAAGCAGAGCAAGGATTACAAGATTGTCGGGCAGCGACTGGCGCGGCTTGACTCGCCGGCCAAGGTGAAGGGCGAGGCGATTTTCGGAATCGACTTTCGCATGCCGGGCATGAAGTTTGCTCTGCTCTCGCGGTGTCCGGTGATGGGCGGCAAGGTTGCGACCTTTGGTGATAAGGAGTCGAAGAAGATCTCGGGCGTTACTTACGTGGGGAAGATCAGCGATTCGGCGGTGGCGGTTGTTGCCGACAGCGTGTGGTCGGCGATGGAGGGGCGCCGCGTGCTCAACGTTACCTGGGACGAAGGGCCGAATAAAGATCTGAATACCGCGGCAGTCGTGGCTTCACTGAAACAGGCCGCGCCGAAGAAAGGTGCGAGCCTTTACGCGGCGAGCGATGCGGCGAAAACGTCCGGAAAGAAAATCAGCGCTGAGTATGCGCTGCCGTTCATGGCACACGCGCCGATGGAGCCGGGGAATTGCACGGCTCACTATCAGGGGACGAAATGCGAATTGTGGGCACCCACGCAGGTTCCGCAGGACTGCCGCGATTCGGTCGCGACGGCGATTGGTCTCGATCCCGATCAAGTGAAAGTGAATGTCACGCTCATGGGCGGGGGGTTCGGCCGCCGACTAGAGCACGACTATGCGGTCGAGGCCGCGCTGGTGTCCAAAGCGATCAACGCGCCCGTGAAAGTAATTTGGACGCGCGAAGATGACATGCGCTTTTCGACCTATCGTCCGGCGAGCCTGCATCAACTCAGCGCGACGATTGACGGTTCAGGATTTCCAGTCGCGTTGACGCATCGCATCGTCGCACCTTCGATCAGTGGACAGAAAGGCCAGCCAACTCCGGGAGGAGTCGATCCCGATTTGCCAGATGAAGCCGGGCCCGTCTACGGGCTGCCCAACTATTCCATCGAATACGTTCTAGCGGAAACGCCGGTGCCGCTGGGCTGGATGCGGTCGGTGTACGCGCTGCAGGCGGCGTTTGCGCTGGAGAGTTTCATCGACGAACTCGCGGTCGTGGCGGCAAAAGATCCGTTGCAGTACCGGCTGCATTTGCTGGCGAAGGATCAGGATCTGCAATATTTCACGACGACCTGGCACACCGCCCGCATGCGCGGCGTGCTGCAACTTGCCGCGGAGAAATCGGGATGGGACAAGCCGCTTCCGGCGGGACGTTATCGCGGCGTTGCGTGCTTCGGATGCTTCGCGTCGTACATGGCCGAGGTGGTCGAGATCAGCATGGAGAACGATACGCCGCGCGTGCATCGGGTGGTTGCGGTGGTGGATTGCGGGCAGGTGATTAATCCGAGCATTCTCGAGCAGCAGATTCAGGGCGGGATCGTCTACGGGCTGGGCAATGCGCTGCGCGCGAAGATTACGATTGAAAAGGGACGCGTGGTACAGGGGAATTTTGACGACTACGCGCCGCTGCGCATGAGCGAGTCACCGGTGGTCGAAGTTTATGCGGTGCCGAGCACGGAGGTTCCGACGGGAATTGGCGAGCCGTCGGTGCCGCCAATTGCTCCAGCGCTGTGCAACGCAATTTATGCGGCAACGAAGAAGCGGATTCGCGCGCTGCCGATTCTGAACTCGTGACGACGCTCGAAATTCCACACACCAGAACGCCTTGTCATCCCGAGCGGCGTGTTACGCCGCGAAGGATCTATGCAATGTGGGGCACCGCTGCAAGCCAGTTGCATAGGTCCCTTCGACAAGCTCAGGGCAGGCTCTTCGCTTCGCTCAGGATGACAATCCATAAAAGGAGTTATCGCATGATCCGTAAGTGGATCGCTGTTATGGTTCTTGCATTTGCGGCGGGGCTGTCGGCTCAAACTGCGGGGCCGGTGCCGTCTTCCGTTCCGGCGGCGCGGCTGGCGCATATTCGTCATGGGATTAATTTGAGTGGGTGGTTCGCGCAGGTTTATGCGGGGAAGGGATATACGAAGGAACAGTTTCAGACTCATACCACCGCGGCCGATATTGCGCTGATTAAGTCGGCCGGATTCGATCATGTGCGGCTGAGCGTGAATCCGCAGCCGTTTATGGATGCGGCGCGGCATCGCGATGGTGGGGAGGAATATTTTGGGTATCTTGACGCGGCGGTCAAGATGATTGTGGATGCGGGGCTGGCGGTCGAGATCGACATGCATCCTGATTCTGACTTCAAGGCGCGGCTGGCGAAGGAAGATGACTTCGTCGAGCGCTTTGCCGATTTCTGGAGCACCGTGGCGAAGCGTTATGCGTCGCTCGATCCGGATCGCGTGTTCTTCGAAATTTTGAACGAACCGGAAATGCGCGACGCTTATCGCTGGTACGGCGTGGAAGTGAAGATCGCTGCGGCGATTCGGCGGAGCGCGCCCGCGAATACGATCATCGCTGCCGGCGCGCGGTGGGATGATGATGATGATCTAGTTTTCATGGAGCCGCTGCCCGACACGAACGTGGTTTACGTATTTCATTTTTACGAGCCGCATATTTTCACGCATCAGGGTGCGACGTGGGGGGCCTATTACTGGAAATGGCTGAGGGGGCTGCATTATCCGTCGTCGCCGGAGAATGCGGCGGAGGTCGCGATGCTGGTGCCCGAAGCGCGCGATCGCATGCAGGTGATTCGCTACGGGCAGGATCATTGGGATGCGGCGCGCATTGAGGCGGAGATTAATCAGGCGGAGAGTTGGGCGAAGCAGCGAGGCGTGCCGCTGATCTGTAATGAGTTTGGCGTGTTTCGAGATTGGTCCGATCCGCGGGATCGCGCGGCATGGATCAAAGACACGCGAACTGCGCTGGAGCGCCACAACATCGGCTGGGCTATGTGGGATTACTCGGGCAATTTCGGCGTTGCCGTTAAGGATCCGGCGAAGAATGAAGGCAAGGCTACGCTGGATGAGAACACGATGCGGGCGCTGGGCTTGACCATGCCGGCGGCACACTGATCTGTAGCGAAGACGCAGCAAACAACATTCGTTCGTGATCCTGCTGGGGTTTTGTTTTGGATTTCTTGTTTATGCGGGTTCAACGCCGGAGTTTGAGGCGTCGGCGCTGTTGGCGCCGGTGCGGATGATTAGTTTTGTGCCGGTGGCGGCGGTCGCGTGGTATGTGCCGCGCTTTCTTGACAAGAGCACCATGGATCTTGAGAAGAGGGTGATCTTCGAGGAATCGCCGACACAGACGATTGAGGCGTTGCGGCTGAGTGACTAGAACGCGCCCAGCCACTTCACCGGAAAGCGCGCGGCCATGGCGTTGGCCAGGCGCTCGTCGGAGGTGATCAACTCCGTTTTAGATTGCACAGCTAGCGCTACGTATAAGCAGTCATAGACTGCACGGTCGTGCGCGAAGGCAATGCGTAGAGCTTCGTCCAGCAGGGCAAGAGATGACACGGTTTTGAAATCGCGAGCCTTCATGTCGGCGGCGACGGCCTCGGCTTCGTCCTGTCGCCATCGGCGCTGGCGCGTTCCCTTCCACAAAACGTTGCCGAGTTCCGCCCAGAAGACGTCGGGCACGATGAACCCGACTTCGCCGCTGACATAGCGATCCAGTAGTTGCAATGACTCACGAGTGAATGGTTCGCGAGCCGCTGGCATCGCCCACTTGATGGCGACGCTGGCGTCGAGGACCAGTGTGATCAACGCTCGCGGTCCTCGCGAATCATCTCCTCGGCTGAGGGGAACGGGCCGGGGGCGAGCGGAGGCCTGGCTCGGAGTTCGGCCAGTCGGTCGTAAAACTCCTGGCGGCGCTTCAGTTCCGCTGCCGTGGGAATGTTCTGCTCCAGAAGCGCGATCACTTCGGCGGCAATCGACTTGCGATTGGCGCGGGCGCGCTTGCGCAGGGCTTTATAGATTTCGTCGGGGACGTTTTCGACGTAGAGGGTTGCCATAGGGTTTACCTATGGATAGTCTAGCATAGCCATAGGCTGCAAGGATGGATTGCGCTCTCTCCGTCTGCAACGGAGACGTGCGCTGCGTGGACCGCCGGCGTTTCCCTCCGACAGCATCAACGGAATTGGCTGTCGTAGGGTCCCTCGCCCGGCTGTGGCCGGCTAGGATGACATCGGGCTTCAGGGTAACTTTGAAATTGCCCGGCGACGAAGAGTGGCCGCTTTCTTGACAGCTCCGCCCTCTCCCCTTTATCCTAAGTCTTGCTCCTTGCGGTACTTACGCCTCTTGGCGTGCTTCCGCGGAACTTTAGTTGGCCACGTCGGCGCGGAGGGTTCGCAATGTTCCTGGACATCCATGAATTGGAACGCCATCCTCTGGATTTTGAGGAGGAGTTTGCGCCGGGCGTCATTGACCTGGGGGGCGAGGCGCGGCAGCGCACGCCGTTGCGGGCTTCCGGGCACGCCGAGGTGGTTGAGGAGCATCACGGGAAGCACGAGGTAATTCAGGACATACGGCTGCGCGGGCGGCTGTCGGCGGGGCTCGAGTTGCAATGTGCGCGGTGCGTGGAGCCGGTGGCGCGGGACATTGTCCGCGAGTTTGAATTGCTGTACCGGCCGCTGGGGGCTGACGCGGGACGCGACGAGCTTTCGGTGACCGACGCGGAAGCTGAGATCGGCTATTATCAAGGGGACGGGCTGCTGCTGGAAGATGTATTGCGCGAGCAGGTTTTGCTGGCGCTGCCGTTGAAGGTGATTTGCCGCGACGACTGCCGGGGGTTGTGCGCGCATTGCGGGCTGAATTTGAATGAGGGGCAGTGTTCGTGTTCGACCGCGATTGAAGATCCGCGGTGGACGGCGCTGCGGGAGATTCGCAGCAAGCTGGAACACTGAGGAAGCTGTCAGCTATCAGCCGTCAGCTGGTGCTTCTTCGATTTACGGCGGCGTGCTCATCGGACATTATGTTTTATCGCTGCGCGACGCAGAGTTCAGAATAGGTTTCGGAGCTGACGGCTGAGAGCTGACAGCTGATTTCGAGAGGAATTTAATACCATGCCTAATCCAAAACGACGACATTCACAGAAACGCACATCCACCCGGCGCGCCCATGATTTTCTGAAAGCGCACAGCTTGTCGGAGTGCCCCAACTGTCACGAGAAAAAGATGCCGCACCGCGCCTGCGGCAAATGCGGCTACTATAAGGGACGCGAAGTCATCGACGTCAAAGAAGCCAGCTAGCCCAGAGACACCATGCCGAGCGTGATCGCGCTGGATGCGTTGGGTTCCGACCGCGCTCCCAAGCCAGAAATTGAGGGCGCCATACTGGCAGCGCGTCAGTACGGCGTGCGCGTGTTGCTGGTGGGGCCGGAAGACGTGGTCAAGGCGGAACTGGATCGCCATCCTGCGGCCGCTCGGCTGCCCATTGAAGTTGTCCACGCCAGCGAATTCATCACCATGGAAGATAAGGTGGAGGCGATTCGCGCCAAGCGCGATTCGTCGATGCGCGTTGGACTGCGCATGGTGCGCGAGGACCAGGCTGCGGGCTTTGTGACCGCGGGAAATACGGGAGCGGCCATGGCTACGGCGAAAGTCGTGCTGGGCGCGGTTCCCGGCCTGGACCGTCCTGCGCTGGCAGCGGTTTTCCCGACTGCACCCGGAAATCCTGCGATGCTCCTCGACGTAGGCGCGAATGTGGATTGCACGGCGCAGAATCTGGAACAGTTTGCGGTGATGGGCGACATTTACTTTCGGGCCATGTTTGGCGAGATGTTTGGAAAGCGGTCGGGGACGGCGGGGCCGCGCGTTGGGCTGCTCTCAATCGGCGAAGAAGAAAGCAAAGGGAACGATTTGACTCGCGAAGCGTTTCAGTTGCTCAAACAACTGCCGTTGAATTTTGTGGGCAACGTGGAAGGGCGCGATCTTTTTAACGGCAAAGTCGACGTGATTGTGGCGGATGGGTTTGTGGGCAACGTCGCGTTGAAGATTTCTGAGGGCGTGTCGAACCTGGTGCGCACTGCGCTGAAAGAGTCGCTCAAGGCGACCATCACGCGGCAGTTCGGCGCGCTGCTGTCGCGGAGCGCGTTCATTGATTTCAAGAAGCGGCTCGATCACACGGAGTACGGTGGTGCGCCGCTGCTGGGTGTGAAGGGCGTGTGCATTATTACGCACGGGTCATCGAACGCGAATGCGATTAAGAATGCGGTGCGGGTCGCGGCGGAATTTTCCGAGCGCGGGGTCAACGAGAGGATCGAGCGCGGGTTGGCTGCCGTGCGTCCGGCGCCGGTGGCGACGGTCTAGGCACCACGCATTGTCATCCTGAGCGCGCACTTTGCGCGAAGGATCTCTGCAACTTGGGCGGCTGACAAATTGCATCTGACAAATTAGATAGGTCCTTCGCTTCGCTCAGGATGACAACGGCTTCTAACTTCATGGCTGAAAACATGATCGCTCTACTTTTTCCAGGCCAGGGCTCGCAGGCCGTGGGCATGGGCAAGGACCTGGCCGAGAAGTATCCGGAGGCGCGGCAGACGTTTGAAGAAGCCGACGACGCACTCGGTTACAAGCTCTCGACCTTGTGCTTCGATGGTCCCGAAGATCAGCTGCGGCTGACGGAAATCACACAGCCGGCGATCTTGACCGCGTCGATCGCGGCGCTGCGCGTGCTCGAGACGCGCATTCCCAAGCCCTGCTACGTCGCGGGGCACAGCCTGGGCGAATATTCCGCACACGTTGCTTCGGGAACTTTTCGTTTTGCTGATGCGGTCCGCACCGTGCGCAATCGCGGCAAGTATATGCAGGAGGCGGTGCCGGTGGGCGTGGGCGCGATGGCCGCGATCCTCGGCATGGATCTTGAGAAAGTCACCGGCGTTTGCCACGACGCGGCGCAGGGCGAGGTGTGCGAACCGGCCAATATTAATTCACCGGAGCAGATTGTAATCTCCGGAAACACTGTGGCGGTTGAGCGCGCCGCGGCTTTGGCCGACGAACGCGGCGCCAAGCGCGCCAAGCTGTTGCCGGTGAGCGCGCCTTTCCATTGTTCGCTGATGAAACCCGCGCAGGACCGACTGGGAGCCGATCTCAACGCTCTCAAGCTGCAAGCGCCGGTTTATCCCGTCGCATGCAATGTAGATGCCCAACTGGTGACTGATGCTCTGCGGGCCCGCGACACGCTGGTTCGGCAGGTAACAGGATCGGTGAAATGGGATGCGTGCATGCGCCTGCTGATGACGCAAGGCGTGCAGACTTTTATTGAAGTCGGACCGGGAAAAGTTCTATGCGGATTGATGCGGCAGATTGATCGTGCGAAGACTTGTTTAAATGTTAGCGATGAAGCCTCTCTGATGAAGACGCTGGAATCGCTCAGTAAGCCGCCCGTCTAGTCTGGTCCCGGATAAATCAGCGGATGGTAGAAGAATAAGACGAAGGCCAAGCTGAGGATCGTCACAACCAATACCATCAGCCAGAGCCTGACACCTGAAAGACTCGCAAGCCCAGACAAAACAATCAGGGCGGCGAGCATCCCAATGGCTGGTCCGCGGGGCAGGAATCCAGCAATCCTGAACGGATTTAAGACCAGCGTCCAAACCAGCAATAGCCCGGCGAAGCTTAGCGGGCCAAGAATATTCGACATTTTTGGCGGCGCCACACGCATAAGCGATCCCGGCCAAACTCTTTCCGAATCCGGCTTAGCGGAAGAGCAGTTCGCACGGCGGATAGCTCAGCGTCTTGTCGCCTTTTTCCACCCAGATCTGCGCGTGCTCGGTGCGGTCGTTCACGACGACGTCGACGACCACGCCCGTGCCTCCGTTGTCGCCGCTCCTCGCGGGGCACGGACTCGATCCGTAAATCTTTTGCGGTCTTGATCAGGCCCCATTGTCCGCCCGGGCCCCAGTCCTGATAAAACTCGTTGAACGGATATTTCGGATGTTGCTGGGGATGCTGCTGCCACTCGGGGTCTTGCATCCAGATGGCGTAGGCGGTTTTGTAGTCCTGCTTCTGCAGCGCCGCGAAGAAGTGGCCGGCGACGCGCTCTTCGGGCCAGTAGCGATTCCACCAGAGAAATCCGGCCACGAACAGCACGATCACGATGGCCGAAACGATTCGTATGGTGCGTTTCCGGGCTTTTGCCGGGTCGTACTCTTTAGCGTCCAGAAGTGTCATACCTCTCTAGCATAACGGACACGGGGGGGATGGGAAAAGTTCCCGGAAACGTATCTAAAGGCTCTAGGAGAGAATGTCGATCAACGCTACACTGGATCAATGAGCCGCGTGCTTGATTCGTTTGAGTATCTAAACCGAGGCTGGGACACTCGCATCCTCGAAACTCAGTCACTGAGATCGGTATTCGTTGTGTTGCTTCTTGATTTGTTCATGCTCGGAATGCTGACGAGCATGACGATCTACGAGGCTGTGCGTCATCATCGCTTCGATTGGGCAACGGCGTCTCTCCTCCCTATTTTCATTCTCGGTGTTTTTCGCTACGCGCCACTGGTCTATCGTCGCCTCGGACGTTAGAGCCTTGAAAATTCCGGACGCACTTTTCCTCGACAATTTCCCAATCACCAAATTCCAATTCCTCAGTCGGCTAGAGGGTTCGCTTGAACAACGGAATGGCGATGCCCAGCGTGACCGCGGCGAAAATGGAGAGAAAGAGCATGTCTCCCCATACGGCGGAGAGCGTCGTTTCTTTCAGCAGCAGGCATTTGAAGCCGTCGACTGCATAGGTGAAGGGATCGCACTTTGCGATGACCCGCAGCCACTTGGGAAACGCCTGGATGGGATAGACCGAGCCGCTGGGAAAAAACAGGAGCGTGTTGAGAATGCCGAACATGGCTCGCGGCACCAGCGGATCTTCGATGCGAACCATTAGCAGAAACATCATAGTGTTGAAGGCCAGCGAGGTCAGGACGATCATGATCAGCAGACCGAAGATGGTCATGGGATTGAAGATGGTTCCAACTCCAGCCATCAGCGAGCCGATGAACACGATGATGATGCCGGTCATCACGGCTTTGATCGCGCCAGCAAGATTCAGTCCCAGAACGAGCTCGAGCTTAGTGATCGGCGTAACCAGGTAGCCTTCGTGGACGCCGCGGGCTTTGTCGTCGATGTAGAGCATGCCGCCGCCGATCATCACCGACACGAACATGGCGAGCGCGAGCGAACCGGGCAGCAGGAATTTCATGTATTCGATGTAGGGATAGAGTTCGACGATATCGAGCGCGGTCTGCTGCAGAATGCGTGGAGAAACGGTGGGCTGGTTGAGGGCGTTGGTCAGGTCGGTTAGTTCGCTCTCGACCGCGGAGCTCATGAAGTTGTCGCTGTTGTCGACGATCAGCGCGATGCGGGGATGGTTCTCTTCGTACACGCGGCGCGAAAATTGCGGCGGAATAATGACCGCGCCTTCGAGCTTGCCGTTGCGCACGTCCTCCATGGCCTGCTTGTCACTGTCGTAATTGATGGGGAGGAAGGTGCGAATGTTGGCGCGAACGGAGTCGAAGGCTTCGCGCACGCGCAGCGCCTGCGGGCCACCGTCCTGGTCGACGATGGCGACGCGGGCGTCGCGAATTTTTCCGCCAAAGGCGTTGCCGAGAATGATCAGCTGCACCAGCGGAAAGATCATGGACGCGAGCATCAGCGCCGGCGAACGGAAGAACTTGCGCATCTCGCGCTCGACAATGGCCATCATTCGATTCATAACTAGTCCTGAGTCCCGAGCCGCGAGTCCTGAGGCCCCTCGCGATCCTTTAGTGAATTGATCAAACCACTCAATATGCGGCCTAGCTCATCCAGTTGCTGCGCTGACTTTGCGGTGGTTGAGTCAGCCAGGTATCGGCGCTGTTGTGCGATTAGGACTTGCGTTTCGATTTCAGCCAGCGAGCCGCGCGCGTGGCGTAGAAACCTCACAAAATCACGGTTGGAGTAGTGAGCTTTTCCTTCGGCGATATTGCTGGGCACCGACACAGCGGCCCGTCGCAGTTGGCTGGTGAGGCCGAACTGCTCGTGCGATGGAAAGCTTTCAGTGGCGTCGTAAATCGCCGTCACCTCTTTCTTCCAGGCAATCAAGTCTTTGTAACCGCCCTGACTCATAACGCCGCCAGCCTGCGCTGCCGACCCTCGCGACTCACGACTCGGGACTCAGGACTCTTCATGGCTGCAACCCCGGCCGCTGCGGCATTACGAATGCGTACGCTTTTTGCAGCTCGTCGCGCAGCTGCCGGCCGGTGTAGTGCACGAAGACATCGTCGAGCGTGGTGTTCTGCACCGACAGCGACTTCACCTGCACCTTGCTGTGGACGGCCATTTCGACCATCTCGGTGGTGGTGCGCGAGCCGTTGCCGGTGAGTACGCGGAACATTCCTGCGCCTTCGTGCTGCACGGAGGTGACTTCGTTGAGGCCGTGCAGGCGCTGCTCCCAATCGGCGGGGGGATTTTCGAATTGCGCTTCGATGACGTTCGAGCCGGGCACGCTCGCCTTCAGAGCCATCGGCGCGTCGAGCGCCACCAGCTTGCCGTGATCGACGATCGCGATGCGGTCGCACAAGCGGTCGGCTTCGTCCATGTAATGCGTCGTGATCAGAATCGTCAGTTGCCGATGCGCTTTGATGTTGCCCAACATTTCCCACACCGCGACGCGCGAGACCGGATCGAGTCCGGTGGTGGGTTCATCGAGGAAAAATATTCGGGGATGGTGTACCAGGCCCCGCGCAATTTCCAGCCGCCTGCGCATGCCGCCGGAGAGCGTTTTTGTGGCGGCGTTGCGCCACTTCGTGAGGTCGACTAATTCCAGAAGCTCCTCGATCGATTGCTTCCGCTCTTTTGCCGGGACGTCGTAGAGCTTGGCGTAAATGTTCATGTTCTCTTCGACGGTGAGGTCGAGATCGCTGGTCAGTGCCTGCGGAATCACGCCAATCATGCGGCGCGCCGCGTTCGGTTCTTTGGCGACGTCGTGTCCGGCGATACGCGCGTACCCTGAAGTGATGGGGATCAGCGTGGTCATCATGCGGATCAGCGTCGACTTCCCTGCCCCGTTGGGTCCGAGCAGGCCGAAGATTTCGCCTTCTTTCACGCTGAAGGAAACGTCGTTGACGGCGGTGAAGTCGCCGTATTTCTTGACGATGTGTTCGACGTCGATGGCCGACGGCGCCGTGGGATCATAGACCGGCTTCTCCAGCGTGGAACTGGGCGCGCTTGCCGGCGAGTTTTGATTCGACTCCGGCATCAGCGTTGCTCCGCGGCCGCGCTCTGTGTGCCGCCGCCTTTCAGTTGCTCGGGCGAAACCAGAACTTCAGCCGTCATGCCGGGCACAAACGCGCCTTTTGGATTTTCCATGCGAACTTTCAGCACGATGGTTTTAATGTCGCGCTTGCGGCGGCTCACGTCACGCTGGGTGGCGAAGTCGCCTTCCACTCCTTTGAAAAATACTTTGCCGCTCATTACGGTGCCGCCGGGCAAGCGCACGCGCAGCACATCGCCGTAGCCGATGTGGTCGGCGTAGGTTTCCGGAATCGCGACTCGCGCCCAGGTGTCACTGAGATCGACGATGGTGACGATGGGCGCCCCGATGTTGACCACTTCTCCCTGCCGCGCAGCGCGCACGGAAACTGTTCCGCTGACCGGCGCGTAAACGTTCGTATAACCGAGCCGTACGGCGGCTTGATTTTTCAGCGCGACTGCATTTTTCAAATCAGCTTCGGTCGATGCGACCGTGCTCTTCGCCGCGTTAGCCTGGTGGGTGCGAGCGACGGCGGAATTCAGGTCGGCCTCTGCGGCCTTCACCAGCTCCTGCTGTGCCTGGACTGTGGCCTGCGCGGCCTGCAGATTGGTTTCGGCCTGCACTTTTTCCTGATCGGAAGTGATTCCAGCGTTGGCCAGTTCGATGGCGCGGCGGCTGTCGCTCGCGGTGCGGTCGAGCGCGGCCTTGGCTTGCAGTAACTGCGCCTTGGCCGACGACAGCTTGGCTTGCGCGTTGGCCACGTCGCTGGAAGTGGAGCCCGAGGTGGATTGTTCGGTGTCCTGCATCTCCGTGACTTTATTTTGCAGGCTGGCGATGGTGGCCGCAGATGCAGCTTCCTGCGCAGCGAGCTCGGATGGATCGAGCACGGCGATCAGGTCTCCGGCTTTGACCGGAGTGCCTTCGTCGACCAGCAACTTCTGGATGCGGCCTTCGACCTGCGCGCTGACGATGACCTGATTGGCGTCGACGGTGCCGATGAGCACCAGATCGCGCGAGTGGTCGACGGTCAGAAAGTAGTAAGTCGCGGCCATCGCAAAAATGATGCCGAGAAGAATCATGAAACGGTTGCGCGCGCTCATGAGCGTGCTCCTTGAATGGCGTGGCGTTGGGTATGGCGTTTGGGTTGGCTGCGTTCTGTCTTAAGCCGCTCCGTTTTTAGCCGTTCCGCTTTGAACAAGGCGGCGGAAATGAAGTCCAGCACTGCGGCGCGGCGTTCGGCGATGCGTTCCGGGGTAAGCGGATTGAAGCCAACGATTCGCTGCATCATGGGGGCGCTGCTGAAATAGAAGACAATCATGGCGACCATCGAAGGCACGAAGTGCACGGGGTTCACCGGACGAAATTCTTCGTCAGCGATGCCCTTGCGCATGACTTCGCTGACCCGGCCGAAGATCGGCTGAAGGTAGTTCTTAATGATTTTGTCGATATGGACGGAGTGGCCTTCCTTCGCCCGCATCATCTCGCGCTGCATCAGGCGAGGATAAAGTTGATTGGAGGCAATGAAATCGAAATACGCTCCGGCGTAGGCCATGATCTTCTGGCGCGGCGGCTGGTCGCCGTCAAGCGCGCGGAACACTGTGGTTTTGAGGCCGGAGAAGGCTTCGTCGAGGACCGCGCCGTAGAGTGTTTCTTTGTCCTTGAAGTAGTAGTAGAGCAGCGCCTTATTGACTTTAGCCTCGCGGGCAATCGCGTCCGTGCGGGCGCCAGCAATGCCGTGCTCGGCGAACTCCTTGGCGGCGGCCTGCAAGATGGCGGCGCGGCTCTCTTCCGGCTGGCCGCGGGTACCCATGCGGGGATGCAGTACGTGACGATGCTGGAAGAGGCGGGCCATGTTTGGGATCGAGAGTCGCTTAATTAACCGGTTAGTTAGATTATACACGGAAGCGGGAGATGCACAACTTCTTTGGCTGGAAGTTGGCGTGGCATCGGAATCGACGCTCCGTCCTAGCCGCAAAAAGCGCGGCCGGAATGGCCGTCACATCTGGTCCGGAAAAACGAAGATTTCGTGTTCTAATACCCGGTTCGCTGTTATGACGACGATGAGGTCCGTTTCGATGAAACCACGCTTGTTTCTGATTGCGGTGTTGTGTGCAGTCTGCCTCCTCCCCTGCGCTGTGACCGCGCAGAGTGCACAAAGAGCTGATCGTCAGGTCGCGATCACCATTGACGATCTGCCCGCGGGGATGGCCGATCGGTTGCCTGCGGCCGACATTACGGCGATGACCCTCAAGCTGCTGGGGACGCTGCGGGATCAGAAGATCCCGGTGGTCGGCTTCGTCAACGAGAAAAAACTCTACAATACCGGCGAAGTCGACGAGCGAATTGCGGCACTGAAGATGTGGCTGGACTATGGGTTTGAGCTGGGCAATCACACGTTCAGTCATGCGTCGCTGAATCAGGTTGGGTTGAAGGCGTGGGAGGACGAGGTGATTCAGGGCGAGAGCGTGACTCGCATGCTGTTGGCGCAGCGCAAGATGAAGCTGCGATATTTTCGGCACCCGTATCTTGATACTGGGCGCGATTTGCAGACGCGACGCCAGGCTGAGGCGTTTCTGGTGGAGCGCGGATACCGCATCGCGCCAGTCACGCTCGACGGCTGGGACTGGATGTTTGCCGGGCTTTATGAAGATGCCAAGAAGCGCAACGACACGGCGCTGCAGCAGCAGATCGTGAAAGAATATCTGGCGCATCACGACGCGGCGATTGCGTATGCCGAGCAACTTTCCGTGAAGGTTGTGGGCTACGAGCCGAAACAGATTCTGCTGCTGCACGCGAGCAATCTGGAGGCCGACCACATCGGCGAGTTACTTGATCTGCTGCGCAAGCGTGGATATCGCTTCATCACGCTCGAAGACGCGCTGGGCGATCCGGCCTACAGCCTGCCCGACACTTATGTCGGAGAGGAAGGCACGGGCTGGCTCGAGCACTGGGCGATCACGCAGGGCAAGATTCCGCAGGGCGGTCCGGCGTTTCCGCAGTGGGTGATTGATCGGACGAAGGAGCTGCATCTGTCGACGGGGACGGTGACGGCACCGACCGAGCCTTAGCCAACGATCTTTAACAAAAACTCGCGGCCCGTTGGCTGCAACGCATGGACTAAGGTACACCCTGGCCCGTGCTGAAAATTCTCACGTCGCCAAACTTGTATCCGGCCCAAAGGTGCAGGCCAATTCCGGCAAAAGGAATCGGGATCGTGTAGATTCCGGTCTCGCTAAACGCACGGTCCTTAAGGGCGTTCTCCACCGTATAGCGCAATTTTTTATATTTCTCGATCCCGTCAACTACTTTTCCGATGCCCTTGATGTCCTTGAGAAAATCTCCCAGTCTCGTACCAATCGATATATCAAAGTCTTTGTCTCCTGAAACTCCGATCATGTCCTTGGCCTCCGGGTAGCCGTGAGCCAACACGAGCACGAGACCGACGTCGGCTCCAAGGCCGATTCCAAACTTCCAGCCGTTGAAGTTGACTGTGGCGTTGCGCACGTGTGATAGGTCGTCGCCGAGGTTATACACCCTGGCTGTTAGATCGTGGGCGCCAATCACGAAGAGGTCGCCCGAGTGAGACTTTCCCAACCCAGCCCATACGTCTTTCAGCAACGACTTCTGGGGTACAGGTTTGGGGAGCACTGGGGAAACCGTCGTGGGGAATGAAGGGCGATGCCAAGGTGGGGGTAAGTAGATGATTCCTGGTTTTGCCTCCGACGTAAACATCCAGTTATTGTGATCGTGTGTGGCTCGGATGCAGCCCACGTTTCGCCTCAGGTACCAATTAATTTCTCTAGGATCGTTCGTACCGAAATTGAACGCCACTAGAACATGCTCGGGAACTCCGTTTTCCCTGGCAACCGACCCGAGATCGTCGCGGGTCTTGACCTTGTAGGGAATTCCGCCCGTTGGAACGTAGTCGCGGGGCAATGGATTCGCCGGTCGCTTCTCGATGGGCATCGACGCCTCCTGACTCTCGAACGCAGCCGCGGCGCGAATTATATACCCTAGTGCAAGCTGCAGCGCCGCTGAGTCGCAATTCAGCGAGGCCGCCAGCTTATCTCGCCCCGCCGGCGATTGAGGGGACCAGCAGGACTTCGTCGCCTTCCTGGAAGGCGTAGGTGGGGCCGCCGAGGAAGCGGATGTCTTCTTCGTTCACGTAGATGTTGAGGAAGCGGCGGACCTGGCCCTGGTCGTCGCGCAGGTGCGGCTTCAGGGCGGGGAATTTTTCGTCGAGGATGGAGAAGAGTTCTCCGAGGTTGGATGCCGCGCAGGTTATTGAGCCTATATTTTCGGTGTGGCGGCGGAGGGCGGTCGGAATTTGTACGGTGATTGGCATGGGTTACGCTCCCGCGGGAAGTGGCTTAATTTGAATTTCTCTGCGAACTCTGCGGACCTCCTCGGCGTGCTCAGCGCTTAAAGTGTTTTGACTTGCCCCAGGATCCAAAGCCTTTAATCGCGGAGTACGCAGAGAAAACCCGCGGAGGTCGCAGAGATATTCGAGTTGTGCCATGTCCTCCTCGTTCTCGCTCTATTCGCCTGCTTTATGCTCCCACACCCGTGGCGACGACTCCCGGGATTTCCGCCGGGGTTTCGGTTTCGCTTATCACCTGCTGCAGATAATTTTCGAACTCCGTCAGTTTCGGGGCGATTGCGCGCTCGGTGGGGTAGATGCCGGCGAGCGCGTCGGTGGTCTTCAGGCCGTTGCCGGTGATGCAGAGGACCGTGGTTTCTTCGGGATTGATGCGGTCCTGACGATAGAGTTTTCCGGCGGTGCCGACGGTTACGCCGCCGGCGGTTTCGGTGAAGATGCCTTCGGTTTCGGCCAGCAACTGGATCGAGTTGATGACTTCGGGATCGCTGACGTCTTCGCTCCATCCGCCGCTGCCTTTGATCACCTTGATCGCATAATGCCCGTCGGCGGGATTGCCGATGGCCAGCGAGCGCGCGATGGTCGACGGCTTCTGCGGCTCGATCTCGGAGCTGCCGGTCTTGACTGCGGTCGAAATCGGAGAGCAGCCGGTGGCTTGCGCGCCGAAGAACTTTACTTCTTTGCCTTCGACCAGGCCGAGCTTGACCAGTTCGTCGAATGCCTTCTTGATTTTTACGATCAGCGATCCGCCGGCCATGGGGCAGACTACGTTGTCGGGCAGGCGCCAGCCCAGTTGCTCGGCGATTTCGAAGCCGACGGTTTTCGAACCTTCGGCGTAGTAGGGGCGCAGGTTGACGTTGACGAAGCCCCAGTGGTGTTCGTCCGCGATCTGCGAGCACAGGCGGTTGACTTGATCGTAGTTGCCGGCGATGCGTACGACTTTCGCGCCGAACACGTTGGTGCCGAGAATTTTTGCGGGCTCGAGGTCGGAGGGGATGAAGATCCAGGCTTTCAGTCCTTCGCGGGCGGCGTGCGCGGCGACGGCGTTGGCCAGGTTTCCGGTCGAGGAGCAGGACACGGTGTCGAATCCGAAGGCCTTCGCCTGCGCGATCGCCACGGCGACCACGCGGTCTTTGAAGCTCAGCGTGGGCAGGCAGACGGCGTCGTTCTTGAGGTAGAGATTCTTCGCGGCAGCCGGCCCACTTCCTGTTGAACCCGTCAGCTTTGCCGCCAGACGTGGAGCCTGCAACAGTGGAGTGAAGCCGACCGGCAGCCGCGATTCAAAGCCCTGGGGGAGGGGCAACAGTTCGGAGTAGCGCCACATGTTCGGCGGCCGCTGGGAAATGCTCTCACGACTGAACGTTCCTGCGGCGATTGCGGCTTTAGCGCGTCGTAGTCGTAGGCCACTTCCAGAGGAGAGAAACAATCGTCGCAGATGGAGCGGGGCTGGTTGCCCCAGGTGCGTCCGCATTCCCGGCAGCGCAGTTCGTAGTTCGCCGAATCGTTAGACATGTGCTACTCGCTTTCTTGCTTGTTCAAAAAGCAGCGAGTCGCCGATGACGAGCCTCAAAAAAGCGGCCTAAAAAGCAAAGGCCTCTTTATCCTGAAAAGGAAAAGAGGTCGGAATGCGAAATAAAATAGAGCGCGCATGCCGAATCCCATGTTCCCCGTTTCCAGGAGAGAGTTGGCACCAGTCATCTGGGATATATGATCCCAGATCGGTTGCCGTGGCGTCACAGGGCTCGTCCCTCAGCCACTCTGCATGAAATTCAGGTCCGCCCTTCACCGAAGTGGAGGACGAACTTGTTAGTAGGATGCTACAAAATGCACACTGGTGGAGTCAAGAGGAAATTCGGCTTGGTTTCCCGTTACGTCTTGCGACTGTCATTCTGAGTCGCGGCGGTTCGCCGGGCGAGGGACCTTACGTGGGCCGACGTCGTGGAGAGGTGGATGGGAATACCTGCGCAGCAAGCGCTGTAGTCGCTCCTCGCATCTGTGCGGACGGCTATCAGGGTTTCCTGGTAGCGCTGGGCGCGCTCCTGCGGGATGACATCACTTTGGGGTTCGTTCGTGCTTGATGAACATCACTTTGCGGATGCGTTCGTGCTGGATGAACATCACTTTGGGGTGCTTCGTGCGGGATCACATCACTTGGCAGGTTTTCGAATGGAAATCCCCATGTCTCGCAAAAGCGCGAGACATGGGGCGCCCTCTCTGGTGGCAGATCGTTGCGAGAGATCGTTTTTTGCTACTGGTTGTCGCAGGTTACTACGTTGTTCCAGTCTACGAACGAGCCTTGCGGGTTATCGCGCCAGGCCCAGACGTGGAGCTCGAAGAACGAATTGATGTTGAAGCGATTGGGTGCGGGGACGAAATTGAAAACTTGTCCGTCGAGCACCGGAGCAACGCCGTTATTGGCGGCGAGCCAGCTCGCCGAGTCCAGGATGAACTCCACGCCGACGAGGGTCATCTTGCCGTTGTTGGGTTCGTAGATTAAGGCCTGCGGCTGCGCGGGGTCGAGCGTGAGATTGGCCAGCAGCGTGCCATTGACGTAGTGAATGCCCATGGCCCCGTGGTCGGTGCCGGCGACGCAGCCGAGAAACGATCCGTAGCCGGCGGCGACGGCGTTGTTGACGTTGATGTACTGGCGGGTTCCGTTGCGAACGGCCGTTACCAGCGTGGCTGGGGCGGGGGCATCATGAGAGGCGTGATGAGCTGGTTTTTCGGCGGCGAACAGCGGAGTGGCGAGAATCAAGCTGCTGAGCAAACCCAGGGTCAGGATTCGCGACATATTTTTCTGCACGAGCTGGGAGATTGGCATTTTCATAAAGTTTTTCCTTTTTGTTTCGTCGTTAAAGATCTGATAGTTCTCTGTTTCTCGGTTTCGAGCTTTTGAAAACTTCCGCCGCGGGCTTCTGCAGCGGATTCGTGCTCATGTTGCATGGAAGCTGTAAGGCGATCAATGCTTGCGGCCCCCTTCGTTCCCCAAAAATTCCTCCACGGATAACTACAAGAAATGGCTGAAGTTAGCGGTTTCACTGAGCGGTCCTTAAGGGGCGCGACATGTGGTAGCCTTGTTAGCCTTGGGGTGAGTTCGTATGTTGGCGTCGGCTCCGACCTCGCGCATGCTGCGGTTTGATGGCTTTGAGCTCGATGTTCGGGCCAGCGAGCTGCGAAAAGCTGGCGTGAAGCTGCGCCTGCAGGGCCAGCCGATTCAAGTGCTCGCGACGCTGCTGAACAGCCCCGGCGAGCTCGTGACCCGCGAGCAACTTCGGGCTCAAGTCTGGCCTGCCGAAACGTTTGTCGATTTCGACCACAGCCTGCACAACTCGATTGCGCGCCTGCGCGAGGCGCTGGGAGACTCGGCGGGCACTCCGCGCTACATCGAAACGCTGCCGCGGCGGGGATACAGGTTTATCGGCACGGTCGAAAGAATTGGCACCGAGGAAACACCTCCGCCGGTTGCAAGCGCTCCGTCATCTTCGTGGGCAGCTCCGCCGGTGCCGGTTCGAAGCCGGCTTCGCGGGATTCTCGTCGCTGCGCTCTTGCTGACCGTGGCCGTCGGAGCAATTCTTCTGTTAAGACCGTCGCTTTTATTTCGCGTGTCGGCCACACCTGCGCTGCGTTCCATCGCCGTACTGCCGCTGGATAACTTTTCCGGCGATCCCTCCCAGGAATATTTCGCAGACGGGATGACCGACGAGCTGATCACCGACTTAGCCAAGATTGGCGGCGTGCGCGTCATCTCCCGAACTTCTGTCATGCGATACAAGGGCACCCAGAAAGGGTTGCCCGAGATTGCCCGGGAACTGAACGTGGACGGGATCATTGAAGGATCAGTGATGCGTTCGGGCCAGCGCGTGCGGATTACGGCGCAGCTACTCTACGGGCCCACCGACAAGCATCTTTGGGCCGAGACCTATGATCGTGACCTGGGCGACGTGCTGAGCATGCAGAGCGAGGTGGCGCAGGCGATCGCGCAACAAGTTCGCGCGCAGATTACGCCGCAGCAACAGGCTCGGTTTAATGCGGCACGTCCGGTCGATCCAGAAGCCTACGACGCTTACCTTAAGGGGCGTTATCACCTGTGGAACCAGTTCGGAATGGCGCAGTCTCTGAATACGGCGAAGACCTATTTCGAAGAAGCGGTTCGAAAAGATCCAGAATTCGCTCTGGCCCACTCGGGGTTGGCGGACTCTTACTTGTATTTAGCAATATTCCGGCATGTGTCGCCCGCGTCCAGTTATCGTCCGGCGGAAGACGCGGTGCGGCAGACTCTGACTCTGGACGACAGCATTGGCGAAGCCCACGACACGCTCGCAGTGTTGAGTTGGCGCTACGACTGGGATTGGAACGCGACCGAACACGAGTTGAACCGCGCCATCGCTCTGGCGCCGAGTTACAGCTGCGCCCATGAAGATCGCGCGGCCTATCTCGCCTTCCGGGGGCGAAGGTCCGAAGCGGAAGCGGAAGTGGCCAAGAGCCTGCAGTTGGATACCAGCGTCAACTCGGCCCTGACCGAATCGGCGGTTGATTATCAACTGCGCGATTTTGATCAGCTTCTGGAAGCAAGCCGAAGAGGAGTCGCTGCCAATCCGAATGAATGGTTTGAGCATTTCTATCTCGGCGTCGCCTACGAGGCCACAGGAAAGCGATTGGAAGCGATCTCGGAGTATCAAAAAGCGGTGGAGTTGTCCGGCGGCGACCAGGATGCCACGGCGGCTCTGGCCCACGCCTATGCCGGGATGGGGAGAAGATCTGAAGCCCAGAAGATCCTGCACGACTTCGAGCAAAAATCGGCCACGACTTACGTTTCGCCCTACATGATTGCGACTTTGTATGCAGCGCTGGGAGAGAAGGATGCCGCCTTCAAGTTCCTGGAGAAGTCTTATCAGGAGAAGGCGCTCGACCTGTCGTGGTATCTGAGGTCAGATTTGCGGATCGATAACCTGCGGTCCGATCCGCGCTATCTCGCCCTGCTGAGCCGAGTCGGGTTGAAAGATTAGAGCAGGTCAAATGGCGGCCGCTCGGATTGAGCCATAGACGGGCTTCCTGGCGGCTTTCTCATTAGATCTGCCCATTGACAATCGACCGGGGGCAAGTCATTCTGTACACCCGGTTTTTGCCCTCCTCCAATCGGCATCAACGGCCCCGTAGGAAATTCCGCGATCCCCCAGGAGGTACTCCTTGGTAACCTCGTCTCGTCGTTCGACCCCGCACGTCCGCGCCATCGTGAAAAATTTCCTCGTCTTATCTGGCATTCTCGCAACAGCGCTGACTGGAGCCGGTTTTTTTGCGGCGCCGGCGTGGGCGCAGCATCCCTTCAGCGGGACGCCGGGGGCCTGCAAGGTTGCGGGTAGCGCATGTGTGAGCACTTACCACAACGACAATGCGCGCGACGGGGTGAATTCGAACGAGGCGGTGCTCACACCGTCGATCGTGAATGCCAGCAAGTTCGGGCTGCTCCCCGGTGGGACGGTCACGGTGGACGGGCTGATTTATGCTCAGCCGCTGTATCTGAGTGGAGTGACGGTGAACTCGACGAGTTGCCCTGCTACGGCCGGGCCTTACAACCTGGTGCTGGTGGCGACGGAAAATAATACGGTCTATGCGTTTACTTACAGCTACACCGTGGGCGGCAGTTTTCAGTTCACGCAGTGCTGGGCTCTGGGGCTGAATGGCACGAATCAATTCGGGAGCGAGTACGCGATTCCCTTCACAGCGAATCCGCTGTATAAGAATTTTCCCTGCAGCAACAACGTTCCCCAAACCGGCATCATGAGCACGCCGGTGATCGATACGTCGGTGACGCCGCCGGTGATGTATGTGGTGAGCGCGCACCAGGTGCCGAACGGAAATAATACTTACCTCTATAAATACCGGATGCATGCCATCGCGTTGAATACGGGCACGGAGGCCACCAACTCGCCCTACGATATGTCGGGGGCATTTCCGTCGCCGATCAATGCCGCGAACGAGAACCAGAGGCCGGGGCTGGCGCTGGCCAAGGGCAGCGGCACAGGCGTAGTGAATGTGTACGCTGGATTTGGATCGTACTGCGACCTGGGCACTTACAGCGGTTATCTGGCGGGGTTGAGTTTTTCTTACAAGACGCAGACGTTTACGCCGATCTCAAGTTCGAACTGGGTGTTTGATACCGAAGCCGGGCAGACCGACCAGAATGGCGGCCTGTGGATGGGTGGGGCTGCGCCTGCCGTCGACGCGTCGGGCAACGTTTATGTTGCGGTGGCGAACGGAACCTGGAACGGCGCGGAGACGCGGGCTACAAATTTTGGCGAGAGCGTGGTAAAGATCGCGAGCGGAGGAACGACCGGACTGACGCCAGTCGATTACTACACGCCGAATGACTACAACGGGCTGAATCTCGGCGGAGTGACAGTGTGCTCGACCTACGGGCCGGACAGTTGCCCGAGCGGTTTTTCTTTCAGTCTGGGCACAGGGAACGGAGTTGGCGATCTGGACCTGGGGTCGGGTGGAGTGACGCTGATTTCTCCGGTCGGAGTTACGAATGCGTGCGGAACGAATCAGGAACTGGTGGCGGGCGGCAAAGAGGGCGTGATTTACGCCATCTGCGCCAGCACGCAGACGGGAAATACTCCCCAAACGATGATGGGTGGGTGGGATGGATGCGGCTATGAGTGTGCCGGGCTGCAGCCGTCGAACGAAGCCAATACGGCTTGCACTCAGTCTTCCACGCCGGGAAACGGCGCGATTGCGCAGTGCTTTCAGGGCGTGAATGCCGGAGAAAATCTCGGCACCATCCTGGTCTCGCCGGGAATTCATGGCGCGACCGCGTTCTGGCCGGGGACTTCGCTCAACTATCTTTACGTTGCCGGAGCCGGGGCCAGCACTTCCCCGACCACGATGCTGGCGTATCAGATGAACTCCAGCGGGTTGTTCAATACTCCAGGCGTGCCTGAAACGATCCCGCAAACTTATGGCTGGCCCGGTCCAGTGCCGGCGATCTCGTGGAATGGAAGCGCGTCGAGCACGGGAATTCTGTGGACGATTAACACCAGCGGCTATGGGAAGTGGACGCCCAATAATAAAGATGTGTTTCAGGCGACCGCGGCCAGGCCGGCAATCCTGACGGCTTATCAGGCGGTTCCGCAGACTGTGAAAGGCATCACGACGCTGAAGGAACTGTGGGCGAGCAGTGCGATGGCTTCGAACTATGGGCCTGGGGCGGTGAAATTTGTCGCACCTACGGTGGCGAACGGATTTGTGTTTGTGGCTGGCGGAACGACGGCTTATGCGCCGGGGATGCCGGGCGGCCCCAATGTGACCTGCACGGCAAGCTTCCTGGCTACGGCGCAGACGCCGGCGTGCCAGGGAATGCTGTCTGTGTACGGGCAGTTGCACTGAGTGAGACGCAGGATTCGAAGTGCCGTCATCCGGCTCCCCTGACCGGGGTGTGGTGTACACTTCCTCCCACGCGTGGAGTCCAGAGAATCCGGTCGGGCATTCTTGTCCTCGGAATCTGGTCGCGAATCCACCTCTCGCGGGGATGAAGCCATGAAAAAACTTTCCGCCGTGTTCTCTGCGCTCGCGCTGGCTTGCGTAGTGCCGGCAATGTTCTGCGCAACTGCTTCGGCTCAACAAACTGACGCTCCTAAAGCTGCGGCCTCGAAAAAAGCGGCGCCGGCACAGTCTTCCGAAAAGCCCGCGGAGAACCCGATCAAGCTGGAAGCCGCTCCTGAGGCGAAGTCCGCGCCTCGTGAGGGTGCTCCCGATAAGGAGAAAGACAAGGAAGAGCACTACGACATGACCGAGATGCCTCCGGTTGTGACGCACCACCAGATCACGGTCGAGGGGAAATTGCTGACGTATACGGCGACCGTGGGGCGGCTGCCGATCAAGCGCGGCGACGGCAAGATCGAAGCGGAAATGTTTTATGAGGCGTACACGGTTGACGGCCAGGACGCGGCTAAGCGGCCGCTGACCTTTGCGTTCAACGGCGGTCCGGGGTCGGCGTCGATCTGGCTGCACATGGGAGCGCTCGGTCCGCGCCGAGTGGTTCTGCAGCCAGACGGATTCATGCCGCCCGCGCCATATCGCATGGAGGACAACCCTTACACCGTGCTCGATAAGAGCGACCTGGTGATGATCGATGCGATCGGCACCGGCTTCAGCCGCGCCGCGGACGCTGAAATGTTCAAGCACTTCTGGGGAGTAAAGGGCGACATTGAGTCGTTCAGCGAATTTATCCGGTTGTACATTACGCGCAATGAACGGTGGGCGTCGCCGCTGTTCCTGTTCGGTGAAAGTTATGGAACCACGCGTTCGGCGGGCATTGCCGGCTACCTGGCTGACCGCGGGATTTCTTTCAACGGGATCACGCTGCTGTCGACTGTGCTGAATTTCGAAACGCTGGAGGAGAACTTTACCAACGATCAGCCTTACGTGTTTCTGATTCCGTCATTCACCATGATCGCCGGCTACCACCACAAACTTGCGCCCGACTTGGCGCAGGACATGAATCGCGCCCGGCAGGAATCGGAGCAGTGGACATCGACGGAGTATGAGCGGGCCCTCGATAAGGGCGACTCGCTCACGCCGGACGAACGGCAGAAGGTGATCGACCAACTGGCGCGCTTCACCGGGTTGAGCAAGGAAGTGATCGACGAAGCGAACCTGCGCATCAACGTTCAGAAATTCACGCACTATCTGTTGATTGATCAGAAAGTGCGCGTGGGACGACTGGACGCACGCTATACCGGGCCCGATCCCAATGGTTTGCTCGATACTCCGTTTTACGATCCGACGGGTGCGGCGACAGGGCCACCGTTTACTTCGGTGTTCAACAATTATTTACGCACGGAGTTGGGATACAAAGTCGACATGCCGTATAACGTGCGCGCCCCGCGCACCGGTCCCGGCGACACCTGGGATTGGGGATCGGCGGGCCAGGGATTTCCGGACACGGCTTCGGCGTTGCGGCAGGCGATCGTGAAAAATCCTTATCTGAAGATCCTGGTGATGGAGGGTTATTACGATCTGGCCACGCCGTATTATGCCGCGAACTATACGGTCGACCATCTCAACCTTCCGCAGAAATATCGCGACAACATTTCGTTTGCGACGTATGAAGCCGGGCACATGGTGTATTTGCCGATGGACGGGTTGAAGAAGCTGAAGGCGGATCAAGCCGCGTTTATGACGAAGGCTGGAGCGCAATGAAACTACCGCTGCTTCGCTGCACTCTGGCGGTCGCGTCGTTCTTACTCGCGGCCTGCGGGAGTAGTTTCGCCCAGAATGCTTGCGGCAAGCTGATGCAGGTGAGCCTGCCGAACGCGAAGATCATCTTCGCGGATATGGTTGACGCCGGCGGCTTCGCCGGGCCGCCGACTGAGGGCGGAAGCCGCGACCTGACCGCGCCCTACAAACATGTTCCCGCGTTTTGCCGGGTTGTTGCGATCGCGACGCCGAGCGCGGACTCGAATATCAGAATCGAAGTCTGGATGCCTTCATCCCGATGGAACGGCAAGCTGCAAGGAATTGGCAACGGAGGATTTGCGGGGTCGATTGATTTCATGGCGCTCGGCGCCGCCGTGAGTAACGGATATGCGGCCACGGGCACCGACACCGGACACTCTGCATCCGGGATTGATGCGCGGTGGGCCCTGGGACATCCCGAGAAAGTCGCGGACTTCGGGCATCGCGGCATTCATGAGATGACGCGGGTGGCCAAGGCGATGATTCCGGCGTTTTACGGGAAGAGTCTAGAGCGTTCGTACTTTGTGGGATGCTCCGACGGCGGACGCGAAGCACTGATGGAGGCGCAGCGCTATCCGGCGGATTATGACGGAATTCTGGCGGGAGCGCCGGCGAACTATTGGACTGCGCTGTTCTCTACCGCGGCGAGCGACACGCAGGCCCTGACCGCCGACGCCGCGAGTTATATTCCTGCGACGAAGGTCCCGGCAATCGCGGCGGCGGTGCTGGCGGCGTGCGACGGGCTTGACGACGTGCGCGACGGAATCCTGAATGATCCGCGGCAGTGCCGCTTTGATCCGGCGACAATCCGGTGCAAGGCGGGTGAGGACACGGAAATGTGCCTGACCGGGAAGCAAGTCGCGACCCTGAAGAAGATTTATGCCGGGCCGCACGATTTACAGGGACATGAAGTTTTTCCCGGCTATTTGCCGGGCGCGGAAGACGGGCAAGGCGGATGGGGAATCTGGATTCTCGGGCCGGCTCCGGGAAAGAGCGCGATGGCGTTTTTCGCGAGCGGATATTTCTCGAACATGGTGTATGAAGATTCCGGCTGGGATCTCAAGACATTCAAGATCGATCCGGCGCTGAAATTGGCGGAGGAAACAACGGCAAAGGCGCTGAACGCGACCGATGCGGATCTGCGTCCGTTCAAGGCACGGGGCGGCAAGATGATTGTGTATCACGGGTGGAACGACCCCGCGATTTCAGCGATCAACACTGTAAATTATTACGACATGGTCATAGCAAAAATGGGGCGTGGCGATGCAGATTCTTTCCTGCGCCTCTACATGGTTCCGGGCATGCAGCATTGCGACGGTGGACCGGGCGCGGATTCTTTTGGGCAAGACGGCCAGTTGAATTTTGACGATCCGCAACACAGCGTATACGCGGCTCTGGAACAGTGGGTGGAGAAGGGCACGGCGCCGGGGCCTATCGTTGCTTCGAAAGCTGGCGAAGATCAACAGCATCCAAAGATGACTCGGCCGCTGTGCCCTTATCCGCAAGCTGCGAAATATAAAGGGAGTGGTGATACGAATGATGCGTCGAATTTTAAATGCGAAGCGGGAAAGTAATGGAGCAGCCGCAGTTCTCGATGAATAATCAGAAAACCGATGATCGGAAATCGACAATCTTCAATATTTGTCAGCGGCTGTATTGATTCTTCTTCTTGTCCGCGTGGCGCTCGATGCCGAGTTCGATCAGGCGGTCGATCAAGTCGGCATACTCCAGGCCAGATGCGGCCCACAACTTGGGATACATGCTGATGGCGGTGAAGCCAGGCATGGTATTGATCTCGTTCAGATAAATCTTCCGCGTCTTGGGGTCCATCAGAAAATCCACGCGTGCCAGGCCAGAACAATCCACAGCCTGAAACGCTGCAATCGCCAGTTGTTGCACTTTTTTCGTTTCGGCCTTCGTGAGCTTAGCGGGAATGATGAGCTGCGAACCTTCGTCGACGTACTTCGCGGTATAGTCGTAGAACTCTTTGCCGGGAACGATTTCGCCGGGAATTGAGGCAGCGGGTTCGTCGTTGCCGAGGACCGAGCATTCGATTTCGCGGGCTTTTTCTTTTTTTCCGCCGACGCCTTGCTCGATGACGATCTTGCGATCGAACCTAGCGGCTTCTTCGATCGCTGGGCCGAGTTCCTTGCGATTGTGCGCCTTGCTGATGCCGACGGAGGAGCCGAGATTTGCGGGCTTCACAAATACGGGATAGCTCAGTTTGCTCTCGACCAGTTTCTGAACTTTTTTCGGATCGCGCTCCCACGCCGCTCGCAGAATCGTGACGTGCTTCACGATGGGAATTCCGGCGGCGATGAATAACGACTTCATAATGTCTTTGTCCAAGCCGGCAGCGGAGCCGAGCACGCCCGCTCCGACGTAAGGAATGTCGGCGAGTTCGAGCAGGCCCTGGATGGTACCGTCCTCACCGAAGGTGCCGTGCAGCACAGGAAAGATCACATCGACGTTAATCGCGCGATCACTGGCGCGGCGGGTGAGTGTGGCTTCGGTCTGAAATGGCACCAGACCGCGACTGCGATGCACAGGCTCGGGTGGAACGACGACGGCTTCGCCGCGGGCCAGCACAGCCGCGGGAGAAGTAGTGTCGGGATCGCCGGCACGCAGGTTGCGTGGCTCGAGCACGAGTTTGCCAGTGAGCAGATTTTCGGCGTGCTCGGCCGTCAGCCAGCGACCGTCCTTGGTGATGCCGATGGGGACCACTTCGTACTTATCTTTATCGATTGCATTGAGAACCGACGCGGCCGAGAGCAGCGAAACTTCGTGCTCTCCGCTGCGTCCGCCGAATAGGATGCCGACTCGAATCTTTTCCATCACCTTCCAGTGTGAACGGGCAAGACCGTGCTCGTCAATGACTAGCACGGTCGTGCAATTGCCTCGCGCTTCAGATTTTGATACCGTTCCGGCTCACTAAGGCCGCCAGGTGAATAGTCCAGCCTAGTCGGATTCTGAATCGGTCCTCTCGGTGGGTGCCAGTTATGCAAATGATCTTCTGTCCTAACTGTCAGAAATTGACGGGCTATAAGAGGTCCCTCGGATTTGGGACATTTTTCGCCGTTGTCCTCACCGCCGGGCTTTGGCTGTTCGCAATCCCGCTCTACCCAAAGCGCTGCGTAGCTTGCGGATTGACCGAAGCTGAGAGCATACCGTGGTATAGACCCACAGGAGCAGCTCTCGCGGCCTTGATCGGCGTGTTGCTCCTCATCGCGGCGATCGTGGGGGGCCCGTTTCATCACGATCCTGTACGGCATGTGATCATGGACTGATTGATGACTCTGATTCAAAACATCGCGATTTTTTCTGCGAGAGCGAACATTCCGACTCTTCTCCGCCAAGACCGATAAGGCGGCCGGCCTACTGGTTGGCAACAGGGACTGTACAGTGTCTGAAGCGGCCCTTATTTGCTGCCCGCGTCCTCTGCCAGCGGGCGAACCTGCAAACGGAGCGCCTCAATAAATTCCTTGGGATCGGTGAAGCAGGCGAAGTGTCCTCCATTGATCGGAATGAACGCTTTGCGTGGCGCGCTAATCTCGGCCACATATTTTTCCGTTTCAGCGAAAGATGCGACATGGTCCTCTCGCCCTTGGATCACAAAGATGGGCAGAGAAAAATCCAGCCCTAACGCTCTGGCGTCGAAAGAGAAGACGATCGGCATGACCTTCGGAACGGTAAAGGCGCCGCCCGCCACCCAATCTGCGGCATCTCCTTTGGCGGGGTTGGAGGGCTTAATAATCGAATCCTGCATCTTCAGGTATGCGAGATCAGTCTCAGTCATACGGTATTTGGCACTTGCGCCGAGCCGTTGCAAATCATCAAATCGCAGCGAGGCTGCCTGGTCGAGCGCCTTGAGCGTTGCCTCATCATGCGCGGACACTGCCTGGCGGCGAGCCCATGCCTCCGAATCCTCCAGCGATTGTTTCCAACTCACCGGGAAGCCCGCCGCTACAAATGCGTAGAACATATCCGGACGGCGCTTGACCACGTTGAGTCCCAGGATCGCCCCCCATGAGTGCCCTACAAGAATGACCTTCCTCTTGCCGAGTCTCCGGGACGCATAGTCCGCGACTTCGATCGCATCGGCGGTCAATCGGTCCAGTGTAGCGGCTGGCGTTTCCATGCCCGGAGTCGCGGGACCATTCTTCCCGTAAGTCTTACCACTGCCTCGTTGGTCCCAGTTCACAACCGTGAAGTCCTTCTCCCACGGGGCGAATTCTTGAAGGAACGGCGATTGAGCATTGGCTGGCCCGCCGTGCAAAAACAGGATCACCGGATTGCTTCGGTCCTTTCCGCGGATCGAGATGAACTGATCTATCCCGCCGATCCGGACAAACTGGGACTCGTCTACCTCGCGTGGCGTGGTGTCTTTGGCGTCCGGCTCCTTGTGCACCGGTTCGAATACTCGGACAGACGCGAGAGTCTGCAAGCTGGGTTCGATCGAACCCGTAGCGCCGGATTCTTCGCCCGCAAATGCCCCCTGGCTGAAAGCTCCCGGAAGGAGCAGAAACAAAAAACAAAGTATTCTGCGCGAGTACACGGTCTGAATCCTCCTGTTTACAAACTTCTCGTTCTATTAGTTGAACGTAGATACGCAGTATCCGAAGAAATGTTCCATCTACGGGTTGAAAAGCGCAAGATCGCGGGTGCCGGGTTCTTCTTCTCGTCACGAAATCGGCGGCTGGACCGCGTAGTTCCGTTAGAATCGTTTGCTGGGGATCCGATGATGACCCGCCTTCCGCAGGAGTTGGCGCCGGCCGAGACTAATACTGCGGATTCGCAGACGTCGGGCATCCCGGCGATGGCCGCTGAGGTAGGGCCGCCGCCCCCTTTATCTTCCGAAGCGGTTCATCGACAGCAGCTGAAGTTTGCTAGTGGTGCCCGCTTGTCGATCCGCGAAACCTCGATCAGCCGCCAATCGGACGGGAGCTTTACATTTCGGGGGTCGCTACTGCCACCGGTCGCAAATGAGGGGGTAATTCCGCTGGACCAGGCCACTGAGATTGAAGGCTCCGGTGGAGTAAGTAGCGGGCATCTCAGCGTGGGCGTGACGGAGCTTACCGCACAGGGAGACAGATATACACTTTACGACGAAGGCGGAGACAAGCGAAACGGAAGCGGGCCGGCTGTCGAGATCGTATCCGGCAAGGTAATAGAAATGTGGTTTTCGTCAGCATCAACCTACGCAAAGGCAGCGACCGAGCAGCCCTAAAGAATTTTCTTCCCAAACGCCGACAGCGCCAACTCCACGGCCAGATCGGCGGTGCGGTTGTGTTCGTCGATGACGGGATTCACTTCGACGATTTCGAAGCTCAGCATGCGGCCGTGGTCGGCGATGATTTCCATGGCGAGGTGCGCTTCGCGGTAAGTGGCGCCGCCGCGTACAGGAGTACCCACGCCAGGCGCGTCTTCGGGATCGACCCAGTCCATGTCGAGAGAAATGTGGTAACCGGCAGTGCCGCGTCCGGCCATGCGCAGCGCCTCTTCCATCACGGTGCGCATGCCGCGCTCGTCAATGTCGCGCATGGTGAAGACGCCGATGCCGGCGCGGCGGACGTTTTCTTTTTCAACCGCGTCGATGTCGCGCACGCCGACCAGCACGCAGTTCTGCGGCTTCACCTTGGGTGAGAAATTGAAAATATTTCCCAGCTCTGAGGGCCATAGGCCGAGCAGGGCGGCCAACGGCATGCCGTGAACGTTTCCGCTGGGGGAGGAGTCGGGCGTGTTGATGTCGGTGTGAGCGTCGATCCAGATCAGGCCGACGGACTGATTCTGGCGGCGGTAATATTCGGCGACTCCAGAGACGGTTCCGGCGGCCATGGAGTGATCTCCGCCAAGCGCCAGCGGAACTTTTCCTGCTTCGAGCGTTTTGACCACGAGTTCTGCGTGCTTAGTGCAGGTCGCGGTAATTTCTTTTAAATATTTCGCGTGCGTGTCGCCTTCTTTTTTTTGTTCGGGAATTGCGACTGGGACGTTGCCTCCGTCTTCGACTTCGTGGCCGAGAGCTTCGAGGCGCGCTTCGAGTCCGGCGACGCGGACTGCGGAGGGCCCCATGTCGACGCCGCGGCGCGACTGGCCGAGGTCGAGAGGAACCCCGATGACACGGATTTTTCGGGGAGAAATGTTGGGGCTGCCTGCGGTTGTAGTCATCATAGGGTCAATCGACGGGGATTGAAGCCAAGTTCAATCTTCCTCACGGATAAAGTCGGTATAGCATGCGCGGGAAAGGAATCGTTTCGCGCACGTGCTCCAGGCCGCAGATCCAAGCCACCGCGCGTTCGATGCCCATGCCGAAGCCGCCGTGCGGGACGCTGCCGAATTTGCGCAGGTCGAGGTACCACTTGAACGCTTCTTCCGGCAGGTTGTGTTCGTGAATGCGCTGCAACAACAATTCGTACGAAGCCATGCGCTGCGAACCGCCGATGATTTCTCCGTAGCCTTCGGGCGCGAGCACGTCGACACAGAGAGCGAGATCAGGGCGCTGCGGGTCGGGCTCCATGTAAAACGCCTTTACCTTTGCGGGGTAACGATGGATCATGACCGGCTTGTCGAACTGCGCGGACAAATAAGTTTCGTCGGGCGAGCCGAGGTCGCCACCCCACTCGAACTTGGATTCGAGCTTGCCTGCGGCGTGGCCTTCCTGCAGATTTTTCACCGCGTCGTCGTAGCTGACGCGCGGGAAGGGAGCTTCGATTTTTTCGAGCTTCGAAATGTCGCGACCGACGACCTGCAAATCGGCGCGCCGTTTTTCCAGGCATCGCTTCACGATGAAACTGATCAGGCCTTCGGCCAAGTCCATCACGTCGTCGAGTTCGGCGTAGGCAACTTCGGGCTCGACCATCCAGAACTCGGTCAGGTGGCGGCGGGTTTTTGATTTTTCGGCGCGAAATGTTGGACCGAAAGAATAAACCTTGCCCAGCGCCATCGCGGTCGCTTCCACATAAAGCTGTCCCGATTGCGTGAGGAATGCTTCTTCGTCGAAGTAGTCGACGGGGAACAACGTGCTAGTGCCTTCGCACGCGGCGGGAGTAATGATGGGCGGATCAGTCAGGGTGAATCCGCGTTCGTCGAAGAAGTCGCGGGCCGCTTTCACGATCTCGGCGCGCACGCGCAGAATCGCAGCCTGGCGCTGCGAACGCAGCCAGAGATGACGATGCTCCATGAGGAAATCGGTGCCGTGTTCCTTCGGCGTGATCGGGTAGGGCGTCGCTTCGGGCACGCGCTGCACGACTTGCACGTTGGCGACGTCGAGTTCGTAGCCGCCGTGGGCGCGCTTGTCGGCGCGGACTTTGCCCTCGACGATCACGCTCGATTCCTGGGTCAGCGTTTTGATGGCGTCGAACACTTCGGGCGCGACCGCGTTCTTAGGCACGACCCCTTGAATGATGCCGGAGCCGTCGCGGAATTGCGGGAACAAGAGTTTTCCGCTCTCGCGCAGGTTGTAGAGCCAGCCGCGGATGGTGACCGACTGGCCCTCGTGCTTGCCGATTTCTGCGATGGTTGTGACGGGTGAGGACATAGATCGATTGCGACTCTCACAGTTGAGTAATTCAGAAAACACTCAACTCTTCTCAGTTTCCTTCCAGCTTGTCGAACAACTCGGGCAACTTTTCCAGTGGATTTATTTTCTCGTCTTCCGCGAGTTCCAGCAGCAGCGGCGGAGTTTGCGGGGCGGAACGAAGCAACTCCATGGCTTCTTTCCAATCGATGGTTCCCTGCCCCGGCCACAGGTGCGAATCTTTCATCTTGTCGTTGTCGTGAACGTGGGTCGAACAGATGTGGTTGCGCAAACTTTCAAAGCCTTCGCGGATTGACCCAGCCATGTGCGCGTGGCCAAAATCGAAGCAGACGCCAACGTCGTCGAAGTGCGCGCTGCGAATCATTTCCACCAGGCGGTCGGGCGTGGAAAGCTCGTTGGGAATATTTTCCAGCAGAATGCGCACCCCCAGCGGTTTGGCGAAGGCGCGCAGGTGTTCGATGGAAGTCATGGCGGCTTCGAATTTTTTCTCGCTGAAATCTTCGTTGGGGGAGCCCAGGTGCTGCACCAGGAATCGAAATGGAATCTGCTCGGCGATTTCGAGGGCGCGCTTGATCTCGTCCATGGCATCGATGCGGGCGGCGCGGTCGGTCGAGGCAACATTGACCGGCGGAGCGCCCGCGCGTCCCCACTCGTAGTCGGAATAGATGGGAGAGTGAACCGAGTGCAACGGAATTCCGCTGCTGTGGAACCAGTCGGCGATCTCTTTGACGTGCTGCTTTCGGTTGGCGTAGTCGATATGCTGACGCGCCGCAAAAATCTCGACTGCCTGCACTCCGCTGCGAGCCAACCCATCCAGAATGCCCGGGTGCAAGCGCTCTTTCACGAACAGATAAGTGGAAACCGCTTTCTGCATAGAGTCCCTTGAGAATTGCTGCTCTTCTAGTAGCCTACTGCTTTTCCGTTGCCCCGGCCATCCGTAGCGCCGAGCCGATCGCCGGTTTTCGGGTCGACCGCGATGCACTCCGCGTCGCTCCAATAGGGCGCGACATTATCGCCGTAGTGCAGACCGACCTGGATGTTGTATCCCTTGCTCTGCAGCAGGCCCACAGTATCGGGCGAGAACCAGCGCTCCACGTTGACCACGTCGGGCATCCACTGATTGTGAAAGCGCGGCGCGTTCACGGCTTCCTGAATGTTCATGCCGTAATCCACCACGCCCATCAGAACATTGGCCACGGTGGTGATGATCTTGGAACTGCCGGGCGAGCCCAGCACCAGGACGGTCTTGCCGTCGCGCACCACGATCGTGGGAGTCATCGAAGACAGGGGGCGCTTGCCCGGGCCGATGGCATTCATTTCACTCTGAAGGAGGCCGTCGCCGTTGGGCACGCCGGGCTTGGAGGAAAAATCGTCCATCTCGTCATTCATCAGAAAGCCGAGACCGTCGGCGGTGACGCGCGACCCGAACCAGTCGTTGATCGTTGTGGTCACGGCGACGGCGTTGCCCTCAGGGTCCATCACGGAATAATGCGTGGTGTGGTTGCCTTCGGGCGGAGCAGCAGCCGGCGGGTGCGCGGCCGCATATTGTTCGAGCTCGCTGAAAATGGCGGGGCGCTTCAGATCTTTACTGGGTGTCGCGCGCGTCGGATCAATCGTGTCGCGCCAGGCCGCTGCATATTTCTTATCGATGAGCTGCGCTACTGGAATTTTCGCGAAGTCGGGATCGCCCATGAATTCTGCGCGATCGAAAAATGCGCGGCGGAACGCCTCAACCGTGTAGTGCATCGACTCGGCGGAGCGATCGCCCATCTTGCCGAGATCGTAGCCTTCCAAAATATTCAGCGACTCGATCAGCACGGTTCCGCCGGAGGACGGCGGCGGTGAACTGATGATGTCGTATCCGCGGTAGGTGCCGCGCACCGGCTCGCGTTCCTTTACGTCATAGTGGGCGAGATCGTCGGCGGTAATCAGGCCTCCACCTTTTTGCATGGCAGCGGCCAGTTCGCGGGCGAGTGAGCCGTGGTAGAAATCTTCGGGCTTGTCGGCGATGCGTTCCAGCGTATGGGCCAGGTCGGGCTGGCGGAAAATTTCTCCCGGCTTGTAGAAGTCGCCTCCGCGCTGGAACACGCGACGTGATTCCGGAAATTCCGCGAGATGACGATCGTGAAAATCTGAAGCCTCTCCCCAGGTCAGCGCATAGCCTTCGCGGGCCAGCTTGATGGCCGGAGCCATGACTTGCTTCAGCGTGAGCTTGCCGTACTTTTGCTCGGCGAAGACCATGCCCGCCACCGATCCGGGGACGCCAATCGCCTTATAGCCGATGTCGCTGGCGCCCTCGATGACGTTGCCTTGCGCGTCGAGAAACATGTCGCGCGTGGCGGCCGCGGGGGCTTTCTCGCGATAGTCAAGAAAATGCGTTTTGCCGTCTGCCATGCGGATGAGCATGAATCCGCCGCCGCCAATGTTTCCGGCTGCGGGATGCACCACGGCCAGCGCAAATCCGGTAGCGACCGCAGCGTCGACGGCGTTGCCGCCGGCCTGCATGACATCCACGCCCGCCTGCGATGCGAGTTCGTTCACGCTGACCACGATGGCGTGCTGGGCGTGCACGGGGTAGTTGGAGGCAGCGCCGGGAAGCGCCACAGCCAGCGCCATCCACAACCAGGCCATCAGCCGCAAAATCAAAGATTTATGTGGAAATCGCATGCCGGCTCACGAGGCTAGCAGCCCCAGGAACGAACTCTTGAGGCTAGCCGACGGCGGCGAGCGGAGTCAAATCAAACTGACGCCAGTCAGCGATTTCTCGCCGGAGGCGCGCAACTTACTTTCCCTTCTTCTTGTTGTTCTTCTTGCGAGTCCGCGACGCTGACTTTGACTTCCGCGCTTTGGCGGCGACCATCTCGTACGAATGCCGGATGAAGTCTTTCAATTCATCGTTTCGAAGCGCCCCCAGATGATCGAGCATCACCCATTTGTATCTGCCAACATACGGCGCGGGATGGATGCCCTCGCGCTCGATCAATTCGGCGAACGATTCCGGTGTGCATTTGAAACACATCTTCTGCGGAACGGCAGTCAGGGCCAGAATGGCAAAGATCTTGCCGCGAATCTCGAAGCAGAGATCGTCGCCCCACTGCAGATTCTCGGTGGCATCGGGAAAGCTCAGGCAAAACTGGCGAATGTCGTCGACGCTCATGGCACTTGCTCCATGGAAATACAATTCGTTCAACGAACCGAACTCGTCGTCAGGCTAGAGTATTAGGATATATCTCGCGGCCAGAAGGGAGAAAAACACGCATGGATATTCACGGAATTTGTCCACTGCTGCAGGTTTTCGACATGACGACGGCGATTCGCTTTTATCGCGACATCCTGGGATTCACAGTTCACGCCACGTCTCAGCCTGGCGACGACTGCAATTGGGCATGGCTCAAATTGAACGGCGCGGAGTTGATGCTGAATACTGCCTATGAAGCACATGAGCGGCCGGCAGCGCCAGAAACCGCGCGATTCGGGAGCCATGACGATACCTGTTTGTTTTTCGGTTGCGAAGATCTGGACGGCGCTTATCAGCATCTGCGCGGGCACGGGATCAATTTGAAAGTGCCGAAAGTCGCTCCCTACGGGATGAAGCAACTTTATTTCAAAGATCCCGACGGCTACGGGCTGTGCTTGCAGTGGCCCGCGTCGCAGCAGACGCACGACCGGTGGGTCGAAGATTACGGAATCGCGCCGAAGACGATTCAGTAGCCGTTCTCGGTCTATGCGCGAGGGATCGGACAGACTTTGCGCCGTCCGGAAAAAGGCCGCTCGCCTACTTTCGATCCAGCGACTCGGTCAGCCGCTGCTTCACCGCCGGCCACTCGGCGGCCACGATCGAATAGCGCACCGAGTCGCGCGGGATGAAATCCGCGGCCATGCGATGGGCGCGGAGAATGCCTTCGAACTTTCCCCCGATCCGCTCGAGCGCGGCGCGGGAGCGCTCGTTGCGGGCGTCGGTGTGAAAGCAGACGCGGAGCACCTGCCAAACTTCGAAGGCATGCGTGAGCATCAGCAATTTGGATTCGGTGTTGGCGCCGGTACGCAGCGCCGAACGAGTCAGCCAGGTATAGCCGATCTCGCAAGCGTCCGGAATCCCGCGTCCGTGCGAGGGATGACCTTGCGGCCACGCCCAACGCTCCAGATTCCAGAAGCGCGTGGAACCGAGAACCGCGCCGTCCGCGTTGCGGACGATTGCGAACGGGACCGCGGTGCCCGCATCTCTCCAGGCCAGGGCGGTATCGATGTAGCTGGCCGCTGCGGCGTGGCCGCGCGGGACCGGGCTCCACTGGTAGAGTTGCGCATCGTCTCCAGCGGCGGCGACGAGGCCGTCGATGTGGCGGTGCTCAAGCGGTTCGAGGCGAACGTGTTGGCCTTGAAGAACGATGTTGTCGGAGGTCATCATGTTCAACTATGCAATGCGCGCAGCCGCGACCGCAACGGTAGACGATTTCGCCGTTCGCGGTTTTAAGACGCCGCCAGCATCTTGATCACCGTGACTTTGCTGTAAGCCACGCGAAAGCCGAGGCGCTCGGCGTTGCGCTGCGATGTGGTGCCCCCTTGCGTGACCACTACGGCATACTCGCTTCCGGCTGCAACGGCGGCTTGCATGCGGGCGCTCAGCAGCGCGGTCTGCAGACCGCGTCCACGGAAGCCGGCGAGCGTGCCTGCGCCACACAGCGCGAATACTTTGTGCTCCGGAATCACCAGCCCAGTTCCGCACGCGACCATCGTGCCATCAACGGTGGCCACAAACGCGAGAGCGCGGTCCATCTGGTAGAAGGGCGCAATCAGGCCGCGGAACGGCTCGGGCGCGCCGTCAGGAAAAAATGCGCTCTCGACGATGGCGCCTGCAGCGTCGGCTTCCTCGGGGAGGCTGCGGCGAATCTCGCAACCGGTTGGCTGCGGAGGGAATTTTTCTTCAGCATCCAGTTTGCGGAACAGAACGTTATTGAGTTCGGCAATCGCATAGCCACGCTCTTTGAATAGCTCGAATACAGCCGGTTCATGCAAGGGACACAAATCCACCTGCGCTGGAGCGTTGTGCCCGCGATAGAAACTCTCCACGCGATCCAGGTCCTCCGCGGTGAACGATCGATCAAGCCCACATCCGGTCGCGCGCCCGATGGGCGAGCCCAGTCCGGCAAATACCATGTGACCGCCGCAAACTTCTTCTTCCGCGGCCCCCATTTCAGGGCGCGTCTTTCGAAACAGCCGCGCATACATCACCTGCGGCATTTCCTCGCACGACTCCAGACGGCGAGCGAATGCCTTATCGACGAATTGCATGAGAGTAGTCCTTTCAATTTTGAGGCGCTTGAATCTGGACAACATGGAGAGCACCCAGCGCGCACACTTCCACGCGCCCTCGCTCAAAGGTCCAACGTGCAGAATTAAAGGACGGCAGTCATAGGCAGGAGGACAGACTATCGTGGAACGATCAAGTTTTCAAGACGGTGGGATGACTTCGCCCGGAGTTACCCGGGAAATCCATCCTGCCCTGAGCAGCATTTCGCGGGCCACACGAGTCACCGAACAATGATCGCTGGCAATGGAAAAATTCTCCAATCGCGCACGATCCAGGATGGAGTTCAATTCCTCCACGCGAGCGACAAGTTGCTTCTGCTGAACTCCAGACTCGCGCATCCTGACCCGCTGCCGCATGGTTCCAATGCTCGCAGTGAGCCGGCAGACGACGGTGCTCTTCGCCGAGACAGCCTTGCGGCAGCGCTCCAGTGTGGCATGGTCTTCGATCGCGCGCGCCACCAAAAAACGCCGTACTCCGAGGGAGGTGTAGTTCTTACAGACTGACCGAAGATTGCGGTACATCGCGGCATCGTTGCTAGCGCCGGACGGCAGGTGTGCAAGCCCGAAGGCATCCAAGTCAATCGCAGCGTGGGGAATGTTTTGCAGCGCCAGGATGTCTGACGCTTCGTTTAAGACACTGGTCTTGCCCGCTCCCATCGAACCCGTAATAATCAGCAACGCTTTCCGCTCCGTCGCCATTCAATTCATTGCTCTCCTCAAACCTGCTGCCGCGATTCTCCCAGGGCAACGCTCACTTCCATCTTTTTCTTGTTGCGGTAGATGGTAATTTTCACCGTGTCTCCGGCGCGGTGGTTGTTCATCATCTGCGCGAGGTCGTCTTCGTCCTGTACTTTTTGGTCATCGATGGCGATGATCAAATCGCCGCCCAGCATGATCGGCGTGTTGCCGAGATAGGCGCGCTCCGTGCCGGCGCGAAGGCCGGCCGAATCGGCCGAGCCGCCGGGAGTTACCTGGATGACCAGCAATCCGTAGTCAACGGGCAGACCCATTTCTTCGGCCAGTTCGGGCGTGATGGCAATCGACCGCAGGCCCAGCGCCGGACGGCGCACGCGGCCCAGCGTCATCAGATCGTTCAAGACAGCCTTCGCCGTGTTGATCGGGATGGCGAAGCCAATGCCCGCGCTTTGATTGGCGTTTGAAAGAATCATGGTGTTGATGCCGATGACTTCGCCGTGCCAGTTCATCAGCGGGCCGCCGGAGTTGCCGGGATTGATGGCGGCGTCCGTCTGAATGGCTTCGTCAATGGTTGCACCGTTGGGCTCGCGCACCGGACGAATCGAACTGACAATGCCGCGAGTCATGGTTCCTGCGAGACCAAACGGATTGCCGATGGCGTAAACTTTCTGCCCGACCTGCAGGTTTTTCGAATCGCCGAGCACGGCTGGAATGAGATCCGGCGCCTGGATTTGAATCACCGCCAGATCGTGTGGCGGATCGGTGCCCACCACCGTCGCTTTATATTTCTTGCGATTGTGCATGGTGACTTCGACCTGCCGCGCATCGGCGATCACGTGATAGTTGGTGAGAATATGCCCTTCTTTATCGATCACGAAGCCCGAACCCTGGCCCTCCTGCGGAACCAGTCCGTAGAAAAAATCGAAGGTCATGGCGCGCGAAGTGACGTTCACCACTGACGGAATATTTTTCTTGTAGACGGAAATATTGTTCTGTTCTTCGCCGTCGAGCACTTCCCCGGGCGCGGCCTCGGTGATCTCCACCTGCGAAGGATGGCTCAGCCACGACGAGGGATGGAATCCTCCCGCCTGCGAGTTGGAGCGCCAGGTAGTGAAGTAGAAAAACCCGCCGACGATGGCCAGCGTGAAAATCAGAGCCCGCATGAGTTTCATAAATTCAAACCGTCCGATTCAAAAGCGCCCACGCAGGCATTCGATTGCGAGCGCCTGAATATGACTACGTTGTCGGGGCGCAGAAAGATCCCTGGATTGATTCTAAACAATGCGAAGACGATTTGGGGGCATCGGCAGGCTGTGCCCGACGCAGCCGTAGTTTCTTCTAGGCAGCGTTCGGCTTCGGTTCCAGCGTCAACTCCCGTAGGTAGAGAAATAATGGCAAGCCGAGTGAGACGCCGACCGTGAGCAGGGCGACCAGCACGAGCCATCGGTGTCGAATGTTCACCCGCGCGCTCTCAACGCGGGTAAACACGATGCAGCGCGACCGCGGAGACCACGACATCCATCCCAAAGAAAGCGCCGATGCGGTTGGCGAAGAGTTCGGCTGCGAACAATCGAAAATTCAATCCATGCTGCAGCACCCACGGAACAAATTGCGAATACGGAAGCAGCAGGCCGATCAAGCAGAGCGCGAGGTAGATGGTCTTGGGCTTCATGCCGCGATTCTAAATCCAACGTGTCATCCTAAGCGGCATTCTTTGCCGCGAACCATCTTTGCACTTCGAGGCCAGTTGCATGGGTTCTCCTTCGGCGGGCTCGGGGCAGACTTTCGCTCCGCTCAAAATGACAATCAGTTTTTTTGCGCTTGCGTCCGCAGTTGCTCCCACACGGCCAGCACTTGCTTGCGGGTTTTTTCGAAGGAGCCGGAGTTGTCGATCACATAGTCGGCCGCCTTGATTTTCTCTTCGTCGGGAAGTTGCGCGGCCATGCGGCGCATCACTTCTCTGCGAGCGGCCTCGAGGTCGATCTTTTGGCGGGCGGCGAAGCGGGGCACTCGCTGTTCGGCGCTGCAGGTCACCACGATCAGGCAGTCGAAACGCTTGGCCACGCCAGCTTCAAGAATCAGCGCAGCCTCAACGATCGCGACTGCGTGCGAGTCTTGTCGGCCCATCTCCTGCATCCACTCTTCCTGACTGCGAATTACAGCGGGATGCACGATGCGGTTGAGTTCTTCAATCCGCGATTGCTGCGCGCTTGAAACCCGCTGGCCATCGGGCGTTGTCGCTGGACCGAACGCGAGTTCGGCCAGTTTGGCCCGGTTGACGCTGAGGTCGGGATTGAGAATCCCGCCGCCGAAATGGCGCACCACCTCGTTATAGACCGCTTCGCCCGGCTGCATGAGCGAATGCGCGATGCGATCGGCCTGCACGAGGCGCGCGCCTTGGGCGACCAACATCTCGCCGACTACTGACTTGCCGGCGGCGATGCCTCCGGTAAGGCCAACTTTTAGCATGAGGCCTCCCGGTGAAAAACATTTACTACAGAGTCGCAGGGACGCAGAGAAAACCAAGATCGGAAAAGAAAAGGACGGAAAAGAAAAGATCTTCTCTGTGTCTCTGTGACTCTGAAGTGAATTTTCATTGCGGGTCTAGACGCGAGATAGCTCCGGCACCCGGCTGCCCCGCCGCATTTTCGCGGCCTTGACGGTGTTGAACATCAGCATGGCGATCGTCAGCGGGCCTACGCCGCCGGGGACAGGGGTGAGCGCGCCGGCGACTTCGGCAACTTCGGGATGCACGTCGCCCATCAGCGTGGAGCCCTTCTTGCGGAAGTTCTCTTCTCTTTTCGCGTTGGCGGTAAAAAAGCGGTGGAATTCCGCCGCATCCGTCACCGTGTTCATGCCGACGTCGATGACGGTCGCGCCCGGCTTCACGAAATCGCGCGTTATCATGCCAGCGCGTCCGATGGCGGCGACCAGAATGTCGGCGCGGCGGCAGACTGCTGGCAGATCGTGGGTTTTCGAGTGGCACACCGTCACCGTGGCGTTGGCGTTGAGCAGCAGCATAGCGGCGGGCTTGCCCACAATGTCGCTGCGCCCCACGACCACGGCTTCACGCCCTGCGATCGGAATATTACTGCGCTTCAGAATCTCGAGAACGCCCGCAGGCGTGCATGGAACCAGGCCGGGCCGCTGCGTCGAGAGAAGTCCCACGTTCACGGGATGAAATCCGTCGACGTCTTTGGCAGGATCGACCGCCATGAGAATTTTTTTAGCGTCAACCTGCGGCGGGAGCGGCAGTTGTACCAGGATTCCGTCGATGTCGTCGCGGCGGTTGAGATCTTCGATCACGGCCAGCAACTCGGCAGTCGTAGACGATTCCGGCGGGGTCAGTTTCTCGCTGTGGAGGCCAACTTCCTCGCAGGCCTTGACCTTGCCGCGCACATAAATTTCCGACGCCGGATTGTGCCCGACGAGCACCACCGCCAGTCCGGGGCGCACGCCGGCGGAGGCCATGGCTTTCACTTCCGCGGCCACTTCCGTGCGGATCTGTTGCGCGATTTTTGTTCCGTCGAGGATGGTGGCTGGCATGGTTGGGCTTCCGGTTTCCGGTTCCCGCTCTAGAATCTTACACTGCCCGCTTGCCGACGATCTGAACTTCCCTTCCCCCCAGAGACACAGAGAAAAACAGAACCAGTCGAGCCCAGTCGAACCGGCGGATTCAAGACACGATCCATCGTCTAGTTTTTCGCTATCCTCCTGTGCCTCTGTGACTCTGTGGTGAAAAGGGCGTCGAGGAGGTCCCATGAGTCGCGAACATCGTACAATTCCAATCATGATTGCCAAGGATCTGCTGGAGATGCTGGTGTGCCCGGCTTGCAAGCAGGCGCTCGACTACCGGGAAAAGCCGGAGAGTTTGAAATGCCGGCAGTGCCGCCGCGTCTTTGCGGTGAAGGACGACATCCCGATCATGCTGATCGATGAGGCCACGGTCGAGCCCTAGCGAATTCGGCCGCGCAGCGCCTCATTCTTTAACCTCTTATTCACATTCCCGTAATACGATGTGCGGATGCCACAGGACCCTTTAAGCATTGAAGACATCAGCGGCACCACGCCAGGCGAGCGGATTTTGCGCCTGAACGGACCGGTTCTGCTTTCCAACTTTTTTGACTTCCAAGCCCTGGTGCGGGGGAGCACGTCGGCCATTCTCATCCTCGATCTCAGCCATGTTCCTTACATCGATTCCGCAGGGATCGGGGCTCTCGTGGGGGCGTATGTGAACCATCAGAAAGATGGCCGCCGGCTGGCGCTGGTCGGAGTCACCCAGCGGGTGCGCAACACCATGCAGGTAACGCACGTCGAACAGTTCTTCTCGTTCTTCGACAGCATTGCGGCCGCCCAGGCCGTGCCGACGACGAAACCCTGAGTGTCCAGCTGCTTCTGTCGGCTGAGGCTCGGGGAGCGGCCCGTCGTGATTCGCGCCATCGAAATTCTTGAACCGCGCCATTCCTATTTGCTAGGACAGATTTGCCGAACGCACCGCCCGAGCCCTCACGGGACGCCGTTCTTTGTTGCCCAGCCGTCTTGGAACGACACATTGTGTCAGTTTTGAGATTACTGTTTGGGTACGAAGGACACTTCGACCGCCCGTGATGCTCGTCCGACACACCCCGCAACTTTACAAATCCACAGGGGTTATATGAATCCAAGAGACCTTCCCTAACGTACTAGGAAAAGAAGGCCCATTGCGGCAGCAGAATTGCATGCAACTATCACAGCTGCCGATGAGTCTAATACGGCAAAGACGTAATGAGGTCGGAGTCGGAGGTGATGACGGCCATGACAGACGAAAGAATGATGGGAATGAGCGAGAAGATGAACGACAAAGACAGATTCACCGCGACCGAGCTGGCAGCGCTGCGAAGCGATCTGCTGCAAGGCGGCATGATTGATTCCTACGAAGCCGCCGAACTGCTCCAGGTGTTTCTGATGGGCCGTGGCTACGGGGTGTCTCCCAAGGCAGCGCTGGATGCGGCGGGCCGCGTCGAGATGGCAGGGTGCGCCCTGCCTGTCCTGGTGCACGAGCTGGAGAACCTGGCGATGGTGATGTAAATGTAAGAGTCGCGCGCGTTGCGGGACGGTGACCCCGCGGCGCAGGCGAGACTCGACAACTTTAAAGAAATCGACATTCTGGGTCGTCGATCGAAACAAGACCGCACGAACCAGTTCCACAGAAAAAAGTAAGCCGGGCCAACCAGCCCGGCTTTGTGGCGTCTAGGCTTTGATTTGAGTTCAACTTGCGGAGCGCGCCCTCTCGCGCGCCCCGCAAGCATTTTCAAGGCTCAGTTCGCCGTGAAACTCCGCAACTTCTCATTTCCCTATCCACTTACGGTTGATAGATCTGCACGTTGTTGTACACGGTCCCTTGAAATACAGAGCCGTTATTCGAGCCGCCGAAGCAATACAGCAGGTTGTTCACTTCAGCGCTTCCCGGCCCAACCACCGCTAACGGAATCGCGGTCAGAGTCGTCCATTTGTGGGTGGTGTTGTTGAACGATTCGTTGAGAGCGAGAGGAGTCCCGTTGGTTCCACCTGCGGCATACAGCAACCCTGAAACAGCGGCTGCGCAGCCCGCCTGCCGCGGAGTTGGATCGGCCGTGAGAGTGGTCCAGGCGTTGGTGGTGGAGTTGTAGCTTTCGTTGTCCCCGGTGACGCCTGAGTTCGACAAGCCTCCCGCGGCCACGATGCTGGTTCCGAGCAGCGCTGCCATGGGCGTTGACTTGGCTACGGTGAGCGGTGTCTCTTCGGTCCAGGTATCGGTGGCCGGATTGTAGCTTTCGACGGTGGCTAGGCGCTGGCTGGTATTGTCGTACCCGCCGATGACGTAGATGATGCCGCCCTTAACCACGGCGGCGATGCTGTCGCGAGCGGTGGGCATCGGCGACTTCGTGGTCCAAGTGTTGGTCGTGGGATCGTAGGCCTCCACCACGCTGAGTTGCGAGCTGCCGTTGGGATTGCCGCCGATGACATACAGGGTGTTGCCGACTACCGCGCCGGCTGAGGCGAACCGCGCGGTCGGCATGGAAGCGCCGGTCGTCCACTTGTTGGTAGACACGGTATAAATCTGTGTGGTGGCGACGACGGCCGTGTTGGTCGCTCCGCCCACGATATAGACTTTGCCGCTGATGACTCCCGTCGCCGCGCCCTGAACGGCGGTCGGCATGACTGCGGCACTGCTCCAGGAATCGTGGACAATAAAGGTCTGAGTGCTGGTCAAGACGGTCGAACCCGTGGTCACGGTAACCTTTCCGCTGACCGCTCCGGTCGGCACGGTGGCGGTAATGTAGGTCGTCCCCGTCAGAGTGACAGTCGTAGCCTGCACGCCGCCGAACTTGACCACCGAGGTCTTACTGAACCCCTGGCCCAGGATCCCGATCTTCGCGCCGACCTTGCCAGAAGTGGTGACCAATTTCGCGAACGGCGCCGCACTGATGTTCAGGCTGTAGAAGACACCCTGCCCTTGCGTTCCACCCAGCTGCGCATCGCCATACAAGATCCCGTTAGTATCCTGGGTCAAATAGGATTGCGGATTCGCGCCGTGGGTCGTGTCGAAATTGTAGAGCACGGAAAACGTCCCGGTGGTCGTGATGCTGTAGATGGTGCCAACGCTCGAACTCCCGCCCATTCCGCAGACGCCATAGAGCTTGCCATTGGTGGCCTGCACCAGTCCGCCGTAGGCCTGATCGCCGTCAGTGGTTCCATTCAGGTTGTGCAGCACGGTGTAGGTTCCGGTGGGGGTAATCTTGAAGATGACTCCAGAGCTGCTGGTGCCTCCCTCTTCAGTAGCGCCGTAGAAATTTCCGTCGCTGGCTTGAATCAAACCCCAGGCGGCATAGCTCCCATCAGTTCCCGCAAAGTTGTGCAGCACCGTGACCACTCCGGAAGAAGTCATCTTGAAGATCACTCCGTCGCCATTGGCCCCGCCGGAAACCGAATTCCCATAAAAGTTCCCGTCCGTGCCTTGGATGAGGCCGCCCACAACGTCGCTGCCGTCGGTGCCGGTGAAGGTATGCAGCGTGGTCATCACGCCGGCAGGAGTAATTTTGAAGGCGACACTATCGATCACGTTCACGCCGCTGGCGGTCCCGTAGAAGTTTCCGTCGGTGCCCAGCGTCAGATTGGCTTGGGGATAACCTCCGTCGCTCCCGGCGGTGAAGCTGTAGAGCACGGTAAGCGTGCCGGTCGGCGTGACTTTAAATACGGTTCCAGCTCCGTCGGTACCGCCGCCCTCGGTGGTGCCGTAAAAGTTTCCGTCGCTGCCCGCAGTCAGCCCGCTGCCGGTATAGGGATTGGTCAGGTTGGCGGTCACGGCCAGAGTTCCCGTGGTCGTAACACTGAATGCGGCTCCCGATCCGGACCCTCCCGAGGCGGAATCCGAGTACAACTTGCCATCGCGTCCTTGCGAGATAACATCCTGGCCGTGCGGTTGCGTCGGATCGCCGGATTTGGATCCGAAGTTATAAACCACGCTGTAAGTCTGGGCTGAGGCGGGCAGGGCAGTTCCGGCAACGGTGAAAGCGACCGGGACGGCCAAAGAAAGCAATGAGACAACAAGTGAGAAGCGGCGTGACATTTTCTTAATTCTCCTGAGCGACTGAATTCGAAACTACCTTCGATCGGACGAACCCGCGCTGCTCCAAATCCTGGTAGCGAGCAAACGGATTGTCCTGGATCGCGCTTACTATGGTCGTGTTATCGATCAGCGGCAAGAGACGAGTCATGCCGGTTCGGGCCAACACAGGCCAATTCCTTCGAATGGCACTTCCTGCCGCGGTCTCGGGGGCTAAACCGTTGAGTTTGTGGTGGGAAAAGCGGTCGTCTGGCGGTCGCGGATTTCCTAAGAGGTTAGGACGGGCCACGCCTGCCGCCTCTCAACGGCAAGCGTGGTCCCGTTCTCTTACAACGCCTTAGGGTTGGTAGATCTGCACGTTGCCGATCACAGCCCCGGTAAAGCTGGCTTGACCGCCGATGCAGTACAACAAGCCGTTGTCAACCGCCGATCCTTGCCACAGAGCCGCCGTCGGCATCGCCGCCTGCGTCGTCCACTTCTTCGAGGTGACGCTGTAGGACTCGTTCGTGGTGGTCGCGGCGGTGCCGTTATAGCCTCCGGCAACGTACAGTTGCGAAGACGCTGAGCCGAAGCAACTGGCATTTCGCGGTGTAGGATCAGCCGTCAGCGAAGTCCACACGTTCGTCGAAACCGCATAGCTTTCGTTGTCGCCCGTATCGTTGGAGGTGGTGAAACCGTCCGCCGCCACGATCGTAGTTCCCACTAACCCGGCCGACGGCTCTGACTTTCCTACCAGCAATGGCGCTTCTTCGGTCCAGGTATTGGTCGAGGGAACAAATTTCTCGACCGTATTCAGCCGAACCGTCGCACCGTTTCCACCGATGACGTAGATGGAAGTGCCGTCGACCGCCGCTGCAGCGCTGCCGCGCGCCGTCAGCATCGCCGATTTCGTCGTCCAGGTGTTGGTGGTGGGGTTGTAGGCCTGCACCAGATTGCTGGGATCCTGGCCGCTGCCCTCGGCGCCTTCGTAGCCGCCGATCACATACAGGATGCCGCTCACCACGGCCGAGGCCGGCGCCCAGACCGGCGTCGGAATCGCCGCTCCCGTCGTCCACTTGCCGGTAGTGGGGTTATAAATTTGAGTGTCACCGACCGGCGCATCAAGGTAAGTCGCAAATCCGCCGACCACGTAAATCTTGCCATTGATGAATCCAGTCGCGGCTCCGGCCACGGGTACTGGGATGGCCGTCCCAGTGGACCAGGAATTGTGCACCGTGAATGACTGCGAGCTGGTCAGCGTGGAGGTTCCGGTGGTGACGGTTACGAATCCGTCCGTGGCTCCCGCTGGGACGGTCGCCGTGATGTAGGTCGTCCCGGTGAGCACCGGCTTGACCGCAGCGACTCCATTGAATTTCACGACCGACTTCGAACTGAATCCCTGGCCGAAGATTCCTACTTTCGCTCCCACGGTCCCTGAAGTCGTTTGCAGCCGGATGAACGCCTTGGCTCCGATGTTTTCGGTGAAAACCGTCCCGCAGCCGCCAACCCCTACGAGCTCACCGTCGTTTTCCACCGTGTTGCAATAGTCGGTGCCGCTCACGTTACCTCCCACGTAAGTGGTGCCGTAGAGCAGGCCATCGGTGTGCTGGATCAACGCGCCATACGGTTGGCCGCCGTCGGTGCCGCCGGTGAAGTTGTACAACGTGGTGTAGGCCAGGGTGGTTGGGTTGAAGCTGTAAATCGAACCGAATGCCCACGGGCCGCCCATGTTGCCGGTGAAGCCGTAGAGCAAGCCATTCGTGGCCTGGATCAGGCCGGAGTACGGAAATGGAGTGGTGTACTGATTCGTCCCGGCATAGGGGAAGTTATAGAGCACGGTATACACGCCCGCGCTGGTGATCTTGTAGATCACTCCTGCTCCGTTGGCGCCCCCGTTGAGGGCGATGCCGTAGAAGTTTCCATCTTTCGCTTGCAGCAGATCCCAGCGGCCCACCGCTCCGTCGGAACCGGCAAAGCTGTGCAGCACGGTCACGGCGCCGGTCGCGGTCATCTTGAAGACGACGCCGAGGTTATTGGCGCCACCGGACTGGCTGCTGCCGTAGAAATTTCCGTCAGTACCCTGCACCAGGCAATTCAAACTCTGCCCGTCGCTGCCGGTGAAGGTGTGGATCGTGGTGAACGTCCCGCTGGCGGTGATGGAGTACGCGGTGCTGCTGGCGATCTGGGCCTGCGTGGTCGCGTAAAGGACGCCGTTCGCTGCCTGGATCGGCGGGCAATAAGGATAGGACCCGTCCTCGCCGTTGGTGAAGGTATGGAGCGTAGTCTCCGTGCCGGTTGGCGTCAACTTGTACACCGTTCCATACAGGCCGCCGGCACCGTCGTTGTTTCCGGTGGTGCTGTAGATGTTGCCGTCGCTGCCCAGCGTCAATCCGTACGAGCAATTGCTCGGGGTATAAACCGTGTCCAGCGTGCCGGTGGGAGTAATGTTGAACACGACCGAGTTGATGCTGAGTGGAATGCAGGTGGTGAAATAGAAATTGCCATCGCGCCCCTGCGCGACCGTGTTATTTTCCGGGTTCGCCGGTCCACTGCCGGCGAAGCTGTAAAGCGTGGTCGGAGTTTGACCGTGGGCGCGAACGGTCAGCAGGCCAAGAGCCAGCGCGGCGCAAAAAGTCGCCGCGAAAGCGAACCGGACAAAGTAGCGTGTAATCATTAAGAACTCTCCTCGATCGTTTTTTCTTTTACAGAATCTCCATCACGTCAAAGCCGGCCCACCGCCGCTCGTCGCAGCAGTGGGCCAGTTCAGGGTTGCCCTTATGGTTGGTAAATCTGCACGTTGTTGTAGACCGTTCCCCGGAACGCGTTGGCGAAACTGGCGCCCCCGAAGCAATACAGCTGCCCGTTATAGACAGCGGGCCCGGCATCGGTTGCGGTTTGGGGCATGGTCGCCAGCGTAGTCCACGCGTTCTTCGTCAGATTGAATCCTTCGTTGGCGCTGAGTGCATTGTTCGAGTTGTCGTTGCCGTCGGAGACATAGAGATCCCCGCCGATGGCTCCGGCGCAGGCTCCATTCCGGAACACGGAATCCGCTGTCAGCGCCGACCAGGCGTTCGTGGTTACGTTATAGCCTTCGGTGTCCCCGGTGACTCCGCCGCTGGAGAAGCCGCCGGAGGCCACGATCGTGGTGCCGATCAGCCCGGCCGCAATTTCTGATTTGCCGACCAGCAGAGACGCTTCCGTGGTCCAACTGTCGGTCGTAGGGTTATAAGCTTCGACCGTGTTGAGCCGGCTGCCGTTGTAGCCGCCGATCACGTAGACAATGCCTTTCTCCACCACCGCCTCCATGCTGCAGCGCGCCGTGGGCATCGCTGACTTTGGAGTCCAGGCGTTGGTCGTCGGGTTATATTCCCAGACCGCGTTGGTGACCGTGCCCCCGCCGTTGGAGCTTCCTCCGAAGACGTAGAGCAGGTTGTTCACGACTGCTGTCGCACCCTGCGCCATCGGCGTAGGAAACGCCGTGCCGGTGGTCCAGGTATTCGTGGTCGGGTTGTAGATCTGATTGTTGGCGACGGCCACGCTGGCCGTGTATCCGCCCACCACATAGATCTTGCTGCCGATGGTTCCGCTCATGGGCCATTGCACGCCAGTCGGCATTACCGCCCCAGCTCCCCCACGAATCATGCACCGTGAATTTCACGGTGCTGGTGAGCGTCGACGTTCCGGTCGTTACGGTCACAAAGCCATTCGAAGCGCCCGCCGGAACAGTCGCCGTCAGATAGGTCGTCCCGGTGCGCGTAACCGCAGTCGCTGCCACGCCGTTGAACTTCACCACCGACGATGCGCCGAATCCCTGCCCAATGATGCCCACCTTCGCGCCCACATCGCCGCTCGTGCTCCCCAGGGTAATGAAAGCCTTCGCGCCCGTGTTCACGCTGTAGACCACGCCGCACCCGCCGTCGCATACGGTGGCGCTGCCGCCGCCGCTCGTCGCGCCGTAGAAAGTGCCATTGGTGTTCTGGATCAACGGCGTGCTGGGATTAGCTCCGTCGGTTCCGGCAAAGGTGTGGAGAAGTTTGAAAGTTCCGGTCGTCGTAATGCTGAAGACCGTGCCAAACACGCCGGCCGGCCCCTGCGCGGTTACACCGTAGAGCTTCGAATCGGTGCCCTGCACCAGGCTGGAGTTCGGACTCTGGCCGTCGCCGTTGGCATTGTTCAGGCTGTGCAGGACGGTATAAGTTCCGCTCGCGGTGATCTTGAAAATTACGCCTTCGTTATTGGCTCCGCCAATATACGTCACGCCGTAAAAATTTCCGTCACTGGCCTGAATCAGCGGCCAGTAGGATCCGTTGCCGTCGGTGCCATCCCAGCTATGCAGCACGGTGACGACGCCTGCGGTGGTCATCTTGAAGATGGTTCCGAGGCCGTTGGCTCCTCCCGACGCCGAAACGCCATACAGATTTCCATCGCTTCCCTGCACGAGACCGCCATATACCAGCTGACCCTCGGCATAAGCGAACGTGTGCAGCAACGTGAACGTGCCAGAGGATGTCACGGAGTAAGCAGTACTAATTCCGCTCCCAGCGCTACTGCCGGGGGTAGTTCCGTAGTACTTACCGTTCGTGCCCAAAATCGGCGGTGCATGAGGATCCTCCCCATCGGTTCCGACAAAATTGTGCAGCACGGTCAGCGTGCCCGTGGGCGAGACCTTATAGATGCGGCCGCAACCGGCGGTGCCGCAAAGTCCGGTACCCCCATCCTGATCGCTTCCGTATAGATCTCCATCCGCGCCTAGCGTGGCGCCACTCAGCGTGAAGTATCCAAAGTTGGTGTCGTCGACGATGCTGACCGCTCCGCCGGCGGTAAAGCTGAACAGGGTGCCGTAGATCGTGCCGCCCTGATCAGAGGTGGTATACATGTCGCCATTCCGTCCCTGGGCGATAGCCTCGGCGGCCGGGGAGCTAACCCCGTTTCCACCGGGCGCATTGTAGAGAACGCTAAAGGTTTGAGCCTGGGCGGGAAGCGTTAGCAGCGTAACAGCCAGCGCGGCGCAAAAAGTCGCCGCAAAAGTGAACCGGGCAAAGTGACTTCTAAACATCGATACTCTCCTAAGCTGTTTGTTTTCAGACATTTCAATTCTTCAGCTCTGGCCCAAACTTCCTATTCAAAAGCCCGTTCGTGGGGGACGGAATGGCTTTGAATCGCGATATACTATGGCCGCGTTGCGGTCCTCCAGCAAGCGACAAGTCGGGCCAAGTCGGGCCATGACGTGTCATATCCCTTTATGGCAGTTCGTTCGGAACCAATCTCGGGCAAGCGTCTGGACTCGTGGAAGGAAATTGCCGCCTTTTTCGGACGCGCCGAGCGCACCGTCAAGCGCTGGGAATCCGAGCGCGGTCTCCCTGTACACCGGGTCCCGGGCGGCGGCCGCAGCGCGGTATTCGCCTACAGCAACGAGTTGGCCGACTGGCTCCGCGGGCGAAAAGACGAACTGGAAACTGAAGACTTGCCGTCAGCGGAAGCCGAGGAGGACAAGTCAGAAGTCGCAACCGTCGACCCGGCCCAACCAGCCCCCGCTCAACTTCAGCCGGTTCCGAGCCAGCAGGTTGCGAATATCCCCGCTGCAACCCAGCCGATATCAAGTCAGCCAGCTCCAATCCATCCGTCTTCAGTAGTCGTAAGAAACTGGCCTCCATCCCGGCTCGCTGCCTGGCTGGTTCCATTCGTGCTTGCCGCCGCGCTAATCACCTATTTCTCGACCGGCCACAACGGTCCTCGCATCAAGGCCTTGGCCAACCGGCAGCCGACCGGTTCAGCGTCTCCCGATCTCTACACCGGCCCCGATTCCGTCGCCGTCCTTCCCTTCACCAACGAACGCGGAGACGCCAGCACCGACTATCTTAGCGACGGCATCACCGAGTCCCTGATCGGAAATCTCGCCCACGTGCCGCAGCTGAAAGTCCGATCCCGCGACTCAGTCTTCCGCTACAAAGGGAAAGATACCGAGGTGCGGACCATCGGCAGCAATCTTGGCGTGGCGGTTGTGGTCAGCGGGCGCGTAATGCTGCAGGGCGACGCGATCAACATCAGCACCGAGATCACCGATGTTCGCGATAACACCGAAATCTGGGGACACCGCTATACCGGCAAGAGCTCCAGTCTGATCGCATTGCAGCAGCAGATTGCCAGCGACATCGCCGGAAAGTTGCGCTCCACGCTCAGCCCTGCCACCCGGCAGCAAGTCTCGAACGAGGGCACACAGGATCCCGAGGCCTATTCGCTCTACTTGAAGGGCCGTTACGAATTCAACAACCGGACTTATGTAAGGCTGCAAACGGCCATCGCTTATTTCAATCGGGCCATCGAGAAAGACCCCGGATATGCTCTGGCCTATTCCGGCCTCGCCGACGCCTATTCCGTGCTGCCGTACTACAACGGCAATCCCAACGAGAGCTCACCCAAGTCGAACGCTGCCGCCCGCAGGGCTCTGGAGCTGGACCCAACCATGGCGCATCCCCACGCGATTCTGGGCAGCAACGAAATGGGATACGACTGGGACTTCGCCGGCGGCGAAGCTGAATTCAAGAAGTCTTTCGAACTCGATCCCAACGATGCCACGGCTCACCAGTGGTACGCCGAAGACCTCAGCTTCATCGGCGGCCGCGATCAGGAAGCGCTCGCCGAAATCAATCTCGCCCATCAACTGGATCCGCTCTCACCCATTATCACCCGGGTCATCGGCAGCGTTCTGGTGGCGCAACGAAAATACGATGAGGCGATTTCCGTTTGCCGGCAACTGGCGAACGAAAACCCTACGTTCGCCCTGGCGCACGACTGCCTGTACTACGCCTACTGGGCCAAGCACATGTACCCTCAAGTCGTTGAAGAATACAAGATTCACGCCCAGCTCACCGGAGATCCAATCGACGTTAATTTCGCGGCCGCGCAGGAACGCGGGTTTCGCGCCTCCGGCTGGAGTGGCGCCGTCGCCCAGGTCATTGAAAACCTGCAAGCCCAGCGTAAGACCGGCTACGGGTCCTCCTACCTGATTGCGCGCCTTTACGCCGACCTGGGAGACAGAGAACACGCCTTCCAATGGCTCGACACCGCTTATCGCGAGCACGACTGGCTACTCATCGGTTTGAACACCCAATTCCAGCTCGACCCCATCCGTTCCGACCCCCGCTTCGCCGCCCTGGTAAACAAAGTCGGACTGCCGAAACTGCCGTGATTTAGCGCTGAGACAAACAGTACCCCATTTCTCGCGCGCTCTTGGCGCGAGAAAGCCTGCCCTGGCCGGAGCCGAAGGGGTAGGATCCTCAGAACCCGCATCTTTCGCCGCCCCCTAAGGCATTCCCCCCGAGTACCACGCCAGTCATATCTCGCCGAACGCCTTCTTGCTAGAGTTTTAGGAATTCCCCGCAAGAAAACCAGGAGAGACTCCATGAAGCATGTCCCAGGCAGCAAACCGATCAGCTTCGGAACAGGATTGCTCGCAACATTGTTGTTCGCGATCATCGCGGTTCCAGTGGGCGCCCTCGCGGCGTCAGAAACCCATCCCGCACACGGCTTTGGCCCGGTCTATGATGCGGCGCACGAAACCACGCTCGAAGGCACCATCCAGCAGGTCGTCACCAAACACACCGTCGGCAGCCCCGCCGGCATGCACCTGATGGTCGCCGGCCCGCAAGGACTGGTCGACGCCCACGTCGGACCGTTCCTTAATAGAGAGATCAAGACCGCAGTGACCGCCGGAATGCCCGTCCGCATCGTCGGCTCGACTACCATGCTGCACGGCAAAAGCTATTTCCTGGCTCGCCAGGTAACCATCGGCGACCACACCGTCACCGTGCGCAGCCCCCGCGGAATTCTCATGCCGCCGCACTCTGATGCCGCGCCCCACTCCAAAACCAGAATGACCGCCCAGACCCAGAACGCCGGAGGTGCCCGATGACCTTGAAGAAAATGACATTCCGCAACCTGACCATCCTTAAATCGACTCTTCTTCTCACCGCGCTGGCCGCTTTCGCCACGCTGACCGGATGCAGCAGCAGTAGCCCGCAGCCCCTCACCGTCACCCTGAGCACAGTTTCGAGCCCGCTCACCGTCAACAGCCAAACCCCCATCACCGCGACGGTCGCGAATGACTCAGCAAGCGGCGGCGTGACCTGGTCCTGCACCCCGGCCAGCACCTGCGGCACTTTCAACCCCACCACCACGGCCAGCGGCGTTGCCACCACCTACACCGCGCCCGCCACCGTGGGCAGCGTGACGATTACCGCCACGTCAGTGACCACCTCCACCATCTCGGCCAGCACGAGCTCCATCAGCATTGCCGGCGCGACCTTGGCAGATGGCACCTACGTCTTCTCGCTGACCGGAGAGGACAGCAACTTCCTCTATTCGGTTTCGGGAGCTTTCAAGCTCGCGGGGGGAGCCTTCAGCGTCGCGGTGAGCAGGACTTCGTCGACTATGGGTCGACACTTGCTTTTGACCAAATCAACCCGGTCGGCAGCAGCGTAACCACCACCGCCGATGGTAACCTGCAGATCACTCTGGTGACATGCAACGGAACGGACTGCACCAACGTGGACGCTCTTGTCGGCCCGGGCGGAAACGGGATCGAAACCCTCGCTGGATCAGTTCTCCCCTCGAACGCCAACCGGGCTTTGATCACGGAGTTCGACAGCTGGGCGACCTCCAGCGGGGAACTGAATCTGCAGGGCGCAGTCGCCACCCCGTCCGGTGGATATGCCTTCGGTTTGAATGGCGTGGATATCGACGACTACCTGGCTTCGGTCGGTGGCATCATCAACGTCGACGGTTCCGGAACGATCTCGGGATCGGGCAGCGTTTTCGACGTCAACGACAGCATGAATGGGGGCCTTTTCCAAGGCGAGACAGTCACCGGCGGTTCGGTCACTGCTCCGGACTCGTTCGGCCGCGTCACCTTCACCCTCAATAACTCGGACTTCACATCGCTCATCCTCAATGGATACGTGGTTGACGCCACCAAGATCCGCTTAGTGGAAGATCCCTTCGATGGCTTCGGAGGCTCAACTGGAGGAACCGCCTTCAGTCAGACCGGAACCGGAAGCTTCAGCACCGCGTCAGTGTCCGGTAACAGCTACGCGGTCGGCTTGATTGGCGCTGACACTTTTGCGCTGCAGGCGGCTGGCCTGTTTACCCTTAACGCCGATTGGACCGTCGGCGGTTTCCTCAACTACAACGACAACACTGGAACCGGAGTACAGGCTCCCTCAGCAATCACGGGAGGGACTTACTCAATCGATTCCACCGGACGCGTCACGCTGACCAACATCACGGCCAGCATCGTCTCCGGCGGCTTTGACGCCCAGTTCTACCTCGATGGAAACGGCAACCTGCTCGCTCTCAGCATGGATACCGGCGACGTCCTCGGCGGGCGTGGATTCCTGCAGACAGGCGGCGGGTCTTTCACCGCAGCCTCCTTCAACGGCCCGTATGCCATGGACGCCACCGGCGTGGATTACAATGAAGGTGACGAACTTGACTCGGTCGGCCCGGTCGTAGCAGACGGGGTCGGAACCTTCACTGGATTCGCGGACGTCAACTGGATCTTCAGCACAGGGCCGACCTATCCGGATGCGCCGGTCAGCGGTGCCTTCACAGCTGCTTCCAACGGCATCTTTACCGGCACAATCACCGGTCTGGATGCCGACACTTGCAGCCTGTACGGATTCGGCACGACTAGTTGCACCACAGACGCATTCGCCTACTACATGATCGACACGACCGGCGACAACATCGCGATCGAAACCGATCCTAACCAGGTCACCCTCGGCTACTTCGTGCAACAGTAGCCGCGGCAAAATCAGAAGCCCCACTTCTCAAATGCGAGAAGTGGGGCACCCGGTTCAGCTTTACTCAAATCTGTTCTGACTCGGTGGCGCACTCCGGTGCGCCATTTTTCTTGACTCTGAAAAAGCCGTTTTCGTTTACAAATATTTGTACATACAATTCCGTCAACAGTGTTCCTGCAGGAACACTGTGTAAGAATTACCGCGAACCCCTAACTTACTCGTAACGCAGGCTTTCTACGGGATCGAGCCGCGAGGCCCGGGTGGCGGGAACGGTTCCGAAGATGATCCCGACAAGCGACGACACGATGATGGCAATAATCGCCGACAGGCCGGAGATGGGAATGCGGTAGTTGGTCAGGAAGCGCACCGAGTACGGCAGCGCCAGCCCGACCACGATGCCGACCACGCCTCCGATCAGTGAGATCAACACCGCTTCGGCCAGAAACTGGTAGCGAATCTCGCGGTTGGTGGCGCCGATCGCCTTGCGAATACCAATCTCGCGGATGCGCGACGTCACCGTAGCCAGCATGATGTTCATGATGCCGATGCCGCTGACCAGGAGCGTCACCGCGGAGATCACCAGCAGCATCCACGTCAGCGCCGTGGCGCTCTGGTCCGCAACTTCGAGCAGGTGGGTCAGATTCTGCACGTCATAAACCGATTCGGAACGATGCCGTGAGCGAAGTACGCGCCCGACTTCAACCGTTGCCGAGGCGACCTGAGAAGAATCCCGCACCGTGAAATAAGCCATCTGCAAATCGGGCCGCTCGGTGAAATATTGGCTCACCGTGAAGGGGATCAACATGGTGCTGTCGGCGACTTCCGTCTCGCCAAAAGTATCGACGCGTTCGCGGAACGTTCCAATAATGGTGAACGGCAAGCCGGTGAGTTTGATGGTCTGGCCAATCGCAGCCGCGTTCGATCCGTAGACTTCGATCGCCATCGTCTGGGTGATGACTCCAACCTTATTGTGGGCCATGGAGTCTTCGCTGTCGAAGAAACGTCCCGCTACCACCACCAGGCTGCGCACGCGCGCATACTCCGGGTACACGCCCAGAATCAGCAGGTCGCGCTCCTTGCCCGGCAGGCTGACTCTTTCTTTCAACTGCACTACCGGCGAAACCGCTACAATGCTCGACACACTTTGCCGCACAGCTTCCACATCACCGACGGTGAGAGGATCGGGCGTGGAGTTGCTGATTCGTCCCTGGCCGCCGCCCTTGTACTCGACCCAGATCAGGTTGGCGCCAATGCCTTGAATCAGGTTGAAGACATACTGCCGCGCGGTGAGACCGACGGTGACCACCAGAATCAGCGATGCCGTGCCAATGACCATGCCCAGCGCCGTCAGCATGAAGCGAACTTTGTTGCTGCAAAACGTGTCGTAGGCAAACGCGACCACCTCGCCTATAGCCAGGTTGGGGCTCAGAGTGGAGCGCAGCCGGTCGGTCGCGGTAGGGGTCATCCTGATTAGATGCTACGGACCACGCAGAAAACTCGCAAGCTTGCCGTGACCCTATTTGGAACGACTATGCCCAGTTGTGCGGCCAACGTGCCCACAAAGACACGGGCTTTGACGCCGCAGGTCAGTATGATGGAGAGTCAATGATGGAGGATCACTGATGGACGAGCCAGCGAGAGCGGAGGCTGCATCGCTTCGTTGCCACCCATGATCGAGAAAGCGTCTGCTCCGCGTACCCACCCGTGGAAAATGCTGGCGTGCATGGTTCTGATGGCTCTGGCCCTGCGCCTGATCGTCTGTGCATTTCTCTATACTGACCAGACTTCTCCGGCCCGCGACCACTGGACTTTCGCCTACGAGAATGGCCGGGTAGCGCGATCAATTGCGCTCGGGGAAGGCATGAGCAATCCCCTGTTCGGCCAAACCGGGCCAACTGCGCTGATCCCTCCGGTCTTTCCTTACATTCTGGCCGGAGTGTTTAAAGTGTTTGGAATTTACACGCCGGCCTCTGCGTTGGGGATTCTGGCGGTCGACAGCTTGTTCTCTGCCCTGACCTGCATTCCAGTCTTCCTGATCGCGGGGCGCTGTTTTGGAAGTCGCGCGGCAAAATGGGCAGGATGGAGCTGGGCATTTTTTCCTTATGGAATTTATTTTTCAGCCGACTGGGTCTGGCCCACCTGCCTGTCGACGCTACTGGTCGCCTGTCTCTTCCTAGGCGCACTGAAACTGCCGGAAGTGCGCCGGCGCATGGCATGGGGAGCATTCGGCCTGGCGTGTGGCGTGGCCGCGCTCACCGAACCGAGCGCGCTTTCCGTGCTGCCGTTTCTCGGCGTGTGGGCGTGCTGGCAACGAAACCGGCGTAACGAGCGCTGGATCGGTCGAGCCGCGCTGGCATCCGCGGCTTTTCTGCTGGTGGCTGCGCCCTGGACGATGCGCAACTCGCAAACCTTTCATCGCCTGATCCCCATGCGCTCCGGCCTGGGGTTGGAACTCTACGTGGGCAACAACGGCTACAGCCAATACTGGGTGAATCGCAGCCTGTATCCGGCGCACAGCGACGCGGAAATGGCGGAGTACAAGAAAGTCGGCGAGAGCGCCTATATGCAGCACAAGTTTCTTCAGGGATCGAGCTTCATCCGGTCGCACCCCGGATTTTTTCTGTGGATGTGTATGCGCCGCGGGATTTATCTGTGGACCGGATTCTGGAGTTTCAGCCGCGATTATCTTCGGCAAGAACCGCTCGACCCCGCCAACGTTGTGGTCTGCTCAACGTTGAGTTTGCTTGCCCTGCTGGGACTGGCACGTGCGTTTCGGCGACGGCTCGCCCCGGCGCTTCCATTTCTGATTGTGCTGGTTTTGTTTCCTCTCATCTATTGCGTGACGCATCCCGAAGTTTATTACCGGCGGCCGATCGATCCTATGTTTGTAATATTGGCCGCTTACGCTGTAGCCTCGTGGCTGCAGGACCGCAAGTTAAAGCGGGATTTGCGTCTCGAAAAAGCGCTGCTTTAAGCCGCCGCTTTTCAAGCCGGAGTCGACCAAATCCAACTCGCGAAATTCAAGACGGGATTAGCGCTGTCCCTGCTCACGGCAGGAGCCGTGGGAGTTCACGGCTATCATCCTTACGCTGAGGACGCTGAGATCTACCTTCCCGGGATCGAAAAACTTCTCAATCCGAAATTGTTTCCCGTGGGAAAAGAATTTTTCGAGTCGCATGCCAGCATGACCTTGTTTCCGAACCTGGTGGCCGGATCGCTGCGCCTCACCCATCTGCGGCTTGAGGCAGGATTATTTCTCTGGCATGTCGCTTCGATTTTTATGTTGCTGCTGGCTTGCTGGGAGCTGACTGGGCTTTGTTTTGCCACGGCGCGGGCGCGGTGGGGTGCAGTCATTCTGGTGGCGGGTCTGTTGACCATCCCGGTCTCTGGCACGGCGCTTTACCTGATGGACCAGTATTTAAACCCGCGGAATCTCGCCATGTTTGCGGCCGTGTTCGCGGTGGCGCGAATGCTGGAAAGAAAATATGTTCACGTGTTGTTGTGGGTGGGATTTGCGGCATGCGTGCATCCGCTGATGTGGGTGTTTCCGTTTTCTTTCTGCGCTCTGTGGTTCGTGCTGGAGAAGATCGAGAATAAGTTTGAGAGCGCGCGGCTGCCGGCCCAGAACGCGGGCGCGCTGGCATGTCTTGTGCTGCTGTGGCTTCCCTTCGCTCCGCAATTTTCGCCGTCCTATCACGAGGCGGCGAAACTGCATGCGCATCACTACATTCAAAATTGGGAGTGGTATGAGTGGCTGGGGCTGCTGGCTCCGCTGGGGTTGCTGTGGTGGTTTTCGCGAATCGCCAATGCCGGGCGGATCGCGAACCCGCGGCAACCGGCGCTGCTGTCGCGCGTGTGCCGCGCGTTCGCGATCTACGGACTCACCTATCTGGTGCTGGCGCTGGTGCTGGATTTGCCGGCGCGGTTTGAGACCTTGGCTCGCATACAGCCGCTGCGCAGCCTGCAGTTGCTCTACCTGTTTATGTTTTTGTGCATCGGCGGATGGCTGGGCGAGTATGTCCTGAAGCAACACGTGTGGCGCTGGCTGGTGCTCTTCATTCCTTTGTGTTGCGGAATGTTTTTCGCACAACGAGAGTTATTTCCTGACAGTGCACACATTGAGTGGCCCGGACTCGCGCCGAAAAATCCATGGGCACAGGCGTTTCTGTGGGCGCGCCTCAACACCCCGGAAGACGCCGTGTTCGCGCTGGATCCGTGGTACATGCATATTGCGGGCGAGGATGAAATCGGCTTCCGCTGCGTGGCCGAGCGCAGCCGGTTGGCCGATGCCGTCAAAGACAACGGCGTTGTGAGCATGTTTCCTCGGTTGGCGGATGAGTGGTGGGCTCAGGTGCAGGCGCAGACTCCGTGGAACAGCTTGCAGGCGGCCGACTTTGCGCGACTGAAAAAGCAGTATGGCGTCAGCTGGCTCGTACTGGAAAAGCCCGTGAGTGGAATCGATTGCGAATATCAGAACGCGGCGGTGAAGGTCTGCCGGTTGCCGTAAGGCGGCGCGCCGCATTCCTGATTTACGTCGTGCGCACGCTTTCGGTGCGGCTCGCGTAGTAAGTTTCGCCGGCGGCTTTCAGTTTGCGGCCCTCTTTGCTGAAGCGTGCCAGATGCAGCAGGCCGACCTTCTGCATGGCGAACTGCAACGTGGTGGCCAGCACTCCGAAACCGTATTCCACGCTGCGGCGAAAATTGATCGACGAAGCTTCTTCAAAATATTTCGTAGGGCAGGAAACTTCTCCGATGCGGAAGCCGAAGTGCACGCACTGCGCCAGCATCTGATTGTCGAACACAAAGTCGTCGGAGTTTTCCAGCAGCGGCAGGTCGGTGAGCACCTGGCGGCTGAAAGCACGGTAGCCGGTGTGATATTCGGAGAGCTTCACCCGCAGGAATAAATTCTCGAAGCCGGTGAGCAGACGGTTGGCAATGTATTTGTAAAACGGCATGCCGCCATGCAGCGCGCGGCCACCGATGATGCGCGAGCCGAGCACCACGTCATACACACCGTAGGCCACCATGCTGGCCATGGCGGTGATGAGCAGCGGCGTGTACTGGTAGTCGGGATGCAGCATGATGACGACGTCGGCGCCGGCCGCGAGAGCCTCGCGATAGCAGGTCATCTGGTTGCGGCCGTAACCGTAGTTGCGGTCGTGCTGAAACACATACAGGCCCAGGCGGCGGGCGAGATCGACGGTCTGGTCGCGGCTGTGGTCATCGACCAGGATGCGGATGTCCACCAACTCTGGCAACTCTCCCACCGTAACCTGCAGAGTCTTCTCCGCGTTGTAGGCGGGCATGACGACCGCGATGCGTTTGCCGTTGATCATTTTGCCGGGACGAAAGGAGTCATGAATAGTTTACCTGACAATTCTTCGACCTAAGCCGGTGATGGGACACCGGGATCGGCGAGCCTGCTGCGTCATCAAGTCGAACGCCGCGAGAACCTGATCCGCAAGTCTATGCTGCTTCAATGGGGGACGAGGGTCCCTCGGCTGATCTCAGCGCTCGCGAGCGAGAAACTCAGGGCAAATTTCCGGTGCATCACCGCGTGCGCCTGAAATCCCAGCAACGGCTGGTTTTTCGGTGCGCCAAAATCCAGGGCCACCGTAGTGGGAGAGCCGCGGTGCTCATTGGTGTCGACCTGCGCCGCTTGGTTACCGAACAGGAAAATATCGAAGACGCCTTTGATGTCGAATCTGACAGGCGCGAATTCGGTCGCCACCTCAGCTTCACCCAGAAGGGCCGACGATCCGGAGTTAACGGCCTTCACGATGAGATCGGTGACGCCGTCACCGAAGATCTTTCGGAAAAGGCTGTTTGGCCCGGTCACGGCATCAAAGATCTTCTTGGCGACGCCCGCAAACTTTTTCGCCTGATCGATCGCACTCTTGAGCTTGTCGATTTGTTCGTGGGTGAAGTTGAGTTTTCTCTCGCTTGCCTCCAACTCCTCTTCAAATTTCTTTAGTGACTCGGGCAACTGAGTCATCCATCTGATAATGCTCAGCATCTGACAAAAAATCTCGAGGGCTCCGATATCGATTTTATTGGCGCTGCCGGTGAAGATGTATTGCTTAGTGCGAGCGCGCGAGTCCTTGAACTCGAACAGGAGTGCAATATCGCTGGGCACGATAAATTCAATGCCTTTGAAGATGATGAAAACCTCAGGTCCCAGGAATTCGGCGCCCTCCAGCATCAAGGTGGCGATTTTCTTCGCCACTCCCTTCACTGAATCAGTGAACTCCTTCAGGGCCGCTTGCAGTTCCGGCGGCATCTTTTTCTGTATCTCATCGATTTTCTGCTCCAGGAGATTGGCCGGGACGGTCGTAACCTTCACTTTCGCGTTGAGAATCTGGCGGCAGAGAATCTTCTCGTCATCGTCGTCGACATCATGCTGAACCAACATGGACAGCTGAACGGAACGGTAACTATTCGACTTCTCCTCGTACTTCTTCGGTGAGGTCACCGGGGGTCCGTAGAGATCGCGTTCGACCTTGTCGCCTTTGCCTATGGGATCGATCAGGACGCCAACGTTTTTGGCGATCGCGGCTCCTGATTTCTGCTCATCGAAATGCTTCTTAACAGCGGCGCCAACGGCCCTTGCGCGGCCAATGGAAAGAGTCATGTTGTGGTCCTTCGGACCGGTCGCGCTGGCGTTACCGACGGGATGGATCGTCATCGTTTTGTCGAAAAAGCCGAGCGCTTCGATCTGGCTGATGTAAAAGGGCACCAGGATGTTGTCAATGAAGGCATCGTGCTCGGGCCGCAGTTCGGTATGATCGGTTTTGAAATTGATGAAGTCGACGTTGCGGTCGTTGGAAGCAACGAAATCCGAATTGATCGGCATCGGAGCGCCGCCCTTACTCGGGACCACGCTTTTCATAATTGGGCCTAGATTGTATCACTGGTAGAGCCTTGCGGCTCCGGTTTCTTCATTGACTAATCGCAGCAGAGCCCTCAAACTAGCGTCCTGTCTCGAGGTCCTACCCCCCCCGCCTCGAGCTTCACGCGGGTTCAAAGTCATGGTGATGACAGGATTTTTCTCCGGCTCTTCGCGCAATCGCATTCTGGTGTGCGTGTTAGCCGCGGGCTTTTGCCTGTGCAGTCGCGTGCAAGCGCAGCTGCCATTCATGAACGCCGGTCCCGATTCCGCGTTCGCGCAGATTGACTTCGCGCAGCTCTATATGGACGGGTCGAGTCGGGTGCAGAAAAATAATGCCGAACAAAAGGAGGCCCGGCAGCGTCTGGTCGATAGCGGAACCGTGTCGGCTCTCGACCTGGAAGCGCCTGACAAGGCTCTGGACGAATACAATCGCGCCGCGACCATGATGAAGGAGCAAAACGCCAAACAGGCGATCGTTCACCTGCAGAAGGCGATTGCGGCGTATCCGAAATTCGTGCTCGCCCACAACACGCTCGGCCTAGCTTACCTCGACCAGCAAGATGGGCGCGCCAAGGGCGAATTTGAGATCGCTACAAGACTGGACGACCGGTTTCCCGGATCGTTTCTGAATCTTGGCATGCTGGCCTTGTCGGCGAACGATTTTCCGGCCGCGGATTTGAACTTGGAAAAAGCCGCCTCACTCAATCCCAAGGACGTAAAGATTCTGTCGGCGCTGGCCTTCGCGCAAAATGGAAATCATCAATATGCGCAGACACTCGAAACGTCGCGGCAGGTGCATGCGCTCGACCATCGCGGGATGGCGAATGTGCATTACATTGCGGCGGCGGCGGCGATGTCGCTCAAGAATAATGATGCGATCGAGCACGAGTTGACGCTGTTTCTGGCTGAAGACCCAACGAATCCGCTGGCCCCGGTTGCGCGCAAAAATCTGGACATTCTGGCGCGGAAGAAAAATACAGCGTCGCAGGCGGTCCGTAAGTCGGAGGCGTCCGATACGCAGCGGACACGAAGCTTCCCGAACAGCGAACGATTGGCGGCGCAACTGAATGCCGTGAAGAACGAGCCCGCAGCGGCTGCGTGTGAAAGCTGCCCGGCGGCCGAGCCCGCAGTGGTCGCGGCGAATGCGACACCGGCCACGAAGCTCGGCGCGAGTCCCGACATTTCGAGCGGCCCCGCGGGGACGTGGACCATTCACAAGGTCGTGGATGAAACCGCCTTGTTCTTCGCCGTCAGCAACCGCGGACAAATGGTCAACGATCTGCAGGAGACCGAAATCCACATTCGCGATGATGACCGGCCGCCGCAGAAAATTCTGCAGTTCATTCCGCAATCCAAACTGCCGCTGCGCCTGGGATTGCTGATCGACACAAGCGGCTCCGTGCAGGAGCGCTTCTCGTTTGAAAAGCGGGCGGCGGCGAAGTTTCTGCAGAAAGTTTTAAACGGCACTTCGGACCTGGGGTTTGTCGCCGGCTTTTCCAGCGATACGAACGTAACTCAGGATTTCACCGCGGACGCGAAAGATCTGAAAAGCGGAATCGACAAGCTCGCGAACGGTGGCGGGACGGCGCTGTTCGATGCGCTGTCATTCGCTTGCTGGAAGCTGGCCGCGTACCCGGAAACCGAGCGCGTGGCCAAGGTGTTGGTTGTGGTCAGCGACGGCGAAGACAATTCCAGCCACCGCAGTCTGAAGCAGGCCATCGAAGAAGCAGAAGCGTCGGGCGTAACCATTTATACGCTGAGCACGAGCGAAGACGTCGGTGCGAAAAGCGATGCCGATCGAGTATTGCAAGTGCTTGCCGAGCGCAGCGGAGGCGACTCGCTGTTTCCCGGCGACATGATGGCTCTGGACAAATCGCTGGATAAATTGCGCGACCTGATCCGCAGTCGATATCTTGTCGCGTATCGGGCGGCCGATTTCGCGCCCGACGGAAAGTACCATCGCATTATGGTCACCGCCGAAAGAGACGGAAAGCATCTGCGGGTGCATGCGCGCAAGGGTTACTACGCGCGGCTGGCAGCGCCGCAGAATTAGGGCAGGGCTTCGGTCTTGGGGCGTCGGCCTTCAGCGGCGATCGTCTTGCGGCAAGATCCTACGACCTAAACCCAAGACCTAGCACCTACTCGAACCCCTACTTCATTCCATCGAGAATCGAGCCGACAATGCCGCCGACTACGCCGCCCTCGACGGTCTGCCGGGTGGCTTGGTGCGGCATGTATCTTTCGATCGCGTGCGCGAGTCTGGCGATGGGCAAGGTCTGCAGCCAGATTCGACCGGGGCCGGTGAGTGCAGCGAGAAAAATCCCATCCCCGCCGAAGATCATATTTTTGATGCCGGGCACGGTCGTGATCTGGAATCCGACGCTGGATTGAAACGCGCCCACGTGGCCGGGATGAACCCGCAGAGTTTCGCCAGGCTGCAGATCGCGCACCACGAGTTCGCCTGAGAGTTCGAGCCAGGCAATGCCAGTGCCGCTGACTTTCTGCAGAAGGAAGCCGTCACCGCCGAAAATGCCTGCGCCCAGCGATTGCTGAAAGCCGACGCCGACCTGAATCTGCGCAGTGGCGCAGAGAAACCCTTGACGATGAATCATGTACTCATGTCCCGGCGAAACTTCCACGGGGACGATGTGGCCTGGAAGCTTGGTCGCGAAGGCCAGTTCGCCGGGCATGCCCAGTGCGCGGTACTCCGTCATGAAAATCGATCCGCCGCCGGCCACGCGCTTGAGCACGCCGAACAATCCCCCGCCGCCGCCGAACTGGGTGTGCGTGGTCATCTGGATGGAAGCGCTCATCCAGGAAAGTTCTCCGGCTTCGGAGATGATGGTCTCATTGGGGTCGAGGGCGAATTCCAGAACGGGCATGGTTGTGCCAGTGATGCGGCTCTGCATAGCGGATCTCCTCAGGTAAGGGTCAGTTCGATGCTAATGCGCAGTGAATGCGCAACCAATTTCCGGCCGACTGAAAGTTCAGAGTATACATGGAGAGAAGCCACTTGCAGTTGGCGCCGGGAGGGAGCCGAACCTCAGAACCCGAAGCCTGAGGACGGACATTGGAAAAAAGAAGCCACGACCGTGGGGCCGTGGCTTTCCCGCTTAACCTACAGGCTGATTGTGTGTTTCACTCCCCAAACGCTTTTCCGATCTCACGTCATTCGGTTCAACTCCCGGTCGGGAATTAGAAGTTGAACTTCATCGTCAATTGGATTAACCGCGGTGAAGCGTCTCCACCCAGGAACGCTCCCAGAATACTGGTAGGCGTGTTCACCGTATCCAGGACGTGGCCGAAGTTTCCGTTGTTGATATCGTTGACCGGACTCTCAAAGTTCGGATGGTTGAACAGGTTGAAGAACTGAGCGCCAAGGCCAAGCTTGGCTCCCTCCCAATGCGGAATCAGGGTGTACTTCATGATGGTCATGTCGGTATCGAAGTAGCGAGGCCCGTAGAACTGGTTGCGGCGTTGATCCTGAGTTCCGGAAATCAACTGTGCCGTGCCCACACCCACTCCGAGGCCGGCCGCAGTCGCGAAGTCCGGAAAGTTTGACTGCGAAAGACACGGCGCCGAAGTAACGCTGCTGGGACTATTGCAGCTGGATGGAGCGATGATGTTGGCGTAAACCGCGGACCCGTACCCGTACGGGCCGAGAGCTCCGCTGGCGCCGCTGTCCACCACGGTGTAGGGCAAGCCGCTGCGCGCGAAGAGTGTCCCGGAGAGTTGCCATCCTTTCAAGAACCCAGTCGGCCCCTTAGGAATCTCGTAGACATAATTTGCGCTGAGATAGTGCCGTGTGTCGTAGTCGGCATTGCCGTAGTTGTATTGGCGAATGTTATTGTCATTGATCGGGTTCAGCACGCTGCCCACGCGGCCGCTGGCAGTGTTGCCGGTGATGAACTGGTTGAAGCCGCCGTTGGAGATTTCATCCAGAGCGTGGCTATAGGTATAGTTAACTTGCAGTTGCAGCCCGTGATTGAAGCGATGCTGCGCGGTGAACGAGAGTCCGTTGTAGTTGGAAACCGCCGAGGTCTGGATTTGGTTGACCGTTCCAAAACGCGGATCGGGCTGACTCGCCGGCAGGTTGATGAAACCGTTCGGGCAGACGGACGTGGGGCAATAGCCATTCACGTTGTTAAAAAATCCGGTCTCGTGAATGCCGTGGTTGCCAACATAGTTGATGCTGACGGAAGTGCTGTTGCCGAGAGCCTGCTGGAGCTGCAGGTTCCACTCCTGATAAGTGGGCGCCTTGATCGAGGACACGTTGAACAGGCCCGGCGGGAAAAAGAATCCGCCCGCCGCGGTCGCCGCGGCCGAAATCGAGGCGAGAGTCCCACCACTGGAAAATCCTTGTGACAGCGCCGTGTTCGAGGCCGCCGCGCTTGAGAACACGTTGCCGCTGACGTTGGCCAGCCCACCCGCAGCCTGTTGCGTGGGAGCAAGATTTCCGTCGATGTTGAAGCCTTCGAATGCGTTATAGACCGGCGTGTTCTGCGATACACTGTCGGCGATCTGCCCGGGGAACGTATCCATGAAAAATCCGAACCCGCCGCGGATGACGGTGTTCCTCAGTCCGAAGGGTGTCCAGGCGAAACCAACCCGCGGCTGCCAGGCGATGGTCGTAAATTTTGGCAGGGCCTGGCTTAATCCGGTGACAATCGATTGGTTATAAGGAGTGGCTCCGCTGGGATCAGCGACACTGGCAAACGGTCCCGCCAATCTCGCGAAACAATCCGCCGCGCAGGTCGGGATGGAGTTGTGGTCAGCGCGCAGAGCCAGAGTGAGTTTCAGATTGCTCTTGACTTTCCACTCGTCCTGCACGTACCAGCCTAACTGGTAAAGCTTTATGTTTTGCTCGGGCGCAGTCTCGAAGCTCTGCGCCAGCAAGGTCGCGCCGCCGCCAGTGGCGCCGGTTCCGAAACCGCCGTAGTAAAAATCATCCAGTGTCAAGGGCAGCGCCAGGCCGGTGCCGAACGGGCCGTAGTCCCAATCACTCACAAGATTGCGATGGAAGTACAATCCCAGTTTCAGCGTATGCCGGGAGCCGACACTGTAGGAGTAATCGTCGACCAGTTGATAGCCAGTGACGTTGCGCCCCTCCGGCCAGGCAAAGTCGTCACCGCCGAGGCCAGTCAGGGCGCCGTCGTTGACGTCCACGGTAGTGGGCAGCGCCGCGTGCGACGCGGCCAGGTTCGCGGTGGTGAAGATCGCGCTGTAGTATTGCGCGGCGAAAACCAGGTTGTTCGCGGCCTTGGCTCCGAAGGCGCGATTCCAGCTGATTTGTCCTTGATATTCAGGCTGAGTGCTGACTGCGTTGAACAGCGGGTTAATCTGGTCGGTAGCGGTGGCCTGCACGCCCTTGTCTTCCTGCAAACGCAGGAATATTTTGTCGTTGTTGGTCAGGTTGAAATCGAACCTTCCCGAGGTGAGGAATTCGTGGGTGAAGTTGGGCGCTGACCCGCGGTAGGACTCGGTGCAGGGCAATCCGGTGGTACCACCGTAATTCAGCGAGGTGGTTGCGTCAGTATAGGTGGCGCCGTCGCATCCACTCTGATCGCTGGCGGTCGGAACGCCGGGCACGGCTCGAGCAATGCCGAGCGCATTGTTGTACAGCCCAAACATCTGGTTATAAAACGGCACCGACTGCGAAAGCCCAACCGCGTTCAGATTATCCAGAGTCGCGGTTTCGAAGCTGCTGGTCGGAACGATGACCTGGGCGCTGGTCGGCAGAATGACGCGCAACCCTTCATAGTTCCAGAAGAAGAACGCCTTGTCCTTCTTGATTGGTCCGCCGAAAGAAGCCGCGTACTGGTTCGCGTTCACAAACGGGCGTGGGGTTCCGTTGCCCACGTTGAAGAAGTTGTTGGCGTTCATAGCCCGGCCATCCCAAAAGTAGTTGGCGTTGCCGTGCCAGCTATTGGAGCCGGACTTGGTGATGTAGTTCACGTTCGCCCCGGCAAAGCCGCCATACTGGCCGGAGTAGCCATTGGTCACGACCGTGGCTTCCTGAACTTCATTGTTGCCGAGCAAGAGATTGGTGGCGCCCGAGTTGTTCAGGTTCAGGAAGGGATCGTTGTCGTACATTCCGTTCAGGGTGAATAGATTTGAGCTCGCCGAAACGCCAAAACTGGCAAAGTTTCCGAATCCCATGCCGGTGTTCATCACGGACCCTGCAGCCGTCTGAGCGACGAAACTCAGATCATTGCCAGGGTTCGGCACTTCCGAGATTTCACGCGCGTTGAAAGTCGTGGAGAGCTCGGCGCTCTCGGTCTGCAACATTGCGGCTTCGCTGGTGACTTCCACCGTGGTTCCGGCCGTGCCGACTTCCAGCTTCGCGTTCACAATCGAAGTCGCACCCACGCTTACTGTCGTAGTTGCCGTCATGGTCTTGAAGCTCTGGGCGGCCATGGTGATGGCGTACCTTCCCGGCTCCAGAAGGGGAAACTGGTAGAAGCCTTGGCCATTCGTCTTGGTAGAACTGGTAAACCCCTTCTCGGTACTCTTCAGGTTGACCGTGATATCCGGCAGAACTGCGCCGGTGGGATCGGTGACGGTTCCGCTGATCGCGCCATTGGTCGTGCTCTGCGCCGTCAGCAGGCCTGGCAGCAGCAGAACCACCAGCGCCATCAAGACAAGCAATTTGGTCGGGTTCAGTCGCATGGTTTTTGGTCTCCTTTACCGACTTGGGCGGTGCATTCGCATCACCACCGGGGGCGAGATTTGAGAGCGGAGTTACAGTTCGACGGGGATACGATGCGGTCGTACAGTTGAGAATGCCGTGCGGACGCGATTAGGATGTGCACTGTTAGGCAGGCAGCCGTGCTTTTCCGGCGGAAAAGCGTGTACATCTACCAGAAAAGAAATTTGCCTGCTCGACATCTACGGAAAACGGGATAGTCTTGTACCATACATACCAGTCGGTATGTTCGATACAACGCACAACACTACTCGAGGCATCATAGGATTCAAATCGCACTAAACCTGTCGACAGGAGAACCACATGCGCCAGAGGGCAATCAAGCAGATCGCTGTAGGAATGTTCCTGCTTCTGGGAGCGCTGGGGATTGAACCACTGGCAGCGCAAGTCAAAAACTCGTACCCAGCCATGGCCGCGCTTGACCAGTACCTGATGCCGGATCGAAATGCCGAAATCGCGCTCGCGCGCAGTGCGGCTCCGGACTCAATATCTCGCGACGCAAAAATTCTGGTTCTTGGGCCGCACGGTTATGAAACCGCCGTCGAAGGCAAGAATGGTTTCGTATGCATCGTGGAACGGGGGTGGACGGGCGGATTCGATGGTGTGAATTTCTGGAATCCTAAGATTCGAGGTCCGATCTGCTACAACCCGCCGGCCGTCCGCTCCATCCTGCCGATGACCTACAAGAGAACGGAGATGGTATTGGCCGGCCAATCCAAGACCCAGATGATCGAGGGCATCAAAACATTCATCAAGCAAGAGCTACCACCCCTGGAGCCTGGAGCCATGTGCTACATGATGTCGAAGGAACAGTACCTTAACGATGGTGACCACCACAACTGGATCGCTCACCTGATGTTCTACACGCCACTCATGGTGGGTTCCGTTTGGGGTGCAGATCTGCCCCGATCTCCCGTCATGCAGGCTCCACAGTTCGGTGGCCATCCGGAGCCAATCGACGTATTCATGGTCCCCGCAGGTTGGTGGTCGGATGGAACGGCGGATCCAGTTAATGATTGACGACGCGCGAATTGATTCCGAACCCTTGGGAGTCCGGTGCTGTTGAGACTGGGCCGCCATCCAAGAGTCGGAAAGCGGGACTTGCAACCGTGATGGGAATGTTACCGAAGCCGCAAAGTGTTACGAAGGGGCCGATTTTCCGCGCGCCGGAACTAAAGCAGCGCTCGCCGAGGGTCGCCATCAAGGCGAGAGGAAAAATCCTCTTCATCAGCCTCAGCGATGTGGTTGCGGTTCAGGCCAGAGGTAATTATGTGTCGCTGCAGCGGAACGGGAGTTCCAACCTCTTGCGCAAATCAATTTCGGCAGTCGCGGAAAAACTTGAGCCGCAGGGATTCATTCGCATCCATCGGTCAATTCTAGTGAACACGTCCTTCGTGGAAGAGATCCGGCCATACTCAACCGGCGAATACGGCCTTCGGGTGAAAGGCGGAAAGGAATACACCGTCACCCGGACCTACAAGCAAAACCTGAAATCTCTGGCGGAATTCTGGATCGGTACCGGAGCATTGTTCCCGGATTGACCGCACCCGACACGGTGGCTATCCGCGGACCGGCGTTCGCGTTTTCCGGCGCGCCCGGCGCAGCGATTCGATTTGGCCGCTCATCCTCCGTTGGCCGGACAGCATCGTCCGTGGATCCTGCGAGTTCTTCCCTAAAACCACGTACCCTTCCCACGCCGCCATCAGGAACGTGGCCGTTTCATTCGCATCGATATCGCTGCGCACGATCCCGCGCTTCTGCCCTTCGCGTAGCGCCTCCGCCATCGCGTCGTGCCAGTCTTTATAAACTCTTGCCGTCCGTCGGCGGAATCCTTCATCAAGGCCTGACATTTCTTGCGATAGGTTGAGCAAGGGGCAACCGCGCTGAACGTCTTCTCTCCGTGTCGACTCGGACTGAATGATGCGCACTAGAACGTCGATGGGGTTTTCGGCGTTCCGCAAAGGCTGCACCCACTTCTGGTGAAGATTGATGGAGATGACCTCGTCCACCACCGCATACCCGAGAGCCTCTTTGTTGTGAAAGTGGTAGTACAGCGCGCCTTTGGTGACGCCCGCCGCAGCCAGAATGGCATCGAGGTCGGCGCTCCGAAAACCCGAGCGGTAAATCTCTTCAAAGGCGGCATGCAGCAGGAGTCCGCGCGTGCGCTCCGGATTCCGTGGCGTCGCTCCGTTGCGCTGCAATCGTTTCTTGAGAGCGGACATACCAACTAGTATGCACGTTCACACTGGACCTGTCGAGCGCGGAGACTTTCGGTAGTGCCTCAGTTTGAAAATGAGGCACCACCAGACTTTCCTGACGATGCGCCTTTAGAAAGGCCAGGGCTTACGACGGCGAGGTAGCCACGAGTTAATCCCGCGGCAAGCGTCAGCCCCCGGACAAGGCTTAGAAGGGTAAGTTGCAATTGGTGCCGGGAGGGGGAGTCGAACTGCCAAGACAGGAAGGTCGGCGGATTCCGCTGGGTCTGCCAGTTCCGCCATGATAATAAACAACTTAGCTAATAACTCCTGCAAAACTGTGTAAGTAGATAGTGTCAGTATTCGGTTATTTTCCGCACCTTACTTCGCTCAGAAATCTCCGCGAATGGAGAACACACGGCGCCCTGCCGGTGTGCATGTCATATCATGTTGCGGCAAAGGAGTAGCATTCATCTCAATTTATGTTCACGCGAATCAGAGTTTGTCTCCTCTTGGTCCTGATCTCGGCCCAAGGCCTGTCTGGCGCCGATTTTTCTATGAAGGTGACCGACAAGAATTATCTCGATACTCAAGGTTTCAGCGTTTTTCTTTACGACAGCACGTACCATCCGGTTTTTGTGGACCAAAAGAACACAGCCATGGAAATGATTCTCCACGGCCAGCGCATCGCCACCAACGGCGACGTGCGCCTGATGCCAACGCCGGAGCAGTGGGATTTGGTTGCAACTCTCAAAGATCGCCATGCCGACAAGGCGAACAGCCGGCTCAGCGCCCACCTCGAGTTCCCGACGTTCGACTTCAGTTACACCCTGGAGGTGGCAGCCGAACCCGGCGGCGTGAAGGTCAGCATCAATCTCGACAAGCCGCTGCCGCAGAAACTGGCAGGGCGGGCGGGCTTCAATCTGGAGTTCCTGCCCTCGATCTACATGGGCAAGGCTTTCCTTGTGGATGGAACCAAAGCCGGCATTTTCCCGCGTACGCCGAACGATCCGATGACGAAGGTTTTGCCTCTGCCGGATGAACCGAAAAAAGCGTACTACCTGGAGGACTGGGATAAGGCCAAGGGGTACACCCAGCCGTTGCCTTTCGCCGAGGGCAAGAGCATTACTCTCGGGGTTGACGACGCACTGGCCCGCGTGAACGTAGTGTCGGATACGGCCAACCTCATGCTATTCGACGGACGCGACCGCGCGCAGAACGGCTGGTTCGTGCTGCGTTCACTGATTCCTTCAGGCAAGACCACTGGCGCCATCGTTTGGCACATTAGGCCGGACGTGATTCCGAACTGGACGCGGCCACCGATGATCGCGCACAGCCAGGTCGGTTATGCGCCGGGCTTCTCAAAGGTGGCGGTACTCGAACTCGACCCGAAGTACGGCGCTCCGAACATGGCCAGAGTGTTGCGCCTGATGGAAGACGGATCGTACAAGCAGGTGTTCGAGGGCCCGATCACGCCTTCAACACCGTGGCTGCGCTACGTCTACTCGAAATTCGACTTCACCCCGGTGAAGGACCCCGGTCTCTATGTAATCGAGTACGCAGACCAGCGCACGGCGCCCTTTCCCATCTCATGGGACGCGTACGCGAACATCTGGCAGGACAGCCTGGACCATCACCTTGCGGAGCAAATGGATCACGTTTCCGTTCGTGAAGGCTACCGCATGTGGCATGGCGCTTCGCACCTGGACGACGGCCGCATGGCTCCCGTGGTTGGCGAGCAATTCGACGGCTGGAATCAGGCCACGGCAACGGACGGGAAGTGGAAAGGCGGCGATCACATTCCCGGGATGAACGTGGGCGGTTGGTACGATGCCGGTGACTTCGACCTCGAGGAGCCCGCGCAACTGAGCGTGATTCAGAGTCTGGCTCTGGCGTATCGCGAATTCCATCTCAAGTACGACGAGCTTACGGTCGATGAACCCGCTCGTGAGGTCGAGATGCACCGTCCCGATGGCGTGCCGGACACGGTGCAGCAAGTCAAGCACGGCGCACTGCTCATCCTGGCGCAGTTTCACAATATAGGTCACGCCATCCGCGGCACTCACGAGCCGGATCTACGCCAGTACACACAGGTGGGCGACGGAGCATCGAAAACGGACGGCCGCATTTACGACCCGAAGCTCGGCCCGAACGAAGTGAAGGGCGACTACTCCGGTAAGCCGGATGATCGCTGGATCTTCACTACGAACAACCCGTATTTCCAGTGGAATGCCATTGCGGCGCTGGCCGCAGCGGCAGATACGCTGAAAGGATGGGACGACGCATTAGCGAAAGACTGCCTTGAGACTGCAATCAAAGCTTGGAAGGACACGTCGGCGAATCCAACACTGTATCCGACATCCAGCGCTGGGGCAGATCGAGAGGCTCCCGCAGGCGGTGTGCTCGCTGCGTCTCAGGGTATGGTCTCTGGCGCGCAAGGTCGTAAGCCAAAGAGCAGTTCGGGTACGCCCACAAACTCTGGCGTGCCAGGCGCACCGGCAGCTCCGCCCGCTGGCTTCGGCCGCGGCCGATCTTTTGTCGGCATGGACTGGGCCGCGGCTCTGGAATTGACCATCGCCACGAACGGTGCCGAGCCATACAAGTCCCGGCTGAAGGAATTGTTCCCTCAGATGATCACTCCCGAGCAGATGGACTTCAACGGTTGGAAAGCAGTTCGGGCATTGCCTTATCTGGATGCGAGCGCGAAAGATCAACTGCGTGAAGCGGTGAAGACATACACGGCTGGTTTGGACAAGCGGCTGGACGAGACCCCGTTCGGCGTGCCCCCGAGCCTCGGTACCTGGGGCGGATCGGGTGCCGTGGTCGACATGGCCATCCGAATGTATTTCCTGCACAAAGTGTTTCCGGATCTCGTGGGCCCTGAGTACACACTTCGCGCCGTCAACTACATTCTCGGCACACACCCGGTATCGAGCACTTCGTATGTAGCCGGAGTTGGTACGGTCTCGAAGACGAAGACGTACAGCAACAACCGCGCCGACAATTCGTATATTCCGGGCGCAGTAATTCCGGGATATATCATCATCAAGCCGGATTTTCCGGAGTGCATCGACGACTTCGGATTCCTGTGGTTCGAGGATGAAGCCGTCGTGGCCGGGTCGGCAAGCTGGGTCGTGGCCGGCAACGCCGCGAACGCGATCATTAAGGAATCGAAGTACTGAGCTAATTGAAGCTACGATCCAGGGTGATGTGAAGAGGGGTCGAACATTATTCGGAGCGCGTATGCATATTTTCCCGGAGCCTGGTCCGGAAGCCGCACTCGGAGCCCATCGGCCCGCTGCTCAAACTGCAGCTTCGCGTCACTGCCTACCAAAATCACGGACCGAACGTGTTCGTTGCCAACGGTCGATGCGAGCGAGTGAATCACGGCCTCGCCATTCGTCGGCCAGCCCAGCCCAATCGCGTAGAGTACATCCCCTTTGGTCGTGAAACGAAAGTCTTCGGCTGTATAGCGCGTCGTGTCGGTATCGTGAAAAGATCCGGCCGCTACCTTGGTTGGACCTTCACCATAGACCCTCCACGGTCGAGTGCCATAGATCGACTCCCCGTTCACATTCAGCCACGCACCGACGTCGAGAAGAACTTGCTGCACCTCGTCCGGGATCGTGCCGTCAGAGCGTGGACCGATGTTCAACAACAGATTGCCGTTCTTGCTGACGATATCGATCAGCTGATGAACCACGAATTCCGGCGACTTGAAGGTGTCGTCCTTGATGTAGCCCCAGGATTTATCACTTATCGAGGTGTCGGTCTGCCAGTAGAGGGGACGAATGTCTCCCAGTTGTCCGCGTTCCAGATCGAGCACGGCGGAGTGATCCTGCATGGCGTAGTCTTTGTAATTGATTACTCCTACGTGGTCGCCGTACTTCAGAGAACTGTTGTAATAGAAAGCGGCAAACTTCGTAAGATCTGGCCGGATCGAAGCCTGTCCGATCCACCAGTCGAAGTAGACAATGTCGGGATGATATTTCTCCACAAGTTCTGCACTTCGCGCGAGCCAGTCGTCGGCCCACGCTGAAGACACGTAAGTGAAATCATCGTTAAGAGGGACGCCCCACGGGGCCGACAACCAGTTATGAGCGGGTCCGTAGAATGCTGCATATTGCGGATCGTTTACATCAGAGGAAATACTGCGGCCCACGCCGAGAAAAAAATTGTGTTCCACTCGGTGAGATGACACTCCAAAGTGCAGTCCTGCAGCCCGGACGGCTTTGCCCAGTTCTCCCGTAGTATCTCGATGCGGCCCCATTTTGGCTGCGGTCCAGTCGCTCAATCCGCTGTCATACATGGCAAAGCCATCGTGATGCTCAGCCACAGGTACAACGTACTTCGCCCCGGATTTCTTGAAGAGCTCAGCCCACGCCGCCGGATCGAAGCGCTCCGCTTTGAACATCGGGATGAAATCTTTATAGCCGAATTTATCCTGGGAGCCGTAGGTTGCGACGTGATGCTTGTATTCCGGCGATCCCGGCACGTACATATTTCTCGGATACCATTCGTTGCCGAACGCGGGGACGGAGTAGACACCCCAATGAATGAAAATGCCGAACTTCGCATCTTTGTACCATTCGGGCACCTCGTACTTCTGAAGCGATTCCCAGTCAGCCCGGAACGGGCCCTGGTGGTCCGCGCTCTCGACTTGTTTCAGCAAAGTGGCGCGTTCTGAATCGTACTTACCGCTCGCTTTCTGCCAAACTTGGTCAATGCCAGCCGGCTCCTGAGTAGCGGTGGGAGCCGTGGCAGTCTGGGCGTACGCCATCGAAACCGCAGACGACAGTAACAAGATTGTGGCAACTCTAAGAACTAAGAATAGACGAGGTGAAAGCATGATTGCCCTTTCGTCAGACACGTCGTTCGATTTCTGCCGGATCAATTCAGCAGCAATTTCCTGGTCGAGCAGCAGCGCGGTTCTACAAAAAGAACATCAATCCATGCTCACCATAATCTTTTTGAAGCGTGATGGATTATCGCTCCAGGAACGCAGCGCATCCGCTGCTTGCTCAAGGGGCACAACCAGACTCACAGCTTGATCAACAGGGAAAGTCTGCGCTTCCAGAAGTTTGATCACTGCCTCGAAATCCGCTGGCTGAGCATTTCTGGAGCCGACAATATCCAGTTCTTTTTGAACGAACAGCTTGGTTTCGTAACTGACCGGTTCCTTCGCATACCCGATGTACACTACGCGCCCGGTGAATGCAACCTCTTCGACCGCGGCTCGGAACGTAGCCGCGGTGCCAATCGCTTCGATCACAACATCCGGTCCTCGGCCTTCGGTCATTTCCAGCAATCGGTCGTGTAGCGGCTCTCGCGCGCTATTAATCGTGAGCTGAGCGCCGGCCATGCGCGCCAAGGCGAGCTTTTCGTCATCCACATCAATGCCGATCGTGCGCGCACGCAGGGAACTTGCCGCTGCTACGACACCAAGGCCCACTCCGCCACAACCCCAAATCGCAACCGTATCTTCTGCAGTAACACGTCCACGTGCGACGGCATGAAATCCGACGGTAAGCGGTTCCACCAGGCACAACTCTTTCAGCGTTAACTTACCGGAATACAGTTTTTCTCGCGGCAGCACAATGAATTCGGTGAGTGCGCCATCCCTTTGCACACCGAGAGTCTGGTTGAACTGGCAAGCGTTCGGACGTCCGCGCAGACAGGAAGAGCATTGGCCGCAGTTCGTGTATGGGGACACCGCTACGTTCGTGCCCTCGGGCAATACGGCCTCGCGTCCGAGGTCTGCAACGACGGCAGCCGACACTTCATGCCCCAGAATGCGAGGATACGTGACGAGTGGATTGAATCCCCGGAACGAATTCAGATCGCTGCCACAGAATCCCACGAAGCGGACCTTGAGCAGTACGTTCGTATGTGTGGGCACCGGATCGGCGATGGTCTCAAGATCAGCCTGGCCCGGTTTGCGAAGCACGAGCGCTCTCATGTCTGTACTCCGTGGAAAATAGTCGGTAAAGTTATCGATGTCAATCATAGAGGCTCTGGACGAAAACTGGGTTCTGTGGCAAGGTTCTATCCCGTTAGACGATTACTTCCCCAGAGGGTCCAGGCAAGTGTCAAGCGAAGCCAAAGGCCTTAAAAAGTTCCTCGCGTGCACGGCTCTATCATTGCCTGGCATTTCCATTTCGAGTTCGTTACAGTTAGCGCTGCCGTTGTACGTACTTTTGACCGAATGAGATTAAACTTGCTTCCATCCAGGAGCGTCTGGACTTCTCTTTTTCTCGGCCTGTGCGGGCTCACCGCGACCCAGGCAACCGCCCAGCTGTGGGATGTGCCCTCGCTACCTCCAGTCAAGTACGCGCAAGCTCGGGACGGTATGACGGCCGCGATCGGAAACGAAAGCGTGCACATTTCCGTTTGCCGCTCCTCGGTCATTCATTTTGTCGCTGCGCCCGAGCCGCCCGATACGATTCGCCGAAGCCAGCCATGGATGCTCGATTCAAAGCAGTCGTGTCCAGGCGCGAAGTTCCAGATTTCACAAACATCCGATGCGGCGATCCTCACCACCGATGCATTGAAGATCGAACTCTCGCTCAAATGGGGCAACGTCCAATTCAGCACGGCTACAGGCCAGGGTCTCTTACGCGAACGCAACTCGATTCCTCGGACCTACGAACCGGCTGAACTGAATGGAGAGAAGACATTTCACGTCGAAGACAGATTTGCTCCGGATTTCTCCGAAGGCTTCTACGGTTTGGGGCAACACCAGAACGGAATGTTCAACTACCGGGGCGCCACCGTCGAACTGGGGCAGAACAACACGGATGTAGCGATCCCTTTGCTGTTGTCAAGCAAAGGGTATGCTTTGATGTGGAACACCGCCTCGCTGACGCACGTCGACAATCGTTTCCCGCTGGAACTGAATCTGGATTCACTTGCCGGCCATGCCGTCGACTACTACTTTATTTATGGCCCGGAGATGGATCAACTCATCCATGAATATCGGAACCTTACCGGACACACCCCGATGCTACCGAAGTGGTCTTACGGATTCTTCCAGTCGAAGGACCGTTACGTTTCGCAAGAAGAAGTGCTCGGAATCGCACATCGGTATCGTGAAGAGCACATACCACTCGACGCAATTGTTCAGGATTGGTTTTGGTGGAAAGCAGAAGGCGATCCGATCTTCAATTCGAACTTCCCTGATGTCCCCGGTGAACTCAAACAACTCCACGATGAACACGTCCATGCCATGCTTTCGGTTTGGGGGCTGTTTGATTCGAAGTCTCAGAACTTCGCGGAGATGACGAAGCAACACCTGGACGTTCCCGGCGCCCATGTTTACGACGCTACGAATCCGAAAGCGCGTGATTTCTATTGGAACAACCTCGCTGGAAAGCTCTTCTCTCTAGATTGGGACGCATTCTGGCTCGACAGCGCCGAGCCCGAAGAATATTGGCCTCACATGGGTGACGCGATTCTTCAAAACAAGCAAATCGCGATCGGCAATGGCGCCGAATACACCAACATTTTTCCGTTCATGCACACGCTAGGGGTCCAGGAACACTGGAAAGCTTCCACTGAACAGAAGCGAGTCTTTCTGCTAACGCGGTCTGCGTTCCTCGGCCAGCAGCGAGTTGGAGCGGCGGTCTGGTCAGGTGACGTGTACGGCTCGTATTGGGGGTTGCGGCACCAAGTCGCGGCCGGGTTGAACTTCGCGCTCTCTGGATATCCCTATTGGACAACCGATATCGGCGGGTATTGGCCGCCGCACGACAACCCGGTTGAGGATCCTAAATTCCAGGAACTCTATGCACGCTGGTTCGAGTACGGAACCTTCTGCCCGATTTTTCGCACGCATGGGCACCGGCCGCAGAATGAGATTTGGGCCTTCGATAAAGTCGAACCGATTCTCATCCATTACGACAAGCTGCGCTACCGCCTGATGCCCTACATTTATTCGCTGGCGTGGCGTGCGACGGATGAGGACTACACGATCCAGCGTCCGCTGGTAATGGATTGGCGCACTGATCTCAGAGTGCGGGACATCGGCGATCAGTTCATGTTCGGTCCTGCACTCCTCGTCAACCCGGTGCTTCAAGCGGACGCCACTCGCCGAAACTTGTACTTACCCGACGCACCGGCCTGGTACGACTTCTGGACGGGGGAATCGAAACGCGGCAACCGGGAGATTGACGCGGACGCTCCTCTCGACCGTATTCCCCTCTACGTGCGTGCCGGTTCGATTCTTCCGCTGGGTCCTGAAATCGAGTACGCGGATGAGAAACCCGCAGGACCGATTGAACTAAGGATCTATCCCGGGGCGGATGGAGAATTCAACCTTTATCAAGATTCGGGCGACAGCTATGACTATGAGCACGGCGCACACTCCGTCATCCCGGTGCACTGGTCCGAGTCAAGCCGAACTTTGACGATCGGTCAGCGACAAGGGGAATATCCCGGAATGCCCGCCAGCGTGGAGATGAAGGTGGTATTGGTATCTGCCGGACACGGAACAGGACTTGAACCGACCGCGAACCCGGACAAGCTCGTTGTTTACAACGGACGTTCCATTTCGGTTCAAGCGCGGTAAGAACCTGCGCGAAACATCTAAGGATGTATCGAGAGTCCAGGAGCACAGATGAACCATTGCAAGATCTTCCCGCTAGCCGCGATCATCGTTGTCATACTCGCCTCCACCTCATTGGCTCAGGACACTTCCGGCCTGCCATACATGAATCCCAAACTCTCTCCTGAAGAGCGTGCGGCCGATCTCGTCCACCGCATGACGCTCGAAGAAAAGGCCTCGCAGCTTGTGAATCAGGCACGATCCGTCCCGCGCTTGAATATTGCTTCTTACGATTGGTGGAGTGAAGCCTTGCACGGCGTCATTTCCGATGGCGTGACCGAATTTCCCGAACCCATCGGTCTTGCCGCCAGCTTCGATGTGCCCCGCATTCACGAGATGGCGACCGCCATCGGCATCGAAGGGCGAATCAAACACACTCAACACGAGCGCGCTGGGCACTCCAACATTTTTGAGGGCCTCGATTTCTGGGCGCCGAACGTCAATATCTTTCGCGATCCCCGCTGGGGACGCGGCCAGGAAACCTACGGCGAAGATCCATTTCTGAGCGCTCGCTTAGCTGTCGCGTTTGTCACAGGCATGCAAGGCGATGATCCCCATTATTACCGCGTCATCTCCACACCCAAACATTATGCCGTTCACAGTGGCCCCGAACCCACTCGCCATTTCACCGACGTGGACGTCAGCAAGCACGACGAAGAAGACACGTACCTGCCTGCATTTCGCGCGGCCGTCGTGGAAGGCCATGCAGGGTCGGTTATGTGCGCTTACAACGCGATCAACGGTGAGCCTGCGTGCGCGAGTCAGTTTCTGTTGCAGCACACTCTTCGCGGGGCTTGGGACTTCCAGGGCTATGTAGTCTCTGACTGTGACGCCGTGCGCAACATCTTCAACGGCCATCATTACCGGCCGACGCAGCCACAGGCCTCGGCAATCTCATTGATTCGCGGTATGGATAACGAATGCATCGATTTCGCAAAAGTGAGCGACGACCACGATTACAAACCCTACATCGAGGCTGTTCAGCAGGGCTATCTTCCGGAAACCTCGGTTGATACTGCGCTCATTCGTCTCTTCACGGCTCGCATCCGTCTCGGCATGTTCGATCCGCCGTCGACCGTGCCATACATGAACATCGACGAGAAACAACTGGACAGTCCCGCTCACCGCGAGCTTGCCCGTCGTATCGCCGATGAATCGATGGTTCTGCTCAAGAATGATGGCGTCCTCCCGCTGAAATCTGCCAAGCGCATCGCCATCGTCGGCCCGCTCGCCGATCAAACTGCCGTTCTGCTCGGCAACTACAACGGCAGTACTTCGCACACTGTCAGCGTGCTGGAAGGAATGAAAGCCGAGTTCCCAGAGGCAAAGATCACCTACGTGCCCGGCACTCAATTTCTTTCCAATCAGGCAGATCTCGTGCCCGCGTCCGTCCTGACCACTCCGGATGGCAAGCCCGGCCTCAAAGCCGAATACAGTTCGCAGCCCAGCTTCGACGCCAAGCCGACTTCTCTTACCTCAAGGGTCGAGTCCTCGGTGAACCTGAATGCGAACAATGTCCCCGAACAGGCTAAAGGAATTTCGGGCCTGTCGGTGCGATGGACTGGCTGGCTCAGCCCAACGGCAACCGGCGACTATTCATTGGGACTCAGCGTCGACGGCTTCGGCCGCCTGTCAGTGGATGGAAGAGAGGTTGCGACGCTCTGGGGCAAGAACATTAATCTGAGCCCCGTTCACCTCGAAAAAGGTCACCCTGTAAAAATCGAGGTCCTCTACGGACGCAACGGGGAGGGTAAGCCGGAAGCGCAGCTCCTGTGGACTCCCGTGAATAACGCGCCCGATACTGCGGCCGTAGCGGCTGCGAAGAATGCCGATGTCGTCGTCGCCGTAGTCGGCATCACCAGCCGTCTCGAAGGGGAAGAGATGCCTGTGAGCCAGCCCGGCTTTTCCGGCGGCGACCGCACCAGCCTTGATTTACCCAAACCCGAAGAAGATCTGATCGAGGCTCTTGCAGGGAGTGGCAAGCCTCTCGTCATCGTGCTGATGAACGGGAGTGCGCTCGGCGTGAGCTGGGCGAAGGAGCACGCCAACGCCATCCTCGAATCCTGGTACTCCGGCGAAGAAGGCGGAGCCGCTATCGCTGAAACACTCAGCGGAAAAAACAACCCATCCGGACGTCTTCCTGTCACTTTCTACAAAGATGTTCACCAGCTTCCGAATTTCGAAGATTATTCAATGAAGGGGCGCACCTACCGCTACTTCGAGGGCGAACCGCTCTGGCCCTTCGGATACGGCCTCAGCTACACAGCGTTCACTTACAGCAATCTCAAGCTACCCGATACACCAGTCAACGCTGGTGATCCGCTGCACGCATCCGTGACAGTCGCGAATACTGGAAGAGTTGCAGGAGATGAAGTCGTCGAACTCTACCTGCAGTTCCCTGATGTCGTCGGCGCGCCTCGCCGCGCGCTTCGCGGATTTCAACGCATCCATCTGGAGCCCGGGGCCAGCCAAAATGTTGATTTCCAGTTGAACCCGCGCGACCTTAGCATGGTCACCGATCTCGGGGACATCATCGTGGCGCAAGGCAAATACACACTCTCAATCGGTAGCGGTCAACCCGGAACAGGAGTTCCTGCGGTGAACGGGAATTTTGAAGTCAAAGGACAGATCACTCTGCCGGAATAGTTGTTGCGCTAGCTCTGATCGCGAAAGGCTACACAAAGTTTCCATTGACGAAAAGACGTCCCACATAGCGGATGCCGTTTTTGGTGGTCGATGGTTTCCAGTTCATTCGAGCTTTGACGATCGGTTGCGAGATTGAGGCGATATGCATAACAAATTCTTAAGAAGTATGCTTTTGGTGTTTGTCTCGACGAGCTATGTCTTGGGGGCAGGAACCGAACTCCTGCGCGAACCTGGCAAACTTCAAAGCCGAGAATGTTGAAATCACCAAAGCGGCGGAGATTGCTGCCGGGACAACGGAGGCCATTCCCTGGAATCAGACTCGCAGCGCACCTCTGCCGGCGTATTGCCGAGTCGAAGGCGTGATGAACCGCCACACCGGAGTCGACGGAGAAGAGTTTGGAATCACTTTCGCATTAGCCATGCCCGACAAATGGAATGGCGATTTTCTTATGCAAGGTGGAGGCGGCAGCAACGGCGTTGTACTTCCGCCCCTTGGATTAAATGCTGCCGGAGACACGCCCGCTCTCATGCGCGGATTTGCTGTTGTAAGTACGGATTCGGGTCACAAGAGCCGCCGTCCAGGATTTGATTTCGGTTTCATGAGAGATCAGCAGGCGTACCTGGATTTTGCCTACCTCGCGAATGCCGAAGTTGCTGCATTAGCCAAACAACTCATCGCAGCGACACTACGGCAAACCGGCAGGCTTTTCATATTTCTCTGGATGTTCCACCGGCGGGCGCGAAGGCATGATTCTTTCGCAGCGCTTTCCCACAGTTTTTAACGGCATTATCTCTGGCGATCCCGCGATGCGTACCGGGCTTTCCAATCTCGCGATCGGGCGCTGGATACCCATCGCCTTCAATCAAATCGCTCCGAAAGATGCCAATGGCAAACCAATCATCGAGCAATCGATTACAGACAATGATCGCAAGCTGATCAGGGATGCTCTCATCAAAAGGTGCGATGACAAAGACGGCCTCGCCGATGGCTTGATCTCCGATCCTCTCGCGTGCGACTTCGACCCTGAGATTTTGGCGTGCAAAGGCGAAACGAATGACTCCTGTCTGGCTCCGGAAAAAGCGGCCGCCATCAAGAAGGCCCTGGGAGGGCCGAAGACCTCGAGTGGAACCCAAGTCTATGCTGGATTCCTTTACGACACGGGCATCACGAACGGGCCGCCGTTCAGAGGATTGCTCTCACCCGGACCCGGCATTTTCGGGCCTGCGACGACGGATATGACAATCGACGTTGATAAGGAAGCTCTGGCGGCCGGTCAACCGCTCGTGGATTCGATGTCCACGAACTTGATAACCTTCTCCGCGCACGGAGGGAAGTTGATCTTCTACCACGGCGATAGCGATCCGTGGTTCTCGCCTCTTGACACGTTCAGCTATTACAAAGACATCGCATCTGCCAACGGGGGCCTCGGCGCGGTATCGAAGTGGAGTCAGTTCTATTTCGTTCCGGGTATGAGCCATTGTGGCGGAGGCCAGGCGCTGGATCAGTTTGATCTCTTGGGCGCGATCGTCAACTGGGTTGAGAAGGGTATGGCGCCTGTGTCAGTGACTGCAACTGGCAGCGCTTTTCCTGGCCGCAGCCGGCCGCTGTGTCCTTATCCGAAGCACGCGCAATACAAGGGGCAAGGAGATACGGAAGGCGCGGCCAACTTCGAGTGTCGTTGAATTATTACTTCTGTTTCAAAGGACATCACTTCTTATGCGTTCACTTCTCGTAGGCTTCACGCTGGCCATTATGTGCGTCACTGCACCGAGGCTGGCCGCCCAGAAAATCGAGTTGTCGATTGATATATCCAAAACCGGCGCGAAGATCGACCGTAACATTTTCGGGCAATTCGCAGAGCATCTTGGACACGGCATTTACGAAGGCATTTGGGTCGGGCCCGATTCCAAGATCCCGAATACTCGTGGAATCCGCAACGATGTTGTAGGCGCTCTGAAAGCGATCAAGGTTCCGAATGTTCGCTGGCCCGGTGGCTGCTTCGCCGATGAGTATCACTGGCGTAAGGGCATCGGCCCTCAACGATCAGTAACTCTCAACCCCAACTGGGGCGGAGTGACTGAGGCAAACACGTTTGGAACGCATGAGTTCATGGACTTCATCGATCAGATCGGGGCGGAAGCGTATATCTCCGTCAATGTCGGTTCCGGCACCCCACAGGAGGCGTCCGAGTGGCTGGAATACATGACCGCAGCAGCGCCGACGACGCTGGTAAAAGAACGCGCCGCCAACGGCCACCCGGCTCCATACAAAGTCGCATTGCTCGGCATCGGGAACGAAAGCTGGGATTGTGGCGGAAACATGACGCCCGACTACTACGTCAGCCAGATGAAGATATACAGCCGCTTCGTAAGGAACTTCAATCCGGCGCAGCAGGACGAAGCAGCAGATGCTGAAGATCGCCGTCGGTCCGGGCGGCGACGGCCCACGATGGACCGACTGGACGGAAACCGTCATGAAGGCTTATCAGCAACACACGTGGAGCTGGGACATCAACGGACTTTCCATGCACAACTACACGGTCGGGGCACTGGCCGCCTTCCTATGCGTCGGTGGGATTTGGTGAAACTGAGTACAGCGAAATTCTCAAATCCACTTTGGAGATGGAAGGTCTCATCAGCAAGCACTCGGCGATCATGGACAAGTATGACCCCGACAAGAAGGTTGCGCTCGTGGTTGACGAATGGGGAGGCTGGTACGCGCCGTTACCGGGCAGCAATCCGGGGTTCCTGGTCCAGCAGAACAGCCTGCGCGACGCCATTCTCGCGGCTCTGAACCTGAACATCTTTGCCCGTCACGCCGACCGCGTACGCGGCGCGAACATCGCACAGATGATCAATGTGCTGCAGGCAATGATCATCACGGACAAAGAGAAGATGGTTCTGACTCCGACCTATTACGTCTTCAAAATGTACGTGCCGTTCCAGAACGCCACGTTTGTGCCAGTGACTTTTGACGCCGGTTGGTACACGCATGGGGACGTGGCACTGCCGCGAGTGGACGCGATCGCAGCGAAAGACGCGAACGGCAAGTTGTGGCTGGAGATTACCAATCTCGATCCCAACGAACCGGTCGAAATCGAAGCAGACCTGGCGGGCATTACCGCAAAAGCTGCGAGCGGCGAAACTCTGACCGCGCCGAAGGTGGACAGTGTCAACACCTTCGACGCACCGAACACAGTCACGCCGAGGCCGATCTCAGCGAAGCGTTCAGGGTGGCAAGCTAACTTTGAAACTGGAGCCTAAGTCTGTCACCGTCGTTTCAGTTGAGCAGTGATCCGAACCGGATCCTGCGACCGCAACGCCGAAGGTAACGAAAAGCTATTGCTCGACGGCGCTATGGTTCACATTCGATGGCAACGAAGGAGAACAACATGCGGCGATTCGCAATCTTGGTCCTCTTGTCTTTGAGTTTTTGTTGGGCACAGGAATCAGGCAGTTTTCAGCCCTCTACGACGAATGTATGGGCAGCGGAGTATCCACGGGTTGACGGCGCCGGCAGAGTACAGATTCGCGTGAAAGCTCCAGATGCTACGAAGGTCCGACTGAACTTCTGGAGCGGTCCGAAACTGGACATGGAGAAACAGCAGGATGGATTCTGGACGATCACTACTCCGCCGCTTGTTCCCGGTTTCCACTATTACACGCTGATCATCGACGGCGCCGAGGTCAGCGACCCCAACACTCACGCCTTCTTCGGAGGAGGCAAGCCGGCGAGTGGCGTGGAAGTTCCGGAGCCAGGCTCTACCTATTATTCGGTGCAAGATGTGCCGCACGGCGAAGTTCGCGAGGTCTGGTACCACTCGAAGGTGACGGGGACGTGGCGGCACGCATTGGTCTATCTGCCTCCGAACTACGACGCGCAAATCAAGACACGCTATCCGGTCCTCTACCTGCAACATGGCGCCGGTGAAGACGAGACCGGCTGGATCCGCCAGGGCAACGCGAATTTCATCCTGGACAACTTGATCGCAGCGAAGAATTGCAAGCCGATGATCGTAGTGATGGCGTACGGCTACGCGCACCGCGCGGGCGAGGCGCCTGTTGATCTGTTCGCAAAAGGATTTGGGTCACCTGAAATGTTGAAGGCAATGCAGGATATGGCCGCGGCATTTGAAGATGATGTAACGCAGGCTCTCATCCCCTACGTTGATTCCACCTTCCGCACGTTACCTGACCGCGACCATCGCGCGATGGCAGGCCTCTCGATGGGTGGCATGCAGACCTTCCAGATCACGCTGGATCATCTCGATCTCTTTTCTTACATCGGCGGCTTCAGTGGAGCGGGCGGGATGCTCGTGCTCGGAAATCGGAAACTAGATCCCAAGACCGACTACAACGGAGTATTCGCTGATCCGGCAGCATTCGCCAGGAAAGTGCACTTGCTCTGGCTTGGCGTCGGAACCAATGAGCCCGAGAGAATGCGCGCAGGACTCCAACGGCTGCACGCGTCACTTCTTGAAGCGAACGTTCAACACATTTTCTATGAATCACCTGGTACCGACCACGAATGGCAGACCTGGCGCCGCGATCTGAAGGATTTTGCGCCGAGACTGTTCTGATCCAGCCCCGGCTCGATGGTCGAGGCCCTGGGACCCTGAGAGTGTGGAAGAGGTGTGCAAGCCATGCTCACTGCAGCATCTCGTAAGTAAACTAAACATTTTCAGTTGGATAGACCAAACGCTGGCTGATTAAATATTGGTGCAAAGTCCGCGACGTCTGCTGTACAGGTCCATCGCTTGCGGAGAGCGAGCCAAGTAGCTGCGTATTTTCTGGGTTTTCAAGTGGTGCCTGGAGGGGAAGTCGAACCCCCAAGACCCGAAGTTCGGCGGATTTTGAGAGCGTCGCTGCAGGATTTGTAACCCACTGATTCTTAATGCACTCAATCTCATACAAGTATTTGTACTCGTTGATGGTGCGGTTCCATGCTGGTTCGCGGGGGTGTGTTGAGCACACTTTAGACACACTTCTCGCTCAGCATCAGAGGACAAATCTGCTCTGCTCGATCGTCAAACAGATCGCCGAAACGGTATGCACTTCGGCCCGAAGGGATGGGCTCTTCACGATAAAATAGAAGCGTAGAAAACTGATGAAGGTGCCAATCTACCATCGCGGATCGGGCGGAGGGCCCGACAGAGGCTTTACGCTTCTTGAACTGATCGTTGCGGCCTCAGCACCTGCCACATGGCAGTTGTGAGCGATGCCCCAATAGCTTGGTCCGGAATCAATCCCCCGAACCTCATTGCGAGACGGTTTGCTGCGGGGAGAATCGGCGGAGGAGAAACGATAACGAAATCGGGACTCTGGCAAGCAAGCTTCGCAATCGGTGATTCGAAAAGCAAACGGTAAGAACTGGAAACCTGACGGCGGTTATCGCCAAAAACAGCACGCAGAGGGAGGGATTCGAATCCGCCTAGAAACGTGAATTCAACAACATGCAAGGCCACGGATGGCACCGTAGTGCACGAAAAGCAGCCTTAAGCCGACTAACGGATCGCAAAACAGATTGCAGGGCGAGGCCCGTTGCTGACTCGCGAACCAGATTCTCACTTATGGAACACGACATTCACATTTGCTGACGCAAAATCGAATACAAAGTTTCCGATTACTAGGTCCGGCTTGCCGTCGCGATTCAGGTCGGAGGATGTCATCGCAACCGCTGACGCACCGGATGCTGAGAAAGACCGCGTAAACTCGCCCCCACCGGCGTTAAATAGTATGCACAGTTGCTCACTCCCTAACAGGCCTACTGCAAGGTCGATCCGACCATCGCCGTTGAAATCGCCCGCGACCATTGCCCCAGGTCCTCCTGGATCATCAAGCACTGTCGCCTGGTAGAACGTGCCATCTCCATTGCTGTAATAGATTGTGATTGAATTGGTTCCCGGCGTGTTAACGGCAATATCGTCTTTGCCATCGCCGTTAAAGTCCCCCACCACGGCCAACGAGCCACCAATCAAGTCGAGGCTATTTGTTTCCACGTGCTGAAACGTTCGACCGCCCGTATTCAGAAATGTGCCGGCAGCGCCCGTTGCGATGTCCAGCTTTCCGTCACCGTTGAAATCTCCCACCACATACGGCCCCCAATTCGAGCTCGAAAGAACTAATGTCGTGAACTGATAAGCACAGTTGCCGTAAAAGACTTGCCCAGACGCGGCAACAATGTCCGGGCAGCCGTCGCCATCCATGTCGGCAACTGTGAACGGGCTGCCGACCGAGTTCGGAATAGTAAACGGTGGCGAAGAGAAATCAAGCGTGCCGTTATTCGGCCATATCTCCAGACTGTCCACCGGGCCGCCAAGCAAATCGACCACACCTTTACCGGTCAGGTCTGCAAGTATGCCCGTATAGGGGCTTGTGTAGGCCGCGAGTTGGAAAGAGCTGTTGCCTAGATTCAGAAACACCGTTGCCGGAATATCGTTGATAGCATCGCCTCCGACTAGGATTTCGGGCAATCCGTCTCCGTTAATGTCGCCAGCCGACACGTTGGTCATGGTCGCCGGGCTTAAGGCGACAGGCGACGGGAAATTACGATTCGTCTGACCAAGCGACAATGAAATAAAGCCGTAGCCGTCAGGCACCACCACATCGGGGAGGCCATCGCCATTGAAATCACCGGCAGCGGCGTAGTATCCAAGCGGCCCGACCACTGCCTGAGCGACAAAGTTGCCGTGCCCGTCTCCGAAGAAGTACACCAGTTCAAAAGGTTCGTTCCCGCCCGGAGCCGCCAAGTCTGGGAAACCGTCGTGGTCGAAATCGCCCACAACAAGCTGTCCCACCGGAGGGGCGTTGAGAACGGCGACCTGCGTGAACGAGCCGTCGCCATTCCCTTTGAATGAATAGAGTTGAACTCCCGTCGCGTTGGACACTTCCATGACAAGGTCGGGAATGCCATCGAGATCGAAATCGAGAATTGTGGCTACGCCCACCACGCCGTTTAGCCCAGAAATAACCTGATCCTTGAACTTTCCTCCGCCTTGGTTCAGCAGAATGTGCATTGTCCGGGTTGATCCCGGAGCCACATACACAATATCCGGCTTGCCATCGACGTTGAAATCCGCGACTGTAAAGTAATTGTTGTCGTAGGTTGACGCCAGCGTAACCGGGGCCGCGAAGGTTCCACCTGTATTCTTCAGCCAGACGATGCTCGATGAAGTCTGGGAAGGCGATTCGATGCTCAATACCAAATCGACTTGGCCATCCCCATCCACATCCGCTAGATAGGCCTGCCCCGGATAGCTCATAGCGATGGTTTGCTGCACTACCCGAGGCTGAAAGTTGCCGTGACCATCCCCGGACAATACGTTCACAGTCATCGTCGAAGCGCTGGATTGACCGATGATCGCGACCAGATCGGGTGTGCCGTTTCCATCCACATCGCCGACGGCGAGCGCCCAGGAAGTCTCAGGAATGGAAATGTACTGCGGCTGAGAAAGGAGGCCGTTGCTCTGGCCGTAGAGAATGGCGATGCTCTGTAAACTCGAAAGAGGCGGACCGGGCATGATGACATCTGCCAGGCCGTCACCATTAACATCGGCGGCCAAAATACTTGTGCTGCCTCCTCCTCCCAGGAAACCGGGCATGGCCTGCATCACCAGTGGGCCTTGTTGTGGTGTATACACTGTGTAGGGCAGAGAGTTGGAAACCTGCGTTCCGTCTTGCACCGAGATTTGATGCACACCGGGAGTAACGTTCAACGAGATGTTGAATTCAACATCGAGTGTGCCGTCTAGCTGGAGAGTGGTCAGTGGAGCTGGCTGGCCGTCGATCAGCACTTGTGATTTTGACCTGAAGCCTTTCCGTAAACCGTTACTCCGTCTATCGGCAAACCTACCATGACTATCGACGGCGAGACAATGGAGATCGACAACCCAGAGCCGCTGCCTCCACCTCCACCGCCGCCCGAGCTACTGCCTCCACCTCCGCCGCAACTGAAGAGAGGGAGGCCAGTCCAAGCAAGGATCAAGGCCACGACAAGAGTGCGCGCCATAGTAAGGTCTTAAACCACGCCTCAACCAGGCCATTCTTCCTTGATATGACGGTGCTGATATCGTTCGTTATTCGTCCGTCCCCAGTTGATTCCAGTTACTCCCAATCGTCGAACTTCGTGAATTCTAACGGATGATCTTGGAACTCGTCACCGTCATACGTGCGGTTGGTTGTTTCTTCCCGGCTTACCGATCGAGTGCCGCGACTAAATCAATGCTCGTTACTGTGTAGTGCTTTGGACATCCTGTACAAAAAGTGCTGTCTTGCGTCGCAACATTCCACATTCGCACGATGTTGGGATTGGAGGTCGATATTAACAGACGCCCCCTGTGTGACATCGCCGAGCGGTACGATCCTGATCGCATTCTTGTCATTCTGAATTATCGCGACGATAACACCCCCACGATTTCCTGCCTCGAAGCTCAAGAAGACAAACTGCGCGGTGCTTGTGCAAGATCTAGCATACTCAAAAGCGCTGAAAGATTTACGCCATTCTAAAATTCCCGAACCAAAACGCAGCGTCGCGAGCCATTGACTGCTACGTGCTGTCCTACGAACTGGGAACGCAACTGGTCCGCTTTTTTTTGAAGCGCCGTTTGCAGTGCGGCGCCTTCGGCATAGTGACCGTAGTTGACTAAGTTTTTGAACTTATCCCACCAGCCGTGACCGTCCAAATCAACTCTGGACACGGGGTTATTCTCAACGTAGCTGTAGAGGTTCAGGCTTTGCGGATTGCCGTAGTGCGCATAGGGGGCACGGCTGTGGGCTTCGTTGCCCAGTCGGGCGTCATGAACCTGCCGAGGCTGCTGCCGTAGTACCTGGCCCCGAACATGTCGAGGCCGGATTCGGCATCGCGTTCTTTGCCGGTAAACTTGTGTAAACAAATGAGCGCTACGTCATAGTAGTACCCGTTGAATCGTCGCCGGATCAGCGGAACCAGAAGAACTCCGCGATGAGAAAGCTTGCTATGGCTATGTTGAGCACGAAGACGATTCGGAACAACCGAGTCGTAGTTCTCCAACAAGTGACTGCCAAAACACTGCCTACAGCTGCCCAGAACAGCTCAAGCCACGATGACGCGGCCATGACGCCCCACGATCCCTCACGTTGGCTCGTGTGGTAATGAGAATTGGCGAAGACAAGGGCTGAACCGACAAAAGCAATCGCGATCACAAGCCCCGCAGTGGTAACGATTCTCAGAACATCCTCCATGGAATACTCCATCGCACGCCCTTTACCCGGCCGTTTCGAGCCGTTTCCTCTAGTGGTGTTCAGTT
>CAVXGX010000003.1:0-1029773 GCA_963761465.1 uncultured Acidobacteriota bacterium | reverse complement strand
TTGAGCAGGATGGTTGACACGTGCCCCTTGCTTGGGATACACCCTCGTTCCATCAGCGTTTGCCTCTCACGACGATGAGGAGACTTTCATTTACTGAAAATGGCAGGCTGAATTGAAATCGCGTTCAGGTTCAGAAAAGCCGGTCACTATGTGGATATCGCGTGGAAAGCGGAGTCTGTTGGTTGTGCTCGCCTGCCTCTGGTGGGCAGGAACCGGTCAAAACAGCGCCTCCCAAGTGCAACAGCCGGATTCCGTCCCGGAGAAAACACGGACGGCGGAAGCGAGCGGGAATCCAATCTTCAGCACGACGTGTGCCGGTTGCCACGGATTAGATGGACGCGGCGGAGAGAAGGCTCCAGGTCTCGCGGGCAATGCTCAAGCGGAGGGGCTGAGCGATGCCCAGATCTCCAACATTATTTCGAACGGAATCAGCGGGGCCGGCATGCCGGCCTTCCACTCCCTGACGGACGAAGAGGTGCGCGCTCTGGTCCGCTACGTGCGCACGCTGCAAGGCAAAATCGAGACTCGGACGCTCCCCGGCGATGTAACCCGGGGCAGGGAGGTTTTCTCGACAAGGGTGGGTGTTCCGCGTGTCACATGATTTCGGGTCAAGGCGGATTTCTTGGTCCGGATCTTTCCACCTATGGCGCCCAAGCCTCGGCAGACAAATTCTGGGCACGATTGTGAATCCGGACAGGGTGGTGCCTGCCGGCTACAGGTCGGGCGTGGCGACGACCCGGGACGGAACTCGCGTCGCGGGCGTGATTCGTAACGAGGACAATTTCTCCTTGCAGATGGTGTCCGCAGACGGCAGTTTCCATTTCTTTAAGAAGTCTGACTTGCAGAAGATGGAGTATCCGAGCGAACCGCTGATGCCGACGAACTATCAAGGACGCCTCAGCCCTGGCGAGCTCAACGACCTGGTGAGCTATCTGATGAGTGTGAGCGCATCCCCAAGCAAAGAGAATGCACTCAAAAGGACGAGCGAGGATGCCGAGGAGGTTACTGAGTAAGACGTTACTTATTGAGTAAGGCGATGATTCGGTTGGTGCCTTCATTTTGGTCCTGGTTGCGGCGGAGGCCCAAGTGCTCGCCCCTTCGGCTTGCAGGTGGTTTCCCCGAGCTTCTGGGAACTTGTCGATCACAACGCGAAGCTGGAAACGGTAGCGACCGGCTTCGGTTTCACCGAAGGGCCATGTGGGACCCATCCGGATTCGTCTACGTGAGCGATGAGACCATCAACAAGATCTTCCGCGTGTATCCCGATGGCAAAAAACAGGAAGTGATCGCCTTGGGCGACCCGGACGGAAATACGTTTGATCGAGAACACAGATTGATCGACTGTGCGAGCGTGTTGCGCGCCATCATCGAAGTAACGCCCGAAGGAAAGTATAAGATTCTGGCCGACCGCTTCGAGGGGAAGAAATTTAACAGTCCCAACGACGTAATCGTCGGCCCTGACGGCGCGCTCTATTTCACGGACCCGACACTCGACCTGGTGGAAGGGGAAAGCAAGAGCTTACTTTCCAAGGCGTGTACCGACTCGACGGCCGGGGGAATGTGCGGTTGATCACCAAGGATCTGACCCAGCCGAACGGGCTGGCTTTTTCTCCCGATGGCAAACAGTTCTATGTGGACGACAGCCAACAGCGCAACATCCGCGCCTACAGCGTCGCGCCCGACGGCTCTCTGACCAATGGGCGCATCTTCGGAGAAGAACCGGGCGGAAAGGGCGAAGGCGTGCCGGATGGCATAAAAGTGGATAAGAACGGGAATCTATTTGTAACCGGGCCCGGGGGGATCTGGGTCTGGAATAAAAGCGGGAACCACCTCGGCACCATCTTGCTGCCGGAGCAACCTGCGAACCTGGCCTGGGGCGACAAGGACTACAGCACTCTCTACATCACGGCAACCACTTCGGTGTATCGCCTCCAGATGAAGACCCATGGATTCGTACCCTACCTCAAGCCGTGAAGCGGTTGACGGCCGTGGCTTTCTCGCGGATCGTTACCGGCTTCGCACCGCGATCAGAGACATTTGCTCGAGGTCCGGGAATTGATCTTCTTTATCTGCCTTGCGTTCGGTGGGTGCAATCTGCTGAAGCGTTGTCCGCGACGGCAAGACCGGTCCAAGATACTGGGTATACACGCTGTCAAACGCATTCAAGTCCGACGAGTCGTCGAGGTACACGGTCGTCGAGACCACCTGATCGAAACTCATTCCGGCTTCCTCAAGGTTGTCGAGCAGGTTGCGCATCGTCTGGCGAAGTTGATGCGGCGTCGTAGCTGCATAGACTCCGCCGTGCGGGCCCGGAATGAATCCACTCTTGGCGGAGCAATACAGAGTATCGCCGGCAAAAACGCACGGGCTTGCTGTAGGGCTGGGAGGCATATTCTTTGGGCGAACCGCCTTCCGCTGCCGGAGATCGCGCACGGCCACACCCGTGTATTCAATGTGAGCGCCCCCTGGAAGGCTCGATACCTCGATGGTGGCCCGTCCCGGTGTATTCCCGAACTCGAAACGCTTCGCATAGCGTTCATTCATCACCCGCATCGGAATCGCCGACGTCAGGTAAGGATTGACGAAAACAACGTTGCTCATCTCAAGCCCGGCCGCCTTCACGACCGCGTGCATACGATCAAGCGCCAGATCCACTTGCGCAGCTGGATCGTCCGGAACCTTGCCCGACGCCGGATCGCTGCCAGACATGCTGGAAATAAAAAGCCGATCGTGAGTGAGCATGCCAGGAGCGGCGGGTTCGTCTGACTTATATTCAGGGGGATAAACGGCCCGCTTGTCCGCCAGGCTGCGTACGGCAACGGCATTGATCTGAACGGGAGAATTGGGAATCCGGGCCACGCCAAGCACCGCACGAGCCGGAGGAGCCTTCGCGAAATATTCGGTAAAGGCCTCGTTCATTTCGCCGTACTGGCCCATGTCTTCAAGATAGACCTGGGTGTAGACCACGTGCTCCATGGTCAGCCCGGCCGATTCCACCACTGCTTTGACGTTGTCGAGTGCCTGACGAACCTGCGCACCGAAGGTCGCTGGCTGGCTGCCGTCGGGACGACGTGGTCCTTGCGCGGAGATGTAGAGGTAGTCTCCAGCATCAACGCCGGGAGAGTAGATAGGATTAGTAGGCGCCTTCGCGGGAGCGACCGTCCGCAATTGTGCCTGCGCTCCCAGTGTAACTAACAACAATCCAACGACAACGAGCAGCAGTTTCATCTGAGCCTCTGATTCCTCGAAGCCAATCACGCCGGCGTCTACGCCGCGGATTTTTTCTGAGCAGTTCCGAGAATCTCCCGCAGTCTCCGCCCCACAATTATTTCCTCGCCCGGCTGGATGGTCATGGAAACCAATTCGATATGACCGTGCTCCTTCACTTCCTTCGGTTCTTTGCGATTGGGATTGCCCTCCCGAACCGCCTTCACCAGACTCGGATTGTCGGCGCCAAGGACCTCGATCACCGGACTACCCGCGCGCAGATCCTGGACACAATCGGAAATCGTATAGCGCCAGGCCTGCTGATCCCAGGAAATTTTAAGAGTTGGATAACGATTTCCATCGTCGGGGATATACGTGTCGGTCTTCACACCGGGCACGGTTTCTACCAGCTTTCGGATGCGATCGATGCGACCGTTCCATTCCGCATAGAGTTTTTTTTCATCCAGCTTCAGCCACGTTTCCAGCGCGGTCAGGCACCCGATGACTTCTTCTTTTCCAACTTTCATCGGGCGGCAGATGGCTCCTTCGCGTGGACTGGAGTTCAGAAGAGCGGCTTCGACCAGATCCTTCCGCCCGAGGAGCAACCCGCTGCATTGTGGCCCGCGAAGACCCTTCCCGCCTGAAAAGCAATAAAGGTCCACGCCCATCTTGGCGTAGAGCTTGGCATTGTCGACCGGCGGTATGCCGGCAGCGTCATCCAGCAACATGGGGATCTTGTGAGCTTTCGCAATGGCCAGATTCTTCTCCAGTTTCTCGCCCAGATCGGTGGTGTAGATCATCGCAGTGTTCTCATTGATCGCGTTCGCGAGTTCGTCGGCCGAATACACAAGAACCAGCTTTGCTCCGGTGAGCCGAATGGCGCTGTCAAAAGCACTCCTGCCCCCCACCATGATCACTTCATGCTTCAAGCCAGTGGTATCGGGAAGTTGCCAGATGAATTTGTCATCGGTACCGGACATGCATCCAGCGGTTGCGGCGGCCATGGCACCTGCCGAACCCGATGTGACGATGCCCGACTCGGCACCCGTCAGTTCCGCGAGACGTCGTCCCACGGCCCGCTGCAGGTCGAGCATGTTGACGAAATATTTTCCCGCTTCCACTTGCACTTCGTGAACCTCGGGAAATTCCAGCGACCCACTTAGATAAGTCCACGTGCCCCGGCAATTGATGACCGTCTTGACCCCGAGGCGGGCGTAGACGTTCTGTCGTGGATCGCGGCCGACGGCGGTTGCCGCCTGCGCGTACAGATCGCGCGCGGCGATCTGGGTCAGTAGCGGAGCGGCTGCGAGCACTTTCACAAATGATCGCCGGCTGGAATTTCCGATTTTCAAGATCGATTCCTCCTGATGGGCCCGGAAGAGCAATCCTGGCGGCGCTGGAGGCAGCGGACGCCGGAATGGCGCAACCAATGGGCGAAAATGGTATAACACAGAGTTTACCGCGGGCAAATCGAATTCTTTCGTTTGGCTGGGTTTTGTTTCGCTTTTTCGAGAGGGTGTCCGAGGCCGTTTGCTGATTTCGGCGTGCGTGTTACCCTCAGCACTCGCCAGTGTTTTCCCCGGAATCTTAAAGAGGCTCAATCGAATGATGATGCTGCCGAAGCTGACCACCTTGATAGCGCGAGCCGTGCTGACTGTTTCCCTCCCTCTGCTGGCGGTTTCTCATGCCGCGGCCGCTGACCAACCGAAACCGCCGGCCCCGCCGGATTGCCGCGTCGAACCCGTCGATTATAAGGGCTGGCAGGCGCAACAAATCTCCAATCGTTGGGTGCAACTGATTGTCGTACCCCAGAATGGAGGGCGCTTGATGCAGGTTAATTTCGCCGGGCATGCGTACCTGTTCGTGAATCCTAAGTACGCGGGTAAATATTTGCCGCCGGATTCGAGCCAATGGTTCAATTACGGCGGCGATAAGCTCTGGCTGCTGCCCGAAGGGAACGATAACGAGAAGCAATGGGCCGGCGGCTCTGACATCCTCGACGACGGGCCCTTCTCCTTTCGAAAACTTTCGGAAGGAAAGGAGTGCGAGATTGAACTCACCGGGCCTTCCGATCCGCAAACCGGCGTGCAGTTTGTGCGGACCATTCATCTTGATGCCAGTTCCCCGCGAATCCGATTCCACGCCACCATGAAGAACGTGACCGGCCACAAGTTGGAGTGGTCGATGCAATCCGTTTCGCAATACAACACCGGTGACTCATCCGATTCCTCGAAGATGAACCACGATTTCTGGACGTTCACTCCGGTCAACCCGGCCAGCAGTTATCTCAATCGCTATCACGTGCGTTTCGGTCCGGCGGAAAATTCCGCCGTTTCGGTGGGCGATGACGGCCTTTTCAAAGTGCACTATGTGCACATGGCCGCGGAGTTATGGCTGGATTCGACGGCGGAGTGGATCGCTGTCGTCGATGGCAGCAGCCGCTACGCCATGGTGGAGCGCTTCCGTTACCAGCAGGGCCAGCCTTATCCCGGAAAAGCCTCCGTCATTTTTTGGACAAACGGTCCCGAGGTGAGACTGGATCGCGATGGAACCGCGCGGATGAGCGGCGGCGAAGAGGGCACCCCTCCCTTCTACCTCGAAGCCGAGCTCAACAGTCCCCTCTGCCATCTGCGCCCGTCGGAGAGTTGTGAAATGGAAACCGAGTGGTTCCCCACGAGGGGGGGAAGCGAATTCCGTGGCGTCACCGAGCCGGGAATCGTGATGCAGCCACTTCGCGCGAGCCGCCTGGAGAATGGCAAGATCAGGCTCTCCGGTTCTTTCGGAGTTTTCTACGAAGGGAAACTTTCCGCGCACTTCTACAACGAACACGGCAGAAGTCTGGCGAGCGTGGCTGTCGCTGAAGTGAGCCCGACCGAACCAGTCCCGCTCGATACCGAAATCGACCCGCAGGGAAAACCGACACGGCTCTCTCTTCACCTCGAAGATTCGAACGGAGTGGATCGCGGCGCCGTTGACGAGGTTGAAATCGACACGGCGGAGCACCCCTGAGAAGCGACGATGGATTGGAGTCGTGGCTCGCGGGAGACGAGAAACCCGCCGTAGAGACGGTACGCACACCTCGTTCCACAAGGCCGAACAGGGGCGGTAGAACGCACAGCGAATTTGTTTTTGCGGCGTTCTGCGGCGAACTCGAACGGCAAATCGTAGAGAATAAACTAGGTGGTTGGCGTCCCCGACGGGATTTGAACCCGTGTTACCGCCGTGAAAGGGCGATGTCCTAGGCCAGGCTAGACGACGGGGACGATTTGAGGCAGGATGGCCGGTGGAGCTTCGATGTTAGCAGCCGCTTTGACCCACTGTCAAAGACTCACCGCAGAAAGCGCATTCTCGCAGGCCAATGCTAGGACTCGCTTCGCGAAAATTTGAAATCTGCGCCGCTCACGCTGCGCGACTCTGCTCCCGATCGGATTTACAATAAGCTTTCCAGGCTGAGCGCTCTCCCCTATGGCCGATCCTCTATACCTGAGCTTATGGTTTCCCGATTTTTCCGGGCCGGCAATGTTGCCGCACATGTTCGCCGTTCTGCAGCAGTTTCCTTTCTCCGAGCACCGTCCCGGCGTGACTTACGCGGCCGTGCAACCCGTTTCGTGGAACGAGGCAACCGTGCTGGAACGCCGCTTCGTGCCCGGAATCAAGCCTGAGGAGGCCATCGTGGTCGCAGCCGACCTGATTCACGATGATTACGGCTACGTTTTCGACGCCTATTGGGATCTTTGGACGCCCGACGAAAGTGGCCGCGAATGGCGGCTTATTCCGAGCCTGGTAAAGTTCATTGTGCAGGGTGAGGAATTCGACGACGGCACTTGTCGGGAGAGCGGCCACATCGAAATCGACTTCGGTCTCGACTCGCTGTTCGTGCAGGAAAATATTGAACTCACCGAAGAGACTCAAGCCAAGATTCGCGACAACGTGGCCAAGTTGGTTGAGTTCACTCGCAAAGCGGAGATGAACACCCGCGCCACTTCGCGCCGATTGTGGTCGGATTCAGAAGAAAGCCTGCCGCAGAAGCTCATCGCGCGCCTGCAGAAAGTGCAATAACACAGAGGACACGGAGAAACACAGGGCCTTCGATTCACCCTGCGATCTCCAGCGCCCTCTGTGGTTCAAGCCTTTACTTGGTTTTCCCGCCCTCAACCTTCAGCGATTCCGAGGCCGCCGCCTGCGCCGCCGCCAGCCGCGCCGTGAGAACGCGGAACGGCGAACACGAAACATAATTCAGCCCGGTGCGATAGCAGAACTCCACTGACGACGGCTCACCTCCATGCTCGCCGCAGATTCCGACTTTCAAGTTCGAACGCGTCTTGCGTCCGCGCTCGGTCGCCATCTTCACGAGTTGGCCCACGCCCTCCTGATCGAGTGCCGCGAACGGATCCTGTTTCAGAATGCCCTCAGCCAGGTAAGTTGGCAGCACTTTGTTGACGTCGTCGCGCGAGAAGCCGAAAGTGGTCTGGGTGAGATCATTGGTGCCGAAGGAGAAAAACTCCGCTTCTTTTGCAATCTCGTCGGCAACCAGCGCTGCGCGCGGCAACTCGATCATCGTGCCCACCATGTATTCGACTCTGGTTCCCTTCTCTTTGAATACTTCGTCGGCCACGCGCCGCACGATCGCCGCCTGGTTTGCCATTTCCTTTACCATCGCGACCAGCGGGATCATGACTTCGGGCAGTACCTTGATTCCCTTCTTGGTGCAATCGACCGCCGCCTCGAAAATCGCCCGCGCCTGCATCTCGGTAATTTCCGGATACGTAATGCCGAGCCGGCAGCCGCGGTGCCCCAGCATGGGATTGAACTCGTGCAACTGTTCGACACGGGCCAGCAGCGTGGGCAACAGTTTCTTCAGATCGTTGACGCCCTTCGCCCCGTAGTCTTTGTAGCGCGCCACCAGATCTTTTTTCTCTTTCGCGCTCGCGTGCGGGAAGGTGGCGATCTCCACCATCAAATCTTCGCGCCGCGGCAGGAACTCGTGCAGAGGGGGGTCCAGCGTGCGGATCGTGACTGGCAGACCGTCCATCGCCTTGAAGACGCCAGCAAAATCCTTCCGCTGCAACGGCAGAAGTTTCTTGAGTGCCGCCCGCCGGTCTTTTTCGTTGTCAGCAAGAATCATGGCCCGCATGTGCCGAATCTTGTCTTCGCCGAAAAACATGTGCTCGGTGCGGCACAGTCCGATGCCCTCGGCTCCAAACGCCCGTGCCTGAATCGCGTCACGCGGAATGTCGGCGTTGGCGCGCACTTTCATCTTGCGGTGCGGGTCAGCCCAGTTCATGAACTTCTGCAGTTCAGGATCATCAGGAGACGGATCCAAAGTATTCAGTTTGCCTTTGATCACGCGCCCGGTCGTGCCATCGAGTGAAATCCAGTCGCCCTCTTTGAACGTCTGGCCCTTCACTCGCATCTCACGCGCCTTTTCGTTGACGTCGATGTCGCCTGCGCCGGCCACGCAGCACTTGCCCATGCCGCGCGTCACGACCGCGGCGTGACTGGTCATTCCGCCGCGCGAAGTCAGAATGCCCTTCGCCACTTCCATGCCGTGAATATCTTCCGGCGTGGTCTCGGCGCGCACCAGGATCACAGGCTTCTTCGCGGTATCGTGTCCCGCCAGCCTGACCGCTTCATCGGCAGTAAAAACAATCTGCCCCACGGCCGCTCCCGGTGACGCGGGCAGTCCGGTCGCGAGTACCTCAACTTTTGTGCTTTTCTCATCGAGGCGCGGAACCAGAAAATCGTAAAGCTGGTTCGGTTCCACTCGGAAGATCGCTTCGTCTTTCGTGATCAGGCCTTCATCGACCATTTGAATCGCAATACGCACCGCCGCCAGCCCGGTGCGCTTACCGACGCGGGTCTGCAGCATGTAGAGCTTACCGTCCTGAATAGTGAACTCAAAATCCTGAATGTCTTTGTAATGCTTTTCCAGCCGCGTGGTGATCTCGCGCAACTGGTCGTACACGGCCGGCATTACCTTCTGCAGTTCGAGAATCGGAACCGGCGTGCGCACCCCGGACACTACGTCCTCGCCCTGCGCGTTCATCAGGAATTCGCCGTAAAATTCTTTTGTGCCAATCGCGGGGTTGCGCGTGAAGCCCACGCCGGTGCCGCTGGTATCGCCGAGGTTGCCATACACCATGGCCTGCACGTTGACCGCAGTGCCCAGCATGTCGTCGATATTATTGATGCGGCGATAAACCTTGGCGCGCTCGTTCTGCCACGAGCGGAACACAGCATCGCGCGCCATCACCAGCTGTTCGCGCGGGTCCTGCGGAAAGTCGCGCTTGGCGTGCTTCTTCACGACCTTCTTATAGTCGGCAATCACTTCCTGCAGCGCCTTGGCATCGAGGTCGGTGTCGAGCTTCGTCTTCTTCTGTTTCTTCTTCGCGTCAAACACTTCCTCGAACGCCGACTTCTCGATGTCGAGCACGACGTTGCCAAACATCTGGATCAGCCGCCGGTAGGAATCTGCCGCGAACCGCGGATTGTTGCTGCGCTTGGCCAGCGCTTCCACACTCTTGTCGTTGAGCCCCAGATTGAGAATCGTATCCATCATCCCGGGCATGGAAAACTTCGAGCCCGAGCGCACGCTCACCAGGAGCGGATTCTCGCCCGTGCCCAACTTCTGTCCCTGCAGCGCTTCGAGTTGGGCGAGAGCAGCATCCATTTGTTTGTTGACATCAGGCGACAGCCCGCCGCGCATATATTCGCGGCATGCTTCAGTTTGAATCGTGAAGCCGGGAGGCACCGGCAAGCCAGCGTTCGTCATTTCGGCCAGACCAGCGCCCTTGCCGCCCAGCACATCTTTCATTTTGCCGTTGCCGTCGGCCTTGCCGCCGCCGAACGAGTAAACGTACTTGGTGCCAGTCTTTTTAGTCTGTTGCGCTTGAGTTTCGGGGAGAGTCATCGTCGCCATATGAGTCCTTTGCAGTTCAGAATTTCGTTTCAGGTGCCTACGCCATTGGGAAATTGAGTAATTTGGTAATCGAGTGATTGAAGGCTATCGAGTGGCGATCTTCATTTACTCAATTACCGAATTCCCCAATTCCTCAGTCCTTCTCACGCCTTGCCTTCTGCAACAATCTCTGAAAAATCGGCAATGGTAGAGAATTCTTTGAGCAGTGTGCGCAGCAACGCCAGCCGGTTCGCGCGCACCTTCGCGTCCTCTACCATCACCATCACTTTGTCGAAGAATGCATCGACAGGCTCGCGCGCAGTCGAGAGCAACATGAGCGCTTCGCCATAGTCTTTCTTGTTGCGGAGCGCTTCGACTTTGGGGCCGGTCACGTCGACATAGGCCGCCAGATTTTTTTCCTCGACCGCAGAATCCGGCAGAGTTTCGAACTTCGCGGCCGGACCAATTCCCCTTTCGGTTGCCTGCTTCAGGATATTCCGTATGCGCTTGCAAGCCGCACCGATGGCCTGAAACTCGGGCATGTGCAGCACTCGCCTCACCGCTTCCGCGCGCTGCACAGCATCCACAACGTCGTCCGCGTCCGCCGCCAATACTGCCTTAATAACATCCTGCGCATACTCGCAGACATCCTTCAGATAAAACTCCAACCGCTCGCGGAAAAACGCCCGCACTGATTCGGAAAACTGCCCGTCAGAAACGAGTTTCTTTTCCGCCTCCGAGCCCTGATAGCCCGCGCGCGCGTCGCGCATCAGGTAGCCCAATCGCAACGGCAGCTTCTTTTCTGCGATTACTTTGACGATGGCATTAGCTTGCCGCCGCAACGCAAACGGATCTTTCGATCCGCTCGGCACCAGGCCCAGAGCGAACATGCCGGCGATGGTATCCGCCTTGTCGCCGATCGAAAGCACGGCGCCTTCCATCGAACGCGGAACATCGTCATCGGTTGATTCTGGCTTGTAGTGATCGTAAATCGCGTCGGCAATGGCGAAGCGCGTTGCTTCTGGCAGGCTCTCGTCCAATTGCTGCGCTCGCGCATAAAGGCCGCCGACAATTCCCTGCAGGTCGGTGAATTCCTTCACCAGTTCGGTAGTCAGGTCAGCTTTCGACAAGCAGACCGCCTTGTGAATCACTCCCGGCCGCACCGCAACCTCGTGCTGCTTGAGGATTTCGCTCAGCCAGCTGCATAGCCGCTGCACGCGCTGCGTCTTCTCGAAATAGCTGCCCAGATCTTTCTGGAAGGTAACATGCTTCAGCAATTCCGAGCGCTCCAGCAGAGACTTCTTCTGATCGGTCTGCCAGAAGAAGCGTGCGTCGTTGAAACGCGCGCGCAGCACGCGCTCGTTGCCCAGTCGAATCAGCCCCTGCGGATCGCTGTCGGTATTCAGCACAGCCAGAAAGTGCGGAGCCAGTTTGCCGCCCGCATCTTCGACCGCAAAGTATTTCTGGTGATCGCGCATCACCGTGACCAGCACTTCTTCCGGCAGGGCCAGAAACTGCGGATCGAAGCTGCCCAGAATCACCGAAGGAAATTCTGTGAGATTCACAACCGTATCGAGCAGTGGCGCGTCTTCGCGCCAGCGCGCGCCGGGAATCGTCCTGGTTGCGGCGTCGAGCGCCTTGCGAATCTGATGCTCGCGCTCGGCGCGTCCCAGCACTTTCGCTGCGCGCAGCGCATCCACATATTCGCCTCCGGCCCGTGAGATGGTTACGCCGCCGTCCGACAAAATGCGGTGACCGCGCGAAGTTTTCCCTGCGCGAATGCCGCCAAACTCCAGCAGGAACTGTTTCGTCGTCGAGCATGGCTACCAGCCAGCGCACCGGGCGCACGAAGCGTTCGTTGGGCTTGCGCCAGTACATGTTCTTGGGCCAGTAAATGGAGGAGAGTTCCTTCGGCAAGCCTTCGGCGAGAATCTCAGCGGCAGTGCGGCCCTTTTTGGTAATTTTGGCGGAAATGTACTCGCCCTTGGGCGTGGTGACTCGCTCCAGTTGCGCAACCTCGACGCCCGACTTGCGGGCGAAGGCTTGCGCGGCAGGCGTAGGCTGACCGTCTTTATATGCGATGTGGACCGACGGTCCATTGACTTGCTCGACGACGTCAGCTTGCGAAGGCGCGATGCCAGTGGCCATCACCGCCAGGCGCCGTGGAGAATCGAAATGCGTGACTTCGCCGCCCGACAAGCGCTCGCGGGTCAGCAGAGCAGCGACGCGGTCACGCAGTTCCTGCGAGGCCGCCGCAATCATCCGCGCCGGAATCTCTTCGCATCCGATCTCTAGTAGAAAGTCAGGCATGCTGGAATTTGTCTATTATCGCAAGTATGTAGTCACAGCGTTGTGACGGCAATCACAGCGGCATTGTCATCCTGAGATCAGATCGCGGCTGGCACTAACTTTTCGTTCCTCGGCGCCTTCTCACTGGCTGCTACAGGCTCGTCCGGCTTTGCCGGCGCTTCTGATTTCTGCTGATCCACCCAGGCTTTCGCAATGCCGACCGCGAGGGCGCGCACTCGCGCGATTACGCCCACCCGCTCAGTGACTGAAATCGCTCCGCGCGCATCGAGAATGTTGAACAGGTGCGAACACTTCAGGCACAGGTCGTAGGCTGCCAGCAGCGGGAAGCGCGCTTTTTCGCGCGCGATGCCATCCTGTTCAGCTTTCTCCTTCGCGAGGCCGACATATTTCTCAATCAGCGCTTTGCATTCGGCCTCGTACAAATCGAAATGCTGCGACGCCTTTTCGACGTCCGCTTGCTCAAAGTTGTAAACCGAGAATTGCAGCTCGTCGGCCAAGCGCACGTCGCCATACTTCACGACCGCGCCGGTGTCGGGATCGCGCGCCCATACGATGTCGTAAATCGAGTCGACATCCTGCAGGAACTGTCCAATGCGCTCCAGGCCATACGTCAGTTCGGCGCAGATCGGGAACAGGTCAACGCCGCCACACTGCTGGAAGTAGGTGAACTGCGTGATCTCCTGGCCGTCGAGCATGATCTGCCAGCCCACGCCCCACGCGCTCAGGGTGGGCGCTTCCCAGTTGTCTTCCTCGAACTTGATGTCGTGCTGGCGCAGGTCAATGCCGATGGCGGTCAGCGATTCCAGATATAACTCCTGCACATTTTCCGGCGGCGGTTTCAGGATCACCTGCAACTGCATATGCTTGAACAGGCGGTTGGGATTCTCACCGTAGCGGCCGTCCGCGGGACGGCGCGACGGTTGCACATAGGCAACCTTGTACGGCTTCGGTCCGAGCACGCGCAGAAAAGTTTCCGGCGCCATGGTGCCCGCGCCGACTTCGACGTCGTAAGGCTGTTGCAACACGCATCCGCGCTGCGCCCAAAATGCCTGCAGTCGCAGGATGAGCTCCTGGAAGGTGAGCGGGTTGGATGCGGATGAAGTCACAAAAATCGGCTCTTGGCTTTTGGCTCTTAGCTTAAGACTCCAGTGTGCATGTGGTGATGCGAACGCTTACCACGCAGGTGAAGACCATTTGGGTAATCTACGATTGTAATGGAAGCGGGCGGCAGGCGTCAGCACCGGGCGGGAGAAAACGTTCCTGCAGGAACACTGTGGATAACTACAAAGAAAACGGTCGCAAGTGACTGATAATTTCGTGGCGCGTTGCAGCGATGGGAGTTACGCTGTGGAAAATGTGTCTACTTTCGAGGACGTTTTCTGTGGATTCTATAGCTCCGAAAGTGGACTTGACGCGGATCACTAAAATCCGCCCTTTTCCAGCATCCCGGCGGTGATCAGTTTCTTCTCGAGATGCCGCTGCAGGATTTGGATCAGAAACTTTCGCAGATCGGCGGCTTGCGCTTTCGGCCAGGGCACGCCCGCGAAACTTTCCACCGGTGTGCGGAACATTTGCGCGGCCAGGATGCGGGATTCGGCGGAAATCTCTGACGAGGCAAGACGCTTGTCTTCGGGGCACGTCAGGCCGTCGGCGAGGGCGTGATAGTAAGCGCGGCTGCCGTTCAGGCTGCGGCCGCAGACCGTGCACTCGGTCAACTCGGGCAGGAAGCCGACCAGTCGCGTCATCCACAATTCGAAATATGTGACTGGCATCCAGATCTCGGCGCCGGTCAGGACGTGCATGACGGAGAGCGTGAGCCGGAATATGGCGTCGTTGGCTTCGCGATCGGGGAGCAGTTCGTCGAGCAGTTCGGCGATGTGGCCGAGAGCGACGGCGCGCGCGTAGGTGACTTCCGAGGCCATGGGAGATTCGAGCACTTCGCAGGAATCGAGGCGCGCCAATTCCTGGCGCTCGCGGACATCATAAAAAGCGCGCACGTAAGTCAGGGGTTCGAGGGCTCCGCCGAAGCGGCGTTTTGATTTTTTGGCTGAGCGGGCCACGCCGCGGACTTTGCCCTCGGCGCGGGTGAAGAACGTGACCAGAAGATCGGCCTCGCGCAGGGGATAGCTGCGGAGGACGATCGCTTCTGATTCTCTGAGGGCCATGGATTTTGACTGCGCTTCGAGTGTGAAGATTTGATTTTAGTGGACGCGGGTTTTTCGCGTTAGCTCTCCTGCAGCAGAGATTCCCACCCTTTCGCAAAGAGCTGTCTAGGCCCACGACATGCTTTACAAAACGTCCCGGGACATCCTTTACAGTGCGGGAGGTGAACTAGGCTCCGGAATCCAGCGCTCGATGATTTTCGAGCGCTGGATTCCGGGGTCTAGTTCGCGGACCAGGGTGGTGCAGTAGAAGACCATCATGCGATGTTCGATCGGCACCACCTGCACCCACTCTCCCGAAAGCGCCCGGCTGACCTTCCACTTCCGTCCTTGCATGTCGAGCTTGCCCTGACAGTCAAGTTTCAGAACCCAGGCATCCTGGGGATATTGCCAGCGCGGCGGATGGGGATCGTAACGGCGCCGGCTGGGACGCCAGCGCGTGGCCGGAGTCTGCATATCCAGTGCTTCGTGGGGCCGCACGTAATTATGTTCCCAGCGATACTGATCCAGCCACGCCTGTGGGTTGTGGAGCGGGAACCCCCGTCGTTGCAGGGCGCGTTGCAGCGACCCGTGGAAGCGTTCGACTTTTCCCTGGGTTTGGGGATGGCGAAAGCGGCTCCAGTGCAACTGGATCCCTTGGCGCATCAGCCAGAGCGACAGGTGCGTCCGAGCCATCCCCGCCCGCGTGTTCCACCACGGTGTACCGTGGTCCATCAGCATGCCGTCGGGAACTCCACAGCGTTGGAAAGCTTCTTCTAACTGGTGTTGCACGGGTTCGCCGCGCGTGCTGCCGTTGGCCGCCAGGGCAATCAGATAGCGACTGTGATCGTCCAACACCGACAGCGGCCCGACCGGCTGCGGCCATCCCTTCGGCCCTTTGAAATCCATCTGCCACAACTCGTTGGGCTGCGCGCGCTCGAAACGCTGCACGGCCGGACAGTGTCGCTCCTCCTCGCGCACTAAATCGTGGCGCAGCAGGATGCGATGAATCGTATTGCGCGGCAACTCGACCCCTTCGCGCGCCAGCATCACCCGCAACTTGCGGGCGCCCCAGTCCGGATAACGCAACCGCAGCTCCACCACCTGCCGTTCCAACTCGCTGCTGGTCCGCCGCGGACTGCAATGCGGTTTGCGGCTCTGCTCCGCGATCCCGGCGACGCCCTGCTCCCGGTAACGCTCCAGCCACAAATAACCCGTAGGCCGCGAAATCTCATACGCGGCACACAGTGCTTTAAAAGACCGCGCCTGCTGCGTGGCCTCCACCCACAAACCGTACCCGCTGTTCCTGAATCTCCATCGTCTTCCATGCCATCCCGCTTCCACCTCCCGGCGCGCTTTGCGCGCCGGAGTGTAAAGGATGTCCAGGGACAATGTGTAAAGGATGTCATGGGACTGAACACAAAGAGCGCGAAAGGATGGCGCACCCATTTTGCGCTCGCCCACTCGACGGCTGAGTTTCGGTATACTTTCAGGATTGTGAGAAGAATTGTTTCCGCCGTTTTCGTGGTTGTCGCTTTGGTGGTCACTTTCGCTGCAATGGGCTTGGCTGAAGACGCCTCGTTCCGATGGGTGCACGTGCCCAACGTGAAGGGCAAAGAGACGAAGGCGGTCTTAACTTTCAGCGATCAGGACAAGGCTGTCGAAGTGCGCCCTCCCAAGGGCGCGGCAGTAACGATCCCGTATGCCAAGATCGACAAGTGCGACTACGAGTACACGCTCGGCGTTATGGGCGATAAGACCCACTGGCTGAAAATCGCATATCACGATCAGTATCTGCCCAAGGAGTTCGTGGTGCGCATGGACGGTCACGAGTACCTGCATATTCTGGATGCGTTTAAAGCCCACACCGGGATCGAGGTCGAAGTCGTGGGTAACGCTAATAAGCGGTAACGACCGCCGCAAACAACAAAGCGCGCGCCCACGAGGGACGCGCGCTTCTGATCTGATCCAAGCCAAAAGCTACAGGCCAAGAGCGGTGTTACCGTCCGAAATACTTGGCGTTGCGCTCGGTGAACGAGTTCCATTTTTCGGGCAGATCGTCGAGCGCGAAGATGGCCGATACCGGGCAGACCGGAACGCAGGCGCCGCAGTCGATACACTCCACCGGATCAATGTAGAGCAATTCCTCGGTCGCGTACGCGGGCTCGTCTTTTTTGGGATGAATGCAATCCACCGGGCACGCGTCCACGCATGCGGTGTCTTTAGTGCCGACGCACGGCTCAGCAATTACGTAAGTCATAAGGATTCAGTCTCCTGAGAGTCTTAACTTATTTTACTACCGCGACGGTTTTGTGACCGGACATTCTAGCAAGAATGCGGGAGGATGGTACAGATTTTCGTCGGCGCGGTAGCGGTGTCGTTTGGCGTCCGCGCGAGGCCAGACATGCGGGAGATCCCTCTCCTCGGCTGAAAGCCGGCTCCGCCCGGGATGACCGGACTGCTGAGCAGACCAGACTGCGTCACCGACGTCGAAGGCGTAGGCCCACGCGTCCGGCGTAGTGGCCGACTGGCCTTTACTCTCAAGGAACTTGTGACGGAAGTAATTTGGCGCGCACTCATTGGAATGAGTTAATGATTGCAGATGCGGCTGTGAGACCAGCAGTAGAACTGCGCCTCCATGACGAAGCTCAAGGTACTGGTTTCCCTGATTACAGAAAACAACGATTATCAACTTGAACAAGCGGCTTCGGCTCAGGCGGCGGGCCTGAAACTTGGGGCTAGCGTTCAGGTCATGTATTCCGGCAATGATGCCGTACAACAAACGCAGCAGATTCTGAGCTTTATCCAGGACCCCGCCAAACGGCCCGACGCCATACTGGCGGAACCGGTGGGCACTGGCATGGCTCAGATTGCGAAGGCAGCGGTGGGCGCGGGGGTGGCCTGGGCCATCATCAACACTGACGTCGACTACATTGCGCAGTTGCGGTTGCACGCGCTGGTTCCGGTTTTCTCCGTGCTCTCGGACCACGAGGCCATTGGAAAACTTCAGGGCCAGCAGATTGGCGCGTGCCTTGGGGAGAAGGGATGTGTCCTTTATCTCGAAGGGCCGTCGGTGCGCGACGTGGCGAAAGTGCGCACCAAGGGCATGCTTTCGACCAAGCCGGCGGGCGTGGAAATAAAAACTCTGAAAGGCGACTGGACCCAGAACAGTGGCTATCACGCTATCAAGTCGTGGCTGGCATTGAGCACGTCGCGACAGATGAAGGTGGGCATGATTGCCTGCCAGAACGACGACATGGCGATTGGGGCGCGTCGTGCGTTTGAGGAACTCGGCGACCTGAAAGAGCGCGACGCCTGGCTGCGACTGCCGATTACTGGGTGCGACGGGGTTCCGAAGTCAGGGCAGGAATGGGTGCGTCAGGGAAAACTGGCGGCGACAGTCATCTCTCCGCCTCTGCTCGGCGATGCCATGCAGTTGCTGGCGGCGGCGTTGGCTGCGGGCTCGCAGCCAGCGGAGCGCACCGTGGTAGCCCCTAGTTCGTTCCCTGAGCTGAGAGAATTGCAGAAGGTTCGCGGACACGCGGCGACTTCATAGCCGTTGCCTGCCGCGGTACCAAGCGAAATACTTGCCGAAAAAAGACAACGGCTGACAGCGATTTGCTGCCAGCCGTTGTCATTCGTAACTGCGTGAGAGCGCTTGGTTGAAGCGCTGGCTCAGAGTGGATTAGCGATGTCCGCCGCCGTGCCCACCGCCGGCGTGGCCGCCACCACCACCGTGGAAACCACCTCCGCCGTGGAAGCTACCGCCACCGCGTACCGCGCCGCCACCGTGAACCCCGCCGCCTACATAGCCGTGTCCGGCATATCCGCGTCCGGCGTAACCACGTCCGACGTAGCCGCGCCCGCCGATATAGCCTCGGCCGCCAACGTAACCGCGACCCCAGTATCCACCGTGGCCCCAATATCCACCGCGACCCCAGTACCCGCCATGACCCCAGCCCCAGCCATACCATGGGCCGGCACCGATGAAGACTCCGCCCACAAACCACCGCGGGCCATAGAACCCATACGGGGCGCAGGCGTAGGGGTAATACGAGTAGTAGCCGTAGGAGCACACCGGAGGCGCTGCGTCGGCGTAGTCATAGTTGTCGTAGTTGCGATCAGCATAATCGCGGTTGGCATAGTCCCGGTCGGAATAGGGCCGAGCCTGAGGCGGTGGCGGAGGCCCTTGATTAGGCGGACCCTGATACTGCGGGTCTTGATTTTGCGGACCCTGATATTGGCCCTGATTGGCCGGCCCCTGGTCCTGATAGCCCGGATCATTTTGGACGCTCATTTGAGCGTCCACCTGCTGAGCCTGCGCGTAAGCCAGCGGCAACGCCAGCGCCGCCACTAAAGCAAGATGTTTAATGTACCGCATAGTTTACTTCCCCCTGTGGTCCCGTGGTTGCCTTTGCCGCCTCAGCCACTGACCTGCTGTCTCTATGTATTTGAACTCGGTTGCGGGCAAAAAGTTGCAGTGGTTTCTGTGGCTCATTTCAGCCATCGTGGTTGAATTCAACCACTTACGCGGGTCAACCATTGCAACAGGTTAGCGTGGTCGGAGATAGAAATCCAGGTTTTTCGCGGACTTTGCGGGCCACTCTTGGCTTCGAGTCCGACTGGTATGGGGCATTGCAGCGGTTTTGGAACACAAAGAGCAACGGCTAGCAGCGGTAAACGCTGCCAGCCGTTGGCCTTACTTCGACGTCGTGAATGCTTTATCGGCGTCCGCCGCCGTGGAAGCCTCCGCCGCCGTGGAAGCCTCCGCCATGAAACGCGGCTGCTCCGTGAAAACCGCCGCGTGCCACTGCCGCGCCGTGATAGCCGCCGACCGGACCTCGCACGGCACCGCGTGCTACATAGCCGCGTCCAGCATACGCGCGACCCCAGCCGGCGTGACCGTACCACGGACGACCGTACCACCCGTTCGCCATGCCCCAGCGGCCCAGCCAGCCCGGACCGTGGAACCATGGGCCGGCACCGACGAAGACGCCACCGACGAACCAGTCGGAGCCGTAGTAACCGTACGGGGCGCACGCATAAGGAGCGTATCCGTAGTAGCCGTACGCGCAATATGGAGCGCCGCCCACTGCGACTCCGACCGGCCCCACCCCGACTCCCACGCTGACTTGCGCCTGCGAGTACGCCAGTGGAACCATCAGCACCGCCAGCATCGCAACATATTTCAAGTAACGCATAATCACCTCCCGCTTCGAAATCCGATCACCTCGTTCGGATCAGAAGCCCTTTCAAATCCTCTACAGATTGAAACGCTGGAGGCGCGAAAAAGTTGCGGGTTGCGGAGTGGCTGATTTCGGCCATCCTGGTTTAAATCAACCACTTACGAAGGATAGCCGAAGCCATGAATGGGCAGCGACTTAGCCGGTTTATGGCGCACCTACGGCCGGAAAAGCCAGGTTTCGGCCGTGGCGTGATCGCTGTCAGGATAGCCGCCCGTGAGCAGCACGCGGCCATCGCGCAGCCTGGTTTCCGACACATAGTGCCAGCGTTCATCCATCTGGCCTGATGCGACCGCGAATTTTCCGCTCGCCGGATCGTAGACTTCGACTTCTTTGCTTCCTCCTGCAATCAGGAGCTTGCCGGAAGCTAGCTGCACGGCTTCATCGGGTAGTTTGAAGCGGCTGTCATTCATCGATGCGGCGGCGGTGAATTTTCCAGAATGCGGATCGTAAATTTCGGCGCTGCTCAGGTTGCCGTTCCAGCCGCGCGAGTTGGAGCCACCCGCAATCAGCACGCGTCCGTCGGGCAGGAGCCCGGCGGTATGTTTGCAACGCGCGACGCTCAGGCTGCCGGTCACGGTGAATAGTCCGCTCTTTGGGTCGTACAGTTCTGCGCTTGACTGTGGAGCGTTGCTATAACCTCCGGCAATGAGAACGCGCCCGTCTGCGAGCAAGCTTGCGGTTTGGGAAATGCGGGCATGGTGCATCGATCCGGTGCGTTCGAAGGTGAGCGACTTCACATGGAAAATTTCTGCCGAAGCCACGGGCTCGTTGTCGCGCACTTCACCGCCGGCGATTAGCACATCGCCGTTGGCCAGCAGTGTGGCGCTTGGCCGGCCACGCGGGATGGTCATCTTCGAGATCACCGTGAACTTGCCGGTGGCCGGGTCATAGAGTTCCGCGGAATCGGTGCCGCCCATGCCTACCCAGCCTCCGGCGACCAAAACCTTTCCTGTCGGCAGCAGAACGGCGATTTGGCCAACGCGGCGCTCGTGCATTTCGCCGGTGAGCTTGAACTTGCCCGTGGCCGGATCGTAGAGTTCGGCTGACATGTAGAAATCCTGATTGCGGCGCATGCCGCCGGCGATGAGAACTTTGCCGTCGGGCAAGAGCGTTGCGCTGTGGCCGGAGCGGGGCTCGAGCATCGGCGTCGCGGGAGTGAGCGAACCAGCGGCGGATGGCGCCGAAGTGGAGGCCGAAGTGGGGCTGATGCGAAATGCGGTTGCGGTAACGACAAAGCTTGCGCTGACGGTAGCAACAAGAAGCAGGCGGGAATGGTGCATGGGGTCCTCCTGAAGAAGTCAGACGCCCGGGAATGGCTCTCGTGAGCAGGCCGCACGTCGGTAAATTCTGATGGGTGCCCGAAGACGAATCGCCGCTCTTGTCATCCTGAGGTCCGCGTCGTTTGCGGGCCGAAGGATCTATGGAATCGCCGAGGGTTGCACAGATCTTTCGCGCTGCTCAGGATGGCAGACGCAGAATTATGCGCCCACCAACTCTCTTTTCTCGCTGGGTTCGTATTCCACAATATATCCCGCGACTGCGCTGGCCGCGACGGTGTAGGGCGATGCCAGATACATTTGGCCGGGGCCGCTGCGGCCGGGGAAGTTGCGGTTTTGGGCGCTGATGACGACCTGATCGGGGCGCGTGGAGACGCCGGGGCCGGCGTTGATGCAAGCGCCGCAACTGGGTTCGATGACGTGCGCGCCGGAGTTCTGGAAAATGTCCAGATATCCCTTGCGCAGGCAATATTCGCGCGTTTCCTGCGAGCCAAACTGGATGTAGAACTGCACCGACTGGGCCACGCGCTTGCGGTGCTTGAGGGCGTCGGCGAGGACGGCGGCGTACATGTCCATGTCTTCGTTCTTGCCGGCGGTGCAGGTGCCGCCGTAGGCGATCTCGACCGGGACCGGCGTGTTGAGGTCGCGAATATATTTGCCGTTGCCGGGATCGCCGGGCGTGGCGACCATCGGTGTGATGTCGGCGGCGTCGAGTTCGATCACGTGCGCGTACTGCGCTCCGGGATCGCTGTAGAGGCCTTCGATCATCGTCTCGGCTTTCTTGCGGTTCATGCCGCGGCGCTCGATCAGGAAATCGACTGCCTTTTTGTCGGGCGCGACGATGCCGGTGAAGCCTCCGATTTCCGCAGCCATGTTGGTCATGGTAGCGCGCTCGTCGACGCTGAGTTCTTCGATCGCTTCCCCGGCGTACTCCATGACTTTGGCGAGGGCCTTGCCGCTGCGCACGTAGTCGAGACTCAGAATCTTCAGAATGAAATCTTTGGCGGTGACGTTGGGATGTTTCTTTCCGCGCACTACGATTCGCACCGACTCGGGAACTTTCACGCGGACGTCTTTCGTGATCCACGAATTGAATACATCCGTCGTGCCGATGCCGAAGGCTACACAGCCGATCGCTCCCACGTGCGGAGTGTGCGAGTCGGAGCCTATATTCAACTGCCCGGGCAGCGCGTAGCTTTCGAGCACGATGGAGTGGCAGATGCCTTCTGAGCCTTTGCGGTCGGTCAGTTCGCCGTGCAGCTTGATTCCCTGCTTGGCGGCGAAATCCTGCTGCTTGAGTTTGAGTTGCGTAGCCAGGTCGAGCAGGCCGAGTTTTTTCTTTTCTTCGGAGATCACCTCATCGAGAAAGGTGAGGTGGTCGCGGAAGAAGAGGATGGTCGAGGGATCGTTAACTCTTGCGTCTTTGCCGACGTAGCGCTCGAAGAAAATTGCGGCCATGGGCGTGACGTACTCGTGGCTGAAGCGGAGATCGGCGCGAGCGAAACCGGTGTCGCCGGGCTTGACCGAAGATACGCCGACTTCGCCTTTTTCGTTAAGCATGTGGCGGGCGAAGATCTTTTCGGCCAGCGTCATCGGCCGTGTTGACGCGGATGACTCGCCCGCATTCTTAATTGGCGGCAAAAATACTTTCCCCTGCATGCGTGCGACATTGAACGGGAACAGGCCTCCGTACTCGATCACTTGTCGCGTAATCTCATCTTCGCCGGCCGTGAATTCGCTGAGCCCGATTTCTTCGCCGCTGCGGATGCGGTCGATCAGCGAGAAATTCGTCGAGGTCAGCAGACCCAGATTCTGGCAATTCTGTTTGTAGATGCGTTCGATGTTTTCGGCGATCACCACGCGAATGCCGGCGCACATTTCGGCATAGGGAGACTGCTCGCGGCTCGAGCCTTTGCCGCGGCGCTTGCCGCTGACTGCACACACGAAGCCTCCGCGCTTCACGTCGCCGCGGCCGATGGGCGTGCCGCTGCCGCACTTCAGGCCGAGATACGGAATCTCGCCGAGGGTCTCGTCAAAATAGAAACAGTAGTGCGCGGGGGTGATCTCGTCGGTGGAGATGTCGTCGCGGAGTTTGGGATTGTTGGCTGGATTCTTGGTATCCCAGGGCAAGTCCTCGCCCGCGAGTTGGCGCTTGATGAGTTCGGGATCTTCGGTGAGAAAAAGAATGCGGCCTTGCAACCGGACTTTGTCGGGGCGTTTTTCGATTTTGCGTTCTAAGAGCGAATTGATCACGATGAACCTGCGCAGTCAGAAATGGAGGACGGCCGGGAGGAACTTTGGCGGGTCCCTGACTATTGTAACGCCACCGGCGAGACGCGAGGCCTGTCTTGCGATGCGCCGTTAGCGGAAGCCTTCAACCACAGAGGGCACTGAGGACACAGGGTAAGGCTTCACTTCTTGTAGTCGCTCGGAGTCGGCAGCGCCTCGAGGCCGCGGCCGGCGAAGATTTCTTTGAACTCGTGCATCAGTGCGGCGTGCACTAAGCCGTTCGAGCCCAGGGTTTCGCTGCTGTCGATGTTGAACGGAGAGCCATCGAAGCGAGTGACCTTGCCGCCGGCTTCTTCGACGATGAGCACACCCGCAGCCGTGTCCCAGGGATTGAGATTAAATTCCCAGAAACCGTCGAAGCGGCCGCTGGCCACGTTGCACAGGTCGAGCGCGGCCGACCCGGCACGGCGCACTCCGTGAGTGCGCAACGTGATCTGGTGATAGAAGTGAATGTTCGGATTCTTGTGGCGCTTGTGGCTGGGGAATCCGGTGGCCAGCAGGCACTCTTTCAAGGTCGCGGCTTTCGAAACGTGGATCGGCTTGCCATCGAGGTGCGCGCCCTTCCCTACTTCTGCGCTGAATAATTCGTCGCGTGTGGGATCGTAGACGACGCCAGCGACGCGTTTTGTTTCCGCAGCGGTGCGATGCTCCAAGGCCATCGACACGCAGAAGACGGGATAGCCGTGGGCAAAATTCGTGGTGCCGTCGAGCGGGTCGACGTACCATCGGTAGTCGCTGCCCTGGTCGTTCAGACCCTGCTCTTCGCCGAGCACATCGTGCGTGGGAAACTGCTGGGTGATGCGTTCGCGGATCAGAGCTTCGGCAGCGCGGTCGGCGGCCGTCACCAGATCAGCGTCGCCTTTGTATTCGATCTTGAGTCCTTGATGAAAATACTGCATGAGCAGCGCACCAGCTTCGCGCGCGATGGCGGACATGGTCGTGAGAAAGCTTTCGGGAGTGGGTGTGGTCAGTGGCATTTTTTTTAGGGGCTTCCGGCTTCCGGCTTTCGGCTGCCGGCTTCCGGAAGTTCAAAATTGGTCAAAGAAACAGCGACGGCGCTCGACTGTTCCGGAAGCCGGAAGCCGAGCGCCGGAAGCCAGGCTCACTTCTTCTTGCCGCCATCTTCGGCGATGTACATAATTTCGTGCTTGAAGATGAACAGATTAGGAGCGCCTTCGCGCGTCAGCCGGACCATATTTTTGTCGTAATACTCGACCCAGCCGTGGACCGTCTGGCCATCCATTAACTTGACCGAAACTGGCTTCTGCTTTTCTCCGATCGTCTTGAGAAACGATGCTTCCTCGAAAGTATCTTCGGGAGGAGGAGTTCGGCTGCGCTTGGCATTGGGATTTCCCTGTGGGGGCCGGAACGGCATAATCGCATTGTACACAAAGCGTGGGCCGCAGCGGCGCCCATGGGAACTCGGATGGATAGCTACACAACCGGGAGTACAATGCGAAATATTTCTTCTTCCGGAAGGAGGAGTGCCGTGAAGAAATCTGTAAGGCTTTCACTCGCGTTTCTGACGATGATGGCGATCGCCGCGCCGGCAGTTCCACAATCGCGAAATGGTTTTCCCACCCCGCCGCCTTCTATGGATCCGCAGACTCCCCAGTCTCCGCAGAAAGACTCGACCACGCTGACGCGGCATCTTGACCTGGAGCAACTGCAGAGAGAAGCCGACGATCTGGCGCGCACGGCGCAGACGATTCCGTCTGATGTTGCCAATGTGCGCAAGGGGACGCTCCCGAAGGACGTGATCGAAAAACTGAAGCAGATCGAAAAGCTTTCGAAGCGACTGCGGACGGAATTGAATCCGTAGAGCTCACGTGTTTCGTTGTCGCGGTCAAAGTCAAAAGCCTTTAGCCGCTGAGCAGGCAGAGAACATCCGCAGAGTTCGCCGATAAATTCAACGACTATCCGCTTTCTGCGATTCCCCTTGGGCTAGAACTCGATTCGCAAGCCAAATTCGAATTGCCTCGGAGCGCCGAGTGCATAGGTTCCGGATTGGAAGCTGGCGCGGTACGGGGTCAGCCCCGTGCCTGCCACGCCACCAACGACATTTGGCGCTAAGGTTCCGTTTGCACCGCCGGGCAGCAGCGATGCCGAGGGGAGATTTCCGGGTAGGAATTCGTTGGCAAAGTTGAAGACGTTGAAGATGCTGACACTGGGTTCAACGGTAAAGCGCTCCTTGATCCTAAAGGGCCAGGCCGCCTTGATGTCGGTCGACATTAGCCAGGGAAAATTGTGGGCATCGGGATTCACCGTCGCCAACTGAGGCATCACCCAGCCCAGCGCGTTCATGTCGCTCTGGGTCAACACCGGGATCGGCGCAGAGCCGGGGCAAGACTGGCTGCCCACGAGGCAGTCCCCGGCCGGCGTCAGTTGGCCGGCAAAGTGGGTGTTGTACTTGCTGATCACGTTGGGCAGGTTGTTGATGTCGGTGCCGCGCATGAACTGGCCGATCTGGGTTCCGGGAACGGGCTCGGGTGCGCCGTTCGAACCCAGGCCGGAGCCCAGCCAATCGGTGGCAAAAATTTCGCCGCCGTTGGTCAACTCGGGCAACTCCAGGTTCTGCGGCAGCGAGCTGTAGAAGTGGCCAATCAGGCTAACCTTGGTAAAGAACGGAAGATCGAATGTGCCGCCAAAAGAAATCTGGTGCTTGCGGTCGAGGCCGTTCGGTCCGGTGAATTCGAGAGGGTTGTCGTTGTTGGTGGCGAGGTTAATGAAATCCTGATCCTGCACCTGGCTGATGAACTTTGAGAACGAGTAGGAAATCTGGAAGTTTGCCGCCCTGATTCCAGGCCAGGGTTTCAAGACGCTCTCCACCCACTTGACCTGTAATCCCTGATATACGGAGCGGCCGACGGGTTCGAGCGTGTCCAGTGTTCCGAGTGCGCCGTTTCCGGAACCGCTTCCGGAATTGTTGGTTCCGCTGGGCGTGATGCCGGGGAAAGCGCAGTAGGTGCAAGGGCCTCCACCGGTGACCGCGTTATTGGAGTCCAAACCAGCCGATGAATAGGCGGCTTGAGCGCCAGCCAGGCCGAGTTTCCCAACCATGCAAGGAGCCACGTTGTATCCGGCGCCGCAGCCGTTTGCCAGTTGGGCGGCATCGCGCGCGGCCAGAGCATTGGCCAGGTTGAAGGAACGCGCGGCACCGCTATGATTCTGGTCGATGGCGAGCAGATAATGCTCGCCGATGTTGCGGATCGCATCGACGCTCAGCACCATGCCCGGACGAAATTCGTGCTGGAAGCCGAGATTCATCTGGTACGAGCGGGGCGTGCGGTAGTTGGGATCGAAAACATCCAGACCGTTAGCATTCGAGGCGTTGAGCGCGGTCCCGATGTAGCTTCCGTTTGGAGCCGCCGCAACGTTCGCCGCGGCAGCGGCTTTGAAGGCGCTGCTCAAGGCCAGAATATCAGGAGCCGCGGATGAAATGGTTTCTCCGCAAAATGTGGGCTGAACCTGATTGGTGCCGGCGACTACAATTCCCGCTCCTCCAGCCACCGGAGATCCCACTACGCCGGGATTGGTCGGCCAGTTAAAGTTGCCGGGCGTGCCCGAGGAACACACTTCCGGCGTGTAAGAAAAGATTCCGGTCTTCAGGCGCGCGGGGCTGTCGAACAGAACGTTGTTCCAGATCGAGTTCTCGTAGAACAATCCTGCTCCGCCCCGGATTACCGTTTTGCCGTTATTGCTGGTGTCCCAGGCAAAACCGAATTGCGGCCCGAAGTTGTTGTTCGGGGTGCGGACGCGATTGCCGAGTCCTGGTTTCCAGAGATTGAACGTCGCGTCGGGGCCCAGATTGCTGTCCACGCGTCCGGTATCGCGCACGTAATGCAAGCCGTAGGTCAGGGTGAAATTCCGTTTCACCTTCCAGCCGTCGCCCAGGTATCCCTCGAAACGATTGTCGGGGCCCAGGCCTCCGCCCGGGTCCCCGAAGGCCGATTGTGCCGTCGAGAATCCGATTCCGTTCCCCAGTTGCACGAAATCCGCTGGATACGCAGTCGGGTCACTGCTGGTCGTGCACGAACCTGACGACCCAGGCAGACAGATGCTCGTCGTCCCCACCTGGGGATAGGTCACAAATCCAGCAAAGGCCCCGCCCTGGATGTGATTGAAGGTGGCGCCGTAACGGATGATGTGGCTGCCCATGACCTTGCTGCCGTCATATTTGTATTCGTGATCGGACTGGGTGGTCGTCTGGGGGGCGAGGAAGTTAGGTCCGCCGCAATAGGCGCCGCCGCCGCTGAACAGGCAACTGCCGGCGACCGGTGCGCCGATGTTGATGCCGATACCGGGAATCGGATTGTCGATGCCGGTGGGAATGTTGCCGGTGCTGTCGACAATCGCGTTGCGGAATTTCAGATATTCGAAGCGGATGCTGTGCGAGTAGGGCCCGTGATTGAAGTCGTAGCCTAAAGTGTAGGAGGGCGTGTGGTTCTGATTCTGGAATCCTTGCGTGGAACTGGAGGAACCGTAGGGCCGGATGTCGCTGTTCTGATCAAAATTGAAGCGGAAGAAGGCACGAGCGCTGTTGCGCAGTACGTAATCCAGACGGCCATCGGTTTGGAATTCGCGGAAGGGCTGGACCAGCGTGGTATCGAGCGTGTCGAACGGGAAGGAAAACGGCTCGGCGGCCGTCAGGTCCTGCTTGCTGCGTTCGGCGTCGAGGAACCAGAACAATCTGTCCTTGATCACATACCCACCCACGCGAGCGCCGAACTGCTCGCGCTGAAACGGGGGCGGCGTCGCACCGGGTAACGCTGCCGAAGTCTGATTTCCGCGAAAAAGTCCGTAAGCTTGGCCGTGAAAATCGTTGCCGCCAGAGCGCGTGGTCACGTTCACGGCGCCGGAACTCGTCAGCTCGGTCGAAAGGTCGAGCGACGACTGCGAAATATTGAACTCCTGAATAGCGCTCGCTGGAATATTCTGCGTGGTGGTTCCGACAGTCTCGTCAGAGATGTCGACACCGTCGACCTCAATGCGCGCGGTTCGGCCAAAACGGCCTTGGAAAGAAATCGAGGAGAAACCGTTCTTGGTGGGGTCGAAGGTGCTGCCTTCCTGGATCTGCACACCGGGCTCTAGCTGCGCCAGATCGAGGAAATTGCGTCCGTTCACCGGAAGAGTGTCGATCTGGCTGGCGGTTAGCACGCCTTGCACGGTCGACTGCTCAGTGTTGACGGCAATTTCTGTTCCCTGCACCTGGACGATCTGGCTTTCTTGGCCGGGCTGCAACTTCACGTTGCCGGAGGAAACCACGCCTACCTGGGCGGTAACGGCCATCTCCGCAGTCTTGAAGGACTTGGCTTCCACGCGGACGGTATAGTCGCCGGGCTGCATGGGGCCGGACGAATAGGTTCCGGTGGTCGAGGTGGTCAAGTGAATGGCGCCGGTCGTGGCTTTATTCGTGATCGTGACCTTGGCGCCGGCAAGGACTGCGCCACTCTGATCGCTCACCACGCCTTGAACGCTGCCAGTTCCAACCGTGGATTGGGCGACTAAGAGTGCGGAGGAGAGCAAAATACCGATAGCGATTACGCCCACTGCGATCAGAGCCTTCGACATCAAGCCCATCGACCTCCGGTCTATCCAGCCGCGCTGCCTGCCGAGCGCAGGGGATTTCAAATTCAGCATCGTCAACCCTTCCTTAACATTTTCCTGGTGAAGTTTCACAGTTCATTCGGTACAAACTTGCGCCTGGGTTCCCCGCCGCTTTGTAGCCGATTGCGGTCGGGGTCCGCCCCATTCATCTGGGAATGAATCCTTAAGCCTACAGCAATTCGGGCGTTCGCTGGTGATGGTTGCTGGATATTTATACCTATCTTTGTTCTCGGGCGCTTACGAGCTTGGCGAACGAATCGGCAAAAGTGAGCGGCCGGCGCTCTCAAAAATCTGATTTAACCGTGTAATATCCCGCGCGATGCCGCACCCGGTAGCTGGCTGCATCGGGCACCCCGGCTACTTTGACTTCGATGCGGCGAAACTCGGAGAACGATGTGTGCTGCGCCGGATAATAAGCCAGCAGATACTGCGTGCGGAGCTCGTCGCTGATTTTCTGGAAGGCCTCATCCAGCTGGGCCGTGGACGTCGCATAGTAATACTTGCCGCCGGTATCTTCCGACAGCTGAATCAGAGCGTGCTCGCCGCCGGTTTCGCGGCCCGCGCTGTTTTCGATGGGGACGATGATGATCGAGTAGACGATGGCTTCGGCCTCTTCCGCCGCACGCACGGCTTGTTGGTAGTCGAACCGGCTGGCGGTGTCGCCGCCGTCGGTGATGAGAACGATTACTTTGCGTCCCTTGCGGCGATCCAGGGCGCGGGAAGCCACATAAATCGCGTCGTAGAGTGCGGTGGCCGGGCCAAGGCGGATGTGTTCGATGGCTTCGTCGATGCGCTTCAGGTCGGCGGTGTAGCCAGGCGTGGATTCGTGGACGATCTCACTGAAACCGTACACTGACAAGGCATCGACCGGGCGCATGATGGCATGGGCGAAACGCTTGGCCGAGGCCTGTTCGAGCGGCAGGTCATGGCGCGTGCTTAGACTGGTGTCGATGGCGAGTGCGATCGATAACGGCAGCGCGGATTCCTTGTCGAAGACCGCGATTCTCTGCTCTTGATCGTCCTCACGGAGCACGAAATTCTCTTTCTTCAAGCCTCCGATGGGGGCGCCGTGCTCGTCGGTGACGGTAACGAACACGTTGACCAGCTTGACGTCGACGGGGATGGTAATCATCGGCTGCGGCTGGCTGTCTGACTTTTGCGGGGTCTGCGAAGGCGGGGTCTGCTGCGATGGAATCTGCTGGATCGGACTTTGCTGGACTGTTTTTTCCTGCGCCCATAGGCCGCTGACCGCAACCAGCAAGCCGCACAGAAGCAAGATCGTAGCGGATTCTCTCATCGAGTGATGGAATTATACCTGCCAAGTCGGCAGCTCTTGGCCGCTCAGTTAGATGCGGGTTGCGGGATGGGGCTGCCTCAGCCCTGGGAACTTGCTCGGGGAATTTCCGCCGGGAAGGGTTCGCCGTCGGCCCAGACGGCGCCGTCTTCGAAGTGCTCTTTCTTCCAGATGGGCACAGTACGTTTGAGCGTGTCGATGAGCCAGCGGCAGGCGTCAAAAGCGGTGGCGCGATGGGCAGATGCCACCGCGATCAGCACGCTGGTCTCGCCGATTTCGAGGCGCCCGAGGCGGTGCACGATGGCTACGTCCCGCACCTGGAATTGCTGCAGCGCCTGGACGGCGAGTTGCTCCATCTGATTCAGCGCCATATCTTCGTAGGATTCGTAGTCGAGATAAAGCGTCTTGCGGCCGCGAGTCTGGTTGCGAACAATTCCCTCGAACGCGAGGACGGCGCCGTCTTCGCCGCGCTTCAGCGCATCGGCGACGCCATGCGAGTCGATCACTTCGCGGATAATTCGGGCATAGTGCCGCCCTGCCGCTTCGGGTGCGCCGCCACTGACGGGTGGTAGCAGCGCGATCTCGTCGTCGGCCTTCAAAATTGTATCCGGACCGGCGTATTGCTGATTCACTGCCAGGGCCAGCGATGACAGAGCCTTGTTCAGACTTGGAATCCGCGATTCGTAGTACTTCAGGAGATCGGCCACGGATGAGCCTTCCGGCAAGTCGGCCGTGTCGCTGGGCCGGCCAGCGAGGTCTTTCAACATTCCGAAGAAGAGAATCCGCACTCGCATGTGACGTCTGTCAGACTAGCACCAGAGGTGTGGTCCTAGTCCAGCGGTCTGCCATCGCAGGCGTATCGATCATAAAAACGAAACCCCACTTCTCGCGCAAAACGCGAGAAATGGGGCACCCAGCTTTGGTTAACCTGACGACATCTTCAGGCTTGCGTCAGCACCTTTTCGTGAACATCGGCGTCCAGCGGTGTAGAGAGAATCTTCGCCGCCGGACCTTCCGCTACTTCGGGCAACGACACTCGCAGCGCCTCGTCAATGGTTTTGACGTAGTGAACCTTGAGGTGTCCCAGTTGCTCGGCGGTCAGATCTTCTTCCACGTTCATCCGGTTATCCGCAGGAAGAATCACGTCGGTTACACCGGCGCGTTTAGCCGCCAGCACCTTTTCCTTGATCCCGCCGACCGGAAGCACGTTCCCGCTCAGCGTGATCTCGCCAGTCATCGCCAGTAGCGGCGTGATGCGGCGCTTGGTCAGGAGCGAAACCAGGGTGGTTGCCATGGTCACTCCCGCGGAAGGGCCATCCTTTGGAATTGCGCCGGCTGGCACGTGCATGTGAATATCGTGGTCGGCAAAGAAATTTTCTGCAATTCCGAGCCGGTCGGCGTTCGACCGCACCCAGGTCAGGGCAGCTTGCATGGATTCCTGCATGACCTGGCCGATTTGCCCGGTCATGGTGAATCCGCCTTTGCCTTTCATCGCGTTGGCTTCGACGAATAATACGTCGCCGCCAGAGGGAGTCCAGGCCAGGCCCACGGCCACGCCGGGCCGTTCGGTTCTCTCAGCAATTTCGCCTTCGCTGCGAATCTTGATGCCGCCGAGGAATTCCTGAATGATGTCCTTGGTGACAATCAACTTGTCAGTCTTGCCCTCGGCTAAGCGCCGCGCCTGCTTGCGGCAGATGGTGCCGATGGTACGTTCCAGGCTGCGGACGCCGGCTTCGCGCGTGTAGTGGCGAATGGTGTAACGCACACCTTCCTCGGGAAACTCGATCTGCTCCGCTGTAATGCCGTTCTCTTCAATCTGCCGCGGGATCAGATAACGGAACGCGATGTGAACTTTTTCTTCCTCGCTGTAGCCCTGCAGTTCGATGATTTCCATACGATCGCGCAACGGCTCGGCAATCGGATCGAGCATATTCGCGGTAGTAATGAACAAGACTTTCGACAAGTCGAACGTCACGTCGAGATAGTTGTCACGGAACGTCGAGTTCTGCTCAGGATCAAGCGCTTCGAGCAACGCCGAAGCCGGATCGCCGCGGAAGTCGCGACCGACCTTGTCGATTTCGTCGAGCATGAAGACCGGATCTTTCGTCTCGGCGCGGCGAATACCCTGAATAATCTGCCCCGGCAACGCCCCGATATAAGTGCGGCGATGTCCGCGGATTTCCGCTTCGTCGTGCACGCCGCCGAGTGAGAGCCGCACGAATTTGCGGCCCAGAGCGCGCGCGATCGACTTGCCCAGCGAAGTTTTCCCTACGCCTGGAGGTCCGACGAAGCACAGAATCGGTCCCTTCATGTTCGGCTTCAATCGACGCACCGACAGATAGTCGAGAATCCGGTCTTTCACTTTCTCGAGATCGTAGTGATCGGTGTCGAGAATTTCTTTCGCTTTCGGGATCTCGATTTCCTGCCCGGAAGTCTTGTTCCACGGCAGCACGGCCAGCCACTCGACGTAGTTTCGGGTGAGTGAATAGTCGGCGGCCATGGGCGACATGCGCGACAGTCGGCCCAGTTCCTTGAGCGCTTCTTTCTTCACTTCGTCGGGCATGCCGGCTTCGTCGATTTTTTTCTTCAGGTCTTCGACGTCGCGCTGGCCTTCGTCCTGCTCGCCCAGCTCTTTCTGGATGGCCTTCATCTGCTCGCGCAGATAATATTCGCGCTGGGTCTGTTGCACCCGGTCCTGCACTTCGCTCTGAATCTTGTTGCGCAGTTGCTGGACTTCAAGTTCCTTGGCCAGGTGCTGATTGATTTTTTCCAGACGCACATGAACGTCGAGCGTCTCGAGGGTGTCCTGCTTATCGGGCGTCGACAGGGATGGCAGTGACGACGCGATGAAATCGACCAGACGTCCGGGCTCGTCAATGTTCATGGCCACGGTTGAGAGTTCATCCGACAACGTGGGCGAACCGGCAACGATCTGCTGGAACAGGGTCAGTACGTTGCGCTGCAAGGCCTCGATCTCTGACGTTGCAGCCGGGGTCGTGCCCTCGGGCACGGGCGAATAGTGAGCGCTCATGAACGGGGTGAGTTGGGTGAACTCGCCGAGACGCACACGTTCCAGCCCTTCTGCAAACACAAACAGGCTCTGGTTGGGCATCTTGACAACTTTGTGCACTACGGCGGAGGTTCCGACGGTATACAGGTCGCTGGGCTGCGGGGTATCGACTCGCGCTTCGCGCTGGGCGACCACGATGATGGTCTTGTCCTCGCCCAGAGAATTGATTAGTTGAACGGAGCTCTCCCGGCCCACCGTGAGGGGCAAAACAGCGTGGGGAAACAATACGGTATCCCTAACCGGGAGAACCGGCAGGGCCTTTTGCTCGTTTATTTCCTTATTCTTAGGAGTGCGCTCGACGGGCGGCTGCTGGCTCATATGTCTCCTTGAGTGTAACTCGCTCAAGTTTTAGATGATACACCCGCGGGAAAGGTTTCAGAGCAACCCACGGAAGCCCCGCAGGATTCCTGCAAGAGCCTGAATTGTATTCCCTTATGGCCTGTGGGGAACGTGCCTAAGGTGCCGAGGCTAACGCGGACGTACCATTCTTGCCAAGCCCTAAATTGGGAAGCGCGGTTTCGAGTAAATCGCGGAGCTGCATAAGCCCTCGTCTGCCGAGAAAACTTGTGTGGTGCCGGACGAGTCCCGGGCTCCATGATTTCTCACGATCTACACTGCCGGATAAACTCCCAGCACTTTCACGAACTCCGCCACTTCTGCCAGATGACGCAGCGCATTGCGCGCCGGTTCATCATCTCCGCGCAGGAAGTCAACGTAGAACACATACTCCCATGGCCGCCCGCGCATAGGCCGAGACTCGATCTTGCTCAGGCTGATATCGCGCAGGGCAAATACGCTCAGCGATTTGAAGAGCGCGCCCGGAACGTTCTTCACCTTGAAGACGATCGAAGTCTTGTTCGCGCCGCGCGGAATCAGGGGATGATAGTCCGCAGCGGCTTTCTTTTTTCCCGACACCGTCGCTGACGACGGCTTGCCCAGATTGCGAATCAGAAAAAATCTGGTGAAGTTGCGCTTGTCGTCTTCCACCCCAGCCTGAAGAATGCTTCCCGCGTATTCGCGGGCAGCTTGCTTGCCGGCGATTCCGGCGGCATCTTTCAGCTTCTCCGCGATCACATGCTTCACGCTGCCCGCGGTGTCATAGAAGGGCACGGCCTCGATCTTCGGATGGCGGCGAAAGAAATCGCGGCACTGGTCGAGCGCCACCGGATGCGATAGCAACCGCCGAACTGCTCTCAGCCGCACGCCCGGAGCGGCAATCACGTTGTGCACGATGCGCAGCAGATATTCGGCCTGAATGAACACTTCCCGCGTGAGCATTAAATCTGCGTGTTCGGCTACAGTTCCGGCCAACGTGTTCTCGATCGGAATGACCGCGGCTGCGACCAACCCACTCTCGAGCCGATCAAATACTTCGACCGATCGAGCGCACGGCACGATCCTGCACCGGGGCAGCATCCGCTCCGCCGCCTCGTGACTGAATGCGCCCAGTTCCCCTTGGATGGCAACTTTCATGTGGTTCTCTTATTCCGAATACGCATTCCGAATAGGCAAGTTAGCTGGAAAACGAATGAAAGCGCAATTGGCTTTTACGGCTCAGGACAGTTCCTTCTTCAGCACCAGCGCATCCACTCCGTTCGGATAGTAGCGCGGTTTGGTTCGGATCACGCCATAGCCGTGGCGCTTGTAAAACTGTAGCGCTCCCAGGTTGTCGACTGCCGATTCCAGGCCTACGGCGCGTGATCCCGCTTCGCGCAGACGCTCCTCGGCCGCCTTCAGCAGCAGCGAACCGATGCCACCGCGGCGGACCGCGGGGTCCACATCAATGGTGATGACGTGTCCGGTGGGGGCGCTGTGGACCACGATAAATCCGGCCACTTTCCCGTCCTTGCCGTCGGTCGCCACCAGCGTGAAGGTGTTCCGGTGACTCACGTACGACTGGAGCTCCTGCTGGGAATAGGCGATCCCAGGCGGAAAGCATGCCTGGTCCATGCGCCAGAGGACGTCGAACTCCTTGGGCTTGAACTCGCGGATGAGGAAGGCCACGGCTACATTGTACCGGTGGGCTGCCTCCCGTTCCCGAAATGGCCAAAGGTCATTTCCTGCAGGCAGTTCTGGATTTCCACAGTAGTCGCCCCCATCCCCAGAAAAAATCGTTGTTGGGGTCCATTGTCCTCTTGCCCGGACCGCAACCTCGGACGTACCATCAGCATCAGAACACACACGAGGAAGACGTTGTGGGACGCCTTCTAGTCATGGACGTAGTCGGCGCGGTTGCGGTCTTGGGGATCTGGTATCTCCTGTTCACCGTTTACAACCGTCGCAAAGGGACCGTAGCGCTGCGCTGGGTGCAATCGGCGTGCGCCGGCAAAGGACGCATCCTCGACTTTCAGTGGCTGAACAATTCCCGACTGGATGCGCGCCTGCAGTTCCCTTCCCGCAGCTTTGAAAACGCGCATGTCACCATGAAGTTCCATCCGCGGGCCATGCCCCTGCACTGGCTGATGAGTTACTGCAATAAACAAAAAGAAACGCTGACCTTCGAAGCCGACTTGGGCGGATCGCCGAGCTTTCACCTCGAGGTGGTGCGCCATCGCTGGTGCGCCCACAGTCGCGGTGTGACCGCCCGACGAAACGATGACCGTGAGTGGGATGTCTACGAGCCGGGCCCCGTGATCCTGACCACACGCACGCATTGGAAAGAAGATTCCAGCCCGGAACTGAACACGCTGATGACGGTGCGCCAGCAGGATGTGCTGCAGGTCCGCTTCCGGCCGGAGTCTCCGCAGTTCTCGGCGACGATCGCGCTCGACGCGCTCTACGATCCCCAGACCGCCGCCGGATTCCTCACCACGCTGCGGGAATTGGCTGCAGGCGCTTCGGCCCACCGGCAATAGGCAATTCGCAGATCTCCTAATCGAGCCATCACAGACTAGACGCGGACCATTCTCTCGCCGCTTTTTGGAGGAATGGCTCTTGCCGCGCCAAGCTTCCCGCAAATGCAGTAGACTGCGCACATGCGTCAGGGATCGATCCACCTATTTCGTCTCTTCGGAATTGACGTATTTCTACATTGGTCGTGGTTTCTGGTAGCGGCCTACGAAATCCAGACCCGAAAAGGCGCGTACTCTTCAGTGACCTGGAATGTGCTGGAGTATCTGGCGCTGTTTTTGATTGTGACGATCCACGAATTCGGACACTCCCTGGCCTGTCGCCAGGTTGGCGGCAGAGCGGACCGCATCGTGCTGTGGCCTCTGGGCGGTGTGGCCTATGTCGACCCTCCGCCGCGGCCGGGCGCGACCCTTTGGAGCATCGCGGCTGGGCCGCTGGTCAACGTGGCATTCATTCCAATCCTGTTTGTGACCTTGATGGCGGCCCGGTTCTTGGGTTGGCCCGATGCGCGCCCTGATCTCTATCACCTCCTTGAAACCGTCTTGTATGACATTGACTTGGGCTTGCTTATCTTCAACATCTTGCCCATCTACCCGCTGGATGGCGGCCAGATCCTGCGCTCTCTGCTCTGGTTTGTGATTGGGCGAGCCCGCAGCTTGATGGTCGCAACAGTTCTTGGCTTGGTGGGTGTTGCGGGATTCATCGCCCTCGCTCTTTGGCAACAAAGCGTCTGGTTGGGCGCCATCGCCCTGTTCATGCTGATGAATTGCTGGAGCGGCTTGCAGCATGCGCGGGCCTTGCTGCGTCTGGCCAAGCTGCCGCGGCGTGACGGCTTTCTTTGCCCGACCTGCCAGACCGCGCCCCCCCTCGGAGCGTACTGGAAATGCGGAAAGTGCGGGCAGGCTTTCGATCCCTTCCAGAATCATGCAGTCTGCCCCCATTGCTCCACGCAATTTCCTCAAACCCATTGCCTGGACTGCGGCAGGAACAATTCCATGAACGACTGGATGCTGGCCTCAGTGGTGCCCGGGAAACTTTGACGGGCTTAGTTTAGGGGGCATCGATCCACTGAAGTCCGCTACGCAATCTGCCGATGAAGGCCTGAGAGAGGCCAATGGCTACCCCAGCTCAAGCAGGTTCATCGCAGAAATCCAGTCCCTGTATCTCCCGGCAGCCGATTCTCACCGCCGATGAGAGCGTGATCGGCTACGAGCTGTTTTTTCAGGGAGATCCTGAGAAGAAGGACTCTGCCACCGACGACGAGAGCGCCACTTCCGCCACCATCGAGATGTTGAACTTTATGGGGCTGGGCGTTTTGTGCGACGGGCGGCTGGCATTTATCAACTGTTCGGAACACATGTTGTTGACGGATTACTTCACGCTCCTGCCTCCGAACGATGTCGTGATTGAGATCCAGCAAGACGTGCCCTCGAACGAAAGTGTGATCCAGGCATGCCAGAAACTCAAGGATTTCGGATATTCCATCGCGCTTGATAATTTTGTGCCCGACGACAAGCGCGCGGCCCTGGTACCCTTAGCCCGCTTCCTCAAAGTCGACATCACGCAGGTGGTGTCGAAGGAGTGCGTGGCGATGGCGGCGCGCTATGCCACCGAGGAATGCCGCCTGCTGGCGCAGAAGGTGGAAAACCGGCTGCAGTTCATCACGGCGCGGAGAGATGGCTTCACCCGCTTTCAGGGATATTTTTTTCGCCATCCGGAAAATATTCGCGCCCGGCAGATTCCGGCGAACCAGGCTACGTATGTGCGGCTGCTGACGGCGGTCTCAAAACCCGAAGTCGACTTCGCCGAGGTCGAAGACCTCATCAAGCACGAGCCTTCGCTGACATACCGGCTGTTGCGGCACCTGAACTCTCCGCTGCTGGGTTTATCGTCGCCGGTTGTCTCTGTGCGAAATGCCTTGACGTTGCTGGGCGAGCACGAATCCGTCCGTTGGATTCGCATGGCGACGACCCTCGTCATGGGCCAGGACAAATCTTCTGACCTGGTTCTCTCGTCGCTGGTGCGCGCCCGTTTCTGCGAGCTCATGTCGCCGAAGGTCGAGCATGGCAACGCCGATCTCTTCTTGATGGGCATGCTGTCGATGATCGACTCCATTTTGTCCGTGCCCATTGGGGTGGTGATTGAGGAACTGCATCTCGATGCCAACATCAAGGCCCAACTGCTGGCCGCGAAGACTGGCAAGAAGACTCCGCTTTCTAATATTTACGATCTTATGATCGCGCGCGAGGCCGGCGATTGGGGACTGGTCACACGGTTAGGCAAACTCCTCAATCTTTCTTTGTCCAGCGTGGCCGATGCCTCCAATCAGGCGATGCGCTGGGCGCACGAAATCACCAGTGCTGGGCGAACTGAGCCGAAACGCTAACAATTTCCCGATATCGGTGGCATGGCAGAGCTTACAGAGTCTGGCCGCTGAAGCCGGCCCGGAATAAATCTCTTTTATGCTACTCATTAGCTTTTTCGATTGGCGGGCACCCGGCTGCCGCGCTATTCTTCCCTGTTCCAAAGTAAACGTGTTCCGAGTCAGCAGGTTCCGAATCAGCGCGTTGAAACCAGCCATTTCAATTCCCTGGGTCCGGGATGTGGTTTTGCTCAACTCATAAGTTCCTACGCGAAGGAGACTGATCGATATCCATGTCCACCGAACTGCGCAATTTCCTGGCACTCACCTACGACGAACTGGAAGAACTCAACCTGAAGGCGAAGGAGCAGCGCAGAACCCGCGTTCCAGCTCACAAGATTCAGGACGAGCGCATTGGATACCTGACCGACGAGAAGCGGATCAAGGCCGTAACCGTGCTCTTCAGCGATCTCGAAGGCCGGTTACACATGCTCGACTACGATAAGAAATTCCTGCTCAAGAGCTGGGACAACCTCACCTTTGACGGATCGTCCATCCGCGGCTTTACCGCGCAGCGCGAGAGCGATTTACGCCTCGGCATCGACTGGGGAGCGTTTTACTGGGCTCCGTCGGATGTTTTCGGTTCGGGCAAGGTGCTGGTGTTCGGCGAAGTCATCGACAAGGGCGGCGCGCCTTACGCCGGCGACATTCGCGGCGTGCTCAAAGGATTCGCCGACGAGCTTCATAAGAAAAAAGGCTACACCCTCAATGCCGCCAATGAAATCGAAGGCTTCCTCTTCAAAGGGCCGGACGCCGAACGCCACTATCACGAGGCCGGGGGCAAGTTCGAATACGTCAACACTGGCGGATACTACCACTCACTTCCCGGCGATCCACTGCGCAACTTCATCGACACCACCGCCGAAGTGCAGCGCGCCATGGGCTTTCAGAACGAGAAGGACCATCCAGAAGTTGCACCTTCGCAGTTTGAAATCAATTACGGCTATGGAGAAGTCGTCGCGGCCGCCGATCAGATTCAGCTTTACAAACTAATTTGCCGCCAGGTCGCGACCCACATGGGATTGACCGCATCGTTTCTGCCCAAGCCGGTGGTGGGTGTGAACGGCAGCGGCATGCACACCAATGTTTCGATCAGCGAGGACGGCAAGAACTTGTTCTGGGACGCGAAAGGCGAAGAAAAGCTCAGCAAGATGGGCTGGGGCTTTGTCGACCGCATTCTCACCCACGGCAACGACATTTGCCTGCTGCTGAATCCCAGCGTGAATGCCTATCGTCGCCTCGATCCGCACTTCGAAGCGCCCAACCAGATCAAGGCCTCCGCAGTCGATCGCGGATCGATGATCCGCATTCCGATCGGCAACGAGAAGAGCATGCGCGTCGAGGTTCGTTCGGTCGCGCCCGACGCGAATCCTTATCTGGTGCTGCACTCGATCTTCAAAACCGGACTCGATGGCGAGACCTCGAAGATCAAGAATCTACGCCAGGCCGAGCGCTACCTGCCCGACAACATCTACGACGCTCTGGCGAACTTCCGCAAAGCCGAGTGGACCACAAGAATGCTCGGCGAGGACGTCAAAGGCCGCTACGCCGATCTGAAACAGGCCGCCGCCGACCGTTGCCCCCGCGCTCTCGGGACATTCGTAAAGTCTCCGGAGGTGCAATTTCACCACGAGGTCTACAACCAGTTCCTCTGGAATCTCTTCTAACCTGCACGCTCAGTTCTGCCCAGCGCCCCGGTCTAAAAGCCGGGGCGTTCTGTTTATGAAGCCAAGTAGTTCTTCAAGCAAACTTTCCTCGATTCCGTTGTCGCGAGACCTCCGAATACCTAATTTGCTGAGACGCGCGACCACCGCCGCCGGAAATCGTATACTTCCCAGCTCGCGCTTTTCGAACCGTCCACGAATCGAGGCCGCTGATGCCGTTTCACAAATTCATTCCCGTTATCTTGCTGTCGGGTTTTCTGGGGCCCCCCCTGCTCTGGCAAACTCCCGCGCCGTCGGCCGGAGTTTGTGACGTAAGAGCTTTCGGCGCCAAAGGCGATGGCACCACGCTCGATACGGCAGCTATCACGCAAGCGATTCAAGCTTGCGCACAAGCAGGCGGGGGCACGGTGCATTTCACAGCGGGGACCTACGTGACGGGAACGTTCGAATTATCGAGCAACATCACGCTGGATCTGGACGCGGGGGCAGTCGTCCGGGGTAGCTCGAACATTTCCGACTACGGCAAAATCGGCGCTTATGGCCTAGCAAGAAACTATGGCGTCGATTCCTCCGGCGAAGGCGTCCAAGTCGGGATCATCGTCGCCCGCAACGCGCACGACATCGCCATCGTCGGCCGCGGAGCGATCGACGGCCAGGGGGACAGCTTCATGGACTTGAACACGCCTCACGTGGGCTCCGATTTCGACGCGCGATATACTCGCGACCCGGAAGCCTTCACCGCCGGCGTCAGCGATTTAAAGTACGGTCCAGTCTTACCCAAAGAGCACGGCGCGGGACGGCCGGGCACAATGCTGATCTTCCTGAATTGCAAGAATGTTCTCGTGCGCGACGTGACGCTGCGCTCCGCGCCCAACTGGACGCTTCATCTGCAAAATACCGAGCAGGTTGTCATCACTGGAGTCCACATCGATAACGATCTCCGCATTCCCAACAACGACGGCATCGATTGCATGCACTGCCGACATGTGCACATCTCCGACAGCGACGTCCAGGCGGGGGATGATGACCTCGCAATTTTCGGCAGCGATGATGTCAATGTGACTAACTGTTCGCTGATATCGCGTTCCGCGGCCATTCGCCTGGAGAGCACGCGCCACAGCACCTTCGACAATCTCTCTATCGACTCCAATCGCGGGATCGGAATTTTTCACGGCCCCAACAGCGGCGACAGCACCGAGTCCGTCCTGTTCTCCAACATCACCATGAGAACCCGTCTCATTCTCGGCCATTGGTGGGGCAAGGCCGAGCCAATTTATATTGCCGTCAGCCCGTGCGCAGCGGATCAATGCAAGGGTGGAGTTCGTGACATCACGTTCTCGAACATTTCGGCCGAGGCCGAAAGCGGAATCCTGATCTACGGCGCGGAAAATAGCCCAATCTCGGGGCTCACGCTCGACCGCATTCGCCTGAAGATTATCGCACCGGAGCAGGCGATCGCGCGCAGTATGGGCGGCAACTTTGATCTGCGCTGGACCGCCCGCAATCTGCAGGAGGCCATCTTCAAACACGATATTCCCGCGGTCTACTGTCGCTACGTTCAGAATTTTCACGTTCATGGATTGGAATTACTGTGGGGAGATAACCTGCCGGATTATTTCTCGGACGGCATTCACTGCGAGCAATTTCGAGATATAAATATCGACCAATTCGAAGGCCGCCAAGCCCCAACCAAGTTCACCCCTAGCAAAACTGCAGCGGCGCTCTCCTTCTCCGATGGGATAGGGTTATCAGTCACCGGTTCATCCGCCGCAGCCGGTACGGCGACGTTCCTAAAACTATCCAACGTCACCGGCCGGCGGGCGTTCGTGAACTACGACCTGACTTCGGCCAAGCGAGCTGTCGTGCCGGCGAATGCAACCTTTCGAACTTCGAATCTTCGTCGAGGCAAGGTGAGTGACGGGGAAACCTCGTCGCGCAAGACTCCTCCGCCGCGGTCGGGCAAGAAGCCTTAGGTGGAGATTGGTCTTGGGAGCGAAGTCAACCCCGGGAACGGCGCGGGTGTGCTAGATTCGAAGACTTAATGGACATTGCACCCACCATCTCCACCCAGGGCTTGAGCCGGCGCTTCGGCGACCTTTTGGCCGTTGAAGGGGTGGACCTGCGCGTCGCGCCGGGACAATTTTTCGGATTCCTTGGTCCCAACGGCGCCGGCAAATCTACCACCATCAAAATGCTCACCGGACTGCTCGCACCCAGCGCCGGGCGCATCGAAATTCTCGGCATCGATCTGAACGCGCACCCTGTCGATGTGAAGCGCCAAATCGGCGTAGTGCCGGAGGGCATGGCGCTATTCGGCCGGCTCACCGGCGCTGAGTTTCTCAGCTTTGCCGGACGGATGTACGGACTCGACCGCGTTACCGCGGCCAAGCGTGCCGCTGAGTTGCTCGAATTCATGCAACTCGCCGACCAGCCGAAGAAACTCGTCACCGATTATTCCCACGGCATGCAGAAAAAGCTCGCTCTAGCCGCCGCGGTAATTCACGGGCCCAAAGTTCTGTTTCTCGATGAGCCCTTCGAGGGCGTTGACGCGATCGCCGCAGGCACTTTGAAATCCATGTTGCAAGGCATGATCGCCCGCGGCGCGACGATTTTCTTGACCTCGCACGTACTTGAAATCGTGGAACGCCTGTGCAGCCATGTTGCCATCATTCACCAGGGGCGACTGGTCGCTCAGGGCTCGCTCGAAGAACTCCGAGCAGGGGTCGAAGCCCAAACTCCCGCCGGATCGGGGAACGTCGCTCCTGAGGCCGGCGAGAAGCTAACGCTTGAGCAACTTTTCCTACGCATCGTTGGCGGAGACCGCCGACCCGAGCAGGAGTTGTCGTGGCTGGAATAGCCGAGTGTGCAAGGCCGTTTGCTTTGAAGAGGTGGAATCATGGCGAAGAAAATCTCTGGGCTGGTTGCCTCCGTGGCCATCGCTTTCTTGGTAGTGACCTAGTCCCCCACAGTGGGACTAGCCGTGGACAAATCAAATTACTCAGGGAAGTATTCGCTACAGGAAAAAAGAGGATCCACTAGTGCCGGAATTGCTGCCACATTTAGTGTGGTTCAGACCGATGACAGTGTCGAAGTCGCGATAGTAGAACAGGGTCGGAAAATCACGAACCGTTATCCGTTGAACGGTTCGGACGGCGACTACGTGAGTCCGGGTGGTGTGGCCGGCAAGTGTGGGGCATAACTTAAGGAAAAGTATCTTGTGCTGGAATCGGTCGTCATGGCCAGTCCACAGCCCAATGGTCCTTCCATGCGCATACACACAAAACAGCGATGGCAGCTTTCGAAGGACTCCAAGGTTTTGACCATCAAGTCCGAGATCGATTTCCCGGACGCCCTGCCGGCCGCATCGTCTATTGTCGGTGAGTACGGGGCTGGCACGCAGAAATATACGCGTATCGACGGCCCGTAGGAAGCGATGCATCTCCATGACTGAACTCACTCCAACCATCCACCGGCGCAGCCAGCTCATCGCTATCGCCGAACTGCGCTGGCGCATGTTCGTCAATGGGCTGCGCAGCAAGCGCGGCAAGATGGAACTGCTCTCGCGCATCATTGTGACGGCGGCTTTCGCCCTAGGCGGACTCGGGGGTTTCGCTGCTGCTAGCGGACTCTCGTGGTACGTCGTTTCGCGCGGCAAGCCGGAATACCTAGCGGCCATTTTGTGGCCGATTCTTTTCTTCTGGCAAGTCTTTCCCTTGATGGCGACAGCCTTCACCAACAATCCGAACTCTGGCGATTTGCTGCGCTTCCCACTCAACTACAGTTCCTATTTTCTGATTCGCCTAGCCTACGGATTTTGCGATCCGGCAAGCGCGCTCGGCAGCGTGGCACTCCTCGGAGTTCTAGTCGGCGTCACCGCCGCTCGCCCGATTCTGTTTCCCTGGACGCTGCTCGTCCTCGTGACATTTGCGCTCTTCAATCTGGTCCTGATGCAGACCATCTTCGCCTGGCTCGAGCGCTGGCTGGCGCAGCGCCGCACCCGCGAAATCATGGGCGTGATTTTTATTCTGACGATGCTCAGCTTTCAAATGATCGGGCCCATGATAGAGCGGTTCGGGAAAGGCGAACATCCTCAACTGAGCCAGGCGACAAAGACCGCCGTTCAAGCGCAAGCCCTACTGCCGCCGGGCATCGCGGCAGGCGCGATCGCGAAGACCGTGAACGGACAACTTCTGGCGGGCGGCGCATCCCTACTCACGCTAGCGGCGCTCACTGCGGCCGTCGGATCTCTGCTGCATATTCGCCTGCGAGCACAATTTCATGGTGAGAATCTCAGTGAAGTTGCAGCGCGTCCCACCGTTTTGCAAGTCCAAGGCTTGCAAGTGGGATGGAATCTGTCCGGCGTCTCCCAGCCAATCGCGGCTGTGTTCGAAAAGGAAGTTCGCTATCTGGCGCGCAGCGGCCCCATGCTGCTGACGCTGGTGATGCCGATCTTCATGCTGGTGATCATTCGCATGGGAGGAGTAAACAGGAGCGGTCTACACCAGCCGAGCCTCCTCAGCCGCTCGCCCGATATCGCATTCCCCGCTGCGGCCGCTTACGCCATCCTGGTGCTCACCAATCTGGTGTTCAACAGTTTTGGCGGCGACGCTGCCGGGATCCAATTCTTCTTCGCGTCGCCGGTAATGTTTCGCCAGATCGTGCTGGCCAAAAATCTTACCCACGCCAGCATCCTCGCCGCGAATACGGCGTTTGCCTGGATCGCCGTTTCGTATCTCTATGGCATCCCGCATTTGGCGGTTTCGATTGCAACCGTGGCGGGATTGCTCTTCGCCGCACCGCTGAACTTCATGGCCGGCAACCTGATGTCGATTTATTCGCCCAAGAAGCGCGATTTTGCTACCTTCGGCCGGCAGAATGTTTCGCAGACCACGGTGCTCGCGAGCTTCGGCTTGGAGATCGTGATCGTCGCCGTCGGAATCGGTGTGTTCGCGATCGCCCGCCTATATGGGATTCAGTGGATCGCGACAGTCCTGTTCCTGGTGCTGGCGGCAATCACAATTCCGATTTACGTGATCGTTCTGCGCCGAATCGATGGCATTGCAATTGAGCGCCGGGAGGCGCTGCTGGCGGAATTGTGCCGCGCGTAGGCGACTTTCCGGCAGATCGGTTCTACGCTTTCTCCGGTTTGGCCAGGAACCGGTACCCTACTCCTCGCACGGTCAGCAAGTGCCGCGGATGCCCCGGATCATCTTCGATATATCGCCGCAAACGCACCACGAAGTTATCGATCGCGCGCGTGTCAGTATCTTCATGCAGGCCCCACACTTCTTCCAGAATCTGCTTGCGCGAAACGATCTTGCCATCATTGCGCACCAGATGCCGCAGCAGTTCCGACTCCATTACCGTGAGATGAATCGTGCTCTCGCCTGATCGAAGTTCCAGACCGCCGAAGTCGATCGTCTTTCCGCCGAAGGAAAAGGTTCCGAACCTTTCCGTGCTGCCGCCGTCGGGGTGGTTTTCGTTCGTTTCCGGCGGTGGCTCCCCCCGAACCCACTGGCTACGCCGGAGCAACCCTTGCAACCGCGCCAGCAAAATCGACAGATCGAACGGCTTGGCCAGATAGTCATCCGCTCCCGAGGCAAAGCCCTTCAGCACATCTTCAGGACGCCCACGCGCCGTCAGCATCAGCACTGGCACGTAGTTTCGCGCAGCGCGCAACTCCGACACCACGCTGAATCCGTCTTTGCCCGGCAGCATGATGTCGAGCACGACGGCGTCAAAGTTTTCTTTCTTCTCCAGGAGGCGATCCGTGGCAGCTTCGCCATCGCCGACAACTTCCGCCGCGTAGCCTTCAGCTTCGAGATTAAAGCGCAGCCCCTGCGCCAGATGCGCTTCGTCCTCGACTACTAAAACCCGGCTCATGCCGCCGACCTCATGCCGCGACCCTTCATGCTGCAAACCTCGGCAGTTCCAGCACAATCGTGGTTCCCTGGCCTTCGCCATCGCTCTCGGCAAAAACCTTCCCACCGTGTTTCTGTGCGATCGCCTTCACGATGAATAGTCCCAGCCCCGTTCCCTTCACATGAGCCAACGAACGGTGGGTCACCCGATAGAAACGTTTAAAAATCCGCTTCACATCATCGGGAGAAATTCCTACACCCTGATCCTGCACCCGCAGCACGATGCGCTCTTCGTCCGGTGCTTCCAGCAGAACTCGCACGTCAACATTTTCACCCGAGTACTTGATGGCATTGTCGAGCACGTTGGAAACCGCGGTGCGTAAATCCTCCGCGCTGCCCCGCACCCTCAAACCTCCGTTACTCGACGCCTCCTCGTAACGCAGCGCGTCTGGTTGCAGATGATGCCGCGCCCGCGTGGCATCCATGCAGTCGCGGACCAACTGGGCGAAATCCACTTCCGCTTTTTCCCGGCCTGTCTTTTTGTCGCCGGCGCGGCCAGCGCGCAGGACCTGCTCCACCGTCTCGGTGAGCCGGTCAGTATCGCTCAGCATCAGCCGGTAAAATTCCTGCTTCTGCGGCTCGGGAAGTTCGCGCCGCTGCAAGGTTTCCAGATGCAACCGAATCGACGCCACGGGCGTTTTCAGTTCATGCGTGACGGCGTTGATAAAGCTGTCGTGCTGTTCACTGCGGCGCAGTTCACGCACCAGGAAAATCGTATTCACCACCATGCCGGCAATAATCACCGCGAAGAAGATAATTCCGAAGAACAGCAGCACGCCTTCGCGCCAGTTGAGGATGATCCAGCCGACATTCAGGGCAACCGCCAGCGCGACCAGGCCAATACCCAGGCAGAGAAAGAAAACGATGGTTCCGCGGCGGCTCGAGATGCGCATGGAAGCTCCGCCCGATTTTACCGCGTTCCTCGCGCGGCGAGTCGTATTCCGAGCACGCAACTGGCTCACACCGTTGACACTATCGGGCGGCTGCCTTATCGTTTGGCGCAACCTATACCCAGAACTCGACAATCTTATGGTTGATTGCACATATCGAAAGGCGGCATTTTAATGAGCGACGATCTCAAGAACGATCGGTTTTCGCGACGTGGATTTCTCGGCACGGGGTCAGCCGCGTTGGCAGCAGGAATGCTGTCGGCTGCAGATGCCGAAGGCCAGAACCCCCGATCACCCCAGAAAGCAGACGATCAGAAGCCGTATCCGACCAAGAGCGATCGCAGCGCCAGCGCTCCCGGCCCAGGTAATGCCGCGCTAGATGCCCAGAACCCCGACTCTTTTTTGCCTCCTCAGACCGATGCCGGAGGCGTCCAGACTTTCAAGTATCCCTTCGGTCTTTCGCATAAACGAATGCAGGAGGGAGGATGGTCGCGCGAGGTAACGGTGCGGGAGCTGGCGGTTTCAAAATCCATTGCCGGAGTTGACATGCGATTGACGGCGGGAGGCATTCGCGAACTGCACTGGCACACCGCCGCGGAATGGGCCCTCATGCTCTACGGGAACGCGCGGATCACGGGGCTTGACGCCGACGGGAAGAGTTTCGTCACCGACATCACAGAAGGCGATCTGTGGTACTTCCCCACCGGAATTCCCCATTCCATTCAAGGGCTGAATCCCGACGGCTGCGAGTTTCTGCTGGTATTCGATGACGGCAACTTCTCCGAATACGAAACCGTGCTGCTCACCGACTGGATGGCGCACACACCCCACGACGTGCTCGCGAAAAACTTTGGCGTGAGCGAAACGGTGATGGAAAAAATGCCACGTCGAGAAAAATTTATTTTCCAGGCTGCGGTTCCCGGCTCGCTGGCGGACGATCAGAAAGCCGCAGCCGGATCGCTGGGCGCCTCAACGGTGGATTTCTCCTTTCGCAGCACCCAGCCAGCCATCACCCGGCGAACGAAAGGAGGCGAAGTTCGCATTGTCGACTCCAGCAAGTTCAAGATCTCCACTACTATTGCGGCCGCGATGGTTACCGTCCATCCCGGCGGCATTCGAGAATTGCACTGGCATCCTAACGCAGACGAATGGCAGTACTACATTGCCGGCTCGGGAAGAATGACCGTATTCGCCACAGGAGGCCGCGCCCGGACCGTGGACTTTCAAGCCGGAGATGTGGGCTACGTGCTCAAGACCTTGCCCCACTACGTGCAGAATACCGGCGACACCGACCTGAGATTTCTGGAGATGTTCAAGAGCAGTTCCTATCAGGATCTCGCACTCTCGGAGTGGCTAACCCATACGCCGCCGGAGCTTGTGCTGGCGCACCTGGGCATCGACAGGGCGACGCTCGAAGCTATGCCCAAGGACGAAGTCGTGGTGATGCCAAAGTAGGCGTGGCCGACTTCGGCATCCGCAAGAACCGGGACGAAATAATCAGAAGGTGAAACGACTACCAATGGTCGGAGCGCAGTTGTTGTTGTAGTTATATGGGACACCGGGGCCGTGGGGAATGGCGATGGCCAGTCCGCCGCTCACCCACGAATACGCGATTCCGGCGAAAGCGTCGAAACGTTTCGTGAAGTGGTGATCAACATAGAACGAGCCTTCGTTGAGCGTGCCCGCGCAGGAGGCGCGGAATCCGGCCGTGGCGGAACAGGCCGGAGGTTGACGGAAGTCGTTTTGCCGCTGTTGATACCACGCGACCGTGATGTCCGTTTTGCTGCGGTAGGTATATTTCGCGCCCGTCCACCAGATGTTCACCAACTTCTCGGAATCAAGATTGTTGTCTTCGACTCCGCTCATGAAATAACCGCCCTGGTCTGAGGCGCCAACACCCAACGGGTTCGACGGGTTGTTCTGCCAGATGTATTCGTAGCCGGCAAATACCTTGAACCGCTCCGAGGAATATTTGGCAGCAAACATAACTGCGTTGTTATCGGTCACGATGCCGTATAGCGTCTCGTTCGGGTCGATAATGTTGGTCCCAGTGATTTGGTTCGTATTGATGCTGTCCGTGGTCGACTGATACGGCTGGGTCAGGCTCTGAGGCCCCAACAAGGGATTCAATACGCTGACTGCCTGGTTGTAATGTTGGAAGACCAGGTCGGCGGAGACCTTGCCGGCTTTTCCGCCGGCATCAAATCCAAAGGCGTTGTTATGCGCCTGTTCCGGCGTACATGTGGCGCCGGTCCAGCCTGCGGCAGCCGAGTAGCAACCGGCAGAACCATCGGCGAATTTATACATCGCGCCGAAGTGGACCGGGCCGTAGACGAACCGGTATTTCACCGCGTCGTCCCATCGAGTGTCTTCGGTATCGCCGCCACCGGCCATCGTCCCGTTGTATCCGATGTAGGAGAAGGCATAGGAACCGTTGGCTGGATCGTAAAGCAGCATCGCATCGGTGCCGAGAGCGCGCTGACGACCGAAGGTGAGCGTGCCGAAATCTTTGGACGAAATCCCGGCATAGTATTCGTCATTGAAGGGTTGGCCGGCTCGCGCGCCATCGATGGCAATCGAATAGCTCGGTCTCGGAAGGCCGTTGTTGATGATGTCGGTCTTCGAAGCGTTAGCCAGAAGCCCGGACTGAGGATTGATGCCAGTGGATGCGTTGAATACAACCGACCACCCCGGCGTGAATTCTTCCTTGCCCCGGATGCCGAAGCCGGTCTGCGACAGGTTGTTCGGTGCGACCAGGAAGCGATGCTGATAGCCGTTTCGGTTCACCAGAGATTCACCTTCGTAGTTGTAACCATTTTCCGGGAGCCCGTGGCTGACATAGCCGATGCCAACGTCGTACGCACCGTAGACCGTAATGCCGTGCCACGTCAGAGTGCAATCGGTGGTGGCGAAGTCGTGGGGGCTGGTGCAGGGGTCGGGGGTCTTCGACTGCATCTTGTCGACCTTGGCGTCCTGCGCCGAGGACGCAGCTGCGAGGAAACACGTGACCATCAGGACGAACCGCGGAGCAAGACGCCGCATGCAAGCCTCCAACCTTAAGAACGAGTCTCAATGAACCTGGAAGTGTACATTACATACGGTTCGCGTGTCCAAACCTAAACACTATAATGCGTTTCAATGCGGACTTTCAATTACCCGCATCGAAGACCCGAGATATTGACCAGGCTCCGCGATGAAGGTAGCATTTCGTTTTCCCATGGCGAAGCACGATAAATCTCGCACAAACTCCGAAGAACTCCTCCATCTCCGCGACGCGGCTCTGTTGCTGGGGATCAGTTTCCCGACCATTAAGCAATGGATATACAAGAAGAAAATCGGAAGCGTACAGACAGCCGGAGGACACCACCGCATCCCCCAGAGTGAAGTCGACAGACTGCTCTTCCGAACTCGCGGCAAGACCGAAAAGGAACGAGAGCAGGTCGTGCGGCGAGTCAGCGGGCGCAATCAACTGGTGGGGAGAATCGATTCGGTTCGCATCAGCGGCCTGATGGCCGAAGTAAAGATTTCCATCGGTGGCCAGCAGATTACGTCGATCATCACGGCGACCTCCGCCCGCGAGATGCAACTCAAAAAGGGGCAGACCGCCGCCGCGCTAATCAAAGCCACAGAAGTCATGATCATTCGCGTGTAGCCGCGCCAGAGTGTAGCCGCGCCGCGAGCTACGGGGTTGTAGAAATGTCCTTTGGCACTTCTTCGGTCAACACGGTGAAGTGCCGTAAATCCGCGACTCCAAACGATGTTGTGATGGCAACGTCGGAGGCATCCCGCCCCGTCGCCATCAAGACGCGTCCAATCCTACGATGATTGTGACGCGCGTCGAATGTCCACCAGCGGTCTTCGAGATAGACCTCAAACCAGGCACTGAAATCCATGGGAGACGGAGATGGCGGAACGTCGAAGTCGCCCAAATATCCGGTCGCGTATCGCGCCGGAATATTCAGCGCCCGGCACAGCGTGACCGCAAGATGTTGGAAGTCCCGGCAGACTCCGACTCGCTCCGTGAATACGTCCAGCGCGGTTTTCGTCGCCCGCGCGTGGTGATATCCGAAGCTGACTTTAGCATGCACCCAGTCACACACTGCCTGCACCCGCGACCATCCTGAAGGTGCCGCGCCGAACAACTCCAGCGCAATCGTCGAGAAGCGGTCCACCTCGCAGTAACGGCTGTTGTACAAATACTTCAAAATCTCGTGCGGCAACAGCTGAACCGGAACTTCCCGCGCCTTCGGGCTGACCGGATCCGGGAGGCCCGAGTCGTGGATCAAAGTGGAGCTACTCAAACGCAGAGCGCCCTTCTGCGCCAGAAAGCGGGAACAGCGATTTCCGAAACTGTCGATATAGGTTTCCGCCTCAAGCGCCGGCTCCAGGCTCAATTCATCGGGCCCACGCAGGTCGGCAGCCCGCGAGGGATGAACGTGCAGCAATGCCACCATGGCCACCGGAGCAGGAAACTCGAACTGTATGTCGTACCCAATTCGCTGAATCATGGGTTCCAATTAAAAAAAGCGATCTCGGCCCGGCTGGGGCAGCGGCTACAGGAGGCGAAAACAATTCCGCATAGAACTCGCGGCCGCCGGACCCGTCCATTGTGCCTGATTTGCGGACAACTCGATAGCGGCGGTCAAGCGGAACCAATTTCAGTACGACAACTCAGACCGGCCGGATTCCTTCTCAGCCAATAAAAAACCCGCCGGAAAGGCGGGTCTTAACTGCTCGATCTTTTCATATCAATTGCCGCCCTAGTCGCCAGCCGCCACCGAAACTTCCGGCATCGCCGCCGTAATTAATCGCCCATTCGGCGTCGGCACCAGTCCGCGTTCCACTTCGTCCAACTTGACGCGCTTGATGTCCCAAGCCAACCCGAGCGTCCTGAGCGTCCAAATCCCATACCAGTTCATATCGACTTCATACCACTTGAAACCATGCTGAGCGGCCGTCGGGTGGGCATGATGATTGTTGTGCCAGCCCTCGCCAAACGTGAGCATCGCCACCCACCAACTGTTGGTGGAAAGGTCGCGGGTGGCGAAGCGCCGCGTACCCCACGAATGCGTCGCCGAATTTACCAGCCAGGTCGCATGCAGACCAACCACGGTTCGCATGAAGATGCCCCACATCAGGAATGGCAACCCGCCGATGGCAAACAAAATTCCGCCCAGGACAATCATGGGAACGTAATGATATTTCGTGATCCAAACATGAAATTTATCTTTTGCCAGATCGGGAACGTAGCGCGCCAGCGTAGTCGTGTCATGGTGCATGGACTTGCCCATGAGAATCCAGCCCATGTGCGACCACCACTTGCCGTCGATCGGCGAATGCGGATCGCCTTCCAGGTCGGAATATTGATGGTGAATGCGGTGCGTCGCCACCCAGAAAATCGGTCCACCCTCGAGCGCGAGCGTCGCGCAGATCGTGAGGAAATATTCCATCCACTTCGGAGTCTTGTATCCCCGGTGAGTCAGCAACCGGTGATAGCTCATCCCAATGCCGAGGCTGCCCGACACCCACCAGAGGAACATCGCAACAAACAGCGCCTTCCAGGTAAAAAAGAAAAGTGCGGCGACGGCGCCGACGTGAAACGCGGCCATGAACCCGGCCGTGACCCAATTCACTTCATTTTTCGCCGCTTGCCGTTTTTCCAGATCTTGCAGTTCCATATCCAAGGAAGGTCCCCGTTTCGTGGTCGCTGAATTCGTTCAACCCATAGCTAACCTATCAAGGGGACGGAAGAGTGACTGTAATACTTCTGTAATAACGATTTTTTGGAGATTACTAACGTACCGGGAAGGTTACTGTCAGGTGCTTTTCCCGTGATCGATCACTGTCGACGGCTCAGAATTGATGCTTTACGCTGCAGCCTTCCCTTTCACCTGTACTCCGGCCCACTTCTCCAGCAGCGTCAGTGTGGCGGCGTAGTCGAGATCCCTATTTCCGTCTTCTGACGCCATCTCGTAAATTTCCTCCACCGTTTCGAGCGCAGGAAGCTTCACTCGAGCTTCTTTGGCCGCATCCAGCGTTAACTTGATGTCTTTATGCATCAAGCGCAGTGGAAAATTAGGCGTGAAGTCGCGCTGCAAAATAAACGGCCCTTTGTAGTCCACTACTCCCGACCGTACCATCGTGGCATCGATCAGAGTCAGCAACTGTTGCGGATCGACGCCCAGTTTCGTAGCCAGTGTCAGCGCCTCCGCGAAGCCTTCGAAAATCAATGCGATTTGCAGATTCATCGCGAGCTTCGTCGCCTGCCCCTTGCCGGTCTCGCCCATGCGGAAAATCTTTTTCCCCATCGCCGCGAACAGCGGCTTGAGCCGCTCCACCGGCTCTTCGCTTCCGCCCACGATGAACACCAGCGTGCCGTCGCGCGCTCCGATCTTCGATCCCGTCATCGGCGCGTCCACCCAGTTCACGCCCTGCGCCGCGACGCGCTCCGCAAACTTCACCGTAGCTGAGGGAGAAATCGTGCTCGAGTCCGCGATGATCATGCCTTCCAGCAGCGACGGCGCGATGCCTTCCGCGCCGAAGATCACGCTCTCCACCGCGTCCGTGTCGGAAACACACAACCACACCACCTCGGCGCCCTGGGCCGCGGCTGCTGGAGTCGGAGCTACTCCCGCACCTTCCACCAGCTTACCGGGCGTGCGGTTCCAGACCGTAACCTCGTGACCCGCCTTGACCAGATTTGTGGCCATGGCGTGCCCCATAATTCCCAGACCTAAGAATGCAACTCGCATGCGAACGTCTCCTTGCCTTCCTGAAAAACATCCTTAAAGAAAACGAAAAAAGAACGCCCACGAATTAGATATGACCCCGGCGGCGGAGGTCAAGCAAAGCGGTTATGAATGCTTCGCCGAGAGCAAGAGAACCATCGCAGAGGTGTACGCGCCGAAAATTCACAGGTGTGAAATTTCCTTCACATCGACATCACCAAAACTATCGGTTATAGTGCGCGGGACGGATTTCTTCCCCGACGACGATCCGTCAACCCTGCGAGCGATTGAATCTCCGCGTCCCGAGGATATTTCCGATGAAGCTTCCCAGCGTGTTTCGTGTTCCGACTGGTTTCACTCTCTTGGTGATTCTTACTCTTTCGCTCGCGTTCGCGCGATCCGCTTTCGCTCAAAGCGACCTGACCAGAATTAGCGTCGACAATCTCACCAACTCTGACAGCGATCACAAGACCGAAGTCGAACCCGACATGTTCGCCTGGGGCAATACTATTGTGACTACGTTTCATGTGGCGCGCCGACCGGGCAGCATCGGCTGGGGCAGCGGAGATGTCGGATTTTCGACTTCCACTGATGGCGGCAAGACCTGGCATTACGGCGATCTCCCTGGCCTAACCGTCAACTACAAAGCCGGAACCTACGGCGCGGCGGCCGATCCCTCCGTCGCCTATGACGCGAAACATGGCGAGTGGCTCATCTCCACGCTCCCGCTGGTCGGCATCAACCCCGAATCCCGCTACATCGGCGATGTGGCCGTCAGCCGGTCGACCAACGGTCTGGCCTGGGGAAATCCCATCAACATCGACAAGACGCACCTCGACGACAAGAACTGGAGCGTCTGCGACAACACCACAACCAGTCCCTACTATGGCAACTGCTATACCGAGTGGGATCAAGCCTATGGGACGGGTGACGTTCTCATGAGCGTGTCGAGCGACGGCGGAATGACTTGGGGACCCGGCCTCGCCTCCTCCGATCATGCTGGTGGCCTCGGCGGCGAGCCGCTGGTGCAGCCCAACGGCACCGTAATTGTTCCCTTTCAAGGCGGCGGCATCGACGTATTCAGTTCCAGCAACGGCGGAACGAGCTGGGGCAAGAGCCAATCCATCGCCAACATTTCCAGTCACGCCGTGGCTGCTGGACTGCGCAATCCCGACCTGCCTTCAGCTGGTATCGATGGAGCCGGAAAAGTTTTCGTCGTCTGGTCGGATTGCCGGTTCCGCGCTAGCTGCGCCTCCAATGACATCGTTATGAGTTCCTCCACCGACGGCAAGACCTGGAGCGCGGTCACCCGCATTCCGATTGATCCCACGACCAGCACCGTAGATCACTTCCTGCCCGGTATCGGCGTCGATCCCACAACATCCGGGCCGAACGCGCACCTCACCATCGTTTACTATTTCTATCCCACCGCGAAATGCACCTCGACCACCTGCAAGCTGGACGTCGGTTTCACCACTTCCACTGACGGCGGCGTTACGTGGACCGCCGGCGTGAAGATCGCCGGGCCGATGAATATCGCATGGCTTCCGGTTTCCGACAACGGACCGATGGTCGCCGATTACATTGGCGTCTCTTACTCCAATGGAAATCCTTTCGGAGTGTTTGCCGTGGCACAGGCCTTGACCGGCACAACCTTCAACGAATCGATGTTCACGACCAAAGCGCCGCTTCCGGTTTCCTACGATGCCCCGCGCTTCAGTTCGGTGGACGATCACCCCGTGCCCAACGCGAAATCGGATCACGAAATGCATTTCTATTATGATGACGAGGGCCAGCGCGAAATCCCGCGCTCCCGCTGGATCGCCAACACCGACCCGCAATAAGATCGTGGAATTCGGTGGTGTGGGACGACTTGCGTGTGTGGTGACGGATGCTTTTCGTCCGTCCCGCCGAGCGCAGCGAGGCGAGCAGCGCCTCGAATAAATTGCCGCGCCGCCAGCCGAGGAGCTGACGGCTTTCCTATTCTCGCATTCGCATTTTCGACATTACTCCCGTCACACCGGCCCAACCATTTAGCAGCTCGCACTCCCACCATTCCTCTAAGATTAATAACTGATAAAACCTGGCTACATCACCGTGAATTAATCTTCACTCGCGGCAATCAGGTTTAGGATGAAGATGAAAAGGACTGAGGGTACGTTCCATCCCCCGGGCTCAGTCGCAGGATGATCAAGCAAACGCTCCGCAACCCGGCCCTTCGTAAACGCGCCACCCAATTCTCGCGTTTAGTGCGGCGCTCCGCGGTTACCCCGCGCTTCGGGCAGACTCACAAGCCGCGCCTCGCCACCAACGGAGAACTGGGTGTCACCTTCATCGGGCACGCCAGTTTTTTCGTGCAGATCGGCGGGCAGAGCGTCGTCATCGATCCGAACTTCGCGCGCTGGCTTTTCGTGCTGAAACGCCTCCGCCGTCCGGGGCTGCGCATTGCCGATCTGCCGGCCATCGATACAGTCCTGGTTTCGCACGCCCACTTCGATCATTTGCATCGCCCGTCGCTGCGCGCCCTGGTGCAAAATAATTTGCGGACCCGCGGAATCGCACCGTCGATCATCATTCCAACGCACGTTGCCGATCTGGTATCCGACCTCGGATTCTCCGAGATCATTGAACTCGATTGGTGGAAGAGTTCGCGCCGCGGCAATTTGTCCGTCACGCACGTGCCGTCGCGGCACTGGGGAGCGCGCATTCTCAAGGATTCGCACCGCGGATATGGTGGCTTTGTTTTGAAGGCCGGTAAGCGTTCCATCTATCACGCCGGCGATACCGCCTACTTCGCGGGTTTCAGCGAGATCGGGCGGCGACTCGCTCCCGAACTCGCGCTCCTGCCCATCGGCGCCTACAATCCGCCGCAGTTCCGCAACGTTCACGCCGATCCTGCCGACGCCATGCGAGCTTTTCTCGATCTGAAATCACGCTGGATGGTCCCCATGCACTACGGCACCTTCCGCCTCTCGCACGAACCCGTCGACGAACCGCTACAACTGCTCGACCAGGAAGCCCGAGCGGCTGGTACTAAAGATCGCGTCGTGGTAATGGAAGAAGGCATAACTCGATTCTTCTGAAAAATTGAACCTCCGCAGGTTTCGCGCGGGTCAGTAAGCGAGCAGAATTCGCAAGTCCCGCAGATTGTTTCCGGTCGGCCCAATTTCGATCACATCGCCCAGCGCGCTGAACAGCGGATACGCATCGAATTTTTTCAGCGCATCGAGCACATCCAACCCGCGACTTCTCGCTCGCGCCACCGTCAAACCATCCACAACCGCTCCTGCTGCGGAACTGTTACCGTCCACGCCATCAGTACCTGCGCTAAGCACCGTGATGTTCTCGCCCGCAATCTTTTCCGCACAAGCCAGCGCGAACTGTTGGTTGCGACCGCCAACTCCGCCGTTTGTAACCTTCACCGTGACTTCTCCGCCGGAGATCAGGCACACCGGAGAAGATTGTTTTCGCAGGTCGCGTAGTCGCTGGAGCAAATAATCGGCGGCCTTCGCGTAATCCCAGTCGTCGCAAGAATTGTCGACACTCACGACAAAGCCGGCGCGTTCGGCCGCAAGGCTGGCCTCGTCAACCGCAGTTTGGTTCGATAGGATCGGCCACCAACGGGCGCGCACAAATGCCGGGTCGTCGGACTTTGGCGTTTCTTCGAAAGCATGCCGCTCAAATAGCTCCCGCGTGGACTGGGGAAGCTGTTCCAGTAAATCGTATTTTTCGGCAACACGGTAACAGTCCTCGACGGTGGTCGAATCGGGCATCGTCGGCCCCGAGGCGAGCGCGTCAGGAGTGTTGTCGGGAACATCGGAGACGAGCAGCGAGACCTGTTGTGCCGGGAAGGCCGCTTGCGCGAGACGTCCGCCTTTTACTGCGGAGAGATGCTTGCGGACGGCGTTGATCTCTGCGATCGGCGCGCCGGAATGCACCAGAGCGCGATAGGTTGCGATGACATCGGCCAGAGAAATCTCGTCGTCGATCGGCTTCTCGACGATCGATGATCCTCCGCCGCTGAGCAGGAAAATGACCAGCGCTGAAGCCGGTTGGGCATCGAGTAGACGCAGCACCGCAGTCGCAGCCTGAATCGACTCCGCGTTCGGTGTAGGATGGCCTCCATGAAAATAACGGAACCCTCGAATCTGCGACGCGGGCTCAACCGAACTGGCCACGATTCCCTCCAACGACGATCCGAGCTGATTGGCGAGCGCCTCAACCATCGTGTGTCCGGCCTTGCCCAGCGACACGACGAGTACGCGGGAATAGGAATGCAGATCGTAAAGGTCCTCACACACGCGCAACAGCCCGCGCTCGCAATGCACATGGCGCGCGAAACCTCTGCCGATCGAAGCTCCAGCGAGGGCCTGCATGAAGATATTGCGCACGGCCTGGCGCTTGCTGCGAAATTGAGATTCGCGATCAGAATCGATCATGGCGAAGATTATAAAGACCGCAAGATGCCATCAGCTCTCAGCTATCAGCCGATACAGCTGTGGCCGGGCGATCTTGCAGGGTTGCTCAACACAGGGTTCAGCTGACAGCTGGCGGCTGAAAGCTGAGAGCTTCCTTCAGCCAAGATTCAATCGCATCTCTCAATTCGCGCAGGCGGCCCTCGAAAAAATGGTCCGCGCCTTCGATAACGACCAGCTTCTTGGGTTCCGGCAGTGATGCAGCGAGAGCTTCGAGCTTTGCTCGGGGACCGAACTGATCGCGCGCACCGCTGACCAATAACTTGGGCTTCGTGCAATCCTTCATGAAGTCGAAGGTGTAGACCCGCACCTCTTCCGTGTCCGCGGCAACGGGAACAACTGGAGTGCCAATGCCGATTACCGCGCGAACGCGAGGATCGGCGCACGCCGCGCGCATTCCGATGGCTGCGCCGAAGGAAAATCCAGCGAAAATCAGTGGTAGATGATACTGGGCGTCGAGCCAGTCGAGCGCGGCCCGTACATCGTCGACTTCGCCTAGGCCGCGATCGTGTTCGCCCTGGCTCAAACCCGTGCCGCGAAAATTGAAGCGCAGCACAGGAAAACCGAAACTGTTCAGCGCCTTCATGGTGTGAAAGACGACCTTGTTATGCAGCGTTCCGCCAAACAACGGATGCGGATGACAGACCACAGCGGCGTGCGTGGCGTTGTCGACTCCGGCGTTGAGCAGGGCCTCCAGACGTCCTGCGGGGCCATCGAGGAAAAGCGAACGAATGGTTAGAGAAGAACTCACTTCTCCAGATTACAACAAACACAATGGGTCTTGGGTCTGGGGTCGGAGGCCTGAGGTTCGAATTTCTCGTCTGATATTCTCTCCTCCATGGATGCAGTTACGCTCACGCGGCAACTTATAGACATCGAGTCGATCAGCGGGAATGAAGCGGCTGTTGGGAATTATCTTTACGGCGAACTTTGCCGGCTCGGCTATCAGACCAGAAAGATGCTGGTGGAAGGTGATCGTTTCAACGTATATGCAACTTCCTACGATCACCCGCATCCCGACGTGGTGTTCTCCACACACATGGATACTGTTCCTCCGTTTATAGTGTCCTCCGAAGATGCCGGACGGATTTATGGCCGCGGCTCTTGCGACGCCAAGGGGATCATCGCGGCACAAATTGCGGCTGCCGAACGGTTACGGCAGCAGAATATTTTTGTGGGACTCCTGTTCGTTGTAGGCGAAGAGCGAGACAGCCTGGGTGCACAGGTCGCAAACGAATTTGCGAGCACGCAGCGTTCGCGATGCCGATTCCTGGTGAATGGCGAGCCTACTGAGAACCACATCGCGCTCGCGTCGAAAGGAACTCTGCGCGTGGAAGTGACCGCAAAGGGGCGTATGGCGCACTCGGCCTATCCGGAACTGGGCGACTCGGCGATCGACAAGCTGATTCCGGCGCTGACGCGCCTGCGCGCGATGCCCTTGCCGTCCGATCCGGAGATTGGGCCATGCACGCTGAACATTGGGCTGATTGAAGGCGGCCGCGCGCCCAACGTGATTTCAGATTATGCGCACGCCGATTTACTTTACCGGCTGGTCGGCGCCTCCGATGAGTTGCGGCAACAGATTCGCGCCAGCGCCGGCGACCGCGTGCAGATTACGTTTCCGCTTGAGCTACCTTTTCTTCGGCTGCGCACGGTAAATGGATTGCCAACGATGATCGCTGCGTTTACGACCGACATTCCCAAACTCACGAACTGGGGCGAGCCGCTGCTGATTGGTCCGGGATCGATTCATGTGGCTCACACCGACGGCGAATACATCGAGAAGCGGCAACTGGCAGAATCAGTCGATCTGTACTGCGGGATTGCGAAGCAGTTAGTTGCTTCCTAGCTCGGGTGCAGGCGCTTGACGTCGGCGTTGGTATAGACGCGCGAGACAGGCGGCTTGTGGGCCTTCCAGAATGCAGCAGTTTCGCCCAGAGGCGCGTCGAATCCCCACATACGGAGGGATTGAACGCTGGTCATGCCGGTCACCCCGGTATCGACCATGCTCGTGGGCAGCGGCCGGATAGGCGCGGCGGAGGTCAATTCGATTTCGACGGCTGTCTCGCTCACACCCTGGTTCGCCCGCTCGGACATAGGCTCGCCCCAGAAGATGCGGGTCAGATTGGGCTGGGGCGGAGTTCCGGCGAACGGAGAGGATGGCTCCGGGACTGGCTCGGTTTCGGAAGCGGCGGAAGCTGATGGTGGCGATGAGAGCGACAGGGATGGCGTCGCGATCGGTTGGAGAAACATTGGGGAGCCCGTGATGAGATATTGCGGGCCTGAGGAAAAGCTCGTTTCCTGGGCCGTGCTGACTCCGTCTAGAACAAATCCACTTAGAAAGATGAGCGCAAAGAGCAATGTGGTGAGACGCATGGAACCTCCGGGAGTCGAATCGTTCTCGTAGCCTCTTTGCTAATTATGAGCGGAGAACGCGCAAAGGTGAGAGAGTCCTTGGACTCTAGCGTCCTCAAATTGGGGGATTGGAACTGCTTGGGACGAGTGGCCATCCCGGATTTTATCAATATGAAAGGCTTTTCATGGCAGAAATTGCCAAGAAAAGCCTTGGGTACAGGGAAAGACCGAAGTGTGCAACATTCTCAATTCGTGAGACTCACTCGCCGATCGAAATTGAACCGCCCAGCCGCTGATTACGGTTTGGTGGGAGCGGGTGCGGCCGCCGATGCCGGCGCGGCTGCCGCGCTTGAGCCTCTGCGGTAAACGATTTTCTTGGTGCTGCCCTCACAGGTTCCAACCACCTTACCGTCGCCCTCTTTATCGTCTTTCGCCATGATTTCAAGCGAGTACATCTTCACGCTTTTGGCTTCGAGTTTCTGAGCGATTTCAGTTTTCAATTCTTCACAGGGCTTTCCCTGTGCGAATGCGGAGGCCGAAGCCAGTAACAAAAGGGTAATCGCCGCAGTGGATTTCATCGCAATAGCTCCTTCGTGGGATAGCCGGGCTTGCGGGATTAATGTTTACACCGCCAGTCCCCCGGGGCCAGATTACGAAGGTATGCGCGTTCTGGCTGGGGAAAATTACCGCGCGGCATGGAAGCCCCGAATTCTTATACCGGTCGGTAATAGCCGGCTTCGTCTAGCGGTGCGCCTCGCCGCCGCCATTCTGCCGTTCGCGGGCGTTGGCGCGAATGATGTAGAGCATGTAGAGAACGACGGCGAGGTTGCCAATGAAGAGTGCGGATCGAAACAGGGTTATGCCGCGCATGAGTTCGCGGACTTCCATCGGAAGCAACAGGCCGCCGGAGACCAAAGCCACCCACTCGGCCCAGACCCGACCTTTCCACAGACCGAAGGCTTCAGTGAAGCGCAGGATGGCATAGGCAAAGGCGATGCGGGCGGCCGCCCATAGACGGGCGTCGGTGACGCTATCGGCAAAGTCCAGAAAGAGTTGGGCGGAACGGCGATCGGTATTGACGTGCAGCAGCGAAAGTAGTCTCTCGGCATAAAGCCAGACATCTCTGTGCACCAGGGCCAGAGCGCACAGCCCCATCCCAACCACAAAGACGCCTTTGAAAAATTCAAAGGCGGCAACCGCACGCAGCATCTTGCGTTGGCGAGGGTGAGGATTAGTCTTGGTTCCAAGCTGGCGCATGAATGCTGACGATGACTCAAGGGAGAGTAACACGGTAGTGGGGGTGGCACTATTGGGTTTCGATATGCACCATCTTCTTACCTCGGTAACTGGAGGATCGGCGGGAAGAGTGTCACGATCTGAGTCTTACAGGAGCGGAAATACCTCATGCGAAGACCCAGCCTCTCTTTTTCGATTGCGACCCTGGCAGTGGTGATTGGTTGCGCTGGCAGCTTGCCGGCTCAATCGCCGTCACCGCAGGCCACGCCACCGGCCGCATTACTGGCGGTGCCGCAGACGGCGCGGCAGGCGCTGATGGAAATGCTTTTCAGCAAAGAACCTGGGACCGTCGCGAAGCATCTGCCTACCGCCACGCGGGCGGCGCTGGAAAAAGCAGGAGCGCTGGCCACGCTGCAGCAATATTCCCTTCTGATGAATCAAATGCAGACGCAGGGGCAACATCTGCAGACATTTGAGACTGGATCGGTGCTGCTGACGGTGGAAGATCCAAAGACTGGCCAAAAGTCTGAGGTCAGGGTTGCGAATGACACGTTGCACGGCGATCTGGACGACATCGGGTTGACGTTTCACTCCGACAAGAACGGAGAGGAACAGCCGATCCCGTTCAAGTCGCTGATCACGTTCACCATGAAGCACGAAGAGCAGGTGTGGACGCTGAACGAGGTCTCGGTGACGATTCACGTGCCCCTGGCGGATCCGGCGCTTCTGAAACTGATTACGGAAAAGATGACGCCGCACCCATCGTCCGCAAAATTGTCGGCCACGCCCTCAGTTATGAGTACGGTTGTTCCCAGGCCGGAGGTCTCGGCACAGTCGGCCGGGAGCGATGCCATGGTGGTCGCGGCGATGCGGACCATCGTTACAGCCGAGGTGACTTATTTCAGCAGTTATCCGCGGGTTGGCTTTAGCTGCACGCTATCGGACCTCGACGGCTTTGGGGCGGGCCAGCCCAATGAGCACCAGGCCATGCTGATCAACAGCGGGTTGGCGAGCGGGAAACGGTTCGGATTTGTGTTCAGGCTTTCGGGGTGCGGCGGAGCGCCGGCTGTGCATTATCAGTTAACGGCTGCGCCCAATGGGAGCAGTCTTGGACGGAACGCGTTTTGCGCGGATGAGTCCGGAGCAATTCGGAGTTCGGCAGACGGGAATCCGGCCACATGTTTGGCAAGCGGGGCGCACCTGCAGTAGCGAGGTTTGAACGGCGTAGCGGGGCGCCTCGCTGCGGCTGGCGTGGGATCGAAGCCGCCAGCCCCACTTTTTGAATCGTTCCCCACCCGCGCCTCATCCTCAGCGTTACTTCTTCTGTCGAATGGCTGCACGCAGTTCGGCCACGATTTCCCGCGATGCTTTAATGGCCTGGGCGTGCTGGTTTACGTTGAATGAGATCGCGCCTACTCTGGCGTGACCGCCCCCGCCGTAGCGCTCGCAGATGCGGGCCAGATTCACTTCCGGTTCCTGAGGCGCCCACGGGTTCGATCCCACCGACACTTTCACGCGGAAACTGCTTTTGCTCAGACCCACGCTGTACACCGATTCGGGATGCAAATAGTAGGGGACGAATTTGTTGTAGCCCTCGAGATTGTGATCGCTGACGTCGAAGAAAATCGTGCCGTCTTTGCATTCGGTGCGCTGCTCCAGAATCCCGATGGAGAGTTCGTGGCGCTTCAGCAATGGCGGAAGCAGAGGCGCGACGAACCGTTCCTCAAGAATTTCGGCCAGAGATTTCGTGGCGAGCAGCGGAATAAGATTCGGAACAAATCCGTGATCGGGTGCCGATTCGATAACCATCGTCAGTTTCATCGCGGGCGCTTCCATGGCAACGGCAGTCTTGGCGTCGGGATAGAGAGCTCCGTCGATGATGTCGGTCCAGTGCACCAGATCGGCCACGGGCGCAGGATCGAAGCCGAAACGCTGCTGCCCGATCATGGCAATGAAACTTGTGCAGGATTTGAAATCGGGATCGTAAAACTTGCGATTGCTCTGATCGCGCTCGAAATGTTCGGCGTCGGCGGGCGAGAGGAAGGCGCTCTCGTGGTGGTCGAACCACCAGGTGATTTTGGGCGAACTGGAGTACTTGAAGTCGACGATGGCGTTTTCGTCGCCGTCGAACTGCTTCTCGTCGAAGAGCGCACCCGCGCGGTGCACCAGGCCGGTAAATTCGAATTCGGCGTCGCTGCGGATGCGCTCGCGGTAGAAGCGGGAAAACAACGCCGCCGAAGAAGCTCCGTCAAAACACTTGTCGTGATAAAAGACCCGAACTTTCAATGAAATCCCCAATCGCCCAACAAATTCCCGCCGGCCGCAAACCACGCTTCCTGGCGCGGGATTGGAACGCGGGTAAAAGCTAATAGGATTGACAGCTTACAGGAAGAAAGTCAAGAGCGGGAAGGAATGGGGAATCCGGGTCGCCCGCGCTCGCCGGGAAGACGACCGAGATGCGATCGACCGGACAGCCGGGAACGGCTGTCTCCTCTTGTCTGCTTACACGCCGAGTCGCCCGCCGCTGGCGCGAGCTACATCGCGTTCGCTTGCTTCTCGGCGAGATCACCGATCACCGGAAGCTTGTACATCTGGCCCTGGTTCGCTTTCATAAGCAGGATGATCCAAACCACCACGAAGCCAACCCAAACCCCGAAGCCCAGAAGCATCACAATGAGGTGCCCAATGATCGGGATGATGCTAGCCGCCACGGTGAGGATCATCAGTACGACCCAGATCGCGATCGCTGCCGCGTGCAGAAAAATGTTCTGCCATGCGTGGAACCGAATGAACCGATTCTTGTTGTACGGCTCCACCACCAGGAAAATGATCGCCGGAATGATGGTGATGTAAGCGAGCATGCCGGCCACGTTATCGGCCATGCCTGCGGTTGAGACAGTGGCGGCCGGCGCGGCTGGGACTCTGGCGGCACAGGCTGCACAAGTGGTGGTGCCGTCTGCGATCTGCGCGCCGCACATATTGCAAAAAGCCATAAATGTTTCCCCCTCGCGTCGTATGGTAGGAATGAGCGCTAGGATGCAAGCAGCTTGAGACCGCCGCCAAGCGACGCTGCGGCAAGGTAACAAAATCCCTAGCGTAAAGCAATCAACATTTGGACTGCACTGAAAAAAAACTAAGACTCTCCAGCTTGCTGGCCAGCGAGATCTCCGAGCAGCGGTAGTTTGAACATCTCTCCCTGGAAGGCTTTGATCACCAGGACCAGCCAGATCACAAATACAGCGAGCGCGACCACGGTCGAGACCAGCACGACAACCAGCGGGCCGAGCACCGGGATGATGAGCAAAACTACGCTCGCTAGTTTAATCGCGATCGCGAGCACAATGGCGGCACCGCCTAACAAAAGGCACTGGACGGAGTGAAAGCGCACGAAGCGGCTTTTTCTGAAGGGTTCGACAAGCAGAAAAATAATCGCTGGTATGAACGTGAAGTACGCGAGCGCACCCGCGACACTTTCAGCGAACGGACCGACTCGGCCCAGGGCGCGCGCCTCCGCCTGCACGGGAAGGCCGCAACCGGGGCAAAAGGCGGCGGTCACCGGCATTCGCGCGGCACAGTGGGGGCATGAAGCCAGCGGTGTGACGGCCGAATCCATTGTGGGGACCATATCAAAAGGCCGGGTGCGCGGCAAATGGGTGCTCAATTGCGCATTGACGGCGAGACGTACCAATAGTATGTTTCGTGGAACTTCCGCACGGAGGAAAGCATTGCGTTTTGCCTTGGCGTACCGGAGGAGCGGGTGGCTTCGTTCTGCGAGGGCTGTGGAAGCGGCGTAAGTGTCGAGGACAAATTCTGCCCAGTATGCGGGCGTGGGACCGTGGCAGGTTCCGGCGGACCAGCCATCGGGGACGCACCTGCTCCCCCACCGCCGTCGGAGCTCAGCAGCAAAGCCATCGCCAGCCTGACCTGCGGAATATTTTTCATCTTTCCACCCTTTGCGATCGCGGCTATCATCCTTGGCCATCTCTCGTTATCACAGATTCGTAAGAGCGGAGGCCGGCTCGCCGGAAACGGCCTGGCGATCGCTGGACTTGTGCTAGGTTATCTGGGAGCCGGGCCGTTCCTGCTAATCTTCGCGGCGATCGCAATTCCGAACCTGCTGCGAGCGCGAATAGCCGCGAACGAATCGTCGGCGGTCGCGGCGGTGAGGACGATGAATATGGCGGAGCTGGTTTACTCTCAGAAGCATCCGGTTGCCGGATACACTTGCATGTTGACGGACCTGCATCCATCGATCGATCCGGAACTGCTCAACGGGAGGAGAAGCATGGCTATGTTTTCGACCTGAAAGGTTGTTCAGCCGAAACGGCGGGTGGTCCGAAAGTGAGATATCAGCTAATTGCCTATCCGGCCGTATCGAACCAGACTGGCGTACGAGCGTTTTGCTCGGACGAGTCCGGTGTCATCAAGGCGGACGACAGCGGAACAGGGCAGCGCTGTGCGGAGAACGGCAGGCCACTGCAATAATTCTTTTTGTCTCTCAGGAGGAAGCCAATGTTTTGCGCACAATGTGGGGCGAATAACGCGGACACGGCAGTCGTCTGTACGCAGTGCGGCCGGAGTCTGCAGGCAGCGCCTCAGGGCGCTCCATTGCCAGTCACCGGAGTAGTGATGCCGCCGGCTCCGGCCGTGCCAGTGCAGAATTACCTGGTCTTCGCAATTCTGGCGACGGTCCTCTGTTGCCTTCCGGCGGGAATTCCGGCGATTGTTTATGCCGCACAAGTAAACGGCAAGTTGCAGGTGGGCGACGTGGCAGGGGCCCAGGCTGCCTCGAACAATGCGAAGATGTGGTGCCTGATCTCGGCGGGTCTGGGCGTGGGCGTGATCGTGTTGTACATCATTTTGATCATGGGTGGGCGTGGTAAGTGGACTCCATGGAAATTAACCTGGAAAGGACCTGGAAAAGTGGCCTGGCTCAGGACGTGCGTCGCCATCGGATTGCTGGCGGCGATGCTCGCAGCTTTCGCGGGGATGGTGCTGCTGGAGCTTTTCGATCCCGCGACGTCGGGGGTATTTCCGCCCTGTCCGCTACATTATCTGACGGGCTGGTATTGCCCGGGATGCGGATCGTTGCGGGCGATTCATCAGCTGTTGCATGGAAATTTGCAGGCGGCGTGGGCGATGAATCCACTGACCGTGGTGCTGCTGCCGTTTCTGAGTTACGGATTAGTCTCGTCGGTCTTTTGGAGTTGCGCGGGCATGGACTTCCTCAGCCGTTCCTGCGGGCAGAGTGGATTCGCGCTCTGTGCGTGGTGATCGTTCTGTTTGGGATCCTCAGAAATCTTCCTATGCATCCGTTTGACTGGCTGGCGCCGGGCGCGATGCTGCATTTTTAAACTCGCGCGAAAAAGGAGACCTGCTTGAGTTCGTTCTGCCTGGGGTGCGGGAACAGCCTGGCCGAGGGGGAACGGTTCTGCGGAGTCTGCGGCCGGGATTCGCAGGCCGGTGCGGGCGTCCGCGCGGTCGATCCTTCGGTCGCATTCGGTCCGCCGGAAACCAGCGGCAAGGCGATTTTCAGCCTGATCAGCGGAATCCTGTTGATCATCCTTCCGCTTTCGTTTGCCGCGGTTATCTTTGGACATTTGTCGCTCTCGGAAATCCGCAAGAGCGGCGGCCGGCTCACGGGAAGAGGATTGGCGATCGCGGGACTGGTCTTGGGTTATACGGGAGTCGCGGTGATTGTGGGTCTGATCGTCATCGGGATTGCAGCGACTCCTTCGGCGAATAAAAGGGCCATGCAGAAGAATGGCATGATGCAGAAGACGGTGGTGATGAGCAACGATAATTCCGTGGTGGCGTCAGTCCGGAGCTTGAATACCGCCGAGATCGCTTATGCGCAGGCGCACTCAGCAGCCGGATACACTTGTTCACTCTCTGATCTATCGGGGGTGTGGGGAATCCATGGCGATCTGGCGAGTGGAAGGAAGAATGGTTATCGCTATGAGCTGCGCGGGTGCTCGGCGGCGAAGGCGAACGGGCCGGTGGTGAAGTATCAGTTAGTGGCGTATCCCGAGGTGGCGAAAAAATCGGGGACGCCGGCGTTTTGCACGAACGAATCGGATGTGATCAATCTTGCCCGCAGCGGCTCAGCTCTGGAATGTCTCCGGGCCGGCACCGAGTTATCGGAGGACGAGGTCAATGATCCGCAGTAGCAACTTGGCCCTGGGTGAGTCTCGCCGTTAAATCTTACTTGGGCTGAGCGTGGTTTTTCTTGCTGCAGTCTTCGCAAACTCCGTAAATCTGAAATGTGTGCCGGGTGGTGACGTAGTGGTACTTGCGTCCGATCTCCTGCTCGAGGTCGCCGACTTCCTGAGAAAAAAATTCCACGGAACTGCCGCAGCTGGTGCAGACCATGTGGTGATGGCTCCGGCGGTTGTATTGATGCTCGTAGCGGGCGATGCCGTCGTGGAAAGCAACTTCACTAGCCAGGCCGCACTCAGACAGGAGCTTGAGCGTGCGGTAAACCGTGGTGTAGCCGATGCGCGCGTCTTTCTTTTGCACCAGGCGATGAAGTTCGTCGGTGGAAAGGTGGTCGCGGGTTTCGAGGAAGGTGTGCAGAATCACGTCACGCTGCGCCGTCTGCTTCAGGCCGACGCCCTTCAGGTGGCGGTGCAGGATTCCTTGCGCCTGACGAACCATCTGGCGGGAGATGGTGGGCTGATCATCGATGCGCTTCTGCAGCATGGCGGGTGGAGTCAAACAGGAGAAACACCGTCAGGATACCATCCGGCATCTTGAAAATGAAATTCATTTTCAGCAGCGGAGATTCGTGGCGCTGATCTAGTGACCTCAATCACACCAAGTACACGAAGCATAACCAAGGGAAAACGGCCACCGGAAAATTGTTCGGGCGTGGAATACAATCAGAGATTCCTCATGAGCACCTCCGCAGAAGTCAGCGTATCCAATCCGCATTCATCGCCGGTGGGCCGCGTGGTGCGCTGGCTGCTGCTGATCGTGTTTGTGATTTTCGCGGGCGCGATAGGGTATGGCTACTATGTCGTTCATTCTGCGCTGCCGCAGCTTGATGGACGGCTACAGGTCGGCGGCCTGACGGCGACGGTGACGGTGACGCGCGACCAGCAGGGCGTCCCCACGATTGCGGCAGCCAGTCTGGAAGATCTTTTCTTCGCGCAGGGTTACATTACAGCGCAGGATCGCCTTTGGCAGATGGACGTGATGCGGCGCTTCGGCAGTGGGGAGCTTGCGGAAATTCTCGGAGAGGATCTGCTGAAACTGGATCGTGAACAGCGGATTCTGGGCTTGCGTACGGCGGCGAAAAAAGCGATTGCAATGGCCAACCCGCGCGACCGGAATTTTTTTGCGGCCTATGCGCGCGGAGTGAATGCCTTCATCGACACGCACGGTTCCCGTCTGCCGATTGAGTTCCGCATTCTGCGTTACGCTCCGAAGCCGTGGACGCCAGAGGATTCGATTGTCATCGCCAACTCGATGGTAAAGGATCTCAACTACCACTACTTTTACGATGCACTCACCCGCGAGAAGATTTTGGCCAAGCTGGGGCCTGAACTAACCGCCGACTTGTACGTGAACCGCTCATGGCATGATCGGCCACCAACCGTTATGCGCGAGGATTTGAGCCAGCCCGACGCGGGCACCGGAGATTCGGATGACGACGATGACGACTCAGATTCTCCCGATAACTCGGTCACGAAGAAAAGCGCTCCATCGCCTCGGCATGTCTCAGGCAATGCCTTCTTGAACGACGCTCCTCCGGGTGAGGGCGCGCCTGTTGACGGATCCAATGACTGGGTCATTTCCGGAGCGCACACGGTGACCGGCAAGCCACTGCTCTCTGACGATATGCACCTGGGCCACCAGATGCCGAACTTGTGGTATGAGACACACCTGCACGCCGGCACCTACGACGTTGCGGGCGTGACGCTGCCGGGAATGCCGTATGTGATCGTCGGCCACAATCAGCGGATTGCATGGGGATTCACCAATGCTGGTCCGACCGTTACCGATGTTTATATCGAGATCGTCAATGCCCAGGGCGCATACCAGACTCCGAATGGATGGGTTCAGCCGGAACATCGCAGCGAAGTCATTCACGTCAAAGGCAAGCCGGACGTGATCGTGGATGTGAAGATCACGCGGCACGGGCCGGTGATCACGGAGCTGGTGCCGGGCGAGACTCGGCCCTTGGCGCTGCGTTGGACCCTTTACGATGGATTGCGCATTCCTCTTTTTGATGTGAATTCGGCGCAGAACTGGGACGAATTCCGGCGCGCATTTTCGCAGTTCGACGCGCCCGGACAGAACGTGGTCTACGCCGATGTCGACGGGAACATTGGATATCAGGCGACCGGGAAGGTGCCGATTCGAGCTGCCGGCGACGGCAGCCTTCCGGTGAGCGGCGCCGACGACGCGCATGAGTGGACTTCCTATATTCCGTTCGATAAATTGCCCAGCATTTACAATCCGCCGTCGGGAATTATCGCCACGGCGAACGGAAGAATCACGCCCGACAACTACCCCAATTCGATCAGCATGGAGTGGGAAGCCCCCTGGCGCACGGCGCGCATTTATCACGTGCTCGAATCGGGGCGGCAGTTCTCGGCGGCAGACATGCTCGCGCTGCAAACTGATGTGCAGTCGGAAGCGGGATTGTTCGCGGCCGAGCGCTTCGTGTATGCGATCGATCACGCGGCCCAACCTTCCGCGCGGGTGAAGCAGGCGGCTGAATTGATGCGCAGCTGGGATGGACGTATGCAGGCTTCGTCTGCGGCGCCGACAATCGCCGAGAATTCCGTTGGGCAACTGCAGCGCTTGCTGCTGGAACCGAAACTCGGCAGCGCGCCCGCCGATCCTGAAAAGGACGACGAGATTCTGAGCTGGAAGACATATTCTTGGGAGATGCGTTCGGTGTGGCTGGAAAATATTCTGCTGCACCGGCCCAAGCGATGGCTGCCGGAGAAATATTCGAACTACGACGAACTGTTAACCGCAGCGGTGGATGCAGCGGTGAATGCCCCGCAGGCACCCCCAGATTTGGGGTCGTGGCACTGGGGCCCCTTCAATGCGGTCGAGATTCAGCATCCCGTGCTGGGAAAAATTCCGGTGATCCGCCGCTGGGCAGCGCCTGGAGTGCAAGAGCAGTCGGGCAGCGGATACACCGTGAAAGCGGTCACCCGGCATCACGGCCCGTCCGAGCGCTTCACTGCCAACCTGGCGGACCTTGACCAATCCACTCTGAACATCGTTACTGGACAAGGCGGAAACTTTCTGAGCCCCTACTACATGGACCAATGGAAGGCGTGGTACGAAGGCACCACCTTCACGCTTCCCTTCACCGCGAAGGCGGTGGAAGCAGCCAAGGCACACCGGTTGCTGTTGGAGCCGGGGAAGTAATATCGCCGCATTTTGGCTTCTTTTGGGGTACTATTTTACGCGTACTACATTACTTCCTCCCTCGTAACCTCCAGGAGGTAGTCATGCGGCACAATTACGGAACTCACTGCGCTCCACCAATCCAGAAACTTCTTAAAACACCGTCGAGACATTTCTTGTCGCACCAGGCGGCCTCGGGGATGGAAAAGCTCTCGATTATTTTCTGCGCAAGAAACTTCCGCCGATCGATTCTTCTAATACTTAGCCTGGGAATAACTTATGGGCTGCTGGGCTGCGGCGGCAATTCTCAAGGTTCCAGCACCAGCGGCACTCCGATCCTGGCTATCACAGCGACGTCAGGGACCGGCCAGACCGCAGCGGTGGGCGCAGCCTTTGGAACGCAACTCCAGGCAACCGTAACCACGAATGGATCGCCGGCTAGCGGCATGATCGTCACGTTCTCCGCTCCAGCGTCGGGCGCGAGCGGAGCGTTTGCGACCACGCCGCCCTCGGCAACAGCGACGGCAACTACGAACTCCAGCGGCGTGGCGACGGCGCCGGCATTCACAGCGGGCAAAGCGACCGGCACTTATACGGTCAATGCCACGGCTGCGGGGTCTAGCACGCCGGCCGACTTCAGTCTTACCAACACCACCGGACCAGCGACAAAGATCAGCGTGGCAAGCGGATCGGGGCAGACTGCGACAGTTGGTACAACCTTTGGAACTTCCTTGGTCGCCACAGTTCTCGACATCGATTCGAATCCGGTGGGCGGCGCAACGGTCACGTTCACCGCACCTTCTTCCGGTGCGAGCGGAATGTTTGCGACCACGCCCCCGTCGGCAACGGCGACGGCAACCACGACCTCGAGCGGAGTGGCTACAGCGCCGAGCTTCACGGCGGACGCGGCGGCCGGCGCTTACACGGTTACCGCAACGGTTTCGGGAGCTCCGACACCAGCGGACTTTGTCCTGACTAACATTGCACCGACGCCACCAACTTTAACCCCCGGAAACTATGTGTTCTCGTTGAGTGGGGCAAACCCGACCTACTCGTACTCCGTTGCGGGAGCGTTCACCGTTGCAGTGGGCGGCGTCATCAACGGCGGAGAGCAGGATTTCGTCGGAGTGAATCCTACCTTTACGCCAACCGCATTCTCAGATCCGATTTTGAACAGTAGCACTTACGCCGTCAGTGCCGACGGCAATTTAACCATCACCCTGGTTACGGGCGATACGCAGATTGGCGTCAACGGAAACGGAACTGAGATTCTGAAAGCAACCCTGTTCTCAGCCCAGGGAGCATTGATCACGGAGTTTGACGCTTCGGCGACCGCCAGCGGAAGTATGGCGCTGCAGAGCAACCCCTCCACACCGGTTGGCGGATATGCGTTTTACCTTTCGGGGCAAGATTTCTACCAGCCAAATACTGGCGGTCATCGTGCTGCCGCAGCAGTGATGGGTGGCATTCTGAACTTCGATGGCTCCGGTGGCATCTCGATTGGCTCTAGCGTCTTCGATGTCAATGAATCTGTTACTCCGGATTTCTTGGACCAGATCTTCCTTTCCGGTTCGGTGAGCACCACGCCGGATTCGTTTGGCCGGATCACGATTTCCCTGACCCCAAATGACTATTCAACTTCCGACACTCAAACCATCGTTCTGATCGGCTATATCGTGGACTCGGGCAGCATTCGGTTGGTGGAGACGACCGATCCCAACGACGGTACTCTGGGGGGCGTCGCTCTTGCCCAGACCGCGACCCTCACCAATAGCTCCCTTTCCGGCTCCAGTTATATCTTCGGTATGAGCGGAGTAATAGTCACGCAGTCGATCGAAACGGAACCAATGCAATTGGCAGGCGTATTGACCTTTACCGCCGATCCGGGCAGCACCACTACGGGTACTGTAGCCGGCACGCTTAGCTACAACGACTTTACCGGCGATACCCCGCAAGGCGGTTCCGTTTTCACGGGGACATATACCCTCGACGCTACCCACAATGGCCGTATCAGCGTGGCAAGCGAGATCACCGACGCCGAGGACTCGCCTTTCGGCTTTCTGTTGCAGTTCTACTTAACCGGGGATGGGCGCGCGCTGATTATCGCCGTCGATTACAGCGTAATTGGCGGTGTCGGCTTTCAGCAATCTGGTTCCTTTAGCGCCGCCAGCTTCGGCGGAAGCTACGCCGTGAATGTCAGGCAGTCCTTGGCACTAAGCTATACGGAATACGATGGAGTCGGCCCGGCGACAGCGGATGGAATTGGCACCCTGTCGGGATTCGTCGACCTTAACGGAGTGAGCCCCAGTCCCGATGTCACGTTGTCCGGAAACTTTGCGGCCAACACAAACGGCGTCTTCACGGGGAGCATCACCGGACTTGATACTGGCGCCGCCGCGAATCCGGATAACTTTACTTTCTATGTGGGAGACAGCAGCCACATATTCGCCATTGAGACCGACTCCTATCCGAACCAGCTAACTCTGGCATACTTTCAGAAGCAGTGACCAGAGAACATTCGGCGTTGTGGATCACGCAGCGTTCGCAAGGCACGCGAGACGTGCCCCTCATTTCTTCCGGATCGCGGTGGCCAGCGGAAAAGTTGCAATCAGATAGCGGGCTTGACCGACGTCGATCGCCTCAAGCTCCAACAGGTCCACGGCTCGCGACAGCACCAGCCGGGTGCGGTAGTAGTAGGCCTTAACAGGTTCCGCCGTGAAGTGCGTTAGTTCCACACGCTGCGCGACCAGAGAGGACTGCAACGTCACGCAAATATGATGCTCGCCAGGCGCGACCGAGACGGAAAAATACGAATTGCCGTGACCGCCCCCTACCCACGACCCGTCCATCCCGATCTTCACCGTCGGATAGCCTACGGTCTGAGTGGTGCCGGCGTCCTGAAAGAAATAGATCCGCGCTTTTCCTGGCTCCGACTGCTCCAGCATGTGCCGAGTGGGATCCAGCTTGATCTTGAAGCTGATGGTTGGAAGGGCCGCAGGCTGGAGTGGGAGGGGGAACCGGCGCCTGGGCGAATGCGGATGCGGCAACTAGGAGCGTAACCAGAGCGGTTTTCATGACTTCCTTTCGCTGGACGCTCGCCCCTTAGCGCCCAGTTCCAGCTAGTTCTCCCCGAGCGCTAGAAGAAGTCGATCGCCTTCACGTCGCCCACATAACCGACCAGATCGATGCTGCCTTGGGGAATGTAGTCCGTAATCAGCAGAATATCTCCGGTCGTATCGTAAACTCGCAGGGCGCCGCCCTCAGCCACGTACTCGACTGTGCGCGTGGTGAAACCCTGCAAACCGTTCACGTCACCGTTGTCGGGCGGAATCACTACGGAATTATCGGCCAGATGAAAAATGGAGAGGCAGCCGCGGACTTCTCCGACCGGATTGCCCACATTTCCGACGTTTGTACAGTCTTTCGATCCGATGAAGAGTTGGCCAACCACATTCAAATCCATGCGGTCGTGATAACCATCGGTGATAACGATGCTGCCGGTGACGGTGTTGGAAGTTAGGTCGATGATATCGAGGCGTCCGCAGGTAGAAGCGGCAGTTGTCTCGCCGGTGCAGGCATTATTAGTTGGCGACGTGCCGGCAACATAAAGCGTGGAACCGCTCATCAGCGCCCAGGTGGCGGCGTCGACCGGAATCGTGTTGGTAATCGTAAGGCTGGGCAGGTCGAAGACCATTACGCTGGCCATAACCCCGCCGCATTGCGGACCGCAGTTCAAAATGTACGCCGTGTTTCCATTGATGACGCCGTAGACTGGGCGATCAAAGCCGGGGACGATGGTGCAGACTGGATTCACCGTTCCGGAGTAACAACTCAAATCGACCGGAGGAACAGCTGCCGAGGGTGTGAGCACGGTCACGGAGTTCGAATCGTTGCTGAACACGAGAAGTTGGCTGCCGCCCTCATTAGAGATCACGGTTTGAGCGCTGGCGACAGCGATCGTGGTGAGGACTCCTGCCTGGAAATTCATCTCGTCGACGGCGCCCACAAAAGAGAATCCGTTGAGGGTGGCGCCGGGGATGGCGGCATATCCGATGCCAGTCGAGGTCGGAAAAACCATGCTGGAAGTGGGCCCGGGCAGGCGAACATTTCCGATTCCGGATTCCTTCGCCGTATCCACCGCGTAGACTGAGTTGGTGCTTGAGTCAAAAGCTGCGGCAATATTCAGCGAGGGCGTGACTGCCATCAATCCAGGAGAATTTCCAGCGCTCAAAGGCGCGCCGCGCGGAACGGTGTCGTATATCCCGTTTATTACTACCAGCCCGCCAAAGCTGAAGGTCGAGGTGACACCCTGCGAAGCCAGAACCCGATCCGCCACGGCCGTGGTCGGCCCCGGGTTCGAATAAGGACTGTTGCCGCAGGCAATCAAGTTCACCGTGGCACACAATCCGAGCAGGACGAGGATGCGTCTTTCCACGCTTCTATTCAAACGACAGGCTCCTAACGACATGAAAAAGGAAGATTTACTTGCGAAATCGAGGATTATATCAGACCCGGAACCAGTCCTCGTCGTTGCCGAAAAAGCACGAATTGAGCTGATCTACGTCAGTTTGATCAATCATCTAGTTCAGAAACTGATCTTCGGCACTTAAGGAGGTTCGACCTTCCCGCTCTCAAGTGCAGGTGCACGAACTCGCATCATCCTGTATTCTCAGAAACTGTAGCCTCAAAAAATATGGCGGCTGACTTTCTTACCCGGATCAAGCAATCCCCCGTATTGTGCGACGGCGCCATGGGGACGCTGCTCTACGCCAAAGGCATTTTCATCAACCGTTCGTACGACGAGCTGAATCTTTCGCAACCCGATCTAATTCGCGCCATTCACCACGACTATCTGCAGGCCGGGGCCGAAATTATTGAAACCAATACTTTCGGTGGCAACTCTTTCCGGCTGGGACGGCACAGCTTAGCGGACAAGGTTCGCGACATCAATCGAGCTGGTGTGCGCCTCGCCCGCGAAGCCGCCAAAAGCTTCGATGTATGGGTCGCAGGATCGGTTGGCCCACTGGGAACCAGAATTGAACCGCTGGGGAAAACTTCGTTTCAGGAAGCGCGCGAAGCTTTTCGCGCGCAGATTGAGATCTTGGCAGAGAGTGGCGTCGATCTGCTGATTCTGGAAACGTTCGGATATCTGGAAGAAATTCATCAGGCGATGTTGGCCGTTCGCGACGTCAGTGCCAAGCTGCCGATTGTGGCGCAGGTCACCATCGATGAGGACGGCAACTGCCTGGACGGTTCCGACCCGCAGACGTTTGTTTCGCGCCTCGAAGAGTGGGGCGCCGACGTGATCGGCTGTAACTGCAGCGTGGGCCCGGTCGCCATGCTGGATGCCATGGAGAAAGTGCGGGCGGCGACTTCCCTCCCCCTGGCGGCACAGCCGAACGCAGGCATTCCACGATCGGTGGATGGGCGGAATATCTATTTGTGCTCGCCGGAATACATGGCCAGCTATGCGCGCAAGTTTGTGGCGGCAGGCGTGCGACTCGTCGGCGGTTGCTGCGGAACCACTCCAGAACACATCCGGGTGATGAAGTCATCGCTGCGGGTGGGCGAGGCGCGGGGCAAGGCTATTTCGACCGCGGTTGGGGTTGGTCACACTGCCCCATTGGCGGCCCCGGCGGTGCCGTTGGAGAGCCGATCTGCGCTGGGCTCACGCCTGGCGCGCGGCGAGTTCGTGACCATGGTGGAGATCGTGCCGCCGAAAGGGATCGACGTCCAGAAAGAGATCGAGGGGGCGCGGTTCGTGAAGTCAGTGGGCGTGGATGCGGTCAACATTCCAGACAGCCCTCGGGCTTCGGCGCGCATGAGCAACCAGGCGCTGTCGTTGCTAATCCAGCGCGAGGTTGGCATTGACGCGATCCTGCACTACACTTGCCGCGATCGCAACGTGCTTTGCATTCAGAGCGATCTGCTGGGAGCGGCAGCAGTCGGGATCCGGAACCTGATCTGCATTACTGGCGATCCGCCAAAGATGGGGAACTATCCCGATGCGACTGCGGTGTTTGACGTGGATGCGATCGGCCTGGTCAATATAGTGCACAACCTGAACCGTGGGCTTGATCTGGGCGGAAATCCAATTGGCGCCGGGACAGGATTCGTGATCGGCGTGGGCGCGAACCCCGGACTCACTGACATGGACGAAGAAGTCCGCCGCTTCCAATTCAAGGTTGAAGCCGGAGCGGAATACGCCGTGACTCAGCCAGTATTCGATCTGCGGCTTCTGGAAAATTTTCTGGAGCGCATCGAAAAGGCCAAGTGCCGCATTCCAGTTGTGGCCGGGATATGGCCTTTAGTCAGCGTACGTAACGCGGAATTCATGAAGAATGAGTTGAGGGTATCGGTCCCAGATTCGATCCTTGAGCGCATGGCGCGGGCGCAGACTCCGGAACTTGCACGAGCCGAGGGTGTGGCCATCGCTCGCGAGATGCTGATCGCTGCCAAGCGGATGGCGCAGGGAGCGCAGATCAGCGCTCCGCAGGGACGCTACAGCTCGGCGGTGGACGTGTTGGAGGTGCTGGGCGGAAATCAAGGATCCCAAGCTACGGCGTAGTGCGTTCCGCCTGGCGCGGTGCGCATTCGCACGGGGCAGATGCGTCAGGACTTGTTACGGCTCGGCAAATTTCTCTTCGCAACCGACATTCGGTCCCTAAAACTTCCCGCACTGGAACTTCCCGGTTCACTTTTCCGATCCATGGCATCTAAAAGACTGGACTCTTCTCGCAATTAGTTGCATTACAATAAGAGGCGGAGCCGATCCCGTTGCCGAAATTTGAAGAGTGTCTCCAGCGACTGGAGAAAATCGTGCAGGAACTCGAAAAGGGAGAAGTTCCCTTGGAGGCTTCGCTGACTCTCTTTGAAGAAGGCATGCAACTTTCCTCGTCCTGCCGGAAGGAACTGGAGCAGGCGGAAGGAAAAGTTGAAGTTCTGCTGAAAAAAAATGGGAAGCTTCAAGCCGAACCATTCGAACCGCTGACAGAAAAGGCGCCCGCCCGACGTTAGATGGAACTGAGTAGTTGTGCGATTTCTGACGCGATTCGAGAGCTTTCGATGTCTGTGGAGTTGTGGCTTCTACGGCCACCCTGCAGCCCTAGTCCAATGTCGACGTCCGCCGTTGACGACGCGTGAAGATCGGGGGAATTATGGTTCAAAGTGTAGTTGTGCTGGAAAATAATCCTGGATTGGCCAGATCCCTGGCCGGTGGACTCCGCTCTCACTTCCTTGTGCATGTGACCCGCTCCCGCGAAGAACTGCGGGACGACGTTGTGCGCACCAATCCTGAAGCTGTAGTGGTCAACCTCGAGCATTGGGTGCTGGCAGATGTGGAAAGTCTGCACCACGACTTTCCTACGCTGCCCATTGTCTGCACGCATCGTGTTCCCGACGAAGATATGTGGATGGCTGCGCTCGATGCCGGTGCCAGCGACGTTTGCCCGGCGGACGACGTGGCAAATGTGCTGACATCGGTGCTGCGCCATCTGGCAGTTTCGCGAAGAGCTGCGGCGTAGCAGCATCTTAGAAACTTCGGCATGAACTGAGGGCGCCCGAACGGCGTCCTTGATTTTTGCAGGCTCATCGGCCCCGGCAAATCTTTCACGTATCCGCTGCCTTGTTATACTCACAGCTTCATGCTGAAGGAAACTCTCGAACAAGGACAGCGACTCACCGACGCAGCGCTCGACCGCCTGATTCCGCTGGAAACGCAGCATCCAGAGTCGATCCACAAGGCCATGCGCCACAGCCTGTTTGCCGGCGGCAAGCGCTTGCGGCCCGTGCTCTGCATCGAGGCCGGCCGCATGGTGGCCGGATCGCTGCCGCCGCGGATCGAAGAACTCGGCGCGGCGTTGGAAATGCTGCATACTTATTCGCTGATTCACGACGATCTGCCGGCACTCGACAATGATGATCTACGCCGTGGACGCCCCACGTGCCACAAGGCATTCGGCGAGGCCATTGCGATTCTCGCTGGCGACGCCTTGCAGACTCAGGCTTACGAAGTGTTGGCCCGGCTGAAGTGTCCCGCCGAAGCGCGCGTGAAGATTATCGAAGAGATCGCGCACGACACGGGAACTATCGACGGCATGATCGGCGGGCAAGTGGTCGATCTCGAGGCAGAGCACCAGACCCCAACAGCGGAGATGCTGGAGTACATTCATCGCTCAAAAACCGCGGCGCTGATTACGGCCAGCCTGGTGAGCGGTGGAATCTATGGCGGAGCCAAAGACACTCAGATCGGCAAGCTGCGTGCGTTCGGATTGTCGATTGGCTTGGCCTTTCAGATCGTTGATGACGTGCTCGATGTGACCCAGACTTCGCAACAACTGGGCAAGACGGCCGGCAAAGACACAGCTTCCGAGAAAGTCACGTATCCGTCACTGTTTGGAATTGACGCATCCCTGGAACGCGCCGACGCTCTGGTGAACGATGCTTTCGCGGTCTTGGACAGCTTCGGCGAGCAAGCGGAGCCGCTGAAGGAAGTGGCGCGGTTTCTGGTAGAGAGGAAAAAATAGCAACAAGGAAGCTCGTACCTCCGTATCCACTGTGGTAAAAAATGGGTTACGAGTTACGTACGGCGATGGAGTTCGCCGCAACCGCCTGCGATGCTCTCCGGCCGCAGGCTGATGACTCCTACAGAATCGATCCCAGTTTTGTAGGAGTGTCATCGTGAAAGACTTTCTCGCGATATCCCTCGCCGCCATTCTCGGTGCCAACCTGAGATTTGCGCTGAGCCGTCTGGCGACCAAAGAGTTCGGTCCCGCCTTCCCTTTCGGCACGCTCATCATCAACGTTCTGGGCAGTTTTATCGTGGGGCTTTTCGTCATCTGGACGACCGAGCGGGTGTTGGTCGACCCGCGCTGGCGACTGCTGGTTGTGGTCGGATTCTGCGGATCGTTCACAACTTTTTCTGGTTACGCGTTCGAGACCATGTCGTATTTCGAGCACGGCCAGTGGGGCCTGATGCTGACCAACGTGCTTGGCAACAATTTGCTATGCCTGGCCGGCGCGCTGGCCGGGATGGCACTGGCCCGGGCGCTCTGAGCTTGTTCTGAAATTTTGTGACGATGAGCATAGCCCCACCTCCGACGATCGAAACCGCGCGGCTGCGACTGCGCCCTTACAGTGACGCCGATATCGCGGAGTTGGTGCCGCTGATCGGCGCGCGCGAAGTTGCGGCCAACTCAATGCGCATTCCGTTTCCTTACAGCGAATCGGATGCGCGCGACTTCCTGATCAGGATTAGTGATGGCAGTGAAACCCGGGTTGCCATTACGTTGCGCGGCGATAGGCCTATTCGCGGACGGCTCATCGGCGGCGTTGGTCTGAGATTTGAACCGGTGCACGATAGCGCCGAACTTGGCTACTGGATTGGCGTACCTTATTGGGGTAACGGCTATGCGACGGAAGCTGCGCGCGCGTTGCTCGATTACGGATTCGAAACACTCAGGCTGAACCGCATCTTCGCTTCGCATTTCAAACCCAACGCCGCTTCGGGCCGAATTCTCCGGAAGCTGGGAATGCTCCACGAAGGCTGCCAGCGCGAACACATCCGCAAGTGGGATCAGTTCATCGATTCGGAGTTATACGGGATGCTGCGGCGGGACTGGGAAAATTCCCGGCTCTGTGGCGGCCAGATTTCCGAGGAGGTTCGCGAGTAAAATGCCTACAGTCATGGCAGTGCAGGTCACAATCTATCTGAACGAAGCGGACCAGTGGCATCATCGGCCGCTACACGTGGAGATTCTCAACTACCTGCGCAAAGAAAACGTCTATGCGGCGACCGCGATTCACGCCGTTGCGGGATTTCTGGGGCGGCAGCGCGTGGAGACGGCGCATCTGGTCGAGGCTGGAGGTAGGCTTCCGGTGATCATCATATTCGTCGACACCGATGAACACGTGAATCGCGTGCTACCCACGCTGAAGGAAATGGCGGCACACCGTCTGATCGTCCGCGAGAACGTTGTGCTCGAGCAAGGAAATCTCGACTGATGTCTTCTTCCCAGGTGCATTCAACTTTCAGCGGTCAATCTTTGGACGGAAAATCTCTGGACATTCTCGCCATCGCCGCGCATCGCGACGATGTGGAACAGACCTGCGGCGGGGTGCTGCTGAAAGCGGCGCAGCGGGGGCAGCGCACGGGCATTCTCGACCTGACTCAGGGCGAGATGGGGACGCGCGGATCCGCCGACGATCGCGCCCGCGAAGCAGCCGATGCGGCGAAAATTCTGGGCGTGAGCTGGCGCCGAGCGCTCGACATTCCCGACGGCCGGGTCGAGAACACCTGGGAGAACCGGCTGAAAGTCGCCAGCGTGATCCGCGAAACGCGGCCTCGAGTGATAATTCTGCCGTACTGGAAGGGGCGCCATCCGGATCATTACACGGCTTCGATCTTAGGATATGAGGCGTGCTTCCTGGCTGGACTGGCCAAACTCGATCCGCAAAAGGCTCTCGGCTGTCAGCCGTCAGCTGTCAGCCAAACCCATCCGAGTGTGGCCTCAAACGCGCCGCATCGGCCGTTCAAAATCCTCTACGCCACGCTCTATTACGACGTTCGGCCGACGTTCGTCGTCGACATCGGCGAGCAGTTCGAAGGAAAGCTCGCTTCGATTCTGGCTTACACAACACAATTCAGCGACCAGCAGGCGGGAAAAGATATTTTTCCAGCCCATGACGAGATTCGCGCGCGCATCGATGCCATGGCCCGGTTTTACGGAATGCTCGCGGGCGTGACACACGGCGAACCGTTTCTACAAAAAGAAATCGGCCTGGTCGACGACCTGTTGGCGATTCCCGTCAAATCCATTTAGCATGATTCGACTTAACTATTCTTAGAGGAGAACCTGCAGACATGTCCCGTTTTGTTCTTGCTTTCATCATCGCGCTGGCGATGGCGGCCACCGCCGCCCCACAAACTGCGGCACCATCCGCAACACAAGCCGGAACCTGGCAGATCGATCCCAATCACACGGCGGCGGAATTCTCGGTGCGGCATCTCGGCGTTTCCACCGTGCGGGGAGTCTTCTCAAAGATCACCGGTTCGGCGCAGTACGATCCGGCGGACCCGTCGAAAACATCTCTCGACGCGACCATCGACGCCAGTACGATTGATACGCGCGTGGACATGCGAAACAACGATCTGCGCAGTCCACACTTTTTCGATGTGGCAAAGTATCCGACGATTACTTTTCATTCCAAATCCACGAAGGCAGCCGGCCCCGGAAAGTTGCAGATCACGGGCGACTTGATGATGCACGGCGTGACCAAGGAAGTCGTGCTCGACGTGGATGGACCATCAGCGCCAATTAAGGATCCGATGGGTAAACGCCGCATGGGTGCGTCAGCGAGCACGAAAATTACTCGGCAGGATTTTGGCATCACTGCCGCGCCCGAAGTCGTGGGAGCCGAGGTTGCCATCACGATTGACGTGGAATTGATTCAACCATCGAAGTAGCCGGGGCTGCGAGCGATAGCCATCTCACAAGTTTTCAAATCTGGCCAGGAGTCAGACTATGACAAGAACCGCTCACTTGTTAGCGCTGTCGACTGCGGCGGCGGTAGTGGCTCTCAGCGCATGCGGCGGAAGTTCCGGGCCGTCGATGGGGGCAGCCACAGTCGCGATTTCCCCGCATCATGCGGCCGTAGCTGCCACAACGCAAACCCAGCAGTTCAGCGCGACCGTGACTGGCAACGTCAGCGACCTGACAGTGACGTGGAGCGTGGATGGCGCGGTCGGTGGCAACTCCACCATAGGGACCATCAGCAATGGCGGTCTCTACATGCCGCCCGCGTCTGGGGGCACACATACCATCACCGCGGCTAGCGTCGCCGTGCCAACATCCTCGGCGTCGGCGACCGTAGCTGTCACCGATTTGCCGGGCGCATTCACGTATCACAACGATTTATCGCGGGATGGCGCGAACACGCAGGAGTATGCGCTGAACTCCTCCAACGTAACTGCATCGACGTTTGGCAAGCTCTTCGCCTGTCCGGTTGACGGAGCAGTCTATACGCAGCCATTGTGGGTGCCCGGAGTAAGCATCAACGGTGCGGTCCACAACGTCCTCTATGTGGCCACGCAACACGACAGCGTTTTTGCCTTCGACGCCGACTCCTGCACGACGCTCTGGCAGGTGAACCTATTAGACACGCTTCACGGCGGCACGCCCGGAGAAGGTCCGATCGTGTGGCAGGATGTGGGGTCCTGTTCCGGCGACATCTATCCTGAGGTGGGAGTGACCGGCACCCCCGTGATTGATCCCTCGAGTGGAACGATCTATCTGGTCAGTGCGTCGGAGATTCCGGGGTCGCAGTCGGGCAACTGCTCGCGCCCCCCAGGTAGCTATTTTCATCGCCTGCACGCCTTAGACATTACTTCGGGCAGTGAGAAGTTCAACGCGCCAGTGACCGTTGCCGCCCAGGTTGTGGGAACCGGCGACGGATCGTCGGGTGGGATGGTGACGTTCACTTCTCAAATGGAGCACAACCGCTCGGGACTCGCGCTGTCAGGCGACGGAACCGTCTACGTAGCGTTTGCCGCACACGAAGATGCGAGTCCGTATCACGGTTGGCTGTTCGGCTACAACGCCTCTGATCTGTCCCAGGTGCCGAGTGTGTTCAACTCGACACCAAACGGAGTCTACATTCCGAATGTCGGAGGCGCAGACGGCGGAATCTGGGGTGGGGGCGGAGCACCCGCGATCGACAACGACAATAATGTTTTCGTCGCCACGGGAAACGGCATCTTTGATCAGGGTACAGGGATGTCGATGCAGAACGACTATGGCGACAGCGTTCTGAATCTTGGCAGCCCATCGGGTGGATCTACGTCCATGCAGGTGAATGGCTGGTTTAGCCCTCTCAGCGAATACACGCTCGAGGAGTACGACGTGGATCTCGGTTCCGGCGCGCCCATTCTGTTGCCTGATCAGACCGTTGGGCCCCAGCATCTGCTGGTGGAACTCGGCAAGGACGGCGTCGTCTATCTGATCGACCGTGACAATATGGGCTTGTTCAACGCCAGCAGTAATCAGGTCGTGCAGAATTTCCAGGCGACCGGCGGATTCTGGGGAACTCCCGCGTTCTGGCAGAACAGTCTGTATTTTGCCGGCGCGGGCGACCTCTTAAAACAATTTCCCTTCGATCCGAATGCAGGATTCAATACGACGCAGGCTTCGCAGTCGAGCGAGGTTTTCGGCTTTCCGGACGTTTCACCCTCCGTGTCGTCGCAGGGGCCTTCCAACGGAATCGTGTGGGCGATCGACGCTGGACTTTACGGTTATGCCAGCCCGAATGCCGCGGGAGGAATCAACTGCTACGTATCTCCCGTGCCGGCGCCTTGCACTGGGCCTGCCGTGTTGCACGCCTACAGCGCAACCAACTTGGCAAACGAATACTGGAACAGCGCAGAGGCCGCTGGCAATCGTGATCAGGCGGGGAACGCAGTCAAGTTTGTGCCCCCTACCATCGCCAACGGCAAAGTCTACGTGAGCACGCGGACCGAAGTGGATGTCTACGGGCTGCTGCCGGGTCAGTGACCTAAGACGCAGTGCCGTCGATTCGCTGGTGTGAAGTTTCTTTAAGAACTAACCTCACTGACAAATCCAGGACTCTTTTTGGCTGCGCACAGCGCGGCTGAAAGCTGCGTCGTTGCAAATCGAAGCACCCACTCCACGAACCGCAGAAGCAAATCTCTCGGTTCACCTTTAGAACACCCTGCTGAACAGCCAGAACAACGATCCCGACAGCAGCATCGCGACCGGCAGCGTGAGAATCCAGGCCAGGGCCAAGTTGCGCACCGTGCTTAGCTGAATGCCGGAATGATTGGCGGCCATCGTGCCGGCCACCCCCGAAGAAAGCACGTGCGTGGTACTGACCGGCAGACCGAATCCATCGGCCGCGCCGATCGTCGCCATGGCGGTGATTTCCGCAGCGGCGCCCTGCGCGTACGTGAGATGCTCTTTGCCAATTTTTTCGCCGACCGTCACGACGATCCGCTTCCAGCCGATCATGGTTCCCAGACCCAGAGCCATTGCGACAGCAACCTTTACCCATGTAGGAATGAAGCGCGTGGAATGGTCGACATGTTTCTTGTAGTTGGCCAGCACGGCGGCATCAGCTGGAGCAAACTTTGGTTGACCGCTTTTCGCCGTGAGGCGCAACACTTCACTCACCAGATAAAGATCATTGCGGAAGTTGCGAACCCGGTCGTTCGGTACGTTTTTGAGTTCTTTATAATTGGCGGTTTCGTTGCCGATGTCGTTGACCAGCGTGCGCAACGCCAGCATGGTGTTGGCATTGAACTGCTTCGTGCGAATGTAGGCCGTCACATCATCGCGCGCATCTCCGATGACCGCGCCCGGCTCCACGTAGTGGTCCAGCACATTGGCCGCCTGCTGTGAACTGGCGATGAAGTCCTGTGACTCCTGGTAAGTAACGGCATGGTTCAGAGCGTAGGCAGTGGGCACGGTTCCGATGAGGATCAGCATGATCAGCCCCATACCCTTCTGGCCGTCGTTGGAGCCGTGGAAGAAGCTCACGCCCGTGCAGGTGAGGATCAGCAGGCAGCGGATGTAAAACGGCGGCGGGGCATCGCCCACCGGCGCGCTATAAAGCTTCGGATCTTTAATCAGGGCTTTTGCCGCCAGCAATAAGAGAGCAGCCACTCCAAATCCGACCAGCGGCGAGAGCAGGAGCGACTTGCCGATGTTCGCCGCCTGGGCCCAATCCACTCCCGACGTGCCGTTCTTGCCAGACATCATCTGATTCGCGATGCCGACGCCGATGACCGATCCGATCAGCGTGTGGGAACTCGAAGCCGGCAGTCCGAAGTACCACGTTCCCAGATTCCACAGAATCGCCGCCACCAGTAGCGCGAAGACCATGGCAAATCCAGCCTTGCTGCCGACCTGAAAAATCAACTCCACCGGAAGCAGCGAGACAATCGCAAACGCGACCAGCCCGGACGACGCCATCACTCCCAGAAAATTCCAGAAGCCCGACCAAACCACTGCCACGTGCGGTTCCAACGAATGCGTGTAGATGACTGTCGCCACGGCATTGGCTGTGTCGTGGAAGCCATTCACAAACTCAAAACCGAGCGCCACCAGCAGGGCGATGCCGAGCAGAAAATAGGGCATCACCGAGGTGCTGTGCATGGCGGAAAGGTCGTTCAGCAGGTGCGAGCCCGCATACGCGAAGCCAATGACCAGCACGATAGTGAATATGATCATGCCGATTTTGCCGGGAGAAGATCGCGAAAGTTTCTTATCAAGAACGTTCGAAGCAGTGGCCATGAATGATCCTTTTGCGACTAAACAGCCAGGAGTAGGAAACGACTGCGAATGCGGAACTATAGTGAAGGGATGTTACTGGCGTGTTAAAAGTTAGGCCTTCGCGAAATTCAGCGAGGCGTCACGATAAGGATTTGACGATGCGGGGCGCTTATTTCTTGATCGCGACCGCCAAGCCGTCGCGAATGGGCAGAATCGTAGTGTAGAACTCGTTCGCCTCGTAGAGCTTGCGATTGAACTCGAGAATGGCCTTGGTGCTGGCGTCGGTCGGATTTTTTTCCGCAACCCTTCCGCTCCACAACACGTTGTCGGTAATGAAGAGTCCACCTTGACGCAACCGGGGAGCTACCAGGCGTAGCACGCGCGGGTAGTCTTCTTTGTCGACGTCGTTGAAAATGATGTCAAATTCCTGCTTCTGCTCGGAAAGAAATTCCAGAGCATCGCCAGTGTGCAGTGTGATACGGTTGGAAACTCCGGCCCGTTTGAAATAGCCGCGGGCTCGCTCTGTGTTCTGCGAATCGCCGTCGGTGTAGATGACGCGCCCTTTGTCACCCACCGCCTGCGCCCACCAGATCGTCGAATAGCCGATGGCAGAACCGAGTTCGAACACTGTGCGGGCATTGATCATCATCGCCAGCTGCTGCAGGACGCGTGCCACCGCCGGGCCCACGATCGGCACTTTGTGCGCCGTGGCGTAGTCCTCCATTTCAGCCAGCACCTCGTCGCGCTTCGGCAGCATGGAGTAGAGGTAGTCATCGACCGGCCCGGCGGTCGTGAGGTTGTAGTGGCGCCAACTGGCCACGGAATCCTTCTTCTTACTCTGAGTCACTCGCTTCCCTTTCGAAAAATCCATTGAACGATCCAGAACTGATTACCCAACCGTAATGCCCGGCTTCATCTCCATTACGTCCACGCCGGGAACAAGTTTTTGCAATGCGCCAGGAGTGCCGGTGAGCGCAGAAAACGTTCCGAAGTGCATCGGGATCACCGTCTTCGGCCTGAGCAGATTGATCGCATACGCGGCTTCGCGCGGGCCCATAGTGAAAAAATCGCCCATCGGCAGCATCACGATTTCCGGCGCGTAGAGTTCGCGAATGATTGCCATGTCGCCGAACACATTCGTATCACCAGCGTGGTAGATTTTGATCCCGTTGGCGAACTCAACCACATAGCCACAGGCTTCTCCGCCGTAGACAATCTCGTCGCCGTCCTGAATCCCGCAGGAGTGGTCCGCGTGAACCATGGTGACTTTAATGTCGCCGACCGTCTGCGTTCCGCCCTTGTTCATAGGCAAAATTTGTTTCGCGCCCTTCTTGGCCAGCCACAGACAAAGCTCATAGATCCCGACCACGACTGGGCTATGTTGCCTTACGATCTCGACAGTATCTCCGATGTGGTCCCCGTGACCGTGAGTGCAGAGAAGAATGTCGGCCTTCTTCACTTTCTTCTCAGCCTCCGGGCACATGGGATTGCCCATGATCCACGGATCGATATAGATCGTCTTCCCGCCTGGAGTTTCAATGCGAAAAGTGGAATGGCCCAGCCACGTGAGTTTGACGCCTTTCAAGTTCATGAGTGCTCAATCCATCATTCGAAATAGGTTCGATATTAGTGCTTTCGATTTCCCTACGAACTCTGCGGACAATTTTTTTTCCCCAGACAGCCTGGTGGGCTCGCGGGCTCGCCGAGAAAACCGGATCACCCAAATCCGATGTGCCGCGATCGCCTCACCTAGTTTAATATGAAACGCCATGACAGAACTCAAGGTGCTGATTCCGCGGCAAGACATCGCCAAACGCATCGCCGAACTCGGCGAGCAGATCACGAAAGACTTCGCTGGCCAATCTGTGATCTTCGTAGGAGTGCTGAAAGGCGCGGCAATTTTTCTCGCCGACCTGGCGCGGCAGGTACAACTCGACTCTACTTTCGATTTCATTGGCGTGTCGAGCTATGGCAACCGGCCCAGCCCAGCCAACGAATTGAAAAGCGGTTGGGATTCCACCGGCGAAGTGCGCCTGCTGAAGGACGTCGACCAGACCATCAAGGATAAAAACATCATCCTGGTCGAAGACATTCTCGATACTGGCCTGACCATGACTTATCTCAAGAAAATGCTGCTCGCTCGCCAGCCGCGGTCATTGAAAGTTGCGGCACTGCTCGACAAGCCCTCGCGGCGCAAGCTTCCGCTCGAAGGCGACTACGTTGGATTCAAGATTCCCGATGAGTTTGTGGTCGGCTTTGGGCTCGACTACGCGGAAAAATATCGCAACCTCGCTGACGTGTGCGTCGTGCCCAGGCAATAGCTGGCGCTAGATTTGCGGCCTCGCCCTTCCATCCCAAGGACCGGGATTGCGGCTGTTATCATAAGAACAATGGGCTCTGTACTTTCTAAACCGGATCGTTTGCCGGTCGAGTCGCTATTACTCGACGTCGCCGATGTGCTCGCGACCTCGCTCGACCTGGATACGACTCTGCGCCGGGTCGCCGAGGTCGTGCGCAAAGTCATCGACTACGAGATATTCGCAATTCTGCTGCTCAACGAAAAAACTCAAGATCTTCGATTCCGTTTTCAAGTTGGCTATCCGCCGGAATTTACTGAACGCAGCCGCATTAAAGTCGGCGAGGGCGTCACCGGCCAGGCGGCCCAGTCGCGGCAAGCGGTTCTGATTGACGATGTAACCAAGGATCCCCGCTACATCGAAGCCGTTCCCAATGTGCGCTCGGAACTGGCCATTCCTCTCATCACGAAGAATCGCGTCATCGGCGTGATCGATATTGAAGCGCGCGAACCCGGCTACTTCAACGAAGAGCACGTCAACGTCCTGACGCTTGTGGCATCGCGCATGGCCGCCGGCATCGAAAATGCGCAACTCTACACCCGCACGACTCGTCAGGCGCGTATTCTGTTGCTGCTGAATGAAATTGCCCGCGAACTAACGTCGATCCTGAATCTGGACGAGTTGCTCGGCCGTATTGCTGAGTTGGTGCGGCGATTGATCGATTACCAGATGTTCAGCATTCTTCTGCTCGATTCCTCCGGCGAGAAACTCCAGCATCGCTTCTCGCTGCGCTTCAACGAGAACATTCATCTGAAACACGAGATCCCGCTGGGGCGCGGTCTGGTCGGCGCTGCGGCTCAGAGCCAGCAAGCGGTGCTCGTGCCCGATGTTACGAAAGATTCGCGTTATGTCGAGGCCAATCCAGAGACGCGATCCGAACTCGTCGTGCCCCTGATTTATAAGGGTAAAGTGATTGGCGTGCTCGACATGGAGCACACCCGCCGCGGTTTTTTCACGGAAGAACATCAGCGGACGATGACGACGCTGGCAGCGCAGATTGCGATCGCGCTGGAAAATGCGCGGCTGTACGAAGAGATCGAGCGGCAAGAGCGGCGACTGGAGCGGGATCTCGCGCTGGCCCGCGAACTTCAAGGACGCCTGTTGCCGCAGACCAGCCCCAAGCTCGCGCACCTTGACGTTGCCGCTAAGTTTGTTCCGGCGCGCGCCATCGGGGGCGATCTGTATGACTTTATTCCCTATTCGATGTCGCGCCTTGGCATTGTCATCGGCGATGTCAGCGGCAAGGGCGCGCCCGCGGCCATCTACGCCGCTCTGGTCAGCGGAATCATTCGCTCGCACGCCCCGATTGAACCCGGTTCAGCGGAAATGCTCTCGGCAGTGAATCTGTCGCTCGCTGAGCGCCGCATCGAAGCCCAGTTCGTCTCCATTATTTACGCGGTCTGGGACGATGAGCAGCGCACGATCACTGTCGCAAATTCCGGGCTTCCCCGCCCGATTTTTGTTCATGGCGGCAAGAACGAAGTGATCGAGGCGACCGGCCTTCCTCTCGGCCTTTTTGACGAAGCCGACTACGACGAATTTAAATTCCATATGAAGCCAGGCGACATGTTCGTCTTCTTCAGCGACGGCATTCTCGACGCTCGCAACCGCAAGGGAGAACTCTTCGGACGTGGGCGAGTTGAGAAAATCGTTTCCGAGTGCGCGGGAAAGTCAGCGAACTGCGTGGTGGACTCTCTTTTCAAGGCGGCAGCCGAGCACTCGGCCGGCGTGGAAACGTTCGATGACCAGACCGTGGTCGCCATTAGAGTTCACGGCGCAGCGCATACTCCCCATAAAAAGAAATGACCTCCGGCAGGCAGAGCCCGCCAGTGCGTCCTCCTGGATTCGTGTATCGCGACGGTAATCGTCCCGGAAAGGCCGGGGCGACTGGATCCGGCGTGAAACAACTCGTCTTGCATTGCGAAGGCCTACCCCTGCTGAAACTCGCCGAGCGGTTTGATACGCCACTCTATGTCTACTCCGCCGCAATGATCGGCGCTCGCTATGAGGCCTTTGACGCGGCTTTTCGCGGCCAGCCGCATACCGTTTGTTATTCGGTAAAAGCGAATTCGAACCTGACCATTCTGCGTCTGCTCGCCCGCAAGGGTTGTGGATTTGACGTAGTTTCGGGGGGAGAACTCGAGCGTGTCCTCGCCGCCGATCGCAAGGCCGCGAAGAAAGTGGTGTTCTCCGGCGTCGGAAAAACGCGCGAGGAAATGACTGCGGCGCTCAAGGCCGGCATCATGCTCTTCAACGTGGAGAGTGAGTCGGAACTCTCGGCAATTGCGGAGTGTGCCGGGCGCTTACGCAAATCAGCGCCGCTGGCGTTGCGAGTGAATCCCGATGTCGCCGCTGAAACCCATCCTTACATTTCTACCGGCCTGCGCAAACATAAGTTTGGAGTGCCTATCGGCGAAGCGCGGGCGCTCTATGCCGCCGCGGCGCGCACGAAATATCTGAGCGTACGGGGCGTGAGCGTTCACATTGGCTCACAGATTACAGATGTCGCTCCCTTCGGCGAGGCCATGGCACGTGTCGCCGATCTTGTACGCGTACTACGAAAAGACGGACACCGCATCGACTACATCGACGCCGGCGGCGGCCTCGGAATTACCTACGACAACCCGGATCCAGACGAGTCCTCGGCCAGCGTTGCGGCCTATGCGCGAGCATTGGCAACACCCTTGCGAGGTCTGGAAGTACAGTTGCTCCTTGAACCCGGACGTTCCATCATCGGCCCTGCAGGTGTGCTCGTTTCATCGGTGATCTATCGCAAGGAAAACGATGGCAAACGATTTCTGGTCGTTGATGCCGCGATGAATGATCTCATCCGGCCCACGCTCTATGGGGCATATCACGAGATTGTTCCCGTCGTACGAGATGTGGGACCGGCGGCAGATAGTGAAGCCGCGACAAGCGAAGTCACCGATATCGTCGGCCCAGTCTGCGAGACCGGCGATTTCTTCGCGCGCGATCGCGAGATGCCGGTGGTCGAAGAAGGCAGCCTCTTGGCGATTCTGGATGCCGGCGCCTACGGCATGGTGCTGGCCTCAAACTACAACACGCGTCCGCGCCCGGCGGAAGTACTGGTGAGCGGCAAGGCGGCAAAAGTGATCCGGCGGCGCGAGAACATTGCGGACCTGCTGCGCGCCGAGCGTTAACAGTCGACTTGGCGTTAGACCTCTCCTACCGCTCTCCCCACTTCAACTTGCTGCGTAGTACGTGGAAAAAATCTGTTCCGATGCGAAACAGGTTCACGTGATGCTCGGACCGGCGGCAACGCACCCGGTCGCCGTCGCGCAAGTCAAGGCCGGGCTGTCCATCGAGACTCAGATAGGCGACTTCCTCTTCGCTGCGTAGGAGGATTTCAATCTCCACCGAATCCGGCACCACCAGCGGGCGATGCGTCAAAGAATGCGGCGCGACGGGCGTGACCACAAAGGCATTGACCGTCGGCATGAGAACCGGGCCGCCGGCCGACAATGAATAGGCGGTTGAACCGGTAGGCGTGGCCACGATCATGCCATCGGCGCGATAGCTCGAAACAAAAGCCTTGTCGATATACAAATCGTAAGTATTGAGCCGCGCAAGCGCAGTCTTATTCACCACAGCATCGTTGAACACCAGATAGCTGCCGCGCACGGTCTCTCCGTTCCCCGGTTTTCCGCGCAGCAACTGGACTTGCATGAGCGAACGGTACTCCACCGCGGCGCGCCCCTCCGCGATCGATTCCAGCATCGGGTAAAGCGATTCCAGCGGCACCTCCGTTAGAAATCCAAGCGATCCCAGGTTCACGCCGAGCAGAGGCACATCGACTGACGCAGTGACTCGGGCGGCCGATAAGAGCGTTCCGTCTCCGCCCAGCACCACCACCAGATTGAGCACCCTCGACGCCATCTGCGCCCGGGGCACAACCTCCTGCCCCGCAACGTACTTGGCCGTTTCCAGATCGACAATCACTTTATAACTGTGCTCCGCGAGCCAGGCGAACAACCCGGGGAGAACTCGTGCGACATCGGGACGATTGGGCCGCGAGATGATAGCCGCGGTTTTCTGCGCGATGTCCTGGGATGAGGCTTGCGGACTGGCCATGGTCAAAGACAGATCAAACAGAGATTGTACAGAAATTCACCAACTTCACCACAAGAGGCACGGACACGAGGACCGTTCAGCTCGACATTCCAGGCGAACTCTGTGGAATTTCTGCGCGTTCTCGGCGATTCGAAGGTTCTTGCCTGAACGTCGGGCCACACTCTTTAACCGCCAATCGCACAAAGAAAATGCACAGACTTCGCCGAAAATTCAACTGACCCATCAGTCGGTTTCGAAGATCCTAGAACACGCTGCGAAGTAGGAACTCGCGGTTGCCTTCGGCGCCTAGGATGGGCGAGTCGATCGTGTCCGTCTCCACTGCACCCAACTCTTTCAGCTCGACTTTTACTTTTTCCACGGCGGCGAGTTGTATGGCTTCGTCGCGCACAATGCCTCCCTTTCCGACATTCTTCCGGCCCGCTTCGAACTGCGGCTTGACCAGAACCACCATTTGCCGCCCACTGCGTGCGCCGGGTGCGGGAAAAGCTGCGCCAATCACAGCGGGAAGAACCAGCGTCGCCGAGATGAACGAAACATCCATCGCGATGAAATCCGCTGCCGCGCCGATCATGTCACGCGTCAGATAGCGCGCATTGCATTTTTCCAGCAACTGCACTCGCGAATCCTGACGCAGCTTGAAGTCCATCTGGCCATAGCCGGTATCCACGGCAATTACGCGTGCCGCGCCGTGCTGAAGCAGGCAGTCAGTAAAGCCGCCGGTGGAGGCGCCCACATCGAGACAAACTTTTCCCGTGACGTCGATGCTCCAGTATTTGAGAGCGCGCTCCAACTTGAGTCCGCCCCGGCCAACATACTTCAGATCTTCGCTGAGCGACCGAATCGCACAGTCCTGCGAGACCTGCGCTCCAGCTTTCTCGACCTTCTGATCGTCCACCAGAATTTTGCCCGCGAGAATTAGCGCCTGCGCTCGCTCGCGCGAAGCGGTCAGACCACGTTCCACCAGAAGTTTGTCGAGTCTGACTTTCAAATTGCTTGCCTCTGCGTTCCACCACGAAAGTGCCAGCCCTCGCTCTAGTGCAAAGTGTTGAAGCGTCTCTGAGATGAATCACTTACACCGATACACCGGCTCTTTTCCACAACCTTTTGCACGAACGTGTTGAAAACTTCGGTCCGCGAAATGCCTGAGTCATCGCGCGTAAAATTATGCAAAGAAAAGTCGACGCAGAGAAAAGCCGCCCAACCTGGGCGGCTGAATGTTCTCCACTACTCGAAAGAAATTATCCGGCAACTTCTTCCAGCGTTTTCTGATCAATGTCGAAGTTCGAGTGCACGTTCTGCACGTCGTCCTGATCTTCGAGCGCTTCCATCAACCGGATCATGGTGTTCGCGGCTGATCCCTCCAGCTTGACGTAGTTTTGCGGAATCATGGCTACGCTCGCCGAAATCGGCTCGATTCCTGCCTTCTTCACCGCTTCGAGCACGTTTTCGTAGGCCGATGTGTCGGTCAGGATTTCCCAGTTCTCGCCGTCGTCATGCAGATCTTCACCGCCATGTTCGAGAACGATGTTCATCAAGTCGTCCTCTTTGGCCGCCGTCTTGGCGATAAGAATGTCGCCCTTCTTGTGGAACAAATAGGCGACCGAACCCGCCGTGGCCATATTGCCGCCGTTCTTACCGAAGCAGTGGCGAATCTCGCTCACCGTCCGGTTGCGATTGTCGGTATTGATGTCGAGCAGCACCGCGGCGCCACCGGGGCCGTAACCTTCCAGCGTAAATTCTTCGTAGACAGCGCCGGGCAATTCGCCGGTGCCGCGCTGAATCGCCCGCTTGATATTGTCCTGCGGCATGTTCTCGCTCTTGGCGGCAAGAATGGCGCCGCGCAGCCGCGGATTGGTATCGGGATCGCCACCGCCATTCTTGGCGGCAATGCTGATTTCCTTAATGAGACGGGTGAAAATCTTGCCGCGCTTGGCGTCGAGCGCGCCCTTTTTGTGCTTGATTGTGGCCCATTTTGAATGGCCGGACATGGTTAGACCTCGTGTCTAGAAATCCTTCTTTAAAGAACTATGGATGGCGCAGGATTCGCCTTCAGAGGAGATCACAGGATTACCCAAACTACGATTGCCTCGATTCGTATGCAGGCGAACGCCAATTATAACATGACGCCCATAGTCCGAGGCCGCCGGCGAAACCCAGTGACTAAGAACTTCAAAGTTTCGGCGGCTTGACCGAATATCCCGGAGGAACCTGAAACAGGGAGGGAGGGTGCTCCGCCGTTTCTGTGGGCTTGCAGTAAGTTGTTTGTTCTCCTCCAACCGTGGAAACTTTAGTCAGCACCGGAGTTTTCAGCTTTACACTGGTCCACACCTCGGTCACGCTGGGCTTGGGCGGTAGCTTCGGCATCGACGGCGGCGCCGGCGCCCCCGGCGGTTTCGGTGCTTGTGGCGCACCCGGCACGCCGGGCATTTTCACTCCGGGAATCTTGAATCCTGGCATCTTCGCTCCCGGCACGGCTGGCGCGGCCGGCAGGGCTGGCTTGGCCGGGGTCGCAACCGGAGGTAAGGTGTAGCGCCTGCCCTCAACTTCGTGTCCCTCAATCATCGACTTACCCAGCGATTCAATGTGCATGGGCGGAGCCTGCACCGCCGCAGCAGCTCCCGGCGGTGCGCCAGGCGGCGAGACAGGAGAACCCGGCGGAGGCATGGGAAGAATGCTGGCTTCTTTCTTGACGTGGTCGAGCAGAATCGTGTGTTGCGCAATCGGATCGGAAATGACGCTGCTGGTCAGCGTATCGATGCGCGTTTTTCCGTCGCCCGAGCGCCACATGCGCGACGCAGTCTGGGTCGGATTCGCTCCCGAGGCAGATTGCGTTTTGCTGGCGCACTCCGAGCACGAGGGCGGTGCCGGAGGCGGGAGCGGTATTTTCGGAGGCTGGCCCACAGCAGCCACAAGTTTACCACGCGGGCTGAATGGTCCTCATGCCTCGGTTTTGCTGATATAGCCGGCGCGGCTGGCCCTGAGGCGCATGTCCGTAGCAAGTTGAAAGGTCCGGTTTTTGTAGCAAGTGAAATGTCCGGTTTCAAAGTTGTGCCCTCGCCGATTGGGTTGGGTTGGTTTTGGGGATGGGGTTGCAGGGGAAGGGGGCAGTTCCCCTTCCCCTGCTCAGCTCGGTAGAAGCCTTGGGGGATAGGGGTGCACCGCCAGCGTCATAGCGACCCAGGCCATGCGGTCCGTAGCTGAGACTCAAGGTTCCATTCAGATGTTGGTGCACCACCACCTGGCAACCCGCCAACGTCGCCCGCCAGCGCACCCGCTCGATCTGCAAGCTCAGATTCTGAAAGCTCACCGTGTTGTCGCGATTCACGCTGCGTTCGAACTGCAGCGAGAAAATTCGTTCCAGGTTACGGCTTCGGCAGAGCACAAAAGCATTGCCTCGCTGCCTGGACGCAACCTGAAAACGGCGGTTGAACTCGGCGATGTATTCTTCCCGCAGAAACCGGTTCGCGGCCTCCAGAGTCCCCAACTGGCGCAGCCGCAACTCCTGCGGCAAGCGGCCCTGCCAAGTCGAGAAGTTGCGCTCGCTGCGCCCGCGCGCCTGCGGCGAGTAGGCCGGGATCATCTGCACGCCCAACTCGTGCAACGCCCGCCCCACCTGCGTGCGGCGATGGTAGTCCACCTTGCCGCCCACCTTCGGCGTCAGCCAGAAATGGCTTCCTCGATCGCTGTACAGCGCGCAGAACACGCCTTTGCGCTCGATCACCTCCCGCAATCCCTGCCATCACCGTCGCCGTCGATTCTTCCTCCACCAGTTGGGCGTAGTAAATCTCGCTCGTGGCATCGTCCAGAATCACGATCAGGTCGTACCAGCGTTCGTCCTGAAACCACTGGTGGCGGCTGCCGTCGATATGCAACAGCATCCCCGGCAACGGCCGCCGCTCGCGCCGTTTGCGATGCGCCCCGCGCTTGCGTCCGCGCGCCACCAGCCCCGCTCCCTGCAGCGCCTGCTTCACCCAGGTGTAACTCAGTTCGATCCCGTGCTCGGCCTGCAGCTTCTCGTGAAAGTGCTGCACGTTCAGATCGAAATATTTTTCCCGGTACAAGGCGAACACTTTCTCCACCGTCGCCACCGGCACCCGCCGTCGCGAAGGCTGGCCCCGCCGCCGGTCCAGCAACCCGTTGTAACCCTGTTCCACGTAGCGCTCCCGCCACCGCCGCAGGTGCCGGTCGCTGATGCCTAGGATCTCCGCCGCCTGCCACCACGTGATTTTCTTCGCCATCGCCTGCAACATTACGTCCTGTACCTTCATTGCCCGCTCCATCGCGGCCCTCGGATAAGCTTCCATGCTCCGCATGGTCTCCTATCCTCACCGCCCGCTAAGCGGACATATCATGTGCTATCTCAACCGGACATATCATGTGCTACCGACACTGGCCCTGAGGCGCTATTGACTCAGGGCCCCTTCGCACCTAACATGCCATGCAACGTAAGTCTCGGGAACGCGCACGCTCGTGTAACAAACCTATGATTGGCCGGCTCGTGGGGCACTACCGGGTTCTCGAAAAGATTGGTGCAGGCGGGATGGGCGAAGTCTTTCGCGCCCGCGATGAGAGGCTGGGCCGCGACGTCGCACTGAAATTAATCCGCCCCGCCTCCAGCGACAACCCCGATCACTTACGTCGCTTCGAACAGGAAGCGCGCGCCGCCGCCGCGCTCAACCACCCTAACATTCTCGCTATCTACGATGTTGGCTTCGAAGGTAGCACCCCCTACATCGTGTCCGAACTACTCGAGGGCAAGAATCTTCGCCAGAGGTTGTGCGAAGGCCGAATCCCCATGCGGGACGCAGCCGACTACGCCCTGCAGATCGCTCAGGGGCTCACGGCCGCGCATGACAAGCCCATCGTGCATCGCGATCTCAAGCCCGAAAATCTCTTCCTCACAAAAGATGGGCGCATCAAGATCCTGGATTTTGGCGTGGCCAAGCTGCAACCCTCTGCTGAGGAAAATCGCTCCATCGAAGATCTGACCACGGTGACCAAGCAAGGCACCGTAATCGGAACCTTCGCCTACATGTCTCCCGAGCAGCTGCGGGGCAAGCCGGTGGATCATCGCAGCGATATTTTCAGCTTCGGCGCGATCCTCTATGAAATATTGACCGGCACACGCGCCTTTCGGGGGGAAACCGATGTTGACACCATGACGGCGGTCCTGCGTGAGGAACCCGCCGCCGTCAAGCTCGACGAGGCTGCGATTCCCGCCGGTTATCAGGACATCATCCGCCACTGTCTTGAAAAAGACGCGGACAATCGCTTCCAGTCCGCCAAGGATCTAGTTTTCGCGCTGCAGACTTTAGCCGGCACCGCCGCGGGCAAAGCGTCGCCTGCCCCCGAAGGTAAGACTCGCTACACACTCGCCCTGCCTTGGGCTCTGGTCGCGCTACTCGCAGTCGGAATCATTTTTCTGGCGTTCGTACAAGCTCTTCATGCCCCCACCGTGGCCGCCCCCAGTTACAAGCGCCTGACCTTCGAGGCTGGCACCGTCTACACCGCACGTTTCGCTTCGAAAGGAAAATCGGTGGTGTACGGCGCCGCCTGGAACAACAAGCCCGTTCGGCTTTTCACTACCGTGGGCGATTCCCTTCTGACCCAACCGCTGACCATGAGCGACGCCAACCTTTTGGCGGTTTCGTCCAGCGATGAACTCGCCGTCGCGCTGCGCGGCACGCATAACGGCCAACTTGAAACCATCGATGGCATGCTGGCCCGCGGACCGCTGGCCGGAGGATCTCCCAAGGAATTGCTGGCCGACGTCCGCTGGGCCGACTGGGACGGACACGGTGGTTTAGCCGTCGTACATTACGCCGGAGGCCAAAGCCGGCTGGAGTACCCCATCGGCACCGTGCTCTACCAGAACACGAGCGGTCGCATTAGTGACATTCGCTTTTCGCCCCAGGGCGACCAGATTGCCTTCATGGATCACTCTGCCGTCTGGGACAACAAGGGTGTCGTAAAGGTCGTCGACCGGGCGGGGAATGTTAAGACCCTAACCAGCGATTGGGAATCAGAAGGTGGTATCGCCTGGCGCCCCGATGGAAAAGAAATCTGGTTCACCGCAATCGAGAAAGGCAACAACCTGAACCTGATGGCGGTCACACTCTCGGGCAAAGTCCGTACCATCCTCGACCTGCCCGTGGGTATCACGCTGCAAGACATTTCACCCGACGGCAGCGTCCTGGTGGCGTTGACTTCAAAGCGCCTCGCCTTGTCGTTTAGCACGCTTGGCAGCACAGAAGATGTGGAACTCTCCTGGCACGACTGGAACGTCGCCAAAGACATTTCGCCGGATGGCCACTCTGTGCTATTCGAGGACTCCAGCGAACAGGAACCCAGCTACGCCGTGGTATTGCAGAAGCTGGACGGCTCACTTCCTACGCGTCTCGGAGATGGTAGCGCCGGCGGCCTTTCGCCCGACGGAAAATGGGCCATCGCTTTCAACGGTAAACCGGTTCGGATAACGCTGCTTCCAACCGGACCCGGCCAGGTTCGCTCCGTCGAGACTCGCGGACTGGAATCGATCCAAAGCGGATGGGGACGATTCCTTGCCGATGGTCAGAGGATCATCGTAACGGGCAACGAAGCAGGACACGCGAACCGCTGTCACGTATTGGACCTGAACGGCGGAAAGCCGAAAGCCGTCACTCCCGAGGGAACGACCTGTGGACCTTCGTCACCCGACAACAAATTCGTCGTCGGAGTCGGAGCCAATTCCGCAGTCGGCATTTACCCCCTCGACGGCGGTGCAGCGCGGTCGATCCCCCAACTGCCGGCCGACTTTCAGCCTGTGCAATGGTCCAGCGACGGCTCCGCGTTGTACGGGTATCACCTTGGCGAACTTCCTAGCAAAATCTACAGCGTTCAGATTTCCACGGGTAAGGAAACCGTAATCCGGCGGTTGCGGCCCGGGACTCCGGCGGGCGTGGTGACAGTCAAGCCCGTCGTCGCAAGCCGCAACGGCAAGAGCTTTGCCTACAGCTACAACGAGAGATTGTCAGTTCTCTATCTGATTTCAGGCCTGCACTAGCTCTGGCGAAAATACCTCCAAGTCTCAAGCCATCAATCCAAAGAGCCTGTGAAATCCTCTCCTACATAGTGGAAGAAAATCGACGTCGAGGTCTGCCCCTCACGCAGAGCACTACGGTAATGGGGCAGCCGCGTACCGCGATACGCCAGACCGTCTCCCAAAGCTTGATACACAGTTACCGTGCTAGTGGGCGTTTCCAGGTGAATCGGCCATGGAGTTTCGAGCCCGGGCTCCGGAGAAAAATCGAGACACATCGTCACGCTGAACTCGCACTGCGGGCGGTCGGTATGTTTTTTCAGCACAGCTCCGCTCAGATACGAAGCCATATACACATACGACGGTTTCAGCGGCTCACCAGCCACCGCGCTCAGCGTAGCAGTGATGTCGCGGTGGAAGAAGCGCGCTACAGGTTCGTTGTAAGCCACATAGCGCCGCGGGCTTTGGCCATCGCCGAGATGAATCGCTCCGGTGCGGATCAGGTAGCGATAGTAGCGGCGCAACGCGGCGATATGAAAGGGATGAATCAAATCACTAAGCGGTGCGTATCCTTTCTCACGAAAGCCCGGCGACGACTTCGCAATCACCTCTTCGCGCCGACGAAGCACCTGGCCGACTTTTTCTTCACTCTGCACGATACCCACAGCCGCCAGCAGTTGCCGGGTAGAGTCTGGGATCGACTCCGCCAGCGCCTCATTCGCCCGCAGGCTTCGCACCACTCCCTCCAGTTGCGGACCAAGCCAGAATGGCAGCAGGTTTCCGGTCGCCGGATTTCGCACCCAGGCGATGGTTCCCTGCAAGGCAAATCCCGCTTCAATTTCCGGACGCAATGCGAGTTCATCCGGCAATTGTCCGGCCGGACACACCATGCATTGCGGATTCAGGTAAAGCGCCCGATCCTCTCGACTTCGTAACGACTTGACTACGCGCTGCGGAACCAAATGCAGCGGCAATTCATCGAGCAGGCAATAAAAGCGATCCGGAGGAAGCGTCGCGGCATAGGCATGCCGCGACGCTCCTTCCAGCGATCTCCCTTCCCGAGACTCCCCTGCTGGCATGACTTCTGCCATCAGCGCAGTCATCCATTCCACCCAAGCCGGATCATTGGCCGCGTTAATCACCGGCGCAACCATCCGTTCAGAGTAAACCGGCTGTCGGCAAAGGCCTGCGAAGCACACGTCACCGGTGTAATCTCGTGCATCATCTCGCACGGGAAGAACACGATTTGATTCTGCTGTGGAACGATCGCCTGGTAACTGCCCTCGCTGACGTAAGTTCCTTCCTCCAGCCGCGCATCGTGAATCCTCAATTCCCCGCCCTCGAACTGCCGCGGCTCGCGGTGAAAAAAGTAAACGAATGTCAGGTTGCGCGAGGCTACGCGCTCGCTCCCGTTATCGCTGTGGAAGTGGAAAAAGTCTCCGTCATTGCTGGCGGTGACCTGGGCTTCCACACCAGTGATGGCGAACTCTTCCATGCCGAGTTGATCCAGAACCTGCGGTAGCGCAGCCTTGATCCGCTCCAACATCAAGTCCTGATATTGTGCCAGGTCCATCAGAACGCGCGAACGGCGATGTTCGTAATTAATCACACCACTGTCCACATGGGGAGAAACCACTTCGCTGGCGCTGAAGTCTGGCTCATGCTGCAGCGTGAAGCGAGTCAGTTCTGCGAGTTCCTGCGGTGCCAGGAATTCGTCGAGCACCACACAGCGGGCCGGCAACAGCCCAGGTCGTTCGGCAACCGCTGTCGAAGTTTCCGAAAGCACCGCCGTACGCCTCCCACTCGGCGGATCCGGCTCCGAGCGCGGCGCTCGAACCCCCGGCGGTTGCGGCTGTCCTGACGGCGGATCCGGCTCACCAGGAGATCGCATCGGCGAACTCGGAGGCTGCGGAGGTCTTTGCGGCGCTCGAACCCCCGGCGGATGCGGCTGTCCCGATGGCGGGTCAGGTTCGCCCATCGCCCGCAGCGGAAGGTTTGCTTCCACCAGATCCGCAGGAGGTTGGGGGCCCATGGGCGGATGCGTGCCAACATCGGCCCGCAACCGATCATTTGGAGGTTGTGGTCCCAGCGGCGGTCGCGGACCCGCTGCGGTACGCTGTCGGTCCCCTGGAGGTTGCGGTTCCACGGGCGGATGGCGAAGCTCAACGGCTCGCTCCAGTTCACTCGGGGGCTGCGGCCCCAGCGGTGGCCGTGGGTCCAAAGCTGTTTGCCGACGGCTTCCCGGCGGCTCCGGATCGTAGGGCGGGCGCGGATGCCGGTCTTCCACAGTCCTCGCAGCCGAAAACTCACCTTGGGCCAACGCGCTGCCCTCCAATATCCGTTCCACAATACTTCCACCCAGCACCGCAAACGCGCGCTGGGCCACGGTCTCGCCCACTGCCGATGCAATCACCGCCCGAACTGCATTCTGCGTTTCTGGATTCTCGCCGGCAGCATTCTTGGCATGCTGCAGCAAAGTGGCAACCAGGGCGCGTTCAGGAGCGCTCAGTATCCGTTCGTCCCGCATTAATGTTTCTGAAAAGGAATCCAAAATCTGCTTCGGTGTCATCAGAGACACGCCTCCCCGCGTGTGCTTTCGTAAAAAACACAACTTAGGTTTTGGGGCCCGTCGTACAGGGGAAGAAGCTGCGACCATATACCCAGAGCCTGTTGATAACCAAGAAAAAAATTAACCAGCAGCAGCGCCGGACGCTTTTTAACGGCTGACTAATAAACTACGCGGCTCGGAAGGGACTACTCGAGTGGAAGATGGATGGTGCAGGATTGCTTCAAATCAATAACTTAAACAATGTTTCACTTATCGGGACGCCATGGCCCCAACCATTGACTGGAATATTTTCATCCCATCGACGCCACCCAATTCGGGCTCAGCCGATCGCTCCGGATGAGGCATCATCCCCACCACGTTTCCGCCCGGACTGCAGATTCCAGCAATGTTGTCCAGTGATCCGTTGGGATTAGCCGCAGCCGCAATCTCTCCGCCCGGCGAAGCATAGCGAAACACAACTCGATTGTCGCGCTGCAACTCATCGAGCGTCGCTGCGTCGCAGAAGTAATTGCCCTCCATGTGGCCGATTGGAATGGTCAACACTTCCCCATGCGAACATGCATTAGTGAAAGGCGTCTCGACGTTCTCCACCCGCACCTGCATCGGCTTGCAGACATACTTGAGGCCGACGTTGCGCATCAACGCCCCCGGTAGAAGCCCCGACTCGCAGAGAATTTGAAAGCCGTTGCAAATACCCAGCACCAGTCCGCCACCATCCGCAAACTTGCGCACTGACTCCATCACCGGCGAAAACTTCGCGATCGCGCCCGTCCGCAGATAGTCGCCGAAAGCGAACCCACCCGGTACGATCACAGCGTCACAATTCTCCAGATCATGCGATTCATGCCATAGAAACGTGACCGGCTGTTTCGCAACCTGTTGAATCGTCCAGAAAGCATCATGATCGCAGTTCGAACCCGGAAAAATGATGACGCCGAATTTCATGCCGATTCCTCTGCTGCCTGAGATACGGGAATTTACGCCTAGTCTAGCACGGCCGCTGATCCTGGCCGATGGCCGCCCGCAGCTGACTCTGGTGGTTCGCCGCTCCATCCTCCCCAGAGATTTCTGTCCGTAGCAAGTTGAAAGGTCCGGTTTTTGTAGCAAGTGAAATGTCCGGTTTCAAAGTTGTGCCCTCGCCGATTGGGTTGGGTTGGTTTTGGGGATGGGGTTGCAGGGGAAGGGGGCAGTTCCCCTTCCCCTGCTCAGCTCGGTAGAAGCCTTGGGGGATAGGGGTGCACCGCCAGCGTCATAGCGACCCAGGCCATGCGGTCCGTAGCTGAGACTCAAGGTTCCATTCAGATGTTGGTGCACCACCACCTGGCAACCCGCCAACGTCGCCCGCCAGCGCACCCGCTCGATCTGCAAGCTCAGATTCTGAAAGCTCACCGTGTTGTCGCGATTCACGCTGCGTTCGAACTGCAGCGAGAAAATTCGTTCCAGGTTACGGCTTCGGCAGAGCACAAAAGCATTGCCTCGCTGCCTGGACGCAACCTGAAAACGGCGGTTGAACTCGGCGATGTATTCTTCCCGCAGAAACCGGTTCGCGGCCTCCAGAGTCCCCAACTGGCGCAGCCGCAACTCCTGCGGCAAGCGGCCCTGCCAAGTCGAGAAGTTGCGCTCGCTGCGCCCGCGCGCCTGCGGCGAGTAGGCCGGGATCATCTGCACGCCCAACTCGTGCAACGCCCGCCCCACCTGCGTGCGGCGATGGTAGTCCACCTTGCCCCCCACCTTCGGCGTCAGCCAGAAATGGCTTCCTCGATCGCTGTACAGCGCGCAGAACACGCCTTTGCGCTCGATCACCTCCCGCAATCCCGCCATCACCGTCGCCGTCGATTCTTCCTCCACCAGTTGGGCGTAGTAAATCTCGCTCGTGGCATCGTCCAGAATCACGATCAGGTCGTACCAGCGTTCGTCCTGAAACCACTGGTGGCGGCTGCCGTCGATATGCAACAGCATCCCCGGCAACGGCCGCCGCTCGCGCCGTTTGCGATGCGCCCCGCGCTTGCGTCCGCGCGCCACCAGCCCCGCTCCCTGCAGCGCCTGCTTCACCCAGGTGTAACTCAGTTCGATTCCGTGCTCGGCCTGCAGCTTCTCGTGAAAGTGCTGCACGTTCAGATCGAAATATTTTCCCGGTACAAGGCGAACACTTTCTCCACCGTCGCCACCGGCACCCGCCGTCGCGAAGGCTGGCCCCGCCGCCGGTCCAGCAACCCGTTGTAACCCTGTTCCACGTAGCGCTCCCGCCACCGCCGCAGGTGCCGGTCGCTGATGCCTAGGATCTCCGCCGCCTGCCACCACGTGATTTTCTTCGCCATCGCCTGCAACATTACGTCCTGTACCTTCATTGCCCGCTCCATCGCGGCCCTCGGATAAGCTTCCATGCTCCGCATGGTCTCCTATCCTCACCGCCCGCTAAGCGGACATATCATGTGCTATCTCAACCGGACATATCATGTGCTACCGACACCTCCCCAGAGATTTCTTGACAGGCCCCAGCGGGCGCGGTATCGTCTCGACCAACAAAGTGCGTGCTCTACAAACCGGTGTAGCTTGGCACCGCTGCGATCGGCTCGGCCTCGGCTTTCCCCCTCTGGCTGGCGGGTTTCGCGGTTGGGAAAATCCTTACAGGTGAATTTCGCCATGTCGACCCTTCGTCCTCATTTGTCCCCGCGCGTCGCAAATGCGTTGACCTGTGTATTGGTTCTCATTGCGACTACCGGCCTGCTGACTCCCTTGGCACGAGCGGTCGGCTTTCAGCCCGTATCGCCTGAAGAACTAAAAATGACCGCCGAGCCCAAAGCCCCGGGAGCCCCGGCCATTATCCTCTACCGCCAGGTGGACCGCGACGACCGCGGCCAAACGGCCCATGAAGATGTCTACTTTCGCATCAAGATTTTCACCGAGGAAGGCCGCAAGTACGCCGACATCGAGATTCCGTTTTTCAAGGACCAGGGCAAGATCATCAATATTCACGCCCGCACCATCCAGCCCGACGGCACCATCGTCAACTTCAACGGCAAGGTGTTTGACAAGACCATCGTCAAGGCTCGCGGCGTGAAGTATCAAGCCAAAACCTTCACCCTGTCCGACGTCCAACCGGGCAGCATCATCGAGTATTACTACACCACCGACTTCAGCGAAGACTTCGTCTTCGAGTCGCACTGGGTTCTGAATCACGAGCTATTCACCAGGAGCGCAAAGTTTTCCCTCAATCCCTACACCAGCGACTATTCACCGGTAAGTGTGCGCTGGACCTGGCATAACCTGCCGCAAGGAACTGCACTGCCCGCCCAAGCACCCAACCACGTGATCAATCTCGAAGTCACGAATGTCCCCGCCTTCCAAACCGAAGACTACATGCCCCCGGAAAACGAACTGAAGTCTCGTGTGGACTTTATCTACAGCAGCGAAGCCTACGAAAAGGAACCCGACCGGTTCTGGAAGAAACTGGGCAAGAAACGCAATGACCAGATGGAAGCTTTCACGGGAAAACGCAAGGCCATGGAAGAAGCAGTTGGGCAGATCGTGGCTCAGGGCGATTCTCCAGAGGTCAAACTGCAAAAAATCTATGCCCGGGTGCAGCAGTTGCGCAACACTTCCTACGAGGCCTCGAAAACCGAACAGGAACAGAAGCGCGACAAGGAAAAGGATCCGGGAAACGTCGAGACTCTATGGAAAAAACAATACGGCGACGGTTTCGAACTAACCTGGCTCTTTCTCGCCCTCGCCCGCGCCTCCGGCTTCGATGCCTCCGGAATGTGGGTGTCTGACCGGCAGAACTATTTCTTTTCTCCCAACACCATGGAAGATCGCCGCCTGGATTCCAATGTCGTGGTAGTGAAGCTGAACGGCAAAGATGTTTTCTGCGATCCTGGCGCGGCCTTCACCCCATTCTGCATGTTGCCGTGGTATGAAACCGGAGTCACCGGACTGAAGCTCGACAAAGACGGAGGCTCTTGGCTGCAAACTACTCTTCCGGGCCCGACCGAGTCGGCCGTTCACCGCAAGGCGGACCTTAAACTGAACGCGGACAGCGGCGATCTCGAAGGCAAACTGATCGTTACCTTCACCGGTTTGGAAGCATCCCAGCGGCGCATGGAAGAGCGCCTCAGCGACGACACAGCGCGCAAGACATTCCTGGAAGACGACGCCAAGGCATCGATTCCCGTCGCCTGTGAGGTGGAATTGATCAACCATCCAGATTGGAAAAACTCTACTCCCCCTCTGGTCGCCGAGTACACACTCAAAGTACCGGGCTGGGTCTCAGGCGCGGGACGGCGCGCATTGCTCCCCGTCGGACTGTTCGGCGCACCGGAGAAGCACTTGTTTGATCATGCAGACCGCGTGCATCCGATTTATTTCCAGTTCCCTTTCCAGCGGAGCGACGACATCAACATCGATTTGCCTTTAGGCTGGCAGATCAGCACCCTGCCCGCGTCTCAGAAGCAGGGCGGCGGCGTCGTCCTCTACGAGATGAAAGCCGAAAACGACAAGGGCACTTTGCACTTGAGCCGTACGCTCAATGTCGACATCCTGCTCCTCGACCTGAAATATTACGCGGCGCTGCGAAATTTCTTTCAAGTAGTTAGAACCACGGATGAGCAACAAGTGATCCTGCAACCCGGAGGCCCCAGTGCGAGCAATTAATTCCCGTTGGTTGATCGTGCGGCTGTGCGCTCTTTCCATTTTCTTCGCAGTGGCTCTCCCCTGCCTCGCAGCCAATGACGCTCCCCCATGGATGCACGCCGTGGCCGCCGCGCCCTTGCCCGCGCACGACGACAAAACCGACGCCATTCTCCTGTACTCAGAAACAACCGTCACGGTTCAATCCGCGGATAAGATCAAGACCCGGGTTCGCATGGCTTACAAAATTCTCCGCCCCAGCGGACGCGAGTATGGCTTTGCCGCCGTTTCCTTCAATGCGCACAGCAAAGTCACCAGCCTCCGTGGCTGGTGCATCCCCGCGCAGGGAAAAGATTTCGAGGTTAAAGACAAAGACGCGGTCGAGGTTTCCCTGCCCAAGGTCGCAGGCAGCGAACTCGTCTCTGACGTGAAGGACAAGGTCTTGCAGATTCCCGCTCCCGACCCCGGAAACATCGTCGGTTACGAATACGAAGAAGAACAGCAGCCCATGGTTCTCCAGGACGTCTGGATGTTCCAGCGCGAAATTCCAGTTCGCGAGATGCACTACTCGCTGCAACTTCCGCCCGGATGGGAGTACAAGGTTTCATGGATCAATTCTTCCGAGATCAAGCCGACGCAAAGCGGCAGCAACCAATGGGATTGGGTGGTAAACGACATAAAGGCCATTCGTGAGGAAGCGGAGATGCCGCCCATCAGCGGCGTCGCCGGCCAAATGGTTGTTTCGTTTTATCCTCAGGGCGGCGCCGCCAATAGCGGCTTTAATAATTGGCAGCAGGTGGGCAACTGGTATCTCAAACTGACCGCCGGCAAGCGCGACGCCTCCCCTGAGATCACCCAGCAAGTCGCAAGCCTCACCGCTTCGGCGCCGACTGAGCTGGACAAAATGAAAGCGCTGGCGAAGTTCGTACAGCACGACATCCGCTACGTCGCCATCGAACTCGGCATTGGAGGCTGGCAGCCCCATGCTGCCTCCGAGGTCTTCGCGCATCACTATGGCGACTGCAAAGATAAAGCCACCCTGATGAGTTCGATGTTGAGCCGCATCGGGATCGAATCTTTTTATGTGGTGATCAACTCGGAACGCGGCTCCGTGAGCGCCATTACTCCCGCCAACCCCTGGAGTTTCGACCACATGGTGCTTGCCATTAAATTGCCCGCTGACCTCACTGATCCGTCTTTGGTCGCCACCATTCAACATCCCCGGCTCGGTCGCCTTCTCTATTTCGACCCAACCAATGAGGTAACCCCGTTCGGAGAAATCGGCGGATATCTGCAGGCAAACTGGGGCCTTCTCGTCACGTCAGACGGTGGAGATCTGGTCGAACTGCCTCGTCAACCATCCGCCATGAACGGCATCCAGCGCACCGGAAACCTTACGCTGGATCCCACAGGCACGCTGTCCGGCGAAGTCAGTGAAACCCGCGTCGGCGATCGCGCGTGGTCCGAGCGCATGCGCCTGCGCAGCGTAACCAAGTCTGCCGATCAGATCAAGCCCATCGAAGATTTGCTCGCGGGATCGCTATCGCTGTTCACCATCAGCAAAGCCAGCATCGAAAATCTCAATGTCTCCGACCAACCCTTCGGTTTCCGTTACACGTTTCAGGCCCAGAACTACGCCAAGAATGCCGGGGGGCTGCTGCTGGTCCGTCCGCGCGTGCTAGGCGTGAAAAGCAGCGGAATTCTGGAGACGAAAGAACCGCGTAAGTTTCCCATCGAATTCGAAGGCCCGTCGCGCGACACCGATACCTTCGAGATCGCGATTCCAGCGGGTTACGTCGTCGACGACCTGCCGCCCGCGGTTGACGCCGACTACAGTTTTGCCAGTTATCACGCCAAGACGGAAGTAAAAGACAATCGCATCCACTACAGCCGCACCCTGGAAGTGAAAGAGCTCAGCGTCCCGGTCGCGCGCGCCGACGAACTGAAAAAGTTCTACCGCATCGTGGCCGGCGACGAGCGCAACACCGTCGTTTTGAAGGCGGGAGCCAAGTAGAGTACGACACCGCGCCGTTAGCGGATGACCTGGAATCTATGGCTGGTTTTGCGAAAGCGAAGCCCCGGTTGCATTTTGCGGCGCTGGCTCCGAATCCGGCAGCGCCTGATCCGAGCGCGGCTGTTCGGGAGTCGCCTCGCCGGATTGCGGCGCAGTTGGCGGCCGCGTTCTACCCGCGTAGCTCTGCGGCGGATAGCCTCGCGCCTGCACGATGGCCCAGTGCCACTCCTCCTCCGGAGACATCTCCAGTTTCAGCGGCGCGCTGAACACCGTCGTGGCGGCAGGCGATGCCGCCGCCCGCATCCGGTAAATCGTTGTCACGTCCGGATCCTTTCCTGATTGCGGCTCCATCTCGCTCTTCCTCACGACTGTCAGCGCCACCGACACTTCACTCACGTGCCAGTCAGTACCATTGTTCAGCGCAACAATCAGGGCGTCACCTTCTACCGTGGCCGGTCCTTCGAGCTTTCGTACTTCCTCCGCCGGAAGTTCCATCTGCGCATACTGGTTCGACAACAGCGCCTTCGCATTGGCCGTAAAAGCCAGACTGCACGTAGCATCCGGCGCACTGACCTGAAAACCTTTTCCCCCTCCGGCCATCAGGAATCGCAATGCCGAACCAGATATATGGCGGCTCTCCGCTTGTTGCATCACAGCAGACAAGTTGTCGTCATCGACCACGCCCTGGGATAGAGGAGATTTGTTCCGCAGCGAGCGTGCCACATCTCCGAGCGGCGTGCCGTTCGGATCAAGGTTTGGGTCAAAGGTCGAGGAAGAAACGGGATCAAAGTCCGGCAAAGTTTTCGCAGCTCTGCCCGCATCCGCTTTCGGACTGATGCCCGACGTGGACTGCGATTTATCCTGGCCATCCGCAAACACAGACAACAGCCAAACCAACATCGCCGCCAGCAGAATCAATCGTATTGTTCGCAGCCCCTGCATGGAAAAGGCTCAGGCGGAATCGAAGAACCATCGGCAGCATGAGTGCCGCGAAATCGTCCTTGAGCCAATTGTGTGGAGAGATGCGACGAGCCGGAGGGAATCGCAAGAACTTTGGTAATAGTTACTTCGGTCGGGAAGGAAAGCAATGGGCGCGCGCTGACGAAATGGAGGCGCAACGGGGCGCACGCCCAAGCCTGCAAAAAATCGTTCTACAGAAGTCCCTGCGACCGGAATCGCGTGACCGGGTCGACTACTGTTTGCCGCTTGAAAATCCAGCGGGCCACCGCGAAGCCAATCGCCGCATAAAACAGATGCATCTTTCGCATATACGCCCCCCAAATCGGATCGGCCGGAACTACCGTTGACCCTAGGGGAGGAACAATCAAATGCTCTATCGGCACAATAGCAATCCCCCCGCGCCCGAACAAGGCACAACAGTGCTATCGAAGTGGCACGGAAGTAATAGGAAGACTGACGAGAGTCAAATGGCGGAAGACACGCCGAGCGACGGTATAGCTGTGGGGTGCCCCATTTCTCGCGCGGCTCTTGGCGCGAGAAATGGGGGTTGTCGCAGAGCAAGCAGAAAATGCGGGTCAGTGCCCCGGAACTTCCTCATCCGCAGGCCGCCCCGCCGGCGGCACCACCACCGTCGACAAACTACCCTCGGCCGTCAGTTTCTGAAACGCCGCCAGATCCCGCCGCTGCAAATCCTCCCAGCGCCCCATCAGTTCCCCGCTCTGCCGCTTCAGCTTTTCAAACTGCTTCTGCTCAGCGTCGGTAGGCGCAGAATCCGCAGTGCCCACGTCCATCGCCAGATACGCCAGCCGCGCATCCAGTTGCGGAGGATATGCCAGCGAATCTTCGTTCGCACTGATCGTTAGATTGATCAGTTCCTCGCGCACCGCCACCAGCTTTTTCTCAAGTTCGTCGGCGGCATTCACGATCGTCTTCGTGCTGGCATTTTCCGGCAGCCGCCGCTTCAGCCCGTTTAGCTGCGATCGCACATCCTGAATCTGATTCACCGCGTCGTAAACCCGGCTCAACTCGTCACGCGTTTGCAGCAGCAGATTCAACTGCGCTTCCAGATCTTCCTGACTGACGTGTACCCGCGGATCGAGTTTCAAATCAAACCCCGCCGTCTCGACCTGCGTACCCACAGTCAGCCGCACCTGATAGTGCCCCGGAACCGCCACCGGCCCCCTTGCTCCGCTGAAATATTCCCACAGATAATATCCAGGAACGTTATGCGCCTCTTCGTAGCGCAAGTCCCAGACGAACCGATTCAACCCGGCTTCCGGTTTCAGTTGCTTCTCCTGCTTCTTGTCGTCGGGCCGGAGCGGCTCTTCTAGTTGATCGAACTCCGCGCTCGAATACTTGCGAATGACTTTCCCCGAAGCGTCGAGGATCTCAACCTTGGCTTCGGTGCCAGCCTTCGGCGCATCCTTCAGGAAGTAATAAATCACCGCACCCGACGGCGGATTCTGCCCCGTCCGCTTCGAAGGATGCCGCTCCCCGCCCGCTCCCGCCTGAATCCGATAAGCCGTCGCTGGCTCATACAGAAAAACATCCTTCGTTTCGTTGCTCTCGCTGTACTGCCGCAGGGGGGATACATCATCGAGAATCCAGAACGCGCGCCCATGCGTGGCCACCACCAGATCGTTATTCTTGATCACCAGATCGTGCACCGGAGTCGTCGGCAGATTCAGCTGCAGCGGACGCCACTTCGCGCCATCATCGAACGAAACATAAATTCCCGTCTCTGTTCCCGCGTAAAGCAACCCGCGCCTCGTCGGATCCTCACGCACCACCCGCACAAACGCCGTGTCCGGAATTCCCTGCCCCAGCTTCGTCCAGGTCTTTCCGTAGTCGCTCGTCTTATAGATATAAGGACGCAGATCGTCGAACTGGTGACGATCCACGGCGACATAAGCCGTTCCCGCATCATGCGCCGAAGCGTCAATCTGGCTCACCCGCGCCCACTCCGGCATATCTTTCGGCGTAACGTTATTCCAGGTCTTCCCTTCATCCTGCGTGAGCTGAATCAGCCCGTCATCCGTGCCCACCCACAGCAGTCCCTTCTTCAGCGGGGATTCCGCTAGCGCGAAAATCGTGTCGTAATATTCCGTACCCGAATCGTCGAGCGTAATGTCGCCGCCCGAAACTTTCTGCTTCTCCTTATCATTCCGCGTCAGGTCCGGACTGATGGCCTCCCAGTGCACACCGCCGTCCGTGGTCTTAAACAGCCGCTCTCCGCCGTGGTACAGAATGTTCGGATCATGCGGCGAGAGCATCACCGGCGCCGTCCACTGGAAGCGATGTTCCAGGTTCGCCGCTCCGTGCGCGTCGGAAAGTTCCGGCTGCTCGGTGATCGATTTCACCTGCCCAATGTGCCGGTCGTAGCGCGTGATGTTGCCCTGATAATCTGCTGCATAAACAATATCCGGATCGCGCGGGTCCGGCGCGATGTATCCCGCCTCGCCGCCGCCCACGTCGTACCAGTCGCTCTTGTCGATCGATCCATCGTCGCTCCGGCTCACAATCGCAACCGTCCCACTATCCTGCTGTGGCCCGTACACGCGATACGGCGTCGCCGAATCCGTGATCACGTGGTAGAACTGCGCCGTCGGCTGGTTGTCTTCGCGACTCCAGTTCTTTCCGCCATCCAGCGTCACCGTCACTCCGCCATCATTCGACGCAATCATGCGCCGCGTATTCTGCGGATCAATCCACAGCCCATGATTGTCGCCATGCGGCACCGCAACCTTGTTGAACAGATGCCCGCCATCGGTTGACTTGTAGGACTCCACATCCATGATGTAGAGCACATTCTCGTCCCGCGGATCGGCGATCACGTGCATGTAATACCACGGACGCTGCCACAAACTATGATCCGGATTCACCAGTTGCCACGACTCCCCACCGTCGTCTGAACGATACAAGCCGCCGTCCGCACTGTGCGCCTCAATCAGCGCATACACGCGGTCCGAATTCGAAGCCACGGCCACGCCGATCTTTCCATACGGCCCCTTAGGCAGCCCGTGTTCTTCAATATGCTTCCAGGTTGTGCCGCCGTCATTCGAGCGGTAAAGCCCGCTGCCTGGCCCTCCGTCATCCATACTCCACGAAGTCCGCCGCGCCTGCCACAGCGCGGCAAAAAGGATATTCGGATTGTGCGGGTCGAACGCCACGTCAATGCCGCCCGTGTTCTCATCCTTATAGAGAACTTTCTCCCAGGTCTTTCCGCCGTCAGTGGTGCGAAAAATTCCGCGTTCAGTGTTCGGCCCATACACATGCCCCAGCGCCGCCACGAATGCGATATCAGGGTTCGCTGGATTAATAATGACCTTCCCGATAGCCCGCGAATCCTTCAGACCTACGTTCTTCCAGGTCTTGCCCCCATCCAGCGTTTTGTAAACCCCGTCGCCATGCGAAATGTTGCCGCGAATGCAGGCCTCTCCCGTTCCCACATAGAGAATATTGTGATTGGAATTCGCGACCGCAATGCTGCCGATCGCCGACGTTCCTTCCTTGTCGAACACAGACGACCAGGTCATGGCCCCGTCCGTCGACTTCCAAACTCCCCCGCCGGTCGCGCCAAAATAATAGGTCGTTGGATCGCCCGGAATTCCGGCAGCCGTCAGCGACCGTCCGCCGCGAAACGGACCGATCAGCCGATACTTCATGCCTTTGAAAGCTTTCTCTTCCGGCTTCGATGATTCAGCCGCGTCGGAATCTTTCGCAACAGCCGCGGCGGGCTGAGTGACCGCCGTTGGAGGCGCGGTCTTCACCGCCTTCGACTGCCGCTCCGGCTTGGCCTGTCCGACGGCCGCCGCGGCCATGCAAATCGAGAAAGTGCAAACTAGAATCAACCGTGTGACAAGCAAGGAATTCCGGCAAGTCTTGTCTGGCCCCATGTTCAAGGTTATCTCCAGGAAGGATTGAACGATTGACCATCTTAGTCCTGCCGACGCTCTATGAAAAGAGCCGATGAGCGAAGGAAGAGCCGAGGCGGCCGGCGAACTTGATTTTCTCTGCGAACTCAGCGGAAGTTCTCGGCGTTCTCAGCCGTTAAAAGCTTTTTTTCACCCAGACAAACCGTCACTTCTTCGACAGCAGCACCTTCTTCGCCGCCTCCAACTCTTTCTTCTTCGCGTCAGCCACCTTCGGATAAGCCAGGTCGAGCGACTCCAGCGTATCCACCAGCACCGCGGACACCACCAGACGCGTGAACCATTTATTATCCGCCGGCACCACGTACCACGGCGCTTCCTCGCTCGAAGTGTTGGCAATCATCTCTTCATACGACTTCTGATAATCGTCCCAATACTTGCGTTCATGAATGTCAGCCGCTGAGAATTTCCAGTTCTTCTCTGGCTCATCCAGCCGCGCCAGAAAACGTTTCTTCTGTTCCTTCTTCGAAAGATTCAGGAAAAACTTCCGAATGACCGTTCCGCTCCGCGCCATATGCCGCTCAAAACACCGGATGTCCTCAAAGCGCTCGTCCCAGACATGTTTGCCCACCAGTGACGCGGGCGTCTTCTGGCTGTTCAGAATCTCCGGATGCACGCGCACCACAAGCACCTCTTCATAATAGGACCGGTTGAAGATGCCAATATGCCCGCGCTCCGGCAGCACACACGTGGTCCGCCACAAAAAATCGTGCTGCAGTTCCGTTTCCGTCGGCACCTTAAACGAATACACCTGGCATCCCTGCGGATTGATCCCGCTCATCACGTGTTTAATGATTCCGTCTTTGCCCGCCGCATCCAACGCCTGAAAAATCAGGAGTAACGACCAGCTGTCCTCGGCATAAAGCTTGTCCTGGAGTTCCGCGGTGCGGATAATCCCCTGCTGCAGCGCCTCTGCGGCGCTTTCTTTCGACTTCCAGTGCCCGGTATCCGCTGGATCGAAATTCTTGAGGCGGAAATGCTTCCCGCTTTCCACTCGATAGTCCTTCGCCAGCCCTTCATGTTTCATCTTGATCTCCCTGAGCCTAATCCCTAGAGCGTGCCGAGAGCTACCTATCTCACCACAGTCGTTCGACTTGTACATACATTTCCGTCAAAAGTGTTCCTGCAGGAACACTTTTTCCACAGGCCATCCTGCTGAAAACAATGAAAAACGTCAGACCGCGACCGGTTTAGCGGCAACGGTCGGCAGGTTCGCCTGCTGCCAGGCATCCAGCCCGCCAAGCACGTTGATCACATGTTTGAAGCCTGAGCGCTGCAAAAGGCTGCTGGCAATCATGCTTCGGTATCCGCCCTTGCAGTGCACCGCGATCGGCGCATCGTGATCAATCTCCGGCGGAGAGACGCGGAAGTTGTCGAGCGGCCACCAGTTCGCGTTCTCAATGTGCCCCGCATCCCACTCGCTCTCGCGGCGCACGTCGAGCACTTGCATCTCGTGTGCTCGGAGTTGCTCTGCAAGCTCGCCGACATTCATCTGCGCGATAGTCGCCACCGGCAGCCCGGCCTGCGCCCATGCAGAGACGCCGCCTTCAAGATATCCATCCAGAACTTCAATGCCGACCCGCGTCATTCGCAGCCGAGCCTCTTCCAACTGCTCATGCGAGGCCGCAATCAGCACGGGATGCGCTGACAATCCCAGCACCGTGCCTGCCCACGAGGCAAACTGGCCGCCCAGCGCGATATTCACCGAGCCCGGCACATGCCCGGCAGCAAACTCGTCATTGGGACGCACATCGAGCGCAATCTCGCCCGTAGCCAGCATCGTTTTTAACTCAGCCGGCGAAATGGCCCGCAGCGGCGACAGTTCCGACAGCGCTGCAGCGCCCGTGCGGTTGATCTCGGCGTCCTTCAAAAAATATTCCGGCCGCGCCGGAAGATTACTCGTGAGTTGCGCTACAAACTCTTCTCTACTCTTGATCTGCAGCGCATAGTTGGTCAGCCGCTCCGTCCCAATCGTGGACGAACGCTCCGCCCGCATATTTTTCCCGCATAGTGAACCCGCACCGTGCGCGGGGTACACCAAAACGCTGTCGCGAAGGGTCATCAATTTATTATGCAGGCTGTCATGGAGCAGGCCTGCCAACTCCGTGGGCGTGTGGCGTGGCGACAGATCGGGCCGACCCACGTCGCCGATGAATAACGTGTCGCCGGTCAGCACCGCCCAAGGTTGGTCTGACTTCTCCGCGTCAGTCACGACCATGCAAATGCTCTCTGGCGTATGCCCCGGTGTCTCCAGCACGCGAATGGAAGCCTTACCGAACTCCAGAGTGAATCCATCACTCACTGCGATGTGCGGAAAGGTTGCGCCCGCCTGCGCCCCCATATAAATGGTCGCGCCTGTGCGCGCCGCCAACTCTCGGTGTCCGGAGACAAAGTCAGCATGCAGATGGCTCTCAAAAATATGCCGGATCGCGATGCCGTGCTCCGCGGCAGCTTTCAGATACAGCTCCACATCGCGCTGCGGATCGACCACCACCGCCTCGCCTTCTGACGCCAGAAGATATGACGCATGGGCCAGACACCCTAGATAAAACTGCTCGAAATACATGAACGGCTCCGTGAGCTGAATCGTGAGCTGCCGAATGATGTGCTCGATGATGCTAGAACAAACCGGTCAGCAATGTCACGGGAGAGAAGTTGAATGGGCAGACTTTACGCGGGGAGCGGCGTGATGAATTCCAGACCAAAACAGAAACCGTTGCGCGACCGCACAATGGCCGGCAGCCGCGAAGGCGCGGGCGTATCGAATTCGATCTCGAGCAGGTCCCCTGGGTTCAGCAGGATTCCCGCATACAAGACCATGCCGCCTTCGCTCATTTCCGTGCCACGGCCTTCGACCACAGTGGTCGAGAAGCCTTTCGACGTCACCACGCGAACGGGCATATCGACCGGCAAGCGGGGCCAGCGGCGCGAGTTTTCAGGGTTCGCCACGTTCCCTATGATCGTTCAGGAGTTAGCCGCCACGCAAATTACTAAGGTGAAATGAGCTTGTGTTCAGGAGTGCAGCAGGACGACGGGCAAGATCGCCCCTGCTCCCGCTGGCGGCCGCAAACTTAGGCGAATCCAGCAACCCCGTTCTCTTCCCTCCAAATCCTGGCCTGCATGGCGTCCTGTACAATTCAGCTGTGAAACTGCGCACACGATGGTGTCTGGCGGCGGCGCTCTTGTTGCTGGGCACGTGGATGCAGGCCGAAACCGTCGCTCAGCTTCAACCCACCGGTTACGTCAACGACTTCGCGCACGTTCTCAATTCCAGCACGACCGCGCAAATCACCGATACATGCCGACAGATCGACGAACAAGCACACGCCCAGATCGCTGTCGTGACCATCAATACGCTGGATGGCTCTGACATTGAAAGCTTCGCGTCCGATCTCTTCAAGAAATGGGGCATCGGAGCCAAGTCGACTGATCACGGCGTTCTGATCCTTTACGCGATACAGGATCACCGAGCCCGCATTGAAGTCGGCTATGGATTGGAACCGATTCTGCCCGACGGAAAAGTGGGCGGCTTCCAGCGGGAAGCGATTCCGTTGATGCGCAGCGAGGATTACAATGGCGCGCTGCTGCTGGTCACCAGCCGCGTGGCCCAGGTCATCGCCACCGATGCGGGAATCCAACTGACTGGCGCGCAGCCACCGGCCCCGGTTCAGCGCGTGCAACAACGGGACCGCGGCCTGTCGATCGGTGACATTATCGGGATTGTGGTTGTCATCCTGCTCGTCCTCTTTACCCCGCTGCGCAGCGTTCTATTCTGGATGCTGTTTTCTGGAGGCTTCGGTGGCGGAGGATTTGGAGGACGCGGCGGAGGTGGATTCAGCGGTGGCGGCGGTTTTGGAGGCGGAGGCGGGTTTGGCGGTTTCGGCGGGGGCAGTTCAGGCGGCGGCGGCGCGAGCAGCAGTTGGTAACAAGCGAGTTGGCAGGCGAGGACACGATGGCTCCTGGTTCAGATCAGAAACAGTTCGATCAGAAGCAGCAGGATAAGCTCAACGAGTTCGTGACGCGGGCCCGTGAAGCGGCCGGCGCGAACATCGAGAGTATTATTCTGTTTGGCTCGGCGGTGTCGGGCGATTTTCATCCCGGGCTGTCGAACTTGAATTTACTCTGCGTGCTCCGCGACAGTTCGTTCGCGGCCTTGCAGGCATTGGCGCCGGTTGCGAAGTGGTGGGATCGCGAGAAGCAGCCGCCGCCACTTTGCATGACCCGAACAGAACTCGCCCGTTCTACCGATGTCTTTTCGATCGAACTTCTGGATATGCAACAGCATCACCGCGTGCTGTTCGGAGAAGACGTGGTGCAGGGTCTGCACATTTCCATGCACGTGCATCGGGTGCAGGTGGAGTATGAACTTCGCGAAAAACTGATCCTGTTGCGCCAACAAGTCTTGCTGACTTCGGGCAATGATTCGCAGCTCTGGAATCTACTGCTGCGCTCCGTGCCATCGTTCGGCACGCTGTTTCGCCACGCCCTGATTGCGGTCGGAGACTCGGCACCGTCGGGTCGACGAGAGGCCGTGGATGCACTCGCCAGGCGCGTTGGATTTGATCTGTCGGCCGTGCATCAGGCGCTCGATGTGCGCGAACAAAAGAACGATCGCAAGAAAATCGACATCAACGATCTGGCGGCTCGTTATCTGACCGCAGTCGAGAAAGTGGCGGCTGCCGTCGATGCAGCGCTGGATGCAGAGGCGTCGTGACCCGCATAGCGGCTCGTGTGATCGTGTAACATTCAAATTTCGAGGAGAACTCTATGGGGAAGGCTTTGATTGCAGTCGTCGTAGTTCTGGTCGTGCTGGCGTTGTTCGGCCTGATTTTCTTCGGGCAATATGTAAGCGTCAAGAACACGCTGGTGACCAAGAATGAGGCCGTGAAATCGGCATGGTCGCAAGTGGACATCGTGCTGCAGCGTCGCGCCGACCTGATTCCGAATCTGGTGGAGACGGTAAAGGGCTATGCCCAGCAGGAAGTCACCGTCTTCGGCGACATCGCCAAAGCGCGTTCGGCGCTGCTTTCGGCAGGGACGCCGCAACAGAAAATTGCGGCCAATGGACAACTGGATGGCGCGATCGGACGCCTGTTGCTGGTAGTTGAAAATTATCCGCAATTGAAGTCGAACGAAAATTTTCTGCGCTTGCAGGACGAACTTGCAGGAACCGAGAACCGCATCGCGGTCGAGCGCAAGCGCTATAACGACACGCTTCAGGACTACAACACCTACGTGCAGCAATTCCCGAACAGTATCTTTGCGGGATGGGCGGGATTCAAGCCAAACGAAGCTTACTTCGCCGCCTCTGAAGCAGCGCGGCAGGTTCCCAAAGTAAACTTCGCGCCGGCGCCGCAGGGCGCTCCGCAACCGGCACCGGCTCACTAGGAAGCAGTGAGCGTGGCTGAGCGATATCCAGAGAGATCTCGCTCAGCCGCGCGCCGCCTCGGCCTGTCTTGATCCGTAAAACGAATACAACGCGATCGCGATGTAAGAAACCAGAGGGACCGTGTAGGCCCACGCGACGCTGTGAAATCTATCGGAGATGAAACCCATCATCGGCGTTAGCGCCGCGCCACCTACAATCGCCATGACCAACAAAGATGCGCCGATCTTCGTCTTGGTACCCAAGCCTTTCAATCCCAGGGCAAAGATTGTGGGGAACATCAGCGACATGAAGAAACTGGTAAGGAAGACGCACCATAATCCGACCCAGTTGGGAAAACACACACCCAGCGCGACCAGAACGACATTGATCACGGCATAGGCGCCCATGAGCTTGTGGGGAGCAATTGTACGCATCAAATATGCCGAAGTGAATCTTCCCACTCCGAATGCGGCCAGCGTGCCGGTCAGGAAGTAGCCGGCAATTTTCTCCGGCTGGTGCGTCGACTCCTGCACGTACTGGATGAAATAGCTCCAGGTGCCGACCTGCGCGCCGACGTAGAGGAATTGCGCCAGCACCGCCCATAGGAAATGCGGATAGCGCAGCAGGTCGCGAAAGTGGCCGTGCTCGCTGCCGTTTTCGTGTTCGCTCTGAATGGCCGGAAATTTGGTGCGCAGAATCATCAGCGCCCAGAAGATCGCGACCGCGCCGATCACGAGATAGGGCTTGATGACGCGCAGAGTTTCGGTGCGCAGATACGCGTCGTACAGACCTTGAGTTTTTTGCGCGGTGACTTCCGACGGAGATAGTTCGATTCCGGAAAAGATGAAGACGGTTCCCACCAGGGCTCCGGTAATCGAGCCCAGAGGGTTGAAGGCTTGCGAAAAGTTCAGCCGCCGCTCCGAGGAATCAGGATCTCCCAGCTGAGCGATAAATGGATTGGACGCCGTTTCCAGAAACGACAGGCCACTGGCAATCACAAACAGCGCGCACAGGAAAAAGATATAGCGTCCGGCCAATGCGGCCGGCCAGAAAAGAAAACATCCGGTACCGAATAGTAACAATCCTATTACGATTCCGGCCTTGTAACCCAGTTTGCGCATGAGCAGCGCTGCTGGCATGGCGAGGAAAAAATATCCCATGTAGAAGGCAAACTGCACGAGCCCCGCCTGCGTGCGCGTGAGAGTAAATGACTTCATGAACTGGCGGATCAGGACGTCGTTGAGGTTGTTGGGAATGGCCCAGAGAAAAAACAGGCCGGTAACCAGAATAAAAGGCAGAAGATGACCTGCCGGAAAAAGTCCAGCGGAATGACCACCCGGTTTGGAGTCCTCGCGCTTTTCGGGCGTCACAACTGGCATGGAGGGCGCCTTTCGTCCGCAGCATTCGCCAAGGTCGGCGCGGCACGACCATACCATACAGTAAGCGTTAGTGCAGGTAAACGGGCAGGGTCAACGCGGCCCAACCAGCGGCAACACTAACGCTGAAGGATGTGAGCCGTCGTGAAAGATCGTATTGGTGGCGGAGATGTACCTTTCACCAACGCCCTCTGCTTCTCCGGTATTCAAGTTGCGATCGAAGCGCGGGAAATTGCTGCTGGAAACTTCCAGCCGCAGCGCGTGGCCTTTCAGAAACACGTTGCTGGTCGACCACAAATCGATAGTGAATTTGTAGATCTGTCCAACCGTCATGAGCGTCGGTTTTTCCTGGGAATCGCGATAGCGCGCGCGGATGATGCCTTCGGTCAGGTTCTGCGCGAAACCGTCTGGCCACACGTCAACGAGCTTGGCAGTGAAGTCGGTGTCGACAGCGGTTGACTTTGCGAAGAGTTCCAGGCTGACGGGCCCGGTGATCTCCGTGTCTTCGGCGAAGGGAGGAGTGGAATAGACCAGGAGGTCGTCGCGAGTCTCCGCGGGGCGCTGGTCGCGAGGGCCGGGCGCCAGGTGCGACCCGTCACAGCAGAGAGGGCCGCCCATGGTGGGCACGGGATTCGCGGGATTATACAAATAATGATCCGGAGATTCCTTCACGGGAGGCGCGATGGACAAGCTGCCGCTTCCGTGACCGGAATTTGCGGCACCGTCGGAGTGCAGAAAATATTTTGTGGCGTGGGCCCGCGCCAGTGGCCAGTCGTCTTCCTCGCGCCATTCGTTGCGGCCCATCACAAAGATTTTGACCGGCTTCTCTTTCGAGAAATTATTCCGTGCACCCTTGAACAAATATTCATACCAATCGAGCGTGACATCATCTTCGTCGAACTGCGCCGCGGCGGGGCCGAAATCGACATCCCCGATTTTCCGTCCGCTCCCGGCGTGCCCGCCGATAATCACCAGCAACCGCTGGCCGGCGCGAGCTCCATCTCCGCCGTGGGCGCGAGTACCAACATAATTCCGCAGAGATCCGCTTTGAAAAATGTCATACCACGCGGCGATGGTCAGGGCCGGAACGTTGATATCCGCGTAATGGTCTTCAATCGTCCAGCGCTTCCAGTACTCGTCATAGTCCGGATGCGCCAGCCAGTCGAGGTAATATGGTGCGAGAGTTTTGGACGAGTACAGGCTCGCCGACGAATCAGAGAAGTTGAAGAGCGGATAACTGGTCAGCGGAAGTTTCTGCATTCCCAGCAGGGCGTTCGTGTTGTGGGACACTGCCCGATCGAAGGTGTCTTGCGCCAGGCCGGACGTCCACGATTCGTTGAACCATTGTTCGAACGCACCGCCCTGGTAAGTCCATCCATCGTGATAGTTGCTGGCGGTCACAACTGGACAAATACCGGCAAGGTGTGGCGGATGCGCGATTGCTGCAAGCATCTGGGTCGCGCCGACATACGAACCGCCAAACATTCCCACCTTGCCATTGGAGTAAGGCAGCGCCGCCGCCCATTCCACTGTGTCGTAACCGTCGTTCGACTCGTTCTTGAAGGTGTACCACTCGCCGTCAGAGGAATAGCGGCCGCGAACATCCTGAATGATGACGACGAATCCGCGGGCAGCCGCGCGTACCCCAAAGCTCACTCCATGGCTCTTGTTGTAAGGCGTCCGCTGCAGCAGGACGGGAAACTTCCCCTCCGCTTTGGGACGGTAAACATCCGCTCGAAGCGTGACGCCATCGCGCATCTTAGCGGCCACACCGGGCTCGACCGTCACCTCAAATGTTTCGGAGGCATGGAGAACGCTCGCTACTAGGACAAGGCTAGTGGCCACGGACCACAACGCAGTCCTGTGAAGTTTCATAGTCGACCATTTTGCCTGAGTCGCAGCGGTCTGGGAAGAAAATCATCCAGCGCAGCGGAGTAGCGAAAGGCGACAACCATTCAAAAGAATTGGCGGGGACGACGGGACTCGAACCCGCGGCCTCTGCCGGGACAGCCGGTTCAAAGGTAACTGTTTGACAATTCACGGCGCCGATCGCCACTGTTAGCGCCAACGGTAACCCTTGAGAAGTCTTATTGCACCCTAGTTGCACCCACGTCCAACCGTCCAGGAAGATTGTTACGACCTCCAACCGCTGCTTGTTCTCGGGTAGTTGCCCATTCGGCGGATGCCGGCCATTCAATACGAGGGCTTTCCCCTGGACCGAGCCCAAGCCGCCTTCTTGCCAAGTGCTTGCCAGAACCGTCTCCGCGAGCACGTCCGGGGCAATGAGTTCTATAAAAAGGGATGTCAAGAAAAAGCTCCGCCACGACCGGAGGAGAGAGATTATTTCTCGAGATCCAGCCCACTGTGTTTCGTTATCTCTGAAGATGTTCGGCTCTTTGTCCATCTCGTAAGGTTTCTCTGCTGCTGGTGGCAACACCGGGTGTGCAAGACGCGGCAAGCAGGACGAGTGTTAACCATGGTTCTATCCGAGGCTCGTGGCCTATCGCTATTTCTGGTTATCCGAGGGGGCATAGCGTGTAATGGGTGACTCGGTGCCGAAGCACACGGGGCCGATCTCATTGACTGATACTCGCCCTCGAACCGAGCATCTGCAGAACCCGACCGCCCACCACCGGAGAAAACCGCAGAGATGGAAAAGCCTGTTCCTCAGAGATGCTCAAGCTGCTTGCTGATCTAATTGTTTGGCGTCGAAGTCCACCCCTTTCTTCCAGATGGTTAAACTGATCGCGGCCAGCTTCCGAGCCAAGGTGAGACGGGCCATGGTCGGCCGCATTCCTTTCTCTACTCGAGCCACATAAAAGTCGCGCAGAGGGCCAGGACGTGTGCTGGCCGATACCGCAGCACTTTTGAAGAGATTCTTCAGATCTCGATTGTGGTTGTCATTCAGACCGCGTACCGTCATGCGCTCGCGGTTGCGTTGCAGTTTGCCGCGCACCGAACGGTACTCCCCGCTGTCGTGGGTCTCGACGGCGAAGCCACTGTAGGCCCATAGTTGGCGTTTGGTACGGAAACGGTGCGGGGTCTGCAGCAAGGCCACCAGCAAGGCCGAGCGGATTGGACCGATCGAAGGAATCTGGCGCAGTAGCCTCACGCCCGAATGCTTGTGGCTTTCCGCCAGTAACTCGCGTCGCGCTTCCAGACGCACCGGTTGCAACAGATCCAGTTGCTGATAGAGCCGCTCCGCGCGAACCCGAACTCCTGGTTCAGCGATCTTAGCCAACCACTCGGCGCGATGACGGGGAGAGTAGACGGTTGCGCCTGCGCAGGGAATCGCCCAGCTGCGATACAGCGCTTTGATGCGATTCATCACGCGGGTCACATCCTGGGTGATGGTCAGATAACTTCGCCCTAGTTCCTTCAAGGTACGAACCCCATGCTCTCCGTGGTACACGGGATGGAGTTGGTTGCCGCGTAACAACTCGGCCAGTTTGCGCGCGTCGATCCGGTCGCTCTTGTTGCCATCCTTCAACAGAGCGTTCTTTCGCGGATCGCAGACTACCAGATGGTAACGCGCGGTTTCAGAAGATCGTGCAGCCAGGCCGCGGAGGTTCCTTCTTCGAAGGTCACGACAGGGTTCCGTGCAATCCTCGGATGAACTCTATGATCGTGGCCGCCTTGGTCTCCAGCAAGCATTCCATGATCAGCTTGCCGCCCGCATCCATCACGGCGACCGAAATGGTGGCTTGGTGCACGTCCATGCCGATATACTTTTCCTGACTCATAAAGGCGCTCCTTTTCGCTAGGTTGATGGTCCGAACAATCTCAACCTACCGCAAAAGTGGGCGTCTTTTTATATTGCGTGCTATGGCCTGATTTCGCCAATCAGCGCTAGACGGACGAGTCTGCAGCCAAGCCACGATTTCCAAACTCTTAGCGCACAACGACTACAGAGCAATCTGCTTTCTCAGCAATGGCTTCGGCAACGCTTCCTAACAGAAAGTGTTCCAGTCCGTGCCGCCCGTGGGAGCCGACTACAATCAGGTCTGGATGGCAGATTCCGGCTTCCTCGAGAATCGTCACCCGAGGGTCGCCGACGGGAGTTACGTGATACATTTCAAGTCCGTTGGACGTTACACTCATACCGGCGGGCGATAGAGTGTTCCGAGCGCTGGCCACAGCATCTCTTGCTCGCATACGCGCTCGTTTGCAGAGTTCATCCACCAGGCTTGGTACTGAGACTGAAAATTGGGGTGCAAGGGGCGGTACATCAACGGGTACCAACTGCGCCACACTGAGGATTCGCAGTTCACTACCAACTGGCCAGGTCTGATTCGCAATGAAATCAACTGCCTTGGCGGAACACTCGGAACCATCGGTCGCGAGCAATATGATCATTCGCTGCGTGGTGGATTGCGGTGCACGCTTCACGATCTCGACCGGGCAAGGAGCGGCGCGTAGCACAGCTTGCGCGACGCTGCCCAAAAGACCCCGAGCGAGCGGGCCATGTCCATGGGAACCAACCATGATCAGATCGGCGCCCCATTCCTTCGCATAAGCGGGGATAGCCACCTTGGGAATGCCCAGCGTCGTCTCCGAAAATGCGCTGCATCCAGATTTCTTCAGTTTTTCAGTAGCACATGTCGCTAGCGATTCCGCGGTGTGCTTTGCGTCTTCTATGAGTTGGGGTAGACCTGCCCAGTGCCGCAAGTCAACCACGCTCATTACACAAAATAGCGTTCCTGACGGCCATGGCCGATTTGTCGCTTCGGAAATCACGAGGGAGTCACAACGGTCAATTGCTAATAAGACTTTCATATTGCCCCTCCTCCCGCCTTCGATTCCACCTCTGTGGACACCTTCGCAGAGAGAACCGCAATTCGCTGTGATATGAATCACCGGGGTCGGTGACATTTGCACCTCTCCCGTCTGAGACCTCAGAAGTTGCCCTTGCAGAGCCTTCGGAGTCGAGTCGTCAGTTGACGAAATATCTCCATTACACGCAATATAAAAAGGCGCCCACTTTGCGGTAGGTTGTGATTGTTCGGACCATCAACCTAGCGAAAAGGAGCGCCTTTATGAGTCAGGAAAAGTATATCGGCATGGACGTGCACCAAGCCACCATCTCGGTCGCCGTGATGGATGCGGGCGGCAAGCTGATCATGGAATGCTTGCTGGAGACCAAGGCGGCCACGATTGTCGAGTTCATCCGAGGATTGCACGGAACTCTGTCGCTGACCTTCGAGGAAGGTACGTCCGCGGCCTGGCTGCACGATCTTCTGAAACCGCACGTTAGCCGGCTGGTAGTCTGCGATCCGCGAAAGAACGCTCTTTTGAAGGATGGCAACAAGAGCGACCGGATCGACGCGCGCAAACTGGCCGAGTTGTTACGCGGCAACCAACTCCATCCCGTGTACCACGGAGAGCATGGGGTTCGTACCTTGAAGGAACTAGGGCGAAGTTATCTGACCATCACCCAGGATGTGACCCGCGTGATGAATCGCATCAAAGCGCTGTATCGCAGCTGGGCGATTCCCTGCGCTGGCGCAACCGTCTACGCTCCCCGTCATCGCGCCGAGTGGTTGTCGAAGATCACGGAACCAGGAGTTCGGGTTCGCGCCGAGCGGCTCTATCAGCAACTGGATCTGTTGCAACCGGTGCGCCTCGAAGCGCGCCACGAGTTGCTGGCGGAAAGCCACAAGCATTCGGCCGTGAAGTTACTGCGCCAGATTCCTTCTATCGGTCCGATTCGCTCGGCCTTGCTGCCTGCAGACCCCGCACCGTTTCCGTACCAAGCGCCAACTATGGGCCTACAGTGGCTTCGCCGTCGAGACCCACGACAGCGGGGAGTACCGTTCGGTGCGCGGCAAACTGCAACGCAACCGCGAGCGCATGACGGTACGTGGTCTGAATGACAACCACAATCGAGAGCTGAAGAATCTGTTCAAGAGTGCTGCGGTATCGGCCAGCACACGTCCTGGCCCTCTGCGCGACTTTTATGTGGCTCGAGTCGAGAAAGGAATGCGGCCGACCATGGCCCGTCTCACCTTGGCACGGAAGCTGGCCGCGATCAGTTTAACCATCTGGAAGAAAGGGGTGGACTTCGACGCCAAACAATTAGATCAGCAAGCAGCTTGAGCATCTCTGAGGAACAGGCTTTTCCATCTCTGCGGTTTTCTCCGGTGGTGGGCGGTCGGGTTCTGCAGATGCTCGGTTCGAGGGCGAGTATCAGTCAATGAGATCGGCCCCGTGTGCTTCGGCACCGAGTCACCCATTACACGCTATGCCCCCTCGGATAACCAGAAATAGCGATAGGCCACGAGCCTCGGATAGAACCATGGTTAACACTCGTCCTGCTTGCCGCGTCTTGCACACCCGGTGTTGCCACCAGCAGCAGAGAAACCTTACGAGATGGACAAAGAGCCGAACATCTTCAGAGATAACGAAACACAGTGGGCTGCATCTCGAGAAATAATCTCTCTCCTCCGGTCGAGGCGGAGCTTTTTTCTTGACATCCCTTTTATAGAGCTCATTGAGGGGCTTCGAGCGTAATCGAGATGTTCTCCGATCGAGATGAATGCTTGCCAATCGGCTGCTCTCCGACGAAGCGACAGCACGCGATCTGGTTCCCCGAGCAGTACAAAAAACTGACCGAAGCTTCGCTTGGGGGCGGGGCGAACCCACGGAAGCTATCTCGACAAGCACTCGCCCTGGACCCTGCACGCACATCTCCTTCAAGCCGACTTCTGTCCCGGCATTAGGTTCCGGTTAGCCCGTCACTGGGCGAATTCGGGGATCCAGCCCACCGAAAGCGCCACGCTCGCGTTGTGCAATTGGAACTTCAAGGCTGTACAACGGACTTCAGTCTCTAAAATCCGCGGGGACGCGACCTAACCGTTTGGGAGTTCAAGACAAAAGCTGTCAGAAGAATCTTGCTTGGAACTGTTCGTGTCTTTCGCGCGCCTGCGCCGTGATTTCGGCAAACTCGCGTTCTCCGCGCAGATTGTTGAGCAGCGGATCAGACTCGAAATAGGGATAGCAGAAGAAACCGCCTTCAACACTGCGCCGCAGCATTCGCAGTGACGAAGCTCTGTCGCCGAGCACAGCATAAGCTTGCGCCACTTTGTAGATGCCTTCGGCGTCGCTTACTCCGAGCTTCTCGATTTTCTCTTCCGTCTGGCGCAACAGAGCAAGACCAGCGGTATTATCGTTACTTATTGCGTAGCTGAATGCCTTACCAATCGTCGCCTGCATCAGGGACGGATCCTGTTCGAAAGCGCGATTAAAATCTGTTGCAGCCGCTTGCATCCTCCCGGCATAGTATTCCGCAAAGCCGCGATAGAACAAAATATACGGGGAGTCGTTCACGGGCAGGCTCTGGAGGAACTTGTCGTACTCACCGAGATAGAGATAATCGTTCATCGCGGAGCTGTTGATCTTCACCTGCGGATCAAGTCTCCGCGCCAGTTCCGATTCGGTGACTGCTTGCGGCAGCATGCCTCCGAAACGATACGCGTATCCTAACTCCCAATGCGCTTCGGCATTGTTTGGGCTGTTTTGTATCGCCTCTCTCAGCAGAGGAACAGATTGCTCAACCCTTCCGGTATCAGTAAGCAGGTTTGCCATATAGATCCGCGGAGCGACGAGAGCAGGATCGAGCGCAATTGCTTTTTCAAATGCCGCCTGTGCCCTGCCGTAATGCTCGCGTCCGCCGAACTGCAGCGATGCATTGGTCGCATAGGCACGGCCCAGATATGCCCATGCAGGCGCGTAGGCAGGCTCAATAGACGTTGACTTCTCCAGCATCGTGATTGCAGCCAAAAAGTCGTTCAAAGAATAGAGATCGACTCCACGCAGATAGTATTCGTAAGCATTACGGTCGATCGGCGCCTGTGGCTTAAGCTTTTTCGCTTCAGCCGGCGAAAGCGTCAGTTGCAATCCCTGAATAATCTGCTCAGAAACACGGTCTTGTACTGTAAGCAGTTTGTCGAATTTGGTGTCGAAGGAATCCTGCCACAGGATCTTGTCTGGCTTAACGTCAATTAGTTGTATGGTGATTCTCAAGTCATCGCCATCTTTGATGAAGCTGCCTGTGAGCAGAGTCCCTACATTGAGCTCGGCCGCTACCTTTTGCGGATCGATAGTTTGATTACGGTAGCGTTCGACAGAAGACGAAGGGCGGACGGTCAGGGCACTGATGTAGGCAAGCTTCGTAATCACCGCGTCAGCCAGAGAGAAACCAAGGAAGTCAACTTGCGGATCTCCACGAAGATTACGGAATGGAAGAACAGCTAGCGTACGTGGTCCGGCGGCGGTAGCCGCAAGTTGAGGCGATCTCCGCGATGCCACGTAATACGCGCCCGCGAACAGTGATGACAGGACTACGGCTATGCCTATGGCAGCTGGCAGCCACCAAGAAGTGTGTGAAGGCAAAAGAGGAGCAGCCGTAGTTCCTGAAGCGGTTTCGACTGGAGCCTTAACACTCCCCGTTTGCGATTGCAATATAGATTCGTTCCCATGCTTACTGCTGGAAGCTGGCTGGCCAGTCTGAGTGCCGATTTGAGTGAGGGGTTCTTGAATACTGTGCCGAGAGTCGCTGATTGGCCGAACCAACTGACCGCTCGGGGTGCGAATCGCAGGATCCGAGCCCGACGATCTTGAGGCAGCATCATCCCAAGCAGCACGAGGGTGGGTCTCAATCTCCCGCTTCACCCGCTTTAAATCGGCCAGCATCTCGGCTGCGCTTTGGTAGCGCAGGTCGCGATTTTTTTCCAAAGCTTTTTCGATGATCGCCTGCATGCTGAGAGGAAGATCGGGATTCAGTCGCGCGGCCGGAACGGGATCGTGCTCAAGAATCGCGCTAAATATTACGGCGGAGCTTTCGCCACGAAACGGCAAAGAGCCAGTGGTCATCTCGTAGAGCACGGCGCCAAAAGAAAACAAATCGGTGCGCGCGTCCAATTCCCGCGCACGGGCCTGTTCCGGAGACATGTACGCAACGGTGCCGAGCGCTGACCCTGGGCTGGTGAGGTAATCTTCATCGATCTGACTCAGGGTTCTTGCGCTTGCCAAGCCGGTTGAGGAAATACTCGTCGCAGTCACTTTGGCGAGACCGAAATCCAGAACCTTCGCGTGCCCGCGCTTGGTAATGAAAATGTTTCCAGGTTTGATGTCGCGGTGAATGATGCCTTGCGAGTGGGTTGCATCGAGCGCATCGGCGATTTCGATTGCGATCGAGAGCGCAGTTTCAATATCCAGAGGACGGCCGCCGATGCGGTGTTTCAGCGTCAAGCCATCAAGAAATTCCATGGCAATGAAGCGCTTGCCGGCGTGCTCCCCAATTTCATAAATTGTGCAGATGCTGGGATGATTTAGGGCAGACGCTGCTCGCCCCTCACGGTCAAAGCGCTCCAGGGCTTGGGCATCTCGAGAAACATCGTCAGGAAGGAACTTGAGGGCAACAAATCGGCCTAAAGAAATGTCCTCGGCCTTATAGACAATACCCATCCCCCCTCCACCGAGTTTTTCAACAACGCGGTAGTGCGAGATGGTCTGGTTAATCACGGATAGAGAATCCTACGTGCCCCAAGAATGACCGTCAAACGGCAAGTCCGCATGCGCGATCCAAATCCAGGTCCCAAGCATAATCGTTAGGCTTTTGGGTCCCGGCGCGGCTCCGAACTCTGCCCACCTGGCGCGGCCCTACTGGTACGATCTTGAAGCGTCCCGCCGCCTCCTCCGAAAAGCGAAACCGGCGGCATTGTCAGTCGGGACTATAGAACGAGCGCCGCCTGCTTCCTACTTTTTCCTTGCGCTGTTCGTTTCGCGTGCCTTTGCAACCAAGGCATCGAATCGTGGGTCACTGTGAAGAGACTTCAATTCAGGATCAGCCGAAAGTTCGCCCGGGGAGATGAGTCCGTTCTCGATGGCATGGTTCAGGTCAGCGAAGGCTTCGTCCGGCCGACCTCTCGCATCCTCAGCGCAGGCAAAGTTGTACCAAGCCTCCGCCACTGTGGCTGGCTGACTGGTTTTCTCAGCTGTCTCGATCACGTCGCGAAACATTTTCTCCGAATCGGCATAACGTCCCTCGCGGCTGAGGCCCAGCCCTTCCATCTCCATGCTCTGCAACGTGGAAGTGTGGGTGGGACCTAGCACGCGAGCCTTGATCCCGATAACCTGACTCTGTAGTTTATCCGCTTCGGAATAACGGCCTTCCTTGGCCAGGGTGAGAGCAATCATCGTCATGGCCCTAAGGGTTTGGGGATGTTCCGGCCCAAGTACGCGACGCTGAGTAGCAATTACATCGGAATATAGGTTTTCTGCCTCGGGAAAGCGGCCCTCCTCCTCAAGATTCTCAGCTGCGTGTGACATCGAAAGCAAGGTCGCTGGATGGTCCGGCCCGAGAGTTCGCTTCTGCGCGGCGATCAGCTCGCCATAGATCTGATCGGCTTCCGCATACCGGCCCTGCGGCGTCAGAATCTCCGCCAGTTCGTTCAAAGTGCTCAGGGTTTGAGGATCGTCTGGGCCAAGCACTTTGCGCTCCGCGTTCAGTGTTTGGCGGAACAGGCTTTCAGCGTCGGCGTGACGTGCTTCATTGGCGTAAACGTAGCCGAGACGATCCATAGACGCCAAAGTGTCAGGGTCATTGGGGCCGAGAACCTGACGCTGAGTCTCCATTGTGTTTTGCAACAACTTCTCCGCCTCTGGCAAATGCCCTTGAGCGCGCAGGAGCTGGGCCAGATAACTTTCGCTTGCCAGTGTTTCCCGTTTTCGTTCTCCGAACAGTGAGTTTTGAATTGCGTGCGCGTGTTCTACCAAATCTTGCGCGCGGCCGTACAATCCCAGCCCTGCATAGGTCTGCGCCATGGTTTCCATCAATTGGGCCTGTAGCTCCGGGTCCTTGCGCAAGCCGGTTTCGATGTCTTTCGAGGACTTATCCAGTATCTCGCGCGCCGTAACCGCGTTGCCGCGCGCCTCGCTAGGGTTCGAGACCTTGAACATGCCGGTCATAAACTTCGTGACGCGGTTGGCGCGGTCGCGCTCCCGCGTAGTCCGCCGCAACTGGATTGCTTGCATCAACCCGAACGCGACCATCAACAATGCCGCAGCGGCGGCCGCGGCGACTCCGAACTTATGGCGCTGAACGTATTTCTTTGTCCGGTAAACCAGGGTTGCAGGTCGTGCAATGACAGGTTCGTTGCGCAAATAGCGGCCGAGATCGGCCGCTAGTTCCGCAGGCGTGCTATACCTGCGCGCGCGGTCCCTTTCCAGAGCTTTCAAAGTGATCCAGTCCAGATCGCCCCGCAGCATGCTGGTTAGCTGCCTTGGATCCGTGCTGCGTTTTTCGGCGATGGCCGCAGCAGCCGGGTCGCTGCTGAGTCTTGTGCTCGGGCTCGTCGGCTCCTCTTCGTGCAATTGCCGCAGAACTTCATGAAAAGGTTTGCTCTCCCACTGTTTGGCATCCAGGGCTAACACGCCCGTAAGCAACTCGTAGAGCACCACGCCGAGGGAATAAACATCGGCTCGAGTGTCTACATCGGCCACCGTAGGATCCATTTGTTCCGGGCTCATGTATCCCGGCGTGCCCACTAATCCTCCCGCACGCGTCACCAGCGTTCCGCCTTGCGGCTGCTGGGAGATCGCTTTGGCCAGTCCAAAGTCGATAATGCGCGGCACTGGCCTGCCATCCACTTCCGCCACCAGGATGTTGGTCGGTTTCAGGTCGCGATGAATGATCGCTTTTTGATGAGCGTGCTGCACGCCTTCACATACGATTGTGAAGATGAGAAGGCGCTCGCTGGGCGAGAGGCGATTCTCGTCGCAGTATTGCGTGATGGGCACGCCCACCACATACTCCATGGCGAAATATGGTTGACCTTCCGCCGTGGAGCCCGCATCGAAAACCTTGGCGATGGCGGGGTGGTCCATCATCGCCAGCGCCTGCCGTTCCAGATCGAAGCGTATCAATGCGGACTTGTCATAGCGGCCCGCTTTGATGATCTTCAGCGCAACCTGCCGTTTGACGGGAGCGGACTGTTCCGCCAACCATACCAGCCCCATCCCTCCTTCTCCCAATTTCCTGATCAGCCGATAGGGCCCAATTGCACCCGGATCGGGCGCAGGAGATTCCGCGGGAGCAGCGTCTCCGTCCAGGGCACCCTTAGGTTCCGGACCGGCGACTGTGTTGTGCGGAGTTGGCTTGGGTGCCGGGTCGCTCATGCTTCTTTCTATGAAAGGATATGCAAATCGACGGTAAGTTTAGCACTCCAGGGAAGGCACTCCACGCACTTGGCACAAACTCGTAACGTTGGACCCCGGTACGCTGCTGGCGAAATCCCAAAGGCGCGGGAAATAAACTCGGAGCGTGGCCGCCGATTCTACATCAGGCCCGACGGATATTCGTGCAAGTCTGTGAACGAGCGTTGCGTGCTCCAGGGAGCGTAAGGACGGTGGGGCCTTCTTCGCGGGCATTTGCTGTCCACCATTCGTGTAAACTCGATCGTGCAAGCTCGATCCTCAACGTTCCACGCGGATATGGCGACAACATCATGATTATTGATTCTCCACGGGGCTCGTCTCGCGTTTGGCTGTGTGTCGCAGTTGCGGCGCTCGGGCTGATGGCGGTGTCCCCGGATCTTCCTTTGCGCGTCAATGCACAGACGGTTCCGGCACAAACAGCTCAGACACGACGGCATCGGCAGGAACTCCAGGCCGATTCAGTTGCCAAGGTGGGAACGCTCGATTCGCTTGCCACGGTCCACGTTGACGTAACGCCGGAGCACGTTCTGAATACGATCTATCCCGACACTGCGACCGGCGCGTGGATGGATGATCTCAGTAAGAAGCAGGTGGACAACTTGACCAAGCCCGATGTGATTCAGGGCGTCAAGAACCTGGGTTGGGGTTCCATCACCATGCGCAACAACAGCGAGTTGCGCCTTGCAGCGTGGCACTGGAACGAAAACGGCACATGGAGCGATCCCGCGACGAAGAGCGGGTATTACGTCGGCAGCGCCGATTTAGGCGAACCGATCCACTACGGCTACTCGTATTCGTTGCCTCACCGCGACTTCATGACCAGCGGCGATTCACCCCTGGTTGCCGGTTTTCAAAGTTACTGGAAGAGCAATCCTTATCTAACCAGCCACTTCACGGGCGAGAGCGATGCGCTGCACCCGCAATGGGTGGTGATCGATATGGGCACCGCGCGCGCGGTCAACGCGATCCATATCCAATGGGCGAATCCGTATGCGGTGGTTTATGTGGTGCAGTACTGGGTCGGCGATAACAACGCGATGGACTGGGACATGGGCCCGAACGGCATGTGGAAGGCTTTCTCATCGGGCGCGGTGCTGAACGGCAGCGGCGGGGATGTCCATCTGAAGCTTTCGGATGAGCCGGTCACGACACGCTTCGTCCGCGTTTTGATGTCGAAATCCTCCGGAACCTGCGACACTCATGGGTCGCAGGATATTCGCAATTGCGTCGGCTACGCCTTGCAGACGCTGTCGGCCGCTACGGTCGATGCCGCCGCTAAATACGCGGTTGTTTATCCAGCTAACGGCGTAGAGCCCGGACCCGGGGCGCCGCCAGTTCTAGAGGGCGCTGGAGATCAGGAAGTGATCGCTGGTTCGGAGGCAGACTCGGCCGGATCGTTTTTCGCTTCTTCGATCGATCCCTGGCACCAGGCGAACAACCTGATCACTGGGGGCGGCGATCAGTACAACGGCATGGACAATTTCTTTAATAGTGGATTGACTATGGGCCATCCGGCGCTGGTTGCATGTGCGGCCATTTATGACACTCCCGAAGATTGCGCTAATGAGGTCTCCTACATTCACAAGCGTGGCTATCCGGTGGTCGGAATTGAAGTCGGGGAGGAGTGCGACGGCAAGCACATGACGCCGGAAGATTATGGCGCAATCTATATTCAAGTGGCGGATGCGGTCCACAAGTTAACGCCTGGCGCCAGGTTGGGCGGCCCGATTTTCGAAGGCGTCGATAAAGACATCACACTGTGGGCCGACGATGAGGGACGCACTTCCTGGCTGGAGCGATTCGTCGATTACCTGAAGGCCCACGGGCATCTCAAGGATCTTTCATTTATGTCGTTCGAACACTATCCATTCATGATCAATGGATTCACTCCACCGAATGACTGGGCGACACTTTACATGGAACCCGGAATTATGAAGCACGTGCTGCACATGTGGCGTCAGGACGGCGTCCCAGCGGATGTGCCGCTGATCATTTCCGAGAGTGGAATCACGGCGGGACCAAGCGGACCCGGCTACCTGGGCGTGACCGGCGAGGCCATCTGGGAATGCGACGCGTTTGGCACATTCTTTGAACAGGGCGGTACGGCGTTCTATCGGCCGGCCATCAATAATGGTGCCGGTGGTGAAGGGAACCTCGGCCCCAGCAGTGGCCCTGATGGCGGCGGAGCGTATGGCACGGCCGCATATACTCCCTATTCTTCCGCACACTTGATCAATTTCGAATGGCTGCAGCACGAGACGGGAGCGAACAAGATTTTCCCGGCATCGGCTGACCTTAAGGACGCTGCCGGCCGGACTGTAGTTACCTCATACGTGGTCAAACGGCCGGACGGGAACTGGTCGTTGATGCTTATTAACCACGATCTGATCACGGCGCATCTCGTTCATCTCGTCATCGATGATGCCAAGCACGTCAGCCATCCGTTCGTCGAATCTGTAGCTCTTGTGCAGTATTGCAACACTCCTTCTGACGATAGGAACATCACGATTTCCGCCACGCCCGATGGCATTTACACACTCCCGGCGGGGTCGATCACCGTGATTCGTGGAAAGCTGCGGTAGTTCGGCGATCTATCGTTCTCGGTCGAAACTACGCCTCTTTGAACGAGTACTGCGACAGGCATCTGCGTACGTATAACAGGCAATCACAAGTCCCGCAATCAGCCCCCAATTCGAACCGCTGTTCACTTCCAGCAATCCGATCTCGTCGGGGATTACGGTCGGTTCGGGTGGGAAGCGTGGTCCCAGCACGGGAGTTCGGGTGAACGCAAAGCGGGCGAAAGCGCCAACGGTTCTACTGCCGGAACAAATCAAGCTCGGTCTCGCCGTGCTTGCGTTCCGGGATCAATTATTGATTCTTTTGGATGGCGCACTGGGAACGCGCCGGGGTGAACTGGTGGCTTTGCGTTGGCAGGACTGCGACTTTGAAAACGACACTTTTCAGATCGAGCATTCCTACTACTGGCGGCGCGGCGGCATTCTGAAAAGCACGAAAGCGGGAGCCTCCGCCAAGCCTTCTCCCCCATGCATCCAGCATTGAAGCTGGGACTGCTGGAATGGAGAACGCAAAGTCACCGCACGCAGCCTACGGATTTCGTGTTCCCGTCTCGGCTCTACGGGGGTCGAAAAGCTCTCGATCTGGCTGCGGTCGTGAAGAGGAAGATTCGGCCCGCCTTCGAGAGGGTTGGGATCACCGGGGTGGGCTGGCACACGTTCCGCCACACGGCAGGAACGGTGTTGGCCGAACTGGGGGAACATCAGTTGACGATCCGCGACTACTTGCGTCACGCCAATCTCAGCGTGACCAACAAGTATTTGCAAGCGGCATCGAAGACGAAGCGCAATGCCCAGGCGAGACTGGTCGAGGCGATTCTGCCGGCGCATTTGCTGCCGGGGAAGACCGCGGAAGCGGTTGCACCTAATGCACCCAGATTCCAAAAGTGCCATTCCGTAAGTCAGTGAAAAGAATGGCGGGGACGACGGGACTCGAACCCGCGGCCTCTGCCGTGACAGGGCAACAATGAGATGTAACTAATTGATATCAAACGGTGTCGGCGGACGTCGTTTGGTTTAAATTGATACCGGACAGCATCTGTTATCGTCCCTTTAACGTCCCCAGATTTCCCCCTCAAGAATCACCGTCTCGCAGGATTTTAAGCAGCTTAACGGGTGTGCTACCTGACGCTTAGACCGCCGTCCACTGGAATCACTTGCCCGTTGACCCAGTTCCCGGCGTCAGAAGCCAGCGCTACTTTCCACCGTGCAAGTTTCTCGGGTACTCCGCGATGTCGCACGGAATACGGGTCCGCTCCTCTGCCCTGACGGCTTCTGCTTCTTCGTTCGAAAGGCCAGACTTGGAGAGAACTGCCGCACTCAAACGATCTTGTCTAACGCCGAGCATCTCCGCAAACTATGCAGACTCGATCAGTCAAGACAAGCCCGTTTATTGTTACCTATGTGGTGAAACTCCTACAACCGACTTCGGGACCGCTTTGAGATTCAACTCCGGGCATCACTTCCGCTTAGAGCGCCTAACGAAACTGCCACCCACCGGCAGGTTCTCTCCCTCGCTTTAGCTTCGCGTACTCGGCTCTAGCTTCTTGCAGGATGGGAATGTTGGGGTCGGCCTCTTTCCAAAGGGTGAGGAAATCTTTGTAGGCGGCGAGGGCCCGGACGCGGGCGGAATCTGCCTGCACACCTTGCGAGGTTCGTCCCTCAAGAGCATTCGCCCGAGCCACTCCCAAACGGGCCAGTGCTCCCGTCCAGCAATTCACAACCAGTCCGTTGTGGTTGAGAATCTTCTGAAATTCGGCAGCGGCAGCGGGGCCCTTTCCATCGGCCAGGTATGCCTGTCCGCGAATATACACATGATCGAGGCAGGTGTTATTATCGAAGATGATATTGCCGAATTCGACCGGCGAAACGATCTGCAAAGCATTCACGGCGGCAGCTGGATCCTTGTTATCCAGTGCCAGTTGCGATTGAATTGCCGGCAACCAAAGCGACTGCACCTGGGTGTCCAATGGGAATCGTTTGGTCAAGTCCTGAACCAAGGCTGCGGTTCGTCCTGTGTCGCCCGCCATGGCAAACGCGAGTGCGACTTCGACGTCGACGCCCTGACTCGCAGGAGCCAGGTGTAGAGCGTCTGTCGCCAGCTGCCGGGCCTCTGCCGCATTGCCATAAGCCGCTTGTTGCAAAGCGAGATTCGCCTGCCACGTGGCACCCGTTTCTTTGCTGTCCGACCGAATGGCAGAGTCAACAGCGAGTTTGGTCAACTGCCGCGCCTCGCCTATATGACCGGCGTAGGCCTCGGTGTCCGCTGCCATCGCCAGTCCAAAATTTTCTTCCGGCTGGCCCGCAAACCATTTTTGCTGTACCTCCATCGCCACAGGATCAGCCCCAAGGAACGCCAGATCGTAGAGAGCGGTACGGAGGCCCGCTCCATCCAGTTTTCGCGTCTGTGCCTCGTGAATGATCTGCTGTGCTTGGTCGAATCGTTGCAAAGAAATGGCGGTGTTGGCCAGGTTCTCGTACCAACCCAGCTCATTCGGCGCGATGCGCAGGGCCTGGCGTGCAATCTCCGCGGACTTCTCGTACTGTCCTAGTTGGGTGAACACTACGCTCAAATGGCCGTACGCTACGGAGTCCCCTGTATAGCTCTCAATCTCCTCCTGATAGGTCTGGGCCGCCTTCTCAAGTTCCCCCGTAACGACGAGATAGTAGATGCCCGTGATCGTCAGCCGTTCGCGCTCACTGGCGTGTTCGCGCAACTGAAATGCTTTGGTGAGGTACTCGCTGGCCCGCCCTACCTCGGCAAGACTGCCGTAGTCATCACCAACGGCCCAATATCCGAGAGCAAAATTGGGATCGAGTTGGATCGCCCGCTGAGCATGTGGCAGGGACGCAGGGGCGCCTTTTTCGCTAAATGCCTTCATGCCAAGGCTGTATTCTTTCAGCGCTTCCAGAGAAGACGTAGTGGCTTGTTCAAGCGGAACATCGAACCTTTTGACCGTCGCCAGAGATTCGCCAAGTTCGCCACGCAGTTTGGCCGCGGCCTCGCCCAGCCGGTCGAGCACTCTTTCCCGGGACGCGGCGGTTACTTGCTGCTGCGCCAGCGTGTCTCCACTCTCGCAATTTACCGCCTTTAACCCCAACACATATTCGCTACCCAGACTAGCAATTGACCCGGCTATGTACGCTTTGCTGCCGGCGCGCTGACAGATTTCCCGAGCTATTTCCGGCGTGAGTTTCGTCTCCGGCGGACGGGTCATGAGCTGAAGGGTCTTCGCGATTTCGCTCTCGGGAAGAACATTGAGAAATGGCGACTGCCGCAAGGAGACGTTGAGCGCCGTCTTCAAGGTGTCGTCGAAAATGGGATCCCCCGTACCGTTGGCAAAATCGGCGAGAACTACGGTGTCGCTGGCATGCAGCGAAGCGGATTTCACGCGATATGTTCGCCACACAATCGCAGATGCAGCGAGCAGGACCACTACTCCAAATGCCAGCGCCCACACTTTCGTGTGGAAGGATTTCTGGCTTGCCGCAGCTTCGGGTGTTGCGGCCGGCGCCAACGCTGCGATGGCACCGGCAGACTCGGGAGTGTCAGATCGCGATCCCACTTCGCCCGATAGAGTCACCGGGCACAGAAACCGGTAGCCGCGCTTGGGAACGGTTTCCAGATAAGTGGGATTGTCAGCGTCGTCGCGCAGCGTGGATCGAATCTGGCGTATGCAGTAGTTCAGCGATTGCTCGAAGTCAACGTGGGTATCTTCTCCCCACACCGCGCGATAGATCTCTTCCCGCGAAATTAGTTTCCCCGGTTGATCGGTCAGCAACACCAGCACGAGAGCCGGCTGAGGCTGCAGGCGGATGCGCGAGCCGTTGCGAGCCAGTTCACCGCAATCTGGATGAAACACAAAGGGGCCGAAGGTTCTTGCTGCCGTCCGATTCGGGCTCGTCGTTCCCATATCCCAGACCAAATCACAAGAGATGCGCTGTTCAGTGTCTAAGGCTTGGCTGGGTAAGAGGGGGGACGCCGAAGCCCAAAGGTCGCACGATTCTACCTTGCGTTCCGGCGATTATCAACGAATCTCCGAAATCGCACCAAACGCTGGCTACTCCTGCAAGATAAAACAGGGAAAGCACTTACGCCCTCAGCAAAAACTCACAACCTTCTCAGATGGAATCGATGGACAGTGTGCGGCAGATGCAGTCTACTGTGCCCCACAGTTGCCCGGCCGACTCCCCCGCGGCCGATCCACAGGACTGGCAATCGCAATCACAACAAAGAGATCTAGAACACGCCCTGAAAGTTTTGGGTGCGCAGAGGAGACCAGCAATGAATCGCCGCCTCGTATCTTTATCGATTCTTTTTTCACTCTCAGTCGGTCTATCAGCCATTCGCTTACCTGCGCAGACTTCCGCCACAACTGCATCCGCGCTACCGCGGCTGGTTCGCTTTGGCGGAACGGCGAAGGATATGAACGGCAATCCTCTGACGGGAGTAGTTGGTATTACGTTTGCTCTTTATTCCGAGCAAAGCGGCGGCGCGGCCCTTTGGCTGGAGACGCAGAACGTGACTGCCGATGGCAATGGCCACTACACGGCTCTGCTGGGTTCGACGAAACCAGAAGGGCTCCCGGCTGAGTTGTTCACCTCCGAACAGGCGCGATGGGTAGGCGTCCAAATTTCAGGTCAGGCAGAGCAGCCGCGCTTGTTGCTGGTCAGCGCTCCCTATGCGTTTAAGGCCGGCGACGCGGAAACAATCGGAGGACTTCCGCCCTCGGCCTTCGTCATGGCGAACCCGGCGCAGGCCGGGACAGGTGTCAAGACTTCTGGTGCGACTAAATCAACAGGAACATCCACTGCAGGCTTCGTCCCCGTTTTTACCGATAGCTCGGGGGACCTGGGCGACTCGCCGATACTTTCCGCGGATGGCGCCGTGACTGTGCAGGTACCGCTTCTCACGACTGGGGACCTGGACGTCTACAACGGAAACTTGAATGTCGAGAGCGGGAATCTAAACTTACCGTTAGGAAACCTGACTCTCAACTTTGGCACGATTACGGCACCGACAGTCAATGCAACCTCCGGGTTCGCGCTGAACGGCAATCCCTTCGCTTCCGGCAACTATGCCAAGCAGAACGCATTTCTAGGTTTTGCTGGGAATGCGAATATAACGGGAGTAGCGAATACGGCAAGCGGGTACCAGGCACTGGCATCGGAGATTGGGGGCGGTGACAATACCGCCACCGGGTATCAGGCGCTATTCTCTGACACTTATACTTCTCGAAATACCGCAACTGGCTATCAGGCGCTGTACGCCAACAAGGGGTCCTACAACACCGCGAACGGCTACAAGGCGCTCTATAACAACACCTATGCCAATTACAACACTGCCACGGGTGTCGAAGCCCTAAGCGGCAACACTACGGGCACGAATAACACGAGCAACGGTTACCAGGCACTGCTGGTGAATACCTACGGAAGCGCAAACACCGCGATTGGCTACGAGGCGCTCAGATCCAGTAACGGCAACAACAACACAGCCAGTGGCGACGAAGCGCTCGCGTTGAACACCACAGGCAATTCCAATTCGGGATTCGGCGTGGGTGCTCTGTATCAGAACACGACGGGAAGCTACAATTCGGCTTTGGGAGCACAGGCGGGGCCAGACTCAACCACCCCTGCTCTCACCAACGCCACCGCCATCGGATACCGCGCCGACGTTGCTCAAAGCAATGCCTTGGTGCTTGGTGCCGTAAGCAATGTGAACGGCTGCACATCAGCGAACGGTTGCGCCAGCGTGAATGTCGGCGTCGGCACGACCAAGCCAGCCTATCCACTCGACGTCGCTGGAACGATCCGTTCCTCCAGCGGCGGTTTCATGTTCCCCGATGGCACGATACAAACCACGTCCGCCAGCGGCGGTGGTGGTGGTGGCGGCGGAACGATTACCGGCGTCACGGCAGGGGCGGGCTTGATAGGTGGAGGCACCACCGGCAACGTCACACTCAGTCTGGCCAACCCAGGACCGTTCGCCACGCTAGGCACGAACTCATTTACGGGGAATCAGTCCGTCAGCGGCAATCTGACTGTGAATGGGGCAGTGACCGGCAGCAGCTTCCAGATTGGAAGCTTTCTTTTTGCTTTCGGCTCTTACGCGAGTGCGAATGCGTTCCTCGGCTTCGCTGGAAACGCGACGACCACCGGAAGTGTCAACATTGCTATTGGAGAAAATTCGCTTCTCAACAACACTACCGGCAGCAATAACACGGCCGTCGGATATGCGCTCTTCGGCAACACCACGGGCAGCAACAACGCCGGCGTCGGAGTGAACACTCTGATCAACAACACCACCGGAGCTTTCAACTCGGCCCTTGGATCTTTTGCCGGACAGGTGCTCGACGGCACACCGGGGACCGGTCTCAATGACACAGGGCTGGGAGCCGGTACGGCATTCGGAACAGGAAGTCTGAGTAATGCCACCGCAGTCGGCTCCAATGCGGAGGTCACTGAGAGCAACGCTATAGTTCTGGGCGCCATCACGGGCGTGAATGGCGGCACCAGTGTGAATGTGGGCATCGGCACAACCGCGCCGCAATATCCGCTCGACGTTCACGGAGCCGGCAACTTCGCCGGAGGATTGATCCTTCCTGCCACCGGGAACTCCTCCACATCGGGTTCGCCTTCCAATCCACTCGACTTGATGGCATCGGCGTCCAACGGCACGACAGCCATCAGTCAGACTTTTCGTTGGCAGACGCTGAATGCGGACGGGGCGACTCCGTCGGCCAACCTGAATCTGCTATTCGGAGCTTCCGGCTCGACCCCGCAACCGACCGGACTGTCCGTGGCGCCCAACGGAGTTGTCACTTTTGTTGCCACGCAGACATTCAACGGCACGCAAGGGCCAGCGGGGCCGCAGGGACCTCCGGGACCGGCGGGGCCCGCTGGACCAACCGGTCCGGCGGGAGCAACTGGCGCAACCGGTCCGGCCGGACCACAGGGACCGCAAGGACCAGCAGGTGGCGTTTCCTTGGCAGCGATGAGGGCGGCGCTTCTGCAATGGTATCCGCAGACGTTTTCGGTTGGACAAGGTCCGATCGCCGTGGCATTCGACGGATCGAATATCTGGACAGCGAATTACTATGCGGAAACCGTCACTGAAGTGCAAGCCAGCTCTGGCGCTGTCGTCGGCACCTATAGCGTCGGAGAGGAACCCCTGGGTCTAGCATTCGACGGGGCCAACATGTGGGTGGCGAATAGTTACTCAGGCACGGTAACCAAGCTGCAAGTAAGTAATGGCGCGGTGATCGGCACTTATGCTGCGGGAAGTGATCCTGCCGGTTTGGCGTTCGATGGTGTGAATATCTGGGTGACGAATGACGCTAACCCAGGCACCGTCACTAAGATCCTGGCCAGCACTGGAGCGGTTATAGGCAGCTACGCCGCAGGAGCGAATCCTTACGAGATTGCATTTGACGGTACCCACATCTGGGTGGTCAATAGTGCGAACGCGGGCACGGTCACCGAGCTCCTGGCCAGCACCGGCGCGATCATAGCTAGCTATTCCCTCTATAATCCCGGCGCCATCGCTTTCGACGGCGCCAATATGTGGATAACACTCGGCAACGGAACCGTCACTGTGCTCGCGGCCGCCACCGGAACGGGCGTAGCCACCTATGTGGTGGCGACTCCGACCGCCATAGCATTCGACGGAACCAATATGTGGATTACGAACGGCGGATACCCAAACCCTACAGTCACGAAGATGCTAGCCAGCACCGGCGCCGTACTAGGAACATACCCAGTAGGAGTCTCGCCACTGGGCATAGCGTATGACGGTACGAGCATGTGGATAGCAAACAATAGCAGCAACACCGTCACTAGAGTACCCGCTAAATGAAGGGCATTCGACGAGTTGACAACATCTTGCATGACACTCTTGCTGATTTTGGGGCCTGAGTTCGCCAGAAACGGCAGACAAGCATTTAACAACGGCAGACAAGCATTTAACATTGATGCAACTTGGGTCAACGCACTGCCATACTGGCAACAGATGTACATCCACCGTTCTCAGTCCGGGCCCGCCATCACAGACACGTCAACGTCGAGGTTCGGACTAGTACCGAGATGTCGGCTTGCGGCAGTGTTCCGGAAGCGATCCTCGCCGACAATGAGAGCACTAGCCTGTTTTCTTCAATTGGGAGCGCCTGGTCAGGCGACCCATTCATCGAATCGGCGCATGATCTCCATGAGATTGCATCCCAACAGGATGAGAGAGCCCCACAATATGAATGGGACGCCATAGAGTAGGATACGCTTGCGCGAACGGGCTAAGACGAAACAGCGCGATGGGTCAGGGCCTGGGGCTCGCGGCCGTCTCGGAGGCCCGCGCTAGTGCTTGCGTGTCGACAGACTCCCGGACGTTCGTCAATTTGCCATTCTGAACCGTAATGTCGAAAACCCAGTGGTCCTCGAACGTCCTGTTTGTGGCTTTGATTCTCCCAGTAGCTGGCAATCTGAAGTCGGCGGATCTCGGTGAGTGCATGATCGCCAACGCGCTCACCAAGATCCGATAGGTAACCGAAAGTCGGTCAGCGGATACCAATTTCTACGCCGGTTCCTCACGACGGCGCATCCGGCTCCAGGCCGATGCGATCATTAACCGCATCGTGAAAATGCTGTTTGCACTCGAGATATCGTTCCGTCGTCTGAATTGAAACGTGGCCGAGCAAGAACTGAATCTGATCTAGCTCACCCCCTGCTTATGACACAATCCTTAATTGCACCCAGATTTGCCTGCTCCTTCTAACTTTCGGCTTCTGTCATTGGGCAACGACCTCGGGCTTTCCAAACTCACCAGTAATATGTAGCCACCACTTCCGGTGTCGCAGGTGTGTTTGCTATGACCTTCATGTGCAGCACTACCTGAAGGTTCTTCGTTTCCCATCCGGCCGGACGGTCGTGTAGCGCGTTCTTCAGCAATTCAGGATCGGTCACCACCATGGCTGCGCCTTCAGTTCCGTACTGTGTGGCTCCGCTGACCAACACGACCATGGCGCGTGTGGCCGGATCAAGAAATCGCGAGACAATGGCATAGTCTTCGTCGGTGTGCAGATCTTTGGTCAGGTGGCGCGGGTACCATTCGGTGTCATGACCATGGTCGGTGATCATCCCCGCGCGTTCGCCGTCGATGTAGTACCGCAGTTCCTTGCTGATCGACTCCCATTGCGTGCTGGAGTAGCCGATCAGGACTACTGTATGGCGAGGCAGGTCGCGCACATCGACGGAACTGCTGGTCTTCATCTCACACGATTGGTGCATCCGTTGCAACATGGTCGCGAGCAAATGCGATGCCAGCATGTCTCCCTGTCCTACATACTGATCGTTGGTGGCGACGTACTCGGTGTGAAGATTTGGAGGCAAAGTCTCCCCGGCCGTATAAGCCACGAAGACTGGGGCAGCGGCTGCCACCAGATAAACCGGTTCGGAAGAGTGCAAGGCGGGCGCCCAGAACTGGTCCAGGAAAGTCTGAGCAGGGCTACCGCGGTGGAACCAAGAAATCGCGACGAATGCAATGATGAGGGCGCCTAAGAATGAACGCAGCAATACAGTTCGGTGAAGTCGAATTCCCGCTTCGTTCCGAACGACACCGGCAGTGACTTGCATACCAGGCTGAGAATCCCCCGCACACCGCACGTCCAGCAAATCCGGCCCCTTCATCCCTAGATCTTCGAAACGATCGAAAGCCGGAACATAGCCGCCTTTCGGCAGCGATATTCTTACAGCAGTCTCTTTACCTGAACCTGCGTAGTAATAGCCGAGGCGTTTGCGGACCTCGCTGGCGGCAATTCGAACGATGGCGTCCTCGTGCGAGTCATAGGAGGGGATGCGGCCGAAGACGGCGACGGCGATGGTGCGTTCTTTGAGCTCGTTTTGGACGCCGCGGAGGGTCTGCTCGACGACGTAGGCGAGGAAGTCGCAGGAGCGCTTGCTGGTGGCGAAGGCCTCGCTGTGCAGGATGCCGCGGAGGGCAACGCGCACTTCGGCGGCCGGAAATGGCGGAGTAGGGGACAGTTCGGTCGTGGTCTTGGGCTCCATACTGATTGGCGTCGCGCGGTTGCACTCAGACTATACAACGAGCTAACCGTTTGAAAAAGACTGATATCCAGACTGTGATCCTCGGCCACGATACCGTTCCGAACCGTTCACAACGTATCCTCTAAAGCGCGCCGGCATTACATTGTTTGGCGACGACCATTGTCAGGAGGAAATATGGGAAAAAGCCGGGAATGGAAATATGTTGCAAGCCTTGCGACAGCGTTGCTGCTGGCTTGTGCCGCCGCGGCACAGACCAATATTGCGCCCGAAGGCCAGGGCTATTACTGGTACGGGATGAAGACTTCGACGGCGACGACGAACCAGACGGCGACTACGATCATTAACGATGGAAACCTGGCAAATACGCTGAATTGCGATGCGACAGGCGAAACTTCGACGAATCGGTACGAGGGTGCCGGGGTCATATTTCCCTCCGCGCAGAGCAATATCACATCAGTTTCATTCATCAACGGACCCCTCGACAGCAATGGCAATGGAAACTTCGAGGCTAACCTTTCGTTGCAAACCTACAACGGCACTTCGTGGTCCGCGGTTTCGGGATGGACGGTGAGCCCGGCGTATCCGTACACCTCGGCAGCAGCGGGCAAGACTTATACGTTTAGCGGGCCAGCTTTAAATAATGTGCTAGGAGTACGGGTGGCGGGCGAAGTGCGCGTGGCTAGTATTGACGATTCATGGTCGTGGACGGTGAACGAAATCGAGATCTACACCAGTTCCGCTTCCCCAAGCTTCACACTGTCGGCGAGTCCTTCCACTCAAACCGTGACAGCCGGATCGAACACCAGCTACGCCATCTCCGTGGCGCCGGTAAATGGTTTCACTGGCACGGTGAGCCTAACTGCCAGTGGTCTGCCCACGGGAGCGAGCGGTACCTTCAATCCTTCTTCGATTGGCGGCGGTTCCGGTTCCTCTACTCTCAGTGTATCTACGACTTCTTCCACGGCGGCGGGCAGCTACACGTTGACCGTCACGGGCACCAGCGGAAGCTTGACGGAAAAGACCACCGCCACGCTTACGGTCACCAGTTCGAGCAGCTCTTGTGCAGCATATACAGGATCTAACGGCGCGTCATTTACCTGGTCGGGTATCACATGGAATATCGATCCCGCCGGTTCCACCGCCGGAGGCGGAACTCTTAAGAGTTCAGGCAGCAACATTTCGGTGGATACCAACTGCAACTTACACATGACGATCAGCACGAGTTCTGCCGCGGAGATGTGGTCCAACAGTGAGATGGGATTCGGCACCTATCAATGGGTGCTCTCGGGCACGAATTATTACAAGATGGATCCCCACATTGTGGTGGGACTGTTTCCGTATGGCCCAGCGAATGGCCAAGGCCAGGACGGACAAAACGAAATTGATGTCGAGTTTTCCAACTGGGATGGCCAAGGCGGTCAAGGCGCGAATCAGAACTTGGACTTCACTGTGTATCCTTCGGTCTACGAAAATGACGAGGACAATGAGCAAGACATGGACGTTCCCGCGCCCAGCACCGCCACGACGACGGCCCGCTTTGTGTGGAGTTCCACTGAAATTCAGTTCTACCTGATGGCAGGCACGATACCGATTACATCGGCTCCGACTAACGTGATCCAAAACTCAAGTTACGTGATCCTGAGCCCGACCGGCAGTGTCACCTCCTCGGGAACCGGACCCGCAGAATGGACATTCACCGGGAACGGATCCCCCTCGACTTGGATTCCGCAGGGTTCATACCTGGTCGGCATGAATCTGTGGAATTACAATGGGAAACCGAGCACCGGAACGACGGTCGTATACCAAAGCTTTGGCTATTTGGCTCCCTAAGGCGTTAAGCCCTTAACGTTTTCTCCGCCCCGCCCTTTCCGGCAACTAGCCGGGGAGGGCGATTTTTTCAGCTCGGCACAGATCCGTTCAAAATATTTCCTGATAGCCGAACAATGGTTGCTTCGCCGATAACTATTTGACAATCAACGGTGCCAATCGCCCATACCGATGCAGGAAGAAGTTCTCACCAAGGAGGGGAAGGAGATGTTCGAATCCCTGATCCCGCGCGGAAAGATGGGTCGTTCTGAGGAAGTCGCGACGGTCGCGCTGTTTCTTGCTTCAGACGATTCTAGCTTCGTGAACGGGGTGGAGTTGGCTGTCGACGGCGGCTTCTCGGCCATCTGAAATCGGCGATCTCGGTGAGTGCATGATCGCCAAGGGCACTCACCGAGATCCGATAGGTAACGACAAGTCGGCTTGTAGGTACCTTTTCTAGCAGTGCGGCGGGTCAAAGAAACCGCGAAGTAATTTGGTCCTGACGTTTTGACAAACATATGCGGCGCCGATTCGAAGAATTGGCGGGAGCGACGTGTCTCGAACCCGCGGCCTTCTGCGTGACAGGCAGGCGTTCTAACCAAGCTGAACTACGCCCCCCGCATACTGCGTCGTCTGATTCCCTGCCGTAATCGGTTTCATAGCGCAGCAAGATCTTCCAGTTTATAGTCGGGACATGAAAGGCGGGGGCCGAATCGAAGTCAATGGCAAACCTCCCGGATTCGCTGCGATTGGCGTTTTCTTGTTCTTTGGCGCGACGATGGCGAGTCTTGCAGCGACCACCTTGCTCTTGCCCGGAACGCCACTTGACCGAGTTTGGACTCTGAATCCGACGGCCCACAAGCAGATCTCTCCTTTGGGAAGCAAGGTAGGCCCTCTCTTCCTCCTCCTCACTCTGGCCCTGGTCATATCGGGCGTCGGATGGTTACGGCGTCGTGTCTGGGGATGGAGACTTGCCGTCGCTATCATCGGCACACAACTGATTGGAGACATCGTCAATGTCGTAAGGGGCGATTTGCTGCCAGGGGCAATCGGCGTCATCATCGCTGGTACGTTGCTGCTCTATCTCTTAAGCCGGAAGCTCAGAGTCGCGTTCCGTTAGTCCGGACCTGCTACTTGACGTTGGAATGCGCATCAAAACGCGAGTTTCCTACTTAATGCTCTGAGGCGTGCTCCGAACCCTGTCAGTGCGACCGACACAAGGCGTATGGGGAGAAACAGGACAGCTATCAAACAGCCTCGAGGAATAGGGATCACACTCGCTTCGAAGGGCGGACGCCTGAGCTTGGACCTCATGAGTTTAAACTTATCACATGTTTTCGCCCCACTAGATCGAAGGGCGCTTTCAAATGCTGCGGACTCTCTTCCTCCTTTGTGGTCAATGGATTCGGTCCCAATTCTGACTGGGTTCGCAATATTGAGGCAAAGCCCGGCGAAGAAGTGACGGTGGGTTCACGGCACTTCGTCGCATCGCACCGTTTTCTCAGTGAAGAAGAAGCAATGACAGTGATCAAAGGGTATGAGCACCGCAATTGGTTCATCGCGCCGATTATTCGCAGTGGACTGAGTTGGCTGCTCGGATGGCATTATCAAGGCGGCGACGATGATCGCCGGCAGCTCGTCAGACGCCTACCACTCATCGCGTTTTGGCCGCGAGCCTCACAGTCCGATGTCAGAGTCCAAGCGAAGTCTTGAGGCTCGCAGGATGTTGACTCCCCGCCGCCATTCAACTGTCTACCACAACTCCTTTATTTCGGAGCTTCCATCGCGCTACGCTCGACCGTTGGGAGCCACCTTCTGCGCGTTTTTCAGATGGTCTTCCAGCGTCGGAAGCGTATCCGCGGCAAAGCTCCTCACCTGCGGATCCTTCCCGGTCTTGCCTTCGTTGCGGAAGGCGGCGACATCGCTTTTATGATCTTTCACCATGTCGGCCATGTACGCTTTGTCGAATGCGTCCCCGGACAGCTTTGAGAGCCGATCCTTCGTTGCCTGGGATAAGGTTTGCTTTTGAAAACCAACCTCCCCCCGCAACACAGCATCGAAACGCGACTTACATCCGATATTTGCACCACGAAAACCGGAACAGGACACCACCATGGAAGCGCCTCCTCGACATACCTCGGGCGATCAGGCTCAACTGCCAGGCCGACGAATCTGGCTCAAATCGGCAGCGGCAACGCTGGCGTCAGCATATGCCCTTCCTTCGTTCGTCACAGCGGCATCGAGCCAGAACTCTGGCCGGCCTGAAAAGGCCATCGAGAGCAAGATGGTCGGCTTCATGCTGGCCCACGAGCAGTTCACAGTGCCGCAGGTGATTGATATCGGCGTTTCTGCAGAGCAGGCCGGCTTCGATCTTCTGGCGACCAGCGACCACTTTCAGCCTTGGCAGGCAAATGAAGGCCACAGCGGTGAAGCGTGGACTACGCTGGGTGCTCTGTCCCAACGCACGCAGCGAGTGTGGATGGGAACGACCGTTACCTGCCCTACATTCCGATATAACCCCGCCGTGGTTGCGGAGGCTTTTGCAACTCTGGATTCCCTCGCGCCAGGCAGGATTTTTCTAGGGATCGGATCCGGAGAAGCGCTGAATGAACAGGCGGCAACCGGTTCGTGGCCAAAATGGCCCGAGCGATCCGAACGACTTATCGAAGCCACTGAAATCATTCGGCAGATGTGGACGGGCAAACAAATCGCTCACCAGGGGAAGTATTACAACGTGAATGCAAAACTCTACGACCGGCCGGAGAAAACGATTCCCCTGCTAATGGCGGCCAACGGCCCGAAGGCGATGCGTCGTGCCGGGCAATATGCCGATGGCCTCGTCACCGACCCGAAGACGTGGAAAGAGCACAAAGCAGAGTTTGAGATGGGAGCCAAGTCCGCCGGCAAGGATGCCAGCCGGATGCCCGTTCTCGTCGAACAGTATGTGGTGGTTGGCGAAAAGAAAGACGCAGAGGCGGCCGCGGAGTTATGGCGCTTCGGGCCCAAGGCCTTCAAGTCGTACTACAACGTCCGTGATCCGGAGGAAATCCAGCGCAGGGCAGACGCTGAGATACCGCTGGAGAAAGTTTATGGAGACTGGCCGGTCGGCACGGACCCGGAAGCTCACATCAAAACGATCACGGATCTTTTCAGCAGCGGAGCCACCATCGTGAACATTCATTCAGGCCAAGCGGATCAGAAACGAGTCATTGATTTTTACGGCAAGGAAGTCCTGCCCCGAATCAAGCGGATTTCAGAATCGCGTACCTAGCGCAAGATCCGGCAACGGCGAGGTGCGTGAGCGGCATCGTAGGTTTCCCAGATCGAACACGAGGAGATGAAAATGGCTGCCAAAAAGAAGAGCACTTCCCGAAAATCAGGACGCCGCAAATACGGCAAGGCTGCCGGCAAATCGGTGGAGCGCGCGGTGCACCGCGAGAAAAAGGGATCGCTTCGATCAGGCAAAGGTGGCAAAGGCGGGGCGGTCAAGAGTCGCAAGCAAGCGATCGCCATCGGACTTTCCGAAGCGCGCAAAAAGGGAGCTAAGGTTCCAAAGAAGAAGGGCTCGTAAGCCGAGTGCCTCGTTTCGCACGGTCATCATATTTTCTCCAGGAGAACAAGTTATGAAAGCAATTAGCTATCAAGGCCCGCGCAAGATGTCGGTATCAAGTCATTCCAAACCCAAAATCAAGAAACCAACCGACGCTTTGCTGCGAGTCACAACGACCGGTATTTGCGGCAGCGATCTGCATATGTACGATGGCCGAACTCCGTTGGACAAAGGTACTGTCGTCGGCCACGAGATAATGGGGGTAATCGAAGAAGTTGGCGAGGCCGTCGAGAGCATCAAGCCGGGCGATCGCGTGGTGCTGCCCTTCAATATCGCCTGCGGTTTTTGCTTTAACTGCCATCGCGGCCACACGGAAGCCTGCCTGACTATGAACCCCGAGGAACCGCATGCCGCCTATGGTTATGCAGGAATGGGCCCGTATCAGGGTGGGCAGGCGGAATTTGTGCTCGTGCCGCACGCCGATTTCAACTGTCTGAAGCTGCCTGGACGGCCAGGTGATCAGTGGGAAGATGACTTCCTTCTTCTGTCGGATGTGTTTCCCACCGCTTTTCATGCCACCGAACTTGCATGCGTAAGCGCCGGAAAAACGGTTGCCGTCTTCGGAGCCGGTCCGGTGGGCCTGCTCTCCGCCTACTGCTCGCTGCTCAAGGGCGCATCCGAAGTCTACCTTGTCGATAGCATTCCTGAACGCCTTGAAAAAGGACGCGAATTGGGAGCGATTCCGGTTGATTTCAGCCACGGCGATCCGGTAGAGCAGATCTTCAAGTTGCGCAAACAAAATCAGGGAATACAGGAAGGGCTGCGCCCAGGGGAAGAGAAAATGAAGGGCGTGGATTGCGCGATCGACGCGGTCGGTTATCAGGCGCGAAACGACGCGGACCCTAAAAAGGAAAAACCGATGCAGGTCCTGGAGAACTGTTTGAAAGTGGTGAATCCCACGGGCAGCATCGGCATGATTGGCGTGTATATGTCGCCTGACCCCGGCGCGAAGGGCGACGCTAAACAAGGAATCTTTCCTTTCCCGGTGGCCGAGTTTTTTGACAAGGGCATAAGCATGGGAAGTGGCCAGGCGCCAGTGAAGAAATATAACGAATACCTTCGCGATCTTATTGTGAATGGGCGCGCAAAGCCGGGCCAGATTGTAAGCCATCACATCGACATCGATGACGCTCCCGATGCCTATGACAAATTTGATCAGCGAATTGAGGGTTATACGAAAGTGCTGATTCGCTTCCCTCAAAAAAAGGCAGCATAGACAGTACTCTTGTCTTATCCGTTAGAAATCAGCGTCGAATCCCAAGCAGTGGTTCCGTAGGGATTCGACGTTTTTTTGTTTCAGAGTGCTCGTATTCGTAAGGGCAATAGCAGGGCATGGGCGGTACCAATGGCTCGGAAGCTTCAACGCGGACGCGGGACACGCAGCGTAATTCCGGAAATCGCTCCGGCGGGCGGCACGGCTTCTCTGGATGCCGCGCGGCTCTCTGCTCTTAGCAACCTCAAGCGATTTCTCAGGGTACTAGGGCCAGGCCTCATCACCGGCGCTTCCGACGATGACCCCTCCGGTATTGGCACGTATGCCATAGCGGGTGCTTCGTTCGGCTTCAATACACTATGGATGGCGCTCGTAACTTTTCCGATGATGGCCTCCGTGCAGTATATGTGCGCCAAGATTGGAATGGTTTCGGGTCGCGGTCTCGCCGGAGTGCTGAAGACCCATTACCCCAGAAATCTCGTCTATGTCACCGTGTTTGCCCTGGTAGTCGCAAATTCCATCAACGCCGGAGCGGATATCGGCGCTATCGCGGCCGGAATAAACCTGCTCGTCCCGATTCCCATCTGGTCTCTGATCATACCCATCGCCCTGTCGGTGATAGCGCTCCAGATCTGGGGTTCGTACCGCCTGATCGCCAATATCTTCAAGTGGCTCACGCTGGCCCTTCTGGCCTATGTCTTTTCCGCCTTCTTCTCGAAGCCGGATTTCGCGGAAGTCATGCGCGGAACCTTCGTTCCGAATTTTCCGTGGAACCGCACCTTCCTCGCGCTAACCGTCGGAATCTTGGGAACGACGATTTCTCCTTATATGTTCTTCTGGCAATCGAGCCAGGAGGTCGAAGAAGAAATTGCGGCGGGCCGCAAGACGCTGCAACAGCGCAAAGGATCTACGGACGCCGAGCTTCAATATGCCGCGCTGGATGTGAACTTGGGAATGCTCCTGTCGAATATCGTCATGTACTTCATCATCCTTTCCACCGCTGCAACCTTGTTTAAAGCTGGCAAGACCGACATTCAAAGCGCGACCGATGCCGCGCAAGCATTGCGACCTCTTGCGGGACGTGCCGCCGAAGCGCTCCTTGCAATCGGACTGATCGGCAGCGGATTTCTCGCAGTTCCTATTCTCACGGGCTCAAGTGCCTACGCTGTCGCCGAGGCTTTCGGATGGAAGCATGGTTTTGATAAGCATCCCAACCGGGCCAAGGAATTCTACGGTCTGATCACCATCTCGACATTGCTCGGGATGCTGATCAATTTTGCAGGAATTAATCCCGTCAGGGCATTGTTCTGGACCGCCGTCATCAACGGTTTTCTCGCGCCTCCCCTACTCATCCTTATTCTCAAGATTTCAAATGATCCCAAGATTATGGGCAAGCGAGTGAATGGAAGAATACTGAATATTGCCGGTTGGATAACCTTCACCGCTATGGCAGGGGCTGCCGTCGCGCTCATTGTTACGTGGGGGCAGTAGAATCCGCATCGAGATCAGCTAGAACTTAAGAGGCTAGCCGGCCCGAATCGCGATCACGCTGACCTGCCGCCCATTCCATCAGCTTTGCGCGACTCATGAAATTCAGAATCCGGTCGGGATTGATCTTCGCTTTCAATGCAGCGGCAAGCCCGAACTCGATAAATTCCAGTTGCGATGGACCATGGGAGTCAGTGCCGATAGAAATCCGGCAGCCTGCTTTACCGGCGAGACGGATCAGATCGATGCTCATGTCCTGACGATCCGGATAAGAGTCGATCTCGACTGCCTTGTCCAATTCCGCAGCGACCGCGAATACCCGCGACCAATCGGCACTCAGTCCCAGCCGGAAGTTATAAATGCGTCCGCGCGGGTGTCCGAGTATCTGGATCGCGGGATTACGGAGTGCCGCTACATAACGGTCGGTCTGATCATCTTTCTTGCGCAGGGAGGAATGAAAGCAGCCCAGAACGATATCGAGCTCACCTAGCGATGAAACCTCCATATCGACCTGACCAGCGGGATTCAGGTTCACTTCTATCGAGCGCAGCACGCGCAGCGTCTTGCCTGCAGCGCCCAGAGACTCATTGACGGCAGCAATTTCTTCCGCCTGTTGCCGTAGCTGCTCCTCATTGATGCCTCCCGCTATCTTCAAACCTTTCGAATGATCGGTGATGGCGATGTATTCATATCCGCGAGCATCTGCCGCTTCCGCCATCTCCTGAATCGAGGCGGAGCCGTCACTCCACTCCGTGTGCATTTGCAGATCTCCTCTGGCGCGGGATGCCCAGGACGGCTGCTTTTCAAGGATCGTCCGCACTTGTGTTCTCGTCAGGAAATTCTCGCGTATATCGGGAGGAGAACCTACGGCCGGCGAGGATTCAATCCACTTACCGATGGCTTTTTCGAGGTAAGGTCCCACGCCCGGCAATTCCGTCAGCGACCGGCCCGCCTGATACAGCGACGACGCCTCTTCCGGCCAAAGCAAGGCCTTGCGGGAGCGCGGCGATACGCCTTGCTCAGTGGCGGCTTGGCATCTTCGCCCGGCATTCGCCAGCAATTCGGAGAGCTGGGAATTGGTTAACGGGTCGTCGGGCAGCGGTGCTCTCATGATTCTAGTTGTGGAAGTACGGCTTCTTCAGAAGGAGGGCCTCGATCCCTTCTACGACGCATTTGATATCTGCCTTGCCGCAGACCCCGCGAATTCCGGCCTTTCGCGCCTCTTCGGCAAGCTGGGGAGACGCGTGCATGGACACCATCAGGATGGGCGTGTCCGGCGAGCGCACTATTATCTGTCTGGCGGCTTCCAGTCCGTCCATCACGGGCATCTGAAAATCGAGCACGACGACATCGAATTTCTCTGTTACTGAACTTCGTGACAGCTTCCTGACCATTTGAGGCCTCATCACACACTTTCCAGTGGTCCTGGCCCTCCAGCAACAGTCCGCAGGCTGCGTCGCATCGGCTCGCTGTCATCAACCAATCCGGATTTCGGGCGGCACGATCGGTGTAGGGTGCGGCACAGTCTTTTGATGCCGATTGCGGCGGGTACGGTTACGAGTAAGTTATTTCGCAAGGACGATCGGTGCGGAAGAGACATTTATCATGCAACGCATGCAGGATTGCAAACGCGGGCGACACGGATGCTGGTATTGCACTGGGGTTGCATCCGATACGGGACGGAGATGTTAATCGTCCTTTGACGCGGCACCACTGGCTTTAGCGGATGAGGGAAAGAGCTGCGGCCACAAAAGCTCCTCCAACGACCGCCGCCCACGATACGCCCGAAGTGTAGGCTTCGTTTTTTGCGACGTTTGAAGGAAACTCCCGATCTGCGACCGGGCGCGGTAAAGATTGTGCCGCCAATATGTGCCTCCTCAATTAGGTACGACACTAGGACTCCTTTCGGTCCTGATCAGTTGCTTATTAAGTTTAGATTTATCAGTTATTTACGGGCGATCACCGATTCCGATACAAATAATGAAACCGATGATTCTGCGTACCTAATAGCAGACAGTTCTTTTCGGCGCGAAGAGTACAATAGAAGTCAGCGGGCTTTCCAAGAACGAGGCACGATCGTGCCCGTATCCTTTATTACCGTACATTTTCGAAAACATTCGGGAATTTGCAGGGGGTTCTCCCATGCTTGCCAGCAACTCTGAAAATCCGACTACAGTCGGTTTGGAGTCGATCATCTCGACGGCTCAGTTGAGCGGGCGAAGAACCCGTGCTCCTAACCATGTTGCGGAGAACGATGCCTTAATTGCTTTGGCGGAGAAGATGGCCACGTCGCCCAACGACATTCTACAAAAGCTCGCGGAGACCGCCCTGAAACTCTGCCACGCACAAACATGCGGTATCAGCCTATTGGAGTCTGACGGCGTGCGTTTTTACTGGCCTGCCCTGGCGGGCGTTTGGGCCTCCCATGTGGGAGGCGGCATGCCGCGCGACTTCAGTCCTTGCGGCACTGTCCTCGACCGCAACGCCGCCCAACTCATGTTCCACCCCGAGCGGCACTTCGCGTATTTCGCGGCGGTCACTCCGTGGATTGAAGAGGTACTGTTAATTCCTTTTTATGTCGGAGGGAAGGCTGTCGGTACGATCTGGGTCATCGTCCACGACCAAAGTCACCGTTTCGACACTGAAGACCTGCGTGTCATGAACAATCTTGGCACTTTCGCGGCGGCAGCTTACCAAACTTTGCAGTACATGAAGTCCGCGAAGCTTGCAAATGAACATCTCGAATCGGAAGTGGAGCGGCGTACCGGTGCGCTGCAACAGCTGTCAGCCAAACTGATGCGGTCGCAGGATGAGGAGCGCAGAAGAATTGCGCGTAATCTTCACGACAGTTTGGGGCAGTATTTGACGAGCATCAAGATGAACCTCGAATCGCTGCGTCATTCAGATGCGCCGGATAAAGACGAAGTATTGTCTTCGGCATTGGACTCGGTGGAACGAAGCTTAGTCGAAACTCGCACTCTCTCGTGTCTGTTGCATCCTCCTCTGTTAGATGAGGTTGGGTTTGCGTCAGCAGCCCGCTGGTACACGGATGAATTCGCGAAACGAAGCGGAATCAAAGTGAAGCTGGACTTGCCAGAGGGAGTTGACCGGTTAACAGAATTGGCAGAGATTGCCTTGTTCCGCATCTTGCAAGAGAGTCTCACGAATGTGCATCGCCACTCGGGTAGTTCCGCAGTTGAAGTTCACCTGAAGGCCAGTGAGCATCAAGCAGTGCTCACGGTGAGAGATTTCGGACGCGGAATGCCCGTCGTGGCAATCCAAGGAGCTCAGACAGATGGAAACCACTTCGGTGTCGGCTTGAGCGGGATGCGGGAGCGCGTCAACGATTTAGGTGGGCATTTTGAAATTAAATCTGGCAGCGACGGTACGACCATAGCCGTTTCGATCCCATTGGCAACTGAGAAGTCAGATGCGGGAATTGGTAACGGGAAGACTTCGGCCGCGCAGAAACCGGCCGCGTAGACCATTACGAGAAGGCTTCTGTAAGGATGCCGTTACGACGACCGGCTATGATTTCTTGCTCTTGTTGCCGTTCTCTACCAGAGAACCACGCACGTGAGCGTAGCATATTCGCCATTGTTGCCATCGCCGAGCAAATTCCCCGATCTTAATGGAACTGACTGGAAGCTCGCGTAATCGCCGCACCAAAAGCTCAGTTCTTGAAGTATGACTTGTTATCGAGAATTGTCGCGACGCCCTCCACCACACATCCGATATTCCCCTTAGGGCAGAGTCCTCGGATACCGATTTTCCGGGCTTCCTCGGCAAGCTGAGGCGAGTGGTGCAGCGTGATCATCAAGATGGGCGTATTGGGGGAACGCGATGTGATCTGTTTCGCCGCATCCAGTCCATTCATTCCAGGCATTTGGAAGTCGAGTACGACGACATCAAACTTTTCTTTATCGAATTTCTCAACAGCTTCCCGTCCATCAGACGCCTCATCGCGCACTTTCCAATGGTCTTGAATCTCGAGAAGATTTTTCAAGGTGCGACGCATCGCCGCATTGTCGTCCACGACGAGGATACGGATGGCAGGCAATGGATGTTGAGCGCTTAACGGCACACCTCTCTGATGCTGTCGTGGGCAAATTCGTTCAGGACTGGAAAATATTTCCCTCAAATATAAAGGGTTTCACGCTTTTGGCCGGGTAGTCCGGTCAATTTTGAGGTGTGGCACGGCTGGTCTACCTCATCTAAAACAGCGCGCAAATCATGGTTCCAGATCCGTCGGACTTTATCTCCAAAGTGCCGCCAAGCCGTCTCAGCCGCTCTCGCATTCCAGCAAATCCAACACCGCCCCGACCCAATTCGATCAGTTCATGTTGTTTTTCCGGCGATATACCCTTTCCCCTATCCTGAACCTGAACCGTCAGGCGGTCACCTTCCTGATGGAGACGGATTGTAGCTGTGGTACTCCCGGAATGGCGGTGGATGTTAGTCAAACATTCCTGAACGATGCGGAAAATAGCAATTTCCAGTTCGTCCGGTAACCGCCCAAAGTCGCTTGGGATTTCCACATCCACCTTGATATTGCTGCGCTCGGAGAAGCCATCGACGTACCAGCGAAGGGCGGAGGCAAGGCCGGCGATATCGAGGAGTGGTGGATGCAGCAGATGCGAGATTGTACGAATCTCCCGGGAGACCTGTTCAACCAGTCCAGCATTGTCTGAAACGGCTCGGGCTCCGGCGGAATCGAGCTTTTGAGACTGAGCCTGAACTATGCCGATGTTCATGCTAAGAGCTGCGAGCGTTTGGCCAACGCTGTCGTGCAGTTCACGAGCCAATCGTCTGCGCTCCTCATCTTGCATAGTCTGGAGACGCGATGCAAACTCCATCTGCTGCTTCTGTAATGTCAGGTCAGTGATCAGAACTCCCGTTGCCGATTTATCTCGTGACAATAGACTGAAAGAAAAATTGGCGCAGATTAGACTCCCATCAGGAAGTTGCAAACGCATTTCTCCTTCGCTCGATCCGATCTGATTCTCGTGCAGCAATTTCTGGCAAATGAGCCGGTCCTCCGAAGCAAGGGAATCCAGCAGGGATCGCCCAATTAAGGTCTCCCGCGGAATCTGCAACAGTTGTGCCAGGCTGAGATTGCAGTAAACGATACACCCGCGAGCGTCCAGCATAGCGGCGCCTAGTTGCATTCTCTCAACCAGGGCGCTATAAGGAAGATCAGAACCTTCCAGCGTATAAACCCGATGACCTTCCAGTTCTTCGACGACGAATGCGTCAACGGTTCCGTGCTGGATGGCGCGCAAAGTTTGCTCCGCCTCTTCCATCAATTGCCTACTATCCACTGCTTCGGGTATCTCGCTGTTCATACGAACCTCATCAATCCTTGACTCCGACTCGACTTCACTCCCCCACTGCGGCGGGGCGGATTTGCAAACCGACCAACGCCCGCTCCGTGTCGCGAAGATCGCCAACAATCTTGCGCAGCGGTTGCGGTAGCTTTCGCACCAATGTGGGGATGGCCAGAATCTGATCTCCTGCCGCCAATTGCGGGTGTTTCACCAGGTCCACGACTTCAATATCGTAGCGCCCAGCTAAATGTTCCTCGCATATTTTCTTGAGATTGGCGAAAGCGGCCACCGAACGCGGAGTCTGTCCCGCAACGTACAGGCGAAGCTGCCAAGTTTCTGGCGTCGGCTCTTGTGTGTCTTCGATCTCTTGCAAACTGAGCGGTGTCTGCTCCTGGGCCTTTACTGACTTTTTCATCTGACTCCTCTACGTCTCTTGGCAACGATGTCATCCTTAATCCCATCTGCCTGACGGCTGCGAGACATGGCTTCGCGATTTTTCTCCACGACCGCTTCCCGCGACACGTCCTGTGCACTGGCGGTTTCGGCCTCCGCCTCTTCCACTTCGAACTCTTTGCGAAGCGCCGAGATACGCGCTTCCAGCGCTTCCCGCTTGCGCGTACGATCGCGATCCTTGCGCTCAGCGTCATGTTGGTGCGCCAGTGCGACGGCCTTCTCTCGCGCTTCCTGCGACAGGCGGGACGATCCGGTGAGCACTCCGTCCGGCCCCACGTACACGTCCAGCAAATCGACTCCCTGGGGGGTCAAGAGGAACTCGCGCAGTTGGTTGGAATGCGCCATCCCACGCGACTTGAGGACGTACAGGGCGCGGTTGCGCTCACCGTCCAGTTCGATGTCGCGCATAAAAAGCCAAGTGTCGACGATGGATGAAATCTCAACATCGGTTCTCTCCAACGCCTCTCCACCGGACGTTAGATTGGTGAGAAAAGCGGTCACATCCCGTTGCTTCAGGAAGTCGATCAGGCGAATGATCATGGTGTGAGCATCGCGCTGGTTGCCCGCCTGAATGAGGCTGCCGATGGGATCAAGGACCACTACTTTGGGTTGGACGTCTTGAACGATCTTGTGAATCATCGCCAGGTGCATTTCCAGTCCATAGAAAGTGGCCCGGCTGGAATGAAACTGGAGCAGATTCTTCTTGGCCCACTGCTCAAGGTTCAAGCCGATGGATCGCATATTGCGAATAAGCTGGCCCTGGGATTCCTCAAACGAGAAGTAAAGGCAACGTTCGCCGCGCCGGCAAGCGGCATCGACGAAGCTTCGCTGCAAGACTGGTCTTGCCTGTACCCGCTGTACCTGAAACTAGAATCGTGGTGCCTCTGTAGAATCCCTCGCCGCCCAGCATCGTATCCAAACGGGGAACACCGCTCGAAATTCGTTCGTCACTCACCTCGTGCTGCAGTCCCAGAGATGTAACGGGCAAGACACTGAAACCGTCTTCGTCTATCAGAAAGGGATATTCGTTGGTGCCGTGTGCGGTTCCTCGATACTTGACGATACGCAGACGTCGTGTGGAAACCTGGTCGGTCACGCGATGGTCGAGCAGGATCACGCAATCGGAAACATATTCTTCAAGTCCGTGACGGGTGAGAGCTCCATCGCCGCGCTCAGCAGTGATGACGGCAGTTACACCCCTGTCTTTGAGCCACCGGAAGAGACGGCGCAATTCCGCACGCAGGATGCCCTGATTCTGCAGTCCGGCAAAAAGATTTTCGATTGTGTCGAGGACCACGCGCTTCGCGCCGATGCCATCAATGGCGGCGCCCAGCCTGATGAAGAGGCCTTCCAGATCGTAATCGCCGGTTTCGTCAATCTCGCTGCGCTCTATGCGAACGAAATCGATGACCAGCTTCTTTTCTTTCGCCAACTCATCCAGGTCAAAACCAAGCGAGCGAACATTTTGCGTTAACTCGGGGCCGGTCTCCTCAAATGCCATGAAGACGCCAGGCTCGTTGTATTCCGTGGCCCCGCGAACCAGAAACTCCATGGCGAGCAGGGTCTTGCCTGCGCCAGCGCTGCCGCAGATGAGCGTGGGACGTCCGCGCGGGAAACCACCCTTGGTGATCTCATCAAGGCCCTGAATGCCGGTAGGTGCCTTGGGCAGACTACGATTTTCCTTGCCGATCTTCAGTGCGGCCTTCGTCATGCGAATTCCCAATTTGGATACTTATTTTCGTGCAATCTGCAAATCTAGGCGGAGTGAAATGTGGTCTTGATCAACAGCATACTCCATAAACAGATGCCAGCACGTAAATAGAGACTGCGTCGGTACTAAGGGTTTACTGTAGGCGGACCAAAGGGGTTGGGACGCTGATTAACGAAGGGATCAATGATTTGTTTTTCGGATTGATCTCGATTATCCCCTTGCAGTGATCGAATTTGGGCACTCCAATTCTGGGGAAGCGGGAATCGATGTCGGTTCTCGCGACGTTGCGCGATGGCGGGTTTTGACCGCTGGTGCAGGAATGTTTGACGAACATTCACCGGCATTCCGAGAGCGAGACTGCTTCGATCCGGATTGCTCGGGAACCGAATCAAATCTCCTTAGTCATCAGGGACCAAGGCAAGGGCATGTCCCCTGCCCGTTTGGCTGAGATTCAATCGGGACGCTCAGGTGTTGGAATAGGGGGTATGCGGGAACGCCTGCGTCAATTCGAAGGGATCATGAAGATTGAGTCGGACAGCTCCGGAACCCGCATTTTCGCGACCATCCCGCTCCCGAAAAGCGCATCGCCCGAGGACAAGAGCAAGACTGAGGCTCTACAAGCAAGCGTGCCAGGCGTTATCACTACGGCTTGATAATGAGACGCCGGCACAACCCAACCACGTTGGGGCGGCTCGATCGTGCAACGTCTCTGCCGCTTTGAACTAGGCATCTTTTTCTTAGCTAATACGATTTGCGCTGTATGGCCTGCCGCGTTCTACCTCCTTATTTTTATTTTGTGTCCGCCCGCGATCTGCGTACAAGCCCGCAACCGCTGCATGATCGACGCCTGCGAATTCTCGTGGCGGATGATCATCCGGTTATCAGAAAAAGCGTGCGGCACATTTTGGATTCCCATCCGCGTTTCGAGGTCTGCGGCGAAGCCCGCGACGGCGCCGAAGCGGTCGACGAAGCGCAGCGACTGAAACCCGACGTGGTCGTCCTGAACATAACCATGCCCGTGCTAGACGGGATCGCTGCGGCGCGGGAAATCACGGCGAAGCTGCCGGAAACAGCGATCGTAATTCTTTCATCGCATGCGGATAAGCATTTCATCGAGCAAGCCAAGAAGAGCGGCGCTCAGGCTTATGTCGCGAAAAGCAAGGCTGGCGAGGCGCTTGTCAGGGCCATAGAAGCGGCCGTGGTCGACGGCGATTTTGTCCTGATCGAATGATTGGCGGCTGGTAGAGCATTCGCAAAAATGCCCCCAATGCGTTTGAAAACCGGATTGCCCCCGCGGGTTCGCGGAGTGTTCATTGGACTTCATCTTAATCCCTTCTCTCAATTTCAATCGATATTAGAGCTCCTCCAAATAACTGAAAAATCTGAAGTTAACAAGCAACTGATAAGGAGCGAACCGAGTCTTAGTTTCGTACTTAATTGAGGAGGCACTTCTTGGCGGCACAACCTTTGCGCCCTGCTGTAGATCGGGAGTTACCTTCGAACGTCGCAAAAAACGAAGCCTACACTTCAGCCGTGTCATGGGCAGCGGTAGTTGGAGGCGCTTTTGTGGCCGCAGCTCTTTCCCTCATCCTGTTGTCATTGGGAACGGGACTTGGGTTCTCGGCCATATCCCCTTGGTCAAATAACGGAGCTTCTGCAGCGGCCATCGGAAGCGGGGCCATCGTGTGGCTCATCCTGACTCAGATCCTGGCTTCTGCTCTTGGCGGTTATCTGGGAGGCCGATTACGAACAAAATGGACTGGGGTTCACACCGACGAAGTCTATTTTCGTGATACCGCGCACGGGTTGCTAGTGTGGGCGGTAGGAATGGTGATTACAGCCGGATTCCTGGCATCCTCAGCGGCCTCTTTTGCAGGCACGCAGAAGGCTGTGGCAACGACCGGTTCCCCTCAGGAATCCGCGATCGATCCCACCGCATACTTCGTCGACACGCTACTTCGTGGCAACGCTTCTGCCGTCGAGAAGCAAGATGTGTCCGAGCGAGCTGAGGTATCGAGGATATTTGCTCACGACCTCCACCAAGGAACGCTGCCAAGTGGGGACCAGTCATATCTGGCCCAATTGGTATCGGCTCGGACTGGACTCAATGCATCCGACGCGGAGAAGCGAGTGACCGATGTCTTCGGCCAAGCTCAGGAATCGGCCGATCGTGTGCGAAAAGGGATCGCTCATCTTTCACTTTGGCTATTTGTGGCCCTACTCAGCGGTGCATTCTGTGCAAGCTACGCAGGAACGATCGGTGGAAAGCAGCGGGATCACGTCCCTGTCTAGATTCTGTATGAGGAACCTAAATAATTAAGGAGGCTATATGCGTTCAATTTTGCTTTTGCTTCTGGGCGTGCCGATACCGATTGTTATTCTCATCGCGCTTCTGAGTCACTGACTGTGAAAACAAGTCAAGTTCACGGCAAGTTCCAAGGTCTGTTGCGTGGCACTAGAACGATTCCACAATGAGGAGTTTAAACATGGCTGAAAAAGAAGTCTTGAAGGATCTACTGGAAGACGAAATCAAAGATCTGTATTCCGCTGAGAAGCAACTCACCAAAGCCATTCCGAAAATGGCAAAGGGATCGAATGATCCCGCTCTTCAGGATGCGTTTAAAGGGCACCTAAAGGAAACCGAAGCGCAGGTGCAGCGGCTCGAACAGATCGCGGGGATTCTCGAAATCAAGCCGAGCGGGAAAAAGTGCGTCGGCATGGAAGGCTGCATTAAGGAAGGCGCGGAGGCATTGAGCGAGGACGGGAACGAAACCGTCCTTGATCTAGGCATCATCGGCGCTGGCAGCCGGGTTGAGCACTATGAAATAGCTGGTTATCTAACTGCAATTAGTCTGGCGGAACAGATTGGTGAAAAGGAAGTCGTCAGCTTGCTAAAGAAATCCTTGGCCGAGGAACAGGGAGCAGAAAACAAACTGAGGAAGATTGCCGCGAATTTATTGAGCGGCGCGCCGCAGAAAGCAGCGGCCTAAAATTCTTTATCTTTCATCGCGGAAACGCCGCTCCCTAGGGGCGGCGTTTGGGTTTTTCATGAGATCTGGAATGAAGGGAGTCCCTATGCTCACTAAGCGAATGGGTTACGCAGCAGTTTTGGGTCTGATCGCGCTAGTGTCGACAGCATGTAACAACGGCAGCGAGACGGACATAAGCTATAAAGCGGCGATCAACGACCATTTCAAGGCTTATCCCGTTTGCATCTGGTCCCAGCCGAAGAAGTTCCCCGTCCAGGCAGCCACGTCGGACGATGCTAAGACTGAGGGATACGACGCATTGACGCAGGAGGGCCTGCTCACCCGGACTACCGCGGAGAAGAAGGTTCTAATCGTTGCCTCGAAGCAGGTGAACAATTACGACCTGTCAGAGAAAGGTCGGACGTCGTGGACCCCGGATTCCACGCAGCCGGGATATGGCAACTTCTGCTATGGACATCGAGAGGTCACGTCAATCGACAATTCGACGTTGGGCACGAATAGCGAAGGTGCCAAAACTGTCGCCGTCTCTTACCACTATCAAATCGCCAACGTTGCCGATTGGGCCAATTCACCAGAGATGAAGACGGCATACCCTGGTGTCGCGTCCTCACTAGGCTCGAATCCTTCGGACAACGCGACCTTGGTTATGACTGGGGATCACTGGGCATACACGAAGTAAAGGACTGAAATCGTCGGCATACATAGGCCGCCCCGCTTGGCAGGCATGAGCTTGCCGATCACAACCCAACGGACTCACACAACATCCAATTACGGCTGGTCAAGGTGATCCCGCGTCGGAGAAACAACGATGAAAAGATCCACGAAGGCAATCATTGGCGGATTCTGTTCAGGTGCCATCCTTATTTACGGCTGGCGATGGTATTACGGGCGCCGCAGAATTCGAAATTTTCATCTCACCAACGACGACCTGAATTATTCCGATCACTCACCCGAGGAACTCGTTTCCCAACACCTGATCGATTTAAATTCCGCCAACACCGACCAACTGACGGAACTGGGGCTCTCCGCAGAGACCCAAGAGCGTTTGATTGAAAACCGTCCGTATCGCACCAAGCTCGAACTCGTCTCCCGCATGGTTCTGTCGCCGGACGAATACGCCGCGATTAAGGACAGGGTATCGGTTGCCGAGGCGAACGAGTCGGTAAAGATCGCATAAGAATCCGTTGCCTCGGTTGAGTAACCGAGCAGAAACTGAGAGAGAGCCGCTGATGGTCAGAAAAACAACGAAAACTATTTCTGGAACGCGCAGCCCGAAAAACCAATCGGCAGGCAATCCCGAGACAAAACCAGTCGCGGGCGGAGAAGTGCATCAGATTGCTGGGGGCCAGCACCCAGCACTGACCACCAACCAAGGCGTCGCCCTCTCAGATAATCAGAATTCGCTCAAGGCCAATCCGCGCGGCCCTGTGCTTCTCGAAGACTTCATCCTGCGCGAAAAGATCACGCATTTTGATCACGAGCGTATTCCCGAACGTATCGTTCACGCACGAGCTACAGGTGTGCATGGATATTTCGAGCTGACCTCTTCGCTCAAGAAATACACAACCGCCAGAATACTCACCGAGGTCGGGGAGAAGACGCCGGTCTTCACACGATTGTCAACCGTTGCAGGGGGCGCAGGTTCGGTGGACACGCCTCGGGACGTACGCGGATTTGCGGTGAAGTTTTACACGAAAGAAGGAAACTGGGATCTGGTGGGGAATGATATTCCCGTCTTTTTCATTCAGGATGCCATCAAATTCCCAGATCTCATCCATGCCGTGAAAATGGAGCCTGACCGAGGCTTCCCTCAATCCGCGACGGCGCATGACACGTTCTGGGATTTTATTTCCCTCACGCCGGAATCCATGCACATGGTGATGTGGATTATGTCCGATCGCACCCTACCTCGGTCGCTGCGGATGATCGAGGGATTCGGTATCCATAGTTTTCGACTGATCAATGCTACCGGCGAATCGACGTTCGTGAAGTTCCATTGGCGCCCAAAGTTGGGTTTGCAATCGACCATCTGGGACGAAACGGTCAAGATTTCGGGCGCTGACCCGGATTTTCATCGGCGCGACATGTTCGACGCCATCGCTGCCGGCGACTTTCCTGAGTGGGAATTTGCGGTTCAGCTGTTTACACAAGAGGAAGCGGACGCGTTCCCGTTCGACCATCTAGACGCGACCAAGTTGATTCCCGAAGAACTGGTGCCTTTGAAAGTGATTGGGCGCATGGTTCTGGATCGCTGGCCGAACAATTTCTTCGCCGAAACCGAGCAAGTGGCGTACTGTCCTTCTCATATCGTGCCTGGCATCGATTTTTCAAACGATCCGTTATTGCAGGGTCGCTTGTTCTCTTATCAAGACACGCAGCTCTCGCGCCTGGGATCGCCTAATTTTCACCAGATTCCGGTCAATGCTCCCAAGTGTCCGTTCGGTAACCAGCAGCGCGACGGGCACATGCAGATGGAGCAACCCGAGGGCCGGGTTTCCTATGAGCCCAATTCCTTGTCGAAGAATTCACCACGCGAGAGCCCTGTAAACGGATTTCGCAGTGTCGCGATCAACGAAACCGGAGATAAAGGCCGAGTCAGGCCCGAGAGCTTCGCCGATCACTATAGTCAGGCTCGCCAGTTTTATCTCAGCCAAACGGTCTACGAGCAGGCGCATATCGCCTCCGCATTGGTGTTTGAGCTTTCAAAGGTCGAGCACCTGCACGTCCGGGAAGCGATGGTCGGCCACCTGCGCAATATTGAAGAGGACCTTGCCCATCGCGTAGCCGACGGTCTGGGATTGGAGACAGTGCCAACCGCGCCCAAGCCCGCTGCACCCGTACAGAAACTGAAACCCTCGCCTGCGTTGCAGATTATTGGAAAGATGAAAGATACGCTGGAGGGCCGCGCCATCGGCATCCTGATTGCGGATGGTTCGGACGGCGATCTCATCAAGAAGATCAAGAAGGCCGCAATTGAAGCGGGCGCCACCGTTAAGATCATTGCGCCCAAAGTGGGCGGTGCAAAGCTCGCGGGCGGGTCGATGATGTCGGCAGACGGCCAACTGGCCGGCATGCCTTCTGTGCTATTCGACGCAGTCGCGGTAATCCTCTCCGATGAGGGCGCGAAAGCACTGTCGCTAGAGAGTGCGGCAGTTGACTTTGTGCGGGATGCGTTCGGTCATCTCAAGGCCATTGCCGCCGACGAGGGCGCGAAATCGCTTTTGAAAGCGGCCAATATCGGAAAAGACGGCGGCGTGGTCAGCGCCAACGAGGAGAATGCGTTTATCACTGCAGCTAAGACAAGACAATGGAACCGGGAAAAGTCAGTACGGGTGCTGGCTTAAGGCAGGACCGAATGTGTCGGTTCGCTGAGAGCGGATGTTTTTTGACGCTTCAACGCGAAAAATATGGTGAAATTCCAGACAAGGTAAACAGAAACGGAGAAATCGTATGTTGATCCTGATCATTATCCTGATTTTGGTGTTGGGCGGCGGTGGAGGTTATTACGGTCATAGCCGCTGGGGTTATGGAGGTGGTGCTGGTATTGGGCTGGGCACCATTCTGTTGATCCTGCTCATCGCCTACCTCCTTGGGGGTTTTCGCTGAGGCGACAATCATTCGCTTCACACAAAACGATACGTCACAAGAACGATTTCCCAACAACCAAACTGAAAGGATTTCCCAATGGACGACAATAAGAAAAATCGATGTGCGCACACCGGCTGCAGTTGCTTAGTTGGAAATGACAGCCGATATTGCAGCCCACACTGCGAAACGCTAAAGACCGGTCCTGAGCTTGCCTGCGAATGCGGGCATGCACAATGTGCCGGCAAGATTGATTGAGCAGCTTGAGCAACTCGACTCAGTAGAGTGGAGATTAACAATTCGAAATGGGCAAGAAGAACGGGCTGGCAGATCCGGTACGTTTGAAACCTCTCTACCCCGCTGACGAGCAGATCCTCCACGATTGGATTACCCCGAGGAAATGACGGAACCTTGCATATCCGACGTTTCGATTAAAGAAAGTCGCAATTTGTCGCGGCAGCCTGTTCGAGTCGGATGCGCAGGATGGAGTATTCCACGACTGGCCGCTGCGCATTTCGCGTCCAGAGGAAGCCACCTGGAGCGTTACTCGCAAGTGTTCAACTCTTGCGAGATCAATTCGTCTTTTTATCGCCCGCACAAGAAAGAAACTTGGGAAAGGTGGGCTAGGTCGGTGCCGGCTGAATTCCGCTTTTCAGTCAAAGCCCCCAAGGCAATCACGCATGAGGCGAGGCTGAATTGTAGTTCGGAGGTCTTGTCGGCGTTTCTTGAACAGATCAACTGTCTGCACGAAAAGCTTGGTCCGGTCCTCATACAACTGCCGCCTAGTCTGGAATTCGACTATGCCCGCGCAAGGAAGTTCCTCGCACTGATTCGTGGGAGTTTTTCAGGGGACGTTGTATGGGAGCCACGCCACGGTAGCTGGTTCGATCTCCAAGTTGATGATTTGCTGATGGAATATCAGATTGCCCGCGTAGCCGCCGACCCGGCGTGCGTACCTGCCGCCGCTCGGCCCGGTGGTCTGGCAAGCTTGGCTTACTTTCGGCTCCATGGGTCTCCCCGTCGATATTTCTCTGCCTACTCCAGCGACTCCCTGAATATGATCGTCGCGCAAGCGGCAAGTTTAGGTGCAAGAGCGCGTGTATGGTGTATTTTCGACAACACCGCTTTCGGCGCTGCAATTCCGAATGCACTTGAGTTGGCGGCAAAGCTTAGGAAGCTCTGAATAATTACTATCTTCGAGGTTGCTCTTGATCCACTTCGGTAGCTTCCCTGACAGCCAGCTCGGTCGCGGCTAAGCCGATCGCCACAGCTCACATTGAAGCGGGAGTCGTTGCACGGTTGGGAATGATGCTGTTCGCGTCCTACTTTGCCATCGTACTTGGTGGTCGTCTTGAATAATTCCAAATGACCATCCGCGGCAGCAACCCGGTACTGATCAGGTAAGCGCTGCATTTCGGCTGCAACAAGAGGCTGAAAATTAGCCGCTCCGGATCCAGGCACGAAGGCTGACGCTAAGCAGGGGATCTTTCCGTTTTCCGTCGCTGAGTTCTTCGACAAGGGGATCACCATGGGCAGCAGGCATTCGATTTCGCCGGGATCTGACTGTCGAAAGACTTGAATTGGCGATCGCTCGGCTGGAAACGCATATTCGGCTGAAAGGAACCAACAATCAAGAAAGTCTTCCTTGAGCCCGATTCTCTAAGTGGACAGGCTGACGAGCCGCGTCACAACAATATCGGTAAGACGCGCTGTCACTGTTCTTCACGCGGACTCACGAGTTGGGGACTGAGAATTGACGGTTTTCGGCTTGCCGTGAGCGGGCCGATGAATCTCCTGGATAATGCTGGGCTTTTTCTTGTGGGGGAGCGGAGGTAACGCGACCGCAACTCTCCTGTGCGGACCGATTCGTACAGGGCGCGCACGACCCGCACGTCGGCCAATCCTTCAAGTCCGGAGGGTTCGGGTGTTCTGTTCTTAAGAATGCAATCAGAGAAATAAGTGATCTCCGCGGCAAACTGATCCCGCTTGGCGAACTTTCTCTTCGATTTCCTTCCCCCAACAATGATTTCCTGCTCTATATCCATTGCATATTCGTAGGCCGGATCTGAAGTAAGTACTCCTTTAGTTCCCAAGACGGTAAATCGGCTGATATCAGCAGCTCCAAAACTGCATGTGAACGAAGCAAGACGTTCTTGGGGAAAATAAAGAATGGCCGACATCATCTCTTCAACTTTCTGAAACCTCTGCTCCCGGCTGCTCGCGCTCACGGCGAGCACTTTTGTTGGCTCCGCTCCGAATAAATATCGCGCCGCGTTAATGCAGTACACACCCATGTCATAGACCGGCCCTCCGCCCCGACTGACAGGTTCAGTCACTCGAACATTGTTTGCTTTGACCTGTTGGGCAAAATCCGAGCTAAAGATTCGTGGCTTTCCCAAACGTCCGCTCTTGAGTGTACGAATGGCCTCAAGGTTTCCTCTTTCGAAATGCAGCCGGTAAGCCACCATGAGTTTGACGCGATTCTTTTCAGCCGCGGCAATCATCGCCTCGCACTCTTCTTCGGTCAGCTGCCATCGGCTTTTCGCACAGCACGTGTACTCCTGCCTCGGCAGCACGAACGGCATATTCCTTATGCAGATGATTAGGTAACGCTATATAGACCGCGTCCACCAGTGACAGAGCCTGGTTGTAGTCCTCGTACGAGAACACTTGCGTAACGCGATATTTCCTGGCGAGGGCCTTCTGTTTTCGCGGGTCGCCAGATACCAGGGCCACGATTTCCGAGTTCTGTGCGCTCTTGAACCCGGGAAGGACTGCCACCTGCGCGATGTGGCCCAGTCCGACCACCGCATATCGAATCTTGGATCCAGAAGATTTCGAGCTCATTGGTTCCTCCGGTGGAAAATGGTGCTTCATGCCGCTTGCCTCTTCGCCGCAAGACGAGCCACCTGTTTCAAATCGTCTATGAATTCAGCCATTTGCCGCTGACGCGACGCGGCATCGGGCGAACGCAAAATCGAGGATGGATGCATGGTCGCGATCGCAAACCGGGCGTGTGGAGACGCAACAATCTGACCGTGCGATCGGGTCACGCTGAACTGTTTTCCTAACAGTGCTTGTGCAGCGGTGGCGCCCATACACACCAGAATCTTTGGCCTTACTGTCTGAAGCTCAGCTTCCAGCCAGGGAGAGCACGCTTGGATCTCGGATTGACGCGGCTTCTTGTGAATACGTCGCTTACCGCGTTCCGATGCAGACCACTTGAAATGTTTAACGACGTTCGTGACGTAAACAGTCGCGCGATCGATGCCAACCTCGGCCAACGCCTCATCGAGCAGTTTTCCGGCCGGCCCCACGAAAGGCCGCCCAAAACGATCTTCCTGATCTCCTGGCTGCTCGCCCACTATCATGATTGTGGCCTTGGACGTTCCTTCGCCGAAGACCGTCTGCGTTGCTGTTTTCCATAGATCGCAGGCTTTACACGCGCTCGCGGCTTTCCGTGAGCACGGGAATCGTGCCGCGAGGGGAACCAGGCCTGCCGCGGTGTATGACCTGCCGCTTCCGGATTGTTCCTTGAAAGGCTGGACGCAGGCTTCATGGCATTGACCCGAGGTCGAGGTCGCGCCCTCACTCAAATCATCTCGCGAACTTTTTCTGACAAGGCGGCGAGGGCGATCTGGCCTCTATTCGGTTCGCCGCGTACAAGGGACTCGGCAAATTTCAAGGCCTGATCCGCTGTAACCTTGGCAGGAAGCGGCGCCTCCAAAGGATCGACGACCGCTTGGAGAACCGCTGGCCCGGGCGTCGCGAGGAATTCCTCTACGATGCGTCCACAGTCTGAAGGATCTTCCGCAGTGAACCCAATTCCTCCGCAGGCCTGTGCGATGCCGGCGAAATCGATCGGTTGCAAGTCGACGCCGTATTCCGGATTCCCGAGAAATACCATCTGCTCCCACTTGATTTGGCCCAGTGTGCCGTTCTTCACGATGACGACTTTGATCGGGAAGTTGATATTTCACTGCGGTTGCAAAATCAGCCATCAGCATCGAGAAACCGCCGTCTCCCACGAATGCGACGCATTGCCGGCTCGGATGAGCGAGCTGGGCCGCGATCGTATAGGGAAGCCCATTGGCCATGCTGGCAAGATTGCCCGAAAGACTATGGATCTGTCCTTTCTTAACGGGAATGTGGCGGGCCCACCACGTGGCGATCGTTCCACTGTCGCAGCTGACAATTGCGTCCTCGCGCAGACGCACGCCGAGTTCGTGTGCGATGACTTGCGGTTTCATCGGTACGTCGCGACGCGAGGCACGGCTATGCATGATTTTGCGCCAGTCTTCCATGCCTTTCTGCGCTTTCTCCAGGAAGCTGCGGTTCTCTTTCCGTTTGAGTCGCGGCAATAAGTCACGAAGAACACGCCTGCAATCACCGACCAGGCCCACTTCTACGGGAAATCTTAGGCCGATGCGTTTCGGATCGATCTCGATCTGCACACCCTTGGCTTCGCCCGGTTTAGGCAAGAATTCAAGGTATGGAAAGGAGGTTCCGACCATCAGCAAGGTGTCGCAAGTCTCCATCGCTTCCTGCGACGGCTTTGTACCAAGCAGTCCAATCGTCCCCGTCGTGTATGCACTGTCGTCAGGCACCGCAGCCCTGCCGAGCAACGCCTTCACAATCGGAGCGCCCAAAACCTCGGCAAGCTGTTCGAGTTCCGCCGTTGCTTGAAGGGCTCCTCGCCCCGCAAGGATTGCAACCTTCTTTCCGTCGTTAAGGATTTGCGCTGCGCTTTCCAGATCATCGGGATCTGCCAGCATGGCGCCGCCCGCTTCGGCATGGGAGGTATGGTGCGGGATATTGCGTTTGGAACGCTGCCGACTCTTGACTTCCATTTCCTGAAAGTCCACCGGAAAGGTCAGATGGCTCACCGTTCGATACGACAGCGCCGTGCGCACAGCCAAGTCGGTGACGTTCTCCACGTGCGCCGGACCCATAATCCGCTCATTGAACGCAGCAACATCCATATATAGCCGGTCAAGTCCGACGTCTTGCTGGGTAAAGGTTCCAATCAGATCATGGAACTGCAAACCGGTGATTGCCAGTACCGGCTGGCCGTCCATCTTGGCGTCGTAGAGGCCGTTGAGAAGATGAATTCCTCCGGGGCCTGACGTCGCCAAACAGACGCCCAGTCGTCCTGTAAATTTGGCATAGGCGCAGGCCATGAAAGCCGCCGACTCTTCGTGTCTCACTTGAATGAAACGAATCTGCTCCTGATGGGTCCGCAGTGATTCCATCAGGCCATTGATCCCATCTCCCGGCAACCCGAAGACGATATCGACGCCCCAGTCAATCAGTGTTTCGATCAGAACATCCGCAGCGGTCATGATCTCTCCCCAGTGCGTAGGACAGCTTCAGTGAACAAGCGTGGCTATCCCCTCCTTTGTATAGGGACTTGCGGGGAAAGAGGTAATCAGGAATCGCCTGTACAACGTCCGATCAAAGTCTGTACACGTGGGCGACGTTTCGGCTTCACGCTAGCAGAGCTGGCTGAAGTCCTGAAGGCTCGTGACGCTGGAGGCGCTCCCTGCCGCCGCGTTTACCAGCTTGCGCAAGAAAAGCTCAAGGGAATCGAAGCAGACTTGGAGGCGCTGAAGCGTACGAAACGATATGTGCAAAAGGTCTTGGCGGATTGGGAACAGCGGATTCAGCGAACGGGAGCCGGGCAGAAATCGCACTTATTGTACTCGCTCAGTGACGCGGTAATGAAGTCTGGCGCTCCAGCAAGTAAGTTTCGGAGGAGGAAGAAACCATGAAGACAGTAATCGCATTTCTTCTATTCAGCGGGCTGCAACTGTCAGCACAGGACATGCAGTCCTGCCCCATGCACAAAGAGCATATGAAAGAGGCATCGCAGCATCAGGCCGACGTGGACAAACATGGTGATGATCCACACACCCGGATGTTTCATCTCGACAAGTGCAGAAATGCGCTCCGCGGTTCCCAGCCAGAGCACCGGGACTTCGGCAGGCGTCGGAACCGCATTGCCGTCTAGAGCGAGCACTTTGAAAGTGTGCCCCGGCAGCGCCAAGCTTCGAATCTCGGTCGCGCTGCCATTAAGCACATGAAAGAGCACACTTTCTCCTGCTTGACTCTCACCGGCTCGCCATGCCCCAGCATGCGACCATTGATCGTGAAATATCGATAGCCAACTTCGTAGCCGTGCGGCATCCCCTTCGCGAGTGAAGCCTTCATTGCAGACTCGGCAGATGTTTCCAGCTCTTTCACTCGTGTGGCAGGTGTCAGAAAATCCTGGGCCATGTCACCGCCTTGACTGAAAGACGGCTCGAATTCTTTGAGGACGAGAAATACTTCTCGATCGTAGCTGCCCGGCTCGTGTTTGGGTTCAATGTAAACCGGCCCCACTTGGCCGCTGTACTGTCCCGCGTGGAGATCGGCCCCGGCCCGATTATGTGTGTGGTAGAAACGGAAACCTGAGGGTCGCGGGATGAACACAATCCGGCGCATTCCGCGCGCCGGGATGAAAGGCGTCCCTTCTTCGGCAGCACCATCTCTGTCAGCGGAAACCATTTGGCCATGCCAGTGCAGTTGCTCGGCAGTGTCGGTGTCATTGTGAACTTCGACCGTGCACGCTACCAGACCACAACCGGGGCCGAAGATGTCGATAGTCCTGTCGACGGCAGCCGGACCGACCCCAACCCCCGCCACCTCGGATGGATATCCACGCAGTCGATGCTCCTTAGAATGCACCCTCGAACTCTTCGCACGAAACAAAAACATCTCGACCGAAACGAATCGCCGATCTATTCTGACGGTGTCCGCCGACACCGTTTAAGCAAAGGAGAAACTTTGTTTAGACGGACACGTTACCAACACGGAAGCGTCGAACGAGAAGAGCGGAAGAAGGGACCGGCAGTCTGGGTCTACCGATGGTGGGAAGAAGACATCAACGGGAAACTGATGCACCGCAAAGCTCAGGTTGGGGATGTGAAGAAATACCCGACCGAATCTGCGGCACACTCAGCAGCAGACGCTCTTCGGCTAACCATCAACAATCGCTGCGAACACAGGAACCTGCGGCGAACCACAATCAACACGCTCTGGGAGCACTACTCTCAAGAGGAGTTGCCTCTCAAAGCATTATCCACACAGGACGCGTACATAATCTACGCGAAAAAAATGGATTGTCCCATGCTGGGGCAATCTACCACTAGAACAAGTCAAAACTGTCGAGGTAGAGAGCTGGCTGCGGGCGACCGGAGTTGCGGATGGAACGAAAGCCAAAATCAAGTATGTGATGTCGGCTTTGTTTTCGCACGCCGTTCGGTGGGAGTTTTGTGGCCACAATCCCATATCTTCAGGGATACCGGTAGGGAGTGGAGGCAAGCGAGGCCCGAGCACCGGCGTACGGATCAGCGCCAAACGTCAGAGATCCCCCTTGGTTTTGTCATCGGAACAGGTCAAGCTCGGGTTGGCAGAACTGGAGTTTCGGGATCAGTTGCTCGTGTTTCTAGAAGGCGCCTTGGGTATACGTCAAGGCGAACTTGGGGCGCTACGCTGGCTGTCATGCGATTTCGACAACATGAGCATCAGCGTCCAACACTCGTACTACTGGCGTCGAGGTGGAAACCTGAAGAACACAAAAACGGAAGCGTCTGCAAAGCTGTCGCCGATGCATCCAAGCCTGAAGCACTCCTTGCAGGAGTGGAGATCGCAAAGTCTCTACAACAAACCGGAAGACTTCGTATTCCCTTCCGAAAGACTGCGGGGCAGCAAGCCGTTAGATTTAGATTCAGTCCTGAAAAAGAAAATTCAGCCTGCTTTCAGACGGATCGGAATCACGGGTGTGGGCTGGCACACCTTTCGGCACTCGGTTGGAACCATGCTGGCGGAGATGGGCGAGCACCAACTCACAATCCGCGACTACTTGCGGCACAGCAACCTTCATGTCACGAACAAATACCTGCAGGCGACATCGAAGACCAAACGCTTGGCACAGGACAAATTGGTCGACGCGATTTTGCCGACGGGTATTTTGCCGAAGACAAACCTAATCCAATGAGCGCTGTTTGGAACCGTTTTCGGATGGAACCATTCTCGTTCGGCGCTTATCGTCCCCTAACATCCCCTGATTTGCCGGACGCTAGGGTTGCAAGTGCTTGAAAAGAATGGCGGGGACGACGGGACTCGAACCCGCGGCCTCTGCCGTGACAGGGCAGCGTTCTAACCAACTGAACTACGTCCCCACTTTTGTTTTCTTACCTTTATCGGAAACCCGCGTAATTACTGGCTTTCCTCAGGTTCAATCGATTCGCCTGCGTCGCCTGTTTCAACCCCATAGAACCAAATTCCGAGGTTAATGACACCATGGACACCAAGTTAAACCGGGGTCCAAAACTGTGCTACAGGCAACACGAACCCAGAGCAGCTGTCCCTGCCCCGTGAATGAATTGTAGCAGAGCGAATTCAGATCAGTACAGGTTCTGTCCGAATGTGGTGCCCTTGAGGAGCAGGTTCGTCCACTGCTGGCAAGTGCGTCCGGCCGTCGATTTGGCGATGACATCGTCATTCATTTGTCAATCTCGGGATTATCAGATCTGTCTTCCAGTAGCTATGCAGATCACTTTCGCGCCAACGATGATGCGGGGCGATAAAGACCTGGACACGGGCCGCCCAAACTGCGGCGAGGACTCGCCGCATATGCTCGACCACATTGTCCGCTTCGAGAGTCGCGCTGCTTGGTTCAATAAGGGAGGCGCCGAAGCCTTGCCCCGATTACTACGTGGACATCGTTATATGGCCGATTCCAATCCGAGTCCTAACGTCCAGGCTTTATGGCGGGACAACAGGGCTCGAACCCGCGGCCTCTGCCCGTGTCGCGACGGAGGCCCAGCACTGGGCTCACCCAGTTCCATGCATTCGAGTCGTTTACCGGTGGCCAGAAGGAACTAGGAGTTTGGAAGGATTCGATCGCGGTGCACTATTGTTGTTTCTCTGGCTGCCAAAGATCAGAGACAACGTTGTCTGGAATGTCTTCCGAAGAAATTCAAAAATGACATAGCCAATGAGCCCGGCTGTCGCGGCAATTTCGAAATTGGCAATAGTGAAGACATCTTCGATTGCCCACACGCCCCTCTTTCACCCCCATACCCGAACGCTCAAATTCCTCCATCAAAAGATCCGAATAAAACAGGAAGACAGGAAGATGATAAAGCCTACCTCGATGAGCGCCCTCCAGACGTTTTTTTCTTGGGAGGAACCATCCCCTTCGTTGCTTTCGATTGATGAGGCACAAGAAGTTCCTCCGCGTAACGTGGCTGAAGGAGCGAACAAGCCGCACTGCTGCCTGTTACAGCCGCGAGAATACTAGCCGAAAACACAAACAGTTGCAGTGCTCACTATTGACCAGTAATGACCCATTGGTAACGCCTAGAATTTCGTCTAAGGCCGCAGATGTAGTCAGCAGAAAAGGAAATGCGACGAGTCAAATCCAATTTCCCACTGGTGTGCGTTCGAGTGACTTGCACCGTGGAAACGCTGCTCTGAGTGGGCCTTGCTTTTAACGAGTTCAAACGTGAATGGAGATCACAATGTTGAAACGTATTTTGGCCGTAACAATTCTGGTAGCGTTTGCAAGTCTAGCCGCCGTCGCCTCTGACCGAGAAGATGATGTAAACCGCACCCAGAAAGCTGCCGAGGTCTTCAAGGAGATCATGAACACTCCGGATCAGGGCATTCCTTCGGGCCTTCTGGAATCGGCAAAGTGTATTGCCATCATTCCAGGGGATAAGAAGTTTGCCTTCATATTCGGTGGTAGCTACGGCAGAGGACTCGCAACCTGCCGAACCGAGCATGGCTGGAGCGCTCCCATGTTTGTGGCTATTGATGGCGGAAGTGTGGGTTATCAGATCGGGGGCTCGTCCACCGACCTCGTGATGCTCTTCATGAACGATCACGCCCTGCAAAGCCTGATGAGCGACAAATTTAAGCTTGGAGCCGACGCTTCTGTGGCGGCCGGACCCGTGGGCCGGAATGCCACTGCTGCCACTGACCTTAAATTGAATGCGGAGATTCTGTCGTATTCACGGTCTAAAGGTATTTTTGCCGGAGTGAGCCTGGATGGTGCCGTCATGCAAGCCGACAAGAGCGGCGATAAAGCGATGTATGGCGACGATGTAAGCCGCCATGAAATTCTTCACGGCAACGTTGCGGTACCTGCATCGGCGCGTGCGCTGGTGGAGGAACTCGACGGATACGCCCACATAGCCAAGGCCGAATAACGGTTCCAGATGATGGAAATCGAGGGGTGCCGCTGTCTCAATGACAGCGGCGCCTTAGCAACTTCTTTATTCCAATAATCTAATGGCAACTCGTACTTCACCAACCACACGAATTTCGGAATGGCCACTGTCAGGTTCACACCCGCGATGCGAGCAATCGCTAACGTCGGCTACAGCATCAGCAGCGTTGACGGCAACGTGCCGCAGTTCAACGTTCTGCAACCTCTCGGCACCGTGCAATACAAATACCAGCAACCGGTGGCCAACCTGAGCGTGGATCTTGGTCATAAGTGGGCTTACAACATGGGCTGGAATTGTTACCAGTACGGTGAAGGGTCGTTCGTCGGCCCGACAGCGCCACGCTATTTTCATGCCAACTCGGTGACCGAGTCACTGCGTTACGCATTTTGATGTTGCGATTGTCGCTCGGCTACAGAGTGTTTTAAGGCGATCCGCATCGTGAAGAGCGTTTCATAATACTGGATCTCTAAATTGAAGACGCAAATGTAACCACAATCAAAGGGAGCGTGAATATGAAAACGATCAGGAAGCAAGGGTTCGCCACGGCGACGGCGATCGCCGTCGTATTTCTTTCTCGTTGTCCACGCAAGCACAAGACGCGTCAGCAACCTACGAGGCGAAATGTGCCGCGTGTCACGGAGCCGACGGGACCGGTTCGGCAATGGGGACGAAGATGGGCGCTCACGATTTCACCACCGCCGCCGTGCAGGGAATGTCGGACGCGGAACTCGCCCAGGCCATCACGAATGGCAAGAACAAAATGCCCAAGTATGGATCATCTCTGAAAACGGAGGACATTAAGGGACTGGTCGCCTACATCCGGTCTCTCAAGAAGTAGCGTAGTTCCCTAGAAGGTCTCTCTTCAAGTCGAGGGCGTGATCGCAGCACCGAATCGAAGCTACAAGGTAGCCGGTCCATGAACCTGCGAGAACGAATCCGAAGCTGGCTGCAGCCGAGCTTCTTTCTGGGCCAGAACGCAGCCACGCTTGCAGGCGCCGTGATTAGTACCAGCACGGCGCTTGCGACCGAAGCCTTCTGGTTCTACGAGATATTTTTGCCCGGCCCGCCGCATCCTTATATTGGCATATCTACTTTTCTTATCTTCCCCGGAATCTTCGTTCTCGGCCTGCTTCGAATCCTAATTGGCATTTTGCTGAGGCTGCGGAGTACGTGCGCTAGCGGGGGAAGACGTTCCCTTCCATCGATCTCCACCTTCCGGTCGTGCGGCGGACCTTAGGGTGGTTGGCGCTGGCGCCGGGCATCAATCTCCTAATCGTTGGGACCGCATCATACCCTGGGTGCAATACCGCTGAAAAACATACAGATCTCGGACACCGAACGCGCAAAGAAGGTCGTTATCGACAAGAATCGTACAGTGATTGAGAGCACGGGACATATATCAACAACTCTGCAGTTCGGTGACCCTAAGGAGGTCTCGCGTCGCTGATTACAGTCAGCATAGCAAGCGGAAACATTCTTATATGCATCAAACAAATTTGAGGAGGAAACGAATGCAACTCGGAATGATAGGCCTGGGACGAATGGGTTCGAACATGGTGCAACGGCTGATGAAAGCCGGCCACGAGTGCGTAGTATCTGACACGCATCCGCAAGCCGTGAAAGATGTAGTGGCGAAAGGCGCCAAGGCGTCCGACGGCATCGCGGATTTTGCGAAAAAACTCAGCAGACCGCGTGCTGTGTGGATGATGGTTCCTGCCGCGGTTGTCGATTCGGTATTGGCTTCACTTATACCGGTGCTGGAACCGGGCGACATCGTAATCGACGGTGGCAATTCCTATTATCATGACGATATCCGGCGCGCGGGCGAATTGCAGAGCAAAGGCATCCATTACGTCGATTGCGGAACCAGCGGGGGCGTGTGGGGATCGGAGCGGGGATACTGCCTAATGATCGGCGGGGAGGAAGCGATTGTGAGTCATCTCGATCCGATCTTCAAGTCGTTGGCTCCAGGGGTTGGCTCGGCGGCGCGGACGCCAGGGAGGACCGGCGAGCCTTCGACGTCAGAAAACGGCTACCTGCGCTGCGGCCCGAACGGTGCGGGACATTTCGTTAAAATGGTCCACAACGGTATTGAGTACGGCATGATGGCTGCGTTTGCTGAGGGATTGAACATCATTAAGAATGCGAACGTCGGCAAGATCAAGCGCGATGAGGACGCCGAGACAACCCCGCTGCGCCATCCGGAACTCTATCAATACGACATGGACATGCCCGAGGTGGCGGAGGTCTGGCGACGCGGCAGTGTCATCGGTTCGTGGCTGCTTGATCTGACGGCCGCGGCTTTGCGAGAGAATCCTGATCTCTCGAATTTTGTGGGCCGCGTGTCAGATTCCGGAGAGGGACGGTGGACGGTGCAGGCAGCGGTGGACGAGGGCATTCCGGCGCCGGTGATCAGCGCTGCGCTCAGTTCGCGATTTGCATCACGTGGCAACGAAGAATATGCTGCGAAACTGCTTTCGGCGATGCGCTACGAATTCGGCGGCCACAAGGAGAAAGCTGCCGACAAGACGGAGGGGGCCTGATGGCAGATTTCCAGTCTGATGCCTTTGTATTTTTCGGCGCCACCGGCGATCTCGCGCACAAACAGATCTTTCCGTCGCTGCAGGGGCTGATTCGCGATGAAGGGTTCAATCTGCCAATCGTCGGCGTGGCGAAAGCAGGTTGGAATCTTGATCAACTGAAAGCGCGCGCTAAGGACAGCCTCGAGAAACACGGCGGTCTCGACCAGGACGCGTTCAAAAAGCTGAGCGGCCTTTTGCGCTACGTGGACGGCGACTACAACGATCCGAAGACTTTCGCCCAACTGCGCAAAGAGTTGGGCTCGGCAGAACAACCGCTGCATTACTTTGCAATTCCACCCAGCTTGTTCGGCACGGTTGCCGAGGGACTGGCCAAGTCGGGCTGCGCTGAAAATGCACGTGTCGTGGTGGAGAAGCCTTTCGGGCATGACTTGGCATCGGCACAAGAACTTAACCGAATTCTGCACCGGTATTTCCCTGAAGAACGAATTTTCCGCATCGACCATTTCCTGGGAAAGGAGCCGGTACAGAACATTCTCTATACCCGCTTCGCTAATCCAATGTTTGAACCGATCTGGAATCGCAACTACGTGCGAAGCATTCAGATCAGCATGGCGGAGAAGTTTGGAGTCGAGGATCGCGGCAAGTTCTACGACGAGGCTGGCACGGTGCGGGATGTGGTTCAAAATCACCTGTTGCAAGTATTGGCCATCCTGGCCATGGATCCGCCGACCGGGGAGGCTCACGACGCGTGGCGCGACCAGAAGGCTGCGTTGCTCAAGGCGGTACGGCCGATTGCTCCGGCGGACGTGGTGCGCGGCCAGTACAACGGTTATCGATCAGTGCCGGGCGTAGACGCAGCTTCTACAGTCGAGACTTTCGTTGCGCTGAAGCTGTTTATCGAAACGTGGCGCTGGGCCGGCGTACCCATCTATATCCGCGCGGGAAAAATGCTGCCGGTGACTGCGACCGAGGTGTTCGTTGAATTCAAACGGCCGCCAATGGAGACCTTTGGCGAGACCGTGCCCGGCACGTCCGCACATCTGCGCATGCGAATCAATCCCGACATCGCCATCGGAATGGGCGTGCGGGTCAAGACGCCGGGCGAGCAGATGACCGGCACCGACGTGGAGCTCACACTCACCGAGCAGGCCGGGGACGACAGACCGCCGTATCAACGACTGCTGGGCGACGCGATGCGCGGACTGACTGAGCTGTTTACCCGTCAAGACGTAGTGGAAGCGCAGTGGTGTGCGGTCGATCCGATCCTGGGCAACGTTACGCCGGCGCATCCCTATGAGCCGGGGACGTGGGGGCCCGGCGGGGCTGACCAGCTCATCGCTAGCGACGGACCGTGGATTAATCCCACGGTGGAAAAAGAAAACGAGGGAGAGTTAGAAAAATGAACCAGCGACTGACGGAATCGCCTTCGTGGCGGGCGCTGCAAGCACATTACGAGAAGATGAAGGACATCCAACTGCGGCAGTTGTTTGCCGATGATCCCAAGCGCGGCGACCGCTTGGCTGCCGAGGCCGCCGGGGTATACCTCGACTACTCGAAGAACCGAGTCACCGATGAAACCGTCCGGCTGCTGATCCAGTTGGCCCAAGAGCGGGGCGTTGCTGGCCGTCGCGACGCAATGTTTCGCGGCGAGAAGATCAACATCACCGAAGGTCGCGCAGTGCTGCACGTTGCATTGCGCGCCCCACGAGGCACGCAGATTAATGTGGACGGCGTAGACGTTGTCCCCGAGGTGCACGCAGTACTGGATAAGATGGCCGCATTCTCGGAACGCGTGCGCAGCGGAGAATGGAAGGGGCACACTGGCAAGAGCATTAAGAACGTGATCAACGTCGGTATCGGCGGCTCATACCTGGGGCCAGAGATGGCTTACGATGCGCTCCGCACCTTTACCGACCGTGCGATGAAGTTCCGGTTTGTGGCGAACGTCGACGGCGCCGCCTTTGCCGAGGCCACACACGACCTCGATCCCGCTGAAACCCTATTCATTCTGTCCTCCAAGACCTTCACTACGCTCGAAACCATGACCAACGCTGCGACCGCGCGCCGGTGGATTGTGAATGCGCTAAAAAGCGATGCCGCCGTGGCCAAGCACTTCGTCGCAGTCTCGACCAACGCGCAGGGCGTCAGCAAGTTTGGAATCGACACCGCCAACATGTTCGAATTCTGGGACTGGGTCGGAGGCCGCTATTCGATGGATTCGGCGATCGGACTTTCCACCATGATCGCGATCGGGCCCAAGGGATTCGAAGAGCTGCTCGCCGGATTTCACGACATGGACGAGCACTTCCGGACCGCGCCGCTGGAGAAGAATCTTCCGATCCTGATGGGCTTGCTGACCATCTGGTACAACAACTTTTTCGGGGCGCAAACCATCGGCATCATGCCGTACGCGGACAATCTCAAGCGCTTTCCAGCCTACCTGCAACAACTCCAGATGGAAAGCAACGGCAAGCACGTGTCTCTCGACCGCCAGCCCGTGAGCTACCAGACTGGACCGATCATTTGGGGCGAGCCGGGAACCGACGGGCAGCACTCGTTTTACCAGCTCATTCATCAAGGAACGAAGTTGATCCCGTGTGATCTGATCGGATTTTGCGAACCACTGAGTGAATTTACCGACCACCATGATTTACTGATGGCAAATCTGTTCGCGCAGGCTGAGGCACTGGCCTTCGGTAAAACGGCGGAGGAGTTGAAGGCCGAAGGCTCGCCCGATTTTCAAACACCATTCCGCGTTTGTGAAGGCAACCGGCCGACTAATGTGATCCTTGCGGAAAAGCTGACTCCACGAATAATAGGATCCCTCGTGGCTCTCTACGAGCATAGCGTTTTCACGCAGGGCGCGATTTGGGACATCGACTCTTTCGATCAGTGGGGCGTGGAACTGGGCAAGGTCCTGGCCACGCGCATCATTCCCGAATTACAGAGTTCCGCTGAACCTAAGCTTAAGCACGACAGCTCGACGAACGCGCTGATCGGGCGCTATCGCAGTTTACGAAATAGTCGAGAGGAATAATTTGTATGCCTACGAAAGAACAAACGATAGCGGTCGACCAAGCTACCAGCTCGAAATCGCGGCCAAATAATTCAGATCCGGCTCCTGAGCGCTCTGAGTTTATCTTCGATGCAGCTTTGTCTACTGCTGTCGCCGCCAACGGCCAACGCCCAACCAAAGCGCCGCAGCCCGACGGTCCGCTGACGCCCGACGTGCTCGGCAAGATGAACCGATACTGGCGAGCCGCGAATTACCTGTGCATCGGTCAGATCTATCTCTTCGAGAATCCCCTGTTGCGAGAGCCGCTCAAGGCCGAACAAATCAAACCGAGACTGCTCGGGCACTGGGGAACTTCCCCGGGGCAAAATCTCATTTACATTCATCTGAACCGCCTCATCAAAGAGCGAGATGCCAATGTCATTTACATTGCCGGTCCGGGACACGGCGGCCCGTCGCTCAATGCGTGCTCTTATTTGGAAGGCACTTATACCGAAGTTCACCCAGAGATTACGCCCGATGAGAATGGCCTGCGGCTTCTCTTCCGGAAGTTCTCGACTCCGGGCGGCGTGCCCAGCCACTGCGGACCACACGTCCCGAATTCCATGCACGAGGGCGGGGAGCTCGGCTATTCGATGGTTCACGCATTCGGAGCCGCCTTCGACAATCCCGACCTGATCGTTGCCTGCGTCATCGGCGACGGAGAATCTGAGACTTGCCCGCTGGAAGGAAGCTGGAAGTCTGTCAACTTTCTAAATCCAGTGCGGGACGGTGCTGTCCTTCCGATTCTGCACCTCAACGGCTACAAGATTTCCGGACCGACCGTTCAGGGACGAACGAGCGACGAAGACTTAAGAGCCCTGTACACCGGACGCGGCTACAAGCCCTATTTTGTCGAAGGTGACGATCCTGAAGTCGTGCATCAACTCCTGGCTGGAACGCTGAACGACTGTTATGCCGAGATTCAAACCATCCAGCAGGAGGCGCGTCAGAGCGGGTTCAAGAAGCAGCCGGTCTGGCCCATGATCGTCCTGCGCACGCCCAAGGGATGGACCTGTCCGAAAGAAGTGGACGGAATTCCAATTGAAGGGACCTTCCGTGCTCATCAGGTCCCGCTGGCCACGGTTCGTGAAAATCCGGAACATCTGAAGATCCTCGAAGCCTGGATGAGAGGCTATAGGCCGGAAGAACTCTTCGATGAAAAGGGGAGATTCATTGGCGAACTGGCAGAACTTGCGCCGGTTGGCGATCGTCGCATGGGAGGGAATCCTCATGTGAATGGCGGGCGACTACTGACCGCCCTCGATATACCAGACTTTACAAGTTATGCACTGGAGATCCCAGGACCGGGTCAAGTGGCCGCGGAAGCTCCACGAAAGCTCGGAGATTTTTTCAGAGATATCTTCAAGCTCAATCCCACAAACTTTCGCATGTTCTGTCCAGATGAAACGGACTCCAATCGCCTGAATTCCGTCCTCGAAGCTACCAAACGTTGCTTTATGGCCGAGACCGTTTCCATCGATGACGACCTGAGTCCGGATGGCCGTGTCATGGAAGTATTGAGCGAACATTGCTGTCAGGGATGGCTCGAAGGGTACTTGCTGACCGGGCGGCATGGCATGTGGTCTTCCTACGAAGCCTTTGCGCAAGTCGTGGATTCGATGCTCACGCAACACGCCAAATGGCTGGAGCAATGCCGAGATTTTCCCTGGCGCCGACCACTGGCATCCTTAAATGTTTTCCTGACCAGTCATGCGTGGCGAAATGATCACAACGGCTTTAGCCATCAGGCCACTGGATTTGTAGACAACGCGCTGGCGCGCAGAAGCGAAACCATCCGCGTGTACTATCCGCCGGACAGCAACTGCCTGCTAAGCGTCTTCGACCATTGCCTGCGGAGCCGCAATTACGTCAACATCGTTACTTGCGGAAAGCAGCCGCAGCTTCAGTGGCTGAACATGGACGAAGCTCTCGAACATTGCTCGCGAGGTGCATCGATTTGGAAGTTTGCGACCAACGACGGAGGCGGAGAGCCGGACGTTGTACTGGCTTGCGCAGGCGACGTACCTACCATCGAAACCTGCGCCGCCTCCTGGCTTCTGCAGAAGTATGTTCCCGGTATCAAGGTGCGGGTTGTCAATGTGGTGGACCTAAGCATTTTGATGAACCCGGACGATCACCCACACGGGATGGACAATATGTCATTCAACGCTCTATTCACCACAGACGCGCACGTTATCTTCGCCTTCCACAACAATCGCTGGCTTATTCACAGCATGGTTCATGGCCGCTCGAACGAGGCTCGCTTCCACGTGCGGGGTTTCATGGATCAAGGCACAACCACCACGCCGTTCGATATGGTAGTGCTGAACAAGATGAGTCGTTTTCATCTTGCTATCGATGCACTGAAGTACGTCTCACGATTGCGCTCAGAAGTTTCAGACGTGGTAGATACATTTAACCGGAAGCTGTACGAACACCACGACTACATTCGGCAACACCTGGAAGACATGCCGGAGATCAGGAACTGGCACTGGACGACCGACTTCAGCGAGCCCAGCGCTCCTCCGCCGCTCGCTAAGGGACATCCTCGCGGAAGCGTCTTCAGCGACAGCTAGATGAAGCGAGGCCGGAGAGCGACGAAGGCGATTCGTCCATGAGACCAACGAACCCACGCATTCTGACGATCAATGGTGGCTCGTCGAGCATCAAATTTGCCCTGTTCGAAGCCAGCGACTCGCTTCGACGGATTCTGGATGGCGGAATTGAGCGGATTGGACTGCCGGACGCTACCTTTCGTGTGAAGGGCTCCGAGGAATCGGACAACTTTTCGCGTGCAATCAAGGCTCCTGATCACACGGTTGCGGTCGGCGTTCTGATGGATTGGATCGAGCAACGCAGCGGGCGCGACGCATTGACGGCGGTGGGGCATCGCGTGGTGCATGGCGGACCAGAGTATTACAAACCGCAGCGAATCACTGCGGAAATGGTTGCCGAGTTGAAGCAACTCAGTCCATTTGATCCCGACCATATGCCGGAAGAGATCCTGTTGACCGAGGCATTCCACCGAAGATTTCCGGATCTGCCTCAAGTGGCGTGTTTCGACACCGCGTTTCACCATGACCTTCCGCGCGTGGCACAAATCCTCCCAATCCCTCGTCGTTACGAGGCGCAGGGCGTACGACGTTACGGGTTTCACGGGCTGTCATACGAGTTTCTTATGGAAGAACTGGCCCGCCTTGCCGGACCGGATATGGCGCAAGGCCGCGTAATCCTCGCTCACCTCGGCAATGGGGCGAGCCTGGCAGCGGTCCGCAACGGCAAGTCCGTCGACACCAGCATGAGTTTCACTCCGACCGCCGGCGTGCCAATGAGCACTCGCACCGGTGATCTCGATCCCGGACTGGTTTGGTATTTGGCGCGCACTGAAAAAATGAGCGCCAAAGAATTCAACGACATGGTCAATTTCCAGTCCGGGTTGCTCGGCATATCCGAAACCAGTTCCGATATGCGTGACTTGCTAAAACGCGAGACGCAGGACGTGCGGGCGGCTGAAGCCGTCGCTCTGTTCTGTTACCAGGTCAAGAAGTGGATTGGTGCTTTCGCGGCGGCGTTGGGGGGAATCGAGACGATGGTGTTCGCCGGTGGCATCGGAGAGAATGCACCCGCAGTCCGCGCTCGGATTTGCGATGGGCTAGGATTCCTTGGGATTGAACTCGAAGAAAAGCAGAATGAGGCGAACACGGGCATGATTTCCACAGCATCCAGCCGAGTTGTCGTCCGCGTCATTCATACGGACGAAGAGCAAGTAATAGCCAACACGGTTTGCCAGGTGCTCGGCCTCGCCCACAAGGGGAGACTTGACTCGTGAATCCAAGCAAACCATCACAAACTCGACGCGGATTCTGGGGCGTGATCCAGTGGATCTTTCTGTGGGGCACCGTTTTTGGGCTGACCGGAGTGGCACTGGTCGCGGTGACAAACAAGGCTGTGATCTGGTCGAGTTCCGATTCGTTTTGCGGAACGCTCTGCCATACCATGACTTGGTCTTCAGCGGCATATCATCAAGGCCCGCACTTCATCAATGCCTCGGGAGTTCGCGCGAGTTGCGGGCAATGCCACATCCCCTACGACTCCAGCCACGCCACGGCGACAGAGTACGTGAAGCTGCTTCTGTTCAAGGCGGACCACGGCGCGAAGGATTTCTGGTATGAAGGGCGCAAGACCATTGCGACTAAGGACGAATGGGAAAAGAAGACCGCACCACTGTCCCGTTCGTGAGCGCCGTCCGAAGATCGGCTTCCGTAGTATCCGAGTTCAGGCCCGCGTAAATGCGGCTTTGGGGCCCGGTTTCCAGTACGACCCAAGCTTCGGTCTTCGGGGTCTCGCCCACAGACAACAGGTTCGTATTCGCTTTCGTGGGATGCACCTGGACCGAAAGCATTTCGTGTACGTCGAGGAACTTTAGCAACAGGGGGAATCGGGGGGGCGACCGGGGCGATCCTTCATCCGCAAATCGATCCGGCAAATCCGTTCAAGAAAATCAGCACATCTTCAGCACACAAATATCCTCAGCTACTCGCGGAACACGAAAGAGCAGCGGCCACAACGAATCGTCCACAGAACTTCGAGTTATGCAGTATGACCCATCAATAGAAGTCTTCACAGCGCGACTGTATCCCGTGAAGCAATTGCTGGTGAACGAGACAATCTACAACGAAGAATCGGGATTTCGGCTCACTCATTCTTCTTCCTGATCTGTTCCGCCGCAATTTGAAATCCCGTATTTGCTGCGGGCACGCCGGCATACACGGCGGTCTGCAGAAGGACTTCTTTCAAATCGCATAATTCCAGATCGCCGTCTAACCCAGCTCGCACATGCAGCGCGAACTCTTCCCACCGGCCCAGGGATGCAGTTGTAGCCAGCACCAGGAGTCGCCGGGTCCGCCGGTTCAGTTGGGGGCGAGACCAGATTGTTCCCCATGCGTAGCGTGTGATTAACTCTTGAAACTCTCGCGTGAATTCTGTTGTTGCCGCGATTGATTTATCGACGTGCGCGTCGCCGAGAACTGCGCGACGAACTCCGAAACCTGTTTCGAGAGTATCTGCGGCTGCATTCGGTTGCGGAAGCAGGAACTCGAGCAGGGCCGTGGTGAAGGAGTTCGGGCGTTCGAGATTAGAAAGGTGCGCCGCCGTCAGATGAAGCGCCCTGGATCCGGAAATTCCCTGCACCAACCGTTCGCCGTGCCCACCCCAGGGCGTGGCCACGTCGAGGTCGCCGGAGATCACGAGAGTAGGACACCTGATCTTCCCGAGGACGTCTGTGTGATTCATGTCACGCAGGGCCGCACAACATCCGAGATAGCCGACGGGATCTGTGCCCACGAATACTGAGCGGATCGAAGCGACTTGCGGATTTTGTCTGGCCAGGGTATCGGGTGAGAAGAATCGCTGCATGGCGACGTCGACGACCGCGGACATGCCGCCTTTGAGCACTGTGGCGATTCTGGCTTCCCAATTCGCGCGCGGCACGAACTGGGGTGAAGTGTTGGCTAGCACGAGATGGGTGACGCGGTGAGGAGCATTGGCTGCGATCCATTGGCCGATCGCTCCACCCAGCGACAGGCCGCAGAAGGCAAACTCTGGAATTTCTAGCGCGTCCGCCAGAGCGAGAGCATCCCGGCCCAATATTTCGATTGTGTACTCACCGGCGATTACGTCTGAAGCGCCGTGGCCTCGCGTGTCATACCGCAAGATCTGAAAATACGGCAGAAGGTTCTCGACCTGAAGGTCCCACATGGCGTGGTCGGTGCTGATCGAATGGGACAGAACCAGCACAGGGCGACCAGAATTTCCCTGCAGTCGATAAAACGTGCGCGCATTGTGAATGGTGGCGAAGGGCAAATCATTGCTCCTTGTCGTCGTCGTCTTCGTCGTCTTCTGGATCAGGCTCGGAAATGAGGGCATTCCGGAAAGCTTCTGCGGATCCAAGATACTGATCGGGCGTTTCCAGCTGCTTGAGCTCAGCGCGGGTTAGAAGAGCAGTCACTTCCGGCATTTCGGACAGAACGGCAGAGAGACTTCTACCCTCGGCAACTGTTCTCTTCACCGCACCTTCGAGGATCTTATGAGCGACATCTCGCCCCAACTTCGATCCCATCAGCATCATGGCGCGCTCAGCAAAAACAGTTCCATTTGTGGCCTCGAGGTTGTGGCGCATTTTTTCGGGATCGACCGAGAGGCCTTGGGCTACTTCAGCCATCGACGCAATGGCGACGCCGGTCGACTGCACCACGACTGCAACGATGGGCCACTCCGCGTGCCAGCCTCCAAGGCCGCGTTCATGCTCCTGCGACATCGCAGAGAGAAATGAAGCAACCAATCCAGGCACGCGATGCGACGCCGCGAGGGTGAGCGCACATGCCGTAGGATTGCATTTGTGCGGCATAGTGGATGATCCGCCGCGGCTGTCGCCGCCAGGCTCGGCCGCCTCCGCGATCTCGCTCTGCATGAGCAGACTGATGTCGCGCGCCATCTTGCCGAGAGATCCCGTCAGAACTCCTGCCGCGCAGAGCAGTGTGGCCAGATTATCGCGCTGCGCGTGCCAGGGCGCGGCGGGACGATTTGCGAATCCAAGCTCCGCGCTCAGAGATTTGGCTACGGCGATTCCGTGGTCGCCGAGAGAGGCCAGCGTGCCGCTGCCTCCGCCAAACTGCAAAACTGCTGCGGAGCGAAATGCTTTTTGTAAACGTCGCCTACCGCGGCGCGTGGAGGCGAGCCATCCGGCGGCCTTGAGGCCGAAGGTGACCGGTGGCGCGGGTTGCAGGAGGGTTCGGCCAAGCATGACACTGTTCTTGTGCGTGTCTGACAAGGCGGCCAGCGCCTTTTCCAGTCGCAAGAGATCGGCAATCAGAATCGGTTCGGCCCGCTTGAGTAGAAGAGACATCGCACTGTCGGCGACATCCTGGCTGGTCGCTCCCCAGTGAACGAAGCCCGCCGCCTCGGCGTTCGACTTTCGCACTTGTTCAGTCAGCATTTTCACCAGAGGAATGGCCGGAGTGCCCGCGCGAAAGGCGGCATCGGTGAGAGCCGAAATATCAAAGTTGCGCACTACTGCGGCGGCCGCGATTACCTCCGCCGCTTCTGTGGGGATTAGCCCGTGCCTCGCTTCTGCACGAGCCAGGGCAATTTCGAATTCCAACATTGCCTGAAGAACCGACTCGTCGGAGAATAGTGCGGCCAGGGCCGGCGTGGTTGCCAGGCTTTCAATAAGACGACCGCTCATGCTCGGCTCCGCAGCGAGAGTTGCTTCGATTCTGGTCGTCGGTTCAATCTGAAATGATTACCCATCGAAAGGTTACACATCGAAAAACACCGTCTCGCCCGCTCCCCGGAGGTTTACCTCGAAAATCCAGTTTCCGTTGCGGGCCGGATCGGGTTGGGCCAATAGGGTCGCACGCCGGTTTTCCGGCACCAAGGCCAATACGGGATCGGCCGCGTTTGCCGGATCTCCCGCGAAGTAAACGCGCGTCGACAATCTCTTGAGAATACCGCGGCCAAGAATCGATACATTAATGTGAGGTGCCTGAACGGTTCCATCTAGACCCGGCACCCTGCCCGGCCTGATGGTTTCAAACGTGCACGAACCGTCCTGCGACGTTGCCAGTCTCCCAAAGCCACCGAAAGTTGGGCCGTCCGCGCTGCTGTTCGAATGCACGTAATTTCCTTCGGAGTCAGCCTGCCACAGCTCTATCATCGCATCGGGAACAGGCGCTCCGTCTCCATCCAGCACGCGAAAAGTGAGCGACGCGCGTTCTCCCTTGGGTTCTTCGCCGGCGACTCGAGAAATACTTCGGCCATCGGTCAGGCCCAGATGCAAATACGGACCAACGGTTTGCGAAGGCGTCGGCGTGAAATCTGTTGGTTCGTTATTAGTCATCTACTTTTAATCTACTTTCAAAAGGCGTAGATTCACAGCCCCTCAGCACGATGTCGAAGCGATAGCCCAGGGCCCACTCCGGCTTTGTGGTCTCCAGGTCGAATTTTGAAACCAAACGCTGGCGCGCCTTTTCATCGGGGATGGATTGCAGAATAGGATCGTAAGCGAAGAGCGGATCGCCAGGAAAATACATTTGGGTGATCAGCCGGGTGACGAAGGCCGGTCCGAACAAAGAAAAATGGATATGCGCGGGGCGCCACCCATTGTCGTGATTTCTCCACGGGTAAGCTCCGGGCTTGATGGTCACGAAACTGTAGCTGCCGTCGGCATCGGTGAGCGTTCTCCCCGTGCCGGTGAAATTCGGGTCAAGCGGAGCCGGGTGGTCGTCTTTGGCGTGTGCGTAACGTCCGGCAGCATTGGCCTGCCAAATCTCAATCAGGCTGTTTGACACGGGGTGGCCGTCTCCGTCCACCACTCGCCCGCGCACGATGATGCGCTCCCCTACCGGCTCGCCCGCATGTTGCACCGTGAGATCCCGTTCATTGGGCCTAACGCCGGAGTGTCCAAAGACCGGGCCGGTAACTTCAGAAAGAGTGTGCGGAAGGAAGATCAGTGGCTGAGAGGGCGCGCGCAACATCGTTGCGCGATACGGGGGATAGAGATAGTCCGGCTGGGTGCCTGGCTCCGGTCGCCGGAAGGGGACGATCGATTTTTGCAAACCGTTTTTCCTGCTCTGGATCAGCGAAGAAGACATAGCGATCTCACACTCTGAAATCTTACTTGCAACTTGTCGCTACAGATTGCTGTTAAAGATTGTACGTCGACTCAGCCCATCGGCAGGCCAACGTAATTTTCAGCAAAGGTTTGCGAGGCCGCGCGTGAGGTGGTCAGATAATCGAGTTCGGCCAACTGTCGGCGTTCTTCGAACCGGTCGTTCCCGGGCATCCGGTGCAGCACGGAAGTCATCCACAGAGAAAAGCGCTGGACCAGCCATACTCGCCGTAAACAAGTCTCCGAGTAACGATCGAGCAGCGCGAGATCCTGAGAACCGTAAAACGCGGCAAAGGCAGCCGAAAGAACGCGGACATCCGCCACGGCAAGATTCAGCCCCTTGGCACCGGTGGGGGGAACGATGTGCGCCGCGTCCCCGGCCAGGTAGAGGCGGCCGCGTTGCATCGGCTCCGCGACGAAACTGCGCATTCCGGTTACACCTTTCTGTAAGATCGCGCCTTCGGTTAAGCGGCGCCCGTCGCGAGTGGTGAGCCGGGTCTGTAATTCTTGCCAGATTCTCGCATCAGGCCACTGTGCCAGGTCTTCCTCTGGAGCGCATTGCAGATACAGACGCGTTATCTCAGGGGTGCGCATGCTGTGCAGGGCGAAGCCACGGTCATGGTAGCAATAGATTAGTTCTTCAGAGGAAGGCGGCGCCGCGGCCAGAATTCCGAGCCATGCGAACGGGAAGACTCGTTCGTAGATGGTCAAAGCCTTTTCGATGCTCGGACGACAAACTCCGTGAAAACCGTCACAACCGGCAATGAAATCGCAGACGACCTCCGAGGGCTCGCCGTGATCGTGAAATCGAATCTTCGGTGTCGTTGAATCGAAGTCGTGAACTGTGACGGCTTCCGCCTCGAAGAAAATCTTGTCTTCTGCTCCGAGTCGCGCCGAGATCAGGTCCTTCACCACTTCCTGTTGGGCGTAGATGGTGATGCCATGTCCGGTCAGGGCTTTGAAGTCGATGCGATGCCCCTGGCCCCGGAAGCGAATTTCAACACCATCATGGATCAGGCCTTCACGCTTCATTCGCTCGCCCAGACCCATTTCCAGGAGAAGGTCGACGGTACCCTGCTCCAGCACGCCGGCCCGCACCCGCTGTTCGCAGTGTTGCCGGCTGCGCGCCTCGACGACGACCGAATGGATGCCTTGGCGCTGCAGGTGATGCGACAAGACCAGGCCGGCGGGCCCGGCCCCTACAATCCCAACCTGGGTGCGTATTCTCATCGCTTCTTTCGCCGTGATTCTGCGCGAACCGGGCCCCGATTCCCCGCCACGAAGAATCTCTCGATCACTTCGCGCGGGACAGGCTTGCTCTCGATCCGTTCGGGATCGCTCTCTGAAACTGCAGCCCAGACCCTGATTTCGAAACATTCCACAGCCAGAACATTCTTGTTGAATAACCTGTGGCGCACGGAAAAGCTGCTGCGGCGCCATTCGGTAATTTCAGATTCAACGATCACGGTGTCCGAGAATCGAGACGGCGCCTTGAATGATGCGCGCAGGTCCACCAGCGGAATACCCACGATTTCATAAGTCTTCAACATCTGCCACTTGGGTAGTCCCGCCTCTTCGAATAACGCCGCCGTACAGGCATCGAAATAGGCTAGGTAGCGTGGGTAGAAGACGATTTTGGCGGGATCGCAATCGCCCCATTCGATCTGAATCGACTTGCGGTTGATCAGGTTTGCCTTCTTGCTCACCAAATGACCTCGTCCCGTGATTTTCCAGGCTGATGTCGAACGTCAACCAAATTCGGCGCCAACCTCGCGCTCTGAAAGCACTATTGCAGATTCGCCGCATGCGTTTCAACGGGAAGCCGTTAGGAGCCGTTGCCGGGTGCACTTTGGGCTGCTGCCTCAGCATCGCTGCCGAGATCCTTGCGGTTGTATGACCGAAACGACGCCAACGCCGACGGCGAGACTATCCCGATTATTCACGAACCTCAGGTTCTGAATTCGAGCGAAGAAAATCCCAAGGTCCTGACCGACCTTGGGATGAAATAGCGTCGCGCCGGGCCGGGCCGGGATGGGTCACGCCTTCACGAACTGGACATCGAGCGTGATGGTGACTTCCTCGCTGATCGCGATGCCGCCGGAATCGAGCACCGCGTTAAAGGTCATCCCGAAATCCTTCCGGTTGATGCGCGTGGTTGCGGACATGCCCATGCGTGTGCCGCCCCAGAGGTCTTTCACCGGAGCGCCGCCCCATTCGACGTCAAAAGTCACTTTCCGCGTCACCCCGTGCATCGAGAGGTCACCTTCGACTTCGAGTTCGTCCGCGACCTTTTTCACGATCCGCGTCGACTTAAAGGTCAAAGCTGGGTACTTGTCGACATCGAAGAATTCCGCGCTCTTCAGATGAGCGTCGCGCTGGGGTTCGCGGGTATTAATTGTCTTGGCGTCGATGGAAGCTTCGACTCGCGATTTGGTCACGTCGGCGCTGTCGAATTCCAGTTTGCCGGTGATGGCGGTGAATTCACCCTTTACGTTCGAAATCATCAGATGTTTCACTTTGAACTGGGCGGTAGAGTGAACCGGATCGATGTTCCAGGTGGTGGTTGCGGTCAATTCGGATGCCGGGGTGCTGGCCATTGGATCTCCTATTCCTGACAGATCGTTCTCGAAGGTTTTTGTTTCAGGATACCTTCCAAGAGATGCTGTCTGGGCGGGTTAAGTATGCAAAATAATTTGCAATCAATTAGGCTCTTGCCTTGCCCGTCAATTCCCTCGGTTTCGGAGGCTTCTTTGACTGCTCTCAAAATATCTTCCGCGCTTAAGAAGCGCGCCGCGTTGATTGAATTGATCCTCATGGATGTGGACGGCACCATGACGGATGGTGGGGTCACGCTTCTCTCGCAAGCTGATGGCTCGGCCTTGGAAATCAAAACCTTCGACGCGCACGACGGCCAAGGTCTAACTCTGGCCCGAACTGCGGGCCTGCGCACCGGCTGCATTACAGGCCGCGAAAGCGCCGCTCTGCTGCGCCGCGCCAACGAAATGAAGATGGAATTTATTTATATGAAACAGCCGGTCAAAATGCCGGCGTATGAGGAAATCCTGCGGAAGGCTGGGGTTTCTGATTCAGTCGTGGCTTTCATCGGCGACGACTTGCCGGATATTCCCCTGATGCGCCGCGTGGGACTGGCTGTCGCGGTCGGCGATGCGGTTCCAGAAGTGAAGAAGGCTGCGCATTACACCACGAAAGCTCTCGCCGGTCGTGGGGCGGTGCGGGAAGCGATCGAACTCGTTCTAAAGTCGAAGAATCTCTGGACGCAGATGATCGGGAAGGCGCGTGCTTGAAGAATGGGATCAAACTGTCAACGATCTGTTTTCAATCAGCCGTGCAGCTGAGCGCGGCAGCCCAATTCCAGAAAAGATTGTTTTATCGGAAACGCGTTAGTGCTCAATTCTGTTTACGAGCCAACACATAGAAACTGAATTTCAGTTCGTCCTGCAAGCGCAGCGTGCCTCCGGCGATGGAGGCGATTCGAATGTCGTAGTCGGTCTGGCGCACCGTGAAGTTGCCATAGGCGCGAAGAGTATCGGGTCCCAGCGCCACTTGCGAGGCAAACTCGTGGCGGTTGGAAACGCCGTGCAGGCGCAAGGTTCCACCCAGAAGAACGCGGAACAGATTCTCCTTTTGCTGTTCGATTTTCACTTCCGCGCTTTCGTACACCATCTCTGGGTATTGGTCGGTCTCCAGCACTTCGGTTCGCATGATGCGGTGAATTTCCCGCCGGTCGCTTTCCCGCATTTCATCCAGAACCTCCAGTGCTCCGGCCTTTACGCGAACCTGGAGAGTATTTTTCCCATGGCCGTTCGCAGCCATTTGAATCTCGCCCGTCCAACTGCGAATCGCAATCTTCGGACTATGCGACACCGCGGCCCCCAGACCGCTGGCAAAAGCCTGCACCGCAAACTGGCTGGCCGCAGGATCGATCAGATAACGCGCCTCCCCATTCGTTGGCATCATTAGAACCTTCCTTGATCTCCCATCTCAGCAGGTTTCCGAGCAGGAGCGTCGGGATCAAATTAGATGTTTCTAATCCCTAAAGCGAACCTATCACAGCTAGTTTTGCCGAACTAGTATTTTCCCGGATATCGAAGCTCAGGGTTTTCCTCCTCGGCTCATGTACTTCTGCTTCTGTCCTCGTGCTTAGTGGGTTACTAAGTCGGAGCCGACCGCCGCGTTCTCCCAGGAGCGCATGCCGGGGTGGCCTCGGCGATCCCCAACGCAAGAGACTGATCAGACTCAGTAGGTAACAGGAAGGAATTTTGGTGGGCAGTGCAGGACTCGAACCTGCGACCTCCTGCTTGTAAGGCAGGCGCTCTAACCAGCTGAGCTAACCGCCCGGTCGGAAAGTTCAATCAGCATAACAGTTTAGGCTAGTCCGTGCCAGTCGAAGAGAGCCCTTCGCGCACCGCCCAGCGAAGCGCGCTGCAGAATATTTCACGACACTGAGGTTGGAAATCGACAGTCAAAAATGCCTCCGCAGCTCAGTTCCGAATTCTCCCGGCACGCCGCTTGCTGGTAATGACCGACTTCACGTGCCCAGCTAATTTAGTGCGTGCTCGGTGCAGCCTCGCCTTGACGGTTCCGACCGGCAACTCCAGGATTCTTGCGGCTTCCTTGGCAGACAACTCCCGCACGTTGCGCAGGTGCAGGATTTCGATGTAGAGGGGACGCAGTTTCTTGAGTCCTTTTTCAAGCAGAACCTGGCCTTCCTTCGACAAATATTCCTGCTCGGGATTCAATCTTGGCTCCACGACATCAAATCGTGTGCGAGCCTCATCGGCTGCTGTGAGCTCGTCGAGGGAGATTTCTCTTTTTCGCCGGCTTACACGCAACCGCATTAGAGCCGAGTTCATGGCGATGCGAGTGAGCCAGGAGGAGAATCTCGAACGGCCTCCGAAACCATGCAGGTTGCGGAATGCGTCGAGAAGGGCGGTTTGAACGGCGTCCTCGGCGTCTTCTCGATTACGAAGAATGCGTTGAGCGACGCGAAGAAGCGCGTCCCAGTGTGGCATCACGAGAGACTCAAATGCCGCCGAATCGCCAGCCCGGGCAGAGGCCAGTAAGATTGCCTCCTCATTCGGGGTGAATGAGGATCTGAGGATCGCTGCTTCGTTCAGTTCATAGTTAGTCACGGCGGACATGGGCTTACCTCTTTCTTGATCTACCCACCTATAAGCGGGCTTGCAGCTTGAACACAGATACGATTAAGCCAGAACTAATGAGGGGAATCTATTGGACGTTGGTATAGATCGATACCTTGGATGGGATAGTTGTACTTAGCCGTAGCGGGGTGCGCCGGCCGTCTTTTCTTTCGCGTCATGCCTCGCCGGGAACACTTCTGTTCGATGACATTTCTGTTTCGTGAGTCTTGATCAAATGCCGCACGACCGGCTCTCGGGAAACATAGCTGCCGATTCGCGCTTCCAAAGCCCGGTCGGCCTGGGTTTGCCGCTCATGTTGGCGAAGATGCTCGGCCCAGGAATTCACCAGAAATATTTCCAGGTAACGATCTGAGATTTCAGTGTCGCGGAAGATGGCCCACTCATAGGCGCCATCGCGTCGCCGAGTCCGACCATACTCATGCATCGCAACCACAAACTCTGCCGTCCATTTTGGGATGACGGAGTATTCAACGGTGACCAGCACTGGACCCTGATCAATATCGGCCCCAACTTCCCCGATGACGACCGGCATGCGCCAGTGGTTCCAGGGACTCAGGTCGACGGCCGATTCGGGAAGTCGTGCGAACAAGGCAATAGCTGCGGTGACGATCGTCCCTATTCCGGCGTAAACGAGCGCGTTTCGAACGTCCGATCGTTGCGCGACAGCTCCCCAGACTGCGGTCCCTAGCGCGTAGGTTCCCTGATAAACCAGAATGAAGATGGCGAGAACTCGCGCTCTTACCCAATCCGGCGCCAGGTTCTGGATCAGGGCGCTGATCAGGGAAATGAAGATGACCCACGCCGCACCGCCGACCAACATCACCGCTGCGAGCGTGCTCAATCTGTGCAATCCGCTCATCGCCAGAATCACCAACCCCAACATCACGACGCCCGCCGATACGATGGATTCCATCGACCATCTCTCACGGGCTGACTGCATCACTAAAGCGCCGCCGATTGCACCGGCACCGAAGCAGCCGAGCAAGAGTCCGTAGCCGATGGCATGCTGATTCACGCTGCGAGAAACCGTCGGCAGCAAAGCGAAGAGGGCGCTGGAGAAGAACATGACTACGCCGGTTCTGAGCAATACTGTCAGGATTGATGGAGAGTGCCGGACGTAGCGAATTGCGGCGACGGTAGCCCCCCAAAAAGATTCCGGCGGTGCGCTTCTCTTGCGGACCGGCCTTTTCCACCGGGCAACCACAAGAATGACTCCGAAAAACGACACGAAATTTGCGATGAACGCGGCAGCAACACCGGCCGCCGAGATGATTGCGCCGGCGAGTGCCGGCCCCACCGCTCGCGCGAGGTTGAATTCGATTCCGTTGAGCGCAGAGGCCGATGCCAGGTCTTCCTTGGGCACCAATTCTGGCAGGATGGCCCGCCAAGCCGGCGCTTCGAAGGCATCCCCCGCCGAGAGCGCGAATGTGAGCACCAGGAGTATCCATGGCGACATCACTCCTGTGATGGTCAAGATCGCGAGAAGCAATGCGACGCCCATCATCCATGACTCGGTGAAAAGAACCAGCTTGCGGCGATCGACGATATCGCCGGCCGAGCCGGCCGGAAGAGCCAGCAGAAAGTAGGGTAAGGAAGCGGCGGTCTGCGTCAATGCAACATAGATCGGCCCGCCGTGAAGTGACACCATCAACCATGCGGCGCCCACATTCTGCATAAAGGCGCCGGCGTCTGAAACCACGTCCGCGATCAGCAGATTGCGGAAAATTGGAACTTGAAGCGGCTGCCACAGATTCGGGGAAATAGTCGGATTTTTCTCTCCGCGTTTGCCTCTCAATGATCCACTCCCCGAAATCGTATCTTACGAGACGCGGCTACTTCTTGGCTTCCTCACTGCCCCGCTTGTTCCACCCGTGAAAACGCGAGAGGTCACCCGCATTCCATGCCTGGCGGAGCCCCGGAGTGCTCAGGTCCCAGTCTGGACGAATTTCGCTGGTTACGATGCGCAGGTCGTGCCAAAGGTCAGGGACCGACGGACGACCCCAGAACCAGTAGCCGTTATAGATGCTGTGAATCACGAGACCCGGCTTGAGCACGAGCGTGTGCGGGATCATTGGATTGTGCTCGGGGTCGGTATATTCCTGGATGTCGAGATCCTTTTGAACGATGCGATCGGGATCCGAAAGAAATGGCCACTGGGCTCCGACGGAGGCACGGAATTCCTGCAGCGTGTGATGATCGTCGGTGGCGATCGTGGCGATCTGCGTGTACGCCACTGCAATTCTCGGGTAGAACGCGGCCAGTTCCAGGTGTTGCTGATGCTCCTTGGGGCAATAGTGGCCGCGCGCCAGCGTGAGGATGAGCGGATCCTCGCCCTGTAACTCGCTCAGTTGGCGCAGTTCGCCGGTGTGATCGGGTAGTTTGTAGTCCGGGAAAATCCCTCCGGGCAAAATATCAGAACGCATGATTGAACTCCTTCTGGTGGTCTCAAAAACATTCGGTTGTAATTCTTCGTGTCAGAAAACTTTCATCAGAGGTCCAGCGTGACACCCGCGCTCGGCTGGGAGCAGCATACAAGCACGTTCCCTGCGAGCGGGTCTTTCCAGCGGTTCGGGGTTGTAGGCGACCGACCCGCCGATTAAACCGGTCATACAGGTATGACAAACTCCCGATCGGCACGACCATCTGACGGGAACGTCGCATGCTTCCGCAAGTTCAAGCAAGCTCGCGAATTTCTGGTCCCACGCAACCGTAATCCCGCTGCGCACGAATGACACCGAAGGGCCGGAGCCGGGCGCCCCCTGTGGCAAGTGAGGATGGTGAACGACCTGCGCCATACCGGGAGTAATAGCTTCGAGAACACCGAAGATTTCCGTGTGCACGTTCTCAGCGATCACGCCCCAGGTTTTCAATCCATCGCTCATATTCTTCAAGAATGAAGTGGGGCCACACAAATAGAAGTCGCTGTTTCGTGACACCCCAAGCTTCTGCAGTAAAGCCGTGTCGATGTGCCCGGGAGCATCGAAGTCTGTGCCGATTCGGTCGGTTGCAGCTGGCCTGCTGTATACGATGTATTCCCGTCCCCGAGAAAGCTGCTTCAGCAAGGAATGCGATTCGTCGGCGAAGGGATGGTCGACACGATTGCGCGCTCCATAAATCCACCAGGTTTCTCGCGGCGATTTTTCGGCGGCGAGTGCGTGCAGCATCGACATCACAGGCGTTGCACCGACTCCAGCGCTTAGCAGAACCACAGGACCATTGCCAGCCCGCAGAGTAAAGCCTCCACGCGGAGCGCTTACCTCCAACAGATCGCCCAATTGCGTATGGTGGCACAGGAATTCACTTCCGATGCCATTCGCTTCTGTCTTCACGCTGATGCGAAAGTGGTCAGCTGCCGGCAGGTCAGACAGCGAATAGCTGCGCAGAGCCGGCGGCTTACCGGGATCGAGATGCAAGCGCAAGACGACGAATTGACCGGCCTGGCAGAGAGGAAGTGGATGCCCGTCGGATGGCTTCAGAATCAAGGACGTAACGTTTTCGCTCTCCTTTTTCATGTCCGCAACTCGCATTTGTCGAAAGCCGGGCCATGCTGGTGCTTGTTCCTCATCGGCCAGCCCCGGGTTCCCTGCCGTAGTTTTGGAGCTCAAGTCTTGCTCCAGCATGGCCTGGAATGAGCCCTGCCAACCCTTGCTCAATGCAGGAATCTGCAGTGCACGATGTAGTTGTTCGGTGGAATGTCCGGGCAAATATAGAAGGGCGTCGATGTCGGCGACGCTGATGCGTTCGGGGCCGTCAGCAATTTTTACAATGTCATCGCCTGCGCCAACTTCTCCCTCCTGTAGTACTCGAAAATAAAATCCCGGTCTGTGATGCGCTACAAGAAGTGCAGCCATGCGCGGTTCATTCATGCGGATGGAAATGCGATAGCAGGTTACACGTGGCTGGGTTACTTCAAATTCGCCACCACCAATGCGGTAGCGATCGCCGATACAGACCTCGTTATCGGGGAGCCCGTCGACGGTGAAGTTTTCTCCGAACTGGCCGAAAGTAAAATCGCTGCGGCCGAGAAACTGCTCCCAGTAATGGTAAGAATCCATCTGGTAAACGAACACGGCGCGGTGCTCGCCGCCATGCCCCTGCAGATCGGCCTGCGCATCACCTTCAAGATTGAGTGTGCGCACCATTCGCCGTCCGTCCACTGGCGATTTCCAGATAGACGTTCGGACGGTTTTGCCGTTCCATGCCACGTCACGGGGAAGACCAACATTTACCGAAAGCAATCTAGGCATGGGTTCCTCGTCCGGCTGGAGTGTGTGGTGAGCATCGTCATTATTTTCGGCGCAGCGGCTAACTGAAAGATCTGTTGCCGGCGTCGGTCAACTCAGCAACCTGGCAGCGAGCCAATAATCGATGCTGAATTTTCCCGGACCCGAGCAGATCAACCAGACAAAAAAGAGCACATACAAGACTTCCGGCAAGTAGAGAAAATCGTCGAGCCAGTTTAAAGGCGAAAGCCCCTTGGGCAGCGTGGAAATCGCACTCGTCAGAGTGGCGACAATCATATCGATCAACAAAGCCATACTGGCCGAACTGGAAACAAACCCCAGGGTCAGCAAGGATCCGGCAACAAATTCGACGCCCGCGACGAAATAAGCGGTCTGCCGGGGAAATGGGATTTCGGCCTGAACGAGTGTGTCGTAAACCGGTTTAGTGCCGCCGGCGACAAACAATTTATTTGCCCCGGAGATGGCGAAGAACAGACCGATCGAGACGCGCACTAGCAGGATGGCATATTGTTCTAAGTCACCGCTGCCCAACAACGCAAACTGGACCAGCCATTTCCAATCCATTTCTTATTCCTCTATCGCGATATAGTTATGACTTTTTGTGGTTCGAGATTACGGGGTCATTCGTTCGACCCACTGGGCGCGCGATGCGGGGGCCGCGAAGGCATCCGCAAAAATACTGCGTCTCGCACGAATCTGCCGGTCTCGAGCCAGGGAATCCTCATCGTCTTTCGACTGGTCGTTCAGCTTTGGCCCTCACTTCGAGAAGAGTTGAAGCATTTGCGGAATCAGATCGCGCGACGCGTGGCTTCGACGGGCTCGAATGATTCCCACCGCTACCAACGTCGAACCGGAGCGGCATCATCCACGTGCAGGATCTCTCCGTTCACGTGGCCCGCCTCGACCAGGTAAAGAACAGCATCCGCGATATCCTTTACTGGTACCTCATCCATCGTCGACTGCAATGTCGAGTCGTTGGGAGCACCGCGATGCATTTGCGTGTCCACGACGCCGGGAGCTACGCCATTGAAGCGGAGGCCGTCTTTGGCGAACTCAGTTGCAAGGTTGCGGATCGCGGCGTTCAGTCCACCCTTTGTAATCATGGAGACGGAACCGTTGACCCCTGCGATTGGGCGATCGGCCAGTGCCGCGGTAATGGTCACAACGCATCCCGATTTCTGTTTCAACATCTCCCTTACAACCCGCTGAGTCATGTGAAGGAAACCGAGCAGATTGACCGAGACCAGTGCATCGAAATCGTCGATGGTGAAGTCGAGAAACGGCCTGTTCAGGAAAATTCCGGCGTTGTTGACCAAGACGTCGACACTTCCGAAATTGCTGATGGCGGCTTCGATCGCTTGCTCTGCCGTCTGTTGCTTTGCGATGTCGCCATCCAGAAGAACCAAGCCCGCCGAGAGGCTCAACTTTCGATTCGGGGCGCGAGAAGTCGCAACGACGTTATAGCCCTCTCCCAGAAATCGTTCGACTAAGCCCGCGCCAATGCCGCCCGATGCTCCGGTAACGATCGCTGTTTTCTTCCCCGGCATAAATGCCTTTCGTTTTGAAGGGCTGTTCCGAATTACACGATTGATTCACGCCCTTCTCAAAGCGGATTCATCCCGGCCGCCCGACGCGCTCGAAACTTCCGGTGAAGAATCGACAAATCCTTGCACGAAAGAGGCGACCTGATCCGCCGCAGTGTCCAAGGCGAAGTGACCGCCGTCGACTATATGCACTTCAGCATTCGGTACATCCTGACGGTAGCGTTCTGGCTCGCCGGAGTCGAAGGACAGTTCGTACTTGCCCCAGATCACCAGCAGGCGCGGCTGTTCCTGACGCATCCATGCCTGCCACTTTGGGTAGGCATCTACATTGGTTCGATAGTCGTAGAACAAATCGCTTTGAATGTCAGCCTGTCCGGGCTGGTTGAGAAAGTAGAATTCGTCGATCCAGAGGTCGGGGTCGTGGCGTTCTACATTCGGATCATTTCCGACATGGCGCGCGCGTGTTGCAGCGAGCGACAGGAGATTTGTGCGCAACGCATTTTCATTGGGCGCGCGATCCGCCCAAAACTCACGCCTTGTCTTCCAATTCGCCCCCAGACCTTCGTTATGTGCCACCGCGTCCTGGACGATGAGAGCCTCGATGCGCTCGGGATGCGCCAGCGCCATGCGAAATCCTACGGGGCCGCCATAGTCCTGCAGGTATAGCGTGTAGCGCGAGAGTCCAAGAGCTTCGGCGAAATGATTCATGACCTCGGCGTAGTGATCGAAGGTATAGGCGAACTGCTTCGGATCCGGCCAGTCGCTGTGTCCGAAGCCGGGATAGTCGGGCGCGATCAGATGATAGCGGTCGGAAAGCCGCGCGAACAGAGGCTCGAACATCCGCGACGATGACGGAAGCCCATGGAGCAGAAGAATCGTCGGCGCGTCTTTTGGACCAGCCTCTCTGTAGAAGATGGAGAGGCCACCGATTTTTATTGTGCGATAGAAAGTTGAGAATTTCATGGGATGTACCTTTCCTCGGAACCGGAGTTATGATGTGACACGAATTATCTTCTCCCTCGCCCTTGATGCTAAGCACCTCGAACCACTTCAATCCCATTGTCATTTTTCTGCTTCTAAGCTTTCGGCGATCAAGGTGCATACCGCGTAAAGACAAGATCAGTCGCAGGGGTTTTCTCGTGGCAGGGGAAGCAGCTTTTCATAAATGCTGCATCGCCGGCTTTGCCGTTCGCGAAGTGACCGAACCCCCATCCGCCGGTCGCGGCATATTTTATGGAGTCCTTCACCATAAACTGAATGTTTGTGGGGACGCCGGGAACGAAAGATTGCGCCTGACCGAAGGCTTTGTTGTTTTCGTCCGACGGAACGTAATGGTAATGCAACGCGGCAATAATCGCGCCGTCCGGAAACGGAAGCTTTCCCGCCCGATATGCGTTGATTGCCACTTCGTTGCCCAGGACGGCGCCCAGGCTGTTGAGGTTGCCGGCTTCATGCGCGGAGGAAATCCACTTCCAGTCGCGAAACCCCTGAGGCATTTCAGTGACGAAAGGCGCGGCAGCTTGTCCATCCGCTTTCCCTGAGGTGGGCGCGAACAGAGCGACGAAGCCAGCCATGGCTACAACTGCAACCAGCAAAAATGTGAGGCGTTTCACAATCGTTCCTCCATACAATTGGCTTTGAGTAAGGACCGCCTGTCGTGCGAGGTCAGGACCGTCAGTATTTTCATCTTCCTGCTTCCGTTCCCGGCGTCAAAACTCGGTAACCGCACCAATCTGAACAGAACCCGGAACGGTGGACAATTGGACGATGGTATTGTCGACACTTTGGTATCGACTGCATCGGCCATGGGGGGGCGTGCGAGGCGTCTTCGTGGCCGAGCACCGAACCCGTCGACAGAATTTCGGATTCTGACATCGGATGCAGGTATCCAGCTAAAGGAAAACCCGAGATCTCTGGTAGAATCCCCGTAATGGCGGGGCGTCATATGCCAATCGTCGGCTTCTAAGTGTGGGGCTGAGCCGACGCACACGGCAAAGAGTGGGGTTGACTCATGTCCGATGCTAAGCCCATCGTGTTTGTTGTCGACGATGACGTCTCTGTGCGCGAATCACTGGAATTGCTGATCCGCTTTGCGGGCTGGCAGCCGGTTACCTTCGCGTCCGCTCAAGAATTCCTCGACTGTCCACGAGTTCATAATCCGAACTGCCTCGTACTTGACGTTTCTCTTCCGGGTCTCAGCGGTCTAGATCTCCAACGCCTTATCGCCGACGAACGGACGGATATGCCGATCATCTTCATCACCGGCCACGGCGATGTGCCCATGACGGTCCAGGCGATGAAGGCGGGGGCAGTCGAGTTTCTGACGAAGCCTTTCGATGATGACGTGCTGTTGGCCGCCATCCGGGCAGCCCTGGAACGAAGCCGAGTTGCTCTTACCGTAGAGGCGGAAATGCGGATACTGCGGGACCGTTATGGATCACTTACTTCCCGCGAGCAGCAAGTGATGGCGTTGGTCGTGTCCGGTTTATTGAACAAGCAAGTCGCGGGGGAACTCGGCATCAGCGAGATCACGGTGAAGGCACACCGCGGCAAGGTGATGCGGAAGATGAAGGCCGACTCCCTGGCGGACCTCGTGAAAATAGCCGCGAGACTTCCCGTTGCGCCCGCAGTGACCAGGGTGGCGTAAGGGCGATTCTCATTGTAGACATTCGCGCTGACGCCACTTCGCAAGGAGGAGAACAAAATGAAGACGACAACCAAACCGATCTCCCTGGCCGGCTCGCAACTTGGCGACGTGCGCCACGTTTGCGCATTTTTCAATAACGACGAGGAAGAGTATCGCGTGCTGCTCCCGTTCATTCAGGAAGGGTTCGAGTGCGGCGATAAGGCGGTGCACGTCGTGAATCCGGATCAACGACCTGACCATCTGCAAAGGTTGGCCAGGGTTGGAATCGATTCAGCATCTGCCGAACAGAGTGGGCAACTCGAGGTTCGAATTAACACCGAAGCTTACATTCGGGACGGCCGTTTCGATCAGGACCGGATGCTGGCAGCCTTCGAGCAGATGGCGAGCGGCAATGCCAAGGGAGGATTCCCGCTGAGCCGCATTTGCTGCCGCATGGATTGGGCGATTGAAGATCAATCCTATATTGATGATCTCGTGGAATTCGAATCGCGCGTGAATCACGTGTGGCGTAATCACGACGACGCTGTGATCTGCACTTACCACCTCGGAAAATTTGGCGGCGACACGGTCATCGACATTATGAGGACGCATCCGATGATCATCATCGGTGGCCTGCTGCAGAGGAATCCGTTCTACGTGCCGCCCGAGGAATTCCTGCGCGAGATCCGCCAGCGCCGGGCTACGCGGCCTTCTGAGTCCTCTGCGGCTGCCTGATATGGAAGTCCGGCCCGCACTTGCTACCGGCGAAATCAAGCACCTGCAACGGTGTATTGGCGATCTTGTCAGCCTGCTAGCTCTCCCCGCGATCTGGAGTGGTGGCGATCCATCCCAGGTTCTCCATACCTTGCTCGACGCGCTCATGCGCATGCTGCGCCTCGATCTGGTGTGTGTGACCCTTACCGATCCAGTGAACGCGGGTCCGGTTGAGATCGTTCGGATCGCCGAACGGCGAGGACCGATGCCTCCGGTGCACGATATCTGCGAAGCACTCAGCCAGGGTTTGAAGGGCGACTCACGAAAATGGCCCTCGCTGCTTCGGAAGCTTTTGGGTGACGGAGAGGTTTCGATTGTGCCGGTCCCGCTGGGGCTTCACGGCGAACTCGGCGTGATGGTGGTAGCCGCTGAACGAAATGATTTCCCACGGCAAACCGAATCACTCCTTCTGAACGTCGCAGCCAATCAGGCGGTCATCGGACTGCAGGAGGCGCGGCTCCGGAGCCAGCAGAAACGTGTGGCTGAAGAACTCGATCGCCAGGTCGCGCAACGAACTCAAGAACTTGCTGCTGCGAACAAAGAGTTCAAGATGGAACTTGCGGAACGCAGACAGGTAGAACAGCGGCTCGGGCAAGAGGAAAAGGAGTTTAAGCAAAGTGAGGCGCGCAAGGCAGCCATCCTGGAATCGGCTCTCGACTGCATTCTGACGATCGATCACGAAGGTTGTATCACCGAGTTCAATCCGGCGGCGGAGCACACCTTCGGCCATCGTCGCGAAGACGTCCTGGGATTGCCTCTGGCGAACGTCATCATCCCGCTGTCTCTCCGGGAGAAGCATCGGGAAGGCTTTGCCCACTACCTGGCCACGGGAGAGGCACGAGTGCTGGGGAAACGCATGGAGATGACGGCAGTGCGAGCTGACGGAAGCGAATTTCCCGTCGAACTGGCAATCACACGCATTCCGTTGGAAGGGCCGCCGTCCTTTACCGGCTATTTGCGCGACATTACGGATCGCAAGCGGGCGGAACACGAACTCCGGCGCAGCGAGGCGTTTCTCGCGGAAGCGCAACACCTGAGTCGAATCGGAAGTTTTTCCTGGCGCGTCGCGACAGATGAGATCACCTGGTCGGAGCAGCTTTATCGCATCTTCCAGATTGACCGGGAGGAGCCGGTGACCTTCGAACTAATCGCTAGTCGAATTCACCCTGAAGACCTGTCAATCTTCCAGGAACATATCGAGCGGTCTCGCCGGGAACGCAGCGATGTGCAACTCGAGTTCCGCCTGCGGATGCCGGACGGTGCGGTAAAGTACGTGCACGTTGCCGCTCACATCCGGGGCGGCCGCGAGTACATTGGCGCAGTGCAGGACGTAACCGCGCGCCGAGTCTCAGAGGAAGCGCTCAGCAAGGCCCGATCGGAGCTTTCACACATGGCCAGGGTAACGAGCCTTGGGGCATTGACGGCGTCCATCGCACACGAAGTCAACCAGCCACTGTCGGGCATTGTGACCAATGCCGGCACTTGTCTTCGGATGCTGGCCGCCGATCCTCCCAACGTGGAGGGCGCGCGCGAAACTGCGCGGCGCACGATTCGCGATGGCAACCGCGCCTCGGATGTGATCTCGCGATTGCGCTCACTTTACGGCAAGAAAGACCCCACCATCGAATCGGTGGATCTGAATCAAGCTGTCCGAGAGGTGATTGCGCTCTCGTTGAGTGACCTTCAGAGAAATCGGGTGATCCTGCGGCCTGAACTTGCGGGGGATCTCCCGCTGGTCGCCGGCGATCGCGTTCAACTCCAGCAGGTCATTTTGAATCTGCTCCGCAACGCCTCCGATGCCATGAGCAGCGTCAACGAGCGTCCAAGGGATTTGCTAATTCGAACTCAACCAGATGACCAGGACCGGGTGCGCCTCAACGTGACCGATGTTGGGGTGGGCTTCGAACCTCAAGTCGCGGACAGGCTTTTCGAAGCGTTTTACACCACGAAGAATGAAGGCATGGGAATCGGCCTCTCGGTCAGCCGTTCCATTATTGAGCGACATCATGGCCGCTTGTGGGTGACCCCAAATCACGGCCCGGGAGTTACGTTCTCATTCTCGATCCCCTGTAAGCCGGACGGTTGGGCGAGCGACGGCTCTGGCGCCAGTCGCACACCATCGGTATCGGATGCGGCGTGACGGGTAGGTTGCGGTCACCAGGATGCAACCGAGCTGGGCGGAAAGACTGATACTAAGGTCTAATGGACGCTCTCCCACGCGAGGCGCATGCTCGTCTCATGGAATTGCGCCGGGAAGGGCGTGACTTAGAACGTCCACTGGTGGCAGTCGTTGATGACGACGAGTCGGTGCGCGAGTCATTGCCGGACCTGCTGGGCGAATTCGGCTTTGCGGCGCGAACATTCTCATCCGCGGAAGAGTTTCTGGCCTGCGACTGCCTCGACCAGACCCGCTGCCTGATCCTCGACATTGCCATGCCGGGAATGAGCGGACCGGATCTCCAGGGCGAGTTGCAGCGTCTCGGGCGGAAGATTCCGATCATCTTCATCACTGCTAGCACCGATAGGGCAACTCGCCCGCGTCTCATCCAACAGGGCGCAATTGAATGCCTGTTCAAGCCATTCAGCGACACGGCCTTGCTTGAGGCTGTTAACTCGGCACTTGACCCGACGTGAGAGTCTCGCGCTCCGTTGTTTGTTGGGAATGGAAATTACTCTCCGCGCTTGCGGAGCATCGTGATTCACTCTTCCTGTCAGTGCATCCCCTCGATGTGGAGCTTCCCATCTCTGGCGGCCTCTTCGGGTGTCTTGCCGTCCTGACGGGCGACAATATAAGCAGCGTACCAGTCCGACCAGCGGTGCTTTGGGGCGGTGGGTTCGTATTCGCTATGGTGCTTCTCAGCTTCTATCAGGAGCTCGGTTAACGTCGCGACATCCAAATTGCCAAGTCCTCGGCCGGGCAGCCGGGTTGTGACTTCCTGAAACAACCATCCGTTGCCGTCGGGATCACGAAACGTGGCGAACGAGTTGTAGGTGGCATGCTCCGGCGCTGGCCCGCTGATGCGGCCACCGCCATCGCGCTGGAACTGAGCCCCCGGTGTTCCCGCGTGGAACACCTCGCTCACTTCAATTCCGCGTGCGACAAGATCTTTGCGCGCACCTGCGACGTCGGAGACGATCAGGTAGAGGCCCTGGGCCGAGCCTGGCGCCGCCGATGTCATCTTTGCGCCAAACTGAACCGAGCACGCTGAGCCCGGAGGCGTGAACTGAACAACCCGGAAACCGTTATCAAAGGGGAAGTCGGCGTCGAGCCGCCAGCCCAGCTTGTTGTAGAAGGACTTCGATCGGTCAACATCCGCGACCGGAATCACGACAGCTTCGAACTTTGCATCTGGTGTCCCAGTGATGGTCCCACTCCCGATGTGAGATGCAACGATGGAAGCGTCCATGATTTCCTCCGATCGATCTGACCTTGATTTAGCCAGAATCACGACGACCAATCTATTGGACGAACGTATCGGTTGCGACGAAGTATGAGCTGGAAATATCCGCACGAGGTGGGGCTGACTTTGTGCAGTGAGGCCTAATACATACGTATCGACAATACTATCGTCTAATTGAATCCCTGAATCGCGTCGCGTGTAATTGAGGCATCGCAGCTCTGAATTGCGCTGCAATTCTCGTGCTCGGGAAGACATATCGAGCCACGGGTCAAACATTCGGAGAAAGGATGGCACCGACATGCCGGAAGCAACCTGGGAACCTCACGAGAAACATGGGCGGCTCACGACGCAGAGCGATTTGCCCGACAGCGTCTACGCGTTTCCCAAGCAACGTAAAGAACCACTGACCGATGCGCAACATGTGCGCAACGCGGTGGCGCGGTTCGATCAAGTCATCGACGTGTCCGATGCCGATCGCGCTTTGGCGTTCGCGAACATCGAGAAGGCTGCAAGCTACTACGACGTCAACCTGTCGGAAACGTCGTGGCACGACCTGGGCGTTCATCCTCAAAAGAACAGAAGATAGTCCGCCGCGAAGTGCGCCCTGACGCACGAACGCCGGACGCGGAGATCAGAACTCCCCTGGCCAGAAGAGTCTGTCAACCGAAGAAGTAATCGCAAGAGTGAATTGAAACCTCAACCACTAAACCAAAGTAGAGAGGAGAGAAACAAATGACGGACACAAACGCAGTGATCGCCGTATACGACAGCCACTCCGCAGCGGAAGATGCGGTGAAGGAACTTCAAAAGTCAGGCTTCGACATGAAGAAGCTGTCCGTTGTGGGAAAGGACTACCACACGGACGAGCATGTCGTTGGCTACTACAACGCTGGCGACCGCATGAAATATTGGGGAAAGTGGGGCGCTTTCTGGGGCGGACTGTGGGGCTTGCTGTTCGGCGCCGCTTTCTTTTGGGTTCCGGCGATCGGCCCCGTGCTGGTCGGCGGTCCGTTGGTGGCTTGGATCGTTGCCGGCCTGGAAGACGCGGTAGTGGTCGGCGGTTTGAGTGCCCTCGGCGCCGGCCTGTTCAGCATCGGTATTCCCAAAGACAGCATCGTAACCTACGAGACCGCCGTGAAAGCTGGCCAGTATCTGGTGATTGCTCATGGAACTTCCGCTCAGGCGGCAAACGCCAGAAACATCTTGAGCACATTGAAGCCAGCCCGTGTGGCGGATCATGTTCTCGAGCCTGCGTTGCAAACGGCGGCCCGTTGAACGCATTTGTGAGGTGAGGGTCGACCCGCTCGTGGAGCCTCACCTCGCACCACTTCGCGTGGAAGAATGCTGGTGAGAGCTATGTCTAGAAATAAATCCAAATCGATTCGATCGGGTTGGCGGTGTGACAGTTGCGGTGAACTTGTGTCGGACCTGCAGGCTGGCTGGGTGGAGTGGCTTGCAGCAGAAGACGCCAGGGGAAAAACGAAAGTCAGCGGTTTGCGGTTGGTGCACCGCCGCAGCGCCAATCCAAGGTGGCCCAAGCCGCACGGATGCCAGTACAATCCGCGAGACGAGTTCAGAAAAAATCATAGCCTCGTCGAGGGACTGGCTCTCGACCGCTTCGCGGGTCCAGACGGTCTCATGCTATTGCTTTCAATGATTGCTGAACGCGAACTTCCGGTCCGAGACTTGATCGAACTCGCGAAGCGGGTGCAGATTCCTGGCTACGAAGCAGTGCAGGAACTGGTCCATGATGCTGTCAGCGAAGGAGTCATAGCGCCTTCAATCTCACAAGGTTTTTACCTGCAATGCGAAATTTTGGATGTGGTTAGGTGGGCGAAATGCCGAACCTCAGCGACGGCGAGCCACGTTGAACGCCAAAATCTAGGTGTCGTTTCTCATTAGATCATTTTGTATCTGTGCATTGCGGCTCCCGGGTTTCGGGGTTTTTTCGGCTCCATCGATTCGGCAACGAATTCGAGCCAGATTCATCTAAATTAGCAGTTCCTGTTTTCTTGCCGTAGACAAGGAGATGAAAGATGAAAGCAATTGTTGTCCACCAATACGGGGGTCCTGAAGTACTCAAGTTCGAAGATTATCCTGATCCGGTTCCGGGTCCGGATGAGGTGCTGGTACGTGTCGCTGCTGCCAGCGTGAATCCGATCGACTACAAACGGCGCGCTGGGCTCACAAAGGACTTTTATCCCCTTCAGTTCCCTGGATTGATCGGAGTGGATGTTGCCGGAACTGCCGTCAAAATTGGCCCGGGAGTGCAAGGCTTTTCGGTCGGCGACCAGGTGTTCGCCATGGCGGACAACACTTATGCCGAACTTTGTGTCGTGAAGGCTGCGGTCCTGGCGAAGATTCCCAAGGGGCTCGATTTGATTCAGGCGGCAGCGCTGCCGCTGGTCACCACGACCGGCAACCAACTCCTGTCAGCCACCGGCATCAAAGCGGGCCAGACCGTTCTGGTTGCAGGTGCGAATGGCAATGTGGGGCGTTCCGCGGTGTTCACCGCGAAAGAACGCGGAGCCACCGTGATCGCAGGAATTTTGAAGCGGCAGACGGAAGAGGCGAAAACCATCGGCGCAGATCAGTTCGTCGCAACCGACGACGATACCGCCATCGCGAGTCTGCCTCCCCTCGATGCAGTCGCGGATACGGTCGGGGGAAGAATCGCCGAGAAGTTGATTGCTAAGGTAAAGCCCGGAGGAGTGTATGCGTCGGTTGTGGATGCGCCGCCGAACGCCGCGAATTACCCATCTGTAAAGGCTGTGCATGTATTCTCGAAGTTCGACCGGAAAACCCTCGAATTCATGGCTGAAGCAGTGCGAGATGGAAAACTGGTAATCCCGATCAGCCAGAAACTGCCACTGAGTGAAGCGGCCCAGGCGCAGGCGGCGGCAGAAAAAGGCGCCAGCGGGAAAATCTTGCTGGTGGCTTAGACCTTTTTTCCGGGTATGCAACGTCTAAAGGAAAGTCGAAAATGAAAAAAGAACGCCCCGGAATCAATCTCGCTTCGAAGCCAAGTGGGGACGGATGCGTGGAATGCCTTGCGTCACCCAAGGGCTGGTGGTTTCACCTCCGCCGTTGTGCAGAGTGCGGGCATATCGGATGCTGTGACGATTCTCCAAGTCAGCATGCATCGAAGCACGCCGCTGCGACAGGGCATCCGATCATCGCCAGCTTTGAGCCGGGTGAAGACTGGTTCTACTCTTACAAAACAAAGAGCATGATCAAAGGTGCCGACTTGCTTCCGCCGCACTCGCATCCTGAAAGCCAGCCCGTACCCGGACCCGCCGGCAGAGTGCCACCCGACTGGGAATCCCTTCTGAACTAGATGCTAGGGGCTAGATCGCACCGGCTAGCTCAGTGGGGTTGGCACATGTGCTCGAGTCGCGCTCGACTGGCTCAAGCCGCTCTCGGAGGCGCGCCAGGCGCAACGCACGCTTGCGGGCACACCCCACAAACCCGGTAAGACCGGATTGTGGCTCGGGCAGCAGCGGCACTAGCTTTCCTCCGCCGCTCGGCGTGAATCCCGCGCACCTAGAATAGATGGATCCCGACCGGCGGACGTTGAGTTACGGCTGCGGGAATCCGAACATTAACCAGGACTGATTGGCTACCCAATTCGGGTAGAGCTCCGTCATCTGATCGAACAGTGTCTCATCGGACGTCGCCGTTTTTTGCAGACGATCGAAGTCTTGCAGATAACGCTTGGTGTCTTCAATCGTCGAAGGAGAGTCGGGTGCGCCAGTCTTCTTGTGACCGGCTACAACGGTTACCGGCTTCAGCGCCGCTAACCGATCCAGTGCCGCGATCCAATTCTTTCGGCTTTCTGGCGTGGTATCGCCGACGTACATGCGGCATTGGTTGTATACAACGTCCCCTGCGACGATCAGGCCAATCGATGGAACGTAGAGAGACGTCGAATCAGGACTGTCGGTACGACCCTGCTTGATGATGCGCAGTTCTCGGCCTTCGAGAGTGAACGTATCCTGCTCATAGGGATCGGGTGGAACCAACTTGGTGGCCACTTGCCCAGGAAACATCCGGCGGGCCATCCGCTCCACTGTAGGGGTGAATGACATCTGCATGGCATTCACCGCCTCAGGCGTGGCTATCGCCCGGGCGCGCGGAAAACGGTCCAGCAAAATACTCAGACCATAGAAGTGGTCGAAATGGGCATGCGTGATATAGATGGTTTCCAGGTTGCGGTTGTGCAGGGCGATCCAATCCGCCAGAGCTTCGGCCTCAGCCACGGTCCCCATTGCGTCGACCAGCACCGCGTCGTACTCGCCAAAGATTAAAGTCGACGTGATCGGGTCAAAGCCGAGCGCTTCCCCAAAGGGCTTTGGCCGCTCGCCGACCATCGACTTTCCCGGGGCCGTAAAAACATTCACGCTCAGCGAATTCGACGCGACCGGCGCGGTTGCGTTCGCGGCCTCTTCTTGTCCATTTGTGCCGTCCATTTGGTCCTCCTTTTCGATGTCAGAGTGAGAACAGTTCCAGGCAATACCTATGCCCAGCGACGCGTCCACTTGGTGAACGGATCGATGCCAAAATAATCCGCCGGACTCGCAGCCCGGACGGTTCCATCGAATATCAATCGTTGAAATTCGCATCCCGTCCGGGTCGCGGTTTAACCGTAGGTGAGGTCGGTGCTCTGTCCGATCTCGATGATGTAACCGTCAGGATCGCGGATGTAGCACCGTATCTCGCCATACTTAGGAATCGGCGGCGTGATGAATTCGGCACCTCGACTTTTCCACAATTTGTAGCACGCTTGAATATCCGCAACGCGGAAGTTCATGAAGCTGTTAATGTGATTCGGGTCGGGGACGCTGAGCGTAACCGTCGGCTTATCCGGGGTTGGGCCGCCGCCAACATTCAGGATCATCCAGATATTCGCCAGCTGAAGGTACGGAGGTGCGTTGCCGTCACCCATGGTCAGGATGCGAGCGCCAAAGACCTTTTCGTAGTATCGAGCCGATCGCTCGACGTCGGCCACGGTCAGAAAATGCGCGATGCTGATCCCCTCGCGCGGGGGCATCTCGTAGCTCTTCTGTTCCACTTGTACCGCGTTCACTGAGGGTTTCTTTTGATCGCTGTCCATTGAAGCTCCTTTCGATATGGTGCCGCTACAAGCACGGTGTTCCGGATCCCGTTTCATAACAAAATCGGACCGACGCGACCTTTTCAAGAAGCGATTCCTGGTAAGGTGGACCTCTCGTTGCCAGTTCCGGTGATGATTGAGTTTCTGGGTTTCGGAACAGTCTCGAACGCCCGCCTAGCGCTCGATCTGGCCCAGATAATATCCAAGTCTATTTTCAACATCCCCTGGTTTGTGGAAACCTTTTGCCATCAGCGCCTTGATTCCCTCCCTGGCGGCAGGTCGCCCGAGTGAAGCAATGCATGCATCCCACCCAGCGCCAAGCTCCACGTCTGGCGGCAGGCTGGTGTTGACGAGGCGCTTGGTCTGAGCAATCGCCCATTTGTCGAACTTAGCGATGCGGGTCGCGAGCGCTTCGACGAACGCATCCAACTCGGCGTCGGGCAAGGCGCGATTGATGTAGCCATACGCTTCGGCCTGCTCTGCGCGGATGTCTTCCGAGCTCAAGAGCACCTCGAATGCACGGTTTCGGCCGATGAGCCAGGGAAGGCGGGCCATGGGGCCGCCGCCCGCGACCATCCCCACTCCCACTTCCCATTGCGAGATGATCGTCTTCTCGCGGCTCGCGAAACTCATGTCGCAGGCCAGCGTGATTTCACTGCCATTACCGGTTGCGCGGCCGCGGATCAGCGCGATGGATGCGACAGGCAGGCGGGTCAGACGCACCAGAAAATCTGGCCAGGGCGGCAAACCGGTGGGCCCCTCGGGCAACGAGGTGAGGTCCTCAATCTTTGCCGTGAAGTCGGAGTGATTCAGAAAGTAGTCATCCACTGCGCTGTCGAAGACCACGACCCTGACTTGCTCGTCGGCCTCGAGAGCGCCGATCACTTCCTGGAATTGCTTGACCATTTCAGGGCCCATCACGTTGATAGGCGGATTATCGATCGTGACACGCCAATAGGCCGGCGAACGCCGTGTGAGGCGAAGCTGGGTGGTTTTCGAAGGTGCAGTCATCTGCGTAGGTTCGGCAAGTTCCCTCGTAATTGCCATGGAGTTTTTTCCTTATCACATCGTCTCGATGAAGCCTGGCACCATTCAGCCATAGCACAAACACCCGCGCAATTAGACGATGGTGTCGCCGATACTTTTGTATCGAATGAAAATGCACCCCCCGAGGCACGCCAGTTTATCTTTCCAACCTGTCCAGCCAATCGATCGCGGCAAAAACATCGCCTTCCGCCGGCTTGATACGAAGGTGTTGTCGATACTATGGTCCAATTGTTTTGCTGACTCACGTCTGGCCTAATCGCAATCGTTCGAGAACACGCATCGGCTGGCATAGACAACTTTCTTGAAGGAGAATGCGCCATGGCAGAGCAACACGAGCAGAAGACAGAAAAACTTACAAATGGGAAACACCCCTCCGGCATTACAATCGTTGCGACAGCCGTGGCAGTCCTCGCCGTCATCGGCGCCGCGGTCCTTTTCGCGCTCGGCCAAGACAAGGACAAGTACTCGCTGGTATCGCCGGGCGGAATCGCATTCTCCGACTTCCGGGGATACGAGGACTGGGCTGACGTCTCCTCCGCCCACACCGACGAGAGGCTCAAGGTGATCGTGGGCAATCCGACTATGATCAAGGCGTTCAAAGCCGGCGTACCGCTTAACGGCCAGCCTTTCCCGGATGGCTCCATGGTCGTGAAGCTCCAGTGGACGCCGAAGAAGAGCACAGAAGCTCCCTTCGTCGTGGATGTGCCAGACGTGTTTAAAGAGGCTTTCGTCATGGAAAAGGACAGCAAGAGGTTTGCGAAAAGCGGCGGGTGGGGATACGCGGTATTCAACTACGATGCCGCATCGGACAAGTTCACCCCCGATCCCAAGAGCCCCTCAGACTGCGGATACGCGTGTCATACGCCGGTGAAGGCGAAGGACTACATCTTCCACCCGTATCAGAAGCGTTGAAGTCCGCTCGTTTTCGAAATCAAGTAATCCGGGCAAGGTGCGGCGTTTCCGGCTGCGATCATCCCAGCAGCGGCCGCGCTCTTACCGTCTTGCTGTATCGTCCTATAGGGCTGCGGGTTGAAAGCAGTTCCGCTTTTTAACCCGCGCATCCTTTGAACGGCAAGGACGATCGTGGAATGATAATGAACATGGGGGCAACTCCGTCTCCCGACCCTGATCGCATGCAATCCTGGTCCCAGGAAACGCCAAGCGGCGGTTGGCTCCGTTTGTTTCAAGGAATAAGACCGGTGACGTGGGCCGGAGCGGTGCGGGATGCTTTCGCCGGATTTCAACTGGCTGCGATGAACGTCCCGCAGGCGCTGGGTTATACCAAAATTGCCGGCATGCCGGTAATTACGGGGTTTTACACGCTGCTGATCCCATTGGTGGCGTTTGCGGTGTTCGGCTCCTCGCGCTATCTGGTGGTCGCAGCCGATTCGGCGACTGCTTCGATCCTTGCCGGGAAGCTTGCAACCATGGCTCCTATCGCGAGCGCAAGATATGTGGCGCTGGCGTCCACGGTCGCTCTGCTGACGGCCGGATTTTTGCTGCTGGCGCGAATCCTGAAGCTCGGCTTCCTGGCTGATTTTTTATCCCAGACCGTTCTGACCGGGTTTCTTACCGGAGTTGGATTGCAGGTTGCGGTCGCCGTACTGGGCGAGATGATCGGTCTTGAAGTGCATTCCCGTCGAACCATTGGACAGGTGCAAGAGATTTTCCGCAGCCTTGCCAACGTTCACCTGCCAACACTGGCGATCTCGGCGGCGGTCGTGACCGGCGTTTTTGTCTTGAGCTGGTTTGCCCCCAAAATTCCAGGCTCTTTAGTCGCGGTTGCCGGCGCGATTGCCGCGAGCGCAACCTGGAATTTCGCGGGTCGTGGCATCACTATCATCGGACCGGTGGGCGGCGGTCTTCCGCATTTTGGCTGGCCGGACGTGCACTGGAAAGACGTCGTACCGCTGCTCGGTGTTTCGGTCTCCTGCTTCGTCATGATCCTGGCGCAAAGCGCGGCTACCGCTCGTTTCTATGCGGCGCGCCACCATCAATATCTCGACGAGGGCGCAGACTTCGTGGGTCTGGCTGCGGCCAACGCCGCGGCGGCGTTTAGCGGAACCTTCGTAGTGGACGGTAGTCCCACCCAGACCGCGATGGTCGAAAGCTCCGGCGGTCAGAGCCAGATCGCCCAGCTGTCTACTACCGTCGCAGTCGCGCTCGTTCTGCTCTTCCTGACCAAGCCTCTGCAATACCTGCCACGTTGCGTGTTGGGCGCCATTGTGTTTTTCATCGCTGTCCGTCTCGTCGACGTCCGAGGCCTGCGCGACATTCGGCGCGAGAGCCCCGGAGAATATGCTCTGGCCGTGTTTACTGCGGCTGTCGTTGTATTGGTGGGAGTTGAAGAGGGCATTCTTTTGGCTATGGTGCTGTCGCTGCTCCGGATCGTGCGGCACAGTTATCGTCCCCACACTGGAGTTCTGGCGGTGAGCGAGGGGGATATCTGGAAGATGATGCCGGCCGTTCCCGGCGCAGTAACGGAGCCAGGTTTGGTGATCTACAGTTTCGGGGCAGCGCTTTTCTATGCGAACGCCAGCCTTTTTGCCAGAGAAATTCGCGAACTGCTAGAGACGTCGCTTTCCCCGGTGCGCTGGCTGATCGTTGATGCCGAAGCCATAACGAACTTGGATTTCACAGCGGGCCGAATGGTACGCGAGCTTCACCAGGAATTAGTCGGTCGCGGAGTTGTGTTGGCCTTCGCTCGTGCGCCCCTATCTCTACGAGCGGATCTGGACCGGCACCTGCTGAGTCGAGTGATCGGACCGGCGGAGTTTTTTGACCGCATTCACGATGCGGTGGCTGCATTTGCAAAACTTGGAAGGTCTTAAACCGCAGGATCGATGACAAATACGGTTCTCGTCGTCGGACGATGCCGAGGCCTCGATCAATACGATCGTCCAATTGTTTGGCCCGCCAGTTTTCTATGTAATGGTGAGTGCAAGTCACCTCCCAATTACAAGGAGCGATTCATATGGCAACCGAGAGAGCAGTCGTCATGACGGGGACACCAAGCGCTATGACTCCCCCGCATCAGCCGGGCCAGGACATTTTCAAATCGGTACTGTCCGAAGATATCGACTGGAAGCCCTTCCCAGCATTCCCGCCGTCGGTTCGCCTGGCCGTCGTGGTTGGCCAGCCTTCAGAGAGCGCACCGTACACGATCAGGGTCAGGGTGCCGCGCGGCGTGAAGCTCATGCCGCACAGGCATCCCGAGGATCGAGTCTACACAGTGATCTCCGGCGTTTTCTACATTGGCTTGGGCGATCAGTTCGACCCAAACAAGCTGGAGGCGTATCCGCCCGGGAGCGTGGTCGTGCTTCCTGGCAATACATCTCATTTTCACTGGGCGAAATCCAGCGAGTACGTTACACAAGTGACGGCGATTGGACCGCTCGGGCTTGAATACGTCAGTGCGAACGACGATCCCAGAAATCACACCTCGCAGTAGGTGTGATCTCCACCTTCCTCGCGGGAACACGTGGCATGAAATGAGAGCGAAACTATCTCATGACAGGTATCGTTGACGATGACACTGGCTTTGTGATCGACGGGAAAGTCGACGTTTTCGGTGCTGTGGTGTAGCGAGAATGCAAAGGCCTGACTGGGCGCCCGGATCCCCCGGCGCAAGATTTCCGCCCGCTCTAGCCTGCTAGACTGGCTTGCGTGCGGCGTTTGATCATCAATGCAGATGACTTTGGCTTTACCTCGGGGGTAAACCGAGCCATTGTGGAAGCGCACACGCACGGTGTGGTCACTTCTGCGACCCTGATGGCCAACGGTCCGGCCTTCGAGGAAGCCGCGCACCTGGCAAAGACCCTTCCGAATATCAGTGTGGGTTGCCATATCGTGCTGACCGATGGCGAACCGGTGCTGAGCGCGCAACAACTTCCTTCGCTGACTCGCACCACGAGTTTCCGCGACGGTATGATGTCATTCGCGGCACGCGCCACTACCGGCCGCATGAGCGCCTCGGAAATTACCGCCGAAGCCACGGCGCAGATTCGGAAGATTCAATCCTCGGGCGTCGCCGCTTCTCACATCGATACTCACAAGCACACGCATCTGTTCCCGGGCATTTTGCGGCCCCTGCTGCGCGCTGCTTCGAACTGCGGGATTCGCGCCGTGCGCAATCCCTTCGGACCGCGTCTGCCCCTGCGCTCCAACCAACTTTTGAGCCGTCCGAGTCTTTGGACGCGCCACATTGAAGTCCGCATCCTGGGCGCTTTTGCCGGCAAGTTCCGCGCAGCTGTGGACCGCGAGGGATTCACCAGTCCCGATGGCACGCTCGGGATCGTGGTTACCGGAGCGCTTGACGAAAGTCTATTCCTCGCCATTGCACGCAGCATTCCCGAAGGCACTTGGGAGTTCGTGTGCCATCCTGGGTACAACGACGCGGATTTGCAGGCCGGAAAAACTCGCCTGCGTGCGTCGCGCGAGACTGAACTTCGCGTACTGACGCTGCCCGCGGCGCGCGACGTCCTTACCCAGCAGGGGATTCAGCTGATTTCTTATCGCGACCTGGTTTCGTGATCAGGCTAGCCGCCGGGCGTCAAGTTTCGCACTCAAAGTGTAAAACCGAAGGGATCCGCTCAAGACCGAAGGCTCACTCGAACCTGGGTACTCTCGTAACCGACTGACTTCACAGCAAGTAGTATGATACTTTCCAGGTCACCCTGTTGATTAAGTTTCTCTAGGTTGGAAGGATTTCCGCTCATGTCAGCCCAAGGGTCAGCTCCGCGCGCAACGCTGGACTTAAAAGTCCGGGTGTGGGGCATGGGCTCGAATAACCAGCCTTTCTTTCAAAATGCCATGGCTCAGAACGTCAGCATAACTGGCGCATGCCTGTACGGCATCGAGCCGGAGCTGAAGGTGGGCGATGTGATCGGCGTGCAGTATGAAACGCGCAAGGCCCGTTGCAAGGTGGTGTGGGTGGTGGACGCCGGCGCCTTGAAGAAAACCCAGATTGGCGTCGAGCTTGTGGCCGACCAGGATTGTCCTTGGGTCGCGGCTCTACCCGTGGGCATGCAAATGGAAGAGCGCACGCAGATGCGTCAGGACAATCGGAGACAATTTGCCCGTCACCGGATTTCCTTTCCGCTGGAGATGCGCGACGAGCGGGTGAACACTCCGCTGCGCGTGAACGCCACCGACATCAGCGGCAACGGCTGTTATGTTGAGACGATCATGCCGCTCCCTATCGGCACCGCGCTTCGCGTCGATTTATGGATCGAGCAGGAACGCCTTTCTCCCAGCGCTGTGGTTCGCACTCGCGACCCCGGCGTCGGCATGGGCATTGAGTTCACTGGATTGCCCGTGGAATCCAAGAAGCGGTTTCAGGATCATCTCGAAAAAATCGACCCTGGGACTTCCTTCATTCAAAAAAGCGGCCAATAACGCTCATCGGCCCTCCCGCCGTAACTCTCTCGTGTAAAATCTGCAACCACTGCTCATTCCATCCCATCGAATAGCAGCAAGTAGCGAGCGCCACGAGAAAGCAGCCCTACCGCACACCATGAAGATCGGAATCACCTGTTATCCGACATACGGCGGTAGCGGAGTCGTCGCCACCGAACTGGGCCTGGAACTGGCGCAGCGCGGCCACGAAATCCATTTCATTTCCTACGCCCAACCCATCCGCTTGCGCGGCGAAGAGCCGAACATTCACTATCACGAAGTGGAAGTCTCGCGCTACCCGCTGTTCGACTACCCGCCCTATGATCTTGCGCTAGCTACGAGAATGGCGGAGGTCGCACAGCTTTATGATCTCGATTTGTTGCACGTGCACTATGCCATCCCGCATTCGGTGAGTGCCATGCTGGCGCGGCAAATGCTCGCCGACGGACCGCGCGGGCGCCGCCTGCCCTTTGTGACAACGCTGCACGGCACCGACATTACTCTGGTCGGCCTTGATCGATCGTATCTGCCCATCACGCGTTATTCCATCCAGCAGAGCGACGGCGTCACCGCGATTTCGAACTATCTGAAAGACCGTACGCAGCGCGTGTTCGATGTGAAGAACCACATTGAAGTGATTTACAACTCGGTGAATTGCGACGTCTATCGCCGCAACGTCGACACCTACGCGCAGGTACGCGCGGAGTATGCGCCGAACGGCGAGAAAGTGCTCGTCCACCTCTCCAATTTCCGCCCGGTCAAGCGACTGACCGACGTGATTGAAATCTTCGACCGCGTGCACAAAACGATTCCGTCGAAATTGCTGCTGATCGGCGATGGCCCCGACCGTTCCGTCGCCGAGTGGCTGGCCGTGCAGAAAGGCATTCATAGCGACGTCTTATTTCTCGGCAAGCAGGATGAGATTGAAGAGAAGTTATCCATTGCCGACATCATGCTGATACCCAGCGAACTGGAATCCTTCGGCCTGGCTGCGCTCGAGGCCATGGCCTGTGAAGTGGTCCCCATCTCGACGCGGGCCGGCGGCGTGCCCGAAGTCATCGATCATGGCAAGTCCGGCTATCTCGCCGATGTCGGCGACGTCGAGACCATGGCCCGCTATGCGATCGAACTGCTCACCGACGACCATAAACTGAAAGAGATGGGAAAAGTCGCCCGCGCCGCGGCGATGGAGCGCTTCTGCTCCACGAAAATCGTGAAGCAGTATGAAGACTTCTACCGTCGCGTGCTCGAGCGTTCGGCGTAGAAGCCCTCCGGCACCGCACTCGCCGCCTCCACCAGCGGCAACCGAATCCGAATCAGCGTTCCCTTCCCTTCATGACTGTCGATGGTCATGCGCGCTGTATCGCCGTACAGAACCTGCAGCCGCTCGGAAATATTCGCCATACCAATGCCCATGCCCGACCAACTGCTGCTCTCTTCCAACTGCGCACCCCCCATGCCCACGCCGTCGTCCTCAACTTCAATGATCAGCCGTGAATCAACCAACCGGCTGCGTAGATAGATGCTGCCGCCCTCCACCTTCGGCCCCAACCCATGCTTGATGGAGTTCTCCACCAGCGGCTGCAGCAGCATGCTGGGAATGACGACGTCGAGCGACGCCGGATCAAATTCTTTCACGACTCGCAGCTTGTCGCGCCCGAAGCGTACAACTTCAATATCCAGATAGTTGTCGATGAATTCGAATTCGTCCCGTAAGGGTGCAAACGCTTCGCTGCTGTTCAGCAGCCGCCGCAAGATCGTTGCCAGCTTGAAGATCACATCCCGCGCCATGTCCGGGTCGAACCGCACCAGCGACGAAATCGAATTCAACGTATTGAACAGAAAATGCGGGTTGATCTGGTTCTGCAGTGCCTCCATGCGGGCGTGCAGTAGAAGCCGCTCCTGTTCCTCCAGCTTGATTTGAATACGCACGCTATTGAAAATCTTCAGCTCAATTCCGATCGCGGTTACCGAAGCCGCGTAAATGGCGCTATAGACCCAGTAGTTGTCGGGACTTTCGACGCTGAAGAGAGAGTGCGGGAAATATTGAACCAGTTCCGTCTGCAGGAAGCGCAGGCCGATCACCGTCCAGAAAAACATGATCTGCCAATCGAACAGCCGGGGCCGCGGCAGATTCCGCCGAATGATGCGGATGATGCTTTGATCGATGAACGGCGAGAACGACCAGATATCGTCTTTGTCGATCGCCATGGTGCGCAACTGTCCCGCGAGAAAGCCGGAGAGTACATCGAACGGCATCGCCGCCCACTCCCCGTGCAGCAAAGCCGGAATTGCCATCAGTACACCACCCAGCGATCCTGCCCAGCGACCTCCGATCACTCCCAGAAGAAGTGCGGTTTCAAAACTTAAATCGCCGGCCGCAAAACTTTTTTGCGAAATGCGGATCCAGACACCGATCATGATCGGCAATCCGAACCAAAGCACCATGTATACCTTCTGCCGGAAGGTGCGCTCCTCGCGGAACAGCAGCAGCTTGAATTCCTTGGACCGCACCAGAGTGCTCGAGACAGCCGCAGCTACGCCCAGCTTGACCAGCAAGTTGATCAGGATGAGCCGCTGTTCCATAGGTTTCCTATTCTATTCGTTTCGATTTCGAGAATTCTTAAATCGCCGCGTGCGGGATGAACCACAGGAGACACCGCACGCAAGAGATTTCGACACGATCGTTCCCACCAAGGCAGGAACTTCTGCGACGCACGCGGAGTCATAGAACGGTAAAATGGGCTGGGCCCTCAACGCGAGACGTGACGTTTCCCGGAGGACACTCATGCGTTTTCACTTGCTGCAGACTTGCCTGGTATGGATATTTACCATCACATTTGGAATCGAGCTCGTTGCCCAGACGGCCTCCCCCACGCCACCGCAAACCCCGCCCCAGTCGGCACGCCAGGCATTGATCGAAATGTTCTTGGGTAAAGGCGCGAACGACTTCGTAAAACATCTGCCCGATGAAGCGCGACGGACTTTAATTCGTAAGGACGAAACCGAGAGAACCTCGGTCGTGCTCCGCATTTCTACGATCGGTCGGCAACTGGCTGCAGAAAGCGCCGGCCACCTCGAGACTTTCGACGAAGGGCCCACGCTCTTGGTCACCGAACCCACTCCCGGCCATGAGAAAATCGAGGCCATCGTCGAGCACGACAGTCTGCTCGGGGAAGAGGACGAGATCGAACTCTCGTTTCACTATTACAAAGACGGCCAACTCCAAAGCCTACCAGTCGTGCCCCGCCTGACTTTCACGCTGAAGCAGGAAAAGGAAGTCTGGCGGCTCACCGAAGTCACTGCCGCGGCGCACATTCCGCTCACCGACCCCGACTATCTCAAGGAATTGCGGCGCGAACAGAACGAGGCGAACGAGGGCGCCGCGCAGAATCGCGTCAATAATATTGCCCAGGCCGAGACCAATTACGCGACCCAGCATCCGGACATCGGCTACACCTGCACGATGGCGAATCTTTTTCCGCAGCAGCAGAATGCAGACGGTGGAGTTTCTCCCTTTGCCGAAGATGCCGGTGCGGAATCCAACGGATACCGTTTCGCGGTCACCGGCTGTGTCGGTACGCCCTCGTCGAAGTTTCGCGTCAGCGCCGTGCCCACCGACGCGGATGCGGGGCAGAAGACTTTCTGTTCGGACCCATCCGGAACATTGAAATTCGCAACTGACGGAAAAAGCTCCACCTGCTTCAGCGAGGGTCAACCCGTGAACCCGCCGGGCCCGCCGCCCCCCATGATTGACTAGCCGGAAGCACTTCGCTTCTAGCTGTACGCCAGTTCCTTCGCGCGTTGCGCCGCCTTCACGACTGCCTTAATGAGAGTCACGCGCAGCTTCCCTTCTTCCAGTTCCATAATGGCGTCAATCGTGCAGCCCGCGGGGGTGGTCACAGCGTCTTTCAGCAACGCCGGATGGTCTCCAGTTTCGAGCACGACCCGCGCCGCACCTAGCGTCGTCTGCGCCGCCAGCAGCGTCGCGATATCGCGCGGCAATCCAACCTTCACTCCAGCCTCTGCCAGCGACTCGAGAATAATGTAAATGTAAGCCGGGCCGCTGGCCGAGAGCGCCGTTACCGCGTCCATGTGTTTTTCGTCGACCACCACCGTGCGCCCGACCACGTCAAACATGCGGCAAGTGAGGGCCACATCTTCCGCGCTAGCGTGCTTGCCTTTGCAGATCGCTGTCATGCCCGCGCCCAGCAGACACGGCGTATTCGGCATCGCTCGGATCACTGCCACATTGGCCGGCAGATTCTTTTCAATCATCGAGGTCGGCACCGACGCCGCGACCGAAACAATCACTTGCTTCGATGTGATGTGAGCGCTGATTTCGCGTATCACTTCCTCGACCACTTGCGGCTTCACTCCGATCACGATAATGTCCGCGCCCTTGGCGGCTTCAACGTTATTGGTCCCAACCTTCACCTTCAACTTCGCCGCCAACGACTTGGCCCGCTCTTCGTGTGCAACCGTCGCGCAGGTTGATTTCGTAGAAAGCATTCCGCTCTTCAACAGCGCTTGTAGAATAATGCCACCCATCTTTCCTGCACCCAGAAATGCTACTTTCTTCCCCGCCAGATCATTTCCCATAATTTTCCTCTGAATAGAATTTGGTATTCGGACGAACAGCGCGCGGGGAAACCTACTTATGCCGCTCCATGAAATTCCACGCAGTTGTTACGACTTCCCGCAGCCCGCGCGTCGCCTGCCACGACAGCAGCGCCTGCGCCTTGGCCGGATTCGCCACCAGCGCAGGCGGATCTCCTGGCCGCCGCGGCACGATCTTCCTCGGGACTTGTTTCCCGGTCACTTCCTCGACCGCGGAAATTACTTGTTGCACTGACGCTCCCGTACCGGTTCCGAGGTTAACGGCAAAGCTTTCGTTCCCCGCCTCCAGATGATCGAGAGCCCTCAAGTGCGCGCTTGCCAGATCGTTCACATGAATGTAGTCGCGCACACATGTTCCGTCAGGCGTGGGATAATCGGAACCAAACACCGGCAACTCTGGCCCCGTGCCTGCTGCGGCGCACAATGCCAGCGGGATCAAGTGCGTTTCAGGTTCGTGCAGTTCGCCAATCTCTCCACTTTCATCCGCGCCAGCCGCATTGAAATAGCGCAAGCTCGCGTAACGGAAACCGTAGGCCCGCGCGTACGCCTCTAGGGCCAGCTCAAATATCAACTTCGTTACGCCATACGGATTCACCGGCTGCCGGGGCGTGTTCTCTTCGATTGGAACTTTCGCCGGCTCGCCATAGACAGCGCACGTCGAGGAAAAAATAATCTTCTTCACATTCGCGTCGAGCGCTGCATTCAGCAGCGACAGTCCGCCCTCGACATTGTTGTGAAAATATTTCCTTGGGTTGGTCACCGATTCGCCCACATACGCATGGGCAGCAAAGTGCATAATGGCGTCAGCCCGGGGCAACACGCGCGCCAGCGCAGCCGGATCGAGAATGTCGCCCTTGACCAACTCAAATCCCGCAGCCAGCGATTCATACCCGGTGCTGAGGTTGTCGAAAATGATCACTTCATGTCCAGCGCGTTTCAGCGCCCGGGCGGCATGACTCCCGATATACCCCGCACCCCCAACGACCAGAACGACCACGTAGCATCCCTTCCATCCGCGAGTTTCACGCGGAGCGCCTGACCACCACGCGCGCTCATTGCGATTGTACACAGGACCCCGATACGAACTCTGCACGAATCCTCAAAACACATCGGCGCGCACGCATCGGTCACCCGCATGAGCGAAGTCAGGCTTTGAAGCGCTGCCCGAAGAAAATTGCCCGAAACTGCCTGGTTGGCGCCTGTTAAGATATTGTCTGCTTACTGAATTCCCATGACCGACAATCTTGCCGACAAACAATGTGTTCCCTGCCGTGGCGGAGTTCCGGCGCTCAAGGGAAAAGACCTAGAAGCCTTGCAGCAGAATGTTCCCAAATGGATGGTCTACGACGAACATCACCTGCACCGCGAATTCAAATTCCCCGATTTCAAACAAGCGCTCGATTTCGTCAATCGCGTGGGCGCCATGGCCGAAGAGCAAGGCCATCATCCCGATATTCTTCTGACCTGGGGCAAGGCAGAGATCACATTGTGGACTCACAAGGTCAACGGCCTGACAGAGAGTGACTTCATCATGGCGGCCAAGATCGACCGGCTGAGAGCCATTTAGCAGAGTCTCCTCTGGGTTCTCGGGTCAGCCTTCCGGCTCGCCTCGCGCGGCGGCTTCACATTCCTTGCGCAGTTCCTCGAAAAAATCTTTCGTAGCTTTCGAAATGGCAGGCGCCAGCGCAAAGCCCAGCGACCTGGAGGTAAGCCCCACAAGCTGCATGGTCACATTGATTGCAGTCTCGCGCACGGATACCCGTGTGAAGTGAACCCGCGTCTCGCAGGTAATTCCAAAGACGTGGCTCAAGTACGATACGCTTTCCTTCGGCGTGAAATGCTGGACGACCTGGTCGATCGTGCTCCGGATCGGCATCAGCGTTTCGATCCGCAGCCGGCTTCCCTCTTCCCACGGCTTGCCCTTAACCCATTGAATGTCGCCGAAGAGGTTGCGGTGGCGCCAGCGGTCGACGTCCACATAAAGCGCGAAGACGGTTTCCAGGGGAGCCTTCAGGACGACTTGAAAGTCAAACGACTGCATAGCGCAAGTTGAATAGATGCGGGAATGCGCACAGAGCCGCCCCCACTCCCGCTCGCGCAGTGTAGGAGAAAACCGGTGTCAGGGCAACTCATCGGGCCCCGAGTAGGAACGGCTAACTGCGACCGTCCTGCGGGAATGCAGCACCCAAGCCAGAACAATCGCCGGAATCAACATCAGCAACCCGGTGCTGACGGCGAGGGTGCGCACAGTGATTCCTGCGTCCAGGAAACGGCCAGCCATATATGCGGTTATGGCAAACGTAAGACTGGCCAGGCCCAGGTCCGCCGCAAACACACGCCCTCTAAAGCGATCCTCAGTATGAAGCTGGAGGAGCGTGGTTGAAAAGACCCAAACCGTCGAACCGCCCGCATGCGCCACCAGGGCGCAGGCGGCAGCCATCCATACGCTGCGGCTTACGCCCAGCAAGCTATATCCGATTGCGACGGTCAGATAGCCCAACAAAATTCCGAGGCGCAGACGCCCATCGCGCTCGCCCGCCCAGCGCGCCCCGACCAGCGGTCCCACCAGCGCTCCCAGGCCGCGCCCGCCCAGCAATATGCTCATACCGAGCATGGCTCCGCCCGCAGCATCAATGCCGCGCCCGTGCACCGCAAACTCGCGCGCCCCCATCACCGTAAAAATTACCCAACTCGGCCCGATCATGAATTCTCCGGCCTTAGCAAATACCGCCGGCAACAGCGTCGGATGGCTGCGGATGTAGCGAATCCCCTCCAGCACCGGAGAGAATTCGATGAAATCACGCGGCCGCAACGGCAGCGCCAGCTCAGCGTGCGGCTCGTGGAAGCGCATTCCGCCGATCAGAAACGCCGATGTCAGAAAGGAGAGCGCATTCAAAATAAAGACTGTGTCACGCCCGAAGAACGCCGCAACTAGGCCGCCGATAGAAGCTCCAATCAGCAGGTTCACCGACCAGGTCGCCGACGATAAAGTATTCGCCAGCAGCACTTCGTTCTCGGACGCAATATTCGGAATCACCGCATTCCGCGCCGGTTCGAAAAACGCGGCCATCGTCGTTTCCGCCAACAACAGCACATAAATCAGCCACACCGTCGAGCGCGAACGCACCAACAACATCGCCAATACCACCACAAAACGAATCAGGTCGGCCCCGATCATCACATGCTTGCGCTTCAGTCGGTCGTTCACCATTCCGGCGGTCGGCCCCGCGAATGTTTGCGGCAACACCTGCAGAACCAGAGCCAGCGCCACCGAACCGGCATGCCCGGTCAATTGCAGCAGGAGAGCGTAAATCGAGAGCGTATAGAACCAGTCCCCGATCTCGCTGACAATCTGCGCCATCCACAGCCGGCGAAAGTTGCGGTTGCCGCGCAGCAGGCTCACGTAGGACGCAAAGGTAATCGTAGATGTGGCGCGCTCCGGCTGCGGATCCATGTTGAATCTTTCTGGAAAGGTTCACTCTACACGGGGGGACGGTCCGCGAGGCTGTGCGTTTTCGCGAACGCCGGCTACAGCTTCAGCTTGCGTTTCAGATCGTCAGCGATCTGCCGGCCGTGGAAGCGGCCATTTTCGATGAAAATTTCGTTCGTGCGCGATCCCGCGACAATCACGCCAGCCACATAAATTCCTCGAACATTGCTTTCGAGCGATACCGGGTCGCACACCGGACGGCATTGCGGTTCTGACAATTCGATGCCCATGCTGCGCAGAAAGTCATAGTCCGGATGGTAGCCGATCAGTGCCAGCACGAAATCATTCTTCAGTCTCACCGGTCCGCGCGGCGTCTTCAGCATCACGTGGTCAACTTCAATCTCCTCGACCGAACTATTGAAGTAAGCCACGATCTCGTTGTTCTTGATTCTGTTTTCAAGGTCTGGCTTGATCCAATACTTCACGTGACTGTGCAGTTGCGCCTCGCGGTGCACCAGCGTGACCCGCGCTCCGTGCCGCCATAGGTCGAGCGCCGCAATCGCCGCGGAATTCTTGCCCCCGATCACCAGCACTTCGGTGTCGTAATAAGGATGCGGCTCGCCATAATAATGCGAAACCTTGGGCAAGTCTTCACCCGGAATTTGCAGATGATTCGCTAGATCGTAATAGCCCGTCGACACGATCACTTTTTTCGTCAGGTAATCATGCGGTCGTCCCGCCCGGTCGGTCGCCGTGATGCTGAAGCGCCCGTCCTCACCCATCACCGTCTTCACCCATTCGTACTGTCGCAGGTCGAGATGATAGTGCTCGGCAACTTTGCGGTAATACTCGAGGGCTTCTTCGCGTGACGGTTTCTGATTGGCGGTCGTGAAAGGAATGTCGCCAATTTCGAGCAATTCCGGTGTGGTAAAAAACGTCATGCCCGCGGGATAGTGAAACAGCGAGTTCACCAGGCATCCTTTGTCGACGACGACGACTTTCAGCCCAAGCTTCTGCGCCTCAATCGCGCACGCCAACCCGGTCGGCCCCGCTCCAATCACGAGGACGTCGCAGCGCATTTCAGGCTCGCCCTTGACCTGGGTCCTGGTCAGGGCTTCGATTTCGACGGCGGCAAGAAAATCAGGCATGGAGGCGAATTCACCCGTGGCGACGTAGCTTCGAACGCACTTCGGAAGTGCATGATTCTAGCATGCGGGAATTGACGCGATTTTCCTGACGCGGTGAACCAAGCGGGTGCCCCGTCCTTCGCGCACTTTGCCAAGGGTGGGACAAGGGGACGGCGACGCTAGGGACGGTTCTCAATCTTCGCTGGACTCGGATATATAATCCAACGTTGCCCTCATCGCCAGGAGCCGTCATGTCAACCCCTACCAGCACGGATGCCCCCGTAAAAACTCGTACCGAATCCGACAGCATGGGAAAGATCGAAGTCCCGGCGAATGTTTACTGGGGCGCGCAAACCCAACGCTCGCTCCTGCATTTCAACATCGGCCGCGACACCATGCCGCCCGAGCTGATCCGCGCTTTCGGCATTCTCAAGAAAGCCTGCGCGCTGGTGAATCAGGATCTGGGCAAACTCCCCGCCGACAAAGCCAAGCTCATTGCGCAGGCTGCCGACGAAGTGATCTCTGGAAAGCTATACGACCAGTTCCCCCTCCGTATCTGGCAGACCGGCAGCGGCACCCAGACCAACATGAACGTTAACGAAGTCATCTCCAACCGCGCCATCGAAATCGCGGGTGGCGAAATGGGATCAAAGAAACCGATTCATCCCAATGACGACGTCAACATGTCGCAGTCTTCCAATGACACGTTCCCCGCGGCCATGCACATCGCCGCCGCTGACCGCGTCAAGAATGCATTGATTCCCGCGATCAAAACCGTTCATCAGGCGATCGCAGGCAAAGCCAAAGAATTCGAACACATCGTAAAGATCGGCCGCACCCACTTGCAAGATGCCGTCCCACTTACCGTCGGCCAGGAATTTGGCGGCTGGGCCAGCCTGCTCGAACGCGACATCCATCGCCTGGAGCAAGTGCTCGACGGACTCTACGATCTGGCGATTGGCGGAACTGCTGTCGGAACCGGCCTGAACACGCATCCCGAATTCGCCGAGCGCGCCGCGAAAAAGATCGCCGAACTCACCGGCCTTCCCTTCCGCTCGCACGGCAATAAATTCGCCGCGCTCTCAGCACACGACGAAATTGTCTTCGCGCAAGGCGCCATGGAAACCCTGGCCGCGTCGCTGATGAAAATTTCCAACGACATCCGCTGGCTGGCTTCCGGCCCGCGTTGCGGCCTGGGAGAAATCTCCATCCCGGAAAACGAACCCGGCTCGTCCATCATGCCTGGCAAAGTAAATCCCACGCAGTGCGAGGCCATGACTATGGTTTGCGTGCAGGTGCACGGAGCCACCGCCGCCGTCGGTTTCGCCGGCTCACAAGGCAACTTCGAACTCAACGTCTACAAGCCGGTCATCATCTACAACTTCCTGCACTCGGTCACGCTCATCACCGACGCCTGTCACGGTTACGTCGAATACATGCTGAAAGGCATCGAAGTCGATCGCGCGAAAGTCGATTGGTACGTCAAGAATTCGCTCATGCTGGTGACCGCGCTCGCCCCGAAAGTCGGATACGACAAAGCCGCGCAGATCGCCCACACCGCCCACGTCGAACACAGCAGCCTGCGCGAAGCCGCGCTGAAGCTGGGATACCTGACGGGCGAAGAGTTCGATCAACTGGTCAAGCCGGAGAGGATGACGCGACCGTAGAGACCTCATAGGATCATGACGAAGAAGTCATCGCGAGGACCTGACCTCGGCGGGCTTCGGAGTGGTCGTGATCACTACCACGCTGACCAGCACCAGCAGTGTCCCCGCGATCGTGCGCGCGCCGACCGCTTCTCCTCCCAGAAAATATCCGACCAACACTGCCACCACGGGATTCACATAGGCGTAGGTCCCAACCTTGGTCGGCGATTCGTGATGGATCAGCCAGACGTACGCCGTGAATCCCATAATCGATCCCGCCACGACGAGATAAGCCAGCGCTAGCCACGCTCCGCGCGATACCGCCTGCACGTTGAACCCGCGAAACTCCCCCAGCAACGCTGCCGCCAGCATGAGCAGCACACCACCCGCCAGCATTTGGATTCCCGAGCTCATCACCTTTGCGGTCGGCGACGGCAGCTTGCGGCTGAGTGAAGCCGCCACTGACCAACTGATCGCCGCGACGAGCAACGCGCATGCTCCGGCCACATCCACAGGCCCCCCGCTCGCGCTCATCGCGGATCCAACAGGAAGATATCTCGCGGAAAAATGTCCGGCGACGAAACTCGCTCCCGGAAAATGCCCAACCAACACTGCGACCCCCGCCATGCCCACGAGCAGCGCTGCGCCTAGACGCAGAGTCATCCGCTGTGTCCGAAGGAAAACAATTTCCGACAGCGCCATGAACACCGGGATCGTCGCCATCATGACCGCCGCGATCCCAGACGGCACCCGCTGCTCCGCCCAGAACAGCAAACCATAGTCGAAAACAAAAATCAGCAGGGCCAGAATCGAAGCTCCACCCCACTCGCGCGCCGTCGGTGAAGGCGTCCCGCGCGCCCGCATCCAGCCGTAGAGTACAAGCCCGGCAATCAGAAAGCGCATTCCTGCCAGCAGAAACGGAGGAACCTCGCGCACGCCCACCCGAATCGCGAGAAACGTCGAGCCCCACACGAAATAAATAATCGCGAAGGCCAGCAACACTTTCCAGGCTCGAGGCTTCGTAGCGGCATCCATGCGAAAGGGTGTTGTTTCTTGGGCTCTTGCTCCTTGCTCTCGCTTCAACGATACAACCGCTCAGACTCCAGGCCCGATTAGATCATCCTTGCCCCGCAAGGCTGCGGATTCCGCATATAAAAAGATTTTATGGAGTGATAAAGGTGAAACTAACAGGCAGAAGGCTCCGCCACGAATCAAACACCCGGCAATCCTGCGCTCAATCGTTCCTAAGACCCAAGACCTGGTAAGTTACTTCTTCACGAGGCTCGTATGGCTCGCCACGCATTGCCACTTTCCTAGGTCCATTACCCAAGTATCGGTGAATCGTCCGATGTGATCGTAGGGCTTTCCCTGGTAGGTGCCGGCAGTATGGTAAACGCCAGTGATCACGGCAGTTTCGCCAAAAAAGTTCATTTTGACGTCCTGGATGGTAGCGACCGTGGGTTTAAAACGCGGATCTTTAATATCGGCCAGAAATCTTTGCTTGTCGCTGACTTCTCCGTCCCACTCGGTGTTCACAAACCGGCTCGACACCAGTGCGTCGAGTGCCGATGCATCGCGGTTGACCTGCGCCTCATTCCACAAGCGCTCCAGAACCAGCAATTTGCTCTCGCGTGGATCGGCCTGCTGAGCGGTCATGGCGACCGAACTCAGCGCCAGCAGAAAACAGAAACAGATTATCTTGCGAATCATGCGCTTACACGCTCGCCGGCATCCCCACGTGGGGCGAACGTTCCAAAAAGATAGCAGCGCCACCGCCGGTCATTCCATCGCAAAGCACTGAGGAGTGTTACGAACGTCATCGGGTCGGCGTCAGACCTGGACGCCGGACCTCAGCCCTCGGCGCCTTGCTCGTCCGCTTCCGAAGTCCGGGGTCTGAGGTCCAAGGCGTGAGGTCCGCTCTTAAAACGCCCAGCGCAGCAGTGTAGCTCCCACAGTAAACCCGGCGCCGACCGACGCCAGCATCACCAGACTTCCCTTCTTCAGCTTGCCCTGTTCCAGCGCCGTATTCATGGCCAGCGGAATCGTACCCGCCGTCGTATTTCCATAGCGCTCAATGTTTACGACGACCGCTTCCGGCCGCAGTCCCAGCCGGTCGGCAGTCGCGTTAATGATTCGCAAGTTGGCTTGGTGCGGAATGAAAGCATCAATGTCGGATCCCTTCAGCCCATTCCGTTCCAGCAACTTCTGGCACAGTTCCGTCTGCTTCCGCACTGCAAACTTGAACACCTGCTGCCCGTCCTGATGAACGAAGTGCATTCTTTTCTCGATCGTTTCTTTGCTCGTCGGATTTAAACTGCCCCCGCCCGGCATGTAGAGAAACTCTGAGCCCGAGCCATCCACTTCGTGAATGTAGTCGATGATGCCGACCGAATCGTCCTCCGCTGGTTCCAGAATCGCCGCACCGGCTCCGTCGCCGAAAATTACGCAGGTTGCCCGGTCGGCATAATCGATAATTGATGACATCACATCCGCCCCGATCACCAGCACGCGCTTGTGCGACCCGCTGGCGATAAACTGCGAACCGACCTGCAACGAATAAAGAAACGCCGAGCACGCGGCCGAAAGATCGAATCCCCACACTCCCTTCGCCCCCAGCTTGTTCTGCACCAGGCACGCGGTCGAAGGAAAAAACATGTCTGGCGTAACCGTGCCCACAATAATCAGATCAAGGTCAGTAGGCGCCAGCCCTCGCATGGCCAGAGCTTTCTTCGCGGCCTCCACGGCGAGGTCGCTGGTGGCCACGCCCTTCTCCACAATGTGCCGCTCTTTGATGCCCACCCGAGCCATGATCCACTCGTTGTTGGTATCCACCATTTTTTCGAGATCGGCATTGGTAAGCAGCTTCGGCGGCACGTGCGTGCCCAAGGCGCTGATTTTGGCGCGAATCGGTTTCGTCAATGAGAGCTCCTGACAGATCGCCTGAGATAAGCGTGAGTATGAAACTCAGTATTCTGAAGGATTGAGGGCAGAATGTCTAACTGGAATCGTTAACTGGATGTCTCGGAGACTTCTGCAGGGAGGATGACCCACTCAAGCCGTCTCTTAGCTTGAGTGGGGATTTTCGACAAAGGCGCTGCGATTTTCTCGGCGACCTCTGCGGCCTTCCTCTGCGGCCTCTGCGATTAAAAGCTCCGCCTACTGACAACGCAACGAAAAGCACCCAGGACGCGGAGAAACTTCAGGCCGCCGCCAACCCGCCCTCATGCTGGATCCACTCGCGAACGAAATGCGGACACGACACAATCCCGAAATCGCGATTCTCCCCCTGAACCAGATAGAGCAGCCCATCCCGATCCAAATCCTCGAGGTGCAGAAGATTCAACTGGGGCCACAACCGGCACTCGGCCGCGAACCGTACCAGTTGGTCTAAATACGCCAGATGACCCTGAAACAATTTCCCGGAGACGTGAATGGTGATGTGGGGAGCGAGCGTGGGGGAATTAGCGCGACTCTTCATTTTTCTCCTTGCGAGGCCGCTCCAGATTTCGGCCGGCCTACATCATGGGATGCTCCAGGAAGCATTTCTTGCGCAAAAAGTCGTAAAGCTCGTGTAAATCTTGGTAATCAGAAGTGCGGACGCACTCGGTGGAAGGAAAACAGCAGCACAAAACAAAATAAGCCAGGCACCGGGACCTCACTGCACACGCAAGAGCCCGTTACCGTTGCTTCCTTCCGGACCTGGCGGGGTTGGCGAGAGTACGTCGCGTGAGACCGATGCCTGACCTAAATCATTCTAGCATTTACTGCGGACCATCCCAGATCGCCAACTCTCATCGCCACGAACGTTCATGTGACTTCCGGTGCAAGATTCTTCCGGTAACCCCTTCCTTTCTGATGAAGGTTATCGAACAATAGTGAATCAGGCTTTCAGAACCGCAAGGCCTCGCGAGAGGTTTCTCTCTGCGAAAAGACAAATGCCGTCCCAGTCCACACAACCCGGCGTGATTCCGCTCTCCAAGGCCATCGACCATTACTTCGAGTTGGCCCTCTATCTCCTCGTGCTGACGGGTTTTGCCACGCTGGCCAGCACCGGCGGCCTCGATCTTCCGTCGATCATCGTAGTGGGCGCAGCTCTCGCGGTTCGCGGCTATTTGCTGGCAAAAAAGCGCTCATTCACGATTTCCGAATCCTGGACCACTCCGCTTGCCGTCTTCTATTTCATTTTCTTCGCGGCCGACTACTTCGTAATCTCGCGCAGCTTCCTCTCCGCCACCGTTCACCTCGCTTTGTTCGGCGTGGTCGTGAGAATGTTCTCTCTCCGCCGCGAGCGCGACCACGTCACCCTCGCCATCCTCGCCTTCCTGATGGTCCTCGCTTCGGCGGTGCTCACCGTCGACAGCGTCTTCCTGTTTTCTTTCTCCGTATTCATGATGACCGCGGTCGGCACTTTCATCCTGATGGAAATGCGCCGCTCCGCCCACGACGCCAACATTCAAGCCCGGCACTCCGTCGATCCCCAGGAACACCGTCATTTGGCCTTCGCCTTAGCGCGCGTCGCACCCGGGCTGATGCTCATGATTTTTCTCGGCGGCGTTGCCGTCTTTTTCCTGATGCCCCGCATGTCTGCTGGATACATGGGGGGCTACTCCTTCGGCACCGATCTCTCTTCCGGCTTCAGTGACCACGTGCAACTCGGCCAGATTGGCCAGATCCAGCAATCGAGCGCCGTCGTCATGCACATTCAAATCGATGGCGACAGTGTCGGTGGTTCCGACCTGCACTGGCGCGGCATCACGCTCGCCCAGTTCGACGGACGCAGCTGGACCAACCTTCGCGATCCTGCGGTTCTGCAGCACCAATCCGCCAACACCTTCAGAATCCCGCGGAGCAACGCCGTCCTTACGCCCTACTCAGCTTCGAATCGCACGCGCGAGCACATAATTCATTACCGCGTGCTGATGGAACCGATCGGCACCAACGTTTTTTTCCTCGCCCCCTGGGCCCGTAGCGTCACCGGAGATTACCGCATGCTGGCGGCCGATTCCGGCGGCGCGGTTTTCAATCTTGACAATCAGCACGCCATCAGCCGCTACGAAGCGGATTCCGATATCGCCACCCCCACGCCCAACGAGTTGCGCTCCGCTCGCGGCACTTACCCGCCGCAACTAGCGCCCTACTTGGAGCTGCCGCCGGTCGATCCGCGAGTGAACCGCCTCGCCGCGCAAATCACCAGGTCGGCCACCACCGATTACGACAAAGCCGCGGCCATCGAAAATCATCTCCGCACCCGCTTCGGCTATACCCTTGAGTTGCCGCGCACGCAGGTGAAGGATCCCATTGCCAATTTTCTTTTCGAACGCAAGCAGGGTCACTGCGAATATTTCGCCTCGTCCATGGCGGTCATGCTGCGCACTCTTGGGATTCCGTCGCGCGTGGTCAACGGATTCCGCACCGACGAGTTCAACGACATCACTGGAAACTATGTTGTCCGCGCCAAAGACGCGCACGCCTGGGTCGAGGCCTATTTCCCCGGCTACGGCTGGCAGACTTTCGATCCCACACCCGCGGGCAACAGCGGGTCTCCGCAGGGATGGAACCGCCTCGCGCTCTACGTCGACGCCATGGCGTCATTCTGGCGCGACTGGGTGGTGAGCTACGACAGTTCGCACCAGATTTCGCTCGGACAAGCCGCTTTCAGCAGCACGCGAAGTCTGTGGGAAGGTGCGCGGAAATGGGCCCGCGATCACTACGCCGCCATGCTGAAGTGGGCTCGCCACAGCCAGGACCGGGTAGAACATTCTCCCGGCCGCTGGGCCATTCTCGGCGCGGTGATCGTGGCGCTGCTTCTGTTGTTTGGAAATCTCGGCCGCATCGCGCGCCTGCTGCACGAAAAGTGGCTGAGCGCGCATCCCGAGCGGTCCCCCGAGCAGGCCGCCTCCATGTGGTATGGAAAAATGGCGCGCGCTCTGGCCCGCCGCGGAGTGGAAAAACCGCCCGCGCAAACTCCGCAGGAGTTTGTAAAAAGAATCGAAGACACGCGCCTGCGCGAACCCGTTGCACGCTTCACCCAGGTCTACGAGTCCGCCCGCTTCGGAAACTCCGTAGACGACGCCCAGCGTTTGCCGGAGTTATACGAGGAAGTAGAAACGGCGACCCGCGCCAGATAAGAAAAACTTGTCGATTCTCCGGCACTTCTCAGCGAGATGCGCTGCGGTTCTCTGCGATCGCAGCGTTTAAAAGCAAAATTGCGCGGCCGCAAGCCGCGCCATAAAGTCGTGCCGAATGAGTACGGCGATGCAACCGCAGCAGCCTAGAACCGCCAGAACGCTCCGCCGCCCACGAAATAATTATGCTGCCGCGTCTTCCCTGTCGGCGCCAGCGGATAATCCGGCTCACCGGACCAGAAATCGCGAGCTTCTCCGCGAATGCTGATGGTCTTCCATACCTTTACGTCGAGTCCCACTCCGCCCTGCAGCACAAATGCGCTGGTCGAGGTGCCTGGATTGGTCCCTCCATAGATCAGCGTCGAGGCTTCGCCAATATGTCCATAGCCGGCTCCCAGAGCCACCCACGGAGAAACCGCAGTAGTCGGAAACAAATTCACCCGCGCTCCCCCGGTGGCAAACAATTCGCTGTACTGCGGCGGCACCACCGCAAAACCATATGAGCCACCGTTGATATCTTCGTCGTGGTTGTACATCATCACTCCTTCCCAGGAGAGCGCGTAGATCGGTGTCACGATAAATCGGCGCGCATACTCAACGTCGAAGGTCAGTCCTTTGCCGGATGCAATGATCGTGCCCGCGTCCGTGCCGCCCGTGATTCCCTGGTTGCTGATAAAAGTTCGGCCAATGTTGCCGCCAATTTCATTTTTCTCATCCTGCGCAACCGCCGACGCGGCCAGCATCGTCACCATCATCGTCACTACGATCAGGACCGCAATTCGAATCCGTTGACCAAACATTTCCCCTCCTGCGAGGCGGTTCATAAATTGTTACGGCGGTAAGACATAGCCTAGCACGACCCCGCACGTTTTGGACCCCACGGCTGCTATCTTTTGTGATGCCCGTCGTGCTGACTCGACCTGCGGGTTCAACCCATGGCTAGCGCTGATGTTGCTGTGCAAGATGCTAAAATAGAAAGATTGCATGCCAGTCAAAGATCTCACCGTGGTCGAGTCCCTCAATCTCTCACCTGACCGTCAGTCTAATCAGCTTGACGATCAGGGAGATCGCCCACGCCCCCCGCGCCCGCAGAAAGTAGGTTTCGTCAGCCTCGGCTGCCCCAAGAATCTGGTTGATAGCGAAGTGATGATGGGCTTGCTGGCCCGTTCCGGCGCTGAACTGACCCGCCGCGCCGAAGATGCCGACGTCATCGTCGTTAACACCTGCTCCTTCATCGAAAGCGCGCAGCAGGAGTCGGTCAACACCATCCTCGAAATGGCCGCGCACAAAACTGCCGGTAACGCCAAAAAACTCATCGTCGCCGGATGCCTGGTTGAGCGCTACCGCGACCAGATTCGCAAAGATATCCCCGAGGTCGACGCCGTCGTCGGCACTGGCGAACTGGAAAACATTCTCGCCGCCGCCGGCATTGCACCCGCACCGCGGCCAAACAGCGCCACCAATTCCCCGTTCGTCGTCTTGAACTCGGCGCCGAATTCGACGCAAAGCTCTCGCCCGGAAGGCGATGCCCGCGCCGCGCAAGGCCGATTCTCCCGAGAGCAATGGGATGGCGCCGTAGCCGATCTCCCCAACTATCTCTACGACGACGAAACCCCGCGCATCCTGGCTACGCCGCGCCACATGGCCTACATCAAGATCGCCGAAGGCTGCGACCACCCCTGCACCTTCTGCATTATTCCGCAGCTGCGCGGACAGTTCCGTTCCCGGCGTTTCGAATCCGTCATCGCCGAGGCCGAGCGCCTCGCTCAAATCGGAGTCCGCGAAATTACTTTGATCGGCCAGGACACCACTTGTTACGGCGAAGATTTCGGCCTGAAAGACGGCCTCGCCCTGCTCCTCGAAAAACTCGCCGCCGTCGAAGGTCTGCGCTGGGTGCGTTTTCTCTACGCCTATCCCAACAAAATCACCGGCAAGCTGCTCGACACGATCGCGCAGCACGAAAAAATCTGCTCCTACATGGACGTGCCTTTGCAACACGCGTCAGCGTCGGTCCTCAAGCGCATGAAGCGCGGCGGCGGAGCCGACGTATTCCTTCGATCCATCGCGAAAATGCGCCGCACCATCCCCGATCTGACCCTGCGCACAAGTTTCATCGTCGGCTTCCCCGGCGAGACCGAAAAAGAATTCGAAGAGCTCTGCGACTTCGTCCGCGAAGCCCAGTTCGACTGGATGGGCGCCTTCGCCTACTCCGATCAGGACGGCGCAGCCGCCTATGCGGAGGAGAAAAAACTTTCCCCCCGCGAAATCGAACGCCGCCGCAAGCACCTGATGGGGATCCAGCGCCAGATCAGCAAAAAGAAAAAGAAATCTCTCATCGGCCGAGAATTCGATCTCCTGCTCGAAGGCGAATCCGAAGAAACCGAACTCCTGCTCGAAGGCCGCACTCCCATGCACGCCCCCGAAATCGACGGCAAAGTTTTCGTCAACGACTCTCCCGAAAACCTCGACCCGCAGCCCGGCCACTTCTACCGCTGCCAAATCACCGAAGCCCACGCCTACGACCTGGTAGCCAGAATCCTGTAGCGAGTCTTTTTTTGAAGCGCCGTGTGGTGGGTGCCCCATTTCTCGCGCGGACTGGGCGCGAGAAGTGGGAACACCAGCCGCCGAACCCGGCAATGTTAAGTCGCTACTAGAACTCGCGGCGCACTCCTCCCTTCCGCAATCTGAAATCTTCCTTCTACAATGGATGTGCATATGCCCCGCAAGCGCGTCGTCAAACTCCGCTGCCCCATCTGCAAAAAGTCCGTCAAAAGCACTGATCCCGATTTCCCATTCTGCAGCGACCGCTGCCGCCTCATCGATCTCGGCAAATGGGCCAGCGGCGGCTACGTGATCTCCTCCCCAGTAACCGACGCCGAAGAAGAAGTCCAAGACCGCCCAGTCGAAGACTCGGACGACGAATCATGAACGCGGATCCCGAGCCCAGACTTCAGCCGGGCACCGAGCTCGCCAGCAACACCGGGATGCCAAAAGGTAGCGCCGGCGTCCCGCCGGCTCTCGCGGGGGCGTCCCGCCCGCACGCCCCACTCTGGGCGACCCTCACCGCAACTTTCCTCGGCATCGGCCGCCTGCACCCCGGCCCCGGTACCTGGGGATCCGCTGCAACAGCGCTCCTATGGGCTGCCGCCGCCTACGAACTTCCGCCGTCGCTTCGAACTCCGCTCGCCATCGCAGCGGCCGTATTCGTCACCCTGATCGGCATCCCCGCCGCCACACGCGTTGCGCGCGCCTCCGGCGGAAAAGATCCCCAATTCGTCGTCATCGACGAAGTCGCCGGACAACTCATCGCCCTCATCGCCGTCCCTTTGGCGTGGAAAACTTTTCTCGCCGGTTTTATACTTTTCAGAGCGTTCGATATCGTCAAGCCGCCCCCCGTGCGCCAACTCGAGCGGCTTCCCGAAGGCACCGGCATCGTGCTCGACGACGTGGCCGCAGGAATTCTTGCACTCGTCGCATTGCATCTCCTGCTCCACTTTGGCCTGCTAAAGTAGTACCGAGGGGCGAGTAGGTACCGAGAAAATCACGATACTCGGCTCGGCACACGGTACGCAGTACGCGGCACTTCTTCATGTCATTATCCGATCGCATCCTCGGAAGAAAAAGCAGCAACGGCGGACCCCGCATCGAAATGGTCGCGCCCGCCAACGCCCTCGCCGGCGGGGAACTTCGCATCTCCGGTTCCGGCCTCGCGCTGCACGAACTGCAGCGCCCGAAAGTAAAGTTCGGAGAATTTGAAGCCTCCATCGTCGTCAGCTCCGAGTCGTTTCTCGTCGCGCGCGTGCCCGAGGGCGCAACTTCCGGCCCCGTCGTCGTCGCCACCGACGGCCATGTCAGCAATCCGCAGTCTGTGAACGTAGCCGTTCCGATCGCTGAAAATCTTCACCCGGTCACCAGTCCCGCACTCGATTCTGAAGGCAATATCTACGTCACGTTCTCCGGATCGCGCGGCCAGAAAGTTCCCGTCGCGATTTTCAAAATCGACACCAGCTACAACATGAAGCCGTTCGTCACCGAAATGATGAACCCTACTGCCATCGCCTTCGACCGCCAGGGACAAATGTATGTCTCCTCGCGCTTCGACGGCGCCGTCTATCGCGTGGCGTCCAACGGCACCATGACTACCTACGCCGAAGGTATGGGCGTGGCCACCGGCATCGCCTTCGATCGCGAGCAGAGCCTCTACGTCGGCGACCGCAATGGCACCATTTTCAAAATCGGACGTGACCAGCAAGTTTTTGTCTTCGCCACGCTCGAACTCAGCGTCTCCGCCTATCACCTCGCTTTCGGCCCGCACGGCGATCTCTTCGTCACCGGCCCTAACGACCGCGTCTACAAAATCGATCCCAGCGGCGCCGTCACCACGTTCTACAAAGGCCTCGGACGCCCCCAGGGACTCGCCTTCGACGTCGACGGCAATCTCTACGTCGCGGCTTCGCTCTCCGGCACCCGCGGCATCGTAAAAATCGCCCCCGACGGCCTGGCCAATCTCGAAGTCGCCGGCCAGGGTCTGGTCGGCCTGGCATTCGCCCCCGGTCGCTCCGTAATCCTCGCCACCACCGGGGCTACCCAGCAAGGCACCGGCGCGGTCCACCATCTTTCGTGGAACATCCAAGGCCTGCCCCTGCTTCCGGAATAAAATCTCCAGTCTCTTGTCATTCCGACGCGAGCGAGGCGAGGCAGGAGGAATCTGCTGTCCGCCTCCCCGATCATTTAAACTTCTACCGTGAACGCCGAAATCATCGCGGTGGGTTCCGAAATGCTCACCCCTTACCGCATGGACACCAACTCGCTCTTCCTCACCGAGCAACTCAACCAACTCGGGGTCGATGTAATTTTCAAAAGCATCGTCGGCGACGACTTGCGCCGCCTCGTCGCCACGGCGCAGCACGCCCTGTACCGCTCCGACATTCTCATCTTCAGCGGCGGCCTCGGCCCCACCGAAGACGATCTCACTCGCGAAGCCGTAGCCGAAGCCCTCGGCCTCGCTCTGAAACGCGACCCGGAAATTCTCGCGCGCCTCGAACAGCGCTTCGCCGAACGCGGCTGGAAAATGTCGCCCAACAACGTGAAACAAGCCGACGTTCTCTCCGGCGCAACCGCGCTCCCCAACCCCAACGGCACCGCCCCCGGGCAATGGCTCGCCGGAGAATTCGATGGCCGCGAACACATCATCGTCCTGCTCCCAGGCCCTCCCCACGAACTCAAAGCGCTGTTCGAAGCCGAAGTCCGCGAACGCCTGCGCGCCAAAGTTCCTCCCGCATTTCTTGCAGTTCGCACCTTAAAGATCGCGATGCTTGGCGAATCGGCCGTCGACGCGCGAGTCGCGCCCATCTACAAGCGCTACACCGATGTTGAGACCACCATCCTCGCCGGCGCCGGAGAAATCGAACTGCACTTCAAATCCACCGCTGCCACGCAAGACGCTGCACAGAACCGCGTCGACGAGGTGGCCGGCGTGGTGGAAGACGAACTCGACGACGCCGTTTACTCGCGCAACGGAGAAACACTCGAACAGATTGTCGGCTATTGGCTGCAGATGCGCACCGCGACAGTCGCATCGGCCGAATCCTGCACCGGAGGAATGCTCGCCGAACGCCTTACTTCGATCAGTGGAAGCTCGCGCTATTTTCTCGGCGGCGCGGTCGTCTATTCGAACGCGCTCAAAACCGAATTCGCGGGCGTGCCCGCGGAAATGATCGAACGTCACGGCGCCGTCAGCCGCGAAGTCGCCGCCGCCCTCGCCGAAGGCATCCGCTACCGCTGCGAATCTACGCTAGGCGTGGGCATCACCGGCATCGCCGGCCCCAACGGAGGCACGCCGGAAAAGCCGGTGGGCCTGGTCTTCCACGCAGTCGCCAGCAGCACGGGAACCGAAGTTGTACAACGAAATTTCCCCGGCGACCGCAAACGCATCCGCCGCTTCGCCTCCACGATGGCCTTGGATATGCTGCGAAAGAAATTGATGTGATGGGAAGATGCCCTCAGCGCTTGGCTCTTGGCCTTCGGGTTTCGCTTTTGGGTGGCGCAGCGCTTCCAGCGCTGCGATTAGCTTGATCTTAAAAATTTGGGCTTTAGCCTCAGCGCGAACGCTCGATCTTTACAAGCCGAAAGCAAAGCACGAATGGGTTTCAAGCCAAAAGCTAAGAGCTAAAAGCCAAGAGCTACTCTGATGCGCCTCTTCCTCGCCTTCGATATCGACGAAGCCATCCGCGACCGCATCTCCCGCTTCATTGACGGCGTCAGCGGCTTCGCACCCGACGCCCGCTGGATGAAACCCGAATCCCTCCACATCACTCTAAAATTCATCGGCGAGCAACCTGACTCTGCGGTCGACCCAATCAAACAGGCCGTATCCGAAATCCACGCCGCACCCAGCGAAATGAATTTCCGCAACTACGGATTCTTCCCCACCGCAAAATCCCCCCGCGTCTTCTGGATCGGCGTTGAATCCGGCCCCCAACTCGCAACCCTGGCCGCAGCCATTGATGCCACACGCTCGTCGTTAGGAACCGAAAAAGAATCCCGTCCCTTCAGCCCGCACCTGACGCTGGCTCGCGCCACAGGGGCGTCCGGCTCTCCTCGCCGCACGAAATCCGACGCGCCCAACCGCATCTTCCAGCACCTTCAGGAAAAACTCGCCGCCCGCCCCGCTCCAGAGTTTGGTACCATGACGCCCCGCGAGTTCTTTCTATACGAAAGCCACCTCTCGCCGAAAGGATCGAAATACTCCAAGCTGGCCGCCTTTGATTTAAAGTAGCGCCGACGACTCCCGCGCATTGCGCTGGAAAAATCCGCCTCGATGTCAAAACTCGTCTTCATCGTCGCCGCGGTCAGCTACCTGCTGGGCTCCATCCCCTTCGGCTACATCCTCGTGCTCCTCTTCCACGGCGAAGACGTGCGCAAATCCGGCAGCGGCAACATCGGCGCCACCAACGTCTCGAGAAAGTCCCCAGCACTCGGCGTCCTGACGCTCTTGCTGGACGCGCTCAAGGGAACCTGCGCGGTACTCCTCGCGGCTCGCGTGTTCATGCGAACCTGGCCAGGAAATGTCGATGTGAGCCTTTCTCCCCTTTTGTCGCTGATGGCGCTGTGCGCAATCCTCGGCCACATGTTTCCCGTGTGGCTGCGCTTTCGCGGCGGCAAAGGCGTGGCAACTTCTGTCGGCGCGTTCGCGCTCCTGGTTCCACACGCAACGCTGGGAGCGTTTGTTATCTTCGTAGTTGTGGCGCTGATATCGAGATACGTTTCTCTGGCATCGATCGCTGCTGCAGCGAGCCTGCCGATACTCGCCTGGTTCTCATTGCGCCATCAGAACGAACAAGAACTCTTTATGCTGGTGCCCATCACGATCGCATCGGCCCTGGTCATCGCGAAGCATCACGAAAATATTCGCCGCCTGCTGGCCGGCACTGAGAATCGTTTCGGATCTCGAGGCGCGAAGTGAGTAACGTCGCCATCATCGGCGCCGGAGCCTGGGGCACCGGCCTCGCCATCGTCCTCGGACGCAAGGGCACGCACCGCGTCCGCCTCTGGGCTCACGAGCCCGAAGTCTGCGAACTCATCGCTCGCGACCGCGTCAACCAGAAATTTCTCCCGGGGCGACCCATCCCCGAGTCGGTCACCGTCACCAACGTTCTGGCGCAAGCTCTCGACGACGCAGCGATCGTGGTCAGCGTCATGCCTTCGCAACACTGCCGCGCTCTGTTCGAACAAATGCGCCCCCTGCTCGGCCCGCAAGCGTTGATCGTCAGCGCCACCAAAGGCCTTGAAGAAAGCTCTCTGCAACGGATGACCGAAGTGATCGCAGAAGTTTTCAGCCAGGACCCTCGACGCAGCGCCCAGCCCATTGGCGCCCTCAGCGGCCCGTCTTTCGCGCTGGAAGTCGCGCGCGGCGATCCCACCGCCATCACGATTGCCTCGTCCAACGGAGAACTGCTGCGCATCGTGCAACAGGAATTCAGCGATCCCAGCTTCCGCATCTACACCAACACCGACATAGTCGGCGTTGAACTGGGCGGCGCATTAAAAAATACCATCGCCATCGCCGCCGGAATCTGCGATGGCCTCGGCTTCGGCCACAACTCCGCCGCCGCCCTCATCACGCGTGGCCTCGCCGAAATGACGCGCCTCGTCGTCGCCTGCGGAGGCCGCCCCGAAACCATGGCCGGGCTCGCCGGACTCGGTGACTTAGTTCTAACCTGCACTGGCGGCCTCTCTCGCAATCGCAGCGTCGGCGTCGAACTGGGCCGCGGCAAGAAACTCCCTGAGATCATCGCCGCCATGCACGGCATGGTCGCCGAAGGCGTCTTCACTACCTCGGCCGCGGTGGGCCTGGCCCGCGCCTGGAACGTCGAAATGCCCATCACCGAACAAATGCACGCCATCCTCCACCAGGGAAAATCTCCGCGCGAAGCGATTCAGGAGTTAATGTCACGCAGCGGCAAGAGCGAAACGCGGGAGCCTTAGCTTTTCTCCGTGTAACGTGGTGTCCTTAGGATTAAGATCTTAGGTCTTCATCCTGGAGTCGCCCATGCGCCAACTCAATCTCGCCCTTGCCATCCTCCTGATCGCATCGAATTCCTTAGCTCAAACCACGCTCGAACAAAACAAGTCCATCGCCGAGCGCCTCGGCTATCCTGCCGATTCGAAACTCCTCATCATTCACGCCGACGACCTCGCCGTCGCGCACTCCGAAGACGCCGCCAGCTTCGACGCGCTCGATCAGCACGCCGTCACCTCCGCCAGCATCATGGTCCCGTGCCCCTGGCTGCTGGAAGTCGCCGACTACGCCAAAGCCCACCCGGACGCCGATCTGGGCCTGCACCTCACCCTCACCAGCGAATGGAAAAATTATCGCTGGGGCCCGGTCGCATCCAAAGACCAAGTCCCCAGCCTGCTCGATCCCACCGGATATCTCCATCCCGACACGCCGCAAGCCGGCGGCGCCCTGAAGCCCGACGAAGTCGAACGCGAAATCCGCGCTCAAATCGATCGCGCCATCGCCCTCGGCATTCATCCCACTCACCTCGACAGCCACATGGGCACACTCTTCTCCCGCCCCGATCTCTTCGCCATCTACGTCAAAGTCGCTCGCGAATACAAATTGCCATTCCTCGCTTTCATCGGTCCCGGCGCGCAATCATCCGTCCTCTCGGACAAAGATGTCCTGCTGAATTCCGTAGTCATCGCCAACCCATCCATCCACGCCGCCGACTGGAAAACCTTCTATCTCGATGCGATCAAGAATCTGAAACCCGGCGTCACCGAATTCATCGTCCACCTCGGCCACGACGACGCCGAACTACAAGCCATCACCGTCGGTCATGCCGATTACGGCGCCGCCTGGCGCCAGCGTGACTACGATGTCATCACCAGCCCCGAATTCAAGAAAGCGCTCGAAGAAAACCACGTGATCCTGATCCACTGGAAGGACTTGAAGACACTTCTGCAATAGGTTTTCTCAGCGTCCTCAGCGGCCTTTCTCAGCGCTCTCGGCGATTAAAGGCTTTTTTGACGCTCGACTCCAACCCCGCGCCCCGCGCCTCATTCGACCGAGTACTTTGGTAATGCCGCTGCCTCTACCTTTTCACTCAGCCCACCCAATTTCCCATTAGAATTTTGAAGACACCTTTGAAAGCCGCCGCCACTTCGCCTTCGGCGTCCGCGAGAAGTGAAGGGAGAGACTTGTCCGCCAGCGCTCCGAATCACGCCCGCATCCCGATTCTCTATGTAATCCTCGGTGTGCTGCTCGTCATCAGCATCATCCCGATGTATTTCTACTCGGCTGAGGTGGAGAGAATTAACCGCGAGCGTCTGCAACGCGACGAAATGCTGCTGCAGAACACGGTCACGCGCTCTCTCGCCGACGATCTCGCCGAGCACCAGCGCTCCCTGCACATGATGCTGGCGAACTTGTCCTCTGCGATTCAGGTCGCCAGCGGCGGCGACATTGGCGAAACCAACATTCACTCTCCCGAACTCCGCGCGTTGCTGGAAAATTTTGTTTCCTCGTCCGATGAAATGGTGGCCTACGCCACCCTGCTGAACTCAGACGCCAAGGGAATTTTCGCCGGCAGCATCGCTCCCGATGCGTTCCTCAACCGTGAACTCGAGCGCGCCTACTCCGCCGCCCGCGATGGCCGTGAATATAGCGGCCAGGCCCTGGTAGTCGGCGAAGGCAAAACAGCCCGCACCGTCTTCGTGGTCAGCTATCCCGTGAAATACGGCAACCGTTTTCTGGGCATGATCGCCACCGTCGTCGATCTGAAATTCCTGATCCGCCGCCTGCAGGAAGTCGCCAGCGGAGGCCTCACGCCCTACGTCGTCGACGCGCAGGGCCGCCTGGTCGCCGCCTCCGCCGCCGGCTTCGCCACCGGCCAGGACATGAAGAACCTCGAAATCGTCCGCACCTTTATCGACGGCGGCAACAAGGCGCAAATCATTGCCACCCAGGAATTCACCGTCAGCTACGGAGCGGAACACGTAGCCATGCTCGGCACCTACAGCCCGGTTCCGTCGCTGAACTGGGCCGTGATCGTACAAAAGCCGCGCAACGAGGCTTATGCCGGCGTCATCGAGATGCAACACAACGGCCGCCTGTTGGCCCTCGTGGCAGTGCTGGTCAGCATTCTCGTCAGCATCTTCGCCGCCCGCCGCATCACCAACCCGTTGCAGGTTCTCACCCAATCCAGCCGCGCCCTGGCCCGCGGAGATTTCTCCCAGCGCGTCAACCTGTGGAGCCGCACCGAAATCGGCGAACTCGCCCACACTTTCAACACCATGTCGGATGAACTCGAACACTTCGTGGAAGACCTGAAGCGCGCCGCCGAAGAGAATCGCGAACTCTTCATGGGCTCCATCCAGATGCTCGCTGGAGCCGTCGACGAAAAAGATCCTTACACGCGCGGCCACTCCGACCGCGTCACACGCTACTCGCTGCTTATCGCCAAGGAAATGAAGCAGCCTGAGACTTTTCTGGAAACTTTGCGCATCTCTGCCCAACTGCACGACGTGGGCAAGATCGGTATCGAAGATCACATTCTGAAAAAGCCGGGCGCTCTCACCGAAGAAGAATTCGAAGTCATGAAGACTCACACCACCAAGGGCGCGAACATTCTGCGCCCGGTCACGCAGCTCGCGGAAATGCTGCCCGGCATCGAACTGCACCACGAAGCTCTCGACGGCCGCGGCTATCCCTACGGCCTGCAAGGCGACCAGATCCCGCTGCTGGCGCGCGTCATCGCCGTAGCCGACACTTTCGACGCCCTCACCACCACGCGCCCCTACCAGCGCGCGCACACGTCCGAAGAAACGCTCGCAATCATCAAGAATCTGGCCGGCAAGCGCCTCGACCCCACAGCCGTCGAAGCCCTGCTCGCGGTCTGCGCGCGCGGCGAAATAAAAATCCAGCGCTTCACCATCAAGCGCCCCATCTCACAGGTGCCGACCGGAACTCCCGCTGTAACAGCGGCAGCCGTCGCCGCTCCGACTCCCGCCGCCGAAACCGCCTCCCTAGAGCGCACCCGAGTCTAAAGAATCACGCACACCCCACGTGGCAACGGACGCCTTCGTCCGTCCTGCCGAGCAAAGCGAGGCGGAACGACACCAGCAATACAGACTCACGCTCTCTTCCGTTCCCGATAGGCCCGCAACACTCCGAGCGGCGCGAAAGAATAAACCACCAAAGTGAACCAATCGAAAAACTTCAGAATCCGTAGAGGACCCGGTCCGCCAGCTTCTCCCAAGAGCCCGGCTCCGCTCCTCCGGCGTTCCCTGCTTCGGATACGCCGGCCACCCATCTTCCTGCCTTCGCCACATCGCACATAGCGTGCAATCTTCCCTTGCCACGCCGGATCCATCTTCCGCCCGCTCGCGATTCGCAATGATCTCGTTCCCGCGTAGGCATTCGTGATGGGCTCCAGCGCGGTCGCGGACCGGTCGGCATTCTCCAGCGTCAAAACTCGCTCATCAAAGGAATCCCGAGAAACCTGCAGACCTCTTCCATGCAGCCCCGCGTGTCGCGAATCAGATCCTCATAGTCCAGCGCATGAACCGGAACCCCGGCGTCCAGCAGCGCCTGATATTGCCGTCTGAGCATACGATATCCGATGAGCCCGCGTGTTCTCACTCCACGCTTTTGAAAATAAGAACTGCCCCCAGCCGCGGCCCGCACCATACTGCGAGCCGTGTCCATCGGGTCCCGCCACACCACCAGGAAACGCGCTCCGGGAAACTGCTGAGCCAGCCAGGTCATGCGGTCGTAGTAGTTGGGCGATTTGTCACCCCACATCGTGGCGCCATCGTCAACCGCGTAGCCGCGATGCACGGTTTCAAACGCTGTTCGGAAAGAAGCTGGGATCGAAGCCTCGCCGGGTACGTCTCCAGCTTGGATTCCGTGCCGGCTCAACGCCGAATTCCAAAACTCCCAGCGCTTCGCCCAGTCCCGCAAGAATCCCGCTTCCAAAAAACCGGCGTCAACAAAGGCAGGTCCGCTTCATAGGTAAGCGCGACTTGCGGATGCTGATTCAACAACGCATACAGCACGACGATCCCGCCCGCCACATGCTGACGATAAACACGGGACCGCGAACGCTGGCGGCATTCGTAACCGCCGTCTGCACCCCAATCTCGACAGATGTATCGCACGCCGCCATTCGCCCGCCCCCGAGTGCGCCCTAACTAACCAACAACTCCGGAACCTCCGCCGTGGCCGACGGCAGCACGGTCAAGTCCTGCGGCTGCGGAGGCGCGATCAACGTTTTTGTCGAACCCGTATACATCCGCCACGCCCCGCGCACTTTCTCCGCGACCACCACAGCGCCCGTCTGCGGACCGCCTTTGACCGGAACCTTATTTTTGTCCCCGCCCAGCACGATGGTCGCGCTCGCCAGCAGGTTCCGCACATGCGTCACCACCGCGATGCTGTTGGGAGACGCCTCCGCCCGCGCGAGCAATTCGCCGAGCCGGTGCGAGTACCGCCCATAGAACTGGTAAAACGATTCCCCGCTGGGAGCGGCCAGGTCCGGATGCTGATTCAGCAGATTCAGAAATGGCAAAATATCGCGCACCCTCTGCCCGCAGAACACACCCAGATTCCACGGCCGTAAATCGCTGGTATGCGTTACCGGCGCCTTGGTGCGCTGCCGCAAAACCTCCGCCGTTTGCCGCGCCCGGCGCAGATCGGAACAGTAAATCGCGTCAACCTTGTGCGCGCCGCCAACCATTTCCGCCGTTTTCGCGGCTTCCTCCAACCCCTCGCCATCCAGCGGCACGTCGAGCCATCCCCGCAGACGTTCATCCCGGCCGGGAAGGTTCAAACTGGTATGGCCATGTCGAATAATCAGAAGTTTTCCCATCTCTTCTCTCTGTCCTCTTCAGACTTTCCGGCGGAAGCCTCCGCCTGCAATTTAGTTCCAGCACGCGCGTGCGATTCTTTGCTTAAGGAGTCTTAGGGGATGAACACTGGAACACTCCCGGACCTGTCTTTTTGGGGGAAATGGCCAACACAGGGGCCCGCTGCAACCTGCGAATTGTTAACGGCAGGTTACATGTCTAGTACAATAATAGACATTGTTGCTTTTGGCTAGTCTTTTTTGGGGGGCGCAGCCCGCATACCAGATGGCTGTCGCAAGCGCGTCGCGCACTCGCACCGCAAAGTGAACCACCTCACGGCTCTTTTCTCAGCGAACTCGTCGCCTTCCTCAGCGCCCTCAGCGGTCAAAGCCTTTTACTTCTGATTCCAGGGCCGCCGTTATAACGCCGCCACCCGCCTCTGCACCACCAGAAAATAAAGCGCCACCACCACCAGCACCAGCCCATTCACGCCCAACACAATCGGAGCCGTAAACATCGGCACCAGCCATCCTGACAGCAGATTCCCCATCGGCATCCCGCCGCGAAAAGCAAAGTTGTAAACGCTCATCACCCGCCCCCGCATTTCGTTCGTGATAATCAACTGCACCAGCGACGTCACCGTCGCAAACACCGCCATCATCGACGCCCCTACCACCACGAGGGTGGCATAGCTGACGGGCAACGAGGTCGATAGCGAGAAAACCGAAATCCCGGCGCCGAGGACCATCAACATGGTCAGCGCCAGCCTGCCCTTATGCGCGAAATGTTTCCCAGGCCAGCCATCGCCAGCGATCCGCAAATCGATCCCACTCCCATCAGCGAAAGCAAGGTCCCATAGGTCTCCGGTCCGCGATGAAAAATGTCTTTCACAAACACCGGAAAATAGGTCTGCATCGACATGCCCAGGAAGGTCATCAGGAAGGCCAACACAATCAGCCCGACCATGGAGCCTTGATGCCAGATGAATTTGATCCCCTGTTTCAGACTGCTGAACATCGACTCCTTCGTGCTCTCTGGCAGGAAGCGCGTCGTGATCATGGACAGCGAAATCACCGGCGCCACAAACGAAAGCGCGTTCAGCCCAAAGCACCACTTCTCGCCCCACTTCGCCAACACGATCCCGGCGATCGCCGGACCCACCGTGACCGCGAGATTGAACTGAATCGAGTTCAGCGCAATCGCATTCGGCATGTCCTCGCGATCCACCAGAGTCGGAATCAGCGCCGAATAAGCCGGCCCGCCAAAAGCCTGCGCCAGCCCCGACACAAACGACAGACACAAAATCTCCCACACCTGCACCAATCCCATGGCCACCAGCACGGTCAGAATGCCCGCGCTCGTCATCTGAATGTATTGCGAAATCAGCAGAATCTTCCGCCGCTCGGTCCGGTCCGCCACCACTCCGCCGATCATCGTAAACAGAAAGATGGGAAGCCCCGCCAGGAACCGATCCAGTCCCAGCAGGCGCGCCGAATGGCTGAGCCGGTAGATCAGCCAGCTCTGCGCCATAATCTGCATCCAGGTGCCAATACTCGAAGTACAGGCCCCGATCCACATCAGGCGGAAATCGCGATAATGGAATGCTTTGAATACTCTGCGCAGTGTCGAAGTCGGCATGGGCTCCGGGGATGGTTCGTTCCGAACTCTATCTTCGCACGCCCGTAGCGCCGGCGTCCCGCCGGCCGTCCCGGGCCCGTCTCGGGCGCGCGCCGCTCCCCGTATAATCACTCTTTAGGCTTTCTATGATCCAAACCCTGTTCGGCAGCCTCACCGAAGAAAAGAAACCCGGCTTCCTCGACCGCATGAAGCAGGCGGTCACGCGCACCCGCGAGAACCTCGCCGAACGCATTGAAGAAGTCGTCTCCTTCGGCAAAGAAATCGACGGCAGCACACTCGACGACCTCGAAGCCACGCTGATCGGCGCCGATCTCGGCAATACGACCACGCAAGAAGTCCTCGCCAAACTTCGCGACAAAGCCGACCACAAACAGATTAAAGACGTCCAGGAACTCAAGCGCCTGCTGAAAGAAGAACTGCTCGCCATCCTCAACGCGGCCAACACGCGCCCCGTCAGCAAAGTCGATGGTTCACCCGAAGTGATTCTGGTCGTCGGCGTCAATGGTACGGGCAAGACCACTACTATCGGCAAACTCTCGCAAGTCTTCCGCTCGCAGGGAAAAAACGTGCTGCTCTGCGCCGCCGACACTTTCCGCGCCGCCGCCATTGATCAGCTCGAAATCTGGGGCTCGCGCACCGGCACAGAGGTCATCAAAACCAAACCCGGAGGCGATCCCTCCGCCGTTCTCTTCGACGCCCTGCAAGCCGCAGTCGCGCGTAAAGCAGACTACGTGGTTGTCGACACCGCCGGCCGCCTGCACACGAAGACCAGCCTGATGTCCGAGCTCGACAAAATGCGCCGCACCGCACAACGCATCATCCCCGGCGCTCCCCACGAGACTCTTCTGGTTATGGACGCAACCACCGGCCAGAACGGCTTGCAGCAAGCCCGCATGTTCACCGAGTCCGCCGGAGTCACCGGCATCGTATTAACCAAACTCGACGGCACCGCCAAAGGCGGCGTGGTAGTCGCCATCTCCCGCGAACTGGGATTGCCCGTTCGCTACGTCGGCGTAGGAGAAAAAGTCGGCGACCTGTTGCCCTTCGATCCCAAAGACTTTGTAGATTCTTTGTTCGAGTGAGTGCAAGCGAGAAGCTCACAGGAAGCTTCCCGCCGCTCCAGACTTGATCAGCAGGCAGCTGAGCATCTCAAGAAGCAGCTGCTTTTCTCAGCGTCCTCTGCGGCCGTTCTCTGCGACCTCAGCGGTTAAAAGCTTTTTCGCCGAAAGCACGAAGAATCCAAACCAGAATGCCACCACACTCCGCCGACGAACACCTCCTCCGCCGAGCACTCGATCTCGCCCGCGAAGGCGTCGGCCTCGCTTCCCCGAATCCGCATGTCGGCGCGGTAATCGCAGATGCCCATGGCAATGTGCTCGGCGCCGGAACTTACACTTACGCGGGCGTGAAACATGCCGAAGTCATCGCCCTAGAGGCCGCAGGCGACAAAGCCCGCGGCGCAACCCTCTACATCAACCTCGAACCCCACGCCCACCAAGGCCGAACGCCGCCCTGCACCGACGCCCTGATCGCAGCCGGAATTCGTCGCGTAGTCGCATCGATGCCCGATCCCAATCCAAAAGTCAGCGGCCTCGGCTTTGAAAAACTTCGCGCCGCCGGCATCGAAGTCGAAGTCGGACTTCTCGAAGCAGAAGCTCGCACACTGAACCAAGCCTTCGCCCGCTACATCCGCCACGGCATCCCACTGGTCACGCTGAAATCCGCCATGACCCTCGATGGCAAGATCGCACCGCCGCCCGCGCAATTACCGAGTCGACCAGACGGCACTCTCGCCAGCAAAGAATTCTCCGGCCATTGGATCACCGGAGAACTCGCCCGCGCCCACGCCCACGAAATGCGCTACGAAAACGACGCCATCCTGGTCGGCATCGGTACGATCCTCGCGGACAATTCCCTCCTCACTGACCGCAGCGCTCGCGCACGCCGCCGACCGCTGCTGCGGGTAATCCTCGATTCCCAACTTCGCCTGCCCCTCGAATCGCGAATCGTGCGCGACGCTGCCGCACGAAGAAACGACGATCTGTTGGTTTTCTGCGCAGCCGCCGACGAACACAAGAGGACCCAACTGAAAGCCCGCGGAATCCGCATCGAGATCATGCCCACGACAAACCCCGCCGGGCTGCTCGACCTGACAGCAATCCTGCGCCGTCTCGGCCAACTTGAAATCACCAGCCTGATAATCGAAGGCGGATCGACGGTAAACGGCTCCGCTCTCGCCGCCAAGATCGTCGACAAACTTTTCCTGTACTACGCACCCCTGATGCTCGGAACCGGAGCAATAGACTTCGCCAACGGAGGCGGGTTGCCTGTCATGATCCAATCTGAGAAGGTCAAACGCGTGACCCTCCATCACTTCGGCGAAGACATCGCAGTAGAAGGCTATCTGCGCGATCCCTATGCGGACTAAAATAGTCAGTTCATTCCGGAGGCACTCATGTTTACCGGCATCATTGAAGAAGTTGGACGCATCTCCAAAATCGAGCAGCGCGGCGAAAACCGCCGCATCACAGTCGCCGCCGCAAACGCACCCAGGGAACTGAAAACCGGGGACAGCGTCGCCGTCAGCGGAGTCTGCCTGACCGCGCTCGACATCAAGCCCGGATCATTCGCCGCCGATCTCGCCCCGGAAACCTGGGCGCGCACTTCATTCTCGCGCATTCACGACAGCGCTCTGGTGAATGTCGAACTTCCCATGAAATCTGACGGCCGCTTCGGCGGACACATCGTGCAAGGCCACGTCGATGGCGTCGGCAAGGTCATTTCTTTCGAGCGCATCGCCGACTCAGAAAACTGGTGGCTGCAAATTGATCTGCCCCACGAGGTCGAGAAGTACACCGTCTACAAAGGTTCAATCACAATCGAAGGCATCAGCCTGACCGTCGCGCAACTGGAGGGCAACCGCTGCTCCGTCGCCATCATTCCGCACACTGTCGAAAAAACAAATCTGCATTCCGTGAAAACCGGAGACCCCGTCAACCTGGAAGCCGACCTGATCGCAAAGTATGTCGAGAAAATGATGCGCGGCGAGGAGAGTTCGTTGACCGTGGAAGACCTGGTGCGCCAGGGATTTTAAGCAGAGTTGATCTTACTGGCCACTGAACACTGGCGACTGCTTCTAAGCTTCCAGCTTCAACTCATCCAACTCAAGAAATTCCTGAATAATCGGGTGTGGATCTTTTTCCATTTCAGCGTAAGTCCCGAAGAAAATCGCCTTCGCTTCGTATAGAAAAACAACGCGCTCCGCCAACTTCTTCGCCAGTCGCATGTCGTGCGTCACCACTATACTGGTCAGATTGAGCTGAATCTTCAGCCGCTTGATTAGATCTCCCAGCAGTTGCGCCATCAGCGGATCGACCATGGTCGTAGGCTCATCGTAGAGCACGCATTCCGGCCGCGCCGCCAGCGCGCGCGCAATCGCCACCGAGCGCTTCATCCCGGTCGAAAGATCGGAAGGCAGCAGATCGCGCATCTCCTGCACTCCCACCATGGTCAGCAGCCCGTCAACAATCTGATAAATCTGCTCCTCATTCAACTCACGCGACTCGCGCAACGGAAACGCCACGTTCTCGCCAACGCTCAGCGAATCAAACAGCGCCCCGTTCTGAAACACCATCGTGACTTTTTTGCGGATGAGTTCCAGTTGCTCCTCGTTGTAGTCAGTGATGTCCTGTCCCGCGACGATCACCCGTCCCGAGTCCGGCTTCAGAAATCCCATGATGTGATGCAGCGACACCGATTTTCCCACGCCGCTGCGGCCCAGAATGCAAACCGTCTCCGCCGGCATCACGTTGAAGTTCACGTGATCCAGCACCACGTTGTCGCCAAACGCCTTGCTGACATCGCGGAATTCGATGTAAGGCTCGAGTTGAGGATTCTCGTCGGGCATGAATCGGCTCTTGGCTTATAGCTCTTGGCTCTTGGCTTCAATTACTCTCGGCTCATGCTAAATACGTTGCATCCTGCTACTTCGTTGTTATTCTGAGCGTAGTGGCGTCTTCGCGTTTCGCGAAGACGCCGCGAAGTCGAAGGATCCCTACTGGCATTCATACTCTCTCGCGCGCCTATCCGACTTCTCGTGCCGATTCCAGCTCTCCCGGCGTATTCAGATTCCGGAACATTTCCGGCGCGAATCCAGCAGCTTTCAACTCGTCTTCTCCGATCGTCTGCGTGCTCATGGCCTCGAACAGCTTATCAATTTTGTACCGCCCCGCGCGCAGAGCCTGATCCGCCGCCTCGGCAAAGCCCCGCCGGTAAACTGCGCACAAAGGCTGCCAGCGCCCGCCCGCATTCGCGACGGTGACTGTGGCCGAAGCGGAAACCCGCGCCCGTCCAAGCAGATACTGTAAGAACCCAGCCGACACAAACGGCACATCAACCGCCAGCATCAGATTCAGTTCGCTCGGCGAAGAACGAAGCGCAGCGTGAATTCCTCCCAGCGGCCCGCAATCCCGGAAAATATCCTCAACCATCGGAGCAAACGCCGCGAACCTCACCGCGTCGCCCACGATGCGCACATCAGGCGTCACACAACGCGCCAATTCCAAAGCGCGCTCCAACAGCGTCAGCCCTTCGAGCACCACAAAAGCCTTGTCCGCACCCATCCGCGTACTCTTGCCGCCCGCCAGAATAAATGCTGTGATGTCGGAAGAGGTGCCGTCCATGCCGCGATCATACACGGACGCCTTGGGCAAATTTCGCGTAGCGCCGGACGCAGCCCGCCCTGAGCGACGTCGAAGGGTCCGCCCGCCACAAATTCCCCCGCATCCGATGTCCGCCGAATCCGTCCACTTTCTTCTATTGGCCCGCTCTCACCTACACGAAAGTAACCTACCCAAAGTAAACTTCTCGCGAGATGATGGGCATGCATCCGAGGGCTCTCAGACCCGGAAGTAACAATCATGCCGCAAAAATTCATGGATGTGCTTATGCTTGGGCGCTGCTCTCACGAGTTTTCCTGGCCGCGCCGTGGCAATGACGGCGACTATTACCAGGTCTGCCTCCTGTGCGCCGCGGAATACAAGTATGACTGGACCACCATGCGCCGCACCGAACGGGTGGAGCATGCCAAGCCAGAGACCGGCATCAAGCGCAGCCACGCCCGCGAAAAACGTCCGTCGTGGGTTCCCCGGGCCCGCCGCCTCAAGCTCGATATTCCTCTGCGTTATCGCGTGAACAAAACCAGCACCTGGTACGAAGGCATCATCGAAAACATCAGCCAGAGCGGAGTTCTGTTCAACGGTCCGCAACAACTGCCGGTGAATGCCCTGATCGAAATGGTCTTCGAGATGCCGGAAGAAATTTCCGGCCAGAAAAACAGCAATGTAGTCTGCCAGGGACGCGTGATGCGATTCAAAGACGCGCCCTCGCCAGAAGATACGGGCGACCAGGAAAATGGCGCGCTCGCGGCCTCCATCGTCGACTACAAATTTATTCACTAGCAGAGTCGCGCAAAGCCAAATTCCCGCCCTCAAAACACGTAGAGGCGGACGCCTTCGTCCGCCCACGATGTAAAAGCTCGCCCTCGCACCCTGCCGCCGTTCCAACTTACGTCTCCACCTTCAGGCCCGGCTTCGCGTACACTTTCTTGCGGCAGGCCGTATCCTCCTATGGCTTCACTCACAGCGCTGCTGCATACTGAAAATGACGCTCTCCGCCTCGGACGCGCCCTCGAAACCCTTTATGCCTGCGACCAGATAGTGGTGGTCGACCATGGCTCGAGCGACTCCACGACCCGGATTGCGCGAGAGTACGGGGCCACCGTGCTGAGCGCGAATCCCGGAGCATCGCCGCCAGACTACCTGCGAGCCCGCGGCCCGAGAGCAGCCACGTCGATCAGCGCCAACTCCAGCGACTGGATTCTCTGTCTCGACCCGCGCGAGTCCATGACAGAAAAATTGGCCGCAAGCCTGTTCGAGTGGAAGTCGGAACCCGGTCACAACCAGGCCTCCGCCAATCCCGCCTTCTCATTTTTTCTGCGCGAAGAAACACCCCAGGGATGGGTGGACGTTCCCTTTCCGCAAACCCGCCTGGTCCCCCACACCTGGAAATCATGGAAGGGAAATTTCCCGGCGCAGGAACCATCAGCGATTACGCTCGAGGGAGAACTGCTCCGCTTCGTTTTCCCGTAATCCCTCCAGCAAACGGATCGACGCCCCGCCGGCCACCGCCTTATCCCGCTTCTTCGCTCGCCCGTCTCCCGCACCCCCTTGGCCACTCGGACAGTGACTTCAGTACCTTAGGCCGCGTCCCATCGTCGACTTATAATCCAACCAAGAACTCAAGATAACTGCGTTCTTCAGGAGAGGCTCGCGCCTGCGCGCCGGGCCGCCTGCACCATCGTTGTCACCAGAAGTCGGCAGAAAGAAGCTGTCAAAGAATCCGTGGATCCTGTCTTCGCATTTTCGATTTTTCTCTTTGGGCTGCTCTTCGGCAGCTTTCTGAACGTGTGTATCTATCGCCTGCCACGGGGCCTCTCGATCGTAGCGCCGCGTTCGGCCTGCCCGAACTGCAAGACGCCGATCGCGTTCTACGACAACGTTCCCGTATTCAGTTGGCTGATTCTGGGCGGCCGGTGCCGCCAGTGCAAGACCAAAATCTCGCCGCGCTACCTGATGATCGAACTCCTGACCGGCCTGCTCTTCCTGGCCTGCTACTGGCATTTCGGCCTGACCCTCTCGACGCTTAAATATTGCACGCTCGCATTCCTCCTGCTCGGCCTGATTTTCACCGACGCAGAAACCAAACTGCTGCCCGACGCGATGACGCTCCCCGGTTTGGCGCTCGGCATCGTCTTCAGCCTGCTGGTCCCGGTCAACGATCTTGCGGCGCAATTTTTGCCCGGCATGGTCAACCTGCCCTTCAGTGGCGACCTTTCCGCACGGCTCGTCTCTCTGCTCGATTCCCTGCTGGGCGCGGCTCTGGGCGCGTCATTCATCTACGGAGTCGGCGCAATTTATCTGCGCTGGCGCGGCACCGAAGGCATGGGCTTCGGCGACGTCAAGCTCATGGCCATGGTCGGCGCGTTCCTCGGCATGAAGCTCACCATCTTCACGATTTTCACCGCTTCGCTCGCCGGATCTTTTTTTGGACTGACCACGATCTTCATCGTCTGGCTCAAGCGCACCCACCGCTTCATGAAGCGCCTGGCCAACGCCCAGGCCGCCCGCCGTCGTGGATGGCAGTCGGCGCAAGTCGTCTACCGCAACTATCAGATGCCCTTCGGAGTTTTTCTCGGAAGCATGTCGATGATCGCATTCTTTTTCGGCAATAAGTTTTTGCACTGGTATGGAGGCTTGTGGTGAGAATCCTGGCGAATCCTATTGTGCTGCGCGCCACCGTCGTGTTCTTCTTCGCGAGCTTCGCCTTCGTGCTCGGGCTGATCTGCATGCGCGCGCTCAAGAAAAGTATCACCGAGGAAGCCGACTTTTCCTCCGAGCCCACGCCTAGCCTCGAAACTCTGCCGCTGCACTTGTACAACACCGTGATCCAGCAACTCAAACAGCAGAAACACGAATTGCAGGCGCAATCGAAAGCCGATCAGCAGCGGGCAAAGATCAGCGACAACTTCAGTCACGCTGTGCTGTCGAATCTCTCCTGCGGCGTCCTGGTTTTTGGAACCAACGGACTGGTGAAGACATCCAACCCGTCGGCCAAGGCGATTCTCGGTTTTGCTTCGACCACCGGAATGGGTGCGGAAGATATTTTCCGCGGCGCGGTCGTGGCCCCTTCGGCGTCCCTGGCCGCCGGTGCCCCGTCCTCTGCGAATTCGTCGCCATCCGATGATGACGCAGTCTGCGTGGCCGACGAAGTTGGTTCGGTGCTGCGTGGCGACTGCAAGCGCCGGCAAGTCGAAGCCGAATACGAAACTCCGAACGGCCAGAAGCGATTTATCGCCGCCACAATTTCTCCCGTGCTGGCGGTCGATGGCACCCTGCTCGGCGTCGCCTGCCTGATTAACGACCTCAGCGAACTGGATCAGATCCGGCGGCAGCAGCAACTGCATGGCGAAATTTCCGCCGAGATGGCTCTCCAGCTCCGCACCTCGCTGACCACGATTTCCGGCTACGCGCAACAACTGGCCAACAGCCACGATCCCGAACTCGCAGTTCAACTCGCTAGCGACATCGCTCACGAAGCCGCGCAACTGGATCGCAGCATCGGAGGATTCTTAACCACCCGCTCCACCGCACAGGCCGCGGCGGCGGGTACCGGCAATTCAAGTTCCGTCGGCACGAAGTGATCCGGAAGTAATTCGGAAATGCGCACGACGCTGGCGCGGTGAAACTGGCCGCACCGGTGGAAACAGACTTCAAAGAAGAGGTGGAATCATGAAAACTTTCGCATGTGGAATCGGACTCATGCTGGCCCTCGGCGTCGCCGCGATGCCGGCCCAGGCTCAGGCTCCGGCTTCATCGTCCTCACAACCTTCAGCCTCGCAGACCGCAGCCCCCAGCCCATCGCTGGGAGACTACGCCCGCCAGGTACGCAAGGATCCAAGTGCGGCGGCGAAACCGAAAGTATTCGACAACGACAATCTTCCGCGCGAAGACAAGCTCTCGATCGTCGGGCAAAAACCCGCGGAAACCGCCGACGCCGCACCTCGCACCGACAATCCTCCGACTCCGGGAGAACCCAAGCCCGAGACTCAGGCGAAGGCTCCTTCGGCCCCCGAAAAAGGCTCCGAAGACCAGGCCGCCCGCGAAGCCGCAAACAAACAATGGGCCGACAAGCTCACGGCTCAGAAAGATCAGATCGACCTGCTCGCCCGCGAGCTCGACGTACTGCAACGCGAATATCAGGTGCGCGCCGCCGCCATGTACGCCGATGCCGGCAACCGCATGCGCAACTCCGCCGACTGGGATAAACAGGACGCGCAATACAAACAGCAGATCTCCGATAAACAAAAAGCCCTCGACGACGCCAAACAGAAACTCGACGACATGCAGGAAGACGCCCGCAAGGCCGGCGTTCCCTCCTCCGTCCGCGAACCCTAGTTCGGAGCTGGCCTAAAAAAGTTCGGAGCTGGCAAAAAAATAAAGCGCTGGAATGAGTTCTTCTCCGGCGCTTTTTATTTTTGCGACCGTGCGGTTGCTTTGAAAGGGCGCGGCTTCAAGGCGCGCCATAAGCCGTAAAAAAAAGAATCGGCTTCAGCCCCTGGAGCTTGCCTGGAAGCGCCGCGCTACTCTTTTTTTTAAACCGCGCCACTCCCACCAACCGCCATCCTTTGCAGCACCCGAAGCTGCTTCACATGGTGCCGCCCGTGAACCAAATGAAACCGCCTCCACTGCTCCCCCGTGAGAGGTCCCAAAATCGGATGATCCAGAAGTCTGCCGCGCCTGCCGAACTTCTGTTCGCAGCGCGCGATCAGTTCATCCATCTCGGCAATCTTCGCGTCGATTTCCCCGCGAACCTTCTCCGGCGCCAAACCCCGAGGCCGCGCCACCGCTGGAGCTTCCCTTCCAAACGGCAGATACCCGAATCCCACCACCACCAGAATCCGCCAGCGCTGCGCCCAGGTCACAGAAGTTGCGGACAGCGCCTTGCCCGCTTCCACCCGCTCGAATCCCTTGATGGTTCCCGTGTAAGTGAGATAAAGATGCTCGAGAACTTCGTCCGCGCTCCATTTGCCGGGAGGATGTGCGCTGAACTGCTCCGGCGAAAATTCATCGACCGCCGACGCGATCTCTTCCCGCAATCGTTGCAGAGGGCCCACCGGCGTTACTCACCTTTTCGACGCTTTCAGTTAGAATGTTGCGCAACCGGATCATCGCAGCAAAATGATCGCAGAACGCGCCGCCTGAAACTGATCCACCGTATCACAGGAAGGACGTCATGAAGACCGCGACCCTTGTCCCCATCGAGCCCACCGCGATCGCTGCGGAAAAGCCGGAAACAGCGGCGTTCACAATATCGCTGCCAAAATCCTTCACCCATCGGCGCACCCGGATTGGCATGTGGTCGTCATCCACGATTCTGCCGATCCTGATGATGCTGCTGCTGGCTCTGCTCACCGCCTGCTCGTCGGATTCCGACAAGACCGCGGACACCAAGCCGGAAGCCAAGGGTCCCGAACTTCTTACCGCGCGTTCCGCATTTCAGAAACTCTATGTCGCGGCCCGCACCTGGAACGCCGACGCCAAGCCCTTCCGCTTGGAATCGACCGCCACCAGCGACGGCAATGGTCACGATGGCAAGTGGGCCATCTGGCGCGGCGGCTTCGCTTCGCCGGCGCGGCACGTCACCAAGTCCTACACCTGGTCCGGCAGCGCGGCCGACGGCGCTCCTTCGCCCGGCGTGAACCCCGGCATCGAAGACAGCTACAGCCCGGCCAACTCCGCGACCCAGGTCTTCGACATGGCGTTCCTGAAGATCGACTCTGATCAGGCCTTCGCCACGGCGCAGAAACATGGCGGAGACAAGATTTTGGAGAAGGCCCCCGATACTCCCGTAATTTATATTTGCGACTGGAATCACAACACCAGCGAGTTGACCTGGCACGTCATCTACGGCGCGGTACGCGAGGGCGCCAAGCTGACCGTTGCGGTCAACGCTTCCACGGGCGAGTTCATCCGGGTGGAGAAGTAGATCCGTTCTCCCGTGTCGTCGCTGCGCCTGCACCAAAAACGTAGTGAGGAAGTTTGGATGAGCGAGCGTGCTTATTGATTGGCGCCGGGCTGGTTGCTGGCATCCTGGTGGACGATCTGGGCGCCGATTTGAGCGAAAAAGCGGTGCAGCGCCTCGGCCGATGTAATGGCCCTCTGCAACGCGCGGCGCTCCGCATATGCCACCACGTCTTGCGGAGAATACTGGAGACGAACGCGGTCAGCGGCGCAGTGCGCGCTTAACAACTCGACGCTGGCGGCGGCAACATCCGCCTTGAGGCGGGCAATATCAATTTGCTTCTTACTTCCAGAATGCATCTACTACTCCTCGATCTCAGCGGAGATAAACGCAGATGGGTCCCGGAAACCGTTTTTGGGAGGACTGCCACTTCACGGTTCCGGCGGGACCCACCTTGCGAGGTCATCAGTTCTTGCTTGAATAAAGTATACAGCGTTAACAATACAAAGTGCAAGTAATTATTTACATGATTTTTACCCGATATTTGTAGTGTTTGGAGGAGTAGTGCCCCGGCATCCTGACCCTGATCTGGAACAAAAAATACTTGCCGCCGCCTCGCGCCTGTGGGCCCGCGGAGGCGAAAAATCGCTCACCATGCGCGCCGTCGCCAAGGCTGCCGGCACCACCACGCCCACCGTCTACGAACGCTACCGCGACCGCGACGACATTCTGCGCTCGCTGCGCCTGGAAACCCGCCGCGAATTGTTTGCCACCATCAGCCGCACTCGCACCCTGCGCGAAGCCTTCCAGTCCTACATGGAATTCGCCCTTGCCCACAGCCACGCCTACGAAGTCCTGTTCGATGGCGTCGCGCGCCCGCCCTCCCTGCATGAGCCCTGGCCCTCCTTCAACCTGATGCGCGAGCGCGTGGCCAAACGCCTGGGCGGAACTCCGCGCGAGCATACCCGCCTCATGCTGGCCGTCTGGAGCCTGATGCATGGCACCGCCATGCTGATCATCCGCGGCCGCTTCGAGGGTGAACTGCGCGCCCAGACCATCCATGCTTGTCTCGACGCGTTCGACGGCATGCTCGACTCCGCCGCGCGATCGAAAAACTTCGAGCATTCCGGCTCCAAGTGGCCGCGCAACCTGATTCTGGGCGAAGGCAAACAAAGCCGCGTCGAAGACGCCAGTCGCGGCCGGAAAAAATCAAAAGCCAGAAAAATCCCCCAGCGGTCGTGAAGAGAAATAAGGCGAAGGAATGTCGATCGTCGAGAAAGGAATCCCGATCTCTAAAGAGTAGGGAGACGTCGCTCCGCGTAGCGACGCAGATTTAAAGGGATGTCATCCTGAAGAGGGCGCAAGCCCTCTGAGGGACCGTACCACGTTGCAAGCTACCACCAGCGCAAACCAGACCAGTTCCGCGGTCCTCACCTTAGGCCCCTGCGAATCGCTGACGCAGAAAACCGCCACAGAAATCACCCCTGCGGCAGAGCGAGCCAGAACGTCAAACTCACCGCGCAGCCTTCGCGCTCGCCGCCGGCCCGGTTAGCCGTCGAATCGCCTTCTGCGCTTCTTCTGACCGCGGACCGTTGGGCAAAATCTTCAAATAGCTTTCATATTCCTTGAGCGCCTCTTCCGGCTGCTCCATTTTTTCCAGGCACTCCGCCTCGCGGAAGGTAGCCATCGCGTCGTTCTCTTTGTAGTACAGCGCCTCGCGATAGCGGTCCTCGGCGGCGCGATAATTCTTCCGCTTGAAATAAAAATCACCCACTTCAATATCTTTCGCGGCCTTGTGCGGATTCCAGGGATGCGCCTCGCCCGGCGCCCCCGGCACATCCGCCAGCACGTCAGAACTCTGCGGATGAACTTTGTCGTCGTCCACCGGAGGACTCAGGTCGATGTGCGAATCTCTACTCGAACTCTCTCCAGGATCGTTATCCAGATCACTCGCGTTCACGCGATCCGACCGCGGCGGCTCCAGGCTCGGCACCCGCGCCGGCAACTTGCTCGCAGAAGTCGAACTCGGAGCCGAAGTCGAATCGGGCTTCTGGCTATCGGCAGGCGCCGAATTCTGCGCCCACCCTCCCAGGCCACAAGCCAGCAACGAAAAAAGCACAAGCAGACTGCGCATAGAAATTATTCTACCGCCATCCCATAACCTGCTCACTCAAACATGAGTTGCACGAAATGCTGTCAAACATTTACGCGCCGTCTCCAACTCCGGAAACTGGCTTCCCTCTTGTTCCACCAGGTAATACTCCACTCCGCCGCCATTTTCCGCAGCCTGAAAAATGCCCTTCCAGTCCGCGACACCTTCTCCGAACAATACCTTGTACCCCTTGGCCGGATCGCGCGACCAGTCTTTACAATGGATGGACCGAATGCGTCCCGGGTTGGCTCGGATCCAGGTAACCGGATCCCCACCCCCTTCCAGGCAGGTCCCTACATCCAACTGCAGCATCACCGAGGGTTTCGTGCCCTTGGCCAGAATATCCATCGGCCGCTCGCCGCCGACCATCGCCCACTCCGCCTGATGATTGTGGTACCCCGGCTTCAGTCCCGAAGGCTCGAGAGTGTCAGCGGCAGCATTCAGCTTGTCCGCCACCGCCTTCCACCCATCCAGTCCAGTCTTCGGATCAGTCCAGGCCAGCACCACATACTTGCATCCCAGAATCAAATTCAGGTCGCGCACGTGGCCGATCTGGTCCGCCGCAAAGTAAGTCGCGTCGTTGTGCGTCGAGTAGCACCGGATGCCGAGGTCATCCAGCAGCTTGCGCATCTGCTTGGCTTCCGCCTCAGTCCACTTGAAATAAGGCGCATAAAACTCCACCGCCTGATATCCCATCTGGGCCACCGCCCGCACCGTCCCTTCCGGATCGGCCTTCAGCGCCTCGCGCACCGAATAGAGTTCCAGCCCAACCGGAATGGCAGCCGGAGACGCGAAGCCTTTAAACGGCCACGCCAGGGTCGCCGACATGGCCGCGGGAGTTGCAAGAGCGGAGATAGTAAGAAACGATCGGCGGGTTAAAGGCGTGGATGGCATAACAGAATCCTAACCCCACGATTCAGTCCGAGCGAAAGAAAATTCCAGCAGACCACGAACCAGCGATCTTCCTCGACTGGCCTTTCTCAGCGATCTCAGCGGCCGTTCTCAGCGCTCTCACCGTTTAAAAGCTTTTCGCCGGACCGCGCCGGAGTCTGCTCCAGGAAGTCGGCCCTAAGCACGATCAAGGTTCCAGGCAAAAAAAAAGCAGGCCGCTCAGGGGGAGGCTTGAGCGGCCTGTTGGCGAAGTCCTCCGGGGAGGAGGGAAAAATTGAGGCGTTTGCGCGGCCCGTTCGATAACCTCGCTTGGCTCGGTTTCTCAGGGCAAGCTAAAAACTGAGCCGCGCGCCGAAAATCCTGAGCGAAGCGAAGGACCTCTCAAGAGAGCCTCCGCTCCGATCCTTACATCGACGACGGAGTCGCCGTTGCCGGCGCCGGCGTGGCGTCGCCCACCGTGTTGGTCATCAGGCGGACATCAACCCGGCGGTTGTCGGCGCGGCCCGTGGCGGTCTTGTTCGACTCCACTGGCTTGTCTTTGCCGAGCCCAATCACATAAATCTTGTGGGCCGGCACGTTGTACTTCGAGGCCAGGTACTGGATCACCGAATTCGCGCGGCGCTGGCTCAGATCATAGTTGTAATCCGCCGAGCCCACCGAATCCGTTCCGCCTTCGAGCGCGATGATGTAGCCCTTGGTCGACGAGATGCTGCCAGCCAGCTGGTCGAGCGCTTCCTGGCTCTTCGCCGTCAGGATGTCTTTATTAAAGCCGAATTTCACCGAGGTCTCGGCGACGGCGTGATAGTTATCCAGGTTGGCGACGGTGTTGGTCAGCACACCCACGCGGCCGTTGGCGGCGTCGGCCATCTGCTGTGCCGAGGTCGCGGTCTGTCCGGCGGCCTGCGCCTTCTGCTCCACATCGGCAGTCTTGGCGTTCACGGCGGCAATGCCGGCCTGGGCACGCGCGTCAACGTCCTTGATGTCCTTGGTGTTCTTCGCCGTTAGGTCATCGAGTTCGTTGGTCTTGTTGATCAGCGGGGTGGTCTGCTGCTTCACGTAATTCTTGCTGGTGCAGCCGACGCCGGCCGCCAGACTCACTGCCAGACAAATCACTAACGAAGTGCGGTTCATAGGGTGAGGCTCCTTAGGTTTCTCTCTTAAGAGTCTAAAATTCGCTCTCTAAATCTGATGTCTAAAATCTGGTTTTGGTAGCGCCGAAGCGCCCCCAAACCGGTATTTCCTTACAAACGGTAGCCCTGGGAAATGATTCCACGTTCCGACATCAGGCTTTACTTGTGCACGGCACATGCCAGTTCGACCCAGTCGAAATGCCGTGAATAAGTATATACGTTTTCAATACTTTGCGCGGATTTCTGGGGATGCGCAACAAACTGCGCAGCCCCGCCGAACTGCACAAACCCACATGGGGCATGGAAATTTTATACGATCCCGCTCAGATCAAAGCCTAGTCTCAATTCAGTCGGGGAGGACAAAGAAGCGGTATGACTTCCCGCTTGTTTCTTCTGTAGACCTTGAAATCGCTCTCGTCGACGGTTATGACCGTGTGGCGAGGATTCAATTCGCTCATCCGAATCAGGCACAGATCGGCCAGGTCGGGTTTGCGATCGGCGTACCGTCGCGCTAACTCTTTCAGCGGTTGCAAGTTTCGCGAGAGGTCAAAAGCCACTTGCAGGAGTTCGTCCTCTATCAACGACAGTACGTAAGAACTCGATTCCAGATGGAACGCTGCTTCGCTGAGAACCGCCTCGCAGGTAAGCAGAGGCTCGGTCACACTGGTTACAAGGTTTGCCGCCCAGGAATGATGGCGATCATGGCGATTGCTCAGGGCGACGATAAAGCCAGTGTCGGCGATGCCCTTCATTTCCGGGAGTACCCCTTACGAGACGAGAGGTCAGGCGGTCCGCTCAGCGCCCCGACATGGCGCATAAACCGCTGCTTCCCGCCCTGGGATTTGGCGCTCTCCAGTTGCTCGCGGACTAGGCGGCCAACCGGCACACCCGTCATTTTCGATCTCTCCTTCAACCAAGCCAGGAGTTCCTCCGTAAGACGAATTGTTAGTGTATGACCCATATGCACATATTGTAACACACGGCGGAGTCTGGAGCAGCCTGAACCCGGCGCCTCGGGGGAACGATAATGTCGCGCACCCCTCACTTCCAGATATCCGTAATCGGCGCCGCATCCCGGTCGTTGCTCGTCAGCGGTTCCAGCCCAAAATTATCTTCAATCGTGCGCAGCACGCTGTAATGCGTGTACGGCTTAGCCAGCGCCTGCGGATCCTGCTGGCTCGCCGGTTTCACCATGTCCCCAAGAAATAACGTGAAAATCCGGTTGTCCGCGTTGCCCCCCGATTCGTCGAACGTAACTATCACCAGCGTTCCCTGCCGCAGTTTCTCGGGGAAACTCTCGTCGAGAAATTTCTTCACCCAGGCGGCGGCAAAGTGCGCGCTGGTGTCGTGCCCGTCATGATTCATGTTGGGCGTGTAGAAGGAATAAGCGACCAGCCCTTTCTTGGCGTCCTGCACAAAATAATTGTCGGCTTTAGTGGAGTCCACCCGAATCACGCGGTCGCACCACTTCTCCTGCACTTCGCGAAAACTCATGAACGGCACGTGCTTCCGCGCGTAATTGCCGCGCTGGTCCGGCATTCGCTGAGAAGATTGCGTCGGGCACGGCCCTTCCGGCAACTCCTCCGCATACTGTTTGAAATCGAGCCCGGCGGCGATCAGCCGATCGGCAATCGTGCGATGCCCGGCATCGGCGGGAAAGTCAATCTGGTTGTCGGCGAGCAGCCGTCCGCGCTTATGCGTGTCGAAATCCGTTCCCGCAATCATGGCCAGATAATTGGGATAGGACGGATGATAAACCGCATGCAGGTTGGTAAAGCTGGCCCCGCCCGCCGCAAGATCTGCCAGATTCTTGTCCTGGCTGGCCAGTTCGTAATCTGCATTTTCGAGAACAATGATCAACACGCGATCGAAGTGATGGGCGCCGGGATGCAACGCATTCGCTCGTCCCGCGGCCCGCGCGGCATCGTCCTCCTTCCCCGCCGGAGACTTCGTCAGCTCCGGCTCGGATTGCGGTTGAGGTCGAGCAGTTTGGGCCGTAGGGGAACTCGTCGGCGCCGATGCGCTTTGTGCGTGGGCACTGGGTCCGGCGAACACGAAAGCCGTGAGAACGACTAGAACGATCGAAAGATGGCGCAAGAAGAACAAGCGAACCACGCCGGCAACTCTCATCAGCCTTTTTGTACCATAATCGCCCCCGAAACCATCCAATAGAATAGATCCCAAGCACTTGATTTTGATTTTCTCGGCGAACTCAGCGGCCGTTCTCTGCGCCCTCAGCGGTTAAAAGCTTTTGCTTTTGCCTTGTAGCAAGCGTCGCAGTGAAATTCAATTCGGGCCCAGATTTCAATTCATGGACTTGCTAGCCAAAATTCGCACCATCCCCACCGAACCCGGCGTCTATCTCTACAAAAACGCCGAAGGCGAAGTCATTTACGTGGGCAAGGCGAAAAACCTGCGCAGCCGCGTCTCCAGCTACTTTCACGAAGGCCGCTGGGAAGACGCCAAGACCGGAACCCTGGTGCGCGAAGCCGTCGACGTCGACTACATCGTGGTCGCCAACAACAAAGAAGCCCTGGCGCTCGAAAATAATTTAATTAAGCAGCGCAAGCCCAGATTCAACATCTTGCTGCGCGACGACAAGACCTACCCTTATGTGAAGCTGACCATGAGCGAGCGCTGGCCGCGCGTCTACGTCACGCGCCGCCTGCGCAAAGACGGCAGCAATTATTACGGCCCATACTTCCCCGGCAACCTCGCCTATCGCATCGTCGATCTGATTCACCGCAATTTTCTGATTCCATCCTGCAAGGTTGACCTCACGCGCTATCACCCCCGCCCCTGCCTGCAGTACTACATCAAGCGCTGCCTGGGCCCGTGCGTCCAGGACCTGACTACGCCGGACACTTACCAGGAAGCCGTCCGCGACGTGAAATTATTTCTCGAAGGCCGTCCAACCGACCTGAGCCGTTCCCTGCACACCCGCATGGAGCAGGCCGCCGCCGCCGAAGAATTCGAGCGCGCGGCGCGCTATCGCGATCTGATTTCAACCGTTGAGCAGCTGCAGGAACGCCAGCGCATGGCCGCCGCCGAAGGCGACGACGCCGACGTCTTCGGCTATCACTTCGAAAACGGAATGCTGGCCGTGAATCTATTCCACATGCGCGGCGGAAAAATGGTCGACCGCCGCGAATTCTTCTGGGAAGACTTGCCAGAATTCGGCGTCGATGCGAACGAAGTCTCCACCACAGGCCATGTAGGGACAGCCGCCCCCGGCTGTCCGGGCGAGCCAAGCTCGCCAGCGCATTCAGCGGACACGACCGACACCCCTCTCGATTGTCATCCTGAGCGAAGCGAAGAGCCTGCCCTGAGCTTGCCGAAGGGACCTATGCAACCCGCCGACAGCAACGCAACTGCCGACGATTCCACATTCCATCCCGGCGAATTCTTCTCCGCCCTACTCAAGCAGCTTTACATCGCGCAGCCCTACGTCCCGCGCAATCTCTACGTGCCCGTCGATTTCGAAGACCGCGAAGAACTCGAAGACCTGCTCTCCGAACAAGTGACGGAAAGGAGCGGACGGCCGGCTCGCGTGCATATTTTCGTGCCGCAGCGCGGCGACAAACGCTCACTCATCGATCTCGCCGGAAATAATGCCAAGCAGTCCTACGACCAGCGCTTCCGCGTGCTCAAACCCAACGCGCAAAAAATTCGCGAAGAGTTGCAGGACGTGCTCAGCCTGCCGGAACTGCCCAAGCGCATCGAGTGCTTCGACATTTCGCACATTCAGGGCGCGGAAACGGTTGCGTCGATGGTGGTGTGGGAAGACGGCAAGATGAAAAAGTCCGACTACCGGAAGTTTATTATTCGCACGGTCGAAGGCGTAGATGATTTTGCCTCGATGGGCGAGGTAGTCACGCGCCGCTACAAACGAATCCAGGAAGAAAAGAAAGCGATGCCGAGCCTGGTGCTGATCGACGGCGGTCTCGGACAACTGCATGCCGCTGCCGAAGCGCTCGACGCACTCGAAATTATTAATCAGCCGCTGGCCTCGATCGCCAAGCGCGAAGAGATTTTGTATGTCTATGGCCAGGAGAAAGATCCGATCGCGCTCGATCATCACTCGCCGGTGCTGCACTTGATTCAACTGATTCGCGACGAGGCGCACCGCTTTGCCGTGACCTTCCATCGCAAGCGGCGACAAATCCGCGACCGCTCCACTGAACTGCTGGAAATTCCCGGCGTCGGCGCCAGCACCACGCGGCGGCTGCTGGAACATTTCGGCAGCGTGCAGGCGGTGAAGCAGGCGGACCCGGCTGCTCTGTCAGCCGTGGTGACGCGAAGCCAGGCCGAAGCGATTCGCGATCACTTCCGCAAGGCGCTGGCGGACCAGTAATCGCCATTCGCTTTGGGAAATAGTTGATTCTAATGGCTCGCGAAAATAGCAGGATTGATTCGATTGGGGTTAGCCGTTCGGCGAGGTGAAAACGGTTCCCCAGGCGGCCAAAACGCGATCCACAACGGCGCGCAGAATGCCATTCTGAAGGCCACGAATCGCGCAGGACGAACGATCTTAGCTCTGATCAACCCAGACGACCCCCGAAGCTCGAAACGCGCCAAATCGACGGGAAAGTGGCCTGCCGTTCGTTTATATCTTACGGCTATTCATCGGCGGCGCGCTGGCCGCTCAACCTCATGATTCGGCAGGATGTTTTTCCGTTTTTTGATTTTGTTTCCAACCCGTTGATTCCACGCGAGAGCGCAAAGCCCTCAGAAAAGCTTCTGCGAGTTTGACCGCAAATCGTTTCACGCGCGGCTGCTTCCGGCTCTGGGCGCGCCCTCTGCGTTGAGTCCGTCGGTAAATCGCTCTGCTCAAAACAGTTACTCTTGCAGCCTTACGCCCGCGTCGAAGCCCAACAGATTCTCGCTACGGCTTCGGTTCCGGACTCGAGTTCCCCATATCGAGGGCTACCTTCCAACTTCCATCGGCTTGCTTCTTCCAGATGCTGGTGTACTTTCCGTAGTCAACCGTCGGCCTGCCGTCTTTGTCTTTCGAACGGAACTCGAATGTGCCGTAGGTATAACCGAGATCGCCGGACGAAGAAATATCCGCGCCCACCGGAGTCCAGGTGAGGCGATTATTTTTGTCGTCGAGGAAACTCATGCCGGGCGCAATGTTCGCCTTGCCTACGAGCAGCGGTCCGCCGTTGGGGACTTCGACCGAGTCGTCAGCGTAGTAGGACAAGTATCCCGCCGAGCCTTTCTCGGCGGCGGCTTTCATGAACTCGCCTTCGAGTTGCTTCAGCATTTCAGCCGAGGGCTTGGCCGGAGATGTGGACAGATGGCTGGGCACAACCAACATTCCCGCGACGATGGCGAAGACGGCGATGAAAAATACGAATGGCTTCATTCAGCCCTCCCTGAATTGGAGCCGCCATTCTACCGCCGCCGTGGATCGCGGCGAAAGCAGGCAAGAGCACAGCAAAAGCTTTTAATCACTGAGTGCGCAGAGAACGTCCGCAGAGATCGCAGAGAAAATCGTCGCTGGATTTCAAGACTAGGTTTTCTCTGCGCTCTCCGCGGATTTTCTCTGCGGCTCGGCGATTAAAAGCTTTTGACCGCCGGGACTTCACTCCGGCTTGATCGAGCCGCGGTTTTGCTCGCGATCCGCTTTGCTACACTAGCGCCATTATGAAACGCAACTTGCTTTCTTTTCTCTTTTTCGCCCTAGTATTCGCTCTGGGCTCAGCTTCCGCGCAGACCGCGACCGCTCCTGACATGGCGACGCCGCAGGAGAAGCATCTGCGCAACGTGCACCAACTCACGTTCGGTGGGCAAAATGCCGAAGCTTATTTTTCGGCGGACTCGAAGAAGTTGATCTACCAGTCATCCCATGGCGACGTGAAGTGCGACCAGATTTTTGAGATGAACATTGACGGCAGCGACCAGCACATGGTCTCGACCGGCAAGGGACGCACCACATGCAGTTTTTTCTATCCCGACGGCAAAAAGATTCTCTACGCGTCGACGCATCTGGCGAGTCCGGAGTGCCCGCCGAAACCTGATTTTTCCAAAGGATATGTGTGGGGTGTTTATGCCGGCTACGACATTTTCACGGCCAATCCGGACGGATCGAATCTGAAGCAACTCACCAACAGTCCCGGATATGACGCGGAAGCAACTATTTCGACAGACGGCAAGAAGATTACTTTCACCTCGGTGCGCAACGGTGACCTCGACATCTACATCATGGACGCCGACGGCAAGCACGTGAAGCAACTCACTCACGAACTGGGCTACGATGGCGGGCCGACGTTTTCCCCCGACGGCAAATGGATCGTGTATCGCGCCTACCATCCCAAGACTGAGGCGGAGATTACCGATTACAAAGACCTGCTGGCGAAGAACCTCATCCGCCCCACGTCGCTGGAGATCTGGATCATGAAGTCGGATGGAAGCGCGAAACGGCAAATCACAAATCTGGGCGCGGCCAGCTTCGGTCCGGCTTTCACTACTGACGGCAAGAAAATTATTTTCGCGTCGAACTATGATTCGGCAACTCACGCGATGGGCGGTGAGGGGAACTTTGAACTGTGGACCATGAACCTCGACGGTTCCGGGCTGGAGCGGATCACTTACAGTGACGGCTTCGACGGCTTCCCCATGTTTTCGCCCGATGGCAAGAAGCTGGTGTGGGCGTCAAATCGCAACGCCAAAGCGCCGCACGAGACTAATATTTTTATTGGGGATTGGGTGCCGTAGGGGTTGATTCGGCGAGGATTTTCTCTGCGTTCTTTGCGGCTTCGGGGCACAACTTAAAGGCATGCCCTTATTCGAATCTTTTGCAACTCTGCCCGTGCCGCTGTCTTTTTGACTCTGGCTGAGTCGCTCCGGTTTCAGATCCGAGATGCTGCGTGGCCTGAGCGAGATCCGCAGTTGACCCCGATCCCGGCCCCGCACTAAGATTCCGGTTCGCCCAAAAGTCCCAGGAGCCAACATGCGCAAATTGTTTCCGCTCGTGCTCTTCGCTCTGCTCGCGACCTTCGCGCAACTTGTCGCCGCCCAATCGAATCCTCCGCTGCTGTTGCGCTTTCCCACCGTCAGCAAGACGCAAATCGTCTTCACCTACGCCGATGACCTGTGGACCGTTGCCCGCGACGGCGGCGATGCGCATCGCCTGACGTCCAGCATCGGCATCGAAGCGCTCGCGCACTTCTCGCCCGACGGCTCCATGATTGCCTTCACGGGCGAGTACGATGGCAATCGCGACGTCTTCGTCGTGCCCGCCGCCGGCGGCGTGCCGCGCCGCCTCACTTATCATCCCGCGGAAGAATACGTCGCCGGTTGGACTCCTGACGGCAAGAATGTCGTCTTCAATTCGTGGGCCAACAGCTTCATGCATTTCGAAGATCAGCTCTATACCGTTCCCGTTGAAGGCGGCCTGCCCACGCAGATTCCCCTGCCGATCGCCGAAGATGCGTCGTTCTCGCCCGACGGCACGCACGTGGCTTACGTGCCGCATCCCAAGTGGCAACTCGCCTGGAAGCGCTACCACGGCGGCCAGACCACGCCGATCTGGATCGCCGATCTCAAAGATTCCAGCATCGTCAAAATTCCGCGCGACAATTCCAACGACGACGACCCCATGTGGATCGGCGACACGATTTATTTTCTTTCCGACCGCAACGGCCCCGTCAGCCTCTTCGCCTACGACACAAAATCGAAACAGGTCACGGAGGCGCTGCACAGCGACGGCCTCGACTTCAAAACCGCCACCGCCGGACCCGATGCCATCGTCATCGAGCAGTTTGGAGCCATCAAGCTCTATGACCTGAACACCCATCAGGCGAAAAATATTTCCATCCATGTGGTGGGCGATATCGAGGCCGTGCGCCCGCACTTCGCCAAAGTCGATCCCAAACGCATTCAGAACTTCAGCCTCTCGCCCACCGGAGCCCGCGCTCTGTTCGAAGCCTGGGGAGAAATCTTCACCGTTCCCACCGACAAGGGCGACATTCGCGACATCACGCGCAGCCCTGCCGTCGCCGACCGCGATCCCTCGTGGTCACCGGACGGCAAGTCCATCGCATATTTTTCTGACGAGTCGGGAGAGTACGAACTCGCCATCCGCGACCAGAACGGCCTCGGCGCCGTGCGTCACATCAACCTGGGCAATCCGCCGTCATTTTTTTACTCGCCCGTGTGGTCGCCCGACAGCAAGAAGATCGCGTACAGCGATACTCGCCTGCAGTTGTGGTACATAGATCTCGAGAACCCCAAGCCGAAACTTGTTGACACCGATTATTTCTGGACGTTTTCTTCCAATCAGCTCGGCCAGACCTGGTCTCCCGACAACAAGTGGATTGCCTACACTCGCCAGCTCCCCAGCGGCCTGCACGCCGTCTTCATCTATTCACTCGATCAGGCCAAGACTTTCCAGATCACTGACGGCATGAGCGACGCGCTTTATCCCAGCTTCGACAAGAACGGAAAATATCTCTACTTCACCGCCTCCACCAATGTGGCCCTGACCACCGCCGGCCTCGACATGTCGAGCGACGAGCATCGCGTTTCGCGTAACGTTTATCTCGCGGTTCTCAGCAAAGATGAGAAGTCGCCGCTCGCTCCCGAGAGCGATGAAGAAAATAAGCCCAAAGACGAAAAAAGTACAGATCAGGATAAGGACAAGGACAAAGCCGCCGACCACGCCAAGGAAAAAGCCAAAGGCAAAAAGGCGGAAGACAAATCTGCCGCTGACAAAGATAAAGATAAAGATGAAGGTAAAGACAAAGACGACAAGAGCAAGGACGCCGCCAAAGAGAAAGACAAGAAAGACGAACCCGTCGTCGTCAAGATCGACATCGACGGTATTGGCCAGCGCATTCTCTCGCTGCCGATTCCGGCAAAGAATTATCTGAACATGCTTCCGGGCAAGTCGGGGATCCTCTTCCTGTCAGAGGGGCCGGCGGTTTTTGCCGTCGACGACGACAATCCCAACACGAGTCAGACCATCCAGAAATTCGATCTCAGCAAGCGCAAGGTCGACAAATTACTCGACGACGTCAACGACTTCTCGGTTTCCTACGACGGTGAAAAAATTCTTTATCGCAAAGGCGATTCGTGGGCGACCGCGTCCGCCGACGACGGCGGAGGCGGCTCCAAGCCCGGCCTGGGCCCGCTCAAACTCGACGGATGGGAAGTCTACGTTGAGCCTCGCGCCATGTGGAAACAAATCTATAACGAAACCTGGCGAATCGAGCGCGACTTTTTCTATGACCCGAACCATCACGGACTCGATCTCAGCAAGGCGCAGAAAAAATATGCTCCGTACCTTGACGGCATCGCATCGCGCGACGAACTCACTTATTTATTCCAGGAATGTCTGGGCGAGATGACGGTTGGCCACATGTTCGTCGGTGGCGGCGAAGCGCCGGAGCCGAAAAAAGTAAGAGGCGGACTCCTTGGCGCGGACTACATTCTCGAGAACGGCCGCTATCGCGTCGCCAAAGTCTACGACGGCGAAAACTGGAATCCCGGCAACGAAGCCCCGCTTACGCAACCGGGCGTCAACGTGAAAGCCGGAGATTACATCCTCGCCGTCAACGGTCGCGATCTGCACGCCACTGACAACATCTACAGTTTCTTCGAAGAGACCGCGGGCAAACAGGTTGTGCTGAAAGTGGGCGCGAATGCGGAAGGAAAAGATTCCCGCGACGTCACTGTGGTTCCGGTCGACAGCGAAGAAAATCTGCGGCATCTGGCGTGGATCGAAAGCAATCGCCGCCGCGTCGATGAAGCCACTGGAGGCCGCGTCGCCTACGTTCATGTGCCCAACACCGCCGGCGGTGGGTACACCAGCTTCAACCGCTACTATTTTTCGCAAGTCGGCAAAGAGGCCGCCATCATCGACGAGCGCTTCAACGAAGGCGGACAACTCGCCGACTACATCATCGATTCCCTGCGCCGCCCTATGCTGAGCCGTGTGGTCACGCGCCAGGGCCACGACTGGTCAAGCCCGTCGGAAGCCATCTATGGGCCGAAGGTTATGATCATCAACGAAATGTCCGGCTCTGGCGGCGACGCCTTGCCGTGGTATTTCCGCAAGTCCGGCATCGGCCCGCTCATCGGCAAAAAAACCTGGGGCGGTTTGGTAGGAATCGGTGGATATCCCGAACTCATTGACGGCGGACGCGTCACCGCGCCGCGCGCCGCTATCTACGGCCTGAAAGGCGAATGGGAAGTTGAGAACCACGGCGTTGCCCCGGACGTCGAAGTCGATCTCGAACCTTCGGCATGGCGCGCCGGCCGCGATGCGCAACTCGAAAAAGCGATCGAAGTCGTGATGCAGCAATTGAAAGAACATCCGCTGCCCGAGATCAAGCATCCGCCATACCCGAACTATCACGAGCACGACGATCTGGGAGTGAAGTAGAAGTGGCGGCGCTGGAGGGCTGATCCTTCAGACAACGGGCTGTGGTGCAGTTTGGCTTACGCGTGGGCCTGGTTGAGCGGGAGATCCTTCGCAGCGCCTGAAAAACGGCTCCGCTCAGGATGACAAAGTCGTGTAAGGGACAAACTGCACCACTAGCAAACAACCATTGCAGAAAATCAGAAGGACGATCAGTACGGTACACTAATCGCCTACCATCACGGGTGCCTTCATGCCACGTTTATATTTCGCAATCTTGCCGATGATCTTCGCTTGCGCAGCTTTGTTGTCTTCCTCAGGTGCTTTTCCTGCGAACGGCGCCTCGTCCGGCGTGCTGCTCGTGGCCAACAAAGGGGATCGCGCTCTCGGCATCATCGACCCTAAATCCGGCACACAAGTCGCCGCTGTCGCGGAAAATGGAAACACCGGCCACGAAGTGATCGCGTCACCCGACGGCCGCACGGCCTACGTTCCTATCTATGGCGATTCCGGCGTAGGCAAGCCTGGCAGCGACGGCGCCAACCTGGTCGTCATCGACATCGCCTCGCGCAAAGTTGTCGGGAACGTTGACTTCGGCCACGGCGTCCGTCCGCATTGCCCAATGTTCGGCCCCAAGGACGGCCTGCTCTACGTCAGCACCGAACTTGATAATTCGATTGCGCTGATCGATCCGCACACGCTGAAGATCGTCGGCGCGATTCCCACTGGCCGGCCCGAGTCGCACATGTTCGCGCTCAGCCGCGACGGCCGCTACGCATACACGACGAATGTCGGTTCCGGCACAATTTCGGTGCTCGACGTCGCGGCGCGAAAAACGCTCGAAGTAGTTCCGGTGGCTCCGGTCATCCAGCGCATTGCGCTCTCCGTCGACGATCGCTTGGCTTTCACGTCCGATCAATCAAAGCCGCAGTTAGCCGTGTTCGACACTGCCGCAAAGAAAGTCACGTCGTGGGTTCCACTCGCAGCCCCGGGCTATGGAACCGCCGCCACTCCAGACGGAAAATGGCTGGTGATCGCCATGCCGAGCGCGAACCAAGTCGCCGTGCTGAACCTCAAGTCGATGAAGATCGAACACACGATCGATGTTCCAGCAGCTCCGCAGGAAGTGGTGATCCGCCCCGATGGCGCGATTGCATACGTATCCTGCGATGCGAGCAAGAAAGTGGCGGCGATCAGCACTGCAGATTGGAAAGTGGAAAAGTTGATCGATGCCGGAGCCGGCGCAGACGGCCTTGCGTGGGCAGCACAAAAATAGGTCAGTGAAGGACGAAAGATTTTCTCAGCGAACTCAGCGGCAGTTCTCGGCGAGCTCAGCGTTTAAAAGCTTTTTGCCGGCAGTCGCGATGCTCTAACGCCCCGAAGCCAGCAACGAACCGACCCCAGGCTTGTATCCATAAAAATCTCCGATCGCGTGCAGATGCTCGATGATCTCTTCGTCGTAGTGCTGCTTGAGCGGCGGCGTCAAAATGCTGTGCTCGGCATTCGGGTCGACGGCGAGGTCGAACAAATAACTCTGCGCCGGAGAATCATAAGTCGTATATAAATAGCGCCCGTCCGCAGTGAGAATTCCATATACCGCCCGCACATCCGACGCCAGCAGTAGATCTCGCGGCGCGTAGCGATCCAGTTCCTGTTTCGTTTCGGCAAAGAGTGGCCGCCCGTACACTGCGTTCTGCACAATCGGCCGATGCCCGAGCAAATAATATAGAGTTGGCGTCACGTCGGTCAGCGTGGAAATGCGGTCGTCGTCATACACCAGATGTTCGCGCATCTTCGGCGGCAGGTGAATAATCAGCGGAACTTTCATAATCTCGGGCCAGATCGAAGTCGAATGGCTCATCCGCCCGAACTCGCCCGTAGCATCGCCGTGATCGCTGGTGATGATGATGATGCTGTTGTCGTACATCCCACGCTGCTTGAGGTAAGCGAAAAAATCGCCCAGGCATTTATCGACCCAATGCACCTCATAAGTGATGCGCGTGCTCAGTCCCGGCCGGTCGGGCCAGTGCTGCGAAGTCGGCGACGGCACATCATTGCGCGCGAATTGATGGACATTTTTCGGCTGGTCGTAGAAAAAAATCGACCCTTGCGATTCCGTGTGCTTATCGAGAACCGCCTCCGCCTGCCGCACCGTCGATCCGATCTCCAGGTGATTCCACAGTTGCTTGTCCAGGTCCAGCTTCACGAGGTCGTCGCTGGGCAACAGAATTTCCTTCACTACCTCATCCATGCTGACGACCATGTGGTAATCGTCGGTCCGCAGCATTTGCTCCAGGCCATTCACCTTCGAGAACGGCTGCAGGTAGTGGGCATGCAGCATGGTCGCTCCGGCCCACAACGCCGGTTCAGACAATGACGTTCCCGCATACTGCGAGTAGGCGTGATGCAGCACGATGCTGTCGCGCGCAAACGAATCCAGGTTGGGCGTGTAGTCGACCCGCGGATTGTAAGCTCCCAGATAATCCGGCCGCATCGCGTCAATCACGAACACAAACACATTCGGGCGCTCGCTTGTCGTCGGCGAAAGGTGATCCACCAGGCTCACCTCTGCGGATGTGCGGGTGTCGCGAATGTTCGTATACTGCCGCATGATGCGGCACAAGTCTCCGCAAACTTCTCCGCGACCGTTACCGAGCATGTGATGAGCCAGCAGAAACGAAGCGTCTCCGGCGCCATATTCCTCGAGCTTGAGAGAAATTTCATCGTCGGTCGAGCCCACCGACTTGCCCCAGAAAATCTCAGTCGCCTGCAAGCCCTTGTAGACGAAAATCGCGGTGAGCAACACGCCGAGGATGCCCACGACAGAATAATTCGTGCGCACCGGACGCAGTCGATATAGGCACAGGCTCATCGTGATCCAAAAAACCAGCGCGGCCGTGTTTTCGACAAATCCATTCCAGTCTTCCCCGCCAATCAGCCAGCGCGATCCCAGCGCGAGAAGTGTGACCAGGACAATCGTTATCCATGTGGCGATCATCTGAGCGGAAGACAGCTTACGATCTGCGCCGGTCGCCTTCTGTCCCGCGGCTTTCCGCGCTAGAAACGGCTCGACGATGGCGAATCCCCACAGCGTTAGAGTGAGGGCGAAGGCGGTGGCGTAGAGGTTTGCTCTCCATCCGTCGAAACTCATCGCGTCGCTCAGCAATCGCGTCAGCACGAAGGCGAGAACAATCGCGATCAATCCTCCGACAAGTGCACGCCGTACGATTCGCGGTTTGGCAGTCCGGGCGGCAATCAGGAAAATAAAGTTCACTGCCGACAGCACTACAATCGCCAGCAGGAAGTGCGAAACCAGGCTCCAGAATGCGACTTCCAGATCCTGCCAGTGCAGTGCGAGCGAGTGGGTATCGCCATAGAGGCGCACTCTCGCGCCCACCGAATAAATCACGCTGACGACGAGCCCGATCAGCAGCCCGGCGGAGAATCCGAAGGGCGCGCCGTCGCCAGCCTCGCTCGCGCCCGCCTGCGCCGCGCTCGCGATCTGCCACACAGAGATTGCAAGTAGAGGAAGAAGCGCGACCAGGCTCCAGTCGTAAGCCGCGGTATTATTCTCGAGAACAGAAAGAAACGGACGCAGCGTTACATACACTCCCGCCGCGCCCAGCAGCGCGATGCCCGGGACGAATCCCATTTTTCGCGAGCGCTTGTCAGTCTGCCAACTGGCGCCCAGCGCGGCCGCGATCGCCGCCCAATACAGCGCCGCCTGATGTTGCGCCAGCCACGGCATCCAAGCATATGGCGGCGTCCGAATGAAGGCAACGAATGTGTACGGTAGAAAAGCCAGCAGACAATAAAGAGACGTCACCGCGAAATACGTCCCGGCCACGACTTTCAAGACAATATTGAGCCAAAGTCGCAAATGGGTTTCCTTAGGTCGGCCGGGCCAGACAGTAATCCGCGTGCTTCGATTTTCAACGAGCGTCTCTGTGCCCCGCAAGTTACCGTGGGCAAGCGAATTTGTCGAAGCACTTGCCTGCGCGGCCTGCCTTGCTGAAGCATGTTGCTTTTTCCGGGCGCGATGACCAAAGTACCAACCTCGACACTACTTCGGATTAGCGAATGGCTGGCGCAGAAGGCTTCGGCTTGGGCTAGGATAAAGGCTGCTGTTTTTCCACGGGAAGATCGGGATGCCCAGTCAGGCCGCTAAGAAATCCGCCGTGCGATCCGCGTTAGCACGGCCCTCTTCCGCGCATTCCTCCTCCTCACACTCCTCCTCTACAGTCCCGCGGTCCGGCCGTTCGTCGTCGGTGGCATGGTTTTCACTGGCGCTGTTCGCTCGCAATTTCTTCAAGAGTCCGGCGATGCTGGGCTCGGTGGTTCCCAGTTCTTCTTTCCTGGTGAATGACATGATGCGCCCGGTGGATTGGGAGCGAGCGCGCATCATCGTGGAATACGGCCCGGGCGTGGGCACGTTCACCCGCGAGATCCTGAAGCGCATGCGGCCCGACGCCATCCTGATCGCGATCGAATTGAATACAGACTTCGTCGACTACTTGAATGAACTGGTTCGCGACCCGCGACTGCGTGTGGTCCACGGGTCGGCGGCGCGGGTGCGCGGCATTCTGGCGGAACAGAATTTATCGGCCGCGGACTACATCATCTCCAGCCTGCCTTATCGCAATATGTCGGATGGACTGCGGCGGGAGATTCTCAACGAGTCGCGCCTGGCGCTCAAAACCGAAGGGTCTATGCTGTTGTTTCAATACACGCGCACGCTGCTGCCCTATCTCGAATCCAGCTTCAGCTCGGTGAAACTCAACTTCCAGCTTCTGAATATTCTGCCTGCGCTCATCTTCCACTGCACGCCCTGAGGCGACGTGGCTTCCGTTGCTACGCTTGCTTTCCAAAGCGCAACCAGGCGAGCCCCAACGTAGTCCCAACCGCCCCGAACGCCCCCGCGTTCATCGGAGCCAGCACAAAGAACGTAGTCACCGCGGAGGGATCGAATTGCATCTTTACCAGGTACATCGGGCACAGCAAGAACATCAGCTGCGGATTGAGTTCCCAGCGGTTCGGTGAGAGATAAGCCACGAGAGCGACCAGATAGAAAATGGCGGCGAAGATGCCGAGCAGTTTCAAGGGTGTCGAAAACAAGCCCGCATCGTCCCGAACCTTCCTGGCAATCTTAGCGATCCACGACCGCGGCAGCACGGCGAGCGACAGGCTAAAAATGCCCACCAGTCCGAGGACCGCCACAAATCCAATCCATTCGCTCTGCACCGGCAAGTCGGAGCCCCGCAGCATCGCGTAAGGCGCGCAGGTAACCAGCGAGACCAGCCCACACAAGAAAAACGCAATGCGAGCCGTCACTCTGATCGCGCTTCCAGCCATGATGCCGAATTCTAGCACTGGCCGCTGCTTGGTTCGTCCCGATTCTTCTCAGCAAACGCGGCTGTTTTCTGCGCTCTCAGCGATTAAACGCTCTCTTGTGCACCATCGAAGAGCCCCATTTCAAGACACTCCCCCCGCTGCTACAATTCGCTGCAGTCGATTGCTGTCGATGTCCGCCGCCCACTCCATGCCCGCCCTCCGCACCATCTTCCACGTCGACATGGACGCCTTCTTTGTCTCGGTCGAAGAACTCTTCGACCCCACGCTGAAAGGCAAGCCGGTCGTGGTCGGCGGACAACGCGATGAGCGCGGCGTAGTCTCTGCCGCCTCCTACGCCGCGCGCAAATTCGGGGTCCATTCCGCTATGCCGCTGCGCACCGCAGCCAAACTTTGCCCACAAGCCATCTTCGTCAACGGACATCCCGATCGCTATCGCGAGTGCTCCGAAAAAGTTCATAAAGTTCTCGGAACATTTTCTCCACAAGTGGAAATGGCCTCCATCGACGAAGCCTACCTCGACATGACCGGCACCGAGCGCCTGCACGGACCTCCGCTGAAAGCCGCACACACGCTGCACCAACGCATGAAAGCCGAGACCGGATTGAACTGTTCCATCGGAATGGGAACTTCGCGCCTGATCGCCAAAGTTTCCTCCGCGCAGGCCAAGCCCAACGGCGTGCTTTACATTGTCCCCGGCGAAGAAGCGAAATTTCTGGCGCCGCTCGACGTACGCGAAATTCCCGGTGTCGGCAAGGTGATGGAGCAACACCTGCACACCCTCGGCATCAAGAAAGTTGGAGACCTGGCCCGCCTGGAAGAATCCGACCTTGCTGACCGCTTCGGCAAATGGGGCCTCGCGCTCGCCGGCAAGTCGCGCGGAGAAGATGCCGGCGGCTGGTTCGATTCCGAAGTCGGAGCCGACGTCGGAGCAAAATCCATCAGCCACGAACACACCTTCAACGAAGACACCGCCGACGTCGCGCAGCTCGAGGCCACGCTCATGCGCTTATGCGAGATGGTCGCCCGCCGCCTGCGCGAATCGCAATATCATGCGCGCACCCTCCAACTCAAATTGCGCTACAAAGATTTCACCACGCTCACCCGCGCCCATACCCCGCCAGCTCCGACGCAACTGGACACGGAAATCTTCGAGCAGATCCGCACGCTGTTCCGCAAAAACTGGAAAAAAGGGGCGCAGATTCGCCTGCTCGGCGTGCAAGCTTCGCACTTCACAACGCAACCCGATCAGATCAACTTGCTCGAAGGCAATCGCCAGCAGCGCTGGAAAGACGCCATGGCGGCCGCCGACCGCCTGCGTGACAAATTCGGTGAATCCACCGTAGGCCTAGCCACCGGCATGCGCGGCACCTTCCGCGAACGCGTCCACGAAAATCCCGCGAGCCTGCCGGGGAAAAAGAAACGCTAGGGGTGCATTGCGGAAGCAATTCCTATCAGGACATCGCTTTCGCGATGCCGCCCATGCGATGACTTGCGTCCGGCTTTGAAAGGCGTGCCCCTTCCAATCAACCTGGGATTGGGTTAGTGCGTGAGGTTTTCCCAGTTGAGCAGGAAGTCGATAGGGACCGGGGTACTGTCGCCGCTGGGGCGCAGGGCCAAGATTCGTTTGTCGTCGGGGAAAAGTGCAATGTCGAAGATGCTGGTGGGCAGCGACAGCAACTCCTTGGGAGCGGAGAATTCTGGTTTGCTCGCGCCGGGGTGTACTTCCACGTTGAAGATTTTTTCGCCTTTGCGGTAGCGCAGGTTCTTGCCGTCGGCCGACCACTCGCCAGAACCGTTTGCGCCTCCGCTGGAAACCTGCCAGCGCGCACCGGGGACCGGAAACGACGTGACGTAAAGTTCTTCGGCGCCGGTTTCATTCGAGATGTACGACATCCACTTGCCATCGGGGGACACGTGGCCGTTGCGCTCGGCGGAAGGACCGTTGAGCACGGGAACGAGTTTCTTGTCGATCTGCAGATCCTTACCCTGTAAATCCGTGCTCTGAAGATCAAGGGTGTAGATGTCGAAATCGGTCTTGGGGTCCTGGTGATTGAAAATCAGGTAGCGGCCGTCGCGCGAGATGTCGAACAGGATCATGTTGCCGTTGAAGTTATCCAGCAACTTTTCTTCCGTGCCCGAGGCACTGAGCGACTTGCGGACGAGAGTGCTGACGTAGCCAGTGGAGGTGGAAATCCATACTTCCTTGCCGTCGGGCGAGACCGCGCCGGTGGCGTTCCGGTCCGAGTCCTCGGTAAGCCGGTTCACGGTCTTACGGGCAACGTCGGAGATCCACAGGCTGTAGCCGTTGCCGCCGGAATTGACTCGCGACAGGAGTGCGGTTTGAGTAGCGGCGAAGAATTTGCCGCCGATGTAAGGCGCGGGCTCGGACCAGTGGTCGACTTCCTTGCCCGACAGATCGATCCAGGCGAGCTCGCGATTCACCACCGAGGTGTGGCGATAGAGCAGTACATTGTGGCTGACGGAAAAATTTCCTTCATTGCGGGCCGGAGCGAACTCGATGTTCGAAGCGACGGAGATGGGCTTGCCTTTGAAAGTCAGGCTGGCGGGATCGAACTCCTGCGCGGTGAGCGCGCCTTCTTTAACGTAGAAAAGGTATCCGTCACTGAAAATCACGTTCGATCCGTTGGGCAGAATCTGTTTGATGTCACCCGGCTTTCCTCCGGAAGAATCGAGTGAACTGGCGTAGACGCTGCCGGAATCTTTGGCGCGGCGTACAAACAGGAAGTGCTTGCCGTCGGGCAAGAAGTAGGGGTCGCGGTCGGTGTAGGCCTGGCCGCTCTCGGCCTTGGTGATTTCAACGGGAGTGCCTCCGCCATCGGAGACGGACTGGAGCGAGCCGGCAATTCGCGGCGCGAAGATGATGGTGCCCTGCTCATTCCAGCTGCCGCCGCGGCCTTCGGGCGCGCTGCACAGAACCTGTACCGTGCCGCCGGTCGCAGGAATCTTTTTCAGCTTGCCATCGGAAAAGAAGCCGAGATATTTTCCGTCGGGCGACCAGAAGGGAAACAGCGCTGTCTCACCCCCCACCACGGGCGCGGATTCGCCGGTCGCGAGCCGCAGCAGATAAAGTGATCCCCCGCCGGGCGTGAGGGGTGTGCCTTTCTTCGCAGCCAGGAATGCAACCTGCTGGCCGTCGGGAGATAGAACTGGGGCGCCGTCGGCGACGGAGAAGAAATCGAATCCGGCGGGCGGCTCAATGCTGGTGTGCAGCGGCTGCCGCGCGGAGGTGAAGCGTCCTGCGTAGATGATCAACAGAACCGCGAGAGTCGCGGCGATGAGCCATCCGGCAATGGTTGCAGCCGTAAGGACCGTCGAAGTTTTTTTTCGGGGATGCGACGCGACTGCTGGCGCGCCGGCCTGGCTGCCTCCGGCGGAGATCCACTGCAGTTGCAGCTTGAGATCGTGCGCGCTTTGGAATCGGTCGTCGGGATCCTTGGCCAAACAAGTCCGGATAACCTGTTCGAGCGCGGGCGGCGTGAGCGGCTGAAGCGTGGCGATCGGTTCGGGATCTTTTTCCAGAATCGCACTCGCCAGCGAGAGCTGGCTCTTGCCCTGGAAGGGGCGCTGGCCGGAGAGCATTTCGTAGAGCATGGCGCCGAAGGCGAAGATGTCGGAGCGGGCGTCGGCTTCCTTGCCCTGAATCTGTTCCGGGCTCATGTATTGCACGGTGCCGATCAGCGTACCAGCCACGGTGACGGGCGATGCGAGATCGGCCATGGTGGCGGCCATAGTCGCCATCGATGAGATGTGCGCCGAGCCCGAGAGCGGTCCGGTGGCCAGGCCGAGCGGCTTGGCCAGACCAAAATCCATCAGCTTGGCTCCGCCCTTGGTGAGCATGACGTTGCCGGGTTTCAGGTCGCGATGAACGATGCCGGAGCGATGCGCTTTGACGAGAGCGTCAGCGACTTCGGTGGCGATCTTCAGAATTTCGTCGTTCGTGAGCGGCTTGCGGGCGAGGCGGGCGTAGAGCGTCTCGCCTTCCAGATATTCCATGACGAGGAAATCGATGTCGCCTTGCGAGCCGACGTCATAGAGCACGCAAATATTCGGATGCTGCAGGCCGGAGATGGCTTTGGCCTCGCGCTCGAAGCGGGCGCGGAGTTCGGGATTGGCGTTGAGGTGAGTGGGAAGAACTTTGATGGCGACGATGCGTTCGAGGCGGGGATCGCGGGCGCGGTAGACTTCGCCCATGCCGCCCGCGCCGAGCGGCGATTGAATCTCGTAGGGGCCTAGTTTTGTGCCAGAGGTTAGAGCCATTTGTGGCGTGATTATAGACTACGGGGCTGGTGGCGGAGCTAGTCGGGCGGGGGCAGCGGCGCTGTCTAGGCGGCGCGGTTTGGCTTGCGCGCGTTGGGCCGGTTCAGCAGGAGATCCCTTCGACTTCGCTCAGGATGACAGAGTGGGGTAAGGGGTAGAGCCCACCACTACCCCAAAGTGCGGATTGACTGGGCGTGGCCCCGCGATATTTTCGTGACCGCTACTTTGCTTGCGGAGTTTTAGCGCGAGTGGCGAGCCACGCAACACAGGCGATCATGCCGAGCCAGCCGAGGGTTCGGACGACCGCGGCGATTTGCGTGTCGTGATCCAGGACGCCGAGGTTCGAGAAGATGCGAAAAAAATCGTGTTCGACGAAATCGGGATCGCCGGTGGTGACCAGGGGAAGAATCTGGGCGCGGGCGTCGGCCATGTAGGTTGCGGTGTAGAGCCAGTTTTCGAAAAAGAAAAATAGAGAGAAGACGAAGCCGGCAACCTGGCGCTGGCTGAAAAAATATGCGGCCAGAAGGAACGGGACCATCCATTGCAGAATGGTGCCTCCGTAGAGGCAGAGCGTGGGGCCGAACCAGGCGAAGAGGTTGTGTCCGCCTTCGTGGACAACCAGATTGGCGCTGTCGATGAAGAGGTAGCCGCCGTGGGCGTTGAAGGCATAGGCGAGGAAGGCTACATAGAAGACGAGCCACGCGGCTACGGCTGGACGCGAGATGGGCTTCCAGGGCTGAGTGAAGCAGGACTCGCCGAAGTAATCGGTGAAGAACGATTGGAGATATTCGGTCATGCGGCTCGGATAATTCTACGAGCGCGAATTCGGGCGGGGGAGATTACTAACGTGCGTGGTGGACTGCGCCCCTGGCCCGGAATGACTTGGGCAGGTGCGTCGCTTGCGGGCTGTGTTTCTTGTTACATTGATTTGACGCGCGGGTCGTCTTGGTTGGCTTCGGTTTGCTGACTCCGGCAAAAAGCTCTTAACCGCAGAGCGCGCTGAGAAGAGCAAAGGCGCGGGATTATTTTTTTATGAAAGCTCGACGGTGGATTACCGCGATTGTGCTGCTGGTGCTGGTGGCTGCGGCTATTTTCGGAATCGTGTGGACGCGGGCGCTGCCGGTCCCGAACCAGGATGCGGCCGAGACGCCGACTGGCAATGTCTCGGGAAAGAAAGCGGCGGTGGCGGCGCGTCCGCTGGTAGACCAGCGTCCCTTGCAGACCGCGAAGCGGTTGGCGGCGATCGCGGGCACGCAGGAAGAACAGGTGCTGGCGCATCAGGCGGAAAAAGTTGGAGATCATGAAGTCGATCTGTCTTTTTTCGATGCGCTGCGGACGGCGGAGCAAAATCCTCCACCACTTTCTCCGGAGGCGAGGACGATTTCGGATCGCAGAAATAAAGCAGAGCTGGCGCTGAAGGAAGATCAGGACGGCATCACGCTGCTGACGCGCAAATTGGCGGCCGCGCCGGAATCGCAGAAGGATAATCTGCAGGATCAGATCGACGTCGCCAAAGCGCAGATGGATCTGGATCAGGACGAGTTGGACGATGCGGCGGAGGATCTGGAGCAGGCGGGCGGCGATCCGCAGTCGAAGATCAAGCGGTTGCAGGCGGAGCATGAGGCCAGCGAACACGGCGTGGAACCAGCGGTGGGCGCGGGCGCCAATTCGCAGGAGCAGAATTATCAGACGCACACTCTGCTGACGGTGTTTCGCGCGTGGCAGGCGCTGCGCGAGAAAACGGTTCTGCTGCAGGAAGCGCGGGACGAGAGCAAGGCCAAGCAGGAGCGGTTGAGCCAACGGCACGCAGCGCTGACCGCGCAGGTGGAGAAGGACAAAGAAAATCGCGAGGCCGCGAAGCAGCAGGCCAAGGGCTTCGCAAAGAGCAGTCAGGCTGCGACCCGTGAGGATTCGAAGGCTTCGGCAAAATCGGCGCTCGATTCACTAAGGCAGTACACGCGCGATCAGAAAAATCTTGCTGACCTGGGCAAGCGAGTGCAGGACGAGCAGGAACTCACGGACACCTATACGAGTTGGATTGCGCTGATTGCGGCGCGCGAGCGCGAGGCGCTGCATCATCTGATCGAGTCGCTGCTGTGGATTCTGCTGGTGCTGCTGGCGGTGTACATCGCCGATCGATTAATCGAGCGGCTGTTCACAGGGATGACCGCGGAGAACAAGCGGGTCGACACGCTGCGGTCTGTTGTGAAATTTGCGGCGCAGGTGGTGGGCGCGATTGCGATTCTGTTTATTGTTTTCGGCATGCCGACGCAGACGACGACCGTTCTCGGCCTGGCGGGCGCAGGGCTGACCGTGGCGATGAAGGATTTCATCGTCGCATTCTTTGGCTGGTTCGTGTTGATGGGGAAAAACGGAATTCGCGTCGGGGATTGGGTGGAAATCGACGGCGTGGGCGGTGAAGTCGTCGAAGTGGGTCTGCTGAAAACTGTTCTGCTCGAGACCGGGAGTTGGGCGGACTCGGGACATCCCACGGGCCGGCGGGTTTCGTTTGTGAATAGCTTTGCGATCGAGGGGCATTTCTTTAACTTCACGACTTCGGGGCAGTGGATGTGGGACGAGTTGCAGGTGCTGATTCCCCCGGGGCAGGATCCGTATCCGATTATCGACGGCATACAGAAACTGGTGGAGAAAGAAACGCAGGCCAACGCTACGAGCGCCGAGGCGGAGTGGCAGGAGGCTTCGGCGCGCTATCGGGTGAAGGCGCTGTCGGCGGTGCCGGGGATTAATGTGCGTCCGACGGCGGCGGGGATTGAAGTGCACGTGCGCTACATCACGCGCGCGTACGAACGGCACGAGGCGCGCAAGCGGTTGTATGAGGCGGTGGTGGAGCTGATGCACGGGAAGCGGGAGACCGGTGAACGCGTAGCTGTTGGCTGTTGGCTGTTGGCTCTTGGCTCTTGGCTCTTGGCCATTGGCTTTTCCATCTTCGATTGACTTGGGAATGATTTTCCCTTCGGTTGCTATGGACAATAATCTAAAAATATTCGGAACTCTGGTCGTGACCGGCGCTAGTCGCGGGATCGGCGCGGCTATCGCTGCGCTCGCGGGGGAGCGTGGATACGCGGTTGCGGTGAATTATTCCGCTAGCGAGGGCGAGGCCCACGGTGTCGTCGGTGAAATTGTGGATCGCGGAGGGCGCGCGACGGCGATTCAGTGCGATGTCGCACATGAAGCGCAGGTCATGCGGATGTTCGAGACTGCGGAGCGCGAACTCGGCCCCATCAAGGCGCTGGTAAATAACGCGGCGATCACGGGCGGATTTGCGCGGGTGGAAGAGGTTTCGAGCGCAGCGATCACGCACATGCTGGCCGTCAACGTGACCGGGACGATTCTGTGTGCGCGCGAAGCGGTGCGGCGCATGTCGACGCGGCGCGGCGGAACGGGCGGAGCGATCGTGAACATTTCTTCGATCGCGGCGCGCACGGGATCGGCGGGGGAGTGGGTGCATTACGCGGCGTCGAAGGGCGCGGTCGATAGCTTCACGATCGGGTTGGCGCGGGAAGTGGCGGCGGAAGGGATCCGGGTGAACGCGGTTGCGCCGGGACTGGTCGAGACCGGGCTGCACGCCTCGAACGGTGAGCCGGGGCGGTTGCAGCGGCTGATGGGGACGATCCCGATGGGAAGGCCGGGCCTGCCGCGCGAAATTGCCGAGGGCGTGTTGTGGCTGTTGTCGGACGCTGCGTCGTTTACGACCGGGGCGATTCTGGAGATTGGCGGCGGGCGGTGAAAAAGCCAGTCGTTGTCGTTGCTCGTTGCTCGTTGGCATTCGCCGTTAGTATCTGCCTTCGCACTCTGATTCCTCGCGCTCTTGACGAAATCCTATGTTTGTCATTCCGACCTCCGAGCGAACGCGAGGGGCGGAGGAATCTCTATCGTCGCGCTATCGACGTGCGCTCGAAATTTTTAACGGCCCTGATCGCTAAGCCTACTTCTCCAGATTCTTTCTCAGGTAGGCCTTCACCTTTTCCGGCAGTCGAGAGTTGTGCAGGATGTCGCGGAGTTGCGCGGGCGGGAGGCGGCGAGCGAATTCTATGGCTCGGGCCATGGGCGTGAATTCGTTGCGCAGCAGGGCGGTGCGAATTTCCAGACGCACCGACCACTTGGCGTGATGGCAGATGGCTTTGACGAAGGCGGGAGTCGCGGCTGGACGCAGCAGGGCTTTGACGATCGCGGTTTCGGTGAGGCGCGGATTTTCGAGGGCGGTTTGCCAGACGCGCGATTCTTTGTCGAGCAGCAGAGCGGCAGCGACCATGGTGGACGACCGGCGGGCCAGTGCGATGCGCTCGCCTAGCGTGATGCTTGCGATGCGCGCGACCAGGAGTTCGTCGGAGACGCGTTTCAGATCGGCGGCGACGGCGGGTAGAACGGAGAACTGCATCAGATCGAAGGTGTAGAGTTCGCGGATGAGGCGCAGGGCGATGCGGCGCGGGGTGCGGGGATGGGCGGCGATCGCGATCCGCACTTTTCGGGATTTCATCACCGCCGCGTTGTGGGTGACTTGTTCGATCTGCTCGGCGGGGAGGGTGCGGTCTTTCAGGAGGGCCTGGGCGAGATCGGCGGTGAGGGCGGAGTCGGCGGGGCTGGGGGATGGTTCGTTGCAAGGCGACTCTGGTGGGACAGAGTCGGACGAATTTTCTGTTTCGGAATTCATGCGGGGATTCGGCATTCGTCGGTAGCGTGCGATCTGGATTTTAGTCGGGGGCGGTTCAAACCGAAATCAACTTTAAATTCAAGATCAGAACCCAGTTCAATTTCAAGATTAAGAACGCCGACTTCGAGAGCATGTTCAAGATCAGCTTCAAATCAAGAACAACGTCAAAGGCGACGGACAGGAGTGTCCGTCCCACATTTGCCGGCACGGCGGGCCATTTTCAGGGCGCCTTCGACGGGGTCGACGACCTGCGGATTTATTTCTGCGCGCGGGTCGAGGCGACGTAATTCATTGTAGAAATCTTCGCGCGTTCTTGCGGCGTGACGAAAGACGCCGCCGATCATGGCCACTGGGACTCGGCTGCTTTGATCTTCCGGAAAAAGACGATGGGACAGAGACGCAGCGATCTGCGCGAGTTCCCTGCCCGCGTGCGATAGGACCTGCACGGCAAGATCGTCTTTACTGGCAGCGACGGCGGGAAATAAAGCGGCGAAATCTGGAGTGGGAATTGAGTTGGCGGCGCGGGCCAGGTCGGAGAGCGAGCCGACGCCCCAGGCTTTTTGGAGCGCGGCGGCGAGTGACGATTGCTGCGCGGGTTCTGGCGGTGTGGACTCGCTCGCATAAATTTTTTCGCGGCTGCCGGCGGTTTTGGGATCGCTCGATTGAAGATCGTTGGGGTGAAGATCGACGGGGCGTGGATCGACGCGGCTTGGGTCGACGGAGCATGGGTCGGCGGCGCGAAGGACTGCTTTGACGGCGGCGCGGCCGATCCAGTGGGCGGAGCCTTCGTCGCCAATGGCGAAGCCCCAGCCTCCGGCGCGGAGAGTGGTTCCCTGCCGATCGCGGCCGCAGGCGATGGAACCGGTGCCGGCGATGACGATCACGCCGGGGCCAGTGTCGAAGGCGGCTTCAAGGGCGATCTGCATGTCGCCGACAACTTGGATCGGCGTGGGGAGAATTTCTGCTAGCGAGCGGCGGACGATTTCGGCGAGTTCGGGGCGCGCGGCGCCAGAGCCACCGACGCACGTCTGCGAAATTTGCGCGGGCGTGACGCCGGCAGCTGCGCAGGCCTGGCGGACGGATTGTTGCAGCGACTCGCGGGCTTCGGCTTCGCCGGCCCGGACGATGTTGCTGGGCCCGGCGGTTGCGGTGGCGAGGAGGCGGGACTCGTCGCCGACGGCGCAGGTGGTTTTGGTGCCGCCTCCGTCGATTCCGAGATAGTAGGGCACGGTTATTTCTAACATAGAGCAGTTGCCAGCGGCCGGTTGCCAGTTGCCAGCTTGTAGTCACGGCCGCGCGGTGACTATAGAGTCTCACTCGCGGAAACCTCGGCGGCCTTTGATAATTGGAGGCTCTCAGGCGGGACTTACTTTTATGACAGAGAAAATTCAGATTACGGAACTCGACAATCTTGGCGATGTGCGAGGGTTTAGTTTTACGGCTCCGGCGGAGGCGCTGGCGTTTGTGGGGCGGATGGCGGATGTGCATCTGGCGTCGACGGGACCTGGGGCAGTGCGAGGGAATCATTATCATTTGCGGCGGCGGGAAGCGATCGTGGTGCTGCCGGGGGCGAAGTGGTCGCTGCATTGGGATGAAGGCGAGGGGACGGCGGCGCAGCATCGTGCGTTCGATGGCGGGCACGCGGTGCTGGTCCTGGTTTCGCCGGGGGCTTCGCATGCGGTGCGGAACGATGGCGAGGGGGCGCTGTGGTTGGTGGCGATTTCTTCGGAGACTTATGATCCGGCGGAGAGTGTGGGGCGGCGGGTGGTTTAGGTCGGCATGACCGCGGCAAAAAGCTTTTCATCGCTGAGTTCGCAGAGGAAGGCCGCGGAGGACGCTGAGAAGAGCAAGGGTAAAAGCGGGTGGGGTTCTTTGCGTATGGGATTGGACAAAGTTGATTTCGCGATCATCGCTTTGTACCTGGCGGGGATCACTTTGTTTGGGCTGCGCTTCCGGCGGAAGCAGCGGTCGTTGCGGGATTATTTTCTGGCGGGGCGGGATATTCCGTGGTGGGCGATTGCGCTTTCGATTGTGGCGGCGGAGACCAGTACGCTCACCATCATCAGTATTCCGGGGCTGGCTTATGACACCAACCTGACGTTTCTGCAGGTCGTCATGGGATACGTGGTGGGGCGGGTGGTGATTAGTTTTCTGCTGCTGCCGCATTATTTTCGCGGCGACCTTTATACGGCTTACGAATTGATTGAGCGGCGGTTTGGCAGCGGGCTCCGTTCGGTGACAGCGGGATTATTTTTGCTGACGCGGGCGGCGGCGGAAGGTGTGCGCGTCTATGCAATTTCAATTGTGGTGTCGATCGCGCTGGGGACGGGCGAGGTAGCATCGATTGCGATGATTACTGCATTGACGGTCATCTATACATTTGAGGGCGGGCTGGCGGCCGTAATCTGGACCGACGTAGTGCAGACCGCGATTTATGTGGGTGGAACGCTGGTAGGGCTGGTGACGATTCTGCATCTGGTGCCGGGAGGATGGACTGCGATTCATGCGGCGGCGGCGGGCGCGGGCAAGCTGCAGGTATTTAATTTCAGCACCAGTGTTTGGGTGCCCTACACGTTCTGGGCCGGGTTGATTGGCGGGACTTTTCTCACTACGGCGAGTCATGGGACGGATCAGTTGATCGTGCAGCGGTTGCTGGCGGCGCGGGGGCAGAAACAATCGGTGATGGCATTGTTGTCGAGCGGGGTCGCGGTGTTCTTTCAGTTTGCATTGTTTCTGATGGTGGGCATCATGCTGTGGGCTTATTACCGGGTCCCGTCGGTGACGTTTGGAAGGCCGGACCGGATTTATCCCACGTTTATTGTGACGCGCATGCCGCATGGAATTTCGGGGCTGCTGATTGCGGCGATTCTGGCGGCGGCGATGTCGAACTTGAGCGCGGCGCTGAATTCGTTGTCGTCGAGCGCGATCATGGACTTCTATGCGCGGCTGCGTCCGCGCGCGGATGAAAAGACGAAGATGCGACTGTCGCGCGTGGCGACGATTGCATGGGCGCTGGTATTGTTTGGGCTGGCGATGATCGCATTACACGAAGTTGGGCGAGTCATCGAAGTTGGATTGCAGATTGCTTCCGTCGCTTACGGGGCGCTGCTGGGCGTGTTTCTGCTGGGGGTGTTGACGAGGCGGGCGAATCAACTCGGGGCGATGGTGGGGATGGCTTTTGGTTTCGGCGTGGAATTGTATTTGTGGATGGGGACGCGGGTGCCGTGGACTTGGTGGGTGTTTATTGGCACGACGGTTACATTCGTAATCGGATGGGTGGTGAGTGTCGCGATTGGCTCGCCGATCAGGCCCGCAGAACGCGTTCGGAACTGATTCCGGCGGCTCGATTCCGACAAAATAATTATTCCGGCAGTCGGGACAAAATGGTCGAGGGCGGGTTTGGGTCTTAAGCCGGATGGAATGGAAGGTGCGGCGATGACTATGTTTTCTGCACGATCACGCTGGATTCTGGTTCTTCTCGTTTTTTCCCTTCTTTCGGTGGCCGCGCTGACGGCACAGTCGGATGCGGGGCAGACGCCGTCTTCTTCGTCGCCGGCGCAGCAATCGTCGTCGCCACAGCCCTCGCCGCAGAGCGCTTCGCCGGCGGGCGTCCCGCTGGATGTGCATCCGGCGCCGGAAGTTGAGACTCAGGCGCAGTCTCCGGAGGTCACGATTCGAGAGACGGTGCGGCGCGTGGTGGTCGACGTGATGGTCCGGGACGCCAACGGCAAGCCGGTGCATGGGCTCACCGCGGCGGATTTTTCCATCACGGAAGATAAGCAACCGCAGCGCGTGCTTTCCTTCGACGTTTACGATTTTGATAAGGCTTCGATTGCGCGCGCGCCCAATGCGCCGCCCCTGCCGCCGAATGTGTTTGAGAACGTTCCGGCCAGGCCGGAGCGCGGGCCGCTGTACGTGATCCTGCTCGACCTGGTGAATACCGATCCTGACGACCAGATGACCAGCCGTTCCCAAGTCTTGAAGTTCATTCGCAGCAAGCCGGCGGGCACTCGGTTTGCGATTTTTGTAACTTCCGACAAGCTCTATCTGGCGCAGGGATTCACCGACGATAAAGACCTGCTTTATGCGGCAGTGAATTCGAAGAAACCGAAGGCGCATGTGCCGAGAATTTTCCTGCTGGCTCGTAATTATGGGCATGGAGACCCTTACACCGCCACGGATATGCTGACCCACATCGGTGAATATCTGGACGGCATTCCGGGCCGCAAGAATTTGATCTGGGTGGCGGGAACATTCCCGCTGGCGATTTCGCCCGAGGAAGGAAACTCCGAACTGAGCGACATGATCAAAGCCGAGATGGATGCGCTGGCGGAGGCCGACGTCGCCGTGTTTCCGGTGGAGGTGACCGGAGTGGACCCAAATCCCGCGGTAAGTGTCGTGAACGCGAGTCGCGGCTCGCAGGAAGTAGTCGCATCCACCACTGGAGGCGAAGCTTTCTACAGCACTAACGACGTAGTCGAAGCGCTGACGACTGCGACGGAAGACGGCGGGAACTATTACACCCTGACTTATTCTCCTCCCAGCCAGGAGGACGAAAAGTGCCACAAGATTACAGTTCAACTCGATAAGAAACATGATCAGCTGTTCTACCGGCGAAGATATTGCCAGGGGATCGAAATTTCGGCGGCGGGGGCTGATGCGGATCATCCCGCGGCGGGAACGCTGGCGGTACCCAAGCAGGCGGCCGACGTGCTGCAGGGGAACATCAAGCCAGGGGCGCCGATGCTGCACGATCTGGTATTTTCCGCGCACTTGCAACCGAGTGCAGTTGCGTTGGCGAGTCCGGCGCAGATGGAACATCTGGAGGAGCAGGCGGCGTTCTTTCGCGAGGAGCGCCGGAACCGGCCGCTGAAGCCGCTGGCTCCGGTGAAGGTGCAGACTTTTACGATTGACTATCGCGTGCTCGATCCGTTGTTTAAAGCGCAGGCCAGCGGCGGCGGGAAAGAACCGACCTTGGAGTTTGCCGTGGCCGCGTTTGATGAAGACGGCAAAGTTTTGAATGGCGTGGTCAACGACGCGGTCCCGGAAGCGTCGAAGCAACCGGCGGAGAACAAGGCGGGATTGTACCGGGCGCGACAGGCGCTGGTGGTACCGCTGAATGCGACATCGATCCGCGTGGGCGTGCGCGACCGCGCCAATGATCGCATGGGAACGCTGGAAGTGGACCTGCCGCTGGCGCACAAGGGCGCGCATTAGGATGCTTCGTTTCGTTTGGAATTTTGCCTCAGGTTTCGTTTCGGGAAGGAATCCTCTCTCTTCGTCATTTTGTCTCTGCGACTTTTACTCGCGCACAGTAGAGTCTTGTCGAGGACATTGTGGCCAGCGCAAGCATCACATCTCGGGTGATCGGAGCTGCGATCAAGGTGCATCGAAGGCTGGGGCCGGGACTGCTTGAGTCCGCGTACGAGGCCTGCCTGGCTTATGAGTTGGAGAGTTTGGGGTTGCTGGTACAGCGGCAGCGGGCAGTCCCGTTGGTTTACGAGGCGGTCAAACTGGAGTGCGGCTTTCGCGCGGATTTGGTTGTCGAAGGCCGCGTCGTGGTTGAGATCAAGTGCAAAGAAGTGCTGCATTTGATCGACGAAGCGCAGTTGTTGTCTCATCTCCGGTTGCTCAATATTCAAGTGGGGCTGCTAATCAACTTTCACGTGGTCCTACTTAAGGACGGGATCAAGCGGATGGTGAACAATTATCGGGAGGAGCCGGACGGGAACGAATCCGACATCGGACGGATCGTTGCATAAGAGAAAGCCTTTGACCGCTGAGGGCGCTGAGAACTGCCGCAGAGAGCGCTGAGAAAGGCAAAGGCAAATGTTTTTCTCCGCGGTCTCTGCGGATTTTCTCTGCGTGCTCGGCGGTTAAAGGCTTTTTCTTTCGCCGACACGGCGAGCGCGAAGGCCTGACTTTTTTCGTTCGCGTATACTGGCTCACTTCCGATGGCCGAGCCGGATTCTTCCCGACCTGAACTTTCGCGCGATCTGGGGGTGAGCCTCGCCTCGGCGGTGGTCATTGGGACCATCATTGGCAGCGGCATTTTTCTCGTGCCTTCGGAAATGATGAAGGATGTGGGCTCCGCCAAGTTGGTGTATCTGGCGTGGGTGGTGGGCGGCTTGCTTTCGTTTTTTGGGGCGCTCACTTATGCCGAACTGGGGGCGATGAAGCCGCAGGCCGGCGGCGAATATGTTTATGTCCGCGATGGATATGGGCCGCTCGGCGGATTTCTCTACGCGTGGACCTGGTTCGTGATCGCCAAGCCCGCTTCGATTGCGACCATCGTCACCGGGCTGGTGCGAATTCTGGGGACGTTCTCGATCTTTTCTTTTTTCTCGGTCAACGTGATCAGCACTCCTTTCGCGGTGACCTGGGGACAGATGTTCGCCATTGGCGCGGCGATTTTTATCTCGGCGCTGAATTACGTGGGCGTGAAGAAAGCCGGCGAATTTCAGCTGGTGTTTACGGTTTTGAAGATCGCCATCATTCTAGGGATTGTGGTGGTGTGCTTCAGTGGAATCGGAAACTCCGCGGGGCGGGGGTGGAGCAACTTTGCGGGAACCTTCGCAGGGGCCAAGGGCGGGATCGCGGGATTCATGGCGGCGCTGGTAGCCGCGCTATGGGCGTATGACGGATGGAATGATCTGAATATGGTGGCGGGCGAGGTGAAACGCCCGGAACGGAATATTCCGATTGCGCTGATTGCGGGCGTGGCCACGGTGGGCGTGCTCTACATTCTGGTGAATGCGGGCGTGCAATATGTGTTGCCGGCGAGCGCGATTGCGGCGTCGCCGCGTCCGGCATCGGATGCGGTTGCGCTGGTATTGGGGCGGGTGGGCGCGAGTATTGTTTCGGCGGGCATGGCGATCTCGATGCTGGCGGGCTTGAACGGCACTGTGATGAGCGGGGCGCGAGTGCCGTACGCAGTGGCGCGCGATGGATATTTTTTTCGGGCGCTGGGCGATGTGCATCCGCGGTTTCACACGCCGTCGGTGGCGATTGTGGTGCAAGCGGTCTTGTCGATTCTGCTCTTGTTGTTGGGGGCAAATTTTCAGCAGTTGTTTTCGCTGGCGATTTTTTCGGAGTGGCTCTTTTATATGATCGCGGCCAGTACCGTGTTTGTGTTCCGTTGGCGGGAGCCACAGCTGGCGCGGCCTTATCGCATGTGGGGATATCCGGCGGTGCCTGCGTTGTTTATTGCGGCGGCGGCTGGGTTGCTGGGTTATACGTTCTGGAATGATTGGCCGAATTCGGGATATGGAGTGCTCGTCATCCTGGCGGGGATTCCGGTGTTTAGTTACTTCTCATATTTGCGGAGAGCGCGGGGCCGACAAGGCCACGGCCAAAGCTTTTAACCGCTGAGGGCGCCGCATAGTTCGCTGAGAAGATCAACTTCAAATTCAAAAGCAACATCTTTAAAAACTCCTTAGATCACGAACAACCTCAACGGGACCGGACCAGAGTGTCCGCTCCACACGGGCGAAATCGGGCCGATTTGGGACTGGTTTTCCGCCGGTAACCTTAGTTTTTCTTCGCGGTTTTGCAGGGCTCTCTGGAGATTGATGGCGGAACGGCGGGTTCCGCGCCCGTTCTGGGCCGTGTTCCTCAGAAGGACATATCCCTGGTTACCTAAGGTCAAGAGCCGTTGACACGTTTACCCCCTGTCCTATCTCCCGTATTTTTAAAGCTCCAAGTCCCGATGGATCTCCCACACCGGGATCCCTATATGGAGTGAACTGGCATGGCAACGGCATATCGCGGCTTTCAACTCGGACTACTGCCCGAACGCAAGATCAACAAACGGGTGCTGGCGACCAGCTATGGGATCGTGGCCCTGGTGCTGCTCATCCTGATCAACCTGTCGCTGCTGATGCCGGAAAAGCTGCAACTGAAGACCTATCACATCACGGAGATGATTCCGATGCCGTCGTTGCGGCCGGAACCGCCTCCGGTCAAGGTTGCGCCGGAAGTTCATCCCAAGTTGTTGGCCGCAGTGAAGATTCCTGTATTTGAAACGCCGAAGCTGGTGGTGCCGCGCGAAGTGCGTCGAGAAGCTCCGCAACCGGTAGAAGCGCCGAAAGTGGTGGTCAACGAGTTCAAGGCTCCAGAGTTGAAGATGGCGGTGGGCGGGGCGCGTCCGCAACTGGTGCACACGGGAGATTTTGGCGGCAGTTCGCAGAAGCCAACCGTGAACGCGGCGGTTGAGAAGGTTCAAACGGGCGGGTTTGGCGATCCTAATGGCTTGAAGGGCGAGGGCAAGCCGAACGCGAAGTTGTACGCGGCCGCGGCAGGTGGATTTGATATGCCGGTGGGGCCGGGACAAGGCAACGGATCGGGCGGAGCCAAGGGCATCAAGGGCACGGTGGCGAGCGCAGACTTTGGTAACGGCGTGGCGACGGGCGGCAAAGGTGACGGGCGCAGCAACGGCAAGGGAGTTGCAACCGGAGGATTTGGAGCGGAGCAGGTGGTGCACGGTGGACCGAAGATCGCGCAAGCCGATCTCAGTGGCGCGACCAGTTCGGTGGAGATCACGTACAAACCGAATCCGGTTTACACCGACGAAGCACGAAGTTTGAAACTGGAAGGCGAAGTTTTGTTGGAAGTAAGTTTCTCGGCGAACGGAACGCTGCATGTGAATCGCGTGTCTCGTGGGCTCGGTCACGGGCTGGATGAAGCGGCCATCGCGGCAGCCAACAAGATCCGATTCAAGCCGGCAACCCGCGGCGGGCAGCCGGTGGATTCGACGGCCATCGTGCATGTGATGTTCCAGATGGCGTACTAAGAAAAGTTTTGGCGAAGTGGCAGTGGTTGGAACGAGTTTTGGTAGCGGAATAAGAAAAAAGAATTAGGTTCAGAAACTTGGAGAAAAGAGTCATGCGTACTGGGAAATGGATTATCACTGCGGCTCTGCTGGCCTCGATGAGCGCAGTCGCACAGCAAGCGGCGGATGCACAACCGTCCGCACAGCCGCCGGCATCCGATGCAGCGCAGACGGCTCAACCAGCTCAAACGAGCGCACCGGCGAGCGATGCTGGTCAGCCCGGACAGGTGCAGCCTGCCCAGACGCAAGCTCCCGCGGCGACGGCGATACCTTTGCCGGCTGTGGTGGCGGCTCCCCAGACCATGGACCAGGTGGTGAACCTGTTCATTCAGCGCGAGCACGGCCTGATCAAGATGCTGGCGGCACGCACGCCGGTGGTCGAGACCTACCTGCAGAATCTGACAGCGGACCCGCAACTGGGCCCGGTGCCGAGCGAGGACCACTACTTCCTCGGCCGCTTGGATATGGGCGAGACCGTCGACCGCAAGGACTATCTGAAGGGCGACGGCGAGAAGAGCGGCATGGGCGGCATGGAAGCGCGCCTGCTCGGCGGCTTCCACAAGCTCTATAAGGTTCAGTACGAGCCGGTCGGCTTCTCGTGGATGGTGTATGCGGATCGCACCGACTTCGATCGCGAGCACTATGATTTTCACTATGTTCGCCGCGAATTTCTGGGCGACGTGCGCTGCCTGGTGTTTGACGTCACGCCCAAGCCGAAGTCCGGCCGCGGCCGCTTCCTCGGCCGGGTATGGGTCGAAGACCAGGACTTCAACATCGTGCGCCTGAACGGAACCTATGCTCCGGCGCCGCGCAACTCTTATTTCTTCCACATGGATAGCTGGCGCTTGAACCTGATCCCCGGCTACTGGGTTCCGTCGTTCATCTACAGCGAAGAAGGCGACTTCAGCGCTGGCGTAAAGAACCGGCTGGCCTTCAAGGCGCAGACCCGCATCTGGGGCTACGACTTGAAGAAGGGCGGCAAGGACGACGAGCTCACGAACATCCGCGTGGACTCAGTGCAGGACAACAGCGCGAGCGCGCAGGATGCGTCTCCGCTGCAGGCTGAGCGCGTCTGGCAGCAGCAGGCGGAAGATAACGTCGTTGACCGGTTGACCAGCGCTGGCTTGCTGGCGCCAGAAGGCGATGTCGACCGGATTCTGCAGACCGTGGTCAACAACCTGGAAGTTACCAACAACATCGACCTGCCGCGGCCGGTACGCACGCGCGTACTGCTCACGGCTCCTCTCGAAACCTTCAGCGTCGGCAACACGATTGTGATCAGCCGCGGTTTGGTTGACGTTCTGCCCGACGAAGCCAGCCTGGCTGCGGTCCTTTCGCATGAACTGGCGCACATTGTGCTCGGCCACAACCTGGGCAGCAAGTTTGCCTTCAACGACCGCATGCTGTTCGGCGACGATTCCACCTACCAGAACCTGGGCTTCAAACACATTCCGGAAGAAGAAGCGGCGGCCGACAAAAAGGCGCTGGAACTTCTGAAGAACTCACCCTACGCGCAGAAGCTGGACAACGTAGGCTTGTTCCTGAAGGCGTTGCAGCAGAAAGCTCCGCAGTTGAACGCTCTGCTGACCACGCACCTGGGCAATCCGCTGGCGGAAAACGGGCAGGTAACTCGCCTGGTGGGCCTGGAATCGCAGGGTCCGGCGCTCGACAACACCAAACTCGATCAGATTGCGGCGCTGCCGTTGGGCGGCCGTGTGAAGATCAATCCCTGGGACGACAAAGCGGAAATGGTGAAGACGGCTCCGGTCGCCATCACTTCGGCGCGTGACAAGATGCCGTTTGAAGTCACGCCCTTCTTTCCGCGCCTGGCGCGCTTCGGTACGGGTGTTGCAGCTCCGGCTGCGGCTCCAACCACCGCCGCCGTCGCGGCTCCGGGCAACTAGTTCGGGACGAGACGTAACGCTTTAAAGCTTTACTCCAAGTTGAAGCAAGACGTGGGCCGGGATCCGGAACTTCCTTCCGGGATACCCGGCCTTCGTTTTTGTGAGCCGTTCTGCAGGCTTCGACCACCGACGAACCTTCGACGGCGCCGGAGAAAGCGCTTCGCGATTCTTGCGGCATTCGCTCAGGCCAGACAATCTCGTCAGAATAACTGCAGGTCAGGATGACAGGGTGGCAAAGGCTTTCTGCGCCGTGGGCGCTGTGCCGCGGGATTGCCGGACGCGGTCGTAGACTTTGCCGTATTCGCGGGCCGAGGCGTTCCAGGAAAAATCTTTGGTCATACCGTTGCGCATGAGGGCTTGCCAGGAAGTTTGGTCGGTGTAGGCATCGAGCGCTTGCTTGATGGTGAGCAGCAGCGCTTCGCCGTTATATTCGGTGAACTTGAAGCCGGTGCCTTTGCCGGTTCGCGCGTCCCAGGGATCGATGGTGTCGTCGAGGCCGCCGGTGGCGCGGACGATGGGGACGGTACCGTATTTCAGGCTGTAAATCTGGTTCAAGCCGCAGGGCTCGTAGCGCGACGGCATGAGGAACATGTCGGCGCCGGCTTCGATCTTGTGTGCGATGGCGTTGTCGTACGCGACTTTCACGGCGATCTTGTTGGGGAACTGCCTGTTGAGCCGAAGAAACATTTCTTCGTACGTTTTGTCGCCGGCGCCGAGGGCAACGATGATCATTTCTTCGCGGGCGAGCCGGTCGGCGATCTGGGCGATCAGGTCGAATCCCTTCTGCGCGGCAAAGCGGGAGACGATGCCGATTACCGGCAGCTTGGGATTCGCTTTGGCCAACCCGTACGTCGCCAACAGATCCTGCTTGCACTTGGCTTTGCCCGAAAGATCCTGCGGCGAGAACTTGGCGGCGGTGAACTTGTCGGTCTGCGGGCTCCATTCGTCATAGTCGACGCCGTTGAGAATTCCGGTCACTGTCGAAGCGCGATCGCGCAGCACACCCTCCAGGCCGAACCCATATTCTGCGGTTTGAATCTCATGACTGTATTTCTTGCTGACCGTGGTGATGAAGTCGGAATACGTCAGAGCGCCTTTCAGGAAATTGACCTGGCCGAAAAATTCCATTTTCGAAATAGTGAAGAGATCCCAGGGCAGCATGAGAAGCGGCAGCGTCTCAGGCGGAAACAATCCCTGATAGCCCATATTGTGGATGGTGAAAACCGTGCCTACATCGCGGAATGCGGGATCTTCCGCGTAGATGGTGCGCAGCAGAACCGGAACCAGAGCCGACTGCCAATCGTGGCAGTGAAAAATATCGGGGACGCCCAGAATTTTCGTAGCCTCAAGCACGGTGCGCGAGAACAAGGCGTAGCGCTCGGCGTTGTCGGGATAATCCCCGGCGGCGGTGCCGTAGAGAGCGTCACGATCAAAATATTGCGGATATTCGACGAAGTAAAAACGCACGCCGCCCTGGCTGCCTCCGCTGACCACGGAGGCAAAGCGGTACTGGTCGTCGAAGGGCACGGTCACGCTGCGCACCACGGTTGCCGGATCGCTCAGCTTGGTCTGGCGATAACGTGGCAGATAAACACTGACTTGATGGCCCAAGGTAGCGAGGGCGCGCGGCAAAGCGCCAACCACGTCAGCCAAACCGCCAGTCTTCGAAAACGGCACGCCTTCGGAAGCGACAAATACGATGTTCATAAGAGCGGAACCTCCTGGGGCGTGCATGAGCGCGCATGTTCTTGGCGGAGCACGCTATGATGAATGAGCCTCGGGACCCGAAGGTCCGGCGCTAAGATGCCGGGACCGACTTAAAAGTCTACGTCCCGAAGCCAAGAGGGTCAACGTGCCAAAGGTAGCGTCTACGCGGCGTCCGCAAAGCAAGCCTAAAATGGGACAGCATTTTCTCGCCAGCGAAGACCTGGCGGCGCGCGTCGTTGACGCTCTAGGCGACGTCTCGCAGAGCACGGTGCTTGAAATCGGTCCCGGACGCGGCATCATGACTTCCCTGCTGGCGCGGCGGGCGCGGCGGTTGATCGCGGTCGAACTGGATCGCGTACTCGCGGCGCAACTTCGGTTGAAATTTGGCATGACCCGCAATATCGAAATTATCGAGGCCGACGTGCTGGCCATCGACTTCGATTCGCTGTTCGGGCCGAAACCGGGACTGAGCCAGCCGGGCATCGACCTCAAGCCTGAGCCGGTCACCGTGGTGGGCAATCTTCCTTATTACATTACGTCAGAAATCCTGCTGCGGCTGTTTGAGTTTTCGAAATACTTTGGCAGCATCGTGATCATGGTGCAGAAGGAAGTCGCCGACCGGATTGCCGCTGAGCCCGGGAGTCGCGATTACGGAATGCTTTCGGCGACGGCACAGTTGTATGCCGGCGTACAAAAATTGTTTACGCTGCCGCCGGGCGCTTTCGTGCCTCCGCCGAAAGTGCACTCGACCGTGCTGCGGTTGACCATCAATCCGCAGCAGGAAAAGTTGGGAGTGGCGGGGGATGGCTTCATCGACTTCCTGCGGCTCTCGTTTGGACAGAAGCGCAAAACGCTGTGGAACAATCTGAAGTTGAAGTATGAAGGCGATGAGTTGAAGCGTGCTCTGGCGCAGGCGAAGGTGAAGCCCACGGCGCGGGCGGAAACCTTGAGCCTGGCACAAAGTGCTGCGATCTATCGCGCGCTGCGCGACGGGCACCGGGACTGACCTGCGGCGGAATTGAAATGGCGAACGCCGCGCAGACCATCGACTCTTCCCCGACTCTTTCGCAGCCGCTTCAGCCCGCAATGTGTTGCCGGAAAAAATAAGGAGCGCCCATGTCAACCGTTGTGCGCGTTCCCGCGGTCGCGGGCCGCTTCTATCCAGGCGATCCTGACGACTTGCGCGCTGAGGTGTCGGCATATCTCGCGGACGCGAACTCTGAAAACAAGATTCCCACGCGAGCCCTAGGTTGCATTGCGCCCCATGCTGGATACGTCTATTCCGGTCACGTCGCTGGCGCGGTCTTTGCCCAGATTGAAGTGCCGCGGCGCTGCATCGTGCTCTGCCCCAACCATACCGGGATGGGCCGCGCGCTGGCGATCATGAGCCAAGGCGCGTGGCAGACCCCTCTCGGCGATGTACCGATTGATGCTGAACTTGCCGCCGCTCTGACTCAACGCTTCCCTGCCCTGAACGAAGATTCGGCGGCGCATCGCGCCGAGCACGCCATTGAAGTTGAACTTCCTTTTTTATTAATGCGGCAGCCTGAGCTCAGGTTCGTCCCTATCGCGCTAGGCACCCGGGACTTCGACACTCTCGATCAACTCGGCAAAGCCCTGGCCGATGTGATCGCAGCAGAAAGCGATCCCGTGCTGCTCGTCGCGTCAAGCGACATGAACCATTACGAGTCGGATTCGGTTACGCGGGTGAAGGATCAGCAGGCCATTGAGCGAATTCTTACCGTGGATCCGCGTGGGCTTTTCGATGTGGCAACGCAACAGAGCATCAGCATGTGCGGGTTGGGTCCGGCGGTAGCCCTGCTGACAGCGGCGCGACGACGGGGCGCGAAGTCGGCCGAGTTGGTGAAGTACGCAACCTCGGGAGACATTTCCGGCGATCGCGAACGGGTCGTGGGATATGCGGGCGTCGTGGTCTAGCGGCACCGTGATACAGGCCGCAAGGTGAATCAACCTTTTGTTTCTACGAACAAAAAAGCAAAGCGCCACCGACCCAGTGTCCCGCAGGGAGCACTACGGCAGCGCCGCCACAACAGAGCCCAAACTGATAGCCCGAGTATATGAATTCGCATGCACCACTAACAGTGCATTATCAGGTACCGGGAAGTTAATACCGGGAAGGTAATTGCTACGCCGAAGGCTTCTGATCAGGGTGCTCTGTGCCCGAGCTTTTCTCCGGCCGCAGCAACGGAAATAGAATCACATCGCGAATCGTGTGCGAGTCGGTGAGCAGCATGCACAGCCGATCCACACCCACGCCCACTCCCCCCGCCGGAGGCATGCCATACGACAGCGCGCGAATGTAGTCCTCATCCATCTGGTGGGCTTCGTCGTCGCCGCGCTCGCGCTCCTTCAACTGCCCTTCGAATCGCCGCCGCTGATCTTCCGGATCGTTGAGTTCACTGAACCCGTTGGAAATCTCCATGCCGCCGGCGAAAATTTCCCAGCGCTCGGTCCAGTCCGGCTCGTCCGGCTTCTGCTTCGACAGCGGCGAAATCGCCGTCGGGTATTCATAAATAATCGTCGGCTGCGTCAGATGTTCTTCGGCGACCGCCTCAAACAGCGCGGCGATGTTCTTCCCCGCCGGAGCATTCGCTTCATAAGCCATGTGCGCGTGCGCCAGAGTTAAACCGCTCCACCAGTTTCTTCACACCGTCGCCGCTGGCGAAGTCGCTCATCTCGCGGCTTCGCACCAGCCGCCTCGGACCAGTAATGAATTATCGCTTCGCGCATGGTCATGCGCTTCCAGTCGGACCAATCAATTTCCTGGTCGCCCCATTTCGTCTTCGTGCCGCCAGTCACATCCTTCGCCGCCTGCGTGATAATTTCCTGGGTCAAATCCATCACGCCCTGGTAGTCGGTGTATGCCTGATAAAACTCCAGCATGGTGAACTCGGGATTCCACCGCCATCCCAACCCTTCGTTGCGAAAGTTGCGATTGATCTCATAGACGCGATCGAGGCCGCCCACCACCAGCCGCTTCAAATAAAGTTCGGGCGCAATCCTCAAATACAAATCCATATCCAGCGTGTTGTGATGCGTCACAAACGGCCGCGCCACCGCGCCGCCCGCGATCGGCTGCATCATCGGGGTCTCGACTTCAATAAATCCATGCGCGTCCAGCGTGCGCCGCATCGACTGCACCAACTTCGTCCGCTTCAGAAAAACTTCCCGCACCTCCGGATTCACCACCAGATCCACATAGCGCTGCCGGTAACGCATTTCAACATCGGTGAGCGCGTTCCGGTTTTCAGTTCCACCTTGCGCGGCAGCATCACCTTCAACGGACTTCCCGATCGGCAGCGGTAGCAGATCCTTGCTGAGAAAAGTAAGTTCCTCGACGTGTACGCTCAACTCACCCGTGCGCGTGCGAAACAAATATCCGCTCACTCCCACGTGGTCGCCCAAATCGAGCAGCTTGTAAAGTTCGAATCCCTTGTCGCCGACCGCATCCTTCTTGACATAAATCTGCAGCCGCTTGCCGCCCTGCTGCAAGTGAGCGAACCCGGCCTTGCCCATCAGGCGAATCGCCATGATGCGCCCGGCCACGCGCACGTTGGTTCGCGCCTGTTCCAGTTCCTCGCCCGGCTTGTCGAACTCGGCCCAAATCTGCGGGATCGTGTGGGTGAATTCGTACTTGCTGCGGTAAGTCGCCTGCCCCAGCGCTTCAATCGCCTTCAACTTCTCGCGCCGCAGTTCGTAAATATGATCGTCGAGTGCCAAGAGAGTCCTTGTGATCCTTAGTATGTCGCTCTGGATGGAAGGGAGATTATAAACAATGCGACCTGAGGGCTTTGGGCTCGCGTGAGGTGCGACTGAGGAGGGGTAGGCCGCTACTATTTTTTTTGTCGATCCCGCTAAAATCCTGAGGCTGCAGGAGTTAGGCAGGGGGGATCCAGTTCCTTCCGGGCAAAATATTGATTCCATGGGAGTTGCGGGTAAAATATTACGGAATAAGGAGTTAGCGGCGCAAATTCCGAGTTGCGCGGTCGGCGCGGAGCTGGTTCCGGACTGGAAGTGATTGGGGCGCACGTTTCCATTGTCAGCATCCTGAAGGCTCGGTCAAGGTCGTCCGTCACAGTTGGCGAGTTTATTTTTGAGGAGAGTTGTGGAAAACAGCCGCGCAAATCCCATCCTGCAAAGAACGACGTGTGCCACCCGGCACCGGGGATGGGCGACCCGCCCGCTTGCACGTATCCATGTATCTTGATACATTGGTACCTATGTCCGACGATCCCAAACTGCTGGTTGAGCGCGTGCAGACCGGCGTGCGCATCGAAAAACGCATCCTGAAAGTCCTGAAAGCCTTCGCCGAATACCACGACATGACTCTGGGCGACGTCCTCGAAGGCATCGTCCTGCACGCCTTCGACGGGAAAACGCCCTTCAGCCCGGCATCGCTCGAACGCATTCGCGACCTGAAGAAGTTCTACGACCTCGACCTCGACTCCAGCGCCAGCCACCGCCTGCAGGAGATCAAGGCAAAATCGCCGCGGCAGCGGGCCGCTGGCCACAAGTCTTCTGACCACAAATGATCTAACCCGGAAGAATAAGGAGCACCCAATCCATGAACGCCAAATGCGGTCTCACCGTCCTGCAATGGACTCTTGGCATCGTGATCCTGATCGAAGCCGTGCTGTTCGTGCTTCCCGGCGCGGCCCACGACTTCACGCACAGCACCCACATGCCCAACTTCATCCGCCTGCTCCTGGGATTCGGCGAGATCATCGGATGCATTCTTCTCCTGATTCCGAAACCCGCCTCCAAAGGCGCGTGGTTATCTGCTCGCCGTCTTCCTCATGGCCATCATCCTTCACCTGATGCACGGCGTCTACAACGTCGGGAATCTGGCGATCTACGCGGCGGCGGCCTTCGCCATCGCAGTCGGAAAGTGAAGTCGTGCGAACCGATCCAAGGCAAATTCCGTAACCAACGAAGAAATCATCCGTCGTTTCGAGGCCGACGCCGTGCCGGAAGATTCCTTCCATCATGCCGACCACGTCCGCCTGGCTTTCGCCTACCTGTCGCAGCATCCGCCGCTAGAAGCGCTCGAAAAATTCTGCGGCGCCCTCAAGCGCTACGCCACCGCGCGCGGCAAACCCGATCGCTATCACGAGACCATCACCCACGCCTACTTTTTTCTCATTCGCGAACGCCTGGCTCGCTGCGCGCCCGCCGACTGGGACGCTTTCGCCCGGGCCAACCCCGATCTGCTCACCTGGAAAAATGGAATCCTGACCCGCTACTACAACGAAGCAACGTTGCAGTCTGACCTGGCCCGCACCATGTTCCTTTTTCCCGACAAGTTCGCCTGACATTGCAACTGCAGGCGCTACCGCGTCTCCGCAGAAATTCCCGCGCTGTCTTTTTCCGACGTTCGCCGTCTAATCGGTTACGATCTCTCAGTCGCCAACAACTTGTACCCGAAAGGCTTCGGCCTCATGAAGAAACTTCTACTCGTCTCCGCAGTCCTCACGCTCACGCTCGCTCATGCGCAAGAGATCCACACCGGCAACGACCTGCTGCGCGCCATGCACGACCGCTACCAATCTTCCTGGTACAAGACGCTCACCTTCACGCAAAAAAGCACGACCCACAAGCCCGACGGCACCAGCACGGCCGAAACCTGGTACGAGGCCGCGGAGCTCCCGGGCAAACTGCGCATCGACATCGGCGAACCGGCCAAGGGCAACGGCTATCTCATGGTCGACGGCAACGTCACGATCCTCAAAGACAACAAAATCGCCGGCGCGCGCCCGGGGGTGAACATTCTGCTGGTGCTGGGATTCGACGTCTACACGCAGGCGCCCGAGATCACCAGCAAAGTGGTGCAAGCCGAAGGCTACGACTTGTCGAAGCTTCACGAAGACACATGGGAAGGCCATCCCGCCTACGTCGTCGGCGCCGATAAGGGCGACCTGAAGGCGAAACAATTCTGGATCACGAAAGACACGCTGCTGTTCGTGCGCGTGATTGAACCTGCGCAGAGCGATCCCGCCAAACTCAACGACATTCGCTTCACCGACTATCGCCCACTCGCTGGTACGTGGGTGGCGGCCCGCGTCGAAGTCTATTCAGAAGGCAAACTCGTCTTCAGCGAGGACTACACCGACATTCAGGCCAATGTGAAATTGCCCGATGGAGCCTTCGACCCCGCAAAATTCAGCACAACGCACTGGGAGAAATAGTCGCGTCCGACGTAGAGACGTAGCTTGCTACGTCTCTGCCGGCAGCATCGATAGACTCATGCCCTAGAGGCACTGCCGGTAGAGACGTTGCAAGCAGCGTCTCTACAGAATGACAATCTATCCAGCCTCATCCCGCAGTAAAATAGCCTGCGTACTTTCCCAGCTCATCCGAAGGAAGTGCCCCATGATCCACCTAAGAATCAACGGACGCGCCGAAACATTCGATGGCGATCCGGAGATGCCGCTGCTTTGGTACCTGCGCGACATTCTCGGCCTGACCGGCTCAAAATTTGGCTGCGGCATGGGCCTGTGCGGCGCCTGCACCGTGCTGCAGAACGGCACCGCCATCCGTTCCTGCCGCAAACAGATGGGCACCACCGAGGGCCTCGAGATCACTACCATCGAAGCCATTTCGGCGAACGGCCCGCACCCCGTGCAAAAAGCCTGGGCCGAAGCCAACGTCCCGCAATGCGGATACTGCCAGCCCGGACAGATCATGCAGGCCGTCTCACTGCTCTCCACGAAACCGCATCCGGCTGACGATGACATCGACACCGTCATGGCCGGCAACATTTGCCGCTGCGGCACCTACCAGCGCATCCGCTCCGCGATCCAGTCCGCGGCCAAGGAGACGGCATGATCGTTAAAGAGAAACTCGCCGACGAAAAGATCTCCGTAGCAAACCATCACCATCGAAAACGTCAGCCGTCGCGGTTTTCTGCAAGGCGTATTCTCCGCCGGAGCCTTCGTGCTCTGCGCCCGTATCGTTCCGCGCCCCCTGTGGGCGGCAACTTCCAGCACTTCCGCTTCCATCGCCGCGTCCGCCTTCCATCCCAGCGTCTTCGTCGGTATTCACAGCGACGGCGCGGTCTACATCGTGGCTCACCGATCCGAAATGGGTAACGGCGTTCGCACCAGCCTGCCCCGCATCCTCGCCGACGAACTCGATGCCGACTGGAGCCGCGTCACCGTCATTCAAGCCGACGCCAACGCCGCCTACGGTTCGCAAGATACCGACGGCTCGCATTCCGTCCGCGAATTTTTCGATACCCTCCGCGAAGCCGGAGCCACCGCGCGCCTCATGCTGGTTCGCGCCGCGGCCCAACAGTGGGGCGTTCCCGAGTCGCAGTGCGTGGCCGATCCCATGCACGTGGTCAGCGACAAGAATTCATCCCGAAAACTCGGCTACGGCGAACTCGCCGCTCTGGCGGCAAAGCAGCCGGTCCCCAAGAAAGAAGAATTAAAGTTCAAGTCGCCGCAGGACTGGCGCTACATCGGCAAGCCCGCAAGGGGCTACGACATCGCCGACATCTGTTCCGGCAAGCCGCTGTTCGGCATGGACGTCCGCGTCGACGGCATGCTCTACGCCGCCATCGCCCATCCGCCAGTTCTCGGAGGAAAAGTTAAATCCGTCGACGACTCCGCCACACTGAAAGTGATCGGCGTCAAAAAAACCATCCCCATCGATCCCTTCAAGCCGCCGCACGCCTTCCAACCACTCGGCGGCGTCGCCGTCATCGCCGACAACACCTGGGCTGCATTCAAAGGCCGCAACCAACTCAAGATCGATTGGGACAATGGCGCCAATGCCAGCTACAACTCGGCCGACTACAAAAAAGAATTGCAGCAAACCGCCCGCCAGTCCGGCAAAGCCGTGCACACCGTCGGCGATCCCGACGCCGAATTCGCCAAAGGCGGAAAAATTATCGAAGCCGAATATTTCGCTCCGCATCTTGCGCACGCATCGATGGAGCCGCCAGTTGCAGTAGCAGATGTGCAAGGAGAGAAAGTAACGGTCTGGTCGCCAACCCAAAATCCTCAAGGCGTGCAGGAAGAAGTCGCCAAAGCCCTCGGCCTGAAAAAAGAAAACGTAACCTGTCACGTGACTTTCTTGGGTGGAGGCTTCGGCCGCAAATCCAAACCCGACTACGCTGTCGAAGCTGCCGTGCTCTCCAAAAAAACCGGCAAGCCCGTCAAAGTCATCTGGAGCCGCGAGGACGACATCAAGTTCGACTACTACCACTCCGTTGCCGCCATGTATATGAAAGCCGCGATCGACGACGCCGGCAAACCGAAAGCCTGGCTGCAGCGTTCCGTCTTCCCTCCCATCGGATCCACGTTCAACACAAGCGAGGTCTACGGCAGCGCCGGCGAAATGTCATTGGGGTGGGATCTGACTCCTTTTGACGTGCCCAACTTCCGCTCCGAAAACGGACAGGCCACTGCTCACGTCCGCATCGGCTGGCTCCGTTCCGTGGCGAATATTTATCACGCGTTTGCAGTGCAGTCGTTCGCCAATGAACTCGCGGTCGCCGCCAATCGCGATCCTTACGACTACTTCATGAGCCTGCTCGGCCCCGCGCGCAACGTCGATCCCGGCCCGAAAGGTTCTCCCGGAGTCGCCAAAGAATATCCCTACGACATCGGTCGCCTGCGCCACGTCGCCGAACTGGCCGCCGAAAAATCCAACTGGGGCAAGAAAAAATCCGGCAGCGGATACGGCATGGGAATCGCGGTTCACCGCAGTTTTTTCACCTACGTGGCGTCAGTCGTCGAAGTGGAAGTCGACGATCAAGGCGTAGTCCGCATCCCGCGTGTCACCACCGCAGTCGACGCCGGCATCGTCATTAATCCGGAGATGGTCCGCTCGCAGTTCGAGGGCGCAGCCGTCTTCGGCACCAGCATCGCCCGCACTGGAGAAATCACCGCCACGGCCGGCGCCGTCGATCAATCCAACTTCTTCGACTATCAAGTCGCCCGCATGAACGACGCTCCGCGCCAGGTCGACGTGCACATCGTCGAAAGCACCGCGCCGCCCGCGGGAGTCGGAGAACCCGGCGTGCCTCCGTTCGTTCCGGCGTTGTGCAACGCAGTCTTCGCGGCGACCGGCAAGCGAGTGAGAGAATTGCCGCTCACAAGAAACGGATTCGCGTAAGGCCGCGCTCTTGATCCCCAGCCTCATCGGCGCTACTATGGCGTGCTGCGCGGATTGCAGAGGCAAGAATTTCTATGCCACAAAACTACGTCCCCATCTTCATCTTCATCGCCATCATCGGCGCGCTGCTGCCGGTCACGCTGCTGGCCGCCAAACTGGTGCGCCCGTCGAATCCCAACAAGACCAAGCTGATGCCCTACGAGTGCGGCATCGATCCCATCGACAGCGCCCGCGGACGCTATACCGTCCGCTACTACATCATCGCCATTCTGTTCGTAGTATTCGACGTGGAAACAATTTTTCTTTTTCCCTGGGCGGTCCGGTTCAAAGCCTACGGCCTGTTCGGCCTGCTCGAAATGCTGATCTTCCTGGCCATCCTGATCGTCGGCTACATCTGGGTCTGGAAAAAAGGCGCGCTGGAGTGGGTGTAATGAACCGGAAAAGTTCACGTAGCGGCGGACGCATTCGTCCGTCCGGCGAAGCGCAACCTACGGGGTTCCGGCACTAATCATGTCCACTCCTCCCGCAAACCTCGCGAACTCCGCTTCCGAAACCTTCCAGGCCAGCCGCTGGACCGCCGGCAACTTCTTCTTCCCTACGAGGCTGGTGATCAATCCGCAGCGCGTCTCCCGCATAAAATCGCGCCTGTTCGGCAGCAACGAAGAAAGCATTCCCATGAACAAAGTCGCGTCCGTACACATTTCCACCGGCGTGTTCTGGTCCGAAATCGTCATCGAATCCACCGGCGGCACCGACCCCATCACCAGCCACGGCCATCGCAAAGCCGACGCCCAGCGCATCCGCGATCTGATCGAGCAATATCAAGCGCAGACGCGCGGCTAGCCATCTCATCCTTCCGTTCCTACTCATTCCGCTGTCATCCTGAGCGAAGTTGCCGATCGCGAAGCGACCGGCAACGCAGTCGAAAGATCCCTACCTTTCCACATCGGCCGCTCAAAATTTCTCCGCCCCGCGTTCGCGACGTATCCACCCAAAACATTTCCCTCACACCAACATTTCCGCACGCATCACCACCGTTGACTTCGCTCTCTCAAGCTGATAAAAGTTATCGTTCTTTTTGACTGCAGACGTCGCCGAGGTCTGCGCGTTCGCAAGCCATGCCGGACGAAATCAAATCGCCTTCTTCCCCGTCGCCGGAAGGTGAACCGAAGCCGACGGCCGCTCAGCCCGCGACGCCGGGCGGAGTGAAGGCTACCCCTTCCGGCTCAGTCCAATCCGAAACCAACTCCGCTCCCGACCAGCCAGCGACTCCTGCAGCGCCGAAACCCGCAGCCGCAGCGCCTTCAGCCCCTGCCGCCGCCAAGCCCGCGCCTCCACCAAAGGCCGCAGTTCCCGTGCCCACGCCCTGGGATTCCCCCATGATCGCGAAGCTCAAAGGCGAATACGGATCCGGCGTCGAGCCGCTAACTTATCTCGGCCAGAACTACATGATCGTCGACCGCTCGCTGATTCCTGAACTCCTTCAGGTCCTGCACAACGAAGAAACTTTCGACTACTGCGTGGACATTACCGCCGTGCACTATCCGCAGCGCGAAAAGCAATTCGACGTCATCTGGATTCTCTATTCCTTCGCGCGCAACGAGCGCATCCGCGTCACCGCCCGCATCGCCGACGGCGAAAGCATCGCCAGTTCCGTCCCCCTCTGGCCGACCACCAACTGGCTGGAGCGCGAAGTCTTCGACATGTTCGGCATCAAGTTCGACGGACATCCCGACATGAAACGCATTCTGTTGCCCGACGGCTGGAAGGGCCATCCCCTGCGCAAAGACTACGGCATCCTGCAGCAGGACAACGAGTGGGTGCAGATCAACCTGGGAATCGAGAGCGGCCAATGAGGGTGAATTGACCAAGGCAAGGACAACCCTCGCCTTCGTTTGTTACTGCTCCTCTGACGCCTTAAGCTCGATTTCTGCTCTCGCTCAAACCGGCTGCAGACGCTTAATACGTCGGCAGTGCTGGAGCACGCCGTGCGGGGAAACTTCGAAGGTTTCAGAGCAGTATTCTAGGCGTCGATCTGGAACTCTCGTGGCACCCATTGAGTTCGTCTCGGACTCGCGGTTTCGATATCGCAATGTATTTTGAAGTCTCAGTCGATGACAGGGGCTCCTTCACATCAAGCGCCGTTCCTGCTGGCGACTATGAATTCTTCGTTCAAAGACTCACAAGCTGGTGATTACTTTGTTGGTGCCGACCCACGGTAGTCTGTCTACTCCTGGGACGTCGTATCTGATTTTTCAGTTATCGCTAACGTAGCTGCAAGCCCTCCGCTTCGGGCCCGCCTCACCTCATTTAGAGTGCGATCCACGGCTTTTGTCACGTTCACTTCAATGACGCAATTGGATAATGACCGACCCGACCTCACTCTCGCCGCCCAGCCTCGAAACCCACGTCGAAGCGCACGATAAGACGTTTCTCGACACCAACGAGCTCGTCATCAATATGGGCCCGCAGCATCCCGCGACCCACGGCGTGCTCCGCGTGATTTTGCGACTCGACGGCGAAAAGGTCATGGGCCTCGAGTGCGTCATCGGATACCTGCACCGCGGCGTCGAAAAAATCGCCGAGCATCGCACCTATACGATGTTCAATCCCTACGTCGACCGCATGGACTACGTTGCCGCGGTCTCGAACGGCCTGGGATATTGCGAGACGGTCGAAAAACTTCTCAACGTCGAAGCTCCGCCCCGCGCGCAGTACGTCCGCGTGATTCTGACCGAACTGAACCGCATGGCCAGTCATCAACTCTGGCTGGGCACGCACGCGCTCGACATTGGCGCCATCACGCCGCTGTTCTACACCTTCCGCGACCGCGAAGAGATTCTCAAGATTTTCGAAAAATACTGCGGCGCGCGCCTGACCACTCATGCCTTCCGCATCGGCGGACTGCAGTACGAAACTTACGAAGGCTTCGAAAAAGAAGTGAAGGCGTTCATCAAATTCGTCCGCCCGAAAATCGACGAATATGAAGAACTCCTCACCACCAACCGCATCTGGCTGGAGCGCACCAAGGGCGTCGGCGTGATTTCCGGCAAGGACGCTATCGCGCTCGGCGTGACCGGCCCGGTCCTGCGCGCCAGCGGCGTCAAGTGGGACATCCGTAAGGCGCTGCCCTACGCCAACTACAAAAATTTCGACTTCGATATTCCCACCGGCCAAAACGGCGACACCTATGACCGGTACATCGTGCGCATGGCCGAGTTCCGCCAGTCGCTGCGCATCATCGAGCAGGCGGTCGACAACATTCCCGAAGGCCCGGTCATGGCGAAAGTTCCGAAGGTGATCAAGCCGCCGGTCGGCGAGGTTTACCACTCCATCGAAGCCCCCAAAGGCGAGCTCGGATATTTCATCGTCAGCGACGGATCCACGCAGCCCTACCGCATTCGCGTGCGCCCGCCGTCGTTCGTGAACCTGCAGGCACTCGACGTAATGTGCCGCGGCGCGATGGTCGCCGACGTCATCGCGGTCATCGGCACGCTCGACATTGTTCTCGGCGAGGTAGATCGCTAATGCACGAGCTGATCCTCTACATTGAGTCCTACCTCGATCCGCGGGTCACCACCACGCCCGGCGCCGCCGGCAACATCTTCTGGGCCACGGTCTACATCCTGCTCGTCTTTGGCGGACTCTCCGTCGCCGTCATCGCCATGAACTGGCTCGAGCGCAAAATTCTCGCGCACATGCAAGTGCGCCTCGGCCCCATGCGCGTAGGCCCGCACGGCCTGCTGCAGCCCATCGCCGACGCCATCAAACTCTTGCTCAAAGAAGACATCATTCCCGCCGAAGCCGACACTTTCGTCTTCTGGATCGCGCCCTTCATGGTTGTGCTGGCAGCGTTCACCGTTTTCGTCGTTGTCCCCTTCGGCCCCACGCACGCCATCACCGACATGAATATCGGTATCCTCTTTATGCTCGGCGTTTCCTCGCTGAGCGTGCTCGGCGTAGTCATGGCGGGATGGTCCTCGAACTCGCACTATCCACTGATCGGCGCACTGCGTTCCAGCGCGCAGATGGTTTCCTACGAAGTGGCCATGGGCCTCGCGGTCGTGTCGGTCATCATGATGACCAGCCTCGAAACTGGCACCGGCACGCTCAGCATGATCGGCATCGTGCAAGCGCAACTGGCGCAGGGCGAATGGTTCATCTTCAAATTTTTCCCGCTCGGCCTGATCGGATTCTTCATCTTCGCCATCGCCATGGTCGCCGAGACCAATCGCGCGCCCTTCGACTTGCCCGAAGCTGAATCCGAACTCACCGCCGGATTCCACACCGAATACAGCGGCTTCCGATGGTCGTTATTCTTCCTCGCCGAATATTCGGCGATGATCGCCGTCTCCTCGATCGCCGTCACGCTCTGGCTAGGCGGCTGGCTGCGTCCGTTCCCGAACGCGCTCAGCGGCGCCACTTGGGACTTAGTCTTCTCCCTCGTCCCCGGCATCTCGTTCCTGCTTCTGGCCGCGATGTGCTTCTACAACGTGGCCCGCATGCCGAAGCATCCGCTGTTCAAGATTCAAACTATGGGACTCGCCGGATTCGGCGCAGTTCTCGGACTCATCGGCCTGGTCATGTTCATCCCGGCTGTGCGCGACCGGGTCAACGACATTTTCTGGTTCGCCGCCAAAGTTGCCGGCTTCATGTACATGTATATCTGGTATCGTGGCACGTTCCCGCGATACCGCTTTGACCAGCTCATGAAAGTAGGATGGAAAATTCTGCTGCCCATGGGTCTGGCCTTGCTAATTCTCACCGCAGCGATGGGCATGCGAACTGAAATTTGGAACCAGCTTCAGGAAGTGGTGCACGGACTATGAATCCTCCGGTAGCGACACCATTCTTCTTCTACCTGCTCGCCGCAACCATGATCATCGGCGGGATCATGGTCATCACGCGCAAGAACGCCGTGCACTCGGCGCTGGCGCTGATCACCGCACTGCTGGCCCAGGCCGCGCTCTACCTGATGCTCTATGCTCCGTTCGTCGCCGGTGTGCAAATCATTCTTTATGCCGGCGGCATCATGGTCCTGTTCCTGTTCGTGATCATGCTGATCTCCATCGAGCGCGCCTCGAAAGAGCGCCAGTTCAACAAACAGTGGCTGGTCGGGATCGTCGCGGCTGCCGCGCTGGGCGGCCTGTTCATCACGATCTACACCACCACCACAAAAGGCAAAGAGCTTTTCCCCGAAGGCCGCATGACCTACGGCGAATCGCAAAACACCCAGACAAATCGCCGCCCTGCTCTTCGACCGCAGCGCGGGACAGTATATGTTCGCCTTCGAAATCGCCTCCCTGCTGTTGCTGGTAGCGATCATCGGAGCAGTAGTGATGGCAAAGAAAAGGATTTGAAAAACGCAGCTTCTAGCTTCTAGCTCCTAGCCTCTAGCTAGAAGCTAGGGGCTAGAAGCTGGAAGCTCAACATGGACGCCCTACTCCACATCACGACCCTGCACTACCTGGTCCTGGGCGCAGCCCTGTTCCTGCTGGGCGTGATCGGCGTGCTCACCCGCCGCAACGTAGTCATCGTCCTGATGTCGATTGAACTGATCCTGAACGCGGTCAACCTGAACCTGGTCGCATTCTCGCGCTACTGGCAAGGCATGCCCGGCCACCTCGGCGGTCCGGGAGCCCTGCACGGCCAGGTCTTCGCAATTTTCGTAATCACCGACGCAGCCGCCGAAGCCGCAGTCGGCCTCGGCATCCTGATCGCCTTCTTCCGTAACAAAGAGACGGTCAACGTGGACGAAGTGAATTTGTTGAAGTGGTAGAAGATCGCTCTTGGCCTTAGCTCTTAGCTTTTAGCCTAATCCATGAGTGAGCTAAAAGGTTTGACGAATAGCTAGAGGCTAAAAGCTAGGAGCTAGAAGGCTGCAATGTTTCTAACCCACATCTACCTCATCCCGCTCTTCCCCGCCATCGGCGCGGCGCTTATGTTTTTTTTCGGGCGACGCCTGCAGAAGGGGACGGTGAGCGCGGTCTGCGTCGGCACCATCGTGCTCGCATTCCTCATGGCCTGCGGCGCAGTCTGGCAATACACCAACTGGGCCGCCGCCCCAGAACATTTGCACAAGCCCTACGAAAAAATTCTCTACACCTGGCTCGGCACCGATAGCGGCCAGCTGACTTACCGCACCAACGGCGGCACCGCCGCCCCGCTGCAAGCCGACGCGGGATTCCTGCTCGACCCGCTCTCCAGCATCTGGCTGCTGTTTGTCACCGGCGTCGGCATGCTCATCCACATTTACTCCACCGGATACATGGCGCATGAAGGCGGCTACTACCGCTTCTTCGGATATCTCAACCTCTTCATGTTCTCCATGCTCACGCTCATTCTCGCGAACAACTACGTGCTCATGTTCGTCGGCTGGGAGGGCGTGGGGCTGTGTTCGTATCTGCTGATCGGTTTCTATTTCCACCGCAAGTCGGCCAGCGATGCCGCCAGCAAAGCCTTCATCGTCAACCGCATCGGCGACGCCGGATTCATCCTTGGCATGTTCTTCATCGCCTGGATGTCCGGATCGCTGCGCTTCATCGACGTGACCCATTTCGCCCGCGCGAATGCCGCCACGCTCCTGGGCAATCCCTACATCACCGCGGCCACGCTTCTTCTTTTCGTCGGAGCCTGCGGCAAGTCCGCGCAGATTCCGCTCTACGTCTGGCTGCCGGACGCCATGGAAGGCCCTACACCAGTTTCCGCGCTGATCCACGCCGCCACCATGGTCACCGCCGGCGTGTATATGGTCGCGCGATCGAACGCGCTGTTCGTGCTCGCGCCGAAATCGATGCTGGTCGTGGCCGTCGTCGGCGCGCTCACCGCCATCTTCGCCGCGTCCATCGGCCTGGTGCAAAACGACATCAAGCGCGTGCTCGCCTACTCCACCGTTTCGCAACTCGGGTACATGTTTCTCGCGCTGGGCGTCGGAGCATTTTCCGCCGCCGTCTTCCACGTCTTCACCCACGCGTTCTTCAAAGCCTTGCTCTTCCTCGGCGCCGGCTCGGTCATCCACGCCATGTCGGGCGAGCAGGACATGCGCAACATGGGTGACCTGCACAAACGCATCCCCATCACGCATGCGACCATGTTCATCGCCACCTTCGCCATCGCCGGCATTTTCCCCTTCGCCGGATTTTTCTCCAAGGACGCGATCCTCTGGGAAACCTGGTCGCGCGAGCCCGACGCTTACCGGCTGCTCTGGGGCATCGGCTACGCCACCGCTCTGATGACCGCCTTCTACATGTTCCGCCTCATGTACCTGACATTCCACGGCCATCCCCGCATGAGCCACGAGATCGAGCACCACGTCCACGAGTCGCCGAAGTCGATGACGTTGCCGCTGATCGTTCTGGCGCTCTGCGCCATCGGCGCGGGTTGGTTAGGGTGGCCGCACAGCCTCGGAGGCTCCGATCACTTCACGAAATTCCTTGAACCCGTGTTCGCCGGTGAAGCTCGGTCGTTGACCGCAGAAGGCAAGACCGGACAACTAGCCGCTGGCGAAAAGGAAGAAGAACACAATACCGGCACGGAATGGCTGCTGATGGGCCTGTCGCTCGCGGCCGCGGGTACGGGATGGATCATGGCCTGGCGCAGCTATCGTCACGCCGACAAAGGCTATACCGAGCCCATCGCCGCCGTCGCCCGCCGTCTACAACACATTGCTCAACAAGTATTACGTCGACGAAGGTTACGACTACGTCTTCACCGGACGCCGCAAGCTAGGCGACGTGCGCCTCGGCGTGATGGGCCTCGGCGAAGCCAGTTCCTGGGTCGACACCAACGTGATCGATGGCGCAGTCAACGCCGCCGGCTCCATCACGCGCTCGAGTGGAGTAGTTTCCGCTTGGTGGGACAAGTGGATCATCGACGGCCTTGGCGTCAACGGCCCGGCAATCCTGGCGCGCATGCTGAGTTATCCCGCGCGCATGTTCGAATGTGGGCCTGGTGCAGTGGTATGCGCTGGTCATGACCGCAGGTTTAGTAGGCTTCGTGTTTTATTACGTGTATCACTGATAAACCGGCCATTGGCCATTGGCTCTTAGCCCTTAGCTAAAAGCCAAGAGCCAACAGCCAAGAGCTTCTTATGCAAAACCACATCCTATCCATCATCCTCTTCACGCCGCTGCTGGGCGCGCTCGTTCTCCTGTTCGTTCCCAAGGAGAACAAAGACGCCATCCGCTGGATCGCGAATTTCTTCGCGCTCGCCGGCCTTCTGGTCTCGCTGCCGCTGGTACCCTGATTCTGGGAGCTGGTTAAGAGCGGCGACACCGCGCCCTTCAAGTTCATCGAAGGCGCGGCCAGCAACTGGATCCCCTCCATCGGCGCGGGCTACGTGCTCGGCATCGACGGCATCTCGTTCCTGCTGATCATGCTCACCACGCTGCTCGGCTGGATCTCGATCCTGTCGTCATGGACCGCGATCGAGAATCGCGTCAAGGAATACTACATCTGGTTTCTGGTTCTCCAGACCGGCATGCTCGGCGTCTTCATGGCGCTCGATTTCTTCCTCTTCTTCGTTTTCTGGGAAGCCATGCTCGTGCCGATGTACCTGCTGATCGGCATCTGGGGAGGGCCACGAAAACTCTACGCCGCCATCAAGTTTTTCCTCTACACCCTGGCCGGCTCGGTGCTGATGCTGCTGGGCATCCTGTTCCTCTACTTCCATCATCAACACGTAACCGGCGTCTACACCTTCGCGCTCGAGGCGACTCTACGAAACCGCGCCGCAAATTTATTCCGACTACGGACCGCACGTCGCCACGCTGCTGTTCCTAAGCTTCTTCTTCGCCTTCGCCATCAAAGTGCCCATGTTCCCGTTCCACACCTGGCTGCCCGACGCCCACGTGGAAGCCCCCACAGCAGGCTCAGTGATCCTGGCCGGCGTGCTGCTGAAGATGGGAACCTACGGCTTCATCCGCTTCTCGCTTCCCTTCTTCCCGCAGGTGCTCGCGGATCAGACCACGCACCTCGGCATGACCGTGCGCGGCTGGATGATCTTCCTTTCCATCGTCGGCATCATCTACGGCGCGCTGGTTTCGCTGATGCAGAAAGACATGAAGAAGCTGGTGGCCTATTCGTCCGTCAGCCACCTCGGCTTCTGCACGCTGGGAATTTTTGCGCTGACGCCGCTCGGCCTAAGCGGCTCGGTCCTGCAGCAGATCAATCACGGCATCTCGACCGGCGCGCTGTTCTTAATCGTCGGCATCCTCTACGAACGCCGCCACACCCGCGAGATCTCCGAATACGGCGGCATCTCCAACGTCATGCCGGTCTACGCGACCATCACGATGATCATGTTCCTTTCCTCGATGGGCCTGCCGCTGCTCAACGGCTTCGTCGGCGAGTTCACGATTCTGCAAGGCACGTTCATGGAGAACTGGCGCTGGGGCGCATGGGCCGTCCCCGGAGTCGTGCTGGCCGCCGCGTATTTGCTCTGGCTCTACCAGCGCGTATTCTTCGGCACGGTCACCAATCCGAAAAATGAAAAGCTGCACGACCTGACGCCGCGCGAAGTCGCCACGTTCGTCCCGCTGCTGATTATGGCGTTCTGGATCGGCCTCTATCCCAAACCGTTCTTCCAGATTCTCGAAGCAGCCCGTGAACCACACCATCTCCATGGCGCGCCCCGATTACCCGCTGCCCGACGGAGCCGACCGTGAACGCCGCGGTGAAACCCGCCGAGGCGCCCAGCATAGCCACTTCCGTTGATTGTTCGAAGACCGAACTCACGGTCCAAGACCCGTGACAGAACCGCCGAAGGGGAAGAACTAGTGGGCGCTCTCGGAATCTCGGGTCGGACTATCTGCTGGTGCTGCCCATCACTCTGCTGACGCTGTTCGCGCTCGGCATCCTGCTGATCGACCTGATGCTGCCCCCGGAGACAGAAGTGGCTCAATGCGGTGACGGCGTTCTTCGGCGTGGCTTTCTCTGCCGCCGCAATCTGGAATCCATTCCGCCCCGGCATCCTCACCTTCCTGGCAGAGCCACCGGTGCGGGCTATCCCGCGATGCTGAACACGATGTCGGTCGACCGCTTCGCCATTTATTTCTGGTATCTGTTTCTGGCCAGCGCCGCGATCGCCATCCTCATTTCGGTTCGCTATCTCGAAATTGAAAACGAAAATCACGGCGAGTACTACGCCCTCCTGTTGCTCTCGGTCGCCGGCATGATGTGCATGGCCGCCGGCAACGACATCGTCCTCATCTTCATCGGCCTCGAACTCATGGCCATCTCCACTTATGTTCTCGTCGGCTTTCTGCGCCGCGATCGCCGCTCCAACGAAGCCGCCTTGAAATACCTGTTACTCGGCGCATTCTCCTCCGGCATTTTCGCCTACGGCCTGTCGCTGATCTACGGCCTGACCGGCAGCACGAATCTAGTGGTCATTCAGGGGGAGTTGCGCCACCTACTGAACGGCCCCTACAAGCCCGTCGCCATCGTCGCTCTGCTCACCACCATGACGGGACTTCTCTTCAAAATCGCCGCCATCCCCTTTCACCAATGGGCCCCCGACGCCTACGAAGGCGCGCCCACCAGCGTCACCGGGTTCATGTCCGTCGCCGTGAAGGCCGCGGGATGGGCCATGCTGCTCCGGATTCTGCTCGTCGGCCTCGCGCCCATGCGCCCCATCTATGTTCCCTTGCTGGTCTTCGTCTCCATCGCCACCATGACCGGCGCCAACTTCGCCGCGCTGACCCAGACCAACACCAAGCGCCTGCTCGCCTATTCCTCCATCGCCCACGTCGGCTACATGCTGCTCGGCCTGATCGCCGGCACTTCCGACCCCAGAGGACTTAGCGCCGACGGCCTCAAAGGCATCCTCATCTACCTGCTGGTCTACACTTTCATGAACCTCGGCGCCTTCGCCGTCATCACTTCGCTGCGCCATCGCAACGTGATCGGCGACGAACTCGACGACCTCAACGGACTCTACTCCCGCGCCCCGGTCGAAGCCGTGCTCATGCTGATCTTCGTACTCTCGCTGGCCGGCATCCCGCCGCTCGCCGGCTTCTGGGGAAAATACTTCATCTTCCTCAGCCTGATCGAAACCGGCCACTACGCCCTGGCCTCGCTGGGCGTGCTCTACTCCGTCTTCGGCCTGTTCTATTACCTGAAAATCGCCAACGCGATGTTTATGGGCAAAGTAGAAAAATCCGAAGAAAAACTTGCAGTCAGCCCCGGCATGCGCATCGCCATTGCCCTGACCGCCATCGCCACCCTCTACATCGGCCTGCTCCCCAACAGCTTCATCGAACTCATCAACTGGACCCTGAACATCGCTCAAAATCCCGCGACCGCCAAGCTGGTGCATTAAAACGCTTCGAAACCGAGATGCTCATGTAGCGGCGGCCGCCTTCGGCCGTCAGGCCAGGCGCGAAGCGCGGCCAACTCGCCACCACAACCGTGAGCTACAATCGCCGTAAACCCAAACCCATGCCGCCCCACGATCCGCCCGAAAAACCGACTCCCGACACAAAGAAAAATCCCTGGGTGCAAGTCAGCCGCTACAGCCAGCTCGCCCTGATGCTTCCCGCCGGAACCGCGGCCGGATGGCTCATCGGCTCCGCCCTCGACCGCTGGCTGCACACCACATGGATCAGCATCGTCGGCCTGTTCCTCGGCATCGCCGCGGGCATGATCGAACTAATCCGCACCGCCCTCCGCGACACCAAGTAAGATCAGTGACAGCTCCCAAGTTGAGACTTGGGAGGCTTTGGAGGCGGAATAGGGCTGAGGCTCTTAGGTCGAGGTCGAGGTTCTGGGGTTGGGATTTTGGGTGGCGCAGCGCTTCCAGCGCTGCGATAAGCTGCTCGCCAGAAGAAAGGGCTCCAGCCCCTGTGGTACGTCACTCTTGCAAGCCATGATCCGGGAAGACGCAAATCCTACTTGCCCCGCCGCGGACGCCTTCTACTCCGGCGCCCTAACCCGCATCCGCAATTTCATGCTGGCCCTGGCCCCCGCCCTAACCGTCGCAGCCTGGTGGAAATTCGGCCGCCCCGCCGCCCTCGGCGTCCTCTGCGGATGCATCATCGCCTACCTCAATTTCCACTGGCTCAAAAACGGAGTCTCCGGCCTCGCCGACCGCGTGACCAACACCGGCCGAGCCCAGTCCAGCTCCGGCATCATCGCCCGATTCCTGCTGCGCTACATATTGTTGGGAGCCGCCGCGTATGCTATATTAACCAGTTTCCCCGCGAGCCTTCGGGGTCTCTTTGCGGGCTTTTTTTTGCCGGTAGGCGCAATCGTCTGCGAAGCAGTTTATGAACTGTACGCAGTCACAGCGCGCAAAGTTTAGAAGTTTGACACTCCCACTTCTCGCGCGGAAAACACGCGAGAAATGGGGCACTCAGAAAAAGCTAGGAGCTAGCAGCTAGAAGCTTTCTCATGCCTGAACAACTCTGGTTTACCGCGATCCTGAACCGCCTGTTCGCCGCCCCGGTCACGACGTTTCTCGGGATTCTCCACGTCACGCCGAAACACCCCACGGCCCCCATCACCGATTCCTTCGCGATGGAGCTCCTGGTATTTCTCTTCCTGCTGGTAATGTTCGTCCTGGTCCGCTCGCGCCTCTCCGTCGATTCTCCCGGAGGACTACAGCACACCTTTGAAGGCCTCGAAGGCTTCGTCTCCGGCCAGAGCCGCGAAATCATCGGCCACCACAACGAACCCTACAATGCCTTCTTCGCGATCCTCTTCGTTTTCATTTTGATTTGTAATCTGATCGGTGTGATTCCGGGCTTCGAGTCCCCCACAGGCGTTCCCACCGTGCCGCTCGGTTGCGCCATTTGCGCGTTCATCTACTACCACACGCAAGGCTTCAAACATGCCGGCCCCAAATATCTACTTCATTTTTTCGGGCCGCCGATGGAAGGCATGCCCTTCATCGCCCGCATCCTGCTGGCCGCGCTGATGCTGCCCATCGAACTGGTCAGCCACGTAGCCCGATTGCTCTCGCTCACAGTTCGTCTCTGGGCCAACATTTTCGCCGGGGATCTGGTGACGCTCGTATTCTTCTCGATGATCCCCATCGGTATCCCAGTACTTTTTCTAAGCCTGCACATTGGAGTCGCATTCCTGCAGGCCTACGTCTTCATGCTGTTGTCGATCATCTACGTATCCGGCGCAGTCGCCGATGAGCACTAGAATGAACGCTCGAACGGGTATATCGGTTGAGCCTTGACTTGAGTTTTGAAAGGGCGCGGCTTCAGCCGCGCCGCCCAACAATGTGGAAGAGCGGCCCTTCAGGGCCGCGTTAAGAGGTCAAAGTATTTTGGGGCTTCAGCCCCTGAGAAAATGATTTTGTATGGCCGCAAGCGTGAGGGCGTCTGCAAGGTACGGCGTCAACCACCCACTGGCGGCAATTTGATACGAGGAGAAACAAAATGCGTAAATTGAGCTATCTGTTCATGTCGTTATCCGCCCTGTGCTTCGCCATGCCTGCCTTCGCGCAGGGTGGCGGCGCCAGCGAAACCAACTGGGTCGCCATCACCGCCGGATTCTCCATGGCCATCGCCTCCGCGATCTGCGGCCTGGCCCAAGGCAAGGCCACCGCCGCTGCCACCGAAGCTCTGGCTCGCAATCCCGCTGCCCGCCCCGGAATCCAGTTCGCCCTCCTGCTGGGACTGGTCCTGATCGAGTCCCTCGCGCTCTACACGCTGGCGATCATCTTCCTGAAAGTAAAGTGAGAGATCTCTCCGAACGACAAAAAGCCTCTGCCGGAAAGCAGAGGCTTTTCTGTTGTTCGAAAGCTAAGAGCTAAAAGCCAAGAGCCAAGAGCGGGATTAGATCTTCCGTTCCCCGCTCCACTCCTGCGCCTTATTCTGAGGACCGGCATTCAACGCATCCACCAGCAACCGGCGCAGCCGGTAACGACTCTCCAGATCCGTGCTGACAATCTCGAATCCCACTTCATTCACCCGCGCCCGCCGCAACAGCACGTGCGCCCGAATCTTCGACCGCATGCCGACAGAGATTTCCAGATCCGCTTCGCTGCCAATGCGCAGGTTGTCTTCCTTCGTGCCCATCCCGCCGCCCAGGCTCAATTCGCGAATCAGAATCTTCGACTTGCCCCACGAACTGCCAATGGTTGCAGCCACGGTCTTCGCCAGAATCATGCGCTCGTAGCGCCGCTGCCGCACCCACGGGCATGCCGGAGCCATATCCAGCGGCGCAATCGCCAGTTCCGCCGGCTCCAACCCGCTGTCCGACAAAACCTGCGAACTATATCGCGGATCAGTTTTCGACAAAGCCTGCGCCGCGGCAATCCTCAGCTCGCGGTGATGCACCCAACCAAATGTTTTCTTCGTCTCAAGAATTTCGCGCAGGATCGCAACCGCTTCCGCATCCTTCAATCGCCCCAGCGACTCGATCGCCTTAAGCTGCACAAACGGCGATCGCGAAGCCGCTTCGCCCGGACGCGCCATGGCAATCAGCGGCGGCGTTGCGGAAATGTCTCCGCTCATTCCAATCTCGTCGACCGCTTCAGGCAACACCAGCGGATCCAGAATCTCTGCCAGTTCGAGCAGCGTGCGCCCGCGATCGGTGGCCGCGCCATACGCAATCTGCCGCACGACAACGTCGTGATAAAAACGATTCCACTCCGGCATGCGCACCGGCAGCAGTTCCAATAGCGTTCCTACATCCAGCCGGCTCACGATTCCGACCGCGCCCGAAGCCTGCCGCGGCTGCCCGGTGCGCAGAATCTCGCGCAGCTGCATCAGCACCGGCGACCCCAACTGCTGCACCAACTCGATCATCCGGTCGCATTCATCGCGCCGCATACAACGGAAGAATCGATCCGCCAGATGCTCGGCTCCCGACTGGCTGGTCCGCCGCAACACCGACAACATATCCGGAGGAACCGGTTCCATCTGGATCGCTTCCTCAATAAACTCCGGCAGCCGATTTTCGACGCCCACCCGGGGGCGCAGATCGGCCATCAACACCGGCCGCTCCACGCTGATCATTTCCATCCCCGCGCACACTTCGTTCACCGCCGCATAATTTTTCGCCGAACTGGCTTCCTGGCTCAACCGCACGAATGCCGCGCTGAACAGGCTTTGCAGCTCCGCATCTTTTTCTGCAATCAACTGCTCGCTCAACTTGCGAACCGCCTGCCCCATCGGCTGTCCGCCCAGCCGCGCATACAAGTCGGCCACCTGGCTCAAGCCAATCGCCGTTCGCCGCCGCGGCTCCATATCCTTCGAGCTCAGACAGCCGGAATAGTTATTCAGAATGTCAGTCGCGCTCTGCTTGTCGTCACGATCCAGCAGCACTTCCACAAACTGCCGCAAATTTCGCGGCGGCACGCACGGCGCTTCGTGCGACATCAGCACGCTCTTCTTACCCGACTCCGGCACTTCCGCCCAGAACATGCGGTCAAGAATGTCGGCGTGCGACTCCACCAGAATCCCCGCCTTGTTCATCTTCTCTTCTTGCAGCTTCAAGATCGAGCGCAACGAGTCCATCTGCCGGCTCATGTGCTCCATCATCTGGTGGACCGCGTTCACCTTGACTTCGCCCTTCTGATACCGTTCCAGCGCGAAGCGAATCGCCATGTGCTCCGCCGCCTTCATCAGCAGCGGCGTGTCCTGCTCTTCCGTCGTAGCTTTTGCGGCCAGGCTGCCCAGCAACTGTTGCAGGTTCAGCCGCGTATTCGGATCCGTCTCCGTCAGTTCTTTCGTGATGTCTTCTTCTTTAACGTTCGGATCCTGTTGCACCTGCCCAAACCGCGTCAGCAGCCGGATTGCCTGAATCACTTCCTGTTCCTGCAGCGGAACCATTCCTCCGGTCCACGCCGGAGCCGCGCCCGCTGCCGCGCCACCCGCTGCCCCTGCCGGAGTGCCATCGGGAACCCATCTGCCCTTGCCCGTCCCAGGCACTGGGTTGGGCACGCTTCCCAACGGAACCATCGGCACACCATCGGCCGAGCCTTTTCCACCACCACCCGAATTCGCGCCTTCGGCCGCCGCAATCAACTGCAATAATTTCTGCGGATCATTCAGCCACTGCTTGAATTCCGGTCCCAGCGTCTGCGCGGCAATCTGCGCCGCAATGCTCACATCCCCGGTCAACGGATCGGCCGCCACAAACTTCACTTCATTAATCTTGATGGTGCCGCCTTGTTTGTTCGCCGCCAGTGCTTCCTTAATTTGCTTCGACACATCCTGCGCTTTCGATCCCGCGACCGTAAACGCCCGCACCAGGCGGACAAAATCTTCCTCGGTCACATCTTTGGAAAAATGCAGACTGGCCAATCCCGCCGTGCTCAGCAGCGTGGCAAAACTGCGCTCGGCGTTCCCCGCTTCCAGCGGAATCCCGTCCAGCAGCAACTTGTTGTCGGAAACGCCCAGCAGGAATCCCTGGTCCCCGGTCGTCGGCAGCCCCTGCTGCAACTCTTTCCACGTGGTCTCGAACTGCGCCTCGGTGCGCTTGTGGTTATAACCATACATTCTCGCGTACTTGATAAGAATGTTGAGGCTATGGACAAACGCCCGCGCCGACGCCGCTCGTGCACCTTGCGATGTGTTTATGGCAGAGATAGCAAACTCCTCGGAAGCGCAAGTTTGAAGCTCAAGGGTAAAGGGAAACGGTAAGCTCTAAAACGTTACGGAGGTAATAAGACCAAACCCACGAAAGCCCATAAGACCATGACCCAGCCTCAAGCGGACAAAAATGTGGGGCGGACACTTCTGTCCGCCGCTGCCGGCGCCACCACCGCCGAAGTACCGTTCTTCAGTAGAATGATCGTGGAAAAATGGTTGCGGAAAAATGACTGCGGAAAAACCGTCGCAGCAAAATAATCGCCAACCGCCCCAACTCCAAACATTTTGAAGGCTCCCACCAAAACCACCGGACTCCGCTACTCGATGGCCCGCGTACTCGAAGAATGCGAGCACGTCGCGGCCGACTTCAGCGCCGATCCCGTGCACGACCTCCGCGTCTCCCTGCGCCGCTGCCGATCTGTCGCCGACGGCATGATCGCCCTCGACCCTGACCGCGACTGGAAAGCCATGAAGAAAGCCGGCAAGCGCCTCTTCCAGCGCCTCGGCGCCCTGCGCGACGTGCAGGTCATGATGGAGTGGATCGAAAAACTCCACCCCGTTCCGAAAAATAATGTAGGGCCGCCCGTCCTGCCCGCTCTGCCGGAAGAGGCAGACCACTCCGATTCCGTAGCGAACGCAGCTCCCGTCGGAACCGAATCGCAAAGCCCCCACGATCCCGCCCAAACCCTCCTCCAAATCCTGCAAGGCCGCGAGCTCGAACAAAAAACCGAAGCCCGCGCCGCCCTCGCCGAATTCGATCGCAAGCAATGGAAGCAGTGGAGCAAGTCCCTGCCCCTGCGCGCCGCTCACATTCGCCCCGGCAGCGCCGTCTTCAAACATCTCGCCCTCGAGCGCTGGACCACCGCCCGCGAACTGCACGTCCGCGCCTTCCGCAACCGCTCTCAGGTCGCATTCCACACGCTCCGCATCGGCATCAAACGCTTCCGCTACATCGTCGAAAATTTTCTCCCCGCCGAACACAAAGCCTGGAGCGGAGACCTCAAGCACATGCAGGATCTGCTCGGCGAAGTCCACGATCTCGACGTGCTCTGGGCAACCGCTGTCGCCTGCCACATTTTCCCCGACGAAGCCTCGCGCAAGTCCTGGCACGCGCAAATCATCGAAGAACGCACCAAGCGAATCGACGAATATCGCCAATACACCGTCGGGCCCGATTCCTTGTGGAACGCCTGGCGCGCCGGCCTGCCCCAAGGCAAACAGATTCAGGCGCTCGCCACGCAACGAATGATCCTCTGGGCCAAAGTCCTCGATCCTGACTTCCCACACTCAGCGCGCGTTTCCCGCCTCGCCGTAGAACTCTACGACGGCCTCGTCGCCGCCGCACTGCTCTCGCCGCCTACATCGTCAAACGCCAACTCCGACGCGCGTTCCACCCTGCAAGTCGCCGCCCTGCTCCACGACGTCGGAAAATCAAAAGGCAACAAAGGCCACCACAAAACCTCCTTCGATCTGATCCGCACCCACCCCACTCCCCTGGGATGGAATCCGGAATCCCTGCAACGCGCTGCCGTAGTCGCCCGCTTCCACGCCGGAGCGCTCCCCAGTCGCAGCCACAAATGGCTTCGCGACCTGCTCCCCGACGAACAAAAGCTCATCATCCAACTCGCGGCGATCCTCCGGCTGGCCAATGCCTTCGATCGCGCGCACGACGGCCATATCCGCAGCCTCAAGATCGAAAACGCGGCCGCTCCAACCAAACGCACGACAACGGATTCCTCCGCAAGCCCGCAGGTCTAGCGCCCAACGAAGCCCTGGTGATCGCCGCCGAAGGCTACCTGCCCGCCAGCCCCACCGCCCAAGCCATCGCCGCCGAAAGATATCTCCTGGAAACCGTGCTGCGCCGTCCGGTGGTGGTGAAGGCAATGAAGAATGCACCGCCGCGCCGAGTCGCAGTGCCGATCGATCCCGCGAAATAATCCTCACGTTCTGACGGAGCCCAGCCGGACTGCCCAACCCGGGGAAACGACGCAGTCACTCTTGCACCGCCCGATACCACGTAGACTGTTCGCATGACACATCCGCAACTGGTCGAACGCGCTGTCCGCTGGCTGCGATCCTATCGCTGCGGCGTTGTCCTCTCCGAGCAAGCCTGCGCCAGCGGCGAAATGCCCGACGCCATCGGATGGAAGCGCGCCAGCCACTCCGTGCTGGTCGAATGCAAAATCACGCGCGCCGATTTTCTAGCCGACCGCGCCAAGCCCTTTCGCGCGAAGCCGGAGCAAGGCGTCGGCTGCGAACGTTTCTATTTCACGCCGCCCGCACTCGTGAAACTTGAAGAACTGCCCCCAGGCTGGGGACTGCTCGAATACCGCCGCGGCCGCATCGAAATGATGCACGCCTCGGCGAAAGATCTCCGCACCGCCGCCGGTTTCCGCTACGAAATGAATCTCCTTCTCGCCAGCCTCCGCCGCGTCGAGGTCCGCATCGAACCTCAAAGCATCACCGATTTTCTGAAATGGAAAAACCGCATGGCCGAATACAACCGCGGCACGCTGCCCGAAGGCCTGGCCAGCACCGAAGAAGAAATGAACGTTTTTCTCGACCCCGAAGTCTCCTGCTGACGCGGGCGGCCTCGCCAGCGCATCAGAACGCAAAAGTCGGCGCACAAAAAAACCGGGCTGGTTGGCCCGGCTTCTTCTGCGTCGAGTTGGATGCGGTTACATCGCAGCCCGGCGCGACTGGCCTTGAGGCTGCTCTCTTGGTTGGGTTAGGACCAGGCCGGTCGCCCGGCTGTGCTCCTCAATTCCAGTCCACAGATCGCTAAATCTGCTCGCTAATTTCTGATCCCCAACTCTGAAAAGCATTCCGATCAGAGCCGAAGATCCGAAAGCGCAAAGGGAAACAGACACCGCGACTCATGCAACCCACCTGCCATTGCATCCAGCAGCTTCAATTTGTGCCGCAACTAACTGTTTTTATTGAGGTTACAGGTGTGCAATTCTTCCTCTCATCTTGCCCTCACCCTCGCTGCTGCAGCCTCGCCTGAAAAACTTTGCACAGTTTGCACAGATAGCTGTGCACCACGCAGCCGGGGTATGTGCCATGGCTCGCCGCTCTTGTGAAGCTTGCGAACCCCCCGTCGAAACTTCCGGCCGCCCACTTTCCCCGCCGCGCCTGTCCGTTATAATTCCGCCACTCATGTCTCTCAGCGCTGGCACGCGCATTGGTCCTTACGAAGTAGTTTCCGCTGCGGGATCAGGCGGCATGGGTGAGGTGTATCGCGCCCGCGACACGCGGCTAAACCGCGAGGTGGCGATCAAGGTCTTGCCCGCGGCGTTTGCCCGTGACCGGGAACGGTTGCGGCGATTCCAGCAGGAGGCGCAGGCGGTCGCGGCTTTGAATCATCCCAACATTCTGGCGATTCATGACTTTGGCGAGCACGACGGCTCGCCCTACATCGTCACGGAATTTCTGGAGGGCGAGACTTTGCGAGGGCGCTTAAATTCCGGGGCATTGCCGGTGCGAAAAGCGTCTGAGTTTGCCGAGCAGATCGCGCGCGGGCTGGCGGCAGCCCACGACAAGGGAATCGTGCACCGCGATCTGAAGCCGGAAAACATTTTCGTCACCCGTGACGGGCGGGTGAAGATTCTGGACTTCGGGCTGGCGAAACTCACGCCCGAAGCGACTCCCGAGGCCGCCACTCTGGCCTCGCAGACCGAACCGGGCATGGTGATGGGCACGGTTGGGTATATGTCTCCCGAGCAAGTGCGGGGGCAGGTGGCCGACCATCGCTCGGACTTGTTCAGTTTCGGCGTGATTCTTTACGAGATGCTTTCGGGCAAACGCGCCTTTCAAGGACAGACCTCGGTCGAAACCATGAACGCGATCTTGAAAGAGGATCCGCCGGAGTTTGCCGAGACCAACCGGAGTGTTCCGCCTGCGCTCGAGCGGATTGTTCGCCATTGCATAGAAAAGGGCCCGGAGGAGCGGTTTCAATCGGCACGTGATGCTGCGTTTGCCCTGGGTGCGCTCTCGGATTCGAGCAGTTCCGCGACCGGCGCCGTCACAGTTGCGAGGCGCAGGGCTTGGCGGCCTTGGCTGCGGGCCGCGGCGGAGATGGCGCTGCTTGGTCTCGCTCTGGGCTTGCTTCTGACGCGGAATTCCGCGGCGCCACGATCCAGCGTCAAGGCTGCGATTCTGCCGCCGCCCGGCGATGGATTCTGGGCCAACATTACTCAACCCGCGGCAATTTCTCCGGACGGCAGATTTCTCGCCATCATTGCCATGCGCAACGGTCATCAGCAGTTATGGCTGCGGCGGCTCGATGTGGCGGATGCGCAGCCGATCGCGGGAAGCGAGGACGCTTCCAACCCGTTCTGGTCACCCGACAGCCGTTACATCGCTTTTTTCGTTCCTGGCAAGCTCAAGAAAGTGGATGTTTCTGGCGGCGCGGTCAGCGACATCTGCCCCGCCGGCAGTTTCGGGATGGGCGGCGCATGGTCGAACCGCGGGGTCATTGTGTTGGCGACGTTTGGCACCGCGTTGAAGCGTGTGCCGGCCAGCGGTGGCACTCCCGAACCGATTCCCGGTGCGGAGCTGTCGAGCGACTCGATCGGCCACATGTGGCCGGCTTTTCTTCCCGACGGGAAGCACTTCCTGTATCTGGATTGGAAATATCCCACGCGTGTGAGTCACGACGATGGTGTCTGGATCGGTTCGATCGACGGTGAAAAAGCGCGGCGGTTGTCCCTTACCTCTACGAATGCGCAATATTCAGCGGGGTATTTGTTGTTCAGCCGGGACGGCGACCTGGTGGCTCAGAAGTTCAATCTCTCGCGGTTTGAGTTGAGCGGAGCCATACTACCGGTGGCCAGGGAAATCGAGTATGACACGTTCTTTCATGACGGTATGTTCAGCGTTTCGGCGAATGGCGTGCTCGTCTATGGCAGCGCGGGAGTGGGCGTAAACACAGTCCTGACCTGGCTGGACCGCCAGGGAAAAATACTGGGCACTTTGGGGCAGCCGGACCAGACCTTCCAGCACTCGATCTCACCGGACGGGAAGCGAGTTGCCGTGGATCCCAAGCCGGTGGACGCACGAGAAAAAATTTGGATTTACGACGTCGATCGCGGAACCCGCATTCCCTTGATGGCCGATGAATCTGGCCCATCCCTATACCATCCGGTGTGGTCGCCGGACGGCAAACAGCTTGCTTACCGCGATACCGAGGGCAAGACTTCGACGCTGCGAGTCCACGCTGCGGACGGCTCCGGAGAAGAGGAACCATTCGGCGGGGGAGTGCGTGGGGATGTGGTTGAGGCAACCGACTGGTCTCCGGACGGCCGCTTTCTCGCGTTTGACATGACCAGGTTTCAGGGCCGGTACGAATGGCAAACCACGCTGCAAGTCATAGGAGTGGGGCGCGCCGACAAGCCTGTCCTTAACATCGACAGTGCCGATTTTGGAAAGTTTTCTCCCGACGGCCATTGGCTGGCCTATTCCGACTCCCATAGCGGAGAGGTTTATGTGATTCCCTTTCCCGGGCCGGGAGCCCCCATCGCGGTCTCTTCAGGGGGAGGGGATGATGTCCGCTGGAGGGGAGATGGCAAGGAACTGTTCTACGTGAAGGATGACCTGATGCTGGTCGCGGCCCAGGTGCGCGAGTCGGCGCAGGAATTTCGTGTGCTTTCCTCGCGGCCGTTATTTCGCCTGCAACTTCCCCGAAACGTAGGATTCTACGACGTCACCCGCGACGGGCAACGCTTCCTGGTAAACGCCAGAACGGTGAAGGAGCAAACCGCCCCGCTGACCCTGGTTACGGACTGGACCACGCAGATTCAAAGCGAATCGAGAAACGAAACCCCGAAGAACTGAACCTGGAGGGAGACGTAGCAAGCTACGTTTCTACGGCTGGCGCTCCTTACATGTCTCTGCGCCCTTCCATAGCTTTCAGCATAGTAATCTCATCGGTGTATTCAATGTCGCTTCCCACCGGAATCCCCATGGCGATGCGCGTAACTTTCACCCCCACGCGCTTGAGTTGATGAGAAAGATAAGTGGCAGTCGCCTCGCCCTCAACCGTAGGGTTGGTCGCGACGATGACTTCATCCACGTTGCCCGCATCGACGCGAGAAATCAGATTCGAAATCCGCAACTGCTCCGGCCCAATCCCATGCAGCGGAGAAATCGCCCCATGCAGCACATGAAACACTCCGTTGAAGTGCTTGGTCTTTTCAATCGCCGCAATGTTGGTCGGCTCCTCGACCACGCACACCAACCGCTGGTTGCGCGTGGCGCTGGTGCAGTAGACGCACGGATCCACGTCGGTAATGTTGTTGCACACCGAGCACAGCCGCAAGTTGGCCTTCACATCGCGCACCGCCGCCGCCAGCGCCTCGGCGTCTTCGTCGCTCGACCGCAAAATATAAAACGCCAGCCGCTGCGCGCTCTTCGCGCCCAACCCCAGGCAACTTCTTCAACTCGTCGATCAACCGCGACATCGGTTCCGCAAATTTAGACATTCGTTATTCACTTTCAAAGCCCTTGTCATTCCGCTTCACTGCGCGGACGGCAGCGTGTACTCGAAATCGTACGAATGCTTGCCGTCGGCGACGTTGACGGTCAGCTTTCCCGCGATTCCCGCCAACTCGCCGGTCCCGGAATCTGGCCCGACCAGAATGGTCAGCTCCGGCTTCCCCCGGCTCATGATTCCGGTGTGGCACAACAGGAAGCTGCCGCTGCGGCCGTGCAGACTTCCAGAGAACTTTTCGATTGCAACATAAACCCCAGACTTCTCGGCGCTCATGCCGCCGGTCAGCATTTCGCCTTTGCCCGTGCCTTCAAGATCGCCGTGATACTGCTTGTCGATGAGTATGCGGGTGACGCCATCGACGGCATTGTCGTCCTGCGGAATCATCTTTACATCGAACGGTCCGGTCGCGTGCATGGTCGTAGAAGCCTCTTTCGGGGATGGTTTGGGGGTTTGCCCGGCGCCAGCCGCAGCGAGCACCAGGCAGATCGTTCCGACGGCGAAAATTGCGGCACAGCGTTTCGTTTTCATTTTTATGATGGCCCTCGAGCGGGGCGGCTAGAGCCCAGGAATGCCGAGTCCGCCCAGCATGCCGCCGACGGTCGACTGCATCTGCGCGTCAACCTTACGGGCGGCTTCATTCACCGCGGCGAGCACCAGGTCTTGCAGCATTTCGACGTCGCCGGATTTCACCGCTTCCGGGTCGATGCGCAGGCTGAGCAACTGCTTGCGCCCGTCCATTTTGGCGGTGACGGTGCCGCCGCCGGACGCGGCTTCCACGACGGTGGCCTGCATTTTTTTCTGCAGGTCGTCATATTGCGATTTAGCTTTCGACATCAGTTCTTGCAGGTTAAATCCACCCATAAATCCTCGGCTTTCATCTCTGCGCACTACCGGCTTGTCATTCTGAGCGAAGCGAAGAACCTATGCAACTTGCTGCGAACCGAGAAAATTGCACAGGTCCTTCGCTTCGCTCAGGATGACAAGGGAATGTGATTTTTCACCGTTTTTCTCTGTAGTCGATCACGGTGCGAATCTCGGCGTTAAATTTTTCCTGCATGCGTTTGACGACCGGATCTTGTTCGGCGCGCCCGCGGCCGCCGGGTCCCGGTGGACCAGCATTGCGTTTAATCTCCTGCGGTGCGACGGTCGCGCCGGGGACCACTTTCAATTTCATCGGCCGGCCCATGATTCCGCTGGCCGATGCAACGGCCAGCCGCTTCGCGTCAGGCCCGAGCGACATCTCAACCACGGTTTGCGACTCCGCGATCTTGATCACCAGTTCGTTGCCCTGCACGCTCCACTCCCCCGCCGACAGCATCGAAACCAGGATGCGTTGGTTGCCGTCGGAGAGCGCTTGCAGCACGGCGGATTGCAGGCGATCGAGTTGCGGTTGGTCCTGTGGCGCAGCGGAGGGCGGAGGCATCGGCGCGAGGGGCGGTTCCGATTTCGGCTGCAGTTCGGAGGCCACCGGTTTGGTGGTTTCGGCAGAGACGTGGCTAGCTAGGTCTCTATGTCAGTGACGTCGGGATTCGGATCGCGATCGGTATCGCGATCGGGCACGGCTTCTGGCGCGGGATCGCGCTGCGGTACGGCAGAGCCCATGATCACAGGCTCGCTTGCCGATGCTTGCGCGCTCGCTGCCGCCACGATGCGTGGGCCTGATGAGGGCGCGGAGTCAGGCGATTCCTGCCGCGGCGTACCTTTGCGGGCGGAGTCGGCGGCGAAGGGGGAAACGAAATTCTGGCGTGGAGGTTGCGCCGGCTCTGAGCGGCGAGTTTCAGAATTCGAAGTGCTGGAACTCGACGCACCGGAGTTTGAAATTCCGGAACTCGACGCGCTGCTTACGATCGACGGTCTCGGGGGGCGCGTCGAACTCGCAGCGGGCGCGGCGGCTGCGTCGCTGAGCAACTGCTCGATGGGCAGCAACTTCTGCGCGTGCGACATTTTCAGCAGGCCGAGTTCGAGGTGGAAGCGTTGTTCCTGTTTATATCCCAGCTCGCCGTGAGTGCGCAGCATGATCTGCAAATGTCGCGTGAGATCTTCTTCGCCGAACATTTCCGCGACGCGAGCCACGCGCTCGCGCTCTTCGCTCGAAACCTGCAGCAGCGAAGAATCTTTGCCCGCAACCTTCGCGACCGTCGCGTTGCGCAGGAAGCGCACCAACTGGCGGGCGAAGTGCGTGGGGCTATGGCCTTCACTAATAAGGCTGTCGACCTGGCGCAGGACTTCTTCGCTGCGGCCTTCGGAAATGGCCTGCATCACTTGTTCAAGAATGTGCGCGGGCGCGGCACCGACGAGATTTCGAACCGAGTCGGCGGTGACGCGTCCGCTGGCCGACGCTATGGCCTGATCGAGAATTGAGAGCGCGTCGCGCATGGAGCCGTCGCCGGCTTCGGCGAGCAGGGCGAGGGCGTCGTCATCGGCCTCGATGTTTTCGCGGCCGACGAGGTCGCGCAGCTGCGCGACGATGGCGTCAAACTTTACGGCGCGAAAACTGAAGTGCTGGCAGCGCGAGCGAATGGTTTGTGGAATGTCTTCGGGCTGCGTGGTGGCGAGCATGAAGACGATGTGGTCGGGCGGCTCTTCCAGCGTCTTCAGGAGCGCGTTGAAAGCCGCGTCGGTGATCTGGTGCGCTTCGTCGAGGATGTAGATTTTGAAGCGGTCGCGGGCGGGCTTGTAGCGCGCGCCTTCGCGGAGTTCGCGAATTTCGTCGATGCCGCGGTTGGTGGCGGCGTCGATTTCAATCACATCAACGGCATTGCCGGCACGAATCTCGGTGCAGGATTCGCACACTCCGCAGGGCTCGGCGGACGGCGTATCTTTGGAACGGCAGTTGAGCGCAGCGGCCAGAATGCGGGCGACGGTGGTTTTGCCGATGCCGCGATGGCCGCTGAAAATGTAGCCGTGCGCGGTGCGGCCTTGTTCGATGGCGTTTTGCAGGGTGCGAGTGACGTGCTCTTGTCCGATGACCTCGGAGAATTTCTGGGGACGGTATTTGCGGGCCAGGACGGTGTAACTCATGGGCAGAAGACACGATTATACGGGATTGGCGGCGGTGCTTGCGTCGGCTTCAGGACAAAGCTTTTAATCGCCGAGAACGCCGAGAAAGGCGGCAGAGAACGCTGAGAAGTGCTTGGCGCTTGCTAAGGCTCTGCTGCCGCGATAGGCTGGATGCTCACTATTTTTGTGCGGATGCGGTCGGGGCATTTGTGATGGGCCGCTAAGGAGACGGAATGCAATTGAAATTGACGAAGCGAACGGTGGATGGGATTCTGGCAATCGAATGCAACGGGCGGATCGTGTTCGGGGATGAATCTTCCTTGCTGCGCGAGGAAGTGAAGGGCGCCATCGCGAATGGGCAGAAGCGCATTGTGCTCAATCTCGGCGAAGTGAATTACATCGATTCGGGCGGGTTGGGGACGCTGGTAGCGCTGCATACCACGGCTCACAACGCCGGAGGCGCGATCAAACTCGCGAATCTGACTCGACGTGTCGACGACCTGATGCAGGTCACGAAACTGCTGACTGTGTTTGAAGTTTACAGCTCGGAGTATGACGCGCTGGAAGCGTTTCGCAAGGCGGCGTAGTGCGGAGTCTTACTTTGAATACCCACTCTAGCTGCGAAGAGCGCGGCTGGAATGGGCCACCGGGTCTGAGACAGCGGTAGGGATCCTTCGACTTCACAGGCTGGCTCGCAATGCGAGCCAGCCTGTTTCGCTCAGGATGACAAAAAGGAGATTTGCGAGCCAGCCCGATTTACTCTCGATGACAAAGAAGAAAGAGGATGCGGCGGGCGCGGCACGGCTGCGGATTGAGCGGACGATTCGCGCGATCCCGCGGGGGAAAGTTTCGACTTATGGCGCGGTCGCGCGGGCTGCCGGGCTCCCTGGAGGGGCTCGGCAGGTAGCATCGATCTTGCGGCGCGGGTTTGGACTGCCGTGGCAGCGCGTGTTGGGCGCGGGCGGCGCGATTAAGTTGACGGGCGACTCTGCGATGGAGCAGCGTTTTCGGCTGGAGGCTGAGGGCGTGCGTTTTCGCGGACGGCGCGTCGACATGAAACAGTTTGAGTTTAAGTTTGGGCGGGCGCGGAAGTAACGCGACTATTCTGTTTCATTGGTAGTGCCGCCCTCTGGTCGCAAGCCAAGATTCCGGCGCATGGTGAAGTCGTCGACAGACTCTCGCTGATCGAGACAACCTCTGTTTAAAGAACGAGTCGCTGCCGCGCGGGTTGCAAAACTCTTCACATTGACACCGCGCTGGAACCGGGATATCGTCAGCCGCACGAAACTATCGAACATAGTTCCAGTTCCCCGTCAGCCCCACAGGTGTCCTGCCATCTTTAGGGCCAACTCAGCGCGAACATTACTTTTTCATCGATAAGGAAATGCCATGAATCGAAATCTCTCCCGTTTTTTCTTTCGCAATATCTTGTCTGAAGCTACTCTTCTTGCCCTGCTGATCATCGCATTCGCAACCGCATTTTTACAGGCTCCGCTCGCTGGTGCGCAGGACGCTCCGGGGCGGGCAGCGCTCACGCAGATTAGTTCTGATCCATTCACCATTGGGCCGGGGCAGCATGCGACTGAGGTTGAGCCGCACATGCTTGCGAATGGAACCACGCTAGTGTCTGCCTTCCAAACTGGACGCATTGTCGACGGCGGAGGAACTGCGATCGGCTGGGCTACGTCGACTGACGGCGGCACTTCATGGTCGCACGGATTTTTGCCGGGACTCACCACGGGAAATGGCGGCGGCCTTTACGACGCGGCCAGCGATCCAGCGGTGGCTTTCGACGCCAAGCATGGAGTGTGGATGATCGCGTCACTTCCGATTTCGAATACTAAGGAGACTCCCGCGGTGGTGGTGAGCCGATCGACCGACGGTGGATTTACCTGGGAGAATCCTGTCAGTGTTGGGCCGAACGTGGCCAGCTCGGATAAGAACTGGATTGCGTGCGACAGCTATTCGGCGAGCCCGTTCTACGGGAACTGCTATGTCGAGTGGGACAATCCGGCGACCGGAGATGGAATTCTGATGAGCACCTCCAGCGATGGCGGACTGACCTGGGGCGCAGCGACTGGCACCACGAACCGCGCCACGGGCATCGGCGGCCAGCCGCTGGTGCAGCCGAACGGAACCGTGGTGGTACCGATCGAGACGAGTGGCATGTCGTCATTTAGTTCGACTGACGGCGGCAAGACTTGGTCGAAGCCAGTCACGATTTCGAGCATTCAGAGCCACACGGATGCGGGAGGCATTCGCAGCGGGCCGCTGCCTTCGGCCGCCGTCGACGGCGCAGGAACAGTTTGGGTGGTGTGGGAAGATTGCCGCTTTCGGAGCAAGTGTTCGACCAACGATCTGGTTTACAGCACGTCGAGCGACGGCGTCACGTGGTCGAAAGTTACGCGCATTCCAATCGACGCGACTACCAGCGCGGTTGACCACTTCATTCCGGGCATTGGCATTGACCCTGCGACTTCAGGAGCGGTCGCGCACGTGGCGATTCACTATTATTTTTATCCGCAGACCAGTTGCACGCAGTCGGCCTGCCAGTTGTTCGTGGGCTATGTGTCTTCGCACAATGGCGGAAAGAGCTGGAACCCTCCGGTTAAGTTGGCCGGCCCGATGCAGCTCACATGGTTGCCGAACTCACAGAACGGCCTGATGGTGGGGGATTACATCGCGACGGTTTTCAACAGCGGAGTTCCGCACGGCGTGTTCGCGGTGGCTGCGGCGAAGTCGGGATCGACGTTCAACGAAGCGATGAACACGGCGCAGGGGCTGACTGTGCCTGAGAGTGGTCCGCAATTTTCCTCGGCGAACGACAAGCCGCTGCACAAACTTTCTGATGTGATTGAGAAGGAGCGTCCGGAAAAGGGTGTCGTGCCACCTTCGAAGCGTGCCGCGAAAAAGAGCTCGAAGTAGAAACGACCAAGCTCGCTGGCCGGAGTTAATTTCGGTTTCGGGGCATCGCGAGAGCGGTGCCCTGAACGGATTCGTGCGGTGCGCGCGCCACAGCTAACGCCGCGGCTTGAACTGCTCGTCGATCTCCACCTGATATCCGGTGACCATTTTGTTGGTTTCGTTGGCCATGCCGACGACCGCCATGACTTCTTTGAACATGTCGTCGGTCATGCCTTTTTTCTGCGCGGACGCCGTGTGCGAGGCGATGCAGTAGTGGCACTGGTTGGTGACGCTGACGGCGACATAGATCAACTCTTTGGTGAGCGGATCGAGCGCGCCGGGAGCCATGATCTGCTTGATGTCTTCCCAGGTGCGTTTGAGGGTAGCGGGATCGTGCGCGATCGCTTTCCAGAAATTATTGATCCAGTCGGTCCTGCGGGTCGCCATGATGTCGTCGTAGACGGCGCGAACTTCGGGGCTGGCGTCTTTGTATTCGATGAGGCCGAGAGTGGACATTCTTGTCTCCTGATGAAGGTTAAATCAAAAGCTTATCGCAGAGGTGGCTGAGAAAGGCCGCAGAGAACGCGGAGAAAAGCGGTGCGAACTTTGCTGACTGCGGTTAACCTGGCCCGAAAATTCATCCGATCATCGATTCCGCTTATTTACTTGGAAGTTCTCCGGCCAGCAATTTTTCCAGTTGCGCCGCGGGGACTCTTACTCCCACATAGAATTGTCCGAACAGCGCGTAGACGGCGCTAACTTCGTCGAAGCGCATTTCGTAGATCAGCTTCTTGAAGACTAACGGTTCGTCGGCGAAGAGGTCGACGCCCCACTCCCAGTCATCGAAGCCGATCGAGCCGCTGATGATTTGTTTGACCTGTCCGGCGTAGCGGCGGCCGATCATGCCGTGATCGCTCATCTGGCGGGCGCGCTCTTCGAGGGGCAGCTTGTACCAGTTCTTGTCTTCGCCGCGGCGGCGGTCCATGGGATAGAAGCAGGCATAACGCTGAGGCGGGATCTCCGGGAAAAGCCGCGGACGCATGGCCTCGGCGTGGCGATTGAGCTTGCATTCGATTTCGGCTTTCCACTGGTCGGAATGCGGCTCAATGCCCTGATCGAGAAGTTCTTTATAGATCTTCAGCGTGGAGTCGTAAAGACCGAGTTCGATGATCGAGAGATAGGAAGTGGTCGACTCGAGGTAATCGCTGAGGCGCAGATTGGCGAGATGGAGCTCCGCTTGATTCAGCGCCGCGAAAGATTCGCGGAAGTGGATGAACATCAGGTCGCCCTTGTGGCCGATCAGAGAGAACAGGCCGGACTGTCCGGTGGAATTTTTTTCCATTGCGGCAAACGCATCGGAGGCTTCTTTCGCGATGGCGGCTTTTTCGGCCGCGGGCAGAGCGCGCCATGCGGGCCGGCGCAAGCGCATCATCTGGTGCAGCACGCTGTAGCCCTCGGTGGTGAGAGGGACAGCGGGGACTTCCGCGGCGACTTGCGGGCGCGGTTGGTGAGTGGTGGTCATGCGAGCCTCTTTTCCGGAAGGTGCTTCGGCTGCTACTTCAGACGCAAGTCATATTGTACGCGGGATGGCCCGAAGCCAAAAACCGGAAGCGTTGCCGTACTGCCCGTCGGCATGTGACGCTGACTGAGTTTAGAGATTTTCAGAAACGAAGGTCTTGAGCCGAAAATGTTCGGCTACGGCGTGACAGGACTTATCGGATTGTCGCCCCTGCACACGGCCCAGCAAGTCAGGCCAATAATCACTCCCGCAGCCGACAGCTGCATGTACGGTGAATTCATCACCGCACCCAGGCCGGCGAGGTGAGTGGGCGTAGCCTTCAGGACCGCCGCTCCACATTTTTCTTCGCGCGATTTTCGCTCGCCCTCGCGCACCGTCACGCGATTGTCTTGCGACGACTGCTTGGCCTGGCGGGCGCTGCTCGACCGTGCGTCGATGTTCACATCGTTCTTCAGAGCCGACACCGTCACCTTGCCATCCACATCGAGAACGTCGTAGTGCGTCCATTCCGCGTCGTTCGCCGGCGTCACCGTAATGCAGCCCACTCGCACTCGCAATCCGCGCGCAGTATTCACCGAGAGGCTACCATGGTCGAGAACCAGTTCAGTTCCCTCAAACTGCACCATGCTCTCGGGGTTCACGTCAGCCGTGGACCCGCCGGTGTCGATGCGCGCGATCGCAGCCTTTTGGGTTTCGATCAGGTCGTCGGAGAATAATGCGTTGGCGGGGGAGGCAGGATTCTTGTTCACGAACACGCCCACGCCGTTGCTGCGCAACATGGCGGCAGAAACATCATCTGCCCACAGAGACACAGGCAGAATTGTGATCAAGAGCAGGGAAACGAGATTTCGCCATCTGCACAAATAAATGCGCCCCACGACTTTCCGCACCAGCGATTACCCCATAGGTTAACTTGCGGCCATGGGCGCGGGTATTGGCTGTTGTGGTGCCAGCTTGAGCCGGTGCAGCGGCGAGCGGGATGGGTGACGGGAATAGCTAGGCGCGGGCGAAGTCGATGAATCCCCTCTGCACGTCGGTGCGAACGAGTTTGACCTTCAGCTTGTCGCCCACGTCGAGTCCCTGCGGATTTTGCACGAGCATTCCCTCTACCCGAGGTTGCAGTATCCGGACGAAGGTTCCCTTCTCACTCGCGCCGGTAACCATGGCGTCGAAGACTTCGCCAATTCGTTTCTGCAGCGCGACCGCGGCCAGCCGCTTGGCCATGTCGCGTTCGACTTTCTTGGCGGCATCTTCTTTCAGTGTGCAATTCGATGCGATGGCCGTGAGCTCGGCGTCGGAGTAAGGATTTTTCTGTCCTGCCAGCAGCGCCTTGAGGATGCGTTGCGAGACGATATCCACAAAACGGCGGTTGGGCGCGGTGGAGTGCGTATAGTCCTGCACCGCGAGCCCGAAGTGTCCGGGCGCGACCTCGCCCGGGCGCTCCAGTACATATTCTCCCGGGCCAATCAGTTTGATCACTGCCAGCGACACGTCGGCAAAGTGATCGGGATCGGCAGCCTTGCGGCGCAGCAGAAATTCGTTGAGCGCTTTCGAGTCCGGCTCCGCGGGAAGTTTCTCGTTACCCCTCGCAGCGGCCAGTTGCACAATGCGGTCCCAGCGCTCGGGAGTGCGCACGATGCGCCGCAAGGAAGAAACTTTTTCCAGCAGCCTGGCGACCACGCCATTGGCCGCAATCATGAAATCTTCAATCAATTCGGTGGCGTGATTTTTCTGCGCGTTCGCCACATCGATCACCTGATCGTTCAGCAGGATCGGTTGCAACTCGTCGGTCTGCAGGCTTAGCGCGCCGTGCTGAAAGCGCTGGCTCTTCAGCTTCTGTGCGGTTTCATCCTGCAATTTCAGTTGCGCCTGCAGATCGCTCGAAGCTGCAACTTTCGTCGGCGGCGCCGCCTTCCCTTCCAACCAGGCGCCCACCGAGTTGTATTGCAGCTGCGCCTTGTTGCGCACTACGGCGCGATAAACATTGGGCGAGCTCACAATTCCGTTGGCATCGACCATGAATTCAGTCACCACGGCCAGGCAATCCTGATTTTCCAGCAGCGAAGTCTTTCCCGTGGAAAGCTCTTCCGGCAGCATGGGAAAGTTGCGCACGCCGGCATACACAGTCGTGGTTTCACGCGCGGCGTGCAGGTCGATCGGGGTTCCTTTGGGGACGAATGAATCCACGTCCGCAATGCCGACCATCACCTTCACATCGCCATTGGCAGCGAGCTCGGCCACTTCAATCTGGTCGAGGTCGCGGGAAGTGTCGTTATCAATCGATGACCACAGCAAATTCCGCAGGTCGCGGATGTCGGCAGTGGCCGCGATCTGCGGTGGATGCGCTCTCAAGTCAGCCAACTGCTTGGGCACTTCGGGCGGAAAATCGGGCAGAAACCCATGCTGCTGGACAACCTCTTTCGCAATAGCCTGCAGATCGAGATGAGAAGGATTATTCGCCATGAACTCCCCGTATGGAATTGAAGATGATTCAGGCTAACATGCCAGTTCGGCGGAGTATCCGTTTTTGACAGCTATACGCTGAAAGCGTATAGCTGATGCACTAATGGCGAAGCGAGACATTTTTTCCGAACTGCTGGAAGGCGTGGGCGCGATGAAGTCGCAGCGCGAGGGCAAGATCACGCTGCGCAGCTATAAGGTCGAGGCCGCACCTCTGCCCAAAGTCGATTCCAGGCTGATCCGGGACACGCGAAAGAAGCTGCACTGCTCGCGGGCCGTCTTCGCCCGCAAACTGCGGATCAACGAGCGAACGCTGGAGAAATGGGAACAGGGCCGCGCGAAACCGAATCCGCAGGCGGCGGCGTTGGTGCTGCTCGTGCGGAGATATCCGGACACGCTGGCGCGACTCGATGAAGTGGCGGAAGGGTAGCCATCGGAAGTCCCACCCTGTCAAACAGGACGCAGTAAAATGGAGTTCGAGTCTTAGGGGCAGACATGGCTGGCTACGAAGATGACTGGCGAGAATACAAGCGAATCAGAAATATTTTTCTTATCGTTTTCGTACTCTACGTTCCTGTCTGTTTCAGCATCGGAGCCCTTTCCGTCCAGCTATTCGACACGATCACTCCGGGATTTGTCGTGGCGTTCCTCTGGATGGTTGTTTTTGCCGTCAGCGGGATACGCGTCAATCTCTGGCGGTGTCCGAACTGCGGCGATTGGTTCTCCGGAACATGGTGGTACAACCTGGGTTTTCTAGCCAGGCGCTGTGTGCACTGCGGGCTGCCGAAGTACAGCAGCACTCCTCCCCCAGATGCTGCGGCTCGTTCCACTTCTTAGCCCGCCGGTTCTCCCGCGATTCCCTAGGCGAATTCCAAGCGCTTCAGCTTAATGCGCTCGGCAGGGACCTGAGCCAGATCGTAGTGAGCTTGCTGAGTAAGCCAGGTAGCCGCGCTGCCGCCAAATACCTTCGAGAGGCGCACCGCCATTTCTGGGGATATTCCGCGCTTTTCGTTGACCAATTCTGACAGGGTGGTACGCGTCACTCCGAGGGCCGCAGCAGCTCGAGTAATCGTCAACCCCATCGGTTCAATGCACTGACGCAACACGAAGCCGCCGGGATGGGGTGGATTCTTCATCGGCATGATCAAACTCCTTCAATGATAGTCGACATAATCAACGTCAAGCGCGTCGCCTTCGGCAAAACGAAAAATCACTCGCCAGTTTGCACGCACGGTTACGGCCCACCGACCTTCGAGCCCGCCCTTCAGAGCATGCAGTCGAAACCCCGGCAAGCCCATGTCAGCTGGCGTGCTGGCGGCATCGAGCCTGACCAGTATGTCCCGCAGCTTCCCCGCGTGTTCCGGCGTCACACCGCGCGCATTGTCGTCCTCGTAAAGGCGCTTCAACCCTTTGTGGCGGATCGACCGGATCATGGTTGATCGTAATGCGTTACGTAACGCAGGTCAAGCCACCTCTACCTTAGAAATTCGAGATAAACTGGACTCCATGACCACCACCACCCTCAATTCCCTCGCCCGCGCTTCCTCCGCCTACTTGCGCTCTGCCATGCACCAGCCGATTCAGTGGCATGAGTGGGGGCCGGAGGCTTTCGCCGCGGCGCAGCGGGACAACAAGCCGATGTTGCTCGACATTGGCGCGGTGTGGTGCCACTGGTGTCATGTGATGGATCGCGAGTCCTACGACGATCCTGAAATTGCTGCGATTGTGAACCAGCACTTCGTCGCAATGAAAGTTGATCGCGACGAGCGGCCAGACATCGACAGCCGCTATCAGGCGGCGGTGCAGGCGGTCAGCGGGCAAGGTGGATGGCCGCTCACCGCGTTCCTCACGCCCGACGGAATCCCGTTTTACGGCGGCACATATTTTCCGCCGCAGGACGGCTACGGCCGCCCGAGTTTTCGCCGCGTGCTGCTCAGCATCGCCAATGCTTACGCCGAGAAGCACGGCGACGTAGTCGACCAGGCCAAAATGGTCGAGACCACCATCGCCCAGTCGGAGTCCTTCGCGGGAAAAGATGGGCGAGTTACCTCTTCGGTGATTACGGCCATCCAAGCAGCAGCTATGCGCATGTTCGATCCGCACAACGGCGGGTTTGGGCAGGCGCCGAAATTTTCTCACCCGTCGGCGCTCGATCTGTTGATTGAGCGTTACGCGCGCGGGGCTTCCGCCACCGGCATGAACGAGGGAGTCCACGCTTCGCTGAAAAATCTGATTCTCACCACGCTGGAGCACATGGCCAACGGCGGCGTCTACGACCAGCTCGCCGGCGGCTTTCATCGCTATTCGGTCGACGAGCGCTGGGTGGTCCCGCACTTCGAGAAGATGTGCTACGACAACTCGGAGCTGCTCAGGAATTATGTCCACGGCTATCAGGCAACAGGCGACAAGTTTTTCGCCGAGGTCGCGCGCGACATTATCCGCTGGATGGACGAGTGGCTCAGCGATCGCGAGCGCGGCGGCTTCTACGGCTCGCAGGACGCCGACATCAACATGGACGACGACGGCGACTACTTCACCTGGACGCTCGACGAGACGCGCGCGGTTCTGAGCGAGCTAGAAGCGCAAGTCGCGGCGCTGCATTACGACATCAACGAAGTCGGTGAGATGCATCACAATCCGGCGAAGAACGTTCTCTACGTGCGGGCATCGGTCGAAGAAATCGCAACGCGGCTGAAGTTAACTCCTGATCGCGTGCAGGAACTGCTGGCGGCGGCGAAGAAAAAAATGTATGCGGCGCGGCTCTTACGGCCAACGCCCTATATCGACAAAACGGTCTACGTCGGCTGGAACAGCCTGTGCGTTTCCGCGTATCTGGAGGCTGCCAAGGTGCTGGGCTTGCCCGACGCGCGCCACTTCGCCCTGCGGTCGCTCGATCGCGTGTTGGCGGAGGCCTGGAAACCAAAGTCTGGCCAAGGTCTGCTGCTGCATGTTGTGTCGTATTCCGATCCCGCAGCAGCGCACCGAGAAGTTGCTGGACTGCTCGACGACTATGCCTTCACGGCCCTTGCCTGCCTCGACGCTTACGAAGCCACGGCCGATCTCAGCTACTACAAGTTCGGCCGGGCCATCGCTGACGCGATGATCGCCCGCTTTTACGACGCAACCTCCGGCGGATTCTTCGACAGCGAGCCGGCAGCCGACGGCAAAAGTCTGGGCGTGCTGGCGACGCGGCGCAAACCGCTGCAAGACTCACCCACGCCTGCCGGAAATCCCATGGCCACGATCGCCCTCCTTCGGATGCATCACTACACCGGCGACACAGCCTATCGCGACCAAGCGGAGCTCACGCTCGAAACTTTCGCTGGGGTGGTGGAACAGTTCGGAATCTTCGCCGCAACCTACGGAATCGCCGTCGTGCAGATGCTCGACAGTCCGGTGCAAGTGGTGGTGATCGCCGACGACGCGGATCAAGACGCGGCTGACAAGTTGCTCGCGGCCGCGGTCGCTCCCTTCGCATTCAACAAGTCGACCCTCCGCATCGCAGCCGGGCAGGCGGTCGCGGAAAATCTACCGTCGCAACTGGCGGCGACCATTCCACATCTTCCCGGACTGGGTGCGGGAAAATCGTTCGCCGTCTTGTGTTCAGGATCAACCTGCCAGCCGCCCGTCTTCGATGCGGCCGAGTTGAAGCGAGCGCTGGGCTAGTTCGCCGGAACCGTTCCTTCTGATTCGAAAACTCATTCCGAAAACTCTTCGGCGCAAAAAAGTAGGGCTGGCGGGGTATATATGAGTTCCCCGACAGCCCGAAGATTGCGAGCCCCCAGTTTTCGGCCCAGGATACTGTTACTACGACACATTACCTCAAGTTACTTTAGTGACCTTGCGGTCTGGCCTGCTACCGGTTCTACTGCGGTGGCAGGGTTGATTGGCAACCACGACTTCCGGGTGGGCACAGAATAAGTGGACCACCGTCCAGGGCGGGAACCTGTTGGACGGCAGCTGCCACAAATGTGCCCACTAGTCCTACCATCAGGATCGAAATCCTGAGTGCACGTTTCATGGGTTCGTCTCCTATTGCCGCGTAGGGTTTCTCCTGAGGAAACTTTTCCGCGGTGCAGCATTATAGGACACGTGTCAAGGGCTGTGTGCAAAAAATTTCACCCTACCGATATTCCACCCTCGAGCTCCCTCCCCACCTAAACACGAAGCGCGCCACTACCATCCTATTTTCAGGTTCTTAGGGTGCATTCCTAAAGCATTGCTTGCGTACAAAAGAAAGGCCGTCGCGCGTGAATTCGCTCGCCGCGACGTTACGATTTCAGGAAAAATCTAGGGCAGGATTTAAGACTAGGGTTTGTTGCTCGACACCGCAGGAATATTAAAGCCGCCGGTACCGGCCGCCGCTGCGCGGGCGCTTGCTGCGGCGCGATCGCTCGGAAGCGGCGTCGCATCATGGGGTGCCCGAGAAAGCGCCCGGTCCACCATCCCCTCGAACATCGGAATCAAGGAATCCGCCGGCAACGGGTGGTGAATATCGGTCAGGCTCTGCTCCCAACGCCGCGGCTGCAGCAGCGACGTCGACACATCCCGCGCCGGACTGCTCACCGCCACGTAGCCCAGCCACAACATCAGGCTGCAATTGTAAGCGGCCATGTTCACAATACTCATCCACGCGCCGCCCAGGTGATTTCCCACCCACGACGAGATCAGCACCAGTTCCACCAGTGCGTAAGCCCCGAATCCGAACGCAATGCCAAAGCTGTGCTGCCTCCGGCTGATGCCGACATAGTGGGCAAAGAACAGCAGGAATAGGACCATCCCCACCTGGATGATGCGCACGCAACGTTGCGAAGTGACAATTGCCTGAAGCACCGGCGACATGGTCGGAGAATTCGTGGAAACCGAGACCACTCCCGCCACCAGCAGCATCACCAGTCCGGCCCACTTGAACAGCACCGTGCCCAGATCGCGCAGCGTATGGAAGGCGCGGAACACATCCACGAACACTTCGTGAATCACGGCAAAGCCAAAGGCCACGCTCAGCGCGTCACAGCACCAGTAAAGGTGAAACAGGACGGAGGAACTGTGCTTGTAGGCGGAATATACGATGGCGAAAGTGACCAGCTGTGTGATGATGTAGCCAAAAAAATACTGAAACTTGCGGTGCAGGCCACGCTTCAGCATGACCGCGGCAACCCCCGTCAGGAACAGGGGATGCGCGAACCAGAGCGCGTAATAGAGGATTCGGATTCGCTCGCTCATGTTTGCCGCTTTTTGCCGCTTCGCCTCAAGAACAACCGAGCCGGTTGTACTGCAACGTTAACGTTTCCCTACCCTCTGTTCAATGGACTGAAGTAATCGTAGGTAACGTTACCGTGGGCAGTAACAGGGCGCAAGGTTACCTTCGTGCTACAGGATTAGTGCAACTCGGGAAGGCGATGGGAGGATCCGGATTCCAGCCGTTGGGGTTCGATTGATGGTCAAGCGCTGGCGGCCAACGACCGGGGACTACCGACCGAGGGCTAGCGATCGGCCCCCGGGGATCGACGATGGGACGTTCAGCGCAAACTCAAATCCTACGCGTCCGGCGTGGAATAGATGTAGGCGCGCATCATGCGCACCTCATCATCCTTCTCGTCCAGATCGTGCAACAGGATGTCTCGCAGCGAGACCATGCCAATCAGCTGGCCGTCGTGGCACACCGGCAGGTGCCGGAAACCGTGGCGCCGCATGAGCGCCATGCAGTCAGCCACGTCCTCGTTCATGTTGATAGTCAGGGGATCGTCGGTCATCACCTCAGCCATGCAGGTGCTGCGCGGATCGCGGCTTTCCGCCACCACGCGCCGCATGAGATCACGCTCGGAAAAAATTCCGGCCAGCTTTCCGTTGTGTACGACCGGCACCGCGCCGATATTGTGCTCCACCATCGCTCGCACAGTCTCAAGCACAGTGTGGCCAAGTTCAGCCTGGTAGGTCTCCTGATCCTTAATCAGGTCGCAGATTCGCATTTGACACCTCCGGGAATGCAGGGCTCCGAGCGGTCCAAAAGCAACGATCGCGGCGCGAGTATATGCCCAAGATGTGGCGGAAAGAAAGCGAAAAAGGTTCGGGCAAGTGGAAATACAGACTGATTTGGGCCGATTTGAAACTAGGAGTGCTCGAAACTACCTGGAAATCGCCGTCCGCGACACCTCATCGGCTGCCGCGAACACAAAATACGACGAGTTCCACAGCGCCTCCGGCAGCGTCCCGCGCGGGCGCGCAGTAATCACAATGTTGTAGTCGTCGGAGGCGCCCAGATTCATTTCACTGAGAGGATCGCGATATCCCGCGGCCCGGTTCACCCGCGAGTCCTTGGCATCGGTGGCGATCGTTCCCGGCGGGCTCGGCCCCTCAGGAACCATGCCCGGCTCAATCACCGCCAGCCACGCCAGAAATTCGTGCAGATCGCGGGTGCGCGGACGCCCCGGCACCACGAACGAAACTTCCGCTTCCTGCGTGGAAAAATGCCAGGCCAGCGACGCGGTCAGATCGACCGCCTTTTCGTAGGCGCGTTCCGAAATCAATCCCGGCTCGGGATTGTCGAATGCGATGCACATCCGCCGCTCGTCCTCGCGGGCGAACTCGCGCACCTTCAACGAGCCAGACTTCGCGGTCGCCTTCCAGTCCACATGCCGCGCCGAATCCTCCGGCATGTATTCGCGAATCATGTAGAGATCCGATCCGCGCCCGCGCATAAAACTTTCCCACTCCCCGCGCACCAGCGGCAGAATCTCGAAAACTTCCTGCGTCGGCTCAATCCGCGGATAAACCAGCACCTCGCGCGGCAGCGAAACATGCCGCGTTTTAGTCAGAAACGCGAACGGGAAGCGCGTCGCCAACCCAAAGCTGGACTCGCGATATCGCCCACGCTGCTCGAATCGCAACTCCAGATCGGCCGACACTTCCGCCTGCGGCGGCAGAAACGGAAAGTAAGCCATCCCCTGAAAAATTCCCGGCGGAGGAGGAACCACGGTCACCCGCCGCAACCGCCGGTCCGGCAGCCTTACCCATTGCCGGTCCGTCGGCCGATTGAAGGGAAACGAAAACGTCGTGACTTCCCACTGCCACTGCTTCGACGGCTTCTTTCTTTTCTTGCGCGTCGAAACCACGCGAATGGAAAACGACGGCAAAACTCGCCGCGGATTGTGCAGCACAATCCGGCCGGCTACAGGCCGCCCGGCAAAAACATGCTCCGGCAGCCGGACATCGAGTTCCAGATAACGCAGCACCCACGCCGAAACCACGCCCGAAACCAGAATCGCCGCCAGCATGGCAGCGACCACAATGTAGAGAAGATTATTGCCCGTGTTGAGCGCGGCAATGCCAATCACCAGCGTGACGATCACATACACAATGCCCGCGCGGGTTACATCGAAATCGAACGACTCGCGCAGCCGCTCGACCGCCACGCGACGCGCCAGGTAGGGCACGGTCACCAGTCCGACCAGCGTGGCCAGCACCAGAGAAGTCGAAGCCAGAATCACCGTCGCCCAGAGGTTCCCGGCATCGCGCGAGACCGTCGAAAACAGCGCGGTAGCAAACGCCAGTCCCAGCCCCACCAGCGCCAGCAGAAATTTAACCCATACCTCAGCCGAAGCCGACTGCAGCCACTGCGCCAGGCGGGTCGACACCGAAGGTGCAGAACGAGCCGTCTTCAACGGATTGGAGATCGCGGAATCCACTCCTTCGCAGCCTAGCATTGTCTGGGGGAACGGACAATCCAGATCGCCTTGCGCGGAAAGCGTTCGTAACTAAGAATTCATTGTGAACCTGTCATCCTGGACCGGGCGAAGCGCGGTGTGGGACCGACTGTGGAAATGGGCCGTGTGGCAGTCGGGACCCGAGGCGAAAACATGCCCTGTCGATGCTTCCCGTTCAGCGCATCGTGATCGCCCGCCGACGTACGGTCCCTCACCCTGGCTTCGCCAGCGTTCAGGATGACATCGCGCAAGAAATGCGGTCCCACTCGTAAGCAAGTTTCACCCTTTCTGATTCCAATCCGCTTGTGCTAATCTTCTGCGTCCCATAATCAGGCCCCGAAATATCAGCTAACCGTCGTCAGGCTCAAGGAGATCCTATGCCCATCGGTAAACGCGCAGCAGCGGAATTTTTCGGAACTTTCTGGCTGGTGTTTGGCGGATGCGGCGCCGCCGTGTTGGCCGCCGGCGTCCCCAATGTCGGCATCGGCTACGCCGGCGTCGCGCTCGCCTTCGGGCTCACCGTTCTGACCATGGCCTTCGCCCTTGGCCACGTCTCCGGCTGCCATTTGAATCCCGCGGTGAGCCTGGGGCTGGTGGTGGGCAAACGCTTCCCGGCCTCGGAATTGCTGCCCTACGTAGTCGCCCAACTCGTAGGAGCGATCGCCGCGGGGGGCGTGCTCTACACCATCGCCAGCGGAATTCCCAGCTTCGACGTCCATGCGAGTTTCGCCCTGAACGGATACGGCGAACACTCTCCGCAGGGCTATTCGCTACTGGCCGGTTTCGTTGCCGAAGTCGTGCTTACAGCATTTTTCCTGATGGTGATCATGGGCGCGACCGACATTCGCGCGCCCAAAGGCTTCGCGCCCATTGCCATTGGGCTTTGCCTGACCCTGATCCACCTGATCAGCATCCCGGTAACCAATACTTCGGTGAATCCTGCGCGCAGCACCGGCCCGGCCATCTTCGCCGGCGGCTGGGCGCTGCAGCAGTTGTGGATGTTCTGGGTTGCGCCGTTAATCGGCGGCGCCATAGGCGGGGGCATTTATGCTGCTCTCTTTTCGCAGGATCCGGAGCCGACCGTCAGAAGCGCTATGGCAGCAGAAAGCAAGTCGAGATAGCTGTCATCCTTCATGCTGGCCCGAGCCAGCGTGAAGGACCTTGCGTCAGTTAGTTGTTAAAAGGAAGTGGAAGGAACCGTCGCGTGGTGCATCGTTGCCTCGAATCCGGGCGACTGCACGGCTCCGTCCACGGTCGTAAGGTCCCTCACCGCGGCTTCGCCCCGGTTCAGGATGACAATGGGCTTTACTGGGAACTGACCACGATTTACTGACAACTGCTTTTCAATACTCCGACAGTTCTTTCATCGCCAGAAACAAATCATTGGGCTGCGGCAGGATCGCGTCTTCGAGAATCGGCTGGTAAGCGACGAACACATCTTTCGCGGCCACGCGCCGGACCGGCGCGTCGAGTTTGTCGAAAAGCTGGTCGGCGATGCGGGCGGCGATCTCCGCGCCGTAGCCCCAGCTCAAAGTATCTTCATAGGCTACGAGCGCGCGATTGGTTTTAGAAACTGATTCGGCGATCGTGTCCCAGTCAAACGGATTCAGGCAGCGCAAATCGATCAGTTCGACCTTCACCCCCTGCTCGCGTTCGAGTTTCTGGGCGGCTTGCAGCGCGCGCGGCACGACTGCGCCATAGGTGATCACGGTCAGATCAGTCCCGGGATGCACGATCTTCGCCTTGCCGAACGGAATCATGTAGTCCGGTCCGGGATAAGCGGCGCGCCCGAACGATTCGCGATACAGCCGCTTGTGCTCCAGAAACAGCACCGGATCGTCGCAGCGAATCGCCGTGCGCAACAGCCCCGCAGCGTCAAGAGAGTTCGACGGAAACACAACCCTCAGTCCAGGAATATGTGTGAACACGCTCTCGCCGCACTGCGAGTGATAAATGGCGCCGCCGGTCAAATATCCGCCGATGGCCACGCGAATCACCACCGGGCAGGAAAATCCATTATTCGAGCGCCAGCGGATCACGCTCAACTCGTCGCGAATCTGCATCATCGCGGGCCAGATGTAGTCGAAGAACTGAATCTCCACCACCGGCTTCAATCCGCGCGTAGCCATGCCGGTGGCGCGACCAACGATGGCGGCCTCGGCCAGCGGGGCGTTAAACACACGGTCGTTGCCAAACTCATTCTGCAGTCCGAACGTGAGCTTGAATACTCCGCCCTTGCCCTTGACCAGCTTGCGCTTCAAATATTCTTCGCGGCTGCAATCGGCCACATCTTCGCCGAAAATCACGATGCGCTCATCGCGCTTCATCTCATCGCGCAAGGTCGCGGTGATCAGGTCAGCCATGGTCTTGGCCGGGAGCTTCTTGCCGTCGGCCGGAACTTCCGCGACGATCGGCTGCGTATCGAACGCCGCCGATGAAGGATCAAGATCCGGCGAGTAGACAAACTTCGTAATGCTCTCCGGAGCAGGTGGCAGCGCCTCGAGCGCGCGATCAACCGCAATCTGTAACTCGGCGTCGACTTCTTTTTCGAGCTGGTTGATTCCCTTCTCGTCCAGAATCCCTTCGCGCAGCAGAAACATCTGCGTGCGGGTCACCGGATCGCGCTGCGCGTCGCGTTCCCGCTCGGCGTCCGGACGATATAGCCGCTCGTCATCCGACAGCGAGTGCGAATACGGACGAATCACATGCGCATGCACAAACGCCGGCCCATGTCCCTCGCGGCAATAACGTACGGCGCGAGTAAACGCGGCGTAACTCGCCACCGGATCAGTCCCGTCCACTTCTTCGAAATGAAAATTAGGAAATCCCGAAACCAGCCGCGAAATGCTTCCCCCCGCGGTCTGCACTTCCACGGGAACCGAAATCGCGTAGCCGTTATCTTCGACGCAGAAAATCACCGGCAACTTGCCGAGGGCCGCGGCGTTCATCGCCTCCCAAAACTCGCCTTCACTCGAAGTGCCATCGCCCAATGAAACGTAAGTGACTTCATCGCCCTGAAAGGAAACGTTCTTGAACTGCCGGTAATCAGCATGGGAACCGGGCAGAAAATCAGAACCGGGTGCCCCATTTCTCGCGTCTTTTGCGAGAAGTGGAGAACTTGGAATCTCGGCCGACTTCGGATGCCGCGCCAAATATCGCCCAGCCTCGGCACACCCCACTGCCTGCAAGATCTGCGACCCCGTCGGCGACGACTGCGTCACAATGTTCAGCTTGGGATAACTCCAGTGCGAAGGCATCTGCCGCCCGCCCGAACTGGGATCATCGGCCGCACCCACTCCCTGCAAAAACATGTCGTAAGGCTGAACGCCCAGCGCCAGGCACAACGCGCGGTCGCGGTAATACGGATAAAACCAGTCGTAGCCTGGCTTCAGCGCCAGCCCGGCGGCCGCGCCAATGCCCTCATGCCCCGCCCCGGACATTTGAAAATAAATTTTCTGCTGGCGTTTAAGAAGAATCTCGCGATCGTCAATGCGGCGGGAGGTGTAGATAACGCGGTAGGCCTGGATGAGTTGCTCCCGCGTAAGTCCCTCATAAAGCTTGGCCTTCTTGCCGTTTGCGGCAAGCGGCAGCTTGGGGTCGGTCTTCGTCGTAGCCATCCGGTTCCTGGGTCCCCTTGCTTTCGTTAGATTCCGGCCGCCGTCCCGGGATTCTGCCAGCGGTTCAGAACCTGTTGGATTGTAAATGGTAACCGGGGGTTGGAAAAGCACGGAAATTTTGATTTTTCGCGGGCTCGGTCCGACCATGAGACAGATTGTGCGGGCGAGGTTATGCGGACTCGGGCGAGCAGATGCGAGCAAATTCTGTTGACCAGATTCGCTCAAGCTTTTTCTTTGCCCGGGCTCAACTGCGAGAGAGCCAGCCAGCGAAAACACAGCACAGCTGCAACTGTACCGGCGATCTGCGCCAGGATAAAACCCGGAGCATCGACCGGACGAATTCCCGCGAAGGTGTCGCTGGCGGCGCGCGCCAGCGTCACGGCAGGATTGGCGAACGACGTCGAAGACGTAAACCAATAGGCCGCGGCAATGTAAGCCCCCACGGCAAACGAAACCGCGGACGATTGCACGCGAGCGCTGCTTCGTGTGCAACCCCAGATCACCGCCAGCAGTCCGAACGTCGCGATGAACTCGCTGAACCAAAGAGCGGAGCCGCTGCGCGCATGATGAGACGCAAAAAATACCGGCAGGCCAAACATCCCGTGCGCGGCTGCCACTCCGGCAAAGGCTCCCGCGATTTGAGCCGCGACGTAGACCGGCACTTCGCGCCACGCGATGCCGCGCTGCACCGCATCAGCCAGCGTGACCACAGGATTGAGGTGCGCTCCCGAAATCGGGCCAAGCGCGAGTGTCAGCGCCACCAGCGCCGCTCCGGTCGCAACCGAATTCGCCAGCAGCGCCAGGCCGACATTGCCGGCGCAGAGCCGCTCGGCCATGATGCCCGATCCCACCACGGCCATCAGCAGAAATGCCGTGCCGGTAAATTCAACGACCACACGAGATCGCAAGGTGAAATTCATTGGGTGAAGATCGTTATCGGAATTTCATTCGGTGAATTTCATTGCCGCCCGATGTCGTCGATCTCTTTCTTGAGCGAGAACCGGTCCAGGGTCGACAACGGAAGGCTCAGAAAGAGACTGATTCTGCGGTCGAGCAGAAAGAAAGCTTCGCGAAAGGCCTTCTCCAGTTGCTCTGGCGTTCCTTTTACCGCCGCCGGATCGGGAATGCCCCAGTGCGCCGTCATGGGCTGGCCGGGCCAGATGGGGCAGACTTCGTTGGCAGCGTTGTCACAGACCGTGAAAACGAAATCGAGGTGAGGAGCGTCCGGCTTAGCGAATTCGTCCCAGCTTTTGCTGCGCAGCCCTGCGACCGGCAGGTGAGCCGACTCCAGTTGCCGCACCGCCTCGGGACGAACGGTTCCGGTGGGCTGGCTGCCTGCGCTGAAAGCGCTGAAGTTCGGCTGACCCTTCTGATTCATGATGGCTTCAGCCATGATTGAGCGCGCCGAGTTCCCGGTGCACAGAAATAAAACGTTGTAGTGCTTCGGCATAGTCATATCCGGTTAGCTGCAGCACGTCGGACCACAGCATGGCTCCTTGGCGGGACTGGCTTGGGTAAGACTTGTCTGTGCAAGACTGGCTTGCGAAACGCTGGGCTTCACGGCGCGCAGAAACGCGCTCAGAAATTTTCCATCGACCTGCGGCGCGATCGCGTCCACATCGATTCCCTGCCCGGAAAGAAATTCGCGAGCATCTTCGGCGCGATAGATGCGCGTAGGCTCGATCTCAATCTTCTCGAATCCAGCCGCGCCCAGCTTGCTGCGATAGTCATCTTCTTCGAGCGCCCCGGCAATGCAGCCCACCCACGCGAGAATGCTCTGCCGAATCTCCGGCAGAATCGCGCCGCGAGTCACCACATCGGACACGGCGAAACGTCCGCCCGGCTTCAGCACGCGAAACGCCTCACGCAAAACTTTATCTTTGTCGGCGGAGAGATTGATCACGCAGTTGGAAATAATGACGTCGACGGAATTGTCGGGCAGCGGAATGTTCTCGATCTCGCCTTTCAGGAACTCGACATTCGCGACGCCCGCGCGGCGCTTGTTTTCGTTGGCCAGCGCCAGCATCTCGCCGGTCATGTCGAGACCGTAGGCTTTGCCGGTCGGCCCGACGCGCCGCGCCGACAGCAGCACATCAATGCCGCCGCCGGAGCCAAGATCGAGAACCGTCTCGCCCGCATTCAATTGCGCCAGCGCCGTGGGATTGCCGCAGCCCAGCGAAGCCAGCAGCGCCTCTTCGGGAATCTGCCCGGCCTGCGCCGCGTCGTAGAGATTGGTTGTGATGGGATCGCAACAGCCCGTGCTGGCCGTCGCACCGCAGCAGGAACTGCCTCCTGACTTCACCCGCAGCGCGGCTTCGCCGTATTTCTGCCTGACGACGTCCTTAATGTCCGTGCTCTCAGTCGTGCTCATGAAATTCCTCCTACTTGCAGATTTGAATGATGTCCTGCGGCTTCAACGCTTTGTTCCGCGTGCAGCACTCGGCGTAGAGAAATCCCAGCAATTCCTGCAACGCGACTGTGTTCGCCGTGTAACGAAGAAACGTCCCCTTGCGCTGCACCTCGACCAGACCTTCGGTCCGAAGTTTGTCGAGATGGTGCGAGAGCGTCGAGTTGGGAATGTCCAGCTCTTCCTGAATCTCGCCGACCACAAGTCCCTCAGGATGCGCCGTCAGCAGCAACTGCATGATGCGCAGCCGAGGCTCGGTGCCCATGGCGGAAAACATGTCGGCGTACTTGGCGACGCGTTCGCCGGCTTTGGCGGCGGACGGCTTGGCTGGAGCGGCACTCATATTTCGATATTACCGGAAATATGGTCGAATGTCCAGCGCACTCCCACCGATTGATGTCATCGTGAGCGCGGCGAAAGCCGGGCGAGCGACCGTACGCATGCCGCAGCCGCCGATGCCGTGGACGGGCGATACCTCACAGCAAGCGCCGCAGGCATTCCTCGCACCGCTACAACCGCATTCGAGCATCGTAAGGTCCCTACGGAGCGCTCAGCGCGCTCCTGCGGGATGACATCGATCGGTGAGTAACGGGCTGACGGCAAAGCTCCGCGTGCTTTATTCTGGAAGCAGATGATTCGCACTCGCCGCGCTTTTGATGCACGCTCCATCCAGCTGGTGATCTTCGACCTTGACGGCACGCTGATCGATTCGCGGCTTGACCTGGTGCATTCGGTCAACGCGGCGCTGCGCCATATTGGGCGGCCGGAGTTGCCCGAGGACATCATTGCCAGCTATGTGGGCGACGGCGCGCCGGTTCTGATTCAACGCGCGCTGGGCGGCGAGGAAGTGGACGAAGCGATCGTCCGCCAGGGGCTCGAATTTTTTCTGAAGTACTATCGCGAGCACAAGCTTGACCACACCACGGTCTACGCTGGAATTGCCGAGGCGCTGGCCGCGATTCAGAATTCGGCGGGTGCATCGTCGGACGGATCGTCGAACGGATCGCCGCGCAAACTGGCGGTGCTGTCGAACAAGCCGGTGATACCTTCGCGCGCGATCGTAGAAGCACTCGGCCTGGGAAAATTTTTCTCGCAGATCTACGGCGGCAACAGTTTCGCCACCAAGAAGCCGGATCCCGAGGGTGCGCGCAAGCTGCTCGAAGAGCTTAGCGTATCGTCTCAGCATGCCGCGATCGTCGGCGACTCTCACGTTGACGTCACCACCGGACGCAACGCCGGCATGGTGACCATCGGCGTAACCTACGGCTTCGCCCCGCATACCATGTTGAATGAACCTCCCGATGTTCTGGTGGATCATCCGCACGAATTAAGATCCGTGTTCGCCGCACGCTGATTCGAGAGGCCCGACTCTTCGCGCGGACTCCAACGCCGGGTAGGGATGCTTCGACTGCGGACACAGATGTCGGGAAAATGCTGCGTTCGTTCCCCACGGGCGGAGGGGGCCATTGTTCTTCGAGACTTTCTCTGCGCTCTCTGCGGATTTTCTCAGCGACCTCAGCGGTCAAAAGCTTTCGCTGGCAGCACCAGAAATGGTGCAAACGCCCTCCAAGCCAATGAATCGCAAGCTGGTTACAGACTTCAAGTCCTGCGGAATAATTTCCACGCAATGCTATGATAACAAGCTACTTAAATAACTACGTTAAAGCGATTTGACTTCCCTCTACGGCGCGGCGATTTGGCTGACGATTTGAGGGTCATTGCCGTCGGCGGCAATCGATCATCGCACCAGGAATCGCCGCACGGGGCATTCCCCGACACGAGCTGTGCGGGTTCTGATCCCAAATTTTCGCTCTAAAGTAACTTTTCGCTAGCCGACTACCAGAGTAAACAAGAGACAGCGAGGAACGTCTCCGTGCCTACATCCCGTCTTCATGACGGCGGATTGGTGATCACCCTAGCCCTAACCGTCGCCATCGCCGTTTCGCTGCCAGGGCCCTGCGCCCATGCACAAGAACGCGCGATGATCATCTCGCCGGACAAGGCGACAATGCTGGTCGGCGAGAGGCACACCTTCCGCGCAGTCGGCAAGGACGGTCGCATCCGCCACAACGTCCGATGGGGAATTTCTCCGCAGAACGCGGCCGTGATCACCGTGAATGGCGACGACGTGACGGTCGAGGCGCGGGAAGCCTCGCCAAGCGTGCTGCTCACGGCGTCGGCAGAAGCCGACACGGCCGACGCCTCGATTGAGATACGTAGCGCCGGCGATATGCCGGCTGGCACTCTGCTATGGTCGGTTTCTCCGACCCCAGGCTGCAAGGCGGCAAAGATCACTCAGGCCGTGCCCAGCGCGAACGGACCCGATCTCTACGTCGAAGAAACGTGCCCGGACGGAAGCGTGATACGAGCCCTTACCGCAGACGGCCGCGAGCTGTGGCGGCGCAGGCTTGGCTTGAGTGGGCCGCCCGGCGCCGTGGCCGTTCCTGTTGCACAGGGTGCTTACATCGGATTTTTCCCAAACGGCGCGAGTTCGAGAGTGTCCGGCAAGCCCGACGAGCCGGCCAGCGAACATATTGGCCAGCACCCCGCGTCAGTGTGCGATGCCATCCAGGTGGGCATGACCCGCGACGATGCGCTCAGGGCGGTTACCGACCACAAGGTCACGCTCGATACCAGACAGCGCCAGAGTGACACCTGGCAGATTGAAGAAGCAGGCTCTCTCTGCGCGATTTCGTTTGACGCCAAGGCAGCGACCGTGGTCAAAAAGAAGAAGACGATTGTTACTGAATAGCGTCGTTACCGAATAGCAGCGTCACGACAAGCGAGGAACCTGACCCGTTGCGCGCTCCGAAAAGTGGCTCCCCTGACTTCACTCCAGCCGAACTGCGCAAGCTGCGCAGCATGAAGAATCCTTACGGCATTCAGAAATTTCTCGATGACATGCCGTATCACCTGGAAGACACGGCGTGGTCGCCACGGAAAGTTCTGGCCGAACAGTCGTCGCATTGCCTCGAAGGCGCGATTTTTGCGGCGGCGGCGCTGCGGGCCAACGGATATCCTCCGCTGCTGCTCGACTTTGAAGCCGAGCACGACACCGACCACGTGATCGCCATCTACCGCCAGGACGGCTGCTGGGGCGCGATCGCCAAGTCGAACTACACCGGATGCCGCTGGCGCGAACCGGTCTATCGCACGCTGCGCGAACTGGCACTAAGTTATTTCAACGCCTACTTCAATCTGCGCCGCGAGCGCACCCTGCGCCGCTACTCGGTCCCGGTGAACCTGAAGCGCTTCGACCGTCAGAATTGGATGACTACCGAACAGCCAGTGTGGTTCATCGTGTATCACCTGTTCGACATTAAGCACTACTCGCTGATGACCAAGATGCAGGAGAAGAAACTGCATCGCGTGGACGAGCGGCTGTTCCAGGCCGAGTGTCTGGGCAAGGCGTACAAAGTCAGAGATTAATATTCTTGGGATTCATGGAATTGACTCCGGCCGGGGAATCCCTGATCGGCTTGCTAAAGTTTCCGCCGCCATCGACCGATGGCTTAATCAAGAACCTTTTTGTTTGCCTTGCTGCTGCAGTTCGACGCATGCTGAGAATATCGGTGTGTGCGGCCGGGTCGCGAAGGTTCTTGATCCGGAGATGCCTTCGCCGTGGAACCGCACAGCCAGCTCGGAACGCGCCAGGCTTATGGAACCGACGCTCGCGAATTGGACCCTCGCTGCCATCGCCGGTTCAAGATTGAAGTGGCGATTCGTGTGTATCCTCGCGGCTGCCCGGTGGTACGCGGATACACCGTCGACCTCAGCGAATCCGGCGTCTCGGCCATGCTGCGCATCGAAGTTCCCGTGGGTGAAGTGGTTCGCCTGGAGTTCGAACTACCGTATGGCGAGGTCGAGCTACTCGCCATGGTTCGCCAGCGCAACGCCTTCCGCTACGGCTTCCAGTTCGTGGAAGTCAATGCCGCGCGCGAGGTGATCGGCCGGACCTGCCGCGAGTTGGCCATGCAGCAGCAACCGGACCCCGCTCAGGGGCCAGGGCTAAGGGGCCCGGGATAAGCATTCGAAAGCGATAACCCCACAACATCTTCCCCGTGTCCCACTTCTTTCCATCTCCGACGTAAAATTGCGGAATGAACGCCCGCGGTCTTCTCCTCCCGTTCTTGTTAATCGGTTCACTGGCTTCGCAGGGCCAGCAAGCTTCCGCGCCCGCTTCACAGGAAAAATCTCCCGCGATCGTTCCTGCTCCGGCGATCGTCACTCCCGACCTGACTTCCGGTCCCGATGGAAAACTGTCGCAGGAACAGATGCGGCAATTATTTCGCGTGGTCGCGGACAAAGACATCGAGAACGACAAGCGGCTGCGCGACTACACCTATACCGAGCGCGAGGTCAAACATAATCTCGACGGCAAGGGCGAGAGCAAATCCACGGAAGTGAAGACCTACGAAATTCTCGACATCTACGGCACGCAGGTGCAGCGGCTGATTCAAAAAGACGACAAGCCGCTCGACGCGAAAGAGGCCGCCAAGGAAGAAGAGAAGATTCAGAAGATCATCGATAAGCGCAAAGCCGAGTCGGACGAGGATCGCGCCAAGCGCCTGGAGAAAGAAGAAAAAGAACGCGAGAACAACCGGAAGTTCGTGCGCGAAGTGGCCGACGCCTACGACTTCAAACTGGTGGGCACGGAAGATGTCGGCGGACGCCCGGCCTGGGTGATTGACGGCGAGCCGCGCCCGGGCTACGAGCCGCAAATGAAGGAAGCCAAATTTCTGCCCAAGTTTCACGGCCGGGTATGGATCGACAAGAGCGATCTGCAACTTTCGAAGATGGAGGTGGAAGCCATCGACACGGTGTCACTGGGATGGGTGCTGGCGCGCGTCCACAAAGGCACGCGCGTGATGCTAGAGCAGACGCGGGTGAATGACGAAGTCTGGCTGCCGCACCACATGACGTTCAAGTTCGACGCGCGCATCGCGCTGCTGAAGGGCTACAACGTCGACGGCGATCAGGAATTTCGCGACTACAAGAAATTTCGGACGTCGGCGAAGATTGTGGGTGTGGGAGAGGTGAAGGAAGAAAAGTAGGCGGCGCATTCCTCCCAGCACTGTGTCATTCTGAGCGGTGGCCAAGCCAGCGCGAGAGATCCTACGTCCGCCAGCGGTCACGATGTGGTGGACAGGATCGCGATTTAACGTACGCGCTACGCACGGGTCCCCGCGGCGGCGTTGGCCGCTTCCGCTGGTGTACGGTCCCTCACCGCAGCTTCGCCGCGGTTCAGGATGACAAACCTGCGAGCGCGGAGCGAAGGATGACACGGCCGATTGAATCCGACTAAGGGTTGATCACTTCCCCACTGCGGCGGGCTTATAATGCGTGGTCCCAACTACTCGGCCCGTGCCGTACGGCCGTTGGCGGCGGGACGCGAACATTCCACTTCATCGGTGAGGCAACCATTCATGAGCTCGTTTACTCGTCGCGATCTGCTGCGCTCCGGACTTGCGGTTTCTGCTTCGACATTGGCTGCCGGTTCGATCGGGCGCGCGCATGCGTTGCTGGCGGGGTATCCCGGCGCAGAATCTGCAGATGCGATGTCCGCGGTAGCTCCGCGCGAGCGTCTGCTGTTTGATTTTGGCTGGAAGTTTTTTCAGGGGCACGCCTGCGATCCGCTGCGCGATCTCGGCTTCGGCATGGGCCAGGGAGATTTCGCCAAGTCGGGCGAGTTTGCATTTGCCACGCAGAAATTTGACGACTCCAAGTGGCGCGATCTGAATCTGCCGCACGACTGGGCGGTCGAGTTGCCGTTTGTGCACGACGAAGAACAGAACAGCCACGGCTACAAACCGCTGGGGCGGAGATATCCCGAGACCAGCATCGGCTGGTACCGGCGCACGTTCGATATCCCGAAAGAAGATGAGGGGCGGCGCATCACAGTGGAGTTTGACGGCGCGTTCCGCAGCGCGCTGGTTTTCCTGAACGGATATTTCATCGGGCGCAACGACAACGGCTACGCGCCATTTCATTTCGACGTAAGCGACTTCCTGAATTATGGCGGCAAGAATTTTCTGATGGTCCGCATGGACGCCAGCTTTGGCGATGGCTGGTTCTATGAGGGCGCGGGGATTTACCGGCATGTGTGGCTGACGAAAAAAGACGCGCTCCATCTGGGGCATTGGGACAGCACGGTTCGATCGGCCGAGCAAACGAGAGGTACAGGCGGATGGCTGGACCTCAACACGATCGTTCAGAACCAGGGAACGAAGGCGGAAACTTGCCGCGCGCGCTGGCAGATTTTTGATGCGGCTGGAAAAGTTGTCGCATCTGGCGACGCGCCCCCGAAATCGGTCGCTCCTGATGGCTCGGCATCGTTCGTGGCAACGGCGAACATTCAAAATCCAACGCGCTGGTCGCCCGAGGTTCCGTATTTGTACTCGGCTGTCGTCACCGTCGAGTCCGGCGGCAAGGCCCGCGACGCGGAGCGCATCACCTTCGGCGTGCGCGGCATCAAGTGGGACGCCGACAAGGGATTTTTTCTCAACGGAAAATCCGTCAAGCTCAAAGGCACGTGCAACCATCAGGATCATGCCGGCGTGGGCGCGGCGCTGCCCGACCGGATGCAGGATTTCCGCATTGGTGTGTTGAAAGACATGGGCGGCAATGCCGTGCGCACGTCGCACAACATGCCGACGCCGGAGTGGGTAGAGGCCTGCGACCGCTTCGGCATGATGATGATGTGCGAGACGCGGCAGATGAGCGCCAACGACGAGGGCATGGCGCAGCTGGAGGCGATGGTGAAGCGCTATCGCAATTCGCCGTCAATTATTTTGTGGTCCATGGGCAATGAAGAGTGGACCATGATGTTTCAGCCGCAGGGGCCACATGTCGTTACCGACATGATGGCACGGACGCATGAACTCGATCCGACGCGGCTGTGCACGGCCGCGGTGAATACCGCATTTCAGACGCACTTCCCGGAAGTGCTCGACGTGATGGGATTCAACTACAACCTGAAAGAGATTGACGCATATCACGCGAAGCATCCCAAGCAACCTTCGGTTGGAAGCGAAACCGCCAGCACGGTTTCGACGCGCGGCATTTATTCCACTGACAAATTGCGCAACTGGGTGAGCGCCTACGACCTGAACCACACCGAGTGGTCGGAGCTCGCCGAGGAGTGGTGGAAATTTTATGCGGCGCGCGAATGGCTGGCAGGCGGATTCGCCTGGACTGGATTCGATTATCGCGGCGAGCCGACGCCGTATGGTTGGCCGTCGATCAACTCGCAGTTCGGCATTGTCGACATGTGCGGATTTCCGAAAGACAATTTTTATTACTACAAAGCCTGGTGGGGAACGGAGCCGGTGCTGCATCTGTTTCCGCACTGGAATTGGGGCGGGCGCGAGGGGGAGCCGACTGCGGTGTGGGTGCATTCGAATCTGGATTCGGTCGAATTATTTCTCAACGGGAAGAGCCAGGGCTCGAAGAAAGTTGAGCCGCTCACGCATCTGGAATGGTCGGTGAAGTACGAGCCCGGAGTGATTGAAGCGCGCGGCACAAAAAACGGCAAAGTTGTGCTGACCGAGAAGCGCGAGACGACCGGAGATCCGGTGGCGATCCGGCTGAAGACGGACCGAACTGAGATCAACGCCGACGGCGAGGACGTGGCCGTGCTGACGGTGGAAGTGCTCGACAAGGAAGGCCGCGCGATTCCGACAGCAAATAATCTGATCAGCTTCAAAGTGACCGGCGAAGGCGCGCTGATCGGCGTGGGCAACGGCGATCCGAATTGCCAGGAGTCCGATAAAGAGCCCAAGCGCAGCCTGTTCAACGGCCTGGCGCAGGTGATCGTGCAATCGACGCGCACTGCGGGGACGATTACGGTGGAGGCCTGGACCGAGCCGTATCCGCGGCCGAAACTGCCGATGGTGCAGCTGAGGCTTGCGACGAAGAAGGTCGAGTTGCGGCCGAGCGTGGGCTAAGCGAACCGGGCCTCGATTCGCCGATGATCGATTCGCCGATTATCGATTCGCCGATTATTGATTGACTGGCCGCTTGCCGCGGTGTATCTGTAATGGCGCCACGATGTTTACGCGCCTTCTTTCCCTCGGGCTGTTGTTTTCCCTGCTGCTGGCCGCCTCTCCGTCCCCTGGGCGGGACAAGGCTGAGAACTGGATCGAGGTTCGCAGCCCGCACTTTGTCGTGGTCACTAACTCCAGCGACAAACAAGGACGCCACGTCGCCGATCAATTCGAGCGCATGCGCTCCGTGTTCCACACGGCATTTCCGAAACTTCAGATCGATCCGGGATCGCCGATCATCGTATTGGCGATCAAGGATGAGAAAGACTTTCGCGCGCTCGAGCCCACGGCCTATCTCGCAAAAGGCTCGCTGCAGTTGGGCGGACTGTTCTTGCGGGCCCCGGACAAAAATTACGTGCTGATGCGGCTTGATGCCGAAGGGGGACATCCTTACTCGGTGGTGTACCACGAATACACTCACCTTCTTGTGGGCAAGTCGGCCGAGTGGATGCCGCTGTGGATGAATGAAGGCCTGGCCGAGTTTTATGAGAACACCGAAATCCACGAGAAAGACGCGTCGCTCGGCGAACCCAGCACCGAGAATATTCTGTTGCTGCGGCAGAGCCGGCTGCTGCCACTCGCCACGTTGCTCACGGTCGACCAGACGTCGCCTTATTACCACGAGGAAAACAAGGGCTCCATTTTTTACGCGGAGTCGTGGGCACTGATTCACTACCTCAAGGTTAAAGAGCGCCACGACAACGTACCGCTGCTGGGCCCGTACTCGGAGCTTCTGATCAAAAAGGTTGACCCTGTCTCGGCGGCGACGCAGGCCTTTGGCAATCTGAAACAACTACAGAATGCACTCGAAGCCTACGTGCGGCAAGCCGGTTTCACTTATTTCAAGATGGCGACGACAATCGAAGTAGATGACTCGTCTTTCCAGACCCGGCCATTAACCGGAGCGCAGGCCGATGCAGTGCGGGCTGACTTTTTGGCTTACAACGACCGGACGTCGGATGCGCGCGCCCTGCTGGACCAGGTCTTGAAAGAAGATCCGAATAATGTTTCGGCGCAGGAGACATTGGGATTCATGGAGTTTCATGAAGGACACCTGGAAGAAGCGCGGCAGCGTTATGCCAAAGCAGTGCAATCCGATTCCCAGAATTTTCTGGCTCACTATTATTTTGCCGCGATCTCAATGAATGATCCTGCGGCTGGGGCGGATGAGGCGCAGATAGAAAGCAGTCTGCGGATCGCCATCAAGTTGAATCCGTCGTTTGCGCCAAGCTATGACCGGCTCGCCGCATTTCTGGGGATGCGTCGCCGCAATCTCGATGAGGCACGGTTGATTGGATTAACGGCGGTGTCTCTGGATCCGGCGAATATTCAGTATCGCGTGAACGTGGCCAATGTTTTCATGGCCATGGGAAACACGAAAAGTGCGATCGACGTGCTCCACGTCGCGGCCAAGCTGGCCAAGACTCCGCAGGAGAGCGCAACGGTCGATAATATTCTGAACAGTGTGCAGGCTTATGCGGCGGCGAGGGAAAGACTCGCAGCCCGCAACGGCCAAACAGTGGAAGAGATAAACGCCGATAGTGACGAGGATGATGTGGACAAGGATGCTCCGGCAGGCAGCGGGCCGCCGCACCTGGCGCATCGAAATGAATTCGTGCCCAGCGGACCTCACCGTTTTGTGGTGGGAGTCATAACGGATGTGCAGTGCGATGTGCCCGGCCTCGACCTGAAAGTTTCTTCAGGCGCCAAGACGCTCGCGCTGCATAGCGACAACTTTTACAAGCTTCAAGTTTCCGCTCTCGGATTCCAGCCCAGTGGCGACCTCAAGCCGTGCAGCGATTTGGAAAACCGCCCGGCAAAAGTTGAGTACGTTGAATCCGCCGACAAATCCGAGGCCCCGCATCTGATCGCCGTCGAACTGCATAAGTGAGGGCGGTGCGCAACAGCCGTCAACCCTTCGGGCGTTTATAATAGAAAGATTCTCTGGCGGCGAAATTCGCCTCTGTAGAGCTGCCGGTGACAACTGGGCATGGCTGCGCTCCGGGCGGACCAGCGAGGGCGCCGCATCCACTGGAACGAATTTCATCGAGGACTGATTCTGTCCTCGACGGGATTTATGGTTTTCAGCTAAGGGCCAAGAGCTAACAGCGAAGAAGCTTCTTCTATGGACTTCAAACTCGTTTCCAATTACAAGCCGCAGGGCGATCAGGGACGCGCCATTGAGCAACTGCTGCGCGGAGTGTATGACCGCGAGCAGCATCAGGTTTTGCTCGGAGTCACCGGGTCGGGCAAGACTTATACCATGGCCAAGGTGATTGAGGCGGCGAACCGGCCCGCGCTGGTGATGGCGCATAACAAGACGCTGGCGGCGCAGCTTTATCACGAGTTCAAGAATTTTTTCCCGCACAACGCAGTCGAATATTTTGTTTCGTATTACGACTACTACCAGCCCGAGGCCTACGTTCCGGCGGCCGATCTTTACATTGAAAAAGAAGCGACGATTAATGATGAACTCGACAAGCTGCGGCTGTCCGCGACGCGATCTTTATTTGAGCGGCGTGATGCGCTGATTGTGGCGTCGGTGAGTTGCATCTACGGCCTGGGCTCGCCGGAAGCGTATTACGGCATGATGCTGTTTCTGGAGAAGGGCCAGAAGATCAAGCGCGAAGACATTACGCACAAGCTGGTCGACATTCTCTACGAGCGCACCAACAGCGACTTCCGGCGCGGGACGTTTCGCGTGCGCGGCGATGTGATTGAAGTTTATCCGACCTACGACGACATGGCGTACCGCATCGAATTGTGGGGCGATGAGATTTCGTCGCTGACGCAGATCGATCCGCTGTTTGGGACGGTCAAGCAGAAGTACATGCGGCTGCCGATTTATCCGAAGACGCATTATGTGATGAAGGAAGAGACGAAAGCGTCGGCCGTGGCGTCGATCAAGGCGGAACTGGCGTGGTGGGAAGTGGAACTCGAAAAACAGGGACGGCTGGTCGAGTCGCAACGCATTCATCAGCGGACGATGTTTGATCTGGAAATGATCAAGGCCATGGGCTTCTGCCATGGAATCGAAAATTATTCGCGGCATTTTACGGGACGATTGCCGGGTGAACCTCCGCCGACCCTGCTGGATTATTTTCCGCGCGACTTTCTCATGTTCATCGACGAGTCGCATGGAACGGTTCCGCAGTTGCGCGGGATGTATGCGGGGGATCGGTCAAGAAAAGAGACGCTGGTGGAATACGGCTTCCGCATGCCGTCGGCGCTGGATAACCGTCCGCTGACGTTTGAGGAATTTGAGCATCGCACCAACCAGCTGATTTATGTTTCGGCGACGCCGGGGCCGTATGAGCTGACCAAGTCGGCGGGGGTGGTGGTGGAGCAGATTATTCGACCGACGGGACTGATCGATCCACCGGTTGAGATTCGTCCGGTGAAGGGGCAGATTGACGACCTGCTGCACATGATTCGCGGCCGCGTGGAATTGGGCGAGCGCGTGCTGGTGACGACTCTGACCAAGCGCATGTCGGAGGATCTGGCGGAATATTACGCCGAAGTCGGCGTGAAGTGCCGCTATATGCATTCGGAAATTGAAACACTGGAGCGGGTAAAGATTCTGCGCGATCTGCGCAAGGGCGAGTTTGATGTATTGATCGGCATCAATCTGCTGCGCGAGGGGCTCGACCTTCCGGAAGTTTCTTTGGTGGCGATTCTGGATGCGGACAAAGAAGGATTCCTGCGGTCAACGGGATCACTGATCCAGACCATCGGCCGTTGCGCGCGGCATTTGAACGGGCGCGCGATTCTCTACGCTGATCGCATGACCGACTCAATGAAGCGGGCCATCGACGAGACTTCGCGGCGGCGCGCCATTCAGACGGCGTATAACGAGGAAAATGGAATTACGCCGGAGTCGATTGTGCGTCCGTTGGACATGACGCTGGCGGGAATTGTTGCGGCTGACTATGCCGATCTGACTGCGGGTGAGTCGGAAGGCTTGCCGGAGTTCAAGTCGCAGGAAGAAGTAGACACTTATATCGGCAAACTCGAAAGCGACATGCGCGAAGCGGCCAAGCAGTTTGAGTTCGAGAAGGCGGCGAGACTGCGGGATACGATCAAGGGATTGAGGACGAAGGAGTTTTTGTTCGCGTGAGTACGCGCTCCGATGACGGCAACCGGACTACGCCAGCTATGCGCCGCCAGCCAATTCCGGACGTCACGCTGAACGATGTGGAGAGAATCGTGCGCCGAGACTTTCCCGAAGAGCAATTTGACTCGGTGATGGCGGTGCTCAACAGGTACGAGAGCAAGCGAGAGCGTCCGCGCGTGCAGCTCGCTACTTTGAAACTGGCTAATGGCGATTTAGAGGCACTACAAAAGCAGATTAGAACGGCCCTTGAGGATTTCAGGGATGTTCTGGCGCCTGCGGAGTACCCTGAGTCTTCGAAACAAGGTTTTCGAGCTCTTCTTGAGCTTCCCGCCGAGGAGAAGCAGAGAGTTTTCGACAGCGACTGGAGACAGTACGAAACATGGCTGAAAGGCTGACTGCCAGGGCAAGACCACGTCGGTTTTCCCCATGCGCACTGTTCTCGTGTTACACTGTTTTCGTGTCGACAAAACCAGTCCTTCGAAATGTAACCGTCACCCTCGAAGAAGACGTTGCCCAATGGGCCCGCATTGAGGCGGCGCGGCGGGATACCAGCGTTTCGCGGCTGCTGGGTGAATTGCTCAAGGAACGCATGACCGCTCAGGACGGTTACGAGCGGGCCATGCGGAGTGCGCTGAAACGCAAGCCTTTTCTGCGTAGCAGTGGTCGCTACCTGACGCGCGAGGAAGCGCATGACCGCTCCCGTCTTCGTTGATTCCAACATATTTCTTTACGCCGTAGACGACGACGACCCACGCAAACAACAGGTCGCCAGGGATTGGCGCGCCGAACTATGGAAGAGCCGTCTGGGACGGGTCAGCTTTCAGGTGCTCAACGAGTTTTATGTCAATGCCGTCAGGCTCAAGCCTGCAGCCAGCGACCAGGCTCGGGCGGAGGTTCGCGATCTGCTGGCATGGAAGCCGGTGGTCGTAGACGCGGCGGTGATTGAGCGGGGCTGGAAGCTGCAGGACCGTTATCGGCTTTCGTACTGGGACGCGCTCATTGTGGCAGCCGCGAAGACGGCGTCCTGCGGATTTCTGCTCACGGAAGATCTGCAGGACGGGCAGAAGTTGGATGGAGTGGAAGTGGTGAATCCGTTTCTGCGTGGGCCTGAGGCGGTGCTGTGATCTTCGCGTACATCCCTGCGGAGCTTCAGGCTTTCAGAAAAGGGCCGCCGGGCTTGCCCGGCTGGACAGCCGAGGGCGGCTGTCCCCACATGAATCTTCCCTGATCGGGATTCTGCAAGCGCTAACGGTCGCTGCTTGGTTCGTTCACACTTCGCGGATTGGTCCCGGATATTGCGCGACTCTGGTGTCGGCGGTGAGAAGCGTGATTCCTTCAACCGTCGCTTGGGCCACCAGCAACCGGTCGAATGGGTCTTTGTGAATTGGCGAGAGAGTGTCGAGCGCGACTACGTGGTCGCTGAGGATTGGCAACTCGCCGTATCCATTGTCGAGCAGGCCGCGACGCAGCAGCCGGGGATCGGCTCGAAAGTCGCTCCGCCCCAGGCCACGCTTGATCGCTACTTCCCAGATGCTGGCCGCGCTGAAGAAAAGCTCATTCGATGGGGCGTCAATGAGTTTCCGGGCGGTGGCCGATAGCCGACCGGGCCGCCCCGCGGCCCACAGCAGCAGGTGGGTGTCGAGCAGGAGATTCATTTCCGGCTCGCGAACATGCGCTCAATTTCTTTCTGCCCCATGCGGTCGAAGTCGTCGGGAACGGAGATTTGTCCGGCCATAAAGCCGAGCCGCTTGACCTCGGCTCCTATGGGGGCGCTCAAAGCAGTTACCTTCACCATGGGTTTTCCGGCCTTTGCGATCAGAAACGACTCGCCCTTTGAGGCTTCTTCAACGAGTCGGGAAAGCTGGGTTTTGGCTTCGTGAATGTTTACGGTTTTCATGGGCAACTGCAAGACTAAACTAAGTTAGTTTAGTCCATAGCGGTCCGACGTGCAACCTCTTTGAGGGTTATCTTCCGTAGGCCGCGCTGGCGGCCAGCGGTTTGCGGTGGAAGGTGTAGCCGTCGAAGGTTTCGGAGCGGAAGTTTAGATTGGGGGCCTGGAGTTTTTCGGTCTGGCTGAGGAACAAATATCCGCCAGGTTCGAGATAGAGATGCAGGCGCTCCATCAGGGAGGTGCGTTGCGCGCGCGAGAGGTGCGGCAGCACGTCCATGCAAAAGATACAGTCGAAGCGGCCAATGTAGACGGGCTTGGTCAGGTTCATGGTGTTGAAGGTGACCAGGCTGCGCAGGCGCGGCTTCACCAGCAGGTGAGCGCCAGTCGAACCATTCGTTGAACCGTTGCCTGAAGCGTTTGCTGAACCGTATCCCGAACCGCTTTGCGAAATTTCGTGAATTCCGTTCTGCGAACCGTTCTGGCCTCCATTCGAATTGCCAATCTTCGAGAAGCAGGCGCGAATTGAAGCCGGCGGCAAACCGGTGAGCGAAGACTGCGGATAGAGGCCGCGCTCGGCGACAGCTATCGCGGAGGGCAGCAGGTCGCTGCCGACGATATGAATCGACCAATCGCGCGTTCCCTGCCCCGCCGATCCGCTGACGCCGTTCTCGGCGACGCCGCCATTGCGGACAGCGGAATTTTTCTCCTTTGCGTCTTTGCAGGTGCCGTTGCTCGATCCGTTGCCGTTGCTTGAACCCGCACCTGAACCATTGCCGGCGCCGTTCCCGTTGCTGCCGGGCAGCGGGTCGCACAATGCCATGGCGATCGAATACGCTTCTTCGCCGGTGCCGCAACCAGCGCTCCAGATGCGCAGCGTGCTGGGGCCGTCGTCGGATTTACGGGAATAGAGTTGCGGAACTACTTGCTTGGCCAGCGCATTCATGGCGCCGGGATGGCGAAAGAATCCGGTATTGACGTTGAGTATGCCGTCGAGAAACGTGGGCAACAGAGAGGGAGCCTGATCGGAAGCGCGCAGACGAGCCATCAGGGCCGCGGGCGATTCCAGTTCATGCGCTTCCAGATATTCGGCGACGTGCGCGGCCAGAGCGCTGTTGGGACAGTCGAGCAGAATTCCGGTCTGGCGCTCGACCAGCAGGCGCAATTCAGACAGTTCGTGCTCGAGAATGGTGACGCCCGCCATCAGTTTATGCATAAGTCCTTCCCTCATCGAGGGTGCGCAATACGGATGCGCCGAAGCATTTTCGCTCGAGCCGTCTTCGGTCTCGGCGCCATACAAGCTGCGCAACCCAAGCTGCGTCATTCCAGGGGAGGATCAACCTTCAGTGTTCAGTGTTCAGTGTTCAGTTGCCAGTGTTTAGGTTCCCGCCAGCGCGGCGTATGACTTGCCACAATCCTGTTCGGCCTGCTGCGCGACTACGTTCATTTCTTTTTCCAGCGAAGAAAAGCGCTGCATGATCTCGTGAATGCGGAGCGTCATGTTGCGAATGGTCTCAATCTGCGCACGGGTCTGGGCGGAGAGGCTGCCGGGTTCGAGCAGCAGCAAGTCCGAATTTCCCAGCACCGAAGTCAACGCGTTGTTCATGTTGTGTCGCATCTCGAGCATGTAGCGGCCGAGTGTGGCCTGGCGATCGAGCGTGGCGCAGGCGGTTTCGGCGGCGCGGGCGCGGGATTCGGCGCGCGAGCGGTGCACGGCTTCGCACGCTGCCAGGACGAGAGTTTCGAGCCACTGCGTGCTTTCCTGGGAATCGCCGTTGCGCAGGATGGCGATGCGCGGCCAGCGCTCGCGCACGAGCTGAGCAGTGGAGTTATCGTGGCAGACACAAAAAATCGGTTGACCGGTGGAGTGCAGGGGCTCGAGCACGACTGAAAGCAGATCGCGGCGCAGCTCGCCGACAATCGCGACGTCGAATACGTCGACTGCAAAACGCGGCCACAGGTCGCCGCTGAGCAGCGTGAACGCGGGGACGTTGCGCTCCATCTGCCAGCGCGCGGTGATGCGGCGCGAGAAATCGACTTCGTCGGAGATGATGAGTACGGTCGGTGCCTGCACTGCGAGAATCCTTTGGCTTCTAGCTTTTGGCTTTTGGCTTTTGGCTTTTGGCTCTCAGCTTCCAGCCTTGCTCTTTGGTTCTGATCTTCAGATTCGGTCTTTCGGAAGTAAAGCGGTCTGCAAGTCAGAGACGCTTTACTTCTTCGTTCCTGCCGAAGCGTCGTCGGCATCCCATTCGGGCGCGCCCGAAACTTCGAATTCCGCATCGGCGCTCTCAACCGGCTCGACTTTCGGCCTGGCCGGGGCCGGAGCTGCAGCAACTTTGGCCACGGGCTTGGATGCTCCCGCCGATGCAGCCATGGCCGCGGGCTTAGCGGCGGCCGGAACAGGTTTTGCAACCGCGGCGACTGGCTTGGCAACTGGAGCAGGTTTTGCTGGTGCGGCTGCGGGCTTGGCCGCAACGGCAGGCGTTGCTTCCGCTTTGGCAGCTACTGCCGGCTTGGCAGCGGGCGCGGCTGCCGGTGCGGCCGCTTTCGCGGCGGGCGCTGGCTTGGCGGCCGGAACAGCTTTCGCTTCGGCTTCCGGCGTTTTGCCGCGACCCAGCGCATATTCGACCGAAGCGCGCAGATCGACCAGCATGCGCAGCGGCGATCCCGAGGAATATTCCGCCTGGAACATTACTTTCCACGATTGGCAGATCACGCGCAGACGAACAATCGGTTCCTGCGCGGAAAATTGGGCGCGGCGGCAGTCGATGGTTGCGACCCCTTTTTCTTCAAGTTCCGTCAGCCCATCGAGAATGGTGTTGAGATCGCCCAGCATCAGGCGGAAGAATGCGCGCCGCATCAGGTATCCGAAACGCGTGAATGCGGTCAGCGCGACCGGCAGGTAAAACAAATCTCCGGCCAGCGATTTGGCCTTGCGGCCTTGTTCAAGAACGCCACCGTGCAGAAGATCATCCAGCGTGCGGCAGCGGCGCGCGGCTTCGAGTACGCGGTCGAGCGCGTTCAACCACACCGGAGGTTTCAATTCCACTTCGCCGAGAACGGGCTCCAGCGACTTGGCCACGAATGCGAGATCGACTTCCGCATCGGAAACGCCGGCGGGCGCGAGCTGGCTGAAATACTGCACCAGCAGAAAATCAATCTTGTCGCGAATCATGTCGGTCTTGGTGGGCTTGGCCAGAAAATGCTGCAGCAGGCTGACCAGAGCATCCTGATTCACCAGGGCGCTGGTCTGCAGAAACTGGCGCAACTGGTGCACCTGGACCAACTGGTCGAGCTCATCGAGCCAGCGGTTGGCCTGTTCGACGGCTTCTTTCCCGGGCGTGTCGGCGCCGGTTTCAAGATCGGCGCAGGCTTTCACGTCCATGGCAAACTCGCGCGCCAGTTCGAAGTAAATGGGATAGAGCCGCCGGGCGCAATTCCATTGGGCGGCTACGTCTTGTATGGGTGCTGTAGGTGTCATGATTTCACGATCCAGTTGGGAACGTCTCCCCGAAAACGCGCGGCGACAACAGTCTTGCCGGGCTGGTACTGCACCGCTACGACACAGGCGGTTACATCGAACGAATTGTCGGAGTTGCGCAAGCGAAGGTCGTCGCCAAACTCCAGGGGCGTGTTGCACTGGAAAAGCACTTCGCGGGGAGTGCCAAATTCAATGACGATGCTTTCGGTGAAATGCGCCGCCGCAGGTTCGCTGCCTTGCATGATGCGGGCGAGTTGTACTGGCATGCGCACGGGCGAGGCCTCAGGGAAAAAACGCGCGAGTCCCGCCACGCTGTTGGCGTCCTGTGCTGGCCGTGCCGTTGCGGTGGCTGGTTGCGCCAAGCGATCACTCTCCTGACTTTTCTGGAAACCGAAAATGCGGTTAGGCTCCCCTCTTCCCGGTTAGGAAGAGCTGTGGGGAGCCGGACTCCGCGGTTCAGGAAAGAGGAAGCAACGCGGCAGCCATCCCCGCGAACGGAAGGTCTAGCACTCAGGGGAATGTGTTTTCAATGAGTTAGAGTCAATTTCGAGAGCAGTCGCTTGAACCTGGCAGCCCTGCATCTCAGGATGAGACGGCCGTCTCACAATCCGCGTCTGACCTTCCCGTGGATTTGGCGGGCCCGCTATCGGGCCCGACTCTGGCGCGCACGAGGATAACGTACTATCGCAAGGGTTCGGCGCGCTGCAAACATCGATGAGGTAATTGGCAGCAAATGGTAAGAGCTTCAATCCTGTTCGCGATGATTGTTCTCGGGCTGTCTCTTCCCTTGCCGGCGCAGCAGATCGTTTTGAAAGGCCGGGTCATCGACCCGCGCGGCAACAATCTTCCGCACGCGTTGGTGCAACTGTCGGATCATGATCGAATCACCGCGCGCACGACTTCGGGAGATGACGGCCTCTTTCAAATCAAACTGACGGCGCCCGGGCAATTCGTCGTGAAGGTTGAGGCCGCTGGGTTTCGGCCCGTGGAGCAGACGGTCGACGTCGCCGCAAGCGCGAATTCAGAGCTGACTGTGAAGATGACAGAGCTCGTCTCGCCGAGCGAGACCATCTCGGTGACGGCCGACGTGAATGACCTCGATGTGCGGTCGCCGGATCCGGCGATGAAGGTCTTTTCTTCGGAAGACTTGCTCGATGCCAATCCCGGCCGGCCGGGAGCGCCGGTTTCGATTCCCGGATATCCGATTGAGACGGCGTCGAGCGGCATCAAGGCGCCGCAGTACTTTGCGCCGGGTGTGGCGGGCGACCATGGCGAACCGATCGCGCAATACATTCAGGTCGGCGGATACCTGGTGCCGAACAATCTTTCCGCCAACGCCCACGGCAACGGTTACGCCGATCCGAATATTTTTATCGCGAGCGTCATCGAAAGCGTGCAAGTGGATGGCGGGGCTTTCAATGTGCGCGAAGGCAATCACGCGCTCAACCTGGCGGCGATTTATGGGCTGCGCTCGCACCTCAATCCCTTCATCACGCTCACGGGAGACTATCGCGACCTCACCGCCACCGCAGGGATGAGCCCTTCGGCGAATTCTTGGCTGGCCATGGAAGGCTCGTTCGGCAATGGATTCCTGGACCGCCTGGAGCACCGCAAACAATTCAAGTTGAACGGCGGACGGGTGCTCCGCGCGGGAGATCACACGTTCACGCTGTTCGGAATCGCTTACCTCGGCTACGGGTATGTGGCGGGCCTCAAGCCGATGTTCGGATTCAATTCCGTTGACGCCGCCGCCGGATGGGTAAGCTATCCCGACACGATCGATCCGCGACAAAAAGATCAGACTCACACGGCGCTCGGAGCTCTTAACGATGCGTGGAAGCTGGACGATCATCAGGAGTTGCAGCTATCCGGCTTCTTCCGCACGTACAACTTGTCTCTTTATTCTGACTTTGGATTAGGCCTGATTCGGCAGAGTGAATTCCGCACCGTGACCGGCGGCAACGCCAGCTATCTCAACAAAATTGCGAAGACCTTCACGCTGCTGGCGGGAGTGGATTACGAGCGCGAGGCGCCCCGGCGCGACGACCTGGATCATTACGACTTCTATAATTCCGCGGCTCCGTCATACTACGGGCCCTTCGTCAAGATCGACGGCAACAATGTGACCATCGCGCCGGTGACGCCGTATGTTGCAGGCGAGGGCGAGTTGAGCAAATACATTCATTACTATCTGGGATGGCGGCGGGACGAAATCGACATCAATAACCAGGATCTGCTCACGCCGGCGAATTCGTGGAACAAGTGGGTGGGAGTAAATTCGCCGAAGGCGACACTCACGATTGTTCCCGAGTCGTCGTGGTATGTTCCGCTCGTGGCGTTCAGTTTCGGCAAGTCGTTCTTTACCGAAGATCCAAGAGAGGGCACGGCTCTGAATGGACCTACGACTGTTGATCCGGTAGAGACGGCACGCTCTTATCAACTGGTCGCCAGCAAAACATTCAACCGGACCGATCTAAAACTCACTCTGGGACATGAAACGCAAACCGCCGAGTACGGCAAGATCGATCCTGACCAGGGATTGCAGGAAGATCTGGGACCGGGGCGCATCCGTTATCTGGCGTTTACGGTGCGGCAGAATATTTCGCACGGAACTTTGCTCGCGACCTTCGAGCAAGCCGACGCGCGGTTGGTGAACACAGCGTTCTCGATTGTGCCCGAGGCGCCGCGGCTGATTGCAGACTTTTCCGGGACCTACCAAAAACTTCCGTTCCATCTGCAGGCCAAGGCGGAGTTCGAATACGTCGGCAGAAAAGTCGTGGGCAAAGGTTGCAGCGAAAGCAGCTACCTGAGCGGCGACCCTAACGCGCTCAATTATTATTGCCTGGGCGTGGCGAATCAAGAATTCCGGCTGGCGTTGTCGCGACCCTTTTTGGATGGCCGGCTCAATGTCGGGGTCAACGCACTGATCGCGTCCGGCTGGACTGGGCAGACGACGGAGAATTTTGCGCTGGCCTCGGTTTACGGGCCCGGGAAAGTGGGGCTGGGAGCAGATGGGCTGGTTCCCGCGAATCCTGTGAGTGAGGTGGTGGGAGTGCGCATTCCTTCGTATGCGAGCGTGAGCCTGACTTATCGTTTTGGACGGAGGTCCGCACCGTGAAGTAAAGTTGTGCGGCTGAATTCTACAAATACTCCTTCGGTTCGCTGAAGAAGTCCTACAATCGACAATCAAATTCCTGCGTACCAGGCGTAACCTCCCTCAGGAGACGCCGAGCCCAGGCCCTTGCCGAATTTTTTCAGATCGTCGGTCACCGTCATGTGCGTGATGTATTTCACGCTCTTGTAGCCGATCTGGCGCGGGACGCGCAGGCGAAGCGGGCCGCCGCTGGGCACCGGCAGTGTATCGCCGTTCATTCCGTAAGTAAGAAAAGTTTGCGGGTGCAAGGCATCGGCCATGTCGATGCTCTCCCACCAGTCGGGCTGGATCGAAAAGTAGACGACGTAGCGCGCCTGCGGATGAACATCAACCGCTTGCAGGACACGGAACAGAGGCACGCCGATCCACTCGGCGATGTAAGACCATCCCTCTTCGCACTGCACCATCGTGATCTGACTTTGCGCCGGATAGCTCTTTAGTTGGTCCAGCGAAAACGCAGTCGGCCGCGCGACCATTCCGGTAATGGTGAGCCGCCAGTCGGCGAAACCGCCGGCCTGCAGGCGTTTGAACGCGTCATTCGGCGGCGCAACTTCATTAGCGAACGCAGGCTTCGAGATCATGCTGCGGGGAAATTCGCGCGCCAGGGAATGCCGCGTGAGCACGCGCTGTGCAGCATAGGTGAGGGTTTCTCCCAGGCCGTAGATGCCGCCGTGATCGGGCGGAATGAGTCCATATTTCTGAGCAAGGCTCGCGGCTACCGCCAATCCGCCGACGCCAGCCGCAGCTGAGAGTCCCGCGGTAATAAGTTTGCGGCGCGAGAGTTTACGATTGGGTGATTCGCTCATATGCGCTCCTTGGGCGCGGCGGCGCTTCCCGCGATCGTCTTCCCTGTAATCATTTTGCCAGTAATCATTCCCCGCATGCGGCTCTTGAATCCGGCGAACCAAACCATCCCTACGTGGACGAGCAGGAAGAGCACCAGCGCGACCGTGACGAAAAAGTGAAGCGTGCGCGCCGATTGCTGCCCGCCCAGCACATTCACCGCCGCTGGAACCGCGGAAACAAAGGCGGGCGACATGGCCAGCCCGGTCCAGATGATGAACGGAAAAAGCACGAAGATGACGAACAAATACGAAAGGCGCTGCAGCACGTTGTACGACCAGGCCTCTTCTTCGCTTGGCCGCTCGAAGCGCAAATGACTGGCCATGGTTTTCGAGAACGATCGCCAGGAAATATCCGCAGCACGCGGGAACAAGCTTTTCCGCAAATGTCCGTTCAACGCGATCGACGTTACGTAGAGGAAGCCGGTGAAGATCAGAATCCACGCCGATTGAAAGTGGAGATAACGGCCCCAGCCGTTCCCGTCGGGGAGCATGTAACTGTAGCCGGTGGGCACCAGATCCCGCGAGGCGGGGATGGGCAGTTTGAACAATGTTGGCGTTAAAACGTTGCCGGTCTCACCCCAGTAGAAACGCGGATGCGAGATGACAATCTCCGCTCCGCTGACCAGCAGGGCAAAGAAACACAGCGTGGTGATCCAGTGCGTGATGCGGACCAGCGCAGAATGCCGCGGAGTCACCGTCGGATTCGAGGCAGTGCTTGGCGCGGCCGACACCACGTTCGGAATGCAAACGGAGTCGCTCACGCGGGAATGGTACCATGCGGCCCGCAGTCGCACACGCCGAAGCTTATTGCAGCGTGTGGCTCGAAGGCCCCTGCCCGGATGATCCCATGCCGATGTTGTAGCGCTTCAGCTTGCGGTAGAGTGTGGCGCGGCTAATGCCGAGCATGCGACCGGCGAGGGTCTTATCGCCCTTGACCTGTTCGAAGACGCGCTGGATGGTGGCGCGTTCAATATCTTCGAGATCAGTGGTCGAGAGCGGAGTTCGTGGAGAATCGAGGGCGGCCTGTGCCGCGGCAAGATCAGGATCGAGTACGGTCGGACGGTCGGGAGAAGGTGCAACTCCTCCTCCGGCGGGACTTCCCACAGCAGACCCCGCGCTGGATCCCGCAGCAATCGCCGGAGGAAGATCGCCGAGATCGATGATCTGTCCATTGCCCAGGGCCACCGCGCGCTCCACACAATTTTCCAGCTCGCGAACATTGCCCGGCCAGTCATATTGCATGAGCGCCTTCATGGCGGCGCTGGTGACGGGCAGTTCCGCGCCGGGAGCGTAGCGCTCCAGAAACCAATGCACCAGCATGGGCGTATCGCTGCGGCGCTCGCGGAGCGCGGGAACGTAGAGCGTGACCACATTCAGGCGAAAATAAAGATCTTTGCGGAAGGTTCCGTTTTTGTAGGCAGCTTCGAGATCGCGATTGGTCGCGGCGATGACCCGCACGTCGACCTTGATTTTCTGGTTGCTGCCTACGGGGCGGACTTCTTTTTCCTGCAGCACGCGCAGGAGCTTGGCTTGCAATTCCAGCGGAAGTTCGCCGACTTCATCGAGGAAAATTGTGCCGCCATCGGCGGCTTGAAATAATCCCTGCTTCGATTTCAGCGCTCCGGTGAACGCGCCTTTTTCGTAGCCGAATAGTTCGCTTTCAATCAGCGTAGGAACCAGCGATCCGCAGTCGACGGCCACGAACGGCCTGCTGGAAAACGCGCCGCGGAAATGCATGGCGCGGGCCACCAGCTCTTTGCCGGTCCCGCTTTCGCCGTAGATTAGCACCGGAGTCCGCGTATCTTTCAGCCGCGCCACCATGCGCAGGACATCCTGAATTTTGGCCGAAGAGCCGATGATGCCGTGCAGTTCGGTCTCGGAATCCATGCGCTGGCGCAGAAATTCGTTTTCTTCGACCAGCCGGATTTTCTCCGCCATGCGCCGCAGAAACAGCCGCAACTCTTCCAGCGGCGAGAACGGCTTGGTGATGTAGTCGTAGGCGCCGAGTTTCATGGCCTGCACGGCGGTTTCGATCGACCCGTGTCCGGTCATCAACGCGACTTCAGTGCGCGGCTGAAGCTTTTTTACTTTCTCCAGAAATTCCAGGCCCGACATGTGCGGCATGACCATGTCGGTCAACACCATGTGTACGGACTGCTCTTCCAGCAGGGCCAGCGCGGACTCGCCGCTCTCCGCTTCCAGGCAAACGTAACCGAGCGCCTCGCCGACCGTGACGCAGAGTTTGCGAATGCTCTGCTCGTCGTCGACCACCATAAGTCGAATTCGAAGATCTTCTTTACTGCCTGAGCTGTTCACTGGGCCTTCCCAAAAGTCTGCGCGACGACGTCGATAAACGGCTGCACGCGGAACGGTTTCTCGACGCAGGGCGCGCCGGTTTCGCGCAGGGTCGCGACGGTTTCTTCGTTGGCGATGTCACCGGTAATAAAGATGATGCGCGACGCCAGATCGGGGCGATGGCGCGCGACCCAGGCATGCACCTGGCCGCCGTCAACTCCGCCGGGCGTGCGCATGTCAGAAACCACGCCCAGAAAACTCCCGTTCTCGAGCAGGCGCAGCGCGTCCACGCCCGACTCGCAGCACACGACGGGATATCCGCTGCGCTCCAGCGCAGCCTGCACGTAGGCCATTACGGCCGGCTCATCTTCGATGAGCAGCACGGGTAACGATTGAGGTTTGAGGGCGGGTAGGCTCATGGTTGTATCTCTCCTGCGGCCACACTTTTCGATCCAGTGTGAGAAGCTGCGGGCAGGCGGACGACAAAGGTTGCTCCTTGTCCGCCCGCATTGTTGTGACAGAGGATTTCTCCTCCGTGTTCCTTCAGAATGCCATAGCAAATGCTCAGGCCGAGGCCGGTGCCTTTACCGATCTCTTTGGTGGTGAAGAAGGGATCGAAAATTTTGTCGGGATGGGTGACGCCGTTGCCGTTGTCGCAGAACGAAACTTCGACGGCATCGCCGGCTTTGGTGGACATGATGACAATGCGCGCGAGGCGTCCGCCGACTTCGTGCACGGCGTCATAAGCGTTGTTGAGAATGTTGAGAAACACCTGCTGCAACTGGTGAGCATCGCCCATCACTTCGGGCAGTTCTTCGTCGAGATGCTCGACCACGTCGATACCGTGGCTGTTGAAGTCGTAGGAGCGGAGCTGAATGGTGCGGCGCAGAATCATATTCAACTGCACCGAACTGCGCTGCGGCGGCATCTGACGCGCAAAGCTCAGCAGGTTCTGCACGATCTGTTTGGTGCGCTGAGCCTCCTGCAGAATCACGCGCAAATCTTTGCGGGCGGATTCGGGCAGCTCGGAATTTTCCATCAGCAGATCGGCGAAACCAAGAATCGCAGTCAACGGATTATTTACTTCGTGGGCCACGCCGGAAACCAACTGGCCGACCGCCGCCATTTTTTCGGTGTGCACTAACTTGTCGCGCAGCACGGCGGAATCGGTGATGTCGGTAAGCGTGACCACGATGCTGGTAACGGTTCCCTGCTCGTCGCGCATGGGGCTTAGATTGGCCGAAAACTTCCCTACCGGCCCGGCGCCGCGCACGATTTGCAATTCCAGATTGTCGACGGGCTGGCCATTGAGATTGCTCTGCAGCGCATCGGCGAGCGGGCGCACAAAACCCGGCGCGGCGAGTTCGAGCAACGGGCGGCCGAGCAATTCGCGCTGTTCGAATCCGGCTTCGTACCAGCGGCGGTTGGCGTAACTGATCAGGCCCGCGGTGTCGGCAACCAGAATCAGGTTCTGCGTGTTGCTGAGAATCTTGCTGGAAAAATCGCGCTCGCGGTGCAGTTCGGACTGGTAGGTGCGCAGCCCGGTCACATCCAACATCAATCCGCGAATCTGCAGCAGTCGATTCTGGTTGTCGTAGAGGCCGAAGGCGTTGATCAGAACATGAATCGCGGAACCATCTTTACGGCGCAGTGTGGCTTCAAAATTACGCAGGTGGCCGTTTTCTTTCAGAGCCTCGGCGTGGCGATCGCGCTGTCCGGGTGAAAAATAAAGCTGCGTGGTGATGTCGATCTGCAGCAAATCTTCGCGGCTGGTGTAGCCCAGCATCTGCACCATGGCGTCGTTGACTTCAATGAAGCGGCCATCAGGCGTGCTGAAGAACAGGCCTTCCTGAATATTGTCGAAGAGTTCACGGTAGCGGCGCTCGGCTTCGCGCCGGTCGGAAATATCTTTCAACACATGGATCGTCTGCGGACCTTCGTCGCCGCCGCCTTGCACGCGCGAAGTCGAAACCAGATAGGTGCGATCGAACACGGGGTGGGCGAACTCGTCGGAATCATCCGCCATCGCGCGGCAGAAGGGGCACGAGTAAGAGGCAGTGTCGCTAGTCAGGGCCATCAGCGCGCGCATGTTCACGCCCACCAGCTCCGCCGGCGGCACGCCGATCATCGTGGCCAGCGAACGATTCACGCGCAGAACTTTGTCGTTCTGATCGTGCACCACGATGAAGTCGGTGATGGCGTCGAAAATTTCCATCCAGTGGCGGTTCGCCTGCTCGACTCGTGTGAACAGCCGCGCGTTCTCGAGCGCCATGGCGGCGTGACTGGCCATGGTTTCGAGAAAAATTCGATCTTCCGGACTAAGCGCCGAGGCGCGACCGGAGAGGCAGAGCAGACCGGCCAGGTCTCCCTTGGCCGCGGACAAACGCACCAGCGTGCAATCGGACCAGCGCAGGCTGGTGGCAACTTCCGATCCCAGAATCTGTACTGCAGAATCGGAGATCACGGTCTCCGGATGCCGAGCCACAAAGTCGCTGAGCGCCGAACCCAAAGTCCGGCTCAACTTGGGATCGAAAGTCGGCTCAAGCTTCGATTCCGACTTCGATTCGGTCGCGGAGTCGCGCTTTGGGGATGAACTTTCCGGCTGCGCCGCCGGTAAGTTTTGCTCGGCGGCAGAGTTGAACGCAGTGGGAGCAACCGCCAGCGCCGTCTCCAGCGAAGCAGCCTTTTGGGCGTGCAACGCGACCACCAGCCAGTTCCCCTCCTGCAACACCGCCAGCAGCCCGGCGCGGGCTCCGGTCAGTTCCGCAGTCCGGGCGACAAAGCGCCGCGCAAACTCGGGCAGGCGCATGGCCCCATCCATCTCGCGGGCCAGCTCCACCAGGGCCTCGGCGCGCCGCCGGTGCTGCTCGGAAAGATGCAGATTGCGCGCCATCTCCAGCATGACCGCTGCATGATTGGAAAGTGCGCGAGCCCGGCGGATGTCCTCTGGCGAAATTCCGGTTCCGTCGATGCGGTCCAGCACGCCGAACATTCCGAGCACGTGGCCGTCGTTGCCCAGAAGCGGCACTACCAGCAACTGGCGGACTTTGTACTTAGTCACCACATCGACGTTGATGCCGGGAGTGCGAATGGCGTCATCGGTCCAGAAAACTTCCTTGGCGCGCAGCGCGCGAGTGGCCACGCCCTCTGGAAATGGCGTGTCGAAGCGCTTGGCCTCGCCCTTTTCTACGGCGTAACGCACCTGGAATTGGCCATTTTCCTCGAGCGCGATAAAGCAGCGCCCGTAGCCCAGAAAGTCGGAGGTGCGCAGCACGAACGACTGCAGAAAGTGGTCGAGATCGGCGCTGGAGCTGAGCTCTGAGAAAATCTCCAGCAGTTGATGCAATTCATGCGCCTGGCTATGCGCGGAAGCGTGCAGCTCGGCGTGGGCCACGGCAACCGCGCCGAATCCGGCAACCGCAGCCACCAGGGCTTTTTCGTCCGAGGTAAAAACGCTGTCGGGTCGCGGGTACAGCAGGATCGCGCCCTGGGTTCGCGAGGTGCGAAACGGCGCAGCGATCAGCATCCCCGGAGAAACCAGATTGCCCAGCGAATGCACCTCGGCGCCGATCGAAAGTGTGATGGGCTCTCCTGCGGCGACGGCACGCTGCGCCAGATCGGCCGCGAAGCGCAGAGTCTGCCGGTCGTGGCGGGCGCGAGCGGAATTCGCCAGCTGCGGCGTCTCCGCCGAGACGGCCTTCAATTCAAACGGTCCCTCGCGGCGCAGCAGCACGCAAACCAGGCGGGTGCGCAGCAGCAGCCGCAGGCGATCGGCCAGGGCCTCAATTACGGCGGAGACGTCCGGCGTGCTATGCAACGCATGGGCTACATCCGCAAGAATCTCGGCCCGGCGATGTTCCTCGCGTGAGGCCTCACCCAGCCGCGCCGCCTCCAGCAGACTACCCAGCTGGCCGGCCAGGATCGTGGCCTTGGCGGAAATATCTTCATTAAAGAATCCGTCGTCGGAATCGTGCAGAAACGTAACTGCCCCAATCACTTCATTGAACACGATCAGGGGCGCGGCCAGAATCGAGCGCGCGTCAAACTGCGCCGCCGCCGGGAAGACCACCGAGGTGACTTGGTTGGCGAAGATCGTCCGCCGCTGCCGCACGGCTTCGGCCGTGACCGCGCTCTGGTCGGGCAGCAAGCGGATGCCGATGAAGCTATCGGCCAGCTTTCCAGCAGCTTGCTCGCCTACAAGTTCGTCGGCGAAGTGGCAGCGCCAGAAATAGACACCGGAGACTTGAAAGAACTCGCGCGTGGCTTCACAGAACAACTGGATCAGTGCGTTGGCATCGGAGCGGTCGCCGGCTTTGGAGGCAATGCGGAGCAGCAGCTTCTGGAAGCCCTCGTCCGATCCCGGGGCAAAACTGCGGTCCGGGGGAAGCATCGGACTCTGGCCAGAAATGCTGTGCGCCGCCGCGACAATGGAAGAATAGTGTTCTTGATTCACAAGTGCTTGAATCTATTGGGAAAGTACCTGTCATCTCAATTTGAGTCAAGGGAAATGGGGAATGGGGGTGCCTTGGTGTGCATGATTATTCACTTGACACAAATAGCGGTTTCTATTAGATTGTGGTCATGGATATCCGCAAAGTCAATGCCAAGTTCGCCTCCGACGAAGATTGCCTGAAGTACATCCAAGACATGCGCTGGCCGGACGGTGTTGTGCGGTGCCCGGACTGCGGCAATAAGAACGTTAAGCGCGTCGAGCGCAGCATCGACAGCAAAGGCAAGAACAAGCGCGGATGGTTTTTCCTGTGCGGCGAAAAATCCTGCCGCAATCAGTTCTCTCCGACCTCTGGCACCCTGTTTCATGACACCCACCTCCCCCTGATTGTTTGGTTCCACGCAATTACGCTGGTACTGAACGCAAAGAAGGGGATCAGCGCGGCGCAGTTGCAGCGCGATCTGGGGATCGGCGGCTACAAGACGGCTTGGTACCTGAACCACCGCATCCGCGAAGCGATGCGCGAAGGCTCACTGCCTCAGCTTGGCGGGATCGTGGAGATCGACGAAACCTACATCGGCGGACGGCGCAAGGGCCATGAGAACTATCGGCGCGAGAAGCATATCGTTGTCGGCTTGCGTGAGCGCCAGGGTCCCTTGCGCTTCATTCAGGCGAAGGATACGACAGCCCGCACATGGTCACAGATCGTCGCGCAGAATCTCGGTCCCGATGTCGAGTTGATTATGACGGACGATTCCAGTGCGGCGAAGTCTGCGCTGAAAGACACCACCAAGCACCGCTCTATCAATCACAGCGCTGGAAGCTACGTGAACGGCGAGATTCACACGAATACGGTTGAGTCCGCATTCTCGCTACTCAAGCGCGGCGTCGTGGGCCAGTTCCATCGCCTGTCGGTCAAGCACCTACAGAAATACCTGAACGAATTTTCCTATCGCTTCAATCGGCGCAACGATGCGGACGCATTCACGGAGACAGTAGGGCGGATGTGCGGGTTTCCGCCGTTGACGTTCGCTGTGCTCACGAAATAAGGCCATGCGCACGAATGCCGCAGACGGCAATCTGCGGCACTCGTAAAACTGAAAGGTGACAAAGTGAATATATCGCATCTTCCGCCGCGATGGAAGCGCCTGTTTGAAGGCATCGCAATTCCTGGCTGGATGCTGATTGGATGGCGGTTGATCGAAATCGTTCACACGTTAGCCTTCGTCGGGGATCGTGCCAGAACGTTCTGGGGCTTCCTGACTTCGCCGACGGGCAATCTATGCGTAATTGCTTTTGGCTTCGCTTGGGTGTTCGCTGCTGCGTTCTGGCCAAGAAAAGATGTGCCAGAGATCGACTTATCTCGGAATGAAGATGCAAGGCAGACATGGTTCTTTCCTGCTGGCTTAAGTGTCTCACTTCAGCGCGGCTTGGAAACGCAAACTCTTCTAATCTATTTGCACATCCTGAGCACAAAGCCGACCGAGTTGATCTTTGTCCGTCTTAATGTAACGGACAGCACTGGGTTGCGCATTGTATGTGAGCATAGCGAACCACTCATGGTGAAGAAATTTGAGACTACCGCCAAAATGCTCGAACAGGAAATCACAACACAAGAGCTCAGTAAATTCCAGAAAGGCATGCCGATCAACCTGGATGGATATGCTAAGTTCCGCGACGGCGACACAATAAAGCAAGAACGAATCTATTTCTCTACAATTCCAAACGTCTAGGATTGTTCCTGCTCATGCTTGTCGGCAACCACTGGCGGCTCCGGCTCCATTGGCCCTTCGTGCGGATTCTTCTTCCGGGTCACCCTCTTTTTGATTGTTGCGGTCTTCTGCGGGTTCTTCTGGATCATGCGGCGCAGCACTTCGTCGAACTGGCCTTTGTCGGCTTGCGTCATCGGTTTTACCTGCCTTGTCACGGAGGTTATCATCTTCCGGTCTGAACTCTCAATTCTTTCCGAAGGAGACAACCCCGATGACAAAGCAAGAGCACGAACTGATGTTGACACTTTGCGCGATGCAGATGCAACTTTTTGGGACGATCTTGGAGTTATTGAAGAGTCGCGGCATTGCTGAACTTGGCGACGTTGAGCCATTTGCTGCGCTGGCCCTTGAGAACTCCCGCGCCGACATTTGGAAGTTCCGCGAAATATACTACGCAGCAGCGAAAGTATCTGGGGTTGAATTGCCAGAAGGTTTCGCTCCAGCCGGGTAGCTACGTCCGCCTTCGCCCTGTCACGGTGTTTCAAGTTTACCTCCGTTTTGTGTCAAGTGAATAGTCATGTTGGTGTGAAATCCCGAGACGCGGGTGAGATTCCGTCTCAGGGTGAGAATCGGAGGCCGATCCGTCTTGAATGAGACGGCTCTCATTGAAAGGGGGCTTTTCTGTCTCATTTCGCTACCCGTTAAAAGGCTTATTTACTTGCAGATAGCCTTCATTACTTTGGTTTTTTCAAGAAGGGGCTCATGGCCCAGCCGTTGCACGCCTAGGCTCGGCTGCTTCTTGTAAGCAAGGAGGAATTGTGTCTCGACGAACTGCGACTGCTTTACTGGCGGTCTTGACCCTGGCGGTGACTCTCGGTCCGATTTATGCAGGAGCGCAACAAGCGCAAAGTGAAGAAATCGTACGCCGGGCTAAGAGCAGGGTGCAACCGGCATATCCCGAGCTGGCAAAGAGGATGAACATCTCCGGAACGGTGAAGATCGAAGTTGTGGTCGCGCCCAATGGCACCGTGAAGGACGCCCGAGTGGTGGGCGGGCACCCGGTTCTGGCCGGAGCGGCCCTGGAAGCCGCGCGGAAGTGGCGCTTTGAGCCGGCCTCAGGCGAGGCCACGGGAGTAATCGACTTTAAGTTTGAACCGAAGTAGCGGCACGGCCGCGCACGAGATAGACGGAGACGGACAATGACGATCGGCAAAAAGCTTTATACGAATTTCGGCATCATCCTCACCATGGTCGTGGTGCTGTTCCTGGTGAACTGGTTCGCGGTGCAGCGCGAACATTCCGCCAAGGCCGCCGCCGCGGCGTCGCTGGCACTGGATGACGCCAACAAGGCCGTCCGCTCCCAGATGATGCAGAACCGCCTTTATCTGAGCAACTATCTGTTGAGCGGCGACACCCGCGAAGTGGACCACATGAACGAAGGTCTACGCACGCTCAACGAGAAGCTCGAACTGGGCAAGTCGCTGGCCGAGTCCGATCAGGTGAAGACCAATCTGAGCAAAGTCCAACAGCTGGAAACCTCCTGGGGCAAGGAGTTCGCGCAGCCTCTGATCGACAAGCGCAAGGATGTCGACTCCGGCAACGCCACCGTCGCCGAACTACAGATTTACTATCTTCAAAAAGACGCATCGGCGTGGGTAAAGAATTCGACCGACGCGCTTGATGTGGCCGAAGCCGAAAACCGCAAACTGGTGGACGAGCGCAGCGCCTCCGACGCTAAAGCCGCGACTGCGACCGTCGTCATTTCATTTCTGGGCACCGTGATCGCGCTGGGCCTGGGCATTGTGATTGCGTTCCGCACCGCCCGCTCCATCACCCAGCCGCTCGCCAACCTGATGCAGGTGGCCAGCGGCATCGGCAACACCGGCGACCTCGAACACAACATCGACCTCAGCCGCACCGACGAAATCGGCGAACTGGCCCGCACCTTCCACAAGATGGTGACTTATCTGAAGGAAATGGCGGGGGTTTCGGAATCGATTGCCGGCGGCGACTTGAGCGTCGACGTGAAGCCGCGCTCCTCGCATGACACTTTGGGCAACGCTTTCTCGCGCATGATTGAAGGGCTGGCCGGGCTGGTGCGCAGCGTTCGCGACGCTTCGTCGCAGGTTGCCAGCGCATCGAGTCAAGTCGCCAGCGCTTCCGACGACGCGGCCAAGATCGGGTTGCAGGCGTCCTCCGCCATTGATGAAGTCACCAGCACCATGCACGAGATGAGCGTCAATGTGCAGAACATGGTGAAGAGCACGCAAGTGCAAGCTTCGAGCGTCAGCGAGACCTCGGCTTCGATTGACCAGATGGTGGCCTCGATTCAGCGCGTCGCCGATACCGCCAAAGTGCTGCTCGACATTTCCAACCGCTCGCGCGAAGAAGTGCACAACGGCATCGGGACCATGGAAAAGGCCACCGACGGCCTGAACCGCATCAACACCACCATCACTCGTCCGGCGAAATCATCGGCGCACTCGGCCAGCGCGCCGACGATATCGGCAAGATCATCGAAGTGATCGACGATCTGGCCGAGCAGACCAACCTGCTGGCCCTGAACGCCGCCATCGAAGCCGCCCGCGCCGGAGAACACGGCCTGGGATTCGCCGTGGTCGCCGACGAAGTCCGCAAGCTGGCCGAAAAATCGGCGCAGTCGACCAAGGAAATTTCGGAACTGATCCAGAGCATTCAGAAGGAAGCGCGCAAGGCGGTCGAGAACATGGACCGCTCCACCTCCATCGTCAACGAAGGGCTGGAACTGGGCGGAGAGCTGAATTCGGCGCTGCGCAAGATTTCGAACGTCGTCACCGAGGTCTACAAGTTCGCGCAGGAAATCGGCGCCGCCACCAACGAACAATCGCATGGCTCGTCGCAGATTGCGCGCGCGACAACCCGGCTCAACGAAATCACTCACGAAATCAACTCCGCGGTGGAAGAACAAGCTTCCGGAGCCCAGGCCGTGGTCAAGGCCATGGAGCGCATGCGCGAACTGGTGCAGCAATCCACTTCCGGTTCGACCGAACTCGCGGCCTCGTCGGAACAGATGTCGAAGATGTCGCGCGGCCTGCAGGACTTCATCGACCGCTTCTCGCTGGGCGAATCCTCGCGCGGACTGGCCAGCGGAATGATCGATCGCGGCAACGCGCGCCGCGCCGCCGCTGGAGCGCAGTACTAATCACTCTTCTCCGAGGCGACAAAGCCGGAGCTGAAAAATATGAGCCGAGAACTTCATATCGTTGGTTTCAAGGTGGGCCGCGAGACCTATGGCGTGCCCATCACTTCCCTGCACGAAATCGTGCGGGTGCCGGAGATCACTGCCGTGCCCGATGCGCCCGATTATCTCGAGGGCGTGATCAATCTCCGCGGCAAGATTGTTTCCGTCATGGACCTGCGCAAGCGTTTCGGAGAAAAGCAGACCGGACTGAAACGGCAGAACCGCATTCTGGTGGTCGAACACTCGGGGCGGCTCGCCGGGCTGATCGTGGACTCGGCTTCTGAAGTTCTCAAGATTCCTGCTGATGCCGTGGAAGCTCCGCCTGCCGTGTTTCAGGATGGCGGACTGAACTGCGTGACTGGACTCGGCAAGGTTGGCGGACGACTGGTCGTTCTGCTCGATATGAGCAAACTGCTGGCGCCGGGGAGCCTGCAAATCATGAAAGAACCGGCGGAAAAGAAAACCGTGGCCAAGGCCAAAGCCGAAGCTCGCGGCGCGGGAGCACTGTAAGGCTGAGCACTGTAATGCTTGGGGCATTGCAGGAAATAAAAAAACAGAATCGGGTATTGCAGTTGGTGAAATTCAGCGTTAAGCGAGATCGAGAAAACGCATGAGCACATCCGGAGCGGCACCTGCTCCCATATTGACGGAAGCGGAACTTAAGCTGTTGCAGGCGCTCGTTTACCAGGAGTGCGGCATGCACTTCGACGAGCGGCGCACGCATTTTCTTCAGGACCGGCTGTTGCGCCGCCTGAAAGAGTGCCGCGCCGATTCTTTCTACGCCTATTACCGGCTCCTGATCAGCCCGCAGGGCAAGGACGAACTGGCCAAACTGCTCGAAAACCTTACCGTCAACGAGACCAGCTTCTTCCGCCACAAGGCGCAACTCGATCTGTTTCAGAAAGGCGTGCTCGAGGAACTGTTCAAGCACAAGAGTTCGCGTCGCGAATATTCCATCCGCATCTGGAGCGCGGGCTGCTCCACCGGGCAGGAAGCGTACACGCTGGCCATGCTGGTGACCGATGCGCTGGCTTACTACTACCTGCGCAATCCTCTGCCGATGGATTTGCCGCTGCCGAAGCCGCTCGTGCCTCCACCGTGGCGAGTGGAGATTCTGGCCAGCGACATTGCCTACTCCGTGCTGCGACACGGGCAGGAAGGCACCTACAGCGAGAACCAGATGTCGATGGTCGACTACAGCTACCGCCTGCGTTATTTCGACAAAGTGGCGGAGCGCTACTCGATTAAAAAAGCGCTAAAGGAAATGGTGCACTTCGATTTTCATAACCTGAAAACCGAATATCTGCCGCAGCGCAATGACGTGATCTTCTGCCGCAACGTGATGATGTATTTCGACGAAGCCGAGCAGAAGCGGCTGATCGAAAAGTTTTACCGCTGCCTGAATGCCGGTGGTTATTTATTCGTCGGCCACGCGGAAAGCCTGCTGGGGCTGACCAAGAAATTCCAGATGGTTCACAAAGACAGCGGCACCGCATACCAGCGGCTTGAGGTGAGAGAGTAGCGCCATGATGGATCATTCCCCCGACGAGCGTGGCCTGGAACTGCGAGAGCTCTTTTTTGAGACCTCGCAGGAACTGCTGCAGGCGCTGAACGACGAAGCGCTGAAGCTCGAAAAGAAACCCGGCGACGAGGAGATCGTGCGCGTCATCCGGCGCACGGTTCATACGTTGAAAGGCGACTCGGCAGCCTGCGGGCTGCGCGAGTTGAGTGAACTCGCGCACCAGTTCGAAGACGCGCTGTCGCTCGAAGGCACGGCCACGCAAGCCGCTGTAGCAGAAATCGCTTTCGGCTGCGCCGACGTCTTCACGGAAATGATTGCGGCGTATCGCAACGACAGCAAGATGCCGTCGACCAAGAACCTGAGCAAGCAGATCGCGGACCTGACAGCCGCACCGGTTGAAGAGGCAGTTGAGGAGACTGAGCCGGTCATCAGCAAGGCAGCTGCGGTGAAGAAATCTGTGGTCAAGAAATCCGCGAGCCGAGGTAGCAAGAGCAAGAAGTCCGCTAGGGCCGTGAAGAACAAGGCGAGCACGAAAAGGGCAGTTGGGAAAAAAGCGGTCACGAAGACGGCACGCTCGAAAAAGTCCGCGGTGAGCAAGGCGGCCAAAGGTAAAGCCGCAGCCAAGTCCGCGAGCGGCAAGAAAGCGACTAGCAAACTCGCCCCAAGCAAATTCGCGACAACTAGGACTGCTGCGGGAAAAAGCGCCGGCGGCGAGAAGGCCGCCAGCCCGCGCAAATCCGTCAAGGCGGACACCGAACTCTGGACCGAATACGAGAACGTGGCCATGACCAAGGCGCAGGCCGCTGGTCAGGACGTCTATCACGTGGTCGTGAAGATCGATCCGCACTGCGCCATGCCGATTGCCGGACGGCAGTTGATCCAGAATGCCATCGGCGTCATGGGCCCGGTCCTGGCAGTTCGACCGGACGCCAAGTCGCCCGCGGCAACCAAGCAAGTCGAGTTCGTGCTGGCCAGCGTGCAGACGGCGGAGCAGATTGCGGCCAAGTGCAAGATTCCAACGATTGCAGGCGAAGTCACAGTCGATCTGCTGCTGGATGCGGCCGCGGTGGCAACCCAGCCGCAGATCGACAGCACGGGTGCGAGCGCGATAGCGCACACAACTCCCGGGCTCGATGTTGTAGGCGAACCAGCGTCGTCAGAAACTCCGACAACACCCACCGCCGAACCTGCGCCCACACAGACGGTGCAGGAAAACATTCTGCGGGTAGACGCGAACCGCATCGACAGCGTGCTGAACCTGGTCGGCGAACTGATCATCGGCAAGTCAATGCTGCAGCAGGCGCTGAACGAGTTCGCCAAGCGCTATCCCAAGGAATTGTTACGCGGCAAGTTTGGCGACGCCATGGCTTTTCAGGCGCGCGTGCTCAACGATCTGCAGCGCTCGGTTATGAAGATTCGCATGGTGCCGGTTGACCAGCTGTTCCGGCGCTTTCCGCGCATGGTGCGCGACGTTTCGAAGCAATGCGGACGCGAAGTGGAAGTCGACATCAGCGGGCAGGATACCGATCTCGACAAAGGCATTCTCGACGCCATCGGCGAGCCTTTGACCCACTTAGTGCGCAACGCCGTGAGTCACGGGATTGAGCCCGCCGAAGAGCGCCGCAAGCTGGGCAAGCCTTCGCACGGGACGATCCGTCTGAACGCGTATCACCACGGCAATCAGGTCGTGGTCGAAGTCATCGACGACGGCCGCGGCATCGACGCGCAGAAAATTCGTGCCAAGGCGATTGAACTCGGCATGACTACTGCCGAAGAAGCTTCGCGCATGACGGAAGCGGAAATTCTGGAATTCATTTTCCGCCCCGGCTTCTCGACCGCCGAGCAGGTCACTGAAGTTTCCGGACGCGGCGTTGGCATGGACGTGGTCCAGAGCGTGCTGCACCGCCTGAAAGCTTCGGTCAGCGTCGAGACTCGGCCCGGGCAAGGCACGACGTTCCGCCTCAAGCTGCCGCTGACCCTGGCCATCATCAAGGCTCTGCTGTTCTGGGTGGAGAACCGGTTGTATGCGATCCCACTGAACGCGGTGCTCGAAATTGCCCGGACGTTTGAAACCGAAGTGCATCAGGTCGACAACTACGAAGTGTTGCAATTGCGGAATCAGGTGCTGCCTTTGCTGCGGCTCGGCCGACCGGTGGCTGAAGGCGAACGCAACGCCAAGCTGTTTGTGCTGGTCATTACGGTGGGAGAGAGGAAGTACGGATTGATTGTCGATTTACTGGAAGGTGAAGAGGAACTGGTGATCAAAGCTCTGGACGACCATACATTCCAGACCGATCTGGTTTCCGGCGCATCGATTCTGGGCGACGGGCGGGTGGTTCTGATTCTGAACCTGCCTGCGGTGGTCGAACACGTGGCGCGCACGCGGCCGACGGAGCTGGGACAATCCAACTCCGGGCTGCTGTTGTCGCACACCGACCGCGCGCGGCTTGCCCTGTCGCAGACTGTGAACCCGGTAGCGGGAGGTCAGGCGTGACGCCAAGCAAGAAGAATCCGGTGCGCGTGCTGGTGGTCGACGACTCGGCCCTGATGCGCAAGATGATCCCGCAGATGCTGGCCGCCGATGAATCCATCGAAGTGGTGGGTACGGCGATGGACGGCAACTTCTGCCTCAAAAAGATCGAAGAGCTGAAGCCCAACGTGGTTACGCTCGATCTCGAAATGCCGGGCATGAACGGCATCGACACTCTGAAAGAAATCATGCGGCGGCAGCCGGTGCCGGTGATCGTGGTGAGTTCGCACAGCACCGAAGGCGCGTCGGTCACCATGAAAGCGTTGGGGCTGGGTGCGTTCGACTTTGTCACCAAGCCGAAAGATGCCACGGCGCACATGTCGGAAACCGCGCGCGAGCTGATCGCCAAGGTGAAAGCGGCGGCGGAGTGCAAGCTGAAGCCGCGCATGCTGCCCGGGGTTCCGCCGCGGCCGGAGAAGCTTCCGGTTTCGACGGCGTCGCCGAACAAGATTATCGCCATCGGAGTTTCGACCGGTGGTCCGCAAGCCCTGGAATATGTGCTGACGCAATTGCCGGGAGATTTTCCGGGAGTCATCACCGTGGTGCAGCACATGCCGGATGGATTTACCGACATGTTTGCGCGGCGGCTCGACGAACTGAGTCCGCTGCGGGTGAAAGAAGCGCAGTCGGGAGACTTGCTGCAACCGGGCCGGGTGCTGATCTGTCCCGGGAACCGGCACATGAAAGTGAAGCGGCTGCCACTCGGCGACGTAGTCGTTCTCGGCGATGAGCCGCGGGTCAACGGGCACCGGCCCAGCGCCGACGTGCTCTTGCGCAGCGTGGCCGACGAATTCAAGGCGCAGGCGATCGGAGTGCTGATGACTGGCATGGGAGACGACGGCGCTGAGGGCCTGGGAGCGGTGAAGAAAGAAGGCGGCATGACCATCGCGCAGAGTGAAGAATCCTGCGTGGTGTATGGCATGCCGAAGGCCGCGATTGAAAGAGGCTACGCCGTTCGGGTGGTCGGTTTGGATGTGATGGCTTCCACGCTGCAGGCGCTGTGCGGCCGCGGCGGAGCGGATATGACCGGCAAAGCGGTACGGGCCGGCAACTAGGCTCTGGCAGATCAGGGCTTGGAACAGAAGAGTTTGGTACGGAAAGATTGGTAAATCGGGATCTGTCCCGGAAGAGTACCTGTGACCAGCGTTATCTGGTGCGGGACGAGCCGGGCATGATATGCAGTATGTAAGGGGAGGTCTGTCATGGAGCAGTTTGCACCTGTAAAACGCAGCAAAGACGGCCAGCCGGTCCGCTATTTGATTGTGGACGACTCCGTGTTTGCCCGCAAAAATCTGGCCCGCATGATCGAAACGTTCGGCGGGCAGGTAGCGGCTGAAGCCGGGGACGGCTTGACCGCTATCAGCGAGTTCGACCGAACGCATCCTGACGTTGTGCTCATGGATATCACCATGCCGCAGATGGAAGGAATCGAGGCAGCCGAACGGATTGTCCAACAGCATCCGGAAGCGCGCATCGTCATGGTTTCCTCGGTGGGTTACCAGGAAAACATTGTCGCGGCGCTGCAACGCGGAGCCCGCCATTTCGTCCAGAAGCCGGTGAAGCCGGAAGTTCTGTATGAAGTCATCAAGTACGTGCTGGGCGACGACGGCGCCGTGGCCAACGCAGCCGGAGCGGGAGCGTAACTCAAATGAAGATGGAATTGATCCAGCCTTTCATCAATGCGGCGGACGCCGTGTTGTCGCAAGGTCTGCAGTGCACCACCAAGGTGGGCAACCTCACGATGGAAGAGGACGCCTATCGCCGCAAAGGCGTGGCCGGCATGATCGCGCTGACGGGAGACATCGAGGGCCGGATCGTGCTCGACCTCGAACCCGCGACCGCGGTCAAGGTGGCGAGCCACTACGCGGGCGCGGAACTGCCGGAGTCGGACGCGCTGATCAAGGAAACCATCTTCGAGTTGGCGAACCAGGTTGTGGGCAATGCCATTTCGGCGCTCAACGACCAGGGCTTCCATTTCCGCGTACATCCCCCGCTCCTTCTGACTGCTCAGGAGGGCGACAAGACCAGCGAAGACACAGAAGCGTTGATGATCAGCTTCGAGACCTCCCTCGGCCATGTCTTCATGAACGTCGCCCTACGCTACAACAAGCGCCGAATGGCCGACCACGCGGCCATGGGTGCATAGGAGCGGCTCGGTCTCAGTCGCAGAATCGCAGGATTGATTGAGAACCTGTGAGCTATCGGACCGCCGGCCGGTCGCCCACCCTCTATACTGATTTTTCTTTCCCTTTCCGGAACCGTGGGTGCCCCGTCCTTGCCGGGTGCCCCATTTCTCGCGTCCTTTGCGAGAAGTGGGGATTTTAGCTTGAGCTCGGGATGAGGCCTGCAAATGTTCATCCGTCACAGACAGGACCCTGCTTTGGTGCGTACAGTTTCTGCATGCCCTGGGGCTTAAAGCGTTATTACGGCACGGGAAGCCTCCATTTCATCACTTGGAGCTGCTACCGGCGCAAGCCGTTACTTGGCGATCCCGCGCGCCGCGACCTGGTGCTCACTGTCCTGGAGCGGATGCGCGTTCGCTATCGTTTTGCCGTGATCGGATACGTGGTCATGCCCGAACACGTACATCTGCTGATCTCCGAACCCTTAATAGGCGATCCCTCGAAGATAGTTCAGGCCGTGAAGTTAAGCGTCTCCCGGCGGCTGGCCATTGGAGGCGAATTCTCCGGCCGGTTTTGGCAGAGTCGTTTCTACGATCCTGCGTTTGCGCGGACGGTTCCAGCGCGACTCCGCGCCCGTCTCATCCTCCGCCAGCGACAAAAGATCGTCTTCCACCGACGCCTGCATCCACGCAATGGTCGCTGGTTTGGGCCCGGATTGTGGCCGGAGTTGCCTCCGGGTTGGGGTCCGGGGTTGGGGCCGGGTTTGCGTATGAGGCTGCGCCCGAGCCTTCCGCCGCTTTGTTTTCTTGCGCTTAGCTGTCATGACAAGATCGTACACCCATAACCGTCACGACGTTGTGTTCCTGAAGGAACACTGGCATCGCCTCACCGGCGGTACCCACCCCTTCGGCTCCGCTCAGGGCAGGCTCTTCGCGAAATTCGCGAAGGATGGGGCACCCTCTGTGGGGGTGATGCCAATGACAGCAAAAGCCTGGCGCGACCGCCACTTCCTACTCGGTTGATTTTGCGGCATTTAGACGCCGCAGACACGAATTCGCGCGTCCATAAACCTCGCCGGGACAGCCGTTACGTGGAGCTTTTCGCCGGGTCAGGCAACTCGCAACGGCGAGAGTCCATCCCACCATGATCGGACCTCTACACCGATGAGCGTCGTATCCCATTTTTCCAGGATCGTTGACCAAGTGCCCGCCTGCGGGACCGCCCTCCTGTGCCTTCTGGTTCTGATCATTGTGACGGCGGGAGCAACGCAGTCTTATCCTGTTTCGTCCCAGGGCCAGTCCGCGACAGTCGCGCACTGCAATGGCAGGCTGTGTTTTGAAAACCTGGATCTTCAGTGCGAAACGTTCCTCGCCAACTACCAAGCGTTCCATGTAATCGCAAATCCGCATCGTCCCAAGGTTGTGGTGAGCTTCATGGATGAAACACGAGTCGATAGCAGACGCCACAACCGGCCACCTCCGAGGGGCTAGCCTTTCCAACTTCATTCCCTCTTCTTTCGGCAAACATAGATTCTCACCCATCGCGAGACCGAGCCCAGACGGATCGTTTGGCGCCGCCGCAAACTTCGGAGAGGAAATTTAAATGGTATCCCCGGAAACAAAGTTAGGTTCGCTGACCCGTGTTCTTCTAATCGCAATCGGCGTGGGTGTGGTCTCGTTCCTGGCCACCGAACTGATGCACCGTTGGCTGGTGCCGGATATTGGACGCAATCGAGAAAGATTGCTGGCGGAAGCGTTTTCGGCGCTCATCGTGACCTGCCTGGTTGCAAAACTTGCACAGATGGCGCGCGAGCAGTACCGCGCGGCGATTGCCCGCATGCAGGTGATTGACGAAATGAATCATCACATTCGTAATGCGCTGGCGCCGATCGCGCTGGCCGTGGATGCGATTGAGAATCAGCATCTGATTGGCATTATCTCGGATGGGGTTGATCGCATTGACTGGGCGCTGCGCGAGATCCTGCCGCGCAAGAAACCGTTCTTAAAAGAAGAGGAGTACGCTGCGTTCCCATTCCTGGCGGCGGCCGAAAAGTCCCGGGCGACGGCGAAGAAAATCCCCGAAGCCGCCACTCGCAGCAACAAGGCTTGATTTCAACCGGCGGCGGACAGACGGGCACGCACCCGCAATATATTTCGTCGGCGAAACATTGGCTGGCACGGCTGTGGAATCTCATCGTTGACCAAGAACGTCAAAGGATGGGATACACCGTCTGTTTTTAGCTTCGGGACGGTCAGAGACTGGGAGAAGTGGGCTGGGCTGCTACCATGTCTGCATGTTTAATTTTGGAAAGCCGAAGACTGCCGGGGACTGGATTGTTCACATCATCGGAGCCATCATCGCGATTTTTCTGGTGTGGTGGATGCTGCGGATGTATGTGCTGTGAGCGGCGCTGAAAACTGATCTGAGTTTGCTGAACTTCTACGTGCTGTAGTTGGCTACGACTCTTTTCACTTTTCCGTTTGGTGAGAGTTCCATGAACTCGGCGGTGCGGGTGCCTTTTTGGTTGGTGTAATAGAGGACCACGCTATTCAGGCCGCACAGGACGTCGGTGAGGTGGAAGTGGAGTTCGGGATAGGCTGCGAGGCCGCGCTGAAAATAGGCGCGCAGGTTGGGCTTTCCGATGACCTTGCCGTCGGGGATGCTCAAGAGTTGGGCGGCTGCGGGCGACGTTAGTTCGACGGACTCGTCGTAGTGGGCCAGGATGGAATCCAGATCGTGAGCGTTCCAGGCTGCGATCCAGTGGTGGGCGAGAGTGTTGGCTTCTTCTTTCGTCACTTCTGTTTTCTCCCTTATGTTGGCGGTTCGGAATTGATTCTATAAGTGTGCGCGGCGGAGTGGCGAGGGACGCGGGGTTTGCTGAGTGTCAAGACCGGAGGTTTTCTCTCCGACCATTGAAATGCGGGCTACTTCTTTGCGTGGCGGAGGGGATCATCTTCGGAACTTGTCGTGCCAGGCGGAGTCGGGAAAGATGGAGAGAATGGGAAAAATCCTGTTTGCGGTTTTGATGTCGGGTTTGGTGATGCTGCCGTTGCTGCAGAGCGCGGCTCAGGAGGATTCGGATGCGGCGCAGGTGCGGGCGCTGGATCTGAAATTGACGGAGGCGTATAAGCAGCGGAAATTCGATCTGCTGGCTTCCCTGCTCGACGAAGACTTCGTGATCACTTTCGAGGACGGGACCACTTACGGCAAGACCGGTTACATCAGCTACAGCGCCGCGACGACGACTCGCGTGGATGTGGCGGAGATGTCGGAGATGAAGGTTCGGATGCACGGCAATACTGCGATATTGACCGGGGTGTATCACGAGCGTGGAGCTGAAAAGGGAGAAGCGTACGACTATCACGACCGGTTCACGGACGTGTGGATGAAATCGGATGGAAAGTGGCGGATGATTGCGTCGCACTATGCCATTCCGTTCAAGCAGTAGGTCTAGCGGGGGGCGGGCGTCGTGACGGTTTGGGTTGGCGAGGTGGGGGCAGGCAGCGCGGGGGCCGGCGTGGATTTGGTTTGCAGAGTTTGGTTGAGCTGGCTGGCCAACTGGTCGGCTTGCTGATTGGAGAGTTGGATTTGCCCGCTGAGGGCGAGGCTTAGACCGCCGACGCCGGCTTCTTGAAATTTTACATTTTGGATTGCGGCGGAATTCTGCAGGGCGGGCGGAAGTGCGGACTTCAGATCGGATCCGGCGCGGGATGCGGACAGAAGGGCTTGCGCGGCCTGATCGCGAAGGTCATCGCCGAGCGAACCGGAGCGCAGTTCTTCCGCTAACATGCCGGTAGCATCGATGCGGTCGAAAGTGGCGGCGATTTTCAATGCGTTCGGGGCCGGAGAGGTCGTCGCGGTTGCGGTTGAAGTGCCGGCCTCGAGCGAGGCGGTGAGTTTGATCTCGACGGTTCCGTCGCCTTCGGCGAGTTCGTTGGAGGTTTGCTGACCGAAGGCGCGGGAGCAGATCCAGCGCTCGAAGTGCAGACGCACGACCAGGAGACCGGCTGGGGTCGCGGGCGTCAAGATGGCCTGGCGGATGGCGATTCTTTGGCCGCAGGTGTCGGACGTGTTGAGTTGGGTGCTGAGGATGTCGAAAATATTCTGCTGCAGTTCGGAGAGATCGGCGGAAAGATTGAGTTGGAATTTGCGCTGGCCGCCCTGGTCCGCGATTTGCGTGAGCATGCCGGAGACTGTTACCGGCAGGGTGCTGCTGCCGAAGTTGGCGACGGTTCTGACCCGGGGAAGCGTGAAGGCCAGGTCTTGGCCGCTGGCCAAGGTGATACTCATTTCGCGGCCGAGCGCGAGTTGCTGGTTGTGGAATTCGGTGAGCGCTTTGTCGAGGCTTTCGGTCTGCGCAAGAGTTTCGGGGGATGCGGCTTTCAATTCCAGACTTTGGTCTTTCAAAGTTTGATCGAGCTTTTTTTCTTCCTGCTCGAGATCGGTGTCGGTTTTCGCGATGCGCTTGAGAATTTCTTTCAGTCCGGATTTCTGCTCGGGAGAAAATCCTAGCTGGAAGTTTTTGGTTTGAGTGCGGGAGTTCTCGAGGGCAAGGTCGAGGGCGTTGTGTTGCGCGAGGTCGAATGCGGCGTTCTGGTTTTGCAAGGACTGCAGCAATGTTTGCAAGGTCACTTGCGCTGCCGCGATGGTTTTTAAGAGGGTCTGAAACTCGGTGACTTGCGGGCCGATGGCCTGCAAGGCAATGCTTTCGTGAAAATCCTTGAGCTGATCCTTTTCGTCGACTCCGTCGGGACGGCTGTAGCTGGAGAGACCGCCGCCACCCACGCTGGAGGATGCTCCGGCGCCGCGGCGCTGGGCGCTGGCCAATGAGGGACACGCCATCAGGAGCGCGCCGGTCAGCACAGCGTTGATCGCAGAAAACCTGCCTTGTGGAAACATGGCGAAAAAATCTCCGGGCTGAATCTGATGTGGAGCGCAGCGAAACGGCCAATTCTGGAAGGACGACCGGGACTACGCGTCAATCGGGCCAAACGGGCGACCTGACCAAACTGGCGATGGGTCTAGCTTGTCGCAAACGCCGGATAAAATCTACCAACTTTACAGTTCTTTGCAAAGGCGGCTAAAGCCGCGGTTAATTTCCTGCCCGCATGCGGCGCGGCTGAAGCCGCGCCCTTTCAAAGCACGCTGCTCAAAAGCACACGGCTCGCAGGCAAACGCTCCGACACCTCGTAATGCTAGGATTTCAGCATGACCGGCAATGTTGCAGACAATCTGACTTCGCAACAGCATCAAGGCGCGAGTGGATTCGCGGGACGGACTGTGCTCTCGTTCGAGAGCCGACGGTCGAGCGAGATCGCGATCCTGATTGAGAATTCCGGCGGGCGGGCGATGGTTGCGCCGGCTACGCGGGAGGTTCAGGCTAGTGACGGAGCCGACGTTGCGCGCTTTGTGGGGGCGCTGCTGGAAGGCAGGCTTGACCTCGTCATTTTTCTGACAGGAGTGGGGACGAGGGCTCTGGCGCGGGCGATGGAACCGTTTTGTGCTCGGGAGGCGTTTGTGGCGGCTTTGAGCAAGGTGCCGGTGCTGGCGCGCGGGCCCAAGCCGGTAGCGGCTCTCAAGGAGTTGGGAGTGCCGGTGCGGTGGAATGTTCCGGAGCCGAATACCTGGCGGGAGATTCTGCGAGTGCTGGATGAGAATAAAGTGGCGCTCGCGGGAAAACTGGTTGCAGTGCAGGAGTATGGGGTTCCGAGCAAAGATCTGATGCAAGGCTTGCGCGAACGCGGGGCCGAGGTGCTGGCCGTGCATGTTTATGACTGGGCTTTGCCGGAGGATGTTGCGCCTTTACGGAATGCGATCTCGGCTGTGGTTGGCGGGAGTGTGGATGTGGTTTTGTTTACGGCGGCGATTCAGGTGCATCATCTGCTGCAGGTGGCGGAGGAGATGAGTTTGCGAGATGCTGTGGTCGCGGCGCTTGGGAAGATTGTGGTGGCGTCGATTGGGCCGGTGACTTCGGAGGCGCTCGCGGAGTATGGGATTCGGGTGAGTTTGGAGCCGACGCATCCGAAGATGGGTTTTCTGGTGCGGGAGGCGGCGGAGTTCAGGTTGGCTGGATGAGAATGGCAGAGAGATTACGCGCCGCGTGCAGAATTCGGATGATCTGTAACGGTTTCTTCCCCGGATCGTAAACGATCAGGTAGTTCGAATAAGGCTGCACCACCCAGAAGCGAACAGGCAGAGGAGTCAACTCGCTCCTCGATGTTCCTGCAAGCGGAGAATCGCAGAGAAGATCACACGCCCGATAGACTGCTGCCTCTACTCGATCCGCAGCCGCACGATTATCTCTCGCGATGAAGCTCCAAATATCGAGGAGATCGTCGACGGCCTGAGGCGTGAACCGATACCGGCTCATCCTTGAGATTGTTCACCGAACTGCGTTCGCTTCCGCTCGTTTAGTCTGGAGCGCACCTGGTCGGCGTCGATTAATTCTCCGCGTTGCGCGGAGGCATAGCCTTCGGCGATCTGTCGTTCGATTTCACTTTTATGTTCGGCGAGCCAGGCTTCGTGTTCATGAAGCATCGCCACGGCACGCTCCACGAAATCATCGACCGTTTGATAGGGGCCGCGTTCGACGTCTTCGCGAATCAGCGCTTCGAGTTCGGGACGAAGGCGGATTTCCATGTCGGTATTCTACTCCACGCCGTCGCGGATCAAATCGCGAATCAAATCAATATTCACCCGGTGTTTGGCGGTGTTAGTTCTGGTGCTAGTCCAGCGACAGAACCAGCCAGTAGACGCCGGTGGGGTAGGTATTGGTGCGGCTGTAGCATTCGCCGATGGAGAAGGTGTGGAGGTTGTGGCTGGTGAGGGCGTGGCCGGTGCCGGCGGGGAGGGCTTCGGGGTGCAGGCTGGTGTAGGTGAGGACGGTGGATTTCTCGGCTAGGGCGTTGACGGGCGCGGTTCCGAGTTTGTCGGCTTGCGCCATGGAGCAGGCGGCGGCGTCTGCGGACTGGCAGATCGCGGCGCTGCAGAGCGGGCTGGCGCGACTCGTGGCGCGTGCGGTTTACGGCGGCGGCCACCTGGTCTTTTACTTCGGTGGCGGAATAGTTGGGGAGGGCGTGGCCGAAATCCTGGACGATGTAGAGACGGTCTCCACTGCGAACCACGCCCAGCCCGACCACGTTGTAGGCCGGGTTGAGCAGGTTGGCGCGGTGCGGGGGAGAAAGCATGAGATGTTGGTGGCCGTGTGGGGCGTCGTAATCGAGGGCGACGTTTTCTCCTTCTTGATCGAGTTGGAGGTCGGTGCGGTCGGCCAGCCGAATGGGGAGGGAGGGCTCGCCTTCAAATTTATGGGAAAGCTGGCGCGCTTCGAGCATGGCCTGAGCGTGAATGCGCGCGGCTTCGGAGAGTCCGGCATCGAGCTGCAGCGGGGGGGCTCCGGATTGCTTGCGGGATTGATTGGCCAGGGTTAAGAGTTGCTGCTCGGTTTGGGATTCGTAGTCGGTGATGGGGCGAGGGAAAGGGATGTCGGATTTTGCGGCGACGGGCTTCAGGGTTGGGCGCGTGCGTCGGCCTGCTGCGTCGTCTGTGCAGGCGGGCTGTCCAGCGACTGCGGGATCTTCTGCCGGGGCGGCCATGGCGCGAGGCGCGGGCTAGCACGGTCGCGGCGGCGGTGCCGAGCAGGAACGCCAACAATAGTCGGTGGCGCTGTGCATCAAATTGTTGCCCATCAGGCAGCGACATCTTGTGGCGCTTGCGGCGCGGCTGAAGCCGCGCCCTTTCAAAGCGAAGCAAAACGGCCCCATGCGAGTCAGGCCTAAGCGAATGAAACTGCGCAATGCGAGTCAGGCCGTTACGCGAATCAGGCGGCCCGACCGGCAGCCGCCATACCGTTATCGCGTTTCGGGCGCAAACTTTGTGGCTGGTGCTAGGCTAGGGGTTGGTAGAGGGGGCGCGTAGTTACCTGTGACTATTGAACTAGGGATCAGTGGGGGCATTGGCCTACTGTTTGGCAGTCTGCTTGCTTGGCTGGCGCTGCGTTCGCGCACGGCGGCGCTGCAGACTCGTTTGGCGTTGACGGAGAAGGAATTAGCGGGTGAAAAGGCCGATCTGGCGCGGCTTTTGGCCGATCAGCGTGGGCTGGTGGAGAGCCGGGCGAGGTTAGAATCCGCACTGGAATCGGAACGAAAGACCAGCAACGAAAAGATCGAATTGTTGACGAAATCGGGGGATCGGGCCGCTACGGACCTGCAAAATGCGTTTAAAGCGCTGGCTGCGGAGGCGCTGCAGACTAATAATTCCACGTTTCTGCAGGTGGCGCAGGAAACGCTAAAACGGTTTCAGAGCGATGCGCGGGGCGATCTGGACGCGCGGCAGAAGGCTGTCGTCGATCTGGTCACGCCGGTGCGGGAGTCGCTGAGCAAGGTTGACGCGCAGATTCAGCAGATGGAGATTGCGCGCGGCGAGGCTTACGGGGATTTGAAGGCGCAGGTGCAGTCGCTGATTCTCACCCAAAAAGAATTGCAGTCGGAGACCGGAAACCTGGTGCGGGCGTTGCGGACTCCGAATGTGCGGGGGCGGTGGGGAGAAATTCAGCTGCGGCGGGTGGTCGAAATTGCGGGGATGCTTCCCTTCTGCGATTTTGCCGAGCAGGAAACGGTGACGACTGACGCGGGGCGGTTTCGGCCGGATCTGGTGGTGAAATTGCCGGGCGGGAAAAATGTTGTGGTGGACGCGAAGACGCCCCTGGATGCGTTTCTGGGGGCGTTTGAGAGTACGGACGAAGAAGTGCGGCGCAAGTCTCTGCAGAATCACGCGCGGCAGGTGCGCGATCACATGGAGACTTTGAGCAGCAAGAAATATTGGGAGCAGTTTGAGGCGACGCCGGAGTTTGTGGTGATGTTTCTGCCGGGAGAAACTTTTTTTAGCGCGGCGCTGGAGCAGGATCCGGGACTCATTGAGCAGGGAGTTTTGCAGCGGGTGATTCCGGCTTCGCCGACGACTTTAATTGCGTTGCTCAAGGCCGTGGCTTACGGATGGAATCAGGAGAAGCTGGCGCGGAACGCGCAGCAGATCAGCGCTCTCGGCAAAGAGTTGCACGAACGGTTGCGGAAGCTCGCCGGGCATATTACGGCGGTGGGGACGAATCTGGATCGCGCGGTTGAGGCTTATAACCAGGCGGTGGGGTCGTTGGAGAATCGGGTGCTGGTTTCGGCGAGGAAGTTTTCGGAGTTGGGAGCGTCGGTGGCGGAGGATATTCCGGAGTTGGAGCCGATTGAGACGACGGCGCGGGCGCTTTCGTTTGAGTGGGATGATGACGCGGTGATTGAGGTGCCGAAGCTGGATGCGGGGAAGAAGGATGAGCGGACGGCGGGGTAGGGTGCGGGAAAGGTTTGCGATGTAAGTCAAAGTCCCCACTTCTCGCAAAAGACGCGAGAAATGGGGCACCCGGCTCAGGATGACAATCTTCGATTTTATTTTCGATTCACGTCTGATTTCGAATCTCAGTTTGGAGGCATTCATGCACGGGACTTTTAGACGCATTTCTCATTTCGTTCTGTCGTTCGCGCTGGCGCTTGCAGGAGCTTGTTTCGGGCAGGCGATGGCTCCGGTTATTGCGGTTGATCATGGAGCGAATTCGCCGGCGGCGATGGCGAAGCCTTATGTGATTTTGGTTTCGCTGGATGGATTTCGTTACGACTATGCCAAGCGGTATCACGCGGAGCACTTGCTGGCTCTCGGGGCTGAGGGGGCCAGCGCGCCGGAGGGGATGCTTCCCTCTTATCCTTCGATCACGTTTCCCAACCATTACACCATCGTGACCGGGCTTTATCCGGAGCATCACGGGATTGTGGCCAACAATTTTTATGATCCAGCGCGGAAGGAGACGTACAGCTATCACGACAGCAAGGCGGTTGGGGATGGGACGTGGTATGGCGGGACTCCGCTGTGGGTGCTGGCGGAGCAGGCGGGGATGCGGTCGGCTTCGTTTTTCTGGGTGGGTTCGGAGGCGGATATTCAGGGGGTGCGACCTTCTTATTACTTGAAGTTTGACGGGAGCTTTCCGAATCCGAAGCGGGTGGAGCAGGTGCTGGCCTGGCTGCATCTGCCGGCGGAGCAGCGGCCGCACATGATCACTCTGTATTTTTCGGATACGGATTCGGCGGGGCATCGCTTTGGGCCGGACAGCCCGCAGGAGGCCGATGCGGTGCATGAGCTGGATGGCTGAGATTGGAAAATTGATGGAGGGGATTAAAGAATCGAAGCTGCCGGTGGATTTGATTGTGCTGGCCGATCACGGGATGGTTGAGTTGAAAGGCGCACCGGTGAGTTTGGATCGATTTGGATTTAATCCGGCGTGGTTTGATCCGATTGTGGGGCTGGGGCTTTATCCGAAGTCGGAAGAGGACGCCGCAGAAAGCTTTCGAGGCGATGCGCGGGAAGAGCGACAAGTTTACCGTGTACCGGCGGGCAGCAGGTTCCGGCTTATTTGCATTTTGACAGCAATCCGCGGGAGGGAGATCCGGTGATTGTGCCGGATGGGCCTTACTTTATTACTGCTAGTGCGGAGCTCAACGGGCCGGAGCATGCTCCGAAGGGCGCGCACGGGTTTGATGTGACGCGCATGCCGGAGATGAAGGCTCTGTTCGTTGCGGCGGGGCCGGATATTCAGCATGGAGCTGTGCTGGAGCCGTTTGAGAATGTGGATGTGTATCCGCTGATCGCGAAGATACTGGGGCTCGATATTTCGAAGCTGAAGACGGGGCCGATTGATGGGAAGCTGGGGCCTCTGGAGGGGATTTTGCAGGGGAAGTAGCTGGGAGCGGGTTATGTGTTTTATGTGGGGACAGCTGCCGTCGGCTGTCCGCGGAGCGTCGATCCTCGCTTTTCAGTCCAGTGCCGCTGAAATTGCCCGGCGATTCTCGCGAGGGCTTAGAAGAAGTAACTCCTCGGGTGTTTCCTCACTGCAGGCAAAAAGCGAGGCGAGCTTCGCTCGCCCGGACAGCCGAGGGCGGCTGTCCCTACATGAATCCTTCCGAATCCAGGGGCCCACTTCTCGCGCAAAGGACGCGCGAGAAATGGGGCACCCTGGCCGGTTGAAGCCACAATCTTTCAGAAATCTAGCTAACGGCTAGAAGGCGGCGATTCCGTTGACGCCTGCTGATGCGGGGACGCCGGTTGCGTCGCCGAGGGTGGTGAGAGTGCCATCCTGGTTGACGCCGAAGGCGCTGACGGTGCCGGTGCCGGAGTTGAGGGTGTAGAGGAATTTGCCGTCGGAACTCAGGGCCATATCGAGATTGGTGCTGCCGGCGGGGTTGGTACCGACGACTGTTCCCGAGAGGGCGGTGAGGGTTCCGGTGGCGCTGATGGAGAAGCCGGAAATGTTGGCGGAGCCGGCGTTTGAGGTGTAGACGAACCGTCCGTCAGGAGTGACCACGTGCCAGCAGGTGGCTGCTCCCAGGGTCGGGACGCTGGTGCTGATGACTGACAGAGATCCATTGGATTGAATGGCGTAGGAGGAGATGGCTGAAGCGTTGGTTCCACCGGCGGGACCGGTTTCAGTGGTGAGGACAGTTCCGTTGGGAGCGAACAGAATGCTGAACAGGCCGGGGCCGGCGCTGGGGGTGGGGACGATTGCAGACAGGGTGCCGTTGGTTTGGACCTGGAAAGAATCGATGTTGCCGGTGATTTTTTCGGTGACCAGGAGCCAGCTTCCGTCGGGACTGAAGGCTAGCGACGCGGCTCCGGTATTTCCGGCGGTGAGATAGGAGAGCGCGGCGGGAATTCGTTTGAGTTCGCCAAGTTGATTCAGATGGAAGCCGACCACGCTGCTGGCGCCTCCGGCGTTGAGCACGTAGACGAGGCTGCCGCGCTGGGCTACGGCCACTGGTTCACTGCCGCCGCATGGGACGCGCCCTAGCAAGGCCAGGCCGGTGCCTTGAATCTTAAAAACTGAGATGTCGCCGCTGCCGGCGTTGACTGCGAACAGCAGGGTGCGATCCTGGCTGAGAGTGAGGGAGCCTTGGGAGGCGAGAGGGTCGGTGACGCCGCCGCTGCCGCGGCCTCCGGTGCGATAGGTTTGGCCTTCCTGGAGAGATCCGTCGGTGGCGCGCTTGTAGGCGATGACTGCGTTCTGGCCGGAGGAATTGGTCATCACGTAGACGGCACCGGGGGTGCTGGTGGAGGTTTCGGCGTGGCTGGGGACTGGCGAGGCTGCACTCACGAATACCGCTATGGCGACGACGGCGCTGAACAGAAGGTTTGAGGTTTTTGACACTTTCGATTTGAGGCTGAAAGTTTCGGTGGAAGGTTTCGAGGTGGAGGCTTGGAACCCTGAGTTTTCAGACCTGGAGGGATTCAACATAGAAAGCTCCTTGACGCGTCGATCGGATGTGCGCGAGCACTGGGCCAGTCGAGGGAGGACGGTCTGAGCGGTGACGGTCCTTCGCCGTTGGTGTGTGCGCGCTGATCAGAGCTTTGAGGCGGGAGGAAGTTTCAGGTGGGCAAATCGGCGACGAGCGCCGGCGGATTTTCCGCGGAAAAAAGATCCTAGAGAGTGGGTTGGGTCGCGCCGCCCAAGTTTTTCAAAATTGCATAATGCCGAGCGATCTTTGCAACTGCTCCCACATCTTGTAAGGCCTGCTGATCATCATATTTTGTGTGGAAAGATGAATCCGTTAAACGAAGTGGTCGGGCGTAAACCCAAGTGGCTCAATGGAGCGCTGATACTGAATTTCACAGAAACATTCCAAAATACATACTTGCTGTTCGAAAATGCATCTATAATTTCGGAAGTGGTTTTATCTAGGGGACTTAGCCTTCCGGAAATGGGAACGTAACGTGGCAGCGAAGTTGCTCAATGAGGGTGGGTGGGAAGTCTCTTCCACGCCTCCGCAGCCCCCGAGGGGTTCGGAGCCAGTGCCGAAGCCCATGAATCGGGAAAGTCAAGATCGCTTTGTCGCCGTCCTGCTGTTCCTGCTGACGGTGGCTGCCGTGGTGGTTGCCGGCTTCAATTTACAGAAAGAACGCGAGTCTGCTCTCCAGCCTCAGGATGGGGTGTGGTGGGTGGAGCACGACGGGCGGCTGGTGGCGGAGCGGGTTGACCGCGACGGTCCGGGGGCGCGAGCCGGCATTAAGGCCGACGACCAGCTGCTTTCAGTCAACGGCGAGGATGTAAAGAAGACGTCGGATCTGGAGCGCCAGCTCTACCGCACCGGCGTCTGGTCGAAAGCTGCTTATACGCTGATGCGGCATTCGGTGACGCTGGGTTCGAGCGTGATCATTGAGCCGGCGGATCGGTCGCTGAACATCTGGTTGCGGCTGATTGCTCTGATTTATCTGAGCATCGGGCTGTATGTTTTGCTGCGGCGCTGGACGGCGCACGGGTCGACCCATTTCTACATTTTCTGTCTGGTCTCATTCATTGCCTATTCCTTCCACTACACGGGCGAGTTGGGCGATTTCGACTCGGCAATTTACTGGTGCAACGTGGTGGCGTGGATTTTGCAGCCGGCGTTGTTCCTGCATTTTGTTCTGACGTTTCCGGAGAAGCGCGAGTTTGTGCGTCAACGGCCATGGCTGCTGACGCTGGCCTATCTGCCGGGAGCGTTGCTGCTTTCGAGGCGCATCGTCGCATTGCGGCTGGCGCAGGCTAGCGGATACCTGGTGTGGGACATGGACCGCCAGGAAATGGCGTACGGCGCGCTGTTGTTCGTGATTGCCGCAGCGATTCTTTGGGATAGCTACCGGCAGGCCAGCACGACCATTCTGCGCCAGCAACTGAAGTGGGTGACCCGGGGAACGGTTCTCGCGATTATTCCTTACACGTTGTTTTACGTGCTTCCCTTCCTGACGGGGTCACTCCCTGGGACGGTCGGAAAACTTTCGGTGTTGTCGCTGGCGTTGCTGCCACTGACGTTTGGATTTGTGATCTTCCGCTACCGGCTGATGGATGTGGACGTGATTTCCAAGCGCGTGGTGGTTTACACCATGGCGGTCACGGCGGTGGTGGGAATGTACTTCGCGCTGGTAGCGGGCGTGGCCACGCTGGTGCAGCGGCGACAGCCGGGGACCGGGCCGGTGGGATTGATTCTGGCGGTGGTGGTTACGGCGCTGCTGTTTGATCCGGTGCGGAAATGGATTCAGGATCGGGTTGACCAGTTCTTTTATCGCACGGTGTACGACTACCGGCGCACGCTGATTGAGTTTGGGCGGGAGCTGGGGTCGGAGACGGATTTGAACGCGCTGCTGGCTTCGGTGCTGGATCGGCTGTCGCGCACGCTGGCGGTGGACCGGATCGCGATTTTTCTGCGAGCGGTGGACGATACCGATCAGTTCATCGTTTCGAAGTCGGTGGGGATTCATCCCATGGGCAAACTCGATCTGACTTTTCTCAGCGCGCCGCGGCCGGAACCGGCGGGGCACATGTTCTTCGAGAACACGCACCAGGTGCCGCGCGAGACGGCGGGATCGCAGGATGCGATTGCGCGGCTCGACTTGAACTACTACATTCCGTGCCGCGCGCAGCAGAAAACTGTGGCGGTGCTGGGGCTAGGTAAGACTGCGAAGGGCGATTATTTGTCGAGCGAAGACATTGAATTGCTCGAGACTCTCGGCGGATATCTGGGCATTGCGATTCAGAACGGGCGGCTGTATGCGTCGCTGCAACAGAAGGTGGCGGAGTACGAGCGGCTGAAGGATTTCAACGAGAACATTGTGGAGTCGATCAACGTCGGGGTGATGGCGCTCGATATGGAAGACCGCATCGAGAGCTGGAATGCGCAGATGGAAGTGATGTACGCGCTGCCGCGCTGGCAGACGCTGACGCAGCCGGTGCGCACCGTTTTTCCGGCGGAGTTTGTGGAGGAGTTTTACCGGGTGCGGCAAAATCCGGGAATCAACAATCTGTACAAATTCCGGCTGCTGAATCCGGCGGGCGAGACGCGGACGGTGAACGTGGCGATTGCGCCGCTGGTCACGCGCAAGTTTCAGGTGATCGGGCGACTGGTGATCATGGACGACATCACCCAGCGCGTGGATCTGGAGCGACAGCTTTCGCAGTCGGACAAGCTGTCGTCAATTGGGCTGCTGGCCGCGGGCGTGGCGCATGAAGTGAACACTCCGCTGGCAGTGATTTCGTCGTATACGCAGATGTTGTCGAAGCAATTGCAGGGCGATCCGCAGAAATCGGGCTTGCTGGAGAAGATTACGCGGCAGACTTTCCGGGCGTCGGAGATCGTCAACAACCTGCTGAATTTTTCGCGGACCAGCGGAACTGAGTTTGCCGATGTCGACATCAACAAGGTAATCACCGACACGCTGGCGCTGCTGGAGCATCAGTTCAAGATCGCCAAGATTCAGGTGAGTTCGGAGTTGACGGCGGGAATTTCTGCGATTCAAGGAAATCCGGGGCGGCTGCAGCAGGTGTTTTTGAATTTGTTTTTGAATGCGAAAGATGCGATGCCTGGCGGCGGTACTTTGAACGTGGCAACTTCGAATGGCGACATGGTGAGCGTGCGAGTGACTGACAGCGGATCGGGGATTGCGCCGGAACATATTCAGCGGATTTACGATCCGTTCTTTACTACGAAGACTGCGCCGAAAGAAGGCCAGAATCGCGGGACTGGGCTGGGGCTTTCGGTGACTTATGGAATTATTCAGGAACATGCGGGCAAGATTCGGGTGGAAAGCGATCCGGGATCCGGAACGACGTTCGCCCTGGACTTTCCGCTGAGCAGGAAGGCAGTGCATGTCTGAAGCAGCAGTCATCTCGCGCGGATTTATGAGCAGCACCAGCGGCAGCGGTTCGTCGCCGGCGGGATCGGTGTTGATCATTGACGATGAGGCGGAGATTCGCGAATCGTTGCAGACGTTGCTTGAGATGGAAGGCTTTGAAGTGGAGACCGCCGTTAGCGGCGAAGACGGCATCTCGCAGATGGGCGATCGTCCGTTTGATCTAGTGTTGCTTGACCTGACGCTTCCCGGGCGGAACGGGATGGAGATTCTGTCTGAGATTCGCTCCAATGATTCGCGGCTGCCGGTGATCATGATTACGGCGTACGGCACGGTGGAGAACGCGGTGCGCGCCATGCAGTCAGGCGCGGCGAATTTTGTACAGAAGCCGTGGGACAACGAAAAACTTCTAGCGGACGTGCGGGCCGCGGTGGGATGGCGGCGGGCGGAAGAAGAAAACGTTCAGCTCAAGCGCGCGCTCAAGCAGCGCTACAACTTCGAAAACATTGTGGGCAAGAGCGAGCCCATGCTGAAGATTTTTGACCTGGTCGCGCAGGTGGCGAACAGCCGATCCACCGTGCTGCTGCAGGGCGAGAGCGGGACTGGCAAGGAAGTAATTGCCAAGGCCGTGCATTTGAATTCGCCGCGGCGCGATAAACCGTTTGTGCCGGTAAACACCGGGTCGATGCCGACGGATCTGCTCGAGTCCACGCTCTTTGGACACGTGAAGGGTGCGTTCACCAGCGCCATCGCTTCGAAGAAAGGGTTGTTCGAAGTGGCGGACAAGGGCACGCTGTTTCTCGATGAAATCGCGACCATGGGACTGGAGACGCAGGCGAAGATTTTGCGCGTGCTGCAAGATCGGCGGTTCATGCACCTGGGCGGCATTCAGGAACTGCAGGTGGACGTGCGTATTATTGCCGCTACAAACATTGATCTGCGGCAGATGGTGCGGGAGGGCCGATTCCGCGAAGATCTGTTCTACCGGCTGAACGTGATCACCGTGGAACTGCCGCCGCTGCGGCAGCGTAAGGAAGACATCCCGCTGCTGGTGGAATTTTTCCTAAAGAAATATGCCGAAGAAAATTCTCGCCCCGCGCCGCGCATCACTCCGGAAGCGCTGCGGCCGCTGATGGCTTATTCGTGGCCGGGGAACGTGCGCGAACTGGAGAACGTGATCGAGCGCGCGGTTGTGCTTTCGTCCGGGCCCGAGATCAGCATGGACCTGTTGCCGGATTCCATGATGGGGCGCGGTTCCTCACTGACGATGCATGATCCGCAGTCGGATGCCTCGTTGTTTGAAATTGTGGAAGAGGTGGAGCGGCGGGTTATCACCGACATGCTGGAGCGCTGCAACTGGAACCAGACGGAAGCAGCGGAGCGGTTTCACGTGCCGCTATCGACGCTCAATCAGAAAATTCGGCGGCTGAATATTGAGATTAAGAAGAAGGGGCGCGGGTAAAAAACAGTTGCCAGTGGCCAGTTGCCAGTGGCCAGTTCTTAGGCCTGGCGCGCAACCCACTCTTACTCTTGAAGCTCCCCGACGGCGCGACTTGGAACCTGATCGCTGATCGATGATCGGTTTTCTCTGTTATAGTTCGGTCAAGCCGCAGCTTCGCCCGCGATGCTGCGAATACCGAATCGCATGGAACTGACTTCGCCCACGGATTTCGCCAAGCAGAAGGTCCTGTCGGTACAGGAATACATTTTTCTTTCCGCACGGTCTCTCGGCAACCTCTTCCAGCGGCCCAGTTACCTGGGCGATATGCTCCAGCAGGCCGACCAGATCGGCGTGGGCTCGATTTCGATTGTGTTGTCCGCGTGTTTTTTTATTGGAGTCGCGCTGGCCCTGAATAGCGCGACAACGCTGGGGCGGTTCGGAGCGCGGTCGCTAATTGGAGAGTTGGTGTCGATCGGCGTGATACGGGAACTGGGGCCGTTGCTGGCAGGGCTGGTCGTGGCCGGGCGGAACGCCTCGGGTATGGCCAGCGAACTGGGCTCGATGGTGGTGACGGAACAGATTGATGCGATGCGGGCGCTCGGCACCGACCCCATGAAGAAGCTGGTCACGCCGCGGGTGATCTCCGCCATGATTATGCTTTTCTTTCTGACGATTCTTGGCGACCTGTTGGGCCTGATCGGTGGAAACTTTGTATCCAGTGTCCTTCTCTCTTTGGACTCGCGCGAGTATTGGAATACGGCGTGGCAGTCTCTGGTTTTCAGCGATGTGTTCATCGGGCTGGTCAAGCCAGTGATCTTCGGTTTCATTGTCGCGACCATCGGTTGCTACTACGGGCTATCGACAAAGGGGGGCACCCAAGGCGTTGGGCGCGCCACTACTGAGGCCGTGGTGGCGGCCATGATTCTGATTATCGTCACGGATGTCTTTGTGACGCGGCTGCTGATGGTCCTTTTAGGAGCTACCTAGCGAACGCTAAAGCGTACAAAAAATCCCATGTCTGCTCCGACCGTGCCCCTGAATTCGGAAGCTTGCGCGCCGCGGAATTCCGGCGCGGTGATCGCGTTTGAAGATGTGCATCTGGCCTTTGAAGATAATGAAGTTCTGCGCGGGGTTTCCTTCCAGCTGCCGTTCGGCGAAACGAAAGCTCTGTTCGGTGTGGCGGGATCGGGAAAGAGCACGATTCTGAAACTTGCACTCGGGCTGCTGGAGCCGGACTCGGGAAAAATTACTGTGCTGGGCAATGAGGTCACGCACATGCGGGAACAGGATATGTTTCCCATGCGGGGGCGACTGGGCATGGTGTTTCAGGAAAGCGCGTTGTTCGATTCGCTGACGGTGAGCGAGAACGTTGCCTACCGGCTGATGGAAGAACGCGGCGTTTATGACGACGCCATCGACAAACGGGTGCGCGAATCGCTGCGCTTCGTGGAACTGGAGCATACGCTGGATCTTTTTCCGTCGGAGCTTTCGGGCGGCATGCGGCGGCGCGTGGCGATTGCGCGCGCGATCATTACACAGCCGGAATTATTGCTTTATGATTCGCCGACCGGCGGGCTCGATCCGGTGACTTCCAATACGATTGTGGACTTGATCATGAAGCAGCGCGATGTCTACCGCACCAGTTCCCTGCTGGTGACACATCGACTGCAGGATGCGTTCACCCTGGCGACCCATGAATTCAATCCGCAAACCAGCCAGGTGAGGGCGTTGCCGCAGGGCCAGTATTGCGATGTGCCGATGAGCTTTCTGATGCTGCGCGACGGCAAGGTGATTTTCGACGGCGACGTTCGCCAGTTGGCCCATTCGAAAGACGAATATATCCGCGAATATATTTCATAGGGATTGAGTCATCGAGTAGTCGGATGGTTTGACGACCACAATCATCCCCTTGAATTACTCAATTCCTCAATCTCTTCCGCGTCTAAGCGCTTCCGCTTCACTTCGGCGGAGACGCCAAGTCTTTGCCCGCCTGAATGAACGATCCCACGTTGCTCTTATCGATGAGGCCCGAGCCAGTGTCTACAAAGCTGGGGATGGGCGCAAAGCTATCTTTCGACCAGTCGGTTTGGAGGGATGTGGGCTTGTGGTGATAGAGGTTGTCGAGCATCTGCATGCCGACGAAGGCCATGGTGTAGGGCTTCTGCGCGATGGTGGCAGCGATCATATCTTTCTGAATCCAGTCGAGGGTTTCCTGATCGGTGTCCATGGCGATGACGACTTTCCCGGTGATGTGATAGCTGTTGAGGACCCCGGCGATTTCCTTGCCGGACTGGGCTTCGAGACAAACGAAGGCATCGACCTTGTCGCGTTCTTTGCCGACGATTTGGGTTGCGGTGTCGAACGCGATGCGCGGGTCGCCCTGAATGTCGACGACGCGCGTGATCTTGATTGCCGGAGTGGCGGCAAGAGCGTCTTTGTAGCCGCGCAGGCGGTCCTGCAGATTTGACTGGTCGGGCATGGTGAAAACGACGACGTTGCCTTTGCCTTTGAGTTCCTGGGCCAGGCGTTGTCCGCCAGTGAATCCGGCCTGATAGTTATTGGTGCCGATGAAGAAGAGACGCTTGCTGGCGGGAGCGTCGGAGTCGACAGTGATCACGGGAATGCCGGCGGCGACAGCTCTGTCGATGCTGTCTTTGAGGAGCGCGGGATCGGTCACGGCCAGCAGAATGCCGCTGGCTTTTTTCTGCACCGCCTGATCGAGCGCATCGCGCTCGGCCTTGGGGTCGTAACTTTGCGGACCGCTGAAGTCGTAGCGGACTTTCATCTGGCTGGCGGCATTGGCGAACCCTAATCCCGCGGCCTTCCAATAAGGCACCTGCAGGTTGGCCGAAACGAAGGCGTAGAATTCGTCCGAATCGTGCGCTGAACCGCAACTCAGAAATAGTCCCAGCAGGACGGCGACAACGGCGGAGTGGAGAATCTTGCGCGAGAAAAGCATCGCATCCTCCTTATCAAGCACTGTGATGAGACGATGCCCGCTTTCATTTCCCACTAACGGGAACTTACCACGGAGCAACGTTAGCGACTGGATTGTAAATCAGAGGTGCGGGGAAGGCCAGATGGGAGCATGCGCATCGCCGGCATCGCGGGAGCGCAGAATTTCTTTGATTGGAAAATGGCCGCGCTGAAACAGGGCCGAGCTACACTCCGACGGGAAACGGCTTGGTATGGGTGGTGGTGCGGAGCGCGGAACTGCCGAAGCGGCCTTGCAGGAGCGACATTAATCCGGTGTACCAATAGCCGACGACGAAAAGCAAGAGGAACGGGACGGTGATGTAGTTTTCGTTGTCGATGGCGTAGTAGACCGTGGCGGCGAAGTAGGCACCGATCAAGAGTTCGAGCCAGGGAATCCAGCCCAGGCGCTTGCGGTACTTGGTGGCGCCGATTTTATCCTGCCTGGAAACCACGCTGTATTTGGGTGTGCGCGCGAAGGCGCTTTGTTTGCCGATGAGCGCCTCGATTACGGCTTTGGTGTTGGTGATGGTGAGACCGATTCCCAGTGCCATCAGGAACGGCAGATACAGAAGGGCGCGCGGCCAACGGCGAGGGAATAGTTCGCGCTGCGAGACCAGATAGAAACTGGAAATCGAAAACGTCGACGCCATGAAAAGAGGCAGGTCGATGTAGAGCATTTGAAACCAGCCCTGATAAAAACGGATGATCATGGCCGGGAGCAACAGCACTGACAGCATGATCATGAGTGGATAGCTCATGTTTGCGGTCAGGTGATACCAGGCTTCGATCTTGGTGTGGAGTGGGGCATCACTGCGCAGGACGCGCGGCAGAATTTTCTTTCCGGTCTGGATCAGGCCTTTTGCCCAGCGTGCCTGCTGCGTTTTGAAAGCGGTCATCTCGACCGGCAACTCGGCTGGACACTCGACGTCTTGCAGGTAAATGAACTTCCAGCCTTTCAGCTGCGCGCGGTAGGAAAGGTCGGTGTCTTCGGTGAGCGTGTCGTGCTGCCAGCCGCCGGCTTCGTCGATCGCGGCACGGCGCCACATGCCGGCGGTGCCGTTGAAGTTGAAGAAGAGTCCGGTGCGGGCGCGGCCGGAATGCTCGAGCACGAAGTGGCCGTCGAGAAGGATGGCTTCGACTTCAGTGAGAAAGGAATAATGACGGTTCAGGTGAGTCCATCGCGTCTGCACCATGCCGATCTTGGGATCGGTGAAATGATGGACGACAAGCAGAAGGAAATCCTCCGGCGGTGTGAAGTCGGCGTCAAAGATTGCGACGAACTCGCCCTTGGCCGTATGCAGGCCTTCGGCGAGCGCACCGGCTTTGTAACCTTCGCGATTGGTGCGGTGGTGGTAGGTGATGGGATGGCCGAGCGCCGCATAGTGATCGACGAGGGCGCGGGCAAAATCGACAGTTTCGTCGGTCGAGTCGTCGAGCACCTGGATGTCAAGCTTGTCTTTGGGATATTTCAGTTTGCAGATGGATTCGAGCAGGCGTTCGACTACGTATTGTTCGTTGAAAATAGGCAACTGCACGGTGACGCGGGGCAGGTCTTCAAAGCGCGCGGCGGGTTCGGTCGTGCCGTTCTTGCGGTGCTTGTAATAGAGATAGACCAGCACGTAGCGGTGCATGCCGTAGCCGGCGAGCAGGATGAGAACGATGAAATATGGGATCAACAAAGCCACGTCGAAGGCGTTAGCGCGATAGATGCCGCGAAATGTGGTATCGAGAAAATGCTGGCGGATGTAGGGGACAACACCGCCTTTGGGGGCGGTCGCTGTACATGCGGCCAGCTTCGCGGACACGATGAGATCGGAGATCAGCAAGGGGTATCGGTTGAGACTTTCATTTTACCGGATTCCACGGCTTTGGTTTCTGGTGTAGTCGGGAGCTTTTCGCAGCACAGGTTGCTCCTGACCCCGCTCTCGGCTACAAATAGAGCCACTCATGCCAGAGACTTCAGCGGTGTCGGTGGACCGCGCATCCAATTCGACGAGTTCCGCAATGTGGGCGCGCGTTTGCTCTTCGCCGGGATGGATCGCTGCGATTGCATTTCTGCTGCGGGTGGTGTGGATTCTGGTCGGGCATACCTATCGGTTCAGGACCTCGGACGACAATTTCAGTTTCGGGTGGGAGATGGGGCGGATTGGAGCGGCGCTGGCTTCCGGGCACGGCTTCAGCAATCCGTTCGGGCCGGCGACTGGGCCGACGGCGTGGGAGCCTCCGCTGTATCCGTATCTGACGGCGGGTGTGTTTCTGATTCTTGGAGTCTATTCGAAGGTGTCGGCGTTCGTGCTGTTGGCGCTGAATAGCGCGTTTTCGGCGGCGACGTGCATCCCGATCTTTCGGATTGCGCGGCGAATTTTTTCGAAGCAAGTCGCGGTTGGATCGGCGTGGGCGTGGGCGTTGCTGCCAAACGTAATGTTCTGGTGCACGCGCGTGGTGTGGGAGACGAGTCTGGCGGCGCTGCTGCTCACGACGATTTTCTGGCTGGCGCTGACATTGGAAGATCGCGACGGCTGGATTCCGTGGTTTCAGTTTGGATTGCTATGGGGGATTACCGCGTTGAGCAGTACTTCCCTGCTGTCGTTTCTGCCGGCGGCGGGATTATGGGCGTGGGTGCATCGCGCGCGGCGCGGCAAGAAATCGTTGGGCGGGGTGGTACTGGCGTCGGTGGTTTTCTTCGCGTGCATCGCGCCCTGGCTGGTGCGCAATTACGAGACGTTCGGAAAGTTTATTTTCATCCGCGATAATTTTGGAGCCGAACTGCGTATGGGCAACGGCCCCGGAGCCGACGGCACGTGGATGGAATATCTTCATCCGACCCATGATACGTATGCCATGCGCCAATACCAGGCCATGGGCGAACTGCCTTACATCGCGATGCGCAAGCGGCAGGCGGTCGACTATATCCAGGCCGATTATGCGCGATTTGCTGGTCTGAGCGGCAAGCGCTTCATTTACTTTTGGGCGGGATCGCCGAAGGCCACGCAGCCGTGGTGGGTGAACGACGTGAAGAACTCACTTTTTCTGGCATCGTCGGTTCTGATGTTCTGGGGACTGGGGCGCGCGCTGCGGTTGCGAAAATCCGGGGCGTGGTTGTTATTCTCGCTTTTGTTGCTTTATCCGGCGGTCTACTACTTCGTGTTCCCGATTCCGCGCCACCGGCATCCGATTGAACCGGAAATGGCGATCCTGGGAGTGTTTTTGTTGACGGAGGCCGTGAAGAAGACTACGGCGCGTGCTCCAGGTCGATTTTCAGAACGTGAATCTGTTTGATCTTGGGGTCAAGCACTCCGGTGATGACGACGTGCTGGCCTTCGAAGCCGTGCACCAGGTCGCTTCGGTCGAGGCGATACACGTCGTTCCCGACCGACAGAACGAGATAACCGCCGAGATGCTCGATGCAGTAGACCGAGCAAGTATTGGAAGTGCCGCCCATCTCTTTCGACTTCAGCATCTCCTGATGAGATTTGGTGAGCGAATGGATGTTCATGGCGCACTGGCTGTCGGAGACTTCACCGCGATAGGCGTGAGAGGATTGCGCGTGAGCGGCACCGGCGAAGGCCAAGACGCGTGGCAACTCCGCATGTGGCGATTCGAAGAATGACTCGAAATCCGGTTGAGTTCATAGAGACTCCTGCTCGATTTTTATTACGGCAGCACGGTGAATTTCATGTGCATGCCTTCGTGATCTTCACTGCAGATCACCGTACATACAACTTCGTACGCGCCGGGCTCACTGGGAGCGGTGAGCAGGAATTCCTGCGTGCCGGGCTTGAACAGCAGGTCCCAGCCTTCCACTCGGGTGCGATCCTTGGCGCGCAGCAGCGAGAAGCCATGAATCGACCCATCGCGATTCCATGATTTTCCGCGATGAGCGGTCACGCGCAACAGAATCTGCTCACCGGCTCTGACCGTGATCTCAGGGGTGCGCTGGCCGGCAATTTTGTAGCGGCTGTCGCTGTCGGCGGTCACCTCGATGACCCGTGCTTCCGCGCTGGCGCGATGCACCGTCACCAGCAAAGCGGTCGCGATCACGATCCCGATCAACATACGGCGAATTCGGAATGAGTTTGTCATCGGTTTGTTAAGGGTCATCTTTCTGGTTACTGGGTCATGTAGAAAAGAATCAGGCGGCGGTCTTCGGCGGTGATGGTGGCCCGCACGCGCATGTGGCGAAGGATAGTTGCCATCATGCGCGGGGGAAATTTCTGCGGGGCGTTATGACAGCGGCCGCAGTTGGCATGAAAGCGCTGCTCGCCGGCGACTCGCATCGCGCCGGCATCGGTAATTTGCGTTCCCGCCACGGCTGACGCATCTTTGACTTTCGGCGGCGATCCCGCAAAAACGGATGAGGCCAACGCGAGGGCGCATAGAAAGCAGAACAGCGCGGTGATCAAAGTCTGGACGCGGGATGCGATTTTCATTGCTCCCCTCCGACGCGGCCCAACGGAACCAGGAATCGGTAGGCGAAGCCGAAGCTCCATTGGTTGGCGTTGCCGGCGGAACTGAACTGCCGGCCGTAGCTGAAGATGCCTTTCAGCCCGTCGCGCAACCAGTAGTTGACGCCGAAATCGGCCTCGCGGGCATCGGCGGTGGGCAGGCCAAGGTCTGCGGCGGCGTCGGCGCCGATCTCGCCGACGTAGTAGCCCTGGGCGCGGGCGACGAGTTCGGTATGGCGCATGGCTTTATGCCAGACGCGCAGTTGGCTCAAACGGTAGGCGCCTTCGATCCAGTATCCGCTGCCTTGATAGGAGCGAGCCATTTCCGCGCGCAGGCTCAGCGGCAGCTTCGACGATTGCCAGCCCATGTGAAATCCGAAGGCATTTTTGCGGGTGTCCTGCAGCGTGCGCTGGAAGGAGCCGCCAACTTCGAGGCGCGTGCCGGGGAAAAAGACTCCCATACGGCCGCCGGCGTGGCGCTCGGAATCGACGCTGTCAATGCCGATACTGGCGACGGAAACGTAGGCAGCATAGTTCAGGTTGGCCTTGCCGTTGGTGCCCAGCGGGAAGCCGCCACGGAACATGATGCCGTCGCTGTCGACGGTGTTGATGGGAAGGATGAGCGGGTCGGGCTGCAGAAAGCGAATCCAGACGGGATAGAGGCGCTCGTTGAAGATTCCGAATGGCGTGAGGAAGCGGCCCGCGGTGATGGTGACGTACGGGCTGGCGATGTAATCGACCTGGGCGTAGTCGAGGTGTTTGGTGACGGGGCCCTGATACGATCCGCCCGTGAGCGGGCGTTGAAATTGGCCTTCGAACTCCGCGCGGGACTCGATCAGCCACTTGTCACCCAGAGGCACGAGCAGGAGGGGGTTGATCTGGCTGTCGATCAGATTCTGGCCGGCGGTGACGAAGCTGAAGGTGCCGATGCTGCCGGTGAGGATCGGGACGGGCTTGTCGGTCTCCAGCTTTTCAGATTCTGGTTGGCTTTCAGAGTTCTGGGCGGCGAGCAGGGCGGGGATTAGAATCAAGATTGCCAGCGCGGTCAGGCTGGACAGAGTAATCCCGCGCCAGCGCCGGGACGCGGTATTTTGATGACGATACTGCAAAGGAACCCCAGTTAAGGTCTTGAAGAGATTGTCTTTGAGTGACGAAACGGGGGGAACATAACGGTGGTAACTTTCGTATCCATCAGTGTGTGGAATGGGACGTGTTCTTTTCGGGCTGCGCTTCTCACCAATTCTAGGCGGCCCCGTCTAACGCATCGAGACTGACCATTGAAAACGGAGGAATTCATGAACTGCAATCGCCGATCTGCAATCTGGACGGGGACGGTATTCGGAACTGCCTGCGCCGTGTTGAGCCTGGCGCTGGGAGCGCAAGCCGCCGACCACCGCGGGTCGATGACCGAAGAGTTCCATCAGACTTATAACCTTACGGCCGACGGCCGGGTTGAGCTCGACAACATCAACGGGTCGGTGCACATCGCCAGTTGGGACCGGAACGAGGTGAAAGTCGATGCGATCAAGTCGGCTGACACCAAAGAACGGCTGGATGAGGCGAAGATCGAGATCGACTCGCGCGGCAGCTCGCTCTCGATTCGGACTAAGTATCCCGATCACGACAACACCTGGAATTGGGGTTCGCACAATAACCCGGCCAGCGTGGAGTACACGCTGACGGTGCCGCGAACGGCGCGGCTTGATGAGATTAAGCTGATCAATGGTTCGCTCGATGTGACAGGCGTGAGCGGTGAAGTGAAGGCGTCGTGCATTAACGGGCGGCTGGAGGCGAAAAACCTGGCCGGACGGGCGCACTTGTCGACCATCAATGGACGGCTGGAGGCGCAGTTCGACCAACTGGCCCGGCAGAGCATGGAATTGAATTCGGTGAACGGGTCGGTGGATCTGACGATTCCTTCCGACTCGAATGCGGAAGTCGAGGCCAGCACGGTTTCCGGAAACATCAACAACGATTTTGGGCTGCATGTGAACCATCACAATTTCGTGGGTCACGACCTGAAGGGAGAGCTGGGCACCGGCGGCACTCACATCCGCATCTCGAATGTGAACGGACGTATCGAGGTTCACCATGCGCAGGATGGGCATGCCGTGAGCCCGGCGAAGGATCTCAGCCACAGCGATAAAGACGACGACGATGATGACAGCATCTAGCGAGTCGTAGCGCACGTGCGGCTGGCCTGCGGGCTCGGGGGCCCCTAGTAAATCGTGTATCCCGGAGCCGGAGTTCGCAGGTCGGGCTTTGATGCCATGATCAGCAGTGCGCCTTCGCGCTTGAATGCGCGCAGGTCGTCGAGGCTGTGGAACGATTTTGTTTTGTAGTCGTCCGGAGTTGGCGTGTCGTCGGGGACGCGAATTGCTTCGACGTTTTCGAATGCGTGCTTCTTCAGGAGTTCAACATATTCGGCGGCCGAGCGCACATGTACTGGAACTTTCAGCTGGTCGACCCACTGCAGTGAATATTGATTGTCGGTGTAGAGATTGATCAGAATAAACAGGCGACCGCGGGGCGCCATTGTTCGGAATAGCTCCATCAGGGCGCGATCCTGATCGGCATAGTAGTAGAACGATTCGACCGACAACACTTTGTCGAAGAAATTTTCTTCCCAGGGAATCTGCTGGGCCGATCCCCATACGTAGAGAATGTTCTCGAAATCTTTCGAGGACTCGCGCGCCTGACGCACCATCTCGTCCGACACATCGAGGCCGACTACCTGGCCAAAGCCTTCCGGGCCTTCGCCGACTAGCCGCGCCAGCAGCCGGGTTGCCCAGCCGGAGCCGCATCCCAGGTCGAGGACGCGCTCGCCGGGACGAAGATTCATCCGCCGAATGGTTTTCTCGGTGATGTCGAGATGATGGTTCTCCATTTTCGGGCCTTCGCCGGCGGCGGCCCAGCGGTTGAATTCGAGTTGCAGTTTTTCGTCGGGAGTGAGCGGTTTGTCAGGCATGGTCTTCCTTCGTGACACTTCGTGCGCTTCGGGATCGCGATTTAGATTCTATAGCCACGAAGGACACGAGGGAGAAGTCCTGTGTTACAGTTCTGTTCTTCATGGCGAAACCTTCTGACGATCCACAACCCGATTCTGAACCCGGATCGCTGTACTGCCCGAACTGCGCGGAGGAAGTCACCGATCCGCTGACCTGCGGCGACTGTTCGTCGGTGATTTGCCGGCGTTGTGGCACGGCACTCGAATCTTCCGACGAACTCGGAATTGGATGATGGGATCTACTCCGGTTCCTCCTACCGATCAGGCTTTGCCGGCGTCCGACGCTAAGCCCTCGCTGGTACGGGGACTCAGTCTGCTCGATTCGGTGTTGCTGCTGGTCAGCGGCATTATCGGCTCGTCGATTTTTCTGACTGCGAAAGATATTGCCGGGCCTCTGCCGCAGCCCATGCTGTTTCTGCTCGTGTGGGTGCTGGGTGCGTTGATCTCGCTGTGCGCGTGCTTTGCGTTCGCCGAGTTGGGGTCCATGTTTCCCGACTCTGGCGGACAGTACATTTATTTGCGCGAAGCCTACGGCGACCTGATCGCCTTTCTCTATGGCTGGATGTTGTTCAGCGTGGCAAACGGGGGAAGCATTGCCGCACTCTCGGTGGCGGCGGCAGCCTACACCGGACAAGTCTTTCCGGTGGTGTCGGAGGCACACGTGGTAGTCGCTGTCGCAGGCATCGTGATTACACGCGCGCATTTGTTTGGGTTGCTGCTGATCGCTGTGCTTACCTATGTGAATGTCGTGGGCCTGCGTTGGGGCACGCTGCTGCAGAATGTTTCCACGTGGACCAAGTTCACGGCGATGGCGGCGTTTGTGATTCTGGGATTCGCCATCGGCAAAGGCCACTGGTCGAATTTTCATTCGCATGGAGTTAGCTTGACCATGGGACTCGGTCCGGCCAAGTTAATTTCCGCGCTGGGCGTGGGATTGATCGCGGTGTTCTGGGCGTATGACGGGTGGGTCTACATCACGTGGGTCGCTGGTGAAGTCAAGAACCCACGGCGGAATGTGCCGCTGGCGATGGTTCTGGGCGTGCTCGCCGTGGGCGTGATTTACGTGGCGATGAATCTCACGTACGTCTATGCGCTGCCGCTAAAAGACATTGCCACGCACGAGACTATTGCACACGCTGCGGCTACGGCTTTGTTTTCTCCGGGGGCGGCGGTGTGGCTGTCGCTGATGATTGCGATTTCCTGTTTCAGCGCAGCAGCCACATGTACGCTTTCCGGCGCGCGCGTTTATCTCGCGATGGCGCAGGACGGAGTCTTCTTCAAGCGGATGGCGGTGATTCATCCGAAGTGGAGGACACCGGCGTTCAGTTTGATCGGACAAGGCGTGTGGGCTGCTGTGCTCACACTTAGCGGGCGTTATGACCAGCTTTATACTTACGTGATTTATGGCATGGTGTTGTCGTATACGCTGACGGTGATTGCCATGTTCTGGCTGCGCTGGAAGCGGCCGGAAATTCCGCGGCCATATCGCTGTACGGGATATCCGTGGCTGCCGGCGATCTATGTCGTCATCGGTACGGCCTGGACTTTGAATACGATCTTCACCCGGCCGACCGAGGCGTTTTGGGGAACGGCAATCGTGCTGGTCGGAGTGCCGTTTTATTTATTCTGGAAGCGAAGTAACCGAAAGCCTTCTGGCGGCCTCGCTAGCGCTCAATGAGTCAACTGCCGCAACTTTCGTCTGGGGCTTCCATCGGGCAGTCGGACGATCCCAATCGGCCCAAGCAGGTGATGGGGTTTCGCGACCTGCTTCTGTTTTATGTGATCACCGGCATCAGCTTGCGCTGGATTGCAACCGCCGCGGCCGCCGGGCCGAGTTCGATCGTTGTCTGGGTTGGCGCCTGGATGTGTTTCTACACGCCGCTGGCGCTTTCGGTGCTGGAACTTTCGTCGCGCTATCCCAACGAAGGCGGTCTTTATGTGTGGAGCAAACGCGCCTTCGGAGATTTCTCCGGCTTTATGGCGGCGTGGACTTATTGGACCAGCAATCTACCGTACTTCCCGGCCGTGCTCTACTTCGCCGCCAGCAATGTGCTTTTCATGCGGCAGGCGAATTGGGAACATCTTTCGGGCAATGCCACGTTCTACATTGTTTTCTCGCTACTCACACTGAGCGCGGCCACGCTGCTAAATATTGTTGGACTCGACGTCGGCAAATGGTTGCACAACGTGGGCGCGATCGCCATGTGGCTTCCGGTTGGCGTCGTGATCGCGATGGGATTCGTGGCGTGGCATCGCTTTGGATCGGCGACGTCGTTCACTCTGCATTCCATGATTCCCAGTACGCACATCAACGATCTGATTTTCTGGTCGGTGCTGACGTTTGCCTTCGGCGGCTGCGAGACGGCGTCGTTCATGGGAGAAGAAATCAAGAACGCGCGACGGACGATACCTTTGGCGTTGCTTTCCGCCGGGGTCACGGTCACGATCTGCTACATCCTGGGCACGGTTTGCGTTTTGCTGGCGCTGCCTTCGAGCGAGGTCAACAGCTTGCAGGGGTTGGTGCAGGCGGTATCGAAAACGGCGACGCGCGTGGGATATCCGGGGATATTGCCGTTGGCGGCGTTTCTGATTGCACTCAGCAATATCGGAGCGGCTGGAGCATATTTGGCGGCTGTGGCGCGGCTGCCTTTCGTGGCTGGGCTCGATCGCTTTCTGCCGCCGGCGTTCGGATCGCTGCATCCGCGGTGGAAAACCCCGTGGGTCTCGCTGCTGACGCAATTTTTTCTCGGCGTTATCTTCATTTTTCTTGGGCAGGCTGGAACGAGTGTGAAAGGGGCTTACGATGTGCTGGTCAGCATGGGCGTGATCACGTATTTCATCCCGTACTTATATTTGTTCGCAGCGATGATTAAGCTGCAGCGCGAACCAGCGGGAGCGGAGGTGATTCGCGTGCCGGGAGGATCGACGGTCGCGAAGCTGGTGGCGGCCATCGGCTTTCTGACCACGACGATGACCATTGCGCTGTCGCTGATTCCGCAGCCGGATGAGCCGAACAAGCCGCTGGCTTTGTTCAAGATTGTGGGTGGGACGGGAGCTCTGGTGCTGATTGGAGCGTGGCTTTATTGGGCGGGCAAGCGGAGAGCGGCACGCCACCAAAGTCAACTCCCGCGGCCCCTGATGAATTAGTCCGGCCTATGTCAGGTTGATGGGCGGACTAATGCGTCGGCCGCTAAACAATCTATACTGGGGTCGCGGTCTTTCTTGGCGGGTTGAAGAACGGGAGATTCGTTACTTTCACGTTCGTCTTCAGCCGCATCGCTTCGATCGTGATTTCCATTTGCAGTTGTGTGCCCGGCTTCGCGTATTCGGTCTCGACGCTGGCCAGTGCGATCAATTTTTTCAGGACTGGAGACCAGCTGGTTGTCGTGGCTTTGCCGGCTTGTTTGTCGCCGGAGTATACGGGGACCGCAACGCGCGAGGCTTGCGCAGGCGCGGCTGGGGTCAAGCCGTAGCGATCGTAGAGCTGCTCGATATCGGTCCAGTCGACTTCCAGGCCGACCAACTGACGCGGTACGCCTTTCTTCGCGTCTTGCTCGAGAGCGCGCTTGCCAATGAAGTTTTCTTTATCCAGATGAACCATCTTGCCGAACCCCAACTCATACGGTGAAAACTTCTGCGACGGAATCAGCGCCTTCTTCGAACTCGTGTAGTCGACTTCAATCAGCAACAGCCCGGCTTCGACGCGGGAGACGTCGAGAGCCAACATGCCGGCGGCGTGAAGATCGAATTGTTTGCCGGTCTCCGCTAATGCATCCCAGACTTTGACTGCATCATTCCACGGCATCCAGATTTCATAACCGAGATCGCCGGTGTAACCCGTGCGGGAAATATCGACCGGCACTCCCGCGATTTTGCCGCGGGTCACGCGAAAATATTTCAGGTTGGTGATGTCGGCGTCGGCGACAGCTTTCAGCAGCTTGCCGGACGTCGGGCCCTGGAGCGCGAGCGCGGCGATTTTTTCGGAAATGTCTTCGACGTGCACATCCATGTTCAAGCCGTTCTGGCGGAACCAGCGCAGGCTGGGATCGGCGGCGGTCCAGCGATACACGTTTTCTTCCAGCCGCGAAATTGTGCCGTCGTCGATGACCTTGCCTTCTTCGTCGCACCAGCAGCAGTAAATCACCTGCCCGACTTTCACTTTGTTGATGTCGCGGGTAATCACGCGGTTTACCAGGCGAGTCGCGTCTTTGCCGGTGATTAAATATTTGTAGAGCGGCGAAATATCGATGAGCGCGGCCGCGTTGCGAATCGCGTTGTACTCGTGCTCGTGGTGAACTTCGTACACGCTGACGGTGTAGTAGCCGGACCACTCGCGGTAGTTCAGGCTGTGGCAGAGCGGAAATGTTCTCTCGTGAAACGCGGTTCCAATGGGCAAGATGGTTTCCTCAGCTTCAAGTGCAAAGTGCCGAAGTCGGATTATATTCCATCGGCACGTTGGTGCGGCAAGCAAGGCCGCGGGTGACTTGAAGTCAGCACATCGGCAAACATGCAGACAAGACGCGCTATTCCCGATAGAATGGCAATTCGACTTTCGGTCATTATGCGTATCTTCATGCCCAACCTGTGCGGCATCCTGAGAAGCTGGACGGTCCTTCCCAGCGGGCTCTGAGCTTTCCTTTCGGCTCTTTTGCCACGCGCGTATTATTGCGTTTGCGTTTCCCCACACTCGAACATCCAAGCGGAAGGTCAGGAGTTGAGCGAATGGCTGGTTCTAATTCGTACGACGTAATCGTGATCGGCGGCGGCCACAACGGCCTGGTGAATTCCGCATATCTGGCGAAGGCCGGCAAGAAAGTGCTCGTGCTCGAACGGCGGCACGTGCTCGGCGGCGCGGCTTGCACGGAAGAAATCGTTCCGGGATTCAAGTTCTCGGTGTGTTCGTACGTTGTGTCGCTGCTGCGGCCGGAGATTATTCGCGATCTCGATCTTCCGCGTCATGGCCTGGAGATTCTTCCGCTCGATGGCACGTTCACGCCCATGCCCAGCGGCGATTATCTTTGGCGGGTGAACGATCATGGCAAGACGCATCGCGAGATCGCGCGCCACTCGCGGGTTGACGCCGAAGCCTACGACGAATTCGGCAAGGCGATGCAAGCCATGTGCCGGTTTGTGAAGCCGATTCTCAGCATGGTGCCGCCTGACCCGACGAAGCTCGATCCGCGGGAACTCATGAAGTTGCTGTTCATCGGCCGCCGCTTTCAGGGCATGTCGAGCTACGACAAGTACAACCAAGTTCAACTGATGACGATGTCGGCGATCGATTTTCTCGATCAATGGTTCGAGACCGACGTGCTCAAGGCCACGATGTCAGCCTCGGGAATCATCGGGACGTTTCTGGGTGTGCGCTCGCCGGGAACTGCCTACGTGCTGTTGCATCACTACATGGGCGAGATTGACGGCGCGTTTCGGGCGTGGGGATTTGCCCGCGGCGGCACCGGAGCGATTTCGAATGCGATTGCCGATGCGGCTCGCGAGGCTGGTGTCGAGATTCGAACCAAGGCAGCGATTCAGCAGATCATCATCAAGAACGGGAAGGCGAAGGGCGTTGTTCTTGCCAATGGCGATGAGATCTACGCGGAGGTGATTTCTTCGAGCGTCGATCCGCGCATGACTTTCACGAAGTTTATGGGCGCCGAACATCTTCCCACTGACTTTCTCGAGGATGTGAACCGTTTCAAGTATCGCGGCTCTTCCGGCAAAGTGAACATGGCGCTGAGCGGGCTTCCGAACTTCAAGTGCATGCCTGGACCAGGCGCTCACCTGCGTGGCGCGATTTCAATTTCGCCTTCGGTCGAATATATGGAGCGCGCTTATGACGATGCGAAGTATGGGAATTTCTCGCGGCACCCTTACATCGACATGGTGATTCCTTCGCTGACCGATCCATCGGTTGCGCCTCCGGGCCAGCATGTGATGTCGTGCTTCGTGCAATACGCGCCTTACAAGTTGCGTCCTGGGCTCAACTGGGATGATCAGAAGGAAGCTTTCGGCGATACCGTGGTCAACACGATCGCCGAGTATGCGCCGAACATTAAAGACATCATCATCCAGAAACAAATTGTGACCCCGCTCGATCTGGAGCGCGAGTGGGGATTGAGCGAGGGCAACATTTTCCAGGGCGAGCTTTCACTGGAGCAGCTTTTCTTTCTGCGTCCGGTGCCGGGATGGGCGCAGTATCGCACGCCGATCAAGAACCTTTATATGTGCGGATCGGCAACGCATCCGGGCGGCGGCATCATGGGCGCGAACGGCCGCCTCGCGGCGCTGGAAATTCTCAAAGACATCAAGGGGGCCGCGTAACTATGGGGACGCAGCGCGACATCGTCATCATTGGCGGCGGTCACAATGGGCTGATCACGGCGTTTTATCTGGCCAAGGCGGGATACAAACCGCTGGTGATCGAGCGCAACGCGCAGGTTGGCGGCGCGGCGGTGACTGATGAATTTCATCCCGGCTTTCGCTGTTCGACGCTGGCGCATACCGCGGGGCCGATTCTGCCCAGCGTGGTGCGCGACATGCAATTGGAGAAGCACGGTCTCCGATTCATTACCCCAGAGGTTTGCGTGACCGCGCTTTCGCCTGATGGGCGGGCGCTTTCGCTTTATCCGGATACTGGCAAGTCGGCGCAGGCGATCGCGACTTTTTCCGAGAAGGACGCGGTCAAGTATCCGGAGTTTGCGAACTCGCTGGGGAAGATTGCCGCGGTCATTGCGGAAGCACTCGCGACGATGCCGCCTGACATCGACCATCCCAGCCGCGGCGATTTGTGGAGCATGCTGAAGACCGGACGCGCGATTCGCAAGCTGGGCAAGCGGGATATGTTTCGGCTGTTGCGCTGGGGGCCGATGGCGGTGGCCGATCTGGCATCGGAATATTTTGAGACGGAACTGCTGCGCGCGGTGATCGCGGCTCGCGGCGTGTTCGGAACTTTTCTGGGCCCGTGGTCGGCGGGAAGTGCTCTGATGTTATTGATCCGCGCTGCGGGCGATCCTCATCCCGCGGGCTCGGCGACGTTTGCCGCCGGCGGTATGGGAGCAGTTACGCAGGCCATGGCATCAGCGGCGCAGGCTGCGAGCGCGGAGATTCGCACGGGCGCGGAAGTGATTGAGATTCGAGTGCAGAACGGCATTGCTACGGGCGTGCTGCTTTCGACGGGGGAGGAAATTCTGGCCAAAGCCGTTATCTCCAACGCCGATCCGAAACGCACGCTGCTGAAACTGACGAACCCAACTCATCTCTCGCCTGACTTCGTGCAGAAGTTGCAGCATTATCGTGGGAACGGCACAGTTGCGAAGGTGAATCTCGCGCTTTCCGGGTTGCCAAAATTCAGGGCGCTGAAAGATGGCGACCCTAGCGCGCTTAAGGGGCGCATTCACATTGGCAATGAGATCGATTATCTGGAACGCGCGTTTGACGAATCGAAGTACGGACAATTCTCCAAGCAGCCGTATCTGGAAGCGGCGATTCCGTCGCTGACCGATCCCACGCTCGCGCCCGACGGCAAGCATGTGATGTCGATCTACATGCAGTACGCGCCGTATAAACTCAAGGGCGATTGGAACGAGCAGCGTAATGCGCTTGGACAAACCGTGGTGCAGACGCTGGCCCAGTATGCGCCGAACCTGCCGGAATTGATTCTGACCCATCAGATTATTACGCCGCAGGATCTGGAAGAAAAATACGGACTGACGGGCGGCCAGATTTTCCACGGTGATCTGGCGCTCGACCAGTTCTTTACCATGCGTCCGCTGCTGGATTGGGCTAGGTACAAGACTCCGATTCAGAATTTGCATTTGTGCGGGAGCGGGACGCATCCGGGGGCTGGATTGACTGGTGGGTCGGGTGCGAACGCGGCGCGGGAGATATTGAAGGAACTGAAGCGCTGACCTAACACCCCTTGCGCTCTTCGCGGCGCGGTATGATTCTAGCGAATATGCGGAGGAAAAGATGCGATACGCAACAAGAACTGTCCTGGTTTGTGCTGCGATTGCGCTAAGCGCATTTGGCACCCATTTCGTGAGCCACGCCGAGCAATCTCATGGTCAGTCGTATGAGGAGATGTCTGACGAGTTCTTTAGCTTGCTGCAACAAGACAAGCCCGCGGACGGCGTTGACTTTTTGTTTGCCACGAACCCTGCACTTGGCAAAATGCAGAACGAAGGCGCGAACCTCAAGGCTCAATTCGGAACGGTGCGAACCCTCATGGGAAACTATGTATCGCACTCGAAGCTGGTGGAGACGAAGGTTGCGGGTGTGTTTGTCTACCAACATTACTTCGTCGCATACGAGCGTCAGCCCATTTCCGTCCGAATCGAATACTACAAGTCTGGTGCAACCTGGATGTGTTATGGCCTCCAATTCGATGCCAAGATCACTGATGAGATAGAGAAGGCGGCCGACGCTAATTTTTCGTTCGAGACGAAGTAGTCAGCAGCACTCAATCTTCGCAGCGGGGACCGCTTCATCGTGACACTATGAAGAATTCTGCCATCCTCCTGATCTCTTGTCCCGACCGCAAAGGGGAGGTTGCGACCATTGCCGACTTTGTTTACCGGCACGGCGGAAATATTCTGCACGCGGACGAGCACGCCGATGAGGAGTCTGGGCTGTTTCTGATGCGGGTGGAGTTCGATCCTAAGGATTTCGACATCGACCTGTCCCAGAGAGATCTGGCTGATTTCGGGAAGCAATTCTCGCCCATCGCACAGGCTTTTCAGATGAAGTGGCGGCTGGCGCAATCTTCGCGGCGAGCGCGCATGGTCATTCTGGTTTCGAAGTATGACCACTGCCTGGTTGACCTGCTCTATCGCCACAAGAGTGGCGAACTGGCTTGCGAAATTCCGCTGATAATTTCCAATCACGCCGACAACCAGGCGGTTGCCGATTTCTACAAGATTCCTTACGCGATCGTTGCGGTGACCAAGGAAAATAAAATGCAGGCCGAAGCACGAATTCAGTCGCTGATCGACGCGCAGAAGTCGGATTTTATGGTGCTGGCGCGGTACATGCAGATTCTTTCGAACGATTTCGTCAACCGTTATTCGCAACGGATTATCAACATTCATCATTCTTTTCTGCCAGCGTTTGTGGGAGCGCGGCCTTATCATCAGGCGTTTGAGCGCGGAGTCAAGCTGATTGGCGCGACCAGCCACTACGTCACTGAGGTGCTCGATGACGGGCCGATCATCGAGCAGGATGTGGTTCGGGTTTCGCATCGCGATACGGTTGAGGACTTGATCCGCAAAGGGCGTGATCTGGAAAAAGTTGTGTTGTCGCGTGCGGTGCGCTGGCATGTGGAGAATCGCGTTTTGGTTTACGGAAATAAGACGGTTGTGTTTTGAGTTCGATGTCTTCTCTAAGGGGCTAAAGCCCCGCATTTTTCTCCGCACCTTACGGCGCGGCTGAAGCCGCGCCCCTTCGAAGCAGAAGCAGTTCCCTCCGCGAACCGACATCGAATATCGAGGCGATTGTTGATCCCGCTTCGCGCGGAAGGTCATGTACCTCCGTCGATCAATTTCTTCGCGTGAGAGTATCGCTCCGGTAGTAACTTGCACCAGTAGTAACTTTTCGTTTTTACTGGAAACATTAGTAAAGATTCAGAAGGGAAACCTTGCTCTCGGGGGCACGTTTGGCCGAAGATCTTCGGTTTGAATTAGCTATTCTGGCGACCGTCCAGGGCTTCTACCAGAAGCTCATGCGGGACGCGCTTGGCGGGGACGTCCCCATTCCGAGTGGTCTCGATGAGGACGCGCTGCGCCACTCCGAGCGCGAACTTCCGACCACGCTATCGCGAATGTATCGCTGGCTGCATCTGCTGGACATGGCGATCACGCCGGCGATGGTGCGGCAGGCGCTGACGCCCGACACCGATTCCGAAGTGGCTGAGGCTTTGCTGCGCTATTTTGTGCGGCGCCGCGAGCCTAGTGATGTGAACCGCGACAAGACCGATCTGATCGCGACTTTCTTGTATCGCCATCCGCGCGTGCCGGGGCAGTGGGAACAGACGGGATACGGGTTGGATGGCGCGTTGCCGCTGTCGCCGTTCGAAATTGCGCTGATTGAAATTCTGGCCGACTCCGATGTGCCTTCGCTGCCCGAGGAGCATGTGCAACTGCTGCGGCGGTTTCGATCCGCTGCGCGAAGAGATTGGGCGCTTCCGCGACTTCAACACGCTGATCGATTCCGGAATTATCGGACGAGTGCGCGAACTGAAGCAGTGGCTGGATGCTTCGTTCTATCATCCTGGCGTGCTGGCGACGGTTTCGGCTTACAACGCGACTTTCGGCAAGAAGTTTGACGAGCTGTTCGCCAAGGCTCTGACCGAGATCAAGACTTTCGGACAAGCGCTGGAAGAAATGGGCGGAACGATTCTGACTACGGTCGACGGCGTGGAAGTGACGGTCGATCATGTCGCCGCGATTGAAGAGAAGCAACTGCTGGACGCCGACTACGGCAGCACATTTGAAAAATTTCGGCGGGTTTCGAAGTTGAAGAAAGAACTCGACCGGCGTCCGCCGATCCGGCGGTCGTTGCTGAGTCCGGCGGGGCAGACGTCGCGTGCCGGCGGGCAGTGCAGCGGCGGCGGCTCCGAAAGCGGCCAAAGTTGCGGCGGCGAAGGCTCCGGAAGCTGCGCCGGTTTTTCAGCCGCCCGCGGTCACGGCGCAGCAGCTTTCGGCGGAGGAAAGCGAAACTGCGGCGGGTCGAGGAATCGATTCGGGTGTTCGTGCGCGTGGCCGATCCGAAATATCGCCAGGTTGTGCCCGATGCGCTTCTTCAACCTGACGCTGACCACGGCGGAAGCCGACGCCTACAGCGCTTCCTTCCTGGAAGAAAAAAGTCTGCGGGCCGATGTGGCGCGAACGCTGATCCGGATGGTGTCGGTTTCAGCGACGCATCAGCACGGAACTCGAAGAATTGAAGCGCAGCCAGAAGATGTCATCGCTGTGGAAGCTTCACGCGGATTCGGTGGTCGTGCTGCTCGACATGGCTAGCACCTCGGCCGAGGATGCGGGCGGCATTGCGAAGACGGCCGAACAGAACGGCGCGGGAGCGGCGGCGCGATCGATTCATGAGTCGGCGCAGAAACTCCGCAATCATGCGGATGTCGCGGTGAAGACGCTGGCGACCGTCAGCTAGGCCAAAATTCCTCAGTTGTCAGTGCGGATCGTCAACTAAGGCGTGCGCACCTTCCGGGCTATTTCATCTCCCAACGACATAGAAATGTGCCGTATTCCACGTGTAAACAATGTCGGCCCTGGCTTTGCCGGCGCAGGCGGCTATTAGCGCGTCGTAGACCGCTCCGCCTACAATTCCCATCGCGGAAATGCGGTCGATTGCGGCGAAATATTCATTGCCGTCAAGCCATACCAACGTGAGCCGGTTTTTAATCTCCTGCACAAGAACGGCAGCGGATTCAGCGCTTAGGTGTTGTTTTCCCGGATATCTCGTGAGCGTCGAGTACACTTCGGCCAGGCTGTGCGCGGCGCAACCGGCATTCTTAGGGCTCGCGGCGGCAAAAGCGGCGAAACTGCGAGTGTGGTGTACATGATCTGGCAAAAGCGCCGGCACCAAAACGGAGCTGTCGAAGAACCATCTCACGATCGCTCCTTCCGTCGAGAGGCTCGCACAGGCCCGCTACCCACAAAGCTAAGTTCGCGCTCCCGGCGAATCTGACGCAGCACCTCTTCGGTAGCTTCCGCCGAAATCGGCTCGCCCGTGCTGAAAACCCAGATGCCTTGTTTCTTGCGCAGCCCCGACTCTCCCCTGCGTGGGCGGAGCACAATGCGGTCTTCCGAGCTTTCCAGTTCCAGAGAATCGCCCGCTCGAAGTTGCATTTCGTCGCGAACCGGCTTCGGCAAGACGACCCGGCCAGCTTTGTCGACCGTCAGAGTGGTATTCATAATGGCATTATGCCATAGCATATGCCATTTATTTAAAAGCAAATTAAGGACGGGCAAGGTTCGCCCGTCCTTGGTTTTTGCTGAACGCTAACGGTTGAGAGCTTTCAGTTCAGTTGATGTCGAACTGCTGCTGGTGCACTGCTGGGTCGCTTTTTACGATGATGGTGCGTTTGGTTAGTTCCTCCATCTCGTTCAGCAGGCGACCGTTGTTCGACTTCAGTTCTTTGGCTACGTCGGGGTGCACGCGCAGCATGACGTCTTCCTGCTCCAGATGTTTCGCCATCTTCCGCATCTCGACGTAGATTTCGTTGCAGACTGTGGTGATGGATTTGATGTATCCCGTCGACTCGCAATAGGGACATGGCGCGCCGATGGTGCGTTCGAGAGATTGCTTCACGCGTTTGCGGGTGATGGCGACCAGGCCGAAATCGTTGAACTGAAGCGTCTTTGACGGGGCGCGGTCGTGGCGGAGTTCTTCTTCGAGAGCCTGCATGACGCGCTGGCGGTTGCGGCGCTCGTCCATGTCGATGAAGTCGATGATGATGATGCCGCCGAGATCGCGCAGGCGGATCTGGCGGACGATTTCTTTGATGGCATCGACGTTCGTTTTTACGATGGTGTCTTCGAGGCGCGCGGTCTTGCCGACGTATTTGCCGGTGTTGATATCGATGGCGACCAGGGCTTCGGTCTGGTTGATGACGATGTAGCCGCCGCTCTTGAGCCAGACTTTCGATTTGAGCGCCTTGTTCATTTCGTCGGCGAGGCCGAATTGTTCGAACAGCGGCGTTTCTTTCGTATAGAGCTTCACGCGCTTCACCATCTGCGGCTGGAAGCGGTTGAAGAAGCGGAGGACGCGCTCGTATTCCGGTTCGGTATCGACCCAGATGACGCTGAAGTCGGAAGTGACCTGATCGCGCAGCACGCGCTCGACCACGTTGAGATCGTGGTAGATCAGCGCGGGCGGCTTGGAGCTTTCGGCGCGGGTCTTGATGTCGTGCCACAGGCCTTTGAGGAAGCGGATGTCGGCGCGGAGTTCCTCTTCGCTGGCGCTCTGGGCGGCGGTGCGGACGATGAAGCCTCCGTGGCCGTTTTCGCGCTCGCTGAGGATGATGCGCTTCAGGCGCTGGCGCTCTTCTTCGGATGCGATCTTGCGCGACACGCCGGTGTGATTGACTGTCGGCATGTAGACCAGGAAGCGGCCGGGGAGCGCGATGTGGCTGGTGATGCGCGCGCCTTTTTTGCCGATGGGTTCTTTCGCGATCTGGACCAGAATTTCCTGGCCTTCTTTGAGCAGGTCGCTGATGAGGGGAACCGGAGCATTTTCGCGGCGACGGAAACGACCGCCGCCACGGTTTCCCCCGCGATCTCCTCCTCCGCCACGGCGTCCACGATCACGGGAACCACGGTCACGGTCATGGCCGGGACGCGGGCGCGGGCTGCGCTGCGTGTATCCAGCGGTTGCGGCCGGAGCGCGAACTTCTACGCGGGCGTCGACTGTGCCGGTGCCGCGGGCTTCGGCGTCGAGCATGGCTTCGGCTTCGGCCTGGGCTTCTTCGAGTTCGAGTTCTTCGCTGTCTTCCTCGCCTTCGGCGTGAGCGGCTTCGGCAGGATGGGCTTCGCCGGCCTCGGTCAGCGATGCGTGATGAATCTCATCGACCACTTCGCGGGCTTGGCCGTTGAGGTGTGCGGGGCCGGCCTGCGTCTCTTCTTCGAATTCGTCGTAACCCTCGTCGGAGGAAGCTTCGTAGCGGACGGCGTCCGCTTCTTCTTCGTCGATGGTTTCTTCTTCCAGGGTTCCGGGAGCGGCGAACACTGGGGATTGCTCGTCGCGCGAACGCGTGGCGGAAACTATTTCTTCGGCGACGGCTTCTTCTTTCTCGTGTTCGAGGGCAATTTGATCGACGGCAACGGTGGCTTCGCCGGGCCATCCCAAGGACGGAGGAGGCACAGGGTCGTGGAGGCGGAATTCCTGATTCCAGTTGGCAGAGGTTGAGGCGGCTTGGATCGGCTCGGTCTCACCCTCGACGCGATCGAGAAGTCGTTCTTGTATTACTTCCTCTTCCTCGATCTGTTCGTTCTCGGTCGATTCTTCCTCGATATGAGATTCGTGGATGGCGCGAATGTCCTGGGGAGCATCGTCGTGCTGTTCGTGAAGCGGTTCGGCGGCCGACTGGGCGTCTGCACTGGAGAAGATGGGCTCGTCTTCGGGGAAGGCCGAGGCTACGGGCGCTTCAGGCTCAGAAGGAGCGTCATCGTGGAAAACTCGCGACGCGGCCTGGCGGGCCGGCGGCTCGGGCGCGGGCGGCTGTTGGGCATAGCGCTGGTATTTCGAGATCGACTCGCCTGGCAAAATGATCGGCTGGTAGCCGGGAGGCGGGCCGGAGGGCTGCACTCGGCTGGAATCCATGCTGCGAGAATCCATGGAACGAGCCGGCTCTGCCGGACGAGAGAAGCGGTCGGAGCGATCAGGTCGATCGCTGCGGTCAGAGGAGAAGCTACGGTCGGGGGTGCGTTCGGGGCCGCGATCGGAACTGCGATCTGAGCCTCGATCCGGGCCGCGGTCACGACCATCGCCTCGGCCATCGCTTCTTCCGTCGCGGCGGCCGCCACGGCGGCGGCGGCGGCCGCGGAAGCTGCCACGGTCGCGGTTTTGGCCCTGGTCGGCGGCATTGCCGGGTTCCGGGGCGGTTCCAGCGGCGAGAGATGGCTGAGCGTCCGATCCTTCGCCCTCGGCGAATTCCTGGTCAGACCCGGGGATGGTGTCTTCCAGACCCTCATCCGTGACTTGCACCGTTTCCGGACCAGCTTCAATGCGGGGCGGCTGGGGGCGCAGATCAGGGACGCTGCGGGTTGCGGGGACGACGTCGGTCAGATCGTCGTCGTGCTCTTCCAGCTCCATGAAGTCGGAAACGTAGAGGAAGGCGTCGCGCTCCAGGCCGATGTCGACAAAGGCCGACTGCATGCCGGGAAGGACGCGGGTTACGCGGCCTTTGTAGATGGATCCGGCGAGGGTGTATTCGTTCTCGCGTTCGAGGTAGATTTCCGCGAGGAGATCGTCTTCTACCAGGCCCACTTTGGTTTCGTGTGGGGTAGAAGAGACAAATAGTTCTTTGTTCATCAAACACTCCGGTCCCGCCGACTCTTACGGTCGGACGGGGTTCACCGGGGCGGAGTCAGAAGAGGAACGGGAGGATGAAGGGTAGAGCGTCGCGATGCTGCCCCGCATGGGGACGGGCTGGGACGGAGAGTTCGTGTGTCCTCTTCGTGCCGAGTCCGCTGCACAAGCTTGGGAATCTTTTGCACTAATCTCGCTTTCACTTCTGCCGGGGTTTGTGACCGCACTCTCAGACCCGAAATTGGGTCGGGGGGCCGTTCCCTGCCCGGCTGCTCAGCTTCAATCCTGCCCGGCCGTCTACTGCCCGACTAGCCGGTGAAATGCCCCCTTAACGCGAGGGCGATCGATATTTTTTGGGGCTGCGCCTGCGAGCACAGCGAATACTGCTTTACCTGCCGTTTCTTCCTTCATTCCCTGAACCTGCTGCTTGTGAAGCTAGTTCACAAAGCGGCGCATACGAACATTCATAACCATCCCCAGCGCCAGGAACATGAACAACACGGAAGACCCACCGTAACTCATCAGCGGCAGGGGTATCCCGGTGACCGGCATAAAGCCAACCACCATGCCGACATTGACCAGGATATGGAAGCTAAGCACAGCCACCACACCCATCACCACGAACGTGCCAGCGCGGTCGGGCGCTGTTTGCGCGTTCTGGGTCAAACGCATCAGCACAATGAAGTATAACAGCAGAACGCCAAGAGCGCCTACGAATCCATGTTCTTCGGCAAAAGCGGCGAAAATGAAGTCGGTTTGGGGAATCGGGAGGAAGGCGCCATGGGTTTGCGAGCCTTTGCCGCCCCACAGGCCGCCGGAACCGACCGCGATCATGGATTGCTTAACTTGGTACCCCGAGCCCTGGGGATCAGAATCGGGGTCCTGATAGCTGGTCAGGCGCTGTTTTTGATACGACTTGAGGATGTGCACCTGGGGCACGAAAAAGGCGAGGCCGATGCCCAGAGCGGCTAACAGGGCAACAGTGGCTCCTTGCTTCCACTGCAGGCCGCCGAGGAACATGCCCATGGCGGCGATCGGGAGATAGGTGAGGGCGGTGCCAAGATCGGGCTGCTTGAGCACCATCAGCATCGGGATGACAACGATGGCTCCGGCCTTGATGAAATCGGGCCAGGAGAGCTCGCGCTGGCGCATGTCGGCAAAAAACTTGGCGACGGCGAGGATGAGAATGAGCTTGACCCATTCCGAGGGCTGGAAGTGATTGCCGCCGGGCATATGGATCCAGCGCTTCGCGCCGAGGTATTTCTGGCCGAACAGCAGGACGGCCACCAGCGAGCCGACTCCAGCGATGTAGAACCAGTGAATCTGATCGAGCAGCGCCTGGTAGTTGACCAGGCTGACCAGGAACATGACACCGACTCCAGCCACGACCCAGTAAAGCTGCTTGATGTGGGCTCCGGCAAACTTAGTGTGCATGGTCGCGCTGTGAATCTCCATGACGCCCATGCCGCAAATGATGAGCACGAAGCCCAGGAGGACCCAGTCGAAGTCGCGGTATGAGACGTAGCGTGCCATGAAAATCAGCTCTTAGCTTTTAGCTCTTGGCTCTTCGCTTTCCGTTGCGGGATTGAGTGCCTGGCTCCCTACGGAAAAATTCTATTGATGCATTCCTGGGGCTGCGATTGCCACTGCTAGCGGTTTCTTCGGCAGATCGAGAACGAATCTGCCGCCCGCTAGTTTTTCTTTGTCGCCGTCGTTGTCGGGTTCGGTCCAGAGGCCGCCGATGTCGACTGTGCCGTCGGTCTTTGGTTTCTCGACCATTTTCTGCGGAGTGCGGCGTTGCTTGTCGACGTAGGCCTTGATCACCTGCGTGGCCAGGTGGGCCGCCAACCGGCCGTGTTCGCCGCCTTGGAACAAGACGCAGACCACGACGTCAGGATTGCGCCGCGGGGTGAAGCCGACGAACCATCCGTTTTGCGCAAGATCTTCGTGCGTTCTTGAACTTCGCGCGAGTGGCCAGTGAAACGATCTGCGCCGAGCCGGTTTTGCCCGCAATGTCGATCCCAGGAATATGGGCCGAGGGGGCCGTGCCACCGGGCAAAAGCACTTTCCCCATCGCGTCGGTGATGGCGTTCCATCCGTTGGGATCGATGGTAACGTTTTTCACTTCCGTGTAATTGTTGCGCCTCGACATAATCCCGGCGGCATATCCGTGGGATTGATGACGTGCGGCACGACCATGCGTCCACCCATGGAGATGGCGCTGATCGCGCGCAACAACTGCACCGGCGTGATCGCGATCGCGCCCTGGCCAATGCCGACTGAAATGGTTTCGCCGGCAAACCATTTCTGCTTGAAGTTCCGGATCTTCCATTCTTCCGACGGCATGACGCCGCTGACTTCGTTGGGCAAGATCGATGCCCGTCTTCTGTCCGAGTCCGAGATCGGTGGCGTATTTGGCGATGCGGTCGATGCCGAGTTTTTCCGCCAGCGTGTAGAAGAAAACGTCGCAGGACTGGTAGATCGCTTTCTCGAGATCGACTTCGCCGTGGCCGCCTTTCTGCCAGCAGCCGAAGCGGCGGCCATAAAACTCGGCGCTGCCGGTGCAATTCACGTGCAGAGTCTGCGCAATGCCTTCCTGCCAGCCCGCCACCGACATGATGATCTTGAACGTCGAGCCGGGCGCGAGTTGCGCCTGAATGGCTTTGTTCAGCAGCGGCTTGTCGGGATCGGTGACCAGCTTGTTCCATTGATCGCGCGACACGTGCACGGCAAAATCGTTGGGATCGAAAGTTGGCCCGCTCACCATGGCCAGAATTTCTCCGGTGTGCGGGTCCATGGCGACGATGGCTCCATTCTTTCCCTCGAGAGCCTCCTCGGCGGCGATCTGCAGATCGATATCGACCGTCAGCTTGAGCTGTTTGCCGGGGATAGCTTCGGTTTCGCCGAGGCGGCCGACTTCGCGGCCATGGCTGTCGACCAGGGCCTGGCGCGATCCGTTCTGGCCCATCAGCAGCGTGTTGTACTGGCGCTCGACGCCGGAAATGCCGACCACGTCGCCCGCGCTGTAGAGTTCGAACTGGGGCTGGTTCAGCATGTCTTCGCTGACTTCGCCGACGTAGCCGATCAGGTGCGCCATGAATCCGTTGCGGGGATAGAGGCGGCGGTGCGCCATGATGGTGTCGAGTTCGGGCAATTCGTTGCGATGGGCTTCGATGAATTGCAAGTTCGTCGGGAGTGATGTCTTCTTTCAGAAAAATCGGCTGGTACTGCGGCATCGAAGCGAAGCGGCGAATGCGGGCGCGCACTTCGTTGGCATCGAGATGCAGGCCCTGCGCGATGAGATCGGCATCGGCGGCCAGATCGCGCGAAGAATCGCGCAACAGCAGCGCGGAGAACGACGGATAGTTATCGACGATGATGCGGCCTTCGCGATCGAGAATCTTGCCGCGGGGCGCGAGCACGGGCACGTTGCGAATGCGATTTTTTTCGGCGGCTGAGGCGTAGTAGCCGCTCTCCATCACCTGCAGCTTCCACAGTCCGTAGGCGAGCACCAGGAAGATGGCGAGGATGATGTACTGCGCCGCCGTCAGGCGGATCTTCGGAAACTTTTTCGTCGCGGCCGAACATCGTAATCAGTCCTTGGTCGTTGGTCGTTGGTCGTTGGCGGCTTCGCTACTTTATTGTATGCCGTGGTGAATTCAATGCGGAATTCGATTAGTAACGGAGGTCACTACCGTCGCAGTGACGTCCAACGCGTTTGGCGAGCGCCTAATTGCCGACGACCAACGACGGCTCTCACGTTCTCTGCTTGAACTTGTCGAGCAGGAAGAACAGGGCACGCCGAGGAAGGCGTTGGCCAGGCCGGCCAGGATGCCACGGGGCCAGCTCCAGGTCTGGGTCATGTTGACCAGTCCGCGGGCGACGGTGAAATAGACCGCGGAATGGACCAGATAAAAGCCCAGGGTCACCAGGAAACGGGCGCCGGCGTTTTCCACGTCGAGTTTCACCCCCAGCGAGGATGCACCGTAGCCGACCACAGTTTTGGCGATGCCGTAGATTCCGATGGGATTGTGGCCGAGCATGTCCTGCGCCAGGCCGATGACAGCTCCAGTGAACAGTCCGGCAACCGGACTGCGGCGCGCCATGGCGAAAAAAATGGTCACCAGCAGCGGCAAGTCGATATACACGGCGAAGCGCGGAAAGCGCAGCGGCAGGAAGGCCTGCATGAACAGCGCCAGCAACGGAACGCCGATGGTCACCGGAATGCTGAACCGGTAGACCTCAACTTGCTCGTTCGATGTGTAAGTGATCGGCACGTATTGGGGGCTGCTCTCGGCCGGAGGCTGCGTGGCTGGCTGGTGCGCGGGGTTTGATCGAGTCAGCTGGTTTCGGCTGAGCGGGCTGCGGGTTTCGATTGGGACGAGTCGGGCCTGGGCTCGGCCACGATGCTGGGTTGGGCGGCAGAATTTTGTCTGGGTGGCCGAAGTCGTGGTCAGTCAGGGCTTCGCGGGCTGACTCGCGCCCGAGCGTTGGGGACGGCGGTGGTGCCGGACGGATTCTTTGCTGCGGCGGGCGTAGTCGCCGACGGGTTTGTGCGCCGTGGGTGTGATTCCCGGCTTGGCAGCGGCGTTCGCTGCTCCGGCGGCGGCGGTTCGCATCCGGCTGCCGGCTTGTCGGGCACCGATGGCAGCCGCTGCGCCAGAATGTCGGCGGCGCGCGACGCCCGACATTCTCTTCCGCGGTGGCCTGCCGTTCCTGCTTCTCCACCAGCACCAGCACTTCTTCCAGCTTGCTGAGGTTAGCGGCGGGCTTGATTTTGATGTTCAGAAACAGATCTTTGCCGTTGCCGACTTTGGTGACGGTTCCGACGGGCAAGCCCTTGGGAAAAATCTGGTCGCCGCCGCTGGTCAGCACGGTTTCGCCCGACCGGAACCTGCTCGTCGCTCATTACGCGTTCGAGCACGACTTCGCCGTTGGCGGTACCGCGCAACACGCCTTGCAGCCGCGTCTTCTCGAGCATGGCGCCCGACGCCGCTGCTTTGATCGCTGATCAACAGCACCTGCGAAACCGACGGATAGACGACCAGCACTTTGCCGACGATTCCGTCGGCGGTGATGACCGCCATGTCGCGCTTGATGCCGGCATTCTCGCCCTTATCGATGTAGACGACGCGGGAAAGGTCGCTGCCGCTGGAGCCGATGACCTGCGCGGCCACGGTCCGGGAGATGAACTGTTCTTTGAAAGCGACCAGGGCTTGCAGGCGGCGGGCCTGGGCGGCGTCTTCGCTGAGCCGCACCTGTTCAAGCCGCATCTGCTCAATCTGATCTTTCAGCTGGCGGTTTTCGGCGCGCACGCCGCGCAGATAAAAATAGTTGTGCCAGAGATTGCTGGTGCCGTTCTGACCCCACACCAGAGCGCGCTCGAAAGGACGTGATTGCGCCGACCGCCCAGATGCGGATCAGGCGCGTGTTTTCCGGCATCGTTGCCGCGCCGCGCTTGACCTGCATCGCCAGCCCCAGCACCTGCAGAAACAGCACTCCTACAAGAATGACCAGGTTGCGATAGCGGCCGAGAACGGATTCCATGAATTCAGGGGTCAGGGGTCTAGGGATTAGAGGTCAGTTGGTTCTGAGTCCCTGAACCCTAGCCACTGATCCCTGACTTTTTCTATTCGATCGAAATTTTTCTGCAGCAGCTTGAAATCGCTGAGCATTTTGCCGGTGCCCAGCACCACGCTGCAAAGCGGATCGTCGGCGATGGAGACCGGCAGGCCGGTTTCTTCGCGGATGCGTTTGTCGAGATTCTTGAGCAGCGCGCCGCCGCCGGTGAGCACGATGCCGCGATCGCTGATGTCGGCGGAAAGTTCCGGAGGCGTACGCTCGAGCGCAACGCGGATTGCGTTCATGATGGTCGAAACGCATTCGCTGAGAGCTTCGCGAATTTCGCCGTCGTCGACGGTGATGGTTTTGGGCACGCCCTCGATCAGGTTGCGGCCTTTGATTTCCATGGTCATCGGCTTGTCGAGCTGGTGGGCGGAGCCGATTTCCATCTTGATCTGTTCGGCGGTGCGTTCGCCGATCAGAAGGTTGTATTTGCGCTTCAGATAATTCATGACGGCTTCGTCCATCTGGTTGCCGGCCATGCGCACGGAACGCGAATAGACGATGCCGCTCAATGAGATGACTGCGATGTCGGTGGTGCCGCCGCCGATGTCGACGACCATGTTGCCGCTGGGTTCGGTGATGGGCAGTCCGGCGCCGATGGCCGCGACCATGGCCTGTTCGACCAGATGCACTTCGCTGGCTTTGGCGCGATAGGCGGAATCCATGACCGCGCGCTTTTCTACCTGCGTGATTTCAGAAGGCACGCCGATCACGATGCGCGGATGCACCAGCATTTTGCGGTTGTGCGCCTTCTGAATGAAATAGTTCAACATCTTTTCGGTGACTTTGAAATCGGCGATCACGCCATCTTTCATGGGCTTGATGGCGACGATGTTGCCGGGCGTGCGGCCCAGCATTTCTTTCGCTTCTTTGCCGACGGCTTCGACTTCGCCAGTGTTTTTATTGATGGCGACGATGGAGGGCTCGTTCACGACGATGCCTTTGCCGCGCGCGTAGACGAGGGTGTTGGCAGTGCCGAGGTCGATGGCCAGAGTCGCTGGAAAAAATGCTGAACAGCGACCGGAGATTATGACTGCGCGTTGGGCTGGAATGAAATCCGTTCTTTGACATGACGAAATGTTTCCCGCGTCTTTCGACGTGCTGCTCTGCCGGGAGTTGTCCCGGAGTTTTCCTTTTTTCCTGTCAGGGTGCTGGCTGTCTTTTATTCTACGAGATGCCCGGCATCCGCGCTCGAACTCTAAACTCTGTTACTCCCAGTCCCGCGACTATCTTGTTGCCACTGCCTGCTAGCTTGCTCCGCTGGCGGACGAATGCGTCCGCCGCTACTCGTGTTTCTACTGAATAATAATTTTCTGCTGCTGCGTGTTGACTCCGCCTTGCGCCGTTTGTGCCGTTACGGTAATCACCGCTTCCCCGGTCGGCAGCGGCGGGGTGAAGTAATGGAAACCGCCGTCCGCGTTGATCATCGGAACTTCGCTGCCATTCACCATCACGCGCGCCCCGGTCTGAGTCTTGCCTGTAATTTCAATCACGTGTCCATGCTGAATGAAGGGGTCGAGTTCAAGATCGATGGCTTCGTCTTCTTTGCCCTTGGAAATAATGGTGAAGCGATTCTTCTCGCTCTCTACCGATTCTTTTCCCGCGGCGTCGTAGGACTGCACCATCCAGTAATAGGCGCCTTCCCCCAGGCTCGTGACCGTGACTGCTGCTGTATTAACCTTCTTATCAACGAGTGTAGAAGAAAAATACGGGTTGCGGGAGATGCGCAGGCGGTAACCAACTGCATTCGTCATGGCGGTCCAGGAAAATTCGACATCCTTGGTTGGCTCGCCGGCAGAAAACAGCGGCGCCATGTTGGCGGGAGCGATCGGAGTCGGCGGGCCGATCTCCTTGGCCTTTTCAAGATGCGACTGCTGCCCCTGGAAGCTCACTTTTTCCCAGTTGGCCAGTTGTACGGTTTCGCCATTGCGGGTGACCTCGCCCGTACCTTTTTTCATCAAGATCTCGTGCTGGTCGGCTTTGGGATCGTTATGCACCTGAGCGGCTGACTCGGGCGACAGCGAAGCGGTGGCGCCGTCCACGATGACCTGCGATTTCGAACCCTGGCTATAGGTCGCGGTGGAGAGATCGACGGTTCCAGTGCTGACGGTCACGGCAACGTTGGTCTGCTGCTGATCGTTGGCCGAGTTCTCTTCGATGACGATCAGCGAATCCTGTTTCACGGTGTAGCTGGTGCCGTCGTTGAACACGACTTTCGCCATGCCTTCGGAGCCGGTCTGCACGCACATCGCCTTTTTCGAGGGGGATGCTGTAGTCGGCGGTGACCCAACTATTGCCGGTGCCTTTCTTCACCCGCACCGTGCCGTCAAGCGCCGTGAAGTGGGCCTGCTGCGAAGTGGAAGCGCCCGAGCCCTGCGCCGGAGCCATGCCGGCCACGCGGTCGAGCAATTTGCTGCCGACATGTTCGCCGGCCTTGAGCGCTGTTGTCGCGTAAATTGCGGGAAAGTGAAGCGCACGCACGACGAAGAAAATCGCGATGCCGGCCATGATCATCAGCACCACGCTGCGGTAGGTGATGGTGGTCCACGCGACGTGGATGCCCGATTTGCGATTGTCGGAAGGCACTTGGAGCCGAAGAACCTCGCTAAACCTTAGTAAATATGCGGTAAAGAGCAACGGTAGCACAGTTAAAAGCGCGGAAAAAACAGGGAATGACTTTAGGACGTTACCGAAGTGTGAGGGAGATCGTTGCCCGCCGACGGACTGCCGGAGCAATTTTCCCGCCCTTGCATGAAATTTCTCTCAGGATCAGATATTCTTCACTTCCCAATGGCCATTCCCTCAACACCGCTTGGCTCCGATCGCAGTCGGCAAACGTTTCTGGCTTCCGGAATGGCGGTGATCTGGGCGATCGCGCTGGCTAAATTGCTGTTTCATATCTACTTCAACAACCGCTATGGCTATTTTCGCGATGAATTCGACTATATGTCCTGCGGCAACCACCTGCAGTGGGGATACGTCGACCAGCCGCCGCTGATTCCGTTTCTGATCCACCTGTGCCGGGCAGTGCTAGGTGACTCGCTGCGCAGCGTTCGATTTATTCCGGCGCTGGCGTCGTCGTTGCTGGTGGTGCAGACCGCGGTTCTAGGGCGCGAACTGGGAGGACGCCGGTTTGCGATGCTCCTGAGCGCCGTCTGCGCGGTGGTTGTGCCGCAGTATTTGTCGAATGGCAGCCTGCTGGGCACGAACTGTCTTGAACCGAATCTGTGGATGGGCTGCGCCTACTTCGCCATTCTCTCCATTAAAAGAAGTGATCCGCGATATTGGCTGTGGTTCGGCGTGGTCGCGGGCATTGGCATGGAAGAGAAATATTCTATCGCCGTCTTCGGGTTGGGAATCGTGGTGGGCTTGCTGCTGACCGAGCAGCGCCGCGTGTTTTTGGATAAGTGGATCTGGCTGGGCGGGCTCGCCGCGTTTCTGATTTTTCTGCCGAACCTGCTGTGGAACATTCATTACGACTGGCCGTTTGTACAACTGATTCACAACATCAAAGTGGATGGCCGTGACGTGGTGCTGGGGCCACTTGATTTTTTTGTGCAACAGGCTTTGCTGGTGAATCCGCTCACTCTGCCGATCTGGCTGCGGGGATTGTTCTTTCTTCTTTTCTCGGCGCGGCTCAAGCCCTACCGCGCGCTGGGATGGTGCTACCTGGTGTGCTACGCCGTTTTCTTCGTGCTGCATGGGAAGAGCTATTACCTGGCCCCGGTTTATCCCATGCTGCTGGCCGCGGGCGCGGTGGTCATCGAGGGAGCACTGGATGGATGGACGGTCGCTCGAACGAATGGGTCGAAGAGTGATCTTTCGAATAACGATCGTCCGCAGAATGAGCGTCCGCAGAGCGGGCGGCCGCGACTGCAGTGGTTGAAACCGGTGATAATCGTCTTGCTGCTAGCCGACGGCGTTTATCTCTCACCGATCGTCGTTCCGATTCTTTCGCCTGATCATTTCCTCGCATACGCGAAGCATCTGCCGTTCAAGCTCCCGGTAATGGAGCACGCGCACGCCCGCGCGGCTTTACCGCAGTGGTACGCCGACCAGTTCGGCTGGCAGGAGATTGTCGATGAAACTGCGGTCGCGTGGAATCAACTGGCTCCTGAGGAACGGAAAGACTGCGGCATCTTTGGTCAGGATTACGGACAAGCTGGGGCCATCGATTTTCTCGGCCGCCAGTATGGTCTACCCGCCTCGCTCAGCGGCCACCAGACGTGGTTCCTGTGGGGACCGCGCGGCTACTCCGGCAACTGCATGATCGTGCTCGACGACAGCCGGCAGAAGCTCGAACAACTCTGGCAGCATGTGGACTACGTCGGAACCTCTGCGGCAAATCCGTATGCGCTGGAGCAGCAGATCGACGTGTACATTTGCAGAGGGAAGAAATTCGATTCGTTGGCTGGGCTTTGGCCGCACCTGAAACGATGGCGTTGAGCGTTAGATCACTCTACTTTGCCGCACCCCGATGCAAGGGCTTCCCTTGCCGCACCTTCTACCCCGGCTGTAGCATCAATATTCAGGCATTCATATTCCGAACCACATTTCGGAGAATCCGATAACAGGGCATCCAGGAGAACTCATGGCTACCGATACTTTGGCCAGTCCGGCCACGCTCAGCTACGGCAAGACCAAGGTTTTCAAGAACTTCATTGACGGCGAGTGGGTCGGGGCCTCGACGGGGGAGACGTTTGAGAATCGCAATCCGGCCGACACGCGCGATTTGGTCGGGATCTTCCAGAAATCGGCCAAGGCTGACGTGGATGCTGCCGTGGCAGCCGCCAAGCGCGCGTTTACGAAGTGGCGGTTGGTTCCGGCGCCGCGGCGGGCGGAGGTGGTTTTTCGCGCGGCCGAGATTCTGATCGAGCGAAAGGAAGAGTCTGCCCGGGAGATGACGCGCGAAATGGGCAAAGTGCTGGCCGAGACGCGCGGTGATGTGCAGGAAGCGATTGATGCCGCGTATTACAACGCTGGCGAGGGCCGCCGGTTGTTTGGGCCGACCGTGCCGTCGGAGATGCCGAACAAGTTTGCCATGGCGGTGCGGCAGCCGATCGGGGTGTGCGGCATGATTACGCCGTGGAATTTTCCGATGGCGATTTCTTCGTGGAAACTGCTGCCGGCGATTGTGTGCGGGAATACGTGCGTCATCAAGCCGGCGCAGGATACTCCGCTGTCGACTTTTAATCTGGTGCGGGCGCTCATGGACGCGGGGCTGCCCAAGGGCGTGATCAACATCATCGCCGGATACGGCCCGGAGGCGGGCGCTCCGCTGGCCGAGCATGCAGACGTTCGCGCGGTTTCGTTTACCGGATCGTCGAAGGTGGGCCGCATCATCGGAGGGATTGCGGCACAGAATTTCAAGCATTGCTCTCTGGAACTGGGCGGCAAAAATCCTATGATCGTGCTCGACGACGCGAACCTCGACCTCGCCATGGAAGGCGGACTGTGGGGCGCGTTCGGTACGACGGGGCAGCGCTGCACGGCGACCAGCCGCATCATTGTGCAGAAGGGCGTGTATCGCGAGTTCGTCGAGCGGTTGGTCGAGCGCGCGAAAAAACTGAAGGTCGGCAATGGGCTGGATGAGACCGTGCAGATGGGTCCTGCGATTAATGAGCGGCAGCTGAATCAGGACCTGAGCTACGTAGAGATCGGCAAGAATGAAGGTGCGAAGCTGGTGTGCGGCGGGCATCGGCTCGATCAGGGCGACTATCAGTATGGCTGGTTCATGGAGCCGACTGTGTTCACCGACGTTGACCCCAAGATGCGCATCGCGCAGGAAGAAATTTTTGGGCCGGTGGTTTCGGTCATCCCATGCGAAGACCTTGACGATGCGATTGAAATCGCCAATGGAATCGAGTACGGGCTGTCGTCGGCGCTCTATACCAAGGACGTGAACAAAGCGTTCTCGGCGATTCGCGACTTAGATGCGGGCATCACTTATATCAACGCGCCGACGATTGGCGCCGAGGTGCACTTGCCGTTCGGCGGTAATAAGGCGACGGGCAACGGGCATCGCGAGGGCGGGATTGGCGCGATTGATTTCTATACGGAGTGGAAGGCGGTGTACATCGATTATTCCGACAAGCTGCAGAAGGCGCAGATTGATCGCGAGGACTAAGCGGTCCTGTCATCCTGAACGAGGACTGGACTTCGCGCCCATGCGCGAAGTCGAGCCGCAGTCGAAGGATGACAATGCAATTTCTGTACGTCGTCTGCTTCCTCTGCGGTTAGAATTTGCTATGCCCACGACTCAAGCTCACGAGATCGCTGCCGCCTCCCGCTTGGAAAATGTCCGCTATGCCATTCGCGACCTGGCGTGCGTGGCCGATGAGGTCATTGCCCGGGGATACAAAGTTCTGCCGCTCAATGTCGGCGATCCGCTGAATTTTGATTTTCAGACCCCGCCCCACATTATTGAAGCGGTGTACAAGGCGATGCGCGAGGGGAAGAACGGCTACGCTCCGTCCCCGGGGATTCCGGAAGCGCTGGAGGCGATTCGCGGCGAGGCTCTGCGCAAGGGGATCACGACTGTGCGCGACGTGTTCGTTACCTCGGGCGTGAGCGAGACGGTCGATCTTTGTATTTCTGCGCTGGTCAATCCCGGAGAAGACATTCTTACACCGTGCCCGGACTATCCGCTGTATTCGGCGGTGCTGTGCAAGTTGGGCATCGGGCTCAACGCTTACGATCTGAACGAAGATGACGCATGGCAGCCCGAACTGGCCGACATTGAACGCAAAGTCACGCCGCACACTCGCGGCATCGTGCTGATCAATCCCAACAATCCGACGGGGTCGCTGTGCACGCGGCAGATGCTGGAACAAGTTGCGGAATTGGCGCGGCGGCACAATCTGATCGTGTTTTCGGATGAAATCTACGACAAGTTAATTTTGGACGGCACCCCGCATATTGCGTTCGCGTCGGTTGCGCCCGACGTGCCTTGTGTCACCTTCGGCGGAATGTCGAAAAATTACCTGGTGCCGGGATGGCGGATTGGCTGGGGCATCGTCTCGGGCGACGCTGCGGCGGTCAAGGCTTATACCGAGGGAGTGCACCGGTTGCTGCGGGCACGGCTGTGTGCGAATCATCCCGAGCAGTATGCGATCCGGCCAGCGCTGGAAGGGCCGCAGGATCATCTCGTTGAAGTGCAGCGCAAATTGCGCTCGCGCCGCGACCTGACGCAGAAATGGTGCGAGGCGACGCCGCGCGTGAGTTGCGTGGCGCCGCGCGGGGCTTTTTATGCCTACCCGAAAATCGATATCCCGGAGAGTGATGAGATCTTTGTGAAGGAACTGATTCGCCAGAAGCATGTCATGGTCGTGCACGGGTCGGGCTTCGGACAGAAGCCAGGCACGCAGCATTTCCGGATTGTGTTTTTGCCGGATGAGGCGACGCTGGCCAAGGCTTATGCAGGGATTGCAGACTTCATTCGGGAGCGCTACGGAAGCAGCAACTGAGCCCCAATCTAAATTCGTAGTCATCGATACTCCATGAAGGAACGCGAACAAATTGACATCAGCGGATACTCCTATGAAGAATTTGTGGCGTTCATCTTCGACCGAGTGATTCGAGCGGACACGGGTAAATACCATCCTTGGTACTTCGACGTAGAAGTTGCTTTCGATCCAAATCGCCTCTGCGAATTCTACATTCGACTATTTCGCACACAGGATTTCGCTCACGCAAAATATTCAAAGGCTCAGCTCGAATCCGGCTTTTGGGCGATTCATGGGAGCGCGTTCGACGGCTCCGTGCAGCATTTGATGTGGAACGTTGAGGTACCGTTCCAAGCGCGCAGTGAATGCGTCAAATCAATGTTTGATTTGTTCGAGCGCTTCTTTGCGGCTGAGCCCTTGGAAACGTCCGTCTCCATGTGGTGGGATTCTCTGTGTTATGCATGGGAATGCGGAAACAGGGTTCGGCAGCGAGGAGGCGAGGACGCATTGATGCAAGACACAGTTTTTGCGGTTCTGACCGATCTTTTACAGAGTGATTCGGAGGTCTGCCAGGGGGCGGCGCTTCACGGCTTGGGTCATTTGCATCATCCATCCACGCAGGAGCTCGTCGAAACCTATATAAGGCAGCGACCTTCCATCGGGGAGGAATGGAAGAAGTACGCCCTAGCCTCGGCCCGATTTGAGATTCTGTGACCGCATGCATTTCCGGTATGACCATGGTATAATGACCATGATCTTATGCCCATGAAAACCAAAACCATCCCCGCTGGCACCTTCAAAGCCCGTTGCCTCGCTATCATGGACGAAGTTGCCTCCAAGCGCGAGTCCGTCATCATCACCAAGCGCGGGAAGCCGGTGGCTAAGCTTGTGCCGGTCGAAAAAGAAAAGGACGACATTTTCGGCTTCTTCAAGGGCAAAGGCAAAATCCTCGGGGACATCGTATCGCCTGCTTTCAGTCCCGAAGAGTGGGGCGATCTTTATTGATTCTGCTCGACACGCATGTTGTTCTATGGCTTGGCCTGGAGCAGGGCCGACTCTCAAAAAACGCGCTGAAAGCGATTGACGACGCGCGACAGCGAAGCAGCGCCTTGGCCATTTCTGACGTGACCCTGATGGAGATCGCTCAGCTTTCGCATCGACGCCGAATCGAGTTCCCGGCTTGGCCTGGAGGCCTTTCTTACTGAGGTTGAGAGCCGTTTCCTCGTATTGCCAATTACTGGGAATATTGCGAGGCAGGCATTCTTGTTGCCGCCGAGCTATCCGAAGGATCCTGCGGACCGCGTCATCGGCGCTACCGCACTCATTGAGGATCTGGCGCTCATCACTGCAGACAAAGACATTCGCAGCTCGCGTGCGGTTCCAACGATCTGGTGACTGCCTCGAATTAATAAATCCCAGGAATAACCGCGGGCACGCGTCGCGCGTAGTCTTCAAATTCCTGGCCAAACGCTGCGCGCAATAACTTTTCTTCGCTGCGCACGCGGATGACCAGGCCCACTCCAAAAATGACGGCCGCGACGATCGTCGCGATCCAATGTTCCATGGCCATGCCGGTGGCGATTAGCATCCCCAGCATTCCGGTGTAGATCGGATTTCGCACGTACGCGTAGGGTCCCGCGGTGATCAGCTTGTGGCCCTCGACCAGCCGCGCCGCCACGGCCCACTGCTTGCCCAGCGTGCGGACGGCGGACTCGAGGAGCCAGCCAGACACGGCCGCCAGCGCAATGGTGAACACCGCAAAGGCGATCCCTACCATTCCGGACAGCGCTGGAACCGGCGGCAGGAAAGCGGTGCGGGGCGGGTGAAACCAGACCAGAAAGTATCCAACCATCTGCAAGGCGATGCCGAAGGTCGCCCGGCGGTCACGCTTGGCTTCGGGCTCTGCGGGCCGCCGCTTGCGCAGCAAGAAGATACCTGCGAAAAAAATCCAGCACACAATCACTCCGCCGAGAGTCACGAGTGCAATTGGAGTTGGATTGGTCATGAGTTTGCCGTCTCCAGTTAATGTAGAAGCCTGACATCAATCTCGCAAACATCTGCCTCATTTGTTCGAGCGCAGCGGCCGGCGCACTCTTGGTCTTTTGCGCTTGAATCTGTTTAAATCGGAACAGGTGTTGTCGTGGTCGATATTCATTCTCACATTTTGCCGGAAGTCGATGACGGGCCCAAATCTTGGGACGTTTCAGTCGCCATGTGCCGGGCTGCGGCTGCCGATGGCATTACGCACATGGTGGCCACGCCCCACGCCAACGACCGCTATCACTATGACCGCGAATATCTGCAGGGGCTGGTCGACCATCTGCAGCAGCTTGTCGGCGATGCACCGCAACTTGGACTGGGCTGCGACTTTCATCTTTCCTACGACAATCTGCAGGACGCGCTCGCGCATCCTACACGCTATGTGATCGGGAACACGCGCTATCTGCTGGTCGAGTTCAGCAACTTCAGCATTCCGCAACAGACGGCGGAATATTTTTTCAAGCTGGGGAGCATTGGTCTGGTTCCGATCATCACGCATCCCGAGCGCAATCCGATTCTGCGGGAGAGCCCGCAACAGGTGCTGGAGTGGGCGGAACAAGGCTGCGTGATCCAGATCACGGGATCGGCGCTGACTGGATTCTGGGGCGATCGCACCCGCAAGGCAGCCCTGTGGCTGCTGGAGCATCAGGCCGTCCATGTGCTGGCTACTGATGCGCATGATATGGAGAAACGCGTCCCTATTCTTTCGACCGCGCGAGATGCTGCTGCGCAGATTTGCGGAGCGGAGATTGCTGAAGCGCTGGTCGAGGGGAATCCGCGGGCGATCGTCACCAACCAGGTGCTGCCGTATACTCCGCAGCCGGTGATGACGAGCTATCGAAAGAAGTAGCCGTTGGCAATCAGCAATTAGCATTTAGCCGACCGGCCTTACGAGCCGCCACCCGGCACTCCACAGCCGATGTTCGCTGCGAGGGACTTCGAGGTGGCTAACTGCCAAGTGCTGAATGCTGGTTGCCGGTTTTCTTACTGCGGGCGCGAAGAATCGTTTGGAGTGGAATTCGGCGCGGGGTCGGTGGTTGGCGGCGCAGTGTGCGATGTGGTGGGCATGGGTTCGGCTCGCGGAGGATCAGGGACCGTGGTCATCGCGCTCTCGGGATTCAGGAGATGATCTTTGCTGGGGCCCAGGCCCAGCTTGATGAGAGCGCGTGAGTCGGGGACGGTTTTGCTTTGCCATCCGTTGTCGGCCTGATAGCGGCGCATGGCTTCTTCGCTGGACTGGTTCCAGGTGCCGGTGGCTTCGCCTGTCATGTAATGCTCGCGGATCAGAGCTTCCTGAATGGCCTGAGCGCGTTCGGAGTCGATTTTCTGTTGGCCGCGGGCGCGCACCGGCTTCTTTCGCGAGGAATGTTTCCCGGAAGATGCGGTGTGCGTCCTGGTTGTTGGTGCCCCGGATTTAGTTCCCCTCGATTTCGTTGAGGTCGATTTGGTAGTGCGCGCCGGCGCGTTGGCAGTCGTCTTGTGGTGAGTCGTCGAAGTCGATGATGCCGAAGCAGGTTTGGCAGTCGTGGGCGGGTTGGTCGAACTTTGGCGGGCGCTCGCCGACGTGATGATCAGCGACAATGTCAGCGTGGCCAGTGCGATGGATCGTGTCCCGCGGATTTGAGTGCTCGATCTCAATCCGAAATTTTTCTCCCTGCGGCCAATTTTCAAACAGATTCTGCAGTGCCGCGAAAACTTCAGCAGAAAAGCAAAAGGCCCAACAGATGCTGGCATTGTAATCGTCCTTATTCGACAGTACAGCGATTGGACGCTACAGTGCCAGTTCCCGTTGGGCTTTTTGAAGTTACGGAAGTGTGCCCGCCAGGAAGATGGTCCCATCCTGTTTCGACGAACCGCGCGAGCGCACCAGGAACACAACGTCCTGGCCACTCTTCAGGCTCGACTCGATGCGGGCGAAATCTTCCTCGCTATTGACGGGCTGTTTGTTCACTTCCAGAATAATGTCGCCGCGACCCAGGTTGACGTCTTCAGCGAACGAACCGGGCTTCACGTCCTGCACGATCACGCCTTTTCCGGTAGGCATGTCGAGACGATCGGCCATTTCTGGTGTGACTTTGCGGACGGTGACGCCGAACTTGCTCGGCTTGGGAGCACTCTCGTCGCCGTTGTCCTGATCGTCGCCGAGGCGCGCCGCGAAGAGTTTGGCGCGATCGGCAATCGTGACCGAGGTTTCCTGCGTTTTTCCGTTGCGCAGGAAGCCCAGATGTCGCCTTCGATCCGGGCTTGCGCGACGCGATGTCAGAAACCAGTTCTGCGCCCTTAGTGACTTTTTTACCGTCGATCGAGGTGATGGTATCGCCGACTTTCAGTCCGGCGGTGTCTGCAGGACTTCCGGGGACGACGCTTGATACCGTGACTCCCGAGCCTGCGCCGTACACGCGCATGATGGCGGGATTCTCAACTGCGTCAAAGGTGATGCCGATGGAGCCGCGCGTGACTTTGTGCTCCGGTCCGGTGAGTTGGTTGTAGACCTCGACCACGGTTTTCGACGGCAAAGCAAAACCTACGCCGGCGTATGCGTTCGTCTCGCTCAGAATCGCGGTGTTGATGCCGATGACTTCCCCGCTCATATTGACCAGCGGGCCGCCGGAGTTGCCGGGATTGATTGCCGCGTCCGTCTGAATGAAGGTTTGGAACTGGCGGCCGGGAACAATGTCGCGGCCCTTGGCGGAAACGATTCCCGCGGTCACGGTCTCGGACAAGCCGAACGGGCTGCCCACGGCCAGAACCCAGTCACCCACCTGCATGCTGTCGGAATTGCCCATCTTGGCCGATGGCAGCACGCGGTCGATGTCGACCTTGATTACAGCGAGGTCGGTTTCCTGATCGGCGCCGATCACCTTGGCGTCATGCTGCACGCCCGGAGGATCGTCTTCGAAGCGTACGCGAATGCGGTCAGCTTTCTCGATCACGTGACGGTTGGTCACGATGTAGCCCTTGGGATCGACGATTACGCCTGAACCCAGCGAGCGCTCGCGGATGGAGCCATCGCCCTGACCACCGGGGCCAGCCTGGCCGCCGGGACCACCGAAGAAGTGGTTGAAGAAGTCGTCCATGCCACCGTTGTCGTCGCCGCCTTCGTCGTCCTGGCCTTGTCCGCGGCGTTTGTGGACGTTCTTGATGGTCGATTCCGTATTGATGTTGACCACGCTGGGTTCCAGTTGTTTCGCGATCTGCGAAAAGGTGTTCGACATCTGCTGCGGCGAGGGCATGGCGAGCGGCGTCGCGTCGCTCTTTTGGCCTTCTTTGCCCTTGACTCCGTAGGAGACCACGGTCCCGATCAGAATGCCGACCGAAAGCGTTGCCAGAATACTCAGCGTGTAGGCCCAGCGATGAGCCTTCATGCGCATCCACATTGCGCCCGAATCCATATGTCTACCTGCCTCCGAAACTCACAAACCCCTTCTAGTATACCCATTTACACGGTTCGGGCGCGCCTCGCGTGCGAGGCATATCCGGCAGTGTCTCGGGGCCAGCGGTTAGACGCATAAACCCGGGAAACCGCTTGAGGTTGCGAGGATTTAGGTGATGAAGCCAGGCTGGAAACTACTTGCCTTCATAGACCGTTTTGCCGCCGACTACGGTGCGCAGGACTTTGGTGCCCAGCAATTTCTCCGGAGACGACGCCGTCGGATCTCGGTCGAGGACGATGAAATCTGCCAGCATCCCCGAGACGATCTTGCCTTTTTCTTTTTCGGCGTACTCAGCAAAGGCTGAACCTTGAGTGTAGGCAGCGATGGCTTGATCCATGGTTAGGCGTTGCGCGGGGAAATATTCCAGCTTGCCGTTTTCGCTGGTGCGCGTGACGGCGGAATAAAGTCCGCGGAAGGGCGTGACCGGTTCCACGGGATAATCCGTACCAAAAGCGAGCGTCACACCTTTGTTCAGGAACGCCAGCCAGGCGTAGGAAGTCGCCGCGCGTTTTGGTCCGAGGCGGTCCTGAGCCCAGCGCATGTCGGTGAGCAAGTGGCTGGGCTGCATGGAGGCAATGACTTTCAGAGTTTTAAACTGCGCGATCTGCGCCGGAGTCGTCACTTGAGCGTGCTCAATGCGCAGACGGAAGTCGGTGCCACCGTCAGGCGCTCGCACGTGCGCGTCGCGTGCAGCTTTTTCGGCGGCAGCAAAGGCATCGAGCGCCATCTGCACGCCTTTGTCGCCAATGGCGTGAAAACCGATCTGGAAGCCGGCCAGCACGCGCTCGGTGGTCATGTCGTTCAGCTTGGCGGCGTCGTAGCGAGGCAGGCCCGAATTGCTGGGATCGTCGGCATAAGGCTCAAGCATGGCGGCGGTGTGGGAGCCCAGCGAGCCATCCATGAAACCCTTCAACATGCCGGTGTGCAACATTAAATCCGACTGCGGATGCGCGTTGCGCTTGCGATCCAACTCTTCGATCGTGTCGTCGAAAGGCAGCCACTCGCTGATGCGCGCGGTGAGCTTGCCTTCTTTCTCCAGTTCTTCGTAAATCTCAAAATTTTCCCAGGTCGGAGAATAATCCTGTGCCGAAGTGACTCCATGTGCGGCTAAATCGGCAAGAGCAAGTTCGAGACCCTCGCGCCGCAAACGGTGCGTCGGTTTAGGGATGACACCCAGAACCGCGGCCTGCGCGGTTTCCCGCAGGATGCCCGTGGGCTCGCCATTCTCGTTGCGATCGATCTTTCCACCCTGCGGATCGCGACTGGCCAAAGTGATGCTACCTAATTGCAGCGCGCGCGTATTGGCGACCGCGATGTGTCCGTCAATTCGGCCGAGAAATACAGGATGGCCCGCCGACACTTCGTCCAGATCCCAGCGCGTAGGCGTTACTTTGACCGGCCAGAGAGTTTCATCCCAGCCGGCGCCGAGAATCCAGTCTCCGGCTTTCGATTCTTCTACCTTTTTTGCGACCATCGCGCGCAGATCATCGAGCGACTTCACGCCCGTTAGATCGACACTGAGTTTCGTCATGCCCGCATCGTCGAGGTGCAGGTGCGCGTCGTTGAAACCGGCCATCAGGAAATGGCCGCCGAGGTCGATGACTTGAGTCTGCGGACCTTTGAGCTTCTGAATGTCGAGAGTCTTGCCCACGGCCTGTATACGGTCGCCGCGAACTGCAATCGCTTCTTCCCGCTGTATGGAACTGAACGGAGTGTTGTCAGGCACGCTGGTGTAGACGTTCGCATGCATGAAGATGATGTCGGCCCTGGGCCTGGTGTCCACGGGCGGAGCGGCTTGTTGTGCGGAACCCGGCGTCGCACCGAGCATGGGAGCCACAAGCGCACACCAAAGACTTGCTCTCGAGATCAGACTCATTCACCCACCCCCGCCAGAGCCAGCATTGTCAGCAAAATTCGCTTCAAACCCAGTTCGCGCCCGTTGGAATCGAACCATTCCTGTAGAGTGTGCGCTCCGCCACCGGAACCGCCGCCGCCGATGGCAATGGCTTCCTGCCCCAGCGAGAGCGGAATATTGGCGTCGGTCGACGCCCGCTGCACCTGCGCGGCGTTCGAGAGTTGCGTGTCGACCGCGCGCACCACTTGCAAAATCCGCGCTCCCGCCCGCAACTCGCCGGCGGGGCGGTTGCCGATGACCACCACTTCGCAGCTCACTCCGGAAGGCCGCTTCTGCGCGGACGATCGCATCTCAGCGGTCATGGTTTCATCTTCCACGGCGCGGTTGAGGGCCACGCGCAGCGATTGCTCGAGTCGCTCCATCTCCGCCATGGAGGTTGAACGGATGTCGACTTTCATACTGGCGGACTCGGGAATCGAATTCACCGAAGTGCCGCCGCGAATCACGCCGATGTTGAAGGTGGTTTTCGGCGAAGTGGGAACCGGAGTCGCGGTAAAAGTTTCAATCGCCTTGGCGAGAATCACGATCGGGTTCGGCGCGCCGAAATCGCTCCAGGAGTGGCCGCCCGGACCGCGCACGATGACTTCAAAGCGGCGGCTACCCAGGGCCTCGGCCACAATCGTGTCGGCTCCCGCGCCGTCGAGCACAAGGCTGTAAGCGATAGAATCCTTCCAGCGCGGAGTCGAAAAAATGTGGCGCATCCCGCGCAAGTCGCCTTCGCCCTCTTCGCCGACATTGCCGATGAATACGAACGGCAGGGCATGCCGGATGCGGACGGTGCGCAATAGCGAAGCGATCCCCAGCAGCGCGGCGACACCGGCTCCGTTGTCGGAGACGCCCGGCCCGTAGATGCGGCTTCCCTGCTGGCGAATGTTCAGCGGCGTGTTGGCCGGAAAAACCGTATCGATGTGCGCGCTCAGGGCCACGTAGCGCCGACCAAATCCGGGATGCGTTCCGAAGACATTGCCCACGTCGTCAATCCGAACATCGTCGAGCCCGACTTCCTTGAAGCGCTCCGCCAGCCACGCGCCACGGGCCGACTCGCCAAACGGAGGCGCCGGAATCCGCGCCATCTCCATCTGCCAGTGAGTCAACTGCGCTTCCTGCGTGCGAAACCAGTTAAACGCCGACCGTACCTCCGGGGACGCCGCCAGGCGTGAGACTTCCTGCTGGACATCCGGCTGCGGAGCAGTCGGCGGAAGCGAAAGGTCCGGGCGCGGGGGGGTCGGGCTCATGGTAAGTATTCGTTAAGTTTACATCGCTTGGAACCGGATTTGGATTGGCTAATGTGGAACGGAGCGGTTACCGGAGGGTGGTAACAAGGAAGGGCAAGAAGGCCTCACCTTTGGGCACATCCTTGTGCATTTTTCTCTCGCCCTGTCATCCTGACCGGGCTGTGGACTTGCGCTCGACCGCGGCCACCAGCTTTTTCGTCGCGGGCACCGCGATGCCGTGCTTGGCCCCGCCGCGCAGAATCGGGCCGGCGATGGCGTCGAGTTCCGGGGGATTGCCGCGCTCGACGTCTTTCTGCATGGAGCTGCGCATGTTGGGCGGCATCTTCAGCATCGACGCGATGATGGCGTCGGCGTCGACTTTTGCGCCCTCAGCTAATGCGACCGCGCAGGCTTCGCGCACGCACGATTCCAGTTGCCGCTTCCATTCCCGGTCGGCGATGACTGCGCCGGTGGTGCGATCGGCAGCGCTGGTGGTCAGTGCGAAGGGAGCTAAGAAGACGATTTTGCTCCACATCAGCGTCGCCTCATCGTCGATGAAGCGGCATTCGAATCCTATTTTCTGCAGTGCATCGACCGTCGAGCCGAGTTGATTTCGCCCCGCCGAAGAAACATTCAGGCGGGCGAAGGGAGTGCGCTGCACGATGTGGCCGGGGGCGATGCGCTCGGCCTCGACTGCGATGGTGGCCGCGATGACACGGCTGTCGCCGTACCGGGCGCGCAGCATCGCGAGATGGTCAATGCCATTCAGCAAGGGGACAATCGCACCCGCCGCTCCGGCATCGTTGAACGATGAAAGTGCCGCATCGAGTTGCGTGGCTTTCACGGTGATCCAGAGAATGTCGGCCGCAGGCACAGTGGAAGCGCGCGCAACGGGGACGGTGAAATTTCCGAACGCACTCTCGAGTTGAAGCTGTTCCGGAAATTGCGCGAGCGCTTCCGGCCGGACCACCATGGTGACGGAGTCGCCGCAGCGCGCCAGGCAAGCGCCGATCAGGCCGCCGATTCCGCCCGCGCCGAGAATCGCATGTTTCAGAGCCGCCATCGTTGCGTCACTTTTTCTGCGCCGCAGTTGGCACGCACTCTAAGATTTCCGCCTCGCTCAGGGTGTGGTCGCTTTGTTTGGCGCGCTGGTAGATGCGGTCGACGAGATCGTCGGTGGCGGGAATGCCGCGTTTTTCCAGCCACCAGAGCACGTTCGATTTTCCGCTCATCGGCCCGATGTCAATAATCTGGTCCATCCCGAACACGTGCGAGGGCACGCCGGAATAGACGCTGTTGGCCAGCGCGACGTCGTTCTTGTGATAGGCCTTGATGATGGCGGCCGCGTGCACGCCGGTTGCGGTGCGGAATGCGTCCTCGCCAACCACGGGATAATTCGCCGGAATCGGCACGCCGGTCGCGCGCGAAACTGCCTGGCAATAGGGCTTCAGCTTGGTCAGGTCCTGCTCGTCCCAGGGCGCGATGCCCATGAGGTTCAGATTGACCATCATCAGGTCGATCTGAGTATTGCCGACGCGCTCGCCCAGGCCGATGGCGCATCCGTGCACGCAGTTCGCACCGGCGATGATCGCCGCAAGCGAATTTGCGATCGCGAGGCCGCGGTCGCTATGGCCGTGCCAGTCCACGCGAATCTTCTCGCCGGAGGGTTTCACGACTTCGTCAATCACAAATCGCACCAGGGCAAGCGCGCCCATAGGCGTGGCATGGCCCGCCGTGTCGCAGATGCAGATGGCCCGCGCGCCGGAACGAATCGCCGTCGCGTAAAGTTTTTTTACTGTCTCCGGATCGCAGCGGGTCGTGTCTTCGGTGACGTACATCACGTCGAGGCCGAGCGAAACCGCCAACTTGACGGCCTTTTCGGTGGTGGTGAGGAGAAAATCGTCCGTCCAGTTTTCGGTGAAGCGGCGAATCGGGCTCGATCCGATGAACGTCGCGGCTTCGATCGGCAGGCCGGTTTTCTGCACAATGTCGGCGATGGGACGAATGTCGTTTTCGTGGGTGCGCGCGGCGCAGTTGGCGCGAATCTTCATTTTGTTCGCCGCAATTTCACGTGCCACGGCAGTCACGGCCTCAAGTGCGCGCGGGCCGGCGCCGGGCAATCCCAGAGCCAGCGAATGAATACCCAGCGCTTCCATCAGATGAAGAATCTCAAGCTTCTCGGCGATGGAAGGATCGCGAACCGACGGAGACTGCAGACCGTCGCGCAGGGTCTCGTCGTTGAGCAGGACGGGGCCGAGGGGCTTCATGCCCGAGGGATAATTCTGGTTCCAATCGTAAATGAGGTCGGGAGTGGTCATTGGAAGAGCGCTGTTGGCCTTTGGCTCTTGGCTTAGGGCACGAGGAGTCGGTTTAAGCTAAAAGCCAAGAGCCAACAGCCTCCTCACTTTTCCTTCGGCGGCAGCGTTAGTCCGAAGACTGAAATCATGCCTTGGCCGGCGACATTAATCTTCGTCTCGCCGGGCGACGGCAGATACAGCGTCTTGCAATGTTCGCAGCGGTAAACTTCGGCTTTCGGTCCCCAGGCTTTTTCGACGTCGCCGCACTCGCGCTCGATGGCGTCGGTCATGTAGGACCACAGCTTCAAATGGCCGCCGCAGAACTTTCCTTTTTCGTTTTTCTCGTTGCAGGCGCGCTGCCCGGCCTTCTTGATCTTGACTTTGTGGTGGGGGAGCTGCGGAATATTCTGCGTGCCAGAAGTGGTTACTTCGCCAGTCGCCAAAGGACGTACCCCTCGTTCGAGCGGCCCAAACGCCGCCGGATTCGGCCTTACGCGGTCATTGTAACCGAAACCTTGCGGACGAAACATCTGCGTCGCAGTTGCCTCTGCTAATCTGTTTCGTTCACAAGGGAAAGCATGATCACACTCGTTTCAGGACTGCCGCGCTCCGGTACTTCGCTCATGATGCAGATGCTGGTGGCGGGCGGAATGTCCGCGCTTTCGGACGGCGAACGGCGCGCTGACACCGACAATCCGCGCGGCTATCTGGAGTGGGAGCGGATTAAACAACTTCCGAACGATCCGGGATGCATTGCCGAGGGTGAAGGAAAAGTCGTGAAAGTGATCTCGCGGCTTCTGCTCTCGCTTCCCGCGGGGCACGAGTATCGAATTATTTTCATGCAGCGGCCGCTGCCGGAAGTGCTGGCCTCGCAAGATGAAATGTTGCGCCGGCGCGGAACATATAAGGAAGGCGCGAATCCGGCCGCGATTGCAGCGGCGTTTGAAAAACATTTGCGCGAAGTGTACGCGTGGCTCGATGGCAAATCCTACGTCAAGACCTGCCGCATGCCGTATCACGACGTCCTGAAGAATCCAAAAGAGATTGGGCGGCAAATCGCGGAGTTTCTGAAAGCATCACTGGATCTGGATGCGATGGCGCAACAGGTGGACGCTTCGCTTTATCGCAATCGCGCGAAATAGAATTCGCGGTGCAATCCGGCATTGCTCAGATTTCGGATCCACGCTCGCTCAGAACTCGCGCTTCGGCGGGGCTTGGTCAGCGCTCACGCGTCCAGTCTCGATCGCTGCCTCGTAGTAGCTCTCGCCCTTCACCGGCGACTGGGCCAGACGACGGAGAGTGTTTATTTGTCCGACGTGGGTCAGTGCGTCAGCCACCGGACCCTGAAACATTTTTTCTGCTGAGGCCTGCAGGGGCGCGCTCGAAGCCAGAAAGTCGTCGAACTTCTTCAGGGCGGCGAAAAATCTGTTCGGATTCCTGCTCCCAGGGCAAAGGTTTCGAATCGTGCCAGTTGCTGCCGGCCCTGGCGATCGACAATCCCCAGTCCAGCAGATCGCCGATATGGGCCAGTATCTGTCCCGGCGCGCGCACTCCTGCGCCGGCCTGAAAATCGGCGAAACCTCGGGGAGCACTGCGTACGGCTTTGCCGCCGCGATAAGCCAGCGTGGCCAAGGTGTGACGCAACAGTTCCCGTTTGGGGTTGGGTCCAGAATTGGAATGAACGGAATTGGAATGAGCCGAATTCGAATCGGAAGCGGCGGAATTTGTAGGTTCGCTCATGGCGACCAGATTACACTGGTGTGAAGGAGACGAGAAAGTATGGCAAAGAAAATCGAACCCGCCCCTAGTCCTCGCACCTCGGTGCATGCCGGTCCTGCCCATGCGGATGCGGATCTGCCGGGCCCGGTCAGCCGGGAGAATGCCGAGCACTATCGCTGGGGAGTCGATTGCGATGCCTGGTATTTGGTGAACGATGATCAGCTCAGTGTGATTGAGGAGTTCATGCCACCGGGCGCGGCCGAGATTCGCCATCATCATATTAAGGCGCAACAGTTTTTCTATCATCGTCTCCGGCGAAGTGCTGATGGAGGTGGAAGGCCAAACCGTGTTGCTGGCCGCCGGAAGTGGCATTCGCGTGCTGCCCGGGAAACGTCATCAGATCCGCAATCCTTCGTCGAGTCCCGGTGCGGTTCCTCGTGATCTCGCATCCCGCGCAGCCACGGCGACCGGGTGGACGACTAATCCGCGGCACCACGTTCGGTGAGCGCCAGCAGGCACCCACGAACCGTGTGGCGACGGCCGCCTTCGGCCGTCCGGCATGGGCGAAGCCCCGCCGAACTGCTCACAACTGCCGGCGCCCGATCAGCCCCGCCGCTCGCAACGCTCCTCGTACTCGTGTCCCGATCCCGCGCGCGAACTGCATATCCAAAAAACCATCCATCTGCCGCTGGAAGGTTTCACCGTAGCCATACCACCAGACCTTCTTCATTCCGGGCATGCGATCGATATCGAGATATTTCACGCGCACCATTTCGTCCAGCCCGAAGCGCCCATGGGCGCGGCCTAAGCCGCTGGCTTTCACGCCCCCATGCGGAGCTTCGCTGATGCCGAAGCATGAGACCACGTCATTCACCATGACAGCGCCGGCATGGATGCGCCGTGCCAGGCGCTCGCCGCGGTGTGAATCGCGGGTCCATACGCTGGCGGCCAGATCCGTATTCCGAATCGTTGGCCAGCCGCACGGCTTGGTCGTCGGTGTCGAACGCCATTATCGGTAGTACCGGGCCGAAAGTTTCTTCGCGCATAATGCGCATGTCGTGGTTCACATCGGCCAGCACCGTGGGGGTGTAGAAATTCGGGCCCAGGTGGGGCAGCCGCATGCCTCCGGCCAGAACCCTTGCCCCGCATGCCTTGGCGTCTTCGACGAGCGCGTCCACGATCTGCAACTGCAGCTCGTGAATCATCGGGCCCACGTCAATCTTCGATTCCATGCCATTTCCTACGCGCAAAAGCTTGGTTTTTTCCGAGCAGGCGTGGCTGAACGACTCGTGCAGACTGCGATGAACGTAACAGCGCTCGACCGACAGGCACGCCTGGCCTGCATTGACGAATGCTCCCCACACGGCCGCGCTCGAAGCCACATCAACATCTGCATCATCGAGCACCAGCATAGGATCTTTCCCACCCAGTTCGAGCACGACCGGAAGCAGGCCGTTCCGCAGCGGCCGAGGCGATTCGTTTTCCGGTCGCCGCGCCGCCCGTAAACACCAACTTGTCAATCGGCGCACGCAACAGCGCTGCGCCGGTCGGACCATCGCCCACCACCACTTGAAAAGCATCGTCGGGCACGCCGGAGGAATGCAGAAGAGAGGCCAGCTCCAGCGCTACCAGCGGCGTCAACTCTGAGGGCTTCAAGACCACGGCGTTACCCGCAACCAACGCGGCCAGCGTCTCGGTCGCAGGAATCGAAAACGGATAATTCCACGGCGAGATGATCCCGATCACTCCGTGCGGTTCGCGGACAAGACATCCACTTTTCAGTTTGGTGGCGAGATTGCCGTGCGGCACCGGTTCATCGCGCAGCAACCTCCAAGCGTGGTCAATCAGGAATCGCGTGGCATCGAGCACGACGAGAACTTCCGTGACCAAGGCTTCGGCTAGCGGCTTGCCGGCTTCGCGGGTGATGGCGGCGGCGATTTCGGATTTTCTGGCATGCAGCTGGCCTTGAAACTCGCTCAGAATGGCGATTCGCCGACGGAGGCCAAGTTTCTCCCATGCAGCTTGGGCGGTGCGCGCCCGTGCCACGGCGGCGAAAACGTGGCTTTCTCCAGCGCACACAAGTTCGCACAGGACTTCTCCCGTCGCAGGATTCACCGACGTAATCTTGTGCACTGGAATTTGCAAATCAGTCGCCATGGACAAATCCTATTCTGTAAGGAGCCAGCTTGCTACTCTCTTTGTCTAGGGGACCAGCAACGGCAAAAGCCCTTAACCGCTGAGTTCGCTGAGCAAATCCGCAGAGGGCGCTAGAAAAGCCACTTCCTCATAATAGGGATCTAGTACTCAACCTTGACGAGAAATAAACCGCTCGCGGGCGCGGTCGCTCCCGCCGCCGACCGGTTGCGGGCATCGAGGATGCGCGGGATATCTTCGGCCTGCAATGTCCCCCGGCCGACAAGAATGAACGTGCCCACAAGGTTCCTCACCATGTGGTGCAGGAACCCCGAGCCGCGAACCGTGTAGACCAGTTCGTCCCCAGTCCGCTCCCACGAGGACGAAAATATTTTCCGCACGTTCGAAACGGCTTCGTCCCGGCGGCCGCGCTCCGGATCAACCGCCGCGAAGGAAGTGAAATCATGTTCGCCGACCACCAAACTCGCGGCCCGTGCCATTTCTTGTTCCGCCAGCCGGTAGGGATAGTGCCATACATATCTGGCCAGAAAGGGCGGGCAGATGGACTCGCGGTAAATCCGATAGCGATAAGTTTTCGCCCGTGCCGAATGACGGGCATGAAAATCCGGCGGAGCCTCCGCCACTTCCAGCACGCGTATTGACGCCGGCAAAATATCATTCAGCGCCTTCAGGAAATTTTCCGTGGGAACGGAAGACTCCGTGACAAATGTCACTACCTGCGCCAGCGCGTGAACTCCCGCGTCGGTGCGACCCGAGCCTTGCGGCAATACCTTTTCGCCGGTAATCCGTCCAATGGCTGAGGCAAGTGTGCCCTGCACGGTCGGTTTGTCGGGCTGCACTTGCCAACCGGAGAACTCGGCCCCGTCATAGGAGAGAATCACTTTGAGATTGCGCATCTTGCGATCATTGAACTGGCGCGCTTGACCTGGCAATGGTTAATCCAGCGACCATTAATGTGGCGATCTTTCGAGTCCCGAGAGCTGGCCACATCATCCAAAACCCTTCAAGCCGTCAGCAAGCTTTGCTAGGAACATATCAGTTCCGCGGTCGACCAGGGCAAGTCAAGTACAGTTGAGGTCAGCTATACTGAATGGTTTCCACGGAATTTTGGTTCGAGGATGAAGGCTACGGCCAGTTTTCCGGAACCTTCGGCCCGTCCTCTGCGTATCACAGCCTGAGCAGGACTTGATTTTGGGTGTTTGGCAGTCTCGGGCGAAGCCGATTGCAAATGCGATCCGGTGTACTCGCAGCAACATCTGAATTCAGTTGGTTTTCAAACCCACGGAGAAGAGTAGATGCCATTCGCACGTTTTATGTTGACCGTCCGGCTCGCCGCCGTCGCCAGCCTGTTCGCTATGTTGAACCTCGCGTGCTGGGGCCAGGAGGCGCCCGCTGCCACCCCTGCCGCAGAGTGTGCAGAAACGCCAAACCGCTGCCGGTCTTAAACTTTGCCCAGCCGGTTTCGCACTTTCCTAACCCGATCGGGCCCTATACACCGCGGCGCCTGGCTCCGCCGAATCTTGCCAACACGGCGCGCATTGATCAACTCATGCACGATGGCAAGCTTTACCTGTCGCTGGATGACGCGATCGCGCTGGCGCTCGAAAACAACCTCGACATCGCCATCGCGCGCTACAACCTGAATATTGCGGACACCGATATCTTGCGAGCACGTGCGGGCGCGACGACGCTTGGCGTGAATACTGGCATCGTGCAGAACACTCCGGGCGGCGGCGTGGGCGGGCTGGGAGGCCAGGTCGGCTCCGGTTCCGGTGGAACCTCGCTGGGTGCAGGCGGCGCCGGTGCCGGCGCAGGCGGCTTGGTCGGGTCCACTCTGGGGCTGGGATCGCCTATCACCAGCTTTGATCCGATCATCACCGGGACGCTACAGGAGGATCATGCCAATTTTATTCCAACCAGTCCGTTCTCCGGAACGCTGCAAAGGACCACGACCGGAAATTTCGCGTACACGCAAGGGTTCCAGTGGGGAACTAATATCTCGGTCGGCTTCAACAACACACGCACCACAACCAACAACGCCTTCCAAACGGTGAGCCCCGCCCTGAACTCCGGCTTCCAGTTGAAGCTGACCCAGCATTTGCTGCAAGGCATTGGCTTTTCGGCGAATAATCGCTTCCTGCTGATCGCCAAGAACAACCGTGAACTCTCTGACGTAGCTTTCCGCCTGCAGGTGATTACCACCGTCAACCAGATTCAAACCATGTACTGGGATCTGGTCTATGCATACGAAAATGTTCGTGTGCAGAAAGAATCCCTTGCGTTTGCCGACAAAACTCTATCCGACACTAAGAAGCAGGTAGAGATCGGCAGTCTGGCGCCAATTGAAGTGGTTCGCGCTCAAAGCACCGTGGCACAGGATCAGCAGGGCCTAACCGTTGCTCTGACCAACCTGCAGTTGGAGCAGTTGCTCATGAAGAACGCACTCAGCCGCACCCTGCGCGATCAGACCCTGGCGGGAGCGGAAGTAATTCCGACTTCTACGATGGAAGTGCCGGAGAACGAACCGGTCCAGCCGATTCAGGATCTGGTAGGTGAGGCTTTGCGCCATCGCGCCGATCTGGTGGAGTCCCGCATCCAGCTCAACACCACCCAGATCAGCAATAAGGCCGTGCGTAATGCCCTATTACCTTCCCTTGATCTATTCGCCTATTACGGAGGATCCGGCCTCGGCGGCACGGCGAACCCTGCGAACCTCTGCGTCAATGAATCTCAGGCGGCACAACAAGAAGCTTTTTGTTCGGGTCCCGACCCCTATTACGCCCCCGAGAACGGGGGGGTGGCCCCGATCATCAATCCAGCGTTTCCTCCAGCGAGCTATGGCAGCACGCTGAATCAACTCGTCAACTCCACGGCTCCTGACAAAGGCGTCGGCCTACAGCTCAACATTCCTCTGCGCAACCGCGCTGCGCAGGCCGTGCAGATCCGCTCCGAACTGGAATTCCAGCAGGCGCAGATGGCATTGCAGCAGACCGAGAACCGGATCAGCATCGAAGTTCGCAACGCGCAGTTCGGAGTCGAACAGAACCGCGCCAGCGTCGCTTCCGCACAAGCCGCGGTGGACTACGCCAAACAGTCGCTGGATGCCGAGCAGAAGAAATATCAGTTCGGTACTTCGACCACGACGCTGGTGCTGCAGACTCAGAGCGCGCTGGCCACGGCAGAGTCTACTTTGATGTCGGCCATGGCGGCCTACGAAAAATCGCGCGTCGAGCTCGAACGCGCCGTGGGCACCACGCTAGACCATGCTGGCATCAGCATCGACGATGCCGCCAAGGGTCAGGTCACGCGCATGCCCAATGTTCCCTCGGTTACGCCCCGCAAGGACTTGCCTTCGGTCACGCAACCGCAGCAGCAATAGTTTCTTACTTCACTGAGTGGCGCCACTGTCGAGCACCGACTGCGGCGCCATTTTTTTTTGTCCTCTGCTGTTCCTCCTCACAATTCTTTACAATCTCCGGCCCGTTCCGTGAAACTTCTCCCGCTAAGATGGAGAGACGTATTTTCGCGGGTTGCATGCAAGACTGGCATCGTCAGATTCTGCTGCTAAAAGCTTCGCCCGCTCTCATGCAAGGAGAATACTCATGGTTTCACCGTGCTTGATTTCGATCATCCGCCGCTCCGCGCTGGTCGCCGCGATGTTTGTGGCCATCGGGTCAACGGCGCTTTCCGCGCAGGAGGGTCCGGCTGCGCCCTCGACGCAAGCGCCGGCAGCGGCCACGGCGCCTCCCGCGGCGCCCCAGCCCGCGCAGACACAGCCGGTTCTCTTGAAAGACTATTCAGTTCCGCGATCCGCATTTCCCCGCGTGTTGCAGCCCTACCAATCGCAGGAACTGGCGCAACCGAATCTGGGAAACTCGGCGCGCATCGACTCCCTTATGAAGGACGGCAAGATTTATCTCTCCATCGACGACGCCGTTGCGCTCGCGCTGGAGAACAATCTTGATCTCGACATCGCCCGCTACAACCTGAACATCGCGCAAGCGGATCTGCTGCGAGCCAAGTCGGGCGCGAGCATTCTTGGCGTGAACACGGGCATTGTGCAGAACACGCCCGGGGGCGGCGTAGGCGGACTCGGCGGCACGGTCGGCTCAGGAACAGGCGGCACCACGGTCGCGGCCGGTGGCGCCGGCACCGGCACCAATGGCTTGGTAAGTTCGACCCTGGGCATCGGTGCGCCGATCTCCAGCTTCGACCCACAACTTACTGGAACCCTGCAACTCGACAAAAACGACACCGAGTCGGTTAGCCTGTTCAGCCCCGCTCCCGGCGGCGTGATCGCGCAAAATACTTATACGTCTGATTTCGCCTACACGCAGGGATTTGAATTCGGTGGCGCCCTGACTGCAGGATTCAATAACACGCATATCACCACCAACAGCAGTGCCGCCCTGCTGACGCCGCAGCTCAGTTCGAACTTCCAGTTCCGCTTCACGCAGAATCTGCTGCAGGGATTCGGATTCCTGCCTAACACCAGATTTATTCGCATCGCCAAAAACAACCGCGAGATTTCCGACGTGGCCTTCCGGTTGCAAGTCATCACCACGGTCGACCAGGTTGAAAACATGTATTGGGATCTGGTCTTTGCCTACGAAAACGTGCGCGTGCAGCAGGAAGCGCTCACTTACGGCCAGAAGGCTCTCGACGATACCCAGCGCCAGGCGAAAGTGGGCACGGTGCCCCCGATTCAGGTGGTGAGCGCGCAGAGCATTGTCGCGACCGACGAGCAGAACCTGATCGTGGCCCAGAACAATCTGCAATTGCAAGAGCTGCTAATGAAGAACGCGCTCAGCCGGAGCATCGAAGATCCCATCCTGGCGGAGGCGGATGTGATTCCTACGTCTACCGTGGAATTGCCGCAAGCCGAGCCGGTGATTCCGATCCAGGACATGATTAACGACGCGCTGCAACATCGTGCGGAGCTCGTGGAGTCACGCATCGATCTCAGCTCCCGCGACATCAGTAATAAGGCAGTTCGCAATTCCCTGCTGCCTACGCTCGATGCATTTGTTTACTACGGCGGATCAGGCGTCGGCGGCAATGTGAACCCGGTCCTGGTATCGCCGGCGTGTGATCCGACGACTCAGACTTGTTTCAACCCAACGAATGCGCCACCACCGTTCGTCAATGGTGGACCGGTAAGCTATGGCAGCACCCTGAACCAACTCGTGAACTCGACCGCGCCCGACAAGGGCGTTGGGTTGTCGCTGACCATCCCGTTGCGCAACCGCCTTGCGCAGTCGAACCAGGTTCGCGGTGAATTGGAATACCGGCAGGCACAGGTGCGTGAGCATCAATTGGAAAATCAGGTGCGGATTGAAGTCCGCAACGCGCAATTTGATGTGAAGCAGAATAGAGTCGCAGTGCAAGCGGCGCAATCCGCCGTGGACCTGGCGCGCCAAACGCTGGACGCCGATCAACAGAAATTGAAAGTCGGCCTGACCACGCAGACCGCAATCCTGCAGGATGCGGCAACGCTGACTACCGGTGAATCGAATCTGGTTTCGGCCAAGGCAGCGTATGAGAAATCGCGCATCGAACTCGACCGCGCCACGGGATTGCTGCTCGACCATGCCGGGATCAATGTGGCCGACGCAACTCGCGGCCAGGTCACACACTTGCCGAGCGTACCGTTCGTCGCGCCGCGGCAGGACCCGTCTCCTAACGGAGTACCGACATCTACGCCTCCGCAAGCCGTTCAACCTGCGCCACCGGGAGGGATGTAACGCGATCGCCTGATACACTACGCCCCGATGCGTCTTTCCGTCGTTGTCATTACCTTTAACGAAGATGCGAACCTCGGCCGCACGCTGGCCAGCGTGCAGCCCCTGGTTGCCGAAGGCAAAGGGGAGATTATCGTTGTCGATTCCGGCTCGACCGATCGGACGATCGAGATTGCGAAATCTTTCGGCGCAAAAATATTCGTCGAAGAATGGAAGGGCTTCTCCGCGCAGAAAAACTCGGCGATCGATAAGGCGACCGGCGATTGGATTCTGAGTTTGGACGCGGATGAAGAACTAGACCCTCCTTTGCAAAAAGCGTTGCAGGAGTTGTTGGATTCTCTGGGCCGACTGTGCGCCCTTGGCAAGGAAGTTGTGGGTTCGTCGTCAGTTCCTGCAGAAACGGACTTCGGCGCGATTGAACATGCCGACTTCGTGGGCCTTTGGATCCCCAGGAAAAATGAGTTCCTTGGTCGCTGGATCAGGCACGGAGGCTTCTGGCCCGATCCCAAGCTGCGCCTCTTCCGTCGTGGAAAAGGAAAGTTTGAGAATCGCGCGGTTCATGAGGATGTTCGGGTCGACGGGTTCACCCGGCACATCCAAACCGGGGCTCTGCTCCATCACTGCTACCCGACGATCTCCGATTACATCGAACACATGAACCGTTATTCCTCGCTCGGCGCGGAGATGATGGTGGCGAAAGGTAAAGTCCGATTCAGCCACATCGACATCGTTGCCCGGCCTCTGTTCACATTCGTCTACAACTATTTCTTCCGCCTCGGCTTTCTCGACGGTCGCGAAGGCCTGCTGCTGCACTGTTATCACGCGGTGTATGTTTCCTGGAAATATTCCAAGGCCTGGGAACTTTCGCGAGCGCAGAAATGATTGCAGGGCTCCTTCGACCAGACGCCGGGCTACTCTTCGAAATAACACCGACCCGCTGACCGACCGGTCGTTTTGATTGCCCGCGCACACCTTGCCCCTGCGCCTCTACTTGCCTATCATCGAAGTGGTCACCGGGGTTCGCATGGAAAAGAAGTCGTCTGGCCCATCCAACAAGCCACAAGTCGCCGAGAGTCCCATCGCTGATGTTTTTGAGAATCGTCATCCTTCTGCTGGCGAGAAAGAATGGGGGGAGAAAACGTTGGCGCCCACGCTCGAGAAAGCTCCCGAGCGGCCGATCGGCGCTGCCACCGGCGTGAATCTCGATGAGCAGGGCCATGCTCGCTTCACCACAATTTCCGGCGTGCCCATTCGACGGCTCTACACTGAAGCCGATCTCCCGCAGGATTGGAGCGAGGAAAATTATCTCGGCTTCCCCGGCCAGGCGCCCTACACGCGAGGCATTCACGCCACCGGATATCGCGGCAAGCTTTTTACTATGCGGCAGTTTTCGGGCTTCGCGTCGCCGGAAGAAACCAACCAGCGCTACAAATATTTACTGGAACACGGCGGAAGCGGACTTTCGGTCGCCTTCGATTTGCCCACGCTCATGGGCTACGATTCCGATCATCCGGCCAGCGAAGGTGAAGTCGGCAAGTGCGGCGTGGCCATCGATTCACTCGAAGACATGGAAATTCTTTTCGGCGGCATCGACCTCGAAAAGACCACGGTCTCGATGACCATCAACTCGCCCGCGTCGGTGCTGTGGGCCATGTACCTGGTGGTCGCCGAAAAGCAGGGCGCCGACTGGAAGAAAATTTCCGGCACGATTCAGAACGACATTCTCAAGGAATACATCGCGCAGAAGGAATACATCTATCCGCCGGCGCAGTCGATGCGGCTGGTCATCGACACGTTTGAGTTCGGTTCGAGATTCACGCCGCGCTTCAACACCATTTCGATCAGTGGATATCACATTCGCGAAGCAGGATCGACCGCGCTCCAGGAACTGGCGTTCACGCTATACGACGGCGTGGAGTATGTGGAGTGGGCCAAGCGGCGAGGACTCGACGTGGACGAGTTTGGGCCGCGCCTGAGTTTCTTCTTCAACGCGCACAACGATTTTTTCGAAGAAATTGCCAAATACCGCGCCGCCCGCAAAATCTGGTACCGCGTGATGAAAGACCGCTTCGGGGCGAAGAACCAGCGCACCTGGCTGATGCGCTTCCATACCCAGACCGCAGGAGTTTCCCTGCCGGCACAGCAACCGATGAACAACATTGCCCGCGTCGCCGTGCAAGCCTTGGCCGCCATTCTTGGCGGAACCCAGTCGCTGCACACCGATTCCTACGACGAAGCTCTCGCGCTGCCGACCGAAGAAGCGGCACGTATCGCGCTGCGCACGCAGCAGATCATCGCCTACGAATCGGGCGTGACCCAGACGGTCGATCCTCTCGGCGGGTCATACTTCTTAGAAGCCTTAACCCTGCAAATGGAGAACGGCGCCTTCGATTATTTTGGCAAACTCGATGCCATGGGTGGCATGGTGAAAGCCATCGACCGCGGCTATCCGCAGAAGGAAATTGCGGAGGCGTCGTACCAGTACCAGCGCGCTGCCGAGGCTCGCGAGAAAGTGATCGTAGGCGCCAACGAATTTGTTATCGAAGAAGACGCGCCGCACATTCTCTACATCGACGAAAGCGTCGCCCGCCAGCAGACCGCGAAGCTCAAGACCCTGCGCGCCCGCCGCTCGAATGAGGAAGTGCAGCGCACGCTTGACGCGCTCAGGAAGGCCGCCGCGCAGGAACCTGCAGCCGGAATCAACGGCAACGTTTCCTCCGCCAATACTATGCCTTATATCGTGGACGCGGTCCGCGCCTACGCCACCGTCGGCGAAATCTGCGAGGCCCTGCGCCAGGTGTACGGCACGTATACGGAAGTCAGCATCACGTGACCGGATAGGAACGCAAAGACTAGGAATACAGCTTGATGGGTGCGACCACGCGCGTGATCGTTCCACTGGGGCTGGGCTGGTCGGGCTTGAGGCCGCAGCGCATGGAAGCGAACAGGCCAATCAACTGCCCCAGCATCACATCGAGAGCGGGGCGATAGTAATCGGGAAAATCGGCCGCACAATCCAAAGACAAGGAATAATCCGCGAGTGCTGACACTTCCTCGTCGGCTCGCGCAGTGACGACGGCGCGCACTCGCCCCAGATGTTTGCGGTCCATCTCGCGCAGCAGGTCAAGCTCATACCCGCGCCGCCGGCTGTCGCTCGACAAGAAAGTCACAAACAAAGTCTGCGAATCCACACTCGACATGGGCCCGTGGCGCAGTCCGAGCGGCGTCTCGGCCATGGTGGTGACTTTGCCGGCACTAAGTTCGACCAGTTTCAGGGCGGATTCGTCGGCCACCGCGCGCAAAGCGCCTCCGCCCACAAAACAGGCGCGGGTGCAGCCCAGCAGCGTAATGGCGGCTGCAGTTTCGGCGGCGGCGGGCAGAAACCGCTGGCCCATCTCAGACATTTGAGCCACCACTTCGCCAAACGCGGGAAGATCTTCCAAATGGCCGACGCACTGTCCGGCCACAACCATATTGCTAAAAGAACTGGTCATGGCGAGGCCGCGATCGTTCACCGCATCGTCAAGGATCAAGGCTACCGCGCGATCCGGATGCTGAGCGCACAACTGCGCCATCGTTCCCTTTTGGTTGCAAGTCACGACTAGATGCCGGATATCGCGATGGCGGTCGAGCGCCTGCTGGAGCAAGGCTACGCCCTCTGGACTCTCGCCAGAGCGCGAAAAAGAAATCCAAAGGTATTCTCGTCCAGGCCGATGGAATTCCTCAAAATCAGTCAGCAGAGTGGTGCTGGGCAATGCCCAGACGTCGCAGCCCCAGCGGCGGCGAAGCAATGAAGCCAAAGCACGACCGGTATAGTCCGACGTGCCCGCGCCTACCAAATAGACACTAGGGGAGGAAGTGCTGCCCCGCCCGATTCCCGCGCGACGCAACACGTCATTCAATTGAGGGCTGCTTTCGCGGCAGCGCTCGAAGGTTTCGCGCCAGGTGGCGGGCTGCTGCCAGATCTCGCGGGGCGTATGTTCGAGGCCGCGTTCCGTTCTTTCCCGCTCCGGCAAATCCAGCAGCATGCTTAAGGGGTCGCCCAACGTGAAATCTCCTCGCCCAAGTCTATTACAATCTAACCGAGTTGAAAAGCAATCGAAAGGAAAGGAAATATCGAACGGAAGGAAACGGTAGCACTCGCCGCAGCCCGCTTTTGCCCGGCGACGTACACTCCATGCAAACCCGGCAGGCTCTTTAAGCAACTAATCGCGCTGCACGGTGTTTCTTCACCTCGAAGGAGAAAATATGATTCGTGGTTCGCACCCCCTGAGTTCACTGCTGCTGGCGGCCGTACTGGCGTCGTGTGTGGCTGGAGTCGGATGCGCCGAGCACCACCCGTACCGGGTTTACGATCCTTATTACACTGACTATCACGTGTGGAACGGCGACGAGGTCGGCTACTACAATCGCTGGACGGTCGAAACCCATCGCGATCCCCATCGCGATTTCCGCAAGCTCAACAAGGCAGATCAAAAAGAATACTGGACCTGGCGCCACAACCACGGAGACCATCACTAGAACCCGGCCTCGGCTCTCAGTGCTGGAGCGCGCTGAGTTTTAGGGCGCTGAGAGCCTGGCCGGTGGTGGTGAAGCGCGCCCCCAATCTCTGAAGCTCAGCGATGGTCTTGTTGCCGTCTTCCGGATTTAGAGTTTCAATGGCATCCTGCACCACGGCCACGCGGCGGCCGCGCTCGAGCAGGCCCTTCGCAGCGAAACTGACGCAGTATTCCGTGACTACGCCGAACACCACAAACTCTGCGTCGCTTCCGAGTCGCTGAACCAGAGCATCTGCATGCCGGCTCTCAAAAATGTTCAGGGTTTGTTTTTCCAGCAGGATCTGCTGATAACGGGATATATCTTCTGGAAGATTCGCGTCCACGTCATTCGGCACGCGCGCAACTTTCTCCGCCAGGGCCTCAGGCACGAGTTCCGACCCGGGCGTTCCCTTCACGCAGTGCGGGGGAAAGATTTTAAATTCAGGATCGTCGGGCGGGTGAAAGCATCCATGCGAAACCAGAAACACTTCGTCTTTCCGCGCGGCATCGGTGAGCCGTCGAATGTTGGGCAACAACTTCTCCGCTCCCGGCACGTACAACCTTCCTCCCGGCAACATGAAATCGGACTGCACGTCTACTTCCCAAAAAATAAAATCTCGCGAAACCATGATTCTCCTTCCGGACAGGACCTGCGCCGCACGGACGCTGATGCGCCATTCTACAGCCCAGATTGGATGCAGAAACGACAGTCACTCATGATAAGGTGCGCGACACCGCTTCACCGGCGAAGAATCGTCGCGTATGATGGCGACTTCTACTGGCACGGTGGAATGATTTCATGAACCACGACGGCCCGGCACAGTCCGCAGGCACAAACAAGCTGGTCATTCGCAATATCGGGCTTCTGCTCAGCGGAGACCTCGACCATCCGATTCTCGACGCCGACACCGTGGTCGCGAATGACGGAATCATTCACGCGGTTGGCCAAGAGAAAGATATCGACACCGCGGGCGCCACGACCACGATCGACGCCAAAAGCACCGCGCTCGCTCCCGGGCTCATCGATAGCCATGTGCATCCCGTGTGCGGGGACTGGACGCCTAGACAGAATCAACTCGGCTGGATCGACAGCTGCTTGCATGGCGGCGTCACCACGATGGTCTCCGCCGGAGAAGTGCACACACCCGGCCGGCCGAAAGATATCGTCGGCCTGAAAGCGATGGCGATTTTTGCGCAACGCGCTTTCCACGCGTTCCGCCCCAGTGGCGTGAAGGTTTTCGCCGGTGCGCCTGTGCTCGAACAAGGCATGATCGAAGACGACTTCAAAGAACTCGCTGCAGCGGGCGTGAAATTTCTCGGCGAAGTCGGACTCGGCAGCGTCAAGGATGGCACCACCGGACGCCGCATGGTGGCGTGGGCCCGTAAATACGGCATCCAAAGCACGATTCACACCGGCGGCCCATCGATTCCTGGCTCGAGCCTGATTGACAAGGATATGGTGCTGGAGACAGACGCTGACGTTATCGGCCACATCAATGGCGGGCATACCGCTCTACCCGACGATCAGATCGTCGCGCTATGCGAGCGTTCACCGCGCGCGCTGGAAATCGTTCACAACGGCAACGAGCGCGCCGGACTGCTCGCGCTGCGCACGGCCAAAGAACTGAAGCAAGTGCATCGCGTGATTCTCGGCACCGACTCGCCTGCTGGTTCCGGCGTGCAGCCACTCGGTATTCTGCGCATGATCGCGATGTTGTCGTCGTTGGGAGAGATTCCGGCCGACGTGGCGATCTGTCTCGCGACCGGAAATACTGCAAGAATGCGGAGTCTGAACAGCGGCCTGATCGCTACCGGCCGCGAAGCCACTTTCGTTTTTCTCGACACCGCGCAACAATCCGCCGGAAAGAATCTCCTCGACAGCATTCAGAAAGGAGATCTACCCGGCGTGGGTATGGTAATCATCGACGGCGCCGTCAGCATCCAGCGCAGCCGCAACACGCCCCCGGCAACGCGAGTCCCGGAAATTGTAAGGTCATAACGGCGCATGTAGGGACGGGGTACTTTCGCCCCTCCAGTAAGCGCAGTGCGCGAAAAGGCGTCATCGATACCGGCACCGATTGTGATTGTGTTTTGTTTTTGATTTTGATTTCATTCTTTTGCTGGCGCGGAAATGTAGCCCTTCGATTCGAGCAGCAAATGGCTTAAGCCCCGAGGTGTTCATGCGGAAACTTCAACTCCTGCTCATCGCCTCACTCTCTCTTGCATCGGCGCTGTCGGCTCAGCAACCTATCCCAGCCGACTGGTGCCGCGCGATTCCCCGTCCCGAATACAAAGCTCTCGAGCGCATCCCCGTCAGCGACCCGTGGTTCGAAGTTTACCGACCCGCGCCAGGAGTCTTCGCCATCTACGAACCGCATCAAGCCGAAGAAACCATCGCTTATCTGATTGTCGGCGAAAAGAAAGCCCTGCTGTTCGACACTGGCATGGGCATCAGCGACATCAAGAAAGTTACGGGTGAACTTACCAGTCTCCCGATCATCGTGACCAATTCCCACACCCATGACGATCACGTCGGCGGCAACTGGCAGTTCGACACTATCTATGGAATGGATACGGACTTCACGCGCAAGAACGCCCGTGGGTCGCGCAAAGACGCACAGGCTGAAATCACACCCGACCAGATCTGCGGCGCGCTCCCCAAAGGCTTCAGCACAAAGTCCTACGCCACACGCCCGTGGAAGATAACCGCCAAAATCCGCGACGGCGATGACTTCGACCTGGGCGGCCGCATCCTGGATGTCATCGCGACACCCGGGCACACGCCCGACGCCATCGCGCTGCTCGATCGCGCCAACGGCTTGCTGTTCACTGGCGACACCTACTACCCCGCGCCCATCTGGCTCTACCGCCCCGAGACTGATCTCAACGCCTACGCGAAGTCGATCCGCCGACTGGCTGCGCTCGCCCCGCAGATCAAGTTAGTGCTGGGCGCCCATAATATACCGGTCGCATCGCCGACAGTTCTCTCGCGACTGGTGACCGCGTTTGACGACGTGCGCGCGGGGAAAGTTGCCGCGACACCGGACTCTCCCGGTAAATCTCTCTACAAGGTGGGAGATATTTCTTTTCTAATGAAAGCTACGAAGCGCCCCGCGAGATGAATGCGGCCTGCCGAACGACAGCGGCAACAGATCACTCAAGCCTCATCTCAATCCGTCGTCGCCCTTGATCTGATCCTTCGTCAGCCCGCCCACACGCGGCAGTGGACGCCCGCTATCGGTGACTGCGACGGCAACCATGATTTCATTCGCGCGGGGCGCATCGTTCAAGCGCACCTCCATGCCATCGAAGTGGCTGCGCACGAACGCCGCATCTTTGTGCCCGAGAGGAATGTCGAGCACCACGCCCATCCCGCCGCGCTTTTTCGATGAGGGAATCAACGCTGCGCCCTTACCCAACACCCGCCGCACGGGCGCGCCCAGCTTGGGATGCAGAATTGCCGCAGCATGTTCGATCTCGCCATTCTCTCCGACCGCAGCCGCCTTTCCGTAGCTTTCCGCCGACGGCCCCGTAATTCCTAGCGCCGCCACCGCCCGGGTGGTGAGCAGTTCGCCGAGCTCTTCGCCAATCACCATCAACTCGGAAAGATCTTCAACATATTTCCCGGCGCACGGATTCTCAATCACCGCGACGGCCGCTGCCCGCCGCGCCGGCGGAGTAACCTCGCGATCCATCTCGCGCCGCGTTTCCTCGACGAAGACTGCGATCTTGCGAATTCTAGCTTTCATATCTCGCCTTCATGCTGTCACTCATCGCAGTCCATCTTCTCCCTTAATCTCCGATGCCTTCAGCCCACCCACGCGTGCATGGATGCGCGCTCCGGTGGTCATCACCAGTGCCAACAGAATCTCGTCCGCGCGCGGCGCATCATTCACTCCAACTTCCATCGAATCGAAATGACTGCGCACGTAGGACGCATTGATGTGCGTGATTGGCACATCCAGCCGCGTGCCCGGACCACCAACTTTTTTCGTCGACGCCACAATCGCCCTCGCCCCCCCGAGGACTTCGCGCATTCCATATCCGCCTGGCACGTGCCACAACGCGCCATGTTCGAGTTCTCCCGCGGACCCGACAATCGCGCCCTTGCCGTAACCTTCGATACTTTTCGCGTCCCCGCCGAGGGCGGCCACGAGCGACCGCGCCATCTCCAGTCCGAGCGGCTTCAGGTCATCCATGAATCCTTCGATGTTAGCGACGTATGCCCCGGCAAACGGATTGCGAACGACCGCAATCGCCGCCGCGCGACGCAGTGGTCGTTCCGCCACTGGGCCGCCCTCGTGAAAAATCTCTTCCACGCAGGTAACTTTCTTTCGCACCACCACCTCAGGCATGCACCAAGCCCCTTTCGCCCACCGGAGCCGCGATCGTTCTCGACTCCCCTAAACTTCCCACGACCTGAGTTTTTCCGTGCAGATTCAGCGCCGCTGAACGCATCAAACCCATTCGCAACAGAAGTTCCGCCGTGCGCGCTCCGGCGTCCAGAGCCTGATCGGCTTCCCTTGCAGTCAACGGACCCACGGCTTGAGTCACCAACCGGTCTCCCAAGTCGCTATCCGGAGCAAGCTCACGCGCCGCAGCGCGAACGATTGCAGGATGTTCTGGAAGGTCGACCGCGTTGGCAATAATTGTGGCTGCGGCATCGGCAGCGGCCGCACGATCCGCCAACACCGTCACTGCGTCCGCGATGCCGAATGAAAAACTGCGACCGCGCCAACCACTGGTCGCAATGCCGCGCACCGGATCGCCAGCGTGCACGGTGGTCGTTCCGAACAGCGATGGACGATCCGGCCTCTCCACCATCCCGACCACAACGCTCTCGCCAGGACCCAAGTGCAACGCAATGTCCCCACCGTCATTCACGTAGGCGCGGGAAACATTCGCTGCCGCAACCATCGCCGCAAGAATCTCCTCGGCTACCGCGCCCGCCACAGCGGCCATAGGGGTGATGAAATATTGCGGAATATAAGGGAGCACCGCGGTCACCATCCGCTGCGCGACCGCGCCATGCGGCCACTCCGTTTCCGATGAGCACGCTGTCCGCAGAATTGTTAGCTCAGAGCATAGCTCGTCAAGCACGCTCGCAAACCGCCGCGCCCCGGCCTGATACGCCGCCTCTACCGCGCGCGGCGATCCAAACGCTTCCACGATCAGATCGATCGGACCGTCGTGCAAATGCAACCGCCGACCGTCAGCCAGCAGTCGGATTTGTGCGCGTGAATTCATCGCTTCTTGCTTTTCACCGCTCCTGCTGTTTTTATTTTGGAAGACTGTAGAGGCCACGGATTCTCCGCGCGCACCTTTAGGTGCTGACGGCTTTCATCCTCCACAAGAATCGAGCTCAGCGGGCGCACATGCTCGACATATCCGCCCAGCGCGGCATAATCCGCCAGCCGCAGAGTAAATTCAATCGGCGCTACCAGCGCCGGTGTCGGCACATAGCCGAAAGCATTCAACGGCATGCGGCTCACGTCGGCCATAAATGTGATTCCGCCGCCTGGCCATACATACACCGGCGCGCCTCCACAAGTCACTCGGGTGAGGGCGCCGCGCACAGAATTCGTCAGCTTTACCGGATTCTCGGTCACACCCGCGCGTAACGATCCTCCTGCCCCGGCCATGAAGAGCACGGTACAAAGCGCCGGCTCGCAATTTTCCTTGATACGCGCCACTGATTTCCGCAAGTTAACCGGCAATTCTCTTTCCTGCGGTTTCAGGTCTTCGTCCAGCTCAAAATAACCGGAGTGCTCGCCCGTCGTGCTAACCATCAATAAGCGCAGCCCGGGCCACGCTTTTCTTGCACTGAACTTTCCCAGAATTGTGAGTGGATCGTCAATCTCAGTCCCACCCCACGCGGTGCCCGGTGCCGCCACCTGAAAATATCGTCCGGGCGTGGATCGTCTTCCCTTCAGCTTAATTCCCGTCTCCGTTACGCCCAGCAATTTGCCCGCCTGATGTTCCGAGAGCACGCCGGTGATGTGATCGTCGACCACGACAACCTCATCAACCTTGCCAAACCACTGCTTAGCAAACATACCGATGGTTGCCGAACCGCAACCCACGCGCATGCGTTCTTCCCGGGCGCCATCGACGATCGGGGGCTGTCCGGCCTGCACAATGACCTTTGCGCCGTCATCGATCCTGAGTTCGACCGGCTTCCCGTTGCACAAGTTCAGCAGCGTCTCGCAGGTTGCCGTGCCTTCATGCCGACTGCTTCCGGTTAAATGCCGGACGCCGCCGAGCGAGAGCATCTGCGATCCGTATTCGCCGGTGGTGACGTGTCCCACGGCTTCTCCCTGCGCGCGCACCGTGCTGCACTCCGCGCCCAGGTGACGGTCGGTGTCGATCTTCACCTTCACGCCGCAGTAACTGAAAATTCCCTCGGTCACCACCGTGACCATGTCAACGCCCTCAACTTGCGACGAAATAATGAACGGCGCCGGCTTGTAATCGGGATAAGTCGTACCCGCGCCAATCGCAGTCACAAAAGTTTCACTGTGGCTTCCAAGCGTGCCGTCCCACTCGCGGCCGCGTTCCAGAAATGGCTTCACCGCTTCTCCGCGCTCCACGGCCCGATGCAACACGACATGCGGATCGAGTCGCACAAGTTTGCCGTGATGGTTGCCATATCGGTCGCACGATCCGGTCCGGCCGGGCTTGATGTAGCACAGCACCGGGCAGGCATCGCACCGAACAGCGTCGTCAGCCACGCCCACCTCCGTCGGCCGCAGCAGGTATGTCGGACACGCCTGTCGGTCGCTTTTGATTTTCACCCCGTGCACTCAGAATCGCTGCCCGCACGCGGTCCAGAGTTGCCGGAACTTTGCGGATGCGTATTCCGACGGCGTCATGAATCGCATTCAGAATCGCGGGCGCCGTCGGGATCACGGCCTGCTCACCGATTCCCTTCGCGCCAAAGGGCCCGATTGACGATGGATCTTCGATCAGGATCGACTCCACTGGAGGGATGTCGCCGGCCGTAGGAATCAGATAGTCGTGCAGGTTCTCGCCTTTACCGGGAAAGAATTCCTCCATCAGCGCCATGCCTAATCCTTGCGCCACACCACCCTCAATCTGCCCTTCGATCAACGTGGGATTAATCGCGCGCCCTACATCATGCGCCGCAGTTATTCTCAGCACACGCACAGTGCCCAGTTCCACATCCACTTCGATTTCCGCCAGGTGCGCGCCAAAGCCAAAGACCGCGTAGGGACTGCCCTGCCCATTTTCGTCGAGCGGACAGGTCGGCGGATCGAAGGTCGCCTCGCAGGTGATGACATAGCCGTGCGAGTCAAGCGGCAAATCCGAGAGCACAATCGGGTTACTGCTTCCATTTTCAGCAATCGTTACGCAGCCCTCGCCGAACTCGATGGTGGCGCACTCGCACGCGCCCACTACCTTCAAAATCGCGGCACGCAATTTTGTGCCTGCCATGTGCGCGGCTTTACCAGTCACAAAGGTTTGCCGCGACGCCGATGTCTTACCGCAATCCGGGGAAAGCGAAGTGTCCCCCGACACCAGATCGAATTTCGACATCGGGGCCATCAACGCGTCTGCGCAAATCTGGGTCACAACCGTATTCGATCCCTGGCCTATATCGACCGCACCCTGATGCAATGCGATGCGCCCATTAGGCTTCAGCCCGATCCGCACCGTCGAAGGATTCGGCAGCGAAGTATTTCCGCACCCATACCACATCCCCGCCACTCCAACTCCTCGCCGCAAGGGCCCCGCACCGCCCGTATTAAAAGACGCCGCATCCGCGCGCGCAGCCTGCCATCTCGGTCGCAACGCCTCGAAGCACGCGCGAATCCCCACGCCCTCGCCGAGAACCTGTCCGGTCACGGTGGGAGTGTTATTTTCCAGCGCATTCAGAATGCGAAACTCCAGTCGGTCGATTCCGACTCGGTCGGCGAGTTCATCGTAGAGTTGTTCCTGGGCGATCACCGCCTGGGGCACACCGAATCCGCGAAATGCTCCCGCAGGGACAATGTTGGTGTGCACCGCCCGTGTCAGCGCGCGATAATTCGGAACCTGGTACGGCCCCGACGCATGCACCGGCACGCGCCCCGCAACGGTTGGTCCCCACGAGGAATACGCGCCGGTATTAAAGTCCGCCGCGAAGTCGAGCGCGGTCAGTTTTCCCTCGCGCGTCGCGCCCGCCCGCAGTCGCATGCGCGCGGGATGCCGCTTTGTCGTCGAAACAATCGACTCGGTCCGCGAATACACCATGCGCACGGGACGATCCAGTCTCCACGCAGCCAAGGCCAGGAACGGCTGCACTGACAGATCCAGCTTGGACCCGAATGCTCCACCCACCGCTGTGGGAATGATTCGCACTTTCTCCGGCGAAGTCCCCAGAATCTTCGCGATGTCGGCGCGGTCCATATACGGGGATTGCGTGCAGGCTTGAATCTCAATGCAATCACCCACCCGCCGCGCGAACCCCGCCTCAGGCTCGATGTAAGCGTGCTCCACAAAACCGCTTTCATATTCGCCTTCAACGACGACGTCGGATTCCGCTAGCGCCTTCTCGACGTCACCTCGAACCACTCGCCCGCGCACGAGAATATTCGCCTCGCGCTTCGCATGAATGCGCGGTGCATTGGCCGCCAGCGCCTCATCGATCGTCGTGATTGCCGGCAATTCCTCCCACCGCACGGGAAAATCCGCCAGGTCGAGCATCTCGATCGCTTCCGTTTCTCCAACGACTGCGGCCACAGCTTCCCCACGGAACCGCGCCTCGCCATGCGCGAACACAGGCTGATCGGCGAATCTCGGAATTACGCCGTAGCAATCGATGCCCGGAACGTCTTTCGCCGTCAGCACAAGCCACACATCCGGGTGGCCCGCGACGAACTGTTCGAGATCACCAAACTGAAATCGCGCCCGATGATGCGGGCAACGAATCACGCGCACTCCCAAAGTTCCGGCCGGAGTTTCATCCGCCCCGAAGATCTCCGAGCCGTCAACTTTTCTCCTACCATCTAGCCGCACGAGCCGCGACCCGACCGCCGCTCCGGCCGTTGGTGAGGCCTCAACAACGTCCCCTGCACCGGGACCAGAATCCATGACGGCGCTGATAATCTTGCGGTATCCCGTGCAGCGGCAGAGCACGCCGCCAATCGCGTCCATGACTTCGTTTTCGCTCGGAGATGAATTCCGCTCCAGCAAAGCCGTCGCCGCGACCAGCATTCCTGGAGTACATGCTCCGCACTGCGCCGCCCCGTGCGAGAGAAAAGACTGTTGCAAGCGGCCGTAGATCGGAGCGCGTTGCGCCAATCCCTCGACCGTTGTAATTTCACATCCCGCGGCCTGACCCGCCGCTACCAGGCAGGCGCAAACCGGATCGCCGTTCAGCAACACCGTGCAAGCGCCGCAGTCGCCGGCATCGCAGCCTACTTTCGTTCCGACAAGGCCAAGATCGTCCCGCAGAACGCGGGAGAGGCGGCGCGTTCCGTTAACCCTCAACTCGACGGTGCGTCCGTTCACCGAGAATGAAATCAACTCAGTCTCTAGCGCCGCAATTTTCTCGGTGGTCGCCATCAGCAGCTCCCAACGCAAGCTTCAAGAGCGCGACGCACCAAGACGAGCGACACATCGCGGCGATAGCCGGCAGTTGCTCTCACATCATCGATGGGGGAAAGCGAAAGTAAATGTTCTTCCCTGACCATCTCACCAATTCCGGCCTTCGCCGCCTGACCCACTAGCTCCTTCTCCAACAGCCCCAGTCGCTGCGCCTTCGCTGAGCACGATCCGACCGCGACATGCAGCTCTCTCACTTGCCCAGCGTCGTCGCTCTGCAATACCACCGCTACCATGGAAATCGAAATCACCAGATAACGCCGCGCGCCGAGCTTCAGAAAAGTCGAAGCGGCGGATTCGATTCTCCGCGGAACCAGCACCGCAGCCAGGACTTCGTCCGCGCGGCATAGAGTCTTGCGATTGCCGGCGATGAACTGCGCCAGCGGCACGCGCCGCGTTCCGGCGGCAGAAGCGAGTTCTACCTCGGCATCCAGCGCGAGCAGCGGCGGCACGCCGTCCGCCGCCGGAGACGCGTTGCACAAATTCCCCGCCACCGTCCCCCGATTCTGAATCTGCACCGATCCCACTTCCCTCGCCGCCGCTTTGAGCCCATCGAAGCAATGCGGCAACGGAGTACGAATTACTTCGCTCCATGTCGTCAAGCCGCCGATGCGAATCTGCTCGGCTTCGAACGTGATCCCGCGAATCTCACGCAGGGCCGTGATGTCGATGGTCGTTCCGCGCGGCAGCCGCTCACCCAGTGCAGGATAAAAGTCGGTCCCGCCAGACAGAATCTGTCCGCCCGGACTCGCCAGCAGAGCAATCGCCTCACCCAGTGTTTTCGGCTTGAAATACAAGGGATCTGCCCTCGAAACAGCACGCCACACAACGATTGGAGCGCTTTCAGAGTTTGTATACGAAGCCTGTGGGTTTGTACAGACGCCCGTCAGGCTGGAAATAGCTTCCGCATTGTCTCCGCGCGGAAATCAAACAGCGCTTCCAGGTCGCGCCCGACAAACATTCGTTGAGCCACCTGTCCGGCAAAGCCGAGCGGCAGCGCGTACGTAACCCGGTCACGCATCGCGGTGCCACCGTCCTTCGCCTCAAACCAGTGCTCATGATTCCACATTGCGTACGGTCCAGAAACCTCGCGATCCACGAATCCCGCCGGCGGATTCCATTCGCTGATCTCGGTGGTCCATCGAATCAGAATCCCACGCCAGCGCAGCCGATAGCGGATCAACGATCCCACCGCGAGTTTCTCCGGCGTCTCGACCATCTGGAAGTCGAGCCAGGACGGCGTGATGATCTGCAGATTCTCCGGTCGCGAGAAAAAGTGAAACACCTCGTCGACCGGCCTCGGTAACCACTGTTCGCGTTCCAGAAGATACTTCCGCATCAATCTCGCATCCACTTCTCACAGTTCGGAGAATCCGGCATTTCTGTGTTCTAATCTCCGCGTCGTAATTCTCGCACGCAATCCTCCTCTGGAGAGAAACATGTCACAGACGAGATCCACACGCTTCGCAATCCTTGCCACATCGGTGATGGCGCTCATGATTTCGGCACGAGCCCAGTCGCCTGCGCCGCCCGCTGACCTCGACGCCTACGTTGCCTCGTCGATGAAAACGTTCGAAGTCCCCGGCATGGCAGTTGCCATTGTTAAAGACGGCAAGATCGTGGTGGCCAAAGGTTATGGCGTGCGTAAACTCGGCGACCCCACTCCCGTCGACGAGTTCACTATGTTCGGCATCGGCTCCAACACCAAGGCCTTCACCACCGCCGCGCTCGCCACATTGGTCGATGAAGGCAAGCTTTCGTGGGACGATCCCGTCTACCAGCGCCTTCCCGGCTTCGTCATGTACGACCCGTACGTCTCGCACGAAATGACCATCCGCGATCTGCTCACCCACCGCAGCGGCATGGGACTTGGTGAAGGCGACCTGCTTTTCTGGCCGCACTCGACTTTCACGCGCGACGAAATCATCTACAAGCTGCGCTTCATGAAACCGGCGTCCAGTTTTCGCAGCCACTACGCCTATGACAATCTTCTCTATATGACGGCCGGACAAATCATCCCCGCCGTCACTGGCATTCCCTGGGACGATTACGTTCGCCAGCGTATTTTCGCGCCGCTCGGCATGACCCACTCCACCGTCACCAACGCCAACCTCGAGCCGGGCGATGACGTGGCCGTACCTCACTCGCGGGTTGACGGCAAACTGCAAGCGATCCACTTCGAAGTGCTCGACAACGCCGGTCCGGCGGGAGCAATTAATTCCGGCGCAGCGGATATGGCCAAGTGGGTGCAGATGCAACTCAGCCGCGGTAAATTCACGGGGCATGATGGTAACGACAGTGAAGAGCGTCTGTTCAGCGAGCAACGGTCCAACGAGATGTGGACGCCGCAAACCATTCTTCCCACCGGTAATCCTCCTCCGCCGCTAGCGAGGCTCAAAGCCAACTTCGCCGACTACGCTCTCGGCTGGGCGCTGCGCGATTACCACGGCCGCAAACTCATTGGCCACACCGGCGGCGTTGCCGGCTACGTTTCCCGCGTCATGCTCGTGCCCGAAGAAAATCTCGGCGTCGTCATCCTCACCAATGCCGAAGAGGACGGAGCCTTCGACGCTATCCTCTATCACGTGCTCGATTATTATTTTCAAGTCCCGCCCACCGACTGGATCGCCGCCTTCAAGTCGGTCAAAGACACCGAAGAAACGCAGGCTGCGGAAATCATGAAGAAAGCGGAAGCCGCCCGTGACGCCGACTCCAAGCCCTCTCTGTCGCTCGAAAAGTATGCCGGAGTCTACAGCGACGCCTGGTACGGCCCCATCACCATCCGCACAGAAAATGGGGGACTGATCATCACTTTCGACCACACGCCCTCGATGATCGGCGACCTGCAACCCTGGCAGCACGACACCTTCAAAGCCCACTGGCGCGACCATCTCATCGAAGACGCCTTCATAACTTTCTCGCTGAATCCCGACGGCAGCATCGACAGCGCCAAAATGGCCGCAGTCTCGCCGCTAGCCGACTTCAGTTTCGACTATCAAGATCTGCTGCTGAAACCGGTTATTCAGAAGAAATAAAAGCCATCCCACTTTTCGCCGAATCCTTGCGAGACGCGGGATCTTACTTCCTTCCCATCACAGTGACTGAGAACCCAGCCCTCGAACCGCGATCCGCCGAAGTCCAATCCCACAGCGCGGGTCTGCGCAAAGAACTCGGCATCTTCGATCTCGTCCTCGCGCAGATCCTCGTCATTATCGTCGCCGACTACATGGGAACCGCGGTCAAAGCGGGCTCCTCGCACGTCGTCTTCTGGATTGCCGCCATCGCTGCGTTCTTCGTTCCCCAGGCTCTGGTCGTGATCCACATGAGCCGCCGCCTCCCCGTTGAAGGCGGCCTCTACGAGTGGGCGCGCATTGCTTTCAACGATCGCATCGGATTTATCGTGGCGTGGAATCTCTGGCTTTACTCGATCCTCTATGTCGGTCTGGGAGGCCTGCTGACGGTCTCTTTCGCGTCGTATGTAATTCCCGGCGCCGCGTGGATTGCCACCAGCAAGTGGTTGATCGTCGGCGCCACTTTTGCCGTGATCGCCACCACGATGTGCATCGCCGGACTCGGCCTCGGCATTGGTAAGTGGATCAACAACCTCGGCGCTGCCGTTTTCCTCATCACCGTGGCCGTGTTGATCGCCATGCCGTTCTTGAATCTGTGGCGCGGCACCTTGTCGGAGTACCATCCTCTGCGCCTGGTCGCGCCGCCGCTGAACCTGTTCACGGTGAGCGTCTTCAGCAAGATGGCCTTCGGCGCGCTCACCGGTTTCGAGTACGTTGCTGTTTTCGCCGGTGAATGCCGCAATCCGCGGCGCGATCTGCCGCGTTCGGTACTGCTCACCGGACCGATCATCGCTCTCGTCTATATTCTCGCGACCAGCGCGATTCTGGCGTTTGTTTCGCCGTCGGCCGAAGACGTGGTAGCGCCGATTCCTCAAGCTCTTAGCCGCGGGATGCAAGCCTTTGGCCTCACCCGTTTCGCGCTGCCGCCCGCCGTGCTGTTTCTCTTGATCTACTACCTGGCCACCTTCTGCGTTTTCTTCACCGTCAGCACCCGTCTGCCCATGGTCGCGGGATGGGACCGCCTGCTGCCGGAATGGTTTTCGCGGCTGCATCCGCGCTACAAAACACCAATCAACTCCGTGTTATTTCTGGGTGCCGCGACGCTCGTAGTAGCTCTGGCCGCGATCATCGGCGTTGGCCACCAAGAGTCCTACGAACTCCTGCTCACCTGGAGCTTCACGTTCTACGCCATTGCCTATCTCGCGCTATTCGCGGTACCAATCTTTTCGCCGAAAAATCGAGGCCTGCGCCCATCAGCGTGGGTGCGCGTCGCTGCTGGATCGGGATTGCTTGTGACCATGTTGTTCATTGCACTTTCCATCTTCCCCATCATCGACGTCGACAACTCCTGGCGTTATTCCCTGAAAATCGCTGGGGTGGTAGTGGGCGCGAATCTTCTGGGATGGATCATCTATCGCACCGGCCAGCGGAAACGAGAGGGCGTGGATGCCTGACCTCTGCATGAGACGTCGACCTTTCGACACTGAACGAAGGCCGCCCACGTGCAACAAGTCTAGTCGACCAGTCTCCCCCATTAAGTTGCTCTAAGCGATTGCCCTGACGGTGGCGGATGTTGCCGACCATCCATGTGTCAGACTGCATCGCGGCTGTGAATTCAGAAAGGACCACTGAGTGCAAACCGCAGCCGCGAAAGCCCCAGCGCCGACCTCGGCCGCTTCTAAGCCCGTGCCAATCCCAGCGCTGCTGTTGGCCATGCTGGGAGTCGACAACAAGGTCAGCGACCTCATTCTTTCCCCCGGCAGTTTTCCCATGGTCGAACTCTCCGGCGAATTGTCTCCGGTCAAAATCTCTGGAATGGGGCCGCTGACGCCGGAAGACACGCGCCGCATTGCCTATGAACTGATCGATGGCGGCAAGCTGGCGACCGAATCTTTGCAGACTCTGGGGTCGTGCGACATTTCCTATCGTGTGCCTGGGCGCTGCCGCTTTCGCGTCAACATTTTTCAACAACGCGCCAGCCATGCCATTGTCATGCGCGTGATCCCGCAGAACATTCCGACTCTGGCCAGCCTGAACCTGCCGCCGCAACTCGGCGAAATCGCCGACCTCAAGAATGGAATCGTCCTGGTCACCGGCCCTACCGGCTCAGGAAAATCTTCGACTCTGGCAGCGGTGCTCGATCGCATCAACGAGAGCCACTCCTACCACATTCTCACCATCGAAGATCCCATCGAATTTATGCATCGCCACAAGCGCTCGATTGTTCACCAGCGTGAACTGCACAGCGACACGCCCAGCTTTGCGCTGGCTCTACGCGCTGCGCTGCGCCAGGCGCCGAAAGTTATCCTCGTCGGCGAAATGCGCGACCGCGAGACCATCGAAATCGCTTTGGAGGCTGCAGAAACCGGACATCTCGTTATGTCCACGCTGCATACGATTGACGCCTCGAAAACCGTGGAGCGCATCATCGGAGCCTTCCCTCTGAGCGAGCAACACACGATTCGTAACCGGCTATCCAAGAGTTTTCGAGCCATCGTGTCGCAACGACTGATTCCGCGCAAAGACGGAACCGGTCGCCTGGCCATCGTGGAAATTCTGAAGTCTACCCTCCGGACGCGCGAGTATGTGGAAAAAGGCGAGCAGGACGGCAAGACGCTTCTGGAAGCCATGGCCGACGGTGACACCGACGGCATGCAGCATTTCGACGGCGAGATTGAAAAACTCGTCCGGGCGGGCCTGGTTGAACTGAGCACTGGCCTCGCTTATGCGACGAATCCGGGAAACTTGCGGCTGCAGCTATCCGACTTGGGTGGCGCGCCCGCCGAACCATAAGTTGTCTTTCATCGCAGAAACACTCGCCCCGCATCTTCCACATGCACACTCGATTTCCGCCGCGCTTTGGTCGCCACGTTGTAGGCCACCAGCAGATGATCTTCCACGACCAGAATTTCTTTCTCGCTGATCCACCCCACCAGTGTCGAGTGCGGGAGAAACGCCACCCGCCGGGGACTCTCTTCCATGCTTTTCACTTCCACCGCCGGCAATTCCGCCAAAGCCTTGCGAATTCGCTGCGACTCCTCGGGATTTGCCTGCCCATCTTCCGCCAACTGCATCGGCTTATTCGACTCCGCAGTCGAGGCAATGGTCATGGCCACTGATCCGAAACTCGGCGATAGCCGCGCATTCAAAGTATAGAAACTCGCGTCATAATCAGGATTCTGATATGCGGCCCGCTCATCGAATACGACACGCTTCTTGCCCTCGCTCAACACGAGCGTTTGGTCGTTGCTCTGATTCGACCAGCCGCAGCAGCCCGTATCCGGAATCGCTTCCACAATCGTCCTTCCATCCGCGGACGCATCCAGCACACGCTGCAACGGTTCTGCCAGCGGATCAGCCGGCCACTTTCCACCATCCTCGTGATAGGCAATCGAGGCTTTGTACACCGGCCCGGTCTGGCCAGCGACGAACTGTGTCATCAAAAAAACTTTCCCCACACCGCCGTCGCTCACCCAGACAGCGCCGTAGGGACAGGTGTCTTCGCACGAACCGGTAGTGCAACGGCAGTCTGGAAATTTTGCGGTCGCCAGATCTTCGCGACCTGCGCCGCTCAGGTCCGTCTGCCAAGCCAGCCAGGCCGTCGTCGTAGAAAGGTCGACTCCTTCGCGCTGCAACCTTCGCGCATGATTAGAAAACCAGAACAAGTGCGCGCCGTCGGCAGCCAGATAAGCCGCCGGAGCCGTCTCGGTGACCGCCTCATTGGATCCCGCGCCAACGACCTCACGCTTCACTCCTAGATCAATGGTCGTCGCGGTGCGTCCATTCCAAAGCCATACAGAATGCGCAGCCTCGGCATCTTCCTTCGAAAGCGGCAAGGTTACCGGGACCGCAAACAGCATCTCTCCAAATCGGCTTACCGAAATATTGCCCGGCGACTGCATCGCCTCCGCAGGAACCTTCACCGTCTGCTTCACCGCAAACGTGGCCGGATCATATTCCACCATCTCCCCCGGTGACCGCAGCACCCACAGCCGCTTGCCTTGCGCAAACAGTGGTGCGCCCAGCAATAGCAGGCAAGCGATAAGCTGTAATGTTCTTCTCATTCCCTTGCTAGCGCCTTCACCGCGTCTCCACCACCGGCAATTCCACAAAACTCGACTGTTCCGGCGAATGAAACACGCGCTGCGTCGCCTTCTTATAATCCCCCGGCTTGGCCCAGAAAATATTCGGCACGAACGTCTGTGGATTCCGGTCATACAACGGGAACCAACTCGACTGCACCTGCACCATGATGCGGTGCCCCGGCAGAAACACATGATTCGCCGTCGGCAACGCAAAGCGATAAGGCAGCGGTTTGTCCGCCGCAATCGCCTTCGCCGTCTCCAGGCTCTCGCGATATCTCCCACGGAAAATATCCGCCGAAACCATCAGCTGATATCCGCCCATCTCTTCCTGGGGCGCTACTTCGTCTGGATACACATCAATCACCTTCACCACCCAATCCGAATCGGTTCCGCTGGTCGATGCTACCAAGTTCACTACGGGCTGCCCGCTGATCTTGAGAGGTTCCTTCAACACATCCGACGTAAACGCCACAACATCCGGACGCCCCGAAGCTTCCCGCTGATCATCCACCAGCCACTGGGTCCAGGTAAGCCGTCCCGAATATCCCACGGGCTGACTCGGTCGCGGACGATACGTTACCGGCTTGGCCGGATCGGAAACATATTCTTCATACGCCGAATCACCGGCCTTGGGCGTGTCGAAGCTCGCCTTCAATCCCGCTCCTAAATAAAGTTTCGCCGGACGAATTGTGCATCCACTGGCACATCCCGCCGGCCACGAAGGCAATCGCCTCCAGGTGTTCGTGCCTGTTTCAAAAGCGGTCACCGGAGCCACATCGGACTTCGGCGCATCATCTTTCAAATACTGATCCAGAAACGGCAGCAGAATTTTCTCGCGAAAATAAAGCCCGGTATCGCTGTTGAAGCGCAACAATCCGAGCGAACTGCCATCTCCAATCTCCTGCCCGTGAAACCACGGTCCCATCACCAGAAATACTTTGTCGTTATTCACATCCTTCGGCTTGATCGCCTTGTAAACCGCGGTGGCCCCATAAATGTCTTCCTGATCCCACAAACTGTCGACCAGCATTACCGGAATTTTCAAGGGCTGCGCCGCAAGAATCTTGTCCATGGCCTGCTGCTGCCACCAGGAATCGTAGCTGGGATGCTCCAGCAACTTTCGCCAGAAGCCGACCTGCTCCAACCCATGCCGCCGGCCGAGTTCGCCCGCCGATCCCGCATCCATATATACGTCGTAGTCGTCGAAGTGGTCAGTCCACCACGGGGCGCTGTTATCGCGCGTCGCTTCCTGCTCCCAGATGTACGGCATATTCTGCTCACGGAAAGCGCCGTTGTGAAACCAGTCGTCGCCTCTCCAACCGTCAACCATGGGATTCATCGGCACCGAAACTTTCAGCGCCGGATGCGGATTCACCAGCGCCATCAGCGGCGTAAACCCATCGTAGGAAATTCCGAGAATGCCGACTTTCCCGTTGCTCTCCGGCACATTCTTCACCAGCCAGTCGATCGTGTCGTAAGTGTCGGTCGAATGATCCACGTTCGTCGGATTCAGCGGCCCGTGCAGCGGCCGGTTCATCACATAGTCGCCTTCCGATCCGTACTTGCCGCGCACATCCTGAATCACGCGAATGTATCCGCCCTCCACAATCGTCTCGACCGCGTTGTCGTAGCCGTTCAAAATCGGTCCCAGGTGCGAACTCTGGGCATGGCTCAGCAGTGCGCTCGCGTTATACGGCGTACGCGTCAGCAAAATTGGAGCGCCCTTCGCTCCCTTGGGAATCACGATCACGGTATGCAGCTTCACCCCGTCGCGCATGGGGATCATCACATCGCGTTTGACGTAGTCGAAGCTCGAGGTGACGGCCTCAACTTTGTCGGGAGTTTCGCTGGGCAGCGAAGCTGCGGGCGACGCGGTCTGTGGCACCGCCGATCCGACAGCGCCCAAACAGGCAAGCAGCACAGTGAGACAACTCAGTCTACGAACGCCGCGGATCATTCTCTCGAACTGCATGGTGTCCCGGGTCATGGTCATCAAAGGTTTCCTTAGTCGAAGTCTCCTACAGTCTTTCACGAAACTGAAACCTGCTGCACTCGCGCCAGCTTTTTTGTTTTCCGGACGACGGTCAACAAACTGCGCGTAGCGCGGCCGGAAGTGATAGCCTAGCCAGTCGTCATTTAAGCGAAGAGGCCGCCGCTGCAGACCGCGCGCAACCGACTCCTTCCCTTATAATGACCGGGCCCAGGACATTGCCGGGCCGCACCCGGACCGCCCCGGACACGACTGACCAAGACCGATGTTCTCATCTATGCCCGTCGACGCCAAAACTCCCAAGCCCGGCATTGAAGCCGCCAGCCTGACCGATGTCGGACGCCAGCGCGCCAACAACGAAGATTCCTATCTGTACTGGGAGCCCGACTCCGACGAAGATTTCCGCCGCAAGGGCCGGCTAGCCATCGTCGCCGACGGCATGGGGGGCTACGAAGGAGGACAGGAGGCCAGCCGCCTGGCCGTTGAAACCGTCCGTAGCGTCTACGACAATGCTTTTAGCGGCGATCCACAAACCACTCTCTCCGCGGCCTTTGAAGCCGCGCATCAGAATATTCAGCGCTTTGCCCTGGAACATCCGCAGTTCTACGGCATGGGGACGACCTGCACCGCTCTCTCGCTGGTCGGCCGCCAACTTCATTTCGCCCATGTTGGTGACAGCCGACTCTACCTGATCCGAGCTGGCTCCATCACTCGTTTAACTCGCGATCATTCTTATGTTGGCCGTCTGGTGGAGAGCGGCATCGTGCGCTCCGAAGACGCTGAGTCGCACCCGCAGCGCCACATCCTTACCGCGGCTCTCGGTTCCGGCCGCGATGTCGCACCGCACATTCCAGACCAACCCGTGCCGCTCGAAGAGGGTGACTCGCTCCTTCTTTGTAGTGACGGACTCTGGGGAGTGGTCGGCGACGCCGACTTGGCCCGCATCACACAAGCCGATATGCCTGCTGAGGCGTGCCAGAAGCTTGTAAACCTGGCCCTCGAACGCGGTGGCCCCGACAACATTACCGTGCTGATCCTGCGCGTTTCCGCCTGAGAATCCCCACCTGAACCATCGTGCCCGCATGGCACGAGTATTTCTTCCGTCGCATTGAATCGCAGTATGCAAGAATCTGCAAACCGATCGACTTTCCCACAGGCCGGCGACACTTCACTCGCCGCAAAACTGCAATCCGATGCACATTGCCTCTTCGATCCAATCCAACAGAAAAGCTAACCTGCTGATTTTACAAATCTAATTTGATTTTGATTTTCTATGCAGATGGAATTCCACGTGCATTGTCACTCACGCTAATAAAGTCTATTAGCTATATAGAGTTTATGGAATAATGCGCCTATGAAAATCTCCCAAAAAGGTCTCTATGCCCTGCAAGCCATGATGATGCTGGCCCGTCATCACCACCAGGGCGCCATCAAGATCCGCGACATCGCGTACGAAGAGACGCTTCCGGAGAAATTTCTGGAACTGATCCTTCTCGAACTCAAGAACGCCCGCATGGTCGAAAGCGTACGCGGCGCCAAGGGCGGATACCAACTTCGTCGCGACGCCGCGGACATTCATCTCAGCGAAATCATCCGCCTGATCGACGGCCCGTTGGCCCCTTTCGGCGACGCCGAGCAACTGCGCGAACTCATCGACCGCGACCTGCCCCACCGCGCGCTCTATCAGGTTTTCCTCGATGTCCGCGACGCCGCCGCCCGCATACTCGATCACACCACGCTTGCGGATTTGATTGCCAAGGACGGCCCTCGTGCCGCCCGCGCGAGCAAGCGCCAGAAAACTCAAAAGAAAGACGCCGCCAGCATTCTCCCCATGGTCGTCGGAGGCCGCAAGGGTGAGTAGGCGCGGGCTCGTCATACTTTCAGGATTATTGCTCTGGCTCGCGACTGGCGTCAGCGGGTGGGCGCAGGCTCCCGTCACCATTCGTGTGGGCGCGTTCCCCAACATCACCCACGCCCAGGCCATGGTCGGCAAGGCCAACGGATTCTTCGACAAAGCCATGGGCCCGAACGTCAAAGTGCAGTGGACCAGCTTCAATGCCGGTCCGGCCGCGATCGAAGCTCTCTTCGCCGGCGCGGTCGACATGACCTATGTCGGACCCAATCCTGCGATCAACGGCTACGTCCGCTCCAACGGCCAAGCTCTGCGCGTGGTCTCTGGAGCGGCCAGCGGCGGTGCATCGCTGATCGTGCGTAACGGCGCGGGCATCAACAAGCCCGAAGATTTCCATGGCAAGCGTGTCGCCACTCCGCAATTCGGCAACACGCAAGACGTCGCTCTCCGCAACTGGCTCAAGACTCACGGCATGCAGACCAACGACAAGGGCGGCGACGTGCGCATCGTTCCCATGGCCAATCCAGACCAACTCACGCTCTTCCTGAAAAAAGATCTCGACGCCGCCTGGGCGCCCGAACCCTGGGCCACGCGCCTGATTCACGAAGGCAACGGCCGCCTCTTCGTCGACGAGCGCAGCCTCTGGCCCAACGGACAATTCGTCATCGGCCTGCTCGTGGTCAACACCAAATTTCTGAAAGAACATCCTGATCTCGTCAAGAACTGGGTCCGGGCCAACCTCGACCTCACCGACTGGATCAACGCTCATCAGCCCGAAGCCAAGAAACTTCTGAACCAGCAGATTCAAACCGAAACCGGCAAGGCGCTTCCCCCCATCGCCCTCGACGAAGCTTTCTCGCGCCTGCAAATCACCTACGACCCCTTACACAGCGCCCTCACCACCGCCGCGCAGCAGGCCTTCGACGACGGATTTCTCGGCCGTCAAATGCCCGATCTGTCGCGGCTCTACGATCTGACCATCCTCAACCAGGTTCTCGCGGAAAAGGGACGAAAGGCGATCCAATGATTCGCGAAACATTGATGGGAGCAAAGCAGTGAGCACGAACGTTCAGAAATTTCCCGACCAATTCCCGATTCCCGTCGACCCGCACTTCCCAGTTCACCCGGGAGCGCCGGGCGGAAAGATCGGTCCAGTCTCGGTCCGTCGCCCGCTGCGCTCGCAATCGCCAGAAACTTCCGCGATCGCGACTCCGAAGGTTGGCCTCAGCGAAATTTCCTTGAGTTATCGCACGCAAAAAGGCGAACGCCTGCTCGCCCTCGACAACATCAATCTCCAGGTACGCGCCGGAGAATTCGTCTGCATCGTCGGCCCCTCCGGCTGCGGCAAGTCCACGCTGCTGCATCTGATCGCCGGCCTGCATCAACAGACTTCCGGCCAGATCCTGATCGACGGCAAGCCGGTGCAAGGCCCCGGCACCGACCGCATCCTCATTTTTCAGGAGCACGGCCTGTTCCCCTGGCTCACCGTCGGCCAGAACGTGGAGTTCGGCATGAAGATGAAAGGCCTTCCCAAGGCCGAGCGCGAAGAAAAGACGCGCTACTACCTGAAGCTGGTTCACCTCGCGAAATTCGAGAAGAGCTACATCCATCAACTCTCCGGCGGTATGCGCCAGCGCGTAGCCATCGCCCGCGCCCTCGCCACCGAACCCGACGTCCTTCTCATGGACGAGCCTTTCGCCGCGCTCGACGCCCAGACCCGCGACTTGCTGCACGACGAACTCGAGCGCATCTGGAGCGAGACCGGACGCACCATCATCTTTGTCACCCACAATGTTCGCGAAGCCATCCGTCTGGGCAATCGCGTCGTTCTTCTCACTTTCCGCCCCGGCCGCGTGAAAAGCGAGTTCAAAGTGGACTTGCCGCGCCCACGCCATCTCGAAGATCCCACCGTCGCCCGCACCGCGCGCGAAATTCTCGACGAACTGCGCGACGAAATTAACCGTTCGCTTGAAGCCGAATACAACGACGGCGTAAGGCCGCACGTAAACACGGAAATGGAAACCGGAGCCCAACGATGAAACGCGCCGCACGCTATATCATTTTCTACGGCGCACTCTTCGGCCTGTGGACGCTGCTTGCCGAACTGAAAATCTGGCCGCCATATTTATTCCCCACACCCTGGGGCGTCGGCCAGGCCCTCTACGCCGGATTCCAGGATCACACCTACTTCATCGCGATTCGCGTCAGCATGGAGCGCGTCCTCATCGGTTACGGCATCTCCGTCGTCCTTGGCATGATCCTCGGCCTCGGCGTCGCCAGCAATAAATTCCTTGAAGAAACCATGGGCGGTCTATTGGTCAGCCTGCAAAGCCTTCCCAGCATTTGCTGGTGGCCGCTGGCTCTGCTCTGGTTCGGTCTCAATCAGAACGCAATTCTTTTCGTCGTGGTGATGGGCTCACTGCTCTCCGTAACTCTGGCGATGGAAGACGGACGCAAACAAATGCCAAAGATTTTCGGCCAGGCCGGGCGCAACCTCGGCGCCAAAGGCTTCAAACTTTTCTGGTATGTCCTGTTGCCCGCGAGTCTGCCCTTCATCGTCTCTGGGCTGAAACAAGGCTGGGCCTTCGCCTGGCGCTCGCTGATCACAGCGGAAATGCTTTATCTAAGTCTCGGCCTGGGCCAGGTGCTGATGATGGGCCGCGATCTGAACGACATGAGCGCCGTCATCGCCGTCATGATTCTGATCATCACGCTCGGCTACATCGTCGACGGCATCGTGTTCAAAGGCATGGAACGTCATTTGCATAACAAGTGGGGGTTGACACCCGCCACCTAGACCAGACGCGTTTGGAGCAGCACTTCGTGCGTGTCTGCCCTCCCCGGAAATTCACAGTCGTTTAAAGAACGACGAGTGCGCACGTTGTTAATCCCTACTATGTTTATAGTATTTATTGCAACTCACTAAAAAAACAATTTGCCGAAGCATTACAGAACACAAAGATTTCCCCAGCTGTCGATTGGTAGAAGCACTAACAGTTCCAGGAACTAAACCGAAAAAGGAGAGTACCTCAACCATGAAATCCGCAAAACGAATATTCCTCACCGCTCTAACGTCCGCCGCCCTGACGGCTGGCGTCTGGGCACAAACTCAGATCGCTTCGAACACCGGAGGCCCCGGCACCCCGGCAACTCCGGCCATGGCTCCTACGCCAGCGATCATCACCGCAGCCGACGTCCAGGCACTGAAAGACGCACTGGCCGCACAGCAATTGCAGATTCAGAAACTCACTGACCAACTGCAGCGCCAGCAAGCCGTGCAGGAAGCTCAGCAAGCGGCGCTTCGCGTCTCCGACAAAGTCAACGCCGCGCCGGCACAGATCGCCGCAATTTCCGCTCCCGAAACCACCGGCATCAACGCCATTGCTCCACTGCAGCAGGACAGCGCCGCGCCTCAAACCCCAAACCCAGACGACCAGCCGCAGACCTTCAACAAGCAGATGGAAGGCACCACCACAATCCACTTTCGCGGCATCAACATCACGCCGGGCGGATACGCCGAAGGCGCATTCATTCGCCGTTCGCGCGCACTGGGCGCGGACCTTTCAACGCCCTACAACTCGTTGACCATGCCCGGCGCTTCCCAGAGCCAGGTTCCTGAGTTCTTCGGCTCCGGCCGCCAGTCCAAGACCACCGCCTTCGTCGATGGCCGCGTCGGCAACGTCGAACTTTCCAGCTACGTCTCCGCCGACTTCCTCTCCGCCGGCGTTACGTCCAATTCCAACCAAACCAACAGCTACACTCTCCGTCTTCGCCAGGCGTGGGCACAGGCCAAGTTTGATGACGGGTTCACTCTGACCGCCGGACAGATGTGGAGCCTGGTCACCGAAAACGGTTACAGCATTGCCCTGGACGACGATCTGGGCAGAACCAACGACGCTCGCCCCAAGGTCATCGACCCGTCGTATAACGTCGGTTTCGTTTTCGCGCGCCAGTACGGACTGCGCGTGACCAAGACTCTCGGCGACAAAGTTGCGGTCGCGTTCGCCATTGAAAATGCCCAAGCCACTGTCACCAGCCATGGCAACGCAGGCAACTTCCTGGTCGGTGAAACCGGAGCCAGCAACAGCTACAACACCACCGCCAACTATGCTTTCAACCCCTCGCCCGACATCATCGCCAAGATCGCATTCGATCCCGGTATCGGACACTATGAGATCTTTGGCCTCGCGGATCGATTCACCGATCGCGTGTTCCCCTGCGCCGAAGTGCTGTCCACAGCCACTTGCGGCGGCCAGGCAGTTGGTATCACCTCGGCAGTCGGAGCCTACAATGCCTCGAAAGAAGGCGGCGGCCTCGGCGCCAGCGCGCGCTTCAATATCGCCAAGCGCGTAATAATCGGTGCTAAAGCTTTTGGCGGCAGCGGAGTCGGACGCTACGGGCCTGGCGGCCTTCCTGACGCTTCCATCAATGGCGATGGCACGCTGCATCTCGTCAAGAATCTGATGGGCTTGGGCACGCTTGAAATTCACTTGACCAAAAAGCTCGACTTCGACGGATACGGCGGCGTCGAGTATGCCGGCCGTTCCGCCAGCTTCGATCCGCTCGGCAAGTCTGGCGCCGGAGCCGTAGTCGGCTATGGCGCTCCCGCATTCAACAATGCGGGTTGCTTTACCGAAGTCACGCCCGGTACCGGGGGATTCTCTCCTGGCACACTCGCCAATTGCACTGCGGATACTCGCGCCGTCATCGAGGGGACCGCGGGCTTTTGGTACAAGTTTTACAACGGCCCCAAAGGCAGTTTCCGATTCGGCGCTGACTACGGTTATGTCACCCGCAATGCCTGGTCCGGCGCGGGTGGCGAACCTCACGGAATCGACAACATGATCTTCACGTCATTCCGCTACTACCTGCCCTAGGCCGGAAAACTTTCTGAGGGGCGCCTTCCCTTCAGAACGCCGCCGGCCCGGTTTTGGCACTCTCCTTTTCCGGGCCGGCGGTGCTAACTTTTTGTCGACTTTGCCTGGACTCACCATCAAGAGGAATTTCAATGCCTTTCGACAAATCCAGCAGCAGAAAACCTGACCGCTTTCGCTTCTCGCTCGATACCTGGGCGGTTCTGCTCGCTCTCGCCCTTGCCGCCGCCGTCCGCTTTCACATTCTCAAAACCGTGCCCTGGTAAGTTCCGCTGGAGAATCCCATGCTCACAACCGTCTCTGCGCCACCGCCAAAATCAGAAAAACCTTCATCGCAAATTCTGGGATCGACCCTTCTGGGCATGATCCCGGGAATCCTGCTCCTGGCCGCCGTCGGCTACGCGGGAAAGTTTCTGGAGAAATTCCTCAACACCTACGCCAAGAGCCATCACTGGACGTTCCCCAACATCGAGTATGTGCTCTGGGCGATCGTGATTGGCCTCATCATTTCCAACCTGCTGACCGTTCCACAAATATTTCAGTCCGGCATCGCAACCTACGAATTCTGGCTCAAGGTCGGAATCGTGCTGCTCGGCTCGCGCTTCGTGCTCGCCGATATGCTCAAACTCGGCAGCCTCAGCCTGGCGCTGGTCGTGATCGAGATTTCGCTATCGCTGCTGCTGATGCATGCGCTCGGCCGCGCCTTCAACCTGACACCGAAGCTCACCAGCCTGCTTGCCGTTGGATCCTCGATCTGTGGCGTGTCCGCCATCATCGCCGCCAAAGGCGCAATCGACGCCGACGACGAAGACTCCACCTTCGCCATCTCCGCCATCCTCGCATTAGGAGCGCTGGCGCTTTTTACTTTTCCGTTAATCGGCCACAGCCTGCACCTGAACGACACCGTCTTCGGGCTCTGGTCCGGTTTAGGAGTCGATAATACCGCCGAAGCCACCGCCACGGGCGCGCTCTACTCCGACGCCGCCGGCAAAGTCGCCGTGCTGGCAAAAACCGCCCGCAACGCCATGATCGGCTTCGTAGTGCTGGCCTACGCAATCTACTGGGCCAAGCGCGGACAAGCCGCCACCGTCGGCAACAAGGCTGCGTTTCTCTGGAACAAGTTTCCCAAGTTCGTGCTGGGTTTTCTGTTGATGTCGCTTCTCGTGAGCTTTCACACCTTCAGCAAAGACCAGGTAACGTCGCTGGCGAACCTATCCCGTTGGGCCTTCCTGCTCACGTTTGCCGGAGTGGGTCTCCGAACAAACTTCCGCGAAATGTCGAAACAAGGCCTGCGCCCGTTCATCGTGGGAGCCCTCGGCGAGATCCTAATCGCCGCGCTGACATTCGGTTTGGTCCTGGCAGCAAACCGGATCTGGGGATTGTAGCGTCGCCGGCTCCGAAAATTCTGTGGCATTCGCGCTTGAAAACGCTGCAACGTTGGGAAAAGTTCGGCTCGAAACGCGGAGCGATCTCCCCAGGAAAATAAGTTGTGCTCAAACTAGCCCGTCCTGGGCTTTGATCATGTACATCGGTAACTTTCTCGTCTTCCAAAGGCCTATTAACCTTGAGCGGAGAGCGCACATTTCGGCTGCTCGCGATGTTCGAATCGCGCGTTACTAATCAGTTCGGCACGTCTTCCTTAATCGCACGGCTGTGAGACGGATGAAGAGTTGGTTCTCAATTCGCGGAGTGCTGTTGGCGGCGGCCGTGCTATTTCTCAGCGCGAGCGGGTGGGCTCAGAGTTCCGACGATTCGAGCTCGCTGGGGGAGGTTGCCCGGCAGACTCGCGCCCAGCACGCGGCAACGCCGGAAGGAAACTCCGGCAAGGCCCAAGCCATCGCCGACGAGATACAGCAAGACACCGCGAACACGGCACCCCGGGACTTCACGACTTTCGATGCCGGCGATTACCGGGTGTTCATTCCATTCCCGTTTGTCCTGCAAGGTCGCGAGGATGGAGCACCCGTGCTGCAGGGGTCGCGCGCTGGAGGCAGCGATGCCGAGGTGATTGCGGGCACGCCCCTGCCGATTCCAGAGGGCCTCAGCGACAAAGATCTGAGCGACACCGCACGTCAACTGGCGCGAGGATATTCGCAGTCGGCAAGTTGTTCCGCGGTCGAGTTCGGACCACACAAAGCGTTTCGCTGCAGCCTGAAGAAGCTGCATCTGTTGGATCAGGAAGCGACGGGCAGCATGGAGTTCGTGGTGGCATCGAACAGCCTGATTCCGGTGATGTGTTTGAGTGCGGTCGATACTCCGAAGTGCGGGACCTTGGCTGCGGGCCACCAGGCATGCGGGAAGGTCCGCCTGTCTCGCACGGAAGTGCAAAAGGCCAAAGCTGCGAAACAGGCCCGCCAGCGCGATGAGGAAAATAACGCGCAGGTCTGCGAACAGATTATTTATCCGTCGATCCGGCTGAAGCAAGACAGCACCGAACATCCGGCGACGACCGAGGAAGTTAGGGCGCTTCGGCCGGCGGCTCAGGTCGCTGTGACTTCCACGCAGCAGAGTGGGTACGAAGATTCGAACTCGACTGGACTCACGCTTGCCGAATTAGCACGTCAGACAAGGCAGGCAACGCGCGGATCCTCACCGCCAGCACCCGTCGGTGTCGACGGAATTACTCCGCCTGCAGGATTTCAGGTGTTCACGCTACCTTACTGCCTGAACCCGCGGCAGTGTTCGGAGGGTTCCGTGGCGATCCCGGAAGAGGCTGAGTTGATGTCGCGAACCAACGGGCAGCACATCTTCAAAGCAGCACTCGATGGCGAATCGATGATCCTTTACGCCGGGCCGGCGGATGTGAACGCCCCCTACCGGAGCCTGACCGATCCGGACTTCGTTCGCATGCGGGATCTTGCGAACTCGAATGGATGGTCGCGGGAGCGGCCTGAAAGTGTCAGCCTGCAAGAACTGACGGTCGCGAACCGCGCGGCTCTGGTGACACGCTTTCGCTTTCAGAGAGGGCAGAAGCGGTGGTGGATCGGAGAACGAATAATGATCGAAAATCGCGATGGTCAGTTCATGCTGGGCTGCGCGGCACCGGAAGAGCATTTTGCCGACGCAGAAGTTTTGTGTGCGACGATGGTGAATTCGCTGCGGCTGCCGTGAGTGATGCTTCGAAGACCCTCGGCCATTTTTTCACCGAGTTCGCAGGGCCACCCCCTGCGGCACGATTAGCGGTGCGAGCCGCTCGATGCGTGGCCCGACGAAGTGCTGTGTCCCACGGGGGGGCCTGACAAAGTACTGCTGCTACGCTCCGCGCCAAAGCTGGAGCTTCTGGCCGAAGTGGTGGAGAACTGCGGCGCAGGATGCACTTCAACCGTCCCTGACTTGGCGACCTGGCGATTCAAGTGATTAAGATTCCCCAGCGAGCCGCGTGGAATTCCCATGCCTGCGGAGCCGGCGGTCAAAACAAGGTGCGATGAGACGCTCGGCGCCAAACCACCCTTTCCAACCGCAATTGTCTTCACCGTCCCTGTGGCTGGCGCCGTCAGCGGATGGAAACCAGCCGGCAATGTTCCAGCGACGTGCGGAATGTTAAGCCAGCCGCTAGAGCTGCCCGGCTGCCACATCCAGCCCATTCCGGGGACGAACATCCAGCTTCCGTAGTGATAAGGCATCCAGCCCCACGGATAGGCCGAGGCGAACATGTAGCCATTGCCTGGATACCAGGACCAGGCGCCGTCCATGAACGGATCCCAGCCGACGCCGGTAAAAAAAGGCTGCCACATCATCCCGTAGCCGGGGACGTTGCTGTAGGAGCCGTAGTAGTTCATGTCGCTCGCTCCGTAACCGTATGGCGACGAATTGTTTTTCGCGTACTGCTCATGGTAGGCGCTGGCGTCTTTATCCCAGGCGTCGAGCGGAGCATCTTCGACGTTGTTGGCGAGCGTGTATTTGTCGTTGTCCGCAGTGTCGAAGGTCGCAGTTTTCTTTTTCTCGACAGTGACTTTACCTGAGGAACCTTCGACATTTACATCGCCTTTGAAGACAGCCAGACTTGCGACTTGCAACGTCGTGTCGACGCGGAAGTGCGCGGGCTGATCGAGCGCGATTTTTTCGTTGGAGAAAGTCAGACTGAAATTGTCTTTGCCGATCCAGTTGACGTAGGCCATGCCCTCGACCAGATTGATGACCGAGATGCGTTTGCCGGCGTCGTTCAAGCTGAGCGTGCTGAACTCGACGGTCGTATTGGGAGTCAGGCGCAAGGTGCTGCCATCTTCGAACTCGATTTCGGCGCGCCCGCGGTCGCGGGTCCGCACCTGCGCGCCCTGAACAACCGGGAGGTTGGGAAAGGCGTTCTCGAATCCCATGCCCGTGTTCTTATTGATCTGAACCGAACCTTGCACGTCGCTGAGGCGAACAATGCGGGCTTGTGAGTCGGCGAAGGCGGGCAACGCCACAAGCGCGCAGGCAGCGGCCACGAGAAGAACTGGGTTAAGACGGGACAGAGAGAGCTTCGACATAGCAACCCCCGAAGATCTTGCTTTCGCCATTAGAACACGGTTTGGGGGCGGCAGTTGTAAAACTTGCGTCAAGCGAAAACAGCGCTGACCCGGGACGGCCGGGCGGCGTGCTCTCGCGTCCCGGCCAAAACCGGGCTAATCCAGCGATATAGAGAGTTTGGTAACCGACGCTGGAGCAAACACATAACGGAAGAGCGAACGGCCCGATCCCAGGGACGTTTCTGCCACTTTGTCAGACACCGCAGTCACGGCCTCAGGATGGTCGAACGTATTGTGGGCGTGAATATCCGCGTTTTTCAGTACCGTTACCTCGATCGACTTTGGCGATCCTCCGCGGATCGCCAGGTCGGTTTCGCGCGGCTCTGTGGGATGCGGATTCACCACCGTTACCGTTAGGGTCTTATCCTTGATCGAGGCGGAGCCGTTCAGTCCCCAGAAAGTCGCGGCGTGATTATCGCGCTGGTAGCTGACTTGCGGAGCACTGAATTCCGTGCGGACGGCCGTGGCTCCCTGGTGGGACTGATACATATCGAATACGAAAAAGTTCGGTGTGACGATGAATTTATCTTCGTGCGACAGGAACAGCGAGTTAAGACAGTTAATGAGCTGCGCGCAGGCGCCGATGCCCATCTTTTCGGCGTGGCGATTGAAAATATCGAGAGTCTGCGCAGTCAGCAGAGCGTCGCGCATGGTGATTTGCTGACCCAGGGCGTGCGACGGATCCACGGCGCTTCCGGGCTTGTACCAACTTCCATATTCGTCGACGACCAGCTTGATATTGTGGTCGGGATCGTACTGGCCGAGAACGTCCCAGTTGGAGCGCATGATCTGTTCGATTCTGCCGCCCTCGCGAAAGACTTCATACCAGTCCTGATTATCGAACTGGAGTGCATCGCCTTTGCCGGCGTCCCAGTCGTCGGTTTTTCCGCGGGACAAATTCCAGGTGTAGTGGTGCACCGACCATCCGTAGACACTCTTCGGGCTGATGCCACGCTTGCCTGAAAAAGTAGCGAGACAGAATTGTTCGGTCCAATCCAGGTCTTCGCTGCTGGGGCCGACCGCAATAAACTTCAACGGAGCGCCGTAGCTGGGAGTCCATGTGGTAAACCGGCGAAATTCTTCGCTGTACTCGGCGGGGGTGAAGTTTCCGCCGCATCCCCACGCCTCATTGCCAATGCCCCAATACTTCACGTTGTAAGGGTCAGCAGATCCGTCCTCCGCGCGCTGGCGGCCGAGCGTGCTCTTGTCGGCGGGGGCGTTGCAGTATTCGATCCACCGATCGAAGGCCAGGGCCGATAAGCTGCGAACGTTGGCGGCAAAATAAGGCTCGGCTCCGGTGAGCCGGCAGAAACGCATGAACTCGGGAGTGCCAAAAGTATTGGGCTCGCCTCTCCAGAAAGCGCCGCGTTCAGGGCGCTTCGCGGGCGCGCCAATACCGTCACGCCAGTCATAGCTGTCGGCGAAGCAGCCTCCGGGCCAGCGCACCATGGGAGCTTTAATCTGCCGAAGTTTTTCGATGACCGCTTTGCGGATGCCGCCGGTGTTGGCAATCTTCGAGTTTTCGCCGACCCAAATGCCGTCATAGACCACCGCACCCAACATCTCGGTGAAGTGCCCGTAGACCGCGGGAGAAATTGTCGCGATGGGCTCGTCGAGAAGAATCTCGATGCGGGAGTCGGCATTGGACGCGAACATCGGCTTGCGACTCAGCGCCAGCGATGCGCCGAGTGCCGCGGCGCCTTTCAGAAGGGTTCGTCGCTGCATTGTGATTTTCTCCTTAGCAATTCAGTCTGGCGTCGGCGCTTGACGGGCGCGCGGATCAGTGTGCGCCTGCTGGGCCGTTGCCCATTTGCATAATGCGCTGCGCCCGCGCGCGTACAACATTCATGACGGAATTGTCGTCGTAAATCTCCTGCAGAACGGGCTTAACCGCCTGCAATTCGATGAGATCGCCGCGCCGGACCTCCTCGTCCATCCGCGTCAACTCGTCATCGAGAGCAAGTTTCTGGTAGCGATGGAAATAGGCAAGCCGCCGGCCGAACTCCAAGCGTGGCGGATACGCTCTGAAACAACGTGGTTAGCTGTTGCACCGCCGGTACGGAAGAATAATTGTAAGCTGCCGCCGTTTCGCGCTCGCCGTCGTTGTAGATGAGTTTCTTGGTACCGGTAAAGGCCACCTTGCGATTGCCCGAGTCAACCTTGCCGGAGAAATATTTAGCTTGCGCGGCAAGCTCGAAAATCCGGGCGCGGGTTGCGTCGGAGAAGGATGAATTCGGTCTGGTATTTCTCGCGGTCCTCGGAGTCGGATGATATCTTTGCCGAACATTCGTAGCGGGCGTGGCCGTCAGACTGCACGTTGATGGAATAACGCTCAGGATCGGAGTTTGGAAACTCCAGTGAGAAGGTGATCGTGGCCGCGGGGCCCGCCGCGCTGGCCGAGAGACCGAGGACCAGGAAAACGGATACGGCAAGGATCAGCGACCGGGGCTGTCTCCGACTCGAGCGATCCAATTTTGTCCGTCCGATTCCGATCATCCGATTAGAATTTTCCGCCTCGACTTCAAGCTTTCTTGCAATTACGGCACTCACAGAACCGCAAGACGCATTATGCCAAAGAATGGATGCCAGTAGGGCGTTATCGCGCTGCGGCGCGTTGCCGGTTGAGGGTTGCGGCGGTATGAAGGTGGCAAATCGCGATGGCCAGTGCGTCAGAGGCGTCCATGGGTTCGGGCGGAAGGGCGAGCTCCAGCAAACGCGTGACCATGTGCTGAACTTGCTGCTTCTCCGCGCGACCGTAACCGACCACCGAGGCCTTAATGGTCAGCGGCGAATATTCGGCGACCTCCAGACCGGCCGCCGCGGCGGCCAGCATGGCGACCCCGCGAACCTGGCCCAGCTTAAGCGCTGACTTCACATTGAGCGCGTAGAAAACATCTTCGATCGCGACCTCGTCGGGCTGGTGATGGTCGATGATTTCGCCGAGCTGGGTGAAGATGCGGGACAGGCGGCGTGGCAATGCTTCGCGCGGAGAGAGCTTGATCGCGCCGCAAGTGAGGCAGTGGAGCTTTCCGGTGGTGTGGATTTCGACCACACCGTAGCCGGTGTATTCTCCGCCGCAATCGATGCCGAGAACTCGCATGTGAGTGCAGTTTATCGCGGAATGGGCGTAGGGCCTAGTGGGTGGGCGTGTGCCTGGGGCTGAGGAACGCTTTTAAGCGCTGAGTTCGCCGAGGAAGGCTGCGGAGACCGCTGAGAGAAGCAACCTCACTTCTCTTGTCAATCGTTTCGCTAGTCCCGTTCTTCTTCGCGTTCTCTGCGGATTTTCTCTGCGCGCTCAGCGGTCAAAGGCTTTCGCATCTACCAGGCCCAGGCATAGGCGTCGACGCGGGGATCGGCTCCCGCGCTCAGCACGCCAGTGCTGACGTCAAGAACGATCCCAGCATTCGATCCCAGCGACCACGGGGGCGCGACGCGCAGTTTGTGGCCGCGGGCGATCAGGGCTTGCCGCGTCTCTTCGGGAATGCGCGCCTCGACCGACATGTCGCCGGGATGCATCGTGTGCGGGAAAGGAGATGCCGGAAAGGCGCGCGACGACCAGCGCGGAGCTTCAATGGCCTGCTGAATATTCATGCCGAAATCGACCATGTTGATCAGTGTCTGCATGGTGCGCATGACCTGATCGTCGCCGCCGGGGCTGCCCATGAGCGCGTAGGGTTGGCCGTCTTTCATGACCAGTGTGCTCTGCAGCGTGCTCCGCGGCCTCTTACCGGGCTCAAGGGCGTTGGCCTCGCCGCGCACCAGCGAATAATAATCGCCGCGGCAGTTGAAGATGATGCCGGTATCACCCATGACCACGCCGGTTCCGAACAGGCTGTGCAGGCTGGGTTCGAAGCCGACCATGTTGTGATCTTTGTCCACGATCGCGAGGTAGCTAGTGTCGCCGTCGTGGCGGGCATCGCCGCTGTCAGTTTCATGAACCGGCCGGTTGAGCGGGGATGAGTCGGCGGAGTACTTTTCTGGCGAGCCCGGACGCAGTTCCAGCGAGGCTTTCGCGGGATCGATGAGCTTTCTTCGTTCGTTGGCGTAGGCCTTCGAGAGCAAGCCGTCGTAGGGAATCTTGATGAAATCCATGTCGCCAAGATATTTTTCACGGTCGGCCATGGCGAGTTTTATCGCCTCGACGCTGGTGTGAAGAAAGTCAGGACTATTTTGGCCCATGGCTTTCAGGTCGTAGCCTTCGAGAAGATTCAGCGCGATCAGTTCGGTTGGCCCCTGACTGGCCGAGGGATTCTTGTAAACCTGATAGCCGCGGTAATTGACGGAAACCGGCGTCTCCACTTCGACCGTGTAGTCAGCGAAGTCGTCGTAGCGGAAGAGGCCGCCGTTGGCCTCGGAAAATTTCGCGAGGTCGCGGGCGATGTCGCCTTTGTAGAAACGGTCGCGGGCGGCTTTCAGCGCTTCGTGCCGACCTTTGGCGTGATTGGCCTTTTCCGCTTCAACCAGCTTTCGCAGCGTGCGCGCGAGATCGGGATTTCTGAATATCTCGCCTGCTCGTGGCTGCCGGCCGTTGGGGAGATAGATTTTCGTGGTCGTCGGATATTTAAGAATCTTCTGCCCTGCTGCGATGTAGGACGCGCCAATCTCGCTCAGCGGGAAACCGTTTTCGGCGAGATCAATGGCGGGCTGCAGGACTTGCTCGAAACTCATCGTGCCCCAGCGGTCCAGCAGCGTGTACCAGGCGTCAACCACGCCGGGCAGGCCTCCGGAGAGCAGACCGTCGCTCTCGGGAATTTTGTCCCCGTTGTTTTTTTCGTACCACTCGATGGTGGCAAGTTTGGGCGCACGGGGCTCGGCATTAATGGAATAAACTTTCTTCTCGCTGGCGTTGTAAACGAGAAGCACTGCATCGCTGCCCACTCCGTTGTAGGCGAAGTCCGTAACCGCGAGCGCGGCTTGGCCGCCGACCGCGGCATCGAAGGCGTTTCCGCCCGATTCGAGAATCTGGCGCGCGACCTCAGTGGCTTCGGCTTTCATCGAAGCCACGGCGGCGTGCCGTCCGCGAATAACCGGGCGCATGGTCTGGCGGGAATCGGTGATCTGGGCCAGGGATTGGGGAACGAGCGCGAGAAATAGAACGGATGCGGCAGCTATGAGCAGTCGGTTTGACATCGGCCTCTTACACCTCGTGTCATTTTGGTTCGCGAAAACCCACATTTCGCGTGTTGCGTAAAAAATAAAAAATGAAAAATAAACCAAAAGTGGCAAACCGGAATATCCGCTCCATAAAGCTAGCAGCATTTTGGCCGCCGGGTCTTGGCGTCTTCGAATTCCTCGCGGAAGGCTGCGTAGGATGCCGGCGATGACGACATATGCCTGCGTTGCAAGAAGCGGTCGTAGGCGGATTCGTCGAAGATTTCACGCAGCGTGTCTAGCACTAGGCGGGCGGCTTTAACCAATCGGCTCATGCTTGCCCTTCCGCCAGGCGCGTCATCACGAACGGAGATTCTTTCACGCGCGCCGCTTCTCTTCCGCTCAGCACGCAGATCCACTGGCGCGCGGATTCGATCAGCACCAGCGCGACCATGATCACCAAAATGCCAGTCAAAGCGGCGTCGAGCCGATTATTGAAGATGAGGCGCGCGGTCGCGGCCGTCGCAGGTCCCGCTGTTAGAGCCCGGGCCTGCGCCAGAAAACCGACCCGAGGATTGGGATCGAAAATTTTGTGCCATGACGCGGTGAACGTCACGGCGACCAGCCACGCCAATGGCACGAGCGTGACTGCGGCGTACCTCGCCCGATGCATCTTGATGATGATGGTGGTCGCCACGCACAGAGCGACCGTCGCCAGCAACTGGTTGGCGATGCCAAACAACGGCCACAGTGAATTAATGCCGCCCAGCGGATCTTTCACACCCTGCCACAGGAAGAATCCCCATGCACCCACCACCAGTGCGCTCGTAGCAAGGATCGACGGATACCAACTGGTTCGGCCTAACGGCTTGTAGATGTGTCCCATCGCGTCTTGAATCATGAAGCGCGCCACGCGGGTGCCGGCGTCGAGGATGGTCAGGATGAATAGCGCTTCGAACATGACCGCGAAGTGATACCACAGGGCCATCACGGTCGCGCCGCCAAGGCTCTGCGAAAAAATGTGCGCCATGCCCACGGCAAATGCGGGAGCGCCGCCGGTGCGATTGAACAGCGTCTGCTCGCCCACGGCGCGGGCCAGGTTCTGCATATCAGCGGCAGTTACGGGAAATCCCCAGGAGGAAATGGTCGCCGTGGCTGCCGTGGCTGAGGAGCCGACTACCCCGGCGGGACTGTTAATCGCGAAATAAACTCCGGGCTGCAGCACGCAGGCCGCGATGATCGCCATTACGGCAACGGCCGATTCGCACATCATCGCGCCGTATCCCACTATGCGCGCTTCGGTTTCGCGGGCAATCAGTTTAGGCGTGGTGCCGCTGGAGATGAGGGCGTGGAAGCCGCTGATGGCGCCGCAGGCGATGGTGATGAAGGCAAACGGAAAAATCTTTCCTGCAAACACCGGGCCGGAGCCATCAATAAATCGCGTCAGTGCGGGCATGTGCAGCGTGGGATGCAGCGCTACGATGCCGATGCCAAGAAGAGCAATCGTGCCGAGTTTGACGAAGGTGCTGAGATAATCGCGCGGCGTCAGCAGCAGCCACACCGGAAGCGCGGACGCCGCGAAACCGTAGACGATGATCAGTTCGGCGAGAGTCGTCCCTTGCAGCGTGAATACGCTCGCGATGCGTGGAGTCTGCGCAGCCCACTGTCCGCCCCAGATCGCCAGCAGGACCAGGATGAAGCCGAGGATGGAAACTTCCAGCACTTTGCCGGGACGAATGCGACGCAAATAAAGACCCATCAGCAGGGCGATCGGGATGGTCATCGCAATCGTGAAGGTTCCCCAAGGGCTGTCTTTCAACGCGTTGACGACGATCAGCGCAGCCACGCCCAGCAGGATGACGAGAATCGCGATGACTGCCGTGTAAGCGACGAAGCCTCCGATGCGGCCGATTTCTTCCTTGGCCATTTCGGTGAGCGACTTGCCGTCACGGCGGACAGAAAAAAGCAGGATCACGAAGTCCTGCACGCACCCTGCGAAAACCGCGCCCGCGAGCACCCACAACGTTCCCGGCAGATAGCCGAACTGCGCGGCCAGCACAGGACCAACCAGCGGACCCGGTCCGGCGATCGCGGCGAAATGATGGCCGAACACAACCCACTTGTTGGTCACTACAAAATCGCGGCCATTTTCCAGGCGTTCGGCTGGCGTAGCGCGGCGGGAATCGAGCGCCAGTATTTTGGCGGCGATGAAACTGCTGTAAAAACGGTATCCGAGGGCATAGCAACAAGTCGCAGCCACCACCAGCCAAAGCGCGTTAATCGGCTCTCCGCGGCGCACCGCTACCACTCCAACCGCGGCCGCGCCCAGCACGGCAACTGCGACCCAGGCGAACGTTGAAAGAGTCTTGTTCATGTCCGTCGAGCATTGTGTCGAATCTGCACGTTGAGCGCAATGGCTTTGTGGATGAGGCGTTCAGGATCGCTAATGGCCCGCGATTCTCGATTCTTCGGCCAACGACAAAAGAAAAAGCTTTTGACCGCTGAGGGCGCTGAGAAAGGCGCAGAGAACGCAGAGAAAGGCAAACAGTGCCTCCCGTAGGAATTTTGGTAGCAGTGGCCTTGCCACGCATGAACGATTTTCTGTGGCCGTTTGGCTTTGGCGTGAATCGATTTAATGTTACTCTATTGCTTCCGAACCATGATCCCACCTGCGTTTTGGGCCATGTTGTCGCCCGCGGCCGGGGTGCATTCGGAGGATTTCTGAACTCACACTGGAACAGGAGCAGACGATGAAGATTGGCATGTTGACGGGCGGGGGCGATTGCCCTGGGCTGAACGCCGTCATCCGCGCCGTCGTGCGCAAGGGTGTATTTCATTATCACGATGAATTTGTCGGATTTATGGAGGGCTGGCGCGGTCTGATCGAAGACAAAAGCATGGTTCTCGACCTGGATGCGGTAGGCGGTATTCTGCCTCGCGGCGGCACGATTCTGCGCACCTCGCGTACGAACCCGTCGAAACGTCCCGATGGAATTGAGCGCTGCATGGCCACAATCGACAAGCACAAGATCGATGCGCTGGTCGCAATTGGCGGCGACGATACGCTCTCCGTAGCGCAGAAACTGCACGAGAAGGGATTGCATGTAATCGGAGTTCCCAAGACCATCGACAACGATCTGGGTGGGACCGATTACACATTCGGATTCGACACGGCTTGCAACGTGGTGTGTGAAGCCATCGACCGCATCCACACGACCGCCGAGGCGCATAACCGCGTCATGGTGGTTGAAGTCATGGGTCGCGACGCGGGCTGGATTGCGCTGTACAGCGGCGTGGCGGGCGGCGCCGATGTGATTCTGATTCCGGAACGGCCCTTCGACGTTGACAAAGTCGCCGAATCGATTCGGCAACGGCATGAGCGCGGACGCTACTTTTCTATTATCGTCGTGGCCGAAGGCGCGAAATTTTCCTCCGACGCGGGCACGGGCTCGCCGATTCTGCAGGACATGGGCAAGGATGAGTTTGGTCACGCCAAACTCGGCGGCATAGCCAACATTCTCGCCCGCGAGATCGAAAAGCGTACCGGCTATGAAACCCGCGCCGTTGTGCTGGGACATATTCAGCGCGGCGGTTCGCCCAGCGCTTTCGATCGTGTGCTGGCGACGCGCTACGGGCTGGGCGCGATCGACATGGTGCATCGCGGCGAGTTTGGCTGCATGGCCGCGCTGCGCTCCAACCGAATTGTCTCGATTCCCTTGAAAGAAGCCATTTCGAAAAACCGCGTCGTCGACGACGAAATGATTCAGATCGTAGATGGCCTCTTCGAAGAAATCGCCGTGAAGGAAGTCGCGGGCAAATAACGTCTGGTTCGATTCTCCACCGCTAATCCCGGTGGAGAACGTTTCCGTGTTTCCGCGCCGGCAATAACCAACGCCTGCTGCTGTACACTTCCAACCATGGGATCCGGGCCATCGCCAAGACTCCTCGTCGCGCTCGCGCCCTGGTTGCTCCCGATCGTGGAATCGATTCTGGTCATCGCAGCGGTGGCGTTGACCCTGCTGTCCCAGCGAAAAGTCGCGCCCAATTCCAGGACTCCTATATTTCCGTCGCCCCGCGGAGTTTTTTCGCGCTTGGCACGACGGAAGGCTCTCGCTGCATTCGCGGTTGGGGCATGCACGTTGCTCTTGCGCGTTGTATTCATTCCGCTGTGGGGCATCCCCCAGCCTATGTGGCATGACGAGTTCAGCTTCTTGCTGGCGGCCGACACCTTCGCCCACGGCAGGCTGACCAATCCGACGCATCCAATGTGGATCCACTTCGAAGCCTTCCATATCATTCAGCACCCGACTTATATGTCGATGTACCCGCCCGCTCAAGGAATGATGCTGGCGGTGGGCCAGTTACTGGGACATCCCTGGATCGGCCAACTAGTCACTACCGCGGCGATGTGCGGCGTCCTTTGCTGGATGCTTCAGGCATGGGTTCCACCAGCCTGGGCGCTGTTTGGAGCATCCTTAGCGATGTTGCATGTGGGACTTCTCAGTTACTGGATGAACAGCTACTTCGGCAGTTCCCTGCCTGCACTCGGCGGCGTACTCGTGTTGGGTGCGCTGCCTCGCATCGAGCATCACGCAAGGCTGCGCGACGCCATCCTCATGGGTATCGGCTTGGCCATCCTTGCCAACACTCGGCCCTTTGAAGGCTTTGTCTTCAGCTTGCCCATCGCAGCCGCCATGCTGGTTTGGCTTTGGAAACCGAAGAGAATTCCTACCGCGACCGTTTTTCTCCGCGTGGTCCTGCCCCTGATTCTCATTCTCGGCGCGACCGGGGCAGTCATGGGCTACTACTTTAAGAGCGTCACGGGCAACGCCTGGGTTATGCCCTACCAGGTGAACCGGGATACTTATGCCGTGGCACCCTACTTCGTCTGGCAAAGCCCTCGGCCGAAGCCCGTCTACCATCACGCCGAGATGGAGGATTTTTACATCAACTGGGAATTGCGCGACTATCAAAATGGAAGGACAGTCCTGGGCTACGCTCGCCGGCTTCGCCATAAGTTGAGCCGGCTCTGGATGTTCTACGTGGGTCCGGTGTTTACCCTGCCTCTTCTCGCTTTTCCGCTGCTCTTTCGAGATCGCAAGATGAAGCTTCCACTTTTGTTGCTGGGAGCGATTGCGGTAGGCATATTAATCGAGACTTGGACGCTCGATCATTATCTCGCGCCCGCCTTTGGGCTGTTTTATCTCTTGCTCATACAATGCATGCGGCACTTGAGCTTATATCGACGGCACGGAAAGCCGCTTGGACCGGGCTTGGTGCGGGCGATCCCGGCGGTTTGCATTGCGATGGTCGTTCTCCGTCTCACCGCAGTCGCGACCGGTACACAGATCGAGCCTCTCTGGCAGAGGGGAAATCTGCCGCGAAACGAGATCGTGCGCGAATTGCAGAATATGCCAGGCAAACATCTCGTGGTAGTGCACTATCGTCCCGGCCATAGCTCTCACATCGACTGGATATTTAATCGAGCCGACATCGATGCGTCAAAAGTAGTCTGGGCCCGCGACATGGGGGACAGCCGGAATCAGGAATTGTTGCTCTATTTCAAAGACCGGCGCGCGTGGCGGATCGAGGCCGATGATCCCTCGCCCAAGCTTGTCGCCTATAGATCTGGACTTTCTCCGAATTGATAGCTGACGCTCGCTGGTGTCGGCGGCGACCAATCGAACCCATGGTGACTAAGCCCATTCCGAGTGCATGGCTCACGGCGCGGCGTTTACGTGCTCACGCTACGATTTTGGCGCTATGTCTGTGGTCGATCTATCTGTGGAACCTGGCTACGCCCGGCCTGCGCGACCGTAACGGAAATCTGAAGGGAACGGATTTCCTGCATCTCTACACTCTTGGTTCGCTCGCCAGAACTCATCGCGGGGCCGACCTGTACGACATGAATGCACAGGCCGCGCTGGCCGCTGCGCGCGTGCCGGAGGCTGCGGGAATTCGTTACCTGCCGCTGTACCCTCCGCAAGTTTCCATTCTGTTCGCGCCGCTCGCTCATCTCTCGTACGGCTGGGCGCTGGTAATGTGGTGGAGTTGCAGCGCTGCCGTATACGGATTTTGTTGTTACTTCATCTGGCGCACCTGTCCGAATCTGCGCGGGACCAGCGGAACTGTCGTACTCGCAGCCCTAGCCTTTCCCGCATTTTTTCACTTGATCGCGTGGGGGCAGACCTCGGCGATCGCGCTCGCGTGTTTCACCCTGATGTTTTTCTCGTTAAGAGATCGGCGGGATTTTCTCGCTGGCCTCGCGTTTGGCTGTCTGATTTTCAAGCCGCAGCTTGGGCTTGCTGCAGCCATCGTGTTCGTGTCCCTCGGAGCGTGGAAAATATTGCTGGGTGCGGCCATTTCAGCAACCGCGCAACTCGGAACGGGAGTTCTCTATTATGGCGCGGAACCATTGCGGCGCTGGGTCTTCTTGCTTCGCAACGTCCGCGGTGTTCTGCCTTTGCTCGAACCGAAGCTCTATCAGACGCACTCGTTGCGAACGTTCTGGTCCATGCTCTTGCCATGGGCTGGCATTTCGTTCGTCCTCTATGGAATCAGCGCTGTGGTCGTTCTCGGGTTAACCATCGCTCTGTGGAAACGCAGGGACACCGTGCCGTTGGCTCTGCGGTTTTCCGCTTTGGTGCTGGCAAGCGTGCTCGTTGCACCGCATCTTACAGTTTACGATCTGGTAATTCTTGCCCCCGCGTTCATTTTGTTAGGCGACTGGCTAGCCGGGGAGTTGCTTACCGGTTCGACGTGGTGGATGGGAACTCTTCTGTACCTGATTTACATGCTCCCTCTGTTAGGACCCTTTGCCCGATGGACGCACGTGCAGCTATCGGTGCCGGCGATGACCGCTGCCGTGTTCTTGCTCTGGAAAATATCGCGCAGCCGTTCGTTGTTTTCTGTCGCGAGCACGCTGTAAAAGTCGCGAACGCACCAACTCTATCTCTGTTTCCCGAACAGGAAGGTTAGCGCTTCAGGAAAACGTCGCGCCCACGCAGCTTCGGTGTGCGCCGCACCGTCATCGACGAGTAACCTTAGGCGACCGGGGTCCAGGCCCGCACGACCCAGGATCGCGGCCAACTCGCGCACGTCGTCGACCATGCTCTGATCTTTATCCCGGCGGCCCGCTTCCGCAGTTCCAGTCGCCAGGAAGATTCGCTCGGGCCAACGTTTCACGCCACGGCTTTGGCGGATCAATTGGCGATTGGAGGCCCAGAGCGACGGACTTTCCAGCAGCAGCCGGCCAATTACTCCCGGACGCACCGCCGCGGTGTAAAGCGAAATCAGAGCTCCCAATGATGATCCGCCGAATCCCGTGTTTTCAGGCCCACTGGCGACACGATAATTGCGCGCGACAAACGGAAATACTTCCTTGAACAGAAACGCCGGATAGCGCGTCCCCTGCACGCGCAGGATCATGGGATGCAGTGAGCGGTGCGGCATATATTCGCGAATGCGATCCCGGCCGGTGTTGTCGATGCCCACGATAATCATCGGTGGAACCACGCCTTCGCGGATCAAGCGGTCGGCGGTTTCATCCACCTGCCATTCCACGCCATTGAAAGAACTTGAGGGCTCGAACAGGTTCTGGCCGTCGTTCAAATAGAGGACGGGATAACGCCGCCCGACGTTTTCTGCATCGTCGTAGCCGGGGGGCAGCCACACGCGCAAGAATCGCGTGTTACGAAATATTCGGCTGCGAAACTCGTGCAGACGCAAATCTCCGGTCGCAGCCTGTCCCCGGATAAAGCCGGCAGAAGGTTCGAAGGCCGAGCTCTCAGTGTGCTGGATTTCTTCCATCAGGAAAAGCGCAATATCAGAATACAACGGAAACGGCGCTTCACACTCTCACGGTTTTCACTCTCACGACGATAGCAAGCAGACTGATCAGGGAAATAAGAGAGAGCGAGATCAGGCACAAAATACACCAGGTCGTCAGTTCGTAAGCTTCGATGTAGGTAAGGTAGAGGGCGAAGGCGAGTCCCGCCAAAGCCGCGCCCAGAAGCCGGTTCGGCGTCTCGCGCCGCGACTTCCTGAATGCCGAAAGCCAAAACAATAAAGCGTACCCCGCCACTCCGATCCCGGCTACCGGTATTCCCTGGATCGTCGAGTACTCGCTGCGGTTCACGATATCGCAACTGAACTTCTGATTGAAATCGCAAAAAGTCGTAGCTGACTTTGCATAGTGCCGCTGCAAAGACAGCCCAGCCACGATCACGCCGGACAATGCCAGAATCGCGATGACGCCGAAAAGAACTCGATTCACGGCAGGGTGCACCCAGTCTTTTCGCTCAACGCTTCCAGGGACAAGACCCCCTCTTTCGGTGGATCGAAACCAAATTGCCAACTGGGAAACAATTTAATTCCTGCAACCTTGCAGGCCGGAACCAATTCTGACGAGCCCTTAATGGCGCACTCCTGATAAGGCACGTAACGGAACGCGTCGCCAAACATTTCCTTTTGTTCAATGCAGTGCGGGCACCAGTACAGGCCGTACATCTTGACCTGCTTCGTCGCCATGCATTTTGCGAACGAATCATACTTGTGATTACGGTAGTATCGACCGCCGAGATATGCAGCCGCGAGCAGGATCAAGACGAAACCATAAGTGATCGCCTTCTTGGTTTTTCCGTCACTCACGCTGCTGTCGCGTTCTTCTTGCCGCTTTCGCCGCTCTTCAGACATGACTCATCCTTATATCATGGTCTCTGTTCACGACGATTCTTGTTCCTAACGGCCTCCGCACGCATTCTTAGGCCACGACGTTTAGCGCGCTGGGAAGCACATCTAATTCCTCACAGTGCAGCGTCAGGACTTCGCCGTCCACCATGACATCAACGGGGGCGTCGAGCTTGAACTCGATGCGCTCCGCGGCCGTGCGCTCGGCCATGGGATGCTCGATGTGGGTGCCATCATATAGGCCGGGCAGATTGCGAATGAGCCCAACTCGTCCGATCGGCCCCCATCGAACATACTCCACGCGCCCGTCGTCGATCTGGGCTTGCGGAGCAATCATCATGGTTCCACCGGTGAACTTGCTGTTGCTGAAAGTCAGGAACAGGCACGGGCGACGGTCAAAGTCTTGAGCACTATCGACTCGAACCGGGAAAGGTCGGCGATTGAATCGAGCCAGCGTCAGAAAAATCGCGGCCTGGTATCCAAGCTCTCCCCACGAACCGAACCGACGGGCACGGAGGGTGGCGACGTCGGCTGAAAAACCGATACTCAATAAATTGATGTAGTGGATCACGCCGGAGCGGTGACGGAGGCGCATCACGTCACAAGCCCGGCTCCGCTTGGCGAGCAGCGATTCGATTCCGTACTCGACGCCCTTATCGCTGAAGTCCCGCAGAAAAGAATTGCCGGTACCGAGCGGAAGAAATCCCAGCGTCGGGCTCTCCCCGCCGATAGCTTGCGGGTAGAGGCCGTTCACAATCTCGTAAGAAGTGCCGTCGCCGCCGACGGCGATAAAGTGGCGAATACCACGCCCATAGGCCGTTCTGGCGATCTCCGTCGCTTCACCCGGCGAGTGAGTGGTCGCGACTTTGACCTCGATGCCGCCAGCCTGCAGTCGCGCGAGTGCGGGCCCCAAGAGTTTGCGGCTACGCCCGCCTCCTGCCGCCGGATTCACAATTGCGAGATAAGATTGCCCCAAGGGTTCCGATCCATTTTTCGACCGTAGCGGACGAAACAAATAACGACTCGCATGTAACCGGCCGACTACAACGTAGCGACTGATTCCCGCCCGGCAGATTTCCCAATCTCTTCCGCGAGAACCTGGCGCTTCACTTTCATCGAAGCGGTTCGGGGAAAATCCCTTTCCCAAATCAAATATCCGCTAACCCGTTTGAAATCGGGTAAGCGGCGATTGCGTGCGGAAATCTCTTCCAGCAGTTTGCTGTCAAACTGTTGACTCTGCTCCAACCGCAGCGCCAGAATCAGACTCTCGCGCCCCAACGCTTTTTTCGCCCAGACATAGTTGGTAGCAAAGACGGCGTACTCTTTCACTGGCAGACCGTCGAATACAGTTTCAATATCCTCGGGATAAATATTTTTCCCGCCTTCGGTGACGATCATATTCTTCTTGCGGCCGAAGAGCTGCAGGTGGCCGCCACTTTCGAAACGGCCCAGATCGCCCGTCAGAAGCCATCCATCCACAATGGTTTCAAGCGTGAGCTCGGGATCGTCGAGATAGTGCGACATTACAGTTTTGCTGCGGACGGCGACTTCACCGACACCGTCAACGTCGGGATTCAGAATTCGCAACTCGACTCCAGGAAGCGGCTTGCCGACGGTATCAGCTCGGAACGGTTTCAGGTCATTGAGCGTAATCGCTGTGCCCGCTTCGGTGAGTCCGTAGCCATTGACCACAGGAATCCCAAGATCGTAAAAGAATTGCATGGTGGAAGGTTCCATGAACGCGCCGCCGGTAATGAGCGCCAGCACCTGGCCGCCAAAGCCACGATGAACGTTGGAGAGCAACATGCGGCTGAGCTTCACATTCGGACGGCGGCGGGTAAGCATGCGGTTGGTCGCGATCATGGTGTTGAGGATCGCGCGCTTCCACGCAGGCAGCTCGTCGAACTTGGCGCGCAGGCCGCGCTCAAGATTTTTCAAGATCATGGGAACCAGCGCCACATATGTGATGCGGTAGCGCACAAACGCATCGCGCACGAACTCAGGACGCAGCGTACGCAGATGCACCACGCATGCTCCGCAGACGAACGGGCCGATGAAGCCGACCATGAAATCGATGGCGTGATTGGTGGGAAGAATACTCAGATAACGCACTCCCGGCCAGAACGGGTACCACGCGGTCAAGGCCCGGCACTGTTCGAGATAGTTTTCGTGAGTCAGCACGCAGCCCTTGGGACGTCCTCCGGTGCCCGAGGAATAGACGATACAGGCCACATCGTCCTTCTGCCGCATCACGAAGTCGGGAGCGCCCTTGCGCTTGAAGTCTTCCCAGCGGAACGCACCAGCTAGTTCCACCCCCAGCGGGGCTTCGGTGACGAGAACGATCTTGGTCGCGATCTGCTGGAAGTCGGGCGACTCCATGATCGCGCGCCACAAGTAGTATTCGACGACAAGCACCTTGGCCTTGGAGTGCGCGAGGAGCTGCAGATGTTCCGCCGCCGTCAACTTGTAATCGAGCGGGACCAGCACGCCGCCACAGTAAAAGATGGCGTACGCAGAGATCAGCCACTTCGACTGATTGGTCATGATGATGGCGGCGCGGTCGCCCGCGTCGTAGTCGGCGTCTTCCAGAGCCCGGGCCAGGGGCAGGGCGATCTCTTTGAAATCGGAATATGTCAGGCGGACTTTTTCGCGATCGCGCTCGGCTTCGATCAGACATATTTCAGCGGGAAAACGGTCGAGTGCATCGCGCAACGCGGCGCCTAGGCAAGTGTATTGGCGGAGATCGAGCATAGGAAGTGCTGATTGATTGTAGATTGCTGATTGGTCAAACGGATATGGGGCCGTCGATGACGTTCCTTTGCAATCAACAATTAGAGGTCACTTAACAACAGGACCCCTTCACAGCCGGGCCTGAATCCTGGCCGCCAACGTGCGAAAGTCAGACACGCCTTGCAATTCGTAGTCCGGCAATTCCACACGGAAGTGATTTTCCAGCTTGGTGAGCAGATCAAGCGTCTGCAGGCTGTCGATGCCGAGCGCCTTGAAGAAGTCATCGTCAGGAGATAGTTTCTCGCGTGGCACTTTGAAGTGTGCGGCTGCCAGCGTGAGTATTTCATCAAGCGTCTTTTCAGCAGTTTCCATAAGGCTATTTTAATTCAGTTTCGGCTATGGCAGATACGGTTGCGAATCTGTGCTCTCGACAAACTTCTTCAGCCCCGCCTGGACAGCGGGGCGGGAAAACAGCTCGCAGAAAATATCGATCTCTTTCCGCAATTCATCGAACGGAATCGGCTTGATGAACTGCTTGGCCGATATCGCCGTCTGCCGGTCGAACTTTCCGATCTGCGCGGCGGTCGCCCGCGCGGCGCGCAAAGCTTCGCCCTCGGAAACGACCTGGCTGACTAGGCCGATCTGCTGCGCCTTGGTGGCATTGAAGCTGCGGCCGGTTAACAGCAGATCGCGCACGGCGGCATTGCCTACATCGCGCTTCAGGCGCGGGATTCCGCCGAAACCAGGAATCAATCCAAGCCTCAACTCGGGAAAACAAAAACGCGCCATCTTGTCGGCGATGATCAGATCGCAGGCCAGCGCAAGTTCAAAACCTCCGCCGAAGGTTACGCCATGAACCGCGGCGATTGTGGTTAGGGGCGCGGCATCGATCCGATTCAAGACGCAATGAATCCGTTCCAGAAAGTCGCGCACGCCGCGGGCGGCCTGTGATTTCTCCATGACCTGCGAGCGTTCGTAGAGTTCACGAAGATCGGCGCCGGCACAAAACCCGGGCTTCATTTCGCTGTAGATGATCAGGGAATGCGCATCTTTCTCCAAGTCGTCAAGCGCAGACGCCAATTGTTCCAATTCACTCAGCGAGAGCGAGCCGATTTCGTTGCAGGGTTCGCGGTGCAGCGCGAGTTCGATTACTCCGCTCTCCACCTGCCACGACAGCGCTTGCCCTTTGAATTGCTTCACCGCGAACCTGATCCCTTCTTGCTCTCTCGACTCTAGACTGCCTGCTTTACTTGATACATGTTCTCGATTTCCGACTGCATGTGCGCGGAGATCAAGTCGCGCTTCAACTTTCCGTTGGCCGTGAGCATCCCATTGTCGATGGAGAACGGCTCCAGCCGCAGGCAGAACACGCGCACTTGTTTGTAGTGCGGAAGCTGAGGATTGACCGCATCCAGCGCGGATTGAACCTGCTCAGCGGTGACACTGCCGGTGATAACAGCCGAAAGATAGCCACGGCCATTTCCAACGATGACCACCTGCTGCGCGCCCGGCAACTGGCGGGCAATTTCTTCCTCGATCGTTTCCGGCGAGATCTTGTGGCCGGAGCCGAGGACAATTAGATTTTTAAGACGTCCTACGATGCGCCAGTTCCCCGCCGAGTCCATCTCTCCCTGATCGCCAGTGTGAAACCATCCGTCGCGAAGCACGTCCGCAGTTTGCTCCGGCCGATTCCAGTAGCCGGGAAATACATTCGGCCCTCGTACGATGATTTCTTCATAATTGCCGAGCCTCATCTCAATCCCGGGAATCGCCGGGCCAACGCGGCCAGGCGCGACATTTTCCGGATCGTCCATGGTGCAGATTCCAGTCGTCTCGGTCAGGCCATAGACCTGGAGGACCGGAATTCCAAGCATGCTGAAATAATCCTGGGTCTCAGGGGTGAGTGGGGCCGATCCGCAGATGAGCGCCCTGAGGTTTTCGCCGACCATTTTGTTGCGGATCGCGGGAAACACCACCGCATTGGCCAGCCACAGCCAGATAGCATCACCGGGCTGCGATTTTTTCTCTTTGCGTCGTATCCATGCCGCTTTGGCGCGCGAGTAAACTGCCAGTGCGAGGCCGCCTTTGGTTTCGATCTGATCATCGACACCGCGCCGCATGCGATCGAGCAACTGCGGTACGTTCAGAAAATAGTGCGGCGCCGTCGCGGGCATGTCGGAGGGAATCTTCGTCAAGTCAGTATTCAGCGTGATCCGACTGCCGCGCAGAATAAAAGTCAGGACGGCAATCCACGAAGCGCAGAAGCTGAAGGGCAGGTAATGAAAAATATTGTCCTGCCCGCCTCGGCCGCCCATCAGCGAGTCGAGTCGAGCCGAGGTGCAACCCAGCATGAAGCCCACGTTCGCCGCAGTCAGCACGACGCCTTTGGCTTCGCCGGAGGTGCCGGAAGTGTAGATGATCGTGACCGGATCGGCGTCGCGCACTTGCGGGCGATCCAGCGGAATTCCTTCGACGCCGGCAAAGATTTCATCGAACAGGAAGTGGGGCGGTGCCTGGTTCCAGTTCTGCTGGATTCCATCGCGCAACTTCGCTTCGCCGCAACAGACCAGCGCTGGAGTGCTGTCTTTCATCATCGCGACCAATTCCGACGGTGCCTGACGCGAATACAACGGGACAACGATCAAGCCCTCGGCCATCGCGGCTAAATCCATCGCCACCCAGCGGATACTGTTGGGCGCCAGCAAGCCACACCGGTCACCCTTTTTCAATTTTTTCGAGGCTAGGAATGTTCGCGCCTTGCGAATCAACTCGAGAAGTTCCGCGCCGGTTAAGCCCGTGACCTGGCCGTCGCGAATTTCGAGGAGCACTTTATTCCCCGCTGCCGAATCGAGTTGTGAAAAGATTTCGCCAACAAATGGCATCGTCATTTTCTCGGGCTCGGTCTGTTTCCCCGGTCGTACTTTCCTGCCCTCCGCGGACCAAAGCCTTTAATTGCAAGGTCGCTAAGATGAGCCGCAGAGAGCACGGATAAAAACGTCCTCACTCTTAGGCTAACTGTAGGTCGCTACCAATTGGCGCAGTGAGGAGTTCATCGGTGGAAGATAGTCTTCCCAACTCCATTCGCCGGTCCGTGTTGGAAATTCGGGATACCGGCGCTGAACTTCTTCCTCAAAGTAAACACCCATGCGCGCCATCACTTTCAAATTCTTTACTACTGTTCGCGCAATGCCGCCCGCGATACGCTCGCCCTGGGTAGCCAAAGTTTCCAGCGCCGCCAATAATTTCGACTCGAGATCCGGATCGTCGACGGTCATGAGCAGATCAAGGTGGTCGCGCTCGCGCATCAGATTGCGAATGCGTTCGTCCATCGTGATTCCCGCCGAAGGTACGAGCGCCGGCATTGAGGTTACGATGCCGTGATAACGCGACGATGCCATCATGTGGCAGGAACGCAAAACGCTGACCAGTTCATACATGTTGTACTGGTCGGAGGTGAGAACCGGCACGCCGCCGAGTTTCTCTGAGATGCGGTTGGCGGGGCGGGCGTCCAATCGCTCGGTCGCGGCGAGGATCACGAAAACATTACGGCGCTTGCGAAACGCATCCACGGCATTGGCAATCGAAGTCCAATAATGTTTGTAAGCGCGATCGGCGGCCGGGCCTGAGTTGTGAAAATAGACGGTGCGGTAATGACTGTCTTTGTAGGCCCCAGCGAGAGTGCGAAGAGCGTACTTGGCAACCGAGGCTTTCACTGGCCACTCGAACGGATTGATGGGGCAGACCACGAGAACGGGTGTTTTTCCGTCCCATCCGACTTGCCGCAAGACACTTTGTCCGTATTCTGCGGGTCGAGGCTCAAAGGTCCAAGCGGTGTCAGTGCCCAACTTCGGTCGGGACGCCTAGCTCGCGCAGGACAGTGCGCGACTCTTCATTGCGGGTGATAACCAGCGAATTCTTGCAATATCGCCCACACATTTTCGCGACCAGTGGATCCATGTGGCCGGCTTCTGCTCCATAGCCGACCGAAAGTTTGTTCTCTACAGCGGCGATGCCGAGCGAACCGATCATCATCGTGGTCAGGGCGTTGGCGAACTTGCTCTTGAACATGGAGCCTTCGCAGGCCACCACTCCATGATGTTTGGGAACTTCGTCGGAGAGAAATGGCGGGAAAATATCCGGAAGGTGCACTTGCCTGGTGCCGTCGAAATATCCTTTGGAGAATTCGAAGTTCTGACTCATCACGCTGAAATCAACCCGCTCCGCGCCCAGAATGTGACGGATCTGGCGCAGCATTTCGTCGACGCGAACGTCGGAACCCATATTGCGCGTGCCGTTGTATCCCGCGAAGAGCAGTTTCAGTTTCTCGCCGGGCTGCCAGGGTTTGTTTCCGCCCAGCATCCATCGCGCTTTGGCGCGTTCGATGTTGCCGCTGACCCAGGCTTCCAGAATGAAGTCCATCATGCGGCGTTACCTCCCGCGGCGGCGGGCCAGGACTTGTACTGGTATTCGAAATTGTTTTCGCGGCTGAATTTCAGCAACGGAAAACTGTACTGCGAAAACGGTACCGGCTTCCGCTTCAACTCGGAGGTCACGCGTGTGTTGTCGAAGACCGTGTTCCACACCAGGTAGGGCATGAACACTTTCAGCAGGGCCGCGCCGTGGCCGATCGGACCCTTGCGATTGGCCAACATGTTCACCGATCCGGAGAACGGCTTTTCGGCGAATGGCAGAAATACGGGGCCGCGTTTCTGTTGCGCCGCGGCGAGCGCGGTCGTCAATTCCCGGAAAGTCTGGGAACCGGTTCCTGAGGATAGATGATAGGTGTCGAACTGCGGCTGGTCTTTCTGGTGCAGCGTGGCAATCGCGTCGGCGACAAAATCGACATTCACGATGTCGATCTTGTCGGTGGGTCGAAACGGCAGGGCCGGCAATCCTGCAAGAAAGACGAACGCCTTCACCATGTCGAATTGAGTGGTCTCCGCGTGGCGGCTGTCGCCGAGCACAATGCTCGGGCGGAAGACTGTTTTCGGTGTATCCGGCAGTAACTGCCGCGTCATATGCTCGCAGAATTTCTTGGTGCGCGCGTAAGGATCGTAGTCAGAGCGGTCCCACTCAATGGAGCGATCTTCGCTCACAACTTCGTTCTTCCGCTTGCCCGCCACAGCGACTGTGCTGACTTCACTGAAGCGGCGCAGGCCGTGGTAATGCTCGGCGTGGCGTGCCAACGTAAGCACTTCGAGCGTGCCGCGCAGGTTCACGTTCAGGCAGCTTTTTTCCGACTTGCGATTCAGCGACGCGGCGCAGTGGATTACCGAATCTGTGGTATGAACTAGCCGGTCGTATTCGTCGCGATTCAGGCCGAAACCAGGATCGGTCAGGTCGCCGCAGAAGATGCGGACTTTCGTCTGCAGGAATTCGAAGAAGCGTGGAAAATCCAGATGCATCTGCAGCGCGCGCCACAAGCGCCCCTGCGCTTCCTGCGGATCACGCGCCCGCACCAATACGTTCAGCGCGGCGCCGTGGCCTTCCAGCAGATTGGCAGCGACATGCGCGCCGATGTATCCCGTTGATCCGGTCAGGAATATCGCCACGTGGCTCCGTTGGTCCCAGTCTTCACGGCTTCTCCGTTGACGGGCGCAAGTTGAAAGTTGCGAGGCGGCCGCGCTTCCAGAGGCCTGCCTTCGATCAGCGGATAGGTCCAGCGGCGCAACGCCGGAATGTGAATGTTGATCCAGTACTCCCACCAGTCGAGCGAACGCGTGTCGTAAGCGAAAGTCTCCTGCTCTTCCGGCACGAGGGCGTACGAAAGCTTTTCGATATTCTCCGCGGCGAAATCGTGCTCGTTGAGCAGAATGAACGGCTCGAACAGTTCAATGAGTTTTTCCAGGCGCTCCAGGCTGCGCTCGGTTTTGACCAGCGGCGCTTTCTTCAGCGGCAGCGGCGACATGATGCGCTGGATGGATTTCACAATCGCCTTTTGTGCGGGGGCCGACATACGGTTGTAGCGCGTCTTCGAAACCGGGATCGCGTCAAAGCGCAGGCGCAGCCAGGACTCCAGCCCTTCCTGCGCGCGATAGTGCTTGCGGTGCGCCAGGGAAGTTAGTTCGATGGAGCGGCCCATGTCGCACGGGTTGGTTACGGATGTCGCGAGTTGGTAGAGCGGATCGTGACGGCGTTCCATGATCGCAGCAGCAATCAGCGTCATCCCGCTGCAGACGGCGTCTACGGGGAGAATGTCGAGGCGTTTGCTTTCATTGGTGGGCAACTGCCGAAAATATGTGCCCAGCAGATACGACAGCGACGCAGAAGTGTTGATACCCTCATTCCATCCGAGGAACGGCCTGGCCACCGAAGTCTCGACAATCGCGGGACGCACCACCGCAACCGGAAGTCCAGCGCCGTGTTTGGCGATCAGCGATTCGGCCAGACTCTTGGTGAGCGTGTAAGTGTTGGGCCAGCCCAACTCCTTGGCGCGCTTCGTCCCAGCTTCGGTGAGATACGTTTTCAGCCAGCGGACACGGTTCTTGCGAATCTGATTCTCGAGTGCCGCGCCCTGCAAATCTTTCGCAGCATGTTCCTTCGACTGGGCCTGCATGCGCAGGCCCGAGGTGACCTCGGCGCTCTCGGCCTTGATTTCCGCTTGCCTCACGAATTCCTGCAGCGAGCGCCATTCCTGTTCGGCGTCAAATTCCGGCAGCCCGCGCGGATTGTAGTTGGGAGTCAGTTTTTCGCCGACGCGGCCGTCCTGCTCTCCGGCAACGTAACAGGTTGAAAGATGCAAAAGCCCGGCGTGGTCGGCGGTTCGCACGAACTCCAGGACATTCACCGCGGCATTGGTGTTCGTCGTCAGCGCATCGCGCAGATCAGGATTGAAGTCAGTCAGACCGGAGCTATTGATAATCAGGTCGAGATTTTTCTGTAGGTGGCGAGAAGTTTCGGCGTTCAATCCGAGGCCGGCCTGCGTGACGTCGCCTTCAACGACTTCGATTTTCTCCCGCAGAAAATCCGGCAGGCCGTACCCATATCGCTCGAACAGCGGATCGAACACGGGCGACTCTTCCACCATCTTCTCGAAACGGCGCTCTGCGGGATTCGACTTCTGCCGGCGGATCAGCAGATAGATCCGCTTGACGTCGGGCAGATCGAGCAGCGTGTTCGCTAGCCAGACCTTGCCAATAAATCCGGTGACGCCGATCAGCATCACATGTTTTCCGGCGAAGGCCTTGCGCACAGAAAACCCCGGGGCCTGCCTCTGCCCGTCGAAGTGGACGATCGGGCGAACCGGCGAGAGCGGCCGCCGATCCGATGGAATGATTGCGGCCCGTAGTTCTTCGACAGAAATGTCCAACTGGCGGGCCAGAGTTTTCGGAGCGCGCCGGCCGTCCGGATTCTCTTCGCTGAATTTTGCAAACGCGCCACGCGGCCGAATTACCGGCTCCAGCAGCCTGCCGGTCGCGGTGCCGCCGCGAAACTCCAGTCGGTTGGCCACAATCCGCTTGACGCCCAGGTGCTGCGCCAGTGGCCGCATCACGTGCTCCAGTCCCTGGCTGACGAGCACAACGTCAGCCCCGGATTGCACCAGTTCCTGGACTTTTCGCACACCGCGCTCTTTCAGGTGCGGCTTGAGCTTGTAGAGGAAAAATTCTTCGCCAAGCAGGTCGAGGCGGTCACGAGTCACGCCGCGCAGCACGGTATGCACCGCCCGTGTGGCAAATTTGCGGTTTGTGGAGTAAAGAAACGGGCGCAGCAGCGCCATCAGAAAAATCAGCCCCCGCCGCCGGAAGCGCTCGGAAAACGTCTGGGCATTCCAGGTAAAAAACGCCACGGGCCGGACCACGGTCAGATCGAGCAGGCTGCCCTCTACCCGCCAGTAGACGGTGGGGGCCGTACTGGAATTGTGGTTGGTCGGTTCCAAGGTTCGATGTTTTCCTATGCGGAGCCTCTACAGGAGCGCCCACTCGTCAATAGTCAGACGAAGTTGCTATTGTAAACAATTCGGGCGGCGGAACGAAGAGGGTACATCGTCGGACTTCCGTCACGAAGCGAGACGCCCCGGGACGAATACTTCCAGGACTACGGGGAATGTTGCAGTTCCGAGGTCCGTGCCCACCCCACAATCAACGCCACCGTGCCGCTAAGGGCCAAAGTCGCGCCAATTGCCAGAAACCCTCCCCGAAACCCGCCATTCGCCGTCCGAAACAGTCCGATGATATCCGGACCGAAATACCCTCCCAGATTCGCCAGCGAGTTGATCATGGCGATCCCGGCGGCGGCGGGAAGACCGGCCATTTGCGAGGTCGCCATGGCCCAGAACGGCCCCACCATCGCTTCGGCGAAGGCCATCGCGAGGCCAACGCCCGCGATCACCAGCGCCGGTCCCTTTCCGTAGGCCGCCGTCACGATCGCTAAAGCTGCAACGAACGCTGGTAGTGCCGTGTGCCAGCGCCGTTCGCCAGTACGATCTGAACTCGCCCCAACCAGCACCATCGCTATGGTCGTGGCCACAAACGGAAGGATCGCTATCAGGCTGGTCGCGAAATTACTCAGGCCGGACAAGGATTGAATCACGCTCGGCAGCCACAGCGTAATCCCATACATAGTGGCCGAAACGCCAAAGTAGACGATGGAAAGCATCCAGATTCTAGGCGCGATCAGAACCTGCCAGAAGCTGCCTTGCTTGAGGCTCGACTCCGCCTGTCGCTCGCCGGCCAACTTTTCCAGCAACCAGGAACGTTCCTCGCCCTTCAGCCAGGTGGCGTCCTGCGGGCGATCGGACAACACCCAAAGCACCGTCGCTCCCAGGCAAATTGCCGGAACGCCCTCCGTCAGAAACATCCATTGCCATCCAGCTAATCCCGCGCCATGCAGGCCGAGCAACGTGCCGGAGATGGGGCTGCCGACAATGCCAGCGATTGGATTCGCCAACATGAACCACGCCACGGCGCGCGCCCGTGCCTTTGCCGGGAACCAGCGCTTTAAGTAGAGAATCATGCCGGGGAAGAATCCGGCTTCGGCCGCGCCCAGCAGGAAGCGCATGGAGTAGAAACTGACGGGCCCGCGCACTAACATCATCAGGCAGGAAATGACGCCCCAGGTCACCATCAGCCCGGAAATCCACCGCCGGACGCCAAATTTCTCCAGCACCAGATTGCTGGGAAGCTGAAAAAAGAAGTATCCGGCGAAAAATACGCCTCCGGCATGCCCGATGACGCGCTCGCTCAGGCCCAACTGTCCGCGCATTTGCAGCACGGCGAAACCCATGTTGATGCGATCAAGGTAGGCGACGATGTAGAGGAGAAGCAGAAAAGGCATCAGCCGCAACATCAGTCGGGAGACTACGGCGGATTCCATGCGGTCGGGGGCAGTTTGCAAATGTGCGTTCCAGTCGGCAGCCGTGCTCGGGTGCCTTGTACGGTTCCGTGGTGTGAGGATTCTACGCTAAGCCGAGTCTTCGCCGAATCTCGCCCACAATATGTTCTGGCGTGGATTTGATCTCTACTGTTACCGCGCCCTCAGGCTCTTCGAGGTCGGCGAACTGGCTGGCAAGGATTTGTTGACCGGTGAAATGGCCCTGTCGGGTGCGCAGGCGGGACGCAATCTCATCTGCACTTCCCTTCAGGTAGACGAATCGAACTTCCGGCCCGGCCGCCAGTTCCTTCCGGTAACTGCGTTTCAGAGCGGAGCAGGCCAGCACTGCATTCCGATCTTCTTTGATCCACTGCTGGATGGCCGAGCGAAGTCGCGCCAGCCAGGGTTCCCGGTCAGCGTCGCTGAGGGCGACTCCGTGGCGCATTTTTTCGACGTTCGACGACGGATGGAAATCGTCAGCGTCGGCGAACTCCCAGCCGCATTGGTCGGCCAGCAAGCGGCCGACGGTCGTCTTTCCGGCCCCGACGACTCCCATCACGATCACGATCATGGGTAAGAATTTCTTATGGCGAGCGAGACGACGACGCGACAGCGGGCCGCATGACGGCGCGGTTCTTACTTTTTCGAGTACGTCTTCTGTTCCCCGGTGCGTGAGTTGGTCACAGTGAAGGCACCATCCGCTTCGGCGGCCACCTTGATGTATTTGCCTTCGCAATTTTCTTTTACGTTGGCGATGCGATCCTCGGCCACGTTGTGGTCTTTGTCCGATTCAGCAGCATAGTGCAACTGCCACAGATCTTCGAGTCCGGGAGAATCGTGCACGATCTGCCATGCCGCGGGGCTCGCCCCCTTCCGCGGACCGTTGTCAATCACCGCCACCCGCGGATGCAGTGCCCACACCAGAGGCTTCGAATTGGAAAGATCCGCGCCATGATGCGTCACCAGGAAAAGATCAACCGTGCCGATCAGGTTATTGGGGCAGGCAATTTCCATTTCTTTTTTCTTGGTGAGATCGCCGAGGTCGAGAAAGCGAAATTTTCCGTACGTGAGCAGAATGCCGACGGAGCGGGCGTTCTCAGTCGCGTCGTCGGCCTCGGCCGGTTCCGCCTTGCAATATGGATTTGCTTCCCCCGCTCCCGCCAGCGGCTTGGTGATGTGCTCTCCCGCCGCTGACAGGACCTGAACTTGCAGGCCCTTAATCGGCAATCCCCATCCTGGCTTCACGACGACATGAGCGTGGCCGGCGATCGCCTTTTCATAAGCGGCATAGTCGACGCGGGTCACTTCGGAATCTTCCAGATTCGGTCCATGATCAACGAATGTGCCCACTTTGATTCCGTCGACCAGTTGCGGCACTCCGCCGACATGGTCGCGGTGATAGTGCGTGATCAGCACATAATCGATTTGTTGGATGCCGGCCTGATGCGCGGCAGCGAGGATTCGGTCGGCGTCGCGGCCTTCATATCCCGGCCAGCCGGTGTCGATCAGCAACGACTGCCCTAAGGGGGTGACGATCAGCGTCGCCTGGCCGCCCTCCACGTCGATGAAATAAATCTGCAACGGCTTCGGGCTCGCGGGAGCAGCGGCACATGGCGCGCTCACGCTCAAAACACAAAAACACAAACTGAAAACGGTTATCACAACGGAACGCATCGGTTGGCACCTGCCTGGAAGATTTGTCGAAGATTATGCCACGCGGCGAGCCCAACGCGTCAGGTAGTTTTCCTTCCTTTAGCTGACGCCGCCACGCTCCGGCTCGTCGTAGAATGCTGCGAGGCCGCAATTTGAAACTCACCGAAGATCCGCATCGCCGGTTAAATGCCCTGACCAACGAATGGGTGCTGGTTTCCCCGCATCGCGCAACTCGTCCCTGGCAGGGAGAAGTCGGCACTCTACACACCGCCGGTGAACCCGCCTACGATCCGACGTGCTACCTTTGTCCCGGAAATGCGCGGTCCGGAGGAATTCGCAACCCTGTGTACCCGAGCACGTTTGTATTCGACAACGATTTCGCAGCGCTGAAACCACAGACCTCCCGTGATCGCCTCGACGTCGACGCCATGGGTCTGCTGGTTGCCGAGGGCGAGCCCGGAATTTGCCGCGTGATTTGCTTCTCCCCGCGCCACGACCTTACTCTCGCGACCATGGGACTGCCGGAAATTGAACGAGTCGTCGAAACCTGGATCGAACAGTTCCGGGAGTTGAGCGGAGTCGAACCGATCAACCACGTGCAGATTTTCGAGAACCGCGGCGCCATGATGGGTGCCAGCAATCCCCATCCGCACTGCCAGATCTGGGCCACGGCTTCGATCCCCGAAGCGCCCGCAAAAGAACTGGTGGCCCAGCAGGCGTACCGACACTCGCACGGCTCATGTCTGCTCTGTGACTACACAGCGCTGGAGCAGCGCGAGCGAGTCCGCGTGGTGTGCGAGAACGGCGGCTTCATAGCGCTGGTGCCCTTCTGGGCGGTCTGGCCATTTGAGATTCTGGTCTGCAGCCGCCGCCACTTTGGCGACATGAACCAATTCGCGGACCACGAAGCGCGCTCGCTGAGCGATATTCTGCAGCGCGTCACCTCCACGTACGATAAAGTCTTCGGAGTTCCCTTCCCTTACTCGATGGGCTTCCATCAATCGCCCAGCGATGGCGGGAATCACCCTGAATGCCATTTCCACGCGCACTTTTATCCGCCGCTGCTGCGCTCCGCGACCATCCGCAAATTTATGGTTGGATTCGAAATGCTGGGCACGCCGCAGCGCGACATCACTCCTGAGCGTGCAGCCGAGAGACTGCGGGAGCTGGTCGCGGGATCGCTACGCTAGAAACCATTTCTTTTAGGATAGCGCCAGAAAAAAATTGGCCCGGCACATCATTGCTATGTGCCGGGCCAAATCCGATAAGCGGCTGATTAATTCACTGTTTCCGTGAAGTTCACGTTGCCAGTCGCGGTGGTCCCCGCCGTGATCGTCACCGTCCCCACCTTCGATCCAGTGGTATAGCTGGTGCCTGCCTGGCCGAAGGTATTGGTGACCGGCGTAGTGGAGGAGAACGTACCTCCACCACCGTTGTCGCTGAAGTCCACGGTATAGCCGGAGATGGCGTTGCCGTACGTGTCAGTGACGGACACAATCAGCATGGTGGGCAACTGGGTGCCGGGATTCGCGGATTGGTTATTCCCCGACACAATCGCAATCTTGGAAGCGGCCGCAGGCACCGACTTCTCGCTGGCCGTGGTCGTCACGCTCCCGTCGGAGGCAGTGACGATCAAGCTCTGCGCGACGGTTGGCAATGTATAGGTTGTGGTGGCCAGCCCGGAGGAATTCGTAATCGCCGGATTTGGTGAGAACTTTCCGCCCACGCCATCGGTAAAGCTGATGGGAGCTCCCGCCACCAGCACCCCGCCAGCACCCTTGGCTAGAATGACAATCGGTAGTGGCAGCACCGTTCCCACCGTTCCCGTCTGCTTCCCGCCCGAAGACAATCCCAGCTGAGTCACGGCCACGGAACTGGTCGCCGTCTCGGTAAACGTGGCTGAGGAGAAGCCAGAACTGCTGGCCGTGACCGTATAAGTCCCGGCCGTGGCAGGCAGGGTATATGTGGTTGACGCGATGCCGCTGCTGTTGCTGACCGCTGGATTGGGACTGAACGTTCCGCCTGCGCCATCGGTAAAGGCAACGCTGACGCCTGCGGTGACTGTGCCACCGGTCGTCGCCAACACGGTGAGCGGTGTCGGCAGCGCAGTGCTTACATTGCCCGACTGATTATTGCCACCGTTGACCGCCAGCGTCTCCACAGGAGCAGTGACAGTTTCCGTAAAAGTCGCTGAGGTGTAGCCCACGCTGCCCGCCGTAACGGTCACAGTCCCGGCTGTCGTCGGCAGGGTGAAGCTGGTCGAGGCGATACCGCTGCTGTTGGTGATCGCCGGGTTCGGACTGAACGTCCCTTTCTTGCCGTCGATGAAGCTCACACTTAGCCCAGCGACAGGAACGCCGTTGTTGAGAGCCGCGACCGACAGTGGCGTCGGAAGAGTCGTGCCCGCAGCACCAGATTGTTTATTGCCACCACTCACGGTGATGATCTTGCCAGCGGGAGTGGAGGTTTCCGTAAAAGTCGCCGACGTATAGCCAATGGCGCCGGCAGTGATGGTCACCGTCTTTGCCGTGGGCGGCAGAGTGTAGGTGGTAGTCGCGATGCCGCTGCTGTTGGTGACCGCCTTGCTCGGATTGAAGGTTCCGCCTGCTTTGTTGTCGATGAAATTCACAGTCAGGCCAGCTACGACGGCCGAGCCGTTTTTGGCCAGCACCGTCAAGGGCGTCGGCAGCGCCGTACCCTCAACTCCTGACTGATTGTTTCCACCATTCACGCTGAGAGCCTTCGAGGATGCAGTAGCCGTCTCAGTGAACGCCGCGGGCGCGTACCCTGTGCTGGTAGCCGTGACCGTGTAGGTTCCCGGCGCGCTCGGCAGCGTGTAGCTCGTTGTTGCCACGCCACTGCTGTTGGTGACGGCCGGATTGGGACTGAACGTCCCGTTCGAGCCGTCGGCGAAAGCCACGCTCACGCCGGAAACACCCGTGCCATCATTCGCAGCGGTCACAGTCAAAGATGTCGGCAGTTTGGTGCTGACCGTGCCGGTCTGATTGTTTCCGCCGGTCGCGGTGAGCACGGCGGCCTGCGACAAGTACCACGGCGTCGTCGTGTCGTCAGTCTTCAGGTAGTCCATTAGCGCCGTTGCCACTTTCAACTGGCCGTAGGGCGCTGAGGGATGCGTTCCGTCAGCCGCGAAGTCCTCGCAATCCCACTCCAGGTGATCTTTGCGGCCGAGCATGCCGTTCGACCAGTAGTACGGTCCCCATGACATCCACGGAGCTACCACAGGACCGAGCAGCGGGTTGTAGTTCAGGTTGGCGTTGCCGTTCAGCTGATCGCCAATCGCCCACTTCACTGCGAAGCCAACTTCGAATGCGTAGGGCTCAGGATTGTCCGGCGTTCCGACGCCATTCGAATATCCGCCGTACACGCGCGAGGAGAAGTAGACCATCTTCAGATTCGGAAACAGGGTGTGCATGGTCTGCATCATGTTCTCGTATTCGGTCTGCAGCTCGGCAATGTCGGTGGGGAAAGTGCCGCTCGCGATGCCATCCGTGTCTTCCACCCAGATCACAACTACCTGTGCGGGGGTGACGCCGGCTTGCGGCAAATAGTTATTAAGGACAGTCGCCCAATACGGCGAGTTCGAATTTTCGTAGTCGTAAGGCGTACCACCGCCCTGGGCGCCGTTGACAATCACCAGGTTCGGATTCGTGGCCGGATCGGCGGCGGCGAGGGGCTGAAAGGCGCCGAATTCGTTCTGCGCCGTTGATTCGCCGATGGCCATCATCACGTACTTTCCGGTCGGACTGTAATTGCCGTTGGAATCAAGCGGCACAATCGCTTTCGCCAAGGCCACGCCATCAGAGTCGTGCGATGCCGGGCGAACGTTGCTGCCGTTGGGATACAAACCGCCTTCGGATCCCTGATAAGTTCCAGTGCCGAGATCGGTCAGCGCCGTCATCGGAGTCGTAGTGTTCGGAACGTCGAAGGAAATGTCGTTGCAGTTGTCGCCCATGTTGGCGAAGACACCGATCGAGAGCACCGCGGTCGCGCTTGTGCTCGTGCTGGTGTCGGTGACCTTCACCGTGAACGTGTAATTCGCGGCGGAGACGGTCGAAGCAATCGTCCCCGTGATTGCGCCGGTGCTCGATAGAGTCAATCCGGAAGGCAGAGTCGAGCCGGATGCCAGCGCCCAGGTGTAGGATCCGGAACCGCCGGCAGCGGTCAAAGTCGTCTCATAGGCGCCCGATTGTGTAGCCTGCGGCAGCGCCAGCGGACTTGTTACTGCCAGCACTGTGGGCGCGATTCCGTTGCCGTTGAGGGTTACTCCGTTGTCGGGAACCTGGGTATAGGTGAGATCGAGCGTTCCAGTTTCTGACTCGACGCCGCTCGGCGTGTAGTAGACCGTAATCGGCAAGCGTGCCTGCGGCTGCGATGCTGGCGGGAAGCGAGATGTTATTCGTGGTGAAGCTGGGCGGCGACAGCGTGATGCCAGTCAGTTGGATCGGGCCGGTCCCGGAATTTGTGATCGTAACCGTTTGTCCGACGCTCGTGGAACCCAGCTTTTGATTCGGGAAGGTAAACGATGACTTGTTCAAGCTCGAGACGCCGGTACTCACGACCCCGGTGCCGGTCATGGGCACCTTCACCTCGGTGCCATCGTTCAACGACATGATGAAGTTGCAGTTATAGTTCTGCGGCGCGGTCGGCGCCAGATAGATCGAATAGTGCGTGATGCTCTGGGTCAGGCCGAAGGAAAAAGGCGCCACTCCAGAAGTGATCCCATAGCCGGCACAATCAAAACTGATGCTGTCAATCGTAAGTCCACCACCAGAAACATTGGTAATGGTCAGCACTTTGCTGCCGGAAGGCACGCCGATGTACACGTCTCCAAATGCGAGCGAGGATGGGTTCGCAGTCAGGTCTTGAGCGAGAACAGGCAAGGCCGCGGCAAAACTCAGAAAAAGGCACGCGGCAGTCAGGGTCAATACACGGCGGGTGAGTGTTGTCATAAATCCTCTCGTCAAGGAGAACGTGGGTCTTCTTATCAGGACGCCGATGGGGGATCGAGGCCCGATGCAAAGCGCGTTTGTTAATTCATCCGGCGGACGCCATCACGGTTCCGCTCGGGAGCTTCCATAAAGCTGGGAATTTTTCCGTCATGTCTCGCAGGCAAGGCCCAGGAAACACGAGGAGACGTAGGGGAGTTGCAACCATTCTGGGTTGGGGCGGCTACCGCGTCAAGGATGAAAGTTCTTGCATACTGCCGGCGATAGTAATGCCCGGAAAAGGCCCGCTAGGCGGGGAATTCCCAGCCTTCTTCTTTCATCTTGCGGTTGGTCCAGTGCTGAAGTTCTTCGAAGAGGGCGGGCTCGATGACGGCGAAGCGAATGCCGACGCGGCCTTCGTCGCCGATCCACATAAGGCGGGCTTTAGCTTGAAACAGGATTTCACTTTCGGGCAGAACGAAGCTGACGTCGAGCAATCCCGCAAAACGCAGCGGCTCTTTCAACCCGTCTAGGCCCATGCCGCCCGTGCTCAGGTTGACGCCCTGGACCTGAATCTCTTCGCCTTGTGAGTTCTTTACCGTCACCGCGATCTCGACCCGAGTGCGGAAAAATTTCTGCTGTTCGTTGCTGATGAACCCCAGCGAGGCTGTGGTTTCTCCGGGCGCAAAATTGATGTTGTATTCCTTAAGCTTGCGGCTGAGAGTTCGGCGCGAAATGCCGAGCTGTTCAGCCGCGAGCGTGCGCTGTCCGCCGGTACGCTCCAGCGCTTTAATGATCATCTGCTCTTCCATACTGTCGAGATTGCTCACCGGCATGGAAGCAGTTTGCCGCAGCGCAGTCGGCTCGCCCGTGAGTGCCGCGCTGAGTCGCGTGAAGTCGATCTCGGAGCCGGAAGATTCCATCGCCATTTTGGCGACGAGATTCCGCAGCTCGCGAATGTTGCCCGGCCACGCGTGAGAGAGTAGCGCGGAGATCGCCTGTGCGGAGAAATTCTTACCCGCAGCTTTTAGCCGCAAGAAGTGCTCAGCCAAGGCGACGATGTCTTCAGGGCGATCACGCAGCGCGGGTACTCGAAGTTGGAACTGGCCGAGCCGGTGAAACAAATCCTGGCGGAAGCGGCCTTCTCGAACCGCAGCCTCCAGATCCTGATTGGTGGCAGCCACAATGCGGACGTCCACTTTAATCTTTCGATGGCCGCCCAGACGGTAAAAAGGCTGGCCGTCCAACACGCGCAGCAATTTCACCTGCGTCTGCAGTTGCAGTTCGCCGATTTCGTCGAGAAACAGCGTACCCTTGTCAGCCATTTCGAACAGGCCCGGCTTGGAGGCATCGGCGCCGCTGAACGCGCCTTTCTCATATCCGAATAGTTCGCTCTCCACCAGATTTTCGGGCAGCGCGGCGCAGTTAATGTCGACCCATGGCCGGCTGCGCCGACTGGAAGACTCGTGAACCGTACGCGCGATTAGTTCCTTGCCAGTGCCGGTTTCGCCCGTAATTAAGACGGTTTCGGTATGGCCCGCCACCCGATCCACCAGCGCCATGAATTTATGCATCACCGGGCTGGCAAGAATAAATAAGGTATTGTCGATCTTGCGCGAAATCACTCCCGGCGTGACCGAGCCTTCCGCCGAGGAACCTGGCACCGTGGCGGCGGCCTTGCTTTCCGCCAACGGCACAACAACCCCAATCAGCGCCGCCGGAGTCGAGCTGAGCATCGAGGATGTAAACTGCACCGGAACACTTGGGCCAGTCTTGGGCCGGGCGATCAGCCGGCTGCGATAACCCGTCGGCGAAGCGGTAGCACCGAGAATCTCTCTCCGCAATAAAGAGCGGTTCTCGCCCATCGCTTTATCGTTCTGGGTGAAGAGCGCGGAAAAGTCGCGACCCAGCAGTTCCTCCGACGTATATCCGAATAGACGCACGAACGCCGCATTGCATGCCGTGAATTCTCCCTGCAAATCAGCTGAAAATACGGCGATTTCGGATGGAGCAGAAGCCCCGTTGCCACCATTCACATTCTCACCGGCATTTTCCGCGGCATTCGTAAGCGGCGCTTGCTGGTCCGAACTGTGATCCGAACTATGGCGCGGAGTCGGCATGGACGTTTGGGAAGATGGTGACACATGCCAGGCAATTCGACCGAGAAGCGTGTTCGGCCAGGGGTAACGAAAGTAATCCCTATTCTTCGCCGAACGGCGGACTCACCTAGTTACCGAAGTAAGCTTTAGAACCCCCTGTCCTTGCAATACGATTCCCCCAGGTTCGAACCGGAAGAGATGTCTTCCGCGAGGACCGCGTGCGGGCTGCACAAGCCCGCGCAATAAATTTTCGTGTGTTCGCAGGGAGGATGACGAGGGCGTCATCGGAGGACAGCGCGCTTCGAGGCCGGTACGGCCGCAGTAGTCAGGGTTGTTGATGACAGACGAGAAAGACGGATTATCGATCCAGACGAAGGCATTCGTCGGCACCACTGCGTCCATCGGCGTGGTCGTGCTGGGGTTTGCCCTGTGGCATTGGCAGTCGCAGGACCTGATGCGCTTCATCTGCTACCTCGCCGTCGCGGTCCTGGCCTCCGGGCTTAAAGTGCAACTGCCCGGCATCGACGGCACCATGTCGGTGAATTTTCTGTTCATCCTCCTCGGCGTGCTGGAACTGAGCCTTCCTGAAACTCTGCTGATTGGCTGCATGGCCAGCTTGGTGCAGAGCGTGTGGCAAACGCGCAAAAGGCTCGACCCGTTCAAAGTCCTCTTCAACGTCGCCGGCATGATGGCCAATGCCAGCGCGCTTACTTATCTGAGTTACCACTGGCTGGTCGCGAGATTTGGATCGAACAAACCAATTCTGCTGATGGTCGCGGCCCTGGTATTTTTCTTCGCGAATACGTTGCCCATCTCGATCGTGATCGCGCTCACCGAAGGCAAATCGAGCCGCAAGGTCTGGGCCGAATGCTACTTCTGGTCGTTCCCGTATTATCTGGTCGGCGCTGCCGCGGTCGGACTGATTGGAGTGGTGAACCGCACTGCCGGATGGGAAACCTCACTGCTGGTTCTGCCCTTGATCTACTGGGTGTATCGCTCCTACCGCCTATATCTGGGCCGACTGGAAGCGGAAAAAGAGCGGGTTGAAGTAGAAAAACGCCACGTCGAACAGATCGCGTCGCTGAACATGCGGACGATCGAAGCCCTCGCGCTCGCCATCGAAGCCAAAGACCACACTACCCACACCCACCTGCAGCGTGTGCGAACTTACGCCATAGCAGTGGCCAAAGAATTGAATTTGCCGGAGGGCGAAATCGAAGCGCTGCGCGCCGCGGCGCTGTTGCATGACATAGGCAAGCTCGCGGTGCCGGAACAAATCATCAACAAGCCCGGCAAGCTCACCAAGGAAGAATTCGAAAAGATGAAAGTCCATCCGCTGGTGGGCGCGGAAATCCTGGAACGCGTGGCCTTTCCCTACCCCGTGGCCCCGATCGTCCGCTCCCATCACGAACGCTGGGATGGCACGGGATATCCCGAAGGATTGAGCGGGGAGGGCATTCCCATTGGCGCCCGCATTCTCGCGGCAGTCGATTGTCTGGACGCATTGGCCTCACATCGCCAGTATCGGCCTGCTCTGCCTCTGGTCGAGGCCATGGCGAAAGTCAAAGAAAAAGCGGGAAAGTGGTTTGACCCGCAAGTAGTCGCGATTCTCGAAAGCCGCTATGTCGAGTTAGAGCGCATGGCGCAGATGTCGGAAGACACCGCAGCCACCCGCGGACTGTCGAAAGAAATCCGCGTGGAACGAGGTCTGGCGCCCGCCACCGGATTTGAACGCACCGACCCCACGCACGGCTCGACCGACAGCGCCGACTTCCTCACCTCGATTGCGTCCGCCCGGCAGGAAGCCCAAACCATGTTTGAGTTGAGCCAGGATCTGGGCGTGTCGTTAAGTTTGAGCGAGACGCTCTCAGTGTTATCGATGCGCCTGCGCCGGATGATTCCCTACGATTCGATTGCCGTATTCGTGAACCGGAATGGTTGGCTGTTGCCGGAACTGGTCAGCGGCGAAAACTTCCGCATGCTCTCGTCGATGAAAATCAAAGTCGGCGAAGGCCTGTGCGGCTGGGTCGCAGCCAACTGCAAGCCCATCGTGAACGGAAATCCGCAAGTCGAAGCGGGATACATTGTCGACCCCGCCAAGCACACCACGCTGCAATCTGCGATCGTTGTGCCTCTCGAAGGTCTCAACGGAGTGGTCGGCGTGCTGGCGATGTACCACGCCAATCGCGACGCCTTTGCTGCCGATCATTTAAGAATCTTGCTGGCCGTAGCGTCGAAGGTCGCGTTATCAGTCGAAAACGCGCTGAAGTATCAGCAAGCTGAAAGTTCGGCGACCACCGACTATCTGACTGGATTGCCCAATGCCCGGTCCCTGTTTGTCCATCTGGCGCAGGAAGTGGCGCGCTGTCGTCGCATGAAAACTTCACTCGCTGTGCTGGTGTGCGATATCGACGGCTTCAAGGCGATTAACGATTCGTTCGGGCACTTGGAAGGCGACAAACTTCTTCGCGAATTTACCACGCGGCTGAAAGATGTGTGCCGCGGCTACGACTACGTGGCTCGCATGGGCGGCGACGAGTTTGTCATCACCGCTCCCGGGCTGACCCCGGAAGCAGCCACGGAAAAAGCTGAACGGCTGAATCAGGCGGCCATCGAGTCCGGCCGCCATGTTTGCGGGCGCGATGTAATCACGTTGAGCGTTGGTATGGCGACCTGCCCAGATGACGGGTTCGATGTCGAGCGCCTGCTGGCCGAGGCCGACCGCCGAATGTACTCCATGAAACAACTGCACCACGCGGCCGCGGTCACGCTCGAAGAGGACAGCAAGAGCCGCGGTGCTACGGCGGAATAAGGAGACTCTGGACGATGTTGCGCCCGATGCTAGCGCTGAGGATCTTACGAGCGATCGCGCGGCATGCACTCGCCATCGTCGCCACGGTTCTGCTGGGAGGGTTTCTCTCCACGGCCCTGGTGCGGCTTGCGCCTGGCTTCGATTCCGATGAGGCCGAACTCGATCCTCATCTCAATTCAGCCAGCGTGCAGGCCTTGCGTCAGGCGCGCCTCGATCAGCACAACATCTTTCGATTTTATTTTCATTCCCTGCAGCGTGCGGCGCATGGAGATCTCGGCACATCGCTTTCACTCGGCCAGCCGGTGAGCACGCTGCTGCGCGAGCGGGCCCCGTTGACGCTGCGGCTCGTGGGGATGGGGCTGCTCCTGAGCTGGGCCACGGCTATGGCAATGGCTCTGAGCGCAGCATGGTTGCGCATTTCGGCCTATGACGCGCTGACCACCGCGATCAGCGGAACATTTCTTTGCATACCCGCCGCAGTGCTGGCTTTGTTGTCGGTGCTATGGAATGTGCCGGGGGCTCTGGCCATTGGGCTCATTGTTTTTCCGCAGGTGTACCGTTACGCGCGCAATCTGCTGGCCAGGGCGTACGCGCTGCCGCACATCACGACCGCGAGGGCCAAGGGGTTGAGCGAGTTGCGAATTTTATTCTGGCATGTGGTTCCAGTTGCCGGCCCGCAACTGCTGGCGGTGGCGGGAGTATCAGTGAGCATCGCAGTCGGGGCGGCGATTCCGGTCGAAGCCTTGTGCGGGCTCGCGGGAGTGGGACAACTTGCGTGGCAAGCGGCGCTGGCGCGCGATCTGCCGTTGTTGACCAATCTAACCATTCTGGTGACGCTCGTAACCTTGCTGGCCAATTCCGGGGCCGATGTAATCGGACAGGTGCTTCGAGGCCAGGAAGCATGAAGCTTTGGCGAAACAACTTTTGGCGCTGGCTCGCGTGCGCAGTGTTGTTGGTCGTGGTGAGCGTGTCGCTGGCCGCGAATTGGCTCGCTCCAGCGGGTTATGCCAAGCAGTTTCGCGAGGCGGCCGACGCCGCCCCTTCCCGCCAACACTGGCTGGGCACTGATGAGATTGGGCGCGACCGTTTTGCTCGCGTACTCTACGGAACGAGAATCTCTCTGCTTCTAGCGCCCGCTGCGGCCCTACTTTCAACGTTGATGGCCGCTCTGGTCGGGGGCTTAGCGGGATACTTGGGCGGCGCTTGGGCGCGAGCGGCGATGGCAGTGACTGATCTGTTTCTTTCGCTGCCTTGGCTCTTTCTGCTGATCACGGTTCGCGCACTGATGCCGCTGAATGTCACTCCTCTGGTTTCTGTGCTGGTGACGTTTATGATGTTGGGGCTTTTGGGCTGGACAAGCGCCGCGCGTGTTCTGTGCGCATCGGCCGGATCGTTGCGGAATTCCGATTTTGTGCGCCAGGCGCGCGCCTCCGGCATTCGTGGAGTGCGCTTGTTCTGGATTCACGTGCTGCCGAATCTGAAGCCGGTGCTGTATGCGCAGTTCTGGATTTCGATTCCGGCGTTCATCTTGAGCGAGGCGAATCTGGGGATTCTCGGGTTAGGCGTCGCTGAGCCGATGCCCTCCTGGGGCAGCCTGTTGAAGGAACTGGAAGGCCTGGTCTCAGTAGGCGAAGAGCCGTGGAAGTTCGTGCCGTTGATCTTGCTCGTAATCGTGGTGACGTCGTTTCAACTTTTACTTTCGAAGCAGGAGGAGTTGGCGGCATGACAGCCCTCCAGAGAAGGTTGGCAGAGATGGGAACGTGCAGAAAAGCAGTCTTAGCGGCGATGGCCTGTCTCGGAATTTTGGCAGGCTCGGCGTTGGCGCAAGGCGAGCTCCGGTTTTGCCTGCGCTCCGAACCGAAAACTTTCGACCCGCTGAAGGTGGAAGACGATTCCTCCGTCGCGATCCGGTACTTGACCGGAGGCGTACTCGTGCGCATGAACCGGCAGACACAGGCTTTGGAACCGGAACTGGCGGAGTCGTGGAAGGTCTCGAAGGACGGCAAGCAGATCACTTTCAAACTGCGCAGCGGAGTTTCATTCTCCGACGGAACACAATTTTCCGCCGAAGATGTCGCCTACACCGTGCAGCAACTGATGGATCCGGCTCTGCACTCGCCGACCGGAGACGCATTCCGCTCCGGGCCGGGCAATGTAGAAACGAAAATCATTTCTCCCACGCAGATTTCGATTACATTTCCTGCGCCGGTAGCCGGGCTCGATCGCCAATTCGATCAGGTTGCGATTCTTTCGGCGCACTCCGGCAAGAAAGAAATGGCCGTCCTCGGCCCCTTCATGGTGGCCGATTACAAGCCTGGTGCCACGGTGCTGTTGAAGCGCAATCCGAATTACTGGAAGAGCGACGCGCAAGGCCGTAAGCTGCCATATCTCGATTCCATCCGCCTCGACATTCAACCCAACCGCGATGTCGAAATGCTTCACTTCAAGCGGGCAGAAATCGATCTGATCAATTCCCTCGACAGCGAATATTTCGACAAACTGGCGGCAACGTCCCCACAACTCGTGCACGATGCGGGGCCTTCGCTCGACAGCGAGCAGATGTGGTTCAACCAAGTTGCGAAATCCCCTTTGCCTGCGTACAAGAAAAGCTGGTTCCGCTCGGCAAATTTCCGGCGGGCGATCTCCGCTGCGATCAATCGCGACGATCTGGCGCGCGTGGTTTATCGCGGGCACGCGCAGGCGGCCGTGGGTCCGGTTTCTCCGGCTAACAAGTTCTGGTTCAACGCCAATCTGAAACCCCAGGGTTATTCACCCGACGGTGCCCTCAAGGCCCTGCAGGGCGAGGGGTTCCGGCTGGAGAACGGGACGCTCAAAGACAAAGACGGAAACCCGGTAGTGTTTTCCATCATCACAAATGCAGGGAATAAATCGCGCGAACGCATGGCGACCATGATTCAGGAAGATCTGCAGAAGATCGGAGTGCAGGTGAATGTAGTCACGCTCGACTTCCCTTCCCTGATCGAGCGCATGACGCAGACTTTCGATTACGAAGCTATCCTGTTGGGCCTCACGAACGTTGGACTCGACCCCAGCGAACAGATGAATGTCTGGCTGAGTTCGTCAGAGAATCACCAGTGGAACCCATCGGAGAAAGCTCCGGAAACCGCATGGGAAGCCGAGATTGACCGGTTGATGCGGGCGCAGGCCTCTTCCGCCGATGCAAAGAAGCGGAAGGAAAGTTTTGATCGCGTGCAGGAAATCGCGGTCGAGCAGGCTCCGTTTCTTTATCTCGTGAATCGAAATGCCCTGTCGGCCGTCTCTGGGTCTGTGCAAGGCGCGAGCCCCGTGATTCTGGCGCCGCAGACTTACTGGAACGTGGAGCGGCTTTCGCTCAAGTAGATCAAGCAGAGAAGGCCGGGGGGACGAATGCGTCCGATTTATGGCCGGTCATGAACACATACACATAGATGGCTAGCGGCACCCAACCCGAGTTACTTCTCGCCGCTCACCTCACTGTGCGCTATGGGGAGAAGCCTGCCGTGCTGCGCGACGTCAAGTTCGAAATCCAGCGCGGCGAAGTCCTCGGCCTGGTGGGACAAAGCGGTTCGGGCAAAAGCACAATGGCCATGGCGATTCTCGGCCTGCTCGATCGCAAGCGCGCGAAAACTGAAGGTGCGATCACATTCGAGGGCCAGGATCTTGTGACTCTGACCGAGCGCGAATTGCGCTCTCTACGCGGACGCAAAATTGCCCTCGTCCTGCAGAGTCCGCTCTCGTCGCTGAATCCAGCACTGAAGATTCGCACTCAACTCAAAGAAGCGTGGCGCGCACACGCCAAAGGATCGAGCGCCGATTGCGAAAGCACGATCCGCGCGGCTCTCGAAAGCGTGAGTCTACCGTCGAGCCACGAATTCCTGCAAAAATTCCCGTCGCAGATGAGCGTCGGCCAGGCGCAGCGCGTGTTGATCGCGATGGCTATCCTGCATCGTCCAGCGCTGTTAATCGCCGACGAGGCCACCAGCGCCCTCGATGTGATTACTCAATCTGAAATCCTGGCCCTGTTCCGCCAACTGAACCGCCGCTCCGGGATGTCCATTCTCTACATCTCCCACGATCTGGCCTCGGTGGCGCACATCTGCGACCGTATCGCCATCTTGCACCAAGGTCAGATCGTGGAAACCGGAACCACCTCCCAGGTCCTGACCCAGCCTTGCCACGAATACACGCAGCGCCTGATGGCAGCCATGCCAAAGATGCCCCACCAGTTGGCTGCAGCCAAAGCGGCAACTCTGTAGAGCCCGCATTCCAGCAATCTTTTTTCGACAAGTACCCTGCGCGTACGCCCTCATTCTGGACGTAACCCTCTGCCATAGGACTGAAGTCACTTTGCTCCCCGATCTGAGCGGGACAGTGTGTCCCACGCCCACCCCAGCGGGACAGACTGACCCAAATTAGCCTGAGGCGGCCCAATCAATCCCCTGCAGAATCAGCTACTTACGCCCCATCGATTGGCCGCCGCCGTGCAACAGGCTCAGTGGGCCAAGACATTCGTTCGTCCCCCGTTCAAGAAAGAAGGGTGAGATTTTATGGAGTACAGAAAGAAATCAACCAAGATTAAGGGGCGCGGCGAGCGACACAGCGCCGCGTGGGGCAAGCGCCTAACCATGACGCTGCTCCTCGCGACCGGAATGGCGTTCGGGCAGCGTTCGAACGACTTCATGGCTGAGGGCAACGGCCGGTTCACCTCCCGGATCGCTCCCGAACTTTCCGGACTTCTGGCGAAAGCTCACCAAGGCACCACGCACGGCCAGACCGTGAAGGTCATCGTGCAGTACAAACAGGTTCCCACGGCGGCGCACTACGCCACCATGCAGAGCCGCGGCGGACGCGTGAACGCGAAGCTGCACATGATCAAGAGTGCGGCCTTCACGATTCCGGTCAGCGCGTTGGCTGCCCTGGAGTCTGATCCTGAGATCGTATCGGTGACCATCGATCATCCGATGAATGTGTTGGATGAGACGACTGACGTCGCCACTGGCGTGCCTTCGGCCTGGAGCTCCGGTTTCACCGGCGCCGGCGTTGGCGTGGCCGTCATCGACAGCGGCATCAACGACAGCAGCCCTGATCTGCAGAACGCAAGCGGTAAATCGCGTGTGGTTTATCACCAGGACTTCACTGGAACGGCAACCAGCAATTCTGCCGGCGCGAAGTATGACCTCTATGGTCACGGCACGCACGTCGCCGGCATCATCGGCGGCAACGGCTCTATGTCCGGCGGCCAGTATGAAGGCGTAGCCCCCGGCGTCAACTTTGTGGATCTTCGAGCTCTGGATATGAACGGCGCGGGTACCGACAGCACGGTAATCGCGGCGATCCAGGAAGGCGTTGCACTGCAGAGCACCTACAACATCCGCGTCATGAACATTTCGCTGGGACGCGGAATCTTTGTCAGCTACTCGCAGGATCCTCTCTGCCAGGCAGTGGAAGCGGCCTGGAAGAGCGGCATCGTCGTGGTTGTGGCAGCGGGCAACTACGGCCGCCTGAGCGTCAACGGCAGCAATGGCTACGGAACTGTCACGGCTCCGGGCAACGATCCTTACGTACTAACGGTGGGTGCGACCAAGAGCAATGGGTCTACCTCGGTTTCGGGAGAAACTCTGGCAAGCTACAGCTCAAAGGGCCCGACCACCTACGATCACATTGTGAAGCCGGATATGGTGGCACCGGGCAACGACATCGTTTCTCTGTCTGCCCCAGGAGCCACTCTGGAAGCTGAGTTTCCCACGGAACTGGTAACCGGCAGCGACGGCAAGAACGACTACTTCACCCTGAGCGGCACCAGCATGGCCACCCCCGCTGTCGTCGGAGCGGCAGCCCTGTTGCTACAGGAACAGAGCACGCTGACTCCGGATCAAGTGAAAGCTCGTCTGATGCAGACCTCTACGAAGATGAACGTGTCCCTCGGACTCGTCTCAACTTCGGCTTGGGTCCCGCACCTCTCGCAGACCTTCACGTCCTTCTACGATCTGTTTTCGGTTGGATCGGGAGTGCTGAACGTGCAGTCCGCAACCACCAGTTCGGCCTTGGCTCCGGCCACGGTTGGCGCAGCTCTTTCGCCGGCCGTCACCTACAACAACGGCACGGTTTCGCTGGTTTACGGAAACACATCCGTATCTCCCAACTCTGTGGTTTGGGGAACCTCGGTGGTCTGGGGTACCTCAGTGGTGTGGGGTGCTTCGACCGTGAGCGGCACATCCGTGGTCTGGGGCACTTCGCTGCCCTGGAACAGCAACCTGCTAAGCGCCTTTAGCGTTGTCTGGGGCGCCAGCACCAGCTCTGGCACTTCCGCCACCAGCGTGGTCTGGGGCGCATCCGTATCGAATGCCGACGCCGCATTCTCTGACGCCGGAGACGATGAACAGTAATACGTCGTGTGATTAAACAGAAAGGAGACGAGATCATGAACAACACACGGCGAATTAAGATGTTCATCGGCGCAATGATGGTGGCGGCAGCAATCACCGCAGGTTACGCAACGGTGATGAGTCACACACTGCATGCCTACTTTGCACTGGCGGTTCTGGTACTGGCCGCAGTGACGTCGCGGATGAAAGTTAAGCTGCCGGGAATCAACGGCAACATGTCGGTCAACCTGCCCTTCCTGCTTACGGCAGTCGTCAGTTTGAGTGCCGCCGAAGCAGTCGTGGTCACACTGGTATCCACAGCGGTGCAATGCTGGCCGCGCAAGGGTGCGAAGTTCAACCCGCAGCAGATGGCGTTCAACATGAGCATGATGGCGTTTGCCAGCTGCCTCGCGAGCCTGATGTTCCATGCGCAGTGGTTGCGTGGAGCTCAGCTTGGTTCCACAACCCTCGGACTGGCGCTGGCAACAGCGACTCTGTTCCTGGGACAGACCGCTCCGGTGGCTGCGATCGTAGCCGTGAGCGAGGGCAAAGCGGCTGGGCAGATTTGGTGGAGCCTGGCGCACCTCTCGTTCCCGTACTACGTCGTCAGCGCGGGAGTCACCACGATGGTTCAGGCAGTCAGTTCGCACATGGGCTGGGGCCTGGCTCTCGCGGTATTCCCGATCATGTACGCGATCCACCGCTCTTACCGCACCTACTTCAGCGGGCTCGCAGAAACGCTGCGTCCGCAGACTCTGGTTCGAGCGGCGAGCGCAGGGGCATAAACGACCAACTGAAAATGAATGGGGGGAAGGTGGCATCCGCGGCCGAGCCGCACGATGCCACCTTTTTTCTTTGGTGATGGAGCGCGTTCAAGAAGCTCCACAGGCTCTTATTCCAACGACTTTTGCATCGGCAATATGTAAACGTAATACACCAGAACGAACATGAGCGCCACAAAAGCTCCGATGCAAACGGACAACACCATTCCACGGCGGGTGGTGAATGTAGAACGCTGATCCTTCCTACGTCTCTTCATGAACCGCTGCGCATCGCTGGTCGGCGGCCGCCATTCAGCCCAATCCCAACCTGCTAGATTCCGGTCGTCTGATATTGCAGAACCGCCAGCGCCAGCCGGTAGTCGTACCCCGCACCCACATTGCTGATCTGGGCCTGGGTTTGCTGCAATTGTGCCTGGCTGAGCTCGACAATCGAACTCAGCCCCAGTTTGTATCGAGCCTGCGCCAGATTCAGCGCAAGATTCGCCTGATCCAGCAATTGTTGTGTCACTGCCAGCCGGTCGAACGCGGTCTTGGCGTTCAACCAACTCGTGCGCACGTCTCTGGCAATGCGGTCGCGAATATCCCGCAGCCGTTCCTGAGCGGCCTGCGAGCGCAGCGCCGCCTCCTTCGCACGGGCGCTGTAAAGAAATCCGTTGAACACCGGAATGTCAACATTCACTCCCGCCGCGCCGTACCAGCTCGAAACAATGGGATTGCGCACGGGGGTATCGCCCACCGCGCCGATCGCCCGGATATCGGGCAAGAGTAAATCGCGCTCTGCTTTCTGAAACCTCTGCGCCGACTGCGATTGAAATTCAAGCGCCAGAATTTCCGGCCGCATGGCGAAAGCGCTGGAGATCAGATCATCGACGTTGTCCGCCGGCGCGATGACGGCAGACATATCTTCGGCCAACTGAAAATTCTGCAGGCTCGGGAAGCCCAGCACAGCCGAGAGCGAGGCCTGGGCGGCGTTTACATTGTTCTCGGCATCCAGGAGCAGCAGTTTCGCCTGCGCCAGATTCACGTTGGCAAAACTAAAATCCAGCTCTGACTTCAGCTTGCTCCTGAAGAGCGCTCCTACCTGGTCAGAAACCGTCTGGCGATCATTCACCGTTTTTTGCGCGACCGTGAGCACGGCCTGCGCCTGCAGGAAACTGTAGAAAGCCTGATCTACGGCCAACAGGATCTGTTCTTTCGTGGCTAGCGCATTCTGATTTTCAGCCTTCGCCGTCAGGTTCGCACTGGCAATCAAATTCGTGGTGCGCCCAAAGTCGGTGATCAATTGGCTCACGGTTGCGCCGGCCGCAGCGCGCTGGTACACCGTAGGATTGTTCAGATCGCCGGCAGTGATGCGGTTCCCGGGATTCGGCGTATCGACGGCGGTGAGATCGACCTGCACTGTCGGCCACAGATTCGACCGTACCTCTCGCGTCACTTGTCGCGATGCCAGCGCCGTAAGCCGTCCCACCGATATCTGCGGATTATTCTTCAGCGCGAGCGCCTGCGCATCTTTCACTGAGAGAATCGTAGGCACGACTGCGGTGCTCGCGGCCGACGACTGCACCGTGGTCCCCGGCCCTGCACTCGATTCCGTCACGAGCACAACCGGTTGCGGCATCGGAGCCGACGGAAGACTGGCCGTCATGGCAATGTGAGCATCCTGGCTATATCCAGCCGCCGATAGCACGACCATCAGACAACTGATCGCAAGATTTTTCGTGCGACGACTCATGCCTGTGCCTCCTCGACCACGACCGGCGGATTGTTCGGCTTCCGCCCGTACACCAGCAGGTAAGCCGCCGGAACAATGAAAATCGTAAGCAGCACCGACGACGTCAGACCTCCGATGATCGCTTTCGCCATCGGCGCATATTGTTCCGCGCCCGTGCCCATTTTCAGCGCCATCGGAATCATCCCAATAATGGTCGCCAGCGATGTCATCAAAATCGGCCGTAGCCGCACTCGGCACGCAGTAATGACCGCATCAGCCGGCGACAATCCCTGTCGTTCCAGGTTGTGCGCGAAATCAACAATCAGAATGCTGTTCGAGTCCGCGATCCCCACCAGCATCAGCACTCCCATCAGCGACATCACGTTCAACGTGCTGCCGGTGAGCGGCAGAATAATCAGCACCCCAATGAAACCCATCGGAATCGCCAGCATGATCAGGAAAGGATCCACGAACGACTTGAACTGAGCGGTCAGGATCAGGAAAAGAAGCACAAAAGAAATAAGAAAACCGAAGGCAAAGCTCTTGAACGAAGCCTCCATGCCCTGCACCATCCCGCGCAGATTCACCCGCACGTTGCCGGGAATTTTCTCCTTGCCGAGAATCTCGCGAATCTTGCTGGTCACGCGCTGCAGGTCTTCCCCAGTGGGCGTCACGTAAATGTCGACCGCACGCTGAATCTGGTAATGGTCGACCTCGGTCGGCGTCTGCACCTGCTTCACGCTCACCACATTGTTCAACACCGTGGTCGGACGCCCCTCGCCTGCACACGTCCACGATGGCTGCCCACTTCCCAACCGTGGGCCGCCCGACGGTCCGCAATTCAAACTCGAACCAGAACTCGGATCCCGCAACGGTATCTGCCCCAGGTCGGCCATGTTATGGATCGCGGCCTGCCCCTTTTCGAAGAACTGCACCGTCAGGTAATAGTCGTTTCCGCTCTTGCGATCGACCCAATAATTCGGAGCAATCATGTAATTCGAATTGAGCGCAGTGATCACGTTGTCGACCACGTCCTTCTGCGACAGCCCCAACTCACCCGCATGCACGCGATCGACATCCAGTCGCAGCGCCGGATAGTTCATGTCCTGCGGCACATAGACCTGTCCGACGCCATGAATCTGACGAATTTCGCCCGCCAGGTTTTCCGCGATCCCGTGAATCAACTCCAGATTCGGACTGCTTACCTGCACGTCAATCGGAGCCGGCATGCCGGTATTCAAAATCGCGTCGACCATGGACCCGCTGGAAAAGAAAGTGCGAATGTCAGGAAACTGGCTGGCGATGCGCTTTTGCACCCGGTCCATGTATTCAAAGCTGCTCAGGTGGTGGGAGTCGTTCAACTGCACCTGCACCGTGGCGGTATAGGGTCCGGAATTCGTGGTGTAGAGCGAAGAAAAATCCGGAACCACGCCGATATTGGAAACAATCCTCCGCAGATCCCTCTTTTCAATCTCACCGCGGATCAGGTCTTCCACCTTGGCCACATATTGATCCGTGACTTCGATGCGCGTTCCCGTAGGAACTTTCAGATTGATGGTGAATTGCCCGGCATCGGTCTTGGGAAAAAACGCCAGCCCCAGCAGCGGATAAATCGCCAGACTTGCCAGAAACGCCCCGCCCAGTACTGCAACCGTTAACCCGGGCCGCTGCAGCGCCCGCCTCACCCAACGCTCGTAAAAATCGAGCACCTTTTTGAACATCCGATTGAAACGAATGTTGAACCGATCTCCCCATGATCGATCCGTCACGGCGCCAATCTGTTCCTCGTCGATCGCGTGGCCCGCATCATGCGGCACAGCTTTCAGATAGCGCGAACAAAACAGCGGAATCACCGTCATCGCCACCACGAAAGATGCCAGCAGCGACAAACAGAAAGCCAAAGCCAAAGCAGAAAACAAAAACTTCGCCACGCCGAACAGGAACACCACCGGAAAGAAATCGACTACGTCCACCAGCGTCGCCGCCAACACCGCCAGGCTCACTTCCTTGCCGCCTAATTCCGCCGCGACCATGGGCGAAGTTCCCATCTCCAGATGGCGGTAGATGTTTTCCAGCGAGATGACTGAATTGTCGATCACGCGCGAAAATGCCAGCGCCATTCCTCCCAGGATCATCGTATTGATCGTCCCGCCCATCAGCGCCAGCACCACAAACGCCGCCAACGCTGACAGCGGAATCGACAGCAGTACCGCCGACGTAGCCCGAATGCTGCCCAGAAAAATCAAAATCATCAGGACCGTGAGGATCAAACCAAGAAACCCCTCGTGCAGCACGGTCTTGATCGCTTCCTTTACGTACACCGATTGGTCGAACACGATGCTGGTCTTCATCTGCGCAGGAATATCGTAGAGATGTTTGATCAGCTCGCGAACTCCATTCACCACTGCAATCGTGTTGGTGTCGCCACCCTGCTTCATGATCGGGATGTAGACCGATCTCTGCCCATCGATGCGCACCACGTTGGTTTGAATTCCGTGCGCGTCTTCGGCCTTGCCGATATCGTTCACCGTCACCCAGGAATTTCCGCTGACCTTGAGCGGCAACTTGCCCAGTTGCTCCATGTCGTCGACCAGGCTATTCGAGTACACGAAGAAATCGTAGGGCCCCATCTTCACGTCCCCCGCCGGCAGAATCAGATTCGAATTGTTGACGGCGCTCACCACATCCATCGGGCTGAGCTGCCGCGAAGCCAGCTTGTATGGGTCGACATACACCATGATCTGTCGATATGTTCCGCCGAACACGCCGGGAATTTCAGCGCCCGGCACCACCGCGATCTGATTGCGAATCTGAAATTGCGCGTAATCGTGAAGCTGGGTTTCGTTCAGTCCCTCGCCCTTCACCGTGACCAGAGCAACCGGCAGGCTCGACGCATCGAACTTCAACACCACCGGAGGTAGAGTCCCCGGGGGCAGGCGCTTCAAATCGGCCAGCGCCAGATTCGACAACTCCGTCACATCGGCGTCCGGGCTGGTTCCCGGCTGGAAATATACCTTGATGATGCTCACGCCCAGCAGCGATCGCGACTCCATGTGATCGACGCCCGAGGCCAGCGTGAAGAAGCGCTCCAGCGGATCGGTAATGTCAGTCTCAACATCCTCCGGCGGCATCCCCGAGTAGAAGGTGGCAACTACGACTTCCGGCAAATTGATCGGCGGAAACAAATCCACCGGCATCCGCATCAGGCTGGTGGCTCCAATGACCAGGAGCACCAGACAGATGACGACAACGAAATACGGATTGCGAATTGAAAATCCTGGCATAGACCGATCCAATCGAGGGCTTCTGAGTGCAGCCGCCGCTTCCGCCGATTGCTTCCTTTATTGCGAATTTCCTTCGTGATACTCAGGCACAACCACCAGCTGCGCAATAACCTTCGCGCCCGCTTTCAGTCCGCTGTGATCGCTCACTACCACCTGCTCGCCCTCGTTCAATCCGGAAACAATTTCCGCATCGCTGCTCGTCTCGATTCCAACCTGCACCGTACGATCCTCCAGCATCCCGTTCGGATTCACGACAAACACCGTTGTCCTCTCACCCGAGTGATTCAGCGCTTGCACCGGGACCGACGGAATATTTTCTTTCTTATCCAGGTGAAGTTCGGCATCGGCATAGAGCCCAGGCAGCAATACTCGCCGCGGATTGGCCACGTCAACTTCGGTATGCATGGTGCGCGTCGACTCCATCACATCCACAGAAAAGCGCGCCACTTTCCCGGGAAAAGTCTGGTTCAGGGAAGGCACGTGCACATCGACCGGATCGCCGATGTGAATGTAGCGGACATACGATTCCGGAACCGGAATCACGAGCCGGAACAGATCGTCCTGAGACAGCTTCACAATCGGCATGGCCTGCGTGCTCGAACCGGTTCCCGCCTGCACCAGCGTCCCCAAATTCGCATAGCGCTGAGTCACGATACCGGCAAACGGCGCCGTAATTTTCGAGTAGTCATACAGGCTCTGGTCGTGTGACAGTTTCGCGCGGGTCACCGAGAGCTGGCTCTGGGCCGCTTCCAAAGATGCCTGTCCGGCATCCACTTGCGAGGACGCCGCCAGATCTTTCCCCTGCGCGTCATCAACTTCCTGTTGCGCCACAATTCCCGGCTGGCTTTCGAACACGCCCTTCAAACGCGTGTACTGCAGATGCAGCGCGTTGTACTGCGCCTGATAACGCTCCAGTTCGTGCTGTGCCCGCGAAACTTGGTTGGACGCATTCTTGATTTCCGCCAGGTCCTCCTGAAGTTGCGCCTCCAACTCCGGAATCTCCAGAACGGCCATCACCTCGCCCGCCTTCACGCGCGTTCCGTAATCCACCATCAACTTCTTCACGTAGCCTGATTCCTTGGCATACACATCAATCTCTTGAAACGGCACCAGTTCCGACGAGAGTGTGATCTGCCGGCCAAGGGACTTTTTTGTCACCTTGGCGACGCCCACCGTAATCGTCGGGCCACCAGCTTGCGCGTGGCTGCGTTCTCCTGAACAGGCGGCTAGACTGACAGCCAGCGCGATCACCAATGCTGCGAGCGCCGTCGGAATCAATTGCCCCAGACTGTTGGTTTGCATCATGGCGGATTGGTTGCGGTTTTGGGTCATCGGGTTTTTCGATCGAAGCTCTACACAAACTGGATACATCCCCGAATGCAAGCGCATGGAAACGATCATGCCCAGCATGAGGATGACTGCCTAGTAATATCGGAGGATTAAACGAAGAAGTTCAGCAGGTAGGCGGAGGTCGGTTGTACAAACTCAGTTCGAGAAGAACACTGGGCATAGGCGGCCCAGCAGGCGCAATGCGCGGATACGATGTGGGCGCCTCCAAAGCGGCAGTTCGCACAACCTGAGGCATCCAATTCGTCGAAGTCTTTGTCAGCCGCTGACGGCTCTGCTCCGGCGACGAATGCTTGCGGGCGGTATGCGTGGAACAAACCGACAAACTCAGCGAAGAACAATAACGCGTGGCCACACTCACCGTGAGCGACGCCACCGCGAGCACAACCATCAGCGCAGAATAAATTCTGCGCTTTCGACTCGCGAAATTGGTCAGCTCAAACATCTCAGGTTAATACTAACTTTACGATACAAACCTAAGCGCCCGCAAACAAGCCCTGCCCATAACCACGGTAACTCCACGAACCCTTAGCTTAGATAGGCATCCGGGGCTCTTGGTTGCTCGAATGTGGTCACCCGATCATGAAGCCGCCGAAGATAGCGGCTGTGCTTCGTCCGACACTGCAGGGATCACTTCCTCAGGCATTACCGCCGGCTGATCGAACGGCGGCAGCGTTCCGAGCGGACATTCCGGCGAGAGGTACGCGAGCTTCTGCCGCATGATCTTGTTTCCATACTTCTGCATATAGTGGACGATGGTCTCGATGCGGATCTTGACCCCTCCGGCCGGCTTGGTCGAATCGAGATCGCCGAACTTAAAGAACAGCGTTCCCGATGCTTCCACAATTTTCTGCGTCGGCGTGTAAGTCGGCTGGTCCATGCCGCACTCGTAACTGGAAAGCCGCACCACGCAGGTGATCCACGGGCAGCGCGCCGCGAATTTCGCTCCCCACATAATTTCATTCGTATTGCTGCTGTAGGAGGAAGTCCACACATCCTGAATGTCGAACGGACCTTTGATCCTGCCCGCCTTCACGTCGGCTTCAAACAACCAGTCCATCAGGTCTTTGTCGCCGGGCAAATATTGCAGCCACAGAATCGGATAGCCGTGGGCCTGCAGGTCGCCTTCAATCTCATGCCCGATGCCGGTATCCATGTGGTAAGGACGCGCCAGCACCAAGATGCAGGGCTTCTGGTTGGTCGCGCACCAGGTCAGAATGTCGCGACTCTGTTTCCGAGCTTTGTCGGTGAATGCATCAAGGGCCGCGAATCCGGCCTTCACCGCGCGTTCAGTCTCTGCCAGTTCAAGATGGAAAACATCCTTCAGCGAACTGTGAAGTTGATCGAGCACCATGTGCCGGTCGCCCAGGCTGACGAACGGCGACGCATAAACGATCCCGGCCTCGCCAAAAACGTCGCGCTCTTTCAGGAATCCAGCTTTGATGTTCTCCGGCCCCGCCATCACGCGCGTGCAAGTCACCGTATCCACCACGTGACCGTACAGAATCGAAGGCAGCGAATGAATCATGGGGCTGAGCAGAACGTCGATCTTCTTTTTCTGCCCGAACACCAGTTCCCCATAGTGTCCGCTCATGGCCTTCACTGGATAGCAGCAATCAACCGTGCCGCGGCCCTTGCCGAACTCGCGCCCCTGCTCCTCAGAAGTATCAGAGCTGAACACGATGTTCTCCGACTCAATGCCAATGTCTCTCAGAAAGCCCACCCAGAACTGGTGAGTTGTCCAGACATTCAGCACTTTCGGAATTCCGACCCGCACCTGCGACCGGTCTTTAGTCGGCAGTGGCGACGCGACGGAACGCTTCTTTGCGGACCAGATCGGCAACGTTGGGAAACGCATTCTTGGTCTTCTCCATCCCGATTTTAATGACCTTCATCTCGTTCAAATCTTCCACCAAACCCTTGGGGCAGGTGTTGTTCACAATCACCCGCTCCCAACCTTTTTCGAGCGGAACCTTGCTCCACTCCCGGCCTTTGCCGCCTTCCAGTTCCACGTCAATGAAGCTGCGCTGGCAAGTGACCGGGCACCAGTGACAAACGGTATCGACCGATGTCGCCGTCTTGTACGTCAGCCGTTCGATGGCGTCGAAGCCGCGGAACCGACTCGTGCCACCCGCGTCCCACCAGTCGAGCGCCACGAGAGCGGCGCCAATCGCACCCGCTTCGCCAGAGAACGGATGCACCACAACATCCGCGTCCGGAACTTTCTTCAGGATGAAGTCAACCTGCGTCTTCACCACGGCAAGATTTTTGTGCGTCCCACCCTGCAGAATATATTTCTTGCCGACCGAGGTGAGGTTGTTCAAACCGCCGGCATAAATCCAAACATTCAACGGAAGAATCGCGCACAAGCCGGCGAGAATTTCTTCCGCCTGCCAGCCCTTGCGCTGCTGATTAACAATGTCGCTCTGCAGGAATACTCCGCAGCCCATCGAAAGCTGCGGCATGGACGTTGCCTGAAACGCGCGATCGGCCATCTCGTTCATCGGAATACTGAAGCGCTCGGCAATTCCCTGAAGAAACGCGCCATTACCCGAAGAACACTGCGAGTTCAAACGGAAATCCGTCACCGCCCCGTTGTTGAGGAGCATGATCTTGACGTCAACGCCGCCCACATCGCAGATGCAGTCCGCATCGGGGAAGTAGTGCAACCCCGCGCTGGCGTGAGCGATGGTTTCGACCACGGGACAATCTGCACCCAAAATATCTTTCAGCAGATCCTTGCCATAGCCGGTAATGGCGAGGCCAAGAATCTCGCCGTCGCCAACGGCTTCCTTCACTTGCCGGAAGAGACTCTTGGCGTCGTCGATGGGATTCCCGCGGCTGAGCGCGTAGCAGGAGAACAGCAACTCCTTGTCCGGCGACATCAGCACAGCCTTCGCCGTGGTCGACCCGAAATCGCAGCCAATCACGACTGGCCCGAGTTTGTCGGTCTTGCCCAGCATCGGCAGTCGAACTTTCGGACGGCGAGTAATCTTTCCAGGAAGCACCGGGCGTCCATGCTCTTTCGTCTTGCCCTTGCCGTTCCCATTCGAATGCCCGTTGCCATCGGACGCCAAGGGCGCGCTGCCGTTGCTGCCGGGCGTGGAGTAACGCGCCAAAAAGTCTTTCAGCTCGGCCTCTTCTTTCCACAATCCGGCGCTGCCCAGCTTTTTCTTCTCCTCGTGCTGACCTTCCGCGATCCACCACTCAAGTCTCGATGCGCCGAGATAAGTTCCAACTGACGGCGAATCTCGCAACCCAACCTCAATGCAGCCCTGCGCCGCATAGTAAAGAGCATCGTCCGGCACGCGGATGAACGACGCGGGGTCGCGGTCGTCCGGCATGTCAACCTTGCGCTCTTTCCACAGCTTGGCCAGGTGGTAGCGCCACGCTTCCTGCAATCCTTTGAAGAAAAGATTCGGACCGCCCAGCAAAAGAATTTCCGGCAGCGGCGTGTTTCCGCGCGTGAGAGTCGCCAGGTTTTGATATACCACCGCTTCAAACAGCGAGGCGATGATCTCTTCCACCGAAACTCCCGCCTTCAGCAACGTGTTCGAGTCTGCTTCGGCAAAGATGCCGCACTTGCTGCTGATCTTGTGCAGCGTGTAACCCTCGTAGCCCATCTTCGAGAGTTGGTCGGTCGTAATTTCCAGCTTGCGAGCGGTCTTCTCAATGAACGTTCCCGTTCCGCCTGAACACGCGCTCTGCATCAGCACTTGCTTGCTTTTGCTCGCGCCGGCGCCGCTGAAGAAAATCGTCTTCATGTCTTCGCCGCCAATTTCGCTGACGAAGCGCACGTTGGGATGAACTTTCTCCACCGCCGCCGCAACCGCCACAACTTCCTGAATCACTTTCCCGCCAACCAGAGGTGCAATCAACCCCGCACCCGAGCCGGTGAAAAACACGCGGTCCTGCCCGGGAGTGAAGTTGTATTGCTTCTCCATCCGGCCCAGAAAATCGAGGACCTTCTCCGCCTGCTTGGTGTTGTGGCGTTCATAGGCCTGCCCGAGCAGTTGCCCGTCGGGCCCGGCAATCGAGTACTTGCACGTGGTGCTGCCCACGTCGAGGCCGGCAATTTTTGCGGTACCTCGTTGAATTTCCTGCACCGGCTTGGCCTGCGATGGATCAGCTTCGAGCGGTTGGATCTGGATGAAACCTTCACTCATGCCTCAACCTCGTCTTCCGGATTTTGCGTGCCTGTTCTTATAGTTCTATGTGTGGAGCGGGCAAGACTGCCCGCTCCACACAACCTCAGCAAATCGGTTCAAGCCCGCGCCAGCCCCTTGTCGTAAGCCAAATGCATCACATAGTTGGCCGCCGTTCCGGCATAACCGCGATGAGGCACGTTGTACGTGGCCCGCCGCAGTTCCGGATGCTTCGCTTCATACGCCCGGATTTTCTTTTCCGTCAGCCCGGTCTTCTCCATGACGCCTTCAAATTCCGCGTGGGCCCGCTTTTTGGCTTCGGTCAGAATCATCTGGCAGCGCGAAATCGCGTGTACCTCCGCGTCGCCCTTCACTTCAATCGGAGCATAAAGCAGATCCGGATATTTCCCGATCACGTTGGCCATCGATCCGATCGACATTGTGTTCGGCATGCACGAGTAAGGCGACAGTTCACAGATCATGTGCGCCGTCTTGTGATGATAGGAATGCAGCGCCTTGCCAATCAGCATGTGGCCTTCGCCGCCGCGCAACTGGAAGTTGTAGAACGGCTCTGCCAGTTCCTTGAGTTCGACTTGATCAGGAAGTTCGTGCGGCAAATTCCCCAGCGCCTTGCGGAAGCGGTTGTACGTCCCGCGATAAATGCGCTCCAGCGTCTGCAGCATAAACTCCTGCATCTTCGGGTGCTTCGTGGTGCTATGCCGGTGCTCCAGCTTGCGAATCACCGGATGCATCAGGTAATGCAGCCAGACCGCAACCGGAGGCGGAATCACTTCCGACTCCTCCGATTCCAGCCAGCGCTTGATGTTGTAGTTGCCGTCGCCTTCATGCGTCTGCAGCCAGAACTCGCCGGTAACTTTCACCTTGGCTTTCACGCGCAGGTGGTCGACTTCAATCGTGTCCCATTTCTTATTCACGCCGCGCAGCGCCTTGGTGAAGTAGTTGCTCATCAGGTGCCACGCCATCACGCCATATTTTTTGCCGCGGCTGGGCCGGTTCAGGAATAAGTCGTACATTTGCTCAACACACTCATGCAGCACCTGGTCCGTCTGACCCTTGTTCACTTCGTAAGGCCGCGTCAGGTATTCAAGATCGGTCACCATATCGCCGCACAGGATCGACCAGATAATCCCCAGGCTCATTGGCATGTTGATGTCGAGCCCGCCGCCGTTCCCTGGGCCCTGGTCAAGCTCATCCTGCGCCAGCAGAAACAGCCGGAAGTCGCGCAGCCCCAACCCATCCAGCGCCATGGCATACGATTCGTGATATTGCCCGAAGCGGCACGGTCCACACGCGCCCGCCGTCAGGTAGACGAACTTTTTATTCACTTCGTCTTTGCCGTGTTCCTTCACTTCCTTCTTCAGGAAGTTGACCAAACTGCCGGTGGTGAAGATGGTGGGGCAGCAGGCTCCGGTATCGATCAACTCTTTGCCGGCGTCCAGATCCTCGCGGGCAATGTTAGGCAGCGGCTCGGCTTTGTACTTCATGTTGTGCAGCGCGCCCTGCATCATGCGCTCATGCTTCCACGTGAGGCCACCGTAGAGGATTGTGGTTTCGCTGCGCTGCTCGCGCGTGAACGGGCGCGGTTTGTAGGCGCTATAGTGCTCGAGAATAGGTAGCTGTGCAGCTTGGGCCATGAATTTCTCTCCTCACTAAAATTTTCCCCAGGGAAGTTTGCAGGGATTGTACTCCCATCTCAGGACTCCTCAAACATTAAAGCTGATTCCGTAGCTGGCATGCCCGGTTCGCCCTCCCAATAGCGTGCCAATACGGGATGATGCAATCCATCTTTTCGAATGCACTGGATCACCGCCACAAAAAACGCCGCCCCCACCAACTGCGCGATGATCGGAACCTGCAAGGCGTAAAGCAGATCGTGCCGATCCGCCAGCCGCCCCACCACTATCGGCGCAATTGCCATCGAAAACAGGTTCACGAACAGGTAGTAAAAGCCCAGAGCCGTCGCGTGTCCACGCGGAGGAACCAGGTCGTGGATGGTGGCGGTCAAAGGGCCGTGATACCAACTCAGAAAGAACGCCCCAAAACCAAAAAACAGCAGAAAATGAATTTTTTCGCTGGCATGCAGCGCAAAATAAATTAGCGGAGCAGCCAGCACAAACCCAATCGGAACCACGGCCGCCCGCCCCCAATTCCGCCACTTGGCCAACGTGTCCGACAAATAAGCACCAGTCCCAATGCCCAGCATTCCGCCCAGCACGATGGTCGCGCCCAGCGCCATACTGGCTTCCGCGGCGCTAAAACCTTTGCTCATGACCAGATCCGGTCCCCACACCACATACGAATATCCCGCAAAGCTGCAAAAGAACCCGCTCACCAGCAGCGCCAGAAAAGCCGGCACTTGCAGCAGTTTGCTCAACGCCATCGATTCTTTCGCAACCGCGACCACCGACTCTGGCAGCTTTAGAGCCGCTAGTCCGAGTAATACACCCGGCACTCCGACCATGAAAAAGGCGGCGCGCCAGCCGAATTTTGCCGCCACGTACCCGCCTAAACTGATTCCGGTCGCCCCCCCGATGAACATGCCGACATCGAACGCACCCTGCACCCGCGCCCGCACTCCTTGCGGAAACGACGCGCTGATCACGGCCGCACCGGCCGGCGTATAGGCCGCCTCCCCAATTCCCACCATGCCCCTGGCAATCAACAAAGAGCTAAACGAGCGAGCCAATCCGCTGAAAAAAGTCGCCCCACTCCAGAACAGGATTCCCGCGCTGATCACCGCCCGCCGCGAAATCCGGTCCGCCAGCATTCCCAGAGGAAAACTGGCCAGAGAAAGCACCACCGTGAACGCCGTGGCCAGATAGCCAAGTTGCACAAAACTCAAGCCGAAGTCATGCCGAAGAAACGGGAACAGGGCAAACACGATCTGCCGGTCAACGTAATTCACAAAGTTGACTAGCATCAGAATCGACAGCACCCGCCACTGCCTGCCGCTGAAGTCCGAAAGCTTCATTCGAAGTCGCTCAAGTTTGCCACGCCCTGTATTCTCATCAGTTTACAGTCGCTTACTGAAAGGATCGTCAAACCCGCTCACTTTTTCTCAGCCCCGAGGCTTGAAGCTCCACTACCGCAACGGCACTTTAAATCACTACAGCCCGGCGCCACAACCATGCAAGCGACAAAATGCGACATCTCGCGTCATCCCTGAAAACACAGGACATCCAGGATTTCCTTGTGCCGAGCGAGCGCCGGATCGGACTAGACTGGATTGGACTGGAGTTGGCAAGCAGGGTATTCTTGCCACGACTTTACGGCAGAATGTCTTGGGGAGAAGCTGAATGGGGAGCGGCGACACCGAACCGCGACCGGCGATACAGGATCGGCCTAGCGGCGATCATCCTGGTAACGATCGGCCTCGAAATGATGGTCCGGCCGGTCAACCTCCCGCCCACGATCGCCTTGATTCCTGGAAAGAGATCGCCGCCTACCTCCAGAAGGAAGTCCGCACCGTCCAACGCTGGGAGAAGAATCTAGGCTTGCCCGTTCGCCGCCTCGGCCAAGGCAAGCAAGGCACTGTCTTCGCCTACAAAGCGGACCTGGACTCCTGGTGGCTCGAAACCCAGAGCAAAGTCGACCAGGAAGGTAAGTCCGCCGAAGGCACTACCTCATCGGCGCAGGAACCGCTCACGCCTACTCTGGCTGCAAATTCCGACTCAATCACCGCCCAGCCGCACCCTCCCCGACCCGTAATTCTTCGCCGCGCTCTTTTGCTGTTGCTCGCGGTGGGCGCGGTCGGAGTCGCTTTGGCAGCCTTCTGGCCGCAGATTCACAACCGACTCTCCCCCGCACCGCCCAAGATGACCCTCGCCGTCCGTCCCCTAAAGAATTTGAGCGGCGATCCCAAACAGGACTTCGTCGCCGACGGACTCACTGAGGAAATGATCACCTCGCTCGGCCAGCTTCATCCTGACGAAATGGCCGTCATCCGGCTCAGCCCGGCTTACGCCTCGAGCGATCTCGATCGCATCGGCAAAGACATTCACGCCCACTATGTTCTCGAAGGCGGAGTTCGCGTCTCCGGACAGCGCGTCGCCATTACCGCCCAACTGTTTCAGGTCAGCGATCACAGCCTGGTCTGGGGCGAAGCTTACGAGCGCGACCTGCAAGACGTTCTCCGCATCCAAGCCGAGGTCGCCGGTGCCATCGCCAGCGGAGTGCTGAACAAATTGCCGCACGCCCAGCCGGCAACGCGCCAAGTCAATCGCGAAGCCTATCTCGCCTATCTCGAAGGCCGCTATTTCTGGAATAAGCGAACCGAGGAAGGATTTAGCAAAGCCATTACATCATTCCGGCGATCGATCGAGATCGATCCCACCTACGCCCCATCCTATGCTGGCCTCGCCGACTGCTACGAGTTGCTGGGGTCTGCGCCCTACTCAACCCTGACGCCGCAAGAGGCATTCCCCAAAGCCGAAGCCGCAGCCCGCAAAGCTCTCGAACTCGATAGCTCGCTCGCTGAAGCTCATGTCCCGCTTGGCTATTCGCAGCTGGTCTACGAACGCAATTTCCCGGAGGCTCAGAAAGAATTCGAAACCGCACTGCGCCTGCGCCCCGGCTACGCGACGGCTCACCAGTTTTACGGCTACTATCTCACCGCCATGGGAAAGTCCAACGAGGCCATCGCCGAGAGGCAGAAAGCCGTTGAACTGGACCCCATCAGCCCGCTCCTGCACTCGGCGTTGGGCGAAGCCTACTACCATGCGCGGCGGTTTGACGTAACCATCGACCAGAACAAGAAAGCACTCGAACTCGATCCCCACTACGCCATCGCCCTGGTCAACATTGGCCGAGCCTATGAGCAAATGGGAATGCATCCCCAGGCCCGCGAAGCCTTCCAATCGATCCTTACCGCAGCGCCCGAAGACCCGGCGATTCTCTCCCTCATGGGCCATGAATATGGCATTGCCGGCGATTCGGGCAACGCGAATAAAATTCTCGTCCGGCTCACTGAGATTTCGCGCAAGAAGTACGTGCCCGCGATTTACTTTGCCGTGGTCTATATCGGCCTCGGTCGCAAGGACGACGCCTTCCGCTGGCTCGACAAAGCTTATGACGAGCGCTGCGAATACCTCGTCTATCTGGGCACCGAACCCCTCGCCGATCCGCTTCGCGCCGATCCCAGATTCGCCAGCCTTCTCAACCGGATCGGGATCAAGGCGCCGAGCACTTCTGCCGCATCACAAACTCAGTAGATCACCCGGCGCGAACCCCACCAAAAAGCATCGTGCGAGAAATCGTTGGATCGCTGGCGATCAGGGTGCGTTCCGTTTGGAAAGCCCTCCCGGCCACCAGTTCCAATCTCCGGCGACTCGGAGTAACGCGGGCCCGATCACGATGCGAACCAGGGTTGCATCGATCAGCACGGCGACGGCAAGCGTAAATCCGAGCATCTTAATTACCAGGAAGCTACCGAAGGTAAATGCCGCGAATACCGCAACCATGATCGCGGCGGCATTCGTAATAAGTCCCGCGGTTTTGGCCATTCCTTCCGGGATGGCCTCCAATTCGCTCAATCCTCTCCTTCTCTCTTCAAGGACGCGCGCCACCAGGAACACTTCGTAATCCATACTCAGTCCGAAGACGATGGCAAAGGCAATGATGGGGATAATAGGAAAGATGCTGCCCGTTCCTTCAGGAACTCCGAACAGACGGACCCCGTGTCCGTCTTGAAACACGAGCACCAATGCCCCGAAAGACGCCGCTACTGAGAGCAAGTTCAGAGCAATCGCCTTAACAGCTGCGAAAAGCGATCGGAACCCGCACAGCAGCGCCAGCAGTGTTCCACCGACCACCAGCGCCATGACTGACGCGAATCGATCCCGCACAATCGTCTGATAATCGGCAGTCAGCGCAGGGATGCCCCCAATGCGCAGTGTCGCGCCGGGTACTCCCGTGAGAGCTTCAGCGCCTTCCTTCCGCAGCTCCCGCACCCACGCAACCTGCCCGTTCAGGGAAACAGAAGTCGCCGGTAAAATTTCAATGAGGGCCGCGCGGCCATCCTTGCTCAAAAATGTCCGGCGTGTCTCACGCGGGACATTCGTCAATCCCGACCGGTCACTCCCCGCCACCGTCGTCAGCGAGATTACCTTGTCGGCGCGAGGATCACTCGCGATCCGCTTGCTGAACCGGTCGAGTGCATTCCAGCCCGCATCCGTTTGTGCAATGGAATCAGTTGGAAGTTCAAGAATCACGCGCAGCGAGTACACAATGCCAACTCTATCCATTTTTTCCAGCGTGTGCAGCGCGCGCACCGATTCCGCCGCCGAGGGCAGCCAATCTCCTTTGGGAACGTCGGTATCGAGGCGCGCCGCCTGGGAAGCCAACAACAGCAACGGAGCGCCTGCTAAAAAAATCGCACGCCAGGGATGCGCGACAATCACCTTCCCCCAGCGCCTCCAGCGGTTCTCCGCGCGGGCTGCGCGATGCGCGTCCCACCCCGTAATAAACGGCACCCGGCCCGCATTAATTCGCGAACCCAGAGCCGCCAGAACGGCAGGAACCAGGGTATTCGCCAGCAACACACTCATTCCCGCCACCAGGACTCCAGCCAGTCCGATGGACCGCACCTCGCTGATGGGGACAGTCAGGAGCGCCACAAATCCAATCGCCACCGTCGAGGCCGAAATCAAGAGCGTATGCCCCGCCTGCCGCGCCGCGATCCGCGAGGCTTTAAATCCGTCGGGCTCGACTGCAATCGCTTCCCGGAAACGGCTGACCATGAGCAGCGCGTAGTCGATTCCCAACCCCAGCCCCAGCATCGTCGACAAATTCTGCACCAGGATCGACAAGTGCCAGCGCATCGCCAAAAATCCTGCCAGCGCCAGCGCCGTCGCGATAGCAAGTTCACCCACGGCCAGCGGAATCACAGCCGCGACCATGCTCCCAAACGCCACCAGCAAGAGAATGAGCGTGGCGGGAATCACCAGCGTCTCGGCGTGCCGCACATCGTCGGAACTGGCCTTTCGAATGTCGAAATTAAGCGGCGTCTCTCCCGTCAGCTCCAACTTCACCGCCGGATATCGACCGCGCAATTCGTTTTCAAGAGAGTTTGCCAGCGCGTGCAGCTTGGGGACCATCGCCTCTACCGGACCTTCGTTCGAAGCGAGGCCTACCAGAAGAAAAGTTCCCCCGCCCTTGCCCAGAAAAATCGGATCGTTAAACTCCAGGTGCGAAACGACTCCGGACACGCCGGGTTCGTCCTGCAGTCTCTTTTCAATGGTCGCTAAGACTTTCTCGCCTTCGGTCGAATCGGCAGGGGGCAACCCCTGCACGACCAGAACAACGCGGTCCACGAATGGCGAATGGAAGCGAGTGGCCAGTTCCTCAGGAATCTTTCCCGCTTCGCTTCCTTCAATGCGGGTTGCCGTCTCCAGATGGCGTTCGGCGTGAAAAGAAAATGGAAGTAACGCCAGAACCGCGACAAGCACTACCCCGGCCAGCCAGAAACGGCGCACATGCATGAGATCCATAAGGTCACGCAAACTCGGGTAGAGGAAGCAATCGTTCTTCGTTTCTCTATGTATTTCAAAATCCTAGAGGATGGGCGGAAGGATCAGCAATAAGGAATTTCCCCACTACTCAACATCGTTACCGTTAAAGAAAATTCATACTCTCCGCGAACACCGGCACTCGCATCAATCCTCACGAGACATTTAAAGGTTCTCTCGACTGCCCGTGCGCTATCGGTTCGCATTCCGAGCCGAATCGTATTATTGTCAGATAAGAACACCCGGACCACTGGAGGACTTTTGCATAAACTCGCGTTGCTTGGGCTGTTTGCCGCCCTTCAACTTGGCGCCGCAGACCCCCGCATCGGTTCCTGGACGCTCTCCTCGGCGCAGTCTTCCATCGATCCCCCGAACCGTCTGTCCGTCGTATCGGCGCAAGGGAAAGCTCACATCGTCATCTCCGGCGACACCCACCTCGATCTCACGGCGAAGCTGGACGGCCACGATTCGTCCGTGCAAGGCAATCCTCTCTTTAATCAAATCGAGCTGCGCAGGGTCAATAAACATCAAGTGGAAGTGATCGAGAAAAAAGATGGCGTCGTCGTGATCACGATTCACGACAAACTCTCGAAAGATGGCAACGAGCTCACCAGCACCACCTCGCAGAACGGCCGCCCCGACCGGATCACGATCTGGACGCGGAGCGGAGGGAAAAAATCGCCCGTGGATTTATTCTCCGGCGAATGGATCGAGGACTTGAGCAAGACTCGCATACGGCAAGGCATGACGCTCAAGATCGAGGCGGATGGCACAGGTGGGGTGCGATTCTCCGGTGATTTCACCTACAGCGCCCGCTTTGACGGCAAGGAATACGACGTGAAAAATTCTGTCAACGACACCGTGAGCCTGCAGCTCGTCGACGCCCACACCGTCGACTCGACGTACCGGCGCGACGATCGAGTCACGCAAACCGACCGCTGGGTGGTTTCCCCCGACGGAACACAAATGACCCTGACCATGACCGGCACGCTCGAAACCGGTCAGCAGATCAAAGAGACCCTGCTATTTCGGAAACAGTAACGACTCGTGCCGCGCCGCTGCATGGCGTGTGAACTGCTACCGGCAGGCAAACTATCGGCGGTTTCTACCGGCTACCTACGGCGTTGAACTCGCGCGGCGCCACCGAGATAATTCCCTTGCGCGTCATAAATTTCAGAATGCCGTTGACAGTTTCTTCCAGCGACGGATCCGGCTTGCCCCACACCGAAGCATCCCGCGCCGCCTGATAGCTCGAACTATCGTAGCGCTTGAACTCCATCGACGATATGTTGTCCACCGAGTTCACCAGAAAATCCAGCAGCGGAAACAGCAGATCTTCCTTCCTGCATCTCCGGATTAACTCGGGGACGAATTCGGGCAGACTGAAGATTTCGAATTGCCGCCCGGTCGCCTTCGTAATCAGCCCGGTAATATCCAGCATGTTCGCGTAGTCGTCCCGCACCACGTGATAATTCTTGTTCTCTGTGCCCGGAGTCGCCGAAATCGCAACGATATTATTCGCGGTGATGTCCGCGGGAACAAAACTAACCTGGTTCAGCGCATCGACCCCAATGCCGTGATTCACCATGAACGCCACCAAGCGCACGGCGATGTCGAAATTGTTTCCGCCGCCGGTGATCGAGGGACTCACCAGCGCCGGCCGGAAAATTCGCGCAGGCAAACCCTGGCGGCGTGCGTCCATCACCACTTGTTCCGACACCCACTTCGACTGGCTATAGCCGAAATCGAGAAGTTCCATATTCTCGTTGAAGTCGGTCTCATACAGAACTTTCTTCACCGCCCAACCGAATATGAAAGTAGTCGAGACGTAATTGAAACTCTTGGACCGGCCTTCGAATGCCAGTCGCAGAATCTCATTCGTCCCCAACACGTTCGCGTCGCGCATCCGGTCGTAGTTGAGCAGATAATTTACGGTTGCGCCGTTGTGGAAGACCGTATCGATTTCATTGGCCAGGAAATCCCACGACTCCGTGGTTAATCCCAGATCCTTCTGGCCAAGATCTCCGCACACCGGACTCACCCGCGCCTCGAACGTCCGCATCAACTCGTCCGGGCACGGCCCCATCGATTCCATCGCCGCCCTGAGTCGCTGCATGCCTTGCTGTTCGTCGGACGCCCGAACGAGAACGTGAATCTTCGCCGCCGTTTGTTCCAGCAGACTCTTCACCAGGAACGGCCCAATAAAGCCGGTACCGCCAGTCAGCAGAACTTGATTGAGCACCGGCGTCGCTGGCGCTACGACACGCGCCGCAGGCTCGAAGATGAGCTTCGTGTCGTTCCTCATCATTTGTTGTTCAGCCGCACGCTGCTCGTCACGGAACGCCGCCAGCGACTGCCGCAGCGGTCCCAGTGCTTCTTCAGGAGCATGCTGCAACTGTTCCGCCAGTTGAAACAAATCAGCGACGCTCACGCGCTGAATCAGTCCAATATCCACTTGCCGCGCCAGCATGTCGGCGTCTTTCGCCTTCAACAGTTCCTTGATCTCGTGCATGAAAACAACCAGATCCAGGGAATCCAGGCCTGCTTCGACGAGGTTGTAAGTCTCCGTACCTGTGAGGTTGTAACGGGCTTTCAGCACGTCGAAAGGCGACTGGCCTCCAGCACCGCCGTCGCAAGGCTCAGCATCTTTCTCGCGCGAAAATTCTGAAAGCACGGTAAATTGTCCCTGCAGCCACATGTGCTTGGCTTTGTGGCGCATGATCTTGCCCGAACTGGTTCTGGGAATCGCACGGGGCGCGATGAAAGAAATCAACGCCACTTCCACGTTGAGGTAATTCCGCACTGCAGCCGCAATCTTCAACGGATCCGGCAGCGCCTTCGGATTTTTCACCTCGGCAACGATAGCCAATGCCGGCTCGCTGTCCTCATTAATCTGGAACGCGGCCACGCAATTGGTTCGAATCAGGCCGGATGCTTTTTCCGCCACCGCCTCGATATCCTGCGGGTAGTAATTCTGCCCGCGCAGAATGATCATGTCCTTGATGCGGCCGCAGACGAACAGTTCGCCGTCGTTCATAAATCCCATGTCGCCGGTTCGCAGGTAGCCGTCATCGTAGGGGCTATCGTCCACCAGACGCGCGTGAAACAGCTTCAATGTGAGTTCCGGATTATTCCAGAAGCCTGGGCACTTACTCTCGCCCGCAATCCAAATCTCGCCAATTCGTCCCGGCTCCAGCGCAACGTGCCTCTCCGGATCGACAATCTTCACCGTGAGCCCCGGCAGCGGAGTTCCACAACTGACAATCCGCGTGGCCGCGCCGATTTCAGAAACTTCCGTCGTCATGCGGGCCTTGCCCAGCGCGACGCCGTTCTTGTTCACCGAAATAATATTGCGTCCGCCCAGCGAAACCGCCAGCGTATTTTCCGCCAGCCCGTAAGCAACATAGAAACTTTCTGACTTCAATCCATAGGGCTGAAACGCCTGCAGGAATTTGGTGTACGTATCCGGCTTGACCGGTTCCGCGGCCACCATCAACACCCGCAGCGAACTCAAATCACAGCTTTCAAAACTTTCCTTCGAATGCCGGCCCGCGCGCAGGCAATAGTCGTACGCAAAGTTAGGCGCGGCCGAGGCACTGGCCCCGTAGGTCTTGATTGCGTCAAACCACAAAGTCGGACGCTGAATAAAATCGGTCGGTGCAAAGCCGTAAGTCGTGCCGCCCTTGAGCGCCGGATACAAGTAGCATCCGATCAACCCCATGTCGTGATACTGCGGAAGCCACGAAACCACAATCGGATCAGGATGGTCGATGACTCGCGGGCAGTTATGCAGAATATTTTCGTGCGTCACCATCACGCCTTTAGGATCGCGTGTCGACCCCGACGTGTACTGCAGGAACAGAATCTTCGAATGGCCGTTGCCTGAGCCATTGCCGGAAGCGCCATTGAAGTTTTCGTTCGGAACCCGATCCACAAAGTCTTCGGTAACCACCCAGGGCAGGGCGGAGATGTAATCGACATCGACTCCCGATGCTGCGACTCCGCTGCGGGCAAGATTCGTCTTCAACGATCCGAGATAGTCTTTGCTGGTCAGAACGCCGCTCGCCTGGCAATCCTTGGCGATGTGGACCATCTTGTACAGAGCGCCCTGGAAGCCACGAGAGCTAGGGGGATAAACGGGGACCGGAATCAATCCCGCGCGCACGCAGCCAAAAAATGCGCAAATCATTTCGAGACCCGGCGGATAGGCGAGCAGCAGACGGTCTCCGGCCGCGAAACCGTGTTCCTTGCGCAAATGTCCGGCAATTACTTTCGTGCGGTGGAGGAACGACTCATAGGTGTACCCCCCAATCGGGTTACCGTGCACGTCAATGTACGAATACAGGAGCCTGTGTGGGTGCTGGTCCCCGAGACTGTCCAGCTTGTGTAAAATCGAAGCCATCATAGATCGGATCGGTACTCATGGCGGGGGCACCGCCAATCGCTAACCTCCTAAGTTTAAATGAGAAGGCCCTGTACCGGAAACCAACGTCTCGCAGCTCCCCGTGCCCAGGGGGCAGTCGTTTCCAGAACAGAGGCACAGCCCTATTGAAAGACTATGCGTCTCTCGGTCCGGCGAAGACAGCCCCGCCCCCGGTCGGGTCTTGCCCGACTCGAAGCGTCTTCTGATATATCACCGAGCGGTCGATGGTAACAGAGATTTGCAGCGCTGGGAAGCAGCGAGACGCGTTCCCGCTCCCGAGAACACGCAGCGTTACGATGGCGCGACACCAGCCGAAATTCCCTTGATCTTCCTCAAGTTTTCGAGCTAACATCGAGTCCTGACGTTTGCGCCAGGTGTGGTGTCTGGACAGCAGAATCCTGGCCTGATTGACCCTCCGCGTACCGGGCCGGGACGCACCCGTGCCGGTCCTAACACCAGCGAACTGAGATTTGAGCCAGCGAATTGAGCCGGTAACGACACGAGGCGGTGATTAGTCTGAGTCAAGAGCTAGAGACTGAAGATCTTGTACCTGCTGAGGCCTCGCTACGGGACTCCGTTTCCTCGTCGGCCCCTGAGTCTTCCTTCCCCAAAGTCCTGCGCCGCCGCCTTGACGATTTCTTTGCCGATGGCCACATTTCCCCCAAGGCTGACCTGGCTATGTGGGTCAAAATCACCGTGGGATTGGCCGTCCTGGCCGGCAGTTGGATTGCGCTTTACACGTTCAAACCGGACTCCTGGAAGTTCGTCGCCCTCTATCTTCTAAACGCCATTGCACAGACCTTCCTGCTGCTGAATATCGCCCACGACAGCAATCACAACGCCATCTCGTCCATGCGGTCGGTCAACAAAGCGCTGAATTACGTTTTCGATCTGTGCGGAATCAGTTCCTATATGTGGCGCATCCTCCACCACCGCGGCCACCACTCCTGCATCAATCTCCACGGCGAAGACGACGCTCTCACCGGCCGCGGTATCCTACGGTTTACTCCGTACGAACCCCGCGCACCCCTTCAGCGCTTCCAGCACATCTATGCTCTCCTGATGTACGCGCTATTTTCACTGGATTATGTGTTCGTGCGAGACTTCGAGTGCTTTTTCTTTCCCTCGCATGACTATCTGAAGCGCACCAAGCATCCGCTGCGGGAATACCTCGTCCTCTTTTCCGGAAAAGCCTTTTACATCACCTACATGCTGATTTTGCCCGTCGTGATCTTGGGAAAATCACCTCTGCTAGTAGCTCTGGCTTTCGTGCTTTCCCATTTAATTATCGGTCTAAGCGTCGCGCTCGTATTCCAGACCACGCACGTTATCGACAGCACCTACTTCCCTGCCGATCGCGATGAGTTCGATAACTGGATCCAGCACATCTTCGCCACCACGGCCGACTATGCCACCGAAACTCCGCTGGTGGGCTGGCTGGTCGGCGGGCTGAATCATCACATCGTCCACCACCTGTGTCCGTTCGTTTGCCACACTCACTACGCTCCGCTGACCCGGATCGTGAAGCAGACCGCCGAAGAATACGGCGTGCCCTATCGCCAGCATCCGACCATGACGCAGGCCGTCAAGCACCATCTGCTTCTGCTGAAACAGTTGGGAAGCCACGATCATGTTTCTCTTCTGACGCGCGTGGATAGCGAGGCGTGACCTTGCCCCACAACGTACCTGCCGTCTCTCGATCTCAATCCTTCATGGATTCGCGCGCCATGGCCCGCAATCCCGTGCAGGTCCTCACCAAGTACACCGCGATCCACGGAGAAACTTTTCGTTTCTATTTCGGCGGCGTCAAAGAAGCCATCGTCACCACCAATCCCGTCGTCATTCAGCACGTGCTGAAGACCAATTCGGACAACTATCACAAGTCCGAGATCCAAAAGAAGCGCATGGGCCACTTCCTGGGCAAAGGCCTGCTCACCACCGAGGGCGAAGCCTGGAAGACGCAGCGCCGACTCATCCAGACCGGCTTCGAGCGTAAGCAGCTCGAAGTTTTGTCCTCCATCATGCAGGACTCGCTCGCCGAATCGCTGCGGGATTTCGACCGCCAAGCCAAGACGGGCCCGGTCGACATTTACCCGCTGATGATGAAAATTACGTTCGCCATGGTCGGCCGATCTTTATTCGGCGCCCGCCTGAAAGAAGATGACATCGACCTCATCAGTCTCGCCATTTCGACCGTGCAGGAATTCATGGTCCGCCAAACCATCCAGCCCTATCTGAATCCTTGGTTTGCCGTCTCCGGCGAGTTGCGCAAACACTGGGATCTGCGAAGCCGTGCCTTTGGCGTGCTCGACGAATACCTCCAGCGCCGGCGCAAAGAAGCTCCCGGCCACGATCTACTCCAGATCCTGATGGATGCCCGCTACAGCGACGGCCAGGGCATGCCCGACGACTTGATCCTCAGCGAAAGCATGCAACTGCTGGTCGCCGGCCATGAAACTTCGTCGAACGCTCTATCGTGGCTGCTCTACCTTCTCAGCACGCGTCCCGATTGCATTGAGCGCGTTCGCCAGGAATTCGATTCTGTTCTCGGCGACCGGCCCATGGCTTACTCCGACGTCTCGAAGTTCGAGTTCACGACGCAGGTAATCCTCGAAGCGCTGCGCTTATATCCGCCGTTCTGGATGGTTGACCGGATGGCTCTCGCCGACGATCAGGCCGGTGACGTCGCCATCCCTGCTGGCTCGACCGTGGTCGTATTCATCTACGGCGTGCAACATTCGCCGCGCTATTGGGAGAACCCGGAAATTTTCGATCCGCAACGCTTCACCAAATCGAAAGAAAAGCTCCACACACCCTTCGCCCACCTGCCCTTCGGAGCTGGCCCGCGCGGCTGCATCGGCGGCAATTACGCCATGCTGCAAATCCTCATGATCCTCAGCGTCCTGCTCAAGAAATACGATTTCCGGCTGGCTCCCGGCCAGACCATCGAAGCCCGCCCCATGGTGATCCTGCGGCCAGAAAACGGAATCCGCATGACCTTCACCGAAGCCATCCCGCGCGAAGTCGGCAGCTTGTCCGATTGCCCCGCCTGATTTTCATTCGCGGAAACTGCTACAGGCTCTACCGGATGTCCCCCGATCTGTGAACCATTAGCGTTGATTGTTCCCGCAGTTAGTTGTGGGAACAATGATCGAAAGCCGCTCAGACCTCCACAGACTCCCACTTCAAATGGCCCATCTAATGTCTGCCGACCCTACAACAGAAAAAGCCATGCAAGTCGGAGCCACTCGTCTAACCAACGGTAGTTGGGAGTTTCTTGGATAGTCCGCGGCGTCAATTCCACGTTTCGAATGTAAGTTCGATAGACGCTGAGGCAGGCGGGGACTTCGATTCGCCAGCCGCAGAATCATGTGGTTGTAGCCCTGGGCGATGGCTGATCCGTGTCCCGCTCGGCATAAGAAAGATCCTCGCTAGAGAAAGATTCCTACTGGTGCTTAAAGTATTGCACCGCCTTTTCATGTTTCTCAGCCGCACTTCTCGTGCCGAATGTGCCCAGGTTTTTGCGCTTGCCGGTCTTCGCGTCCTTCTTCCGCGAATACAATCGATATTCGCCCGTTTTCAGTTTCCGAATCATAAAATAATTCTCCTCTGCGCATCTCCTTCGGCGACCCTATGCGCTCTTTTTTGTCTTAGCCCGCGTCTCACTTGCCTTGACCGCTGATTCGCTTTTCGCCGCCGCGCTGCGCTTCTTTGCCGCGGCCCGGGCGTGTCGCGAAAGAGCTTGATGCGAAGCCGCACTGTGACCTTCCTTCTTTAAACTCTGGCTCACCGCGCGGGACCGCGCCACCGACGGTTCGCTCGCCGAGTGACTCTGTCCCTTCCGTGTTTCACGCGCCGCTTGCTTGATGGTTTCCGGCGACGCCTTCCCTTTCGCCGGCGTCGGCAGCTTCACACCCGCGCGCCGGGCCTTCGACAGTCCAATGGCAATCGCCTGCTTGGCCGAAGCCGCACCGTGCTTGCCCTCGCGCACGTGATGTATCTCTTCCCGCACAAATTCCCCCGCCTGAGTGCTTGGCGACTTGCCCTCGCGCGCATCCTCTTCAGCGCGTTCCATTGTCTCTTTGTCCGGCATATTTGAACCTCACGGCTTCAGATTAGTACGCCGCGCCACTCCGATGTATCGACAATTTTCTGTAGCCGGATCGGTCCGGTACTGTACGTGAAGAATTTCCCGTACAACATGCTATGAATACGGTCAACGCGAACTTAAACTTTCCTCTCCGTCGAACACGGCAAACCATATCTGGAGCCGGGGCATCCACCATGAGCACACTTCGGAGACTTAATGGCAAAAAAGAAAGACGCCCTTGCAGATCCAGTTCGACTCAAGCCGTTCGATTCTACCGACAAGCAAATTCTTCGCGTTGTGATCGAAACCCCCAAAGGCAGCCGCAACAAATTCGCCTTCAACGTCGACGATCACATTTTCGAACTAAAAAAAGTTTTGCCCGCAGGCATGGCCTTTCCCTACGACTTCGGATTTGTTCCCTCCACCAAGGCCGAAGACGGCGATCCCGTCGACGTCCTGGTCCTGATGGATGAACCTGCCTTTCCTGGTTGCGCCCTTAAATGCCGGCCAATCGGCGTAATTCAGGGCGAGCAAGGCGACGACAAGAAGAAAGTGCGAAACGATCGAATCATCGCCATTGAAAAAGATGCCCACAGCTGGGCCGACATTAAAAAGACTAGCGATCTCAGCAAGCGGTTCCTGCAGGAACTGGAAGAATTTTTTGTCGACTACCACAGACTATCGGGCCAGCAATACCGCGTTCTGGGTCTGAAAGGTCGTGCTCAGGCACGAAAGCTGGTTAAGTCCTGCATGCGATGAGGAGACCACGGCGATGAGCCAGATTTTCCTTCGCTTCTTCCTCGGTGGCATTGTCGTCTCCGCCTTCTCAGCTATCGGCGACATACTAAAGCCAAAAAGCTTCGCGGGATTATTCGGCGCTGCCCCATCAGTCGCGCTGGCAACTCTCGCGCTGACGGTGATGACCGAAGGCAAGGCTTACGCCTCCACCGAGGCCCGCTCCATGGTCATCGGCGCGATCGCATTCTTTGTTTACGCTTCGGTCGTGAGCGCGCTCATGATGCGATACAAATTCAAGGCCCTCTCCGTCACGCTCTGCGCAATGCCCCTATGGCTTGCTCTGGCAGGGGCGCTCTACTACTGCACATTGGCGAAGCCTTGATGCAAATCAAAGTTGACCCCTCCGTTCTCCGGCAAACCAAGTGGCAGGACTATGCCGTTCGATTTCTCTTCGGCGGATTGATCACAGCCGTCGCCGGAATCATCGCCAAAAAGTTTGGTCCCGGCATTGGCGGATTGTTTCTGGCCTTCCCCGCGATTTTGCCGGCCAGCGCAACTTTGATTGAGAAACACGAGCGAGAGAAAAAACAATCTCACGGCCTCAACGGCCTGGCACGCGGCCGCAGCGCGGCCAGCATCGATGCTGCCGGCGCTTCGATGGGAACTATCGGATTATTGGTTTTCGCCCTGGTTGTCTGGCACTTCTTGCCACAAGCCCACGCCGGGACTGTTCTCGCGATTGCAACTCTGTTGTGGCTGGCCGTATCGGTGGCAATTTGGCTGGTTCGAAAGAGGTTGTGACTCAGCGAAAACGCTGCCCACTCTCCATCAATTCGTTTCGCGGTGCGCGCGCCGAACATTACCAGACCATGGTGCGGGCGGAGGGACTTGAACCCTCATGGGCCGTTTAAGCCCTGCGGATTTTCATACCGTCTACGGCTTTCGCCGCCCAGACGTTGAGCTCGTTCAAGCGCTCACGCCAGGTTTGCGGTCTGGACTATCCCTTCACCCTCCTCCGTAAAATCCGGAGCTTAGGCGCTGCCCGTCTAGTCTCTACACCTTCCCGGCTCGAATTTCTCCGGGCTTGGCTCGGGATTGCCGTTCAAGGTTTCCCCGACTTTGAGCAGTTCTGCATCGCCGGTTTCCCAGGCGAGCACTCAAGTTTTCCTTAAGTCCGCTGCGTATGCCATTCCGCCACGCCCGCGCGCGGCCGTCCGACTTTCTCTATCTATCATAGGGCATCGCCCGCTTTTAAGTCCGCTGCCTGGGTCCTCCACTCCACTGCATCTTCGCTCCACGCTTACACTCGCCAACCAGAAGACTGCAAAAGACATCTCATACTGTCACTGGGATGGCGTCAGCTCACAACTCGTCTATGGGTTTCGAGAAGATCTGTTTCGCCCCGCCAGTCTGAGTTTCCGGGAGTCATCGCTATGCGGATTGCTCAAGTCGCGCCTCTTTACGAAAGCGTTCCCCCGCGCCTCTACGGCGGCACCGAGCGCGTGGTTTCCTGGCTCACGGAAAAATTAGTTTCCCTCGGACACGACGTAACTCTATTCGCCAGCGGCGACTCCGTCACCACCGCGCGCCTGGTCAAATCTTGCCCTCAGGCGCTGCGCCTCGACGCCGGTTGCATCGACCCCATGGCGCACCACACTTTAATGATCGAGAGGGTTTTAAGCCACGCCGACGAATTCGATCTCATTCATTTTCACATCGATTACCTCCATTTCCCCGCCAGCCGGCGAGCAGCGGTTCCCTGCGTCACCACTCTGCACGGCCGGCTCGACCTCCCCGACCTGGTCCCGCTCTACGAAGAATTTACAGAAACGCCGCTGGTCTCCATTTCCGATTCGCAGAGAAAGCCTCTGCCGTGGGTCAACTGGCTAGGCACAGTGCATCACGGTATGCCCCCAGACTCTCTTTTGCCCGGCGAAGGCAAGGGCGGCTACCTCGCTTTTCTCGGCCGCATCTCCCCCGAAAAGGGCATCGATCAGGCAATTGACATCGCCATCCGCTCGGGAAAGAAGTTGAAAGTCGCAGCCAAAATCGATCGCGCCGATCGCGAATATTTTGAAAAGAAAATTGAACCTCTCTTCGCCCATCCCCTAATCGAGTTCGTCGGCGAAATCGGCCACCACGACAAAGCTGAATTTCTGGGCAACGCCGAGGCGCTCCTGTTTCCAATCGACTGGCCCGAACCGTTTGGCCTCGTCATGATCGAAGCCCTGGCCTGCGGAACTCCGGTAATCGCCCACCCTTTCGGCTCCGTGCCCGAAATCATTCCCGACGGTGTAGGTGGATTTCTAGTTCGTACTATCGACGAAGCTGTGGAGGCGGTCGAGCGAATCGGCGAACTGGATCGCGCCGACTGCCGCCGGCATTTCGAGCTGAACTTCACTGACGAACGGATGGCGCTCGATTACCTGAAAATCTATCAACAACTGGTTCATCCAAACTCGGCCTCAATCACGGTCGAAGAGGGAGTATTGAATTGGATGGAAGCGGAATCGCCCACCCCCAGTACTACATAGCGACCACATCGTCCCCTGCCGATGACCGCCCACGCGTACTCAAGTACGGCCGCATGTTTTTTGTGTTCGATCGCCTGGGCGACGTGCAAACCACTGGCCTGGGCGAAGAAGGCCTGTTCTACGACGGCACGCGCCATCTCTCACAACTATCCCTGAAGCTCTGGGACGCCCGCCCTTTGCTTTTGAGTTCGACCGTCGCCACCAACAATTTTCTCTTCACCGCTGACCTCGCCAACCTCGACGTGCTTAGCGATGACGCTATCGCAATTCACCGCGGAACTCTGCACTTGGTTCGTACCAGATTTCTCTGGCGCGATTCTTGTTTCGAAAAGCTCCTATTTGTAAATCACGGCCTCGAAAATCTGGAAGTTCCAGTTCGCATCGGTTTCGACGCCGACTTCACCGACGTTTTCGAAGTCCGCGGCACTCAGCGCGAAAAACGCGGCCGGCGGCTGCCGGAGCAGGTCCATGAGAATTCTGTTGTCTTATCCTATGAAGGCCTCGACCGCGTACTGCGCCGCACCCACATTCAATGCAACGCCCCAGGCCTGCGAAGCTCCGAGTCCGGCCTGGAATTTGAAATCTCCCTTCGCCCGAAAGAGAAAGTAACCGTCGAATTCGAAATCGGATGCAACTCTGAAGTCTCAACCAAATCCATCGGCTATGCGGATGCCTTGTCCTCCGCCCGTTTCGAACTCGGGCAGATCGCTCGTGAATTTCCTGAGATCACAAGCTCCAACTCGCGTTTCAGTGACTGGATCGCCCGCTCCGTCTCCGACCTGGAAATGATGATTGCGGGAAATCCTGAGCGCAACTATCCCTACGCCGGCGTGCCGTGGTTCAGCACCGTCTTCGGTCGCGACGGCATCATCACCGCCCTGCAAACCCTGTGGCTGAACCCGAGCATCGCCAAAGGCGTCCTTGAATTTCTCGCCGCCACGCAAGCCGACAAAGTCGATGCCGTTGCCGATTCCGAACCTGGAAAAATCCTCCACGAAATGCGCCGCAGCGAAATGGCCGCACTGGGCGAAGTGCCATTCGGCAAATATTACGGAAGCGTCGATGCCACACCGCTATTCGTCATGCTCGCCGGCGCCTACTTCGATCGCACCGCGGACCGCCCAACCCTCGAACGCCTGTGGCCAAACATCGAGCGCGCCTTGCAGTGGATCGACGACTACGGCGACGTAGACGGTGACGGCTTTGTCGAATACGCGCGCCACTCCAACAAAGGCTTGGTGCAACAGGGCTGGAAAGATTCCAACGACTCCGTGTTCCACGCCGATGGCGCCATCGCGGCTCCGCCCATCGCTCTGTGCGAAGTGCAGGGCTACGTCTACGCCGCCAAACTCGCCGCATCGCGCCTGGCCCGCATGCTGGGCGATGCCAACCGCTGCTGCGAACTCGAAGTCCAGGCCGAAACCATTCGCACCCAGTTCGAAGATCAGTTCTGGTGCGACGACCTGGGCACTTACGCCCTGGCCCTCGATGGCAAGAAGCGCCCCTGTCGCGTCCGCACCTCCAATGCCGGGCAATGCCTCTACACCGGAATCGCCTCTCCCGCGCGCGCCCGCCGTGTGGCGGAAAACTTGATGAGCGATGAATTCTTTACGGGCTGGGGCATCCGAACCGTCGCGAACATCGAATCCCGGTACAACCCTCTCTCATATCACAACGGTTCAGTCTGGCCTCACGACAATTCCATCATCGCCAGTGGCATGGCGAAATACGAATGCAAGAAAATGGCCGGACAGATTCTGCTCGCGATGCTCGACCTCAGCAGCGAAGTAGAACTTCACCGCCTGCCCGAACTATTCTGCGGCTTGAAGCGGCGCCCGAACGAAGCTCCCACTCTTTATCCGGTCGCCTGCTCTCCGCAAGCCTGGGCCTCGGCCGCGCCATTCCTCGTTCTGGAAGGCTGCCTGGGCATCTCGGTGCAGGCCGAACGCGGACGGATCGTCTTCGACCGCCCCTTCCTTCCCGAAGGTATCCCGCAGCTTGCCATTCGAGGACTCCGCTGCGGTAAAGTGCAGGTCGACCTGCTGCTCGAACGCCGTAACGATTCAGTGCTCGTCCACGTTGAAAACAAGCAGGACGAAATCGAAATCGTAACCATCGTTTCCTGACCGCCGCTCTACCCACTTCCCGGTATTCTCCGGGTCCCGCCATCGGCCTACTGTTAAGTGAGTGCACTTCGGTGGCATCAAGCGGGCCATAGTACGGGCGTACCAGGACGTGGTGCGGCATCACACTCTGCAGGTGTCGGCCGCGCTCTCCTACTATTTCGTCCTATCCGTTTTTCCCACCCTCATTTTCCTCTCGGCAGTGATGGGTTTCATCCCCCTCCCCGATCTGTTCGCGGACGTGCTTCTGCTGATGAACCGCCTTCTTCCGGCCGACACCATGCACATGGTCTACTCCGTCCTCAATGATGTGCTCTCATCGCACCGCGGCACCTGGCTTTCTTTCGGCTTGCTGGGAACCATCTGGACCACCTCCGCCGCCTTCGACTCCATGATCGAGGCCCTCGACATCGCTTACGACGCGCCCCGTACGCGACCCTTCTGGAAGAGTCGGCTCCTCGCAATTGGGCTGGGAGCCATCTGCGCCGCTCTGCTGCTGACCGCCCTCGCCGTCATGGTGGTTGGCCCGCGATTCGGAGAATGGCTCGCGGAACGCGTCGCCTTCTCCGCGGTCTTCGTTGCCGTCTGGCCCGCAGTGCGCTGGACAATCGCCCTCTGCTTCACCGTCCTCGCCGTGGAACTCCTCTACTTCCTCGCACCCAACGTGAAGCAGCGCTTTTTCGCGACCTTACCCGGGGCGGTACTGTCAGTCGCGGTCTGGAATGGCCTGTCGTTTCTGCTCGGGCTCTACTTCCGCCATTTCGCTCACTTCAACCGCACCTACGGAACTCTCGGTGGATTCATCGCCTTCATGGTCTGGTCGTATTGGACTTCCTTCGTTCTGCTGGTCGGCGCTGAACTGAACGCCGAACTCGCCAAGGAGAGCAAGCAAGGTAGCCTGCAACCTAAAGAATCGCCTGCGCACAACGACGAACTTTTCGTCTCAACTCCCCCGCTTGATCGTGCGGCGTAGCGCGACTCTCGGCCGCCTGCACTTTTAAAAGCGCGTGTGATAGCGCCCATCAATGGAAACTCCGCCCAGTTGATCCCGCTGCACGCTCACCGACCAGTGTTTGTTCACCTGATATTCCCCCTGCACGATCTCGCTGCCCGGCTGCGTAACGTCCGTCGAAAAAGTAAACAGAAGATTTTTCGTAACCCGCTGCTGAATCGCAATCCGCGCCGAAGGATTCTGGTTATTCCCGCCGACTGTCGGATCAATCTGCAGACTGGAAATCCCCGCCAGTTTTTGCACGCTGCTGCTGAGTTCGCTCGCAGCCTGCGAGGCGATCATGGAATCCGTGCTGTCGCTCGCCGCCGCCGATTCCTGCGTCGTCTTGCCCCGCGCCACCAGATTAATGATGTCGGCCGTCGCCAGCGGAGGATCCGAAACATACGACGTAGTCAGTTTGTCCAGCGGCCCGCGCAGATTCAGCGTCAGGTTATATTGCTCCACCGTCGTGGTGACCGAAACGTTCATCACCGGATGCGTCTCATTCGGATTGTCGAACGTGATGACTCCCTGTTGCAGTTGATAGCGGACATTGCGGTAGAACAGCTCGCCAGAAGTTAACGTGGTTCGGCCCGTAATAACCGGATTCGCCGCCGTTCCTCCCACCCGCAGATTGGCCGCTCCCTCAATGCTGATTTGCGAACTGGTGGCGTTCAGGTTCTCCTGCGACTGCACTCCAATCGCCAGCTGGATCGTATCCGCGAATCCCGGCTGCGAGAGCGAACTGCCCGTGCTGAACTGATCGCCGAACTTCGCCAAATCGAAATCGGGCGTGAACGACAGGCTATCGATCAAAACTCGTCCGCTCAGCGTTGAAGACTCCTTCGTTCCGCTGAACGCCAGGTTCGCATCCAGCAGCGACCGCAAGCCGTCGGGATAACGAAGCCGTATCGATTTCCCCTGCAGAGCAAGATTGAATTGCAGCGACGGCCGATATGAGATCGATCCTCCCATCGTGACCTCACCGCCGCCCACGTTCCCCGTCAACTTCGTGAGCTGCACGTGATCGTTGGTGATGTCCACCGTGCCGTTTAAATTCTCCACCCCCACCGGAGCATCCGCGGTCGTCATCGCAACGTCTTTGATTTGCAATTGACCTTGAATCACCGGCGACGCAGCCGATCCCGAAGCCTTCACATCCAGCACCAGCGTGCCCGAACTCTGAATATCCGGCGCAACAATCTTGAGAATGTGCATGTCCACCGAACCATTAGCCGTCAGCGTCGGTGCAGAGTTTCCGTCGATCGGTATTTTCCCTTGAATACGCAGCGACGTGCCCGTACCCGTAATTTCCGCCGGCTGCAGCGTCACCACAGAATTGGAATAATCCGCGTGTATCGGTTTTGCAATACCGATCTTCAGCGTTTGGTAACTCGCTTCCAGCACCGGAATCGTAACCTGCGCCTCCAGCTTGCTCTTATCCTTCAACGGCCCTTTCAGAGTGGCGTGCAACTCAGTCTGTCCCTGAAAGCCCGGCGGAACGCTCGGCGCATAAACCGCCATCAGCGCGCCCAACGGAACCGTGTTGGTATCGATCGTCGCTTCAGTTTCGTAATCGCCGCTCAATGCAACCCGGCCGTGCGCGCGGATCGAAGCCTGCACAACCGTCGAGTCCACGCTGAGATCTGCGAAATGCTGAGCCACACGAATCTCCGCTTTCACCCTCGAGATCGAATTCCCTCCCACCTGCGCCTCAGGCAACTGCACCAACACTTCCAGCTGCGGATCGTCGAGCGTTCCCTCCCCCGTTACCGACGCCGTCACTGTTCCGCTGATTTGCGCATTCTTCGCCTGAACTGTTTGCAGTTTTTGCAGCACAATCGACGGCGCATCCATCCGGACCTTGTAAGCTTTTGTCTGCGGCGTGTAAGACAGATCCGCACTGACCGCGCCCGCTGCGATCGACAAATTCAAGGTCGAATGAATGGTCCCGTTCGCCGCATCGAATTTTGCGCTCAGGTTTTGCACCGGCTCGCCATAAGCCCGCGCATTCGTAATCTGCGCCGAGCCCGATCCCCGCGGATCAAGCTGCGATCCGGCCAGCGACACCTTTGCCGACAAATCTCCAGATACCGGATATTGCTGCTTCGCCAGGCGCTGCAGCTCCGCAATCTGCAGTTGCTGCGCATCGAGGTGCGCCTCAATTCGATTGCCCGCCTGGTACGACCAATTCCGCAACTGCACCACGCCATCAAAAGTTGCCCGCCCGCGCCGCGCATTCACCAACGATCCGTTCTGCACCACGATTTGCGATGACTTCGCGCCGATCCGAAGGCTGGCCGATTTCCACTCGCTGCCCTCCACCTTCAAATCCTGCGCATTCAACTGTGCGGAAATCGTGGGCTGCCGGATCGAACCGCGCACAGTCCCGTTGAATCGCGCGGAACCCGAGATGCCCGGCATCTGCGCCGGCATAGGCCCGAAAGACGAAGCCAATTCCTGAAGCTGATGCAGGTCACTCGCCGTGACTTGAACCTGGAGGCTCGATTCTCGACTAATCGTTCCCTGCGCAGTCAGCGTCGCTGACGGAATCCGCAGCACAGTGTCGCGCAACTCGACTGTCTGACGGTCTCCCAGATAGTTCGCATGAATCGCGCCTTCGACCGGGACGCCGCTCTCAGCGTTATTCGCCTTCTCGGTCGCCGTGGCCTGCACCACCAAATCTGTATGCGCCCGAACGTTGCTGAGGCCCTCCTTCCACGAAGCCTCCACCGATCCGCCAACCGTTCCCGTGAGCACGGTCCCGTCGATCCGCCCGGTCCGAAGCGCGCGCTGAATCGCCGCGAGAGAAATGCCGCGCAGCGTGGCTCGCATCGATCCCTCCGGAGTTGCATCCAGATGCTCGATCTCGGCGTTGGCCGCAATGCGCCCGCCAAGAGACTCCACATCAAAATTCTTCAGCTCCAAATTCCCCCCCGCCAACTGATATGCGCCCTGCAACTTTCTCAACTCGACGCGACTTCCCGAAACTATGCCTGTCAATAATTCACTCGCCAACTGCCCGCTGGCCGAAATATTCCGCAGCAGCGGTTGCCCTTCCACCGACTTGTAATGCAGGCTGCCGTTGACCAGCACGTCCCCGGCGGGCGCGACTCCAGCCGACATCGCAGCAAAGTCCTGGGCATGAATCTGAATCTGATAATCCCCATCGGCCGTCGGATTCGAATAATCGCTGACAGCAGCCCGCAAAGAAACAATCGAAGACCCGACTTTCAAAATCGCAGATTTCAAATTGAAACGCTCAGAAGAGGCGTCGAAAGCCAGGTTCAGGCTGTGCGTGAGCGGCGAATATTGCGCGTAGTGGATGTCGCCGTTCGCGTACGAAACGGTTCCCTCATAACGCTTCAGCAGCCAGTCAAATCGGATATCGCTTCGCAGTTCGTAAAGATCGGCATCGAGCGGAATCTGTCGATCGTTATAATTCAACTCGCCATTCAGCAATTCCGCATGCTGCACCGCCAAATCGAAAACGCTCGTATGCCCGCTGCTCGCGCTGGACGGCGCGACTGGCAGGTTATTCTTGCCATCCTTGCTCACCTGAAAATGAATCACCGGATGCTCGATTACCAACTCACGCAACCCAACCTGCCGGCGCAACGCCGACAAAATCTTGACTCGCACCGTCAGCTTGTCGGCATGAAGCAGCGGCGGTTGCCCCGGCCCCTCAGTCCCGTGCAGCGTGATGTTGTAAAGATGCGCAGTTAATGTCGACAGGCTGAAATCCAGCCCGCCAATCTCGGTTTTCCCTCCCGTCGCCTCGTCCGCCTGCTCCACAATCTTGCCCAGCGCGTACTGTTGAAAACGATTACTCCTTAGATAGATGTATCCCCCAACCGCCGCAACCAGAAGCAGCGCGGTCAATCCCCCCAGCACCCAACCGATCGTCCGCTTCCACTTCATGAACTCTCCTAAAATGCCTGCCCGATCGTGATGAAATACTGCGTCGGATTAATCCCCGGCACCGGATTCAGATTGCGCCCGAAATCAATCCGCACCGGCCCAATCGGCGTGGAATAGCGCAACCCAACCCCCACCGTGTTGCTGTAATTACTGGTGAAATTGTTAAAGTTAATCGCGCTATAAACGTTCCCGCCGTCGTAGAAAACCACGCCCCCCAGCAACTTCATAATCCCCAGCGGAAAGCGCGCCTCGGAATTGAAAATGAACAACTGCTTCCCGCCCACCGGCACGGTCACATTGACGCAGCCGGTTTGGTTCTGCAACACATTGCAGAACGGGACCAGTCGCTGCGGCCCCGCCAGGTCAATCGGAAATCCGCGCAGAGACGTTCCTCCGCCGGAAAAAAATAATTGACTGGTCGGCACAAAGCTCCCCGCAAACGGCGACGCCAGCCCCACGCGAATGCTGTTCGCAAACACCACCGAATGCACCGGCTTGTAGTAAGCATATTGCCCGAAGAGTTTGGCGAAGTTCGCGCTCGACCCGAACGCCGTCGGCGTGATTCCGAGATTAATCGTCGAGAACGATCCGTGATGCGCATCGAGCGGCTTGTCGCGTGTATCGCGAATCAACGTGGCCGATACCGTGGAAAGCCGCACGTGCAGGTCTTGTTGCAGAACCAGCCCAGGCACCAGCAGGTCCGACAGGTAGGTCTTATTAAAGTCGTACCGCACCTGCAACCGCGTGTTCGTCTTGCGGTGAATCAGCCGTTCCAGTTGAAAGCCCAGATCGCCCGATCCCGCCGTAAACAACGGATTCTCGCTGTTGCGCTCCGCCGAAAAACTGGTGAGTGACTGCCACTGCGAGCCCACAAAGTGCGGCTGCGAATAACTCGCGAGACCCCGCTGATCAAGCCGCGACAAAAGAATCGACGCGCTGGCCGTTTCCGCCAAACCGCGAATGTTGCGCCGGGTGAATTCGATTAAACCCCGCGGGCTGGCAAAAGTCGACTGGCTGGGCGCGATCTGGTTGCCGTTCAATCCGATCGTGCCTCCGCCCCCCGGCAGCGCCACCGTTCCGGTGGGTACGTTTCCCCCGCGGTGTGACACTTCGAATCCAACTCCGTATGTAATCTCGTTGCGCTTCGCCTCGTGAATCTTCACCACCGCAGTCTCCTCGGTCTGCGTGGTGATCGGTTTTAGCGGACCAACACTCGACCAGTCAAAAACGCCCAGGTCGTAAAGCCGGCTCTCCGCTGCCAGCAACTGTTCCCGCCGCATCGGCTCTTCGGTTGCAAGCTTCGTCGTCTTCTCAATCAGCGGAAGACGCGTTTGCTTCTGCCCCAGATAAACCACTTCCCCGATCTTCACCACCTGGTGCTCCGTGATCGCATAAGTGACGTTCACCCGATGCGCGTCTGCCCCATTCGGCGTCACCGTCGTCTTGACCTCTGCGTTCAGATAGCCACGATCCAGATACGTCGCCGAAATCCGGTTGCGATCCTCGGCCAGCTTGCGCGGCGAAAAAGCACCCCCTACCCGCAGCTGAAAACCTTTCGCCGCCGTCAGTTGAGTCTCGGCCACATTCTGGTTGCCCGTCACCTCCACATTCTCGACCACAGTCTGCAGCCCTTCCACGATCTCAAACACAACATCAATCTTCGGTTCGCGATCGACCGCGCTCGGCGTCACCTTCACCTGTTCGTATCCGCGGTCCCGGTACAGCGCTTCAATGTTGTCCGCGCTCTGCTTCATCAATTTTTGGCTCTCGCTCCCGTGCGTCCACAGATGGGATCTCTTCACCGAGACCTGCTCCATCAACTCCTTCGCCGACAATCGATAGTTCCCGTGAAAAAGAACCCGACCCACCTTGTGCTTCGATCCTCGATCAATGGTGTAGACAACAAGAATTTCGTCCGGCTTCTTCTGGAACTCCGTGGTCACGGTGGCGTCGTAGTAGCCCTTCTTCTGGAAGTAGTCAGTCAGGTTCCGTTGCCCCTCCTGCACCAGGTCCTGATCCACCGTGCCCTCGGAATAAATCGGAATCAGCGCCTTCATCCGCCGCGCCGCAAGAAACGGGATCGCCGTAAGTCGAGCGCCCAGCGCCCGCACCGTCACCACCGGTCCCAACTCGACCTTGAACGAAACTGCCACGCGGTTTGTCGCCGGGTCGTACTGCGGAGGATTTTCGTGAATGCTGCTCGCCAGCCTGCGCTGCTGCGTCAGCATTTGCTTCATCTGCTTGGTCGCCTCGCTGATCCGCTCCGCACCATAGGGCTTTCCCGCCTTCAGCAGCCCGCCGGAAAGTCGAGCCCGCAGCGACCTCGCCGAGCGCAACAGCCTTTCGCCCTCGGCCCCCTCCGGCCCATCCAACGTTACCGACGCAATCCGCGCCTGCTTCCCCATCTCCACATCAAAGTGCACGCTCACCAATTGGTGCTCATCATCGATTGCCGGCTCAGCGTGCACTTTCGCCAGAAAATATCCGTTCTTCTCCAAAAATTTCTTCAGCGCATCTTCCGCCCCCGGAATCCGCGACGGGTCATACGGATCTTCATCCGGCAGGTTCACCACTTGCAGCAGTCTGGTATACGCAAAATCTTTCCCCGCCCCAGGAAAGTCCACCATCCCGAGATAATAGGCTGGCTCCAGCAGAAAGCTCACTCTCAGCCCCGCGACTTCGGGCTCAACGTTGATCCGCACGTCGGCGAATCCGCCCGCTTTTTTCAAGGCTTCCGCCGAGGCTTCAATGTTCGCTTCGGAGTACGGCGCGCCTGCCTTCTGGATGACGATCGGATAAAGCGCCGCTAAATCGCGATGTGGATTCGCGATCAGAGAAATCGCGCTGACGTTCTGACCTTCATACGCTGCCTGAGGTCCAGGGGGAGCCAGTTGCGCGAGCGCCGCCGCGCTGAAAAATAAGATCCCGAAAACCAACCAGCGCATAGGCGGACACCGAACCAGCTTTCCCGAACCCCGGCTCGAAACGATTCTTCGAATCTCTCATTGTCGAGGACTTTGCCGCAAGACTCCATACCCGGTTTCGGGTAGCGAAGAAAGGTAAGTGGGGTTGCAGATTCAGGCCTGAAAAATAGCTGCACAATGCTGAAGTAGCGCTGATGTAGTGCTCGAGCTGAGGTAGTGCTTAAGAAGAAAGCGGTTCTTACGCGTGAGCCGCTGCCGAGGCGCCATCTTGAGCCGTGGGCGACGTTCCCCGCTGCTTGTGCATCGCGGCGTGGAACTGTTCTGCAGTCAGTGCTTCGCCATAAAATAATTGAAGGAGTGGATCATCTGTATCCACCGGAGGCCGGGCCGTCCCCGGTTCTGATTCCAGTCCCTCTGGCTCGACCAGCAACTCCGGCGACAGCGTGCGATTTTCGTTCAGCACTTCCAGGAATTTTTCCACCGCCTCGCGATGTCCCGGCGTGGTCTGTGTAAATTCCACGCCCATGCCCTTTTCCGGATGCATGATTCTCACCACACCCTGCGCCCGCACTTCCACCGAGGCCACGCGCATCGACAGCGTCACTCGACTCGATGCCGGAAACGGCGACGAAATCTCCAGGTAGCATCCGCCCAGACTCAGATCCGTAAGCTGGCATCGAATCGGCGGATCATCCTGCTCCTCGTCCGCGGAATTCTGTTTCAGCCACTCCCGCAGCTGGCGCGTCGCTTCCGGCGAGATCTGCTGGAATCGCAGCCCCGCCTGTTCCGCCGTGCCCTCCCACGCAAACTCCGCGGGAAGTTCCAGCGCCGTCTCCGTTCCCGGCAACGTAAATACAATCTGCCATTTCCCGTTCGGCCGCCGCCCGCGTGGCACGCTCACCGCCATCCCTCCTTCGCTCAGGTCGATGGTCGTCACCTTCATATTGTTGCCCGCGCCCGTACTGCGCAGCACTACCGGAACCTGCACCAAAACCCGCGCATTCCTCCGCCGTTCACTCTTCATCAACGCTCGCGCCGCCCGGAAACTCGACTTCGCCCGCTCGATCGATACCGGCTTGTACAACACAAAGTGCGCTCCGATACTGAACACGGCTTTCAATCCAATGATCGGCTCAACAATCGCAACTGCCACTGCCTGCTTGTTGCAGGGAGCGGATCGCGCGCTGCGCAGCACCTCGGAGGCTCCGTCGTCGGTCACATCCACGATGATCGCCTCATATCTCTCGCGCGTCAGCTTCCGCAACGCGGCGTCTGCGTCTGTGCACAGCTCGACCCCTATCTCCAGATCGCCCAGCACGCGGCGCAATACTCGCACGATTTTTTCGTCCGCACACAACACCAGCGATTTCAGACTCATGGACGGATATTCCTATGCTTTACACAGAGCCCCGAATCAAGGCAGGACCGCACGACGGAACCCTCTCTCTGCACTCTATGTCCATCGGCGAGACCGATCAACGTCTCCCCGCTGCGAAGGGTTACGGGCGTAATCTGCAAATTCTTGCGCCCCGTGATCGCTCGTGCTTCTAACCAGCACCCGCTCGGCCAGAAGTTTCGAAACGGGGCTCCCGGCCTGCGCGGGGTCGCGAATCGGAATGGCGGCTGGCTATTGCCGATCGAAGACCTCCGTGGCCAATCCAGTCAATCCATCTAACCACTTTATTTACAGCCGCTTGAGCGATATTCCATCAGGATTCCGAGAAGAAATTCTCGTTGACTTTAAGGCCAATCGAAGATAACATCTGTGTCTCCGATTAGCCTTTAGGTCCGGATCAGTCATAGGCCTTATTTTGCCTGTGCTGGGGTTGAACATTCGCCCGCAAATGCCGATGAATCCTGAAGACGCCTCGGAGAATCATATAGTTAGGCCAGTCCGGTCGTGATTCAGTCCAGCCGGGCAAGTTTTGCGCAGGCTCTCGTTCGTAACACAGCAGTTGGTAGTTTCATCCCCTTCAGTGGAAAGGCATTTTTCATGGCCAAGCGACGCGGAAATCCGAACTGGGGCAAGCCCGAACCGATCGGCCCCATCACCCCGACCATCACCGAATTCGAGCAGGTTGTGCGCGAGTACAAGCTCTCCCCCGACCAGTATCTGCGGTCGACCCGCCTGCGCGAGTGGGCTCGCCGCAACAAGAACTCCAAGTACATCCCCGAGCCTCTCCTCGAAGCCTGGGGCTTCGAGATCGAGTCCACGCTGTAACTGTACGCAGTACAATTCTCAGGGTCGCCTCCCTCCGATAGAGAGCGCGGCCCTTTATTTTTGCTGCCAGTTCTGCCTCCTGGAATTGGAGCCTGCGCGACGATGCCCAACATCCTGCAAATCCCGCAGACCGAACTCTTCGCCCTCCTGGCCGCCATCGGTTTCGCCGCCGGACTGAATCTCTACGCCACCGTCGCCGTCCTCGGCCTGCTGGCGCGTTTCGGGCATCTCCCGCTCCCGCTCGGACTGCACATCCTGCAAGGCTGGCCGGTCATCGGCGCCAGCTTGGCTCTCTTCATCCTCGAATTTTTCGCCGACAAGGTTCCCGCCTTCGACCTGCTCTGGAACGCCCTGCACACCTTCATCCGCGTCCCCGTCGCCGGACTGCTGGCCTACCAGGCAACCAGCCAGCTCTCTCCCGAGCACCAACTCCTCGCCACGCTTCTCGGCGCAGCCGTGGCCCTCGCCGCTCACGGCGGAAAAATGGCCGCCCGCGCCGCCGTCACACCCTCGCCCGAACCCTTCTCCAACATCACGCTAAGCCTTGCCGAAGACGCTCTCGCCATCGCGTTAACCTGGCTTGCCACGCGCCATCCCTACGCCGCCGGAACGCTGGCCGCAATCTTGGTCGTAGTGATTGTGCTGCTCATCCGCTGGGTCATCCGCGCCATGCAAGCCCTCTTTCGCGGCGCCGAGCACGAACTCGCGAGCTAGGTGAGGTCGACCCTCTGCTCCATCACGAATGCACTATCAACGACTGCACTGGCGCGACGAAGGCTGCCCCACTCGTCTCAATTTTTAGACGAGTGGATCACCACGAACATCGTGCCCAGCGAAGTCACGCTGCGTTCCACAGGTTTTCCACAGCCACCCCCAAAATAAATCGACGACCTGTGACCGACATCCTTGACTTGAGAAACGCAGAAGGCCCAAGCTCGTTCCCATGCGCGAGCTCGACACGAGCAGCAGATTCGGCAAGGGGAGAGGAAACCGCTGCAAGCCCGCAGCTAAGTCCTTATTCCAGAATATTTTAGGATCTAACTCCTTGCGGCTCAATATTTTGCCCGGGTCATACCACATACCGCGCCAGCAAGTCGTTAGAAATGAATATTTTACGGGGAACGGTAAAAAAAAAACTGCTAGCCCTACACATGTGCCGCCATGCTTTTCGCCGGAGCCACCGGGCCTGCGCCCGCGGCGGGTCGCTCTCTTGCCTGCAGCATGTCCTCCCATATCGAGGCTCGCGGATCGACCGCCGACAACCCGATTTGCCCTTCCGTCGGCGTCCCTTTCGGCCCCGCCCACGCCACTCGAAACTCCTGCTTCTTACCCTTCCGTGACAGCCAAACGATCTTTCCCTTCCGCACCGTTCCCCGGAACCCCTGCACCAGCACCCCCGAGCGGCTGATATCTATCGTCTTCACTTCCTGCTCCTGCGGGTGTCCTTTGCCATCGGTCACCGTCAGCATGACAGGCGCAACCACATCGACCCTGGCATCCCGCCGCTTGATCTTGAACTGGGCCATCAGTCCGCTCAGCAGTTTCGCCACCTCGGAAAGTTCCTGCGCCGCCCGCTGCGACTCCTGCGCCCGGAACGACGTGCCTTCCGCGACCCGCGCCACATCCCCGATCCCCGACGAGATTTCGCCCGCTCCGGTCGCCGCTTCGCCCACGTTGCGCTTCATCTCGTTGGTGGTCGCGCTCTGCTCTTCCACCGCCGTGGCAATGATTGCTGAGATCTCGTTGATCTTGTCGATCACGCCAGCAATGGTTCCAATCGCCTCCACCGCACCCTTGGTGTCGGACTGAATGGCCGCTATCTTGCGACTGATTTCTCCCGTAGACTTCGCCGTCTGCTTGGCCAGTTCCTTGACTTCGTTCGCCACCACGGCAAAGCCCTTGCCCGCCGACCCCGCCCGCGCTGCCTCAATGGTCGCATTCAGGGCCAGCAGGTTGGTCTGCTGCGCAATAGTTGTGATGACCTTGATCACCTCGCCGATTTCCGCGCTCGACTTGCCCAGCTTCGCGACCGTCGTGTTCGCCGCCTGCGCCGTCTGCACTGCCTGGCTGGCGACGCTGGCGGCTTCGTGCGCATGGCTCGAGATGCTCTGAATCGTAGTCGCCATTTCTTCCGCGCCCGTCGAAACCGTTTGCAGATTCTGGCTCACGCGTTGCGCGGCCTGCTCCACCACTCCGGCCTGCGACGAAGTCCGCTCCGAATTGGAGGTGATTTGCTCGCGCGCGGCAAACAGTTCATCACTCGCGCTGGCCACCCGCATCGCCGTCTCGGTAATCAGCTGGATCACGTCACCCAGACTGTTCTTCATGGTATTCAACGCCACACACGCGCGGCCGATCTCATCCTCGGAATCGACCTGCACATCTTCGACCTCCAGATTCTTGGCCGCAATCTCCTCCATCTGGGCCAGCATCCTGCCCGAGGCCACCGATTGCATGCGCCCAATCGCGGTCGATATGGCAAACCCGCCCGCCACCGCGCAGATCAGAATCCCAATGATCCAGATTCGCGATGACGAATAAACTTCCGCTCCCTGCTCCGCAAACGTCTCCGCGCCTTTATTGGCCAGCACCACTTCATCTTGCAGCACGCTCGCCGCGGCTTCAAAGGCGTCACTTCCCTCCGACTGCGCCAGCAGACCCGCCTGGTACTCATTGTCCTGCGCCAGCGCTACAGATTTCTGATGCACTGCCAGATATTTCGCCCAGGCCTGGCGGAAATCCTGGTCGAGCCGGCGCTGGTCGTCAGTACTGATCAGCGGCTCGTATTCCTTTTCATGTTCTTCCACATCCGTCATCGCCTGCTTCAACGGCCCATCCCATTTTTCTTTGTGGTCGGTGGCCAGCAAGTGGCTCAATTCCGAGCGGCGCACCGCCGAAGCGTCGTATTTCAAGGCGCCCAGCACGCGCACCGACGGCATTTGGCGGCTTGCCACCTGTACCGTGGTTTCGTTTACCCGGGACAACTGTCCCAGCCCAAAGACGCCAATCCCAATGATCAGCACCTCGAAGAAACCGAAGGCGACGGCCAGTTGCTTACCGATATTCAGATTGCGAAACCAGCCCATGTCACCACCTTTCCAGCTTGAAGCTTGCCTTTCCCGTCCGGGATCTCGCGCCCCGCCCGGGCCCAGAGCAGTACCTTTCCGCTGGACAAACTTTTCATCGGCACGACCCGCTCCGGGCATTAGGCGATTGGCCTGGGCGATGTACGTACGCGCGTCGCGCAGGTGTAGCAGGCGCCGGGCGGGGATACTTCCCGGAGTGAATCTTGCTTCTCGCGAGGTGCCTTCACCACGGGTGCGCCGTCTAACTCCTTTTGTTAGAATCGCCTCAGTATGAGCGCCCAGCATCCATTCACCGACGTTTCTGAGGCCATCGAGGAAATCCGTGCCGGCCGCATGATCGTGGTGGTCGACGATGAGGATCGCGAGAACGAAGGCGACCTCACCCTCGCTGCCGAAAAAGTCACCCCCGAAGCCATTAACTTCATGGCCAAATTCGGCCGCGGCCTGGTCTGCCTGGCCATGACCGAGGAGCGCCTCGAACACCTGAATATCGGCCCCATGACGTCGGAAAACACGTCACAGTTCGGCACCGCATTTTGCGAAGCCATCGACGCACGTACAGGAGTGACGACGGGCATTTCAGCTCACGACCGCGCCCGCACGATTCAGGTAGCGATTGATCCCGCGACGAAGCCCTCGGATCTGGCTCGTCCCGGACACATGTTCCCCCTGCGCGCCCGCAAGGGCGGAGTCCTGGTGCGCGCGGGCCAAACCGAAGCCTCGGTCGATCTGGCGCGCCTCGCCGGCATGGTGCCGGCCGGAATCATCTGCGAAATCATGAAGGACGACGGCAGCATGGCCCGCGTGCCCGATCTGATCGAATTCTGCCGCGAGCACCAGATGAAGATGCTGACGGTCGCGGAACTGATTCGCTACCGCATGGCGCATGAGCGCTACGTGCATCGCGTGGGCGAAGCTCTGGTTGACACCCGCTTCGGCGAATTTCGGCTGATCGCCTACACCAGCGAAGTCGATGGCGGAGAGTCACACGTCGCGCTGATTCGCGGCGATATCGAGCACGCGAAAGAACCAGTTCTGGTCCGCATGCATGCACACTGCCTGATGGGCGACGTCTTTGGTGCAACCGGCTGCGAGTGTCACGCCACGCTCGAGGGCTCCCTGCGTCGCATTTCCCAGGAACGCTGCGGAGCACTGATCTACCTGCACCAGACGTCACAGGGCTTCTCCGTCGAAAAAGTCGGCGACCGCACCGCGCTCAGCTTTCACCGTGGCCGCAAGCTCCCGGGCCTGCTGGAAACCGAACGGCAGACTCAACGCGAAGTCGGGATCGGCGCGCAGATTCTCTCGGATCTGAATCTGCACCGCATCCGCCTGCTAACCAATCGGCCGAAGAAAGTGGCGGCGTTGGAGGGATTCGGAATTGAAATCGTCGAGCAGGTTCCAGTGGATTTGCAGGAAGTGAGAAGCTAGCCGCACTTTGTGGAGCGGACACTCCTGTCCGCTGCGTTTGACTTTGTTCTTCCCGGGAAACTTATTCAGACTAACAAGCCTACGCCGACATTCTTCCTGGCTTTCGGCTTCTGGCGGGCAAGAGTGCCCGCTCCACACAACCGGATTTCTAGAAAGGTTTGCGCACCACGACCTCGCTGTCGCGGATGAAAAACTGCGCCGAGCAGTGCTCCGACCCACAGATCACCGGCAGAAAGCCATTGATCTGCTTGCGCGTGATCAGGCCCAGCATGCCGCACGAAGGGCACGACAGCACTGCCCAATACGGATCTTCCTTTTCGCCGATCTCCCCGGCATTTTCCAGCACGAAGACAGTACCCGGTTGCATCTGTTCCGGAATCCACTCATTGAGAAGGTCCAGTTCACCAACCATGTCTTCCTCCTGTGTGCCTGGTTCGAATCCAACGTTCAAGTTCGTTTTCGACTTCGTGCTGCAATTGGAAACGCTTGCCTACGAAACTTTTTTAGCACGCTTACGGTAATCCGACGAAGTTACTGAAGTATTCGTCTTTCCGGAGATGACCCCGGCCCGCACCTGCCGTACCGCGTCGCTCAGGCATACGCCCAAGATCGGCTGCGCGGAATTTTTCAGAATGTCTACGATCTGCTTGGCGGAAGTTTCGAGATAAAGCCGCTTGCCGTCGGTCAGCAGGTGATAGTCGGAGTTGCGTCCTACAATCTCAGCCAGGCCTCTGCCAATCTCGCGTTCCAGAAAGCGCATGACCTTGCGTACGCCTTGCAGCGAGAATCCCTTTCGCCGCAATTCGCAAATCACCGCCACCTCGGTCAGATGATTCATGGAGTACAGGCGGCGATGCCCTTCCCGCTGCGGCTTGACCACGCCGCGCTCGTCCCACCACTGCAACTGGCGCGGTGTGATGCCGGTCAGCGCCGATGACTTCCTGGGATGTAAACCGATCTTGCATGCTCGCCTGCAGTAATCTCCGAAGGTGTTTAAAACAATCCTCAAGTCAAATGTTTCAAACATTTTAGGCGTGGAACGGTGAAGGTCAAGCGGAGAATCGGTGGAAAAGGGGTGACTAAGAGAGTTCCTGGGCGCAGCTAGAAGTTAGCTTCGAGGCCGCCGCCGACGAAATGGACGATCTCGAGTTGGTCGCCTTCGTGGAGTTGAGTTTCCGTCCAGCGGTCGCGGGGCACGATGTCGCGGTTCAGTTCGACGGCCACGCGGTCGGCTTTCATGCTTAAGGATTCGATCAGCATCGCAAGTGTGAACTGAGACGAAGTGGGGACCGAGAAAGTGCGGGCGTCTCCGTTGATGTTAAATCTCATGGAAGCGAAATCTCGTCACTGGGTTCTGCTAGGGTTCTAAGTGTATCAGCGCTCCGGATGTCAATGGCAGACTGGATCACACGCCTAAGGCTGGTACTCCCATAAGTCGTTGAGGTCACCGCTGTTCCCAACGGAGTCATTACCGGATCCGCCGAAAAGCCAAAGGTTTCCGGACGCATCTGTCCAACCGATAGCGGAATCTCTTGATCCGGGAATGTCGCTTGGGGAAGCGACTCCGAGTGTACCGTAGGTCCCTGTTCCATCCACCATGCCCGAACCGCCAACCCAAATCCATTGGTCGGCGCGGTACTCCCACAGGTCGCCCATTTCACCTCGCTCCGAAATCGAGTCGAACGGAGTTCCTACGCCATACCCCCCCAGGAGCCAGAGATTTCCGGAGGCATCGCTCCAACTAAGAGCAAACTCTCGTCCTCCCGGAGCATTGCCAGGGGATGCAATCCCCTGGGTTCCATACGTTCCGGCCTGTCCCATTGCGTCTGTCCCTCCGGTCCAGGTCCATTCTCCCGCGCTGTACCTCCATAGGTCGTTCAGGAAACCGGACGCCCCCGTCGCATCAAAACCATCGCCTCCGAAAACCAGTACGCTTCCAGCCGCATCGGTCCAAACGGTCGCAGCGCCCCGACTGCCGGGGACATTGCCAGGAGCGGCGATGCCCTGCGTCCCATAGTTGCCCGCTTGGTTAGTCTGGTTCGAACCGCTCATCCAAGTCCACTGGCCAGCCTCGTATTTCCACATGTCATTGAAATACTCCAAAGTGACACCTCCGCCAAACAGCCAGAGGTTTCCATCTGAATCGGTCCAACTGCTGGCGAAGCCGCGTGCCCCGGGGACGTTGCTTGGATCGGCCGTACCCTGCGTCCCATAGACTCCGACCTGGTTTGCTATGTTTGAGCCTCCCATCCAGGTCCAGTCTCCTCCGCTGAACCTCCACAGGTCGTTCAGGTAAGAAGGTAGCGTCTTCGTGCCTCCTAGTGCGTTCATTCCGCCAAACAGCCACAAATTGCCTAAAGCGTCGCTCCAACTGACCGCATTCTGGCGTGCCCCGGGAACGTTGCTGGGGGCTGCTGTGCCCAGAGTTCCGTATGTTCCTGGCTGATTCAACAGGTTCGATCCGCTCATCCATGTCCATTGCCCCGCGCTGTATTTCCACAGGTCGTTGAGAAGACCGGGGCTCCCGATCGAATCGTAGCCGTACCCCCCAAAGAGCCAAAGGTCTCCCGAAGCATCGGTCCAGCTAACGGCACCGCTACGTGCGCCGGGAACGTTGCTCATGGAGGTCGAACCTTGGGTGCCATAGCTTCCTGCCTGATTGGTAATGTTCGAGCCATTCACCCAGGTCCATAGGCCAGCGCAGACTATCTGAACATTCGTTACGGTTGCACTGATTGTTCCGCCGCCGTTGTTGACGATACAGCTCTGCACAGGACCGGAGGGCTGGGTCAGAACCGTGACGCTATATGTGCCGCCAGAGGCAATCGGCGTTGGAAACGTGAATCCTCCGTTCATGACAATTGAGAGGTTGTCAACTGTATTGTCCTGCAACACCAGTCCGCCACCGGAAAGACCTTCGACTGTGCCCCCAACCGTGTAGGTAGCGGTAATGCAGGAGACGACCACGCTGTTAATGTTGGATGAGGCAATTCCGCCGCCACTCGTCACCGTGCAGCTCTGCACCGGACCTGCCGGCTGGGTAAGGACTGTCACGTTGTACGGGCCTCCACTTGCAATTGGCGTTGCGAAACTGAATGGTCCGTTTGTACTCACAGGAAGATTGTCGCCGGCATCGTCTTGTAACACGAGTCCCGCGCCTGAAAGACCCGAGACCATACCGCCGATGGTATATGTGATTGTGGTGCAAGCGACCTGGATGCTGGAGATGTTCGCGCTGGCGATTCCGCTGCCGTTCGTCACTATGCAGGTCTGCGTGGGAGTGGATGGTTGATCAAGGACCGTGACGTTATAGAAACCACCGCTGGTGACCGAAATTGCGAAAGTGAAGCTTCCGTTTACGGTCACTGGCAGGTTATTGCCAGCATTGTCCTGCAACACCAGTCCAGTACCCGAGAGCCCCACGACCGTGCCACCGATAGTGAAGCTGATGGGAGTCTGAGTACTTGAACTGGGGCCTTCGCCACCGCATGCAGACAAGGCGAGAAACGCCACTCCCATAAGCGCGAGCGCACCGGACTTCATGAAAGTTCCATCCTGGATCCCATCATGGGCTTAGAAATTCGTAAACCTGGCGAAAAAGCGGGCAGGGAAAAAGCCCGGGAGGAAGGAGTCTTTCGCGACGAAGATTGTCTATCTGGCGCTGAAGCTCGTCAAGATGAAACTGTGTGCACTCCGAGGCAGGGAACGTCAAACAGGATGCACGGTTCTCTCCCGCCGGAATCGTCTGGCCCCATGTGTAAGGCCGATTCAGTCGGATCTTTCAATGAAACTGGCCTTCTGCTCCGATCGAACAAATGCCGATCTAGTCCGCTTTGCGCAGGGCAAACTTCCGCGTCGCTGTGTGGCCGCCGAAGTTAGCCTGCACTAGGAGCGACGAATCCGGCAACTCTGCTTCCGCGGCTTCAATCTTGATCTCCGCTGCGCCCGCGGCATCCGCCAATGCCTGGGTATAGAACGGCGCTGCTCCAGGGCGGGCGAAACGGAACGTCAACCGGGCTCCGGCCGCCGCTGTGCCGCCTTCGGTCACGCGCAACTGCAAAGTCAGATTGTGATCGGCATGAACTGACTCGGCGTTCAGCCAGGCGATGTCGAGTTCTTTGACCGTCGCCAAGACTTCGGGCTCGGGATGATCGAGAACTTCGTCGAGCTTGCCCTCGCGGATTGCGTCGAGCACGAGGCGATGCTGTTGCCGCAGCAACTGTTCTTTCTGCGGGTCGCCGGTGGGAGCTTCGCCGGGCTTGGGGCCGTACGAGGTGGCTTTCTTTCCCACGCAGCGTCCGCGCACGAAGACCTGCGTCTGCAGCAGAAGTTCGCCTTCACGCGCTTCGCTCTGCACGTGATAGATGGTGTCGCCGTGCTTCACATCGGTATTGAAGCCAAAAATCATAAGGATTGTGTAATTTCGTAATTGAGAAATTGGGTAATTTGACCGGTAAAAGCGGGCACTTCGATCGAAGTTTCGATGCTGCAATTACCCGATTGCCCAATTACAAAATCTTCTTCTCCATTTTCAAAAAAATGCGCCGTCGTTCTCTTGACACTCGCGCGGGCTAACACCTAATCTAGAACGTTTAAGCAACGCTTGGCGCGAATTATATCCATCTCATCCTATGCCCGACAATTACTTCGCTCGCTACCTCCCGTTTTTGATCCATATGCTGATGGCGGGCGGTTTTGGGGTCGCAGTGGTCTCGCTTTCCTGGCTGATTGGCCAGCGCAAGCCGACGCGCGCGAAAATGTCCGCTTACGAATGTGGCATGACCCCGGTGGGCGACTCCCGGCAGCGCTTTTCGGTGAAGTTCTACCTGGTCGCCATGCTGTTCATTCTGTTCGACGTTGAGGCGGTTTTCATCTATCCATGGGCGGTTACTCTGCGCCAGTTCAAGGCCAATGGTCAGGGCCATTTCTGGGTCCTTGAGATGATGTTGTACATCGGCATTTTCCTGGTTGGCTTCTTCTATGTGTGGAAAAAGGGCGTACTGGACTGGGGCGAAACTTCCGCGAAACGGGGAAATTTCTAATGCCTCTCGCCCCCGCCATCACCGATCTTGAGCAACTGAAGAACCATCCCGCCGTCGCGCGCCTTTTGGGATGGAACGCAGAGGCCGTGACCGGCGTAAAGTTCGATCGCGACGAGATGACGGTCTATGTCGATCGCGCTTTTATTCGCGAGGCTTGCGTCATACTGAAAGACGATCCGGCCTGCCCCTTCAATTTTCTTTCCGACGTCACCTGCGTGGACTGGTATCCGGCCGAGCCTCGATTCGAAGTCGTATATCACCTGCTTTCGATTCCGAAAAAAGAGCGTATCCGGCTGAAGGTTCGGCTCGACGGGGATAGTCCGGCACTCGAGTCGCTGACTTCAGTTTGGCCGGGCGCGAATTATTTTGAACGTGAAGTCTTCGATCTGTTCGGCGTGCGGTTTACCGGACATCCTTATATGCGCCGCATTCTGATGCCCGAGGATTGGGAAGGCCATCCCCTGCGCAAGGATTATCCGGTGGAGGGCTACCGCTGAGGTTGCAATAATGAAGATGGCCCACCTGAATCCCACTCCCGTGCTCGAACCCGGCCAGGATCGCACCATGATCCTGAACATGGGGCCGCAACATCCGTCGACGCACGGAGTGCTGCGCGTGCTACTGGAGATTGACGGCGAGACCGTGGTGCGGATGATGCCCGACATCGGGTTTCTGCACACCGGCATCGAAAAGACGTGCGAGGCCAAGTTTTATCAGCAAGTAGTGCCGCTCACCGACCGCATCGATTATCTCTGCCCCATGACCAACAATCTCTGCTATGTACTGGCGGTGGAGAAATTGCTGGGGCTGGAGATCCCGCCAAAGGCGCAATGGATGCGGGTTTTGCTGAACGAGTTAACCAGGATTAACTCGCATCTGGTGTGGCTGGGCACACACGCCATGGACATCGGCGCGCTTACCGTCTTTTTATATTGCTTCCGCGAGCGCGAAGAAGTCTTGAAGATTTTTGAGATGGTCAGCGGCCAGCGCATGATGACCTCATACTTTCGCGTGGGCGGGATCGCGCTGGAACCGCCTCTGGGATTTTTCGACCGGGTGCGCGACTTCGCCGGATATTTTCCCGAGCGCATCGATCAGTACGAAAATCTGCTGACCGGTAATCCGATCTGGACCATGCGTACCAAGGGCGTGGCCCGCATGACGGCGGAAGATGCGATTGCTCTGGGCGCGACTGGGCCAACGCTTCGCGGCAGCGGCGTGGATATCGACCTGCGCCGCGATATGCCGTATTCGAGCTACGAAAAATTTCAGTTCAAGGTGCCGATCTCGCAGGAAGGCGACGTGTTCGCGCGCTACATGTGCCGGGTACAGGAGTTGCGCGAGTCGACCGCGATCGTGCGCCAGGCGCTCGACGGTATGCCGGAAGGTCCGACCAAGGCTGACGCGCCGGGCATCGTGCTGCCCGACCGCGAGAAGATGAAGACGCAGATGGAATCGCTCATCTACCACTTCAAGATCATCACGGAAGGATTTGCGGTGCCGCCGGGCGAGGTCTATCAGGCAGTGGAATCGCCGCGCGGCGAAATGGGCTACTACATCGTCAGCGACGGCACAGCCAAGCCGTATCGCGTGCACATGCGCAGCGCGTGCTTCGCGAATCTGCAAACCCTGCCGAAAATGTGCGAAGGACGGTTGCTCGCGGACGTGGTAGCCGCAATCGGCAGCATCGACATAGTGCTCGGAGAAATCGACCGGTAGGGTCTTGGTCTATCGTGTGCAAAGGGTTCTCGTAGTTCAGAAAAGCAGCCCCGAAGGGGCGGAATATGTTAGCCCAGGGCGTAAGCCCTGGGTATAGCGAAAAGGCAGTATCCAGCCCCGTAGGGGCGACAGAAACAGTGAAATTCTCTGATCAATTCGAAGCGCGTTTCTCCGATATGCTCACGCATTATCCGACGAAAAGGTCCGCGCTCGTCCCCACGCTCCTCTACGCGCAGGACGAGGTTGGATTTCTTTCGGACGACGTTATTGCGGAGCTTGCTGTCCGTCTTGATTTGACCGTGCTGGAAGTGAACAACGTGATCAGCTACTACTCCATGCTGACCACCAAGCCGCGCGGCAAGTTCAACGTGCAGGTCTGCACCAACATCAGCTGCATGGTGCGCGGCGGAGAAGAAATTCTGCATCACTGCGCCAAGAAACTCGGCGTCGGACACAAGCAGACCACGCCCGACGGAATGTTCACGCTCGAAGAAGTGGAATGCATCGGCGCCTGCAGCTGGGCTCCAGCGGCGCAAGTGAATTACGACTTTCACGAGAACCTGACCACGGACAAGATGGACAGGATTCTGGACGAGTACAAGAAGAAGGCAACGCAGTAACACGAAGTGAGAAGTAAAAAGTGCAAATGCAGAAGTAATCCCGGTTTCACTTCTGCATTTTGCGTTCTGACTTTTGCATTCACATGGCTGACTTGGTCTCCCATCCCGACGAGGTAAAGGTCGTCTCCCGGCGCTTCGGCCAGGGTGCGACGAATCTCGACCGTTACCTCGAACTGGACGGCTACAAGGCCGTGCAGAAGGCGCTCGCGATGGAACCGGACGCCATCATCAACGAAGTCAAGAATTCCGGCCTGCGTGGCCGCGGCGGCGCAGGATTCTCGACTGGCATGAAGTGGTCGTTCGTGCCCAAGCAGTCGGCCAAGCCGAAGTACGTTCTGTGCAATGGCGATGAGAGCGAGCCCGGAACCTGCAAAGACCGCCTGATTTTCGAGCAGGATCCCCACTCGGTAATCGAGGGCGTGATGATCGGCGCGCTCGCGGTGGGCGCGAAGAGTGGATACATCTACGTTCGCGGTGAGTACCGCTATCTGCTGGAGATCATGCAGAAGGCCATCGCCGACGCCTACGCCCGCGGATTCATCGGCAAGAACATTTTCGGCAGCGGACGCGACCTCGACATTTACTGGCACGGCGGCGCGGGTGCCTACGAAGTGGGCGAAGAGTCGGCGCTCATGGAATCGCTCGAAGGCAAGCGCGGCATTCCGCGCATTCGTCCGCCGTTCCCGGCCGTGGTCGGACTGTGGGGCGGGCCTACGGTCATTAATAATGCGGAGACGCTGGCGAACGTGCCCCACATTATTCTCGGCGGCGCGGACTGGTACGCCAAGCTGGGCACGCCGAAAAACGGCGGCACACGCCTGTTCTGCCTGAGCGGCAATATCGCCAAGCCCGGCGTTTACGAACTGCCCATGGGCTACAACCTGAAGAAGATGATTTACGAAGTCGGCGGCGGCATCCCCAACGGCCGTAAGTTGAAGGCGGTCGTGCCCGGCGGTGCGTCGTGTCCGTGTCTTACTGCCGAGGAAGTCGACGTCGCGATGGATTTTGATTCCGTGGCGAAAGCTGGATCGATGCTGGGTTCGGGGGGCGTGGTTGTGGTCGACGATCAGCAGTGCATTGTGAAATTCGCGCTGCGCACCATGAAGTTTTATCAGCACGAAAGTTGCGGATGGTGCATTCCCTGCCGCGAAGGCACCGACTGGATCAAGAAGACGCTGACGCGCTTTCATTCCGGCGGCGGCATGAAGAAAGATATCGACAACATCCAGTACCTGGCGGAGAACATGCTGGGCCGGACGTTCTGTCCGCTGGGCGATGCGGCCGCCATGCCGACCATCGCCTTCGTGAAAAAGTTCAGAAAAGAATTCGAAGACCACTTGGACGGAAAGCCCTGCCCATTTGAGAAGCAAGGCGCGGTGGACCAAGTCCCGGCGTTCGCACACTAAATATTCTCATGGCTGATGTAACTCTCACTGTCGACGGCAAGAAACTCACGGCTCCCGCGGGGACGCTGCTGATTGAGGCGTGCAAGACCGTGGGCATTGAAGTGCCCTCGTTCTGCTACTACCCGAACCTGTCTTTGCAGGGCGCTTGCCGCATGTGCCTAGTGAAGGTCGAGAAGATGCCCAAGTTGCAGACCGCCTGCACCACGGTGGTCGCCGAGGGCATGGTCGCAGTCACAGACAGCGACGAGATCAAGCAGGCACGCAAGTCGATGCTGGAGATGCTGCTGGGCAACCACCCGCTCGATTGCCCAGTGTGCGACGCGGGCGGCGAGTGCGAACTGCAGGACATGACTTTTTCCTACGGTGCCGCCGAATCGAAATTCATGGAGGCGAAGAACCACAAGGAAGAGCAGCAGTGGTCCCCCGTGGTGTTCTTCGACCGGCCGCGCTGCATTCTCTGCTACCGCTGCGTCCGCGTATGCGGCGAAGGGATGGACGTGTGGGCTCTGGGGGTCCAGAACCGCGGCGTGAGTTCGCTGATCGCGCCCAATAAAGAAGATCATCTGGAGTGCGAAGAGTGCGGCATGTGCATCGACATTTGCCCGGTGGGCGCGCTCACTTCCGGCGCATATCGTTACAAGACGCGGCCGTGGGAAATGAAGCACGTGGGCACGGTCTGCACGCACTGCGGCGACGGCTGCAAGACTACGCTGGGTGTGCGGCGCTCGGATACTGGCATGGAAATTGTCCGCGGCGATAACCGCGACAAGAGCGGCACCAACGGAGACTTCCTGTGCATCAAAGGCCGCTATGCCTTCGATTTCGCGAATCATGAAGAACGATTGACGCAGCCGCTCATCCGCAAAGAAGGCAAGCTGACGCCCGCGTCGTGGGAAGACGCTTTCACGCTAATCGGGAAGAAGTTTGCCGAGATTCGAGAAAAAGAAGGCGGAGCAGCGATCGGCGTGATCGGCTCGACGCGCACCACGAATGAAGAAGCTTACCTGCTCTCGAAATTCGCCCGCGTCGTCTTGAAGACGAACAACGTCGATCATCACCGCACGGCCGACTTCCCTGCTCTTTCCGCGGCTCTGCGTGGCAAGCCCGATGCGACTGCGAGCATGGCCGACGTCTACAATGCACCGGCCATTCTGCTGATTGGGAACGATCCGACCGAGCAGCATCCGTTGCTGGCCTGGCAGATTCGCAACAATGTTCGCCTGCACCGGGCGAAGCTCTACGTCATCAATTCGGAGTCGATCAAGCTGCGGCGGCAGGCCACGAGCTTCACGCAGATTCTGGCGGGAACCGAAGGCAAGGTTGCGAGCTTCCTGGCCGGTGATGATTCCGCAGCCGACGAGATCAACAGCGCGACCGCGAATAAAGACGCATGGATCACACTCCGTGACCAACTGCGCGGCGAACAGAATCTCGTCATCATCTTTGGCTCGGAAATTCGCGGCAACGACATCGCCAGCCTCGTCACTTTCGGCTCTGGCATTGCAGGCGCAAAGTTTATCTGCCTCGCTGACTATGCAAACTCGCGAGGCGCGGCGGACATGGGGCTCTATCCCGATCTGCTGCCCGGCTATCATCCGACCGCGGGAACCAGCGACTTCCATGAGGAGTGGATGATCCCGCAAGTTTCGGGCCTCGATCTCCCGGGGATGGTTGAGGCGAGCAAGAGCGGCAAGTTAAAGGCGCTGTATGTGATCGGATCAAATCCGATCGCGCGCGCCAACATCGATCCCTTCGCATTCTCCCACGCTTTCGTCGTGGTGCAGGATATGTTCCTGACCGAGACCGCTGTCATGGCCGACGTGGTGTTGCCCGCGGCCAACGCTTACGAGAAATCCGGCTCGATGACCAACACTTGCGGCGATGTGCAACTGGTGAAGAAGGCGGGGGAAATCTCGGGCACGAAAACTGATTTTGAAATGATTGTCCGCATTGCCGACGCGATGGGCGCCGATGTACGCAAGCTGGTTCCCTTTGGCGGCGGGACGCGAGCCGATATGGGGCAATCGCGGGGCGCGCAGTCCGGCGAGGCCGACCGACACGCCGTATGGCTTGAGATGCAGAACCTGGAACCGAAGTTGAGCCCGTTTGACCCCATGGCGATTCTGGATGAGATCCAGCGCCTGGTTCCCGGCTACGATGTTTCGCGCGCGAATCTGCTGGCGGGTAACGTCGAGCACACGTCGCTTACGAAGAGTGGTCCGGGCGCGGCGCACTCGACAGATTCGATTTCGCCGGCCAACGACGGCCTGTTTACGTCGGGCACCCTGGGCCGCTACTCGCGCACGCTGAAGTCGGTGATGGAGAGTCACGAAGTCAAACCGGCGGAAGTCGCGGCTGATTGATATCCGCGATAAAAGGTTGAACAGGAAAGCTGAAGAGGAAAGAACGCGTTGCCAATCTGGCTCTACATCCTGGCGTCGGTGATCAAGTCGGCGGTCGTTCTCGGCGTGCTGCTCACGGCAGTCGCATATACGGTCTGGCTGGAGCGCAAGGTCGTCGGCCGCATGCAGAACCGGTGGGGACCCACGCGCGTCGGCCCGTTTGGACTGCTGCAGCCGGCCGCGGACGGGATCAAGTTCTTATTCAAGGAAGATTTGACGCCGCCGCACGTTTATAAGCCGCTCTACATTGCGGCGCCGCTGATTGCCGTCATCTTCGCGCTGACATCGATTGCCGTGATCCCGTTCGGCAACAGCTTCACGTTCGGGCCGTTCACCATACCCCAATTTCTGCTGTTCCATCTCCAAATGCCGTTCCATTGGGGCGGCGCCGTAATTGGGCCGTACAGCATTCCCTTTCAGATCACCGACGTGAACACGGGACTCCTGCTGATTCTTGGCGTCACCTCCATCGGCGTATACGGCGTGGCGCTGGCTGGGTGGTCGTCGAACAATAAATATTCCCTGCTGGGCGGACTGCGCGCCAGCGCGCAGATGGTGAGCTACGAAATTTCTCTCGGCCTGTCGCTGGTGGGCGTGCTGATCATGTCTGGCAGTTTCAGCTTGCGCGACATTGTGATGGCACAACAGGGACATTTCTGGGGATTCATTCCGCGCTGGAATATTTTTCACGGGCCAGTTCATCGGATTTTTTTGCTATCTGATGGCCGCCTACGCGGAGACGAATCGCATCCCGTTCGATCTGCCCGAGGCCGAGACCGAACTCGTGGCCGGTTACCACACCGAATACAGTTCCATGAAGTTTGCCATGTTCTTCATGGCCGAATACGCCAACATGATCACGGTGGCTTGCCTGGCCACGCTTTTATTTTTCGGCGGATGGAATGGTCCGATCTTCGGGCCTCCAATTCTGCAGGCGCTGCTGCCGGTGTTCTGGTTCGCGGCCAAGATTTTTGGGTTTCTCTTTTTGTACATCTGGGTGCGCGGGACGTTGCCGCGCTTCCGCTACGACCAGTTGATGGCGTTTGGCTGGAAGTTTTTACTGCCGCTGTCGCTGATGAATCTGATTGCGACTGCGATCGCGGTCGGCTGGTAGTCGAAATAGAAATTCAATATTCAATGCTCAATGTTCACCTAATTTTGTTTCTGGCGTTCGGGGCCGTCGCCGTCGCGGGTGCGGTCAACCTGCTGGCGCAGACCCATCCCATCAACAGCGCGCTATCGCTGATCGCGGTGATGGCCGCGCTCGCGGGCGAATATCTGCTGTTGGGCGCGGAATTTCTGGCGGCGGTGCAGGTCATCGTTTATGCCGGCGCCATCATGGTGCTGTTCGTCTTCACCATCATGCTATTGAACGCTGGAGTAGAGGAGCACACCAAGGGCAGCCGCGTCTCCGTTTTGTTGGGCATCCCCGGCATGTTGCTGGGAAGCATTCTCGTGGCTTGGGTCGTGTTGCGGCATTCGGGAACTGAGGCGGTTGCGGCGGGGGCTTTGCCCGGCGATCCGAAAACGATTGGACAAATGCTGTTTCATGAATTTCTGCTGCCCTTTGAAATTACTTCTGTGCTGATCCTGATTGCGATCATGGGTGCGGTGGTGTTGGCCAGCAAGCCGCCCTCAGCAGCTGCAGGCACGCCCGCAAGGAAGGTGGACTGATGGTTCCACTGTCGTATTACCTGGTGCTCAGCGGATTTCTGTTCGCCTGCGGCGTGACGGGATTTCTGATCAAGCGCAACATCATCACGATTTTTATGTCGATTGAGCTGATGCTCAATGGGGTGAATCTTTCGTTCGTTGCCTTCGCGGCGCATTGGCACGCAATTGGCGGCGAAGCGCACGGAATTGTCCCGCTGAGCGGCCAGATTTTCGTGTTCTTCGTCATGGTAGTTGCGGCGGCGGAAGCCGCCGTGGGCCTGGCAATCATCATCGCGATTTACCGCACTCGCGAGACTTTGAATATCGACCAGGTAAACCTTCTCAAATTATGAATCAGTTCGAACTATGACGCAGAATCCTTATCTCTGGCTGATTCCTGTGCTGCCGCTGGCGGGAGCCGCGATCAACGGCTTCCTGGGCCGCCGCTCGTCGAAGAGCGCGGTTACGACCGTTGCGCTGGCATTCTCCGGTCTGGCGTTCGCGCTGGCGCTGTATATTGCCGCCACGTTTTCCTCCGCGGCTGCGCCTTACGGTTTCACCGTCGCCCATTGGATTCGTTACGGGCAAATCGGCGCGCCCGGCAGCTTCGTTGCCGACTTTTCGTTGTATCTCGATCAACTCTCGCTGATCATGCTGCTGGTCGTCACCGGTGTCGGATTTCTGATTCACATCTACTCCGTCGGGTACATGTGGGACGATCCCAGTTACTACCGCTTCTTCACCTACCTGAACCTGTTCATGTTTTTCATGTTGACGCTGGTGCTCGCCAGCAACTACCTGGTGATGTTTATCGGATGGGAAGGCGTGGGTCTGGCGTCGTATCTGCTGATCGGATTCTGGTTCACCAAAGATTCGGCGGCATCGGCCGGGAAAAAAGCCTTCATCGTTAACCGCATCGGCGACTTTGGATTTCTCATCGCGCTGTTCCTGATCATCCAGCACTACCACTCTCTGGATTTCACGAAAGTGTTCGCGCAAGTGCAACCGATCGCGGCTGAAACTGCTGGCGCGGGGCTTCTGACCGCGATCGGCATTTTGCTCATGGTAGGCGCCGCCGGCAAATCGGCCCAGATCCCGCTCTACGTCTGGCTTCCCGACGCCATGGAAGGCCCAACTCCGGTCTCCGCTTTAATCCATGCCGCGACCATGGTGACGGCCGGCGTCTACATGGTTTCGCGGTCGCACGTGATTTTTGAGCGAGCGCCGATCGCGCTGATGGTCGTCGCCGTCATCGGAACATTGACAGCTCTGTTTGCCGCGACCATCGGCGTCGTGCAGACCGACATTAAGAAAGTGCTGGCCTACTCCACCGTCTCGCAACTCGGCTACATGTTCATGGCGTGCGGCGTGGGGGCGTTCTCCGCCGGCGTCTTCCATCTGATGACGCACGCTTTCTTCAAGGGCCTGCTCTTCCTCGCTGCAGGCTCCGTGATTCACGCTGTCGGCGGCGAGCAGGACATGCGCAAGATGGGCGGATTGCGCTCCTACATTCCGTGGACATTTCTGACCATGGGGATCGCGACGCTGGCCATCGCCGGCATCCCGCCCTTCGCCGGCTTCTGGAGCAAGGACGAAATTCTTTGGCAGGCGTTCTCCAGTGAGCACGGGAGCTGGGTGTTCTGGCTGGTGGGCGTCATCACCGCATTTATTACTTCGTTTTACATGTTTCGGCTGCTGTTCATGACGTTCTTCGGCGACTATCACGGCGCGAAGGTGGACGATCACGGTCATGGCACGCATGTGGTTAGTCATGATGATCACGGTCACGGCGAGCCGCACGAGAGCCCTACGGTAATGCTGGTCCCGCTGATGATCCTGGCGCTGCTTTCTGTCGTCGGCGGACTGGTGGGCATCGGCAATCGCTTCGAACATTTCCTCGATCCGGTGTTCGGCTCGGGAATTACGGTTGAGGCTGCGGGAGAAGCCGCAAGCCACAGCACGGAACTTCTACTCATGGGCATTTCCGTGCTGCTCGCATTTTCGGGCGCGATTCTGGCCTGGTGCCTTTATGTGAGCAAGCCTTACCTTCCGCAGAAGATTGCCGACAGCCTTGGCGGTTTCTACGAAACGGTGCTGAACAAATATTATGTCGACGAGTTCTACGCAAGGGTCTTCATCAAGCCGCTGATCAACTTCTCCACGACCTTTCTTTGGCAGGGAGTCGACCGCAAGATTATCGACGACTCGGTGAACAATGCCGCTGACGGGGCGCAACACGTGTCCGATGAAGTCCGCCACATGCAGTCCGGCAATCTGCGCTCGTATGCGGGATGGATCGCCGCCGGCTCGGCCGCGCTGATTGCCTTCATGATCTGGATGGGAGTGCGTTAAGGAATGAGCACCGATAGCTGGAGCCCCTACATTCTCACCTTCGTGACCTTCGCTCCGCTCGCCGGAGCCCTGCTGCTGGTATTGTTCCCGCGCCGAGATCGCGACATCCGCATCTTCGCGCTGGTAGTTTCGCTGTTCACCTTCTTTCTGTCGCTGCACTTGCCAGTGCACTTCCAGCGCTCGCGACCGGGATTCCAGTACGTAGTCAACAACCAGTGGACCACCACCCCCAACATTCACTACCACATGGGCATGGACGGCATCTCGCTGTGGCTGGTGGTGCTGACTACATTCCTCACGCCGCTGTGCGTGCTGATTTCCTGGAAGTCGATTCACGACCGGGTGAAGGAATTTTTCATCCTGATGTTGATCATGGAGACGGCGCTGATCGGCGTCTTTACCTCGCTCGACCTGTTCCTCTTCTATTTCTTCTGGGAAGCGACTCTGATTCCGATGGCGCTGCTGATCGGCGTCTTCGGCCACGAGCGCAAGGTCTACGCGGCAGTAAAGTTTTTCATGTACACCATGATCGCGTCAGTGTTTATGCTGGCGGCGATCCTGTGGCTCTACGCGCAAACCGGCACATTTGACTTTGTTACGATCCGAGATCTGATCGCCGGCGGGAAGCTAGCCAACTTCCCGGCCGCCGCGCAGTGGCTCTTTCTCGGCTTCTTTCTAGCGTTCGCGGTGAAGGTTCCGCTATTTCCGTTTCACACGTGGTTGCCGGATGCGCACGTTGAGGCTCCAACCGCCGGCTCGGTTCTGCTGGCCGGCGTGCTGCTGAAGATGGGCACATACGGCATGCTGCGCTTCAATCTCGGCCTGTTCCCCGAGCAGGCGCGCCATAATGCGCCGTGGATTATGACGCTGGCGCTGATTGGCATCATCTACGGCGCACTCGTTGCCATGGTGCAGCCCAACATGAAGAAGCTGATTGCGTATTCGTCGGTCAGCCATTTGGGATTTGTGGTGCTGGGAATTTTTAGCTTCACGCAGGCGGGGTTGAATGGCGCAATGTTCGTGATGCTGGCCCACGGAATTTCTACTGGCGGGTTGTTCATGCTCGCTGGAATTCTCCACGAGCGCCGGCACACCTACGAAATCAAAGAGTTCGGCGGACTGGCCTCGACCGTGCCGGTCTATGCTGCATCCTACTTGTTCATCGTGCTGGCATCTGTGGGGCTTCCCTTGCTCAACGGATTCATCGGCGAATTTCTCGTGCTGACCGGGGCGTTTCAAGCAAAGCCCATCTACGGAATTCTGGGTGCAACCGGTGTGATCTGGAGCGCCGGTTATCTCTTGTGGATGTATCAGAGAGTGTTTTACGGCAAAGTCACAAATCCGGTGAACGAGACGCTCCACGATCTTTTCGCATTTGAAAAAGCCGCCGTGTGGCCCTGTGCCGCCGCTGCGCTGGTGATGGGCGTGGCTCCGATTCTGTGGCTGGGCGCGATTGACCCAGCGGTGCAGGCGGCGCTTTCACCGGTCACGCAAATGGTGAGCAAGGTGGTGGGGCAATGATGAACGCTTTCATTCATGTCCCCGCCGTCTTGTTGCCGGCGATATCGCAGGTGATTCCCCAAGCAACTGACTACGTTCGCATTCTGCCTGAGCTTGTTCTTTCGGTCTTCGGCGTCGTGGTCATGCTGCTCGATCCGCTGGTGGACGAAAAAGCGAGTCAGAAGTTGCTCGGCTTGATCGCATTCGTCGGCGCGGTCGCCGGCCTTCTCGCCACCTGGTACATGGCCCAGTCTCCCGGCCTGGCTTTCTCGAACATGGTGAAGGTCGACGGCTTCAGCGTATATTTCCATTTTCTAGTGATCGCCATCGCCGCCGTCGTGATCCTCAGTTCGTTTGAGTACATGGCGGTGCAGCGGATTCGCGCCGGTGAATACTATGCGCTGATTCTTTTCGGCGCGGTGGGCATGGCGCTGATGTCGTCGGCCGTGGAACTCGTGCTGATTTTTATCGCACTGGAGATCTCGTCGATCTCCACCTATATCCTTACAGGATTCCGCCGCAACGAGGCCTCCAGCAGCGAATCGTCGCTGAAGTATTTTCTTCTGGGCTCGTTCGCGACCGCATTTTTTCTATATGGCGTTGCCATGATCTTCGGCGCTACCGGTTCGACCAACATTGCCGTCATCAGCCAGACGCTGCAAACTGGTCCAGTCGCGTTGCTAGTATACGTGGCGATGGCGCTCATGTTTGTGGGACTCGGATTCAAAGTCGCCGCGGCTCCCTTCCACATTTGGACGCCTGACGTTTACGAAGGGGCACCCGCCCCGATCGTCGGCTTCATGTCGACGGCTCCGAAAGCCGCGGCGTTCGCGGTGTTGCTGCGGGTTGTCTTCACCATCAACGCGCCCGGCCGCTTCTGGCCACTCTGGATCGCCGCGGCGTTCTCCATGACTCTAGGCAACGTAGGCGCGCTGGTGCAGACCAATGTCAAGCGCCTGCTCGCCTATTCATCGATCGCTCATGCGGGATATCTGCTGGTGGCCTTCGCCATGACGGGATCGGAGAACTCGGCCAGCGGAATTTCCGCGGCCATGTTTTATACCGCCGCGTATGCCGCCATGAACGTTGGTGCGTTTGCGGTGATCAGTCACTTCGCCAACGCAGGTGAACGCTATGTAACTCTCGAAGGCTACGAAGGCCTGGGCCGGACATCTCCAATGCTGGCTGCCACGCTGACTATTTTTCTGCTGTCGCTGATCGGCATTCCGATGACGGGCGGCTTCTTCGCCAAGTTCTACGTTTTCAGCGCGGCGGTAAAAGCACACCTCATCTGGCTCACGCTGATTGGTGTGGTGAACAGCGCGATCGGCGCCTACTACTATCTTCGAATTATTGTTGTGATGTATATGCGCGAGGCGCGCAAGCCGGTGCCGGTAACTCCCGTCCCGTTCGGGTTGGGTCTTGCGCTGGGGTTAACCATTCTGGGTACGCTTTATCTCGGCATGCTGCCGAACCGGGTTCTGCAATTTGCCCAGCAGTCCGCCCAGGAATTACTACCGCAACCAACCACGTCGGTCACGGGCACTACCACGCAAACCGAGCCTCCAGCACCGATTTCGGCGCATTAAATTTCTCATCAAAAACCTCGAAACGAACATTGACAAGAGGTCGCGCCCGCGTGCATCATGTGTAACCAAGTTCAATTCAGTCCTTCCCTCTCAAGGAACTGACAGCGGCCTGGAGGAGAACAAATGTCCAAATTGATTTACCGACTTTGGTCGGAAGATGCGGGACAGGACATCGCCGAATACGCGGTGATGCTGGCGGTTATTCTTGTTCTTGTGGTGGGAACGGTTCGCTTGATCGGGTCCAATGCCAACAATGCATTTTCAAGCGTAGCCAGTTCGCTCCAGTAATCAGTGTTCCACCGTTTTGAGAGCCACTTCATCTGATTCGAACTGAAACTGAGATTTCTATGACACGATTTACTCCAGGCGCCGCATTTACCGCTTACTTCTGGTTTCCAGAAGCAGCGGCTGCGGAGCAGCTTGGAGTGAGGATGAGCCCCTAAAGGCCTCCGAAACCAAAAAAGCTTCCGCCAGCCGCGATCTCCGGATCGCGGCTTTTGTTTTTTTGTTGCCAGTGTCTTATGCCACATCTGCGCGGCGAACGAATATGCCGGACGAATACGAAGAACATACAAGGAGACCAGTCCCATGATCGTCAACATGTCGGAAAAAGCTACCGAGCAAGAAATCAACCACGTCATTGAACGCATCCGCGAGGCTGGCTACCAGCCTCACATCACGCGCGGCACCGAGCGCACCATTGTCGCCGCCGTGGGCAGCGGACGCCGTCACGAAATCGAAGCGCTGCAGGTTGCTCCGGGTGTCGACAATGTTGTCGCCATCGCCCAGCCGTTCAAACTGGTGAGCCGGCAGGTGAAGCCGGAACGAACTATTGTGAAGATCAACGGGGTCGCGATCGGCGGCCCGGAAGTCGTCGTCATCGCCGGTCCTTGTTCAGTCGAATCGCGCTCGCAATTACTGGACACCGCGCACGCTGTGAAGCGCGCAGGTGCGGCCATGTTGCGTGGAGGAGCCTACAAGCCCCGCACTTCCCCGTACGACTTTCAGGGACTCGGTTTGGAAGCGCTGAAGATCCTGCGCGAAGCTCGCGAGGAAACTGGCTTGCCGGTGGTCACCGAAGTCATGAGCACCGAAGATGTCGACGTCATCTGCGAGCACGTCGATATGCTGCAGGTGGGAGCGCGCAACATGCAGAATTTCGCTCTGCTGCGCCGTCTCGCGACTGTCAACAAGCCGATCCTGTTGAAACGTGGCCCCTCCGCCACGGTGAAGGAGTGGCTGCTCGCGGCCGAATATCTGCTTTCCGGCGGCAATCAGCAAGTTGTGTTGTGCGAACGAGGCATCAAGACCTTCGAAACGGAAATGCGCAACACTATCGACCTGGCGGCGGTTGCGCTGGCGCGCGATCTCTCGCACCTTCCGGTGATCGCCGATCCATCGCATGGAACCGGCAAGCAGAGCCTGATTGCGGCGGTTTCGCGCGCAGCGGTCGCCGTGGGAGCTGACGGACTCATTATTGAAGTGCATCCGTGCCCCGAGCGCGCGTTATCGGATGGCCCGCAGTCTCTGGACTTCGCGGGATTCGGAAAAGTGATGCGCGCACTGACGGAGCCGTTGCGGCAGACGGCTAGCTTGCCGGCAGGAGTTCCGGCAGCTTTGTAGAATGCTCGATCTAATGCGTCCGCGGCGGGGCGGAGTCCGTCGCATTTGCTGAAGGCTGCTTCACTTGCATAGCCGGGTCGCCGAACAGCACGAACGTTCGCCGCGTGTCCGGATCGCTGATCTTCGCCTTCGCTTTGACGATCGCATCACCCAGCCGAGTGCTCTTACCGGCGATCGCGGATTGCACGACCAGCGCATCCAGGTGGGTCTGGGGCGGAGGCTGGTTCAAGCCGCTCGATGCCAGCACTGCGACAGCGCCGCCGTTCGGCGCCAGCATCAGCGTCACGCCGAGCGGCTGCGCATAAACGTCCTGAAAGAAACCGTTCAGGCAATCCATGATCAGGAAGACCGGAAGCTGTGAGCTATTGGTGAGCGAGGTCACGGAATTTTCGTCGAAGATGTCGGATCCAGACCACTGCTCTTCCGAGCCGTGTCCCATATAGTTCACCAGCAGTTGGCCGGAGTTAATCGAACTGAGAATGTCGGTTCTCGCGCCGGTTACACCGACCGTGTCAGTGAAGATGTCATTGACCTGCATGCTCGCGGGCAGTTTCGCCTGCACCGTCTGGCTATCTTGCGTGAAGCTCTCGGTGTCATCTTTGTCGGCGACCATGAGCGCGTTCGAAGTCCAGGGTCCGTTCGTCGACTGACCTTCGTACGCCACAATCTTTCCGACAACGGTCGTGGCGTCGTCGACTGTCGCGACCGGCAAACGGCCGGTAGCGATTGTCGGCATACCGTTCCCCTTGAAATCCGAGAACCAGTCATCCGTTGCCGTCATCAGGCTGGCGGATTGCACCATGCGCGTCGGCACCAGGTCGAGGCTGCCGAAGCCCAGATAATTTCTAGGGTCGAGCGACGCACGTCCATTCAACAGCAGGTAGGTCGGCGGCGTCTTCCAGTTCTGAATCGCCGTCTGCAGGAACTTGCGAATTGCGTCCGGCGTGCGCTCCCCGAAGTTGAATTCGTCATACAGGTCGTTGATCGGAACGACGACGGACGTTTTCCCCTCCGCCTGGTGCGCTTGCACCAACGGGGTCAGCGCTGAGGCGAAAGGCCCGTAGGTGACCATGGCAATATCTGCGCCCGCCTGCGCGCTGTGCCAGTGCGAAGGATGATTCGGCCACACGCCTGCCGCAGACGCGGTTCGGTCATTGGCGACCGCCAGCAGTGTGTGCCGCGCGGTCGCCGCCGAGTTCGTCGAACTGAAGGGAACCTGCACAGCGATCTCGTACTTGCCGGTCGACAAGATCGAAATAACCTGCGGCGTCAACTGAATCGGACGATTCGGGTCGGTGATGTCGAACACAGCAGGAGCGCTGTCGAAGTTGCCAACGGTAACTTCCTCTCCGGCACGTCCGGTGAACTTCAGCTGATCGTTGTCCGCCAGATACAGATGCGGATAGGTGATGCGAATGTAGTCGACCAGGCTGGTGTCGTAGTCGCCGTTCTGCGCGGTCAGCGTGACCGTGTTGCTCCACGGTTGCAGCACACCGGGCGGAATGTTCACGCTCAGAGTGCCGATCGCCTGACCGCTGAACGTCACGTCACCCAGGCTCGTTCCGTTCAACACCACGGTTACATCATGGGGGAAGGCCGTAATCACGCCTTGCAACGCGATCTCCAGATGAGCCGCCTGCGTGGACGAAGTGTTGAGGTGCGGTACTTCGAGCACCTGGTCGACTGGCGTGGGCGAGACCAGCGCGCCGAAGAAATTTTCTCCGTTGGTGGTGAGCAGGGCGGCAAAATAAATTGTGTGCTGCTGCAGTTCAACGGTCGTGAAGTAACTCGTCGGCGGTTGGTTCGAGCCGGACGAGATCGGAAGCTGAGGAATCCTCGCACCCTGCCCATCGCCTGCGACGAGCCAGTAGACACGGGTTCCGGAAAAGACAGTATTAATACCGGTGCCGTAGAAGTTGATGGAGGCCTGCGGGCCGAAGCCGCCGGGGCCAGAGGTTGCGCCCGTGATCTGCAGCGGTTGCTCCGTCGCCTCCGCATACAGATGCAGCAGCGCGGGATCCACATTCGGATCAAGCCCGGCCTTCACCAGGTCCGGCTGCGCCACGCGATACCAGCCTTCGTGCCGCACATAAATCTTCACGGCCGGATGCGCGGCCAACTCAAATTGTTTCTGAATTTGAGCTGGAGTTACTGCGGATGTCGGCGGCAAAGCCTCAACCATGTGACCGTCCTGACTACCCGGCACTGGGGGAACGGCCTGATTCAGTTGACTCAACATGTGCGTCTCAGACGCGGTTGCATCGCTCGACTGCGCCGCCCCTGACGCACTCGCCGACACCGAAATCGGACCATGCATGGTGCGCGTTCCGTTCACGTCGATGTCTTCCAGCCAGTAGGACGCCCCAGCCACTGCCGCCGAAGTATCGATCCAGGCATAGCTGCGGCCCGCATGCTTGGGCAGTGCACCGCTCATCAGCAGAGCCGATCCGGCAATCACCGAGGGATTCATGCGCACGCGGTTGCCGTTCTGATCGCGATACACGTTGAACCCGAGATTGTGAGCCTCGCCTCCGGTCTTCCACGTCAGCACGACTCGGCTCGCGCCATTCTTGTCAGTGCCTGCGTGCGCGGAAAAAGATTGCAATGTGATCATGGTCGGCGCGGTAATGGTCTCGCTCTGCGTCGAGGTATTGTTGGTCAGATTCGGGTCGGTCTGGTCCGACGAAACAGTCGCCGTATTGGAGACGATTCCCGGCGCGTTGGGCAGCGTAAGAATTGAGACCGTCGCGGTGGCTGCGTTCGCCATCGTGCCCAGCAGGCAAGTCACCGTGCCGCCCGCCTCCGAGCATGAACCTTGCGTCGTGGTCACTGAAAGGTAAGTCACGACTGACGGCAGCGTGTCGGTCACGGTCACATTCGTCGCGGATGCCGGACCGTTATTCGTCACAGCCAGCGTATAGGTAAGCGGCGTGCCTTCGGTCACAGGATTCGGCGTTCCCGTTTTCACGATTGCCATGTCCGCGCTGTTGGCGTTGGCGACAACCACACTTGCGCTCGCAGTGTTCGTCGTGATGCTGGGAACAATATTCGCTGCCGTGGCCGTGGCCGTATCGGTGATGTTGGTTCCCGAGGGCGTCCCTGCATTCACCTGCAGGATGAGGGCGAAGCCTGCGGTGCCGTTCACGGCGAGCGAACCGCTGTCCGTACATGTGATCGTGCCCGTGCCTCCTACCGCCGGATCTGTACAGGTCCATCCACCAGGCGGAGTCATCGACTGGAAATTCGTGTTCGGCGGCGTGACTTCGGTAAACGTCATACCCGCGGTGGTGACCGCGGGACCGTCGTTGGTCACACTCTGAGTGAACGTAACATTGCTTCCTGCCGCGACCGAAGTGGCGGACGGGGAATTCGTGGTAACCAGGTCGGACTGCGTCGGCGTGGCCACCACATCAGCAGCGGTGGCGGTGTTGTTCGTGAGATTGGGGTCCGTGACCGCGGACGTGACGTTTGCCGTTTCATTGATCGCGGTTCCCGCGGCAGTTCCGGCGGTCACCTTCACAATGTAGGTAATCGTCGCCGGCGCACCGGAAGCGAGACTCGGATCCGCGCATGTGAATGTCGCGGGAGTGCAGGTCCATCCTGCCGGCCCGGTGAGCGATACCAGGGTCGTGTTGGCCGGGAGCACGTCGCTCAGACTTACAGTCGTCGCGGCACTGGGCCCGTTGTTGGTCACGACCTGCGTATAAGTAATGTTGTTGCCTGCCTGCACAGGCACCGGGGCGGCCGTGTTGGTCAACGAAAGGTCGGCTGAATCCGCAACCGGAATGCCGACCGTGGCGCTGTTGTTGGTCGTGTTCGAATCGCTGGTGGTCGAGGCCACGGAGTCGGTTTGCGTGATCGTAGTTCCCTGCGCGACCGTGGGGTTCACGGTCACCACGAATGTGAAGTTCGCCGTGGTGTTGGCCAGCATCGCGGCGGTATCGGTACACGTCAGAGTTCCGAGTACGCACGTCCATCCCACAGGCCCACTCAGCGACACGGCCGTAGTATTGGCAGGAAGAGTCTCGGTAAACACGGGAGCATTGGCCGTGGCCGGACCATTGTTGGTCACGCTCTGCGTATAAGTAATGTTGCTGCCGGCGGAGACCGGACTCGGGCTGCCGGAGTTGGTCACGCTTAAATCGGCCTGCGTACCCGAAGTCACGGAGATGTTCACAGCCGCGGCGTTATTGGTCAGATTGGTATCGTGCGACGTGGTGGTCCCAACGTCAACATCGGTAATGATGGTTCCGGCAGCCGTTCCCGCCGTCACGTTGTAGACGGCTGTGATCGTTCCCGTCGAACCCGGCGGCACGCTCGGATTGGTGCAACTGAGGGGTCCGGTGGCCGCACACGTCCAGGTGCCTCCGCCGGTGGTCACAGCAGCAGCCGACACAAACGTGGTGTGCGTCGGCGTCAACTCCGTAAGCGCGCCCGTACTGCAGTTGCTGGGACCGGCGTTGTACACGGTCTGCGTATAAGTAATGTTCGATCCAGCCGTTACCGGACTCGGAACTCCGCTGTTAGAAACGATCAGATCGCAGTCGACAGCAACTGTAGTCGCAGTCGTCGTGGTGCTGGTGTTGACGGAGTTTGATGCCGACAAAGTGGACGTCGCCGTTATCGTGCCCGCCGCCACGCTGGGCGCAACGTTGACCACCACAACGATGTTGGCAACCGCGCCCGACGCGAGACTCGGATCGGTGCACGTTACATTTCCCGTTGCGCCCACCGCGGGCGTAGTACAGGTCCATCCGACGGGAGCAATGACTGATTCAAACGTAGTGTTCGTCGGTGTCGCTTCAGTGAAATTCGCAACCGTCGCCGCCGCCGGACCGTTATTGGTTACGGTCTGCGTGTAAGTGATATTGTTCCCCGCAAAGACCGTGCTCGGCGCGCCTGCTGTAGCCAGCACCAGATCCGCCTGGGTTGCCGTCGCGACGATATCCGTGGCTATTGCGGAGTTGGCCCCATATGCCTGATTCGTGCCATTCACCGTCGCGGTGTCGGTGAGAGTGGTTCCGCTCGCGGTTCCGGCCTTGACCGTATAGACGACCGTGAATGTTCCCGACACGCCGGCGCCGACGCTGGGGTTCGTGCAATTCGTGCCGGGGAATCCGGTGCAGGTCCATCCTGCCGGTTTCGTGACCGACACGAAGGTCAAATCCGCGGTTGGCAGATTCGTCTCGGCAAAAGTTGCACCGGTAACGGCGCTTGTCCCGGTATTTGTGACCACTTGCGTATAAGTGATGGTGCCGCCGGCCTGCACTGGAACCGGCGATGCAACGTTCGTCACCTGCAGGTCCGGCCCCGTCCCGCCGACAACGGCCGTAACCGTTGCGACGTTATTGGCGGAATTTGGATCGAAGGCGTTGGAGCCGACTGACGCTGTTTCGGTAAGAACTGTTCCGTTCGCCGTTCCAGCCGTCACTTTTGCAACGAGAGTAAATGTGCCCGAAGTCAGCGCCGCCATGTCGGCGTTACTGCAAACCACATTACCGGTCGCGCCCACCGCGGTGTTCAGGCAACTCCATCCCGCCGGCGCGGTGAATGACGCGAGCGTGGTGTTTGCAGGTATCGTCGCCACCAGGGTTGCGTTGTCGGCCGCGCTCAGGCCGTTATTGGTAACGACTTGCGTGTACGTTATGTTGGAGCCAGCGGCAACTGGATTCGGCGTCTCCGCGTTGGTCACGCTCATGTCGGCGCTTGAGATCACACTCGCCGTGTCGGTGGCCAGGTCATTGAGCAGGTTCGCTTCGTTTCCGCCGCCCACCTCGGCGGTATTCGTCAACGTCGCCGCAGCGGATTGCGACACATTGGCCGTCAGCGTGATCGAAGGATAACTGCTGCTTGCCGCAAGCGCGTCAGAACGCACGCAACTCACAGTCTGCCCTGAAACCGAGCAGGTCCAACCCGTTCCCGTCGCACTGATCGGGGTAATTCCAAGTGGCAGCGTGTCGTTAATTGTCACCACGCCGCTGGTCGCGCCCAGCGTGCTGACGTTCGAAACTGGAATCGTGTAAGTAGCCGTCGCACCACGCGTGAAATTCCCGACGTGACTCTTGCCCAGCGTCAAGTCCGGCGAGCACAGCGCCGACGACTGCATCCCGGTGACCTGCGATAAAGTCGCGGTCGTCGCGCTCGTCCCTGCCGCTCCCGGAGTGGCTCCGTAGGGAACTCCAGGAGTCAGCGTGGTCCCGTTGCCACCACCGCTCACACTGATGCTGGCCGCGGCGCCGGAAATAAAAACCACCCCACCTGCACCGCCCCCACCAGGACCATGACGGTCGCCAAGACTGTAAGGCTGAGAGTCCCAGGCGTCACCACCGCGGCCGCCATTCGCTTGCAAGGTGAGTCCGCTCTCTCCACCGTTTGCTGCCAGAATCACAATGGTTCCGCCGGCGCCACCGCCGCCGCCCGCATCATTCGATGTACCGATATAAGCGTTGGTGCCATTGGCCGTGAGAGTACCGGTGCCTGTCAGACTGTCGGTCCGAATGAAAATAATGCCGCCGCCCGGGGAACCACCGCTGGCTTGCGTGTCACCGTCGGAATTGTTCCGCGTGCCTGCGCCTCCGCCACCACCCAACGCAACCCGGTCAATCGTCGCTGGAAATAGCGTTCCACCCGCGCCGCCATCGCTGAAGTTGGTATCCCACGAATCGCCGCCAGAGCCCCCGGTGCCGCCGTTGCCGCCGCCACCACCGCCGGCGTTTTCCGTATTGCCGGTTGCGTCGCCGTCTGTGCCGCCGCCGCCTGCATTTCCCGGCGCCCCACGCGCCATACTTCCATCCGCCGTTCCATTCGGATAGCCGATCCCGGTAGTAGTTTGCAGATACGTCGTGCCCGACTCCACCCACTCGGGTGTCCCCGCAACACCCTCCCCCTTGGAGGCATCGATCCCAGTTGTGAGCAGCTCCTGTGTACGCTGTGGGAGAAGTTTGCCGATAATCCTGGTTCGTGGCGCCAGCCACTCCGCCCGACAATTGCAAACCAGCGCCGCCGCGGAATCCTAGCCCATCGACAGACACTGTTGCCCCGCCCAAATCCAGCTGTCCCGCGATATCGAGCGCGAGAATTCCGCCGGTCGATCCATTCCACGCTGTCGCCGTCACTGCTCCCAATGTCGCCGAGAGATATTGGGGAACGAGCACGACCTGATACGCACTGCGCCCCTTCGTCGCCGAAGCTGCCGCAGCAGTGTATGCAAACACCAGGCCAGTCGTCGGCCCTGCTCCTTTAATGGGTACCGACCCTGCGGCGATCGGGCCGGTCGCAGTTACAAATTCATAATTACCCGCGTTGTTGATCGCCGTGAAACCGGACCCGGTGCTGCCGTTTCCATAAGCGACTGTGTTACTGGTGTTGATGCTGGCATCTTGCATCTGGATCACCAGCAGCAGGCTGCCGTTCGCGATCGTCCCTCCCGCACCCGTCGCCGTGCCCAGCGGGATGGAAGTCGCACCCTTGGCCACGCTCGCGCTTCCCGGATAGTACGTGTTCACCACGCCACTCAGCGTTCCGCCTGCGGTGAGCGTAGTGCCGGAGCACACCACACTCACCACCGGCGCCAGCGCGACGAACGTGTTATTGCCGGTATTGGGGTCGGGAGGTGTGCCGGAATCCGTAATGGAAGCGGTGTTGGAATAAAATCCCGCGGTCGTGGTCGAAACTTTCACCGCGATCGTCGCGGTCGCTCCGCTGGCAAAAGTAGTCGGAAGGTTGCAGGTGATCGTAGGAGTCGTCGTTGGGCAGGTCGTTCCCGCACTGGGCGTCACCGACACCAGCGCCAATCCGGTCGCAGCGTAAGTATCGGTCAGAACCACATTCTTCGCCGCCGAAGGCCCGTTGTTTGTGATCGTGATGTTGTAAATAGAATTCTGACCCAGCGGCACCGCGCTCACGCTCGTGGTAACTCCGATGTCCGCCGTGCTGGGATTCACCGACACCGCGCCCAGCGACCAGTTCGATGCGCCGCCGAACGTTTCAGAAATCGGCACACTCGGCGCGCCCGTGCGGCTGCTGCCACTCCCGGTCACATCCGGAGGATCCGCGCCGCCCGACGCTGTATTCCACTGTTGAACCTGCGGCCCCGGAATGCCGACGGTTTGATTTCCCCCGATCGCCAGCGTATCGAGAATCATCCCATTCACTACGCTGGGCACGTCTAACGCCGAAAATCCCCCGGCAGCGCCGTCCGCCGATACGAAAGCGCCCAGCGGTACGGTCTGATCCGCATCCGTAAATGTAGTCGCCCCGGCCACCACGCCCACGGTTTGTCCCGCAGTAACGTTTACCGTGACCGCAACCATGTGGTTTCCGGTCGACGGGCCCAGCATGTACCACATCTCTATGCGGCGCGTGTTTCCGGCATCGTTATGCGCTCCCACAAAATTGAGAGCGGTGCCGCGATACGTCACGCCCACCACGCCCGTACCCGGCGAGTTGGTGATGTTCATGGAAACGCCCACCAGCATCAGTAAATTTGTGCCGGTGGCGGTGGTGGTGTGGGCGAAGGTGAGCGTGCCGCTGCCGGTGAGTTCCATGTTGGAACTGGTGGTAGCATCCACCGCAACTTGCGCCGATGAAGTCGCCGCAGCCAAGAAGAAGAGAAGGCCGAAGATTGCGAGAGTGGTGCGCGTCACGTTGCTCGCGGAAGTAGTCGTGGCCGCCCGCGACCGAGCGGAGACGCGGCGCAACATTTTCTCGATAACACGCTGGCTCCGCACCGCAGCGCGCAGCACGCTGCCGCCGGCTCCGCGGAATTTTACCTGGAAGTTTCTGTGTCCCAACCGCACCTCTTTGGCAACTGCGATTCCCACTACTTCTTCTCCGCTGACCGCCGGATCATTCTGCCGGCCGCAGTCGCCCCGAGTGATAAACACATCCCTTTCCGCGTCGGCGACCACCAGCCGGTGCAGCCGGAATCCCATTTCGCCGTTCACCAGCACAATGTCTCCCGCGCGCAACTCGGCCAGCGGCGCGGCTTTCACATGCACCATCTCGCCATCGCGAATCGCCGGAGACATGCTGGCCCCGCGCGCCTGAAAGCGAATCCCGTTGCCGCTCAGCAATAATTCCCGGCTGATCGCGTGAAACAGCCGCGACTGCGGACGGTCCCCTGAAAGATTCTGAGCAGTCCTCGCGATCCCCGTAGCCCTGTCATCACCTGAGCTTCTAGCGGTTACCAGGTCATCAGCGATGCGCTCTATACTTTCCTTGTCATCCTGAGCGGAGGGATTGGTCCGCGAAGCGGAGCAGTCCCGGAGTCGAAGGACCTCGTGCTCACCGGCAGCACAGGCGGCCGCAAAAGGAATTTCGACCGCCGCACCACCCATGCTCCCCTCGCCCACCAACTCCTCGCTGAGAGATCCCTCAATCACGGAATTCCAGAATCCTCTCCACCGCGGCCTCCGTGGGTTCAAACGCATAGTGATAAACCGGAACCGCTCCCACCAGTTCCTGCAAAAACTCCAGTGCGGAGTCGACATATTCATGCCGGTGAAACGGCACAAAACTGCGCGCAAACAATTCCCCCACCGCCTGGCTCGAAGAAAGCCGCGTCAACACATTGCCGCGCCCATGCTCAAGAATAAAAATCCGCGCCAGCGGCGCACTCCCCGGCGAAGCATAAGCCGCCTCCCCGTGCCAGGGCGTCCCATACATCCGCATACCGGAAGGTCTTCCCGAAGCCCTCTTTGTATTGTCATCCTGAGCGGAGTGACCGTTCGGCGAAGCCGAGCGGTCACGTAGTCGAAGGACCTCGGGGTTGCTGGTATCACCGGCGGCCTCGCGAGGGATTCGCACTCCCGCCTCATCCCGCCGCACGATAATCCGGTCATCACTCAAAACCTCAACATCCTCCCGCGCCGTCCACAACCTCGTAGTCGTACTCTTCCCCGCCCCCGAATGCCCCACAAACAAATTCCCCGTCCCATCGGGGCGAACAATGCCGCAACTGTGCAACTCGATCCCCTTCTCCTGCGTGAGCCGGTGCATGATCAACAACTCATCCAGCGGATATTCCAAAGGAGCAACCGCAAAGTCCGTACCCCAAAACGACTCTGCACTCATCTGGAGTCTTGCCCTGCGGAATTGCCCGTCCACGAGCAGTCGCTTGTAGGGATGCTCTCCCACGATGGAGGCACCGAAGTCAAATTGAAATCCATCTCCGTTCTCGTACAGCTTCCAGACGGAGCCGGAATCGAATAGCGGTCGTCGTGCCGGTGGACGAAGCTTGTCCGCCCACTCGATCAAAATGTTAATATCCGAGGCATATGCCGTGGCGCGAAACGGCTCTAAGGAAGGAACTAAAGTCACATCGTCGCCGTTCTGCCCTTCCACTCGCACGGACACTCCGCCGACCCGGAACTCGCTACTAAATGTAGCGGCAATCCCATCGCAATTCTCCACACGCGTCCGCCCATCGCTCCACATTCGATTGCCCAATTCCTTAAGGCGAACCGCCTACGACCCGATACTGTTGCAGAACAGCACGGTACAACTCCCTCCAACTGAACCCGCCGAGCCCGAAATCTTGCAATGCCCCAGCACAGCTTCTTCCGGCCGCAGACTGATCACAGACACCCGCGGCGGTTCGTATCTCTGCTTGTTAATTTCAACCGGCTTCAGCTCTTGGCTCATTCAGCGTTAACTCCTTGACTTCACGGTCAATGACCGCAGCTACCGCACCCTGACACAGCGCTTGGATTCGCAAGAATCGGAAGTATCTGGTGCGGCCCCACCCAACCTTCCACATCGATTTCCTTGTTCGCAATTCGCCGCGCCGACTCCACAATCTCATCATGGTGAATGCCTCCGGCGCAGAACTCGCAATCACCATGCGCGGGAATCTCCGATCCAACCGCCGCAGCTCTTAAATGCGCAACTTGGCAAAGAAAATCCACCGGACTCTCGCGGTCGCCGTTCTCCATCTCCCCGTTCGCAGGACACATGCCGCATAGCGACTGGATGCGGCACTCGATGCATTTCGTCACCCGCGTGCGCTTGCGCTCTCGCAGCTTCAACAGCGAGCCTTCCCAGACTGGCTGAACGCCAACGTCTCGAACGCTGAACGTCTCCTGTTGGGAAATTACGCAAATGCCCATCTCACCGTACGCGTTAATGGAAAATCCACTCATACCCCCGCCGCAGTGATAAACCGTATCGATTTGTGACAGATTTGCAGGCTCTTCCAAGTCATGCGTCGCCAGTCTCTGGTATTCACTCCTACCCTTCGGCGCACTCATATCCAGCGCAACCACTTCCTCCGGCGTCAGTCGCACCGCCAGCGGACTCTGCGAGCAGTCAATCCGCGGATTGATCTGCCCATCCATCTTGAACTCCACTCCCAGTTCCTCTTCCGCGAAACGCCGCATCGCCACCACTTCATGCTTATTGATGCTGGTCGCCACCGTCTTCAACTTCAGCGGCAGTCCTCGTTCCTTCAACAAACGAATCCCGCGCAGGCACCGGTCATACGATCCCGGAACCGCCGTCAGCGCCTCATAGGTTTCCCGCGTGCGGCCGTAGAGCGTGATCTCAATCGCGAACGGAGGCCACTCCACCAGATAATCCGCAATCTGTTCGTTGATGATGGTGCCGTTGGTGAACAGCGTGATCAGGAATCCTTTTTTCTTGGCGTAGGTGTAGATCTCAAGAAAATCTTTGCGCGCGAAGATTTCGCCGCCGGTGTAGAGCAGCCAGAAGCAGCCCATGTCGACCAGTTCGTCGAGCATCTTAAAATGCTCTTCCTTGGTCATCTCCCGCTGCTTGGCCTCCATGTCGCCCATTGGAAGGTTGTTGTAGCAGTGCAGGCACTCCAGCGGGCATCGCCGCGTCACTTCAATGGAAACCTGCATGGGCACACGTTCACCAGCCTGGCGCTGGTGCAGATCCGCGCTAAAGGCGCCGTAACTTAACTGCTCCAAATTCCCCCTCCATACCTCGGAAACTGACTTCGGGAACCTAACCTGGCGCGACTTCCGAATTAAGTCCGAAAGCAGCGGACGCGATCTTTAGTGTTTCAGTCCGCGTCCGCTGCTTTCGTTCCTTCCCGCCCCACTGGCCGCTATCTTTCAGTCCCCTGCCATGGCCACAAAAGCCGCGGCCGGAACCTGGACCAGACCCACCGATTTCATCTCGCTCACAAAATTCGTAACGTCAAGCTCGGCCCGCGTCGGCTCTACGTCATAGGCCTGCGCAACCGCGGTCGCCAGTTGCGCCACCGACTTCGGCGACTCGAGCAATTTCCAGATCAGCGTTCCGGTGCCATTGAAGCTGTAGATTGATGCCAGGTCACCGACCTTGGCGCGGATGGGGACGATCAACGTTTCTCCCGCGACCACGCGCGCCACCACCGACTCCGAGCGAACTAAAATTTCTTCTTTCAAGCTAGTTGCCAAGGCTGTATCTCCCTGCGTGCAAATTTCGTTTCGGATTTCGTAACAAACGCTGCCCTTCGAAACCCGCCACAGTTTCGTCCCAATCTGAGATTACGCCGAAGCCGCCCCCCGGGAGCAATCGGACTTTGGGGTAGGTATTGGGTTGGTTATCATCTGCAGTGGTTCCCAACTACCCGTCAAACCACGGGTTACGCGGTTGACCGAGGGTCAGAACGGCCGCCGTGTGGGCTTGGATTGGCAAAGCTTCGCGACCGTTTCCACAACTGCCCACTCGTAACCTTTGCAGTGGACAAACGAAAGAAAACGCTATAAAAAGAAATACGGCAGCGCGAACCCTTATTCACGCGCTCGTCTGCCACAAAGTTCGCCGCAAGCTAAATTCCCGTGCTCAACGAAGAACGTCGCCGCGCCATCCTCGATCTGCTGACCCATCAGGGCCGGGTTCTGGTCACCGAACTCTCCCGCCAATTCGAAACTTCGCAGGTTACGATCCGCAAAGATCTCGAAATCCTTCACGCCCATGGCCTGGTCCACCGTACCCATGGCGGCGCGCTGCCGTCGCGCGAAGGCGCGCTCGAAGATCCCACGCTACGCGAAAAAGAAAAGCTCCATCATCAGGAAAAAATGCGCATCGCCGAGAGTGCCGTCGAGAAAGTAAAAGAGGGCCAGGTTGTGATTCTCGACTCCGGCACCACGACCACCGCGATCGCCCGTGCGCTGCGCAATTTTCAGAACCTCACCATCATTACCAACGCAGTCAACATCGCCGCGGAACTGGCTGGGACCGCAGTGGAAGTAATCCTCACCGGAGGCACGCTGCGCAAGAATTCGTTTTCCCTGGTCGGCCCCATCGCCGAGGAAACCTTGCGGCGGCTCAGCGCCGATTTATTATTTCTCGGCGTCGACGGCTTCGACGTTCACTTCGGATTGAGCACGCCGAATCTGCTGGAAGCAAAAGTCAATCGCGTGATGGTGGAAGTAGCCAAGAAAACCGTGGCGGTCTGCGACGCCAGCAAATTCGGGCGCCGCAGCTTGTCTTTGATTGCCCCGCCGTCTGCGTTGCACGAGGTCATCACCGACCGTGGCGTGCCAAAATCCGATCTGCGCGTGTTGAAACAATCCGGCATCGAGATCACGCTGGTCTGACATGCCACGCTTTGACGTCACCATCGCCGGCGAGCTAAATCTCGACCTAATCCTCTACGGCTTGCCCGAGCAACTTCCGCCGGAGCGCGAACTGCTCGCCGACCGCATGATGCTCACGCTCGGCTCCTCCTCCGCGATCGTAGCCCACAACCTGGCCGCACTCGGCAGTCGCGTCGGATTTCAATCCCGCATCGGCGACGATCCCCTCGGCCAGATCGCGCTCGATCGCCTTCAGCAAAGCGGTGTCGATACCTCGCAGGTACGCCGCATCCCAAGCTCAACCATGACCGGACTCACCGTGATCCTGCACCACGAAGCTTGGCGAAATATTCTCACCTACTCAGGAACGATCGCAGAAACCAGCTGGCAAGATCTCGACCTCGACTATCTGGGCGACTCGCGTCACTTTCATTTTTCTTCTTACTATTTGCAGCGTGCGCTGCGTCCGCGGGCGGGCGAACTATTTCAGCTTCTCAAATCGAAAGGCCTCACCATTTCTCTAGACACCAACGATGACCCGGATGATCGGTGGGAAGGCGGCCTCGAGGAAGTCCTGCGCCACGTCGATGTCTTCTTGCCCAACGAGCGCGAAGCCTGTAAAGCCGCTGGCACAGAAGATCTAGAGGAGGCAATCCAAAAGCTTGCGAAGTTAGTTCCGCTGGTCGTCGTGAAACTCGGCCCCAAAGGTGCGCTCGCGCAGCGAGGCGCGGAACGCTTCACGGTTGCCTCGCGCGAAGTGGTGCCCGTCGATACCGTCGGCGCCGGTGACAGCTTCGACGCCGGCTTCCTGCATGAGTACGTTCGCGGCTCTGACTTACCCGCGTGCCTGGCCAGCGGCAACCGCGCTGGCGCACTGTCGACTACGCGCCCCGGCGGCACCGAAGCCTTCCGCGACCCGCAGCATCGCGAACAGTTTTTCAGGCAACGCTAGGTTTTATGGGCGACGGCCACCTTCGGCGGTACCGACGGAACTCACTTGAGAGACAGTTAACGGGCCGAAACCAAACGGAGGTCGGCAATTCGCGGTCTGCTATTTCGCACTTACTTCCAGCAGAAGATGCCCTTTGAATTCGGTCTTCAACTTAGGAGCCTTTCCCGCTTCCACCTGCACCGCCCCCAAATCTTTTCCATCTACATATTCCAGCACGCGATACGTCCCAGCCTTCAATCCGCGTAACTCAACCTCGCCGTTGAACGCACCATTGTCCTTCGCAAAAAACGCGTAGTACATCTTCCCATCTTTCTCGATCGCATAAGCCTCGGGCACATCATATCCGTATACATACAGATCGCGGAACTCGCCCTTGGACAACATCTTCTCGTTGTACAGTCCAATCCATTTCTTCCAGTGCGCATCCTTCTCGGCGGTAAGCGCCACCGGTCTGAACTTCGCCCCTGGATCCGGCCAAACAAACTTCGTTCCCGGCACGCCTCCGACTCCAAGCGTCGAAGCGAAATCATCTCCGTGCTCGCTCCAGTTGCCGCCGCCCAGCGGTGTCATCGCTGAGAGTTCCACATGATCGCCATACACCGCCGCTTCAGGCCCAAGCAGCGCCTTATACATTTTGATTCGCCGCCGCACCTGCACCGCGCCCACCGGATCCGCCGTTACCGCCTGATCGATGAAGGGCAGCCACGCCAGCGAGGGCGGCGTCCCGCACGGACACGCCTGCGTCACGCTCTCCGGCTTGATGGCCCGCGTCGTCTGAAAAATTGTTTTGTACACTTCGCCCATTGCCTGCACCGATTCTTGCGGTGACTTGTGATGATGCGCCGGGTTGTAGCACGCCGGCACGCTGTAAATGTTGTCGAGCTTCGATCCGTCAAATCCCCAATCGCGAATAAATTTTCCCGTGAGCTGCTTGTAGTACGCCTGCACTTCCGGCAGCGACGGGTCGAGCACCGCCAGATCGCGCGTCATGCGCGCATGTTTTCCATCCTTATCGAGGATCAGCCAGTCGGGATGTTCCTTCACCACTTTCGACATCGCATACTTGTGCGACTCATATTTCCCCTGCCCGTCTTCCACTCCCAGCGGCAGCCACCACAATTGCGCCAGAATTCCCTGCTTGTGAAATTCATCTACCATCTGCTTGATCGAATCGCCGGGAAATGTATCTGCTCGTGGATTCCAGTCGCCATAAGTATCGAACCAGCGATCATCGAGCGTCGCCCATTTGATTCCCAGTTCTTTCAGCTTCGGTATCGTTCCCAACATCTGCGCCGGCGTCACATTAAACTCATAGCCCCACCCGCACCAACTCACGTTGTAGGCTTCGTTCGACGGCTTGGGAATTTCCCATCCTTCTTTCTGCAGAACGCTCGACCACATGCGCAGCGGCTCATAGAAATCGCCGCTATAGACCGCCAGAAAACTGCGCGGAGAGGCATAGCTCTCGCCCGGCTTCAGCATTGCATTCACGGGAATCTCGACGCTCGCCGTAACCCTGCCGTCCCTCTCCACCTTCACCGGCATGGACAACGTCCACGGCAGCGTTTCCACGTGTCCAATCGCCTCACCTACTGATGCCGTCCAGAACGCGACCACCGGAATCCCGCCCCCATAGCCGCCTTTCACCGCTTCGCCCATCAGGTTTGGCTGCGATGAAACTCGCGTCAGCTTCGCCACGTCATCCTTGCCCCAGTCGTAGCTCGACCCCTGAAACGACCACATATCGTAGGGCTCCGCTTTCGCATCCACCTGTTTCGCGCTGAAGCGGTGCTGCTGCATCCATACCTGATCGAGATGGAAATCCTCGGTTCCTACGTTCTTGTACGTCGAACTGACAAACGTGATGCCGGGAAAATCGTCATACGCTTCCACCACCAACATGCGCTCGAGATTCACTCCGGATGGCGCGAGCGGTCGCGCGGGAATCTCCACTCGCTTGCCGCGGCCAAGCTTGCCGGCACTTTCCAGAACCTTGACCTGAGAGAAATCAGGAATAAAATCCAATTCCTTTCCATCGTGGATCACCGAGTCGCTGCCCCCAGCCGAGCCCACCTCCGGCTCATCGAGCGTGAGTCGCTTGCCATCTTTCAACAACGCCGCCTGCAAGAATCCTGAGGGCAGAATCTGGAACTCCGCCGCGCTGGTCGTGATCACGATGGGCCCGCCATCGCGCACTTCCACCTTGATTTCCGATGGATGCGACGCGGCCGCCCTAGGGGGCGCTGCGGGCTTGGTGCAACTAAGCATCAATCCGGCACTCGCGGCAAGCGTGATCGCAAGAACGAAAAAGTGAGACCGCGAAAGCCAGATTCTCCCAAACGACCCGATATGCTTCATAATTCCCTCGCAAACGTTCGCTGTATAACGAAAGAAAAAACAATCTTTCGTAAGTATCCCGCCACTATACAACAGCCTTCGAGATTTTGCGCCTTTTCGTCATTTGATCTCCGCCAGCGAATTCTTCAGCTTCCCATCTTTCGGCGCCGGCGTCGCACCGACTTCGCTGGCCACCCAGGCTCCAACCCGGTTCGCCACTTCATTCATCCGCGACAAAGATCTCCCAAGCGTGTATTCATGCATGAGTGCTGCCGTAAACGCATCGCCCGATCCCACGGTATCGGCAACGCGCACGCGAAATCCGGGATGCTCGCTAACCTCGTCGCCTCGTCCTGACACCAACAGGCTGCCCCGGCCGCCGCGCGTGACGCACACCAGTTTCAAATTGTAGGCATCGATCAACCGTTGCGCCGCCGACAACTCATCGTCATACCGCGGAAAATCGCCCAGGCTCATGATCTGCGGCAGTTCTTCATCATTCAGTTTTACAATGTCGGCTAGCTTCATCGATTCCGCCAGAACTTCCCGTGAATAAAAAGTCTGTCGCAGGTTGACGTCGAAAATCTTCACCGCTTTCGGCGACGCTGCCCGCAAGAACTGCCTTATGGTCGTCCGGCTTTCCCCTGACCTCTGAGCCAGCGATCCAAAACAAATCGCATCCGCTTCGGCGGCGAGCTGCTGCCACGCCGCCGTCCATTCCAAAAAATCCCAAGCCACCGAACGCTCAATCTCGTATCGAGCCTGCCCCGTGCCATCAACGTCCACCTTCACTGTGCCGGTCGCATGCGTCGGGTCAGTCTGCATCTGATCGACGCTCAACCCCAGTTCCTGCATGCGCCGCCGAGCCTCCAGTCCACGCCTGTCCTCGCCCACGCGGCTTGCAACAATTCCCTGATCGCCAAGCAACATGGAGATGTAGGCAAAGTTCGCCGGCGCTCCGCCCAGGCAGGTCCGTTCCGGTAGAAGATCCCACAACACTTCGCCCAGCCCGACCACTTTTTTCTTCATTACAAGCGCGCCTGGCGGCCAACCTTATATGCTCTCTAATCAGATGGTTAATAAATTCCCTTGCCCACTTGGGTGCTCTCGATCTTCCCGTGCTCGACGGAAAGCGAATACGCGGTCCCGCCAGCCCCGGTCCACGAAGTCAAATCAAAATGTCCGCCAGCGCGAACCCGAGATATGCTGACACCTCGAAATGTCAGCGGCACATTCTTCTCGCAAACCTCGGGCGGTTTTGTAGGCCGCAGGAAATACGCTCCCTTCCCGGTGCCCACAACCGTCGCCTTTCCGTCGGGTTCAAGCAGCACCGCGGATTTTTCGTCGATCGCTACTTCCCGTGGAAACGCGCTCCATCCATCCTTCATAAGGCGCGCCAGAAACCCCAGCGTACGCCCCATGCGGTCGCGCTTGGCGAAATGCGAATCGGTAATCAGATTGTTCAGAAGTGGAATCTTCAGAAAATTCCGCACCAGCGTGACGCGCTCGAAATAAGGATTGGGCAACACATCGCTCGAAGCCAAGTCCTTGTCGTCGGGCTGGTCGCCCATCGCTCCGTAGACAAATTCGCCCAGCACCGCCAGCCCCGCACTGGTCCCACCAATCGGCTTCCCCGCAGCAATATCTTCATTGATCGCGCTCTCGACCGGCGTTCCCTGCCACCCGCGAACATAGTTCGCCTGGTCGCCGCCCGCGATGAATATGACTTCCGCCTTGCGTATGATCTCCGCGACCGCCGGATCCGTGGCCGCCTCGCGATTCGGAATAATCAGCGTTGCTACCGAATTCGCATGGCACAATCCGTTTACGTATGGGTTGTAATCGTCGTCGCCGGTCGCGCGCAGAATCAGGAAATCTCCGCCGTTGCCCCGGTTGCACAGCCAGCGAAACGCCTCGTCCAGATCGCTGCCCCCGCCCATCATGGCGATGCCTGCGACCGGCCTGGTTCGCACATCCTCTTTATTGCCAAGTCGAAAATACTTGTACGACTCCGCCTGCGCGAACTCCGTCACGCACACCACGCACAACAGCAGCACCACCCACCGCAGATTTGTTTTGATCACGCTGAAAATATACCGCAATCAGAAAAGCCTGGCGGCTTCCCCCTGGTTCCACGCCTGCAAAGAGGCAGACTGGAACGATACTTAAGCTATGGTGAGCGCGGCAGGACTCGAACCTGCGACCCATGCCTTAAAAGGGTCGCCAATCCAATTACAAACAATAACTTGCACGTCCAGCTTACTCCATGCATACACAACAAAATCAATGAAATGCTAACTATTTGTCGGCCCAGGTCGCCGCAGGGTTTCCGGAATCCGCAGCCTCGGACATTGCCACTGAGAGACCATCTACCGACGTTGAACGGTGGAAGTTGACCCCTTCGCGTCGAGCCGCTGGATCGTATCCCGCAGCCACGTGCCGAGCGCTTCCTCAATCTCCTGCTGCGTCCCCGTTCGGTATAAGGAGTCGAGAGTCTCTCCACCCGGCGACAGCGGGATATGAATGCAAGGGGTCTGTTCTTTGCGGGCGTTCTCCGGCACGAATTGCATCAGGAGGCATTCGCTGCAGGGCTCGCGGTCCTTGGAGTTGAAGTTCATGCAAGTAGGAGAATCCTCGAAAATAAACCGGGCTCGCCAGGATTCGCGCGGCAATCGCCCGTAACCGCCTTGTTCAAGAAACTCCAGTTCAAATTTAAGCACATCCATCAGGTTGCGATTGTCCTTCGGCATAGATTCACCCTCACTATTTATTGTGGTCCTGCGGAGAGGGCGGCGCGGTGACGCGCATCACAGGGTGCGGTGAATGCCATCACGCGATCGGATCGAAATCGCGGCGGTCATTCCCCGGAGAAGATTCCCATAACAGGCAACGGTGATCTGGGTCACAGAACTCCATCTCTCAAAAAGAGCAATATAGCAACAGATTTGGATGTATTCTCGTTGCGATGTCGCAACGAAACTTGGGAGCTTAAGATGAAGAGAATCAAGATGTTCAGTCTTGCAGCAACATTCGCGGTTGTTCTAAGCCTTTCCTTATCGGCGCCTGCGCAAAACGGTGCGGATCTCTACAAATCGAAATGTGCCGCGTGTCATGGTGCTGACGGAACCGGTTCGGCGATGGGGAAAAAAATGGGCGCGCACGATTTCACCACTGCCGACGTACAGGGCATGACGGACGCCCAGCTTACCGACATCATCACTAATGGTAAGGGCAAAATGCCGAAGTATGCGTCTCTGAAGCCGGAAGACATTAAGGGGCTCGTGGCTTACATCCGCACGCTAAAGAAATAGTATCCGTTACGACGAGCGAGATTCTCAGGGAGATTGTTGCAGGCGGCACACTGCCCGCGGCGCGGACGGAGTGTGTTGTGCCGTCGACCGCGAGAACCTAAGAGCTTACGACACTAGAAAGAGAGTGGCGGTTTCCAAATGAATCTGCGAGAACGCATCCGAGGTTGGTCGCAGCCCGTCTACTTTCTGGGACAGAATCCCATCACACTCACAGGTGCGGTCATCACGACAAGCACCGCGCTTACCACGATTGCCTTCTGGTTCTATGACGTTTTCATGCCCGGGCCGCCGCATCCGTACATCGGCCTTCTGGTTTTTCTGATTCTGCCGGGAATTTTTGTCCTTGGCCTGCTGCTGATTCCACTTGGCATCTGGCTCATGAGGCGCAAGCTGCGCGTGAGCAGGAAGCTGCCGGCAGTCTATCCCGCAATCGATCTGCGCCTGCCCGTAGTCCGGCGTACTCTTGAATGGGTTGCTCTCGCGACCGTGGTCAATCTTCTCATTCTTGCGACGGCCTCCTACCGCGGCGTGCAATATATGGATTCGGCAAGTTTCTGTGGGACGACTTGTCACACCGTGATGGCGCCGGAATATTCCACCTATCAGAATTCACCGCACTCTCGAGTGGACTGCGTCGCATGCCATATTGGCCCTGGAGCGGGGTGGTTTGTTCGCTCGAAACTTTCTGGCCTGCGGCAGGTCGTGGCAGTCACTTTCCATACCTACTCGCGCCCCATTCCGTCACCGGTGAAGTACCTGCGCCCGGCGCGGGAAACTTGCGAACAGTGTCACTGGCCGCAGCGCTTCACCGGCGATAAGTTCCTGGTCAACACCAGCTACAAAGATGACGAGAAAAATACGCCGCAGACTGACGTGTTGCTGCTGAAAGTCGGCGGGAGCACCTGGCGGGGTTCGGTCGGCATCCACGGGCACCACCTCGCCGACAATGCACGTATCCGTTACATTTCAACCGACACCGAGCGCCAGACCATTCCGGCTGTGTACTATACCGACGACCAGGGGAAGACCACGGCATTCATTTCCACGGATGCAAAGCCAACCCAGGAGCAACTGGACAAGGGAGAACATCGCACCATGGATTGCGTAGATTGCCACAACCGGCCCACGCATGAGTTCGACCTTCCTGAAAACGCAGTCGACAAGCAGATGTCGGCTGGGCACATCAGTCCGGAGCTTCCCTATATTCGAAAAAAAGCCGTCGAGGTTCTGAAGGTTAACTATCCGACTCGCGATGTAGCGCGGCAAAACATCATCGCCGAGCTGAACACCTTCTATCGCTCGAATTATCCGCAGGTCTATCAGACACGGCGCACACTGGTGCAGCAAGCGGGCGATGAGATCGCCGCAATCTACCTGCGCAACATCTTTCCCGACATGCATGTAACCTGGGGCGTTCATCCTAACAACCTTGGACACAACGATTCGCCCGGGTGCTTCCGCTGCCATGACGGCAGCCATACCAGTGCCGATGGTCAGACCATCACTAACGACTGTTCTGCATGCCACCAAGTCCTGGCGGCGGGGGAAGAAAATCCCAAGGTGCTGACCGACCTGGGAATGAAGTAAGAATCGGATGTAAAGGCATTGCAATAATCTACTGGACTTCCTAACTGCTGCTAGAACCGCAAGTTACCCGGCACGAAAGTTCCCGTAAGGCCAACACTCTGCCCTCCGCGATCTCCCCTTCCGCGACTACCAAGCACACGTGATATGGGTCACGGACCTTTCTCGTCGTTTCCGTCAAGATTGCCAATGAGATGGGGGAGCTCTGGCTTGAGGAAAACCACCCTGCGCACAGTTGGTTCGAGAGGTCTTGTCGTTCTGGCCTCATTTATCCTGGCCGGTCTTTTTTCCATCGGAATCCCGGTGCACGCCCGTGCCTGGGCACAAGCGAAGCTGGCGCAACCCCTGAAGCAGGACGAAAGTTGCCTGGCTTGCCACGGCCAGGCAGGCATGACCTCCGACAAGGGCAAGAGCATCTCGCTTGACCCCATCCGGCATGCAGCCAGCGTCCATGGCATTCTTGCCTGCATCGACTGCCACAGCACGGTCAAGGATTATCCGCACCTCGCCAAAGTCTTGAAGGTGAATTGTGCAACGTGCCACGCCGACGAAACCTCCCATGTTTCCGGTAGCGTTCATAGTGCGCTTGGCGATGTCGCCTGCCAATCCTGTCATGGCGACCATCACGAAATTACATCGGCAGCCCAGCTAGCGCCGGCGAAGTGCGCACAGTGCCATGCCGACGAAGTGAAAGAAGTCCGGCAAAGCATCCATGGACGAGCGGCCGCCGCGGGCGATCCCGACGCGCCGAACTGCCTGTCCTGTCACGGGCCGGTGCATGAAATTCAGGCTTCGACCGATGCCATATCCAAAGTCGCCAAGAAGAATCTGCCGGACACTTGCGCCTCGTGTCACAGTAACCCGGACTTTCTCGCGCGGCACAAGATTCCATTTGCGCATCCCGTGGAACTCTATCGCCAGAGCGTACACGGACGAGCGGTGGTGGATGGCAACGGAGCTGCCGCAACTTGTTCCGATTGTCACGGCAGCCACGGCATCCTGCCCTCGCGAGATGCGCGATCCAAAGTCAACCACTTCAACATCCCGGCGACCTGCGGGCAGTGTCACGCTGACATTGCTAAAACATATCTGGAAAGCGTGCACGGAAAGGCCATGACGGCCGGCGAACAGGGCGCTCCCGTGTGCAGCGATTGCCACGGCGAACACCTCATTCTCGGCCCCAAGGATCAGGGATCCCTGGTGAACGCGGCACGGGTCTCGATGGCCACGTGCGGGCGCTGCCACGGCGACGAACGACTGGATCTGCGCTACAACCTGCCCGCCGATCGTGTTCCTTCCTACGCCGACAGTTATCATGGTCTGGCCTTGCGAGGTGGATCCCAGAGCGTCGCCAATTGTGCCTCCTGCCACGGCGTTCACAATATCTTTCCGCCGAGCGATGCCCGATCTACCGTGAATGCCGCGAACGTGTCGAAAACCTGCGGCAACTGTCATGCCGGAGCGGGCGGCCATTTCGTCATCGGGCCAGTGCATGTCCGAACTACGACCGGAGCGGCCCCTCCAGCCGTCAAGTGGATTCGATGGACTTACCTGGTTCTGATCCCGCTGACACTCGGTTTCATGATCCTGCACAACCTGCTCGACCTCCTGGCCAAGCTGATCCGCCGCCAACCACGGCAGGAGACCGGCGCCCAGGTGTCCCGCATGAATCGAAATTTCCGCATCGCTCATGCCGGCGTGATCCTCAGCTTTCCGACACTCGTCTTCACCGGCTTCGCACTGAAGTATCCCGAGGCATGGTGGGCTCGTCCGATCCTGCTATGGGAAGGACACCTGGCATTTCGCGGCGCGGTACATCGCGCAGCAGCGGTCGTGTTGATCGTGTCGACGGTCTACCACATAATTCACCTCGCGCTGGGCCGGCGAGACCGTCTCTTCTTGAGAGCCATGCTGCCCCAGACGAAAGATGTGACCGATCTGGTGCACGTGCTCTCCTATAATCTGACACTCACGAAAATCGAGCCTCGCTTCGCGAAATTCAACTATGCGGAGAAGATGGAATACTGGGCGTTCCTCTGGGGCACGGCCGTGATGGCGGTCTCTGGCCTTCTGCTGTGGTTCAACAACTTCACCCTGCGCTATTTCCCGAAGTGGGTTTCGGACGCGGCCACCGCTGTACATTACTATGAGGCGCTGCTCGCAACTTTCTCGATTCTCCTATGGCACTTCTACATGGTGATTTTCGACCCGCTCGTCTACCCGATGGATACTGCTTGGCTCAATGGCAAGGTACCGGCCGATCACTACCGTCATTCCCGCCCGGAATACTACCGCGCCCTGGAACGAGCCCACTTGGTTGAGTGGCCCACCGAGCCAGCCGATCAAAGCGAGAAACAACCTGCTCCCGCTGATCCCTGCTCCGATTCGCCACTCGGGCCTTCGTAGTGAGTAGAAGGGCGAGCCGGATAGAAACCGACCGCCTCGAACACACCCGCTATTTTCGTTGCGTGATATTTTTAGGCGGTGATCAGGGATTCCAATGCAACGCGATTCGGAATCACAAGGTTGCAGCCTTTCTGCTCGATCAGGTGTTGCTTCTTGAAACCTGCGAAAAGCCGGGTCACGGTCTCGCGTGTCGTACCGATCATCTGCCCGATCTCTTCATGAGTCAGAGCCAGCTTCACCTGGCCGGGGTTTCTGGCTTCAGTATTTTGATCGAGCCATCCTACCAGCAGTCGCGCAAACTTCTCGCTGGCCGAATCGGAAAGAATCAGGTCGCGGATCTCGCGGCAAGTGGCAGCGTAATCCTTACTGATGTGCCGGGTCACCCATAAAGCAAGCTCGCCGTGAGTCCGCATGAGACGTAGCAAGTCGCTCTGTCGCAGGAAGCTGATCTCGCTGGGCTCTTGAGTCTCGGCAGTGGCTTCATACGGTCGTCCGGAAACTATGGAGGCAACTCCTAATGGACAACCGGACTCGACCATTCGGAGAATCAGGGTTCTGCCGTCGCTGCCACAAATGGAGAGCTTCACCCGGCCGCGGCGCACGATGAACACTCCCCGCGTGGCCTGTCCTTCAGCGAACAGAACTGCTCCGGTGGGATAGGTAGTCGTGACCGCCTCTTGCTCCAACGTTTGGGCGACGTTTGGGGAAAGATCGCTGAAAGTCTTGTCTGCCGCAGAGTGATCGACGATGTGGCTGGCCATGTCTTGCCTCCGTTATACATTCTTACTTTGGCAAGTCCGATACCAGATTCGCGGGCCCGACATGACACTTTTGCAAACTCTGTAAGCGAAACAAAACAAGCTATTTGGCGTGGAATTGGAGAATATTGCAAAGCCCGCAGGGGTCGCTGGGTGCCCAAAAAATGGGGGTTTTAACCCACTTATGTGTGATCCCCGTCACCGCTCGGACGACTGTGGCGCACCGACGCCTGCTCCGCTCTCTGAGGCTTCTTTAACCCAAAGTCGCGTGAATGGTGTTCAGCAGGGCGGTTCGGCTGAACGGCTTTTCGAGAAGGATCACTCCCGGTTTCAGCACTTCGCGATTAGCCATCAGTTCTCCCGTATAGCCAGACATAAAAACAACTTTCAGCGCAGGATTCCGAGCACTGAGGCGATCCACCAGGTCGGGACCGCTCATGCGGCGCATCACGACATCAGTCAAAACCAAATCGATGTTATCGGGATGAGCATCGACCCATTCGAGGGCCGACCTGCCATCATCCGCCTCCACGACCGTATAACCGTGTTCCATAAGAAGCTGGCGAGTCAGCCCCCGCATGATGGCGTCGTCCTCCACCAGCAGGATCGTGGCTCCCTGCCGTTTCGGACTGATGGTCTCAATTTCCGGCTTCGATCCCACACCGATCTTGTGCTCCGCGCTGGGAAAATAAATCTTAAATGTAGTTCCCTGGCCGGGTTCGCTGTAGACCAGGATGTTCCCGCCGCCTTGCTTCACGATTCCGTACACCGTAGCCAGCCCCAGCCCAGTTCCCTTTCCCGGTTCCTTGGTGGTGAAGAAAGGTTCGAAGATGTGTGACACCGTAACCGTGTCCATGCCCGTGCCGGTATCACTGACGGCGAGCATCACATAGTTCCCCGCCGCCATCGATTGCAGTCGATCGGTGAAAGTCTCATCAAACTTAACCAGGCTGGTTTCTAGAATCAGTTTTCCGCCTCGCGGCATGGCGTCGCGAGCATTCACTGCAAGGTTAACTACGATTTGGTCGAATTGTCCGGGGTCAGCCTCGATGATCGCCGAAGTCGTCTTGGGCACGATGATGATGTCAACATCATCTCCCATCAGCGGCCGCAGAAGCTTGCTGATGTCCCGCACGCGATCGTTCAGGTCGAAGACGCGCGGTTGGACCGAAGGTGTGCGGCTGAAGGCCAGCATTTGCTTGGTTAGCGATCTTCCCCGCTCGATCGCCTTGCGGATGTTCTCGACATAGAGCGAAGGTTCAGAGGCAGGATCAATGCGGTCGCGAAGAAATTCTGCGCAGGCGTTTATGATTCCGAGAATGTTATTAAAATCGTGCGCGACTCCGCCGGCAAGTCTGCCAATCGCTTCCATCTTCTGCGACTGGCGCAGCTGCGACTCGGCCCGCTTCTGCGCCGTGACGTCGCGCGCAATCGCCGACGCCCCGACAATGGCGCCGGCCGTATTCCGTAGCGGAGACACCGAGACGGAAACGTCCAGCCGCCGTCCATCCTTGGTAATACGGGCCGATTCATGATGTTCGACCTTCTCTCCCCGTCCGATTTTCCGCAGGATCTCGGGGATTTCATCGGGACGATCGCCGGGTATCAACAACGAGATATTTTTCCCGACCACCTCGTCCGGCGTGTATCCATAGATGCGCTCAGCGCCTTTGTTCCAACTCGTAATCGTGCCGTTCAGGTCCTTGCTGAGAATTGCGTCTTCCGACGAATCAATGATTGAGAGCAGGCGCGAATGGTACTCGCTCAATTGCTCGGCGGTCCGGCGATGCAATTCGTCATTGGCGCAGCGCAGTTCTTCGGCGATTTTTTTGCGATCGCTCATGTCGCGGATTGCACTCAGCACCAGCGCTCCCTTGTCGGTCGCAACCGGACTGAGACTGATTTCCACCGGGAATTTCGAGCCATCGCGTCGTCGGCCGGAAAGGTCCAGGTTCGCACCCATGCGGCGCGTCTTCGGAGTTTTCGAATACGTCTCGCGATGATGACGATGCTGCCCCCGATCGCCTTCGGGAACCAGCATTTCCACTTTCCGTCCCACCATCTCGCTGCGCTTGTAGCCAAACAGTTCCTGCGCCTGGGAATTTACCTGGACGATGGTTCCGGTGTGATCAACGGCGACCACGGCGTCAGGAAGCGCCTCCAGCAAGTCGATCGAAAGATGGACCTCGGCCCCGGCCTTGGCCGAGCCCACAGGCTTGCCCACTTTCACGCGCTTGGTCTTCGCAGGACGCCGCAAGAGGCAACTCCAAAGTTCTCACCGCTGGTGATTCAATCTATTCGGAACCAGTTGGCGTGTAAAGTCACAACGCCCTCCACACGGCAGGTGTAAGGTCTCTCGCGCGGCTTTCGCCGCGCTGATGATGGCATCGATCGGAGAGAGTTTGAAATTGATCAACTACAAGCCGTAGTAGATCCCACATCGATCTCTTTCCCAAGTTCGCGCTTCCCGATTAACAAGACCGCTCACCAAGCTCGGACAAAAGAAAATAAGCGTACAATTGATCGATTTTCGGACCCACCTGAGGACATTCAGCATGAAAGGTAATCCCAAGGTAATCAAAGAACTGAACGGAGCTCTGCGGGAAGAACTGACCGCCATCAACCAGTATTTCCTGCACGCGGAGATGTGCGAAAACTGGGGCTACAAGAAGCTGGCCAACTACATCAAGAAGCAGTCGATCGATGAGATGAAGCACGCGGAAGTGCTGATCGAGCGAATCTTATTTCTGGACGGAACTCCCTCGATGGAACCTTTGAAGCTTACTGTCGGCGGAACTGTGAAGCACATGATGGAGAGCGACCTGACGCTCGAGCTTGGAGCGGTGAAACAGTACAATACCGCGGTTCTGATCGCGACCCAGGAAAAAGACAACGGCAGCCGCGATCTGCTGGTCAAACTGCTCAAAGATGAAGAGGATCACGTCGACTGGCTGGAAGCCCAACTTCACCAGATTGAAGAAGTTGGGTACGAGCGCTATCTCTCCATGCAGACTGGCTCTTTCGAGGGCAAGTCATAGTCATCGGTCAGGGCAGTCTCCACCCAGACACCGGCTTTCAAGCTGTGATGCCACGAAACGGCCCTGACGGGCCGAAACATCGAACTCTGTGATACGGCCTTTCAGCAATTGTGGATATGAACTACGGTGCGGTTCTGATTGTTTCGTTCGGCGGCCCGGAGTCTCGCGAAGAGGTGATTCCGTTTCTAGAGAATGTGCTGCGCGGGCGCAATATCCCAAGGGAGCGGATGCTGGCGGTCGCCGAGCATTACTACCACTTCGACGGCAAGAGCCCGATCAACCAGCAAATGCGAGAGCTGATGGCAGCTCTGGAGTCGACATTCCGGTTGAGCGGACCAGCGCTGCCAATCTATTGGGGGAACCGGAATTGGCACCCATTGCTGCCCGACACCCTGCGAAAGATGAAAGTGGATGGCGTTCGGCGGTCCCTGGCTTTCGTGACCTCGGCCTATAGTTCCTACTCCGGATGCCGGCAGTATCGCGAGGACATTGCGCGAGCCCAACTCGAGGTTGGCCCCAGCGCTCCGGAAGTCGACAAACTCAGGCCATTCTTCAACCATCCCGCATTCATCGAGGCCACAGTCGAGCGAGTACGCGGCGCGTTGCTGGCAATTCCCGCCGACGCGCGGCACAATGTGCAAATCGTGTACGTTGCCCATAGCATTCCGCTCGCTATGGCCAATACCTGTGATTACGTTGGGCAGCTGGAGGAAGTTCGTCGACTCGTCTCGACTGCGCTCGGCCACAACAACAATGTCTTGGTCTATCAGAGCCGCAGCGGCGCTCCGGGACAGCCCTGGCTGGAGCCGGATGTTCTCGATTACCTGCAGCGGGTGAAGGCTCAGAATCTGGCGTCAGCCGTGGTCCTGGCCCCGATCAGCTTCATTTCCGATCATATGGAAGTGCTCTACGACCTGGACGTGGAAGCCCGTCAGCTATGCGTTTCATTGGGCCTGCCTATGGTCCGCGCGGGAACCGCGGGCTTGCATCCCAAATTCATTGGCATGATTCGCGACCTGATTCTGGAGCGAATGAACTCGAACTCGGGGAAAAAAGCCATGGGAGCACTGGGCGCTCGACCGGATACCTGCGCGGAAGACTGTTGTCCGGCGCCGCCTCGCCTCTGGCCGCCACCAGCAGCATAGTAGAACCGGGATTCCCGTTACCTCTTCCGTCCGTCTACGACGGTCTTTGCATTCTGTCTCGGTTCCGCCCGCCTAGTCATCGGCTGAACCAATTCCCTCTGCGGAAATTCAGGGTGGTAGCGAAGTAGTTTCTCCCACGCGGCGGTCGCGTCCTCGGCGTCGTTCTCGCTCCGCTACCCGATGATTGACTGGACTTAGTGCGCAACCATCCGCCCGGCTGCGAGCACCTCGGTCGCCGCTCCCAGAATTTCGCAGGGCCGCGCCTTATTGACTGATCGGCTCGCGCCCAGAGAACGGTAAGGCCCCATATCCCACGATCGCGGCGGATCCGATTCCATCACGATTACGGAAGGGCACGCCGAAACCGTATGCAAAGCCTTCAGAAATCCATCCAGAAAGAAGTCGGGAAGATGGTCGGAAACCAGCACCAGATCGCACTCCTGAGCCCTTAATAGATCAAGCGCGACGTGGCCGTCAGAGGCGGTGCGGGTGTCAAACCCAGCGTTCGCCAGAAATCCATCGATCACCCGCAAGACGCGCTCATCGTTGTCCACAATCAATACCGTTTGCTGCCGCTGAAGTTCCATTTGCCGCTCTCCTTAATCCGCCGCCGGCCCAAATACTGCGGGCAAGGCTCTGACCTTTGGAGGTGCATTAAAAGGGCCAAACCTTTCTCCCACCGCCCAGCGACCGTTTCAGCAATGATCTCAGCAGCTTAGCTTGAAATGATGGGTATCCTAGAAGGGAAGCTGCATCCGGAATCGGGTTTTTCCGCTCAGCGTACGTGGGTTTTGCCCCCACTTCTGTGCCTGTTCCTTCGAATCTATCGCGCCCGCGTCCGGTGGTTTGGCCTTTGCGCATTCGAGACGGTGCCATCACTATTGTGGGCGGTTTCGTGGCAGGTCAAAGTGCAGGTATTGCTGCTGCGGTTATAAGAAATCGGAGCGCCATCGTTCTGCCCCACCACGTTGGCGTCGAAATTGACCAGCCGCTCCCCGGAAACACTCGGTGAGACCGACCCCATCCCGTGCGCCGTGTGACAGACGGAACACGAGAAACCATCCTGGGAAATATGATTGCTGTGCTGCAGGAAGCTGGCGTTGGCCACCACGTTGGTCAGGCTGTGACACTTGGCGCACATGCCATACGGCCCATTCAGGCTGAGGTCAGGACTGGGAAACAGATTCGTCACCAGCCCGCCCGGCGCAGCCGCCTGGCTGAATTGATAGTTGTGCTCAAGGATGTGCGAGTTAATCGATCCATGCGGACCATTCGGCCCGCTTCCGCCGAATTCGCGATTGTCGTCACTGTTGTGGCAGTCCGTGCAGAAAATCTGCAGCCCCATCAGTCGCCCCGCCGTCCCATTCTGATTCAGCATGTTGGTCAACAGACTCGGCTGCGACAGCGGGCTACTGCTGGCATGGGTTACGGGATGGCTCGAGGTTGCAGTCGAGCTGAACTCAGGAATCACATTCAATGGATCAGGCGCGGAAACTAATCTCGCCGGCGCGTAGCCGTAAATCAACAGCCGCTGCTTGCCCACGCTGGTGCCGTGGCAGCGCAGGCAGGTTTCATATTGATTGACCGCCGGAATCAGAACGGTAGTTCCGTCGAGCGCACTGACGCCGGTGGTATTGGCCTGCGAAGGCCGCACCGCCGGAGGCACAGCAAAGCTGACTACCTGATTCGATCCATGCGGACTATGACAGTCAACGCACGTCGCGTGGCGATTGCTGTTGAGCACGGCGGGTTCGGCGGCATCGTGCACATTCATCCCGGCGGGCAGCGGATGACTGATCTTGGCAACTTCGGCCATCACGTTCGGAGCCGCCGGCGACAACAGCGATCCCCCGTTGTGGCAAGTCATGCAATCCTGCGTCGCCGTATCAACGCTCGGTGCGGAAGGCGTCGCCGGCCGGAGCAACCGTTGCGCCGCGGTCGAATTGTGGTCCATGTGGCAGGACGTGCAGGCATTCAACGCGACCGTGCCGTACACGCCCACGCCAGCATTGGGCGCCGGCTGGTTGGTCGCAGTCATATGAATGCTGTTGGTCCACCCGGCGAGCGGATTAGTCTGCCCCTGCACCACGCGGTTCGGATCATGACAAGCCAGACACATCTGGCCGCTCGAACTGTCGCGCACCAGAAAATTCTGTGCAATCACATCCGTGCCTTGCACGTGCGGATTATGACAGCTGGTGCATTCAATATTTCCGTTCACCAGCTTCACCGCGCCGGTCGGATCCGCCGTCTTGCCCGACGAGACCAGCGTCGCCACCAGATTCGAAGCATCCTTCAGCGGCAGCACCAGGCTGAAAGGATGCGTCCCGCTCAGGTTGGTTCCGAACGACTCGATGCTGCTCATCGTTCCGGTCATGGGCAGAGTGCCGTAAGCGGCCGATTGCCCCACGGCGACGGTTCCGTCGTGGCAGCTCAGGCACAAGCTGCTGGTGGTTCCCAAAGTCGGCTGCGTATTTCCCTGCTCGACATACGTTGTGCTCGAATAAGGCGTGTAAGTCGCCTTCGAAAGCGTCTGGTTCCACAGTCCTGAAACGCCGCCGAGTCCGCTATGCGGCGCGTGGCAGAACGTGCATCCCAGGCTGCCCTGCGAAGTCACCGACGCTCCGCTGGCAATCGTCATGTTGTGCATGCCCAGCACATCTCCCGGCACCTGCGCAGACGCAAGGCAAGCGGCCAACACGACTCCACTTCCTGACGCACAGACCCGCGCGAAAAGCCGCGTCATCGTCATGGCGCGCCTCCGCCCGCAGCTTTCCCTGCGGAGTAATAATGAAACACTTCCACGCGATGATTAAAGGAGTCAACGACGTAAATGCGATCGTTGCTATCGATCTGCAATCCGGTGGGCAACTGAAAATCGCCTAAGCCAGTGCCGCGTTTTCCAAAGTAATAAAGCAGCCGGCCCTGCCGATCAAACACCTGCACCACGCCCCACAGCCCGTCGACGACGTAAAGATGCCCCTCGGAATCGAAGCCAATTCCCTTCGGCCGAAACATGGTCCCAGCCGAGTCGCCAATCTGTCCGATGGCGTAATGAAAAGCCCCGGACCGGCTCAGCACCTGCACCCGAAAATTCATAGCATCGACGACAAACAATTCCGGTCCGCTCAGCCGAACTTCCGTCGGATAATCAAACTCAGCCTCGCCCGTCCCGGTCTTGCCGATCGTTGAGAGCACGCCGCCCTGCATGTCCATTACAAAAATTTTGTTGCGCAGCGTGTCGGTAACGTAAATCCGCTGCTCTGCCGAGTCGATCGCAATCCCAGTCGGACGCTTGAAAAATCCTTCCCCGCCTTTCAGCGCGCCAATCATGCGCCGGAATTTCCCGCTCGGATCGAAGACGAAAATCTTCCCCGCCACCGAGTCGGTCACGTAAATATTGTCCTGCGCATCCACAGCCACACACTGCGGCGCCAGCATAGGATTCTTCCCGCTGTCTTTACGCGAGAGAAATTTATATTTCTTCTCCGCGAAGTCAAAAATGTGAATGCCGTCCGCCCCCGGATCGGTAACGATGACGCGTCCCCGCGAATCGGTGGCGATGCTGTAAGGATTCACCAGGAAGTGGAAGTCGGGTTCGCCGGCAACGGCGTCGACAACTTTGGTCCAGAAACCGCGCTTGGGCTTGACCTCGCGCTCCAGACTGAAGCTGCGCTCGAACGTAAGTTTGCGCCCGCCCTCCAGCAGCAAATCTGGCGGCGAGGGCTGACGCGCCGATTCCTTGGGCTCTTTCGCGGCTCCCGCCGGCAAGCCCAGCAACATGACCACTCCGGCGGCAAGCAACATCCTCCGCAGTTCCCTGCGAAGATTCTCGCGCAGCGTCCGGCGCCATTGCCCGTGCCCTCGAAGCCTCGCCCCGCTTAGAAGAAGTCGAACCATCGCGATACCCCAACAAAGAACGAATTCGCGGTTCCCGGAGGTGCGCCGCTGGCACTCACACCCTGGGTAAACTTGGTAAATCCCGCCAGCACTCCAATCCTCCGTAGATGGTATTGCAGTTGAGCGTTGAAGACCTCAGTATTGTTGCGGGAATTCGTAACCTCGCTCAGCGTATCGCTCAACGCCCGGCTGAAGCTTCCCGAAATGATCAGCCGCCGCACCGGCGTTGCGGAAAGCCCTCCACCATAGCTGTCTCCGCTGAACAAAATGAGATTACTCTGAGGTACGCCTGGCGTCGGTGGCAGCACGGTCAACCCGGCGGCCGTCAGAACCGATTCTCCCGTCGACCGGGTGTAGTTTCCCGTCAGGGTAAATTGCCGCGAACTGAATGACGTTGAGAAGCTGCTGCTGTGGCTCCCGCTGCCCGCCTGCTGTGCCAGCCCGCTTTGGCTGCCGCTATACGCGCCCAGCCAAGCCAGGTTGTTGCCCAGCCGCCGACGCAGCCGGCTGGTATAGCTGTAGTAAGAAGTCGTGTACGTGATCAGCACCGATTGCACGTTCTGCGCATAGCTGAACGATCCCGAAGTCTCCCAGCCCTTGATGCGGTGATAGTAATTCAGATTGCCCACGAAGCCGACGGCGTTATTGCCCAGCCCATTCGAACTCTCCACCACTCCCGCCGAAAAGCTGAACAGATCCCACAGCCGCTTGGAATAATTCACCGTACCGCTGATGTAGGTTCCGGTATAGCTCTTATCGAAATAGAACTGATCGTAGTAAGTTGCCTGCGCCTGCGTGGAAAGAAAATTGGTGACCTGATAGGAAGCCCCGCCGCCGCACTGAAACGAGTGCGAACCGGTTCCCAGATCGACCGCGGTGGGCGCCGTGCCACTGCCAGAAAGAGTCTGACTTAGGAAGCCCGCCAGATTATCGGTATAGGTCTCGTTGGTAAACAAGCTCAATCGCCGAGTGGGATGGAACGTTACTCCCGCTGTCTCGGTGCTCGTGGTGTAGCCCGTGGTATCGTCGGCCGCTCCAAGATAATCCGTATTCGATACCGAGCGGTTGTAATTGGCATAGAACGATCCATTCACTGGCAAGTTGCGGTTCGCTCCGAAACCAAAATCATGCCCACTGGTATTCGAAACCGACTCCTGCTCTCCCGACAGAAACGCCGGATAAGTGGCATCGAGTGTGTTGTGATCGAAGAAAGCGTTCAGATGGAAATCTTCGATGGCATAGGAAGAACGAACGTTGAACAGCTTGGTCGACGACCCGCTCTCCTCGTCCGTCCCGTAGACCGTGCCCGATCCACTTCCCTGCGAATATCCCACCGACAGCGTCGGCAGCCCGGGAAGCAGCGCGCTCCATCCCACCCCAAAGCCATTCCCATGGCCGTGGGTCGTGAAGTTGGGTTCGCCTGCGAGTCCGATCGTACCCGTGCTGTTGAAGTCGTTGTGATACGAAACTGATCCCGGGAAGTGACTGCCGGTAAAGAGATTCGCGGTTCCCGTAACTCCGCTCGCGCCGGTAATCGACTGAAAGTCGGAATCGGCCCGCGACTGGTTGAAGTAAGGCGTCACATTGAACGACAGGAAGTTGGGATTGTAGTACGAACCGGAAATATTCCCGTTGAACCCGAAGTCCAGCCCATGGTTCGATTCGATCTCGGACGAGTTGCCATAGTCTCCCGAGTAGCCGGCAGTCAGCATCCCGCCAGCTTTGATCTTCACCTCATCCCCGACCTGCATCTGAGCCGAAGCCAAAGGAATCATCAGGAGAAACGACATCCCAACGATCGCTGAGGACACCTTCTTCGCAAGACTGGCGGCCGGAAGCATGCTCTCATGAGAGGCACAATCGTGGCCAATTCGAAAGCGCCAAGGAGTCTCCTACGCGATTGAAACCAAAAGAGTTGTCCGAGCCCGAAATGCCGAGTGCAGGAGCTCTCGACCCAGGCTGCGCGATATCGCCCGTTCAACGAGTCGTATAACTCAATATGGGAAACCTTAGAAAGGAAGTTGGCAGTAAATCCGCTCCCGTTGCGGCGCGGAATCAAAGTTACAATAGCGAATTTCTCAGCGAACTCAGCGGATGTTCTCTGCGCGCTCGGCGGTTAAAAGCTCTTGTACCTGCCGACAAAATAAAAAATTGACTGTCCCCGGAATGGGCGGCTCGCTGGCCACAACGGGCCAACATTACTAAACGATTTCAATCTTCGCCTTACCGCGCAGTTGCTTCGCGAGATTCGAGCGCAGCCGCTCGTACTTGCTCTTGCCCAGCTCCGTCCGCAAATCGTTCTTCACTTCCGCAAATGGCTGCAGCCGCGCCGGATTATGAGCGTTAAGCCGGAAGATAGTGAACGCGTTCTGAATCTGAATCGCAGCGCTGATCTCTCCAGGCTGCATCGTCTCGGCCGCCTGCACAATCTGCGGAGGCAATTTGTCGCGGCTAACCGCCTTGTGGTCGCCCATATTCACCCGGAAGCCGTCTTCGGAAATCCTCTCTGCCAGCAGGCCGAATTCCTCGTAGTTGCGCGTCACCTTGGCCTGGCGCAGCGCAACGTCTGCCCGTTTTCGGTTCTGTTCAATCAATTCTGGCGTAAGTTTTTGCGGCGGCAAAATCGAAATGCTCTGGATGCTGAACGACTCCGCTTGCCGGAAACGCGCCGGGTTCTTGTCGTAGTAAGCACGAACTTCAGCCAGCGATACCGCGGATTTATTTTCCACTTCCGCTTTCAGCAATTGGTCAATCAGCAGTGCCCGCCGGATTTGCTGCCGCAGCACTTGTCGGGAACCATGCATCTCGACCCGCATGTATTGCTCGTAGTCGTCCGGACTATTAAATTGTTTGCGAAATTCTCCTTCCGCCTGGTTCAGGCGTGCGTCGGAAATCGTGAGCGTTCGTCTTTGCGCTTCCTGATAGACCAGTTCCTCGAAGATGATCATTTCCAGCGCGCCCTGGCGGATGGAGGCTTCCTGCGCCTTAGGAAATCCGTTGTGCTGTTTGGCGTAAGGGAAAATCGCAAGCATCTCGCGCAGCAGATCGCGGTCGGTCAGCACCGCGCCGTTCACCCGCGCCACTGGCTTGTCGCTGACCTGCACCGGAGAAACCGTCGCCGAGGCCGGCGCAGCCGCGAGTGCGGTCGGAGCGTGGGAGGCTACTTGTGCGCCAGCGCTGAGCGCCGTCAGCAGCAGGATGCAGATTGAAAGATTGCAGTTCATAATTCCTCGCTCACTACCCGGAACTTAGTTACAGAACCTGTCAGCGCAGAACTCCCTGGATCACACAAAAGGGGAGAGAGAATTCTCTCTCCCCTCGCTGCAAGCCGCCTTACTGGAATTGCGCCTTGATGTTGTTGGTGTTGTTGGCTTCGTTCGCTTCGCCAAAGTGACACTGCCGGCAGAACTCGGTCGTCGATGGCGCCGAGGTGCTGGAGTAGGTCTGCAGGTTCGGATTGTACGGGCCGTTGATGAAGAAGTAGGTGGCATAATACTTGCCGCCGCCGTCATTCTGGATCTGGCTCGAAGTGCTCGACGTGTAGACCGTCATGACATGCTGGTTGTGGCAAGTGGTGCAGACCACATAAGGCTGCCCCGCGGTGTTTACGCCGTAAGGATTGGAATACTTTCCAGGCGCCAGTGCCGGCCATCCGTAGTTGGCTACGAATTGCGCGTATTGGCTGCCCGCGGTTACGCTGAACGCCGTCCCGCTCCACACCAGACCTGGCTGCGTCGTGCTGATGGTCGCGTTCACGCCCACCGGGTGATCGTTGGTGTAATTGCCCGCTGCCGTGCCGTCGTTGCCGAGCAACGTCGGGATCGGTTGCGTGCCGTAAGTGGTATTGGTCAACAGTCCGATTCTTTGCTCATAGGACTGATTCGTCATCATGTTCGAAGCCGTGACGTTGCCGTCATGGCAGCTCAGGCAGAGCAGAATTCCGCCGACTTCCGTGCTGCCCGTGCTGATGCTGGTTGGCAGTGTCTCGGTGTACCGGCCGCTGTCGCCGAAGGCGATGGTCTTGCCATACAACGGGCTGGCATCCTGTCCCCACAAGGCGTAGCTGCCGGAATCGGCGACGCCGCCGTGACCGGACCCGAATGAGCCGCTATGCGGAGCATGGCAACCCGCACAGCCGCGGCCCTGATTGTTGTGTGCGCCCAGTACGTCTACCGTTGACGACCAGTTCTGGGCCATCATCAGTCCCGACGCAGCCAGGACGAAAAGCGCTAATACGATAGCTTTCTTCATATAAGTGAAACCTCCTGTACCCGGTTCAACGTGTCTGGAGGCTTTAGGCCCGTACTGCGATCCCTTGCAGCTGCCCCCAATTCCACTTCTTGTATGTGCAACTGCGCTGCCGAGCTTGGGTGAGGAATGTGAGAAGAACTCCAAACGGAAGTAAGTCATTCAATATGAGCAATTTAGCTGAAGTCTGCCGTGCGACACCTGGGAAAGGAGAAATTCTCCGACTGGGGGAAATAAGCCACCCTTTCGTAATCGGTTGGTCAAATCCCACAGTGGAATACGGACCGGGTCATTTATCCGGTTAGCTGCCGTCTTACCTGCTTGGCGGGGTGGTATGGGCCGCAGGCGCAGCCGCTGGGATGGGAACCACCGCCGGGTTTGCATCCTTGCCGGATGCGCCAGCCCGTTTCTCGCGCGCCGCTTCTTTCTCTTTCTGGATCTGGTCAGCTTCGGCATCGGTCACGTAGCGGAATTGCTGCACCCGGCCGGGAAAGATCTCCGACGTGAACACACGATTCTGCCTGTCGATCGTGATTCCGACAATGCCCTGAAACATGCCGGGAAGCAGGCCGTGCCCGCCAAACGAAATCAACAACTGCGAATCCTGATTGAACACCTGCACGCGATCCTGCATGCCATCGACCACCCAGATGTGATCGTCGCTGTCGATAGCCACGCCCTTGGGCCGCGAAAAATATCCCGGCCCATCCCCGGCCTTGCCGAAGGTTCGTATAAAGTTGCCATCGCCATCAAAAATCTCAACCCGATCGTTCAGCGTGTCAGCAACATACAGATTCCCGTCACCGTCGACCGCCAATCCTCCTGGGCGCGCAAAATCGCCAGGAGTCGTCAGCGCATGTTTCCGCCCGGTAGTGCCGATCCGCCGCTTCAACTTCAGACTGTCGGCGTCATAAACCAGCACCTGATCCTGTTCCACGTCCGAAACATAAAGCAGCCGGTTCTCCGTATCGATCGCCATCCCGCCTGGAGTGACCAGCCCTTCCGTGATGACATCCGTCGCCTCGTGCTTGGGATTGAACACCAGGATGTGGCTCAACCCCGGATCCGACACAAACAGCCGGTCATCATCATCCATTGCCAGGCCGACAATGCGAACGAAGTGCGCATGCGTCTTATTCTTAATCAGCTCGACTTCACGAGTCTGAGTATTAAAAATAAAAATCGCTCCGACTTTCTGATCCGCCACATAAAGACTTCCCTTGGAATCGATCGCAATTCCATAGGGTTCCGCCAGCTGCCACAACACTTTTCCGCTCTCCGCCTGCGGCTGCGTGCCGGCGAGGCGGTCCATCCAGGAGTCTTTCTTAGTCTTCGGCGTTTCCACCTGAGAGAGTTTTTCCGCCGCATAAAACGCCTGATAGCGAATGCGCGCAATCGCCGGCGGGTTCGGCCACACGATATTCGAATAATCAATCACCGGCGGCGGCGCAGCCGTCTCAGTCTTTTTCTTCTTCGCTCCGAAGACGACCAACGGGGCCGCGAGCGTAAGACTCAGAAGCGCAACCACCGCCAAAACTCGGCGCGAACTGAGTAAGTCCCGGTGAATCAAAGTTGGCTGAATTGTATGCATCGTAGTCACTCCCACTCTGTCACGCCCACTCTTTGCTGTTGCCAGCGTTATTTCCGGTTCAAATCCTTGTGGCAAGTTTGGCAGAACGCCATGCTGTACGCCTGATCCTTCACCAGCAAATTCGCCTGCGCCGAAGAATGCGGCTGGTGACAGGTCAGGCAATTCATCGCCGTAACAATCTTCGTCGGATCCTTCGGATCCTTTAAATCCGTCACCGGATGCCCCGCCACGGGATGTCCCATCCCATATTTCAGCGGCAGCACCACAACCTTGTTCTTCGAGAAATAATCTTCCGGCAGCCTCACCTTGCCATTAAAAATTGTCAGCAGATGTTCCGCCGCCAGCACTTTCGGCTGCCGATCCGGCCCATGGCATTCCAGGCAGAGAGCGTTCGTAGTGGCCGTCCGGAGCAGATGCTCGTTCTCGCCACCATGCGGCTCATGGCAAGTCGCACACCCTTGCTTGAACGCCGGCTGATGACGGAACGGCTTCTTCCCTGCATCGGCAATGTCGCTGTGACAACTCAAGCAAATTTCAACATTGGTAGTCTTGGGCAGCCCAGGCTGCCGGCTGGCATGCGGGCTGTGGCAATCGGTGCAATCGCCCGCCGCTCCCGGATGCGGAACCTTGGCGCTGTCGATCAGCTTGGCTTTGTCGTCGTGGCAAGTCACGCACAGCGCCTTGACGTCAGTTTGCGTCAGCACCACTTTTCCATCCTTCGCCGGCGCATGGCAGATCTCGCACTGCTTCTCGGCAAACGGCGGATGCGTAAATTTCGCCAGCAGCTTGGGTGCGGCCGACTCATGGGGATCGTGACAGCTCACGCAGTTGGCCTGCTCGAACGGCTGGTTCTGATGCGCCTTCTCGAGCTCTGGACTCTTCACATCATGGCAGTCTATGCACAGAGCCGGCGGAGCCTTGACCAGATGAAAGTCGAACTCCATCTTCCCGGCCTCACCCGTCTTGTGCGTGATGTGGCAGGTATCGCAGCCCATGTCGAGCGCGGCGTGGCGGCTGCCCTTCTCTGGAACATTCTCTCCCGTCTTGTGGCAGCTCAGGCAAAGATTTTCCTTCGCATCTCCCGACTCGGCCTTCAGCAACTGATTCTTATTATCCGAAGTATGCGGATCATGACACTTCAAACAATCCCGCGCCGCCGGAGGATGAACCGTGCCCTTGATCTCAGCCGCATTCTTATCCGCGTGGCAAGTCAGGCACAGCGCCAGCGGAGTAGTCGTGATCAGTTTCACCCGCGTAATGTCTTTGTTGACCCGAATCTCATGGCACGCCGTGCAGCCCATCGCCATCGCGGAATGAACCGCCTTGCCTTTGGTCTTGTCCTCATGGCAGGTCAGGCAGGTCGCGGGATCGGCCTTCGGGTCCAGCGGCACAGGATGCTTCGCCGCGAACGCGCGTCCGCCGCAAAGGAGCACAATCAGGAAGCAGACGAACTGACTCCACCCCAGCGCGCTCAGCCGGCTAGTTCGGCGATTCAACGTGAATGTTTCCACGGCCACGTCCGCTGGTCCTCCTCCGGCTACCTGTCTATGCAATCCGCTCGCCGAAATTTCCGGATCCCCCTGCAGCTCTATACGGTGACCTACAATGCTGCAAACAAACTAATTGGAAATTGCTTAACTTGCAGGCCCCCTGAATGAACCCATCGTCATGATGCGGGTTCCCCCCCAGTGGCATGATCGAAATCACCCAAGTAACGCGGTCCCTGTTCCCCTCGAGCGGCGCGGTTGTGCAGGGCACGAGTCTGCGCCAAATCCCCGCAAAACTGCAATCCCATGAGTGATATGGCTCACACTCAACTCCGCCGGGCTCCCCACCCATGGTCAGATTTCGTTAGTAATTTCAACAACTTCCCCACGACGGCTGTAATGGCGGAAAACGTGCCTTTCTCACTCCGGGAAGGTGAAAGACATGGCCGCAACCGTTCCGCAGGCACCGCGAAAGACCGATTCGGGTACCGGTCAGAAAAACACCGCGCCGAAAAGTTTTTGGCGGACCAGCATCTGGCAAACCCTGGGCGCAATCAAGACTGGTGTCATCCTTCTAATTCTGGTCGTCATCCTGTCCGCGGCTGGCACCGTAATTCTGCAGCGTCCCACCACCGACGCCGCTGAAATGCAGCGCGCCTATTCCCCGCAAGTCCTGCACGTCCTCGACACCGTCGGACTCACCGACGTTTTCCACGCCTGGTGGTTCGTCGTGCTGCTGGCCCTGGTAAGTCTCAGCATAATTTCCGCGTCAATTCAGCGCTTTCCCAACGCGTGGCGCTTTTACTCCCGCCCCTACAAGAGCCCGGACGTAGCATTTCGCAAGGCCTTGCCCAGCCACGCCTTGATTCCACTCGACGATGCGGATGAAGAAGCCGGCTTGACCGCCGCCGACCGCGTCTTCCACCACGCCGGATTCCGGCCTGAGCGCATCGTCCGCGAAAATAGCTTCTCGGTTTTCGGCGAGCGAAACCGCTTCTCAGAGATGGCCGTCTACGTCGTGCACGCCAGCCTGCTGCTGATTTTTCTTGGCGGCATCATCGACGCACTTTACGGCTGGCGCGCCTTCGTGACTCTCACCCGCGGCCAACAGGCGAGCCAGGTCGAACCGCAGAAGGGCGTCAAGCGCACTCTGCCCTTCGCCGTCCTCTGTGAAGGTGCCGGCCAGGAGAACTACGCCGATGGCACCCCCAAGCGCTGGTGGTCCGATCTCGCCGTAGTGAAGAATGGGAAGATTGTTCTGCGCAAGCAAATCGTGGTGAATGATCCGCTGGTTTACGAAGGCATTCGTTTCTATCAGGCCAGTTACGGCAAAAGCGGCAAGCTCGACAAACTTGTGCTCACCGCCGCCCCGCGCAATGGCAGCCCGTCCAAAGAGATCACGATCAGCCCCAACGAATCCATCGCTCTCGATGACCAAACCACAGTTCGCCTCGCCGAATTCATCCCCGACTATGTAGTCAGCGACGGTCAGATTTATTCCCGCTCCAACGAGTTGCAAAATCCGGCGGCGCATCTCGTGGTCGAATCGAAGAAGCCTGGTCAGGACAAATCGAGTCAGAGCATAAATTTCTGGCTGCCGAAGATCCCCGGTTACGAGCAGAACGATTCCTCCCCCTACGCCTTCGAAGGCAAGGACATTCAAATGGCCTACTTCACCGGCCTCGAAGTTTCGCACGAGCCCGGCCAATGGGGAGTCTGGGCCGGCGTAGTCCTGATGGGCTTCGGTCTGGCCTTCGTCTTCTACTTCGTCCACACCCGAGTCTGGGCGGTACCAGTGCATGACGCCAACGGACGCCTCATGCTGTGGATCGGCGGCGCGTCCAACAAAAACAAAGACGTATTCGAACAGAAGTTTCGCGACCTGACCCAACAGATCACCGAAGAAATCAAACTCTCAGCAAAAACGAAAGCAAGAATAAAGACCAGCGCCGATGCGCCCGTCTCAGCAGCCGCCGGCAAATAATCCGGCACTTGGAGGATGCTCCCATGGCACAAACTGCAACTGTAGAACAGCAACCAGCCAGCACCGGAAGCACGCTGCTTGTCATGGTGGGATTGGGCGTCGCCTTCCTGCTGTTCATGGCATTTCTGAATGTAGTCAAGAGCGGCAACCTGCTCAACGATTCCAACCTGCTCTACGCCGCGCTGATTTTCTACGCGGGCGCAGGCACGCTCTATCTCGGCTTCGGCATTACGGGCACGCCCTCTTATGTGCGCTTCGGCTCGCTCGCCACTTGGGCCGGATTGCTGGCCAACACCGGCGCAGTCGCCCGCCGCTGGTACGAAGCCGGACATCCGCCCTTCGCCAGCATTTACGAAATGCTTCTCATGTTCGTCTGGACCCTGGCCGTGCTCACGCTGGTGGCCGAGAAAAAATTCGGCGTCAAGGTAATCGGCACCATAACCATGCCCGTCGCAATCGTCGGCGTAGTGCTCATGCAGTTGCTGCGAACCGAAGTTCGTCCCCTGGTTCCCGCGTTGCAGTCGACCTGGCTGCACGTCCACGTAACGCTCGCGATGCTGGCCTACGCGGCCTGCGCCCTCAGCTTCGCCCTCGCCATGATGTTCCTCATCCAGGACAAAATGAAAACCGAAACCTTCCTGGCGGGCAGCAGCCTGTTCTCCGTCCTCACCTACGGTGGCGTGCTGACGCGCTTTGAAAAGTGGGGCGGCCTCAGCGTAGTCGCCTGGAACCCGGAAGAAAAATCCGAAGCCTTCCTCTCCCGCGGCGTACGCCTCTTCGTCGTAATCCCCGATCTCGGCTGGCTGCTTCTTCTAGTCTTGGCCGCGGTAGCCGCGCCCCTGGTTCTTTATCTGCTCTGGCGCAAAACGCAGAACGAAGGCCTCATCGACATCGCCAACCGCGCCGTCTTCCTCAGCATTCTCCTGCAAGTGCTGGCGCTCGCCTTCTTCCTACTGCGCACTCGCGACGGCGTCTACGCCTCGCTCGACGCCGACGGCCTGTTCCCCACTTCCCTGGCGGCCAGCCCGTTCATTCTCTCTGGCCTGGTCGGCTCAATTTTTGTATCGCTGTTGTACCTGTTGCTGCTGTGGAGGCGCACCGATCTCGAACGCATGCTTCCCACCGCGGACGAGCTCGACCGCATCACCTACAAGACCATCGCGATCGCCTTCCCCCTACTCACCCTGATGATCGCGGCGGGCGCGTACTGGGCCAATCGCACCTGGGGTTCCTATTGGAGCTGGGACCCCAAAGAAACCTGGGCTGCGATTACCTGGCTGGTGTATGCCGGCTACCTCCATATGCGCATCACGCGGGGATGGCGAGGTCGGCGCGCCGCTTACTTCGCCATCCTCGGTTTCGCCGTAGTGATGTTCACGTTCTTCGGCGTAACTTACTTGCTACCTGGGATGCACGCTTATGCTTAGCCATCTGCAATCCGCACCGGTGGACACTGAGCCTCCGAAAGCGGCAGCCCAGATCCCGGCCGACACTCCTGCGGAAGACTTTCGCCTGAGCGCCGTCCGCGTCAACTGGCAGCTCAAAGCTTTCCTCCCCGTCGGCTTCGTACTGCTGGCAGGATTGCTCCTCTTCACGCTAGCCACCGTCTCACTGCGCGACCCCGAACGCCATGCCGTCCTGATCGTCGCCGGTGGCGGAGCCGTCGTCATTTGCGCCGTCTCCATGTTCGTGCTCGCGTTCCTCATCCAGCGCCCCATGGTCGAACTCCAGGAAAAAATGGAACTCGTCGGCAAAGGCAATCTCGACGTTCTGGTGAGTTTTTCCCATCGCAACGACGAAGTCGGCGACCTCGGCCGCAACTTCAATCAAATGGTCCAGCAGCTCCGCGACAGCCGCCAGGAAATCGAACGCCTGCATCGCACCCAAATGTCGCGCGCCGAACATCTCGCCACGCTCGGCGAACTCGCCACCGGCCTCGCCCACGAAATTCGCAACCCGCTCGCCGGAATCGCCGGCGTCATCGAGATTGTCGGCCGAGATCTCCCCACCTCCAGCCCCGCCCGCGCCGTCGTGAAAGATGTCCGCCTCGAGATCGGCCGCATCAGCCGCACCCTCACCGATCTCCTCGAAACTGCGCGCCCACGCCACCCCGAAGTCCGCCGCAGCAATCTCAACACCACCGTCGAACACGCCGTAATGCTCGCTCGCCAGCAAATCCTTTCTCGCCCCATCACCATCGAACTACAAAAAGACGCCGACCTCCCCGAAGTCGAACACGACAGCGATCAGATCCACCAGGTCCTGCTCAATCTGCTGCTCAACGCGGTCCAAGCCATCGAAAAAACCGGCACCGTCCGCGTCGAAATCAGCTCGCGCGAAAATTGCGCGCAAGTCATAGTCGCTGATGACGGCAGCGGCATCTCTGCGAAAAATCTGCCCAACATCTTCCGTCCCTTCTACACCACCAAAGGCGACGGCACCGGCCTGGGCCTATCCCTCGCCAACCGCATCGTCGAAGATCATAACGGTCGTATCGAAGTCAGCAGCGTCGTCGGCAAAGGCACCCAATTCACGGTCCTGCTGCCCTTTCATCCGCCGGCACCTTGCAACGTCGCATCTTAGAACTGATCGCCGGCGGATACCGAAGTGGCCGAAGCGGAACCGAGCCTCCAAAGCGTACCGCCGCCTTTCGTAGTAAATTAATCACCGATGCCCTCCGAAAAAATCATGATCGTCGACGACGAGCGCCTGGTGCGCTGGTCGCTCCGCCAGAAATGCGAAGAGTGGGGCTACCACGTCATCGAGGCCGACTCCGGCGTCCCCGGTCTCAAGCTCGCCGAAAAGGAATCCCCCGACCTCGTCCTGCTTGACGTCCGCATGCCCGACCTCACCGGCATCGAAGTCCTCGATCAACTCAAGAAAAACGGCGACGCCCGCGCCGTCATCATGATCACCGCCGACCCCCAACTCGACGACGTCAAAGCCGCCCTCAAGCTCGGCGCCTACGACTTCGTCGGCAAGCCCGTCGATTTCGACGAACTCCACGTCACCATCAAAAACGCGCTCGAAGCCACCAGCCTGCGCACCGAAGTCAAAACCCTGCGCAGCGAAGTCCGCCGCGGCGCCGGCTACGACAGCGTAGTCGGGACCTCGCCGAAAATGACTGAGCTTATGAATTTCGTCCGCAAAGTCGCCTCCAGCGCCGCCACCACAATTCTCATCCAGGGCGAAAGCGGCACCGGCAAAGATCTCATCGCCAAAGCCATCCACTACGAAAGTTCACGCCAGGAAAAACCTTTCGTCGCCATCAACTGCTCCGCCATTCCAGAAACCTTGATGGAAGCCGAACTTTTCGGCCACGAAAAAGGCGCCTTCACCGATGCCAAGCAGATGAAGAAAGGATTGTTCGAAGCCGCTGACGGCGGTACCCTCTTCCTCGACGAAATCGGCGAACTCTCGCCGCTCTTGCAAGCCAAACTTCTCCGCGTCCTCGAAGACCAGGTTATCCGGCGCGTCGGCGGCATCAAGGACATGCAGGTCGAGGTCCGCGTCATCGCCGCCTCCAACCGCGATTTAGAAAAAGCCGTTCGCGAAAATCAATTCCGCCAGGACCTCTACTATCGCCTCGCCATCATCGCCATCTTCATCCCCCCGCTGCGCGATCGCCGCGAAGACATCATGCCGCTGGTCGAATTTTTCATCGATCGCTACAACCGCCGCTTCAAGAAATCCGTCCGCGGCATCACCGACGAAACCCGCCGACTCATCCTCAGCCACAACTGGCCCGGCAACGTTCGCGAACTGAAGAACACTATCGAGCGCGGCATGATCCTCGAAGACGAACCGCTGCTGCGCCCTCTGTATCTCCCGTTTTCCGTCGGCGAATCCGGCGGCCGCACCGCCTTCGAACGCACCTCTCCCGCCGACGGCGGCCAGGTCCTGCCCAACGGCCGCACCCTCCCGCGCCTCTACATCCCCGAAGGCGGCACATCTCTCGAAGAGGTCGAACACGCCATGGTCGAACTCGCCATGCGCCAGGCCAACAGCAACCAAACCCACGCCGCCAAGTTGCTAGACATCAGCCGCGACGCCCTCCGCTACAAACTAAAAAAGTTCGGCCTGATCCGCGGCGACGAAGACGGTGCCTCGACGGGCGCGTCGGACGAACAATAACGATCCGAGATTCCTTCGAACCCAACGCACCCTCCCACTCTGTCATCCTGAGCGTAGCCGCTCTTCAGGCGAAGAGAGGGATCTCGCTCGGACAACAAAATGCGAGGCAAGTGCCGAGCACTCGCCCCGCAAAACGTCCGCCAGCCAAAAAGTTTAGGCGAAGGCGTAAGTCTCAGTCTTGCTCTCAGTCGATTTTTTCGAACGGGACTCAGCCGCGATATCCAGGACGATGCGGCCGATGACTTTGCCCTTCTTGAGACGATCGAAAATGTCGTTGATCGATCCCAGCTTCTGTTCCTCGATGGTCGCTTTCACTTTGCCTTCGGCGGCAAACTGCAGCGCTTCTTCAAGATCCTTGCGTGTGCCTACGATCGATCCCCGAACGGTCTGGCCATTCAGCACCAGATCGAAAATGGAAACGGGGAATTCGCCGGGGGGGAGGCCGTTCAGAACGCAGGTTCCGCCACGCCGCAGCGTGCCCAGAGCCTGTTTGAATGCGGGGAGCGATACGGCCGTGACCAATGCGCCGTGTACTCCGCCGGTTTGTTTCTGGATCGACTGAACGACATCTTCTTCTTTCGCGTCGACAGTCACTTCGGCGCCCAGCTTGCGCGCCAGTTTCAGTTTCTCGGGTCCGATATCGATCGCGGCAACGTGCAGACCCATCGCCTTCGCGTACTGGATGGCGACGTGGCCGAGTCCGCCCACGCCTGAGATCACGACCCACTCGCCGGGACGTGCTTGCGTTTGCTTCAGACCTTTGTACGTGGTCACGCCGGCGCACAGAATGGGCGCGGCATCAATAAATGAAAGTTTGTCGGGGATCCGGCCCAGGTAATCCGCCTGGCCCAAAGCATATTCGGCGAAGCTGCCGTTAACGGTGTAGCCGGACATTTGTTGCTCGGGACAAAGTGTTTCCCAACCGGTGAGGCAGTATTCGCAATGTCCGCAAGCGCTGTGCAGCCACGCGATGCCGACGCGGTCGCCTTCTTTCAGATGAGTCACGCCCGGTCCAACTTTGGCGACATAGCCCGCGCCTTCGTGGCCGGGGATGAATGGAAGTGTAGGTTTGATCGGCCAATCGCCATCAATGGCGTGCAGATCGGTGTGGCAGACTCCGCTGGCCATGACCTGAACGAGAACCTCGCCCCGTCCTGGATCTGGAACCGGAACTTCGCGAACCTGCAACGGCTGGCCGAATGTTTCGACGAAAGCCGCTTGCATTGTCTTTGTCGTGGTTTTTGCCATAGTGCGTCTCCTGGGAGCCACGCTGGTTCAACTTGCAGCCCGGCGGGCTCAGAATGAACGGATATGAAATTGCCAAACGTCCGTCGGAATTGCGGCGGGCGCACCGCTTCCCTGCTACCAACCCAATTTGAATTTCTCAGTGAACTCGAAGTCTATTTTCCTGGCGGCTTGAGACTTTCGATTTGGCTATGAACAAAAAGCCTTTCACCGCTGAGCAAGCAGAGAAAAGCCGCGGAGTTCGCCGAGAAATTCAAAATTGAGCGACTACTTTCTTCTTACCTTTTCTTGCTTGTCCCTCCAACGGAGCTGGCGAATCTCCGCTGCACACCTGATCTTCATGATCGAACTGAACGACACGAGCTGTATGTGACCTGCGACACCTGCGTGTGTTCGCCAACGCTTACTGCGATGACCTAGCCCTTGGCGTGTTGCTTGGCCCGATCGATACAGTCCTGGACCTGCTGCTTCTGCGGATAGTTTGGATTCAACTTCAGCAATTCCTCCCAGGCCTCGACCGCGCCCTTGGGATCGAGCTTGCCCTGCCATCGAACGATGCCCAGATTGAACAACGTTCCGGGATGATCCGGCCGATACTTCAACGCCGTTTGAAATTCGGCGATGGCGCCGTCGGCGTCGCCCATGTACCAGATCGAGGTACCAAGATCGGTGAGCAGATCGGCGTTGTTGGGCTGGCTCTTTACCGCGAGTTGGTAGTACTTCACGGCCTCGGGATATTGCTGGCCGTCGAAGTACAGATTAGCCAACTGCACGATGGTATTGAAATCGTTGGGGCTGGTCTTGAGAGTTGCGAGCAAGGGCGCGACCGCCTGATCGACCATCGCTTTCTGCTGCTCGGGGGTTAGCTGCTGCGCTTCCGTTTGCCCTTGGGGCATGTTGGCCTGGGCGGAGGTCGATGCCTGAACGGTTGCGGCGGATTGCGAAGCGGATCCGCGGAACAGGTAGCCGAGCGCGACTCCGAGTACCAGGCAGAACGCCGCCAGCAGGTAGGCCTGAACATCGGTCCAAGGTTTTCGAGGAGATGCAGTTCGCTCCGTATTAGGCATGGTCTTCCTCGTTCTTTCTAGGATCTGGTGCCGGCAAGCGCCAGTTCCGGCGTTTGCAGATGGAACAGCCGCTGCACCGCAGTGGTCATCTGTTCCTGTTCCAGCTTTTCTGGAAGTTCCTTGAGTTCACGGGCTAAGGACCCAGCAATTCTCTTCGTCATTTTCGACATGACTGCGTTCAACATTTCGTCCTGATCCTTGGAAAACGGCCCATTCTCTTGTCGGAAGGAATCCAGTTCTTGCCGGCAAATTTCGTCCAGCCGCTGGCGCAGTGCCACGATCGTCGGCACGACCCGCTCCGCCATCAGCTTGCGGCGGAAGCCGAGCGCTTCGGCTTGCAGAATTTTTTGGGCTTCGGCGGCGGCAACTTCACGCTCGCCCGCATTGTGGTCTACCACATTTTCCAGGTCGTCGAGGTTGTAGAGGAAGATGCCTTCCACTTCGCGCACCGCTGGGTCAATGTCGCGGGGTAGGGCGATGTCGACGATGACGAGCGGCTGATTCTTGTGGCGTGCGTCACGATCGCGCATCAGGCTTGTGGCTTCATCGCGACTGAGGATGGTATGCGGGCAGGAAGTCGAGCTGATGATGATGTCAGCGTCGGCCATGGGCTGCCAGCGCTCCTCGAACGGGATCGCGACTCCTCCCAGTTTCGTGGCGAGTTCGGCGGCATGATCGAGAGTGCGGTTGATGACCTGCAGCGAGCCGGCACCGTGGTTGAGAAGTCCGCGTGCGGAGAGCTCGCTCATTTTGCCCGCGCCCAGGAGAAGGACTTTCTTGTCTTCCAGGGTGCCGAGCACCTGGCGGGTAAGTTCGACTGCGGCGTAAGGCACGGAGACTGCGGAATTTCCGATTGCGGTTTCCGTGCGCACGCGTTTTGAAACAGTGAGCGCCTTCTGCATCACGGCATCGAGGAAGCGGCCGGTCGCGCCCATTTTCTGCGCCTGCTGCCAGGCTTGCTTCACTTGCGAAATAATCTGTGGCTCACCGATCACCATGGAGTCGAGGCTGGAAGCGACGCGGAAAATGTGCAGCAACGCCGCTTCGTCGAGCAGCCGGTAGAAGTGCTTCCACTCGCACAGCTTGAGTCCGTACTCGGAACCGAGAAATCGCATGACGGAGTTGGCCGCCAGAGTTACGTCGCTGACCCAGAGCAAAAACTCAGTGCGATTACAGGTGGCCAACACAATGACTTCTTCAATGCCTTCCGCCTGTGACACATGCACCAGTGCCTGGTAACGCCGGTCTTCGCTGATCCAGAAGCGCTCCCGGATGCCCACCGGAGCCGTGCGGAAGTTCAGGCCAACAACCATCAAAGTGGGTTCCACCGTATTCATCTCCTAACCACCTGGAGGAAAGGCACCTTGCGGACCAAAGACGGCGCGCTTTGGCGCGGGCGGTTGTCTCTTACTTTCAGAGAGTTACGGGCTGTCGTTTTTTTCGCCAGCGAGACTACGGCGCGCTCATTGCGGAGTCTCACGCTTTCATCGTGTGAATTGCCCCGCTACGTGAGAGGGCCGAGATGTGGGGGCGCTTAGCGCGAGGAATGCAATCCGGCAACGAACCAAAGTCCGAAGATGATGGGTGATGCGAGTTCGGTCCAGCCGACGAGTGGGGAGGGCTGCGAGGGGCTCGTTGGATGGGCCAGGTCAACGCCTAGTGTGAGATTTCAATCAGCGAGGATGCGTGCTTCGGAATGTCATTCTTCGTAGCGGCATTCTTGCTCCCAGGTTCGTACACGCAGAACGGTTCCTCGTCGAGATAATTCCCGGTGGCGGCGTAAGCGCGCGCGCGGCACCCCATGCAGACATTGCGAAACTCGCAGCAACCGCACTTCCCTTTCAGGTTGTTCACGTCGCGCAGTTCGTTGAACACGATCGAGTTCTGCCAGATGTCGGCGAAGGGCTGCTTCTTCAGATCGCCGGCCAAAGCCGGGAGATATCCGCAGGGATAAACCTCGCCCTGATTCGAGATGAAGCAGACCGCGGTTCCGGCGAGGCAGCCTTTCGTCATGGCGTTCATGTCGGAAGGATGCGTGCCCGGATGTCCCACAGCTTTGCCGATGCCGTGTGCGTGCAGTTCAATGCCGGTGGAACCGGGCATCGTCATGTCGGTGGGGCCGATTGAGGAGTCGCTCGTCGATGTCTTGTCACTCGCCAAACCGGGCACGTTGTCGACAATCGTCAAAGCGGCTCGCGCGGCTGCGGCCGCAGAGTGGCCTTCGGCCGCGCGACGTTGACGGACTACGCGGAAATAATGCGGAGCGCAGGTGGCTTTCAGCTCGATGCCGCCGGTGAGCGACTGATCATAGAACCAGTTCAGCATGCGCTCGTATTCTTCCGGAGGAACCATCTGCTCGGCGGCGATATCGACACCGCAGCCGACCGGCACTAACAGGAACGTGTGCAGGGCGTCGGCCCCGATTGACTTGGCCAAAGCCAAAACATCCGGAAGCTGATGAGCGTTGTGCCGCGCGACGGTCGTATTGATCTGCACCGACATGCCGAGATCCTTAAGATTACGGAACCCGGCCAGGGCCGCGTCGAACGCGCCGGGGATGCTGCGAAACTTGTCGTGAGTGGCCGCGTCCACGCCGTCGAGACTGATGGCCACGCGCTTCACGCCGCTGTCGACAATCTTGCGCGCGACTTCCTTGGTAACCAGTGTTCCATTCGTGGCTAGCGCCACGCGCAAGCCTTTATCCGTTCCGTAACGCGCGAGTTCGAAAATGTCGGAGCGAAATAGCGGCTCGCCTCCGCTCAGTACGAGGATGGGCGAGGAAACTTCCGCGATCTGATCAATGATATCCATCGCCGCCTGGGTGGACAGATCGTCGGGGGAACTGAGCTCCGTGGCGCTGGCCCGACAATGCACGCAGCGCAGATTGCAGCCCTTGGTCAACTCCCAGAAAATCAGGCGCGGCTTGTTTTGATTGGCGTGACTGGAGTGCGGCCCCATGCTGTTTGCGGCTGTCATGGCTGTTTCCTCCCACTGGACCCGGGCGTTGTCGCCCACCCGCGATAACGATAAGAGAAGGCTAGCCGGGCTGCCGTGATAGTTGTCACCCGGAATTGTGATCCCGGTCACGTGGCGTAAGGGTTGTTGAATCTGCGGTTTTCGAGATCAGCGTCGCCCTCGAGGCTTGGGGGATGCCGCCATTCGGCGCAGCGGTCGATCCAGTTGCGACACAGACGGGGGGGTGTGCTTAGTTGTGCTTGGCGATGTCGCGCAGCGCTTCCACATCGAGAATGACTAGCGTGGAACCTTTCGATTGCACGATGCGCCTCTTCTTGAGGTCTGCGAACAAGCGGCTGACCGTCTCGCGAGATGTCCCAATCATCTGCGCGATCTCCTCATGAGTGAGCCTGAGCTTTAGCCGCGGTTCCGGGATGGCCGCCTCTCCGTTCTTGGAACTCCAGCCCCAGAGCAGCGATGCCAGCTTCTCGACGGCGGATTGCGACAGCCCCAGGGAACGCACTTCCCTGCAGGCGTTGTGATATTTCTCACTCAACTGCTCGGCGACCTTGAAGCAGACGTTTACGTCGTCCTGAAGAAGCTTGAGGAAGTCTTCACGCTTGACGAAATTTACCTGGCAGGGATCGATGGTCTCGGCCGTGACTTCATAGGGCTTGCCTGACACCGATGCACTGAGCCCCAGCACTTCCCCGGCTTCGGCGAGTTTCACGATCATGGTTCGGCCGTTCGGTGAATTGATGGAGAGCTTCACGCTGCCCTTGCAGATGACAAAAATGCCGCGGGGCATTTGCCCTTCCACAAATAGCACCGCGCCGGGAGGATAAGCGGTCGCGAACTTGATGTCTTCGAAGGTCTGCAGAGCCGAGGTGGGCAGGTTGCAGAAGATGCGCTCGGAGCGCAGTTTGCAGGTCAGGCAGCTTTCGACGATCTCCATTCCATAGGGCGAGAGCATGGCAGCCTCCACGACTGGCTTGAGTGTCCGCCGCGCGGGTGAGGTTGGCTGTGCGGTACGGCACCCGCACTTGTGATCCAGCTCACAAATCCAGTTGTGATCTGCGTCACCAGCAGGTGTGACGTGTCTTGCTGCGATCGCGAGCGGCTTCGTCCATTCTCATGCGAGTAGATTGCGGCCGGATTACAGACGCGGATCCTCAGATGAAGGCAGGCTTGCCATCATGACGCGCAAGTTCAAGACCATGGATGCCAACGAGGCGGTCGCTTACGTCGCCTATCGGGTGAACGAAGTGATCGCCATCTATCCCATCACTCCTTCTTCGGCGATGGGCGAATGGGCGGACGAATGGGCGTCGCAGAAGATCCCGAACATTTGGGGCAGCGTTCCGCACGTGGCGGAAATGCAGAGCGAAGGGGGGGCTGCGGGCGCCGTGCATGGCGCGCTGCAGACCGGCGCCCTGGCCACGACGTTTACGGCGTCGCAGGGCCTGCTGCTGATGATTCCGAACATGAATAAGATTGCCGGCGAGCTGACGCCGACCGCATTTCATGTTTCGGCGAGGACGCTGGCAGCACATGCGCTCTCCATCTTTGGCGACCACTCCGATGTCATGGCCTGCCGCATGACCGGATTCGCCATGCTGTGCTCGAATTCGGTACAGGAAGCCATGGACATGGCGCTGATCGCGCACGCGGCGGCGCTGGAGTCGCGCATCCCGTTTATTCATTTCTTCGACGGCTTCCGCACTTCGCACGAAGTGAACAAGATCGAGATGCTGGCAGAAGACGACATGCGGACGCTCATTAATATGGATCGCGTTTTCGAACACCGCCAGCGCGCGCTTTCTCCCGACCATCCGGTCTTACGCGGGACGGCGCAGAATCCCGACGTCTTCTTCCAGATGCGCGAACGCGCGAACTCCTATTACGACGCCTGCCCGCAAATCGTGCAGAGCGTGATGGACAAGTTCGCGGAGCAAGTGGGGCGCTCTTACCATCTGTTTGACTATGTGGGAGCGCCGGACGCCGAGCGCGTGATCGTGATGATGGGGTCGGGCGCGGAAGTTGCCCACGAAACGCTCGATCAGTTGAACAGTCGAGGCGAGAAGCTGGGGCTGCTGAAAGTGCGCTTGTATCGGCCATTTCCGGTGCAAGCGTTTCTCGATGCATTGCCTGCGAGCGTGCGGAAAATCGCTGTGCTCGATCGCACCAAGGAATCGGGCGCGATTGGCGACCCTCTCTATCTCGATGTCATCAGCGCACTGCAACAAGGAGTCCAGACCGGCCGCACGGCTCGCAACATTTCGCCGGTGGTCGTGGGTGGCCGCTATGGGCTCTCTTCAAAAGAATTCACGCCCGCCATGGTTAAGGCGGTATACGACAACCTGAAGGCGGATCGGCCCGATCACCAAACGAAAGATCACTTCACCATCGGCATTCAGGACGACATCGGTCACACCAGCCTTTCCTGTGACGCCGCATTTTCCACCGAGCCTGACAATGTTGTCCGAGCCATGTTCTACGGTCTGGGCGCGGACGGAACCGTGGGCGCAAACAAGAATTCGATCAAGATCATCGGCGAAAACACTGACAATTATGCACAGGGATATTTCGTTTATGACTCGAAGAAGTCGGGAGCGGTGACGATTTCCCATTTGCGATTCGGGCCGCAGCCGATCCGGTCGAGCTATCTGGTTTCGAGTGCCAACTTCGTCGCGTGTCATCAGTGGATATTTCTTGAACGCTATGACATGCTCAGCGCCCTGGTTCCCGGCGGGACCTTCTTACTGAACAGTCCGTTTAGCGCCGATGAGGTTTGGGACCGACTTCCGCGCGCGGTGCAGGAACAGATTATTGCCAAGCGCGCGAAGTTTTATGTGATCGACGCGTATCAAGTGGCGCGCGACACCGGCATGGGCAGCCGCATGAATACGATTCTGCAGGTATGCTTCTTCGCCATTTCGAGAGTCCTGCCGCCGGAACAGGCAATTGAGGCAATACGCAAATCGATTCGCGACACCTACGGCCGCAAGGGCGAAGAAGTCGTGCAGCAGAATATGAAGGCTGTCGACGAGACTCTAGCGCATCTGTTCGAAGTAAAAGTTCCTGCTGCGATCACGAGCACCATCGAGATGCCGCCACCATTCTCGCCCTCTGCACCGAAATTTGAGCGCGATGTGTTGGGCGCGATCTACTCAGGACACGGCGACGAACTGCCAGTCAGCGCGTTTCCGGTTGACGGAACGTTTCCAACCGGCACGGCGAAGTGGGAGAAACGTAACCTAGCTCTCGAAATTCCCGCATGGGATCAGAACATCTGCATCCAGTGCGGCAAGTGCGCGATGGTTTGTCCGCATTCGGTCATCCGCATCAAGGTTTATGACTCGCAAGAACTGGCAGGCGCTCCCACAACCTTCAAATCGACCGAGACTCGCGACCGGGAATGGCAAAACCTGAAATATACGATTCAGGTTGCGCCGGAAGATTGCACGGGATGCGGCATCTGCGTGGAAGTGTGTCCGGTGAAGAACAAAGCCGAGACACGGCTCAAGGCCATCAACATGGTGCCGCAGCCGCCGCTGCGCGCGCCGGAGAGCGCGAACTGGGATTTCTTTCTGAAGATTCCAGAGCTCGACCGCCGCATCATTAAAGTTGGCAGCATTCGGCAGCAGCAGGTTCAGGAGCCGCTGTTCGAGTTCTCGGGCGCTTGCTCGGGCTGCGGCGAAACGCCATATCTGAAGCTGATGTCGCAGCTGTTCGGCGACCGAGCCATCATCGCGAACGCTACGGGATGCTCGTCGATTTACGGCGGCAACCTGCCCACGACCCCCTGGACGAAGAACGCGGTTGGCCGAGGACCGGCGTGGGCGAATTCTCTGTTCGAGGATAACGCCGAATTCGGGCTGGGCTTCCGCCTCTCGATTGATAAGCAGACGGAGTTCGCCCAGGAGTTGGTGCGACGCGTAGCCGGCACGATCGGCCAGGAACTTGCGACGGCGATCATTTCGGCGCGGCAGAAAGATGAAGCCGATATCTTTGATCAGCGGCAGCGTGTCGACTTGTTGAAAGAAAAGCTGCGCACGGTGAATACGCCGGACGCAAAGCAACTGCTTTCTGTCGCCGATCTGCTGGTCAAGAAAAGCATCTGGATCGTGGGCGGAGACGGGTGGGCCTATGACATCGGCTATGGCGGCCTCGATCACGTGCTGGCCAGCGGGCGCAACGTCAACGTGCTGGTGCTCGACACCGAAGTCTACTCCAACACCGGCGGTCAAGCCTCCAAGTCCACGCCGCGCGGAGCTGTGGCGAAGTTTGCTGCCGGCGGCAAGACCGCGGGCAAGAAGGATCTCGGGCTCATCGCCATGAGTTACGGGAACATTTATGTCGCGAGCGTGGCCATGGGCGCGAAGGACGAACACACGCTGAAAGCGTTTCTCGAAGCTGAGGCTTACAACGGGCCCAGCCTCATCATTGCGTATTCGCACTGCATCGCGCACGGCATCAACATGACGACTGCCATGTCGAATCAGAGAGCCGCGGTCGACTCGGGACAGTGGCTGCTTTATCGCTACCACCCGGACCGGACCGCGCAGGGCGAGAATCCGCTGACTCTGGATTCACGCACGCCCACGCGGAAAGTTCGCGAGTTCATGAGTATGGAAACGCGCTTCAAGATGCTGACCAAGAGCCGGCCCGAAGACGCAAAGCATTTGTGGAATGAGGCACAGCATGACGCTGAGATGCGCTTCCGACTTTATGAATATCTGGCCCAGCGCAAATCAGAGAAAGAGCCTGCTTCAGCGGAGTGAAAAGTAGAGCGGAGGGAGACGCAGGAGAAATTATGATCGACCTTAGAACCACTTACATGGGGTTGCAGCTTCGCACACCCTTAGTCGCCTCAGCCTCGCCGCTGTCGCAGGAGATCGATGGTATTCGGCAGCTCGAAGACGCCGGCGCGTCTGCCGTAGTGTTGTCCTCGCTGTTCGAAGAGCAATTGCAGCAGGAAAACGCCGAGCTTGAACACCATCTCTCTGCGGGAACCAACAGTTTTGCCGAGGCCGCAAGTTTCTTTCCACAGCCCGATGAGTTCCGGCTAGGGCCTGAGGGATACTTGAATCACATTCGCAAAGCCAAGGCCGTGACTGACATTCCGATTATCGCCAGCCTCAACGGCGCCACCCTTGGCGGCTGGGCCAAGTATGCCAAACAGATCGAGCAGGCCGGGGCCGACGCACTCGAATGCAACATCTATTTCATTCCAACCAACCCGGACATCTCCGGCTCCGACGTCGAGAAAGACTACGTCGACATTGTTCGAGAAGTAAAGATTTCCGTTCGCATTCCCGTCGCGGTCAAGGTCAGTCCCTTTTTCAGCAACATGGCCAACATGGCGAAGCGGCTCGACGAAGCTGGTGCGAATGGGTTGGTGCTTTTCAATCGCTTCTACCAGCCTGACATCAATCTCGACGAATTGGAAATCCAACCTAACGTTCTCCTGAGCACCCCGCAGGATCTGCGGCTGCCGCTCACCTGGATTGGCATCCTCTACGGTCGAATACGTTCCAGCCTGGCTGCTACGAGTGGCGTGCACGGCCCCGAGGACGTGATCAAGCTGTTAATGGTGGGGGCCGACGCGACCATGCTTTGCTCTGCTCTTTTGAAAAACGGCATCTATTATCTGCGCCAAGTCGAAGCCGGCCTCGCGGAATGGATGGACAAGCACGAATACGAATCGGTGGCGCAGATGAAAGGCAGCATGAGCCAGATCCGCTGCCCCAATCCGTCAGCCTTCGAGCGCGCGCAATATATGAAGGCGGTCAAGAGCATGCAGCATGTGCAGCTGACTTCGCGCGAAGCCTGGAGAATTCTGAGTGGGGATTAGTACAAACCGACAAGGCAAACGGAGCATTGATGCAGACCTTCAAACTTGTTCATCTCATCCAATATCATTCCGATAAGCTCTCCGACAGTCTTCTGCGCCAAGTGCAACTATCGGATCGTGCCGCGTCGTATTGCAACGTCTCTCCCGTCGAATTAAAGGACCGCGTGTACGAGATTTACCACCATTTGGGTTCCTGGCTGCTCGACAAGGGCGAGAGCGACATCCATCAGCGCTACATGGCAATCGGCGCTCGCCGCACCGAACAAAATGTCCCTCTGACCGAGCTTGTCTGGGTCGTCCTCTTGACGAAAAGCACGCTGTACAAGTTCATTGATGACGTATCTGTTCCAGGAGCAGCCGGCGACGTTGCAGAAAAGCAGGAGTTGTTGCAGCGCCTCGACCAGTTTTTCGACCAAGCGGTTTACGCGACCGTGGCCGGCTACGAACATACCGCAAACGCCAGCGTGCGTCCGCGCCAGGCCAGCCTCAAGAGAGGAACGAAGACGCAGCAGGTCAGCTAGAACGGCCGGACCGTTCCTCGCAAAGCAGCTTCAGTGACTGAAATCACACTCCGCCGTAATCTGATTCCCCGTGATGGTTTTCTGTGATCACGGTCACAAAAGGATGTGGCCTCAATCATGGCCGCGGACGCCACCGGAGAGGAAAATTGAATTCATACCGGAGTTCGGGAACCTAGGGAACCTGGGCAGATGGAGGCCGTATGAATCCCACGATCGAAGTCAGAGAGCCGGAAGTTCAAACATCGATTCAGGTGTGGCGTCCCCTTCGAGTGCCATCTCCGCCGCGGCAAGAACCGGCGCCTCTGATGTTTGCGGACGTTCTCCTGGAGACAACTGCGCCGCAGGGTCGCCGTCGCAGCCTGGCCACCCTGCTGTCTCTTAGTTTGCAATGCTCCCTGCTGGCAACCCTTCTTATCATGCCGCTGATCTACACTGAAACTCTGCCCAATCAGCACTTTTTGACTCTTCTCGTCGCGCCTCCTCCGCCTCCGCCGCCCCCACCCCCAGCGTCGGCAGCTGCCGCGAGCGTGGTACAGCGCATTCAAAGCGACTTCGTAGACGGGAGTTTACGGACACCCAGTAGAATTCCCCAAGAAATCAAGATGATTCGCGAGGATGAAGAGGCGCCGCCCGCTACATCGTTTGGCGGAGTCATCGGCGGAGTTCCGGGTGGGATTCCCGGCGGTCAGGCGGGAGGCGTTATTGGTGGGATTATCAGTTCGACATCGAGTCTGATGGCAGTACCGAAACTTGCGGCTCCCATCGCGCCAAAACGCATCCGGATATCCCAGGGTGTGATCAAAGGATCGTTGATTCGGAGAGTTGAACCAGCCTACCCGCCCCTTGCACAAGCGGCCCGCGTCGAGGGTGAGGTCGTGCTCGCGGCCATCATTTCCAAGACTGGTGAGATTGAGAATCTCGCGCTGATCAGTGGCCACCCTATGCTGGTGCCATCGGCAATGGCGGCCGTTAAGCAATGGAGATATCGTCCATTCCTTCTGAATGGCGAACCGGTTGAAGTGGATACTACAATCACGCTGACGTTTGAGCTCTCTCGGTGAGTTCCAGAATGATCCTGGGGCCGGCACCACGCTTCTAATATTGAATGATCGAACCTTGACATGCATCGATCCGCGCCGCAAGGTTGAGAGATGGGATGAGGAGACATTGTGAAATCCACTGAGATTGATTCGCTCGAAGTGACGCCAGACCAAAAGCGCGGTGCAGGCGCGGAGAAGTGCGGCCTGGATGCGATGTTCTCTCCACGTTCCGTGGCCGTGATCGGCGCTAGCGATCGTGCTGGTACCGTGGGCCGCACTGTTCTCGAGAATCTGTTGCAGGGCTTTCCCGGAACGGTGCATGTCGTCAATGCCAAGCGCGACGAAGTGCTGGGACTTAAGGCCTACAAGAGTATCCGGGACATTTCCCACCCAATCGATCTCGCCGTCGTCGCGACCCCGGCTGTGACTGTCCCCCAGCTCGTTGGCGAATGCGTGGACGCCGGAGTCAAGTCGGCAGTTGTGATCTCCGCTGGATTCAAAGAGCGCGGCGCGGAAGGTGTCGCCCTCGAACAGCAGATTCGCGAGCAACTCCAGCGCGGCTCCATGCGCCTGATCGGTCCAAACTGTCTCGGCATCATGAACCCTGCGATGGGGCTGAACGCCACCTTCGCCAAGGACGCGCCGCAGGCCGGCAATGTCGCTTTCCTGAGCCAAAGCGGAGCGCTGTTGACCGCGATCCTCGATTGGAGCCATCGCGAAGAAGTCGGTTTCAGCGCCATCGTTTCGACCGGCTCAATGCTCGACGTTGGTTGGGGCGATCTGATCTACCATTTCGGAGACGACCCGAACACGAAGAGCATCCTGCTATACATGGAGTCGGTGGGCGATGCGCGCTCATTTTTGTCCGCAGCGCGTGAAGTCGCGCTCAGCAAACCGATCATCGTGATCAAGGCCGGGCGCTCGCAAGCAGCCTCACGCGCAGCCGCTTCTCACACCGGCGCACTCACCGGCAGCGACGAAGTCCTCGACGCCGCCTTTCGTCGCTCCGGAGTTCTGCGCGTCCACAATATCGCCGACCTTTTCTATATGGCGGAAGTACTCGGCAGGCAACCTCGTCCCAAAGGTCCACGCCTCACCATCCTCACCAATGCGGGTGGACCTGCAGTCCTCGCCACCGACGCGCTGGTGGCGAATGGTGGCGAACTGGCTGATCTCTCGCCGGAGAGCCTGCGCCGTCTGGATGAATTCCTGCCGGCTCACTGGAGTCACAACAATCCCATCGACGTTCTTGGCGATGCCGATTCTGAACGCTACGCTCGCGCTCTCGAAATTGCCGCGCAAGATCCCAACAGCGATGGCCTACTGGTCATCCTTGCCCCGCAAGGGATGACCAATCCTCAGCAAATCGCGGAACGTTTGAAACCCTACTCCAAAAATACCGGCAAGCCCGTCCTGGCCAGCTGGATGGGCGGCAGCAGCGTTGCCACCGGCGAAGCTGCCCTGAATTCAGTGGGTATTCCGACATTTCCTTTTCCCGATACTGCGGCGCGTGCCTTCACCTATATGTGGCGGTATACCTACAATCTGCGCGGACTCTACGAAACCCCTGCACTGACTCAACACCCCGAGCTAGAGAGTGCGTCCCGCGATCAGGTCGACCGGATCATTCAGCAGGCACGAGTCCAGGGCCGAACCTTGCTTACCGAGCTCGAGTCGAAGCGAGTGTTGTCACTCTACGGTATTCCCACGGTTGAAACGCGCGTCGCGGCGAGCGAAGACGGAGCTGTTCGCATCGCTTCAGAACTTGGGTTTCCCGTTGTGCTGAAAGTCTTCTCTGAGACCATCACTCATAAGACGGATGTTGGCGGAGTCAAACTGAACTTGCAGGACGAAGCCGCGGTGCGCTCCGCTTACCGCGCTATCCAATCCTCGGTGGCCGAGAAAGCTGGCCCCGGCCAAGTTTCAGGCGTAACCGTGCAGCCGATGGTCAAGCTCGACGGATACGAATTGATTCTCGGAAGCAGCGTCGACCCGCAGTTCGGTCCAGTCATCCTGTTCGGTTCCGGTGGCCAGCTGGTCGAGGTTTATCGCGACCGCGCTCTCGCGCTTCCTCCACTGAACACCACTCTCGCCCAGAGAATGATGGAGCAGACAAAAGTCTTTACAGCTCTGAGGGGGGTTCGTGGACGCAAGCCCGTCGACATCGCGGCGCTGGAGCATCTCCTCGTCCGCTTCAGCCAGCTCGTACTCGAACAGCGCTGGATCGCCGAAATTGACATCAATCCTCTGATTGCTTCACCCGAGCGGCTGCTGGCTCTCGATGCCAGAATCGTGCTGCATGGTCCGGCCGTAACTCTCGACCAGTTGCCCAAGCCCGCCATTCGTCCCTACCCTCAGCAGTACGTCGCGCCCTGGACGATGAAGAATGGAGAGCAGGTCACGCTCCGCCCGATCCGCCCCGAGGACGAACCGTTGATGGCCGGATTTCACGAGACGCTCTCCGACCGCAGCGTTTACTTACGCTACTTCTATTCCCTTAGCCTGAGCCGGCGGGTAGAGCATGAGAGACTCGTGCGGATTTGTTTCGGTGACTACGACCGCGAAATGGCACTCGTCGCCGAGCGCACAGACCCCGCCACAGGAGAACGCCAAATCATGGCGGTCGGGCGCCTCAGCAAGCTTCACGCGGTGGATGAAGCGGAGGTCGCCGTCCTCGTTTCCGACCAGTATCAGAAACTTGGTCTGGGAAACGAACTACTCCGTCGCGTCATTCAGGTTGCCCGCGACGAAAGGCTGAGCCGCGTTTCTGCGGAAATGATGCCTGACAATATCGCGATGCAGATCATCACGAAGCGGATCGGCTTTCGGGTTCGTGCGAACGAAGATCCAAGGTCCGTTCGAGCTTTCCTGGACCTCTGAATACTCTACGTGATTCTGCGCCGTTGATCCGAGTGTACACAGCGCGTGTCGCGGTCACAACATGATCGGCGCTGCCGAAGGGAAGGAAGCTCGGGTCTCGTGACCGAAACCAATTCAGACCTAAGGTTGAGAGGAAAATCTCGCGGAACGTGCGTGATACAGGGGAGTCTTTGGTGAGCGCGGCAGGACTCGAACCTGCGACCCATGCCTTAAAAGGGTCGCCAACCCAATTACAAACAACAACTTGCACGTCCAGCTTACTCCATGCACGGCATAACAAAATCAAGCAGATATGAACAAGACATCGGTCTAGGTGTCTGGACGGTGCCCAGAATCCTGCGCCCTCGAACGATGTCTCTTCGGTTTGATGGATCTCTGCAACCCGAAGGAATCGTTTCTCCGAACTAGCTCTTAATTAGGCTGCATTGTTGGGCTGGTGAAGAGCACCGCGCACGAAACGCTTTAGTACTATGGGTAGCGCTTCTGTGTACAGAGGCTCCGGTCAACTGCGGTGAGGCTCATCACTCCAAAATGTGATCGGGCGCACAAGGCAGTCGTTTGTTATTGACATCCACAATCACGTCATCTATTGTGGTTCGCAAAATTCAGTGACCGGGATCTGCCACCAACGGGCGACGAGATTGGCATAGTCGCAGTGGCCCCTGGCACTTCTTCCCTCGAAATCTGAACGTGCGGGCGTGATGTGCGGTCATCGCGCGAGGCTTTAGTGTCCGAGCGGGACCGGAGTGCGGAAGTGTGCCCGGCTGTACTCGGGTCCGAGAGGGAGAGACGGTGGTTACGTTCTCAAGTTGCACCGCTTACCGAGCCAACCTAGTTCCCTTTCTTCGGCAAAACTCGGTTCCAGTGGAACTCGGAATTCTCCAAGTTGTGCGCGACTCGTATCTTTCAAACTCTCTGGTCGGCAGGACTCTACGCAAGATCCTGCTTTCTGAGTTCACGAACGTTGGAGGAATTGTGGCTTCTCTACGCGTACGCCTGATGTTGGTCTCGCTGCTATTTTGCTCATCGGTCCTTGTGTTCTCGCAGGTACCGACGGTCGCCAGCGTGGTACCTAGCTCGGGAGTAGTGGGGACTCAAGTCACAATCACGGGAACAAATTTTGGGGCTACGCAGGGCACCAGTGCGGTGACATTTAACGGGGTGCCGGCGACGTCCTTCACGAACTGGAGCACGACATCTATTGTGACCGCCGTACCGACAGGCGCGACAACAGGCTCTGTCGTCGTAACGGTAGGTTCCGTAGCGAGCAACAGCGTCAACTTCACGGTTGTTCCGGGCAGTTTCACCCTCACCGGGAACCTCGCGGCTGCCCGCATGCTCCAGACTGCCACATTGTTGAATAGTGGCATGGTTCTAGTGGCAGGCGGTGTGGATGACGGTTTTTCGTATGACACGGTGACTAGCTCTGAGTTGTACAACCCAGCAACGGGCACGTTCACCACAACGGGCAGCCTCAACACCGGACGCATTTTCAACACGGCAACATTATTAACCAACGGCCAAGTGCTAGTGGCCGGTGGATCCGACAGCAACTGGAACCAGATTGGTACAGCGGAGCTCTACAACCCAGCGATAGGCACCTTTATCTTCACCGGGAGCCTGAACACGCCCCGTACAGCACAGACAGCAACGGTACTGAACAACGGCGAAGTTCTGATGGCGGGAGGTTGGACGAGCAATGGTGATTACATCACGAGCGACGCAGCTGGCGGTGAGCTTTATGATCCTACGAGTGGAGCTTTCGTTCCCACCGGCAGCCTAAATACGCCACGGGATACGCACACTGCCACGCTGTTGAACAATGGGACAGTACTTATCGCGGGAGGCTTCGACAGCAACGGTAATGTTCTTTCCAGCGCCGAAATCTATGACCCGGTCGCCGGCACTTTTACATTGACCGGTAGCTTGAACATTGGTCGGGCCGTGCATACTGCGACGCTGCTGAATAACGGAATGGTTCTAATCGCTGGAGGCTACGATATCAATGGTAATGCAGTAGCCAGCGCCGAACTTTACAGCCCTGACACAAACACCTTTACTTTGACCGGGAGCCTGAATGTCCCGCGCTACGACGGCGCCTTGGGCACTCTCCTGAGTAATGGAACAGTGCTCCTTGCTGGCGGCCAGGACAACAATGGGAATACTCTCGCCAGCGCGGAAATCTACGACCCTGTGGCCGGTACTTTCACCCTCACCGGCAACATGAACTCTACCAGGCAAAGCCTCACCACAACGCTGCTGAATAACGGCCAGGTACTGGTTGCAGCTGGGATGGATTTCAATGCCGATGTTCTTAACAGCGCAGAACTGTACCAACCTAGCACGTTGGTGCCTCCGGGGCTTGTTTCCATCGCTGTGGGACCGGGCAATCTGTCGCTTCCCGTTAGTGCAACAGAGCAGTTCACGGCCACCGGCACATTCAGCAACTACAGCACGCAGACTCTCGCTTCCGTCACGTGGACTTCCTCCGATAGCACTGTCGTCGCGATTGCGAATGATCCTGCAGATCCCGGCAAAGCCGTGGCAGTGGGACCAGGCTCAGCGGCCATCACCGCTTGTGCGGGTTCGGTGTGCGGTTCAACCACGCTGACGGTGTTTGGTCCGCCAAGTATCACGAGTGTGTACCCAACTTCAGGGCCGGTTGGTTCATTAGTAAGCGTAGCAGGAACGAATTTTGGCTCAACCGAGGGCACTAGCTCTTTGACACTTAACGGAACGATAGCAACAACGATCATGAGTTGGACTCCGACCTCGATTGTGGCGCTGGTGCCGAACGGGGCAACGACAGGCAACCTGGTCGTCGCGGTCGACGGCATCGCCAGTTCTGGATTCAATTTCACGGTGACTGCTACTGCTTCGTCGAATACGTTGAATATTAGCCGCTACCAGCACAGCGCCACACTTCTAAACAATGGCACTGTACTGATTGCAGGTGGAGCGGCCTGCCCAACGTCTGGTTCCTGTACTTATCTAAATAGCGCTGAAATCTACAATCCGGCTTCCGGAACGTCGACTACCACAGGTAGCATGGCGACGCCGCGTGCTGCCCCAGTTGTTCTGTTGGCTAATGGAAACATGCTGATTGCTGGCGGATCGACGTGCGATGGCTACGGGAACTGTTTTTCGCTCGCCAGCGCCGAAATGTACAACCCGGTCTCGGGAACATTTACTAGCGCGGGGAACCTGCAAGTTGCGCGTGACGGCCACACAATGACGTTACTGCCGAACGGTAATGTTTTGATTGCAGGAGGCGAGAGCTGTGTTCCAGGTTCGAGCGGCGGCGGAGGGCCCAGCAGCAGAAACCTTGGAAATCCGCTCTGGGGCGGAGCGCACCTTGTCGACGTGAATTTCACGCCCGCCAGCGGATCGATTTCATGTATGGCACTTGCCAGTGCCGAAATTTACGACCCACAAGCTGGGACTTTCACTCTAACAAGTTCCTTGAACACCGCACGATACGACGCCGCAGCCGCACTGCTGGCCAACGGTCAAATCCTTGTTGTTGGTGGATCCAATGAATACAATCCTCTGAATTCGGCAGAACTCTACGACCCGTCCACCGCTTCTTTCACTCCCACTGCCAGTGGGTTGGGGACGGCGCGATCTTCCCCGGCTGCCAGGCTCTTGAACAGTGGCCTTGTTTTGATTAGCGGTGGATCGACCTGTGAATCGCCGACGTGCCCGACCAACACCGCCGAGTTGTATGACCCAAACGCGAATTCTTTTCAGTACACATCGGGCAACATGAACGCCTCACGAGTGAACCACACAGCTGTTCTTCTTACAAATGGCCAAGTGCTTCTAACGGGAGGAACTGACGGCTGTTCCGGGAACGTTTGCACATCAGACGCGACGACTGAGCTTTACGACCCCACGGCAGGAACCTTCACCACTTCGCAAGGGTTGGCCACGGCTCGTTCGGGACACACTGGCACCCTGCTGTCAAATGGCAGTGTATTGCTTGTCGGAGGAATCGCAAGCGGGATAACACTGTCGAGCGTCGAGTTCTATCAGCCTAGCAGTGTCACTCCGGCTGGTCTCGTATCGATTGCCGTGGCACCAGCCAATCCTTCTATTGCCGTGGGCCGAATCCAGCAGCTTGTGGCTACTGGCACGTTCAGCGATAACAGTACATCAACCCTGCAATCTGTTGGGTGGACTTCTTCGAGTTCGACTGTGGCCGTTATCAACAACGCGGCGAGTGATTCAGGATTTGCCCTTGGCACTGGTCTCGGCTCTACGACCATCACTGCAACAGTAGGCACACTATCCGGATCCACAACACTGACAGTTCAACCGCCGGTTCAATCCGGCGGCTTGACGACGACCAATACAGCGATGGGAACTGGGCTTTACGCTCAGACAGCCACTCGGCTGACGTCAGGGCAAGTTCTGATTGCAGGTGGCATGAGTCCCTCTGGCGTTGTGAACAACGCACAGCTATACAGTCCCGCGAGTCAAACCTTCACGTCGGCCAATCCCATGAACGTCACTCGCTGGCTGCACACAGCGACCCTTCTCAACGACGGAACGGTGCTGATCGCAGGCGGTTCCGATTTAGCCAACGAAGAAACTCTGGACACGGCGGAGATCTACAATCCCACGACCGGAAGCTTCACGCTGCTGTCGAATACGCTAAATACTGCCCGAGTCGGACATACGGCTACTTTGCTGAATAATGGACAGGTGCTCGTCGTCGGAGGTTATGACCCCGAGACCGGCCTAATCGCAGACGCCGAACTCTACGATCCTCCGACACAAACCTTCATTGATCTTGGCGACACGCAGGTGCCACGTTACGAACACACAGCGACAATTTTGCAGAATGGTCAAGTGCTGATCGCAGGCGGCGAAACGGACCCGACCCCACGCGGCGCATACAACACGGCTGAGCTTTTTGATCCTGCGAGTCAATCGTTCACGCTAGTGTCGGTCCCCATGACTACGGCTCGGGAAGGACAGGTAGCCGTTCTGCTAAACAACGGCCAAGTGCTTATCACTGGGGGGAATGATCCGGGAACAGGACCTCTGAACACCGCCGAACTTTACGACCCAGGCTCAGACGTCTTCCTTGCCGTCACAGGCACCATGACAACACCGAGGATTTCGCATGAGATGACGCTGTTGAACGGTGGCCAAGTGCTCATCGTGGGAGGAGCATCCGGCGCAAACGGCACGGCCCTAGCTTCGACCGAAACCTACAATCCGACCAGCCAGCTATTTACAGCTGCGGGAAGCATGGCGAGTGTCCGCGAGTACCAGACGGACACGCTTCTAAATGACGGCACGGTGTTAATCGCTGGCGGCACAGACGGCACGAACATTTTCAACAGCGCTGAACTCTACATGGTGAGCCAGCTGAGTGGGCTGACAAGTATTACAGTTACACCGGCCAGTCCGTCCATTGGCGCGGGAGGGCAACAGGTATTTACGGCCATTGGAACCTTGAGCAACGGCAATACCGAGAGCTTGGCATCGGTGCTGTGGAGTTCCTCAAACGCCAGCGTCGCCACGATCAGCAACGATGCGACGGATTCTGGTGTTGCCGCGAGCTTGACGCAGGGTGCCGCGACCTTTACAGCGAGCTCACTAGGCATCAGCGGTTCAGCCACCCTTACCATAACGGCTCCGACGTTGGTGTCCATTCAGCTGAGCCCGCAGAGCCCTACGATTCCCGTGGGGGCGACTCAACAGTTCACCGCGACTGGTGTCTATACCGATGGAAGCACACAAGACCTTACGAGTTCCGCAACCTGGAGCATCTCGACATCGGTTGTAGCAACGATCAACAACAGCGGTTTGGTAGCGGGTTTGTTCCAAGGAGTCGCAACAATTCAAGTTAGCTCTGGTTTCGTGAACGCGACCACGAATCTGAATGTTGCCTCTGCAGCGTTGGTCTCGATCGCAATAGGTCCGGCGGCGGCGACAGTCCCCGTAGGGACGTCGCAGCAGTATCAGGCGACGGGGACGTTCAGCGACGGCAGTACCCAGAATGTTACGGGATTGGTCGCGTGGTCCTCCGGCACTACGACTGTAGCCACGATTAACACTGCGGGGCTCGCGCTAAGCCTCAGCCAAGGGAGTACAACGGTCAACGCGAGCTTCGAGTCGATTTCGGCTTCGGTGCCTCTGACCATTGGGCCACCAAATTTGGTCTCCGTTGTGATCACACCGAATGCGGGCAGCCTGTCGACAGGCACGACGCTGCAACTGACCGCAACAGGCAATTACACGGATGGCAGCACGCAAAATCTTACTTCCTCTAGCGCGTGGGCATCGTCCAGCACCGGAGTACTGGGCGTAAGCAGCTCTGGCCTGGCGACCGCTAGCTCCGTCGGCGAAGCCACGATTACGGCAACATCCGGCTCGACGAGTGGAACGGCGGTCTTGGTCGTCACTTCGGGGACTACGCAGGCCAGCCTCAATACAAGTCGGTATCTTCATAGCGCGACTACGCTCGAAACGGGGCAGATCCTGGTCGCGGGCGGCATCAACTGTCCTTCGGCGGGTTCGTGCACTTACTTGACCAGTGCCGAGATCTACAACCCTGCCACCAGCACCTTTACGAATACTGGCGCGATGGCGCAAGCCCGTTCGGCGCCGGCGGTGTTGCTGAATAACGGCAACGTGCTGATTGCGGGCGGCTATACGTGTGACTCTTCCGGGAACTGCTCGTCGTTGAGCAGTGCTGAGTTGTACAGTCCCAGCGCAGGCACCTTCAGTAGTGCAGGCAACATGACCGTGCCACGTAGTGGTCAAACGATGACGTTGCTCAACAACGGAACCGTGCTGATCGCGGGTGGTCAAACCTGCACCACAGCGACATCCTGCAGTGCCTTGTCGAGTGCTGAGATCTACGATCCGGTGGCCGGAACCTTCACCGCCACCTCTAACGGGATGATCGCCGCACGCTTCGGCGCCAGCGCAGTGGCCCTCAACTCCGGCCTGGTGCTTATTGCCGGAGGTTTCGATGGAACTAATCTGCCCGCCGCGGCTGAGATTTACAGTCCGACGCAGCCCGGATTCACCGGGAGTGGGCCGCAACTGAACACCGCTCGTTTCAATGCAACTGCCACTCTCCTCAATAACGGCCAGGTTTTGGTGGCCGGCGGATCGACCTGCGCCTTGCCCGGCTGTCCGACGAATGCTGCGGAAATCTACGATCCGGTGGCCAACACATTTACGGTGGTCGGTGGAGGAATGAATGTTCCCCGCTTTAACCACACGGCAACACTACTGACCAATGGAAAGGTAGCAATCGCCGGAGGTTTCAGTTCCTGCAGTTCATCGTGCACCAGCGAGACTAGCACTGAATTCTTCGATCCGGTTGCGGGCGTGTTCACCGCGAGCACGGCTGTTGCAAATGCCCTTGCAGGCCAGACTGGGACTCTGACTGCAAACGGCAACGTCTTACTGATTGGTGGCATCAATGCAGGTGTAACTCTCGCCAGCGATGAGTGGTATCAGCCGACGAGTCTGATGCCGCCGAATCTGGTATCCATAGCAGTGGCACCTGCCAGCGTGTTGCTGATGCCGGGGCAAACCCAGCAGTTAGTCGCAACCGGCACGTTCAACGACGGCAGCACGCAAACTCTACAGTCGGTCATCTGGACCTCTTCCAATCCTTTAGCCGCTCTGGTCAGCAATGCCCCGGAGAACGCCGGCACGGTGAATGCCCAAGCTAATGGAGCAACCACGATCACGGCGACCGCTGGCGACGCAGGCGCTTCAGCGTCTGTGAATGTGCAAGCGTTAACATCCCTGACCCTTGCTCCCACCAATCCGATATTAACGACAGGAACGGCGCAACAGTTCGTTGTCACCGCCACCTTCTCGGATGGCAGCACACAGAACGTGACCGCATCTGCCACTTGGACTTCCTCGAACAATTCAACGTTATTCCTCGGTAATTCGTTGTTAGGACCTGCTGGCTATGCCGTGGGCATCGCGGCCGGCACTGTGACAGTCACCGCGACCATGGGAAGCAACCAGGCTTCTACATCTGTTACTGTAAGAGGACCAGTAACACCGAGCATAAGCTCTGTTTCTCCGACGTCGGGACAATCCGGCACACAAGTGACCCTTACAGGGGCCGGCTTTGGATCCTCCCAGGGAGGCGGAATCATTTTTCTCGGCACTGTTCCCGCCTCGGTTGTGAGCTGGAGTGATACCCAGATCGTTGCCACGGTTGCTCCCATTTCGACATCGGGAAGCGCCCAAGTTGAAGAGAACGGACTGTCCTCCAATGCTGTGCCCTTTACCGTGAACACCGCGACAATCTCGAACGTATCACCGTCAACTGGCGTAGGCGGAACGCAAGTGGCCATAACTGGCTCTGGGTTCGGAGCGACGCAAGGCAACGGAATCGTTTGGCTCGGAAGCACTCCAGGCGTGGTTCTAAGCTGGAGCGACACCCAGATCTCTGCCACCGTCTCTCCTATTTCGAGGTCGGGAATCGCTCAAGTGCAGCAAAACGGACTGTCATCGAATTCTGTGCCGTTCAACGTAAACACAGCCACGATTTCGGATGTTTCCCCGTCGAGTGGAGTGCCTGGAAATGCAAGTTACCATCACGGGCTCAGGTTTCGGCGCGGCACAAGGCAGCGGCCAGGTGTGGCTCGGTACCGCCAACGCCGTAGTGCAAAGCTGGAGCGATAGTCAAGTTCTTGCGGTGGTGGGGAACGGCTCAACTACGGGAAGAGCTGTGATCTTGCAGAATGGTGTGATGAGCAATGCTATACCGTTCGCTGTAAATACTTTGCAAGTTACGAACGTGAGCCCGTCTTCGGGAGAACCCGGAACAGTGGTTACCATCATCGGCAACGGCTTCGGAACTTCACAGGGAAACGGAGTCGTTTGGCTCGGGAGCACCAGCGGCGAAGTTATTGGCTGGAGCAACACACAAGTCGTCGCCGTGGTGGCGTCCAATGCGGTGACCGGAGTTGCACGTGTCGAACAGAATGAGGGTTGGAGCAATTCTGTGGACTTCAGTGTCCCAGGCGGAGGAGGCGGGCCGTCCGTTACACTCCTTCCCAACCTGCTCAATCTGGATATCGGACAGACTCACGCAGTTCAAGCTTTGGATTCGAACGGCCAACAGGTGACCGGACTGAATTGGACGTCAAGCAACCCGAATGTTGTGAGTCTGTCGACGAATGATCCGCCAACTCTCATGGCACAGGCCCAAGGACAGGCCACGATCAGCACCGGGAGCGCTTCCACAGTTGTGACGGTCGTTCCTCCCGGGACAGTTCCGTCGCCCGGAACAGTCCTCTGGTCGGACCCCCTCAACGGTGGTGTCCTCAGTCTCGTTCCTGTCGTTCCCAGTGTGAGCGGCGTGGCAGACGTGTTTGCACTGGACGGCAATTGCAACGTATGGGCTGTAGCGAGCGATGGAACGACACCGTGGGAAACGAATATCGGTCAACCGCCGCCGTATAGTAGCCTCATCCCCAATCCCTGCAATGCGTACGTGCCTGATTTCCAGGGAGGGATGGTCGTCAAAAGTGAAACCAGCACCACGGACGCGGGAGGGGTGACCACTTTCCAATATCAGCTACAAAAGTTCGATGGCATGACCGGCCTAGGCTATCCTGCCTCATCCTCAACAAGCACGGAATGGGTGACCCTGAATCCTCCGGTGCCCGGTTGGCCCCCGGGGCAGTATGGTTTCTTCGTTCCTCCTTTCGTTGTACATACCAACGGCACGATTTTTTCCCTCGCTGGTGACAACAATGATCCTAGTCTTAACTTGGGGGGAACTGTGCTTCTAATCAACCCGTTGACTGGGAAGGGGATAGGCTCCGTTGAGGCGGGCCCGCCTCCAACCCAGCAGAATGGACAGGTTCACTTGTGCGGATCAGGTCCGCTAGCGGGTCCCGTTTATTGCATTAACAGTCAGTACGTTTACTTTGGCGGATTCGGCAATCTCATAGTTGCGGGTGATGGTTACGCCTACGTTCCGTATTCTTACCGAAGCATTACTTGGCCGCCAGTCTGTATCCCCAATCCTCTATTTCCGGGCTCATGTACCCCCGCACCGCCATGCGCGGGCAACAGCGCCTTCAGCGGAACGGACTACCTGAATCTGCTGCGGATAGACACGGCCGGAAATGCGTCTTCCATCCCCTTAGGAAGCTGGAACACATCTGGGGACTGTTACGCGGGTATTTATCCGGCCCCAACCAACGCCTATGTCATCACGAACGCGGATCAGGGTACGCTGGTCACATGGCAACTCGATACCACCACACAAGGCTCGGCCGGCCAAAGCAAGCAGTCCACCTACTACGTCGCGACCACAAGCGGTACCAGTGCTACATCACCGAAGACGCTGCCGAAGCAGATCACGCCAGTGCTGCAAGCTCAGGACGGCACGTTCTATGGAACGGACGCGAATGGAAACATGGTCAAGTTCGATCAGTCTGGCAACCTGAAATGGAGCATACCGGGAGACTCTCCACAGATTGCGACGCCTGACGGAGGAGTGATCGATATCGCCGGTACCGCTTGGGACCGCAATGGCAATGGAATAGCCGTGGTTGCTCTGCCAGTCCAATCGTGGACTGGACTTGCTTACACTTCGCCTCTCAAGCAAATCGCAGACGTAACCAACCCAGCAGCCACGCCTCCGTTCTGGAGCTTCGGAAATAATTATCTTGGCACCTCTAACTCAGGCGCCAATCAATCCGGGAACAGCACCTCGCCGCTGTGCGATGACGACCGCGATAATCTGGTCAAACAGTATGGCCAGCGATCTGTAGGTAATTCTTATTTCAACTCCATGAGGCCCAATTATCCGAGATTCACTCCTTCTTGTTTCTTATTTGCCAGCGCTTCTTCCCAATCTGCTCATTCCCAATACTTCAAGTTCACAGAAATAAATACACCAGAGTATGGCACGCCGCCGGATTCCCCGGATTACGCATTAATAAAGAAGCCGGTGGTCGCGCCCACGAGTAGCGGCTACGGTTTGGATTTGTGGCGCCAGACCTTTAATGCCCCGAGGACTATTCAAAGTGGTTATCGAGATCCGCACCAAGACACTAACAACAATAGCCGCCATATGCTGGGTGATGCTATTGATCTTCGCAACGAGTCCTGCAATGGTTATACGTCGGCCACGTGCACCGACAGTGTTCCTGGCGCATACGACGAGTGGCAGCAGATGGTCGACGCCGCGGGTGGGCAGATCGTTATCGGATCCAGTGGCCAGTCCAATCCCTCAGCCCCGGTGACACTTACGCAAACCGGAGGAAACGCGGACTGGATCGAGCCTCAAGTTCTGAAAACTAGTAAAGGCTGCGGCTTAAGGTGTACTCATGCCGATTGGCGCTACCATGACTATGGTAACTACGCACATTAGCTATGGTGCATGAAAATGTAAGAATTTGAGCATCCAATTGAGGAGCTGAAAATGCGAAATGGTTTTCTGCCATTCATCCTTGCGCTTGCGCTGTCCGCAGTGCTCTCGGCTCAGGCAGCTCCTTCCGGCACCGACCAACTTTCGGGCATCCTCGCACGTATGAAGGATCGGGACCTGCATGCGCACATAACGGCCTTTTATGACCTATTGAATTGTGCGTCCTCCGAAGGGGCGCATAGTGTCCAGCCGAGAGGTCGATCCGATACCCTAAATGATTTCCTCTCTCGGCATCCCGACAAGGCTGATCAAGTCAAACTCAGTCTGATTGAGCTCCTGAAAGAGGAAAATCATTCGTTCATTGAGACCAAGATACTCCCTGCTGACTCGCACGATGAAGATGACGTCGGGGAGTACTACGCGGACCTAGTGGACGCGGTCTCTGCCTTAAATGATGAACGAGCCGTATCTGCATTGGTGGGCGCCATGACAACGGGAGGCATGGCGCAGCGTGGAATATTGAGGTTTGGGGACAAGGCACTCCAACCAGTGCTGGAACAGCTCAAAAGTTCCGACGCGCTGGTGCGGGCCTCAGCTCTTGGAATGGCGACAGCGATCCTGGAAGGAAAGAACGACCCCGCGGCGCATGCGCTGGTCCTCAACCTTCTCCGGGCGTCACTGAAGGATCCTGGTCCTGTTGTCCGGCGACATGCAGTTCGACAGATCGATTGCCTAGCAGACAGGCAGGGTTTCGTTCCTGTATTAGGAGAGATCGCCAAGACCGATCCTGATAAGCTACCGGGCCGAGCGGACGACGGGGGGGATGAAGGCCAGTTCTATCCGGTGCGAGCAGATGCGAGGCGAGCGCTGCGACACATTCAGAACAACCAAACGTGCCGGGAACCTTAAGAACTGAGCACGGCGTGCTGTTCGAGGCTGAGGACAACCCAGGGGGAAGCCGGACCATGGCGGAGGCGGTAGCCAATTCTAAGCGGTGCGGCCAACGGTCTTCTGCGCAAGATGGCGGTTCACGAGGCCCCGGTCCTAGACCGAGGAGTCGATCGTTGCGATCCGTAGCGCGTTACGTCGTCGTGGGCTTCATTTTGACCGCGTGTGTGCACGGGCAGCCAAGAACGGAACCACCTCGCGTCCTCGGCATCGCGCACGTGGCTTTCCGCGTCAGCGACATGGACAAGGCTGACCTGTTCTATGAGAGCCTTCTAGGCTATCAAGCGCCGTTTTCATTAACCGATAGCGGCGAAAAAACAAGAACCGCGTTCATCAAGGTTAACGATTCGCAATATGTGGAACTCTTCCAGGGAGATGCCCAGAGCAACGGCCAGCTAGATCATTTCGCCGTGTACACGGACGACCTCACCGCGATGCGGGCGTATCTGCAGAGCCTGGGAATCTATATCGCTAAGGATATTCACAAGGGCCGTATCGGCAATCCATTTCTCACCATCCGCGACCCCGATGGCCATTTCGTGGAGATCCTGGAGTACTCGTCAACTAGCTTGACCGGGCAGTCCCGAGGGAAATTCATGCCCGCCAACCGGGTATCGGATCATATTAGCCACGTTGGAATTGTTGTGAGTTCAGTGGACATGGCCCTGAAGTTCTACCGTGATGCGCTCGGCTTTCAGGAGATCGCTCGTGGCGGCGGAGCGGACGGGCAGCCGGGCTGGATCGATTTGCAGGCGCCTGACGGCAGCGACTATATTGAGTTGATTCCTTTTTCCGGAGCACCTTCGTCCGCGAATTCGAAAGCGCAAAACCACGTCGGTTTGGCGACCTCTGACGTGCGGAAGACAGTTGCAACCCTCCAAACGCGAGGAATCAGCGGTTCATTGAATTCGTCCACCACGGTGCAGTCCGGGGATGGTTTGCCGACGCGCGCGAATATCTTCGATCCCGACGGCGCCCGCATTGAAATAATGGAGCCCCTGCCCGCCGTGGCACCTGTAGTCGAGCGAGCACCTCAGAAACAATGACCTCTCGCTATGAGCCCAGTAAAGATCTTCATATTGACTCCTTAAACTCCGTCACTCGCCGTGATTTCCTCAAATCGACCGTGCTCGCTGCTGGCGCCGCATTAGTACCTCTTGCCAGTGCCCACGCGGAGTTACCCTCCGCAAACAGCTCCGTATCAGAAAGGCTCACAAAGGGCTGGGAATATTATCGAGGATCGCTGGGAGGCGTGTGGGATGTCTGGCGTGAAGATATGGCAGAAAGCACAGTGTGGAAAAAGGTCGACGTTCCACACTGTTTTAATGCCTCTGACGCAGTTGATCCGGAGCAACCGCATTACGAGGGACCGGGCTGGTACCGCCGCAAGTTGAAGGTAAAGAACCCATTCGAGCGTGGACGTACTCTGCTACTTTTCGAAGGGGCGGGACAGAAGTGTCAGATCTTCTTGTCTCTTGAACGAGTCGGCGAGCACGTCGGCGGCTACGATGAATTTGTCGTTGACATCACTGATAAAACGACAAGCGCCGCCGAGACTGCCTCGCCTGTAACAGAGTTTCCGCTGGCGGTGCTATGCGATAACTCGCCGGACTCGGAAATGATTCCCTCTTCGCTGAACGATTTTCATCGTTTCGGCGGATTGTACCGCAATGTGTCTCTCATCCACGTACCTCTCATCTCGCTGAGGCGGGTCCGCATTACGGCTACCATGTCCGATTCAACAGTGGTCCAAGTGAGCGTCAGGGCAAAGTTGCGCAATCCCGCTGCACTCCGGGACGAAGTCCAACTGCGAATCCGGGTTTTCGATCCGAAGGGCTCTCTCGTCCAATCGACGACGGGGCGGTTCCAGGCCTGGGAGGGAGAGCAGCAGATCTCGACCTTTAAAATAGACCGTCCGGAGTTGTGGTCGCCTTCGCATCCGTCGCTGTATCGCTGTGAGGTCCAATTGGCCAGCGCGCAAGGAACGATGATCCTGAGCGAACGCTTCGGCTGCCGATATTTCGAGTTTGTCGAGCATGGACCATTCAAACTCAACGGCGAACAGCTATTTCTCAAGGGCACGCAACGCGAGGAGGACCACGCGGGCTTTGGAGCCGCGATGCCGGAGGATCTTATCCGGCAAGAGATGCTGCTGATCAAAGAAATGGGTGCGAACTTCGTGGGATTGGCTCACCACCAGCAATCCCGAACAGTGCTGGATCAATGCGACGAACTGGGCCTGCTCGTTCTGGAACAGATTCCTTGGTCGCGAGGAGGGCTGGGGGATGACACTTATAAAGAACTGACACGAGAGATGCTGCGCGCCATGATTGACCAACACTACAATCACCCATCGGTGATCCTCTGGGGACTGGGAAATGAGAATGACTGGCCGGGCGATTTCCCGAAATTTAACAAGGACGAGATCCGCAGGTTCATAAAGGAACTGAACGATGAAGCCCATCGGCTCGATCGCACCCGATCGACGTTTCTTCGCCGTTGCGATTTCGCCAAGGATGTTGTCGACGTCTATTCACCTTCAATCTGGGCTGGCTGGTATCACGGTCCGTACACGGATTACGCTAGCACGATCCACAAGGAGCGGGAGACGATGCCGCGGTTCCTTCATGTTGAATGGGGTGGAGAAAGCCACGCGCGGCGCCATTCCGAAGACCCCGACAAGTTTCTCACTCAGTTCCTGACCCTAGGCAGTCTCGATGAGCACGAGCGCGCACGCCTGCTCTCCGGCGGCCATACAGTTGCGTCCCGTGATGGGGACTGGTCTGAAACCTACGCGTGCAACCTCTTTGACTGGCACCTGAAGGAGCAGGAAACGATGCCTTCGCTTACAGGTTCAGCACAGTGGATATTTAAGGATTTCTCGACGCCATTGCGGCCAGGGAATCCGATTCCGCACGTAAATCAGAAAGGCTTACTTGAGCGAGATATGACGTTCAAGGAGGGCTACTACGTTTTCCAATCGTACTGGGCCGAAAAACCGATGATTCACATCTATGGGCATTCGTGGCCGACCCGATGGGGCGAACCGGGCGAATCGAAGTTGGTGAAGGTATATTCGAACTGCAAAGCGGTCGAATTGTTAGTCAACGGATTGTCACAGGGCGTCAAGATACGCAACAGTCAAGACTTCCCGGCCGCTGGGCTGCACTGGCTAGTGCAACTCAACCCCGGTGAAAACCGTCTGACCGCTGTTGGGCATACAAAGACTGCCACAGTAGAAGATGCACTTCTTTTCCAGTACCAAACCGACAAATGGGGTCCTGCGATACGGATTGACCTTCGAGAGATTACGCGGGACAGAGAACGCGTGACAATTGAAGCTCGATTGTTGGACAGCAAGAAGAGCCTTTGTCTGAGTAGGCGTGATCGAGTATGGTTCGGGCTGACCGGGGAGGGTACGCTCCTCGACAACACCGGAGCGGGCACAGGATCGCGCAGCGTGGAAGTCTACAACGGACGAGCCCAGATCAGTCTCTTGTTGAACGGTGGAAGTTCGGTAGCAAGCGTTCGCTGCAGGGCATTGCCCACAGTATTTCTAACGGTAAAATGATCGGGGTGTCGCGGTTTGCGCATAAACATAGGCCAGGATACCCTTACGAGATATTCGAGTCGGTCTTGCTGCACGGCTGCACGTTTCTTATGCCTGGCCCGGAATGGCGGAGAGATTTTTGCGCGGGTCGAGCAAACTCTGTCAAGGCGCGTGCCCGCGATAGCGGCGACCTTCGGTCGGCCTTGACAGAGTTTGCGCCCGCGCTACGCTGCCATTATCCGGGGCAGGCAGGTCTCTCTAAAAACCGATTCCGAGACCTATGTTGTGCTCCGGCTGTGGTTGTTTGGAGATTTCCTGCTGCGGTGCCATCGTTTGCCCGTGGGTGATTTCGGGTACATGCGCGCTCCGCCTTGAAAGATCGTGTCCGAGAGCCGTGGGCAGCTTCTCGCGGTCATTGGTAAATAGTTGCGCGTCGAACGCTCCACGCGAAACGGAGACGTAAGCCATGCGGCTATTGAGCAGATCCTTAGCGCCCAATTCGGTGTCCACGTGAATCAGGACACGGTCGGCAGTCTGTCCCTGGCTGGAGTGGCTGGTCATGGCATAACCGTGGTCGAGATGCGGATGCTTGCGCGGGTCAAGTTCGACCGTGCGGCCATCGTCCATCTTCAAGCGCAGCCGCCCGTCTTCGTCGATGCTTCTCGATGGCCCCCAACTCGCGGTTCGCAACTCTGAGGTCGTTGGCCGGCGCGGTGAACTGAATGCGGTCGCCTACTGAAAAACTCCGCATCTCCTCCCGAAAGACTGAGACTCCCTGCTGCCTGCGCGGATCGTAAGTGCGCTGCGTGCCATCCTGCAGCTCGACTGTCAGCCGGTTGTTCGGAGCGTCGATGCTCTTCACCTGTGCGTACGCGCCTTTCCCGATGCCGGTCTCCTTCGATGCGCGCGAATAGCGCAGCACATCGCCCACCTCATAGCGCTCGGCCCATGTGCGGTCCGCGCCGGTGAGGTCCTGGCGCGGCACTAGCGTCCTGATGCGGTGCTCCTCGTTGCTAACGAGGCCACTCCGCTGCAATTCCGCATGGACGCGCTCGTTGATCTCTGTGCGAGAGCGATTATCGGGAGAAATCACCAGCGTGTTCTCCGGCGATTTTGCGTACTCCTTCGCGATAGCGGCGATGCGCTCGTCGTGGCCTTGAATCTCATGGACTCGGCCCTGCCGGTCAAGATTCTGGATCGCTTCGCGCACTTCACCCCGCGCAAGCTGCTCGACTACCTGTTTCAGTTCTGGGTCTTTCTGGCGCACGATCTCTTCGAGCTTCACCGTTTTCATGCCGGCGTCCTGGAGCTGCGCGAAGGGCCGCCCGGCCTCAACCGCCTCATGTTGCCGCCGGTCGCCGACGAGCAACACACGGTCATTCGCGATGGAGCCGGTTCACAAACTCATGCACCTGCCTGGTCGATGCCAGAGAGGATTCGTCGAGTACATAGAGCCGTTTCTCGCCGGTATCCGGCTGCTGTCCACGTACCAGATGCTTCTGTAGTGTGGATGTCTCCATGCCTGCTTCGCCGAGCTTCTGCGCCGCGCGGGACGTGGGCGCGAAACCTTCCACTCTGTAGCCCTCGGCCTCCGCGCCTTCGCGGATCACGGACAGAGTTGTTGTCTTGCCCGCGCCTGCGATGCCATCTAAACCGACAACCTTCTCCCGCGAAAGAAAGATTTCGTCTACTGCTTGGCGCTGCGACGCATTCAATTCCGGGTGGCGGTCTTCCGTGGCGATGCGCACTTGCGGCGAGACCAGCATGGGATCGCTGTAGTCGCGCCGATTGCCTTCCTGCATCCGGCCAACGATCTCACGCTCCATGCGTACCATCACGGCGGTTGTGTACTGTCTGCCAGCACCAACGTGCGAGACTTCGCGGAACTCCCCGGCCTCGATCCGGCGCTCGAACTCCCGCCGGACCTGGGCATAGGTGGTTTCTCCCATGCCGCGCACCAGCGCTGTTTCAAGGATCGCGCGGCGGTCCTGCACAGCCGATCTCTCGAAGACATGATCGCGCGCCCATGTCACGGCCTGCTTCGCCTGAACCTCTGGCTCCGGCATCTGGTATTGCCCATGTTGGCGCGCCTGTGCGACGACGCGGTCCGCCTGATGCCCGTACTGTGCGGCCAACTCGCGGTGCCGCTGTAAGACTTCTCCAGGCGACAGCAGTTCCTTGCGGTCGCGCGTATGGTGGGCCGCGATCTGTGCCGCTGCGGCTCCGTCGATTCCTTGTTCCCGGAGATGGTCTTTGATCTGTTCACGTCGCGGACTGGAAGCCTCCAGATATTCCTTCGTGTAGCCTTTTATTTCCGGCTGTCCATGCTTGCCGCGCTCCAGTTCGTAGCCCAGCTTTTCCAGACGCAGAGCCAACTCGGATCGGTAGACCGCCGTGACGTAGCGCTGTGACACGAACATCTCGTGTGGCTGCAAAGCTCGCATCTGTTTCCCATTTTCGAGACCGTTCTCGCGCTCGGTCATGTTGAAGATCACGGCATGAGTATGAAGCTGGGGCGCAGCATAGCCATCGACGGGCCGCGCGGTGTCGTGCTCGAAAGTGGCGGCGATGAATTTTCCGGTCGTCTCCGGGGCATGGACATTGCCGATCCGCGCCTGCGTGTATCGTTCAAGCTCCTGAAGTGCCGCGCGTACACTCTCCCGATGGGCTTCCCGCACCCGATCATCGCCGCCCACGAGAGCGGTAAGCGATACCGACTTCGGCGCAGAGAATGTGGCGTCCCACCCGGCGCGATGCTCGGCGCTGGTTACCTCTCTGCCAAATTTGCCTTCATAGGTTCTCGAAACTTGATGCCGTACGAGCTGCTCTTCGGTGTGCGGATGTTGGCCTTCACTCAGTCGTGCAAAGTGTTCGGAACCAACGCCACCTTGCAACCCCCACTGCTCGGCGAGTCTGCCCTGCCACTCACTGTGACCCTGCTGATCGCGGCTCCAGTAGTTCTGTTCCTGCGAGGCAAACTCCCGCACATGGTAGGTCTGCGCCTGGCTGGCTGACAGCGGTTTCGAGATCGTGAGCATACCGAGCGTTCCTCAAGCGTGAAGTGGTGTTCTTGGCAATCTGTCTCTCATTCGATTCCCTTCGTCTTCTCCCAGGCGAACGCCTCTTTGGGTTTGGTCTCGGGCGCACCGATGGTCGAACCATTGACGGTCGAACCAAAGAGCGCGAGCATCGGCTGGGTAGGCTTCTTCGGCGGATCGGCGGGAGCATTCGCGGGCACTGATGGCGCTGGTTTCGGCGCGATCTCTGGCATCTGCCGCTGCGAAAATCTCGGCAGTCTGAATCGGATTCTGCCCATCTTTATCCTCCATCTCTGGATCAAACTTGGCCGAGGTGGGCCCCATTCGATCGTCTCCCTATCCCGCCATTTACGTGGGGACCGGTTCTGCAACACACTCCGCACAGCCAGTAGCAAAAGGAACATCGCGGCTACCCAAAGCAAAGGCGTCAAGAGCGAAAAGCTTCCGGGAAAAGGCATGGCACTCATGGCATACGAGCTCTTTCCTTGCCCTCGCGGGCGAAGAATTCTTCAAGCAGTTTGCGAGCCTGCTGAAGCTTTCGTGCGTCTGCCTGGTCGCGAATTTTGAGGACGGAATCAGGCGACAATTGTCTGCCTTCCGCTGCGGCCTCGGCGGCTGCATGGAAGAGATTCAAGCAGCGTGTAACGCACCGCCCAGACTTCGGCCAATACCAGTTCGGCGGGATCAGCGGGCCGCTGTCGCGCAGCGCACAGAGCAGTCCCGCGCAGCCACTCGGAGAGAGCCTGTCCCGCGCTTTCGGCGGCAGCTTCTATCTCTCCCAGTTCTTCGGGAGTCAGTCTCGTGGCCGCGGTCTTGGTGCGGAAGCCGGGCTTCGCCTCTTCTCCGAACGGCAAACTGGACTGGGGATTAGCTTGAACGCGGGGACTACTCATTGGACGAACCGCCTTGTTGCACTACTGCGCTTGATTCCGCTGCGATTAAACTGCGTAATTGCTAGTTCACAGGAAGCTCCTGCGCTTCAACGCGTTTACGCGATTCGACGCTCTGGGGCCACCTGTCTCAAACAAACCTCATCGTTCGATATCGCAGTCACCCAGCGGAGACGAATTTTGTTGACGCAGCGAAAGTTAACCTGCGTAAACATCGAAGCGCCGTCTGGCGCTCCGCAGTTCCCAACTTGGGGGTGACGTGTCCACCCTTCTTCCGGTGCGAAGCACCGCCTCGCTCACATCTCGCCATATTCCAACGCCAACGTGTCCCACGCCTGCATCACGTCTGGCGACTGCCATGCACGGCGAAACAGATTCTGAATGGACTTCCAGTGCTCCATGGGGAAGACGAAACTAATTCCGTTGTCACAGGCACAGAAATTCACATCGAACTCTTGGTTCTCCATGATTCCAACGTGGGCGTAGAAATAGTGTCCTTTCCATTGAGCCAGTGGGCGAGTCAAATCGAGCCCTTCCAGCATCCTTCGGAATTCCGCAGTTCTCGCGTATCCATTTACCGGATAGCGTGGCGCAAGCGGGCCAGGAAAATGCAGGTAGGGAGAGAAATCGTTCCCCTCCTCTCGCACCAGATCGAGGCGGTATCCGCCCTCCTCCTGGGATGGCAATCCGCGCTGCATTGGGGCTTCAAAGTCATCGTCGTCGCCAGCGGGTTTCGGTCGTAAGGGCTTGCGGTGAACAGCGTAATGGCCTCGGGCACAGACCCGCCAGAGCGTGTTCCAGTATGGCCAAAGTACTTCGTTCAGCTTTTCGATATTCGAGAACGTTTCCTGATCCAAGAGCGTGTAGAGATTGCGAACGGCGAGCAGTGGTCGTCGGCGCTTCTGAGCCGGGTCTCTGAGCATCTGAATCGTTCGCGTAACGACTCGACGGAGGTCGTCACTATCGACATCGTCCGGCTCCTTTGCAGCGACTTGTTTGTCCTCGGGAAGCGTCATCAAATAGAGGAAGTCTAGGGAAAGCTTCTTCCTTCTGCGGGCGATTGCGTAAACGGCGAGAAATGCCTCAAGAATCTCGGCCAGAGAGTCATAAGAAAGCTGGCCTTGTTCGGTACTCATAAATGACTGCGCACCCTTGGCGCAATAGTAGGCAACGAGAGCCCATTCGGCCTGCGTGAGCGGCATGTGTGCCTCCGCTTTCCCGCGAATGTTGAGCAGAGAATCGGTCGGCTCGGTGAGCAGGTTTGCCAACTCAAGACGGTCGTCTCTTGCCGACTCCAGCAGTTGCTTTGCGGCCTCGGATGTGGAGACGGTTTGGCCCGTCTTATGGCCGATGACTTCCTTCAGTGTTTCCAGCCTTGAACGGAGTTCTTCGGAGATGCGAATGGAAATCACCGGCTGATGCGCCGTTTCCGCTTTCTCTATCATGCGCCCTCGAATTTAAATTATGTAACGTTACATATTGACTGTATTGGTACTCCTGCGTTATTGTCAAGCGCAATACCAGCCAGGAGTTGATCAACCATGCCCCAGCCAAATCGAACAAGAAAACCTTCTTCCCTTCATTTCGCAGATACCGCAGGTTGGAACACAAGCAGCCGAAAACCTAGCGTTAGAGCTCTTCCGCATCTGGGTGCACAATCACCCGAGCCTTTTGTAGAGGCAAATGCCGCTGGGGAATTTCTGAATTATTCCTCTCGAACGATAAAACAGATGGCCCGAGAGGGGCGGATTCCCGCTCATCCTTTCGGATCCAGTGCTCGCAAGAGATGGTATTTCCTCATCTCAGAGCTTGCGGAACATCTTCGCGGTAAGGTAAATTCCGTTCATGGAGAAGCTGGTCGTGACAAGACACAAAGGAGGGTCATTTGAGTCACGATCACTGCAAGCCTGTCCGCTACAACCGCGGCATGGTTCGCAAGGAAAAGAGAGCAGTCGGAACGGTGTGGGTGTTCCGCTGGAGCGAGGAAGTGAACGGACAGCGGCGCCAGCACAAAGATGTGATTGGTACGACGAAAGAGTTCCCCACCGAAGCGGCAGCGAACAAAGAGGCCGATCGGCGACGATGCCAGCTCAACGAAAACAAAAAGTACTTGAGCCTAAAGGCGATTACGTTTGGGGAACTCATCAACCACTACGCCAACCACGAACTACAACGCTTATCGAGATCGGCTCGCAAAGCAAACAAGTCGTACATCAAGAACTGGATCGAACCGAATTGGCACGGTCGTCTTGCCGGCGGCATGAAGACCATGCAAATTCAAGAATGGTTGGACAAAATCCAGCGCCCGGACGGAACCAAACTGAAGATCAAGAATGTGCTGTCGGCGATCTTCTCGCACGGCGTCCGCTGGGAATTGGTAGAACGCAATCCAGTCTGCGGCCAAGGAGGGAGTCCCGGCCATCGCGGTGCGTCAACGGGGGTTCGCCAAAGCAGCAGGGTCTCAATTCAGCGTCTGACTCTTGCCCCAGATGTCGTTCGTCAAACGCTGGAGCAGTTGCCTTTACGAGAGGCGACGATGGCACTCGTAGATGCAGTCACGGCTCTCCGTGCGTCGGAGTTAGTCGCCCTGAAGTGGAAACATGTCGGCTGGGAGACAGGAATCCTTCAGTCCGAGTTTGCAATGGTCGAAGGCGAACTGAAAGAGACCAAAAGCAGGAACAACCCACTGCCACTGGCGGAGTGTGTGCTACAAGTGCTTCGTCTTTGGCGCGAAAACACGGCCTATCGATCGGACGAGGATTGGATCTTTGCCAGTCCGCATTATCATGGCAAGACTCCTTACACCTATCAAATTCTCTTCCGTCGCCACATCCGTCCTGTGATCGAGAGAATCTCCGGAATCAAGAGCAGCAAAGAAGCGCCGATCGGATGGCACACGCTACGCCGGTCGCTAGCGACATTGTTGATCTCGAACGGGGAGAATGTGAAGGTCGCACAGTCACAGCTTCGGCACACAACCCCGAAGATTACGCTGGAGCTTTACGCACAAGCGGTTTCAGCCGATCAGCAGGAAGCCCACAAGAAGGTCGTGCAAATGGTGCTTCCGGCAGAATTCTCAGAGAAACTGAAGGCGCGGAGCGTTACCGCAACAGCGTAGAAACCAGAGTCTCTTTTGCTCTGGGTGTCCGGGGGTGCCCGAAATCGGCCCTGCCGAAATTCACTAACTACTTTGAAATCTTGGTGAGCGCGGCAGGATTCGAACCTGCGACCCATGCCTTAAAAGGGCATTGCTCTACCAACTGAGCTACGCGCCCTCACCTTTTTGTAATTACAACTTAGTACATACCGGCCACCACCGGCGCTGACTTGCCCTGCGCTGACTGCCCGCCAGACTCGCTTCGGATCAGAAACTCGGACGTGGCCAACGCTACGGCCTTTCCGCAACGGCAATTCATCTATGGTAACAAAAACCTGGTCGTCCGCGTTCAATGATGCAGCCTTTCCGCCTCCGACGAACCGTCCACGTATTATGATGACTCTATGAGTCGGCATGGGTGGATCGCGACGGGGAGCTTGCCAGCGGCAGAAGTTCGCGCCTCAATGCTGTATGACGAGTTGATTCTTATCCAACAGGGATCTGGCTTTGACGCTTCGTAAGTACCTGGTAATTCTCTCCGTCGTCCTTTTCGGCTCGACCGGAGATGCGTTCCTCGCGCGTGGAATGCAGCACGCGGGCTCAATTGATATTCACCATCTCACTCGCGTGTTCTCTGCGCTGGCCAACCCTTTTATCATCATAGGGATTTTTTTCCTCCTCGCCTTCATGTCCAGCTATCTGACGGCGCTCTCCTTCGCCGACCTTACCTACGTTCTCCCGGCCACCGCGATCAGCTACGTTTTCATGATCTTGCTCTCCATTTTTTGGCTGCACGAACATGTCAGTCCGCAGCGCTGGGCCGGCGTCGCCTTCATCGTGATCGGAGTGGGCGTGGTCGCCGGAGGCCCCTCCCGCACTGAGCATCCTCCGGCAAGCGCGCCCGACGCTGAGGCCGTGGCGGAGGAACGCCTATGACAACGCTATATACCTGGCTCTGTATTTTCACCACAGTCTGCGCCGCAGCCGCGGGCGATGTCCTGGTCGCCCTGGCCATGCGCCGCATTGGCGATGTCGGCGACCTCCGCCGCAGTCACGGATTTCTTGGCGTGATTGTTCGCGTCCTCTCCAGCGGAGTGCTCTTCGGCGGAGTCTTCTTCATGGCCATCGCATTCTTCAGCAACCTCATCGGGCTCTCATGGGCCGACCTCAGCGTGGTGGGCCCGGCGTCGGCCGCGCTGACCTTTGTCACCAATGCCCTGGGTGCCAAATTCTTCCTGCATGAAAATGTCGACCGCCGCCGCTGGCTCGCCACCATCTTTGTCTGCTTTGGTGTTCTGCTTCTCACCTGGTCGTGAACCTCGCCCACTCACTATAATGGAAACTTCATTCATGGATTCAAGCGGTTCACCCTCACCCACGACGCCGGCAGCCACAATCGAGAACCCTCCCGATGCGGCGAGCGGCCGTTTCAGTCGCCTGCTTTCAAACTGGCGGATCTCCGTACTGACTCTGCTTGCACTGTGGGCGATCATCTATATGGTCGGCATTTCGCGTCCTCCCTTGCTCGACGACGTCGACACCGTTCACGCCGAGGCAGCGCGCGAAATGCTTCTGCGCCACGATTGGGTCACGCTTTACACCGACGGATTCCGTTATCTCGAAAAAGCTCCACTGCTCTATTGGAGCCTGGCGGCCAGCTACCGGATTTTTGGCATCTCGAATTGGAGCACGCGTTTGCCCCTGATGTTGGGCGTACTCGCGCTGGTTCTTGCCACCTATAAATTAGGCCGCTATGCCTACGGCGAAGCCGGGGGACTTTATGCAGGCGTCGCACTAGTCACCTCGCTCGGGCTTTTCATTTTCACGCGCTTTCTCATTCCCGAAGTGCTGGTCGCGTTGTGGCTCACTCTTGGATACTACTTTTTCTTGCAGGCGCTCGAACAAAAACAGCCCTCGCGCCCGGTTTGTTGGGGATTCGCCGCAACCTGCGCCTTGAATGTACTCACCAAAGGCCTGATCGGATTGGTTTTTCCCGCGGCTGCGATCGGCATCTATCTTCTTCTTACCCGAGACTTGCGGCGACTGCTTCGGCTGCATGTAGTTTCGAGCACGTTGCTTTTCTTATTGATCGCCGCGCCGTGGCACATCCTTGCCGCTCTCCGCAATCCGCCGCAAGGGCAGTCTCGCGGATTTCTGTGGTTTTATTTTGTCAACGAACACATCATGCGCTTCCTCGGCAAGCGCGTCCCGCCGGGCTATGACACAGTTCCGCTCGCAATTTTCTGGGGACTGCTGCTGGCGTGGCTCTTGCCCTGGAGCGCATTCCTGCCGCAAGCCCTCCGCGATCTCCCGATTCGCTGGCGCCAACTGCTCAGCGCGCCCGGGACAAAGTTCGATCGGCGTCAATCCGCAAATCTGCTCTTCTTTCTATGGGCGATCGTCATCGTTGGATTTTTCAGTTTCTCGACGCGGCAGGAGTACTACACCATCCCCGCATTACCTGGAGCGGCGCTTCTGGTGGGCGCCTGGCTAGCCCGTGAGTCCGGTTCAGCGGCACGCGAATCGGATCGCCGGGCGGGAAGAATATCTTCGACTTTCCTTTTCGCTTTCGGCGGACTCGCGCTCGTGGCCGGGATTTATCTTCTGTCGGTGTCGCACCCCCCCATTCCCGGCGCCGACCTGGCTGACCTGCTCAAGAAAAATCCCGAAGACTATAACTTTTCCCTCGGCCATGTGTTTGACCTCACGCCACAGGCTTTGGGCGCGTTTCGCGTTCCACTCCTGGGCGCGACGCTCGGCCTTTTTCTCGGCACGGGATTCAATTGGATGTTGCGACGCCGCGGTCGCCCGCTCGCCGGCAACGTTACCCTGGTCGCCATGATGGTCGTATTGCTGGCTTGCATCCACACATCCTTTGGCACATTCTCTCCGATTCTTTCTTCCTATAACCTCGCGGCCGCAATTCAACAGAAGTTTCATCGCGGCGATGTGATCGTGGTCGATGGTCAATACCATGAGGCCTCGACCCTCAATTTCTATACGGGAGTCCAGTTGCACGTTCTGCACGCGCCCAGCGGAAATCTCTGGTACGGTGCGAAGTTTCCCGATGCTCCGCATATCTTCGAGACCCAGCAATCGCTGGCCGCATTGTGGAAGGGGCCGGCCGAAGTGTTTCTCTGGACCGACCAGGAAGAACCGAAGGAATTGCTCGGCCTGAAGTCGTTCCAACTGGCGCGCAGTGGTGGAAAGCTAATCTTCACCAATCGCGACCCAAACCAGTAACTCGCCACGCTCGCGGGGAACTCGCAACATCGCGTCTCTTCACCTTCATTCTGTTAAAATAATGTGCACAGCTTTGCCGTATCTGTGCATTCCGTCGGCAACCTGAGAAGAGGCCGCGTCTTACGCCTTTCCCAGCGCCTGCTGTTCAGAGGAGCGCACGATTGTTGATCGCATACATCATCCTGGGAGTGGCCGTAGTCGGAACCATTTCCTCTGCAGTAGTTTTCTTTCTCGCTCTTTTCGGCGTCATCCAATTCCGGCGCATTGCGGATCAGGAACGGAAAGACCTGGCGAATTTGCCAGCCAAGCTCCCGCCCGTCTCCGTTCTGAAACCCGTACACGGCAATGAGGCGCGGCTGAAAGAAAATATCGAGAGCTTTTTCCGCCAGAACTACGCCGAGTATGAAATCCTGTTTGCGGCCGACGAACCTGACGATCCCGCTCTTCCTGTCATCCGCGAGATCTGCGCGCGCTACCCTCACATTCACACTCAGATCCTGGTGACCGGGCAACCGCCCTGGCCTAATGCGCCAAACTATTGCTTCCATCGCCTCACCGAAATCGCGGCGCACGACGTTCTGGTCACCAGCGACAGCGACGTTGAAGTCGGTCCGAATTATTTGCGCGATGTGGTGTCGCCCCTCCTCGATCCTAAAGTAGGCGCCGTGACCTGCGTATTTCGCGGCAAGAGCGCCGGCGGACCCTGGGCCGCTCTCGATGCCATCGGCATGTCGGTCGAATTCACCGCCGGAGTTTTAATCGCCAATCTGCTGGAAGGCATGAAATTCGGATTAGGGCCGACCATCGCGCTGCGCAAAGATTCCATCGGAAAAATTGGCGGTTACGCCGCCTGCCGCGAATATCTTTCCAACGACTTCGTTGTCGGCAATTTCATTTATAAGGCCGGCTTCCGCGTAGTGCTGTCGAGCCACGTCGTCGATCACGTTTCCCCGCCCATGACTTTCCGGCAAATGTGGGAGCGCCAGTTGCGCTGGGCGATGGGCACTCGTTACTCGCGCCCCAAAGGTCACTTCGGCTCGGGGCTAACCTTCGCCGTGCCCTTTGGAATTCTCGGCCTCATTGGCGGCCTGCTCTTAGGCATGCCTTGGCTGGGTGTCGGCTTATTGGCCGCGTCGCTCGTAAATCGAATGCTGGAGTGTTGGCTCGTCGGTTGGTCCGCCTCGCACGACCCTGCGGCGCGACGCTGGGTGCTGCTCTATCCCCTGAGAGATCTCCACGGCTTCATCATCTGGTGCGCCAGTTATCTGAGCAAGCGGAGCCTATGGCGAGACAATAATTACGTGCTGCTCAAAGGCGGCAGGTTGGTTGCGCGGCGAGCCAACGGCTCGGTGGTCCTGCCTAACTGAGGTCGGGAGCGGATCGTGACGGCGAAGAGTAAGCCGCGAATGCTGCAAGAACACATCCGCGCTAACGCTTTGAAGCCGAAATCACCTGCAGCAAGTTCGCGTCGGCTCCGTCCGCGAGCAGAAGTTTTTGGGTGTCAGCATTCAAGCTGAAATTCACTCCATAGGTCTGCACCAGACTCGCCATGCGGTTGCTGGTGATCCAGCCCTTGAGTCCGGTTTCAACTTCAGCCAAAGAGAACGCCGTTGATTTAGTTTTCTCCGTCCCGGCGTTTTTTGCCTCTTTGGTGGGCTCGGGCCCGTGCCAGTTCGCTTCCTGCTTGCTGATCAAACCCGCGTGAAACATATCTTCCAGACTGCCCTGCGACTGCAGGGAACCCGGTTGACGTGCAGCCTTGCGAAACCAAGCCGCAGCGTCATGAGGTTTTTTGGGAACGCCCGTCTCCGCATCTCCGTCACGATACATCACCGCCAGGTCGTGTTCCGCCGGGGCGTAGCCATGTTCGGCGGCCTTGCGCAACCATTCCAGCCCCTGCTTGGGATCTTTGTGAATGTTCTGTTCGCGCCCGTCGAGATACATTTTTGCCAGCGCGAGTTGCGCCGGAGCATGTTCAAGTCGAGCCGCCTTCTGCAACCATTCGACTCCCTGCTTTGAATCCTTCGTCACCCCGTCGGCCCCCAACAAGTAGTCCTTCGCCAGTTCAAATTGCGATTCCGCGTCATTATCCTTCGCCTGCTTTTTGAGATGCTCGATATTTGGAGTCTGCGCCCACACGAGCGCCAGCGGAGCAATGGCCGAGACCAGGCACAGTGCGATGATGCGAATTCTGTTTCGGCAAATCTTCATGCGGGGATCATGCCGTGCACGGGTCATTCGAGGCCGGACGCTTGCTGATCTGCCTCGACGCAAAAACCAGTAATCGCCAACCGCCCGACGTCGATGCTAGTTCCGCCCCTGCCCGAAGTCAATCGCAACTGCCAAGTCCACTCGTACCGTTGTGAGTTCCCGGCGGCGCTCGTGTCCTCGCCCGAGACACTGCGCCGGAGCATTCGTTTCGTGCTACTCTAAGCCATTCTTGGGGCGCTGCACCGACCTGTTCGGCTCCCGCCTCGCATGGCCCATGAAATACTGTCCCACATGTAACAAGACGTATCCCGGCGATTACAACGTGTGTCCGGCCGATCAGACCGGCCTGCAGAACACGCACGAATTTCAGCCCGGCATGGTCATCCGCAACAAATATCAGATTCAGGATCGCATCGGCATCGGAGGCATGGGCGTGGTCTACCGCGCCCGTCACCTCACCTTCAACGAAGTCTGCGCGATCAAGATCGTGAGCGACGCCATCGCCGGCGACGCCAACTTCCTGCAGCGTTTCCAGACCGAAGCTGTCGTCACCCGAAAACTACGCCATCCCAATGCCGTCCGCGTCGACGACTTCGACTACACCGAAGACGGCCGCCCCTACATCGTCATGGAATTGGTCGAGGGCAAGAACATCGGCGAGATTCTTCATGCCGAAGGGCCGTTCCGGGTTTCGCGCGCGCTGCGCATCGCCACTCAGGCGGCGAGCGCCCTCGGCGTTGCCCACAAGCTCGGCGTGGTCCATCGCGACATCAAACCCGCCAACATTCTTCTCGCCACTGATGAGAGCGGTCAGGAAATTGCGAAAGTACTCGACTTCGGCATCGCCAAACTGCGCGAAGTCGCCGGCGAAGCGCAGTCTGGCATGACCATGACCGGCATGGTCGTGGGCACGCCTCTCTACATGTCCCCCGAACAATTCATGGGCAAAAAGGCCGCCGGAGAAATCGACGGCCGCACCGATATATATTCGCTCGGCGTCGTGCTCTATCAGATGGTGACGGCACAGCTACCTTTCGAGGGCGACACTCCATATTCTCTGATGATGCAGCATATCCAGGGAACGGTTCGTCCGCCCCACGAACTTGCCCCCGACCTGCACATCCCCGAATCTCTATCGCGCGTCATTCTGAAGGCGATCGATAAATCGCGCGACCTGCGTTACCAAACCGCGGAAGAATTTATCGCCGCGCTCGATGAAGTAGCAGCGGCCCACTCAACCGGCGAGCAATCCTTGACCGAACCCCCGTCGAATGCGGCAGCGCAGAATATCCAGACGCAGAAAGTTCTCACGCAGAAGCTTCCGGCACAGAACGCTCAGCCTCCGAGCGTCCCCGTGACGCAAAGAACCGCGCCGAACCTCACCCCGCCGTCGGCGCCAGCCTCGCAGCCGCCCGTCACGCCGGTCCGCACCACGCAGCCCATCCCTTCCCCGAGCCGCCCGTCGCAAATCGCCCCGACCGTGCCGATGCCTCAGCCTTCCGCAGCAGCGAATGTACCGTCGCCGAAGCCGTCGTCGTCACTCCCCGCGCCGCTGCCAACCTTGCCCATGACCCAGCCGCTTCCGGCAGCGCCGCAGCCGTCGCCGGCCACAAGCCCTTCACCGCAGGCGGGTCCGGCAGTGGTGAACAGCGCAGCTCAGCACGTATTTGTCCCGCCGAAAAAATTTCAGCTCGCGCAGATCGTCGTTCTCGTGGTTCTGCTCATCGCAGCCGCGCTGGTTGCGGGCGTCGGCTATATGAAGTACCAGGCCTACCAGCGCATCCGGATCGAGAATGCCATCAACGCAAGATTCAACGCCGTGCCTGCGCTTCATCAGGCAGATCTGCGAGTGTCTGTGTCCGACAAGCGGGAAGTAACCATCGACGGAAAGGTCTCGAGCAAAGACGACTTCATCGCCGCTGGCGATCTCGCATCGTCGGTGCGCGGCGTCACAGCAGTAGTGAATCGAGTGGAATATCCGCAGCCCCCGACCGAAGCAAACCCGCCGGTTGCAAACCAGGCACCACCCGCAGCCGCAGCCGAAACTCCCGAGTCTCTGATCAGTGCAGGAACCAAATCGATGGATAATGGCAACTATGCCGATGCCACCGCTTCCTTCTCGAAAGCCACCGAAGCCGACCCCGGCAACCAGACGGCAAAGGAAATGCTAACGCGAGCGCGCACGGCACAACAGACCGAAGAACAACTCCTCAAGACTCGCCGCTAACCTGGCCGCTTCGAGAAAACTACGCAGCCCCTGCGATGCTGCCGCTCAGGATCAACCACCCGAATCAGCGCCCAAAAAAACAAGGTAGTGGTGCAGTTTGTCCTTTGGATGATTTTGTCATCCTGAGCGCAGCCGTTTTTCAGGCGTAGCGAAGAGCCTGCCCTGAGCGAAGTCGAAGGGATCTCCCGCTCAACCGGCCCGCGCGCAAGCCAAACTGCACCACTACAGAAAACAAGCGCATCTTCACGATGCGCCTGCCTTCCAAATCTGCAATCTCAGCCAGACCGCTCACGACCCCTGGTTGAATGCCTCTTTCACGACTTGTGACTCGACCTGATCCGCGCTGGCCTGCTGATCCTGCAGCGTCTTCTCGGCGCTCGGATCCGGTGGCGGAGGCGGAATATCCGAAGCCGTCGTCGAAGTATCAGGAGCCTTCGGCAAACCGCCCGATCCCTGCTTCGCCGCCAGTTCCTTCATGCCGTTGTCGAGTTGCTCCTGAAAGTGATTGTGCATTTCCTGCAGGTCGTCGACCGTCACGCCCACCTGCTTGCCCGCTGCGCAATCCGTCTTCTTGCTGCTCGAAACGCTCACCGTCACTTTGTTGTCGTCGTCGGGAGTGTCAGTGATGCGCGTGATCACATCGCCTTCGGTCAACTGGCATTCCTGGCCATCCCCGCTCACCGCCAGATCGCTGGCCACAACGAACGTGCGCCGCGCTGGATCGAGAGCCGGCGGTACTTCGTCAGTGCTGGCCTGCGTGGGCTGCGCCCCACCCGACGCTGCCGGCGCGTCAGGCTGTTTCGCCTCAGCTTGCTCGGCGGCAAGCTGCGCCTTCACTTCTTCCGCAATCGCTGCCTTGACTTCCGGAGTCAGCGTAACCGCGCCTGAGCTAGCCGCCGGAGCATCGCCGCCCGCATTCGCATCGGATTGCGCAGCAGCATTGTCGCCGCCGCTCGCTCCGCCACTCACCGCCGCTGCATTGGCCGCATTCGCCGCCACCTGCGCCTGGTACGCCGCCTGCAAACTCGCCGACAACAGGTAATCCGTCAGCCAGAACGCCGCCGAAGGATACACCGGATACGGCGCAAAGTATCCGCCGTAAAATCCGTACCACGGCGCTCCGCCCCAACCCCACCCGTAATAAGCCGGCGCGGCCCACGGATGGTAAGCCCATCCGTAATACCCGGCCCCGTAGTAATAGGCCGGACGATAACCGTAATAATAGTGTCCGCCGTAACCGTACGAGCGGTATACGTGCGAGTAGGCCCGGCCGTTCACCACCACCGTCCGCGAAACATACGCATGTCCGCCGCGCGTGACATAAGGCCGCTGCACAAATCCCCGGCCCCGGCCCGTCGTGACAATGCGCGCTCCGTTGTGCGTGCTCTCAATCCGGCGGCTCCCGTTCAGCCCGTGATCAATGTGCATCCCATTCCGATTGATGGAACGAATCTGGCCGTTTGGCCGGATGTTCGCCGTGCCGCCGCCCTTGAGCGAAACTTGTCTGCCCGGAGCCGGCCGGTTTACGCCTCTGCTCACATTGCTGCTTCCACCCTTGCTCATGTTGCCAGAGCCGGGCTTGCCCATTCCGGATGTCGCGCCGGGTTTTCCACTTCCTGGTCTACTCGTGTTCCCAGTTCCGGGCCGGCTCGTGCCCGGCCTCGCTCCCGATGTCGTCCCAGGCCTCCCCGCCGTAGTCGACGGCCGCGATCCCGTCGTCGCATGGCTGGTTGAAGGCTTTGCCGCCGGCTTAGGCGCAGCATGCGGCGCTGCCGGTTTGGGCGCGGACGCCTTCTTCTGGTCCGCAGAGGCAGTCAGCGACCCGGCCAGCAACATCAGCACCACCATCGAAGCCTGAAAAACTCTTCCACTCTTCCAAACGAGATTCATCGCAAACTCCTGGCAAGCAAGCCCTTCTGAATTGTGACTTCCCCAAGCGAAACGTTTCATCCCAACCTGAACCCGAAACTCTAGCGAAAGATGCGGCCGAACGCCAAAACTCTCCAAGAGGGCGGCTTACTCCCGCGATTCTTCAGCCAGACGAGGAACTCCGGATGCGTCTAGCATCGTAATCTGTGACCTGGGGGATTGAGGCCAATTTTGACCCCGCTATCCTGGCAAGTCAAGAAAAATCCCGGCCTCGAACGGCCCTGAACCACCGCGGACACAGGGCCGCCCTTCGGTCAGTCAACCCTCCGCGGGCGAGCATTTCCCCACCAAACCCTCCACGTTGGCATCGGGATTTTCCGTCCGTTCTCACTCTTCATTCTTCACCGTCGATCCCGCAACTGCGGGTATAATCCAGCGTCAGGCAGGTTACTCACGGCGTGGCAAACCATTGCCTGCGCCCGGAATTCGAACCGCCTCAAGTGCCACTTCCTCGGCCAAACTCTGAAGGGATCGATCATCCGGCATGAAATTCGGGGACAAGTACGAACTTCTGGATTCACTCACCACCGGCCCGGTGGAAACCTTTGTCGCCAACGACAAAGTTCGCGGCGAGCGAGTGCTGGTGCACATTTTGCATTGCGACCCGCAGCGACCCAATCAGCCGACTGTGCAGTGGGTTCTCGATACTTTTCGCCGCCTCGCCCCCGAGCCCGCCGGACTCGTTCTCGAAGCCGGCCGCTACAGCGGCACACTCTATGCCTACCTCATCACCAAGCTGCCGGATCAAACCGCCATGCAAGCCTGGGTGAAGCAATACAAGGCTCAACCGCGTGACACTCAGGAAATACCTGGAGCACCGCAACCGCTCACCCCGCCCGTTCCCGTCGTCGTCAGCCCGCCTCAATCTCCCACGCTGCCTACGCCTGCAACGCCGCGACCTCCCATGCCGGCCCCTGGCTCCGTAACGCAATTGCTGCGTGAGTTCGAACCGCTGGCTAAATCACCCGCTCCCGGTTTTCCGGCGAAAGAAGCGCAGCCGCCCTCGCCACTTTCACCCGGAATCGGCACTTCAACCGATCGCTCTGGCATTCGCCCGGCTCCGGTGTGGAATCCCGAGCCGCCCCCGGTTTCAACTCCGGCTCGGTCGGAGGCAGTTCGTAATCCTCCCGCAGATCCCATTCCCGCAAATTTTCTGGACAAGAATTTCCCTGCCGAGAACACTCCGCCGAAGGAAAGCCCTAAAGCTGGCGAGTTCACCAGTTTTTTCCAAGGCCCGTTCCGCGGCGACCGTCTTTCAGAAACTCCTAATATTTCTCCACCGTCCGAGCCTCCGCAAAAGCCCGTTGGCGATTTCACCGCCATGTTCGGCGCGGTCAAGCCGCAAGCTCCAGAGCCGCTTCCCTCACCTGGAGTCGCCGGAAACGAGCCCGCGGGCACCGGATTCACCGGTTGGTTTAACCCGGACATTCCCTCGCGGACTTCAAGCACGCGATTTAGCCCCATCCCCAACACGGTGCCGAGCACAATTCCCGGTACGATGCCGGCGTCGTTCCCGAGCCCAACTCCCAACCCGACCGCGCCGCCATCCGGCTTGCAACGGGCCGCAGAACCTTCTCCCATATTTCCCGAGCCGATGCGAGAACCGTTCGCCTCCCCGCCGCCCGCGTATACGGCGCCAGCACCTCCGATCTTTCCCGCGCCCACGCCCGCCAGTTCGTCAATGCCGAACTCGCCCGCATCGTCTATCCCTCCCGACGGTGCAACACGCGCCTTCTCACGCCCGGCTATACCCGAAGCCGCTCCCGCTCCTCCGCCCCCCAGCGGGCCCAGCGCCTATACCCAGGTTATTTCCTTGCGGCCGCCACATCCCGCTGCGGACAGCTCGGGCGCCGACAAAGACGCGCCCAAGTCGATCACTCCCCCAGCCTTCACTGCACCACCCATGCCGCCCTTGCCCAAGCTGACGCCTCCACCCATGCCGCCGGCTCCAGCCGCGCCGAAATTCGCGGCGCCCACTCTCCCGCCACCCCCCAAGGCTCCGAAAGTAGACGTTCCAGTGCCTCCGGTCTCTTATTGGCCGCTGGTTCTGACGCTGACGGTTATTTTCGCGTTGGCGGTTCTGGTGGTGTTGTATTTTGTCCTGAAACACTGAGCGACCGCAGAACGGTCGCCAGCCGCGCAGGTTCTTGGTAGTGCCCGATTTGAATTTCTCAAAGAACTCTGCGGATTTCCTCTGCGCTCTCCGCGGTTACAGGCTCTTGATTAATCTCTTCACCCCGCCTGCGGCAGCAGGATCAACAACTCCATCGTAGGATTCGGCAACTCTCCCGGCACATACGCGGCAAAGTTGCGCGCGCGCGTCACCGCTTCCCACGCCGGTCCCGATTGGTTTAGGGCAAAATACTGATACTTCAACTTCACTGGGATCGCGCTCGGCGGATTCGTCAGATGCCGCAATTGCACTCCCGGCAGCGCCTGCTTGATCAAATGCTCAATGTGCGTAGCCGAACAGACCTTCACCAGCTGCGGCACTTTCTGAATAATGGTCTCTTCGCTGGTCTCCGCGCTCACCGCCAGGTACATGCGCGTGTTCACCAGATACTTGTCGTGATCAATCGCCGTCGAATAAATCGATTCCTGCGTCAGCTTCAGCGGCAACGAAACCAGATTCGTCGGCACCACGGTTTCCAGCAGTACGCGCAGTTTCTCATCGAGCTCGGAAAAAATCGGTCCCAGCGAATCATGCACATAGAGCGGCAGATCGCGCGGCCTCAGCTTCTGCGAAAACGTCGTCAGCGATCCTCCCAGCCCGGCCATCGCCGCATACAGCTCCTCCGGATGCCCCTGCTTGCTCTCATACAAATGAGAAAAAATCGGGAAGTTCGAGTTCACCGTATACAGCAGCCAGAAGTTCGCAATATCCGACGCCGTAAAATCCGCCAGGCTCTGATTCTTCTGTCGCCGCCCCGCCGAAAGCTGCGTGCTGCGCGCCGAAAGCAACTCCACCATCCCGCGCAACAATCCCACCAGATATTCGCTCGCGCCGATTTCAATCAGCGGCGGAATGAACCGTGGATTCATCTGAAACGTCCCTGCCGGAGTCCGTTCCACATTGGCAATCCGCAGCACCGACGAGCCTTCGCGATTCTCCGATTCCGCCAGCAGCCGCATATTCTTTCGCGCGACCTGAATCGGCTTCTCACTCACCCCGGTATTTTCGTCACGAAACGCCGTCACTTCGGCCAGGTATCGCGACCCTCCATCTTTTCCCGTGGAAACATTCAGCCCGCGCTGCCGGTAGTCAGGAATCGCGAGATAAATGTCAAGGCTCTTGGTTTCAGGATCGAAAAATTCTTCCAGCGACTTCGACGGCGGCGGCGGATCCGCCTCTGGAATCTCGAACAGCAATCCATCCGGAAAAATTCCGGTCGCGCGCGTCACCGCAAACTGCCCTTCCGTCAGCAGTTCCGCATTAATCGCCAGCTCGCGAAATCCCCACGGACAAAACTTAAGCGCCTGCAAACGAAAATTGAGCGCATCTTCAATGAAGCGATCCTGCACCTGCAAATGCTGCGGCGTCAGGAACGTCCCCTTGGTCCACAGAACTGGTTTTAATTGCTTCATAGAATCGCAGCGCGCTCGCCTAAGCTGGGGGAAAATGACGGGCCCAGAAGACCCTCGCAGGCCATTCTCAGCACGGCTGCCCACAATAACAATTCCTGAGCCAGGAAGCAAAGGCCAAATCCATAGCGGCCAAGCCGGGGCTTTATGTGGGGACAGCCACCCTCGCCTGTCCGGTCGAGCGCGGCTCGACCGCCTTTTTTGGTCAGCGGGAAAATTGTTAGAGCGGGAGTTTTCTAAGCGGTGACGTTTCCGGAATGGTGCAGAGCGAAAGGTCGAAGCGAACCCGTTATTTCTCGCCGCTACGGTCAGGCTTCCACAAGCCTTCCATAAACTTCAGCCAATCCTGAGTCCGCACGCGGAAGGCGCGTGCCGTGTTCCGGGAAAAAACCGCCAGTCCAAAATCGCCGCGGGCGCGGCGCAACACCAACTGAATCTCTTCCTGCAAACTCTCCGGAATCGTTGCATCACTCTCCAGAGTCTGCAACAACTCAAACATATCCGGCGCGGCCGCAATCAAGCTCGCATTCGTATTCGGATCTCCATCGGCTTCCACCGAAGCCACCGGCTGACCACAGCGATCAATCACCCGCGTCCACTTCTGGGGGTCGATCCGCCACATCCCCGATGTCAACTTCGACTTCGCCATTTCACCTGTCCTCGAACGGAACTGGGATCTAGCTCTACCTATGCTTACCTATAGTCTAAGATGCGTCACCCGTCTTCAAGGTGACTAAGGTTTCTCGGGGGGTAACGGTAGGGATTCCCCTTTAGTTCGTTTCCATAGAACGGCTGCTGCCGACCCGCGCAAGCGATTGCACTGGCACGAGTTCGCTTGTCAAGATCGCAGGCCGATGCTGAACTCCGCACCCGTCGCAGCGAAACAATTGCTGGAAGCATCGTTCACAATGCTCTCTAACGCGGCGGCGATTCGACCTTAGGATCCTGGTCCAGGAGGTCCGGAGCATTCGGGACTGAGAGCCCGAACATGGTCGCCTGCTCCTTCGCAACGTTGTAGTCTGAAATCGCCTGATTGATCTGCGCGTTGCTGACCCTGCTGCCCTGAGTGCTCTGCTTTTTGAACAACCCATCGATGGCGTCTCTTCTTCGCTGCAGAAGAAGTTTCAGGACTTCGATTACCGGGCCCATTCCGTTTCCGAGCGAATCTGAAATGCCGAGCAGTTCCTTGGTACGTTCATCTCCCAACACGGCTTTCACGAGCTTCGCAAATTGTTGTTCTGAAACCGAACCGGGAGCACGCTTCTCTTTCGCGATCAAATCCTTCAGATTCGCCACGCGCCGGTCCGCTACCAGATTCAATGACTCGACCACATGGCCCAGGCCGCTGGCCGTCCCGGAGGAATCGTCGTCAATCCCCAGTAGTGACTCTTGCCGCACGATGCCCATCACCTTCAGGATCGCGTCTCTGAACTCGTCTTCCGAAACCGCGCCCGAGGAACGTTTCTCCTTATCCACCAGTTCCTTCAGCGCGGCTTGCTTTTCCTTGGCGTCCTGCTTCACCAGTTTCCCGACCAGATCGAATACCTCGGGAGTCCTTGGATCGTCGTCCTTCCCTGCCTTTTGCCCCTCCCGGATTACTCCTAGCGCGGCGGCAATTTTATCCCGCCTGTCTTTTTCGGTCGCGTTCGGATCCACCAGTACCGTGTTGAGTCCGTTAATCGCATTTCCGATCGGCGACTTGGCCTCCGTGATTCGTTCGTCGTAGGCCGCAATCACTTCGCGGTAAAAGCCAACCATGGATGATCCCGGCCCCAGTTCGCGTAGTGCCTGCTCCTGAAAGCGCACATTCTCTGCCCGCATGAATTGCAACTCGTCCAGCGAAAAAGGCGATCCGTCTAAATGCCTGGCGCTGTGAATCTCGCGAATAAATTTGCGATCCGACTCACTCAGCCCAGACACTCGCACGCCCGCACCCAGTCCCGCCGCTCCGGCAACGCCCGGATCAGCCGTCACGCCCTGGGGCACCGATGGCCGGTTCTGCGTGCGCGCCATCGTATTGCCGTCGCCGACCGGACTGTTCGTCGCCGTTCCCAGCGATCCTCGCCCGCTCGTATTCACGAACTCATTCACAAATCCCCCGCTTCGCAACAACCATTCGCATCGAAAAACTTCGCGCCCGAGATTCCCGGATGCCGTTCTCAGCTTGCATTCGTTTACCGCTTTGCTAGAATTCCCTGCAGCCAGACTGGCGCGAGGAGGCTTCGATGGCGATGCAAGTCTGCATGGGTGCGATGATGATGTGCACCATGGGCATGGCCCCGAGCTCGCTCGTGGTCCTTCCCACCAACATGGTAATGACCGACGAAGTGCCCGACGCCAACATCATGGACTTCATCCCCATGACCAACATCATGCCTTTCGGCGTCTGCATGTCGCCCGCAAATCCCATGGTCGCCGCCGCCACCGCCGCCGCCATGGGCGTCCTGACTCCCATGCCCTGCATTCCCATGACCGTCGCGCCCTGGGTTCCCGGCGCTCCAACCGTCCTGCTCGCCGAAATGCCTACCCTCGACAGCACTTCCACGCTCATGTGCATGTGGGCTGGCGTCATCAGCATCGTCATGCCGGGGGAAATGACAGTCATGGTGCCCTAGTTCGCGCCGTACGGTTGCACGCCAGATCGCGGCGCGCCGAACCGCCCCTCAGTTCAACTTCGTCCCCTTCGTGCCATCATCCGCCGTGTCCGGATCATTCGGAGCCGTCGGAGCATCGGGGCTGTCTGGATTTCCCGAACTCGGATCCGACGTACTCGCCGGAGAACTCCCGCTGTTGAGATAGACAAACGGAGTTCCGGTGACGAACACGCCCGCCGGCCCAATATCAATCGAATTCGCGCCCGAACTCAACGTAATGCCCACCGGACACTCAATCACGATCCCCGTCTCCGCGCTCAGATGAATGCTCAGCGCGCTCATCATGTATCCCATGGTGATCGAATCCATTTTTCCACCCGTCACCGACAGCGACACATTGCCGGTCACGCTCTCACTCTGATTTCCGGTCACGCTGAGCGAGACATTCCCCGTCACACTTTCCTTCTGATCGCCGGTAACGTTCAGAGACTTGTTGCCCGTCACGCTCTCCATCTGATTTCCGCCGACGTTCAACGACATGTCGGAGTCAACCTTCTCGAAATGTTTTCCTTCCACGTGCAAATGCTTGTCCGTCTGAATCTGCTCCACCTGGTTCGTAGTCACAATCAAATGCCGGTTGGCTCCGATGAATTCGCGCGAATCTTTCTCCACGCGCAAATCCATATCCATCTCCGCATTCATGAAGATCTGTTCCTTACCCTTCAAATCTTCAAAGCGCAACTCGTTATAGTTGGAAGACCCGCCGCCCTTTGAACTACGCGACATGAAAGTGCTTCGCGTCTGATAATCCGGCAGCGTGTAAGGCGGCATCTGGTCCGCGTTATAAACCCGGCCTGTAATCACCGGCCGGTCCGGATCGCCCTCCAGAAAACTCACCAGCACTTCCTGCCCGATACGCGGAATCCACATCGCCCCCCAGTTTCCGCCCGCCCACGGCTGCGACGCACGAATCCAGCAGGAACTGTTTTCATTCTTCGTTCCCAACCGGTCCCAGTAAAACTGCACAATCACGCGCCCATATTTATCGACCCAGATTTCTTCGCCCGCCTTGCCCACTACCAGCGCCGGTTGCGGTCCCTGCACAAACGGCTTCGGAGTCACCCGCGCCGGCCGGTACGTGACCGAAGATGGAATGCAAGAAAAGTGGTTCGAGTAGGTTTCCCCAGCCAGCGTGCCCGCGGACGTGTAACTCTGTCCCGCCGATGCAAAGTGCCGCACCTCGGTCACCACATAAGTTGTGTTCTGGTCTCCGCGATAATGGTTCTTCAGCACGAACGAGTAGCCTGACATCTGACCGCGGCAATTCCCCGCCCCCGACACCACCATGTGCGCCGCTTCCTCTTCCTGCATCCGCACCTTGGCCACCGTGTCGCCCTGATCTTTCGTGGTATGCAGTCCCGGATAATCAAACAACTCCAGCGGCTGGCTCGCCGAGAGATCCACCACCGTCGGATCATTCGCCAGCAAACTCGTCGACGGCGTCGTGAAGTTGTAATCCGTCACCGTATATTTTCCAGTGCGCACTTCCTGCCCCACGTGCCAGTTGTTGACCACTTCCGGATCGTCCAGCCCTCCCACCTGCGTGTCATAACTGATGGGAGAACTCGGGCAGGTTGTCAGTGTGCTCGACTGGTCGGCCAGCACCAGAGTGTGCTTGCCCTGCGTGGAATGATCGAAGTAGTAGAAAATCCCGAACTCTTCCATCAGCCGCGAAACAAAGTTGAACGCCGTCTCCCGGTACTGCACACAATATTCCAGCTGTGGATAAGTATTCTTCAGGCTCAGCCGAAAATCCTTGAAGTCGAAAAGATTGAAAATCTGGCTGATGATGTCGTTGACCGCCAGGTTCTGGAAAATCCTGCAGTCGGCCTGCCGGGTCAGAAACCAAAGCCACGGCACAACCTGCGCGTTGTAGTGCGTGAAGTTCCGGTCATCGGTCTCGCCCTGCGTGAACCGGCTCACATAACCGCTGATGTAGCGCGGCGTTCCATCCGGAAGGTGCAGCGTGATGGAAACCTTCTGCCCCACAATATCGGAGAAGGTAATCGAATCGTTCTCATAGGCCAGCAGATTCAGGTCGTAGCTGAACAGCCGCGAGATTCCCTCATACCCCGTCAACTCCTGCAACAGGAGCACATCTTTCCCCAGCGGAGTATCCACCGCCATTAGCCGGTTATCTTGCGTGAAGCTCTCGTCTGCCACGAACCTTACCTTCCCTGTAATACCCGTGTGTCATCCTGAGCGGAGCCGTTCTTCAGGCGAAGCGAAGGATCTCGAAGCCAACGGATCTCGCGAGGATCAAACTCAGCGATATTCAAACGCCCCATTCTCGCCGATCCCGACATGAATCCTCTCCATGGGATCTCCCGACGCCATCCGTCCCAACAACTGCCGCGAAATATCCGGCAGCAGCGTGTTGGTCAAGATGTTGTCGACGTTGCGCGCCCCGCTCTCCACTTCCGTGCAGCGATTCGCCACTTCCTGCACCAGCGCCGCATCAAACGTCAGCTCGATCTTGTGATTCTCCTGAATGCGACGCTGAATCTTCCCCAGCTTCAGCCGGATTATCTGTTTGAGGTTCTCATCGCGAATCGGCATGTACGGAATCAGCACCATGCGCCCCAAAAACGCCGGCTTGAAAATCTTGTTCAGCTCCGGCTTCAATGCCTTCACCAATCCTTCCGGCCCCGGCATGGTCTCCGGATCCGCGCACAGCTTCGCCATCGTGTCCGTGCCGGCATTTGTCGTGAGAATAATAATCGTGTTCTTGAAATCAATCTCGCGTCCCTCGCCATCCTCCATGTGTCCCTTGTCGAACACCTGGTAGAAAAGTTCCAGCACATCCGGGTGCGCCTTCTCCACTTCATCCAGCAGCACCACCGAATACGGCCGCCGCCGCACCGCCTCCGTCAGCACTCCGCCCTCGCCGTAGCCCACATACCCCGGAGGCGAACCCTTCAGCGTTGACACGGTATGCGACTCCTGAAACTCCGACATATTAATCGTGATCAGATTCCGCTCCCCGCCAAAAAGCAGATCTGACAACGCCAGCGCAGTTTCCGTTTTGCCCACGCCACTCGGCCCCACCAACATGAACACTCCCACCGGCTTGTTCGGATCATCCAGCCGCGCCCGCGCCGTCGAAATTCTCTGGCTGATAATTTCCAGCGCGTGCAACTGCCCAATCACGCGCTGCCCCAGAAACGTCGGCAGCGAAAGGACGGTGGAAATTTCGTCCTTCATCATTTTCCCGACCGGAATTCCCGTCCACGCCGAAATCACCTCACCCACAATCTGCGCATCCACCGAAACGCGAATCATCGGCGTCTCGCCCTGCAGCGCCGCCAGTTCCGCCTCAGCCTCGGCCAACTTTCCGCGCACCGCCGCCACGTCCACCGGCTTGGCAGCCTCTTCAACCGCAGTCGCCGTAGCGGAGGACGTTGCCGAGGATGACGCCGCAGACGCCGGAGCACCCGGCGCAGCAGCCCCCGCATCCGTAGCCACTCCAGGAATTTCCGCGCGCGCAGCGGCGTTCCCGCTCTGCGAGGCCGCTCCCTCCAACTGCGTACGCATGTCCCGAATCGCCGTCACCAGATCGCGTTCCTTCTCAAATCGTGCTCGCAATCCAGACAACCGCGCTTCAATCTCCGCGCTCTTGGCAGAAATCTCCGCCAACCGCTCGTGATGATCCGCGCCTACCACAGTCTCTCGCTCCAAAATCCGTTTCTGCACCACGAGATCATCGATCTGCCGAACGCTGTCTTCAATCGCCGGCGGAGTCGCGCTCTGCCCCAGCGCCAGCCGCGCGCAAGCCGTATCCAGCACGCTCACCGCCTTGTCGGGCAACTGCCGCCCCGCAAGATAGCGATGCGAAAGATGCACCGCCGCATTCAATCCCTCATCCAGAATCCGAACTTTGTGGTGCTTCTCCAGCGACGGCACAATCCCGCGCAGCATGGTCATGCACTGCGTCTCAATCGGCTCCTCCACTTTCACGACTTGAAAGCGTCGCGCCAGCGCCGGATCTTTTTCAAAATATTTCTTATATTCCGACCAAGTCGTCGCCGCGATCGTTCGCAACTCTCCGCGCGCGAGCGCGGGCTTCAACAAATTCGCCGCATCCCCCTGCCCTGCCGTTCCCCCCGCGCCAATCATGGTGTGCGCTTCGTCGATGAACAAAATAATCGGAATCGGCGAGGCCTTCACTTCTTCAATCAATCCCTTCAGCCGGTTTTCAAATTCACCCTTAACGCCCGCTCCCGCCTGCAGCAACGCCAGATCCAGCGTTCGAATAATCACATTCCGCAGCGGCGGCGGTACATCGCCGTCGGCCACGCGAATCGCGAATCCCTCCACCACCGCGGTTTTTCCCACGCCCGCTTCGCCGGTAAGAATCGGGTTGTTCTGCCGACGCCGCATCAAAATATCGACGACCTGCCGAATCTCCAGATCGCGCCCCAGCACCGGATCAATCTTCCCGGCCTTCGCTTTCTCCGTAAGGTTGATCGTGAACTGGTCGAGATTCGGAGTCTTCCCTCCCGGCCGCGGCGCTCCAGCCGGCGCACCCGGCGCCGCCGCAGCGGCACCCGCAACCAGAGCCTGCTCCTCCTCGCTCGAATTCCCCACAATCGCCGCAAAATCCTTGCGCAGCGCGTCGGCCTGAATCTTCTGGAATTCCCGGCTCACCTCCCGCATCAGCCGCACGAGTTCGTCATTCGTCGCCAGCGCCAGAATCGTGTACCCGGTGCGCACATTCCCCGCGTTGTAATCGATCGAGCCAATCGTCCACGCCTCGATCAGCATCCGCATCAGTGTCGGACTCAACGTCGGCGTCCGCGCATTGCCCGTCTTCAACTTGTCGAGAGCCCGCGCCAGTTCGCCGGAAAGCCGTGATGTATCAATCTCGAAGTGTTTGAAAATCGCGGCCACGTCGTTATCGGTTGAGTCCAGCAGCTTCGTCAGATAGTGCTCGACTTCAATGTCATAGTGCGTGCGCGCCAGGCAGAGCCCCGCCGCCGCCTCCAGCGCCCCGCGCGTTGAATCGTTAAGCTTGCCGATCAGAGACTTCAGATTCATGGCTTTCTCCTTCCGCTGCTTTCAGCGCCAGCACGGTATCGTCCGGATCCCTGCTGAACGGCACCGACTTCACCCACGACACCCAGCCCAACTGCGGGCCGGACGCGCCTTCCGCTCCCAGGGTGCAGGCCGGAACCTGCTCGCGTTCCAGAATCAGCTTCACTTCGAAATCCCATTCGTCGTTCGAGAAAAATCGCGCCCAGGTTCCTAACTGTTCATACGCCTGCCCGTCCGGCAGAAAATCCGCATAGCGCTCCAGCGTTAGTGGACCCAGAACAATCCGCACTTTCGACTGCTGGTTCCAAACTTCGTCGCCCACCACTGCGCCAAACCCCAACTCCTCACTCTCGTTGTTTCCCTCGCCCAGCCGGCACTGCGTCTCGCCATCCAGCCGGTACCATCCTCCCGCAAACTGCTCGATCTTGACCGGCACCTCAAAATAATCCGCCAGAATCTGCTGCAGCGCCTGCGCCGACCGCGGCCGCTGCGCCAGCAGCCCCGCATAATAAATAAGCGTGTCGTCCGGAACCGCCTGCCGGTCACGCAGCCCATCCGTACCCAATCCCAGCAGGCTGAGCAAGTGCCGCGAAAAAAGATCGCGCTCACCCTTCCTCGCACGCCACATCGAACCGATATTTTCTCCACGCGCGATAGAAGAGCGAAATAATCCGGTGATTGAAAATATCCAGAAAATCCTGCGGCGAATTATCGTTCGCCCGCAGCCGCTCGATAATCAGCGTCGTGTACGGATTCGGCAGCACCCCTTCCGGCCCCGTCAGACCCATGAAGTTCACGGTCATCTTCGCAGCCTTCTCCTCGGGCCACTCCATGCCCTGGATCTGGCTGGCCGGAAACGCCAGCGAAGCGTTCACGCCGAACCGCGCCACTTCGTTCTCGGGATGCGCAAACTGCCCCACCGATGTCCGCTCTGGAAAAAATCTTTCCAGCAGACGCACCGCCTGAAAGAAATCAAACGAGAACGGCTCCCGGCGGAGTTTCTCGGCAATCTCCGAGGCAGCTAGATCAGAACGGATTGTCCCGCTCTCGGTGCCCATTCTTCCAGCGGCTCCTTTCGCTGGCGGCTGCGCGCCACCAACTGGCTGAAACTGTTCATCGATACGTACAGACCCAGAAATTTCTCCAGCACGCTGGCAAACAAATAAGCCCCGCCGCCGCTGAACTGCTCCTCGTCGAATTCAATTTCCACCCGCGTGCCCCGCGCGAAACTGATGCCGTGCTCCGATATCACCCGCGTAAAATGCCGCTTCGCATCCACCCCGGTGATTCCGCCGATCTGTTTCTTGGTCTCTGGCGAATCGGAAAAATCATACAGCTCCAGAATTTTCTGCAGCGCTTCCTTCCCATCCGTCACAATCGAAAGATAATTTAGCGACAAATGTGAAATCAGGCACCACAAAGTTTTCCCGTCCAGCGGCGGCCGCAAAGTTTTTGTCGGCTTGTGCAGCGCCACAATCCGCTTGATCGCCGCCATCCCCGTCATCTCAAAATCGCCATTCTCGCTGCCGAACGGCAGCCGAGTCACCAGATCGCGATTCGTGCACGTGCTCCGCACCGTCACCGTGTCGTAATCAAGCTGCATCGGCCGCGCCGACAAATCGACCAGCGACAAAAATACATCCGTCCCTTCATCGCCCTTGCGCGTCGACGCCGCGCGCGTCACATACCAGTACGCCGGCGTCGTGCCCGCCACGACATGCCGCTCTGAATACAGCGGATGATAATGCACCGTCTCATGCGTCTCCGCGTCAGTGCTCACTACTTCATCGACCGAATAAATCTCCATGGTCTGCCGCCGCCGCGCGTCCGGCACAATCGGATACTGGTAGCGCGTCTGATCCACCAGAATCGGCTCCGCCGTCTGCGAAAACAGATTGATCACCGGCGTGCATCCCAACCGTAGCGTCTTCGCATTCACCGCGACTTCCAGCCGCTGGTGTCGCCCATCCTGCTCAAACGGCGAGATCATAAATAAAATCTCCGCCTTTGACGTCAGCCCCGCCCGCCCCAGCTCCGAAAGACCCTTCAAGTTCATGAAGAAGAATTTTTCCGGAAACGCAAAATACTCCTGCAACAGCCGGTAGCCCACAAACGAACGCCGCGGATACGGCAACACATCTTCCGTCTCCCCGAATCCCATCGGCTGCAGATTTCGCACTGGAAGTTCGCGCACCGGAGTTTTCGGATTCAACGGATCGCGCACCAGAATTCGCACGCAGTTTCTGCACAGCAACTCGTACAGCCCGTGAACCACCGCGCTTTCGCCGTTCAAATAAAACGCCAGCGACTCCAGGTCGAGCTTCTCGAACGAAACATCCTGAAAGCATTCCAGCTCAACCCGCAGCACCGCCGCTTCCGACGCTCGCAACGCCGGTCGAATCCTGTCCGGCGTCATCCACTGCGCCTGCGAAACTTTGAACGGCCACAGCGTCACCTCATACGACGTCCGAAACTTGCACGGCACGCCTTCCACCGGACGCGAATACAGCACCGTCCCCTTCGGCACGGTCAGGCTGCTGGTCAGCTTGCCCTGCTCCGCATCGGTATGAAATTGCGCCACCGACATCGATGGCACTGGCCGCAGATAATGCGGATACAAAATATTCAGCAGCGCCTCGGTGATCTGCGGAAAGTCATCGTCGATGCGCAGATGCACCCGCGCCGCCAGCAGCGCGAACGCCTCCAGCATCCGCTCCGCATGCGGATCTTCACAGCGATCCGGCTCCAGCACCAGCCGCGACGCAATCTTCGGATACTTGTCCGCGAACTCGGCCCCAATCTGGCGCAGAAACGTGAGCTCGCTCTCGTAATAATTCCTCAGCTCATTGCGCAAGATCGGCTCCCTTGATTTCGTACTCGCCCTTGCCCAGCTCCAGCACCGTATCGAAACGCACCGGTTCCGGCGCGGGATCCATGCACAACAATCCTTCAATCACAAATTTCAAAGTGCGATATCCGCCTTCCACCTGCTCCATCCGCACCCGCGCCCGCTTCAGCCGCGGCTCAAAGATGGCAATTGCCGATTCCATCTCTCGAATCAGGTCGCTGTGGTCGCGCGAAGACAGAACAGACTTCGAGGAAATATCCGCGAACCCGTAGTGGTATACCGAGCGCACGGTTTCCCGCGCCGATTCCGGAGCGGGATCAATTGTTCTTCGAGTATTGAGCAGCCACTCCAGATCGCGCTTCAGCGACAGCTTCAACTCGCGCAACGATTGCGCGCGCGTCAGGGGAATCTCCGAACTATTTTTCGGATCCTTATCAATCAGCCGGTCCAGCACCGAGAGCGTGACCGGCCCGCTCGCATCTCGCCTGGCCATCCCCTACTTCCCATCTCCCAGCGCCTGCGCTGGATCGAGCCGGCAGATGCGCTCGAATAATTTCTGCTGCTGCGCCTTGTCCGCCTGAATCTTGGTGCTCATCTTCATGATGGTGGCCAGCGCTCCCGCCACCACGCCCGGATCTTCCCACTCATCGAGCTTGTGCAGTTCAATCGCCGCCGCCAGGTCGTCGAGAATGGGCTGCGCCACGTTGCCCTTGTTGGTGGTCGCGCAAATTTCCACCAGCTGCATCCGGCGTCGAAACCGTTCCCGCCCCGAACGCTTGCGCGCAATATCCTGCTGCAGAATTTCGAACGCCTTCCGCTCCTGCCCATCGCGCAACGCCTGCAACGCCGACGCATACGCATCGGCCGGCTGCCCCGGCCACATCGATCCCGCGCCGTTGGAACTACCCGGCGCTCGCAGCGGTTGCTCTGGCGTCCCAGCCGTTTCCGCCGGTCCCTGCTTGATCGCCACCAGCCAGGCCCGCGTCTCCGCATTCGCCGCCGGAGTCTCATCCATCAGCGTGGCATCCAGCAACTGCGGAATATCCGTGACCAGCGCCTTCAATTCCGAACGAATCGCGCGCGCAATCCCCTCGTACCCGCCTCCGAGCGCATCGCACGCTTCCACCACAAAACGCTGCAGGTCAAGCCAGGCCCGGCTGCAGGGCAGCGCCATCGAGCTCTCCGCAGCCTCCAGCAATTCTTCGTACTTCTTATCGAGCAGCAGCTTTTTCAAATGCCGCCGCAATTCCGTCGGCGGAGCCTCCAGCCGCGTCGGGTCCGCCAAATCAATCGCTGCCCGCAACTCTCCCCATCGCAACCCGCGCAACATCAAATACGAAGCCGGACTATTCGGCTCCCGCCGCCGCAAAAACGCCGCCGCTTCCGCCACCTTCTTAATGGCATCGATCCGGTCCGCTGGCTCCGACGATCCATCCAGCGAAACCAAAACTCCCGTCCGCACCGGCGCACCAGCCTCCGCTCCAGCGTCACCCTCAGCCCCCGGCGCGCCCTCCGCGGTCGGCACCACTTCAACCGGATCAGGCTCCTTCTCGCGTTTTTTCTGCAGGCAACCGTGAATCATGTGCCGCGTCGTATCCAGCGCCGTTTTCAGCGGCCCAAACGCTGGCCCATCATCCCCAAACTTTTCGTCGCAAATTTTCCTCAGGCCGTCCAGCGTTTTCAGGCACCCATCCAGATCCTGTTCGGCCTGCGCGTAAAACTTTTTCGGAGTTTCTTCGAACGCTTTATCGAAAGCCTCCGGAGTCAGCTTTCCATCCTTGATCGCCGCCGCGCGGTTCTTCTTCGCCTCGTCCGTCTTCGCCTGGTCTTCATATCCCAGCGTCCGCGACTGCTGTTGGTCGACCAGGTTGTACTTCAATTTCTCCACCACCGGAACCAGCTTCAGCGGAAGCTCCAGCTTGGTTCCCACAAATCCCAGCGGCGCTCCTCGTGCCTGCACATCCCCATCGTCGAGTTCCGGATACAAGTTGTCCCAAAACTTGTCAACCAGCCCGAAACACAAGGCCAATCCATCCTTCAGCCCGGCAAATCCTTTCTGCTTGAGCAGCGCCTCAGTAAGCCACGCCGCCAGTTGCAGATCTTTGGATTGATTGGTGAGCAGGTCAGTCGTGAGTTTAATGACCTGCGGATTATCCGCCACCTTGCGGTCGCTCTCCGACATGCCCGGCGGCGGCTGATCTTCCTCGCGCCGCGCTTCTTTAATCTTGTCGTACACCGGGTCGTAGCGCAGATTCGCACCGCCCGGATTCGGGCCTTCAATAGGATTCAGCAGTTCGTCGGGAAAAGGCATGATTAGGTCAGGCGGCCACGGAGGCTGGATTGAACTCGAGTGCGCGCAGCTCTAGAAATGGAATTTCTTCTTCATCCACCAGCCACATCTTCTGGCCCAATGGAACTTGATATTCGTAATTCTCGGGTTTCTCCCACACCGTCATCCGTCCCAGGCGCACCGCTTCATCCGGATGTTTCCACGAAAACGGCGCCAGCACCGGCAGCAACACTTCGCCGAGCTCCGTGCCTTTGAATGAAGGCGTGGTGCGAACCGCGGCCGGAGTCCACAAAAGATCCCGCAACCGCTGCGGCGGAGGAATCTGAATCGACGCTACATGTTCCAGCGGCAGCAACAAATAATTCCCCGCGGCAAACAATTCCAGCTTGGCCCCGGTTCGAGGGTCGGCATCCGAGAAATATCCGAACGGTTTTCCGTTGGCCATCCCGCCGCGCTCCGCATCGTCGCTTTCTGTCTCGGCCGGAAACTTTCCTTGCTCGAATAAATCGTGACGCTGCCGCTCGGCATACAACGCGGCGCGATAAAGCAGAACCCCCAACTCACTCTCCGGCCCAGACTGTCCCAAAACTTCCAACTGCTTGTCCGCGCGATCATACTGCCCCGCAAAGCACAGCAGCTCAAACAGAAACGTCCGGCGCTTCACATCCGTCGGATTGTCCCGCAACTCCGCGCTCAAGGCCTTGATCGCATCCGTCAGATGGCCGGCCCGATACAGTTCTTGTGGAGTCATCACGCACCCACGCAATGGATTGGATTCTGCAAAGCTCGGCAGTCGTCCCGCCCAGCGGAGGCGCGGCAACCGGAAGCTGTCCGTAGAGAGCGGAGGCACCGCCCCGCGCCGGGTAATCTTCCCAGCGGGAGCGATGCCTCCACATTTTCGAACCAACGTTAGTCAGCCGCCCGACTACTGGGACTGCGCTGCCTGACCAATGTTGTAAGTCGCCTGACCCGCCAGCGTGACTGCGCCGCTCGACGTATCCTGTGTGTAGTACTGATATTCAATCTGCTCGTACGCGATGCTGACGCTCATGTTCGGCGATCCCGCTGAGCCCCCGCCAATGCTGTCGCTCGTAATGTAGCAGTTGGTCATGATCACCTGCAGATAGGTGTAAGGCGTAGTCGCGCCCGTAGATTTACGCAGCGCAAAAGTCGTGGTCTGGATGTGCGTGCCCATGTACAGGTTGTTCAGGATCTGATAGCTCGCCTGATCCACCGCGCAGGTAAAACTGAAGTCCGACAGCGAGCACTTTCCAGCCGACAGACCCTTGCCGCCGACGTCCGCGGGGTTCGATGCGCCGAACGAAAAACTGTCCAGCTCAATGTAGTTGGTCATATTTGTTTCTTGCGATTCACCGTTTACGCCGGCGATTAATAGAAGCGCGTCACTTGCCATTGCAATTCCTCCTCATCACGAATCGAAAATTCAAGGGCCATCGGACCTTGTTTACAGCTCAAGTTGTAAAGCTCCAACCAGTACCACGGCCTACTTCGCAGCAGCCGGCAGCTCCGCCACCAGCCGGAGCGACACATTGAGTTCATCGAGCTGAAAGTGTGGCCGCAGATATGCGATCGCACGATACACCCCGGGTTTCCCCTTCACTTCTTCCACATCCACGCGCGCTTCCCGCAGGGGGAATTTGGCCTTCACGGTTTGCGTGGCCTTGTCATCCTGCGTCACGTACTTGCTGATCCAGCGATTCAGGAACCGCCAGCACTCGTCCCGCGACATGAAGCCGCCAATCTTGTCGCGCATCATCGCTTTCAGATAGTGGGCGAACCGGCAGGTCGCCATCATGTACGGCAACTGCGCCGAAATCCGCGCATTCGCCGTAGCCGCATCGCTGTCATACAGCTTCGGCTTGTTGCACGACTGGATGCTGAAGAACGCTGCCTTGTCCGTGCCCTTGCAGTGCACCAGCGATACCAATCCCTGATCCGCCAGCTCTTTTTCCCGGCGATCCGTAATGGCAATCTCGGTCGGGCACTTCAACGCCACATCGCCTTCATCCGTACGGAACGTGTGCGAAGGCAGCCCATCCACCAGGCCGCCGCCTTCCACGCCGCGAATCGCAACGCACCATCCGTGCGTAGCAAACGCCTGCGTCATCTTCGACGCCAGCGCGAACGCCGCATTACCCCACAGATACTTGGAGTGGTCGGTTCCGTCCACGCCCTCTTCGAAGTTGAAGCCCTCCACCGGAGCCGTATCGCGTCCGTACGGCAGACGCATCAGAATCCGCGGGCAGGTCAGGCAGACATACTTCGAGTCTTCGCTCTCGCGGAATCCCTTCCACTTGGCGTACTCGGTGCTGTCGAAGATCTTGCCGATATCGCGCGGTTGATCCAGATTGGTGAAGCTGTCCATATTCAGCAACTCCGACGATGCCGCCGAAAGGAACGGAGCATGCGCCGAGGCCGCGACCTGCGAAACTTTCTCCAGCAACTCCAGATCTTCCGGATGCTTGCTGAATTCGTAGTCGCCCACCAGCGCGCCGAACGGCTCGCCGCCGAAAATGCCGTACTCTTCTTCGTACACCTTCTTGAACATCGCGCTCTGGTCGAATTCCGGCGCACGCTGCAGATCGCGCAGCAAGTCCTTCTTCGACGCATTCAGAATGCGGATCTTCAACTGCGTTCCAGTCTCCGACTGGTCCAGCAGATATTTCAGTCCGCGCCAGGTCGACTCCAGTTTCTGAAACTGCGCGTTGTGCAGCACTTCATTCAACTGCAGCGAAATCAAATGATCGATCTGCGCCACGCGAGCCGAAATCATCTGGTCGGCATCCCGCCCCAGCGTCATCGACCCTTCCAGAACCTGGGCGACGAATTCCTTGATCAGTCCCTTGCCCCGCTCGCGCGCGGTCGGGTCCGAGAACCGTCCCTTTTCTACGATCTGGTCGAGAAGGCTCGACTCTGCGGCCTGCTCCACCACGGCCGAACTGCCAGCAACTTTCTGGGTCTCAGGCATTGGGCTCCCCCTTACCAACTTCGGATTTCAGTTTGTCCAGCTTCTCGGTCTTGCTGACGGCGTCGAGCAAGGCTTCGTCCAGCTTATCGTTAGTCTGCAGCGTGCCCTTCAGATCGTTGAGGCGCGTGCGCAGGTCCAGCAGTTCTTTCAGCGGCTTCACCTGTCGCGCCACCTGCTCCGGTTCGAAATCTTCCAGGCTCTTGAACTTCAAATCCACGCGGATCTGTCCGGCGTTGGAGTCTTCGCTCAGCTTGTTTTCCACCGCGAACGACAGGTGCGGCTTCATGCTCTCCAGCACCGAATCAAAATTGTCCGGCGTCACCTCGACAAAGCGGCGCTCCTTCAACTTGGGCAGCGGTTGCTCGGGTTGTCCGGTGAAGTCGCCCAGAACGCCGACCACAAACGGCAGTTCCTTGATCTCAATCGCTCCGCCAGTCTCTACGTCATAAGTAATCTGAACCCGGGGCGGACGCACCCGGTCCAATTTATGCTGTGTGCTCGGTTTTGCCATGTTTTCTCCCTGCTCGTGCGGTTTTCTAGGATGTGCCGTTTCTAGATGTTTTCAATACCGGTATTGCAGTCGACCGGGGAACGTTTCGGGCAGGGGGCTCCTAATCCTGAAGGCAGCCAGACTCTCGCCATCTGACCGAACGGGTCGTGGAGCAACGGTTTATCACATGCCCAAACCACAGTCAAGCACGAACCCCTTTTTCTCCTGCGGAATGGCCCTTTTTCCGGAATCTCGAGGATATCTCCGCCGGCCGCATGTCAGGATAGTGTCCCCAACGCCCCGATCGTTACACCCCCCCGCTCGCACAGCTTAAGGAATAATTAACACCTCCCTCATATTGCGGCGGCATAACGGTCCGGTGAAATCCCCGATTGTGGGTGGCACAGCGCTTCTAGCGCTGCGATAAAGCCCGTCTTTGATAGGGGCTTTAGCGACTGAGGTCAGCGCGGCGATTTTTCAGCAAACGCGTTACCCGCAAAAAAGCCGAAAGCTGCGTCGAACTAAGCCCACCGCCCCGCCAATGCTCTCGCCGGCTCCGCAATCGACTGAAATCTCGCCACCCGCACCGCATCCCGCCCCTTGAACGAAACCAGCGGAATCAGCCCGGCCTCGATCATGCTCTCGACCGCATCCTCGGTAAGCACCACCTCGGCGCATGCCTTCGCCTGCGACTCGCCATCTTTGACGTAAACATGCAGCGGCAACTTTTCGATTTCCGCCACGCTGCCCGGACGCATCCTCCATCCCGCCTCGCTGAAACCCTGTCCCAACATTAGCGCCAACGCAAACGCCGCATTCCCCCACAAATAATCTTCATGAACCGGCGTCTCAGGAAATTCCTCGAAGTCAAACGTATCCAGCGCTGACGTCTTCTTTCCATACGGCAGCCGCAGCAGAAATCGCGGCAACGCCAAACCCACTGACGCCGCCTCAGCCCGCCGCCGTAATTCGTTCCATCCCCGCGACGCCGCCCCGGCCTTCCACTCCCGAACCTCCGGCGCAGCCGCCAAAGAATCACACCCCAACAAACTCGGACCCGCCCCACCCAGAAACACCGCTCCAGCCCGGCTCGCGATCCGCGCCATGCCACTCAGTAACTCCACGTCCTCGTCACCCGCCCCGAAGCTGTAGTTCCCCACAATCAATGTCCAAGGCTCCGCGCCCGCGGTTTCCACGCTCTGCTCCACCAGCAACCGGTAGACCCCGGTCTCCCGCAGATCTTTTCCAGAAGGATCGCTCGACGCACCAAGATTCGACGCACCAAAGCTCGACGCACCAATCTCCGCCGCCAGCTCCGCCTTCGAAACGTCGATCAAGTAAAGCTTGAGCCGCGACCCGGTTTCGAGCTGCCGCACCAGAAGAAATGCCGAACGCCACGCCGCCTCCAGCGCCTGAAAGTCCGGGCTGTGAAGCACCGCCCGCATCAGTCCGCCAATCGCGCGATCAACAAGCGCCAAAACCTCCGCCTGCCGCGGATCCGGATTGCTCACAAGATGCTGCGCCACCACTCTCCGCGCAAACTCGCCAACCGTGTCCGTCCCGCGCCCCGGTCGCTCCCCAGTCACCCGCGCCTGACTTTGGTTGACCAAGTTCTGCCTGACGAACTCCTGCTCAATCACCTCGTCCAGCAAACTGCCCGAAGCCAGCCTCGCCGCGCTGGCCGAGACCACCGGAGCGCTGTCCATTTTTCTCGACGCCGTCGCACTAATCCCCAATTCCTCCGCCGCCCTCCGAAAACTCGCGGAATCAGCCAGCCGCCCTCGCAACTCACGCAGCTTGCCGAAAACTTCAACTCGCTGAAAAATCCGATCCGGGTGAAAATCCTCCAACTCACCAAACTTCAGCGTGATCGCCGAATCCTCTTCCATCGGCAAACGAATCTCAACCCCGGCGCGCCCCAGCACTTCGTCAAAATTGTCTCGATCCACCATCACAGCGCGTCGCTTCGCGATCGTCCCCGGTTCGCAAATCCCGCGATTCGCCCGTCCGCTGAAATCCCCCAGAAGCACAACGCAGAAAGGCGTCTCCGCCGTCGGACGCGCCCCCGCGCCGTCTCCGCCAGCCGTCAGATTGACTCCACCGAAATCGAACGGCCTCGCCATAACTCTCTAGCTCGCACGGCTAAATTAGTGGCTGAATTAAATGTTGATTGGTTTCGAGAATAAATCCGACCCTCGCGCAGTCAGGAATCCCGACCTGGGGTGCCCCATGTCTCGCTGTTTTTGCGAGACATGGGATTCACTCTTGAACCCTAAAACGTCCGCGTGGCAGCGCAGTTCACTGATCCTGGTTTTCCGAAGCAATCCTGATTCTGCGCAATCCCTCCACCGCCTCCGGATCGCCCGGCTTCAACCGAAGCACTGTCTGATACTCCCCTCGAGCCTTGTCATAGAGCCCCGCTCCCGCGTCCTTCTTAGCCAACTCGAGCAGCCCGGGGATGTCCTTCGCCGTCAACCCGCCCACCTCGGTCGGCGCCTCGGGAACCACTTCCGGCGCCGTCACCGCCTCTTTCTTCTTCCGGGCCCGGTTGTCAGCGGCCTTAGCGCTCGGCAGAGGCGCCACGGCAACCGGCCTGCTCGGCACCGTCGGCGATTCCGCCGACTTCTGCCCAGCAGGTTCCACCTGCGAAGCTGCTCCCGAAGCCTTCTGGCTCGCGCTCCCCGCGCCCGTCTGTTCCTGCGGCGCAATCGGCTTCGAGACCGTCGGTGGAACATTTCCAGGACGATAAAACACCGCAATCACTACTCCCACCAGCACCACCGCCACTACTCCTAACAGGATTCCTGTCCGCGCCGACCGCGGCTTCTCCTCAAGATCGAGCCCATCCATCAAAGAACTCGGCGACCGCCCCGCATCCGCCAACTCCAGTGGCGCGGCAATCCGATTCAATGCCGCTTCATTCGACGCCCCACGCAGCGCAAACGGAGAATCCACTATCAGCGTCGCCCCCACCGGCATTCCATCCACGCTTCGCACCGCACTGACCGACTCGCGCAGCCGCGCCAATCGTTCCGCCGATGCCCACTCCAGTTCCGCCAACCCGCCGGGTCCGTCGGCGTTCGCGCCCATCACGGAAGCACTCGCAAATTCAATTCCCGGAAGATCCCGCAAACCCTGCGCGATATTTTCCTCCAGCAGAATCTGCCCCGGCTTCGCCTGCCCCAGTTCCATCTGCACCATCTCGCCGCTCAGTCCCGTCGACCCCGTCGTTCGCGGCTGGTAGACCACGATCGCACTTGCGATCGTTTCTCCCGGCCGGCAGTCCACAAATTCCAGCATCGCCGTCTGAATCCGCTTCGCCGCCACGACCGCCTGCCTCGAATTATCGAAATGCGCCGCCATCAGCGCCGGCAACTCCTCTGCCATTCTCCCGCGGCTCGCGCCCACCAGGTCCGCCATCATCCCGACCAGCATGCTCTCCGACTTCCACGTCAACCCAGCGCCCCGTTCCGCGCTCCAGATCCGAATCGCAATGTCGGTGCCACCCTCTCCGGCCACACCTCCACTCCGCGTCCCCGTGGGCTGCTCCAGATTCGACCGCTCGAGATTCGACCGATCAAGGTTAGCCAACTCGAATTCGCGGCTATCGATTTTCGGCTCGTATGGCGGCATCGCTCTCGCGGTCTCCAACCGCGCCCAACTCGGCTGTAGGTTACGCCAAATCTGCACCTCAGGCAATCATTTACCCCGCTATTCTCTGGCACGATTGTGCCCCGCACCCACCACTTGCGCGGCTTGACTTCGTCAAAACACTGAGTATGATACGGGTCACCGAAGTAGGCGAATTCATGGCGGTATCCATCACCCTGGGGAGTCTATGCCACGACGTTCGAAGTCTCATGCAGGACTATGTCTGCGATCTTCCGTAGTTAGGACTCTCACAGTCCTGGTATTGCTTGTCGCCTCCAGCCCCGCCTTTTCCAAAGACGCCCCGCTTACTGCCATCGAACTCTTCGACGCACCGAACGGCGCCGCCTTCGTCCAGGTCACCGATCTCCTCATCAACGGCAAAGCTGAAGTCCGCTCCTGCGGCGGCGCCACCACCATCAACAAATCCAACTACGGCAAGCTGGCAAAAATCCCCTTAAATTCCGGAGTCACCTCGATCGAACGCGACGCCGCAGGCGTCATGACTCTCACCCGCGGCTCCGCCCCGGAGTGCGTCGTCCCCTCAAATCTGAAATTCGATAAAGACGAATCCCTCACTCTCGCCCAAATCGCCGACCGCGCCACGCTAACCGGACAAGTATTAAGCTCCTCGCCCGCCGGCACCGCCGCAATCCCGCCCTTCAAGCCGGGTGTAAGCATTGTCTTCGTCGCCGCGCCGGATACCGAACTCGCCGAATTCCTTCGCGCCACTCGCGCTCACACCGTCCTCCAGTGGCAGGACTACCTCGCCCGCTATCCCAAAGCCGCCCACACCGATTCCGCCAAACCATCCCTCGCCGCACTTCTCCTCAAAGAAGGTGAAGAGGGCTTAGCCTCCTACCGCAACTCCGCATCCAGCCCATCGCCGGCCTATCCTGACCTGAAAACCGCTCTCCTGCGCGCCGATCAAGTCCACGAACTCATTCCCTCCAACGACGGCGCTGCAAAACTGCACGACAACGTTCGCACCGATCTCTCAGCCATCGCCGACAAATCCCGCACCGAACTCCAGGCCTACCGCCAGGCTCTCGCCGCCCATACCGCGGGATACGCACACCTCGCCCGTGCGCGCCAGCTAGACGACCACGCCCTTGAAGTCGACCCCCACTTCGACCAGTCCATCACTCTGCAGACCGCCATCGCCGCCGATACCAACCGCGTCGAAAGCACGCTCCACGGCGCAGAGTCCATGATCGCGGCCCAGCACTTCGATGAAGCCGTCGCCTCCATCTCCGATTTCCGCTCCTTCGCCGGCGAGGAACCGCGCATCACCGCCATCGTCGACGCCGCCTACAAATACCATTTCGATCGCGGCAAGGCCGACGGCGCTGCCTTGAAATGGCACGACGCCGCCGTCGAATATCAAAAAGCCTCCGACCTCAAGCCCACTTCCGAATCCGCCGCCGCACTCAAACAGGCTCAGGCCGCATTCGTCACCACCAGCAATCGCGCCGCCGCCGACGCCGCCCTGCAGCAAAGTTCCGCCTTCGAGCAGGACAAACATTACATCGAAGCCTACGAAGTTCTCGCCGACCTGCCCGAAGCCCAGCGCGCTCTGGTGCAGGACCAGATGACCGTCCTCGCTCCCAACTACATCAAAGCCGCCTCCGACGAGGCCAAGAAGCTCAAAGATGCTCATGCCCCCATCCAGGGCAAAGCCGACGAAATCGGCGTGCAGAAAGCCTATGACTATCTACGCCGCGCCAACACCCTGCAGCCTGACGATCAGAACCTCAAACAACGCCTCGATCTGGTTTCTCAAATTCTCAGCGACTACTATTTCGCGCAGGCCAAGAAATACTGCGAGAAACCGCTGGGATCCGGTGTCGGCATCGGCTGGCTCTATCTGAACGAATCCCAGCAATACGAATCCAACCGCGACGACGTTCGCGACGAGCGCACTCGCAACACCGCCATCCACAATCTGCGCTCCACCCTTTCCATTAAAGTCGTCTTCCGCGACCAGACCTCGCGCCGCGACAGCGCCGGCTTCGCCGATCAGCTTCAGGACGCCATCGCCACCGGCCTCGAAACCACCACTCTCCCCGTGAGAATCGTCCGCGCCTCTGACACCACTCCCGTCGATCCCAACTTCCAGCTCATCGGCGACGTCCTCGAACACCGCCCCATTTCAAAACCCAAAATCGAATCGCTCGACTCCGAATATCGCGCCGGCGAACGAGAAGTTCCCAACGAGGATTGGAATAAAGCCAATCGCGAGTATGAAGACGCAAAACTCGACCTGGAAAAACAACAGAAAATCCTGGAAGGCGCGCAGGCTCGCGGCAAGAAGAAAGAAATCTCCGCTGCGACCGACGACGTCGATGCCGCTCAGAAAAAAGTTGAGACAGCTGGACGAAAACTCGATTCTCTGCCCAAAACCCTCACCCAGGACGTGCCCAAACCCTACAGCTACACCAGGAAGACCATCGACCTCAGCGCCGTCGTGGAACTCGGCTTCCGCATCATCGACCTCAACGGCAACACCATTGCCTCCGATCCATCAATCAAAAATTCGAACGAGAAAGAGTTCGTCGTACTCGAAAACGTCAAGCCGGAAGACACCAAGGGGATCAAGCAGATGGGCGCCGCGCCCGACGAAAACCAGTTCATGGGCGACGTGGAAGTCGCCGCCCGCGTCGCCCTCATTAAAGAAGTGAAGGAAAAAATCGAGTCGCTTCCCTCCAAGATTTTCGCCCAGGCCCAGAAGCACATCATCGACGGCGACAACGACGGCACCGCCGAATCCTACATCCTCTACCTCAACTCGACCCCCGACACTCCCATCAAAGAACGCGAAGAAGCCAAAAAATTCCTCCACGACCAGTTCAACATGACCTGGCCCGGCAGCTCCGTCTAATCGGCACAGAAAAACGCGGCCTCAGCGTCGCCACAAGTTTTTGAAGGCCGCTGCCTTAGCCGTGTGACAGAGTTTTGAAAGGGTGCGGCTTTAGCCGCGCCGCCATCGATCCCACTGACGTCGGGCTTTAGCCCCTGCGGGCATTCCCGTACCGAGGGACTTATAAACCTACTTGCGATACACTGTTCCGGATATCTGGCCGGCCCCAAGCACTTCCCCTCGCAACACAAAAACCTGTGACCGCTCCGCCCATCAAACGCATCGGCAAGTACGAAGTGATCGATCTCCTCGGTCGCGGCGGCATGGGCATGGTCTACCGCGCCTTCGATCGCCAACTCAACCGCGAAGTCGCCATCAAAACCGTCACCGAAGGTTTTACCCGCGACCAGGAAATGCTGCAGCGTTTCTATCGCGAGGCCGCCAAAACCGGCGCACTCAAGCACGCCAACATCATCATCGTCTACGACCTCGGCGAGCAGGACGGCTTTCCTTACATCGTCATGGAGTACCTGTCCGGCGATCCGCTCGACCGCATCATCCAATCCGGCCAGCCCCAGCCGCTCGCCTTCAAACTCAAAATCGTCGAGCAGGTCTGCTACGCTCTCGGCTACGCCCATCGCAACGAAGTCATTCACCGCGACGTCAAACCCGCCAACGTCATCGTGCAGCCCGACGGCGTCGTGAAGCTGCTCGACTTTGGCATCGCCAGACAGGAAAAAACCGACGGCCATCTCACCCGCACCGGCAGCGTCATCGGCACCGTGCAATACATGGCCCCCGAGCGCCTCAAGAACGAACCTTTCGACGGCCGCTCCGATATTTTTTCCGCCGGCGTCCTCATGTTCCAGTTGCTCACCGGACATCTCCCGTTCGCCGCCGACCAGGGCGGTGACTACAGCATCGTCCAGAAAATTCTCTCCGAGAAACATCCACCGCTGCGCCAGTTCCTCCACGACTATCCTCCCGCTCTCGACGCCATTCTCGACCGCGCCCTGGCCAAAAATCCGAACGACCGCTATTCCACCGCCGACGAAATGGCCGCCGAGATTTCCTCCGTCGCCCACGAGCTCAAAAAAGAACAAATCGCCGAGTGGATCACTCGCGCCGAACTCCTCGTCCAGGAAGAACAATTCACCAAAGCCCGCGAAGTTCTTCTGCAATTATTGAAGCTCGACAGCCAGTACACCCGCGCCCGCCAGCTGATCGCCCAGGTCCAGCAATCGCTCACTCTTCGCCAGCGCGCCGAACAAATCCGCCAGCTCCGCCAGCGCGCCGCCGAGTCCGCCGCCGACAAGCGCTACGACGAAGCCATCGCCGATCTTCACGAAGCCTGCGGCCTCGACCCCGCGAATTCCGAACTCTCCGAACTCCTCGATACCGCCCGTCAAAGAAAACGCCGGCGCGAACTGGTTGAAGGTTATCTTCGCCAGGCCGACACCGCTCGCGAGCACGGCGATCTGCAAAGCGCCGAAGCCGTCCTCGCCAAAGCTCTCGAAGTCGATCGCGACGACTCCCGCGTCCGCGCCGCTCACGTTGCCCTCGCTCGCCTCATCGAAGAAGCTGCTCGTCAGGCCAAAGCCAAACAACTTCTCGAAGATGCCCGCCGCGAAATCGGCGCCCGCCATTTCACCGCCGCCATGGACGCTCTCGCCGAAGTCGAACGCGTCGATACTGCCAATCCCGAACTCATCTCTCTGCAAGCCGCCGCCAAAACCGGACGCGAGCAGGAACAGCGCCGCCGCATCCTCGAACAACTGCAGAACGAAGTCTCACTCGCCGCTTCTCTCGAAGAACTCACCCGCGCCGCGCAGTTAGTCGATCAGGCTCTCGAACGCATGCCCACCGAGCCCATGCTCATGAAGTTCAAGGGCAATCTCGCGCGCCAATTGCGCGAAGCTGAAATCCGCCGCCGCGTCGACGAACTCGGTCTCCGCTGCCGCACCCTCATGGAAACTTCTCCCCAGGAAGCCCTGCAACTCGTCCGCGACGAACTGCAGCAAACTCCCGGCAACGAGCGCTTGCTCTCGCTTCAGTCCACCATCATCGCGCAAATCTCCGCCCGCAGCCAGGAACTGGCCCGCGCCGACTACCTCACCCGCGCTCACGAAGCCCTCAACTCCGGCCGCTATCTCGAAGCCCTGCGCCTGCTCGAGTCCTGCCAGAAGGAAGGCATCTCCTCCCCCGAAATCGCCGAACTGATGGACTTCGCCCGCCAGGAAGCCGATCAGAATCTCAAAACCAATCAGCTCCGCGTTTTGCTCCGCCAGGCTCAGGACCTCATGTCCCGCGGTTCCTACCGCGCCGTCGTCGACCTGCTCACTCCCGTCGCCGCGGAACCCTCCGCCGCTTCCCTGCTCTTCCTTCTCGAAGACGCCCGCAACCATCTCGAATCCGCCCAGCGCGAAGTCGACTCCGCGCTCCAAACCGTCGAATCACTCGCCGCCCAGGAACACTATTCCGAAGCCGTAAAGTTCCTCGAATCGCAGCCCCAATCCGTGCAGGACTCCGAACCGGCGCAAACCAAATTGCAGCAACTCCGACTCGCCAGCGACAACGAACTCTCCGCTCTCCGTGCCGTCGGCAAGGCCTACGCGGCTCTGGACCGCCTCGACCTCACCGCCGGAAATCTGCAATCCTCCGGCCGCGACTCCTCGCTGCTCTCCCGCATCGTCCCCATCTTCACCTCACGCCGCAAATCCGTCGCCGATCGCCAGCTCTCATCAGCCATCGAACTAGCCCAATCCGCCCTCCAAGCCGGCGACCGCAAACAAGCCGCCCAAACCCTCAAAGCCGCTCAACCCTTCGCCGACTCCGCCAGCATCGCATTACAAAACGAATGGCAATCGCTCCTCAAAAAATCCGACAAAGGCAAAAGATTCGGCCGCACCTGACGATACCTGCGCTTGGCGTCCTCCATCTCGGTGGCGTCATCCCGAGCGGAGCCGCTTTTCAGGCGTAGCGAGGGATCTCCCGCTGAACCGCCCTGACGCGTAGGCCAAACTGCACCACCACCCGCGCGCCTTCCTTGTTTACCCGGACCATCCGCGTACTGTAGGATTTACCGCTTGCCATGACTTTGCTGATCCAAGCCGCCGGCATCACCGACATCGGCCTCGTCCGCAAAAATAACGAGGACAATTTCGGCTACGACCTCCGCCACGGCATCTTCGTCGTCTGCGACGGCATGGGCGGTCAGGCCTTCGGCGAACTCGCCAGCAAAATCGGCGTCGACACCGTCCTCGACTTTTTCCGCCAGGATCACAGCACCGCTCCCGTCGGTGGAGACCGCTTCGAAGGCCTGTCCCCACGCGCGGTCTCGCTCGCCAGCGCCATCCAGTCCGCCAATCAAACCATCCACGAATCCGGCGCACGCGATCCCAGTCATGCCGGCATGGGTTCCACCATCGTCGCCGTCGCCGTCGATGGCGACCTCTTCTCCGTCGCCAACGTCGGCGACAGCCGCGTCTACCTCATCCGCAACAAAGATGTCGCCCAGCTCACCAACGACCACTCCCTCGTCATGGAGCAGGTCCGCCGCGGCCTCATGACTCTCGAAGAAGCCGAGCACTCCACCATGCAGAACGTAATCGTCCGCGCCCTCGGCACTGAAGACAGCGTCGAACCCGATCTCGCCGACCACGAATTCAATCCCGGCGACGTTCTCCTGCTCTGCAGCGACGGCATGTCGCGCTACGTCAAAGAAGAAAAAATGGCCGAAGCCGTCAGCCAGGACTCCCTCGAAAAAGCCTGCGCCGATCTCATCGAAGCCGCCAAAGCCGGCAACAGCGACGACAACATCACCTGCCTCTTAATCCGCGCCGTCCACCCCTCCTGGAAAGACCGCTTCCTAGGCCGCCTCTCCGCCCCCGCCAGCCAAAAAACCTCCACCTGATTTTTTTCGGATTTTGACTCTTGCCTTGAAAAGGACGCGAGGAGTTGTTGCTTTGAAAGGGCGCGGCTTCAAGCCGCGCCGCAGAGCGTCCACAAGATCAACCGCGGCTTTAGCCGCTGAGGGAACTTACACCGTCCAGAACAACCTTTCCGCAACCATACCACCGTGAGGTCCACGCTCGAACCGCCCTACCGACCCGCCACCTGACTCACACACTTCAACCCGCCCAACTCAAAAAACGGATTCGCCGCCCCCGACACGACCAGCTGATAGTCATACGATTTCGGTTTCCCATTCGCCAGCATAATCGGCTTCCCATTATTCTCATTCACCCACTCCAGCCGCCCGCCGCCCAGTTGATGCGCCCGCGCCACAAACTTGAATGCCGCCCACGGATCCCCCACAAACGAATCCAGCGTATCCCCGCCTTTGCTCGTCACCACAATATCTTCCGGCGCCCCCGTCCACACGAAAGTTTTCTGCGCCCCATCGCCCGCCAGTTTCTCGCTTCCAATCTTCACTTCCACTCCCTCAAGATTGCTGGGCAGCTGTTTCAGCGTGTAAGAAAATTTCGCCGGCAATGCTCCCGTCGGATATAACGTGTCGCTCAACCCCTGCACATGATTCAGGAAGTACAAAAACCCCGCTGACGGTTTCACCGTAGCCTGCGGGTTCGCCACATATTTATTTCCCACCATCAGCACAAACGGCTTCACGTCGTCCTTCAATTTTTTCAGCGCATCGCTGGTCGGCCCCAGAATCGCATACACCTGATCCGCCGTAGCATCCAGCGTCGCTGTCGCATCAAACGGATATTTCCTCGCCACCGCCGCAAACGCCCCGCAATAACTTTTCCCCGATCCGTTCGCAATATCGCCCGGCGCGCGCTTCAGCAGCGCCTCTACATTCTTAATCGGCTCCTCCAGCAGCAGCCGCACCTGATCCTGATTCCCAAACGTCTGGTCCACCGGAACCGCCGCAATCACCGTGGTCACCGCCTGTGACGCTGCATCCGCCGAAGTCCCCGCCGCCGCAACCTGCGCCGGATCCGGCGCTCCCTGGCTCTGCGCCAGCACATGAACATCCGCCTGCAGCTTGCCTAACGCGCCAACATAATCCTTATTCGGCGGCAGAATAAAATGATCCGGCAGCTTATCCGCCGGCCCCGCCGGTTCCACCGCCGCCACCGGCCCAAAATGCGCCTTCGCGTCCGCCGGCGCCACATCCGTATTGTGCGCAATGAAATACAACAACTCCAGCAGCGGCGACGTCGGCCCCGTCAACTTCTCCAGCTTCTTATCCGCATCCGCATTGCTCACATACCCCGCCACCGACGACGACTTCAACACCGTATTCCACTCCGCCACAAAATCCTGGTTATACCGATCCGAAAGTTTCTGCCGCATCGTATCCGGATCCATATCCTTCAAATCATTTTTCCCCAGCACCCACTCTTCCCCGCCCATATAGTTCGCAGGATTTTTCAACGCATCCTGCACTGCCAGAAATCCCGCCCGCAAGAAAGCCCCCTTCACCTTGTGCCCGCTCACAATCACGCCCACCGAATCCGGAAACTGATCGTTGAAGCTCGCATCCTTCTGCGCCGCCTTCGACAACAACTGCGCATAGTTGCGATCAATCCCGGAAAACTGCTTCAGATAAGCCCGCGACGAATCGATCAAAATTTTCGAGTTCCCCGTCGGATAAGGATTCTCCTTCGCCAGTTCCGTGGCAAAAAAATCAAACTGCTGTCCCGCCAGATCCCGCCGCGTCTTATCGATGTCGCGATCCGCCACCCAATGGCTCATCAGCACCGGAGTCAAAAATTCCTTCGTGCTATACCCATGATCCGCCGCCTCGGTCGTCAGCAGGTACGCCTTCAACTCGTCATAACTTTTCTGATAACTGTCGTTCGGCGCGTTGGTCGCCGACTTCCCCGTCAACGCCTCCAGATTATCCGTCACCCGCTTCTGCGTCTCCGCAAACAACAGCCGCCGGAAGCGCTCAAAATAAACTCGCTTCGCATCCGGATAAATCTGGTCGCCCTCATACAATCCCCACCGCAAACTCCACGGCGCGCCATTCGCTTCGTAGTCCGACAAATCGACCAACTCACTGCGCAGATTATCCAGCTTGGTCAGGTCGCCCACCGCCGCCACTTGCGTGTTGGGCGTGTCCAGTGTCGATAAATCCGCAATCGCCCCCTGCACCCGCGTTTCCAGCGCACGATTTCTGAAAAACGAAACCGCAAACCCGGTCAGGCAAATCACCGCCACCAGCACCGCCGCTCCCAGTGCAATCCGCCGCAGCAGATTCACTCTCGAACTCGATCCACTGGTCGCCAGAGCCACCCGATCCTTCACCAGCACATCGTTAAACAAACTCGTCAGAAAAACCCACTGCGGAATTCTCCGCGATCCCCCCGTCCGCACCGCCGCCTGCGGCGCCTGCATCTGCGCCGCGCCCAACCGGAAAATCTGCGTCGCCCCCGCGTCCGAACCTGCCTCCGCCGCCTCGACCGGCATCGCCGGCGCAGCCACCACGTCATCCACCACCACCGGCCGCACCCCGGTGAAATAAAATCCCCGCAGAAAAGGATTCGTCCCCAAATGGCTGGGCCGCGCCAGGTCTACCAGAAACTGCACCAGCAAAGTCCGCAACTTTCTTATCTCTCGCGGAAATTCATAAATCCCCGGCAGCTTGTCCGCTTCATGCTCCCGCGGCAGCAGCACAATCCTTCGCTCCGCCAGCGAATAAAAAATCTCATCAAACGCTTTCGTCAGCCGCCGCGTCTCTTCATCCGCATAAACCCCCGCGCTCACCGAGCGCAGCGGCAACGTCGCGCCCAATACTTCCGACGCCTCATCCTTGCTCATCCCGCGCACAAAATCGGCGAAGAACGAAATCCGGTCCACCTTCGTAAACAAAACATAAACCGGAAAACTAATCCCCAACGACTGCGAAATTTCCTGCAGCCGCGTCGACAATCTCCGCGCCGTCGAAACCGCCGTCTCGCTCGCTCCCGGCTGCAGAAACGCCTCGCAGTCAAAACACACCACCGCCGCCCGGGGCGCCTGCGCCCGTTTCCCGATCGCCGCCGAAAATCTTCCCGGCTGCAGCAGCCGCACCAGTTTCCTCCACCGGTCCGACTGCCCCATCATCTCGCCCGCGGGATCCACCAGAATGGCTTGTCGCGTGTACCAGATATTCGCGGTCGAGGTCGCCAGCACTTCATTGTCCCGGTAGACCTGCCCCGCCAGCAGTTCCGGATCCAGCGCGGAATGAATCACGACCGTAGTCTTGGTCGCGCCCGCATCTCCCATCACAAACACCAGGGGAAGGCTCCCCAGGTTGGTCCCGCGCCCCAGCGTCGAGTGCTTCAACCGCCGCACCGCTTCCCGCACCAGCGCATCTACATCGTCGCTGGCGGCAGCCGTCGACGAGTCGCCCTCGCCCGACGCCTCTTTCGCTTTCTTAATTTTGTATTGATAGAAAAGTGCGACCGACGCTCCCACAATTCCCAGAAACGCCAGCACGCCCCGCAGAATCCATACATCCGATCCGTGCAGCGGCATGAACCGCCCGAGCAGCCAAACCAGCACCAGATAAACGATCAGTACCAGAATGGTGATCCAGTACATCCATCCCCCTATTTCACTGCTTCACTATTTCAGAAGCCCCGCGACCAGCGCGGAAATCGACGACGCCCCCGACATCAGCATCATCTTAAAAGCCACAAACAACACCACAGCCACCGCCGCGAGAATCAGCGCCGTTTTTCCCAGCCGCCGGCTCCAGCGATCCGAATTCACCACCCGCACCGCATCCGCTGGAATCGCTCCCCGCGGCGACAGCGGCCCCGCCGGGCCTCGCACTCGCCGGATCTTTTCCTGAATCGCCGACATGATCGACCGCAAATCCCCGCCCGCCGCATACCGCCCCTTAAACCCCAGCAGCAGACACAAGTAATAAACTTCCAGCAGATCAGCCGCCTCCGGCGAATCCGGCCGGGTCAACGCCTTCTGCAATTCCTGAAAGAAAATTTCCCCCGCCAGTTGATGTCCAAACAACTCCGCCTGCAGCGGCAGCCGCGGCCAGTTCGCAAACACCGGATTGCCCGAGCTCAACACCGACTCATCCAGAAACGCGACCACCCCGAAAATCACCTGCTTCACATCCTCCGGACTGCATCCCCGGCTGCGCGCATCCTGCTCCGCCACTCGCAGCGCCTGCCGCATCTGCGCCCGAAATGTTTCCGCATCCTGCACCGACTGCCGGTTGTAGCGCACCCGCACCACCGCCGTGAACACTTCCTGAAATCCCAGCGCAAGGTTCCACCCCCGCCGGTCCATGGCCGGACTCGACCCGCGATAACTTCCCAGTGGTTGGATTGGTGTGGATCCCATCTCAGCTTTCGAGCAGCACGATCAGTTCAACTTCCGGCGCAGGCAATTCTCCCGGCACATACACGCCAACGTTTTTGGTCCGCATAATGTGCTCCCAGCACGGCCCGCTCCGCGTCACCACAAAATACTGCGCATCCACTTTCGCCGACACCGCCGCCGGAGGAACCTGCATATGGGTTAGTGTCAAACCGGGCAGCGCCCGTTTCACCAATTCCGAAACAAATTGCGCCGAGCACACTTTCACCAGTTGCAGCGTCTTCGAAATCAAGTCCGCCTCGCCCACCGGCGACCGCACCCCTAGAATCCACCGCGACCGCCCCAAACAGCGCTGATCCCGAATCTCCCCTTCGTAAAAATATCGCGCCGCCGCCTTCAGCGGAATCACCACCGCCTGCGACGGCACAATAATTTCCAGATGCCGAATAATGTGATCCTCCAGATAAGCAAATCCCGGCCCCGGATCATGATGGTTATAAGCCGGCAGCGATCGCGGACTACTGTCCAAACTAAAAGTACATAACGCCCCCGCCAGCCGCGACATCTCCCGAAACATTTCCTCCGGATGCCGGTGCTTCGCCAGCAGAATATGCCGCAGCGGCGTCAAACTAGAATTAATCGCATGTAAGAACCAGAACTGCGCCACCTGCCGGGCCGACATCCCCGTCTGAAACGCCCCACTCGTTCCCTGCTGCTCCTGCGCCACCACCGAACTTTTCTCTTCCAGAATTTCCACCAGCCGCTGCAGCATCTTGGTCAGCCGCTCGCTGCAACTCAGGCTCAAACAAGGCGCAACATGCGTCGGATCATAAACAAAATGCCCCGACTGATCCCGCATCACCCGCGCAATCGGGATCGTCAACAGATTCTCATCCCCGGTCGGCAACACCACCAGCCGAATATTCTTCCGCCCCAGCTTCACCGGCTTCGCATCGAGCCCCGTGTTCTCGTCCTGCACCATCTCGACGGTGCTCGTATATCGCGCACTCCCCGTCGGCATCTCATCCAGATCGCAATTCTGCTTCCCCTGCACCCAGCGCGGCACCGCCAGCGCCACCGTCAAACTATCGGTGGCCGGCAAAAACTGCTCCACAATATTGCGGGGAACCGGGCGCGGATCGCACTCCGGAATATCAAACGGCAGCCCATCCTGAAACATTCCGCGCGCGCTCAGCAGGCTCACCGTCCCGTTGCGCAGCGCATCCGCGTCCAGCTGGCAGGCCGCCAGCCCGTACGCGTCCCTCCACAAACTCGCCGTGGCAAAGTGGACGGCTTCCTCGAAGTACCGGTTCTGCGCCTGAAAATGCTGCGGCGCCAGGTACATGCCCTCCGCCCACACTACTCTCGACAGCAACTTCATGCCGCTTTCACCTGCTACAGGATGGTTTCACCGCTCTGGGGGTTGCGCTTCACCGACCGGCACAAAACCGTGCCTCGCGCCACATCTCTCGCTGGCCAGCGATGCTAGGCGACTCGCCAACCATTGTCAAGGAACTCAACACCTTGCAACCGTTGCAGAATCACGCGGGTGCCCCACCCTTGTCGCGCACTTTGCGACAGGGTGGGGATTTTGACTTCGCGTCCACCGTCATGCTCTTGCTCCCGCGATCTCCGCGCAGGTTATCCGCGTGTTCCGAAAAGATTACTCCCCGCGCCTACACCCCAACCCCTAATGCCAAAACTGTAGGACGTTTTTTCTCCCCCATGTCGAAATTCCACCCCCTAGGGCCCTCTCAGTACTTTCCCCGACTCCACCCTCAAGCTCCTGCAAAGACGCGCCTTCCGCACCCACGTTACGATGGCCACCCCCGTGCATTTCTACACGTGGCCCGCTCAGACGCAAGCATTTCACTCCTCAGGAGGCCTTTGCCTTTATGAAACATATGACTCATAGCACACCCTATTGGCTGGCAACCTTCGCGCTCGGTGCATCGATTGCCATCGCCCCCGCGCACGCCCAGTCACCGAATCAAATGCCCCAAACCGCCGCCCCGTCTCAAGGCCAGGCCCAGGATCAAGACGTAGATCGCACCATCAATCGCGAAGCTCCTCGCGACTCCGACCGCGACGATCTCACGCGCCGTCAACTCGCCAACTTCGATCAGTTTCTCGACCAGCATCCCGAAGTCGCCGAGCAGCTTCGCAAAGATCCTTCGCTCGTCGACAACCGCGAATTCGTTGACAATCACCCCGCGCTTCAAAGCTATCTCCGCGAACATCCCGAAATCCGCGAAGACATCAAGCAGAATCCCAACGCCGTGATGCATCAGGAAGACCGCTTCGATCGCCAACAGGACCCCGACAACCATGGCATCAACCGGACCGAACTCGCCAATCTCGATCGCTTCATGGACTCTCACCCCGAAATCGCCGAGCAGCTTCGCAAAGATCCTTCACTGGCTGACAACAAAGAATTCGTTCAGAGCCATCCCGCTCTGCGCGACTTCCTCGCCGATCATCCCGGAGTTCGCGAAGAATTGAAAAACAATCCCAATGCCTTCATGCACCGCGAAGACCGCTTCGACCAGCGCCAGGACCAGAGAAACGACCAGCGCAACTTCGGCATCTCCCGCGGCGAGCTTGCCAACATGGATCACTTCATGGACTCTCACCCCGAAATCGCCGAACAGCTCCGCAAAGATCCGTCGCTGGTCGACAACAAAGAATTCGTCGAGAACCACCCCGCATTGCGTGACTTCCTCGCCGACCATCCGGGAGTTCGCGAAGAGTACCGCCAGCATCCCGTCGCCTTCATGCACGACGAGGAACGTTTTGATCGTCGCGAAGATTCCACTTATCGCGATAACGATGTGACCCGCGGCGAGCTTTCCAGCTTCCACACCTTCCTGCAGGATCACAACAACATCGCCAGTGAACTCTCCAGGAATCCGTCGTTGGCCACGAATCATGAATATCTCGAAAACCACCCCGACCTGCGCGAATATCTCCAGACCAATCCCCAGGTTCACCAGGAGTTGGCCCAGAACCCGCAGTCGTTCTTGAAATCGGCTCAGCAATTCCAGGGCCCGTCCACCACCATGCCCAAACCCATGGCTGAACCGAAAGTGAAGTAAGGGATGAACCATCGAAGCTGAAATGAAAGCGACAGCGAAATCAGCGCTGAATCATTTCACTCCGCCTGTCGAGAGAAAGAAGGATCGCGAGATCCTTCCCCTCTCGCCGCGCGGATTCAAAGAAATCAGTTTCGCGAAGAATTCTTCGAGGGAGGCTTTCATGAAAGGTCAAACAGTTCTAGTCACCACGTTCGCGCTACTCCTGGCACTCCCCGCTCTCGGCAAAGACAAAAAACACAACGACCGCGCCATGATCGAAAAAATGGAGGCTGTCCCCTGCGGCGCCAAAGAAAATGGCCTCAGCGGCCTGGGCAGCGTTTTCGCCTCCATCGGCGCCACTCACATCAACTCCGACGAAAAACTCTGCCCCCAGTACGTCCTCCGCACCGACGACATGGAATATCACATCCGCCCGCTCGATAAAAAACATCCCGTCATTCTCCCCGTCGGCAAGGAGGGAGAATTCAAAATCGCCAAGGACGTCATCGAACTCCGCATCCCCGACGGCGATCACAAAAAACGCCGCTACCAGGTCGTCGTCATGAAGCCCATCGACCACCCCGAAGTCTCCGATGCCTCCGACACCAAATCCAAATACGATGCCCACAAAACCTACACTGATCCCCCGCTCGACCCGAAACCCGCCCCCATTCAAGGCTCCGCCGTGACGACCCCCTCCGATCCCGTAACCCCGCCACAATAGCTGCAAAAAAACGCCCGGGTGCCCCATCCTTGTCGCGTTTTATGCGACAGGGTGGGGACTTTGACTTCCTGACCATAGAAGCCCCTCGCTGCAAACACAAAGGCCGCCCTCACAGGCGGCCTTCGCACCCCGACATCAAACTTACATCTACTTCACAAACCCAATCACCCCGAAATACCCATTCGTATCGCTCGGACCCGCCGTAAAGAACAACTGGTTCGTCTTCCCATTCAGCGTCGCTCCCCCACCGAACTCCAGTCCCCAAAGTCCGTTGATGGCAAGCGGTTTGCCCGCCGAGTTCTTCATCGTCCCAATCAACTTGCCCGTCGTTAGGCTGTACCCGTTAATATTCCCCGCCATCGTGTTGTTCGAAACCAGCAGCGCTCCGCTCAGCGTCCCAAAATTCTTCGGAGCCACCGCCAGTCCCCACGGCTGGTTCAACGGCTTACCCTGCGCGAACCGCTTCACGAACACACCAGCTTCCGTGAAAATGTCAATGTATCCCCCCGGCCCGCCCGACTGGCTGGCATACGTCACATAAACCTGCCCCGCAATATCCTGAATCCCGAACGGCGCAAACCCCGCCGGAATCGCCGGATCCGTAAACGACTTCACCAGGTTAAAGTTTCCGTCATACACGTCCACCTTATTGTTCGCCGCGTCCGCCGCGAACAAAGAATTCTCCGACGAATGGCTCGTAATCGCCAGCCCCGTATACACCGCGCCCGCCTGCCGCACCGCAATCAACGCCGTGCTCGGCTCAAAATCCGACCATCCGCTGATCGTCCCATCCAGCGTGCTGAACAGAAACACCGAAACCCACGAATCAATCGCAAACTGTGTCGACCCGTTATAAACAATTCCGGTCGGCGATCCCGCTCCCGTTCCCGTAGACGGCGGCACCACAACTTTCAAACTCTGTATATTCCCGCTCCCGTCATACAACGTCGACCAGCCCGAAGCTTCATCGCTGAGCCAGAACGCCCCACCCGGCGCATACGCCAGCCCCCACGGATTCTGCAACAGCGAATCCATGTGCTTGGCTTTTCCCGTAAGGTTCGAATCCAAATAGCTGAGTGAATACGACTGCGCCACGGCCGCGCCCGACAACAGCAGCGCCAGCCCGCAGCAAGCGGCGAAAGCAATAACCCGACGAACAGAACTCGGCATACGAAAATTCTCCTTTTGAAATCACAATTTGAGGGGTTCCGGAACTCACGAAAGAAAATGCTGCTCGACATCCCACCCAGGCTCGGTTCCCAGTCCCCGGCCTGCCAGCCCCCGAATCCTAGTTCTGCCGCCGCATCCCGTTGTCACCGCCATGTCACCAATTTGCAATTTCCTGTGTGGGTGGTCACCACCGCATGGGGTGCCCCACTTCTCGCTGCCTTTGCGAGAAGTGGGAATCCCAGCCGCGTCCAGCGTGATCTCGATTCAGGCACGCATCCTCAGCACCAGAAAAAATCGCCACGCCAACTCCAAATTCCGCAGCAACTCCGCCGGCGTCTCTCTGCGCCCGCGGCGATTAAAAGCTCTTGCTCTTTCAACCGAATCAACACAACCCTCCCGCGAAAATCCCCCCGCTTGACACTCCCCCCGCCCACCTGCAAAACTTCTCTGCCCGCGCAATCCCCCAGAACCCTTAACCCGCGCGGCTTCCACCATCTCTCGAGGAGGTTCCCCTGTGTCCTATCTCCCAAAGTTCGCCACGCTCTTAATCGTTCTCGCCACCTTCATCCCCGCCGCCTTCGCCGACGGACCCTACACTCTCGGCTCCGCCAACACCGTCACCGCCGACCCGCCCATCTCTCGCCCCAATACCACTCCCTGCATCGTGCAACTCATGAACGCCGCCGAGTTCGATAATTTCAATCCCGTCCCCTTCACCTTCACTCCCCCCGCCGACTGTCCCGGCCCCTGGGCCAAAGTCGTCTTCACCGCCGACATCAACGTCACCGCCGGCGTGCAATACGACCGCACCGCCAACTTCTGGCTCGGACCCACCAACATCTATTTCGGCACCACCGCCGAACCCGGCTCCACCCTCGGCCCCAACTGGCACGTCGAAAGCGATCTCACCGACTACTCGCCGATCTTCATGACCGCGCAGCAAGGCACCGCCGACATTGGCAACCTGGTCAACACCACCTACACCGGAATCATCTACGCCACCTCCACGCTCGAGTTCTATCCCCTGGCCAACAGACAAACCGCCCCGGTCACCGCGAATGAAGTCTTCGCCCTCTCCGCGGGAGCCACCGGCGGCACCGTCAGCCTCAGTTCCTCGACAGACACCCTCTCCGGCACCTTCACTCTGCCCACCAACATCCAAAACGCCTACCTCGATGTCTACGCCCAGAGCCAGTACGACGACGAATTCTGGTACACCTGCGTCCCCAACGACGTTTCCGGCGAACTCTACAGCTGCGGCAACACCGCCTTCCGCGAAACCGAAATCACCATCGACGGCACTCCCGCCGGCGTCGCCCCCATCTATCCCTGGATCTTCACCGGAGGCATCGATCCCTGGCTCTGGTTCCCCATCCCCGGCATCCAGACCCTGAACCTCACTCCCTACCGCGTCGATCTCACTCCCTTCGCTGCCACCCTCAGCAACGGCCAGCCCCACACCGTCTCGCTCAGCGTCTTCAACGCCGACAATTATTTCTCCGCCACCGCCTCGCTTCTGGTTTATCTCGATTCCGGCTCAACCAGCGTCACCGGTGCCACCACCAAAAATAATCTCAGCGCCGCTCCCAACCCGATCGTCAGTGAAAATCTGAACGTCGGCGAAAACATCACCGGCACCGTCAAAGTCGCATCCGCCCGCAACTTCACCCTCGCCGGCTACGTCAACACCTCCCACGGCAAAGTCACCACCACGGTTTCGCAGCAAGTAAATTTCGTCAGCAACCAGAAATTCGACATCACCAGCACGGTTTACTCTCAGTACATCACCCAAATCAGCGATCTGAATTCCACCACCACAACCGCTACCAGCGGCCAGCCCACCATCACCACCATCCACAATTACCAATTCCCCCTGACCCTCAACATCCTCGAAACCACTCAATCCAACGGCAACATCGACGAGACCACCACCGCCGTGCAAAACTACGCCGTCAAAACCGCAACCTCACAAGGCGGCGTTACCACCTACGCCAGCGTCCTCAACAACTCCGGCCATCACCAGGACACGCTCGTCTTCGATTCCAGCTTCAACCTTCTCGGCAACATCGACCAATCCTCGTCCCAGCTCTACCAAAACACCGACAGCACCGGCACCAACGCCTACTGCAAACTAACCGCCGCCGCCAACGCCCTAACCTACTTCAGCCCCACCTGCCCGCAGTAAGAAAGCAAGCTGGAATGGATAGAAGATGTCCGGGTGCCCCGTCCTTGTCTCGCGTACTTCGCGAGATAAGAGCGGGGATTTTGATTTACACGCCCTTGGGTGCCCCACTTCTCGCTGCCTTTGCGAGAAGTGGGAACCTCAGACGAGGGCGTTGGATTTTGATGTAGAGACAGCCGCCGTCGAGCGCAGCTCGACAATTCGCGTCGTAATCGCATCGACACAGCCCCCACGATCGTGAAAGAGCGGCGCTTCAGCGCCGCGTAAACCGCTCAACTCTCTCCGTTGGGCAAACTGCTCAAGGAGGAGCAACGCGACGACGCGGGCAGTTTGTGGGCAAGCGGGCGGGGAGCGCCAGAGCCGGGATGCGCAAGGAGCGAAGCGACGACCGCAACCCGGCGAAGGCGCTAGGCTCTAGGGTCCGTTCTCTCCGCAACTCTAGAATCGAGATTTCAAAATTTCACCGCCCGCCACCGTGAAAGAGCGGCGCTTCAGCGCCGCGTAAACCGCTCAACTCTCTCCGTTGGGCAAACTGCCCAAGGAGGAGCAACGCGACGACGCGGGCAGTTTGTGGGCAAGCGGGCGGGGAGCGCCAGGGCCGGGATGCGCGAGGAGCGAAGCGACGACCGCAGCCCGGCGAAGGCGCTAGGCTCTAGAGTCCGTTCTCTCCGCAACTCTAGAATCGAGATTTCAAAATTTCACCGCCCGCCACCGTGAAAGAGCGGCGCTTCAGCGCCGCGTAAACCGCTCAACTCTCTCCGTTGGGCAAACTGCTCAAGGAGGAGCAACGCGACGACGCGGGCAGTTTGTGGGCAAGCGGGCGGGGAGCGCCAGGGCCGGGATGCGCGAGGAGCGAAGCGACGACCGCAGCCCGGCGAAGGCGCTAGGCTCTAGAGTCCGTTCTCTCCGCAACTCTAGAATCGAGATTTCAAAATTTCACCGCCCGCCACCGTGAAAGAGCGGCGCTTCAGCGCCGCGTAAACCGCTCAACTCTCTCCGTTGGGCAAACTGCCCAAGGAGGAGCAACGCGACGACGCGGGCAGTTTGTGGGCAAGCGGGCGGGGAGCGCCAGAGCCGGGATGCGCAAGGAGCGAAGCGACGACCGCAGCCCGGCAAAGGCGCTAGGCTCTAGGGTCCGTTCTCTCCGCAACTCTAGAATCGAGATTTCAAAATTTCACCGCCCGCCACCGTGAAAGAGCGGCGCTTCAGCGCCGCGTAAACCGCTCAACTCTCTCCGTTGGGCAAACTGCTCAAGGAGGAGCAACGCGACAACGCGGGCAGTTTGTGGGCAAGCGGGTGGGGAGCGTCAGAGCCGGGATGCGCAAGGAGCGAAGCGACGACCGCAGCCCGACGAAGGCGCCCAGGGCCGAAATCGCACCAACACTCGCATCCAAAAAAACAGGCCGCCCAAAGGCGGCCCGTCTAAATTTCAAGCCAAGAGCTAAAAGCCAAGAGCCAAAAGCGGTGTCTCAATCCCCCGCCACCGGCTCCGGAGTCTCCACTTTCGGCGCAGGAGCAATCCCGCCATTCGGCTTCGTCAGCGCCCCCAATGGAATGAATCCGTTCTCGGCCACGACCGGCTTCTCTTTCAACACGACCTCGCGATACATCGCAGCCATGCGCGCGTTGTAAGCCTCATCATTGATCTGCGGACCGCGCGCCTCGGCCTTAGCATCCGCAGTCGCCTTCTGCTTCGCATCCCGCGCCCGAACTTTTTCTTCGCGCGCATTCTTGGCGATGCCCTTGCTGTCGAGATCATGCTGCAGCTCGGTCGTAACCAGATCATCGCGCAGCAGCAGCGAGTGCGTGGCATCTTCCATGTCCACCTTCTTGCCGCCCGCGAAAATCTCATGCCGCCCGTGCTCTTCGTACCACTTGGTGAGCGTCGCCGTCATGTGCATCTTCTCGATGATGTTCCGCCAGCCCACGCCCGTGTTGTAAGCGCAGAACGAAATCTCGCCTTCCTGCGTCGCATAAGGAATGATGCACTGCTCGGTTCGCCGGAAGTCGTAATTAAACAGATCCTGAAACCACATCCCCGCGATAAACAGGAAATTCCACCGGTCCTGCCGCCGCTTCATCACATCCTCGACAGTCCGGTCCGGTCCAACCTTCCCATAGTTCTTGCCGGTCGCATTAAAGTTCTTATCGAACTTCTTCAGCAGATCCATCATCTTGAAATGCGTCGGCGCCTGAAACGGATCGTAATTCTTCATCAAACACAGCGCCATTCCAAACACCGTCCAAAACTTCCCGCGCGCCGCATCATTCACCTTGGCAATATCCCGCGCCAGCTGATCCCCCTTCAAAAACGCCGTAACCGGAACCGCCTCCTTAGTTTCCTTATCAATCATCACCGCCATCCCAGTCCCACAATTCGGATGACAGCCGCAAGATAGTTGGCCCCAGTCGTTTTTTACGTCGTTGACGTGCATTAGGTCGGCCCAGTCGGAGAAGGTTCCCATGAAGCTGATGGGGAACCAGTCTCTTGTGGGCTCGCCGAGGCCGGTTTGATTTTTTACGTCGTGGGCCAGGTGGCTGAGCGTGTAGCGCTGGGCGGCGCGGCGGTCGTCGGTGACGGCTTCGTCGCGGCCGGTGAAGCTTACGGGTTGGAAGCTGAGGAAGCTGATCGTCCGCGGATTGTCGAGGGCGAACTTGATGATTCTTCCGACCTGCTCGTTGTTGATGCCGTTTACGATCGTGACGACTGGAACGATTTCGACGCCGGCTTTGTGCAGGTTCTCGATCGCTTTCAGTTTCACGTCGAACAAGTTGCCGACCAGGCGATGCGCGTTGGCGGCGTTGCCGATGCCGTCGAATTGCAGGTACGCATAGCGCATGCCGGCTTCGACAGCCTGCTGGCAGAATTCAAAGCTCTTCGCGAATTCGATGCCGTTGGTTGCGGCCTGCACGGAGTTGTAGCCGACTTTGCGGGCGTAGCGAACGGCGTCCAGGAAATACGGAGACAACGTGGGCTCGCCGCCGGAGAACTGCACACTCATCTGCCGCCGCGGCTTGATGGTGATGGCGTTGTCGAGCATGGTCTTGATTTCTTCCCACGTCAGTTCGTGGACGAAGCCGACCTGGTTCGCGTCCATGAAGCAGGGATCGCACATCATGTTGCAGCGGTTGGTCAGATCGATGGTCAGCACCGATCCGCGCCCGTACTTCACCGTGGACGAACCGTGATGATGCAGCTTCTCGTCGTTGTGGGCGGTGATGTCGCGGCCCGGGAATACGTCTTCCAGGTGCTTGGAGAACTCGGTGTCGATCGACATCACGTCTTCGAAGTGACCGTGGATGTCACAATCTTTCACCATCAGAATCTTGCCGTCGCGCTCGACGATCTGCGCCTTGATCTCGCCGACCTTCTCGTTCATCAGCACTTCATGCGGCAGGTGGCCGTCGAGAATCTGCTGCCGGATCTCCGGCACACACTTCGGGCAGAGCGAATCGGTCGTCCGCGGCCAGCCCAGCGGCGGCTTCGATTTTTCGTACGACTTGAGCAGCGGTTTTTCCGACCACTTCGGCGTGGGCGACGCACCCGGCTTGATTCGGTTCAAGCGCTCGAATACGGCCCAGGTCCCTTTGGCGGCGACGACGACTGCTTTCTCAACGTACTTGATCGGCTTGCGCATGTGTGCTCTAGGCTCCTGGCTCTTAAGCTTTTGTGCTTCTAGCTTTTGGCCATTGGCTCTTGGCCTTTGGCTCTTGTTTCATTTAGATGGCGATCAACCCACTACAGTTACAACCATCCCACAACCTGTCAGTTCTTCCGTTCCGTTGACTGCTTGGCTTTGGATGAACCTGAGTCTATCACCCAAAACCTGCGGTTCTGTCCGGGAGTTGCCCCGTTGTCTTACCGACCTGGGTTCCCAGACGCCGGTGGACCTCGGGTTACTTTCTTACACTTTTCCCTGGGTATTGATCTGCACCTATCCTATTGCAGGCCCTGGGAGTGCCGCATCCATATCCCAACGAACGGTGCAAATTCAGGGTTTAGCGGTGATGTTGGGGATTATACGGAGCTAAGGTGTTGAAAGCAAAGCAACTGTTCCGTCGAGGCAGACGCGCTTCGCGCTTGAACCGTTGCGCCCGCAGTCGTGGTGCCCACCCTTCAGAAACCCGAGAAGGGTGGGGCAGCCTGTGCCTCGGTGGCTCGGCCTTGATTCGCCGTATTCCCTCGACAGAATATTCCTTTTGTGGAATACTGCCCGTATGGCGTGGGACGTTGAGTTCACCGACGAATTCTCTGCATGGTGGGACTCGTTGAACGAAGACGAGCAGGAGGATTTGCAGGCCAGCGTAATCCTTCTCCGCGAACGCGGCCCGACGTTGGGCCGCCCGCACGCCGATCTCGTGATGACGTCGGCGTATCCGAACATGAAGGAGTTGCGGACTCAGCACGAGGGCAGGCCGTATCGCACGCTTTTTGCCTTCGACCCGCGTCGCGTCGCGATTTTGTTGATTGGCGGCGACAAGACGGGAAATGATCGCTGGTATACAGAGTTCGTCCCGCTGGCCGACAAGATTTACGCAGAGCATTTGCGGCAGATTGAGAATGAGAATCGGAATCGATAGCAGGTACCAAAAGGGGGAAACACAGTGCCTAGAAATTTTCGCGAACTGGAAGCCAAGATGTCGCCGGAGGCGCGAGCACGCGCCGAGGCGAAAGCGAAGAAGATGCTCGCCGAGATGCCGCTCGACGAACTCCGCGAGGCGCGGGCCATGACGCAGGTGCATCTGGCGAAAATCCTGGGAGTGAATCAGGCCGCGGTGTCGAAGATGGAGCGGCGCGCGGATATGTATGTGAGCACGCTGCAGGATTTCGTGAAAGCGATGGGTGGAGAATTAAAAATTACGGCGCGGTTCCCGGAAGGGACCGTGGAGATTAATCAGTTTGAGGCGGTGAAGAAGGCGGCAGAGGACGAGTGAGAGTTCACCCACCCTTTCGCAAAGGGCGCGAAAGGATGGGGCACCCGGCCTCGTCGATCGCGGCGTAGTTGACGTAAAATTCTCGGACGAATCGTGTTCCAGCCCCGCGTATTTTCAGAAACAGGTGAACGTCCCGTCTCTCCCGAGTTTTTCCCAAAAAGCTGCTTCGTGGCATTCGCTGTGCCTTCCGAAACGCGAGCGAATGCCCTTTCGAACAGTTCGTCCGGCAGTTGCTCATCTAGCTCATAATTTCCATTATCACCATTGCAAGGCACTAAGAGCGGCACGTCTTTCAACTTCGCCTTGAAACATTTTCTCCCATACGAATATCTCCAAACGAGTCGATTTAGGAGGGCCGCAGAATACAGCATTACGCTATCTTTCATCGGCTTCAAAGGTACTAACACGGCAACGTCGTCCTTCGCGCCAAATCGGTAGGGATGAAATTTGGTCGTGAGGGGCCATGACCCGTTATAGGCGACGGTGATGGCATGTGAATAGACCCACTCATCAGGAATATCAAAATATCCGACCAGCCCGTTTCCGAGGTCACCACACGAAATTAGCGGGATCTTGCCGGAGCCTAGTTCGCCTGTCGCATGGCAATCTCCGGAGCGTACTTCAAAGAGCTGCCTAACAGGCATTTCTCTCAAGATGCTCATTGTCTCGCCCCCTCGCTCACGAGCGCGGCCAAAGTGTTGCGCATTACCTGCTCCATCCCAGATTCCATCTCATCCTGAGTCGGAACAGCTTCGTCTAAGTAATTCTCCGGAACAAGCTCCAGAAGCGGATCGCTAAAATCAATCGGGCAGGCTTTTTGGACCCTTTCAATATTTGGCGCGGGATACGAAGGGTTAGCAATAAACGCCATAAGGTGTGTTCTTGCGGCGGGGTAGTCGTTGGCAGCCCGCGAGTCGGGAAGTCTTTTACCCTTGCTTTTTAAGAGACCGTCGTTGATCCCCCGCACCCACATCACATGTTGGTTTTTTGGGTGCGGCACTCCCTTTTTTACGAAGATTCCAAGTGCGTGCACTCCGACTGGATAAAAAAGATCGGAAGGAAATGTGATAACACCCATGAGCGTATTGTTTCGCAGCAGTGACTCCTTGCGCCAATGGACGTAGGCTCCCGGTTTGACCATCGCCGAATAAGGTAATACGGAAAAAAGCAGTCCTCCATCCTGCATCTGCCCTAGGGCCGCGTCTACGAAGCGAAATTCCTTCTCGTCGCTACGCTTCAAAGCGAATGGTGGGTTCATCAGCACTCGCGTAACGGCAAGCTGGTTATCTTTAGGCGGATCCTTTGAATAGTGCGTTCTGCCTGTGCCGTTACCGCGAATCAGGTGTTTCTGAAAGCAACTGCCCTCAACAATATGAGTCTTGCCGTCGCCACGAAAGATCATGTTGACGATAGCCAGAGCAACGACATCTGGGTCTTGATCTACTCCGAAAAGATTGTGTTTCTTGAATCTATCAAGCTGCCCTGGGGCGCAATTTTGCCGAACCTTATCGAACGCAGCGACCAAGAATCCGCCCGTCCCACACGCTGGGTCGTAAACCACGTCACGGTCGCTTATGCCGACTACATCCACAGCAAACTTCGTTATGTGACGCGGTGTAAGGACGATGCCGATTTCCTTTGCCCCGTTACCGTATTTTAGGAAAACTTCGTAAAACTTACCCAGAACATCGGCGCTTGAGTTCATCGCAGAGCGAATGTTCAGGTTATTAAGTTCGTGCAGCGTTTGCACCAAAGCGTTCTTAAATTTGACGTGGTTGTCTTTGCTTGCCGGTAGGGTAAGGCTAACGAACGGGAAAAACTCTTCTTTATCTTGGCTTTCTAGTACCGATTTGGCGCGAGTGTTCACATCCGCAATGAGTACTCGGGGCTTCTCGTCAACATTGATGTGGGCGTCTTCGACTACGGATAGCAAGAGCGCTGCCATGACCCGCGCCCGCACATTCTTGTTGATAGCGCCCAGATGCAGGATTTCATTGATCTTTTCTGCCGTTTTGAGGAACAGCCCCTCGTCAATAGGGAGGTCTGATATGTTTGCGCCGTCCCGGAGAACGGCTTCCGCTATCGAGGGCGACAACAATGCCGATAGTTCTTGATCGTTTATAGTAACCGGAACAAATTTCGCCCCATTGAAAAACCGCGTGTGAACAAGATAGTTGTCGATCTGATTTCCCGCTACGCCCGAGACGAACAATGCTCTTACATTACCCTTGCGCTGGTTGATCTTCTCGGCATATTCGACCGCTTCTCTTACTGCCTTGGATAGATCAGACTGTGCGGCTTTTGCCTCAATAACCCACAATGCAGATTCCGCAACTCGCACCACATTTTCCGGTCTATCCTTGCCGAAACGGCATGTATGTCCGGGTGTGATAAGCACTCATTCTGCGTGTATACCTGTCCGGCGGCGTGACGCGCCGGATTCCGAGTATCCATCCTAGCCTTCTCAGGTCTTCCCTGATAAAGCCGTATGCGTGGACTTCGCTATTGCGCGACCTCGGCATCCGGTTACTTTGCCTCCGGCAGCGCACCAGCTTCTTTCAGTGCTACCCGACGAATCCATGCCGAAACGTCTAGACCATCGCGCTTAGCGGCTTCCTCGAACGCCTGTTTCTGCTCCGCCGACACGCGGAACCTTACCACGTCATCCTTCAATGACTTGGCTATGGTCTTCTTCTTTGATTTTGTCATGTGCCACAATGTAGCTTCGCTGTAGCTACATGTCAAGCGCAAAGTTTTAACTTGACAACGCGCTACGTTGTAGCTACATTGTAGTTACAACGCGGGCCGAATGTAGGCAGACGGGACCGGTAAGCCCTCCAGTGGCTGAAGCCGGTCCTCTCTGGCATCCTCATGCGGCACTCTTCGAATCCCCCTCGATGCCTCGGGCTCGCTCAGGGCAGGCTAAGGGCGGAGGTCGTGGCCTTCCCGGTTTGTTTCTTGCTGCGGTGTCGATCGAAAAACAAAGAGCAACAGCAACAACAAGAGCAGCGGACGGGGGCGTCCGCTCCACATGATCCGTTCCACATTGTCCGCTCCAATTGTCATTACGATTCTGGGTCTGGGAGGATTTGTTTGCCTTTGCGTGTGGCTAGGATTTTTAGGGGTGGGATGGGCCAGGGGGCGGCGGAGGCGGGGAGGTGGGTGGGGTGCGGGCTGAGGGCAGACGCAAGGTCCCTCGACTGCGGCGCTGATCGGCTTCGCCGGTCAGCGCCTTCGCTCGGGATGACAATGCTTGAAGCGATGTCAGAGTTCGTTTGGTTATCGGGGTAGATGGTGTCGTCGGCTTGGGCCTGGAGGTCGATTTTTCCGGGGGGTCCGGATTCGTCTTCTTCTTCTTCCTGGAGGAGGTGCCAGGCTTCGCGGTAGGGTTCTAAGCGCATCTTTTTGGCTTTGCGGTGGGGGTAGAAGCGGAGCATGGGTTGGGGGGTGCAGATTTCTACGGGGATGATGTACCAGATGTCGAGGGGGACGACGTGGGCGGCGATGAAGTCGATGTCTTTTTTGGTGTAGACGGCGCGGCCTTTGCCGACGGAGTAAGTCGCGCGGGTTTCGTAGGCGCGGGCGCGGATGGATTCGGTGCATTTGATTTGAATGCGGTGGAGGCGGGATCCGTTGTCGAGGATGAAGTCGTAGCGGCGGGAGTCTCCCCAGGGCTTGGCGATGCCGAAGTCGAAGATGGGGCTGGAGGCGCGGTAGAGGAAGGCGGCTTCGGAGCGTTCTCCGGTGACTTTTGTGTTTTTGCGTTTGGGGGGCTTGGGCTTGCGGGGCTTGCGGTTGGGGTTGGGGTCGGGGGTGGGCATGTGGGAGATTTTTAGTTTATGAGTGGGCGGGGTGGAGTGCGGCGGGGAAATTTTGTTTTTGGGGCGGGAGTTTCGGAATGGGAACGGGGACAGGTGGCGGCGGGGTACTGCAGGTTTCTCCGCTGCGAATGCCCTGCCCTTCGGGCCGGGCATGCTTTGGTCGAAATGACATAGGGTTTGCGGAATGGGGCTGAGTCCGGGGTGGACGCTTCGGTCGGGTTCCGGAGAAAAACAAAATCCCCACTTCTCGCGCAAAGGACGCGCGAGAAATGGGGCACCCGGTTCGGCGATCGCTCGCGGCTGACGGCTGATGGCTGAGAGCTTCTAGAAGCTCAGGCCGACGCCTCCGGTGATTACGTTGCTTTTCCAGTTGTAGAGGCCGCCGGGGTTGCCGGGGTTGCCGGGGTAGGAGACGAACTTGAGATAGCGGGTTTCGTAGGCGCCTTTGACGTACCACTTGCCGAAGTTGTAGCCCACCGTGCCTTTGAGGGTGTAGCCGTGGTCGAAGTTGGGATCGGGCAGGCTGACTGAGGCCAGAGGAGATCGCTTGTAGTGGGGAGTGAATTCGGGTTCGCCCTGGGCGGAGATGAAGGCTTTTTTGGCGGGGCCGAATTTGTATTTCAGGACTAGAGGAATCTGCAGGAGCTCGATCCGGTCGCGGTTCAGGATCTGGTTATCCACGATGGCGGTGGGAGTATAAATTTTGCGGACCTGAGCGTCGACGCCGATGGTGAAGTTGTGAGCTCCGAAGAGCAGGCCGCCGTAGACGGCGAATTCCTTGGCGTGATTGTTGGTGTCGAAGGGGGCGCGGATCTCGCCGCCGGCGACGATGCCGGGAGAATCCTTCTTGATGGAGGGTTTGATGATGACGAATTCGCCGTTCACGTCGACTAAGCCGCTGGAGACGGAAGGGATGTTGGCGAACTGGTCGGAGACTTGGCCGACGTCGACGCCGAGGTTTCCGCGTTGAGCAAAGGCTGGGACTACGGCCGAAAGAAACAACAGGCACACACCGATGCGGACCAGGTCCGCCTTGCAGGGCTTCATCAATACGTTTCCTCCCCTAGTGGGCAAGTGTACACTCCCGCGAATGCCGGCGGACAGCGGAGGGCTGGATTCCGGAGCGCGGAGGTCTTTAGTGCTTGAAATGCCTAATGTTCGAAATGCTTATGGTCTGATGCTGCGGATGGGGCAAGCGTTTTATGGGCGGCGAGACGAGGCGGGGTTGCGTGGAAAGAAGAGGCGGCCGGGTCAGCCCGCTCAGGACGAAGCGGAGACCCGGCCACGCGCTGGAACGGATGTTCCGGCGAGAAATTGAGGGCGAAGGCGCCGAAAAGCTTAGGAGCCTTGTTTTTCGAGGACGACTTCGGCCTTGCGCGCGGACTGCCGTTCTTTGCGGTAGGCGCGGGCGACGTCGCCGAGGGGCGTGGGCGCGGGATTCGGCGATCCGAATTCCCAGAGCGGGCGCTCGCCTTGCGCGTAGGTGTAGCTTCCGCCGCCAACCAGAGGGGTCTCGCTGGCCATGGCATGCAGGTCGGCATGGAGCGTGTGGCTGGGCGATTCAATGATCTGCGGTTGGTTGGAAAGGACGGCGACGCCAGTCTGTCCGAAGGCTGCGGCGGCACAGAGAATGAACAGAACAACCAGTGTAGTTTTCATAAGTTTTTTGGTCCTAATTCACGAGGGATGGGTGCAACCTCCGTGCCAAGTTAAGGGGCTTAGGATTGTTGGGGTTACGAGGGGATGCTGGGGGATGGCGCAAGGTTTTGCACAATTAGGGAAGGGGAGGTCTGGGGTGTCAAAATTCGTCACTTTTGGGGCTGGGTGGGGGTTGGATAAGCATCTTGATTTTCTCGCGCTGGGAAAGCTTTTAATCGCTGAGGGCGCAGAGAAATTCGCGCTGAGTTCGCAGAGAAATTCGATCAAGACCAGTTATCGATAACCGGTTGCGGTTTGCCGGTGGAGATTTTTGGTGTATGTTTCCGGCTGAGAGTGGCGAGGAGTGAAGCGGATGAGGACGCGGGATCGGAGATCGCATATTTGGCCGCGACGCGGATTGGCGGCGGTGTTGATGTTTTTTCTGGCGGCGCTGGCCGCGAGCGCGGCGGCGCAGACCGATTGTTCGGAGGGAAATGATCCGCTGGACATGACTCCGCCGAAAGGGATGACGGAGCAGGAATTGATTCAGAAATTTACCGCGGCGGAAACTCGGGTGAAAGAGGCGCGCAATCAGTACACCTTCACGCAGGACGTGAAAGTGCAGACGCTGAATGACAAGACAGTCGACGGGCAGTTTCACGAGATTGCTACGGTGTCGTTCGACAGCAAGGGGAAACGGACGGAGAAGGTGACGTTTGCCGAGCAGTCTACGCTGCGGGGAGTGCAGTTGACGGCGGAGGACATGGACGACATCCACACTTTTATGCAGTGGTTTCTGACTCAGGAAGAAGCGCCGCAATACAAATTGACCTATGCGGGACAACAGCACGTGGACGATCTCGACACTTACGTGTTCCACGTGGAGCCGAAGACTTTGGAAAAGAACAAGCGATATTTTCAGGGGAAGATTTGGGTAGATGGCCGCGACTTGCAGATGGTGAAGACTTGTGGCAAGGGAGTTCCGGATGAGATCCATGTGAAGAAGGGCCAGCATATGAATATCCGGCCAAGCTTCGTGAGTTACCGACAGTTGGTGGACGGGCAGTGGTTTCCGGCCTATGCGCGGGTGGATGACACGTTGAACTTTAAGCTGCAGGCGATTCATTTGCGAGAGATTGTGAAGTTGACGGGGTATAAGAAGGCTGGCGCGGCGGGGAAACCGTGAGGTTTTGAGCTAGGACGGTTTTGGCTTACGCGATGGGGCAGTTGAGCGGGAGATCCCTTCGGCAAGCTCAGGGCAGGCTCTTCCCTTCGCCTGAAGAACGGCTCCGGTCAGGATGACAGATTTCTGAGAGGGACAGGCTGTGCCACCAGCGAGAAATCTTCTGGGGACTTGAACGGGAAATTCAGTTGTGGTGTACTCCTTGGCATGGCAGAAGAAAAGAAGGGTAGTAAAGACGTCATTCTGTGGATTATTACGGTCGCCCTGGTTGCGTTGGCCATCTTCTGGTACATGAAGCCTCGATAGTCTGGGCGGGGAATTTTCGGGCCGGGAAGAGATTTGGAGCGCGGGTGATTTTGCGCCTGCATCCTGCCGTGTTGTTTTCTTTCGCCCCTTCGGGGCTGATTCCTTCTTCATCTTGACTTACCACAGCTTGAGCTGTGGGCTGCATTCTTTCGCCGCCCTTCGACTTCGCTCAGGGCAGGCTTTCGCGGCTCCCGTGAGTCCTGGGGATGAATTCGGAAGTTCGGCGTTATGGATTCTCCAGCCATGTCATCCCGCGGGAGCGCGCTACGCGCTGCTTCGGGATCTTGCGAGCACCAGACATCAGTGCCGACGCGAGGGACGATTGACTGTCGCGCCGCGCTCGCACTCCCGTACACGATCTCGAACGTGCCCGCCGTCGTACGGTCCCTCGCCCGGCTTCGCCGCGCTCAGGATGACATGGGGGTGAAATGGTATCGGAATCTTTAATGCGCTGCTTGCAGGAGTTCGGCGGCTACCAGATCTTCGAGGGCGCAGCCTACGCTTTTGAAGACGGTGATTTCTTTGGGGCTGCGCCGGGCTTGTTTTGATCCGCTGACGAGTTCGTGGAGATCGGCGGCGATGTGATCGCGATTGATGGCGCCTTCCTGTAGCGGGATCAGCAACTCTCCAACTTCGGACCAGGCTGCGTTGTAGGTGTCGACTACTAAGCGTGCGTGCTGGATGGTGTGGGTATCGACTTCGCGGGTTTGGGGGCGAAAGGCTCCGGTCAGATTGAGATGAGTTCCGGGGCGAAGGTCGCGGCCGTCGAAGAGTGGAGCGCCGTGCGAGGTGCAGGTGCAGAGGACGTCGGATTCGGCGGCGCAGGTGCGGGCGTCGGCGGCGGTGAGGGTGAGCCCGGAAACTGCTTCGGAAGATCTGGAAAATTCCTCAATGAATTCTGCGGAGCGTGAGGGGTTGCGTCCGCAGATGAGGACACGCTGAAAATTTCTCGCGAGGGGAAGGACTGAGAGATGAGCGCGGGCGAGGCGTCCGGTGCCGAAGATGCCGAGGATGGAAACGTCAGGACGCGCGAGAAATTTTGTAGCGACGGCGGAGGTTGCGGCAGTGCGCAGATCGGTTAGATAGTTAGCCGCGATGGTGAGGCGCGGTTGGGCGGTTTGGGGATCGAGCAGAAGGTAGGTGGCTTGGACGCGGTCTGCGGCGGGAGTTTTGTCGCGGGCTTTATCTCGAACCACGACCAGCTTCATGCCCAGAGTTCCGGCGGCGCGGTCGTAGCACGACATGGAGAGGAAGATTCCGTGGGCAAGTTCGGCGTGAGTGCGCGGCGGGAGGCTGAGGGAGGGATAGCGATCGCGGAAGGCGGACTCGACGGCGGCGCAGAGTTGCGCGGGGTTGAGGAGGCGGCGAACATCGGACTCGGTGAGGTGGGAGGTCATCGGTTATCGGTTATTCGCATGTCGCTGGTTCGAAGACTTTTGATCGGTCGAAATTGTCGGCCGGCCGAATGTCGTGGTCAACGGCATATGACTTCTGGCGGTTGTGGTTCCCATGTCTCGCAAGTGCGGCGAGACATGCGGCATCCCATTCTTGCATGGTTCCCCCTTCTTTCACGGTTCGCATTTCTTTCATGGTTCCCATTTCTTCATGATTTCCGATTCTCATGTTCGTCGGTTTGGGGGAGTGGTTTGACTGGAGAGGAAACTCTCCAGTGACTGGTGTGGTTCGGGGCGAAGGGCTGCCAAGCGGCTCTAAGAAAAGGGAATGCGGGCAGGTTGCAGAAATATTCACAGTTGACATCGGAGTCGAACAATCTAGAATCATCGCGGAATTGATGTAGGCTTAACCCCTGCTTGCAGAGAACTGCGGAGTTCTGGGTTCCGACAAAAACTTCTTGTTTGAATTCCGGTAAACGCTAACTGTTTCATTGACCCTAAGGAGAACCATTACCCATGAAGCAATTTACTGTGCTCAGCCTTTTGGCTGCGCTCGCTGTAATGGCCTGCATGACAGGCCCTGCCCTCGCCCAGGAAGATACGATGCCGGCACACCCGATGTTTGAGCGCCTGCGGCCGACTCTGCATCCTGAAACCGGAACGCCTGCTACCCCTCTGACGACGTGGAACTCATCGTTCGTTTACAAGAGCCATACTTACGACTACAACATGGTGGGAACCGCGCCTTCGACCGGGACGTCGACGACGATCAAGGTTTATGTGATTCCAATCGCGCTCAAGTTTGTCGCCAGCGGCGTGACCACGGTGTTTAGCCCGGAGACGCTGCAGAGCAACGGAGCGTCGGCGGTGACCAACACGGTGAATTCGCCGATCTTCAAGAACATGGCGTGGGTGACGCCGGAAGGAACCAGTCTGGGAAACACGCAGTATGAAGATGCATTCCAGCGCGGCAACTTCTGGCAGACGGTGGAAGGAACGAACTACCACCTGCGGCTGGCGACGCCGAAGGTTCTGCCTTTGCAGACGCTGACGGTACCGACGGCGGATGGCAAGGTTGCGACCGAGTTCGGCATCACGGTGGGAACGGCGGACATCGACTGGTTCGATGGACAGCTGCAGACCATTCTGACCAAGTACGCGAAGATCATCACACCGACCTCGCTGCCGATTTTCATCACCTACGATTCGTATCTGACGGAAGGTGAATGCTGCATCGGCGGATACCACAGCTCGTATGGAAGCACGGCTGCGCCGCAGGCGTATTCGATGTTTACCTACATCAGCACGCCGGGAATTTTCTCGCAGGACGTTTCGGCGTTGTCGCACGAAACCGGCGAGTGGCTGGATGATCCGCTGGTGGTGAACACGAACGGCAATCCGGTTTCCTGCGGAATTTTGGAAGTGGGCGATCCGGAAGAAGGCTTCAGCGAAGACGGAGCAGTGTATGGAGCGTTTCCGTATGTGCTGGGCGGGTTCACCTATCACCTGCAGGATCTGGTTTATCTGGAATACTTCGGGGCGCCGACTACTACGTCAGTGGATGGCGGAGCGGAGTCGTTCCACGATAATCCGTTCAAGCTGGGAATTTGCAATAACGGTGGCTAGCTGAATTGGTTTTGCTGAACTTTGTTAATACGACCCGCCCTGCGAGGGGCGGGTTTTTTTATTGGGACTTCATTGCGGCTTCGGCGGAGGGCAGAAGCGAAAGCAGATTCCTCCTTGCGCTCACCAAGCGTTGCTCGGCTCACGGCTGCGTCGGAATGACAAAGGGTTGAGGGAGTGTGGAATCCGAGGAGCGTGGCCCCGTTCTCGGGGCGCAATTTACAAAAGGCGGAATTGCGATTTTGATTTACGAAAACCGGACAGGAAGCTGATGGCGGATTTTTGCACATGGCTTTGCGGTTTACTGAGGGAGTAAGTGTGCGCGCCGCTCGTGCTGCGTGTTTGTCGATCATCTCGGTCCCCCGTCGCAAGGCCCGCCCGCAAGAGGAGCGGGCTTTTTGCTGCTTGTTGACTTGGAAGCGTAGACTTGTGGCAGGAGAATGAAAATGGACGCTCGATTTATTGCGATATTTGTAGCCATATTTGCCGGACTATTTGCAGCCTTTTTCTGTGCGTTTCTCGGCGTCTTTGATGCAATCGGAGAACGGGAAAAGGCTGCGCGGGATCGGCGGATGGCTGAACATAAGATGGCGGCAAGACTCCTGCGACTTGACATTTGAGAGTCGCCCAAAAAGCTCTCCGCAATTTTCCGGACCGTAGCCTTTTACCGCTCTATTCTCTCGCCTAGGGTTTTCCAGCCTCATCGGGTAAGATACTTCGGCTGCGGGAAGATAAGACGTGCGCAGGGGCTAAAGTCCGTCTTTTTCGTGGCGGTTAACGGCACGGCTGAAGCCGTGCCCTTTCACGAAACGCGGCACGGACATCCGATCAGGACAGCGGGTCACGATAGCGGATCGCCACTGCGGATCACGACACAACCATCCAATCATGAATCGCGAATTTCATAAGGCTTATAGCCAGGAATTGGGCCGGGACATGGAAGCACTCGTGTTCGGGCATGCGGGGATGCCGCTGGTGGTGTTTCCGACTTCGATGGGGAAATTTTTTGAGTATGAAGACCGGGGGATGATTGGGGTGCTGGCGCCGAAGATTGAACGCGGCGAGCTGCAGGTGTTTTGCCCGGACGGCGTGGATACGGAGAGTTGGTACAACAAGGGCGTGCATCCGCGGGTGCGCGTGCTGCGGCATTTGCAGTATGAGCGATACATCCTGCATGAGTTTTTGCCGTTTATTAAGTGGAAGAATCAGAACTGGCAGTTGGCGGTAACGGGGTGCAGTTTTGGGGGATATCACGCGGTCAATTTTGCGTTTAAGCATCCGGATGTGGTGACGCATTGCGTGAGCATGAGCGGGGCTTTCGACATCAAGCAGTTTCTGAATGGGTATTACGATAATGATTGCTACTTTAATAATCCTCCGGACTATTTGCAGGGCATGACGGATGACTGGTTTTTGAGCCGGTACCGGCAGATGAAGATTGTGCTGGGGTCGGCGGATTGGGATATGTGCCTGGATCAGAATGTGAAGTTCTCGGAGATCCTGAATGGTAAGGGGATTCCGCACTGGCTGGACGTTTGGGGGGATAACTCGAAGCATGACTGGCCGCTGTGGATGAGGATGGCGGGGAAGTACTTTTAGGCAGGGCTAGGAGCTAGGGATCAGTCTCAGGGGATCAAAGATGTCTCGTTGGATCAGGTCTCAGAAGGCGTTTTCACTGTTCCGCTACGCGGCTTGGATTGTTGTGTGTGCGGGAGTGTTTATGGCTTTTATGCTGACACCCTGGTTCTCTCAGATTGCAGCGATACCCAGGGGCGAACTCGTTTTGCGAATCTTAGGCGGCACGGTGGGAATTCTTGGAGCGCCGGCATCGTTGGTGATTTGGTGTGGGATGGTGGCTTTTTGCGTCCGCGAGGACGATTCTCCGGCTGGCGCTAAGATCTTTTGGTTCGCCCTCTTTTTCATCGCGGCATGGTTTGGCGCCGCGGCTTATTTTTTCACTGTTTATCGGAAACGGGTGCAGGCGGAAGGTTACGTTCACGTCGGTGCGTAACGGGGAGAATGCCTTGCGGCGGCTGTTTTGCGGGACGGAATTGCAGGGGTCCTTCGACTGCGGTTACCGGTTGCGCTTAGGCGCAACCGCAATCCTCGCTCAGGATGACAAAGCTTAGAAGAACGCGGTCGCTCAAAACTTCAGGAGAAAGTCGTGAAGAAGATTGGGATTTTGTTTGGGATGGAGAACACGTTTCCGCCGGCGCTGGTCGAGAAAATTAACTCGATGGGAGTGGAGGGCGTGGAGGCGGAGTTTGTGAAGATTGGCGGGATTCGGATGGATGAGCCGAAGAAGTATGCGGTGATCATCGATCGGATTTCGCAGGATATTGAGTTTTATCGTGCTTATCTGAAAAACGCCGCGCTCCACGGGACCATCGTCGTCAACAATCCGTTCTGGTGGACAGCCGACGACAAGTTTTTCAACTATGCGCTGGCGCACAAGATGGGCGTGGCCATTCCGCCGACGGTGGTGTTGCCGCACAACAAGCATCCCGAGGGGACGACGGATCAGTCGATGCGGAATTTGATTTTCCCACTCAACTGGCAGGAGCTGTTTGATTACGTTGGCTTCCCGGCGTTTTTGAAACCTTATTCGGGTGGCGGATGGAAGCATGTGTATCACGTGCATAATCCGGAGGAATTTTTTCATCATTACAACCAGACGGGTCGGTTGTGCATGACGCTGCAGCATGGCGTGGTGTTTGAGGAATATTACCGGTGCTATGTGGTGGGGCAGGAAAAAGTGCACATCATGAAGTACGATCCGCGGGCGCCGCATCATGAGCGGTATGTGAAGGGGAATCCGCCGCCGTCGACGCCGGCGTTGCGCGATCGGATGGTGAAGGACGCTTTGTCGTTGTGCCGGGCGTTGGGCTACGACTTGAATACGGTCGAGTTTGCGGTGGAGGGGGGAGTGCCGTATGCGATTGACTTTCTGAATCCGGCGCCGGATGCGGAGATTACTTCTGTGGGGCAGGAGAATTTTGACTGGATCGTGAATGCGGTCGCCGAGTTGGCAGTGAAGATGGCTACGTCGGGCGAGAGTCCGGTGAAGGAGTTGCGGTGGGCGGGATTTTTGGCGGGGGCTGACGCGAAGCCGGAGAAGAAGGGTGAGCCGGAGTGGGTGGCGGCGCGGAAGCGGAAGCCAGGGAAATAGACATCCCGAGATGGCGTACCGGATGGCTCCATCTGAGAAGCTGTTGGATTTTTTTCGCCGCGAGTTTGAAACTGAGGAAACGTCTGGATTTGCGCGCCTTAAACGCGCGCCAGACTCGCGGGTCGCGAAGGGTCTGCAGTTTTATGCCTCGTTAAGCGCGGAAGACAAAGTAGCATTCAGAGAATACTGTGTGCACGGGGCGCATGCGGGATGTGGTTCCGTCCTGGGCCTGCCCCTGCCTAGAATCGAGGACCGGGGGCGTTCTGTCCTCGGACGATGGGAGTCCGCGTTTCGACAGGATAACCTTGAGACCATAAAGAGCGTTCCCCTGCTTCGGGCCGCCGTGCAGCAATACAAGATTGACCTGCACCGTGGGGTTCAAAGCGCAGTAACGAAGGAGCACTTCGAGTACGCTTGCTCGATCCGCTCCGTCAAGGCACCCGAACTACGGAAGCGTGTGGGGGTCTGCGCTGAAGCCGCTGGGATATCGGAAGGTTGACGACCTCGGCTACTATTGCTGCGAGAAGGGTAATCGTCGGTTTCGCGTGCACCTGGACTTCGGCGCGCGCGCTGCACAGCTGCGGTACTTCGTCGAACGGCCGGAATTTGTCGTCGCTGACATTCACCAACCGCTCGCGTTGTGCTTTGAGGTCGCGTTGGGCTTCGGTTTTGGGCATTGGAATTTCATTGTTGAGGAGAATGTGGAAGACGTGTTCGCTCTTTTTACCGAGGTTGTTGCGTATTCGTACGAGCTACCCGACAGAATCCTAGCGGCCTGCTAGCATTCCTCCAGCGAGTTTGGAGTTTCCCGAGTTGTGTGAGAAAGCAAGTTCGGGAGGATGCGATCCTGCGATGAAGGGCAAAGCTTCAGCGAAGACTGTGGAGGAATATCTGGCTGATACGCCGGAGCCGGCGCGGGCTACTTTGAAGCATATTCGGGCGGTGATTCAATCGGTCGTGCCGAAGGAGACGACTGAGGTCATCAGCTACGGGATGCCGATGTTTCAGTTTAACGGGATGCTGGTGGCTTATGCGGCGTTTAAGAAACATTGCAGTTTGTTTCCGACGGGGTCGGGGGTGCTGGATCGGTTTGAGGAAGAGTTGAAGGGGTATCGGACGTCGAAGGGGACGATTCAGTTCCCTGCTGATCGGCTTTGGCGGATGCGCTGGTGAAGAAGATTGTCAGGGCGCGGGTTAGGGAGAATCGGGAGTGGGATTGAGGAGTGCGTCGTTGGGGCGCGTTGTTATACTGTTAGGGTCCGTTTTGCCCACCCTTTCGCAAAGGACGCGAAAGGATGGGGCACCCGCGGTTTGGTTGTGCCGGCTGAAAGCAGATTCCTGCTGGCTCGCTTCGCTCGCGCGTCGGAATGACAAGTTTTAATGGAATGCACTCGATAATTCGCTGACGAAAAACTTCAATGCAGCCTACTTTTACGATCGGGATTGAAGAGGAATATCAGACGGTGGATCCCACGACGGGGGAACTGCGGTCACATATTCAGGCGGAGCTTTTGCAGCGGGGGAAGATGATTCTGCAGGAGCGGGTGAAGGCGGAGATGCATCAGTCCGTGATCGAGGTGGGGACGGGGATTTGCCAGAATATTAAGGAAGCCAAGGCGGAAGTGAAGATGCTGCGGCGGGGGATTTTGAAGCTGGCGAAGGATAGCGGGCTGCGGCTGGCGTCGGTGGCGACGCATCCGTTTTCGGATTGGCGGGTGCAGGAAATTTATCCTGACGACCGGTACAAGGGGATTGTTGAAGACCTGCAGCTGGTGGCGCGGGCGAATTTGATTTTTGGGCTGCATGTGCATATTGGGATCGAGGATCGCGAGACGGCGATCCACATGATGAATCATGCGCGGTATTTTCTGCCGCACATTCTGGCGCTGTCGACCAATTCGCCGTTCTGGCTGGGAATGAATACCGGGCTGAAATCTTATCGCTGCAAGGTGTTCGACAAGTTTCCGCGGACGAATATTCCGGATTATTTTCCGAGTTGGGGCGAGTACGAAAACTTTATCAAGCTGCTGATCAAGACCAACTGCATTGATAACGCGAAGAAAATCTGGTGGGATATTCGGCCGCATCCATTTTTTAATACGATTGAATTTCGCGTGGCGGATGTGCCGATGCGCGCGGATGAGACGATTGCGATTGCGGCGCTGATTCAGGCGACGGTGGTGAAGCTGTATAAGCTGCACACGGCGAACCAGGGGTTCCGGCTGTACCGGCGCGCGTTGATTATGGAGAACAAGTGGCGGGCGTCGCGGTACGGGCTGGATGGAAAGATGATTGATTTCGGCAAGCAGATTGAGGTGCCGACGCGGGATTTGATTCATGAGTATCTGGAGTTCATCGACGATGTGGTGGATGAATTGGGATCGCGCGAGGAATTGAATTACATTCATCGGATTCTGGAGCATGGCAGCGGGGCCGACCGGCAGCTGCGGGTGTTTGAGCAGACGGGGGATTTGAAGAAGGTGGTTGATTACATTATTGAGGAGACGGAGGCTGGGCTCGAGGAGGAGCCGGCTGACGTTAGGAAAGTTGGGTGATGAGTAATTCTGGAGAAGTGAGTCTTTCGAACGACGTCAAAATCCCCACTTCTCGCGAAGGACGCGAGAAATGGGGCACCCACGTTTCTGGTGGGATCCTCGATATTCCTTTTGATCCGGAGTATGCGCCGGGGGCTGTCAATGCGGTTCGCGTTTGTTTGCGGGTGCAGCCGGAGGAACAGGTTTGCGTGATTACAGACGAGGCGACGGTTGAGATCGCGGCGGCGGTCGTGGCTGAGATCGAGAAGGTGGGAGCGCCTTATCGGGCTTGGGTTTTGGAGGAGTTGGCGGAGCGTCCGCTGAGGGATTTGCCGCGGGAGATTCTGGACGATCTGGAGAAGTGCCAGGTTTCGATTTTTGCGGTGCAGGCGCAGACGCAACGAGTTGCGGTCGCGGATTCAGATGACCGAGGTGGTCAACCGGAAAAAGATTCGGCACGCGCACATGGTGAACATTAACCGGCAGATCATGCTGGAGGGGATGCGGGCGGATTTTCTGCGGGTCGACCGGCTGAGCGCGAAGGTGATTGCCATGGTGCGCAAAGCTTCGCGGGTGCGGGCTACGACGGCGGCGGGGACGGATCTGACGGCGGATTTGAATCCGAATTACAAGTGGCTGAAGACCAGTGGGATTATCACGCCGGAGAAGTGGGGCAATTTGCCGGGCGGCGAAATTTTTACAACGCCGGGTGAAGTGAATGGGACGTTTGTGATTGATGGAGTGGTGGGCGATTATTTGTGCGCGAAGTTTGGGAATTTGCAGGAGAATCCGTTGACGGTGCGGATGAAGGGGAACCGGCTGACTGAGGCGCATTCGGAGAATCGCGAACTGGAAAATGATTTCTGGAAATATACGCATACCGACGAGAACAGCGATCGGGTGGGCGAGTTTGCCATTGGAACGAATATTGATTTGAAGGAAGTGATTGGGCAGATTCTGCAGGATGAGAAGTATCCGGGCGTGCATATTGCGTTTGGGAATCCGTATGGGGCGCATACGGGGGCGGATTGGGATTCGACTACGCATATTGATGTGGTGGGCAGGAAGTTTAATATTTGGGTGGATGACGAGCAGATTATGCGGGAGGGGAAGTTTTTGGTGGAGGCGTAGGGCGGAGGGCTTGCTGACACGGGCCGATGGATTGGGCCCGGCAAACGAACGGCAGGCTCCTCGCTTCGCTCGGCATGATCTAGCGGAACATTCTAGAAATTCCTTTCTCGGTCGCTGGAGCTGCAAGGGAACACGGGGTCCTTCGACTACGCAGGCGTGCCTTAGGGCACGCCTGCTGCGCTCAGGATGACAGAGTGTTGAAGCATGATTCCTTCTCTTAGAAAACAATTCAACGCGAACTTTACTCCGGGAAAATATCAGGCGTTTTTGCGGGCTGTGGATGAGGCTTGTGGGACGCATGTGCAGTTTCGGTTGTCGGAGACGCCTTGTTTTTTTCCGAAGGCGCTGATTGATCGGATGGCTGGGGATGGGGCGGAGTTGATTCGGCAGTTGGTCGAGAATCCGGATTATCTGGCGAAGTCGGAGTTGGCGGTGCCGGGGGAGTTTAAGGTTCCGAATGAGCCGGATCATCCGATGTTTGTGCAGGTGGATTTTGGGTTGGTGCGCGATTCGCGCGGCGAGTTGCAGCCGAAGCTGGTGGAGTTGCAGGCGTTTCCTTCTTTGTACGCGTATCAGGGGCCGTTGGCGGAGGTGTACTTGGAGGCTTACGGGCTGGAAAAGCTGGCGTCGGACTTCGGACCTCGGACCTCGGACTCTCGACTGAAGTATTTTTTGAGTGGGTTGGAGACTTCTTCTTATCGGGAGCTTTTGCGGTCGGCGATTGTTGCGGATCATGATTCGGAAAATGTGATTTTGATGGAGATTGATCCGGCGGAGCAGAAGACTTTGCCGGATTTTTTGCTTACGGAGAAGATGTTGGGGGTGCGGACGGTTAACATTCGCGACATTCGGAAGGATGGGGCGCGGCTTTATTACGAGCGGGGCGGGAAGGGGATTCCGATTGAGCGGATTTATAACCGGGCGATTGTGGATGAGTTGGAGCGGAAGCATGTGAAGTTGAATTTTGATTGGCGGGATGAGTTGGAGGTGGAGTGGGCGGGGCATCCCAATTGGTATTTTCGGATTTCGAAATTTTCGATTCCTTATTTGCGGCATGAGTCGGTGCCGAAGACTTTTTTTCTGGATCAGATTTCTCCGGACGAGATTCCCCGTGATTTGGAGAATTATGTTTTGAAGCCGCTGTATTCGTTTGCGGGATTGGGGGTTGTGATTGCTCCGACGAAGGAGCAGATGGCGGCGATTCCGGCGGGGAAGCGTGGGGATTTTATTTTGCAGGAGCGGATGAATTTTGAGCCGGTGATTGCGACTCCGTTTGGGCTGACCAAGGCGGAGGTGCGGGTGATGTATGTGTGGCTGGACAAGCTCACGCCGGTGTTGACGATTATTCGCACGGGGCGGGGGACGATGATGGGCGTGGATCAGAATAAGAATATGGAATGGGTGGGGGCTTCGGCGGGGTTTTATTTGGAGTGAGAGGCGGGGGCTGAAGCCCCGGTTTATTTTTTCGCGCTTTTCGCGGCGCTGAAGCGCCGCTCTTTCACGGTGGTGCGGACAGTGGTTGCTGATGTAAGAAAATCCCCACGTCTCGCCAAAAGCGCGAGACATGGGGCACCCTGTTGGTTGGGACTGACGTCAAAATCCCTACCCTGTCGCAAAGGGCGCGACAAGGATGGGGCACGCCGAACGTTTAATCGGCGGGGGCGGGTTCTAGTTGGCGGTTGATTAGGATGCCGGCGGCGATCAGGGCTACGGTTAGGGCGGCGGCGAAGAGCATCCAGCCCCAGTATTGGGTGGGGTGGCGGAGGGCGCGGATGAAGCGGCGGCCGTAGAGGTCGGCGACCAGGGCGATGGCGGAGTAGCGGACGGCTCGGCTGAGAGTGACGACCACGAGAAATTTTCCGGGCGGGTAGTCGGAGGCTCCGGCGGCGGCGAAGAACATGCTGGTGGGAGTGGGGATGGGGATGGCGCAGGATGCGGCGAGGGTTCCGGTGCCCCATTTTTTGAAGAGCTTCAGGAACTTTGAGATTTTTCCTTTCTTGAATTTTTTGTCCAGATAGGCTGATCCGGCCTTACGGGCCAAGCGAAAAGTAAAGTAGGCGCCGATGACCGATCCGACGGTCGCGGTGGCGGCGTATTCGTACCAGGGATTGCGATGGCTCGCGGACAGGATGGCGGTGAGAATGTCGGGGCCGCCGAAGGTGGGGAGGGGCGAGCTGTCGAGGATGGCGAGGAAGAAGAGTCCGAGGGCGCCGAGGTGGCGGAGAGTCGCGGCGAAGGTGCGTGACGAGGGACGCCTGCGGACGGGAGCGAACAGGTGCAGCATGTTGGCTAATAGTATCAAGGTGGACCGGTGGACTGAGGAGTGGGGCCGCTTTGAATTTCCAGGAGATTTCAGCAGTGGTGGAGTTGGGCTTGCGGGTTGGGCCGGTTCAGCGGGAGATCCCTCGCTGCGCCTGAAAAACGGCTCCGCTCGGGATGACAACGACGTGTGAGGGGTAGAGTGCAAGCCCAGGTCTCGCAAAATCGGCGAGACATAGGGCATCCCATTTCGCAACGCAAGGCTCGATATCCATCTCTACGGTCAGCCGGTTTTCTTTGTGTCGGGGATGGAGGCGGTTGACCGTCGGAGAAGGGTGGTTTCGAGGGTCTTGCCGTTGGGGCGCAGGACTTGCATGCGGTGGCCGTTGAAGGTTACGAGCACGGAGGCGCCGGGGCCAAATTCTCCGGGACGGTAGCCGTCGGCGGTTGCGGGGTCGTATTCGCCGACATATTCCTTGTCTTTGACTCGGATGACAACGGCGGCGCGGCGAGCGGCGGATTCGCGAAGGATTTCCTGTTCGGCCTGGGCCCAGTTACCGAGGTCGTGGCCGGGGATTTTTCCGTTGCGGGCGTAGATTTCTTCGGCGCGGCGGCGGACGGCCTCGTGGTGTTCGTTGAAGGCTGCGGGCCAGGGGTTGGGAGTTTTGGCGGGGCTCATTTGCTTGGCGGGAGAATCAGGCTTCTCCTTGTTCGAATCATATCTTCGTAAACAGCTGGCAGGAGCCGGGGCGTCTCTCGGAAGGACGTAGGAGCGGGTGAAATTGGGAATTCTGTGGGGCGAGTTCCAGTAGGGAAATACAGGGGTCAGGGGTCAGGGGTCAGGGGTCAGGGGTCAGGGGTCAGGGGTCAGGGGTCAGGGGTCAGGGGTCGAGTTTTTTGGCAAGGCGTGAAGCGCGGCATTTCAAGGTGAGGTAAGCGATGATCCAAAGATTTGGCGCTCGGTGCATCGCAGATTTCGTTGTGACCGTGGCGCCGCCTTCCGGGCGACTTCGTCGGGCTCTAGGCCTTGGGAAATAAGGGAGTTGACCGGATTCGGCCGGGAGCCTAACATTACCGCCAAGTCCCGTCGCACTCTCTCATGATTGGTCAGCAGGTCTCTCATTACCGCATCCTTGGCAAGCTCGGGGGTGGGGGTATGGGCGTGGTGTATGAGGGCGAGGACCTGAAGCTGGGGCGGCATGTCGCGCTGAAGTTTATACCGGAAAACCTGGCCCACGACCCCAAGTCGCTGGAGCGGTTTACGCGGGAGGCGCGGGCGGCATCGCAGCTCAACCATCCTAATATCTGCACCATCCACGGCATCGAGGACAACAACGGGCATCCGTTCATTGTGATGGAGAAGCTCGACGGAGAAAGCCTGAAGCAGCATATTTCCGGGCACGCCATGGCCATCGAGGAAGTGCTGGATGTGGGGGTGCAGGTGGGGGACGCGCTGGTGGCGTCGCACACCAAGGGGATTGTGCATCGGGATATTAAGCCGGCCAACATTTTTATGACGCCGAGCGGGCAGGTGAAGGTACTGGATTTTGGGCTGGCTAAGCTGGTGCATAATCCGGGCGAAGACGACGCGGCGGCGGACAATTCGCTGACTGCGGTGGGAGTGATTCCGGGGACGGCGGTTTATATGTCGCCGGAGCAGGCGCGGAGCGAGACCATTGACGCGCGGAGCGATCTGTTTTCGTTTGGCGTGGTGTTGTATGAGATGTCGACCGGGAAGAAACCGTTTCAGGGAAATAATTCGCTGGTCACGCTGGATGCGGTGCTGCATTCGAAGCCGGTGCCGCCGCGGGATTTGAATCCGAAGATTCCGATTGAGCTGGAAGGGATCATCGGCAAGGCGATGGAGAAGGACCGGCGGCATCGTTATCAGAGCGCGGCGGAGATGCGGTCGGACCTGGCGATGCTGAAGCGGGAGACGGAGTCGGGGACGATCAAGAGTGGAAGCGCTACGACCAAGTTGCGAGCGGCTTCGCGGACGTTTGGCAGGAACAACCGGCTGCAGACTTATTTGCTGCTGGGGATGGCGGGGTTGCTGTTGGCCGTGCTGGCGGCGGTGGGAGCGTGGTGGTACAACCATCGCGAAGTGGCGAATGCAGAGCAGAAGAATGCGATCGCGGTGCTGCCTCTGCAGAATAATACCGGGGATTTCAACGTCGATTATTTGCGGTTTGCGCTGGCGGATGAACTCTCGAACGTGCTGACGTATTCGCGGTCGCTGGAAGTGCGGCCGTCGTCGCTGACGCGGAAGTATTTGTCGCCGGATCTGGATCCGAAAAATGTGGGGAAAGAGTTGCGGGTGGGGCGACTGCTGCAGGGACATTTCATGCGGCAGGGCGACCAGTTGACGGTGACGCTGGAAGCGATCGACGTGCCGACGGATCGGTTGTTGTGGCAGGGATCGGCGACGGCGAAGGCCGATGACATGATTGGATTGCAGGAGCAACTGACGAATCAGGTGCAGCATGGGCTGATGCCGATTTTGGGCGGCGTGGCGGGAGCGGGGGAGGAAGCGGCATCGCGTCCGAAGAATCAGCAGGCGTATGACTTTTATTTGCGCAGCGTGGCGGTGCCGCATGATCCGGCGCCGAATAAAGAAGCGATCAAGATGCTGGAGTGGGCGGTGGGGATTGATCCGAATTACGCGCCGGCGTGGGAAGCGCTGGGGCAGAGATATTATTACGACTCGACTTATGGCGGAGGCGGCGAGGCGGTGTTTCAGCGGTCGAATGCGGCGTACGAGCGGGCTTTGTCGCTGGACCCGAATCGCATGATGGCGGCGAGTAATTTGATTACGGCGCGGGTGGAGCGCGGCGAGTTGGGACGGGCTTACGATGCGGCGACGGATTTGGTGAAGCGGCGTCCGCAGAGCGCGGACGCGCACTTCGCTTTGAGTTATGTGCTGCGTTATGCGGGCATGCTTGAGGAATCGACCCAGCAATGCAACACGGCGCGGCAACTGGATCCGGGAAATTTTGCGTTCCGGTCGTGTGCGTGGTCGTTCCTGGAGATGGGGAAGACGGATCAGGCTACGGATTTCGTGCATCTGGATGCAGGATCGGAGTGGGCGGCGTGGGTGACGCCGTATGTGTACCTGGCGGAGGGCGATGTGGCCGAGGCTCGGGGCGCAGCCCACAACATGGGGAAAGGGCCGTCTTATCATCGGGAGTTGATGGAGGCGTGTACGGCGGCGCCGAAGCCGCCGGACCTGGATAAGATTGTGCGCGAGCAGGAAGCGTCGGTGATGATGGAACCGGACGCCGAGGCGTGGTATCACGTAGGGGCGCTGATGGCGTATTGCGGACAGAAGGAGCCGGCGATGCGGTTGCTGAAGGCCGCGGTGCAGCAGAATTATTGTGCGTACACGGCGTTGTTGGATGATCCGCTGCTGAAGGACTTGCGCAAGGAGACGGCGTTCAGTGAAGTGCTGACGGCGTCGAGTAATTGCCAGGCGGTGTTTAAGGAAGGGCGACAGTAAGGGAAGCTTTTGGCTCTTGGCTCTTAGCTATTAGCTTGAGGCTCTCGGCTTCGGCTTTTAATTTCACACTACATTTATGAAGAGGGTTACGCGGCGGGCGCTGCTTCGAACTTCGGTTTTGGGGGCGGCTGCGGGGGTGGTTCCGCGCTTTGCCGCGGGCCTTCAGGCGGCTGCGAATATTGACAGTCCGACTCGCAAGGGGAGGATTCGGCAGTCGGTGTCGCGGTGGTGTTATTCCAAGATTCCTCTTGAGCAGTTGGCGGAGTATGCGGCGAAGATTGGGCTGCGGGGCGTGGATTTGTTGCAGCCGGATGAATATGAAATTCCGCGGCGGTATGGGCTGATTTGCACTATGGGATATGCGGGGGGCGGGGACATTGGGAAGGCGCTGAATCGGGTGGAGAATCATGCGGGGATTGAGGCGGGGTTTCGGACGAATATTCCGCTGGCGGCGAAGGCGGGCGTGCCGAATGTGATTACGTTTTCGGGGAATCGCGGCGGGATGGGGGATGAGGAGGGCGCGCGGAATACGATTGCGGGGCTGAACCGGGTGAAGAAGATTGCGGAAGATCATGGCGTGACTATCTGCCTGGAGCTGCTCAACAGCAAGCGCGATCATCACGATTACATGTGCGATCACACGAACTGGGGCGTGGGTGTGGTGCGGGAAGTGAATTCGCCGAATGTAAAGTTGTTGTATGACATTTACCACATGCAGATTATGGAAGGAGATTTGATCACGACCATCCGCGAGAATTTGCAGTGGATTGGGCACTTTCATACCGGCGGCGTGCCGGGGCGGCATGAGTTGGATGGCACGCAGGAAGTGCAGTGGGATGGGGTGATGCGGGCGATTGCCGATGCGGGATTCAAGGGATATGTGGCGCATGAGTTTGTTCCGGCGGGGGATCCGCTGGAAGGGCTGCGGAAGGCGGTGGAGTTGTGTGATGTGTAGGGGCGGGCTTCCGGCTTGCGGCTTCGGGCTTCCGGTATGCGGCGCGCAGAGCGTTTTTCGGGTGATTCGACAAGCCTCACTTCTCGCGCAAAAACTGCCGCGAGAAATGGGGCACCCGGGAACGGCGATTTACGGGGATCGATTCGAGCCTCCGTACTATAATTCGGCGATCTTGAGAGTCGGGATTGCGAAAATGAGGACCACCGAATGATGCGTTCCAAATTGATTTGTTTTGTTCTTCCGTTGGTGTTGCTGAGCGGGTGCAAGAAAGACAGCAGCACAGAGGCGTCGACAACGAAACCGGCTGCTACTGCGCCGGCTCCGGCTCCGACCGCGACACCTGCGGCTGCTCCTGCTGCGGATACGAATGCGACCTCGGCGGCGGACACTGGGGCCAAGATGGCGGCTGCGGATTGGGCGATGAAGCAGGATGAGATCAAGAATGATCCGAACGGGGAGTGGGCGATTCAGGCAACGGCCTCGTCGACCTACAACGATGCGAAAGGCACGGCGAGTTACTCGGCGAATCAGGCTACCGGGGCTCCGAACGTGGACAAGTATGCGGATGATGGCGCGGCTTGGACTTCGAAGACCGCGGATAGTGGAATCGAATGGCTGGACTTGAAGTATCCCAAGCCGGTGTATGCGACTGAGGTGCGAGTGCGCGAATCGTGCGGGTCGGGGGCGGTGATCAAGGTTGAAGTGTTTGACGAGAAGGGCGGAGCGCACGCGATCTGGCAGGGCAACGATCCGACGAAGGATTTGAATTATCTGATGGCGAAATTTCCCAAGACTTCGTTTAAGACCGACCATGTGAAGGTGACGCTGGCGACGAATGTGGTGGCGGGATGGAATGAGATTGATGCGGTGCAGTTGGTGGGGACGGATCAGCCGTAGGTATGAGCGTTTTCAATCCCCACTTCTCGCACAAAAAACGCGCGAGAAACGGGCGCCCATTCTTGCTGGTTGAGACCGCGCGCGCTTCACAAATCTTCACACGAAAGAATTTGCGTCGGGGGCGGGGTTGAGTCCATCCTTGTAGGGTGCGACATTCCGGAACCGACAACCTGCTGCGGCGCGCCCTGCGCCGCATTTCTTTTATACTTCAGCGCATGCAATCTTCCCGGGCTCGAATCGTCTGCCTGCTCGTGCTTCTCGCTTTGGCCGCATCGCGTCCCACCCTTGCGCAAAGTGCGCGTAAAGGATGGGGCACCCGCTTCCCATTCGATTTCTGCGACTTCTTTTGATGCGGATCCTCCGGGGCTTTTGTATCAGGGAGTGCCGGCGCCCATTCCGCAAGATGAGGGGATGGCGGGGTTGCGGTTGGAGTTGTTGCGACTGGGGACTACGGCGCGGTTGATGCAGGTGGTGGCGCATCCGGATGATGAGGATGGCGGGATGCTGACGCTGGAGGCGCGGGGCGTGGAGTGAGCACGCTGCTGATGACGCTGAATCGCGGCGAGGGTGGGCAGAACAAAATTGGCAGCAATTTGTCGGATGTGCTGGGCGTGCTGCGTGCGGAGGAGTTGCTGGCGTCGGACGAGTATTACGGCGTGCAGGAACGATTTTCGCGGGTGGCGGATTTTGGATTTTCGAAATCGCCGGAGGAAACATTTCAGAAGTGGGGTGGGCACGATACGGCTCTGCAGGATCTGGTGCGGGTGATTCGGACGTTTCGTCCGGATGTGCTGGTGGCGCGGTTTTCGGGGACGGAGCGGGATGGGCACGGGCATCATCAGGCATCGAGCATTCTGGCGAGAGAGGCGTTTCGGGCGGCGGCTGATCCGAAACGGTTTCCGGAGCAGATTGCGGCGGGGCTTGCGCCGTGGCAGGCGAAGAAGTTTTACATCGGCAATGTGTGCGGGTTTGGAGCGATGACTTGTCCGGATGATCAGTGGACTTTGCGGTTGAATACGGGCGAGAAGAATGCGGACCTGGGCGGCGGGTACGTGCAGTTTGCGATGCAGGGGCTGCGGCATCAGATGTCGCAGGGCGCGGCGAACTGGACGATTGATCCGGGGGACCGGTTTACGTTTTACCGGCTGGTGGATTCGGTGATTCCGTCGACTGTGGGGAAGGATGGGCACGAGAAGAGTTTTTTTGATGGGATTGATACATCGTGGCCGGGGCTGTTCCAACGACTGTGGATTAGAGGGTTACCTGATCCACGAATAGCGGCGGGGCTGAAGAAGATTGCTGCGAACGTTGCTGAAGCGAGTAATAGCAAGGATGGCGAGTACGCCGCTGGGCCACTGATGGCGGCTGTCCGCGAAATTGGCGGAGTTCTTGCGATCTTGAGATCAGGGGGCGGCGGATTTGCCGGAGATGTGATCAACCTGCTCGAAGAGAAGCATCAGCAGGCGGAGACGGCGCTGAATCTGGCGCTGGGAGTGAGTTTGACGGCTGACGTTTCGTTGGAGGCGCCGCGCGAGGGGCAACGCGAGGTTCGTCCGCCGCAAGAAGCGGATGCGTTGACCACCGTCTCGCCGGGGCAGGAATTTCTGGTGGCGGTGACGTTTCACAATGGATCAAAGATTCCGCTGTTGATTGATCACATCAAGCTTGAAGTTCCGGAGGGGTGGAACACGTTGAGCGGGAAGACGCGGCCGGAGGATGTTGCGCCGGGCGGGGATTTGCATGCGAACTTCCGGTTGCGAGTGCCGAATAATGCGCGATATACGCGGCCGTACTGGCATCGAGATGATCCGGATCGGGAGGCGGTGAATCACATTGATGATGAGCGATATGTGACGCTTCCCTTTCCGCCTCCGGAGATGCGGGCGCGAGTGGAATATGCCGCGGGTGAAAAGACGGGGGATGTGTATACGCGCAACGGGATCAACGCGGTGGTGGTGACGCCGTTTGTGGATGATGCGGGGCAGGTGCGGGAGCGGCCGCTGGCGGTGGTTCCGGCGTTTTCGGTGATGCTGGAGCCGGGGACGCAGGTGATTTCGACGCACAATGGATCGACGTCGACTGTGGCGGTGGGCGTGACGGGAAATCTTGATCGCGACGTGCATGGAGCGTTGCGGCTGGAGTTGCCGGCGGGATGGCGATCGGAGCCGGCGCAGTTTGACGTAGAGTTGAAGAAGCGCGGGGAAAAACGGGATTTTCGATTCAAGGTGTTCACTGCTGGATTGCAGGAAGGGCGGGCGGTGATTCGCGCGGTGCTGGAATCGGAGGGGGAGAAATACAGCGAGGGGTATTCGCTGGTCACGCGCGAGGATCTGGGGAGTTTTTATTATTACCAGCCGGCGCTGCAGCGGGTGAGTGTGGTCGATGTGCAGGCGCCGCATGATTTGAAGGTTGGATACATCATGGGCGCGGGGGATGACATTCCGGCGGTACTGAAGCAGGTGGGGATGGATGTGAGGCTGATTCCGGCGGAGAAAATTGCGGCCGAAGATTTGAGTCAGTACGGAACGATTGTGCTGGGGATTCGGGCTTACGACACGCAGAAAGATGTTGTGGCGAATAACAAGAAGCTGCTGGATTTTGTTGCGGCGGGCGGGACGCTGGTGGTGCAGTACAACGCGTCTGTGGGCGACTTCAACGCAGGGAAGTTCACGCCTTATCCGGCGGAGTTGAGCCGGGCGCGGGTTACGGTGGAGGAGACTCCGGTGGACGATTTTGGCGCCGGAGGATTCGGTGTTTCATTCTCCGAATACGATCACGGCGCGCGATTTTGATGGGTGGGTCCAGGAGCGCGGATTGTATTTCATGGACAAGTGGGACGATCATTTTACTGCGCTGCTGTCGTGCCATGATCCGGGCGAAGAGGCGCAGAAGGGCGGGCTGCTGCGGTCGCAGTACGGCAAGGGCGTTTACATTTACACGGGGTATGCGTTTTTCCGGCAGTTGCCGGCTGGAGTGCCGGGAGCGGTGCGGTTGTTTGTGAATTTGCTGAGCGCGGGGCATTAGAAGCAGCGGTTAGGGATCAGTGGCCAGGGGCTAGTGATCAGGGGTCAGTTTTTCTTCTTCGCTTTTTCCAGCCATTCATGGGTTCTCCGATAAAACCGGAAGCATCGTCTCCAACTCTCATCCGGGGGATGGGGTTGTGGTCGGCGACTGCGCTGAACATGATTGACATGATCGGCGTGGGACCGTTCATTACCATGCCGCTGGTGGTGAGCGCCATGGGCGGGCCGCAGGCGCTGCTGGGGTGGATTGCGGGGGCGCTGCTGGCGGTGTGCGATGGGCTGGTGTCGGCGGAGTTGGGGGCAGCGCTGCCGGCTTCGGGCGGGTCGTATCGGTATTTGCGCGAGATGTATGGGCCGCAGAAGTGGGGGCGGCTGATTTCGTTTTTGTTTATCTGGCAGGTGTCTTTTTCTGCGCCGCTGTCGATTGCTACGGGATGCATCGGGCTGGCGGGTTATGCGGCGTATTACTGGCCGGAGCTGGATACCGTGGTCGCACACCATGAAGCGGCGGTGCATGTTCCGTGGGTGGGCACGCTGCAGGCCAGCACAATTGTTACGCCGGGGACTGCGGTTGCGGTGGCGATTTGTTTTCTGACGGTGCTGCTGCTTTATCGCAACATCACGGCGATTGGGCGGCTATCGAAAATATTGTGGTTTGGCGTGATGGGGACGATTGGCTGGATCATCTTCGCCGGACTGACGCACTTCAATGCCGCGCGGGCTTTTGATTTTCCTCCGGGCGCGTTCACGATTTCGCATAAATTTCTGACTGGGTTGGGCGGCGCGATGCTGATCGCGACCTATGATTATTGGGGATATTACAACGTCAGTTTTCTGGGGGATGAGATTAAAGACCCGGAAAAGAATATTCCGCGGGCGTTGTTGCTTTCTATTCTGCTGGTGGCCTGTCTATATCTCATGATGAACGTGTGCATCCTCGCGGTGGTGCCGTGGCGAGAGATGATGCAGGCGGGGCAGAACAACAGCGGGTTGTATGTTGTGTCGCTGTTTATGCAGAGGGTGTATGGGGCGTGGGCGGCGCGGCTGGTGACGGGGCTGGTGATTGTGACGGCGTTTGCGTCAGTGTTTTCGCTGATGCTGGGCTATTCGCGGGTGCCGTATGCAGCGGCGAAGGATGGAAATTATTTCAAGGCGTTTGCCAAGGTGCATCCGGTACACCGGTTTCCGCATGTGTCGCTGCTGGCGCTGGGAGTGGTGGCGGCGGCATTTTGTTTTCTGCGGCTGAAGGATGCGATTGCGGCGCTGGTGGTGATCCGGTTGATTCTGCAGTTTCTGGTGCAGGCGGTAGGCGTGATTGTGCTGCGGTTTACGCAGCCGGAGATGCGGCGGCCGTTTCGGATGTGGTTTTATCCGCTGCCGGCGCTGTTGGCGATTGTGGGATTTCTTTTCATTTTATTTAAGCGGGAGAATTGGCAGAAGGAGATGCGGTATGCGGTGGTGATCCTGGTGACGGGCGTCATTATTTATATGGTGCGGGCTTGGCGGGCCGCGGAGTGGCCGTTTGGGGGGTCAAGAGCAAAGGCTTAAACACAGGGGACACGGGGGAACACAGGGTAGAGCTTTCGGCGTTAACGGGATGAAGATTTACCAAGGATTTTCTTCGAATGGGTGATCAGATTTCGGTTCCGATTCAGGGTGCTGGCTTTCGGCGAACCGACCCTGCATGGGCGCCGCTGGGCGAGCCATTGTTTCGATCTTTGTGGATTGCTGCCGTCGTTTCTTATACCGGGACGTGGATGCAGAACGTGGGGGCGGGGTGGTTGATGACGCAACTCACGACTTCGCCGCTGATGGTGAGCCTGGTGCAGGCGGCGGCTGCGATTCCTGTTTTTCTGGTGGTGCTGCCGGCGGGAGCGCTGGCGGATATGGTCGACCGGCGGCGGCTTTTGTTGTTCACGCAGGGGTGGATGGTGGTGGCTGCGGCGGCGCTTGGTGTGTTGACGCTGCTGCATGCGGTGAATCCGTGGGTGCTGCTGGTGTTTACGTTTTTGCTGGGGCTGGGGGCAGTGATGAATGATCCGGCGTGGCAGGCGATTACGCCGGATGTGGTTTCTCCGGCGCGGCATGCGTCGGCGGTAGCGTTGAATTCGGCGGGATTTAATGTGGCGCGGGCGGTGGGTCCGGCGCTGGGGGGAATTGTGGTGGCGGCGGCGGGATCGGGATGGTCGTTTCTGGTGAATGCGGCTTCGTTTTTTGGTGTGATTTTCTTTTTGTGGAAATGGAAAAGTGCGCCGCGGGAAGCGCTGCCCAGGCAGAGGGTATGGGATGCGATCGCGGAAGGCTTTCGCTATGTGCGCAGGACGCCGGATCGTGGCGCGCCGGAGGTGCGGTCAGTGCTGATTCGTACGGGGGCGTTCAGCGTGGGTGCGACTTCCCTGCTGGCGTTGCTGCCGGTGATTTGCCAGCCGCATGGGGCGCAGGGATATGGATTTCTGCTGACTTGCTTCGGGGTGGGAGCGTTGTCGGGAGCGGCGGTGCTGCCGCGGTTGCGCGTGCTTTATTCAGTGGACGGGCTGGTTGCGGGTGCGACGGTGGTATTCGCTACGATGACCTTCCTGGCGGGACAAGTGCATGTCTTTGAGGCACTGTGTCTGGTATTGTTTACGGCGGGAGCGGCGTGGATTGGAATTCTGGCCTGCTTCAATGTGGTGGCGCAGACCATGTGTCCGTCGTGGATGCGGGCGCGGGCGCTCTCGATGTATCTGCTTGTGTTGCAGGGCGGAATGGCCGTGGGCAGCGTGATTTGGGGATGGCTGGCGGCGCGGCAGGGAGTGCCGGCGGCTTTGGCGTGGTCGGCGCTGGCGATGGTGGTGGGGATGGCTAGCATTCGGCGGCATCGCCTGACGGCGGCGGAGTTGAAAATGGCTCCGGCGGTGGTGAGAGATTAATCGACGAGGAAAATAATGATGACGAGATTTGGATTGGCGGTGGGCGGGTGGTTGGTGACAACGATCGTGGTGCTGAGCATGACGATGTCGGCTGCCGCGCAGATGGCGAAGCCGAAGGATGAGCATCGCACGGTGACGCAGGTGTTGGACAGCACGGTCATGAATATGGAGCACGAATTCGTTCCGGCTGCCGAGGCCATGCCGGAGGATAAGTACGGGTTCGCGCCCAGCGACGGCGAGTTTAAGGGCGTGCGCACGTTTGCGCAGCAGGTGAAGCATGTGGCGGCGGTGAATTACGAGTTGGGCGCGGCGTTGCTGGAACAGAAGCCGCCGGTGGATGTGGGCGATGAATCGGGGCCGGCGTCGATGACGAGCAAGGCCGAGATCATTCAATATTTGAAAGCTTCCTTCGAGTACGTGCACAAGGCGATCGCCACCATCAATGAGAAGAATTTTGTGGGGACGGTGAAGAGCCCATTCGGCGAGGGATCGGTGTCGCGGTTGGGACTGGCGACGAGCGTGGCGGCGCATGGGTTCGATCATTATGGCCAGATGGTGGTGTATTTGCGAATGAATGGGATTGTGCCACCGGCCAGCCGGTAAAAAATCAGTCGCGGCGGCGGGGATCGGCCTTGGCCGTTTGGACCAGGCCGCTGCAATGCTCTTCGAAGGTGAGCCGGGGATTGCTTGCGAAGCGTTCGGGGTAGGAACGTGAGCGCTTGCAGGAAACTCTGCATCTCGATGCGGACGTGATCGTTGCCGGTCAATTGAGTCGCTATCGCTTCCATCTTTGGGTTGCTGGTCCGAGTGCGAATGTCGTGTGCGCCTATTTCTTGCACCCCTGCCTGACGCGTTTTGGACTTCATTTCAGCCCACCCGATGCCGAGCGAACACCAGGCCGCACATACCTCGAGACGCTGAAGTGCCTGCCGATTCCGCCTGTGGTGAAAACACGCAGGGCAGAGATTAGTTTCGCTAAGGGGGACATTTCCGATTATCGATGTATAGGAGAGCACGTAAATAGCACAATCCGGCTACAGTGTTTGCTGTAGAGCCAGGTGGTTACCGGCTCAGCGTGATTGGCGTGCTCCGCGCGGAGGTGATGGAAGTGGGGATCAGTTCGGCGGTGAGTCGATTTTGCTCGAGTTGATTGGCGACGAGGCGACGGGATTTTTCGAGGGAAGTTCGGGGATCGAGAAAGATGAGGACCGAGGGCCGGCGCCGCTGAGGGCGGCGCCGAGAATGCCGTTGCCTTTTAGTTCTTGCAGGCACGGGAGCAGCGGGCAGAGTGCCGAGCGATAAGGCTGGTGGATGCGGTCTTCGAGGGCGGCGGAAAGCAGATCGGGACGGCCTTGGGTGAAGGCGGCGAGCAAGAGCATAGAATTCTGCACGTTGGTGACGGCGTCGGCTCGCGAGTAGTTAGCGGGGAGGACGCGGCGGGCTTCTTCGGTCGGCAGAGTTTGTTTGGGAACAGCGAGGAGTAGCGGCCACTTCCCTTTCGGGCGGATGGTGGCGACCAGGGCTTCGGGATTTTCGATCTTATCTTTATCTGCGATCTTCTGTTTGTTCGCGATCTTGTCTTTGCGCGCGACCTCTTGGCTGGCCAGTTCGTGCGGGGCGGCCATGCGGGCGACGGTGAGGCCGCCCATCCAGCAGGCGGAGGCGTTGTCGGCGTGGTGCTCGCGGCGGGAGGCTTCGCCGACGATTTGGGAGTGAGTCCAGCGCAGGCGGCCGAAGTGGACGGCCATCGCGATTCCGGCGAGGCGCGCGGCGGCCGAGGAGCCGCAGCCTTTGCCGATGGGGATTTCATTTTTTATGCGGAGAGCGAGCGGCGTGATCTCGCGGCTGGAGTTTTGCAGGATGTCGCGGTAGGTGGTGAGGATTAGGTTGTTTTCGAGGTTGCCGCAGATTTCTTGGTCGCGGCCGGTGGCGGCGATGGAAAATTCTTTGGCGGGGCGGGCGGCGATGTGGATGTAGAAATCCATGGCGAGGGCGGCGGCGTCGAAGGCGGGGCCCAGGTTCGCGGACGTGGCCGGGAGGGAGATGCGGAGCGATTTCGGATTGCGGGTTTGGATGGCATGGTTAATAGTTCTCGTTCTAACGCCTCGGGGGCTAAAGCCCTCTTGCTCTTTGGCGATTGATCGCAGCGCGCCACCCAGGAGCAGATTCATCTATTTAAATATCTAGCGTGAGCTGCAGCGAGTTTTCTTTCGCCCCTTCGAGGCTTGTTCTCATTGGCGCTTGACCCACGGCTTGCGCCGTAGGCTGTATTCTTTCGCCGCTTCGCGGCTGGCTTCGATTCGGCTCAGGACTTTTCGGCTTGCTCTAGCGTACGGATTACCGCGTCTAGCGTGGCGTCGAGGACTATCGGCGGGCGGCGCAATGCATCGAGCGAGGCGACCGAATTTTCGCCGATCGCTGCTTTTGCTCCCGCCTCTCCTTTAAATAAATCGCCGCGATGGAATTCCATGGTGAAGTCGGGATCTTTTAGCAAGTTTCCGGTGAGCACCAGGACCACGCTTTCTTCTTTTTTCACGAAGCCTTGCTTCACCAGTTTTTTCAATCCAGCTAACGTTACGGCGGAGGCGGGTTCGCAGCCGATCCCTTCGGCGCCGATTTCGGCTTTGGCCTGGGCGATTTCGATTTCGGTGACCTGTTCGCAGGCTCCGCCGGTGGCTTCGAGAACGTGTACAGCTTTTTTCCACGAGGCGGGATTGCCGATGCGGATGGCGGTGGCGCGGGTTTCGGCTTGCACGGGGATGAGACTTTTGCCATTCGCCTCGCGCAGCGTACGTACAAGAGCGTTGGCGCCTTCGGCCTGAATGACAGACAACTTCGGCAGGCGCGAGATCAGGCCGAGGTCGAGCATCTCCAGTAGGGCTTTGCCGATCGCGGAACTGTTGCCGAGGTTGCCACCGGGGACGATGATGTGGTCGGGCGGAGTCCAGTCGAGTTGTTCGAGAAGTTCGAGGGCGAGAGTTTTCTGGCCTTCGAGGCGGAAAGGATTGATGGAATTCAGTTGGTAGACGGGAGCGCGGCGGACCAATTCCTGGAGGAGTTTGAGGCAGCCATCGAAGTCGGTTCGCAACTGGCAGGTGACGGCGCCGTAGTCGAGCGCCTGCGAAAGTTTGCTCCAGGATATTTTTCCTTCGGGGACGAGGACCAGGCTGCGCAGGCCGCCGCGAGCGGCGTAGGCGGCCATGGAGGCGGAGGTATTGCCGGTGGAGGCGCAGGCGACCCAGCGAAATCCGGCGAGGCGGGCGAAGGTGGCGGCGACGGTCATCCCGGCGTCTTTGAAAGAGCCGGTGGGATTGAGTCCCTGATGTTTGGCGAAGAGGCGCGGGACGCCAGTGATGCGGGCGCACTGCGGGAGTTCGTAGAGCGGCGTGTTGCCTTCGCGCAGCGTGATGGCTTGTTGTTCGCTGGCGAGCGCGGGGAGAAGATCGCGGAAGCGCCAGACGCCGCTGAGGTCGATTGCTGATTGCGAGAGCTTGCGTTCGCGCCAGAGGGATTTTAATTTTGCTGCGTCGTGAGGTGCGTCTTTCAGGCGAGGGTATGTGATCTCGAGCAGGTCGCCGCATTGAGCGCAGCGGAAATCCTGGCTTGCGGTGTCGCGCAGAGTCGCCGCAGGCGATGCAGCGGAAACGGAAATCCGTAGCTCGCGCTTCGGGCGCGGTGGTGGGGATGGAAGGCATGGGCGGAACTATTTTTTTCCTCGCAGATATTGGTCGGTCTTGTTAATCCAATCGGCGCGGGGCGGATTGAAGACGTCGAGGTCGACGGTGTCGACGAGGGCTTCAGCTTTGTGCGGCATGTTTGCCGGGATGCAGAGCACTTCGCCGGCGTGGACGACGATCTCTTTGCCGTCGATCCAGAACTTGAGCGCGCCGTCGAGGATGTAGGTGAGTTGCTCGTTGTGGTGGCTGTGTTCGGGAACGATGCATCCTTTTTTCAGGAGCACGCGAGCCAGCATGATTTCCTGGCCGACGACGAATTGGCGTTGCAGGAGTGGGTTGAGGTCTTCGAGGGGGATGGTGTGCCAGGGTACGTATTGCATGGCGGTTTTGTAGGCGCGCACGGCGCGGGGTTTGGCGGTTTTGGTTTTGGGGCGCGGTTTGGATTTCGATTTTGATTTTGATTTTATTTTCGCCATGAAGTTTCGTAGCGGCACGATCGTTTGGTGCCGTCCCTCCGGGACTTGTTCCGATTCATTCGAGCTCACGGCGCGGCTTAAAGCCGCGCCCCTTCAAAACAAAAACGAACTCAGTGCACTCTGCCTGCGTACAGCTTTACCGCGGTGTCGTGCAGATAGGCGTGGGCTAGTTCGAGCGCGCGGGGTTCGGTGATTTCGTTTTCTGAGATCATCTCGGCCAGGGCCGCGGCCAGAGCGGTGCGGGTGGACTGCACGCCCAGCCAATAGGCCTCTTCCGCCCCTAGGACTTGATTGTAAGGGAAAGCGTCGGTGCCGAAAGTGATCTTGTCGGGAAAAGTTTCCAGCCACATCTTGAGCGTGTCTTTGAAGGCGGAGGGATATTGCGCGAGCTCGCCGAAGGAGGAATCGAGATAAACGTTTTTCATGGCGGCGAGCCAGACGGCTTCGCGTTCCAGCGGGTAGCCGCCGTGGATCATCACAAAAGTGGTGGAAGCGTAGCGCGGGTCGCGCAAGACGGATTCGAGATTCATGATGTTGCTTTGCGACAGGTTGAAATAATCGCCGATGCCGACGGCGGTGTGGATGTGGACGGGGAGATGCAGGCGCCCACCTTCGGTGACCAGGTAGCGGAAAATGAAATCCTGGAAAGTGAGGTACTCTTTTTCGCTGGGGATTCCGCCGGTGACGTAGCGCTGGTAAATGTCTTCCGCCTGGGCGCGTGTGGGGTCACCGAAAGTCGTGGGGCGGAAGTAGGCGACTTCAAACTTCATGGCGATACCGCCGCGTTTGGAATTGTCTTCGAGGACAGTGCTGATGAATTTGAGATAGCCGTCGAGAGTGGCGGGAAGTTTGGCGACGTTGACTTGTTGCATCCAGCGATGGAGCATTTTTTCCTGCAGCGGGATATAGACACCTTCGTCGGGATTGCGGGCGGTTTCGCGCTGGTTGTTGAAGGGAAACAGGAACGAGTCGGCGAAGAAGACCCAGGCGAAACGTTTGGGATCGAGGTAGTCGGGCATCATGGCGCGGTTGGCCACGGAGCTTTCGGTGTTGAGCTTATCGAGAATCATGTTGAAGTAGGCGGTGCCGGCGAGTTGCTTTTTCAGTTCGGCTTTTTTGTCGAGCAGCCACTTGGCGTGGTCGGGAGAAAAATCGGTGTAGGGATAGCCGAAGAGGGCGTGGGCGGCGACGGCGAGTTCGGGATTGTCGTCGCGGGTGCGCAGGGCTGAGCTATAGTCGGGTGGAGCGGCCATGGCGTCGACGTCGGGATCGTCGGCGAAGCCGGGGTGGGCGTGGTGATCGAAGGCGGGAATTTTTTCGATTTGGGGGAGCAGGCGTTGGTAGATTTGCTGGACGTCGGGGCCGGGGAAGGGGCGAGCTTGTGCGACGGCGAACGTTGGGGCGATGACGGCAACGAACAATAATCTTCGAGTTGCGAATCTCATTGAGGTCCTCAGGGGCTGAAGCCCACGGGTTTGGTTCGATGTTATCGCAGCGCTGAAAGCGCTGCGCCACCCAAAAGCCGCGGCCAAAGCCGCGGTCAGTGGATTAGTCGTTGCGGCGCGGGCTTCAGGCCGCGCCCTTTCAAAGCAAAATACTCAGCAGGCGCTCTCAGTTTCTGCGGCACCGGTTTCTCTTTACCGTGTGGCCGCCGCTCCCTGCCAGGCCGGGGAAACTTTTATGATGCGCTCGACGGCTGCGTGCAGAGTGGCCATCGAGGATGCGAATGAGAAACGGATGAAGTGTTTGCCGGCGGGGCCGAAGGCTGCGCCGGGGATGGCGGCCACGCCGGCGTCGGGATCTTCGAGCATTATCCGGCACAGATCTTCGGCGGTCATGCCGGTGGCCGTAATGTCGACCCAGGCGTAGAAGGCGCCTTCGGGGGCGAGGCATCGGAAGCCGGGGACGCGGTTGAGATCGCGCACGAATTGTTCGCGGCGGCGGGTGAATTCGCCAACCATGTGCGCGGTGTTGCCTTCGCGATCGCGGAGCGCGTCGATGGCGGCGTACTGGGTGAATTCGGCGACGCAGGTGTAGGTGTTGACGGCCATCATAGCGAGGGCGGGCACGACTTCGGGCGGGGCGACGGTGTAGCCGAGACGCCATCCGGTCATGGCGAAGCTCTTGGAGAATCCGTCGATGATGAGGGTGCGCTCGTGCATTCCGGGATAGCGCAGCATGGAAAGATATTCGCCGCCGTAAATGATGCGCGCGTAGATTTCGTCGGAGAGCACCCATAAGTCGTATTTGACGGCGAGCGCGGCCAGGGCTCGCTGCACGGAATCGGTGTAGACGGTTCCGGTGGGATTGCCGGGGGAGTTGGTGAGCAACATGCGGGTGCGGGCGGTAATTTTGGATTCGAGTTCGGCGGGGTCGGGTTGAAAATTGTTGCGGGCAGCGAGCGTGAACGGAACCGGCGCCGCGCCCAAGCCGAGCGCGATTGAGGGGTAGCCGGGAAAACCGGGGTCGGGATAGAGGACTTCGTCGCCGGGCTCGAGCAGAGCCATCATGGCGAGGAAGAGGGCGATCTTGCAGCCGGGGGCGAGGACGATGTTCGCCGGGGAGACTTGGATGCTGCGGGTGCGGGCGAGATATGCGGCGAGTTCATCGCGTAGCGCGGGGATGCCGGCAACGGCGCAGTAGCGGTCTTTGCCGTCGGCGAGAGCTTTGGCGGCGGATTCGATGACCGATTTGCCGGGATGGAAGTCGGGCTCACCGAGTTCGAGATGAATGATGTTGCGGCCCTGGGATTCGAGTTCTTTGGCGCGGGCGAAGACGGAGAGTGCGCCTTCGCCGCTCATGACGGACATTCTGGATGCTATGGATCGCATGGGTCTCCGTGCTGCGGCGGCTAAAGCCGCATCCTTTTGCGGCTGTTACGGCACGGCTGAGGCCGTGCCCTGATACGAAACTATTTTCACAGTCCTTTATACATGCCGCCGTCGACCAGGACGGTTTGGCCGGTGACATAGGAGGCGCGGTCGGAGGCCAGCCAGACTACGGTGTCGGCGAATTCGCGCGGGTCGCCCAGGCGTTTTACGGGAGCGTCGGCGGCCCAGGCGTCGAGGATCTCCTGCTCGGGCTTGCCGGTCGCGGACGAGCGCGCTTTGGCTAATTCTTTCAGGCGGGCGGTGGCGGTGAATCCGGGGGCGACGTTGTTCACCAGGATTCCATCTTTGCCGAATTCGTTGGCCAGACTTTTTACCAGGCCTACGACCGCGGTGCGGACTGCGTTGGAGAGTACGAGGTCGGCCACAGGTTGCTTGGTGGTGATGGAGGTGATGGTGAGGATGCGTCCCCAGTGTTTGCGCTGCATGTGGGGGATGACTTCGCGGGCGAAGTAGACGGTACTTAGGAAATTTAGAGCGATGGCGCGTTGCCAGTCTTCGAGGGTAGTGGCGAGGAAACCTTTGGCGGGCGGGCCTCCGGCGTTGGTGACGCAGATGTCGACACTGCCGAACTTGGCGGCGACGGCGGCGACAAAATTTGCGACCGCGGTGGGGTCGGCTACGTCGAAGGACTGGGCGAAGACTTCGGCGTTGTGTTGCTGGCGGATTTTTTCGGCGGCGGCTTGCAGAGTCTGATCGGTGCGGGCGCACATGGCGACGCGGCAGCCTTCGGCGGCGAAGGCTTCGGCGGTGGCTAGGCCGAGGCCCTGGCTGGACGCGGCTACCAGGGCTACGCGGGATTTGAGGCCGAGGTCCATGGAATTGGCGACTAAGAGCGCGACATCGAACTGGGCATTATAAATGGTTGTGGTTCGGGTTGAGTGTTGCGACGGGTGAGCGAGAATCCCACTTCTCGCGCAAAGAACACGCGAGAAATGAGGTACCCGGCGAGCGGACGGAGAGAGCGATTCGAGCTGCGCTCGAAGGACAGCCGAGCGCGGCTGTCCCTACATGAATCTTTCTGCGGGTCTGAGACTGTTGCTGTGCTTTTGCTTGCCCGGCTGCGGCGACAGAATTACTCTTGAGGTCACGAGGCAACTATGAAACCTAAGCAACATCGTCCTGAGACTGCTGCGGTGCGTGGGGCGGATGATCTTGAGAAGAAGAATGGTCCGGTGGGGACGCCGATTTATCAGACGTCGACGTTTGAGGTTACGGACAACGATGAGCAGCAGCGGGTGACTGCGACGGATCGTTACTACACGCGTTGGGGGAATCCGACGAATACGGTGGCGGAGCAGGCGGTGGCGGCGATTGAAGGCGTGGAGGCGGCGCTGACGTTTGCTTCGGGCATGGGCGCGATCACGACTACGATTCTGGCGCTGCTGAAGGGTGGGGATCATATTGTGGCGCAGCGCGATATTTACGGCGGGGTGACGAAGTTTTTTTCGGAGTGGCTACCGCGGGTGGGGATTGAAACTACTTTCGTTGAGACTAATGATTTTGAGCAGGCCGAGCGGGCGATTCGACCCAATACGCGGATGCTTTATCTGGAGTCGCCGACGAATCCGGCGTTGCGCGTGGTTGATTTCAAGAAGGCGGCTGAGCTGGCTCGGCAGCACCGGCTGATCAGCATGATCGACAGCACGTTTGGGACGCCGATCAACCAGCATCCGGCGGAGTATGGGATCGATCTGGTCATGCATTCGGGGACGAAGTATTTGAGCGGGCACGCAGACCTGACTTGCGGCGTGGTGTGCGGGAGCCAGGAATTGATGGATCAGATTTGGGAGACGCGGACTTCGCTGGGCAACTGCATGGATCCCCATGCTGCGTGGATGCTGATCCGTGGGCTGAAGACGCTGGCGGTGCGGGTGACGCGGCAGAACGAGAACGCGTTGCGGGTTGCGGAGTATTTGGGTCAACATGGGAAGGTGGGAAGGGTGCATTATCCATTTCTGAAGAGTCATCCGCAGCACGCGGTGGCGCGGGCGCAGATGAGCGGCGGCGGCGGCATGGTGACGTTTGAGGTTGAGGGCACGGGCGAGGACGCGCGGCGGGTGAGCGAGGCGATGCGGCTGTTTACGCTGGCTACGAGCCTGGGCGGGGTGGAGTCGCTGGTGTCGATTCCCGTGCTGACGTCGCATGCCATGATCTCGGCGGAGCAGCGCGAGCAGATGGGCGTGAACGAGCAGATGGTGCGGCTGTCGGTGGGAATTGAGAGTTGCGATGATTTGATTGAGGATTTGGAGCAGGCACTGGCGAGCGTGGGGCGGGAAGCAGTGGTTAGTGGATAGGGGTCAGGGGGCAGTTTTTCCGCGGTGAATTTTCAAAAGAAAAATCGGCCTCTTGCGAGGCCGATTTTTGGTTTAAGTGAAAGTTTGAGTTAGAAGAGGAACTTCAGGCCGAACTGCAGGATGCGGGGCAGGTGGGCCGAGTTGATTTCAAAGAGAGTGCCCTGGGCTCCTGGGCCCACGCAACTGGGATCGCCAGCGGAGTTATTTGGTCCGCCGGCGCAACTCATGCCGGCGGTTGCACCCGGACCCGACCATTCGGGGTGGTTGAAAATGTTGAAGGCTTCGGCGCGGAACTCGATGGCCTTGCTCTCCTTGATGGCGAAATGCTTGAACAAGGCCATGTCGAAGTTGGTGCGGCCGGGGTTGCGCAGGCTGTCCCGGCCGGAATCGCCGAAGGTGAGTCCGGTTGGAGTCGCGAAAGCGCCGGGGTTATAGAAGAACTTCGAAAAGCTTGGCCCCTGGAGCAGACTATTCGAGGGAATGTTCGCGCTGGGGTCGCCAGTCCTGTCGACGTAGGAACCGGAGCCGACAGCGTTGCCGACGCCGGCGTTGTCGCCGTAGGTGGTGCCGTCGGTGACGGTCAGAGGAATGCCGGTGGAGAAGCCTGCGATGCCGGAATACTGCCAGCCGCCGAGCAGAGTATGGGTCAGGCCGCCCTTAGTGAAAATCGGAAGATCGTAGACGTAGCCGATGTTCAGAGCCTGACGTTCATCGAAGCTGGAACTGGCGCGGCTGGAGGCAAAATCGTAGGAATTGACGAAGGTTCCATCGTAACGATCGGAAGCGTCATCGATGGCGTGGCTGTAGGTGTAAGCGAGCGAGAGACTCAAGGATCCGACGTTCTTGCGGGCGGAAACCTGCAGAGCGTTGTAGTTGGACGAGGCCTGATCGGTGAGGCGAGTGATGGTGGAGATGCCGGAGAAGGGGCGATAGGGATCGGCGTCATTGCCGCAGGCGGTTTGCAGATTGTAGGCGACCGGGCCGGTGAGGGTGATTCCGTTGACCACGCCGCTGACACTGGGCAGGCCGACGTTGGTGAGGGTGGCGCAATCCGCGGCAGAAATGATCTGGCCCTGATGATAAGGATTCTGCGCCGCAGGCGTTGGATAGAGCTGGTTCAGGTCGCTCTGACGGCCGAGATGCGTACCCTTGCTGCCCACGTACGAAGTGGTAAGCACGATGTGGGATGGCAGTTCGTGCTGGATATCGAAGTGCCACTGCTGCATGTAGGGCCAAACCACCTTGTCGGGAATGGAAATGAAGCTTAACGGAAATACTGGAGGCGCAGCATTGGTGGCTGCGCCAATGTTTTCGTAGCCGACCACGTTGATCTGGGTTGAACTCTGCAGCAGCGGGGAGGACTGACCTTCCATGCCCTCGGTGTTGGCTTCGTTGCCGTTGGCGTGTTCGAAGAATATTCCGTAGCCGCCGCGGAGAGCGGTCTTGCCGGTCCCAAACGGATCCCAGGCGAAACCGACGCGGGGAGCGGGGTTGAAGAGATGGCCTTGCGAGCAGCCGACGGGAACGCCGCTCACGCCACACTGCACCAGGCCGTCGAACAGGTTACCTGAAACCACCGAACCTGCGGTGCCGGTGATGGAGCCATCGCCGTCGATGACTGGGGCGGTCGCGGGATTATATTGCGCGGGATCCCAGTTGTAAGCGTGCTTGTAACGGTCGCGGTAAGTGCCTTCCAGACTGATTCTCAATCCCAGGTTCAAGGTCAGGCGATCGGTGACGCGCCAGTCATCCTGGAAATAGGGTTCTATGATTTTGTAGCGGTTGTAGAACTTGAGCTGGTTGCTGCCTTGGCCGAAGCTGGCGATGTTGCCGAGGAGCATGTCGGCGAAAGCATTGCCGCTGCTGATCGGGGAGCTGCTGTCGAAAGTGAGCGAGCCGTTGACCTGCACGCTGCTCAATTCGTTTTTCTGAGCGGCCACGAAGTAGGCGCCAAACTGCAGGTTGTGGCGGCCGACGATCTTGGTCAGGTTGTCGCGATAAGTGTAGGTGGGATTGGCGTTGTAGGCTCCTTCGGGCCAGATTCCATCCGGATCTTCGCCGAAGCCTCCACCGTAGGCACCGCCGCCTTCGCTGATATTGATGGCCGGCAATTTTCCGCCAGCGCCATTCTGATAGATGTAACCCATGGGGAAGCCCGAGGGAAGCTGCCAGTAGCCCTGCGATTTGAAAGAGATGTGGTCGGTGGTGTAGCTGGCCACAAATTCATTGAGGAGTGTGGGAGAGATGGTGCTGGTAAGGCGAGCTACGAAGCTGACTCCGGGACCGTTAAAGGCGGTTTGGGTTGTGGGGAAAGATGCCGTATCCCAGATCGGGCCGGATTGGAGTTGAAACCACGAATCGTGGATATAACGGAATGTCAAACGGTTATGGTCGGTGAGGTTGTGATCGACACGGATCAACTCTTCGCGCCAAGTCGTGGGAAGAGTGATCGTGGCGTTGTAGATGGCCGCGCCCGGAAGGTCCGTGCTGGGGCCTGCCACTGGAATCAACGGGAGCAGTAAGGCTGCAGCGGGATCAACCGGCAGTGGACCTAGGCTTCCATCGAAGTAATGACCCGGCGTCCTCGGATCGATTGGACAATCCGCCGTGGGTACAGGGAGACACAGGTCGCTGAAGTCGCCAGTACGTTCTTTGCTGTAGGGCACGGGCACGTTGAACGAACCCGGCACACGCTCACGACGCCATTCCTGCGACCAGAAGAAAAACGTCTTCTGCTTTTTGGTGTTGTAGACGCCGGGGATGTACACCGGTCCGCCGAGGGTGTAGCCGAAATCGTTCTTCTTGTACTCGGGAACGACGCCGGTGCCGCCGGCAACGGCGCTGTTGAAGTAATTGTTGGCGTTGAAGGCATCGTTGCGAACGAACTCGTAGGCGTCGCCGTGGAAGGCGTTAGTGCCGCCCTTGGTTTCGACTTCGACAGTGCCGGAGCCGTTGCGGCCGTACTGCGCGCCGTAGTTTGACGTCAGCACTTTGAATTCAGCAATGGCGTCGATGCTGGGATAAACATTCAGCGAGCCGTTGCTGCCGTTATCCATGTTGTCGCCGCCGTCGAGCTCCCAGTTGTTGTACTCGACCCGGCCGCCGTTCATGCTGTAGGAAACGCTGCCGGTGATCCCGACAGTTGCCTCATCCATGCCGGTCTGGTTGCTGACGCCGGGGACGAGAGTAACGAGGGAGGTGAAGTTTCGTCCGTTGAGCTGGAGCTGAGTGATTTCCTTTCCGCTGACCGTGCCGGCGAGTTCGGAGGACTGGGTTTCGACCTGGGCGACGTTGGCACCTTCGACAATGACTTCGGTGCTGAGGGCGCCGACTTCGAGGGTAGCGTCGACTCGGGCCTTCTCAGCGACATCGAGCTTCACGCGCTTGACTTCGTACTTCTTGAAGCCTTTGGCGGAAACGATGATGTCGTAGAAACCGGGCTGCAGAGCAGACTCGTTGTATTCGCCGGTGGAGTTGGTGGCCATGGTGCGGGTAATGCCGCGCTCGGGGCTTGTGACCACGACCGTCGCGCCGGAGATGGCAGCGCCGGAAGAATCCTTCACCGTGCCGGTAATGGAACCGTTCTGAGCCCAGGCGGCTCCACAGAAAGTAACGACCAATAGCGCGACCTGTAACGGCAGACGATGGAACTTCATGGTCAGGCTCCCCCGATGGCGCGGGCTTGTGCCTCGCGCTGGTTCAGTCTTTTGCCAGCTTGATTCCGGGCCTTGCGGCCCGGAGGCTTCACTTTTTTGTTACGGACGCTTGTACCCGGTGGATTGAGACCCAGGACGGGTGTATTAAAACGTATGAATAGTGCTTTTATGCGGCAGTGTCTGTCAAGAAAAAAGCGATTGCGACCGCGGGTCGTTTTCTAATTTTCGCGAATCCGGGGCGCGCGGCTTTGCGTCGGCAGAACGCCGGCGCGCACGGCGCGGGGAGCGTAAACGATTACAACAAGCTGCGGGTCGACTCACGCGCGACCAACTCGGGAGCAACTTTGCGGTGGGTGGCGCAGAGTTCGCGCTTCTCCAGCACACCGTTAATGCCGTCGACGACAATTCCGACGGCGGAAGCTCCCATGGCTTCCATGGGCTGGCGGACGGTGGTGAGCGAGGGTGTGTAGATCGCAGACGTGGCTACATCGTCGAAACCGATCACTGAGCATTGCTCGGGCACGCGGATACCGGCGCGAGTCAGGGCGCGGATCGCGCCGAAGGCGCTCATGTCATCGAATGCGAGAAGTGCGGTGAAGGGGCGCTTCTGGCGAATGAGTTCTTCGGTGAGTTTGTGGCCGGACTCGAAGCTCGACATGGGATCGCGCGATTCAGGGAGTTCCATAATCAGGCGCTGATCGAGTTCGAGGCCACATTCCTTGGCACATTTGCCGATACCGCGCCAGCGCGGAGAACTGTCGGTGAGCGCCTTGGGGCCGCGGATGAATGCGATTTTGCGGTGGCCGAGCGAGTGCAGGTGTTCGAGAGCCATGTGGCCGCCGAGTTCGTTGTCGACGATGACGGAGCTAATGGAATCGGTTTTGAGTTCGCAGCCGATCATCGCGGTGGGGATGCTGCTTTTTTCGAGATCGCCAAGGAGGTTGATGTCGAGGAAGAGCCAGTTGGCCAGAACGATGAGGGCTTCGATGCGGCGATCGAGCAGCATTTCGAGATAGCGCTCGAAGCGGCTGCGCTCGTTGTGCACGTCGGTGAGGATGGGCAGGTAGGAGGACTGATAGAGAGTATTTTCAATGCCGCGCAACACCAGCGTGCAGTAGGGGTCAGTCATGTCGAAGACCATGACGCCGACAGTGTGGCTGCGCTTGCTGCGCAGGGAGCGGGCGAACTGGTTGGGGCGATAGCCGAGTTTTTGCGCGGCGCGCTCGATGCGCTTCTTGGTGACGGCAGGGATGTATCGCGCCAGCGGCGCGTTATTCAGGACGATCGAAACCGTGGTCGAAGAGAATCCGCTTTCCTTCGCCACATCACGAATGGTTACCATCGCAGCCTTTGCGCCGCCGAACCCGTCGACTTGTATTGAAAGCGTACACTGGCGGACACTACAGCAGAGAGTGATACGAGTGTCAAGCACACGAATTGAATGGCGAGGATTGGTTTGCCTTCTGTTGGCGGGCGCGGCGTTGGTGATTTTGCCGCGCGAGAGGGCGTCAGCACAGGCTGCGGCGGAGCACTCGCCAGCGGCGCCTTCTACTCCAGTTGATCCGGCAAAACTATTTCAGCGAGGGCAGGACGCTCTGGCGCGCGGACAATTGGATGAGGCGGAGCGCGACTTTCGCGGCGTGCTGCAACTGGATCATCAGTCGGGAGCGGCGTATGGAAATCTCGGCGTGGTCTACATGCGGCGCAAGCAGTGGACGAAGGCGCTCGCTACGCTGCGGCGTGCAGAACATTTGTCGGTGATGCCGCAGGTGGCGGGGATCCGGCTGAACATTGGGCTGGCATACTTCCGGCAGAATGAATTTCTCAAGGCGATTCCGCCGTTCGAATCGGTGGTGCGCGATCAACCGGATGCAGCGCAGCCGCGGTATCTGCTGGGACTGTGTTATTTTTTCGCCGACCGGTGGGCGGATGCGGCGAATACGCTGGAGCCGCTGTGGGCGCAGGAATCAGATCAGTTGTCATACTTGTACGTGCTTTCGAACGCGGCCCATCGCGCCGGCAAAAAGGAACTCGACGAGCGGGCCACGGAAAAGCTGATCAAACTTGGCGACGGAACTCCGGCTTATCGGCTCTTTGTGGGCAAATATTATTTGAATGTTGAGCAGTACGATGCGGCGCTAGCGGAATTTCAAGAGGCGGCGGACGCCGACCCCAGACTTCCTTTCGTGCACTTTGACTTGGGATTGACCTACCTGAAGAGACAGGATTTAGCGCGCGCCCGCGATGAATTCTTGAAAGACGCGGCTCTGGAGCCAGACCTCGCTCTCAACTATGACGAACTCGGCGACGTTTGTTGGCTGATGGGGGATGATGCGAGTGCGGGAAAAAATTATCGGGAAGCGCTGCGGCTCGATGCCCGGCTGGTGAATTCGCATCTTGGGCTGGCGAAGATTGATCAGCGGCAGGAGAAATTCGCTCAGGCCCTGGTCGAGATCGAGGCGGCGCAGAAACTCGACCCTGAACGCATCGACGTACATTACATGCACGGGCAATTGCTGCAGCGGGTGGGACGAAAAGTGGAAGCGAAGAAGGAGTTCGATGCGGCGGTGCGCTTGGAAAACGAGCATCGCGCGGACCCAGTGAAGCCAGGAGAGTCGGGAACGGCGCCGTCACCGGAACTGCTGCAGGATGGGCACTGACGCTGTCAAAATCGCCGGCTGTAGAGATATTCTTGGCAACCTCTCAACTACCGATGTTCGTCCGATACCCAGTCTTTCATCGACTGCAAGCGGTGCGGCGAGTCGCGGTTTCCGGCAGGAGGAAAAAATCATGCGCATTTTTAAAATCATTGCGATTGTTGTCGGGGTGCTGATCGTGATCGCGGTTGCGATTCCGTTTTTCATCGACGCCAACACGTTTCGGCCGGAGATTCAGGCCGACGCCACGGCAGCCCTCGGACGACCTGTGAAGGTGGGGAATCTTTCGCTTTCGCTGTTCTCGGGCGGTGTGTCGGCAGATGACATTTCGATTGCGGATGATCCCCAGTTCAGCAAGTCTGCGTTCGTGCAGGCCAAGTCGCTGAAGGTGGGCGTGGAGCTGATTCCGCTGATTTTTTCGAAGAAGCTGAATGTGACGGAAGTGACGCTCAACCAGCCGGAGATCAGCCTGGTGAGATCGGAGAACGGGGAGAAGTGGAACTTTTCCAGCCTGGGGGGGAACAATGCCTCGGCGGCGAAGCCGGCGGGACCATCTGCGTCGGGCTCGAGTTCGAGCGGCACGACGAACATGTCGGTGGCGAAGGTGAACGTGAAGGACGGGCGGCTCACAATTTCACGGGACGGGTCGAACGAGAAGCCGCGTGTATACGACAAAGTTAATATTGTAGTGAATAAGTTCTCGCTTACGTCTTCGTTCCCTTTCCAAATGACGGCTCAACTTCCGGCTGAGGGAAGCCTGAAGCTGGACGGCAAGGCCGGCCCGGTTGACGAAAATAACGCCGCACGCACTCCGCTGGACGCCAAAGTCGTGGTTGAAAAGATGAATCTGGCGGCGTCGGGATTCATCGATCCGGAGTCGGGGATTTCGGGGATCGCGAATTTCGATGGAACGGTTTCCTCCGATGGGCGTGAGGCCAGAACCAGCGGCACGCTGACAGTCGCTAATTTACAGGTGGTTCAGAAGGGATCGCCGGCAGGGGAACCGGTTCGGGTGAACTATACGATGATCCATGATCTGGCGAAACAGAGCGGAACGATTCCGCAGTGTGAGATTGCGATGGGCAAGGCGATCGCACACGTCACCGGCACGTATGACGCGCACGGCACAATCACCTCCGTTGACTTGAAACTGGATGCTCCTGCTATGCCGGTCGACGATCTCGAGGCCATGCTTCCGGCCCTGGGCATTGTGTTACCTCCGAAGGCAACGCTAAAGGGAGGCACTCTGACGGCGAGCATGACTCTTGCTGGTCCGGTTAACGAACTGGTTACGGTGGGATCGGTCAAGCTGGAGAATTCCACGCTGGCCAACTTTAACCTGGGATCGAAGATGGCGGCCATTTCGACGCTGGGAGGAAAGAAAACCGGCGAGGACACAATGATTCAGAATTTCAGTTCTGATGTGCGCGTGGCACCTGAGGGAACGAAGGCCGACAATATTAATCTCAATGTGCCGTCGATTGGCGTGGTTACCGGGGCGGGCACGGTCAGTCCGGCGAACGCTCTCGACTTCAAGATGAAAGCGGACGTCAGCGGGATGGGGATTCCGTTCTCGGTAGCGGGAACCACAGCCGACCCGAAGTTCGAGCCGGATGTAAAGGGGATTGCGACCGGCATGTTGAAAGGGCTGGGCGGGGCAAGCGAGAAGCCGGTCACGGGTGTAACTGGATTGTTTAAGAAGAAATCGAAATAAATCTTCAAAAACCTGATTCGGGGACAGTGCGCGGGCGTGTTCTTCCCGGCGGTTGGAACGCTGCCCCGGAAGAGGTTGCGGGTACTTTTCTACGTCCGGCCTATTTACTATCACGAACAATTGTTTTATCTTGGCGAAATGGCTGGGATCACTGAGACGATTTCGCAGGGGCTTGGACGGTACTCGATTGGGGAGAAATTGCGGTCCTTGCGGCTGGGCAAGAGCATGGGACTGGTGGAGTTAGGCAAACATAGCGGCCTGTCGGCGGCGCTGCTGTCGAAGCTGGAAAGGGGAAAGTTGTTTCCCACTCTGCCCACACTGTTGCGCATCGCGATGGTGTTTGGAGTGGGACTGGACTACTTTTTTGCCGACGAACGCAAGCGGCGGGTGGTGGGGGTGGTGCGTAAGGAGGAGCGGGTACGGTTTCCGGAGCGGCCGGGCACGCCCGACGTGCCGTACTACTTCGAGTGCCTGGACTACCGGTCGACCGAGCGCAAGCTGAGCGCGTTCCTGGCTGATTTTCAGGACGTTCCGGCGGAAAGACTCAAGCCGCATCTGCATGCAGGAGTGGAGTTTCTGTATGTAATCAAGGGGTCGCTGGCCATGAAGATCGGGCGCGAAGAGTTCGTGCTGGAAGCGGAAGACTCGATTTATTTCGATTCGGCGGTGCTGCACAGTTACCGGCGGAGAGGGACGAAACCGTGCCTGGGCTTGATTGTGACTGTGCCCTGAGCAGACGATGCGGCGGGCCCTGGTGGGGTGCTGACTTCTGCGTAGTGCTGATAGTGGAAACTTGGCGCCGGAGGGGCACGAAGCGCGGAGATTATGAGTTGGTGGTACCTTAATTGCTATCTACCTTTCGTTGACAAGGCCTGTTGACCATTCCATACTCACGATCTAGCTGCAAACTTTTGCAACCTTACTAACTCAGGACGTGCTGCATCGGGCCTTGCTTATTAGGACAAGCTGACTCAGGACCGGAGGCGCGGCTGCTGCACTGATTCGCCCAAGTCGAGTCGATTTCTGCCGGGCCGGGTTTTTTGAATCAGGTTTTAGTGAATCGTGTCAGGGTTTCATCCCAGGAGGATCTTTCGTGTCTACGACATCTGCCTCAAAGAAATTTACGTCTGGTTGGGTTGGGGTTTGTTCGATGGTCGCGTTGGCGGCCGTGGTGGGAATCGCCGGCTCCGCGAGTGTGCACAGCTATCATGCCAGCAACTCCGCCCATCCTGCCGCCGCAAAGCAGGCGCCCGCCCTCAGCGTGGACCAGCGCGGCCGAGTCCAGACCAGCATGAGCAAGCTTCCGCTGGCCTTTGAGGCGAACCAGGGACAGACCGATCCGCAAGTGAAATATGTGGCGCGGGGAAACGGCTACACGGTGTTTTTGACGGCGAATGAGACGGTGTTTGCGATGCAACCTGCGTCGCAGGTGTCGATGGCTCGAGTGGCAGTTCACGGGCGGTCTGGAGCCAAGACGGGACCGAAAACTGCCACGAAAGATGCAGGCGCTGCGATTCACATGCGCGTGGTCGGGGGGAACGCGCAGGCGCAGATCGCCGCCGGCAGCCAACTGCCGGGGCACAGCAATTATTTCATCGGCAATGATCGCAGCCAGTGGCATTCGGGTGTGCCGCAATTTGCGCGGGTCTCTTACCGGGGCGTTTATCCGGGCGTGAATCTGGCTTTCTACGGCGTACAGAAGCAACTGGAGTTCGACTTCATCGTCGCTCCGGGAGCGAGCGCAGCGCCGATCGAGCTTGGCATCTCAGGCGCGAAGAAAATCGCAACGGATGCGACCGGCGATCTGATGCTGACATCTTCCGCAGGGGATATGATGTTGCACAAGCCGGTTGCGTACCAGGAAAAAAACGGAACCCGTCAGCCGGTCGATGCGCGTTTCGTTCTGCGGGCGGACAACCGGGTCAGCTTCGAGCTGGGCAGTTATGATGGCAGCCGTGAACTGGTGATTGATCCCTCGGTGAGCTATGCGACATACCTGGGCGGGACTGCGGAGGACGATGGATACGCGATCGCCGTCGACGGCAGCGGTAACGCGTATGTCACCGGACAGACGAAATCGACCAACTTTCCCGGGACCACTGCAGGCTACGTAGGAGGTTTCGACGTCTTCGTCACGAAGATTTCCGCTGACGGGTCGACACTAGAGTATTCCACATATGTCGGCGGCAGCGATGACGACAGCGGAAACAGTATAGCGGTGGATGCATCCGGCAATGCATTTGTGACCGGGGGAACCGCTTCCAGCGACTTCCCGCACACCTCTGGAGTCAAACAGACGGCGTTCGGAGGGGGAAGTCTAGATGCGTTCGTGTTCGAGCTTGCGTCTTCAGGAGGCTCTCTCACTTACAGCACATTTCTGGGCGGCAGCGGCACTGACGTGGCCACTGGAATTGCACTTGCCACTGACGCCTCGGGAGACGCATTTGTTGTAGGGTCTACGGGTTCGTCGGATTTCCCAACAGTTGCCGGAGCGATCCAGCTGCACATCGTAGGAGTCTCCAACGGATTCGTCACTAAAATTAACTCTTCTGGGAGCGCGCTGGTTTACTCAACCTACTTGGGCGGCGGCACTGGCGATCTAGCCTCCGCCGTGGCCGTCGATTCTTCGAACAATGCATATGTGACCGGCGCGGCACAGAACTCCGCCTTCCCGACGACGGCAGGTGCATTCCAGACCACCTGCGGAACGGCCGCGAACTGCAATGGCGGATTATCGGATGCTTTCGTCTCAGTCATCAATGCGGGGGGCACCGGCTTTGTTTATTCGACCTTTCTCGGCGGTAGCAACGCTGACCAGGGCTTGGGCATTGCCGTTGACTCCGCGAAGGATGTGTACGTAACCGGACTGACGCAGTCGAACACCGACTTCCCCACGCTGTCTGCGGTTCAGCCAAAATTCGGCGGTGGAGTTCAGGACGCTTTCGTCGCGGCTCTGAATCCGAGTGGGAGCGCATTGCTGTACTCGACCTACTTGGGCGGCAGCCAAGCCGATGCAGGGGCGGGAATTGCGGTTGATGCAAACAAGAATGTCTACGTAACCGGGCAGACCGGCTCCACCGACTTTCCCTTGGCCAATGCGACCCAGGGAACTTCAGGCGGCGGCAACGATGCATTTGTGACGGAACTCAATGGATCCGGGTCAGGGCTGGTGTTCTCAACCTATCTGGGCGGCGCACTGAATGAGGATTCGACGGCCGGCGGGGCCAGCTTTAGCCCAGTGGGAGCAATTGCAATCGACAGCGCCGGCGCGAACATATACGTAACCGGCAATACCGATTCGACAGATTTCCCAAAGGTAGCCGCGGAACAGGCCGCCAACGGAGGAGGTACGGATGCCTTCGTTGCGAAGTACACACAGAGCACGTCGTCCAGCTTTACCGTGGCGAACGGCGCGCTGTCGGCTACCTCTGGAGGACCTGGAGTTTCGGCAACGTCGACGATCACCGTAGGCTCGGTTAATGGCTTCAATTCCGCCGTTACGCTGAGCTGCGCGGTGGCTCCGGTGGCGACGAGCGGGCCGACCTGTGCGTTCAGTAACCCGGGCAACTCGGTCACTCCGCCGGCGAACGGCACGGTGACTGCAACGCTCACCGTTAGCACGACTGCGGCAAGCGCAATGCTCGAGCGTCCTTCTAGCGGGCGATCTTCGCATATGCTTTACGCGCTGGTGCTGCCTGTTTTTGGAATTACGCTGCTCGGTGCAGGGATGGGCTCCAGCGGAGGGCGCCGGAAGAAGCTGTTCGGCTTTCTGATGCTGGGGATGCTGCTGACCGGCCTGATTGTGATGCCAGCTTGCAGCAGCAGCAGTGGTGGCGGTGGTGGCGGCGGAAGTACGGGCACGCCCGCCGGCACCTATACGATTACGGTTACCGGGTCAGGCGGTGGGGCTACCGCTACCGGCTCGCCGGCGCTCACTCTCACTGTCAACTAGTTCTCGCGATAAACTCACGGCGGCCGCTTCCTTTTGGAGGCGGCCGTTGTCTTTTTGGGGCGGCGGCGGGAGGGGTGCGTGGGTAATGGTAGTATGGAGGATTCCGTGGGAGATTCCGGGAGATATGAAGGGCTTCGTCTCTGGGGAAATGTCTGCGGTAAAATGGGACGCTGTTTTTTTGCGGCGCGCGGCGGACGGGCAGCCTTTGGGTTGCCCGGTGAATCGTAGTAGTGGAACTGAAACCTGCTCATGGTGAAATCCGAGTTGTCGCAATTCGTTGGTTCCTCCTTCTTATCCGTGCATTCAAGAACTGTGAATTCGAAAAACGCTCGCGCGAACGGCGGCGACGCGAAGTCCGGGCTGGCCCGGTTTTGGGGTTCGAGGTGGGCGACGGAGCGCGAGTGTGAATGCGTCGCGCCCTGCCGGGCTGGCGGTTCTTTGCCTGTTGGCGGCTCTGTGCTTGCCCTCTCTGGCGGCGGGACAAACGATTACGCTGCAGGCCAGTTCGCTGTCGCCGGATGCGGTTGCTCCGGGGGGGACGTCGTCTTCGAATATTACGGTGGGGGCGGTGAACGGCTTCAGCGGCAGCGTGACTCTGGGGTGCCAAGTAACGACGACAGTGCAGAACCCGACTGACCCGCCGCAATGCAGCGTGAGTCCCGAGACGGTTTCGCCGCCAGCCAGCGCTTCGGCCACGATCACCACGAAGAGCGACACGAGTACGGTCAGTTATGCCGTTGTCATCACGGGCACGCCTTCGAGCGGGCCGGCCATCACCTTGCCAGAGATGAATCTGACGGTGCTGGCGGTGAGCCCGCAATTTACGATCACGGTGGAGAGACCGGTGGCGCCGAGCAGTGTTCCCGCGGGCAACGGGGGCGAGGGAATCATCAACATCAGTCCAGTGAACGGGTATACGACGACGAGCGGTGGCATTACGCTTTCGTGCAGTTCGATCACCCCGTTAGTGACGCTCCCGCCGGTGTGCTCGTTCAACCCGCCGGTAGTGACGATAACCGGACCGGGTACTTATAGCTCGCAGATCACAATCAGCACGTTCGGCAACGTGACCACGACAGCGGCGGTTCATCCGCGACGTTCTAACTCTCTTCTTTACGGGCTCTGGATGCCGCTGCCCATGCTGGCAATCATAGGACTGGGCGCAGTCAGCAATAAGCGATCGCGCAAGGCGTGGGGGCTGCTGGCTCTATTTGTGATGTGCGGCACGCTCTTTCTCATTCTGGGATGCAGTAACGCCGCGAACAGGACGACGGCGCCGAACGGAATCACTCCCGCGGGGACTTACTCGTTCACGGTCACGGGTGTCGATGGCGCGGGCAACATCGCAAGCAACACCGGGTCGACGACCAGCGCGAATCCCTCGGTCAGTTTGACCGTGACCGCGCCCACGCCCTGAACCTATGCGGCGGCCCTGGCATTGCACGCCACGCGGGCCGTGCCTGAGTTTGCCAATTTTGGGCCGGCTCATTGTGACCGGGCTGGGCGTTGCTTCCCTGCTTACATACTCGGCCGACGCTCTCCCGCCCAAGAACAAGACAACCATTCCCGCGGTGCGCTGGAACGAACAGACGCCCGGCTGCACGTTTTCGCGCAGCGACGACGGCCACTACCGCTATGGCATGTGGTACGGAGACGTGGGAATCACGATCAGCGTCGACGCGCAGGAGCTGGAAAAAGTTCACCGCCGGCATGAGCCGTTTTTCGCGGTCATGCTGAACGTCCGTTACCGGGGACAGGGGTCGCTGGATTTCGCGGCCGACAATATTTCGCTCGAATTTGTGAAGCACTTCAAGGTGGTGCAGACGTCGCTGGATCCGGATAGTTTTGCGCAGAAAGTGCAGAACGACGCGGATGAGTTGGATCATCAGACGGCGCGTGAAGTGGAGAAGCATCCGGAAAAGAAGGAAGAGAAAGACGCGTATATGAAGGCGTTTCTGAAAGACGCCGCGGAGTTGCAGGAGTTTGTCGGGAAGAACAGCTTGCGCGCGACGCGGCTGACGCCGGGCAATCCGGAAATCAACGGGTGGGTGCTGTTCAGCACCGAGAGCAAATGGATCCCGAGCGAGTGGAAGAGGCAGGAAGAATTTATCCTGCGGGTACCGGTCGAGGGCAAAGTGTTTGAGTTTCCGTTCAAGCTTCCGCCGAAGGTGGGAGAAGTGATGTTAAGGCGACGGGAGTGAGGGCGGCTTCCGGCTTTCGGGTTTCGCCTGCCGGAACCTGAAGGCTGAGGTGAGAGCGAGTCGAGTCTTCCGGAAGCCGGAGAGCGGAAGCCGCGCCTACGATGCCGCTTTGTGCTGCTGGCGTTCGAGTTCGGCGGCGTGGTGCATCAGGACGTCGCGCAGGGAGACCAGGCCCTTCAAGTCCTTGCCATCGACGATGGGCAGATGGCGGAATCCGAACTCACGCATGATGAAGAGGCACTCCTCGACGGTCTCGTCGGCGGCGACGGCGCGCGGATTCGCGGTCATGACTTCCGAAACGGCGGTCGTGCCGGGAGTGCGGCCCACGGCCACCACGCGGTTCATGATGTCGCGTTCGGATAGGATTCCTGCAAGATCTCCGTTGCGCAGCACGGGCACCGCGCCGATGTTGTGTTCCATCATGAAACGGGCGGCCTCGAGCACGGTGCGGGTGGCTTCGACGGAATAAACTTTTCGGTCTTTTACGAGATCGCGGAGAGTCTGCATGGATACTCCTTGCGCCCGGGCAGGATGCAAGCGGCAGCCGGGCTGGGCTTCGCGGTGGGCAATACTTTATCACAGGCGCGAGGTTCGTGGAGACTTGGAGCGCGGCGTGCTGAGCCCTGCAGAGACGTCGCGGGATACGTCCCTGCAGGGATTTGAATCTACGGTTTAGAAACGTAGCTGCGGGCCGAAGGTTACGCGCATATTGTTGTGGGCGCCACCGTTGAAGTAGACGTCATCGCCAATTTCGGCGCGGATCCCAATCGGGCCGGCGAAAACTTCGACTCCAGCACCGGGGTAGACAGCGAAGAAGGTCGCGCCATTGGTGAGGCCGACGGTATTCACGAATCCGGCAGTGGCGTTCTGATTGTTGATACTGAAGTTGTCGAACCCGACCTTGCCCGTGACGAATACGCGAAACGGCCCTGAGCCGGTCTGCAATTTCGGCCCGAAAAATCCGTGCAGAGTGCGAAATTGCGTGTTCACCAGTTCCGTGGTCACCCCGTTGGTGAAAGTGTTGGTATAGGTGCGGCTGAAGTCATAAGCCATCTCAGCTTCGATTTGAAGACTGGGGCGAAGGGCGAACGCGGCGCGGCCGCCGACGCCAACGAAGTTTCTGGTGGGCGAGGGGTCGCTGAGCCGGAAATAATCGGCGAAGGCTCCGACCTCGACATGGTCCTGAGCCATGAGCATGGGTGCGGCAAAAAATAATGACACGATGAAAAGACCGAGAAAGCGTTTCATGATTTCACTCCGTATTAATGAGTCTGTGCCCGCGCACACCTCTCCGCCAACGTGAGCGGGGAGACAGCGGAAGGCACGGCGGCAGGCATTGCTATAGATGCGGATTTGATTGGGCGGGGTTGGGTGAAATTGGGCTATGGGCGCGGGGTTGGGGCTTGCTTATGTGTCTGTGGCAGGAAAAGCTTTTAATCGCTGAGATCGCTGAGGAAGTCCGCCGAGCGCGCTGAGAAAACCACGTTGGTCAAAGGGCAGCGGGCTGGGTCTGCGGCGTTTCAATTCTCTGACTGATGAATGATTTGACTATTGCAGATGATTCAGATGGATCGGGGTGGCGTCGGCGGCGGTGCTGTCGGAACGCGGCGTCATTGAGACTACGACGAACCGGCGCTCTTTAACGTTTCGATCGATGCCTACAAGATCGTCTACACGCAAGAGCATCGCATCTTTCTCCAGATGGAATTGCGCGGTCTCGCCTATGGGCAGGAGAGCCGCATGTTTCGCGTCACGGGGACGGATGCGATAATTTACGCGCTCGGACTGCAGAAGATATTCGTCGCAGAGCGCCCCTTGCATTTTATTGACAGCGTCGGCATTTGCTTTATCAGAGTCGCTGCAGGGGACGGTTTCCATCTGCACGAGAGTTCCCCGCTGTACCGGCCTGGGATCTTTGGCCAGAGCCGCGCAAGCCAGACCGACGACACCGCAGACCACCAACTTGAAGTGCAGTTCCCGCCGCATTCAGCGCCCTCAGAAGTTTTTTGGGCAGATCGGAGCCTGCCTTTTCCTTCATCATTCTTCTAGCGTTGGGGAGTGGAGAACAGGTCACTTCGGTACTCGGGCGGAGGTTACCCATGCGTGGGCCCGGACTTACTCGTCGGGGCGGGCGGACGAAATGCGTCCGCCGCTACGTGAGCCGAGATGGTCTGGCTAGTGTTCGATTACTACTTCCAGTGTCTGGAAGAATGCGGGGTAGGAAATTGCGGCGGAGTCGGCGCCGCGGATTTGGGTTTCACCTTCGGCGCGCAGGGCCGCGACGGCGAAGGCCATGGCGATGCGATGATCGCCGAAGGAATCGAGTTCGGCGCCATGAAGGGTTTGGCCTCCGGGAATCTTGAGACCGTCTTCGAGCTCTTCGACTTGCGCGCCCATGAGCCGCAGGTTGGTGGCGACGGCGGCGATGCGGTCGGATTCTTTTACGCGCAGTTCTTTGGCATCGCGAACCTCAATTCCCTGCTGGGTGTAAGGCGCGATCGCGGCCAGCACAGGGATTTCGTCGATGAGCGCGGCGGAGTCGGCGCCGGCGATGGTCGCGCCTTTGAGTGCGGCGCCTTCGATCTGCAGAGTTCCAACCAGCTCGCCGTGAATCTCATCGAGTTGCGTCACGGTGATGCGCAGGCCGATCTGCATGAGGATGTCGAGCAGGCGGGCGCGCGTGGGATTCATCAGCAGGCTGGGCAGGGTGAGCTGCGAGCCGGGGAACAGGGCAGCCGCACATAGAAAAAATGCCGCGCTCGAAAGATCGCCGGGGATGCGGGCTTCGATTCCGCGCAGACGCTGGCCGCCGCGAATGCGAACTTCATTTCCCGCCACACCGCCCGTCACACCGCCCGATCCGGTGCTCTTGCGATCGAGCTTTGCGCCGAAGGCGCGAAGCGCCACTTCGCCGTGATCGCGGGTGCGCAGCGACTCTTCGATGCGAGTTTCGCCGTCTGCGAATAATCCGGCGAAGAGCAGGCAAGATTTCACCTGTGCGCTGGCCACCGGCATGGTGTAGTCGATGGCTTTCAGGGCAGCGCCTGTGATGTGCAGCGGAGGCTTGCCGGACTGCGAGGCGATCTGTGCGCCCATGGCCGTGAGCGGTTTGATGACCCGCTCCATGGGGCGGCGGGAGAGCGACTCGTCGCCAATCATTTCGCTGGAGAATTTCTGGCCGGCGACAATGCCGCTCAGCATGCGCATGGTCGAACCGGAGTTGCCGCAGTCGAGCGCATTGCTGGGAGCTGTCAGCGAGGCGCCACGGCCTTGTACTTCGATCGCATCTTCTTTTCGCTCCCAGGCGACGCCGAGAGAGCGCATGCACGCGAGCGTGCTGGCGCAGTCGGCGCCGGTGGAATAATTTTCGAGGCGCGATGGGCCCTCGGCGATGCCCGCCAGCATGGCGTAGCGATGGGAGATTGATTTATCTCCGGGAAGCCGAACAGTGCCGCGCACGTGGCGCGCCGGACGCACTGTCACTTGAGACCCGTTATTCATTCTGAGATCAATTCTAGCGGATTGGATTATGTGGGCCCGGACGCATTCGTCCGGGCGTGAGTGGAATGAGATTGCGGGAACCGGCGAACAATTGAATGGGACGGTAGGCCGCCGGACGAATGCGTCCGCCGCTACGCGAGCGCTTTGGCTTCGGCAATGGCTTCTTTGAGGATGTTGGGCGGGACTTCTTTCAGGCGAACATCAAATTCGAACATGGGGGTCTCGGTGCCGCGCCCCCAGCGGGCCACTTCCCAGTGCAGGCGGATGAACTTCACATCCGCATGAGCCGTCAGATCGAGCAGCAGAGGAGACTCACCGCAATAAAATTTCTGAGGGAAGGCCGCGATGGATTTTGCGCCCCAGGTTGCGCCGTCGGCGGAACCGTAGATGCTGATTTCGAGAGATTCTTGCTCGATGATCTTCGTGATCTCGAGGGTGACCAGAAACACTCGGCCGCTGGCGTCGCTAACGCAGACCGCAGGGCCGTCGCCCTTGCAGGTCGCGACTATTTTTCGCTGGACTAAGGAAGCGTCGATCATAAATGGCCGATCATCATCCGCCGATCAAAGTGAACCGATCATGGCGAAAGGATTGTAGCAAAAGAGCAGGCTCAGTTCTCAGTCTGCGAAGAATTCATTCCGACGGATGCTGAGCCGTGAACTCCGAGCAACACGGCTTCTGCACGGGTTTGAATTCCATCAGCTCCACGCGCGTGAAGTCCGGATCGTAGAGGTTGAGTTGCCATTTACCGTCTTTGCCCAGTTGCGCTTTTTCGTCGCCGTGGGGTTTCCAGCCGTGCGCTTCGAGCGTGGCTTGGGCTATTTTGATGTCGGCGACGCCGAGCGAGATATGATTCATCACGCCGGCCAGGTGCAGGTCGGCGGGGTCGCGCTGGTTCACCATGAACTCGATCCAGTCGCTGCCGTCGGGAACCTGAGTGGAAATCCATTCGGTTTTGTCGTCTTTCATGCCGCCGTGCCAGTAGGGCCGAAAACCGAGAATGTCGTGGTAGAAGTGGTTGGTGGCCTCGAGCTTGTAGACCAGAAACCCGGCGTGGATCATGTGGCGCGAGACTCCGGCGGTGGAGGGCGGTGGGACGTCGTTCTTGTCGCGTTCCACGAATTCGATGTGATGGCCCTCGGGATCGTTCACCACAAAGAACAAGCTGTGATCGGAGCGGCCCTGAATTCCGGGAACGGCGATGCCCTGTGCAGTCAGATACTTTTTCAGCGCCGCGATGTTGTCGGTGAGCAGGGCGACGTGGTCCATGCGATTGGTCAAGTTGGGATCGGGCGCGGGACTGAATCCGACCCACTGTTTGCCCACAAGAAATCGCAGCGTGCTGCCGGGTTCGACGGGCGCGGCAGACGTGAGACCAAGAACGTCGGCGTAGAGTTTTTTCACGCCGTCGGGCTGAGTCGTGTAAAAGGCGACGTGGTCAATGCCAAGAATGTGCGGACGCGGCGGCGGAGTTTGGGCCTGCACGCAGAGTTGGAGTAGGGCGAGGGTGAGGACGAGGGAAAGTTTTTTCATAGCGTTGATGATTCTAGATCAACCACGGTCCGGGGGCTAAAGCCCTTTTTCGCTTCCGGCTCTTACGCGGTGCTGAAGCGCGGCTCTTCCACGGTTGCGCGGGAGCGCCGCCCTTCGGTTAGCGCAGGCCATCGAGAAATTGGCGGAGGACGATGATCGCGTCCTGCGGTTGCTCCCAGGCGGCGTAGTGGCCGGCTTTGGGGATCACGCGGAGCTCGCTGTCGGGAATTTTTTGGCGCATTAACTCGGCTTCGTTCACGCCGGTCATGACGTCTTCGTCCCCCGTCACCACGAGCGTGGGTACATTGATGGTCTTCAATATCTCGACGGAGTCGGAGCGGGCGGCCATGCCGCGCTGCACTTGCGCCACGTCGTCGGGAGACATCCTGCGCATCATGCGCAGCGCGCCCTCGATCAGGTCGGGGCGGGTGTCGCGGGTGGTCTGACTCATCAACTTGGAAACCATGGACTCGAAAAACGGTTCGGTGCCACGGTCGAGAACTTCGTTGGCCGCTTGCAGGCGTCCGGCGCGGGCTTCGGGAGTGTCGGCGGGAGCTTTGGTGTTGCACAGGCCGAGAGCAACGGCGCGGCTGCGATATTTTCTCCAGAATTCGAACAGGGCATAACCGCCGATGGAGACTCCGATCAGCGCGGCGGCACCGACTTCGGCGTCGTCCATGACGCGAGCGATGTCAGCGGCATGTTTTTCCATGGTGGCGGGGCCGTCGCCGATGCCGGAGTCGCCGTGGCCGCGGAGATCAGGCAGGATCAGGCGATAGCGCGTGGACAGCTTTTCGGCCACCGGCAGCCAGAATTCGTGGTTCACGGGGAAAGGATGGAGCAGAACGACAGGGGGGCCATCGCCGAGCGTCCAATAGGCGATTTCGGCGTCGGCGCTTTTGACGACGTGGGATGGAGTACGATCCATGGGGGGATTAGAACACAAGTATGCGGAACACGGCTGGCGTTGCTCGGACGCATTCGTCCGGGGCTCTAAGCAGGGACGTTGCGAAGATTGATCATCTGGCGGGCGGACGAATGCGTCCGCCGCTACGTGTTACGGGGTCGTGACTTGCTGGGTGCTGGCGTGGGCAGGAAGCAGGTAGGGCTCATCCGGCATTACGATCCACGCGATGATGTAGGGAATGAATCCGACGCCGGTCATGATGGCCGTGATCAGCCACACCACGCGCACCAGGGTGACATCAATGTCGAAATACTCGGCGAAACCGAGGCAGACGCCTGCGACTTTGCGTCCCAGGCGGGGTCGCACCAACTGGGTTCGGGCGAGCGAGGCGCCCACGCGAATGCCGCAATAAGCGCAGACAGCGGCATCGTCCTGAATGAGTTTTCCGCAGTAGTTGCAGTACATGGATTTCCTCCCTCACTGAACAGTACGTAATTGTATGCCGAAAGTTCCTTGTTTTCACGTGTGGAGGACGGCATCGGGGGCGTGGAGGCGTAGCCTCAGGATATGGGGTAGGCTACGAAGTGTCGGCAATTTACCTGATTGGCTACTGGACCGCCGAAGCGGGCCTGTCGAATTCAATTTGGACTTTGCAATGGAACCCCGCGCCGCATGACAGAATTCAACGATCCTCCAATATCCGCGAGCCAGCGCCGGGAGATGGTGGAAGCGCAACTGCGCGCGCGGGGCATTGCCGACGCGCGAGTGCTCGACGCCATGGGGCGAGTGCCGCGGCATGAGTTTGCGCCGGAACGGTATCGCGGACAGGCGTATGAGGATCATCCGCTGCCGATTGGCGAAGGCCAGACTATTTCTCAGCCTTATATTGTCGCTGTCATGCTGGAGGCTTTGGGGCTGTCGCCTGCCGACCGTGTGCTCGAGGTCGGGACCGGATCGGGATATGTGACCGCGCTGCTCGCGGAACTGGCGTCGGAGGTGATTTCTATCGAGCGCCACGCTGGGCTCGCGGATGCTGCGCGAGATTTACTGATTCGCTTGGGCTACGCCAACGTGAAGGTGATGGTGGGCGACGGGAGCCTTGGATTCGCTGAGGCAGCGCCTTATGATGCGATCATTGTCTCGGCCGCGGCGGCTGAGGTGCCGCCAGCGTTGTTGGCGCAGATGGCCGACGGCGCGCGGATGATCATACCGGTGGGTCCGCCGGACTCGCAGCAACTGCAGATGATTCGCATGGAAAACGGCCAGCCTCAGATCACGCTGCGTGAGTTGTGCCGCTTTGTGCCGCTGATTTCGGGATAGGCGTTAGTTCCCAGGTCTTCGGGCCTGACACCGACGACCTAAGCCCTGCATTACAATCGACTCGTGCCCGTCCTGCACAATCTGCGCGTCACGCTGGAGATGATCAAGTGGGAGCATTCCATTTTTGCGCTGCCGTTTGCGCTTTGTGGCGCGATGCTCGCGGCCGGCGGAGTTCCTTCGGCGCACCAGTTGTTGTGGATCGTAGTGGCTATGGTGGCGGCGAGGTCCGCCGCGATGGCTTTTAATCGCTGGGCCGACGCTGCCATTGATGCCGCCAACCCGCGCACCAGAACGCGCGCGTTACCCGCCGGACAGCTTTCTCCCGCGTTCGTGGCAACATTCGTTGTGGTTTCGAGCGGAGTTTTTGTGCTGGCGGCGAGCCAACTGAACCGGCTCTCGCTGCTGCTGTCTCCGGTGGCGCTGGCGGTGCTGCTGCTCTACTCCTACACCAAGCGGGTGACGCGTTGGTCGCATCTGGTGCTGGGCTTCGCGCTCGGCATTGCGCCTGCAGCCGCGTGGATTGCGGTACGGGGTTCGCTCGATCCTCGCATCCTGCTGCTCACGGCCGCGGTCACGTTTTGGGTGGGTGGCTTCGACGTTCTTTATGCCTGCCAGGATTTTGAGTTCGACCGTCAGGCCGGGCTGCACTCGATTCCGCGATCGGTTGGCATTCCAGCGGCACTATGGATCGCGCGCGCTTTCCATCTGATCATGGTTGGCCTGCTGGTCGCGCTGGTGATCGTGTTCGGCATGGGGGAGGTTGCCGATTGCGGAATTCTGGCGGTGATTCTGCTGCTCGTGTACGAGCATTCCTTGGTGCGGCCCCATGATTTATCGAAACTGAATGCCGCGTTCTTCACGATGAACGGCGTGATTTCCGTTCTCTTTTTTGTCTTCGTCGCGGGCGATTTGCTGTTGCGAAAATAACGCGCTCTGCGAGTCCCGAAGCGTCCGCTTACTACATGTCTGCGTCCCGTGGCATAATCGCTGGCGCACCGGAGGGGTTCATGTTTCGCAATATCAGGCTTCAAATTATCTGTACGTTTGTTTTGCTTGCCGCTTTTTGCGTCGCTCAACAGCCTGCACCGTCTCAGGCAGCGTCTCCGGGCAGTGCGGCTGATCTGGTGCAGCAAGCCGATCGGCTGACGCACGAAGGAAAGTTCGACGACGCACTGTCGCTCTACCGGCAGGCGCTCGACAAGTCGCTGGACTTTTATCCGGCGCATCTGGGCGCGGGCATGGCGCTCGATCTCAAGGGCGACTACGCTGAGGCGCAAAAGCATTTTGCTAAGGCCATCGATGCTGCTCCGGCGGATGCCAAGGACCAAGCCCTGCGAGCGACCGCAGTTTCTTACGCGTTCGCGGGCGATACGTTCAAAGCTGCCGAGTCCGAACTGAAGGTTTTCAGCGCCCGCGTGGCGAAGAGTGACTCGATCGGCGCGGCCGAGATTTGCAACGAACTGGCGCGGATCTATCTCGAAGCCAACGATCCTGACCACGCCTACAAGTGGTACAAGATGGGTTACGAGACGGCTGCGCGCAAACCCGATTTGACCGAAGCTGACAAGAATCTCTGGCTGTTCCGCTGGGAAAGTGCGCAGGCGCGCATCGCCGCTCGCCGCGGCAATGCAGACGAAGCCAGGCAGCATGTCGTCGCAGCCAAGGCCGCCCTCGACAAGGCTAATAATCCGGAGCAGATGAAGTTTTATCCGTATCTGGCGGGCTATGTGGCGTTTTATGGCGGCGATTACAAATCCGCGATTGCGGAATTGCAAAAGTCGGACCAGCACGATCCGCAGGTTCTGGCCTTGCTGGGCGAGGCTTATGAGAAGTCTGGCGAGGCGGCGCAGGCGAAGGCTTATTATGGCAAAGTTCTGGAGTTGAACAGCCACAATCCTGCGAATGCCTTCGCGCGGCCTTTGGCAAAGCAGAAGCAGGGCGGAGCATAGCTCTGCTTCGGAATTCGGGGCGCGCTGCAACTCAGGCCGAGGATTACTCTTGTAACCGGCGCGGCCCTGAACGGGTTGCCTTGTTTTCCCGCTGGCCCCTAGACTCTTGAGTGCGAGCCAGTCTTTATGTCGCTCGCCCTCGACTCGTGCCCAACAATTTGAAACCCTCGAAGAAGGATGCCATCGACCGCACGCTTGCGCTCAAGCTCGGCCTGACGGCGGTGCTTTTTGCGCTGATCCTGACTCTCGCGCTGAATCGGGATTTCTATACCGATTCGATGACGTCGGCATTTCTGTCGTTGGCGCTGGCCAGCGCGCTGATTATTTTGGTGATCCTGCGGCGCTCCTGGTTTGATTTGCTCTGGGTGCTGACGGGATCGCTGTTCCTGGCAGTGCTTGACTATAAAGTGATGGATTTTCAACCGATCTTCATGGCCGGATTCTCGTTTATAGGGCTGGCTGCTCTGGCGGTGCTGGGCACGCACACCATTTGGGCTGAGGGCGACGAGCGCAAGCTTCTGCTATACGGATTTCTTCCGGCGGTCTTGTTTGTCGGTTCCGAGTACATGGCCAGCACGCTGCTCGACCTCACCGAGAAGCTTCACCCCAAGTGCTTCGATCTCTTTTTGTACTCCTTCGACGGCAGCTTGCGGGTACAGTTCAGTTTCCTGATGGGGCAGTTCTTCTGGACGCACTTGTGGGTGCGGTTTGTCTGTCTCGTCATCTACATCGCGCTGCCGCTGCCGCTGGCTCTGGTCTATGCCGCGCAGCTGCGGAAAAAGCAGGAAGCCGCTTTTGCGGTCATGCTGGCATTTCTGGTCACCGGGCCAATCGGCGTTGTGTTTTACAACATGCTGCCGGCGATCGGTCCAAGGGCTTTGTTCGGAGCGGCGTATCCGTTTCATCCCCCGGCCATCGCCGACATCATGCATATGACCGTGGTGCCCATTCTGCGCTCGGGTGTGCGGAACGCTATGCCGTCGCTGCATACCGCTTGGGTGCTGCTGGTGTGGTGGAACTCGAAAGGCTTGGCGCGCTGGATTCGAACCATTGCCATGCTGTTCGTGATTCTAACCGTCATGGCCACGCTGGGCACCGGGGAACACTACTTTGTCGATCTGGTGGTAGCATTTCCGTTTGCATTGATGGTGCAGTCGGCATGCACCTATTCCCTTCCATTTCGCAGCGGCGCGCGGCGGAATGCTTTCTTGTTTGGCACTTTCGTGACTCTGCTGTGGATGGCTCTGCTTAGCTTTACCACCAGCATTTTCTGGATTTCGCCCGTGCTACCTTGGGCGATGATCGTGGCCACGGTTGCGCCTACCATTCTGCTGTGGAATCGGCTGACGAGCGCCGAGCCGCTGGAAGAACCGGTAAAGGTGCGAGCGGCGTCGGCGACCGCCTAACTGATTCCGAGTCTCACTGGTTCACGCGCAGTAGCAGGATCGTTCCACTCTCCAGCTTGACGTTGTTCTTCTCCGAACTAACCAGCGATCCTTGAGCCGGGCTTTGCGAAGTTGCCGCTAGTGTCACGTCAGGCATTCCAATCACTCCTTGTGTCTTTTCGGTGATGGCGGGACGCTGAGCATTATTGTTTCCGGTCGGTATCGCGTTGGGGGACGGTTGCGGCGGCGGACCCTCCATGGGGCCGTTGCGGCTGCCCATGGGCGATGAGGCGGTAGCGCCTCCAGTGGCTGGGCCCGGAGAGCTATATCCGCCGTTGTCGCCCGGATTGTTGCTGGGAGGAGCGATGATGGCCTGAATCGACATGGGGAGATTCATTTCGCCACTCTTACTCACGGCGCGATCGAAGGCAATGGCGACCTGCGACTCTTTTTGTTCCTTGGTGCGCGCCTGAACTTCCGTGACATGGCCGATCACTTTTGTATCTTTGGAAACCAGGATCGCGCCGCTGTTGGTCTTCAGGTCTTGTGAAACCTTGGCGAACACTTCGTCACCGGTTCTGGCTTTCTTGGCATCGACAGTTTTCGTCAACTCGACCGGAATCACGGTGCCGGGCGCGGGTTTCAGCGGCTGGGATCCCGGATTCTCTTGGGCTCCCGATGGAACGGGCTGCGCCTGGGATGGATCTGTTGATGCTGTCGCACTTTGTGCCAGCGCCGGGCTCGTCGAAGTGAAAACCAGTGACGCGCAAGTCAGTGAAGCACAAATCACGGTCGCCACGAGTGCCAAGGCCGGTCGGATGTTTTTCATAAACCCTCTCTTTCGGACGGTCTGCTTGCTCTGAATTCGAAGGCGCGCAACGACCACACGATTTAAGATGCAAATTCGGAACGGAAAGTGGCTGCCTTCGAGCCAAATTGCATATCGCGCCAACCGCACAGTCCGGAATGGCATCGGAGTAACATGCGCTGCCGCCATTTTGCCCTTCTCACCTCGCTACTGATGGCGGGCATTGCCTGCGCGCCCAACCAGTCTCCCGATCAACTTCGGGAAAAGACTGCCGAAGCCACGTCGCAGATTAAGCGGGACACCAAGGCGGTTGCCGAAGGGGTCCGGGAGGGCTTAAGCAGCAAGGGCACAGTCGACCTGAACAAGGCGTCCAAGGATGATCTGACGACCCTACCGGGCATCACTTCGCAACGGGCTGACCGGATTATCGCGGAGCGTCCCTACGCCAGCGCTCACCAGCTGGTCACGCGGCGCGTGCTGTCGGAGGACGAGTATGCGAAGATTCAGGACCGGGTCGTCGTTACCCGCTAGATCACCTGTCAGATTACGGATCAGGTCCTGAGCCTAAAGCCGCTTGCGGTTCTTCATGGCAGATCGCATCGTCGGTGCGATATCATCAAGGGGATGTCCGCCACACGTTTAGAGCCCGCTTTTCAGCCCAGCGCTCCTCGGGTCAGCGCTTTTCAGACTCACGCTTTCCAGACGGACGACTCACGCCTGAGGCCCATCCATGCCAAGGTGATCGCGGGCGAGCGACTCGATACCGACGACGCTCTCGCCCTCTACCGGACCGGCGACATTCTTGCCGTGGGTTGGATGGCGAACTTTGTTCGCGAACGCATGCATGGCGACAAGACGTACTTTAACGTCAATCGCCATATTAATCCGACGAATGTCTGCGTGGCGGCTTGCCGTCTGTGCGCTTTTGGGCGCAAGAAAGACACGCCCGGCGCGTACACCATGGCGCTGGAAGAAGCTTTCGAGACCGCTGCTTCCGGCTACAGCGAGGCAGTCACAGAATTTCACATTGTCGGCGGACTACATCCCGATCTGCCATTTCAATATTTTCTCGATCTGTGCTCCGGCCTGAAACAGCGCTTTCCGCAGGTGCATCTCAAAGCTTTCACCATGGTTGAGGTTGCGTACCTCTCGAAGCGGGCGAAGCTTTCAATTCGCGAAACGCTTGAACAACTGAAGGCTTCGGGAGTAGATTCACTGCCCGGCGGCGGCGCCGAGATTTTTGCCGACCGGGTGCGCCACATCATTTGCGACCACAAGATTGACGGCGGCGAGTGGCTGGAAACCGCTAAGCTGGCACACCAGATCGGACTCAAGTCAAACGCAACCATGCTCTACGGGCACGTCGAAAACGACGAAGACCGCGTCGACCATCTGCTGAAGCTGCGCGCCCTGCAGGATGAAACCGGCGGATTCCAGACCTTCATTCCGCTGGCGTTTCATCCGGAAAACACGGCGCTACAGCATCTGCCGAAAACTACCGGCATGCTCGACATGAAGCAAATCGCGGTCAGCCGCCTGGTGCTCGACAATTTTCCGCACATCAAGTCGTACTGGCAGATGGTGACCGCAAAGATGGCGCAGATTTCGCTGCGCTTTGGCGCCGACGACATGGACGGCACCGTGATCGAAGAAAAGATTTATCACGACGCCGGCGCGACCACTCCGCAGGGCATGCGCCGCGAAGAACTGGAGCGCCTGATCCGCGCCGCCGGCCGCGAACCCATCGAGCGCGACACACTCTATCGGCAGGTTACGAGAACCGAGACTTCAGTGACGGTCGCGGTGTAACTCCTCATCGTTTCAGCGAGGCTTGGGTTCAGCAGTTAGCTTGTGCAGTTCCTCGGGTGATGCATTCAGCAGATTCCGCAGCACCGCGACTTCCGCGATGATTCCCGTGCGTAACGCCGGATCCACGTCGGGCGCGAACAGCGGAGAATGGTTCGATGGCAGCATCGTTCCCGCGGCTTTGGCTTGCGCGAATTTCTCAGGGTCGGCTCCGCCCAGGCTGAAATAAAATCCCGGCACTCCTTGCTCGACGAAGTACGAGAAATCTTCTGAGGGCGTGATCGGCTCGGCGGTTTCAACGTTGTCTTTTCCCAGCGCGGCCTCCAGCGGCGCGCGCAGCCGCTCGGCCAGCGCCGGATTGTTATAGACCAGATCGGCGCCCTCGTAGCGGTCGACCAATGGTTCTCGAGGCGCGCCCGCAGCCGCGGATTCCGCTTTGGTAATGCGCGTGATCGCAGCCAGCACCTGCTTCCGTACGTCATCCTTGCGTGTGCGAATCGTCAGGCCCATGTCGGCATGGTCGGGGATGATGTTGTTCTTGGTGCCAGCCTGAACGTAGCCAACCGTCACGACCGCCATCTCGCCGGGCTTGACTTCGCGCGACACAATGGTCTGCAGCGCGAGAATGGTGCGCGCGGCAATCACGATGGGATCGACTGTCGTCTGCGGCATCGAACCATGCCCGCCCTTGCCGTAAATTGTGATGTGCACTGAGTCCGCGTTCGTGTTGTACACGCCCGGCGTGATGGAGACCGTACCCGCGGGCTCGGCGTTTCCCACGTGCAGTGCCACGGCAACGTCGGGCTTGGGAAAGCGCGTGAACAAGCCGTCGCGCAACATTCCCTCGGCGCCGCCGATGGTTTCCTCAGCGGGCTGGCCAATCAGAATCAAGGTGCCATGCCAGGTATTTTTTTCGCGCGCCATGATCTCGGCTGTGCCCAATAGTGACGCCATATGCAGATCATGTCCACAGGCATGCATTACAGGCACATCATGTCCGGCGTCATCTTTTGCGTGCACCGTGCTGGCGTAGGGCAGGCCGGTTTTTTCCTCCACCGGAAGAGCGTCGAGTTCGGTGCGCAACATGATGACGGGGCCGGGCCCGTTCTTGAGCACCGCGACGATTCCGGTCACGCCTACATGTTCGGTAACGTCATACCCCGCGCTGCGCAGGCGCCCGGCAAGCTTCATCGCGGTCTGAACTTCGTGGCCGGAAAGCTCTGGATTCTGATGTAGATCGAGATACAGCGTGTGCGCGTCGGAATAAACATTTTCGACATCCTTGGAAGACGGAGCCTGTGCGCAGGCCACGGCGCCAAGCATAAGGAATGGGAGAAATTTGGGAAAGTTCATCGTGCGGGATAATAACCTTCTCATCTCACGATCTGCAAACTGCTATGCACCGTACTCTCATCAAATAATTCGCGACAACGGATTCCCGAAGCCGATCATCCAATTAGCAAATCGCTGAATTCTCCGCTTGCATTTTTTTCATCGGGTGTACAATCGGCGTAAAGAAGGCTCCTGGTTGCGCACTTCCGTACAGCAAGGCCGAGGCGCTCATGAACGTTCACTTCAGTTATCGTCTTCATAAAATTCCCGCCGTCGAAAAAGATATCCAGCATCAGATCGAGAGACTGCAAACCCGTTTGCAGGTGTTCCGTCCCGAACTCATCCACCTGAGGGGCATGGTGGAGGAGAATTCGGTGCGGGAGGGCACCAGCGTGTCGCTGAACCTGCGGCTGCCGTCGGGACAAATGGCAGTGCAGGTCTCGGCGCCGACAGCGACGGCCGCAGTGAAGAGTGCGTTTGAAGATCTGCTGCAGCAAGTTAACAAGCACAAAGAAATTCTGCGAGCATCGCATAAGTGGCAGCGCGGCAAACGCGGCAACAGCGCGCGGCCCGGCGCGGTGGCTCGCGAAGTTCCCTTCGAGCAGACTCTGGCTGCCGTTTTCCCGCCCACCGTTTCCGGGGACGACGTCCGATCCTACGTGAACGTGAACCTCTCGCGCCTGGAACGGTTTGTCGAGCGCGAAATCTATTTCCGCGAGGCGCAGGAAATAATTGCTCCCGATAGTGTCTCCAAGGAAGAAGTCATCGATGAAACCATTGCCGCCGCACTTGGAGACGGCGAAGAGAGGCCCGAGCGACTGGCGCTGGAGCCCTGGCTCTATCGCCTGGCCCTTCACGCATTGGACAATCTTTCCCGCCCCGACGAAAGCGACGGCCATGCAATACCTCTGGAAGACTCGGCGCGACCGCGAAACGTAAAGGGCAGCGACGAAGCTGAGTTGCAGTTTCATCAGCCCGATGAGTCCATCACCGGCGCTACTGTGATCGCCGACTCGCGCATCGCCACGCCGGAGCAAATTCTCGCCTCTGACGAGTTATTGCGTCTGATCGCGTCCGCGCTGCGCGATCTCGGTTCCGGGCCGCGCGAGGCCTTCATTCTGTATGCGCTCGAAGGCTTCGGCGTCGAAGAAATTGTGGCGATTACCGGGCAGCCCGCGGAGCGCGTACTGGGCTTCGTTTCTTCCGCTCGCGACCACCTACGCAAAGCGCCCGGGCTGGCCCAACAATTTCAAGGTCGGTTTGCCCCGATCGGCGCCGCTTAGTCGGATCGACATTATTGGGAGTCCTTCATGAGCCTTACTCGAGAACAAATCCAGGAGTTGGCGCAATTTCAAGCCGCAAACTCCTGCGCTGTCAGTTTTTATTATCAGCCCTCCACCCCGCGCAATAAGGCACATAAAGAAGACACGATCCTGGTGAAGGACCTGGTTCGCGAAGCCTTGCGCAACCTGGAGAGCAAGAGTCCGGAAAGCGGGGAAAAACACCGTAAGGACAACAAGGAAGGGGCCCGAACCGATCTCGACCGCATCCTGCGCCTGTCGAGTGAACTCCGCAGCAACGGAACTCATGGCAAAGCCGTGTTCGCTTGCTCGGGGCAAAACTTCTGGCGCGAATATGATCTGCCCGCCAGCCTCCCTGCAACACAGTTATTCGTTGACCACCACTTCCATCTCAAGCCGATTGCGCACATGTTGGGCGCATCTCCGCTGCTGAGCGTGGTGCTGGTCGACCGTCACCGCGCGCGCATTTTCGATCTTCGCCTGGGCGAATTGAGCGAACGCAAGGACCTGTTTCATCCGCTGCCGCGCCGCGGCCGCAGCGATGGTTACGCCGGCTATGACGGGGGCCACGCTCAGCGCCGGGCGGAAGACGAGACTCGCCACCACTTTAAGAATGTGGCCGAGATGTTGAAAGATATGCTGGAGAAAGGCGTCTTCGAGAAGTGGATTCTGGCTTGTCAGGATGCGCTCCGCCCGCTGTTCGAGCCACAACTGCATTCTTACCTAAGCCAGGTCTTGATCGGTCGCTTCCATACCGACCTGGCGCACGCTTCGCACGCAGAAATCCTTTCGTCCGCCCAGGCGATTGTCGACCAGTGGCAGACCGAGCGCCGGCGCGACCTGGTGGGACAGGCGTTGAGCCAGGCGCGCAGCCACGCGCGCGGTGTGACTGGACTGCGCCGCGTGTTGCGCTCGCTCGAACTGGGAGAGGTTCAGACTTTGCTGATCGGCGAAAATCTTCAGGCTCACGCCGTCGAGTGTTCCGGATGCGGGCACATCGATGCGCATCTGGTCAGCTTCTGTCCAGTGTGCGGCCGCACTACGCAAGAGATTGTCGACGTGGGCGAGGCGATTCTGCCCTGGGTAGTTCGCCGCGACATCGAAACCTTTTACGTGAAGGATGATGCCGAGTTCGACAAAGTCGGCAATATCGCCGCGCTGCTGCGTTACCGCTCAGAAAATGTGCAACCCATTTCCGCCGCAATTGCAGATCAACTGGGCAAGGCAGGCGCGGCCTATCCCGGCCGCCTGCGCCGCTTCGCCAGCCGCTGACGCCGGGGAAGGTTTCACGATCAGGAGATAGGCGCCCTCAGATATCCGGTGAGCGCGGCTCGATCGGTTACCTTCCACGATGCCCTCCTTCGCCGTGAATCCCTCGCACCGCCCGTGATATGCTTCCGGGTTCGCCTGCAAAGTCTGGAGGACCAGTGACATTTTCTCGTCGTGATTTCGTGAAGTCGTCGGTGCTGGGCGCCGTCGCCGCCGGAGTTGGATCGAATACTGCGCTACCGGCAGCGCTCGCCGAGAGTGGCCGGAGTTCCCTGCCCGACTCCAGGCGCCCAGTCATCCTCTGCGCCCATAACGGCCACGCTTATGTCGAGGCCGCCTACGCATTCCTCAAGAGCGGTGGCGACACACTCGATGCAGCGGTGCGCGTGGTGATGGGCCCGGAGAATGATGCAAAAGATGATTCCGTCGGCCTGGGAGGTCTGCCTAACGAAGAAGGCATAGTCGAACTCGACTCCTGCTGCATGCACGGCCCCACGCGGCGCGCGGGAGCGGTCGGAGCTGTGCGCAACATCAAAAATGTATCGCTGGCCGCCAAGGCCGTCATGGAACACACCGGCCACGTCATGCTGGTGGGCGAAGGCGCGGAGCGGTTCGCCGTCGACATGGGCCTTCCGCGGGAGAATCTGCTCACCGACCGCTCGCGCAAAATCTGGCTGCTGTGGAAGGAAACCAATTCCGATCGCGACTGGTGGGGACCGGGCATGGCCGATCCGCACTGGAAGCCGCCCGCGTCCGAATCACGTCCGCAGGCGAATTTGTGGCAGGAGCGCATCCGGCAATTGCAGCAGCGAGCCGCCGATCTCGGGATCGAACCGGAATATCAGCTCGCGGCCGTGCGGCGCGTAATTTTCCCGCCCACCGGCACCATTCATTGTTCCGCGCTGAATGAGAAGGGCGATATGTCAGGCATCACCACTACCAGCGGGCTCGCGTTCAAACTGCCCGGCCGGGTCGGCGATTCGCCCATCATCGGCGCAGGTTGCTACACCGATCAGGACGTGGGTTCGGCGGGCGCGACGGGTGCTGGAGAAGAAAATATCAAGATCGCCGGAGCTCACACCATCGTCGAAAATATGCGCCATGGGATGACTCCGCAGGAAGCGGGGATGGATGCGTTGAAGCGCATTGTGCGCAACTACAACGGCGACATGACCAAGCTCCACTACATGGACATGACGTTTTACATCCTGCGCAAAGACGGTGCCTACGCCGGCGTGTGTCTGTGGGAGGGTTATTCGCCCGGCAATCCGCACACGTTCACCGTGCATGACGGCACTCTGCGGTCGGAGGTCGCGACCCCGCTACTGAAGGGCTACTCGCAGGACTGGCCGCCCATGCCGGTGGTTCCGGAGGAGTTGAAGAAAGATTCGGAGTATCTGAAGTAGGAACGCGCGCGACATTCCCAGGCTCTTAGCGCAGGACAGGCGTTGGACGAAATCTATGATGCTTTGTTTTCGGCGGGTTTCGGACCAACCTTCAGTCGCAGCCACTTCGTCTTCAATTCCTCATCGCTCGGGATCGTGCCGTCGGCGCGCCATGCGGCAAGATTCGAAAGGTTGGCCATGATGACCGACATTCCATTCTCCAGCCTCACGAAAATAACCGCTTCGCTGGTGGGCGAGAAGAAGACTTTGTCGATCGTGTTATGCGGCCCGTATCCTTCCTGAATGATGGTGAGTACGGCAACCTCGCCGTCAGTGAGCGCTCTTTTGTTCATCATTCTCGGCATCGACGCCTCCGCGAGTGAGCACGAGTCTTACGAGAACCGGACTTTCACGTCGGGCCCTTTTTCCAGATGAATGCTCTCAACGAAACGGACTTTGCCTGTCCGCAACGTCAGGATCACTGATGATGTCCGTGTGCCCTCGCCGAAGAATCTCACTCCCTTCAGCAAGGCTCCATCGGTGACGCCGCACGCGGCAAAAATGAGTTGCTTGCCGGGCGCCAGATCTTCAGCTTCGTAAATGCGATTCTTATCTTTGATGCCCATACGCGCCAGGCGCTCTTCCTGATCGGGTTTCACCACCAGGCGCCCCAGCATGTATCCGTTGAGGCAGCGAATAGCGGCGGCGGTGATCACGCCCTCTGGGGCGCCGCCCGATCCCATGACTGCATGCACGCCGGTGCCGATTACTGCCGCAGCAATTCCCGCCGAAAGATCACCATCGCCGATCAGGCGAATGCGCGCGCCGGCAGCACGAATCTCAGCAATCAATTTTTCGTGACGCGGCCGGTCGAGGACGATCACGACCAGATCTTCCACGTCGCGATCCAACCGCTTGGCGATATTCTTCAAGTTGTCCGCGACCGGGGCGTCGAGTTCGACGGCGTCCTTGCACGACGGCCCCACGACAATCTTTTCCATATAGCAGTCGGGCGCGTTGAGCAGGCCTCCGCGCTCAGAGGCCGCCAGCACGGTGATCGAACCGGGAGCGCCCATGGCGCACAGATTCGTGCCTTCGAGCGGATCGACCGCGATATCGACTTCCGGAACTTCCATGCCGTCGGGAAATTCAGCGCCGACTTTCTCGCCGATGTAGAGCATGGGCGCTTCGTCGCGTTCGCCCTCGCCGATCACGATGGTGCCGCGCATCGGAATCGAGTCCATGGTTCGACGCATGGCCTCGGTCGCAACCTGGTCGCTGAGTTTGCGTTCGCCCTGTCCCATGGTGCGGGCCGAAGCGATCGCGGCCACTTCCACCACGCGCAGGAACCGCGACGCCAGGTCGCTCTCGATGTTCTCTCCGAAAATGCGGGCCTTGCCCTCTGCTCGAATCTGCGTACCCATGAACTTCTCCGGGCGCGTCGCAAAGTCGCCGTTACGCGCCGGGTTGAGACTATAGCGCAATCGGCGCGCCCAGGGAAAGATGTACGAAAGATGCGATCCGCAGTATCGATTTTGTTCGCAGCTTCCGGATGCACCGTGACCTCCTCGACGTGGTATCCTCCTATCCCTGTCCGGAAATTGACCCCATGCCTGACTCGCGCCCGCTGACATTTCTTTGCATCACCACCTACGAAAAAGGGCAGGAGTTCATGCGCGAGTGCAAGCGCCAGGGCTGCCGCGTGATCCTGCTCACTGCGGAAAAGTTGCGCGACGCAGACTGGCCGCGCGAAAGTCTGGACGACACGTTCTACCTTCCCGCCGAGATTCTGCTGACAGACATTGTGGGTGCCGTGACGCACTTGGCGCGCAATCACAAAATCGACCGCATTGTCGCGCTCGACGAGTACGACATGGAGACCGCTGCAACGTTGCGGGAACATCTGCGCATCCCCGGCATGGGGCTGACCACGATGCGCTATTTCCGCGACAAGCTGGCCATGCGCATGCGCGCTCTCGACCGCGACGTTCGCGTGCCTGATTTTGTGCCGGTGGTGAATCACGCCGACATTCGCTACTACCTGGAGCACGTGCCCGGCCCGTGGGTTCTGAAACCGCGGCAGGAAGCGTCGGCGATCGGCATCAAGAAAATCCATGCCGCAGAAGAATTGTGGCCCGTGCTCGAACAGTTGGGCGACAAGCAGTCGTCCTATCTGCTGGAGAAATTTCTTCCCGGCGATGTGTATCACGTCGACTCCGTAGTATCGGAAAGTGAAGTCGTCTTCGCCAACGTGAGCAAATATGGCAAGCCGCCCATGAACGTGGCCCAGGGCGGCGGAATTTTTACTACGTTCACGGTTCCACGAGGCAGCGCAGACGACGCAGCCTTGCGCTCGATTAACCGTGACCTGATTTCGGCGCTGGGCCTGGTACGGGGAGTCGCGCATGCCGAGTTCATCCATGCCCAGGCCGATGGTCAGTTTTATTTTCTAGAGTGCGCTGCGCGCGTCGGCGGAGCCTACATCAACGAAATGGTTGAGGCCGCCACCGGACTCAATCTGTGGCGGGAGTGGGCTCGCATCGAAATCGCCAGCGGCGATGGCAGCTATCATCTGCCCCCGGTTCGCGAAGAATATGCCGGAGTGATTCTTTCTCTCGCTCGCCAGGAGGATCCGGATACCTCAGCCTACAACGATCCGGAAGTGTTTCTCCGAATCAAGAAGCACCATCACGCCGGGCTCGTGCTGCGTTCGACTGATCCGCAGCGCATTCCAACTCTGCTCGAAAGCTACGCACGCCGTTTCGCCGATGAATTTCTCGCCGTCGAGCCGCCAAAAGAGAAACCGACCTCGTGAGTGAAGCATGAATGAACAAGCGGGACAGCCACCCTCGGCTTTCCGCCGGGGAAGCCGGCGATGGTCCCTGCCCGCTCGCAGGCCTGGTTTCTAAAACGCGTCAATCCCTGTGACGCTCTGCCCGATGATCAGCGAATGCACGTCGTGCGTGCCCTCATAGGTTTTCACCGACTCCAGGTTCATCATGTGCCGCATGATGGGATAGTCATCGGCCACGCCGTTCGCGCCGAGGATGTCGCGCGACAGCCGCGCGCACTCCAGCGCCATCCACACGTTGTTGCGCTTCGCCATTGAAATGTGCTGATGTTCGACCTTGCCCGCATCTTTCAATCGCCCGACTTGCAGCACGAGTAGTTGAGCCTTTGTGATCTCGCTGATCATCCACGTCAGCTTGTCTTGCACCAATTGATGCGAAGCGATGGGCTGGTCGCGCCACTGCTTGCGCAGCAGGGCATACTGCAGCGCGCAGTCGTAGCACGACATGGCCGCGCCCAGTGCTCCCCAGGCGATCCCGTAGCGGGCCTGATTCAAGCACATCAGCGGAGACTTCAGGCCGCCGGTCTTCGGCAGCAGATTGGCCTCGGGGATGTGCACATCCTGCAGCGACAGGCCCGAGGTCACCGACGCGCGCAGCGACCACTTGCCGTGAATGTCGTCGGCCTTGAAGCCGGGCCGATCGGTCTCGACCAGGAATCCGCGAACCTTGTCGTTCTCGTTCTCGACCTTCGCCCAAATAATCGCCACGTCGGCGATGGAGCCGGAAGTGATCCACATCTTCTCGCCGTTCAGCACATACTCGTTGCCGACTTTTTTCGCGCGCGTGCGCATGCCGCCGGGGTTCGAACCGAAATCCGGTTCAGTCAGCCCGAAGCAGCCGAGCTTTTCGCCCTTCTGCATCGGCGGCAGCCAGGTTTGTTTCTGTTCTTCGCTGCCGAATTCGTAAATCGGATACATGCACAGCCCCGACTGCACGCTCACAAAACTGCGCACGCCGGAGTCGCCGCGCTCCAGTTCCTGCGTCATCAGGCCGTACTCCACGTTCCCCATGCCGGCGCAGCCATAGCCTTTCAGCGACGCCCCAAAAAATCCCATCTCGGCCATGGGCTTGACCAGTTCGCGCGGAAAGCGCCCGGCGCGATTGCATTCCTCGATGATCGGGATGAGATTGTCCTCAATAAACTGGCGCGTCGAATCGCGCACCAGCCGTTCTTCGTCCGTCAGCAGGGAATCGTACTGAATGAAATCGACACCGCGAAATTTGATGGCAGGCATGACAGGTCTCCGTAGCGATAAGTAGGTTTGCCGCGCACAGGACGGGCCGATCACCGGAGGGCAAACATATGACGGTAGCAGGGGCGAGGGAGCGGGGTCAACGGGAGGTGGCAACAGTTTGCGAAGAACGATTTCGTATCGTGGCATCGCTTCAGCGACGCCACGAAAAGCGAGGCTTACAAACGAGCACTGTTATAACGGGCGATCTTTAATGGGGAAAGTCCTTCGTGAGGAGGCCGTAGAAATTATGCCCCAATCAGACGACTGCGATCGCAAGCAATACCAAGACAGCGGCCCCCGCCATGCTGTAAAATCAATGGCGGAAGAAGAATCGAGTCGCAGCTTCAGAGTCTTCCCAAGTGGATCCTGGCAATTCCGGATTTCAGTTCCGGTTTGGATTTCGGAGACATTCCATCCACAATCTATCTGCATAAAACCGAGCGGATGACGCTGCGCAAAATATCGCAAGAAGCGAAATTAAGATCAGGAGAACACGAACATGGCAGTAGGCGCCAAGATCGCAAAAACAGCCGACCGCAAAAAGGTCATGGACACCAGCAAGAGCACCGATTGCCCCAAGTGCGGCAAGTCCACGCGCATCGTCAAGCGCGTGAAAGATCGCGAACGCGGCATCCCGGGCGGAGTCTACATCTCCTGCTCGGCGTGTGAGTTTTTCGAGAAGCTGTAGGCTTAGTTTCAAGTTTCTCATTTCGATGACCGGAGCGGGATAATCATCCCGGCTCCGGTTTTTCTTGCGTCTGAGCGTGAATGCCGTACTATCTCGCTGGCAAGAAATGTCAGCGAGAAATTTAATCTCGGCCGCCGCAGTCTTCGCAGCTACCATCCTGCTGGGTTTGATTCTGATTGGCTTAACTGCCTGCGGCGGCGCGTCCAATTCGGCCGCCGGATCTTCCCAACTGCCGGCCGGACTGGGCGGCTCCGACTACGCCTGGTATCATCTCGACCCGCCTTGCGGCCGCGAACCCTACGGCGTCATTTACAACTACGAGACGGCGACCACAACCATTACTTCTCAACTGCAACAGATGTACAGCAATGGCCAGCGGCGGCTTCGCATCCCAATCTATTTCGCCCGCGGCATCAACTCCGGAACGATTATGGATTCGACGGGAGGAAACCTCTCGCCGCAGTTCCAGACTAATCTCGCAAATCTTCTGGCTGCGATAAAAGCGGCGGGATTTGAAGAGATCGAAGTCGGCTTCTTTCCGCAGATCGCCAATAACCCGGTGCAGTGGACCACCTTTAGCGACGACTACTTCCAGGAGAATTGGAGCCTCATCCAGAATCTCCGCCCCGTTGTGGTCGCCAGCGGGATCCCGTACCACCTCGATCTTATGAACGAGGGCATCCCTCCGCCGGGCTATGCGCCCATGCTGCAATATTCTCAGATGCTGTGGAACGACTACGTGGCCATGTTCGGCAGCTCCGACACGGTGGGCTTTTCCATCATTGCCGACTCCGCGCACGCTGGAGATGTCAGCGCGGTCTATGGCGCTAGCGCCTACGGCGACAGCGGTTCCCCGCAGCTGTTCGACGTTCATATCTACGACGAAACCGGCGCGAGCTTTGCCACAGCTTTCAGCAGTCTAAGTGCGCAGGGATATCAGGGCGTGCCGTGGATTATCGGCGAAGCGTTCTACAACGACGCCGCCGAAGCCGAGTCTCTGCGCCAGCAAGCCAACAGTACAGGCCAGCAGGTTCTCTACCTCACAGAATGGCCGCTGACCTCCGACCTCACCTGCAGCACGGATGTGAATATTGCCCCGCCCGTGGATTTCTCCAACTATCAGGCGCAGGCTTTCTAGCGAATCTGTTAGGGATTTGCGAAGACAGCGATTAATCCAGCGCCAGGGCAATCCTCAGCGCTTCGTCCAACTCCGCGAGCTTGGACCAGGAAAGTGACCCTACAAACTGCGTCAGGTCGGCTTTGGGCAAGCTTCTGAGGTTGTCGCAGACAATCCAGCTTTCATGTTTGAGGCCTTCGTCGGGACCGATCGCAACCTGGGTCGAGAGTCCGCTGCCATTCGTGAAAACGGGAGCACAAACCACCGTGGCATACGTGGAGCCGACGAGCTCGTCCCTGCTTACCACCACGAAGCTGCGGTAGCGCTTGGGATCGCCCTCCGGTTTGGGCACGCGATAAATATCCCCACGCCTCATGTCGACTCGCGCGAACCTTATTGCTCCGGAAAATCCCCGAGCGGAGCCTGATCATCCAATCCGTCCAATGCGTCCCGATTCAGCTTTTCTGCATTGCGATTGATGATCGCCACGTCGCGCGCATTCCGCTGTGCGCGCGCCCTCTGGCGTAGATGCTGCTGCAGCACGTTTTCGATGAAAGCGGAACGGGACTGCTTCGATCCTGCGAGGCGGTCAATTCCGGTTAGAACCTCGCGGGAAAGTGTGATGGATGTCTTCTCTTTCATACTACCAATATACTACCATAAGTACTACCCTCGGGCAGCCTGCGCGGACAGAAGTTACGCTAGGCGACGAGTCCATAGTAGTAATTTGTTTGAGGTGAAAGTTGAATCGCATGGGCCAGGAAGGTGAGAATCTTAGGCTGGCGGTCGAACGGGAGCTGAAGTCTACCCGCCCATCTGCTCCAGAATCGCCCGCGCCTCGGCCGCCGGATCGGCAGCTTCCGTGATTGGACGCCCGACCACAATATGACTCGCTCCCGCAGCAATGGCTTCAGCAGGCGTCACCACGCGCACCTGATCTCCAACCTTGGTTCCCGCCGGGCGCACGCCCGGAGTGACTATCGCGAACTGGTCTCCGAGTTCCGCGCGCAGAGCTGACGCTTCCCGGGCCGATGACACAACGCCCTGGCATCCGTTCGCCAGCGCGATTGTAGCCAGCCGAACTACACTTTCTTTCACCGACCCCTGCATGCCGATGGTTTCGAGATCGTCGCCGTCCATGCTGGTGAGCACCGTGATAGCCAGCACGATCAGCTCCGGCCGAGCTTTGGCCGCGTCCACTGCGGCGCGCAGCATCTTGTTGCCGCCCGAAGCATGCACCGTCAGCATGCTGACGCCGAGCTTCGCGGCTTCGCTCACGGCCGCGCCCACGGTGTTCGGAATGTCGTGGTATTTCAGGTCGAGAAACACACGCCGCCCGGAAACCACCAGATCCCGCACCACTTGCGGCCCCTCGGCGGTATAGAGCTGCATGCCAACTTTGTAAGTCAGCGCGGAGTCGCCCACGGCCGCGACAATTTTCTTTGCCGCGGCTGCAGTTGAAACATCGAGCGCCACGATGAGCCGCTGTCGCGGGTCAAGCTTACTTGACCCCTTATTCGGCTCATCGTGGCTCTGACTTTCGCGCAATCGATCGCCCCGGTAGCCGGCGCTACCGTGCGGAATGCTGGGTGATGTTGATGGCATCCCAGCCAGTTTATTCGGTTTACGGGAGTTTCGCTACCGGAAGACGGTTTTCGGCAACCGTCTGGTAAGCGGTCTTCTGGTCGGTCGGATGGAGAGGGTTGCTGACCACGTCCAGACGTACGCGCTGCAGGCCACGGTGCTTAAACTGCAGCGCCTGGGCAGCTCCATACGACAGATCGATAATCCGGCCCGGAACGATCGGTCCGCGGTCGTTGACCCGGACTACCACGGCCCGGCCATTGCGCAGGTTTGTGACCTTCACATAGCTTCCCATGGGAAGCCTTAGGTGCGCCGCGGTCATATCGTACATTTCGTACGGCTCACCGCTGGCCGTGGGCTTACCTTCAAAAATCTCCCCATACCATGAGGCCGTGCCAACTTGATACGGTTTGGTCTTTTCGACCTGCTTGCGGACTTCAGGATTCGGAATCGAACTAATAGGAGCCGCTGTCGCCTCCGAGATGTTCGGTCCCTGAGCCGCTCCCAGGCCGACGATCAAACAGCCGATCGCCAGTCCATGAGCTATAAAACGTCGCATTCAGTTCTCCTCGCATACTCAAAAGTGCCCTTGGCCAGTAGGCTGGTGTTTCTCTGCAGTTTCTAGATGCTAGCGGGGTGCCAAACTCCGTGTCAAGGCGGAATGGGGGGTGGGACGATGACCTCCTAGTAATCGATATCTCACGTAACCTATTGTTAAAATAACCACATCCGAGGAACGCCCTTTGTTTCAGGAAGGTTACGCATTTACCCTTAAGTAAATAGCACGGAAGGGAAAGCAAGGTAGATTTTACAACCTCCATGGAATCTATGACTTACAGCATCGCCGTCGCCAAGCTACGTGGAATCATGTACTTGCAGCGGTAACTCCGAAGTTAGCCTGCGTTATTTTTTTCCCAAGGAAGCCCTGAAAGTAACTTCCAAGCCTCGGCCGATGTGAGATGCTGAGTCCTGAATGGGGTTACCCGGTGACTGTGTAGACGTTGCTAAACCCGGAAGACCATGCCCGAAAAGCCGCCCATCATCCTCACCATTGCCGGGTTCGATCCATCGTCCGGCGCAGGGATCACGGCGGATATAAAGACCATCGCCGCGCACGGCTGCTATGGCGTAGCCTGCATCACCGCCCTGACTGTGCAGTCGACCGCCGGGGTAAAGCGGGTCGAACCCGTAGATCCCAGCCTGATTTCCGAGACCTTGGCTGAACTGGCCGCCGATCTGGACATTGCCGCGGTCCATATCGGCATGCTGGGTTCAGCCAAAGTGGTCAAAGCAGTCGCAGATTTCCTAGCGGGGGTCGAAAAAGACCAATCCGGAGGGTCGGGGGGCAATTCGGCGAGAAGGGGCCGCCTGCCCAATATCGTTCTCGATCCCATCCTGAAGTCCTCCTCGGGCTCGGCCCTCCTCGACACTGCCGGGACCCGCTTACTGATCGAAAAGCTGATCCCCCTGGCTGACGTCGTCACTCCCAATGTCGATGAGGCCGAAGCCCTTACCGGAATCAAAGTCCGCGATCTCGACGACATGAAAGCCGCCGCCGCCAAGCTCCACGGCATGGGTGCGAAAGCCATGGTAATCACCGGCGGCCATCTCGACAAAGCCATCGACCTGCTGAGTTACACCAGAACAAGAAATGGCGCTTCGGACGTCTCGTCCGAGGGAGAACCGCAGGGCCCGCCGGAGCAGGAAGTCTTCAAGGCCGAGCGCCAGCGCTCCAACTCCACCCACGGCACCGGATGCGCCTTCTCGACCGCCATGGCCTGCCACCTGGCGCTCGATCGTGGCTTGGCGGAAGCTGCCCTACTGGCCAAGACCTACGTCACAGCCGCCATCGCCAATGGACATCCGTTAGGCAAGGGAACGGGCCCCGTGCATCATCTTTACCGCATGAGCCAGCAGCGCCGCGCCGCCGGGTCAGGCGGCGAAGAGTAGGAGGACTGCGTCCAGGCGCGAGGCTAGGACAGGATCGTCAGGAAAGGCTTTGGAAGAGCGGGCGCTGGTGCCGCGTAAAGAATAGAGGTGATGGCCCCGAGAGAGGTCTGCAGTCTATTCGCCGTCGCGTCCCGCAGGCCTCTTCAGCAAGATTCCCGCCACGAACGCCGCGGTCGCGGCCAGCAGCCATTCCGCGCGATAGAACTGAATGGCCTGCCAATCCACCAGCGTCTTGGCCGTCAGCAACCCGACCAGCAAGGCCCCCGCCACACATCCCAAGCCAATGACGAAGGCGATCAGCGATGCCGTCGGCAATCCCACCCAGCTCTGGATTTCATGGAAATGCAGATAGCGCAGCCAGGACGGCAGCTTGATCCTGCCCAGTCCGGTCACCAGGGAATGTGCCTTAGCGACCCAGTTTTCCCAGAGCCCGGCAAGGGCAGCCGCATCGGCTTTGGCTGTCGGACTCAGCGCTTCCCGACGCTTCCCGCCGCAGGTGTGGCAAAATCGCGACCCCAGGAGGAACTCGGAGCCGCAGCGCGGACAAGCCTCAGCCATCGTGGGCAGGGCTTCCCGCACGGCAATCTCTGTCGCTACGACCGGGGACGGTGGCCGCCAGAACTCCTGATGCGTTTCTTGCACTACTTCCGACATAGTTATGTCCTACAGAGAAATCCTTAAGGTTCCCATGGCATTCCAGACGCCAAAGCAAGGGCCAGTTCTAAGTGGCTAGCCGACAGCCACTTGCAATTCTTTCCAACAGGCGCAATCCGCCAACGCAAGCAATTATTACGCTCGTCAGCGAGTAAAGATGCGCCGGTTACCAAAGCCGCTGAACCTCAAACAGGTCGAAAACATATCCCTTGAACGCTGTTGGAAGCGCCTGAAACAGTTGCGGGACGGCTCAGTTCCCGGGAAGCCAGAACCGGCGTCCCAACTAACAGAGCGCCCGAGGCCACCGAGCTCCATTCGGTGGCCGGACACGAACTGCTCGTATGCCTTCCCGCAACCTGCATCAGTCTGTCGCTGGGCAAATTATAGGAGCCCGCTGCATCCGACACAGGTAGCTTCGACGGCACATGGATGACATTCTTGGTTCAGAGACAGAAGGCGCGCGATCCCACGAATCGGGGGGAGAACTTTTGCCCGCGACTTCGTTTAAACTAAATAAGAACTGATCTGTGACGGCGCAATCTAATCTTTCGATGCAAACCCGCTGCGCTGAGCTTCTTGTCCTGATCTGCGTCGTCCTCGCCGCATCTTTCCCGGTTCTCAGCCAGTCGACTCCTGCACTCACCGTGCACGGCGCTCCTCACGACGCCCAGACTGACGCCGCTTTCGACCATTTCTACAACATGGAATATGAGCGCTCGGCCGAGGAGTTCGAGAGGATCGTCGACAAGCATCCCAACGATCCCTTCGCCCTCAACCACCTGCTGACTGTAGTGCTGATGCGCGACCTCTACGACACCGGGGCCATGAACACCGGCGACTACACCAACGACAGCTTCATCGGCCGCACACCGCGACCGACTGACACCAAGGTGAAGGATCGAATCAAGGAACTCGTCCGTCGTGCTGAAGCTGTGGAAGAACAGGAACTCAAAGTCAATCCGCAAGACGTCAACGCACTTTACTGCCGCGGCGTCACCCGAGCGCAATTCTCGGTCTATACCGGACTGATAGAGCGGGCATGGTTCTCCGCGCTGCGTAACGCGGTGGGCGCGCGCCATGATCATGAACGCGTTCTCGAACTCGATCCCAACTACCTCGACGCAAAGATGGTTGTGGGCACACACAACTATGTGATCGGCCGCTTGCCCTGGAGCGTGAAAGTGGCTGCGGCTATCGCTGGGTTGAGCGGGTCGGCTGAAAAGGGATTGGACTATCTTCGAGAAGTGGCCAAGAGCGACGGCGAAAACTCGGTCGATGCCAAAATCATCCTCACTTTATTTCTGCGCCGTGAACATCAGTATGACGAAGCCCTCGGCTACATGAATGAACTGGCGGGAAGGTATCCCCGCAATCACTTATTTCTTACCGAGGTCGCCAACCTGCAACGCGCGGCGGGCCGCCTCGACGAAGCGGAGGCGGTCTACCGCAAGGTCTGGCGAAACGGCCGCGAAGGCAAGTACGGCAACCTGCATTACGAATTGGCGGCGTGGGGTCTGGGAGAATTATTGCGGAGCAAAAAAGATTTTGCCGGCGCGGCCGCGGTCTACGACTCCGTGAACGAGGCTCCCAACCCCGACCCCGACGTCCTGCAACGAGCCAATCTCGCTGCCGGAGAAATGTACGACCTGCTCAATAAGCGTGACCTGGCGATGAAGAAATATCAAACCGTACTCGCCGGCAACGCCAACACCGCGCCCGCCGACCAGGCCCGCCGCTACATCAAAGAAGCCTACCGGGAATAAATCTCGCTCCCGCGAGATTCCTGCGCGAGAACCTTCCGTCGGCGATTCGCGTTCTATTTCTTGCGGCGTCGAACCCGGACGTCGAAGCTGACTACGCCGTTTTGATCGCGGTTGCCGACGATTGAGATATTGCGATTGACGTAGTATTCGCCCTGAATAATCTGCTGCGAACTTTGCGACACATTCGTGCTGTAGGTGACCGAAATGTTGTTGGCGAGCTGCTGCTCGATGGTCACCTGCGGCCCGCGCGCTGTGGGATTGGTTTCCGTAGTCAGGCCCTGGGGATCGATCTTGATGCGGCTGACTCCGAAAAGTTTTTGCATGCGGCTGCTCACTGTGGAGTTGATGGCCTGATTGATGATCAGGTTGGTGGCTTCGTCGGTGAACAGGGTTTGGCCCGACTGCTGCTGCAATTGCTCCGACTCTTCGCTGGTGCGGCCCAAAGCCAAGAGCGCGATGATGTCGGACTTGGGCAGCGGCGGTTCGGAGCGGTAGTTCACTGACAGGCGATCGGGGGTGCCGGTCACGGTAATGTCGAGATCGTAGTTGCGCACATGCGTGGTGGCCTGCAGATTGACTTGCGGCTCGATGGCCACCGGGTTCGCGAACGTGATATCGCCGCGCTCCAGGCGGAACTTAATGCCGTTGAAGGTTGCGTCGCCTTCGAGAATGTCGGCGCGGCCCAGCACGCTCGGACGCGCCGCGGAACCGCGCAGGCGCAAGTCGGCATCCCCCGACAGGCGCGCGACCGCAGTCTTCATCTGCAATTCGGGAGCAGTGCGGACGGCTACATCCAGCTTCACGTTGTACAACGGCGAATTGGCCGGAGAGATGGCTGCGCTTTGCCGGCTGCGCTCCATGTACGAGCCGAAATCGAAGCCCGGGGTCACCGCCAGCTTGGTCACCAGAATGTCCCCGGAGACGGTCGAGGCCGAGCGGTTCCCCACCCAGTGCAACTCCGCCGTCGCAGTGGAACTCACGCCCGGCGGATAGCGCAGCCGAACATCCTTTCCCGCCGCAGCGAAATTGAAATTGAGTTGCCCGTTGAAGTTGGTGGCATCGCCTTTCAGGTCGAGCGTGCCGCCGCCGGCGCGGGCGGCTAACTGGTCGATGTGAACTCGATCGCGGGTGAACGTCAGCGCGCCATTCATCTCACTTAAACCGCTGGGTAGTCCGGCGTAGTTGACGGTGCCGTTCTTGATCTCGGCTGTACCCTGCGGCAGTGGCCGGTCGAGATTCCCTGCCAGCGTCATGTGGACCGTCATCTGCCCGGAAGCGGCGATGTTCGAATCGAGAATGCTCAGCAGCTTCAGGTCGATTTGACCATCCGCAGCCATGTCGAGATCCTGATTTCCGTTCCAATGAATGTCGCCGTGCCCGACAACGTTGGTGCCTTCACCCACCAGATGCGCCAGCGGAATATGAGCCGTCTCATCAGCGTAGGTGAACGGGATCGGCCCCTGGTTGTGGAGCTTGGCGTATTCCAGTTCGATCGCGATGTCGGTCCCGACTCCCTGCATTGTCCACTTCGCGGGATAGCGCAGCGGGCCCCGCAGCGTGATCGTGCCGCTCGCCGCGGAGTGGCCAGTAAGCTGCCCGCCCAAATAGGCACGCCATACCGGATCAAGATCGAGGTGATCCGTCTGGGCGGTGATGTTCGCGGGGAAGTCGCCATGCATTCCGACGCTTCCGGTAATGGCGACTGAGCCGCGTTGGAAATCGGAGTGGCCGCTCAGGAGCAGTTCGCCGCCTTTGGTCGTCGCCTCGAGATCCATTGTGCCCGACAGTTCGTGGTCGAAGGTTAGGCCCGTGGCGTGAACCGTGGCGTTGAGGTCGGGGGCGTCGAGCGTGCCCGATCCTTTCAGCGTGAAGTCGGCGCGGCCCTCCACGGGTAATGGATCGAGATGAATCTGGCGAATGTGCGACAGGTCGAAGTTCCTGCCAACCAGGTCGAGGCGAAAGCCACGCGTCATCGGGGTGTAAGCAGCGGTGCCGGAAATGTCGGCGTCGTCATGAGTCAAGTGAATATTGTTGAGCGAAGTCTCACTCCCGGCGAGCTGCAAATCGGCGTCGAAGTTCTGGATCGCCTCCCCGTAGGCGGAGGCGTTCGTCGCATGAATGTGGCCCTGCACCTGGGGGTGCGCCCGGGTTCCGACAATCTGCAGCGACAAATCCGCCCGCCCGGAAACCGGATAGTCGAAGGCCGCGAGCGCCGCGGTCGATGCCACATCGACATTGTGCAGATTGACGCGCGCGCTAATCGGAGTATCGTCGCTGAACTCTCCATTCTGCAGCAGCGCGTCCACATCGAAGTCGGCGCTGGTGTCACCGTGGCGCAGCGTGCCTCCGTGGAAGGCGAGATCGTGGGCTGACAACTGAATGTTCGCCGCCAGCGAGTCCCAATGCACCGGCTGTTCTGGCGTGCGCGAGGTTGCAGGCAGGGTGAATTCGAAGTCAGTCGCAACCAGCGTGCCGCTGAGCGTGGGCGCGGAAAATGTTCCGCCCGCGACGCCGTTGAATGTGGCGCTGCCATCGATTCGGAATGGCAGATTTGTGGGCCCTCCGAACGCAGTGATCAGCGGCCGCCACTCTTCCAGATTGGAAGTGGCTACCGAAAGGTGCAGGGTCGACGATTCCGCCAGGATTCCCGCAGCCTGAATTTTCGAAGCCGAGGTAGCCAGGTTGAACTGGGCAAGTTCCAGTGAGTCGCTTTCTGCTCGATAGGTTCCTTGCATGTGGGCGGTGATGGGTAATTCGCCCGCGGCGGATTTCTGCGCTGGAGCAACGTCGAGTTGGAATCCGACTTCCGCCTTCCGGTACGACGCCTTCCACGCCAGATCGAGCGTGCCCGTGACCATTCCCACCGGATGAAACTTGCGCAGCGGATGCGCCGGCCTGTCCAGAGCTGCGGCCACTTCGGCTGCGGAAATATCGCGCAGGCGAAGACGCGCTACGCCGCTTTGTACTCCCGTCGCCTTCGCTTTCTCTCCCTTCGCGGGCCGGGCATGCGCGGCGGAGATTTCGGGGAAGCCTTCCGTACCCTTCTTTATCGTCCGGCCCTGCGGCTGCACTGGCACGTTGTGCAGCCAGTTATCCAGCTGGGCATCGCCCGAGAAACTTCCACCCAATAATTTGCCTTGCAATTTCGTCAACCTGATCTGCTGATCGGTGACGGAGTAATCGGAAATGGCTGCCGCCCTACGGACCGCGATCTGATCGTCCTGCCAGCCCAGATCGCGTAGAGCCAGATTGCCCGCCGTTGTGAAATCGTTGAGTGACCAGTGGCCGGTGCCTTTCAATTCGGCGATGCCTTCGCGCAGATCATGGCGGCGGGCGATTGCAGCGGCTTCCGCGAGGTCAATGTGGCCGTAGTAACTTCCGTCGAGCCGGGGATCACTGAAGTCGCCGATGCGTCCGCTGGCCTGAAACGACGAGCGGCCGGAACTCCACGTCAAAGACTTCACGTCGGCAAAAGTCGGGCTCAGCGTGAAATCCGCCGAGGCGCTCCAGGCGAAGGGACGGAAATTCTGAATCGCGGTGTCGACCTTTCCGACTGTCAGATGGCTGCTGTAGTTCCCGCGCAGGAACGAATAATCCATTTCGAGGCCGGCGTCGCGAACGTCGAAGTCGAGGGGGATCTTCCGATCTCCCCATAACAGTTCGCCATTTCGCATGGTCAGATGCGTGATCGACAATGCAAATAATTGTTCGATGGGCGATCGATTCGAAGAATTTTGCAGAAAGTCCGGCGGGGCATGCGGCGCTGGAACATTGGTGACGCCGTCGGGCCCGATCATGATATGGACCACGGGATGATCGAGCGTCAACGAATGGAAGCCGAACTCGGTGCGCAGAAATGAAATGACTTTCACCTGCGCGAGCAGGCTGTCAGCATGCACCAGCGGAGCCTCGTTCGCCGGTTCTTTGCCATGAACGGTAATGTTGCGCACTTCCACCTGCATGTGGAACGGAACAATATGGAAGCTGCCGCATTCGGCGCGTCCGCCGGTGATGCGCTCGATCTCCGCGACCAGGCGGCTGCGCACGTAACCTTGAAAGGAATCGGTGGTGACGTACCAGAGGCAGGCGAGCAGCGCGAGGAAGCCCGCTCCGGCGGTGATCAGCAGATATTTCCACCAGCGAAGTTTCCACCAGCGTCGAGGCCTGGCGGCGGGTTCGGTCACCGGGTCTGTACTCCCTCCCCGGTCGACCCGGCGGTGCCGGGGATGCTCACTTTACTTTCCGAGCGCAGCGATTGCAGCCAGGAAACCATCAGCTCATTTACCTTTTCCTCGGTCAGAAGTTCGCGAATTTTGGCGGCAACTTCGGCGGGCGGATTCTGACCCGCTGCAGCTGGTTTCAACTGCGGAACGAATTTCTCGCGGTAGTACGCTTCAATAGTCTTCGAGTCGATCTGCACCGCAGGACGAAGTCGCGCATCCACCAGACGCATGAGATCGATCTGCTGCCGCACATGCTCCAATAGATTTTTTTCCGACAGCGCGAACCGCGCCAGCACCGCTTGCCAGCCCTCGGCGGTGGCGGCCTCAGGATATTGTTTCCGGGCCTCCGCTAAGCGCGCCGCTGCCTCAGAGTCTGACGCGTGCTCGAAAAAATGCTGACTTCATCTGCTCGCCCAGTAACTCCTGATCAATCAGGCGGTCGAGCACGGCGCGGCGGTCGTCGTCAGTAAACTGGCTGAGCGGGCGGCCGTTGAGCAGCGATTCGTAACACAACGCTTCATCCCAATCACTCTGCAGAATAATGTGCCCGTTGACCGTGGCCACGATGCGATCGATCACTTCTCCGGCGTGGACCGAAGGACTGGCGACGGCGCCTAGAAGCAACGTCAGCAGCGATACTGCGATCATCGTGCTCGTTTTAGCCCTGAATCTTTTCATTAGAATGGCTGGCCTATGCTGAAAAACACATTGAAATGCCGCAGGCGTTGCGTCTCTAGCGAATTCGGCCCTAGTCCGAAAATGGTGGGCGTAACCGTCTGGAAATATCTGGTCGGGTTGAGATTGTACCCGAAATCAAAACGCAAGGGCCCGATTGGAGTCTTATAACGCACGCCCACTCCCAGGGCGTGCGAGGTGTAATCATACCCGGAATTGTTGAATGCGGTACAGTCACTGTGAGGTCGTTGTACCACTGGACAAGCACGCCGGGTGGATTGTCCTGGTGCCAGCGCAGCAACCCTTCAGCATGTCGTGCGGCGCCGTGAAAACATTGCCCATATCGTGGAAGATGGCAAAGCCGAATCCCTCTCCCAGGTAGGGCAGCGTGAGCGGAGGAAGGCGCAGTTCGAAGTTGTTGACGAACAGCGCCGTACCGCCCACCGGGAAAGCCGGAGACCGGATCGCGTGGGCCTGCCTGATTTAACCCGAATCCGCGATGAGAGTTGCCGCCGCCCGCAAAGAATTGTTCCGGCAGCGGGATAGTCGTGATGTCAGTGCAGGTCGGCTCCCCTGCCGCATTCAGCGGGCAAGATCCGGGTGGCAGAATCTTGGTGCCGCCGAACGGCTGCTGCACGCCGATGCTGGTCGACCGGGCAAACACGAACTGATGGCCGGCCTTTCCCTTTCCTCCGAACGCATAATAAGTCGAGTGCTGCGCCAGGGCGCGGCCGAAGTCGGCTTCTGATCCGAAGTAGCTTGATGCCGCAAACGCATCCAGCGTGAAATAACTTCCCTTTGTGCTTTCCAGCGGATTGTCCCGCTTGTCGTGGATGAACGTGAAACCCGGGACCGCCCACGCGGGCGGGAAGCGATAGGATCGCAATTTCACCCGGCGAGAATCCTTCCGCGAAGTGACCGGCTTTCACCCGACGGAAATCCCAACGATAGGTAATCGAATCGGGTCCGGCGCGGCTTCCCGGCTCGATGCCGGAGTTGCCGAACTGTTGCCGCAGATCGATCTTCCCTTCCAGCCGCTGCGATGTGAAGGTCGCCACATCGAGACTGTTGTCGTAAAAAATCGTGTAGATCAGCTTGAGCTTTTCCTTGTCGAACAACTTGGGAATGGCGTAACTGATGAGGCCGCGCTGTTGCAGGCTGCCGACGTGAGACTGGAAGGTCAAGGTCTGATTGCGGCCGCCGACGTTGAGTCGAGTCACGTCAAACTCGACCCGCGGGCTGACTCCGGTCGTGCCTTGCGGCGCGGTGGTGCCTGCCGGTTGACCGGTTTCGAATTCCAGGCCCAGTCCGTAGGTGAAGGTGTAGCGCTTGGCTTCTTCGACCTGCACCAGTACATTTTTCTGAGGATCGGTGCCCTCCGGGTTCTGCACCGCCGTGTCCACCTGGCTGAAGATACCCAGATCGTACAGGCGCGTTTGGGTGTCGAGCAGATCCTGCTGGCTGAGCGCTTCGCTGGCGTGCACCTGCAGTTCGCGCTGCACCACATAATCGCGGGTGTGCTCGGTGCCGGCCACCATCACGCGATTCACGGTGAAACGTTCGCCTTCCACAATCGTGAAGGTTACGTCTTCCCGGTTAGCGGCACTATCGGAGGCCTTGGTGGTGATTTCCAGCGTGGCGTTGGGGAACCCGTGATCGAAGTAGTAACTGAGAATCCTTTCCCGGTCGTTCGCCAGATCCTGCTCGGAGTATGGTTGCCCCGGCCGCGTGCTCAATTCGGGGAGTTCCTTGGCAGCAACCCGCTGATTGCCCACGACGTGCATTTCGCCCACGCGCGTGCGCACACCTTCATCGATGTGAATGTGCACGGCCAACCTGTTTGGCCCGTGGTAGTTATCGTCCACTTTTGTCTCGATCTTGACCTCGCGAAAGCCGCTCGATCGATAGAGCCCTTGCAGGGTTGCGACATCGCTCTTCAGCAGATCTTCGCTGTAGTGACCATGAGTGACAAAACGGCTGGCGGGCTCGATCTGCATGTACGAGCGCAACTTCGCCGTGTCCAGAAAATTCTTGTTGCCGGTAATTTCCACCAGCACCAGTTTGTGCAGCGGGCCGGGGTCGATCTGGTAGATCACGCGCAGAGTCTTCGGGTCTGATTCCTTCTGAATCTCGACTTTGGCGTCGAAGTGGCCGCGGGTCTGCAGATAGTCGAGCAGGTTGCGCTTACCCTCATTCAGCAAATCGTCGTCGACTGCATTTTCTTCGTAGACCGGGACTTCCCTTTTCAGCACGCCGCGGCTGATGTTGAATCCGCGGGCATAAATCACCACCACCGGGCCAGGATCAATCTGATAGGTAAAATCGACGGCGTTGGTCTCTGGGTGGTAGAACTGCTCGGCGATCGAAACCTGCGCCAGGGCGCGGCTCTGCTTCTGGAATCGTTTGCGCAGCCGTTGCAGCGAACCACTCACGCGGGCGGAGGTAATCCGGTTGCCGGGGTTCATGCGCGCGATATGCTGGACTTCCGCCGACGTGAGGCTGGATGTTCCCGTAACTTTCACGACGCCCACATGCGCCTGCTCGCCGCGCGTCACGTGAAACAGAACGTTTACTTGCTGCGTGGCGGCATTCGAAACACTTTCGGCCGTCACTCGCGCCCGGTAGTATCCGCCCTCCTGCATGAGTTGACGGATATTCTCGAGGGCTCGCTCGAGCTTTTCCTGGGCATAGCGTTCGCCGAGCTGAAACTTCGATGCGTTCACGATCTGGTTTGAGCTGGGGCGAGTGGGCGCGCCCTCGACATCGACTGCACCCACAAAAAAATTGGCCGACGTCGTGAAAGCCAGGGTGACGCCGTCGCCCGAGGGCGCCGCTTCCGCCTGAATATCAGCGAAGCGACCCGTGGCATACAGGGCGCGAATGCTGTCTCGGACATGCTCGCGGTCCAGCGGCTCTCCGGCTTTCTGTGGCAGCAGCTGCAGCATGTGCTCGCGATCGCCCGCAGCGACTCCGGGGATCTCGATCGCCTGTACGATTTTCCCTTCGTAGCCGGACATGCCCGCAGTGGACGACGGTGGCTGCTGTTCGATCGAGCCTGACTGAGCTGCCGCAGGGGTTTGCCCCGAGTTGCCCGAAGACGGTGGCATTCTGCGACAGCAGGACCGCGGGCCACAGCACGATCATCGCGGTCAGAAGTGTCGCGTACCGTTTCAGCAAACAGGTGTCCTTGGGTCCCGGCGCTCTATGACTTCGATGGGACGCGCCCGGCAGTTGTTGTATGACTTTCAGGCCTCACCGAGAGCATCGGTATTGACGCCCGCCATCGACGAATGCCATCGACAATCGTTCGGCGGGAAGCCCACACTTATAATAAAGGTTTTGCAGGCCGGAACCGGTGATCTCTTTGGCACAGGAAACGCAACCGAGAGGACGAGCGGGAAATTCGGCGCCAGATTCCGCGGCGCCAGAGGGCAGCGATCGCTACTCGCGGCAGATCCTGTTCCGTGGCATCGGCGAGGAAGGCCAACGCAAGCTGGCAGCCGCCCGCGTGGCCATCGTGGGATGCGGCGCGACCGGGTCGGCGCTGGCCGGACTGCTGGCGCGCGCCGGCGTGGGCACGCTGCGCATCATTGACCGCGATTATGTCGAGCCCAGCAATCTGCAGCGCCAGGCTTTATTCGATGAGGAGGATGCCGCCGAGTCGCTGCCCAAGGCCATCGCAGCCGCGCGCCAGATCGGCAAATTTAATTCGGAGGTCGCGACTGAGCCGAGGGTCGAAGACTTGGTTCCGGCAAACATTGAAGCATTGCTGGAAGGAATGTCGCTGATCCTCGACGGGACCGATAATTTCGAAACTCGTTACCTGATCAACGACTTCGCCGTCGACCGCGGCTTGCCATGGATTTATTCCGCCGCTGTCGGCAGCTACGCCGTCACCTTGAACGTCGTTCCCGGACAAACCGCCTGCCTCGCCTGCATTTTTCCGGACTCGCCGCGGGGCATGGTCGAGACCTGTGAGACTTCCGGCATTCTGAATTCAGCGGTGAACCTGGTGGCATCGATCGCCGCGACTGAGGCGCTCAAGTTCCTCGTCGGTGGCGCAGGCAATCCTCAGCTTCGCCGCACCCTGCTCTCCTTCGATGTGTGGAGCAATGAACACGCGGAAATTTCCGCGGCAAAACCCCGCCCCGGCTGCCGGGCCTGCGGCGCGCGCAACTTCATTCATCTCGCCGGCGAAGGCCGCCCGCACATCACATTGTGCGGAAGGAACTCCGTGCAAATCCATGAGCGCCAGCGCCCCGTGGACTTCGCCGAACTGGTCCGGCGGCTCCAGCCCCACGGCACGGTCCGGCACAATGACTTCGTCTTGAAATTTTCGCGCGACCCCTACGAGATGACTCTGTTCCCCGACGGCCGCGCCATCATCAAGGGCACCACCGATACTGCCGTGGCACGCAGTCTGTATGCCAGGTACGTGGGAAGTTGATTTCTGGTAGTGGTTCAGTTTGAACTGAACCACTACCTGATTTCTCCGTCTCTCACTCTTGCCTCCTGAAACCCGAACTGACGATTCCCCAATCTCATCTTTCTTGGGATCGGCCGTCACTCGATCGATCGTGAGGTTCCGACGTCGTTGAACGCTACCTGCTATCCTTAAGTCACGAATTATCCACTCATGCGTCTCGGCCGAGCGCATTCGCCTGTTCGTCGCGTTCGCGTCTGGGGCTCTACATTCAGACGATTCCAGATGCGCCAGCAATCAACCGCATCACAGTCGTTCGCATCAAAGATCCACGAACTCACGCTCGTGGTTGTATCAAACGTCATCCGCGAACCTTGGGGCTCGCGAAAAAGCTTGGGAGGAAATACCGTTTATGAAACTCACCCTGAAGAAATCAGCCTGGTGCGGCGTGCTGTTTGCACTCGCGCTGGCCACCATCACCCTACCCACCCGCGCATCCGCGCAAGATCAGGATGATCCGCCCGGCCGCGTAGCTCGGCTGGGCTACCTGGAGGGTTCAGTTTCGTTCCAGCCCGCCGGAGAAACGGATTGGGTAGGAGCGGTTCCCAACCGTCCGCTCAGCACCGGAGATCAGCTCTGGACCGACGAGAACTCGCGCGCCGAAGTTCAGCTAGGGTCATCGGTCATCCGCCTTGCTCCTAATACCGGGTTCTCTTTTCTGAATCTCGATGACGACACGGTGCAGATTCAGCTCACCTCCGGCTCGCTCAGCGTAACCGTGCGCCGCTTGGGCGACGAAGACGATTTCGAGATCGATACGCCGAACCAGGCGTTCACGATTTCGCAGCCCGGCCACTACCGGGTCGAGGCCGGCGCCGACGGCAACGAAACCGACATCAGCGTTCGCGAAGGCGCCGGTGATGCCACCGGCAACGGCGAAACTTATGCCCTGCACGCTGGACAAAGAGGCACGTTCACCGGCACCGACTCGCTCTACGCCGATGTCGAGCAGATCGATGCGCCCGACGATTTCGATACCTGGTCAGAAGGCCGCGACCATCGCTTCGACTATTCACGTTCCAGGCAGTACCTCGCGCCGGATGTGGTCGGGTATGAAGATCTCGACGACAACGGCGACTGGCGCGACGACGCCAACTACGGCCATGTCTGGTTTCCCAACCGCGTCGCGGGCGGCTGGGCGCCATATCACGACGGCCACTGGGCCTGGATTTCTCCTTGGGGATGGACCTGGGTTGATGATTCTTCCTGGGGCTACGCTCCATTCCACTATGGCCGCTGGGTGAGTGTCGGCGGACGTTGGGGATGGGTGGCCGGTCCGGTCGCAGTGCGCGCCGTGTATGCACCCGCTCTGGTGGTCTTCGTCGGCGGAGGCCCAGGTGGCTTCGGCGGCGACGTGGGCTGGTTCCCGCTGGGTCCGCGGGAAGTCTATGTGCCCTCCTATCACGTGAGTGAGGCCTACATGACCCGCGTCAACATAAGCAATACCACGGTCACCAACGTCACAATCACCAACGTCTACAACACCACCATCGTTCACAACACCACCACCGTCACCAACGTTACTTACGCCAATCGAAATGTGCAGGGCGCGGTGATGGTGGTTCCGCAGCATGCGTTCGTGAGTGCACAACCGGTAGCGAAAGCGTCCGTCACGGTGAACACGCAACAACTTGCCTCCATGAACGTGAGCGCGAGGGCAACCGTCGCTCCCACGCAGGAGAGCGTTCTAGGCGCGAAAGCAGCAAGCGCCGGTCACGTGTCCGCGCCGCCTGCGGCAATTGCCAGCCGGCAAGTCGTCGCCAAGAAAACGCCACCTCCACCGCCGGTGCCGTTCGCCAAACAGCAGCAGGCCCTGGCGGCGCATCCTGGACAGCCGCTAGCTCGCACCGAAGTGCAGACGCTGCGTCCGGCGGCAACGGCAGCGGCGCGTCCGATGGTGAAGCAGGCGCCTCCGGGAAAACCGGCAACCCCGAACGTAGGGCATCCGGCACCCGCGACAGCGGCGCGTCCCGGCCAACCAGCACCGGCGAATCAGCCGATGAATCGGCCGGGCAATCCCCCGGCAGCCAACCAGCGGCCGGCAGCGCCTGCTCCCATGCAGCCCAATCGCGGAGCAGCACCGTCAGAAAATAAACCGGCGACCACGCCGAATAACCGCCCGGAGACTGCCACTCCGAGCCGCCCTGAACCCAGCCGGCCCGAGCCCCAAACCAATCAGCCGGAGCCGAGCCGCCCGCAACCCAACAACCGTCCCGAACCGACTCGGCCGGAGAACAATCCGCCCCAGCCGAAACCGAACCAACCGGCGCCGCGGCAATCCACTCCCCCGCCAGCTGACCGTCCGCAACAACGCACGCCTCCGCCAGCACAAGCGAAACCTATGCCGCCGGCGCAGCATCCGCCGGCGAAACCGCTCACCCCGGAAGAAAAGAAGAAACAACAGGAACAGGAAAAAAAGGAAAAGCCTAACGGCTGAATCGCAGCCGGAATCAACTCGGTGTGAAACGAAGGGCATCCTGAGGTTTTCAGGATGCCCTCTTCGTTGCAGCGTTGCAGCAGGTGAAGAGCGGAGCCGCGAGCCAGCCAACATCCTTCGCTGATGGCCAGACAAACCTCCGGAGTCTGCAGCTAGGAGCTCGAAGCGGAATTCTGCTACTCTCCTGTGTTCGTGAATCGCAAGAGTTCCTTAAAGCCAGCGGGGAGAAAAGAGCGCTGATGACCGAAACCGTCCGTCCGGAACCCACCCGCCTCTATCGCTGGATGGTTCTGATTTTCGTGAGCCTGGCCATGTTCGGCAGCTACTACGTCTACGACGCAGTCAGCCCCCTGGCGGACGTGCTGAAACAGCAACTCGGATTCACCGACTCCAATCTCGGCTTTCTGCAGGCGGTCTATAGCATTCCTCCGATTTTTACGACGCTGCTGGGCGGCATCCTGATCGACCGCATCGGCCTGCGCAAGTCGCTGATGATTTTCGGCGTACTCTGCTTCATCGGTCCAGCCATCACGGTTTCGGCAGGAAGGCTCTCCGTCATGGCCACCGGCCGCTTTATCTTCGGCGCTGGCGCGGAGACATTGAATGTCGCCGTCATCGCCGCCATCGCACGCTGGTTCAAAGGCAAGCAATTGAGTTTCGCCCTGGGACTCAACCTCACGGCCTCGCGCCTTGGCACCTTCGCTGCGTTGAATTCGCCAACCTGGGCCAAGTGGGCCTTCGCCAGCTGGCGAACCCCGTTCGTGATTTCTCTAGTGTTCTCCGTCCTCTGTGTGATCGGCGCCGCGCTTTACTGGCTCCTGGAAGTCAGCGCCGAAAATAAATTCGACCTCGGCGGAGTATCCACTGACAAAGTTGTCCTCTCCGACATCTGGAAGTTCAGCGTCAGCTACTGGCTGATCGTGGCCCTCTGCATTGTGTTCTACTCTGCCATCTTCCCCTTCCAGACGTTCGCGGTGAAGTTCTTCATGGAGGCGCACGGCACCTCGCGCGAGTTTGGCGGATTCCTCTCCAGCACACTTACCCTATTTGCCATGATCGCAACCCCACTCTTCGGGCTCTTGGTCGACCGCATCGGCAAGCGCGCTCTGTTGATGATGTTCGGCTCCATGCTGCTGATTCCCGTCTACTTGATCATGGCGTACACCCACATCAGCCTTTACGTTCCGATGGCCATGATGGGCATCGCTTTTTCTCTGATTCCCTCCGTGATGTGGGCCTCGGTCGCATATATCGTCGATCCCGCCAAGATCGGCACCGCTTATGGCCTGATGACGATGATCCAAAATATCGGCCTGACCGCTCTGAACCTGCTGATCGGTTGGGCCAACGATCACAGCCATGCCGGGCCGGCCAATCCTGCCGGATATCACCTCGGCATGTGGATCTTCTCCGTGCTCGGATTCCTTGGAGTTCTGTTTGCGTTCCTGCTTCGGCAGCGCGAACTGGGGCCGCTCGGGCACGGCTTGGAAACCATCACGACCAGCCACAAGTGACAGTCGTGACAGGCGTCTTAGCGACGCCAAATGTATTAATTTCCGAAGATCGCACCTCTAAATTTGGTATCGGGTTTATAGCCGGGAGAACAGAGTTGCTCAACCCCGGTCAGGCAAAGGATTTCGGTAGTTTCAGCATCTGACGGGAGAATTCCAAGTTCGGTAGAAATGCTCTGATATTCTGAAGATGACGATTACCTTCGTGCCCCAGCAATCGCCCGCAAGCCATACAACGCAAAGCTAGTTATGCCGCATCTCAGGGGGTGCGGCCGGAAAAGGCAACTTGACCGACCCGGATTCAAAAGAAGCCCAAAGGCAGGGCAAAGATCGAGACCCGAACGAAGCTGAGCTCATCGAGCGAGCCAAGCTAGGGGACGCCCAGGCGTTCCAGGCTCTCTACGACAAGCATAAGCGGCGGGTGTACTCGCTCTGTCTGCGTATGACGGCGAATACTGCCGAAGCGGAAGATCTGACCCAGGAAGCGTTCCTGCAGCTTTATCGCAAGATTGGAACGTTTCGCGGCGAATCGGCGTTTTCGACCTGGCTGCACCGGCTTTCGGTCAATGTCGTGCTGATGCAGTTGCGTAAGAAAAGCCTCCCGGTGGTTTCTCTGGAAGAGACCACGCAGGGCGGCGAAGAAGATACTCCGAAGAAAGATTTCGGGGCAGAAGATTTGGCGTTGGCCGGATCCATCGACCGGCTGCAGTTGCAGAAAGCAGTCGACGATCTCCCTCCCGGCTACCGCATGATTTTTGTTCTTCACGATGTCGAAGGTTACGAACATAATGAAATCGCAACCATCGTGGGGTGCTCGATCGGCAACAGCAAGTCGCAACTCCATAAAGCGCGCATGAAGCTGCGCGATATGCTCAGGATCAACCGGACGGAAAAGGCCGAGGAATCCTGAGCGCGAGCAGCAAAAAATCACGTGATCCGGCGCAGATCGGACACGCCAGTAACCTGGGCAGAGGCGCAAGAGTGTAAGCCGATTTGATTTGGCGTTACACTGATGCCACAACCGGTTCAGTACAAGCTTGGGGAGAGCAGGAGTATGAATTGCGTTGAGTTGCAAACCAGTCTGGCAGAGAGCGAAGGCGGCGAAAAGTGCCGACCAGCGGGCACATCTGAAGGCCTGCGCGGAATGCTCGGCTCTGGTCGCTGAACTGGATGTCCTCATCGCCGCAGCCGGCGATCTGCGCGCTGCCGAGCAGCCCAGTCCTCGAGTGTGGAATTCAATCGAAATTGCATTGCGCCAGGAAGGGCTGATTCGTCCGCAGCGCTCCGGCCGTTCGCTGCTGCCTTCCTTCGGCAGTGGCTGGACCTGGGGCCGGTGGTTGGTTCCGGCGGCCGCTGCACTGCTGATTGCGGTCGGTCTTTACGTTCGGCAGCATTCACCCGTCGCCGCCGATTGCGCGCGTGACGCCTCCGGCGGCCGTCGTCTCCGACGCCGGCCATCGCCGGCCTGAACGACGACGACCTATTGCAGGAAGTGGCGCAGCTGTCGCCCGCGCTATCAGGCACAGTATGCTGACAATCTCCGCCACGTGAACGACTACATTCAAGACGCGAAGAGCGTGGTGGACGACAATCCCAACGACGAGGAAGCTCGCCGTTCACTGATGGAGGCCTATCAGGAAAAGGCTATGCTTTTCGATCTGGCCATGGATCGTTCTTTGCCATAGAGTAGGGCAGTTCCGTCTGGCGCGGTGTAGAGAAGTTGGTTTATCGACAGGAAGAAGTCGAGAGTAAGGGGCAGTCGAGGAAACTTATGAGCGCGCGCACTTTCCAAGTTGCAGTTGCCGGCGCGATGCTGGCCGGGACGCTGATCGCGCCGACTTTGATCGCGGAGGCCCAGTCCGCCGCCGTCAGCGCCCACAAGGACTATCACTTCAACGTCGGCCCCAAGTCGGGAGTTTCGGTCAACAATCCTTACGGCTCGATCTCGGTCAAACCCTCGGCCACTAACATCGTGACGATCAATGCCGTGCTCGCTTCCGACAAAGTCGAAGTCGATAACAGCCTGGTCGGCAACCGGGTCGAGATCCAGTCGCACCTGCTGCCTGGCGCCGACGCGCAATCCGGGCGCGTCGACTATGAAATCCTGGTCCCCGCCGACGCCAGCGTAACTCTGCATTCCAGCACTGGGTCACTGCACGCTGAAAAACTACACGGTGACGTGACTCTGGAAGGCGCCGGTGCCACAGTGGACGTGCGCGACATCAGCAACGCGCATCTGCACGTGAAAACCCTGAACGGCCCCGTCACCCTCACCAATGTGCAGGACGACTATGTGGAAATCGATTCCCTGAGCGGCGACGTAACACTCAATAGCGTCACTGGCCCGCTGGTGCAGGTGATTTCCACCAGCGGCGGCATCAGCTATACCGGCGACTTCGGCGACCGCGGCGAATATCGCCTCACCAGTCACAGCGGCAACATCGAAGCCATCGTACCCGATACGACTTCCGCCGACGTCAGCGCCCGCTCGGTGCGCGGAGAAGTACACGACGACATTCCTCTCCAACCCAAAACCCACACCTGGTTCGTGATCAAAGAAGGCAGTGCCTTCTGGGGTACCATGGGGCGGGCGGCGGTGTCATCGACCGTAGTACTGCGCAGCTTCAGTGGTAAAATCCACCTCAGAAAACGCACCTCCAAGTAAACCAGCTTCTAGCTACTAGCTCCTGGCTTCTGGCCAAACCGGCGGCAGCTTCGCTGGAGGCCGGTTGCTCTTTTGAAGCTAATTCTTGAAGAAGAGTTCTCGCAAAACCGTGAAGGCGGAGGCCGGGAAGAAGCAGCGCTTGCGGCGCAAGCCGTCCACACAGGCTGCAGCCACCGGCCCCGCGACCAACGCGGTTTTTCTGGTCGGCTTCATGGGAGCCGGCAAGAGCAGCGTGGGCCGCGCCCTGGGGCAACGGCTGAATTGGGTCTTTGAAGATCTCGATGACCGCATCGAGGCGCGCGAGGGGCGTTCGGTGGCGCAGATTTTCCGCGATTCCGGAGAATCTGAGTTTCGCCGAGCAGAACACGCCGCCCTGCGAGCATGTGCTCGATGAATTGCGCGGCGGAATCGCCCGAATCGTCGCGCTCGGCGGAGGTGCCTTTGTGCAGAAGGAAAATGCCGCGCTATTAAAAGCGTCGGGCGTGCCCACGGTTTTTCTGGACGCGCCAGTCGAGGAACTCTGGCAACGCTGTTGCACGCAGGCGGCACAAGCGGGCGTAGAACGACCGCTGCTGCAAAATGTGGACCAGTTCCGCAAGCTCTATAAGACTCGGCGCGCGCACTACGCGAAGGCGTCGCTGAAGGTTCAAACCGGAAGCCGTACAGTCGAAATAATCGCAGCCGAGATCGCAAAGATGCTGGGACTGAAGGAAATCGCGCTACGCACCGAACAAGGAGAAGGCGAGTGAAGTTTGAAATCTCGAACGCGCCGCGCGCTGGCATTGATCGTGGCCGGCTGCCCTGGCGGCTTCGACCGGCGCGCACGCGGCGGACAAGAAAGATAAAAAGGACAAGCCCGCGCCCAATCCGATCGTCGATTCCGGTTCGTTCGGCATCTTCATCCGCGGACAGCGCGTCGCGACGGAAACTTTCCGCATCGAGCAGGAAAACGGACAGAGCATCGTCAAGTCGCAGCTCAAGGAAACCGCCGGTGGAGATTCCACCACGCAGAAGTCCGAACTCGACATGGGCGCCAGCGGCGACTTGCTGCGCTACGAGTGGAGCCAGTCCTCGGGCAGTTCGCTCAGTGTGGCACCCGAAAACGATTTCCTCAAAGAGAAAATCATGGCGTCCCCCAACGCCAAGGCAGCCGAGCAGGCATTCCTGCTGCCCAGTGCAACTCCGATTCTCGACAACAATTTCTTTGTCCATCGCGAAATCCTGGCCTGGAAATATCTGGCAGTCGCGCCCTGCAAAGACGAGAATGGTCATCGGCAATGCCAGCCCGCCGATTTTGGCGTGCTCGTTCCTCAGGACCATACTTCCATGAGCGTTCGCATGGAATTGGTCGGGAAAGAAAAAATCATGATCCGCGGCGCCGAGCGCGACTTGTTGCGCCTGAACTTGTCCGGAGAAGATATTCAATGGGAACTCTGGCTGGACGAGAGCGACCATTTCAAACTAATTCGAGTTGCGATTCCTGCCGATAACACCGTAGTGGACCGGGATTAAGGCTGTGCCTGCCCGGCGGCGGAATCGAGATTGCCCTGGATAACTTTTTGCTGCTGACTGACTCACGCACGGCGCGGTCGCTCGTCACGGTGCTGTTGTTCGCGCTGGGGCTGGGCTTTCTCTATGTGGCCCGCACCACCTTGATCGCGTTTCTGTTCGCCATCTTCTTCGCCTACCTGATGAGCCCGCTGGTAGGTCGGCTGGAAAAACTGCTGCGCGGGCGCGAGCGTGCGATTGCCGTGATCTACGCCCTGCTGCTTGTGCTGGTCGTAGTGTTCTTCGTGGCCGTTGGCCCCAAGGTGACCCGGGAAGGTGCGCGCCTGGGACAGTCTCTGCCCGACGTTGCTCAACAAACTCAGCTCCGGCGAGATCGCCGAGAACCCTGGGCAAAGACCACGGCTGGAACGCGAAGTCGACCGCTACTGGTCGCAGTCGTTCCTGGTGAGCCATAGCGACGAAATCACACAAATCGCGCAGCGCGTGGGGCTCCGCGTGGCCGATGTCGCCAAGCAAGCGTGGCTTTTCTTGGTGGTCCCGGTGTTGTCTATTTTCTTTCTGAAAGATGGCCGCGCCTTCAGCGACTTCCTGCTTTCCACAGTCCAGTCGCGGCCGCAACGAGAATTTCTGGAGAACGTGCTCAACGATCTCAACCAGATGCTGGCCCACTTCATCCGCGCGCAGCTGACGCTGGCAGCGTCTGACCCTAGTCATGTACTCCGCGGTTCTTGGCATCATGGGAGTTCCCTACGCGCTGGTACTGGGTACGATCGGCGGCATGCTGGAATTCGTTCCCGTAGTCGGGCCGCTGGCTGGCGCTCTGACCATTGTCAGTGTGGCCCTGCTCATGAGCTACCCGCACTGGCTGATCCTGATTATTTTTCTCGGCATCTGGCGCTTACTCCAAGACTATGTTTCTTCTCCGCGCATCATGGGCGAGAGCATGGAACTGCATCCTCTGGCCGCAATTTTCGGCGTGATGGCCGGAGGCGAAGTTGCCGGCATCCTCGGCATCTATCTTTCCATCCCGGTGATGGCCGGCCTGCGCATCGTCTTCCGCCGCTGGCGCTTGTACGCAGAGAAGAAAAAGTTCGGGCCCTTAACTGAATATCCCTTCCGCAGCCAGGAAATTCACCGACCGTAGAGAAGGCCATATGGGACGGACACTCCTGTCCGTCGCCTTTGACATTGCTTTTGCAGTTGATTTTATTTTTGTGTTACATCATTCCCAAATAAAAGCGAAATCAACGGCGGCGGACAAGAGTGTCCGCCCCAAATTTTTACATCCCCGCGCCGGCTCCCGCCACCTTCTCCACCGTCACCTTCCGCAAGAACTCCGCCGCGGCCTCCGGCAGCACGGAATTGATGAACATTCCCGACCCCAACTCAAACCCTGCCGTCCGCGTCAGGCGCGGAATCACGCTGACGTACCAATGAAAGTGCCGAGCTCCCGCATACTCCGCCGGACCACTGCGGATGGTAAAATTCAAATCCGGATTTTCCAGCCCCACATAAATCTTCGCCAGCAGTGTCCGCAGCACTCGAGCGAGATCAGTGACCTCCATCTCTGAAATGTCTCCGAAGCTGGCCATGTGCCGCAGCGGAAAAATGTGCGTGGCAAACGGCGTGGCCGACGCGAAAACTTCCAGCGCCACAAAGCGCTCGCTCTTGAGCACGACTCGCGTCTGGTCCTCCACCTCGCGCTCCACCATGTGGCAGAACATGCATTCGCCGGCATCGTCGTAGTGCCGCAACGCCTCAAACAAGCGATGCCGCACCTGGCTGGGAATGACCGGCGTCGCAATCAACTGCGAGTGCGGATGCTGCATGCTGGCTCCCGCATCGGCCCCGTGATTCTTGAAAATCGTAATGTGGCTTACCCGATGGTCCAGGCTCAGCGTGTTATACCGTTGCCGATAAACGCGCAGAATGCTCGCCACCTGCGAATCCGGCATCAGCCCCATGTAGCGCGAGTGGTCAGGGCTGTCGATGATGACTTCATGAAAGCCAAAACCTTCGATGCGCCGCCGCAAGTGCTGCAAGCTGCGGGTGGGCTGCACCTCGCTCGATAGCGCCGCAAACTTGTTGGGGATCACGCGGACCATCCAGGGCTCGCCGCTGCTGGGCGATCGCAGCACCTCATTCGGACTCTTGTCTTCATTGCCCGGACAAAACGGGCAACTTTCCACAAACGCCGGGATCGCCTGCGCCACGCGATGTGTCGCCAGTTCCTCCGGCCGCTTGGCCCGTTCGGTAGCAATGATGACCCATTCCTTGGTGAAAAAGTTCTGGCGCAGTTCAGGCATGGGAGTCCCTCCAGCTTCTCTATCGGCGAGTCGAAGATTTCCTACAATGCCGACCTGGGACCCGTGCGAAAGTGGTCCTCCTTTCGGCACTTGCAGACCACTCGCTTCGCATCGCACCCTAGTGTTGTCAGTACGATCACGCCCGACACTTAAGAATTTGTCATTCCGACCCCCGAGCGAACGCGAGGGGCGGAGAAATCTGCTTCGCCCGACTGTTATAGAATTCCAACTACGCCTTGATTGAGACTGATTTGCACAAATCGATCGAGACAACTGACTGACCCAATATGAACCGTAAAATTCCCATCGGCATCCTCGGCGCCACCGGCGTCGTCGGCCAAAGATTTATCCAGATGCTCGAGCATCACCCGTGGTTTGAAGTGGCGTGGCTGGCCGCGTCTGACCGCTCCGAAGGCAAGCTCTACTCCGAGGCCGCCCGCTGGCGCCTGAAAACGCCGATCCCGGCGAATGTCGCGGCCATGAAAGTTTCGCCGGCCACGCCCGAAGGCGCGCCCAAAATTATTTTTGCCGCCCTCGACGCTTCCATCGCCGCTGAAATGGAGCCAAAATTCGCCGAGGCTGGCTGCGCGGTCGTCTCGAACTCAAGCGCCCTGCGCATGCAGCAGGATGTCCCGCTCGTCATTCCCGAAGTCAACAGCGGCCACATCAAGCTCATCGACACCCAAGCCTGGCGCAAGAAATCCGGCGGCTACGTGGTCACCAATCCCAACTGCTCGGCCATCGGCCTGGTACTGGCCCTGGCGCCGCTGCACCAGAAGTTCGGCCTCGAAACTGTCATGGCCGTCACCATGCAAGCCGTCAGCGGCGCAGGCTATCCCGGCGTAGCTTCGCTCGACATTCTCGGCAACGTGATCCCCTTCATCAAGAACGAAGAAGAAAAGATGGAAGAGGAGACCAAGAAACTTCTCGGCCAGGTCAACGGCACGAAAATCATTTCCGCGGCCTTCGCCATGAGCGCGCAGTGCAACCGCGTCGCGGTCGAGGACGGCCACACCGAATCGGTTTCCATCCGCCTGAAAACCAAAGCCACGAAAGAAGAAATCATCGCCTCGTGGAATAGCTATCGGGCCGAACCGCAGGAACTAAAACTGCCCAGCGCTCCCGAGCACCCGATCGTCTATCTCGAAGCCAACGACCGTCCACAGCCGCGTTTCGACATCGATATGGGCGCGGGCATGACCACCGTCGTCGGCCGGCTTCGCCCCTGCGGCGTGCTCGACTGGAAATTTACCGTGCTCTCGCACAACACCATCCGCGGCGCAGCCGGGGCCGCCGTCCTCAATGCCGAGTTGCTTAAAGCCAAGGGCTATCTCGGCAAGGAATACGAGTGATGAGACTCCGCGGCGCCTTCAAGGTAGCGCCGCCGTCCCGGCGGCTGTCGCGGGCGCGTCTCGCGCGCGCAGGCGATAGCACCCATATGCGCCAAGTTTCCGCCAGGAAGCACCGCTCATGATCGTGATGAAGTTCGGCGGCACCTCCGTCGAAGATGCCAAAGCCATCGAGCGCGTCGCGTCGATCGTCGAAGGCCGCCTGGCGCAGAAGCCCGTCGTTGTCGTCAGCGCCATGGCCAAGGTCACCGACACGCTGCTGACCATGGCTCGCGCCGCCGGAGAAGGCGAGCGCAAAACCGCGCTCAAACTTTGCCGCTCGCTGCAGGAGCGCCACTACAATACCGCCAGCGAATTGCTCGGCACCGCCCGCTTCACCGAATTCCACTCCGACCTGGGCACCGACTTCGAAGCGCTCGACGAACTTCTGCGCGGCATCTCCGCGGTCGGCGAAATCACACCGCGCACCACCGACCATGTCGCCGCTTTCGGCGAAATGCTCTCCAGCAAAATCGTCGCCGCCGCCTTCGCCGCCCGCGGATTGAACGGTGTCCACGTCGATTCCCGCGAAGTACTGGTCACCGATAACAGTTACATGGAAGCCGTTCCTCAATTCGATGAAACCAACGCCCGGCTGCTTGAAAGAGTTCAGCCATTGCTCGCGGAAGGCAAAGTGCCCGTGATGGGCGGATTCATTGGCGCGAATCGCGCCGGCATCACGACCACCATCGGCCGCGGCGGCTCCGATTTCTCCGCCGCCATCTTCGGCGCAGGCTTGGGCGCGGACCGCATCGAAATCTGGACCGACGTCGATGGCATCCTCACCACCGACCCCAGAATCTGTCCCGAAGCCCGCCGCATCAAAGTCATCGGCTTCGACGAGGCCGCCGAACTCGCCTATTTCGGCGCCAAAGTTTTGCACCCGGCCACGGTGCTGCCCGCGATCCAGAAGAATATTTCAGTCTACGTGCTGAACTCCCGCAATCCAACCTGCGAAGGCACGCGCATCACCACCCGCGCGCCGCAAGGCAAAAACATTTTCAAAGCCATCGCCGCCAAGAAGCGCATCACCATCGTCGATGTGGCCGCGCCCCGCATGTTACTCGCCCATGGATTCCTGCGCTCCATCTTCGAAGCCTTCGACCGCCACAAAGTTTCCGTCGACGTGGTTTCGACCTCCGAAGTCAGCGTTTCGCTGACGGTCGACTCTAATCAGGCCATCCCGGCACTGGCCGCCGATCTCGCCAAACTGGCCGACGTAAAATATGAAGGCCGCAAAGCCATCGTCTGCCTGGTCGGCGAAAACCTGCGCGACACGCCGGGCATCGCCGCGCTCGTCTTTCGCGAGCTCGCCGACAAAAAGATTCGCATGATCTCGCAAGGCGCATCCGAAATTAACCTGACCTTCGTGATCGAAGAAGACGAAGTCCCCGACGTAGTCCGCCGCCTGCACAAAACATTTTTCTCCGACCTGGACCCGGAAGTGTTTGCCTAATCGAAAGGACCAAAGCCTTTGACCGCAGAGCGCAAAGAAGACGCAGAGATCGCAGAGAAAAACCTTCAAGATTTTCTCAGCGCCCTCTGCGGCCTTACTCAGCGATCTCAGCGGTTAAGAGCTTTTTTGTTGACATGAAACTCCTAATTCTAGGCCGTGGCAAAACCGGATCGCTGGTGGCAGAAGTTGCTGCCGCGCGTAAACATAGTCTCCAAATCGCCGGCGCCAAAGACAACGAGTCCTGCGCCGCACTCACCCCAGACAATCTCCACGACATCGACGCCATAATCGATTTCACCGCTCCCCACTGCGTCCTAGCGCACATCGAAGCCTGCGTGAAAGCCGGCAAAAACATGGTCGTCGGCACCACCGGCTGGTACCAAGAAGTCGACCGCGTCCGTACCCTCGTCGAGCAACACAAAACAGGGCTCGTCTACGCCGCAAATTTTTCCATCGGAGTGAATCTTTTCTTCGACATCGCCCGCGCCGCCGCCGCCGCCCTGCGCCACGATTACTCCGGACAGATCTTCGAACGTCACCACGCCAACAAGAAGGACGCTCCCTCCGGCACAGCAATTGCGCTGCAGCAGGTAATCCGCGAATCCGTTGGCGGCGGTTCGCATCTATCCGAAGATTTGGAAATCACGTCCTTCCGGGAAGGCGACGTAGTCGGCCTGCACGAAGTCGTCCTCGAATCCTCAGCCGACCGCATCTATCTCTGCCACGACGCCAAATCGCGCCGCGGCTTCGCCGAAGGCGCAGTCCGCGCCGCCGAATGGCTCGCCGGCAAAAAAGGCTTTCACGATTTCAGAGACATCTGGCGTGAGCTGTAAGCGCCTTTATGTGGGGACAGCCGTCCTCGGCTGTCCATCGAGCGCAGCTCGATACTTTCCCGACGCCCTGTGAGTTTTCCCTCAACCCTCACTCGCGCTATCCTATTCCTATGCAACTCCGTGGCTGTGGCACTGCACTGGTAACTCCCTTTCATCAGGATGGCTCCATCGACGATGTTGCTCTGCGCAATCTGGTGGCGTGGCAGGTCGAGTCCGGCATCGATTTTCTTGTTCCCTGCGGCACCACCGGCGAAACGCCCACACTCACTCACGACGAGTGGCTTTATGTGATCGACACCACCATCGAAGTTGTCGCCGGACGCATCCCCATCATGGCCGGAGCGACGTCCAACGCCACTCACGACGCGGTCGAGAAGGCCAAAGAAATCGCCGCCCGCCCCGGCGTCAACTACATCCTCACCGCCAATCCCTATTACAACAAGCCCACGCAGGAGGGCCAGTACCGCCATTTCAAGGCGATCGCCGAAGCCGTCGGCGACAAGCCCGTGATTCTCTACAATGTGCCTGGCCGCACGTCGGCCAATCTCGAACCCGCAACCCTCGCTCGACTCGCCGAAATTCCCAACATCGTCGGCGTCAAAGAAGCCAGCGGCAACATGACCCAGATCGCCGAAGCGATCAATGCCGTCCCGGAAACGTTTCTTGTGTTCTCCGGCGACGACGCTGTCACCCTGCCCGTCATCGCACTCGGCGGCGTCGGAGTCGTCTCGGTGGCCTCCAACGAAATCCCGCACGAAATGGCGTCGCTAACCCGCGCCGCGCTCGCCAACGACTGGACCACCGCCCGCGCCCTGCACCGCAAATATCTTCCTCTGATGCAAGCCAACTTCATCGAGTCAAGCCCGCTCCCGGTGAAGGCTGTGCTTGCGATGATGGGCAAACTCGAGGAAGTCTACCGGCTGCCGCTTCTGCCCATGCGCCGCGACACCCGCTCGCGCCTGCAGAAAGTCGCTACCGAAGTCGGACTGATCGCCAAGCCCGCCGGCCACACCGCCGAAGCGCCGGAATTTTTCATCTACGAAAACTGGGCCGCCGGCCCCCGCAAAATCGTTTTGCATCGCGGCTCCTGCGGCCAATGCAGCCACGGCAAAGGCCGCCCCGCCGGCCACGACACCAATCACGCCCGCTGGCACGGCCCCTACACGACGCTGCCCGAAGCCCGCGAAGCTGCCCACGCCATCACCGGCGTGCTGATTCGCAGCGAGTGCAAGTGCGTGTAAAGTCAGAAGTCAGAGGTCAGAAGTCAGAGGTCAAATGCAGAAGTAAAACTCCGCGCTGACTTCTGCATTCTGACTTTTGACTTCTGACTTTGCTTTATACTTTCCTCGAATGTCTTCCCTGCAATCCTCCATCGAACGCCTGGCCGCGCAAGGCGAAGTCGAGCACGACCCCGAAGCCCGCAAGACTTTCCTGGAATTCCGCGACCAACTCACGCAAGGCAAAATCCGCGCCGCCGAAAAAATTGGCGACAAGAAAGAGGCCCGCTGGCTTGTCAACCCCTGGGTCAAGCAAGGCATTCTGCTCGGCTTCCGTCTGGGCGTTCTGCAGGAAATGGCCGCCGGCCTGTCCTTCGTCGACAAAGACACTTTCCCCGCGCGCCAGTTCTCCGTCGCCGATCGAATCCGCGTCGTTCCCGGCGGATCGTCCATCCGCGAAGGCGCCTACGTCGCGCCGTCGGTCATCTGCATGCCGCCCATGTTCATCAACGTCGGCGCCTATGTCGATGAAGGCACCATGGTCGACTCCCACGCGCTGGTCGGCTCTTGCGCGCAAATCGGCAAGCGCGTCCACCTGAGCGCCGCCGCACAAGTCGGCGGAGTTCTTGAGCCCATCAACGCCGCGCCTGTAATCATCGAAGACGACGTGCTGATCGGTGGAAACTGTGGGATCTACGAAGGCACGCTGGTCCGCGCACGCGCCGTGCTAGGCGCAGGAACGATCCTGACGCGATCGACGCCGCTCTACGACCTGGTCCGCGGCGAAGTCTACCGCGCCACCGCCGACGCCCCGCTCGAAGTCCCAGAAAACGCCGTAGTCGTCCCCGGCTCTCGCGCGGTGAAGAAGGAGAAGGGGCCCTGGGGATGGAATCTCTCGCTCTACACCCCGGTCATCGTGAAGTACCGCGACGAAAAAACCGACCGCGGCATCGAGCTGGAAGACTGGCTGCGATAGCGCTTTACTTTCTGGTAAAATGTAAAGCATGGCGGAAGCTACCTTATCCTCGAAAAACCAGATCGTAATCCCCCGCGAAGCCCGCGAAGCGCTGGATCTTAAGCCCGGCGACAAACTCGTCATCCGCGCGCACGCCGGTAAGATCCTAATCCTGGAGAAGCCGAAGTCCTATCGCACTGCGATTCGTGGTTTAGCGCGCAGAGGCTATGGTGAGGGATACCTTCGCCGGGAACGGGACAGTTGGGAGTAGCGCGGCTTCGGACTTTGCTGGCGCGTCATCGTCGAGTTGCGCTCGACACCAGCGTGTTCATTTACCATCTGGAGGCCAGCCTCAAATATGTCCCGCTGACGGACTGCGTATTTTCCTGGCTCGATCTGAAAACCTCCTCCGGGGTTACATCCGTCATCACCATGACCGAGTTACTGGTCAAGCCCTATCGGGAATCGGACGAACAAAGCGCCGCTAGGTACTATGCGCTGCTCTCGACCTACCCCAATCTCGAGTGGATTTCTCCGACGCTTGAAATCGCCGATCTCGCGGCTGAAATTCGCGCGCTTCATCGCCTGCGAACACCGGATGCTCTCCAAGCCGCGACCGCCCTCCACAGTATGCAACGGCCTTGGTCACCAACGACCCGGTTTTTCAGCGGGTCAAAGGCTTCGAAGCGCTCATTCTCGATGACTTCGTCTGAGGTTGGATGAACGCCACCCCGCCTCTACGGATCGTACACCTGGGTGTGCATGCCCGCATGCCGCGCCGCGTCCTGCATCTGGTCGAGCTTTCTCTTCTGTTCGTCGAGCCGCATCTGCATCTCGGCGATGTGCTCGGCCTGCCGCGACTGATAACGGTTGTAAGGTCCCTGTGCGCTCATGCCACCGGAGCGCATGGACGCATTCATCTGATCGATGCGCGCTTGCATGCTCGCAATGTGGTTTTCGCGCTCCTGAATTTGCTGTCTCCATTGCTCGCTGCCAGGCTGACCTTCCATGCCCTGCCGCGAACGCATGTTCTGTGGACCGCCCTGCGCTGAGGACCTCATGCCCGGCTGTGGAGAATGACGCTCCGGTTCGGCGAAGGGATTGTTGCTCCCCTCCGGGAAACGGTTGAATGCTCGATTACCTTGAGCACGGCCATCTGACTGACCCTCGAGGCCGGGACCCTCAAAGCCGTTATTGGCCGCGTCGCGAGTGTCCGGCTGCGGTTCACGGGGTGCGCGGTAGCCCGGCGGATTTTCCGGCAGATCCTTGTTAGTGAACACCTTCGGCTTTGCGCCGGATGCCTGCTCGGCATCCTGTTTCTCGCGGTATTCGCGCGCAATTTCGCCGAGCGACTGACCGTGAGCGGGCAGACCGATCCCAAAACTCATCAACAAAACGACCGGTAAAGTCCTGAACGTTCTGCGTTGCATAAGCCTCTCCAGACGTGCGCACAGAGTGTGACCTGAGTCACCCTTTGGGCCGGGATTGAACGAGAGATTCAGCAGAGCGGGATTTGCCAGAAGGCAAACGCCTCGCTCTTCATGGCCCTGAGGGGAGTTCATTGCGAAAGGCTATGCCGAATCTGCCCTCGCCAACAGGTAACGCCGGTACATCAGGGCACGAGCAAAAGGCCGGGGGTGCTACAGAAATTTGCCGAGCGAAATATGCGCGCCGCACGCATATTCCACTACTGAAGAGTAACCGTTAACTTCCCCGCATCGTTCAAAGAAACCTGAATCTGCGCCAGCTTTCCTATCACGGCGTCCGCATGAGTCAAGGCATCGGCGGCGTATGTGCTCGTGATTCCGATCACCTTCATGCCGCCCGCTCGCGCGGCCTCGATCCCCGCCGGCGCATCCTCAATCACCAGACACTCCGCCGGACTCAACCCCATCGCTGCCGCACCTTTCAAATACGGCTCGGGATGCGGCTTCCCACGCATCACATCGTCCGCCGTCACCAATACCTTGGGCACCGGCAATCCGCAATAACGCAGGCGATTCGTGGCCAGCAACCTTGATCCAGAAGTCACAACGCCCCATCGCCCCTCCGGAATCGAGCTCACAAGTTCCGCCGCGCCCGGCATCACCTGTACGCCTTCCTGATCATGCGCTTCATGATTCTCGATCGCCGCGGCTTCCGCTTCAGCATCGAGATGCGGCGCGACCCGCCGGATCACCTCCAGCGTGCGCACGCCATGCGCAACGGCCATGATGGCGTCCCCGTCGACACCCTTGCGCCGCGCCCACTCCCGCCACTCACGGTCGACCGCGCGCGTCGAGTCACAGAGAACTCCGTCCAGATCAAAAAGAATAGCTGAGCAAAGAAAGATAGGCATCTTTCAATATTTAATCACAGCGACGCAGGGCGCGAGCCCGAGACGAACCGACTCTCGACCTTGGTCCTCCCAGCCACTCTGTCATCCTGGGCGGAGCGAAGGACCTCTGCACTCCGCCGGCGGTGCCTCATTGCGGGTAATTTGCCCAGATCCCTCGCTTGCTGAGGACGACAATCCAGCGAACAAATTTCGGAAAAGCCAGCCTAGCTCGCGCTCTTCGGAAGCATCGCCTGAGCATGCGTCGCCACTACCGCCTGCGCCGCTCGCTGCCGCACCGCCAAATGCCGCCCGCGAAAATGCGCCTTGGCCCGTTCTCCCCAGGCCCGCACGAACCAGTAATTCAGACCCGCGCCAATCGCTGCGCTGGCCAGCGGAATCACGCGCGCCGCCCACTTCTCAACGACTTCCGCGCCGGCCTTGGCAGCAATTCTCTGAATGACGCGCGGCACGAACTTATTGACCACTTCTTTTTCCACCAGCTCGCGGCTGATGTCGACCCCCGCTGCGCTGGCCGCCGCAATCCACAACTCGGCAATCTCGTCATCCGTATTGAACTCGAATCCATACAACAGGCTCAACTTCTGGATCGTCCGCATCGTGATCGCTGAAAGAATCCCGAGATCGGGCACAATCGTGATCAGGCCGCCCAGCCCAAATCCCGCACCCTCCACCGCCGCGACCTTCATCCCGCTGCGAATAATCGAATCGGCAACGGCATCGACTTCGCCGATTTCGAGCGAGTACACGCCGTGATATCCGCTGATCGGCACCCGGTACGCTGCCCGCAGCTGCAGCAAGAACTTCGCCGGATCCACGCGCACCGTTTCATAGGCGCGGGTGAAGCCTCCCACAAGCGCGCCCTCGACCCGTCGCCGCAGCCACGATTTGTTCTGCTCTGCCATCGAATCCACCTTACCGCACGCCGAGCGAGAAAGCCATCGGGGCGAAACCATGGCTTTGAAAGGGCGCGGCTTAAAGCCGCGCCCTAAGCCGAAGAAAGAAACACGGGCTTTAGCCCCTGAGCGGCCCAAATTCTCCGAATGCAATTACGGGAACCTTTCCAAACTTCGCATCGCACCTAGTCCGCCGCTCCGTACGCTAAGCGACACCTGTGCTAGCATCTTCTTTACTCAATGCCCACTGGAAAACTGCAGATTATCCCCCTCGGAGGCCTTGGCGAGTTCGGTATGAACTGCATGGCCGTCCGCTTCGGCGATGACATCATCGTCATCGACGCCGGACTCATGTTCCCTGAAGCCGAACTGCTCGGCGTCGACATCGTAGTCCCCGACATTTCCTACCTGCTCGAAAACCGCCAGCGCGTGCGCGGCATCGTCCTTACCCACGGCCACGAAGACCACATCGGCGCGCTGCCCTGGGTGTTCTCGGAACTCAACGTGCCGGTCTGGGGCACCGAATTCACGCTCGCCTACGTCGAAGACAAACTCGACGAGCACGGTCTGCTCGACGACGCCGACCTGCGCGAGATGCGCCCCAACGAGCGCTTCAAAGCCGGCGTCTTCACGGTTCATCCCATTCGCGTCACGCACAGCCTGGTCGATTGTGTGGCGCTCGCCATTCACACGCCGCTCGGCGTCATCATTCACACCGGCGATTTCAAAGTCGATCCCACGCCCACCGACAATAAACTTTTCGATCTCCACGCTTTTGCCGAGTACGGAAAAACCGGCGTCCTCGCGCTGTTTCAGGATTCCACCAACGTCGAGCGCAAAGGCTACACTCCCAGCGAACGCGCGGTGCGGCGAAAGTTCGACGAAGTTTTCGCCCACACCAAGAAGCGACTCTTCATTTCCTGCTTCTCGTCGTCGATTCACCGCATCAATCTCGCCGTGCAACTCGCGCATGAGCACGGTCGCAAAGTCGCGTTCCTCGGCCGCTCCATGAATAATTCCGCCGAGATCGCCGAAGACCTCGGCTACATCGAAGTCCCCGACGGCCTGGTCATCAATCCCGGCGAGATGAAGAATTTCCCGCCCGAAAAACTTTGCGTGCTCATCAGCGGCACCCAGGGCGAGCCCATGTCCGCCCTCTCGCGCGCCGCCGTCGACAATCACAAGCACGCGAAAATCGAAAAAGGCGACACCGTCGTCCTCTCCAGCCGCATCATCCCCGGCAACGAAAAAACCATCTACCGGATGATCGATCACCTCTTCCGCCGCGAAGCCCACGTCATCTACGAAGACGGAACTTCGCCGCCCATCCACGTCAGCGGCCACGCCAGCCAGGACGAACTCAAACTCATCATCAACCTGGTCAAGCCAAAGTTCTTTATCCCCGTCCACGGCGAATATCGTCAACTCAAGCTGCACGCCGAAATGGCCGCAGCCATGAACGGTTCCGTCGGAAAAGTGATGCTGATCGAGAGCGGCGACGTCCTCGAATTCGACGAACAAGGCGCCCGCAAAACCGGACGCGTCAAAGTCGGCCGCGTCTGCATCGATTCCGGCTCACGCACAGACGTGGTCGAAGACTTAATCATCAAAGACCGCCTGCACCTCAGCGAGGACGGCATCGTCCTGCCCATCATTGCCATCAGCAAATTAACCGGCGAGGTTCAATCCGCTCCCGAAATCGTCAGCCGCGGCTTCAATACTGGCGAAGACGACGGCCTGATGGAAGGCGCCAAGCGCATCGTCGAAGACACGCTGGCCCACTCCAGCGACGAAGAAAAAGGCGACTACGGCGTGATCAAAGAAAAAATCCGCGCCGACCTGAAACGCTACATCTCCAAACAAACTCAAAAACGCCCGCTGATCATGCCGGTGATTCTGGAGATCTAAATCGCATCCCGTAGCGACGGACGCATTCGTCCGTTCGCCGACCGGGATATCGGTTGACGGCAGCCCACGCTGGCGTTACGGTTGTTATCAGTCAGTTTCTAAGTCAAGCCATGCCCATCCAAATCAACCGACCCGAAATCGAAGCGCTCATTCAGCAACGCCTTCACAGCGGCGCGTTCGAGAGCATAGAAGACGTCCTTTTCGATGCCCTGGAAATCCAGGCGGAACGCGAAGCTTGGCTGCAAGAGAACAAAGAAGCAATCAGTGCCAGGATCGAGCGCGGCTTATCCCAACTTGACCGCGGCGAAGGCATATCGGGAGACGAACTGCGTGGCCGCCTCGAAGCCGACAAGGCGGCTTGGCTTGGGGATCGCTCTCGGTCGTGAAACCTTATGTCGTCGCTCCAGACGCCGAGGAAGACTCTCAAGCAGATCTGGCGTTACCTGCTCGGCGAGGCCGGCCTAGCCGTTGCCAACCGCATTCAGGGAGAGATTGTTGAGTCGTTCGAGAGCTTGGCCGATTCACCCGGCAAAGGTCACAAGCGTCCAGACCTGACCGCTCGAGATGTGCTCTTCCTCAGCGTATATCAGTACATGATCGTGTACCGGCGGGCAGCGATTTTGGAAATCGTTGCCGTTCTGCACGGCAAGCGCGATCTAAGGCGAATCCTGAAGGGCCGCATCGAACGATGACCCACGAAACCGCCTTCGTGATTCCGCGAATTCCGGCCGTGGCCACAGAACCATGAACGCCGCCGCGTCAATCGGAGCCGAGCCTGCTGCCTGGCGTCCCGCAGCCAATCCCTGGCTGATTGCCGTGACTGTCTCCATGGCGGCGTTCATGGAAGTGCTCGACACTGCCATTGCCAACGTCGCCCTCCCACACATCGCGGGTAATCTCGGCGCGAGCAACGACCAAAGCACCTGGGTCCTGACTTCCTATTTGGTGGCCAACGCCATCGTGCTCCCTATCACCGGATGGCTGGTCAGCCTGTTCGGCCGCAAGCGCTTCTTCATGACTTGCATGGCGATCTTCACCATCAGTTCCCTGTTCTGCGGACTTGCTCCCAACCTCGGTTTCCTGCTCTTCTTTCGCGTGCTTCAGGGCGCGGGCGGCGGCGGCTTGCAGCCCATGGCGCAAGCCATCCTGGCGGACACATTTCCCCCGGAAAAGCGCGGACTGGCATTTTCCATTTACGGAATCACCGCAGTGTGCGCTCCGGCAATCGGCCCAACTCTGGGCGGCTGGCTCACTGACAACACGTCATGGCGATGGATTTTCCTGATCAACCTGCCCGTCGGCCTGCTAACTCTGGCGCTGGTCTTGCGCTTGATCCAAGACCCCCCTCACATGGTTCGCCGCAAGCGCTCCGAAATCAAGCTGGACTATATCGGATTCTCTCTCCTCGCCCTGGGCGTCGGCGCGTTGCAGATCATGCTCGACAAAGGTCAGGAGGACGACTGGTTCGGCTCGCACTTCATTATGCTCTTGGCCATCACCGCCGTCGTCTGCCTCACAGCCCTGATCTTCTACGAATGGTTTCACAAGGATCCAATCGTCGACGTGCGCCTTTTCAAGAATGCGAATTTCGCAACTGCCAACATGATGATGTTCATGGTCGGCGCCATCTCGTTCGCCACCACCGTCCTAATGCCGCAGTTTCTTCAGACGCTCATGGGCTACACGGCTCAGTCCGCAGGCATGGTGCTCTCGGTGTCGGCCATCTTGCTGTTATTCGAGTTGCCGCTCGTCGGCCGCCTCATTGGCACATTCCAGTCGCGCTATCTCATTGCGTTCGGCTGGATCGCTCTGGCGGTCGGCATGTACATTTCCACGCAGAGAATCGATCTGCTGATGAGCTTCCGCTCCGCGACCCTGTTGCGCATCGGCCAGTATTTGCCTATGGGCTTTGTATTCGTGCCCGCCACCACCGCCGCCTATATCGGAATTCGCGCGGACAAGAGCAACGCCGTCGCCGGCCTGGTGAACTTCACCCGAAATATTGGAAGCAGCGTGGGAACTTCGATCGTGACCACGATGATCGTGCGGCGATCGCAATTCCACCAGTCGAGGCTGGTCAACAGCACAAGTATGGGCAACTCCCGGTTTCGAGACGCGATCAATGGCCTCGCGCAACAACTGAGTCACGCGGGACTAAGCGCGCACGAGGCCCAGCGCCAGGCCCTGGCCCGAATCTACGGCGCAGTGCAGTCCCAGTCCGCCGCCCTGGCCTATATCGACACATTCTGGGTGCTGGGAATCGCCGCTTTCATCATGTTTTTCCTGTCGTTCCTGCTGCGGAAAAATGATCCGCGCGGCGGCCGCGGATCAGTCTCCGTCCACTGAAAGAAACCTGACGCCTGCTGGCCAGAACTCGGCCATTAACGTTACCCTGTGCCGTAGGCAATTGAAACCATCCAACGAACAATCCGGCCAATGATCACTCTCGACGACATCCACTCCGCCCGCGCCCGCCTCCAAGGCATCACCACCCGCACGCCCCTGATCGAATTCGATCCCGCAGCGTCTAAACCGGGGATGCCCCATGTCTCCGCGTCTTTGCGAGACATGGGAGTCTCCCTCCCCGACTCCGACCGCCGCCTCTTCCTGAAGCCCGAAAACCAGCAACCCATCGGCGCCTTCAAACTGCGCGGAGCCTATAACAAGATCGCATCCCTCTCCGAAGAAGAAAGAAAGCGCGGCGTCATCACCTACTCCAGCGGCAATCACGCGCAAGGCGTCGCCTACGCCGCCCGCACCCTCGGCGTGAAAGCCGTCATCGTCATGCCCAATAACGCGCCCGCCATCAAGCGCGAGGCAACTGCCGCCCTTGGCGCCGACATCGTACTGGTAGGCCCCGGCAGCACGGAACGCCAGCTCAAAGCCGAGGAACTCGCCGCCGAGCACGGCTACATCATCGTGCCTCCGTACAACGACGAATACATCATCGCCGGCCAAGGCACCATGGGACTCGAGATTCTCGAAGACATGCCCGACGTCGAAACCGTTGCTCGCCCCCGTCGGCGGCGGAGGCCTCATCAGCGGCCTCGCCGCCGCCATCAAGCTGAGCAAGCCCGAAGTGAACGTCTTCGGCGTAGAACCGGAACTCGCGGCCGACGCCCAGGCCAGCCTGCGGGCGGGAAAAATCGTGAACTTCCCCGCGGACCAGGTCACGCGCACCCTCGCCGACGGACTCCGCACGCAAAGCGTCGGCGCCATCAACTTCGACCACATGCAATGTTTCGTCGACGGCATCATCACCGTCACCGAAGACGAAATCCGCGAAGCCATGAAACTCCTGGCGTCGAATCCCTCTACCGTGGCCGAACCCAGCGGCGCAGTCGCCACCGCCGGTTTCCTTTTCCACGCCAGCCAATTGCCGAAAACAAAATTGAACGTAGCCATCATCTCCGGCGGCAACATTGAGCCGCAGATGCTGGCGGAAATTCGCGGTGGAAGCTAACCGTGCTCCGAACGCCGCCCGCAAATCGCAGCCCCGAACGCAGCTCCGAAGGCTCGTCTCAACGCTTGCCCTCGCATCGCTCCGAGCCCAGCCGCGAAGCGGCGAAAGATTGCAGCCCACAGCGCAAGCTGTGGGTCACAGCCTCAGCCCGAGAACGAGCCCCGAAGGGACGAAAGAATGATTGGATGTTGAACCGCAGCGATCCACAGACTACCGATGTTCAAACAACCTTGACTTCAACCGCCCAAACCATGATCCTGAAATATGATCGAAGGATTCCCATGACCACCGCGCTCAATCGCGACCGCAAGTCCTTTGTGCACAAGATTTTGCCCGTAACCCATTGCAGCCCTAGGATTTTTCCGCGATTATCCCCTAACTCGATGATTCCAATAGACCAGAAGGGAGGGGGGGTACCTCTCGCGCGCCTCAAATTCTCATTTAGGCAATCGACAATTCTCTTCGCAGTCCTGCTTCTTTCCACAACCTTCGCCTCCGCCCAGGCGCAGCGCGGCACGCTCGTTCACGAAGAAACCATCCGCGTCGCTCCCAGCACCGACTCTGCCAAACTCGGCGAAGCCGGACGCGGACACGAACTCGTCATCCTCGAAACCAGCCGCGATTGGACGCACGTCGAAGCCATCCTGCGCGAGCCGAAAAAAGACGCCGACGAAGACGATCCCGAAGCCGAAGCTAAAACCATCACCGGATGGCTATTGAGCAAAGCCATGGTCACCATGGCCACGCCCAACGGCGACAAAATTGTTTTTGGCGAGGCCGCCGATTCCGAAGACCAGGCCAGCCGCCGCCGCGGCCGCCGCGACGCCGCACAAGACGCCATGCGCCTGTACTTCCGCGTCTATGATTTATTTCCCACGTCACCGCTCGCCGCCGAGGGCCTCTACCGCGCCGCCGACATCCGCTGGCAGATCGACCGCTCCGATGTGCTCACGCGCCCCTCAGCTCGCGAGCGCGATTCCTACATGCGCGGCATGATCGACGAAACCTGGATGAAGCTGGTGATCAAAAAATTCCCCGGCACCAAATGGGCCGACATCGCCGCCTTCCACCTGCTCGAAAACAAACTCTGCGGCGACTGGCAAGGCGCATCCAAATGCCCGGACAGAGAAGCTGAAATGTACGAGAAGTACGCCAAAGAGCACGAGCAGTCTCCCTCAGCGCCCGAAGCCCTGTACGACGCCGCGTGGCGCCGCTCCAACCTGATTGAGATTTATAAGACCGAAGCCAACCAGAAAAAATCCGAGGAATCCAAAACGCGCGCGCTCGAACTTGCCCAGAAAATCATCAACCAATACGCCCAGAGCGACTGGGCTTCGCGCGCCCAAATGCTGGTTTTCTACGTCCAGCAGGGTGTGCCGACCTTCGGCAACGCCACGGATTGAAACTTTTCTCCGTCCTATTCGCTCCCCGCTTCCTGTCATCCTGAGCGAAGTGACTGCGTCGCGAAGCGAAGCAGTCACGCAGTCGAAGGATCCCTTTCAGTTATTCGAACGCAGACCTCAACCGGAGTTTCATAGAACGCGCTCGAATTCAACGAAGCGACTACCGCGAATGAAACCGACCATAGGGATCCTTCGACTGCGTCACCGTTCGCTTCGCGAACGGCAACTTCGCTCAGGATGACAACGCCGCGTGAAACACCGGCCCATTTGCGCGTTCCGCCGCCGATGTTTTACATTCAACAAGCACCACTAACCTTCCAGAAACGCGGACCACCTTGCCAATTTATCAAGCAGTAGTTCTCGCCATCGTCCAGGGCTTCGCCGAGTTCATTCCAGTCTCCAGCTCGGCCCATCTCATCATCGTGCGCCGCCTGCTCGGCTGGAACGAACTTTCCGCCGCGCACGAACTCTCGTTCGATGTAGCCCTGCACTTCGGCACTCTTCTCTCGGTGCTCTTCTATTTCCGCCGCACCTGGTTCCAGATCGTCCGCGCCGCGCTGGGAGGAAAAGTCGTCCGCTTCTCCGAAGCCGGAGGTTCCGACGTGAACCTCACCGCCGACGAGCAAAGAGAAGAACGCTTGCTCCTATGGTTTTTGGCCGCGGCCACGATTCCCGGCGCAATCGCCGGAAAACTCCTCGAGCATTCTGCCGAAGACTATTTCCGCGAGCACATCGTCCTGATCGCCGCCGCATTGATCCTGGTCGCGCTCCTGATGTGGCTCGGCGAAAAAGTCGGCCGCATGGAAAAGCCGCTGACCCGCATTTCTTTCGCAGACGCATTTCTAGTCGGCATCGCGCAAGCCGCAGCTCTGATTCCCGGCGTTTCCCGCTCCGGCTCAACCATCACCGCAGGCCTGTTTCGCAACATGACGCGCGAAGCCGCCGTTCGCTTCAGCTTTCTGCTTTCCACGCCCGATCATCGCCGGAGCCGCGCTGGTGAAAGCCCACGAACTCCACAAAGAAGGCCTGCCCGCGGGAATGCACATGCCGGTTCTGGTCGGCATTCTGGTTTCGGCAATCGTCGGCTATGCCGCGATTTCGTGGCTGGTCCGCTATCTCTCGTCGAACAGTCTGAAGATATTCATCGTCTATCGCATCGCGCTCGGCGTGGTCGTAATCGCGCTGGCCTACGTCTGGCACCTGCAATAAATCGTAGTGCCACCATCTTCGCCCTGGGTCATCCCGAGTGGAGCCGTTCTTCAGGCGGAGCGAGGGATATCCCGATCCACTGGATTCGAAGGCTTGTGCATATCCCGAAGAGCGGCTTCGCTTGATTGCATAACGACGTTGGATGACGCAACGCGGGGTTGTTGGAGGGAAACCATGTCGCTACTAGCCGACGATCAGCGCGATTGCCGACCGTCCCTCTTCTTGGCATAATGGAATGGCTCTGGCCGATTGCGGCACCGAGGATGTCGTGTCTTCGGTGTGTGAATCTGGCCCACATGGATTATCTGGCAAGCATTTTCACGCCCACCGGGAACCGGCGGCTCAATGAGCTGATCGGATTCCTGATGTGCGTCTCCGCGCTCCTCCTCTTCCTCGCGCTCGCTTCGTACTCCCCGCTTGACCCGTCGTGGAACAGCGCCTCGGTGCTGACCGGATCGCACGCCGCCCGCAACTGGATCGGCGTGGTCGGAGCCTTCACTGCCGACATGCTGTTGCAATTTTTCGGCATCGGTGCGTTCCTGCTGGTCATTTTCCCCACCATGCTAGGCATGCGCTGGTTCCGCTCCCTGCAAGTGCAATCGCCGATCGCAAAAAGTCTGGGCGGAATCTGGCTGGTCATGTTCATCCCCGCCATGCTCGCGCTGTTACCCGGACACCTGCGCTGGATGCACGTGATTCCCATTGAAGGCCTGCTCGGCCGCGTCGTAGGCGACGTGCTGATTCATTATCTAAATCTCGTCGGCGCTTACATTGTTTGCGGAACTGTGCTCGCGGTCGCGCTCTATCTCTCGACGGCGTTCTCGTTCTCGACGATTCGGCTGTGGGCTCCGACGCGCTTTGCTTTCGTCACCGCGCTGTGGAATCGCTATCAGGATTGGCAACGCGAGCGCGCTAAAAAGCATCAGCAGAAGGAACTCGAGCAGCGCCGCATCTCAAAGCCGGTGGTCAAGACGCAACTGATCCAATCGCGCCCAACTTCTTCCGCCGCGCCGGCGCATGTGGAACCGCGCCGCACCGGCATTGAGCGCATGCTGGAGGAAGATGCGCCTAAGCCCGAAATTCGACCCGCAACCGGCGGAATTCTGGCTGAGTCCTTGGCTGTCGACAAAACGATTGACGAGTCAATCAGCGAGTCCGCCGCATCTGGCGCCGACCCTGAAGTGACCGCACGCGCCGACAGCGGCAACAAAGCCAAGACCACCATGCCGCGCATTGCCGCCGGTGGATACAAACTACCGCCCAGCAGCCTGCTACAGCGTCCTGACGAACAACAACAAGTCGACGCCGACGAACTCAAACTCCTGGCGCAAGTGCTCACGGAAAAATACGCCGAGTTCGAAATTCACGGCCAGATCACGCAAATCAATCCTGGCCCCGTCGTCACCACGTTCGAGTTCAAGCCCGAAGCCGGCATCAAATACAGCCGCATCACCAACCTCTGCGACGATCTTTGCCTCGCGCTGAAAGCCGAGAGCATTCTGATCGAGCGCATGGCCGGCAAGAGCACCGTCGGCATTCAGGTGCCGAATCGCCAGCGCGAAATCATCTGGCTGCGCGAAAACATAGAGTCGCAGGAGTTCATGGGATCAAAGTCGAAAATGACGATCGCCATGGGCAAAGACATCAACGGCAGAATCGTCACGGCCGATCTCGCGGGCATGCCGCACTTACTCATCGCCGGATCGACGGGCGCAGGAAAGAGCGTCGCGATCAACGCGATGATCATGTCGATTCTGTACAAAGCGACACCCGATCAAGTCCGCCTGATTTTGGTCGACCCCAAGCGCCTCGAACTCGGAAACTACGAAGGCGTTCCGCATCTCTACACGCCGATCATCACCGAGCCGAAACTCGCGGCCAACGCGCTGCGCAACGCCGTCCGCGAAATGGAGCGCCGCCTGAAACTGCTCGCAGCAAAAGGCGTGCGCAACATTGACCAATACAACAAACTATTCGATCAGAACGGCACGCCCAGCCTGTTCGCCGAAGAATCGGACGAGAAGCCGATTCCCTACATCGTCATCATCATCGACGAGTTGGCCGACCTGATGATGCTCGATTCCAGCAACGTGGAAGAATCGATCACGCGCCTGGCACAGATGGCGCGCGCCGTCGGCATTCATCTTGTTCTGGCAACGCAACGGCCTTCCGTCGACGTCATCACCGGATTGATCAAAGCCAACTTCCCGGCGCGCGTTTCGTTCCGCGTCGCGACCAAGGTCGACTCGCGCACCATTCTCGACGCCAACGGCGCGGAAGCCCTGCTCGGCAAGGGCGACATGCTGTATCTGCCGTCCGGTTCGGCACGGGTGCACCGACTGCACGCCGCATTTGTTACGGAAAAAGAAATCGCCGCGGTCGTCGAATTCTGGAAGGCGCAAGGCCTGGCGGAATATCAGCAGCAATTCCTCGATCCGCCCAAGGGCGAGCGCGAAGCGGGCGCCGAAGGCAGCGGCGATGGCGGAGCAGACGGCGAAGCCGAGGACGATCCCATGTTCGGCGACGCCGTGAAGTTGGTGGTCGAGTTCGGCAAGGCCTCGACTTCCCTGCTACAGCGCCGCTTGCGCATCGGCTACGGCCGCGCCGCGCATCTCATCGATCTCATGGAGCAGGACGGCATTGTCGGCGCTGCCGACGGCCCCAAGCCGCGCGAAGTCCTGAAGCGCCCCGACTGGATTTCAGAAATCGAAGAGACCACGCGCTGATCGTTCTACCTCTCGAAATGCTTGCGTGGCGATGTAGCTTGCTACGTCTCCGCCGTCGCGGCGAAGAAGCACCTGGTGGAACTGACATCCCTCCGGCCACTTACGCTCCAACCCAATCCCAGAAGCGAGCTTTCATGCGCCGCAGCGAGTCAGGCAGCCAGCTCTTGTAGCGCAGCAGCACGGTCGCATGAATCGCCTTCGGAGTCTTCGGCGCAGCCTTGTTGCTGAACACGAGATAGTAAATTCCCGCGCCCGCCGGAACATCCGCCTGCACCGTACCTTCGGCGACCTTTCCACTTTCGTAGATCGAACTGGTGGCGTATCCGTTTTGCCAGACGGTAAACGCAGCGTCGGTCAGGACGTAAGTTTCAATATTGTTGTCGACATTACGTGTCGCCGCTCGCGTCTTTGCTTTTGTCGCTCGCTTGACTCTTGCGATTCGACGCACCCGTGCAGCATCAGCCGCGGAGCTGAAGTGGCCGACCACGGTAACATTCACCGAGCCTTCCGGCAACGCGAATTTGTAATAACGAAACGTATGCGGCCCGACGGAAAATGCCGAGTCGAGAATGATGCGATCCTGCTTGAACCCGACAAACTCCTGCGCCTGCTGCGCGAACGGATTGTCGCTCACGGCCACCCACAGAATACCCACGACAAATAGAGCCAGCAGAAGCCAAAGCAGCGTGCGCCGCTTGCGGCGCGGCGGCGCGATTTCCCGGGCAGGCGGAACCTCCGCCACGGCCGCGCCTTTCGCCGGAGAACTCACCGGCTTACCGCACTTCAGGCAGAACTGCGCCTCGTCGGGCAGGCTGGCGCCGCACTTGCTGCATCCCAGCAGAACTTTGGCAGGAGGTGGCGTTGCACTGTTTGTCGACATACTCAAGGGTTCTCCGCGCTTCAGAAGAAGTGCGAACCTTCAGGGGGAAAATGCCAGCCGATCTTAGCACAGGTTCGAGCTGATTGCCTTGCCGCAGCTTCGCGAAAGATCTAGCCGGTCTTCACCGCACTGCCATCCAGCCCGAGCTCCTTCGCGATCGGCTTCAGGGCTTCGATGCAGGCACCAATGTGCTCGTCCAGATCCACGCCCAGAGCGGCGGCGCCGTTGACGATGTCGTCGCGGTTCACTTTGCGGGCGAAGGCTTTGTCTTTCATTCTTTTTCGCACCGACTTGGTGTCGACTTCGGCCAGCGACTTTCCCGGCTTGATCAGCGCGACGGCGGTGATGAATCCGGCAAGCTCGTCGCAGGCGAACAGCGCTTTTTCCATGGCCGTGTCGCGCGTGACGCCGGTGTATTCGGCGTGCGACATAATGGCACGGCTGATTTCTTCCGGGTATCCGCGCTCTTTGAGAATGGCGTTGCCCTTGTAGGGATGATCTTCCAGGCTCGGCCAGCGGTCATAGTCAAAGTCGTGCAGCAATCCCACAACGCCCCACAGCTCCTCATCCTCGGCCGACCCGTTGCCGAATTTGCGCGAGCAGGCGCGCATGCAGGCCTCAACAGCCAAGCGCGTGCTTGCGCAGGCTTTCGGATTGCGTGAACTCGGTCAGAAGTTGCCAGGCTGCTTCCCGCGTGATGGTTTCATTCATCGTTACGAATGCTCCTTGAGTACTGATGCAGGTGCGTCTACCGTCTCTCGGTGACCTAACAACGGGCGCAGTAACGATCCCTCAAGAATTACTTCTTGCTTAGAGCTTCCCTGACAAGTTCACAGACGCGAAAATGATACCTTCCGCCTTCTAAGACATCGCCCGAATACACTTAGTAAACACCACGCGGACTCCGCGATCAATCCCGCTTTCCCCCTGTTTTCTCCGGCTATTTTGCCCATTCCTCCCGGTTTTACCCGCCAAATTCGCGGGCTTCCCGTATTTTAACCTTGACATCCACAGGCCTGATGCCGCAGATTGACCAAGCAGTCGGAACCTCTCCCCCAAGTGGTTCCTAAGTTCAAGCTGCAAAGCTTCAAGCTGTAAGGAGTAGCCCGCTCTGGCACTCCCACAACCCGATGGCCACGACACTTGCCCCGGTAGATTCACGGGAAGTCGTCCGATGCGATCACTGCTTACTGGTTCAATTCCGTACATCCAACAATAATTGCCGACGCTGTCATGCGTCGATGGACGAGGAACCAGAGCCCGAACCCATCATGGTAGCGCCACCCATGATGATGCCCGTGCCCGGCACGGGTCGCGGACACCTAAACCTGGCGACCTCCATCCGCTCCCTACGCCTGCGGAATGGCCTCAGTCAACGGCAACTGGCAGGAAGGATGTCAGTACCGCGCACCTACGTTTCAAAGATCGAGAACGAAAAGGCCACGCCTACGCTGTCGTCCCTGGAACGGCTGGCGCGTGCACTGGAGGTAACCGTGCCCGACTTGCTCAGCGGCGGGGAACGCACTCGCCAGGAAGAAGTGATGGAGCTGATGAAAGATCAGTTCATCGCCGAGTTGCTGCCGTTCGTCTCGCAGCTGAACGGGATGCAGATGTCGAGCATCCTGACCCAGGTGCGGGATCTGACGGTAAGGCCGCGGCGCAGCGCGTAGCAACGAAGCGGCCTAACAAAGCGCGGCCTGGAAGTACCGTGGAAGAGCGGCCCTTCAGGGCCGCGTCCACGCAAGAAAAAATTAGCAGGGCTTCAGCCCCAGTTGTTACAGACAAAGTTTATCCGGGCAACCAGCCAACACTTGCCGGGACCGATTCTGGTCCCGGCTTTTTTCGTTTGTCATCCTGAGCGGAGCGACAGGTTCGCCGAAGGTGAGCCTGTTGCGAAGTCGAAGGATCCCTTCCCCCAAAAATGCGCACGCGGCCAAGCCGGGAGTTCTCTCCACGAACGCTCTGCGAGAACGCCCGCGTCGCCCATTGAATCCCCGAAATATCGACCAACATCTATTCGTCATGAGTATCAATCAAGTTGAAGTAGCCTTCTCTCCCCTGCTGGACCTTTCCCGCGCCGGAAGCCGGGACCCCGAATCGGCCGAAGCCCCAGCCGTCGCCGACGATTCCCTGCTCGACGCCTATTCGACCGCAGTGACCGAGCGCGGTCGAGCGCATGAGCCCGTCGGTGGTGAATATCGAAGTACATCAGGCTGTGCCTGCCAACACGGCCCGCGGGCGGTCGGGTGAGCCACAAAATAAAGAACGCCGCGGCGGCGGCTCCGGATTCGTCTTCACGCCCGACGGCCTGATCCTGACCAACAGCCACGTAGTCCACGACGCCGTGCGCATCGCCGTGACCATGGCCGACGGACGCCGCATGCCCGCTACGCTGATCGGCGACGACCCGGCCAGCGACCTAGCGGTGATCCGCCTGGAGCGTCCGCAGTTTGACGAGCCGGGCCTGACGGCAGCGGCGCTGGGCGATTCGCAGCGCCTGCGCGTAGGCCAGATCGTGATCGCGATTGGCGCGCCTTATGGATTTCAGTCGACGGTTACGGCGGGCGTGGTAAGCGCGCTAGGCCGGTCGCTGCGCTCGTATTCCGGACGCCTGATTGACGACGTGATTCAGACCGACGCCTCGCTGAATCCCGGCAACTCGGGCGGTCCGCTGGTCGATTCTGCTGGGCGCGTGGTGGGCGTGAACACCGCGACGATTCTGCCGGCGCAGGGAATCTGTTTTGCCATCGGCATCAACACCGCGAAATTCGTAGCCAGCCGCCTGCTGCGCGATGGACGCCTGCGCCGCAGCTACATTGGCGTCTCGGCCCAGACCGTGCCGGTGCACCGCCGCGTAGTCCGCTTCTACGATCTGCCGAAAGAAATGGGAGCCGTGGTGGTCGGAGTAGAAGAGAACAGCCCAGCGAAGCGCGCAGGCCTGCGCGAAGGCGACGTCATCGTCGCGCTGGAAGGCCAGCCGGTCGCGGGAGTGGATGATCTGCATCGCGCTGCTGACGGATTTGCGCGTAGGCGTGAGCTGCTCGCTGACGGTGATCCGGTGGACGGAGAAGCTGGAGTTGAAAGTGGTGCCGGAGGAAGCGCGGTAGGCATTTGTGACCAGAGGACTCCTTGGCATCAGAGCCTCAGCGCAGCGCCTTCCATACCAGCGCTACCATTCTTCCCAGGATCATCAAGGCCCAAAGTGACCCGCCAATCACTCGAATCAGGCGACTGCCGGTCGACATCGGGACGTCGCGGTCGAGACCGCTCCGGATGATCGAAACCAGGGAAACGAAGACCGATACCATCAAAAGGCAATACCAGAAGCTCGGGTGCTCCGGATCAAATCCACCGCGAGCAATCGAGACCAGAACCGCGACACCAATCGCGACTGAAATCCCAACATTTAGCCAACGCCTCACTGCCCGAGAGTAACGCTTTTGAGCGGCATCTGTCATTGCATCTCCTTCCTCCCTGTGGTAGCCTCATATCGTGACCACTTTGCACGACAAAGTACCTGCCGGGCTCGACCGCAAGGAAGCGGAAGTTTACCGGCATCTCGATCCCGGCACGGCTGCCCAAACATATCGCCATCATCATGGACGGCAACGGGCGCTGGGCCAAGCGGCGGCACATGCCGCGCGTGGCCGGGCATCGCGCCGGAGTCACCGCCGTGCGTTCGACGGTCGAAACCGCGGCGCGCATTCATATCTCCGCGCTCACGCTCTACGCGTTTTCCGAAGAGAACTGGAAGAAGCGGCCGCAGGAGCGAAGTCGGATTTCTGATGGGATTGCTGAGCCGCTATTTGAAGGCGGAAGTTCCCACGCTGAACGAAAATAATATCCGCCTGGAATACATTGGCCGGCAGCAGGAACTGCCGGAAGACGTGCAGGAGCGCATGGCCTGGGCGCGCGAGGCCACGGCGCGCAATTCCGGTATGGTGCTCACGCTGGCGCTCAACTACAGCGCGCGCAGCGAACTGGTGGACGCGTTCCGCTCCATGGTGCACGCGGCAGCGCAGAATGGCGGGATCGATCATCTGCACATCGATGAAGAGATGGTGGCGCGGCATCTGTACACGCGAGACATCTGCCCGACCCGGACCTGGTGGTGCGGACCTCGGGCGAGATGCGGTTGAGTAATTTTCTGCTGTGGCAGCTGGCGTATGCCGAAATTTATGTGACTCCAACCTTGTGGCCGGACTTTCGCGGGCTGCATCTGCTCGAGGGCATCGCGGAATATCAGAAGCGCGAGCGGCGCTACGGCGGACTGAATCACCCCGAGTCGAATCATCATGAGTCGAACGGCGACGGGCACGCGCAGGCTGTCAAGCTTCGACTCCGTCGCAAAATCTTAAACCACAGAGGACACTGAGAAACACCAGAAGTAACCTCGTGTCCTCCGTGCCTCTGTGGTTAAATTCTTGAATTCGTGCAAATATCTTAGCGTGCCAAGCCGCCATTAGCTCACGACCCTTCCCTTGCTCAAACGCATCGCAACTGCGTCGGTCCTCATTCCGATTGTGCTGGCGCTCATTCTGCGGGCGCCGGTGACGGTGCTGGCTGTCGTGGCTGCGGTTGTGGCCCTGCTCACTATTTCACGAATTCCTGAAGCTGACGGAATCCTACGGCGTGCAGCCGCTGCGCTGGCCGACTTACATTTTTACTGCGACTATTTTTTCTGGTCGTCGCGATCAACGCCGGTGGCGAAACGCCACTGTCCGGCCACCGGAAAATTCCTGGTCCTGCCTGGGCTTTGCGCGCGGCGATCGCGCCGTTTTTATTTCTGACCATCGTCATGCGACGGGTGGATCTGCGCAGTGGATATCCGGCGGCGACAGCGGCTGTGTTCGCGTTCACCTACATCGCGCTGCCGATGGGCATGCTGGTGCAACTTCGCGAGCAGGCGGCGGGCGCGATTTATCTGCTGTATCTGCTACTGGTGGTTTGGGCGGGAGACATTTTCGCCTACTTCGTCGGCAAGTCGATGGGGCGGCATTTGATGGCTCCGCGCATCAGCCCAAAAAAAACCTGGGAAGGCGCGGCAGCTTCGCTCGCGGCAAGCGTTGGCGTAGGCTGGTTGCTGTTTCGCCACGCGGAGCAGATCAGTTCGGCGCTCCTGCACTACGGCTTGATCACTCGGCCCGGCGGCATGTACGGGCTGGAGATCCCAGAGATGGGGCCGGTGATTCTTCTTGACGATCGTTCTGAACGTAGCCGCGCAGTTGGGCGATCTGGTGGAGTCGCTGATCAAGCGCGGCGCAGGCGTAAAAGATTCCGGAGCGATTCTTCCCGGCCACGGCGGCATGTTCGACCGCATCGACGCGCTCCTGTTTGCCGCGCCGGTATTGTGGTTTTATATGGCTTGGCGCGTGATGCAGTTGGCGCTATATCGACTTGCGATTAGCGTAAATCGCGCGATGAATATCTCCAGAAGACAACGCGTCATAGCGTCATTCGCCGGCGCGGGGCTTATCGTACCCTGGCTCTTTCTACTTTGCTATGTGGTCGCCGATCGGCTGCATCATTTCGTTAAGCACGACCCCGCTTTTATATCTTTGCCGCTTCCTCGATTGCTTCCCTGGGTCTCGATGGTGCGTCATGGGTTGTCGGCCTTATCGGCTGGTTCCTCATCGGCCTGAGCAATGCTGTTCTCTACGCGCTTGTAGGCATCATGGTTTCTGATTTTCGTCCCAAGCTCTACCCGAAACAGCCCGGTAGGAATAAAAGACCTATCCACCGATCTAACCCGAAACACTCCCCAGGAGCGCGTAAAATAGAGGGTCTGTGCCAGCTCCGCTTTCGGCACACTATCTCCATGAAACGCATTGCCATCCTCGGTTCCACCGGCTCGATTGGGCGCAGCACGCTCAGTGTGGCCGAGTCGTATCCCGACCGATTTCAGATTGTGGCCCTGGCCGCCGGATCGAATCTCGAGGCGGCGTTTGAGCAGGCGCGGCGCTGGCGGCCGCGAGTCATCTCCATGGCGGCGGAGGCAGACGCCGACGCTCTGCGCTTCCGCCTGAAGAAAGAAGGCTGGGCGAGATCGAAGTCGTGCACGGCGCGGCCGGAACGGTGCGAGTCGCGACGCACGCGGAAGTCGATTTCGTGGTCAGCGCCATCGTGGGCGTGGCCGGACTGGAAGCAACTTACGAAGCCGTGCGCGCCGGCAAAGTTGTTGGGCTGGCCAATAAAGAATGCCTGGTCGCCGCGGGAGAATTGATCACGGCCGAAGCCCGCCAGCAAGGCAAGCCGCTGCTGCCGATCGATAGCGAGCACAACGCGGTGCATCAATGCCTGCGCGGCGGACGCATGGACGAAGTCGAGCGCATCTGGCTGACCGCTTCGGGCGGGCCGTTCCTCAACACGCCGGCCAGCGCAATTCGCCAGTCGATCACGGTCGAACAGGCACTCAACCATCCCACCTGGAAGATGGGCCGCCGGATCACCATCGACTCCGCGACGCTGATGAACAAAGGGTTTGAAGTGATCGAGGCGTGCAGATTGTTTCACATGCCGCCGGCGAAAGTGGAAGTCATTGTCCACCCGCAGTCGACCATTCATTCCATGGTGGAGTTTGTGGATGGCAGCATCCTGGCTCAATTCTCGGTGACCGACATGCGGCTGCCGATTCTGTACGCCCTAACATATCCCGAGCGAATTCAATCGGATATGCGTTTTTCCGTGAGTGACTTGCGTCATCTGGACTTCTGCCCTCCCGACCTGAAAAAATTCCCTTGTCTGCGTCTGGCTTACGAGGCGGCGGAGGCCGGCGGCGCGAAAACGGTGGCGCTGAATGCGGCGGATGAAGTCGCCGTAGCGGCGTTTCTGGAAGGCAGCATCGGCTTCAACGACATTCCCAGGATTATCGAAGACGTGCTGGCTGCAACCAATTCGGCTAAGCCTGGAGTCTATTGCCAAAGTGCTTGAAGCGGATGCCGAAGCCCGCCGATATGCTCAACAGCATGTTCAGCAGCGGAGGGCGGACGGCAAGAAAGACGGCAAGAAAATAGAACGGCCCCAGGCCACATCTTTCGCGTAATTTCGGAATCTAACCAGCTGGAGAATACGTACCCCTATTATGTCTGATTTCCTGACCTCGTTTTCCACTTCCCTGATTGCCGTCGTTGCCGGTGCTGGGCTTCATGATCCTGATCCACGAGTTTGGCCACTATGCCGTGGCCAAGTGGCTGGGCGTGCGCGTGGAGCAGTTCGCCATTGGATTCGGCAAGCGGCTGGTGGGCTTCCGCCGAGGGCGAGACTGACTACCGCATCAACGCCATCCCGCTCGGCGGCTACGTCAAGATGAGCGGCGAGAATCCCATGGACGAGCGCTCCGACGATCCGCGCGAGTTCATGAATCATTCGCGCTGGCACCGCTTCCTGATTGCGATTGCCGGGCCCACCATGAACATCCTGCTGGCAATCGTTCCTTGCTGACCACCATCTTCATGGTGCACTACGAATATCCGGCGGTCTACGACGAAGCGCCGGTGATCGGATGGGTGATGAACGACACGCCCGCGGCCAAAGCCGGGTTGCAGATCGGCGATCAAATTACGCGCATTGGCGACATCGCAGAATCCGACCTGGGAGCAGATCGAGCAAGAGGACGAGATGAGCCCCGGGCAGCCGCTCGTGGTCGACGTGGAACGGAACGGGCCAGACACTGGAAAAGACCGTGGTTCCGGAGGCGATGGGAGTCGACCAGATCGGATACGCCGGCTGGACCCCGAAAGAATCCATCAGTCACCATCACCGATGTGCAAGAGAAGATGCCGGCCGAGAAGGCCGGCCTGAAAGAAGGCGACAAGATCCTCTCGCTCGACGGCAAGCCGGTGCCGGCTCTGGGAGCAATGGTGGAGAGCCTGGAGAAATCCAAGGACAAGCCCATCACGCTGACTGTGCTGCGCAACGGTCAAGAGAAGACATTTACGATTCAGCCCGTGCTGGCTGACAAAACCCACTATCGCATCGGCATCTCGACCACGCAAATGAAGGTCAAGACTCTGCCCTTTGCGGCCGCCCTGAACAAGTCGCTGGACGAGAACCGCAACAACGCCCTGCTCATCCTGAGGCTGGTCAAGAAGATGATGCACGGCAAAATGTCTGCGCTCGGTCGAAGGGCCAATCCGGATTGGCCAGGCGGCGGGCGAAGCGGCGCGCAGCAAAGGCTGGACTCCTTTGATGGGCCTGACCGCGGCCATCAGCCTGAATCTCGGCATCTTCAACCTGCTGCCGATTCCAATTCTCGATGGCGGCGTCATCCTGTTCCTGCTGATCGAGGGCATCATGCGCCGCGACATCAGCATGAACATCAAAGAGCGGGTCTATCAGGCAGCGTTCGTATTCCTGGTACTGTTCGCCGCCATGGTCATCTTCAACGACCTGCTCAAGGTTTCCGGCGCCGGGGGATAGGCGCTGGGCTGCTTCTTGCCAGTTGGGAGCCGGGACCGGCTCCCTTTTTGTTTCTCTTGACTATCTCCGTTGAGTTACAATGTATCTCACGAGGATCGCCTATGCCTGCGACGGAAATGGTTCACATTCGAATTAACAAAGGGGTCAAGGCAAAAGCTGCTAAGGCGCTATCTGCCATGGGGCTATCGGTTTCGGACGCGGTCCGAGTGTTGCTGACCCGGGTGGCCGCCGAGAAGGCGCTGCCATTTGATCTGAAGGTGCCCAATGCCGCGACAGCCGCCGCCATGAAGGAAGCTCGGGCTGGCGGCCTGGCCTCATTCAAGAGTGTCTCCGAGTTGATGGCCGACCTCAATGCGGACGATTGAACGAACCACCGCCTTCCGCCGCGACTTCAAGCGTGAGAAGAAGGGACAGCACAAGCGCGATGTTGATTCGCTGGTCTCTGAGGCCGTCGCCCGGCTGATCGAAGACACACCTCTACCAGCTAAGAATCGCGACCATGGGCTCGGCGGCGTTTGGCAGGATCACCGGGAATGCCATCTTAAGCCCGACCTGCTCCTGATTTCCCGCAAGCCGGACACGCAAATCTTGCAGTTAGTCCGCATGGGGTCGCATAGCGAGTTGTTCAGCTAACAGCGAGGTTCATCCGTTCAGGAAGCCTGAATTCCCGTGATAAAATAAAGCTTCCCATATGGCCATCATTCCACGCAGAAAAACCGTTACCGCCCTCGTCGGAGGCGTGCGCGTAGGGTCGGATGCACCGATTGTGGTGCAATCCATGACCAACACCGACACCGCCGACATCCCCGGCACCGTGCAGCAATGCGCCGCCCTGGCCCGCGCTGGCTCAGAACTGGTGCGCGTCACCGTCAACAACGATGAAGCGGCCGCAGCCGTTCCCCACATCGTCGAGCAACTCGACAAGATGGGCCTTCGCGTGCCGATTATTGGCGACTTTCATTACAACGGGCACGTTCTGCTCACCAAGTATCCTGAGTGCGCGCGCGATCTGGCCAAGTACCGCATTAATCCCGGCAACGCCAGCATCGGCAAGACCGGCGATTCAAATTTCCGCACCATGATCGAAGTCGCGGTGAAGTATCAGAAGCCGGTGCGGATCGGCGTAAATTGGGGCTCGCTCGACTCCACTCTGCTGACCCGCATGATGGACGAAAACTCACTTCTCGCCGAGCCCAAAGACGCGCGCGAAGTCACCATGGAAGCGATGGTGGTGAGCGCGCTGAACTCGGCGAAACTGGCCGAGCAATTCGGTCTGCGCCCGGACCAGATTATTCTGAGCGCGAAAGTGAGTGGCGTGCAGGACCTGATCGACGTCTACCGCGCGCTGGCGGCGCGCTGTAGCTATCCTTTGCATCTCGGGCTGACCGAAGCCGGCATGGGCGCCAAAGGCGTCGTGGCGTCAAGCGCCGCCATGGGCGTGGTGCTGCAGGAAGGCATCGGCGACACGATTCGCGTCTCGCTCACGCCCGCACCTAGCGGCGACCGCACCGAAGAAGTCCGCGTGGCCCAGCAGATTCTGCAGTCGATGGGCATTCGCAGCTTCACGCCGCAGGTTACGGCGTGCCCCGGCTGCGGGCGCACCACCAGCACATTCTTCCAGGAAATGGCTGAGCAGATTCAGACCTATCTGCGCGAGCAGATGCCTGCCTGGAAAGGCCGCTACATCGGCGTCGAAGAAATGAAGCTGGCAGTGATGGGCTGCGTGGTCAACGGCCCCGGCGAATCCAAGCACGCGAACATCGGCATTTCCCTGCCTGGCACGTTTGAAGAACCGAAAGCTCCGGTCTACGTCGACGGACGCCTGTTTACCACGCTCAAGGGCGACCGCATTGTCGCCGAGTTTATTGGGATTCTCGATGAATATGTCGATTCGCACTACGCGGCGCGCGAAGCGGTGAAGGAAGAAATTCCCGTCAAAGTGTAGCGGGCACTCCGCAGCGGCTAAAGCCGGTTCCATTCAGCGCGAGCCGCGGCGCGGCTGGAAGCCGCGCCCTGTCAAAACGAAGAGCAGAATTCTCCCTCACCACTTCAATCCCCTACTGCCCCGTCAACAGGAATACCGGATTCTGCGGCGGTGGTTCGCCGTTGACCGGCGGAGACGCGCTGAAGGGAGCGGGCAGATCGGTGACCAGCGTATCGGGGGTATTGTTTCCGGCGGTGGAAATAGTTGCGGTCGTGGTATTGATGACCGCGACTGACCCGCCGTCGCACAGGCTGGCATAAACCCGGCTACCGTCCTCTGAAGCGGTGGCGAACATGCGGAAGCGCGACGACGCCGGAGTCCACGGAGCCGGGAAAACCGGCGCGCAAAATGCCGCCGGCGCCAGCGCAAACGGACTCGTAGTCGTTCCAGTCGATGACGTCCCGGGAATCAACAATGGAAAAATCGTCGACTTGATCGTCAGCGCCGGTGCGTTGAAAATTGTGACCTGCGGAATCACGCAGTTCGCCGCGGTTTGCAGCGGATCAGGACACGGCATTCCGGCAGCCGCGGTGGTGTAGCTCGCCACATAGAATCGGCTGCCATCCGGCAAGGCCGCCACTCCCACCGGCATAACCGGGGTGCAAGTCGAGGACGTACACGCCGACGGCAAAGGGATCGTAAGGTCCGCGGTGTTCCCCATGGGCGTTGGAGGATCGGTGGTCGCGTCGTAGACGAACACCGACGAGACGCTGGGATTGGTCACATACAAACGGTTCAGGCTCTTATCATAGAGCACGAAGTTGGCGCCGCCAACTCCGCCGAGCGACTGTGGCGATCCAGGAATCACGGCGTTTGTGTCCGTACGAATCGTGTAGAGCTGCCCATCCCCCTGCGTCACCACATACAGCCGCAAGCCATCCGGCCGCAGCGCCGCCCAGGTCGGCATATTACCCACTGGGATGGGGGCCCCGATGGTAGACAGGTCGGTGGGCGAAAGATCGGTGACCGAGTTGAGACTCTGGTTGAGGACGTAGAGGTTCAACGCGTTCGGCGTCTCTACCATGCCCACAGGATGCGGCGGCCCGGCAGGACAGTCCGTGGTATTCGGGCGACACAGATACCGAATATTGCTGATCGTGCCCGATACCGGGCTCAGGGTCATGATCGAATCGGTGCTGCTGAAATTGCAGTCGGGATTGGTCGCCGTTTCTGCCCCGTAGTTTGCCACGTAAACCGCTGTGGCTTGCGTCGTGGCTACGTAGTCCGGCAGATATTTGCAAAACAGCGGCACCGGAATCGTCGCCAGACCGCCGGAGGCGCTGGGCAATCCCGTGACCGGCGTACAAACATTGTTTAGGAATTGGCAATCCGAATACTGGATCGTGGTTCCGCTGATGGAAGTAATCGAAAAACTTCCATCGTAGCCCGAAGGATTTGACCCGCCGGTCACAACTCCAGACACGACCACCGTCGCTCCAGCCTGCACGTTGATCAGAGCACTACTAAGAGTCAGCGTTACCACGCTCCCCGACTCGGTCAGCGACAGAATTCCAGAGGTCTGATTGGCGCCGGTGTTGGGCAGCGTAAAGATGGTCGGGTTGCCCAGCCCGGTTGCGGTCGAGCTATCGCCGGCAGAAAAGAATGCGGTCACAACGTCCGCGTCCCCGGTGTACAGACTGCCGGCACTGGCCACGAATACCCTGGAATTATTGGGAAGAATCGCGGCGTGGGTGGGATTGATTCCGGCATTGATTTGTCCGATGTCGGAGTCACCCGAAACGTCAATCTGGAATCCCGTGCCCGGCGTGAACGGAGCGTTGGCCGCGATGCCGAATACAGCGTGGAAATCCGCCGAATTCGGGGGAACATTATTGACTGGAATAACCACGGGGCGATAGACCTGACCACAGGAAATTTCGAGCACAGCCACCAGCGCAATCGCCGCCAGCCAGCTCATACGTCGGAAACTCATCGGCACCCCGAAGGAGAATGAAGATCTGGTTCGCATGAAATGGGACAGAATCGAATATTGTAACGATTGTGAGCCGCCTGCGCCAGAGAGCGAGGCACCAGTTTCGCCGGCTCGCCTGCTCCCCGATCGCCGTTTCACTCTGAACCGCAAACTACGGCCCCAAGAAAGCCAGTTGCAGCGGTTGACTGGCAACCGGCAGAGCCGCCCCTGCCGCTGTGAGCTGTCCAGTGGTCGGGTCTATGTCAACCGTCCAGATCGCGCTCGCCGCCGTATCGGCAACGAAAAGTTCCGCCGAAGTGTAGGACTCTGCGTAAGCCATTCCGCCGCTCGCTGTGCCCACCAAAACTGGCGAGCCGATCGCACTCAACACGCCGTTGCTGCCCAGATTAAACGCCGAGACGGTATGGTCCGTGGCATTCATGACAAAAACATGATTCGACGCGTCCGCCGCGAGAGTGGCAGGTCCGTTCCCGACCAAAAATGGTGAACCTGGCACAGCAGTCAGGCCTCCTGCAGTTGAATCGATGGCAAATACCGCGACCTTCGCCTCGCCGGTCAAAGATACAAGAAGAAACTGGGTACCCTGCGTCCCCACACTCGGAAAGTAAGGAGCAAAAAGTACCGACGAAGGGTTCGCGTTCGGAAGCGTTGGGAAAGGCGAACCCTGAAGCGGAGCGAGCGCTCCGGAGGAATCCAGAGAGTACGCGAGGATGCCTCCGTTGGGGTCTGCCGAGTCAGCAGCATATAAGAAAAAAGTTCCCGAATCGCCCTGCGCCGCGAACGCCATCTGCGAGGGCGCGACCCCGGCAGGATATGGCGAATGCGGCAGCGGAGAGGAGAACGCGCCCACCTCCGAATTAGGTGACAGCCCGACGATTGTGCCGTTGGGTTCGGTGGCATAGAGATACCCGTAAGGACCGACCATGATGCTCGTCGGCCCGCCCCCCGCTGTGCCGAGTAAAAATGGAGATCCCTGGATGGGCGTCACAGCACCGGTCACCTGATCGACCAGAATGCTGTCCACTGAGTTGGTCGACGTGTCAGCGAACTGCAGCGTGTTGAAGTAAGTCGCTACGCTTTCCGAATTCGCCGGGCCGGTCGCCGAAGGCAGCGCGGTCAGCGACCCAGACGAATTGACGGAAAAACTGAGAACCTGATTCGAGGTCGTCGTGGCGTAAAGCAGAAAAAGGAAATCAGCGGGGCATGCGATGTTCGCGGTCGGCCCGCAGCCGCAAGTCGAGTTGGAAACACCGTCACAAGTGGTGTGAAGGGTGCTGCCGCACCCCGTCCAAAAAACCGAGAGAGCGAGTAAAAAGGCAGCCGTGGGCCCGGAAGCGCGTCGAGGCATGCGAATCCCCCTGGCGAAATGCAAAGTAAGCCCCACTTGCAATGTATTGAACCGTGACGGCGCCGAAAAGTTGCCCGCACCCGACAAAAAGACTGTGCGGTAGGGCAGCCAGAAGTGGCAACGCGCGAGACTCGTTACCGTCCCCGGCGTCCCTTTGCAGTCGCTGCTGCTGGTTCCTCGGTCGTGATGGCCGCAGCCGGCTTTTTCTTGCCTTCCATCTGCGCCAGGCTCTGCTTCAACGCCGCCATCAGGTCGACCACCGGGGCCAGCTTTTTCGGCTTCTCGACCGCCGCGACTTCTCCGCCTTCGAGTTTGGTCTCGATCAGCTTCTTCAGATTTTCCTGGAAGTTGTCTTTATATTTTTCCGGATCCCATTCGTCAGCCAGGGCCTCAATCAACTGGTGCGCGACTTTCACTTCCGCATCTTTCAACTCCACGTCGGGCGCGCCGAAGCCTTCGACCTTCTTCACTTCGTCGGCGTAATACATGGTATGCAGCATCATGCCGCCTTCGTGCGGACGCAGGAAGACCGTATATTCGCGATTGTGCATCGTGATCTTGGCAATGGCGACATATTCACTCTCCTGCAGCGCCTTGGTCAGCAGCGCATAGGGCCGGCGCCCCGCTTCTTCCGGCAGCATGTAATACGACGACTCGAAATAAACTGGGTCGACGTCGCTGGCCTTCACGAATTCCAGAATCTCCATGGTCTTCGCGGTCTGCGGTTCGATCTTCTTGATCTCGTCGGGCTCAATGACGACGTATTCGTCTTTGCGATACTCGTAGCCCTTCACGATGTCGGCGCGATCCACCACCTGGCCGTCGGCCAAACAAACGTACTGCTGCTTGAGCCGCGACTTGTCCGTGCGATGCAGCATATTGAACGAAATGCCGCTGCTGCGCGCGCCGGAAAAAAGACGCACCGGCATGGAGATGAGTCCGAACGTTAAGTGACCTGACCAAGTCGACGACGGCATAGTTTCCCCCGAAGGCAGATCCCATACAGCGGCGCGAGAGCCGCCCGCGGGATCGATTCGCGAAATGTTCCCGCTAAACGCTTAAGCTAAGCCCCACAGCACAGAGAGTTTAGCCCAGAACACCACTTGGATGCACCAATCGAGTGGCATGTTGGGAGCGAGGGTAATCGAAATTAAAAGCCGTACGGGATGGGGTTCGGGACGAGTGGGCGCTAGGGGTTGTAGTTAACGAACGGGATTCCGGGAATCTGGCCGGAGGCCCGGGGCGCCACTTGAATCCAGACAGAACGTTGACTCAATATTTCCCAGCTTTTCTCAGAGCGGCCTCAATGGTCGAAAGCGGCAACAGCAGAGATAACGGAGCATCCAACAAAGGCACAGCACCGTAACCGGCATACCAGCCCGCGACGCGCTCGTTCTTGGCATCGATGACCAGGACAACGCCGCCCACCTCGGCCGCGGCCAAGAGGCAGCGCCGCCCCGCAGCCAGCAGAAGTTGTCCGCCAATCCCCCGACCCTGAAATCTCCGATCGACCGCCAGCCGCGCCAGACGGAATCCTGGAACATCATGACGTGGCAAGCCGTGGCTGACGATGTCCGGCGTCCTGGCATACTGAATGGACGCGGGGCTCAGACTGTAATAGCCGAGAATGGTCTCGCCGTCGTCGTCAATTGCGAGAAAGGTCTTCGCGCCGCCTCGATCATGGCTCTTGCGGGCGTAACGGCGCAGGAATTCATTCAACGCTTCTTCGCCGCAATCAAAAACATCTCGATCATGCTTCCGCGCGATCGGTTCTTCGTGCCATGCCCCCACGACTATGACCGCTTTGGCAAAGACCGCGCCGCGGCCATCAACTTGGCGTTCGGGGCGGGAGGGTTTTCCAGCAACTTCAGGACGCGCCAACTGTCTCTCTCCGAGAGTTGAACTTGATCCGCCTTCTCAATCACAGCCTTGGCGGCCCGTAGAGCGTGTCGGAGCACAAAATCCGTGAGATCAGTGTGGTTCAGCGCCACCGCGCGCAAAAGCAGGGCCTTTTCCTCCGGTCGAATCCGAAGGGACATCCTGCTGTTATCTTCCACGGCGATTCTAGGCATAAGGCATCGCTCCAATGTACATATTGAAACAGTACACCTGAGAAGTCGATGCGTCAATGCTGTACGTATTGATTACGTACAATAGGTAAGACAACGATAATGGACGCACCGCCGAGGGAGGTCGCAAGAAATTGCACATTGCGTCTTCTCAAGCGCCCGCAGTATGATCCGCATCGCCTTCCCCAAGGGTGCTCTCCATCTTGCGTTCCGGCCCCGCTTGATCTCACGAACTTCAAGGAGTGCATCCCATGTCAAATCCGCGACTCGCTACTTTATCCGTCCGTTTCCTTTCCGTGTTCGTCGTGCTCGTCGCCGTTTCGTTCACGCTTGCGGCCCCCGCAGCGCAGGCGCAGGGCTTCAGTGTCCTGCACGCCTTCGCAGGCGCATCCGACGGTTTCGATCCCATCTACGGCAGCTTGATCCTGGATTCCTCGGGAAATCTCTACGGAGTAACCTCTCTGGGCGGCAACGAATCCTGCGACGGCGGTTGCGGCACCGTGTTCAAGCTTTCTCCGAGCGGCGTCATCACCATCCTCTACTCCTTCACCGGAGCCACCACCGATGGCAAATATCCCGAAGGAACGCTGGTGCGGGACACTGAGGGTAACCTCTACGGCACCACCTCCGGAGGCGGAACCTCCGGCAGTGCCTGCAACAATTACGGTTGCGGAACGGTTTACAAGCTGGACGCAAACGGCGTCGAAACCGTGCTCTACAACTTTTCCGGCGGAGTGGATGGCGCCACTCCCAACGCCGGCTTGGTTCGCGACTCCGCAGGCAATCTCTATGGCACCACGTATCTCGGTGGGCTCTATAACTGGGGCACGGCCTTCATGGTGGATTCGTCGGGAAACGAAACCGTGCTGCACAACTTTGACGGTGCCTCCGGAGACGGCGGCGACGTAATCGGCGGCTTGATCCGCGACTCCGCCGGCAATCTCTATGGCACGACCCAGGGCGGCGGAATCAGCGGCTGTGTTCCCGATCTCAACATCGGCTGCGGCGTAGTTTATGAGCTGAACCCGAGCGGCGACGAGACCATCCTCTTCAAGTTCCCGTATCCCGCGACGGACGGAGAATGGCCCGGAGATGAGCATCTGGTTCGCGACCAGGCGGGGAACTTCTACGGCACGACTCAGGGTGGAACCACCAGCCAGCCCAATGGCAGGATCTTCAAATTGGATTCCGCTGGCAAACTCACCATCTTGCATTCGTTCACCGGCGGAGCCGGCGGGTCCGATCCCTGGGCGGGCTTAGTTCGCGACGGGCAAGGCAATTTGTATGGAACCGCCTCCAGCGGCGGCAACGCGGGATGCGATGGCGGTTGCGGAATTGTCTTCAGGCTGACTCCGGCGGGAAAATTCACGGTCCTCCACCAGTTCACCGGCGGACCGGATGGCGGCGTTCCCTACTGCGGACTCGTGCTCGATTCCAAAGGGGACTTATACGGCATGACTCTGGACGGCGGCATCGGCGACGGAGTCGTGTTCAAGATCAAGCTGTAGCTAAGAAAAGCTGGAAAGCGAACCGGGGCGCAGCGATTGCCCCGATTTTTTCTTCGCAATTTTTTCACCCAAAGGGAGGGAGTTTCTCGGTGGCTCCCGGCGCCCCGATTCTGAAGCTTTTCATTGGCGCCACGTCATCTGAGGAACAAACTTATTTCTGGAGGCGCGATGACCGATCTCAGTTACCCCATCGGCAAGTTTCATTTCGACGGACCCCTGACCGCAGACCAGAAACAGAAATCCCTCGACGACATCGAGAGCACCCCGGCCAACCTGCGGGCCGCGATCGCTGGACTATCCAACGCGCAACTCGAAACGCCTTACCGGCCCGACGGATGGACCGTTCGCCAAGTCGTCCACCACGTGCCCGATAGCCACATGAACGCCTACATCCGCTTCAAGCTGGCACTTACTGAAGATGACCCGACCATCAAACCCTACGAGCAGAAACTGTGGGCCGATCTCGCAGACACGAAATCTACGCCGATCGAAGTTTCCCTGACGCTGCTCGATTCCCTGCACCATCGCTGGATGCAGCTGCTGTGCTCCTTCTCGGCGGCGGACTGGAAGCGAACCTTCCGCCATCCCGAACTTGGCCTGGTCAGTCTCGAGAAAAATCTGGCGCTGTATGCGTGGCATGGAAAGCACCACGTAGCTCACATCACGGAACTGCGAAAGAGGAATGGCTGGTAAAGGCTCCTCGCTCAGACTGCTTCCTAGGTGATTCCGACTCGCCACAATAAATAGCTACTGGCCTCCCGCAACACCGCAACCGAACGCTGCCAAACGCTGTGCGGACGCGAGTCCGGGCGAGGCGCCACATAAACCGGGGCGATGCCCTCGTGCTCCAGAAGTTTGCGAATGCGAAAAACGTGATAAGCATCGCTGACCGCGACGCAACTGTGCAGTCCGTTCGCGCGCATAATCACAGCCACGCGAACCGCCGATTGCGCCGTGTCGCGGCCCTGGGTCTCGGCAATCAAACTCCTCTCAGGGACGCCGTGGTGCATCAGATAATCCCGGCCCACGCCGCCTTCGCTGAAAGTCGGATCGGCAGCGGCTCCGCCCGTTGTAATCACGACCGGTGCCACACCTCGGTGGAATACTTCCAGCGCGTGGTCGAGCCGCATGCGCAGCACTGGAGACGGACGCCCGGAATATTCCGCAGCGCCAAAGACGACTATCGCGTCGGCAGGATGAATTTCCTGGAGGGACGCGGTCTGAATCACCTGCACCGCAGTGATCGCGAGAAACGATGCAACCGCCGCAACAGCCAGCACCAACAGACGAAGCCACCAGCGCGGCGGAGGATGCTGGTTGGCGGCTTCAACGGTCATTCTTTGTATTGAGCCTAGAAATATCTTTCAGAATTTAAGGTTCATCCCGCAAAGAACTTCGAGATATCGTCGGCAGGAATTGCACCTTCGCGAATAATCCGCCAACGCGTGACCTCGTCGCTCAGATCAATGATGGTCGAGGCCACATCTCGGGGCGACGCTCCGCCATCGACAATAATGTTGATGCGCCCTTCGAGTTGCTCGCGCACCTGCTCAGCGCTCGTGCACTCCGAAGCACCGCTAAGATTCGCCGAAGTCGCGGTGATCGGAATCGCCGCCGCCGTCACCACCGCGAGCGGAATTTTGGCATTAGGCACGCGCAGCGCGACGTTGCCAGTGTTGGCGGTCACTTTGAGCGGCAAACGCGAGCCGGCTTTCACGATAATGGTCAGCGGCCCCGGCCAGAATTTCCGCGCCAACGCATAAAATTCCTCCGGCAGCGGCTTGGCCAGTTCCTCCGCCTGGTCGGTGCTTTCAATCAGCAGCGACAACGGCTTGTGGCGCGAGCGCGTCTTGATGTCATACACCTTGTCGACCGCGCGCAGGTTAAACGGGTCGGCCGCCAGTCCATAAAAAGTATCCGTCGGCATTCCCAGCACTTCCCCGGAACGAATCTGATCGGCGGCGTACTTGATCAGTGATACTTCAGGACTATCGCTACTGATTTTCAGAATCTCGGCGCGCACGGCGCTCCCTTCTCAATCGGCCACAGCTGCGATTTATGGTGCGAGTTAAGGTGCGAGTTTATTATGACCGCGAAACCTATCATAATACGGCAAAATGCGACAAGATGAAGCGGCAGCGTATGATGCACTTACCTCTTCAATGACCCGATCCTCAGAATCCGCGCCCGCCCAGCACCGTCTGCGCCGCATCGAAGGCAAACACAACCCGCTGGTGAAAGAACTCCGCCAGGCCTTCGCCCGCGCCGAACGCAGCGAAGACGGCAACTGCGCCATCGAGGGCCTGCGCATTGTGGAGGAGGCCACGCGCAGCGGCCTGCGCTTTCGCGCCGTCTTTTTCAAAGAGTCGGCTCAAAATCTGGCCGACCGTCTTCTCCCCCAGATCGGCGCCAACGTCGACACGCTGCTGCTTCCCGACAAACTTTTCGACGACGCCGTTCCCAGCGAAACTCCGCAGGGAGTAGCCGCGTTGGTTCGCATGAAAGAATTTTCTCCGGCCGACATTCTGGAACGGCTGCAGGTCGGCCCCATCGTCGTTCTCGCCGGACTCCAAGACCCCGGCAATCTCGGCACGATCCTGCGCTCGGCCGAAGCCTTCGGCAGCGCTGGCGTGATCCTGGGCGAGGGCACCGTAAGTCCTCTGAATTCGAAAGTGATTCGCGCCTCGGCCGGATCGGTCTTCCGGCTTCCCGTAGTGGTTGGAAAAAACGCAGGCGGTCTGGAAGAGATTTCCGCGAAACTGCGCGCGCAGAGCGTGCGCTTGATCGCAACCTCCGCACACAAAGGCACGCCGCTCGATCAAGCCAACCTCACCGGTCCCGCAGCGATTTTCGTCGGCAGCGAAGGCTCAGGCCTGCCCCGCGCCGTACTCGCCCAAGCCGACGAACTGATCGCGATCCCGCATCTGCCGCAAGTCGAGTCACTGAATGCCGGCGTCGCCGGCAGCATCGTACTCTACGAAGCCGCAAGGCAGAGACGCGGACAGTAACTACGATTGCGGTCGTTTCAGAAAGAGCCGACTCTAGCGACTCGGAAAGGGATGGCTTCGGTCCGCTCTGAAAGGGCGCGGCTTTAAGCCGCGCCGTAAGTCGCCGGGAAATGAAAAGCTGGCTTTAGCCGCTGGGCCAAGCCGAGGCACAAAAGGCGCTGACCTCACGCCAGCCCCCCTCCATCCACCACCAGCGCCGCGCCCGTAATCCAGCTCGACATCGGACTCGCCAAAAACAAAACCGCATTGGCAACATCCTCCGGAGTGCCGACCCGCGCCAGCGGACGACGAGCGGCCTCGCGCATAAATGTCTGCGGGTCCTCGCCCAATTGCGCGCACTCGCCTTGAAGCATCGGCGTATCCACATCTCCCGGGCAAACGCAATTCACGCGAATATTATTCTTGCCGTGGTCAATGGCCATGGCACGCGTCAGGTTCACCGCCCCAGCTTTCGCCGCGCAGTAAGACGCCGCCCGCGGACCTCCCTTAAGCGACCATCCCGAACCGATGTTGATGATGCTGCCTCCACCGTTGCGGATCATATGCGGCACGACCTCGCGCGAGAGCAGAAAAATTCCCTTCAGCGTCACGTCGAGTGCGAAATCCCATTCGTCCTCAGTGAGTTCGACAATGTCCTTGCGAATCGCAACCCCGGCGCAATTGCACAGAATGTCGATCTGCCCGCGCTGCGCGACTGCACGTTCGACCACACGCCGGCATTCCGCGCCGCTGCGCACATCGCAGTTCAGAAAAATCGCTTCTCTGCCGCGACTTTCAATTTCAGCGGCGCATGCCCGACCTTTAACGTCGTCAATATCAAGCAGAGCCACAAATGCGCCCATCTCAGCCATGCGAAGCGAGATACCACGCCCAATCCCCGAAGCCGCGCCAGTAACGATCGCAACTCTGCCCTCGAGCGAGAGAAGTTGGGCCGCGCGTTCTGCGAGCTTGCTCGATTGCTCGTTCACCGTTTCTCCAGCGCCTTCTCCGCCGCCTCCAGCGTCAAGTCAACATCCGCGTCCGAATGCGCCAGCGTAACAATCGAATGCAGCGCCGCCGACGGCGACATATATACGCCGAACGGAAACAGCGACAGCACAAACTTCTGAAACGCAGCCCGATCCACAAACTGGCAAAACTCGCGATAGTCGCGGATCGCAGCCTGCTCGGTGAACATGATCTGAAACATGGGCCCGACTCTCTGCACAATCGCAGGAATTCCCTTGTGCCGAAACAATGACGTCAACCCATCACACAACCGCTCGGCAATGCGCCAGGTATGCGCGAACGCGGCATTGTCGTCGCGCGTCAGCACACGCAGGTTGGCGCGCGCTGCGTACATTCCGATGCGCGATCCGTTGTGCGTGCCGTAGTGCAGCACACCTCCCCACTGCAACGCGTCCATGACCTCGGCGCGCCCGCACAAAGCAGCCACCGGCAAGCCGCAGCCCAGAGCTTTGCCGAAGGTCACCAGGTCCGGCGAGAGCCGGTAATATTCCTGGCAGCCGCCGGGGGCGATGCGGAATCCTGTAATCGTCTCGTCCAGAATAAAAAGAATTCCGTTGGCGTGCGCGAGATCTTCCAGTCCCTGCAGAAATCCCTTCGCCGGAGGAATCACCCCCATGTTCGCCATGATTCCTTCGCTGACGATCGCCGCGATCTGGCCGGGATGATTTTCCACGGCGCGCTGCAGCAGCTTCAAATCATTCCAGGGCACCACAATTGTGTCGGCGAGCGCGCTGCGATTCAGGCCGGAACTGTCAGGAATCTTCACCGGATCGCTGCGCAATCCCAGCGCACTCGGTGGCATCACATTCGAACTCACCAGCAAGTCGTCGTGCCAGCCGTGATAGTGGCCTTCAAATTTCAGAACCTTCGGTCGCCCGGTCACGCCGCGCGCCAGGCGAATCGCGGCCATCATCGCCTCGGTGCCGGTATTGGCGAAGCGCACGCGCTCGGCGTTGCGAACGATCGACTGCAGCATCTCCGCTACTTCGAGTTCTATCGGCGTCGCGCTGGCGAAATGCGCTCCGGTCGCGGCGGCTCCCGTGATGGCTTCCACTACCTCGGGATGCGCGTGGCCCAGCGGCAGGGCGCCGAATGCCATCATCCAGTCGATGTATTCATTGCCGTCGACGTCGTAAATCCGCGAACCGCGGCCGCGCTCCATGAAAATCGGATACTCGCCGAAATTCGCCGGCCCGCGCGACGAGGAACTGCTGCCCTCGATCAGCACACCCTGCGTGCTGTCGTAAATCTGCTTCGATTTCTCCGTGCTATAAGGCATCGGACCCTCCGGAAGAGACCCGCCGAACTGATGCGCCCGCGGCCGCGTTGCTCGATTGGCTATGGTACAGCAGAAGGTGCCGTCCGGCGCGCCCCCAGATGCGGCCCGCGACGGTAATGGTTACTAAATTCTCTCTGCAATTTTCTCCCGCCTGAGCATTCTCCCTCTGCATGCCGAAGCGCCCGAAACATCCCCCGCCGGGCGGACGCGCATTCCCTCCACCGTTGGAGTGAGGTTTGAACCAAACGAGGTTTGAACATGACAAAATCGATTCTTCCCGTCTTCCCGCAACTCAGACGATCCGTTCTGAGACCGTTTTTTCCCTGCATTGTGATCGCTTCCATCTGTTGGGGAGCAGCCGCGCAAGCCGCGCCCCGAGCCGAAGACAAAGCCGCCGAATCTCCGCACGCAGCCGGCTGGGTGGTGATTCCGGTGGAAGAATATCGCGTGCTGCGCGCAAAAGCGTATCCCGTAGATCACGACCCTGAACCGCCTCCGCTGGACGCGACGCTCACACGCGTCGACTACGACCTGCACGTTGCCGGCGATCTCGCGGCCGGTCGCGCCAGCCTTACCGTCGACGTTTTGAAAGATGGATGGGTCCGCGTGCCCGTCCCTGCCGGCCTGCTCGTGCGAGAGGCGCGGCTCGATGGCAAGCTGGTATCGCTGGTTCCCGGCGACAAAGGCAAAGCCGGACCGCATCTTTCCGCCATGCTGTCGCACGCCGGACGCTTCGAATTGCTGCTCGATATCGATGTACCGGTCAGCTCAAATGCCGGCGACGAAACCATTTCTCTGCCCTCCACAGAATCCGGAGTTACCCGCGCCGCGGTGCTGCTGCCGCAGCAAGGAGTCGATCTCAGAATCAGCGGCGGCTTGCTCTCCGACAAATCCGAGGCCGCTGGCGAAACCAAGTGGCTCGCCTACGCCCGCGGAAACGAAGCTCTAACATTCACCTGGCGGAAGAAAACAGAAGATCACCACATCGAACTGCCACTGCGCCTGCGCGGATCGCTCACCCAACTGACCAGCCTGGCGGAAGACTCAACGTCGATCTATGCGGAAGCTAATTTTGAAGTAGTGCAGGGCGCGGCCCGCGAAGTCCGCATCCAGCTTCCGCAAAAAATAACCATCAACCAGGTTTCCGGCGCCATGGTCGCCGATTGGGAGATGAAGAACGGAGAACTCTCCGTCACCTTCCTCGAACCGGTCGAGCACAGCGCGCGCTTCGTCATCAACGGCGAGGCCCGTCTGCCCAAGGATGGCATCATCGACATTCCCCTCCTGCGGCCTCGAGAACACGGAGCGCGACACCGGCGGCGTCGCTGTAGAAATTTTGGGCGCGGGCGAAATTAAAGACCAGAAAGCGCAGGGCCTCGAAGATGCCGACGCCACCGATCTCGGCGAGATGGTCGCGAACCGCCAATCGCCGGCCCTGGTCGCGTTTCGCGCCAAGTCGGGCGAAGCCGGAAAAGACCGCAGCCTGAGCATCAATGTCGCTCGCTACGACCAGCAAGCCGTTCTGATGGCGAACGTTGAAGAAGCTCGCTATCAGGTGCTGATGAGCACCGACGGAAAAGAATTAGTGCAGGCGCGTTACGCGGTGCGCAACAATCAGCGCAACTTCGTAAAAGTGACTCTGCCCGCGGGCGCGACCGTTTGGAGCGTCACGCTCGCCGGCCGCCCGGTGCGTCCCGGCCAATCGCCGGATGGCAGCTTACTTCTGCCGCTGGAAAAATCGCGCGGCGGCGACGACGCGCCTGCGTTCGCGGTTGAGATTCTGTATCTCACCAAAGCCACAGCATGGAACGACAAAGGCCAGGAAAAAGTAACACTGCCTGCGCTCGATCTTCCCATCTCCCGCACCGGGCTGCTGCTCTACTACCCGCCGCTGTTCAAGGTATCGGCCGAGCCCGGAACATTTCACCCGCAGGAGTATGCGAATCCGACTTCGACGGCTCTGTCACCGCCAGTGGGCGAACCAGGCGCCGGCATGGGCGGAGGAGCAACGACCGGAAGTGCCTCGCCGGTCGCAGCCCAAAAGCAGTTCGACCGCGTAGACCAATACGCCCAACTGCAGGGCAGTGACGACAAGAAGAATTCAACGCAGGCGCTCCTCGACTCGTTCAAAGCCAAATCGATGTCCGGGAAAGTGACCGGCATTTTGCCCATCAACGTCACCTTCCCCGCATTCGGCCCGTCGATCTTCCTGGTCGCCGAACTCACCAGCGAGAACCAATCCCCCGCGGCAGAATTCAACTTCCAGCGCGACAAAAAGGCAGGTGTGCGATGACGAACTTTGCGATGAGGAGCATCTCGATGAAAAATATTTTCGTGGCGCTGCTGCTGTGCGGCATATCTGCGGGGCCGATATTTGCGCAACAGGAAAAATCCGCGCTGCCCTTGCCCGATTCCGGCAACGTCACGCTCACCCTCGACGAATACAACAAGCTGGTAGAACTTGCGGCCAAGCCGCCGAAGAAGTCCGACGTCGCGCCGCTTCCCTACTCGATCAAACATGCCGACGTTAGACTGCACATCGAAAATGACGGCGTACGCGGCACCGTACAACTCGAAGGCGAAGTCTTTCGCAAAGGCGTCAGCAAAGTTCCGCTGACCAGCGGAATGACCGTGCTCGACGCCCACCAGAACGGCAAAGGCGTCCCCCTGCTCCAGGAAAACGGCACGCACATGGCGCTGCTGCCAGGCCCCGGAGAATTTTCCATCGCGCTCGATGCCGGGCTCCCGCTGCGCGTCGAAGCCGGCCGCGCCGCCATCAGTGTGCCCGCGCCCGCCGCGGGCAGCGTGCAACTCGAACTCGTAATCCCCGGCGACCACACCGTCGCCAACATCAGCCCCGGCATCATCACCAGCCGCAAATCCGAAAACGGACACACCGCCATCGAAGCCACGCTGGTTCCCGGCCAGCCCGCCAACATCTGGTGGACCACGCGTGAAACTGTAACTCCAGCCGTACCGCGCGAAGTCCGATTCCTCGCCGACGCTAAAACGCTCATCTCAGTCAGCGAAGCCGAAATGCGCGTCGCCGTGCTCGCCGACATCACCGTGGTGGCGGGCGAGCCGTCGCAATTTCACCTCGATCTCCCGCAGGGCTACGAAGTCACCGGCGTCACCGGTGCCACTCTCGATTCCTCGGAAACCAACAACGGTATCCTGACTCTGAAAGTAAACGCACCCGGCCAGCGCAGCCACCAGTTTCTGATCTCGATGGAGCGCTCGCCATCAACGGCGCGCAAGCCGACGTTCCTTTCCTCAGCTTCAAGAAGGCGCAGCGCGAAACCGGCGAAGTCCTCGTCGAAGGCGCCGGCACCATGGAACTCACCGCGACCGAAGGCGGCGGCCTGAAGCGCATGGATGTAAAAGAAGCCAATCCTTATTTGCGATCCCTGGCGCACTTCCCGCCCCAGGCCGCGTTCCGCTATCACAAGCAGCCCAGCGACACTCCCACGCTGGCTCTCTCCTGGGTGCGCTTCCCCGACGGCAGCGTTCTCGCCGCCGAAGCCGAAAGCGCACAGGTCACAACGCTGGTCACAACCGAAGGCAAGTCGCTGACGGAAGTGAAACTGGTTCTCAAAAATCAGGCTCAGCCATTCCTCAAAGTCGCTCTGCCTGCGGGCGCGACAATTCTCTCAGCCGACGTCGGCGGTGAACGCGTGAAGCCCGTGCAAGGCCCTGATGGCAGCCGCGTGCCGCTCCTGCGCGTAGGATTTCATCCCACTAGCTCCTATACGGTTTCCTTCGTGTTCATGCACTCCGGAGCCCCGTTCGCGAAAAAAGGTGGTGCCGAACTCAGCCTTCCCACCATGGACATTCCCATCAGCCTGCTGAGTTGGGAAGTGTTTTTGCCCGAGCAATACAAAGTCAAAGATTTCGGTGGCGACGTGATCGCCGCGAATCTCGTTCCGGCAGCGTTTCATGAGGGCGATGCAATCAACGCGGAACGAGGTCGCGATGCAGGCGCCTCCGACTATCGCGTGGCGGCGCTTCCCGGACAGATGGGTGGCTACGTCACCGATCCCAGCGGCGCCGTCGTTCCCAACGCGCGCGTCACCGTCACGAACTCCGCCAACGGAGCAACCCAAATTGCAATGACCGATGGGCAGGGCCGTTGGGTGCTGGGCGGCATGGGATCAGGCACTTTCAAAGCCAGAGTTGAGATGCCCGGCTTCCGTACCACCGTCGTGAATCTCAACTACGAAGCCGGTCAGCCATCGATGTACAACTTCTCGTTGAGCGTCGCCGCCGCTTCCGAGACTGTGGAAGTCACGGCCAGTGCTCCCCAGCTTAACACCGAGTCATCGATGACTTCGTGGACCTACTCCACGGACAGAGCCCTGGCAGGCAACATAGGTGGCCCCATGAATGGCCGCAACTTGAACGAGTTGGCGAAGCTGCCTCCCGCCGCTTCAAACCAGCAGAGCGCTTCCGCCAATGTGATGAACTTGCAAAAGCGGGTTGCAGGCGTCCTGCCGGTAGCAGTCGACGTCCCGCGAACTGGAACGTCGTTCAGCTTCGTCCGTCCGCTCGTGCTCGATGAAGAAACCAAGGTGACCTTCAGCTACAAAACCAGGTGAGATCGATCAGTCATGTCTACCGTGGGCGCGGCTCCAAGCCGCGCCCATTCCAACCCGAGACGAATTATTTTCCAACCGGCCCCGCGAAATGCCTGTATTTACCCCTTTTTCACCAATGGCATAGAATGTCTGTTCGCGGAGAGCCGTTCATGAGTAATCCTGGGGACTGGAAGAAGTGGGAGGGCCGTGTCGACGGGAAATTTCCGCTTCGGCAGTGGCTCGGCGGCTCCGATCACAGTGCCGTCTTTCTCACCGAACGCCCCGGCTACTCAGGAAAGGTCGCCATCAAACTAATCGCCGCCGGCCCAGACGCCGACCGCCAGTTGGCGCGCTGGCGCGCCGCCGCTCAGCTTTCTCATCCTCATCTCATGCGCATCTACGAAGCTGGACGCTGCCGCCTCGACGGCACGCCACTGCTGTACTGCGTCATGGAATATGCCGAAGAAGATCTCTCGCAGATTCTCCCTCAGCGCGCGCTCGCGCCCTCTGAAGTGACCGATCTGCTTCCGCCTTTACTGGACGCTCTTTCTTTTCTTCACGACAAAGGATTCGTACACGGCCGCGTCAAGCCCTCGAACGTTCACGCCATGGGCGATGAACTGAAACTCTCGTCCGACGAAATCGTTACCACGACCGAACCCGCGCAAGGCCGTCGTGACGTCTACGACGCACCCGAAACCGCCGCCGGAATCGTATCGCCCGCGGGCGACGTGTGGTCCATCGGAGTCACGCTGGTCGCAGCTCTCACGCAAAATGTCTCTTTCGAAGCCGAAGCCGAAAGTGAGACTTCGCGTCACGATCCCAATCCGCCGGAAAGCGTCCCGCAACCCTTCCGCGGCATCGCCCGCGAATGCCTGCATCTGGATCCCAAGCGGCGTTGCTCACTCGACGAGATCCAGGCGCGGCTGCAGCCGGCTGGGCGATCGGTTCCGGCTCCCGCCCCCGTTGCTGAAGCATCTTCCGCGGCTGCTTACGGCAACCCCTGGCGCGTGATCATCCCCGTCGCCCTGCTGCTCCTCGCGATAATAGGAATATTTCTATACCGCACAGTCTTTCCGCGAAAGCCGTCCAGCCAGCTTGGCCCAGTCAAGATTGAGGATACTGCACCCGCCGCGGCCGCTCCCGTTCCGCACCCATCTGCACCGACAGCGAGCACTCCGGCAAAACCAGCTCCGGTTGAAACCGCTCCTGCACAAATTACTGCCGCAGAAACACGCCATCCAGAAACGAACAGAACTGATCCCGCGAGCGCCGCACCGGCGCTACCGAGTCCCGCGCCCGTTCCGACTGCGCCGAAAGCCGTCGCGACTCGCGGCGATGTCCTGCACCAGGTTCTACCCGAGGTTCCTCAGAGCGCGCGCAACACCATCACCGGCACAGTCAAGGTCAGTGTGCAGGTGCAAGTGGATTCGTCCGGCAAGGTGACATCCGCAAAATTCAAATCAGCCGGCCCCAGCAAATACTTTGCCGGACTAGCGATGAAGGCAGCGGAGCGCTGGGAGTTCTCCGCCCCCGTTGTAGATGGCAAACCCGCCGACAGCGCCTGGGTGCTCCAATTCCGCTTCAAGCGTGGCTCCACGCAAGCATCGCCCGAGCGGGTTAAACATTAAGCAGTCAGAATCGCCGTCGACGAGTCACTCCTAACCATCCCTAAACATTGTCGTCTCGACCACAAATTGTCGTCCCGACCGGAGCTTCTCATTCCGGAGCGAAATGGGACGCGCAGTCGAAGGACCTGCTGTTTCTTCGCGCCATCCATGCAGCCGGAATCGCGCTACCCCTTCTCCCCCTGCCGCAGCTTCCATACAATCTGCCGCATCATCCCCAGCAGTAGCTTCGCGTCATACGCTTCCAGCTTGAATCGCAGGATCAATCGGCGGGCTTTCTTCTCGAACATCTCATCCGTTCCCGGCTTCACGTAGCCGCTGATGCGCAGCGACTCCAGCAGACATTCGGTGATGTGCTCGACCTGATCCGCAGTTGGCAGCTCAACCTCTTTCACCACCGGCGCCAGCGGCGCGCCTCGCGCTAATTCATACAGACACACCGCGACCGACTGCCCCAGGTTCATGGAAATATTTTTCTCTTTGGTGGGAATGTTCAGCAGCCAGTGGCAGTGGCTGAAATCGCTGTTCGTCAGCCCTATTTTCTCCGAGCCGAACAAGATCGCGACTCGCGCCGTCTGAAGCTGCTGTCGAATCGTGCTCCCGGAATCAGCATCCAGACGCCGCGGCGCTTCCGGCAGCACGCGTTTGCGAATTGCCGTTGTGCCCACGACCAGTGCGCAATCCGCAACCGCCGCGGCGACTGTTTTAAATTCTTCCGCTGTCTCCAGTAGATCAGAAGCTCCCACTGCGGAACGGGCCTCGCGAAACCCAGGGGCGTAAGCATTTACCAGACGAAGTCGATGTGCGCCAAAATTGCTCATCGCTCGCGCCGCCGCGCCAATGTTAAGAGGATTGCGCGGGCGCACCAGCACCACCACCAGACCGTCTAGTTCGGAAGGTTCAGGCAAGAAATCAATTCTACGATAGTTCGCCACGCAAAACGCCCGCACGATTGTGCAGGCGTTAAGCGCGTCGGGGGAATAAAACTCTGTCGAGCTAGATCCGTTCAGTCAGACTTGCAGCAGACTTGCCCACCTCACGCGTGAGCAGCAGCTTTCGCCGCAAGGTTCCGGCAAGCGCGAACGCGCCGATGCCGAACATCGCCAGGGTCGAGGGCTCCGGAACCGAACCCTCTACGGTCGTATCGCCACCGGAGATGGTTGTCGATCCATTGAAATATCCCTTGCCAGTATTAATGGTCAATTGAACGCTGACGCCATTCACGCTCGATCCACCCATGGTACCGGTGACCACTCCGGTGAGGGTGTAATTGTGAGTGCCATTGGCCAGCGTGGCGAGAGTCCACGTCACCGGGCCCGAAAAACTTCCGGAAAACAAAACGCCGTCCGGCAATCCTCCCGTGCCGTTACCATCAATCGTGAAACTTCCGCCCGCAGCAAAGGTGCCACCCATCTGCAGGGTTCCGCCAGTCAACGCACCGGTAGTGAACGAAACTGTTCCCAGATCGCCGGTCACCAATCCTCCGCCGCCGTACCCATTGACCGCGATCAGTGCCGATCCGGAGAGCGACAGGCCTGCGTTGGTTCCCGCCAGAGTGCCGCCGCTGTTGCTAAAGTCAGTGCTGCTATTGGCGTAAGAAAGATTGGGCAGCGCCAGGCAGAAACTTAGCATTCCGAGCGCCAGAAATTTGGGTGAAAAGCTCATTCTGAAACTCCTGAGCAAGAGAGATTCGGTCTACGAGGGTTTCCCAGAAAAGCTTCCCCAGCCTAGGGGGCATCGGGGCAGCCGTCCATACAGCGGTCCCTGTAGGTTCCGAGTGTCATGCACGTGGCCTGCCGCGGCCCTTCTTTACACCGATTTGAAATTGTAAAAAAAATGTCAAAAACGCCCATTTTGGCCGACTTCCGCCTCCAACCGTTGTAAGCTTCAAGTGTCGAGTTACTTCCGGCGGCTCAATTTCGTGGGGCCGGAAGCTCCCCTCCGATCACAGGATAATTTCTCTTATGGGGCACCTTGCTACGCCAATCAGTACCGCGCGAGCAGCCAATCCGGCTGCTGCCACCAAACCGTCCGGCCGCATCCTGGTCGTGGAAGACGACCCAGCCGTGCAGAAAGCTCTACGGCGCCTGTTTGAGACCGAGGGCTATGCCGTCGAGACTCAGTCGGATGGCCGCTCCGCGCTCGACAGCTTTCAGGCTTCGCCGCCGGCCGCCGTCGTCCTCGACCTGCGCCTACCCAAAGTTTCCGGCAGTGACGTATGCAAAGAATTGAAGGCCATGTCCCCCACCCTGCCCATTGTTGTGCTCAGCGCAGCCAGCGACGTCTCCGACAAAGTCCTTCTGCTCGAACTCGGCGCCGACGACTACGTCACCAAGCCTTTCAGCCCCCGCGAACTGCTGGCCCGCGTGCGGGCCGCGCTTCGCCATAACGCCCGCACTCCCGACGTGCAGGTGGTAAGTTTCGATGGCATCTCCGCCGACTTCAAGAAAATGGAGATCAAACGCGACGGCCAAATCGTCATCCTGACCGCGCAGGAATTTAAGACGTTTCACTTTCTGGTGCAGAATGCCGACCGGGTCATCAGCCGCGACGAACTGCTCAACGAAGTCTGGGGATATCAGAATTACCCTTCCACCCGTACCGTCGACAACCACATTCTGAAGCTTCGCCAGAAACTCGAACGGGACCCAGCCAGCCCGGTTCATTTCCGCACGGTCCACGGCATGGGATATAAATTCGTTCGCTGACTTCCTTGCACCCGTCTCCCGAACCTGTGCCTCAAACTTTACAATCCGATTCCCAGCCTGACTTGCAAGCCGGATCGGCGGCAGCCATTCTCCCTCGCTTGCGAATGCGCCTTCGCACGCGCTTTCTGCTCTCCATGCTGCTCATCACCGCCGGCCTCACTACCACCAGCTTGCTCCTGGTGCAGCGCAGCGTCCGCAACAACGTGCGGCAAAGCATTGCCGTAAACCTTCGCAACTCCGTCGCAGCATTTCAGGATTTCCGCCACGAACGCGAAACCATGCTGACCAGTGACGTAGCTCTGCTGGCCGACCTGCCCATTACCCGCGCCATCATGACCAGTCCCGACCCGGTCACCATCCAGGACGCATCCCAGGACGTTTCGCAAATCGCCGATCGCGATCTCTTCGTCATGGTCGACCGCAACGGCCGCGTCGTCGCTCTGCACACCAAGACGCCCGGATTCACTCGCGAAGCCGCCGAGAAATATTTTCAACAGTCGCTCGACGACGATCGCGGCGAATCCAGCCACTGGTGGCTCGGCGAACACCACCTCTACCAGACCTTTATCGAGCCCGTCTATCGCGGTTCGCGCACCAACGGCACCCTGCTCGGTTTCCTCGTCATCGGATATGAAATCAACGACCGTCTGGCCACGTCGGTCAGCAAAGTAGCCGGCAGCCAGGTCGCCTTCTCCAGCGGCAACGAAGTCGTGGGCACGACTCTTTCGCCCGCCCAACTGCAAGGCGGAAACATTCACGATCTCATCGCCGGCTCGGTGCAGACCGAGCCCCGCGATGTCGAAATCGGCAGCGAACGTTTCCTGGCCACTTCCCTCATTCTGTCGAGCGCGCAATCGACGCCGGTTCGCTTGAGCGTGCTCGGCTCTTACGATCAGGCCACGAAATTTCTCGACCAGTTGAATCGCTATCTTCTTCTGCTGGGCCTGGCCGCAATTCTGGTGGGCAGCGGCTTGGTATTCTTCGTTTCACACACCTTCACCCGGCCCCTGGGAAATCTGGTGGGCGGCGTTCGCGCCCTCGAAGCGGGCGACTTCCATCACCCGCTCGACTCTCGCGGCGGCGATGAAGTGGCCGAACTCACGCGCGCCTTCGATCGCATGCGCGCCAGCCTGCTCAAGAGCCAGCGCGACCTGCTTGAGTCGGAACAGCTCGCCACCATCGGGCGCATGGCGAGTTCCATCTCTCACGATCTGCGCCATTCTCTCGCCGCCATCGTCGCCAACTCCGAATTTCTTTGCGACAGTCATCTCACGCCGCCGCAGCGCGAGGAGTTGTATCAGGAAGTTCGCACCGGCGTGAACCTGATGACGGACCTCATCGATTCCCTGCTGGAGTTCGCCCGCACCCGCGAATCCCTCAGCCCGGCCCATGCCAACGTTTCGGAAACCATTCAGCGCTCGGTTCTTGCAGTCCGCCTGCATCCCCGCCATCACAACCGCTCCATCGACGTGCGCTGCGGCCTGCAAGTGTCCGGCTGGTTTGACCAGCGCAAGCTGGAGCGCGCTCTTTATAACCTCCTCCTGAACGCCTGCGAAGCCGCTCCTCCGCTGGGCGGCACGGTGGAAGTCACCGCCGGCGAAGTCGCCGGCTCGATTACAATTTCAGTCGCCGACAATGGTCCCGGCATCGCCGATTCTATTCGCGATCGCCTGTTTCATCCTTTCGTGAGCTACGGCAAGGAAAATGGCACTGGTCTGGGATTGGCGGTCGTGCACAAGATCGTGCAGGACCACGGCGGCGAGATTTTTGTGGAGCGCACGGTCCAGGGCAGAACCGTTTTTCGGATCGTGCTGAACGGGCATCGGCAGGAAGGCTCCCGCGACTCCGGCGAAACAGCGGTAGGCGCGGGTTCTCTTGCACCCGCCACGCGGGACGACGCCAGACAGAATTCTATTTCTCACCCGGGTCCGTAGGCACAATGTTCCTCTTCGCCAAGTGCCTGCCCCTGGAAACGGACTTGCGTGAATGGTGGAGGAGGACGGTGTGAACAGTCTCAGGACTTCTACGGTTCGCGGAACCGCGCTGGCGGTCGCCGCTCTCGTCTTAATCAGTACATTCGGTTTCACTACACTATGCGGCGCGCAGGAAGCGTCCCCGGTCTCGCCTGCTGAAACTGCGAGCGCCGTGCGCGACCTGCAGGATCAGGTCCGTCAACTTCGCAGTCTGGTGGAAGCCATGCGCGCCGAAAACGCGGAGTCGCGGGCAGAAATGCACCAACTGCGCCACGACCTGCAAGCCACCCGAGCGCTGTTGGAACATCCCGCAACGCCATCGGGAAACGAGCCTGCGGAGGCCACTGCCACTGCGCCAAAAAATGACTCGGCCGCATCCGCGGCTACGACCGCATCTGCTACCCCAGCCCCGCTGGAAGATCGTGTAGAAAAACTGGAAGAATCCACTTCTCTGATCGGCTCCAAAATCGACGAACAATATCAGACCAAAGTTGAAAGCGCCTCGAAATATCGCGCGCGCATTCACGGCATCGTTCTCATGAATGCCTTCCGCAACGTCGGCGGTTCTGACAATCTCGATTTCCCCAGCTACTCTCAAGCGGTCCCGCCGGGCGCGCCGCAAGCTTCGCTGGGAGCTACTTTGCGCCAGTCGGAAATCGGTTTCGAAATCTTCGGGCCCACTCTCGCCGGGGCGCACACCTCGGCCGATGTTCAACTGGATTTTGCCGGAGGCTTCCCCGCAACCGGCAACGGTCAGAACTTCGGAATCGCCCGCCTGCAAACCGCCAGCGTTCGCATGGACTGGGAACACACTTCGCTCATCGCCGGACAGGATGAGTTATTCATCTCGCCGCTTTCACCCACCTCATTCGCGTCGCTGGCCACGCCCGCATTTGCCTTCGCCGGAAATCTTTGGGGCTGGACCCCGCAACTGCGGGTCGAACATCGCTTTGCCATTTCCGATCAGCAGACCATCACCATGCAGGCAGGAATTCTCGACAATCTCGACTGGGAATATCCCACGAATTCTTTCTACCGCTCCGCCCAGGCCGGAGAAATGTCCGGCCAGCCCGCGTACGCATTGCGCACGGCGTGGTCGCGTCCGGTGTGGCAACATCCGCTCAGCTTCGGCGTCGCCGGATACTACGGCCGCCAGAACTGGACCTGGGACCGCTTCGTCGACGCTTATTCCGCCATGGCCGACTGGCAGATTCCTCTGGCTCCCCGCCTCGCACTTTCCGGCGAGTTCTATCGCGGCCGCGGCATCGGCGGCCTTGGCGGCGCCATCGGAACATCCATTGTTTACGGCGGTGATCCGACCTTGGGTAGCACGCCCATCCATGCCCTCGACACCGCCGGTGGCTGGACTCAACTGAAATTCCAGTTGACCCCCAAGCTGGAATTCAACGGCGTGATCGCCGAAGACGATGCGTTTTCCGCCGCCATCCGCGGCTTCGCCACCGACGCCAATAATTTCGGCGAAATTCTCGGTCGCAACCGCGGAGCCCTCGGGAATATTATTTTCCGTCCGCGCTCCGATCTTCTGCTGTCGGCGGAGTTCCGGCGACTTCACACGTTCCCCATCTATGATGCAAGCAGCATCACCAATCAGGTCAATTTATCGGTGGGGATTTTATTTTGAGAACCGGCCCAATGCACTGCCTTATTAAAACCCGGTCAACCCATGCCGCGCTCGGGCTCTTCCTGCTCACTACCGCGCTCTGCGCCTCGGCGCAGCAATCGCTGAAGGGACATGTGCAGCTGACCCGCGCCGGTCATCCTCTGCGCATCGCTTCAAAAGCGGTGGTCTGGCTCACTCCCATCGGCGCAACCGTGGAACCTCCGCGCCAAGACCCCGCGCAGATTCCGCAACTGGTTCAGAAAAATAAAAGCTTTCAGCCTTCCTTGCTGGTGATCCCAGTCGGCGGAAAAGTTGAATTCCCCAATCACGACCCCTTTTTTCACAATGTATTTTCTCTCTTCGAAGGCAAGCGCTTCGATCTCGGCCTCTATGAAAGCGGCACCACCCGGTTCGTGCAGTTCGACAAGCCGGGAGTCTCTTTCATCTTCTGCAATATCCATGCCCAGATGAGTGCCGTCGTCATCGCCCTGGCAACGCCCTACTACGCCGTCTCCGATTGGCGCGGCGACGTCACTATCCCCGATGTTCCCCCCGGCCGCTACCAGTTGCAGGTATTTCATTCCTCCGTCGCCCCCGACGCGCTCCGCGCCTTGACCAGAGAGATCACAGTCGCCCCCGGAGACACTTCCCTCGGCACTTTCGCCTTGCCGGTAACCGACGTCACCGTCGCGCACAAAAATAAATACGGCCACGACTACGATCGCCCCGATCCCGACAGCCCCGCTTACGCCCGACCCTGAGGCAAATAAGAAAGGCGTGCTCGCCCGAGCACGCCCTTCCCGCCTCTGTCTTCACTTCGTTTACATCAACTCGTTATTTACACTCGACTCGCCATTCCCGTACCCCACGTTGCTCGCCAAGTCGCCGCCCAACCCTTCACTCATTCCGGGGAGCAGGCCTAGTGATGCCCGCCGCTGGAGTGTCCTCCGCCGCCGCCGGAAGAATGTCCGCCGCTCGGCGCACTGGCGTGGCCGCCGCTGCTGCTGTGACTGGGCGCACTATGCGACCCACCGTAACTGGGAGCGCGATACGCCGGAGCACGGTAAGCCGGAGCGCGATAACCACCGTAAGACGGCGACCGCACAATCGGCTGCCGCATATCCAACTGCGGACGCGACGATGATCCGCGCCCGTAGCCATCGGAATACGATCCTCCTCGCGGCTGCATCGTGCTCGGCGCAGTCCGGTCCCAGTAAGAACCGCTACTCCCGCGAGCCTCAGAAGCGCCCGATGCGCCTCGCGAAGCCTCCTCGTTACGCGAAGGCGGTGTGAACGGCCGGAATCCATCACGGTTGGCCGCTGGCGCTGCCTGAGCCGTGCCCCGTTGCGGCTCCGTTCCCCCGGTAGCGCCCGTCGATCGACCGCTGCTTGGTGGAGTAAATGGTCGCATCTCGCCGCGACTTCCGTTCTGCAGAGAAGAAGCAGGATTCGAATTGCCCGCGCCCCGGGTCCCGGAATTATTCGTCTCCCGGTTCGCAACCGTCCCTGCACCCGGTTTCTCCATCGTTCCAGCTACGTTCGTTCCAGCGCCACGCACAACCGGCTCCCCCCCCATCCGCCCGCCCGCCGGAACCGCACCCACATGGCTCTGCTGCATGCTCTGCCGCAGGCTCGCGGTCTCCCGCTCAAACGACTGTGGCCTCGACCCGCTATTGTGTACCGCTCCAAAGAATCGCTCCGACCCATTGCGCACCGTGGAAGGCGCGGCAGGCCGCCCACTGGCCGACAAACTCGCCCGCGTCGGAACCACCGGCAAATTCCCCGCCATCATGCGCGCTCCGCCAATCTGCTCTCGAGTCGCCGCCATCGCAGCCACGTGGCCTGCTCCGAAATGCCCCGCGTTCACCGTCGAGAGTCCACGGGAAACTCTCCCATCGTGAATGTTCGCAATGTTCGAGAATCGAGTCCCGCTATGCAGCGGCGCGAATCCGCCATAGCGGTTAAATCCGCCACGGAACCCAACTACGCCGAAGCGCCCGCCATATCCGCCCCACCATGGATGAAACCAGTCACACGGCCCGATCGGAAGCCACCCAAATCCTCCCCATCCGCCCCAGCCAAATCCAAAACCAAACCCCGCTCCCCATCCCCAGAACGAAACATAAGCCGGCGCCCAAAACGGACGATAGAAGCCGGTATAAACCGGCCCCGGCCACCACGCCCAACCCGCGCCATACGGCAGCCAGCGCCCGTAGTGATACGGCGCCCATCCCCAGGGCTCGTAACCAACCCACGTCCAGCCATAGTAAGGCTCGTAAACCCAGTTCCCATCGCGATACGGAGCCCAGCCCACCGGCTCATTCGGAACCCACACATCGCCGTAGTCCGGAACGTTCTGCCACTGCCCGTTGTTATCCAGATCCTGAGTTCCCGTGTAGTAGTGGTTGGTGTGCCGCCAGGAACTCGCGTTGCGGATCATGTGATCGCGGTCCGCATTCCAACGGTCCCAGTCATCGCGCTCCGGCGCCGGAGAAATCTTGTACTGCGCGGCATCAGCATTGCCGCGCACCGTAGCCATCTCGCCCGCGTGAACTTCGGTGCTGCCCTGCGGTGTGGCAATCTGCGCCTCGCCCTCGCGCACAATCACGATCGTGTCGCCATCCGCCCGCACTTCAATCCGAAACACGCCGTCGTGGTGCGCGGGATGCACCGCCATATTCGGCGTGTCGATCTCGGGCTCGGCCTCGCTGTCTTTCGATACCGAAAAATTCGCAATCCCCTGGCCCAACTGAATCTGGATATCGCTCTTGGTGAAGTTCGAAATCGTAGCCTTGGAGTTTGCCCCCAGCCGAAGAATATTGGCAAAGTCGAGTTGCAACTCCGCGCGCGCATTGTTACCGGTAGAAATTTTGTCGCCCGTCATAACCGGCTGATTCAGCACCGCCGCCGACCAGTCCCCAGAATCCCCGCGCTGGGTCGACACATCCCCATGCGTCAGGCTGACGCGCCCAACACCCTGGTCGGTCTTAGCCGGCCCTTCCCCCTCAGGCCCGCCGGGCTGAGCTTCAGTCGGCTGCGCATCGCTGGGCTGACCGTCCATTGGTTGGCCATTCGAGCCCGGCCCATTCATCGACGGGGGAGCCGTCGGCGCCTGCTGCCCCATCTCCATCGGAGCACTCGGCTGCTCCGACGGCCCAGGACCTTGCTCAGTCGTCTGCGCCAACGCGCTGACCGACAACGCCAAAGCTAGCACCGCGAAACCTGCCGCAAACCTGCTCTTCATTTCACTTCTCCAAACCAACTCTGTCGATATGAACCCGCCCATCAAGGTGAAATCTCTGTTAAAACGATGGGCAACTACCATGCCAAAGAAGACGAGTGCAGAGGTCCGCAACTTGTTTGTTTTCAGTAACGAACCACCTCCATCCGTGCCCGCGAACCGCGGATTTCTTCCCCGTTGGCCGACCTCAGCCATCCCTGGTGGTTTTCGGCCAGTCGTGTGGGAAATCCGGGGGAAACTTTTTTCCTCCCCGCTTCGTATCAACGGGTGAGCAACGTTTTGTTCAACACTGCTTCGGAGGACATCATGCGCGGTCTGGTCACTGTGGTTGGAGTCTCTGGAATTCTACTGGCATCCGCGGCCGCGGTTGCCAAACCCACTCCCTCGCCGGCGGATGACCGCACCTCGGTCGTGATCGTATTCAAAGACGGCCACCGCCAGAGCTTGGCCACGGCTGAAATCGCGCGCATCGATTTCAAACCTCCATCGGTCATCGTTTATAAAGACGGCCACCAGGAGAAGCTTCCCGCCGCCGATATCGCCCGCATTGAATTCGAGTCGACGGAACTCGGCGCAATGGCGCCCGGCCGCGGACACTTCATTGGCAAGTGGGAAGTCGGCGAGGGCAACGGCGGCGGCAATTTCTACATTACCCTCGAAGCCGACGGCGACGCCAAAAAGACGATCGGCGCAGCTCACGGCACCTGGACCTTAGTCGATGGCGAAGCCCGAATTACCTGGGACGATGGTTGGCACGACGTCATCCGCAAAGTGGGAACCAAACACGAGAAACTGGCCTACGAGCCCGGCAAGTCCTTCGACGAAGCCCCCTCAAACGTCACCTCCGCCAGAAACACTGAGGCCCAGCCAATCTAGAGCGCGCATTGACCGCCGCCCGCCGGCATGATCGATCTTGTCGGCGGGGTAGTCAGTCTGATTGGGCCTGAAAGGGCGGGCTTCAGCCGCTCCGCAGCAATCACAAAATCAATCGAGACTTTTAGTTCGCCGGAAGAATCGATTTTGGGTGGCGCAGCGCTTTCAGCGCTGCGATAAGCCTTCCGTTGTCTGTGACGGCTTTAGCCCCTGGGGACAAGCCCATTGCCCCCGCTTGCGCCTACTTCGGCAATCCCTGAATAAATTCCTCGAGCACGTGATTAAATTTTTCCGGATCATCGACAAACAGTGCGTGCCCGTCGCCATCAAATCGTTCAAGCCGAAGCTTATCGCCCAATTTCGATTTCAGGTAGTCGGCGCTGCCCTGCGATTCCGGCTGATATGCGAAAAGAACTGGGCGATTCATCCGCGCCAGTCCGACGGAAAAATCCTTAACCGCAATCATGTTGTAAATCAGCAGCGCCGCCGTATCGCCCGGAACCTTCACTGACTCGTCAATCACTCTTTGCAGATATTCCTCCGTCTGCGGTTTTTTATACATGCTGCGCACAAAACCATCCGCCTGTTTCCGCCGATCCTGTTGCAACTGGTTCATCCAGCCGGAGATCCCAGCAAACATTTCCGGGCTGACCTTGTCCGTCAAATAACCATCCACCAGCACGAACCCGCCCACATTCTCACTACCGAACTGCTCGGCATATTTCACCAACTCCCCGCAGGCCATCGACCACCCGACCAGCACTGGCTGTTTCAGGCCCAGATGGTCGACGAGCTCTTTATAGTCGCGAGCGCGAGTTTCAGGCAGGTGCCCGAACGTAGGCTGATCACTCTCCCCCTGCGACCGCGGATCGACCGCCACCACGTGATATTTTTTCGCGAACTCGTCAATCTGCTTCTGCCAGATCCAGGCCGGCATGGTCCATCCCGGAATAAACACAATCGCCCGGCCGCTCCCCGCCTCAACATAATGAATCCGAACCCCGTCGGAAGTCTTGAAGGAGTCACTCTTCGCTTGCGCCACAGCAACGGGCGCAGCCAAAGCGCACGTCAGCAAGATACCGATCAGGACAACTGGCTGTTTCATTCTCATTCTTCTTCCTCGCGCCTACTTGATCGAATGGTGTAATCCTGGCCCAGAAGACCTTACCATTCACGAAAGAATACGTTCCGATTGCGCCCGCTGAGCCCTGTTTCGAATCGCCAGATCAGTTCGCCTTCTTCCCTTTTCCACCGGTCCTCTTTTTTCTCGACTGCGACCCGTGCCAGATCGTGCCGATCGTGACGCGCGATTTTCTTCACCGTATACAAAACGACGTACGGAGTACCACCAATCACCAGCTCGCGAATTCCAGGCTCGGCTCCCACGCGTCCTAAATTCGGGTGATTTCTCAACGCCTCCACGACGGCTACAATTCGCGTCGCCAATCGTGCAGCCGCCTCAGGTTTGTCCTCGGCAACATACGCTCGAATCTCCACCAGGCGTGCGCGAGCCAGACGAGACCAGACGATCTCCACTACTTTAGCGCCTCATCACTATGCGCTCTGCCACAGGCACATGTCGGTGGTGGCAGTTCCCGTTCGGTGCCCCACGAGAGTAGCCACGCCTTCATGTCTTCATGCCGGATGTAATGGCCCGATTTCACCTGGCGGTCGGCTTGACGGATCTCCGCCAGCATTCTCTCCTGGTCGGCGACGTACGACTCCACCGCATCGGAGATTAGGAAATTAGAACTACGTCCCGAAACTTTGGCCAGTTTCGCCAGCCGATTCTTGGTGGCAGGTTTTAGACGAATGCTGAGAGTCGCGCTACGTGTGTTCGCCATGAACACATCTTAGCACGCAGCTAACTTTCTTTCTCCCCTTCATCCGCAATCCCTATCTTCGACAACCGGTAGCGCAACGCGTTCCGTGACAGGCCCAGCAATCGCGCCGCCTGGCTCTTATTCCCGTTGGCGCGTCGCAAGGCTTCCTGCACCATTTCGTCTTCCCACTGCTCCAGCGTCATCCCTTCAGGCAGAAATCCTCCGGGCCCATTCGCCGTTTTCGCGGGACGGGTGTCAAGGTGGATGTCTCCCGGAGCCAGCACATTGCTTTTCGCCAACGCGCAGGCGCGCTCCACAATGTTCTGCAACTCCCGCACGTTCCCCGGCCAATGATAGTTCACTAGAATCTGCATCGCCTCGGGCGTAATGCCCTCGACCGGCTTGCCCGACTCTCCAGTAAATTGCGAGATAAAAAGATTCGCCAGTTCAGGAATATCTTCCTTGCGCTCGCGCAGCGGCGCAATGTCGATGGGCACCACGTTCAGCCGGTAGTAAAGATCCTCGCGAAACGTTCCTTGCTCGAGCGCCGCCCGCAGATCGCGATTGGTAGCCGCGATTAGCCTTACATCAACTTTCACGGTGCGTGTCCCGCCCAGTCGTTCAAACTCCCGCTCCTGTAGCACTCGTAGCAATTTCACCTGCGTCACCGGAGGCACATCGCCAATCTCATCAAGAAAAAGTGTCCCCTTGTCGGCGAGTTCGAACTTGCCCGGCTTACTGGCCACCGCTCCCGTGAACGCCCCTTTCTCGAAGCCGAACAGTTCGCTCTCCAGAAGATTCTCCGGAATAGCAGTGCTGTTGATCTTCAGAAATGGTCCCGAAGCCCGCCGCGATTTCTCATGAATGGCGCGCGCAATCAAATCCTTGCCCACGCCGCTTTCCCCTCCAAGAAGAACCGTCGCATTGGTCGGTGCAACGCGTTCCACCGTAGCCAGTACCTCCTGCATCTTCGGACTGCGCGCCACAATATTCGGGTGCGCATAGCGCTTGCCCAACGCCTCGCGCAACGTCCGGTTCTCTTCGCGCAAATTGCGGACGTCCAATTCCTTGTGGATCACCATCCGCATTTCAGTCAGCGAAAACGGTTTCAGCACATAGTCGCTGGCCCCAGCCTTCATGGCTTCAACCGCGGTCTCCACGCTGCCAAATGCGGTCATCACCACCACCGGTAACGCGGCGTTCTGGCGCTTAATCGTTTGCAGAAACTCCTGCCCATTCATCCCGGGAAGCTTCAGATCCGTCAAAACCAGATCGATATGATTCTCCCGCAGCAGCTTCAGCCCGGTCTCGGCGTCCCCCGCCGAAAAAGTCGAGAACCCATCGTCGCCCAGATTCAACTCGAGCAGGCGCCGCATTTTCGCTTCGTCCTCGACGATCAGAATAGCCGGCATAGACACGCCTTCCCTGATACCCGAAAGCCCAATTCGCGAGCGGCTCCGTAGAATCTCACGAGATCACCAGATGAGCCGTTTCCGCCACCGCGGACGGGTCGCTCGCAGCAGGGAAAAATATCACGAATCGCGCTCCAGCGCCCGCAGTCGCACCAGAATTTTCCCCGGCCTCGACTCGAATGCTCCCATGGTGCCCGTCAATAATTTTGGAAACAATCGACAGCCCCAGCCCGACCCCAGTCTTCTTCGTCGTCACGAACGGATTAAAAATCTGCTCCCGCAATTCCGCCGGAATGCCTGGCCCCGTATCTTCTATGCGCACTTCGACTCCATCCATGAGAGCGTCAGAGCCGCTGCTATTGCGCACGCTGGCCCGCGTCTTTCGCACCTGCACGCGCAACCGTCCCCCACTCGCGCTCATCGCGTCATACGCATTCTGCACAATATTCAGGAACGCCTGCTCGCACAGACTCTCATCGAGCGGCACCAGCGGCAGGCCAGCCTCATATTCCTTTTCCACGCGAACCTGGCCGCCTTTCCAGAACTGCGCAACATCATTCAGCGCGCGATCAAGAACCACCGTAATATCCTGCGGCGTTAGATCGGCATGCAGCGGCCGCGCAAAATCCAGAAAGCGTGTCACCAGCGCGCTCAACCGGTTAGTCTCCGTCGAAATATATCCGGCGAGCTCGGTCGCCAGCGGATTCGACTCTCCAAGCTTCTGCGTCAACATCTCCGCCGAGCCTTTAATCACTCCCAAAGGATTCCGAATCTCATGCGCCAGTCCCGCCGACAACTGGCCCAACGCCGCCAGCCGTTCCGATCGCCGCGCCTCAGCCTGCGCCTGCTCCAACCGTCGATTAGTCTCCGCCAAAGTCTCAGCCAGTTCCTGATAGCGCAGACTCTGCCGCCTGTTCTCCACTACGTAGCGGTTTACAACCATAGCCGGAAGAAAAAAGAAAAGAACGCGGATCGCGAGTATGAAATAACTTTCAGGCGTGATCTCGTAGTTCGCCAGCTCCGCATTCAGAGTTGGGCTTAGATACGAGCAATAGGCGGCCGAGGCTAGTGCAGTCCACGCCAGCGTGGCCCACGGGCCAAAATATTCGGCTGCCGTAACCACCGGCAGAAAGTAGATCGGCCAGTAGCTGCTGTTGATGCTCAGTTCGCCAGTGTGATCAATCAGCAGCGTCGCCAGGATAATCTTCAGCAAAACGATGTAGGCTGGCCCCCGCCTGGGCACACGCGCAATCAGCCATCCCTCGCCCAGTTGGACCACGCCGAAGCCCAGCAGGATGAGTTGCTTGTGAATTTCCTGCACCGGCGGCAGCAGCGCCAGCCCCGCGAGAAACACCAGCCACAACACATCCATCCAGTTCAGCGTGGGCCGCTTGGCTTCGCTCATATTGCGTCAATCATCTTCATTCGATCGCTGTGCGGGAAGCTCGCCAGCAGAAACATTCTCTTTCGCCGCGCCCGCAACACCGCCGAAGCAGAGACGTAGCAATCCACATCTCCCTCGACGACGGTGTGGCTAGCGACCAAGGTTCAGTTTTTCAGCGGCCGGCGCTGGCAGGTATCCACAATCTTCTTCGGATCAACCGCATCTTTATCCACCTGCACTTCCAGGATCTTTCCATCCTTGCCAATCAGGAAGTTCACGCGGCGTGCCGCCTGATATTCGTCTTTGTAGATGCCATACTCCCGGGTGACTTTTCCGCCCCAGTCGCTCAGCAGTGGGAAGGTTACGCCGATCTGGTCGGCAAAGGCTTTATTGGAGAACCAGCTATCCATGCTCACACCCAGAACCTGGGTGTCGGTTGCTTCCAGCGTTTTCAAATTCTGCTGGAAGTTTTTCATTTGCTGCGTTCAACCACCGGTGAATGCAAACACGAAAAATGCCAGCACGACGTTCTTCTTGCCCCGGTAGTCGCTGAGTTTCACGTCTTTCCGATCGCTGCCGTCGAAATATTTCAGCGTGAAGTCCGGCGCCATGTCGCCGACCTTCGGCATGTTTGAACTCTCCGTCTTAGTCTGCGCGAACGTCGAAGATGCGACTGACATCGTCAGAAGCAATCCCATCGCCAGAACCGCGAAGCGCTTATTCTGCATTGAACCCTCCCACAAAATTGATGCATGAGGCGTGAGCCTCAGAATACGCCGCTTTCACGCGACCGTAAACCCGACAGTACCCGGCGCGAGTCCTCGCCGATTGCCGAAACCCTCCACAAAACAGTAAAGTTCTGATCGGAGCCGTTGCGCAGAGTTAGCGCGCACTCCGACCCCGGATCTCGAAAGACCTAATCGCAATGAGCATCGCCACCATCAACGACATTTTCTTCGCCGCGGTCGAACGCAATCTCGACCGCATCATGTTGCTCCGCGAAGGCGGGGAATGGCGGCCCATCTCTTCCCCCGAATTCGGCCGCAGTGTCGCGCGCACATCGCGCACGCTGCACTCCTGGGGCATTCAAAAAGGCGACCGCATCGCCATCCTCAGCGAAAATCGCCCCGAATGGCCGGTCGCGGATATCGCCAGCCTGCTGCTCGGCGCAGTCACCGTCCCGCTCTACACCACCCTCACCGCCGAGCAGACCGCCTTCGCGCTGAACGACTCCGGCTGCCGCGCAATTTTTCTATCGTCCGCCCAGCAACTGCAGAAAATCATTTCAATCTTGCCCCAGACCAAACTCGAAAAAGTCGTAGTGATGGATGCGATCGAACCCACCGCCGCTCCGGCCCCATCAGGCGGCAAGAGCCCCGTCGAGTTTCTAAACATGTCCAGCATCACGACCCAGGGCCCGGACGGTCTTGACCACGAAATCGAAACCCGGGCTCGCTCCATCATGCCCGACGATCTAGCCACCATCGTCTACACCTCCGGCACCACGGGCACCTCCAAGGGCGCGATGCTGACTCACGGCAACATCACCTCAAACATCCAGTGCTCGCTGCTCGGCTTCAACATGCGCCCCGGCCTGGTCAGCATCTCGTTTCTACCCCTCTGCCACATCACCGCGCGCCACGTCGATTTCGCCATGCTCTATCACGGCGTAACCCTGGCCTACTGCCCGTTTATGGATCGTCTGCCCGCGACCCTGCTCGAAGTGCAGCCCTCCCTTTTCGTGGCCGTACCCCGCGTCTACGAAAAAATCTACGCCCAGGCGGAGCAGACCGCCAAGGGCATGGGCAAGCGCGCCATCTACGATTGGGCCGTCTCCGTGGGACAGGATCACAAGCCCGAAATTCTTGCCGGAACAACTCCCACCTCGCGCAGTTGGAAGCTGGCCAACAAACTCGTCTACTCGAAAATTCGCCAGGGCATGGGCGGCAAGGTCGAAACCTTCATTTCCGGCGGCGCGCCCCTCGGCCGCGAACTCGCCGAGTGGTACGCCAAGATGGGCATTCGCATTCACGAGGGCTACGGCCTCACCGAAACCTCGCCCGTGATCGCGGTGAATACGCCAGTCAATCATCGCATCGGAACCGTGGGCAAGATTCTGCCCAATCTGGAAGTGCGCATCGCCGAAGACGGCGAAATCCTGGTGAACGGCCCGTCGGTGTTCAAAGGCTACTGGAATCGCCCGGAGGAAACGAAAACGCGTTCGTCGATGGCAAGATAAACGATGGTCAGAGTAACGACGGCTGGTTCAAAACCGGCGACATCGGCAACCTCGACGCCGATGGATATCTTTCCGTCACCGACCGCAAAAAAGATCTCATCAAAACCTCTGGCGGAAAATTCATCGCCCCCCAGCCCATCGAAAATTCGCTCAAGCTGAATCCTCTGGTCGGAATGCCCGCCATTCTCGGCGACAAGCGCAAATTCGCATCGGTGCTGGTCTCTCCCAACTTCGCCGCGCTGGAAGCGTGGGCTCGTGAGAATGAAATCACATTCACGACGCGCACAGAATTAATCGCAAATCCAAAAGTACAAGCGCTCTACGAAAGCATCGTCGAGACCATCAACGCAAATCTTGCCCGCTTCGAGAAACTAAAACGCGTAATGCTGGTCCCCGACGAATTCACCATCGACAACGGCGCCCTGACTCCAACCATGAAACTCCGCCGCCGCGTAATCGAAGAGCGCTACAAAAAACAAATCGACGACCTCTACGCGCGAGCGGAAGCCACGCCCGTGCCGTAAACCTGAACTCTCAGCTATTGTCATCCTGACGAGAGCGACAGCTCTCGGAAGGACCATACGAAGCGATCGACTTGGCAAAGCGCCGGCGGGAAACGTCCCTCCGCATACGCAACGTGCACTCCTCGTCACTTCCCTTACCTGAAGCCGCCCCTCAAGCCCGCCGGATTTCAGGATGTCATTTCAGAGGATTACAATATCCCCATGCACGACCCACTCATCATCGCCGGCCGCTCCTTCCGCTCCCGCCTGATCGTCGGCACGGGAAAATACAAATCATTCCAGGAGACCGCCCGCGCCCTCGAAGCCAGCGGCGCGGAGATGGTCACCGTCGCGGTGCGCCGCGTGAATCTCGACCGCAGCAAGGAATCGCTGCTCGATTACATCGACGCCAAAAAATATTTTCTGCTGCCCAACACCGCCGGCTGCTACACCGCCGATGAAGCCATCCGCGCCGCCCGCCTGGGCCGCGAAGTCGGCCTCTCCGATTGGGTCAAGCTCGAAGTCATCGGCGATCAGGCCACGCTCTACCCCGATGTGCAGGCCACGCTCGAAGCCACGCGCGTGCTGGTCAAAGAAGGCTTCACCGTTCTGCCCTACACCTCCGACGACATCGTTTTCGCCAAGCGCCTCATCGACGCCGGAGCCGCCACCATCATGCCGCTCGGCGCGCCCATCGGCAGCGGCATGGGCATTCAAAATCAAGCCCACATCCGCATCCTCCGCGAGATGATCACCGCCGTGCCCCTGATCGTCGATGCCGGCGTGGGCACAGCCTCCGACGCCGCCATCGCCATGGAACTCGGCGCCGACGCCGTCCTCATGAACACCGGCATCGCCGCCGCGCAGGATCCCGTGCTCATGGCCGAAGCCATGCACCATGCCGTCATCGCCGGACGCCAGGCCTATCTCTCCGGCCGCATGCCGCGCAAGCTCTACGCCACGGCGAGTTCCCCGCTGGAAGGCGTCGTCAGATAAATTGAGAAATTGGAAAATTTAGTAATTGAGAAATCAAAACCGCCAGGTTCGGATTTTCAATTTCCCAATTCCTAAGCTCCCCAATTTCTCCATCCCTCCTGGCTCGCCCGCAAAATAAAAGAGGGCAGCTTTCGCCGCCCTCTCAATTCCGCAAACCCAAACTACATCATCATCTTGACCGCGGCCACGTGCATCGTGTCCTTCGACATGGTCCCAGTCACGGTGACGTGATGTCCTTCATGCCCCTTCAACGCGTCCTGGTTGTCGACCGCGATCACCTTCGAATCGCCATCGGTAACGATGACCATCTTCTCGCCCGCGGCAACGCATTTCTTGGTGCAGGCCTCAGCGCCCGCATTGGCGCCCTTAGCCCCGCACTTTGCGTCGGTGATCCACCCGTTGACGGTCATACTCTTGCCCATGTCATCGAACGCCATTGCCGACAAGGCAAACACGAAACTTACCGCAAGACAGATCAGCAGAACTTTTCTCATGGCCGGTTGTTCTCCTTTTGAAATTCGGATTGCGGGCCCCAAACCGCAATCTAGCACGTGCAACGAAAATCGTGCCGACCCTTCCGGGCGCAGCCAATCCCCGCTCGGTTCTTCAATGAGGCAACGGAAATATACCACAGCGGCAGGCGAAGATTGTCAGCGGGAAAATGAAGGATTACTCAGAAGTTGCAGCGTTTGCCGACCGGGAAAACTTCGCACCCTATTTTTTCGCCGACCGACTGAGCGGCGTCACAGCTTTTGCCGGCGTCGGCGGCACGTAGACATACTCTCCCGGCTTGGCATACCCCAGTTGTTCGCGGGCTTCCTTCTCAATCGCCTTCTGATCGCTCTTGAGCCCCTGGATCTGCTGCGTGTAGCGGTCGTTTTCCTGCTGCACCTGCACAATCTGTTTCTGTAGCGATTCGTACTCTGCGCGCTTCTGCTTGTAAACCACCATGCCGTTGGCGCCGAACATCCCATGCGCGAATAGAAACGCAGCCAGCAGCGCGACTGCGATGGTCGCAACCCGCCGCCGCAACGCATAAGCCCGGGAAGCCAGTGGACGAACCCGCTCAATCCACGACGCGGCCAGGGCCTTCGCCTGCGGAGCGCGGTCAACCATGGCGCGCAAACCATCTTCCGGCCGCGGAAACTTCGTGATGTTAGAAAACTGCTTCAATGATTCACCTGCAACGCGCTCACTCGAAAATCCAATGCTTCGCCGCCGTGCTCAGCTTCTCCAAACCTTTTTCACTGCGAGCCTCGGTGTAGACGCGCACCACCGGCTCGGTTCCCGACAATCGGTAACACACCCACGATCCGTCGCTGAACACCAGCTTCAATCCGTCTGTGCGCACGACCTGGCCGACCGGACGGCCGCAGAACTCCCGCGGATCCAACCGCAGCTTCTCAGTGAACTTCGCCTTGACCTCCGCGGTCAAGCGGAAGTTCTGCCGTTCCGGATAAAAGGAACCAACTTGGTTACACACCGCCTTCAATTGTTCGCCCAGCGGCTTTCCGCGCCGCGCCACCGCCTCGCAACACAACAATCCGGCCAGCACGCCATCCTTCTCCGGCACATGATGGCGAATCGACAACCCCGCACTCTCTTCCCCGCCAATTGCAATCTTGTCCTGCATAATGAGTTCGCCAATGTACTTAAACCCCACCGGAGTTTCATACAGTTCCACGCCATGTTTCTCCGCCAGCGCGTTGATCAAATTCGTGGTCGCCACCGATTTAGCCACGCCATTCTTCCACCCCCGGCTCTCCACCAGATAATCAAACAGCAACGCGATCACATAATTCGGCTGCAGAAAAGTTCCGTCGGCGTCGACAATGCCAAAACGGTCGGCGTCGCCATCCGTCGCAATCCCGATCTGCGCCCCAGTCTCGCGCATCTTCTTTCTCAGATCTTCCAGCAGATGATCGTCAGGCTCCGGCGCATGCCCCCCAAACAGCACATCGCGATAGTCATGCACGGTCGCGACCTGCAGTCCCGCGCTGCGCAACAATTCATCCGAATATCCGCGCGCCGCACCCCACATCGGATCAAACGCGACCCGCAGATTCGCCTTGCGAATCACTTCCAGATCGATAATCTCTCCCAGCCGCTTCAAATATCCCGGCTTCGGATCCAGGCTTCCATGCGTCGCCGCTGCACCACCGGCAGCGCCCGGCACAGCATCATCTCCGGCAACAATCTCAGCCTCAATCTTTTTCGTCACTTCCGGCAGAGCCGGGCAGCCGTCAGCAGTAGAAAATTTAATCCCGTTATATTCCGGCGGATTATGCGATGCCGTAAAATTGATCACCCCATCAGCCTTGTTCTGGATCACAGCGTGCGCAAACGCCGGAGTAGGCGCGGCCTCCGCCACCACCAGCGGCTCAATTCCGTGCCCCGCCAGAATCTCCGCCGCCATCGAACAAAACGTCTCCCCCAGAAACCGCGGATCCCGCCCCACGATCACCCGCGCACCCGACCTCTTCTGCGAAGCCACATACCTCGCAATTCCGCCCACAGCGCGCCGTACATTGGCAAAAGTAAACTCTTCACCCACCACCGCCCGCCATCCCGAAGTGCCAAACTTGATTTGCGTTAGCATGAACAACCCCACTTCCGCGAAATAAACTTGCGCCGGAAATGATAACCTCTCCCTCGGCAAGCGACATCTGAAACTAAGCCAAAGCTGACGGCTGATTCTATATGACCAACAAACGAATCGTCCTCTCCACCGCAGGGTCCGCCGACGAAGCCCGTAAGATCGCCCGCCATCTGGTCGAGCATCGCCTCGCCGCCTGCGTCAACATCATTCCCAGGATTGAATCAATCTACCGCTGGCAGGGAAAAGTGGAATCAAGCGAGGAGTGCTTGCTGCTGATCAAAACCACAGCGGAAAAGTTTCCCGCGGTACGCGACGCAATTCACGAACTGCACTCCTACGAACTGCCGGAATGCATCGCCATCAACATTGACGAAGGCAGCGCCGAATACCTGGAATGGCTGGCAAACTCAGTGCAGCCCTAATCGATGTTCGGCGGTTCAGCTGGGGATTTTTCTTTCGAAAGGTGTAATCCGCGGAGATCCGCGCAAATCCGTGGCAAAGAAGTTCCTAAATCGCGCCCAACGCCTGATCGAGATCGTCGAGCAGATCGTCCACATCCTCAATGCCAACCGAGATGCGCACCAGTCCGTCCGTGATCCCAATCGCCTTGCGCCCCTTCACCCCCAGCGCAGCATGCGTCATGGTCGCAGGGTGCGAAATCAAAGTTTCAACGCCGCCGAGCGATTCCCCCAGCGAGCACACGCGAACTTTCTTCAACATCTTGTTCGCATTTTTCAGCGAGCCCGTCTCAAACGTGATCATCGCGCCGAACCCGCTCATCTGCCGCCGCGCCAGCGCATGTTGCGGATGATCCGGCAACCCTGGATAGAAGACAGCCTTCACCTTCTTATGCTTCGAGAGAAAATCAGCCACAACGCGGCCGCTGCGGTCGTGAATCTCCATGCGTGCCGCCAGCGTCTTCACCCCGCGCAGCACCAGCCAGCATTCAAACGGAGAAAGAATCGCGCCCGCCGCCTTCTGCAGAAACGCCAGCTTGTCGGCATGTTCCTGCCGCGCACACATCACCACTCCGCCCAGCCCGTCGCTGTGACCATTCAGAAATTTCGTGGTCGAATGCACCACCATGTCCGCGCCCAGCGCCAGCGGCTGCTGAAAATAAGGCGACATGAAGGTATTATCGACAACCAACAAGACTTTTTTCCGTCGGCAAATCTCGCTAATCACCGCCAGGTCGCTCAACCGCATCAGCGGATTCGTCGGCGTCTCCACATAAATCATCCGCGTATTCTTGCGCAGCGCCCGTTCCACATTGCCCGCGTCAGAAGTATCGACGTAAGAAAACTCCAGCCCGAACCCGGTCATCACGTTGTTGAACAACCGCGGCGTACCGCCATACAAATCATTGCCGCACACCACATGGTCGCCCGACTTCAACATCGTAACGATCGCGTTGATCGCCGCCATCCCGCTGGCAAACACGCGAGCTGCCACTCCACCCTCCAGCGCCGAAAGATTTTCCTCCAGCCGCGCCCGCGTCGGATTCGACACTCGCGAATATTCGTATCCCTTGTGCTCGCCAATCCCCTGCTGCACATAAGTCGACGTTGCATAAATGGGCACCGTCACCGCACCAGTCAACGGATCCGGGTCCTGCCCACAATGAATCGCGCGCGTCGCAAACCCGGGCTCTTTATTTTTCTTCATGAATAACTTTCTGTCATCCTGAGCAACGCGAAGGACCTATGCAATTTTTCGGGGAATCCAAATGTCGCGAGTCGCGAGTCTCTGCGACCCAGCATCAGAAATCACTACTACCCCAACCTAAACCCCGCCCTCAAAAATCTTCTTCGACAAATACCGTTCCGCCGAATCCGGAATAATCGTCACCACGCGCTTCCCCGCTCCCAACTCTTTCGCGACTTTCAGCGCCGCAAACACCGCCGCCCCTCCGCTCGATCCCGCCAACACGCCTTCCTGCCTCGCCAGCGCCTTCACCGTCCCGAACGCCTCATCGTCCATCACCATCATGATCTCGTCGCACACCGCGCTGTCAAAAGTCTTCGGAGTAAAGCTGGTGCCAATCCCTTCCACCTTGTGCGGCCCCGCCTGCCCTCCGCCCAATGTCGATCCCTGCGTCTCGACCGCATACGCCCGCACCGCCGGTAACTTCTCCTTCAGATATCGCGCCACGCCCGAAAAAGTTCCACAAGTCCCGCACCCCAGCACCACCGCGTCAACCTTCCCATCCATCTGCTCGAAAATTTCGCGCGCCGTAGTCTCGTAGTGATAATCAGGATTCGCCAGATTCTCAAACTGCCCCGCCATAAATGCCATGGGATCGCTCGCCACCAGCGCCTTCGCTTGCCGGATCGCTCCCTGCATCCCCTCGGCGTCTGGTGTGCGGACCACCTCCGCACCCAGTGCCCGCATGATGATCACTTTTTCCTGAGAAAAATTCTCCGGCACAAACAGCCGCACCTTATATCCGCGATTCACCCCGATCAGCGCCAACCCAATGCCGGTGTTCCCCGCCGTCGCCTCAACAATCGTTCCGCCGGGCAGGAGTTTTCTCTCCAGCTCAGCCCGCCGGATAATCCCAATCGCCGCCCGGTCCTTCACACTCCCGCCCGGATTCAGATATTCAAGTTTGGCAAAAATATCCGCCGACCCGGCCGGAACCAGCCGCTTCAACTGCAGCATCGGAGTCTCACCGACCAGTTGCGTGATGTCGTCGGCTACGCGCAGGCGGGACATTTCTGAATTTTTAGAAGGCACCTTACAGGGTACGAGGGAGCGAGCAGGATCGTCAATTACCGAAGGGCTAGGATTAGCCCGGACTTTAGTACGCAGGATTTTCTTTGCGATCTCTGCTGCGGTTCTCTGCGATCTTCGCGATTAAAATCTTTTTTGCCGCCGCGGACGCAAAGAAAGCCGGCGGAGCTCCCCGGGAAGTATCCGCGGACGCATTCTCAGCGCGGGTCGGACGCATTCCATCCGGCTCAGGCTATAATTCCCCACCGAAACCGGAAAGGTATCTCATGCGACGCTTCGCCGCCCTGCTGCTGATCGTGAACCTCATCCTGCCCTCCCTCGCTCTGGCCGCAGACGACACTCCGCTCGTCGGTTATTCTCCGCGCTCCAGCCAGGCTGAGCGCGAATGGGAAGCGAAATTTCGCGCCATCCCCGATCCCGCGAATCTGAAGGAATACATGCGCCGCCTCAGCGCCCGCCCCCATCACGTTGGCTCGCCCTACGACAAAGACAACGCCGAATGGATCCTCGCCCGCTTCAAAGAATGGGGACTCGACGCCCACATCGAAACCTTCGATGTCCTCTTCCCCACGCCCAAAGTCCGCGTCCTCGAATTGCTCGGCTCCACCAAATTCACCGCCAAGCTCGAAGAACCCGCGCTAGCCATCGATCCCACATCGAATCAGAAGTCCGAGCAACTTCCCACCTACAACGCGTATTCCATCGATGGCGACGTCACCGCACCTCTCATCTTCGTGAACTACGGCCTGCCCGAAGATTACGAAAAGCTCGACCGCCTCGGTATTTCCGTGAAGGACAAGATCGTGATCGCGAAATACGGCGAATCCTGGCGCGGCGTGAAACCGAAAATTGCCGCCGAGCACGGCGCCGTCGGCTGCCTCATTTATTCCGACCCCAAAGATGATGGCTACGCCCGCGAAAATGTTTTCCCCCAAGGCCCCATGCGTAACTCCGACGGCGTGCAGCGCGGCAGCGTCATGGATTTCGCGGCCAACAGTCCCGGCGATCCACTCACCCCCGGCTACGTGCATTCGCCCGAACATCCGCGCCTCTCCGTGAAAGACGCGAAAAGCCTCACCAAAATTCCCGTCCTGCCAATTTCCTACGGCGACGCGCAACCTCTTCTCGCCGCGCTCGACGGCCCCATGGCTCCCGAGGAATGGCGCGGCAGTCTTCCGATTTCGTATCACGTCGGACCCAGTTCGGCCAAAGTCCATCTCAAACTCGAATTCAACTGGGACCTCAAGCCCGTCAACGACGTCATTGCAAAAATTCCCGGCAGCGTCGCCCCCGACGAATGGATCATCCGCGGCAATCACCACGACGCCTGGGTTAACGGCGCCGAAGATCCCATCTCCGGCCAGGCTCCACTGCTCGAAGAAGCCCGCGCCCTAGGAATGCTCCTCAAGGAAGGCTGGAAGCCCCGCCGCACCATCATCTACGCCGCCTGGGACGGCGAAGAACCCATGCTCCTCGGTTCAACCGAATGGGTCGAAGCCCACGCCGACGAACTTCGCCAGCACGCCGCCGTCTACCTCAACACCGACGGCAACGACCGCGGCCTGCTCGGCATGGGCGGATCACACTCGCTCGAACAGTTCATCAACGGCGTCGCCCGTGACATCGAAGATCCCGAAACCAAGCTCACGGTCTGGCAGCGCCTCCAACTATCGAAAATCGCCGAAGCTAAATCCGCCGACGACCGCAAAGAACTTCGCCAGCGCCCCGATCTCCGCATCAACGCCCTCGGCTCGGGCACCGATTTCACCGCCTTCCTCGATCACATTGGCGTCGCCAGTCTCGACCTTGGCTACGGCGGCGAAGACGACAGCGGCATCTATCACTCCATCTACGACGACTTCTACTGGTACACACACTTCTCGGATTATGACTTCATCTACGGCCGCGCCCTCTCGCAAACCGTCGGAACCAGCGTGATGCGCCTGGCCGACGCCGAAGTCCTCCCCTTTGATTTCGTGGATTTCGCCGACACGATCCAGACCTACACCAAAGAACTGGAAAAATTGCTGGCCGACAAGCAGGAAGAAATTCGCGAGCGCAATCAGGAATTAGATGAAGGCGTTTTCAAAGCCACGCTCGACCCCCGACGTCCCACGGTCGCACCACCGCGCGAAGAAATTCCTCCGCACCTGAATTTCGCCCCATTGCAAAACGCCGCCGAAGCGCTGACCCGCAGCGCCGACCACTATCACCAGGCACTGGCTCCACAAGCAGTCCACGCTGAGCGAAAGCCAAGCCGAATCACTGCACGCTCTCAACCAGCAATTAATCGAGAGCGAGCGAAAACTGACCAACGACGCGGGTCTCCCGCGCCGCGCCTGGTACAAACACCTGCTCTATGCTCCCGGAGTTTATAGCGGATACGGAGCGAAAACCGTCCCCGGCGTTCGCGAAGGCATTGAACTGAAAAAATACGCCGAGGCCGATCAGGAAATCGCGCGCGTAGCCAAAGCCCTGCAGGACGAATCCGCGCTGATCGATTCCGCCGCCCAATTACTCAACCAGTAGATACGTTACTCGCAACGTCTCTCTCGCCGGCGCGCCGAGCGCGCGCCTGACCGTGCTTACACATATCCAAAGAAAAGATGATCCAAAGCCAGCTTCCGGAAATGCCACGAACTCCGCTGCTGCCCGTCCACATACAGCACACACTCGCCCGCGTCATTCAATCCAACCGTGGCGTGGAACGCCTTCGCGTTGGCGTCCTGCACTTCAATCCGCCCCTCGGCCAGCGCAAAGCTCACAATCTTGTGGACCTTGTAAGCATGCAAATGCACCGAGAAGGCCTTCTCATCGCCCACTAACTCAAACGCATACTCAAACCCAAACTGCGGAATCGCCGGACGCATCGCGTTCCGCGTATCAACATCGTGCTGGATCTCCAGTCCCAATTTTTCAAACACTCTGGCCAGCGAACACCGCGACCGTTCCGTAACCCAATCGAATGCTTCCCCGTTCACGCTTTCCATTCTGATGCCTCCTCGCATCACGCACCGCGAACCGCAGTCCACTTATACCATTTGAATGTCGCAGGAATGCCCGGCCGCGAGTAAGAAGCTTACTTGCTTGCCGCAGCCGCCGGCTGCGTGCCCGCATAATACCCGCTCTTGGTGCGCACGGTCATCTTCCCGTGGCCTTTCGCTTTCGCCTCAACGCGAATCTGCCGGAACCCGCCGTTCCCCCGCGGATTAGTCGGCTTGTATCCAATCGCATACTGATTCCGAATGTCCCGCGCTACCGACTTGCTGATCTCGTCGACTTCATCCAGCGTCTTGGGGAAAAACGCGATCCCGCCCGTATGCTGCGCGATAATTTCCAGCGCCTTCCGCGCCCGCTTGGGATGTTCCTCATCCCCCAGAATTCCAATCGTATACACCGACGGCCCGTTCTCCTCCTGCAGATGTTTCACCGCCTGCTCCAGAGTCTCAGTGCTAGCCGTATCCTCGCCGTCGGTCACCACGAACAGGACTTTTTTCTCCAGCCGCGCATGCAGCTTCAAATGATCCGCGGAAGCGACCACTGCGTCAAACAACGAAGTCCCCCCGCGCGCATCAATTTTCTCCAGCGCTTCCTTCAACTTGCGCAGGTCGTTGGTGAAATCCTGGTCCAGATAATATTCGTCGTTAAAATTCACCACGAAAACTTCGTCCTTCGGATTGCTCGCCCGCACCAGGTTCAGCGCCGCCGCATTCACCTTGCTGCGCTTCTCCCGCATCGATCCCGAATTGTCGATCAGAATTCCCATCGACACCGGAATATCCTCTTGATGAAACGAAATAATGGTCTGCGGCTTGCCATCCTCAAACACGGTGAATGCGCTGCGGTCGAGCGTGGTGACGATGTGCTGCTTGTCGTCAATCACCGACGCATGCAGCATCACTTCGTCCACATCCTTGCGGAAGACGAACACTCCCGAGTCGTCATTCTTCTCCTGAGACTTGTCCTGGGCTTTATCCTGAGTTGGCGCAGGCGTCGGAGCAGTCGGGGCAGCAGCCGTTGCCGGCGCAGAAGCAGTTGACGCAGAAGCAGGAGCAGCCGACGAACCGGAAGATGAGGCAGGAGAAGATGAAGTGGCAGGAGAAGATGAAGCGGTAGGAGAAATCGAAGTGGCAGAAGAAGCGCCGGCCTTCGCGTCGCTCTGCGCCGAAACCGCCTGCGACCACGCCGGTATCGCCGCCGGCACAACAGCCCAAATCACGAACGTGAGCAGCAGAACCTGCGGAGCCCTATTCCTGAGGCGCGTAATATCCCGTCCTGGCATACACCCGTAGAGGCGGCAATCCTTTCGGTGGCAGCAGCTTCACTTTTATCTTACGCCATTTGCCGTCGCGGACGATTTTGTTCGGACGATAGCCCAGCACATATTGATTCCGCAACTCGACCCCAATCTTGGTCGCCACGTCGCCCAGATCATTCGGATTATCAATCGTGAACGCCCGTCCCCCGGTCAGTTCCGTGATCTCGCTCAGCAGCTCCGGCCCCAACCGCTCTTCGGTGGCCGACGCGTAACGGTCATAGATGCCGATCGCGTAAATCATCACATCCGCTTCCTTCACCAGCGCCTTGATCTCGCCTTCGGTATACCGGCTGTGATTATCGCCGCCGTCGGAAATGATCAGCAGCGCCTTCTTGGCATACTTCGCCTGCCGCATCTTGCTCACGCCCATATAAATGGCGTCGAGCAAGGCAGTGCGCCGCCGCGGCACCGCAAACACCAGTTTGTTCTGAATTTCATCCACCGAACTCGTAAAATCGCTCACCGCCTCCGGTTCGTCGGAGAACGTGATCATAAAAAACTCATCCTGCGGATTCGCCGTCTTGAAAAATTCGATCACCGCGTCCTTGGCCCGGTCCATCTTGCTGGCCATACTCCCGCTGGAATCGAAAATCACGCCCAGCGAGACCGGCGCATCCTCGCTCGAAAACGTCCGAATCTCCTGCGTGGCATTGCCTTCAAAAAGCTGGAAATTTTCCTTGTCGAGCCCCGTGACCAGCCGGTTCATCGGATCGGTAATCGTCACCGGAACCAGCACCAGATCCACATCCACCTTCAGCGGCCGCACATGCGCCGTCAAACCCTCAGTCGAGACCGGTATGTCGGCCTTTGGCGGATCCGGCGCCTTCGCCACCTCGCGCGGCGTCACGTGAACGTCATTCACGTCCGTCTGCCCAAACGCGGGCAGAATCAGGCAAGCAAGCGCTAGAAGAATGAGCGGGAACCACTGCCGCACGGATTTCGCGGCCAGGAATTTTTCGCGCAGCCGGGCTAGAGTCGGATCCCAGGGGAGAACCGGACAGCCACATCGCACTACGGCCATCGGGTGAGATGACCAGCGCCCTTCGTCTCGACGCAGGCGGGCCATAAATACCTCAAGTGGGCAGGATGTTAGCACAGCTTTCACCCCGCGCAGCACACATTTTGTCAAAATTCCGAGACAACTCCCAAAACCGTACCTTGGTTGTTATTTCGGGCGCACAGGTTGCTTTGTCAGCTGCCGAGACTATGCGCGGAGTAGGAATTCTCTTGCATCCCCTAACGAGGGTGCCCCATTTCTCGCGTCCTTTGCGAGAAGTGGGGATTCTTACACCCGTTGCACCCGGTCGTCCGCAGACTCTGTTCCACGAAGCTCTTACATCCTACTGATCTTGAGATACCGCCTCATACTAGGGATCTCTTTCACGAACGCTTACCCTGCGAATAGCAAACCCACAGTCCCAAGCACCAATCCCCCCGTACCCACAATATTTCTCAACACGAAGAATCTCTTTTTCACGCAGCCCCCCGGCAATAGACATAAATCAAATGCAACCTCAGCAATATCAGCTCAAGATCGCTTCACCTGTTCAAAACTGCTCAGCTCCCCTCAATCGATTTCCCGCCCATCTTGTTACAATCAAAAGTTTCCATGGCAGACATCCTTCCCTTCCGCGCTCTCCGCTACGACCCACAGCGAGTTTCCGCTTCCCAGGTCGTTACCCAGCCCTACGATAAGATCACGCCCGCCATGCAGGAGCGCTACTATGCCGCCAGCCCCTACAACCTGGTACGCATCATCCTCGGCCACCGCGACCCAGACGCCCCCGGCAACAACGTCTACACCCGTGCCGCCGCCTTTGGCCGCGCCTGGCGCACCGAAGGCATCCTCCGCGCGGACGAAACGCCCTCCATCTATTCCTATTCCCAAACCTTCACCGCCCCAACGGGGACAAAATTCGAGCGCCGCGGATTCATCGCCCTCGGCCGCGTCGAAGACTATTCCGCGAAAGTCGTTTTCCGCCACGAGCAAACTCTCTCGAAACCCAAGGCCGACCGCCTCGATCTTCTCCGCGCCACCCGCGCCCACTACGAACAACTTTTCCTGCTCTACGAAGATTCCGGCGAAATCGACTCCGCCCTCGCCACCTCGCAACCGCCCACCATCGACGTCACCGACGAATACGGAGTCGCCCACCGCGTCTGGCAAATCTCCGACGCCGCCGTAATCGCGAAAGTCCAGGAAAAAATGCGCGACAAAAAACTGGTCATCGCCGACGGCCACCACCGCTACGAAACCGCCCTGAATTATCGCAACGAATCCCGCTCCGCAGCCGGAGCTCAGCCAAACCCCCAAGCCCCCTACGAATTCGTCATGATGACCTTCGTCAACATGAACGATCCCGGCCTGCTCGTCCTGCCCACACATCGCGTGGTGCATTCACTAAATTCATTCTCAGTAGAAGACTTCCAGGCCGCCGCCCGCGCCTATTTCGAAGTCGCAGAAATCGATCCATCCCTGGACGCCGCCCGCGCCACCACCCTCCTCCGTGAAAAAGGCCGCACCGGCACCGCGCTACTCGCAGTCACCGCCAACCGCGCCTTCCTCCTGCACTCGCCCAAACCAGCCGCAGCGAAATTCTTCGCCGGCCTTTCCACCCGCCAGCAAGCCCTCGACGTCGTGCAACTCCACAAAGTTTTGCTCGAAGGCGTCCTGCAACTCTCCGAAGAATCCATCCGCAATCAGCAAAATCTTTCTTACCTCCGCGAAGCCTCCGAAGCCCTCGATCAGGTCCGCAAAGGCGCAGCCAACCTCGCCTTCCTGATGAACCCCTGCCCCGTCTCGCAAGTCCGCGACGTAGCCTTCGCCGGCGAAGTCATGCCCCAGAAGTCCACCGATTTCTACCCCAAGCTCATGAGTGGATTAACCGCCTATGCCCTGGACTGACCCGAATCCGGGTGCCCCATTTCTCGCGCGCCTTTTGCGCGAGAAAGCCTGCCCTGAGCCTGTCGAAGGGTGGGGATTTTGTCGAAACGGCGAGCGGACGCTGCGATATCGGCTCCTGCAAGTGACTGCCCTGATCCTGATTTCGACTCTCTTCTCCCCAGCCGCCCCTCCCGAAAAGCATCTCGCCGTCTACTCCGTAGCCGCCAACTATTCCCTCCCTCTGCTCCAGCGCGAAGGCCACACCTACGTCGGCCTCCTCGAAGTCCTCGAACCCTTAGGCAAAGTCAGCGCCAAACAGGAAGGCCTCCGCTGGCGCCTGCGCTATAACAACAGCGCCGAAGGCATTTTCCAGATCGGCAAAACTCACGCCCGCGTCCAGGGCCGCGACGCCGACCTCACCGGAAGATTCCTCGTAGAAAACAACCGCGGCCTGGTCCCCCTGGCGTCCCTAGGTTCCCTGCTCCCGCGCTTTCTGGGCGGCCCGGTCACCCTCCACGAAGCCTCCGGACGCCTCTTCATCGGCAGCGTCGCCACTCACTTCACCGCCTCGCTCTCCGCCGAAAATCCTCCCCGCCTCATCTTCCGTTTCACCGCGCCCGTGAATCCCAGCGTAGCCACCGAACCCGGCGCACTCCGCATGACCTTCTCCCGTGAGCCCTTGGTAGCCCCGGCCTCGCCCACGCTCACCTTCGGCAATCGAACCATCCCCTCAGCAATCTACAGCGAAAGTAACGGCGCGGCAGTCGTCACGGTCAACGCCACCATCCCCGTGATGGCCACCTTCAGCAGCGACGGACGCACCGTCACCGTCTCCTCCACCGCCGCAGTCGCATCCGCAAGCCAGCAAACCACCCAGCCCGCGCCCGGAACCACCGCAAACGCAGTCCCGCCAAACTCCAGCCAGACCGCCGAAGCCCAGCCCACTCCCGCACCGCCGACCACCCCCACCCGCCGCTACTTCGCCGTAGTCGACGCCAGCCACGGCGGCGACGATCACGGAGAAACTCTCAGCCCAACCCTCCTCGAAAAAGACGTCACCATCGCGCTCGCCCGCAGCCTGCGCCAGGAACTCGAAAGCCGCGGCATCCCCACCGTTGTCCTTCGCGACAACGACGCCAACCTGTCCCTCGACCAGCGCGCCATCTTCACCAACACCGATCACGCCGCCATCTACATCGCCGTCCACGCCGCCTCCAACGGTCACGGAGTTCGCGTCTACACCGCCCTGCTTCCCTACGGAGGCGACGACCGCGGAACCTTCCGCGACTGGACCACCGCCCAGCACGCCTCTCTACAACTCAGCCAAAGCGCCGCCGCCGCCGTCGTCGCCGAATTTCAGCGCCGCCAAATTGCAGTGCGCAGCCTGACCGCTCCCCTGCGCCCCTTGAACAACGTCGTCGGCCCGGCCATCGCCGTCGAAGTCGCCCCCGAAGCCTCCGACCCCGCCCAACTCACCGCCCCCGACTACCAGCAACTGGTCACCAGCGCCGTTGCCACCGCCATCGCCGCCACCCGCGACCAACTGGGAGCCGCCCAATGAAATGTAGGCGCCGAAAATATAGGGACCAAGTATGTCGGGATCGAGAATGTAGGGACAGCCGCCCCCGGCTGTCCATCGAGCGCAGCTCGATCGCCTTCGCCGCCACAACGAAAATCCCGGGTGCCCCATTTCTCGCGCGCTCTCTGCGCGAGAAGTGGGGATGTTCGACCGAGCGAAACCGAAGGGCCGGTCCCAGCTCAACCCCCTTCGCCGGCAACAATTTGATCCTTCCGCGAGCCAGCCACGCGACAAGAATCATGAGGCGCCCGGCATGATCCCCCGCCACCTCATCATCGCAATCACGATCCTGCTCATAGCAGCCCTTGGCCTAAGCTTCTACGCCTGGCACATGCGCAAAACCGTCGCCGCCACGCCAACCCCCTCCACCGACACTCGCCCCCTGGCCCCACCCATCGCCGGCCCCACCGAGCGCGTCACCCTCTACGTCGCCTACGACGCCGATGGCAGCCTGCGCGCCGTCCCCGCCCTGATCCCGCTCCCCTCCGGACGCCAGCAACGCGCCGAAGAACTCCTCCGCGCCGTCCTCTCCGTCTACCTCGACAAATCCTCGCCTCACGTCCTCGGCCCCGGCGCCGACGTCCGCACTGTCTTCCTGGTCGACCCCGGAGTCGCCGTCATCGACCTCAACTCCGCCTTCGCCGACACCCACCGCTCCGGCATCCTCGTCGAAGAACTAACCGTCGCGTCTCTGATCCACACCATCTCCGCCAACACCCAGGGCATCCTGAAAGTAAAAATCCTGGTCGACGGCAAAGAACGCGAAACCCTCGCCGGCCACGCCGACCTCTCCGCCACCTACGACGTAACCGCCGTCAACCAACTCGCCACCCAACTTCAACCGTCTCAATAAGGGATCTGGACGCCCATTAAGCGGGGGGCGCGGATTCTAGCGGCCTCGGCAGAAAATGCTCCTCAACTCTCCGATTCCCAATATGGGATCGGCTTCAAAACGGGACCGCCCTGCAGCCGCTGCGTAACCTACCCGACTGTCTCCACCTCAGCTCTCGATTTATAACATTTTCGTTCGCAGCCTCGAAGGAGGTCTTATGAGCAATAGCCCAGAAACGAATTCGACCGAATTGAACGATCAGGTTGCCGACCTGCAAATCAAAGCGTTCCTCACCGTCATCGTCGAGATCGGAGAAGTGCTGGAGAAGAGCGCCACCCTGGCACCAATTGACCAGCCGGCTGCCGCGAGCACCGTTGACCAGAAAGCCACAGGCCGGATTAAGAATCCAGTGACGTGTATCACAGACGGGAATTCCGTCGGTCAGATATTGGCCCGCGCACGAAGGCGATCCGAATCAGCCTCGGGAAGAAATCAACGAGGGGAAACTTCGATACGATGAAAAGCACGCTGAACTTGGACAATCTCATATCCGAGCGGTGGCCAAACGGAACATGCGAGCAGAGCACGAAAGGAAATCCTTAGAAGCTTAGTGCGGCACTCGAAAAGATCGATAGTTTGCCTGCAGCCCGCCCTACCGCGCCTTCCGCAACTCGCTCGCCACCCGACTCGCAATCTGGTCCATCAAGCGTGAAACCAGCATTAAGTCCGGCGATTGATCCCGCGCCGTAACCGCGTCCGACGACCACTCTCCCAGTTCCCCCGCGCGCATAATGCGATACCGCACGGTCGCAATATTATCGTCGCTGCCATTTGCCCGAGGGTCACCCGGCATACCTCCCGCCTCAACGGAGCGCGGCCGAGGGTCGCCGATATCGGAACTCCCCGAATGGATTAAATCCGTCAAGTTGGTATGCAAAATGAACTGGCAGTTATTCTCGCGCACCGCCGGATCAGTCTCTGAATTCGATTCCAGCAGCACAATTTCTACCCGCGCAACTTTCCCTTTGCTCGCATCCTTGCTCTTGTTAATCCGTTCGAACGCCTTAATCAACTGCTCGCGCTCCCAAGCCGTGTCGATGAGATTGTGCGAGCTATTCTGCAGCGTGGAGACGCAGAGCCGAACCGGCTCCAGTTTATTCTGAGCACGAACGAGAGAGGTCGAAAGAAAAAAAATCAGCAGAGCCGATATCCGTCGCATCGAGGCTCACCCCCTTGTCGAAAAATCAGGCGACCAACAAAAACTGAGGATACACCCGCTAAGGTTTTACTCGAAACGCCACATTACTCACCAGGATCCCGCTCCGAAGAACACTGCCCTGCTAAGTTCGACAACAGAATCTAACCCGAGGTATGATATCGGCTCCCCCGAAGACCGACCGCATCCCCCCGCGCGGACCGCTTCACTTTTTTCTTCCTTGGAGGTTTCTGTGGCCGCAAAATCTAGGCTCGTTCTCCCATCCGTGTTTCTTCTCGCGGTTTTCACCGCGCTCCCCACCTCTTTCGCATCTGCGCAGGAGACCGTTCTTTACAACTTCTCCATCCAAGCCAACGACGGCTACTTTCCCATCGGCGACCTGGTCGCCGATAAAGCCGGAAATCTTTACGGAGCCACCTACGCTGGAGGTACTTCCAATTCCGGGATGGTCTTTAAATTAGCCAAGCCCTCAACCAAGGGCGGCGCATGGACCGAAACCATTCTCTACAGCTTCACCGGCGGAGTTGACGGCGGCAACCCCGATGGCGGAGTCATATTCGACAGCCACGGCAATCTGTATGGCTCAACCTACAGCGGCGGCGGAGAGTCCTATCCCAGCGGCGTCGTCTACGAACTCTCACCCCCGGCAAGCGGCGCAAAAACCTGGACCGAAACAGTTTTGTTCAACTTGGGCAGCAGCCCGGCCGCAGTCGGTCTCAATCCCCAGGGCAGTCTCGCCATTGATGCAGCCGGTAATCTGTTTGGAGTGGCGTCGCAGGGCGGCGCCGGAAACTCCAGCAACTGCGGCGACACCGGCTGCGGCACCGTTTTTGAATTACAACCGCCTTCCAGCGCCGGCGAAAAATGGACCCTGCTCGACATTCACGATTTTCTGGTCGGAGACTCCGACGGAATCGCGCCCAACACGATTCAACTCGGCCCCGGAGGTGTTCTCTACGGCACCACCTGCTGCGCGTATCCCGACTACTACAGTGGCACCGTCTTCACGCTTTCTCCGCCCGCATCGTCAGGCGGGGCGTGGACCGAAAGAATCCTGAATTCATTCGCGTCGGTTGGCGACGGCTATTACCAGAACGCAGTCACTCCCAACGGCAAGGCCGGCGGCCTGGTGGGCACCAACGCCTATAATTTCGGGGGCGGGTACGGCACGGTCTACCTTCTTACGCCCACGCGCAACAAGGGTTCCCAGTGGGATCAGACCATTCTCTATACCTTTACCGACGGAACTGACGGGGCTCGGCCCATGGGAGGCGTCGTCGTCGACTCGAGCGGAAATATCTATGGGACAACCCTCCAGGGCGGCACGGACAATAATGGCACCGTCTTCGAATTGCTCCCTCCCGCATCCAGCGGCGGCGATTGGACTTTCAAAACCCTCTATTCCTTCGCCGGCGGCATCGACGGATCGGGCCCCGGAGGCAACTTGTTGCTCCGAGGCGGAGTAATCTACGGCACCACCACCGGAGGCGGATCAACCTCCAATAGCGGCAACGGCACCGTCTTCAGCATTGTGCCGTAACTCGAATCCGCGAGCGGGCCGGGGAGCATTCCCGGCTCGCCGCGCTTCTCACGCTAAACGCGCGAGGCATCAACGAGCCCCAGCCCGTTGCAACGGCGTTCTCACGCCGCCAGCCCTTCAATCTCCCGCTTCGCCCGCTCCAGAATCTCCCGAATCTTCGCGATCTTCGCCGAGTCATGCGACCCGCGCGTCGCCGCCTTCAGCGCCGTCTTCATCAGATCCGCCGCCGGACGCATCATCTCCGCGCCCTCCATCCCCATCCACGGCCCCCAATCGCCCGCCTGCTCCGCGCGCTGCCATATCTTCTTCACCGTCTCCGCCTCGCTCTGCAACTCGGCCTTCCCGGCATCGGTCAACGAATACGTCCGCTTCCCCGCCGCCGTGTCCGAAGTGACCATCCCTTCATCTTCCAACTGCTGCAGCGCCGGATAAATCGCTCCCGCGCTCGCCTTGTAAATCCCGCCCGACTTCGTCTCCAACTCTTTCATCAGCTCATAGCCGTGCTTCGATCCACCCTCCAACATCGACAACAACGCCAGCCGGATCTCTCCCGGCCCAAAAAACCGCCCCCACCTGCCCCCACGACCACCCCAGGGAAATCCTCCCCCCATAAACGGCGTCGCAAACCCACCCCGCCACCAACTTCCACATCTTCCATGCATATTCGTTACTCCTTTGAATCGATAGACCTCGGCTTGACTATTGAGGGCCGCCGTCCGAAACTCGGCTCGGCCTGTTAGGCGCTCCAGCAGCAATCCGTCGGCATAACTATCAATCATGCTTTATGTATATCTATAGATATATCTGTTGTCAACAAAAATCCTGGGGGACAGGACTCGACAGACGGGACATTCCCCATTTTGCCCCGCAGCCGAACCGCCCCACACCTTGACGACGCTTCCCCACAGGGTGTGCAATGCCCAATGCATGACGGAACAATGCATGACGGAATCATGAATCACGAAAAGGAGAACCGATGAGCCGATTCGTGAGAGTTTGCCTGCTGGTGGGCTGTGGGATAGGCACGGTCCTGGCGGCGTCGCAATCTCCCCAGCGCACCTCCATGGCAGGCGACCGGGCCAACGCTTCCCAGGAAACCATCGAGGGCCTGCTTCGGGACGTTGCTTGCCCCATTCAGAACCTGGATGGAACGACGACCAACGCCAGCCTCAAATGCGTCATGGATTGCGTCCGCGGCGGATCGCCGCTCGTGATTCTGACCCCTGATGGCCACCTGTACTTCCCCATCTCCGACAAAATGCCAGATAAAGATCAGCGGCAAACGCTAATGCCCTTCGTCGGCAAATACGTGCGCGCCACCGGCACCGCATTCGAGCGCACCGGCACCCACGCAATTGTGATCGCGGAAATAAAGGAAATAAAACACTAAAATCCGGGGACAGAAGCGACATTTCCCATTTCGCCGGCAGCGCAGTAGCTTTCCCATAGCCTTCCGCAGAAAAATTTCAAGATTATATATTTCACAAAAGTACGGCGTGGGGGTGTTAAATGCCCCCGAGGCCGATTTTCGAGAAGCGCAATCTGTGGCCTTGGCGGGATCGGATGACGATCGGCATAGGGGTTCTCGCAACGAGTGCAGCAGGGCGGGCGGCTAGGATAATGCCCGACACGATTGTTCTGATGGCCGACACGATGGGGTCTTATGAGGATGTCGATTCCCATGCAAGACTACACAAGGCGTTCATGTTTCCAGAGGCGGGGATGTTTGCGGTTGCTGCTGGACGAGTTGATAGGGCCGGAGAAGTCATGTCCTCGATTGATAAATTCCTAGCCCGTATCCCGAAACCCGAGCGCAGTTTTGGCGTGATCATGCGAACCATATCGGAGGTTTGTTTCGGATATAAGCACGAAAAATTCATCGCCCATGAGTTTCCGAAAATGCGATTGCCTCCGATTGCTATGGATCCCGCGATGGTAACGCCAGAACTTGATGCCAAGATACAGAAACAGTGGGAACAATACACTCTTGGCTGCGACCTCATCATCGGGGTGTTCTGCAATAACAACGGGGCCTGTCTTATTCAAGTTGATAACTCGTCCCTCGATATTGAGAACCAGACGATCCCAGGTATTGCAACCATCGGGGTGGGAAGCGAGGCAGCCTCATTTTGGCTATCGCGTCGCGAGCAAACCTTCAGCGAGTCTCCGTTGCGATCTGCCTATCACGCATACGAAGCCAAGCGCATGGCGGAATCATCTGCTCACGTGAACGAACACTTAGACATACTCGTTGCGACAATTGACGACTTTTGGTTCTGCACTACCCACACGTCGGGACATCCGTATAAGAAACATCCCGAGATAAATGTCGAGAACCTAAAACAGCTGTGGGTGCAATATGGGCCGCAGAATACCTCTGCGATTGGTGAAACAGACAGGAAAAGCCCCGGCTAGCACCGGGGCTGAAAGAACCTAAATTGTGTCGCGCAATCCCATTGCGCAGGAGTGCTCAAAACGGCAACGATTCAGGAACAGAGCGGGGAAAAGAAAACCAAAAACCTCTCATTCAAGTGCTCGATCCGAAACGTAAGGAACGTCCAAAGCCGAAAGGATGTGGACGATTTGCTGGAAAGGAAAAAACAAAACGGCAGTCTTCGGCGTCATCTTAACATCGGGGCGTGTTTCCAGTGCCCACTCTTGGAAATTCTGACTTTCGACCCAGATACCAGAGGCTTCGACATTGATAAGTTTAAGCTTCTGCCAATGCGTGCGGCTCATGACGGGAACGTAAGCAATTATCTCTTTGCCGATCAATTGCTGAAGAGAGATGGCTTCCATGGGGGTGCTCCTAAGCGGTAAGTTGCTCGAAGGTCAGGACAAGGGCCGTTACCAGTGGCAAAGTGTATCAAGGAACAGGGGGAAAATCCGGGGACGGGCAAATCCGGGGGGACGGGCAAATCCGGAGACAGGCGAGAAATCCCCATTCCGGCCTTTCCTTTTCCACAGCCTTCCACAGAAAAATTTCTCGATCCTGTGACGGATGTCCTTTACTGAGAAATTCCAAAAGCGCAAGCTGGAGGGATGCGCGAAAGCTCTCCCGAGCAGTGCCCTTCTTTCGACTGGGCCGAAGCCTCGCGCATGTCGCTTCACAGCGGCGCTAAGTCCTTATTCCAGAATATTTTACCCGTAAGTGCCGGCGATTCAATATTTTGCAAGGATCGCCCCATACCCCCAGACCGCAACCCCTTAGCCATGAGTATTTTACAGAAAACGATCAAAAAAAATGTCGAGGGTTACTCTCCACAAAATCGAGTTCCGGAAGCCGGAAGCCGAACGCCGGAAGCCCCTTCATTTACAATCCCGACCATGTTCTATCGCTCCGACAATCGCTCCCCCGAGCAACTCCGCCCCGTCATTCTCACCCCCGACTTCATCACCACTGCCGAAGGCTCCGTGCTGATTGAAGTCGGCAACACCCGCGTCATCTGCACCGCCTCGATTGAAGAAACCGTCCCGTCGTTCATGCGCAACTCCGGCAAGGGATGGATCTCCAGCGAATACAGCATGCTTCCGCGCGCCACGCTGACCCGCTCGACCCGCGAAGTCAGCAAAGGCCGCCAGAGCGGACGCACCCACGAGATCCAGCGCCTGATCGGCCGCAGCCTCCGCGCCGTCACCGACCTCGCCCGCCTCGGCGAACGCACCATCTGGATCGACTGCGACGTAATCCAGGCCGACGGAGGCACCCGCACCGCCAGCATCACCGGAGCCTTCGTAGCCCTGGGCCTCGCGCTGGAGAAATTGGTCGACGCAGGAACCCTGACCTCAGTTCCCCTCAAAGATTTCGTAGCAGCCGTCAGCGTTGGAATTGTCGACGGAGAAGTCCTGCTCGATCTCGCCTACGAAGAAGACTCCCGTGCCGACGTCGACATGAACTTCGTCATGACCGCCGGCCACAAAATGGTCGAAGTGCAAGCCACAGCCGAACATCAAGTCTTCGACGACGCCCAACTCGCCAAGATGATCGCCTTCGCCAAACAAGGCGTGCAGTCCCTGATCGCCAAACAGCAGTCCGTCCTCAAGAAACTAACCCTAAGGCAATAGCCAAACGCACGACGGCCAATGGGCGGTGAAATATTTTCTATTATATGCCTTGACACGTATATGCTCTTTGGAGTATATCAGGAGCATGGAATCTGTATTCGAAATCATTGCGGAGCCGAACCGCCGCGCCATCCTAAGCCTGCTGGCTTCGTCCCAGCAGTCGGTGGGCGAGATCGAACGCCGGCTTCGCATGTCGCAGCCGGCCGTGTCGAAGCACCTGCGCGTGCTGCGCGACGCCGGTTTCGTGGAGGCCACGGTGGACGCACAGCGCCGTCTCTACCGGCTAAAGCCTGAGCCCTTCCAGCAGATGGACGACTGGCTGGCTCAGTTCCGCCGCTTCTGGTCCGCTCACCTCGACGCCCTCGAGCGCCACCTCGACCGCATGCATCAAACACTGCCGCCGAAAAGCGCAACCAAAACCAATGCCAACCACAAAACCACGCGGCCCAAACCGCGAAGCAAAAAAGGAGAAACGAAATGAAAATCAAACTGACCAGCGTATTCGTCGACGACCAGGAGAAGGCCCTGCACTTCTACACAGACGTGTTGGGGTTCGCCAAGAAGGCCGATTTCAGCAATGGGCCGTATCGCTGGCTGACCGTGGCCTCGTCCGAGGAACCGGAGGGCACGCAGCTACAGCTCGCGCTGAACAATAATCCCGCAGCCAAAACTTACCAGCAGGCGATCTTTCAACAGAACCAGCCGGCGGCCAATTTTTTCACTGACGACGTCAAGGCCGACTACGATCGCATCAAAACGCGCGGCGCCGTGTTCACCATGCCGCCCACCGACACCAAAGGCTCGATTATCGCGATGCTGAATGACACCTGTGGCAATCTGATTCAGCTCACACAACTGGGGCGTTGGTAGGCCGTTGCTCAAGGAGAAGAGAATGCCCGAATCGCAAATGTATGAACCGGGGCCCGCAAACCTGGCGCGCGTGGAGAAAGACGGAGCGGACAAGTGGACGATCATTCTCGTCCGAGAGCTGCGCCATTCTCCGGAAAAAGTCTGGCAGGCTCTCATCGATCCGGCGCAGTTGCGCGAGTGGGCTCCCTTTGTGACCGATGGCAGCCTCGGCGCAGAGGGAACGGTGAACCTGACCTGGGTGGGAGCGCCCTCGCCGATCGAAACCAAAGTGACGCGGGTCGAAGCCGGCAAGGCCCTGGAGTACGGCGATATGCGTTGGGAACTTGAGCCCTCCGGCCGCGGCACGCGCCTGACGCTTCGGGCCAGGATCAATCGCGGCTTCGTCTCGATGGGCGCTGCTGGCTGGCACATTTCGTTCGACGTTTTGGATTACCTGCTCAGCGGAAATCCAATTGGCCGCATCGCTGGCGCGGATGCCATGAAGTTCACCGGCTGGCAGCGGCTGAATGCCGAGTACGCTGAGCAGTTCGGCGTGAAAGCGCCGAACTGGCCGCCGCCGGCGGCACAAAAATCATGAATAGAGGAGATCATAAAACTATGCCCAAATCATCGAAGATCACAAAGACGGAGTTGACCCGAGAGCAGCGGGAGCAATTACTCAAAACATTGCGGACGCGGTTTGAGAGAAACGCCGACCGCCATCCCGGCCTGGAATGGGGCAAAGTCCAAGCCCGGCTGGAGGCGAATACCGACAAACTATGGTCGCTCAGCGAAATGGAACGGACCGGCGGTGACCCGGACGTTGTCGGCTTCGATAAAAAGACGGGCGAGTATATTTTCTACGATTGCGCTGAAGAAAGCCCGAAAGGCCGCAGAAGTCTGTGCTACGACCGTGAAGCGTTGGATTCAAGGAAAGAGAACAAACCGAAAGGCAACGCCGAAGAAATGGCAGCCGCTATCGGCGTTGAGCTTTTAACCGAGGAACAATATCGGGAGATGCAGAAACACGGAGAGTTCGACACCAAAACTTCGAGCTGGGTGAAAACACCTGCTGCTGTCCGGGAACTCGGAGGCGCACTCTTTTGTGACCGGCGATTCAACACGGTTTTTGTTTATCACAACGGTGCTGAATCTTATTATGCCGGCCGGGCATTTCGTGGGTCACTGAGAGTCTAGATTCGCGGCGACGGCGTGACCAACTTAAGTCGGCTTCCAGGTCAGGCGGGGGAAGTTTTTCTCTGAAGGCCGGGCAGGCCGACCGATTGACACGGGCGCCCCTATGCCACCCAGACCGTCTTGGCGTTGAGGAACTCGCGGATTCCCACTGCACCCAGTTCGCGCCCGTGGCCGGACTGCTTCACGCCGCCAAACGGAATCCGCGGGTCGGAGGCGACCATCTTGTTGATGAAGACCATGCCCGCCTCCAGTTCGTTGATGAAGCGCTCGCGCTCTTTATCGTCGTTCGTCCACGCGCTCGCGCCCAGCCCGAAGCGCACGTCGTTGGCAATGCGGATCGCCTCATCCTGATCCTTGACTCGAAAGATCGAAGCCACCGGCCCGAAGAATTCCTCGCCATAGGCCGGCGAATCTTTCGGGATGTTGGTGAGCACGGTCGGCGCATAATAATTTCCCTTGCCCTTTATGGGATGGCCGCCCGTAAGCAACTTCGCCCCCGCCTGCACACTCTTCTGCACGTCGGCATCGAGCGTGGTGACTGCATCGGCCGTAGCCAGCGGCCCGAGCTCAGTCTGCTCGTCAAACGGATCGCCAATGCGCAATGCTTCCATGCGCGCGACAAACTTCTTTTCAAACTCCGCGGCAATCGAGTCGGCGACAATGAAGCGCTTCGCCGCGATGCACGACTGGCCATTGTTCAGAACGCGCGCCTCGACCGCCGTCTTCACCGCCAACTCGAGATCGGCCGACGGCATCACGATGAAGGGATCGCTGCCGCCCAACTCAAGCACAACTTTCTTGATGCGCTTCGCCGCCCCGATGCCGACTTGAATCCCGGCCTGTTCGCTTCCTGTTAAAGTCGCGGCAACCACGCGCGGATCATTCAACAACGCATCGACTTGTCCCGAGCCAATCAGCAAAGTCTGGAACGCGCCCGCGGGAAAGCCAGCCTCCAGAAAAAGCTGTTCGATCGCGAGCGCGCACTGCGGCACGTTCGAAGCATGTTTCAGCAGTCCGACGTTGCCCGCCATCAGCGCCGGCGCGGCAAATCGGATCACCTGCCAGAACGGGTAATTCCACGGCATGACCGCCAGCACCGGGCCAATCGGCAAATATCGGATGAAGCTTTTTTTCGCTCCGGTCTCGACCAGCTCGTCGGCCATGAAGCGCTCAGTGTTCTCGGCGTAGTAGCGGCAAGCGGTCGTACACTTCACGGCTTCGGCCACGGCGGACTTGTAGGGCTTGCCCATTTCGAGCGTCATCATGTGGGCGAACTTCTCCTTGTCGCGCTCCAGAATTTCGGCAGCCTTGAGCATGCGCTGGGCGCGAACGGCGAACGGAGTGGTCCGCTCGGCCTTGAAGGTGCTGACCGCCAGTTGCAGCTTGTTCTCGACCTCGGCTTCGGTGAGCGGCTGAAAGGTCTTGATGACTTCGCCAGTGGCGGGATTAATGGTGGCAATGGCCATGATGGCAGGGTCCTGTTCTGGGTCGCGGAGTCTGTTCGAACGGACTCGACAGCCTATTGGATACTGATTTTCTCCGTCCGAATCAAGTATGGATCGGAGATTTCTAGCGGTCATACCACTATACCACCGAGGTTCCCTGAGGATCTGAATCACCGCGCATGTCCTTCGCCTTCACCGACAGCAAAGGAATTCCGCAGGGTGCGCGGGTTGAAAGTACAGAACTGGGCGGCTTAACTCTAAGGCTCGAGCATCTTTGCCAGCAGCGGATGAGCGGTCGCGGCAAACGGATTCACCACGGTCACGCCGTTCCAAGTGAACCCTTCCTGCAAGTCTTCCGACAGCAGGAGACGGCAGCCGGTTTCGGCGGCCGCGGCGAACATCACGGCGTCCCAAATACCAATGTGGTGATCGATGGCGAGATCTGTCGCCGATAGAAACACTGAGGAGGAAGTTTCGATGAGCGGATACGTATGCCGATATCGAATGATCGTGGTGCGAGCCAACCGCGGCGCAATTTTCGCCTTGCGCACCAGAACGTGGAAGAGTTCTCCGAGCGCCTGAACCGGTAAAAATGTTTCGGATTCAGAAAGCTTTCCGAGAAGATTCAGCGCGACCCGTTGCCGCTCGGCTCCGTTCACTCCGGCGGCGTACGCCAGCACGTTCGTATCGAGTGCGACTCGCATGGGACGGCCTGTTAATCGTCGTATAACTCGTCCCGCGTCCAGCGACCGATGTCTTGAACCGGCTGGGCCTTGAGATGCGCCAGCAAGGCAGCCTTGGCTCGGCCATCGCGCTTCTCCTTCACCGGCTCGATGCGGGCCACAGGCCTGCCGTGGCTGGTCACGACGTAGGTTCGGCCTTCCTTCACTTCGCGTAATACCTGGGAGAACTTCCGGTTGGCCTCGGCGGCTGAGATTGCTTTTTCCATGTTGTTTATTATGTAGTTATATTACCTACTTTTTGCGGGAGGGTCAAGTTCGTAAACCAGCTTCAATCTGAAGTATTCCCGGTGTCGGGTAGTGGCTCAGTTTGAAACTGAGCCACTACCCGGCGCCGGGCTTGCGACGATTTTCCTCGCGCTTGGTTTACAATTATTAGTTCCAATCACTGATCCCTATCCGCACTATATATAGGAGGATTCTTATGAAGCTTACCCCGGGCAAACTTGCCGGTCTGAAGGCGGTCTCCAACGAACGCGGCGTGATTGCCGCCGCGGCTATGGACCAGCGCGGATCGCTGCAGAAGTCGCTGGCCAAGGAAAAGGGCGGCGAAGTTACGGACGCCATGATGGAAGAATTCAAGACGCTGGTCACAGAGGTGCTTACGCCGCACGCGACGGCCATTCTGCTCGATCCGGAGTGGGGGCTGCCGGCCTCGAAGCGCCGCGCCAAAAATGCCGGCCTGCTGCTGGCGTATGAAAAAACTGGATACGACAAGACCGGGCCCGGCCGTCTCGGCGATTTGCTGGATCACTGGTCGGTCCGCCGACTGAAGGAAGCTGGCGCGGACTGCCTCAAAATTTTGCTTTACTACACGCCAGACGATCCCAAGGACGTCAACGACATCAAGCATGCCTGGGTGGAGCGCATTGGCGATGAATGCCGCGCGAATGATATTCCGTACTTTCTGGAGTTTGTGGGCTATCAGGAAGGCGCGGACGAGAAGGGCTTGGAGTACGCCAAGAAAAAACCGCATATCGTCACCGAGAGCATGCGCGAGTTCTCGAAAGACCGGTACGGCGTTGACGTGCTGAAGGTTGAGGTGCCGGTGAACATGAAGTTCGTCGAAGGCGTGAAGTGCTTTGGCGGGACCAAGGCTTACAGCAAGCAGGAAGCGATTGACCTATTCCACAAAGCGGCGGCAGCGGCGACCAAGCCGTTCATTTATCTGTCGGCTGGCGTGAGCAACGCGGAGTTCAGCGAGACGCTTGAACTGGCAGGAGAATCGGGAGTGAAGTTCAACGGCGTGCTGTGCGGCCGTGCGACGTGGAAGGAAGGGATTCCGGTTTACGCGAAACAGGGCGCAGGCGCCTTCCGCAAATGGCTGGAGACCGAAGGCGTGAAGAATATCAACAACGTCAACGACAAACTGAAAGCTGCGACCAGTTGGCACTCAATGTATGGCGTGGAAATGGTTCACGCATAGGACCTGAGGGGCCTGTCCGTCGGATTTTGCATTATGAGGCGCGGGCATTTTGCCCGCGCCGTTCTTTTATTATCCGGATTGTTGTTCCAATCGGTTCAGCGGAGCGCGTGTGACTTTGAAACCGAAGATTCTTCTCTCCTGGAGCAGTGGCAAAGATAGCGCGTGGACGCTGCATGTGCTGCGCCAGCGCGGAGAAGTGGAAGTGCTGGGGCTGCTCACTACGATCAACACGCACTTTCAACGCGTGGCCATGCACGGAACACGTTGCGCGCTGCTGAAGGCGCAGGCCGCAGCGGCCGGTCTGCCGCTGTGGGAGGTTCCGTTGCCCTGGCCTTGCAGCAACGAAGTCTATGAACAAGCGATGGCGGGAGCATGCGCCTCGGCGGTTGAGAAAGGAATCTCCGGCATTGCGTTCGGCGATCTTTTTCTCGAGGATGTGCGGCGCTACCGGGAAGACCGGCTGCGCGGTACTGGACTCGATCCGATGTTTCCGCTTTGGAAACGCGACACGCGCGAACTGATTGCAGAAATGCTCGCGGGGGGGCTGCGCGCGCGGATCGTTTGCGTCGATCCTTCGAAGCTGCCCGCTGACTTCGCCGGTCGCGATCTCGACCTTGACTTGGTGCGCCGAATGCCCGCGGGCGTCGATCCTTGCGCGGAGAACGGCGAGTTTCACACCTTCGCCTACGCCGGACCTATGTTCGATCAGCCGATTCCGATCAGGGACGGCGAAGTTGTAACGCGCGACGGCTTTATTTATGCGGACGTAGTTTAGGATTCTCTGCATGCCTTCCCAAACTCACACGGTCCTGATCACTGGCGCGTCCGGCGGCATTGGATATGAACTGGCGAGGCTGTTCGCGCGCGATCGTCACAATTTAGTCCTGGTTGCCCGCAGTGCCGACAAACTGGCACAGGTCGCCGCCGAACTGCAGACGAAGGCCGTGACCGTAAAGACCATCGCGCTCGACATGGCGCAGCCGATCGCGCCGAAGTTCCTTTTCGACCAGTTGCAGAGAGAAGGCGTTGCGATCGACGTCCTGGTGAACAATGCTGGGTTCGGGATGTTTGGCGAGTTTGCGCAGATGCGGGAAGAAGAAATCCTGGGGCAGATCGATCTTAATATTCGAGCGCTCACCGAGCTCACGCGACTCTTTCTGCCGCCCATGGTGCAGAGGCGCAGCGGGCGCATTATGAATGTCGCCTCTACCGCGGGGTTTCAGCCGGGGCCGCTGATGGCGGTGTATTACGCGAGCAAGGCTTACGTGCTGTCTTTTTCCGAGGCGATCGCCAACGAACTGCGCGATACCGGCGTGACGGTGACTTGTTTCTGCCCTGGTGCGACGTATACCGATTTCGCGAAGCGCGCGGGCTTGCAAAATTCTCGGCTGTTCAAGCAGGTCGGCGCCATGTCGGCGGAGAAAGTTGCGCTCGACGGCTATCGCGCGGTGATGGAGGGGCGCGGGCTTGCGATTTCCGGGGCGCACAATTGGCTGGTTGCGCAATCCACGCGCTTCGCTCCGCGAAGAATGGTCACCGCGGTTTCGCGCTGGATCATGGAAAAAGCGGGATAGTCTTTAAGAGTTGTAGTTTAAAGTCTAAAGCCGAGCCATCATTCTCGAAGAGAAAGCCATCCTATGCCCACATTGATCGCGCAGCCTACCCGCATCACCGCAGCCGGCAACAAACCCAAACTCATTGATGAATATGTTGGACGCGTCAATACCAAGACTTCTGGCGCGAGCGTGGCACATATGCGCAGCCCGCAGGGCTGGCTCGAACCGGGGCAGACGCCGGAGTTCGACGAGTTCACGATCGTGCTGAAAGGGATGGTGCGGGTGGAGCACAAGAGTGCGAACGGGACGATCGGCTCGATCGAGGTTGCCGCCGGACAGGGCGTCATCGTGCACGGTGGAGAGTGGGTACGCTATTCGACTCCGCAGGAGGGCGGCGCGGAGTATATCGCCGTGTGCCTGCCGGCGTTTTCGATGGAGACGGTGCACCGAGACGAGTAATCATAGCTCCCCATCGATACACACATGGTTTGATGTATGCCGTTGGAGGTTGTAACGATGCGGACCAATATCGAAATCGATGACCGTTTGTTGCGCCGGGCAATGCGGCTAAGCGGCGCGTACACGAAGGCGGCAGTCGAGGCAGCCTTACGCTTACTGGTCGAGATGCATGGCCAGGCCACGATCCGTCGGCTCAGAGGGAAAGTACGTTGGGAGGGCAACCTGCAAGAGTCACGCCGAGGCCGCACGGAAGAATAGTCAGCGTTAGGCTCACGCTTGACTATCTGTCGACACCACGGGTGAGATTGACGTTGCCTCGGAGGCAAGTCGACCCTTCTCGAAGCGATTGCGGCTCACTACGGATTCGGACGCGACGGAGGAAATCGCAATTTTCGAAACGATTCGACGGAGAGCAATCACTCGATCGATCCGCTGGTGCAAGCCTTGCGGTTGTCTTTCGACAAAAGGACGGGAGCTGGCTTTTTCCTGCGCGCCGAAAGTTTTTTTAATACCGCATCGCACATCGACGCACTCGATAGAGAACCCGGTGGTGGGGCGCCAGTCAGCGCTTTTTACGGAGGCCGCAGCCTGCACACTCGCTCGCATGGCGAAATATTCTTTACTGTTCTGGACCTGAAGTTCCGGCGCACTGGCCTATTCCTGCTGGACGAACCCGAGGCCGCTCTGTCGCGACAGCGGCAGTTGTCTTTTCTGGTCTTGATTCACGACGTTCTACGCAAGTTCAAAGACGCGCAGTTCATCATTTCAACGCACTCGCCGGTACTGCTTGCTTATCCGAAGGCACAAATTCTATCGTTCGATGAAGAAAACATCCACGAGATCGACTACGAGCAGACCGGTTCGTTTCAGGTCGCGCACCGATTCCTCAATCACCGAAAGGAGTTCTTGGAGGAACTGTTCGCGGACACGCCATCGCTCTTCGATAAAGACTAGCCACAAAGGCCGCCAGCTGCGCTCGACGGACAGCCGGTGGTGCCTGCCCCCACATGATTCTCGGTTTAGCTAGAAGCTAGGAGCTAGCAGCTAGAAGCTTCTTCTCACTCCCACTCAATCGTTCCCGGCGGCTTCGAGGTCACGTCGTAGACTACGCGGTTCACGCCTTTTACCTCATTCACGATCCGCGTGGAGATCGTCTTCAGCACTTCGTGCGGGAGCGGGACCCAGTCGGCGGTCATGCCGTCTTCGGAGCTCACGGCGCGGATGGCGCAGGTGCAGGCGTAGGTTCTCGCGTCGCCCATCACGCCGACGGTCATGATCGGCAACAGGACGGCGAATGATTGCCAGATTTTCGTGTAGAGGCCGGCTTCTTTGATTTCGCTCACCACGATGTCGTCGCATTCGCGGAGGATAGCGAGGCGGTCGGGCGTGACTTCGCCGAGGACGCGCACGGCGAGGCCAGGGCCGGGGAAGGGTTGGCGCTGGAGGATTTCGTCGGGCATGCCGAGGTCGCGGCCGATTTTGCGGACTTCGTCTTTGAACAGGTCTTTGAGCGGCTCGATCAGCTTGAGCTTCATCTTCTCGGGCAGGCCGCCAACGTTGTGATGCGACTTGATGACCTGCGATGGGCCGCGCACCGAGCGCGACTCGATCACGTCGGGATAGAGAGTGCCCTGGACGAGCCACTTCACTTTGCCTTCGGTCTTCTCGATGCGGAGAGCTTCTTTCTCGAATACTTTAATGAATTCGTTGCCGATGATCTTGCGCTTTTTCTCGGGGTCAGTCACGCCTTTCAGCTTCTTGAGGAAACGGTCGGTGGCGTCGACGGCGTCGAGGCGAAGCTTCAGCTTGTCGCGCAGCACTTTCTGTACCTTCTCGAATTCGTTCTTGCGCAGTACTCCGTTGTTCACGAAGACGCAGGTCAGACGCGATTTGCCTTTGGCGTCGCGCAGCGCGCGGTCAACCAGTACCGCGGCGACCGACGAATCCACGCCGCCCGAGAGCGCGCAGATGGCGCGTCCAGTGCCGACCTGTTGCTTGACCTGCTCGACCGTTGACTCGATAAAACGTTGCGCAGTCCAGGTCGGCTTGGCCCCGCAAATCTGGAAGACGAAATTTTTCAGAATCTGCGTGCCCTGCGGGGTGTGGTGAACTTCGGGATGGAACTGCACCGCGTACCATCTCTTGGCGGTGTTCTGAATTCCGGCCACGGCGTAGTGCGTCTTCGCCATCAACTCGAAACCGGGCGGGAGTTCGAGGGCTTCGTCACCGTGCGACATCCAGACGGCGAGTTTTTTGGCCAAGCCTTGAAAAAGGATCGAATCGGAAACGATGTCGATTTCCGCGTGGCCGTACTCGCGCTTTTCGGCGGGGCGCACTTTGCCGCCCAGCGTGTGCACCATGAACTGCAATCCGTAGCAGATGCCGAGTACGGGCAGGCCCATCTCAAACACACGGGCGTCGGCCGGCGGCGCGTCTTTGTCGTAGACCGACCAGGGTGCGCCGGAGAGAATGATTCCGGCGGGCGCGTAGCTCTTCACTTCATCGAGCTTAGCGGTGCAGGGCAGCACGACGGAAAAAACATTCTGTTCGCGAATGCGACGCGCGATGAGCTGGGTATATTGCGCGCCAAAGTCGAGGATGACGATGCTATGGTCGATAGACGAGGGGACTTGCGGGGATTTGGTTTCCACAAAAGAGTGTCTCAAATTCGGGGAGACGATGTAAAGGTGAGGAGGGGTCAAAGGTAAAAACCTCGGCCGTTTACGTTTTTTTACATGACTGTCCGCGGCTGCTCAGCTAACCTTTTTCCCCTCTCCGGGGTCTAACTCAGTACATGCCAGCAGGGAACTTTATCGGACCCGGCTGCGTATATCTGATCAGATGTTGGGCGGGATATGAGACCCCTCGCCCGAACGTTTACCCGGGTGCCCCCACGCTCCTCCCCGGAAGCGTGGGGGCATTATTTATTTCCTGTGGGAGAATGTTTGTCGACATCGCGCGACAGGCGGAACTGGTGGGATCAGTATCGGTAACGAGCCCATAGAAAACTAATTCTTCGATCACCTCACGCGCTGATCGTTTACGCCACGATCAGGGAAACGAGGCTCGACTCTGTCGCAAGCGGGCTCCATTTACAATCACACGGTGGCTGAGAGTTCCGATTCCCGCCTCGACCGCGTGCTGGCGCAGTTGCGGCTTTACGAACATCCGCTACTGGATTTCTCTGCCCGCACCAAGGGTGAAGGCGTCGAAGTCATCATCGAGTTCAAAGACAAGTCGATTCCTGTGCACACCTATTATTTCGACTTGCACCCGCGCGATCTCGACCATCCGCAATTCGAATGGAGCTTCCAGCGACAACTCTTCGACGCTCTGCACGACTACTTCATGGAAATGTTCATCCGCACGCCGCAGGACCGCGCTGAGCGCCAGGAAAAGGGACTGTGAGAATTCGGCGATGACCGCGCTTCGCGAAAAGATCGAGCGCGAAATCCGCGAGTGCGGGCCGATTCCCTTTTCGCGCTACATGGAGATGTGCCTGTACGACGACGAACTGGGCTATTATTCGCGGAACGCGGCGCAGTTCGGCAAGGCCGGTGACTTCTACACGTCGAGCGACGTGCACGCCGTCTTCGGGCGGCTGCTGGCGAGGCAGTTTGACGAAATGTGGCGGGCGGTGGGATCTCCTGCGGAAATCGTGGTGAAGGAACTCGGAGCCGGCCGCGGACTTTTTGCGCAGGACGTGCTGGACTGGTCGGAGAAAAAGTTTCCGGATTTTTTTCGCGCTGTGCGCTATGTGCTGGACGAACGGTCGCCGGCCCTGCGGAAAAAAATCGTGAAGACGCTCCATCGTCATCTCGAGTCAGGCAAAGCACAACTGGCGAGTGCCTCGACCGATGCGCCGACCATTATTTTTGCCAATGAGTTCTTCGACGCTCTTCCGGTTGAGATCCTCAGCCGACAAGGATCCCTCCGCATCGACACCCACGACGATCGATTCGTCGAAGTCTGGGCGCAGTCTTCGCCCGCGGAACTTGAATTCCTCGATCGTTATTCGGTGCATCCTGAAGCTGGGGAACGCGTCGAAGTTTCACTGCAAATGGACGCGCATATGAAAGCGGTGGCGAACCTCGATCGCGGATTCCTCCTCGCCATCGACTACGGTTACACGCGCGCGGAACAGCTCGCGGGTCGCCATCGCGGAACGCTGAAGGCAATTCGCCAGCACTCAATCAGCGCCAATCCGTATGAAGCTCCGGGCGAGCAGGACATTACGGCCGATGTAAACTTCACAGCCTTGGCCGCGCTCGCCGAGAAGTACGGCATGCAAACGCAGAGGATCGTCACCCAGTCGCAATTTCTGCTAGGAATCGGCGAGGCCAACGAATTTGCCGATGCGTTCGAGGAGTGCCGCTTACCGCAAGAGCGCGCCAAGGTCGCGCTGCAACTCAAGCACCTGGTCACGCCCGCGGGCATGGGTGAGAGCTTTCAGGTGCTGGTTGGAAGTAAGGGGGGTGCGCAGGAAAGAGTTTCGGGACTAGCCGGCCTGGGTTTCGGTAGAAGGAAACCCACTTGCTAACCCTGCCCCGCCCCGGCTCTTCACCTCACGGCCATCAAGAATTTGGATTAACGACGAATAATTTACTCTGAGGGGTCGCTCCAGCCATACGAGGTGGACTTGAAGTTACCTTCGTCGTCAACTTCCGGACAGGCGGTATAGGTCGCGACTCGGGCCTCAAGTTTCCCCTCACATTGTTTGAAGGCATCATTTTTCTTGACGAGCTCTGCAAACTTGCCGTCATCGTCCTTGTTCAGGGACTCGGCATACTTGCGAGCCTGGGTTCTGCCTTTATCGACGGCGCGATTGTTGTTCGGCTTGAGTTCGACCACCCAGCACTTGGACGCATACAGGCAATCAGCTGGCCCTTCGGCGGTTGGAACCTCATGCTCGGTGCAGTATTCCGAATGGCTCTCGTATTCGGGATGGGCATCTTGCCCCATTCGTCGCATGAAAGCCACCACCGGATGGTTTCCTGCGCGGATGCCGTCGGAGTACATGCGTTCGATGCGACCCCAGAGTTCCTCTACGCGCTTCCTGTAGCCCTCGGCTTCGCTCTGCTTTTCCTTGAAATCGTCGTTGCTCAAAGTCTTGTCCAAAGCCTCGATGGCCTGCTTATGCAGGGATTCGAGTTTGTCGTATTTGTCGTTGACATCATCTTTCACCCTGGAACTGACGTCCCGTGAAACCGAATCGAGGTCGTCGAAGTCGGCGTCACAAATGGTTTTTACGAGCAGCGTAACTTCCCCCCGCTTGAGCGAGCGAAGCTGTTCATACTGATCGATAAAATCGTCGGCCAGCTTTTTGGCATCACCATAGTCATCGGCCCGGACGGCAGAGCAGCAACACAGGCCAATCAAGAGCGCCCCGAGAAATTTGCTTCGATTCATAGATCCCTCCAAAGCCGAGCGCCGCATCGATCCTATCGATGCGGTTTTCGATCTTCTCTGAAGACTAGTGATGTCTGGAGCCGAGCCGTTTCAAACAATTTTCTTCAGACGAACTGAATGTTCGGCGGGATTCGACGGTTTCCGGAGGGATGATCTCTGGAAGTTTGCAACTAGGCTTTCGGGGTCACATCCGGATACTCGTACACCCCGCGCCCTGACTTCCGTCCGAGGCGGCCGGCCTTTACATATTGCACGAGCAGCGGGGCGGGGCGATATTTATCGCCGAGCGATTTTTGCAGGTATTCGAGAATACTCAGGCGCGTGTCGAGTCCGACCAAATCGACAAGTTCGAACGGGCCCATGGGATGGTTCAGGCCGAGCTTTAACGCCTTGTCGATATCCGCCGCCGAGGCAATGCCTTCCTGCAGCATGTAGAACGCCTCGTTGCCGATCATGGCATTGATGCGGCTGGTGATGAAACCGGGGGATTCCTTGATCACCACAACTTCTTTGCCCATGCGCCGGCCGACCTCGACTGCGGTGGCGAGGGTTTCGTCGTCGGTTTCGAGAGCACGCACAATTTCAAGGAGCTTCATCTTGTGCACGGGATTGAAGAAGTGCATGCCGACACATTTGCGGGCACGATAGGTCACGCTGGCGATTTCCGTCACGCTGAGCGACGAGGTGTTCGAGGCCAGCATGGTGGTGGGGCGGCAGATTTTGTCGAGCAGAGTGAATATCTCGATCTTCGACTCCATCTCTTCGGGAACGGCCTCGATGACCAGGTCGGCTTCGCGCGCGGCCTCTTCCACCGAGCCTGCGTACTCGAGGCGGCCGAACGCGGAGTCGGCGTCGGGCGCGGTGACCTTGCCCAGTTCGACGGCCTTGTCGAGATTCGCACGGATTTCAGTTTCTGCCTTGCGGAGGGCGCCGGGCAACAGGTCTTCGAGAATGGTGCGGTAACCGCCCAACGCCGCGGCGTGCGCTATGCCACGCCCCATGGTTCCGGCGCCGATCACAGCGATCGTATTCACTTTCGCTGCGGTCCTCTGAACTTCGCCCACCTACTTGTCCACCTTTTCGAGGTCGGCGATCGCCGCGTTGACGGCGCCCCCGGCGGCGCGCAGATACTCCGCGAGACGCTTGCGCTCTTCCGCGTTCATGCTGGGAATGTAAAGACACATCCGCCGCAAAGTGGTTGTGATGTCGTCCACATAGTTCATCGCTCGAATCAATTCACCGGTCGCTACTGCCATTGAGTATCCTCTTTCTGGTTCCGGCCAGCCGGACCTTCTATTCTGGACGCGACCCTGAATTAAGTAAAGGCGACCTCGGGCAGGGTAGTGGTACAGTTTGGCTTGCGCGCGGGGCCGGTTCAGCGGGAGATCCCTTCGGCTGCGCTCAGGGCAGGCTCTTCGCTACGCCTGAAAAACGGCTACGCTCAGGATGACAAAATCGTCCAAAGTGCAAACTGCACCACTACCTCGGGCAGTCTTGAGAATGTTTGCAATCCCGGGCTCAGCTTCGCGTGGATGTGGGCGTGGCTGTGGGCTCTCCGACAAACACCAGACACTGGTTGGGATCCTCGATGTGGAACTCGGTCATGCCGTATTCCCGGTCGAATAAGTCCCTGATTCGGTACTGGCTCTTAAAGGTTTTCACGTGATTCCAGAGTTGGGCGATGCCGGAAACTTCGATGTAGATTTCTGCATGCCCGCGAACGCACTGCATCACCTCTTCGGATGCGGCCTTTTGGAAGTGGATGGTTTTGCCGTTCCGCTCCATGATCAAATATTCTTGCGATTTGACGGTCGGCGTAAACCCCAGCACGTTTTGGTAAAACAGAATCGTTTCCTCCATGTTGTCGGTTGCCAGCATGGGGCTGATTCGTTTGGCGATCGCTTCGCTTTCCACGTACGGCCTCCTGAGGCTTAATCCCAGATCGCGATACTCAACACTTTCGTTCTTTGTTCACGATGAGTCAAGCATGCGAGCATATAATCGGAATCGATTCTTTTTATGGGGCGCGCGGTGGCAATGCGAATCGAATCGGGATGGCAGACAAACCTGTGACACGCTGGGGGATGGGTTCCTGATGCTGCGCGACAAAAGTCTGGTTCCGCTCTCGCGCCAGCACCAGCATGCGCTGGCTTTGTGCGTTCGGATCGATCGTGCATCGCCGGTCAGCGATTTCGACCTCGCCGCATGGCAGGCGGAAATCACGCAATTGTTTCGAGCCGAGATCACGATCCACTTCGCGGCCGAGGAAGCTTTTATTTTTCCAGTGTCGCGTCAGTTTAAGGATCTGACTCTTCTGGTTGGGGAACTCATCACCGATCACACCAAGTTGCGCCAGAGCTTTACGAAAGCAGAGGCAGGCGCCATGTCTGCACAGGATTTGCTCGAATTCGCGCAACAGATGTCGGCTCACATCCGCAAGGAAGAGCGCCAGCTTTTCGAGCGCATGCAGGAATTGATGAAGCCGGAGGAATTGGCGCGTCTCGGTCAAGACCTGGAAGAAGCGCTCAAGGATGCTGTCCAAGCCTGCGCATTGCCTGCGCGCCCGGCGGAATAATTATGTCTCCAGCCTGTAACGCGTCTCGGCCAGCCCATACAACTTGCGCCATACCAGGCGATTGATGGTGACGACGGTGGCCGCCATCATCATGGTTGCGGCCAGCAGCAGATCAAAGTTGCCGGCATCGGTGGCCTGGGAAATCGTGGCGCCGAGCCCGACGGTCGTATAGATGCGGCCTTTGAAGTGAAAGTATTCGGCGATGATGCTGGCGTTCCAGGCGCCGCCGGATGCGGTGACCATGCCGGTGATGAGGTAGGGAAAGATTCCCGGCAGGATTAATTTCTTCCAGCGTTCGATTCCCTTCATGCGGAAAACCGAGCAGCACTCTTTCAAATCGGTTGGGATTGCGATCGCTCCGGCGATCACGTTGAAGAGGATGTACCACTGCGTTCCGAGGAGCAGCAGCACAATCGAGCCGACGCCCAATCCGCCGCCCACGCGGATCAGCAACAACAACACTACGGGAAACAGCGCGGTTGCTGGGACCGAGGCGGCAATCTGGGCCAGCGGCTGCGCAATGCGCGCCAGTTTCGGATTGAAGCCAATGGCGACGCCTGCGGGAATCGTCCACAGTGCGCCGAGAAGAAGCGTGAGATTCACGCGCAGGAACGTTGCTCCGAGTCCGATCGCGGCCTCCTGCAGTTCCGCTTTCTGCAGCCCGGTCAAAATCATGACCACGCGGACGACTCCGTAACTCACTCCAGCCAGAACGACGATACCCAGCGCGCGCGTGAGCCATATCTTCAATGCACTCGACGGCTCAACCTCGTCGCCGGAACGATCGCGCGAAAAATAAAGCATCACGCGTTCGCTCAGCGGGCGGACCGTCTTCTCGCGGATACGTGCCAGGCTGTGCGAATGCCGAATCAGGTCGAGCACCCAGGAGCGCGGTGCGTCGCTGCTCTCGACCTGCTCCACCTTGAACTTCTCCGCCCACGCGATCACCGGACGCCAGACGAACTGGTCGAGCAACACAATCACCGCGATCATGGTCGCGACCCCGAAGAGAATCGATCGTGTATCGCCGGCGCTGGCCGCGGTCTGCAAATACGAACCGAGGCCGGGCAGGCGGAAGTCGCGGTCGCCCAGGACAAACATTTCGCACGCCATCAGAAAAAACCAGCCACCGGCGACTGACATCATCGAATTCCAAACCAAGCCGATCGCCGCGAACGGCAATTCCATCTCGATGAAACGCTGCCACCAGCTGAAGCGATAAATCTTCGCGGCCTCACGCATCTCGTTTGGAATGCTTTTCAATGAAGAGTAAAAGCTGAAGGCCATGTTCCAGACCTGACCGGTGAAGATGAGCAGGATGGCGCCTGCTTCGACTCCGAGTTGCCTGCCGGGAAACAGCGCCACCATCGCCAGCATTACACCGGGAAGAAAACTGAGCACCGGGATCGACTGCAAGACGTCGAGCAGCGGAATCATGAAGCGCTCGGCGCGCGGGTTGTAGGCGGCCACGTATCCGTACACGAGCGTAAACGCCAGGCTGAGGATATAGGCTATGGTAATGCGGAGCAGCGAGTATCCCGCATAAACCGCAAGCGCCCAGGGATTTCGCGAGATTTCAACCTGCGGCGTGAACGGCCCCAGCCAGTGCCGCCCTACGACCAGCACACCATAGAACAAGGCGATGCCTGCGCCGAACATGATCAGGTCAGGCAGATAGGAGATCTCGAACCTGGGCAGTTGCGTCCAGATTCGATACGCCGAAAATCCCCGCAGGGTGAGTGATTTCTTCATGCCGGTCGCGGCTCAACTCAGTAGGTCTCTTTCACAGTTTCAGAAAAATATTTGGAGCGAGATTTGGGGTCACAACTTCGGCGTCGCAGCTGGTTGCTGCGTTTCTGTCGGCGCGGCGGAAGGCTCAGACGGCGCCGGTTGCAGCAGTCGCCCTTTCTCGCGGTCATAGTCGAAGATCTCGGCATAGCGGCCCCAGTTCACCGCGGTTTCGAACTGGCGCTGGACTTCGTCTTCGGCGAAATGCTCGTCGAGGATGTCATGAAAAAATTCGTCAGCGATGGAGTGATCCGACTTTCGCTTCAGAACGCTGTCAATCTGTTTCAGGATGGTCACATGTTCGAGAGCGGCCTGGCGGAAAAGAGTTTTGCGCTGCTGAATGTCGGCGTCGGCGAAGATGACTCCCTGGGGAGTGATCTGCACATCGCCCTCGGTCAAGCGGGCGAAACCCAGCAAGACACAGGCTTCAAGAATCGGCAGCAGATCTTCGACGTCCATCACCAGTTCCTCGGACAACCGGAACAGATCCTCGCGGCCGCCGCGATCGTGCAGTAATTCCGTCAGTCCGGCGATTCCTCCCACACGGGCGTGAGGCAGCATTTGGTATTTCGCGCTGCGGAGGGGCGCTTCTAGTTTTTTCAGGGCATCTTTAGTTAAGCCGCCCGTGGGCAAGATGATTTCTGCCGTGGTCTCGGCGTCGGGCAGTTCGTGTTCGAGCTCCGGCTCAGTCATGACTTTATAGATGTAATCCACCAGCTCGACAAAGCGCGCCGACTTGCGGTCGCGCGGATGCTTGAGCCGGATATTGAAGTCGGAGCGAATGCGCGCTGGATTTCGTCCCAACACCATCACGCGATCGGCGAGCATGACAGCTTCTTCAATGTTGTGGGTGACGATGAAAATTGCGCTGGCAGGCATTTTTTTGTTGAGCCAGAGTTCCATGAGTTCACCGCGCAGGTTTTCCGCGGTCAGAACGTCGAGCGCGGAGAAAGGCTCGTCCATGAACAGCACTTCGGGCTCGACCACGAGAGCGCGCGCGAATCCCACGCGCTGCTTCATGCCGCCGGAAAGTTCCTTGGGATACGCCGTTTCAAAACCATCGAGCCCTACCGTATCCAGCGTGCGCAGCGCGCGTTTGCGGCGCTCGACCTCGGGCACTCCTTTGGCTTCGAGCGGAGCTTCCACGTTTTCGAGCACGGTGAGCCAGGGGAATAGAGCGAAGCTCTGAAAGACGATGGCCACGTTGGGCATTTGGCCGTCCAGCGGTTTGCCGTGCCAAAGCAGCTTGCCCGATGAAGGTTCCGAGAGCCCGGTCAGGATGCGCAGCAGCGTCGATTTGCCGCAGCCCGACGGGCCCAGCAGCGCCACGATTTTTCCCGGCTCGACTGCGAGGTTGGTCACCCCGACGACCTGAATCCGAGTGCCATCGGCCTGCGGGTAGGACTTTTCCACCCCGACGGCTTCGATGATCGGGACCGTGGTGGGTCCGGTCGTCGGCGCTGTGGTCGGTTTGGTCGTCGAGTCACTCACGTTAATGCTCCCCTACCTCTATACACGAACCGTGCGCCGGCGCAAAGCGCGGGCGCTGTAACAATCTGTTCATAATTTGAACTTCGATTCGGGTCGACTGCTTACAGCGGTATCGAACCTAAGCGGCGAATTTCTCATCTGGCCGAGCGGTAAAGGGCTGGGGCAGCCGATCGCATACTTCAGCAAGCAGCGCGAGCTTCGCGGCCAACTCGGAGTTCAGCCGGCTGGGGTCGAAACGCCAGCGCCAGTTCCCACCATGCAGGCTGGGAGTATTCATGCGCGCCTCGCTGCCGAGGCCGAGAACGTCCTGCAACGGAATGATGCTCAGATTCGCCGGCGAGCATTCCGCGGCGCGAACGAACGCCCAGTGAATGCCGTCGTCGCAGCGCCCGACATAGGCCTCGGCGTTGCGGCGTTCCTGCTCGCTCGCGCCGGAACTCCACCAGCCGGCAACTGTGTCGTTATCGTGCGTGCCGGTGTAGATGACCTTGCCGGCGGCGCGGTGCGGCAGGTACATGTGCGCGCCCTCGTCACCGAAGCCGAATTGCAAAACCGCCAGTCCCGGAATCTGCAATCGATCGCGCAAGGCGTGCACTTCCGGCGTGATGAAGCCGAGATCCTCGGCAAAGAATGGCAGGCCCCCCAGGGCCTCGCGCAGTTTGAGAAAGAGATCGTCGCGGGGGCCGTCGACCCAGCGGCCATTCTCCGCCGTGTCGTCGGTCGCGGGAATCTCCCAGAATTGGTCGAAGCCGCGGAAGTGATCGAGCCGAATGTAGTCGCAATTCTGCGTGGCCCAGCGCAGGCGCTGAATCCACCATCGGTAGCCGCGCGATTTCATCACATCCCAGCGGTAGAGCGGATTGCCCCAGCGCTGGCCGGTCTTGCTGAAAAAATCCGGAGGCACTCCCGCCACTACTTCCGGCTCAAGATTTTCTTTCAGCCGAAATAATTCCTGGTGGGTCCAGACGTCGGCGCTGTCGTGGTTCACGAAGATTGCAACATCGCCGACAACGCGGATCGCGTGCTGCGAGCAATAGCGTCGCAGAGCGCTCCATTGCTCGTAGAAAGCGAACTGCAGTGCGCTGCGAATCTGGATGTCGTCGGCTAAATCTGCGCGAGCCTTCTCGATCGCCACGGGCTCACGATGGGCGAGATCGCTCGGCCAATGATTCCAGCTTTCGAGCTTGCGCTGTGCGCGCAGCGCATCGAACAGAACGAAGTCGTCGAGCCACCAGGCATTGACTTTGCGGAATGCATCAAACCGCTGCCGGGCATCGCCCGCGGCCGTGCTCACAAAGTTCCGAGCGGCCTCAAACAGGAGCGGCATCTTTCGCGCGAATACCTGCTCGTATTCGACAGCGGAACTGAGCACTGAACCGGAATTGACGAAGTCCACTTTCGCCGCGTCGAGCGTTGCTTGGTTGAGCGTTGCTTGGTCGAGCGTTGCTCGGTCGAGCGTTGCTTGGTCGAGCTTTGCTTGGTCAATCCAGCCGTGCTCGACCAGCCGTTCCAGGCTGATGAGCAGCGGATTGCCCGCGAACGCGGAAGTCGAGGAATACGGCGAATTGCCGTAACCGAGTGGACCCAGCGGAAGTACCTGCCACACACCCTGGCGGGCGGAAGCCAGAAAATCGACAAACTGATAAGCGGCGGAACCAAAATCACCCACCCCGCCGCGCGAGGGCAACGAGGTGGGATGCAACAGGATGCCTGCGGTGCGCGGAAAGGACATGTCCTGCACTACATTCCCGGCTCGCTTCCGTTGCGGCTTAGGGCCTTGATTTCTTCGGCGTTCTTCTTGATCTTCCCCGCTTTGGTCATGTCGTCGACCAGGCTGGTCACGAAAAGTCCGAAACGCTCCTGCTGCTTTTGCAGCAGCAGTTGATCGCGGATCTGATCGCGCTTGGCGGCGTAATCGGCGTCGGTGGGTTGTTGATTTTCGAGCACCTGAAGAACGACCGCAGTCTGCCCGTTGGCGATGGGCCCGCTGATCTCGCCCGGCTTCATGCCGAAAGCCACCGAGGCCTGGCCGGACATTGAACCTACGTCCGGAACCTGTCCGTCGGGCAGCACAAAATCGCTGGTCTTCATGGTGGCGCCCAGTTCCTTGGCTGCTTTCTTCAGATCGTGTGAGGCTTTGGCGCGGTCGGAAAGCTCCTGCGTTTTTTGCGACAGGAGGGTCGAGGATTGCTCGTTCTTGAATTCGTCTTCCACGCGGCTACGAATCTCTTCAAAGGTCGGCGTGGCCGCGGGCTTCACCGCCAGCAACTGGAACACGACGATTCCTTGTGACGCCGGAGCCACATCGAGCGGCATTTTTTCGGTCTCACTGAAAACCGCATCCATAAACTGCGGCGCCTGCCCCAATCCGGGCAGAGTATCTTTGCGGCCGAAGAAATCCGAGTCGATCACTGCGAGGTGCTGTTCGGCGGCAGCCGCGTCCAGGCCTTCCGCCTTCGCCTTGGCCAGCAGCGCTTCCGCTTGCTTCTCGGCGGCTTGCTGGCCTTTCTGATGTTTCAGGATCGGCTCAATCGTGCTCTTGACCTCGTCGAGCGATTTCACGTGCGCGTCCTGCTTGTCGTCCACGCGAACGATGTGGAAACCATCCAGGCTCTTGACCACGTCGCTGATTTGACCCTTGGGAAGCGAGAACGCAGCCTTTTCAAATTCCGCAGCCATCTGGCCTTTTCCGATCCAGCCCAGAGATCCGCCGACATTGGCGCTGCCGGGATCCTCGGAATATTTCTTGGCCACGTCTTCGAACTTGGCGCCCGCTTTAATTTGCTTGAGCAAATCGTCAGCACGGTGCTGGGCCTCGGCGACCGCTTTTTCATCGACCTTACCGTCCGCCCCGGGCAGCGGCATCTTGATCCAGATGTGGCTGACCTTCACCTGTTCGGGCACGCGATACTGATCGCGGTGGTCCTCGTAGTATTTCCGCAGATCATCCTGCGTAACCTCGACACCAGCCTCGGCCTTCGCGGTCTCGACCACCGCGTACTTGACCTTGCGCTTTTCCGGAATCGAATTCGCGTAGCTGGCCTTATGGCTCTCGTAGAACGCCTTCAGTTCGGTGTCGGTGGGGTGGAGGCCCTTGCGCAGGTCGTCCTGCTTTAAAACCGCGTAATCGAACTTGACCTTGGAATTCTGCTTGATGAACTCGGCGCGAATCTCGGCCTCGCTCACGCTGGCGCTGCCGGAAATGAGCGCCTGCAATTTAGTGAGAAGAATATCGTTGCTGACGGCCTGCTCAAAGGTGACGGGCGTCAGGTTCGCGCCCTGCAGCATGTTTTCATATTCGGTTTCGCCGATGAAATTGCCGCCGGGGAAAAAAGTCGCCGCATAGCGGCCATGCTGCAATTCGTCCTTCACTTCTTCTGGCGTCACGCGTAGCCCCATGCGTCCGGCTTCGCTGATTAGAGCCTGGCGGCTGATCAACTGGTCGACTGCACGGGTGGTCTCCTGCTGGATCAGAAATGGCATGATCTTCGAAGCCATCTCGCCGTAGCGCTGGGCATCGCGCTGCGCATTCTGCCGCGCCGTGTCGTGAACCTCTTCGGCCGTGATGTCTGCGCCCTCTACTTTTGCGATGATGCCCTTGCCCGGCGTGCCGCCGGTAAAGACGTCTCCGCCCAGGCCGCCGGGAACCAGCGTAATCACCATCGAAGCGCAGATGAGGAGGAGCAGGCCGCCGAGAACATATTTCGTGGTCTGCCCGGATTTTTGCAGAAATCGAATCATTGTCTTATCACTCCAGAGTTGTATGGCGAAAGCAGAGAGGCGAATTGTTAATTATAAACCAGAGGAGAGGGATGATCGGGAAACCGTCAGAAAATGGAGTCCCGGAAGCCTTTGTCCGCGGAGCTGTCACCACGAATCGCTATTTTCTCGCCCGGTTCCTGCCACTGCTGGGGTGGACGAGGCGTCCGCCCCTCCACAGGCAACCGGTGCTCTTCTCAAACTCCGCTATTGAAACGAATTAATAGAAGTGTTATCCATTCTGCGGGGCATTTCCGTGTCCCGCGAATCATTACAGGAGCATCATGACCTTGAGCAAGCGGCTGGCGATCTCCCTCTTCATTCTGACTTCATCTTTTCTGGCCTCATCCCTTTTCGCACAAGACAAGCCATCGGCGACGCACACTGCGACTACGCCCGCTGCGGAAAACCGGCTGACTCTGCACGAAGGCTGGTCGCTGCAGACTTCCGCCAAGGTCGAGGCCAAGGGAGAAGTCATCTCGACGCCGCGGTTCATTCCCAAGGGATGGCACTCTGCCACCGTGCCCACCACCGTGGTCGCGGCGCTGGTCAAGGACAAAACTTTCAAGGATCCTCTCTTCGGCACCAACCTTCGCGACTATCCCGGCATGAACTATCCCATCGGCTCGAATTTTTCCAACATCCCGATGGCGCCCGACAGTCCCTTCGCGGTCTCGTGGTGGTATCGCAAGCCGTTCGCGCTGCCGACATCGTACAAAGGGAAAACCGTCTGGCTGAAATTTAATGGCATCAACTACCGCGCCAACATCTGGCTCAACGGAAAACAGATCGCCAAAGACGACGACGTGGCCGGCGCCTGGCGGACGTATGAATTCAATGTGACCGCCGCGGCCAAGCCGGGCGCTGAGAATGTGCTGGCCGTGCAGGCCTACTCGCCCACCGAGCACGATCTCGCCATTACTTTCGTCGACTGGAATCCCGCGCCACCTGATAAGAACATGGGCCTGTGGCGCGAGGTCTATCTAACGACGAGCGGACCGGTGGCGCTGCGCTATCCCACGGTCGTATCGAAAGTGAGCATGCCGGCAGACGATAGCGCCCAACTCACCGTCACCGCGCAGTTGAAAAACGGTACCGACAAGCCGGTCACGGGCAAGCTGAAGGGCGCAATCGAGAACATCAAGTTCGAGCAGGATGTCGAGCTCGCGCCCAACGAATCGAAAGATGTCACCTTCACGCCCGACAAATTCCAGCAACTGGTGTTTGCGAATCCGCGGCTGTGGTGGCCAACGCAGATGGGCAAGCCGAATCTCTACCCTCTCACCCTGGAATTTGAAGTCGGCGGCATGGTCAGCGACAGCTCAAAGACCGAGTTCGGCATCCGCGAAATCACTTCCGACCTGAACGCCATCGGCGGGCGAGCGTTTCACATCAACGGCAAGAACATTCTGATTCGCGGTGGCGGTTGGACGCCCGATCTCATGATGCGGGAAAACTCGCAGCGCGTGCACGACGAATTCCGCTACGTCCGCGACATGGGACTCAACACCATCCGCCTTGAAGGCAAACTCGAGACCCAGGAATTTTTCGATCTCGCCGACCACCAGGGAATTCTGGTGATGGCTGGCTGGTGCTGCTGCGATTTCTGGGAGCGCTGGACGCACTGGCAGCCCAAGGATTTTGAAATCGCGAAACAATCGCTGCGCGACCAGATCTACCGCCTGCGCAGCCATCCCAGCATCGTGATGTGGCTGAATGGCAGCGACAACGCGCCGCCGCCGGACGTTGAAGCGATGTATCTCGATGTCGAGAAAGATTTGTTCTGGCCGAATCCCGTCGTTTCATCCGCCACGGGAAAAAAGACGAGTGTTACCGGCGAGAGCGGCGTGAAGATGAGCGGCCCCTACGAATACGTCGCGCCGGGCTATTGGACGATCGACACGCCGGAAGGCCAGCCTGGACGCAAACTGTGTAATCCCGGGGGCTGCGGCGGCGCTTACGGCTTCGACACGGAGACCAGCATGGGACCGGCTGTTCCGCCGGTCGAAAGCATACGGGCCATGGTCGGCAAAGACCACATGTGGCCCATCGACGACGTCTGGAACTACCACGCGGGCGGGGGCGAATTCAAAACCATCGGCGTATTCACCGACGCGCTTACCAACCGCTATGGCAAATCCGATAACGTGAACGACTTCGCCATGAAGTCGCAGATGCAGACTTATGAAGGCGTGCGTGCCATGTACGAAGCCTACAGCCGCAATAAATATCAGGCTACCGGCGTGATTCAGTGGATGCTCAACAACGCGTGGCCGTCGATGATCTGGCACCTCTACGATTACTACATGCGCCCCGGTGGCGGATATTTCGGCGCCAAGCGCGCGCTCGAAGCGCTGCATCCCATCTACGGGTACGACGATCATTCCATCTGGCTGGTCAGCAGCCAGTACGTTGACGCGAAAGGACTGAAGCTCACCACGAAGATTTACAACCTCGACATGACTGAGAAGTTCACGCAATCGAATTCAGTCGACGCCGGGCCCGACAGCACGGCGAAAATCTTTGCGCTGCCGGATGTGGCGGGGCTCAGCCCCACTTATTTCCTCTCGCTGCGTCTGGAAGATTCCGCCGGAAAACTCGTCGGCTCGAACTTCTACTGGCTCTCCACCAAACCGGAAACTCTCGACTGGGCTAAGTCCAACTGGTATACGACTCCCACCGCGTCCTACGCTGACTTCACCGCGCTCTCGCAGCTGCCCAAAGTGAAATTGAAAGTCACCGACCGCAGCGAACGGAAGGGCGAAGAGGAAGTTACGCACGTCACGCTGGAGAATCCGAGCAAGAGCCTGGCGTTTTTCGTTCGCCTCAAAGTCGACAAAGGCGCGAAGGGCGAGGAGATCCTTCCGGTGGTGTGGGAAGACAACTACATTTCGCTCATGCCCGGCGAGAAGCGCGAAGTCAGCGCGACGTACCACGCCAGCGAGCTAGGCGCGGCCAAGCCCGCGGTGGAAGTGAGCGGCTGGAACGTGGAGTGAAGCCGATCGGGTAATTGAGAAATTTGGTAATTGAGTCATTGAGAAGAGCGCTGGGCATTTGCTTATGTGGGGACAGCTGCCCTCGGCTGTCCGCCGGGCGCAGCCCAGGCGATTTCGTCGGCCGCGCCCAAGGGTCTGCCCGTCACACGTGCTGCGAGACCGATAACACGTTTCCGTCCGGATCCTTGAACCACGCCACTTTGTCCCCGGTCGGCGCGGTCCAGATTCCGAGCTCGTCCTGCTTGAAGAATCCGAAAATCTCGAAGTGCACACCTTTCTTCTGCAGTTGCCGCACCACATCTTCGATCCCGGAAACCTCCCAGCCTAAAATCGTGAACTGCGCCGGCTTCCAATCCGGTGCGACTTTCGCTACGCGCACCATGATTCCGTTCGCATCCAGCACCATCGCGAAGCCGTCATCCTTGACGAACCGCAGCCCCAGCACGCCTTCATAAAACGCTCGCGCCTTGACGGAATCGGTGGTCGGCACAAAAGCCACGATCTTAGTGGAACCCAGCATCGAAATTCTCCTCGCGCCAATTCAGGCGGTCTAAAGCTCGGCAAGCGCTCTCTCGCAGATCGCACGAACGGGTTAAGCGTCTGCGGTCCTACTCTTCTGGCGGGACGTCGAAATTCACCAAGTCGCTCTGGAAGCCGCGCGTCTTCCATGCTCCGTACGCGATTCCGACCACCATCCAGATCGCGCCGAGGATTTTCGCTTTCGAGCTTAAGCTGATCCACAGCAGGAAACAAATGATGAACCCCAGCACTGGAGGAATCAACTGCCCCATCGTGCGGTCGTGGCCGCGAATGTAGTAGTGCGTGAGCGCCGCCAGATTCACGCCCATGAACGCGATCAGCGCACCAAAGTTGAGCATGTTGGCGCCGTCGTCGTAGCTGATCAGAAACGCGCCGAGTAGCGCAATCCCACCGACGAAAATTACATTATTGGCAGGAATGTGCGTCTTCGGATGAATCGCTCCGAAAAATTTTTTGGAGATCGCGCCGCTTCGCCCCATGCCATAAAGTAATCGCGCCGCACCGAGTTGAGACCCCATACCGGAGCCGACGGTCGCGATGAGTAGCGTGATGCTGATGGCCTTGGTCATGAGCACACCGCCAGCAATTCCGGCGACATGGCTGAAAACATTTTCGTCGCCAAACTCCGAGAATACTCCGAAGTCCCTGCCGAAGTGCGCGTAGCTGAGCAACTGCGCACCGTAGACTTCAGCGGCAGCGAGAAATCCAGTGACGACGCAGACCAGCACAGTCGCCAGGAAAATATTCCGCTTCGGATTATCCACTTCCTCGGATAGCGTGGAAATTCCGTCGAAGCCGATATAGGTGAGCACCGCGACCGACGTCCCGTGAAACACACGGCTGATGGTGAATGTCTGCGGGTTGTAGAAGGGATGCAGGAAGAAAGCTTCGGGAAATTGCGGCAGGTGAAAGATGTAGCGAATGGTGTACCAGAAAAATGCCAGGATCACCGCACCCATAATCGCGCACAGCGTTTTGTTGATGCGGGCCGAAGTCTGCACCCCGCGCAGGTTCAGCAACGTGAACAGCGCCGCAAAAATCAACGGCCACAGCAAACCCGGATACGGCAGCTGATAGCGCGTCCCGCTAAGCAGGTCGGCCATCGCCTTGGCGCACCAGATGGTGCAGATCAATGGATTCAAGATGTAATCCATGGTCATGCTCCAACCGGTGACGTAGCCGAGGGAAGGATGCAATTCTCGTCCCACGTAGGTGTAGGCTGACCCGGCGCTGGGATATACGCGCGCCATACGGCCATAGCTCATCGCCGTGAAAACCATCGCGATCATCGCAATCAAGATTGACGTAACTACGTGCCCCTGGCCCGCGTTGCTGAAAACTCCGTAGGCCGGCATGGGCGCCGTAGGCTGAATCACGATGATGCCGTACAGGATCAGGTCCCAAAGGGTGAGGGTGCGGCGGAGCCGGGGCGCGGCGGAGGAAGTCGCGGAAGTGTTTTCCATGAGTCCGGCTATTGGATTATGCGGAGGCTGAAATTGTCAATATTAAAACGTTTCCATGCGGCGATCTCGGTAGGGATTCGCATGACGCGCACGTACAAATATCTCAAAATATTATGATATATTACAGTGTATTATGAACAAGCAAACCATCAGTTTCCGTCTTGCATCGGACAAAGTCTCGGCCCTCGACGCCCTGGCCACCTCGCTCGATCGGGACCGGACCTATCTTCTCTCTGAAGCGGTGCAGGCTTACCTCGAAACCCAGGAGTGGCATCTTGAACAGATTGAAGCAGGTATAGCTGATGCGGACGCCGGTCGTCTGATCGAACATCGCAAGGTGAAAGCGATGGCGGCCAAATGGCGTCGCAAGAATTAGAGATGAGGATCGTCTGGACACGCCGAGCCACTCGCCTTCTGGAAGCGGCCTATCGATATTGGGCGCACGAAAAATCCGAAAGTGCTGCGGACACCATGCTCGATCGAATCTTCTCAGCGGTCGAGATGATCGAGCGCAATCCTGAACTCGGCCGGACCGGAAGGATTATGAATACTCGCGAACTCGTCCTTCGCCCGCTACCGTTTATCCTGGCGTACCGCCTTCGCCGCGACGGCGTCGAGATCCTAGCCCTGATTCACGGCGCCCGTAAATGGCCAGGGCGATTCTAACCCCGGCAGCAGGACAGCTGCGTCCTGGTTATTTCGCCGGTGACGGTTCGTAATCGAACCAGTAGCCGCGCTGCTCGTTGCCAGACATGTGCCGCGTGTTGTACTCGAGCAGATAATTCACGTGCGCATCGTCCAGAGGGAACGACTTCTTCGGCGTGTACGGATACTCGCCCATACTCAGGAACGGCAACGGCGCAACATAGTCGCCTTGCGCGGCGTAGAAATCCATATCTTTTTCATAGCCGTTGGCCGCGAAGAAATAATCGCGCACCCAGCCTTTGGGAAGCGCAGGAAGTTGCGAGGGATCGAAGTCGAGTTGTACTTCGTCGCCGGAGCCGAACACCGCCAGCTTATCGTCCGTCGCGGTCAGCAGTGGGAGCACGTCGCCGTAGCGCGTGTAGGTTCCCGACGGACGCGTGTAGGGCCCAGTCGCGCTGACCTTTTCATAAATGTATTGCACGTTTCCAGCCGGCTTGCCTTCAATCTTCAGTGGATATCCGTGAAACTCGAGATCGGCCCGCACCAGTGGAACTGGCGTCAGGTGCGGGCTTTGCGCTCCATCATGCTCGCGATGGGAACCTCGAAGCTCCGCGTTTTTTCCAGCAGGTCGAGGGATCTCGCGCGCAGTGGGTTGTTCCGAGCGATCGACGAGGATGCTGTCCCAATAAACCTGCAGGTTGGTGGTGATGCGAATTTTCCGCGTGCCCACGGGCAGCTTGCCGGTGAGATCGGCGGTCATCGTCCGCGGGCCGCCGGCGGGAAATCCCATGTCGTCGACGACTCGCTGCCATCGCCCGGTTCCATCTTTGTTATTTCCCACCAGTGCTTCCACGTAGGGCGAGATCGCTTTGACTCCAGCCTGCGACGCCGCGTACATACTGTTGGCCGAAAAATATTCGACCTCACCGTGCAGCAGTAGCCACAGCGGGCCGCCGCGGTAAGCCTCGCCGAGATCCAGCGTGAGACTATGCGGTTTGGCGAAGCCCTGAAACTGGGTCAACGCAAAATCACCGACGTAACGGTGCGCCAGCAAATCGGGCAGAACGTCGTGCCCATGGTCATCCCACGCCGCGGCGGGAGGCCTGGCGTCTTTGATATTGCTCTCCACCACTTTGAATCGCGGATACGGCGGATTCGAAGCGAAATATTCATTGGGATAAACGTCGGTGTCCGCCGGATGATCCACTGCGAGCACGCGCACTTGGTCGAGGTAGACCGCTTCTTCCAACGGTTCCATAAAGCGGAAACTGAGAAGACGGGCGTCGGATTTCGGACCTCGGACCTCAGCGAAACCATGCCCGACGTCCGAAGTCTGAGGTCTGAGGTCGGCTCCTGCCTTCTCTCGAATCACGTTGCGATCGATCTTGATCCATTCCACAGGCCGCGGAACGTCGCGCTGTCCCGGCCCAACCCAATGCCCGACCACGCCCGCGCCCAGCATGTCGGCAACAAATTCGTAGCGCTCGCCATTCCACACAAATAAAGTCGGGCACGAACTGCCGCGCCGGTCAATCTCTTGAATGTTCTGCTGCTTGTCGCCTGCGACCTGAATTTCGTCTTGCAGCACGCCCATGGGCCACAGCAGGCGCACGATGTCGGCTTCCTTGGAATCACCCAGACCAACGACAATGTCGGTGGAACTCTGTCCCAGATATCCGTTCGAACCGTAGATCTCAAACTTCTGCCGGTTCCCGCCGGAAAAAACTTCGACCTTGGTCCCGATCGCGGATTTATTGTCAGCCAGCCCCTTGAGCGAAAGGCGCAGCCAGTGATTCTGATTGCCGCCTTCATTGCGCAGCAGCACCGCAGGTCCGTGATTCTGCGTGATCAGCAGATCGGTTGCGCCGTCGTTGTCATAGTCGCCAGTGATGATCGCCCGCGGCTCTTTCAGTTGAATCTTGTCGAGCCCTACATCGGCGGTAACGTCTTTGAATCCGTCCGGCCCAAGATTGCGGAAGAGTTTAATCTCGCCCTTGCCTTCTTTCGTTTCGCCGACGGCGACGAGGTCGACCCAGCCGTCGTTGTCGTAGTCGAAAGCGGCGACGCCGAAGGCGCGGACCCAGTTCGTTTCGGGCAGTTGCACTGGATCGAAGCTCTTGCCGTGATCGTTGTGCCAGAGTGTGAGGGCGGGTGGGTCATATTGTGTAAAAGCGAGGTCCATCCAGCCGTCGTGATCGTAGTCCAGAGCGACCACTCCGACAGTTCGCTGCAATGACTGAATCAGAGCATGCGCGATAAATTTACCTTCTCGCGGATTCGGATAAAACACCGGCGAGATTGGCGAGCTTTCTCCATCGGTGCTGCCCGCTATAACTAAGTCTACAGCGCGGTCATTGTTGTAGTCGGTGCCGATTGCACCGACTCCTACAACGGCTGTCTCAACACCGGTTTCGACCACGGTAAATGTTTCATCGCCATTGTTCCGCCAAACGGTACCGGTGCCTCTACAGACGCCCATGCACTCGTACATTCCGCTGGCGCCGTAAAGGTCAATGTCGCCGTCGTGATCGTAATCGATGAATGTAAGACCGCCGACGGATTTCCTTTTGATTCCTGCGACCTCGCTCACGTCTTTGAATGTTCCATTTTTCTCGTTGTGCAGAAGCAACACGCGTTCAAAATCACTAACGGCCAGGTCGGCGAAACCATCGTTGTCGTAGTCCCCAGCCGTGCAACTGAGGGCATGCGCGGTTGGATCGAGTCCGGCCTGTTTGGATACATCTTCGAATTTGCCATTCCCCAGGTTGTGATACAGGGCCATGCCGCCCTGCGGTCCGTTGTCAGCGAGAAAAAGATCGATCTTGCTGTCGTTGTCGTAGTCAATGAAACAAGCGCTTGCGCCGACCACTGCTTTGTCGTCGTCAGTTTTGACGCCGGAGCGTGCTTTCGACCCGATTCCCGCTTCCTTCGTCACGTCCACGAACCGCACCTTGATCGGCGCTGGAGCCTTCAATACCGCGCTCGGCGACTCGACTGCGCGCGAGTATTGGCCCTGTTCGCCGTAGGCCAGGCTCATGGGCGCGCCGATTTTGTTTTGCGTGATGTATTGGAACTTTTTCAGATGCTCGCGGGCATGCTCGACGTCGCCAGATTGCTGATAGGCGCGCGACAATCCGAACTCCGCCGACGCGTGCAGCGAATTCAGCTTCAACGCGTGGTCGAAGGCATCAATCGCCTGCGGAAACTGCCGCGCCTGAACGTACGCTGTGCCGAGAAAATACCAGGTGTCGGCGTCGCTGGCGTCGATCTCGATCACGCGCTTGAACGCATCAATCGCCGCCGGCGCGTCGCCTGTATTCTTGGCCAGCAGGCCGAGGTTGTACCACGCGTTCGGAGTTTTCGGATCTCGCTTGGCCGCCTCTTCGAGCGCTGCCTTGGCGTCATCTACTTTTTGCAGGTTCAGCAGGGCGATGCCCTGATTCAGCCGCGCGATCGCCAACTGCGGATCGGCCTCCGCCGCCTGCTGAAAATTCTTCAGCCCCTTTTCGAAGAGCTGCTGGTTCATGTAAGCCACGCCGAGATTGTTCAGGCGCGCGGCCTCCAGGGGACCGCGCTTGGAATCGGGGGCCAGCAGGCCAAGGGCGGCCAACACGGTGGCGGCAAGAGCAACAGAAATTCGCAGATTCATTGCGCTAACGATTTAATCACAGCACGCCCTCGGGCATGCAAAGAAACGCTGGGTGCACGACGAGTCCAATTCCTGCCAGGTCGCTCTTTGAATTACTTTCGTCCTCTCGATGTCGGTGCGGTTCCCAGCGCACAATCCAGCGCCAGTTTCTCTTGGGACGTGAGCGGGCGGCAGTTCCCTTTCTCCAGCGTTCCAAGTTGCAGCGGACCAATCGCGATTCTCAGCAGCCTGAGCACATCGACCCCCAGTGCGTCCAGCATGCGCCGTATCTGTCGATTCTTGCCTTCATCGAGGACAATCTCAAGCCAGCAGTTTTTTTCTCCGGCTCGCAGCACACGGGCATGCCGAGCGCGAAGAAAATCTCCATCCTGAATCCGCACGCCGCTGATGAGTGTCTGAGCAAACTTGTCGTCGACGATCCGCCCGACTTGTACGTGATAAATTTTCTGCAAATGCGTTTCCGGGGCGGCGATGCGCGCGCCCCACTCTGAATCGTTGGTCAGCAGAAGCAGCCCTTCGCTGGCCTTATCGAGTCGCCCGACGGGAGCAATCCAGGGCAACGACTCGCGTGCCTTGCCGAGCACGGAGTAAATCGTATCGCGGCCCTTTTCATCGGAGGCTGTGGTCACGACGCCGCGCGGTTTGTTGATCATCAGATAGATCTTCTGCTCGGCGCCAACCGCCCCGCCGTCCACGATCAGGCGATCACTTCCGAGCCGGACCGGGGTCTCGGGATCGCGCTTTACGACGCCGTTCAACTGCACGCGGCCGTTGCGAATCAACGCTGCGGCCTGTGAGCGCGAGCAATAGCCCAGCTTTGAAAGCGCGCGCGCCAGGCCGACCTTCCGCGGTGTTTCCTTCGATGCCACCGGTTCATGCTAACTGAAGATCGCTAGCCCGATGAAGGATGGGAGTCTTTGGCGTCGGACCTCGGGCCTCAGACCCAGGACTTCAGACTTTAGGACGGCCGCCATGCACCAGTCGGAAAACCACGGAGGATTATCACCAGGTACGAGGTACGAGGTACGAGGGCGGAGGTCCGAGGTCGATCCTGAGCCGATGCACAATCCAGCGCCGCTTGGTACGATGTTTGATCGTCGAACGATAGGAGATCTCATGGCCCACCAGCATCCGCCGCGCTTCCTGAAGATCGTGGACGACGCCAAATTGCGCGTGCGCGAGACCAACGTAGACGCGGTGAAAACCAGAATCGATCGCGGTGACAAATTTGTGCTCGTCGACGTGCGCGAAGAGAGTGAATTCGCCAAAGATCATCTTCCCGGTGCCATTCATCTGGGCAAGGGCGTCATCGAGCGCGATATCGAAGCACGCGTGCCGGAACTCAACACGGAGATGATCCTTTATTGCGGCGGAGGCTTTCGGTCGGCGCTCGCCGCCGACAACCTGCAGAAGATGGGCTACACCAATGTGATTTCGATGGACGGTGGAATCCGCGACTGGCGCGAGAAAGGCTATCCGCTGACGAAGGAGTGATAAATCAGGTCTTGGATTTTGGACCTTGGGTCTTGGCAACGCGTTATCCGCGACGAAGCGGCAGGGGAAATGGTACGTAGACCCACGACGTAAGACCTAAAGACCGCAACATTATGAACGCCCGTATCTTCTTTTGGTCGCTGACCTCCGCGCTTGCCGGATTTCTTTTCGGCTTCGATACAGTCGTAATTTCCGGCGCCGAAAAAACTATCCAGGCGCTTTGGGGACTCAGCCCGGGATTGCACGGCATCGCGATGGGATCGGCTCTGTATGGCACTGTGGTCGGCTCGCTGCTAGGCGGCTGGCCGGCGGACCGGTTCGGCCGCAAAGCTACGCTGCTTTGGATCGGAATTCTCTATTTCACGGGAGCTGTCGGCTCCGCTCTGGCAACCGAACGTCGTTACGTTCATTGTGGCGCGCGTCGTGGGAGGACTGGGCATCGGCATCTCGACCGTGGTCGCGCCAATGTACATTTCCGAGATCGCACCGCCCAAGTATCGCGGGCGACTTGCGGGCATGTTCCAGTTCAACATTGTGTTCGGCATCCTGATCGCGTTCGTTTCGAACTGGCTGCTCTCTGGCATCGGCGAAAACGCCTGGCGCTGGATGCTGGGCGTCGCCGCATTTCCATCCCTGCTCTACGCCGCACTCTGCTTTGGCCTTCCCGAAAGTCCGCGCTGGCTGTTGAGCCGCAAGGGCGACCGCGAGGCTGGCTTGGAAGTTCTACAACGAATCGAGCCGGAAGCTTCGCAGGCCGAAATTGCAGACCAGGCGGATGCGATTCTCGCCTCATCCTCAGACAGGGCATCTTCAGGACATTTCTGGACAGCGCGTCTTCAGAAACCGATTCTGCTCGCAATCCTGATCGCCTTCTTCAACCAGCTCTCCGGCATCAATGCCATTTTGTACTTCGCACCTCGCATCTTTGAGCTGACCGGGCTCGGCACAAAAGCCGCCCTACTGCAATCCATCGGCATCGGCGTCACCAATTTGGTTTTTACTTTTGTCGGACTCTGGCTGATTGACCGGCTGGGGCGGCGTACGCTGCTTTATATTGGCTCGTTCGGTTACATCATTTCGCTCGGGCTCGTGGCCTGGTCCTTTTTCACCAATCATCTGTCGCTGGTCCCGGTCTGCATCTTCGCCTTCATCGCGGCCCACTCTGTGGGCCAGGGAGCGGTCATTTGGGTTTTCATCTCCGAGATATTTCCCAACCGGCATCGCGCCGAAGGCCAGACTCTCGGCAGCTTCACGCATTGGATCTTCGCCGCCTTGCTCACCACTTTTTTCCCCAGGATGGTCTCCTCGTTCCCGCCCGGTTACGTGTTTTCATTTTTTGCCGGCATGATGGTTCTGCAACTGATTTGGGTGAAGACCATGGTTCCGGAGACGAAGGGCGTGCCGTTGGAGGAGATCCAGAGGCAACTGGGAATCGAATAATTCAACCTCGAGCGGAAGTATTTCTTAGCGCTCTGGCAAAGCGGGCAGCCGCACTTTCTGCTGAATTCCCGCGCCTTCGCTGATCGTGTAAATAAAATCGGCTGGAACGTCGCGCAATGTCTCAACCTCGCCGTTCGGCCAGCGGATGCCGACCTCGCTCATCTTGTCGTTCGCGCCCAGGCCAAAATGCAGCCGCAAATCGTTCTGCGAAAGGTAGCTCGCGCCGCCGCGCACCTCGTCCATCTCTACCAGTGACCCGGCTTTCACCGTAACCCGCGCACCTATGGCCGCCTTGTTGCTTTTCGTTCCGACCAGCTTGAACGACACGCGATGGTTGGAGTTTGCATTGCGGTTCAGCAGCAGCGACGGAGGTTCGCCCACGTTCAAAACGACCATATCAACATTGCCGTCATTGTTAATGTCGCCAAAAGCCACGCCCCGCCGAGATTGCGGGGGCAGTTTCTCCAGCGTCGACGACACATCCTCAAACGTTCCGTCGCGCTGATTGCGCAGTAGCACCGGCGGCTGTTTATATTGCGCGCCTCCGGAAACGCTGTCTACCTGAGGATAGACATGGCCACTGGCGATGAAGATATCCAGCCATCCGTCGTTGTCCATATCGAAGAACGACGTCCCCCAACTCGCCAGCGGATACGTCGGCTTCGTGATCTTCGCTCGCACGCTGACGTCGGCAAAGCTGTCGCCGCCCAGGTTGTGATAAAGCACCGAACCCTGCTCCACAAAATTTGTGACCAGCATCGACAGCCGGCCTTCGTGAAGGTAGTCGCCCCAGGCAACACCCATCGAGCCCTGCTGCAGACCGTCGCCACTAAGCGCGACGCCGCTGAGCAGGCCGACGTCCTCGAAAGTTCCGTCATGTCTGTTGTGGTACAGAAAATTCGGCCCCGCGTCGTTGGCCACGTAAAGATCGGGCCACCCATCGTTGTCATAGTCGCCCCAGGTTGCGCCCAGGCCGTAATAATGATGGGGATCGTCGACGCCGGCCTTCTTTGAAACTTCCTCGAAGGTTCCGTCGCCATTATTGTGAAACAGCAAATCCGATTCGCCAGGCAAGCCCCACGGCCCGCATTGCACCAGCACGCCTTTGTAGCGGCAGAAATGCGGATCATTGCCGAACACGGGCAACTTGTCCATGTCAATGTGCACGTAGCGCGACACAAAAAGATCGACACGGCCATCGCGATCGTAGTCGGCCCAGGCCGCACCCGTGCTGAAGCCGCCGCCCGCGACTCCGGCTTTCTCGGTGACATCTTCAAACTTGCAGTTGCCGAGGTTGTGGTAAAGCGCGTTGCCGCCGTACCCCGTGACGTAGATATCCTGCAGCCCATCGTTGTCGTAGTCCGCAACGGCAACGCCCATGCCCCAACCTTTGTGCGTGAGGCCCGCGGTTTTCGTGATGTCGGTGAACTTCGGATCGTTCACGGTGGAATCGGCGTTCTGGTGATAGAGAGTGATCATCGCATCGCCGCCCTGCCGGTAACGCTCCACCGTGGAGCCGTTCACAGTAATGATGTCCAACTTGCCGTCGTTGTCGCAGTCGATCAGGCCGACGCCGCCGCTCATCGATTCGACAATATATTTCTTGTCGGACGAAGAAATGTGCGTGACGGTAAGGCCGGCCTTCTGCGCGATGTCTTCAAACTCCGGGACTGGCGTTGTAGAGCTCGGGACCGGGGAATTCTGAGTTGGCGAAACCTGCGGTGGCGGGGATGGTGCGTAGGGATGCTCGGTTTGAGCAGTTGCGGTCGCAACCAGAAATAAAAGTATCCAGCTAAAGCATGGTCGCATAGGTGGGAGAATTTCCTGGATTATATCCGGGTCCAGCAATCCTGGGTTTCCGCAGTCGGATCGCCTGATTGATATCCCGTGCAGTCATACCGCACCAGCCCTGTATATTGACAGAGGTCGCATGACTGGTAATCATCCCAAAGTCGTGGTTGAAGTCTGCGTCGACTCGGTCGCGTCTGCAGTTGCGGCTGAACGGGGCGGAGCCGCTCGCGTGGAATTGTGCAGCAGCCTGATCGAAGGGGGAATTACGCCTAGCGCCGGGCTTATCGAAATGACGCGAGCCGCGGTTTCTTTGGACGTCCACGTCATGATTCGCCCGCGCGGGGGCGACTTCTTCTACGACGCCGACGAATTCGAAATCATGCGGCGCGATCTGGCGTTGGCCAAGCGGCTGGGCGCGAACGGCGTGGTCTTCGGCATTCTCGATGTCGAGGGAAATATCGACGTCACCCGCACTCGCGAACTCGTCGACCTGGCGCGACCGATGACCATCACGTTCCATCGCGCGTTCGACATGGCGGTCGATTTATCTCAAGCGCTCGACGAAGTTTGTGCGACAGGCGCTGATCGACTTCTCACTTCAGGAGGCGAGCCGACTTCCCTGCTGGGACAGGAAGAAATACGGAAATTGGTCGAGCAATGCCGTGGCCGGATCATCATCGTGGCTGGCGGCGGCATTAAACCAGAAAACGCGCGCAGTCTCGTCGAACACACTGGCGTCTCAGAGATTCACGTGGGCTTACGCAGCGCCCTGCCCAGCCCCATGCTGCACCGCAACCCGCGGGTGTCGATGGGATCGGCCGATGGCCGCGAGTACCAGCGCTTCGTGGTGCTCGAGGAAGAGGTCAGAAAATTGTGCGGGGAGTTGCCCAACTGAGAGTCTTGCGACGTTCGCGAGGACTCGGCGATTTCGCCTCCGATTAAAGCAAGCCGGCATTAACTGATGCCGTAAATGTTCACATAGCCCTCAGTTGTGGTCGTTCCGCCGGTGGTGCCGATATACACTTTGCCGTTCGCCACGCTGGGAACCACGAACTTAACTGCGGTGCCCGATGGCGCATCCGTAGCCGGGCCGATGACCTGGCACGTGCCTTTTGCCGCGCTTTGATTCGTGGTATAGAGGCAGCTGAGAGTCGTCGCGTCGAAGGCCCAAAAGCTGGCAGCGCCTCCGCCGGGCGCCCGGCGCGTATCCACAGCCCACACAATCGCTTGCGGCGAAGTAACGCTGGGCGCAGAGACCGCGGGAGTCGGCCCTGGCCACCCGAACTTATAAGACGTTTGCGCAGTCGGCGTGGTACAGAAACCAGCCAGCGCGCCGGTATTGGTGCAGGGACTTCCGTTGGGATAGAACTGGAACTGCATCAACGGCAGATTCGTGCCGGCGAAATACGCATAACCCGTCGATCCATTGCCGCCAGAAGTCGTCGACCACCATGCTCCGCTGCCGGTGATGCCGCACTCGACCGCAGTGTTGTAGCAGAGAACCTGTTTGATCGCCTGCACCGTCGAGTCTGAGGCGCCGTTTCCGGTGTAGCCGCCCATGCTGCCGACGGGAGAAGTCTGCGCCAGAAAAATCGTGCCTTCTTTGCCGGCTTGCACCAGCAAATTTTGCGGGTTCCCAGTCGTCTGGGTAGGCAGCAGCATAATTCCGCCGGAACCGACATCGTAGTTGTTGGCATTGCGGATGGCCCAGTCATAGGCGGTGAAAAAGTCCAGCACTTCAAATGTTTTATCCGAGATCTGCATCTCCAGGATGGAATTACCGAAGTCGCACGGTTTAGTGGTGCACGAGCTGGGCGCATCGTTCGGCGGAGTGCTCACGTTGACGCTGGAATCGCCGTTGCCGGTGGTTACGTAAATGTGCCCGCTGCTGTCCGCGGCCGGACCCGCGCCACCGCCCCAGATTCCACCTTCATAAGTGTGCTTCGCCGGAACCGACGCCCAGATGGCGGTCTGACTCAATGCGCTCTGGGTCGAGTTCAACTGATACGACATCACCCAGCCGTTGTAAGGAAAATTCACGTGGTCGCAGTTGCTTCCGAACGCGACAACAATCTGCGGGTTCTGTCCGGCAACCGGGACGGCAAGCAGCGAGCTGCGCTGATTCTGCGTCAACGCATAGGGCGCTGCGGCTCCTTCCACTCCTTCGCTAAACGTAATCTTGTTGTAGGTTCCGCCAATATCAATCGCCGCGTAGGGCTGGCCCGCGCTCACACCATTCCCACCATCAATTACGCTCAGCGCGACCAGCATCTGTTTGTAGCTATAAGGAGTGGCCGACGTCTTCAATTTCGCCACCGCATACAAAACGCCGCTGGTAATCGTTTGACCACCCAGATTTCCGCTGATGTCGATGACTGGCGTACCGGTGATTCCGATGTAACCGGGCGGAGGCAAAATATTGGAGCACTTCAGGTCGGTACTAACCAGCGGGATATAGCCCGGCGGGGCGAGATTCGTGGCCCATAGAACGTTACCCGTGCCGCCGTCGATCGCGTACACCCAATCCTGCTCGGTGGCCACGTATACCACGTCGGCATAAGTGACGCCGTTCATGGTTACGTTGGGCAACACCAGCGGCTGACCGTAGACCGCGCCATTCACCGGAACTGAAAATTGCTTATGAAACTTCGGCCCGGTGCTGGCCGTAATCGCCGCTTCCGTCAATGCGGGCTCATTGGGATTGAACCCCAGGCGGTTCGCTGCCCCCTGATAGGTGGTCAGGCAAACACCGTTTCCCGCGGTGGTGGGGCAACCCGCTTCCTGAGCCGAAGCTCCGACCACCAGGAAGTTGAAAGCCAGCAGGAACACTAAGAGACACAAAGACTTGGGAACGGGGAGATGACTTAGCAACTTAACCTCGGAGGGGGGAAGGCTTCGCGATTCTAACTCGCACGAATTCCGGGGGTCAATGATGAAACTTCCTGCGTACAGCCTAGGCACGTCAGGGTTTCGCGGGCGCCGGAACTCTGCCCTCCCTTTCGGGGAGGATTAAAACTTAACCATGATGTCGAAGTCGACCAGCATTTCATCTCTCCTGAGATCGGGAAACCATACGCTGCTGCCCTGCGCTCCACAAGCTGTCTGCGCACCGCTCAGACTCTCCTGCATCGACGAGTTCCCATCGTTGCAAGCGAAGTACTGAGGAAATCCGTTGTTGGTATACGGCACGCCACCCGGACCCGGCGGCGTAACTCCGCCCGCCCCAGCCCAGTAAGGCACGCTGGCGTGCCGATAATCGGCCTCCCAGCGGAAGGTGATCCACTGCTTCGGCATGTAATCAAACGTGAGCGAAGAATCCCAGGCTTTGAACTGGTCCCCAGGATTTCCCGTAAAATATGGCGCATTAATCGCGGCGGAAGATGCCGTCTCGCCATTGATCGGCGGCAACAATACCAGATAGCGCCCTGGATTGTTGATCTGGCCGCCGCCCAGCGTTAGTCCGTACTTGTCTTTTTTGAACCATGCACGGTTGTAGAACATATAGCCGATGAAACTTTGCTTGGGATCGATTCCGCCATTCGGAAAATTCGCGCTCGCCGGCGCAAGCCGGTCCTTCTTATTTCCGTGACAGCTCACGCCCGCCAAAGTGGCCGTGCTGGGCCCAAATTCGCATCCCAGATCGCCGGTGAAAGAGAAGGCAAGCCGGTCGAGCATCTTCTCCGGATGATCGTAGTACTTGATCTCGATGCTGTTATCGGTGTGCAGCCGGCCGCGATTGGGTATATATAAGTCGTCATGACCGAGGCCGTAGTTGTTGGAGACAATGTTCATCCACGAATATGGCGTCCACTTGATCTGTCCGCCCAAGCCTTTCCGCGTGTTCGACGAACCGTATGATTGCCAGCCGTTGATGATCCAGGGCTCGATCTTGAGGTGCGGATTCGGAAAAATCTGGATGCGAACGCCCTGGAAAAACCACGGGGTATTGGAGGAAACGTAAGACGGCTGGTAGGCCCAGTTATCGTAGTTGTAATAACTGAACAATCCGATGTATGACATGAAAATTCCGGCATCGATATTGATTCCATCCAGCACATCCAGGTGATAGCCGCCGTAGGCTTCCGCCAGGTAACGATCGGCGTCGGCAATATTCCACTGGCCTTTGGCGTAGCTGGGGTCATTGCGCACCGTCGCCGTGGAATACATGCCGAACTGAGTCATGAAGCGGGCGCGAACATTGTCGAGGTGAAAATCGCCGCCAATGCCCAATTGCTCCAACTGAATTTCGTTCGCGCGAAACAGCTCGCTCGATCCACTCTCGGAGTTGTCGATAGGCTTATTGAAATCGTAGTTGTAAGTGACATCAGCGCGAATCTCCGGGGTAAAGAATTTCGAATCGAACGCCGTATCTTTGTTGCGCGGGTTGCCGTTGAGCCAGGTCCAATCCCAGTCCGAAAAGGGCGCGATCTTCCCCGGCTTTGCGGCCGCAGCAGTCGAATCGCTGGGCGCTTGCACCACCGCTACTGCTGGACTCGCGCTCACTGCGGCCGGGACGTCTCCCGCTTTCGCAGGATCTGCCGCCGTTGCAGGCGCGCTAGCATGCACGCCTGCCGGCTCACCTGTCTTCACCGCGGGCGCAGCCGAGATCGTGGTCGCGTCGCGACGCTTCAGTTCGGCCTCCAGCTGCTCAATGCGCGCCTTCATGGCCGCGAGTTCCTTCGCGATATCGGCCGAATTTTCAGGATCCGGCTTGGCTGCAGGGGCCGCAACCGCAGGCGTTTTCACCTTCGACGCGCCGGTGTTATCGGACGACGGTTCGCGCAGGGCAGCAACCTTCGCCGGAGCGTCCGCCTGACTCTGAATCTGATTCTGCGCGTAACAGCGCCCACTCTGACCAACCCAGAGACTCAACCCACACATCGGGAAAAACGCCAATCCCGCTATGGTCTTACGCAATGGCGACTTCATGATTTTCAAGTTCAAATCCTTTCCCGACCAAGCCCGCTATCGCCGTCATTCTCAGATTGCTCGATCTGCTCTCCCCTCTGATCAAAATGCACGGGGCCGCATTCTCGCTTTCCTTGAGAACTCAATGCATCATCACATTCGAAAATCCATAAAGCGCGACTAAAGAGTTCATAAAGAACGCATAAACTCTCGATGAGTGGGGCCGTTGGACGTAGTCATCTGTTCGGTGGGACGCCCTGGAAACGCAGCAGCGCAAAGTAGGAAAGGGAGCCCCGCGGGAAGAACCCTGAATCGCATCCGGCAGACGAATGAAGATGGTGAGCGCGGTAGGAATCGAACCTACAACCTACTGATTAAGAGTAGGCGAATCTGATAGGGTCTTCCGCGTCTTATAGCCTTTACAATTCAATAACTTACCGACAACCAAGCCCGCACGGAAGCAATCAGCTCTGGTATTGAAAAGAAGCGCTTTAGCGCACATGGGATCGAAGCGCACGGCACACTTACGGCACACCTTAAGACTCACTTCTGATCGTCTCCAGATGGCCTCCCGCGCCGCAGCCAAAGCTGGGTAGGGAGCAATCGATACGAGATCGCCAGAACCGCAACGCTAGAGGTCAGTGATTCGCAAAATGCGAACGGGCGATGCCTAAAATTTGAGTTGCACGACCAGAAGGCGGAGTGGCAAGGCATCCCAGCGGGGCCAATGAGAAACGGCGCCGCACCAGTGGTCGCCTGAGGGGCGGGGACAGTGGCACCGCAACATTTCAAGATTGACCCTAGTAGTTTGTACGCTAGAACTATCCAGGGAACTGTGAAAGGCATCACGCGGCACTGCGATTGCAATCACCAAGGAGGAATACTAAGGGGGTAATGCACCGTGACGGGACTTCGCTGCGAGTGTGTTCGATTCGAAATACAACATCGCTGACAACCACCTTGGTCGATGCGAGGATGATGCGACTAGAGTAGTTGATTATGCCTCCCTTCGGGGCGGAGGAGCATTCAAAACCAACCAGTAAAGCCCCAACTGAGAAGCCGCCGTCACGAATTGATCATAATCAACGGGCTTGATTACGTAGCTGTTGGCGAAGTGTGTGTACGCGTTCAGCCGATCCTTGTCCTCATTGGAAGAGGTCAGCACTACGACGGGGAGATGCTGAGTGCGTTCGTCCGCGCGAACTGCCTTGAGCACTTCCAAGCCGCTGATCTTCGGCATGTTTATGTCGAGCAGCGTTACCGCTGGCAGTTCACGGACATCCCTTCCGGCGTATTTGCCACGACCGAAGAGAAAATCCAAAGCCTCTTCTCCGTCACGGGCTCGCACCAAAGGATTTTTGACGTTTGCACGTTTGAACGCCCTTACCGTCAGTTCAGCATCGTCGTCGTTATCCTCGACGAGCAAGATTGTCTGTTCTTCGACCATCATCGGATGTCTCCTAGCGTGAAGTAAAAAGTCGCCCCCGCGCGGACCGCCGCTTCCGCCCAGATTCGGCCGCCGTGCCGCGCGATAACTCGCTGTGCGGTAGCCAGGCCAACGCCGGTGCCTTCAAACTCTGAATCGTGGTGTAATCGGCGAAACGGCGTGAAGAGTTTGCTGGCATACGACATGTCGAACCCGACACCGTTGTCCCGGACATAAAATACGGATTCGTGCTCCTTGTTGTCGTTACTTTTGCCGAATGCGATTTGGGCCGTCGGCTCCTTCGCTGTGTATTTCCAGGCGTTCCCGAGCAGGTTCCCAAGAACAATCGCCACCAGGCGTCTGTCGGCAGTGGTCGAGAGTCCTTCCGCAATTTCAATTGCGACCTTGCGCCCAGGTTCCTTGCTTTGGAGGTCGGCGACTATACCGCGGGCAAGCTCCGTGAGATTTATCGATTCTTTTTGAAGTGCACCACGGCTAACGCGTGACAGGTCGAGAAGGTCGTTGATAAGCGTGGACATCTTCTGTGCGGCCGTCCGCACTCGCTGCAGATAGTGACAGGCGTGCTCGTCCAGTTTTCCGGAGTACTCGTCGAGAAGTGCCTTACTAAACCCGTCGATAGCACGGAGGGGAGTTCGCAGATCGTGGGAGATCGAGTAACCAAAGGATTCCAGTTCCTTGTTAGATTGTTCGAGTTTGTTAGCCCATTCGAGGCGGGCCTGCGCGAGTGCCAGATGGGTTCGGACGCGGGCCATAAGTTCCTGAGCGGAGAATGGCTTGGTCAAATAGTCATCTGCGCCGGCATTCAATCCCTCGACAGCCGACTCTTCGCCCGCTCGCGCCGACAACAGGATTACGGGGATGTTCTGAGTTGTCGGGTCCGCTCGGAGTTGGCGCAGTAGACCAAAACCATCCAATCCAGGCATCATGATGTCAGTCAGCAAGAGACTCGGAGATTTTTCCCGAGCTGCGGCTAAGGCTGTCAAACCGTCTGGAACCGCCAGCACTTCATAACGCTCGGCCAGCAGGCGGCGAACATACTCCCGCATATCGGCATTGTCGTCGGCTAAGAGGATTCGAGCGCGAGCTTCCCCCAGTGGAGTTGCGCTAGGGGACGCGGACAGGACACTCGTCAGCGCAGCGTGAGATGAAATCTCGTTCGGCTTAACTTCGTTGGGCAACCAGTGCAGGGCCTCTTCGACATAAGCGGTCGCTCTAGTCGCAGTCGAAACCAGGCTCGCGGGCTTTGCCCACACGGTCGGCCGGAAGATGAGCTTTCCCGGCCTTAATTGTGACCGTAAACGTGCTGCCTCTTCCTTCGTCGCTTTCGATATCAATCGTCCCGCCGTGCAGAGAAACCAATTCCCGCACCAGAGCAAGACCGATTCCTGTTCCCTCATGCGTGCGCGATTTTGCGCCTTTTACGCGATGGAAACGTTCGAACAGACGCGGCAACTCTGTTGACGGGGATACCAACTCCGGTGTCGGCCACTGCGAGCCTAACGCTGCTCATCGCACCAGCCAAGGGTGACCGTGATGCTTGCCCTCGAAAGTATGCTTGAAGGCATTCGAGAGCAGGTTGAGCACAATCTTCTCCCACATCTCCCGGTCCACATAGACTGGCTCGGGCAGGTTTGGGCAGTTCACGACTAACTTTAAGCCGGCCTTCTCAACTGCGGAGCGGAACACGCTTGCCAGTTCCGCGGTGTAGGTCGCCAGATCCGTGGGTTCGAAACTGGCCTGAGTGCGGCCCGCTTCGATACGGGAGAAGTCGAGCAGAGTGTTGACTAACTTCAGGAGACGCAGACTGTTGCGATGCGCCGTCTCCAACCTCTCATGACGGGCTGTGGGCAAGGGGTTGTCGTGCTCGGCCAATTCGTCTTCGAGCGGCCCCAGCATAAGGGTGAGTGGTGTGCGAAATTCGTGACTGACGTTCGAGAAAAACGCGGTCTTCGCTCGATCAATCTCCGCCAAGGCTTCGGCACGCTTGCGCTCCTCCTCGTACGCGCGCGCATTGGCCAACTCGGTGGTAACTGCCGCTGCCAACAAGTCATAAAAGGCACGATAGGCTTCACTCAATTCTAATCGCGGGCTAATACCAGCTATCAGAATCCCAACTGGTCGCTTGCAGCCGGGAGGCGTGAGAGGGAGTGCGAGGGCCTCTTTTTGCGATTCAGGATATTCGCCACACGAGAAATGACCGAATCGCGCTTCCAGGTCGTTCACGTGTTGCGCATGGCCTGACCGCGCCGCATCGGCAAAGGGCCAACTGGATTTCTCATCGGTGACCAAGGACACAAGAACCGGACTGGCAGTGCTTTCATCGGGCACGCCGGTACTGGCAATCAATCGAGCTTGTTCACTCTCGTCCTCAAACAAATAGAAGAGGGTGAAGGGGAGATCTAACCGGAAGTCCGATAATGCCTGCGCGGCCAGTGCGCACACTTCTTCCGGCGTCTGTGCCGTGCCGGTACGCGTCGCCAAATCGCGCAGGGCGCGGGTACGTCTCTCGCTTAGCATTCGACTGGTCGTTTCAGTGACCGGATGAAACAGGCCAGCTACGCCCGTCTCATCGCGGATAGGACTGAACGAAAATGTAAAGAATGTTTCCTCTAAATATCCATTGCGATCGAGGAAAAGTCGCTGATTTTCGAGGAACGAGGGCTGCCCAGCTAGAGCGCTCGTGAACGCTTCGCCGATCACAGGCCACGCCGAAGCCCAGCACTCGGTGAAGTCCTGGCCCATGGCGTGAGGATGCTTGTCGCCGCAGATCGGCCAGTAGCCGTCGTTATAGATTTGTACATGCTTGGGACCCCAGGCCAGCGAGATGGGAAACTTAGAGGCGAGACAAAGGCTGACCGTTGTGCGCAGGCTCTGGGGCCATGAGTCGATCGGGCCAAGGGGGGTCTTTGCCCAGTCCATCGACTGGATCAGGTCGCCCATTTTCCCGCCGCCGACTAGCCAGTCTTGCGGCTGGCTCTTCTGCCGATGTGCGCCAACACCCGATTGCGCTGCAGACATATCTCGCCCCAAGCCCTCTAGGTTCTTATCGACGGCCGCATATGATTAGTTGATTCAAGTCAAGGTCTACTGGCATGACGAAAGTTCTTGGTCGCGACAGATCACATCCTGTCCGTGGGAGTCTTCTTGCGGTTCACAAGATGTGGAATGACCACATGCCGGTTCTTGTATCCGGGGCCCTGTGGTTGATCTGAGCGCAGCTCGCGTTCATCGCGATTTCGCCCTTGAGGGCTGGGATCTCGGTTCACGGGTGGAGGGGGAGGGTGGTTTATTGCCAACCAGTACAAGACTGCCGTCTTCACCGTGTGGCAGAACTTTTCGAAGTCCACCGGTTTCTGGATATAGCTATTCACTCCGAGTTCATAGCTTCGCAACAAGTCCCGTTCTTCATTGGAAGAGCTTAGGATGACCACAGGAATGAACTTCGTCCGTTGATCGTCCTTGAGCTGTTCGAGAACTTGAATTCCGTTTACCTTCGGCAACTTCAAATCAAGCAGCACGATCTTGGGTGGGCGATCAAAGCTGCGTTCGGTGAAGGCTCCGCGGCAGAACAAAAAGTCGAGAGCCTCCTCGCCGTCCCGAACGACATGGATGTTCGCGGCCAACTTCTCCCGTTGCAGACTCTGGGTGGTCAGTTCGACATCTTCTAGGCTATCGTCCACCAATAAAATGTCGGTCTGAGTCGCGCTCATAATCAGGCTCCTGCCGTGGCCGCATCCCCTCGCGACCCAGCGCGTTCGCTACTGCTCAAGGTGAAATAAAATGTTGCGCCGTGGTCCACTTCCGATTCCGCCCAAATCCGGCCGCCATGTTTTTGCACGATACGATAGACCGTAGCCAGGCCCACGCCTGTGCCTTCAAAGTCCTCGTCGCGGTGAAGACGCTGGAAGACTCCGAACAACTTATCGGCATATTGCATGTTGAAGCCAACGCCGTTATCCCGCACGAAGATCACTGGTCGATCATTCTGCTGAGTGTGTCCCACCTCGATGATCGCGTGTGGACGGGGGCGAGAGTACTTGATTGCATTGGAAAGCAAGTTCTGAAAGATCTGCCGCACCAAGATTGGGTCGCATTCCACCGAGGGAAGTTTGCCGACTTTCCACTCCACTTCGCGCCCTTCGGTCTCCGCTTTGAGCATCAAGATGATTTCGTCGACGACTGCGTTCAACCCTGTAACTTGCAGTCGTAACGACCGCTGTCCTGTTCGAGCCAGATTCAGCAACTCATCTGTTAAGAGGCCCATGCGGCGGGTGCCATCCTGAATGCGCTGCACATAGTGCAGGGCTTGGGGATCAAGGGTTGCCCCGAATTCTTCCAGACACGCTCCAGCAAATCCCATGATATGGCGCAAAGGTGCACGCAGGTCGTGAGAGACGGAGTAGGTGAAAGACTCCAGTTCGCGGTTGGCCGTCTCCAGTTGCTCGGTGCGTTTGGCGATTCGTTCTTCGAGGCTTTCATTGAGTTTTCGGATCTCCAGTTCGGCTGCCTTTTTCGACGTGATATCGCGGAAAGCGACTACGCCTCCGCGCGACGAGCCGTCCTTGCCCTTCAAAGGGCCGCCACTAATCTCGAGCCAGACTCCTTCCTCAAGCTCCGGGTTGCGTAGAAAGATCTCGACCGCACTAACCTCGCCGTGGAGGGCGCGCCGCAGGGGATTTTGCTCATCCGGAAGGGGCGTGCTCTTGTCGGGCAGGTAAACGCCGTAGTGGGTATTCCATTGGCCGGGGGCAACGTTTTCCGCACCCATGCCGACGATCCTGGTGGCTGCGGGATTCCACAGAATAAATTTTCCGTTTTCATCGGCGGCGACTAGCCCCTCGTCAATGCTGTCCAGCACCGACTGCAGGATGATGGTCTGGGTTTCCAACGCCTGCCCTGATTTGGCCAACTCCCCTGCTTGCCGGGCGAGTTCCTGCCCTTGTTCCGCGAGTTGTCGCTGCGATTCTTTCTGCTCGCTGATATCCGTATTCGTGCCAAACCAGCGGGTTACACAACCCTCCGAGTCCAGCAGTGGCATAACGCGGGTGAGGAACATTCGGAACCGGCCATCCGCTCCGCGCAGCGGAAGCTCCATGTCAAAGGGTTCGCCCCTGGAAATCGATCCGTTCCATCGCTCCAGCACCATGGGCAGGACTTCCGGATCGTGGACACTCTGCCACCCCCAACCTTCCATCTGCTCGAACGTCGTGTCGGTGTAGTCATACCAGCGCTGGTTGTACCAGAAGATGTGCCCATCGGCCTCGGCCATCCAGGCTAATTGCGGAATGCCGTTGGCCATGGCCTGGAAGCGCTCTTCGCTTTCGCGCAGGCGCTCCAGCGCCCGCCGGCGATCCGTGACATCGAAAACGATACCCCCAACCCGGATGTTTTCCCCGGCATCATTGTGGTAAGCCCGGCCCTTAGCGGCGATCCACCGCTCCGTTCCATCCGGCCAGACGCACCGGTACTCCACATCGTATTCAACATGCTCGACGAGTGTCCGATTCATGGCGTCGTTAACCATGGTCCGGTCGTCCGGATGAAGCGTGGCGAGAAATATTTCGAAGTCGAATTTCGTGTCCGCAGGCAGGCCGAACATAGCGAAGGCTAGCGGCGATCCCACTAGCTCTCCGGTCTTGAGGTCCCAATTCCAGGTGCCTAACCGCGCCCCATCGAGAGCCAGTCGCAACTTCTCCTGGCTGTCGTGAAACGTATCGTCCGCCAGCTTGCGCTCGGTAATATCCTCCGTGAAGGCCAGGATGCCCGCGATTGTGCCCGCGCCATCCCGCCACGGCCGCACCTCCCAACGGAGCCACTTCACGCTGCCGTCGGCCCGCTCGAAGTGGTCATTTTCGTCCCGCAGCACCTCTCCCGCCAGGGCACGGCGATGTACCTCTTTCCAACGCTCAGGCATTTCCGGGAACATTTTGTAGTGCGAGACGCCGCGCATGTCGCGCTCGCCCATTCGATAGTCGCTCCGCCAGCGGCGGCTCAAGTGCAGGTAGCGCATCTCCCGGTCAAACATCGCCAGGGCTGCAGGGGCATGTTCGATAAACAGCCGGAACCGTTCTTCACTCTCCCGCAGTACCTCTTCGGATTGCTTGCGCTCCGTGATGTCTTGCACGATGCCAAACATTCGAGTCACTGCGCCCGAGGAGTCTCGGACCTGGTCGCCGCACGCCCATATCCAACGAATGTCCCCGTTCGGGTGGATGATTCTGCACTCAAATTCAGATTTTTTCTTTTGGCTCACGTTGCTCTGAAAAGTCTCCCGCACCCGCTCCCGATCGTCCGGATGGACGTGGCGAAGGAAGATATCAAAGTTCCACTCCGGCAGAGGCGTAGAATATCCAAAAATCTGGTCGTGCAGTGAAGAGCGAGTGGCCTGCAGCGTAGTCAGGTCTAGATCCCAATCCCCGATTTTCGCAGTGTCCAGCGCAAAGCCTCTTCTCACGTCACTCTGGCGCAAGGCATCTTGCGCGCGCTCGCGCTCGGTGGTGTCGCGAGCCAGCCCAAGGTGGAGCTTCTGTCCGTCAACGTAGTAAGCACTCAGCCGGACTTCTACCGGAAATGCGGTTCCGTCCTTACGCCTTTGACGTCCCTGTATGGTGTAGGCCTTTCCGGACTCAGCCCGCTCCCACGCCTGCTGCGCCTTGCGTATGTCGACCTCTTGCTCGACGTCGAAAACGCGCATGCGGAGCAATTCCTCCCTGGTGTAGCCGAGACTCTCGCAGGCCTGACGGTTAACCTCGAGAAAGCGGCCCTCTCCGTCGTGCAAAAAGAACGCGTCAGACGCCTGTTCAATGAGCGTGCGAAATCGATTTTCGCTCTCCCGCAGAGCCTGTTCCGTCCGCTTGCGTTCGGTAATGTCGCGGGCGATTTTTGAAGCGCCTACAATCGTGCCGCTACTGTCTCGGACCGGTGAAATCGTCACAGAGACATCAATTTTCTTTCCATCCTTGCAGACGCGGACGGTTTCGAAATGCTCCACGCTCTCGCCCCGTCGGATGCGGGCCAGAATATCGGTCTCTTCATTCGCACGCTCCGGCGGGAACAGCATCAGCATGGGCCTGCCCATGATCTCCGCTGCCGGGTAGCCGAAGATCTTCTCGGCGCCGCGATTCCACGCGTTGATGATTCCGTTCAAGTCTTTGCTGATGATCGCGTCGTCGGAAGAGTCGACCACTGCGGCCAGGTGCTCGCGGATTTCCTCCGCCTGCACCCGTTCGGTGATGTCCCGCAGGATCACGGTGAACAGCTTCTTGCCGGCAGCCTCGATATGTGAAATGGAGGCCTCAATCTGAAACTCCTCGCCATTCGCGCGAACCGCCCAGAGCTTGCCCAATGCGCCCATCGCGCGAGCGCTGACTCCGTTTTCTCCAAATTTCCTGATATGTCGGGGGTGGGCCGCATGGTAGCGCTGCGGGATGAAGCGCGTGACCGGCTGCCCCAGGGCCTCGGCCGCGGGGCAGCGGAACATTTTTTCAGCAGCCGTATTGAATACCAGGATGCGCTGCGCTTCGTCCGTGGTAATGATCGAATCCATGGCCGACTGAATCACGCCAGCCAGACGGCCCTCGCTTTCCCCCAAGGCAATCTCGGCCTGCTTGCTGTCGGTGATGTCCCGATTGATTTCAAGAATCGCCGTTGGCGCCCCGCTTTGGTTCCGCTGCAGCGACCAGCGGCTTGCTACTACGACCTCTGCGCCGTCGCGCGTGGCGTGCCGCAGCTCGCCTTCCCAGTCGCCCTTGCTGATCAGAGCCGCCTCGATCTCGGCCAGCGGAAGGGGAAACTTGGTTTGCAAAAGCTCGTGAGTGATCCGGCCGCTGGCTTCTTCGGACGACCATCCGTACAGGCTCTCGGCCCCGTAGCTCCAGAAGACAACTTGGCTCTGCAGATTACGCACCAGAATGGCGTCGTGCGCCAGGTGCAGCAGGGCCGCCTGTTTTTTTAGTTCCTCTTCGGCCAGCTTGCGGACGGTGACCTCGGATTGCAGCGCTGCAGTACGTTGCTCGACGCGGCGCTCCAAATCCGCATTCAGGGAGATCACTTGGGCGCGGGACCTGGCGCTGATCCCGATTTCGCGGCTGACGGTGAACCCAGCCAATGAGAGGAAGATCGCGCCCATTAGCGCTCCCAACCCGATTAAAGACAGGTTGAGATGTTGCGCGGCGCGAGCACTCTCGCTGCGCTGCTCCAGCAGACGCTCTTCCGCGTCCTCCATTTCGGCAATGGTGGCGCGCACCGCATCCATATGCTGTTTGCCACGTTCTAACTCGGCTTCAGTGGGAGATTGTCCTGTCTTCTGTCGGGTGGCGACCACATTCCCTGCCGATTCGATCCTGCGGTTAGCTTGTTTTTCTAGCGCATTCAATCGCCGCGTCTGCTCGAAGTTGTCAGCCACCAGCTGACGTAACCTGTGCAGATCCTTGACGGCTGCAGATTTTCCGGTCTCGTAAGGCTCCAAGAATGGCGCACGTCCGGTTAGAGCAAAACCTCGACCACCGGTCTCCACATCCACCAGATGTCTTAGCATGGCTTCGAGCGCTGTTGACACTTCATGGGTGTGAGCCACCCAATCAGATTCGTCGGTGGCTTGTTGCGCCATGCGCCAGGAAAGTAGGCTGAGGAGACAAGTCAGAATTATGGCGAGGCCAAAGCCTACGTTTGCCTTGGTGCGTAACTTTGGTTCGGATTGCGGTTCCCCGATCCGGTCGAGGAGTGGGCTCATTTGTCCGTTGCTAAGGTGTAGAGCTTGTTCCAGTTTTTTTCGTTCGGTGTCGCCCCGATCTACGATAAGGGCGGTCCAAGCGATGAAGCTTGTGAGGATCGCGCTGCATAGTACAGCGAGCGCGCTCACTTCTGTCCAAGTAAAGTGAGAGTCAGTAAGCAGGGGCTTTGAGATCAGCCAGCCGATAAGGCTCAGTACTAGCAAACCGGTTGGAACCATTCTGCGCAGGAGCCTGGCGCCTTGTGTTTCGCGGGTGAGCAGGCCGCCAATGGCCCACGGGGCACGGGCACACACAATTCCCAGGGCCATCCCAAAGTAGGTTACGACAGCGGGAAGAGCGAGGGTGATCGGCGACACTGCGGGACCGAAAACAAGGCCTAGGAGCCCGAAAGCAGCGCCCATTGCCGCGCCGAAAGATAAGAACTGTGCAGGCCAATCCTCGCGGTTCGTCCGCCAATCGATCAGAGACAGGGCCAGACCCAACAGCACAAAAATGACGGCAGCTATTGGGGACATGCGAATGCGGGCGCCCGCGATCTCAAGCGCGTAAGCTTTGACCACGAAGACGGCGTCGATGCCGAGATCTAGGCCGAATAGTTGCTCTACCAAGGTGAGCGCACCCACCAATCCGACGATACCCGCCGCGGTTTTGGCAACAATCTTCCCGATTCGCGCCAACCTTTGGGCGTCTTTTTTCCTCAGCAGCCACAAGGAAATTCCGGCGAGTATGGAACAGGCGGCGGCGTTCGGAGCCATCGTCGTCGCCTCTCCCCAAGTGAGAAGGATCGAGATGCGAAGCGTCCACCCCACCAGTACCGAAAGTCCGATCACTGTCGAGCAGGCAGCGGCGGTCGAGGAAAACATGCTGAACCGCTCGACGAGTCCGGTCTCGGACGGGTCGCTCACGCAGCGCAAACCTCGATCGTGAGTGTTTCCATTAGCGAAGACTTGCAATTGGGTTCGCGATTTGTCCCTAGCTTCGCCTGGCTGGGCCCCCAGTGCCAATCGAGCTCAAAAACCGCAGGCTGCAAATTCGTAATGCCCAAAAAAATGAGGACCAGAGCATCAGACGGAATGATGGTCAACTCGGTGCTGTCTGAGCCGAACATCGCATCGGCCGTCACGTGCCCCCGACTGAGGCGGTCGTGCTCTTCCGAGAGGGTGTCCTGCATAAGAGAGCTCCAATACGGCATTCACGCTCTGCAACTGATTGGGGTATCGGCAATGACAACACTAACCTTTAAAACAACGAGTTGCGCACTGCGACCCTCGTGCGCCGCGCGGAAAAGAAGTTCTTTCTCTTAACTTAAGCCTTTATGAAAAAGACCCGATGGTCTTCAGCAGGCTGGCATGTCGCCGAATATCTATTGCACGAATCCGGAATGCATCAACGCTAAGCGACCCATTCCGCTTCCATATCCCAGCCAACCGGGGGCATCCCATCATCCATCTGTGTGGCCACCGGCGTATTTCGAAATAAAGTTCGGATGCCCTGAATGCGGCCTGGTGTCCGCGTACAGAAAACACGATGTCAATTGGCTTCCAAGTCAGCAACCAAGGCAAAGTGAGGTTCAGAAGAGCGGATTCAGTAACGTTGTGTGGTGGTCAATCGAATTCTGGTGCGGCGGGGAAAATTGTAGAAGTCGTATCAAATTTCAATCACTGAAATCCGAAGAGGAAAAAACCGACGCCGTGCTTTCAAAATTGACCCACGGATTTTATCGCGGCAACTGTAAACGTGGACATCCGTACCAGAGCAGAGGAATTGGCCTTATTCGATCACGCAAGTGTTGGTGCCTTCGGCGCCGTAATTTCCTTTCAAGTTCTATTGCGCAAACTCGACCAATTTTGGTTGTCCCCCTGCTGTTGCGAATTGCGACGCCACACAAACATTTAACTTCGGCCCGCATGTGCGAGGAGAACTACGGCAAGAACCAAGGTCCTTGGCAATCGTTTGGTCGCCGCCTATGTTTAAGTCGAAAAAATGACCCTTCCAGCGACGGGCTTTGATTCGCAGGTAACGGCCGACGGGCAGTCCGCACTTCAAATGTTGATATATTGTTCATAATAATGTACATTATGCCTGTTAGGAACCATTAGTATGGACATTAACTATGAGGACCAGCCGATCATCCGTCATAATGCCACTCCCGGTAAAGCATGCCCTGCGCAAGCTCGGCCGCGACATCCGGGACGCCCGGCGGCGGCGGCGCATCCCCGCGGCCATCGCGGCGCAGCGTGCCTCGATCAGCCGCACGACCCTCGTCAAGATTGAAAAGGGCGATCCCGGCGTCGCGATCGGGATATACGCCACGGTCCTTTTTGTGCTGGGCATGGCGGACCGACTGGGTGATCTCGCCGCGCCCAAGAACGATCCCGTGGGCCTGCAGCTCGAAGAAGAAAACCTGCCGCAGCGCATTCGCGTGGCGCGTAGCCCGAAACGCACGAAAGACAAGTGATGGACAGAGAGGCTCTCGTATACGTGGATCTCGACGGCGTCCCGCACCTGATGGGGCGTCTGTGGGCCCGCACGCGCAAGAACAAGGAAAGTGCTACCTTCGAATACGACAAGACGTGGTTGGAAAATCCCGCGCGATTCTCTCTGGAGCCAGCCCTGCAGGTTGGTCCCGGCCCGTTTCACACGCCGGCAGACACGCCAATGTTCGGCGCCATTGGCGACTCCGCGCCCGATCGTTGGGGGCGGGCGCTCATGCGCCGCATGGAACGCAGGCGCGCGGAGCGCGAGGGCGGGGCGCCGCGCACGCTCCAGGAAATCGACTTCCTTCTGCTGGTGGACGACGAGGCCCGTCAGGGCGCACTGCGCTTTGCGGAAAAAGAAGGCGGCCCCTTCCTGCGGGAGGAGGGCGTCAAGCGCATCCCCCAGTTGATCGAGCTTCCGAAACTACTCTCCGCGGCGGAACATGTGATGGAAGAAAAAGACACCGATGAGGAACTGCGACTGCTGTTCGCGCCCGGCTCCTCTCTTGGCGGCGCAAGACCCAAGGCTTCCGTCAGGGAAAAGGACGGCCATCTCGCCATCGCGAAATTCCCACGCAAGGACGATGAAATCAACACAGTGGTCTGGGAAGCAGTCGCACTGTCCCTCGCGCAGAAATCTGGCATCCCCGTTCCCCAATCCCGTGTCGAAACCATCGCCGGGAAGCCTGTGCTCCTCCTGCGACGCTTCGACCGCGACGGCGAACGGCGTATCCCGTTCCTCTCCGCGATGAGCATGCTCGGGTCGAAAGACAGAGAAACGCGAAGCTATCTGGAAATTGTTGACGCGTTGCGCCAGCACGGCGCCGCGCCGAAAGCCGACATGGAAGCGTTGTGGCGGCGGCTGGTTTTCAACATACTGATCTCCAACACCGACGACCACCTGCGCAATCACGGCTTTCTGTACGAAGGACAGGCGGGCTGGCGCCTGTCGCCCGCTTACGACCTCAACCCGGTCCCAACCGACATCAAGCCGCGCATCCTCAGCACGGCAATCAATGAGGATGACAACACGGCTTCACTTGCACTGGCGATGGAGGTGGCGGGATATTTCGATCTGGACGACGGCAAAGCGCGCGACATCGCAAAACAGGTCGGCAAGGCTGTCTCGAAGTGGCACGCCGAAGCGGCGCGACACGGTCTGACGAAAAACGATATCGACCGCATGGCGTCAGCGTTTGAGCATGATGATCTGAAAGCGGCTCTCGCAGCGCGGTAAGTAGAAAGAGCAGCACGACGCACGGCATGTTGTATGCCTTCATAAGGTAATTTTCTTTCCCCGCTCGGGGCTAAACGCCTACTTCGACTGGCAGACCCGCGTCATCAAAATCCTTGCATTCAAAACCGCCAAGGTTGGGAATCCGCGTTGATTTGAAATGATCCGGGTCCGGCCGATCGTCTGATCGTCGCATTCATGCGTATGGCCGTACACCCAAAGGGCCGGCTGGCGGGTCTCAATGATCTCCACCATGTCCAGGGAATTGAACGCCGGAGCGAGAGGGCCGCCCTTGAATTTGGAGTTGGGATTGATGACCGGCGCATTATGGCTGATAACCACGCGCGGACCACTTAGATTCTTGCCAAACCACTTCAGCAATTTCGACGCGAAGTTTTTATGTAGCGCAATCGAATCTGCCGGCGTGAAAATCGTTTCGTCGGAGTTATAGATGAGGCGGTAATCATTCATTTGAGAGCGGGCGGTCTCCATGGCGCGCAAATCGCCGCCGTTGAAATCCGTCCACATCGTGCCGCCGAAGAAATTGACTCCGCCGATGCTGACCTCTTCATCAAGCAGCAGCTTTACCTGCGGATGTCTGTCTTCGAGCCACGCCTTGAACCTACTGTCCTCCTCGTTCAGCTCGGCTGTCAGCCGGTTTTTCGGAGCGTCGATATTCTTCACCTGTGCGTACGCGCCTTTTCCGATGCCGGTCTCCTTCGATGCGCGCGAATAGCGCAGCACATCCCTCACCTGATAGCGCTCGGCCCCTGTGCGGTCCGCGCCGGTGAGGTCTTGACGCGGCACTAGCGTCCGGATGCGGTGCTCCTCATTGCTGACGAGGCCACTCCGCTGCAGTTCCGCATGAATGCGCTCGTTGATCTCCATGCGAGAGCGATTATCGGGAGAAATCACCAGCGTGTTCTCCGGCGATTTTGCGTACTCCTTCGCGATGGCGGCGATACGCTCGTCGTGGCCCTGAATCTCATGGACTCGGCCCTGCTGGTCAAGATTCTGTATCGCCTCACGCACTTCCCCTCGCACCATCTGTTCAACTACCTGCTTCAGTTCCGGGTCTTTCTGGCGCACGATCTCTTCGAGCTTCACCGTTTTCATGCCCGCGTCCTGGAGCTGCGCGAAGGGCCGCCCGGCCTCGACTGCCTCATGTTGCCGCCGGTCGCCGACGAGCAACACACGGTCATTGTTGGGCACTGAGAACTTTGAGGAGGATGCTGCACAAAGCGGAAGAGTGGACACTGATTCGCCACGCTCCGAAACTGAAACTGATGAAGGAATACGGACGTTCACTCAGGCTTGACGATGAAGCGGAAAAGAAATTGTTGGCGGCAGCTGCTGCCTGCAACTGGCGGAAACGCAGCCTTCAACTTTTCCAGGACATCATCATCTTGATGCGCGATACGGGCATGCGTAACGAAAGAGAGCTTTACCGGATGCGCATTGAGAACCTGGATTGGAAAACCCGCGTGATCTTCGTGCCGGACAGCAAGACCGAAGAAGGAAGGAGACGCGTACCGATGAGCAATCGCGTCTTTGACATTCTTAAACAGCGGTGCGGAGAAAAGTACGCGAAGGATGGGTTTTCCCATCGAAGCGCGCCGAGTCTGCTCATCTCACCACAATGGCGAAGAGATTTCGGAAGCCAGAGTCAAAGCTGGGCTTCCGGAAGATCTTGTCCTCTATTGTGGCGGCATGACTTACGGCACCCGGATTCTGAAGAGAACCGGAAACCTGGCTGCCGTCATGAGAACCATGGGACACAAGGATGTGAAGACTGCGATGCAGTATCAGCATCCCGAGCTAGAGATCGTGCGCGCTGCGCTCGATCAAGACACAACAGTAGAGAAACGGGCGTAGCCGGATTGAGTTACGGCACACTTTACGGCACACCCAAAACATCAACTCCGGTAAGTGATTGAAAAGATGGTGAGCGCGGTAGGAATCGAACCTACAACCTACTGATTAAGAGTCAGTTGCTCTGCCAATTGAGCTACGCGCCCACGGTGGGGAATTTGGCTGGTAGGACGAACGAAAATTATAGCATCCGGCGCCGTCTTCTCGCTGGCGGGCTTTCACAGTTCGATGAATCCACCGGCGGCAACTTTCCTCACACACTGAGTCGGTAGACGAATACCAGCGACTGTACCCGTCGCGTCACTTCGCTCCCGGAGAGGCTCAAGCCTGTTTCTCGGGTAGTCGAACCGCTCGTCATCAAACTACGCTGGGTGTTGCCGGGCAGGCTCGCGCCTATCGAGCGGGGGCTCGCCAGGAATCGAGCCCTGTCCGGGGATGATGCAAACAGATCGGGAGATGCGCTGGCAACTTGCGTTACACTTACCTGACAAGAATCTCTGAGCAAGGTCCAATCTTCTGGGGGTCTCCATCATGCTGAAAGCGATTTTGGGTTCGGTTGTCCTGCTTACTTGCGCCTTCCCGCTGCTCGCCCAGAGCACTCCTCCCGCGACCAACACGCCCGCGAATCCTCCGGCGCAGAACCGGCCGGCGCGACGCGGCGGAGAAACGTGCTTTCAGCAGGCTGGTATTGAACAATCTGTCATGGAGCAGATTCACTCCATCGCCCGCGACACGCGCTCGGAAGTTGATGCGGTCTGCTCCAACTCGTCGCTCACGCCGGAGCAAAGAAATCAGCAGGCGCGGGAGATTCGCCATAGGGCCATGCAGAAGCGCGAAGGCCTGATCACGGCCGACCAGGAAAAAACTCTGCGCGTCTGCCAACAGGAACAGCGTGGCGGAAATCATCCCGGCAACGGCGGGATGCATGAGGGTCATGAAGGAATGGGAGGCAGAGGTTGTGGCGAGATGCCGCGCAGCGGCTCACATCCTGGCGGCACGGCAACTCCTGCAGCGCCAACCCAATCTACGCCGCAAAACTAGAACAGAGCTGGATGAAAGCCGCGTGCGGACGACGTGGGCTACGCGCGCTTGAATTCCAGACGAAGAATTTCCCCTCAGGTTATTCGGCGCAGGAATTTGTCAGCAGCCGCATTTAAGATCGCTGGCGGGCTTCCGCAGCTAATCCGCTCTCGCTCGCCATGGGACGCCGCGGCGGCAATTGATCGGCTCCGACCGGAGGACGATGCTCAATCGTGCCAATCACCGGCGCTTCATCCATGCCATCGGCGTAAGCCATCGATGCGAAACGCTGTTCACCACACATGCGGTCGATCATCCGCTGCTGCCGCAGGTTGAGCACGGCGTGCGGAAGAATGGGAAAGTTGCGGAACATCCAAACCAGATAAACCCGCTGGAGAAAGGATGGCATTACATATCGCGGACCAATCGGCGTCTGCACCTGCACCACGCCTGCCGCGAGTTTTTCGATCAACATGACTATGGGCCCACCTGGATCCCTAAATTGGCCAGAGCAATTCTAGGGCCGCCATTATTGCACCGCGTGCGATGCAATGGGAAGCTTTTTTTTCAGAGATTTACAGATAGATCGCCCAATCGCGCCTCAGTCTTTACCGAATCAGTGTATTTTTGGGAAGGTTTTCCGGGCTCGGATTCCTGAAATGGTTCGACCGCTTCAGACTGGCTGGCTCAGACTGTAGCTTCCGGCAGGATGTCCATGCGGTTAATCTGCGCCGCCACTCCAAACTCCGAGCCTTCTTCCTCCACCCGGACAATCGTCGCCTGGCAACACACCCAGCACTTCTCGCCGGATGTGAGTTCTGGGGGAAGAATCAGCACCAATTCGACTTCTGATCCCTTTTCCATACGGGACTTGGTGTAAAGGAAGACGCCGTTGGCGCTGACGTCGCGAGTCTGGGCCGTCAAAGGCGCAAGATTTGCGCCATGAACCGGCCGCACCCGCGTGGGAACGCTGGTAGGGATTCTTCTGCCGGAGCGGCGCTCGTTGTCGGCCTTCATGCTTTGCCCTTCAATGGGACGAAAGTGCCCACCTACTCTACACCAACCCGGCAAGTTTGAACGAAGAGGTTCCAGGCTTTCTCTCACCCTGAACCCATATCGGGACTGGCCGCGACGCTTCGCGGCTCAGAGACTGGCTCAGTTGATCGGCTCGATTTGACCGCCCGCTAGATGACCGGCCGCTTGGCTCGAGCCGCGGGAACCACTACCGCTTGTTCCATGGTCGGAACATTGGTTCCACGCAGCTTGGCTTCTACTTCGTGAAGCTTGTCGACCTGCTCCGTCTGGTAGTATCCCTGCACCAGCAACTCCAAAGTAAACGGATTGTCCTGGTCCTCTTCCAGGTGAGCGATGGCGTCATCGTATTTCTTCTGGTCCATCAGCAGAGCGCCGGCGGCGCCATGATAGGAACTCTGAACCACGCGATCTCGGTTGCCGTTGGCCAGGGTCTCAAGCTGATGCAACGCCTGCTCGGCCACGGCCTGGTTGCCCGCAGCGGAGGCCCGCACGGTCCGGATGCGCAGGATGCGCGACAGCTCCTCGTCGCGGTCTGAGGCGGAAATGATGGGGCGATGGCTGAGCGATTCCTCAGCCAGCTTGAGATGCTTCAGGGCGGCGTTGTCGTCGGTCTGATATTCCGCCATCTGGCGCAGTGCCTGCGCTTCCTGCAGGTCCTGTTCCTTGGCATGGGCGGTTTCGGCGACTTCCTGCAGGCTCTTGTCGGCGTCGGCAAACTTGCCTTCCCGAACGTAGGTCATCGCGCGCTGAATGCCGTAGCTGAGCCGGTCGGCTTCATTGTGAGCGAACCGAATCGCTTTGTCATATTCCACGCGGGCCTGCTCCTGGTTGCCCATCAAAGCGTAGGTATCGGCCAGCCCCACTTGCGACGACACAAAATCCGGATCAATCGCCAGCGCCGCGCGATAGTGGGTCAGCGCGGCGGCGAAGTTCCCAGCCATGCGCAGCAGTTCTCCGTACGAATCTTGCGGGTTGGGCTCTTTCGGCAGCAGCACCACATAACGGTCCATGTCGGCAAAGGCCTTGGCGAATTCTCGTTTGCGTGCCTGGAGATAAGCCAGATCGTTCAGCGCCGCCGGAAAATTCTTGTCCAGCGCCAGCGCCTTTTCCATGATTCGCTGTGCCTGCTCGTTGCCGTCTTCGAGCATCAGCCAGTTCCCGGCCTGATAGAGCAAGTGCTTATCGTGCGGATACATCTCCAGCATGTCGTTCATGGCGGTAATGCCGCCCAGGAAGTCACCTTCCTGCACCTTCCAAATCCACGCCACCATCAACTGTTCACCCGGTGTGGTCTTGGGCGCGAGCGCCTTAGCCTTGGCGCGAGCATCGCTGACTTCCTGCGGATTGCCGCTGTTGAAGGCGATCCAGGCCCAGGCAATAGCGAGATTCGGATCTTCCTTTACAGCTTGACGCCAGTCCTGGTTGCAGCGCTCCAGATAGAGATTTTCGTAGTCGGTAACCCCTTTCTGATAGAGCTCGCGCGCCTTGGGCGAAGGAGTGGTGACGGGCATCGCGGCGGATTCGCCCTTGATGTGGTGCGCGTACAGAGGCGCGGCGAGACCGACCGCCAGCGTGGCAATGGCGCAGACTTTCACCAAAAAAGCAGGGCTTTCCAAAGAAGAAGAGCGACGCATCAGGTTCTCCGAAACAGAGCTTTGTGGGGAGGCTACGAAACAGAGGGTAACATCCGCGTAATCAGCGGACGAGGTGACGAAAGACGTTGCACGGGTGCGGGGAAGAATCGTTCGGTGCGGAATCCCGCCGCTCCAGAGCGCATGAAAAAAGCCCCCGCCGAAGCAGGGGCCTGAAGTGCTCGATCGTAAATTGCCTAGAAGGTAAACTTCGCCACGAATTGCACGCCGCGAGGTCCGCCGCCGCCCAGGAACGGGTTGCCAATGCCTACGTCGCCAGTCGCCGTGAGCCCGTAGTACGAAGGCACTCCGCCGGTGATGTAGCCGCCGGTTGCAGCATTCGGGGCACCGATATCGCCAATGAAATTGGGCAACAGCGGATTGGAGAAGTTGGCATGGTTGAGGATGTTAAAGAACTCAGCGCGCAGCGACATGAGAACATGTTCGCCCAGCGTCGTGTCTTTGAACACCGAGAAATTAAGTTCTTTGAAGCTCGGGCCGAGCAGAGAGTTGCGGCCCTCGTTGCCGAAGTGCCGAGTGCCGGGGACGCAGTTGCTCTCATCCGTGGCTCCCGGGTTCAGGTTCGGGTTCCAGGTGCAGGGCGCCGCGAACGCGGCCTCGCTCAAGTACTGCGATGGATTCCTGGGGGAATACTGAGGCGTCGAGATCTCGTCCGGACGATCGAAGCCTTCGCCCGCTCCCGAGTAATCGCCTTCGAATTCATAGTTCAAGTGCCAGGGCTGACCATCCTGCAGATTCAGGATGCCATCGAAGCCCCAACCGTTCTTTAGCCCCGACATGGCTCCCCCCATCTTGGGGACCTGGTAGGTGAAGTTCCAGGTGAAGCGGCGGCGAATGTCGAAACTCGAGTTTCCCTTATCTCCCGCCGGGTTAGTGCTGTTCTGCGGCTGCGCCTCGTTGGGTTCGAAATCCTCGAGGTCGCTCGCCGTGTCAATCGAGTGCGACCAGACGAAGTTGGCTTGCGAACTCAAGCCGTGCCAACCGCTCGTGCGCAGGCTAACCTGCAACGCATCGTAATTCGAATTGGCCGATGACTTCTCCTCGTTCAAGTAGAAGAAATTCGGTGCATAGGTGCGAGGAACCCCATAGCTGCTGGTGCAGCCACACAGCAGGTCGGAAGCCGTGATCTGTGCCTGGCTCGGCTGGTTGATGTCGAGGAACTGGAATAGCTTGGTCCCCTTCGATCCCACGTAGCCGACCTGAAGCACGGTCTTGGCTCCCAGTTGTTGCTGGATATTCAGATTGAAATTCTGTACGTAGGGCGTGCGCATGTTCGGGTCGACGCCAAAGAAATCTCCTTCCGGCCCGTAGCCTGAATAAACCGGAGTATTCGCCGCAAACGGGCCGGACGCACTGCCAGTAGCCAGCGCTTGTGGACCCAAGCCGGGGTATGCCGGGCCGGGGCAGAATACGCAATTCCACGGCAGGTGGCCGAGGAACATGTCTTGCGAAAACGCGTCGTAGAACAGCCCCCAACCCGCACGGATGACCGTTGTGCCTTTTCCCGTCACATCATAGGCAGCAGCCAGGCGAGGAGCAAAATTGTTCAGGTCCTTGCCATACAACTGGTTGGTCGGAACGTTGTCTCCGCCGGTCGAGAGATCGCCGATGGTATAGAACAACCCATTCTTTTCCCCGGTCACGCCGAAGTAATCCCAGCGCACTCCGTAATTCAATGTCAGCTTCGAAGTCGCGCGGAAGCTGTCTTGAATGAACAACCCATCGCTATTCTGGTAGGTGTGCCGCTTGGAGTTGCCCTGTACCTGCGCCCCATCGTCGGGCAGCCCGTTTAGGAAATCCGACAAGTCATCGAAATCGAGCGTGCCTCGGAAATTATGATCGATGACCTGCATGATCGTAGTGCGGCGGAATTCGTAGCCGAATTTCACGTCGTGCTTGCCCGACTTCCAGGAATAATTGTCCACGAAGTGCCAGTTGGAATCGACGCGATTGCGTGGGATCGAACTGGTAGCGCCGATTTGCGAGAAGCCACTGACGCTGGTCGCTGGCAGACCGCCGTCGTAGTTACCTACGCCCGTGTCCAGTCCGATGGAGTTGGGATTGAAACTCTGGTCTTCCGGAAAGAAACCTTCCGCGAACCGATTCCAGCCCAACCGCGCTTCGTTGACCTGCCTTGAGTTCACCACCTTGACATAAGAAAGGGCGACCAGTTGCACTCGGGTCGGCGTCACTGTATTGAATCCGGGCAGGAGGCCACCGGCAAGCTGCGCGAATGGAAAGCTCTGATGACTATTGCCAAAGTAGTAACGACCGGTCAGCACGTTGTTGGCGTTGAAATTCTGGTCGATCTTGCCAATGAAGCTGTCCACGCGGTTGAAGAAGGCGGTCGAACTGGAAAGGTTATTGCCGTTGGGACAGCCGCTATCAAATCCTGCGTTACCAAGCCCGGTCCCCAGAATCTGACCAGGCTGAGGCGCGGCGCTGGCAATATTCGGCGTAGGCCAGGGATTGCGAGCCAGCAATGCAGCCACAACGGGATTCGCTGGCCCGTTGTTTGTAATATCGTATGCGATCTCGGTCGGGTCAGGCACGCAAACGCTGCCGGCCTGGGCTCCATTTTCATCCTGGCCTTCGTAATCCGCGTAGAAGAAGGTCTTATCCTTCACGATCGCGCCGCCCAGGGCTCCGCCAAACTGATTGTTGTTAAAGGGGCTCTTGGGAGCCGGATCCACGTTGAAGTAGTTGCGAGCTCCCAGCTTGCCGGTGCGGAAATACTCCAGCAGCGAACCGTGCAGTTTGTTGGTGCCGCTCTTGGTCACAATGTTGATGACCGCGCCGCTGTTGCGGCCGTATTCGGCCTCGTAGTTCGAAATAACTTTCAGTTCGGCCACGGCATCCAGCGGCAGAATGGTCGCAGGATCGCCGAACACGCCGGCTTCGTTGATGGCCGGATCATTGCGGTAACCATCGTTCATGTCCGTGCCATCGAGCAGGAAGTTGTTCGACCGGCCGCGCGATCCGTTCATGGAAAACGTCCCGTAGGAACCGGGAGAATCCGAAATCTGGTCTGGCGAACCGGCCACGCCGGGATTCAGGTAGATCAGCTTCTGGTAATCGCGCCCGTTGACCGGGAGGCTCTCGATCGTCTCCGCGGTGAAAGTACCGCCGAGTTCGGCGGAGGTGGTTTCCACCTGCGGCAACAAGTCGCCGGACACCTCAACCTTGGTCGAGATCTGGCCCGTCTTCATGGATGCATCGATCCGGCGCTCGCCGGCCACATCTACCGTCACGCCGGTGACGACGAAGGTCTGAAAGCCGGTTTGCGTGACCGTCACGGAATAAGTTCCGATCGGCAGTTCCGGCAGGGCGTAGCTGCCGTCCCCGCTGGTTTCAGTGGAGCGCTCTACTCCGGTGCCGGTGTTCTTCGCGGTCACCTTGGCCCCGGGAACCACGGCGCCCGAAGGATCCGTAACGGTTCCGAGAATGGTTCCGCGGAAGGTCTGGGCAGACAGGCTCAGCGTGGCCAGAAGAAGGAACACCAGACTTGCCGTGACCAGTTTGAGGGAAACCGGCCGGATTGAAATCGGAACGATGCGCGCTCTCATGTAGCTCTCCTTGAAACGGATCAGTTGTTGGAGGAGTAACGGTGCTTTGCGGGAAACCGGATTACTTCGGTAACTTCGAAAAAGCTCGCAATTCCTTGCATACCAAGAAGTTGCGCCGATCCGCCCGCAAGCGTCAGCTGTCAAACATTACCGAAAGCTGATCCCCGGAGTCAACCAAGGAGTTATGAATGGTTACCATAGATTTTGTGAATACGCCCGGGTTGTTCACCGTCGGCGGCACGCAAAAAATCATCTGAGGTCGGAGGTCGGAGGTCTGAGGTCCGAGGTCGGAGGTCGGAGGTCTGAAGGATTGAGAGCTGATAGCTGACAGCAGGGTCCTAGAATGTAAACGCCACGCCGCCGCGGACCGAACGCGCAGCCTCAACCAGATAGACGGTCTGGCCGTCCATTCCGATCACGGGAACATATCCCTGCGCCAGCAGGTTGCGTATATCGATGATGGCTTCCATGTGGCCGCCGAGGAACGGCATGGGCTGGCGGAGGAAGACGTTCAGGAATGGATCGCTCTGCCCCGGCGAAGCGTTGAACATGTCGACGGGCGTAAGAGCAGCGCCATTCACCCAACGGTAAGAGGCGATCCAGCGGGTATGGGTGCGGGGCGTGATGCCGCTTAACTTGGCGGCAACGGCGTGGCGGCGCTGAGTGCCCATCCAAGGCAAGGCGTTCGCCAATTGAACGTCAGGCCTAGACAGGTCGAGCACGCCGCCGAAAGCGTAGTCAAGCGTTGCAGTCAGATCGTCGGAAAATTTTCGCTGCAGAACCACGCGCAGGCCGTTGGTGTCGAGCGTCTTGCCGGTATAGCTGAACGTGCCGGACGAAATGTCGGGCAGCAAAAATCCGCCGGCCGCTGACGTGATGCCGGTTCCGGTGAGTGCCGGATCGCTCGTCCGGTCAGCGAAGGCGGCGACCTGGACTTTGTTCTTCCCCATGCGGTGCGAGAGGCTGACTTCCTGATGATGGGCGCGCTCAACCTTCGGCGAGAAGTTGATCAGGCTGACGCGGGGATTGGATTCGCTCAGATCGTCTGGAGCGGAATCGAATCCTTTCTCGCCACGCAAGTCCGGCCGCGAAGTCGCGTAGTCATATTCCAGAACCGTATCAGGCGAAACATGCAGGTCGGCGGAGCCGTAAGGCCGGAACGCGGAAACGTGGCCGAGGAATTGAATGGTCTGCAATTCGCTGCCAAACTTCAATTCCAGAACGTCGCCGAGAGTTAGGTTATTCGAGGCCGACAGCGCCGCGGCCTGCAAAGCCGCGTTGTGCAGGTTAGGATCGGAAGCGGCGAAGCGGCGAACCGTCAGCGCGACGGTCGGCTCAGAACCATTGTCGAGGCGATGAGAAAAGCTGGTGCGCAACACTCCGGCCGGCACGCCCTCGCCATAAGCCACGTTGCCGCTGAAACCAAGATGCCCCTGGGAGAAGATCGAGCGATCAAGCGTGAATCCGGCGCTCATGTCCGACCCAGTGCCGTAGCCGTCGGCGGATGAACCGGCCAGCAACGCCAGAGTTCCACGCAACTCGTGCGACGGCTTCCCGTTCTCCGAAGGCAAAGGCAGCGTGGGATCGTCAAACACGCGCAGGATGGGGCGATTCGCGACCGAACGAAGAGTCCATTTCCAGTCGTCATCATCCGGAAGCGAACGGATCGGCCCCAATTGCATGACGCCGAGCAAGGTGCTCAGAGTGACATTTACGTTAAGAGTCGCGCCCGGACGAAGCCCGACTTTTTCGCGCAATGCCGGCAGGAACGAGGGCGCGGTAACTTTAAGGGTATAGAAACCGGGCAACAAACCAGTGGCGGCATAGTATCCCGCGCCGTCGGTAAACACGGTGAAGGTGTGATTGGCGGCGCCGAGGATCTCCACCACCGCGCCCATCTGGGGCGCGCCCGAGACATTGCGAACGTATCCCGAGATCGCTCCGGGCCTTTCCACGGCCCAAACAGGAAGCGACAATCCGAGTACGATTGCCCAAGTTCCGAGCTTACGCAGGCTCACTCCACCCCACCCCCTGGGGAGAAATTTGCAGGGAGTTACTCTACTGCAAACACCGCTGACGGATCAATGGTTTGCTTGGAAATATTGTCGTTCACCTTGATTTCAATTTTGTAGGTGCCGGGTTGCAGGTTGGCCGCGACAATCGATTTCTGCAGCGTCACCTGTTCGCCGATATTGCCCATGCTGTCGGTGGTTTCAGTTTTCTGCACCACCGTTTTATTGGTCGCAAGATTGGTGATGTTGTATTGGAAACTGGCGGAAGGCTTATGCGTCTTCTCATCCACCCCGAGATTGTAGACCTGCATCCAGAAATTCAGCTTCTGGTCTTTATCTTTCTTAAACACCGCCGGCTTGCCATCGGCCGGAGCCACGCGCGGCCGCACTTTCATGGTGCCGATCACGAACATGCCAGTTCCGATATCCTTCGTCGGCACCGGCTCCATCACGTCGGCCACCACCAGAGTTGAATTGGAGAGCTTGTCGTCGGAGAACTCGGGAACATGAATGCTGCGGCTCCAGACGCCCTTCCGGTCTCCATTTACGTCTTTCACCGCCACGTAGAGCTTGTACAGGCCGGGCCGCAGCGGCAATGCCTTGGTGTAAAGCTGCGAGTTCTCTGCCGTGCGCGGCAGCAACTCGGCCGGAACGTCCACCTGCACCGTCTCTTCGAACGTTTGCACGATCTTGCCGGTCAACGTCGACAAGCGCGCGAAGATGTTGACCGTTCCGCGCTGCACCCCGTCTTTATTGACGAAGGTGATGTCGCGATTCTTCATCTGCAGAGTCACCGGCACCAGTACGGTGTCGCTCGTGACTTTTACAAAGTCCGTGCGCACATCGAACGGCATCGGGTTGAGGATCATCTTGGAATTGACTTCTTCTTCCAGATCCGCAAATTTCACCTTGGGCGCGGCTTGCAACTTGGCGAACTGATCGAGGCGATCGAACTCCTTGGCCGCCTGCTGGCTTTGCCAAATAAGCCAAGCCCGAAGGCGACGAAAATTGCGCCCATGACGACAAGAGCGATCATCACGAAGGCCCGTGACGTGTAAGTTTCCGCGCTGTTGATAGTCGAAGCCAGAGTTCCAACAATGCCGCCAGCGGCGCTTTGCACGTCACTACCGGCTGTTGTCAGGCCGGACTTAGCGGCCGTCCCCGCGCCCGATACGGAGGACGGCAGGCCGCTCTCGTCTGTAAGGTCAACCGCAATGCCGCCACCCGCTCCGATGGTTCCCACCGAGCCTTGCGTCCCTACCGCGCCAGAAGACGATATGCCGGTCATGCCCGAGGGCGAGATGGGGCTTGTTCCGCCAGCAACGCCAGACGCGGCTGTCGAGCCGTCAAAAGCGTTGTCGGGAACATCGCTCCAATCAACAGAGCTAGCGTCTGGCGCGCCGGCCGTCCCGCCAGCTACAGCGTCGGAACCGATACCGCCGGGGGAAGTCCCACCGTCGAAAATGTTGTTGTCAAGATTATTGAAAATGCCATTTGTGTTTGCTCCCCCGACAACATCGCTAGAAGCGTCGGAAGCGAAACCGCTTTCTCCGGTAATTGGATCAACGCCGCCATAGACGGAACTCACTCGCGCCACCAAATGATGGCGCTTGAAAATTTACGCTTGGCGGCCCCATTTGGTCGGAATAGTAATTACCGCCTAAGTTGGTTCCGTTAGCAAAAAGGCCTTGTCCACTAGCAGTATTCGGATTAGCCCACGCCGCATTGCTAGTAGATGGTGCTGCGAAATAAAGAGCATTGCCTGTACTACCGCCTGACGGGGCATTACCGTTCCAAATATCGTTGGCAAGTTGTTGAGCATATGACGAAGGGTTGGAATTATAGCCGTTGAAATTACCAGGGGTGACTACGCCGCTAAGACTATCAAAAACTCCGCCAGCAGCGCCGGCTTGTAGCCTGTTGTAAATTACTGACGCAACCCCGAATTGTCCTTCGGAGGTTGAACTTTCGCCTTGTATAACGCTCGCAAGCTGTTCGGGGCTTGTAATCGTGCCTGACCATTGAATTGGCATTTTAATTTATTTTCCTGGAAGATATCGACTACAGCCGACGTTGCGCTCGCAGATATATGCTCCAGTATCGCTTGACATTAAACACGGAACCGCCGGTAGTTTATGAAAGCGTCATTCATCATCGAGAACGATCTATGTTGCCAATCATCGACCGTCTTCGCAGAGCATTCTGGGATTATATTTACATCTTTTGCAGCCGCGATTGAAACAATTGGCGCGACTGCGAAGCACGCAACTACAATCCATAAGACTGATTTACGTATTTGGCTTGACTTAAGCATTAGCCCCGTTCCTATTTTCAAAGAAAACTCTTTAGCCAAGTCCCGACTTGCCCCCAAGGAATGGGATTGGCCTGCCCCGGCACTTGCGGGGCAGCAGCGCCGTTGGAATTGCCCGGGAGAAAGCTTTGGATGTTTTGTCCGAGCCCGGGAATACCAGCAAACGGATTATTGATGTTTAGCCCCGGTTGGCCATTGCCAGCGCCGATAACAGTCCCGACAACCGGATTTGCTGCTGTTGAAAACTGGCCGCTTGTCGAAGACGCGGCAACCGTAACCGGGGTCGGCCCCGGCGTGCCAGTTCCCGGCTTGAAGAATGCGAGATAAATCGGCAGTTCACCCTTGGTTGTGATCCACACAACGAAGGCAAATGCGATCATGGCAAAAATAACATCGTCCTGCCCGATACCGGCAACGGCGGGAACGCGGCTAACTGCGCCGCGCACGTTGTCGCCAATGGTTCTCATGCTCGTTTCCTCTGCTTGGGCTTGATCCGGGGATAGGGGACAAAGGCCGGCGCTCGCGCCGGCCGGAATTTGCTACCTTCGATGATATGACCGTCAACAGCATGGCCGACCTGCCGAAGCGCGTTGTCCGCTTTAGTCTTAGTGTCGGCTTTGTTGATAATGTCGGCTTGGGAGCGATCCGGGAAAATGGAGTACTGATTTATTCAGTCTTCTTTCCTCCTTACGAAAAAGCTTAAGAAAGTTCTTCTCAGCAATTTCGTCTTCAGAGGCCATATCGTAGCTGACAATTCCGCTAGGCGTCTGGAAAGATAGTAGACTTCCTACCGTCAAAACTGCAATTCCTGCGAACATCACTACGGGGGCTAAGGCTGCGGATAATTTGCATAGAGGGAAGTCCTGTGTTGTCTTCGCTAAAAACGACTTGTGCATGACTGTTTCCCTCTAGCCCCCAATATCGGCTTGAGCATTGTTTCGGTCAAGAGGATAATGGCTTGCCAAATGACGTTTTATTACGTCGGCTGGCTTTAAACCATTGATCTGAAAGGATATTCCATATCGCTGATAAAATGCGAATGTTTCGCCGCATTTCGGCGACAACTCGCTAACTCATTGATATTACTGCGCTTGATCAGACTGCGGTCACGCATTCGTGATTGGACAGTGCGGAAAATCTCTGATCGCGAACAAAATAGGGCTTGCGGCGAGCGTCGGGCGCTGGCGTAAGCGCCTTTCGCGAAGCGCGAATTAATAAAATTGCGCCAAAGCGCGGCCTAACGACAGTCGCGTCGGAACGGAAATTAATGGGCATCCCCCGATGTGCATATTAGAATACAAACGCATCAAAGCCAATGTTAAAACTAATTGCGTCAAAACCGACTTAACGACAGTCGCGTCGGAACGTAAATTAACGACAATTGCCTCGATGCGCAGGTTAACAACAAACGCGCCAAACCGAATAAAAACTAAATTGCGTCAAAGCGCAAATTAGTGATAATCGCGCCGATGTATTTATACCAGATTAGCGTCAGCGCGAATAAATGAGGCGCTATTGACCTTGAAAAAGGCTCTTGCGCGCTCGAAACTGTGCCTCTCATATTCGGATATCCGAGTAGGTTGTTTTAGAGGAGCGAAGATGAGCGACATTACGACAGCGCCGCCAAAGCGGAGAAAGGGGCCGCCCCGCCACAGGTCGCGACCCGTTCATAGGTTTTCGCGCGCATGCCGAAGTCATCGCGGCTGTGCGCGCCGAAGTGGCGCGGCGCGGTGTCTCAGCTAGCGACATCGGCCGCGAGGCGCTCAGGGCCTACGTCGATAATCTAAAATGGGTGAATGAGGAGGAGGCGGCTAAAGCCGCTTAGAAGACGCGAAAGCCGCCGCTCTTACAAAGCGGCGGCTTTCTTATCGAATGTTCCCGGCAATAGAACAACAACCCTACCTAAAAGGATCAAGGCTGGTGATTAAATTTAAGCTCACATATTGTCCAAGTCAAGCTCCGCACTCTGTTGAACACTGCATTTTTGATAGGCGTCTACATGCAGCGTTGGAGGCGCATAGGCTTATTTTAGAATACGGCCTGCTGTACAACACGCGCTTACAGAAACAGCCGGGAAACCGGCAGTTTGCTTACTCCTTCAATGGCGCTGTCTATAGGCATATAGCCTCCTATAGCGCCGTCTTGGTGCAACGCTGTAAGCTATCGAACCGCACGCCGCCTGCACTTGTCTACCTTGCCGGTGCGCAGTCATGAGCCTCCCATGGCCCTAACTGAATGCCGATCCGAGCGGACCGCCCCGCGTTTTCGCGGGGGTAAACTCGTCGTCGCCCACTATCGCCATTCGCGCGACGGTAAATTCAATTCGTTATCGTGACAATTCAGGAAGCGGCTTTATCGCTGTCGGGATTGGAGCGGGCGGATTTTCATCGGCGAGCGGCACGTTTGATAATGCAGCACGCGCCGTTGAGGTTGGTGACGTTGGTGTCTTTACCGGAACGGCAGGCGAGTTTCGCGGTAGGCCAGCGCTACGCGTGCACTCTGTGCAATGGCGAGGTTCGCCCGTTATTTGCGATCAATGGCTGCGTGCGGCGCGGCGTGAGGGTATAGCCTTATCGGAGGCCTTGCACGCCAGGCTAGTAGGTGAACTTGGCGGCGATTGGCCGTTTGTTCTAGCGCGCAATCCTGAACGCCTGACTGATGTGGCCTTTGCGCGCTTTCACGAAAAAACGCGCAAGCGCCTTCTCGAAAGCCGTCCTCGCACGCGCTCTGCGGCGTCTCTCTCGCAGAGCGCGACATGCTCGCTGCGGGCATGACAACAGCACAAATACGCTTGACGCTCGATCGCATTGCAAGAGCGCCCTTCGATCGCGCAGCGCGGGGATTTGATGCGCGTCTCTTGATACCGGGCGGTTTTATTACGCCGCTTCATGCGCGTGATCTTCACGCGAGCGGTGCATTTTTTAAGCCGCACATTGTCATCAGTAACGCTATGACGGCTATCTGGCATGAACTGGCGCTAGGTGCGGGCCGCGAGCGCCACAATGATCATGACCGATTTACTAATATTCGCGCACAAGGATCGACTGCCTTTCCGTTCCATACCGCAGCGCGCGCCCTCTGGAAGCGCAGCAAACTCGATAAAGAAGCTATTGCTGGCGCAAGCGCGAGCTTGTCAGAAACGGAGATAATCGGCGCGTCGATTGCGCTTAAACGCGCCGCCAAAGTCGAGCGCGAACTATTATCATTGGTCGAGGCCTGTGTAAGTTGCCCAATCGACCCCCGGGTTGAAGAGCCCGGGGGGAGACG
>CAVXGX010000002.1:0-3060010 GCA_963761465.1 uncultured Acidobacteriota bacterium | reverse complement strand
GCGGTCATGGATGATGAAGAGAAACTGCTCTATGGTCTCTTCCTGAACTCTGGCGTTGCGTGACGCCGAGATGCAGAACACCGAATACGCCGACTTCAACTGGGAGAAATTCACGCTGCATGTTCAGCCGAAGGCGTGGCGTAAGTTCCGTCTCAAGGGAAAGAGCGAGAAGAAATCCGCCAAGGACAGATTCATTCCGATTCCGGCAAAGCTGGTTTGGAAAATCAAGGACAAATGAGACAGCGGAACGCCCAGCCGCATGACCTAGTGTTTCCGACGGTCAAGGCAAACCTGACGGTCATTTCCTGCGCAAGCTGAAGGCGATTGCGAAGAAAGCTGGCGTTGAGGACGCAGAGCTGTATCGCTTCCGCAAGACCTACGCAGACACGCTCCACGAGGAAGGCGTCTGGGTGAACACCATTCCGACTCCGCCTCGGTCACGAATCACTGGACGTGACGCTTGCCTATTTGAAGGGCAAGGATGCTGAGTCCGAGGAAGCTCAGGAACATGCGAACAGCAGCAGTTTGGCACTGTACGCATCATCACAACCTCTCAGGAAAAACATCTCGGGTTGTCTGAGGGGGTCGTTCTATAACCCAGCTCAGGCACCCTTCGGTGTTTCGCAGTTCAACCGCAAGCAATCGCGATCACATCCCATAAGCCGACCCGGTACTGATTCGCTCTGGCGAAGTTTTGGACTACTTCCGGGCCGCCGACAATTCGAGAGGTTCCTCTCTTCACGCAACTGCTGGTCGGACTACTTCAGCAGTTGGCTGCGTTAAGATCCCGAGTTGCTTGTACCTGCCGCGGGTTTCGCATTAGCTTGATTGATCGCTTGTACCAACATGTTCAACAGACCTGCTACCGTTCCAGGAGTTGGCTTGGTTCTCGCTTCGCCCATGCTGACCGTCGCCACGGCAATTGTAATGGCCTTTTGCACGTCGGAAATCGCTTCCAGTGCATGGGTCGCGTCATGGGTTGCGCTCTGCAAATCGGCGACCGCTCCATCAACATCGACGAGGGCGTTCTGCAACGCGAAATTCTCAAGTTGCTCGCCCAAGGAAACTAATTGTCCGAACTCCACGGTTAACCGGTCTTTTTGTAGCGGAGTCAATGTGTTACGGTTCTGGATCCTAAAATTCAGTATTGCGTCTGCCGTGTCATCAAAAAGTGCTGCGAGGTTTTTCAGGTCAAGCGCAGTCCATTTCATTTTAAAATCCCCTAAAACGCCTTATTCACCGAAACAGCTGCATTTCCTAAACTGACAATCACGGGCCGAGGCTCATTGACAACTGCTTAGCGTTCCACTGACGTCGTTCTTCATCGAGCTTTTTTGTGTGCTCCAGCGATTGTCTCAAGCGCCTTCTGATAATCTTCGACGGCTTTCGGTCGGAGTTGTCTGAGCAACTAGTATGCGTTACATTTCCTTACAAGCAGATCTGAGGCGAGGGGCTCGGCAGTGGTCGCGACGCTGTCGCAATAGCTTTCTTCATCAGGCGCTCCTCGTCTTCGAGGCTTTGATGATATTTCCCGGCCGCATATTCAGACAAGAACGCCGTTACCTCCTGAACTGCTGTGTTGCTCTCTCCAATAATCTTTGACACTTCATGTTGCCGATAGCCTTTCGTCAACAGATTCGTCATCGCTTTCGCCAGCTCACTTGCTGCCGCGGCCTTGGCCTGGTTATCTGTGGAGATTTTAGGGTCACCCCTCTTCAATTCAGCCGGAAGGCTGTCCCATTCACTGGGAGTCTTACTCAAGTCAGCCGACGCCAACTTCCCGAAACTGGCAATGTAACTAAACAATGCGGCATTAACTTTGACGAGCGAAGGTCTTATAGCAGGGTAAATCTCGCACCGCAAAGGCGTGAGCAGGTTGTCCGTGTTTATAAAGCTGTTTGCGCGGATACAAGAGGCTTCGGCCTCATCGGCAATACTGGGGAAAGCATCTCCAACGTCCTGGCTCACTTTGGCAAACTGGGTAATCTCGTCCAGATCCACACAACCGCAAGTAACCAAACATAAAGCAGCCACACAGGCGATCAAGCACCGTTCTAGTCGAGGTGTGCACGTGCTTGGGTGCATTTGTGCCCTCCATATCTTCACCGGCGCATCATGTGACAACAGAAGTCCGAGGCGAAATGCTCCATTTTACTGAATCAAAGCTTAACGAGCGTTTTTTCTATGTTCTTGACTGTTCACTAGTACAAACCTAACATCACCTCACCACGCACCGGGGAACTTTTCTCTGTCGTAATCTAATCCAGCCATGGACGAAATCCGACTACGAATCGCACCGTTAATACGCGCCCTGCGAGCCCCGGAGGAGGAATAGTCCGATCTCGAGACGGCCCGCACCCTGCGCGAACTTGTGGGAGCGCGAGCGGCTGATTTGCTAAGTCCCAATCGGTCAAGAGCACGCGATTTGCTCGAAGATCCCGCCATTATCGGCGATCTTTCGGATTCCGCCCCGGAACCGAGCCATTGAGCTAGCGTCAGGCGTGCCGAAACGGCAGGAACTGCTCCGTCTCATAAGGCAGAGACGGGAAGACCCTATCATTGCGGGATTCATCGAAGTCGCCAGGCCCGAGTACGATCGAGAGCGAGCTGATATATATGATCGGCAAGGTGCCGGAAATGAAGTGGCTACAAGGATCGGTGAACTAGGAAACCTGTGGACTCCTGACATTTCGGCGCTCTTCCAGATTTATCTTTCGCTCTTTGAGGAGGCTACAAACCAGCGGTTGGACTGGATCGATATGGCTATCGGCTCCCCGCAGGGGGCCATGGCGATAGAGATGCCGTCTGTGGTGCCCGCTTACGCAGGAGCGTTGACTGCAAACTGGCAAATTGCGTGGGCGGCGTCGCGGGCTCCTTTAGGGGACGTGTTGCGACTGATCTCTTCGGCTAAGAATCACCCTTGCCGAAGGTTCGATGGGCAGCGGCACAGTTTCTGCAGGAAGTTGCAAAATACCGGCTAGCTGAGTATCCGCCGGTGTTCGGGGGTGGTACGGGGCCTCGTACACGCAGCTATAGAGACGTGGAAGGCATTACACTGGACGACTTCGTGTCCCATGTTCCCGCATTGGAGCGAGAAGTATCCGCAGAAGTCCCCGTACCCTCCGTCGCTCCTGTAGACCCTAATGCGAGGTACGCAGACGTTCTCTTCTTACGCGATAAAGATAACCTTCCTGCCGATCCGATGGCGGATACCACCACACTCAAAGCGGCCGCTGGTACTGGCTTGAGGTCGCTGTCCGACAAAAGACAATCGGGCTCAAAGAGAAAGAGAAAACCGCACGGGAGCCCATCAGGCCGGTGCACCAAGAAGGACCCGTCGAGGTGTTGGTAACTGCTGATTCTGACGACTTTGAAATTGAATCACAGGTAGGCTGGATTACGTTACCCCACCGGCGACTCTACCAACAAAGTGCACTTTCGCATTAGAGCTCGGAAACTGCCAGAATTGACTTCTAACTCCGCATGCATTCAGCTGAGGTTTTTCTATCGCTTCAATTTGCTTGAGTACGTAGGCGTCATCGCAAGGATCGAGAATGGGGAAGAACAGAAAGATTCGCGGGTATTGGAAAAGATTCAGCACGAGGTCAGGCGAGAAATCTGGACTTCGACGAATTTCTTCCACGCAAGATGAATATCCACATCGCTCGACAAGAAGGCGTCTATTTTATTCAGTTCACGCTTGAAGGGACAGGTAGCGGGCCTATAGTTTTGCGCGCTCAGAGCAAGCTCACGAGCAAAGACTTCGAAGATTCTTTGGTGCAGTTGCGTGAGACCCTTGAGAATCTGGTTCTTGAAGATTATTTGCAGCAGGTGGATAACAGCAGCGGGAAGTTTCGAGAGGCCATCCGGAAGCTGGCGAAGATAGGACGGCAGCTCTGGCTTGCGCTGTTCCGCAATGAGCCCGGTTCAGCTCTGGATATAGTAGGAAAGGCGTTGCGTGATCGGCCACTGGAAGAAGGGGGGCTCATTCAGATCTCCATGCCGGGAATACAGAGTGGGTTCCTTTATCCTTGGGCATTCCTCTACGACAGGGCGATACCAAAGGAGATTTATGTTCTCCCAGATCTCCGGGGATTTTGGGGATACCGATATTCCATTGAGCAACATCTTCCAGAAGTGGCGAAGACCACAGATGCCACCGAACAGATGAAGAATTGCATGCGGATGGCGTTGATGCTTGGGAGGAATTTCCGAACTCGGCGCAGCAACGGCAACTCATGATGGATCTCTCGAAAGACGCTAAGGGTACGCTTTTAATCAGTGATCCTCCGGTGACGAGCAAGAATGAATTCTACGGTCTCATCGAACAGCCTCATGATTCAATTTTGTACTTCTATACGCATGGCCACAGCAAGAAAGCAAAAACAGCAGACAATCGGTTAGATCTGGCCAGTCTAATAAAGGCTAGGCTGACGCAAACTTCAGATGCTTCACCGAGCGGGAATGCTCGAAGGGCTGTTGAAGCGAACTGAGGATAAGGAAGGCGAGTCAGATGATTCCTACATTGAGCTCTCTAACGGCAGACTCTATTATTTCGACCTTCTCGAATCGGTTGAGACCCTTTCAGCCGAACCATTGTATTCCTAAACATGTGCGAGTCGGCCGAGATGGTTGCGCTGTTTACAGAGAACTTCGTTTCTCTCTTTCTGAAATTAGGGGCACGAGCGGTAGTAGGAACAGAGTGCACCATGACGGTCAGTTTCGCTCACCCTTTTTCGCAGGTATTTTTAGGCGAGATACTTCGGGGAGCGCCGCTTGCCGACGCCTTACGCACAGCGCGACGACATTTCTTGGACAACCGAAATCCACTGGGCTTGGCATACACGCTGTTTGGTTCAGGCACAATGCGTTTCCTACCCCCTCGTTTGCCAGTAACGCCCCACCTTGATAAGGAGATGACTAAATGATACAGCCGGTTACAGACCAGCAAATTCGGCAGTTGCTTCAGTCGGACGAAGATCAATTACTGAACAACTGGAATGCGGAGCGCGGTTGCAACGCGCGATTCAAGAAATCGGCAGACGTAGAGTTGGACTTGTTGAGTGCCGATCTCAAGGCGATGGGCATCAAGGATGACATGAAGGACCTTGGTAGCGGATTCTGCGTCGCTGGAATCGAAGCGCCTACGAACTGGCATGCGGAGGCGATCCGGACGACGCGAAGACGCGCGCAGATCTGGAGAAGGCGTTGGGCATTGGCGAAGCCGCGGCCATTGGTGTGCTGACCGGCGCGTTAATCGGTGTTGGTCTAATGGCCGCTTTGGCCCCTGTGGTTGCAACACTGTTAGTGAAAAAGTTCTTTAACCCTGCTTATGGAGAGTTCTGTCAGTTTTGGAAGGAAAAGCTTTAGAGCGGAAAGGGCTGCACGCAACCATCAGTTTTCCACGGGAGAGCATTCGATTGATCCTAAGAGCAATTCGTATGGCACGTTTCAACAGAAGGAGCAACGCCGGGGACACTCGGTCGAAGTAGCTGAATGTTAGGAGAAACCTGGAGAGCCACCTACATCGATTGCGTCAATTGCTAGAGGCCTGCACCGTGCCCCTCTACTCTCTAGACCAGAAGCGATTTGGTACGGGTTTTTTTCTTGCTCCAGGATGCATCGTCACGTGTGCTCATGTTGTGGGTTCCGGAGCTTCGAAAGGTGCCAAGGTGTACTTTACGCTCAGCGGGGATACCGTAACGGCGGAGCCGCGCTCCAGGCACTTTCGCAACGGCTCAGCTTCAAACCGCGGGAGTTCGGCAAAAAGGCGATCGCCCTTGCAGAGACCCTAATAAACCTAAATGCCTCGACCGAAGACAGAGTGGGTTCAGCAGTGGTCCTTCTGTTGCTTTGCGCCTGCTACTGGAAAAGCAATGGTAGCACTCCGCCTGAAGGCCAGCTCCATAAACTAGGAGGCGTCGAAAGAATCTCACTTGAGGCAATCAAGAAGGATCTTAGTCAGTTAACGGACACCACTGTTTCGGACTACCTGCAATGGGCCGTGGAGAACTATGTTCTAAAGCAGGCAACAAGAGTAGCAATTCAGAAACTGCCAGATTACCGATTCTTCATCATTCGCGATGGGAGGATATCGCCTAGTCAAGCACCAGAATCCGAGATCATATCTCTCCTATGACTCTTCACGGATCAGCAGCGCGTTCGAGTTGATGACGGACCTAAGCTGGTCGAGATCAATGGCGCCATCACCCTGACGGTTACGGGTCGCAAAGTGTTGCAGAAATTGAGAACGTTCCACCAGACAATGAACGTAAATGCAGTGAATGCGGGTGCTATGTAGCGCCACTAGGAGAAGAAGCTTTTGGCTGGTCGACTTAAATTCCAACAGACAGGTTGCTGCAATTCTCGATGTTTCGGCTCGGTCCAAGTGCCAACCGCGTGCCGGACTGCCCCCAACAGCAAGAGGCGAAATGATGTCCGCTACAATCGCGACTTCGCCCGCACGGGAGCGCAGCAGGTGTGGACCCGATCAATCTATAATTCAGCTTCACACCTTTTGAAGATCAGTGCTGCTCGGGCATACCGCTCTCTTGAGATGAAGCGCAGTGCGGGGAACTGTTCAGGGTCGGTCGATGAATCAGCCAACTGTAGATATCGGCATCTTAACAATTCGCGATGATGAATTTCGAGCCGTACTGAAGGCTTTTTCGGATGATCACGGTATCTACAGGGGGCGGCACCGTGAATACACATTGAGAACGGCGAATGCGGGTCAGGATGACCGATATCGCCTCGCCATCCTTCGCCAGATCGAGCAGGGCAATGGAGAAGCCCAGGAGGCTGCACGCGACCTCATTGACGATCTGCAGCCCTTGCTGCTCCTGGTGGTCGGCATTGCCGGCGGGCTGCCGGTGGACGATATCAGCTTAGGAGATATCGTGCTTTCAACCCGCGTGCATGATTTCAGCATCGAGGCACGTAAATTCCAAGACGAGACAACATACAACGTAGGGGGCGGTCCGATCGCCAAAGCGATCGCCGTGGGCGTTGCTAACCTCAGTGCCCGCGAGTCAGAACTGGGCGATTGGTGGGCGGAGTTGCCTCAGAAACCTACCGTCAATTTGGCACCAAGAAATTTGTATGGACCCAGGAACTGGCAGCGGGATGTGCGGCAGAAACTGCAACTGCACTACGGTAAGGACGTCGCGGCAGAACGCCGGCGTTCGCTGCCGGGCCCATCGCCTCTAGCGACCGACTCGTCAAAGATCCCAGGGTGCTCTTTCCTTGGATTACAAGCACCCGTGGCATTCTTGCAATAGAGATGGAATCAGCCGGCGTGCATCGTGCCACTCGGGATAGGACTCCGATGTTGTCGATCCGGAGCCTGAGTGACATTGTTGGACTCAAGCGCCAAGACGCCTGGACGAAATACGCTTGCGCTTCGGCGGCCGCCTTTACTCGCGCATACCTGCGAACCCGGCCGGTTCCGATACGCGAATCGGAGAGACTGACGGTCGTCCCAGTTCCTCGCGACACCACCCGAGAAGAACCTGAGCATCGGGCTGCCGAACCGGAAGAGAGCTTTGCGAATCTGATTCCATTACGGCATTTTCCTGACACTCTGTACATCGCCCCAGCGACGAGCAAGACACGAAAGCAGTCTTGGTTTCTGCTTAACGAAGGCGCCTCGGATAAATCTGCCGACCGTGTCCCGGGAGCGTGGACGTTATACGAAGGAAATCTATACAGCTTTGTCGATCCCGAGCGTTCGCGCCTGAAGAAGATTATCGACGTTGGCGGTCTGGATCAATTCGATACCCAGGAGTGGGCGTTTTCCGAAGACGAGAACAAGCGTCGCCTGTTTGTGCATCTATTGAATGCTGCGCTGCGCGAAGTCTCTGTCGCAGGGTGTTCGATATTACGGAGACCAGGACGTATACGCCTTCATGGGTCGACCGGACGAACCGGCTCGGCGTCTCAAGTATGCGAACGTCAAGATGCGGAGCACCGTCACTGTGGTGTCCCATTACGAGCACAAATCATCAAAGAGCGGGAAACCCCATAAGTATCTTCGCCACGCCGCGTTTCAAGGCCGCTTTCGCTTCTTGGGCGGCGAATGGCATCTAGAGATTACCCCGACGTATCGATTTACCTACAATGGAAAAGACTTGGATCGATATCACGAGAATCGCCTCTCTGGAATAAAGCGTTTCGAGCGGAATCGCTCGGTGTTGAGCCAACTACTGCTATGGCAAGCAGTTCTTCGAGCACCATGGACTCGTGCAGATCGGTTACGGCTGCTTGAGTTCGCGCCGCTTGTCTCGTTTCAGTTCTCTTCTGGTCTGGACGAGAGTTCTCTGACGGCGCTGGACGCACCCTCCATCCCCCCTTCGGGAGACAAGGAGATCGAGGGATGAAGCTGCAAATAGTCGAAGAACCGCAACTCGCCTTCCATCAGGGTAAGTTGCACGTCGATATCCGCGCTGGTCTTTCGACCTTTGGTGCATTCGACAAAGGCAGCACCGGGGTTCCCGTCCCAATTCGAATCGGTGTGATTGGGACAACGGCCACAGTCGACGGCGTGCGCGATTGGCTGGAGCAGTGCAAGCGCGGTGTTGCCTCGGACGAACAGAAGCTGAAAGCCCTCCGTCCGCCGTTTCCTGGCATGACACAACAAGTATTTGGAACTTCCCTTGAATTATCCGACGCAGCGACACGTGCGATCACACGGCACGAACTCTCGAAGGCGCTCGCCAAATCTCAGCCACTACCGCATATTGTCGAGGCCTTCATGGATCATGCCCGCGACCTCGCAGGCAAGAGCGGACTTCATGTACTAGTTGTGGCGCCGCCGCCGGAGGTCTTCGCCTTGGGAGACACGCCGCGCACGCGAACGCCCGACCCGCCAATCGATGAACTTCAAGAGCCTGCTCCGGAACAAGAGCCGTCGCCGCCCTCTGCGCTGAACTTTCACGATCTGTTCAAGGCACAGGCACTCGATCTGCAGTTGCCGTGCCAGTTGTCGAGCCCCGACACCTATGGCTCGATTTCGATTGGGCGCGGCAGGCGCTTACAGGACAAGGCAACAACCGCTTGGAACTTCCATACGGCGCTCTACTATAAAGCGGGTGGCGTGCCTTGGCGTCTTGCCCGACAGGCCGCCGTGCTAACCACGTGTTATGTCGGCGTGAGCTTCTTTAGGAGCGTCGCCGGCGACAAGCTCATGACCAGTGTGGCCCAGGTGTTCGACGAGCGCGGCGAGGGATTAATCGTGCAGGGCGGGAGCGCCAGTTACGACAAAGACGATCGCAGCCCCCATTCATCCAAACAGGACGCGCAGGAGTTGCTCGCGAACGGCCTAGCAACCTACCGACGCGAGCACAAGACCATGCCCGCGAGGGTCGTCATGCACAAAACCTCTTATTTCAATGCAGAAGAAAAAGAGGGATTCAAGCGGGCGGCGGAGGACCAGAAGCTTGAGGTTCTCGACCTAGTGAGCGTGCGACGATCGGGGGCACGCCTGTTACGCGCCGGCGATTCGCCCATGGTTCGTGGCACCGCGATGCTGTTCGACGGCAAGTCCGGAATCGTCTACCTGAAGGGTACCGTCCCGTACTTCCAAGTTTATCCCGGTGCCTACATACCCCGAGCGCTCGAATTTGTCCGCGATGATGGCGAGACCAGCGCTTCAGATCTAGCGCACGAGCTAGTTGGCTTATCAAAGCTCAATTTCAACAATACTCAGTTCGATTCGGGAGACCCTATTACGGTGCGGGCTGCTCGCCGGGTGGGAGACATTCTGAAACACGTCCCGAGCGGCAAGAAAGTCAATTCTCGCTTTCGTTATTTCACATGACGCAACTGTCCTTCGGTTACTAGATTTGGCCAGTGAGTCCAATTAGCGCACTTAATTTGATAGCGCGATTTTCTTCTGTGCTACTGACTGTCCGTCAGTCGTGACTCGGTCGATCTCTTCAGGAACCCGACAGGTTGTGTGCCGCGCGTGTGCTGTGTAAGAAGAATCTCCGTGCGTTAAGCGGACAAAAAGTGAAGCCGGGCTGACTACCATTGCTACCAAAAAGTGCCGTATTTGTTTTTCCAACGATACTGGTAAAATGGACGCGCGCACGGTCGCAAGTGACTGGTAGCGTTGGTAGTAACAGCAGAAATTTGCCAGTGTTGTTGGCAAAATTTAGGCGGTGGATGTTAATCCCTCCCTCTCCGCCAGGTTTCTCAATTTCAGGCAATTAGCTGCCCAGTGTGACATACGGAACCGGCTCATCTTCTACTTCTTGGCATGCCTTTAGTGTCCCGGTTATGTGTCTCGAGGTGTTGGTGACGTCTAGATCCACAGCGGATATCCTGTTCTCACTATTTAACCAGCGCGGAATGCGGTCGTGAATTGGCGGCTAGACATCCTTGATCCTCACGACCGGTTCAAACTCCGGCTTGACTCAGTCTCTGAGTTCGACCTCTTTTCTGGCCAGGCCTACCCGACTTGTTCATTCTTCCCTCGTCAGCTGGCGAACCATCACCACTACACTCAACGTCCCTCGATAGCGAAATCGTTGGCTAAAACAAAGACGAAGTAAACATCCCTTACCGCCGCACTATTCGCTGGCCGTAATCCGGGAAATCGAGGTCAAGTTTCTCCAGAAGCCTCGTTGAACCAGTCCCATTGCGTTCAAAATAGTGGACGATGTCAGATCTCGCAGAAGGTGAAGCCCGAGATTCCTACTTTCGGAGGAGTCGCGGCGTTGACAGGAAAGGTAATATTTCGTGGTTCGATCTCGATGGATCACCTCCATGGACCTTTTTCCACGCAGCCTGTCCGGAGATCGACAGCGGACGAGATTGAAGGCGCGAAACACGGTGCCCGAAGGTTGCAGAAGCTAATGAAAAGGATTGTGCTGGGCGCGATCATCTGGTTCCTACTGTCGGCCGGACTCTTGGGGACGACTCGGGTTGATCTGGATCGAGACTGGTCGTTTCGCACGGATCCGGAACAGATCGGGGAAACGTCCCAGTGGGAGAAGCGTCCTCCTCCCAATACCGACGCTATTAATGTCCCGCACACCTGGAACATCGGCCCTCACGATGCCTATCTCGGTAAAGCGTGGTACTTCACCACGTTCGAGATGCCAGTGCAATCGGTAGGCTTGCACGTGAAGTTACATTTCGGAGCGACCTTTTATTCCGCCCGGGTCTGGTTGAACGGCGTGGAACTGGGATCGCACGAAGGCGGATATACCGCGTATTCCTTCGACGTGACTCGCCAATTGCGGTTGACCAACCAGGTCGCAGTCGAAGTCGATAACCGGATTGGAGCGGCTACGATTCCCGGTCTGGCGCAACGCAGTAGCGAACATGCCTGGTACGACTGGTGGGACTATGGCGGTATCGTTCGTGACGTGTGGCTGACCATCGGTGGTCCAATCCAGGTAGGCCGGCAGCAGATTCGCAGCCAGATTGTGGAAGACGGAGCGGTCGTCGAGGACAAGATCTTTCTGGAGAATCGTCTCGCCCAGAAACAGCAGGTCTCGGTGCGAATAACGGCGATTGGGCCGCACGGCGAGACTGCAGGAACGACGACGCGCACGGTCGCTTTCGCTTCAGAAGCCAACTCTGAGGTCAACTCGGTCGCCCTGTCGTTGAAGATCCACAGCGCACAGTTGTGGGGGATCGACCATCCGAACGTGTACCGGATGCTGGTTCAAATCATCGGCCCGGGCGGACAGATCCTCGACGAGCAGAGCGAGACGTTCGGCATACGCAAGATTGAAATCCGCGACCGGCATCTGCTGATCAATGGGGAACGAGTCCGCCTAACCGGCGTGACCCGGCACGAAGAATCTGCGTGGGAAGGCTTGGCAGAAACTGCGGGCACGATGCTTCACGACTATGACGACATGCGGTCGCTTCAGGTAACTCTGACGCGACCGGCGCATTATCCACAGAATTCCTTCATCCTTGATTATGCCGACCGGCATGGCATTCTGCTCATTCCAGAAATTCCGGTGTGGCAATTCAGCGAATCGCAACTCAAGGATCCGCGAGTGCTCGCGTTGGCCAAACAACAGATGCGCGAGATGATCGAGGAATCGGGCAATCACCCCAGCATTTTCGCCTGGAGCGTGTGCAACGAAAGCGATACAGGAACTCCGGGCGGCATCGCCTATTTTCGGGCTATGCGGGATTTTATCCGCCAACTCGATCCTACCCGGTTCGTAAGCTATGCCGATGATCATTTGCCGAAACTGAAACGCGCCGAAGACTCCGCCGCCAATGACGCTGATTTTCTGATGATGAACCAGTATTTTGGAAGCTGGCATGGCCCGGAGTCGGAACTGTCAGAATCGTTGGATCGAATCGGGCGCATGTTTCCCGAAAAGATGATGATCATTTCCGAATTTGGCCTGCCGGGAATCTTTGCCAAAGATCCTGAAGACGCTGATCGCATGCGCGTCCGCATTATCAAGGAGCAGATGCCCGAACTGGCGCGCCGCGACTGGATTGCGGGAGCAATTCTCTGGTGTTATCAAGACTACAAATCGCGGCGCAATCTCGCTGGGGGACGAGAACAGGGTTATGTCGAACACGGCCTGGTGGATGAGTACCGGCAGCGCAAACCTTCTTATTATGTGTGGAAGGATCTGAATGCGCCGGCCGCCATGGAAGCGCAGTGGGATCACGAGCTCCAAAACCCACCAGCGAGTTTCACGGTGATGTTGACGCCCAACGGGATTCAGGATCTCCCGTCCTATCCCCTCCGCGACTACCGGCTGGCGTGGGAATTGAGCGATCAGGCGGGTAAGTTACTGGCCAGGGGCGAACAGCCACTTGCTGACTTGAGTGGTGCGCGTTTGGTCTCAGCGAAGGTGGGTCCGCCGCCCGATGTCAAAAGCCTGAAGCTGCACTTGACCCTGCTGCGGCCTGGCGGCATGATCGCTGCCGAGAGTTCTCTGGATTGGAATAGCGCCGCGGCGACCCGACAGCCTGACGGCCAAGGAAAGAGTAAAGAGGCGGGGGCGCAGTGAAGTTGGAAGCCTCTTGAAGGAGGATGCATGAAGGCGCACGTTCGACATCTCACTTTCCTACTCGTCGTACTGGTTTCCGTAACTCGTCTGATGGAAGGTCAGGATTATGCCGTCGGTGCAGATGTCTCCTTCCTGGCTCAAGCGGAACAACAAGGCGTCGTCTTCAAGGACGGCGGAGTCCCCAAGCCTGGCCTGGAAATTCTGCGATCCCACGGGTACAACTGGATTCGGCTCAGGCTGTTTCACACTCCAACAGAGCTGCCCAACAATCTCGATTACACCATCGCGCTCGCCAAGAGCGCAAAGAAACTCGGCTTCAAGTTCCTGTTGGACTATCACTACGCCGACGACTGGGCCGACCCGGGGAAACAGCCCATCCCGAAAGCGTGGAAAGGCAAGTCGCACGCGGAATTGGTGAAGGCGGTGTTCGAATATACTCGGGACACGATTGCGGCCTTCCGCGACGCCGGGGTCTTGCCGGACATGGTGCAGGTCGGTAATGAAATCATCCACGGCATGATGTGGCCGGACGGCAAGCTGCCGGAGAATTGGGACAATTTTGCTCAACTGGTGTATGCGGGCATCAACGGAATAGACGCGGGCCGAGGCAACGGTATTCGCCCGAAGATCATGATTCACATCGATCGCGGCGCAGACCTGAAAGGGACGAAATATTTCTTCGACAAGTTGAACAGCTACGACGTACCTTACGACATTATCGGGCAGTCGTATTATCCCTGGTGGCACGGGAGCCTCAACGAACTCCGCCAGAATCTGGAATTCATAGCCCGGGAGTACCAGAAAGACATCATTGTGGTCGAGACGGCTTACAACTGGCAGCCCGGCAACTATGTGAATAAACCGGCTCCGTTTCAGGAGTCTCCTGAAGGACAGCGGGAATTCCTGGATGAGTTAAACCGCGTGGTGATGGAAACTCCGAACGGGCGCGGCAAAGGCGTATTCTGGTGGGAGCCGGCAGTCACAGGGCCGCTCACCAGCAGAGGCTTTTTTGACGACCAGCACAATGCGCTGCCGGTCATCACGGTTTTTGACCGGTTCACGCGAAAATAGCTGGATCGCGAAAAGATGTGATAAATTCTCGAGATTCAGGGAACATCGTTCGACTCCGGCGGACACTGTGCAGACAGCGTCGTCTGCATTTCATGTTGACTCGGCTACATCGGGGCCCGATCGTCGTGTGGCACCAGCTGCGGCGCAGTGCGGCCCAAGTTCTGTGCTTACTTATTCCGCTCCTTATCATTTCTTCCCAGGCACTGGGTGCTCCGGCGGACCCTCCGTCGTTTTCCTACACGCAGCGTCTCTGGCAACTCCAGGATGGCTTACCGGAGCAGGTCGTGCAGGCGTTTGCGCAGACTGCGGACCGATATTTGTGGATCGGTACGACAGGCGGGTTGGTCCGTTTCGACGGTGAGAGGTTCCTGACTTTCGACCGCGAAAACACGCCCGCATTCAGCGATAACAACGTTTTTTGCCTTACTGTCGCTCGCGATAACACGCTCTGGATTGGAATGGAAGGCGGCGGCCTGATCCGCTATCGCGATGGAATTTTTCGAGCATTCTCCCCCAAAGACGGCCTGACCAATGGCTTCGTGCGCGTTGTGTATGAGGACACGCAGGGAAAGATCTGGGTGGGCACCGACAACGGACTGTTTCAACTCGCCGGGGATCGTCTGGAGCGGGTGGACAACACGGAGAGCATTCCGGCGATTGCAGTGCATGCCATCCATGAAGATCGCCGCGGACAGCTGTGGGTGGGCGGTTCCAAATTTCTTCGACTCGTCGGCAATGCCGCTTTCGAATACAACCTGGGCGGGGAAGCCAGTCAGAATCGGGTGAAGTCGATCACGGAAACTCAAGATGGAACCATCTGGGTCGGCACGGTTTCAGGTCTGCAGAAGATGGCTCCGCAGGAAATGGCCTTCAGTCCGGTAGGGGAGATCCACGGGACCGTCCGCGTCTTGCATGAGATGTCGGATGGAACGCTTTGGATCGGCACCATTGGCCGGGGTCTTCTTACGTACCGCGCAAACCGGTTCTCAAGCATCGCGGTTCCCGACCCATTGCCCAGCAACACTGTCTTGAATCTTTTCGAAGATGTCGAAAAGAATATCTGGATCGGAACGCAAGGCGGAATGCTGCGCCTGATCAAGACTCCTGTCCGCACGGTGAAACTGCCGGACGCGGCTGACTCCGACGCGGAGACGGTGTATCAAGACCGCACCGGCGATCTCTGGGTCGCAGCGGTAAACCTGTTCCGAGTGCACAACGGCAAGGCCGCCCCCTATCGATTTCCCGGTATTTCGGGAGTGAGAGTGCGGAACGTTTTCCGCGACAACGAGGGCGCATTGTGGATTGGAACCGAAGGCCGGGGAGCGTACCGGCAGATCGGTCAAAAGTTCGTCCATTATTCGACCGACGAAGGACTGGTCAACAACTTCGTGCGCGCGTTCCTGCAAGGACGCGACGGCAGCGTATGGATTGCAACCGACGAAGGAGTCAGCCGTTGGCGCCACGAGGGAATTACCAACTACCAGATGCGAGATGGCTTGGCCTACTTCAGCACGCGATCGATGCTCGAAGACCGGCGCGGCGACATCTGGATCGGTACCGACCGCGGCGTGAGCCGGCTGCATGGAGACGCTTTTGAAACCGACGGCGCCACCGAAGCCCTAAAGAGCGAAAAAGTCTGGGCGATCCACGAAGATTCGGACGGCGGTCTATGGTTTGGAACGCGCACAGGAGGGCTCTACCGTTGGCGTTCGGGAGCCATGACTCGCTACACCGTTGCGGACGGGCTCGCCAGCAATGGGGTTTACGAACTGCTCGAAGATGGGAAAAACAACTTCTGGATTAGCGGGCCGAACGGAATCTCTACCGTCAGCCGCCGCGAACTTGACGCCATGGCAGATCACCCGTCACGTCCTGCGGCGGTCACGCTCTACGGCGTGTCGGATGGTTTGGAAACCATCCAGATGTGCGGTGGCGAAAAACCAGCCGGGGTGCTCACAACCCAGGGTGAAGTTTGGTTTCCCAGCAGTAAGGGCCCGGTGCGTATCTCGATTGGATCGCCCATGCCATCAAAACCCGCGCCGGTCGTGATCGATCAGGTAATGGCGGATGGGCTACAAAAGCCCGTCAGCTCCGAGATTTCTCTCGGCCCGGATAACGCGAAACTGGAAGTGCATTATGGAGTTGTGCTCTTGCGCTCGCAGGAGCGCATCCGGTTTCGCTACATGCTGGAAGGTTTTGACAAGACCTGGAGCGATGCTTCGCCAGCGCGCGTGGCCTACTACACCAATCTTCCTCCGGGCAGTTATGAGTTTCGAGTCGCGGCTTTCGAGATGAACAATCCCGAACAGGTCGCAGCGGCTGCGGTGGAGATCTTTCAAAAGCCTCACTTCTATCGCACGGCCTGGTTCCTCACCGTCATGGTGATCCTATTGGCCGCTGCCGTGTGGGGCGCGTATCAGTTTCGACTCGGCCAGCTCCGCGCTCGCTTTCAAGCCGTCCTGAAGGAACGAAATCGGCTGGCTCGGGAAATGCACGACACTCTCATTCAGGGTTGTGCCAGCGTATCAGCGCTGCTGGAGGCGCATTCCAGCCTCGCACAACGCAAGCCTGACAGTGACGGTGATTTGCTCGACTGCGCTCGTACTCAACTGCGCTCTACGATTGAGGAAGCCCGACAAGCCGTGTGGGGATTGCGCAGTATATCCGAGCCCACGAACGACATCGGCTCCTTGCTTGCAAAAGTCGCGGAGCAGTTCAGCCATGAATTTTCCGTGCCCGTGGAATGCCGGGTTGCAGGCACACCGTTTGGGCTCGACCAATCTGTAGTGCACGAGGTACTCATGGTCGCGCGGGAGGCGTTGTATAACTCCATCCGCCATGCTCAACCCGAAGAAGGTGGAGCTCAGCGTGAGCTTCGAAGGAAACAAATGCCGCGTCGGTGTGCGGGACGATGGTTCCGGATTCGACCCCGCTATCGTGTCCCGTCTTCCCGAACACCACTATGGACTCCTTGGAATCAAAGAACGAGTCGAGCGCATCGGGGGGAGATTTCACCTGCAGAGTGCGCTTGGGTTCGGTACTGACCTCAGCATCGAGGTGCCGCGCAGTAGCGGCGCTGCGTCAAACCCAGTCCCCGAGATCGCAATTTGAGGCCGGCGTCATCAGCCCTGGCACTGTGAGTCCGACGTTATGAGTCAAAACGAAAAAATGAAAGTAATGATCGTTGACGATCACCCACTCATGCGAGTGGGAATCGCCGCCATCGTCAATGCGAGAACCGACATGACCGTAGTTGCCCAGGCGGGGACCGGGGAGCAGGCCATCGCGCTCTTTCAAAAGCACAAGCCCGATATAACGCTAATGGACTTGCGACTTCCGGGAGACATGGGCGGTGTGGAGGCGATTGCCGCCATCCGTTCAAAGTCTCCGCGCGCCCGCTTTATCGTGGTCACGACCTACGACGGGGACGAAGACATTCACCGGGCTCTGGAAGCGGGAGCACAAGGCTATGTCATTAAGGGCATGCCCTACCAGACTCTGGTGGATGCGTTACACAAAGTGCACAGTGGCGGGCGATTCCTGCCCCCGCCGGTGGCCCGCGCGTTGGCCTCACGGCTCCCGGATTCAGACTTGAGTTCGCGAGAACTGGAAGTGCTGCATCTGCTGGTGAGTGGGAACAGCAACAGAGACATTGCCAACCTTCTGGGCATTACGGAGGCAACGGTAAAAAGCCATGTCAGCACGATTCTCATGCGATTGGACGTTGAAGATCGCACGCAGGCAGTTGTGGCCGCTCTGCAGCGCGGGTTGGTCCATTTGTAATGGGCCAAGTCGACAGAGCCTACCCCGTTGTCAAGATAAATACTTCCTGGGTATTCCGACTTTAGGCGGATTCGCGGAGTCTCGCCTGGAAATAGGATTCCGCACGAGTAGTAGAGGACGCGTGTTCCTTACAACTCCCTGGGGTATGTTTGCGCCTTCCAGATTCCAAGATGAGCTGGGGCGCGACTTGCAGGGGAATCAATCTCCGGAGGCTCCGCGATGAGATTCGAGATTCGTCACTTTGGACGCATAGCTTTTTTTCTGGCCGCAGTCCTGAGCGCCAGCCTTACAGTTGCACAGAACGCGAACACGGGAGAAATCCGTGGCACCGTGCAAGACTCCACCGGCGCATTCGTGGAGGGCGTCAAGGTCACGATCAGCAACGTGGAGACCGGCGTGAACATCGTCTCCTCGACGAATTCGGCCGGCCTCTATGATGTGCCTTCTGTTCCCACCGGCCTTTACACCATCACCTTCTCGAAAACCGGGTTCAAGAATTTCGTCCGCAAAGGCGTGACCCTCGAGATCCAGACCATCGCAGTCGACGGCACGCTGCAAGTGGGCTCAATCAGTGAACAGGTCGTAGTCACCGAAGAAACTCCGCTGGTGGAAACCGAAACATCTGACCAAAGGGTGGATCTTAACACCGCCGCAATTCGCGCCGCGCCGATCGTGGGCACCGACTGGCGCGCCGAGATGATTCAGCTGATCCCCGGCGTCAACACCGGCGGAGGCGCCGGAGAAGCCAACGGCCAGGCAGTCGGAGTCAACGGTACTCAGTCTTACAACGTGATGTTCCTGTCTGACGGCGGGCCCGCAACCGCCCCCAGAGATTTCAACGGCAGCAACTACTACATGCCGGTGGATGCCATCGGCGAAGTCAGCGTCAATTCAGCGAACGCGCCGCCCCAGTACGGTGGCGGCCTTACTTCGGTCAACGTCATCACCAAGAGCGGGACCAACCACTGGCACGGCAGTGGATATGAATACATTCAGAACACTGCATTGAACTCCAGAGGTTACTTCGATCCTTCTCCGGACGTGAAGTCGGTGGAGCATTGGAATACGTACGGCGGCAGCATTGGCGGTCCGATCATCAGGAATAAGCTATTTTTCTTTTTCCTGTTCCAACGAAACCCGTCGTCGTCTCCAACATCCGGACTCTACAGCTACCCCACGGCGGCCATGCAGGCTGGCGACTTTTATGGAGTCAGCGGTGCCACTGGATCAGCCTTCGACCCCACTACGGGTTTACTGCTGTCGCCTATCGACCCTGTGGCCTCGAAGCTTCAGGGCTACTTTCCCGCGACCACCGCGGCAGGGTGGATCACCGGATGCCCCGGCCCGGTGAATGTATCCTCAACCGTTGCGCAAACCTGCCCGAACGGTGGGACCAACGATTATATTTTCAACGGAAGCAGTCCCAATACCGACACCTGGTATACCGGGAAGGTTGATTACAATCTCGCTTCCAAACAAAGACTCTCATTCAGTTTCAACTATTTCCCCACGACCACATCTTATGTCCCGGCCGATCCTCTCTTTCCCAACGACGCTACGGCGTACGAAGTTGGAAAAACCGACGACCTGACTGCGCAGATCTCGCATGTCTACACGATCAGCTCATCCTTATTGAATGAGTTTCGTATAGGGGCAAGCCGAGAACTCGATACCTACAAACCGCCATCTTTGGATAAGAACGATCCAACCACGATCGGTCTGGAGCCGGCCTACGGCACCAATGCCCCAGCCAACGTGTTTCCCCATATCTCGATTGATCAGGGCGCGGGATTTGGCGGATCTGTTCTGGGCGCGGGCGGCGGCAACGGAAACATCGACGCCACGCTGGGCGAGGGAATCTATACGGTTTCCGATATCGTTACTCTCATTCACGGCAAACACACCATCAAGGTCGGCGGCGAATTCGACAAGCTTTACCAGAACTATACGAGCTGGGGAGATATCGACTCGGGTCACTTCGAATTTAACGGCAGCGTCACCGGAGTTCCCTACGCCGACTTTCTGGCCGGCGACGTATACGGCTGGTACGTATATGAGGCCGACCCCACAAGCGCTCACATGAAAAGCGGGGCGTTGTTCGCCAGCGACGACTTCAAGGTTTCTCAGCGCCTGACCCTGAACCTGGGCCTGCGCTGGCAGATGCAGTCGGGCTGGGGCGTGAGCAACAATCTGTTCGGCAACTATGATCCAGTGATTCCTGATCCCACTCAGTACGGTGGAGCGTACCCCGGCGGCATCCTGTTCGGCGGCCAGAGCGACAAGGCCTTCGGAGGAACCATCGGAAATCTGTCTACCATCCAGAACGGCGACTACAAGGAATTCGGACCCCGCGTCGGCTTTGCCTGGTCACCGGGCGATAAATGGGTGGTCCGCGGTGGCTTCGGGATTTTTGATGCTCCGCGCGACGCCGAAAATTACACCGATGGCGCTCTCGGCCTCGGCCTCAATCCGCATAACAGCGGCAATGGAGGCTATACCTTCGGCAGTTCCGCGTTTCCCCTGTCGGTGGGGCCGCCGGCGGGAACCGTTATCTTTCCAACCGTTCAAACGCTTTCCTCAACTTACGCGAACTATAGCAGCGCGGAGTATTACCCGCGCAGCATGCCTACGGTCTATGTCGAGCAGCTACTGGTGGGAGTTCAGCGCGAGTTCGGGCGCGGCCTCTTATTGGACACCAGCTATGTGTACACCCACGGCAAGAACCTGAACTTTGCCACCGACATCAATCAGGCTACGACGCCTGGCTCGACTGCGGTTGGCGGTTTCGAGTGCACCAGTTTCTATCACTGCGGCAATCCCAACCCGGTATTCAACAGCATCGCGGCGCAATACTACGATGGTTATTCGAACTATAACGCGCTGCAGTTGCGCCTGCAGAAAAGAATGTCCTACGGCTTGAGCTTCCAGCTCAACTACGCTTGGTCGAAGTCGCTGGACACCGGCACCGGCAATGGCCACGGATCGGGCATCGATATCTACCAGAACGCCTATACCCCGTCGCTGAATTATGGCCTGTCCGACTTCAATGCAGCCAATACGCTGGTCGGCCAGATCACCTACGAACTGCCGTTCGGCAGTGGTCGCCAGTTTGCTCTGCACGGGCCGCTGGATCAGATCGCCGGAGGATGGCGCTTGGCTTCTCTTTTCCAGTGGCACAGTGGAGTTCCGTTCACGCCGGTGATCCAGAGTTCGGTCTCCGGTGGCATCGATCCCGGGCTCACGCCATCTTTCGCCGCCGGTTCTTATCTATATCCGCAGCAAGTCGCCGACCCGAATGTGGCGAGCCGTTCCCATACGATTTGGTTCAATCCCGCTGCCTTCGTGAATCCGGCGTTCGGCACTTTTGGAGACTCTCACCGCAATACTCTGATCGGGCCAGATTTCGCGAACGTCAACCTGAGTCTCGCAAAGGAATTTCCGATTCATGAGGCGATCGCGCTGGAAATCAGAGCCGACGCCTTCAACATGTTCAACCACATTAACTGGGCCAACCCCGACGCAAATGTTGGGTACGGTGGTACGCCGTGCACCAGCGGACCGAACACCGGCAGCAATTTGGCGGACTGCACCGCCGGCGAAGTCACCAGCCCGGTCGGAGGCACGCGCATCATACAACTCGGGGCGCATCTGAGATTCTGAGCTTGTTCGCCGGAGTTTGGCCATCGCATCTCTGCCGGGCGCGGAAGATATTTCCTTCCGCGCTCGCGCAGTTATCAGCGCCTCGCCGGAGCAGCGGATTTCGCGGTATCGTTTGTGCATGAAAAATCGTCCACTTGGCAGGCATTACGACACCATGTTCCCTTTTTGCGCTTCTCGATCGGCGGATGCGAATCGGGCGGGGCGCTGGCGTAGGAAGATCTTGGTGATTTCGCTTCTCGCGAACGCACTAGCAGTCACGGCCACCCAAACCGGACCTTCTCACGCTGGCGAGATTCACGATCACCTGCGCAAGGCCGCGGACTTTCTCAAAGCAAACGATCCCAGCTCTGCGGTGAATGAGTTCGACGCGGTCCTCGCGCTCGACCCCAAGAACGCCGAGGCTTATGCCAACCTGGGCGTCATCGCATTTTTTCAGCGCGACTATCCGAAGGCCGCGCCCTTTCTGCGCAAGGCACTCGTGATTGATCCGTCGTTAGTCAAAACCGAGGCGCTGCTCGGAATTTGCGAAAGAAGATCGGGCGATCCCTCGGCTCGCGGGCTGCTCGAAAAATCCTTCCCCAAGTTGAAAGACAAGTCCATGCGCCTGCAAGTCGGACTCGAGCTGGCGAATCTCTACGATCAGCAAGGCGACCCAGGTGCAACGGCGGCCGTGATGCATTCGCTGGTGGATCTCGATCCTGACAACGTGGATGTCCTCTTCATGGCGCAGCGCGTCTACTCCGAGTTGGCCGATGACACGCTCAACAAGCTGGCCGTGCTGGCACCCGGCTCGGCCCGCATGCAACAAGTGATCGCCGAGCGCCTGGTCAATGGTGGAGATCTCCCCCATGCCATCGAGCACTACAAAAAAGCTTTGCAGCTCGATCCGCGGCTGCCCGGTGTGCACTTTGAATTAGGGGAAGCGATTCTACAGTCGTCTCCCTTCGACGCTGGAACGCAAGCAGCGGCCCAGAAGGAATTCGAAGTCGCGGTGGCCGTCGATGGCGATTCTGCCAAGACCGAATGTCAGTTCGGCAGCATCGCGCTATCGCAGTCCCAGCTGGACCAGGCCTTCGCGCACTATCAACGCGCCTACCAACTCGATCCGAATGAAGTGCAGGCGCAAATGGGGCTCGCGACCGTCTTTCGATCACAGGAAAAATGGCAGGAAGCCGTCAAGTATTTGCGCATGGCCGTGCAGGCTGATCCTCTGAATGGCACCGCCCATTACCAACTGGGCACGGCATACAAACGCCTTCAGATGGACGAGATGGCAAAAAGGGAAATGACGCTGTCGCAGGAAATCAAGCAGACGAAAGACCAAGTAGAAGAGCTTTACCGGCAAATGAATCGGCGGCCCACGCCGTCAACGAATGATGCACCGGAACTAGATCATGCTCAATAGTGCCGTGCCAAGGCGTGGCAGTCTCCGGCGGGAGTTGCGTTACGTTTGCGTCATAGTTCTCGCGGTGGCCAGCCTTCTCTTCGACCTCAGCTGCGGCGGCGGATCATCCAGCACTCCGCCTCCTCCCACAAAACTGCCGCCTACTATTTCGAAAGCCTTCGGCGCTGCCAGCGTCGCATTAAATGGGAACACCGCACTGACCTTCACCCTCTCGAATCCCAACGCCGCAACATCGCTAAGCGGCATCGGTTTCACCGACACATTTCCGTCGGGGCTCGCGGTGGCCACGCCAAACGGATTAACCGGCAACTGCGGTGGCGGGGCAATCACGGCGGCCGCTGGTTCGAACAGCGTCAGCCTGTCAGGAGCCGGCCTAGCGGCGGGAGACGCATGCACCTTTGCGTTGAATGTTGCGGGCTCCGCCCTCGGCACACAAAACAATGTCACGACCGCAGTCACCTCGACCGAAGCAGGAAATGGCGGAACCGCGTCGGCGCAGATCACCGTTGTCGGGCCGAGTCAGCAGCCAGCCGAGCCCACCGACATTACCCCGATCGACGGCGAAGTATATTACGTCGTCAATCAGTTGAGCGCGCTGCAGGTCGATCTGAACCACAATTCGACGGCTGCCGGCGACCACATCCTTCAGCAGCCTCGCACATTCTCGAACCTAAGCCAGCGCTGGGCCTTTACGGCGCTCGCCGGCGGCTCATGGCAGATCAGCAACGTTCTCAACGGACTTTGCCTGGACAGCGCGACCATCTCCAGTGTGGTGTATGTGGTGCAGAACGCATGTTCCGGCAACACGACGCAGCAGTGGGCGCTCGTTCCTGCCGGCGACGGCTACTACGCGATCACGAACCGCAGCAGCGGTCTGTCGATTGATCTGTATCAAGGTTCAACTTCCGCAGGCACACAGCTCGACCAAACCGCTTTGAATTTGTCGGGCGCACCAGCTCAGAGCCAGCAATGGCTGTTGCGTCCCGCATTCTTCCGTGGCATCGACAACGCACTGCTGGAAAAGCAGGAAGCGGCCCGCGTTTCAACCGGTCTAACCTGGTGGAAGGACGCCAGCCAGCCGCTGGACTTGCTCGCCATGATGAAAAATCATGGCATCAATCTGGTCCGCTTGCGGCCAAGCTCAACGCCTCCATATTCCGATCCCTCACAAATGGGCTGTACCGGGAACTCCTGCTACGCGGAAACCGATGCGCAAGACCTGGACCTCGCGAAACGCTCCAAGAATCTCGGCCTGAGTGTGGAGCTTACCCTGCTTTTCGACGGCGGAAGTTCCGCCAGCGTGCCGCCAGCGTGGGCGAGCGACACACTCGCTCAATTGCAGACGGATGTCTACACATATGTCAAAGGCGAAATCATGATGTACCGTCAGGCCGGCGCAATGCCTGACCTGGTAGCAATCGGCAACGAAGTCGACACAGGATTCCTGGGTCCCATCGGCAGTCCGACCGGAGCAGACTTCGGCGGCTTTGCGTCCTTGCAAGTCCAGGCCCTGCAAGCCGTAGCGGATGCGGCCGCCGATACGTCGATCGGCCCCGCCATCCCGACGCCGCTGACCTGTATCCATATCACTCCCGCTTGGAATCTAACTCAGTTCTTTACGCTCGCAAATCAGAACGGAATCATCTACGACGCAATCTGCCAAAGTTACTATCCGTTCTTCCACGGCCCCCTAACCGACGCGCAGGCGGCACAAAGCAATCCGCAGAGCCAACCGGTGGAGCAGGATGTACTCGTTGCCGCGTCCACTAACATTGGCAAACCGATCTTCATCATCGAGACGGCAGAACATTACGAAAACGGTTCTGACTCGAACGACCCCTGGTATTCACCACCAAGCATTGCCGAGCAGCAGCAGTTTCTGCTCGACCTGCAAGGAGTGCAAGAGGGCTTGCCCAACAATCTGGGGATGGGCATCGAATACTGGAACCCGGCGGGCGTGAACATTCCGAACCTGAGCGGTGGCTTTTTCAATGGGGACAACCTTGCCGACGCCATCTACATCTGGAACGGCCTGACCTTATTTAACAATGCCGACAGCTCGGGAACAACCGATGTAACCGACCCCAGTTACTCGGAGCTGCTTTCAGGCATAGACGCACTCGGCGACAAGCTGGACGCCACCTTGAGCTACAAGTTCGTCAATCGCAGCAGCGGGACGATACTGTCCGGCTACCGACCTTCTACCAGCGGCGTATTACTAGATGCAGAGCCGGACAGCGGGCGTCCCACGCTCAGCCAGCAGTGGCGCATCACCAGCGATCACGACGGCTATTTTCAGATCGCCAGCCTCAATCCGGATGCCAGCGATATCACCTACAAATTGAACGACGCGGGGGCTTCAGCAACGAACGGAACCGTCGTCGTCCAATCGACGGCTAGCAGCCTGAGCCAGCGGGCTCTGACCTTGGAAGAGTGGAGCATCGTCTCAGCGGGCAATGGATATTTCAAGCTGGTGAATCGATTGAGCGGAATGGCGCTGGGCACAAGAGAAGGACCGGGTGCGATCGACAGATTCATGGTGCAGAAATCCGCAAGCACCGACGTCCAGACGCAACAATGGCGAATCGTCCCCGTGCACTAACCGCTGGGCCTGTTTCCTGCCAGGTCTTCTACCGGCATTACGCCAGGAGTCTATACGATCACGGTTACGGGCGGATCTGGTTCGGTAAGCGCGACCGGTTGGCACCATTGCTTGTCAGTGCAATAGGACTCTCCATGACCGGACAATCATTTTCATAGCTGCAACTCCTTCATGAGTCAGAGATGTGACTGTGGCTAATTGACGGTGAAGTTAGTGGAACTGGCAACGCTGCCACCTTTGGTGGTCACGACAATTTTGCCAGTTGCGGCTCCGGCGGGAACGGTCGCGGTGATTTCGGAGTCGGAGACCACGGTGAATGCCGCCGATACGTTGTCGACGGTCACCTTCGTGGTTTGGGTCAGGCCGGTGCCGTTGAATGTGACGACTGTGCCAACCGGGCCGCTCGGGGGCGTGAAGCTTTTGTAGGTCGGCGTGATCTTAAAGCTCGAGAGGGTGGAGAGCACAGTCGATCCAGTCGTGACGGTGACGTCGCCGGTGAGCGCGCCCGCCGGGACCGTAGCGAGAATATAGGTGGCGCCGGAGGGTTTTGTGGTTGTGGCTTTTATGCCTCCGAACTCAACCACAGACTTCGAGCTGAAACCCTGGCCCAGAATGCCGACCTGCGCACCTTCTGCGCCGGACGTCACATTCACGAGAGAGATGAAGGGCTTGTAGCCATTGCTCAGGCTGTAGAACGAGCCCACGCCGATCCCGCCCTGTTCGGTCGTGCTGTAAAACGTTCCGTTGGTGGAAAGCAACAACGGAGCCTCAGGCTGGCCGCAGTTCGAGCAAACCAGCGGGTAGAGATAAACGTTCTCGTACACACCCTTGGTGGTGATGTCGAAGAGCCCGGCTTGTGCGCAGCCGCCGCCGGCACAATCGGTTGCGGCGCCAAACAAAAGGCCGTTCGGCGCCTGCGTCAACGGCAGTGAAGGATACGCGCCGTCCGTTTGATTCGGGAAGCTGTAGAGCACAGTCTCTACGCCGGCCGCGGTGAGCTGGAAAATGGTTCCTTGGTTCGCAGTGCCACCCTCTTCGGTAGTTCCATAGAAGTCGCCATTGGAGCCCTGAATCAGATTGGCACTCGGGCCCTCGCCATCCAGGAAAGCGCCACTCGAATTGGGCTCGAACGTGTATACCAGCGACTCCTTACCCGCGAGCGTGATCTTGAATATTCCGCCCCCGCTGATGATCCAGCCATTTCCTACGCCCCATAGTTCGCCATTCGCTTCGATCAAACCGTAGGGCAACACGGTGTCGTTCGGCGGACCTTGGAAGCTGTACAGCAGGGTGTACGCTCCGGCCAGCGTAAGCTTGTACACCGTCCCGTAATTATTTGCGCCGCAAAAAGCGGTGGTTCCATAAAAATCTCCGTTACTGGCCTGCATTGGAGGCGCGTAGGGTATACATCCGTCGCTGGTCGATCCTTGGGCCGCGAAGTTGTGCAATACGGTCAGGACGCCCGCGGACGTCACTTTGAAGAGCGTTCCGTAATTGTTGGCGCCCCCATTCTGACAGGTGCCGTAGAAATTGCCATCGGTGCCCAGGGTCAGGCCTTTGCAGGTCGTTCCGTCCGATTGCGCCATCGAGTACAAGCTCGTGATCGCTCCCTCGGAGCTGATTTTGTAAATGTCGCCCTGACAGCATCCGTTGCCCGACAGCGTAACTCCGTAGAAGTCTCCGTCCCGTCCCTGCGCCATTACACCAAAGGGATAATTTGGGTTCGACCCGCTGCTGAACTGGTAAATTGTGCTGACTGTTTGCGCCGGCGCAGCGATAGCTATCGCCACCAGGAATATCCCCGCGAGAAGCTTCGCCCTGAAAACTGTAGTCATTGTTTTCTCCTGAATTTGATTCGGCGCGGGCCGCTCGCCAACTGTCTGAGACGACCGCGAAGTGCACGCCGACTATCACCTGAATTGGGGCGGAGGTAAAGCGACCGCTCGGTTCTATCGAAGCGACGAGATATTGCGTTTATCTACAGTGGGTTACAGGATGTTCTTGTCTGGAGCGGAGTAGCCTAAACGTGCCACTCCAGCGAGGGTTTCCGCGGTGATAGACTTGGACGCTCTCCCCCTGGGAGCTTCTACGCTTATGGCCGTGTCCAGCGAACCCCAGACTCGCGAACTCCGGACGGTTGTGCGCTTCGGTGTATTTGAGGCGGACTTACACGCGGGGGATCTGCGGAAAAAAGGGACCAGGGTAAAGATTCAGGACCTTCCCTTTCGCGCGCTCGGAGTCCTGCTCAGCCGGCCGAATGAAGTTGTGACGCGCGAAGAATTCCGCCAGGCGCTTTGGCCGCAGGATGTTTTTCTCGATTTTGACCGGGCCATCAGCAGCGCTATCAAGCGACTGCGCGATGCGCTCGGCGACCCGGCTGAGAACCCTATCTTTATTGAGACTATCGAGCGCCGCGGGTACAGGTGGATCGCTCCGACTACGGAAGTTCCGACTTCGAGCACGATCCAACTGCTTGCCGCCGATGCGGGTGAGGCGGAGTCAGTTCCGGCAGCGAGTTCGGTGGCCGTTCCGGATGGTTTGATTTCGCCCGCGGCGTTTTCGTTTTCGTCGCAAAAGTTGAAGTATGCCGCGCTGGTTTTGGCGCCACTGCTGGTGGCGGGGATCATGTTATTCGGGTTGCGCGGGATAAGAGCCGCGAGCAATTCGCCGCATTCGGGTATGAACGCCGGGTTACATCCGGCGAATCAGGAAGCCAGGGATCTTTATCTGCAAGGCCGCTACTACTGGAACAAGCGCACGCCCGACGATCTGCAAAAAGCGGTGGACTTTTTCACGCAGGCGATCGTGCACGATCCGGGGTACTCGGATGCCTATGTTGGACTGGCTGACTGCTACAACCTGCTGCGCGAATATAGCGCCATGAAGAGTAGCGAAGCGTATTCGCGGGCGCTGGCCGCGGCGCGCAAAGGGGTTGAACTCGATGACACATCATCGCAGGCGCACGCTTCGCTGGCGTTTGTTTCGTTTTGGGGAGTGTGGGACGCCGCGACCGCCGATCGCGAATTTCGCCGCGCGATTGAACTCGACCCCAACAACGCGAATGCCCACCATTGGTATGCGCCGGTGCTGGAAACGATGGGCCGCAAGACGGAGGCACTGACGGAAGTTGAGCGCGCTCAGGGGCTCGACCCCACATCCAAGTCGGTGCTCGCGGACAAGGGGATCATCCTGTATGAGATGGGACGACGGCAGGAAGCGCTTGATCTGCTGCGGCAAATGGAGAAGGCCGAACCGGAGTTTATATCCCCGCCTCGTTACCTCGAGAGAATCTACCTGGACATGGGCGACTATCCGAACTATCTGGTGGAGTTAAGAAAGGTTGCCATCCTGAGCCATGACAATGCGGCGGTGGTAGTGGCCTCGGCCGCCCAGAGGGGATATGCGGCGGGTGGAGCGCACGCTATGTTCGAGAACCTGCGCAAGGAACAGCAAAAGCTCTACGATCACGGAAAATTTTCGTCCCTCGCGCTGGCCGGGACCTGCGTGCTCGAAGGAAATAAGCAGGATGCTTTGAAGTACCTAAAAATCGCTTACGATCAGCACGAGGATGACGTTGTCGGCCTGGCGGGGAACCGCCTGTTCGATGAACTGCACGACGAGCCAGAAATGCAGCGCATTCTGGCGGGAGTCAAGATTTCGCACGCGCCGGGGGCGGGAAAGAACTGAGTTGCGCAGGCTCGGAGTGACGGAGCAATCCAGAAGCGAGTTTATCGGACGTCGGCATCATCTCGAGCCCTGCCGTAGAATCGAGGCCGCAGGGTCGCGCAAATCAGGGATTCATCGGGACTGCCTGGAAATGGGCAAATAGAGAATCTCTCCCTTCCGCCATATTATTCTGCGACTGCCACTGCCCCTTTATTGTGTAATGGTAACGATCAGCAGGGTAGAGTGACTGCTCGAACCGCCGACCGTCGCACCGGCGACCACGGAATACTGGCCGGCTGGAGTGCCGCCTCCTGTATCGCCGCCGCCCCCGGATGAACTGGCCCCGCTACAGGCGTTCATTCCGACGGCGGTGAACGTTCCCAGCAAGAACAGCAGAGCCAGGCGGAAATAACGTTTGCGCCGACCTTCCGTCTTGATTCGCCGCCGGGTGGCTGCGGGAACTACGACGGGAATTACGAGGAAGACAAGTCCGGCCGGCAACAACAACAATGAGCTTAAGCCAGCCCGATTCGATCGACGCGACTCTCGACGAAGATTCGAAATCGTTCCGTTGGCTCCTGTAGTGTTGACAGTTAAACTGACACTTTGTACAGCGTCGTTGCCGGTCATTACGACCTGAGCCGGTGTAAAGACGCAATTGGCACTTCCTGGCAGGCCGCTACAAGCGAACAACACTGTGCCGGTCAGGTTCCCGACCGGAGTAATGGCCAGCGTGGTGCTGCCCGACTGCCCTTGCACGATGGTCAACGAAGCTGGGTTCGCGGTAATCGAGTAGTCCGCGGTAACCATGTTCGAGAGGGCAAAGCTAACTGGAGTCAAGCCCTGCACTGCGGCTGATACAGAATATTGGCCAGCCGTGCTGTTGGCGGTAAACGACGGCGCCGTGGCAACTCCATCGCTGCCGGTCAGCACGGAAGCCGTAGTTCCCCCGCCGCCGGCAAATGTACCGCTGGCGCCGCTCGAGGGCGCGGTGAAAAGCACGGTCGTCGCCGCTATCACGTTTCCGAAAGCATCGGTGACTCTTGCCGACAGTGCTGTCGCAAATGCTGCTCCGGCATTCGCGGTTTGTCCGGACCCGGCGTTCTCCGCGACCAGCGCCGCTGCGGCTGCAGACTCCGTGACAGCCTGCGTGGCGTGCAAGCCAGGGGTGATCGTATCGGCCGCGGTCACCGACTGCGAACCGCTGGTCTGCAAGGTTACGGAGAATACGTGCGTGCCATTGTCCGAGGACACAAACGCGTAATCCGCGGGCAGCACGGCGTGAGTGTCGCTGCTGGTGAAATGGACGGTACCGTTATAAGCCTGGTCAGGATTTCCGCCGGCCGTGAGTGCATTGACCGTGGCGGTCAAGACCGTTCCAGCAACCGGCGAACCGCTGACCACCAGGGCGAGGGAGCTCGGGGGCCCGGCGTTGTGCTGCGCCGAACCCAGGTCCACGCTGTTGTTGACAACGCGGGCGTAGCCGGTTCCGCGCTGATCGTTGGCCAGCGATTGCGGCAAGCCGGAATCAACCGCCAGCGCAACGCTGCCGCCCGCCATCAAAGGACTGCCGGCGAGAGGCAGCAGCGTTGGGGTGGGGCCACCATTGTTGGCGAGCGAACCGAGTTTCAGCGTCCCGGCCGAAACATCGAACAGATTGAAGCTCACCTGGGCGCCGCAACTGACGCAGTCTCCGCCCAATGCATTGTTGCCAGCAACGACGCTGTTCAGAATCGTTACCGCCGATTGGGCCGCATTTTGGCTCGTGATGGTGCCCCCGGTTTCGCTGCCGGCTGTATTTCCCGTCACCGTGCTCTGCGCCAGGATAAGTGTGCCGGCTGCTTCGTTCTCGATGGCTGCGCCATCGACCGCGCTGTTGCCATAGAACGTGCTCTGCGGAATCGAGAGCGTTCCCGTGTTGTCGAGGCCGCCCCCGTTTCCTGACGCGGTGTTGTCGGACACGGCGGTGTCATAGAACACCGACGTTCCGGCGGTGGCCACGCCGCCGCCGTTTCCCGTCGCCGTATTTCCCGAGAGTCCACAGGAGTTCAGAGTCAGACTGCCGGAGCTGAAGATTCCGCCGCCGTCTTCGGCCGCGATGCTGCTGGTGATGTCCACGTTCGTGAGCGTGAGCGAACCGGCGTTGGCGATAGCTCCGCCGCTGGCCGCGGAGTTGCCGGCGGTTGCCGAAAGGCCGCTGATGGTGGCGGTTGCCCCTGCGTCCACCTGGAAAATATTGGACAGGTTGTTTCCAGAGAGAGTCAGTTGAGCTTCTCCCGGCCCGGTAATGCTGATGTTGGAACTCAGCTCGAGCCCACCGTTGGTCAGGATTGAGGTCCAGGGTGCGGCGCCGGAGAAACCTGATGAGTTGACAGTGATGTCGCCCGCGCCCAGCGTGTTGGCCTGATTAATCGCGCTGCGCAGCGAACAGGGAACAGTGCCATCACATGCCGAGGAAGAAGCTCCGCCATCGTCCAGCAGCAGATTGGCCACCAGTTGCGGACGCGCGTTGACCGTGATGGTCTGCAGGCCACTCAAGGTTCCGTCGGTGGCCGAGATGGTTTGGGGGGCTACGGTTAGCAGCGTGGCGGTGAAAGTGTGTGTTCCCATGTCTGCGTTGACAAAGGTGTACGGGGTAGGCGCCAGCACGCCCGCCGGATCCGAACTGGAAAGCGTGACTGTGCCGGTGTAGGAAGGAATCAGGTTGCCAAAGGAGTCAGTCACACTGACGGTGAAGCTATGGGGTACGTTGGCGTAGGTGGGCGAAGGGTATCCTGCCACCACCATCAGCTCGGAACTGAACAGCGGCGTCACAATGGTCGTGCCCATCGCCGAACTGAGCCCTGCGCTCGAAGCCGTTACCGAATACTGGCCGGCAGCATCGAGCGGGACCCCGCTGAAATCGAAGCTGGCCACGCCTGCCGTGGCCGCGACGGTCTGGCTCTGAGAGAACGAATTCGCTCCGGCGATGGTCAGCGTGACGCTCGCCGTCGAGTTGGTAACCAGCAGTGAATTCGCGTCGTAGACGCCTACGCTGATCATTCCAATCGAGGATCCTGCAGCCACGGTGAGCGGGTGGCGCCGCGATGTAGGTCAGTTTTACGGGCACGCCGCCGCCGGTGCCGCTAAGCGTCACCAGTTGCGGACTGGTGACCGCGTTATCGGAAAAGCGCAGCGTCGCGCTCTCCGCGCCCAGCAGGCTGGGAGTGAACGTCACGTTGACAGTGCAGGTCGAAATCACCGCGAGCGTGGCCGGGCAGTTGTTGGTTTGGGCAAAGTCGGCGCTGTTGGTTCCTGTGATGCTGATCGCAATCCCGGTCAGCGAAGCGTTGCCGGTATTGGTCAGAATCACGGGCTGCGCGGTTGAGGTCAGGTTCAGAATCTGAGTGCCAAAAGCCAGGGCGGCGGTTGAGAGCGAGGCGATTGGAGCCTGCACGCCCGTCCCGGTCAGGAGCGCGGTTTGGGGGCTCACGGGCGCGTCGTCGATCACCGTCAGGGTTGCCGAGCGGACGCCGGTGGCCGCGGGCGCGAAAGTTACGCTCACGGTGCAGGCCGCCGCCGGCATCAGGGGAGAACTGCAGGTATTACTCTGGGAGAAATCTCCCAGGTTCGCGCCAGTGAAAGTGATGCTGCTGATGGCGACGATGCCAGCTGTATCGTTGGTTAAGGCAAAAATCTGCTGCGCGGACGAACCCACGCCAATCGATCCAAAGTTCTTGCTCGACGGAGAGATGATGACGGTGGGCAAGAAAAGATCGACCTGCCCGGTGTTGGAGTTGCCTGAGGCGATATCGAGGCCGCCGGCCGTGGCGAAGTTACCCAGCGCAATCCGATAGCTCTCGGCCGATCCAATCGTCTGGGGCGCTTGAAAACCCCCATCGGCCGCAAACCACACTTGAACGGACCCGCTGGTGCTGATGCCGACGATGTCCCGGCTGCCATCGCCATTGAGGTCTCCACTGGCCGCCGCGAAATAACTCCCGGCCGCCACGGTGACCGGGGTTTGAAAGGTTCCGTTGCCATTGCCATAGAGAACTTTGATCCCGCCGCCCGACTGGCTGGCCGTAATTAAATCGACCATGCCATCGCCATTCACGTCGTCGGCGGCCACACCAACGATTCCCGGCAGGGACATGTGGGTGACCGCGCCGAAGGTTCCGTCGCCCACTCCAAAATAGATGTCGAGATCATTGCTGCCGTAAGCCCCGGCAGCGATGTCGAGAAAGCCGTCCCCATTGAAATCGGCAACGGCCATGCCAAACACTTCGCTGGACCCGTTGATCAAGGTTGCCGATGAGAATGTCCCGTCGCCGTGGCCGAGATACACCTCAATGCCAGCGCCGCACTCGCTGCCGACGACGACGTCGAGATTGCCGTCCCGATTAACGTCGGCGAGCACAGGTTCCAGCGGACACGCCCCGCCAGTCAACGCCGTGCCGGCGGTAAAGCCGCCGCTTCCATCGCCCAGAAAAATGTTAAGCCCGCTCGAGTCGTTGCCCACTACCAGATCCGGTATGCCGTCCCCATTGAGATCGCCCACGGCGATACCAAACGGGCGGGTGAGGGTAGGGAATGTGGTCTGCGCCTGAAACGTTCCGTCGCCGTTGCCCAGCAGAATCGAAATCGTATTGCTGCTGTAGTTGGCTACCGCGAGATCGAGTTTTCCGTCCGCGTCAAAATCTCCTTCGGCAAGTTGAAACGGAGTCGTGCCCACCGCTGCCGTCAGTTCAATCGCGGTGTAATCGGGAATCGAATTCTCCACCGGAAAATAAACCGTGTTCGAAGTCTCGGAGCAAGTCCCGCCGCAGCTTGGTTTGGCGCCGGCACAGTCGCCGCAGCTGACCGTCGATACAGTGATCCAGCCCGTCCCCCCACTTGCGATTAACGTCTGCAGGAACCGTTGCCGAGAGCTGCGCGGAACTGACAAAAGTTGTGGCCAGCGCCGTTCCATCCCAATTCACCACCGAGAGCGGGTTGACGAAGTTCGCGCCATTCACAGTCAAGGTAATGTCGGTGCCCCCGGGGTTCGCCGATGCCGGGGAAAGAAAGGAAATGATCGGAACCTGCGCGAAAGCCGCGACCCTCAGCGCCATCAAGAACGCCAGGAAAAAAGTGTGTCGCAACACAAATCCAGACAGAGAATTTCTATTGGAAAACATGTCTTGATCTCCGAGCGGTTTCGATAACAGATGCAAGGGGAACATCTGCCGGCCCGTCGACGAGCCTGCGCATTGCACAGGCTGACGAACACGGAGTCGATTGCAATCAGGAAGCCAACACAGGGGTGAAATCGATAAGACGTTTCTCAGTCGGGGGATCAGCGACGCAGAATTTCACACGGAGGTATGGGCGCACGCGTCAACACCACGCGGTCCGTCACTTCCGCAGACGGTGATGATGATGTGGTCGGCCTTAGGCCGGCAAGGCTTAAAGAGAGGAGAACGACCCTACGAGCTGGCCCTGGTTTCGCTTGACGTGCCGCCCGCAGCCGGAACATAGCTCTTCAACGTGTAGTCCATCACCATGCGATCGGCGTTGAAGCGCCAGCCCAGAGTGCGGATGGTCCGCTTCATACGCTTGATCCAGCCCCGCGGCAGGCCGTCTCGATCGCGCTGGTAATACAGTGGAATCACATCTTCGCGCAGAGTGCGCATCAGGTCTTCCCCGTCGCGAGTATCGTGGACATTCATGTTGGAGTGGGTTCGCCCGGTTCCAATCGCAAACCCGTTGATGCCGTCGTAAGCTTCGGCCCACCAGCCATCCAGCACTGAAAGATTCAATCCGCCGTTGAGCACGACTTTTTGACCACTGGTGCCCGAGGCCTCCAGTGGACGCCGCGGATTGTTCAGCCATACATCCACGCCCTGCACGAAATGGCGGCCTACATTGATGTCGTAGTCTTCCACAAAAACAAATTTGTCGCGGAACTTGGGATCGCGCATGAGATCGGCGATCTGTTGCAGCACTTTCTTGCCAGGCTCGTCGAGTGGATGGGCCTTGCCGGCAAATACAAACTGCACCGGACGGTTCGGATCGTTGACCATCGCAGCCAGTCGCTCAATGTCGGTGAGGATCAGATTGGCCCGCTTGTAGGTGGCGAAGCGGCGGGCGAACCCGATGGTGAGCGCATCCGGGCTGAGTACTCGCTCCAGGAGTTGCAGTGTCTCGCGCGGCTCTCCGCGGTGCTCCGCCTGGGCTACGGCCCGCCTGCGGACAAATTCGATCAGTTGCGACTTCAGGTTCAGGTGCGTCTCCCAGAGCTCGCCGTCGTCCACATTTTCGATGCCCAGCCAGATCTTGGCTTCGCTGCTGCGCTGGTGCCAATCGGTGCCGAGATGCCGGTCATACAAACGGAACATTTGCGGGGCCAGCCACGACGGCACGTGCACTCCGTTGGTGATGTGCCCGATGGGAACGTCGTCTTCAAGTTTGTCCTTGAACAGCCCGGTCCACATGGCGCGCGAAACTTCAGCATGTAGCGCCGAAACCGCGTTGGCGCGCCGCGACAGCCGCAGGGCAACCACAGTCATGCAAAAGAGTTCCTCGGAATTGTTGGGATTCTCCCGCCCCAATCCCAGCAGACTTTCCTTGGAAAGCCCCAGCGCTTCGCGCAGCGGTCCAATGTGCTCCTCGATGAGGCCGGCATCGAACCGGTCGTGACCAGCCGGAACCGGAGTATGCGTAGTGAACACCACTTCGCGCGATACGCGCGGAACCGCGGCGTCAAACGGAATGCCTTCGTCCTCCATCCGCATGCGCACCGCTTCCAGCACGGCAAACGCGCTGTGTCCTTCATTGAGATGCAACACGCCCGGAGATATTCCCAGCGCCTTGAGCGCGCGCAGTCCGCCCACGCCCAGTAGCAACTCCTGCCGAATGCGGATGCGGAGATCACCGCCGTACAAACGAGAAGTCAGCTGACGGTCCTCCGGGGCGTTTCCTTCCACGTCAGAATCGAGCAGCAACAGATCGCGACGGCCCACTTTGACGCGCCACACTTTTGCGCGCAGCCGACCGCTGCGTGTGTCGATTTCCACTACCACCGGCCTGCCATCTTTCCCGATCGCCACTTCCATCGGCATCTGGTTGACGTCAGTCTTCAAATATTCCTCGCGCTGCCATCCGCCCAGGTCGAGCCGCTGCCGGAAATATCCCTGACCGTAGAACAGCCCAATGCCTACCAGGGGAATATCGAGGTCCGATGCGCTCTTGATGTGATCTCCCGCCAACACGCCGAGGCCGCCGGAATAAACCGGCAGCGACTCATGCACTCCAAACTCCGCCGAAAAATAGGCCACCGGATGCGGCCGCAGCACGCCCGCGTTCTTCGCTCCCCAGGTGCGATCGGCTTCCAGATATTCCAGCATGCGGCGATACGCGTAATTCACGCGGCTATGCAGCATGAGCTCTGCGGCGCGAGTCTCCAGTTTCGCCAGAGGCATCTCACCCAGCAGCGCCACCGGATTGTGGTTCAGCTCATTCCACCGCGCCGGATCCAGATCAAGAAATAAACTCGAGGAGTTGTGGTCCCAGCTCCACCACATATTGCGCGCCAATGCCCACAGTCTTTCCTGTAAGGGAGCGATAAACCGATCCAGCGTTCGGGCCTCACTCACCACCGGCGCGACCTGCGTCGCGGCCTCGGTCAACATCTGAATTTCGTCCTCGGCAAATACTCGCGCCTCTTTGGTCTGAACCACCAGCACGCCTTGCAGCACGCCCCGGTCGATCAAAGGAACTCCCAGAAACGACTGGTAGGCATCCTCGCCGGCGTCGCGAAAATATTTGAACCGGGGATGAGTCTTGACCTGAGCCACTGAAACTGGACGCACTAGTTCCGCCACCAGACCGGTAAGGCCTTCATTCACCGCCATGCGCAAACTGCCAATGCACTCCTTGCGCAGTCCCACGGTCGCCGCCAGCACCAGGTTCGCGCGATCCGGTTCCAGCAGATAGGCCGAGCATACGTCGGTTCGAAATCTCTTGGCGATGAGGGCAACCACATTCATCAGCGTTTCCGCCGGCTTCCCGCCCTCCGCCGCCAGGTTCGCAATCTCTTCCAGGGTCAGGACGTTCCTGACCTCACGTACACTCGCATCCTGCGCAATGTTTTCAGTCACCGTATCGTTTCCATCCAATCCTGTTCGCTATTCCTCTGGCGGGTCGCCTGACTCAATCCACGTGTTCTAGTAGTGCTGCAACTGTTGGGGGGATTACCCGCTCGGCCAAGAGATTTTCTCTATTGTAACGGCGTGTCCGTGAAATCGTGAATAATGTAAGGGTTTCCTTGCCCTGGGAATTCCGGGTCCGGGACGATCCGTCGGATTACCCTTTTCGCACCGCGTAGAACCCTGCGCCTCGACGCCGCCAAAGACCCCATACCCGCAAAGAAAATCCTGTTTGCGTTGCTCCCCGGCGAAAGAGTAGAATCAGCGCCATTCCAGCCCACCAATGGAAGGCACGCGTCCACTTTTCATTGGAGTTTCGAGCACGCGAATTGGGGAAACTGAAGATCGAGATCATTTCTCCGAAATTGCGGCTCCACGATACGACGGACGATTTGAGTGACGGGATTTCTTTGCGTTCGGCCCGCAAACCTTTTGCATCTCGCGCGTCCCATGGAGTCAGCACAATGAACGGTACTGCCACACGATTTCTCCGGTTGGGTGGGGGCTTGTCTGGGTTGTTGGTATTGGGATGGGTATTAGTACTGGTCGGCCAGGCGGCTCAACCTGTTCAGGAGGGCTTGCCCACAGACTGGTCGCACCGGCACGTGATTTTCTCCCGGCCCGCGACTTTTGAAAAAGTCCGGCAGATCACGAACGATCCGCGCTATTGGCAGCAATGGTTTCGGCAGCACGTGACGCGCGTTCTCTCCGACCCAGCCCCGACCGACGACAGCGCATCCATTGATCTTGGCTCTCTCGCAACCGGCAGTCACAGCGCTGCTAAGCAAAAAGTACACCGCGACTGGTCAGAAGATCTCGGCCTCGGTGCCTCTGTCGGCGCGGGAAATTATCCCGCCAAGTACTCGTTCCAGGTCACGACGGCGAACTGTGGCAGCGCGACCACTCCCGACTATGTGGTCTACAGCACCGGCCTGCTAGGCACAACTGGCCAGGCGAGCGTGGTTGGCTATGACAATCTCTATTCCGGATGCAGCGGAACCAAGCCAACTGTCTATTGGGCGTACAACACCGGCGGCCAGATTCTGACTTCTCCCGTGATCTCCACGGGAGGATCGCAGGTGGCCTTCGTCCAGACAGCGGGGGGCTTTGGAACCCTGGTCCTGCTGAAATGGGCGGCTGCGAGCGGAACCGTAACCGCTCCCGTGACTCTGACGGCAGTGGCCACAACTGCCTACCGCACCTGCACCGCACCCTGCATGACGACTATCCTCCTAAAAGACAGTCGGGGCGTACAGACCGACGATACGACTTCATCGGTCTTCCCCGATTACACGCACGACGTCCTCTGGGTTGGGGGAGCTCTCGGCTGGCTTCACAAAATCACCGGCGCGTTTCGCGGGACTCCGGCGGAGGCCACCGCGGGCGGATTCCCGGTTCAGGTAAGCGCTACCACGACGTCCATCTCGAGCCCGGTCTACGATCAAACTTCCGGCAATGTTTTCGTCGGCGATGCCAGCGGGTTCTTCTATCGTGTCAGCTCCACCGGGGTGGTCAAGAAATCCGGCGAGGTGGATTTCGGAACCGGCCTGGTCGCAGCACCCATCGTGGACTCAACGTCTGGAAAGGTGTACGTGTTCTCCTCCAGCGACGGCACCACGGCCTGCGCCGGCGCCCCCTGTTCAGCGGTTTACTTGTTCAAGACGAATTTCGCCGCGAACACGACCGGAACCGAAGCCACAGTCGGCACCAGCCAGGCTGCTCCTCCCAATCCCAATCCGCTGTACGAAGGCAGCTTCGACAGCACCTATCAAGCGTCCGCCAACGCCACCGGAAATCTCTACGTTTGCGGAAACACTGGCGGCATTCCCACCCTCTATCAAGTTCCTATCGCCGCCGGCGTCATGGGAGCGGTGCTTCCCGGTCCGGCTCTAACCAGCGCCACCACGGGATGTTCTCCAGTCACCGACATTTCCAACCCGAATGCGACCGGCGGCACCGCCGAGTGGATCTTCGCCAGCACCCAAGCCAGCGGATTGGGCACGAGTTGCGCCGGGGGCGGCTGCATCATGAACTTCAACGTGCAGCCATGGCAGGCCGCGACTGCTTACAACGTCGGCCAGGTCATCCTCGATTCCAACTTGAACATTCAAGTAGTAAGAACCGTTGGAACGTCGAAAGCGGGCGCGCACCCGACTTGGAACGCTACCATCGACGGCAGCACAACTGACGCCACGGTTCGTTGGACCTGTCAGGGTCCTCATCTGGCTTCCCACCCGACCTGGCTTCCCAGTCACGCCTACAATGCCGGCGACGAGATTGTCGACAGCAACGGCAACGTGCAGTGGGTGTTGACCGGAGGCACTTCACGACCGACGGTCCCCATCTGGAGCACGGTGATCTCCGGTCCCACCAATGACAACGGAGTTCACTGGCGTATGGTAGGGCCAATTTCCACCGCCAATCTGGCCGCCGCCGGCGGCACCAGCGGCATTATCATCGACAACACGGTCGGGTCGGGCACGCTGGCGGGCGCGTCCGAAGTCTATTATTCGACCCAGAGCAACCAGACCTGCGCTACCTCCGGCGGCACCGGAGGCTGCGCGGTACAAGCATCGCAATCGGCATTAGAATAGAAGTTCATGCAAGAAACTGAATGACTGCAGAACAAAATTCAGAATCGACATTCAGAACTAACGTTAAAAGATAGGGTTCCTATTATGGCTATGAATGACGCATCATCCGACAATCCGATCGCTCCAGCTTCCAAGAAGCCGTACGAAAAACCGACGTTTCGCTACGAGAAGGTATTCGTAACTACCGCTCTGTCTTGCGGAAAGATCAGCGCAACCCAGGGTAGCTGCATGACCAGCAAGGTTTCATGAACCGTCCTGCACCATTCATGGGCGACGCGCACTCACTCAAGTGCGAGCTGGCAGCGGAAGTGTTGCGCTCGTCCGGCGGCTTGCGTCTGCGAGTCACCGGCCACAGCATGCTTCCAACAGTTTGGCCTGGAGATACGCTCGTGATCGAACCTGCGAACAGCTCCGATGTGTCCGAAGGCGATATCGTCCTGTTCAGCAACAGCGAACGGCTCGTTGCCCATCGTCTGGTAGCGAGCAGGTGCGGGGCAGAAAATTCGATTGAGACGCAAGGTGACGCTGTAGGCCGCCCCGACTCTCCGTTAGCCCGGGGCCAACTTTTGGGCAAAGTTTCTTTTATTTTGCGGAACGGGAAATCCATTGCACCGAATCGGACCCTGGGGCCTTCTCAGCGTGCGGCAGCGGGGCTATTTCGCCGCTCGAACCTTGCCGCCCGCATCGTCGTCGGCGTGCACGGTCTCTGCCGGAGTTCATCAATTCAATCCTCACAAATTCAAACGCCGTAGGATTCGCGCCTTGCCAGAACTACTCACCGAAGTCGAGCGTCTCAGCCTGATCATCAAAATCGGGGACATGCCGGTGCGCGTCAATACGACCGATCCCGGCTTCCTAGCCATGTTGCAGGACCGCTATGCAGGATTTGTCGCGCCTCCCGAATTCGCCGAGATTGAGTTCGATGTGGATCTCAGCCCGCGCCGCGGTCCCGACCCCGATGCCGACGTGCGCGTGACCCATCAGCAGGGCCGCTGGACTTTCGAGCGCGGAGACTTTCGCGCCGAGTGGGAACCCGTATCCCGCACCGGCTGGATTCGCCAGACCGCCAATCCCTATTCCATCGACGCCGTGTTGCGCATCGTGCACACCCTCGTGCTGGCCCGCCAGGGAGGCTTCCTGCTGCACTCCGCCAGCGCCATTCGCAACGGCAAGGCGTTCCTGTTCGCCGGTGTTTCCGAGGCTGGGAAGACCACAATTTCGCGTCTCGCTCCTCCCGACGCCACGCTTCTGACCGACGAAATTTCCTACGTTCGCAAGGGTGACCCGAACCCAGACCCCGGCTACATCGCCTACGGCACGCCGTTTACCGGAGAACTGGCGAAACTGGGCGAAAACGTTTCCGCTCCCGTCGCCGCACTCTATCTTCTCGCCAAAGGGAAAGAGAATCGCATCGATCCTATCCCGCCCGCCGAGGCGGCTCGATCTCTGCTTGCTAATCTTCTCTTTTTCGCCGAGGATGAGGAACTCGTGCAATCGACATTTCATTCCGCCTTTGAGTTCGTGAGCCGGGTTCCGGTGTCCCGCCTTACCTTTGTGCCCGATGCCCGGGTCTGGGAGTTGATCGGATGAGCAAGCTGTATATAACCCGCAATCCACGCGTCGCGGCACGCAGTCTCGACGGCGAAATGATGATTATGTCCGGCCGCGATTCCACCCTGTTCACTTTGAATAAGACTGCGACCATCCTTTGGCAAGCCGCGGACGGCTCAACCTCACTCGACGAAATCGTCGAGCACCGCATCTGCCCCGAGTTCGAAGTCGAACCCACCGAAGCCCTGCAAGATGCGGAAAATCTGGCCCGCGAACTGGCCAGTCATGAGATCCTGCAAATTTCCGAGCAGCCCATCACACCCCCTTCCTCCGGAGTCTCGCGATGAGCGTGCTCCTACAGGAAATGTCCGCGAAGGCGCTGAAGTTAAACATTCCGCTCAGCGTCCAGCTCGACCTGACCTATCGCTGCAATGAGCGCTGCGTGCACTGCTATCTCGACCATGACGATCATGGCGAGATGACCACGGCTGAAATCAAGCATCTGCTCGACGAGATGGCCGAAGCCGGAGTTTTCATTCTGACCCTCAGCGGCGGCGAGATTTTTCTGCGCAAGGATTTCTTCGAGCTTCTCGATCACGCCCGCCGTCTCATGTTCTGCGTCAAGCTCAAGACCAACGCCGTGCTCATTCGTGAGCGCGAGGCTGCGCGACTCCGCGATCTCGGCGTCGAATCCATCCAGATTAGTATTTACTCGCACCGCGCAGAAGTTCATGACGCCATCACGCTGATTCCCGGCTCGCTGAAACGCTCTGTCGACGCCATTCGCTTTCTAAAAGCGCAGGGTCTGAAGGTGATCATCGCCAACGTTCTGATGACCCAGAACATGCAGGACTACCCAGGTGTTCGCACCCTGGCTGAGGAACTTGGCGTCGAGTGCACGCTCGATCCGACGATCACTCCGATGATGGACGGCAACCGTTCCACGCTCGACTTGGGTGTCGATCAATCCGCGCTGCGGCAGGTCTTCCGCGACACTGCTCTGGTCGGGGACATCGAGGAATTTTGCGCGATCCCGGCCAAGCCCGGCGAAGATGAACTCGACTCCACGCCCTGCAGCGCCGGACACACCGCCTGCTATGTGTCGCCCTACGGCGAAGTTTTCCCCTGTGTCCAGTTTCCGCTCCCCACCGGAAACGTGCGCCAGCAGCGCTTTGTCGACATCTGGCGCCATTCGGATCAGATGAACGATGTGCGCTCCATCCGGGTGAAGGATCTGACGACTTGCCCCTCGTGCACTCACGTTTCGAATTGCACGCGTTGTCCCGGCCTCGCCTACCTCGAGGGCAACATGCGCGGCCCTTCGTCGCAGGATTGCGGAAAGTCCTTCGCGCGGACTGGCGTTCCGTCGGCCAATATGCTGGCCAAGCAACGCGCTGGGCTGAATCCATTGCAGGGGAATTCGGGCAGCTTGAATCTGGTGCAGATTCGCGCGCTTCCGAACTTGACCGGCGCTCCAGCGTGATCTGGAATAGCTTCTGCCGCAGCAGGAGAGAGTCCACGCATAGCCTGTCCCACTGAAACCATGCCCGGTCCCGGCGCCGCACTCGAACCCGAGTGGTCCTTCCTTTTAACCGCTTGTTCTGAAATTCCCAGCCGGGAAAAAGCTGACCGCATTCGTCTCCAGTCACGCCAACGGCTTCGCTGGGAATTTCTCTTTGACCTCGCTGACCGTCACGGCGTATTGCCTCTTCTGTTTCGGGCGCTGGTTGACCTTGAGAACGACACCGTCCCTCCCGCCGAGATGTCGCGCCTGCGCCGGAGCGATCAAAACAATCTGCACAAAGCCTTACTTCTTTCGCGCGAACTGATTCGCATCGTTAGCCATGTATCGGGACTTGGCATCGAAGTCATGCCCTATAAGGGCTTGGCATTGGCGGAAGCAATCTACGGAGACATTGCGCTACGGCAGGCGGGGGACATCGATTTGCTCGTTCACCCTCATGATCTGTCGCGTATCCGCGCAGTCGTCGGCGAACTCGGCTACTCGCCTCACCTGACTCTTTCTGCGGCGGAAGAACAGGCCTATCTGAAATCCGGATACGAATATGCGTTCGACGGCGCCGCCGGACCGAACCTCCTCGAAGTGCAATGGGCGATTCAGCCGCGCTTCTACGCGATCGATTTCGACATGGGCGCACTGTTCCATCGCGCGGTCACAATCAGCGTCGCGGGCCATCCCATGAAGACGCCATCGCTCGAAGACTTACTTCTGGTTTTGTCCGCGCACGCCGCCAAACACGTGTGGGGACGCCTCATCTGGCTCTGCGACATCGCACGCCTCATCAGTCTTCCCACATTGAATTGGACTTGGGTCGGATCGCAAGCGCAAGCTCTTGGCATCGGCCGCATCGTCAACGTGACGATGCACTTGGCAAACCGTCTCTTAGGGGTGGCAATCCCTGCGGCTGCGCGAGAGAACATCGCTGAAGATGCTTCGGTCCCCCTGCTGGTCGATGAGATTCAACTTCACATCGCAAGTGACGAAGCCTACAACGTAGAATCCCTTGCCTACTTCCGCCTCATGATGCGCTTGCGCGAACGCCCCACAGACCAGCGCCGATTCTTGCGGCGCCTCGTCTTCACTCCCGGCCCCAGCGAGTGGCAGGCAGTTCGCTTGCCCGCACCATTCTTTCCGTTGTATCGGATGGTTCGGCTCTTTCGCCTGACAGCCAGATTGCTTCGCGCCTAGACTGCTGATTCCGGGGCCGCCACCTTCCACTTCCTCAAATACAGCCCGTACATCGCCGCGCATCCCATCAGCGGCACCGCCAGCCCGGCCTTCAAACTGGAGAAATGATTCGACGACACTCCTACCATCCACGGCAGCAATCCTCCGCCAATGTTCGATAGAAAAAACATGAGCGACCCCAGCCGCGATGACTGCGCCCCAAATTCCCGAGACAACAGAGAAATCGTTATCGGATAGACATAAGAAAGTCCCAGCCCGGCCAGGCAAGCACTCACCACCACACCGGGCAAGCCGTGCGCCAGGACGAGCCCTGCCATGCCGGCACAGGCCACCAGCAATCCCACCTGCACCAGACGGATTTCATCGCTCAGCCGCAATAGCATTGGCGCCATCCACCTGCCCAGCATCATCGCCGCATAAAAAAATGACGACGTCATCAGCGCCATCGTCGGCGACATTTTCCCCAGGCTCTTCGAGTATGTGGCCAGCCAGAATCCGAAGCCGTTCTCGACGCCGACATACAGAAAAAAAAGTGCTGCAAGAACCAGAAATGCGCCGCCCCTCCACGGAATTGCTGCTCTCGCCCTCCTGTCGCCGCGATCATCCTCGCCCGCAGATGGCTCGACGATCGATGACGGCATCAGTGCAATCCCAATCGCCATCAACAGCGCGAACCCGGCCACGGCAGTCAGGAAAAACGGAACCCGCATGCTCCTGGCCGCCGCGGCCACCAGAAACGGGCACGACACCGCGCCCGTGCTCCAACAGAAGTTGAGAATGTTCAACGTCGCGCTGCGCCGTCCCGGATTCACCTGTGCGACCAATAAATTTGCCGCCGGCACCGCCAGCCCCAACCCTCCTCCATACGCCGCGATGCAGAGCACCCCCAATCCCTTCGGGCCAGCCAGCAGCAATCCTACGCCCGCGCTTATGAGCACGAGTCCGATCTTGATCGCGAATCGGAATCCCCAGCGTGAAACCACCACACCGGACAGCACCACCGCGAGCGTCGAAGCTACGTATTGGACATTAATCAACGCACCCTGCTGGGAATAATTCAGCGACCATCGCGCCGACAAGATCGGCAGCATCGGGCCCAGAAGCACGGTCGCAATTCCAATCGGCACGAAGGAGGCATATGCCGCCATGGTTAGCGCTCGCGCAGAATTTATTGGGTTGGGCGAGTCAGGGGGAGGCATCTAGATGAGGAGGAATACTCTCTGAGGCTACTATATAGGAACTGCCAGACCGAGCCAGTGAAACAGGGTCGGTAAACCACGAACAGCGAACCTAGCCTGAGCCATTCGCTTTTGCCGTAGACTCTCGCACCACCAGCGCCGGCTCAATCGCAATATCGGCAGAATATTCCTTCTTCCCTTCAATCCTCTCCAGCAGCACCTGCGCCGCAACTTCACCCATCCGTTTGAGCGGTTGCTGCACGGTTGTCAAACTAGGAGTATGAAACGCCGCACCCGGAATGTCATCGAACCCCATGACCGATACATCGTGCGGCACGCGCAAACCCTGCTCCTGCAAAGCTCGGATCGCGCCAATCGCGGAAATGTCGTTGTAGGCAAACAATGCGGTGAACGGCTGCTTGCGGGACAGCAATTGCTTGGTAAATGGGTATCCCAACATCGGCGTAGGGTCGTCGGTATCAATCTGCACTGTCAACTCCGGATCGATCTTCATTCCAATCTCGCCGGCTACGTGGCAGATCGCGTCCCAGCGGTCCTTCGCGTCCGAACTCAGAGGATTTCCCTTCATGAATGCAATGCGGGTGTGAGACATGTCCTTCAAGTGATTCAGAGCGAGAACCGCGGCCCTGACATGATCGAGCGTAATGTTGGTGACGCCCTTTAGTTTCTTGTGCCCGGCAATGGCAACGGTAGGCAGCGCCGGCGCTTCCTGCACTGTCGTGTCCACCGTGATGATGCCCTCGACGCCGCGTTCTGACAACAATTGCGAGTAGCGATTCAGCAGCGCCGCATCGTGCCGGTGCACCACCGTCAGGAAGAAATATTCGCGCTGCCGCAAATATTGTTCAATGCCGCTGATGATCGGCGAACTGTAAGAGTCGCCAATCTCTTCCGCAATCACTCCAATAGTGAAGGTGCGCTTGTTGCGCAGGCTGCGGGCAAAAAAATTGGGTCGGTAATTGAGTTCCTTAGCGGCCGCGTGGATGCGGTTCTTGGTCTCTTGTGGAATCGAACGAGCCGACGGCGAATCGTTCAGTACAGCCGACACCGTGCCCGGAGTGAGTCCAATATGTTGGGCAACGGCCTTGAGGGTGATCACCTCGGGTTTCTGGCCGGGCTTCTTGATTTGCCCCATGATCAGCTAAATCTGTTCTGCTAACTCTGAGCTTTAAACCTGAGCGGTTAGGCCAGACTGCTAAATCGTTTTAATCCAGACTGCGCGCGAAACATAGTACCAAATGGCAGCCCCATCAGCGATTGCACGCACGTTGGCTTCCCGGATACTCCCAAGGTACTCAGCCGGCCGCAAGGTCACGCCTTGGCATAACGCTGGCTGTTCGGCTTCGATCCGCTCAAGGCAAAGAACAGGATGTACAAGTAACAAATCACCGGAAGAAAGAACGCATGATGAATCCCGATATGATCGGCGATCCAACCCTGTGCCAGAGGAATAAACGCGCCGCCAACAATTGCCATGATCATCACGCCAGAGCCGTCCCCAGTGAGCGGCCCCAGTTCCGCCACGCCCAGCGTGAAGATGCTCGGGAACATGATCGAGTTGAAGAAACCGACCAGCAGGATGCTATACATCGCGAAGTGTCCCGTCGTCAGCATTGAGATCGCAACCAGAGCAGCCGCGCAAACCGCGCAGATCCCCAGCAAACCTCGTGTGCTTACTTTTTGCAGCAGCGCGGACCCGATAAAGCGACCAACCATCGCTCCGCCCCAGTAGAAGGTGACGAAGCTGGCCGCTACTTTTGCCGTAAAGCCGCCGATCTCAGGCTGAGTGAAGTAGTTGACAAGAAAACTTCCGATAGAAACCTCGCCGCCGACGTAAACGAAAATGCCGATGGCCCCAAAAATCAAACTCGGGTGCTTCCAGATCGAGTCGTTCACTTTTTCGCCAACTTTGTGCTGAGCGTGCGCGATAGTCGGCAACTTGAAGCTGCCGATCGCGACCGCCAACACGACTAGCGCGATGCCGAGGCCCACATAAGGCGCCTTCACCGAAGCGGCTTCATGCAGCCGGTAAGCTTGCAGTGCATCCGGCGCCATCGCTCTGATTTCCTCGATCGCCTTAGGCGCGGCGCTCAGAATCAGCGCTCCTCCGAAATACGGTGCCAAGGTCGTGCCCAGCGAGTTGAACGCCTGTGTCAGATTCAGCCGGCTTGATGCCGTCTCGGGTTTCCCCAACACCGTCACATATGGATTGGCGGCTACCTGCAGGCAAGTAATCCCCGCCGCAAGGACGATCAGCGCACCCAGAAATAACGGATACGATGGCACGCTCGCCGCGGGCACAAACAAAAACGCCCCAAGCCCCATCGTCAGCAGGCCCACCACCATCGACTTCTGGTATCCCATCCGGTCGACGAGTTTGGCCGATGGCAGCGAGAACAGAAAATACGCGCCGAAAAATGCAAACTGAATCAGCTGCGACTGCAAGTAATTCAAATCAAAAATCGACTTCAGATGCGGCACCAGAATGTCGTTCAGGCAGGTCAGAAATCCCCACATGAAGAAAAGTGTGGTCACCGTAGCCAGCGGAGCGCCGTAACTCTGCCCCGTACCCGGTGCCGTGGATGTCGTAGAAGTGTTGGGGGCCGCGATCGCCATGAGTGCTGTATCCACCCTCCAGAAATAGACCAGTAGAACAAAGGACGCGCCATCATAGCATCGCCGGGGCGCGGTTCTACGCATTTTTCTTCCCGCTAGATTGAATTCACACTCTACAAAATCGTTTCTCTAGCCTTGACATTCGAGCGCCCTTGCCCGAGACTGCAATCGTTTCCGCCCTGTCGGATTCTCCTTGTCAGGCCCTAATCATGCGCAAACCTGTGCTATTCGCTCTCGCCGTTGTCACCCTTCTGGTCGGTCCAGCCCCGCTTCTTGCGCAGTCCAGCTTGTCCGCAGCAGTTGTATTCAGCGAGCCCGGATTTCCCGCGGCCGACTCCGCGAGCCCGTCCCAGCAGCAATCAGCAGCAATGCTGCCCGGAGCTCAGCAGGCTGACGCCGACCACCTTAAAGCTGCTCTGGCGGCGCCCGAAACCCGCCTTCTGATTCTTCCTTACGGCTCCTCGTTTCCTGAAGAAGCCTGGGCCGCCATCAAGCAGTTCCTCGATCGCGGAGGCAATCTGCTGATCCTCGGCGGACGCCCTTTCACCCGCGCCGCCTACCGCGACTCCAACGGATGGCATCTTCGCGATTACAGCGTCCGCTTCACTCGCCCGCTCATGATCGACCAGTACCAGGAAACTCCCGGTTCCGATGGATTGCAGTTCCAGCCCAATCCCGACGTACCGATACAACTCTCCGCGTTTGCCTGGAAGCACTCCTTCAGCCCCGTGATTCGTCTCAGCGCCGTCGACCTCTACCACCGCGGCGGCGCCGCCGGATCCATCGACGCCCGCCTCGACTCGCTCGCCTGGGGAATGAAAGATGGACGCAAGCTGTCCGCACCCGCCCTTCAAGTGGACCACTACCGCAACGGTTTCGACGGCGGACGCTGGATATTTGTGAACGCGGAACTGCCGCAAGAGTTCTTCGACAACCGCACCCTCGTGCAATCCCTTGCCAGCCGCGCATTGCAGGGCGCCGAGGAATTCACCGTGCGTCCCGCGTTGCCGCTCTACCTGCAAGGCGAGCCCATAGAACTGCAAATCCGATGGCACGCCGCGATTCCTTCGCAAGCGCCAGTTTCGCTGAAAATCACTTCTTTCCCTGAAGCGCAGCCAGCAAATCGTTCAGCCATCACGGTGGCGCTCTCAGCGAACAAACCCCTGGCTCTGTCCGCTCCCGGAGGCAAAGGCCTCTACATCATCGAAGCGCAGTTGCTCGAAGGCGACTACGTCCGAGCCATCTACCACTCCGCCTTCTGGATCCGCGACGAATCTTTCCTCCGCTCCGGCCCGCGCCTCGGTGTCAATCATGACTTCTTCGAACTCGATGGCCATCCCCTCGCCGTCGTCGGCACGACGTACATGTCGAGCGAAGTGCAGCGGCTTTATTTCGAACATCCGAATGTGTACGTGTGGAATCAGGATCTCGCGCAGATTCACGATGCCGGCCTGAACATGATCCGCACCGGATGGTGGACGGGCTGGGACAAGTTCAGCGATGAGAATGGCCAGCCCTACGAGCGCACGCTGCGCACTATCGAAGCGTATTTGATGACCGCGCGCAAGTACGGCCTGCCGGTGCAATTCAATTTTTTCGCATTCCTGCCAGACGTTCTCGGCGGTGCCAATTCGTTTCTCGATCCTTCGGCGGTTCGCCGTCAACAAACTTTGATTTCCTCGGTCGTCGCCCGCTTCCATGACGCTCCCTACCTCGCATGGGACCTCATCAACGAGCCCAGCTTCTCGCAGCACCTCTGGAAGACGCGCCCCAACGGCGACGCCTTCGAACTCGCAGCTTGGAGCAACTGGCTGAGCCATCGCTATCCCGATCGCGCGAAGCTCGCCGCACTGTGGAGTGTTTCTCCCGACGCGGTGGCCGGCACGATCGCGCTTCCTCGCGAAGACGAGTTCGTACCGCGCGGCATGTACACCGGAACCAACTCGCTTCGGCTGAACGATTATTACCTCTTCGCGCAGGAATCATTTGCGAAGTGGGCGCAGACCATGCACGACACCATTCGCGCGACCGGTTCGCAACAGCTCGTTACCGTCGGCCAGGACGAGGGCGGCATTCAAGACCGGCTCTCTCCCGCATTCTGGGGAAAGTCCGTCGACTTCACCACCAATCATTCCTGGTGGCACAACGACTATCTCCTGTGGGATTCACTCGCCGCCAAGCAGCCCGGCGAAGCCATGCTGATTCAGGAAACCGGTCTTCAACGCGAACTGAACCTCGACGAAATCGCCCGCCGCACGACAGAAAGCGAGGGCGCACTCTTCGAGCGCAAGTTCGCCGCGTCTTTTATTCAAGGATCAGGCGCCATCGAATGGCTGTGGAACACAAACTCCGACATGACGGAGAGCAACGAAACCCCGATCGGCGCCGTGCGTACCGACTACACCGAGAAGCCGGAAGCGGCGGTGCTGCGCGCCTTCGCCCAATTCGCGCCGTCATTGCAGAAGCATCTACGCGACCCGCAACTGCCGACAATCGCAATCGTCACGTCGCAAGCTGCCCAATATTCCGCGCTCGCGGATTTCCAACTCGCCGCGCAGCAGCGTGCCGTCCGTGCTCTGGCTTACGACGCGCACCTGCCCGCATACGTCATCGCCGAAAATCAGATCGAAAAATTAGGCGCCCCAAAGCTGGCCATCCTGCCGTCTCCACAGGCTCTCGGCGAACCGGCATGGCACGCGTTGATGAGGTATGTCGGCGCCGGCGGGAACCTTCTCATCACCGGCCCCGTCAACCGCGACGAACATTGGCAAGTCGTGCCTCGCGCTGCGGAAGTCGGGCTGGGCGCGCACGTAGAGCCCCTCACCTATCACGACGCCACAATTCGTCTGGGAGACCGGTCGATCAATCTCGCGTTTGATGAGCAAGCGCAGAATTGGCTGGACTCGCTCCGCTTCGACGACGCCTCGACCTTCAAAGAGATCTCGCGCGGCAAAGGAAAAATCTTCTGGGTTTCGTATCCCGTCGAACTCGCCTCTGGAGCGCAGCCTACTGCCGATCTCTACTCCTACGTCGCAAATCGCCTGAACATCGCCCCAATGTTCAGCCAGCAATCCCCGCTCCCGCCGGGCGTCCTGGTATTTCCCACCGTTCTGGCAGACTCCGTGCTCTACGTCGTAATCTCAGATTCCGCCAACGACGCCACGATCAACCTCCGCGACCAGGCTACGGGCACGCCGATAGTTTTCTCGTTGCGTGCGGAACGCGCTGCCATAGCGGTTATTGGCACGAAAGAAAAGAAGATCGTAGCTCGGTATGGCTTTTAAATTCTCGCGCAGCAAGACTATTAGCCCGAACTAAGCCGGGGCAGCCGTTCGCTGTTCCGCCAATCGCCGGACGAGAAAATCCAAATACTCTTCCATCCCTTGCCCGGTTTTCGCCGAGAGACGAAATATCTGCATCCCCGGCCGCACCGCCTGAATGCTGGTCCACGCCGCCTCCCAGTCAAACTCCACCGCCTCCGCAAGTTCGTTCTTGCTGATCACCGCGACGTCTGCGCTATTAAAAATCGTCGGATACTTCAGCGGTTTGTCTTCTCCCTCGGTGACTGACATCAATACCAGACGAAGGTTCTCTCCGAGGTCGTAAGAAGACGGGCACACCAGGTTCCCGACATTTTCAATAAAAAGAAAATCCAGCTGCTGCAGATCCCATCCCTCGAGCGCAGTCTGTACCATCCCAGCCTCCAGATGGCACAGAGTCCCGGTCGTGATCTGCTTCACCGGAGCCTTGCTCCGCGCCAGCCGAACTGCATCGTTTTCAGTCGCCAGATCCCCCACCAGCGCTGCTACTCGAAAACGCGGCTGCAACAAAGTGAGCGTCTTCTCCAGAAACGCGGTCTTACCCGACCCTGGACTCGAAACCAGACTCACCACAAACACTCCCGCGACGCGGAACTGTTCCCGCAGAGCGCGCGCGATCATGTCGTTCGCCTTCAATACATTTCTGCGCACTTCCACCAGTCGGGGCTCGCTCATCCCTACACCTTTTCTTCCTGCACTTCTTCTTCCTGCACTTCGCCCTGTATGCCGTCCGGCACTGCATCCTGAACTTCGAGCGCGAAGACCTCGAGCTCCTTGCCCTGCCGAACATCCATGGTCGGCGCGCCGCAATCGGGACAGACAAACAACTGCACCGATGGCAGTGGGCGTTCCTGTTGGCACCGAGCACAGAATACGATTACAGAAACATCTTCCACCATCAACCGCGATCCCTCGAGCGGAGTGCCCTGGCAGGCAATTTCGTAGGAGAACAGCAGCGCATTCTTGACCACGCCGGAAAGCGCGCCCAGCCTGAGATGCACCGCGCTCACTTGCACGCCGCGACGCTGCGCCTCTTCCGTCGCGGCATCTACAATGCCCATCGCAATCGATAGTTCGTGCATACTTGACCGTGCGTATTCTATACCTGAAAGCGCGGACCCAAACTCGTCAGCTCAAGCCGCACAGTCGAGCCGCGAGTCACTTTGCAAGCTGGCCGATAAAAACGCCATACGGTTCCAGCGTGATTACGTTTCCCGCCACCGCAGATTTCCCGGTCGCGACCAGACTCTTCGCCGACGAAAACCCCTGCTTGCTTAAATCCAGATTCACCTTCTGCTCCGCCCCGGACATATTCAAGGCAACCACCACGGCCTGATCTTTGTACGATCGTAAATAGGCGAGCACGTTCTGATCGTTTTCGTTCAGCGGAACGTATCTCCCGTCCAGCAGCGCTCGATTCGTGTGGCGCAGCTTCAACACTTTCTTGTAGAAATCCAGAATCGACTCGGGATCTTTCGATTCGTCGGCCACGTTGTAAGTCTTGGCCGTGGGCGGCACAGGAAGCCACGGAGCAGTCTTGGAGAAGCCTCCGTTTTCACTTCCGTCCCACTGCATAGGCGTGCGCTCACCGTCGCGGCCCTTTTCTTTCGGCCATCCGATGCGTCCGATCGGATCCTTCACATCCTCCTTGCGGGTGGGTGTCGTAGTCTTCATTCCAAGTTCTTCACCGTAATACATAATCGGAGTTCCGCGCAGCGTCAGGTACAGCCCAGCCATTACCTTCGCAATCTGATCGTTGTGCTTGCCGTCGCCATAACGATCGTAGGATCGAATAATGTCGTGATTGCTGATCACAAAGGTCGGCCATCCCGACGCAGCATCGACCGCGGCAATCTGCTTGCGGAAATCAGCGGGCGAAAGCTTGTTCACCGTGGTAAATAGAAAATCCATCGGCAACTGCAGTTCGTTGTTGCCCTGCCCGTAGTATTTGTTCAGTTCCGCGATATCCGCGGTCCAGGTCTCGCCGATCAGCACTCCGTTATATTCATCCGTCACCTTGCGCAGTTCCCGCAAGACGTCGTGAATCTCAGGCAATTTGTCGTTGTATTTGTATTCTTCGATCGGATCGCCAAATGCATTTTTGCCGGGCAGAATCGGGTTGTCGTGCAGGCCGGGATCTTCGAACAGGTACTCCACCGCGTCCAGGCGAAAGCCGGAGGCCCCGTGTTTCATCCAGAAGCGCGCAACGTCAAACATCGCTTCCTTGACAGCCGGGTTGCGCCAGTTCAGATCCGGTTGTTGCGGGTAGAAGTAATGGTAGTAATACTGATTCGTCGTCGCATCGAGCGTCCATGCCGAGCCGCCGAAAAGGGAGGTCCAATTATTCGGGGGCTGTCCCGGTCCTTTTCCGTCGTGCCAGATGTACCAGTCGCGGTGCTCCGAAGTGCGAGAGGATTTGGAGTCCAGAAACCACTTATGCTGGTCGGATGTGTGGTTCACCACGAAATCGAGAATGATGCGAATGCCGTGCTTCTTGGCCTGGGTGGCCAGATTGTCGAAATCTGCCATGGTTCCGTACATGGGATCGATATTCTCGTAATCCGAAACGTCATAGCCGAAATCAATTTGCGGCGAGGGAAAGCATGGCGTGATCCAGATCGCGTCGACGCCTAGATTCCGTAAGTAATCGAGCTTCGACGTGATCCCATTCAGATCGCCAACTCCATCGTTGTTGCTGTCGGCAAAGCTCCGCGGGTAAATTTCATAGAACACCGCGTTCTGCCACCATTGATGGCCTTCGGGGTCCGCATTTTTACTAGCAGCACCCCTGCTCGCCGCGGTTCTAGGGGCAAAGGGTTTGCTGGCAGTCTGCGCGACCGAGGCCAACTGTGACAGGGCGAGGAACGCCGCCGCCACAATCCGTGAAGGCTTGCATTGCATAAGACGACTCCTTAAAAACGACTTCAAGTGACCGGGTCCCTTTTAGGTCGCGTCTGGCCCCTTGCTTCGTATCGGCATCGTGACCGGAAGGCACAATTTGCCTGAGTGTAAACCTTTTACGGACGAATGTGGCAATGCAACGCGGCTCAGATATCGTCAAAATCCCCCCATCGGCATGCGGCCGCCAGCTTGCAAAGTCTCTGTGCGCTGCATATAAGAAGTAGGGCCACTCTGAGCACGTGCAAAATGGACCGGGTGCAACTTCTTGTTCCCTTCACGCCGCGATCTTCTGAAATCCCTGAGCCGTTCCGCGCTAGTGCTGTCGTTTGATAGCGTGCTCGCCATGGCCCGCCCAGCCTGGTGGCCCAGCATATCTGTCTCGCTGCAAAACACTGCTTCGAAAAAAGATCAGGCGACGGTAGCCACAGACCTGGGCGTAAGTTTTCTCGATGTGGCTAGAGAATCGGGACTGGACGCAAAAACAATTTTCGGCGGTGAGCACAAGAACAAATACCTGCTCGAAACCACCGGCTGCGGAGTTGCCTTCTATGACTACGACAACGACGGCTGGCTCGACATTTTTATAGTCAACGGCTCGCGACTGGAAGGCTTTCCCGCCGGAAGCGAGCCGACCTCGCATCTATTCCGCAACAATCGCGACGGCACCTTCACTGACGTCACTGCGAAAGCCGGCGTGGCCCATTCCGGCTGGGGCCAGGGCGTTTGCGTCGGCGACTACGACAACGATGGCTGGGACGATCTCTTCGTCACCTACTTCGGCAAGAGCGTTCTCTATCACAACAATGGCGACGGCACTTTTACTGACGTCAGCGAAAAGGCAGGCGTAGCCGGCAACGGCAAACGCTGGAACACAGGCTGCGCTTTCGTCGACTACGATCGCGACGGCCGCCTCGATCTGTTCGTGGCCAACTATATCGATCTCGACCTGGCGACCGCTCCGGTGCCCGAGTCCGGCCCGTGTCTCTACAAGGGCGTGATGGTCGCCTGCGGCCCTCCCGGATTGCAGGGCGGCAAGAACATCCTCTACCACAACAATGGCGACGGAACATTCACCGATGTTTCTGAAGCGTCTGGCATTCTCCGCACCAAGAGCACCTACGGCTTAGGCGTGCTCACCGCTGATTTCGACAACGACGGCTGGCCTGACATTTATGTCGCCAACGATTCCACTTCGAGTGCGCTCTACCAGAACAAGAAAAACGGAAAGTTCGAAGACATTGCCATCGCAGCCGGATGCGGCCTCAGTCCCGACGGCAAGCCGCAGGCGGGCATGGGCGTCTCCGCCGCGGACTACGATCTCGACGGCAATCTCGACATCGTCAAAACGAACTTCGCCGGCGACACGCCCTCGCTCTATCACAATCTAGGCGGCGCGACCTTCGAAGATGCCACGTTCAGCGCCGGACTCGGCACGCACACGCAATACCTAGGCTGGGGTTGCGGCTTCTTCGATATGGACAACGATGGCTGGCCCGACATTCTGATCTGCAACGGCCACGTATATCCCGAGGTCGAGCACCTGAAATCGGAGGCCGGCTACGCGCAGCGCAAACTTCTCTACCGCAATCTGCATAACGGCCATTTCGCCGACGTCTCGCTCCATGCAGGCACTGGCATCTCCGAGCCTCGCGCATCGCGAGGTGCAGCCTTCGGGGACTTCGATAACGACGGTGACATCGACGTCGTCGTTAATACCGTCAACGATTTTCCGCAGCTGTTGCGGTGCGACTCCGAACTCAACAACAACTGGATTAAGATTCGCACCATCGGAACCAAATCAAATCGCAGCGGCATTGGAGCTCGCCTGACATGCATAACGCATCCACCCGGGGAATCAAAGCCGCATCGTCAAATCGACGAGGTCCGCAGCGGCGGCAGCTATCTTTCACAAAATGATCTGCGGGTTCACTTTGGCCTGGGGAAGGCCGAGAAGGTCGACACGTTGGAGATTCGCTGGCCGAGCGGACAGATCGACAACCTGAATAGCATCGCAGCCAACCAACTGATTTTCGTCAAGGAATCGCAAGGCATCATCCGCACGATGCAGTTCGCAAAAAATCCGAAAGCTGCGAAATAGAGCCGAGCTCGCCGACTTCGCAGACCGACAACTGCCAACTTTACGGCGCAGACCAGTACTGGTTAAAGCCGTCGTAGTCAGATGGCAACGATGCCAGAATTGTTCTTCTCAATTCCAAAATATCCACGGAGCCCTGTTTCCGATACAGCACTTTGCCATCCGGAGCAATCAAAACTGTATATGGCACGGCCGACTCCCACGTCGGATCAAACGCAGCCTGCAACCCAGCCGTATCGTCCGACGCAAACAGCAAATTGCGGCTAGTGGCATGCATCTTCTCAAGAATCCGCAATACGGAAGCTTTCTCGTCCGGCATATTGGCCGCTACCGTCACTAACTCCAGATCGCGCACGCCATACATTCGAAACGTGTCCTCGAAGTCGGAGAACTCGTGAATGCATGATCCACACCACGTTGCCCAGAAGCTGATCAGCAAAGTCTTCTTCGACGGATTGGTTCGCAGCATCTTTAAGTCCGCCGCCGAAGCCATTTCAAGCTGAACTGGTTGAGACTCAATCTTCTGCAACGCCGACACGCGCGATGCCTGCTTCTCCTTCCACTTGGTCGAGCAACCAAACACACCCGTATGTTTCACGGCAACTTCTCGATGAGCCAGCAGCGCGTCGATCGCATCCCGCACCTCGTGAGTCTTGACCATTTCGATGCGATAACTATTGTCCATCCGGCCTTCATATCGCAGCCGTCGATCTTGATCGAAAACAAAGGCATGCGGCGTAGCCTGCGGACCGTACGCATCCGTCACCGACTGCGTTTCGCCATCGTAAAGATACGGATACGTCAGATGCTTGTACTCGGCTCGGATTTTCATCTCCTCGAGACTGTCGCTGATGTCCGACGAATCAAGTTCATCGATCCGGATGGCCTTCGGATCATTGGGTTGAATCGCGACCACAGCCACGCCGCGATCCTGGTAGTCCACCGCCAGCCGCGTAATACGCCGCTCATACATTTGCGCGATCGGGCAATGGTTGCAGGTAAAAACCACCAGCAGAACAGGGTTTGAGGCGTAATCGGCCAGCTTATGGATCGACCCATCGACGCCCGGCAGTTCGAAGTTTGGCGCAGGCGAGCCCAGCGCAAGTATCGGATGAGCCTCCTGCGCCCATCCCACCGCCGCGAGCATGCACAACGCGATAGCTCTCCACATGTGATTTCTCAAGGTTATTTCACCCACCCACAAATTTATTACATCCGCTCCCGGACAGCAAAAAACGGCAGGGCCGACCCCCTGCCGTTCGCGATCTTGCCGGCTCAAACTATTTCTTGTTTACAGACTTCTTCAGTTCCGCGCCAGGGCTGAACTTGGCAACTTTGCGGGCGGCGATTTTGATGGTGGCGCCTGTTTGCGGATTGCGCCCGTTCCGCGCTTTTCTCTGCGACACCGAGAACGTGCCGAAGCCTATCAACGCCACGCGGTCCCCTTTGCGGAGCGCGGACGTAATGCTCTCGACGGCGGTATCAATGGCAGTCGTGGCCTGCGCCTTGCTGATTTCACACGCGCCTGAGATCTTGTCAACCAGATCGGCCTTATTCATAGTCTCTCCTCGCAGGTCTCTTTCGTGCTCAACCTACAGCGGGACAAAACTGGCTATGGATGAGTTGGGAAACCTGACGGCTTGTATTCTCCTCCCTCTGCGGCGAAAGTCAACTGTGAAAATCCGCGCCGGAAGCCTGTTTCACACTCCTTTGGCCCGAATCGGGGCTACCCGGGCGGCTTTTCGCACCGCCGGGCGCGGTTTTCCTCCGCCCTCCACAGCCCACTCCCTTCCTTCACAGGATGTACACAGGCCGGCAAGCTTTCCGACTTGCGCGGAACCCGCCCGCGGGTGCAAAGTCAAAACAGAGGATTTTGCGGAAGATGATCGGTGTGAAGATCAATGGCGTAAAGATGATGGGCCCCAAAGCAATTGACGGAGCGATCGATCGAAACACGACTTCGAACGCAGAAGGTTCGCAGCGGATCAAGGCAGCCGCTGAAGTTTGTCCCCTCTGCGAAGGCACCGGATGGAAAACCGTAACCGCCGCCGCAAACAGTACCAGCGATCGAATCAGTAACGACCGCCGGGTCACCCGCTGCGACTGCCGCTTGCGCGCGCGCGCTGAAACCCTCCTCACCTCCGCCCGCATCCCACGCCGCTACGAACACTGCGAGCTCTCCAACTATGACACCGATTTCCCCGGCGCTAATCCCTCCCTGGAGGAAGCGCACTTCATCGCCTCCGGCTTCGCCAAGAAGTGCGACCCCCGTGGCGACAAGGGTCTGCTAATCATCGGCAAAATCGGAACCGGCAAGACCCACCTGGCGGTCGGCATCATCAAAGAGTTAATCGTGAACCGCGGCCTGCCCTGCCTGTTCTACGACTACCGCGAACTGCTCAAAGAAATTCAGAACTCCTACAACGCGACAGTGCAGACTACGGAACTCGACGTCCTTCGTCCGGTCTTCGAAACCGACGTTCTCGTCCTCGACGAACTCGGCGCCGTGAAGCCGACCGAGTGGGTATGGGACACCGTCAGCCTGATCCTGAACACGCGCTACAACGACAATCGCACCACCATCATCACCACAAATTTCGACGATCAGCCAGCTGCCGGCGCCACGGGGTCTCTGTCTCCGGCCCGAGCCGCCACGCGCGGCGAGACCCTGGGCGACCGCATCGGTGAACGCATGCGCTCGCGCCTGCACGAAATGTGCCGCATCGTAACCCTCGAAGGCACCGACTTCCGCCAAAAATTCCGCAACGCAAATTTCCGGTAAAACGTAGCCACGGATCAACACGGATTCCCACGGATCAAAGCAATTCTTAGTTTTATCCGTGCGAATCCGCGCAAATCCGTGGCAAAAGAAGTTCTCCCCGATGTTCTCCAGGCCAAGCGCACACTAGAATGAATCCGTGCTGACCGAGCGTCTGGAATTCGCGCCTGAGCGGGATGCGGAAATCTTCGCCGCAGTCCCGGCAGCCCCGGCCGTATTCCTTCTGCGGGCCGCCGCCGCTCAAGCCGAACCGTACGTCAGCAAAACTGCAAACCTGCGCCGCCGCCTGCAGCGCCTGCTCGGCCCGGTCGAAGAGCGCACAAAAAAGCTCAACCTGCGCGATCGTGTTCGCGAGATCGAATACGCCCCCACCGGCTCCGATTTCGAATCCGGATTCCTCCTCTACGCCGTTCTGCGGGCTGCATTTCCCAAAGACCTACTCCGAGTCGCATGCGTTTCCGCTTCGCGCCGCTGGTCAAGCTGCATCTGGAAAACGAATACCCGCGCGCCTCCATCACCACCCGCCTCAGGCGACTCGGCGGACGCTCTCTCTACTACGGCCCGTTTATCTCGCGCGTCGCCGCCGAAAAGTTCATGAATGACTCGCTCGACTTTTTCAAGATGCGCCGCTGCGTCGACGACCTTCATCCCGACCCCAAGTTCCCCGGCTGTATTTATTCCGAAATGAAGATGTGCCTCGCCCCCTGCTTCAAGGGCTGCACGGATGGGGACTATGCGACGGAAGTAAATCGCGTCCAGGCCTATTTCGATTCCGGAGGAGACTCACTGCTCCGAGAATTCTCCGCCGATCGCGAAGCCGCGTCAGCCCGCATGGCATTTGAGGATGCAGCCGCAATTCATGCCCGCGTCGAGAAACTGAAACCCCTCCTGAGTCAACTTCCCGAAATCGTGCACCGCCTCGACCAACTCTCCGCGCTCATGATTCAGCCCTGCTCGATTGCCGGTTCAGTTGCATTCTTCCGCATCGAGTGTGGCCACATCGACGGTCCAGTTTCATTCGCCATCCAGCCCGCTGAGCACGCAAAATCGCAGTCGATGGAAGGCCGGGTGCAGGAAACTCTGCAATCGCTGCCCGCCGCCAAAGCAAAATCCGCGTTGGAAAATATGGAACATCTCGCCTTGCTCAAGCGCTGGTTCTACCGCGGCACCCGCACCGGCGAAATCTTCTTCGCCGATGACAAACACGAACTCCCCATGCGCCGCATCGTGCGCGGCATCTCCCGTGTATTCCGCGGCGAAAAACCGGAACTCGACCCTCTGAGTACAGCATTGACGAGAACCGCTGATTCACCCTAAGATGACTCGTTCCCATAGGTCGCCCTTGCGCAACTTCTGCGCGGCCATTCATACATGATCGGCCAAACGGTCTCCCACTACCGGATCATCGAACTCCTCGGCGGCGGCGGCATGGGCGTGGTTTACAAAGCGGAAGACACGCTGCTCGGCCGTTTCGTCGCGCTGAAGTTTCTTCCCGACGACGCTTCTGAAGACCCGCAAGCCCTTGAACGTTTTCGCCGCGAGGCGCGCGCTGCCTCTTCGCTGAACCATCCCAACATCTGCACCATCCACGAAATCGGCCAGCACGACGGGCATCTCTTCATCGTCATGGAGTGCCTGACCGGCCAGACCCTGAAACACCTTGTCGAAGGCCGCCCCATGGAGCAGGAGCGCCTGCTCGCGATCGCGATCGAAGTCGCCGACGCCCTCGACGCCGCCCACACCAAAGGCATTGTTCATCGCGACATCAAGCCCGCAAACATTTTTGTGACCGACCGCGGCCACGCCAAGGTTCTTGATTTCGGACTCGCGAAAATTTCTCGCGCTGCCCGCCCCACCAGCGGCGATTCACAAACCATCGGCGATGCCCACAGCCTCGACCTCACCAATCCCGGAACCGCTGTCGGCACAGTCGCCTATATGTCGCCCGAGCAGTTGCGCGGAAAAGAGCTCGACGGCCGCACGGATTTATATTCCTTCGGCGTAGTGCTCTACGAAATGTCCACCGGCGTTCTGCCCTTCCGCGGAGAAACTTCAGCCGTCATCACCGAAGCGATTCTGAACCGGACGCCCACCGCGGCCAACCGTCTGAATCCCGAACTCCCGCCCAAGCTCGAAGAGACCATCAGCAAGGCTCTCGAAAAAGATCGCGAGATGCGTTGCCAGACCGCCGCGGAAATGCGCGCCGACCTCCGCCGCCTCAAGCGTTCCCTCGAATCCTCGCGCACCGGAGTACAGACCGAGGATTCGGCTCCGGTCACGACGGCATCCTTGGGAATCGCACCCGCAGCGGCGCCCAGCCGAAGATTTTTCTGGCCCCTGCTGGCAGTCTGTGTACTTCTCGCCCTGGCCGCCGGCGTCTACGCCGGCAAACAGATGTTCTCGTCCGCGCCCTTGCCGCCGCCCACTTACCGCCAACTCACGTTTCGCCGCGGCAGCATCCGATCCGCACGCTTCGCTCCCGATGGCCAAACCATCCTCTACAGCGCCGCCTGGCAGGGAACTCCCGTCGACGTCTTCACCGCACGCCCCGAGGCCCCCGAAGCCCGCTCCATGGGCCTGAGCCGCACCCAACTCGTATCGGTGTCATCCGCGTCAGAAATGGCCGTGCTCCTGAACAGCAAAGCCATCGGCACCTGGGTAAACATGGGAACTCTGGCGCGAGCGCCGCTGGTTGGCGGCGCGCCGCGCGAAGTGCTCGAGCACGTACAATGGGCTGACTGGTCAGCCGACGGCACCAACCTCGTCGTCGTGCGCGACTTCGGAGGCCGCAACCGCCTCGAATATCCCATCGGCAATCCGCTCTACGAAACCGGCGGCTGGATCGGCCATCCCCGCTTTTCTCCGAAGGGAGACCTCATCGCCTTCATCGACCACCCGGTGCAAGGTGACGACAGTGGATCTCTCGCCGTCATTGATTTGAAGGGAAACAAGAAAACGCTCTCCGGAGAATGGTTCACCATTCAAGGCGTCGCCTGGTCCCCCGACGGAAAAGAAATCTGGTTTACCGCCAGCAAATCCGGTGTCGACCGCACCCTCTACGCCACTACGCTCGACGGCAAAGAACGCATGGTGTTGCGCCTGCCCGGCGCGGTCATGATCTTCGACATTTTCAAGGACGGACGAGTCCTGCTGATGCGCGCCAGCTGGCGCCGCGAACTCGTCGGCATGACCGCCGATGACGCCAAGCAGCACGACCTCTCCTGGCTCGACTACACCTACCCCGCCGACCTTTCAGGGGACGGCAAAACTTTATTGTTCGACGAAGAAGGCGGCGGCGGCTCGCTCGATTATTCCAAATCCGGCGGCCTGTCCTACGCCGTCTACGTTCGCAAGACCGATGGCTCCCCCGCGGTTCTGCTGGGTGAAGGCGGAGCCGTCGCTCTCTCGCCGGACGGTAAGTGGGTGATCGCGCAGACTCAAGCCTCGCCCTCGCAGCTCAGATTGCTGACCACCGGAGCCGGCGAGCCGAAAACTCTCACCAACGACAACATCAATCACGCCTGGGCCCACTGGTTCCCTGACGGCAAGCGCCTTCTCTTTACCGGCAATGAACCGGACAAGGGCGTGCGCCTCTACGTCCTCGATATTGCGTCCGGAAAAAGTCAGCCCATCTCCGCGGAAGGCGTAAACGGCACCGCGTTTGTCATCTCTCCCGATTCGCAGTGGGTTGCCGGAATCGGTCCCGATCAAAAGGGATATTTATATCCCACCGCCGGCGGCGATCCACGCCCAATTCCCGGCTTCAACTCCGGCGAACAACCCATCACCTTCAGCGCCGACAGCCATTCGCTCTATATCTATCAACCCGGTGAGTTGCCCGCTCGCGTCGACCGCCTCGATCTGCAAACCGGCAAGCGCACTCTCTGGAAGGAATTAATCCCTTCCGATCCCGCCGGCGTCGAAACCATCGGCCCCATCATGATTACGCCCGACGCCAAGACCTGCATCTTCGGCTACCACCGGATGCTCGCCGATCTCTATCTGGTCGAAGGCTTGAAGTAGGCTTTGAACGTAGGTCTTGAAAGGGTGCGGCTTCCAGCCGTCGCCGTAGCCGCCCCAAAAAACACTCTCGGCTTCAGTCGCTGCGGGCGCCTTGGGCGCAGTAGCAAGTTTCCCAGCGTCTCCTACTCTCCTCGCACCCGATACAACGCACTCCCATGCGCTGGCAACTGAATCCGAACTCCCTCAGACTTCCCTAGATCCTTGCGCGCCCACAAATCCCGCACCTCTCCACTTCGCGCCGCTAGCCCAACATCACTCCAGCGCAAATCGAGTTTCTCGGCCGTTTCAGCAAGATTAAACACGGCCACATAATGTGAGCCCGAATCCCTATCCGCCACCCAAGCGCGAATATTCCCGCGATCAAGCGCCTGATGCCCTCCATGACTATGCTGATCAACTTCCAACACTTCCTCGTTCGTAATCAGCGCAGTCGTAACCGCATCATTACTTGGCAAGTCGCCTCCAAAAAACAGCGGCGAACGAAAAATGCTCCACAGAGTCATCACCGTCCGTTGTTCATCCGGAGTGAAGTGGCTCGGCGTGCCTCCGCCCTCCTTGTCTGTCACCTTCAGGCGCCCCAGCGGAAGCATATCCGCATCCGGCCAGGTTCCGTTCTTCCCCACAAACGCAGCCCAGTCGCGCGTGAAGTCGAACTGCTGCCGCAGCAGTTTCCAGTCATCCCAGAAATCATCCGAGATGCGCCACATCTGCGCATACTTCTCAAAGAATTCCGCTTCCGAAACCGGCGCCGGCCCCGGCGAGATGCTCAGCACCATCGCCCGCCCCGTCTTTCGCATCGCCAGACTCAAAGCTTTCATCTCCGCCGGCTGATACAGATGGCTCCCCATATCATCCGCCTTGATAAAATCTACGCCCCAGGATGCATACAACTCCGCAATTGAATCGTAATAAGCCTGCGCTCCCGGCTTCGTCGTGTCCACGCCCCACATATCCGGATTCCACCGGCACGCATTTTCTTTGTCGGCAATCTCGGCGGCGTGGTACGCCGTGCCTTTGATCGGAAGATTTTTCTCCACCGCCTGCCGCGGAATCCCGCGCATAATGTGAATGCCAAACTTCAAGCCTTTGCCGTGAACATAATCCGCCAAGGGCTTGAACCCCGCGCCATTAGCCGATGACGGAAACCGATTCACCGCCGGCATCAGCCGCCCATACCCATCCATCGTCAGCGGCGCGCCCGGCTTGTAGTCGTGTCCCTGCGCATTCGGCTCATACCACTGAATGTCGACCACGATATATTTCCATCCATACTTCGCAAGATATTCGGCCATCCAGTCCGCATTGGCCTTAACCTGCCCCTCGCGCACCGTGGTCCCATAAGAATCCCAACTGTTCCACCCCATGGGCGGCGTCGGAGCGGGGGAGGAGTCAACAGCAAACAAAGTAGGAGTCAGAATAGCGATCGATAACAAAAGCGAGAGCGCCCGGCGTCGAATCATATCGGGACATTGTAAGGCTGTTGAAGCTGAGAGAGCCCCCTAAACAAAAAGGGCGACCCGAAGGCCGCCCGAATACTCTTTAGTTTGGTCTATCCGTGCAAAATCCGCGAAGATCCGTGGCAAAGAAGTTCGAACTGTCGATATTCTAAATATCCAGGTTCTTCACATCGAGCGCATTCTCTTCAATAAACTTGCGCCGCGCTTCCACATCCTCGCCCATCAGCGTGGTGAAAATGGTCTCGCACTCGGCAATGTCTTCCAGACGAACCGACAGCAAAGTCCGCCGCTCCGGATCCATCGTCGTCTCCCACAACTGCGGCGCCGTCATCTCGCCCAGCCCCTTGTAACGCTGGATGGTGAAGTCCTTGCGCCCCTCGTTGATCACATAATCGCGAAGCTCGCGAACGTTCGTCTTCTCGACGACTTCAACTTCAGCCTTGCGCTTCGCAGCCTTCGCCGCCTTCTTCTCGCCCTTCTCTCCGTCGCCCGATGAAGCCTCGTCCGTCGCTTCCTCACCCGCGGGCGCAGCCTTGGCCAGCGTCTCCACTACAAACGGAGGCTCCATGTAAGGCTCGATCTGCTTGTACTTCGAAATCAGCTGACGGCACTCCGCGCTCGATGCCAGCACCCAATTGATCGTGTGCTCGGCACCGTGCTTGTTGACGAAGCTCACTTCCCACAAGTTATGCTCTTCATCAAAGCGCGCTTCGACGCTCTTGAAGCCTTCGTCTTTTTGAAGCTTCTTCAGTTCCTTTTCCAGGCGCTCAATCTTCTTGGGCGGCGCTTTCTTCTCGCCTTCAAAATCCGCACGCTTCGCCAGATCAAGTTTCGGAATCAGTTCGGTCACGCGCTCGCTGCGCACCCGCTTGTCGAGCTTCTCAAAGAAGCCCAGATACTCATCGAGCACAGTCATAAACCGCGCCAGATCTTTACCTTCAATCTTCGCGGCGCCCTCGCCATAACGCACGCTCAGCCCATCGGCCGCGCGCTTCACCATGACTTTCACAAATTCACGTTCGTCCTTGATGTACTGCTGCGACTTGCCCTTCTTCAGCGAGAACAGTGGCGGCTGCGCGATGAACACATTCCCGCGTTTGATCAGTTCCTGCATGTGGCGGAAGAAAAACGTCAGCAGCAACGTGCGGATGTGCGATCCGTCGACGTCGGCGTCGGTCATCAGAATAATTTTCCCGTACCGCACTTTCGTCGGATCGAAATCTTCCTTCGAAATGCCCGTCCCCAGCGCCGTGATCATGGCGCGAATTTCCTCGTGCGCCAGCATCTTGTCGTAGCGGGCTTTTTCGACGTTGAGAATTTTTCCTTTGAGCGGCAGGATCGCCTGGAAGCGACGGTCGCGCCCCTGCTTCGCGGTCCCACCTGCGGACTCGCCCTCAACCAGAAATAATTCGCAGCGATTCGGGTCGCGTTCCGAACAATCAGCAAGCTTACCTGGCAGCCCGCCGGAATCGAGCGCGCCCTTGCGCCGCGTCAGATCGCGCGCCTTACGCGCCGCTTCACGCGCTCGCGCCGCGTCGACCGCCTTGTTGATAATCCGCTTGGCAACCGGAGAGTTCTGCTCAAAAAATGCGCCGAGCCGTTCATTCACAAACTGCGTCACAACTCCGGCAATATCAGAATTCAGCTTGCCCTTGGTCTGCCCTTCAAACTGCGGCTGAGACAGCTTTACGCTGATGACCGCGACCAGTCCTTCGCGCACGTCATCGCCCGTCAGATTTTCTTTCACATCTTTGAACAGCCCCATCTGCTGTCCCGCGTAATTGATCGTCCGCGTGAGCGCCGTGCGAAAGCCAGAAAGATGCGTGCCGCCGTCAATCGTATTGATGTTGTTGGCAAAGCTGAACACCGATTCCGAATACGCGTCGTTGTACTGCAGCCCGATTTCCATCGCCACGCCATTGCGCTCGGCTTCCATGTAAATCGGCTTGTCGTGCAGCACCTGCTTGCCGCGATTGAGATGCTTGATGAACTCCGCGATCCCGCCGTTGTACTTGAACTCCGTATGCTTGGGCTCGCCGGTTTTCGAGTCCGTATTGCGCTCGTCGGTCAGCGTGATCTGCAATCCCTTGTTCAGGAATGCGAGCTCGCGCAAGCGCTGAGCCAGCGTGTCGTAGTTATATTCGGTCGCAGTAAAAATCGAGCGATCCGGCAGGAAATGAACTTTGGTCCCGCGCTTCTTGGTTGCTCCGGTTTTCGAAAGCTTGTTGGTCGGATCGCCCTTGGAATAATTCTGCTGCCACGTTGAACCATCGCGCCAGATCTCGAGATCCAGATCTTCGCTCAGCGCATTGACGCACGAAACCCCCACGCCGTGCAATCCGCCGGAAACTTTGTAAGTCGACGAATCAAACTTTCCGCCGGCGTGCAATGTAGTCATCACCACCTGCGCCGCGGAAACCTTCTGTCCATCGATCACCATGTCGTCGACCGGAATGCCGCGCCCGTCATCGATGACGGTGATCGAATTGTCGAGGTGAATCGTGACTTCAATTTTCGTGGCGAATCCAGCCAGAGCCTCGTCGACGGAATTGTCGACAACTTCATACACAAGGTGATGCAGCCCCAGTTCGCCCGTCGACCCGATGTACATCGCCGGCCGCTTGCGCACCGCCTCCATGCCGCCCAGCACTTTGATCGAATCGGCGTTATAGCCGCCGTCGCCATTGCCGCTCACAGGCGCAGCATTCGGTTCATCGATCGCCGTCACTTTTCCGTTTTTTGTTTTGGTATCAACGATGGGAGTTTGAATCTCTTTGGTGGCCATTCCGCTCCGCGAAAATGTCCCGATTTTTTATCTCAAACCTGGTCTTGCGAATCACTAAAATGCGGCTGGAATTTCGACCCGGATCGGCCTCTATGAAGCCTCCGCTAAAAGACTTCAAGTTATTGAATTTCCTAATACTTAGGGCCGTATTGCCACTTGTCAAATTATACCACAAGCGAGCAGTTTTTTGAGCCCATTGAGGACCGTTGAATCGACGCAGTAACAAACCATAATGGCCCGTCATATCGAGCGAAGTAAAGCATCAGCGCAACGCGATCTTAAGAACCGCTGGCCCTCGGCAATACCACAAAAACCTAGGGGCGGCCACGGAGGCCGCCCCAAGAACTAACCCTCGCCCACCCTTACGCCGTAGCCGGCCGTTCCCCGCCCTTGGCGCGTCCCGGCTGCAGGTCCGGCTTGATTACGTGTTGTACGCCGTCGTCCTTCGACGAAGGCGGCGGCTGCACTGGAGGAAGCTGCTGGTTGTCGACCAGCATCTTCAGTTCCACGGCGTCGAGCACCTCACGTTCGATGAGTGCCTTAGCAATTCGCTCCAGAATGTCACGGTTGTCGGAGACGATCTGCCGGGCCGTGTTGTAGCCCGCCGTAACCAGTTTACGAACTTCCTGGTCGATCTTGATGGCCGTGTCTTCGCTGTAATCGCGATGCTGAGAAATCTCGCGGCCGAGGAAGATCTGCTCTTCTTTCTTGCCGAAAGTCAGCGGCCCTAAATCGCTCATGCCCCACTCGCAGACCATCTTGCGCGCCATGTCAGTGGCTCGCTCAATGTCGTTGCCCGCGCCGGTGGACACCTGGTTCAGGAAAATCTCCTCCGCGACGCGTCCGCCCATCAGAATCGCCAGACGCGCCTGCAGGTAGTCACGATAATAGCTGTGGCGATCGTCAATCGGCAGATACTGCGTCAAGCCCAGCGACATCCCACGGGGAATGATCGTGACCTTGTGCACAGGATCGGAATTCGGCAGCTTCACGCCCACCAGAGCGTGACCCGCTTCGTGATATGCAGTGTTCTTTTTCTCTTCGTCAGTGAGCAGAAGCGACTTGCGCTCCACACCCATCAACACTTTATCTTTGGCCAATTCGAAGTCGTACATCAGCACGGCCTTGCGATTCTGCCGCGCCGCAGCCAGCGCCGCTTCATTCACCATGTTGGCCAAGTCCGCGCCCGAGAATCCCGGTGTTCCGCGGCCCAGCACAGAGAGATCAACGTCCTCTGCCAAGGGAATTTTGCGGGTGTGCACGCGAAGAATTTCCTCGCGCCCGCGCACATCCGGAAGACTCACCACCACGCGCCGGTCAAATCGCCCCGGCCGCAGCAGCGCCGGATCAAGCACGTCCGGACGATTCGTCGCAGCCATCAGAATCACGCCTTCGTTCGATTCAAAGCCGTCCATCTCCACCAGCAACTGGTTCAACGTCTGCTCGCGCTCGTCGTGTCCGCCGCCCAAACCAGCACCACGGTGCCGTCCGACAGCGTCAATCTCGTCGATGAAAATAATGCACGGAGCGTTCTTCTTGCCCTGCTCAAACAAATCGCGTACGCGGCTCGCGCCCACGCCCACAAACATCTCGACGAAATCCGAGCCTGAAATTGAGAAGAACGGAACGTTCGCCTCGCCCGCAACCGCGCGCGCCAGCAACGTCTTGCCCGTTCCCGGAGACCCCACCAGCAGCACGCCCTTGGGAATGCGCCCACCTAGCTTCTGGAACTTCTGCGCCTCGCGCAGGAACTCGATAATCTCGCGCAGTTCTTCCTTGGCCTCTTCCACTCCGGCCACGTCTTTGAACGTAACTTTCTTCTGCTGCATCGAGAGCAGCCGCGCCCGGCTCTTGCCGAACGACAGCGCCTTATTCCCGCCGGTCTGCATCTGGCGAATCATGAAGAACCACAGCGCGCCCAGCAGAATCAGCGGAGCCCAGGTGCCCAACAGCTGCAGCGGCAAACTTCCGCTGTTGGCGTCAGTGAACTTGAAGTCCACTCCCTTGGCTTTCAGATCCTTCAGCACTTCCGGGGTAAAGTAGTTCGCCGGCACGGTCGCGTGAAACAGGGAATTGTTGCGCAGCTTTCCGCGCACTTCCATTCCATTGACCGTGAATTCCTGAAGGTTGTTCTGGTCCAATTCACTCATGAATTGGGGGACGTGCAACTCTGCATCTTTCTGGCTGTCGCGGGCGCCTTTGACCACCGTGTACAACAACAGCGCCGAGACCCCAATCAGCAACCAGAACAGCACGGTTTTTACAGTTGAATTCACCGAGTACACTCCTAAGGTCGAAACGGCAGCTGTCTACAGCCAGCTTCCGAGGCTCCTACATCGATTAGATGCCCTTCCGCGATTTTCGATTGGCAGAAATCGGTATTAATACCTCATTCTACCTTTTCTCCACAGAAAAGGCGCGTTCGCTTTGCTATGACTTAAGTCACTGGCGCTATTGCAGTTGGCGCTGCCAGGTACGGCAAATTCCGGTTGGTCTGTTCCACCGCGCCCAAGCCGTAGCCCACCAGAAAAGTTTCATCCACAAGAAACCCGAAATAATCCGGCTGCAGCGGCACGCGCCGCGCCGACTGCCGGTCGAGCAGCGTCACCAATTTTACTGACGCCGCGCCCCGCGATCGCAGATCGCTCATCAGAAATTCGCTGGTCACGCCCGAATGCACCAGCCCCTCCACCAGCAAAATGTGCTGCCCGCGAATATCCGGCTCGTGGCTAAAAAAAATCTCCATCACCTCGTGCGACGCCCCACTGGGTGGCCGCGTGTATTTCGGCTTAATGAACTGGCAGACCACCGGCACTTCGATCGCCCGCACCAAGTCGGCCTGAAACATGAAGGCATTTTCCAGCACGGCCAGCATTTGGATGGTCTGCCCCTTGTAGTCATCGGAAATCTGCCGCGCCAGTTCCTTGATGCGCTTCTGAATCTGATCGCTCGATATGACCGGGCGCAGCGGCTCGACTCGCGGACCATTCATGAAATTAGCCTGCCTCCAGAATTCATCCAGCTTTTACGACGCCCTGTCATCCTGAGCGAGGTTGTCGCCCACGAAGTGGACAACAACGCAGTTCGATGGATCCCGACCCGCAAATCACTCTGCCGCGCCCGTGCCGAGCGCTGTCTCCAAAATCAGCACCGCCGCCCGCCCCGGCTTTCCTCGAAACTTCGCCGGCAAAGCAAACCCGCGCATCCACACAATCTCACCTTCACTGCCCATGATCACCGGCCACGCCTTGCGCTCCGGCTGGGCCGCGTGACGCTCCTGCAGCAATTCCTTAATCTTCTTGGGGGACTTCGTATGGGCCGGCCAGTATCGGTCTCCCGGACGCCAGTTCCGAACCCTTAACGATCCGGGCAGATTTTCCGCATCCAGGAGTTGCTCCGGATTATACGCCGCCGTCTCGCCCACGGGAACAAGCCGAGCCTCGATCAAGAATCCCGCCTCATAAACCGCAATCCTCCCTGGCACTGCAAGTTCATACTCGTAGTCCGGGAGAGGCAAAGGCTCGCGCAAATCCGGAGTCACAAATCTCAGCGTATCCGCCTCCACCCACAGCTTCCACCCAAGCGGCAACGACAACGCCTTACCCGACGCATCTTCTTCTCCCGCTACCCGCAGAATTTCCTCCACGTGTTTGAACTCCAGCGGAATCCCCGCGTTCTCCCCAATCGCCTTCACCAGCCTCCGCTGCACCGCCACGGATTCTCCCAAAAACCAAATCCGCGACACCGCAGCATTCATCACCACCCAAGAAGCATCAGCCATCCGGGTCTGCAAATTATCGTGCTCCGGGTGCCCCATTTCTCGCGCGTCCTTGGCGCGAGAAATGGGATTTTTTTCAAAAGCAGATGAAGCTTCATTCATGGAACCGGAGGCGGACTCGACGGAACCCCCGCCGAAATCCCCCAGCCCTCCAATCTGCACCAGCCCGTCACCAGCAGACACCGCCCGCGCCCACTCCGGCTCCGACCACTGCACAACCGTCCCCAACCACCCCGAAACTTCGTTCTCCCAATAATCCTCTTCCCCGCGCGCAATCTCCGCCAACTCTGCCAGATTCTCCGCCACCGAAGGATTGAATTCTTTCTCCAGCAGCGGCACGACCAACTTTCGCACCCGGTTGCGCGTAAACCGCTCGTCATCATTGCTGGAATCCTCGCGCCACCGCTGCCCAATCTCCTCGAGATACTGCTCCAGTTCGCGATGACGCACACGCAGCAGCGGCCGGACAATCTCCCCCGAAATCTCCCCCTCATCGTCCTCAACCACAATCCGCGGATAAATCGCCCCCAGCCCCCGCACCCCGGCCCCGCGAATCATCCGCATGAGCACAGTCTCCGCCTGATCATCGAGCGTGTGCCCCGTGACGATCTTGTCGAGCTGGCTTTTGGCGCCGTTTCAGAAGCTCATCGGATTGGGAGGATTGCGGTTCCCGGCCTCGGAGTGCGGCTTTGAAAGGGCGCGGCTTCCAGCCGCGCCGGAAGAGCGTTTCGTGGAAGGGCACGGCTTCAGCCGTGCCGTTAAGCGCCGAAGAAGAATTGGGCTTTAGCCCCTGAAGGTCGGCTCCGTCGCCCAAAAATACCGAAAGAATCCATACCGCAACTCCCGCGCCGCCGTCTCCAGACTGACATGTTCCTCAGCCGCATGCCCCGCCACATCATCGCCGTCGCAATAAAACTCCAGCCCATGCTCGCGAGCCAGCCCCTCGACAAATTCTTGATCCGCCTCCGACTCACCCCCGCGCAGCCGATGATTGAAATGAACCACCGAAAGCACAATCCCCAACTCCCCCCGCAACTCCAGCAGCACCCGCAAAAGAGCGACCGAATCAATCCCCCCGGAAACGGCCACGCCCAGGCGATCCCCCGCCCGCAGCATTTCCTGCCGCCGAATGTGAGAAAGCACGCGCTCCGCCAGGGAATGCACGGGAACATGGTACAACGCTCAACCGTGAGGGAGCAGCGCGGATATTAGCGCAAACACTTTCGTTACGAAGCTGCTAGGGCTTTGGGCCTGCATCGGGTAACTCTCTAAGCCTTTGGCTAATCGGGTGCGCAGGGTCCGACCAAAGCTCACAGCTCCTTATTCCAACGATCGCGCCGCTGTAGAATGGAATCCTACGTCTGTTACTCGCCTTAAACGTTCCGAGCGCCTTTACGTACTTCATGTCCAGCTTTTCTCTCCCCGCAAACATCTGTTTGGTTCCTTCAATGTGAATAGCGTTGCCAAGGATTACGTGAACCGCATCCTCTTGGTGGGCAAACAACAGATCTCCCTCATGATCCATCGTCAGGAATCCGATCACCGAAACAAGCTTCCCGTCGAACTGCTCTGGCGTCGTGAGCAGCTGCAGCATACTTACCGAGACGGCCTGTTGGGTTGACTGGGCGCGGCCTTCCGGAGTTGCTGCCACGCAAAGGGACAACAAGATCAGAAGAACTGAAATTCGCCACATAACGTCGCCCTCTTGAACTACACTCCCGCACTCTTCTCCGCAATCAGCTTCCCAATCTTCTCCACAAACTCCGACGCCGCCATGTCCTCCGTCTTCTCTTTCCCGCGCGAGCGCACATTCACCTTCGCCGCCTCCGCCTCTTTATCCCCGACCACGAGTAAGAACGGCACCTTCTGCATGGCGTGTTCACGGATCTTCGCATTCATCTTTTCGTTGCGCGCATCCACTTCCACGCGCACGCCAATCGCCTTAAGCTGTGCCGCGACTTTGTTCGCATACTCCGCATGCCGCTCGCTGATCGGGATCATCACCGCCTGCACCGGCGACAGCCACACCGGAAACGCGCCCGCATAATGTTCGATCAGCACGCCGAAGAATCGCTCGATCGATCCGAAGAGTGCGCGATGCACCATCACCGGCTGCTTGCGCGATCCATCCTCGGCGACGTATTCCAGGCCGAAGCGTGCCGGCAGGTTGAAGTCAACCTGCACCGTCGAAAGCTGCCACAGCCGTCCAATCGCGTCCACTAATTTGATATCGATCTTCGGTCCATAAAACGCCGCTTCGCCCGGGATCGTCTTGTACTCAACACCCTTACGCTTCAGAACATTTTCCAGCGATTGAATCGCGTGCAGCCATTGCTCTTCGCTGCCCACAAAATTCTTGCGGTCATCCGGATTCCAGGTCGAGAGTTCGATCTGATATTTGTCGAAACCAAAATCCTTCAACACATCCAGCGCGAAATCGAGACACCCAGTAATCTCGCCTTCGACCTGCTCCGGCGTACAAAAAATGTGCGAATCATCCTGGGTAAACCCGCGCACGCGCAGCAAGCCGTGCATCACGCCCGATCGTTCATACCGATACACCGTGCCCAACTCGCCCAGCCGCACCGGCAAATCGCGATACGACTTCAGCGAATCTTTGTAAATCAGAATGTGCCCCGGACAATTCATCGGCTTCAGCCGATATTCCGCGTCATCGAGCTCCATCGCATCGAACATATTCTGCGAGTAGTAGCCCTCGTGCCCCGAGGTGAAGAACAGCTGCCGCCGCGCCACATGCGGCGTATAGACCAGCGAATAACCGCGCTTCAGATACTCCGCGCGCATCCAGTCTTCCATCTCTTTGCGGATGATCCCGCCCTTGGGATGCCAGAAAATCAGCCCCGGCCCGGCCAGTTCCTGAATCGAAAACAAATCCAGCTGCTGCCCCAGCACGCGATGATCGCGCTTCTTGGTCTCCTCAATCTGCTTGAGATGATCGTCAAGGTCCTTCTTCGAAAAAAACGAAGTCCCATAAATGCGCTGCAACTGCGGATTCTTCTCATCTCCCAGCCAGTACGCCCCGGCAATGTTCGACAGCTTGAACGCCTTGATCTTCCCGGTCGACGGAATATGCGGACCGCGGCAAAAATCCGTAAACTTCCCGGTGCGATAGATCGAAATCTTTTCATCGGGCTTGGTGAATTGCTCGATGAAGTGGCACTTCATGAAATCGCCTTCTTTTTTAAACTCCGCCAGCCCCTGGTCGCGCGGCAGAAACTCGCGCGCGTACGGCAGATTCTGCTGCACCAGTTCCTGCATTTTCTTTTCGATCTTTTCCAGATCCTCCGGCGTAAACGGCGTCGGCCGGTAGAAGTCATAAAAAAATCCGTTCTCCGTCGCCGGCCCATGCCCCAGCTTGGTCTCCGGAAACAACTCGAGCACGGCCGCCGCCAGCAAATGCGCCGACGAGTGCCGAAAAACTTCCAACGCCTCCGGATCTTTCTCGGTAATCAGGCGCAGCTCAGTATCTTTCTCCAGCGGACGCGTCAGATCGATGAGATCGCCATTCGCCTTCGCCGCCAGCGCCGCATCCGCCAGCCGCTGTCCGATCGACTTCGCAATGTCGAGCGCCGTCGTACCTTTAGGAACTTCCTTCACACTCCCATCCGGGAGTTTCACCTGAATGCTGTCAGCCATAGTTTTAAGACCAGTTCGAGACCTGCAGGAATCCTGGATCTTTCAGTCTAAAGAAGGGAATGGGGAGGGTCAAACCGCCAAACCGCGCATGAGATAAGTAATGGCTCAATTTCAAAATTGTTTCGGTGCGATGTCATCCTGAGCGCGGCGACAGCCGGGCGAGGGACCTTACGTGAGCCGGCGCTGTTGACGAAGTAGATGTGAGCGCCTGCGCTTCATGCAGTGCAGGCAATCCTCGCATCCGTACAAGCGGCATCTGGGTTCATAAGGTCCCTCCAGAGCGCTCAGCGCGCTCTTGCGGGATGACATTCGTTAGGTGAGTCCGTTAGTACTCAATTTCAGATCGAAGAGCTGCGAAGGGACGGCCCGCGAAGCACGTACCACAAAGATAAGGGGGCAGGCGCCAGGCCCCGCCCCTCTAATCATTTCATCACCACTTTACATCGCCACATCCTTGACATGCGTGGCGATGTACCACTTGTTCCCGAACGCGTCCTTCACGCCGGCGTTGCGATCGCCGTAGGGCTGATCGGTCGGCTCCTGGAAGGAAGTCGCGCCTGCGGCCAGCGCCTGGCGATAGACGTCATCCATGTTCGGGACGTAGAGGTAGAACATGGCCTCCATCGGCTCGTACTTGCCGTGAGCCTCGCCCATCTCCAGCACGGAATCACCGACGCGAATCACGGCATGGTGCACAACCCCGTCGGGCGAAGCGTACTTCGCCACTTCCTCGGCCTCGAAGGCGCGCTTTAGGAAGCTGATCAGCGGTTCGGCGCGCCGAGGATGTAGATACGGATTCACATCGAACAGCCCTTCAGGGACGTGCTTCTCGCCCTTGGCCGTGGCGATATACCAATAATTTCCCGCCTTATCCCGCACTGTACTCGACCGTTCGCCATATTCCTGATCGCGCACCGGATCAATCAGCGTCGCCCCTGCCGCGACGGCTTTCCGCGTGACCGCATCTGCATCGTCGACATAGATATGCAGCGCGCCCGGCTGCAGCGTGCCGGGGAATTTCTTTCCCGCGATGCCGCCACCCACCATCAGACGGGTATCGCCGATGCGCACTTCCGAGTGCACGCCCGTCGGCATCATCGCCCGCATAATTTCTTCCGCGCCCAGACCCTGCTTGGTGAATTCCAGCAGCTCCAGCCCGTCCGCAGCGACGAGATAAGGCGTCACCATGCGGAAGCCGCGCGGGATCGGGCTGACCTTGGGCTTGTCGCTTTCGGGCATACTTCCGCCTTCGGGACCCTGCATCAGACCTTTCATGCGCCGGTGCATTTCGTCGACCGACATTTCTTCGATGACGCTTGAGACATTCCAGGTATAGCCGAACGGATCGCTCAGCAGGGCATCGCGATGTCCGTAGAACTGGTCCTTCGGCTCGCGCACCAGCTTCATTCCATGGGCCACGGCATGGTCGACGAATTGATCTACATTGGGCGCCTGGATTGTCATCCAGATTGGCGAGTTGCCCAGCGTCTCGGCGCTGAAGCGGTTGCCCTCCGGCCACTCTCCGGTCACTGCGATGCTCGAATCGCCGATCTGGAGTTCGGCGTGAGGAATATCGTCGCCAACCTGGAAGCGGAATTTTTCTTTGGCGCCTAACGCCTGCTTGTAAAACTCAATCGCCTTGGCAGGATCGCGGAACGCCAACCGCGGCGACGCACTGATGCGCCCGGCGGAAACAGTCTGGACGACGGATTTGGTAACGGGTTCGGCAACGGTAGACATAATCTTCTTAGCTCCTAATTCGGATTTCAATCTGGCCTTGAAACTCGCACTCGGCAGATTGCGCAAGTCCGCCGCGATGCGTACAAGTGGCTCAGTTTCCCCCGCCGCCTTCGTAGATCGTCCATCATTCCGCGCCAGCATCGAGTCGAGCGCCTTGCTCAGATGCTCGATCTTTTTCTGCTCGGCGTTGTTCTTGCCGCCGTTCCCCGGATTCAGAGAGCGCTTAGGCATCGGCACCCTCCATGCGCGTTCGCAGGCTCGTGAGCGCGCGAAATTGCAGTTGCTTCACCGCGCCCTCAGTCTTGCGAATCTCCCGCGCCACTTCCTTGATACTTTTCTCTTCCACAAACCGCAGCACCACCACCCGCCGCTGTTCTACCGGCAGCGTTTCCACCAGGCGAAACAAAGTCGCGCGCCGCTCCGCTTCCTCAATCTCCGCCGCACCCATCTTCCCAGATTCGGCCTGCGCCGACTCGAGAGCGACGTCATCCACAACTTCCCGACCCGACCTCTGCCAGCGATCGGAAATCAAATTCGCCGCAATCCGAAACAGCCACGCCGCAAACGGAATCCCGCGCCACTCAAACCGTTTCAAATTCGCCAGCGCCTGATGAAACACTTCCGCGGTCAGGTCTTCCGTTTCGGTCCGGTTCTGCACCCGCTTCACAATGTAGGCATACACGCGCTCGAAGTTAATTTCGTAAAGCTCCGCAAAGCACGCAGGATCCTCCTGCGCAGCCTCGATCAGAAGCCGCTCGTCCGCTTCTTTCTTCAGAGCCTTCAACGAATTCTCCGAATCCCGTCTTGCAATCTCTGCCTTACATAAGGGTAACGCCGCGGCGGGCAGAAAGGTTACGGATGGAAAAAAATCGCGCCGCATATTTTTAGTAACTCTGACCGCACATTCCGGCATCAGAGAGTTGTGTGCTGCCTGCGGGTGCCCCGAGGGGGCCCATTCGCGCCGTCCTTTGGCTTAACTGGGGCAGTTCTAAAGCAGGGTTAAGAGAGGCTTTATGGAAGCGATCAGCGGAGTATTCAAAACCCGGGAAGGCGCGGAAAAAGCCGTCCAGGAAGCGCGCAAAGCCGGCATCTCATTCGACCGGATCACGCTCCTCCTCCCCGGAACGGTGGATCAGATAAATAAAGAGATGCAGGTCGTTCCCGTCGACGCCACCGAGCAGCCCGGGATGGGCAAAGCCGTGGGCGCCGTAGCTGGCGGCGGCGTCGGCTTTGCCGGCGGTTCTCTATTGATGGCGCTCGTTCCCGGCCTGGGACCGATTACAGCCGTCGGCCTTCTCGGGGCAGCCATTCTCGGCGCCGCAGGCGCAACCATCGGTGCCGCTGCTGGCAATGAGTTGGAGAAATCCACGACTCAAGGAATCCCCGAAGACGAGATTTACGTTTACGAAGACGCTCTGCGCCAGGGCCGCAGCGTGGTGATCCTGCTCGCTGAAGACCAGCAATCCGCGTCGCTGCTCCGCGATCTGCTGAAACTACAGGGCGCTGAGTCCGTCGACGCGGCCCGCGAGCAATGGTGGGTCGGCCTGCGCAGCGCCGAAGAAAGCCATTACACAAAATCAGGAGCAAGCTTCGCCCAGGATGAAGAATTCTTTCGCCTAGGCTTCCAGGCCGCCCTGCATGCCAGGACCCGCTGCCTGGAATTCGACCAGGTCTCCGGCGAAATGAATGCCGCCCTCGAAGATGTGCAGCGCCAACATCCCGGGGAGCAAGTCGAAGCCCCGTTCACTCGCGGCTACCAGCGCGGCCGCGAATACTACCAGCATCTTTGCGATGACAAAAAGGCCGCTTAGCGGATAAACTTTCTCCGCGATGCATGCCCCGCGGAAACTTCTGTTGATTTTGGGTTGAAAGGGCGCGGCTTCAGCCGCGCCGTAAATGCCTTGAAAATAACCCACCACTGAAATATCGAACGGAGCGAGCGGTATTCACGGCCGGTAGTACAACTCCTCGACCGCCTTCTTCACTTTCGCCGACAACGTTTCCAGATCCCGCAGCGTCAGCCCGGCCGTCGGAATCGGCTCGCCCACCCGCATCTCCAGCGGACGGCACTTGATGTGATACGTATCCATCGGCAGCAGTTCGTAGGTTCCCACCAGCGCCACCGGAACAATATCCACCTGCGCCTTGATCGCCAGAAAAAACGCGCCCGCCAGAAACGGCTTGATCTCCCCATCCGGCGTGCGCCCGCCCTCGGGATAAATCACCAGCGGCAGCCCCGCCTTTAGCCCCTTCAACGCCGCGCGAATGCTGCTGATCGAGTGCGCCGGATTCTGCTGATCGATGCAAACCTGCCCCGAGCGCCTGAGCTGCCATCCCACGATCGGATACGCCAGCAACTCTTTCTTAAACGCAATGCGGAACTGAAACGGCAGATACGTATAAAGAACGGGAATGTCGAGCGCCGACGCATGATTCACCGCATACACATACGGCTTCGACGTATCGATCTTGTCCAGCCCGGTGATTTTCACCGGCGACAAAATCGTCTTCATGATCAGCCACGACCAGGCGTGCGAAAACCAATGCAGCCGCCGCCCACTACGGTCAAACATGCCGCCCGGAATCGCCACCAGCCCCATCGCCAGCGTATAAAACCAGATCAGCGGATCGAGAATAAAATAAGATCGCAGCCGGCTTAGCCAGCCATGCGTTAGCTCAGGAATCGCGTGCGGACTTCGCCGCGGCAGGACCGGCTCAGAGGCAACTGCAATCCCAGCAGGCGCGGCCCGATCCACGCCGCTATCTTGCGCCTGGCCATTCTCCAGCTGGCCATTCTCCGCTGGGCCCGTTTCCAAACGCTCGACCGATGAATTCACTTCTGCCACACTTCCATTCTAGGCGAAACCGCTGCTTCGTATCAGGGTATGCCTTCAGGCATACCACAAGCGCCCCAGACGAATCGCGCCTTCAGGCGCTGCGCCTATGCGCCGACTCCCAGCACCCGCATCGCTTCCCCCACCAAATAAATCGATCCCGTCACCACAATCACGCTGCTGGGCCGAGCCTCAGCCTGCGCCCGCTTCAGCGCCGCCTCGATCTCCACGACCGTCTCGATCTCAGTCCCGGTCCGCTTCCCGGCCTCGCGTATCTCCTCCGGAGACGCCGACCGCGGATTCTCCGCCCGCGTCGCAATCACCCGCTCCGCCAACGGAAATAAAATCTCCGTCATCTCTGAGATTGCCTTGTCGCGCATCGCCCCAAAAACAAAAATCAGCGGACGGCCGTCATAGCGCTCCGAAAGGGCAGATCGCAGGGCCCACGCTCCCGCCGGATTATGCGCCACATCCAGCACCATCTCCGGCCAGCCAGCCAGTCGCGCTGATCACCTGAAAACGCCCCGGCCACCGCGTCTCGCGAATTCCGCGTTCAATTGAAGAGGGCGTGATCCCACTGAATCCAAGCTTGCTCAACTCCTCCGCCGCAGCCACCGCCAGCGCTACATTCCGCAACTGATGCCGCCCCACCAAAGGAGTCTCCACCAGAATCTCTGTCCCCATCACCTGCAGCGGATACCGATAAACAAATCTAGAACGGAGGTTCTCCCCGTCTTTCTCTGCGTCGTCTGTGGTGAAAGATTTTTCTTTCCCGATTCTCAGCCAATCCCCGCTCCCCGGCGAAACCGGAGGCACATACTGCACCGCATTCACCCCGCGCGCCCCCAGATCAAGAATCGTATTCCCAATCACATCATTGGCCTCCGGCGTCTGCGGCAAAGTCACCACCACGCCGCCCGGCCGTATGATCCCAACCTTCTCCCGCGCAATCTCGCCGACCGTATTGCCCAGAAACTTCTGATGATCCAGCGAAATGTCAGCAATCACGCTGACCAGCGGCTCGACCACGTTCGTCGCATCCAGCCGGCCGCCCATACCGACTTCCAGCACGGCAATCTCCACTCGCTCGCGCGCAAAATGCACAAACGCAATCGCCGTCATCATCTCGAAGAAGCTGGGATGCCACGGCAAATCCCCCCGGCCCGACCAACTTTTCAGCAACGCCATCCAGTTCGCCATGCAGCCGCGCAAAATCATCGTCGGAGATTTCCGCGCCGTTCACCCGAATGCGTTCATTAATGCGAATCAGATGCGGCGAAGTGTAAAGCCCCGTCTTCAACCCGGAAGCCCGCAAGATCGCCGCCAGCGTCGCCGCCGTCGATCCCTTCCCATTCGTCCCCGCAATCAGCACGCCAGGAAACGCCCGCTCCGGATGCTCCATGGCCCTCAGCAGCACCCGCATATGCGCCAGGTCAAACTTATTCGACGGCGTCTGCGCCAGTTCGTGCCCCAGCGCAAACATGCTCGCGACCGCGGTTTCGTAGGACATGGGGAAAGCTCTTGGCTCTTGGCCTTTAGCTCTTAGCTCCACCCCGCAGGGGACGGAACATTCTCAGATTATCAAATAGGGCTAGCGATTCAGGAAGGTAGGAAATCGCCTCCGCGGGGGCGGGGTTGCTTCGGGTTAAGCTAAGAGCCAAAAGCCAAGAGCTAGAAGCTGCTTCCCATAAACTCCAGAGCCCGCCCAATATAAGGTTTCAATTCCTTGCGCGGAACCACCGCGTCCAGCATTCCATGCTGCAGTAGAAACTCGCTGCGCTGGAATCCCGCCGGAAGTTTCTGCCGGATCGTCTGCTCAATCACGCGCGGCCCGGCAAACCCAATCAGCGCTCCCGGTTCCGCAATATTCAAATCGCCCAGCATGGCAAACGACGCCGTCACTCCGCCGGTCGTAGGATCGGTCAGCAGCGAAATGTACGGCACTTTCGCTTTGTCCAGCCGAGCCAGCGCCGCGGAAATCTTCGCCAGCTGCATCAGGCTGATCACGCCCTCCATCATCCGCGCCCCGCCCGACGCCGACACAATAATCAACGGCATCCGCGTCTCAGCCGCGCGTTCGACAGCCCGCGTAATCGCCTCGCCCACCACCGCCCCCATGCTGCCGCCAATGAACGCGTACTCCATCACGCTGGCTATCACCGGCCGCCCCATCAACTTTCCCTGCGCGTTGATGACCGCATCGTTCAGCCCGGTATCTTCCTGCGCCTGCTTCAGCCGCGACGAATACGGCTTCAAGTCCACAAACTTCAAGGGATCAGTCGACGAAATATCCCCGTCGAAAGTTTCATACTTGTTATCGTCGAGCAGCAGACCCAGCCGGGTCCGGGCATCGATCCGAAAGTGCTTATCGCACTTCGGACACACATTCATGTTGTCTTCCAGATCCTTCTTCCAGATAATCTGCCGGCACCCCTCGCACTTCACCCACAACCCTTCGGTGCGGACAGTCTTCTCCCCCGAATTGTCCAACTCCCCGGATTCGCGCTTAAACCAAGCCATAATCAGTTGCGAGTACCGAGTACCCAGTACCGAGACAACCCAGTCCAGATTTTTCTCGGGACTCGGTACTCGCGACTCAGTACTCGATCCCCCGCTGCGCCATCACGCCCTTCTCATAGGCGTGCTTCACCTGGCGCATCTCCGTCACCGTATCGGCGGCCTCGACAATTGTGGGGTGCGCGTTCCGCCCCGTCAAGATCACGTGCACCATCTCCGGCCGCTTCTTCAGAACCTCGACCACTCTCGCCGGATCCAGCATGCCGTAACTGATGGCATAGTTGATCTCATCCAGCACCACCAGATCCCACTCCCCCGACTGAATCGCGCCCTCAGCTTCAGCCCAGGCCTCTTCCACCATGCGAACATCTTCCGGATCGGGCTTCTCCGCGCCGACTTTCACAAATCCCCGTCCCATCTGCTTCATCACAAACTTGTCGCCGAAAGCCTTCACGGCATCGAGCTCGCCATAATGCCACGAGCCCTTCAAAAACTGCAGCATCAACACCCGCATCCCCTGGCCCACAGCCCGCAGCGCGGTCCCCATGGCGGCCGTAGTCTTGCCCTTCCCCGGCCCCGTATTCACGATAATCAACCCACGCCGGATGTCAGCCATGCACGAATCAGAGACCGATGAGTGAAGATAGAAAGTCGAACCCCCGATTCTACTAGATGACGCCCTCCGTGATTTGAGGAGCGCCGGCAAAGGGCCGATTTCAACACTGTTCTAAGCCCGATGTCATTCTGAGCGCGGCGACAGCCGGGGGAAGGACCTTACGTCGGCCGACGCGGTTGATGCCGTCGATGGGAGTGCTCGTGCCTAACTCGCCAAACGTCCCTGTCCGGTACCGGACACCCCAGTCCCCGAGTGGACAATCCAAATCCCGCCCAACCGCCTCTACCCTCAATCTTTCAACGCTTTGCCCGACCCTCCCCATGGAAGGAAAGTTGCACTCACCTCTTCCACGTGGGGGTCTGCTCAGACTCAAATTAGAAACTGTCCCCCGCCGATATTTTTCAAAAAGATTGAAATGAAACAGCCACTTCAACCGTCTGTATTGTTAGAAAGCAATCGCATAGCGGCGGACACATTCGTCCGCCGCCAAACTAAGCAAGTCTCGGGCCCCAGCAAAATGTTTTTCGGCAGAAGTTGAGCCGCAAGCAAAACGCAGGTAGCGAATTAAGCAGCAGCAGCTAACTTTTCCACGGAACTCCAGCATCCAAGGTTGCGTAGCTCGGTCAGGCGGATCTCTGTCCCCTCGCAAACCGCGGAGGTCTCATCGTGATCAACAAGCTCGTAATCAACCAGACAGTCCACCGTTGTGCTGTATGTGCAGTGTTGTTGTTCTCCCTGCTCGCCGCGCTGCCGGCGTTTTCAGCCCAGCACGTGGCAGTGCATCCCCGCTCGTCCCTCGATTCGGCTGAGCAGTCGACCATCCGCGAGATCGTCGAGATGGAACGCCAGGCTCGCGAAGCCAGCATCCGCCGCGACGCGGATTTCTCCCAGCGCACCCTCGCCGAAGACTACGTCGCCATCACCCCTCTAGGCCAGGTCACGACCAAACAAGACACACTCTCCGCCCGCAAAAGCGGCCAGCTCCGCTACGACACCATCAACGTCAGCGACATGGTGGTCCGCGTCTACGGCGACACCGCCGTAGTCACTGCCCGCGCCGACGTCAAAGGCCACCAGCTCGGCGAAGACTTCAGCGGCCCCTACCGCTACACAAGAATCTGGGTGCGCCGCACCGGCCACTGGCAAGCCGTCAGCTACCAGGCCACGGTCACGCAATAAGAAGGGGCCCTCGACAATCGCAGTGATGACGAATGCGTCCCGTGCCGCGGAAGAGCGGCGCTTCAGCGCCGAGTAAACCACTCCGTTCGCTGGAACCTGAGATTCGTATCAGGGCACGCCTTCAGGCGTGCCGTAGATCCATCCCTTCCAGGGTTCGCCTTTAGGCGCTGGGGCCGCATCTTCCGTCGAACCAGGCCTACAATAGAAAACTTCATCGAAAGGCAATCCATGAACCCAACCCGAAATCTCTCGACGCGACTCTTCGCCGCCGCCGCCCTCTTCTGCGTCACCCTCGCGCCGTACTCCGCAGCCCAAGAACAAAAGCTCGCCCCCGAAAAACTCACCCAAATCGAGTCCGCCGTCGCAAAATTCATGAGCTCAACCCACGTCCCCGGACTTTCCATCTCCGTCGTCGAAAACGGCGAATACGAATGGTCCGCCGGCTTCGGCCTGGCCGACGCCGAGAACAACGTCCCCGCCACCGAACACACTCTCTACCGCCTGGCCTCGATCTCGAAATCACTTACCGCAACCGCCGCCCTCGAACTCTACGAGCGCGGACAACTCGACCTCGACGCCCCCGTTCAGAAATACTGCCCAGCGTTTCCAGTTAAACAAGCACCGATCTCAACCCGCGAAGTCATGGGCCACCTCGCCGGCATCCGCCACTACAAAGGCGGACCCGACGACCGGGAGATCGGCAACACCCGCCACTTCGACAATCCCATTCAGGCCGGCCTCGACTTCTTCAAGAACGACGCTCTGGTCTCTGATCCCGGCAAACAGTTTCACTATTCGACCCAAGGCTACACGCTGGTCGGCTGCGTCATCGAAGGCGCCTCGTCCGCGAAGTACGTGGACTTCATGCGCCAAAACGTTTTCCTCCCCGCCGCCATGGACCACACCCAGGTCGACGACCGCTTCGCCATCATCCCCTACCGCACCCGCTTCTATCAGAAAACCGATTCGGGCACGGTGCAGAACGCCGACTTCCTCGACTCCAGCTACAAAATCCCCGGCGGCGGCTGGCTCTCGTCCGCCGAAGACATGGCAAAGTTCGAAGTCGCCATCCTGAACGACAAGCTGCTCAAGCGCCCCACCCGCGACCTGATGTGGACCCCGCTCAAACCCTCCGACGGCTCGAAAGACGGATACGGCCTGGGCTGGGGCAAAGGCGAAGAAGCCGGCATCGAAGTGGTCAGCCACACCGGCGGCCAGCAAGGCACCAGCACCGCCTTCCTGATCGCCCCCACGCAAAAGGATGGAGTCGTGGTCCTCACCAACATGGAAGACATCCCCGCCCGAGACCTTGCGGTAGAGATTCTGAAAGTGCTGGTGGGCGCGACGGGCACCCGCGCAGAAGAAGTGAGGTCGCAATCTAAATGAGTGCTTGGCGATCCAACGACAACTGTGCTCGCGCCTAGTTGCTCGTGCTTTTCCAGACCTGAACAGACCAGACCACGCCGCTGCGAAGCTGTACATACACGCTGTTCGATGCAGTAAAGGGTTCTTTGTCGATCGTCTCCTGGTGTTCGTGGTCGAAGACCAGGATATTGCCATGCTCGGCGGTGGGCGTACCTAGAATCCCACGCACTTCGGATTCGGTTAAGCCGATGGCAAGCTGGATCGGCAACTCGATCTCAATAGCTTGTGCCCGGCATCGGCGATCCAAACTTGCCTGCTCAGGGATTCGCTGCCAGGCGAACCCATCGACATTGCCACCGCCCATCTCATCGCTTTCGAGCCAGAGCGCCCATCGCCCTTTCGCGTCCGAGCCGTGGAAACAGAGCCATTGAAGCGACTCACTCGCGTCACCGCTTGCGCCGACGGTGCCGCCAAGATTCTTCTGGACGTCGCTAAGCGGCGTCTCGTCGAGAATGATCTGCATCTTTGCCACGCGCAGTTTCGTGATCATCTCTTTGGAAACGGTCGCATGCGGAGGCGTGTCTGGAAGGTCGAGAGTGGGGGGTTGCCAGATGGTCCGATCGGACTGAGCAAGCGCACCCGTTATGGTGAGCAATACAGATATGGCAATACGTCTCATGCCTAATTGTAGGACAATCCACAATGATCTATGTCGTTAAAATCCAGGCCAATAACCAAAGCTTGCCACAGCGCCCACCCCACTCAATGCCCCGAGTGATACGGATGCCCCTTCAAAATCGTGAACGCCCGATAAACCTGCTCCAGCAAAACCACCCGCGCCAATTCATGCGCCAGCGTCATCTTCCCCAATGAGATCGTATGCTGCGCCGCGGCCCGCGCCGCATCACTGAACCCATCCGCGCCGCCAAAGCAAACACCAGCGGCAACGGATTCCGATCCTGATAGTCGCCCAGAAATTTTGCAAACTGCTCCGAGGAAAATTCCTTGCCCCGCGAATCCATCAGCACCAGCGTAGACTTCGCTCCAGCCTTCGCTCCCGACGCCAGCAGCGCCGCCTCATCGCGCAGCGTCACTCCTTCCACCGGCACATAGCGGGCAATCCGCTTGAGATACTCGTCGGTCAGGGCCTGAATCGCCGGCTCTTTCGTCTTCCCAATCCACGCAATTTTGATCTTCACGGGTGAACCCGCCCTACTTCGTCCCCGAAGCCATCACCACCGAAACTCCAAACGCAACTTTATCCCCGTCCGCAAACTCCCGCACCGCCGCATGCACCTCGGCATGAATCTGCGGCCACTTCTCCGCCGGAACCCGCTCCAGCAGCGGACGAAACGGCACCGCCACCGACTGCGAATACTCCCACAACTCCGCCGCCGGCCCCGGCCAAATCCACGGCACAGTTCGCGTCTCTTCCTCCACCGCGTTGAAGCCCGCGCTCCGCAAAACCGCCGACAAACTCCCCGGCTCGGCAAAGCGAAACGGATTCGGCCCATGCGCCTCTAGCAACGGACCGCCCACATGCCGCTGCACCACGCCCATCATGCTCTGCCAGTAAGGCTGCTCGATCGTCCCCCACGCCAGAAAACAAGCCCGCGCCCGGTTCCGCAAAACCCGCCGCAGTTCCTGCAACGCGCCTCGCGGATCGGGAAAAAACATCACTCCAAACCGCGAAGTCGCCAGATCAAAACTGTCATCAGGAAAAGGCAGACTCTGCGCGTCCGCCTGCTGCGTCGAAAAATTCGTCAGCCCGCGCGCCTGCGCCCGCTTGCTGGCAATCTCCAGCAACCCGGCACTCAGGTCAAGCGCCGTAACATGTCCGTCCTCGCCCACACGCGACGCCAGGCTGATCGCCGGTTCGCCCGTCCCGCTGGCCAGGTCAAGCACCCGCATCCCCGCCGCCGGCCGCGCATACTCCACCAGCGCATCAGTCACGGCTTGCCCCATCGCCGCCGACTTCGCCTTCCACTTCTCCGAAGCGACGAGCCGGTACTGGTTCCCCCAATCCGGCGCGGATTCTGATTTGATCGTCATGGATGGCCTTGGGCCTGGGCTGGCAGAACGTCTTCGCTTCGTATCAGGGCGCGGCTTCAGCCGCGCCGTAAAGCGATTCCATATGAATAGCGGCTTTAGCCACAGTGTTGCTTGTGGGTGGCGCAGCGCTTTTAGCGCTGCGATCAACCTGCCTAAGAAGAAGAGGGCTTTAGCCCCGGAGGTCAGGCCTTCTTTTTCTTCTTCTTCAGCGCGACCGGCTTCGGCGCCAGCTTTTTCCCAACCCGCTTCACCGCCGCCTTCTTCTTCGGCGCGGCACTAAATCCCCAACTTCCAGCCGCTTCGCCGTCTTCCACAACCGCTCCAGATCATAAAACTTCCGCGCCTTCTCGGAAAAAACGTGAACGACAAAATCCACATAATCCAGCAGCACCCACTCCGCCTGCTTATATCCCTCAACATGCGCGGGACGAATGTCCGCGGCCTTCAGCCGCAGCTCCACCTCGTCGGCAATGGCCTGCACCTGCCGCGGATTGGTCCCGCTGCACAGCACAAAGTAGTCGGTAAACGCTCCCGACCCTTTTTCCATTTCCAGGATGCTAAGTTCTTCGGCCTTCTTCTCGAGGCAGGCTTGGATGGCGGCACTAATCTGCTGTTTGAGCTCGTTCTTCTTCATTCCGAGGTTTCAGTATTCTTTCCTGGCAGTGAAAACGCCTAAACATTGTAACCGACCGAAAACCGTCCGACGCTCAACGGAGGAACTCAGGCCAGCCTGTGGAGCGGACACTCCTGTCCGCTGCCTTTGACGTTGATCTTGATTCTTGATCTCGTTTCGTTGATCCAGATTCGGCCGACCGAATCATCAAACGTTAGATCAGGCAAACGCTCCACTCGATTACTTCGAAGCTTTCTTCGCTTCCGCCGCCGCCCGCTCGCGCAGCTTGGCCATTGTAGCCGCAGCCGTGTCCTTGCGATTCTTGCTCTTGTTCCGCCGCTTCGCCTTAGTCACGTAATGATTCTGCGCCATCGCTCTCCTGCTTCCACGGCGGTTTGGGACGCCAGCCCAGATTTCGTTAAAGAATCGCCGCTGGATCGACTGCCAGCGACTCAATCATCATAACTGGCACAGGAAAGTTTCACGAAATCGATTCCATCGAAAAGGCCAATAGTTCGGGGGTTGGCCAACGACCAACGACGTCTCACCCGACGACCGCCGCCCGATACAGCCCCATCTTCCGTATGTACTCCGCCACGCCCGCATCCACAAACCGCCCCAGCGGTTTCCCCGCCGCCGCAGCCTGCCGGATCGCCGTCGCCGACGCCGCCTGCTTCAGATCGGCCAGCAAATGAATCGTCGCGCCCTTCAACACCAGATCTCCCGCAGCCGCCTGCTTCTGAAACGGCCGCGTGACTTCCGCTCGCGGACGCAAACTCTCCGGCAATGCATTCGCCACATCCGCCAGCGAATATCCCGGACGGCTCGCCACCACAAACTCGCACTCGCGAAACAAAGCCTCAGCCTGGTGCCACTTGGCAATATCCGCAAACGCATCCATCCCGATCAGCAGAAAAAGTTTGTCGCTGGCCTTGAACGACTGCTTCAGCCGCCGCACCGTGTCGATTGTGTAGTTCGGTTTTTCCTGACCTCTTCGAATCGGCACCGCGTCTTCCGGCGCCTCGAGCAGCGAAGGCACAAACGCCTTCTCCTCCGCCGTCGCCAGCGCCAGCATGGCAAAACGATGCACGAACGGCGACAGCGGCTGCCGCTGCTTATGCGGAGGAATGTTCGCCGCCACAAAATGAATCCGATGCAGCTTGTACTGCTCCAGCGCCGCCCGCGCCAAAGCCAGATGTCCGCGATGCACCGGATCGAACGTCCCGCCAAAGATTCCAATATTCATGAATTGCGGTTCACCAAGAATAGATCACAGAGTTTTTTCGCGCCCGCCTAGTCTCCAGAATTTCGGCTCTAACATGCAAGCCGAATCACATTCTCGGCCGTGCCTTAAATTTCGAAATCGCTTAACCTCGATGTGATCCTGAGCGCGGCGACAGCCGGGCGAGGGACCGTACGGCGGCCGAGGCCGTTGATGTCGTGAATGGGAATGCCTGCACTTCATGCAGCGCTGACGACCTCGCACCCATACAGCTAATGTCTGAGCTTAGTAAGGTCCCTCCGGAGCGCTAACCGCGCTCCTGCGGGATGACATCGCTAGTTGAACTCGCAAGCGCTCAACCGTAGCGAACGACCCACGCACATTTCCCCTGTCCAACCGGACATTTCCCACTTCGCCAAACGGACACGCTTCCACTTTGTCTCTGCGAAGTAAAAATGTACTCCTGTAACTATCGTGTTTCCCATTATGGAACTAGGATGGTTGACATGCGAGTAACCCTCCCCCTACTCCGCATCCCCTCCGCGCGGGCCCCCATCCTGCGCTACGGCGTTGCGGTGCTCAGTACGGCGCTGGCGCTCATCCCCACCATCCTCTTGGCGGACGTCTCCGAAAGCCGCCTCGCCCTCTTCGGCGTCGCCGTCATGGTCAGCGCCTGGTACGGCGGCTGGAAGCCGGGCGTAGTCGCCACCGCCTTCGCCCTCACGGTAAGCGCCTACTTCTCGCTCGCCGGAGAACACACTCCTCAGCAATTGCGCACGGCCATCCTCCGCCTCTCGCTGTTCTTCTTTCTCGCGATGCTGATCTGCTGGCTCAACGCAGCCCTGCGCGCCGCCCAGGAAAATCTGCGCCGCTCCGAGCTCAACTTCCGTTCGCTCGTCACCAACGCTCCCTACGGCATCTGCCGCTGCGATTCCACCGGTAAGATTCTCGACGCCAACCCCGCGTTCCTCGATCTTCTCGGCACGTCATCCGACGACCTGCTCGGTCAGCACATTTTCGGTCTCTACGCCGACAACGACCAATGGTTCGACCTCGCCGACTTCCTGAGCTCCGCCGCGCCCTTCAAAGGCCTCACCGCAGAGTGGAAGCGCAAGGATGCCAGCACAACCGTCGTCCGCATCTCCGGACGAGCCGTCGCCAACGGCGGCGAAGGCATGGTCTTCGAACTCTTCGCCGAAGACGTGACCGAACGCCGCGCCCTCGAGCAGCAACTCCGCCAGTCTCAGAAAATGGAAGCCATCGGCCGTCTCGCCGGAGGCATCGCCCACGACTTCAACAATCTTCTGATGGTCATCCTCGGCTACTCCGAATTTCTGCTCGAACGCCTCGGCGCAGAGCCTCACCTGCGCGGCCCCGCCCAGGAAATCTCCAGCGCCGCCGAACGCGCCTCAGCCCTCACGCGCCAACTCTTGGCCTTCAGCCGCAAGCAAATGCTCGCCCCGCGCGTCGTGAATCTCAACGACGTCGCCACCGAAAACATAAGAATGCTGACGCGGATGATCGGCGAAGACGTCGACCTGGTCATGGTTCCCAGCCCCAACCTCTGGCCCGTGCGCGCCGACGCCGGACAGATCGAGCAGGTCATCATGAACCTCGCCGTCAATGCCCGCGACGCCATGCCCTCCGGCGGCAAGCTCACCATCGAAACATCCAACGTCACGCTCGACGAAGATTACGCCCGCTTTCACGCCCCGCTGCGGCCCGGCGACTACGTCATGATCGCCATCAGCGACACCGGTGCCGGCATGGACACCGACACTCAATCGCACATCTTCGAACCCTTCTTCACCACCAAAGGCACCAAAGGAACCGGCCTCGGCCTGTCGACCGTCTACGGCATCATCAAACAAAGCGGCGGATACATCTGGGTCTACAGCGAACTCGGCCGCGGCACCACCTTCAAAATCTACCTGCCGCGCGTAGCCTCCACCGGTGAAATGACGGGAGAGATGGCAGCCGATGCCGCGGAAAACGGCGCGCCGATGGCCGGCCCGATCGACAACCGCAAAGTCGAGCCCGGCACCGAAACCATCCTGCTCGTCGAGGACGAAGCCAACCTGCGCTACCTCGCCCGCCAGTATCTCGAGAAGCAAGGCTACAAAGTCATCGAAGCCGCTGACGGCGCAGTCGCCATGCAGATTGCGGTAGCCCACGAAAAAGTCATCCATTTGCTGCTCACCGACGTCATCATGCCCGGCATGAACGGCCGCGAGCTGGCCCAGCGCATCGCAGAAATTCGTCCCAACGTAAAAATTCTCTACATGTCCGGCTACACCGAAAACGTGATCGGACACAACGGCATGCTGGACGCCGGCATTCGCCTGCTCCAGAAGCCCTTCAACCTTCGCGACCTGAAAAGCATGGTGCGCGAAGTGCTCGACACTATACCAACTCCCCCGGAGGTCGTCATGAACACGCAGTCCGCAACCCCACTCCGCGCCGCGCGCCCGCGGGAAATCGCTCCCACTCGCGCCCAACGATTCCAACTTCATTTGCCCCTTCGGTACCGCCGTCTCGGCGAAAAAGACTGGCACGTCGGCACCACCGAAAACATCAGCCGCTCCGGCATGCTCTTCGAAGCCGACGAAGCCCTGCAGCCCAACGCTCAACTGGAAATCAATCTGGTGCTCCCGCAGGAAATCGCGGGCCTGTCGGCGACCGAAGTAGTCTGCCGCGGAGAAGTAGTCCGCACCATCGAGCGCCGCGGCGACACCCTAACCCCTGCCCTGGCCGCCCGCATCCTGCAATACCACTTCCAGCACGGCCCGCTCCCCAGGGCGTAAGCCGCAAGGGGAAAGATTCCCAGCCAGAATGTTCTGTGGCGGATGACGCAAGAAAAAGGCGGCCTTCGGGCCGCCTTTTCTTATCCGCTCGCAGAGAGAAACGCAGGGAAAAAAGCGCCGGAAGCGCGCTCGAAAATAGCCCGGCGTTTCAACGCCGGGTAAGCGACCAAGAAAGGAACCGCGCCCCGGCGGGACGATTGAATCTCGCTCCGGACCGTTGCGGGTGGGCTCACACCTTGCCGCTTAGGGATATCTTCAACATTTTTTTCTCGTGGTTCCGTAAAATACTAATTCTATTGATGTTAGGGAGTATGACCGGCGATAGTCCGGGCAAAATATTGAGCTGAAAGGACTTGTTGGTAAAATATTGCGAAATAAGGAGTTAGCGGTGGATTTTGAATCGCTCCGCGGCACTGATTTTGGTAAGGTGTTTGTTTTCTTACGGCTACGCTCGAATGAGCGATGGCCTTGACGGCAAAATATTGCGGAATAAGGGCTTAGGATCGAAGCACTCCAGGACGGCAACGTGGAGGGCTCCGCCGCCCGCTTGCTCACCAGGTTGAGGAATTCCTCGCGCATGGAACTATTGTGAGCTCTTTGTATCCTCAGTCAAGGTTGTGCGTCACAGGATTTGGATTTCTTTCTGTGGAGAGCTGTGGAAAACCTCCGTTTGCTATTCTTCGGCCATGCCGAAATCGGCCTGCATTTCCTTGCCGCACTGCGTCAATATCTCGATATGCTTATCCATCTTCCGAGGCGTTCCTCGATGCACCCATGAGCTTGCCGCCTCGAAAGGACGGCCTAGCTTCGGGTCTTCCTGAATCCGGTCCTCCATGATGTCGCTGAAGGCCATCTCCTGCATCGCGGCAACAGCCCGCTCTAGCGACGCAACGTTCATGCTCACCAGTGGCGTGACCTTCAGCTTCTTGTATTTCAGGCGGTTCAGCTTTTGCTGAAAGCGCGCATTGAGGTAGGCATTGGTCGCCCAGCTTGAGCCAATGTCGTCTTTAGTGATGATGACCGGAATGATCTTCTTGACGCCGCGCAGCCATTCCGGAAGTTTCTCTCTCGGCATGGTGCCGATATTATCGATGGCTGTGAGCAGTTGCGACACACCAACTGGCCGGTCGGTGCCCTCGACAAACCTTTTATCCATGTATTCCCTTACCAGCTTGTAGTCGCCGGAGTATCTAACACTCGTCGCGCATGTTGCGGCCTTCGCTTCGATCAGAACGGCTGTCGCGCCGCACATGATGAGAACGTCGCAGATCGGCTTATTGACCTTCTCATCGAGATAGCGCGGGGAGGGATAGTGGGCATTCTTGCTCTTATTGGCGTAACTTTCGAATATCCAACTCACATATTCCTCGAATACATTGCCCCAAAAGCCGAAGTAGCTCAGCCTTCGGTCTTTCGGCATCTTCATCGCAACGCGCCATAGTGCTCCGCTTTCGAGCTTGGCCACGGCGTACTCATAGTCGATGTCATAAACCTTGTCATCAATGCGCAGATAAGGATGGTCTTTCAGGAATTCAAAATCCGCGTATCCATGCACCACCTTTTTGTCTGGTAGATCGCTCAACCGGCAGCAAACCGTGTCGAACATGGCGCTAATCTGTTTGTCCGTGAGGATTGTCTTCTTGAACCACGAGATCGGCATGCCGGCTTCCGGCACATCGCCGGTCACTATTTGAGTGCGCTCAGTCATTGCATGCAGCGTGAAAGCGTATACAAATTGGCTATAGAGCTTCAGCGGGAAACCGAACACCTTCTCAAACTCTTCGGCGACATCGAAGGTTCTTAGGTGGGGGGATAACCGCGGAATCATGACGGTTAGATAGATGTAGAAGCGCAGGAACAATAGGAATGGATCCGTAATTGAATCGATTTCAAAGATCGGAAGGAAACCCGCGACCAGATTCGCCATTTTATCGAGTTCGTCCGGCAGGTTGGCGTCAAGCTTCTTATAAAGCAACTCGCCAGCGCCGAGCAGCAGCGCACCCAAGGCCCAGTCGGGCACGTGAGCCCCGTTTTCCGCTGGCGCTGGGTCAAGACGCATCACCTCGGCGGCCAAGAACCGAAGCTGTCCTTGAAAGAATATCGGCCTTCCGCTCTTGACCTCTTTCATTGCCCTGTCGACGAGGTCTGGTCTCATGAGACGCGGTACCCAATATTCGTTGATCTCCTGCGAAGCCACCGTGTTGGCTTAGGGACCGAACTTGAAGATCGTGCTGAACCGCGCGCATGCGATGAGAGTGGCACTACGAGGGTAGTCGCGCAGCGCGGCGCGAAATTCTTCTATGGTGAGAGGCGAGCTTCTATTCAGTTCAGACCAGGGTAGCCATAGTTTCATCTCGGGTGGCGGTGCCAAGGCGACCTCCCTAACAATTAGCTATCCTACAGCTCGTCCCCAACCGCCGAGCTCAGTTCTCGCTCGCGGAACTTCTGCACTTCCGCCGCCATCGCGTACTTCAATTCCTCAATCCCTTTGCCGGTCACGGCGGAGATCTCGTAGAGCTTCAATTTATGCTTCTTGCAATATTTCTTGAGCGCGGCCAGCTTGTCTTTGTTCACGGCGTCGATTTTCGACGCCACCATGATCATCGGCTTGTCTGCGAGACCAGCGCCGAAGCTGCTGAGCTCGCCCATGATCACTTCGACGTCTTTGGTGACATCGGGTCGGCCGCTCGCATCAGAAACGTCGACCAGATGCACCAGCAGTCGCGTGCGTTCAATGTGCCGCAGGAATTGCGTGCCCAGTCCGGCGCCAGTGTGAGCGCCCTCGATCAAGCCGGGAATGTCGGCGACCACAAAACTCACTTCACTCTTCGCATCGCCGACGGCGACCACGCCCAGATTCGGCTGCAGCGTGGTAAAGGGATAATCCGCAATCTTCGGCCGCGCCGCCGAAATGACCGAGATCAACGTCGACTTGCCGACATTCGGATATCCCACCAGGCCCACGTCGGCCAGCAGTTTCAATTCGAGCCGGTAAATATGTTCCTCGCCAGGACGACCCTCTTCATGCTCGCGTGGCGCCTGATGCACCGAGGTGGCAAAGCGGGCATTGCCGCGTCCGCCGCGCCCTCCGCGGGCAACCACGAAACTCTCGTCGGGCTTGGTGAATTCGAAAAGTTTTTCGCCGGTTTCGTCGTCGAACACAATCGTTCCTACCGGAACCTTCAGCGTGATGCCCTCGCCGTCGTGGCCGGTTTTATTCGAGCCTTCGCCGTGACGTCCGCGCTGCGCGGTGTGCTCGGGATTGAAACGGAAATGCACCAGCGTGTTGTGGCGCTGGCTGGATTCCATGACGATGTCGCCGCCCTTGCCGCCGTCGCCGCCCGAAGGTCCGCCGCGTGCGACAAACTTCTCCCGCCGAAACGCCATACAGCCGTTACCGCCGCCGCCGGCCTTGACCTTGATTTTCGCTTCATCAATAAACATGGGAGCAACTCAATCTTTAACAACTCAGTATTAATTTCGACACCAACAACTCAATCTCAATTTCCAGGGCGCAATTTCTGTGCCCTCGTGCCTAATCAGCCTCGCTGAAGAAAATCGCCCGGCACCGGTCCGGATCGAAAATGGTCTTTCTCAAATAAGCCTGCGACTTCTTGTCTAATCGCTCGAAGGCCAACTGAAATCGCGATCGATCCGCCCGGCAAACTCGCTCTTCGTTCCCCGTGTAATCCGAGTGCGGATCGTTCGGGGCCAGCAACCCGTAGCGAATGTACTCCGGTAAATATTGCGGCAATGCCATGGCCGCATCTGCCAGAGAACGCGGCCACCGCTGATACAACTCGGCCAGGTTCGCCTTGTCCTCACTGGATTCGGTCGCGCCTTCGTGCCGCTCGGCCAGCGTCGCCATCTGCAATTGTTCCGCTTCCGACTGCGGAAGATTGTGCAGCAGTCCCTCCGCGGCGACCAGCGACGGCTCCAGCACGATCCACTTTTCGTAGAACACAATTCTGGCCAGCCTGCTGTTGCCGACCTGCTCGCGGTAGGCGTTCAAGCACTTCATGTCGCGGCAGCGGCCCATCAGAGTCAACAGCTTGTAATCCGGACCGGCGGCGGGCGGCGCCGCATCCTGCGCGAGCAAACTGCAGCCGCAGGCCAACAGCAAAGCAACCACCAACCACGAAAATCGTCCGCGCTTCATTCTCAGATTCCCTCGCGTAAAACGAGAAAGCCTCGTCGCTGGGACGAGGCTGTGTAGAGCGGACGCTGCCCGCCCGCGAACCTTCCGACCACGAAAACTCTAGGCTTCGACTTCGATCGGCTCGACCATCACGAACTTGCCCATCTGTCCCTTGTTCAGGAACTTGATGCGGCCGGTGATCTTGGCGAAGAGCGTGTCGTCTTTGCCGCGGCCAACGTTCAGTCCGGGCTTCACGCGGGTGCCGCGCTGCCGAACAATGATGGTGCCGCCGGGCACGATCTGCCCGCCGAATGCCTTGAAGCCGAGCCGCTGCGCGTTTGAATCGCGGCCGTTTCGTGAAGTGCCTTGCCCTTTTTTATGTGCCATAGGAATCCAGTTGTCAGTGGCTAGTTGCCGGTTGCCATTTCAAATCATGTAGGGACGGACGCATTCGTCCGTCCAGGTTTTACTTATTCTTCTTCGCGGGCGACTTCTTCGCCGCTTTTTTCGGCGCAGCTTTTTTCTTGGCCGCCGCTTTCTTTGTTGGCGCTTCCGCCTCCGGTTCGTCGTGCTCGACCGGCTTCATCTTCTTAACCTTCGCTTCCTTCTTGGGAAGTTCAGGAGCCTTGAAGCTCTGCCCACCAAACGCGATCTCAGAGATGCGCACGGCAGTATAGGACTGCCGGTGTCCGCGCAGTTTCTTGTACTGCTTCTTACGCTTGTAGTGGAACACCAGGATTTTCGCGCCCCGGCCCTCTTCCACGACCTGGCCGACTACGCGCGCGTCGGATTGCTGACCGACTGTTCCCGCTTCGCCGGAAACCGCAATCACCGGGAACTCCACCACACCGTCAGTGCCGGTGACTATTTTCTCGACTCGAACCACATCTCCGGGCGCCACCCGGTACTGCTTTCCACCGGCGCGGATAACCGCGTACATACGTCTGCCTCCGTCGAATGTCGTTGAAATTCAGCCCGTAACTGGAACGCTTTGAAGCGATCTCTAATCCGGAAACCGCGAGGCACCCGGAAACCCCAGGGCGCACACGGGCGCAACCAAGGAGCCTGCTGACTTTCCTGCGCTTGCTGTGTTTTCCGCCCCGGCGCGTTAGCAGCCAAAGCAGGCGTCCCCAGAACGGGTCGGCCAGTACAGGCAAACTCCACCATTCTAACGTGCGCTGTGGAAATCGGTCAAACGGAAAGGCGGGAAGCTTCTAATTAGTGCGCGAACCTGATGTTTTGAGCTTTATCCATCGCGCCGATGCCCACACCAGCGCACTTAGAACCAATGCCAACCCGCACAGAAAGACCAAACGGGGCAAGATCGGTTCGGTAGAGATGGGCCATCGGACAGGGGATAGGGATCAAACGAATTGAAATGCATCCATGTGGCAATCCAGCCGAACCCGCCCACGAGCACAGCGGCTCCAAACAAACCCAATCGCAGAGGTCTCCACTTTTTCAGTTCCATTTCGCTTCAATGATGGCATAAATGAATGTCCTCGCCGTAGTCAATCGGCGCAAGTGGGAACTAGAGTCATCCCTTCGAGTTTGTTGTTTCCACACTCCTGTGCGAGAATTCCGCCGGATTCCCTGGAGGAAATGAATGTTCAAGCGCTTCTTAGCCGTTTCCCTGTTTATGCTCGCCCTGACCCTATCCGGCTTCGCGCAAACCAAGAAGTCACCGATGAAGAAGGCTGCCGGTCCCTCGCCCGACAGAGCCTACCTGCAGAAGATCTGGGACGGCTGGTCGACCCTCGATCCGGCCAATGTTGCGCAGTACTACGCTACCGGTCCGCATGTCTACTTCGATATCACTCCGCTCAAATATGGCAGCTTCGACGAATACGCGAAGGGCGTGCAGGGCGTTGTCGCCGGCTACAAGAGCGCGAAGTTCACCATCAACGACGACCTCGCCATTCATCCCCATGGAGACCTGGTTTGGGCGACGGCGACCGTGGCCGAACAGATGACCACCAAGGCGGGAAAAGTTGAGATGGGCAATTTTCGCTGGACGGGAATTTTCGAGAACATCGACGGCAAGTGGCTCATGGTTCACGAGCACGTTTCCGAACCAATTCAATAGGAGACTTGGCGACGGATTTTCACGGATCTTCACGGATTAGAAGCAATTCTTAGATTTTGATCCGTGAAGATCCGTGCAGATCCGTGGCCAATTGTTTTTCAATACGACTTCCAGAAGAAGTAGATAGTCATTCCCGCACCGACCAGCACGACGAACATGCGGATCCACTTTGGCGGCAACTTCAGCGCGTAGTGCGCACCCAGATATCCACCAACGATGCCGCCCGCGATCATGATGCCGCCATGCTTCCAATAGACCGCGCGCGCCCAAATGAAAGTGACAACCGCGACGCCGTTGATTACAAATCCCAAAACGCTCTTCAGCGCATTCATGGCGTGGACGTCGGTCATGCCCAGGGCGGCCAGCATGGCGAGCATTATGATTCCCATCCCGCCGCCGAAGTAGCCGCCGTAAACGGCGACACACAATTGAAACAGGGTTGTGCCAACGAGGGCCGCGGTTGAAGCCTCGTGTTCAATCACCGACCGGCGCCCGCCCGCGAGTTTTTTGCCGAATGCGAATAGCAGAGTCGCACCCAGGGTCAGCCACGGCAGCACATGCATAAAAGTCCGCGCCGGAGTTTTCAATAGCAGGAGTGCGCCGATCAAGCCGCCGACCAAGCTCGCCGCCAGCAGCGGGATCATCACCCGGCGCGCGACGTCGAGTTGCTTGCGGTAAGCGCCTCCGCTGGCCGCGGCCGCGGTCCACAAAGCGATCGTGTTCGTGGCGTTGGCTGGGATCGGGGGCACGCCCGTGAACAACAGAGCCGGGAAGGCGATGAAGCTGCCGCCGCCCGCGACGGAATTCAAGGCGCCGCCGAGCGCTCCGGCGAGAAAAAGAAAAACGATGCTTTCCAGAGTCAAGTGGTTAGGTGTACCAGAAAGCGCGGCAGCTCGCCAACGCAGCGCGCTCGACCGGCCGTAGATTACCTCTGTAATCGCAAGTAACCTGTGGCTTCTTGCGAAAACATTTGCCCTGCCGCAGGGTTAATATGAAGCATGACGCGGGAGGTTTTTCTATGCGCAATCCGATCGCAATTTTAGTTTCGCTGCTGCTGTGCAGCGTGGCCTGGGGACAGTCCCAGAACCCGGCGCCGGCCCCGAGCAACAACCAGAACATGACCGGCATGGACATGTCCGGATCATCCTCGAACCCATCGTCCAACACGTCGAGTCACGACATGTCGAACATGAAGGGCATGAACATGGGCGGCGACAAAGATAAAGACGCCGAGAGCGACGCCAGCGCCCACGTCATGAGTTCCATGGAAGGCCACATGGATATGGGCCCGCACATGAAGATGACCGAACTGCGCCCGGCGAAACCGGATGACGCAGCCCGCGCGCAGCAGGTCGCCGCGGAAGCGCGCAAGGCCGCCGAGAAATACATGGACTATCGCACCGCGCTGGGCGAGGGCTTCAAGATTTTCCATCCTGAAGTTCCGCAGAAGATGTACCACTTCACCAACTACAGTTACGCTTTCGAAGCGGCGTTCAAATTCGATCCCGAACATCCGACCTCATTGCTCTATGAAAAGCACGGCGACGACTACAAGTTGATTGGCGTGATGTACACCGCGCCCAAGCGTTTCACCGAAGAGCAACTCGACGAGCGCGTTCCACTCAGCGTGGCGCAATGGCACGAGCATGTAAACTTCTGCCGCCCTCCGGCGGACAGGCGCGCGGAAATGCTCTTGCCGCATCCGCAGTTTGGCTTGCGGGGATCCATTACCACTCAGGAAGCCTGCGACGCGGCCGGCGGCACGTTCATGCCGGTGGTTTTCAACTGGATGGTGCACGTTTATCCGTTTGAGAAAACGCCGGCGGAGATTTTTTCGGCCGAGCGCCAGCACGGCGACAAAGATTAATTGTGTAGCAGACGCCCTCAACACCGCCCGCGGCATTGATATGACGCGGGCGCTCTTCTCTGACAAGTTTACTCACAAAACAAAGTTGCGATGTTCCGTCCGGCATTCGATTCCGTGAGTTGCATCTCCTGGAACAATTTCGCGTGCGTTCTTTGCTACCGGAAAGGTGGGGCCAGCGTCCAAGAAAGTACGACGAGATCACAAGCAAGGAACTTCGTCAGCGTCGAATGCGTATCTCTCAGAGTGAGTTCTTGAGCAGTAGCTTTTGAGCAAAAAAGACCGGCGCAGAGGTGACGCTGGCCGGATTCGATTCAAGAGGTTCGATTCAAGATCGATTGCGGGGTCTGGGGATTTTCTCATACTCGGTTTGGCGGCCCAGGTGAGAAAACCCCCATCGCGACAGAGCGGGCTTGCGGATTACTCCACAAAGCTTTTTCTGCACCAACCCCGGCGGCAGCATTCTATGCGATTCGTGAGGAAACACAAGCGTTTTCTCGCGCTGGTCGTGCACCGGGCCGCCCCAACCGCTTCCCGACATAAGTCTGGGAAAGAAAATTAAGGAGCAGCCATGAAGTTCACGACCGTTTCAAAAAGTCTGATGATGGGGTTGGCGTTGCTGCTGGCCTCGAGCGCGTTCGCAGCCACCAAAGCCGAACTGGTTCTGCAGAGTCCCACGAGCGTTAACGGAACCAAGCTGAAGGCCGGCGAATACAAACTGCTGTGGGACGGCACCGGCCCCAACGTGGAAGTCAGCATCATGCAGGGCAAGAGCGTAGTCGCCAAAGTTCCGGCGAAAGTGGTGGACCTGAAAGCCGCATCGCAGAACAACGCGGCCTTGGTGAAAAATAATGACGATGGAACCAGCACACTCGCGGGCGCGCGTTTCGAAGGCAAGAAGTTCGCCCTCGATCTGAGCGATTCCGGCGACAGCATGCAGCCCGGCTCGAGCAAGTAAGTCGCTTCGAATTCACAAATAAAAATGGGAGCACGAGCGTGCTCCCATTTTTTATTTTTATGAAATGAATGTTGCGAGCCGCAGCCCTAGTACTTTGGCACCGACGGATCCACGCGGTCCGACCACGCCGTAATTCCGCCGGCCAGATTGTGCACTTTCTTGAAGCCAGACTGCTGCAGGAAAGCGACCGCCTTCGCGCTGCGCCCGCCCATTTTGCAGTGGACGACAATTTCGCGGCTGGAGTCGAGTTCGCTCACGCGATTGGGCAGATCGTTGAGCGGAATCAGATATCCGCCGAGATTGCATATCTGATACTCGTGCGGCTCGCGGACGTCGAGCACGAACACATCGTCTTTCGCGTCCAGACGCCGCTTCAGGTCTTCTACTTGAATTTCGGGAACTCCGTTGCTCACCGATTTTTCCTCCCCGCGAATTCCGCAAAACTCGTTGTAGTCTATCAGCTTCGTAACCGTGGGATGCGTGCCGCACACGGGGCAGTCGGGATTTTTGCGCAGCTTGAGTTCGCGGAACTTCATTCCCAGCGCATCAATCAGCAGCAAGCGCCCGATCAGCGGATCGCCAATGCCGAGAATCAGCTTGATGACTTCGGTGGCCTGCATTACGCCCACGAGGCCCGGAAGAATGCCGAGCACTCCGCCTTCGGCGCAGGACGGCACGAGCCCCGGCGGTGGCGGTTCCGGATACAGGCAGCGATAGCATGGCCCATCCTTCGTAGCGAAGACGCTGGCCTGCCCCTCGAAGCGGAAAATCGATCCGTAAACGTTGGGCTTGCCGGAAAGCACGCACGCGTCGTTCACCAAGTATCGCGTAGGAAAATTGTCGGTGCCGTCGGCAATGATGTCGAAGTCGCGAAACAATTCCATCGCGTTCGCACTGTTCAACATAGTGTCGAACGTTTTCAGATTCAGAAACGGATTGATCCCCTTCAGCTTGTCGGCGGCGGAATCAAGCTTCTTGCGGCCGACGTCGGCTGTCGAATGAATAATCTGCCGCTGCAGGTTGGTGTAATCCACCACATCGAAATCAACCAGGCCCAGCGTACCAACGCCCGCGGCCGTCAGATACAGCGCCAAAGGCGATCCCAATCCTCCGGTGCCGATGCAGAGCACGCGCGCCGCTTTCAGCTTCTGCTGCCCTTCCATGCCGACCTCGGGCATGATCAGATGGCGCGAGTAGCGCAGGATTTCGTCCTTGTTGAGGGTGACGGGAATTTCTGTTGTGGTGGCCATAAGATCCTCGGTTGATTTTTAGTGCTGGATTCGTGCTTCAGACTTGCAAACGCGACGAAGCTCCCGTTAACGACGGGAAGGGCAACAACAGCGCATTTTGGCAGCAGGCTTCATTGCGAGATCACCAGACGAGATCACCAGCTAGATCGCGCCTCCGGCGATGGAAGGCACAATCGAAATGTTATCACCAGCACTGAGCGCAGTGGCTTCCTTCTGCAGGTAGCGAATGTCCTCGTCATTGACGTAGAGGTTCACGAAGGCCCGCAGCTTGCCCTCTTCGGTGTAGAGATGCTTGCGCAGATCAGGATGCTGCGCCACCAGCGAGTTCATGGCTTCGCCGACGGTCGCGCCCTGAACCTCCACGGAAGACTGTTTGCCCACATACTGCCGCAGCGGCGTAGGAATGTGAATTTTGCTCATAGACGTACTGTAAGAGATGCGGCGGCACGAGGGCAAGATTCAGGAACGGCGGTGGGGTGCGAAACTTTCGCAATGGACATTGAAGAACCTCTCCGGGATTATAAATCCGAGCGAAACGCAACTCTCAACCTGAGCCCAGCCAGCTACTTATTTTCCTGCTCCCCGCACCTTAGAATTTCTCAGGGAGAATTCCGATGACGATTTTCGATCCAGCTCGCGGCAGAGTGATTGATGGCGGCGGCGGCAACTTTCTGCGTTTGATCGGCCTGGGAATCGCCGCGTTTCTGCTGGTGATTCTGCTGTTCAGTTCCATTACCCGCGTCGGCACTGGGCACGTGGGGGTGCTCACGCTTTTCGGCAAGGTACAAACCAGCGGAACTCTGGGCGAAGGAATCCACCTCATCAATCCGATGAAAACCAACAACGAGCTTTCCGTGCAGACCCAGACTCTCAAAGAGTCCGCCAGTGTGCCTTCAAGCGAAGGCCTCATGATTAGCCTCGATACCTCGCTCATCTACCATCTCAATCCCGACCGCGCCGCCGAAGTTTTCCAGAAGATCGGCTCCGATTACGAAAACATTGTGGTCGAGCCGACGCTCCGTTCCGCCATCCGCGAAGCCACCGCCTCGCACACCGCCAACGCCCTCTACACCGGCGAACGCGAGATGGTGGGGAAGCAGATTTTTGATCAGGTGAGCACGCAACTCAATCAGCGCGGCCTTATCGTCGAGACCGTTCTGCTGCGCGACATCCAACTTCCCGCCACTCTGAAGGCAGCGATCGAAGCCAAGCAGCAGGCCGAACAGGAATCACTGGCCATGAACTTCCGCCTGCAAAAAGAGACCCAGGAAGCGCAGCGCAAACGCATTGAAGCCGCCGGAGTCCGCGACTTCCAGCAGATCGTCGCTCAGGGCATCACGCCGTCGCTGCTCGAGTGGAAGGGAATCGAGGCTACGGAAAATCTGGCCAAGAGCCCGAACTCGAAAGTAGTGGTGATTGGAAATAACAAGAACGGCCTGCCGCTGATTCTGGGACAGTAGAAGTCCATGGGCCCTCGGTTTTCGGTCTTGGGCTTTCCGTCTTCGCAGTCGTGGTGAGCGATGTAAGACAGAGGAAGGTTTATGTGGGGACAGCCGCCCTCGGCTGTCCATCGCCCGCAGGGCGACGCTTTTCCGCCTCCGCTGCTACCATGAAATCGTGCAGCCCCTGCTCGAAGTCCGGCGACTAAACATTGAGTTCCCCTCGCACCAAACAAAAACCGCCGCCCCGCGGGCAGGCGGACAGCCGAGCGCGGCCATCCCCACACAAACTTTGCGAGCCGTGCGCGATCTCAACTTCAGCGTCGCTCCCGGTGAGGTCCTGGGTCTAGTCGGCGAATCAGGTTCCGGCAAATCGATCACCTCACTCGCCATCCTGCGGTTACTGCCCCCGCAGGCGCGAATCTCCGGCGAAATCATCTTCACCGAAAACAACGCCGATCCTCGCAATCTGGCCGCCCTCGATGACGTCGCCATGCGCCATCTGCGCGGTTCCCGCATTGCCATGATTTTTCAAGAGCCGATGACCGCCCTCAACCCGGTGATGCGCGTCGGCGATCAGATTGCCGAGGCGGTCACGGCGCACGAAAATTTGTCGAAGAATGCCGCGTGGCAGCGCGCCGTCGACGCCATGAACGACGTTGCCATCCCCGATGCCGCGAGCCGCGCCCGCGACTATCCTCACCAGCTTTCCGGCGGTATGCGGCAGCGCATCATGATCGCCATGGCCATCGTCAACCGCCCGCAGTTACTGATCGCCGACGAGCCCACCACAGCCCTCGACGTCACTATTCAAGCGCAGATTCTCGATCTTCTCGCCGAGTTGCGCAACAAGTTCGGACTCGCCATGCTTTTCATCTCGCACGACCTCGCGGTGGTGTCGCAGATCGCCGATCGCGTCGCCGTCATGTATTCCGGCAGCCTCGTAGAATTGGGCGCGCGGCAGGATATCTTCAAGGCTCCAGCGCATCCCTACACGCGCGGCCTGTTGCGCGCCGTGCCGGATCTCAAGACCGACCGCGGACGCCCGCTGCAGACGATCGAGGGCACGGTTCCGGCGCTGCACTCGATGCCTCCGGGCTGCAGTTTCGAACCGCGCTGCGAATTTCGTATTCCGCCGTGCGCAAGAGAATTGCCGCCGCTGGTTGAGGTCACCGCTAGCCATTGGGCACGATGCCCGGTGCTGAATTCGATCGCCCAATAGAAGATCGCGCCCCGCGAGCCTCCATATTTTTCCGATCCAGTCTATAATCGGCAGTTTGTCCGGTGATTCGTGCGCATACTGCTGCTAAGCGACATTCACGCCAATCTCGAAGCTCTCGACGCTGCCCTCCTCGCTGCCCCGTCATTTGATGTGGTCGTGAACCTGGGGGATATCGTCGGCTACGGCGCCAGCCCCAATGAAGTCGCTGAACATTCGCGCAAGCTGGGAAAAGTTTTTGTGCGCGGCAATCATGACAAGGCCGCGACTGGCGTGATGGATCTCGACGACTTCAATCCCATGGCCGCAGCGGCCGCGATATGGACGCGCAACGAGCTGACTCCCGAAAACCTGGAGTGGCTGCGCGCGTTGCCGCAGGGACCGGTCGCGGTGCCTGACTTTCCGAATGTGCAACTCGTGCACGGCTCTCCCAATGACGAGGACGAATATGTGGTGTCGCTCGGAGACGCACTTGCGCCGCTGATCACGCTGACTATTCCCCTGACTTTTTTTGGGCACACGCATTTGCAAGGCGGATTTTTTGCCAACGGTTCTTCCGCCGACGGATTTCGGCCGGAGTATCGCACGGTGGGCCAAGCCGAATCCGTGCCGCTGCAGCTGAAGCCCTCGACGCGATATCTGATCAATCCCGGTTCAGTCGGCCAGCCGCGCGACGGCGACTGGCGCGCCGCTTTCGCACTGTTCGACACCGAGGCGCAGGTCGTCCACTTCCATCGCACGCCCTACAATTTGAAAGGTGCCCAGGATCGCATCTTCGCCGCCAAGCTGCCGCCGCGCCTGGCCACGCGGCTGGCGGCGGGACGATAGCATTACGACTCATGTGGGGAGAGCCGCCCTCGGCTGTCCCGCCGAGCGAAGCTCGACCGCCGTTGTAAACTCGACTCATGTACTCCTCCCGCAGCGCAGGTAAGCCGCTCTTCGAAGCCCGCGAAAATCCTCCCGAGCATTATTTGATCGCGCACAGTGACGGCGGCGCCCGCGGCAATCCCGGACCCGCGGGATACGGCGTGGTGATCAAAGACGAAACCGGACGCAAGGTCGCCGCGCTCGGCGAATATCTCGGCCACCAGACCAACAACTTCGCCGAATATCAGGGATTGATCGCCGCGCTCGAATACGCGATCGAACACGGGCCGAAAGCGTTGAAGCTGATCAGCGATTCAGAATTGCTGGTGCGGCAGATCAAGGGCATCTACAAAGTGAAGAATGCCGTGTTGCAAGACCTGCACGGCCGCGCCAAAGAATTGATCGCGCAAATGGATTGGTTCTCCATCGGCCACGCCTTTCGCGAACAAAATCAGGAAGCCGACCAACTGGCGAATGAGGCCATGGATAAAGGAATGGGACGAAGTGTGCCGCGGACACCCTCGGCCGCGCAGCCCGCAGCTCCAGCGCAGCAGGAGTTCGAAGGCATCGTGCGCGGCGGCAAAGTCGAATTAGTCAGCGGCACTCTGCCGGATGGGACGCGAGTGCGGTTGCGCGTGAATAAATAGAGTTCCGTGTTGTCATCCTGAGCGAAGCGAAGGACCTATGCAACTCGTTGCAGTTTGCACAGATCCGTCGCTTCACGAAGGACGACAGGAGAGAGGATTTACTCCGCGACCGAAGTGTGGTCGTGCACGATCTTCCAACCATCAGGAAACTTGCGAAAGATCAACGTGAACAGGCCATGCGGCGTTTTACCATCCGGCATCGTCAAATGCCACTCACCGCGAACAAATGCCGCATCGCTGCCCAGCGCCTGGGCACGCATGTTTGAAAACTCCAGCTTGCCCATTTCATGTCCGGGGCTCTGATACGTCGCTTTGTATCGGTCCATCGTTTCCTGCCAGCCGTGCCTCTCGGTTGCTCCTGAGAAAAACGTCAGCTCCGGAGATTTCCAATATCCCTTCATGAAGCCGTCGAGATCATGATCATTCCAGGCCTTTACTTGTGCGCCGAGCACCTTGGTGACTTCCAGAGACACACGAATCTCATCGTTCATGCTGGCCACGGAGGTGTTTTGCGCGAGCGCACCGGCTACTACTGTTAGAACAACGGCCCATAGCAGAACAACGTTTTTCGTATTCATCGTTCTCCTCCGAGCATTAATGCGACTCTTCCGTCGCCGGCGCAGCGTCCGGCGTATCCACTTTCTGCGCGACCGCATGCGGCACCACGGGCGGTGCGTTGAAGTCGCCCACATCTTTTCCGGCCATCGCCACCGTCATGAAATTCATCCAGATCGGCAAGGCCGCGTGCGCTCCGGTTTCTTTCGCGCCCAGCGATTTTTTCTCGTCGTAGCCCACCCAAACTCCGCACGTCATGGTCGGTGAGAAGCCTACGAACCAGGCGTCGGTGAAGTCGTTGGTCGTGCCGGTTTTGCCGGCGACGGGGAACGGCAGCTTCGCCGCCGCGATTCCGGTGCCGTGAAGCACGACCTCGCGCAGCATCGACGTCATGATGCGGGCGGTGCGTTCGCTGATTACGTCTTTCACGTCGGGAAAATCTTCTTCCAGCACGCGGCCCTCATAGTCGGTCACGCGCGTGAGATAGCGCGGCGTGATGCGCACGCCGTCGTTGGGAAACACGCTGTAGGCGGAAGTCTGCTCGATCAGGGAAATTTCCGCTGAGCCCAGCGCCACCGGCAAGTACGGCGGCAGTTTGGCGGTGATGCCGAAGCGGGCGGCGTATTCAATCACCGCCTTGATGCCGACCTTGTTCGCCAGCTTCAGCGCGGGAATGTTGCGCGACTGCGCCAGCGCGCGCCGCAGCGTGATGATGCCCTCAAATTTTTCGTCGTAGTTATGAGGAGTGTACGGGCCCGAAGGAGTTTCAAAACTGACGGGCTCGTCGAGAATCGTATCGTCGGGACTGGCGCCGCCGTCGATGATCGTCGTATACACATACGGCTTGAACGACGACCCCACCTGCCGCATCGCTTGCGTGACGCGATCAAATTTCGATTCGTTGAAGTCGCGGCCGCCCACCATCGCCTTGATTCCGCCGGTGGCGTTGTCGATGGCGAGCAGAGAACCTTGCGCGCCCGAATCCTGTTCGAAGCTGACGCGCGCCGCGCCGTTCGCGCCCAGCGCGAGAATCCTGACGTAGCAAACATCGCCGGCTTTCAAGATGTCGACCAGCTTCTGCTGCGTCCAGGCCACGTCGGGCTGACCGAGGGCGGCCGTGTAGCGTCCAAATTTCAAGGTGGCGATGCCGACGCCCGCCGAAGTCACGAGCGCATGAACATATCCGTTCACTTCCGGCTCATCGTCCCAGTCGGGGTGCGCGTATTTGTCGATAGCCACGCCTTCGGCCACAACATTTTCGAGATGTCCCTTCCATCCGTGGCGGCGCTCGTAGGCCGCGAGCCCATCGAGCACGGATTGATTCGCGGCCTTCTGCAAGTCGACGTCGAGCGTGGTGTAAACCTTCAGTCCGCCTTCGTGCACCTGATCGGTTCCGTATTTATTTTCGAGATAGCGGCGAATCTCTTCGACAAAATACGGCGCGAGCGAATTCGGATCGTGCGCCAGGTGCAACACCAGCGGGGCGGAGCGCGCGTCGGCGGCCTGCGCGGCGGTGATCTTGCCATCTTCCAGCATCGAATTGATCACCAGGTTCCGCCGCTTCACCGCGCGGTCGGGATGGTTAATCGGCGAGAAGTACGACGGTCCCTTCGGCAGTCCGGCGAGCAAGGTGGCTTCTTCAAGAGTCAATTGTTTTGCCGGCTTGCTGAAGTAGAACTCCGCAGCGGCTTCGAATCCGAACACCCCGTGCCCCAGCGCAATTTGATTCGCGTAGAGAGTGAAAATCTGCGGCTTGGTGAAGCGGCGCTCGATCTGGATGGCCAGCATGGTTTCCTGCACCTTGCGCTGCCAGCGGCGGTCGGGCGACAGAAAAAGATTGCGCGCAAGCTGCATGGTCAGCGTGGACGCGCCCTGCACTTTTCCGCCGGACTCAATGTCACGATAAGCCGCGCCCAGAATGCGCACGAAATTAATCCCGGAGTGGCGATAGAAATCTTTGTCTTCGATCGAGACCAGCGCATCGCGCAGCACAGGAGGAAAATCGTCGTAGCCCACGACCACGCGCCGCTGCAGCGCGAACGAGCCGATTACGCGGCCTTGATCGTCATACAGTTCGGTGATGGAACTGGGGCGGTAATTTTCCAGCGCTTCAACCTGCGGCAGGTCGGTCGTGTAGACGAGGAGAAGTCCGGCGGTCGCGCCCACCAGCACGGCGACCAGCACCAGCAAACCGAACAGCACGCGGCCCACCAGGCGGCGTCCACCGATTTCCACTGACGGAAGATTTTCGTACAGGGACTTCATCAAATTTCGAGATCAGGTTCGAGATCAGAGTCGAGGTCAGGATAGCATTTTCGCGCGGAGGTCCCTCGTGGCAGTTTGGCTTACGTGCGCCCGAAAAAAATCGCGCGCCCTAGTGGACGCGCGATTCAATCTAGCCTGGTCCATGGCGAGAGCCGGCGGAGCGAAAGCGACGGCATCCGAGGAATCTGCTTCTCGCTTAGCTGGCCCGGCTCTTCAACACTTCCACGGCTTTGTTCAGTTGATCGTCCACCGTGGGCTTGGGCTTGGCTTCCTGATCCGTGGTCGGTGCGGCATCTTCGTCGTCCGGGCCGATGGAATCGTCGGAGGTGTCGGCCACCAGAACATTAGGCGTGATCGCCACGTCCTGAATCGCCTTTCCGCTGGGCGAATAATACTTCGCGTAGGAGAGAATCAGCGCTCCGCCGTCAGGCAAATCAAAAGTTTTCTGCACGGAGCCGTCGCCGAACGTTTTGTCTCCAACCACATCACCGCGGGCATTCTCCAGAAGAGCCGCCGCAACAATCTCGGCCGCGCCAGAGGTTCCGCGATTGACCAGAACCGCTACAGGAAGCGCAGTGATCGCCTTCGCCGGATCGGCATTGAACGCCTGCTTGGGAAATTTCTGCCCCTGAAGATAAGTGATGGTGCCGTGATTCAGGAACAGGTTTGCTGCGGCAATGCCCTCACTCTCGTCGCCCTCGGCACAGTTCCGCAGGTCGAGCAGAATTTTCTTCGCGCCCTGCTTCTCGAGAGACTTGATCTTGGACGCAAGCTCCGCCGCCTTGCCCTTGGTCAGGACCTCAACCTTCACATAGCCGATGCCGTCATCCATCATCTTGTCGGTCACCGGAGGCAGGCTCACCACCTCGCGAATAATCGCGACCTTCTGGGGTTCGGCCTTGCGTGCCCGAACCACGGCCACGTTCAGCGTGGAACCCGGCGCGCCGGCGATCAGATTGTGAATCTCGGGCAGCGACATTTCCCGCGTACTCTGCCCTTCGATCGATTCAAAAATGTCGGTCTGCTCAATGCCCGCTTTTTCCGCCGGAGATCCCGGCAATACGTCGACCACCGCGGCGTAACCGAAGCGCTTCGAGATCACGGCGCCAATATCGCCCTTGGCCTCGGCTTTATGGCTCTTGAACGCCTTGTAGGCCTCGGCCGACATGTAGCTGGAATTCGAGTCGAGCGACTCCAGCAGGCCGTGCAGCGCGCCGTCCGTCACCTTCGGAATGTTCGGCTCTTCCACGTACTCACTGCGCACGCGTGAGAGCACTTCACTGTAAACCTGCAACTGGCGGTAAGAGCCGTCGCTCGAGGAGGAAGGCACGGCCCCCATCGACCCGACCACGACGAAAAGAAGTACCGCGAAGGAGGTGACGAGAATTGCTGCTTTAATTTTCATGGACATCAGTTTGTTCTTCTTCTGGAAGGAAATACTTCCGGGAAACTCTGCTTATTATATCCCTCTAGATGCAGCTTGCATCCTCTGGGCTGCTTGTTTTGAGCCTCTTCGGTAATATGCGGACCGAAGTGGGCTCACCGAATAAGACGGATGAAACCGTGGTAGGTCACAAGTGATCCTCGCGTTCAACAAAACAAACCACTTACTCCGGGATCGGTCGTTCGCATTGCAAAATCAGGGCTTGAAGCTGATGGTCAGCGAAGTCTGCACCGACACCGGCCGCCCATTCATGACATAAGGCTTGAACTTCCATGCCTTTACGCCGTCAATGGCAGCCTTGGCAAAGGCCAGTGAGCCCTGCAGGAACTTGGCGTCCTGCACGCTGCCGCCGCGTCCAATCAGAACTTGCAGAATCACGGTTCCGGATTGCCCGCGTGCCGCTGCGGGATAGTCCAGCGCCGGCTGATCGGTCAGAAGCGTCCGCTCGGTCAGTTCAGGCACGCTGACCGGCTCAATCGACTGCATCGCCGACTCGGGCGGCTTGTTGCCGCTGGCATCGGGCGTCATCGACGCCATTTGCGACTTCAGGCTCGATGGAACATTGCTGGGAGGCGTCGCATAATGCGGCTGCGGCACACTCTTCGGCTGCAGCGCTTGCGCAGCAACCGGCGATACCGGAGTCACAGATGTCGAGACCGTGGCTTGAGGAGCATTATGCGGTTGCGGTGCAACGACAACAGGAACGGCAACCGGCGATGATCCTGACGATGATGGCGAGGCGGACATTCCCACAGCCGCCGGCGTTGTGGCGGGCGGAGCCGTCGCGGGTGCAACTGCGGGCGGTTGATTATCAGGGGTTACAGGCGAGGTTCCGGCAGGCGTTCCGGGCTGTGCTGCAGGATTTCCGGACACTGGCGTCGCGTCCACCGGAGTCGCGCCGGTTCCGTCATCGGCCGGAGGCGGCAAAGCGTTTCCACCTTCCGGATTCGATTTCTTCACCGTCGGATCCACCACCGGCACTACGCGAATCTGCGACGGATCGGTGGTCGCGTCGGGGATGTTTTCGGTCGTGGGCAATTTGTATTCGTCGCCGGCGCGGCCAAAATTCTCGTGCGTGACTGGCGCCTGAGGCGTAGTCACCAGCGCGGGATTGAGCCACGTGTGCAGGGATTGTCGCCCATGCACCCAGGTCTCGCCGATTTTAGGGTGCCAGGGCGCCTGCGGCGCGGCCACAATCGCAATGCTGGCCAAAATCAGCGCACCGATAATCGGCCGCTTGAAGCGGGACGGCGGGCGCGGAGCTTCTTCCGTCTCGCGGCCTTCCCCGTCAATGTAGGCGAAGAGTTGCGCTTCTTTTTTCTGGTCTTGTTTTTGCTGGGCCGCGGATTCGCTGGCCTGTTCTTCCGCAGCCGCCTGGCTCTGGGCAATCTGCGGCGCGCGCTCGCGCTTTAAGTCCTCCAACGATTTTGGCGGTGAATACGGAGCTTGCTCTTCGAAGCCCAGCAATTCTGGTTTGCCGGAGGCCGCTGGCGGCGCGGGCGCATGAGTTGGAGCCGGAGCCGCAGCGGCTGCCGCGCGAGCTTTGAACCACTCCAGTCCGCGAATTTCACCCGGCGCGGGAGGCGGAAGTGGAGTGGGCTTCTCGATCGGAGCGAGCTCTTCCACTGCCGCTGACACCGATGACGATACAGAGCCGGCCATCGGCTCCAGTTCGCTGAGCGGACCGACGGGCTCGCCGCCCGCTGGTGCCAAGGACTCGTGCAATTCCGATCCGGTTACAAACTCTCCTCCCGGAGCCGTACCAGCCGATTGCAGGAACTCGCCCGCGCGCAAAGTTGGCGACGCCGTGCTCGGCGGAAGTGAGGTGGCTGCCGAACTCGCCCCCGAATATGAAGACGCACTCGCCGACGCTCCGGCAGCCGCCGCCAGCGCCGCGTTGGCCGCTGATTCCTGTTTCGAGCGCAGCAGATCGCGCGCCGTGGTCAACGTATCTTTTACCTGGTTGACCATGATGGGCTTGCGTAGAATTGAATTCGCTCCCGCCTGCAGTGCCGCCGGCACGCTCAGGTCGTTGCTCACGATCGCGAGGGTCAGCGGCCGCTCCGCGGCTTTGCGTTCGCGGGCCGCGGTCAACAGCAGCGAGGCTTCCGGCTGCTGGTCCCAGTCAAGAATGACGATCTGATAATTCTGCTGCGTAACTTTGTCGACAGTGGCGACCGCGTCGGAGCAGTGCTCTCCCTCGACGCCGAGTTCGGCCAGCACCTGGATAATCGGATTAGCCGTTCCCTCATCCGAGGAAAATAAAAGGCAGCGAAGGGCCATGCCTCTACAGATTATGAGCAGACGGTAACCCCGGCAAGATTACCGTGGGGGCCGAAAAGGCAGCACTTCCGGCACCGCTGGTACATGTACCCCCGGAGCCCGCGCTTGCTAAAATGCTCAGTTCGCCCAACCCCAGTGGCCCTACCCCGTGCAACTCTGTGCCCCCTGTGGTTAAGCTTTTGATTTTTGTCGAAGCGATCCCATGCCCCTGCAAGAACGAAACTACTGGCTCACCACCGCGGAATTTCCGAAAGTTGACGATTCCCGTCCCATCCCCGAAGTCGTCGATGTAGCCGTGATCGGCGCGGGTTTTACCGGCCTCTCCGCCGCCCGAACGTTGGCCCAACGCGGCGCGAAAGTTGCCGTGCTCGAATCCGAGACCATCGGATGGGGCGCCAGTTCGCGCAACGGCGGCATGGTGCTGACCGGCATGAAGCTGGGCGTGAACCAGTTGATCTCGATGTATGGCCGCGAACTCACGCAGCGCATGTACGCGGCTTCGCTAGCCACCATCGACTGCGTGGAAAAAATTATTGCGGAAGAAAAAATCGACTGCGACTTTTCTCGCTGCGGCCATCTCGAAGTCGCGTGCAAGCAGAAACATTTCGACGACTACGCTCGCCAGGCCGAAGTGATCGCCCGCGAGTTCAGGCACGAGTTGCGTGTAGTGCAGAAGGGCGAACTAAGTTCCGAGATCGGATCATCAATCTACTACGGCGGCATGGTCGACGAAGTCAGCGCGGGGGCCAATCCCGCGCGCTACGTCGCTGGGCTCGCGCGCGCTGCGATGAAGGCCGGAGCGGAAATCTTCGAGCGCACGCGCGTGGAAAAAATCGAACGTGAATCGCGACAGGGCGAACTGGGATGGAAACTCACCACTTCTTGCGGAACCCCTCGCGGCACTTCGAGCGGGGCTTCGTTCACCGAACTCTGGGCCCACGAAGTCTTCGTCGGCACCAGCGGCTACACTGGCAAGGCCACGCCCGCGCTGCAGAAGAAACTGATTCCCATCGGGTCGTTCATCATTACGACGGAAGTGCTGCCGGAAAAGCTCGCGCACGAACTCAGCCCGCGCAACCGCATGATCTACGATTCGAAAAACTTTCTTTACTACTACCGCCTCACTCCCGACCGCCGCATGTTGTTCGGCGGCCGCGCCGCATTTTTTCCGGAGAGTGACCAGACCATCCGCCGCAGCGCGGAAATTCTGCGCCGCGGCATGATCGATGTTTATCCGCAACTCAGCGACGCCAAGATCGATTACGTCTGGGGAGGCACGCTCGACTTCGCCTTCGACATCATGCCCCACGCCGGGCGGACCGATGGCATGTATTACGCCGTCGGCTACGCCGGCCACGGAGTGGCCATGGCCACGTTTCAAGGCCAGAAAATCGCCGAACTCATGGCCGGCGATAAACCGGAGAACCCGTTCGTAGGCATCAAGTTCCCCGGCGCGCCGCTGGGCTTGTACAACGGAAAGCCGTGGTTCCTGCCGCTGGCGGGAGCGTGGTACAAGTTTCTGGATTGGGTGAGTTAGAAGATGGGTAACGCCCAATAAATGGTGCAATTAGCGTCAAATAATTGATTTAAAAGGGTATTAATGCGAGCATTGCATGTGGAAAACAAGGGCGCTAACTCACTAAAAACATTGGGGATATTAACGGAAGTTAAACCGATTTACCTTGCCCGCTGGCGACCATCCGAGCGCCCCTCTGCTCTGCCCCGCTAGGGAATCGCGAACCATGCCACGCGTCGCCAAAACCTCCGCGCGAGTCCTTCCCTGAAACGAGCCGCTCGCTCATCCTCAGGCGAGAGGCAACAAAATCACCGAAACGGGTTCCGAATCGTCAGCCGGCGATCGATGACTTGCCCATCCTGCAAGTCCTCCGTGTACAGGGTGGTGCAGTTGGTCTCCAACGCGGAGGCGAGGATCAGCGCATCGTAAATCCGAATGTCGTGCCTCTCCGCAATGGTCAGCGCGCGCTCGTGAGTGTCCAGTGTGATCAGGACCGGATCGGGGCAGAAGATCTGAATTTCCCGGAGGGCATGCCTTACGTCGTCCCAAGACAGACGAATCTTGCGGCGGGCGACATCGCAGAACTCGTTCAGAATTTGCACGCTGACTACTCCGCCCTCCGACAACAGCTGCTCGGCCCGGCGTGCGCGCGAATCGTTCCCCAGGCTGTAAATCAGAACGTTGGTATCGAAGAACGCCTTCCCGGTCATAGCCTACCGGTCATAGATGTCGTCGCGGTCGAAGACAAAGCCCGCAGGCAGGGGCCGTTGCAGCTTGCGCAGGTTCTCCAGAGCGCGCCGGCGGCTCTGATCGCGGGCCACTTCGAACGCGCGTTCGCCAGCGACTCGAACCTCGATGTCGTCGCCTTCCTTCAACGCAAGCGCCTCGACGACCGCGGCGGGCAGGCGAATGGCCAGGCTGTTTCCCCACTTCGAAACCTGCATCGGCTCTCCTTGGATATACATCTATAATTGTATATCTATCGGGAAGCTAAGGCAATGATCCCGTACACCAGCGGCCCCACGGCAATTGCAATCGCGCCGCCGATGGTTGCGAACTTGTCGCCGCCGACCAGGGCCACGATCGCCATCATCACGGGCGCTCCGACCACGTACAGCAATCCCATGCGGCCGCCGGGGATGGTGAACGAGCGTTTCAGTTCGGGCTGCGTGCGGCGGAGTTTCCATGCGGAGAGCACTGTCAGCACGGTCGTCGCCGAGCGCAGCCAGATGTAGACCGAGATCAGTTGTCCAAGGCTCTGCCACGCCAGCGCTGCGTAAATTCCCGCCGAGACTACGATCGCCAGCCATGGCGTGCCGTAACGCGAGTGTTTGCGGGTGAGCGCTTTGGGCAAATATCCGTCTTCGGCCATGGCGAAGGGCATGCGCGTTGTGGTCAGCACGGTGCTGTTGAGCAGCGCGACATTGCCCACCATCGCGGCCAGAGTCATCCACGTGCCAAGCCACGGACCGCCCAGAATTGATCCTCTCCACAACGAGCCACCGATGGTTGCCGCCGCGTCGGAGAAATATCCGGTGTGCCAGTGCTCCCAGTTGCCGGCCGACGCCAGTCCCGCTAGCGTCGGCAGAAAATACGCTGCAACCGAAAGCGGCACCACCACCGCCAGCGCGCGCGGATAGGCCCGCTGCGGATTCTCGACTTCCTCGGCGACGGTCGAAAGCTGTTCGTAGCCTGAGTACAGCCACAAACCGAGCGCCAGTCCGACGCCGAATACTTTGAACGTCGCCTGATGCGGAGGCACCCACGGCGAGAACGGATTGTGATGCCAGTGCGCGAGGCCGATCACAATCATGGCGATCACGGGAATGAAAATGAAAATTTCCAGCGCGGTCGCGACCTGCCCGACCATCTGAATGCCCCGCACGTTGATCCACGTCAGCACCGTGATGAGCGCCACTGAGATGAGCCAGTGCTCCCACCACGTCATTTTCGGAAAGTAGTAGACCAGATAATCCGTGAACAGCACGGCGTAGGCGCCGCCCAGCAGAAACGACGCCGACCAGTTCCACCAGCCGGAAAGAAATCCCCAGAAGTCGCCGAAGGCGGCGCGCGTCCAGCGATAGAAGCCGCCCTCGACGGGCATGGCGGTGGTCAGCTCCGCCGAAACCAGCGACACCGGAATGCACCAGAAAAACGGCAGCACCAGCAGATAAATCAGCGTCAGCCCGGGGCCTGAGGTGGTGACCATGTCCTCGAGCCCGAACGGCCCGCCCGTGGTGTAGGAGAACATGACGAAGACGAGATAGAAGAGGCTCGCCTTGCGGAGAGCGGACGCTTTGCCGTCGTTGGTCAAAGATGTTTGTTTCGCCAATCGTAGAGACGTTGCTTGCAACGTCTCGCTCACCATCATCCCGAATGCTGCCGGCAAGACGTAGCAAGCTACGTCTCTACGAATCGATCTTGGCTATGCGGCCAGCGTTCCTGACAGCGCGCCTTCCAGCTCCAGCAGCTTGCGCTTGATGTCGAGGCCGCCGCCGTAGCCGCACAGAGTTCCGTCGGACGCGATCACGCGATGGCAGGGGACGACAATCGCTACGGGATTTCGGTTGTTTGCCATGCCGACGGCGCGAAAACCCTGCGGACGGCCGACGGCGCGGGCGATGTCGCCGTAGGAGCGCGTCTCGCCGTAGGGAATCGCAAGCAGCGCGCGCCAGCAGGCTATTTGAAAATCCGTCCCGCGCAGATCGAGTGCGAAGGTGAACTCGCGGCGCTGGCCGGCGAAATATTCCTTCAGTTCGCGGACATAAGCCTGCATCGACCTGGCAGACTCCTCAAACCTCACGCTTCTGCTCTTCGCCTGCTTTTCCGCCCGCAGATCGCGTGGATTGGGGCGAATGGTCTGCTGGCCCGGAAGGCGGGCATCGAACTCCAGGGCCACCAGGCCGCGCTCGGAAGCGGCCAAAAAGAGCGGTCCCACTGGCGATGTAAACGTTGTGGAATGAAGCGTTTCCATATCAAGCACCTGGCTTCGGTCCAAGCCGGAGCCGACTCTGATTTCGCCATTACCATAGCACGGACAGCACCCTGGGAACGTGTTGAATGGCGGAAACGATTGACAGAATCGGCTTTTTCGACGACAGTGTGTGCTGCAATTTACGCTTGGGAAAGCTCAAGGTTGAAAAAAGCCTGCAAGGCCTGCATCGTTGTCACCGCCATTGTGCTCGCGCCCGTGCTGCTGGTGAGCCTGGTGGTTAAGGCGGCCAGCGACTGGCGGCCAGTCGGACAGACCGGAGCCGGGGATAAAGTTTCGGTGAGTTCGGTGCGCGTGCTCAAGAACAATCAGCGGCTGGCGCTGGTGCGCGTGGAGTATAAGACTCCAGCAGAACTTCCGCAGGGCGGGCCGTTCGTCGAAATGCGCGCTCGCGTGCGCTTCAACTGCGCCAGCGGCACGGCCGCGCCGACCACGGAATGGCTCTACGCCCGCGACCACAGCGGACGCTTTGTGGTCAGCAAGAAAGCCAACCGCGACGACGAATTCGGAAAGCCCCCCGAAGGCGGCTTCGTTGACCTGGTCAGCAAGAACGTGTGCAGCCAGAGCAAGTAGCCCGGTCGGTCTTCAGACTCTGTCAGAACAAATTTTCGACCGCAGGCGTCAATCCTTTCTAATCAATCGAGCCTCTCTAGGGTTGGCCTTCGTGCGGGGTAGAAAAAGGGCAGTTGTTCCAATCCTCATCCGCGTAAAAGGTGACCGCGTACCACTGCTTCTCAAGACGGAAGACTCTGACCACACGGCACGGAATCCCATCGAACTGTCCTGGTGCTTTCGACTTCGCTGCGCTCGCAAGCGAATCGTCAGGGTCAAAGACAAGATAGACAACGGTGAGCCCGGAGGGAACGATACCCGACTCATCCCACAAGAAATGTTTCAGTTCGCCGCTTGCTGGCCTCGGCTCAGCCATAAGTTCGGCTTTGTAACGATGGGACCAAAGCATCCATCGAAGAAAGGGCCGCAGCGTTCCCTCGTTCCGGTCGAGGCTCCATGAGATCGCGACAAGGCCCGCGAGCGTCAGCGCGAGCGAAAGACACTGGAGCGACTTCTTGCGAATGGCCGCAGACAGCAGCCACAGCAAGCCGGCAAAGCAAAGCAACGGAAAGATCAAAAAGACATAGAGAATCGGTGCGTCCGCACTATAGATCATCAACGACAACAGCATGCCCGTTGCGACCAGCAGAGCACACATCGGCATCCGCCAGAGAACCCGGTCTCGCGGGGCAGGCAGGTTCTTGCGACTCCTCAGCGCGATCAAAACCGTCGCGAGGATCGAAGGGACAGCGATGGCGGCAGCGGCAATGGTTACACCGTCAATCATCTGGACAGTTTGACCGTTGTGCTCGGCATCAGAAAGCTCGTTTACGTTGGACGCGTGCGTGATTGCGTTCGGCTAACTCATTACTTCTTCAGCGTAAACGCGACATACACTCCGCCAGACTTTGACTTGGGATCTTTTCCGCCGCCTGCGGCGATTGCTACAAACTCCTGGCCGCCGACTTCGTATACGGCGGGGGTCGTGTTCGCAGAGAACGGCAGCGTGGTTTCCCAGAGCAGCGCGCCGGTGGACTTGTCGAAGGCGCGGAATTTTTTGTCGTAGTTCGTGGCGGCGATGAATACGACGCCTCCGGCGGTTACCACCGGGCCGCCGTAATTTTCAGAGCCCGTGTTTTTTTGTCCCTTGGCTGCGAGGTCGGGATATTCGCCGAGCGGAATCTTCCAGACGAATTCGCCGGTGTTGAGATCGATCGCATTCAAGGTTCCCCACGGCGGCGCGATCGCGGGATAGCCCTCGGAATCGAGAAACCGGTGGTAGCCGGTGAAGTGATATTTCATCGAGGGGGACGCCGGGGAGGAGCTCGCCATTTCTTTCTTGTTTTCTTTTTTCGCGATTGCTTTTTCGGCGCTGTCTTTTTCGGTGGCGTCCACTCCTCCGCTCATCACATAATTGAGCAGGCCGTACCAGCGGTCGCTGTCGTTCTCTAAATTTGCGAAGCCGGGCATGCGTCCCTTGCCGTTCTTGACGGTCGCGGCGACCGCGTCGTACGACATACGCTGGCCAACGCCCACCAACGCCGGAATCGCGGGCGGCGATCCCGCCATTTTTTCGCCGTGACAAACGGCGCACTGGCTCAGGTACAGCGCTTTGGGTGTGTCTTCTGCGCTGTTTTCGGCCAGCGCTCCCGTCCACGCCATTTCGTTGGCGTTGACGTAGAGAATGCCGGTGCCGGGATCGGCCGCCGCGCCGCCCCACTCCGCGCCGCCGTCGAATCCGGGGAAGATGACCGTGTCTTTGCCCACGCTGAACGGGACGAACTGCCCTTCGCTGCGAAAGCTGCGGAACTTTTCGAGCGCCCACTGATGGGCCTCGGGCGTGCGTTCGGTCAACATATCCGCGGTCAGCATCTGCCGCGCATAGGGCGCAGGCTTCGTGGGCAGGCATTGCTGCTGAGCAGCCACTTCGCCGGGGACATCGCTGGGCGGATATTTTCGGCATTCGATGGGAAATAGCGGCGCGCCATTGGAGCGGTCAAATAAAAAGACGAAACCCTGCTTGGTGGTCTGCGCGACTGCGTCGATTTTCTTGCCGTCACGGTTCACGGTGACGAGCACGGGCGGCGCGGGAAAATCGCGGTCCCACATGTCGTGCTTCACGGCCTGATAATGCCAGATGCGTTCGCCGGTCTCGGCGTTCAGCGCGAGCAAAGTGTTGGCGAACAGATCATCGCCCAGACGATCGGCTCCGTAGAAATCGAAAGCCGCCGAACCCGTGGGCACAAACACGATGCCGCGCGTGACATCGACCGTCATGCCCGCCCAGTTGTTGGCCGCGCCGCTAGTCTTCCACGCGCCCTTGGGCCAAGTCTCTTCGCCGAACTCGCCGGGATGCGGGATGGTATGAAACGACCAGCGCAGCTTGCCGCTGCGCACGTCGTAGGCGCGAATATCGCCGGGAGAAGCGGGCAGCGTTTCAGATTCGCGGCCGCCCACGATCATCAGATCTTTGTAGATGACTACCGGGGTCGTCACATAAATCGATTGCTCCGCGGGGTCGCGGTCCAGGTCTTCGCGCAGATCGATGCGGCCGTCTTTTCCGAAACTGCTGATCGGCTGTCCGGTGGCGGCGTCGAGCGCATAGACAAAATTCATGACTGCGACCAGAATCCGCCGGTCGTTTTTATGAAACTCGGAAGCAGGAGACTGGGAATCTGGCGACTCGGAATCGGAAGACTTGGAATCTTTTTTGGTTGACTCAGAATTTTTCTTCGAGGGCTTGGGCTCCTCGGCCCAGTAGGCCAAGCCGCGATCCGGCTGCGTGCCTTTAACTCCGGAATCAAACTTCCACAACAAATTTCCGGTGGCTGCATTCAGCGCGAGAACTTTTTCGGACGGCGTCAGCCCGTAGAGCACTCCGTCGACAATGATGGGGCTCGACTGCAGGCCGCCGGACTCTCCGGTGTCATAGGTCCACGCGACTTCGAGCTGCTGCACGTTGTTGCGGTTGATTTGGTTCAGCGGGGAGTAGCGATTGTTGTCGGGCGTGCCGCCGTAGATGGGCCAGTCGTGCGTGGATGCCTTGTCTCCAGCGATTGCGAGCCATGGGGATGGTGCAGCGGCAAACAACGCGACAGCCAATCCGCAGACTGCGCTGATTTTCATGATCCCTCTTCTTGCGTTCTTGTGTCCGCTGATTCTAGAACATGCGCAACATCGCGCGCGATTTTGAAGAAGTGAGGCCGCCTTGCGGAAGTCGATTCGTATCAGGGTATGCCTTCAGGCATACCGCAATCGCGCCGGGGAGAGCCGCCTTCAGGCGCTGCCTTCCCGTTCTCGGCGCCTAAAGGCGCGGTTGTTATATTGCCGGCGTCACGGCACCGCTGAAGCGGCGCCCTGATACGAATCGCTGCCTCTCATCGAGCCGCTTGGAAGATCCCCAACTGAAAAATTGCCCGCCGAAAGATTTTCACAGGCGCTGGCACCTCGGTAACCTCGCAACTACTTCCACGCGTCCGGCTTTGCGCTTATGCTGATACAGAAGTCGGCGGAACGCAGCGCCGATTTCAACCCACCTGCGTATGGATTCACTTCGACTGTATGGGCTGGCGGCAACTGGCGGCGTGGCGCTGCTGGCCGGGTATGCGCTGTTGCGGCGCAAGCCCAAAACTCCAGACGCGCTGGAGCGCGAGCGCCGAGCCTGGCTCGAGGGCACGGGGCGCATCACCGACGGCACCGTGATCGACGTACAGGAACTGGCGGCCGCCAGCAACTATCACGCGGCGATCATGCTGATTTACAAATATGACGTGGCCGGCGTTTCTTACGAATGCTCGCAGGACGTGACTTACCTGCGGCACTGGATCAACCTGCACTCTTGTCGCCTCGGCCTGCATACCTCGGTGAAATACGATCCGCAAAATCCGGGAAACTCCCTGGTGGTCTCGGAAAACTGGATGGGATTGCGCCAGTAAGCGGCTAAAATATCTGCCTGATTCTTCTCGAGGTGCCTATGAGCAGACTCTGGCAAGACCTGCGGTACGCGGCCCGCGTTCTCGGCAAGAATGCCGGCATCACTTCCATCATGGTGTTTACGCTGGCGCTGGCCATTGGCGCGGCCACGGCAATCTTCAGCGTGGTGTATGGAGTCTTGCTGCGGCCTCTGCCGTATTTCGCGGCGAATCGCATCATGGCGATTTCTGAGGTGAATTCCCAAGGGCGGCCTTCGCGGCTCGCCGATCCGAATTTTGACGACTTCCGCGATCAGAATCACAGCTTTCAATCTTTGGCGAAGTACACGGCGCAACCTGTTTCTGTTTCGGGAGCGTCGCAGCCGACGCGGACCACCGTAGCGGCAGTTACACCGGAGTTCCTTGCTGTGTTCGGCGTTGAGCCCGTCGCTGGGCGGGATCTCACCGCAAGCGACGCGGAAAAAGGCGCGGCGCCGGTTGCTCTGGTCAGTCACGGTTACTGGCGGCAATATCTGGGAGCGCCGCAGGACCTTTCTCAGACTCACCTGAAAATCAACAACGCCGTGTACTCGGTGATCGGCGTGCTTCCTGTTGGCTTTCGATTTCCGGAGGACGCCGACGTGTGGATTGCCGCCGACACCGGCGGCAAGAATCCGAGCCGCACTGCGCATAATTATTCCGCCGTCGGCCGACTGAAAGATGGTGTCACCGTCGAACAGGCGCGGCAGGACATCAGCGCGATCGCGCGCAGAATCTACCAGTCGAACGAGAAGAGCGATTACCTGCTCACCGATGGGACCGTGGTTCCGCTGCAGGATTCGATCACCGGCGCGGTGCGGTCGCCGCTGTTGATTCTGCTGGGCGCGGTTGGATTCCTCCTTCTCGTGGCCTGCGCCAACGTGGCCAACCTGCTGCTGGCGCAAGCGTCGGTGCGGGAGCGCGAGCTGGCGATTCGCAGCGCGCTCGGCGCGGGGCGCGGGCGACTGGTGCGGCAGTTTTTGACCGAAGCATTTTTGCTGTCGTTGATCGGCGGAGTCCTGGGAGTGCTGGCCGCGCTGGCGGGCGTTTCCGGCTTGGTGGCTCTGGCACCGGACAATTTGCCGCGGCTCGAAAATGTTTCCGTCAGCGTGCCGGTACTGCTGTTCGCATTTCTGCTCTCTACTGCCGTGGCCGCCGGACTCGGCGCCTTCACGGCGTCGCGGGCCGGGCAGCGCGATCTGAGGAAGGGGCTGGAGCAAGGCGGGCGCGGACAGGCCGGATCGCAAGGCAGCCAGCGCGTTGGGCGAGCGCTGGTCGCGGCGCAAATCGCGATCACGCTAGTATTGGTGATCGGCGCGGGCTTGCTGGGGCGCAGCTTGATGAAAGTTCTCGAAGTCGATCCAGGATTTCGCGTGGACAAGATCGTCGCGATGGATGTCTCACTGCCATCGATCCGACGATCCGCAAAGCGAAGTCAGCGCAGGCAATTTTCTTTTCGAACCTGATCGACCGGCTCAGTCAGATCCCCGGCGTGCGCAGCGTGGGCGCTGCCAGCGCTCTGCCCCTGACCGGCGGACTTGCCCGACGGAATGTTTCTGCTGATGACCGCAGAAGGAAGCTCCCAAAACGCTGTATGCCTGGTTGCGATGTGGAATCATTGCTCAAAAAGAAGACGCGCATCGGTAACGCGGATTTCTGTGTGGCGACCGCTGGATATTTCCATGTGCTGGGAATTCCGCTGGTTCGCGGGCGAATGTTCGACCAGCGTGACTCCGCCAGCGCGCCGCACGTGGCCCTGATCAGCGAGTCGCTGGCGCACGACCGCTGGCCTGGCCAGGACCCCATCGGACATACCATTGAATTTGGAAATATGGATGGCGACCCGCGCCTGCTCACGATTGTGGGAATTGTCGGCGACACGCATGAATACGGGCTCGACCAGCCATCGCGGCCTACTGTTTACGTGAATCTGTTCCAGCGGCCGCGCGCCACGATGACGGTGACCATGTTGAGCGATGCCGACACGCGCCTGGTCACTTCGACTGCGCGGGGAATTTTGCGCGACCTCAGTCCGGAAGTTCCGGCGAGCTTCCAGACATTTCAGCAGATCTATGCCGCGGCTTTGGGGTCGCGAAAATTCAATCTGACTCTGATCGGATTCTTCAGCATGGCGGCGTTGTTGCTGGCGACTGCCGGAGTCTTTGGCGTGATGGCGTATTCCGTGAGCCGCCGCACCCGCGAATTTGGCCTGCGCATCGCGCTGGGCGCTACGTCAGGGAAGGTGCTGCGGATGGTCCTGGGGCAGGGAATGCGCACGATTCTGGTCGGAGTGGCGATCGGAATTCTGGGATCGTTCGCGCTCACGCAGGCGGTGTCGTCGCTGCTTTTCGGGGTGACCGCGACTGATCCGCTCACGTTCGCAGCTGTGACGTTTTTGTTGATCGCCGTGGCGCTGCTGGCTTGTTATCTTCCCGCGAGACGCGCAACGAAAGTCGATCCGATGGAGGCTTTGCGGTACGAGTAACCTGGATCGGGCGTTATCTACTGCCAGCTGAGACGCATGACTGTATTGTGCTTGTCGATGGTGACTTGCAGAGACTTGCTGGCGCCGCCGATGAAATCGGCCGAAGTGGTTCGGGAAAGGTCGATAGTTTCGTCCGACGATACGGCTCTTACCCGCAAGACATGCTTGCCCGCCGGAATTTTCAGCGTTTCCGATTCGACTCCGCGCAGTCCGTTGAACACGACCAGACGCTTCTGCGAAGCACCGTGGAGAGGCCGTGTCAAATCCAGTTTGTCGTCGACCCAGACAAAAAGCGTGGCGTCTTTGAACTGGTGCTGTACCGCAAGATCGAGAGTGGAGAATGGCACTACGACCTGGCTCGCGTTGTGCGCCGCCGGAGCGTGACTCTTGCGGGGCTTTGCCGCGGGGGCGGGCTGAACCGCCGTGCCGGGTCCAACTACGGTCTGGGGCAGCACCGCGGCGGGACTGGAGGATGCGCCTGGCGGTGCGGGCGTAACCGGCGCCACATCGGACGCAATCCCTCCATTTTTCGGCGATGGCGCGAACAACTTCGATTCAATGCCTGCGACCATCAGTAGGGTGAGCGTGACTCCAGCCAGAAGCGTGGCGACGACCGGGGCCTTGCGAATCCTGGCGCTCAGTGAATTCGCGGGCTTCTCGCCTGACTGCGCCGCTGCGACCGTCGAACCTGCTCTGGTGCCGCGAGTGCTGGTTGTTCTGGCGCGGGTTGCCATTCCCGTCGCAGTCACCAGCCGCATCGCGGTTGTGGTCAGTCCTGGAATTGGCATCTCCTGCAGTTGGCGAATGGCTTCGGCGAACTCCGCTCCATTCTGGAAGCGCTGTTCGCGATCTTTGGCCATGGCGCGGGAGATGACTTCATCGAGTTCTCGGGGCAAGTTCAAGTCGAGCGCACTTGCCGCTACCGGTTCGCGATTGGCTACCTTGAACGAAACCGTGGTCGCGCTGTTGCCTTGAAACGGAGAATGCCCGGTGACGGTCGCGTAGAGAATCACGCCCAGCGAGAATAGATCGGCCCGGCCGTCGACACCTTCGCCGCTCAGTTGCTCGGGCGCCATGTAGGCGGGCGTTCCCAGCACGCGTCCGGGGACGGTGAAGTGGGCCAGATTCAACTTGGCGATGCCGAAGTCGGCAATCTTGGCGTGCCCAGCCTCGGTCACGAGAATGTTGCCGGGCTTGATGTCGCGGTGAATCACGCCCTGGGCATGCGCGTAGTCGAGCGCCTCGGCAATTTCATGCGCCAGTTGCAGCGCCGTCGCCAGCGGCAGTTTCTTGTCACGCTTCAGAATCCGGTGCAGGGGCTCTCCCGCGACATGCTCCATCACAATGTAGGGGTCCTGGTTCTCGGGATTCTCGCCTACGTCGAAAATGGCAACGATGCCGGGATGGTGTAGACGGCCGGCCGCTTGTGCCTCATGCATGAAGCGCAGACGAAATTCCTGCTCCTCTTCCGGTTCCTGCCCCATGAGCGAGACGGTCTTCACCGCGACCAGACGATCGATCTGCGGATCGCGCGCCTGATACACCACGCCCATGGCGCCGCGGCCCAACTCGGCTACGACCTCATACCGGCCAAACTTCTTGATCTCGGGATTGCCCATGAATGAAGTTCCTTCGACCGGCGGCCCCTCGGCCGCGGAACAGAAGGGAGTCTTCCCATGTTAGTCGGAGCAGACGCCGCCATCAGCAAGGAGTTGAGAGGAATGGATTACTGCGGTAACCCGCGCGCATTACGATTCGGGGAGTGGGATGTCGAAAAAAGCCGGACGGGTCTAGCTGCCGGCGGCGAAGCCGCCGCTGTGCGCGACCGTCATGCGGAGGTATTTGTAGGGATTGACCGGGGTATCGTTGATGCGGACTTCATAATGAAGATGCGGGCCGGTGGAGCGTCCGCTTTCTCCGACGAAACCAATTACGTCACCGCGATGTACTGACTGCCCCGCCATGACGGCGTAGCCGGAAAGATGGCCGTAGCGAGTGCTGATGCCGTTGCCATGGTCGATCATGATGGCTTTGCCGTAGCCACCCAGCACGTCGCTGAATGTGACGACGCCGTCGGCCGGAGCCACAATCGGAGAACCGAAGCTACTGCCGATATCGACGCCGCTGTGGAATGCGCCTTCCCCGTTAAAGGGATCGATGCGCTCGCCAAAGCTTCCCGTTACCTGGCCTTCGACCGGCCATAGGTTGGGAGCGGAATTGGCTTTGATCCAATCTGCGGTGGTGTTATTGCGGGTCAGTCCCATGGTTAGGCCGACCATGGTTGCGCCGGTCAGTGCCGAAGTTCGCAGGGCATGCAACTGATCGAGAGATGAAGTGACGTCCGCCGCCTGAATCTGATCCTGGGTCGCCGTGACCAGCGTAGGCTGCTGCTTCAAACCGTAGAGCGCCGAAACTTCCCCGGCGATCGAGCCTAGCGACGCGACCTGCACGTCGCGCTCTTTGGCGACCTGCTCCAGGCGCGAGTAATTGTCTTTCAGCTGATCTTTTTCCGTCCGCAGTTCGTTGTAGCGGGACACCTTCAGGAGCATGCGGGTATAAGAGCTGGCAATGCCGGTCAGGCTGAGGAATCCAATGGCGGCGCCCACTACGAACACGTAGAGGTAGTGCACGGGGATGGAAATCTTGCGCAACTGGCCGTCGTCCCCGCGGGCCACAAATAGGATGTAAAAGCGTTTCTGCAAATCGCTCCTCAAACCACTGACTGCCAATTTTGAAACATCAGGTCCGGAACTCCAGGCCCAGATTCTTAGTTGCAGAAACGCCTGTTCGGACTGCCTGACTTTTTCGGGCTACATTTCCATCTTGGGAATGGAAACCTTCTCGCGCCCTACGCCTACCAGCATCTACGACTAGAGCCTGAAAATCGATGCTCGTCTGCAATCTCTACCAGCTGCAGAACTTAGCTCGGCCAAAGGTTGTGTGAATGACTGGTTAACGGTAACAAACTGGGTTCCCCCTGTCAACGACCGGAGAGGCTGTTTTCCGGTTACCGAAGGCTGGGTAACCGGAGGGACCCAGGTACCGATTACAGAAGTCCTTCAGGCGCTGCCAAGGTGGAATCCGGCCAAAGGGTGCCGGCGCCGCAATCCGACCGTCAGCGGTATAGTAGTTGCGCCCGTGCCCCTTCCCGAAAAAGCGTTGATCGCCCAGATTCGCCGCATGGCGGGCGCTGCCAGCCGAAAACCGGCGGGCAGGAGCGTCCGCCCCACATCGATCTCAACTGCGATCGGGGACGACTGCGCTGTGTTGCGGCTGTCCACGGGAGAGGAAAGCCTGGTCACGACTGACTTCACGCTGGAGGGCATTCACTTCCGCCGCGACTGGCATCCGGCGGAGTCGGTCGGGCACCGCTGCCTGGCTCGAGGCCTGAGCGACATTGCTGCCATGGGCGGCGAGCCGGTTGCGGCTTTCCTCTCGCTGGCCCTGCCGCGCGATCTGCCGCAAGCCTGGGTCGGACGATTCCTGCGCAGCCTGATCAGCCTGGCGGAGAAACATGGCGTCACCCTCGCCGGAGGAGACACCGCCGAGTCGCCCAACGGAATCCTCGCGGACGTCATCGTGATCGGCAGTGCGCCCAAAGGGAAGTCTGTGCTGCGCTCCGGCGCTCGACCCGGCGACCGCATCTTTGTCAGCGGGGAACTCGGCGGGTCGGCGGCCGCCCTGGTGCGGATGATGGCCAACCCCAAGAAGAAACTGAATCCCCGCGACTATCCCCGCCACTTCTATCCCCAGCCGCGCGTCGAAGTCGGGCGTATCCTTCGTGAGAAAGGCCTGGCCTCGGCCATGATCGATACCAGCGACGGCCTCTCGACCGATCTCGGGCATCTTTGCGAAGAAAGCCGCGTGGGCGCCGAGCTCGATGCGGCGCTGATTCCTCGCGCTCGCGTCGGCAAGCCCGCCCGCGAAGTCGATCTCAACTTGGCATTGCACGGCGGCGAGGACTATGAACTTCTCTTCACCGTCCGACCCGGCAAACGCGTCCCCAGACAAATCGCCGGAGTCGCACTGACTCAGATCGGCGTGGTCACGCGCGGGCCAAAAATTGTCATCGACAACTCCAAGGGAATCGGGTACGAGCTCGCTCCCAAGGGCTGGGAACACTTTCGCAAGTAAACTTCTTCCCCTAAAAAATACGCTTTGTCATCCTGAGGTCCGCGTTGTTCGCGGGCCGAGGGACCTTACGACGCTGGCTCACGCGATGCAGTTGACGAGTTCGATGGGCCGCATGCGGGGTGGGCGGCCCTATCCACTGCACTGAAGCTTGACGCCGACGTACGGTCCCTCGCACCGGCTTCGCCGCCACTCAGGATGGCAAGAGGGGATGGGATGCGGAAGTCCCTTGCGATCGACGACTCGACGAGCCGCCCATTACCTCCGTCACTACTCTGTCTCTACCATCCCGCGGAAAACGGGACTAGAGTAAATTCATGTCGTCCCCAAAATTGTTTCTGCTCCCAGCTCTCGTGCTTCTGCTGACTGTGGCCGCCGCTGCCGGTGATAAAAAGCAGCCGCCACCGCCGCCGGCCCACGCAAAATCTCCATCGCCGTTAGTCACGGATGAATTGATTCACAAACAGTTCGGCGATAACTGTTCGCTGCTGCCCGGACCGCCGCAGTTTGTCGCCGACATGGATGACGACGGGATCGAAGACCTGGTCATCGCCGCGCGCTGCAAGAATCCCATGGCTGATAAGGATGAATACGGATTCGTGGTTGCCGATCCATATGACAGTTTTCTCGGCTACAGTGACATCAAAGTCACATCGACATTCGCGTCGGATGAACCGGACCGCCGCGGCATCAGCCTGCTGATTATTCATGGCGCGGAAAAAAATTCCTGGCAGGCGGAGAAACCCAAGGCAAAATTTTTGCTCATCAATCTGCCGTTTAAAACCTTGACTGTGAAACGTCTTGCCCTGAAAAAGAAAACCATTCTCGGAATTTATATGGAGGAAAAGGGCGAAGGCGAAGATACGTCCTCAGTCGTCTATTGGGATGGCAAGAAGTATAAGTACGAAACTTTAGGGTCGACGCTCGAATAGGCGCGGAAAGAGCAAGGCCTTAACCACAGAGGTCACAGAGGTTCACAGGGTAGTGCTTCAACGCCGTTTGTAGTACGGAAACTCTGCGCTCCCAGCCTCACTCACGTGGGCTTCGGAAAATTCGCAGACGCGATCCAGCGCCGTCTGCAATTCTCGGGTATAGCGCTCAACGTCTTCATCACTCGCGTCCGCCGGCACCGGAATCAGCTTGCCGAAGCGCAACAGCACTCGCGAGAACGGACGCGGGATCATCATGCGGTCCCAGGAGTTGAGCACCCACGCTTTGTCGACTGCCGCGTGAAACATGGTCAGCGGTACGCCGGACGAGCGCGCTAGCGCCACGGGTCCTGGCTTCACTTTGTGCCGCGGGCCGCGCGGACCATCGAGGGTGAAAGCCACGGTCCATCCATCCCCGAGCGCGCGGCGTAGCCCGAGTAGGGCCCGCACCGCGTTGCGACTGCTCGATCCCTTGACCGCGACGAACCCGAACTTGTGGATGATGCGGCCCATGTACTCGCCGTCATAACTATTGCTGCTCATCACCCGCACGCCCAGGTCGCGGCAAATATAAGTGGCCGGGATGATGCAGGAATGCCAGAACGAACCGATCAGCGGGCGCTGTTCCATGGTTTGTTGCGCACCGTCTTCGTAGGAAACGCTGACGCGCAGAGTGGGGCCGATCAGCCGGATGATCCGGTATCCCAACCAAATGATGATGCGAAGAATGATGCGCTGGCGAAGAGTAAATCGCCGCGGGCCAGTGTCAGGTTGGGCCGGCGCGGTCGCGTCGCGAGTGCTGGCTTCGGGCACGAACCTATTCTAGCGGGAATTTTCTCGACGTTCTTCCCTGTGCGTCTCCTGTGTCCCTCTGTGTCTCTGTGGTGAAATGCTTTTGCTCTCGCCCGCGCCGCGAATCAATTTTCCAGGTAAGAATCGATCCAGCTCTTGATTTTCTGGCGCTGTTGGTCGGCGGCGTCGAACCGTACTCCGATCGACTTGGGCTTGCACCAGCTCACGACGCCTTTGAGATTGACGCGCGGCAAGGTCATCAGCGAAAAGGATACCTCGACACCCGCTCCGATCGAGAAGTCTTCGGTGCTCTGGACTGACATCCCGCCGGTGCTCACTTCGATACTGGCCGCGCTGACGCGCCGGCCGTCGCCGACGATTGACACCTGGGTCATCACCGGAATGCGCACATAGCGCCGGAATTCGTGCAGCACCAGCATGCGCGTACCCCGAATCAGCTTCAGCGCGGCCGGCCGCTCCAGCGGTTCAGCGAACATGGCGTTGATGCCATATTTCGAATAGCTCATGGCTTCCTGCGCGTTGCCGCCGATGCCGTAAAGAATGCAGCGGCTGTTTGAAGGAGAACTGCGGGCCGCTTCCATCACGGCTTCCGCGCCTTCGCCCAGGCTCAGCACGCAGGCTTCAAACTTTTCCTTGCGGAGGCGCTCGGCGGCGTTCTCCGTCACCGCTACGGTTTCAATGCCGAACTGGCGAAAGCCTTCCGCCATCAGAGATCGGGCCGATTCATTCAATCCCACAAGCGCGGTGCGGGCTGCGGCTTTGCGGGGAGGAAGGACGGGGGCGTGGTTTGTCGCGAAAGCTTTATCCATAGATGAGGGGAAGACTCCACTTTCAAAATCATTCTGAATGTGGAGCGCAAAGTTGCAAAGTCACAAAGGGTCAACAGGCGAATCGACGCGGCGCGAGAGAGTACATTACGAGGCACAAATAATCTTGAATGAACAACTTGGGGAGTATTACAGGGATGTAAGAATTCTCGAAGCGCGCGAACTATTCGCTCCAGCGGCGGAACAGCAGTGCACCGTTAGTCCCGCCGAAGCCGAAGGAGTTCGACATGGCGTATTCGAGTTCCGCCTTGCGCGCGTGGTTCGGAACCAGGTCCATGCCCGCGGTATCGGGATCGGGATTGTCCAGGTTGATGGTGGGCGGCAGAATCTGATCGCGTAACGCCAGCACGGTTATGCCGGCCTCGAGTCCACCGGCGCCGCCCAGCAGATGTCCGGTCATCGACTTGGTGGAACTCACCGGAATCTTGCGCGCGCCGAAAAAGTTGCGGATGGCATGCGCCTCGAGCGTGTCGCCGATCGGCGTGGAAGTGCCGTGGGCGTTGACATACCCGATCACATCGGGAGTCACGTGGGCGTCGCGCACGGCGTTGCGCATCACGCGGAAACCACCTTCATGCTCGGGCGCGGGTTGCGTCATGTGGTAAGCGTCGCCGCTCATGCCGTAGCCGGCAACCTCCGCCAGAATGCGGGCGCCGCGTTTGCGGGCAAATTCCAGTTCTTCCAGAATCATGATGCCCGCGCCTTCGCCCATCACAAAACCGTCGCGGTCGCGATCCCACGGCCGGCTGGCTTTCTCCGGCGCGTCGTTGCGCGTGGAGAGCGCGCGCATGGCGGCAAATCCGCCCACGCCCATGGGAGTGATGGCAGCTTCGGCGCCGCCGGCAATCATCACATCGGCGTAATCGTGTTGAATGATGCGGAAGGAATCTCCAATGGAATGCGCGCTGGTAGTGCATGCCGTCGCCGTGGCCTCGTTCGGTCCCTTGGCCCCGCAGCGCATGGAAACCTGCCCGGCGGCGAGGTTGACGATGGCTGCGGGAATAAAAAATGGAGAAATCTTGCGCGGGCCGCCTTCCATCAGCGAAAGATGTTCGCGCTCGATAATATCGAACCCTCCGATCCCAGACCCGATGTGAACTCCGACGCGTTCGTCGTTTTCGGGGGTGATCTTCAGTTCCGACATTTTCAGCGCTTCATCGGCGGCGGCGATGGCCACATGAATGAAGCGCCCCATCTTCTTGACTTCTTTTTTCTCGATGAAATTCAGCGGGTCGAAGTTCTTGACCTCCGCGGCAATCTGGCAGGCAAAAGCAGTAGGGTCGAAACTGGTGATGCGACCTACTCCGCTCTTGCCCGCAAGCACGGCCTTCCACACGTCGTCAGTGGAATTGCCTACGCCACAGATCAGGCCGAGGCCCGTGACTACGACCCTGCGTGCCAAATCTTATTTCCCCGCTTTCGCGTGCTTGCCGATGTAGTCGACCGCGTCCTGCACGGTGCGGATTTTTTCCGCGTCTTCGTCGGGAATCTCGATGTCGAAGGCTTCTTCAAAAGCCATGACCAGTTCCACGGTGTCGAGCGAGTCCGCGCCCAGGTCGTCCACAAACGACGCACTCGATGTGACTTCGCCCTCATCCACTCCCAACTGCTCTACGATAATTTGTTTTACTTTTTCTTCAACGGCTGCCATGTTTCTCCTCGCTTAAATTCGATTAGATTTGAATTCGGCTTCGGCGTTGCATAAATTGCAGCGCACGCCCTTCCGGCTTTTCACAACTCGGCGTTATCTCACGTACTTTCTACGCACTTAATGCGAGATTCCTACGCGCTTACTACGCACTTCGATCCGAAAAAAGGCGAGTGTGTAGTGTAATTGTCCCGGTGATTGAGTGTAAAGGAAGGGCAGTGCCACTCCCGGCAAAGCCTCGGTGGAATTGAACCCGACCTCTTGAATCCTAAAGCTTGGCCGTTGCCGGGGTCAAACGTTGCGCGGGGATTATGATGAGTCGGTAGAGGCGAATTTCATGCGTGCCGTCGTGCAGCGCGTTAGCCGCGCCAAAGTCACAGTCACTGATCTGACCGGCAACGGTTTGTGCGTGGGCGAGATTGGCTTGGGCTTGCTCGTGCTTCTGGGCGTGGCGAAAGAAGATACCGAGGCCGACGCGATTTACCTGGCCGGGAAAATCGTCGGCCTGCGCATCTTCGAGGATGAAAATGGAAAGATGAATCGCAGCGTGCAGGACGCCGGCGGCAGCGTTCTCGCGGTCTCGCAGTTCACGCTGTACGGAGATGTCCGCCACGGCAAGCGTCCGTCTTTCGACGACGCTGCCCCGCCAGAGTCCGCTCGCCGGCTCTACGAATTCTTTGTCGAGCAGGTCCGCGCCTCCGGCCTGCGCTGCGAAACTGGACGCTTCCAGGAAATGATGAGTGTGGAACTGGTGAATGAGGGTCCGGTCACCATTCTGCTCGACTCGAGCAAAATGTTTTAGCGCCACGATATTTCCAATAGTCCTTGTCGATCCGGCGAGCGTCACCGCTCTGCCACTGCGACCCTTTACTCAACCTTGGCTTGGGGATAGACTTTTGGCTTGTAGCGTCTTATGAAGTTAGGACGATTGATTCGGGGCTGCACGCTGACCGGGGTTCTCCTTTTGCTGCCCATTTGCCGCGCCTTTTCGCAGGCAGACCCTTCCAGCTTCGACGACCTCGTCCTGAAAGCAACCGTCGCTCGCCAGCATGATGACGTACCCCTCGCCATTGAACTTTACAGTCAAGCCACGGCGCTCCGACCGGAATGGTCTGACGGCTGGTGGTTCCTCGGGTCGCTGCAGTACGAGGCGGAAGCTTACGCTGCAAGTCAAAGTGCTTTGGCTCGTTACATCGCGCTGGTTCCGGACGCCGGTCCGGCCTGGGCGCTGCGAGGCCTGTGCGAATTCGAAACCGCCGATTACGCTCAGTCCTTGACCGACATCGAGCACGGTTTGTCGCTAGGGGCAGGGAAACAGCCGGGTGCCGAGAAAACTCTTCTCTACCACGAGGCGCTGTTGCTGACGCGTGCCGGAAATTTCGAGCGGGCGCTGCAAGAGTACGCGCCGCTGGCTCGCGGCAAGGTCCCCAACCCGGAATTATTGGTCGGCATTGGCTTGGCTGGCTTGCGGACCCCGTTACTTCCCAGCGAACTCAGACCGGACAAGAAGGATTTATTCTCGGTGGCTGGTAACGGGGCCTTCCTCTATATGTCAGGAGACGAGACGGCCGCACAGGTGGAGTTTCAGAATCTGTTTGAGCGTTTTCCCACCGCCGCCGGCTCTCACTATCTCTATGGTGAGCTGTTGTTCCCCACTGACCCGGACCATGCGGTCGACGAATTCAGGCGAGAATTGGAAATCTCGCCGTCCAATACCGCAGCTCAATTGATGATGGCATGGGATTCTCTCCTGCGGAACGACTTCTCCACCGCGCTCGCCTATGCCGAAAAAGCTGAAGCCCAGGAACCGGCGCTGCCCGCAGCCCAGCTCGTGCTGGGCCGCGCGTTAGTGGAAACGGGCGATGTGAAGAGCGGTATCGACCTTCTGGAAAAGGAATTACAGCATGAGCCGGAAAACCTTGAGATCCATTTCGCGCTGGCCAAAGCCTACTCCAAGTCTGGCCGCAAAGCTGATGCACGGCGCGAACGCCTGCTGTGTCTCCAGATGGAAAAAGATTCGAAAACTCCGGAAGTATTGCGTTAACGCACTGTCGCCGATTGTGATCTGGTTGGCTTGCGCCCCGCTCTGGGCTCAAGCGAGCCCGGCCATTCCTGCGTCCGCCTGTGCCCACTGCCACGCGGCGCAAGCTGCAACCCAGCTGCGGACACCGATGGGTGAGGCCATCCAACTGGCGGGCGCCGATCCGATACTCAAAACGCATCCTAAGATGACGTTCCACAAGGGTGCATACTCTTACACGGTTGAAACGGTCGGCGGCAAGAGCACCTACACCGTGACGGACGGCGCCAGCACGATCTCTTTACCCATTCGCTGGGGCTTTGGAACTGGCGGCCAGACCTGGGTTCTAGAACGCAATGGCAAGCTCTATGACAGCCTGGTGAGCTATTACCCATCCATCGACGGCCTCGAAACCACCATGGGAGAAGAGCGAATTACACCTCACACCGTCGAAGGAGCGATGGGACGAGAGTTGGCGCCGAGCGAAGCCAAGGCCTGCTTCGGCTGTCACGCCTCCTATGCCGTAGTGAACCGCAAGCTGACGCTCGACTCCATGAGCCCCGGCGTGACGTGCGAACACTGTCACCAGGGCACGAACGTCCATCTCGTCGACGCGCTGCAGGGTGTGTTTGATTCCACGCCGCCCAAGCTGGGCAAGCTGTCCGCAGAAGATGTTTCGAACTTCTGCGGCCAGTGCCATCGTACCTGGGAGTCGGTGATGAGGAGCCATTTCACCGGTGAGATTAATGTCCGCTTCCAGCCTTACCGCCTGGCCAATAGCAAATGTTTCGACGGAGCGGATCCCCGCATCAGTTGTCTGGCATGCCATGATCCCCACCAGGATGTTGTCCGCGAAGATTCTTCGTATGATCCAAAATGCCTGAGCTGCCACGCGGCTTCTACTTCGCATCCGCCCGCCACCGCGGCAACGGCGCCGGCTTGTCCGGTGGCAAAGGCGAATTGTGTAAGTTGTCACATGCCGAAAGTGAACCTGCCCGGCGGCCACATGGCGTTTACCGATCACCAGATCCGCATCGTGAGGCCCGGCGAGCCCTACCCCAATTAGCCGTCAGACCACATTCATCGTTTATGATTGGATGTCGTTTAGTTTTTCCCAGGAGATTTTTATGTCCGCAATCATTGGCTCCCCCGCTCCCGACTTCACCCTCAAAGATCAGAACCAGCAGGATGTTTCGCTTAGCAGCTTCCGCGGCAAAAAGCGCGTTGTTATCGTTTTCTATCCGCTCGACTGGAGCCCGGTGTGCACCAAAGAGCACGCTTGCTTCGTCAACGACATGAAAAAGTTTGATCAACTGGACGCGCAGGTGCTGGGACTCAGCGTCGACAGCGTGTGGTCGCACAAAGCTTATGCCGAGAAGATGGGCATCCAATATCCGCTGCTCGCCGATTTTCAGCCGCGTGGCGCAGTCGCTGCCAAGTACGGTGTTTTTCTCGAGGAGAAGGGCATCACCGGCCGAGCTATTTCGATTATCGATCGCGAGGGAAATCTGGCGTGGCACAAGAACTACGACATTCCGGTCGTGCCCGGCGTGGATGAAGTGGCGGCAGCCTTGCAAAGTGTGAAGTGATAAGTTTTTTGCCCGACCGACGGCGAGCTAGAAAAGCCCAGCCGACAGATTTTGCCGGATGTATTTCTTGCTGTCGAATTTTCGCCCCGTGCTCGCGCCCGACATATAACGAATCTGGCCAAAGATCGGCCGCTCGAACCACGGCCGATCGAACTTTCCCACAATCGCCCAGGCAATCCCGGCATAGCCGTTGGGGTCGCGCCCGTCGAGTTCATACTTGTCATTGAGTCGCACCGCGATCGCGTAGGCTTCGGCCGGAGAGCGGCTCCACTCCAGTATTTTCTTGGCCCAGTACATTCGCGCGTAGTTGTGCATCCAGCCGGTGCTCACCATTTGCATCTGCGCCGCGTTCCACAGCGGATCGTGGGTCTCGGCCTGCTCCAGTTGTCGTTCCAGATAAACCACAGGCCGCGGATCGGCCGCGTGTTTCGCGAGTGTGCGGTGCGCCCATGCTTCTGCGCACTCGAAGCTGTCGTAGTCCGGATTGAACCGCACCAGGTTCACCGCCAGCTCGCGCCAGGTGATGAGCTGGTTCAGAAATGCTTCTTTGTCGGCCCCGGGTGCGCTGGATTTTTCGACGGCCAGCGCAACCGTCACCGGGCTGATCTGCCCGAAATGCAGATACGGCGACAACCGGCTGGTGTGGTCGATTTCCGGCTTGTTGCGCTGCGTGCCGTAACCGCGCAGCTTGTGCTCGACGAACTCGCGCAGCAATCGAAACGCCTCGGAACTTCCGCCGCGCCAGTTCGCGACCGGTGAGACCGACCGGTCGATCTTCCAGCCTTGAGTGATGTCGAAGTCCGCGGGCAGAGACGCGAATGCCTTTAATTTGGTGAGCGCCCATGCCATGTGAGCCCGCGGATTTCTCGGTGGTCGCAGAAAGTGTTTCAAGTGCGCCTGCAGCCGCGGACGAATTATGTGCGCGGCATACTGCGCCTTCTCCAGCAACTTCGACGGGACGATCACATCGGCGTCCACCGTCCACAGCGGCACGCTTAACTTTTTGGCCGCAGTGCAGCGCCAGGCTTCCGGCTCGCGCATCGGATTCTCATCCCCGACCACCAGCGCGGCTTTCACTTCTTCACAGAATCGCCGCAAGTTGTGTTCAGGGAAAGGACGCAGCACGAAACCAATATTTCTTTTTGCCAGAGCGGCGGCAATATCCGGAATGCCTTCAGCCAGGAACTTGAAGTGCCGCAGATTTGCATTGGGATAAAACGGAACCGGCGCGAAAAAAACGACGACTGGTTTGCGCAGCAGATTCGCCGCATCGACCGCAACATCGAGCGCAGGATTATCGATACCACGTTGCGCCCGCTGCATCCAGTAAACGACGCACGCGCCTTCCGCGTCCGGCAATCCCCGCCGCCGCACCGTCACGCGCGCATTCTGCGAGAGTTGAGTCAGATCATCCACGGCAGGAGGAGCAGTCGAGGCGCAGAGATCGAGACGACATCACCACAAGTCTAGAGGGTCGGCGCCGCATCAGGTTCACAGCGCAGACCTTGGCTTGCACGAAGAGAAAAGCCAGGCCCGGATTTTTTCGTGGAAAGCAAAAAGAGTAGCGCCGGCGTCCCGCCGGCTGTCCCGTGGCCGTCTCGGCCACGGAGTCGCGACCGCCCTGCTCTATCGCGCCGCCAGGATCGCATCGGCCACGCGCGCCGCTTCGACCGCGGCCTTGACGTCGTGCGTCCGCAAAATGTGCGCGCCTTTCAAAATCAGAACCGTCTGCGACGCCAGCGTTCCATAAAGACGCTCCTCGGGTGGAGCATCTTTTCCGTTCGCACGCAGCGTCCGCCCAATGAACGATTTTCGCGAAGTGCCCGCCAGCAGTGGAAATCCCGCCGCCTGCAATTCGCTGAAGCGCCCCAGCAGCGGATAATTTTCTTCAAAGCTCTTGCCAAATCCGAAGCCGGGATCGAGCACGATGCGTTCGCGACGGACTCCCGCCAACACGGCTTTCTCCGCCCAGTCCTTCAGTTCGCGTTTTACCAGCAGCACAATGTCGTCCGGCGGCGGCAGCGTGCGCCATTCCTCCGGACGCCCGCGCATGTGCATCAGAACCGCGCCGCACTTCAACTCGGCGACCGTCTTCGTCATCTGCGCATCCCAGCGGAATCCGCTGACGTCGTTCACGATCTCGGCGCCCGCGCCCACTGCCGCGCGGGCCACGCTGGCTTTGTAAGTGTCGATGGAGAGTACGGCGCCCGGATGCTTCTTCTTCAACTCGGTAATCACCGGCAGAACGCGCTTGAGTTCTTCTTCGCCGCTCACGGCGGAAGCCGTACGCACCGTCCCGCTCTTAGAGTTCTCTGACTGACTTTTCTTTGCGTCAGCTGACTGCGATGCGCCGAGATCAACGCGCGCTCCCGGCCGCGTGGATTCGCCGCCAATATCGAGAATGTCAGCGCCTTCCTCCAGTAATCGTTCCGCATGCGCGATCGCCTGGTCGCGGTCCAGAAACTTTCCGCCGTCGGAAAAAGAATCCGGGGTGACGTTGACGATGCCCATGATCAGCGTGCGCTTGCCGAGTTCCAGCGCCCGCCCGCCCAGATTCCATTGGAAGACCGGTCTCATGCGGCACGATTCTAAACGAATGCTCCCGGCGGGGCGGGGTTGAGCTCGCTGAGTTGAGCTCGCGTTACCGGCGACGCACCGCAGCCTGGCGCTGCCGTATGCCGCGCACCGCTCCCGGCCCGGTGCCGGTCGGCGGCTTACGAGTACCCTCGATCAGTTCCTTGAGAACGACGGCGTTATTTTGCGCTTCATTCTTCAACGCAAACAAAAGAGTCAGGCGCTTTTTCTTGTGCGCCAGCTGATACAACCGGAGCAGCGAATCCTCGGCTTCCGGTTGCGACAACTCCTTCAGATATTTCTTGCGGAAGTCCGGCCAGATTTGCCGGGTCCGTTGGGCATGATACCAGCGGCGCAGTTCATTCGAAGGCGCCAGATCGCGGAGCCATTCGTCGACCGCGGCCCGCTCCTTCGTCAGGCCGCGCGGCCACAATCGGTCCACGAGCACGCGCTCACCGTCGCTGCGCGAAGCTGGTTCATAAACGCGCTTGATGCTGACTGCCATGAGTGAGTGGAGGCGCTTTCTGCTTTATGATTGTAAAGCTGCTCGCAGCAGGGCGCACGACGGGCTTCTGAGGGATCGGGATGCGATCGAACAGAATGCAGTCGGACAACGACAGCTCGCTGGGCTGGTCTAAGAAGCTGCGTTCTGGATTTTTCGTTGCGGCTCTGCTTCTCTCTGCGCTCGCAATCTCTGCCTGCGACGTCGAGCGCCGCAAGTCCGACGCCGAACTTGGCCTCACTCCGCAGCAATCCGCCGGGCGCAAAATCTACGACTCGCACTGCGACCGCTGCCACGAGCCTTATACCACCAAAGGCAAAAAGGGCCCCGGGCTCAAGGGAGTTTTCCAGCACAAATATCTTTCGCTGAGCGGACTGCCCGCCAACGACGAGCGCGTGACCGACATCATCCGACTCGGCCGCAACGAAATGCCTGCCTATAGCCAGACGTTGAGTTCGCAGGATATTCAGGACTTGCTCGCGTATCTGCATACCTTGTAGGCTCGCAGCCAGATTTTCAGGGCGCATCGTCTTTCGTGGGATAATTCGTTCGGGACCATCGAAGTGGGCGATCCGAAAATGAATTCCGCAGCGAAGTCAGAACTATTTCGCGAACTGCCATCGGTCGACGAAGTTTTGCGATTGCCCGGCGTGGAAGCGCTTTCGGCGGTCCATGGAATCGTAGCGGTCACCACCTCCACCCGCGCAGTGCTGACGCGTCTGCGCGATGCCCTCGCTTCCGAACTGCTGGATCGCGACGGCCTGCAACTTGCTCTCGATGGTCTGAGCGGCGCTATCGAAGATCATCTTCGCCGGGCGCTCGGCCATTCGCTGCGCCCGGTCATCAACGCGACCGGCGTCATCCTCCACACGAATCTCGGTCGCGCCCCGCTGGCCGAATTTGCGCTCGCCCACGTGCAGGAAACTGCCGGACGATTTTCCAATCTCGAGTTCGACCTCGACTCCGGCGCTCGCGGCAAGCGCGACGTTCATGTCGACCGCTTGTTCCGCAGCCTGCTGAGCAACCCGGCGGAGCCCACCTCGACTGTCAACACCATCGTCGTGAACAACAACGCCGCGGCGGTTCTGCTCGCGCTCAACACGCTGGCCGAAGACGGCGAAGTCATCGTTTCCCGCGGCGAACTCGTCGAGATCGGCGGATCGTTCCGCATCCCCGACGTCATGGCGAAGTCGGGCGCAACTCTGCGCGAAGTCGGCACCACCAACCGCACCCGCGTCGCCGACTACGAAAAAGCCATCACCGACCGAACGCGACTTTTATTGCGCGTGCATCGTTCGAATTTCGAAATCACAGGATTCACCGAACAGGCATCCACCGCGGAACTCGTCGCCCTCGCTCGCGAGCGCCGCATAGCTTTAATGGAAGATCTGGGCAGCGGCGCGCTCGTCGACTTGCAGAACTTCGGCGTCAGCGGCGAGCCCAGCGTGCTCGACAGCCTGCGCGCGGGCGTCGACGTCGTTACCTACAGTGGTGACAAACTTCTGGGCGGTCCGCAAGCCGGACTGATCAGCGGCCGCTCCGATCTGGTCGCCCGTATGCGCGCCAACTCTCTCTTCCGCGCGCTGCGGGTCGACAAGCTCACCTACGCCGCCCTCGAGGCCACGCTGCTCGCTTACGTGAAGCGCGACCACGATGCCATCCCGACACTAAGAATGATGCGCCTGACGAAAGAAGAAATCGGCCAGCGTGCCGACGCGCTCGCAGCGCAGATCCGGTCGTCAGAACTCAGATCGGAAGTCAAATCGAAACTGTACATCGAAGATCATCGACGGTGAATCCGTGATCGGCGGCGGCGCCGCACCGTCATCCGTGCTGCCGACTCGCCTGCTCGCGCTGAGTTGCACCGGCCTGAGTGCCGACGAACTCTCCGCGCGTCTGCGCGCCTCCGATCCACCCATCATCGCGCGCGTCGAGCAAGGACGAGTGCTGCTCGACCTTCGCACCGTATTTGCAGATCAAGATCCGATCATCGCGGCCGCGCTGCAGCGAATCGCCGCTTAGTCCTTCGGCATCCAATGGTTGTTTGGCCGCTCTCTACACCATCGGGCATTCCACTCGCACGATCGACGAACTGATCGCGCGCTCTGGCGGCGCATCAGATTCAGACCCTGGTCGACATCCGCGCGTTTCCCATGTCGCGTCGCCTGCCGCAATTCAATCGTGAAGTCTCTGCAACAATCCCTGCCGGCAGCCGGCATCCAATATCTGTGGATGAAGGATCTGGGCGGCTATCGCAAGAAGACTCTCGAAGATTCGCCGAACATTGCTCTGCGCAACCCGAGCTTCCGCAATTATGCTGACTACATGCTCACGCCGGAATTCGCCGCGGCCACGTCGGAAATGCTGGCGCTCGCTGAAAGTTCCCGCACGGCTTACATGTGCGCCGAACGGCCCTATTTTCGCTGCCACCGCATGTTGGTTTCCGACTGGTTGGTCGCTCAGGGGCATCAGGTGTTACACATCGATGCCTCCGGCCCGGTGAAGCCACACACTCTGACCGCAGAGGCGCGCATCATCGACGGCCGCCTGCTCTATCGTGGAGATCGCCTGCTGTAAGATTCAACCAAGCGTTCCAACTGACTTTCCAGCGAGGTAACCTGAATGATCGTAGGCACGGGCATCGACATCGCCGAAGTCCCCCGCATTCGCCAGTCCATCGAGCGTTTCGGGGACCGATTTCTGCAGCGCATTTACACTCCGGGCGAGATTCGCTATTGCGATTCCAAGGCAAATCGCTTCGAGCGCTATGCCGCGCGCTTCGCCGCCAAAGAAGCCGCCATGAAGGCTCTGGGCACCGGTTGGAATCACGGCGTGCGCTGGCGCGATTGCGAAGTCACCCGCATGCCCGGAGGCCGGCCCACCATGTCGTTCCACGGCAAGGCCGGAGAGTTCGCCGCTAAACTCGGCACGAAAAATGTCGCGCTCTCAATTTCGCACACCGTGGAACAGGCTATCGCCCAGGTCATTCTCGAGAGCTGAACCGTCGCACGAGAACAGCCAAGAGACTCCGGTTGCAAAATCTTGCCGCGCAATCCTCTGCGCACGAATCCGCTTCGCCTATCTGCTAGACTGTCGCCTCGAATCCAAATATGCCCGCTACCCTTACGACCCCTGCCCCAACCTCGCGCAGCTCCGAGATCCCGGAAAAAATTCTGCTGGCGGCCCTGGCCCTCACCAGCTTCGCCGCTCTGTTGCTCGAACTCGCGCTCACGCGCCTGTTCTCCGTCGTGCTCTTCTACCACTTCGCGTTTCTCGCGATCTCGATCGCCTTGCTCGGGCTGGGCGCCGGCGGCGTCTTCGCGTATCTGCTCAAGTCGCGGTTGGCGGCCACGAGCACACGCGAGCTCGCCGCGCGATTGTGCATGACCAACTCGGTGGTCGTGCTGGTAGTTCTTGAAATCGTTCTGCATGTTCCGGTGGCGCTTGCAGGTTTCCTGGGGAAACTTCGCGCGCCTCACCGTGATCTACCTGGCTGCGGCTGTTCCCTTTTTCCTGACCGGACTTTTATTCGCGGTAGTCTTCGCGCGCGAAACCCGCCGGATCCCGCGACTCTATGGCGCCGACCTGTGTGGCGGAGCCTTGGCTTGCCTGGCCATCGTCCCACTGCTGAATTGGGTGGGAGGGCCCAACGTTATTCTTGTTGCCGCCACCACCATGGCCGCGGCTGCCACAGTCTGGGCAGAATTTCGCCCGGCGCGCGGAAAAGCCGCGGTCCTTGCTGTCGCCCTCCTCGCCCTGATCGGTGTGAACCACTCCGGCCGATTCATCGACGTGGTCTACGCCAAGGGCATGTTCCGCGATCCTGCGTGGGTTGAGTTCGCGCGCTGGAATGCGCTCTCACGCGTGGAAGTCGATCGCCAGGGTCAGGCCAAAGCCATCGTCATCGACGCCGACGCCTCCACCTACATCATGAATGCCGACGTCGCCCAATGGCACACCACCGAATGGGAGCACGATCTGATGTCCGCTCCGCCCGCGCTGGCGAACGTTCTGCGCCCGCACGGCGAATTCGCCATCATCGGCCCCGGCGGAGGCGTCGACGTTCTGCGCGCTGTGGCTAACGGCAGCCCCAGCGTGACTGGGATCGAGATCAATCCCATCATCGCCACCACCATCATGCGCGGCCGCTACGCCGATTATTCCCAGCATCTCTACGAACGCCCCGACGTCCACATTCACGTTACCGACGGCCGTTCGTTCATACGTTCAACCCCACAACATTTTGACGTGGTGCAGATGACCCTGGTCGACACCTGGGCCTCGACTGCCGCGGGAGCCTTCGCGCTCAGTGAAAATAATCTCTACACCGTCGAAGCCTTCCGCGAATATTTCGATCACCTCAAACCGGATGGCATGATCGCCATCACCCGCTGGGAATTCCAACATCCTCGCGAAGCTTTACGCGTGGTCGCGGTCGCTATGGAGGCGCTGCACCGGCTCGGTGTGGCCGATCCCTCCCGCAATTTCATCGTCGCTTCGCAGGGCTCGCTTGACGAGGACGGCATTCCGGTGGTCGTTCTGGCCAAGAAAACTCCGTTCACCCCCGCCGAAGAAGCGGCCGTGACCAAACATCTGGACGATTACCCGGAGCTCGAACCGCTCTACACTGCCTTCCGAACCCGGACAGAATCCATTCTCCAATCTGATCGCCAGCAACGACCCTTATGCCTTCGCGCGCAACTACGCCTACAACGTCGCGCCCGTGACCGACAACGCGCCGTTCTTTTTCTTCACGCTGAAAGCCGGGCAAATTCTGGGTGAAAAAGGTTTGCGCGGCGGCATTGACTGGAAAGTAAATCTCGGGGTGCTGGTGCTTCTGCTCGTGCTGGCCATTTCACTGGTCGCGGTGCTCGTCTTCCTGGTTTTGCCGCTGGCCTGGAAAGGCGCGAAGAGGCCGCCAGTCGCCGCTCCCGCTCTTCTATTTTGTGGCCGTCGGCCTCGGCTACATCCTGGTGGAGATCGCCTTCATCCAGCGCTTCGTACTGTTTCTCGGCCATCCCACCTACGCTTTAACCGTGGTGATTTTCCTGCTGATGCTCTCGAGCGGCGCGGGCAGCCTGTTTTCGCGGCTGCTGGCTGCCGCGCACTAATCTGGGCTGGATGCCGATCGTGCTCGTCATCGTCACGCTGCTCGCCGACGTTTTCTTCCTGCCTGGCCGCCTGGCCGCGCTGGTCGGCATGGACTTCGGCTATCGCCTGCTCGTCAGCGGCGTTCTGCTCATCCCATTGGGATTCGTCATGGGCATGCCGTTCCCCACCGGGCTGCGCGCGCTGGCGGCGCTGCCCGCGCCGGAATTTCACGGCCGGAGAAGCTGCCTCCGACAACGCCGTCGAATGGGCCTGGGCCATGAATGCCGCCGCCAGCGTGCTGGGATCAGTCTTCGCCATGGTCATCGCCATCCAGTTCGGATTAACCGTCACTCTGGCCTGCGGCGCGGGCGCCTATCTGCTCGCTCTGCTCCTGCTGCCCGCGCTGCGCAGCAAAGCAGCCTAGTTCGGCTCGGGTTTTGTTATCATGCTGCGAGGGAATCGGTCGCGATCCCTGAACTGTTCGCGCGGCCGGCGCAATCTCCATTCACAGGGACATCATCCAGACTGGCATCATGAGGAAATCATTTGCCTAGCCAGAAGCAGCTCAAGTGGTCGCAACTGCGGGTTGGGATCACCGTGATCGTCGCCAGTCTGACCCTGGGCATTCCTGATGTTCCTCATGTCCGGAACTTCCGGCTGTTCACTCACCACATCATCCTGAAGTCGTATTTCGATAACGCTTCAGGGCTGGCCAACGGCGCCCCGGTTCGGCTGAGCGGCGTCCACATTGGCAACGTCACCAGCATCCACATCGTGCCCGATAAGGACAAGCATCTCACTCCTGTCGAAGTCACCATGAAGCTCAGCACGAAATATAGTTACGCTCTGCGCCGCGACTCGATGACCTCGCTCGACACCGCCGGAGTGCTCGGAGAAACCTATCTCGATATCGAAAGCGCCCAGGCCGTGGGCCCTCCTGCGCAGGACGGAGACATCCTGCCCACCGCAAGTGCATCCTGACTTCAACCAGGTCGTGCGCGCCAGCCAGAGCACGCTCGAAAATATGGACGCCTTGCTGAAGCGCGCCGACCGCATCCTGGCTTTCGCCGAAAGCGGCAAGGGATCACTCGGAAAACTCATTTACGATCCCACTCTCTACAACCGCCTCTCCACCACAGTCGCCGACCTGCAGAAAATCGTGGAGCAGATTGGCAGCGGCCAGGGCAGTCTCGGCGCATTGATCAGTCGCAATGACGCCTACGATAAATTCCTGGCAACGCTCGACAAAATGAATGGGGTCATCGACGATATCCAGGCCGGCAAAGGCACGGCCGGAAAGTTCGTGAAGGATCCGTCGCTCTACAACAACGCCAACGACACTATCAGCAATATCAAGAAGCTCACTGAGGACATCAACGCCGGCAAAGGCACGATCGGCAAGCTCGCCGAAGATGAAGAACTGGCCAAGAAGCTCGACACTACCATTACCAAACTCTCCGAACTGACCACCGCTCTCCAAGCCGGCCAAGGCACCGCCGGCAAGCTCTTCAAAGACGATTCCCTCTTCAACAACGCGAACGACATGCTGACCGAAGCGCGAACTCTGGTGAAAGCCGTCCGCGAAAATCCCAAGAAATACTTGAGCATCAAGCTGCACATTTTCTGACCGCCAGCATCGGCTTCGCGTAGGCGCAGGCCCCAAAGGGCTGGAGAGGATTCACGATCGTGTGAACTGCCGTGGAAGAGCGGCCTTTAGGGCCGCGTACGGACAGTAACGAGAAAGGCGGGCTTTAGCCCCTGAGCGAACTCTCAATGTTCCCCGATCCCAAACACCGATCCCAACATCAGAATCAGCAAAACGCCTAGCGAAATCCAGCCATACTTCCAGTCTTTTTCCTGAAAAAATAAAAAGCACGCTACCACCACCCGCACCACGGGCGTGGCCAGCATCAGCAGCACTCCGGCCAGCTCAATGTCTGCGGAAATACGCCCGGCACCAAATGCCCCGCAGATCAGCCCGGTCAGCATAATAAAAAAACAACCGAACGCGCCGATGCGCAGCACCACGCCACGATGCGGTCGAACCTCGGCTCCCGCATCTCACTCATAACCACCCCTGCAGCAGATGCACAATCAAATGCCCGGCCAGATAAAACATGACGCCGACCAGCAGATACACCACAACTTTCGTGTGAATGCGCGGCGCCAGCCGCGCCCCGATCAGCGATCCCACGAACACGCCCACCGCCAGCGGCGCAGCGTACTGCACCAGAACGTCGCCACGCCGGTAATACACGATCGCGCTCGCCGCCGCCGTCACGCCGATCATGAAATTCGAAGTCGCCGTCGCCACCATCAGCGGCACATTCATGAAGATGTACATCACCGGAACTTTAATTGGGCCGCCGCCAATGCCCAGCAGCCCCGACAGCGCACCCGCCACCAGCGACGCCGCCAGTCCCAGCGGATAGCGTTTCGGCTCGTACGGAGGAATCACCGTTTCATCGACGATCATCGCCGACTCGTCCTCCAGCGGTTTCACTTTCCCGCCTTTGGTCAGAATCGTGATCGCGCTGTACAGCAGAAATGCTGCGAACAATCCTTCCAGAAAATTGCGGTTGAAATATCCCACCAGATACGCCGTCACACGCCGCGCCAAACGCCGTCGCCAGTTCCAGCGTCATGCCCAGCCGAATGTCAGTGGTGTGTCGCTGAAGATGAACCGACGAACTCGCCGCCGAAGTTGTAATCACCGCGACCAGGCTCGCTCCAATCGCTTGTCGAATGGGTATGCCGAAGTGCAGCGCGAGAATCGGCGTGAGCAACACGCCGCCGCCGATGCCGGTCAGAGCGCCCAGCAGTCCGGCGAAAAATCCGAGAATCACCAGCAGAACGGTCACCACGGAAGCGAAGTCCTCCCGATGCCGATTTCCTCGATGGGGATACTAACCCTGCATAGCTTGTTTTGTGAGAGAAAAATATTGGCGGGGAAGCCCGTCGGCCGCAAGCTACGACACCGCCCGCGGCTGCGCAGCGGCATCGGCATGCTCGTGCGCGTGATAACTGGACCGCACCAGCGGCCCGGACTCGACATGGCGGAAACCGAAGCGCAGCGCCTGGTCCCGCAGATAAGTAAATTCTTCCGGCTCGTAGAAGCGCGCAATCGGTAAGTGATCTTTTGACGGCCGCAGATATTGCCCAACCGTCAGAATGTCGACTCCGCGCGTGCCCAGATCGCGAAACACTTCAATCAACTCTTCCGACGACTCTCCCAGGCCGACCATCACGCCGCTCTTGGTCACCATCCCCGGAGAAAACTTCTTGGCGTTCTCGAGCAGAGTAAGCGTGCGCTCGTAACGCGCCCCCGATCGCACCGATCGATACAGCCGCGGCACCGTCTCAGTGTTGTGGTTGAGAACGTCCGGCTTGGCATCCAGCACGATGCGCAACGACTCTTCGATCCCCTGAAAATCCGGGATCAGCACTTCGACGCGGCAGTCTGGCGTCAGCTCGCGAATCTCGCGAATGGTCTCGGCAAAAATTCGCGCGCTGCCAATGTTGTCATCGTCGCGATTCACGCTGGTTACGACTGCATGTTTCAGCCCCAGCGTCGCAACCGCTTCCGCCACGCGCCGCGGTTCATCCAAATCAATCGGCTCCGGTCGCCCCTTGGGCACGGCGCAAAATCCGCAGCGCCGCGTGCAAATATCCCCCAGCAACATGAACGTCGCCGTCTTATGGTTCCAGCACTCGCCAATATTGGGGCACTGCGCCGACTCACACACCGTATGCAGTCCCAGCCCGCGCGCCAGCTTTTTCAGATTGTGAAAATTATCGCCCACGGGAGCTTTCGCCCGCAGCCAAGCCGGCTTCGGCACCCGCACCGGCGCACCCAGCTCAATCTGAATCAGTTGGGAAGACCCTGCCATCCTCTCGATTCTATCAGTTGCAGGCCGTTGTCTCGATTCGAACGGCATCATGTCGAAGCTTCTGGATCAGACGACGGCCTGCGAGTCACCACACGTTAAGATTTGCCAATAGCGGGACTGCAAAGCAAATCTGGTTAATTGGTTGCGGCAGTCAACCAGTTACCCGGAATTTGCACGGTTCCACAGATCGCGAGCTCGCCTCCTTTTTCGTCTCCTTGAAGGTTATCCATCGGCGGACAAATCACCGCATCTCGCAATCACCGGCCAACCACTAGCGAGCGTGAAACCTGCCGCGCGGGTTCGGTCCGTCGCAGCCTCTTCAATACTGCCAGGTGCAACAAGATCGAGAGCGGCACTAGAAAAACCGGAACCATCACCAACGGAAAAGCGCTGATGAGTTCGTTCGGCCGATCAAGCGCGAACTTTTGCAGTGGAGAAGGCGAAGTCAAGAACCCCATGGTTAACGCCACGATCAAGTCGGCGATTCCCAACAGATTCCAGGCGCGCACCAATCCCGCCGCACGCCGCCACCCGTATGCATAGGCAAGACCGACGACAGGGGCCAAGAGCCCGACCATAACGTCGCCTACGCCCGCCGGCAAGGCAAACTCGCCTGGCATGCGTCCGGCCGCATAGAGAATGAGAAAGACCACGCCCAGCACCCGATAGAATTGCACCGCAACCATCCATTGCAGGGGCACCGCTTCGACGGCCCGCCGCAGACTGCTCGATCGCCAGTACAACACGATTCCGGCCACAATCGGGATCAGGACCCCATATTGAATATCCGGAACTTGATTGGCTGTACCTCGATAGAATCCCGCCGACGATAAAGAGAACGCAGCGACGAACCACGTCACGAGTAGCGCCCCAAGCCCCACGACCGCCCACTTGCGCGCACGGGCCTGCCAGCCCGTTGAACTCAGAGCGCGGTGCAGCCCATACACCAATGCGGTTATCGTCGCCAGGGACTCGGCCAGTACGCTGATGGTCAAATAATCGGGCACGAAACTGTTCATGTCTCAACCTCCTTGTGGTTTCTTGGTTGCCGAACTTCTCATTCCGCAATAGATGTATGTGCATCTATTGGGATGCGAAATAATTTGCTTCGCCGCGATATAGTTGTATATACATACATTCATGAAATTAACCCGAAGCGCCGGGAAACTCGCGGACTCAGTCATCGAGCTGCCGTGCGCATGTGCGAACCTGCTCCGGGCCACCCGGCTGGTTGCCAGGCTCTACGACGACGCGCTCCGCCCCGCGGGCCTTCGCGCCACCCAGTTCACGCTATTGCAGTCTTTGCATCTGGCGCCCCGAATCTCTCAGAAGGACCTGGCTCGATTGCTGGGAATCGACAGCACGACGCTTACCCGAACCTTGTCCCCGTTGCGGCGAAAAGGCTGGCTTCGCGCCACGACCGGAGCGGACCGCCGCGAGCTTCGGCTGGTTTTGACGCCGACTGGGCGGCGGGAATACAAGCGAGTTCTGCCTTACTGGCAGTCGGCCCAGAATCACCTGCGGCGGGCGCTGGGTGAGGCGAACTGGAACGACTTAATGAAGGCCGCGGTACACGCTGCCGCTGTCACACCGAAATCTTAAAATGCGGCATGACGGGGTCGATGCTGGCGCTGGGCGACTTTACGAGTGAACTGCCGCGCATCGCATCGCCCCCTTTACCCCACCTCGACCAGACCATACGTATGCTGCCAGCGCGCCCGCATGTGCACGAGCGCGCGGCTGATTTCGGCCGCGGAAATTTCCTCATTCGGCCCGGCGATAACCGCCGCCGCTTCATGCTTGGCCGCCTCCAGCAATTCCGCATCCCGAATAATATTGGCGACGCGAAAGCTCGGGATGCCCGCCTGCCGCGTGCCAAAAAACTCTCCCGGTCCGCGCAATTCGAGATCGAGCTCGGCAATCTTGAAACCATCGTTGGTTTTCACCATGGCATCCAGACGTCGCTGCCCCTCCTCGGTAACTTTTCCGCCCGTCATCAGAATGCAGTACGACTTAGCCGCCCCGCGCCCGATGCGCCCGCGCAACTGGTGAAGCTGCGCCAGCCCGAAACGCTCCGCGTGTTCAATCACCATCACGGTCGCGTTGGGGACATCCACGCCGACTTCAATCACAGTGGTCGCCACCAGAATTTGCAAATCGCCACGCTGAAACATGCGCATGACCTGATCCTTCAACTCAGCGTCGAGTCGCCCATGCAGCAATCCAACTTTCAGATCAGGAAAAACCTTCCCGCTCAGCTCGCCATACATCTTCACCGCGGCCTTCAGTTCGCTTCTCCTCATTCTCTGGCAATCACGGGATACACCACGTACGACTGATGTCCCGCCGCCACCTGCTTGCGCACAAACTCCCAAACTTTCGGCGACTCGTCGTCGGCCCCGCAGCGCGTAACAATCGGCGTCCGCCCCGGCGGCAACTCATCCAGCACGCTGAGATCGAGATCTCCATAAAGTGTAAGCGCCAGCGTCCGCGGAATCGGCGTTGCGGTCATCACCAGCACATCCGGCTCAGCGGGAGGGTGGCGGCTCTCGCCTCGCCCTCGCCCGACTTCCTCATCAACTTCATGCGCTGCAGCACCCCAAACCGATGCTGCTCATCCACAATCACCAGCCCCAGCTTCGCGAACTCCACTTTCTCTTCCAGCAGCGCATGGGTTCCAATCACCAACTGCGCATTCCCCTGCGAAATATGGCGCCGCACCTCGCGCTTGCGGTCCGCGTCTAGCGACCCGGTCAGCAGCACAATGCGATATCCCGCACTCTCCAGAATCCGCCGCGCCGAAAAATAATGCTGCTGCGCCAGAATCTCCGTCGGCGCCATCAGCGCCACCTGGCAACCGTTCTCGATCGCAATGATCGCGGCCTCAAATCCCACGATCGTCTTTCCCGACCCCACATCCCCCTGCAGCAAACGCCGCATGGGATAAGGCTTTTCCATGTCCGCCGCAATTTCCTTCAGCACCCGCTTCTGCGCCGCCGTGGGATGAAACGGCAGAATCTTTTTTGATCGCCGCGCGGGCCCGATCATCGAGCCGAAATGCGATCCCCGTCTGCGCCTTCTGCTCGCGCCGTTTCAGCTCCAGCCCCAACTCCACAAAGAACAGCTCATCGAAAATCATCCGGATATGCGCGGGAGTCCGCGAAGACTGCAGCGCCTCAAAACTTTCTCCCGGCTCCGGCCAGTGCACGTTCCACAACGCCGCCCGCGGTGAAATCAGCCCGAGATGCGCGCGCACCGCCGCGGGAATGGGGTCGGGCAAGTCGGGCGTCAGATTGTCGAGTGCCGTACGAATCGCCTTTCGAAACCAGCGCGGCGTCAGCCGCCCAATCGCCTCATAAATCGGAACGATCCGCCCAATCTCCAACGACTCCGCGGCCTTCTTCTCCGCACCGTTCTCCTCCGGAGTCCGTAGGGTCACCCAGCACCTCGAACTGCGGCTGAACGATTTGCAATTCCCGGCTTCGCGATCCTCTTCCACCTTGCCATACAGCGCGATCATCTGCCCCGGCTGGAACTTGTCCTGCAAATAAGTCGCGTTGAACCACAAGCAGCGCAGCCGAGCCCGTCCTTGCCCAACGGTCAGCTGAAAAATCGGCTTGCCGCGCGTGCGAAACAGTCCCGGAATTGCGCACTTCGCCGACCACGGTCGCCATCTCACCCGCCCGCAGCTCGGAGATCCCCCGCGGGTTCAACCGATCCTCATAACGAAACGGCAAATAATGCAGCAGGTCGCCCACCGTGTGAATCCCCTTGGCAGCCAGAACTTCCCCAATGCGAGGGCCAACGCCCTTCACATATTGGACGGGGGTAGAGAGTTCGAGCATGGCTAGGATTCCGTGGGAGTGAAAAGAATGTTAGCAGGAGCTGGCGAGCGCCCGCTGTGCATCGCAGCATGCCCACAAGGAGCCATTGCGTTTCAAAACCCCACAGGAGTGCCAGCAAGAAGCTCGGCGAGGACAAACGTAACGAGCCACGCTGACCGTCGCGTCCTACAATAGGTGACAGGAGTAGCTCGTTGGCCATGAAGGAGACAGCATCGGATGCCCTGTGGATGAGCATTTTGGCGGGCCTCGGAGCCGCGGTCGTTGATGGCATACTTCTTGTTAGTCTCTATTGGTTCGACCCCGCCGCCAAGAGCATCATGGAAAATCACAGTTCCTCTTTTCTTATCAGTTTCCCCATTATTTTCGTCGTAGGGTTTGGCCTCTCCCTTCAGTTCGCGCTGGAAATGCAAATTTTGCGCCGCAAGTGGAAGTAGCTGCAACATTGAGCCCGCTGAGTAAATCGGGTGCCTGGCCAAATTAGCAGGCATCCGAAAACGCCCTCCGCGGTGTCTAAACCATCGGTGCTCTACAATTTTCTCCAGGCTTTGCTGGCGATCATCCTGGGCAACGTCGTGTACTTTGCCCTGATCCCCTCGCTGCCGCCAGCCGCGCGCCATCACCCCATGCATCTGGACCTGGGCATGGTCCTGGATTTCTGGTTCTGCCTGGTCGCCTACGGCCTGATCCGCACCGCTAGAAAATGGCGCTAACTTCTGCAGCAGGTGCAGCACCCGTCTCGGGCCGCCGATTCCGGCGAGTTAAGTCTGTTACCGCGTCCGAGCGTCTTGAACGGCGTCGCTGCAAGCGATGCCCGATACGAATCGTCAGTTCAACTCAACGCCGCGACGGTTACTTTCGGCACTTCGGTAACCCCATCCCCGCACGTACACTTTTCCCAACATGCCGAAACTCGCGGTCCTTTATGAAGCCGGCCAGGCCGTGCTCTCCACCTTTGACCTGGACGAGGTGTTGCAGCGCATCCTGGCGATTGCCCGCGACTATTTTCATCTGCCGAACGTGGCCATCCTGTCTGCTCGACAAGGATGCCGAGCAGCTGTGCGTCCGCTCGCAGATCGGCTGGGACGCCGGCAAAGACAAAATTTGTCTCGGCCATCACGACGGCATCAGCGGCGCATCGGTTCTAAAGAAGCGCCCGGTCTACGCGCCTGACGTCACCCAGGACCCGCGCTACATCTGTGCCGCGCAATCCACACGCTCTGAGCTGGCGATTCCTCTTATGGTGGGCGACGAAGTGGTCGGCGTGCTCGACTGCCAGAGCGACCGCCTCGATCACTTCGATCATGAAACCATCAAGCTCCTGACTCTATTTTCCACACAAGCTTCTATCGCGCTGCAAAATGCGCGCCTGTACCAGCTCGAACGCCAGCGCGCCCGGCAACTGGAAGCCATCAACACCATCGCCCAGCAAAGCACCGCCGTGATGGATCTGGAGGAGTTGCTGGCCCGCGTGTGCTGCGTGATTCAGAAAGCCTTCGACGTCTCGCACGTCTCGCTGCTCTTGCGCGAGGAGACGGATCTCGTCATGCGCGCTCATCAGGGCACGTTGACTCCCTGCATTCGCGCCCAGCGACCGTTTTCCCGCGGCCCGCGAACCCTGGTCGAGCGTGATCGCCACCAGCGGCACCGTCATTGAAAAAGATCTCAGCTCCACGCCCGACCACGAGCGCCTCTTCAAAGAATCCGCGTCGCGCATGAGCATCCCGCTGATTTCCTTCGGACAAACTCTCGGCGTACTCACGCTGCACAGCGCGCAGTCCAACGCATTCCGCGACAGCGAATTGCAGTCGCTCGAATCGGTCGCCGACATTTGCGCCAACTCCATTCAGAACGCGCACTACGTTGAGCGCGTCAAACAACTCGCGTACCTCGACGGCCTGACCGGCATTTTTAACCGCCGCTTTTTCGAACTGCGCATCATGGAAGAAATCGAGCGCGCCCGCCGCTACGGCACCGGCATGGCGGTGATCATGGCCGACATCGACCAGTTCAAGCGCCTGAACGACGAGTTCGGCCACCTGCTCGGAGACGAAGTCCTGCGCCAGGTTTCGTCACTGTTTCACCAGCAGCTGCGCAAGATTGATGTGGTGTGCCGTTACGGCGGAGAAGAATTTGCCATTTTGCTGACGCAAACCACGGCCAAACCGTCGGTGACCATCGCAGAAAAACTGCGCAGGCTGGTCGAGGGATTTCAATTTCCAGGAGTGCCGCGGACGGTCACGATCAGCGCCGGCGTCGCCGCCTTCCCAACTCACGGCAAGACGCGGGATGAATTAATCCGAGCCGCCGACAACAGCCTCTACGCCGCCAAGCAAGCCGGCCGCAACCGCGTCTGCCTCGCAAGCGCCCCTCATTCCGCCACAGTCGGCCGATAGTTCGCGGCGGACTTTGCATCGCGTTCCACACGCTCAATTCCCGATGTCATCCTGAGCGGAGCCGCTCTTCAGGCGAAGCGAAGAGCCTGCCCTGAGCGAAGTCGAAGGGATCTCCAGCTCAACGGACTCATCCCCCGCTCTTTCGAATGCCGAGCCTAAATATCGAACGAGTGCCCGTCAAGTTGCAGAACCATCGGCGGCATCTGCATCTTGAACTTCTCCATATCTTTCTTGATCTGTTTCTGCTGCGCCTCAACCTGTCTCTTGAGCTTCTCCGAGTCTTTGCGTATTTTCGCTTTCTGGTTGCACAGTTCGTTCTGCAGTTCCTGGCTCAGATCCTTGCTCAAGTCCTCCCGCAACTCCCCAACTGATCCCCGCGCATCGTCGACGATCAGTGCCAGGTCCGGCCGCAACTCGGCAACTTCCTGCTTCAAGTCGGTCAGTTCCCCCGCGGCGTCCGCATTGATCATCGGACCTTCCACACTTTCGTCTTCCTCAATAACTTCACCAGATTCCTTGCGCTCCGGTAGCGTGAGATTGATGTTCTGTTCCTTCTTCTCCCGAATCACGCCGATGCTGACCGATCCTCCATCGCGCGATTTAACCGCATGCGTGAAGTCGCTGGTGTCGTGCACCGACTGGTCGTTGACTTTCACGATCACATCTCCGGCGCGCAGCCCGGCCTTCTCGGCGCGGCTGCCTTTCTCCACCGACCGCACCAGCACGCCGCTCCCGTTCTTCACGCCGAAAAACTCGCCGAGCTGCGGCGTAATATTTTCCACCATCAGCCCGCTGCGCTCCGAACGCGTAGTCACCACCCACTCGAAGTTCGGCATCTCGATATCCGGAATATGAATCTCCGGAATGTTCACGTGAATATCGCCGGGATGAGAACCATGCATGGCAAACTCGCTGTGCTTGTCCGCGAGTTGCACCTTCACCGTCAGCGGCGCACCGTCGCGGCTCAAGCCGAAACTCACCACGCGGCCCGGCGGCATCTCATGGATCATCCGGCGCAACTGCGCTCCACTCTCAATCGACGTGCCATTCATGGTCAGGATCACGTCATGTTCCTTGATCCCCGCCTTGCCCGCCGGAGCATCCTGGTCAACCATGGTGACCTCGACGCCCTTTTCTTCTTTCAGCTTCAGCGCGCTCAGCCGCTCGGTCGTAATGTCGGAGATGTCGACGCCGAGATAAGAACTCGTGCCGCTGTCATCGCTCGAAAATACCCACGACTGCGACGGCGCGCTCGCCGAATATCTCTGCTCTGCGTGCGAAAAAGTAAGCAGCAGCGGCAAAATCGCGACGCCGGTCAGAATGTGTTTGTGCATGGCCATCCCCCTCGCTTGAACCGTGAAAAATAATTCCTACTTCGCGTGCCTGAAACAGATATCCCCGCTCGACGTCCGCACCTTCAACGTAGGGCCTCCGCCGTTCAGCCTGCCCTCGGCAGTCAAAGTCTTCGGTCCCCACCCGTCGCTCCCACCGCTGATGTGAATATCCGGAAACTCCGACATGATGCGATGCCCGCTGCCGATATCCACGCTGGCCCGCACATTCACCGCAACGTCAGACGCCAGGTAGACCGTAATATCGCCCGCGCCGGTTTCCAGATCAGAATCACTGCGATCAGCCCCAGTATTCACCAGCTTCACCGTGATTCCACCCGCGCCAGTCTCGGCTTTGGCCGACGGCACGCCGTAAAGTTCAATGCTGCCGCCCGCCGTCTCCGCGTGCACATGCCCCTTCGCCGAAGTCAGGTGAATACTTCCGCCTCCAGTCTCGAGGTCCGCTGCTCCACCAATATCGCCCAGATCAACATTGCCGCCGCCGGTCGATGCCTTGACCTTCCCGTTGCAATGCCGCACCGTGATGCTGCTGCCGCCGGTTTCAATCGATGCGCCCTGTTCGCAAGAGTCAATATCCACGCGCCCGCCGCCGGTCTCCGCCACAATCTTGCCATTGGCGTGTCGCACTTCAATCGAACCTCCACCGGTCTGCAGCCCAAGATCGCCGTTCACCGTGCCCACTTCGATCGACCCGCCGCCGGTCTCGGCATTCACGCCCCCGCCAATGTCATCCAGCTTCATCGTACCGCCGCCAGTCTCGGCTTCGACTCGGCCGGCGAGTCCCGTGGCGTCCACGTTCCCGCCCTCGGTTTCCAGCTTCACCAGCGTCATCTCGCGGGGGACCATCACCGAAAATTCACCCGAAAAATGCCGCGGCCGCCTTCCGCCCTGCCAGTCGCCCACAATCCATGCGGTTTCGCCCTTCACGTAAGCCGTAACTTTGTACTGATCAAACTGCCGCCGCGCGTCCTGCTCCGAAGAATTGCCGTAACGCGTATGCACCACATAACGGATGCGCTGTTCCTGCCCGCCGCGCACCACCACCGTCCCCATGTCAACTTTAATTCTTAAAACCTTCGCCGTCGCCAGCGACCCGGTAATCTCCTGTCCCCAGGCATCGCCTTCGCGCGAAACATGCGCCTCCTGCGCCCAGCTCGTCGAAAAAAGGACAAGCGGCGCAGCCAGGGCCAGCACACCCGCCAGCCCACCAATCTGTAGCAACCGTTTCAAAATGTTCCCCTCATTTCGTGTGATTGCAGAAGGAAGAACTCGGAATGCAGAATCCGCCTGCGTTCTCAACTTCTGCATTCCTACTTCTGCATGCTTACTTCGGACCTCTGCCTTCGCCGTCCTAATCAATCTCCGGCAACTGCGCCAACATGGTCCGCGCCTGCGACTTGATGTACTGGCTCGAGTCCTTTGCCGCCAGCGCCATCAGCACGCCGCGCACGCTGCCGTCCGCCTTCACCGGCTCAATCAACCGCAGCGCTTCAATCCGTACTCCGGAATTCCCGTCATTCACCAGCGCCCGCAGCACGGCGTCGCGCACATTGGTATCGTTCTTCACGTAATTCCCCAGCGCGTCCAGCGACTTCAACCGCACGCCCGGATTGGTATCGTTCTGCAGCGCATACATCAGCGCCTCGCGCACCTGCAAATCGCTGCTGCGCTGCGCCAGCAAGTCAACCGAATCCACCCGCACGCCTGAGTTGTAATTATTGCGCGCCGCGAACAGCAGCAACTGCTGGATCTTCTGATCGTTCAGCGGCCCCTGCGCTTCCTGCGTCGATACCGTGTTGTACTTGATGCTGACCTGATTGGTATTCGGATCCTGCACAATCGAACTGATGCCGGCAACCGTAGCGTCGCTCGGAACCTGCGGCGTAACTCCAGCATTCGGTCCTTGGACCGCAACTATGGGGCGCGCAACCTCGTGCATAGTGACCAGTCCGCCCGCAAATCCAAAAATCAAAATCACCGCCGCCAGCGCCGGAGAGAACTTCATCTGCAGCAGCCAGTTCGCCGGATCAAACGCCAGCCGGCTGAAGAAGCTCCCCTGCTTGACGGTCTCGAGCCCTTCCTGCAGCCGCATCCGCGACGCCGCCAGCAAATTCGGCGACGGATCCCCCAGCAGCGGATCGCTCGCACGACCCTGCTCCAGCAGCGCATGAAACTCCTGCTCCGCCTTCAGTTCCGCCGCGCAGTCCGCGCAGCGCGCCACATGCTGCTCCAGTTCATGCCGGGCATCATCCGCCAGCTCGCCATAAACCGACAACACAATATTTTCCCGAACCCATTCACATTTCATAATTGCCCCTGCTTCATGCATTCCATGGCCACGAACCACGTGGCGACGGGCGCCTTCGCCCGTCTGGCTGGGCAAAGCCCGGCCACCCTCATCCCAGAACCCAGCCCTCATCTCATATCCGCCAGCGCCCCCCGCAACTTCTGCGTCGCCCGAAACAAAGTATTCTTCGCCGTCTCTTCCGTAGTCTTCAAAATCTCTCCCACGGTCCGCAGCTTCAGCCCGTGGTAATGCTTCAACTCAAACACCATGCGCTCCCGCGGAGTCAGTTTTTCGAGCGCCCCCGCAATCCGCGCCCCCAACTGCCGCCGCAACAAATCCCGCTCCGGATTCGCTCCCGCCCGCACATCCGGCACCTGATCGAGCAGGTCATACTCCCCACCCGAAGCGTCCTTCGCCACCGGCGCGTCCTCTTTGCGGACATTGCGCTTCCGCAAATGATCGAGACACAAATTGGTCACGATCCGGTAAATCCAGGTGTAGAAGGAACATTCAAACCGGAAGCTGCCAATGTTCTTGTAGGCTTTAAGGAAGGCGTCCTGATAAACGTCCTGCGCGTCCTGCTCGGTCCCGGTCAGATGCAGCGCCAGCCGCAACACCGCCTGGTCGTAGTGCCGCACCAGTTCCTCGAAGGCTGCGCGGTTGCCGCGCTGTGCCTCCCGGATCAGCATCGTGTCATCGATGCGCCGATCTTGCGTTTGACGATCTAGCCCAGCCATGCGGCCCCGCGCGGGGTCCTGGTTCCTGACATCGTTCCTGTCGAGGTTCTTATCGAGGTTCCTGTCGACGCCTCTGTCGAGGTCCCTATCGACTCTCGGTACTCTCTCACTCTTTGCCGTCGAGTGGGCCCGCCCGCCAACCGCAAGCTGTACAACCAGTACACCTGCCGGCATGTCTTATGTCCTCTACCGCCCGGTATTTGCCGTATCCGGGCATGCACAGGAATAGACGGGTCGCCAGTGGAACCGTGAGCAGAAATTATAGGCCCGACCGGGAATTTTAGGTGACCTAGGTGACTCAGGGGCAAAGATTTAGGGGGAAACAGAACAACAGGGTGCCGTGCACGCATGTGGTTTGGCGGGGAAAGTGCCCTGCGTCCGGTGCAGCCTTGGAGTGTCGACGCCTAGATCTTGCCAAAGAATTCGGGGTCAATGCTGACGTCTTCGACCATCCTGGTCTCAACACCAAGTTTGAGGCTTTTTAGGAGGTCACACAAAACGTCTCCATCAATCAGGTCAATTGCCGGGGCACCGTCGCGCGTCGCTTCCTTCTTGGCTTCGGCAGTGAAGGTTCCGGTGGTTATGAACAATCCCTTGTCGGTACGGCCGACCATCGCGCCGCGAAAATCCCGGATCGCACCTGCGGAAACGCTCCCCTTGTACTTCTTGCATTGGAAGTAAACTTGGAATGAAAGGAGCGCGAGTCGCAGAACACCTACTCCGTCTATGCCGCCGTCGCCGGTTCTCCCAGTCACCTCAACCTTCACAAAACCAGATTCTCGCAGGATGCGCTGCGAGAGCCGCTCGAAAGCGTCGGGCTTCATCTGCGCGGTCACAACCGCCAACAGCCTATCCTTCCAATCTTTTGCCTCCGGCTGAAGGTCCTCCTCTTCTTCCTCTTTGGGCTTATCGTCCCTCTCAAGTTTGTATTGCTTTCGAACTTCGGTCGGAATCTGCTTAACTGCAGCCTCTGTCAGAGTTTTGCCCTTTTCCGTGATCACCCAGACGCCGTGAGAGGGGTTGTCAAAAGCGCCCGCTTTTCCTAGGAAGGTCTTCGCCCAGGCGAGGTTATAGCTCAACTTGGTTCTCCGCTCAGTGCGCATCACATTCTGAACGGACTCCGGTATATGCTCCAGCTCTATTATTTTTTCCAGCAGCTCATCGTGCGTGGCCGAACCGCCCAGCTCTTTCATCGCAACAAGAGCCGGCCACATCAGAGCGTCGAACCTCGGGACTGTTGGTTCAGGGCGCATGTCGATCCTTGCGTGTTCCAGACTGGTAGCCCTCGATCCTACTCCGCGACCGTTTCTTCTCAATCCTTATCCAGCCTCGCGGGATGGTGAATCCGCCCATGGTCTTCGGCGAATCGTGACGCCACCAGAACTGATCCAGTCGCGGATCGAGCCCCTATTATGGGAGAATAGATTCATGACTGGAGTCCAGTTCGTCACCGACAGCAAAGGCCGGAAAGTCGCGGTCCTCATCGACCTGAAAAAGCACGGAGCCCGCCTGCAAGATTTCTGGGACGGTCTCGTTTCCGAGTCCCGCCGCGGAGAAGTCGGAATTCCTTTGGAGAAAGTGAAGGCCGACCTCATCAAGCACGGGCGGCTTCGTGGATAGCTATGCGGTCGAGCTCAAACCCTCCGCGCGAGAAGAACTCGAAGCTCTACCCAATACGGTGCTTACGCGCGTCATCCGCAAGATCGAATCCCTAGCACCTGATCCGAGACCCGCAGGATGCAAAAAGCTGAAAGGATACAAGGATCTGTGGCGCGTCCGAATCGGCGACTGGCGCATCGTTTACATCATCAACGACGCAACCGAGTCGTGAGCGTGACCCGAGTAGCCCACCGCAGCAAAGTGTATGACTAGCTTCGCGTAAGCTGGCCGAGCCCCTACCCCTCGACCGCTTCCTTCTCAATCACCACTTTCAAGTGCGCGGTCACGTCCTTATGCAGCTTCACCGGGACGGTGAACTCGCCCACGGTCTTCAGCGGCTCGTGCAGCTGAATCTTGCGGCGATCGATGTTGAAGCCCTTCTTGGTCAGCGCGTCGCCGATGTCGCTCGACGTGACCGATCCAAACAGCTGATCGTGCTCGCCCGTGCGCCGCGTGAACGACACCGACGCGCCCTCAAACTGCTTGGCCAGTTCCTCGGCCTGCGTCTTCTCCTTGGCGGAGCGCCGCACCGAAGCGGCCTTCATCTGCGCAATGACGGCCTTGTTGCCCTCGTCGGCCTTGAATGGCCAGCTTGCGCGGCAACAGATAATTCCGTCCATAGCCTTCCGCGACCTTCACCACATCGCCGCGCGACCCCAGCTTCGCTACATCTTCTTTCAGAATGACTTCCATGAATAGCTCCTATGCAGAATTCTAGCTGCTACGCTTCTAGCCGAACCAACACGGCTAAACCGTTTATTCAAAAAGCCTATCAGCTAGAATCTGTGCAAATCCGTGGCGAATGCTCTTAGCTCGCCCGTCCCGCAAACGGCAGCAGCGCGATATTCCGCGCCATCTTGATCGCCGACGACAGCCGGTGCTGATGCGGCGCGCACACGCCGGTCAACCGGCGCGGCACAATCTTGCCGCTCTCGGCCACGAACTGCCCGAGCATGCGGTAATCCTTGTAGTTGATGTCTTCAATTTTCTCGACGCAGAACTTGCAAACTTTCTTGCGCCGGAAAAACTTGCGCCCGCCGCCGCCCTCGCGCGGAGGCCCGCCCGGCCCGCGTCCACCACCACCGCCGCCAAACCGCGGACGATCTCCACTCGGACGATCTCCGCTCGGCCGCGGCCGCTCACTCGGTGCCGAATGCTCTGCTGCTTTTGTCTCTTCAGCCATAATTCTCCTTAAATCTCTTCTAAAATATTTCAAAAGCTTTTCTCAGCGATCTCTGCGGATTTTCTCAGCGTACTCAGCGGTTAAAAGCTTTTGATCGCAGAGTGCGCAGTGAAGCGCACGCGGAGCCCGCAGAGAACTGCCGGAACTCGCTACGCCGTCGCCGGAGCTTCCGCGCACCGGAGCCGCCGCCGCAGGCTCTGCCGCCGCCACGCACCGGAGCCGGAGCCAGCCGGCTGCGCGCTCACCTTCTTCCGCGCGTCGCGCAGCGCCTTGATCTTGTCCAGCCGCTTCTGTTCCTCATCCGTGCGCACGGTCAGGAACTTGATGACCTGCTCGGTCACGCGCAGCCGGCGCTCCAGTTCGTGAACCACCGCGCCTCCGCCCTCCACCACCATCAGCACGTAAATGCCTTCGTGGAAGCGCTTCACGGTATAGGCCAGGCGCCGCTTGCCCATCTTGTCGACCTTCTGCACGCTGCCGCCCGAAGCCGGCACCACGCCGCTCAAAGTCGAAATCAGTTTGTCCAGATCCTCTTCCGTCATATCCGGACGAACAATAAACATCAGCTCATAAGTACGATTCATTCGTCATCTCCAAATTCTTCGCCACTGATCTTCACGGATCTCACGGATAAACCGAAATCTTCAAAGACCATGATCCGTGTGAACTTGATCCGTGAGAATCCGTGTAAATCCGTGGCTAATCTTTTTCTTCGTCCGGCTTCCGGTTAAAGCGATTCATGGCCGCCGCCGGACCTTCTTTCAAAATTACCTTCACCGCTTCTTCCACGGTGTCGAGCACACCATCCACAACTTCCAGGTCTTTCTTGCGCATCGGCGACAGCAGATAATCCGCTCCGTCCCCGACCTTATGCTCCGGCGCAACTCCAACCCGGATGCGCAAAAAATCCTGCGTGCCCAATGCCCCGATAATCGACTCAATCCCGTTATGCCCCGCCGAACTCCGCCGCGTATGAATCCGCAGCGTGCCCAGCGGAAAATCCAGCTCGTCCTGAATCACAATCAGGTCCGACTTCCGGCTTCGCGTCATACTCCTGCATCAGCTGCAGCCACCGAGACGCCACTCAAATTCATGAACGTCTCCGGCTTGGCCAGCAACACCGGCATCCCGCCAATCACCGCCCGCGCCGTTAACGCCCGATGCTGCCGGTTTCGAACTTCCACTCCCAGGCTCCCGGCAATTCGATCAATCGCCAAAAAGCCCAGGTTATGCGGCGAAAACTGATATTCGATCCCGGGATTGCCCAGCCCAACAATCAGTTTCACGCCTGAACTCGACCTCGCCACGGATTTTCACCGATCATCACAGAACGATCATCACAGATAACGCGAGAATCATTCCTATCCTTGCCTCAATCCGTGTAAATCCGTGCAGATCCGTGGCTGAATTATTTCTTCTCCTTCTTCTCAGCCTTCTCCGGCTTCTTGTCGCCGCCCTCGGCGCCTTCCTCATCCGCATCCTGCTTTCCCTTCTTGATAACTTCAGGCTCAGCCGGAGCCGCCGCATCCGCCGCCACCGCGTCAGGCGTCGCCACCACTTCTTCCTTCACCGAGGTCACGTGCGCCACGGGCTGGTTCGCATCCGTAATGAATTTGATCTTGTCTGAATGCGGCAACTCCGAAACTCGCAACACCTTGCCAAACGTCAACTCGCTGACATCGGCATCGATGTGGCTCGGAATATCCGCCGGCAGGCACTCGATCTCCACTTCGCGCAGCATCTGTTCCATGATGCCGCCCTCCTGCTTCACGCCCGCCGCCTCGCCAATCAGGAAAATCGGCACGCTGACCTTCAACACCTTGTCGAGCGCAATCCGCTTCAGGTCGATGTGCAGCAGCGTGCCCTTGATGGGCTCATACTGCCAGTCAACGATCATGGCCTTGGTCGGCTCGCCGCCCACCAGCGCCAGATCGAAAATCGTGTTGTGTCCGGTGACCGAGTTCAGAATCCGCTGCACGTGCCGCGGATCCACGCTGATCGCCAGCGAGTCCTTGCCCGCTCCATAAACCACGGCCGGAATCTTCCCGCCACGCCGCACCGCGCGAGCATCGTTCTTCGTCCCAGCTTCCCGCGGTTGCGCTTCCAATGAGTTCTGTTCCAATGTCGTCGCCATAAATTTCAATTCCTCAATCTAAATTTGTCATCCTGAGGCGACAGCTTTTCGTCGCCGAAGGATCTGGGCGAGCCGCGCAACGCGTCGCGCAGTTTGCGACGCAACAATCGCGCGTTCGGCTCGCTTCCTTATTCCAACTCCGCCTGCTAGATAAACAACTTACTCACCGAAGTCTCTTCGTGATTAGCCTGAATCGCCCGGCCAATCAACCCCGCAATCGAGAGGACCGTAATTTTTCCTCCCTTTTCGGTTCGTGCCGCATCCGCCTCGGCTGACAGCGGAATCGTATTCGTTACCACCACCTGCTGAATCACCGAGTTGCGAATATTCTCCACCGCCGGCCCCGACAGCACCGCATGCGACGCACAGGCAAAAACCGAAGTCGCGCCGTTTTCTTTCAACGCGGCGGCCGTCTTCACCAGCGTTCCCGCCGTGTCAATCAAGTCGTCAATCACCAGGCAAGTACGCCCGTTCACATCGCCGATCACGTGCATCACTTCGGCCACGTTCATCTCAACGCGCCGCTTGTCGACGATCGCCAGCGCCGCGTCGACCTTCTTCGCGAAAAACCGCGCCCGCTCCACGCCGCCCGCGTCCGGCGAAACCACCGTCAAGTTCGGCAACTGCAGCTTGCGGAAGTGATCCACCAGCACCGGCGAAGCGAACAAATGATCCACCGGGATATTAAAAAATCCCTGCAACTGCGGCGTATGCAAATCCACAATCAGCGCCCGGTTCGCCCCGGCCGTGGTCAACAAATCGGCCACCAGCTTCGACGAAATCGGACTGCGCGGCTTATCTTTTCTGTCCTGCCGCGCGTAACCAAAATAAGGCATCACCGCCGTGATGCGCCGCGCCGACGCGCGTTTCAGCGCATCGATCATCAGCAGCAACTCCATCAAATGCTCGTCCACCGGACGGCACGTGGGCTGCATCACAAATACATCCGCGCCGCGCACGTTCTCCTGAATCTGAACGTAACACTCGCCGTCGCGAAACCGAATCACCTGCGCCTGCCCGCGCTGCATCCCGAGAAATTGGCAGACTTCATCGGCCAAAGGCTCATTCGCCGTGCCGCTGAAAATCTTGAACTTCTCGTCCGAGCGCGGCCGCTGTTTCCGATCCGTCTTCTCGTCCGTCACAGGCGGCGTCTTCTTCTCAACCTTCTCAGCTCTCGGCGTCACTAAAGTAGCCATGGTGGTCTCTGGGCTCCTGGCTTTTAGCTCTTGGCCTTTGGCTCTTGGCTTAAAACTTCCAGCCCGGCTCTAGTTGTAAGCCAAGAGCCAAAAGCTAACAGCCAACAGCGGTTTTTCTGGCTGGGCCGCTAGGATTCGAACCTAGACAAAGTGCTCCAAAGGCACTTGACCTACCATTAGTCGACGGCCCAGTGAATCAATTTCTGATTGCCTGATTGTTGATTGAACCCCTACGCAAGGTCCGTCTAGATTTTCAATCAACAATCAAAATGAAACAATCAAAAATTTCCAACCGCGCCGACCAGCAACACGGCTCATGTAGGGACGGCCGCCCCGGCCGTCGAGCGAAGCCGGAGGCGAGCGCAAAAGGGGCAAGAGCTAGGCCCGCCCAATGAACCAGCCAGCACCCAACCCCGCCGCCTATCCCGCCACAACCCGCCGCCAGTAAGCCCGCCGCGTCAAGGTCGCCGTAGCCGTCGCCACCCACCCCAGCTTCCGCAGCTTGGCCGCCGCGCGAGCCGCCGCCTCTCGCGACCCAAACAGCCCATACAGCGCCGACCCAGACCCCGACAACGACGCATACTTCGCGCCCGCGCGCAAAAGCGCACTCTTGCCATCACTCAGCTCGGGATATTCAGGAAAGACGACTCGTTCAAAGTCGTTTTCAATCCCAGCCCGGACAAGCCAGAGAAGCGGATTCTCGGCCCGACCCCTTCCTCCAAAACCAGAAGGAGCACTGGAGCACATCTCACTCAGCCACGCCGACAACCCGCGACCAAGCTCATCCATTCTATCGGAGGAGTGAGATAGCGTCAATTCAGCGCCGCTCTCGCCCCGGCTCAGCCGAGATTTTGATTGTGTGGGGACAGCCGCCCCCGGCTGTCCGCCCGAGCGCAGCTCGGCTGCTGTCCCGCCCCTGCTGCCGCCCCCCGCCGTGGAAGAGCGGCCCTTCAGAGCCCGCCCTGAGCTTGTCGAAGGGGCCGCGTCAGCCCCGCCAAAAATTCTGGGCTTTAGCCCCTGCATCGCATCCCACGCCGCAAACGCCCGCGGCGTCGACACCCCCACCTCCGGCGTCACCACCACACAAGCCATCGCCGGAAAATCCTCCAGCGGATAAACCTGCTCCCCCCGCCCCACCCCCAACACCGTCCCACCCACCAGAAACAGCGGCAAGTCCGACCCCACCTCCGCCGCAATCCGCAACCTCTCCGCCGCGCTCAAACTCTTCCCCAGCGCCCGCTCCAGCCCCAACAGAGCCGCCACCGCATTCGCCGAAGCCCCGCCCAACCCGCCCTGCACCGGCAACCGCTTCTCGATCTCAATCACCACGCGCCCCCGAGCGCGCAGCGCAACCATCGCCTTCTCCACGATCCGAAAGCAAGTATTCGACTCATCCAGCGGCACGCGCGGATCAGCACATTGAATCTGAATTCCGCTGACCCGCGCCTCACCCCCACCCGAATCACATCATGCAACCCAATCGTCTGATACACCGTCAGCAGCTCATGAAACCCATCCCCCCGCGCCGCCCCAATCCGCAGCCCAAGATTGATCTTCGCAAACGATCGCACGGTGACAGTCATGAGGGATTGATTGTAAAGTCTCAATGCTCGAAAGAGAAAAAGCGAAAGTTGGAAAGAGATAATAAGGAAAGCCTGGGTGCCCCATTTCTCGCGCGTTCTTTGCGCGAGAAGTGGGGATTTTGAAGTTACAATCCCGACTGAGGCTCAGTCCCGGACAAATTGATTCCCCGCTCCAAAGCTCCCCTACTCCTGCTCACGATCGCAGTTGTACTCGCGACCATCGCGCATATACTTCCGCCCATCCCGCAGCCGCAGGCTTATCACAACTTTGCCGACCATGGCCCCTGGCTCGGAATCCCAAACTTCGGAGATGTCGCCTCAAACCTTCCCTTCGCCATCGTAGGACTCTTCGGCCTGATTTTCCTGCGCAAGCCGCGCCCAGAAAAATTCGCTGACCCCCGCGAACGCTGGCTCTACCTCATCATGTTCGCCGCCCTGATTCCCACCGCCTTCGGCTCAGCCTACTACCATCTCGCGCCCGGCAATGCCCGCCTAGTCTGGGACCGCATTCCCATCATGATCGTCTTCATGGCGCTGCTCGCCGTCGTGATCGCCGAGCGCGTCAGCGTGAACGCAGGCCTGTGGCTATTTCCCATCCTGCAGGCCGCAGGCATCGGCAGCGTTCTTTTCTGGCGCGCCGGAGAGCTCCGCGGCCACGGCGATCTGCGTTTCTACGCCGCGGTGCAAGTCTACGCAATTCTCGTCCTGCTACTCATGCTCCTCGTCCCCGCAAAATACACGCGCAGCACCGACTTCGCCGCGGTAGTCGGCTTCTATGTCCTGGCAAAAATTCTCGAAGAGGCCGACCGCCAGGTCTTCGCGCTAGGCCACATCGTGAGCGGCCACACTCTGAAACACCTGGCGGCCGCCGCAGCCGGCTACTGGATTCTGAGAATGCTCCAGAAAAGAGAACTAGCCCCGACCTGATGTTCTTGCTTCTAGATTAATCTGCATGAATCCGCGAAAATCCGTGGCGAAAGAAGTTGACTTACCCCCGCCGCTTATACAGCACCGCAAACTCGAAACCCGTATTCGGCGGAAACAACTCCGCCACTTTCCGCAGCCGGTCGGCGAGCGCCGACGGCGCCAGCAGCGGATAATCCCGCTCCCGTAAATCGTAATAATCCACGTCAAGATACAACGACAGCAAATAAATCGAAATCGTGTCGGAAAAAGTCGCGTCCAGATATTCGTTCTTATAACGCTCCGCGTCGAGGCCGCCGCCCGTCGCCAGCTTGCGCGCTTCAAAAGCATCCAGCGAAGTCTCGCCCCGGACGCCCGCTTCCACCTGGCTCCAAGCCAGCTCACTGAAATCTTTCGAAACTCCCGCGTGCTCGACCAGCGCGTGCCCGACGTTAATATAAAACTCGAAGGCCACGGAAAATTTGTCGTCCATCAGCCGCGTCGAAATAAACACGCACTGCGAATCTCCCAGATTCAGATTGCGATGGCACACCGCGTTGTCGCTGAGCGCCACATCGTACCGGTCGGCGATCACCGTCTCTTCGCCCTGGCTCACCGCCAGCGGGACAAAGTAATAGGCCTTGCGCTCGAGCGCCGTCGCGATCTTCGCCGGAACAGCGGCCACCATGCGTTCCAGGTCAAACGAGTTGAGCGCGACCTCGCCCGCCATGGCATAGCAAATTCCGTTGGGCGCTTGCGAAACCGGCGTCGCCCGCACCACCTCGGCGGGACTGCGCGTAATAGCTGGAGCTGCCTGCGACATGAAGCCTTATTCTACACACAGCGGCCGGACATTTTCGGGTCCATTAGAATAGGCATCGGTACTCATGCCCGCCGCAATCCCATCCCGCGCTCCCCGCTGGTACGCCATCCCGGTGCGGATTTGCCTGGTGACGTTCGTCGCGACGCTGCTGTGTTTCGCGGTCACATTGCTGCTGGCAATCATCGGCACTGTCATTGTCGATGCAGTGCGCGGCGTGCATCCCGACATGCGCATCGCCTACCGCATGATCGCGCTGCCGGTCGCGCTGGTCGCAGGCAGCATCATCTTCGTGCTCTCGACGGTGATGGAAATTCGCCACTACCGCCAGTCCAAAACGCTGTCGGCCATCGAGAGACTGAGCTGACATGCCGCCCCGCATCGCGATCCCCATGCCGCATTCCCTCGACCTCGAATACGCCGAGCGGGCGATTCCGCAATACGAACGCGCGGTGACGCTGGCCGGCGGCGAGCCGGTTCGCATCGCGCTCGACCAATCCGCCGACGAAATCAAAAAAATAATCGAACACTGCGACGGCGTTCTTCTCCCCGGCAGCAAAGCCGACGTCGATCCCGCGCGCTACCACTCCCCGCGCTTGCCGCACACCGCCGAAGCCGATGCCCCGCGCGACGCCGTCGATAATCTTCTCCTCGAAAACGCCTACCAGCAGCGCAAGCCGGTCCTCGGCATCTGCTACGGCCTGCAAAGCCTGAACGTATTCCGCGCCGGATCGCTGGTGCAGCACGTTCCAGATTCTCTGCCGGAAGAAACGCGCGCGAAAGTAAATCACGCAGCCGGAAAAAATGTGCCCGTCGCGCACGCGGTCGAGATCGACCGAACCTCAAAGCTGGCAGAAATTGTCGCAGCCGAAGTCCGAGGTCCAAGGTCCGACGCCGGTAACGAGCTCATCGTCCCTGTCAACTCCTCTCACCATCAATCGGCCGACGAAAATAAAATCGGCGCCGGTCTGCGCATCGTAGCCCGCTGCACCGACGACGGCATCATCGAAGCCCTCGAAGGCACCGCACCCGATCATTTTGTGCTGGCTGTGCAGTGGCATCCTGAGCGCTCAGTCGAAGACGACGCGCCCTCGCGCGCCATCTTCCGCGCTTTCATGGCCGCAGCAGGAAAACATCGGAAGGAATTGGGCGGCGGGACGAATTCGTAAAGCATTTCTTCCCGGCTTATCGTCTTCGCGCGTTCTTTTTCTGGGCGCCCGCTTTTGGTGCGGCCTTTTTTCTCGCGCCCTGCTTCTCGCGCCGCTCCGTCAGCAGCACGACCACATGCGCAATCGCGGCATTGTCGAGATTAAGCCCCTCCGGCGTCTTCGCCTTCAGCCCAACGCAATCGCCGGGCAGGCCGAGCAGCGCGGCGACGCGCGCGCGGATAATCGCAGTATGCGGGCCAATCTTGGGCGCGGCCAAAATCAAACTGGCGTCGACGTTGGCGATCCCGTAACCCGCGTCCCGCACGCGCTTCAACGCCTCGCGAAGAAAGAGGGCCGAATCCGCGCCCTTCCATTTCGGATCCGACGGCGGAAACAGCGCGCCAATGTCGGGCGCGGCTACGGCCCCGAGCAGAGCATCAGTTATCGCGTGCAGCAACACATCTCCATCAGAATGCCCGCCAAGACCTTTATGATGCGCGAGCGAAACGCCGCCGATCTTAAGCGGAACGCCCGGGCGAAATTCGTGCGAGTCAAAACCGTAGCCGATCCTCATGCCGAGACCTTGGCCACGGATTCGCACGGATTTCCACGGATTTTTTTCCGTTCATTATCGAACAGGAGACGGCGGAACTGCGGCCGCACTCCGAAGTTGAGAAGTAGACCTATCTTGACCTCGGTCGCGCGGAGACAATGCAGGAGCTGTGCTTCGTGCGCGGATTCCAGGGCCCGAGCCGCTTTCAGTTCAAGAAGAACGACGCCTTCAACGATGAGGTCGGCATAGTACTGTCCAATTTTCTTGCTGTGGAACCATACAGGGACTGGTACTTCTCCGACGGCGTTCAGCCCTGATTCTTCCAGGGCGACCAACAATGCCTCGGCATAGGTCGACTCGAGAAAGCCTTGTCCGAGTTCGTTGTAAACATCGTAAAACACACCGATAATTTTTTCGGTCAATTCGGAATGTTTCAGGCCAGCCGACGGCGAATTCATCACCAGCGAGTTTACGCCGTCGTTAAGGTTTTGATCCGTGCAAATCCGTGGAAATCCGTGGCTCATTTCCTTAAATAAAACTCCGCCAGCTCCATATCTCCCGGAGTTGTGATCTTGATATTCCTGGGCGAGCCCATCACGACGGCGACTTCGTGCCCACTGCGCTCGGCGAGCGAAGATTCGTCCGTGCCCATGAAGCCATCGGCCGCGGCCTCGTCGAACGCCTTCTTGATGACGCTGTAATGAAATCCCTGCGGCGTCTGGGCCAGCACCACGCCCGCGCGCGGGATCGTGGCCTTCACGATCGCGCCTTCAGATGTGCGCTCGACCTGCTTGACGGTGTCGATGGCGGGCAGGCCGGCGATCGCCGCTCCATATTTCTTCGCCGCCTCGATTACGTCGTGAATAATTTCCGGCGTAACCAGCGGGCGCACGGCGTCGTGCACCAGCACAATATCATCGGGCGCGGCGGTGATAGCGTTCAGCGCGTTCGCGACTGACTGCTGGCGATGCTCGCCGCCAATCACCAGCTCGACTTTCTTCTTCAACAAATCTTTCTCTTCCTGATTCATCCGCTCACGAAAGCCTTCAAGTTCGTTCTCGCGCAGCGCGACCCAAATCTCGGTCACCGCCGCAACGGCCGCGAACTTGCGCAGAGTATGAACGAGAATCGGCGTCCCCGCCAGATCGGTAAATTGTTTCGAAGGATGCGGCTTCTTACTCTTAGCGTCAAGCGCGCTGGGCATGGGCGCCATGCGTGTGCCCAGTCCAGCAGCCGGAATAATAACGATGACCTTCATGGCGGGCTGCAAGTATACGAGGGTGCAAAGCCGGAGTTCAAATCATCGGGTGGCAAGGGTTTGATTTTCTCTGCGAACTCTGCGGCAGTCCTCAGCGAACTCAGCGGTTAAAGTCTTTTGACTTAGCCCTTGGAAAGTCGTCACTCGCCCTGAAGCGGAGCGCTAAGGCCCCGGTTTAGTTTCCACCGCGCTGCTGGGCATGGCAGCGGGCGGCGCGGGCATCGGAACCGGCGCCGCTGCCACCGGCACCGCCTGCCGCGAGTACGAAGCCCGCTCGTCCCACTTGCCAAAGATCATTTTTCCCGCCGTCGTCTGCAACACCGACGTCACCGAAACGTCAATCGTCTTGCCAATCATCTTTCGCGCATTATCGACGACGACCATGGTCCCGTCGTCGAGGTAGGCGACGCCCTGGTTGTATTCCTTGCCTTCTTTGAGGATGAACACGCGCATGGTCTCGCCGGGCAGAACGATCGGCTTGAGAGAATTGGCCAGTTCATTAATATTCAGCACCTGCACGCCCTGCAGTTGCGCGACTTTATTCAGGTTAAAGTCGTTGGTAATAATCTTGCCCTCGTAGACCTTGGCCAGTTCGATCAACTTCAGGTCGACTTCGCGCACAGCGGGGAAATCATCTTCCACAATCTGAATGGTAAGCGTAGGAATTTTCTGCAGGCGCTGCAGAATATCCAGCCCGCGACGCCCGCGATTTCGCTTTAAGGAATCGGCCGAATCGGCCACCAACTGCAGTTCGCGCAGCACAAACTGCGGCGTCACAATAACGCCGTCGAGAAATCCGGTCTCGGCAATGTCGGCGATGCGTCCATCAATAATGACGCTGGTGTCGAGAATCTTGTAAGCCTTCTTGCCCGTCTTTTCGCCGCCGAAAACTCCACCCAGCGCCGCCAGGTTCAGCAGGTCGCCCTTATTGCCGCCAATGATCAGGCCCACGTAGGCCATCAGCAGCATGACCAGGATCTGCAGAAAGCTCTGAGTCTGTCCGGGAGGCACACTGCTGCGGATGACGAGAGCAAAAAGGTAAGCGCCGCAGATGCCGAGGAAGCTTCCGATCGCGGCCCCGATCAGCCGCTTCAGGCTGACCGTGCGCAGCTTCCACTCGAACAGGACGATCAAAGCCCCGATCACCGCGCCCACGCCCGCATCTATATTGCGCGGTTGTCCAAAGGGCTCAATGACGAAGCAAGTAAGGGCCACTACCAGAACAAAAATAAGGCGTACAACAATGAGATCCACGGTAAACCTCCGCGGATGCAGTTTGCCCATATGTACATACGATCAAGGCGATGCACCCGTGCCGCGTCCACGCCGCCCCCGGCGGGAATCGGCCTTGCGCATGCGGGGCGCGCATGAATTAGGGGAAAGCAGAATGCTTATAAATGTTCGCCCCGTCCCGGCCAGTCTGGGGCTTGGCCGGACGATTACTAACTACTAACTGACAAGTACTAACTGCCGCTCAGTAAGCTAACGCCAAGAGTATATACCCGCCGGAAAATAACGGCGACCCAGCCCCTCGAGCCAGGGGAGCCTACTTTCCCGGGAACTTGATCGACCTCCATAGCGTAGTTACCTTCAGGAGCTCGCCATGAACTGGAAAGACCTCTACGAATATTTGTGGATCGGGTTTGGCGTGGTGTGGATCATCTGGGCGATCTGGACCAAGCCAACCCAAAGGCGGGAAAGCTTTGCCGCGCGATCGCTCTACGGGCTGGTTATGCTCGCCGCATCTTATGTTATGTTCAGCGGCCGATTCCTCGGGAGCTGGTTCTTCCTGCATCTGTATCCCCCAGCCCGGTGGATCGAGATCCTGGGGCTGGTCGTCACCGCAGCCGGGCTCGGTCTTGCCCTATGGGCCCGCGCCATCATCGGACGAAACTGGAGCGGGGCAGTGAGCGTCAAAGTCGGCCATGAACTGGTTCGCACCGGGCCCTACCACTGGGTTCGCCATCCCATTTATTCCGGAATCACTCTAGCCCTACTCGGCACCGCGCTGGGAATTGACCAAAACCGAGCGTTCGTCGCAGTCATCCTGCTATATGCCAGCTTCAAGATCAAGAGCCGGCTCGAAGAGCGCGTCATGGGTGGAGTGTTCGGCGCCCAATACGAAGAATACCGCCGCAGCACCGGAGCAATCTTTCCCAGGTTGCGCTGGCAATAGTTCCAAACCTGCGCCTACAGTTTTTTCGCTCCGCATTTACAGCAACCGTGACGCACCCGAGTCTCCCCGTCGGCATCTGATATGGGCATTCGCGAACCTGCTGTTAGCGGGCAGATCGCCGGCCCCTCTTCGTCGGAACTTGTTGTCATCAGAGCCGGTTCATTCCATCCCGGCCATTCAGATCGCACGGAGGAAAAGTATGCGAGCTTTCCGGTTATTGAATGTATCGATTTTCTCGGTCTTGATCGCAGTTTCGGCGGCTGTCTACGCCCAGGACGAAAAGCCTCAGGACGACAAACCCAAGCAAGATGAACCCAAGCAGTCAGAAACCGCCCGCCCTGGTGATAAGCAGGTCGACAAGCAGGTCGAAAAGCAGGCCGACAGCGACAGCATGAAGCCGCCCCGCCAGGACGACGCCCGCCCTGCCAAACAAGATAAAGAAGAACCCAAGCCGGAAGAGAAACAATCGCGCGACGAAATGAAAACTCAGGAACACGCGCAGCCCGCCGGCAAGAGCGCCCGCATTCCCGACGACAAATTCCACGCCCACTTTGGCCGCAGCCACACTTTCCGCGCCCAGCGCCCGGAAGTCGTAGGCGGCCAACCCCGCTTCCAGTACGGCGGCTACTCCTTCATCCTGATCGACGCCTGGCCCGCCGACTGGGCCTACACCGACGATTGCTACATCGACTACATCGACGGCGAATATTTCCTCTTCGACCTCAACCACCCCGGCATGCGCATCGCGCTAACGGTGGTGCTGTAGGCAATCAGAAGTCGCAAGAAGTCACTAAGGTATGAAGGGTTGCCCCATCCTTGTCGCGTTCTTCGCGACAGGGTGGGGCTTCCGACTTTCCAGGCAAGGCCACCTCGAAATCATGTGGCTCATTCGAAGCTGGCGGGTGGGAATTTTCGACAGCTCGAAGCCGGCCCAACTCTCCGCGCTGCGACTCGAATTGCCGACCGTCCTCCCTTTCTCCTAAACTCCTCCCATGAAAGCCTTAGTCCTCACCAGCCTCTCTGGCCCCGACGCGCTCTCTGTTCAAAATGTCCCCGACCCCACGCCCAAGCCAGATCAAACTCTGGTCCAGGTCGCCGCCGGAGGCATGAACTTCGCCGACCTCATGACCACCCGCGGCGGCTATCCCGGCACTCCTCAACCCCCGCTGATCGTGGGCCGCGAATTCGCCGGAGTGGAAATCAAAGAAGACGGCAGTCAGGGTCAGGATGCGAAGCCCCGCCGCGTAATGGGCTACGCCCAATGGGCCGCCTTCGCCGAAAAAACCGCGGCCTACCCAAATCTTCTCTGGCCCACTCCCGACAACTGGACCGACGAACAAGCCGCCGCCTTTCCCGTAAACTACTTCACCGCCTACCTCGCCTACTGGCAAGCGGGAATGACCCCGGCCCATCCATCACAGCCCACGTGGGGACAGCCGCCTAGCCTGCCCAGAGCGAAGCCGAAGGGGCTGTCCGGCGGAGCGAAGCTCCGCCCCGCACTCTCCGCGTCCTCATCCACGCCGTTGCCGGAGGCGTTGGCACCGCCGCCGTGCAAATCGGAAAACTCCTCGGCGTCGAAATGTACGGAACCTCCTCCTCCGACGAAAAACTCGCCCGCGTAAAACCCCTCGGCCTCCAGCATGCCATCAACTACAAGCAACACGACTACGAAGAGGTCGTAAAAAATCTCACTCGCGGCGAAGGCGTCGACGCCGTCTTCGAAATGCTCGGCGGAGAACACACCGCCAAAAGCCTGCGCTGCCTGCGCGATTTCGGACGCGTCATTCAATACGGCACCGCCACCGGCAAGCAGCCGCAACTCGACGTCCGCGCCATGTATGCCAAATCCGCCGCCGTGCAAGGCCTCTGGCTCACCTACCTCTCGCAGAAGCCGGAGATCATGGAACCGGCGTGGCAACAACTCTCCGCCTGGATCGCCGCCGGCCAACTCACTCCGCAAATCGGCCAGGTCTTCCCCCTGGACCGCGCCGTAGAAGCCTACAAACTCCTGCAAGACGGAAAAAACTACGGCAAGCTCGTATTGAAGATCGCGTAGCAAAAAATGTGGGGCGGGCACTCCTGCCCGCCAGCCAGCGCCGGAAAGCGGGGGCCAGCTCGCGCGCCCGCGCGCCGCGGAGTTTATGTTGCATTTGCCACATGCATATGTTGCTATAGCAACATAGGAGGCGCCCCCATGAACGAAACGCTCGAAGCGCTCTTCCGCAGGCGGGCCGTTAAGGCCTTTGCCCCGGTCGAGATTCCCCCAGCATTGCGGGAACGAATTCTCGACGCCGCCCGCCATGCTCCCTCCAGTTTCAATTCGCAACCGTACCGGCTCTTTTGGGTGGAATCGTCGCCGGGACGGGCAACCGCGGCGAAACTCTGCATGGGACAAATGCCGGCGGCAACCGCGTCGGCGCTGGTGGTTGCGGTGGCCGACATCGGCTCGCTGGCAGCGACCTCGCAAGCCCAATTGGAGTGGATGCGCAGGAGCGGCTTCAGCCCTGCCAAAGTCCGGGACTACGAGCGCACCGCGAAGATCGGCCGCATCCTGTTCATGCCCGGACCGTTCGGCATTTTCGGCGCGGTCAAGTGGACGATTTTTCGTCTCATCAATTTGTGCAAGACCATGGGGATGCCTCCACTATTTCGACGGGACTTGTTAAAGTGGGCGATGAAAAGTACATCGTTGGCCTGCGAGAATCTGATGATCGCCGCCGAAGCACTGGGACTTAACACCTGCCCCATGGAAGGATTCGATGGCCGCAGGCTCTCCAGATTTCTCGGGCTGTCGAGCCGGCATCATGAAATTGTGATGGTGATTGCCATCGGGAAGAAATCGGCTGCCTATGCCGAACCGCCGCAGTGGCGGCGACCTCTCGAGGCCACGGTTACCGTCCTATGACCATCACTACGAAGATCATCGCTCCAAAGATCAGCGCTCCAATGACCATTGTTCCGAAGAAGGATATTCCGCAAGACATCCTGCAGGACTCTGTGCTCGCCCATGTGGCTGCAGCCTATTTTTCCGTCGGAAAAAGACTGGAACGAAAAACTCAGTGCTCTGCCACTCGCGGCTTCATCTTGTCCACACTGCGCGGCGGGGCCGCGCTCAATCAGAATCAAATCGCCATACTTCTCGGCCTTGACCGCACCGTCGTGCACCGGGCCATCAAGTCCATGGCGAAAGAAGGACTCGTGGCGGAGAGAAAAGCAAAATCGGGCAGAGCCATTCACATTACCTTGACGCCGAAAGGCCACAAATACAGAACCCGCCTGATTCACGCGAGAGTCGCGGCCGACGACAAACTTCGCAAGAAACTGAACCCCGAAGAACGCACAACCCTTCTTCGGCTCCTGAAGTTGATTGCCGAGTTAGAGTTCTAAACCTGCGGTCGCGTCGCCGGTTCGTGCAGCGGCTGTCCGCAGTGCGCGCAATTCGCCCAGGCAGGCTCAACGGGCTTATCACATTTTGCGCACGTTGGATGCAGCAAAGTGCCGCAGTGCGGACAGAACGGCAATTTTGCCTTTTCCACATGCCCGCAGCCCGGGCACGCCTTCGGCAGAGGGTCGCGGAGAATGAAGTACAAGATCACCCCAATCGCATTCGGAACGAAGATCGCCAGCAGGGTCCACATTCCGTACCGCATCTGCCGCCGCTTCGCGTCGCCGTAGACGTATCCGATCAGCGCCACCCAGGCCGCCATGAACAGGAACATGGCGCACAGGCACAGCGCTTGTCCCCAGCGCGGCCATTGGCCTACCACCCGATCCGTGGGTGCCACGAACAAGAACATCGGCAGCGTGCAGCACAAATTGATAAGCCCTGCAACGATCCACGCAGCCGTCGGAATCACGCGCAATTCTTTGGTGAAGCGGCTCATGCCAGCCTCCTTTCGCCGCGCTGCTGGATTGCCAGCATTATTGCGGCCCCCCCCCCCGCGAGCCACCCGAACGCGGTGAACGCGGCAAAACTGATCCACGTAGAGCTGAACTGCGGCACATACTGCGGCGCGAGCAACCTCCCGAAATGTTCGCTCACAAAGCGGAACACTGGCCAGCTCGCAATCGTCAGCAGCCATGCAAACGCCACAGAAACAATCAGTACGCGGCGGTTCCAATCGTGCTCGGCCTGTTCGGCGAGCCTCACCTCCGCTCGCGCCAGCGTGGCCTGCACCAGCCACGAAGAGGGCTGCGGCGTCGGCAACCGGCGGAGTTCGCTCGCAATCGGCCGCCAAGTCTCCAATTCGTTCGAGCAGGCGGTGCAAGATCGCACATGCTCCGCAACCTGCTTTTCTTCCGCGCTGGTCAGCGCGCCGGCTGCGGCCAGTGCCAGCAGTTCTCGAATCTTGTCGTGCTCGCTCATTGCCATGTGCCTCCGGGATGCCGCGCTTCGAGCGCGTAACGCAATTGTTCCAGCGAACGTCGCAGCCGCGACTTCGCCGTTGATACCGGAACCGCGGTAACCTGCGCGATCTCCTCAATCTTCATCTCATCCTCAAACCGCAGTGTCAGGACTTCGCGATAGATCATCGCCAGCCCAGCCATCGCTTCGCTCATCTCGGTTCGGCGCTCGGCCGCGAGCGCGTGATCGAGCGGCGTGGGCTCTTTGCGCGAAATCCGGTCCGCCAAGGTTTCGCTATGCCCGCCGTCGGCCAGCGGCTCGTCCAGGCTCTCCGGACGAATCCGGCGCAAATGATCGATCGCCAGGTTGCGCGCCAGCGTGAACAGCCACGCGTCAAAATTTCGGCTGGCATCAAAGGAACGAATCTTCTCGACCACTCTCAACCAGGTTTGCTGGAATAGATCATCCGCCTCGGCGGGCTGCCGCACCATCCGCAGCAGATACCGATACAGCCGGTTCTGGTACCGGGCCATCAGTCCCGAGAGTGCGTTCAGGTCGCCTCGGCGAAGCCGGACCACATCCGCATCCACTGCCACAAGCCCCTCCAGCGATAGTGCGGTCGCCCCCACCATACTCGTTATACGGATGAGCGCCCAAAAAAGACGCAAGAGATGCAGTTGCTGGATTTTCGGATACTCGCTCCTATCGTGCATCCTTTTGATGTTCTCGTCCGTATTCCCAAAGTGCGCAAATGCACGGTACAGGGCGCAGGAGTGCAACTCAGATCCTGTATTGCTCTTTCGTAGGAGGGTGGCATGCATGACACAAAGGAACGCCTGTCTCTATTCTGGCTCTTCGCGTTATTGAACTACCTGTATGCGGACTGTACTGCTCTGTTTGCGATTGTTGGCTCGCCAAATCTATCCGACGCCCCACATTTCCCGCCATGGATCCTGCTGGTTTCATCGGCCTTCATGGAAATACCCATCGCCATGATTGTGGCTTGCCGACTACTTCCGTTCAGACCGAACCGGCTGGCGAATATCATCGCAGGTACATTTGTGACCCTCATCAACGCCGGCCTGACGTATGTTCCGCCACTTGTTGGTGCCCGCACGCCCGCTCTTCCTTGTTACTTGTTCTTCGCGACCATCGAAACCGTATGCACCTCGGTCATCATCTGGCAGGCGTGGAATTGGTCAGGGGTTGAAGCCGCAGTTACCTCCCCGAGAGGATGATGGAGTAGTGCTGCGGCTCTGGGCTAACTCACTTTTGCGCGAACACCCACGCTTCGCTCACCAGGAAATTCGCCAGCGAGCACAAGACGATCGCCACTGCATTGGCCAGCAAATAATTCATGTGGCCGAAACCCACCATCACTTTCATCAGCGCCAGGTTGCCAACGATGGAAACCGCTCCGGTGGTGAGGTTGAAGCGCAGCAGTCTCGTCAACGATCTTCGCCAGCGCGAACGAATTCGTTCTGAGGTCATGCGATCAGTCTTCGTTCGATCAATCTGGATTCGGTCAACTCTCGTTCGATCGGCCCAGGTGAACCGTTCGTGCCAGACGAAGTTGTGGACCACCGCGGCTTCGACTGCGATGGCGGTGGCGGCGAGGTAGTTGAAGTGAAGCGAGGTTTTCAGCAGAAACAGCGCGACGAACTGCACGATGATTCCCATTCCGCCAACCAGGTTGAACTTAAGCCATCGAACCAGCGTAGAGGGTGCGATCAAGCCTGGCCACTTTCCTTGGTGTTGTGTTGGATTTTCGCAGCGTCAGATCCACGCAAGTCATTGACGGCTTGCAGGTTGAGCGAGTTCGAACGATTCGCGCATGCTTCAGAACCCGGCATATCATTGTCCCGGCCGGAGTTGGCGGCGTCCGTGCTGCGTTCCTCCTTACTTTTTCGCGTATTTCCCTTTCGCCTGTTCGGTGCAACTGCCGTCCTATCAATAGCTTGCCCCGATCTCGCAATCGCCTCGCGCATCTGCATTCCCGCCAACGCATTGCCTGAAAACGAGTTCGCCGTCATCGCGCGACCCTTTCTTCGCGATAAAGTCGGATCGTATTTCGCGCCGTGAACGCGATCACCATCAAACTCATTCCCGCCAGCCCGACCGTTCCGCCCACATCGAAGAGCCGATATCGCCCGCCGAGAAAATGCACCACCGGTTTCCAGAATAGGGCGAGGTTGCCCACGCTCAGCAGGATCCGCAGTTCGGTCGGTCCGAAGCGCCAGAACGAAATGCGAAATTCGCCCAGCGCATACGTCGCGAGATAGGACTGAATCGACAGCACGAGAAACGCAATCAGCAATCCGATGGCGATCGCCGGATGCATGTATCCCGACAGCGCGAGGCCGCCCATCATGGCGAGTGCGCCGAAGGTGTCGACCATGTGGTCGACGTAGAAGCCGTAGCGCGGGCGTTGCCGCTGCCGGAAGCGGGCCAGCGTGCCGTCGAGCGAATCGCCCAGCCAGTTGAGGGCGAGGCAGGCGATCACGGCGAGCAGCGAATCGCGGTCGAACGGAGCGAGAGCGTAAAACACTCCGGCAGCGACTTGCGCGACCAGGCCGAGCAGGGTGAGATGGTCGGGACTGATCGCGTCGGGCGTGCGCGCGGCGAGCCACAGCAGCGCACGCTTTTCCGCGGACGCGACCCAACTCTCCTGCACGCGGCGCATGGGGCGGGCGGAGCCCGTGGTGGCGTGGTTGGCGCTCGCGTCGCCGGTATTGAGATCGCGCAGGTTAAGCAGGACGCGCGGGTTGAGTTGCTCGCAGAATTCGGTCATGGTCTGAGAGCCGACGGTTTGGGAGTTTCGGCTGGTCATAGTTGCCTCCGTTGATTCGCTTCGCGGTCCTCAGGGGCTAAATCCCCGATTCCATTCTCCGAGCGCTTAACGCGGCCCCTTCGACAAGCTCAGGGCAGGCTCTGAAGGGCCGCTCTTCCACGGCGATGCAGGCATCGTGCTACCTGACCGGCGCGTTGAATGTCACTTTCGCGCGAAGGGCTCTGGGCGGCAATGCACTGCAGATCAATCCCGGATCAACTGGTCATCCACGGGGAACTGTTTTGATTGCAGGGGCTTAGGGTGGTAGATAACTTCGCGGGGCGGGTTGAAGCCCAGGCTCTTACGGGACGTGCGTTACGTCTGCAAAATCGGATCACGCTACAGAGACTGAATCGCCTCTTGCGTGGCGGCGCGTAGTTGATCGATGGACCAAGTAATTTGCTCTGGGGTGATGATCGCGGGCGGGGCGAGAAGAACGTGATCGCCGGAGATGCCGTCGACGCTGCCTTGCATGGGATAGACGAGGAGTCCGCGTTTCATGGCGGCCGCACCCACGCGAGCGGAGAAGGTTTTTTCCTGCGGGAACGGGCGTTTGCTGGTTTTGTCGGCGACGAATTCCACGGCCCAGAGCAGCCCGAGGCCGCGGATGTCTCCGACTACTTCGCCGTTTGCGTTGTCGGTGCGGAGGGTTTCGAGGGCTTGCTTGAAGTGGGCGGCGGGACTGCCTGGCAGCGCGGAGTCGGCGGCGGCGACCAAATTTTTCTGCTGAAGATAACGCAGGACGGCGCGTCCGGCGGCGAGTGAGATAGGGTGTGCGTTGTAGGTGAAGCCGTGCAGAAAAGCTCCGGAGCCGGCGGCGATGGCGTCGACCACTTTCTTGCTGGCGAGGACGGCACCGAGCGGGGCGTATCCACTGGAGAGTCCTTTGGCGGTGACCAGGATGTCGGGACCCAGGTTCCGGTCTTCCAGGAAATGTTCGACGGCGAAATTGCGGCCGGTGCGGCCCATGCCGGTCATGACTTCGTCGGCGATACGCAGGACGCCGTGACGGCGGCAGATTTCCGCGACTGACTGCAGATATCCCGGCGGTGGAACGACTGCTCCGAGAGTCGCGCCGCTCACTGATTCGAAGAGGAAGGCGGCGGCTTGGCTATTTCCCTGCTCGTCGTGCGTGGCTTCGATGGCACGTTCCAGTTCGGCGGCGTATTGCTGGCCGCAGTTGCGGCAGCCGTCGGTGCAATCGAAGTCGCAGCGGTAGCAGTAGGGCATGCCGACGTGCGCGAACTCTTTCACCATCGGCAGATAGATTTCGCGGCGGCGTCGGTTGCCGGAAACCGAGAGCGCGCCCAGGGTTGAGCCGTGATAGCTCTGCTCGCGGCTGAGGATCTGATAGCGGGCGGGCTGTCCGATTTCGACTTGATACTGGCGCGCGAGTTTCAGCGCGGTCTCGATCGACTCTGAACCGCCGCAGGTGAAATACACCGCGCCTCCGCGGAAGTTTTCTCCGGCGAAAGCGATCAGTTCTTCGGCGTAGGCTTCGGCGACCGGCGTGGTGAACTGGCTGGTGTGGACAAATTCGAGTCTCGCGGCCTGCTCGGCCATGGCCGCGGAAATTTCCGGGACGCCGTGGCCGATGAAGTTGACGGCGGCGGATCCGGAGAGATCGAGATATTGGTTGCCGTCGGCGTCCCAGAGGTAGACGCCCTCGCCGCGCACAGCGGCGGGAAAGTTTTTGCGGAAGGATCGGCGGAAGACGGAGGTGCGCGGCAGGATCGGCGTCGAGTCGGCCACGGTTGAATTATCGCATTCGGTCGGATCAATCAACGGTGGGAGCGGATCCATAAGGTGTCGGTTACGGGGGCCGACGCGCGCTTGTGCCGTCCCTTGCGGGACTGGTTCCCCTCCTCAAGCGCCTTACCCAGGACTTACGTCCCTTCGACAAGCTCAGGGCAGGCTCTGGGCTAACGTATGCCGCCGCTCCGCGGCTGAGCCTGCCGATCTCGGGAGCGCTGGCTTGTCACCCTTTTCGTTCCCCACAACATCTAAGAGATTGAGTGTTGCAGGTCTTGCAGAGCAGGTTTCGTGTGGAAGGAGATTTCATGAACCGATATCGATTTGTAACAAGCGCGGTGTTGGGGTTGGCGGTGTGTTTATGCGGAGGGCAGAATCTTTGGGCGCAGGCTGGGGCAAATGCGGCTCCGGCGAGCGGGGTTCCGGCGCACATGGTGGTGACGGTTGAGGCGCGTCATGGGTCCGACGTGCCGGTGGTGAATCGCGAGGACGTGATGGTGTACGAGGGGAAAGATCGCGACACGGTCACGGAATGGGTGGCGGCGCAAGGAGACCGCGGGGCGCTCGAGCTTTTTGTTCTGGTGGATGACGGGTCGGATTCGAACCTGGGAACCCAACTGAACGACATTCGCAAATTCATTGCCGCGCAGCCAGCCTCGACGAAGGTTGGGCTGGCGTATATGCAGGATGGCAGTGCGAAGATCCTGCAGAATCCGACCAGCGATCATGAACTGGCGGCGAAGAAGTTGCGGCTGCCCATGGGGATGGCCGAGATCAATGGCAGCCCGTATTTTTCGGTGAGCGATTTGATCAAGCGCTGGCCGGACAGTGGCGCTCGCCGCGAGGTGCTAATGGTGTCGGACGGAATTGATCTCTATTACGGCGCCGGCGACTCGCTGGATCCGTATCTGGCGGCGGCGATCGATGATGCGCAGCGAGCCGGTATTGCGATTTCGGCGATTTACACGCCGGGTGCCGGCCACATTGGGCATGACCACTGGCAGACTTATTGGGGACAGCTTCACCTGGCGCAAATCGCGGACGAGACCGGCGGCGAGTCGTATGGGATCGGCTTTAATGGACCGCCGGTGTCGTTTGCTCCTTATCTTGACGACGTGACGCGGCGGATGAGCCATCAGTTTTTGCTAACGTTTCTAGCGAAGGTGCCCAAGAAGGCGGGATTGCAGTCGGTGAAGTTGCGGACGGAAGTGCCGAATGTGGATCTGGTTTCGGCGGGGAAGGTTTGGGTGGCGGCAGAGGCGAAGTAGCCAGATCGTTCGTGAGTGGAAGCTTAGGTCAACTTCAAGAGCGGCGGACAGGAGTGTCCGCCCCACAACTATTTGGCGCGGTGAGATTCCGATAAGATTGAACGTTCGGGTCTCAATGACGAAACTGCTGCGTTTTTTTCGGCCGTCGCACGAGCACACCGCGTTCTCGGCGACCCTCCTGCTGATTTCGGCGGTCATGATGTCGCGCGTGATCGGATATGCGCGCGATGCGTATATTGCTTGGGCTTATGGAGCGGGCGGGTCCACCGACGCTTACGTAGCGGCATTCACGCTGCCGGATTTTCTCAACTACATTGTGGCCGGGGGCGCGGCCTCGATTACATTCATCTCCATCTATACGCGATTTCTGGCGGAGAAGCGCGAGGGCGACGCGCAGAAGACATTTTCCATCATCATTACGGTCATGACTGCGGTGATGCTGGTGGGCACAATCTTCACCGAGATTTTCACGACCCCGTTTGTGCGCTGGTGTTTGGGGCGACGTCCGCGCATGCGGGATTTTCGGCGGCACAACTCGCGCTGTGCGTTCACCTGACCCGCATCTTGCTTCCGGCGCAGATTTTCTTTTATGTGGGCGGTGTGGTTTCCGCGGTACTGCTGTCGCATAAACTTTTTCTGTTTCCGGCGTTTGGGCCGCTTATCTACAACGTGTTCATCATTCTCGGTGGGGTGCTGGGCGGGCGGCATTTCGGAATTGCGTCGCTGGCTTATGGGGCGCTGGCAGGGAGTTTTGCCGGGCCGTTTCTGGCCAGCGTGATTGGCGCGGCGCGGATTGGGACGGGATACAAACCGTCGTTCGATGTGACCAATCCGGCGTTTCGCGAGTGGGTGAAGCTGTCGGTGCCGCTGATGCTGGGCGTGTCGCTGGTGACGGCCGATGACTGGATTTTGCGGCACTACGCGGCGAGCGGCGTGGGCGATATTTCGCGCCTGACTTACGCAAAAAGATTATTCGCGGTACCGATTGCGGTGCTGGGGCAGGCCACGGGGCAGGCGTCGCTGCCATTTTTTGCGCGGCTGTTTAACGAGAAGAAGCTGAAGGAATTTGCTGGGACGGTGAATGACTCGGTGTACCGGGTTTCGGCGGCGTCGCTGCTGGCGACGGGATGGATGATGGTGGCGGCGGTTCCGTTGATCGATCTCGTTTATCGGCGGGGAAAATTTCTTATTTGCCGATACGCAGACCAGCGCGGTTTATTTTTTCTGGTTCTCGCTTTCGCTGGCGCTGTGGTCGGCGCAGGGGCTTTACGCGCGGGCATTTTATGCGGCGGGAGATACGCTCACGCCGATGGTTGCGGTCAGCGTGATTACGGCGGCGTCGCTGCCGGTGTATTCATTCTTGTTTCATACCTTCGGCGTGGTGGGGCTGGCGTGGGCGTCGGATATTGGAATTGGAGTGAACCTTCTGGCGCTGGCGCTGCTTGCTGCACTACAAAAACTGGTTTCGCTGGGCGGGTTGCGCTGGGGAGAGTTGACGAAAGCGGCGGTGGTGGCCGCGGTGGCGGGAGGGATCAGCTTTGAAGTGGCGAAAGTTGTGCCGCTGCCGACTGGCGGGCCGCGGCAGTCTCGTGGCCGATCTGATCCAACTGGCGCTGGTGTCGTTGACGTGGCTGGCGGCGGTGGCGGCGGGGTTGTGGCTGCTGGGTTCGGAATTGCCGGGAGATTTGCGGCGGCGCAAGGGCGCGGTGTATCCGGCCGTGGCCGTGGGAGAGACGAAGGAAATTTTGGGGGCGGGTCGGGAACCGTAGGAGTTCAGGACTTGTTTTCCTACCGACTAGTTGGTAGACTAGTTCGATGAAAACGGTGGGAGCATTTGAGGCCAAGACGCACTTGAACGAGCTGCTGCGTGAGGTCTCGCAGGGCAAGACCATCCGGATTACACGGCGGGGAATCCCAGTGGCCAAGCTGGTTCCAGATGGAGAGGAACAGCCGTGCGACTTGCAAGGAGTCGTGCACGAGATGCGGGAGATTCGGAAAGGAGCCAACCTGCGAGGGCTGACCATTCGCAAGTTGATCGATGAAGGCCGCCGTTACTAGGCGCTTCGTGCTGGACGCGTCGGTCACGCTGGCGTGGTGCTTCGCGGACGAAAGCACCGCCTACACCGAAGGCGTACTCGACCTGCTCGCGACCGGAACCGAGGCCGCGACTCCGGCCATCTGGCCCTTCGAAGTTGCAAACGCATTGCTGATGGCGGAACGGCGCAAGCGCATCACGATCACGCAGGTGACGTCGATGCTGCAGCGCATCGCCAGCCTTCCGATCAGCATCGAACCCATCGCAGTGGATCGCGCTTTTGGGCAAGTGCTGGCTGCCGCTCGGCACCAGAAGCTCACTGAATATGACGCGGCCTATCTGGAGCTCGCTATGCGCGAAGGTCTGCCGCTGTCCACGCTCGATGAGCAACTGAAGCAGGCTGCACGGAGCGCAGGGGTTTCCTTGGTGCGAAGCTGACGCCTTCCCCGGCTGCGTTATACTTTATCCCCGAGAGCGGACGAAATGAGCGGCGTCGCGAAACCGGTTTCCATTCAAACTTTTGTGGCAGGGTTGCGGGAAGTTCCCGAATCGGGCGTTCGGACCGGTCGAACCGCTTCGGCTTTTTCTGCAGGCGACGCCCGTCGACGCCGACTCGCTCGCCCCTTATCTCACCTGGGACCGTCAGCACTACACGCGCAATCTGATCGACCGCACTTCGCTGTATGAGTTGATGGCGATTTGCTGGGAGGTTGGGCAGGCCAGTTCGGTGCACAATCATCGCGACCAGAATTGCTGGATGGCGGTGCCGATGGGGCGGCTCGCTGGTGGAGAATTATCATCTTGTTGATCAGGATCTGCAGGCCGGACGCAGCCAGTTGGAGCCGACCAACACGGTGGAGATGAATGTTTCCGAACCGTGCGCGGTCGATCCGGCTGATCCGGTGCATCGCGTGGTGAATCCCAGAGAGTTCAACCAGCGCGCGGTGTCGCTGCACGTTTATTCGCGGCCCTTTGACACTTGCGTGGTGTACTCGCCGGAGCAGGGCACATGCGGCGAAATCAAGCTTCACTTCAATACGGAATACGGAAAGAGCGTGGGGCACTGACGCGCATGCCCGAGAGCGGACGTGTGGCCGGCCGGGTCGCTGTGTTGTTGCTCACGAGCTTGCCTCTGGCCACACTGCTTCCGCTGGCGGGGTGCACGAACAATCCGCCGCCTCCGCCCGCAAAAAGCAGTTCGCCCTTAGAGCACGTTGCGCCCTCGCCGGTGGGAACCAGCGAGAATGTTCTGCAGAAAAAGTTCGCGCTGAAATCTTCGGCCGTGTTCCCCTTCGAGATTCCGGCCCATGCCGCGGAGCCGCATCTGCATGGGATTTTTGAGTCGTTCGTGGGACAGGCGCATGGCGCATCTGACGACAACGCCAACATTGATTTCCTCATCATGAATGAGGAGCAGCAGTCTGACTTTGCCGCCAACCGTCCGGGCGAGGCGCTGTTCAGCGTGGAGGCTTCGCACAACCAGGCGGTAAATTTCGATCTGCCCGCTTCCATGAATCAGCCGGTGAAGTACTACCTGGTTTTCCGCAATCCGCAGACCAAGGTTGGAAAAATTGTGGAAGCCAATATGCAGGTGGATTTCTAGCGCGCAGCTGCTGCTAAACTAGGCGGGTTGCCCCCGCGCAGGAAATCGTCGGACTCCGCCTCCACCGCCCCATCCGCCAGCGTTGCGCCCCGGCCTGCGCCCGCTTCATCTGATGCCGCCGGCGCCCCGGGCCGGGTCTATCTCATCGACACCATGTCATTTATTTTCCGCGCCTATCATGCGATGGCGCGGCAGCGGTCCATGTCGACCAAGACTGGGCTGCCGACGGCGGCGACTTATGTGTTCGTGAATATGCTGCGGAAATTGCGCGAGGACTTCTCTCCCGAATATCTGGCGGCTGTGTTCGACGTGGCTGGGCCAACCTTTCGCGACGAGCAGGCCGAGGCCGTCACCAGCATCAAGAAATTCGACATCAAGACGCAGACTTTTACCGAAGTGGAATACAAGGGCTACAAGGCCAACCGCTCGGCCATGCCGGAAGATCTGGTGCAGCAGGTTCCGTACATTCGGCGGGCGCTGGAGGCTTACCGGATTCCGATTCTGGAGGTGCATACGCTTCGAGGCCGACGACGTGATTGGCACGCTGGCGCGCAAGGCGGCCGAGGCGTCGCATCCGGTGTACGTGGTTTCGAGCGACAAGGACATGATGCAACTGGTGAACGACCGGGTGCAGATTCTGAATCCGCCGAAGGACAATTTGATTTGCGATGCGGCGAAAGTTGAGGAAATTCTGGGCGTGCCGCCGGAGCGCGTGATCGACGTGATGGCGCTGCGCGGCGATGCGATTGACAACATTCCGGGCGCGCCGGGAATTGGCGACAAGGGATCGGTGGAGATTATCAAGCGCTTTGGAACGGTCGAGCAGGCGCTGGAGCGTGCGGCGGAAGTGGAGAAGAAAACTTATCGCGAATCGCTGCAGAATAATCGCGACACGATTCTGTTCAGCAAGAGTATGGCAACAATCGACACGAATGTGCCGATCGAGTTCGATGTGGAGGCGATGCGCGCGGGCGATCCGAATGTGGAGGATCTGCGGGCGCTGTTTACCGAGCTGGAATTCACTTCGCTGCTGAAAGAGTTGCTGCCGGTGGTGGAGGTGAGTGAGACCCACTATGTTTCAGCGACTACGGCGGAGGAGGTTGAGAGCGTTTTGCGAGCCGTCGCGGATGGAGCGGCTCTGACGGTCGCGGTGGAGCAACCCGAGCCGGCGGTCGCGGTTGAAGAGGAAGAGGAGATAAAAGAGGCCGAGCCGCAGGATGCGCAGATGTCGTTCATGGGCGGCATGATGGGGTTGGCGGAGCCCGTGGACAAGGCTGTTCCGGCGCCTGCGAGTATGAGGATTGCGATTTCGGCGGCGGCGGGATCGGCCGCGATCGTCAAGCTTGATTCCGGTGGTGCTGCGGAGAAACTGCGCGGCGTGCTCACGGACGCTGCGGTGCCGAAGACGATTCACGATTACAAGGCCGCGGTGCATACGCTCGACGGTTTCGGAATTAATCTCGCGGGCGTGCGGCACGATCCCATGCTGTATTCGTATCTGCTGGATCCGACTTATTCGTCGCACCGGCTGGCGGACGTGGCTCTGCGCCGCTTCAATCTCAAGCTGGGCGGTGAACTGGCGGAGTCGGCTGACATCGCGGGGCGGCTGGCTGGCGTGCTTGCCGGCGAAGTTGAGCAGGCGGGACTGACGAAGCTTGTACGAGGAAATGGATCTGCCACTCGTCCCCGTGCTGGCGCGCATGGAACAAGCGGGAGTGAAGATCGATACCGCTGCCTTGTCGAAGATGTCGACGGAACTCGAGCGCGAGATCGCGGTCAAGGCGAAAGAAATTTACGAAGTTGCGGGGATGGAATTTAACGTCGGGTCGCCGAAGCAGTTGGGCGATGTTCTGTTCAATCGCATGAATCTTGCCGAAGCCGGTGAAATACGGCAAGGGGCGGACTGATATCGACCGCGGTCGATGTGCTGGAAGAGCTGGCGGAGAATCATCCCATCGCGCGCATGGTGCTCGACTACCGGCAGCTCACCAAGCTGAAGTCAACTTATGTGGACGCGCTGCCCGCGCTGATCAATCCGGCGACCGGGCGGCTGCATACAACTTTTGGGCAGACGGGAACGGCCACGGGACGGCTGTCGTCGGCGAATCCGAATCTGCAAAATATTCCGATTCGTACGGAACTTGGGGCGCGGGATTCGCGCGGCATTTCACCGCTGAGCCGGGACACGTGCTGCTGACTGCCGATTATTCGCAGATCGAGTTGCGGCTGCTGGCGCACTTTTCGCGCGATCCGCTGCTGGTGGAGGCTTACCGGCGCGGCGACGACATTCATACGCTGACCGCGTCGCAGGTGTTTGGCGTGCCGCCGCTGATGGTTACGCCTGATCACCGGCGGCAAGCGAAGGTGGTGAACTTCGGCATTGTGTATGGACTGTCGGCGTTTGGGCTGTCTCAGCAACTTGGAATTCTGCCGGCGGAGGCGAAGCAATTCATCGTGGCTTATTTTGAAAAGTACAGCGGGGTGCGGGCATTCATCGATAAGACGCTCGAGGAAGCGCGTCGCGACATGAAAGTGCGAACCCTGTTCGGGCGAGTGCGGCCGATTCCGGACATCAACAGCAAGAATATTAATCAGCGGGGATTCGCCGAGCGCACGGCGGTGAACACGCCGCTGCAGGGGACGGCGGCCGACTTGATCAAGATTGCGATGATCCGCATTGATGCGGTGCTGCGCGAGCGCGGGATGAAATCGCGCATGACGCTGCAGGTGCACGACGAACTGGTGTTTGAAGTTCCGGAGAATGAAGTCGAGGTCATGCAGCCGCTGGTGCGCGAGCATATGGAGAAGGTGCACGCGCTGGCCGTGCCGCTGCAAGTGGACATGGGAGTGGGGATGAACTGGAGAGATTTAGAATGAAATGGGCGAACGTACGATTCGAGCTCGACGGCTTGACCCTGCGGCGCGGGCTCTCCCAGCAAGAACCTCGAGATGTTGTGAAGAGACTTGATTTACTGAATTTTAGCCCTGAGGGATTTTCGTGCCATGGCCGTCAAAACCATCCTCCAACTCGGCGATCCACTTCTCCGGCAGAAAGTGATCGCAGTCGATGATCCTAAATCGAGCGAGGTCCGCTTTCTGGTTCAGGACCTCGCCGACACGCTCGCCCATTGGCGTGCCAAAACCGGCTACGGACGCGGCATTGCAGCTCCCCAACTCGGCGTGCCGCAGCGCGTTATCTTTCTCAAACTCCCCGAAGCCGAGCCCTGGCCACTGATCAATCCGGAAATCATCCAGCACAGCGCCGAAAAAATAATCGTCTGGGACGCCTGCCTGAGTTTTCTCTCCATCTTCATGCAAGTCGAGCGGAACCGTCACGTCACCGTGCGCTATCAGAATGTCGCCGGCGACACGCTCGAATTCGAAGCGGGAGACGACCGCAACCTCTCCGAACTCTTGCAGCACGAAATCGATCACCTCGACGGCATCCTCGCCATCGATCGCGTCGTTGACACGAAAACCATTTGCACCCGCGAAGAATTCGAAAAGCGCTTCCGCGATGGCAGCCCGTACGCGATTACTCCGGCTACAATCAAGAGCTGAACCGGCAACGGACCACCGGCAACTGGCCACTGATGTTACACATCGGCATCGTCGCATCCAGCGCGGAAGGCGCCGCGCTGTGTTATCGCACTATCTGCGTCGAAGGCGCGGACCTGCTTGGCCCCTACAATCATCCCGAAGTGTCGATGCACGGCCATCCCTTCATTCAATACAAGACTTGCATCGATGCCAACGACTGGGCCGGCATCGCCGAACTCATGCTCTCGTCCGCGGAAAAGCTGGCCAAAGCCGGCGCGGATTTTCTTATCGCTCCGGTCAACACCGTCCATCAGGCCTTCGACCTGGTCGCACACCGCTCGCCGCGGCCCTGGCTGCATATCGCCGTGGAAGTCGCGAATGAGGCCAAGCGGCACGGTTACAAGCGCCTCGGAGTCCTCGGCACCCGTTCGCTGATGGACGGCCCCGTCTACCGCGAGACTTTAAAAGCAGCGGGGATCGAACATCGCGTCCCCGGCCCCGAGCAGCGCGAACGCATTCACTGCATCATCTTCGACGAACTGGTGCAGGGAAATTTCCAGCCGCGTACCCAGGCCTACTTCACCGAGGTAATCCGCAACCTGAAAGACGAAGGCTGCGACGCGGTCGCCCTGGCCTGCACCGAAATTCCGCTACTCATGACGCAAGAGCAATCCCCGCTCCCCATGCTGGATTCCACGCGCATCCTGGCCAGAGCGGCATTGCACAAGGCGGCAGAGGGTTGAACGTTCTATCGGTAGCGAGGGCTTCTATGTGGGGACAGCCGCCCCGGCTGTCCGCCGAGCGCAGCTCGGCGAAACTGAGAATTGGTTAGTGGAGGTCAGACTGATGAGAATCTGCTCAGTTGTTTGCTCGACTTTGATCTTGGCCGCTGCAGCTTTCTGCCAGACTACGCCCGGCTACAAACCTAAAGGCGGCTTCGTGCCCGACTCGAAAACGGCTGTGGCAGTTGCGGAGGCGGTACTGATCCCAGTCTACGGTAAGGAACAAATTGTAAGCGAACGTCCGTTCACGGCGACTCTGAAACAGGATGTTTGGACGGTCGGGGGTACGCTAAATTGCTTTGATGCCAAAGGGGTTAAGACTGAGGATTGCGACGGCGGGGTCGCGGTCGTGAAGATCTCGAAGAATGACGGTCGCATCCTATACATGCTACACGGCAAGTGAATATCGCTGGCGACGCGCGTGACGTAGAATGTCGGCGATGGAGCGCCACAAACTCAAATTCCGCTGGCTTGCTGGCCCCTACGCGATCGTGCGTCTCGCCCCTGACGCGCCCGTCCCCGACTGGGCCACAAAAGGCGAGTTCATCTCCATCACCCGCACCGCCGATGAACTCTCCATCGTCTGCCCCGCCGCCAACGTCCCGCCGGACGTACACTCGCCCCACCGCTGGATCTGCCTGAAACTCGAAGGCCCATTTCCGTTCTCACTAACCGGAGTCCTCCTCTCCTTCATCGAGCCGCTTTCTAGCAAGGATATTCCCATCTTCGCGAACTCAACTTTTCGCACTGACTACGTACTGATCCCAGAGGAATATGCGGGAGCTGCGATACAAACTCTCGATGAGGCGGGCCATGAACTCTGGCCAAGAGATGAATCCTGGTGCAAGTTTCTCCCGCCCCAGTGATTCCCGTCATCGGACGGCTGATTTCTTTCGCCATTCGCCCCGCAAATATCCCCAAACGCTGCTGCCGCGCATGCGCTGAGTCGGCGCCTATGATGTAATAGTAGTTAACCGCCTCATGGCATCCGTCATCACAACCCTGCGCCGCCGCGCCAAAGCTCTGCACCGCAATATCCGCGGAGCGAATATGGCTGCGCACGCACTCGCCTCGACCGACCATCCGCTGCTGGCGCACCTCATCCCCATGCGGCGATGTAACCTGGCGTGCACGTACTGCAACGAGTACGACGATTTTTCCAAGCCCGTGCCGATCGACGAAATGTACGCCCGCATCGACAAGCTGGGCTCACTCGGCACCGCAGTCGTGACCATTTCCGGCGGCGAGCCGCTGATGCATCCCGAACTCGACGATGTCATCCGCCGCATCCGCGGCAACGGCAGCTCCCACAAAATGATCGCCGGGCTCATTACGAATGGCTATTTGCTGGTCGCCGACCGCATTCAGCGCCTCAACCGCGCCGGACTCGAGTGGCTGCAGATTTCCATCGACAACGTGAATCCCGACGAAGTTTCGAAGAAGAGTCTGAAAGTTCTCGACAAGAAACTGCAGTTGCTGGCCGAGCACGCCGACTTTCACGTGAACATTAATTCCGTGGTCGGCGGCGGCATCGCCCATCCGCAGGACGCGCTCACTATCGGCAAGCGCGCCATTGAGCTGGGATTCACTTCGACCATCGGCATCATTCACGATGGCAGCGGCCAGTTGCAGCCGCTGAACGACGAAGAGCGCCGCATCTATCACGAGATGCAGGCGCATGGAGAAGAGCAGCTTCACCCGCATCAATTCATTTCAAGACAACATCGCCAAAGGCCAGCCCAACGACTGGCGATGCCGCGCCGGCGCGCGCTATCTCTACATCTGCGAAGACGGGCTTGGTCCACTACTGCTCGCAGCAGCGTGGCTATCCCGGCGTCCCGCTCGCGACCTACACCCGCGACGACCTCCGCCGCGAATATCTCACCGAAAAATCCTGCGCCCCGCACTGCACGGTTTCGTGCGTGCACCAGGTCTCAATCTTCGATGGGTGGAGAGCCCCGCAGAATCCCGCTCAAGCGATCCCCGACTCGGCCCCGGCGAACGAACTCGTGCAGATCAAATAGCCGTTGGCTAGGCCTGACCATGCGACCGTCGACGCGAGGTTCAAAATCGCAATGAGCGATCACACCTGGTTTCGCCAATTGACTTCCAGCCTTTTCGTCAATTGGGATTGACTCTGGCCGAGGTCTCTACAATCAACGGATATGATCAACGATATAACAACCCCGAGAACAGTCGGATCGCCCGACGGAAGTCATGTGGCGAAGTTTCGCTATGCGGGCGAAATTCGTTTCGGTCCGCAGTACTACACAGTGGAAGTCCATGGCCTGCTTCTGAGCAGACGGCTGTTCCGCAAGCGCTACTTCGGAGGCGCCTGCTCGTGGTCATCGGACTCTGGCTACTTGGCGCTATCGGAATGGTTAAGCCGTTCAGAATCGCGCGGGCCAGAAACGCAAGTGGTCGTTATCGACATTCCCAATCGGCAGGAGTGCGCCATAGATCGCTTGCGCGGCGGTTTCGCCGAGCCAGCTAGATTTGAGGGGAACGCCCTTATCTACACAGAAACTTTTTACAGCCGCGAACCAAAGCCTCATTTGGAAAGCTGCAGAGTTGACCTGACAACATGGCGCGAATGGCACCGAGCCTCGTTTTTGGCTAGAGTTTTGGTCGGCCCACCCGTTGCAAAGAACGCCAAGGATAGGCCACCCAAGATTCGCTAGCATCGAGGAGTGCGCCAGCCGCCGATCCCACCCTTGCAAACTGCGCAAGGATGGGGCAGCCTCAGTCTTTTGGGGCAAGCGGAATTACTTCTTCGGCTGCGCGCTTGGCGGCAGAATGCCGTTCAGCCGCAAGATACATCGCGGCCGCCGCGTAGTGATCCGCCCAGCCGCTGGCCAGGATCAGCGACGCCATGGCGCGGGGACCTTGCCTCCGCCAAAGATCTCAATGCTGTCGCCGAGCTTCGAGTCGTCCATCTTGCCCACGACGTCGCTGCAAAATGCGTAGGACGCCTTCACCGCCGCCACCAGTTGATCCTTGGAATCGGTCTCCTTCGGATTCGTCCACCTTGGGCGCAGGAACGTCGGCCGCCTTGGCGCAGAATGAATTGTTGAACCCGACGATGTGCACGACCAGGTGAGCGAAAGTTTCTGGTCGGGCGTGGGCTTGTAGGAGAACTTGTCGGCCGGCATCGCCTCTATGCTCCCACAGTGTTGCCTTGCGAACGCTGCAGCAGGAAGCGCAGCGAAGTTGCGACCGGATCCTTGACCGGCGCCGGCAGCGGGGGATTGAGCGGCGGGAGTGGAAGTTTGCGCGATCGACAGCGCGGCATAAACAACCAAAGCACTAACAGCGAGAATGCGTTTCACGGAAAGCCTCCTGAGAGTTTCCAGCATATACCGGGGGAGCAATCGGTACACCAATATCAGACGTAAGAGATCACAAAACGATAAAAGAAATTTGTGAAGCCCTGTGTCCCCGTTAGTTGAAGCTCTTGCCTTCATGCAACAATACCGCGATGCCCTCCACCTTCCCCGATCTCCTCTACGGCACCGCCTGGAAAGAAGACCGCTCCGCCGCCCTCGTCGAACTCGCGCTCCGGGCAGGCTTTCGCGCCATCGACACCGCCAACCAGCGCAAACACTACTTCGAAGCCGGAGTCGGCGAGGGCCTGGCCGCGGCGTATCGCGCCGGCATCGTCACCCGCGACGATCTTTTCCTGCAAACGAAATTCACCTACCAGCGCGGCCAGGACCATCGCCTGCCCTACGATCCCGCGGCCAGTCTCGCGGCGCAGGTCGCACAGTCATTGGCCAGTTCTCTCGAACATCTGGCCACCGACCACGTCGACAGCTTCGTGCTGCATGGTCCCTCCTCCGGCTATGAATGGACCGACGCCGACGCCGAAGTGTGGGAAGCAATGCGCGAAGAGCGCGACGCGGGACGCACCCGCCTGCTCGGCGTGAGCAACGTCGCGCTGGAACATCTGGAGCATCTGGAGTCGGCGCACGCGGAACTTCCCGCGTTCGTCCAAAACCGCTGCTTCGCCCGCACCGGATGGGATCGCGAAGTGCGGGCGTTCTGCACCCGGCACAAAATCATCTATCAGGGATTCTCACTGCTCACCGCGAATCCGGAGATTCTGGGGCATCCGCCGCTTATCGCGCTGGCGAAGCAGATGAACGCCACTCCGGCGCAAGTAGTCTTCGCATTCGCGCGCGCCGTCGGCATGCTGCCGTTAACCGGCACTTCCAACGCGGAACACATGAAACAGGATCTTGCCAGCCTCACCCTAACGCTGCCGCCGGAACTGGTGCAGGCCATTGAATCCATGGCCGGATGATCATCAGATCGAGGGCGAACTCACGACAGCACGGCCGCTAACGCGAGCGTGATCACGGCCCACCAACCGAACACAATGGCGAACGCCGTTCCCATCTTCGCCTTGCCGGTGGTGGCAAACCCGATCGCCGTCAGCACCAGCGACCACAGCAGGAAAACATCCACTTGCGTCCCAATGAAATAAAAGAATGGATGGTCGGTCGGGCTCATGAAGTACCCCGGATTCGTCGCCAGCGGATTGTTCAGGTTGAATCCATCCGGATTTACACCCGCCAGCAACGACGCAATGGCCAATATATTCTTCAGGATCAGCGGCAGCGCCGCGTACACCAGCACTGCAAACGTCTTGCCGTATGAAATGTCGGAGTTCGCCACCACCTTGAGCGTGCCAAACTGCAATCCCGACATGATCGCCCAGAGGAATAACAGAAACACCGGAATGGCGACGTAATAGATCACACCACTGACCTTGATCTGAGTCGCGCGCTGCTCCGGCGTAGCTTTTTCGTAGGCGGCCTCGGCCTTGGGCCGCGCCTGCAACCCGTTCTCGACGATCTTCTGCAGGCCAATTTTCTGCTCGGCCACGTAAACCAGGGCCCACCCCATAATGGTGATCAGCAGAAACGGCAGCCACCATTGCGCGCTGCGGCGCAAGTCGGCGAATGTTTTAGACGGCGCAATGTAGGTGTCGATGATGCGCGCGCCCTGGGACAGCGGCGCAGGTTGGGGCGTAGGAGCAGGTGACGCGGGCAGGACCGGAGCAGCGGCCATGGAAAGCCTCCTTGCAAGAATCGTGGGAATTCTAGCCTGAGACGGGTTGCGAGACAAGCGATCCTGCCAGAGCCGGCGATAGGACTGAATTCGTATTGAAGGGCTTTACCGCGGCGCCTGCGAAGTCCCGCCCGTTGCATACGAGATCGGCCCTGAAAAATGATTGAGCATGGAAGCCCGGCCAACCGCCTCCACGCACAGAGCGCTGGCCGGAGCAGAAATCTGGCTCAACGGAATCGACCGCGCCCCGTTCGGTAACTCCGCCGCCTCTATCCAATGCCCGCTTTGCTGCGCGAGAACGATGTAGTGGTCGATGGTGTTCTTTGCGCCGGACGCTGTCCAACTCAGCTTTTCGCCATTCACCGACGCTTCAACCTTCGCGCAGTTGTCGATTCCAGTTTCGATCTCGGTGCCTTCCTCATAATCGTTCCAGGTCGGAATAATCAGGGCGGGCAACTGATGCGATGAAGAATAAAAGTGTCCCGCCTCAGCGAACGTGGCTAGCCAGGTCTGCCCACACTGCTGATCGATGATTCGACCCTTCCCCCAACCCGCTTCGGCGTCATCAAAACCCTTGTAAGCCGAGCCCATGGCGATCTTGTCAGAACTTTTCGCCTTGGAATAAAAACGGTCGAGATATTGCATCGCCATGGGGTCGCCCGGTCCTGCAGTTTCAGGAGCGATCCACGCGAATGCTCCATCGCTGGCCGGATTACTGAATGCCCCCGAATTTCGAAAAAAGAAAAGAGGATTCAGGGGCACGGAACGGCGAACGCGCCGCCAATCGATCGAGTATTTTTCCAGCCCAAAAGAAAAAATTGCCGGCCGCCCGTCGAACCGAATGTAGGCGGGCGAAGCCTCAAACTGTTCGGCGGCATGGTTCAGGTCAGAGATGAGCTGGTCGGTCACATTGCAGCCCCGCTTCTGGCACTCGGCGAGAGATCCGGCATCTTCTGAAATCGCGAACTCGAAGTTTTGCCGTTCGGCTTCCTGCATGAGCAGAATTGTGCTCTGGTTCTTCAATCCTGAATTCGGCCCATACCAGTCAACGATAGCGCCCTGAATGCCGCGGCTGATCATGTCGGCGACCTGCCGCGCAACTTGCCGCCGGTCGTCGGATCGATATCCGACATCGCGATGGTGGGCATCTCCGAACCACGGCATGTAGCGCGTATAGATGCGCGTGGTTGCTCCCGGATAAAGAAGAGAACGAATCGGCACGCGGCTTACATTGCCGCCGGGCGCATTGCCCCTGCTGCCGGGATAGCGAGGACTCGCGCTGGTAGTGTTGCTGCTTTCACAGGTCAGTCCGCTGTCCGCGGTCTGCGCGCCGCACACCGATGCGCAAAGAATGCCCAGACATAGGGCAACGCAGCAGGGAATGATCCGGGAGACGATCCTCCGGCATTTCATGATCGCGGTTGGATGCCGGTTGGGCAGTTAGGGATTGCGGCAAATTCGAATCAAGAAGATTGCTCCGGGCCACGCCGCAGCGTCGCCCGGAGCATTCACAATACGGCTCAGTAGTAAGTAAATTTGAACTCATCCAGATAGACGCTATACGGCGTCTGCGCGTAGTTGCCGTCCAACTGGAAGTTCACCACAATTCCCCACCAACCCGGAGCGGAAAATGGGGAATACGTCTTGTTCAGCGTGTTGGTGACGCCGTTCAGCGTGATCGACTGGTAGAGCAGTTGATCGTCTGAAGTGCGCTGCACCTGAATCACCAGGTGATTCCACGAATTACTCAAGGGCTTGCAGGGCGCGGTGGTCGTCACCCATTTTCCGTGCAGCGGATCCCAGATTCCCCACACTGATCCGTTCACGATCTGACATTGCGTGCCGAACATCAGGCCTACATTGTCGACGAACTGGGCGATATCGAACTCAAGATTCTCCGCCAGGTTCAAGTCGGTGCCGTAGAAATAGGTATCGTAGGTAAAGTTGTGCAGCGTGGGCACCAAAGTGTGGTTGGTGTCGGGCAAGCCCTGCGATGAACCGTCGCCGATCAAATGGTTGTCCCACAAAACGTCGGAGTAAGGGGTATCTCCACCGATGTTGAATTTCGAAGCCTTATCGTCCATCGACGGCGAAGTCACGTTCTGGCTCATCGACCAGGTCACGCCCGAGCCGCAACTGCTGCAAATATTGTAGAGCGGTGGATATTCGCCATAACCCACCCAGCCCTTGCTCGCCTGCAGACTGGTAAATGTGCTGCCGCTGCTGCCGCCGTTCACCGTGATCGTAACCGGGGTCGTCGATGCTCCGCCGCAGTTGTCCCACTCTTCCACGCTGGCGTTGTAGGTGCCGGGGCTCAAGGTGAGGTCGGTGCTCAAGCTGGCTCCCGACACGGTATACGCCTTCTGGTAGGGAGCCGTATAGATTCCCATGGACGCGACGCCCTTCGAGCACGATGTGGTCGCTGTCGCGGCGAAATGCACTGGCGAACTGTCGGTGCTGCCATTGGAGGGTGAGGTTACGTACACGCCACTGCTACTGCCGCTCGACACCGTGATCGTGACTGGCATAGTGGATGCCCCGCCGCAATAATCCCACTGTTCGACAGTCGTGTTGTAGGTTCCCGGACTCAGCGTCAGGTCGGTGCTCAAGCTGGTTCCGTTGGTCACATAAGCCAGCACGCCCGGCGAAGTGTAAATCCCCATCGAGGCAACGCCTTTGGAGCACGAGGTCGATCCGGCCGTGGCGGCGTAGTGGACGGGGGACTGCACGGTCGTACCCTTGCCCGGTGCGGTCACGTTAATGCCGGCAAACGCGGCGGAGGTAAGAAGAGCCAGAACCGGCAGGAATGACGGGACACACTTATACATTTCAAAACTTCTCCTATGATTGATTGACCAGCGACTTCCCGAACGAGTTTGTGCGCGAGACTATCGTTGCGCGTGAGCGGACACGCTGAAACTAGTGAAGTGGCGGCTAGGAGTATTGCGAGTTTCAACCTTCAAAATCCGGGGCGGTCCCGACCTGGGAACGCGTTTGGAATCTCAGGACTGAAACGATTACTGAGAGGCTACCAGAATCCCTGTATTGATTCCAAGAAAAGAACGTAGAAGTCAGTACTCAGAAGTACTAATCCTTCGGGTGTCTGCCCGGTCTGCTCTTATCGCGCCCTTGCCGGCGACTCCCTTTGTAAACACCTGCAACCTATTGGCTCACTCTCGACATCGAAACCGCGCCAAATCGTTTCGCATTCGGAGGCTACGATGCGCCGCAACCCCCTGCCTCGAGTTCTAGGAACCTTCTTCTTGCTGGCCGCCACGGCCTATCTGGTCAACTGCCAGGGTATACCCGATATTGGACCCACCACCGCAGTTGTCCCGCCCCCCGATCCCACATTCAAGGGAGTGTTGATGTGGAAAGGGGATCCTTCCGAGACCGGAACCTATTCGGATGAAACCATCCTGACCCCGGCGAATGTGAGCGTCTCGCAATTTGGCAAATGGGGCAGCTTTCAAGCCGACGGGATCGTGATGGGCCAGCCTCTTTATCTCTCCCAGCTCAACATGGGATCCGCCGGAACCCACGACGTAATCATTCTCGCGACTGAAAACGAAAGCGTCTACGCGATCGATGCCGACAACCCCACCGGACCGACTCTGTGGGAAAGACACTACCTCGATGCCGCCAACAACATCACGGTCATGCCCGACAATTTTGGCGGCCGCACCACCCTGGGCGGCGAAGTCGGAATCACCGGCACACCCTACATTGACGGCAATACGGGAGTCCTCTACTTCGTTACCACTCTCGAGGCCAACGGCGTGCCCCAGCAGTGGCTGCGCGCCATTGATATTCATACTGGCCAGGATTACGGCCCAGGAAGTGTTCTGATCCAGGCCAGCGTGCCCGGCGATGGCAAGGCCAGCGTGAATGGCCAGATCGCCTTCGATCCGTCCATTCAGAACCAGCGCGCCGGTCTCACCATGGCCAACGGAGCCCTGATCGTGGCCTGGGGATCGTTCTCCGATTGGGGGGTTTATCACGGCTGGCTGATGGCTTTCAATCCTGCCACGCTCAATCTGCTGGCGGTGTTCAATCCCACCACCCAAGCCCAGGCCGTCGACGCAGCCGACGGGCCGGCCGATCACGGCGGCGGAGGCGCATTCTGGCAAGGTGGCGCCGCGCCCGCGGTTGACGCCAACGGCAATATTTTCATCAACGCCGCCGACGGCAGCTTCAACGCCGACCTTGGCGGGAACAACTACGGCGACACTATGTTGAAGCTTCAGTTCACTGGAACCAGTTTTCAGATCGTCGACTGGTTCACTCCGTCCGACGCAGCGTGCATTGATCTGCACGATCTGGAACTTGGCTCCTCCGGCGTCGCGCTCTTGCCCACCGACTTCACTGACGGCAGCAGCTATGCTCTTAGTTTCAGCAAAGAGGGGCGGCTGTTTCTGGTGAACACCGCTACCATGGGCCACTACAACGCTGGCGGCGATAACCAGATTCCCCAGGAGTTCATGGTCGGGGCCGACACCTGTTCCGACGCAATCACCGGCGACGTGGCCGAAGGCACAAACTGGAACCGGCTCTATGGCACGCCGGCTTATTGGAACGGAAATGTGTACGCGGCGGCGTCCAATGCGCCTCTGAAGCAATACCAATTCCAGAATGGGTTATTAAATCCCACCCCGACCGCGACCGCGCCGACTTCCTACGGGCTGCGCGGGGCCAACACGGTCATCTCCGCCAACGGCACGCAGAACGCCATTGCCTGGGTTTCTGAGAAAACCCTCGCAGGAGGCGGAATCTTGCATGCCTACGACGCGACGGATGTTTCCAAAGAACTCTGGAACAGCAACATGAACAGCCTGCGCGACGCCCTCGGCGAGGGCATCGGCTTCGCCACGCCGGTAGTCGCCGACGGACGAGTGATTATCGCCTCCGGCAGCAGCGTCACCGTTTTCGGCTCGTTACAGTAGGGAGGTGTCGAGCCGGGTAGTAATGGATATAAATCGAGATCGAGAGTCGCGGACCTCCAGAATCGAAGACCGAAGTCAGCCGGCCGAAGACCGAAGACCGAAGACCTGTTCCCTTAGGCCAGCAGCTGCGGCGTCGCATCCAGCAGGCTGCGAGTGTAAGCGTGCACCGGCCGTTCGGTAATCTGTGCCGTGTCGCCGACCTCGACGATCTTGCCGCGGTACATGACCGCGATGCGCGTCGAGAGATAGCGCACCACTGGCATCGAATGCGAAATGAATAGATAAGTCAATCCGAAATCGCGCTGCAGTTGCGCCAGCAGATTCACGATCTGCGCACCGACGCTGACGTCGAGTGCCGACACCGGTTCGTCGCACACCATGAACTTCGGCCGCAGCGCCAGCGCGCGGGCGATTCCGATGCGCTGGCGCTGTCCTCCCGAAAACTCATGCGGATAACGCGAGCGCGCCGACTCGTCAAGTCCCACCGCGCGCAGCAGTTCTACAACTCGCGTGCGAACGTCGAGCTTCGCTCCGCCAGACAGAATTTCCCGTCTCCGTGAATAATCAGCGGCTCGGCGACGATCTGTTCCACGCGAAAGCGCGGATCGAGCGAGGCAAACGGATCCTGAAAAATAATCTGCAGGTCGCGGCGCAGCCCCCGCATTTCACCGCGCCCCGCCGCCAGCAGATCGCGCCCTTCCAAGCGTACCGAGCCCGAAGTCGGCTCAATCAATCTCAGAATCAATCGCCCCAGCGTGCTCTTCCCCGACCCCGATTCGCCTACCAGCCCGAGCGTCTCCCCGGCATGAATGTCCAGCGAAACGTCGTCGACCGCGCGCAGCTCTCCGCGAGGCTTCCCGCCGAACATCAGCCCGCCAAACGGCGATTCGCCATGCGGAAAGACCTTGGTCAGATTGCGGATTTCAAACAGTGGCATCGATTTATCGTTCAATAATCAATTGTTGCATGCGTTTCATCACGAGTCCCAGACGTTGCTGGCTGGCAGCGTCCGGCAATAAGTGCCCGGCCAAGGAATCCACGAACTCAGGGTTCGACAATAAAGTTTCAAACTCCCGGTTCAGATATTCTTGCAAGTCTGCCTGAGCGAGCCGAACCTCTCCGGCAAGTTCGGCGCGGCCATCAATGACAGTCACAATGTCCTCCAGATCATGGCTCCCGGGAAAATCATTCTTTCCTCGCCCGTGAAGCGCTTCCAGTTTGGTCGCGAGAAAATAAGGGGCAGTGATAAGGCGGATCTCAAGGTCGCCGATCTGAATCCTTTCGGCATTTTCGAGAGCCGCGGCGTACCAGCGATTGCCGAAGCCAAGAATCGAAGCATCGGTCGGCATCAGGTCAAGAATCAGCTCTCCGCTCAGCCAGCGACAAATCGGTACGCCTTCTATCTGAGGTTGACGAAACCCCAGCTGCCGCAGCCGGGCTTCCAGAGCCGCGAACTCCACATAGGACGCGACCGCAACAATCGCGTCTACATCGAGAGTAGGCCGAACCGGGGCGGCGGCGGGATCGGTCAACAGCAGCCCGGCGGCGCAGCCTCCGACGAACGCGATCTGATCCAGCAACGGAGCCAACTTCTTAGTGGCTTCCTGATAGGCGTGCAAGATTCGGATTCGCCTGAGCAATCATCGGGAATCAATTCTCGCCGTCAGCTCACGAATCGCAATCTCCCGTTCGCGCGCGCGCCCTTCGCGAATTGCATCGACCAACGCCAGCAGTTCATAGAGCTTGGGGTCGCGCAGCGCTGCCTGCGGGACGTTCTTGTAAAGAGGCGAAAACGCAACACCGCGAAGCGGACCAGTCGGGTGAGGCCAAACCGGCGGTAGCGGAAAACCCCCAGGAAAATGTTTGTCGAGTGGGTAAGCAGCTTCCGCTGTCGCCATCCCCCGCGTAGGTCCCCCGCGTTCAACCGGGAAGGCGTATTTCACACCATGGATCAGGAATTCTTTAAGGTTGCTTCGTTTTGGTTCAAATAACACTCCTCGACCCTTCGGAGGGGAATGAGGCGCCGTGGAGATGGTAAGCAAATTCGAAACTTGCGCCCGCAGAGCGGATTGGAAAGCGTGAGAGGTGCTCATGAACAACTCTTTCCCTAAGCTCGAGAAACTCCACGCCGCAGACTTGGCTGCCACGAGCTTGAGAACAAGTACTACGTCCTGGGACTTAAGTTCGCTCATTCTCTATTCTCGAATGGAGAATAACATGTAAATAATCAGCATATCAAGGTTGAAACATGCTTGTTCTCTATTCCGGAATGTACGTAGTTATTCACTCTGTTGCCAGATTACAGAAATATCGAGCAGCAGGTCGGCAAAGAGAGGCATGCCTGCCCGAGCCTGATCGACTCCTTAGCGCGGTGGTGCGCGGAGGTACCCTGCTCTTCCATTGCTACAATTCCCAGACAATGCCCCTCACCTTCCACATCGATGCCGCCGCCGGCAAAGCCCGCACCGGGCGCCTACTTACGCCGCACGCAGAGATCGCCACCCCAGTCTTCATGCCCGTCGGCACCGTGGCGTCGGTGAAGGGCGTGCCGCAGGAAACGCTCGAAGAGCTCACTGCGCAAATTATCCTGGGCAATACCTATCACCTCTATCTTCGCCCCAGCGTCAGCACGGTGCGGAAGCTGGGCGGCCTGCATCGCTTCATGGCCTGGCCGCGCGCTATCCTCACCGATTCCGGTGGATTCCAGGTCTTCAGCCTGAACGCCTTGCGCAAAGTGAGTGAAGAAGGCGTAACTTTCCGCTCGCACCTGGACGGCTCGCCACATTTTTTCAGCCCCGAGAGCGCGATGGAAGCGCAGATCGGCCTGGGTGCCGACATCATCATGGCATTTGATGAGTGCACGGAACATCCCGCCGATCAGGCGCGCACCCGGGCTTCCATGGAGTTAACCCTCCGCTGGGCCGCCCGCAGCAAGAAATATTTCGAAGAGCATAAAAACGAAGTCCCGTGGGCGGGCGATGCCCATGTAAGGACGGACGCATTCGTCCGTCCCGCGGAGCGAGGCTCCGCGGCCGAGCCTACGACAAAACCCGGAAGGACGAATGCGTCCGTCCCTACGTTTGCGGGGCAGACGCAATCCCTCTTCGGCATCGTCCAGGGTGGCATGGACCGCCAGCTGCGCAAAGAATCCGCCGAGCGCACCATCGAAATCGGTTTTCCCGGCTATGCTATCGGAGGGCTCAGCGTGGGCGAGCCGCGCGAACTCACCCGCGAGATCGTGGAATCAACGCTTGAGCATCTCCCCAAAAACAAGCCCCGCTATCTCATGGGCGTGGGAACTCCCGAGGAAATTGTCGAGTACTCCAACCTTGGCGTCGACATGATGGACTGCGTTCTGCCCACCCGCGCCGCGCGCCACGGCCTGCTTTTTACGTCAGAGGGAAAAGTTTCGATCAAGCAGGCGCGTTATGCCCAGGATTCCGGCCCGCTCGACCCGAATTGCCCGTGCCGCGTGTGTTTTCGCTACTCGCGGGCCTATTTGCGTCACCTTTATGCATCCAACGAAGTGCTGGCGCAGGTCTTGAATACCATCCACAACCTGAGTTTCTACCTTGACACTATGCGGCGGGTACGGCATTCTATTTCACTTGGGGAAGAGTCGCGTTTTCTTTCTGATGTATGGTCTCGACCGCAACCGTGACCTTGCAGCAATGGCCTCCCCGGATTCAAGCCCTGAAGGCTGAAGGAACCCGGCCGAAGTCGATCCAAACCCCGTGGTGAAATAAAGGCTCGCGCGGCGCTGGTGGGCGCGGGCGGTTTTTTGCGGACATTTTTTTCGCAGCCTGTTTCGGCGGACAGCCGCCCAGATATTTGAATATGCTAGCTCTGCTCCTATTGCAATCCCCGGCGGGTGGCGGCGGTATGTCGCTGCTGATCATGTTCGTTCCCATGATCGCCATCTTCTATTTTCTTCTGGTTCTTCCGCAGCAGCGCCGCCAGAAAAAATGGCAGGCCATGCTTGATCAGCTGAAGACCGGCGACAAGGTCACGACCACGGGAGGCATCCGCGGCACGGTGATGGCGCTCAAAGATGATTGCCTGCACCTGCGCGTTCCGCCCAACAATCTGGTGCTGGAAGTCACCAAGGCTTCGGTGTCAATCGTGACCACTCCCGAGGAAGAAACGGCCAAGGCCAAGTAATCGGGCAAGAGGAAAAGCAACAGTCCGCAGCTAATTTGCAATCTGAATTCGCACAGAAATCGTCTTCCTTATGAACAAGAATTTTCTCGTCAAACTCGGACTCATCCTGGGCACGGTGCTGTTTTTCCTTTTCGGTATCTTCGGCATTCCGAAAGGCTTCTCACGCCAGGCGATCCTCGATGCCGTGGGCGATCACATCCACCTTGGTCTCGATCTAAAGGGTGGAACGCACCTGATTTTACAGGTGCAGGTGAACGACGCCGTCAACGTGGTCGCGCAGAATGCGATCGAAGTTCTGAAAGATCAGCTGCGCACCCGCAAGATCGACTACTCCGATATCAACCAGCCCGACCAGCAGAACAATCCCGACCACGTGGTGATCAAAGGCATGCCGCCCAGTGGCCGCAGCGACCTGCTCACCATCGTGCATGATCGCCTGCCTGACTATGACGTGAATGGCGGCCCGGATAATTCCTGGAATCTGGCCATGAAGCCGGCGAGCCTCAGCGAGCTCAAGACCCAGGCCGTCGCCCAGGCCATCGACACCATCCGCAACCGCATTGACGCGCTGGGCGTCAGCGAACCCACCATCGAGCCGCACGGACTCGGCGAATACCAGATTCTCGTACAGCTTCCCGGCATCGACGATTCCGGTCGCGTAAAGGACCTGATCCAGTCGACCGCAATGCTTGAAATCAAGCAGATGACGGGCGGCCCTTTCACCAGCGAGCAAGCGGCTCTGGAATCCAAGCAAGGGATTGTTCCTGCAGATTCCCTGCTGCTGTCTGGCCAGTGCGCCAACGGTACCGAGCAGACTTGGTGCTTCGTTTCGCGCATTTCGGCGGTCAGCGGCAAAGACTTGCGGGACGCGCAGGCCAGTACCGATCAGAACGGCCAGCCCAGCGTCACCTTTTCGCTGACCGGCGACGGCGGACAGCGGTTTTATAACTTCACTTCCGAGCACGTCGGCGACAGCTTGGCCGTGGTGCTCGACCACAAAGTGCAGGAAGTTGCCAACATTAAAGAGCCGATTCGCGATCAGGGCTCGATCAGTGGCGGCCACATGAGCGAGCAGGCCGCGAAAGATCTTTCCATGATACTGCGCTCTGGCGCTCTGCCCGCCAGCATCAAGTATCTGGATGAGGAAACGGTGGGCGCGTCGCTGGGCGCGGATTCGATTCGCTCCGGCGTACTGGCTACCGTCATCGGCATGGTTGCTGTGCTGATTTTCATGCTGGTCTACTATCGCGGCGCCGGCATTAATGCCGACCTCGCCCTGATCATGAACCTGATTATTCTGCTCGGGTTCCTGGGCTGGTCGACGATCGCGGGCGTAAACGTCGCGCTGACCTTGCCCGGAATCGCCGGTGTGATCCTGACCGTCGGCATGGGCGTGGATTCCAATGTGCTGATTTTTGAGCGCATTCGAGAAGAGTTGCGCAACGGCAAAACGCCGCCATCGGCCGTGGATCAGGGCTTCCATCATGCCTGGATCACCATCGTCGATACCCACGTCACGACCATCGTTTCGGCCGCGATTCTGTTCATCTTCGGCACCGGCCCGGTAAAGGGTTTCGCCACCACGCTCACGTTCGGTTTGCTGGCGAACCTGTTCACCGCCGTGTTCGTATCGCGCTTCATTTTCGACTGGGTGCTCAGCCGCAAACAGCGCGGCGAAGCGCTCAGCATTTAGTACTGGTGCCGGTGATCGAGCGGTCTCGAGAAGGGTTCGTATCAGGGCATCGCTTCAGCGATGCCGAAAAAGAGCTCAGAGGCGAAACGGCTTTAGCCGCTGGGTTTTCCGCGAATGTGCAGCGGCTAAAGCCGTTGGATGACTTGTAGGTCGTTGCAGCATGCTTGAAGGCACGCCCTGATGCAAGTCGTTTGAGTTTAGATTAGAAATTGCGCCAGATTCGGCGCTAAGTCATAGATAGATAAGGGGCTAGACAACCCGTGGAGTTCTTTCGCAATACCAACATAGATTTTCTCGGCAAAAAGTGGTATTTTCTCGCCTTTTCGCTGGTGTTCAGCGTCTCCGGCTTATTTTCCATGCTGTTCTACCACCACATTCCGTGGGGCGTCGACTTCCGTGGCGGAACTCTGGTGTATGTCCGCTTCTCGCACCCGCCAGATTATTCCGCGATCACCTCTGAAATGGATCACGCCGGCCTGAAGGCCCCGAAGATTCAGCGTTATGGCGCAGTTGCGAACAACGAGGTTCTGATCGACCTCGACGTGCGCGAAACCGACGAGAAGGCGCTCGAAGCGGGCAAGGAAAAGATCATCGGCGCGCTTGAGACCCATGCTCCCGCCGGCAAAGACGACCTGAATAACGCCAGCTTCCTGAAGATCAAGCAGGCTTTGCTCGATAAAGACCCACTGCACCTCGGATCCGACGCCGATAAGAAATATGGCGAGCAGGCTCAAGCCATTTTGGATTATCGCAAGAACCAGGGCGGCGTTCTTAGTTCAATCGACCAACTGAAAGGCGCGCCTGGCGTAGATCCAGCCGTCGCCAGCTCACTGGCAGACGGCTTCTTCCTCTCCGACTTCGGCGTACGGGACGTCCAGATCATCGGCCCCCAGGTGGGCGGCCAACTCCGGAACCAAGCCATGTGGGCCACGGTATATTCGCTGGCCGGGATGCTGGTTTACCTCGGCTTCCGGTTTGAATGGATTTACGGCCTGGCGGCTGTCGTCACGGTTTTTCACGACACCCTCATCACCGTAGGCTTCTTTTCCCTGACCAATACCCCCATCACCCTGACGGTCATTGCCGCCATCCTCACCCTGATTGGTTACTCTAATAACGACACGATCGTGGTATTTGATCGCATCCGGGAAAACATTAAACTCATGCGGCGGGAGAAACTATCCGACATCGTTAATCGGAGTATTAATCAAACTCTGAGCAGAACGATCTTGACAGCGGGCCTCACCTTCCTTACCGTACTCGCACTCTTTTTATTCGGCGGCGAGGTGCTTCGGGGTTTCAGTCTCGCGCTGGTCATCGGTATCTTGATCGGAACGTATTCGTCGATTGCGATCGCCGCCCCCATCCTGGTGGCTTATCAGGATTGGCGGATCGAAAAAGGCAAGCGCCCGGTCGGCATGCCGGTTAAGAGATAGGTAAGCTACCCGATGGCGGGGTGGTAACCATCGCGGTATGTGTTGTTTATGTAGAGGTTAGAGGGGTCTTGCACGAAGCGCTGCGCGGGCTTGGGTGGCCGGCGAGGCGTGCCGTAGAAAGCGGGAGCAAAGGGAAAGCAGCCGGTGTCTAAGTGTCCGTAGGGGTCTGATGAAGTTAGGGGAGAAACACTATGTTTGAAGACAGCCTTATCGAATCCGGTGGCAAGCTGAAGACCAAGCGGGGTAGCACAACGTCGATCGCGTTCATTCTGGAGTTCATGCTGGTCGGCGTATTTGTCCTGATCCCATTGATTTTCACGGAAGCCTTGCCCAAAGGTACGACTTTGTTCATGTTGGTGGCCCCCCCGCCGCCGCCACCGCCACCGCCGCCAGCCGCCGCCATGGTCCAGCACGTTAGGGTGATTCAGACCGACATCGTCAACGGCGAACTGCGCACGCCTACTAAGATTCCGCAAAAGATCAAAATGATTCAGGAAGACGAAGCGCCTCCGGCCATGGCCACCACCGGTGTTGTCGGTGGCGTCCCGGGCGGCGTCCCGGGTGGGTCGATGGGTGGTGTAATCGGCAGCGTGCTGAGCTCGGTTTCCGTCGCGCCGCCGAAGATGGCCGCTCCCACGCGCGTTCGCGTTTCCTCCGGCGTATTCGCCGGTCTGCTGGTCCGCAAGACGCAGCCGGTGTATCCTCCGCTGGCTCGTCAGGCTCGGATCCAGGGCGTCGTGGTCCTGCAGGCTCAGATCAGCAAAGAAGGCAACATTCAAAACCTGCAGCTGATCAGCGGACATCCGATGCTGGCTCCGGCCGCCATCGAGGCCGTGAAACAGTGGAAGTACAAGCCCTACCTGCTGAACGGTGAACCGGTCGAGGTTGAGACCCAGGTACAGGTAAACTTCACGCTCGCCGGGGGCTAAACCTCCCCGAGCGTCGCGCAGTTTGGAATTGCTCGTAGTAGTGTGTATCGGCAGTGTGTGCATGGCCCTCCCCTTCCCACCTTAAGAACGGTGGCCGGGAGGGGCTTTTCAGAAGCCCTGGCTCGGCCGCCGTACCGCTTTCTTCTCGTTCAGGCATGGCTGCCGGCCTTGTGCATGCAAAAACGCTGAAAAACCTTTGGGAAAGAAAATTCTTTTCCTGCGGTTGGCACTGCAGCGTGCATCCAAGTGTCCAAGTAAAGCATGAAGTTTCGTGGCGAGTTTTCGAAGAATTTTCGTAGAAAGTTCCGAGGAGGGAAAAGCAACTCATGTTCGCAACTCATGTAGCATCGGCTGTTCTCAGTCACGTTTCCGTCGCGGCCACCTGGCTTGTCCAGGAAGGCAACGGCGCCATTGCGACCGATCCGTTGGGCCTCTGGAATTCAATGAAATGGCCTGCCCGAATCGTAGTCATCATCCTGTTCATCATGTCCGGTTGGTCCATCGGCGTGATGATCGACCGCTGGATGGCCTACAGCGCAGCCCGCAAGCAGTCGCGCGCCTTTGCCCCGGCCGTTGCCGGAGCTTTGCGCGATGGCCGCATCGACGAAGCCATTAAGGTCGCCGAGCGCAACAAGAAAAGCCATCTGGCCAAGGTCGTCACCGCTGGCCTGATGGAATTCAAGGCTCACCAGGATTCTCCCGGCGCCATCCCTGGCGAAACCATTGAAGCCTCCAAGCGCGCTCTGGAACGCACCGAAGCCATCGTCCACGCCGAACTGAAGCGCGGATTGGGCGGCCTCGCCACCATTGGTTCGACCGCTCCCTTCGTGGGACTGTTCGGAACCGTGCTGGGCATTTTGAACGCGTTCATCGGCATCGCCAACTCCCACGCCACCGGTCTGGCGGCAGTCGCCGGCGGTATCGCGGAAGCGCTGGTTACAACCGCCATCGGGCTGGTTGTCGCCATCCCGGCCGTCATCATGTTCAACTACCTTACCGGTCGCGTGGAAGCCTTCGACGTCGAAATGGACAACTCGTCCAGCGAACTGATCGATTACTTCCTGAAGAAGCGCGGCGATATTCGCCGCTAGTTGCCGGTCGAACGAGTCCGCACATGAGTTGCTCGGTCCGGCGCTGGAAGCTCCCAGCGCCGGGCTTTCCCAACTTCCGGCGGAAAGTTTTTTCGGCCGCGCTCGCCCGGTAAGAGTGCGGCAGAAGCACGGCGAAGGAACAGGAGATATATGTCCTTAGCAAAACGGAACGAAGGGGCGAAGGTCAATTCCGACATCAACGTCACGCCCATGGTGGACGTGATGCTGGTCTTGCTGATCATCTTCATGGTGGTCACGCCCATGTTGCAGAAAGGCGTCAGCGTCGACATGGCTCCGGTGAATAGCCCGGCGCAGATGCCCGATGCCGACAAGGAAGATGCTCTGCTGGTCTCGATCACTCGCGACGGCACGGTCTATTTCGGCACCGACAAGATCACGACCGACAACCTGACCACCAAGGTCAAGGATCGGCTCGCCAACAAGCCTGACAAACGCGTCTATGTCAAAGCCGACATGCGCGCCCACTTCGGCAGCGTAGTCACCGTGGTGGATGCGGTTCGGGCCGCGGGAGTGGACGATCTTGGCCTGCTGACCGAACAGAAGAAAACTGCCACCGCCCCGCCGCCTCCGGCGCCCGGGCAATAGGAGAACGACCATGAGTATGACAACCGGCTCCAGCGGGGGCCAAAACGCAAACATGAACGTCACCCCGCTGATTGACGTTCTTCTGGTGCTGCTGATCATCTTCATGGTCATCTCGCCCGTGACCCCAAAGGGACTGGATGCGCTGGTTCCCCAGCCGCCTCCGCCCAACGCGCCCAAGAACGTAAACCCTGACCGCACCATCGTCGTGCAGTTGCTCGACCGGGGCAACGGCCAGGAGCCGGGGCTCAAGATCAATACCGAAGACGCCACCTGGGATAACCTGCAGGCCCGTCTGACCGACATTTACAAGCAACGCGCGGAAAAGGTGATGTTCGTGAAGGGCGACGATGCCGTGGCCTTCGCCAACGTGGCCAACGTGATCGATATTGCCCACGCCGCCGGCGTGGACAAGGTCGGCCTGATTACCGCGAAGATCGAATCGGGCAACTGATTTGCCCGTCCGGCAAGCCCGGAGCGCTTTGGGTTTCTGTTCGTTGAGCGTTGTTTGTGGTCGGCCCACTGCACCGAGGCCCAGCGCTTCAGTGCTACCGCGGCCCGCGCTGATCCGAGCTTTGCTTAGGTTCGGCCGTGTGGAGTCAAGCCGCGCTTGTCAAATCGCTGTCTCTGGGCCTAGGATGCTGTGTCGAGGGAGACTTATACCGCAATGATTAAGAATCTAAAACTCATCACGTTAGCGGCGGTAGCACTGGCGCTGCTCTCTTCTCTGGGATGCAACAAGCTGCGGGCGCGCGACCAACTCAACAAGGGCGTGGAGTCCTTCAAGAACAACCATTTCGAGCAGGCCATCGATCATTTCCAGAAGGCGGTGCAACTCGACCCCGGCTTGATCAATGCGCGCATGTATCTGGCCACTGCTTTCGTGTCGCAATATATCCCTCAGCTCGATTCGCCCGACAATTTGCGCATCGCCCAGCAGGCCATCGACGAATATCAGCGAGTGATCGACGCCAATCCTTCCCGCGACCAGAAGGTCAACGCCGCCAAGGGCATCGCCTACCTCTACTTGAACGAAAAGAAATGGGACGATGCCAAGAAGTATTACCGCATGGCCTCCGACCTCGATCCCAACGATCCGGAGCCCTACTACTCGATCGGCGTGATCGACTGGACCGCCTGCTATACCCCACGCATGGATGAGCGCAACAAGCTCGGCATGAGGCCGGAAGAGAATCTGAATCCCAAGAACAAAGATCAGGCGAAGGTTTGCAGCGAGCTGAAGGTCAAGAACGCGGCCACCATTCAGGAAGGCATCGACAGCCTGAACAAAGCAATCCAGATCCGTCCTGACTACGACGACGCCATGGCCTACCTGAACCTGATGTACCGCGAGAAGGGCGACGTGGAATGCGACGATCTCGCCGCCCGCGCCGAAGACCTGAAGACCGCCGACCACTGGGTCGACGAAACCCTGCGCGTGAAAAAAGTGAAAGCCGAAAAAGCCGAACAGAGCCAGACCGGCGGCATCACCATGGACGCGCCGAAATAAGCGGCACGCTGAATCAGTATTTACGGGCCTCCTTCTTCGGAAGGAGGCTTTTTGCTTGCGGGTAAATTTGCGGGCGCGGTGAGCTGACAGAAAAAGATGTTCTCTCCGAACGATCTCGGCGTCGGACAACCGAACGCCGCAAGTTCGTGCTTCATCGCGGGCGATGAGTCGTTGATCCAGCCCGCATAGAAAAGCCAAAGCTGGGGTGTCGAGGCACGATCCGAACGACTTTGGCTCGTCGAGCTTGGCGTCTGCGCCTGTATCAGCGCAGTGGCATTCGCGAACTGACCTGGGAACGTGTCCGCGACGAACTTCCACTCCCGGAACGTCGGGGAGAGCACCCGGTAAGGTTCGCAGTCGGAGATTGCGAACTCTTCAGATGACGGGAAAATCCGCACCACTCCCTGCGGGCAGACATAATAGCCGAGCAAAAGCCCGCTCTCATAATCGGCGAGCAGCACGCTCCCCGGCGGAACGGAGGCTATGCAGCGCTTCATCCGGATTGAGAAACAATCGCGCCGCCGGAATCAGCCTCGCGACGAATCCCATCACCAACACGATCGCGGGCAGTGCATTCTCGATCAGCGAAGGTTTCCGGAGTGCTGGAGTTGAGGCGGTCGACTGCGCTGGGCCGGTCGCACTGGATGAAATCATGCGCCGTAAGGAAAGTTTGCGATTTGCAAATGATACTACGCTTGGGGTTTACGACTGCGGCCGATTTCGAACACGGTCGTTCTACGCGCTCCCTGGAACTCAAATCGAGCCGATGGTCAGAATCGGCGACGCGGAAAACGAAGGGTAAATGCTATCCTGAGTTTAGTGATCCCGCGATCTTCTTCGCGGCGAGTCGTAATTGATGAGTGCGCGCGCTGCCATTGCCGAGCCACCCTTGCCAGCCACCGATCGCTGGAAGGGATGCGTGTCGGTGATCGTCCCCGTCTACAACGAGGTGGCGAACATCGACGAACTGTTACGGGCGATTCACGCTTCGCCGGTGAAAAAAGAAATCATTCTTGTGGATGACGGTTCCACCGACGGCACTCGCGAAAAGCTGCAGGCCCTGCCCGCAATGGACGATGTCACCGTCGTGTTCCACGAAAAAAACTGCGGCAAGGGCGCAGCCATTCGCACCGCGCTGGCTTATGCCCAGGGCGAGTACGTGCTGATTCAGGACTCCGATCTGGAATACGATCCGCAGGATTATCCCGCGCTCTTGCGCCCGCTCGAGGAGGGCCGAGCCAATGTCGTCTACGGCGTGCGGCCCGATCGTCCCGAGCGCGGCCTGCGATTTTTTCTCGGGGCGAAACTGCTGACGCACCTTACCAATTTTCTCTACCGCGCCCGCATCCACGATGAAGCCACCTGCTACAAAGCGGTTCGCCGCTCGCTGCTGGCGCGGATGCAGTTGCAATGTCATCGCTTCGAGTTCTGCCCCGAAGTGACGGCCAAGCTTAGCCGCATGGGCGAGAAGATCGCCGAGGTTCCCATCCAGTACCATCCCCGCTCGGCGGAGGAAGGGAAAAAGATTCGCCACTCCGATGGCTGGCAGGCCATCTGGACGCTCATCCGCTACCGGTTCATCCCGCAAAGCCGGTGGGTGCGCCCGGCCCGGGACGCGCAACAATCTCCTTTCGCCGTGAGTTATTCCCGCCTTCCCTCAGAGTGAAAATTCCCGCGCGATTAGTTCGACGTAGTGCTGCGTTTTGTCCTTTGCACGATTTTGTCATCCTGAGCGGAGCCGCTCTTCCGGCGTAGCGAAGAGCCTGCCCTGAGCGCAGCCGAAGGGATCTCCCGCTGAACCGGCCCAGTGCGCAAGCCAAACTGCACCACTACCCTAATTCGACGTGGATTGTAAGCGCTCGGCGATTTTCTCCAGCAGATGGGTCGTGGCTTCTCCGGCTTCGAGCGTAGAAAACTCGCTGCCCAATTCAATCACCGGGACTTTGGTGCAAGCGTCGCGGAAAGATTTTTCCGTGGCCGGCGAAGCGCCCACGTCCGCACCCACCAGCAGCAAATCGAAACGAGTCACGCGCATGAGCAGCAGGCAGTCGCGCAGGTTGTTGCTGGTGTGCACGTCGTAGCCGGCCCGGTGCAGCACTTCGCGTACGTAGGTGACCACATCGGCATTGCGATCGATGCACAACACGCTGCGCCCCATCGCGACCGGCTGTTCGGCCTGCACCGGCTTGCGGTAAAAAGCTGCGACTGCGTTATCTTCCGACTCGTGCGAATCGAACAGCGTCGTCAAATGCGACAGCTTCAGCACCTTCTGAACATGCTCGGGGACGTCGCACAGCTTCAGGTCGCCATGCGCCTGGCGCGTGCTGGTCAGGGTGCGAACCATGGTTCCCAGGCCGCTGCTGTCGATGAACACCACATCGCCCAGATGCAGCACAATCGAGCGCCGGTCCCGCAAGATCCACGCCACATGCGACCGCAATGCCTCGGTCTCGCCGCCAGACACCAGGCGACCCTTGCAGCGAACAATGGTGACGCGCCCCACATCGCGTGTTTCCAGTTCTAGTCGCATGATGCCTCCGGTCGAATCGCCACGGCATTTACAGCCATGGGCGAAACTACAAGGCCGCTTCAATCGTGTCAAGGTATGTCCGAAGCTGCGCCGGACCCTGCTGTTCTTCTCGCGAGACGAATTCCCGGAGGACTATAATTGCCGAATCCCCATGCCCCTGGCCCCCGGAACCAGACTCAGTCAGTATGAAATTCTGTCGCCTCTCGGAGCCGGCAGTATGGGCGAGGTGTATCGCGCGCGCGATACTCGGCTGGAGCGCGAAGTCGCAATCAAAGTCCTGCCCGAGCTGGTGTCGGCCGATGCCGAACGGCTGCAGCGTTTTGAGGTTGAAGCCAAGGCCGCGGCCGCACTGAATCATCCCAACATTCTTGCCGTCTACCAGATGGGAACTTACGCGGGCACGCCCTATCTGGTGTCGGAGCTGCTCGAAGGCAAGACCCTCGCCGAGACCGTGCGGCGCGGCCCGCTGCCCCTGCGTAAGGCGACTGAATACGGCGTGCAAATCGCGCAGGGTTTGGCGGCGGCGCACGAAAAAGGCATCGTCCATCGCGATCTGAAGCCCGACAACTTATTTGTCACGAAAGATGGGCGCATCAAGATTCTCGACTTCGGCCTGGCCAAGGTAATTCAACCCAAGGATTCGTTGATCAACGCTGCTCCTACGCTGACCTTGCCCGGCGTGGCGATGGGCACCATGGGCTACATGTCGCCCGAGCAGGTGCGCGGGCTGGCGACGGACCGTCGCACCGATATTTTCGCCTTCGGCGCGATCTTGTACGAGATGGTGATGGGCAAGCGGACCTTTGAGCGGGGAACGTCGGCGGATACGATGAGCGCGATTCTAAACGAGGAGCCCGCGCCGATCTCAGAGCTGGCCCCGGAAACTCCCGTCGCGCTGCAGCGAGTAGTCCTGCGCTGCCTGGAGAAGAATCCGGAACAGCGATTTCAATCCGCATCGGACCTGGCGTTCGCGCTGGAAGCGTTGTCGGACTCGGGGACCACGGCGCCCACCGGCGCGCATACGATCAAGCCGCAACTTGCGGGAAAGATCGAGCCCCAACGTTCGCGAACTCCGCTCACGGTTGCCGCTTTGATCATCTGCGCCGCTCTCGTGTTGGCTTATTTCTGGCTGCGTCCCGCAGCGGCTCCCACGGTTGCAAACTACGTGCAACTCACGCATGACGGCCAGCCGAAGTCGCTGATCGGCACTGACGGCTCGCGTCTCTATCTGGGCCTGGGCGTGGGCAGTTCGGGCAGTTTCACTCCGCATGGCCTGGCCGAGATGTCGATTTCTGGCGGAGAACTGAGACGGATTTCGATCATGCCTTCGCCCGACATGGTTCCGCTGGATTTATCACCGGATGGCGCCGAGCTCTTGGTAGTGGACGGCCGGGGTGCGCCTCCACGCGGGCCGCTGTGGAGCCTTCCGCTGCTGGGCGGTTCGCCGCGCCGGTTGGCCGACGTCGCGGGCGAAACTGCCGCATGGTCTCCCGACGGCAAGATGCTGGCCTTCAGCAATCTGCGCGACCTGTTTATCGCCAGGGCGGACGGGACGGAAGCGCGCAAAATAACGAGCGTGAAAGGCGACATCAAGAACATCGAGTGGTCACCCGACGGCAGCCACCTGCGATTCGACAGCTCGGAGAGCGCAGGCACCCTCGGCCAGCAGATCATGTGGGAAGTTTCCGCGTCAGGAACGGACGCGCACCGTTTGCTGCCTGACTGGCACGATCCGCCGGACGAGTGCTGCGGCCGCTGGACCGCCGATGGAAAATATTTCGTTTTTCAATCGAAGAATCAGATCTGGGCGCTGGCGGAAAAAAGTTTTCTTCATCCCGCTCCGAAACCAGTTGCGATCACTTCGAGCCCGCTCTCGCTCTCCTCGGCGCTGCCCAGTCGGGACGGTAAAAAGCTGTTTGTGATTGGCCAGACCTATCGCGGGGAGTTGACGCGTTACGATGCGAAGTCAGGTCACTTCGCGCCGTTTCTGGGCGGGATCTCCGCCGAGTATGTGGCCTTCTCAAAAGATGGCCAGTGGGTCACGTATGTCTTGTATCGCGAAGGCACTCTGTGGCGCAGCAAGGTCGATGGGAGCGAGCCTCTGCAGTTGACCTATCCGCCCATGTATCCCGTGCTGCCGCGCTGGTCACCCGATGGCAAGAATATTGTGTTCTTCGAATTTGCGTTGAGTGCCAACCAGCCGGCAAGAATCTATGAAGTCTCCGCTGACGGCGGAACTCCGCAGGTGCTCATGCCTGGCGATCCCCGCCAGCAACTCGACCCCAACTGGTCGCCTGACGGAACTAAGATTGTCTTCGGCAATGAATCCAATGACCCATCGTCGGCCATCCACATTTTTGACGTGACCAGCCGAAAAGTGTCGGATGTGCCCGGTTCGCAAGGCCTCTACTCACCGCGCTGGTCGCCGGACGGCCGCTACATTTCCGCCTTTTCCGCCGACTCCATGCGGCTTCTCCTGTTCGATTCGCAGACGCAGAAGTGGAGCGAACTCGCCACCGGATCGCTGAGCTGGCTGAACTGGTCGCACGACGGGCAGTATGTATACGTCTTGGATTATCGCGGCAAGAACGCGGTGGTTCGCATTCGCATCAGCGACCGCAAAACGGAACTGGTGGCCGACCTGAAGAACTTCGCCACTGCAGGACGTTACGGCGGCTCTCTATCGCTCACTCCCGATGATTCTCCCCTGCTCCTGCGCGACACCGGAACTCAGGATGTTTACTCGGTCGACTGGCAAACTCCGTGAGTCGAAGCAGCCGGGGGCTGGCGTTCTTTCGATAAATCGAGCCGCTGGGTCTTGTGATCGAGAAGCTGATTCAGTTCCCGAACCAGCCTCACAAACTTTTCCTGGTCCTGCTCCACCGCAATCCGTTCACACAGCAATTGCATGCGGTCTTGTTCATCGCTCGTCATTTTAGGCCTCACAAATAAAAGCTCTCTGCCGTGACGCGGTAGCAAAAAGTTCGTATCTGTAAGAAACCCTGTTCGCCCCGATTAGTTGCCCGGAAGCCGGGCTTTATGCGCGACCGGAAGTCATTGAAAAAATAGAGAATTGGGGAGGGTCGCGGCTCGCTTCGGCGATCTGTGCAAAGCGCATCTACTATTTTTCTTCAGCATCCTCCAGCCGCTGATCTTTCTGCTCGAGTAAATTGTTAAGCTCCTGAACAAGCTTGGCGAATTTTGCGTGATCTTGTTCTTTGGCGATCTGCCCGCACAAGAAGTTCATGCGTTCTCGTTCTTCAGGGGTCATAGGTTTTAAGATGGGTAAGCCTTCGAACGGCCAAGAGAAGATACTCATCTGAATCGTGGGCTCTGGTCAACCGGGGAAATACTGATTTTATGTAGGGTAACCGACTGAAAGGCTGCAAGAGGCTGAAATAAAAGGCTGTCGAACGCAGAATTTTTCGCCACTCGTACCAGACCGGATATCGCCCCTAAGGAGAACTGGTTCGCCGGTCTTTCGGAGTCTTACCGCCCACCAGTTGTCTCACCGCGAGATTTCTCAGGCGCTCCACTTTTTCGTGAACCGCGCCCAGCAATTCCTGCAGGACCCCTTCCAGTTCGCCATTCGATGCCTCTGTGATCCGGGCACAGAGCTCTCGGATTCGGTCATCGAGGCGGCGCGTTGGCATTAGTTCGTCGGCATCGGAGGAATGGTATCTACGCAGGGCAAAATGACTAGTTCTAATACCCTGCCAGAGTTCACTCGATGGTTCGATACCGTACATCCTGTAGACCACTCAGGTAGGAGCCCGAGAGCCGTCCCTTCCCTAAGTTCGACGGCAATCGAAGGCCGGCTTTAGGTGCCGAAGCGCTCCGCCGCGCGGGCCTTTGCCTTGGCGGCCTCTTCTTCGCGGTTCTTGGGCGGCGCAGTAGTCTCCAGCGAACGCAGCAGCCGGGTGGAGATCGCCGCAACCTCGTCGATCGCGGCCAGGAATAAGGCTTCGTTGGTCTTGGACGGCTTGTTGAAGCCGCTGATCTTGCGCACGAATTGCAGCGACGCGGCGCGTACCTCATCGTCGGTGACCGGGGGATCGAAGTTGAAAAGAGTCTTAATATTTCTGCACATGGAATGAACCTCGCATAAAGAGCCGGCTTGCCGCATCCCTCTCGAAAATTTTCGCAATGCCTTGGCAGGCGAGCCAAGCCGTCCCGCTCTTCCATTTTCTCTCAAGCCCGGCCACGCCGGGAATGGTCATGCTATAATTCTTTATTCTCAGTGGCTTAGAGTACGGAGGATTGTATCGATAAACGTTTTATCCGCACGAATGATCGTATCCGGGCACGCGAAATCCGCGTGATTGACGACGACGGGCAGCAGCTTGGCATCATGCCACCGTACGAAGCCATCAAAAAAGCCCGCGAACAGAATCTGGACCTGGTTGAGATTTCGCCCACCGCGCAGCCTCCCGTGTGCCGCATCATGGACTACGGGAAGTATCTCTACCAACAGGAAAAGAAAGAGCGCGAAGCCAAGAAGCACCAGAAAACGATCACCGTAAAAGAGGTCAAGTTCCGCATCAATGTGGACGACCACGATTACGAGACCAAAAAAAATCACGTGCTGCGGTTTCTGGACGAAGGCGACAAGGTCAAGGCAACCATCTTTTTCCGCGGACGTGAAATGACGCGGACCAGCTTGGGCCGCCAGATTTTGGAGCGGCTGATTAAAGACGTCGAGCCGCACAGCATCGTGGAATTCCGGCCGCGACAGGAAGGCAACACTCTGCACGCGATCCTGGCTCCGAAGAAAACGGAAAAGGAACGCGAAAAAGAGAAGCAGCGCGACGAGAAACTTAAGGAAGAAAAGCACAAGGCTGCCGCACAGAGTGCGCCCAGCCCGAGCGCTCCTCCGGCGCAGGTCGCCAAGCCCGCGTCGTAGGCACCAAGCAGATTCCGCGTTTCGCTCGGAATGACAGTCTGGTCTGAGCGCTCAATCTGGAACTTGCGGAAATGAATTTGAAACTGAAAGCTGGCGGCTGAAAGCTGGCAGCTGTTTTTCGAGGACTTTTTATGCCGAAATTAAAAACCCACAAAGGCGCCGCCAAGCGCTTCAAATTAACCGGGACGGGGAAAGTGAAGCGGGGCCGTGCGCACCTGCGCCACATTCTGACGTCGAAAAGCAAGAAACGAAAACGCAATCTGGGTTCGCCAGCGCTGGTCAGCGACGGCGACAAGCGCAAAGTAAAGCGCATGATCCCGTACCAATAGAGGCGAGGGACTAGGGTGTAGGGCCCAGGGCTTAAGATATTTTCTGACCCCTGGCCACTGACCGCTAGCCACTGATCCCGAACCCCTGCTTCAGGCGCGTGAAGAGGTCACGACATTCGTCCTACCTCCAGCCGCCATAACATGAAATTAAAAGGAGAAGAACATGCCTCGTGTAAAACGCGGAACTAAACGCCGCGCCAAACGCAAAAAAATATTAGACCGCGCCAGCGGTTACTTCCTTACTAAATCAAAACTCTACCGCTCCGCGAAAGAAGCGGTCGAGCGCGGTCTAAAGTTCGCCTACTCCGGCCGCAAGCAGCGCAAGCGCCAGTATCGCTCGCTCTGGATCGTCCGCATCGGCGCCGCCGCCAAGCTGAACGGGATGAGCTATAACCAGTTCATCCACGGCTTGAAGCTGGCCGGCATCGAACTCGACCGCAAGATTCTCGCGGACCTGGCGGTAAAAGATCCTGCGGGCTTTGCCAGCCTGACGACTCAAGCCAAGGGCGCGATCAAGACGGCGGCGTACTGCGCCGGAGCGGCGAAGTATCGGCCGCGCGATTTCCCGCGAGACTGTCAGCGCGAAGCCATTTTCCTAAGACTGTCATCCTGAGCGAAGCAAACCGATTCGCGAAGCGAGTCGGTTTGCGCAGTCGAAGGATCCCTATCAGTCCAACGTCATTGCGACTTTCGCCGGGAATTCTCACCTCGGCGCATGGCCGGAAACATGGCATACATCGTTCCCCAACTGACGGACTATTCGGCAGCAGCGCTGGAAAAGGCCGCCGTCGAATGCATCTTCGCGTGCACGAGTGAATCTGCCGAAGTTCGGAATGACGCAGAACTGAAAGCATTTCGCGACCGCTGGATGGCCCGCAAAAACGGAATCCTCACCCAGATCAACGATGTCTGGCTGAAAGGCGCGCCGAAAGACGCTAAGCGCGAGGCCGGAATCCGCGTCAATGAATTGAAGACACGGATTCAGGAACTCGTCGAAGCCGCGCACGTGGCCGGCGTCGACTCCTCAAAAGCTACAGAGCGCGTCGACATCACCCTCCCCGGCGTTCGCCGCCCCATCGGCGCCGAACATCCCATCTTCAAAACCTCCCGCGAAATCGTCGCCGTTTTCCAGCGGCTCGGCTATTCCGTCGCCGAAGGCCCGGTGGTCGAAACGGACTACTACAACTTCGAGGCTCTGAATTTTCCTCCCAACCATCCCGCGCGCGACACGCAAGACACTCTCTTCATCGCCGGCCAGCAATCAAAGCCGCAACGCGAGCGTCTGCTGCTCCGCACGCATACGTCTCCCGTGCAGATTCGCACCATGGAAAAGATGCGCCCGCCAATCCGCATCGTGATTCCCGGCACAGTCCATCGCAACGATCCTCCCGACGCCAGCCATTCCCCGATGTTCCACCAGATCGAGGGCCTCGCCGTCGACACCAACATCACTTTCGGCGATCTGAAAGGCACCCTCGATCACGCCATGAAAGCCCTGTTTGGCTCGAGCGTGAAGACGCATTTCCGGCCGTCCTTCTTTCCCTTCACGGAGCCGAGCGCGGAAGTCTTCGTCAGTTGCTTCATCTGCGGCGGCAGCGGCAAGCGCGGTTCCGACCCGTGCCGCCCCTGCAAGCAATCCGGCTGGATCGAAGTCCTAGGCTGCGGCATGGTCGATCCCAACGTCTTCGAATTCGTAAAAGACAACGGCTACGACCCGAAAAAAGTTTCGGGATTCGCCTTTGGCATGGGCGTAGACCGCCTCGCGCTGTTGAAATATGGTGTGGACGATTTGCAGTACTTCTATCAGGGAGATGTGCGGTTCTTGCAGCAGTTTGGGTGAAATCGCTCTTGGCTGTTGGCCCTTGGCTTTAAGCCAAGAGCCAAGAGCCCAGAGCCAACAGCGACTTTCATGAAACTTTCTCCACAATGGATTCGCGAATTCGTTGACCTCACCGTCGACGACCGCCGTCTCGCTGAAGACCTGACCAACGTCGGCATCTCGGTCGAGGGCATCAGCGGCGCAGGCGCCGACACCGTTTTCGAGATGGAGATCGGAACGAACCGTCCCGACGCGATGAATCATTACGGCGTGGCACGCGAGGCAGCCGCGATTTATGAGCTGCCGCTGAAACCGCTCTCAGCTGTCAGCTCCAAGCTGTCAGCCAAACCATCCCAGGACGCTCCCTTCCCAATCATCGTGGAAGAGCCTGCTCTCTGCCCGCGATTTTCTGCCCGCGTGATTCGCGGCACGACGATCAAGCCTTCTCCCGAAAAAATCGCGCACCGACTGCAACTGCTCGACCAGCGCCCCATCTCGAACGCCGTCGATGCCACCAACTACGTCTTGTGGGAAATGGGCAAGCCCACCCACGTCTTTGACATGGATCTACTCGAGGGCGGCAAGATTGTCGTCCGCAAAGCGCGCGCGGGTGAAACTCTGAAGACGCTGGACGGCGTCGAGCGCAAATTGACCAGCGAAGATCTCGTGGTCTGCGACGCGAAAAAGCCCGTCGGCCTCGCCGGAGTCATGGGCGGCTACGACACGATGATCACCGAAAAGACGCGCAACATCCTCATCGAATCCGCCTGGTGGGATCCCGGCATCGTGCGCAAGATGTCGCGCCGCCACGGGATTCACACCGATGCGTCGCACCGGTTCGAGCGCGGCGCGGATTTCGAATCAACCGTGCCGTCGTGCGATCTGGTGGCAGCGATGATTCTGGAATCGGGCGGCGGCGAACTGGTGGGCGCGGTGGTCGATGTCGCCTCGAAATCGATGGACCAGGCCCCCGTAGTGCTGCACGTAGCTGACGTGCACCGCATCCTCGGTGGTAACCTCGATCGCGAGCAGATCTATCGCCTGCTCAAGCGGCTCGGCTTCGCGCTGATTCCCGAAGGCCAGGACGAAGCGCAATTCCGCGTGCATATTCCCAGCTGGCGCCTCGATGTGGAGCGCGAGATCGACGTCATCGAAGAGATTGCGCGGCTGCACGGCTACGACAAATTTAAAAATACGCTGCCCGCGTATAGCGGCGCGGTAACCGAACGTCCGCACGCCGCAATGGATTCAACTCTGCGCGAGCGCGCCCTCGCGCTGGGTTACAACGAGGCACTGTCGCTGACTTTTATTTCCCACTCAGACGCGGAAAAGTTTTCTGCCGGAGCGAAAGTGCTCGAGCTGGAGAATCCGCTGAGCGAAGAAGCGTCGGTAATGCGCACCTCGCTGGCACCGGGCATGCTCGACATGCTGGCGCGGAATTTAAATCGAGACGTGGTCGAGGCGCGGCTGTTCGAAATGGGCGCCGTCTATGAGTTCTCGGGCGAGGCCAGTGTTGAGCCCCGCCGCGCCTGTCTGGGCGCGACCGCGGCGGCAGTGCGAAGCGCCTTGCCTCTGGGCCAGGCGCTCGACGTCAGCAAGGGTGAATCTGCGCAGGCCGCAGAAACCTTTCGCGGATTCAAAGGCGACGTCGAAAATATTTTGGCCGCGTTTGCCGGAGACGTGAGTTACGACCGAGCCACCGCGGAATATTTTCATCCCGGGCGCTCGGCCCGGGCGCTGGTGAATGGCGCGCCGGTGGCCCAGTTCGGGCAGATTCATCCTGACATCGCAGCCGCACGAAAGCTGCGGCAAGATGTTTTTCTGGCCGAGTTTGATCTCGAGCAGTTATACAAACTTGGCTTGCGGAAAGTGAAGTTCGTGCCACTGGGAAAATATCCGGCAGTGGAACGGGATTTCTCTTTCGTGTTTGCCGACGAGACTTCGTTCGAGCAGATGCGCAAGACCGTCGCGGGCCTGGGCCTCTCCGAGTTGCGCGAGTTTCGTCCGGTCGAGATTTTTCGCGGTGGTTCGATTGCCGCCGGAAAATATTCCGCATTGTTGCGGGTGCAGTTCCACTCCACTGAGCGGACCCTGCGCGAAGATGAGGTGGCGCAGTGGTCGGCGCGAATTGTGGCCGCACTTGCCGAGCTCGGCGGCGTACAGAGAGTTTAGAAAAATTCCCGTTCCTCGCAGAGCGCGCGCGAGGCAGGCACCCGCGGCCTGAGTCGGGAAGCATTCTATATTGGCGCGCTCCCCCATCAAGGCAGCCCTCACCCAGGCATCGAAGCACATGGAAATCCTTGGCTAAGTGTGCTCTCACCTCAGCTTTCAGGTTTTCTGCCTTCCCGCCGATAGTAGAGAACGTGGGAAACAACCCTGCTGGACAAGCCGCCGCACCCGCTCCTGCGCTGGAGATGAAGACGCTCCGTTACGTAGCGCGGCAGCCTATCTTTGACCGCGACGAGAAGGTTTTCGGATACGAACTCCTCTTCCGCGACGGTCTGGAAAACGCTTTCAGCGGCGACACCGACGAAGCCTCGCGCGCGACTCTCGATCGCTCGCTGCTGATGGGGCTCGACATTCTGTGCGACGGCCGCCGCGCGTTTGTGAATTGCACCCGCGACACGCTGATCAAAGGTCTGGTCACACTTCTGCCCTCGACCATCACCGTCGTCGAAATTTTAGAGACGGTTCCGGCGGACCCCGACGTGGTGGCCGCCTGCCGCGCCTTGAAAGAAGCCGGATACATGATCGCGCTCGACGACTATGTGGCCAACGATCCGCGCGAGGAACTGGCGGAACTCGCGGACATTATCAAAGTCGAGATGCAGTTGACCACCGAAGCGGAACGCACCGAACTGATCAAGCGGCTGGGGCGGCGTTCGCGCTTGCTCGCCGAGAAAATAGAAACCCAGGCCGAGTTCGCCCGCGCCAAGGATGCCGGGTTCGTGTATTTCCAGGGATATTTCTTCCGCCGCCCGGAAATGATGAACACCCGCGACCTGCCCGCGAACCGCATGAATTATCTGCGCATGCTGCAGGAGGTGTCACGGCCGGAACTCAATCTGGCCGGACTAGAGCGCCTGATCAAGGCCGAGGCGTCGGTGTGCTATCGCCTGCTGCGCTATCTGAACTCGGCGATGTTCGGTTTCCAGAATGAAATCCATTCCGTGCGCCATGCGCTCTCCATTCTCGGCGAGCGCGATGTGCGGCGCTGGGTGCGGTTGGTGGCCGCAGTGGGCGCCGGACAGGACAAGCCCAGCGATCTGGTTCTGTCGGCTCTGGTGCGCGGCCGCTTTGGCGAACTGTTGGCACCACGAGTGCCGCATGGCGAGTCCGATCTATTCCTTCTCGGCCTGTTATCTCTGATCGATGCCATGCTGGAAATGCCCATGGAGGAAGTGCTGGATAAAATTCCTTTAGATCAGGCCACCAAGTCGGTTTTGTTAGGTCAGGCGAGCGTGTTGCGTCCTGTGTTTCAACTCATGCTGGCCCATGAAAGCGGAGAATGGGAGCCGGCAACCGAACTCAGCCGCAGCCTGCATCTCGATCCTGAGGAAGTTGCCGGGCTTTATTGGCAGGCGCAGCAGTGGGCTCGCGAAGTCTCCAACGGACAGTAGCATCTGCTTCCGGTTACTGGCGACCGGGAGGGTCCCCGGCGGGCGGCAATTCGGCGAAGTACGCATCTGCCCGTTCATGTCCTCCTGTGCAAAAAGTCAGTCGCCCAAGGCCTTGCGCGGTTGAGCCGGGACGAGTACCATAAAGATGTTCTCATTTAGGCCTCGTTCCCGCGCAGGCCTTCCGCGCCAGCCGATCCGAGGCGGCGCCTTACGGATCCGATAAAACGGAAAATCGATTCGAAGTTAAGATTTAAAGTTTTCATTTGCGAAAAGCAGTTTGTTTCAGGACTTGGGGTTCGTTCGATCTGTGTCCAGTCGCTACCCGCAACTGCGTGATTCCGATTCTGTGTGACCGGCGGAGCTTTGCGCGAAATGCGCCTCGGCACGCCGGGCCGTGACTGGCCAGGCATTTGATATTTTGTAAAATTCAGCAGCAAGTGCGAAAAAGTTTGCGAGGACTATGAACGCAGGACCAGGAAGACCCTCCGGCGGTGGTGGTGGCAGCAGCAACGGCGGCGGAGGAGGAAGACGCAGGCGGCGCGGTCGCCGTCCCCACAATCAGCGCGGACAGAAACAAGCGCAAGGCCCCAGCCTCAGCCGCGAAAATAAAGACGGCATCTACACCGCGCCCATGGACCACAGTTACCGGGCAGCGATGGCCGGCGGCAACAATAACAACGGCCACAAAGGCGGCGCGCGCCAGCGGCCCGGCTTCCAGGCGCAATATCCGCAGCCCGATCCCGAGCCTTTGCCGGCGATCACCGAAGACACCACCTCCCGCATCTTTGCCTTTATCGAAGATCTCTTTTTTATGGCCAAGATTCAGGAAACCGCGCGCAAGCTCAACGTGAAAGTTGAGTTCGTCAAGACCGACAAAGATCTGATGGAAAAGATGGAACAGAACGGCGACGAGAAACCGTCGCTGATTATTTTCGATCTCAACCTGGCCAGTGTGAAGCCGCTCACCCTGATTCCAAAATTAAAGAGCAAGCTGAAAAAGGGCACATCGATCATCGGCTTCCTCTCGCACGTGCAGGGCGACCTGAAGCAGAAGGCCCACGAAGTCGGTTGCGACATGGTGCTGCCGCGCTCGGCATTCTCGCAAAACCTGCCGCAGCTATTACGGCGGCACGGCGCCCCAGAGGATTTGGAACCGACGGTTCAATAGGCGGAGATCCGACTTATCGGGCGAACATTTCGCACAGCCGGTTCGACGTTTCACGAGCCGCTCTAGCCGGGATCACTCCCAACTTGCGAACCAGGCGGCCGCGATCCACCGCTCGAATCTGGTCCAAAACAACCTGTCCAGTCTTTCCGCGAAAGCTGACTGTTATCCGAGTGGGATAGTTTCGCAACGTTGTGGTCAGCGGCGCCACCAGGACGGTCTGCAGAGGTTCGTTCATTTCGTCGGGCGACACCACCAGGCAGGGACGCGTTTTCCTGATTTCGGAACCCAACGACGGATCAAGGCGGATCAGCCATATCTCGTCGCGGGTGGGGAAACTCACCACTTCCATTCCTCCCGGTCAAACTTGTTGGGTGGCATGTCCTCGAGCAACAGGCCTTCCGCTGTGTGTTCCTGAGCGAAGGCATTCTTCCAACCGAACCGCATCGGCCGATGTGGTGTAATCACCAACCCCTCGGCGGAAACCCGAAGCTCGACCTGATCGCCAAACCCGCATTGAGCGATCAGGGGCTTGGGAATGCGAATGCCGCGGGAGTTGCCGATCCGGGTGAGTGCAACGCGCATGGTTAAATTGCGACCGGCCATAATTACATTGTAATTACACAGTTTAGATTGTGCAAGTCCAACCGTCCCCGTCATCATTGCGGTCATTGCTGTCGCCGCCAGCCTCCTGCCAACACTGCGGCTCACCCGAATCGATCCTGCGGTCACGCTCCGAATGGAATGATCGAATGTAATTGCGCGAAGCGCCATCCGCCGTACACCTTCGTTCGGCTCACTCCGCGGGCCGGATATTCTGATTCACCCGGAAAAAGTTCCGGGGATCGTACTTCTTCTTGATCTCGGCCAGACGCTGGTAGTTGTCTCGATAGGTCGCCTGAACCCGGTCCGGACCTTCGTCCATCATGAAGTTCACATAGGCGCCGCCCGCCGAGTAAGGATGCAGCGCCTCCCAATATTCCTTGCACCAGGCCGTGATCTTCCCGGCATTGGCCGGGTCAGGATCCACGCCAACGATCACCTCGGCAAACATCGCCTCGCGGAAACTGTAGGCCGTGTCGTTCTTGCCGACGCGCTGTGCCGCCCCGTTCAGCGGATAAAGATGCATGGTAGAAAGCATCGTCGGCAGCATGGGCCCGTGTTCGGCGTGCCGTGCGATAGCTTCAGCGCTCAACTCCGTGAAGTTGTCCGCTCGCCAGTACCACTGCAAGCCGGGCACAAACAAAGCGTCAAACATGCTCTGCGCCACCGTGAAGGGCGCCAGTCCCACGTGGTCAAGCAAAGGAGTGCCCAGCGTTCGCAGCGGTTTTGTCGACCGTTCGATTTCTTCGGCAGATGCCGTTGAGCACCACACGATGCCGCACACCTTCTTCATGTGCAGATGCTCGGGAAACATGGGAGCCGGGGGGATGACGAGGAAGGCAAAAAATCCGCTTATGTTCTCGGGCGCGTTTTTAATGTAATCGCGAAACCCGCTCAGAACCGCCGCAGCCTGCTCAACCGGCCAGAACGTCGGTCCGAAATGAACCATCTTCACCGGATGCAGTGCAAATTCAAACGAAGTAACCACTCCGAAGTTTCCGCCCCCGCCGCGAACCGCCCAAAATAAATCGGAGTTCTCATGGGCATTCGCAGTCACAAAACTGCCGTCGGCCAGCACCATATCAACCGCGAGAAGATTGTCGATGGTCAGTCCATATTGCCGGGTCAGATAGCCGATGCCTCCGCCCAGCGTAAGCCCGGCCACGCCCGTGGTGGAGATGAAGCCGCAAGGCGTGGCCAAACCGAAAGCGTGCGTCGCGTGATCCACATCGCCCCAAACACACCCCGCCTCAACCCGTACTTTTTTCGCCGCAGGATCGACGCGGATGCCTTTCATCCGGGACAGGTCGATCACCAATCCTCCATCGCAGGTTCCCAACCCCGCGCCGTTATGTCCGCCCCCGCGAATGGCAGTCAACAGGCCGTTGTCCCGGCCAAAATTCACAGCCGCCATCACATCAGCCACATCGACGCAACGCGCAATCAGCAGCGGCCGTTTGTCGATCATACCGTTATAGACTTTGCGCGCTGCTTCATACCCAGCGTCGGAGGGCTGAATCAACTCGCCGCGAAACGAACTCTTCAACTGATCGATGGACTGCGTGGGGAATTGTGCCGGCATAAGATTTATTCCAATCGAGGCGAGCTCGCGCTCCTCTGTTGAACGGGCACGGGAGGAGTACGTCGCCGCGCCGCAAATTGTACAAGGTTCGCGAAAAGCCCCGCAACGTTCGACGAATCCAGGTAGTGTGCGGTCTTTCCTTTATCCGATTTTGTCATCCACCACTGCCCGAATCTATCCCGGCGGCCAAGCCAGCGGCCGTCCCCCGAGCAGATGTACATGGAGATGAAATACGGACTGTCCCGCGCCCGGCCCAACATTAAGCACCGTTCGATACCCCTGCTCAATGTTGCGCTGCCGGGCGATGTGCGCGGCCGCCAGATGGCAGCGGCCGATGAGTTCGGCGTCGCCGGCCTCAGCCTCTTTCAATCCAGCAAAATGTTTCTTGGGGATGATGAGGACATGCGTAGGCGCTTGCGGGCTGATGTCTTCAAAAGCAAAGACTTGATCATCCTCGTAAATTTTCTTCGCAGGAATTTCGCCGTTGATGATGCGGCAGAAGAGGCAACTGGAATCGGTCATGGATGGTTCACCCTTGGCGAAACCATAGCACACAGCCGAACGCAAAAACTTGGTTTTGCTTTTGCTTTGAAAGGGCGCGGCTTATAGCCGCGCCGTAAGCCGCTCCCAAATGGAAACCAACTCCATCGAAGGGAGCATTCCCCCAACATCTCTTCAATCCAAACGCACCAAAAATACCGCGCCTTCCGGCGTCGTAGTTTCCGCCGCCAGTTTTTGCGCGCGGTCGTGGTCGTCATCCAGAACTCGAACGCGAATCCACCAGTCCCCGGCGGGACTGTTGAAGCACAGAACCTTGGCAGTCTGGTAGCGGCGTTTGAGATGATCGGCGAGTTTGGTGGCGGCCGGTTCATGCGGAAATCCGCCAATCTGCACCGCCCATTTTCCCGCCGCAACCGCAGCCGCGCCCGACTCCATCAATTCCACTTTCACTTCCGCGACACCCGGCTGCCACACATCAACCTTGCGGGCGGCGGCCAGAGACAGATCCAGCACGCGCCCGGGGATAAACGGACCTCGGTCAGTGATGCGCACCAGCGCGCTGTGTCCGGTCTTGACGTTCGTCACGCGCACGATTGATCCCAGCGGATACGTGCGATGCGCCGCCGTCATCGCGTGCATGTTGTAGACTTCGCCGTTCGAGCCGCGGCGATTATGGTAGGGCGGCCCGTACCAACTGGCCAGTCCAGTCTCGGTGGCGATGGTCTTGGCATCAGCCGGCAGGGTTGGTTCGGCGAGATCGGCGCCGCTTACAGCCTCCGCATCTTTTTCGGAATTTGGCGCCCTGTGCTCTTTCGCGGGCGGCAGGTTCGCGGTCGGCTGCGAAACCGGGGATTCGGTCGCGGTGACCGGCGGAGGAGGCGCCGGCACATCCACGTGCGCTTTAGGGTGAGCGCAGCCGCTCAGCACCAGGATCGCAATCAGAAGGATCAGAAGCATGGCAATGGCGACGAAGCGAACCAACGGTGCGCGGCCGGCGAATCCAGCAAACGGTCGCACTATTTCGGCGGGTGCTGGTGCTCCATATAGTCGGCGAACTCCGTCAGCTTCTGCGACGCCACGCGCAGGGCCTTGGTGGAGTGCGTCCGCACCGCCGGAACCACTTCGTCGTTCAGATACTTGATGAATTCGGGAATCTCTTTTTCCAGGCGCTCGGCCGCCTCGCCGATGCTTTGGCTCACGCGTGCCGATGCGTCTTCCACCTTGCGGTTGAAGTCGTTCATGGTGCTCCTCGCGATAATGCAGCGTGAAAAAATTCACGCGGTCTTGCGGATTGCCAGGCAGCCTCATTATTCCGCGCAGGGAAGGCCGGGTCAATGGCGTGGGAGGGGCGAGTCTGGTTAGGCAAAAATCGACCGACCGGGCGTCGCTCCTGTCCCTCTTGTAACAAGGACGCCATCCTTGTTACAGTAAGGATATGTCCAAGGTCACTTCCAAGCTGCAACTGACCGTGCCCAAGGCGATCGCCGACCAGTACGGCATCAAGCCCGGCGACGAGCTAGAGTGGGTGCCCGCCGGCGACAGCATTCGCGTAGAACTGGTCCGCCGCAAAGCGAGAGCCGGAAAACAATTGACCGCCGAGGAACGCGTGGCCCTGTTCGACGAAGGCACAAAGCGTCTCGATGCGCTTCAGTTGGAGGAGTTGAAGAAGAACCAGGGCAACCGGGTCACGCGCGAGACCCGCGGCTGGACCCGCGAAGACCTTTACAACGACGATCGGGGGCTCCCGCGTGGCACTCCTCGTTGACACCAACATTCTGGTCTATCGTTGCGACCCCGCCGATCCGGCCAAGCAGAGAGCGGCGCAAGATATTTTGCGCAAGGGAACGGCGCAGCACAATCTTACGATTCCGCATCAAGCGCTGGCTGAGTTCGTCAACGTGGTCACCAAGGGGACGTCATCAGGGCGTCCTCTGCTTCCGCGCGAAGAGGCGTGGCGCCAGGCGGAAGATCTCTTAAATGAGTTTCCGGTTCTGTATCCGAGCGAACCGGTATTTCGCACGGCTATGCTGGGTATGGCAGCGTACCGGCTCCCCTGGTATTACGCTCACCTCTGGGCCTACGCCGAGCACTACGGACTTCCCGAAATTCTTTCGGAAGATTTTGAACACGGCCGCTGGTACGGTACAGTGCGGGTGCGAAATCCTTTCGTGGAACTGGGATTAGCATAAGAGAAGCGGCAAGAGTGAGTCGCGGCAGATCCATCGTGATGCCTTCGCGCGAAATTCAAACATTTCCCGATTCGGTCGTGCCGTCATTCCGCGCGCGGCTTCGAGACTGGTATGACGCCAACGCGCGCGACCTCCCGTGGCGCGAAACCCATGATCCCTACCGCGTCTGGCTTTCCGAAATCATGCTCCAGCAAACCCGCGTCGCCGCCGTAATTGCGCACTATCACGAATTCCTTCGGCGCTTCCCGACGGTGCAGAAGCTGGCTGCCGCTCGCGAGCCTTCCGTCCTGGCGGCCTGGAGCGGCCTCGGCTATTACCGTCGGGCCCGCATGCTGCATGCAGCGGCAAAGGTGGTGGTCAGGCAGCTAGACGGAAATTTTCCCACGACTGCCGAATCGTTGCTGGCATTGCCCGGGGTGGGTCGCTACACCGCGGCCGCGATCGCCAGCATCGCGTTCGGCAAACCGGTCGCGGTGGTCGATGGAAATGTAGAACGAGTTCTGCAGCGCTTTTTCGGCCGGAAGATCGCCGGGGAAGAATTCTGGTCGACGGCCGGCCGTCTTCTCGATCCCCAACGCCCCGGAGATTTCAATCAGGCGATGATGGAGTTGGGCGCAACCGTATGCACGCCGCGAGCGCCCGCCTGTCTAACCTGCCCGGTCGTAGACCTGTGCGCGACCCGCGGAGAATCGGCGAGCCCTGCGAAAGCTCCGCCGCAGAAGAAGCGAGAGATTCACTATGCGCTGGATTTTCGCATCAGCGACGCTTCCCGGAGCGGCAAAGTCTTTCTGGTCCAGCGCCCGCTCGACACGCGCCTCATGGCAGGCATGTGGGAATTGCCGGAAATTCCCGCAGGAACGAAAGCCCACTCGAATGGGGCGACTCAGATCGCACCGCTCAAAGCGCCACGCCCAAACGCGAGTCGCGGCACCAGCAGGAACGCCTGCCTCACGCTCAAGCACTCAATCACGGTGACCGATTACACGGTGCGGGTGTGGCCCGTGTCTGTGCGGTCGCGCGGCGGAAAATGGGTTCCGGCGGAGAAGTTGCACCGCGTCGCCCTGACTGGCCTCGCCCGGAAGATCCTGAGGAAGGCAGGCATTTCGATCCCTCCGGAACGGGGCGCGGCATCATCTAAAATAAGACCACGACCATGAATCGGGGGGATAAACCATGACGGCATTGGCGAAAGGGAGTAAATCTCCGGAATTTGAGTTGAAGACCCTGGACGGCAAGCCATTCTCGGTGAGCGCCGAACTGGCTCACGGCCCGGTCGTGCTGGTGTTTTTCAAGGTCTCGTGTCCAACCTGCCAATATGCTCTCCCGTTCTACGAGCGGCTGTATAAGGCTTACGGACACAACGGCGTCACGCTCGTCGGCATTTCGCAGAACGGCGCGAAAGACACCGCAGCATTCAACCAAGACTTCGGCGTAACGTTCCCCGTCCTGCTCGACGACACGAACACCTACCCGGTCTCAAACGCCTACGGCCTGACCAACGTTCCCACCGTCTTCTGGATCGAACAGGATTCAGAAATTGAAGTTTCCAGCGTGGGATGGGTGAAATCCGATTTCGAGGAGATCAACCGGCGAATCGCAGAAGCTGGGAAAAGCACTCCGGCGACGGTATTCAAGCCGGGGGAAGATGTCCGCGATTTCCGCGCCGGTTGAGGATCGAAGAACTAACCGCCGGTCCGGCGGAAAGAAAAGTGCCTAGCACGCGCTCGGCAGACTCATCCTCGTTGCTGCGGCAGGCTCGCGAAGACGCCCGTCGACCCACCGCGCGACGCCAAGATTCCAGGAGTGGCTGCACTCCCGTGCACCGGATGCACCACTTCTCATGCAACCGCCGGCGGCCTCTCCTTTACAATTCCCTCAGACTTTCATAAAAAACAAGCCTTCCAGCGAGCGCGCCGCTTTGTTTGGGGGAGACACCTATCTATGCAACAAAAGCTGAGAACGCTGGGAATCAGTTCAGCGCGTCTGCCGGTGTGTCGAAGCCTGCTGTGTCAGAGTCTGTGTGCGAGCCTGCTGTGCGTCGCCGTGTTCGCCTGGGCCGACGGCGGAGCCGGCGGCGGCTCAAAAGGCTCCGCGAGCGAAGACTTCCCCCTCGGTAAAGCTGCCCGGCCCCGCCTTTGTGGCGCTGGAAACGATCACGCCCGACCACATCCGCTGGCACGTCCGCTATCTCTCGCATGATCTGCTCGAAGGCCGCGGCACCGGCCAGCGCGGCGGCGACATTGCCGCGGAATACATGGCCACGCAGTTCGCCGAATACGGCCTCAAGCCAGCCGGCGACCATGGCACTTACATGCAGAAAGTCCCCCTGGTCGGCATCACAACTCTGCCCGAAACCACATTTTCCATCGTCCCCAGGCAAGGCGAGGCCATGAACCTCAAGCCGCTTGACGAGTATGTCGCCTTCGACCAGACCCAGCAACCGCAGTCCGACGTCGATGCAGACATCGTCTTCGTAGGCTACGGAATCGAAGCCCCCGAATACGGCTGGGACGACTACAAGGGCCTCGACGTTCACGGCAAAGTTCTGCTCATGCTGGTGAACGAGCCGCCCTCCGACGATCCGAAATTTTTCAAAGGCAAAGCCCTCACCTACTACGGCCGTTGGACTTATAAATACGAAGAAGCCGCTCGCAAAGGCGCCGTCGGCGTGATTCTGATCCACCAGACCCAGATGGCGAGTTATCCCTGGGAGGTCGTTCGCAACTCGAATTCCGGCGAGAAGTCTGCTCTAAAGCTGGAAGGCCCCGCGCTCAAAGTTGCGTCCTGGGTGCATCTGGACGTGGCAACGAGGCTCGCAACGGCCTCCGGCACGAATCTCGACAAGCTGATGAAAGACGCGCAGACCCGCGAATTCCATCCCGTGAATCTCGGCGCGAAACTCAAAGCCCACATGGTCAGCAAGGTTCGCAATTTCGAATCGAACAACGTCCTGGCGATTCTTCCCGGCGCCGACCACAAGGCCGCCGATGAAGCCGTGATGTACACCGCGCATTACGATCATTTCGGCATTCGCCCCGACATGCCCGGCGACAACATTTTCAACGGCGCCGTCGACAACGCCACCGGATGCGGCATTCTTCTCGAATTGGCGCGCGCTTTCGGCACATCCGCCCAGCGTCCCCGCCGCTCGATTCTCTTCGCCGCCGTCACCGCCGAAGAGCAGGGATTACTCGGCTCGGAATATCTCGGCAAACATCCGCCGGTGCCGGTCGGCAAAATCACGCTCGACCTCAACTATGACGACGTGAAGCCCCTCGGCGCCCCCGAAGAAGTACAAGTCTCCGGCGCGGAGCGGACTTCGTTTTACCCCGAAGTGCAAGCCACCGCCAAAGAATTCCGCCTGACTATTCGTCCCGACGCGCTGCCCGAGGCCGGACACTTCTACCGCTCCGATCATTTCAGCCTCGCCCGCGTCGGCATTCCATCGTTTTCCATCAGCGAAGGCGTCAAGTTCAAAGGCCACACCGAAGCCTGGGGAATCGAACAGGAACGTGACTACGTCGAAAAGCATTATCACCAGCCCAGCGATGAATATCATCCCGAGATGGATTTCGTCGGCGATTCGGCGATGGCCCGTTTCGGCTTCGCCCTGGGATGGGAGGCCGCGAACTCGCAGAAATTAGTCGAATGGCAAAAGGGCGACGAGTTCGAGGCCGCTCGGCTGAAGAGCCAATAGCGCACCCTTCATGACGTCGCCAGACCCACGGCCGCAGCCAGCTTGGCCTGCCGCTCGTCAAAGGTCCAGAAGGCTTTAGCTCCGAACTCGATCGCCGCCGCCACGTGCAGACTATCCAGAGTCCGCACGCCAAGCTTGGGCCCATATTTGCGCGCCAGGTCGGCGCACGTTTCCCAGACCTCGTCCGGCAAGTCCGCGTCCAGCCACAGCCCGTTTCCCCGATCGCGTTCCAGTTCGTCGGAAGCCAGCCGCGCCTCGTGGAGTGAAATTTCCTTCCGGAAAACATGCTGCGCCACTGCGTGCGACCACTCCGCGATGTGGAGAGGGGTGATCCAGATCTGCGGCTTCGTGGCCATGCGCTGTTCAGTCACTGCCGAGTGTCGGTCCGGCAAATAAAGTGAGACGAAGAAACTGGTATCGGCATAAGTACTCAAAAGCGCCCGCGCTCCTCAATGACCGCGTCCGCTCCGGATAGAACCCGCTTGCCGAAGATCTTTTGCCGCCGTTCGGCAAAGTCGGGCCACCGTCCAGGATCAGCGTCCGACCGCGCCGGAACAATCCGCGCAATAACTTCTTGCCGGTCGCGCAGTTCAACGGTTTTTCCCGAGCGCAACCAGGCCTTCAGTCGACGCGTGTCGCGCAATTCGCGGATATTGACCGAAGGCACGATTCCATTGTGCCACAACAATGTGACACATTCAAGACTACATTCCGCGAAAAACTGACGCGACATATCCCAAGCGCCGGAACTCCGAACCAAGACTCGCGTTCCGTCAATAAGCTCCCTCAGAATCAGCAGCTTAACCCGGTAACCTAGGTAACTTTAGCCCTCCGGCTCGGCATGCTAACCTCAACATGGCCTTTTTAAATCAGTAACTTCCGAATCACCAAGCTCTGCAATGCCGCGACTTCCAATTTTTCGACTCGGCAGCGCGCCGGACAAACCGGCGCCGCCGAATCTTACCGCCTCCACGCCCTTCGTTTCCCTGGAAGGTCTCAGCGTCGGCGTCGACAATCTGCGCCACGATGTCGTCTTAAGCCCGCGCTTCGTCGAGCTGGGCCGAGCGCAAATCGGCCGCCTCATCGCGCGCCACGGCGATCTCGAAGGCCTGCTATCTGCCGAAGCTCCGCCCACCACCCAAGGTCCATCCTGGATGCGCAGCCTCGCCGGCAAAGTCACCAAGCCAAAGACCGAGCCCGGTGAGTGGAGATCGGCTCTAACCGGCCTGCAGGTCGCTTCGCTCAACCGCGCCAAAAAAGAATTCAAGCTGTCCGTCGATCTTCTGGCGCGTCTTGCCGTCACCAAATTCGTCCGCACCGAAATGAACCAGCAGTTCCTGCAGGTCCTGGAACGCTGCCGCCTTCTGCTCAAGAACTACGACAACATGCGCCAGCAAAAGGCGCACGAATATCGCGAACGCCTCGCCCAATTTCAAGTCCGCAAGCGCATCATCCTGCGCAAGACCGGGCAGGAAATCTTCGAAACTCTGCGCGAAGTGGAAAAGAGCACGCTGGCCCGCACCCGCCGCTCGCTCTTCGGCGAAGAAACCAGCGGCGGCAGCTACTTCACTTACCCGCTGTTTCTGAACCGCCTGCTGTTCTCCGAAGACGGCCGCGACGATTATCTCTGCGCCGAACACTACGTAATGCTCGGCAACTGGGATCGCGATCCCGACCGCTACGGCCGCATGCGGGAAGTCGCTTCGAAGTTTCTGCGCGCGCAATACGGCGAAGAAGTCAGCGCCGAAACCCTCGACTCCTGGATGAACGTCCCCGAGAACGCCCGCGAATTAGTGGGAACCGGCACTCCCGAAGATTCCGCCGAAGGCTTGGCCCAACAGGAACGTCTCGCCGAATGGGTGCGCTTGCTCGAAGACGAGCAGGTCATGGAAAACGTGATCGCGTCCTATCACGTGGTCCCGCTGCTCGGCGAATACGCGCCCCGCATCAATCCCCAGCAGCTAAAAACCGCGCTCATCGACCGCGCCGAGTGCGACCGCGTCGAGCGCATGATTCAGGAACACGGCAAGCTCTCGCCCAACAGCCTCTACGCTGCAGTCGCCAAGGTCGCCAGTTGCCGCGGCGCGGAGCGAGCCAAAGTCGCCGCCCGATTCCTGGCCGATTTCTTTCCAATATCACCGCGACCTGCGCCGTCTCGAAGTTTTAAACGTTTCGCTCGATTCCGTAAATCTCGTAGCCAACGAGCGCATCGAGGAACTCTCCCGCGTCAACGGAACCCTCTACGAATTTTTGCTGCCCGAAGAAGGCGGACAGCAATCCGACTCCGATCGCGTGCTGCGCCACGTCGTGCTCAAGGCCGACGTCCGCGACTCCACCCGCCTCACTCGCAACATGATGGAGAAAGGCCTCAACCCCGCGTCCTACTTCAGCCTGAATTTTTACGACCCCGTCAACAAGCTGCTGGAAAAATACGGCGCGCGCAAAGTATTTCTCGAAGGCGACGCCATCATCCTCGCCATTCTCGAGCGCGAAGGCGAGCCCGGCCTGGCCGTCAGCCGCATGTGCGTCCTGGCGCGCGAAATCATCGAAATCGTCCGCGGCTACAACGAACTCATGCAGCGTTCCGGCATGCCCGGCCTCGAACTCGGCCTGGGCATCACCGCGCAGGAATCCGCCCCGCTCTATCTCATGGATGGCGAGCACCAGATCATGATTTCCGAAGCGCTCAACGAGAGCGATCGCCTCTCCTCCTGCAACAAGCGCGTCCGCAAAATCATGGAGCCGCAAGCCGGCCCGTTCCACGTCTACGCCTTTCAGGCCGCCGAACTCGACGAGAACGGCAACCCCGAAGACGTGATTCTCAGCTTCAACTTGGGCGGCATTCGCATGAACGAAATGGCCTTCAAACGCCTCCAGCAAGAGATCACGCTCGAGCCCTTGAAAGTCCGCCTGCCCGCCTCAATGGCCTCGTCCGACAAAGGCGAATATCGCCTCTTCACCGCGACCGTGCCCGTCGACCGCGACATTTTCCGCAAAATCGTCGTCCGCGAAAGCCGCATCCCCCGCATCGATCCCGCCGACTTCTCCGTCACCGGCTGGACCGAACGTTGCTACTACGAAATTTGTACCGACCCCGCCATTTACGCCGCCCTTGAAAAGCGCAAGGGCGCGACCGGCCGCTGATCTGCTGGACGCATTATCTTCCAGATCGGCCTTCCCGCAGCTTGAACAAGGTTCGTGCAGGTTCGTATCAGGGCACGCCTTCAGGCGTGCCAACAAATCCAACTCCTGCTCGTCGGCCTTAGCCGCTGGCCTTTCCCGACAGAACCCCGCTAGCTAACGCCGCCAGACTATCGCCGCCGCCATCGCCGAAGCCACGCTCCCATACAAATCGTTCACCCAGCCTGCACCACTACCGTCTGAAACCAGCGCTTGACGCGCCTTCCGCCGCAAGCCACAATATCAGTCCAGACGCTGGCCACGCTTAGCCAATCCCTCCCCTGCAGGCGGCCGCGTCAGTCATCTTAGGGCCCCCATGCCGTCATCGTAGCCCTACAGACCCAGGGCGGCAGCGTTCGTATTCGGAATTCCGAACTGAAATCTTTGGACGGAGAAAGTTATGACCCTAACCAAGTCCCTGAAGACCTTGCCCTGGTTGGCTTCGCGATGCTTCGGACTGCGATGCTTCGCATTTTTCGCCGCCGCTTGCCTCGTCGCCAGCGCGGCTACGCAAACCGTGACCACAGTCGCCGGCGGCTTCATCGGCGACGGAAATCCCGCGACCTCCGCCAGCCTGGCGAGCTCCGGCCGGAATCGCGCGAGACACTCACGGCAACATCTACGTCAGCGACACCTACAACTGCCGCATCCGCGTAATCAATTCCGCGGGCGTAATCAACACCTATGCCGGCACCGGAATTTGCGGCTACAGCGGTGACGGCGGCCCCGCCAAGTCCGCCAAAATTTCTGACGCCTTCGGAATCGCCTTCGATTCCAAGGGCAACCTCCTGTTCACCGACGGAGCCCGCATTCGCCGCGTCACTCCCGCCGGAATTATCTCCACCATCGCCGGCACCGGCACCACTGGATATTCCGGAGACGGCGGCCCGGCAACCAAAGCCACCCTCGACTATCCCGAAGGAGTTTTCGCCGATCCCAAAGGCAACATTTACATCGCCGACAGCGGCAACTACGTAATTCGCAAAGTCGACCCCAAGGGAATCATTCATACCGTAGCCGGCAATCACACCCCCGGCTTCGGCGGTGATGGCGGTCCCGCCACCTCGGCCAACCTCAGCTTCATGTTCAGCGTAGTCGCCGACGACCTGGGCAACTTCTACATCGCCGATAACGGCAACGCCAGAGTTCGCATCGTCAACTCCGCCGGCATCATCAACACCTACGCGGGAAACGGCTCCTACGGAAATACCGGCAGCGGCGGCCCTGCCACTTCGGCCGCCATCAGCGGTTGCCTGGGACTGCTCTACGGCGGCGGCAAGCTTTACATCGGCAATGCCCTGGTCTGGACCGTCGACCTGAAAACTCAAATCATCAACATCACGGCCGGGAACGGCATCACCGGCTTTAACGGCGACGGCAATACCGCTCTCTCCACCAGTTTTTCATCTCTCACCGGGATGGCACTCGATACCGCAGGCGGACTTCTGCTGGTGGACTCGTCTAACGCCCGTCTCCGCCTGATCGATTCCGCTCAGATCGTGAGCACCATCGCCGGAGGCTACATCGCCGACGGAAGCAAAGCCACCGCCGCCAGCCTGAATTTCGGCTACACCTTCGGCCACATCGCATTCGACCCAGCCGGAAATTTATACATCGCCGATGTCGGCAACTGTCGCATCCGCAAAGTCACGCCCGCGGGTCAGATCAGCACCTTCGCCGGCACCGGAATTTGCGCTTACTCCGGCGACGGTGGCCCGGCTTCGGCGGCGGCCGTGTCCTTGCCGGAAGCCATAGCCGCCGACGCCAATGGAAATGTTTACATTGCCGACTCCGGAAATTCTGTCATCCGCAAAGTCGATAACACCGGCACCATCACCACCTTCCTCACGCTCTTGACGGCTGCCAACGGCTTTAGCGTGGTCGCACGCACCAACGCCCTGGTTGTCGACGCCAGCGGCAATCTCTATGCCTCGGATGGAACTTTCGGTATCTGGAAAATCACTCCATCCGGTTCCACGACACTCGTTGCAGGCGTGCTCTACAACCTCGGCTATAACGGCGACGGAATTCCCGCAACCCAGGCCTGGTTGTTTCTGCCCAACGGCGTAGCCGTCGATCGCGAGGGCAACGTCTACATCTCCGACTGGCTCAACAATCGCGTTCGCAAGGTCGATACTGCCGGCATCATCTCAACCGTGGCCGGAACCGGCGCTGAAGGCTACAACGGTGACGGCGGCCCCGCCACCTCCGCCACACTCACTCTCCCCACAGACGTTGCCGTCGATGCAAAAGGCAACTTCTACATCGCCGATTGGGACAACCTTCGCGTGCGGGTCGTCAACTCGGCGGGCACCATCGAAACTCTGGTAGGCACTGGCGAGTTCGGCTACAACGGAAACAACCTGCCCGCCAAACAGACCACAGTGTTCCCCTTCGGCCTGACCTTCTCGCCCGACGGCGTGCTTTACGTCGCCGACGAAGGCTCGTTCCGCGTCCGCGAGGTGCACTGAAGCTGCGCCTGGCGTCGCGACAGCAAGAGAAGAGAATCGAAGCGAGTTTTCAGCCCTCGAAGTCCATCGTAAGGAAGCCGCGATGATGACTACGGGTTACCCTGTGCTCCTCTGTGTCCCCTGTGGTTAAGCTCTTCGCCGCGAGCATAACCAACCCCTTCCCCAAGGCGGTCAACGCAGCCTCGGCAACCGGACCGTTTATAATCCTGAATTCGGCACTCAGCCGCGATTCTCACCACTAAGGACACACATTGCTCGATTTCTTAGGCGATCTACGACGCACTCACATGTGCGGAGCGCTGCGCGCCTCCGACGCCGGCAAAAAAGCCGTGCTCATGGGCTGGGTAAACAAGCGCCGCGATCACGGCAACCTGCTCTTCATTGACCTGCGCGACCGCACGGGTTTGACCCAGATCGTGATCAACGTCGAGAAAGACAAGGCGATTCACGAGAAGGCCGGAGAGCTGCGTAACGAGTACGTAATCGCCGTCATCGGCCACGTAAAGCTTCGCGACGCCAACACCGTCAACAAAAATATGCCCACCGGCGAAGTCGAACTGGTGGCCGAAGAGCTGCGAATCCTCAACGAATCGAAGCTCCCTCCCTTCCTGCCCTCCGACACCGCGCTCACCAACGAAGAAACCCGCCTGAAATATCGCTACATCGACCTGCGCCGCGACGTAATGCAGTTCAACATCGAAATGCGCCACAAAGTCGCAAAAGCGATTCGCGATTTTCTTTCCGCCCAGGGATTTTTCGAAATCGAAACCCCCTTTATGACCCGCTCCACGCCCGAAGGCGCCCGCGACTATCTCGTTCCCAGCCGCGTGCAGCCGGGGACGTTCTACGCCCTGCCACAATCGCCGCAGCTCTTCAAGCAGATCCTGATGATCTCAGGCTTCGACAAATATTTTCAGATCGTCCGCTGCTTCCGCGACGAAGACCTCCGCGCCGACCGCCAGCCCGAGTTCACCCAGATCGATCTGGAAATGTCCTATCCCCAGCCCGAGCGCGTCTGGGAGGTAGTCGAAGGATTTCTGACCGCCGCATTTCAAGCCGCCGGCAGCGCCATCAAAACGCCGTTCCCGCGCATGGACTACGACGAAGCCATCCGCCTCTACGGCATCGACAAGCCCGACCTGCGTCTGCCCGCCTTCACCGACGTGCGCGACTGTTTCACCGCCGAAAATTTGCAGGAACTCGCCATCAACGCGAACCTGCCTGTAATCGCCGTGCGCACACCGAAAGTCGGCGAACTTTCGCGCAAAGAACGCGACGACATCAAGCCCATGTTCCACGCCAAGGGCGGCGCGAAAGTTTTCGAAGACTTCAAACGCATCGCCAACAAGTTCCCCGAAGCCGCAGCCGCCATAGCGAAAAAAGCTGCAAGCGAAGACGGCGACCTGATCGTACTGATCGCCGGTTCGGCGCAAGCCGGCCCCCAAACCGCCATGCCCGCGCACCGCAAAGTCACGCCCGCCGAGCAGTCGATCTACGCGTCCGCAGGACTGCTCCGCCTCGCTCTGGCCCAGAAATATTCCGACCGCCACGGCATTTTCAAAAAGTCCGGCGATCCCGCCAAAGATTTCCGTTTCCTCTGGGTCACCAACTTCCCCATGTTCGAATGGGACGAATCCGAGAAGCAATGGATGGCCGCGCACCACCCCTTCACCTCGCCGCACGACGAAGACATGGGCCTGCTCGAGGCCGGCGTCGAGTCCTTGAACGATCCGCAATCGCCGCTGAGTGCAGTCCGCGCCCTGGCCTACGACGTGGTCCTGAACGGCACCGAACTAGGCTCCGGCTCGATCCGCATTCACCGCCAGGACATCCAAAGCAAAATCTTCCGCGCCCTCGGCATGACCGAAGAAGAAGCCAAATCGCGCTTCGGATTCTTCCTCGAAGCCCTCGAATACGGCACCCCTCCCCACGGTGGAATTGCGCTGGGGCTAGACCGGATCGTCATGATCCTGGCCGGCGCCGAAAGCCTCCGCGAAGTAATCCCGTTCCCCAAAACCGCCCGCGCCGTTGACCTGATGGTCGACGCGCCCACGCCAGTCAGCGACAAACAGCTCCGCGAATTGGGGATCGCAGTAAAGAAATAGCGGAGGCCTGTTACGCTTTCGGATGCATTCTTATCTTTGGTGGTCGTGGCTCTTCTCGTGTGTCCTTAGCCTGCTTCCCGCTTTTATATGGCTATGGCTCTTGCCTTTGGGTGGTGCAGGGGGTTTGTGAGAACTGAACTTCGGGAGACGATGCTGACCTCATCACTGAAACCCAGCCCCGAAAGGTGCGGCATTCGTTAGCCCCGGACGTAAGTCCGGGGTACCAGTGGAATAAAAGAAACGAGTGCCGCAAGGCACGGCACGAGTCCTCGCGCTGCGACCGCCCAAATCGTTGCGTGCGAAATTGCTATCCCGGATTGGAACCAGGCCCGCCTCGCGCCCTCCGAAGTGTCGATTACAATCTTCCGGGCCGATAGTGTGCGGCATTTTCTATTAATCCCCAACGTCCAACACGAAAATATGCGAAACCGAATCCCGATCGTCTTTGTCCTGTCCCTGCTTGCCTGCGCCGTTTCCACGGCAGCCCAAAGTGAACCCGCCACACAACAGGCCGCCGACATCCGCCCTCGTCGAGCAAGGCAAATTCACTCTGCACAAATTCGAACAACCCATCGGCGAAGAGACCTACGAAGTCCGCCGCGACGGCGACTCCCTGGCCGTAAAAATCGATTTCAAATTCACCGACCGCGGTGAGGACGTCCCCCTCACCACGTCATTCCGCAGCGCTCCCGACCTCACTCCGCAGGCCTTCGAAATCAAAGGTAAGACCGCGCGCCCCGTCGAGATCGACGAAGCCATCACCATCGACGCCGGCAATAACAAGGCCCACTTCCGCACCCGCGACAAGCACAGCGATCTCGCCCTTCCCTCAAGTCCGTTCTTCACCATCGCCGGCTACGCCCCAGCCACCATGCAAATGCTGATGGTGCGTTACTGGGCCACGCACGGAAAGCCCGCGCAACTCGCCACCCTCCCCAGCGGCAGCGTGAAGATTGAACCCCGCGGCCACGACACGATTCACCTCACGACGACAGACGCGGGAAAAGAAAGTTCCAGAGACGAAAAACTCGACCGCTACACCGTCGAAGGCCTCATCTGGGGACGCGAAACCCTCTGGTTCGACGCGAATCGCAACCTGGTCGCCGAGGTCTCCACCGACGCCGAGTTCGACCACTTCGAAGCCATTCGCGAAGGCTACGAAAGCGCCCTCGGCGATTTCGTGGGACGCGCCGGTGCCGACGGCATGAAGGCACTTGCCTCGATCTCCAATAAAATTTCCGGCGTTCCCAGCTCGACGCTCGCAATCATCGGCGGCACGCTGATTGACGGAACCGGCACCGCGCCAATCACCGACGCGGCAGTCGTGATCGACCAGGGACGCATCGTCGCCGCCGGCCCACGAGCCAGCGTAGAAATTCCCCTGCACGCAATCGTCATCAATGCACGCGGCAAAACCATCCTCCCCGGCCTCTGGGACATGCACGCCCACTTCGAGCAAGTCGAGTGGGGACCAATCTATCTGGCGGCCGGCGTCACCACGGTGCGCGATTGCGGCAACGAATTCGAATTCATCACCGCCGTGCGCGACGCCATTGCGCAAGGTCGCGGCCTCGGTCCGCGCATTCTCGCCGCCGGCATTGTCGACGGCACCGGCACCTACACCATTGGCGTCGAACGCGTCGACACGCCTGAGCAGGCCCTCATGTGGACCGACCGCTACCACGCCGCCGGTTTCCAGCAAATGAAAATTTATAGCTCAGTAAAACTCGAAGAACTGAAAGTCGTCGCCGACGAAGCCCACCGCCTCGGCATGACCGTCACCGGCCACGTCCCCGAAGGCATCAACGCCTATCAGGCCATCGAAGCCGGGCAAGACCAGATCAACCACATCCAATACATCGCCGACATCATGAAGGCCCCGCTGCCCGCGAACGCCAACCGATACGCCCGCGACCAGGCCCGCGCGAACATCGACCTCGAATCCCCTGAGGCGAAGAAAGCCATCGCGTTTCTAAGGGATCATCACACCGTCGTCGATCCCACCATGGCGCTGTTCGAATTTTTCACCGCAACCACCGCCAAGCCGCCAGCCAGCTTTGAGCCAGGCGTCAACAAAGTCGCGCCAGAACTCGCCCAGCAACTGACCGACGTGGGTCCACCCAACGAGCATTCGGAGATCGGCGAAAAAGCTTTCGAGAAGGAACTGGCCATCGTCGGCGCCCTCCATCGCGCCGGAATTCCCATCGTCGCCGGCACCGATCAGACCGTCCCCGGCTACAGCCTGCACCGCGAAATCGAATTGTACGTACAAGCCGGATTCACCCCCATGGAAGCGATCCAGGCCGCCACCATCGTCCCCGCCCGCGCCATGGGATTCGAGAAAGAATCCGGCACAGTCGAGAAAGGCAAGCGCGGCGACCTGATCCTGGTGAACGGTAATCCCCTCGAAGACATTCACCAGCTTCGCAACGTCGAATATGTCATCGCAAACGGAACCATGTTCCCCACCGCACAGCTCTGGCAGAGCGTCGGATTCAAACCATGATTCCCCGAGCAGCGCCAGCGCGCGAGGCTTGGGCTTTTGGGTGGCGCAGCGCTTTCAGCGCAGCGCTAAAGTCTTCGCAAAGAGACCATCGGCTTTGGCCGCCGAAGTCAATGCAAATCAGCCCGCGATTTGAAACTTCCTCGCCCCCGCTGCTAGTCTGCCTCCATGGCAAATCGCCGTTCGACCAAGACTAAGAAGGTCAGAAAATCTCCACCGCAGCCCGCGAAAAAAAATCCGCGCGCCAAATCCGCATCTCCTAAAGCTCACGCGCCCAGCGGCAAACAATTCCTCAGCGACAAAGTCGGCCACTTCACCGAATCCGTAATCCGCGAAATGACCCGCCAGGCCATGCTGCACAACGCGGTAAACCTGGCGCAGGGTTTCCCCGACTTCTCCGCCCCGGCAGAGATCAAACAGGCCGCGCAGCAAGCAGTTGCGGCCGACGTGAACCAGTACGCCATCACCTGGGGCGCCAAAAATCTGCGCAACGCCATCGCCCGCCAAATGGGAGTCTGGCAAGGAATCGCAGTCGATCCCGAAAAAGAAATCACGGTCTGCTGCGGTTCGACCGAAGCCATGATCTCGACGCTGCTGGCCGTCTGCAACGCCGGCGATGAAATCGTAATCTTCGAACCCTTCTACGAAAACTACGGCCCCGACTCAGTTCTGAGCGGCGCCAAGCCAAAATTCGTAAAGCTGCACCCTCCAACGACCGACGCCGGCGAGTGGACCTTCGACGAAAACGAACTCCGCCGCGCCTTCCACAAACACACCAAAGCCATCATCCTCAACACCCCCAACAATCCCACTGGCAAAGTTTTCACGCGCCGCGAACTGGAACTCATTCGCGACCTCTGCGTCGAGTTCGACGTCCTCGCCATCACCGACGAAATCTACGAACACATCCTCTACGAAGGCACCGAACACATCTCCATGGTCACGCTCGACGGCATGCGCGAGCGCACCGTCACCATCAACGGCATGTCAAAAACCTACAGCGTCACCGGATGGCGCGTCGGATGGGCGGTCGCGCCCGAGAAAATCACCAACGCGATCCGCAAAGTTCACGATTTTCTAACCGTCGGCGCGCCCGCCCCGCTGCAGGAAGCCGGAGCCGCGGCCCTCAGCCTGCCCGCGGAATACTACGCGAAACTCGCCGAGGGCTACCGCGTTCGTCGCGACCGCCTCATGCCCTCTCTCACCGCAGCCGGCTTCAAATGTTTTCGCCCCCGCGGCGCCTATTATGTGATGACAGATATTTCCGCATTTGGTTTTAAAGACGATGTCTCGTTCGCAAAATACCTGGTGGAGGAAATCGGCGTGGCCTGCGTCCCAGGTTCAAGTTTCTATCGCGATCCCCGCGACGGAGCAAAGCAAGTGCGCTTTGCCTTCTGCAAAAAGCCCGAGACGCTGGATGCAGCCGCGCGGCGACTGGCTAAGCTGACCCGCTGAGTTCGCACCTCTGCGCCGCCCACCCACCAGTGCCGAAATGGTGCACATGCACCGCACGACAGGGCACCCGATGGTTGCGTTCTCCACAAAAATGTGGAGTATACTTCGAGAAAGTTCCAGAAATTCAGTTGGAGAAGAGTGCACTCATGGCTTTGAACGCGGTTGATCATGACGCAGCGCAGGTGGCGGAGCAGGTTCCGGTGGACGATTTTCAGGCGCTCGAAGACAAGATTTATCGCACCATAGAAATGTACAAGGCGGCGCGTCAGGCGCAGATCGTCGCCGAACGCGACGCCCAGCGCTCGCGCCAGCAGATGGAAGATCGCGAAGAGGAACTGGTCCGGCTGCGGCGTGAGGCGGTACAGTTAAAGAAAGAGCGCGAAGAAATCCGCGGCCGCGTCGAAAAAATGCTGCAGCAGATCGAGTCCATCGCCGAGGCCAGTTAGCGTCAGCAAATTCCGCGGGCGAGACGCAGCCAGCTACGTCTCCACGGAGGCAAATTACTTATGGCTACTGCTACGAAAGACCAGATGGTGAAAGACGCGCAGAACGCCAGCGTGCGAGTCGAAATTTTCGACCAGGCCTACAACCTCCGCGGCTCCGATCCGGAATACATTCTCAAGCTCGCCGAATACGTCGACTCCAAAATGCGCGCCGTCGCCGAGGCTACCAATACCATCGACACCGTGCGCCTGGCCGTACTCGCCGCTCTGAATATTGCCGACGAATATCATCTCCTCAAGAAAAAACAGGACGGTGGAGCAACCGCTTATCAGAAGCGCGCGCATCTATTAGCCAATGCCCTCGATGAAGTGCTCGGTGAAGATCGCAAAGCGGGTTAGTCGAAAGCTCGGTCTACTTCGCGCAACGCCTGGATTCTCGTTTTGACCCCGCTTCTTCTCGCTCAACCTCCCGCTCCTATTGCACCGCCCCCTCCGGCGGAGTCGTGCCCTCCGAGTCCAGCACCTCGCGAACTTTTGCCATCAGCGCCGACAACGTAAATGGCTTGGGCAGGAACCATAATCCCGGATCCAGCACTCCATAGTGAACAATGGCATTACTGGTATACCCCGAGATGTACAACACCCTCACGTTCGGACAAACCTTCTGAATCAATTCCGCCAGTTGCCGTCCGTTCATGCGCGGCATAACCACGTCGGTCACCAGCAGTCGAATATCGTGATGATTTTCCTTGCAGATCGCCAGCCCTTCTTCCGGCCCCGTGGCAGTCAGCACCTTATACCCGCAATGCGTCAGCACCGACGAACTCAACTGACGAAGTTGCGGATCATCTTCCACCAGCAGGATGGTTTCACTGCCCCGTTGCACGCTCTTCGGCCGATTCTCCGCGCCCGTCGTTTCGGCGGGCTGGTCCACCCGAGGCAGATAGATTTTGAACGTTGTGCCTTGCCCCGGTTCACTGTAAACCCAGATGTAGCCCCCGCTCTGCTTCACAATTCCGTACACCATCGAGAGACCAAGTCCAGTTCCTTTGCCAACCTCCTTGGTCGTGAAGAAGGGTTCGAAAATACGCGCCTGCGTTTCCGGAGTCATGCCGTGTCCGGTGTCGCTCACCGCCAGCATCACATAGCGTCCAGGTTGGGCCGGTTGATGTCGCTGGGCATAAGACTCGTCGAACTCAGCGTTCAGAGTTTCCAGCGTGAGCTTTCCGCCCAGCGGCATGGCATCGCGGGCGTTCAGCGCAAGATTCATGATGACCTGCTCGATCTGCCCCGGATCCGCCTTCACCGAACCCAAATCGTCCGCCGGTACCGTCAGTACCTCAACGTCTTCTCCAATCAGCCGGCGCAGCAGCGAATCAAGATTCAACATGATGTCGTTCAGGTTGATCACGCGCGGCGAAAGCACCGCCTTGCGGCTGAACGCGAGCAACTGCCGCGTGATGCCCGCTGCCCGGTCCGCCGCCGACTTGATCTGTCCCATGCCGTCGGCCATCCGGCTGCCCGCTGGCACGCCTTCGGCGACGATCTGCGAGTATCCCAGAATCACCGTCAGCAAATTGTTGAAGTCGTGAGCCACTCCGCCCGCCAGCCGCCCCACCGCCTCCATTTTCTGCGACTGCCGCAGCCTTTCCTCCAGGGCCACGCGCTCGGTTACGTTCTGCACCAGCGACGCCACGCCCAGCACCTTTCCAAACTCGTCCACCAGCGGCGTGTTGTACCATTCGCACGAAATCGTGCTGCCCGACTTGGTGAGGTTGTCGTTGGTGCTTCGAGTTCCCCCTGTCTGATGGAGCAGCGCCTGCCCCACCTCATCCACCTGCCGGCGAAATTGCGGCGGGACGATAAAGCTCGCGTGCTGGCCCAGGGCTTCCTCGCGCGAATATCCGAAGATTCCTTCGGCGGCAGGATTCCACGCCGTCACCCGAAACTCAATATCCCATTCCACCACTGCCAGCGGCGTGTGTTCGAAATGGATTTGCAGCTTCTGCTGCGACCGTCGAACTTCCTCTTCGACCTTTTTCCGGTCGGTAAAATCGCGCGAGACGCCGAGCACTCCAACGTCCCTGCCGTTCGCATCGCGAAACGGCCCCTTGGTGGTTAGAAATGTCCGTGCCACACCTGCGACGGTGAACACCTGTTCAAAGACCCCGGTCTCGCCCGACAGCAGCACCATCCGGTCCCGCTCTCCGATTTCACGCCCCACTTCCGGACCGAACAACTGGGTGTCATCTTTGCCGATCACTTCTTCGGGCGTTCGACCCAGGTAGCGAGCCCCTGCGGAATTGATCATCACGTAGCGGCCCTGCAGATCCTTTACAAAAATCGCATCCGGGCTGCCCTCCATGATGCCCTGCAGCAAAGCCAGACTCCGCTGCATCTCTTCTTCGGCGCGCTTCCGGTCGGTGATGTCGCGGGATATCCCCAGCAGCCCGACAATTTTTCCGTTCCCGTCGCGATAAGGACCTTTCGTGGAATGATAGATTTCGACGCTTCCCTCCGCCGATCCCGTCTCCTCGAAAGTATGGGTCTCTCCTGACTGCATCAGCTGGCGGTCCCGCTTCATGATCTCGCCGCCGTGTTTTTCGCCGTGGATGTCGATCGCGGTCTTGCCGATAACATCTTCTATACTCCGCCCTCGTGCCCGTGCGCCCGCGGAGTTAATCATCACGTAACGGCCCTCAAGATCTTTCACGAAAATCGCGTCGGTTGTTCCCTCCGTGATGCCCTGCAGCAGCGCAAGATTTTTTTCCAACTCCCCGGTACTGCGCAGCAACTGCCGGTGCACCACAAACAGCCGCGCACTCGCCCCCACAAACGAAACCATCGCCAGCGCCACTGCCCAAACAAACTGTTCCTGCGCAATCCGCAACACGATGGGAAAAACGATGGCCGGAATAATCAAAGGCGAGAACTGCGAAAGCAGCTGCATGCCCGGCGCAAACGGCACAATCGTCACTGGATCGGGCTCGGCCCCGTCCCACGTGGCCGCAATCACGATGAACAGGCAAAAGGTCGCTGTCCACAGCAGGTCCATCCAAATCCCCTGCTGCATATGCCCCCTGGCAAAGGCGTAAAGCGTGGCATTGGTAGTGATGGCGTAGGCGAAAAAAAACACCGACAGCCGCAGAAACAGCCTGCGCGGCACCTGATACAGCGACAGCGCTCCCCGCACCAGGAAACTCAACGCCAGCAGCCCGAAGAATGGCACTCCCACATGGAACGCCCGCAGCGCCATGACTTGCTCTGAGGCTTCCCACCGCGACGGCGTGTAAAGAAACGATAGCTCGAGCGCCAGCACCAGGGCGCAGGCCTGCGCAAAGTCACAAATCCGCAGCCAGCGGAATCCGCTGTTCGGGTCGCGCGGCCCCAGAAACAGCGTCATCATGGCCGGCACAACCCAGAAAAATACCAGGATGTCACTCGGCCACACCGTGCCCGAGGGAGCGTGCAGATAATCGAAATAATAGGTGTAGCCGACCTGGCCAATTAGCGCGAGAAGCAGCGAAAAGAAAACCAGCCGCCACACTCGTTTGCCAAATGGACCCGATCGACGCGCGGTCATCCAGCAGAAAAACGCCGCAACTAGAATTGCCGCCGTCTCGATCCAGTCGCCCCACAGAGAAGCCGCCGCGGTGCCATAGCGGAATACCAGCACCACGCAATGCACCAGCATGAGCGTAGCCGCCGCCGCCAGGGCGGACGTGCGCAATTTGGACATTGCCTTGTACTTCTCCGGCGTGCCGCAGACCCGCCAACGCGCACGCTTGGGGCCCAGTCGCTTGCGTACTGCAGTATAAACGCATATTCGCCCAGCAGAATCAAGTGCTTCCGTGGTCCGGAAGCAGACAGGAAGGATTTCCTCCTGCGCCTGTCGCTTTGTCCCGCGATCGCCGCTTTCAAAAAAGATCGCATGCCAGAGGATGCGCAGAGTTTTTTGTGGCTCTTGATTTCCCTCCTGGCAAGCCCATTTGTGAACCGGTCATTACTTTCGTTGCAAGCCACCTGCCAACTTTTTCGAGTCTTCCACTTGCCAACCGCTCCGGAATTGCCTAGCATCCACATTGAAAGCCGGCCTGCCGGGTTGGTGATGGCGGTAACCGATTTTTGAACCAATGCTGAATGAACGGGAGCTCGACTCGAACTAAGATCCGGTGTGCGACGCTGCGCCATGCGCAGATGCCTAAAGGGTCTCGGCGGGCACCCAACGTCTACCGACGGGTTCATTCTCGGCCCGTCACACGGCACAGTGGGTCGGCTTGCTTTCATGTCTGATGTATGTGGGGCGGACACTCCTGTCCGCCGCTTTTGATCTTGCTCCTTCCGTCTTGCCAGTATCTCCCGCCGTCCAATACCGGTTGGTGCCATCCTGAGCGGAGCCGCCTTTCAGGCGCAGCGAAGGATCTCCCGCTCCACCGGCCCAGCGCGCAAGCCAACCTGCCCAGCCCCAGCGCTCCCCCATCCTGTTAAACTGTCAAAGACAGCACTTCCCGCATCTAATCCAACGTGTTCCCCCAACTCTTCCATCTCGGAAAGTTCTTCCTCCCCACCTACGGTTTCCTGGTCGCCATGGGCGTCCTCATCGGCCTATGGGTCAGCGTCCGCAACTCCGAGCGCCTCGGCATCGACGGCGACAAAGCCTGGAACCTCGGCATTCTCGTCGTCCTCTGCGGCATCGTCGGCGCCAAAGTCCTCTACGTCATCAACGAGTGGGGCGAATACTCCGCCCATCCCACCGAAATCTTCAGCATCAACACCCTGCAGGCCGGCGGCGTCTTCTCCGGAGGCCTGCTCGCCGCGTTTATAGCCGCAGCCTGGTATGTCTGGAAGAATCACATGCCCGCCCTCGGCACCTGCGACGCCTTCGCCCCCGGCCTCGCCCTCGGCCATTCCATCGGCCGCATCGGCTGCTTCGCCGCCGGATGCTGCTACGGCAAGCCCACGGGTCACTGGTGGGGCGTGGTGTTCCACAACCCGCTCGCCAACTCCATCACCGGGACTCCTCTGGGCGTGCCCCTCGAACCCACCCAGCTATTCGAGTCCGCCGTCGAGCTGGCCAATTTCTTCATCCTGATGTGGATCCTCAAGCACAGAAAATTCGACGGCCAGGTCATCGGCGCCTTCATGTTCATCTACGGCGTCGCCCGCTTCTTCCTCGAATATCTCCGCGACGACCCCGGCCGCGGCTCCGTATTCAACGGCGCCATGAGCGGCACCCAACTGATCGCAATCGGTCTAGTCCTGGCCGGCGGCCTCATCTGGTGGCTCCGCCCCGGCTCCAAACCCGCCCCCGCACGACCCGCAACCGCCACGCGCTAAACCGCCCTCCCGCTGCCCCGATGTCATCCTAAGCACGGCGAAAGCCGTGCGCGAGGGACCCTACGACACCCGGCACAACAGATGCAGTAGATGGGACCGCCCGAAACTTCATGCAGCGCGGGCAACTCTCAGAACCCCAGCAAGGGATGCCCCACGTCTCGCCGACTTTGCGAGACGTGGGAACCCCGGACTTCGACCCTCAGAAATCCCCACAATCCGCGCCTGTCAAGCAAATACTTCCAGCGGTCCTCTAACCTCCTGCTTCTAAAGCGAATTTTCCTCTCCGCCCTGCCCGACGAACCTCGTCCAACTTGTTAGAATAGATATATCCCGTGTTTGAAAGCACGAGCAGCCCCGTCGTCAGCCTCAAAACAGCGGGATGCGCCCAGCCGGAAAACCCGCCCTATAACTCCTTATTCCGCAATATTTTACCCGTAACCCCTTGGCGCTCAATATTTTGCCGAGATCAGGTCAGATCAATTCCTCGTAACTCCAACAAAACAGATATTTTAGCGGTCAGGTGCAAAAAAAATGTGACGGTATATCCCGCCCCATTGCACTCCGCCTCGCCCAGCCTCCAGCCCAGTCCGCCGCAATGACCGCTAACCTCCCCGCCGCCATCCCCGTCGCGCCCGCTGCCGCCGGCCAGCGCCTCGACCAGTTCCTCGCCGCGCACCTCGACGTCAGCCGCGCCCGCGTCCAGGAGTTGATCGAGCAGCAAAAAGTTCTGGTCAACGATTCTCCCGCCAAAGTTTCTCTGAAGCTGCGCGGAGGCGAAAGCGTCAGCATCATCGGCGCCGCCGAGCGCCCTCCTCTCCGCGCCTTCGCCGAAAATATCCCCCTCGACATCGTCTACGAAGACACTGACCTCGCCATCATCAACAAATCCGCTGGCATGATGGTGCATGCCGGTGCCGGAGCCATCGATCCCAACGGCGAAGATCAGCGCAACCGCGGCACCCTGGTCAACGCCCTGCTGCATCATTTTTCGACTCTGTCCGCCGTCGGTGGCGACCTGCGCCCCGGCATCGTCCATCGCCTCGACAAAGAAACCAGCGGCCTCATCGTAGTCGCCAAAAATGACGACGCCCACCGCAAACTCGCCGAGCAGTTCGCCCAGCGCGAAGTGAAGAAAACCTACATCGCTCTCGTCCACGGCTGGCCGAAAAAAGAACGCGACACCATCAACGCTCCCATCAGCCGCGACCCAGTCCGCCGCATCCGCATGACCACGCGCACGCGCGACGCCAGTGCCCGCGAGGCCGTCTCGCACTACAGCGTCGTCCGCCGCCTGGAGACGCCCTTCGGCAAATTCACGCTAGTCGAAGTAAAGATCGACACCGGCCGCACGCACCAGATCCGCGTCCACATGTCTTCCATCGGACACCCCGTCGTCGGCGATGTCCTCTACGGCGCGCCCCGCGAAATGCGCGCACGCAACGGGCGCTCCACCGACTCCGGCGCAGCGCTCACTCTGCCACGAAATTTTCTGCACGCCGCCCAACTCGAACTCACTCATCCCCGCACCGGAGAAAAGATTTCCCTCGCCAGCCCGCTTCCCCCCGACCTGCACGCCTTTCTGGCAACCTTGGAGAACGGACAGATATAATGGTGGAACAGGTGCAAACTTTGGGGACGAGATTGATTCCACGTTCTGGACTGGTTCTGCTTCAGGTTCTTCTCTTGGCCGCGAGCGCGGCCGCACAGTCGCCCGCGCCGGCATCGCCCCCTCCAGCCGCAGCCGCGCCGCAGCAGGCTCAGCCCAACCCTTCGCAGTCCGACGATCAGGCTGTCACCACCATCCGAACCAAAGCCACCGAAGTCAACGTCGTCTTCACCGTCACCGACAAGCACGGTCGCCGCATCACCGACATGAAGCAGAACGATTTCCGCGTGGTCGACGACAACAAGCCGCCCGAGTCCATCAGCAGCTTCCACGCTGAAACCAATCTCCCGCTCCAGGTCGGCCTGCTCATCGACGCCAGCAATTCCGTGCGCGACCGCTTCAAGTTCGAACAGGAATCCGCCATCGAATTCTTGAATCAGACCATTCATCCCCACGTAGACCAGGCATTTGTCGTGGGCTTCGATGTGACTCCCGAAGTCACGCAGGATTTCACCGACGACTCCGAAAAGCTGGCGCACGGAGTGCATGAATTGCATCCCGGCGGCGGCACGGCATTATTCGATGCCCTGTATTTTGCCTGCCGCGATAAGCTGATGAAAGCGCCGAAGGGTGAAACCGTGCGCCGCGCCATCATCCTGCTCAGCGACGGCGACGACAATCAGAGTCACGTCACCCGCGAAGAGGCCATCGAAATGGCGCAGCGCGCCGAGGCCGTCGTCTATACCATCAGCACCAACGTGAGCGGAACCAAAGGCCCCGGCGACAAAGTTCTCGATCGCATTGCCGACGCCACCGGCGGGCGCCCCTTCCATCCCTTCCAGATTCGCGACGTGGCCAACGCCTTCGCCGAAATTCAGGACGAACTCCGCAGCCAGTACGCCCTCTCCTACAAACCCGCCGATCTCAGGGCCGACGGCCATTACCGCACCATCGAAATCGTCCCCAACGACGCCAAAAATTTCCGGGTCCGCGCCCGCCGCGGATGGTACGCCCCCAGCGCTCAATAACCGGCGCAAATAAGTTAAGATGGTTTCCCGCAAGTCTCGGCGGGAAGCCATGCCAGGATATTCCGGAACTCCGCTCCCGAAAAAGCTGGGCATCAAGCCCGGATTCCGCGTGTGCCTGCTCGACGCTCCGCCCGAAGTACGCGCCGAGCTGAGCGCCGAACTCGCCAGCTGCGAGACCGTCAACGGAAAAACTCCGCTCGACTTCGCCATGCTGTTCACAAAATCAAAACCCATCCTCCGCAAGGAATTCAAGCGCATCAGCAAACTGCTCGCCCCCGCCGGCATGTTGTGGGTAAGCTGGCCGAAGAAAGCTTCCGGCGTGCCCACCGACCTCGACGGGAACACGGTCCGCGAAATCGGCCTGGACGCCGGCCTGGTCGACGTGAAAGTATGCGCGGTCACCGAAGTCTGGTCCGGATTAAAATTCGTGCGCCGCGTGAAAGACCGCTGAACCAGATCGCTGAAAAAGGATCGCTGAAGTCAGGAACGGCAAAGGAAGGAATCATGGTACGAGTCGGGTTGATCGGATTTGGTCTGGCGGGGCAGGCGTTTCACGCGCCCGTCATTCGCGGCGTCCCGGGGATGGAACTGGCCTGCATTCTCGAGCGCCACTCCTCGAACGCGAAGCAGAAATATCCTGAAGTCCGCATCGCGCGCACGCTCGACGAATTGCTTTCCGACAAGTCGATCGGCTTGATCGTCGTTGCCACGCCGAACGATTCGCACTATTCCTACACCAAAGCCTGCCTCGAAGCCGGTCGCGACGTAGTCGTCGACAAACCCTTCACGCCGACTCTAGCGGAAGCCGAACAACTCGTCCGCATCGCCGCCGAGCGTGGCCGTTTGGTCACGGTGTATCAGGAGCGCCGCTGGGACGGCGAGTTCCACACCGTGAAGCAACTCGTGAAATCCGGCGCGCTGGGCGCAGTGGTCGAGTACGAAGCCCGCTTTGACCGCTTTCGTCTCGAGTCCAAGCCCAACGCTTGGCGCGAGCGACCCGATCACCCCGCAGCCGGCGTGCTATGGGATCTCGGTCCGCACTTGATCGACCAAGCATTAGTTTTGTTCGGCACGCCGGAATCGATCTGCGCGTCGGCGATTCTGCCAGCGCCAGACTTCACAGATCGACGATTCCTTCGACGTGATCATGGAGTATCCGCATCTGCGTGCGAGGTTGTGCGCGCGCATCATCGCCTACGCACCGGGCCCGCACCTGCTGATTCACGGCACGGCGGGATCGTTCATCAAGTACGGAATGGATCCGCAGGAAGAAATCCTACGAAGCCCAACTTGCCCTGACGGGCCCGACTGGGGCGCGGACTGGGGCGTGGAAACCGAAGACCGCTGGGGAACGCTCAGCCGCGTGGGTGGCGGAACTGAAAAAGTGAAGACCGAACGCGGCGACTATCGCGGTTACTACGCCAACGTGCGAGACGCGATTGAAAAGAAATCTCCGCTCGACGTCACGCCCGAGCAAGCCCTGCGCACCATGCGCTCACTCGTGCTGGCGCACAAAAGCAGCCGTGAAGGCCGCCGGGTCTTATGGACCGAAGCTGCGGAGTGAATTAAGTTTCTTGTGGAGCGGGCACTCCTGCCCGCTGCCTTTCACGTAGGTGTTGTCTCTGATTTTCCTGCAACAAGAAAAGACGAGATCAAAATCAAGATCAAGATCAAAGGCAGCGGGCAAGAGTGCCCGCTCCACAAAATCCAGACCAAGCGAATTAGTCTTCCTCTTTACGCCCGGCGTAATATCCGGCGCGCGACTGGATTTTGTAATTCTGTTTGTTCTTGATTTCGATCTTGCGGTAGCCGCCGTCGAGCTTGGTGTTGGTGGGGGTGTAGCCGATGTTGTACTGGCTGCGCAGTTCAGAGGCGATCTGGTCGAAAGCTTCGCGGAGTTTGTCGAACTTGTTGCCCACGTTGATGACTCGGCCGCCGGTGGCCTCGGTCATTTTCCGCATCTCGCCCTCGCCCCCGTAGCCGATACTCATGTTTCCGTAGAATCCGCGGTCAGCGCACAGCAGCACGTAGACAATGGAATCCGCTTTCTGAGCGGCCTCGATGGCATCTTTGATTTTCAGCCGGCTGCCTTCGTCTTCACCGTCGGTCAGCAGGATCATCGCCTTTCGTCCCACTTCTTTCGCCAGCATGTCGTGGGCGGAAAGATAAACTGCGTCATAGAGAACCGTGCCAGGTGACTGCGCCGTCGGGACTGGCCCACCCCCGGCGCCCGGCAAGGTCGGCATGGTCACGCCGGAATTGATCTTCACGGAATTGAGCGCCTTCTGCAGGCGGTGGACGTCGCGGGTATAGTCCTGCAGTAGCGAAGCATCGACATTGAAGTCGATCACGAAGGCGAGATCCTTGTCAGTGAGGATCTGTTTCAGGAAGGCGCCCCCAACTTCTTTCTCCATGTCGAGCACGCGCAACTGGCTGCCGCTGGAGTCGATCAGGATGCCGAGCGTGAGCGGGAGATTGGCCTCGGGCGTGAAGTACTTCACGGTCTGCGCCTGGCCGTCTTCAAAAATTGAGAAGTCGTCTTTGGTCAGATTCGGAATGAGCGCGCCGTGCTTGTCCTTCACGTTGAAGAACAGCTGCACGATGTTGACGTTCACCTTCAATGTGGTTGCGGGCTCCTGCGAGTCGTCGGATTTCTGGTCAGACGTTTTCTGGTCGGGGGACTTCTGCTCGGGAGCAGTCGTTTGCTGCCCCGCCGCCGGCTGTGCGATCGAGAACGGAATTCCAAAGAACAAGGCCGTGGCCACGATGGCCAGGATTCGACGTCTAGCGACAAGTGCAGCAAGCAGAAGCTTCGGCATGCGGGGGTCTCTCGCGATTCGGAGTTAGTGTTAGTCTAGTCCAGTAGGTTTAGATGCACCAAATAGGCCGGGTCGGGCATCTGAGAGAGAGAAACCGGCTTTTTTCGAGGCGAGGATAAGAATGGCGCCAGTGACCGTCAATCAGGCTTGGAGTCCGCGGGGAAGGGCGTTCGCTGCTCTGGCAATCGTTTTTAGCCTGGCAATTCCGGCTCTGCAGGCGCAGAGCGGCCAGACTCAGACTCCCCCTCCAGCTGCCTCTCAATCGGGGCAGGATATTCCTGACGCGCCTTCGACCACGCAGCCGCCGCCCCCGGCCAAGCTTCCGACGCCGCCGCCGGGAAAAGCCGAGCCGATTCCTTATCCCGGCGACCCGACGCCATCCGCAGGCCAGACCGGCCAGGGTCAAACTCAACAAGATCAGACACAACAGGGTCCTCCTCCCATGCCACCAGTTGAGACCATTTCTCCCGGCAGGGGCCCGAGAAACCAACTGGGCTCCAAAGAAGACATTTACACGATCCCGGTTACGGTCAACTTCGTGCAGATTCCCGTGATGGTGAAGGACTCCAGCGGGCATCCCGTCGATGGCCTGTTGCCCAGAGATTTCAGCGTGTTCGAGAACGGCAAGAAGCAGAATCTGACCTACTTCACCAGCGACCCGTTTGAGCTTTCGGTGGCGATCGTCATCGACACCAATATGTCAGACGTTGCGCTGCAGAAAGTGAATCAGACTTACCCCGCTCTGATCGGAGCCTTCAGCCCTTACGACGAAGTTGCCCTTTATGCCTATAGCAACGCCGTCAGCCAGGTCACCGATTTCACCAGAAAACAGGAAAGGCTGAACGCGGCGCTGACCGATCTGAAGCAGGTGCGGGGCAGTGGCGGCCCGCCGGTGATGGGCGGTCCACTCGGTCCCGGCGGCCCTACGGTGAACGGTGCCCCGGCCGGTGGTCCGATTATTCAGCCCGTGAACACTCCCGAGCGGGAATCCCATGTGCTGAATGATGCCATCCTGCGGGCCGCGCTCGACCTGAGCAAACGCCCAAAGGAACGGCGCAAAGTAATTTTCGTCATCAGTGACGGACGTGAAATGGGCAGCCAGGCAAGCTACAAGGGCGTGCTCCACCTGCTGCAGAGTCGCGACATTCAGGTGAGAGCGGTGCTGGTGGATAGCGGTGCGTTGCCCGGTTTCCGCCAGCTCGATAAATTTCATCTGCCCGACCAGGGCCGGAACAACAATCTCGAAAAGTTTGTTCACGCCACCTGCGGGGCCGACGCGCTTCCCGAACTCTCGCGGAATGCGATTGAAGAAGCGTATGCGCAAATCACTTCCGAAGCCCGCAATCAATACACTTTGGGCTACAGCCCGCAGGCCGTGACCGGCACTTCGGCGTATCGTGACATCGATGTGAGAGTCGACCGAAAAGGTTTGAAAGTTGCTGCTAAAGATGGCTACTACGCGATTCCGACGGCTCATTGATTTCCTTCCGCCAGCGTCGAGAGTTGCCCGGCTTTCACCTGCTGTTGGCGGGGGGTCACCTGAGTAACCTGCGTTTGGTACCTTTCGTGTGATATAAAGAGCCCGAGCCTCCAAAAGGACCGTGGTGTGCGCGGCGAACCCCCTGAGGGTATGCCTGCATTTGAGGAAAGCCTTTGAGTTTCATCAACTTCGCAGCCCGTGAGATCAACTGCAAGATCGTCTACTATGGCGCCGGACTGGGCGGCAAGACCACGAACCTGCAGGTGATCTACCAGAAAACTGCGGACCAGCAGAAGGGCAAGATGATCTCGCTGGCCACCGAAACCGAGCGCACCCTGTTCTTCGATTTCCTTCCCCTCGATCTGGGAAATGTTCGCGGCTTCAAGACCCGCATCCATCTGTACACCGTTCCCGGCCAGGTTTTTTATGACGCCAGCCGCAAGCTGATTCTGCGCGGCGTGGACGGCATCGTGTTCGTCGCCGATTCGCAGGAGCAGCGCATGGACGCCAACGTCGAAGCCCTCGACAATCTCATGTCGAACCTGAAAGAGCATGGCTACGACTTCAATAAAATTCCCTACGTGCTGCAGTTGAACAAGCGCGACCTGCCTAACATTCTGCCCGTTGATCTGCTGGCCACTGAACTGCGCAAGAAAAATGAAGCCATCGTCGAAGCCGTCGCCTTCCAGGGCGTCGGAGTCTTCGAGACGTTGAAAGAAATCGCCAAGCAAGTCCTGACCGAACTTAAAGCCGGCGGTTAATCCGCAAGCAAGCTCCGCAAGTTCTGCACCCTGATATCCCCATCGATCGTCCTACGAAATCTCGAGCAACTGAGCCTGACAATTCCGCAACCAAGTTGCAGCGGCGATGACGGTCGTGCCGCAGTGTGGGTTTCGGCAGGAGACTCGAATGAGAACGATATTGCTGGTCGTGTTGGTTTTGCTGTTGTTGGGTGCACTGCCGACATGGCCTTATAGCGCTGGCTGGGGCTATTACCCGAGCGGCGGATTGGGCCTGGTGCTGATCATCGTGGTCATCCTTGCTCTGATGGGGCGCTTGTGAAGGCAGCGACCCACGCTCCCAAAAAACGCAGCGTGAGCAAAGCGAAAAAGAGCTCCGCGACGGAGTCCTTGCTGAACACGGTCGCCCGCAATGTCGGGCGAGCGGCCGGCACGATCGCCCGAGCCACGCGGCTGATCGGCTCTAGCGTCGAGGCAAGCGTTGCGGAGAAAAGCACCCGGAAGGATCCGGATCGGTCGCGACCGGCTCCCAAGAAACGAAGGCGGAAGACGACGAAACCCGCTGCTCGACGCCCGCGTCGCTAGACATTCCGGTAATCATTCTTCACGAAACATTCCTCGCTGGCCAGACGTCGTTGGCCATGCTCCGCCTGCCATCCAAGGATTCGTTTTCCCCGTTCTTGCGTGTTTTCCGCGAGATGCGCCCGCCAAATCGGCCGACTCTCGCTCTAAATCGGGAGCGCGTTGCCTCGTGCCTGATCTACAATGGCTGTCCGCCGATTTCCACGTTTATCTGGAGAGAATTCATGCAACTTGCGCGAGATTTGTTCCGGGCGTTTTTCGTTCTTCTGCTGGCATCTGCGCCATTGGCATTGTGCCAGTCGCAGTCTCTCCACGGCATCGACGTCGCCGATCTCGACCGCAAAGCCGCTCCCTGCGATGACTTTTACGAATTTGCCAACGGCACCTGGCGCGCCAACAATCCGATTCCTGCATCGATGACGCGCTGGAGCAAGCGCTGGCAGGCGGGCGAATCTTCGAAAGACAAACTGCGCGAAATTCTCGAAGCCGCCGCTGCCGACAAATCTGCTGCCCCGGGCAGCACCGAGCAAATCATCGGCGACTATTACGGCGCTTGCATGGATGAGTCGCGCGTGAATGCCCGCGGCATGGATCCGGTGAAGCCGCTGTTCGCCAAGATCGATGCGGCCCGCGACATCGCCGCCCTGCAGCAGGTCATGGCCGAGATGCACGACATTCTGGTGCAGGTTCCGTTCGCGTTCGGCAGCTCGCAAGATCCGCACAAGCCTTCGTGGGTGCTGGCCGATCTGGGCGCCAGCGGTCTTGGCCTGCCCGATCGCGACTACTATTTGAAGCCGGAGCCGCGCTTTAAAGAAGCTCGCGAAAAATATGTCGAGCACGTCACGACGATGTTCAAGCTCGCGGGCTGGGACCAGAAATCCGCGGCCGCCGCAGCGCAGACCGTTCTTGCGATGGAAACCAAACTGGCCGAAGCCTCGCTCGACAACGTTGCCCTGCGCGACCCTGCGGCGACCGATCACAACACGACGTTCGCGCAACTGCAGGCCATGGCTCCGCACGTCGACTGGACCGCGTATTTCAAGCACAAAGAAATTCCCACCGACGTCGACCTGAACGTCGACCAGCCCAAGTTCATGCAGGAAGTCGACCGGCAGATGCAGCAGACGCCGCTGGCCGCCTGGAAAATTTATTTGAAATGGCAGTTGCTGGATTCCGTCGCCGACTCGCTTTCAACCCCATTCGTCGAAGAGAATTTCGCATTCAAAGGCAAGTATCTGGCCGGAACGACCGAGATGAAGCCGCGCTGGAAGCGCTGCGTTGAATCCACCGATCAACTTCTCGGCGAAGCCCTCGGACAGAAATACGTGGAGAAATATTTTCCGCCCGAAGCCAAGGCGCGCATGCAGGAAATGGTGCGCAATCTGCTCGCGGCCATGCGCGACGACATTCTCAGCCGTCCCTGGATGAGCGATGACACGAAAGAAAAAGCGATGGCGAAGATCGCCACCTTCCAGCCGAAGATCGGCTATCCCGACAAGTGGAAGGACTACAGCCACGTCACCATTCGACGCGATGCTTATTTTGAGGACATGATCGCGGGAAGAAAATTCGTCGAAGAAGACGACCGCGCGCTGATCGGCAAAGCCGTCGACCGCGGTCGCTGGGGAATGACGCCGCCCACCTCCGACGCAGAATACAATCCACTGCTGAACTCCATCGAATTCCCGGCGGGAATTCTTCAACCACCGGCTTTCGACATGAACGCTGTCGACGCGGTGAACTATGGCGCAATCGGCGTCGTGATCGGGCATGAAATTTCGCACGGCTTCGACGACCAGGGCGCGCAGTTCGATTTCCTGGGCCGCCTGCGCAACTGGTGGACTGACGCCGACCTGAAAGATTTTCAGAGTCGCGCCGCGTGTGTGGTCGACCAGTTCGATCACTACTACATCGAGAAAGATATTCACCACAACGGCAAGCTGGTGCTGGGCGAGAGCATCGGCGATCTGGGCGGCGCGAAGATCGCGTATCTGGCTTACCAGAAGTCGTTGCAGGGCAAGCCGCGTCCGGCGGATATTGACGGCTTCACGCCTGAGCAGCAGTTCTTCATCGCATGGGGACAGTTTCGCGGCGACGAAATTCGGCCCGAAGCCCAGCGCCTGATGGTGCAGGGCGATCCGCACCCGATCGCGAAATATCGCGTGATTGGGCCGTTATCGAACTTGCCGGAATTCAAAGCGGCGTGGAGCTGCAAAGCGGACGCGCCGATGGTCCGTCCCGAAGGTAAACGCTGCGACGTCTGGTAGTTCGCGAAAAATGAGTCGAATCGGGGCGGGTGCCCTTCGTCCGCCAACCTGCAACCGCAGCGATGCGCGGCGGCTCCAGAACCCGCCAGCAATCGGGTTCTCCGAGCCTCTGCCGGCCGCGCCTGCAAATTACCAACGTAAGCCCATTCTGCCGTTTCCTGCTGCTTCGCGCGTCCTCGATTGGCTAGCCTGATAGCAGGGAGGCCGGTTCCAGCCTGCCCGCGGCCTCCATCGATGATCGCCTCAGCCCTGAGCCTAACCACGCTGCTTCTGCACGCAAATGACCCGAGAGGACTGCTGCTCTATTGCATCCTCGGCTTCTGCGCGGGGATTGGGCTCTTCTTCTACGGATTCAAGCTGCTGCAGCGCCGGCGTCTGATTCTCGATACGCCGTTTTCCAGAATCCGCAGCGCGGCGATGGGAATGATTGAAGTGAGCGGCCAGGCGGTCGGCCCCTACACGATGGTCGCCCCCATCACCGGCCGCGCCTGCTACTACTACCGCACGCTGGTCTGGGAATGGAAGCAGAGCGGCAAGAATAAAGCCTGGGTCAAGGTTGCGGGCGAGCGCATGCACTTGCCTTTTTTTGTCGACGACAATACCGGGCGCCTGCTGGTCGATCCGCGTGGCGCCGATCTCGACTTGCACTGCGATTTCAAGGAAGAATTCTGCGATTCGTTTTTCACGACGAAAGATGCCGCTCCGGCCAACGTGCACAGCTTTCTTTCGCGCCATGGGATTGTCACCAGCAACAAAATTAAGGTGGAAGAGTATTGCATCAAGCCGAAGAACTCGCTGTTCCTGCTGGGCACGCTCGGCGAAAATCCGGGCATCGAAGTCGGCCCGCAACCGGTGCAAGATGCGGAAACGCTGAACTCGTTTTCGTCCGGAAGGCTATCGCTCTCGTCGAATTTATTTTCTTTCTCAGTCCATCGACATGACGATGACTTCGACACGGGGTCCTCGATCGAACCGTTCGCAACTCCATCCAACACTCGCCATGAAGTGATCCGCCTGTCTCCGGAAGGCGCGCCCGTGAAGTCTTCCGAAATGTCGCAGCAACAAAAGATTTCTGCCGCCCTGCTAAAGGCAGGACTCGCAAGCCCCGCGACCTGGGCCGCGGCAGGGGTGCGCCCAGCGGCAACCGCGTCGGGCGCTGTACTGGTGATGCCCGATCCAGCAAACGCGACGCCTGCAGGGAGCGCTCCAGGAAATTCCAACGGCGCGCAAGCGGACGACGGCTTCGATCCGAATCCGCCCGTAGTGCTGATGAAGGGAAGCAACAATAAAACTTTCATGATCTCGTGGCGCAGCCAGCAGGAAGTCGCCCGCTCGCTTGGGTGGAAATGCGCGCTGATGATCTGGGGTGGGCCGGCGCTCGCGCTGATCAGTCTTTACTTGTTTTTAGGCATCAAGGGACTGTTCTAGGCGGATCGTTTTCCTGGACGAGGCTCCTAAGCCGACTCTAGCGTGAGTTTGCCCCGGGGCCCAGCCCGGCGCCGTAGTACTGCGAGACGGCTGACTTTTCCGCTGCGGTCAACTGTCTGGCGATGCTGCGCATGCGAACGTTAATATCGTTGGTCCGATTTCCATCGGAAAAATGCTCCAGCTGTTCTTGAAGATAGTCGCCGTTCTGCGCAGCGAGCGGCGGAGCTCCTTGCACATAACCGACCGGACCGTGGCACGACTGGCAAGGCGGAATCCCTCGCCGGCCATCTCCGAAGACAATCAGGCGGTTGGCCAGTGGCGCGCGATCAGCTTCTCGCAGGGCCTGAGGAAATGAACGATTGTCTTGCGGATCGTTCGCAGTGGGCAGCATCGCGAAATAAGCGGCCAGATCGGCCGAATCGCGCGCGGAAAGTCCCTCGGCGATGGGCTGCATCACCGGGGAAGTACGCTTGCCGGATCGAAAATCCTGCATCTGTTTCCAGAGCGACAACCGGTCCAGCCCCGCGAGGTTGGGAAAAGCGGGAACGGAGCTGAACCCTTCTTCGCCATGACAATGATTGCAACGGCGGGCAAGGAGCAGGCCGTGAAAAGCGTCACCGCTGGATGCGAGGCTCAGAACTTCCGGCGTCCAAGCCACGTTCGACGGTATGCGAACCGAAGGTTGGTTATTCTCCGGAGTGGCGGAAGCCGATTTTGCGGAACTTTGCGCGGAAGAATTCACACCCGCCAGCAGAAAAGCCAACCCACACGAAGCCAGCAGGATTGCGAGCCAACGCGCCATTCGCAAAAGCGAAGTCCGACTAGCGTGATTCACAGGTCCGCCTTTCGCTGGGAAGCAAGGCCGCGAACTGATCCCGCCGAACTACATGCAGCCGGCCTCTCATTGCGTAATGGCCTGCGCCGCAGAACTCGTGGCAGGGAATTTGAAACGTGCCTGGGCGGGTAAAGGTGAAGGTGGCCTGGCTAACCGCGCCAGGCCCGACTTTCAGTGCGTAGTCCGTGCCCAGGAAGCTCAGCGCGTGCACGACGTCGGCACTGGTTACACGAAAAGTGATGGGAACATCGGCTGGCACTTCAATGCACTGGGGCACGAAAACAAATTGCTGCGCGATCATGCGCACGGTAAGCGATCCCGAGGGAGCCTGGGCCGCGCCTAGATTGCTCTCTACGAATTCTCCGCGCAGATGTAAGGTCGCGGGGTCGGGGACTTCGCCGCCGCCGAGGAAATGATAGACCGGCAAATCCACCATATAGTAACGAGTGGACAACATGGCCACGGCCAGCAGTATGAGTGCCGCCACAAACCCGAGCTTCTTCATCGCACCTGTCGAGTCATGCTGATCTCGTGCCGTCTCGAAACGGGGCACCGGTCCCTGGCAAGTACGCGGAATAGGAATCCAGCGGCCAGAAAACAGGACTGCATTTTACACTGTCGCCGGCGAACCAATCGCGCAGGGCCGGCGCCCCGGTCGCAATCGGGCACACTTTTTTCAGCGACCCGCGCGCACCACGCTTCTAACCCTGTCTTGGCCAGTCCGCGCCGAGGCAGCCGCAGCCCCTCTAGTACAATCAAGCGGTGAGCGACGCCGTCCGCATCGGGATACTGGGCGACTTCAACGCCGACTTCCGCTCACACCATGCCACGAACGACGCCTTGCAGCATGCTGCCCGCCAGCTCAAACTGACGGTTGAATCCGAGTGGCTTTCCACGCCTTCACTACTGGCGCCGTCGGCGGAAAAGACGCTGGAGAGTTTCGACGGGCTGTGGGCCTCGCCGGGAAGTCCTTACAAGAGTTTCGAGGGCATGCTCAAGGGCATTGAATTTGCCCGCCGCCGCGACTGGCCGTTCCTCGGCACCTGCGCCGGATTTCAATATGCCTTCATCGAATTCGCCCGCAACGTCCTGCACATTGCCGACGCCGACAGCGCCGAGAATAATTCCGGCTCGAAAAACATCATCATCTATCCCGTGGCCTGCGCCGTTCCCGACCGCAAGGGCGGCGCTCCGAAACTCTCGGGCAAAATTCCGGAGATTCGCCTGCGGCCTGGCTCCTACCTGCAGTCGTTTTATGGCAAAGACAAAGAGACCGCGACCGAAGAATTTTTCTGCAACTTCGAAATCAATCCTGACTTCGAATGGGCTGCCATGGAAGCCGGATTCCCGGTGGTTGCCCGCGGGGCCGAGGGCGAGGTCCGCGCCATTGAGTCGCCGACGCACCGCTTTTTTCTGGCCACACTTTTCCAACCGCAACTGTCATCGACGGAAAAGAAGCCGCATCCCGTAGTTCTCGCCTTTGTGCAAGCCGCGGCTGACTGGGGCAAGAAGAAACTGGACGACAGCGTCTTAGAGTAGAGAATCCGGTCAGGCGTTTCCTCCCGGCCTGCTTTGAGATGGCCGCTGTCAGGCGAGGCTGTCATCAAAGAAACTGCCAATCCCAGGCTCGCAGCGGTTACCAAAGTGCTTGGCCGCCCCCGGTTACCGCCTCGGCACCATGCGCATCTGGAGTCTCCGCTCCCCGCTCGCTAGACTCGTCAAGATCGTTACCCGTTCTCGAGACCGCGTCCGCAGGAGCCATACGCATCCATGCAAATGCAGTTGATGAACTCGTATCGCATCCCGTTTTCCACGCTGATGAGCTACATTCCGGTCATTGCGACCGTGGTGACTACGTTCTTCAGCGTGATTCTGGCCCGCGCTACTTTGCGCTATGTGGAAGCCACCGACAAAGGTTTGGCCCTGGCGCGCGAAGAATTCGAGCGTGAATGGTCTCCCGATCTGCACATCAAGATGGAGCGAGTTTCGGCCACCGAGGCTCGTGTGGTGGTCACCAATTTGGCCAAGACGTCGGTGCTGCTGCAATTACTTCAACTGCGAAAAATCTCGCATGCTACGCCCTTCGAACGCTGCCGCCTGAACGATCCTTTGGTCGGCGGCCTGACCTGGACGCAGGAAATGGGACGCCGCATCCTGGGCTGCACCGGAACCGAGTTCGAAGGACCAATTGCCGCTTCGATGACGTTCTATGCCGCAGGCCGCATGTTTCGCACCGACTGGTTCCGCTCGCAGATTCAAGTGCGCGACGGCCGCATTGTCAGCCTCGAACCCACTACCATGCCCACACGGCGCGTGCGTGTGCTGGAACGCAAAGGTCCGGAGCGTCGGCGCGAGTTCGTGCAGGATGTTACGGCCGCCGCTCCAGCGGAGGCAATCAATACCAAGCCCGATGAGAGCTTCTTCGAAGCGAGCGTCTAGCCTTTCTGCGCTGGAGTCATTTGTTCCCTGGTCGGCATGCCGGCGAAATCTATGCACTTTCGCGGCAGTCGGAATCCTCGGCGGCTGCTATGCTTGTGCTGATTTTGCTTTCGAAACTTGAGATCACAAATTGTGATCTCAAGATTGGAAATGAGCGTGAAATATGGCGAAGACGGCGACCGTGCTGGCCAGAAAAGTTGATTCGAAAATATTCGTTCTTCGCGGACAGAGAGTTATTCTCGATACCGACCTCGCGGAACTCTACGGCGTAAAAGTTCGGCAGCTCAACCAGCAGGTCAAGCGCAACGCGAAGCGGTTTCCTCTCGCGTTTCTGTTTCAGGTCTCACCGCACGAAATGAAAATCTTGAGATCACAAAATGTGATCTCAAGTGCCGGACACGGCGGCACGCGCTACCGGCCTTACGCGTTCACCGAGCACGGCGCCATCATGGCGGCCACGGTCTTGAGCTCGGAACGCGCCATCGAAATGAGTGTGTTCGTGGTGCTGGCGTTTGTGCGCATGCGCCGCGCCATCGCAGGCAGTCGCCAGATCCTGGCCAAACTGGCGGAACTGGAGCATCGGTTGGAGGGTCATGACACGGATATTCGCGCCTTGATGGAGGCGATTCACGAACTGATGAACCCTGGCGAACCGACGCGCACTCGGATCGGTTTTGCGGCTCCCGCAAACACAGGCAACAAGGCGCTCGAAACTGGCGCGAAGGCAGTCAGCGCGAAGACAGTCAGAAAGATACGCCAAAGCTAGCCAGTAACTCTTACCAAAGATGCTCGCGCCCCTCGCATTGCTCTAAGGTTTCTGCTCCGGCTGCCGATGCTTTACTTAGGAGCCTGGAGAATATGATCAACCCAATCAGTAGCGAGCATACAAGTGATCCGCCGCGGCAGCCGCCTTCCACGAAAACCGATCATCAGGAGAAAGCTCCGCCGACGGTAAAAAGTGGGGCAGTCTCAAGCGATCAGGTGACATTAAAGAGCGCAGGGCAGGTCGACAGCGATAACAAGTAAGGCGCACGTCGCGCGCGATGAAGTCTTGCTAATCCCGCCCCGTCCCTCTCGACGACCGCCTCACTCCAGTCGTCGACGTGCGTCCCCTTGCCGTAGCCGACGCCGTTCTTGTTGCTGGCGGCACTTCGACCAGCGAGTTCGAGAAGCTGAAGACCTCTACCTTCTCGCCGATCTCGCGCAGCAAGATCGCGAGCCCGTAAGCCGCGTCGAGTACGCTGCATCGCGGAGCGCTGAGAAAGAGGCGCGGTCATCAAAAATATTTCCGCGTGCTGAAAAGCAATGCGGAAAAGCAAGTCAATCTGCGACCAACTCAAACGCCGGATAACTTCCCGCGATCGCGGCGAAAGATTCTGCCGGCGATCCCGCCGGAATTGGAAAGTAGGTTTGCACTTCGCGGCGAAAGGAATCGAGATACGCCTTCAGGATTGGCGGTTTGTCGGCGTCAGAAATTGCGAGCAGACGGAACTTCAGGCGCTTGCTGCCCTTCTTCAGCGTGATTTCTCCGGCGGCCTCGGCGTTGCGCACCCATTGCGTGCGCCCGCGCGGCGCGACCAGGTAGCGCTTGCCGTCGAGTTCCAGCAGATCGACCGGTGTGGTGAAGAGCTTGCCCGATTTGCGTCCGCGAACTTCCAGAAGATAAATGTGCGACGGACCCAGACCGAGGCCGACGATGAATCCGAACGATCGGTTGAAGAGTTTTTCGACCGCGGTGGGTTCGCGGAACGCAGGCAGCGAAGAGTTCATCGTGTAATTATAGAGCTGTTGCTGGGCGTCACTGCCGCAAGGTTTGTTCAGGAGAAACGGAGATGAGCGGCACGCGCAAAAGTTTTTAATCGCCGAGTTCGCTGAGAAAAGCCGCAGAGGACGCCGAGAGAAACAAAGTCAAGAAACTTTCTCAGCGTTCTCTGCGGCTTTTCTTCGCGCTCAGCGGTTAAAAGCTTTTTTTCCGGAAGCCCGACGGCTCCCGCAAAGTTAGCCATGTTTCACGAAATGCAGCGAGGCCGAGTTCATGCAGTAGCGCAGGCCCGTCGGCTGGGGGCCGTCGTCGAACACGTGGCCGAGATGCGCGTCGCATTCGGTACAGGCTACGGCAGTCCGCACCATGCCGAGCGCGCTGTCGCGAATCTCGGTCACGTTCTCCGCCGCGATGGGCGCCCAGAAGCTGGGCCATCCCGTGCCGGATTCGAATTTCGTGGCGGAATCGAACAGCGCGTTGTCGCAGCAGATGCAGCGGTAGAGGCCTTTGTCGTGCAGGTCCCAATATTTTCCCGTGAATGCGATCTCGGTATCGGCGTGGCGCGTAATGTCGAACGCGTTTCCGGAAAGTTGTTTGCGCCACTCGTCTTCCGTCTTCACAACTCTTGGCACACGCTCGGTTTTCAGGCGCTCGCCGGAATCGGAGAATCGAACCACCGTGACTTCTTTCGGCTCGCCCGGCGCGGCGTGGGCGGCCGCGAGGATCGCGGGCTTTCGCCATTGCCAGATGGCCAGGCCTCCGATGGCTGCGGCAGCACTCGCGAGGAAGGTACGGCGGCGCAGATTCGTGGAACCGGCATTCGTTGCTTCGTGATCGGAATCAAACATCGTAGCCTCCTTCGCCTGCACTTTCTCGTTCGCCCTTCGGGGCTTGGCATTTCCTCGACGCAAACCCACAGCTTGCGCTGTGGGCTGCATCGCCGCTTCGCGGCTGGGGTGTCCTACTTTCCCGTGTAAAGGGCGGGAAACTCCTGCCGCAGATGTTCGACCTTGGGCGCATCGTTGAACATGATGTAGGGCTCGTTCGGATGCAGCGTCGCGTAGTTCTGATGATAGGCCTCGGCGGGATAGAACGCCTGCAGCGGCACGACCTTGGTCACGATCGGCCGCGAAAATACTTTCGCCTGATCAAGCTGAGCGATGTAAGCCTCGGCGATCCGTTTCTGCTCATCGTTGCTGTAGAAAATGGAAGACCGGTATTGCGTGCCTTCGTCGGGGCCTTGGCGATTAAGCTGCGTGGGATCGTGCGCGACCGAGAAAAATACGCGCAGCAGTTCGCCGTAAGTAATTTGCGAGGGGTCGTAGACGATCTGCACCGACTCGGCGTGTCCGGTTTCGCCGGTGCTGACGGTTTCGTACTCGGCGGTTTTGGACGAGCCGCCGGAGTAGCCGGAGGTCGCGCTGATGACTCCCCTTACATGCTGGAAGACCGCCTGAATGCCCCAGAAACATCCGCCAGAAATGACGGCGGTTTGCTGTCCTGCGAGCGTGGCGCGCGGAGCATCGACCGCGGGGGCGGGCACGGGGGCCGCGGAGTTGGCCCGGGCGTTACAGGCCGTGGCGCCGAGAAGCGAGGCGAAGAGAAGTAGAGCGAGGCGACTAAGCGATTGCATTTCGTTTCCCCTTCTTAGGTACGAAATCTATGGGCTGCCAGATTGGAGTTGCAGGCGGCGGAAAAGTTTCAAAGGGAACGGGCGAAGGAATCCGCCCGGTCGAGCCGTGCCGCCCGCGGCAACGGCTCACACTTCCTGCTTGCTTTTTCGCCTTATGTTCGCCAATAATACGGGCATGGCTATCACACGCAGGCAGCGGGAAGTGTACGACTTCATTTCGCGATTCGTGGCAGAGCACCAATATTCCCCTTCGTTTGAAGAGATTGGCAAGGGGCTCGAGCTGACTTCGCTGGCAACTGTGCACAAGCACGTCACGAATCTGGAAAAAAAGGGATTGCTCACGCGCGACTACAACCGCAGCCGCTCCATTGATCTGCTGCCGCCGAAGGGGCGGCTGAAGCAGGCTATGAGCGTGAACACGGGCCTGGTGCTGCCGCTGCTGGGGCGCATTGCAGCCGGCCAGCCGATTGAAGCCGTGCAGAATAACGAGACGATTTCGCTGGCGGATTTTGTGCGCTCGAAAGAAGTGTTTGTCCTCGAAGTGCGCGGCGACTCCATGCAGGATGAGGCCATCCTGAACGGCGATTATGTGCTGGTCGAAAAAGCCCGCACCGCGCACAACGGCGACATCGTGGTCGCGTTGGTCGATCAGAGTGACGCCACGCTGAAGCGCTTCTACCTTGAGGGCGACAAGATCCGGCTGCAGCCTTCGAACGCGACCATGAAACCGATTATTGTTCCGGCGGCTTCAGTCGATGTGCAGGGGCGGGTGATTGGCGTGCTGCGAAAGTATTAGCTTATTCTCCGAGCGGCGCCGCGATTCGCCGAACAGCGCCGCAACCGAGGGAATCGTCAGACAGCAAAACGCCCGGAATCGGATTCCGGGCGTTTTCACGCTCAACTAAAACTCTCACTTATCGAACCACGCGCTTACGACTAAACTGCGGCGCCAATGTGCTTGTTCAGGGCCTGGGCGATGGCATCTTTCGGCTTGTAGCCGACCAGTTGCTCGACCACTTGGCCGCCCTTGAAAACCAGCAGCGTCGGGATGCCGGTGACCTTGTAGCGCATCGGGGTCGCGCTGTTGGAGTCGACATCCATCTTGCCTACGATGACTTTTCCGTGATACTCGGCGGCCAATTCTTCGACGATCGGGGCGATTGCGCGGCAGGGGCCGCACCATGTCGCCCAGAAGTCCACCAGAACGGGCTTGTCCGATTTCAAAACATCCTGGTCGAAGTTCGCATCGGTGACTTCGACGATTCCATTACCTGCCATTTGCTTTCTCCTCGTTGTGAACGTCGCGCCTGTCGGCGGACGCCCCATCGGGCTGCGTTGCCGGGCCTGCGATCTGTATATAAGTCGTCCCGTCAGGAACCGAACTTACTATCTTAACACTGCCATTGGATGCCGGGAGGAGGGGGAAAGTCGCAGGAAGGCAAACGCCGGTCCGGATGCCTTGGACCGGGGCTAGAAAATCAGCTTCACGGCGGCCTGCAGCAGCCGGGGAGCGGCCGCGCCCACCACCGCGCCGAAAGTGGAGCTGTTCATATTGCCATTGACCGAGTTGGGTCCAAAAAACTGGGCATGGTTAAAAACGTTGAACCCCTCCATGCGGAATTGCAGCGACTTGGATTCGGAAAGCGGCACAGTTTTCATCACCGCCATATCGTAGTTGTCGAGTCCTGGACCATGGAAGAACCGGCGCCCGGAATTTCCCGGCGTACCCAGCGGCTGCAAACTGAAGAGCGAAGTATTGAAATAGGAGTTCCCGTTTCGCGGATTGGAATTTAGATGGAGCGAACCCGGAGTATATTCTGGCTCATCCACGCCATAGTTGTTGATGCCGTTGGGCTCGGCGCCCAAGAGGGAATTGTCGCCGTAGTTGAGTAGCGTGACCGGGAAGCCGCTGCTGAAATGCGTGATCCCGGAAATGGCCCATCCCTTGGTCAAGCGGTTGGGAACTCCGAACAGTCGTTCGATCGGAAGCTCGTAAGCGTAGCTCACTACGAAGTTGTGGGTCACATCGAAAGCCGACAAAGCTCGGCTGAGCGCGGGATCGACCGGATTCACTTCCTCGCCAACGTTCGAAGACTGATCGATGGATTTGCTGAAAGTGTAGCTCGCGAAGATCTGCAGACGTTTGCTGGTATGGCGCAGGCTGAGCTCAAGGGCGTTGTAGTTGGAATTGCCGATCGTGCTCTGATTGGTGTTGCTGCCAAAATTCGAACCCAGAATTTCACGCGTCCCATTCACCGTTTGTCCGGAAGCCGTGACGAAGACGTTGCTTTCTCCGAACGGGCCGCAAGTCGCCGATCCGGGAGCGACTTCGCTGGGCTGGCTCAAACTCAGGCACAGCGCAGGATCGCCGGGGTTCGACTCCACCAGCACCAGCAAACGGTGCGATTGATTGCCCACGTAGCCCGCGCTGAACACGGTATTGTCTCCAAGCTGCCGCTCAATGGAAAACATATACTGCTCGGTATAGGGGATGCGGTTGGAAACAGGATACGCAGGGATGCCGCTGATGGGCACATATTGCGACCAGTCGACATTCGGGTCAGGATGGCTGGACGAAGAATTCAAGGGCGCGAAATTCACCGGAAAATATTGGCCGAGATCCTGTCCGTTGGACGCGGTGATGAAGGGATTGGAAAACAGCGGAGGAGCGGGGCTGCTGTAAGTGGTTCCGTAAGGCGCATTGGCCGCAAGCACTCCGAGAGTGAGCGCCTCGATCGAGGTGTAATACATTCCAAATCCCGCGCGAATACTGAACTTCCCCGGGCCGCCGGAAATCTTGCCGAGAAAACTGTCGGTCGAGGCATTCGGCGAATAGACGAGCCCGATGCGCGGCGAAAGTTCATCGCCCGGAGGCGCAAGCGTGCGCCGCACTCCCGGATCGGTCGGGTACAGGATTCCCACCGGAGCGCCGGGAAAAACTACGGACTGCTTGCCCGGTTCGGTGGTGGAAATCTGATTGTATTTTTCGTACCAGGGCTCGATGCGATCCCAGCGTAGACCATAGTTAACGGTCAGGTTGGACTTGGCGTGCCAACTATCCTGGGCAAAAATTCCCGCGTACTTGTCTCGTCCGTAGAAAGGATTCAACTGGCTCTGATTAAACTGGCTGGGAATTCCGAGCAGGAAGTCGGCGAAATCCACGCCAGTTTCGCTGCCCGTGAATAAAAAGTTGCCGTTGAACTGCGCGATCGGATTCACGTTGACCTGGTCGTAGTGAAACTCAGCTCCGGCCTTGATCGTGTGGCGCCCCATGACTTTCGAAAAATTATCCAGCGCCTGCAGCGTGTTGTTGGCTTGCTTGAGCTCGTTGGTGTTGGTGCCGGTAGAGAAATTATTGAACACCAGATTCTCCACGCCCTCGCCTGCGGGGTTGAGCGCCACAATGCTGGGAGCGCCGGAGGCGGTGACAAAGCCCTGCGAGAGCAGGCTGACTCCAAGGCCTCCCTGAGGTTTTCCCAGGTCGTTGAAGGAGCGCAAGAAGCTGAAGTGGAATTCGTTGACGGCAGTGGAACTGAGCGTCTTCGTATCACCCAGGCTGAATAGTTGCGCACGGCCTTGATACAACGCGTTGAACCCGGGCACGCTGGCACCGCCCTGCGCTACCGGATAAGGATTGTTTAGCGAATAGTCGTCGAGGAAATAGTAGCCGGAGATCAGGCCCCAGCCGGTGTTGGCGTCGATCCGTAGGGCGCCCTTGTCGTCGCGGAGGGCCTGGTTGTAGGCCGAAGTGGCGAACTGATCGCCGGAAGCGTTCGGCGTTGGAATGTACTGCAACAATTTTTGCGCCGGCACCGACCACGCTGTGCTGGGAATCACAGCGTTGGGAAAAACGCATTGCGAAGAACTGGTGCACGGGGCGGAGTACGTTCCGCTGAAGTCGGGCTTCATCTCGCCGGCCGCAAAGTAGTAAGGCTCGGAAGGTGCCACCGCATAACCGAAATTCTGAGAGAGTGTGCTCGCCCACGCCGGTCCGGTCACCGTCGTGGGAACGGTCACCGATTCGCCGTTCACGGTTTGAGTTGTCGAGAAGGAACTCGCCAGATCAGAAAGATCGCCTATGCGATCCTGCGCGGATGGCACTGGAATTAAACCCGTATCCACTCCCTGCCGCTGGCGTGTGCCCTGATAGTCAGCGAAGAAAAAGATTTTGCCGCGTTGGATAGGGCCGCCGATTGTGCCTCCAAACTGGTTCTGAATAAATGTGCCCCGCGTCGGAGAAAAATAATTGCGCGCATCCAAGTCGGTGTTGCGCAGAAATTCGAAGAGATCGCCGTGAAAAGCGTTGCTGCCCGACTTGGTGATGACGTTGATCTGGCCGCCGCTGAATTCGCCATACTCCGCGTCAAAGTTGCTGGTAAGAATCCGGAACTCGGCGATCGAATCGAGGTTGGGGATAATCGCCGTTCCCATGTTCACATCTTCCTCTGAGTCGCTGCCGTTCACGATGAAGGCGTTGGCGAATTCGCGCTGGCCATGAATGGAGATGGTGCCGGGATTCAGATCGCCGGAAGGCGAGAGCGCGCTGGCGCCGACATCCTGCACCGTGTCGGAATTAATGGACGTGGTGGGTACGACTCCAGGCTGCAGCGAGAGCAGGTCGGTGTAGCTGCGGCCATTCAAGGGAACTGCATTCATCTGCTCGCTGTTGATGACCTCGCCGACCTGGCTGCTGGACGTCTCGAGATGAACAGCGCTGTCGCTCACGTTCACGATGACGTCCCAATCGCCGCCGGCCTGCAGCACAACCTCCAGGAGAAGTGCGCTGTTGGCGTCGAGGACGATTCCAGTGCGCCGGTAAGGTTTGAAACCGGGGTGGGTCGCTTCGAGCGTATAGTTGCCGACCGGGAGCACAGGAAATGTGTAGGCGCCCTGGTCGTCAGCAGTCGTGAATTGTCTGATGCCGGTGTCGATGTTGACGAGTGCCACCGAAGCTTTGGCGATGGCAGCGTCCGACTGGTCCTTCACTGTTCCCGAAATGCTCCCGCCGACCCCAGCCAGAGCGACATCGAGAAAGCAGAATAGCGACAAGAAACCAATCGCGGCGCGGAAGAAATTTCGTCTGGTTGGCGCGAATCGAGAGCGCCTCAGGCTGGGGCTCAGGTTCAGTTGCGAATGAGTCGCATCTAAGGGCCGAAGCTGCTCTCGATGATCGGCGCGCATCTTCATGAAAGGGCGGATCCCAATGCGATGCTAGTTGCAACCCGGTCGCATCTGAGATACATTCATGGTGACCGACGCCCAGTCATCCCGTCAAGCGCCGGCGCAAGATTCCGTCGCAGCGCCGTTGCGACAACGTGCCACGATAGGAGATGCCGCTGTGCCGCTACCCCAGACCGAAATGCCCGGACGCCTGCAGGCTCACTTCGCCGAGCGCGGCCTGCGCATGACCCAACAGCGTCGAGCCATCCTCAGCGTGATAGAAACTGCCAGCAAGCATCTCGATGCCAGCCAGATTCTGCGCAAGGCGCAGAAGATTGACGCCAGTGTTGACCGCAGCACGGTGTACCGCACGTTGCGATTGCTGAAGCGGCAGGGCCTGGTGGATGAGCTCGACCTGATGCACATCAACGGCGAGGGTCACTACTATGAACGCAAGCTGAACCGCGACCACATCCACATGGCCTGCCTGCGTTGCGGCAAGATCATGGAATTCGTCAGCGACATTTTTGAGAAACTGAAAGCGCAAGTGGAAAAAGATTGCCGCTTTCGAATTGTGGTGTCGAGGCTGGAGATTGGCGGGTATTGTGCGAGTTGCCGGGGATCGCAGTAGCCGCGATCCTCTCTCGCGCGGCCTCGGCGGCCCCAATAAAAAGCGCCCGCGACTTTTCAGTCTCGGACGCTCGGCAGGGCAGCCCTCCCCCAGAACTGCCAAACCACGAAATGGATATTAAAATCCTCTAGTGTTTCTGTAAACGTCACTTTGGTAACGCGGTTAGCGCAGAGCTAAACAAATCCCTGACCGAAGTAATAACGCATCGATAGCGACAACTCGCGTAGCCGCGGATGCATTCGCCCGCCGGCCCGTGATCAGTGCGAATTCCAGCGCCAAAAATAGAAATCCCCGGACGAATGCGTCCGGGGCTACGTGTTATGGAATTGCCGCGAGTACTGAACCTGCTACGGCTTCTGCCAGGTCAGTCCGCCGTCGGCAGTGGACCAGACTTCTGCCGTCGAAGTCGACACCTTTCCGTGCTGCGCATCCGCGAAGTCGATGCTGAGAACGTCACCGGTGAGCGTAGTTCCAGCCGACGCGGGCACGATCCGCGCCCAGCTGTTGCCGGCATCGGCCGAGTGATACAGCGCCCCGCCCGATCCGCCCGCCCAGACTTCAGACCCGGCCGCAGCAACGGCTCGGAAAGTGAAAGCGCCGGCTTTCTGCTTCGCGAACTTGCCGGCGTTCTTATCCTTCTTCACTTTCTCCAAGGATGTCTCAGCGGAGACCTGGAGACTTGCCGCAGAACTGCTCGCATACGCGAGGGATGCCGGGTTCGCACTCACATCAACGGCTCGCCAGGTCTTACCTCGGTCAACCGAGCGTTGCAACTCGCCGGCCGCACTGATGATCCAGCGCGGTGTTACGCCGGGCGTTAGCGGGTTCAGCTCCGTGAGGTTGCGCCCGTTCACCGGGTTAGCAATCGTCGCGGTCTCCGCTTCAATCTGCGGGGTTGCGCCGGTAACCTCGACGGTTTCCGCGACGCTGCCCACGTCCAGCGTAAGACGGAAGGGCGAAGGCTGATTGGCGTCGTAGTTTAAGGCCAGGACGGTGGTCTTGAACCCGGGTGCTTCCGCCTGCGCTTTATAGGTGCCCGTGGGAAGTCCGGCGATTAACCACGCTCCTTTGGAATCGGTGACCGCAGTGGCGATGGCTTTTGAATTGGAAGGAGTGACGGTAATCCGCACATTGGGCACCACGGCTCCTGATGGATCGAAAACGTACCCGAACATCTCCCCGGTCGCGGTCGATGCTAGTGAAACCGCAGCCGAACCGCCCGGATTGGGACGGCTGATCACTGCGCCGGCCGAGCCGGAGGCCGCAGGATTCGCCGGAGCGGCTGCAACAGGAGCCTTTGCCCGGTCGATCGTCGCCAGATCCCTGCCCTGGTCCGAGCCTATATTTCTGGCCTCCGTGGCCACCGTGGGCGCGGCGCGCGCAACTTCGACTGTTTCAGATCCCGACGGTCCCTTCGTGTTCGTGGCAACCTGAGCGGCGGCCGGATAGGCCGACGGAGGTGGGACCACGGCAGGGGTATTCTGAATTTTGTTGGAGGCGTTGTTTTGGATCACGTCCTGAACCGTGTTTTGCTGCTGCCCCTGCTGCCATTGGTTCGCGACTCTGGGCCCGTGAGGCAACGTATTGGCGGCGACGGCGCTCCCGTGAGAACGATTCGTTCCGCTCTTGACCTGGGCAGTCAGCTCCGCACTCGCCGAGCCTTGCAGTTGAGACGGGCTTTTTTTCTCGTCGACTTTCCCATCGATCGCCGAATCAGCGACCGCCGAATCAGCGACCGCCGAATCAGCGATCGCCAAATCACCGGCCGCCGAATTCGAGGAGCGGATTGACTTGCCAGACGCCGGAGCCGCAGACGCCTGCAGGTTCTCTTTCTTGTCTTTCTCCTTGTCATTGCCCTTGGGCTCGGTAGCCGCAAGCCGATCGAAAGTCTGCGTTCGGGGTTCGTTGGCGGCGACTTCCACGCGCGAAGATTGCTTCAAGGCCGCGGTTGCCGACTGGCGCTGATGGCGCAGCGCGCCGACCGTGGAGATCGCGACAACTCCCGCTGCCACAACTCCCCAGCGCACAGCGGGCCAGCTCAGCCAGGCGCGAGGCGATGTGCGAACCCGCGCAGGCACGGGCGCAGCTGTCTCGTCCAACGCCGGAAGCGCGAGCGCCACGATCTCGCGACAATCTCCGCAGCGTGACAAGTGCTCAAGCACGGCTGTCCGCTCGAACTCGGGCAGCGTGCGTTCGGAAAAAGCGGTCAATAAATCCGCGTCGGGATGCGGGCTGGAATCCGCGCCAGAACGCAGGACCGCGGGCGCCGCCTTCAGGCGCTCACGCACGATTTTGGGGGCATCTTGCATCTCAGTTTCCCGCCAGCAAACCCTGCCGTTTTCTTCGGACCCTCTCATTTCGGAGCCAAAAACGCAGCTCCCGCCGTCATCCCTCGCCTTCCCTGACTCTGGCTTCAACCGTCTTTTCAGAGAACGCCGGAAGGGACGATTCTTGCGCTAAACTGCGGCGAATATCCAGCTGCAAATCGCGCACGTCCACCTCCAGCGCTTCCTCCGCCTGCCGGCGCGACATGCCCGTGCGAATCAGGCCCGCAACAATCTGCTTTCGCAACGACTTAGCCAGTTTGTCGAGCTTGCGGCTGATGGTCGACTCGTGCACGCCCAGTATGCGCGCAATCTCGGCCAGCGTGCGGCCATCGAGATAATACGCGCTTAACACGGTGCGGTCTTCAGCGGAAAGGGCGGCCAGAGCTTCATCGGTGGATTGAGCCAGACCAGACGCCGAGGCCGGTTCGGCGACCGGCTCAGGATCAGGCGCGCGAAACTGCACGCCCTCCTCCGATTCCTCGTCGAGACTCACCAGGCGCTTCGTCTTTCGGTAGCGATTGACGTATTCCTGGGCGACTACGGTGCGCAGCCAGCCCTCCAGCGATCCTCGGCCGGAGTAGGAAGAAAGCTTCGATACGCGCTGGCCCTCGCGCATGCTGGTGCCGTAAAGGTCGGCGTAAAGTGTGTCCGCCAGCTCGCGCGCGGCGGAATCTTCGCGCGCAATGCGCAACGCCGAGAGATAAAGTTTTTCGCGAAAGCGGGTGAGAAAAACCTCCCACGCGGAATTGTTGCCGGCGGCGCAGGCGCGGGCCAGGGCCAGTTCGTCAATGCGCAGGCTTAGAAAAAATGCGCGGATTTCATGCTCGGAAGTCGCGGCCGTCGAGTGTTTCGAGCCGATTTCACATAGGATCACCGCGAACGCTTCGCGCGTGAGGCCAATCTTTTCGCAGCCGCCTTTGGCGTGCAGCTCCGGCAGCAGCTCGCTGACCACAGTTTGCACAACCGAGATTGGCTTGGTCGAACTCATGTTTGATCGAACAAAAGTCTAGTCGAACAAACCGCCCGGGGGATTGGCTAACCTGCGGCCCGCGCCGCTTTACACTCGTCGCAGGGGCAGACCTCGCGCAGGAACCTCCACGAGTAAATCCCTAGATCGTGGTTGTCGTTCCACATAAATTTGATGGCGTATTTGCCCACGCCCTCCGCCGACAGCGGCCGGGCGTGAGGTTTGAACATCAGCAGGGCCCCAGGAGCTGGCGCGATAGGTTCACCCGGCCGCCGGTCGGATTTCTCGCGCTCTTCATTGCACATGGCGCAAGGGCAGGCGTCGCGCAGGTAAACGAAATCGTAGTGCGAAACGTGGCCGTCGTTCCATTCGATATCAACGCCTGTGCCGGTCGAAAGATTTACCTTGACCGACTTAGGATCAGTGGCCGCCGTCGCGGCTTGGAGCGGGGACTGCATGGCATCAGTATCGCATAGGGAACCGAGCGGAAGGTTCGTTTGTCGGGCCACGCCTATTTGAGATCGTCAGCCTGGCCGGGTTCGATGTCCAGAAGCTGCTGCACATCTCGAGAGGCATGCAAGATGCGCACGATCTGTAGCGGCTTAGCCTCAGACCTGTAGACGATGAGGTAAGAGCCTAGCGGAAAAAAACGATGGCGCTTGTCGGCGAGATCCTCGCGCACGTGGCCGATCCCGGGGTTCCAGGGCTCGAATGCCCGCTTCAAGATCATCCAGCATCCGAGTGGCGGCCTTGACGCTGTCATTCGCCACGTATGCCCATATTTCTTCAAGATCATGTCGGGCAAGCCGTGTGAGGACAAATCGCTTCACTTGGCTCCGCGCCGGGCCGCCGTACCGGATCGCCGGATTCTGGCAAAGGCGGCCGGGCCATCGACGAGTTCCCCGCGGTCCGACTGCTGTGAGCCCAGCGCAATCTCGGCGCGCAATCTCGACAGCTGAAGACTCTTGAAATCCTGGCGCTCCTTCAGCAGGCGCAAACCCTCGCGCAGGATTTCGCTCTGCGATTGGTAGAGACCAGTTTCCAGCAGCTCTGAAACAAAATCGTCGAAGACGGGGCCCAGGTTGACATTCATAGGCCCACTGTATCGTCGATTGTCAACAGTTGTCAATTATTGACAACAGAGACCTCTTCCACGTGATCACCCTGAGGCTTGGCGACCGAGTCCCCGCCTTGCCCAATTCAGACAAGTTCCTGTAAAATCGACGTTTGCCCTACAAGATCTGAATTCTTTATCTGAACTCTCAGGGAGTCGTCATGGCACAACAATGTGATATCTGCGGCAAGAAGCCGCAAGCGGGAAACCGCATCAGCCACGCCCACAACGTCACCAAGCGGCGCTGGAACATCAATCTGAAACCGGTACACGCCAAAGTCGCCGGCCAGGGCAAGCGCATGCGCGTCTGCACCTCCTGCATCCGCAGCGGCAAAGTCGCCAAGGCGTAAGAGCCTTAACCACAAAGGACGCAGAGTTTCCACAGAGGTTTTGTTTACTCTGTGTTCCCCCGTGCCCTCTGTGTTTGAAGATTTTGATCGCCTACTTCACGGCTAACAGCTTGATGTCGAAAATCAGCGTGGCGTTCGCCGGGATCGGTCCCCCGGGCGTGCCGCTCGCTCCATAGGCCAGCTCCGGCGGAATCCGCAGTTGGCGCTTGCCGCCGACTTTCATTCCAGTCACGCCTTCATCCCAGCCTTTGATCACGTCGCCCGCGTCGATGGTGAAATCGAACGGCGAATTCGCGTCGACCGAACTGTCGAATTTCTTGCCGGTAGTGAGCCATCCGGTGTAATGAACCTTCACCTTGTCGCCGCTCTTGGCCACGGCGCCAGTGCCGACCCGGATGTCCCAATATTGCAGCCCGGAAGCAGTCTTCACCCCGTCGCCCGTGACCTTCGTCGGCGCGGTGGTATTGGGGCGAGCCGCGGCTTTGTGAGCCGTCGTTTGCGCGTAGAGAACCAGGGCCGCTAAGACAATTACGATGATGCCAATAACTGCAACCTTCATCATGAAAGTACCTCCGAATTCTTTCTACTCCAGCGCAATCACGTCAATCTCGACCAGCACATCCTTCGGCAGCCGCGCGACTTCCACCGTCGTCCGCGCCGGCGGTGCGCTGCTGAAATATTTGCCGTACACATCATTCATCGCGGCGAAGTCGGTCATATTTTTCAGGAATACTCCCGAGCGCACGACTTTCCCCAGGCCACTACCGGCGGCTTCCAGAATCTCTGAGACATTGCGCAGTACGCGGTCAGTCTGCGCCGCCACATCTCCGTCGATGACCTGCTGGGTGGCAGGATCAATGGCCACCTGCCCTGACACGAAAACAAATCCGTTGGCTTTGATGGCCTGCGAGTAAGGCCCGATGGCTTGCGGGGCGTCTTTGGTGGAAATAACTTCGCGCATAGGCGCAGATTAACACAGAGCAAGCCCATAATTCACGAGCCGGCAAGTGTTGCGGCCGCGGACCACTGTCAATCGGCCATTGCTTCTAAATTTTCTGCAGCCGCTGCACTTCATGCACGCCCGGAATTTTCCGCAGCCCGGCGATGATTAGCTCCAGATGTTTCAGATCGGCAATGTCGAGCACAACTTCCACGCTGGCTTGGCTGTTCGCCGTATGCGCCGTTATGTTCTTGATGTTGCTCTTGGCATCGCCAATCACTCCCGTGATGCTCTTCAACATGCCGAAGCGGTCGTCGCAGAATACCGTCAGCTTCACCGGATAGGCCGTCGGCGCAGTCTCATCGCGCGCCCACTCCACATCGATGCGGCGCTCCGGTTCGTACATCAGATTCGTCACGTTGGGGCAGTGAATCGAATGCACCGCCACGCCCTTGCCGCGAGTAATGTAGCCGACAATGCTTTCTCCGCGAATCGGATTGCAACATTGCGCGCGGTAAACCAGCATATCGCCCTGCCCGCGCACGGTGATGGCGTTGGTGTCACCGAACACGCGGCGCACTACGCTGGCAATGCCGCCGGGTTGCGAGGTTAAACCCTCGGACTCAATGTCGCCGGAAATGGAGTGCGTCGCGCCAGCGGGCAGCAAACGCGCCAGCACTTGCCGCGCAGAATATTTCCCGTAGCCGATGCCCGACATCAGGTCGTCGACTTTGCCCAGCCCGTAAGCGCCGGCGACTTTCAGCAACTCTTCGTCCTTGAGTTCCTTGAGCGCGATGCGATATTTGCGCGCTTCCTTTTCGATCAGTTTCCGTCCGATTTCAATGGCACGTTCGCGCTGATGAACATTCAGCCAGTGCTTAATTTTATTTCGCGAGCGCGACGACTTGACCAGCCCCAGCCAGTCGCGGCTGGGCTTGTGTCCAGCTTGCGTAAGAATTTCCACGATGTCGCCGGAATGCAGCTTGTGCCGCAGCGGCACCATGCGCCCGTTCACTTTCGCGCCAATGCAAGTGTGCCCGACCTCGGTGTGAACGCTGTAAGCGAAATCGACCGGGGTGGCATCGCGCGGCAGCACCACCACTTTGCCTTTCGGCGTGAACGTGTAAACCTCTTCGGGATAAAGATCGACCTTCAGCGTGGATAGAAATTCGTTGGGATCGCTGACGTCGCGCTGCCACTCCACCACTTGCCGCAGCCACGCGAGTCGCTGTTCGTCCTGCGCCGAGACCGGGCCGTCTTTATATTTCCAGTGAGCGGCGATTCCTTCCTCCGCCATCTTGTGCATTTCTTCGGTACGAATCTGGATTTCAAACGGCGTGCCGTCTTCGGTAATCACCGACGTGTGCAGTGATTGATAAAAATTCGGCCGCGGCATGGCGATGAAATCCTTGATGCGCCCCGGCACTGGACGCCACAAGTTGTGAATAATGCCGAGCACGGCGTAACAATCCTGCAGCGATCGCGTAATCACGCGCATGGCGCACAGGTCGTAAACCTGGTCCACGGAAATGCGTTGCCGCTGCAATTTTTTGTGAATACTGTAGAGGCGCTTGATGCGGCTCTCCACCCGTGCCTGAATTCCAGCCTCTTTCAGCTTGTCTGAGATCGTTTGCTGCATCTTCGCCAGAAAAACCTCGCCCTGCTTGCGCCGGGCGTTCACGGATTTTTCCACTTGCTCGTAACTCAGAGGATCGAGAAAGCGAAACCCAAGATCTTCCAGTTCGCCGCGAATCTTGCCCATGCCCAGGCGATGCGCAATCGGCGCATAAATCTCCAGCGTCTCTTCGGCAATCTTGTGCTGGCGCTCGGGCTGCAGATGTTCCAGCGTGCGCATGTTGTGCAAGCGGTCGGCCAGCTTAATAAGAATCACGCGGATGTCGTCGACCATGGCCAGCATCATCTTGCGCAGGTTTTCCGCCTGCTGTTCTTCGCGCGTGGCGAAGTCTATTTTGCTGATCTTGGTGACGCCCTCAACAATGTGCGCGACCTGCTCGCCGAATTCTTTGCGAATGTCGACGATGGTGACGGAGGTGTCTTCGACGGAATCGTGCAGCAGTCCCGCGGCCACGGCGACCGGGTCCATCTTCATTTCCGCGAGCACCAGCGCGACTTCCAGCGGATGCACCAGATAAGGTTCGCCGGACGCGCGGGTCTGGCCTTCATGATGTTTCAGGGAGTAGTCGTAGGCCTTCTTGACGATGGTGAGATCGTCCTGCGGACGGTTCTCCTGCATGCGCTTCATCAAGTCGCGGAACTTGGTGAGCGTAAGGGCAGTGGTAGCGATCTGTTGGCGCAAGCTCGCCATGTTCGATTATACCCGCGCGGGAAGGGACTCCGGGCAGAAGGCACAAGGGGACGCGCCGTCGATTATACCTTGGAGAAGCCGCAGCAATGTGGATTGAGCCCCTTGTTCCATCGGACTTGTCATCCCTGCCCCGGCGCGCTCCAGTGGGGTGAGAAATCTCGGTGCAGTCTCTTACTCCATCAAGTGCGGCGCAATCAGACTAACGAATTCCCTTGGCGTAATGACTTTGGTTCTCTTCCAGAATTTCGGAAAGTGCCTCTGATTCCCCGTAATCAGATAGTCAGCGCCTGCGGCGTCAGCGCATTCCAGAAATATGTTGTCATCCGGGTCGAGCGCCGCTTCAATGCGCCGCTTCGCAGAGATGAGGCGACCACGTTTTTTGATGAGTTGCAGCAATTGACTCTGCAAACCTTTGCGAATCTTCAATTCCTTGCGCCCTAGCACGTCGCGGTATTCCTCCAGCACCGGCCCGGATACATACCATCTAGCGGGTTTCGTCATGGCCAGCAGCAACACCGTACGCTGCAGTCCGGCCGGCTTGATGGCGGCCGAAATCACCACATTCGTGTCAATAACGAGGCGGAGCGGCAGCACTAACGCTTCTGCCTTTGCGCGCGTGCGGTTTTGATGATCCGGTCAATCTGCCGCGAGGTCAAGGCGCTGGTTCCCGTCCGCTCTGATTCTGCGCCGATTACTCTCAAGACCTCGGGTTCAGGCGCGGCCAGCCTCACATAGTCGCGGATGCTGATCAGCACCGCTCGCGGAACGCCGCGCTTCTCGATAACGAGAGACCGGCGTTCGTCATCGACCCGCCGAAGAAGCTTGCCAAAATTCGCGCGGGCCCGCAACGCGGAAACCACGATGGTGCCATTCTTGCTCACAAGTGTAGTGGCCACAAACTCTCCAGTTCAACTCCCTGAACTGTACATTCTGCCGAAGCGCGAGTCAATGAGCCTTCGAACGACGTGCTCCCGTTTCGGACATTTCGAACTCTTCGAATCCGTCGCGAGTTTGGTTGATGACGCCGGCGGCTGATACAGTGGCAAGCGGGTCAGTCATGATTTCTCGAATCCTTGTCAGCGGCGTTTCCGGGCCCATTGGGGCGGCACTTCTTCCTTCACTCAAGACTCGCGGATATGAAGTTACGCGCATGGTGCGCGGAACGGCGACCGGAGAAGACCAGATCGCGTGGGATCCCGCGAAACCGATTGCTCCCGAAAAAGTTTCCGGTTTCGACGCCGTGATCCATCTCGCCGGAGAAAGCATCGTCGGCCGCTGGACCGACGACAAGAAAAAAAAGATCCGCGATAGCCGCATCGCGGGTACCACGAATCTCGCTCAGGCTCTCGCCCAATCGAAAGACAAGCCGCAGGTTTTCGTCTCCAGTTCGGCGATCGGCTACTACGGCGATCGCGGCAGTGAAGTGTTGAACGAAGAAAGCGCGCCCGGCGAAGGCTTTCTGCCCGATGTCTGCCGCGAGTGGGAAGCCGCAACCAGATCCGCGATCGACGCCGGCATCCGCACCGTCCATATTCGAACTGGCGTCGTGCTGAGCCCCAAGGGCGGAGCGCTCGGAAAAATGCTGACGCCCTTCAAAATGGGCGTCGGCGGCAAGATTGGCAGCGGAAGTCAATGGATGAGCTGGATCGACGTGCAGGATATGGTGGGCGCGATTCATCACATCCTGAAAAGTGATCTGCTGCAAGGCCCCGTGAATATGGTCGCGCCCAAGCCGGTGACCAACGCGGAATTCACCAAAACGCTCGCCAGCGTGTTAAGACGCCCCGCGATTTTTCCTATGCCCGCGTTCGTGGTGAAGCTGGCGTTCGGCGAAATGGGGGAAACCGTTTTGCTCGGGAGCCAGCGCGTCGAGCCCGCACAACTGGTCGCGAGCGGATATCCTTTCCGCTTCAGCGATCTGAGGTCCTCGCTGAAAAATATCCTGAAAACATAGCGCCAGAAATGCCCGCCATAAACGACCTCTTACGATTCCAGGGTTTCGTCGCGGGTGGGAGTGCTCATTTCGCTCTGTAGTTTCTGCAACAATTGCGCGCGCTGCTCGGTGCTCAACTCGCGCTGCAACTCTTCGAGCGCCAGCGCCACAATGTGATAGTGGTGTGCGCCCGCAAACTTGGGGTCGGCGGTGATGTTGAGCCAGAGCTGGTGCATCAGCTCCACATCCTGCGGACGCATGCGCGGCGAGTGCGGGCCCAGCGCGTATTCGCGAATCGTTCCATCCGGCGCGCACACTTCCAGAGTCAGCCGCGGACGCGGCTCCGGCAGCCGCTCCCACGCATTGCCCGTGAGCTTGGCTTGTTCGTCAGCCGTAAGTTTGTTCGAGAGCCCGCAGATCACGCGGCTCGAATCCAGCCGCTGTGCCGTCACCATGATCGCCTCAAACACATCGGTCGCAGGAACCACCAGCAACGAAATCGGCTTGCCTTCTTTTTCCGCGACGGCGACGGCCGCGGTGAATAACTCCTGCTCGTAGTGGTCGAATACCTGGCTCGCCTCCAGCACCGCGCTGCCGCCAAAACTGTGCTCGCGATGATACAGTCGCGCGCTCATCACCACCACATCCTGCTTGCCGGTATGCGTGTGGCCGAGCACGTGCCGCAGGTAATAAAGATTTCGCGGATCGCGCACCGCCACCAGAATATTTCCCGGACGCACTCCCATCGCGCCGCTGCCCAACTCCTGATTGCCGTACACCCGGAACTGGTCGAGTTGTTCGGGCTTGCCGTGGCGCTCCTTGGCAACGTGATGCTCGGAGATCGTGAAGATCGTGAAGAACACAATGCTGAATACCACGCCGGCAATCGTGGCCTGATATTTGGTGAACAGATTCACGATCGCGGTCATGAACAGCACCGCGGAAATAGTGATCAGCCCAATCGGGATTTCCGTCTTGCCGATGTGCAGATTCCCCGGAACTTTCCACGCGCGGTTGCCGGGCTCAGTGAAACGCAGCACCAGCACGGCCAGCGACTTCATGGTAAAGCTCCAGATCACGCCGAACGCATACAGCGCGGCCAACTGGTAGACGTCACCGCGGCTCAGGATAATGGTGAGCAATTGCAGGCAGACGATCAGATTGATGATGCGGTAACTGGTCCCGTAGCGATGATGCGGCCGCTGAAACCAGCTGGTCAGCACGCCATCTTCGGCCACGCGGTTCAACACGCCATTCGCGCCCACGATCGAAGTGTTCTGCGCTCCGGCGAGAATCAGCACACCGACCAGCACCACGAATCCGTGGAACAGCAGCTTCACGCTGGTCGGCCCCGCTAAGTACATGGCGATGCCGCCGATGAGATTGGCAAAGTAATCCGGGCGGACGCTGTCCGGGATGATCATCACCGCAAAAAATGAAACCAGCGAAGTGAACAGCAGGCTGTAAATAAAAATTACCAGCCCGGTTTTTTCCAGGTTCTTGAGTTTCGGATGTTCGATCTCGCGGTTCACCTGGGCCAGCGTCTCTTCGCCGCTCATCGCCAGCACGGAATGCCCGAACCCGACAAACGCAATGATCCAGATCCAGTGGCTGAACCAGGTTCCGTTCAGCCATCCCAGCGAGTCCTTGTTCAGCGGAACCACGCCTGCGTGCAGCGGGTTCGGAGGCAATTGCACGGGCGCCCGCAAGACCGTAATCGTGCACCAGATAATCAGAATCACCACCATCACGGTAGTGATAGCCATAATCTGCAACGCCTTCTGGCTGGATTCGTGAATCCCCTGCGTATTCTTCCACCAGAAGTAGACGACGATAATCAATGCAAATCCGGCTGCGAAATAGTTATCGGAAAAACTGAGTGTGCGGTGAAAAAAGTAAATTCCAATGTCCTTGATAAATCCAGCCAGATATTGCCCGGCAGAAACTGCGCTGATCGGCCCGGTCAGTACGTAATCAAACAGCAGCGCCGAAACTGAAAACTTGGCCAGCGTTCCGCCCATGGCCTCTTTCACCACGCGGTAAACGCCGCCCCGCACAAACATGCTGCTGGATTCGATATACAGCGCCCGCACCGCGTAGCTGAACAGCATGACCGCGAGGATGAACCAGGGAGCGCTCTTGCCGATGACTTTCTCGGCGTCGCCGCCCGCGTAATAAGCAGAAGAAGCCAGGTCGGAAAGAACGATCGCGGAGGCGCGCCAGAACGAAATAAACGTCAACATCACCGTGGTGGCGACGAAGACTTTTACTGCCGGTTTGGTGCCTTCAGGGGCTGTAGCCATTGAAAATGAGCAGCAGGAACGGCGGCGAACGTTAAGTCATTGAAGATAGCACAGGAAGGGCATAGAAGTTCGGCGCAATCTCCGGAAGAATAACGATTCGGTCACTATCCCGGGTCGCGTAGCGGCGGACGCATTCGTCCGCCCGCAAAGCGCAGCGAGCGGCCGGGCCGAACTCTCGGACGAATACGTCCTAGGCTTGGTAGCTTACTTCGCCTTCTGCTCCGCGATCCACTTGTCGGTTCGCGCCTCGAGCAGATCGAGAGGCAACGTGCCTCCGTTCAACATCTCATCATGAAATTTCCGCAGGTCGAACTTCGGCCCCAACTCTTTCCGCGCCCGCTCCCGCAACTCGCGAAACTTCAACTGCCCCAGCTTGTAACTCAACGCTTGTGCAGGCCACGAAATGTAACGATCCGTTTCCGACTGAATCGTCGGCTCATCCACCGCGCCAGATTTGCGCATGAACTCCACCACCTGGTCGCGGCTCCATCCCTTGGCGTGAATCCCGGTATCCACCACCAGCCGCACCGCCCGGAAAAGTTCCGACGATAGCCGCCCATAATCCGAAACCGGATCCTGATAGAAACCAACCTCTTTTCCCAGTTGCTCGGCGTAGAGCGCCCAGCCCTCAATGTAAGCGTTGAAGCCGAGGCCATGCAGCCGGAACTTCGGCAACCCCTCCAACTGCTGCTGCACCGAAAGCTGCATGTGATGTCCCGGAATGCCTTCGTGGTACGCGATCGCCTCGTCGTCAATTAACGACCGCTCGGCAAAATTCGAAGTCGCAACCACCACGCGTCCCGGCCGCTTCCCGTCCGGCGTTCCAGTCATGTAGTGAGTCATGGCCGTCGCCTGAAATGCCGGGATCGCTTCCACCGTGACCGGAGATTTCGGCAGCAGTGTAAACAACTGCGGCAGCTTCGGCTCCATCTGCGCAATGTAACGGCGGAAATCGTCCAGAATCTGCTCCGACGAAGTCGGAATATATTTGGGATTGTTCTTCAACGAAGCCCGGAAAGTCGCGAGGTCGGCGAAGCCCTGCTTTTTCGCGATGGCCGTCATCTCGCCCTGAATGCGGTCGATCTCGCGCAACCCCAGCTGATGGATTTCTTCCGCCGTCATGTGTGTCGTGGTGCGCGCATAAATATTGTTCTGATAGCGCTTCTCGCCGTCCGGCAGCGACATAATCGAAAGCTGTGTCCGGCCTTGTGGCGCATATTCATTGCGGGTGAACTCGGCGAATTTCTTATAAGCCGGAAGCACGTCCGTGTTGATGGCGTCGGTGATCGCCTCGGTCAACCGCTTCTGATCGTCCGCCGAAATGCTTCCCGGATATTTTTTCGTCGGCTGCAGAAACGGATCGGCCGCAATAATTCCTTCGCACTGCGCCGGAATCTTTTCCGCCAGGAATCGCACCGGCATCAACTTGTCTTTCATCCCGGCGCGCAAAACCTCCGTGACCTGCCCCAGCACGCGCGGAATCTGATGCAGCCGCGAAACGTAATCTTCATAATGCTTGACCGAATCGAGCGGAACCGACAGTGGCAGATCGGCCAGGTTGGTGTGGATGCCGCTCTGCGTGTTGATCGGCATCTCGTATTCTTTCAACCCAAAGTCGGCGATGCGCTGTTCGAGCACGCGAATCAGCAGGTCGTGCGAGAGTTGATCGCGATCGGAAAAATCCGCAGTCGAAATCGCCTGCAGGCGCTGCAGAAACGCTTCGTCGGTCTCATGGCGCTTCGCAATCGCGTCGAGTGAGTAATCCGCGAGCCGGTCGTTATAGCGATAGTCGCCGAACGAAGTCGCGCGTTCCGGAAAATTCAGCAGATCGCTTTCATACTGCTCATCAAACAAAGCATTCTGCGCCGCCAGCCGTTCAGCCACCGGTTGAGGAGCCTGGGCAAACAGAGATGCAGCAGCGCCAACGAAGACCGCAAAGGTGAGGAGTGCGCGCATAGGCTGACTAGCCTAACCCAGAGCGCTCGGCAGGTAAAGAACGAGTTGAAAAACGAGTTGAAAAACCTGACGCGGAAATCGATAAGCCCGTGCGGAGATCGGACGGGTCAGCGCCCTTCGGTTTTCGGCTGGCGCTTCTTCGGCGCGAGATAGGTGTGCGTGATTCGGTCGTGCCAGCAGAGCGCATCCTCGTCGAGAAATACCCATACATATCCCATGCCGGCTGAAACTGCCGACAGCCACGAGGCCAGCACGCGCCAGCGGCGCAGCGGCCGGCTGGCCGAGGTTCCGTCGAAGCGCGCCAGTTCAAGACCGGCCAGGCGCAGTCCCGGAGTGCTGGCGGAGTAGACGATCAACAAATATTGATATGCTGCCCAGAACACAGCCGGAATTCCCGCGGCCAGCCCCAGAATCTGCAACTGCGGCGGCTGCACCGCTGCCACTTTCCAAAAGATAAAGCCAAACAACGTCGATGCCGCCACGACGATCAGGCCGTCGATCAGCGCCGCGGCCAGCCGCCTTCCCAGCGGCGCGCTCTGTAGCGGAATGTCGATGCCCGGCCGCTTCTCCACCTCCGCGCGCTCGACCGCCTCAATCGTGATCCCGCCCAGCGCCGGCGCCGGAGGCGCAACTTCCGGCACTTCCAGAATTCGCGGCCGCCCGCCGACGGGCTCCGCCAACTGGTCCGGCGGAGGCACTGGCGGTCCCCAGGCAATTCCCGGGAACTCGATGATCTTTGCTCCGAACTGTGCTCCGAACTGTGCTCCGCCGTGCGCTCCGAAGTGTGCGCCAGACTGCGCCCCAGCGTGCCCACCGGAATTTGCGCCGGGCATTCGCACCGGCGGAGACGCGGTGTCGACCGCGAAGTCCTGCTCGAAATTCATTTCCGCCTCGGTCGCCGGCGTAGCCTGCAACCGCATTCCGTCCAGCGCCAGCGCATGGTTCGAGACCGTCTCGAACCCGCCCACCACCGGAGCGCCGCCATCCCCTACGCGACCCGAAAATTCGTGCGTTTCAAAAGGCAGGCTGAGCGGCAACCGCAGCGATGGGTAGCGCGGCGGACGCGCCTTCCGCCGCGCCCGATAGCGACTCAATCGCGCCGACAGTTCGTCGCGCCACGCCGGAGCCTCCTCGCCCGCAACTGCGCGAGCAGCTTCAGCAGAAGCCTCGGGAACCGCAGCCACGATCTCATCCGTTTCCGGCGCCATCGTCGACTCGAACTTCTCCGACTCCAACGCCGCACCCGGCACCGTAGTCGAGAGAACGATCTCCGATGGGCAACAGCAAACTTCTCCACACACCGAACAATTCATGAAAGCCAGTCTTTCGTGACGCCACACATATCACAGCCAAGAATTGCGAAACAAGACTTAAAAGCTTAAAGATCAACCCGCAACCGAGTCCGCCATTGTCCTCTGCGTTCTCAGCGGCCATTCTCCGCGAACTCAGCGATGAAAAGCTTTTGCTCCCAACCCTAGAAGCGCACCCGCGCCCCGAAATCGCGTCCACTCGTACAACCGCAACTCACACCCCGGGAATCCTAGCCTTTTTCAGCACTTTGCCGTGCAGCCAGCCCCGTGCTAAGTTCACGATAGCGCCGCAAAAAGCGGAAAGCACAAGCTTCGTCTGCGATGGACGATCTTCTCCCGATGATTTTCTTCCGATGACTCTTCGCAATAGATTCCTTATCACGGCGCTGTTTCTTTGTCATCAGCTTCCGTCCCTCGCGCTAGTAACCAGCCAGTTGCCATCGGAAAATTCCGCCCAGAATGCAGCTCCGCCAGCTCAACAATCGAAAAAAGAAATCGCGACGAAGCCCGAAACTCCCGCGCCCACTCCACCCAACCCTTGCGCCAAACAGGCTGCCGGACAAGCTTCCGACTCCACCACCATCTGCGCCCTGCAGCAGGAGAAAGTCGGCGACATCTACAAACTGCATGGCGACGCCGAAATCCACTACCGCACCTACATCCTGCGCGCCGACGAGGTCACCTACGACTCCGACACCGGCGAAGCCACCGGCGCCGGACACTTCACGCTCGATGGCGGCCCCAACGACGACCACATCAAAGCCAGCCACGCCACCTACAACCTCACCGCCGAAACCGGGCGCTTCTATGACGTCACCGCCACCACCGGCCTGCAATTTCGCGGCAACCGCGTCGTGCTCACCTCGACCGCTCCCTTCGCCTTCACCGGCAAAATCGTAGAGAAGACCACTCCCGATCACTACCTCGTCTACGACGGCACCATTACCACCTGCCAACTGCCGCATCCCAACTGGCAGTTCCACGCGCACACCGTTGTCGTCGATGTCGGCGGCAACGCCCAGATCTACCACAGCACTTTCTGGCTGCACGGGATCCCCTTTCTCTATTTTCCCTATGCAACGCATCCCGTGGCCCGCGAAGCGCGCGAGACCGGCTTCCTCGTTCCCACCGCCGGCCGTTCCTCCACCAACGGCAACGAGATCGGCGATTCTTTCTTCTGGGCTATTAACCGCAGCATGGACGCAACCCTCGGCGCCGAATATTTCTCCAAGCGCGGCTGGTCGCAGCGCGGAGAATTTCGCATGCGCCCCAGCGACAGCTCTTATCTCGATCTGAATTATTTCGGAGTCATCGACCGCGGCATCGGCTACCCTCCCTTGCGCGAAGGCGGCCAGGAGGTCCGACTCACCGCCGAGCACAATTTCGACGGCTTCAGAGCCATCTCCAACATCGACTACCTGAGCTCGTTCCTCTTTCGCCTCGCCTTCAACGACGTCTTCACCCAGGCCGTCAACTCGGAAGTAAAGTCGCAGCTGTTCACCTCGAAAACCGGAAACGGATTTTCTTTCGGCGGCATGATCGAGCGTTATCAGAACTTTTTTCAGACGCTCAATCCCGATGGCACGCTCTCCAATCCGCCGACTTTCGATTCCATTCGCGTCCTGCACGCCCCCAGCGTGGATGCATCCAGCGTGGACCGTTCTTTCGGCCACTCGCCCTTCCACTGGTCGTTCGATGTGTCCATGGCTGGTTTGTCCCGCAGCGAGCCCGGCTTTCACACCGGAACATTGCTGGGCCGCTTCGACTTCAGCCCGGAGATTTCAATACCGCTGCAATTCGCCGGCTGGTCGCTGCGCCCCGCCCTCACACTGCATGAGAGTTATTACACCGAACGCTTCGTCAACGGAGCCGTGGTCAACGATCCTACCAACCGCCAGGCCGCCGAAGCCTCGGTGGAACTGCGTCCTCCGGCGCTGGAGAGAGTTTTCGACAAGGAATTCCTCGGCCGGAAGTGGAAGCACGTCATTGAACCGCGCGCCGTCTACCGCATCGTGACCGGAGTCAACGATTTCGCGCAGGTGCTGCACTTCGACGATCACGACATTCTCAGCAACACCCACGAAGTTGAATACGGATTCGTGACTCGGCTCTATGCCAAGAAGCCGCCGTCGGCAATTCAGGAGTGCGAAAAGCCCATGACCGGCCTGCTGGTCGGCGCCGCCGCGCCCGAGCAGTCGGTCCCGTGGCAGCGCCTACCTGGACTGGAGGGGAAGGCCTGCGTTCCCAGTCCGGAGGTTCGCGAAGTCGCCACCTGGGAAGTTGCGCAGAAGTATTTTCTCGATCCCACTTTCGGCGGAGCTCTGGTCACCGGGCAGCGCAACGTCTTCACCACCACAGAAGATTTGACCGGCATCGCCTTCGTCACCGAGCCGCGCCATCTGTCTCCCGTGGTCTCGCGGTTGCGCGTTGCCACCAGCAGCCACACCGACACCGAATGGGATCTCGACTACGATTTTCAGCTTAGCCGCATCAACGCCAGCACGCTCCTGGTGAACTACAATCTCGGGCCCTTCACCATCGGCGGCGGCGACGCTTTCCTCCAGATTCCGCAACCCGCCGCGTCCCCGCTGATTCCAAGCGAAGGCACCTGCAGTTCCAGTGCGGCCTCGCCCACTCAGCCCACCTGCAAGTTTCAGCAGTTTCGCGTCGCCCTCGGCTACGGCGCACTCACCCGCCGCGGACTCAGCGCCGCCAGCAGCTTCGGCTTCGACTCCGAAACTGGGCAACTGCAATTCGCCACCGCCCAGACCACCTACAACTGGGACTGCTGCGGCATGACCGTCGAATACCGCCGCTACGCCATCGCCAACGTCAGAAACGAAAACCTCTTCCGCTTCACCTTCAGCCTGGCCAACATCGGCTCCTTCGGCAACCTGAGGCGCCAGGAGCGTCTCTACTGAAGCGTTTACATTAAGAAACGCCTGAACCAAACTTACGGTGGGGTGCCCCATTTCTCGCTCGTCCTTGGCGCGAGAAGAGGGAATTCCAGCGGCCGGATCACTCGACACTCAACGACTGGTAACATATGCGAATGGCCGCTCCCGAACTCGGCGCAAAGCAAACCAAGCTCCAGGAAAACCTGCGCCAGTTAGGCCGCGTCCTCGTCGCTTACTCCGGCGGAGTCGATTCCGCCTACCTCGCCTGGGCTGCTCATCAAACTCTCGGCGACGGCATGCTCGCCGTAATCGCCGACTCTCCCAGCCTGGCGCGCACTCATCTCGCCGACGCCGTCGCGTTTGCCAACGAACAGCAAATCCCCCTCGAAGTCATCTCCACCTCTGAACTTGACCGCCCTGAATACGCCCGCAATGACGGCCAGCGCTGCTTTCAGTGCAAAGATGAACTCTTCGCCGTCATGGAAACCCTTCGCGCCGCCCGCGGTTTTGACGCGATTGCCTACGGAGTAAATCTCGATGACCAGGGCGACTTCCGCCCCGGCCAGCAAGCCGCCAAACATCATCGCGTCGCCGCGCCTCTACTGCAAGCCGGACTCACCAAGCAGGAAATCCGCGACCTGGCTCGCGCCGCCAGTCTCCGCATCTGGGACAAGCCCGCATCCGCCTGCCTCTCCTCCCGCATCGAGTATGGACGTCCCGTAACCCGCGAGGCGCTCGATGTAGTCGAGCGCGGTGAAGACGCCATTCGCGACCTCGGCTTCCGCCAGTTCCGCGTGCGCCATCACGGCGATATCGTCCGCATCGAAATCGCCCGCGAAGAACTCGAACGCGCCCTTGATCCGGCGATGGCCTCTAAGTTCACCGCCATCTTCAAATCGCTGGGCTTCAAATTCGTCACCCTCGATCTCGAAGGCTTCCGCTCCGGTTCCATGAACGCCCTGCTCCCCGCCGACCAGCTCCGCCGCACCGGCTAGCGCCAGTTAGCAGACAAATTCTTCCCAGCTTTTGCTTTGAAAGGGCGCGGCTTCAGGCGCGCCGTAAGCCGCTCCGAATGAGCCGCGGCTTTAGCCGCGGGCCCACCCCTATGAGATAATCGAACCATACACAAGTGATGCTAAGGCGGTTTCTGGTGACCCTACTTCGACGTTCGTTCCTTATCCTGCTTCTGGTTTGCCTAGGCTGTGTTGCTCAATCTGCCCCTCCCGAGGTGGCTCGCAAAATCGAGCATCAGGTGCGCGCTTACTACACCATCCCCGCGGAAGTAAAAGTCACTGTCGGCGCCATCACTCCCAGCACGGATTGGCCAGGCTATGACGCAGTTGCGGTCAATATCGATGGCGGTGACGGTAAGCAGAAGGACTACAAGTTCCTGCTCTCCAAAGATCGCTCCACCCTGCTGCGCCTCACCAAGTTCGACCTGAACAAAGATCCCTTCGCCGATGTGATGAGCAAGATCAACGTCACCGGCCGGCCTTCGCGCGGCGCCAAATCCGCCAAGGTGGTCGCAGTCAATTTCGACGACTTCGAATGCCCTTACTGCGCCAGCCTGCACCGCACGTTGTTCCCCGAGATTCTCAAGGAATACGGCGACCGCGTGACCTTCATCTACAAAGACGATCCGCTCTCCGAGATTCATCCCTGGGCCATCCACGCCGCCGTCGACGCCAACTGCCTGGCCGCGCAAAATGTCGATGCCTATTGGGATTTCGCCGACTACATTCACGCCAACAAGCATGAGGTCGACGCCGAAAAGACTCCTGGCGCGCGTTTCGAAGCCATCGATAAAATCACGCTGGCGCAGGGCCAGAAACACAATCTCGATGCCGCCAAGCTGCAGTCCTGCGTGAAAGAGCAAAAAGAAGACGCGGTCCGAGCCTCCATGAAGGAAGCCGACGGCCTCGGCATCAACGGAACCCCGGCCCTGTTCATCAACGGCCAGAAGATTGATGGTGCAGTGCCTCTCAGCGTGGTTGAGACCGCTCTCGACACCGCCTTGAAAGACGCCGGAGAGCCCGTTCCCGTGCACGTTCCGTCTAGCCCGGTTCCGGCATCCAAGTAATTCAGTGGTGAGGGAAGGCGAGGCGACCGCGCCGTGCTGCCTCGGTCCGATTTTTGTCGTAACAGTAGAAACGTAAACGTAGTGGCTCACTTTACAATGGGCGTCATCCCGCGCATAGCCGTTCTTGAGGCGGAGCAGAGATCTTGCGCGGACTACATTCGAACTGAGTCATCGCGAACGGAGAAACACTCTTGCAAAAAAATCCAGTCTTGGTCCGGTCCGCCGCGGTTCTGTCCGCCGCCGTTTTACTCGCAGCCTTGTCCGCCTGCAACTCACAGGCCGGCGGCGACGTGATGGCCACCGTCGATGGCCAGAAAATTCTCCGCACCGACGTCGACAAGTATTACGACAACAACGTCGCCTCCGCCCAGCAGGCGCCCACCGGCGAGCAGGCCACCGCGCTCCGCCTGAACATCCTCCACCAAATGATCGACGACCAGATCCTGATGCGCCGCGCCGAAAAACTCGGCCTGCTGGCCACCGACGAGGAGGTCGATCGCAAGTACAACGAATACAAGTCGCCCTTCACCCAGGAGGAATTCGACAAGCGCCTGAAAGATAAAAAAATCACCCTGGCCGATTTCAAGCGCGACATCCGCCGCTCCATCACGGTTGATAAAGTGATGAACAAAGAAGTCTCCTCCAAGATCAACGTCACCGATCAGGACATTACCGACTACTACAACGCGCACAAGGGTGAGTTCAACCTGATCGAACCGACTTACCACCTGGCGCAGATCATGGTGACTCCAGCGCCCAACCCGCAGGCGCAGAACCAGAACGACAAGGCGCAGAACGAAGCCGATGCCCGCAAGAAAATTCAGATGATTTCGAATCGACTGGACAGCGGCGACGACTTTGCCACTCTCGCCATGCGCTATTCCGAAGACCCGGAAACCTCGGGCAACGGCGGCGATCTGGGCACGGTGCGGGAGTCAGGATTGAAAGAGACCGATCAGGCCACGCGCGATGCCGTGATGAAGCTGAAGCCGGGCCAGTATAGCCCGGTGATCGGCGTGGTAAATCCCGCCACCCGGCAGGCTGTGGGATACCGCATCGTTAAGTTGGTAGCGAAGGAACCCGCGGGACAGCGCGAACTCTCCGACCCCCGCGTGCAGCAGGCAATTCGCTCGCAGCTTCACGACCGCCGCGAGCAGTTGCTGAAAGCCGCCTACTACGAGGTTCTGCGTGACTCCGCGAAAGTCGAAAATTATTACGCCAAGAAAATTCTCGACAGCAACGGCATGGAAAAGTAGTTCGCCGCGAAGGCTGAAAACTCCTTCCGTCTCCTGCCTTGAAAGGGCGTGGCCGCAAGCCGCGCCGCAACCGTCCTGTAAGAGAACACCAGCTTCAGCCGCCGGGCCTGCCACTTTCTACTCCACAATCGCCAGCACATCCCCCGCATTCACTGCCGCGCCCTCACTCACCAGAATCCGCTGAATCTTTCCCTTCTTCGGCGACTTGATCTCGTTCTGCATCTTCATCGCTTCCATCACCAGCACGCCCGCGCCGGCGTCAACTGCCGCTCCCTCGCTCACCAGCACGCGCACAATCTTTCCCGGCATCGGCGCAGTCAACTTCTTCGGTCCGCGATCATCCACCGCGCGCGCCCGCCCGCGCAACGACCGCGGATCCCGCACCTCCGCCGCAAACCGCGCACTGCCCACCCACAAATGCGTCTCGCCCGCAACCCGTTCGCACTTCACTTCATAAGCTTTGTTCCCGATCCGCAGTGAAAGCACATCCGGCCGCGCCAGCACCGCGTCCACTTCCACCTCGCGCCCATCCAGCCGGCACAACCAGCGCCCATCGGCCCGGTTCACCTCAAGCCGAAAATTCTTCCCGTCGATGCTGACGTCGTAGGTCATGAGAACCGGTTGTCACCGCGCCCAGGGTGCCCCACCCTTCTCGTGTTCTTGGCGAGAGGGTGGGTCTTTTGATCTCGCATGTCGGCTTCTCGATCCCGCGACGCAGCAATCGTCATCCTCGCAACGACTCCCGGCGCGAAGCTGCTTTCCACGCAGAGGATGTCATTCCACCGCCCGCCTCTCGCTCGCTCGATGCCGCAGCAGCCGCAGAACCTAGCGCCGCAAATATTCCCGCCGCAATCGCCGCCACTTCAACCGCCTCCGGCTCCGCCGCGGTTTCGGACGACTTCCGCTGCAGCAGCCGGTCCAGAAATCCCGTATCCATCTTCCCCGCGCGAAACTCCGCGTCACCCAGAATCCGCCGGAACAACGAAAGATTCGTCTTGATCCCGCCTACGAAATATTCGTTCAATGCACGCGTCAGCCGCGCGATCGCCTGCTCGCGGTCCGTGCCATATCCAATCAGCTTGGCCAGCAGCGGATCGTAATCCATCGGCACCGTCCAGCCCTCGTACATCCCGCTGTCGCGCCGAATCCCCGGCCCCGAAGGCGCCAGCAGCAACGTTATCTTGCCTGGGCTCGGGAAATAATTGTTGTCCGGATCCTCGGCATAAATCCGGCACTCAATGGCATGCCCGCGAATCTGCACTTCCTTCTGCGTGAACGGCAAGCGCTCCCCGGCCGCAATGCGAATCTGCAAATGCACCAGATCGAGTCCCGTAACCAACTCCGTCACCGGATGTTCCACCTGCAATCGCGTATTCATTTCCAGAAAATAAAAATTCTTCTGTGCGTCCACCAGAAATTCCACCGTCCCGGCATTGGTGTACGCCGCCGCCTGACCCACGCGCACCGCAACCTCACCCATCCTGCGCCGCATGTCCGCATCCACGATGGGCGAGGGCGCTTCCTCCACCACTTTCTGATGACGCCGCTGAATCGAGCACTCGCGTTCGCCGAGATACACCGTGTTCCCGTGCTCGTCGGCCAGAATCTGCATCTCGATGTGCCGCGGATTGATAATCGCTTTCTCGATATAAACTTCGCCGTCGCCAAACGAGCGCTCCGCCTCGCTGCGGGCGCCCTCCAGCGCCGACTTCAATTCCGCGGGCGCGTGCACCAGGCGCATGCCTTTGCCGCCGCCGCCTGCCGCGGCCTTCAGCATCACCGGATATCCAATGCGCGCCGCGACCTGCTCCGCCTGCTCGAACGATTCCAGACCTTTCGAAGTCCCAGGAACAATCGGCACGCCCGCGCGCTCCATCGCCTGTCGCGCTTTAGTCTTCGAGCCCAGCGCGTCCATCGCCGCGGCAGTGGGCCCAATGAACTTCACGCCCGCCTCGGCGCAGGCTCGCGCGAAATTCGCATTCTCCGAAAGAAATCCGTAGCCGGGATGAATCGCGTCCGCGCCAGAGCGCGCCGCGACCTCGAGAATCTTCTCGATGTTGAGATACGATTCGGCCGCGGCCGCCGCGCCGACGGGATAAGCTTCATCGGCCTTCCGCACATGCAGCGAGGCGCGATCCACGTCCGAGTAGACGGCAACCGCGGCAATCCCCATCTCGTGGCATGCGCGAATCACACGCACGGCAATCTCGCCCCGATTCGCTATGAGAATCTTTTTGAACATTTCGTTTCCGACAGAGCTTCGTTGATACGCACAGAGCAGCCGCTTCGCGTGAAGAACTCAAGATTTTACAAGAGACTCCGCGCTCGTCGAGTGCTCGCTCGCAACAGTCTCCTCCTCAACAGCCTCCTCTAGTATCGATGTCATCCTGAGCGCGGCGACAGCCGGGCGAGGGACCCTACGTCCGCCGACGCCAGCAATGCCGTGGACGGGAGCACCCGCGTTGCCTGCAGCGCCGGCGATCCTCGCATCTGTACAACCTATGCCTAAGTCTCGTAATCCCTCCGGAGCGCTTGGCGCGCTCCGTCAGGATGACATCAGTCAATTGTTGCTCAACTTCAATCTGAGCCGCTACCAACGTCCACAGGCGCGTGTGGGCGTCGCACCGCCTCCGCAATCAGAAACACCGCCAGAACAAACAATTCCGGTTCAATCGCGTGCCGATACCGCGCATGAGGAAACACAAAATAATAAGTGGTGGGATACGTAAGAACCAATCCCGCGAAAAGCCACGCCCCGCGCCGATTCTGCCGCACCGCTCGCCCCAACCCCCAGAGCGCGAGCACAGACGTTGCCAGAAAAAGAGAGGTGCGGAAGTCAACGAAGGCCAGACTGCCGGTTTCGCGCGGCACGCCATTCCAGAAATAAAAAAAGCGCTTCAGGCTGACGATGGCGAATCGCCCCGGATCCTGCCGAATCCACTCCACCGCCAGCCGTTTGCAGTCGGCCGCATAAGCCAGTTCGCCCATACGCTGAAATTTCTCGAACTCAAGTTTGTTCAGGTTCGGCTGCAAGTAGGCCATCAGCATCCCGTCAGCGCCCTTCCAGTTTCCCAGCCGCAGCTGCAACCCGAAGTCGTCGCGGATAAAAACGAAATGGCTGAACACTTCGTAGTTGCGCATCAGCCACGGCGAAATCACCAGAAAGAAAATCGCCGAAGACAGCGCCACGCCCGCTAGCGACGGCAAGCCATTCTTGAATCGCCGCCGCCAGATCCACAACCCGCAGAAAGGAAGGAACGAAAGAATCGACGGACTGGCCAGCGCCGCCACGCCCCACAGCGCGCCAAAAATAATCCAGCCGCGCAGCCCGGACCACTGCTCCATCTCCAGTGCGACCAAAAAAATCACGCACAGGATCAGCGGCGTAAGCGTCGTGTCCCACAGCCAGTGAATCGACCAGTACCAAACGTAAGGCAACAGCGCCCACGTCGTCGCCGCCCAACGCGCCACGCGTTCGCCGCCGCTACTGTCCGAAAAAACCCGCTCCGCGATCAAATACACTGGAATGCAAGTCAGCGCAGCCAGCAGACTATTGAAAGTCAACAGCACCCAAGCCGAAGCGTAGCTGTAAATGCCAAACACTTTGAAAACTCCGCCCATCAGAAACGGATAGAGCGGAGGCTCCCACGCTGTCGGTCCGGTATGTCCTCCATATGGACTGCTGAAACCCTCGCCCAGCGCGATGGAGCGCCCGATGCGGCCCATCTCCCAGCCGAAAGCGAAGTGGTCGTCGTCAGGGCGCGTCTTGTATTGGTGCAGAATGCCGATCGCCGCGACTTGCAGAACGAACGAGAGCAGCACGAGCCGGGTGAGAAATCCGCGGGCCGCGGCGGAGAGACCGAATCGTCCACCCGCGCTGAAGGAGTTTGTATTCACCTTGCGTTTCCGCAGACTTTCGAGGTAGTGATGCGACGGCGCAGGCAGGAATTATACATGTGCAGGTCTTGCGGCCCCGGCCAGTCTCAAGCGAGATCTCCGCCCAACCTGTCTGCATTTTTGCATACTTTTTCTCAAGAAAAGGAACGGACTTACCCCATTACTGCAAATAGTTGTCACTGCGACAAGCTTTTTACAATTCGATCGCGGTTGCCGCTTGAACCGCCCGCCGGTGCGTGTTCTACTGAGCTGCGAAGTGCTTGCACCCTAAGGAATTCAGCATGAAGCAGTCCTCGGAATCCCGCTTCTCGAAATTCTCGGTCTCAAAATCCCGGTCCTTGAAATTCTGGTTCTTGCGGTCGGTTGCAGTCGTGGCCACGGTTCTGGCGGTAAGCGGCTTGGCCGCTGCCGGAACTCAATATGTGGTCACCAATGATGACGCGGCCTACCCGTTTCTGACCGGCGTCAGCTTTTACGCCGTCGGAACCAACGGCCTTCCGGTCTTTCAACAACAGGTGCAGACCGGAGGCTTCGGGATCGGCGGCGGCTACTTCGGCCTGAATCGCATCGCCGTGCTCGACAGCGGCGATCAGCAATGCGTCTACACCTCCGAAGCGGCCAACGGAGATGTTGCCGGAATTAACGTCAGCACTTTCACCATAGGCGGCAGCGCGGTCGGCTCCGACACCGACACCGGTACTTCGAACGGCATCGGCCTGGCCATGAACAGCACTTATCTCTACGCCAGCTTCACCGACTCCAACACCATAGGAACCTTCCAGGTGCAGCCCGGCTGCGGCCTCTCATTCCTCAACGATACTCCGGTCTCCGGTCTGCACGGCGGAATCATCAACGCCATGGCGGTGCATGCGAACGTTCTGGTCGCCACCTATACCGATGGCTCCATCCAGTCCTTCGACATTTCCGGCGGCACACCGCTTTCCAACGGCGACGAACAGGTCTCGTCGGCAACCCTGGCCTCCCAGGGCGCCAGCTACGCCAACGCCATCGACATTACCAGCGACGGCCACTATGTGATTTTCGGCGACACCTCGACTTCGCTGAGCGTGGAAGTCTCCAACATTTCTTCCGGCAAGTTGGCCAAGACCAAGCCCTACAGTTCCCCGGTCAGCATCAACTCCAGCACCCTCATGTTGAGCCCGGATGAAACCCTGCTCTACGTGATCGACACCCAAGGGGCCGCCGTCAGCGCCATGTTTTTCAACAAGACCACAGGCACGCTTTCCACCGGTTGCACTTCGCCCGCGATCAGCGGACAGGTCACCAACTGGTCTTATCTGGTCGGCATCGGCATGATCAGTCAGACCGGAAACGGCGGCGGAGTTTATGTCGCGGAATTCGGCAGTTCCTCCGCAATCGCGACTGTCCCTCTCAGTTCCACCAGCACGACCTGTTCACTGAAAGAAGCCCAGGGCTCTCCGGCCTCCGATCCGCTCAGCCCAGGACTGCTCTCCATTGGTACTTTCCCACCCCGCTCGTTCTAGGTTACAAACTAGATTGGGGTGGCGCAGTTCGCGCGCTTTTTAGTTTTCAGAAATCAAGGAGCAGATATGCGTCGGAAGTCGATGTCGATGTCAGGACGGCCGCTGGCCATGGCGGCGTGCGCTCTCGCTTTCCTCTTCACCGCAGCCCACGCCCAGGATTGTCCGCCTCGTCCCGCCTCCGGAACCGTGGTAGCCGATCCCTTTAATATCGTTTCGCAAAGCGGCGCTCTGACCGCGAAGTTTGTGCTCGGCCATTCCGTCGACGGCTCCGGCTACACTCATTTCTGCTACAAGTATCAGGCGCCCAGCCAGATCGTCGAAGCTCCCACTCTCCGCGTGAATCCCGGCGATGTCCTGAATCTCGACGTCGTCGACGGCATCAAGAATGTCGGGCCCGCCAAAATGACCGTGCCCCGCATGAACATGGCCGCTCCCACCGGCACAGTCTGCGGCGATGGCGGCGTCACCACGGTCAATTCCACGAACGTACATTTCCACGGCATGAACGTTGCCCCCGTCTGCCATCAGGACGACGTGCTCAACACCCTGATTCAGCCCGGCACCGCAGGCTTCCAGTACAACCTGCAGATTCCGACCACGCAGCCGCCCGGCCTCTATTGGTACCATCCTCACATTCACGGCTTCACCGAATTTCAGGTTAACGGCGGCGCTGCCGGAGCCCTCATCGTCAACGGCATGGAAAAAGTTCGCCCTGAAGTTGCCGGCCTGACCGAACGCGTCTTCGTCATTCGCCAGCAATATCTCGTCCCCTGGATTCCCGGCCCCTACCTCCTCACCGTGAACTATCAGGTCGCTCCATTTCTCGGCGTCGCCCCAATCATTCAAATGAAGCCCGGCGAAAAACAGTTCTGGCGCGTCGCCAACGCCACCCTTCAGGATTTCCTGCAACTGCAGATTCAAGTTAACGGCGTGCTCCAGCCCATGGAGATGATTGCCCTTGACGGCTATCCTCTGGCCGCGACCCGCAACGAAACTACAATCCTGATTCCGCCCGCCGGCCGCGCCGAGTTCATCGTGCAGGCGCCCGCCAGCGGAAACGCCGTCTTCTTCACCAACGAATACAACACCGGCCCCACCGGAAATCTTGATCTCTCCCAGAGCCTGGCCAACATCGAGACCAGCAGCCCCACCGGCGCCGCAATCTCTGCCCAGGTCCCGGCTACGCAGATGCCCAAGTCGACTCCTCCCTCCGCTGACGGAGTCAAGTTCCTCAACCTCGCCGAGCAGCCCGCCACCATTCAGCGCAAACTCTATTTCTCCGAGGAATTCGGCGGCACCAACGGCCCCATCCAGTTCTACATCACCGTCGAGGGACAAAAGCAGAAAGTCTTCGAGCCCAACGAAGCTCCCGTCATCACCACCAAAGTCGGAGCCATCGAAGACTGGACCATCGAGAATCGCGCCCTCGAAACCCACGCCTTCCACATCCATCAGATCCATTTCCGCGTGCTCGAAATCGATGGCAAACCTGCGGCCAACAACGACCTGCGCGACACCATCGAGATTCCCTACTGGAGCGGCTCCGGCCCCTACCACAGCGTGAAGCTTCGCATGGATTTCAGCGACCCGACCATCGCCGGAACCTTCGTCTTCCATTGCCACATCCTGCTGCACGAAGATCTCGGCATGATGCACAAGATCTTAGTCAGTCCCTAAGCGGATGGTTGGATGACCTGCTTTGAAAGGGCGCGGCTTCAAGCCGCGCCGCCGGTTTCGCTCCGCAGGAACCTCAGCTTCAACCGCCTGCGGAGCGCCGAGGCTGGAGTCAGGTCGTTCGGCGACTCAATACGGTTTCATGCCAATCCACACCACGAAAAGAGGTCACATCCCATGCTCAGACAAATTCTGTTTGTCGTAGGCAGCGTACTTTTGCTGATGGCCGCATATCTGGCCGGAAGCCACAACTCAGCTCTCGCCTACGCCGGTCAGGCCGCAAGTCAGGCCACCGATTCGACCTACACCCGGCCCATGACCCAGGGCGAAGTCCCGAAAGCCTACGGCAAACTCGCCACCGCCTTCGCCGATTCCATCGGCACAGGCCTGATCTTCGAAGATAAAGACGGCGTGATCCGTTTCGTCAGCGTCAATGGCATGAAAGAAGGCGAACTCGCCCGCTACGACCAGACGCCCGTCCACGGCGGCATCCCGCGCTCCTACGGACATTTGGTCAGCGCCGTCGTAAATCACGGCTCAACCGGCCTCGTCTTCGAAGACGCCAAAGGCGTAATCCGCTTCGTCACCCTGACCGGAGTGACCGAAGGCGAACTGACCAGAGAGTAAAGTAGCGCCGGCGTCCCGCCGGCTGTAGCGGGGGGCGTCCTCGCCCCCGCACCGTCGATCAGAATGAATGCGTCCAAGTCCCCGGAGAACTCGCCCAAAATCCCCAAAACCGCCCAAAACCCCAAATTCTGTCAAGCCCCCAAAACCACCCCATTCCTTCCATCCCCTTGCCCGCAAAGCAAATAGAAAGTTGCCAAAATGTCCACTTTGCCCCCTCCCAATTGATAAAATAGAGATATACACAAAATTTTCGAAGGGAACCCAAGGCGCAGCCCTCCAAGGCTTGCGCCTTTCGTGTTTTGGGGCCGAATCCAATGGGAAGAAAAGGCAGTGAGCAGCGCGGAAAATTTACGACTTATAAGCAGCGCGGAGAGTGGGTTGAACTCCTATTCATGACCCACGCAGCAGAACGCGGATTCAACGTCGCGAAACCCTGGGCGACTCCGCTCGTTACGACGTCTCCATCGAACACAACGGACGCTTCCTGCGCGTCCAGGTCAAATGTACCGACCGCTGGAATGGCTCGGCATACTCCTGCCTGCTCAAGGCCGCCCATCAACACGCCTATACCGCGGCGCAGATCGACTACTTCGCCATCTACATCGTGCCCGACGATATCTGGTATTTCTTCCCCGCCAAAAAGCTGATCGGGCAAACCGCGGTTGCCCTCGCCCCTCACAAAAAAAACCACCAACACGAGGTCCATCGCGAAGCCTGGCATCTTCTCCAGTCTCGCTCCCAGCCGCGCCCCGAGCGCTCTCAGTCGGTCGACCGCCCCATCAAAAGCCAAGTCCGAACGAGAAAAAGGTCCCGGCGAAGAAAGGCGCCAACCGAGCAAGCGCCAGAGACTCAGCCCAGGGGAGAAGCCGCAAAGCGGCAAAAGAATGCAGCCCACGGCCTGCCCTGAGTTTGCCGAGGGGAAGCAAGTCGTGGGTAAGCAAGCGGCGAACGGAAGAAGCCCCAGAGAGGCGGAAGAGCAGTATGCGGAGCGTCGCGCATTCTCCCGGCGAGAGGACAATCTTCCGCTGGCGCCACCACGCGGTGGGTGCCCCATCCTTCGCGTACTTTTGTCTAGGCCCACGACTGAACATTACTTTGCGAAGGGTGGGAACGGGAATGTTTGCCCAACGGAAAATTGAACAGATTGTCTCGGCGGGAGCTACACGCCCTTTCCAAGGGAAAATCCGGGAGGGAAAATCCGGGGGCAGACGGGACATTCCCATTTCTCTTAGCACCTGACTTCGAGCCCCACCAGAGCTCCATCCACGACACTTCCCACCTGCGCGCCCAGCCACCGGTTCGCCTCGTGCCGGCCGCGCAAGCGCAGCTTCAAATAATTGTCGGTGAGCGCTTCGGTGAATTCGCCGGAGTCGTCGCTGCCGATCACGTTCAACGTGATCGCCTCGACTGAATTGCCGATGAAACTGCGCATGAACTTCAACTTTTTTTCCGCTGCCAACTCGCGCAGGATGCGGTTGCGTTCGCGCGCGACCTGCACCGGGACTTGGTTCGCCATCACTGCTGCCGGAGTTCCAGGCCGCGCCGAATAAGTAAAAACGTGCAGGTAAGTAAACGGCAGCTCTTCAATCATCCGCCGCGTGGATTCGAATTCGGCGTCGGTCTCGCCAGGAAACCCGACCATCACATCGGCGCCGATGGCGGCCATGGGCATGGCCGCGCGTATCTTCTCGATTTTTTCGCTGGTAATGCCATGGACGATACTTGCGATGCATGCGCCGCAACACCGCGTCGCTGCCCGACTGCATCGGAACATGCGCGTGCTTGGCGATGCGCGGCGACGATGCCACAAGAGAGATGAGTTCGTCAGTCCAGTCCATAGGCTCGACCGAAGAAATGCGAAGTTTTTCGAGCGCAGTCTCAGCAAGAATGGCGCGGATGAGCGACTCAAACACGGCGTCGGACGTCGGACGTCGGACCTCAGACGCGAAGGTTTGTCCGAGGTCCGAGGTCTGCGGTCTGAGGTCCAAGTCCCGTCCCCACCTCCCCAAATTAATTCCGCTGATCACCACTTCGCGATAGCCCGACTCGACCAGCCCATTCACTTCGCGAATGATGCGGTCCGTCTCCAGCGATCGGCTCTGCCCACGCACGAAAGGGATCACGCAAAAAGAGCAGCGATTGTCGCACCCATCCTGAACCTTGAGGTTGGGTCGAGTGCGCTCGTTGGCGGAGTCGAAGACGGGAGCAGCCAGCAACTCAGTATGCGCGAAAATATCGGAGACGAAGATCGGGCTTCCGGCTTCCGGCCCTCGGCTTCGGAACGAGGCGATAAGATTTGCCAGCGGAACGAATGCGAGTCCTGCGGGGGCGGAAGCCTCTGAGAACGGAGGCGGCGCACTCGCAGCGCTAGAATCGTTGCGCCACCCGAAATCTTCAGCGAATACAATTTCCGCCAGTTGGTGTTTGTGCGAGTTGCCCACCACTAGGCTCACGCCCGGCAGTGCAGCAATTTCCTCCGGCGCGCGCTGCGCATAGCACCCGGTGACAACGATGTTCGCCTCAGGATTCTGGCGGCGTACGCGGCGAATCGCAGCACGTGCGTCCTGGTCGGCCTCCGCGGTCACGGTACAAGTATTTAAGATGACGACGGAGGCTTGAGAGGCAGCAGAGGCGCGGGTTAGGCCGCGCTGTTCGAACTGGCGTTCGAGAGCGGCGCCGTCCGCCTGGGTGGCGCGGCAACCGAAATTCTCCACGTAGTATCCGGGCACGTTTCTATGGTAACGCACCCGCGCAGCTCCGGCTCAAACGCAAAGTCAAGAGCCGCGGGCGAGATTGCCCGCGCCGCATGACCTGGCCAAAGTGTCCGCGCCGACGTACTGGCTCCGATCAGGCCGAAGCCGCAGTCCTGCGCGAACTGAAGCACTCCCGGCAGAAGACGGGGCGGCCTTGCGTGGGGCGGAAGGGGACGGTGGTTTGTTTTCCGCATCCGGAGCAGGTGGCCTGCGTCTCGACCTTGGTATAGCGGTTGTTCTGTCCGGGGGCGGGAGGAGCACCGAGGACGGAGATCCGTTTGGTCTTGCACGCCTTGCAGCGTTTGGGTTCGTTTTTGAATTGTTTATCGTGGAAGAAAAGTTGTTCCCCGGCGGTGAAGATGAAATCACTTCCGCAGTCGATACACTTCAGCACCTTGTCCTGAAATTCCATTGAGGATGGCTCCCTTCAGCCCGTTTCCGTGCGACCACCCGCGGGGAAGGTGCGGTGGTTCACCGGAAATATGGGTTGTGTACTGCTCCCCCTCTTTGCTGCCCCTGGACTCGGCCCGCCACGCACTCAGGAGAGGCGTGGATACTGACTATCCTGCTTAGATGCCGTGAGAATGAGAGTATAAAAATTCCCTGCTTGCAGCTCGACCTGGCGGGGGGCCGGATTGAGCAGAGCCGCCCCGGGACGGAGCGGCTCTTTCTTGCGATAGTTCGGTTGCGATCGTTCTATTGCGATCGTACTCTTGCGATAGTTTTCGCGTTAATCCTGCTCTTTGCGCGTTTTTTTACGGGCTCGCTTGCGAGCCAGAGCTGCCTTGACGCGCTTTTTCTCGCCGGGCTTCAGGTAGAAGGAGTGACGCTTAACCTCCTTGATAATGTCTTCCTGTTGCACCTTGCGCTTGAAACGGCGCAGAGCGTTTTCGAGGGACTCGCCCTCTTGTAGTCGTACTTCTGCCAAACTGACACACCCCCAAACCCGTCCGGATGGACCGAATAGTTATTACAAGGAATTGACTCCAAGTCAAGTGGGGGCGCGGAAATTATGTGCGGTGGCGTACAGAAGTGGGAATTTTTGGGATCAATTTGAGACGAGTTGCGCGGATTTCCTGCTAAAACTGGCACTCATGGACGGCTTCAGGGGTCGAGCGCCCCCCGGACACGAGGCTCACCAGTCGGGTTCTCGGCGAGTGCCTTATTTACGACGTTGTCGGCGAACCCATCAGAATGTACCATGGGAAGGGCGTCGGAATCCTCCGATGCCGTTCGATCACGCGGGGGGTTACATATGGTGATTCGATTCCCCAGGATTTTCCTCGCGCTCATTCTGTGCGTTGCCTTCAAAGAGTCAGCCTTGGCTCAGTCCACGGATCACATCCTGGACGCTCCCTTTACCGCGACGGTAATCACGACGGGTGAGGAGGGACAAGCTCCCATAAAAAAGATGCGGATCGCGCGTGCCTCGAACGGAAGCACCTATAGCGGACCCTACGAGCGCGATGGCAAGTACAGCATGGTTTTCATCGGGGATGTGCCAAACCATCGCCGGATTGAATATCAGGTGCCGCCGCCGAACATCTCGCAACCACACGTACCGGCTGACTGCAGACAATTTCTTCGTTGAATCCCTTGAGGAGCACCGTGCGCGGCTCGGCTGTTGCATCCCCGACAAAGACAAAGTTAAGGGCGGTCACCTGTACCACTACACGTCGCTCGGCGAAAAAACCGAGGATGGAATGGTGCTGTTCGGCATGCGTGTTGAGGAAACCTTTGACGACGGAACCAAACGCGTCAGTGAATACTGGGACTCCGACCTGGGTATCCGGGTTAGTACAACAGTCGACGGCCCGAAACCCGGCAAGCATGGATCCTGGGTCGTCACCGACATTCGCCGCGAAGAACCTGATCCAAGCCTGTTTCAAGTGCCCAAAGAATATCTTTCCGACCCGTTGCTCGAAGTGAGCACCATTTTTATTGACAACCAGACGGGCGTTCCAGAAGTGCTGGACATGGCCACAACGCAGCTGAATTCCTGGAAATGGCCCCCGGCACACAAGCCGCTGACGATTGTGCAGGATAAGAGTGAGGCGGATTTGGCGGCGACTTTCACAAAGATTACGGATACCGAACTCCAGGCCAGCTATCAAGGGATTAAGGCATCGAAGCCGACGCCGGTATCGGGCATCAAGATGCGAATCCATCTCCGAGGTTCCTCAGAAATCGAATTCGAGAATGCTGCGGGCTCGTCAGGTACGGCCAAAGGCGACGGATCCGCGGCACAGACGTGCGTGACAGCCCTGTGGAATCTGGTGGCGAACGCGCGCGTGGGCCAGTGGCCGCCGTCCAACCCGAAGGATTCGCTCACGAATCACTAACCGCGGAGATCTCCGCCGTCCCCACTCCAACTTTCACAAAGAACGCGAAATTTCGGCTGGGCCACCCGGGCCCAGCTTACTCCGTGCGGAGGGCGTTCATGGGTTCGATGCTGGCGGCGCGTCTGGCGGGGATGAAGCCGGCGATGGCGGCGAAGGCGGAGAGGATGACGACGGCGGCGGCGAGGGTCAGGGGATCGTAGGTTTTTACGCCGTAGAGTTGGCTGGCCATGAAGTGGCCGCCGAGGAGCGCGGCGGGGATGCCGAGGGCCAGGCCGAGCCCGACTTGCCAGGATGCTCCGCGCAGGATGAGGGCGACTACGTTGCTGCGGTTGGCGCCGAGGGCCATGCGCAGGCCGATTTCGCTGGTGCGGCGGGCTACGGAGTAGGACGTGATTCCGTAGAGGCCGACCGAGGCCAGCACCAACGCCAGAATTCCGAACAGGCCGGTCAGGCGGCTGATGAGGCGTTCCTGATTGAAGTTGCCGGCGACCTGATAGTCGAGCGAGTGGAAATCGATAACGGTAAGGTTGGGATTGATCTTGGCCAGAGTGCGGCGGACCAGAGGTTCGAGGCTGGCGGCATCGCCGGCGTAACGCAGGGTGATGGAGTTGGGGAAGATGGAGCGCGTCTCAGCGGTAATGGCGCTGTGCTCTTGAATGTGGGTGTTCAACTGACTCATGGGGCGGAAGTACATGGAGCGTACGGGTTCGCGGGGGTTGGAGTACTTGGCGTCGGCGACGATGCCGACAATTTCAAAGTCGCCGGCGTACTTTTGATCGAAGACGCCGAAGTGGCGGCCCATGGGATCTTCGTTGGGGAAAAATCTTTTCACGAAAGCCTGATTGACGACCGCGACGAGGCGCGAAGTGGCAGTGTCCTGATCGGTGATGCCGCGGCCGCGAACGATCGACTGGCCGACGGTGTCGAAGAAGTGCGGGCTCACGCGATCCCAGGAGCTCCCGTTGTCCTCGTCCGGTCTGGGCGCGGGGTGGCCTTCCACGTGGACGCCTTCGCCCCAGTTATTGCCCTCGAGCGTGCTGTAGAGAGCGAGGCCTACGCTTTGCACGCCGGGCAGCGCGGAGAATTCGCGTTCGAGTTGCTCGCTGGCGGCTTGGATGGTCGCGACGTTGTAGCCTGCGCCTTCGGGATCGAAGTGGAAGACGTAGCGGTTGGCGGTGGCTATGCCGAAATCCTGATGCTCGAGATTGCGCAGGCTCTTGGTGAGGAGACCTGCGCCGACCAGAAGAACGAGCGAGAGCGCGGCCTGAAAGACGATGAGCGATTTCTGCGGCAGGGAGGCGCGATCGCGGGTGGAACGGTTGACGCCGCGCAGAGCTTCGGCTGGGTCGGAATGCGAACTGATCCATGCGGGGACGACGCCGAAGATGAGTCCGGTGAGCAGCGAGAGGGCGAAGGCGAAAGCCAGAACGGCGAGCGATGGGCTGGCGTGGATGGGGAGACTGGGCGCGTCGGGGAAAGCGAGAGAGAGGATCATGCGCGCTCCGGCGTAGGCGACGGCGATGCCGACGAGGCCTCCAGCGCAGCCGAGCAGAAGACTTTCGACCAGCATCTGGCGAATGAGGCGGCGGCGCGATGCGCCCAGAGCCATGCTGATAGAAGTTTGGGCGCGGCGAGTTGCACTCTTGGCGAGCAGAAGGTTCGCGATGTTGGCGCAGGCTACGAGCAGAACCAGGCCAGAGATCGTCATCAGGAGGTGAAGGCCGCTGCCGGTTTCAAGTTGCAGGTTTTGCACTCCGGCGCCGCCGGGAGTCAGCTTGACGTATTGCTTCTTGATGAGAGTATCGCCGCCGTTGGTGGTGAATGCCGGTTGCGTGGTCAGCCACTGGCGCAGGCTGGTCGAGAGTTTGGCTTGCAGGCTGCCGGGATTGGTGCCGGGCTTCACGCGACCGAGCACGTAGAGCCAGTTGGTTTCGGGCTGCTTCAGAATGCTGGTCTGGCCTTCGATGATCGGCTCGTTGTTGAGAGGAATCCAGAGAGCGGGCGGATTGCTGTCGATGCGGTCGCCGAAAAATCCGGGAGGCGAAACGCCGACGATGGTGAAGGGCTGGTTCTGGATGTAGAACGGCGGAGCCGATCACGCGGGGATCGGCCGCCGTGCGCGATTTGCCACGCCTGATAGCTGAGGACGGCGACCGGGGCGGCGCCGGGGACGTCGTCGGAGGGTTCGAGCATGCGGCCGGCGAAGGCGCCGATGCCGAAGGTCTCGAAATAATTGCCGGAGACGTATTCGCCGATTTCCGGTTTCGCGGTGGCGGTTCCGGCGCGGACACTCATGATGTTGTGTCCGGATTGGAAGGCGGCGAGTTGCTCGAACTCGGGCGCGGTTTGGAGGAAGTTGCGGTAGATGTCGTAGGAGAAGAGGTCGAAATCGCCGTCGTCGCTGACGAAGCCGCCGTTGACGCAGCAGTCGTCGCGGTCACCGATGCGGTAGAGGCTGGCGGGATTGGCTACAGGCAAGGACTTCATCAGGATGGCGTGGACGAGGGTGAAGATGGCGACGTTGGCGCCGATGCCGAGCGAGATGGTGAGGATGACCGTGGCGGCGAAGCCGGGAGATTTGCGGAACTGGCGGAGGGCGAGTTTGAGATCGTACATGGCTAGAGTATGGACGTGAGGATAACGGAAGAGTGAGCGCCGGGGGTCAAAGAACTGCGGCGGAAATATTTCGCGGAGACGTGGCGCTGCTGGCGTCGGGGAATCCCATGTCTCGCAAAAGCGGCGAGACATGGGGCACCCCATTTCATTGGACTCCGCAAACGATTGCAAAATGAAAAGCCCCTTGCTTGCGCAAGGGGCTTTCTGGGGAAGTGCTTTGGGCCGAGCGTTCTACTAGTCTTTTAAAGCGGCGGACGGGAATGTCCGCCGCACAAAACTATTTCGGTTGCTGCATCTGATCGGCCGTGGTGGCGGGCGCTCCGCTGTTGGCGGAGAGCTGCTCCAGGTCGTTCTTCAGGAGGCTGATTTCGACACGGCCTCCGCTGACGCGCTTGGTCTTGGCATCGTCGCTGCTCGGCGGCGGGGGCGTTGCCCATGCCGACGAGGTAGATGCGATAGACGGGAATCTCGTGGTTGAGGACGAGGTAGCGCACGACCGACTCGGCCATTTTCTGCGAGTTGGTGATGGCGGTCTGGGCCTTACCGGAAGAGAATCCCTGGACTTCGATGATGTAGCCGCGCTGACCCTTCACGCTGGTCGCCATGGTGTCGAGCGCGTCCTTGGCGTTCTTGCTGAGGACGGTCTGGCCGGGGCGGAAGCGGATTTCAGTCTGGTTCTCGGCCTTGTACTGGTCGATGTTGCCGACCACGGTCTCGACCGTCTGGACGCGGGTGGTGACCTGCTGTGCGGTCTGCTGCGCGGCGGTCGCTTTGTTGCCGGCGTCGACGGCGTGCTGGTCGGCGACGGTCGCTTTGTCGGAGGCGAGCTTGATGCCGGCCTGGGCGCGCGCGTCAGTATCTTTAATGTTCTTGCCATTCTGCGAGGTCAGTTCATCGAGCTCGTTCACGCGGTCGCGGATGGGCTCGGTCTGGCGGCGAACGTAGGTCTTGCGGGCGAAGGGATTGATGCGTCCCCAGAAGCCTTCGCGAGACGGAGGAGCCAGAGGCGCTTTGCCGGTCGCGTTGGTGTCGGTGGAAGTCGACGTCGCGGCGGCGGGAGCGGTCTGATCGGGGGTGGACGAGGTGGTCTGCGCGACGGCCGGGAAAACCATGGCGGCGGCCAAGGGCAGGGCGAAGAAGTAGGCGGTTGTTCATGATGACTTCCTCCGAGTATGGGGCGGAATGTTTGGGCTCAATTACTTGCATTCCGCGCCCGCACGCCTGGGCGTGCATGAAATTTGATCGCGCCGTTTTACGGAAAGCCAGCGGTTTCGCTGAGCCGGCCCGCGCGCTGACGCATCGCTTGGCCTGGAACTGCAAGGCGCATACCATATTGGCGCCTGCGTTCCCTATTCCTATTACAGGTAGGATGCCAAATCGGGGTTAGGGGTTCATTCGAGCTAAACGATTGATATCTATAGACATTGTAGCCGGGTTCGGGGGGGAAAGCCAGGGTTGGGGCGCGGGTTGAGGGTAATTTTGGGAAACCTGATATAAAAACTGCGTGGAAAATGCGGGTCGAGGGGAGGGCGTTTGAAAGCTCAATGGGTGTGGCCTAGGGGACGGCGCGTGGGCGGCGGCGGGGTGTGGCTGGGAGTTACTGCGTGGGTACTGTGTGGGGCGATGTGGGGGCAGGCGGCGGAAATGGCTTCGTCGCGGATTCCGGCTGGAGCATCTGCAGGAGTATTCCGATCTGGCGGTGAAGTGGATGCAGGAATATTTGCGGATTGATACGACGAATCCTCCGGGGAACGAGATGAAGGCGGTGGAGTTTTACAAGAAGATTCTGGATGAGGAAGGGATTGAGAATCGGGTGTTTGAGTTTGCGCCGGGGCGGGGGGATTTGTGGGCGCGTTTGCCGCGGGATTTGGGGTCGAGTAACGGAGATCAAAATCCCCATCCTGTCGCACAAGACGCGACAAGGATGGGGCACCCGTCTTCGTCGGCGCGACCGATTGTTTTGCTCAATCATATGGATGTGGTGACCAGCGATGCGGCGCACTGGAAGGTGCCGCCGTTTAGTGGGGAGATTCACGATGGGTATTTGTGGGGGCGCGGGGCGCAGGACATGAAGGATGAAGGTCTGGCGCAACTGGTGGTGATGGTGATGTTGAAGCGGGAGAAGATTACGCTGGATCGGGATGTGATTTTTCTGGCGGTAGCGGATGAGGAAGTCGATGACACGGGGAGCGACTGGTTCATCCAGCATCAGCGGGATTTGCTGGGGAATGCGGAATTTCTGATCAACGAGGGCGGAGAGAATCTGCTGGAGAACGGATTTGTGAAGTATGTGGGCGTCGACGTGGGCGAGAAGACTACATATTGGATGCATGTGGTGGCGCATGGACGGCCGGGGCATGGGTCGCGGCCGATTGCGGATTCGGCGCCGAACCGGCTGGTGCGGGCGCTGAATCGGATGCTGGCGTATCAGACGCCGATGCGCGTGCTGCCGGTGGTGGAGGAATTTTTGCGCGACATGGCGCCGTATGAAAGTCCGGAGCGGGCGGCGGAGTATCGCAATATAAGGAAGTCGATTGAGGATAAGAAATTTCAGGAGGAAGTGCTGAACGACGAGTCGCTGAATTTTCTTTTGCGCGACACGATTTCGCTGACCATGATGGGCGGATCGGAGCAGACGAATGTGATTCCTCCCGAGGCGTGGGCGAATCTGGATGTGCGGATTTTGCCGGGAGGCGATCCGAAGGCGGTGCTGGCGGCGGTGCGGCGGGTGGTGAATGATCCCAATGTCACGGTGGAACCGTGGAAGGGCGAGTTTCGCGTGGCCAATTATTCAGGGACGGATAATGCGCTGTGGGCGGCGATCCGGACGGTTGCGGGAAAATATTTTCCGGGGACGCCAGTGGTGCCGCACATTACCAGCGGATATACGGAGAATCAGGCGTACCGGCCGCTGGGGATTATTGCGTATGGGTTTAATCCTTATACGGCGACGGATGAAGAGGGGAACACCGAGCACGGGAACGATGAGCGGATTCGAGTGGAGGAAGTGCGGCGCGGGCCGCGGATTTTGTTTGATGTGGTGGCGGCGGTGGCGGGGCGGTGAATCGTGTCTCGGCGGCTATGGTCTTAGAACTTCCACCGTGGATACATTCTGAACAATCGAGAATTTTACGCTTAGTCGCCCACAAGCCTGCTGCGCAGTTTTATTTCGCGCAAGGGGCGTGAACCGCCATTTGTCCATTGCTCTTAACAGGAGCGGCAACGCGAGAGGATGGCCAGAAATGGCTTTCGCATTTATGACGTGGCCATTCTTGCCGACTGTTAGCTCGAACACCGCGACTCCATTGACGTTTACGTGACTGCCCATTCTGTCATTCTGCATCTCGATGTGCTTCGCTTGGTCGCTCATCTGCGCTTCCGTCAGGCAAACGGCGGGCTGATCGGAGCTGTTTTCGCAGTTGCAGGGCACTCTATCTTGTGCAGACGTGGAGACGGCGGACAGAATCTGTAGTGCGGCTACCCAAAGGAGAGATCTTCTCATGAGCCACTAGACACCGCCGTCGTCACATAAGGGTATCGGTAGAACTCCCTGCATCGGCACGATGTGCAATTAGATGGTAGGGATCCTTCGACTGCGTTGTCGTCCGCTTCGCGAACGACAACTTCGCTCAGGATGACAGGGTTATTTGTGCTGCCTCAGCGCATCGCGCCGCAGTGTTTTTCGTATTGCTCGAAGATGAAGGTGTCGGTCATGCCGGCGATGTAGTCGCAGATTACTCGCGGGAGGGAATCCTGTTTGGCTTTTTCCTGATAGTTGTGGGGAAGGGTTTCGGGGTGCGCCATCCAGAAGGCGAATAACTCTTTGACGATGCGTTCGGCGTCTTCTTTTTCTTCGGCTAGCGAGGGGCTGTAGTAGAGATTTTCGTAGAGGAAAGCTTTGCTTTGTTTGCGTTCGGATTCGACTTCTGGGCTGAAGGCGGCGAGGCGGTCGGGGTGGTGGCGGACGTCGTCGAGGGTTTGGATTTTGGCTTGGTCGATGCGCGATTGCGTGTTGGTGATCAGGTCGGTGACGAAGCGGTTGAGGACGCGCTTCAGGGCTTCATTGAATTTTAGTTTGTCCGGAGCGTGGGGATAGATTTTTTCGACTTCACGGTAAAAGCGATCGAAGGTTGGGATGCCTTCGCGGATTTGTTCTAGCGTTAGCAGGTGGGCTTCGTAGCCGTCGTCGAGGTCGGCGGTGTTGTAGGCGATTTCGTCGGTCAGGTCGATTAGTTGGGCTTCTAGCGGAGGGCGCTGGTCGAGGAGATATTCGGCTAGCTCGGGATGTTCGTCGGCAGAGTAGTCGTGCGAGTGTTTGATGATGCCTTCGCGGACTTCAAAAGTTAAATTCAGGCCGCGGAAGGCGGCGTAGCGCTGCTCGAAATCTTCGACGATGCGGAGGGCGTGCAGGTTGTGGTCGAAGATCAGGCCATGCTCGCGCATGGCAGTGTCGAGGGCTTTTTCTCCGGCGTGGCCGAAGGGAGGGTGGCCGATGTCGTGGACCAGGGCGAGAGCTTCGGCGAGATCGACGTTGAGTCCGAGGGCTCCGGCGATGGTGCGGGAGACTTGCGAGACTTCGAGCGTGTGGGTGAGGCGGTTGCGGAAATGGTCGGAGTAGCGGCGGGTGAAGACTTGCGTTTTGGCTTCGAGGCGGCGGAAGGCGCGGGCGTGAATGACGCGGTCGCGGTCACGCTGAAAGTCGTTGCGGTAGGGGTGGGGAGGTTCAGGGAAGCGGCGTCCGCGGGAGTGGGTGAGGGGCACCGCGTAGGCGGCCAGCATATCGAGAGTCTAGCATTTTGGGCGAGGGAGGATGATTGTAGATTGAAATACAGGGGCTGACGCCCTTTGCTTTTCCCATCGTTGACGCGGCGCTGAAGCGCCGCTCTTCAACGGCGCTGGCGAAAGGCCGTGCTGCTCTTCCGGCGCGGCTTCGTATAAAAGCCGAACCGGCACGACTGAAGTCGAGCCGTTCCCATGCGTGCTCCGGCCCTAAGCTCGGTGCACGGTACTCGGCGCTCGGTACTTGCTAGTGCTTGTCGGAATCTTCTTTTGCCAGTTTCACTTTGGCGGCGTCGAGTTTTTGTTGGACTTTGGCGAAGGCTTCGGTGTCTTGTTCGGCGGGGACGGTCTTGGTCCATTCCTGGACGGCGCGATCCCAGTGGGCGGCGGCTAGTTTCAGGCGTCCGGTTTTCTGGTAAAGGTCGCCGAGATGCTCCTGAACCGTAGGATCGGTGCTCATGTGCGATTCGGCCTTGGTTAGATTTTCTTCCGCCAGGTCGTACTTGCCGAGTTTGAAATAGGCCCAGCCCAGGGAGTCGAGGTAGGCGCCGTTGTTGGGCTCGAAGCTGAGAGCCTGCTTGATGTAATTCAGAGATTCTTCGAGCTTCACGCCGCGGTCGGCGTTCATGTAGCCGAGATAGTTGAGAGTGGCGGCGCTCTGCGGATCGCTGGGTGAAGTAGTGGCGAGAACTTTTCTGAATTCGGCGTCGGCCTGATCGAACATTTTCTGGCGTTGGTAGAGATCTCCGCGCAGGAAGTCGACGTAGCCCTTGTCTTCGGGCTTGGTGGACAACTGTTCGGCTTTGGCGAGGGCTTCCAGGGCTTCGTTCCAGTTCTTGGCGCGGGTGTAGATGATGGCCAGACGCAGATAGACTTCACGATCTTCGGGGCCACCTTTCAGCATGGCGCGAACGTCGGCCACGGACTTTGTCGACTTCGCCGGTGTCGGCGAGTTGCGCGTCGAGCACCATGCGGAGGTCGCGGTCGTCGGGAAGTTTCTGAACCGCTTCTTTGGCGGCGGCGGTGGCTTGCGGCCACTGCTTGGCATCGCGGTAGGTGTCGATAATTTCCTGATAGCCGCTGCGGGCGTTTTCGTCGCCGAGAGGCAGCATCTTGCGGAAAGTCTCGACGGCGGCGGTGTAGTTTTCCTGCTCGCGGTAAACCATACCGAGGCGTTCGATGAAGATGGCGCGATTGTTGCGGTCGGCCTGGCTGGAGGATCCGGTTTCGCTCTTCTCGGTGCGCTTCAGAAGATCCTGCAAGAGTTTGATGGCGTCGTCATAACGGCCCTGGGCCTGGTAGACGGCGGCCATGCTGTAGGGCACGTCCATGGTGTCGGGGACGAGGGTGTCGGCGCGCTTGAGATTTTCGAGGGCGAGATCGTACTTGGCTTGGCGGCGATAAATCTCGGCCATGCGGACGTAAGTTTGCGCGTCTTCGGGATTGGAATCGGCGATGACTTTGTATTGTTCGAGCGAAGCGTCGAGTTGTCCGTCGTTGAGGAGATTTTCTGCGAGGCCGCGGATGGCGTCGAGGTTGTCGCGGTCGAGAACAATGGCGTGACGGAAGGCGTCGATGGCGCTCTTGTAATCCTTGCGCTGTTCGTAGGCCGCGCCCAGAGCGGCGTAGAGCTTGGCCGAACGGGCGGAGTCGGGAATGGAGGCGAGGACCTGCAGCGCGTGCGCGGTGTCACCCTCGTCGGTGTAGAGCATGGCCAGCGTAGTGACGGCCTCTTCGGAACTGGGATCAAGCTTGATGGCGGTTTTGAGTTCGGCCTCGCCTTTCTGCAGATCGTTGTTGAGGCGGTAGAGGCGGCCGAGCAAAAGGTGATCGTCGACGCTGTCGGGATCGAGCTTCACGATGGTTTCGTATTGATCGATCGCCAGCTTGAGAATGTTGTCGGAGCCGGAGCCGCCGGGCATGTCGCCGAGCGAACGGAGATAGATGCGGCCGAGAAGCTTGTGAGCTTCGAGATTCTTGGGATCGTGCTTGATGATGTCTTGCGCTTCTTTAACGGCGTCGGCGATGCGGCCGGTTTTGACGTAGAGCTCGGCGAGGCCGGAGGTCAGAAATTCGGAGGAAGGATCGGATTCAATGGCGAGACGGTATTCCTCAGTCGCTTTGAGGGCGAGGTCGCTGCGGCCGTAGGCGGTGACCATTTCCTCATACATGTGGGCGAGGGTGTAGTGGTAGTAGGCGGCGGCTTTGTCGACTTTGCGCGGCGACGGCCTGGCGTCAGCGTTGTTTGGTTCCGGCGCAGAAGAAGACGGGCTGGTTTGGCTTACAGCGGCGATAGTTGCGACCGAGAGTAGTAAAAGAAGGCGAAAAATTCGATTCATGCTCGACCTGACTGCGCTGGCAGCGCGTTTCCGAAACCTGAGCCTATTTCGATGCAAGGCCGCGGGAGGAAGGTGCCTCTATTCTAACCCGAGGACTGGCGGGATGGAAAAAAACACTGGCGCGGGCAGGAGCGACGCGGCAACCGGAAGTACAGGGACTGGTGGAATGTAGGGATGTGTCATGTTATGTAAATTCGGGCGTCGGGCCTCGAGACCTCGGACGTCGGACTTTTTCATCTTCACTTCGTTTCGTTTCTTGATTTCTTGGCTGAGGTCCGAGGTCAGACGCCCAAGCTTAGTGGCGGAAGTGGCGGACGCCGGTGAAGAGCATGGCGAGGCCGAGGCGATCGGCGGCGGCGATGACTTCGGGATCGCGCTGCGAGCCTCCTGGCTGAATGATGGCGGTGGCGCCGGCGCGGGCGATTTCTTCTACGCCGTCGGGGAAGGGGAAGAAAGCGTCGGAAGCGGCGACCGTGCCGTGCAGCGGGAGTTGGGCTTTCATGGCGCCGAGTTTCGCGGAATCGACGCGAGACATTTGTCCGGCGCCGACGCCTACAGTTTGGCCGTCGCGGGCGTAGACGATGGCGTTCGACTTCACGTGCTTGCAGACTTTCCAGGCGAAGAGCAGGGCGCGGGTTTCTTCGGGCGTCGGTGGGCGTTGGGTTACGACTTTCAGATCGACGTCTGAAAGTGGCCGGTGTCCGATCCTGCACGAGCATTCCTCCAGAAACGTTTTTAAAGACCCATTTCGGATGAGTTGCTTTGACTTCGACCAGGCGGAGATTTTTTTTGGTCGCGAATTTTGCTAATGCGGCTTCGTCAAACGACGGGGCGGCGATGACTTCGAGGAAAAGTTTGTGCATTTCCTCGGCGGCTTCGGCGTCGATGGGGCGATTTACGCCGATGACTCCGCCGAAAGCTGAAACGGGATCGCATTCGAGGGCCCGCTTGTAGGCTTCGGCGAGAGTCTTTCCGGTCGCGGTGCCGCAGGGGTTGGTGTGCTTGATGATGGCGCAAACTGGAGTGTCGAGGCCGGGGTCGTTGAATTCCTGTGCGAGATCCCAGGCGGCTTGCAGGTCGACGATGTTGTTGAAGGAAAGTTCTTTGCCCTGCAACTGGCGGGCGTTGGCTACGCCGGTGCTCGAGCCGTCGGAGTACATGGCGGCTTTCTGGTGAGGATTTTCTCCGTAGCGCAGGTCGAGAGTTTTCTGGAAGGTGAAACGCAGTGTGGGTGGGAACGATTCTTTTTCCGGCTGCAGGTGAAACGAATCGGTGCTGGAATCGAGGCTGATGCGTTCGAGCGTTGAGGCGATTGCTGAATCGTAGGCGGCGGTGGTGGCGAAGGCTTTTTGCGCGAGGCGCCACTTGGTGGCGTGGGAGAGTGTGGCGGCGGAGCGCGAGAGTTCGTCGGCGATGGAATCGTATTCGGCGGGAGACGTTACGATGGCGACGTCGTGAAAATTTTTGGCGGCGGAGCGGATCATGGATGGGCCGCCGATGTCGATGTTCTCGATCAATTCTTCGATAGCGACGCCGGGCTTGGCGGCGGTTTTTTCGAAGGCGTAGAGATTCACGACGACCATGTCGATGGGGGCGATGCCGTGTTCGGCGACCGCGGCGACGTGTTTCGGATCTTCGCGGCGATGCAGAATGCCGCCGTGAACTTTGGGATGAAGAGTTTTGACGCGGCCGTCGAGCATTTCGGGGAATCCGGTGAGTTCGGAAATGTCTTTGACGGGGATGCCGGAGTCGCGCAGCAGTTTGGCGGTGCCTCCGGTGGAGATGAGTTCGATGCCGAGGGCGGAGAGCTTGCGGGCGAACTCGACCAGTCCGGTTTTATCGGTGACGCTGAGAAGAGCGCGCTGAATGCGGGCAGACATGGGGCCTCTGAGTAGGAATGCAGATTGGGTGAAGGGAAATTCTATCAGGGGATTTAGTCGGGAGTTACGAGTCCCGAGTCGGGAGTTCGGTCAAAAATAAATACAGGCCGCGGAGAACATCCGCGGCCTGGAAATTGTGGTTGGGGTTGAGGGCTGATTATGGGATCGTGCCTTTTGCCGCTGCTGCGGGCGTGTTGGTGGTGAAGGACGACCAACCGTCCAGGCCTACGTCGCCGGCGATGTTTGCCAGATTGGAGGCGACATAGACGCCGGTAAAGTCGGCGCCGTTGGTGTCATCCGAGCTCGCCACGATCCAGTATTGCTGTCCGCCGGTGACCGCAGTCGAAGGAATGTTGACATCGACGACGTGGCAGCAGCTGCCGAAGGCCGGGATGGCAGACGATTCAGCGCCGGCCAGCCAGGTTCCAACAGTACCGCCGTTGTCGCTATACAGGGCTACATTCACCAGTTTGGTGCCGGAGATCCATTGCACGCCAACCAGTAGCTCAGTTACGTGGGCCGAGGTTCGCGGGGTGAAGGGCTGACCGATTGCCTGCTCCGGAAGACCGACTGAGTTGTCGGGTCCGAGAACGTAATAACCGGTGGTAGCGTTGTAGGCGTCCGATGCGTTGGGGCCAATGTTGCTGTAGATGACCTGCAGCGACGATGGCGATTTTTGCATCGGGGTGATGGTTCCGGTGCGGACGGTGTGAGCAACCTTCGGGGCTTGGGCAAGGAGCACCCCTGAGGCCAGTGTCAGGAAAACCAAACCGCTAAGTGCGCGCTTCAGTACCATTTTACTTTTCCTCCCAATGATTGAGTTGCAGCATCCCCAAGATATGGGACTCTTCGTGGAGCCTTACAACTTGGCTAGAGACACCGGCCACCGATTCCTGGGAGATACGATGCCGAATGCCGAAGGCTGCGCTGGCCATATTATCTTCACACGGAGAGAAGTCAATTGGATTTAGTACTGAGGGCCAAGATTTAAGACTGGAGTCGAAAGTTTGCGGGGATCGGCGCGGAGAGCGGACTCTGGCGTACGAAGCAGAATGATCTGAGTCGAAGGATCGCTGCGAAAATGCGCTCGTTAGGTCGGATTCTTGCTTCAACCGCGATTTCTGGCGCTAAGTTTTCGCTTTGGCTTTGAGTTTGACGTGGCCGTCGGTGAGTTCTACGGAATATTCGACGTTTTCGCACTTGTACTGTTTGCGAATCTGCTCGGTCTTTTTCTGAACGAAGGTGGTGAAGGAATCGATGTTGCCGGAGACGTTCTCGCCGGCCTTTTTCTTGGCCGCGACCAGAGTGTTGTAGAGGCGCTCGACCTGCTCGCGCTCGTCCTGATCGACGCTGTGCAGGGTGAAGGGCTGGGATGAGGCTGCGCCCGCCGCGGCCGCGTGACTTACGCCATAGACGGGATGGTGCTGCGACTTGTGCTCGTCTTCCAGGACGCGGACGCCCTGAACGGACAGCAGGGCATCTTGCGGGCGGCGGTAGCCTTCCTCACGAATGCGGGATTTCTTGCGCCACAGGTCGCTATAGATGGCGTAGCGCTGGGCCATTTCGTTGTAGCGGTAGCGCTGGGAGAAATTCATGCGGCCGCCGCCGTCGGAGAATTTGCGCAGCATGCTGAGCACCTTCCACTCCACGTCAGTGGGCGGGCGCTTCTGCGGGTTGCTGAAGAAGATCTCGTACTCGATCTTTAGACGGCGCAGTTGCGAGTCGAGAACGTTCAGTTCCTCGTCGGTAGTCACAGGTATCTCCATGCACAGTGTAGTGAGGAGATGGGGAACGGGCGAGGTGCCCGTGGGCCACGGAGGGGCATGGTACGAAAGTAAGGGGGAATTCGCTTTTGGCTGTTGGCTCTTAGCTTTTGGCTTAAAGATCGAGGAGAACGATTGGCCTCGATATACGGGCCAATAGGCTGTTGAAATCGTGGAGAGAAGGCGGCTAGCCAAGAGCTAAAGGCCAAGAGCCAAGAGCGATTTCGTCACTTCGAATTCGACGCCATTTTCTTCACCATGGCGAGGACCAGCTTGCGGTCGCTGTCGTTGAGGCTGGTGGAGTAGCGGCGGATCTGGCTGAGGAAGCGGACTTCGTCGTCGGAGAGCTGGGGCAATCCCTTGGAGCCGTTGCTGTGGCCGGGCTCGGCGAAAAATTGCGACAGCGGGAGTTCCATGGCGCCGGCGATTTTGGAGAGCGTGTCGAGGGACGGGATAGTGTGGCCGTTTTCGACGCGCGACAGGTAGCAGCGCAACAGGCCGGTCCGCTTTTCGATGTCGCCTTGAGACATACCCTTTTGAAGCCGGTAGTTGCGGATCGTCTCGCCGATATTCATTGTGGGGAGCATTTCGAGATGGGTCATAGTAACCAGATCAGCACCGTCTGGCAAGTAGGAAATTTGTGCCATAACGCGGACATTAGTGCCATACGCGAAGGGAGTCGAGGGTAGCCGTGGTTTGCGCGCAGACCCGGGATTGCTTATACGGCGTATAAATAATGAGGCCGCCAAATGGACGTCCGGCGGGTATTTCGAGCCATCTTGCGTTACGGCTAGTTTTTCAGTGTTGACGCGAGGAACGCGACGGTGCGCTTCCAGGCGTCGGCTGCGTCGGCGGCGCGATACCCGTCTTTGTTGTTGGGGTTTTCGAAGGCATGGCCGGCGTCGTCATAAATCCTGACGTCGATTTTCTTGCCCAGTTGTTTCATCGAGGCTTCAAATTTGTGCACATCGTCGGGGGTGATGCCGCGATCCTGGCCGCCGAACAGGCCGAGGATGGGCGCGTTGATTTTCTTCAGCGCATCGGTGTCGGTGGCGAGATGGCCGTAGTTGATCACGTCGGCGGCGAGGGTGGGTTCCTGCAGGGCGACGTCGAGCGAGTAGCCTCCGCCCATGCACCAGCCGATGGAGCCGATGCGGTCCTTCTTTACATTCGGCTGCGCGGCGAGGAATTCGAAGGCGGCGTGCAGGTCGCGCTTGGCGCGGTCTTCGGGCACGCCGCGCATGATTTCGTGGGCTTCATCGGGCGTCTTTGCGACCTTGCCGCGATAGAGATCGATGGCGAGCGTGACGTAGCCTTCGTCGGAGAGTTTCGAGCTTGGTCTTTGACCCAGTCGTTCAAGGCCCCACCATTCGTGGATCACGATGATCGCGGGGAACGGGCCTTTGCCGGCGGGAGTGTAGAGAACGGCCTTGCACGGTTTCGTCGCCGCTCTGGTAGGTGATGGATTTGCCGTCGGCGGCGAAGGCGGAGGCGGCGAACGTGAGGACTGCTAGCAGGACAAGAATTTTCTTCATGATAAAAACCCTTTCGAAGGAATCGTTTTGAGAAGAGTCAAAATCCCTACGTCTCAAAAGCGAGACGTGGGGCACCCGCTCCGATGTACTCACCGACGTGCCATTTCCAGCGGACCATTCTCGTCGTGCATTGTGGACGAAGTCGGTGCGCGATTACAACAGTAGTTCCATGTAGATGACGCCGGACATTGGATTCGGGCAGTAGGGCGCAATCTCTTTGAATCCGAGCTTGCGGTACATGGCGACGGCGTCTTTCATGACCGGCTCGACGGTGTCGAGGCGCATGCGACGGTAGCCGATCTGGCGGGCTTCGGCAATGATGCGGTCGGCGAGGGCACGGCCGAGTCCCTTGCCGCGGGCGGTTGGACACAGATAGAGGCGCTTCATTTCGCAGGTGTCGGACTCGAGTTTGTGCAGCGCGACGCAGCCGACGACTTGGCCGTCGTATTCGGCTAACAGAAGGCGGCCTTCGGGCGGGGCGTAGCCGCCGGGAAGACTGGCGAGTTCCTGGTCGAAGTTCTGGAAGCACAGGCTGAAGCCGAGAGACTGCGCGTATTCGAGGAAGAGTTCGCGGGCCTGGGCGAGCTGCGACGGGGATTCTGCCTGGGTAAAGGCAAGAGCTTTCACCACAGAGGACACAGGGGGCACAGGGTAAACCTTCGATTGGTTCGTGTTCATCTCTTGGGTGACCTCTGTGTTGGCTGCGGTGTGGATTTTGTTGTTATCCCATCAACATGCCGCCGTTTACGTTCATGACGTGGCCGGTGATGTAGGAGGCCTTGTCCGACGCGAGGAACGCCACGGCGCTGGCTACGTCTTCGGGCGATCCGACGCGGCCGAGCGGAATTTGTTTGACGGCCATCTGTTTGAATTCCTCACTCAAAGCTGCGGTCATGGCAGTTTCGATGAAGCCGGGGGCGACGGCGTTGCATGTGATGCTGCGCGAGCCGACTTCGCGGGCGATGGCCATGGTCAGGCCGATGAGTCCGGCCTTGGACGCGGAATAGTTCGCCTGCCCGGCCTGGCCCATCTGGCCGAAAATGCTGGTGATGTTGATGATGCGTCCGTAGCGCTGTTTCAGCATGGAGGGGATGACCGACTGAATGCACAGGTAAGCCGAAGTCAAGTTGGTTTGCAGCACGGCGTCCCAGTCAGCTCGCTTCATGCGCATGACCAGCTGGTCGCGGGTGATGCCGGCGTTGTTGACCAGGATGTCGATTTTGCCGAACTGGGCGATGATTGCTTTGACGGTGGTTTTGACTTGATCTTCGTCGCAGACATCGAGAGCAAAGGCGGCCGCTGTGCCACCAGCGGCGGTAATTTCGGCGACTAGTTCGTTCAATTTTTCCTGATTGCGGGCGGCGACGGCTACGGTCGCGCCGTCTTTGGCGAGCCTGAGCGCGCAGGTGCGTCCGATGCCTTGCGAGGCGCCGGTGACCAGGGCTACGCGTCCTGAAAGAGACATTTAAAAGTTCTCCCGAGTGCTGGGTTGAATGATTCCAGTCAAACGCCGCATTATACCCGCCGCGCGGCGTCTAGTCGGTGCGGCGCAGGGGCCAGATGAGCACGTCCAAGCGGCGGGCAAACATTAAGTGCGGCGGAATATCGGGCAGCGCGATGCCTGCGGCTGCGGCGACGGTGTTGGTTTCAAACTCGGCTTCGGCATCGTGAACCGGCCAGGGATGGTGATGTATCTCACCGCGATAAATATGATCGCGATGCGTGGTGTAGAGGCAATAGCGTTCGGTCAGCCAGTGGTCGAGCGAGCCTTTTTCGCGCAGGCGCACTGTCGGCTGTGGGCTTGTAGGTGGCGCGGAGTTCGGCTGGCGATTGCAGGCGCTGCGACGAGTAGAGAACCTCCCCGCCGCGATTTCGGCAGCTCATGCGAGCATGAAAATAAGGCAGGTGAAAAAATCGTCGCGCCGCCCACACTGCCGGGAGACTCGCGGCATCGAGGCTGAAGAAATATACGCCGGGCTTCTCGCCGCCGTGGGTGACATAGGTGCGCACGTTCAACTCTGGAAAACTCGACAGTCCCGGCAGCGGCGGCATGGCACGCCCCGTGACGCCGCTCATGCGAAACGGTACGACGCCGACCCAGCACTGTCCGTCGAACTGATCGAGTTCCAGTTGGGCGGGGACCAGCGGCCGGAGCGTCGCGCGTGGCACCGGCCAATGCGCGAACAGCAGATCGTGCCAGGTCTGCTTCATGATCCACGGGCCGCGAGGCAGCAGCCAGGGGCGATGCTCGATGGAATGGAGCAGGGGATGCAAGCTCGATTTTAGCGCGGGAATGTTACTTGGTAGGCGCTGACCTCCGCGACGCTCCGAATCCGGCGTTGCTAATCCACAAGCCCGACGCGTACCATTCCCTGACTCCTATGGCCCAACCTCTGACGAATGATGTGATGCCGATGCCTGAGCCTTCCGACAAGAAATCCGCTGACGTGGTTCCCATCTCAAGCGCGGGACACCGCTCCACGCAGCGGGCGTCGGATGCCGACCCGGGGAAACCGGCGGAAAAGGCTTCGCTGGACGCGCCGTCATCAGCGCCGATCGCCTTACCGACGACTTCCACGCCTTCGACCGAAGTCTTTGCCGTGTTCGGCGTGGAGCCGGAGATTCAGGCTTATGCGATGGCGAAGTATTCGCGGTCGTCGCTGTCGATGAAGGAGTCGCTGCGCGAGATCAGCACGCAGAAGGCGGAGAAATTTCTCAACACATTTTATTTTCAGTACGGCCATCGCTCGATTGCCGACCTGGCGCACATCGCGCTCGCGGTCGAGAGACTGTCGATTCTGGCGGCGATTGAATTGGCCGACGAGCAGCGCTGGGATGGGCAGGAGCGGTCGACGCGCTATCAGGATTTCAAGAAGAGCGGATATTACGTTCCGGATTTTGGTTCGGATGAAGAAGCCCGCAAGCTTCTACCGCGAGACGCTGGATTTTCTGTTCGCCGAGTACGAAGCGCTGTCGGCGCACATGACCGGATACTTGATCAGCATCACGCCCAAGCCCGGCGACATGAAGCAGGAGGCGTATGAGCGGACGCTGAAGGCGCGGGCGTTTGACATTACGCGCTATCTGCTGCCGCTGGCGACGAACACTTCGCTGGGCGAGATCGTCAATGCGCGCACTTTGGAAACGCAGGTTGCGCATCTGCTGTCGCATACGCATCGAGAAGTGCGGACGCTGGGCGAGTCGCTGAAGAAGGCGGCGACCGGAGCGGCGTACAACGTGAATGCCGATTCCTTGCGCGATCTGGTGGAGCGGATTCGCAAGGTGGATCCGGAGTTGGGAGCGCAGGCCGAGCAGGAATTGCTGCGCGAGGTGCGGGTGGCGCCGACGCTGGTGAAGTATGCCGATCCGAACGAATATGAGATGGCGACGCGGCGCGAATTGCGGCAGGCGGCGCGCGAATTGATGGCCGACGAACCGCTGGCGCCGTCGAAGGCGATCGTCGATTTGCTCGATGAAGAGCCGCTCGAAGTGGAGATCGCGACCACGCTGCTCTACGAGCACAGCCACCATTCTTATCGCCAGATTCGGCAGGCGGTGCAGGTGGCGGGCGAACGGCGGCGGCGGGAGATCATCGACCTGGGGCTGCGGCATCGCGGCAAGCATGATGAGATGCTGCGCGGATTCCGCGCGGGGCAGCAGTTCCGCTTCGACATTCTGATGGATACGGGCGGCTTCCGCGACATGCACCGGCACCGGCGGTGCATTCAGGTGATGCAGGGATTCACCACGCAGCACGGCTACGAGATGCTGCTCGACGTGGAAGATGCCGGCATGCGCGGGCGGTACGACGCGGCCATGCGGCGGGTGCAGAGCGGCGGTGGAGAATTTGGCTGCGCGCAAGTCGCCGGAGTCGGCAGAAAATTCGCAGTATGCGATTCCGCTGGCGTTCCGCAAACGGGCGCTGTTCAAGATGGATTTCGCCGAGGCGGTCTACATTTCCGAGCTGCGGACCACGCCGGCGGGGCATGTTTCGTATCGCAACGTGGCTTATGGGATGTATGAGGCGGTGGCGCGGAAGTATCCGGCGCTGGCCAAGTATTTTCGCGTGCATGATGTGACGGCGCCGGTGGATTTGCTGCAGAGGTAAGTGTTTCTAGCACGTCAGGACGGCTTGTGTGTACAGATCGATTTTGGCACTGCTGTTCGGAGTAGGATTTGCGGCGCTAAGCGCTCTGCTTATTAATATCCCGTCCTCTGGGATTGAATATCTCGCCTTACTGCTCCTAACGCCCGGCGGGATCTTGTCGTCGCTGCTCTTTAGATCAGAGGGCCTAGGCCCGCCTTTGGCGCTTCTCGCCGCGAATGCCCTCATTTACTCAGTGCTTGGCTTCGTCGCTTTTCGTTTCTGGATTCGGTTTGACGCTTCGAAGGCAAAACGCCCAACCGTTGCTGTCGCGATCCCAGTGCTGATCCTCTCGATCTTAGCCTGTGTGCCATCGGTAAGCCCGAATCTGGCCGCGGGGCATGTCGCAGTTGGCCGACGAGGAGAAAATTCTTCGAACTGGTCTTCCTCTTGGTTCGACTCTGGATGCCGCACGCGCGTTTCTTCGCGCGCGTGACCGTAAATAGCGCCGAATACGAAATAAGCGTCGAAGAACCGATACTTCACAACGCCCACGCAAACATTGTGGCAAAACCCGGTGATCGGCTGATCTCAGCGCAAATTGATACCGAAGCAGAGTCGTTTCCTTGCGGCTACAAGATGACAGGTCGCTCTGGTTTTTGGCGCGGACCACATGCTTAGGGAAAGATACATCGAGCGAAGTCCGATCTGCCCGTAGCGCCATGATTTGTACAATCCCTTTTCCTGAGTGTCATCCTGAGCGGAGCGAAGGACCTGTGTAACTTGCCGGCACTTGCAGAGGTCCTTCGGCCCGCAAACAACGCGGGCCTCAGAATGAGAAATCAAGTTGGATTGCCCATTTCGGAACGTTATTCACAACATTTTCAATAATTCGCCTTTTCTTCGCTTCGGTCTGTATGTATAATCCGGCCAGATTAGTTCTGCACTGTTGACTTTGATTCTAATAAGGAGCCACTCCCATGGCGGATGAACGCGGCAAAGCGATTGAAATGGCGTTTGCGCAGATTGAGAAACAGTTCGGCAAGGGCTCGATCATGCGGCTGGGGTCGAAGGAAGCGATCGTCCCCATCGCGGTGATTCCGACCGGGTCGATCTCGTTTGACGCGGCGCTGGGCGTGGGCGGCTTTCCGCGGGGGCGCGTGATTGAAGTGTTTGGGCCGGAGTCGTCCGGCAAGACGACCATTACGCTGCAGGTGATTGCCGAGGCGCAGAAGACCGGCGGCATGGCGGCATTCGTCGACGCGGAGCATGCGCTCGATCCTGGCTACGCCAAGAAGCTGGGCGTGGATGTGGACAACCTGCTGGTTTCGCAGCCGGACTATGGCGAGCAGGCGCTGGAGATTACGGAAACGCTGGTGCGGTCCAATGCTATCGACGTGCTGGTAGTCGATTCCGTGGCGGCGCTGGTGCCCAAGGCCGAGCTCGACGGCGAAATGGGCGACAGCCACATGGGATTGCAGGCGCGGCTGATGTCGCAGGCGCTGCGCAAACTGACGGGAACGGTTTCGAAGTCGCGCACCTGCCTGATCTTTATTAACCAGATTCGCGAAAAAATCGGCGTCATGTTCGGCAATCCCGAGACCACGACGGGCGGAAAAGCGCTGAAGTTTTATTCCTCGGTGCGCATCGATATCCGCCGCATTGCGGCGATTAAGGATGGCGATGTGGTCACCGGCTCGCGCACCCGCGTGAAAGTGGTGAAAAACAAAGTGGCGGCGCCGTTCCGCGAGGCGGAGTTCGACATACTCTACGGGGAAGGCATTTCGCGGGAAGGCGATTTGCTCGATCTGGCTTCTAACAACAACATCGTCGAAAAATCCGGCTCCTGGTACAGCTACAAGGGCGAACGTATTGGGCAGGGCCGCGAGAATGCGCGCCAGTTCCTGAAAGACAACAAAGACGTCATGGCCAGGCTGGATACCGAAGTGCGCAAGGCGCTGGGATTGACCCAGGGCCCGGCGCAACCGGCGGCCGCTTCCGCTGCCCCGCCGGTTGCATCGTCCGGCGGTAGGGTCACGACCATGCCATCCACGGCTGAGCCGGTGAAGGCGCCGATCGTGGCCGCCAGGCGCTAATTTCGTTGCCACCGGGCGCGGCGATTCATCGCTGCGCCCGGACCTCCCTCCCGTCCTGGCCTTCCCCGCTCGGCTCGGCCTGCCGCCCTCCCCTGATTGCCATTGTTGCTCCCACCCGCATAAAATCTTCTGTTACGCCGATTATTGCTCCGAAGCGCCAGAACTCGCGGCTTTCCTTGTGAGGAAGATTGAATAAGGGCATTGCTGTCTATCCCGGGTCGTTTGATCCGCCTACTAACGGGCACCTCGATCTGATTGAGCGAGGCAGCAAGATGTTCGAGCAGTTGGTGGTCGCGGTTCTGCGCAATTCGGAAAAGACTCCGATGTTCAGTCTGGCCGAGCGGCTGGAGATGCTGCGGCAGCTCACCGCCGAACTGAGCAATGTGCGCATCGATACGTTCGACGGACTGATGGTGGAATACGCAAAGTCGATTGATGCCATGTGCGTGCTGCGGGGCATTCGCGCTATTAGCGATTACGAATACGAACTGCAGATGGCGCTGATGAACCGCAAACTGGAGCCGACGCTGGAAACGGTCTTCATGATGCCGGCGGTCAGGTATTCGTACGTAAGTTCGCGGCTGGTACGCGAAGTGGCGCAAGCCGGGGGCCCGGTGAAGGATCTTGTCCCTGAGGTGGTAGAACAAAAGTTGCGTGAAAAACTGGACCCCGCCTACAAACTGCGGGACACACAACTGATCGAAGTCCCCAGAAAAAGGAAGAAGAAGGCATGACGACGGCAACGACGGAAGCAGTGAAGCTCACGGAAAGAATCAATCGCATCGAACCCTCGGCGACGATGGCAGTGGTGGCCGAAGCGGACAAGCTGCGGCAGCAGGGCATCGATGTGGTCGATTTCGGCGCGGGCGAGCCGCACTTCGCGACTCCGCAGCACATCAAAGATGCCGCGATCGCGGCCATTCAGGGGAACTTCACCAAGTACACGGCCGTCGCGGGCACGGCTGAGTTGCGCGACGCGATCGCGCATCGCCACAACGCGGATTTCGATTCCGACTATCGTCGCGAGGAAGTGATCGCCTCGACCGGGGGCAAGCATGCGCTGTTTAACGCCATTCAGGTTCTGGTGGATCACGGCGACGAAGTGATTCTTCCGGTTCCGTACTGGGTCTCGTTCAAAGACATTGTGCGTTACGCGGGCGGAAATTGCGTTCTGCTGGAGTCGGATGAGGCGCAAGGATTTCGCGTGACCGCAGAGATGGTCGCCAGACTGATTACGCCTCGAACGAAAGTCATCATTCTGAACTCGCCGTCGAATCCATCGGGTGCGGTGATGAGTCCAGAGGACATGACGGAAGTCGTCCGCCTGGCGCACGAACGTGGCATCTGGGTTCTGTCGGACGAATGCTATGTGTATCTAAATTACACCGGCAAGAATTTCTCGGTCGGGTCGCTTGCGCGAATACAAAGAGCGAATGGTGGTGCTGGGGTCGCTCTCGAAAACGTACGCGATGACCGGCTGGCGGCTGGGATATGCCCTGGCGCCTGCGGCGGTGACCAGCGCGATGGCGAAACTGCAGAGTCAGTCGACTTCGAATCCGACTTCGATTGTGCAGAAGGCCGCCGTGGCGGCACTCAAGGGACCGCAGGAATGCGTCAATGAGATGAAGCGCGAGTACATCCAACTGCGCGATCACGTCGTGAAGGGGCTGCGCTCGATTCCGGGCGTGGCGTGCACGCTGCCGGAAGGTGCGTTTTACGCTTACCCCAACATCTCATCGTTCCTGGGACGAAGCGGATTGAAATCCGCGTCCGACGTAGCTGGCCGGTTATTGCGCGAGGCGCATGTGGCCACGGTTCCGGGCGAGGGATTCGGTACTGACTCGCACATTCGCGTGTCGTATGCTACGTCGAAAGCCGAGTTGGATCGCGGTCTCGAGCGCATGCGAAAATTTTTCGCGGCGCTGTAGCACGGGGCTCGAGGATTAGAACGGGATGATCAGGTTCGGCAAAGGCCGTTCCATCTGCGAGCGGTCTTTTTTGTGGGCGAAAGTTAGTGGGCAACGTTTTGTATGGGAAATCTTTATCCATTGCTGATGCTTCCGGGGTTTGATCCGCGTCCTTGGGGCACGCAGGACCTGTCGCCGATTTATCCCAACCACAAGTTTGAAGAGAAGATCGGCGAAGCCTGGTTGAGCGGAGACGACTGCAAAGTCGCGAACGGGCTTCTTAAAGGAAATACCCTGGGGCAGCTGAGCGCAGAACACGGGCGCGAATTGGTAGGCGATGCCGCGCGAGACGCCAAACGTTTTCCGTTGCTGCTCAAGTTTCTTTTTCCGCACGAGAAACTGTCGGTGCAGGTTCATCCCGACGATGTGCAGGCTTTGCGAGTGGGCCAGCCCTGGGGCAAGACCGAATGCTGGTACATTGCTCACGCGAAGTCCGGAGCGCAAATTGCGTTGGGATTGAAGCCAGGTGTGAACGTGCAGCAACTGGAAGAAGCAATTCACCAGAAGCGCGCGGAGGAAGTTCTCAACTGGGTGAATGTTTATGCAGGCGACATGATCTATGTTGCTGGCGGAACGGTGCACACGCTGGGGCCGGGATCAGTCGTAGTCGAGACGCAACAACAATCGGATACCACTTATCGACTCTACGATTACGGACGTCCGCGAGAGTTGCATCTGAAAGAGGGCATGGCGGCAGTGAAGGAAAAAGTGGGATCGGGGAAAGTGGTGCGTCCCGCGCCGCAGAATATGGGTGGAAGCAAGAACCGACATGTTCCTCTGGTGGGGGCACCTTATTTTGTCGTGGATCTATTTGAGGCGAAGGAACCGCTCGAACTCGCGACCAGCGACGAATCGGGGAAGAATTCGGTGCAGATTTTGGTGGCGGTCGAAGGTTGTGGAGCGATCGAGGCCGCGGGCGTGGAACCCGTAACTCTGGCGAAGGGAGACGCTGTCGTGATCCCCGCATGTATCGGCAAATTCGGTGTACGGCCGCAGTGGGCGCTGGAGTTTTTGAGGGCATACGTTCCCGGAAAGCCGCTGCCCGAGCCGCAAACGAGAATGTAGTCGGATTTGCGGTTGCTGTTCATGGTTAATCTTTTTGGATCCGTGAGAATCCGTGGCTAAAGACCTCAATTTCTATCCCGTAATTCTGGCTGGAGGGCGCGGGACGCGCTTCTGGCCGCTGAGCCGCAAGAAACGGGCGAAGCAACTGCTCGCGCTCGACGGCAAGCAGACCATGATTCAGCAGACGGTGGCGCGACTTCTGCCACTCGCTCCGGCGCGGAAATTCTGGATTATCACAAACGAAGACCTGCGACTGGCCATTGCGAAGCAGTTGCCGAAGCTGCCAAAGGCGCAGGTACTTGCCGAACCGGTAGGACGGAACACTGCGCCGGCGATTGGGTTAGCGGCGTTCTTGCTTCTGCGAGAAAACCCTGACGCCGTGATTGGGATGTTCCCTTCCGACCACGTGATCGGCGATGAAGCGGAGTATCGCGAGACGCTGCGGCGGGGAATCGAGATTGCAGCGGCGGGCCCGAACATCGTCGTGCTTGGCATCCGGCCCACTCGCGCGGAAACCGGCTATGGATACATTGAGGCCGGCGCCGCGTTTCAGGGCGAGGCCTTGCGAGTGCGCCGGTTCACCGAGAAACCGGACGCGAAAAAGGCCGCGGAGTTTGTCGCAGCCGGAAATTATTTCTGGAACAGCGGAATGTTCTTATGGAGTGCGCGTACGCTCGCGGACGCGCTGCGGGAACATCTGCCAAAGACGGCGACCCTGCTGGAAGAAATTGCGGCGGCGTACGGCACCCGCAAGTTCTCCGCAGTTTTTCGGAAGCTCTATCCCAAGTGCGAAAACATCAGCGTGGACTATGCAGTGCTTGAGCCGCGCTCGGCTAAGGGCGAACGGGCGGGAAATATTTTCTGCCTGCCCGCGGATTTCGGCTGGAACGATCTGGGGTCGTGGACGGCGCTGCATGAGCATCACACTGCCAAGAGCAGTCCGCCGGAAGACAATCTGGTCGCAGGTCTCGGGCGTGTTTCTGCTGAATGCGCGCGGCAATTACATTCACGCGCCGGGAAAATTCGTGGCGGCGGTGGGAGTGAGCGATCTGGTTGTGGTGGAAACTCCAGATGCACTGTTGATCACGACCCGGCAGCACGCGCAGGATGTGGGAAAAGTGGTAAAGCATCTGGACGAGAAAAAATTGCATAAGCTGACATGAGCTGACAGCCGGTTGGGCTGACAAGAAAGTCGAAGTGATGGCGCAAGAAATCAAATTCGGAACCGACGGCTGGCGAGGAATCATCGCGGATGACTTCACCTTCGAAAACGTGCGCCGGGTTGCGGGCGCAATCGCGTCCTACGTCTTGAAATACGAGGATGCACGGGGCGGGGTGGTGGTGGGCTACGACACGCGCTTCGCTTCTCCGCGGGCCGCACGAGTGGTAGCGGAGGTGATCGGGGCAGCGGGAATTCCAGTAAAGCTGGCAAACGATTACACACCGACACCCGCGGTTTCCTACGCTGTGAAACAGCAAGGTGCAGCGGGCGGAGTGATGGTTACATCGAGTCATAATCCGTGGAACTGGAATGGCGTGAAGTTCAAGGCGAAGTTCGGCGGATCGGCGACGCCTGGGATCATGAAAAAAATCGAAGAGGAACTTGCCTCGGGCGCGGAGCCGAAAGGGAGCAAGGCCGCCATCGAGGAAATTGATCTGAAGAAGGACTACGTCGCGGCAGTTTGCCGGTTCGCGGATATGGACCTGATCGCGAAGACGAAATTCAAATTCGCCATTGACGCGATGTACGGCTCGGGACGCGGCGTGCTTAGCGGAATCCTTGCTGAGCGTGGCGTTCAATATGTCGCGATCCGGCAGGAACTCAACCCGCTGTTTCCCGGAATCAATCCGGAGCCGATTCAGCCGCACACGGCGATGCTGCAGGAGACGGTGATCCGCGAGAAATGCGATGCCGGCCTGGCGACCGACGGCGATGCCGATCGCATTGGTGCGGTGGCCGAAGACGGCAGCTTCGTGGACTCGCACAAAATCTTTTGCGTGCTGTTGCGCTGGCTGCTGGAGCGCAAGAAATGGCCGGGAGACGTAGTGCGCGCATTCAACACGACGCGTATGCTGGACCGCATCGCGGCGAAATATGGGCGCAGACTGCACGAGACTTCGATTGGTTTTAAATACATCGCCGATCTGATGATGGAGGGCGAGATTCTGATTGGTGGTGAAGAGTCCGGCGGCATTGGGTATTCGCGGTTTCTGCCGGAGCGCGACGGCGTGCTGAACTGCCTGCTGCTGGCCAATGTAATGGCGGAAGAGGGCAAGCCGCTGGGGCAGTTAGTTGCCGATTTGCAGCGCGAATTCGGGCCGCATTACTACGGGCGACGCGATCTGCACATTCCCGAAGACGTGAAACAACAAGCGATTCAACGGGCTCGATCTGAAGGCACGCAGGCGTTGGGTCATTATCGCGTGGAGAGGAAAGAGAATCTCGACGGGGTTAAGTTTTTTCTCGACGCGCCGACGAATGGAAATGGAGCGGAGGCCTGGGTCTTATTTCGGGCGTCCGGGACCGAACCGCTGCTGCGGCTTTATACCGAGGCTTCATCGCCGGAGCTGGTTCGGGAATTGCTGAGTATGGGTGAAGAATTTGTGAAGGGCAGTGGTTAACCGCGTGAATGATTCGCAATGTAGTCTTAAGGACGCCATTTCATGACAGACGATCCTAATCCAGCGCAGGCCGGATTCGCCCGAGGCGTTCCGGTATAACCGCATCCGGCGGTGGCTGGGCGTCGCGGATTTTGTGGTTGGATTTGCATTTCTCGTGGTCCTGCTGGTCACGGGATGGACGGGCTGGCTGCGCGATCTTGCTATTAAGTTGGTGGGTCAGCATTATTCCGTGAACGTTTTTCTGTATTTGTTTTTCTTGCTGGTGATCAGCAAAGCGCTCGGCATCGGGTTTGACTATTACGGGTTCCGAATTGAACGCGGATTCAAACTGTCAACCCAGAGATTGCAATCCTGGATATGGGACGAGGCCAAAGGGTTTCTGGTTGGATTGGTGATCGGCGCTGTGGTTGTGGAGATTTTGTATTTCACCCTCCGCCAGTGGCCGCAGCACTGGTGGATCGTCGCCTGGGCGCTCTTTATGGGCCTGTTTGTTTTGCTGGCCCAACTGGCGCCTGTAGTGCTGTTTCCAATCTTTTACAAATTCGAGCCGCTGGATGACGAAGATCTGCGGCGCCGACTCGTGATGCTGAGCGAGCGAGCCGGCACGCGCGTGCGCGGCGTGTATCGATGGAAACTTTCAGAAAAGAGCAAGAAGGCGAATGCGGCTCTTACGGGGCTGGGCGCGACGCGACGCATCATCCTCGCCGACACGCTTCTCGACAACTACTCGCCGGACGAAATCGAAGCTGTTCTTGCCCATGAACTGGGTCACCATGTTCATCGCCATATTTTGAAAAGCATTCTTGTGCAGGCCGCGATCACTCTGTTCGGTTTCTGGGTGGCGAACTGGACGCTCCACTATGCTCTAGATCGGCGCCTGTTTGACTTCGACGGACTATCGGACTTCGCCAACTTGCCGCTGCTGGCGCTGGTTTCGGTGGCGCTTTCATTTCTGCTGATGCCGGCGCTGAATGCGTTCTCCCGCTTCAACGAGCGCCAGGCGGACCGATATGCGTTTGAGTCGATTGTGAGTGTCGAGCCATTCATCTCTTCGATGAACAAACTGGCGGAACAAAATCTTGCAGAGCGGACGCCTTCAAAGTGGGTGGAATGGTTTTTCCATTCCCATCCCGCTATTTCGAGGCGCTTGGTGGCGGCGCAGGAGTGGGACCGCAAGCATCTTGATGCGCATTCTTGAAACTACCGCTGGTTAGCGTGTTCGGAGGATTTCGATTACGCGCTGCAGGTCTTCTTCGGTATCGACGCCTACACTGTCGTGTGGCGTCTCCCCAACGTGGATCGAGATGCCATTCTCCAGGAAGCGTAACTGCTCCAGTCGCTCACTCTTTTCCAGGGCAGACTCCGGCAGCGTCACGAAGCGGTCGAGCGCGGGTTTGCGATAGGCGTACAGGCCGAGGTGTTTAAAATAGCGAGGCCGGGAGCCATCCCGATCGAAAGGGATGGCGGCGCGGGAGAAATAAAGAGCGCGGCCCCCGAGGTCGATGACCACTTTCACGGCGTTGGGATTCGCGACATCAATCGCAGCGGCTGGCGTCATCAAAGTGCCGACTTGCGCTGCGGAATTCTCCATGACTTGCAATAAGGTCGAGATTTGTTCCAGACGCACGAGCGGTTCATCGCCCTGGACGTTGATGTAGACATCCGCAAATTCACGGCCTGATATCTCGTGTACGCGTTCAGTACCGCTGCGGTGTGACTGAGAAGTCATCCGCGCCTTCCAACCATGTTGACGGCAGACTTGCATGATCTCTTCGGAGTCGGTCGCGATAAGGACGTCGGCGAGGAGCGGCGAAGAACGCACCGCTTCGTAGACCACGCCAATCAGCGGCTTGCCCGCAATTTCGCGCAGCATTTTGCGGGAAAGACGAGTGGACGCCAAACGCGCGGGGATTACGGCGATTGCTTTCATGGAGTGGGTCGAGCGCGAATTCTAGGCCGGTCCTTTTGCCGATTGCTTCAGATAGGCCAGCACTTCTTCGGCGTGGCCTTCGGGTTTCACCTTCTCGAAAATATGCTCGATCTTGCCGTCGGGGCCGATGATGAATGTTGTTCGTGCGACTCCCCAAACTTTCTTGCCGTACATGTTTTTTTCTTTCATGACGCCGAAAGCTTCGGCGACTTTCTTGTCGGCGTCGGCGAGCAGGGTGAAGGGTAAGCTGAACTTCTCCTTGAATTTCTTTTGCGCTTTCGAAGTGTCGGGTGATATGCCAAGCAGCACGGCGCCGGTCTTCTGCATCTTGTTGTACAGGTCGCGGAACCCGCGAGCTTCGACGGTTCAACCCGGGGTGTCGGCGCGGGGATAGAAATAAAGCACGACCGTTTTGCCCAGCAAGTCTTTCGACGCGATCTCGTTTCCGTTCTCGTCCTGCAAAGTGAAGTGGGGAGCCTTATCATTGATATTCATGGGAGTCTTTCCAGAGCAGTCGAAGTCGGGTGCCGTGCGTGTTGCGATAGCCGGTTCCATCCCTCACGTTCGATGTAGGATTTTACACTGCAGGCTTTTATACCGCGCATTGTTTCTGCTGGCCGTGCTTGGATGCGGTGTGATCTCAGTCGCGGCGCAGGAAGAGCTCCCGCAGATCGCGCCGGGTGAGCGAAAAGTTCCGCGAAAAAAAGATGCAGGCCCGCGAGCGGTGGGCGTGCTGCAAATGTCAGCCAACGGTAAAGTATCGCTGGTGCCGATTGCAATTCTGATTGATGGAAAGTTCTGGGACGCATCGGCATACAAAGCTGATCCTGTTCCGATGGCGCTCGATACCGGCACGGTGTATGAGGGCGAACGCGCCGGCAATTCCCTGGGCCTGTTCACGGTGAACAGCGCTCTGCACAGTAATGCAATCAACGTGCTAAGCCCGTGGCTGGGTACGGGAAAATGGGTGCCTGCGGGAAGCGAACCAGCAGCGACCGCGCTGAAGGCGGAGACGACGCCGGTGGGAATTGACCCGGACGATGAGCCGCCGCGCTTGACGCGCGATCCGACGAAGGTGAAGCGGCCAACTCCCGCTGCGCCGTCTTCTCCCCCTCCGCAATCGAGTGATCCGTCGAGTGACGGACCGCCGCGCTTGACGAAGGGAGTTTCGCCGCCGGCGTCAACGCCAACGACGGCTTCGAGTCAGCCTGCATCGACCTCATCTGCGCCTAAGGCTTCTGACGGAACGAAGCCAGCCGATGCGAAGGCCGGTGCCAAGCCCGAGGATGTTAAGCCGACCGTAACGAAGCCCGACGAGCGCGCGAGTGTGCCGGCATCCGATAGTGGAGCGAGCGCGGAGAATCGTCCGATGCTGCGTCGGGGAAAGCCAGTGGGGCCGCTGCCCGACGACGACGTGCCCGGCTACAGCAAGCCAGGTGCGATTGCGACCGCACCGTCAAGCCCGAATGCCGGCAAGGCCGCGTCCACTGCGGCCGACAAGGGACCAGTCGAAATCGTTTCTGCGATTTCGGATGCGACTGGACCGCAACCGCGCTCGTTCGCTTTCGATTGGCTGAAGGATGAAGAAGGCGAGCGACGGGCGCAGATGGTGAATTTTGCGAAGGAGCAAGTTCGCGCCTATGTCGACGCGCGGGCTAAAGCACAGATCGGGCCGAAAGCAGCCGGTTCGGCGCGTGTGCGGCGCAGTCCGGTTGCAAAAACGAAGGATCCCATTCTCGAGAACGTGCAGATGAAGGCGTTCGACGTTTGGACCACCAATCAGCCGGTCCTGGTGTTTAGCGCCGAGGCGCACATGCCGCCGGCTCCGGTGGGCGCGGCTCATGCGGCTGCTGATCCCAGTCTTCAGTACTTTGTCATGATCGTGGCGTATCCTGACATTTACAACAATCTGCACCAAGTCTATGTGGGCGTGACCGACAAGTATCATCTTGATCTTACGCCGCGATTGGAGTTCATTGACGCCGTCGATGCCGATGGCGATGGACGCGGCGAATTGCTGTTCCGCGAAATTGCGGATGGCGGAAGCGGTTGGGTGATCTATCGCGCCACTCAGGACAAATTGTGGAAGATGTACGACAGTTTGCATCCCGAGTAGCTCTGTAGTTGTGATGTCCTCTGCCGGGAACTTAGTCCTGCTCATGATTTCCAAACGAGGAATAATAGAAGTAAAACCTCTGCTCACTTTTGTCGTTAGAATGTCTCCGGGAACCGGCAAGGTGAGGACGTAGAAGCAAGCCGGTTCCTTCTCGCGGAAGGAAGCTGAAGGAGACCAGTCGAGTTGCGCCTGACACGCCGCAAGTTTGTTCAATCGATTGTGGGAGCCGGCGTGGCCGCGGGGCTGCCGGCAGCGTTTTCGGCATGCAGCGGATCGTCCCGAGCAATTGACGTGACTCCCGCGAGTCCACGAAATCAAATCTTCGATACGGCTTCGCCAGCCATTTTCCCAAAGGGATTTTTCTGGGGGACGGCCACCTCGGCTTATCAGATCGAAGGCGCGTGGAAAACTGACGGCAAAGGCGAGTCGGTCTGGGATCGGTTCGCGCACACTCCCGGCAAAATCAAGAACGGCGACACGGGCGATGTGGCGTGCGATTCCTATCATCGCTGGCGCGAGGACGTCGGCCTGATGCGAGCGATGAATTTGAACAGCTACCGGTTTTCGATCGCGTGGCCGCGCATTCAACCTTCGGGCTCTGGCCCGGCGAATGCGAAAGGCGTGGACTATTACAGCCGGCTGGTGGATGGATTACTCGAAGCGCACATACGACCGCTCGTGACGCTCTATCACTGGGACTTACCTCAGGCGCTGGAAGACGCCGGAGGATGGCCGAATCGCGACACCGCCGCGCGTTTTGGGGACTATGTGGAACTGGTCGCGCGCGCTCTCGGTGATCGAGTTTTCGACTGGGCACTGTTCAACGAACCGGCGGCGTTTGTTGACTTGGGCTATCTTGAAGGCGCGCATGCGCCCGGCCGGCAGAGTTTGCTCAACTTTCTACGGGCTACCCACGTTGTTAATCTGGCGCAGGGTGCGGGGTTTCGCGCATTGAAAGCGTCGCGACCGGGGGCCCGCGTGGGATCGGCGTTCAGCATGTCGCCGTGTGAACCGGCGACCGATTCCGAGGCGGATAAGCTCGCGACCGCGCGCGCACACGCCATCACGAATATCTGGTTTCTGGAACCGGCGCTGCGGGGGCGATATCCTGACGCGCTGACATTTCTGCCGGAAACGGCCATGAGAATCAAGGCGGGCGACATGGAGAAGATTCGCGCGCCGCTGGATTTCATCGGCATCAATCTTTACTACCGAACGATTGCGTCGTCGCCCGGCGTGATGGAGCGCGTTGCCCATGCACAAGACTGGCTCTTTCCGGTGAAGATGGAAGGCGGACAACAAGGCCCCAAGACTGACATCGGTTGGGAGGTCTGGCCGAAAGCGCTGTACGACATGGTCATGCGCATCACGCGCGACTACAACCGGCCCGCGATTGAAATCACCGAGAGCGGATGTGCGTATAACGATGATCCGGACGCGAGCGGCGTGATTCGAGATAGCCGGCGAATCGAGTATCACCGCCAATATCTCGCGGCGGTGGCTCGCTCCATTGGCGAAGGCGCCGACGTGCGCGGATATCACGCCTGGAGCCTGCTGGATAATTTCGAGTGGGCGGAAGGCTACAGCCAGCGTTTCGGTCTCGCTTACGTGGATTTCAAAACGCAGCAGCGGACGATGAAAGATTCCGGACGGTGGTATGGAGACATCGCCGAGCAGAATCGATTGCCGGCGAGATAGCCTGGACTTCATGGCTCTCGCGAACTTCGGGCGCGGATTCTCGTGTACAACCACAGGGCCGCTGACCCAATCGAAATGCCACCAACGAATACGACAAAGGTGTAGATCATCATCTCATGTGGCCGGCGCGGCGAACCGTGCGTGATAGCATTCCCCAGAGCGCTGCTGGTATTGAAAAACGCGTGCAAGACAATCGCGACCAGTATGTTGAACTTTGAGATGTTTGCCGCCGCGGTCAGTAAGAAGGCGATGCCCACTAGTATCAGAAGAAACTGCCAGGGATTTGCGCTGCTCCACCCTTGTATCTGAAACAAAGGCAGATGCCATCCCGCCCACAGCGGAGCAAGAATGAGCGTAGCCCGCGCCGGGCCGTAGCGCTCCTGCAGTCTCGGCAATGCGAAGCCCCGCCATCCCGGTTCCTCGTTCAGAGGGCCGCCAAGGAAGGTTGAGTAGTTAAACCCATAGGTGCTCCAGCGCAAGAGTAAGGACCAGTGCAGCCCGGAAACAGGCGCTCTTACCAGCGACAACGACGGGGCTACTACCGTGACGACGAAGAAAGCGCCCAAGCCAAACCCCAATCCCACAGCCAGGCTGCTCCAGCCTGTCCACACCCGACAGATGTTCAGATCGCGATCGGACAACCAACGTGTGGCCAACGCGGCCACAGTCGGGCCGAAAGCCCCCATGATGATCAGCAGTTCTCCAAACTGTTCGGCTTTGTTATCGGGTATCAGGCTGGCAACGCCCAACCACAGGGTCCACGTCCACAAGTAGGTGAGCAGGAAAAAAGTCGTCAGGGGACGCGTCTGCGCGAAACGGACTATGGCTGGCTTGGGCTTTGCAAATTGTTCTGTCGAATCGGCCATGCGGTTGGCGGAAACGATAACACGAATCTGCGAGCGATGGGATGGAAATCACTTCTGCTGCATGACGAGTTCGCCATTTTCCACTTTCACGCCGCCGACATTTTCTGGAAGCTTCAGGCGGTCGCGCTGTTCCGCCAGCTTTTTCTGCAGCGCCGGATTTACCAGTGAAACCGGGATGCTCAAGTCGCCTACTTTGAACTCAGTCGGATCGAAGCTGGCGTAACCGTCCTTCTCGCCAATGTGACCCGAGACGGTGATCCAAACATCTTTGCCGGCGATTTCCGTCAGGAACTGGCCATGTACGAGATCGCCGTCGAAACTTACTGACTGATCTTTGATGGCGGGTGCGGCACTGCCGATGCTGGAATCTGGCGATAGACCCGCAGAGCCGCCGGCAGTTCCTAGAGTCTGCGCCAGCACGGCGCCGATCTCGTCGGAATTAATGCGGACTTCCGCCTTGGCTTCCGCTGCAGACGATGCGGCGCTGGGATTCGCGGCATCGGCGGGACTGCCTGCGGGCGTTTGCTGTGCGGCCTGCTGAAACTCGGCCATCTTCTGATCAAAGGCTTGTGCGTGCTCCGCGATTGCGGCCGGAGCTTGCGGCCGCGCCACCGGTGCAGGTCTCTTCAAGACCAGAACGATGGCCACGAGTGAGGCCAGCAATGTGGCAACGCTGATGATCCGGTCGATCTTGAATTTCTTCATGGCCCCTCACGATCGGGATGCAGATTGACAGCCCGATGTCATCGTACCGGGCAAATGCCTCGGAGATTAGATGACTAAAGTGATGTGCGGAGCATGGCTGGGTGGGGCGTATACGTTGTCGCTAAGCCAGACGCTTCGCAAGCAACTCATTCACTAACTGCGGGCTGGCTTGGCCCTTCGAGGCCTTCATCACCTGGCCGACGAAAAACCCCAACATGGTGGTTTTTCCGTCGCGGTACTGCTGCAACTGTTTGGGATTGGCAGCGAGAATTTCGTCGATTATTTTTTCCAACGCCGAGGTGTCGGTGGATTGCCGCGGGCGACCTTCTTCCTCATACACGGTGGAAAAATCTTTGCCGCGCTCGAAGCACAGGTCGTAGAGATCCTTGAGCATCTTGCCCGAGATCGTGCTGGCTTCAACCAGGTCGGCCGATGCCGCCACGCCTTTCATCGAAATCGGGGATTGTTCGATCGCCATACCCTTCGCCTTGAGTCGGCCCATCAGTTCGCTCTGCACCAGATTGGCAACGCGCTTGGGATTCTTTGCTGCCTTTGCGGCTTCTTCGAATTGATCGGCAAGAGATTTGGGAGATGTCAGCACCTGCGCGTCGTATTCGGTGATGCCATAATTCTTTACCATGCGAGCGCGGCGCGCTTCGGGCAGTTCCGGCAAGGCGCGGAAAATTTCGGCTTTCCATTTTTCGTCAACCACTAATGGCAGCAGGTCTGGCTCCGGGAAGTAACGGTAATCGTGGGCCTGTTCCTTGGAGCGCATGCTGTAAGTTTTACCTTCGTCCGCGTTGTAGAGCCGCGTTTCTTGCGCGACCTTGCCGCCGGATTCGAGAAGGTCGATCTGGCGATCGATTTCATATTGCAGGGCTTCGCGAATGAAGCGGAAGGAATTTACGTTCTTGATTTCGGCCTTGGTGCCGAATTTCTTCTGTCCGCGCGGACGCACGCTGACGTTGGCGTCGCAGCGCAACGAGCCTTCCTCCATGTTGCAGTCGCTAACTCCCGTGTACAGGATGATCTCTTTGAGGCGCGTGAGGTAATCGTAGGCCTCGTCAGGCGAAGCGATGTCTGGCTCGCTGACGATTTCGATTAACGGCACGCCGGTGCGGTTCAGGTCGATCGCTGTTTTCTCGCCGGAGTCGGGGAAGCCTTCGTGCAGGCTTTTTCCAGCGTCCTCTTCGAGATGAACTCGGGTGATGCCGATTTTCTTTTTTTCGTCCCCTGCCCCAACTTCTATGAATCCAAACTCCGCCAGCGGTTTATCGTACTGCGAAATCTGATAGCCCTTGGGCAAGTCGGGGTAAAAATAATTCTTGCGCGCGAAGATGGAAGTCTCGTTGATGCGGCACTGCAGCGCCATTGCCGCCAGCGTGGCGAACTCAACGACTTTCCTGTTTAGAACCGGGAGCGCGCCGGGCATCCCAAGACAGACCGGACAGACATTGGAATTTGGAGCTGCCCCGAACCGCGTAGAGCAGGAACAGAAAATCTTGCTCGCGGTCAGTAGCTGGACGTGGACTTCCAGTCCGATGACCGGCTCATAGGTGGGATGGGCGGCGATGGAATGGGCCGGCGTGGTGACCATAAGGAGTGATTATAAAGCGACATGGCCAGCCCGACTCGCCGATTGCGAATCGCCTGCTTCACTTTCCATCCACAACGCGAATGTCCGCAGGTTGAACCCCAGACAAGCCTTTCAGAAACTCGAGCAAGTCGAGTTGCTCCGCAGCGGTCAGATGAAGTTCGAACAGGAGTTTCGACTTGGGCCCAGTTCCTCCGCCGCGGTTGTAAAACTCAATCACCTGGGCCAGGCTTGCGATGGCGCCATTGTGCATGTAGTGCGACTCCTGCGACGCGCTGCGAAGTCCCGGCGTCTTGAACGCCCGGCGGTCCTCGGGGCGTTTGCTGACGGCGAAATGGCCCAGGTCGGAATCTGAGCGCTGGCCCGGCATGAGACCGAGCGCATGGAACTTGTTGTCGGTAAAGTTCGGCCCGTTGTGACATTGAGTGCATGAGGCCTTTCCGATAAACAGAATCAGTCCGCGCTTTTGCTGGACGCTGAGTGCGTGCTTGTCTCCATCCGCATAGCGGTCGAATGCAGAGCGCGGCGTCACCAGTGTGCGTTCAAAAGACGCAATGGCGAATTGGATATCTCGCCGCGTAATATCCCGGTGAAAGACCTCACGAAATCCGCGTCGATATTCGGGATCTGCGCGCAACCGGTTCACTAAGGTTTGGGGATCGGGCATACCCATCTCATGCCGGCCCAGCATCGGCACCAGAACCTGATCTTCGAGGCTCGAGGTACGGCCATCCCAAAATTGGAGAGGGTTATATGCCGTGTTCAATAGGCTTGGAGTTCGCCGGGTGAGTTCGGTGTGGTTGATTCCGACCGCTTTGCTGCGGTCGTCCGAATAAGCTTTGTGCGGATCGTGGCACGTGGCGCAACTGATCGATTTGTCGTTGGAAAGCCGCTGATCGAAAAACAGCATGCGACCCAATTCAATCTTGTCCGGGGATTGAGGATTGCCGGGCGGGACGGGCGGCGGCGGCAGGCTTGCGAGTCCGCCGGGTAGAGGGTGCATGCTGTCGAGTACTTCGAGGGTGAGGCCGGACGAGGACGCCGCGGACCCTGGCGAATTCTGGCTTTGCCCCAACGAGGCCAGGGCTCCCGCGAGCGCCAGAAGAACCCCGAGGAGCAATGAGCGACCGAGTGCCATCGTGATTGTGATTATCCGGTGGGCCAGGAAAGGCGCACGTGAACAGGCTTTCCAGATTCCGGGATGACTACCTCTTGAGTAAACGGCGTCATTCCATCGGCCCAGATGGCGAGAGAGAATTTTCCCGGCGGGAGGTTGCGAATGCGAAAGCTTCCATCTTCGGCCACCACTGCGTAATGCGAATTCGAAACAACCAGAATCCTGGCACGCATGAAGCTGTGGATCAGGCAGACCACATCGACGACGCCGGGCCGATCAAAAGTCACGGTGCGGATATCGCCTTTGGCGTAATATCCCAGGTCGAATTGCTTTGCGGCGGAATTCGAGTGGACGTTGTGCGCGACCTCGTCTTCGTTCGGCATGTTCACGGTCTCGCCCGCCACCACTACGACGAACGACGGCACAAACTGGCCGCCTCGTTGAGCCATGACCACTTCTCGTTTGCCGACGATTTGCGATGGCAAGCCCTCCACCCACACCACCGCGGGATGATCGGCTGAGAATGGCCTGCCCGAAGGTTTCACGACGGTGCCTTCGATGTCTCCGGCGAAAGTGAACGATGTCAGGAGCAAGATGGCAATCGACGAGAAGACATGCCTCATAAGCGCCTCCTGGGCAATATCGGCCGAGGCGCGATTTTCCTTTAAGTCTTGAACGGCGAGTTTTAGCTGTGAGTCTAAGTGCGCTCGTAAAACCGGAAGAACAGGGACTGCTTTGATACCGGCTCTGCCTTCTCCGTTAGTGCGGCCAGTTGCTGCTGGCTGAAGGGAGTGAAGTCGCGGGCCAGTTGCACGTTTTCTTCGAGTTGCGGAATCGAATCGCAACCGATAATGACTGTGCTGACCGGCAGCGAGAGCGAATAGTTAAGGTTGGGAGGACTGGCCGCGGGCGATTTCGGGAAGCGTGGCGGAGCCTAGCGCGGCCGCAGTCATCAGGCCGCCTGCTTTAAGAAAAGTTCGTCGATTGCTGGGGGATGATTTCTGCGCGCGCTTACTCATGATGCCTCCGGCTTGGGCTGAGTGCATCTACATTAACGCCAAAAGCGCTGAAATCCAAGCACTGCGGCTAGTTCGGATTCTGCGGCGGATTCAGATACTTGTCGACAGGAATTTCGAAGTACAGTAGCTCGTTTCCCTTGACGTCAGAGATTCCTGTGATGTCGATGTTCGCTCCAGGCAGGGGCGCCGTAATGCCGGCCACATCGAAAAAGAGAAACCCTGATTGCGTGGTGTGCGGCTCGACCGCCCGGGCCTCGAATTGCGACGAGTCGATCTCATCCATTTCTTTCTTGCTGATTCCGGTCTTCACCTTATGAGGAAGCGGAATGGGGCTGGGCCGGGTGCTGGCCTGGGGGTTGGAAAGGCGGCGATATAAGTCTTCCGGGGTGATGGGCGTGAGTTTCGAATGATTGCCGGTGATGAGCTTGATCTCCATGTTAGCGATGGAAATGGGCTGGTCGCCGTCATTGGTTACGATAAAAAAAATAGGCAGGAATCCGTGTGCCGCGAAGTCGACAGAGAATATTTTGGCCTTTTCCGGAGTGTCGTAGGGATCGGCGGCGATGGCGGCTTTCTCATCCCGATGAAAATCGTGGGCAGGATAGTTGATGGCAGCTTTGGCCACCGGCTTCACAAAATTCTTTGCCGCCAGCACGACCGGCGCAAGCAATCCAATGCACAGCGCGCACACAGCCGAACGATGAAATAACCAGGAGGGTTGCAGCATGGTTCGAATTATAGAAGGCCACCGCCCTCCCATGGTGAACCGGTTTAGAATGGCTCAGCTTGAGCTATTTTCTCTACAGTCTGGTGCTGGGAGTGGGACTGCTGGCAAGCCTGCCCTATTGGCTCTACCAGATCCTGCGTCATGGCAAATATCGCAGAGGATTGGCCGAGCGTATGGGTGGAGTGCCGGCGGGTCTGATGATTGGCGCGGGTGAGGCCAAGCGCGTGATCTGGGTTCATGCCGTCTCCGTCGGCGAGGTGTTCGCCGTCAGCGGATTGGTGGAACAGATGCGGCGGAACTTTCCACAACACCGCGTCGTGGTCTCGACTACAACTGATACGGGGCAGGAACTGGCTCGGAAACGCTTCGGAGCCGAGAGCGTGTTCTACTTCCCGATGGATCTTCCGTTCGCGATCCGGCCATATCTTCGAGCCTTGCAGCCCGAGTTGGTCGTGCTGGCAGAAACCGAACTCTGGCCGAATTTTTTGAATCTGGCGCATGGCGGCGGCGCACGCATCGCGGTGGTGAATGCACGCATCTCCGACCGGTCGTGGCCCAGCTACCGCCGCTTCCGCTGGGCTCTGCGCAAGATGCTGAGGCAGGTCGACTTATTTCTGGCGCAGACCGCGGCGGATAGCGCGAGGCTGCAGTCGATTGGTGCGGAGGCGGCTCGTGTGCAAGTAACTGGGAATCTAAAATTCGACGTGAGCGTGCCGGCACCTTCGCCGATCGTGGAGAACTTGCGGAAATCGCTGGCGGCGGAGGCCGCCGGGCCGGTGCTGGTCTGTGGCAGCACGGTCGAGGACGAAGAGCCGCCGCTTCTGAAAGCGTTTGAAAATTTGCGCGTTGCCCATCCGCGGGCAGTGATGATTCTGGCTCCGCGTCATCCTGAGCGCTTCGACGACGTTGCCATTCTGATTCAGCAGATGGGCATTCAATCGTTGCGGCGTTCGCAGTGGCAGGGGGAATCGCTCGGCGGAACTGTGCTGCTCGTGGATACCATTGGAGAACTGGCTGCTCTGTACGGTCTCGCCGACGTTGCATTCGTGGGAGGAAGCCTGGTGCCTCGCGGCGGACACAACATCATCGAGCCTGCGCAACACGGCGTTGCCATTGTCACGGGAAACCATACGGAAAATTTCCGCGACATTGTTGCGCTCTTTCGAGCCCACGATGCCGTGCGGATCGTAACCGTGGCGGAGTTGCCACTGACCCTAATGCAATTACTCGCGGACGATTCCGAACGTCGAACTTTGGGTGATCGGGCTCGAGAGACGATGCGGTCGCAGGCCGGCGCGACGCAGCGAACCCTCGCCGCATTGCAGACGTTGGTGGATAAAAGCCGCGATCCGCTTGAGGTCTCGGCGCAGGCTGCGCACAGCGATTGAATCCCCTCTCATTCATCTACGGCTGCATCGTGGGAGCGCGCAATGCGCTCTATAATCGCGGACTGTTCCGGGCGTCGCGACTGCAGGGGCCGGTGGTGAGTGTGGGCAATCTTTCCGCAGGAGGGTCAGGTAAGACCCCTTTTGTTATGCTGCTTGGTGAGTTGCTCAAGGCGCGCGGAATCAAGTTCGATGTTCTGTCGCGCGGCTATGGGCGTGAGTCGCGCGGCGTGCTGCTGGTCGACCCCGGCGGGCTCCCACAACAATTCGGCGACGAGCCTCTGTTGATTGCGCGAAAGCTGCGAGTACCGGTGATCGTGGGTGAGGATCGACACCAGGCAGGTCAGTTTGCCGAAGCGAGGTTCGGGCAGCAGCTTCATCTGCTCGACGATGGTTTTCAACACCGCGCCCTGCATCGCGATTTCGACATTGTCCTGGTGACGCCGCAGGATGCGAGCGATCGCATGCTCCCGGCTGGGCGACTGCGCGAAGGTTTGGACTCGCTGCGCCGCGCGGATGTCATAGTGCTGGCCAGCGGCGCTTCGGCAGACCAATTTTCAGCGCAAGGAAAAATATCTTGGCGCGTGCGGCGCGGAATTGTGCTGCCGGCTGCGCCAATGAGCGTCCCGCCACGGCCCATCGTCTTCTGCGGGATCGCGCGACCCCAGAATTTTGTGCTGCAGTTGCGCGCCGCAAATATTGAGCCCGTCGCCGAAGCTTTCTATCGAGATCATCACGCCTACGACCAGAACGATGTCCGCGAGTTGCTGGAACTGAAACAACGCAGCCAAGCTGGGGGTTTCGTCACTACTGAAAAAGACGCGGTGAACCTCGGGCCCTATCTTTCCACGCTCGCGCCTCTTGCCGTCCTGCCTGTGAAAATGGAACTCGCGGATGCGGCTAACGCCGTCGATTCCATGATGCAGAAGATCGCAGAACGCAGGCGCGGCGCATGAGAGAATCTCCACGTGTAGTGCCCGAGTCCCGGATTTGACGGAATCATGATCAAACATCTCAAAGAGGCCGACCGTCTCAAGAAGATTGTCGAAGCGTTTCCCAAGATCACGGTGACCGTGCTGGGCGATTTGGTGGCCGACGAGTTTGTATTCGGCGAGATTTCACGCGTATCGCGCGAAGCTCCGGTACTGATCCTGAAGCACCGGGAGCGCACGGTTGTTCCTGGCGGAGCCGCCAATGCTGCCAACAATCTTGCGGAACTGGGAGTAAACGTTCTTCCCGTCGGCATCGTCGGGGACGATGAGCCGGGGCGAATGCTGCTGAAGTATTTTCGGCATAAGAGAATTGCGGTCAGCGGCGTTCTGAAAGACAAGAGCTACACAACCGTTACGAAGACGCGCATCCTCGCCGGCATGACGCATACTTCCCGGCAGCAGGTGGTACGCATCGATCGCGAACCCCAGGGCGCGCCCAGCGCTCACTTGACTCGCGAACTCTACCTTGCGGCGCGAAACTACGCTCACGCCTCCGACGCGCTGCTGGTCTCGGATTACGGATACGGCGCCGCAACACCGGCGATCGTGAACACTCTGCGGGACAAAGGGAAATTGAGCGCAGTTCCGATCATTGTCGATTCGCGCTACCGGCTCATCGAGTATTCTGGCGTTACCGCGGCGACGCCCAACGAACCGGAAGTGGAGGAAGCGCTTGGCGGTCGCATCGGGCAGGACTGGAACAAAGTTGTCGCAGCGGGCGAAAAAGTGATGGCGCACATGAAGTTGCAGTCGCTGGTGATTACGCGTGGGCGCGATGGAATGGTGGCTTTCGATCACAAACACAAGCCGGTGGATATTCCCATCTTTGGATCCGACCAGGTGGCCGATGTGACTGGGGCGGGAGACACCGTGATTGCAGCTTTCACGGCTGCGCTCGCTGCCGGAGCCAACACGGAGGAAGCGGCGCAACTCGCGAACTACGCAGGTGGGATCGTGGTGATGAAACGAGGGACGGCGACCGTTTCCGCCGAAGAGCTGCTTGACGCGATTGAACTGACGCCTCCAGCAACTCGACCGCACTGATCGCGGCAATTCAAGGCCATGAGATTAAGCGCAGATTGAATTCAGACCATTGAACGCTGACAACAAAATTCTGACCCGCAACGAACTCCGCCGGCGCGTGGAGGAGTGGCGACGTGACGGCGAGCATATCATTCTTACCAACGGCAATTTTGATCTGTTGCACGTTGGCCATGTGCGCTACCTGCATGGGGCGAAGGCGCTGGGCGGCCGTTTGGTCGTCGCCATAAATTCCGATGAATCGGTGCGTGCGCTGAAAGGGAACGGCCGACCCGTCATGGCCGCCGAAGAGCGCGCCGAAATTGTTGCTGCGCTACGGGATGTGGACGCGGTCGTGATATTTCCGGAACTCGATGTGCGGGCAATTATTCGCGAAATTCGTCCGGATGTTCAGGCCAAAGGCACCGATTACACCGTGGATACTGTTCCCGAGCGCGACACCGTTGCTGAGTATGGTGGGCGTGTCGAAATTGTCGGCGATCCGAAAGATCACTCCACCAGCGAAATTATCCGCTCGCGGCTCTCGCCGAGGAAATCTTGATTGCTCCAGTAGTCAGTGAAAAACGCCCCGATCGATTGTTGATCGTTCGTCTGAGCGCAATGGGTGATGTGATCCACACGTTGCCTGCGGCCCAGGCACTGCGCGCTGCTTTTCCGGATGCGATGATTGGCTGGGTCATCGAAGAGCGTTGGGCGGAACTGCTGTGCGCCCCTGGAACATCCCGGCGTGGGCCGAGATCAGCGCAGCGGCCGCTGGTCGATTGGATTCATCCGGTGCGCATGGGCGAGTGGAGGAGTTCGCTGTGCACGATTCCGGCGCTGCAGCAGATCGCAAAAACCTGGAATGATGTTCGCGGTGCGCATTACGACGTTGCAGTCGATCTGCAGGGCGCGCTCCGGTCGGCGGTGCTGGCGCGATGGTCGGGCGCACCGATCGTGTATGGCGCCGCAGAGCCGCGCGAATCGCCGGCCTGTCTGTGGTACACGCGCCGGGTGATCGCTCAGGGCTCACATGTGGTTGAGCAAAATCTATCGATCGCAGAAGCCGTTGCTCGGAAGAAGATGAAGGCGCCGCCGGTGGACTTTCCCCGCGACGTTACAGCTGAGAACCGAGTTGAGAAGCAGTTGGCGGACTGGGGAATCGGCCCCCAATTCGCCATCCTGAATCCGGGGGCGGGGTGGGGCGCAAAGCGTTGGCCGGCCGAGCGCTACGGCCAGATTGCGCAGGCTCTCGCGGCAGACGGCGTTCGCTCGATTCTCAACTACGGTCCGGGCGAAGAGTATCTTGCCCTCCAGGCCGAAATTGCGAGCGCGGGCACAGCTGTGATGATGAAAGCTTCGATCACGGAACTCATCGCTCTCACCCGGAAGGCGAAGCTGTTTGTGGGTGGCGACACCGGGCCGATGCATCTTGCCGCGGCGCTGCAGGTTCCGGTCGTGGCGATTTTCGGGCCCACGGATCCGTCGCGCAACGGGCCTTATCCGACATGCGACGCTGTCAAGAGTTCCAGTCACGATCACACCAATAACGGAGCGCGCAGCAGCATTGTCCTGCGCAACCCGGCCAGCCCTACGACGCACGCACGGCGAGCCCAGCCGGACGAGGGAATGCTTGAGATCAGCGTGGATGAAGTCGTGAACGCAGTAAGTCGGCTGCTGGCGCGCGGCGCAGCCGGTGTGGCACTAGGCAATCCAAGAGAAGGTGCTCATGGCTGAGCGGGTGCAAGTTGGATGGGCGAAGATCGCGCGCCGAATTCGAGTGCCGCTGGGATTTGCTTTTGCGGTTATTTATTTCTGGCTGGCTCGGCCTACCTGGCGTTTCCTCGTGATTGGTGCGTTCGCGATCGTGCCGGGGCTTTTGATTCGCGCGTTGGCGTCAGGACACGTTCGCAAGAACGAAACGCTAGCGACTTCCGGCCCGTACGCGTATACGCGGAACCCACTCTACCTCGGGTCACTGCTGATGGGCGTTGGGTTTGCCATTGCCGCGCGCAGTTGGTGGGTGGGCGTTGTTTTGGTGCTGATGTTCTTTGCGATCTATCTTCCAGTGATTCGCGATGAAGAGATCTTCCTGCGGCAGAAATTCCCTTCTTTCGAAGAATATGCGCGGCGGGTGCCGCGGATGATTCCGCGGCTCCTGGCGAGTTCTAACGGTGAGACTTCGGGAGGATTTTCACTGGATCTCTACCTCCAGCATCGCGAATACAACGCTCTTCTGGGATGCCTGCTGTTAACCGGCGCGTTGATTGCCAAGATGACTTTGTTGCACTAGCTACGCGTTCACCCAGTAAGTCCTCCGCTCACGACGAAAGACCCTTCGCATGGAAAATGACTTACCTCTTTGCTAACAACTCCCGGGCATGAGTCAATTCGGGGCGCGTTGAATTGCCTCCGTCGCAGTTTTTCAGGAGTAGCGCATAGTACTCATTGGCGTCGCTCTGATTTCCTGCTGCTTCGGCGGCGCGAGCTGCACCGTAGAGTCCGTTGAAGCGATTTGGATTCAGGCGGAGAACGGTCTGATATTCCTTCAATGCCTGCTCAGGGTGCTTGGATTCGAGCAACAAGTCCGCCAGCATCTCGCGCGCCGGGATGCTTTCGGGTTCGTTGCCCAACTTGTCGTTCTTGTCGGCAATGGTGCGCAACATGGCGGCGGCCTGGTCATCTGCGCCCTCGGCGTGCAGGATCCAGGCTTCGGCCTCCTGATGGTCCTGCTGCCAGGCTTCTGCCGAGTCGGCTTTCTTCTCCGCCATTGCCTTCTGGCGCAAGATTTCAAGCTCACGCAGATCTTTGTGGGCCTGGGCCAGATCTCCGCTCCGGGCCGCGCCGATCGCACGGGCCCAATAGGTGACTTCGAGATCGCCGTCGAGCGCGCCCGGAACCGGTTTCAGAGCAGCCGCATCGGCCCAGTGGCGAAGTTCGAGATCGTACATCACGGGAAAAGCGCTCAAGGCGTTGGTTTGCGGATCGAAATCATCGCCGTACATCGATTTCATCTTCGGCATGATTTTGATCTCGTCGATCACCTTGGCGGCGTCGGCCTCGCGTCCACTCTGCAGGTAGGCGTAGATGAGAAAATCCATGGCGTGGAACTGGTGACCCTCACCGCCCATCCCCATCGCCGCGGTCTTGCGCGTGGCTGCGATCGAGGCGAGGTTCGAGTCGATGTCGTCTTGCCAGAGGCCGACGCGGGCGAAGATGTGCGAGGGCATGTGCAAGGCGTGTGGCGCGGCAGGCGCGACCTGCGCGTATCGGCGAGCCGCGGGAATGCCAAGCTGCGCCAGTTGCGGCTTGTCGTAGGTGTGAATCAGGTAATGCGCGACTCCGGGGTGGTCGGGTTCGGTCGCGAAAAGCTTTTCGAGGATTGCGGCGGCTTCTTTCCGGTTCGCGAAGGTTTCGTCGTTATGGGGCTCTGACGCCAGCAGTGAGAGAGCGTAGAACACAGCTGCTTCCTGATCGTCGGGATAGCCCACATACACTTTTTTCATCGCATCGGAATAAGCTTTGGCGCGGGCGGCGTGTTCGAGCTTTGCCGAGTCGCTGTAGAAGGCCGTAATGGCGGCGATGTATCCGTTTTCGCGCGAGGTAGCGTTTGCGGCCAGTTTCCTGGCGGTGTTCGATTCTTGCAAACCTCGAGCGATCACGGTTGCATCGGGCTGATCCCACAGTTGATGCCAGATGCTCATGGCGATTCCCCAATGCGCCATGGCGCAATGCGGATCGTCTTTTGAGATATCGAGGAATTCCTTCTCCGCCTCTTCATACCAGAACGAGTGCAGCAACGCGACTCCACGGGCGAAGGGCCTTTGAACGGAGGCAGCGCAGGAAATGGGGAAGTTGACCGTGCCAAGTTGAGCTTCGGTGAGGTCTTCGTGATGGTGATGGTCTTTGTCCTGATCGTCGTTGGCGAAAGCGGCCGACACGCAGAAAAAGGAAAACAGCAGCAACCAAGCGAGACGTTTCATGGGAACTCCGCTGACAAGGGAGTTTAGTGGGGGCGGACGCGACGGGTCAAACTGCGCGCGACGCGGGAAAAGAGCCGGATTGCACTGAGCTAGCAATAGCGGGAATTTCGGGCGCTGTCAAGAGTGCTGGAAAGATTTTGAGCGCGCTCGCTTTTTGGAACGGTTCGATAGGGATGCATCGCCTAGGTTCGTTCACCAGTTCTCATTGCCTCGGTCTCTTTAGAAGATGAACTTCATGGCCAACTGAACCTGCCGGGGCGCGTAGGCGGCGTTGGGCTTGGTGAAGTTGGTGGGCAGTTCGTAATAGCCGGGGTAGGGAGCGATGGTGGTGTTGACAGAAGTTTGTACGAAGGTAGACGCCGATGAGACGAGGCCGTTCGATGTAATCGTGACGCGCTGGTTGTCGCGATTAAACAGGTTGAACGACTCGGCGATGAAGTTCAGTTTATAGCGCTCGTGAAGACGCAGGGTTCGCGTGAGCCGCAGGTCGGCAGTGGCATAGTCGGGTCCGGTGAAAGCATTGCGGCTGTAGCCGGGGAGACGGTCGTTGAGGTCGTTGCCGTCCTGATTGGGATCTCCGGCGACGGTGGCGCTGAAGGGGCGTCCGCTGCCGTAATTGACGACCGTGGAAATCTTCCAGTCGTTGAAAGCATGGCCAAGGAATTCGTGGCCGCGATGAAACGGGTGCGGCTCGGTGGAAAATGCTGCTACCAGGCGGTCACGCTGGTCGGTGACGCTGGGTCCGCGCTCCGCGCTGGGGACATAGGAATTCTGCACGGTGGCGGGTTGCCCGGCGACCAGAGCGTCCTGCCCATCATCAATGGCGTGGGCGTAGGTGAATGAAATGCGCAGGTAAGTGCCGCGGGTAACGCGACGATTGATGGACAGCGTGGCCCCGTTGTAGTAACTGGAGGCTGCGCTCTGGAATTCGTCGATGGCGCCGAGTTGGGCAATGGGACGCCCGAGCGGATTGATGCAGGGCGGAAACGGGCAGGTCAATGACTGCGTGAACTGCCAGGTGGCAAAGGAATCGACCGTGTAATAGCCACCCTGAAAGATGGATCCGGTGGAATCGAAAATGGGATAGTTGAGCGGAATAGGCTGGGGCAGGTTCACGTCGAGCGCGCGGATGAGATGTTCTCCGCGAACCGTGAGCAGCGATAGCGACAGGGTGGTCTGGTCGGCGACTTCCTTTTCGAGTGTGAAATTCGCTTGCTGCACGCGCGGTGTGACGAAATTAGGCGCGAAGGCGGAGACTTCGTTGCTAACCCCCTGAGTGAATCCCGCCGGCAGCGCACAAGTCTGGGAGTTAAGCGGGCAACTCACCAGCGGGTTGGGATAACTGGGGAAAACCTGGTGATCGTAATAATCCGTGTTATTCAGAAAAACCTGCGAGTCGGTGATGCCGTTGTCGGTCTGGACGACGGAGTTGTAGATTTGCGGAATGCGGACGAAGAAGATACCGTATCCGGCGCGGGCGACAAGAGGCCGAGTCTTGCCGAAAGAGTAGGCGAATCCCGCGCGGGGAGCGAAATTGTAGGGTTGGAAAGGAACTTTGCCCGACGGCGGAAACAGCGGGTTCGAGAGGAGTCCGGCGGTGGTGAAGGTCTGCAAATCCCAGCGCACACCGAGATTCAGGGCGAGGCGGTCGGTGACGCGGATCGTGTCTTGCGCGAAAGCGGCGTATTCATTGGTATTGGGATTCGACGTGGAACTGCCGAAACTCTGCAGATAGTAGTGTGGCACCTCATGCGCGTAGGCGCGCAGCGGGGTGAGATAGAGTCCGGATTCCATTGGCGCGAATGTAAAGGGATCGACCTTAATGGGGTAGAAAAGATATTCGCCGCTCTGCTGGCTGGGAAAAAAATCATAGATCCAAGTCAGCAGGCCGTCGCCGCCAAACTTCCAGGAATTCCGGCTGCCTTCGTGGCTGATCGTCTCGGCCAGATGCAGCCGGTGCTCGCGAGTCTGGCGCGGGAGCAGGTCTGAGCGTCCGATGCCATCGATGATGTTGGGGATCTTGATCAGCACGTCGCTGGTGTTACTGAAAGACTGTTGCAGATCGCGGGAGAACTGGGCGCGGAGATGGCTGGTCCAGCGCGGGGTGAAACTGGAAGTCAGCGAGAGCGAGCCGGTTTCGGTCGAGACCAGTTCCTGACCGTTGTCGCTGATGGAATCGTAAGTGACGGGGCTCGCTGGATCGAGGAACACGTTATTGGCGCCCCAGTATCGCGTGGTATTCAGGCGCAGCGTCAACTGGTTGCGCGGCGAGAGATTCATGTCGAGCTTGGCGAAGGAAGAGTTGCCGATCTGCGCGGCGGGATATTCTCCGGCGAGCGAAGTCAGTTGCGCGGCGGCGGCGAAAACCAGGGCCTGATCGGTGGCCTCGTAATCGCCTGGAATGTACGGGCCGATGCCCGCCTGGGGAATAACCTGCGAACTACCGTCGAGGAATTCGACGACGTTGGGAGAGTGAAAAAAGTGCTGATCGAATCCAGCGAAGAAGAAAACTTTGTTGCGCTTGAGCGGGCCGCCGATGGTGCCTCCGAGCTGCTGCTGGCGGTTGTGGGGCTTGAACGCGAGGAACGGATCAGCCGCGCCGAAGGAGCTGTCGCGCAGATAGTAAAAGCCCGTGCCGTGCATATGATTGGAGCCGGACTTGGTCACGACGTTTACAACCGCACCGCCTGATCTGCCCTGCTCGGCGCCATAAGAATTCGTGGAGACGCGGAATTCCTGCACTACCTCGGTGGAGAGTTGGTAGGGAGTGCGGTCACGCCCGCGCGGCTGGGCGAAGAAAGCGTTGTTGTAGTCGCCGCCGTCGACCAGGAAAGTGTTTTGAAATCCGCGAATCCCGCCGAATGAAAGATCGCCATTGGTGGAAGATGTCAGGCTGCGTGGATCCTGTGTCACGCCGGGGGAGAATAGAGCGAGATCGGAGAAGCGTCGGCCGTTGAGGGGGAAATCGTTGACCGCGCGTTCATCGAGCAGCGTGGAGACGGCGCTGGGCTGGGTTTCGACCAGAGCAGGCGCGCCGGAAACGGTTACGCTTTCGTGTGCGCCGGCGACAGTCAGGTGGTAATTGAAGACGACCGTCGCGCCGACATCCACGTGCAACTGCGGTGTGACTTGCGGCGACATGCCCTGGGCGACCACGCGGGCAGAATAATCGCCGGGAGGCAAGTCGAGGGCGAATACGCCTTCGGCATCGCTGGTCGCGGTGTACCGAGTGCCGGTCGCCGGGTTGACGATGACAATCGACGCTTGCGCGATGCGGCCGCCGCTAGAATCGAAGACGGTTCCCCGGATGGATCCGGAGGCAGAGTCCTGCGCCGCCAGCAGAGCCGGGGCAAAGATGGTGAGCAAAAAAAGGATGAGCGCCGAAACCGTGGGAATCCGCGTCGAAGACATGAGGCCGCCTCTGCGTGCGAGATTCTGATCTCGAGAAATTGTTCTCGGGAGATCAGTTCAGAGGGACAGCCCGAACTGCGTTTACCGGACGCAGAGGCGGGGAAGTCCGCGGAGAAAGTGCCGGGAAACGCATTCTAGGAAATGCGCAGCCGGAAAGCCTCTCCGCGGACCAGCGGGAAACCCAGTTCTGTATAGCATGTTGGAAGGCGAAATCCTCAGGAGTTGCGGGATTTTCTTGAGGGCAAGTCCCGGAAGGGGAAAGGCACGAGTGTCTACCACAGGGCACAGGGGAAAAGCTGCAAATCCTGATGCGGCGGCGGGTCTTACGTGGAATTTTCAAGTTCCTTCCGAAACGTGATTCAGTAAAATGAGGGAATGACGATTTTCGATCACTATGATTCGATCTTATAAAGGTGTGCAGCCGGTGATTCCGGCGACGTGTTATGTCGATGACTCGGCGCAGATCATCGGAGACGTGGTTCTGGGTGAACACGCATCGGTGTGGATGAACGCGGTGGTCCGCGGGGATGTGCACGAGATCCGCATTGGCGCGAACTCCAATATTCAGGACAACAGTGTGCTGCATGGCATGAAGCAGCAGTGGGGCGTGTATCTGGGCGAGTACGTCACGGTCGGGCATACGGTGACGTTGCATGGGTGCGTGATCGAAGACCGGTGTCTGATCGGGATGGGGTCGATTATTCTGAACGGCGCGAAGATTGGCGCGGGATCAATTATTGCGGCTGGAACACTGATTCCCGAGGGCACGGTTGTCGAGCCAGGGTCGTTATGGATGGGGTGTCCGGGTAAATTCCGTAGAAAGCTGGAGGTTGCAGATCAGGAATCGATCATGCGCTATGCGCGGAATTATTTGGGGTATAAGGAGTCTTATTTGGCGGAGCGGTGAGTAGTGAGTAGCGCGTCGTGTAGGCGGCCAGGTCGCGGATTTGAGCTGCCGTGGTATGTGCCAAGGAACAAGGATCCCTGTAGGCTTATAGTGTGCCGTAGTGATAGGGATGCTTCGACTGCGCGCGCTCATTCGAGCGCGCTTCGCTCAGGATGACAGGGCTTCTAGAAAAACGAGACGATTGGAAACAGAATGATCAAAGCGGTGCAGGGGACGCGGGATTTGCTGCCGCCGGAGACGGCGCTGTGGAATTTTGTGGAGGGAGTGGTGCGGGATGTTTTCCGCGCTTACAATTTCCAGGAAATTCGTACGCCGATTTTCGAGGCGACGGAATTGTTCGCGCGCGGGGTGGGCGAAGAAACGGACATTGTGTCGAAAGAGATGTACACGTGGGAAGATCGGGCGCGGGCCGCGAGCGAAAAGGGGCAGTCGCTGACGCTGCGTCCCGAGGCGACGGCCGGCATTGTGCGAGCCTACATTCAGCACAATCTCGGGGAGCGTGGACTGAATAAGCTGTATTGCATTGGGCCGATGTTCCGGCGCGAGCGGACGCAGAAGGGCCGCTACCGGCAGTTTTATCAGATCGATGCGGAAATCATTGGTCCCTCCTCGGCGGGAAGCGAGTCTCCGGCGAGCGATGCTGAAATATTGGAGATGCTGGCGACGTTGCTCGACCGGCTGGGCATCAACGGGTGGAATCTGGAATTGAATTCGGTGGGCACGCCTGCAGATCGCGCTACCTTCAATGACGCGCTGCGCGCGGCGTTGGAGCCGGTGAAGGACAAGCTGTGCGGCGATTGCCAGCGTCGAGCGGTGACCAATCCGCTGCGCGTGCTCGACTGTAAGGTTCCGGCGGATCAGCCGATTATCGAGACGCTGCCGCGCATCACGCAGTTTCTCGGCGATGATTCGCGCAAGCACTTCGAAGCGGTACAGGAGATTCTTACCAAGGTCGGCGTCGCGTTTCACATCAACGACCGGTTGGTGCGCGGGCTCGACTACTACACACGGACGGCTTTCGAGTTTACCCACGGAGCGCTCGGGGCGCAGAACGCGATCCTGGGCGGGGGTCGGTATGATGGGCTGTCGGAGGCGCTGGGCGGGCCGCCGGCGCCGGGGATTGGGTTTGCCATTGGCGAAGATCGTCTGGTGATGTCGCTGAAAGAAACCGCCGAGAGCGTGCTGCGCAAGCCGGACACGTATATCGCTCCTATGGCCGGAATGAACGGCGAAGCGGCGCGGCTGGCGCGAGAGTTGCGGAGTCATGATCTGGTGATCGAACTCGGAGACGATTCATTCCGGCTGAAGAAGTCGTTTGAAGCGGCAACCAAGGCGGGCGCGAGGTACATTCTGATTGTTGGAGAGAATGAAGTGAAAGCTGACGCGTTCGCGCTGAAGAATCTGGCGACCGGCGAGCAGGTCCAAGTCGCGCGCGCAGACTTGGAGCGAACGATTCGGGGGATGTCTTCTTAGGACTACTATGGGCAGGACTCGAGAAGCACTCGACGATGCGGCGACGAGGTTCATTCAGGAGCAACGGGTATTTTTTGTTGCGTCGGCGCCGCTCGATGCGAATGGGCACGTCAACCTTTCGCCGAAGGGGCAGGATACGTTTCGGATTCTGAATCCGACGACGGTGGCATATCTGGATTTCAACGGAAGCGGCGTCGAGACGATTGCGCATTTGAACGAGAACGGGCGAATCGTTCTCATGTTCTGCGCATTTCAAGGGGCGCCGAATATTTTGCGGTTGCATGGTCATGGACGATCGGTTGAGCCGCGGGAGAACGAATTCGCCGGGCTCCTGGCGGAGTTTCCCGCATATGAAAGCGTCCGGTCGATTATTGTGGTGGAGATTTTGCGGGTCAACGACTCGTGTGGATACGGCGTTCCATTTTTCAAGTACGAAGGCGAGCGGGAACAACTTGCTGCGTGGGCGCGCAAGAAAGGTCCGGACGGGCTGAAGGCTTACCGGCAGGAGAGGAACCGCCGGAGTTTGGACGGGCTGCCGGGTGTGGCGGAGTAGGGTTCGCTGGCAGTTCTTGTAGCGCTTGCCTCGCTGCACTTGGAGGGAAGGCCCAAGCAGGCCGCCCCATATGAGTCGCGCCGAGTATGACAAATTCGCTTTTCAAGAGTCTGAGTAAGGAGACGGAATGAAATATGGGTTCGTGGTTTGGGCGATTCTGCTGAGCAGCGTTTGCGCGGTAGCCGGAACCGGTCAGGTAAGTGCACCCGAGAAGCCGCTGAGTCCTGTGGAGCAAACGTTGATGGCTGCCGAGAAGAGTTTTGTGGAGGCGGCCAAGAAGGGCGACGTCGCATATTTCAAGCGCACTCTGACCAGCGATTTTTCTTTCGTCGAGTTCGACGGCCAGTTGTATGACCGGGAGGATATGCTCGACCAGTTCGGGGAGGGCGGGGTCGACTTGTTGACCTACGACATGAAAGTCGTGATGGCCAGCGACAGCGTCGGGATCGTTACTTATAACGTCGTTCTGCGCGTGCCGGCGGTGCAGGATCAGGGCCCTCCGCCACGCTATCAGCATTTCAGCACGGTCTGGGTGAAGCAGGGTGATGCGTGGAAAATGAAGTTTCAGCAGATGACAGCTTCCCATTGGGGAGACTGGTAGGAACGATGGTGGATGTCTATGACTGCTTGTTGCAGACCACCGGAGCCGGCATTCGAGTCAGGGAGGAATAGCGATGAAAACACTGGCAATGATTTCCGCCGCGTGGCTGGTACTGGCCACGGCGGCTCTGGCGCAGATGGAAATGCCGAAGCCGGGACCCGAGCAGAAGAAGCTTGATATTTTCGCGGGAACGTGGGCGCTCGAGGGAACGATGCGGGGCGATATGTCTCCGGGTTCGAAGGTCACGGAGAGCGAGAAGTGCGAGTGGATGGACGGCGGCTTTTTTCTGGTCTGCCACACTGACTTCAAGACCGCGATGGGCGACGGGAGCAATATTTCCGTCATGGGATACTCAGCCGACGACAAGTCCTACTCCTATCGCGAATTCAATAGCTGGGGCGAGTTCGTGGACTCCAAGGGCTCGCTGGATGCCGACACCTGGACCTGGACCAACGATGAGAAAGAGGGCGGCAAGACGGTGAAGGGCCGATTCATCATGAAGATTACCTCGCCGACTTCGTACAACTTCACTTACGAAATGTCATCCGACGGGACGAAGTGGACGCTGGTGTTGGACGGCAAGGCGACCAAGGGAAAGTGATTTCGCGTGACAATTGTCACTGTCCGCGCCTGACGAATCGCACTGGGCAGCGCGCCGCGAAGCCGCTAAGGTTAATTCCGCAAGCTGTTGGTTTTCTATCGACCGCCAACCGCTAAGAACTTTCCATTCAAGGAGCGCTCGTATGAATCTGAAGGCAACTCTTGTTTTGGCGCTGGGTCTCTTAACCACCTCCGCTGTGGCGCAGATGGCGCCCAAGCCGGGAGCGGAGGTGAAGAAACTCGATTATTTCGTGGGCACGTGGAATCTGGACGCAACGATTGGCCAAGGTCCGTGGGGAGCCAGCGGGAAGTTTACTTCCGTCGACACCCTGGAGTGGATGCCGGGCAACTTCTTCGTTGAAGGTCACGCGGACTTCAAGATGCCTCCGGAGCTGGGAGGCGAGGGCCAGGTAGTCGTGATGATCGGATACGACACCGACCAAAACGTATACACGCATGACTCGTTTAACAGCCTGGGCAGGCGCGAGTTCTCGAAGGGCTCGGTCAGTGGCGATACCTGGACCTGGGAGAGCACGCAGAATTACAACGGACAGGATGTCAAGAAGAAGATGACGATGAAGATCCTGTCACCGACCACCTACAGCGTGAAGCTTGAAGTATCGGCGGATGGAACGAACTGGATGACGTTCATGGAAGGGAAAGCGACCAAGAAATAAGCCGCGTTCGGAATCAGAAGCTCCAGTTTAGGCTGGAGCTTTTTTTCTGAAGTCGAAGCGGAGGTTAGATCATTGCCCGGCGCGGAGCGGGGAAAGACTGAGTCGCCCCGGCGCCTTCTTGCGGGCGCCTTCCGGGCTGAAGACGAGGTCTGGGTTTCCGTCGGAGTTGGATGAAGCTTCCGCGAGGGCGGCGGCCAACGCGCGATATGATCGGCTGATCTCGGGCCCGTCCTGCAGGACGATGGGTGTGCCGTGATCGATCGACGGCGATACCGCGTGGAACGCGTTGGGAATTTTCCACAAGACTTTGCAGTTGGTAACCTGCTCGACATCTTCTTCGGTAAAGCCAGGAATCTTCTTGTAGCGATTCAAGACGATACGCAGACGGTCGCGTCCCGTGCCTTCTTCTAAGAAGGTGTGGATGCGTCCAGCGCTCCACAGCGAAACCACATCAGTCTGCGCGACCACCAGCACGGCGTTCGATAAATCAGAGAGCAAGCGCGTGGTCGGGTCGAGCCGGCTGGAAGCGTCGACGATCACGAAGCGGTAATGATTCACCAGCAGATCGAACAGACGCGCCAGTTCCCCCGGCGTGGGTTCGGTAGGATACGGCTGCTGCGGCCCGGCCAGAAGATGCAGGCCTTCTTTGGTTGGAGTCATCAGGCCGTCGAGCAAAGATACATCGAGCCGGTGCAGATTCTGGAGCGCGTCGAGTACGCCAAACTGTGGCCGCAAGTTGAGATGAAGCGAGGTGTGGCCGATCGGAGCAAAGTCGACGAGGACTACATCGCCGTGCGACTGCTGCAGCGCCACGGCGGTATTCACCGCGGCCGTGGTGCACCCGGCACCGCCCTTGGCGCTCAGGAAGGTAAAGACCCGAGCCTTACCTTCGCCTCCCAAACTGCGAGTGCGCGAGGAACTAAAGCGAGTCAGCGCTTCCAGCAGAGGCTCAGACCCTGCAGAATTATCGAGGTACTCCCCGGCTCCGGCGCGCATGCTGGCGACAATGTTGGCCGGATTGGTCATTTCGCCGTTGGCGAAGATGCCGATCTGCTGCGTGGTGGCGCGAATCAACTCAATGGTGTGGATGGCGCGCTGTGGGTCGCGCGCCGGAATGTCGACGATCACGACTTCGGCGCGCGAATCCTGAAGTTGACGAAGAATGGCGTCGGTCGGACCGACCGGAAATCCGACATGGCTGAAGATTGCCTGTCCCAGGCGCGTCGCTTCCAGACGATTTTGCAGCGCAGATAACTGATCCTGGTCCTCGGTCAGGAGGGCGACGCCGATCCCATGCATAGTGCGGTTCTCGATGATTTCTCTCGGTGTCTGCATGTTAGAAAGAGAACGTACTCTCCGCCAAGTGACCTAGGTAATAGGCAATCGTGCCGGCGCGCGTTCCGCGCGCAAGCTTAGACAACGCAACCGCTTGATCAACGTCCGGGGGGGAATGCACAAAGTAGAACAGAACCGAGGTTGCTGGGTCCCAGTGCCAGCCATTCTAAGCCAGGACGGGGAAGTTGAAAAGGCGATCAGCCAAGAAATAAGAAATTATGTCGTCTCGGGGCCTAACCGAGGACGGGGCGGGTTGAAGCGTGAGCCAGAGTGCTGTCTTCGTCGTGCCGGGGCTCGGGTTGAGGATGGAGAGCCGCGACGCGCGGAAACGTGGCCGACGCCTCGGAGGACTCGGGGAGATACTCATAGCCTTCGAGACGTACGGCAACCCCCAGTTTCGGTTCGCCCTGCGAAGAATCGGACGTCAGTGGCCGGACGATCCGCAAGACGTGGCCTCGACAGCGCACGGGCATGCTTTCGCCGAGAGTGATCTCCGACGGCATGCGCAGCGTAAGTTCGATTTCCGACCCTTCGGTCAGTGGAGAACTGGTGAAGAAGAAGACTCCGCGCGAACTGAGATCTTGCGTGAATCCCACGCCCTCGACTGAGGTTCCGGGCTGACGCAGCGAGAGCGGAAGCAGGTAAGGGAATCGCTGTCCGGCGCGGCGTTCAATGCCAACTGGAGGATTGGTCATAAGGCTTCCTTCCCCTACCCGGACCGTCAAAAGCGCAGGCGTTACTTTAGCTCACCTTGGGCGATAAGAGAAGTTCCAAATTGGACTTCGGGGAACATCTTCCAAGCCATTCAGAAGCTTGGAGTTGCCCGTCTGTGGCCGGAGCCGAACAAGTTAAGGGTCAAGGAATTGCCTGTGGAAAAGTCGAAGCTGGGCCGTGGTGCAGCGGACATTTCCAACGCGCAGGATATATTAGTGCGCAGGGGGATAGACGGTCATCCAAACGAGATGTGCCAAGAGCTGACCCGAAAAATTGATTGTGGCTGAATCGAGAATTCCCACCCAGGAAAACCCAGCGCTAAGCGATCCGGCGGCCGAGACGAGCCGCGTGCGGCGCTGGCAGGCGGCCGGACGCGCGTTGCGGCATCGCAACTTCCAGCTATTTTTCAGCGGCCAACTCATTTCGTTGATTGGCACCTGGATGCAGACCGTGGCGCAGTCGTGGCTCGTCTATCGCCTGACTGGTTCGGGTCTGAAGCTGGGGGCCGTCGGATTCGCCAGCCAGATCCCCGTGTTCCTGTTTGCGCCGCTGGGCGGAATTGTGGCGGACCGCACCAACCGCAAGCACGTGGTCATCGCCACGCAAGTTGCATCCATGCTGCTGGCGTTCGTGCTGGCGGCGCTGACATTGACTCACCGAATTACGGTGCCGGAAATTTTCGTGCTGGCAGCGCTGCTGGGTGTGGTGAATGCCTTCGACATCCCCGGCCGCCAGTCCTTTCTGGTGGACATGGTGGGCCGGGAAGACTTGATGAACGCCATTGCGCTCAATTCTTCCATGTTCAACGGGGCGCGCGTGATTGGTCCGGCAGTGGCTGGCGTTCTGGTGGCCAGGTTTGGCGAGGGATGGTGCTTCTTCGCCAACGCGGTGAGTTACATCGCGGTGATCGCCGGATTGCTATTGATGAAGATTCACGCTCCGGCGCGGGTTTCGGCTAACACTTCACCCTGGGAGCACATTGTCGAGGGCTTTCAGTTCGTCAACCGCACCGCGCCGATTCGCGCGCTGATGATCCTGCTGGGGTTGGTGAGCCTGTCCGGCATGCCTTACGTCGTGCTGATGCCGCTGTTTGCCGACAAGATATTGCATCACGGTGGCCAGGAACTCGCCTCCTGGATTGGCTCGCACGATCTGGGCGCGGTGCGGCTGGGAATTCTGATGGGCGCAGCCGGCGTTGGCGCTTTGCTGGGTGCGCTGACGCTCGCTGTACGCTCCGGAGTAAAGGGCCTGGGAACCTGGGTCTCGGTCTGCTGCGCCGGGTTCGGCATCAGCTTGATGCTGTTCTCGTTTTCGAAATCCTTCTGGCTATCGGTGCTGCTGCTCCTGCCCGTGGGATATTTCGTGATGCTGCAGATGGCATCGTCGAACACGCTGATCCAGGTGATGGTTCCAGACGTGCTGCGGGGGCGCGCCATGGCAGTGTATTCCATGATGTTCATGGGCATGGCGCCGATCGGCGCACTGCTTGGCGGCGCGTTATCCGACCGCTTGGGCGCACCCCTGACTGTCGCCATCGGCGGTTTTGCCTCGGTGCTGGGAGCGTGGTGGTTCGCCCTGCAGTTACCGAAAATTCGCGTCGAAGCGCGGCAGTTGATCATGGCCCAGGCCATGGCCGGCGGCGGCCCAGCGGAAGAGATGTCGGCGCCGATCGCGGAAGAATAGCCGAATCGCATTGGCGGGAGCGTGTTGCCGAAACTACTACCACGCCGGAAACTCCGGTACGAGCAACAGGCTACTTGCGAATAGCGCTACGCCCGAGCGCTACCAGGAAGATTGCGCTTTTGCCGCGAGCATGGGGCGAGAAGAAATTGACGACCTCGTCATCGTAAAACGTCAGGCCGCTCGCGCCGAGGCGCTGCGCGTAAGCGGCAAGATAAAGTTTCCCGCCAATGATGCCGGCTTCCAGTTGTGCGGCGCGATATCCGCGATTGCCGTAGCGCTCCAGAATTTTTTTCAAGTCGGCGAGGAAGAATACATCAGCTGCTGCATCGGCGGGAATCTGCTGGTCGAGTCCGAGGAAGCCGGCCTTGTCGCGGAAGTCTCCGGGTTTCAGCAGTTCGAGAAGTTTGTCTTCCCAGTGATAGACGTAGGCTCCAGCGGCCAGGCCGTCGACGTTGTTGACGATCAAGTAGAGGTCGTTGAGGTGAGCCCCGAACGGTTCCAGAAAGTCAGCGGGAATTCCGCGCGTCGCGCGATCCAGGATGAGAGAGAGTTGGGCGAGCGTGATCGAGTCCCGCGAGAACTGACGAGTGGATCCGCGGCGCGAGATTACTTTTTCGATGGTGTCAGCTGGAACTGAGTCGCCAGAGAATGACAGCGACGAGGTCGTCCCTTTTGGGGCGGGGAGGCTGTGCGCTGTAGCCGCACCCCGCATCGCACCGACTTCGACGCCAGAATCCAGCGAAGAGGCCTCGTGCATTTTGCGCATCGCCGGATAATCGATTTCTTCCGTCGAGTAGGGGACGATCGGAAGGTTGAGAGGAGATATTTGCGGCGGGCTGGCCGGGGTTGATGGTTGATGCCCAATCGAAACCAGCGAGAACGCCACTTCGCGCTTCGCGTCGAGGCTGAGCAGTTCATTGATCTGCGAGTCGACGAACCCGGTCACAATCCTGGTGGGAAGATTCGCAGCTTCAGAGATCGCCACGAGATTCGCAAGGATAGTGCCGTTGTCCCAGCCAAAGTGGCGATAGGTGCGCGAGCGGTATTTCCAGGCGTTGCGCCAGTACGTGCCGGTACAGATGATCGTCACCGGGGCGTGCGCGATCGCGGGGTCTCCAGCCGTGGCTTCGACCAGAGCTTGCCGAAAGTCTCCCGCGCGCAGTTGGCGCAGGCCGAACTCGGCGACTCCGAAATGGTAGACGCCCGCTGCCAGGCCTGGAGAATTCGCACCGGGAATTGCTTCACCCGGCAGATCAGTGCAGACAACATAGAGTTCGGTTTCATAAAGCGCGCCCGTGCACGCCGCGGCGCGAAAAAACGTTTCCCCCTGCTCGTGCTTCTTACTCCGAACCACGCCAGCAGAGAAGAAGAGAAGTTGTGCCAGAGTCTCAAGATTAGGGATTGCCTCGGCTGAAGTTTGTCCCGCGGGGGCCGCAATGGCGTCGAGCGCTGCGCGGCCGGTCTCGCGAAAATCCCTGGGCAGTCGCATCACTTCGAGCGTGGGATAAATCTTGAACAGCAGCGGCTTGTTGTCCCAGTCCAGAAAATGCGGATTCATGCGCACGCTGAGCGGCGAATGTTTGGTGCCGCTGTGATATTGCCAGGCAGCGTCGAGGTTTTTGTTCTGGCTCAAACCGGGGAACTCCTTGGGCGCTAGCGGTAAGCGGTAGGTGGCAGTCCGGTGATGCGGATTCCGGCGTGGCCTTTGTAGCGGATGTTCATGCCGATGAGCAACGCGGTAATTTGCTCGACGATGCGGGCATTTTGTAGTGGGCCACCATCGAGGGCGCGGACGCCGGGAATCCTGGCCGCCAGTTCGCGCGTGAGTTGCGAGGCGTCGGCATCGTTGCTGCAAACGATGACGTCGCAATCGAGCGGGTCGTCGCCGTTGAGCATCTCGGCGGAAACATTGTGGAAGGCGGCGACCAGGCTCACTCCTTTCGGCACAAGTTCCGCGGCCTGTTGCGCGGCGGACCCTTGCCAGACGCCAAGCGTGCGGGAGGCGCGCCCGCCGACGCTGGCGGCGAGAGGAACGGTTGCGTCGATGAGGATGCTGCCGTCTGTCATCGCCGGTTTGAGCTGTTTGATCAGCGTAGCTTGAGCTTCAAACGGGACGGTCAGCATCAGAATGTCGGCGGCGGCGCAGGCGGCGCTGTTCTCCATGCCGGATACGTTGGCATCCGGCCCGGCTTTTCGTTGAATGGCAGCGGCAGTCTGTTGCGCTCGTTCTTCGTTGCGCGAACCGATGATGACGGTTTCTCCGGCGCGCGCCCAGCGCAGCGCGAGCCCCATGCCGGCGGGGCCTGTGCCTCCGATGACTGCGATCGGGCGGGTTCCTGGGGGTGCGGGGGGTGTCATCAGGCGAACTCGGCCTCGATCGATTCTTCGGTCTCGAATTCTTCCGCATTCATCGGAGCCTTGATATGAATGCGCGAGTACGTTGTATTCCGTTCGGCGGGGATGCGGCCCATCTCGAGGATCAACGACTGGAAATCTTCTGGACTGGTGTACTGTCCGGCTGTGGCGCCCGCTTCGCGTGAAATATTTTCTTCCATCAATGTTCCGCCAAAATCATTGGCGCCCGCATGAAGGCAGAGTTGCGAAAGGCGGCGGTTCAGCTTCACCCATGAAACCTGAATGTTGTTGATGGATCCCGCCAGCAGTAGTCGCGCCAGAGCGTGAACTTTCAGATGCTCAGCGAGCGTAGGGCCGGTGCGCGCCAGTCCTTGATGGAATAGCAATGTGTTCTGGTGGATGAACCCGAGGGGAACGAATTCGGTAAACCCTCCGGTCTCGGATTGAATCTCGCACAGTAGTCGCATCTGGCGAACCCAGTGTGCAGGAGTTTCGGCATGTCCGTACATCAGAGTTGAAGTGGTGCGAATGCCGCAGCGGTGTGCGGTGCGAATCACCTCGACCCATTGGGCGGTCGAAAGTTTATTGGCTGAGAGAATATGTCGAATCTCGTCGTCAAGAATTTCCGCGGCGGTGCCGGGCAGCGTGCCCAGGCCGTTATCGCGCAGCATGGAGAGATAGTCAGCCAGGGGCATGCCGGTCAGCTCGACGCCATAGACGATCTCCATCGGCGAGAAGGCATGAATGTGCATGCGCGGGACGGCGTTTTTGATGGCACGCAGAATGTCGCGGTAATGGAATTTAGGAAGACCGTGCGGCAACCCGCCCTGAATGCAGACTTCCGTCGCTCCCAGTTGCCAGGCCTCGACCGCCTTTTGTGACATTTGCTCGAGCGTGAGGAAGTAAGTGTCGCGGTCGCGCGGGCCGCGGCTGAAGGCGCAGAACTTGCATCCCACGAAGCAGATGTTGGTGAAATTAATGTTGCGGTTGACGACGTAGGTGACGAGATTGCCGGTTAATTCGGCACGGAGCAGATTCGCGGCCACCAGCAGGCCGACCAGATCATCTCCGTCGGCATTGGACAGTTCATACGACTCTTCCAGAGAAAGGTCAGCGCCGTTTTGCGTCTCAAGGACTTTTTCGAGGGAATCGCGGAAGGCAGGACTCACGCGCGGGGCGATGTCCGACCAGTCAAGCGAGGGAAAGGATTCGAGTTCGGAAATTGCGAGTTCACGTGGCATTGGATCCTCCGACCTCAACACTAAGCCCGGATCTTAAATCAGTTCTCGTTGCAGCACTGAAAGCGCCGCCAGCCAAAGACGACGGCTATCGGAACAGTCTACCGGAATAGATCGGTGGCTGCAGGGCGCAGCAATTCTTTCACGCCGCCTGCTCCCGCTTCGTAGCGAAATCCGCGGACGATGCAGGCGGGCGCGCGGTTGAGTTTGCCGCAAACTAGTCCGGCGGCGCTGGCCAGCTCATCGGCGACAGCCTCGACGCTGGCTTTCAGTTTGTATCCATGCGAATCGCGGCGCCCGCGGTCGTCGCGCAGCCCTTTCATCCCCGCAATGCCGATCGCGAATTCCGTCAGCCCTTCGCGCCAGGGACGGCCGAAACTGTCAGTGATGATGACGGGGATGGCGAGACCTGTGCGTCTCTTGATCGCGCGCCTTAACTTGGCAGCTGAGCGGTCGGGATCTTCGGGCAGCAGCAGTGCATGATCGCCTCCGTCGACGTTCGAAACGTCAACGCCGCTGTTGGCACAGAGGAAGCCGTGATGAGTCTCGGTGATGAGCACGCCATTCTTGCGGCGGATGACGGCGCGGCTTTCGCGGAGTGCGAGTTCGATTACGCGGGGATCGAGCGAATATTGTTTTCCCCAGGCGATGGATTCTGGCGTAGGTTCGATCGTGGCCAGGTCCACGATGCGGCCTTCGGCCTTCGAGACGATTTTGTGCTTCACGACGAGGATGTCGCCGGATTGGAAGCGCCGTCGGGGAATTGCGTTAAGTAGTTTGTCCGCGAGCGAATCGCCGGGAAGGATTTCGCCGCCTGGGCGAATTGGAATCAGGCGGAGTTCATCGCCAGAGACTGATCGCCGTTTCGTTCGGCGTTTCACGCCAGATAGTCGTTCGCTTGGCGACTTGCTCATCTGTTCATGATATCGATCGCGCGCGGTTTTGGCGGATTTTCGGCGGTCGTTGCAGCTCGACCGATCGGCTAAGCTGCAAACTTATGAGTCCGTCCCCGCACGACTGGTCCGTGCGGCGGCATATTCTCGCGCTAAACATTGCGAACGAGTTTCGCCGGGGAACGCCATGAGTTGCTGCAGATCAGGCGGATTGTCGACGTCGACGGCAATCCCCGGCAGATTCAGGAGCACGCAAGGCTTTCCCGTGGCTTGTGCGGCGGCGTGATGCGGTTTGAAACTGTCGTTGCCGAAGCGCAGCGGGAACAGATCTGCCGGACGCCGCAAGGCGGCGTTGGTGCCGCGTCCATCGCAGGCTGGCACAAGCACGCTGCCTGCTTCCGGCGCTCGCTTCATAATCTCCTCCAACTCCCACGCTTGAACGAGCGGAATGTCGGCGGGGATCACCAGCGTGCTGTGGGCGCCGCGCTCCACGCATAACCGCGTCGCCATCTCAATGGCCCCGGTTTCTCCGGGATTGTCGGGATCAGGGATAACCTCGAATGCATATTGCCCGGCCAGGTTCACCGCATACGGATCGCTGGTCACAATCGCGACCGGAGGGCGAGACTTCCAACTGTCCAACGCCGCTAGCACATCATGCAGCATGGCTTGCGCCAAGGCTGTGCGCGACGGCTGATCGAGAACCTCGGCCAGACGCTGCTTTGCCGCTGACAGATTTTTTACTGGAACGAGAATCACGGCTGGCGGTCCAGGCGTCGAAAGCCGGTGCCCTGGTGCTGGGGCTCGGAGCTTACGGTCGGATTCTCCGCGACCAGCGACAGAACTTCCCGGGCCAGACCTGCCTTGTCCTCGGCGCTGCGCATGATGGTTCGCGTGCACTGCACGCGCAAGCCGTTGGTGCGAAGCGCTTCCGCCGCGCGGGCGTCGCGCGAGTCGCAGACCAGGATGTCGAGAAAATCTTCATAGGCTTGGGCGACGCCGGCAATCGAACACGGGAGTCCCTGCGCTTCCATCAGAATTCCGGCGGGGCCCGCCACAGGCGCGTTTCCTACAATCGGGCTGATCGCTGCAATCTTTCCGTGCGCGCTGACCAGGGCCTCGCGAATGCCGGGCACCGCCAGAATCGCGCCGATGCTGGTAATGGGATTACTCGGCGCGACCAGAATCGCATCCGCTTCGAGGATAGCTTCGATCACTCCCGGCGCGGGTTCGGCGTCGGAGGCTCCGGCGAAGCGCACGGAATTTACCGGATCCTGATACCAGCGCTGCACGAAATATTCTTCAAAGCTCAACTCGCCTGCCGGCGTGTCGACGCGGGTTTCGATACGCTGGTCGCTCATGGGCAAAATGCGGGCCCTGACGCCGAGTTTTTCCGAGATCGCGGAGGTAGCATCGGAGAGCGTCTTGCCTTCGGCGAGCAGTCGCGAACGCAGCAGGTGCATGGCGAGATCGCGGTCGCCGGTGTGAAACCAGGTGGGCTCGCCGAGTTGCCCCATGGCCTGCAGGCAGAGAAACGTGTCGCCTTTCACGCCCCATCCGCGCTCGCGGCTCAGCATGCCGGAGAGCGCATAGGTGATTGAATCGATGTCGGGCGAAACGTAGAGTCCCCACCAGAGCAGATCGTCGCCCGTGTTGACGATGAGGGTGATGTCTTCGGCAGGCATGACTTGCCGCAGGCCGTCGACGAACTTGGCGCCGCCGGTGCCCCCGCTCAGCACACAGATCATCGCGTCGGCTCCGGCATGCGGTCTTCGCCATTCTTGGTCGGCAGTCTTGCTAACCCAAGATCATCGGCGGCGGCGCGCAATTTTTCGGACAACAGCCCGGGGCGATTCACGAGCGCAGGAAGAAATTCCGGATACACGGGCAGTCGCTGACGCAGCGCAAATCCCTTGGCCTCGGTTCTCAGCTGTAGCTGATCAAGGTGGGGCCAGGGTTTTTCCGGATTGATGAAGTCGGGCGTCAGTGGCGAAACTCCTCCCCAATCGTTGATGCCAGCGTCCACCAAGTCCTCATAGTAAGGCGCGGACAGGTTGGGTGGGGCCTGAATATTGACGTTCGGTAGTAACAAGCGAGCTACCGCCACGGCGCGCAGCATCTCGCCGCGCGTGGGCTCGGGCCAGTTAGCCATGGGGATTGCCGGCTTCACCCGGAAATTCTGCACGATCACTTCCTGGATGTGTCCATAGCGCTCGTGCAGATCTCGGATCGCGAGCAATGTGTCGACGCGGTCCTCGCCCGACTCGCCGATTCCGATGAGCAATCCCGTGGTGAAGGGGACACCTTGCTTTCCGGCTTCTTCGATCGTGCGCAGCCGCTTGCTCGGAACTTTGTCGGGAGCGTCATCGTGGGCCGCGCCGGGAGCAAGCAACGCGGCATTCGTGGTTTCGAGCATCAGACCCATGCTAGGGGAGACGGCGGCGAGGCGTGCGATCCACTCCGCGCTGAGCAGACCGGGGTTCGGGTGCGGCAGCAGACTGGTCTCGCGCAGCACCAGCTCGCACATGGCCTCGAGATAATGGAGTGTCGATTTGTAACCAAGATGGCGCAGCGTTTCGCGCATCTCGGGAAACAGCAGCTCCGGTTTGTCGCCTAAACTGAAGAGAGCTTCGGTGCAACCCAGCTTTTCGCCGGCCCGAGCGACCGAGAGCACTTCGTCCGGCGTCATCGTGTGCGCGCCGGGGTCGCCGGGATCGCGGCGGAACGTGCAGTATCCGCAGTAGTCCCGGCAAAGGTTGGTCAGCGGCAGAAAGACCTTGCGCGAATACGTGATGATTCCCGGCTTGAACCGCTCTTTGGCGGCGCGGGCTGCGGCCAGCAATTCCGGGAGATCTTCGTCGGGACAGCGAATCAGGTGCAGCGCGGTCTCGCGTGAGATGGCTTCTCCGGGCCGCACGCCAGCCAACGCCGCAGCGCACGCAGATCGGCTTGCCGGGGTCGAGGGCGTGATTTCAGAGACTGCCACGTTGCTTCGAATCATACAACGCCGGGGCGTGGTAATGTAGGCGGTTGCCGGACGGCTCGCCGGCCCGGAGAATTCTCAAGGAGGGAAGACCATGGCCGGACTCGGGCAACGGCTTCTGCTGATTTATGCGGTCCTGTTGACGTGCGTCGTCACTGTCTTGCTGCTGACTGCGGCCGGGACGAGGGCTGACAACTTTGACGAGATCACGGTTCACCGCATCAACGTGGTCGAGCCCGATGGCACGCTGCGCATGGTGATCTCGAATCGTGCGAAGTTGCCGGGGGTCATGGTGCGCGGCAAAGAGCAGCCTCCGTCTGACCGCCCGCAAGCGGGGATGCTTTTCTACAATGATGAGGGATCGGAAAATGGCGGGCTGATTTTTGGAGGTCGTCGTAACGCGAAGGGCGAGATCGAGGATTCCGGGGGAAGCTTGTCGTTCGATAAGTACGACGCCAACCAGATCGTGCAGTTGGCCGGGGTCGATGACAAAGAGGATCGGTTTGCCGGGGTCATTGTGAGCGACAGCGCCGCCACGGGCGAAAATCGCCGTCGCATTTGGGTGGGCCGTGGGGACGACGGAACGGCTGTGGTGCAGTTGATGGATGCCCAGGGCAAAAAGCGAATCTCGATGGAAGTTGCGGCCGACGGTACGCCACGACTGTCTTTTCTGGACGCCGATGGCAAAGTGGTGAATGAACTCGCGCCTGCGAAGACTCGATAGTTCAGGATATTTCGGAGATGACGGCGAAAGCCCAAGACGAAACCGGGAAGCTCAGTGCGGCGGAGTTCCGACGAGCGATGGGACAATTCGCCACCGGGGTGACGATCATCACGGTCGACCTCGACCGCGAAGTGCACGGCATGACCGCTAACGCCTTCGCCTCGGTCTCGCTCGATCCGCCGCTGGTGCTGGTCTGCGTCGACCATAGCACCCGCACCCACGCGCATCTGCACGCCAGGAAGCGCTTCGGGATCAACGTGCTCTGTGAAGACCAGCGCGCGATCTCCGAATATTACGCCCGCCCGGAGCGCGACCACGAGCATGCCGAGGGCGAGGCCGGAGCCCGCTTCGACCGCACGAAACATGGAACTCCGGTGCTGCAGGAGGCGCTTGCGTATCTCGAGTGCCGACTTCACTCAGCGCAAACCGCAGGGGACCATACGATCTTTATTGCCGAGGTCGAAGATGTCGTGGTGCGCGAAGGCGAGCCGTTGTTGTTTTTTCGGGGAAAGTATCGGAGGGTGGGAGAGGACATTGAGAGGTAAGCCGGCGTGCCACTTTTGATGGCTTAGAACATCTAATCACAGCATACATAAATCAGAAATCAGGAGCTGGAACATGGTTGAGAAAACAGCAGAAAAACTGGACAAGGCAGAGCTGAAGCAAAAGCTTACGCCCGAGCAGTATCACGTGACGCAGGAAGCGGGCACTGAGTGCGCCTTCACCGGCAAATATTGGGACACGAAAGATCCTGGAATGTATCACTGCGTGTGCTGCGGCGCGCCGCTGTTCGATTCACGGACGAAGTTCAATTCCGGCACCGGATGGCCCAGCTTCAACAAGCCGGAAGGCGGCGGAGTGGTCGAGCATAGCGACACGAAGTACGGCATGGTGCGAACCGAAGTCCGCTGCGCGAAGTGCGACGCGCATCTGGGTCATGTATTCGACGACGGCCCGGCTCCAACGGGCCTGCGCTACTGCATGAACTCCGCGTCGCTCGAGTTGCGGCCCACAGAGAAGAAGTAAAAGAAGTACCTGCCGTTCGCGGTGGCGCTATAAAACAAGCAAGGGCACGCGCGAGCGTGCCCCTGTTTGTTCTACTCGACAATCTCTCCGCCGATTTAGGCGCTGGCGGTTGCCGCCATGGCCTTGGGCGCCTCGGCCGGCTTGGGCTGCGAATTCTGCTTGCCCTCGTTGCGGACCTGGATTCCGCCCTTGAGCGAAGCTCCATCCTCAACGCTGATGCGCACGGTGGAAATGTCTCCCGCCACCGAGCCTTCGGCGCGAATATCCACGCGATCGCTGCACTCGATGTTGCCGGTCACCTTGCCCATGACCACAACTTCGCGGGCCTGAATACTGGCATCGACTTTGCCGTTGCGCCCGATGGTCACGCGGCTTTCCGGCATGGTGATCTTGCCTTCAATGCGCCCGTCAATGTAGAGAGCTTCCGATCCGCTGATTTCGCCCTTGATGACCAGAGTGCGGCCGATGGTCGCCTGATCCACGGGAGCGGTCACGGTTTTGACGGGGTTGTAAGCGTTGGGGTTGAGAGCCGGTGTGCCGGCCTTCTGGTTATACGAGTTCTCCGACGACTGAAGCATGCGACCTTCCTTTTATGTCCCGCGTCGGCGCTCTGTTGGCTGGCGCCGGAATTCTTCTGGCGGTTGATCTTGCTAAGTGTCCTTCGGCAGTTGCGGACCGTTTGGGCAATCCGACTATCGCACGAAAGGACGTATCCCACCGAGATTACGGAAGATGTTGTACGGCTGCGGAAGGAGGTTCTGAGCTAGTCGGAGCCCTGGAGAACTTCGGCCGTCTGTTCCCATTCTTTGATCAGCGCCGCGTGCCTGGCTTTGCGATCTTCCAGTTCCTGCGACTGCCTTTGGCTTTCCTCCGCGCTGACAAAATTCTGCAATGCGGATTCCAGTCGCGCGAACTCTGCTTCCGCGCGCCCGATCTCCTCTTCCAACTCGCGGACGCGGTCTTCCATCTGCTTGCGCTTGATGGGATTCACCCGCTTCTTCGGCCCGTCCGGCTCGGCGCTCGAGTTTCCGTTTGCCGGTGCCGTCACGGCCTGAGACCCACTTCCCGCCACATCAGCGGGCGAGCCCGACGACTTTGATTTCTTCCCCGGAACATCGTCCAGCGTGGGCGCGACATGCTGCCCGCCCTGCTTGCGCCACAGATAGTCTTCGTAATTGCCGGGGAAAATTTCGACTTTTCCGTCGCCCACTTCGAACACCCGCGTGGCCAGCTTGTCGATGAAGTAACGATCGTGCGAAACGAACACCACCGTCCCGGTATATTCGACGAGCGCATTGAGGAGGACGTCTTTGGCGCGCAAGTCGAGATGGTTGGTCGGCTCGTCGAGCAGCAGAAAGTTTGCCGGATGCAACAGCAGCCGCAGCAGTGCATACCGTCCGCGCTCGCCGCCCGAGAGCACGCCGATCTTCTTGAACACATCTTCGTCAGAAAATAGAAAACACCCGAGCAGGCTGCGCAGTTCCGTTTCGCCCGAGCCCGGAGAGGCGTCGCCAAGATCGTCGAGAATGCGCGCGTCCGGATCGAGCTCTTTGTATTGATCCTGGGCGAAGTAATCGGCTTCTACGTTGTGGCCGAGCTTGTATTCGCCGCGCGTGACTTTCTCCGTACCGGCCAGCAGCTTGATCAGAGTCGATTTACCCGCGCCGTTTACGCCGACCAGCGCGATGCGCTCTCCGCGCTCGATCATGAAGCTGACGTTGCGGAAGACCTCTTTGTCGGCGCCGATTTTTCCGTCGCGAACTTTCCCGGGATAAACCTTGGCCACGTTCTCGAACTCGGCCACGATCCGTCCGCTCTGCTTCGGCTGGGGAAACGAAAAATGAATGGTCTTCTCTTCCGGCGGAATCTCGATGCGCTCGATCTTCTCTAATTCCTTGATGCGGCTCTGCACCTGCTTCGCTTTCGTCGCCTGATAGCGAAAGCGGTTGATGAACATTTCCAGCTGCTCGATGCGATCGCGCTGGTTCTTGTAGGCAGCCAGTAGTTGCTCGTTGCGCTGCGTCTTCTGCGAAAGAAATTTGTCGTAATTGCCGGTGTAGAACCAGAAGCGCTTGTTCCAGATTTCGGCGATCTTGTTGACCGTGACGTCGAGAAAATATCGGTCATGCGAAATCAGCACGAACGCGTGCGGATAGTTGCTCAAATATTCTTCCAGCCAGTTGCGCGCTTCCAGATCAAGATGGTTGGTCGGCTCGTCGAGCAATAGCATTTTCGGTTGTTGCAAAAGCAGCTTGGCCAGCGCCAGGCGCATCTGCCATCCGCCGGAAAACTCACTGGTCGACCGCGGCCAGTCTTCCTTACTAAATCCCAACCCCATCAGCACTCGCCCAACTTCCGACTCGATCGAATATCCGTCGCGCGTGCGAAACTCGTGCTCGACCCGGTGATAACGATCGGCCACGGCAGAATATTCCGCGCTGGTATGGTCGAGCTCCGCCATGCTGTGGGTGAGTGATTCGAGTTCCGTTTCCATGGCGCGCAGGTCGTCAAACACTGACATGCACTCGGCAAACACGCTGCGCCCGGAGAGCGTGAGCCCGTCCTGCGGAAGATATCCGGCAGAAGTTCCTTTGGCGACCACCAGCGACCCGTAGTCGAACGTGTCCATGCCCGCCAGCACCTTCATCAGCGTGGACTTGCCAGTGCCGTTTCCGCCGACCAGACCAATGCGGTCGTTTGGCGTGATGAGCCAGTCCGCGTTTTCGAAGAGCAGTTTGTGGCCGAACCGTTTTCCGGCGCCGGAAAGCTGAATCATGGATGCAGTTATCGTCTCACAAAACTGATGCGAGGTCGCTGAGGACAAGAGAAGTGTTTGGAGTTCACGCGGGCCGGTTGGTTAGGTCGACGAAGCCGTCCCCGTCGGCTGAATCGATCCACTCGCGGATGTGGCTTACCATCTTCGGGCATTGATCGGGATCAATTGCTTCACGGAGGGTCAGTAGCATTCCAAGTTCCCGCGAGCGGAAGTGCTCCTCGTCGATTTGTTGCTCAAGGACTATCTTCAGCAGAACATTTCTGTCGGCTTGAGTCTCTACCACGCTCTCGACTGCGATGAGCCACAATCCCTTAGAAGTATCTACGGTGGTCAGGTCGATTGGCAGTTTCTTCGGCGGCGTTAACACAAAGGGAGTATCGCACTTATGGCCAGACTACATTCGCGATGGGATCTTTCGAGGCAGTGGCGGGCCGGGCATTGCGCGGGCCAGGATACGCTCCCCAGAGTTCATGATGAAACTGAATTCGCTCCAGTGCCCGGTCGATCACGGCTTCGAGTTCGCGAAGATATTTCACTTCGCGGCCCTTGGCCAGTCGCCGCTTGGCCTCTTCCGGGCTTACCCACGTAGGATGGCGGTTGCCTTCGTCAGGCTTACGCATCTGGTGGATTTCCATCAGGAAGGCCTTCACCACAAACTCCTGCACCCCGCCCTCCTGCCAGAACACGCCTTTGGAATGCAGATAAAGATGAAAGTGTCGCGGCTCGATCGTCCCCAGCGCTCCGGCTTCTTCGGCGGCTTCGCGCTCGGCGGCCTGGCTGTGCGAGAGGCGGGCGTCCGTCGAACCCTTAGGAAAGGTCCACTTGTTGCCGCCATTGGTATTAACCAGAAGGAACTCAATCGCGCTGCCCCGCCTGCGATAGCAGATCGCAGCCACCTGCAGCGGCAAAGACTTGGCAACGCGGGCTGAACCCATGGCTCCTCCTGAGACTAAGGTTACATGGAAGATATTTCACTAGTGTTAAAGTGCAACATAAATTGTGCACGAAGGAGGGTTACGAAAGGGTTACTCCCGTTCCGGGAAACGGCAGTTTCCCTCCAATCTGCCTTCCAACGTCGTTATGTATATCAAGCAAAGGACTGCGCAATTTGTATCGGTGCTACGCGACTATACTAGCCGCGACGAACGGCGCGCCAATCCCGCGATGAAAAACAATTTCGGAAGCCTGCTTCTCCTCTTATTGCTTTGCCTGCTCACGCCAATCTCGGGCAGGAGCCAATCGACCCTCGCCATCATGCACGCCAGCATCATCGACGTCAGCGGCGGGCCCAGCCAGCCCGACTCTACCGTGCTTGTCTCCGGCGACAGAATCACCGCCATCGGAAGCTCCGCAAAAATTGCCGTGCCGAAAGACGCGCAGGTTTTCGATGCCACCGGCAAATTTCTGATTCCCGGTCTCTGGGACATGCACGTCCATCCTGAGGGAAAAGACTACTTGCCGTTGTTCATCGCCAACGGCATCACCGGAATCCGAGTCATGTGGGGCGACCCGGAGGATTACGACTGGCGCACGGCGATCGCAGCCGGCGAAATGATCGGGCCGCGGATGGTCATCGCCAGCGCCCTGGTCGATGGGCCCAAGCCCTACTGGCGCGGCTCAACCTCGGTCTCGAACGAAGCCCAGGCCCGTCAGGCTGTCGACAAAGCCAAGCAAGAGGGGGCTGACTTCGTAAAGGTCTACCAGTTTCTTCCGCGGGATCTGTATTTCGACATTGCCGACGAGGCGAAAAAAGAAGCCATTCCGTTCGCCGGGCACGTTCCCATAGCCGTATCTGCGGAAGAAGCTTCCGCAGCCGGGCAGAAATCCTTCGAGCACCTGGTCGGGGTTCTGCCTGCGTGCTCCACCCACAGCGACGAACTGCTCAAAGCTGGTCAGGGCGATTTAGCCGAAGGCTTGCAGTCCAAGCCCAAATTCTGGGGTCCACGTCAGCAGCAGTTACGGCAAACCATGCTCGACACCTACAGCTCCGAAAAAGTTGCCGCACTCTGCGCCGTGCTGAAGCGCAACGGAACCTGGCAAGTCCCCACGCTCACCCTGCTGCGGATGTTTGCCTACGGTGACGAGCCCGCATTTCTGAACGACGCACGTCTGAAATACATCCCCATCCGTACACGGAGGTCGTGGGATCCCTCCGCCATCGACGGAAAACGCACTCCCGAGGACTTTGCGTACATGAAGCGGGAGTTTCAAAAAGATCTTGATGTGGTCAGTGCGATGCAGAAATCCGGCGTAGGCATTCTGGCTGGCACCGACACGGCCAACCCCTTCTGCTTCCCGGGATTCAGCCTGCACGATGAGCTAGGCCTTCTCGTCCGAGCCGGTCTCACTCCACTAGAAGCTCTGCAGGCCGCCACATTGAATCCCGCGCGATTCCAGGGCCGCGAGAAAGATCTGGGTACGATCGAACAAGGGAAAATGGCGGACTTGGTTGTGCTCGATGCCAATCCACTCGATGATATCGCGAATACCAAGAAGATTTCCGCCGTCGTCTCTTCTGGCAAACTTTATTCCAGAGCCACGCTCGATCAGATGCTGGCGAAAGTCGAAGCCGTGGCCAACCGCAAGCCGATCGGCGAGGTTCTCTTCAAAACCATACAGGAAAAAGGCATCGACGCAGCCCTTAAACAGTATCGCGAGTTGAAAGCGAGTCAACCGGACGCTTACGATTTCGAGGAGAATGAATTCATCGGCCTCGGCTACGGGCTGCTCTCCAGGAAGAAGTTCACTGAAGCCATCGAGATTTTCAAGTTGAGCGTGGAAGCCTATCCGCAGTCCTACAACACCTACGACAGCCTCGGCGAAGCTTACATGGACAATGGCGACAAGGATCTGGCCATCAAGAATTACAAGCTGTCGCTGCAACTCAAGCCGGATAACGTCAATGCAGTGGAGCGGCTGAAGAAATTAGCCGCGCAATAGGCTTTTCTGCTGCTGGCCGTTCGATCACAGGCCCGGGCGGGAGCGACCGCGCCTACGCCAGATTTCTCTGCAGCGCATCTTTCCCCAACTCATTCTCCCAGCGCGCCACCACCAGCGTGGCCACGCCATTGCCGATCATGTTGACCAGGGCGCGGCACATGCTCATGAAGCGGTCAATGCCGAGGATCAGCGCCATCCCGGCGACTGGAATCGTCGGGATCACACTCAGGGTTGCCACCAGAGCGATGAACGATGCTCCCTGCACTCCGCTCGCGCCTTTTGAAGTCAACATGGCGACCGAGAAAATCGTCATCTGCTGCAGCAACGTCAGGTGAGTGTTGGTAGCCTGCGCGACGAAGAGCGCAGCGATGGTCATGTAGAGAGCGCTGCCGTCAGTGTTGAAGGTGTAGCCCGTGGGCACGATCAGGCCGACCAGCGAACGCGAGCAGCCCATTTCTTCCAGCTTCTCCATCAGCGTCGGAATCGCCGTCTCTGACGAACTCGTGGCCAGCACCAGCAGGATTTCTTCTTTGATGCGCAGCAGGAATTTCAGCAGACTGAAACCTGCCAGCGACGCGACTGCGCCAAACACGATCAACACGAACAGAATCGAAGTCACCCAGAATGTAGCGATGAGCCGCAGCAGCGGCCCGAGCGACGAGAGCCCGTACTTGCCAATGGTGAAGGCCATCGCCCCAAACGCGCCGATCGGCGCCAGTCGCATGACGATGTTCACCATGCGAAACACAACTTTGGTCAGCGACTCCAGCAGCGCGACCAGGGGCGCGGCGTGAACTCCCGCCGCCGACATGCCAAACCCGAACAGAATTGACACAAACACCACTTCCAGAATGTCGCCCTTGGCAAAGGCATCCACCATGGTGTTCGGGATGATGTGGATCAGAAAGTCAGTCACCGTCTGAGCCTTGGCCTGCCCCGCGTACTCCGCGACAGCGTGCGCATCGAGCGTGGTCGGGTCCACGTTAAAGCCACTGCCGGGATGCACCACATTGCCCACCACGAATCCGACGAGGAGCGCAAACGTCGAAACAATCTCAAAATAGAGAAGAGCTTTGCCGCCCACGCGCCCAACCTTGCGCAAGTCCTGCATGCCGGCAATGCCTGTGACCACGGTGCAAAAAATCATCACCGTAATGATCATGGTGATCAAGCGGATAAAGGCGTCGCCCAGCGGCTTCATCGCGATAGCGCGGCTGGGGCTCAGGTAGCCGAAGACGATTGCGGCCACAATCGCGGCACTGACCTGCACCCAGAGGGAAGCATAGAACGGCGTGGCGCGGGCCGCAGGAGGGTCGGGCGGTAGGTTCTTTTGCGCAGTAGGCATTTGTTTGGGCACGCGAACGGATGCGGCAATATTGGTACGGTGGTCCGACCACTTCCGGAGGCGTCGATTTTGCTGCCCTGAAATATTCGACTTCAGTTTTCTGGTTTGAAAAAAGCTGGGGCCTACTAATTCGTCGGCGCCTGCAACGTTTTCACCAGCCAGGGAATGATCACTTCTTTGAATATTCTGGGATCAGGCCAGACTCCCACTTGCCGCCCCAGGTGTCCGCCGCGCGGGTTGATCCACGCCTCTTTCGGCACGTCGCCTTTGCTCAACAACAAATATTCATCCTCGATTGGCACCTGCGTATCGAGCACGCCCGCCAGAATGAGCATCGGTGCCATTGGCTTGCCCAACAGGCCTTGATGGACCAGCGATAGCTTGGGCAAGTACTCACCCAGTTCGTCGAGCGAGTGCACGCCTTCCAGAATGTTCATCAGCGCGGGCACCTGATCGAAAAGATATTCGCGGTTGCCCAGCAGTGAGTTCATCAGAAAATCTTTCTGAAAAAAGCGGTCGACCGGCGGCGATTGCGCGCTGCAACCCCGCAGCCGCGCCCGTTCCACGATCGCCATTTTGGTGGCCCAGTACGCTCCCCAACTCACGCCGTGCATGGCAATGCGATTCTTGTCGATCTCCGGCCGTGACTGTGCGTAGTCGATCACCTTCGACAGCATGCGGTCGGCGGTCTCACTGACTTTGATCGGATTCTGGCCCGTGCCGGGACCGTCGACTGCGAGGTAACCGATGCCCAAAGGCAGGATCGCTCCGAAACTTTCCGCAAGATCTTCCTTGCGGCTGTCGAGTCCATTGATCGCAATCACCAGCGGTACCGGCCCCTTGGCATTTTTCGGCAGGCGCAGGTAGCCGATAATTTCCTTGCCCTCGAACGGAATGCGTACGACTTCGAGCGGCGGATCCATAAACCGCGCGTGCGCCAGAAATGCTTCGAGCGCCTTCTCATACGAGCGTTGCTTGCCGGGAGACGCCGGAATCGGCCAGCGCCCGAAGGAATAAAGGCGCCAGGCGCGAATGTAGTCGGCATTGGCCTTCGCCGGATCTGACTTCTCCAACGACTTAGCCTCGTTGAAGTAACGGTCGGCGACATGCATGAACCCTGCCGCCCATTCGTCTTTGTCCGCCGTGTGAATGCTCTCGAACGCTTCCTTCACATCCGCCGGATCGAGCCCGATCAGCGGATACTGCCCGACTTGGGCGCGGCGAACCGCCTCTATCTTGATCTCGTCGATAGTTCGCTCGCGGCGTTCTTCCTGCGGAACCGGATTCTGTGCAAAGGCGGCTGCCGAAACGACGACACTGCCGGCCAACAATAAAGCAATGCAAGGGAATGAAATTTGACGCTTCATAACTAAGGGTCCCATGTCGCCCCACTCGCTCTGCAGCGAGTAGGCGAGTGAATGAAAGTAACGGCCGGACGGACGGAATCAGTCCCGCCCCGCGAATCCGACGGATTGAACCAGAACTACCGGACTAGAAAATAAACTTCGCCGCCAATTGCACCGCCCGGCTGCCGCCCGATCCGATCACAGGATTGGCCGCAGCCACGTCCGGTGTCGCGCATCCGCAACCAAACGGCTGCACCGAAGGATCATTCAGGCCAAAGCCGTTCTGCCCGCCGTATGGATTGGCAAAGTTCGGATGATTGAAAATGTTGAAGAACTCAGCCCGAAACTGCAGCCGCATGGCTTCCCTAAAGTGAAAATTCTTGGCCACTGAGAAATCGAAGTTCCTGAAGCCAGTGTCCGGAAACATGTTCCGGCCCATATTTCCAAACTGTCCCAGCGGCGGCGGCAGCATGATGGAATTGCCGTTGGCGTAGCAGCCAAAAAAGGCCAGGGACTCAGTCGATGCTCCTGGGCTCCCGCCGTCCAGTGCCAGCGCCTGCGCATTGCAAGCGGCGTTGCTGCTTGGCGAAGCAGGTGTGTTGGTGCCTCCGAAGTATGGAATCCCGGTTCCTTTTTGCGACCTGAAGTCGGAAGTCTTCCCGTAGAAACTCCACCGAATCGGCGCGTTGGCCGGGGGGCTTGTGGGCAAGGGGCCGACGCCAGCGGCATCCGTTCCTTCGTCGATCGGTCCCCAGAACTGCGGGCTCTCGATCGTCGTGATGCTGTTGATCTCCCAGCCTTCCGCCATCTGGCCAAAGCCTTTGCGGCCCGGAATCGCGTACGTCAGCGACACGGTCAGCCGTTGGCGCATATCGAAATCGCTATTGGCGTATTCGCGCTCCACATGCGTGGAATCCTGGGGCAGACCCGATCCGTATCCGAAGTCCCAGTTTGCGCCTACGTCATCGAGGGCGTGCGAATAGGTGTAACCGGCGACCATGCTCAGGCCGTGGTAGTTACGCGCGTTCAGCGTGACTTGCAGCCCGTCGTAGTTCGACCGGTAGACGTTTCCCATCTGGAAGATGTTCGCGAGGTAAGGGAAGGTGTTCGCGTAAGGTCCGTTTTCGGCCGCTACCTGACATGCCGGATTGTTCGCCACGTCGTACTGTCCGTTCACGAGGTTCGCTGGGAGATTGCACGTGGCGATGTTCGCCGCCGGCCAGCCCGATCCCACCGGCGGCTGGTTGATGTCGCGAATCCCCATCAGATTCGATCCGCGATTTCCCACATACGCCATTTCCATCGACACATTGGGCGTAAACGCATGCTGCAGGTTCAACGTCCAGTTCCAGACGTAAGGCGTCGTGATATTGCGGTCGACCGACATGATGGGGCACGGGCTATTGAAGCAGTTGATCGTTGTGGTATCCACGTTGCCGTAGACCGGACCATTGTCCCAGGGGAAGCTCGGGAACACGGTAATATTTCCGGCATTGATCGTGCCTCCGGCTGTGTCGCCCGAACCGTCAATGATCGCCGCGGTAGGAACGTTGCCCACGCCGAACGCGTTGTTGAAAGCCACAAACGACTGCCAATTCACGGTTTCGTAAAGCAACCCGCCACCGCCGCGCAACACCGTGCGCCCGTTCCCGCCGATGTCCCAGGCAAAGCCGGCGCGCGGACCGAAATTTTTATGATCCGGCTTGTACAGGCTTGAGATCTGTTTACCCACCTGCACCATGCCCAGGGTCGGGTCAAAGTTACCCAACAGATTGTTCGCGTCCTGCACGACCGTGCTGTCTTCGTAGCGGACCCCGAAGTTCAGGGTCAAGTTCTTCATAGCTCTCCAGTCATCCTGGAAAAACAGTCCGAAGCCCTCATTGTGTAAGTGCCGCGTGGGGTTTCCGACTTCGACTGACGCCTTGAACGGCGCCCCTGAAAAGAAATCCTCTAACGGGGAAGTATTGAGAAAGTTTGCGGGGTTGGCTGGATCGGGCGTGTTGCCTCCCAGAAAGGTAATGCTGCCTCGCGAATTTCCGTATGCGGCGTTGGTAACGTTGTCGCGCCGGATGTCGCCGCCGAACTTTATCGCGTGCTTACCCACGCTATAAGAGAGGTGATCCACGAACTGAATCATGGAATCAGGCCCCTGGAACTTTGGCCACTTGAAGCCGCCCAGTCCGGGAAAAAAATATCCACCGAACCCGATGCGCGGCAGGCCCCCGGTGTATGGCCCGCTGACTCCCGTATCCAGTCCATATCCCGTTGCGGGTGTGTTCAAGTCGCCGGGCAGGGTCGGCTGATAGAGGCGGTTATAGCCAACTCGCGCCTCATTGACCCAACGCGCGCCGGGAGTCCATATCCAACTCCCGCCCGCCACCTGGGCGCGGGTATGGATGTCCGATAGCCACGCCTGCTGGAGTTCGGGAAAATCTTCCACCGTGCCCGTGTTGTCTCCAAAAAAATACATCCCGCTGATGCTGTGGCGGTCGCTCACGTGGTAATCCACTTTACCCACGAAGTTTTCCACGTGCACAACGTTGTTGAACCCGTTCGGTATGTTGATCGACTGAGTTGCGTTGGTTGGAAACCCGCTACCGGAGCACGATCCCGCCGCCGTGCAGCCCGCGATCTGCAAACTCGCCGGGCTGACCGTGATGCCTCCGGCCTGAAGATCGGCAATCGTATCCGGAATGCTATCCGCGCAGTCGCCCGTCAGGAGGTAGATGCAGGTGCCATTGGGTGTGGTGCTGGGCACTGTCATCGGGCTGGTGATTCCCCCGAATGAATTGCCGACGTTGTAATGCTGGCCTTCGAAAGCTCCGAAGAAAAACGCCTTGTCTTTCAGCAGAGGACCACCGACGCTGCCACCGAACTGCTCCAGCGTGCGCGGCAATTTCGTTGCGGGATCGGTGTTGAAGTAGTTGCGCGCATCCAAAGCTCCATCGCGGCCAAAAATAAATGCGCTGCCATGCACCGCGTTGGTGCCGGACTTCAAGCCCACATTCACAACCGCTCCCGGTTTCCATCCATATTCCGCGGGCGGATTTTGTTGCAGGTTAAATTCCTGAATGGAATCGATCGGAAGAATCGTGGCCGAATCGCCGGCGATCCCCGCGCCGTTTACGATCGCCTGTCCGGAATAAGGTTCACTGTTGAACAGGCCTTCGAGATAGTATGCGTTGTCTTCCGCGCGCAGGCCGTTGGAACTCGTCGTAGAGAATCCGCCGCCTGGATACCGAACGACGCCCGGCCGAAGTTGCAGCAGATTTTCATAGTTGCGTCCGTTCAAAGGCAGATCGTTGATCTCTTTGTTGCTGAGCGTGCCGCCCAGCGTGGAGGAAGTCGTATTCAGCAGCGGAACTTCTTCCTGCACCACCACCATTTCGGTCACCTGCCCGGTTTGCAGCGCGAAATCGGCGCGGACGTCTGTGGCAACTTCAATCACAATACTTGGCCGCTCCGTCGTCTTGAAGCCCTTGGCTTCCACATGAACTTTATAAGTGCCGGGCGGAAGTTCAGGAGCGACGAATCCGCCGCTCTCGTCCGTGGTCAGCGTGCGCGAGGTCCCGCGCTGCACGTCCGTAACAATTACGGTGGCGCCCGGGACTGCAGCCCCGGAAACGTCGGTGACCGTCCCCAGAATTCGGCCCGCAGTGGTTTGGGCCAGCGCGGAAGCGGAGAACAACATCAGCGCGAAGGTGGCGATCAACAGCCGTGAAGCCCAAGTCATCCGGCCGTTTGGGCGCGCGCCGTCACTCAGCGTGGGGGATTGCATGAATTCCTCCGTATTTCTGGTCCGACAGCCATACCACTATCGGAGAAACAGTGTCAAGCAAATTTAAATTTTGGATGGGTGCTGGACTCAGCTTATAGGTCTCCGCAGCTACGGGGAAGTCCATAAGGCGGCAACCCGAACCTTACACAACCGTGGTATTTCAGGCAGTTGCTTCGAGGGCGACAGATGTTGTACGATGTTTGTGGTCATACCACTAGACCTTTATACCAACCGTATGTCGCCCTCTCAACAATCGTGCCGCCACCTCGTGGATATGCGGTATAGTAGCCGGACCATAGCCGGGCCGGCTAGTTTCGGGCATTACTGTGCGGGGGGCAGAGCTGTGTACAAGTTGGTGCGGACGTCCCGTCTCTACGAACAAATCGTTCAGCAGATTGAAGCATCCATCGTCAAAGGCGAGTTGAAGGCTGGTGATCAGCTTCCCGCCGAGCGCGAACTCGCCCAGCGTTTCGGCGTGAGTCGCACCGCCGTGCGCGAGGCCGTGAAAGCTCTGCGCGAAAAAGGTCTCGTCGAAGCTTACTCCGGCCGCGGCACGTTCATCACCGATGGCACGACCCAAGCCGTTCGCCAGTCCCTCGACCTTATGGCCAAGATTGGTCAACCGGAAGGCTCTACGCATCTGGCCGAAGTGCGCGCCATTCTCGAGCCGGAGATTGCCGGCTTAGCTGCGATGCGCATCCAGGAACCCGAACTCGCTACCATGCGTGAGGCCGTTGCAGCTATGGACCGGGCTGGACGTAATCCAGAAACTTACATCGAAGCCGATTTGGATTTTCATCTTGCGCTGGCAGAAGGCGCGGCGAATCCGCTCATCCTTTCCCTGCTGGATTCTATCGTCGGACTCCTGCGCGAGCAGCGGCTGCGAATTTTCAAAGTTCCTGGCGGCCCCGAGCGCGGTCAGGTTCATCACAAGCGAATTCTGGATGCGATCGAGCGGCGCGACGCGGAGAGTGCGCGAAACGCCATGCGCGCGCACCTCGAGCAAGTACGCGACGACAGTCAGGGGTCGCCTGCGAAACGCGCTCAGGGCAAGACGAAAGCCAATTAGAAGGGTTTCATTCGTTGCAAGAGTTGCATTTAGTAGTCTGAAAAGGTTCGGGAATTTCCGGCTCGAGAAGTATCGCTTTTGAAAGGTTGCGGCTTCAGCCGCACTGCGAGCCACCGAAAAAACAACCGCGGCTTTTAGCCGCCAAGGACGAACGATGGCGAAGTTAGGCTTCATCGGATTAGGCGTGATGGGCAGCCAGATGGTCGATCGTCTGCTCGGCAAAGGTCACACCGTAACCGGCTACAACCGCACCCGCACCAAGGCGCAATGGTTGGTGGAGAAGGGAATGCAATGGGCCGATTCTCCTCGCGCCGTCGCGGCCGCTTCCGATTTCACTTTCGCCATGGTCACCAACTCCGCCGCCATCACCGCCGTCACCGAAGGCCCTGATGGATTGCTAGCCGGACTGAGCGCCGGGAAAATCTTCATCGACATGAGCACCGTGAGCCCGACCGTAAGCCGCGCCCTCGCCGCCAAAGTCCGCGCTCTCGGCGCCGACATGGTCGACTCGCCAGTTTCCGGGAGCGTCATCACTCTGCAAGAAGGTAAGTTGTCAGTCATGGTCGGCGGAAGAAAAGAAACTTTCGACAAGATCAAACCGCTGCTGCTCGACATCGGTCCCAAGGTTACGCATGTCGGCGACAACGGCCTCGCGCTCTCCATGAAGATTGCCATCAACCTCAGCCTCGCAGTCCAGATGCTGGCGTTTTCCGAAGGTGTACTGCTGGCTGAAAAAAGCGGTATTGCACGAGACGTTGCGGTCGATGTCCTCGTCAACAGCGCCGTCGCTTCGCCCATGATCAAATACCGCGGACCCTTCGTCCTGGAACAGCCGCCAGAAGCCTGGTTCGACGTCAACATGATGCAGAAAGATATGGTCCTGGCCATGGACCTGGGCCGGCAACTCGACGTACCGCTGCCGACCACTGCCGTGAGCAATGAGATCCTGACCGCTGCTCGCGGCATGGGTTGGACGAAATACGATTTCGCCTGCATGTTCGACGTGCTCGCCGCCATGTCTGGCGTAAGCACGCCCGTGACCGCGGGAGGCAAGAAGTGACTATGACCACTTCCGAACCGACCGACGTTTCCGAGGTTGCAGGAAAAGAAAAATGGCTGCGCGCCTACCGCCAGATGGTCCGCATCCGCCTGTTTGAAGAGCAGGTCAACGAACTCTACACGCGTGCCCTGATGCCCGGTCTGGCGCATCTCTACAGCGGTCAAGAAGCCGTAGCGGTCGGCATTTGCGAGGCGCTGAACATCGACGACTACATCACCAGCACTCATCGCGGCCACGGGCACTGCCTCGCCAAAGGCGCTTCGCCCGATCGCATGTTCGCCGAACTGCTGGGCAAAGAAGCCGGCTACTGTCGCGGCAAGGGCGGATCCATGCACATCGCCGATCCCGCCACTGGAAACCTGGGCGCGAACGCCATCGTTGGCGGCAGCGTGGGCATCGCCACCGGTGCGGCTTTTGCCGCCAAGCGCCTGGGCAACGGACGCGTCGCGGTCTGCTTCTTCGGCGAAGGCGCACTGGGTCAAGGTTCGCTCTACGAAGTTATGAACTTGTCGCAGCTCTGGAAGCTGCCCGTGATCTACGTCTGCGAAAACAATATGTACAACGAGTACACGCATTTTTCGGAAACGACCGCCGGAACGATTCTCGGCCGCGCCGGAGCCTTCGGCCTTGAGGCCGCGCAGGTCGACGGCCAGGATGTCCGCGCCGTGAACGAAGTCGCGACTCGCCTGGTGCAGCGCGCCCGCAACGGAGGTGGTCCGGCGTTTCTCCAAGCCGACACTTACCGCTACAGCGGCCATCACGTCGGCGATATCAATCGCGAATACTATCGCTCCAAGCAGGAAGAGCAACACTGGAAGACCGACCGCGATCCCATCAAGCTGCACGCCAGTTGGATCCTCGCGCAGGGATATGCTGACTCCGCGGTGCTCGACCAAATTACCGGCGAAGCGCGTGCGGAGATGGAGACCGCGGTGAAATTCGCCATCGCCTCGCCCTATCCAACTGTCGATCAGGTCGAGCAGGATGTTTACGCCTGAGTATTTATGCCTGACCGTGAACTCACATTTGCGCAAGCCGTCCGCGAAGCGCTGGCGGAAGAAATGCGGCGCGACTCGCGCGTCTGCATTTTCGGCGAAGACGTCGCCGAAGCCGGCACGCCGTTCAAAGTTCTCTCCGGCCTGGTCGAAGAATTCGGCGCCGAGCGCATAGTCGACACACCCATTTCCGAAGCCGGATTCACCGGCGTCGGAGTCGGCGCAGCCATGGCCGGTCTGCGCCCGGTCGTCGACATCATGTTCGGCGATTTCCTCACCCTCACCATGGATCAGATGGTCAACCAGGCCGCCAAAGCCCATTACATGTCCGGCGGCCACTGGCGCGTTCCCATGGTCATGCGCACCACGCTCGGCGCGACCCGCCGCTCCGCGGCCCAGCACTCGCAATCGCTGCATGCCTGGTTCAGCCACGTGCCCGGATTGAAAGTCGTGCTGCCATCGACGCCCTACGACGCGAAAGGATTATTAAAGACCGCCATCCGCGACGAGAATCCAGTCGTCTTCTTCGAAGATAAGATGATGTACAAGCTGAAAGGCCCGGTGCCGGAAGACGACTACACGATTCCGTTGGGCGTCGCCGACGTAAAACGCCAGGGCGACGACATCACTTTGGTAGCGACCAGCAGCATGGTGCAAGTCGCATTGGGCGCAGCCATCATGCTGGAACAAGAAGGCATCAGTGCCGAAGTCGTCGACCCGCGCACCACCTGGCCGCTCGACGAAAAAACCATCATCGACTCCGCGAAAAAAACCTCGCGCGTGATCGTGATCGACGAAGGCTATGGCCGCTACGGTGTGACGGCGGAACTGGCGGCAGTAATCGCCGAAGGCGCATTCTACGATCTCGACGCCCCGGTAAAACGCATGGGCGCGATGCACGTCCCAATCCCGTTCTCACCGCCTCTCGAAGACGTGACGGTGCCAACGGAAGAAACCGTAACCGAAGCCGCGCGAAAAATGTGTAAGAAATCTTAGAGAAGTGCTTGCTACGTCTCTAGAAGCAGAAGATTGAGCTAAGAGCTTAAGAGCTAAGAGCCAAAGGCCAAGAGCTAAGAGCCGGGGGTTGTTATGGCACTCAAAACGCACGGAACCATGGCCGTCGACTGGGAGCAGCGGATCGACTTTGATCGTCTCCGCCGTGAGCGCCTGCAGCGCGCGAAAGATCTGCTCAAGAAGTCGTCCATGGGCGCACTGCTCTGCTTCGACATGAACAATGTGCGCTACCTCACCTCGACGCACATCGGCACTTGGGCGCAAGACAAGGCCAACCGCTTCACGCTTCTCCCGCAAAATGACGAACCCATTCTGTGGGACTTCGGCTCCGCCGCCAAGCATCATCAACTGAACTGCCCATGGCTCGGCGATCGCTCGCGCCCCGGCATTTCAATGTTGCGCGGAACGATGTCTCCCGAGCATGGACGCGCAGAAGACGTCGCCAAGAAGATTCGGATCGAACTCGAAATGCGCGGCCTGCACAAAGAGCCGGTCGGCATCGACATCATCGAACTTCCGGTTCTGTTCGCGCTGCAACGCGAAGGCATTCAAGTGGTCGACGGCCAGGAGCTCATGTCGAACGCCCGCGTCATCAAGACGCAGGACGAAATTTCCCTCCTCAATACGTCGGCCATGATGGTCGACGCCGCCTATGACGAACTCTACCGCGCCATGAAGCCGGGCATGCGCGAGAACGAAGCCGTTGGGTTAGTCAGTAAAGTGCTCTACGATCTCGGCTCGGAATACGTCGAAGCCGTGAACGCGATTTCCGGCGAGCGCTGCAACCCGCATCCCCACGTTTTTTCCGATCGCGTGCTGCGCCCCGGCGACCCGGTCTATTACGACATCCTCCATTCCTACATGGGATATCGCACTTGTTATTACCGCTGCTTCACCATCGGCTACGGATCGCACGCCATGGTGGATGCCTACAAACGCTGCCGCGACTATCTCGACGCCGCCATAGAACTGATTCGCCCCGGACGCAACACTGCGGAAATCGCGGCTGTCTGGCCCAAGGCGCAGGATTTCGGCTTCCCCAACGAAGAAGCCGCGTTCGCCCTTCAGTATGGTCACGGCATCGGCCTTGCGATCTGGGAAAAGCCCGTTATCTCGCGGCTGGTTTCGCTCGACCATCCGCAGACGCTTGAGCCCGGCATGGTATTTGCTCTCGAAACCTTCTGGCCCTCCACCGACGGCTGGAGCGCGGCCCGCATCGAAGAAGAAATTGTGGTCACGCCCACGGGGCACGAAGTCATCACCCGTTTCCCCGCGGAACAACTTCTGGTCGCAGGCGCTCACTACGTCACCGTGAACGGCCCGCTGCCGACCACACGAGAAACCGAGGCTTCGCCCAGCGAACGCGTCCTCGAGATGATCGAGACCAGCGCGAAAACTGAGCGGGTGGGAGTTTCGGACTGAAGGCCATAGTGTTGAAAAACGCACAGCCCTTCCCCGCATAAAAACACTATGGCCTTCAGCGTTGTAATGCCCGCACTCGAGATGGCGCAGGAAACCGGCAAGCTCATTGCCTGGCACAAGCAGGAAGGCGACCGCGTCAGCAAGGGCGAACCGCTCCTCGAAATCGAAACCGACAAAGCCGTCGTCGAAGTCGAAGCCCCCGCCGACGGAATTCTCGCCGGCATCAAAGCCACCGCCGGCGAAGACATTCCCGTCGGCCAAACCATCGCATGGATCGTCGCGCCCGGTGAAGCTGTGCCGACTGAAGAAGCATCGTCAGCCCCAGCCGCGCGCGCCGGATCGCATGCCAAAGCCGAGTCGCCTGTAGCTACGGCGCAAGAGAACGCTGCGGCACAGCCGTCCGCATCCAGCGCAAGAATTTCCCCCAAGGCTCGCCGCCTCGCCAAAGAATTCGGAGTCGACCTCGCCAAAGTCCGCGGTTCAGGTGCAGATGGAGAAATCCAGGCCTCGGATGTTCAAGCTGCGGCTCAAGGGGCGAAGCTGTTGGAAGCGCCAGCTCCGTCGAGCGCCGCTGCCGATCAGAAATCCGCCAACATCGAAGTGCCCACAACCCTGGGCCGCATCATGGCCGAACGCACCAGCCAAAGCTGGACCACCGTCCCCCACTTTTTCGTCACCCGCGAAATCGACGCCACAGCTCTCAACGCCTATCGCGAACGCGTGCTCTCCGAAATTGAACGCGCACATAGTGTCCGAGTAAGCCACACCGATCTATTGGTGGCATTAGTAGCCCGTATCCTGCTGAAGCATCCGCGATTGAATTCGAGTTGGACTGCCGAAGGCATTCGCCTGCACGATCACGTGAACATGGGCGTCGCCATCGCCGTCAACGACGGCGTAGTCGCTGCAGTGATCCCCAACGCGCACAGCGCAAGTCTCGCCGAGATCGCCACGCAGCGTCGTGACGTTGCCGAGCGCGCCCGAGCCGGAAAGCTGCGCCCCGCCGACATCGCCGACGCCACCTTCACTATCAGCAATCTCGGCATGTATCAGGTCGATCAGTTCAGCGCAATCATCACCCCACCTCAAGCCGCGATTCTGGCAGTCGGTGGTATCGCCGACAAAGTGGTAGCGGTGAAGGGTCAGATTGAAGTGCGCCCGAGGATGACGCTGACCATCTCGTGTGATCACCGCGTCGCCGATGGCGCCCGTGCCGCGCAATTTCTCAACGGCCTCGCCGAAGCCATGCAAGAGCCGGAGAAATTTCTACAATAGGAGTTTCCCGAGTCGTCTTAGGGGCGAGGGAACGCCTGAATTCGTCGCGAGAGTTTGAATTTGTTTTGAAAGGGCGCGGCTTCACCCGCGCGGCACAAAAAAATCGAGTGCGGCTTTAGCCGCCTCCGGTGTCCTGAGCAAGGCCGTTTTCGCGGCAGACTCCAGGCCGGAAACTACTGCAGCCCACTACTCTTGCACATCGTCCAGCAGTGACCGCAGTTTTCCCGACCGCGAAGGATGCCGCAATTTCCGCAGCGCCTTGGCTTCAATCTGACGAATGCGCTCGCGGGTTACGTCGAACGACTGTCCGACTTCCTCGAGCGTGTGCTCAGAGCCGTCGTCCATGCCAAAACGCATGCGGATGATTTTTTCTTCCCGCGGACTCAGCGTGCGCAGCACGTGCGCGGTGCGCTCCTTCAGATTCACATTCAGCACCGCTTCGGCGGGAGACATCTTCGTCCGGTCCTCAATCAGGTCGCCTAGATGCGAGTCTCCCTCTTCGCCAATCGGTGTCTCCAGCGAAATCGGCACGCGCATGATTTTCTTAACCTTGCGTACCATCGCCTCCGGAATATCCATCTGCTTGGCAATTTCGGCTGACGTCGGCTCGTGTCCCGAAGCCTGCACCAGTTGCCGCGAAGTGCGAATCAACTTATTGACGACCTCAATCATGTGTACAGGCAGCCGAATCGTGCGCGCCTGATCGGCGATCGCCCGGCTGATAGCCTGCCGGATCCACCACGTCGCATAAGTAGAAAACTTATATCCGCGCCGGTATTCGAATTTGTCGACCGCCTTCATCAAGCCGACGTTGCCTTCCTGAATCAGGTCAAGAAACTGCAGACCGCGGTTCCCATATTTTTTCGCGATCGAGACCACCAGCCGAAGGTTGGCTTCGATAAGTTCGCGCTTGGCCTGCTCCGCGTTCATATCGCCCTGAATCATTTTGCGCTGGGTGCGTTGCAGGTCGGGAAACGTCATCCCAGCCTCGTCTTCCAGGCGTTTGATTTCGGTGCGATGCGTTCTCTGTGCCGAGCGATACGTCTTCTTCAGCTCCTCGCTGCGCGTTCCCGTGATTTTTGCTTCCAGATTCACGAACTCGCGATCCAGCGCACGCATCACTTCAATCGTCTTGTTCACCCGCTCGATCAGACGCTTGCGTTCCGCGTGGTTCAACCCCAGATTCCGGATGATCAGCGAAATCCGCACCATCTCGCGCCCCAGTTGCCCGCGGCAGCGCCGGTATTCTTTCGGTTTCTTCTTCGCCGGAATCGTCGTCAGTTTTTCGGCCAGCTTGGTTGCATTCTTGTAGTGCTTGTGCAGTTTGTCGATGCGGCCCGTAATGTCGTCGATCCGCGCCTGCAAAATCTCATCGGTGATTTCTTCCTCATCGAAGACCACCATGTCTTTGATCGATCGCAGCCCGCGCTTCAAATCCTCGCCAATGGCGAGCACCTGCTGGATCACAATCGGCGACCGCGACAAAGCTTTCAGCGCAGTCAGTTGCCCGCGCTCAATGCGCTTGGCAATTTCGACTTCCTCTTCGCGCGTGAGGAGCGGTGAGGCTCCCATCTCGCGCAGGTACACCCGCACCGGATCGCTCGCCGAGTCCGGCGCCCCCGGCGTCAGATCAAGTTCAACTTCGTCGTTGTCGTGCGCGTGCTTTTGTTCCAGTGAGGAATAGGGCGAAGCCGCCTCCTCCACCACATCCAGGCCGCGCGTGCCAATGGAACCCAGCAAATCATCCACGTCCTGGGGAGACTGCGAGTCTTGGGGCAGCAGCTCGTTCACCTCGTCGTCCACTACTTCAGTCTTTCTATTCATGAGTATCGATCGATTCTTAGTGTTCATCGCCAAGCGGAACGCCTCTTCGGTGCCTCTGCGGGCTGCCTTTGTATGGAGAGAAGGGAACTTGGCTAGTCTACCGTGGCAAGCTCAACAAAAAGCGTGGAATCACATCTTTGATGCTAGCACAGCTGCGCCCGCATTCCTACTTCTCAAAAAGCGGGCTATCCGGGAGATCACAGGCCCTAGCTCCCCAGGCTGGGTCTCGCGGTTTCGTCTGCGCGGTAGTGTAACCTGTGCCCCGCCAAAACCTTGCGTGGATCGCTCACCTGCCGTTAGGATGGAATCAGTCGAATATTACGTGTCAATCATTGAAGTCGGGGCGTAGCGCAGCCTGGTAGCGCACCTGCCTTGGGCGCAGGGGGTCGTAGGTTCAAATCCTATCGCCCCGACCAATAACTTCTTCTGCACCAACACGTTTCGGAAGCGCCCATTGTCGCCAATTGAAACTTGGGTCCAACTTGGTCCAAATAGATGGGCTTCCAGCTCCACCGCTGCCAATCGCCGATCCTCCGGCAGCGAATGCAGGTACACTTGGCGCGTGATCTCACTCGAGGAGAGGGTCGTGAAGGCGTTCAATTCTGTCCCGATGGCTCGGATTTTCGACTTTTCTCCGTCCAAGCCACGCACCGTTCTCTTCATCTCCGGCGATGATGCTGACGCCAAGAAGCAGGTGCACAACCTCATCGAAGAAATCGGTTTTGAGTCCCTCGATCTTGGTTCTTTGGCCGTTGGAGGACGGCTTCAGCAACTCGGTGGGCCGCTGGCGGGTATCCGGCTCACATTCCTCGAAAGGTTTTCCCTATGAAAGCCCTGCTATACGAGAGAGCGCACAACCTCGAAGATTTCGCCACCAAGTTGGCGGAGATTTCGGAGCCGACCCTTCGTGAATTGGATGTGCTGGTTGACGTTCATGCAGTCGGGATCAACACAGGCGGCATGCGGATATCACCGCTGATCTCCTCCATCCCGTTTCTGGCCAACCGGCAAAACAGTGATCGTACGTTGGACACGAGCGCGTTTCTTGGGACCAATCAGGAGACATTATTTCCGGATTGCTCGTGACTCGGGCAGGTGCCTGTCAAGCGTTGATCTGCCCTGCAAGCAGTAGGACCTTCCCCACCATGGGTGCGATAATTTAGGTAACGAATCCTCCTGCAACTTATGAAGCGCCACGTCCTCATGTACGGGTTGATCGGTGGAATCTTGATTGCTCTGCTCCAGTGGACCGAGTATCAGTTCCTGATCGTCGAACATTCCATCGAAATCTACGGCGGGCTGACCGCCGCGACCTTTGCCGCTCTTGGCATCTGGCTTGGCCTAAAGGTGACAGCAAAACGCCAGACAATTGTTGTGAGGGAAGTCCTCGTCCCCGCCGAGGGGCCGTTCATCCCTGACGAAAGAAAACGTGAGGACCTCCATATCACTCGCCGTGAGCTTGAGATCCTTGAACTGATCGCCCAGGGCCTGAGCAACCGCGAAATCGCCGCGAAGCTTTTTGTGAGCGAGAGCACGGTGAAGACCCATTCCAGCCGGGTTTTCGACAAACTCGGGGCGAGACGAAGAACGCAAGCGGTGCAACTTGGCAAGGAATTCGGCCTTCTCCCCTGATTTACTCGTGCACGGGCACGGTTCGCGCCAATAACCTCTCCCCCAAACGAATGATTTTTTCTCTCCGCCGCCAAAATCAACCAAAAGGATGACGACACCGACCCCGCCTGATGCGGTATGTTCGAGCCGGTCAATGCTCAATACGAGCGAACGTAACGTTTATGAAAACATGAAGTTTATGAAAACATGAACTTCTTGAAAAAAGGAGCGAACATGAAGTCTCTGAATTCGATGAAGGTCTTTGTCGTGGGTACGCTGTCGATCGGCTTGTTTTCAAGCACTGTGCTCATTCCCGCAACCGCCCAGGAACTCCCCCCGGTCTACGACGCCTCCATGCCACGTGATCAGCAGATCACACTCGCCGAAAGCGCCGCCCCGGCCGAGGTATCCAGTAAAGCCACAGTTTATGTTCTTGGCCCCAAAGGCTACGAGAAAGCGCGCGAAGGCACTAACGGCTTCAGCTGTTTTGTTGGCCGGCATTTCGTAAAGCCCGCAGAAACAACCATTGAGCCGCAGTGCTTCGACGCCGAAGGCAGCCGCACTCTCTTGCTTGTCTACATGCACGGTGAAGAGCTGCGCACAAACGGCAAGTCCGAGGCCGAAATCAAGGCAGACGTCGCCAACGGATATAAGGAAGGCCGTTACCAGTATCCCAGCAAACCGGGGTTCCTCTACATGATGTCCAGCCGGAACCGCTTGCGCGCGATGCCCGAGCATGGCACTGGCATTTTCCCTCCGCACCTGATGTTTTATGCGCCGAACATGACTACGAAAGACATCGGGTTCGACGCCCAATCGCTGGCGAAGCTCGATTATCTTGGGATGACTCGCCCCGGAGCGGGCGATAACCTGATCGTAGTTATCCCAGCGGCATCCAAGTCCCCAGCTGACGTGGCTGGTCGCTGACCCCGGATGCGCATGTGGCTGGCACCATGCGTAGAAAGGTTAGGATCGGATAAAAAACATTACGAGAATATGAGAAAGATCATTGTCACCTTCGGGCTAATTTCCGGCGCTATCTCCTCGCTGATGATGATAGCGCTGGTGACCCTCGGCGGCAGGATTGGCTTCGACCGCGGCGCGATCATCGGCAACACCTCTATCGTGCTCTCGTTCTTGATGGTGTTTGTCGGCATCCGAACCTACCGGGACAACATCGGCGATGGTCAGATTACCTTTTTAAAGGCTTTTGCCGTCGGCCTCTCCATTACGCTGATATCCTGCATCATCTATGTCGTCACCTGGGAAGTGATCTACTACAACTTCTTGCCTGGTTTCTGGGACGCATATGGCGCTCATTTGGTTCAGAAGCTCACCGCCTCAGGGGCTAGCCCGGCAGCCGTCCAGGCAAAACTTGAGCAGGTCAGAAAATACAAAGAGCTGTACAAAAACCCATTCTTCAACGCAGTGCTCACGTTTATTCATCCCTTCCCGATTGGGCTCGTCATCACGCTGTTCTCCGCGTTGGTCCTGAGGCGAAAGCCGCAACCGCAACCCGAGCAATCACCCTTGCAGGAATCCTGAAGCTGTTCCGGCGGCTTTACTCTAGGGTCAGGACCACTCCTCGATTGATGCAAAATTGCCGATTCACTCACCAAGGGCAGATCGGTAACGACAAGTCGGCTTCTCGCCACAAATCGACCAGGTCAATGCTGGCGCGTTTGCCGGGACTGATCGATTCGACCTGCCTGAATAAATGTGTCGATCATGTCGTCGGCACACGTGTGTAGATACCAGAGCCGAAAAAGAATTGATGCGCACCTTCGGGATGGTCAGCATTCTGTCCGATATGTTCGCACTGGGGCCGTTCGTCGTTCGAATGAGAACGCGAGGCGGATTCAGCGCGGGGATTCTAGCGGGCTTAAAATCGGGAGTCCAGGCTTATTCGAAGCTTTTTCCACGTACATAGCCCGGTCCGCTGCATCAAGCATCTCATCGAGAGTCTTCCCGTCACTCCATTCAGATATGCCGACTGAAAGGTTCAACTCGAAGCCGTCCAGGTGCCCCGAACCATTCCAGTCCAATAAATACTTCCGAATCCGCTGAACGACTCGACCGGCGCCCATGGCCCCGGTATCCGCCAAAACTATCAAGAACTCGTCGCCGCCATAACGTACAACGGCATCAGAACCTCTAACAGAACTTCTCAACAGGGTAGCAACCTCCGCCAGTACCACATCGCCAGTCAGGTGTCCGAATCGAGTGTTGACCTCTTTGAATCGGTCCACGTCGATCAACATAAACGTCAGTCCGTTTTGGAGCCTCCGCGCGTGACTGATGAATCGCCCGGCCATGTCTTCGAGAGAGCGCCTGTTATAGACCTCGGTGAGCGGATCGGTGAACGACTGCAGGCGAACCAATTCATTTTGTATGGTGCTAGAAATCAATTGTTGTCTGGTGCGCCGCAGGTCCAAACGGCGAGTCACCAGATAAGCATTAAGAAGAGTGAAGAGAACGAATAGGCCCACCACCAACTGACGTGAGACAGTGATCTGGACGTGGACTTCGCCTTGCTTCAGGAATGCTGCCGGAGCGATCACAGCGAGAAGTCCGACCGCCACTAGGATCCCCGCAAGGCACACGATGATCCACAGTTCCCAATCTCGCTTTTCTAGAGCCGCGAGTTGCTGGGTAATCGCCGAAAAGGCATTTTGTGGTTTGCTGGCTTTCGTCATCCGATCGAGTCAGGCTTAGGATTCAGGGGTAACCTGCCGGTTCGACTCACAACCGGTTAACCCCCGAATCGCTATCAGCCGCCCCCACATTTTTCATTGCAGTTCGAAGCCCAATTTGTAGATCTGTCATAAAGTGTTGATCCTGCTTGAGTCTCACAGCCTTCAGATCGGCGGAATTAGTCCAATCCGTGGATAACTGTCTCGTATACGAACAGTCGGCTGGGCCCTCTGCGCGGCTGCGGCACCATCACCTTCTCTTCTCGCGTGCCCGGCGCTTCCGAGTCCCCGATCTATCAACGAATGCAGTTGCATACCGACTTGACCGTAATCCTATCCGCACTTATGATTCCGCATTCATCGGGAAGACTCATGAGCAGTATTTTGGGCTTCAGTGACAGTCGCAGCGAGATAGAAGCGCTGCTCGCCGGGCAAAACCGCATTTTCGAGATGATTGCGACTGACGGCCCGCTCGAGGAAACCCTTAACTGCCTCTTATTACTGATTGAATCGCAGTTCGACGGGATGCTCTGCTCGATACTGCTGCTCGATTCAGACGGCCTGCACGTCCATCATGCTGCCGCCCCGAGCCTTCCTAAATCGTATTGCGCGGCAATCGATGGCATAGCGATCGGACCAAGAGTCGGCTGGTGCGGAACGGCGATGCATCGCGGAGAGCGGGTCATCGTCACCGACATACTCGACGATCCTCTATGGGACGACTACCGGATGTTGGCTAGCCAGCATGGCCTTCGTTCCTGCTGGTCGACACCCATTGTTTCCCATCAGGGAAAAATATTAGGGTCCTTTGCGATGTATTACCGCGAGCCAAGGAGCCCCAGTTCTGCGGAAATCCAAATGACTGACGTGGGCACGAGAATCGCTCGTATCGCGATCGAGCGCTGGCAGGCAGATCTGGAGCGTCGCCAGACCGCGGAAATCCTTGCCCATGAACTCATAGAGCGCAAGGAAAGAGAACAACGACTCCGCGAATTCGAAAGGGTCGTGGAGAGCGTGGAAGAGATAATTATGGTTGTGGACCGGGAGTACCGGTACGTGATCGCCAATCAGGCATATCTGAAATATAGGCGGAAGACGAGAGAGCAGATCATCGGAAAACGGGTTGCAGAAATACTGGACCCGGAGTTCTTTGAACAAAGCATCAAGAAGCAACTTGATGAGTGCTTCTCGGGCCAGGTAGTCAAATACGAATTGCGGTACAGATATCCCGAGATCGGAGAACGTGACTTGTTCGCTTCCTATTTTCCGATCGAAGGCCCCGACGGAGTCAGCCGAGTAGCGGTCATCCTGCAAGATATTACTCAGCGCAAAGAGGCGCTGGCACGACTGGAAGAGAGCGAGAAGCGCTTCCGGGCAGTATATGAGCGCGCTCCGTTTGGAATCGCTCTATCGGACCCCGCGAGTGGACGATTTTTGTCTGTGAATCCACGGTACTGCGAGATCGCAGGGCGCTCAGAGGACGAGATGCTCCGTCTCGATTTTCAGAGTATTACCCACCCTGATGACCTTGCCGGCAGCATATCTCGAGCTCGGGCGTTAGCTACCGGAATCATTCCGTACATGGAAACGGAAAAGCGCTACGTTCGTCCGGATGGTTCGGTGGTTACCGTGAACGTGAAGGCTGCGCCCCTTGAGGGCCAGCCAGGATTGCATCGTTGCAACCTCGTCATGGCCCAGGACATAACAGAGCGCGAGCAAACTCGCACCGCTCTCCAGCGGAGCGAACAAAGCTACCGCATGTTCGTTGCCCAAAGTTCTGAGGGGATCTTCCGACAGGAAATGAACGCTCCTATCCCTATTCATGTTCCCGGGGAAGAATTGATTCAGCGGATTTTGACCGAGTCATACATCGCGGAATGCAATGATCCTCTGGCAAAGATGTACGGCTTCGCGTCCAGCCGGGATCTGATCGGAAAGCGGCTGATGGAAGTGATGGCGAAGGCGGACTCTCGCTATGTTCAACTCACTCGGGACTTCGTTCGATCCGGCTTTCGCGTTCGTGACCGCGAGTCCACTGAAGTGGACCAGCGTGGCAATCCTAAGGTTTTCCTCAAGAGCATGACTGGGATCGTTGAGGATGGCCGTCTGGTCAGGACCTGGGGTATCCAGCGTGATATCACGGAATGGGTCAGGCTCGACGAGGCCCGCAAGGAGACTGAAGAGGCTTTGCGGAACGCCGAATTGAAGTATCGCACGATCTTCGAACAGGCGGTCATCGGTATTTTTCAGAGCACGCCGGACGGAACACTCTTGAGCGCAAATCCGGCGCTGGCTCGCATGTTCGGATACGACTCGCCGGGAGACTTGATCGCCTGCGTCAACGATCGATCCAGGCACTTTTATGTTGATGCCGAGAGTCCCCATGAATTTGCGCGGGCGATGGCACAAACCGGTGGCGTTAAAGATTTCGAGTGTAGGGTCTATCGCAAAAACGGAAGCATCATGTGGCTGTCGGTGAGCGCACGTGTGATCCGTGAGGGCGGAGTGGCCGTGTGTTACGAAGGCACGTCCGAAGACATCACCGACCGACGGCTCCTGGAGAGGCAACTCCTTCGATCACAAAAATTGGAAGCCGTAGGGAGACTTGCCGGGGGAATCGCCCATGATTTCAATAATGTTCTGGGTGTCATCATAGGCCAAGGTCAGTTGCTCCTGCGCAAACTCGCTCCCACGGATCCGTCGCGACGCGCGGTTGAACAAATCTTCCAGGCGGGTAAGCGAGCGGCTTCCCTCACCGGGCAGCTTTTGGCTTTCAGTCGGCAACAATTCCTGAGTCCCACATCGATGGACTTAAACAGCGTCATCGAAGACTTCAGCGAAATGCTTTCTGCGTTGGTCGGCGAAGATGTCAGACTCGTGAAAATTCTCGACCCGGATCTGGGAAGGATCAGTGCTGATGCGGGCCAGATCGAGCAGGTCTTGATAAACCTCGTCGTGAACGCACGCGATGCAATGCCGCAAGGTGGCACGATTACACTGCAAACTTCGAATATGGAACTCGATGACGAATTTGTGCGGCGGCATGACGGGGCCAGGCAGGGCCACTGCGTCGTGTTGAGAGTGAACGACACAGGCACCGGAATCGATGAACATACAGCAGCTCGATTGTTTGAGCCATTTTTTACCACGAAGCAGGTAGGCAAAGGAACGGGGCTTGGCTTGGCGACGGTCTATGGAATTGTCAAACAGAGTGGAGGCCACATTTTGGTCGACACTGTACTGGGCAAGGGCACGTCCTTTTCGATCTTCTTTCCATTTTTCGAGGGCGCCTGGGCGGCGGAGAGCGGCGAGAAGGCCGCTGCGCCCACCACCCTGGCCCTAGGAAACGAGACGATTCTGCTGGTGGAAGACGCCGTCCCCTTGCGTGAAGTTATACGAGGGTTCCTGAAAGAAGCAGGATACGCCGTACTGGAAGCGGGCGACGCCGCGGAAGCTCTCGAAACTGCACAGCGCTACAATGCGGAGATTTCCCTGCTGATCACCGACATTGTATTGCCCGGAGTCAACGGACGAGCATTGGCCGAGCAATTCGTATCTCGACGCCCAGGGACGAAGATACTGTATATTTCAGGCTATACGAACGATGCCGCAGTGCGACAAGGCGTGCTCCAATCGGAATTCGCCTTTCTTGAAAAGCCTTTCACTCAGGACGCCCTAACCAACAAAGTGCGAGAGATTCTGGACGCCGCAGCATAACCCTTCCCTTCGTACTTCGGGACACTAGGTAAAGTGCGCAGAAGGACATAGTACCGCCGGGTGGTTACCCGTGGTTACTACCTTCTATTACGGTCTCGCCATTGTGGCGTAGGGGTTACTCGCCTATCTTCAGACCATGACCTACCGTAACGAATTGCCCGAGGCCACGAAAACCAGCCAAATCCATCGCACCACGCTCCGCACCTTGTTGGTGGTGTTGCTGCTAACCGCGGCCTCGATGGCTGCCGAGCTGCCCGATGCCCCCAGCGCTGTCGTCCCGGGGAACGCGGTCTTGATCAGTGTTGCGGTACCGGTCCAGGGCCACAAAATCGCGATTGCCCATCCAGAGACCAAAGCAATCGACATGAAGTTCATGAGCCTCACCTTGATCTCTACCGGCAGCACGTTCGCCGATTCGTATACGACACTGTTCGCTCGCGAGAATTGGATGGCTGGGAAAAAGGGAGTGTGCAACGTGGAGGTTCAATCCGCCTACTTGTACGGAACTCACCCGACTGTCGGACGAGCCTACGCCGTGGCGTCAGTGAAGAGCCTGACTTCTGTGGCCGCCTCGTACTACCTGCGAAAACATCACAGCAAGTTTTGGGGTGCGCCTTTGGTTGTCAACTCAATCATCAGCCTGGAAGGCGTTGGCCAAAACATGGCCACCTGTAACTAGCCGAGGTTTCGTTTCCGGGCTTATTGGACGATCAGAGTTACAGGCACGGAGTGTTGCAAACCTCCTGAAGTACCTGTCACCGTGATAGTGTAAGTCCCCGGCGCAGTGCCAGCTTGGGGCGGAGTTGTAATTCCGGTTCCACCGGCGCATCCAACCATCAACGTCAGGGCCATGCCAATCAGGGCTAGCAAGAAGCTCGCCCGAGGTTTTCTCGACTTGGCGCCCGAGGCCCCCAGAATCAATCCGATCATGCCGATCCCTGGCAGCGGAATCCAGAACGCATAAAACGTTCGGTCCTGCGATGAGCGCAGCGGAATGGACTGGGTCACGGCCGCGGTTGTAGTAATCGTCAACGTGGTCGTGGCAACGCTGCCGTTTGGTGTGACAGCGCTTGGCGATACGCTACAAGCCGCCTGCGATGGCGCGCCACTGCAGTTCAACGTGACAATGTTCGTGAACGCACCCCCCAGGGGCGAGACGGTCAACTGGTAGGTAGCCGTGTTGCCGGCTTTCAGGGTGTCGCTGCTCGGGGAACTGCTGAGGTTGAAATCCATCCCGAGTCCGGAAAGGTTCACGAACTGAGGGCTGCCCTGAGCGTTGTCGCTGAGGATCAGCGTTCCACTTCGAGACCCGGTCGACGTCGGCGTAAAGCTGAGGTTGAGAGTGCAGCTGAGATTGACCGCCAGCGTGGTGGGACAGTTGTTGGTTTGAGCGAAGTCTCCAGTGATCTGGATGCCGCTGATGTTCAACGATGCGCTCCCCGTATTGGTCAGCGTCACGATTTGCGCGGCACTGGAAGTTGCAACTGGTTGGCTGAGGAATGTCAAATTCGTCGGGGTCACTCGAGCAATGGGGAACGCCGCTGATCCGGTCCCAGTCAGAGTTACGGATTGAGGGCTGTTCGGGGCGTTGTCGCTGATAGTCAGGGTTCCATTTCGAGTTCCGATCACCGTCGGAAGAAAGCTAACGTTGAAGGTGCAACTGCGATTGGATCCCAACGAGGAGGGGCAGTTGTTGGTTTGAGCGAAGTCTCCAGTGATCTGGATGCTGCTGACGTTTAGCGTGGCAGTCCCATTGTTTGTCAGGGTCACGGTTTGCGAGGCACTCGAGGTTCCCACTGGTTGAGCGGAGAAGGACAGACTTGCAGGACTGATAGCAGCAGCCGCAACGGCGCCAGTTCCAGTCAGGTTGATCACTTGCGGCGACCCAGCCGCGTTATCTTGAATTAGGATTGATCCGCTGCGGGTCCCCGCAGCCGTCGGTGTAAAAGTAACATTGAGCGTGCAGTTGCCGGCTGCCGACACACTGCCTGTGCAGTTGTCTGTCTCCGCAAAATCGCCGCTGATGGCGATTGATGAAATCGAAAGCGACGCGCTTCCCATGTCACGCAGCAAAACCGACTGACTCTGGCTGGTTGAGCCAATCGGCAGCGGAGCATACACCAGAGAGGTTGGGCTCAACGATGCCGAGGCCGAGGAGCCAGCCCCAATCTTTGCCAAAAAAGCATCGCCGTTGCCCCCAGGCAGAATCTGGAAAGATCCTTGAGTCGTTGGGAAATCGACGGAAGCCGTCGAGCCGACCACGTAGAGATTGCCACCGCTATCGAGGGCGAGGCCGTTCGGAGAATCATTCCCGGTGCCTCCGAGGAAGGTGGCAAACAACTGCGTTGTGGCCGCTGGATCAATCTCCACTAGAAGCACATCCGTATTGCTCGTGTAAGGTTCGATTGCGTTATTTGTCTGGAACAGATCACTGCGGGTTGCGGCCAACACATAAGCGTCACCAGCGGGATCAAGCACGATGGATTGTGGGCTGGCATAGTTGTTGGGGCCAAGGAATGTGGAGTACAGCAGAGTTGACGCGGTGGGATCAAACTTTGTGACGAAGGCATAGCTGCACCCAGAGCCATACACGCCAGGGTCGCAGATGGAGGTGGATGTGATTGGGAACGTTCCGTCACTGTCAGCGGTACCAGCGACATAAGCGGAACCCGAGGCGTCGACGGCGATCGCCTGGATCGCGACCGGATCCCCGCTTGATCCGTAAAAATATGTGGAGTAGGCGAGATTTCCGGCGCTGGCGAATTTGCTCACAAACCCGATACTCGCGTCCTGCTGGGTGGAATTCGTGGTCTGGTAGGCCCCGGACGTAACCGGAAAGTTGTTGGTGTTGGTGGCCCCGGTGACGTAGGCATTTCCGTTAGAGTCCACCGTCACTGCGCTCACTGCGTTGTAGGGCGCAGGCCAACACGGGCTGCCGCAATTTTGGGCGACGTTCGAATAGCCCGACAGATAGGTGGAATAGACCAACGAGGAGCCGTCCGGATTGAATTTCGTCAAGAAACCGTAGGTGCCGTAAATTCCGCCTTGGTTCGCTGATGGGGCTGCCTGATAGGCATTGGCCACTGGAAAATTTTGCGACATCGTGTAGCCCGCCACATGCACTTCCCCTAAACCGTCGATGGCGATACTGGTGGGCTGATCGAAGGTGCTGCCTCCAAGGTAGGTCGAATAAAGCAAGGAAGAGCCATCGGCCGACACCTTGGACAGAAATCCGGTGTAAGGTCCAGGTTGTTCTGCTTGGAAGGGCATAACAAGGGGAAAATTGCTCGACCCCGTGCTGCCTGCGACATAGACGTTATTTGCACTGTCCAATACAAGTCCGATGCCATAGTCCTGGCTATTGCCACCAATATAGTCGGCGTATATCAGATTCGATCCCGTTGCATCTAGTTTGGCGACAAAGACGTGGTATGTGTTGGCTGGCAGGGCACCCAGAGTGGCCAACGGGAAGTTCGGCGAGTCAGTGTAACCTGCTGTGTAAACCGCGCCGGAGCTGTCGACGACAATTCCGGCGGGCTGATCGACGCCACTTCCCCCGAGGTAGGTAGAGTAGGTTAGCACCGGGTCGATGACTAACGAATTGTTTGAGTCGTAGTGCGCAACTCGAAAGCTCACATGCGTTGGGTCATTCACAACGAATCCGCCGTCAACCGGGACACGTTGGCCGTTGGCTTCCTGGTAGACGATCGGACTCCCGAAGTGAAGGTCCCCGCTGATCGTATTCATCACGAGCCTGCCAGCCTCATCGATTTCAATTCCATTGGCGCCCGTGATTTCGAATTGAATTCGGTTGGGATCGGCGCCGGGAGAAACCGCAAAGTCGCACTCCAGCTCGCGACCGCTGCCGTAATAGACGAGATCAATCCCTGGATATACATTCTTATAGCGAACCCTCGCATAGGTCGGCACATTGGTGCGCCATTTCGTAGGATCATTGCCGATGAAGTAATTGACTTTACCCAACTTTTGATCTTCCCCAACGACTGCGGGGTTCACAGCCGCGCCCATCAGCCGGAGCTGCATGGTTGGGGCCAAAGCAGGCGGAGCGGCGCTGTTGAATGGGGCGCTTATCGGTTGTGGACTCGACTGGGCGTCGATCGGTCGCAAAGAAAGAACCATACTTCCAGAAGTGAGGAACGCAGTGTATCCCCTGCCGCGGAACAAGAACCTCACCTGCGGGTCAGCCTGACCATGGTTTGCTTCGAATGCAGCGGGCAGTTGGCCGAAGGTTGTCGCGTTTCCTGCGCTCGGAGTACTGGCATTCAATGGCAACTGTTTCTGCTGTGCGAAAGATGCATTGGCTGCCAGTGCGCACAAAGAGAGCACGAACACAATATTTCGGATCTGCATAACTTTCCCTCGTGACTCGAACGATTCGATTTAGGAAGTGGCACGGAGAGCTATTCGCACGACACTCTCGCAAAGGGACCATTGCACGACTATTGCCGAAAAATTCCTGCAGCGAATCTTGGGTTCCAGGTCTAAGGTTTCATTGGCTTTAGAGCAGAGCACGATTGGAATCGGCTAACTTCGGGGTCCCTTGAACAGAGCCTGGATTCTGGAAAACCGTCCTTGTCTCGGACATCGCTAATGATCGGTCGGGGTTTCGGAAGGGTTCAATCCTTCCTCATTCGAGTTCGCTGCGGAGTAGGCAATGGCCTGAAATTTTCTGGGCAGCCCGAAGTCGGGGGACACATCGGTGGATGCGGTGGGCGACGCAGAGAGAGGCCGTTGTGTACTGCTGCCTCCCTCTGCGAGGACCACTGGACGGGGAACGACCACTTAGGCCGGTCAAGCGCGACCAAACTGTGTTCGCCACCTGACCCTAACTTCTCTCTAGCGCGTCGGCAGTTTTTGCAACTACTGACTGTTCCACGCGGTTTCTACCATTTCGTTTGGCTTGATACAACGCTATATCCGCACAGCGCAAGAGTGATTCCGAAGTAGCAGATCTCACCACCTCAGCGACACCCATGCTGACCGTAACCTTCGCTGCCGTGAGAGGGGTTCGAATCAGGGTGCTCGAAATTGACTCTCTGATGACATTCGCTCGGCGGATCATCGTTGCGAGGTCGCAGCCGGGCATCACCAATAGGAACTCTTCGCCGCCATAACGGCCGACTCCATCGTACTCACGCACACTGGCCGACAACCGTTTCGCAACTTCCTGGAGAACGAAGTCCCCAGTCTCATGACCTAGTTCATCATTTACTCTCTTGAAGTAGTCTACGTCGACCAGAATGACTCCCAGGGGTATATCTTCACGAAGGGAGCGTGCGAGTTCACGTTGCAGAAAGGCAATGATCGCGGCGCGATTCCACAAACTTGTGAGGAAGTCGTGGCTGGCTGCATAGTGCAGCGCGCTGTTCGCGGATACGAGCTTCTGCTGTAACTCCACGATTCTCTGACCCACTAAGAGTCGCGCTTTCAGTTCTGGGGGATCAAAGGGCTTCGCAAGAAAGTCATCCGCCCCTGCAGCCATCGCTTCGAGCATCTCCTGCTTTTGACTCTTGCCGGTGAGTAAGATCGTATACGTGTACGGATCCGTTTCCGGACGTCCACGGAGCCTGCGACAAAGTTCGACGCCATCCATTCCGGGTAGAACCCAGTCGAGGAGTGCCAATCTTGGCGCGTCGGATTGTGCCAGCAATTCCCAGGCTTCGCGACCGTCCTTTGTGCAGACAAAGTCGAATCCCCATTCATTGAGATGACTCGTGATCAGGTGACGATAGATAGCGGAATCCTCGGCCAGGAGAATCGTCACACCTTTTCCCCCGAACAGCTGACTCGGTCTTCAGCTTTGTCGGCCCCGGTGTCATCACGCGCTCCCCCAAACTCTACTGAAGGACGTTGAACTACTCCCAATGTGTCAAGAATACCCGCCACCGCGTGGACGATGGCGTCGGGATCTTTGCCAAGATCGAGTGACGACTTTTCAATGTAGGCCACAGCACCAGCCTTTCTCAACTTCGTCTCATTTTTTTGGGAAAGCCCGGTCAATACGATTATCGGAATATGAGACGTCGAAGGGTTCTGCTTAAGTTCCTTCAGCACGCACGTACCCTCCATCCCTGGAAGCATCAAATCCAGAAGGATTAGTGCTGGGAGGCTACTCCGAGCGACTAGTAAGGCTTCTCTGCCATCCGCTATGGAAATTACTTCGTGGCCCGCCTTGGCGAGTGAGCGCTCAATTGCGGCGCGCAAGAAACGGCTGTCTTCGATCAATAGGATTTTAATTTCGGTCTCTCCTTTTGGGCTCACGTGGCACGCGGCGGTGTCCGGAAACAGTTTCCGCCGATTGAGTGGAGTGTGGGTTCATGAAAGCGCAGATTGGAAGGGTCGCGAGACGCTCAGTGCACGTTGTCTCTGACATCCCCAGCAGGCATTTCTGCATTTTCCAGCTTAATCAGCTCACCAGCGAGCCAGTTTTGGAGCACGGCAAGATCCTCGTCGGGAATAAAAGAAAAGCGAATCCCGGCTCGTCCTTTCCCGTCAGTATTAACTACCGTGCCGGACAGATAGATCAGCCCAGTCGTCCCCGGTAACGTAAAGAGCGACGTCACCTTCTGGTCGACCTCTAGTAGCTGCTTGCAATGCAGCGCGATGCCTCCAATGCTGATGTCGGTGATTTTGGTCTCGAGTCTTCCACCTCCGACCACTCTGACAACCACCGGAAGCTCAACCGGAACTCGAGCGGCACGCCTGCGATTTTGCAACATGGTTCCATACGCAGCTCGCATACACCGTCGCGCATGATCCAGGTCCATAGGCTTGTGAATCATGAAATTGGCCCCTGCCAGCAAAGCATGTGCTTCGGAACCCTGATCGACCATAGCCACAATTGTCGAGTTGCTGTTCGGAGAGGACCGCCGTGCGGCGCACACAACACGATTCGGATCGTGCACACCGTTCCAGTCAACGATTACGGTATCAAGCCTACGGTGAGTCACTGCGTCAATGGCCGAAGCAGTCTCGCCGCACACTTCCGTCTTAATAGCAAAGGTCTCCAAAATCTCGTTCATGACTCCGAGTATTTTCGCGTCACTGGAGAGCAGGAGGCCGTCGAGTCTGGGCGTTTCCTTGATCATAGCTTTACGGTAAGAAGCATCTTGATGGCCAAATGCAATCGATGTATTGAAGCTACTGCTTGCTACAACTTAGCAAAGCCAGACCTGTTCACGTCGCAACTGACGCTGTCAGCGCGGTGGAATAGTGTTCGCCGAACAGACTGCGGCTCCAGGCATGACGTTCTTTTTTTCACCTAGCGGAGTCCTACACCTGTTACTAGTGTTTGCCGGCCGTGGACCATATAATGGGACGAAAGGCTCTCCTACAACCCCGGTCCAGGGCCCGCCCTCGCAGCATGGCAAGAAGGGCTCATCCCGTGCCCTAAGCGAGTCGGGGAGTTGGTCTTTGCTTTGGGAAAAATCCCAGACAATACAAAACTCGAAAACTGAGCGCCAACGAAAGGCATCGTTCGAGTCAGCTCTTGTTGGAGACAGTCCGCGCAAGCCGAATTGAGGTGTGGTTTATGGGCCCTGCACGGCGGTCAACCAAAAGAAGAGAAGGACCAAGCGACAAAAAGGAACTAATCGAAGCCATTTCCCCGACCGACCATCGATTGCAGCAGGTCGTTCGTGTTTCCCGGATCGGTGTGTTCGATCACGATCATCTCAGTGACACGATTTATTGGTCGCCAGAACAAAGAGAAATCTTCGGCTTTGACCTCCTCGAGCCGATCACCCTGGCAAAATATCTCGATCGCGTGTATCCCAAGGATCGTGATGCAATCGTGGCAGCCATGTTGGCGGCTCACGATCCGATTGGCGATGGACTTTTCGATGTTGAAAATCGTATCGTGCGCCGCGACGGCGAGGTCCGACGGCTGAAGACTCGGTCACGAACGTTCTTCGAAGGAGAAGGTGCTGCTTGCCACAAAGTCCGGACCGTCGGTGCCATGTTGGACATTACCGAGCGTCATCAGATTGAGGAGGAGAAACAGAAACTCGTTGAGGTCGTCCAGAACAGCCCCGACTTCATTGGCATAGCTACTCCAGACGGGAAGGTCCTCTTCGTAAATCAGGCTGGACAGGCCTTGGTTGGGGTTCAGAATGACCAGCAGGCAACCTCCAAGTTGGTCTTTGACTACCTACCTCCTGACGAGATATCGAGGTTCAGTCGCGAGGTTCTTCCCGTGGTTCTTTCGGGAAGGCCTTGGGGAGGCGAGATCTTACTGAAGCACTTTGGAACTGGAGAGCTCATCCCTGTTGAAATGCGGGCGTTTTCCATCTCCGACCCGCTTGGACAAGTTATCGCTATTGCCACCGTCAGCCGCGACATCCGTGCGCGAAGATGGGCCGAGCAGGAACTGCGAGAGTCTGAGGAACGGTTCCATGCCTTCATGGACAATGTTCCGGCCATCGCCTGGGCCAAAGACGACCGAGGCCGCCACGTTTATCTCAATCGATCGTATGAGAACAGTTTCGGGGTGCGTTTGGAAGACTGGCAAGGGAAGACGGATTTCGAACTTTGGCCACCGGAGATCGCTCGCGCATTCAGGAGGGCTGACGAAGCGGTGCTGGCAACAAATAAAGCGTTGGAAGTAATCGAAAAAACATCGGTTCTCGGCAATGTCGGTCGCACATGGCAAAACATCAAGTTTCCCTTCCGGGACGCTAAAGGACGGAAATATGTTGGCGGGATCGGGGTTGACATAACTGAGAAGCAAGTCGCCGAGGAACGGCTGCGGGAGTATGCAAGGGTAGTAGAAGGACTGGAGGAGATGATCCTAGTTGTGGATCAGCAATACCGCTATGTGATTGCCAATCGCGCATTCCTGAACTATCGCGGCCTATCTGCGGAACAGGTTGTCGGCCACTCCGTGGAAGACGTGATCGGCAAGGACGCTTTTGTAGCGTCGGTAAAAGAAAAGATGGATGAATGTTTTCTTGGCACGGTCGTGCAATACGAAATGGTCTACAACTTCCCGAATCTGGGCAAGAGAGACTTGTCTGTGTCGTATTTCCCAATTGACGGCCCCGGCGGAGTTGATCGAATCGCATGCATTTTACAGGACATCACGCAGCGAAAGTTGGCAGCGGATGCCCTACTCAAATCGGAAGAGCGGTTTAGCAAAGCGTTTCGCAACAACCCGCTGGCAATCACAATATCGACGGAAGCGGACGGGCGCTACCTCGACGTGAATGATGCCTTCCTCGATTTGCTCGGGCACACGCGCAAGGAGGTGATTGGCCACACTGCCGCAGAACTTCAATTCTGGGGCGACCCTTTGGATCGCATGGAGATGGTGCGACAGCTTAAGGATAAGGAACAAGTCGCAAAACACCATACCCGATTCAGAACCACAAAGGGAGAGATTCGCGAAGCGGAGGTGTGGGCGGAAACGATCGAACTGGACGGGCAACCCTGCGTACTGGCAATCACCCGCGACGTCACCGAGATCCGGCAACTCGAGGCCCAGTTTCGCCAGGCCCAGAAGATGGAAGCCGTAGGGCGTCTCGCTGGCGGCGTGGCGCATGATTTCAATAACCTCCTCGGCGTCATTATCGGCTACAGTGACATGGCGTTAGATGTGATCACTCCAGACAATCCCGTGAACAGGTATCTGTTACAAACCAAGAGAGCCGCGCAACGGGCGGCATTACTCACGCAGCAACTCTTGGCGTTCAGCCGCAAGCAGGTTGTATTCCCCAAGATACTGGATCTGAACGAAGTCATTCGCAACGCAACCAACATGTTCCTGCGATTGGTTGGCGAGGACATCAAGGTTGAGTTCCGTCCGACGACTTCGATCGGCAGCCTGAGAGCTGACCGGGGCCAGGTTGAGCAAGTATTGATGAACCTGGTGGTCAATGCGCGAGACGCGATGCCCACCGGCGGAAAGATCGTCATTGAGACGGCGCAAGCAGAACTGGACGAACACTACGTTTCCTTGCACCCAGGCTCCGATGCGGGACCCTACGTCGTCATGATAGTAAGCGACACAGGCTGCGGCATGGATGAAACCGTCAAATCTCAAATCTTCGAACCTTTCTTTACGACAAAGGGAGCCGGACTGGGAACAGGTCTCGGTCTCTCAACCGTCTACGGAATTGTCAAACAGAGCGAAGGCTCTATCTTTGTCTACAGCGAACTCGGCAAAGGCACAACCTTCAAGGTCTACTTTCCAAGAGTATCCGAAAAGGCCGAAGAAGTTGTGTTGTCCGATGAAGAAGCCGAACCTCTGCCAGGATCAGAGACTATATTAGTGGTTGAGGACGATAAGACTTTGCGCGAACTCGCTGTCGAACTCCTGCGAGATGGCGGTTACAGAGTAGTTGAAGCAAGAAATGCGGAAGAAGCCTTGCGAATCATGGCGACTTCTCAAACAGAAATCGATCTGCTTTTGACAGACGTCGTTATGCCTGGGAAGAGCGGTGCTGAGCTTTTGAGAGACGCGAGGGAAGGTCATCCTACGCTTCGTTGGCTGTTTATGTCGGGATACACCGACGATGTGGTCACGCGACAGGGCATGTTGTTGCAGGAGGCTTTTTTCCTGGAGAAGCCTTTCACCAAGCGATCGCTGCTCATGAAAGTTCACTCGGTGCTCCACAGCGAAGCTGTAAACTAAATTGCGACATCAATTTGGTCGTTCCAGTGTTCTCGCTTTTGCCCGGGGCAGCTGGGGTCGTGGGGACCAGAAGGGATGTTTGGCGGCGCCTTCTTCCCGTCTGCTTAGTCGATCATATGATCCCAAATCGCTACTAACTCGAGAACACCTCACTCGTGATATATTGGGCTTACCAAGGTCTTCCCCCGAAGGCTGCTATTTTGTATATTTATCAGCACAAGCAGTTCAGCCAAAGGCTGACCGGAAGTTCGTGTCTGGCGTCCTTAAGCGACGCGGTCCTTGCATCGCAGTCGGCATCATCGAATCAACTCCCACCTCTATCAGCCAGTAAGCGCACGAGTCTATCCTGTGTCTCGCGACCTCGATCGACGTTCGAGCAACGTGGCGCAGCGCGATGTAGAGTCCCGGTTCGTCGGCATTCCTTCTATTCAAACAGTAGTGTGGAAAGAAATCCACCAGATCAGACCTCCCTATGACCAAGTCTAATGTCTTCAAGTTACTCGCCATCGATGACGACCCCCAGACCCTGGTGCTCATCACAGACGCGCTTGAGGATGAAGGTCTCGAAATACTTACTGCAGAAGATCCAGAACACGGTTTCGAATTGTTTCTACGGAACCGTCCCAAGATCGTGCTTCTTGACCTGCTAATGCCGGCAGTGAGTGGCATGGATATGCTTCGACGAATAATCGCTTCTGACCCAGCCGCAAATGTGATTGTAATTTCGGGACACTACTCTGCGGAATCCGCCATGGAAGCGATTCAGCAAGGGGCGTGCGACTATCTGACTAAGCCTTTGGATTTCCAGAGGCTGCGTCATCGCATTACCAGTTTTCTGGCGGAAGCCGAAATCCGCCGAAGAACTCTTATGCTCGATCACGAGCTTGTGCAAGCGTGTCAGTTCGAAGGAATCGTAAGTCGTAGTCCTCTGATGTTCGAGGTCTTCGCGAAGATCCGTCGGGTTGCTCCCCACTTCAAGACTGCTCTGGTCACTGGAGCCACTGGCACCGGCAAAGAGCTTGTAGCCCGAGCTCTGCATCGCCTGAGCGCCGCTTCTCCAGGCCGTTATGTCGCGTGCAACTGCTCTGCTCTGGTTGAGAGCTTGGTCGAGACCGAACTCTTTGGCTATGTGAAGGGCGCCTTCACGGGGGCGATTCAGGATAGGGTGGGGCTTTTCGAGAGCGCCGACGGAGGCGTGATCTTTCTCGACGAGATTGGGGACCTTTCTTCAGGAGCTCAGGCAAAGTTACTTCGTGTTTTGCAAGACCACCAGGTTCGGAGAGTCGGGTCTTTTGTCTCCCGCAATATCGATGTACGAGTGATTGCTGCTACGAATCGCGACTTGCGGAAGATGGTGCGAGAGGGACAGTTTCGCGAAGACTTATATTACAGGCTTGCTGTGGTCGAGCTAGCCTTACCGCTGCTAGCCAATCGGCGCGAGGATCTGCCGCTGCTCGAGCGATACTTCGTAGAGCGATTCGCGGCTGAGTATAAGAAGCCGATCTCGGGTCTGACGCGGAGAGCGCAGGGAGTTATGGCGACTTATCCATGGCCGGGGAATATTCGTGAACTGGAGAATGTTGTCGGGAACGCCTGCATGATGGTGGACGGAAAGTATATTGATACCAACGATCTCCCCGAGAGGTTACGAACCCCGTTCAATGCCGACGTGGCTATAGACGAAGACCTTCTGTCGCTCGATGAAGTACAACGGCGTCACATCATGCGAGTGCTGGAACGAGTTGGCGGGAATAAGGCGCGAGCTGCAGAGATCCTCGGCCTCGGTCGTGCGACAATCTACCAACTTCTCTCGCGCATGAAGCTTGAAGGTAAGGATGTCAGCGCGTAACGCTTAGTATTAGCAGCATTCTTCCTAGAGTTGAGACCCTCTGTGCTCCGATCAATACAAGTTTTGGCGTTTGCCGAGACCGGATCGGACTTAGACCCAAGAAATTCATTCGGCAGCTTCGCCCGACTTGGATTCCCTGAATTAACCCTTCACGGCCCTCGGGCGTCGGCTTGCTTATTTGTGCCCGGAAGATGGAAGGCGCGTCCCGATTCTGGACATGAATCTGCCGGCGATTCTGTCCGAAGCGGCTGAGAAGAAAAGGGAAATCGCGACAGGAAGATCTGGCAGTTAAAGTGCATTAAGCGATGAGGGAACAACGAACTGCAAATTTAGGCGAGAAGCTAGCAGCAGATGCTTTGACCAATCAGGTCAAAGTTACTTGGGAGTTGTTTGTTTCGAGTTGAGAGGTAGACATGACATCAGAAATGGCATTCGAGTGCTTGCTGGTCTCTCGAGATCCCAGCGTGGTTTGCACATTGAACAGACTGTTAGCGAACCTGTCGATCAGCACAAACTTGTGCTTGAGTTCCTCAAAGGCGTTCGATCAACTTTCCGAAGGCAGCACCGATTTGATCATTGTTGACTGGGAAGAAGACTCTGCCGATCTCCTGCACAGAATCCATAAGTCTGGCAAGTGGCACAAACCGACCGTGATCGCCGTTTCTTCGCTGGATTACCCCGTTTCGGGCGCCCATGTGGTGCTTCGTAAACCCGTGACAGAAATTTCGGGTGCCAAATCATTGAAGGCGGCCTATTCCAGAATGTTGTATGACTACCGTCGCCATGCAAGGTATGCCCTGATGAATTCCGTCCAGGCAACCGACTCACACAACCAGTCTGTGGATATCACCATTACCGACATCGGCGACGGGGGGGTGGGTCTCAGTTGTAAAGAGGGTTTCGCGATCGGAGACGTGTTGTGCTTCCGATTGTTGCTCCCTGGGTCGGCGAGACCGGTCTACATCGAGGCCCGGGTTCAGTGGACCAGAAACTATGGAGCAGCTGGCTGCGAGTTTCTCCGTATCCCGCCGGTTGACCTCAACATCCTTCATGAGTGGCTTAAGAGCAAGGCTCAGGTCAAGAAGCCATTGGCAGGCATATGACGAAAGATGGACTTCTGGCCACCGCGTTGCCCCCACTTCACTCGCGAGTTCCTACTGACAAAGGCGGCGATAGTGATCCCGTGAATAATAAACGTCAAGTCGATCGTAGTTCCGACGACGCTTTGCTGCACCTGAGCCAAGTGGAGGGGCGGGAATGGTGGCTGTGGGGATTTGCAGTCGCCGTCACCCTGGTGCTGACCTTCGGCATCCTCTCGTTAACGTTTCCCGGGTTTCATCTGCCGACCGACAATGTTCATTCATTGAATCTGCGAGAGTGGGTCCGCGGACTTGCCGTCCTAGTCCTGCTGTTTGACATATATACGATTTACCAGCATATTCAGCTCCACAGGATGCGCCGCCAGCTGGCATCGCGCGATCGACTCTTCAAGCTCATTAGCGAAAACGCAGCGGACATGATTGCGGTTGTCGATAAGAGCGGAAACCGGCTTTACAACAGTCCCGCCTATCAAAAGATCCTTGGCTATAGCAGCGACGAGTTGATCGCAACATCGCCCCTGGATCAGATTCATGTCGATGACCGCGCTCGCGTGCTGGGAGCTGCCGAAAAAGCTGCCATAACGGGCGTCGGCGAACGGCTCGAATATCGCATCCGTCACAAAGACGGATCATGGCGGGTTCTAGAGTCCACGGCCAGTGCCATTCGAGGACCCCTCGGCGAACCCGAAGGGTTGGTCGTTGTAAATCGCGACATCACCGAACGGAAACGGGCTGAGGAAATGTTGGCCCATAACGCCTTTCATGACGGCCTGACCAATCTGGCCAATCGAGCCCTCCTTCTGGATCGCCTCGGCCGGGCGCTTGCCATTTCTCGCCACCACGCCGATTTCAAGTTTGCCGTCTTGTTTATCGACATCGACGGATTCAAGGTGTTCAATGACAGCCTCGGCCATGTCGCGGGCGACGCTCTGCTCATCCAGATTGCTCAGCGCCTGAGCGGTTGCCTTCGCCGGGCTGACACGATCTCGCGTACATACGATGGAGAGGGTCAAGAAGTCAGTTACGGGGATAGCACTCTTGCTCGTCCTGGCGGTGACGAGTTTGCCGTTCTGGCACAGGAGCTGCGCGACCCCAGTGATGCCGTCCGCGTGGCTGAGCGCATTCAAGAGAAATTAGCGGTCCCATTCGACGTCGATGGGCACGAGATCGTTGTTACGGCAAGCATCGGTATCGCGTTCAGTAGCAGCACCAGCACGGAGGCCCAGGACGTGCTCCGCGACGCCGAGATTGCCATGTACCGAGCGAAACATACAGGGAAGGCGCGCTGTGAAGTATTCGACAATGCCATGCACGCGGGCGCAGTCCAGCGTTTGCAACTGGAGACGGATCTTCGGAAAGCCGTAGACTTGGGCGAGTTTCTTGTCTATTACCAGCCGATCGTATCTTTGGTCAGCGAGCAGATCGTTGGATTCGAGGCACTCACTCGCTGGCAGCGCCCTCAGGGCATGGTGATGCCGAATGATTTCATTCCGGTCGCGGATGAGACCGGGGTCATACTCTCAATAAACCGGAAATTGCTTCCCGAAGCGTGCCATCAGTTGCGCTCGTGGCAAGCCCTCTTCCCGTCCGACCCTCCCCTTTCCCTCAGCGTCAACATCAGCCCCAAACAATTCGCACAGGCTGACCTGGCCGCTCAAATCGGTCAACTGTTAGAGCAAAGTGGGATGGATCCCCGACACGTTGATCTTGAGATTACCGAGACGATTGCCATGGCCGACGCCGAAAGATCTGCGGGAATACTCTCGGAACTGAAGGCACTGGGAGTGGGATTGGACATTGACGACTTTGGCACAGGCTATTCCTCGCTCAGCCGCCTTCAGGGCTTTCGTGTCGATACTTTGAAAATTGACAGGGTTTTCGTCTCCCGAATGGATACTGATGCCGAGACTCACGAAATCGTGCGAGTCATCGTCATGCTCGCTCACCATCTCGGCATGAAGGTGGTCGCAGAGGGTGTCGAAACGCAGGCACAGATGGATATGCTAAGGGATCTCGGCTGTGAGCGTGCCCAAGGTTACCTATTCTCCAGACCGGTCGACCACGAGGCGATCCTGAAGCTGCTGACGACCAACCGAGCCGGGGGTTGTAAGTCTGCCGAAATATCGGCAAGACTGCCGGAAGGTCGGCACTCCAAAGCGGGCTCCAGCGGATAGAGAATTGGAGGCAACGGTCTTGCTCGCATGGCAGCCCAATACTGTTAAACTTCAACCGCTCGCGGGTGGACCGGACTTGGGCGCAGCAGGCCTCAAAGCGGATGTTCTCCGTTCGATTCCCGCGAATTTTTCGGCTCCTGCCGTTTGCGATAAAGTATGGCATCCATGCAATTGAAACTTGGGTCCACCTTGGGTCCAATAAGGTTCGAACAAGCAACAAAACGAAGGTACAAGACGCAGAACCGACCTAAGCGAACCAATCACATAGCGTTGGTTTGCCTTGGGTTCAGGGGGTCGTAGGTTCAAATCCTATCGCCCCGATCAATAATTTCTTCTGCACCAACACGTTCCGGAACTTGGCACGACGCCGACGGGATTAGTGCCTCACCAACACATACAACAACACCAGACCCACCATCACGACAAGTACCGCTGCCCCGACCAGCCACATCTTCGGTGAGCCGGTGAGGATCTGACGGCTCGCTGCAGACGCGTCTTCTGAGGTTTCGACCGGAACCTGCGGAAGCATCTCTGGCTCGACGCGAGCCGTCGGCGTGGCTGGCACCATAGGAACCACTTCGGTGCGCGTTTTCGCTTTCGGGGCGCGGCCCATGATCACTGTTGCTCCAAGCTCGTTCTCGGACTGGGCTACTTCCCGGCCTGTGCTTGGGCGCATCGCTTCGGCTTGAGCACCGTCGACGGCCTTCAGCTGCTGAACTCGTTCTGCCTGCTCCTGGAGCTGTTGCAGCCGCTGGATCTCCGGTTCGAGGCCCGGATACTGCGGATAAATCTGCCGTAGTTGCTGCAATTCGGCCACGGCGGCGCCATATTTTTGCGAAGCTTCGAGAACGCGCGCCTCTTCCGCAATCGCACCGATTTCCTCCAGCCGGCTGCGAACCATCGCCAGCCTCTTCTTGAGGTCTGCGCTCTCCGGTCTCTCGCGCAAGGCCGCCTGCGCGGCGCGAACCTGTGTATCCGGATCGTCGGTCTCTGCCAGTTTCTGGTCCAGAGCTTCACACGCAGCAGCGTCCGCAACCAGTTCAACCACCGTTTTATACTCCTGCGTCTCGCGGTACTTAGCCGGCTGCATCGCCATGTAGGTGGCTGCCTCCGCGGCACCGAGCCGCTGCAGGATTCGCTTGCCTTCCTTCATCGCGCTGCGCAGCGCAACCCGGAACTGCTCCAGTTCGCGCTTCGCGACTTCCATCAACCGCTGTTCCTCCAGCCGCTCCAGCCGCCGGATCTCCGACTCAAGATTGGGATGCTGCGGATAGAGTTCGCGCAGCCGCTGCAATTCCTCCGCGGCTTCGCCGAATTGCCGCGATGCTTCCCGGGTCCGAGCCCGGTCCACAACCGCGTCGATCTGCGCCTTCCGCCGGCGAACTGCGGCGAGTCTCTTCTTGATTTCCTCGTTTCCCGGATGCTCGCGGAACGCCTGATCCGCCAGGCGAACCTGCGCCTCGGGATCGCTCCCGCGTTCCATCTCCTGCTCCAGGCTTTCGAGCGCAATGCGGTTCGCGACACTCTCTGCCAGGGCCCGGAATTCCGCCACTTCGTGGAACCTCTCCGGCTGCGCCTTCAGATATTTTGCGGCCTCCGCCGCTCCCCTCGTCTGCAGAATGAGATTCACATCGTCGATCGCAACCTGCAACCCCGACTGGAAGGGTTTCTTTTGCCGACGCGCGACGGCCAGCAGATCCACCAGACGCTCATCCGGGAGCTCTAGAGTTTTCTCTTCCAGGAAGTGGATCGCCTGATCGACTCCGCCCTGGTTCAACATCTGCTGCGCGCGCCTCACGGCCTGGTCGACCAACTCCGCTTGCCCAGCTGCAGCCCGAGTGCGCGCCAGCAGCGTCTCATATTCCTCGGATCCAGAAAGATCCTGTCGAACCTTTTCCAGCAGCCGAAGCGCATCCTCGAATTTTCCCACCGCTGCTAGTTCCCGTGCATGCCCCAGCCTCTGGTGTTTCAGTTCTTCCGCGCGTTCCGAATCAATCCGCTCTTTGACAAGGCCTCGGAGCCTTTCGAGTTGTGCCTCGCCGGGAACGATTCGCAATGCATCTTCGATCGTCGAGAGCGCCTGGGAGAGTTTTCCCGCTTCCAGCAGTTCATTCGCGGCCAGGAACTGATCCCGACCGAAGGCCTTTAATTGCACCCGCTGCTGCTGCGCCTCCGCCAAAGCAGCCAGCTTCAATAGTCCTTGCTCTCGCGGATAGCGTTGCAGCCCCTGACTGGCGACGGCGGTAGCCGCAAGGTAATCCTCGCGGTTCAGCGCGTCCTCGATTTCTCGAGCCAGTTTTTCCATCTCCGATCTCCGGAACTGCTCTTCGCGCGCGGTGCTGACCATCTTGAGCAGCGAGTACAGCTCAACCGAGGCCGGATCCACCGCTTCGGCTTCCTTCAGCGTATTGAATGCCGCCGTCAAATCGCGCGCCGCAATGTGATCGCGGGCGCTGTCAAACAACTCGCACAACTTAAGCTGACGTTCCTGTTCCTGCGCCTGTTTCAGAATCACGACCAGCAGCGCTTTCGCTGAAGTTTCCTGCGGATCAATCTCCAGCGCTTCCCGAACCGCCTGCCTGGCTTCCTCTAAGTCTCCAGCAAGGTGCGCCGCTTCGGCGCGCCGCAGCGCCGCTTTCAGCCGCGCCTCTCGCGCTTTGGCCGTCTGAATCGCTTCGCGCAGGCCTAACAGATCTTTGTTTGTCTGGTCGATGGCAAGTGCCTGGTCGAGGATTCTCAACGCATCCTCGTGGCGTCGATCGAGGAACGCCTGATCGGCCTGCAGACGCAGTTCGCGCAACTGATCCTGGTTTCGCTGCTCACGAATTTGCGTCTGCAGCCGGCTTAGCATTCGATGCGCCGGAGTGTGATGCTTGTCGACTCTCAGAACCTGCCGCAAATGCTCCTCGGCCTTGGCCCACTCGGTGCGCTGCATCGCCGTTTCCGCCCGCGTCATCCACTGCTCGACTTCCTGCCGCTTCTCCCTGTCCATCACCGCCTGCAGGTCGAAAGCCAGATCCCGGGCGCTGGAATAGCGCAGATCGCGATTCTTCGCCAGAGCTTTGCGCAGAATCTCATCCAACTCGATCGGGTAATCAGTAAGGAAAGACGCCAACGGCGAGGGATCGTCATGAATAATGCGATACATCACCGCCGCTTCTCCACCTGTCGATTGGAAGGGAAGCGTGCCTGTCAGCAACTGATACAGAACCACTCCGGTCGAGAAAATATCGGTGCGGCGATCGAGCGGCTGGCTCTGAAATTGTTCCGGCGACATGTAATGCAGGCTGCCGACCACCTCGGTGCGGCTGATGCCGGTATCGCCGATCCGCGCAATTCCGAAGTCGACAATCTTTACGCTGCCGTCTTCCAGCAGCATCACGTTGGCAGGTTTGATATCCCGATGGATAATGCCGCGGTCGTGCGCGTAGTTCAGCCCATTGCAAACATCGATACAAATGCTGAGCTTGGTGGCGAGACTAAGCGACCGGGCGGAAGAGATTGCTGTTTCCAGGCTCATCCCCTCCAGGTACTCCATTACCAGGTAAGGGCTGCCGTCCTGATCGCCAAACTCATAGATGGTGACGATGTTCTGGTGCTGCAGACTGCCGGTGGACCGGGCTTCGCGATCGAATCTCGCCAGCAGCCCAGGGGTCGCGCCCAGAATCATCTTGATGGCGACGTGGCGATCCAAGCGCTGGTCCAGCGCCTCATAGACCACACCCATCCCACCCCGCCCAATCAGACGAAGCACGTCATATTTGCCGATCTTTGTGGGCTGGCTTACCAAGTCGTGATCCCCAGTGCCTGCGCTGGTATGCCCTAAACGGGGGGGGACGGCGAACCAATTTGTGGAGCCGATTCTAAGGTCTTTCCGGGACCAAGTAAATAGTCTATTTCGGCCAATTTTCAAGGCCGCGGTCGTCCTGAGACTCAGCCTGCCGTCCGATTTCATCGGCGGAGCCGAGGACGCTCCTGACGCGCAGCTGTGTCTATAACAATCAACAACAATTTCGTTGAGTGGCCGAGGGGTTTTCCAGAATTTGAGCAATATCTGACATGTTTTCAGGCGTTTATAAAAAATCGAATCGAAAAAGCAAATCTACACAATTAGTACTTGTTTTTGTCTAGTCGATAGTGGTAGTGTTCCCGACCTATCAGCGGGTTTCGGGCTCGCCCAGCACGTTTCTCGGAAATGCCGTTCGTCCGTGCTGACTTCCCGAAGACCCAGGGGCTCTCAACAAAAAGCAGTAGCAGGAAAAGATTTCTCCGCGCCTTCGCGGGGGATTCACTCTTCGATCCGGGAGGGTTTGCTATGCGCATTCGACTTCAGATTTCCTCTTCTCTGCTCGCCATCGTCATTCTCTGCTCAGCCATTCTTCTGCTCAGCAGCGCAGCGCCCCTCTGGGCACAGTCCACCTCGACCGGTACCGTCGTGGGCGCAGTCACCGACGCGTCGGGCGCGGTGGTCGAAGGCGCCACAGTCACATTAACTGACACGACCACCAACGTGGCTCGCACCACAGTCACCAACGGCGCTGGACGTTACACCTATGTCGACGTGAATCCCGGCATCTATAACGTCACGGTGAGCAAGTCCGGGTTCTCCACTTCGAAAGTGGCGAGACAGGAAGTAAAAGTCGGAGCCGCGCTCACGCTGAATCTCACACTGGAGGTCGGCGGCGGGAATGTAGTCGTCGAAGTCCAGGCCACGGGCGCCGAACTGCAGACCATGAACGCCACGGTGGGCAATACGGTCACTGCGATTGCCATCGACAACCTGCCCAGCATTGGCCGCGACGTCAACACTTTCATCGAACTACAGCCCGGCGTGAGCACAGGCGGTGACGTCGCCGGCGCGGTCAACGATCAGAGCTATTTCTCGCTGGATGGCGGCAACAACTCCAATGACATGGACGGCAGCGGTGGCGTATACACGTCGCGGCAAACCGGACTCGTGATCGGCGACACCACCGGCGGCGTTGGCGCTGAGCTGACTTATGCCGCGCCCTCCGGTGTAATGCCCACTCCCGCCGATAGCGTCGAGGAATTCAAAGTTAACACCGCCGGCCAGACTGCCGATTTCAACAGCTCCGCTGGCGCAGAAATCAAAGTTGTAACCAAACGCGGCGGCAACGACTTTCACGGCACCGCGTACGAATATTACAAAGACAACAACTGGTCGAGTAACAGTTGGCAGAATAATGAACTGAACTATATCCCGGGCGACCACATTGGCCTTCCCTCCTACCATTACAGCCGATTCGGCGGCGCGATTGGAGGCCCGCTCATTCCCAAGGAAGTCCTGGGAGGAAAGACCTTCTTCTTCTTCAACTACGAAGGCTTCCGTTATCCCAACGCCGAGACCATCAATCGCAACGTTCCCTCGGCTGCTCTCCAGTCCGGACTATTGCTCGACACCAGCGCCACCAATTTGGGCGCGGTCGATTACAACCTGAACCCAACCGCAGTGACCTACAACGGGATCACGTATCCGGCAAATTACGGTTGCACCGGATCGTGTGACCCGCTCGGCATGGGATTGAACCCGTTGGTCTCCCAGATCTGGAGCCAGTACGAGCCCGTTTCCAACACCGGCTGCAGCCAGAGCTTGTGCGACGGCGTTAATATTCTCGGATACGCCGGCACGCTGAGCGTCCCTATCTCCAGCAAATTCGCCGTAACCCGCATTGACCATGATTTTTCCCCGAAACAACATTTCATGGCCAGTTATCGCTATTACAACATCAAGGTCACGGGCGATGAGGAAGTCGACATTGGCGGCTTCTTTCCCGGCGACACCAAAGGCACTCCGGCTTCGGCCTCGGGCGATCCGGTTCAGGCTTGGTACCTGGTTGCTGGCTTGACCACCAACATCACCAGCCACACAACCAACGACTTCCACTACAGCTGGTTGCGAAACTGGTGGGCCTGGTCGCGCGACGGCGCTCCGCCGCAAATCGCCGGTCTGGGCGGCGCCCTCGAAATCATGTCGGGCCAGTCGCAGACCCAAGATCTTGCTCCGTTCAATTCCAACAACCAGCAAATCCGCGCCCGCTTCTGGGACGGCCACGATCAGATGTACCGCGACGACCTTTCCATGCTGAAAGGCAACCACCTGTTCCAACTGGGCGGCACCTACCAACACAACTGGGACTGGCATCAGCGTAACGACAGCGGCGGCACCATCAACGCCTATCCCGTCTATTCGCTGGGTGACGGCAGCTCAGGTTCGAAGCTCGACAACGCGGGGTTCCAGCCTTGTTCCGGATTGAACAATTTGGCGCAGGTCACTACCATCAAAGACTGCACTTCGCTTGCGGCTGCCGCACTCGGCGTAGTTTCCATCGCTTCACAAGTCTTTACCCGCACCGGTTCCAATCTCACTCTGAACCCGCCCTTGTCCAGCGCCTTCGACCAGAGCAAAATTCCTTACTACAACGTCTACTTCAGCGACACCTGGCACATGAAACCAAGTCTGACGCTGACCTATGGCCTGGGCTGGGCGCTGGAAATGCCGCCCGTCGAAGCCCAAGGAAAACAGGCGATGGTGGTCGATGCCTCGGATGAACCCATCACCACGTCCGACTACTTAGCGGCTCGCGAACGCGCCGCGCTGCAAGGCCAGGTTTACAACCCAGAACTCGGCTTTGCCCTCGTCGGCAATGCCGGAAACGGCCGCAAGTATCCCTACAATCCGTTCTACGGCGAATTCAGCCCGCGCGTTGCATTGGCGTGGAATCCGCACTTTGACAGCGATTCGCTGGGCGGCAAAATCTTCGGCCATGACAACACTGTCATTCGCGGCGGTTACGGACGCAGTTATGGCCGTACCAACGGCGTAGCTCAGGTTCTGGTTCCACTACTGGGCCTTGGCCTGGAACAACCGATTGCTTGCAATTCAAACGTCGTGACGGCCGGCGCGTGGGGCTGCGCCGCGGCGAATTCCGGCACCTGGTCCAACGCCTTCCGCGTAGGCACAACCTCTTCCTCGACTGGCGGCCCGACTGTTCCGTTGTCTTCCCTGGCAACCGCGACGCTTCCGCAACCGGTTTATCCCGGATACAACAATCCCGCTTCGTCTGCACCCGAGGCCCTGGATCCGAATTTCCGGCCCAATGTGATTGACTCGTTCAACTTCACCATCCAGCGTCAGCTCAACCGTCGGATGATGATGGAAGTCGGATACATTGGGCGCAGAATCACCGATGAATTCGAACCCATCCAGCTGAACGCCGTTCCTTACATGATGACCATGGGTGGGCAGACCTTCGCCAACGCCTACAAGAACGTGGTGCTGCAGTACTGCGGCGGCGTTGCCGGTCTTGGCGGCGGCGGTTGCGGCGGTTCTGCCTTGCCTAATCCAGGCGCAGGACCTCAGGCGGGCGCGGTTACCACGCAGCCATTTTTCGAGACTGCGCTCGCCGGCACCGGCTACTGCACCGGCTATACCAGCTGTACAGCGGCATTCGTGGCAAATGAAGGCGTCAACGGTACCCAGAACCTGATGAACGCCCAAGTCTGGAGCATCTGGAGCGATTTGGACCAGGGCGCGTTCAACTTCCCGAGCACGCTGATGAGCACCCCCATCGCTGCCAACTGCGGGGCGGGCACCAACAACTACGGTTGCAGTGGCCAATACACCTCCGGCATCTTTGAAAACGCCAGCGTCGGCTTCGGCAACTACAACGCCGCTTTCGTTTCCTTCAAGATGGCAGATTGGCGCGGACTGACTTTGCAGTCCAACTTGACCTGGTCGAAGGCTCTGGGCACAGGAGCCCAGGCGCAATCCTCCAGCGAACTGGCTGCGCTCGATCCTTTCAATCTGAAGGAAATGTATGGACGCCAGGCCTTTGACCGCAGGTTCATCTACAACATGTTCCTGGTGTACCAGCCAGCCTTCTTCAAAGGCCAGTCTGGAATTCTGGGTCACGTGCTGGGCGGTTGGACCTTCGCCTCCATCTTCACTGCCGGGACCGGCCTGCCCTTCCAGGCAGTTACGACCGATGCCGACTACCAATCCTTTGGCGCATGCGATGGCGTAACCTGCGCCGACTACGACTCAGAGAATGCTGTGCCAATCGGCCCGGTCGCGCCCCACAGTCATGCCTACTCCTGCCACACGCCCGCCCTGGGAGGGGATGGCAATTATTACAACGTCTGTCCCGGTCAAGCGGCCGACGACGGGTATCCTGTCAACGAGTTTAAGAATGGCGCCAACGAGTACGCGAACTGGCGGAATCCGATTCTTGGGCTGGACAGCAGGGACGGAGGCTACGGCATTATCAATGGCCTCCCGTACTGGAATATGGACTTCAGCATCAAGAAGAATATTCACGTGACGGAGCGCGTTGGCCTGGAATTCCAGGGCGTCTTCGCCAACGTTCTCAACCACGACCAGATGCTCGATGGCTTCCCTTGGCTCGGTGATCCGGCGAGTTGGGGCGCGATCGGCGGCGAAGCGTCGCCGCGTAACATTGAAGTCGGCCTACGCGCTCGTTTTTAACTTAAAACTTCTGCCCGGCGCTGCAATGGCGCTTGCTGGGACTACAAGGCCGCGCTCGCAAGGCGCGGCCTTATTTTTTGCGAGAGGCGAGCTTTCGGCTCCAGGCTTCCGGAGGCGAGTGGCAGGTGCGGGATCGTCCGGAGGCCGGCGCAGGCGAGCGGAAGCCGCGTAGACAATTCCTGGGTGAGCCGCACGCCTGCGCGCGGGCGTATAATTTTTGTCGAGTATGAAGAAGCCGCGTTACGCGCTGGTGGCGTATCTTAAGAATCCGGCAGGTGGGTTTGTGGAGAACCTCCGGCGCGAATTGCATCCTGATCTGCCTCACATGGCAGCGCACTTGAGCATTCTGCCTCCGCGTCCTCTGCAGGGCACCGAAAGCGAGGCGCTGCAGGTGTTGGAGCGAATCTGCGGCGGCGAGGAACCCTTCGAGGTCACTCTCGGGGAAGTCGAAACTTTCATCCCCGTGACCTCCACGGTTTTTATTCGCGTGGACGGCGCGGCGGCGCGCATGACCACTCTGCACGGAAAGTTGAATACTGAAGCGCTCGCTTTCAAAGAAGAATGGCAGTACACCCCGCACCTCACGATCGTAAAAATGGGCGCGGAGCAGCCCGCCCAGGCTGCTTTTCAGTTGGCCCGGAAGCGTTGGTCGAGCTTTGGGGGCAGCCGCCGTATCTTGCTGGAAAGGCTGACCTTTGTCCGCGAGGATGTTCGCGAGGACGCCCCCAGTTGTTGGGTGGATCTGGCCCCGGTACAACTCGGCCGCACGCTAGTTTCGAAATAGCGTTTCGAGTAGATCAAGAAAAGTTTCACGGTCAACCTACGGGGAACGTTTCAGAACATAGACTCCCGTAACCCTGCTCTCATTACCCCCGCCCAGTTACCGCTGCTGCATCCGTGTGGCCCCAGGTACATCTCCCTCCCGTGCGTTGAAAAGGCTCTGCCGCCGCTGTAAATAAAGAACACGGCAAGTATCCGGTGATCCCTGTCGAACGCCACTTTTGACGCGGAACGTCCGGAAAGGAACGGGAGAGCGATCCAAATGCAGATCGGAGTTTACGGTTCAGGGTACCTGGGAACGGTGATTTCGGCGTGCCTGGCGGATTTTGGAACTCCAGTTTCGTGCTGTCACCCCGACCGTTCGCGCATGGTCGAGATGGCCCAGGGCAACATTCCGTACTTCGAAAAAAATCTAAAAGAAATTATTCGCCGCAATGTGCGCGCGGGCCGGCTGGCCTATTCCACCGACATTGAATCGTTTGCCCGCAAGTCGCAACTGATTTTCTTCGCGGAAGATAAACCCGAAAGCCTGACCGATGTGGCTCTGCGGATTGCGCGAGTTGCGCCCAAGCCGCCGATTCTGGCGATCGTGACTCCCGCTCCGGTCGGTACCGCGAGCGCGCTGGAAAGGACCATCAAAGAGGCTGGCCTGCAGGCGACCATCGTTTCGCAGCCGATGTTCTTCACCGACGGTTGCGCCGTGGAAGATTTCAATTGGCCCGACCGGCTGATTCTCGGTTCGACTTCGAGCGAAGCGGTGCAATTGCTGAAACAGATTTTTCATCCGCTGGTGATGCGCGGAGTTCCGGTGATTGTCACCAATCAGGCGACCGCGGAACTGGTGCGCGAAGCGGCCACGGCGTTCGTCGCGACGAAAATTTCCTTCATCAACGAAGTGGCCGCGCTCTGCGAACGCGTGAACGCCGACGCCGTCAACCTGGCGCTCGCGCTCGGTCTCGATAAAAAAATCGCTCCGCGCTGCCTGCAGCCCGGTGCCGGCATGGGCGGCGTATTTGCCGAGTCGGACATGGATTCTCTCGCCGAACTGGCGCAGACGCATGGCGTGCCCTTGAAAGTCCTCAGCGCTGCCCGCGATGTGAATCATTACCTCGCCGATCGCCTGGTCGACAAAATCGCGCTGGCGCTGAATTCGGTCGAGAACAAGGAAGTCGGTATTCTTGGGCTTGCCTTCAAGCCCAACACGAATTCGGTAGCGGGATCTTCCTCGGTGCGTCTTGCGGAAACGCTGGTTTCGAAAGGCGCGCACGTGCGAGCCTATGATCCGGTGGCGATTCCCGACGCCAAGATTCGTCTCAACGGTTCGGTTCGTTATTGCGACTCGGCCTATGCCGCGGCCGAAGGCTCTGACGCGCTGGTGGTCGGCACCGGCTGGCCTGAATTTCGCGCGCTCGATTTCGACCGCATCAAGCACCTGCTGAAACGGCCGGTCATCGTCGACACCAAGAACCTGCTCGACTCCAGTCGACTGCGCGCGCTTGGGTTTGAGTACGTGGGCGTAGGTAGAGGGTAGGTTGGTCGTCAATCGTTCCGTCTGACCTCGGCCCTCCGACCTCGGACTACTTCGATTTTGCTTTTCGTCTTCCTCTTGCTCACTTCATCTTCATAAGATCGGATGTCGAACATCTGCCGCTAACCTCACACTGCGCCTTCACGAAAATGCCGGGGTCTGAAGGCCAAGGTCTGAGGTCCGAGGTCTCAGTTCCGACTCTGACACCGTCCTTGCGCAGTTGCTATAATCAAGGCGAGTGGTGGGAATAGCTCAACTGGTAGAGCACCGGACTGTGGCTCCGACGGTTGCGGGTTCGATTCCCGTTTCCCACCCCAGATTTTTCCGTTTCACGCCTCGCAGCACGGCCCTGTAGCTCAATTGGATAGAGCATCAGTCTTCGGAACTGAGGGTTGGGGGTTCGAGCCCCTCCGGGGCCACCATTTGGAATCCACCGCAGACATTCTTGCCCCTCTCTGAAATCCGCTGTGGCGCGCGCCTTTCCTCTGGGGTAAAATGCCGCTGTCTGCTGATGGATCGCATCTTCCATTTCCGCGCGACATCCTCCCAGCTGGGTCCGCTGGAGGAACGCCTGTTGGAGGCCCTGTGGCGGCGCGGCGACGGCACGGTCCGCGAGATGGTCGACGATAGTTGCCAGGATCTGGCCTACACCACGGTGATGACCACGCTCGACCGCCTGTTCAAGAAGAATCTGTTGTCGCGCGAAGCCGAGGGCCGGGCGTTCCGATATCGCGCCCGCTTCACCCGTGAGCAACTCCACCGCGAGGTCGCCGGCCAGGCGTTCCGACAATTACTGGATGCCTGCCCCTCGTCGGCGTTGCCGCTTTCCTATCTGGTCGAGGTGCTGACCGAGCGCGACGAGCAGTTGCTCGACGATCTTCGCAAGGTAGTTGAGGCTAAGCGGCGGAAGTTGCGCAGCGGCAGTGACCAATCTAAAGCCAAGGACAAGGACAATCCCTGATGTATGCCCTGCGCGGTGTGGCGGTCTCCTTTTCCGTCTTCGTAATGGTGTACTGCGCCTTGTCGGTCGCCGTCTGCCTCGTGTGGCGTACGCTTTGGATGCATGGCCAGCACTATCCGGCTCGCCGAATTGCGGATACTCTGTTTGCCCTGCGCATGTTTCCGCTGGCCGCGGCGGGTGTCATCACCGTGGCTTTCACGGTTCCGTCTTTTATTCTGCTGGAGCCGCGGGCCATCCAGGAGCCTCTGGGCGGGATCCCTCTGGTTCTGGGCATGACCGGTGTGGGGCTTGTAACTTTTGGCGTGGTGAACGCGGTCGCAGCCCTGCGCCAAACCGCCCGCGCGGTTTCGAGTTGGACGACCGAGGCGCAGCTGGTGAACGAGTGTTCTTCGGTTCCAGTGTTGAGAATTCCGCGGGCGGTTCCGGCCATGACGGCGACCGGAATTATTCGGCCTCGCGTGCTGATGTCGGGAGTGGCGGAATTTCTGCTGACCGGCAACGAACTAAAGACAGCGTTGAATCATGAGATCGAGCACGTACGCCGCCGCGACAATCTGAAGAAGCTGTTGCTGCGCGCGGTCGCATTTCCTGGAATGAGAGGGCTGGAAGCGGCTTGGCTCGAAACCATCGAGATGGCAGCCGATGACGCCGCGGTTTCGAGTGCCGGTGAAGCGCTCGATCTGGCCGCGGCACTCATCAAGCTTTCGCGCTTCGGACCCGCAGAATCAGGCGCCGATTTGACCGCCGCCTTGGTGCATCGTCCGGTGTCGGCCATGAATGCCCGCGTTAGCCGCCTGATTGCGTGGAGCGATGATCGTCTCGCCTCGCCCTACAGACTCTCTCCGTGGTATGGAATTGGAGCGGCACTCGGCGTGGTCGCCGTATTTGCCGTCACCTATAGCCAGTTGCTGGTGCGCGTGCACACGGCAACGGAGTGGCTGGTGCGGTAGGTTCTGGTCAGGTGTACGGTTCGGTTACGCCAGCTTCCGCGCGTACTCCATGTCCTGCCGCATGTCTTCCGTGACGTCTGTTTCCTTTTCATATTCCACGGCAACGAGCTGCGCGAAATTCTGCCGGTGGAGTTCCTGCATGACCTCGGGGATTTTCGCGATTCCTTTTCCCAGTAATACGTTTACTTCGCCGTCGACCGCTTGAATATCTTTGAGGTGGACGAGTTTGAGTCGCGGCCCTAACTTGCGGAGAGCGTCCACCGGATCGTGCCCGCAGGAGGCGAAATGCCCAACGTCGGCGGTGGCGCCGACAGTATCGGAAAGCCCGTGCAGCGCATTCAGCACGTCTTCAGGACTCTCATAGGCAAACTTCTCGCCCTTGAAATAGTGGTTGTGAATGCCGAAGGTCAGCTTCTCTTTCGTACAGCGCTGATCGATGCGATTCAGGATGCTCCCGGTGGCGTCGCCGGTAATATTTCGCGAGCCGAGAATCTTGGCGAACCGAATCGCGTTGTCCAAGTCGGCATCTTCCTTGATGGTTGCCGAGTAATAGGACACGCAGCGGATTCCCGCCTGATCGAATTTCGTTCGCGCGGTGCGAAACAAATCGTCAGTCGGATGATTCATCAGCATGAACTCGCCGCGCGACATTTCAATCTCGGGAACCCTCAGCGCGTTCAACTGAACGATCATCTGATCGAGCGTGAGATTGTGATAGCTGTAGGTGCCGATGCCGACATTCAACTTCGTCGCGGCCCGCAGTGGAAGCGCGGTCGCGGCCACGCTGGCGGTCAGAGTCTGAACAAAAGTTCTTCGCGTGATTTTCATGGGGTCGCTCAAAATAAAACAAGTGCGTAAACACTCGGGGCACAGAGGTTCACAGCTGATTCCCTCCGCCTCCTTGTGATCCTTGTGGTTTAGTCTTTGGGCAGCGGACGCGATGTGACGTCAGCGTTTTCCAGACCCATCGCCCACTTTATGGCCTCGGTCATCATCTGCTGAAACTCCGGCTTGTCCCAGTTCGCTTCCACGTGGCCGAGAGTGGTGTAGTAAACGCGGCCCTTGCCATACATTCTTGCCCAGGTCACCGCGAAGTCGCCGTCAGTGCGATGGACCTGCTTGTTCTTCATGTCGAGCTTGCTGGGATCGAGGCGCATTAGCACGCGAACCTTATCGCGCGAGTAATTCTTCATCTGATAAATCTCGTCGCGCAGTACGAACGAACGTGGCCACTGCTTCATGCCAGGAAAATTCGGATCTTCCACGATGATGGGCGCGTCAAAAGTCAACCACGGGTGCTCGTCGTAATAGCCGCCGATCATGTCGACGTATTCCGGCCAATCGCCGAAGGTGATGGCCGCGCTGTGCACGCCGATGAATCCTTTGCCGTCGTCGTGGATGAATGAAATGAAATCAGCTTTCTGCTGCGCGTCCATTTCGAGGTCGCCGCCGGTGTAGAAAAGGACGGCGTCGAAGTCGTTCAGGTTTTTAGCGTTGTATTCCAGTTTCTTCTTCGTCAAGACTTCCGTGTCGGTGCGCAGCGTGGTGTCCCACAGTCCCGTTTCTTTTCCGATGCGCTCGATCGTAGACATGGCGTGGGAGACGGCTTCGTGGCGGTAGCCTTTTTCTTCGCCGATGACGAGGAGATGTTTTTTCGGGGCCGCGGGAGATTGGGCAGCACACGGTTGGAAGAAGACGAGCGCCATCACCGAAAGACTGAGCAGAAGTTTATTCGTCATCACGAGCGCGAATCTTACGAGGGTGAAGCGGGCAAGTCAAATGTTTCGAGCTGCGCCCGAAGGACAGCTGGGGCGGGTGTCCCCCGATAAACTTCTTTACGTACTTTAGAAATTCACGCGCACGCCTAACTGCGCCGCGAATGGAATTCCCACCGTCGTGCCGGGGCCGAAGAAATCTCCCAGGCCGCCGGCAGGAATTTCCAGTTGCTTCAAACTGGTGACCGGCTGAAGTTGGCTGCAGGTGGGGAAGTCGAGGCAGATGGTAGTGGCGTTGCCCGACGCGATGTCGCTGGGAATCAGCGGAAGGGCGGCGATGTTCGCCACGTAGTTTGCGCCAGGATTATTGCGGTTGAAGACGTTGAAGAATTCGGCGAAGGGAAGAACTTCCCACCGCTCATTCCCATGCGTGCCAAATTTAAACGGTCGCGTGACCCGCAGATCCATTTGCATGTAGGGCGTGCCGCGGAATTCGTCGAGGGAGGTCGGCACTCCGTTGACGGAAATACGCGCGCTGTTGTCGGCCGTCGTGATGGTGATGGGGCGCGCCGACTCGATTTGCGTCATGGTAGACACTTCGAATCCGCCGGGAATATAAACCGTGCCGGCCAGCACAAAGCGGTGGCGAACATCTTCGCCGGACGGGCCGTAGTCGCCGGGCCCGAACGCGTTCAGTGGATTGCAGACTCCGTTCACATAATCAAACAGCTCGCCCAGCACGCATCCCCAGGTCTGCGCTTTGGAGAATGTGTAGTTCGCGATCAAGTTGAAACGCTTCGACACGTTGCCCTGCAGATGCAGCATCAGGGAGTTGTAGCTGGAGCGGTTGTCGGACTTGAAAATATTCAAGTTGGGCACCACGCTCGCCTGATCCGCATCATACGTGGGATCGGACGTCGGAATCAGCGGGGTGAAAAGATTAGTGTCGCTGGTGAAACTGTAAGCGCGGTAGCCGTGGTTGCCTTGCTCGTGGGTGTAGTCGGCGCTCATCGTCCAGTGCTCACCGAACGCGTGCTGCATGCCTCCGGTGATGTGAATGGCGTAGGGCGTTTTGTAATTCGAGTCCACAATGTTGCCGGTGGCGCCGGCTCCGTCCTGCAGGCAACCGGAGCCTGTCAGTGCGTAGTCGCCGTCGGTGCCAGTGAGGCTGCAATTGCCGGTCACAAAGTTGGAAGAGTTCACGCCCTGAAAGGCGGTGCCCCATCCATTTTGCGCAAGGTCGTTATAGAACATGCCGAAGCCAGCGCGCAGCACGGTTTTGCCGCTGTTGCCGGGAGCGTATGCGATGCCAAGACGAGGAGCAATTTGTTTTCGATAATCATGCGGAGCGCTGGGCTCGAGCGGAATCTGCAGGCCTTGCAGAGTAGGGAACGCGGCGTTCTGCGCCTGGCTGCGGCCAGAGGCGGTCAGCAATCCAAACGTGGTCTGATAGCGCAGTCCGTAGTTCGCCGTGAGATGCCGCGACAGACGCCACGAATCCTGCGCGTAGAGTCCGAGGCGCTGGACGCTCTGCGAGAAACTGCCATCGCTGGCCGGAGTGGTCGACGCTCCGTTGGCGTAATCGCTGGAGAACTGGGCGAGGTTGGTGGAATTCTCCGTATAGTACGTGGGATCGTTGGGAAACGCGTAGAGAGTTTCCTGATTTCCGGGGAACGCACCGGCCAGCACCGGCTCATGAATGAAATTGATCCCGAATTTGTACGAATGATCCCCAGTGGCATGGCCCAGGTCGTAACGAAATTGATATTTCTCCTGATTGCGCAACGAGGGAAATAGCGTGATGGGGGTGGCGAACTGATTATCGCCATAAGTTTCGAAGCCGGAAACAGTCAGCGTCGTAGAACTGAACGGAAACGCCAGTGCGAAGCCGAGCGTGGAAGTGCGCATCTGCGTCAAATGTAGCAGGCTCGCATCGAACACGAATGTTCCGAGCCATGTCGGGCTGAAAGTGTAGGTGTTGCTCAGGACGTTGTTCCAGTAATTGTTGTGCGTCGTGAGTCCGGTCGAGGGCAGCGCGCCCTGCGCCACCAGCGCATTGTGAGTCAGGTAGCTGTCTTCGGACGTGCGCAGAAACCACTGCGAGTTGGTCGACTGCGCCCAGTCGAAGCGCAGCGAGCCGATGTAGTCGCGAAACGGAATAGGAACGTTCGCCGGAATCGTGATCGTGGGCACGCCCGGAATCAGGCCGTCGGATGCGATCTGCGAGAGAGCCTCGAATTGCGTGACGCTGGCAGGACTGTAGACGATGCTGGCGTTTTCGTGGACATGTTCGAACGAAGTGAACAGCCAGACTTTGTCATGCGCGATCGGGCCGCCCAGCGTTCCCACATAATTCTGCCGCGAGAACGGCTGCTTAGGATCCGGCGCGGGATTCTCGATGGGGAAGCGTGCATCGAGCGCCGCCGCGCGATCGTAAAACGATCCGCTGCCATGCCATTCGTTGGTGCCGCGCTTGGTGGTGATGACGACCGAGCCAGCCGTTGTGCCGCCAGTGTCGGCGTCTTCGTTCGCGGTGCGGATGGCAAATTCCTGGATCGATTCCGGCGAAAAATTCTGCAGGAATCCGCCGATCCAGTCGTCAGAGTTGTCGCCGCCGTCGACCGAGAGATCGTTGTTCAGTCCGGAACTTCCGCCCGTGGAGATCGCGGTGATGCGCGCTTTGGTCGGATCGGAAGGCTCGACCGGCTCAGTGCCGGGAGCAAGATAGGCGATGTTGGCGAAGCTGCGGGCGGCGAGCGGAAGCGTCTCGAGGTCCTGACTGCTGACCACCCCCTGATGCACCACGCTGACCAGATCAATGGGCTGCGTGGTGATAGACGAAGCCTGGCTTTGTACATTGACGGTGGTCGATGTGGCCGCCGGCTTCAGCGTGACCGTAACCTCGCGCACCGTGGCGACTGCGATGGAAACCTCGGCCTGGGCGGGCGCGAATCCGGGTGCGCTCACGGTGATGCGGTAAGCGCCGGGGAGCAGATCATCGAGCCGAAACTCGCCGCGATCTTCACTCGCGGCTTCGCGCTGCAGTGACGAAGTGGCCGATAGTAGCAGTATCTTGGCCGAGGAAATTCGTGCGCCGCTTGCGTCCTGCACCGTGCCGCGCAGAGACCCATGGGCATTCTGCGCCTGCAGGGCGGCAGTCAGCACAGCTATCGATACGGCAACACGGAACGATTTCCGGAACAAGTCTTTCCTGCTTTCGAAACGGAATATGAACACGTCAGGCCTCACGCCCACAGTTTTCACGGCTAAGGCAAGAAGAATTTAGAAAGCGAGGTTATCCTGATCAACCGGCCTACTACCAGACATGGTTGGAACGCGTGGCGGCGTCAGTGCATCGCCGGGCCGTGGATTTCGGCGATGTACCCGCCGGGAAACTGCACCATCGCGGTTGACCGGTCTTGCGTGGTGTAAGGCGTGATGTGGGGCGCCACCAGAACTTTCACTCCGGCTGCCCTCGCCTTTTCGAGAGTCACCTGGAGATCCTTCACTTCATATCCAGTGCTATCGAGACCGAACGGATAAGGCAGGTGGCCGTCTGTCACCAGCACTTGCATGTTTCCGAATTGAGAAGTGATCCGAATGCGGCGGTAGGTTTCTCCGGGCCGGCCGATTTCGCCGGCGTCGGCATGCTTGTCATCGGCCACGACTTTGCCGTGAGAGAAGCGGACAAAGCCATTCACAAAATTGTCCGCCTGATCGCCAGATACATAGACGCGGTTGTCGGGAACCGTTTCGAGTGGCGGGTTCGTGGAGGGCTTGAAGTGCCAATAGAGTTGCATCTTCACTCCGCCGGGCCACTGAATGACGGTGTCGATTCCGATAGGATCTTTGAACGGTTCGACGACGACTTCGGCGCCGGCCGCACGGGCGGCCGCGATCGCCTGATCCATGTCGGTGACTAGGTATCCCGTGCGTTCCAGCCCGAACGGAAAGGGAACCGGCGTATCGTAGGCAAAAATCGACAGTGCGCCGACCGGGGACAATACGTATTCCATCTCGGTGCTGCTCGGCACCGGCGTGACCGTTCCCACAATTCGCTTGGAAGGCTTACCTCCGAAAGTCGCGACAAAACTTGCAACGAACGCTTCGAGGTCGGCGGGCGCAACGTAGACGTGCGTGGTGTCGTATTGTGAGCCGACAGCGACTCCGGCTTCGAGCGCCGTCGCGGTCGTCTTGTCCTGTTGCGCGAAAGCGGCGAGTGGAAGAAGCAGAACCGTCGCCGTCGCCAGAACCATGGCTGACGAGAGCGCGGCTACGGGGAAAAGCGATAGAGGGCGCTTCATCGATTCAGTTGCCTTCGCGTGCAAAATGTTTAGGTTCAGTCAAACGCCTAATCCGACCACTTCGTCGGCGTGCGGTCCCAGCGATGCTTCTTCAACTCCGCGAGAAGGTTTTTGTCGAGCGGTCCCGCGTCACTGGTGGCGATGTTCTGCCGCACGTTCTCCAGTTTCCTCATGCCGGCAATTGTCGTGCTCACCGCCGGGTGCGACAGGATGAAGCGCAGCGCCATCTCCGGCAGAGTCATGCCGGCCGGAAGGATTTCTTTCAGTTTATCGACCCGCTTGATCGTCTTCGCTAGATTCTCCGGCCCGAAATATCCCGCACGCCAGTCGCCTTTGGGGAAGGTGGTCTCGATCGTCATCTTGCCGCCAAGGCTGCCTTCATCGAGCGGCACGCGGGCAATCACGCCGATGTTGAGTTCCTGGCAGACGGGGAAAAGTTCGTCCTCCGGAGCCTGATCGAAAATGTTGTAAATCACCTGCACCACATCCACCAGTCCAGTGCGCAGCGCTTTGATGCCGTTCTCTGGCTGCCAGCGGTTGATGCTCAGGCCGAAATAGTGAATCGTCTTGTCGCGCTTCAGCTTCTCGACTGTTGAGCGGAAATCGGGCTCGTTCACCCAGCTGTCGTCCCACACGTGAAACTGCAATACGTCGATGGTGTCGACACGCAGTTGCTTGCGGATCAGGTCGGCGTACTTGAAAACGTGCTGAGGGGAAAAAACGTCGGCGTACTGATATTCCGGCAGCGCGGGCCAGCGGTCGTTGGCGGGAGGAATCTTCGACGCGGCATAAATCCGCTTGCCCGAATTTCGCGACATAATCTCGCCCAGCAGTCCGTCGCTCTTGCCCTCGCCGTAGGCCCACGCAGTGTCGAAAAAGTTGCAGCCCAGGTCGACCGCCAGCTGCATGGCCGCCAGCGATTCCTTGTCGTCGGAGCCGCTCCATCCACTCATGCCCCAGAGCCCGTGGGCAATGTCGCTGACGTTGAATCCGGTACGGCCAAGCTTGCGGTATTTCATGAGAAGTCCTTTGCGAGCGTTACGAGGTTCGAGCGAACTGACAAGGATATATCAAAAGTCTTTGGCCACGGATTCTCGCCGATTTCCACGGATAGGTCGAGAAGCGCGAACCCCAGAAACAATTAACCAGGATGTGGCTCGATGAGGAAAATAGACGATGAATGATTTTGATCCGTGAAAATTCCTGTCGATCCGTGGCAGGTGGGGCCGGCACGAGCCGTGCGGGTTTTTCGATAGCATCCATCAGTTTTTTGCCGCCTCGGCCGGTCCGTGAGAGGTGTTTAATGAACCTAGATCATAAACGTTGGAGGTTGCTCCCCATGAAATCCGAATATCCTTTTAATCCGACGCCCGGCAGGAAAGACCCACCGATCACGCCCCCGCCGTCCCGCTTTATCGACGAGAAAATCTCGGACGATTCGGGCGCGGAGACCAAAACCGACAGCGCCTTGGCGCCGGCGGGCCTCAAGAATCCCTTCTGGAATTAAGCTTCTTCGGATCCATCTCGGCAGGCGCCGGTTCGTCGCAAACGCAGACTATCGTAAGATTCTGCACGACGGATCGGCGTATTTTTTCGCTTGTCCACTCCGGTTCTTACTCCTGGTTCGCTCTATCGCAAGATCGGCAGGCACAGGCACGGCCGGATCGCGAAATCCAGTCCTGACATTTCTTCCAGCGCCGGATGCAGCATGGAGTCGTGGCAGGGCTCGAGCGTAATCACGAACGGCAGCGCCGATTTGTCGAAGCCGGGCTTCTGCAGCAGGGAATCGATGTTCAGGTGATGCGCCGCCATGATCTGCGCCAGCCGCGCCACGATCCCCGGCTGATCGCGCACGAAAAACCGCAAATACCAGGGCGTCTCGAAATCATTGCTGATTGTAGGTGAGGAGATCGCGGGCGTAGAGACGTCGCTTGCAGCGACCGCCTTACTCGAAGAAGCGCCCGAGAGACCGCTGAGGCCTTGCGCCACGAACATCAAATCAGAAACAACCGCGACAGCCGTGGGGTCGCCGCCCGCGCCGGCGCCCAGAAACGCCATGTCGCCGCCGTACTGGCCCGAAGTCAATACCAGATTCAGATTGCGCTGCACCCGCCCGAAAGGGGAGTCCGTCGGCACCAGGCAGGGGCCCACTTCCGCGAACAGAGTATTTTCTTTCGTCTTGGAACCCTCATTCAAACGGGCGCGCGAAATCTGCCGGATGGTGCAGCCCAACTCCGCCGCATAGTCGAAGTCGACCGCATCCACCGCGCGGACCGTGCGAGCGCGAATCGATTCCGGCGCAACCTGCGAATGCAATCCCGCGAGCGCGAGAATGGCCAGTTTGGCGCGCGCGTCGCCGCCATCCAGATCCTCCGAAGCATCAGCCTCGGCATAGCCGCGAGCCTGTGCCTCCTCCAGCGCTTCGCTGAAAGGAATGCGCGCCGTTTCGATGCGGCTCAGAATGTAATTGCAGGTTCCGTTCAGAATTCCCGCGATTCCGTGCAGCCGATCTCCGCACAACCCTGTTCGCAGCGCGGGCAGAACCGGAACGCCCCCGGCGACCGATGCGCCGAACTCGATCTGGCCTCCCTTGCTGGCGGCGAGTTGCAGAAGATTGGAACCGTGTCGCGCAATCAGCTGCTTATTCGCCGTGACCACCGATTTTCCCGACTCCAGCGCGCGGCGCACGATTTTCTCGGCCGGGTTCAGGCCACCGATCAGTTCGATCACGATCTGCACATCGGAGTTCAGCACGGAATCGACGTCGTCGGTCCAGATGACTCCGCTGGGAACGTCGTGGCCGGCCAATGACTTCTTCTTCTCGACATTGCGATTGCAGATGTGCGTCAGGCGCAAGGGCCCGGTGCCGTTCGCGGCCAGAATTTTCGCAACCGCGCGGCCGACGTTTCCGAAGCCGATGAGCGCGACGCGGCAATCGGAGTTTCGCTTCTGCGTCGTAGGTGTGGCTGGCTGCGCTTTGGGCTTTAGGCTCTTTTTGGGCACCGAGTCTATCTCGTCAATCTATGTTGCTGCGAAATGGATTCCTTATCATACGTGCGAGCGGCGATTCTCGGAAACTGCAAGTCAATACCCGATGCTATTGCCCGTTCGCGCCGACGGCAGGGTCTACAACATAACTGGGTCGCAATCCATTTTTGGGCTATGATCACTGCCTCCGTGTCGAGTCATTCACACCAGCATTGCGGAAGTGCGGTTGTGGCGATCGCGCTGCTTGCATCCGTGGCCTGTAGCCACAAAGAGGCCGAGCCGCCGCCGGATCGTCCGCGTCTGACTTCGCAGGTTGCGATTCGCGACGTTACCTTTCACAGCGCGTCGCTCAACCGCGACATGCCATATCGTGTCGTCATGCCGGCCAGTGTCGCGCCCGGAAAAAAGCTGCCTGTGGTCTATCTTCTGCACGGAGGGGGCGGAGGATTTCGCGACTGGACGAACTATTCCGATGTAGCTCGCTTCGCCGAATCCGATCTGCTGCTGGTGATGCCTGAGGCCGAGTCTTCGTACTATACCAACGCCGTCGACCCGCCACAGGATCGCTACGAAGATTACATTGTCAGCGACCTGATCGCCGACGTCGAGAGCAGGTTCCCGGCGGCGACAGGACGTTCGAATCGGTCCATCGTCGGCCTCTCCATGGGAGGTTTCGGCGCCGTGAAAATTGCGCTGCGTCACCCCGAACTCTTTGCCTTCGTGGGCGGACTGAGTTCAGCCATCGACGTTCCCCGTCGTGGATTTGTGCTCAAGCGGTTTCATCAGTCGCGCCATTACACCGCGATTTTTGGCCCCATGGGAAGTCAAAGTCGCCGCGACAACGATCCTCTGGTCTTGGTTCGAACCGCCAATCCCGAGGTCGCGCCCTACTTCTTTCTAACCTGCGGAGAACAAGAGGGACTGCTGTCATCGAATCGCGAATTTGCCACGCTGCTCGCGCAACGTCACTTCCGGTATGAGTTCCACACAGTCCCTGGAGATCACGACTGGAAGCAGTGGAACGGCTGGCTTTCCGTCCTGTTTCGCAGTCTGGCCAACCAGATGAAGCCGACGAGTTGACTCTCTCTCCCGCCTCCGACAACCACAATCAGTACGCAGGGGCGGCGGCGCGCGCGGAATCGGCATCAAAGTTGGTATCATGGTGCCTGCCTGCTGCGAGAGCTATCCCGGCGGGAGCATCGCGGACCCGTTCCATCCAGCGCAAGTCTTTGCCAGTAAGAGCCGAGGCCAGTACGAGCCGATGTTGAGGCCAGGCATGGGCGGCGCTGCGGTCTGCAACCACCCCGGCAGCGGGAGGAGAATGAATGATTCGAAAGTTCGCGACGGTTCCCGGATACCGGGTCACCCTGGCCTTGGTTTTGACCACGATTCTGACGGGAGCCACGACTTTACGCGCCCAAACCACGACGCCGCCACCCCCCGATCAGGCGCCGTCGACGCAACAGCCGGCGAATCCACCGGCTGCACAAACTTCTGCGAACCCAGCCACGCAAGAAGCGACTCCGGAAGAAATCAATTCGCTGCACAAAGTAAAAGTGAAGGGCTACAAGAACTGGACGTTCAACGCCGGCGGCGGTGCGAACCTGACCAACGGGAACACGAAGAACTTTGTTCGCGGCGGAGGCGGCGCGCTGGAGGCTGGCGCGGCTCGCAACTTCAGCAAGTATTTCGGACTCCGCATGGATTTCCAATGGGACGACCTGCCGCTGCGCGACTCGGCCTTGTTTCTGGCGCAGGCGCCGGGAGGCACCAGCCACGTCTATTCGCTTTCGCTGGACCCAATCATCAACATCCCCGCGACCCCGACCTGGGGAGGGTATGTTCTCGCCGGGCCTTCCTATTATCACCGGACGGGCAAGCTCGATTCTTCGACCGCCATTCCGGGTTCGGCGTGCAATCCATTTTTCGGCTGGTGGGGAACCTGCAGAAGCGTGAGCCTTCCCATCAATGGGAATTTTCTTTCAGCCAGCCAGTATGAGTTCGGAGAGAACTTCGGCGGCGGCATCACCCACAAGATCACCGACAGATTCGAGATGTATCTCGAGTTCCGCTACCTGCACGGCAAGCACAGCAGCATCACGACCGACCTGCGCCCCATCACGATTGGCCTGCGCTGGTAGACCGCGGAACGGGGAAGGGCAGGACTTTAGTCGGGCTAACGCGCACCCTCTGATTGGGGGCTTCAGCCTGACGGGCTTATTCCGGATTCGTGCGGTAGCTCCACAAATCCGTCGTCTGCTTCTGCAACTGCACGAACGACGATGACGGCGCGGGTGCGGCGACCCCCGCATTCGCATTTGCCTCCAGCACCGCCGCTTCCACGATCGCGTGCGACGGCGCCAGCGAACAAGCCGGGTCGGTCACCGTGTCGCTGCCGGCCAGAAGGAAAGCCTGGCAACGGCAGCCTCCGAAATCTTCACCGCGGCGATCGCAACTGCGGCACGGTTCCGGCATCCAGTCCTCGCCGCGAAATTTACTGAACGACGGCGACTCCTGCCAGATCCACTCCACCGATTTTTCCCGCACATTCTCAAACGACAACCCTGGCAATATTTCGGCGGCGTGGCAGGGCAGAACTTTTCCCGCGGGATTAATGAGCATCAATCTTCGTCCCCAGCCGCCCATGCAGGCCTTGGGATATTTCGCATAATAGTCCGGCACCACCGAATCGATGCGGATGCGCCCCGCCAGCCGCTTTTCGGCTGCGGCCACAATCGCGACGGCCTTCTCCAGTTGTGCGTGCGTGGGCAGCAGCGCGGCGCGATTGGCAAGAGCCCAGCCGTAATACTGCGTGTGCGCGATCTCCATCCGCTCTGGGTTCAGTTGCTCGATGAACCCGATCATCTCTTCCAGATGATCGAGGTTCTGCCGGTGCACGACCAGATTTACCGTGAAAGCAATTTTGTGCTGGCGAATCAATCGCGACAGTTCAATCTTGTGCGCGTGCGCTTTCGCGCCCGCAATCCAGTTGGCTGCGGCTTCGCGTGAATCCTGGAAGCTGATCTGGATGTGGTCGAGCCCGGCATCGACCAGCGCCTGCAAGCGCTGCTCATTCAGCCCAAGACCCGACGTGATGAGATTGGTGTAAAGTCCTGAGCCGCGCGCGGCGTCGATCAGTTCGACCAGATCAGGGCGCGCCAGCGGTTCGCCGCCGGTAAAGTGCGCGTGCAGCATGCCGAGCTTGCCGCACTGCTCGAAGACGCTGGCCCACTCGTCGGTCCGGAGCTCATTCTTCGTGCCCGCCAACTCCAGAGGATTCGAACAATACACGCAATGCAGCGGGCAGCGATGCGTGACTTCGGCGATGAGGGCCAGCGGATTAGGAACCATGATTCGTTTTCGTAGAGACGTAGCTGGCTACGTCGGGCGTGCGCCTAATAATCCACAATTCGTTTGCGCTGCAACTGCTCCAGAAACGCGCTGATGTCGCTGCGAATCTTTTCCGGATCGGCTGCCCCGAACTGTTTCTGCAACTCGGTGATGATCTCTCCGAAAGTTTTCTGGCCATCGCACTGTTCCAGCACTTGCCGCCCTGTGCCTTGCAGTTTTATCGCGCCCTCGGGGAACAGGAGCATGCGAACTTCTTCCGCGCCGGATTTCGTCGCCGCGCCCCAGCGGCATCCCGTGGCGAGCCGCGGCTGGCTGGTGTCTGAAGGTCCAGCCATCGTCTACGCCCCCTCCATCATGAACGCGCCCGGCGGCGGCCATCCCGGCTGCACGTAGGCGAAATAGAGCGCGTCCAGCTGCGCCCATAGAATGTCGCACTTGTCGCGCAGCGCCTGGATCGCCAGTTCCTGCTCGCCGCGCGTCTTCGCATTCTCAAAAACGTAGTTGATCGCGAACTTGGCGTCTTCCGGAGCCTGCGTCAACCGCGCTTCGAAATAATCCAACCCTCCCGAGAGCCATGGATAATGCTGCCGCATCTTCTCCATGCGCAGCGTGATCAGGTCGCGCGAAAACAATTCGGTCAGCGACGACGCCACCGCTTCGAGCAAGCTCCGGCTGCGCACGATGTTCAAATATTCATTCACGGCGAAGCGGGTCGCAGGCAGAATCCCAGTTCCCGCGCGAACTTGGTCGGCGCTCAGTCCTGCGGCTTCCGCCAGCTTCAGCCAGCGCTTGATGCCGCCCTCGCTGGTGGCGTCGCCATCATGATCGACTACGCGCTTGCGCCACGCGCGCCGAAACACCGGATCGGGTCCGCGCGACAGAATAATCGAATCCTTGATCGGAATGATGCTCTGGTAGTAGTAGCGGTTCAACGCCCACGCCTGCAACTGACCACGGCTCAGCCGGCCTTCATGCATCATCAGATGGAAAGGATGCTGGTGGTGATAACGCTCCTCGCCCACGCCGCGCAAGTGAGCGCGCAGCCCGTCAAACGAGAGCAGAGCCGTGTCCGCCGCGCCGGGGTCTAAAGATCGAACTGCCATCCATCCTCCGCGATCTCCCATCCTGCCTCGCGCACCTGGCGATATTCCGGGCCAGCCTCGTTCAGCATGGGATTCGTGTTGTTGATATGTACATAGATTTTACGTGGACGGCGCAGTCCCGCCAACCGGCTCAAACTTCCTTCAGGAGACGAAACCGGAACGTGCCCCATCTGCCGCGCAGTCTGCCCCGAACCCTGAATGCGGATCAGTTCATCGTCGCTCCAGAATGTGCCGTCGAACAGCAGCACGTCGGCGGATTCGAATTCCTCCAGCAGCGCATCGTCGATCTGCGGAACCGCCGGCATGTACGCAAGGCGCTTGCCGAGGGAGGTTTCAAGAACCTTCGACTCCACGATCAGCCCCAGCGAAGCTTCCCCCGGATTGAGTTCGCGTTGGCGCTGTGGCGAAACGTAGGCGGGGTAGTGCGTGCCCAGAGATAGCGCGCAGCAGCGCAGTCCGGAATCTTCTCCCGCTGCAGTGTGCAGTGGGAAGCTCGTGCGAGGAACAAAAGAAGTCCAGGCCACCTGATTTTGAACGCGCTGCAGCATTGCGAACATCGAATTATCTTCAGTCACGATCTGCGCACGGAATCGGTCGCATAAACGCGCAGCGGTTGCAACTCGCGCAACAGCAGCAAACCGAGCACATGGTCGACATCGGCGTTAGCCAGCACCACGCCGGCGATAGGCGACTGCCGCACGCCCTCCCGCGGATGAAGTTCCGGCGTGGCTTCGATCTGCGATCGCAGGTCGGGCGAAGCTCCCAGAAGAAACCAGGTCTCACCGTCGTTGCTGACCGCGACCTGCGCCTGGCTGCGGGCTTTGCCGCGAAAGCTTCCGGCGCGCAAGGCTCGGCAGTTCGCACATCCGCAATTCCACTGGGGAAAAGCTCCGCCCGCAGCGGAGCCCAGAATCTTCACGCGCATACTCAACAAAGTGTAGCAGCCGTGGCGCCCGGTTCCATTGACTCGCGAGCCACATGACAGATCTTGCAACTTTCGGTTCGCACGTTTGCAGGAAAGATGAAAATTGCGGGCTTGAGTACGGAATGAGCGGGCTCGCGCCGTTTTCTCTTGCCATGCCGACGCCTGGCCCCCATACTCAATGAGCCCGTCTGGTCGAGGGTTTCGGCCCTCCCGCCCTCCCCGCTTAATTCGTTCACTTCGAACCCGTTCCATTCAATCGGAAACCGACACAAACCTCCGTCCTGCCAGCGCTTCCTGAATGGCGACCCACAGGTCGGTGGTGATCAGCGTTTTCTTGACGAAGGCGGAAGCGCCGGCTTGCAGGGCGGCCATCGTGAATTCCATGTCAGCGCTCAAGAAAACAATGACTGCCCGCGTGGCGAAGGCGCGAAGCTGCCTCGCCACTTCCACCCCACTCAGTCCCGGCATGGAGACGTCCAGCACGACGACATCGGGGGTGGTCATCTGGAAGGCGGCCAGTGCGGATTTTCCGTCCCGAGCGGTGCCCACGATTTCGCAGTGTGATTTCAAAATCTCGACGCAGAACGCGAGAATTTCAGGTGTGTCGTCAACCAGCAGGACTCGGGGACGTTTCAAAAAGGCTCCTCATAAATGGCGGAATGACGTGCTGCAAAAAGCGCGGCGGCAGGCCGCGTTCGCATCTGTATGCTTAATGTATACGACGTTAACGAAATGCTTCAATTGACCGTGGTCACCCGAGTTTGTTACTGATGGAGGTCGCTGGCGGGCGGTCGACGATTGCGCAGCGATTGCCTTCCCGAGTTGACCGAGCAACCACGATGTTGCCCCGCCGCCGGATGCAGGAGTGACGGTTCCATGGGACTTCGGTTTGAATTCGATGCCGGGAACAAAGTTCTGATGGCGCTTTTCGACGGCCGCGTGACCGACGAATCCCTGATGGAGGCTTACCAGGAGATTGGCAAGTATTCGAAGGCATCGGAAGCCCGCGCGGGGATCGTGGACTTCTCTTCCGTTACTGACTTTGCCGCGAGTTCAGGTCTGGTTCGCGAGCTGGCGCGTCTTGACCCGGCCTTCCCGGACGCGAGTCACCGTCCGCGCTGCATCGTCGCCCCGGCGCCGCATTTATTCGGAATCGCTCGTATGTTTCAAATCGTCGGAGAGCCGACGCGGCCAAGCCTGAAGGTCGTGCGTACCCTCGACGAGGCATTCGCAGTCCTCGGGGTTCGTGACCCGCATTTCGAGCCCTTGAGTCTGGGCTGAAGCGCGTCCGGCTTTTCAGTCCGTCCGATGCTAGATCGCCGGCGTACTCACGACTGTCAATTGCAGCGGAGGGCTGCTGACTGGCGTCGATGCCGCGGGCGCCAGAGCGCCGGTGGTGGCATCAATGCTGAAAGTCATAATGTTGCCGGCGCTGGTGTCAGCGACGTAAAGATAGGAAGAATAAGCGACCATTCCCCCGGTCGCCGAACCAGCGGCGACCGGCGTGCCGATCGCCGTCACCATTCCGTTGCTGCCCACGGCCAACGCGGAAACCGTATGGTCGGCATCGTTCAGCACGAAGAGATGATTGGCCGAGTCGATGGCCAGCGCTCCGGGATTGTTCCCCACAGAAAATGGGCCGGAGAAAGAGTTGTCCTCCGGCCTCAGCGTGACAGCATCAAGCCACCAGCACAGACTCCAACTCGGGAACGCATCGCGAATTTTGCGTCAGTGACTTGATGGCGTCTTCGGCAGTGAATCGGCCCATAACCTGTGCCAGCTTTCGGTTGGTCGTCATGTGGATGGGCGTCGAATCAACTCGCTGTACATATTGTGGAGCGCGAGCGCCACCGCGGTTTACCTTCACAACAAATTTGATGTTTCTCATGTTTTTTCTCTTTCGCGAAAAACCTCTGACGAGATAGCGGCCACTGGGCCGACCGTCCCCTCCGTCTTCACATTTAGCGTTTTGCGACGCTGCCGGCGCCACATTCCAGACATCGAGGATTGAGTCGTGCCGTGATCAATCCGCATGACGCGCACATTCTTTGCGACCGAAACCCGGCGGTCTGTGGTTTCAGCTTCCGGATCGAGGCGAACAGCAACGTGGCGAACAGCACGATCAGTAGACCTAGGGAGATGCTTGTGGAATGCATCGTAGCGACCCTTCTGCGCGAACGTTGCTCAATGCCTCGCCAGCGGTTCAAACCGCAGGATGGTTTGGCAAACTAGACCGAGTCTCGCTCGCTGAAAAGCCTAAGATGGGAAAACTTCAGATGGACTGGCTTAGGTCAGAAGACCTGAAAGAGGAGAAAAACGTAACCACCCCGTAATCCCTAGTCTAACAGGTCAGGAGCGGTGCAGGTGGGCAACTCCGGCTTCATTGCATAGCCTCGAGGCGGCTAAAGCAGGCCTCCGGTCTGGATCGCGAGAGCATTCAAGGCCATTTCCAGCTTGGTGATGGCCGCGCCCACTTCAGGGTGCTCTCCGATTTTACGTTGCAGCGCCTTTAGTATCGCCCGAGCACTATCAATGTGGACTGCGGCCTCGGCCGGATTTGGCTTGGCAGTGCGGTCGCTCGGTGTTTCCATGGTCGGCCCTCAATTCTTCCTGCAGGAACTCCCCACATTCTATTCGATGCGATGGGGGCAATGCTGCGCTCCCTCTTCGAGCCTCAGAATGCGGCGGCCCCGGCACGCCGCCCCCGCGAGAGGAAAGATGCAGTCTGGCAAGAGCCTTAAGCTCCTACGAGAAAACCGCTTCACTCCCCGCCACCACTCGATTGCGCCCTTCCCGCTTGGCCTGGAACATTCGTTCATCGGCCAAGGCGAACAATTCGTCGGCGTGCACGCCATCCTGCGGAAAACTGGCCAGCCCGGCGCTGATCGTCACCTGAACTTGTTCCCCACGAGTTCCCGTGATGATAGGAGTGCCCGCCACCGACTCGCGCAATGACTCCAGCTTCTGCTGGGCCGAGTCCATATCGGTCTCCGGCAGAATCACGACAAATTCCTCGCCGCCGTAACGCCCAGCTGTATCGCTCTGCCGGAACGAGTCGTTGAGTAAGTCGCCGATTTTCCTAAGCGCGAGATCGCCTGCCTGGTGGCCATGCGTGTCGTTGAGCGACTTGAACCGATCCGCGTCAATCACCGCGACCGTCAACGTCTTGCCATAGCGGCGGGCGCGGCTCAGTTCAACGTTAAGCCGTTCATCCACATAGCCGCGGTTGAATAGCCCGGTCAGAGGATCGCGAGTGGCGAGCTGCAGCAGTTTCTGGCTGCGAGACACCAGCGCCAGACTCAGCCCCGACGCGGTCAGCATAATAATCAGCCGCGATACTTCGTTTGACCAGCCGAACAAACCGTAAGGGTAAGGCGCGTACTTCGCGTTGTTGAGATCCCAGTGCGTGGCCGCGTAATACACGATGGCAAAATACTGCCCCACAGCCAACAGTCCGGCGCTGATGCACACCCGTTTGTCGTAGCGCAGGCTGGTGGCTGCAATCACCAGAAAGTAGCCCTCGAAAACTACTTTGCTGTTCACCGCGGTGTGCGGCTCATTCAGCAAGAGAAATAACGCCAGCCCGCTGCTCACCAGCGTCACATCAAAGCTGCTACTGGCAAAACTGAGCCACGAAGGATTGAACTCCCGCGAAATCAGGAAATAGACGATGACTGCGAGAATGAATGTCGAACACGAAAGCGTCATGCCAACGATTTTTTCCTTGGGCTCAACGGGAAAGAAAAGAGTGTCGAGAATCGGGATGAGCAATAGAAGCGTCGCTAGGCCCAGCCGGACTTTCGCCACCAACAATTCGCCCGCCACTGCCGCCTGCGCCAGAACCGGGTCCGGGCGCGACCATAGCGACCTGAGAGAACTTCTGAAATTAAGACGCATAAGGATTCACGAATGGGCCGGAGCCGCTCTCGTCCAGGGCATCCCAAATTTCTGTGTCGCAATGGTTGGGACCGGAAATCGAGAATCAGACTGTTGCAGACAGCTTAAAAGGAGACGCCGGTTCCGGCAAACAGAATCCTGAACCGGCGTACCAAGAAAGCAAAACGGACGCCGCATCCGGCTCTCGGTCACACGCCGAGACTCGCAGCTCTGGCCGAAAGCAAGTTCCGGCGGACGCATGATTCATGTCGGCTAATTCATCTCGCCGCGCGAGCACGATCCCGGGCCGCGGGGATCGCCGCACGATCCGCAGCCGCCGGACGACGACGGAAACGCGGCAGCCGAAGAACCCTTGGCGGAAACCGCAAAAACCGACAGTTGAGGTTCGAGTTTTTTGGCGTGACACTTGGGGCACTCGGCTTTCTGCTTGCCGTAAACCAGCGCCTCGAACTGATGGTGACATTCCTTGCAGATATATTCGAAGATGGGCATGGGGCGACTCCAGAACAGACTCAATAGAATCAGCTCCATTAGAATCAATTCGTGGCCAGTTCGCAAATCCCAAAATTTCCGGATTCGTCCCGAGAATACTCCCGGCGTGGAACGGCGTGGACGTTGCGAACTCCGTTTCGGGCACGCCGCTGGCTCAGCGGCGGCCACGTGCAGACCATTGCCAGCTTCCTGCTGCCGCGCAAGATTCATCTTCCGCCCGCGGAAGAGCGCCTGGTCGAGGTTGCACCGGACATTAACGTGCGCTGCTTGTGTTACTGGCAGAAGCAAGATCGCTCCAAGCCGCTCACGTTAATTGTCGTCCACGGACTCGAAGGCTCGTCCGATTCCCAGTACATGCAGGGCATCGCGCGTAATGGATTAGCCGGCGGGATGAACGTGGTCCTGATGAACCAGCGCAACTGCGGCGGCATGGATCACGTTGCGCCCACGCTCTATAACTCAGGCTTATCGGGAGACGTCGCCGCCGTGGCGCGCCACGTGATGGATGTTGATGGCGTCTCGCAATTCGCGCTGATCGGATTTTCCATGGGCGGGAACCTGGTGCTGAAACTGGCCGGCGAGTGGAGCGAAGATGGTCCGCGGCAATTTCGCGCAGTCGCGGCAGTCTGCCCCGCGATGGACCTGGCCGCGTCGGCCGACGCGCTGCATGAACCCGCCAACCGCATTTATGAATACTATTTTCTGATGCAGCTATTCCGCCGCTTTCGACTTAAGGCGCGGCTCTTCCCCGGAAAGTTTGATGTCTCGCGCCTGCGCGGCATTTCCACGCTGCGAATGTTTGATGACCGCATTACCGCGCACTATTGCGGTTTCACCGGCGCCGACGATTATTACGCGCGCGCCGCGGCGTCCAATGTGGTCGACCGCATCGCGGTGCCGACATTGATTATTCACGCCGCGAATGATCCTTTCATCCGCGTGCAGCCGGAAACGCTGCGCCGCATCGCCGCGAATCCGAATATCACTTACGTCGAGACCGCGGACGGCGGCCACTGCGCGTTCCTGGGAAAACCAACTGGCAATGCGGCAGACGATGGCCGCTGGGCTGAGCGTGAAGTGGTGGAGTTTGCGGCGAGTCATGCAGAGCCAACTCAATAATCAGGTGCACAATTCTTGATCGCCATGCGAGACTGAACAAGGATCAATGGCCTGGCGCTTGCCTCTTGCCCGATCGGTCAAGCGCGTGCTGGGGCCGGACGCATCCATGAACGCAGATCGGCGTCGCGTCCTTTCGTCCTGGTCCGGATGTAGGCCAGCGCCAGCATGGCCAGCGAAATTGCCAGCAAGCCCGCCGAGGCGCCGGCGATTCCCATCCGATGTTTGGGTAAGATCGACACGCGGCCGTAAACAAATTCAAGGTGCACCCAGTAGACCAGCAGCGATGCTTGCCCGAGTTGAATCAGCGGGCTGAATCCCCACAAGCCGGGACCCCATTTGCACCATACGTAGCCGCCGCTGAGAATTACCGCCAGCATGCCCACCCGGATCAGAAAAAAACTCGGGCTGGTGTGCCAGTAATCGTAGACCGCATAAAACTGGTGGGGCTCGGCGTCGAGCCAGCGCGCGAATTCGATCAGCCCAGCGCCGGCAATTCCGATCACAAGAAATGTTCGGACCTCCCGCGCACGGGCCCATTCACTGTGCAGAATGAATCCCAGGGCCAATCCGGCGAATGCAAAACCCGTCCACGGGAAGACCGGGAAGATGCCGGGTTGCGGAACTCCCAGGTTGTGCACGCCGTCGACATAGGATTCGAGCGGCCAGGGCAGCCAGGTTGGCCGCCAGGTGGTCCACAGCGGCGGAGTGATGAGCGAAATGAGCAGGACGGTTCCTGCAGCGGTCAGAATTAACGCCCACCGGCGAAACGGCCCCGCGCTCCGCCAGGCCAGCACCAGCCAGCACACCACTCCCATCAGCATCATCGACAGGCCGATGGTGTTGAGCACGTCCACCCGCAGCAGGTCACTTTTCGGAGCCCATCCCCAGGCGACGACATATTCCTGCAGGCGAAACAGCAGTCCGAAGCCGAAAATTTCCGCGCCACGCCAGATCGTGGTGCGAGCGATCTGCCCCGGCGGAATATTTTTCTGCCACAATTTTTCCGTGACCAGGGCGAAAGACACCCCCGCGAGAAAAAGAAACAGGGGTGCGGGAAACGTCCCGCCCAGCTGCGAGTACATGAAGAATCGGCTCTGCCGCGCCTGTGGAGTCAGCCACGAATCGTAGCAGTGGGTTTGAAACATCAGAACGCAGGCCAGCCCGCGCACCCAGTCGATGTAAGCAAGGCGGGTTTTAGCTACGGTCGGTGTCGGCATGTGCGGCGGCAATTCGCAGGGGCAGTATACGGCAGGGGGCCGTGGAAGGCTCGGGCTGTGCGGTTGGGTTTATAATTTCAGGTTTTGATCCTGCAATGATTCGGAGCTGAACACTATGGCGCAAGCGACAATGGCGAGTATCGCGGGGCTGAAAGAAACCTACACCCAGCTCAAGACGCGGATGGACAAGGCGGTGGAGGATTTTCGCAAAGCCATGGCTGCGGTGCGGACCGGGCGCGCATCAGTGCACATGCTCGACACAGTCAGCATCGACTATTACGGCTCGCAGATGCCGTTGAACCAGGTGGCGCAGGTGCATGCGCCGGAGCCGCAGTTGATCACGGTTCAGCCCTTTGACGCGTCGCAACTGGGGGCGATTGAGAAGGCGATCCGGTCGGGCGAGATGGGGCTGAATCCGATGAATGACGGCAAGCTGATCCGCGTGCCAATTCCGCCGTTGACTGCGGAGCGTCGCCAGGACATGGTCAAGCATCTCCACAAGATTCTCGAAGAGCATCGCACGGCCGTGCGCAATATTCGCCGCGACGGGAATGACGCCATCAAGAAGGCGCTGAAGGACAAGAAAATTTCTGAGGACGAAGAGAAGCGCTCGCTGGATGAAATCCAGAAGCTGACCGACGGCGAGATCAAGAAGATGGAAGAGATGAGCAAGGGGAAAGAAAAAGAAGTGCTGGAGTTGAAGTAGGCTCAACTTTTCTTTCGCCGCGGATTTGCGCGGATTCACGCGGATAAGACTAAAGACTGGCTAAACACCGCGCATACCCTCCTGAGGCCCTTTTGATCTCGTTTTGTGATCTGCATAAGTCTGCTGCGTTGGAAGTTTTTCTTCCGCACAACGGTACATGTCCCGGATTCGTTTTTCTTCGTCGACTCGCGCAAATCCATCAAACCAAGCTAGATAGCACAACCCGTCTGCGGATGCTTTGGCTTGGGTAACCTCTCCTTGGTTACGCGACATTCTTTGCAGGGCTGTGTTTCCATCGCTGTGGAGCAAGTTACGGTCTCCCCCCGAAACGCTTCGCGATCGCAAATTTTCACATCGGAGTTTGCCATGAAAAAGTTCTTGGGAGTTGCGCTTCTGTTCGCGCTCAGCATTGTGGGGATCGGCTGCAATATGAATTCCTCGTCGCAGGGATCGAACTCACAGGCCAGCGTGTTCGTGACTGGGGAGGACGCACCGCTCTCCTCCGTCGTGGGCCTCAACGTTACTCTGAATTCAGTCACAATGAACGGGCAGGACAGCAGCACGGCCACCGTGATTTCGACGCCGACGACAGTCGATTTCGCGCGACTGGTGGGGCTGCGTTCGCCACTGGCGTTCAATTCGGTTCCGGCCAACACGTATACGAGCGCGACGTTCGTGCTGGCGAGTCCGGTGATCTCCTACGTCACTTTGACCCCGACTCCGACCGTGACCACGATGAACGGGACGTTTCCGCAGAGTCAGAATCCGTATAGCGTGACCGTGAACTTTCCTTCGCCAATGGTAGTGAGCGCCAACGGGCTGGCGGGATTGAAGATGGATTTCGACATCCGGCAGTCGGTTGCGGTGGACGTGAACGGCCAGGTCACGGGTGCGATCACTCCGGTGATTTACATCAAGGCGACGCACGCCAGCGATCCAGATGGGCAAGTCACCGATCTGATGGGCGGGCTGGTTTCGGTGAATGCTGCGAACAACTCATTCGTATTGCAGGGGCCGTACGGGCATCAGCTGACGGTTTACGTCGGCAACTCAACGCTGTTTAACAGTGGATGGAGCATTAACGATCTCGCGACTCCGGCGTTTGTCGGCGTGCAGGGCGCATTCCAGGCCGATGGCAGCTTGATGGCCGCTGGCGTTGAAGTCATCACCACCGCGCAGTCGTTCGTGTCGGGACGCGTGCTGGCGATGACCACTAACGGATCGAATCAGGTGCAGCAGATCACGATGTGGGTCGGCGAGACTGGCGCTGACATGGTCAGCGACGTCGATACCATCCAGACGATTGATGTGAGCCAGGTGAGCACGTATGACGTGTGCTTCCTGAACGGTCCGCTTGCGGACGCGGTGTTCAGCGACACCACGGTTGTGGTGGGCCAGAGAGTATTCATTGGCGGCAGTTTCTCCGGCAGCGTGTTCACGCCGACCATGATCTCGTTGCGGCTGCAGGGCGTTTACGGCACGTTCGTTCCGGCGAGCGTAGTCGTCAACAACGGAAACGCCGGTACGTTCCAGTTGTCGAACAACGGACTGGTGGGTTACTCGGTGGGTGGGCCTGTGACGGTCAACACCTACAACGTGACTTATTTCAACAACCTGACTGGGTTGAACCAGCTTCAGACTACGACGACGGCGATTCCGTTGGTCGCGCGCGGCCTGCTGTTGAAGGATCCGGTGAGCGGCAATCCGGAAGTCTATGCGGGGCTGGTGTCGGCGCCGCAGCAGGGCAACTAATAGATTGTTCCTCGCGATTCGAGCGGACGGCCTCGCGGCCGCCCGCTTTTTTGTTGGATTTGGATATGTGGCGAATGCCGTGGGAAGCTGTCGCCCATCCACTGTACGTCTCCACATCTCTATATAATCAAAAACGATGAAGCAGGTCGTCCATGCCGTTTGTCCGCACGATTGCCCCGACGCATGCGGGGTATTGATCACGGTCGAGGACGGGCGGGCTACGCGGATTCAGGGCGATCCGGAGCATCCGGTGACGCGCGGGTTTTTGTGCGCCAAGGTGGCGAAATATCTGGATCGGGTGTATTCGCCGGACCGGGTGCTGTATCCGATGCGTAGGGTTGGGCCGAAGGGGCCGGTGGCGGGGCAGCGGAGCTTCGCCCCGCCTGGACAGCCGAGGGCGGCTGGCCCTACACAGACGAATTCAGCAGAAACCTGGCAGCGGATTTCGTGGGATGAGGCGCTGGATGAGATTGCTGCGCGCTTTCGCGCGATCTCGGAAGAGTTTGGCAGCGAAGCGATCTTGCCGTATTCGTTCGGAGGAACTCTGGGCGCGCTGAACAGCGCGTCGATGGACCGGCGGTTTTTCCATCGGCTCGGGGCGTCGCAACTGGAGCGGGCGATTTGTTCGGCGGCAGGCGAAGCAGGGCTGGAGTCGGTTTACGGAGTGAAGATGGGGACCGAGCCGGAACAGTTCCGGCATTCCAAATACATCATCGCGTGGGCCTCGAATATTCACGCCAACAATGTTCATTTGTGGCCGTTTATCGCTGAGGCTCGGCGCAATGGGGCGAAGTTGGTGGTGATTGATCCCTACAAGACGCGGACTGCGGCTTGCGCTGACTGGTACATCCCGATCAATCCGGGCACGGATGCGGCGCTGGCGTTGGGGATGATGCATGTCATCATCGGCGAAAACTTGCATGACGCCGACTATGTCTCGAAGTACACGCTGGGCTTTGAGCAACTGCGCGAGAAGGTGAAGGAGTATCCGCCGGAGCGCGTCGCGCAATGGACGGGGATTGCGGCTGCGAATATTCGGAAGTTGGCGAGCGAGTATGCCACGGTAAGACCGTCGGTGATTCGCCTGAACTACGGCGTGCAGCGGTCGGAGGGTGGCGGGAATGGCGACCCGCACCATCTGCATGCTGCCGTGCGTCACCGGCGGGTGGAAGGAAGTTGGCGGCGGGCTGCAGATGTCGACTAGCGGAGCGGTTGCATTTAACACGGAGGCTTTGAAGCGGCCCGATCTGATGAAGACTGCTCTCGGTCGCGAGGCGCGCACCATCAACATGGTGAAACTGGGGCGCGTGCTCAACACAGAAAATGATCCGCCGGTGAAGGCTTTGTTTGTCTATAATTCGAATCCGGCGGCGGTTTGTCCGGAGCATAACGAAGTGGTTCGCGGGCTGATGCGCCCCGATCTTTTTACCGTGGTGCATGAACAGTTTTTTACCGACACGACCGACTATGCCGACATCGTGCTGCCGGCGACTACGTTTTTCGAGCACAAAGATCTGCAGAAGGCTTACGGGCATTATTACGTGCAGGTTTCGAATCAGGCGATCGAGCCGCTGGGGGAATGCCGTCCGAATGTGGAGTTGTTTCGAGCGCTGGCGCTGCGCATGGGATTCGAGGACGATTGCTTCCGCGAGACTGTCGACGAAATGATCGATCTGGCGCTCGATTCGAAGGATCCTTGGATGGCGGGAATTACTCGCGAGAGGTTGGAATTGGGAGAGGAGCGGCTGAATTTTGAGGCTTCCGGCTCTCGGCTTCCGGCTTCCGGAGGGGCGCAGCTTCGCTCCGCTGGACAGGCGGATGCGGCTTTCCCTACACAAGAGAATGCCGCTCCGTTTCTTCCGTTCGCGCAGGGTGGGTTTCGGACGCCTTCGGGCAAAGCGGAGCTTTACAGTGAGGCGGTGGGGGCTTTGGGGCTTGATCCCGTCGCTGAATTTAAGGCGCCCACGGAGTCGCGGCATGGGAAATCGGACCAGGCCCTTCCCCTCGAACTGCTGGCGCGTAAGTCTGACAACTTTCTGAATTCCACTTTTTCGAATGTGGGCTCGGTGCGGGAGATGGAAGAACCCGGGTTGCTGGAGATTTGTGCGGCTGACGCGCAAGCCCGGGGCATTGCCGACGGCGACAAGGTTCGCGTCTTTAACCATCGGGGTGATATTGTTCTGAAGGCACGAGTTGACGGCAAAGTTCAGCCGGGAGTGGTTTCCGCCAGCTTGAATTGGGCGAAGATGACTCCTGGTTTTCAGAGCATTAATGCCCTGACCTCAGAAAAACTTACCGACATGGGCAACTCGGCTACGTTTTATTCCGTCTTGGTTGATGTAGAGTTATCCAAGCCATCCTCATGAAAGCAACCGCAGGTTTTGCCGATCGGGTCGGCCGGCTGGGTTAAGCCTTTTGATTTGGATCAGAATTGACTAAACCGGAATTGATTCGCACAGCAAGATTTGAACCAGAAGATTTGACCCAGAAAGAGTTGCGGCTTGGACGCTTTTCTGTGCGCTACCGTATAATGACAGTTTTCTCACATCCCAGAGGCTGAGGTCGTAGCGATTCCTTTTCGCTTTCATTCGGAGAACCTTGTTGTGCCTGACCGCCCCTGCCTTCCGAGGGCCGCTTCGGTGCCATCTCCTTCATTTCAACGGCCTTGGCCGAGGGTGGGGCGGAGTGCGCTCAGATCTTGCATAGGGCTCACCGCGCTGCTGGCCACGCTGATGCTGCTGCGTCTCGGGGCAGGCGTGGGCGCAGAGCGATGTAATCTCCGAGATCAATGTCAGCGGCAATCGCCGCATTCCCGCCGAAACCATCAAAGCTCGCATTTTCACGAAGCCCGGGGACATCTATGATGTCACCGCCCTGGAACGCGACTTCAACTCGCTGTGGAACACGGGATACTTCGAAGACGTCAAGATCCTGCGGGAGCAGACTCCCAAAGGCTGGCGCCTGATTTTTCAGGTCAAGGAAAAGCCGACCATCCGCGAAATCGCCTACTTGGGCACGAGTTCGGTTTCCAACAGCGACATCCTCGACCGCTTCAAGCAGGATAAAGTCGGCCTGGTGGTGGAGAGTCAGTACGACCCCACCCGCATCAAGAAGGCGGAAGTGTCGATCAAAGGGCTGCTCTCCGAACACGGACGGCAGTTTGCCACCATCCGCACCGAAGTGCGGCAGATTCCTCCGGCCGCGGTGGGCATCACGTTCGTGGTCAAGGAAGGGCCGAAGGTCAAGGTCGGCAAGATCACGTTCGTCGGCAACAAGAACATAAGCTCGCGGATTCTGCGCGGGGCGATGAAGAACCTGAAGCCGGTGGGCATTCCCCATTCCATCTTCCTGGAAAGTCTGTTTGCCAAGACCTACGACGCCACCAAACTGGAAGAAGACACGGAACGGGTGCGGGCCGAGTACCAGAACCGCGGCTATTTCAAGGCCGGCGGCGGTGATCCGAAGACCGTAATCCACGATACCGGGCACAAGGGTCCGCACATTCCGCTGATTCAAGCCGGTCCCGGCAAAGCGGTGGATATTACGATCCCGATTGAAGAAGGCGAAAAATACCGGCTGGGCAAGATCACGTTCAAGAACAACAAAGCGATTTCCAATGTGGCTGCGCTGCGCTCGCTGTTCCCGCTCAAAGACGGAGACATTTTCAGCCGCGAGAAGATCGCCAAAGGTCTGGAGGCGCTACGCAAGGCTTACGGGCAATTTGGGTACATCAACTACACGGGAGTTCCTAACACTACCTTCGACGACGACAAGAAGCTGGCATATCTGGAAATTGATGTTGACGAAGGCAAGCAGTTTTATGTGCGCCGCATCGAGTTCGTAGGCAACACAACCACCCGCGACAAAGTGATCCGCCGCGAACTGGCGCTCGAAGAGGGCGGCGTGTACAACTCGATCCTGTGGGAGCGCAGCCTGCTACGCCTGAACCAGCTTTCTTATTTCGATCAGCTCAAGCCCGACGATCCGAGCACCACGGACAAGAAACTAGATGAGAAGAACGGGCAGGTGGACCTGACGCTGCACGTTCATGAGAGAGGCAAGAACAGCATCGGCCTCAATGGAGGCGTCAGCGGGCTGGAGGGCGCATTCATCGGGTTGAATTACGCGACCAATAACTTTCTGGGACGCGGCGAAACTCTGAACGTGCAAATCAGCCTGGGCAACCTGGCGAGGAGCGTTCTGTTCGGCTTCACCCAGCCCTACATGTTCGATCGTCCGCTGCAGTTCGGTTTCAGCGTATTCGGCAACAAGATCAGTTATAACCAGGCGCGCCAGCTTTCCATTTTCAGCGGCCAGACCTTGAATCTGCCGAGCGCGCAGTTGCAGAACCTGCAGAACTATTCGCAGTCGAGCGTGGGCTTCAATAGTTCGCTGAGCTATCCCCTACGGCGCTCGTTTAAGCGCCTGGGAATGACATATTCTCTGGACCGTTCGACCCTGGTTCCCCTCAGCACGGCGTCCAAGAGCCTGTTCGATTTCATCGCATTCCGCGGCATCTCAGGGCCGAATGCGGTGAACGGAATCATCACCAGCAAGATATTCCCCAACTTCTCATTCAATACTCTCGACAGCGGAATCTCGCCGCATCACGGGCACCAGCTGACGCTGGGCATGGAGCTTGCGGGATTGGGCGGCACGGTCCGATCTGTCCGGCCGATCGTTCAGTACAAGCAGTTCGTGCCGATGCAGAATCGCCGCAATGCCCTCGGCTTTACCATCAACGGATCGTTTATCAGCGGCTTCGCGGGCCTGGTGGCGCCGCCGTTCCAGCGTTTCTTCATGGGCGGTGAGAATGACATTCGTGGATTTGATATTCGATCGGTGTCGCCGGTCGCGTTCCTGCCAAGCTCGAACGTGATTACTCTGACCAATCCTGATGGCACGCCGGTACCGAAGAATCCAGCGAATCCGCGGCTGGGGAACTGGACCATTCCAATTCCGGTGGACCAGATCGTGTTTCCCGGCGGCGACCTCAGCGTGTGGACGAACCTGGAATACCGCATCACGATTGCGGGGCCGGTGGCCATTGCGCCTTTCTGGGACATGGGCATCGACCCGGTCCTGCGGCCCTCGCAATTGCAGATCGCGCAGGTGCAATACGATCAGGTAATCGGTACTCAGTTCGGGTGTGCGACCCTCGATGCTGGCTACAACTGCCAGGGTGGAAAAATCCTGAGTCCGACGCCTTCGAACGATCTGCAGATCCTGGGCCAGACAAATTGGAGGCCACGCGCCTCAACCGGGCTGGAGCTGCAAATGTTCCTGCCGGTGGTAAACGCGCCGTTCCGAATTTATTGGGCGTACAATCCGCTGCGTCTCGACAATCAGGCGACCCCGCCGATTCCGATCACGCGGGGCATGTTCCCGGCGACTGCAGCCGGGGATTACACCTATCATCAGGCCGTGAACACTTATGCCCCGAGTTTCATGTTGAGAGAGCCGCGTAAAACGTTCCGATTCACGGTGGCGACGACGTTCTAGGACGCGCAGCGTTGGGGCTTTGACGGGTTGAGGTTGAGGGTTTGACGGGCTGGGAGTGAGGTCTTTATAATGTTTTCGATCCACGTCATGAATCAGCTGTCAGGTGGACGACGCGCCCGCAGGTTGGCGTGTGATTCAGGCGTGACAATGTTGGCAATCTAGAGCGCCTCCGACGGCGGCCGCTACCGCAGCGGAGACCTCATACGGTGCGGCCCAGCAGTGCAGCCCAGCGTTGACTGAGAAACGATCTGAGCAGCAATCAGAGCACGAAAATCGAAGTTCATTCCCGGAAGCATGCTCTGACGAGCATGTCCCAAGGAGTTCAACCGATCCAATGAAAAGCAAGCATCTGAGAATTCTTCTGGCCGTCGCGGTTACCTTCACCATTTCCGCCCTGGCTCAAACCGGCAGCGCCGCTGTACCGTCCGCTCCCTCCGCCACTCCTGCGAGTCCGGCTGCTTCGCGTGCTCCTGCTACCCCTGTCATTGCGGGCACCAAGGTTGGCGCCATCAATATGGAAGCGGCGATCTTCGGGAGCAATGAAGGAACCCGTGAGCTCGAAACCGTGCAAAAGAAGTTCGAGCCCAAGCGGGCCGAACTGAAAAACGAGAGCGATGAACTGGATGCTTTGAAGAAACAGTTGACTACGACCGGGGACAAGCTCAACGAGGATGCCGCCGCCGCTCTGAAAAAGCAGATCGAAAATAAGCAGAAGCTTTATGACCGTGCGGTGCAGGATGCCCAGGAAGACTACGGAAGTCAGAACCAGGAAATCTTCAGCCGTCTGCTGCCGAAAGTGGCACCGGTTATCATCAAGTACTCGCAGGACAACGGCTTCGGCATGATTATCGACACGTCGAAGCAGTGGCCGCAAGGTCCGGTGCTGATGGCGGGAGAGGCGTTGGACATCACCAAGGCGGTGATTGATATTTACAACGCGCAGTCGGGCGTGCCCGCCTCCACCAGCGGCGCCGCCAAGCCGGCCGCACCGAAGTCCGGCATCGGCGCGGGAGCTGCCAAGCCTGCGGCACCGAAACAGTAGTAGACCGGACACCTCCGGTGTCTGAAAAGTTCCAAACGGCCGCGTGAAAGCGCGGCCTTTTTTATTTGCGCCTGCGCCGCCCGCGTACGCTTTCGTGGTGTCCATACCAGCAAACAGACTTCACGCTGGAGGACACTATGGTTGAAAGCGCCGCATTGAATTCGCTGTTTGCCGATAGCCTGCTGCAAACTTCCTGGTCGCAACGCACCCGCCGTAGTTGGACTACGCTGACTTCGTTCGGGCTGCAAGTGCTGGCTCTCGGGCTGTTGCTACTGCTGCCGGTATTGAGAACGGTCGGCCTGCCGTCGGCGCGCACCGTCTCTACGCCTATCACGCTCGGGCGGAGCTCGCCAATGCCGCTCGCAGGGTCGCCGCGACCCGTGGCGCCATCCGTCGCACGAAGCAATCCCGCTGCGGCCATCTTCGTGGCGCCGGGGCACATATCCAGAACTATACCCGCCGCCGACGATCCGTCTGCTGCGCCGGGAGAAGGCGCCGGCGGCTCGGTGGTCCCCGGCTTCGGTTCTGGCTCAGCGGACGGCCCAGCGATGCCGCTGATCAGCGGCACCAATGTGGTGCCAGTTCTGCGTCCGACTCCAACTCGCGCGGTCCGCACTTCGACCATGTTGGAGGGCAACCTGATTCGCCGCGTCGAGCCCGTATATCCGCCGCTGGCGAAGACGGCACGCATCCAGGGCTCGGTTGTTCTTTCGGCGCTAATCAGTAAGGACGGCGTGATGGAGAACCTGCACGCGCTCTCCGGGCCGCCGATGCTGGTGCCCGCGGCGATCAGCGCCGTCAGCCAGTGGCGCTACCGTCCTTACATCCTGAACAGCGAGCCCATCGAAGTGGAAACGCGGATCACGGTGAACTTCACGCTTGCGGGAAACTAATGCCTGGAAATTCGCAGCTCTGAAAATGCCAACAACGCTGGCAGCCCCGAAAATCCCATGTCTCGCAAAAGAAGCGAGACATGGGGCACCCCACGTTCCGTTGGGTTCGCGGGAGTAGCCCCGGCGTAACCTGGGCGCGCGGACTGCTCCCGCTATAATCGCGAAAGTGGCGACCACAACAGAAATCCTGAGCCGCGTGGCAACGCGCCCGACATGGGCGGAAGTTTCTTTGTCCACATTGCGGCAAAATTTTCGCACGGTGCAGAAGCATGTGGGCGCGAGCGTGACCGTATGCGCCGTGGTGAAGGCCGACGCCTATGGTCACGGGGCGGTCGAGTGCTCGCGTGCGCTCGAGGCGGAAGGCGCGAGGTGGCTGGGCGTTACGTCGCTCGATGAAGCGATCCCGCTGCGCGAGGCAGGAGTTCGCGCCAACATTCTTTTGATGACCGGCTTCTGGCGCGGCGAAGAGAGCGAGATCATCCGCTTGCACCTGACGCCCACGGTATGGGAACCCTGGCATATCGAAACGCTGGACAGTGCGGCAGCCGCGCTGAGCGTGGCGCGGCAGCCGGTGCACTTGAAAGTCGACACTGGCATGGGCCGGCTGGGCGTGAGCGTGGACCAGCTTCCCGGCGTGCTCGCGTCAGTGACAGCGGCAAAGCATCTCGTGCTGGAAGGGCTGTCGACGCATCTCGCATCGTCCGAAATTATGGATGCGCCTTCGGTTGCCGAACAGGAACGCGGCTTTGATTCGGCACAACGCATGGTGCGTGAAGCTGGAATGGAACCGACGTTCGTACACATGGCGAACACCGGCGCCGTAATTTCGCGGCGCGAGACGTGGAACAGCATGGTGCGCCCGGGCGTCGCGCTCTATGGCTATTACTTGCCGTTTCAGCGCGCCGGACGCGAAGTCGGCGGCGGCACGCTGCGCTTGCCTGTAAAGCCGGTGCTGACCTGGAAGACTCGTATTCTATCGCTGCGCGATTTTAGTGCGAGTCAGCCGCTTGGCTATGGCGCAACTTATGTGACGAAAGCTCCCGCACACGTTGCGGTGCTGCCGGTCGGTTATGCCGACGGTTACAATCGCCAACTCTCCAACCGCGGCCGCGTGATTGTGCGCGAGCACTATGCGCCCATCGTGGGCCGCATCTCGATGGATCTGACGCTGGTGGACGTCACCGGAATTCCGGGTATCGCGGTTGGAGATGAAGTGATCCTGCTCGGCGCGGGCGAGGGACTGAGCGTCGATGCGATGGAACACGCCAAAATGGCCGACAGCACTCCCTACGAAATTCTGTGCAATATTTCGAAACGGGTCCCGCGAAGGTATTCGAACTAAGAGCGGCGTCAGACCTCCGATGTCAGACTCTTCTATCGCCATTCATCGTCGGCTGCGGCAAAATCCCGAGGACTCTTGTGATCCATTCGGACCTTAAATATGGATCGCCGATTGCGGATTGCCGCTGTTCACTGACTGCGGCCTGAAGAGCCCGCATCCCCTTGCTAAACTAGAAATTCGCCCATGCCCTCGCGCTACGCACAGTGGATGTACGATTGGGAACACCGGCTCACTTCGGTGGACAACAACCGCGTGGTGCGTCCGCTGGAGTGGGGCGTGGAGTGGACGCGGGACTGGCCGTGCCGCAACGGTTTCCGTCCTGGCCAGATGCCGAGCGCGGCGCAGGAAAATCCGGAAAAGTTCATCCTCGATTACAACCGGCGCATTGTTGCGTCGAGCGACGAATTCTATTCCTACACACGACCTACGGATTTTCGATTGGAAGCCCGCGAGGTTCAGGTGTTCTCCACGCGCGAAGTACCGGACCAGAAGCTCGAAGCCAAGGTGAAGGGCACGTTCGGAGAATTTCTGCGCTTCACTTCGCCAGTCAGAACGCCTTATCCGGAAAATAATTTGGTGAATGCCCGCTGGTTTCCGGCCAAGGGTAAGCGCGCAGTCATTTTGCTGCCGCACTGGAACGCCGATGCTGTGTCGTATGTCGCGCTGTGCAAGCTCCTCAACATGATCGGCATCGCAGTGCTGCGGCTGAGCATGCCGTATCACGACATTCGCATGCCCGCGGAAATCAGTCGCGCCGATTATGCCGTCTCCGCCAACATTGGCCGCACGCTCGACGCCGTGCGTCAGGGTGTGACCGACATTCGCAGCTGCATCGATTGGCTTGAAGAACAGGGTTACAGCCAGTTCGGGATTCTTGGGACGAGCCTCGGCTCGTGCTACGCATTTATCGCCACTGCGCACGAGCCGCGCATCAGCGTGGCTGCGTTCAATCATGCATCGACTTACGTTGCCGATGTGGTGTGGCACGGGCAGTCGACGCGGCACATCCGGCGGGGAATCGAGCAGCAGATCGATCTGGATCGCCTGCGGAAGGCGTGGCTCGCGGTCAGCCCTATGTCGTACTTTCAGCAATTCGCGCGGTGGCCGCGGAAGTCGCTGATCGTTTATGCGAAATACGATCTAACGTTTTTGCCCGAGTTGTCACGGCAGGTGGTCGAGGAATTTGAGCGGAATGAACTCGACCACAAGGTGGCCGTGCTGCCTTGCGGCCACTACACGATGGGCGAAACGCCTTACAAATATATGGATGGGTGGCAGCTGGCGAGCTTTCTGCGAACGGCGTTCTAAAGAAAGGCGTCGGCGGATTTCGCTGCAAGTCGCGGACTAGAATATCAAGATGCAAAATGTGCAGGTTGGCAATCCCGCTGCGATCGTCGAGTTCCGCCGCGGCGAGTTTCTCGTGAGCACCGATCCTGCTCGCCTGGATCTGGACGTGATCCACAATTTTCTGACCAACTGCTATTGGGCGAAAGGCGTGCCGCGCGAAGTTGTGGCGCGATCGGTCGAGCATGCGCTGTGCTTTGGCATTTATGATGGTAGCGGCGCGCAGGTCGGGTTTGCGCGCGTGATCAGCGATTTCGCGACCGTCGCCTACGTCGGCGATGTGTTCGTGCTGGAATCGCATCGCGGTCAAGGGCTGGGAAAATGGCTGATGGAATGCATCACCCAGCATCCGGCGCTGCAGGGCTTGCGGCGCTGGATTCTCACCACTCGCGACGCGCATGCACTTTACTCGCAAGTGGGCTTTACTCCGGTGAAGTTCCCGGAGCGCTATATGGAACGGCACGATCCGCACGTTTACGAGAGCTCGGCTCACGAGATCAGGAAAACGACATGACAAAATCCGCTAGCAAAATGTACCGCCCGCTCTATGAGGCCGATCCGCAGATTGCGGCCGCCATCGATAACGAAACCCGACGGCAGCACGAAGGCCTTGAGCTGATCGCCTCGGAAAATTTTGTGAGCGAGGCCGTGCTCGAAGCTGCGGGTTCGGTGTTCACGAATAAATATGCGGAGGGATATCCCGGCAAGCGGTACTACGGTGGGTGCGAGTATGCCGACGTGGTCGAGAACCTGGCGCGGGACCGAGCGAAAGAGTTGTTCGGAGCGGAACATGCCAACGTGCAGCCGCATGCCGGATCGCAGGCCAACATGGAGGCGTACGCCGCGATCCTGCAACCGGGCGACACGATCCTGGGGCTGAATCTGGCGCATGGCGGGCATCTCACCCACGGGCATCATCTGAATTTTTCTGGGAAGACGTACAAGATTGTTCCTTACGGTGTGACTAAGGAAACTGAAACGATCGACTATGACGCGCTGGAAAAGATTGCCGAGGTTGAACGTCCGAAGCTCATCATCGGCGGCGGCAGCGCGTATCCGCGCACGATTGATTTCGCGCGCATGCGCCAGATCGCCGACAAAGTCGGGGCGCTGTTCCTGGTCGACATGGCGCACTTCGCCGGACTGGTCGCTGGCGGCGCGCATCCTTCGCCGCTGCCGTACGCGCACATCGTTACTTCTACAACCCATAAAACTTTACGCGGCCCGCGCTCGGGAATGATTCTTTCGAAAGCCGAGTTTGCGCAGGCTATCGACAAGGTCGTCTTTCCCGGAATGCAGGGTGGACCGTTGGTTCACATCATGGCGGCCAAAGCGATTTGTTTCCTGGAAGCGCTGCAGCCTGAGTTCCGCGACTACGCGCGGCAAGTGGTCGCTAACGCGAAAGTTCTGGCGCAATCGCTGGCCGATGAAGGCTTCCGCATCATCTCCGGCGGGACCGATACCCACCTCGTGCTGGTCGATGTGTTTTCCAAGGGCATGCTCGGCAGCGAAGCGGAGAAGGCGCTGGGCGAAGCCGGAATCACAGTCAATAAGAACGCGATTCCTTTCGACACCAATCCACCGATGAAGCCGAGCGGCATCCGCATCGGCTCTCCAGCATTGACCACGCGCGGCATGAAAGAGGCCGAGATGCGCCAGATCGGCCACTGGATCGCCGAAGCGCTGCTGCAGCGTTCCGACGCTTCCGCGCTCAGCAAAGTCCGCAAGCAGGTGCTGGATCTGTGCGAGGCGTTTCCGCTGTATGCGGATCGCCGGGCGAAAGCACAGGCTGAGGTCAGAGCGTAATCGGTCATCGTTTCGGCGCGCGTTTTCCGGTCATCCCCAAGAGAATCAGGGAACTCTTCAGAAGCTTGGCGCGTAACTATGATCACGGCCACCGGAAAAGAGCCAAGAATCATCTTCGACTCTGAAGGGGCGATCACATGGGAACGCGGAAAAGCTCACTGCAGGCTTGATTCTGCTGGTCGTTGCCGCTTACTTCTCGACCGCAGTCTTCGCACAAACCATACCCAGCGGCGCGGCCATCGATTCGGAAGTGAGCAAGATCATGGCGCGTACTCACGCCAATGGAATTGCGGTTGCGGTCATCGATCACGGCAGGGTCGGCTACGTTCACACCTACGGCATTCGCAACGCCAAGGGAGATCCGCTGAACCCCGATACTGTCATGTACGGCGCGTCGCTCACCAAGACAGTGTTCGCATACCTCGTGATGCAACTTGTCGATCAAGGCAAGCTCAAACTCGACACGCCGCTCAAGGACGATCTCGACAAGCCGCTGCCGAGCTATGGGCCCGATCCGGTTTTCCCTGACAAGTATGGGCCGTATAAGGATCTGGCCGACGATCCGCGCTGGGAAAGAATTACGCCGCGCATGTGCCTGACCCATTCCACGGGTTTCAGCAACTTCTGGTTCATTGAGCCTGACCAGAAGTTGCGCATCCATTTTGATCCTGGAACGCACTTCAGCTATTCGGGTGAAGGATTTATTCTGCTGCAATTTGTGATTGAGCATGGCCGCAAGGCGCAGGGGTTGGGGGTCGACGTCGGTGATCTGGCCAAGGCTAATTTCGATCGGCTCGGCATGACGCGCACCAGCCTGGTGTGGCATAACGGAGTCGACAATAATTTCGCCGATGGCTGGAACGATCAGGGGCAGGCGCAGCCGCATGACAAGCGTAGCAAGGTGCGTGCAGCGGGCTCGATGAATACCACGATTTCCGACCTGTCGAAGTTTGCCGCCGCGCTGGTGAGTGGCAACGGCCTGAGTGCAGCTTCACGCGCCGAGATGACCAAGCCGAGTCTGCATCTTGGTACGGCTCATCTGTTTCCTCTTTTCCAGCCGGACGTGCCGGCGAGCGAGCAGCGCAAGGATTTGTACGCTGGGCTCGGCGTCGTCGTTTTCAACGGGCCGCAGGGACAAGGTTTTTTCAAGGGCGGACACGATGGCCAGACCGCCAACACCATGGTCTGTATCGAGGCGAGTCAGCGTTGCGTCGTGATCCTGTCGAACGATGTTCGCGCGGAGGCCGGATTCGCCGATCTGGTTCGCTTCATTCTCGGCGACACGGCTGTGCCCTTTGACTGGGAATACGGCGATCACGCGGGCAAGTCATAAATTCGCGTGAATCGGTCTAGACTGCGCCGCGACCGGGCTGAACATTTCCGCTAGGCTTCTAGGACGAAGTCCACTCTCTGTGTTTAAATGCCAGCGGTGAAGATCGCCATCGACATTCGGCGGATGACCGAGTTTGGCGTGGGCACCTACATCCGCAACGTGGTCCGCACGTTGGGCCGGCTCGACCTCGAGAATGAATTTCTTTTGTTCGGGTCTTCAGCCAAGGTCGAGGAAATTGGTTCCCTCCCGCCTAATTTTCACGCCGTCCCGCTGCTGGCTTCGGACCGTTCCGTGCAAGGGTTCCGCGAGTTTCGTAGCGCGCTGCAGGGGCTGCGCTGCGATCTCGTGCATATCCCCAATCTTTTTTCCGTGCCGCGGATGCTGCCTTGCCCGTACGTGATGACGGTGCACGACATGCTGGAACACATGTCGCGAGCCCGCCAGCAGAACGGGTTCTGGCGGTCGTTTCATTTTCAGATGACGAAACGGGTGCTCGGGGGAGCCGCGCGTATTTTCGCCGTGTCGAAGTTCACGCGCAACGAAATCGAGAAACTGTTCGACATTCCACATGACCGTGTCGAGGTGGTCTATAACGCGATCGACGAACGCTTTCTGCATGGCCACGCCAGCGCGGCCGACCGAGACCTGATTGCCCGTCGTTACCAGGTGACATATCCGTTCCTGCTATATGCCGGACGAATTTCTGCGCACAAGAATGTCGTGCGCATGATTGAGGCTTTTTCGGCGCTGAAGACAGAGTTGGAACGCGATCAAGCTTATCCCGATCTCAAGCTCATCATCATTGGAGACGACCTGTCGGGCAATCCCGACCTGCGGCGAACTGTGGTGCGCAGCGGGGTGCAGCATGATGTTCGCTTCCTGGGATTTGTCCCGATTGAAGTGTTGAGGATTTTCTATGACGAGGCGAAGATTTTTGTTTTTCCGTCGTTGTATGAGGGTTTTGGTCTGCCGCCGCTGGAAGCCATGGCGCACGGAACTCCGGTGGTGACCTCTAACGTGTCGTCGCTTCCGGAAGTGGTGGGAAACGCGGCGGTGCTGGTCAATCCGGAAAACGTGTTTGAGATTATGCGTGCGCTGCGCCGCGTACTCATGGACCAGGCTTTGCGCGAGCGCATGAAGGAGCGTGGCTACCAGCAGGCGGCGAAGTTTTCCTGGGAGACCTCGGTACGGCGCATCCTGGAAGTCTACGGCGAAGTCCCCGGCCGTCACGCGAAGTCGACAATGTCATCCTAATCGCGGAAGCGGACGCAGGTCACCCTGAGTGAGTTCGGAGGGTCAGCCTCTCGTGGCGACTCTGAACTTCGCGGGTCCCCGGACGTGAGCGTCCGGGGCTGCAAGATCTGTTGGATGGGAACGCAGCGTTACTTGATCAGAGTCTGGCCGGGCGACATAATGGCGAGTTTGTGCAGCTTGGCGGTGATGCGGGCCTTGTCGGCATCGGTTTTCGCGGCGGCCAGGCGCTTGCGCAGCTGGACAATTTTTTCCTTGCGAGTACGGCGCCGGCGAATCTCCGGCCGGCGGCTAGGTGCTGACATTCTTCCTCCTGAAAGCAACAATCGATTTTCGCACTGATCCCATTTCGCGATCTTGTGCGGGAACGTTCACAACAGCACATCCATTGGAACGGAGTCTGCGGTAACTGTCAATGCTGGCGCTATCGCGGCTTGAAAACTGCCCCTGCTTTCGTCCTTGATGCTGCGCTGCAAGGGCCGCGGGGGACGTTGGCTGCTCCGCGATTTTCGGTTGCGGGCAGCCACGCTTCGAAAACTGAGCGTCCCCAACCGAGCGTCCACAACCGAGCGTCCACAACCGAACAGTGATTCGCGCTAGTGAACAGCGGCCGTTCGTGGTCGTCCGCGAACCCTCCGGCCATTTCGTTGTAGGGATTTGATTTGGGTCATTCCTGACTGTTCCGACGCATGGCAGGCGAATTGCAAATGCTTAACTCCGAAGAATCATTCATCGGAGGCTTGGCATGGCGCATTATGAACGGATTCGCGATGTTATGTCTGGGCCGTCTAGCCCTGAAGTCATCCGGCAACGTACCGCCGCTGGGTGGCAAATGGTATCGATCGAATGGCGGCGCGAACTGCCGGAGTCGGAGAGCCCGACCCAGGGCGCATTCAACGAAGACATCCCGTACGGGCTACGCATCGCGGACGATTGCCAGCGCCTTGAGATCGATCCCACCGAAAACCGTACGCTCATGCTGATGATGGAATTGCTGGTGCAGGATTTCCCCTATTCGAGTATCGTCAGCGATCTGAACGAAAAAGGACTACGCATGCGCGACGGCAAACCGTGGACGCGCGTAGCCGTATTCAACATGACGCCGCGCCTTATCGAAGTGGGGCCGCGCATTTTCTCCACCGCGGAGTGGAACCAGATCCGACAACGGTTTTCTGCGGCGAGAGACTAGGGCGGTCGGCTCTTGGTCCGCAGGACGTCGATCCAGGGGATGATGTTGGCAGCCGGACCTGTAAGCCGAATTCTGTCCGCCCCGGCAAGCCGGAACTGGACGGCCATTCCTCTGGGCCGCGCATTGCTGCGCGGCTCTAGCGACCTACCCGAAGGTTTGACGCACCGAGCCGGCACGTCCCCGGCCGAAGCCGGAGTTCCTCCCTATTTGGTCTTGCTCCGTGTGGGGTTTGCCCTGCCCGCGGCATTACTGTCGCGGCGGTGCGCTCTTACCGCACCTTTTCACCCTTACCCAGGCGTTGCCGCCGGGGCGGTATGTTTTCTGTGGCACTTTCCGTCGAGCGGACTTGAATCCACCCTCCCGGACGTTATCCGGCACACTGCTCTGCGGAGTTCGGACTTTCCTCTCCTCGCGCCCGAAAGCGCGAAGAGCGACCGTCCGGTCCGGCTGCCTACGAAGTCATTATATGCGATGGGCAGGCATTCGGCCTGTGGCCTGAGGTGGGCCGTAACGTCGAAGCCCTCGGAACACGCGCTCAGGGCTGAGCTGAAAGTCAGTCTCTCTCGCGCCTTTCACGAACTTTGCGGTCAAGGGATGCGTACCCTTGATTGGGCCCGCAATCGGTGCGGGGCTGAAGAATTCGCTGTAGACTGATAGCGAGTCGGGCAGACGGCTAAGGTCCGACGCCTGACGCCAGCTTCCATGAACATCGCCGAAGCCATCCGAATCGCGCTGCGCTCACTGTGGGCGAATAAACTGCGCTCTGTGCTCACGCTACTGGGCGTGGTGATTGGTATTGCCGCCGTGATTGCGGTGGTCACGTTCGTTTCCGGCATTCAAGATTACGTTGCCACGAAGATCTTCAACCTGGGCGCGGACGTGTTTATCATCGGCAAAATGTCGCCGGTCGAAACCGATCCCGAGCATTTTCTGCTGGCGGAGAAGCGCAAGAACCTCGTCCTGGAAGATTATGAGGCAGTCCGCGGAGCCTGCCATGACTGCGCCTACGTGGGCGCGATGGCGCGGGGCAGTGGGCGAGTGAAGCACAACGAACAGTCGATAGACGACACGAGCATCCAGGGGATTTCGCCCTCGGTGGCGTCCATCCTCGACACCGATCTAACCTATGGCCGCATGTTGAACGATACGGATCTGGAGAGCCATTCGCAGGTCGCTGTGGTGGGTACCGACATTGTAGAGCACCTTCTGGGCGGAGCCGATCCGCTGGGCCAGGAAATCCGCATCGATGGATGGACTTACCAGGTCGTCGGAGTCGGAAAGAAAAAAGGCAAAACGCTGGGACAGAGCGCGGACAACTATGTGCTCATCCCGGTCACGGTTTATCTAAAGCAGTACGGATCGCACACTGACAGTCTGCGAATATGGGGCAAGGCCACGGCCACTGGAGCGCCACTCAACCAGGCCATTGATGAATCGCGCGTGGCGTTGCGGGCGCGTCGGCATGACCGTCCGGGCGAAGAGGACAGCTTCGAGATCGAGACTAATGCCAGCCTGCTGAGCATCTGGTCCGGGCTGAGTAGCACATTTTTTATGGCGACCATCGGTATTGCCGCGGTTTCGCTGGTCGTTGGTGGCATCGTCATCATGAATATCATGCTGGTCTCGGTGACCGAGCGCACGCGCGAAATCGGCATTCGAAAAGCGCTGGGGGCTCGCCGTGAAGACGTGCTGATGCAATTCCTGATCGAAGCGGTGATTCTGGCATTGATCGGCGGCATCCTGGGAGTGTTGGGCGGCTCGCTGGTAGCCGAAGCAGTCACGCTGTTGATCGGCATGCCCTCGTCGATCAAGCTGTGGGCTGTGGGTGCGGGTCTGCTGGTGTCGGCCAGTGTGGGAGTATTCTTCGGGGTGTATCCCGCGCGCAAGGCGGCAAGACTCGATCCGATCGTGGCGTTGAGATTTGAAATGTAACAGGCTTCCGGCGCCTGGTTTCTGCCTCTGGGAAAACTGAGCGAACAATTGTTTCCGGAAGCCGGATAGCGGAAGCCGAGCATATATGCGCAAAGACGAATTCAGTGAAATTCTTCGTATGGCGTCGGACACCATCCGCGGCAACAAGCTGCGCTCGGCGCTCACGGTGCTGGGCATCGTGATCGGCGTTGCCGTGGTCATTGGCGTGTCGTCGATCGGGCGCGGGCTCGACGAAAACGTCCGCCAGATTGTGAGCAGCATTGGCTCTGACGTCGTCATGGCCTTTCACCTCGAGCCTTTCAGTTTTGGCCGTCCCACGGCCGAGATGCGCACGCGCAAAGAACTCACCTACGACGATGCCGTGGCCATTGGCGGCCTGCCGCATGTGAAGGCGGTGACGGCGGGGATTCGCTATGTGCGGCCGGAGTTGGGCGTGGGAACCTTCGCTGTGAAATATGGCGACCGCAAGGCTAAGAACACGATTCTTGAAGGTGACATGGCCTCAGCCAAGGACGTGTTTGACTTGCAGATCGCCTCGGGGCGCTGGTTCAGTGAAGTGGACGAAGAGCACCGCTCGAACGTGGTTCTGATCGGCTCCGAGACCGCGGAGGAATTATTTGGCCCGTCGGACCCGGAAGGCAAGGAAGTCAATATAGAGGGCGAACTCTTCACCATAATTGGAGTGCTGCAGCCGGCAAAGTCGGTATTCTCGGGCGGCAAGAATCCGGAAGACAACAAGGTGTACATGCCCCTGAGCACGCTGCGCAAGCTGCATCCGGAACTCAAGCAACATTGGATTAGCGTCAAGGCAACTTCCCACGACGATGTCCCCAAGGCGATCGACGAAATGCGCGAACTGCTGCGGCGCCGCCGCAAAGTTCCCGTCGACAAGCCGGATAACTTCGCCATCTTTACTTCGGATTCCATTTCCGATGCGTGGAACCAGATCACCGGAGCGCTGTTCGTGGGCATGTTTGCAATTTCCAGCGTTGCATTGATCGTCGGAGGCGTAGGCGTGATGAACATCATGCTGGTCAGCGTCACTGAACGCACTCGCGAGATTGGCGTGCGCAAGGCGATTGGCGCCCGCAAGCGCGACATCCTTTTGCAATTTACTCTTGAGGCCATCATGCTGACGGCGGTTGGGGGCATCATTGGGATCACCGCAGGAGCGATCGTGGTTTGGGTGATTCCTTACCTGTGGCCGTCATTGCCCGCCCGCATGTCATTGTTCTGGACGACCTTTGGATTCAGCGCCGCCGCTGGAGTCGGGTTGGTCTTCGGAATTTATCCGGCGTGGAAGGCTGCGAACCTGGATCCGATTGAGTCGTTACGCTACGAATGAAGTGGCCGGCGTCAGCGCATGATTCACCACACGCTCAGAATTTTCCAAGTCATCGCGATTTTCGGCTTCGTTTCCAGTTCCGTTTATTACCTTCTCTGCTTGTGGAGCGCGTCAACATTTCTGCGTGGACAGAAGGCGGACATGAGTGTCTTCCCTACGCAGAACCTTCCGCCGATCTCAATTCTGAAACCGTTGAAGGGCACCGACCCCGACATCTATGAGAGCTTCCGCAGTCACTGTCTACAGGATTATCCCGAATACGAAATCATCTTCGGGGTCAGCGATCCTGACGATCCGGCTGTCGGCAGCGTCGAGCAACTGCAACGTGAATTTCCGGATCGCGCGATTCGCCTGGTGGTCTCCCTGAAAAAGCTCGGAGCGAACGTGAAGGTGAGTAATCTCGAGCAGATGCTGCCGGCGGCGCGCTACGAACACCTGATTGTCAACGACAGCGATATCTCCGTCGAGCCTGATTATCTTCGTCGAGTCATTGCCCCGCTGGTGGACTCGCGGGTCGGCATGGTGACGTGCTTATATCGCGGCGTGGCCGCGCCCACTCTCGGTTCGCAACTCGAGGCTCTGGGCATCAGCACGGACTTTTGCGCGGGCGTGCTGGTGGCGCGGCAACTCGAGGGAGGCATTCGCTTCGGACTCGGCTCGACGCTCGCCTTCCGCCGCACCGACCTCGATCGCATCGGTCAGTTCAACTCGATCGTCGATTTTCTCGCCGACGACTACGAACTGGGCCGCCGCATCGCTGCTCTCGGCCTTGAGGTTGTGCTCTCTGATGTCGTGGTCGAGACTCGCCTCCCGGCTTACGACCTGCGCGCATTTCTCGCACATCAATTACGCTGGGCGCGCGGCGTGCGCGACTCACGTGCCGGAGGTTACATCGGCCTGATAACAACGTACGGATTCATGTGGGCTTTACTGGGATTCACCGCGTCCCGCGCGGCTCCGTGGTCGTGGGCTGTTCTCGCAATCATCGCGCTGTTGCGCGTAGCCGTGGCGATTGTGGTGGGCAAATCGGTGTTGCGCGACTCGCGCTTGTTGAAGAGCCTGTGGCTTCTTCCGCTTCGGGATCTAGTGGCAGTCGCAATCTGGATTGCGAGCTTTGCGGGCCACACCGTGACCTGGCGCGGGGACCGCTTCGTGCTCAAAGATGGCCGGTTGATCCGAATTGTTTCGTAGTTTGAGTTTTCTCCGCCACGTGATTTCTTCGAAGATCTGGACGCGACATGATTTACGCCCGCGCCTGAGGTTCCACCGGAGGTACGCCCTGGCCGAGGGCGGCTCGAATTTTGAGCGAAAGCTGTTTCAACGTGTAGGGCTTCTGCAGGAAATTCGTTTCCAAGTCTGCCACTTTGTGGTCGAGAACAGTTTTTCCGGCATAACCAGATACGAACAGCAGCTTCGTTTCCGGACGCAGTTGCGCAAGTTCCGTCGCCAACTGGCCCCCACTCATGTTCGGCATTACCACATCTGTAACCAGGAGATGAATGGTCGAGCTGTGTCCCTTCGATACCGTCAGTGCGTCCATGCCGTCCTTGGCTTCGAGCACGGTGTAGCCCTGCAGGGTGAGGAATTCAGCGGTGGCGCGCCGCACGGCTGGTTCGTCCTCCACGAGGAGAACTGTTTCCGATCCTCGGATCGCCGGTGCGACTTTGGCTTCTTCGACCATGGTCGCGGCGTCTCGCCCGGTGACGCAGGGCAAATAGATTTTGAAAACCGTGCCCATTCCGGCTTCGCTGTAGGCCCAGATGTAGCCTTTGTTCTGCTTTATGATTCCGTAAACGGTGGCCAATCCGAGCCCTGTACCCTGGCCTGCAGGTTTGGTGGTGTAGAACGGTTCGAAAATATGCGGCATATGCTCGGGTGGAATTCCGGTACCGTCATCGCTGACTGTGATCAGTGCGTAGCGTCCGGTTGGAATCACCGCTTTCTTGAATTGGACATAGGTGTCATCGAGTTGCTGGTTCGAGGTTTCAATCTTCAAGTGCCCGCCTTGCAGCATGGCGTCGCGGGCGTTGGCCGCAAGGTTCATCAGGATCTGCTCGATTTGCAGCGGGTCCACTCGCACGGAGCCAAGACCCTCTCCGCGGGTGAATGTGAAATTGATATCTTCTCCAATCAGGCGGGGCAGTGTGTTGGCGATGCGCGCGATCACCTGGTTCAAATCGGCAACTCGCAACGCTTGCGGCTGCTTGCGTCCGAAGGCCAGCAATTGCCGGGTCAACTCGGCAGCTCTGCGCGCGGCCAGCAGGATCTCCTGAATCTTCGATTGCAGGGGACTCCCGTCCTGCACCGCGTCCAGCGCCAGTTCGGCGTAGCTGGTGATAATGGTCAGCAGGTTGTTGAAGTCGTGAGCCACACCGCCGGCCAGGTTTCCGATCGCATCCATTTTCTGGCCCTGCAGAATCTGCGCCTCCATGCGCCGCCGCACGGTTAAGTCATGGCCATTGGCGATGAAGTGTGTGATCGTGCCTTCGCTGTCCCGCACCGGGCAGATGCTGGCCTCCACATAATAAGATTCGCCGTTCTTTTTACGGTTCACCAGAACGCCGCGATAAACATCCCCGGCGAGAATCGTTTTCCATAACTGCCGGAAGACTTCAGGATCCTGCTCGCCGGACTTTAGAATTCGTGGCGTCTTGCCGCATATTTCCTCGCGCTTGTAACCGGTGAGGAGTTCGAAGGCCGGATTCACGTATTCAATAATCCCGTGGCGATCAGTCACAATCACCGAGTCGGCGGAGTGCTCCACGGCGCGCGAAAGTTTTCGCAGAGATTCCTCGGCAGTGTGCTGTTCTTGCTGCAACGAATGCATGGCCAGCGTGTTGCGGATGGTGCGCACCAGAGTCGCCCCGTCCAAATGAGATTTCGCCACGCAGTTCCAGGTTCCTCCCTGGATAATTTGCGCCACGGTTTTTTCGTCCGCGTCTTCCGTCAGCAGAATGAACGGAATCGTGACACCGGCGTGAAGAAAGTTGACCACGAAGCGGACTGCCTCCGCGTCTCCGGTTTCGTGCTCGAACAAAACCAGGTCATACGACTTCTGCTGCAACATCACTTTGGCGTCGTCCAGCGATTGAGCATGATCGAGATCGGCCGCCAGCATGGTGCGACTGCGCTCCAGGATCTCCCGAATCTGAAAGAAGTCCTCCTCTTTATGGCCCACCAGCAGAACCCTGAGAGGCGCAACGGCGACGGCGGTTCTGATGGCGGTTGAGACCAAAGTGGCTACTCCTTCAGTGTTACCATCGGAATCCAGTCGGCAAGAGTTTAGTTGGGGTCACATAGCTGAACTCGTAGCTTCGCCTGCGATTACTTCCCAAATAGGGGATCGTTTCGAATCAGGACGGAAGACCCGGTCGATCACCTGGTAATTGCGCGTCTCCCCGCCAGCAAAACAGAAGTGAACGAAACGTTTCTTTGCTGCAGCGTTTCGGCGGTTCTTTGTCAACCCACCGAGCCGACCTGAATCTGTTAACCAATCGCCACCTGCCACGTCTAACCCTTCAGGATCGGGCACTCCCTCGATGTCGGGAAGAAATCGACGGAACGCCAGAACGAGATTCTGCGTATATAGATCACTGAGCGGGGCTCTGCCCCTCGCTTGGGATCCGGTTCAGAGTTGTCCGAACATTAAAACCCGCGGGATTTTGACGGGAGACGGTCCGGTTGATCGTTTGTGGTAGACGGCGGGAGAGCTAACGAGAGACTTAACGATCGCGAAGATGGGGGAGATTCGTATGGAAAACGGGCAGAATACGATCGGTTCCGTGCGGCCGGTGGAGAGATACGACGTTGGCCATGTGCAGGAAGTGATTCGGCAGGCGCATGGAGAGTTGCGCCAGTTGCTACAACAGCGCTCTGAAATCATGAAGCGCATTGGCACCGTCAAGCAGACTATCTCCGGCCTAGCCAATTTATTTGGGGAGGGTGTGTTGAACGAGGAGTTGATGGAACTGGTGGACCGCAAAAGCGGCGGGCGCCAGCCCGGCTTCACCAAGGCTTGCCGGATGATTCTTATGCAGACCGGGCGAGCCATGAACGCGCGTGACATCTGCGATTACTTCGAGCAGAAAATGCCGACCCTGCTGGCCCGGCACAAGGACCCGATGGCGTCGGTCACGACCGTGCTCAATCGACTGGTGGAGTACGGTGAGGCACAGGCAGTGCATTCGAACGGCAGACGGGCCTGGCGATGGGTTGCCGAGGTTCCAACCGACGCAGCCACGAGCGAGCAATCATCGTCGGCCATGCGGTGCGGGCTTAGTCCTGCTTGATTGCTGATTCGATCGGCGTCTCAGTCACAGATCGTTTTTCCCGAGCCTAGCCGGGTGGCAGCAACATTCCTTTTTCCAAATGCCGGGTGACGTGCGCGTACGATGCGGCGTGCGGATCGTGCGTCACCATCACGATCGTCTTCCCAAAATCCTCATTCAGCCGCTTTAAAATTTCCAACACATCCGTAGCGGAATTGCTGTCCAGGTCGCCAGTCGGCTCGTCAGCGAGCAGCAGCGTCGGATCGCTGACGATGGCGCGCGCAATCGCCACGCGCTGTTCCTGTCCACCGGAGAGCTGCTTGGGTAAATGCCCAACTCGATCTTCCAGTCCCACCAGCTTGAGCGCCGTCAGGACGTGGTCGCGGCGTTGCTGTGAAGTCAATTTGGTCAGCAGCAGCGGCAGTTCGACGTTCTCAAACGCGGTCAGCACGGGAATCAGGTTAAATGTTTGAAACACATAGCCGATGTGCTCATTCCGCCAACGCGCGATCCGCGCGTCGTCGAACCTGAAAATATCCTGCCCTTGCACCAGCAGTTCGCCGCTGGTCGGCCGGTCGATGGCGGCGATCATGTTCAGCAGCGTCGTCTTGCCGGACCCCGACGGCCCCATCAGCGCTAGAAACTCGCCCTTGGCAATGTCGATCGAAACGTCGTCGAGCGCCGTCACCTGAAACGCATCGCGCTTGAAAACTTTGCTGACACCGCGAACCTGTACGACTTTGGTGCTCGTGGCAACATTGGATTCGATTGCTGTACTCATGATTGCCCCTTTTCGAATTGAACTTCTATCACTGACCTTTAATTTTAATTCTGTCTCCGTCCTTCAAAGTCGCGGGTGCGGTGGTGATTACGCTTTCGCCGCCGACCAATCCATCGACCAGCGCTCCATCGCTGCGCTCGCTCAACACGTGAACCGCCCGGGCCACCGCTTTGCCGTCATAGGCGAGGAATACAATTTTCTTGCCGTCGCGATCGCGGATTCCGGTCGACGGCACGTAAACGCCAGTGGGTTCGGCAGTCTTAATTTTAGGCGCCTCATCGGCCAGGAACTTCACAGTCGCATTCATCTCTGGCCGTAATTGCACTCCGGGATATTTGTCCGGGTTCAGCACTTGTACTTTCACCTGCACCGTCGCCTTCTGCCGGTTCGCCTCGGGCGAAATCTGTGCGATCACGCCATCATATTCCTTGTCAGGATATGCATCGGTCGTCACTTTTGCTTTTTGAGTCGGAGTGAGCCGCGCGAAATCAGCCTGCGCGATGTCGAGCTCGACTTGCAAGTCGTTCAAGTCGGCGAGAGAAACCACCGATCCCTGCGGACCGCCGGCAGCCGCGCTGGCAAACTGCGCCGTGATCAGTTCGCCTTTTTCCGCGGTGCGGTCAAGAATTGTTCCCGTCACCGGAGCGCGGATTACGGTGGCATCGAGCTGTGACTTGGCATAGTCAAGCTGGCCTTGGGCCTGCATTACCGCGCCCTGAGCCCGCGCAATTTCTTCAGCGCGCGGCCCAATCTTCATCAGCTGGAATGCTTTTTCCAGCGAGTTCACGCGCTGCTGGTCGGATTCGAATTTCGCGGTAGCATCGTCGAGTGCCTGTCGCGAGACGACGCCTCCGGAAGCCAGTTGCTTGGTTCGGTCGAGCGTCAGCTTATCATTCACAAGGGTGGCCTGGGCTTCGTCCAGATTGTGCTGCGCCTCTTGCACTTCCTCGGGCCGTGATCCGTGCTGCAACTCGTCAAGGTAGGCGCGGGCGTTATCCAATGCGCCCTTGGCCTGCTCATACGAAGCGCGGAATTCCTGATCCTCGAGGCGGACCAGCACCTGGCCCTCCTTTACTTTGTCGCCCTTTTCCACGCCAATCCAGCTCAGGCGGCCGGTCACTTTCGAGTTCACATTGATGGTGTGATGCGCCACGATGTAGCCCGTAGCTGAGAGCACAGTGCCGCCGGCATCGTTACCACTGGTCTGAGCGGCGGCGCGCACCACTTCGACTTCCGGCACGTCGGAAGAAAACGCGCGATAGGCCAAAGCGACAATGCCGAGCACGACTATGACCGCGAGGCCGCCAAGAATGTAGCGCTTCGCCCAGGCCGGCGGCTCGCCGCCGGAGTCGCCGCGCTGCGTGCGGTCAATGCGCAGGCTCTGCAGGTCTTCGTGTTTTGTATCAATCGCCATAAGAATGATTACGCTCTAAGTCTGTCAATAGTTCGCTGCCGTTACCGGTACAGTCTAACTGCGCAGCGCGTTCAAAATATTCTGCCGTGCCGCATGCCACGCCGGAGCCAGTCCGCCCACAAATCCCATAATCAGCGCAAACAGAACGGCGTACAACGCTACCATCGGTGTGATGCGCAAGGCGAACACCACTTCGCTGAAGGTCACAGCGTTGGACGTACCAGTTTCCATTCCGTTAAACGGAAGCATCAGCAAGATTCCCACGGCCGCACCCAATAACGCCAGCAGCAAAGACTCCAGTACGAATGATGTCAGAATCGCCGGCCGCGAAAATCCAATCACGCGCAGCGTCGCAATCTCGCGGCCGCGATATGCCACTGCCGCATACATTGTATTCATAGCTGCGAAGATCGACCCGATCGCCATGATGAAGCCCACTACGTAGCCGATGACTTTGATGGGCGTGCCGGAATTGGTTTGCTTGGCGTAGTACTCGGTTTCTATAAAGCCCTCCAGCTTCAGGCGCTGATCGTCGCTCACGCGATTCTTGAGCGCTTCGGCGGAGATGGGATCGGTGGCGCGCAGGTAAGCCGACGAATAGCCCTCAGTCCGGTCAAAGTCCGATGCCATCTGGTGCACGTCGCCCCAAACTTCCGATTCGTAGGCCGAGCCCCCGGCATCAAACACCCCGACGACTTTCCATGATCCTTTCCCGAACTCCATGGTATCGCCGATGTTGGCGTGGGTGAATCGGCCGCGAATCGACTTGCTGACCACCACTTCGCGCTGCCCTGTCTCAAACCAGCGGCCTTCGGCCAGTTTTACGCCGGGATGATCGCCGGGACCAGACAGTTGCCGCATTTCCAGACCGTCGGGCATCATGCCGCGCACGGTCACGTTCACTTCGCCCGTTCCATCTTTGCGCGGAAGCACGATCACGACCACTAACTCGCCGGAAGCCATGGGCTCGCCGTGACTGTCCTTAGCGATCCCCGGCAGGGTCTTGAGTACGGGGAAGAGCGGGGCATCGAAGCCGCCCGACAGTTCCGCCTCCGATCCTTTGCGCAGCACCAACACGTTTAGAGGATTGCCGCTGCTGACGAACGCGCGGTTCAATCCCGGCCACCAGCGCCATCAGAAAAATCGCAGTCGTCACGGTGAGCGCGATGCCCAGCGCGGTCATCATCGTAAGCCCCAGCCGGAGCCGCAAATTGCGAATGTTGTAACTGATCGGTATCGCCATAGTTTCTCGATTCCCTTGCGCCGCAATGACAGCGGCGTTACTCAACCAATGTGCCGCAATCCATCGACAATATTCATGCGCGACGCGTTGAACGCCGGAAGATAGCCACTGACCAATCCCAGAGTCAAAGCAACCAGCAGCGAAAGTCCCGCAGTCTGTACATTTACTTTCATGGCCAGCGGAACGCCCAGCGCGATGAAACCGCGGGTTAGAAAATACATTACGGGCACCGCCGCAAGAACTCCGAGGATTCCACCAGCAACCGCCAGAGCGACCGACTCGCTGACGAAGATCGAAAGCACGCGCCCTTTAGTGAAGCCGATAGTCTTCAGCACTGCCACTTCGCGCGTCCGGCTGCGCACCGACATGGCCATGGTGTTGGCCGAAACCAGCATGATGGTGAACACCACAGCTCCGCAAATTCCGAGAATGAATGCCTTGATATTTCCCAGCGATGCGACAAAGCCAAGCTGAAACGCTTTCTCGCTCTCGGTTTTCGTTTGTAGGGGTGAGTTGCGGAACATGTCGTCCACTGCCGTCGATACCCGCGACACATTATCCGCCGAATCAATCTGGGTCGAATACCATCCGGCCTGACCTTTGAACCATGGCACCGCCTCTTCCAGATATTTGGCGTTGAAATACAACGCATTCTGCGGCGGGTCGCGATGATAGATGGCGCGAATCGTCAGATCAAGATTGGCCGGGAAAATAGTTCCCTGCAACGTGATGTGGTCGCCGATTTTCCAGCCGTATTTGTTCGCCAAGGTGACGTCGACTAAAGCTCCCGCGCGATCCTGCTGCCATGCTTTCAATTGATCGGGCGGGACGATCTTGTCCGAGGCTACTTTCAAATATTCGTCCGGATCGGTGGCCAACTGCGCGAAAAAATGTTCCGGGCGTTCGTCAATGTAGCGTCCGCCGAACCAGGTCAGCGGCGCGACCGCGCTTACTCCCGGAATACTGCGAATCTTGTCGCGGTAAAACGCCGGTAGAAAAAATGCCAGCGAAACCCGGTCGCGCGTAATCACGCGCCGCGATGCTTCCGGAGCAACCTGATCCACGTAAAAAGACCGCCAGATGCAAATCATGAGCGTGAGCAGTAGCAGCGAGAAGCTGATGCTGACCATGGTCAGCACACTTCGCCGCTTGTTGCGAAAAGCGTTGCGTACTACGAAACTGCCCAGGGTCATGATTTCAACCTGCTCACTTCATCCTGCGTCACTTCATCCGATGTGGCGGAGTCCGTCCACAATGTTGATTTGCGAAGCGTGATACGACGGCACCGCCGCGCTCAGCAATCCCACCACTCCGGACGCCAGAAGCGCCAGCAGCGCGATTCCAGGTGTGACCACGAGCGGGAAAAAACTGAAGAACTGGGGTGAATGGGTCAAACCGTAAACCATCAGCCATCCCAGCCCCGCGCCAATCAGCCCGCCCATTAGCGATAACGACACCGCTTCGCTGACGAACAGTCCCAGCACGCCGCGCCGCGTAAAGCCCAGAGTTTTCAGAACAGCTACTTCGCGCGTGCGTTCACGAATCGTCATCGCCATCGTATTTGCGGACACGAGTAACGTGGCGAAGACCACCGCCGAACAAATACTCAGAATGAATGCTTTCACGTTGCCCATCATGGCTACGAATTCCAACCCGAAAGCTTTCTCGCTTTCGGATTTAGTGGGCTGAGGTGAATTGCGGAACATATCATCTACGGCGCTGGCCACCTTGCTCACGTCGCCGGCAGAACTCGCCAGAATGGTGAAAGTGCCCGCCTGGCCTTTAAAAGTGGGCACGGCTTCTTCCACATATTTGGTGTTGAAGTAGACCGATTTGTTGTCGGGATTGGCGTGAAAGATGCCGCGCACGATCAACTCAAGATTCACCGGATAAATCGTGCCCTGCAGGGTGATGCGGTCGCCCAGCTTCCACCCATATTTCTTGGCCAGGGCCGAATCCACAATCACTCCCTGGCGATCGCGCTGCCATGCTGTGACCTGGTCTGGTGGCAATTCGAGATCCCGGTACACTTTGAAGAATTCGTCGGGATCGGTGCCGAATTGCGCAAAAAAATTCTCCGGCTTCTGGTCTTTATAAATTCCTCCGAACCATGACACCGGAACCACGGCCGCGACTCCAGGAATCGCGCGAATTTTTTCGCGATAGTACCCCGGAAGCGAAAACGTCAAAGAAACCCGGTGCCGCACCACCAGCCTTTGGTTCGACTCAGTGCTGCCCTGGTCGAGATAAAAGCCGCGCCAAATGGTCATCATGAGCGTGAGCAGCAGCAGAGAAAAGGCGATGCTCAACACCGTCAGAATGCTTCGGCGCTTGTTGCGGAACGCGTTCTTGGTGACAAACCGGGTCAACGTCATGAGCGAACTCCAGAGGGAACCGGGAGCTGGGCGCAGCAGGCAGGCACGCCCAAGCCCACCAAGAATAGACGAAGTACCGCGCTATCGACAACCCGGACGGATTTGATTTTTGAATGGCTCAAAGCACTCACCGAATTCACACAGCCGGCCCATCCCGCCGCGATTTTCTTGATCCTCTCTGATCTTCATAGTCTCGCGAGGCAGCCTCACCGACCAGTGGAGATCGTCATTAGAGCGGGATGACAAATGTCACACCGCCTAACATTTACAACTACCGCTGCGAGGGTAAAGTTACGCCGTGAACTGTTTTTTCTCGGTTCAACGAATACGCGACCAGTCCACGATCTGCCGACGGCTCACACAGTGCGGGGACCGATGTCTGGGTCAATCGCAGATAAACCGTCAACTGCCCGCGGTGGTGCGCCAGGTGACTGAACACCGAGTCAGTGATCATGACGTGGCGCGGGCTCTCGTCGACGATCCGTCCACCCACCAGGTATTTCCAAGGGGCGAGCAGATGTTCGTCGGTTGTGTTCGCTAGCGCTGCGCGCGCTTGTTCAAGACCTGTATCGAGCGCGGTCACCAGTTCAGCGCGCCTGCTCCACTCCGGAGCTTTGAACTTCGTCGCTCCCAGGGACTTGAGATCCAGTTCGTCCTGGTTCACCATGGTCGCGATCCAAGCCGGCAAGGTTGCAATCAGTGACGCGAGATAGCCCAGCGCCATCGACGTTGGATGCGGCTTCCAGTGGTTGTGACCTTCCGGCACGCGTTGCAGTGTGCTGCGCGTGACCGCGGCCTCGCGCTCCAATGCGGCCAGCAAAAAATCCGTCAGCTTCATAATTTTCTTCCCCCGAACGTTCAGAGCAACGTCGATGCGGCCGAATCTGGCTGCAATCGACAGCGGAACCGTAACAGTCATTGCGGACAGATTCAGTCCTCGATCTGTGGCACAATGAAAATCATGTTGCAGACCTCAGCCCGCCTGCTCCGGCTACTGTCGCTTTTTCAGGCGCAACGCTACTGGGCGGGAGCCGATCTCTCCCGCCGACTCGCCGTCACCCCGCGAACCTTGCGTCGCGACGTGGACCGCCTGCGCAGCCTGGGGTATCCCGTGCACTCGACCTCGGGAACCGCGGGCGGCTACCAGCTAGGCGCGGGAGCGATTTTGCCGCCATTGCTGCTCGACGACGACGAAGCGGTCGCGGTCGCTCTCGGTCTGCGCACCGCCGCGAGCGGCAGCGTGACCGGCATTGAAGAAGCATCGCTGCGGGCACTTCTGAAGCTCGAACAAGTATTGCCGCCGCGCTTGCGCAACCGCGTCGCCGCCTTGCACGGCTACATCGTGCCCCTCAGCAATCGCCGCTCAAATAATCGCGCCACAGAAAATCCCGACGCAAGCAATCGCGACTCAAATGATGCAAACTCAGAACTCCCCAATCGCGCTCCAACCGTAGACGCAGAGCGCCTCTCAGCCATAGCCGGCGCGTGTCGCGATAGGGAGGGAATTCGTTTTCAATACAGCGACCGTGCCGGTGCTCCCAGCACGCGCGTGGTCGAGCCACACCGCCTCGTCTATACCGGATATCGCTGGTATCTCGCCGCCTGGGACACCGCCCGCGAAGACTGGAGAACGTTTCGCGTCGACCGTATCGAGGGCAAGCTGAAGACCTCTACTCATTTCAAACCGCGTAAACCGCCGGAGGGAGATTTCGCCGCATACGTTTCGAAATCCCTGTCGCAAGTGCCCTATCCCTACAAGGCGCGGATCACGCTGCGCGCGCCGGTCGAGGCCCTCACCAAACGCATTCCTCCATCCGCCGGCATGTTGGTGCCGATTGACGCAGAGTCCTGCATGCTGCACACCGGCGCGCACTCGCTGGAAGGGATTACGATCCACCTGTCCATGCTGGGGGTCGATTTCCAGGTGCATGAACCGCCGGAACTTATCGCCTATATTGGCCGTCTGGCGGCGCGTCTGGGCGAGGCAATTCACTAGCAAAAGGCCGCCAACCGGGCCCTATCCAACGGCGTTACGCGCTTACCTTGGTAACTCGAAAGTTTGCACCGGCACCGATATCCTAACCCTACCCATTCCTCCGGGTCCGCGCTCGCCGACTTGTGTTGCGGCCGACGCCGACGGGCATGCGATGGGATGGAGCTGGAAAAACGATAATGCCAACTAAACTCGGCCACTTCGAAATCCTCGGTGAACTGGCGAAATCGCCCACCACCGTGGTGTACAAAGCCAACGACTCTGAGAGCGGACAAACTATTGCTCTGAAAGCAATTCAGTTGAGCGCGTTCGGCGAGCACGCCACGGCTCTAGAACAAGCACTGCTGGCTGAAGCGGAGACCACCAAGGTTTTAAGCAGCCCCAACATCACGCCGGTTTCTGGTGCTGGCACCATTGAAGGCCAGTTCTGCGCCGCCATGGAATACGTGCAGGGTAACAGCATCGCCACCATGCTGGCCCGCAAAGAAGGATTTTCCATCTGGGACCTGCTTGATATCGGCCGTCAACTGTGCAGCGGTCTTGAACACGCGCGCTCCCACAATATTGTTCACTACAGCCTGGAACCCTCCAAGATCATGTGCGGATGGGACAGCACCGTAAGAATTCTCAGCTACGGCATCTCCAGTGTGGGCAAGTTCGTACAGTACGTTGACGGCGAAGTGCCCTCGGTCTTGCATTACATGTCGCCGGAGCAAGTGCGTGGCGAAGCCACCGATGCCCGCTCGAATCTGTTCAGCCTGGGCGCTATGCTTTATGAAATGGTGACTGAGCGCAAGGCCTTTGATCGCGAAGATGCCGAGGGTTTGCGGCAGAGCATTCTCGAAAGCACCCCCACCGCGCCGGTGCATGTGAATCCTAAGGTTCATCCTCTGCTCAGTGATCTGATCATGAAGTCTCTGGCCAAGGATCCGGCGGAGCGTTACCAGAGCGGCAGGGAGCTGCTCGACGATCTCGAAAAATGCAAAGAGTCGAAGCCAGCGAAAAAAGCGGAAGCAGCCAAGAGCCCGGCGGCTCCCAAGCCAGTCGCGGCGCCGGTTGCCAAGGCCGCTCCCGCTCCGCGGCCTGTTGCAGCCAAGCCAGCGGCGCCGAAACCGGCCGCGCCCAAAGTTGACGCTCCAGCGGCCGCCCGCGCGGAAGCCCGGTCGTCAGCCCTGGCTAATCCAGTTTCCAAGCTGGCCGTTCCTAAAGCAGCCGCGGCTGCCGCGGGAGCTGGCGGCGGTGATGTGGCCCCGTCTTCTTATGATGCTTCGCAGACGGAAGCGCCAGAGATTGATCTCTCCAATCAGTTCATTTCTTCCTGCGTGAAGGCGACACTCGATTCGTCTGAGGAACCTACGGCATCGATGTCCGCGGCGGTAGCCGACGAGCCGGAAGTCGAAACCTTCCAGCCGCCGGTGGAGGACGACGGTCCAAAAATCGCAGTCGATCCGATGATGGCAGAAGGCGGCCAGAAGAGTGCCACCGGCGCGGTTAGCTTTTCCGAGATGACGGAGCTGCCTCCGCTCAAGGAAATTGTAATTCCAGCTTCGCCTACGCCCTCTCCCGAGTCACCGCCCGCGCAATTCGCGGCCGCACCGGCCCCGCGTTTTCAAGGCGGGAAGAAGCCGGACGAGAAGCCCAGGATTCAGCCGCGTGAAGTTGCTGAAAAAGCCATCAAAGAAATCAAAGGCGTTCCGCCCAAGCTCATGGGCTATGCGATCGGGGGAGCCATCGCCCTGATCATCGTGATCGGTATCGGCGTCACCATCTACGTTCATAGTTTGAACAGTGACGATGACTCCAATGCCGCGCAGCCGACGGCCACATCCGACACCAGTTCGCAGCCCGACACCCCTCAGCCCGCGGCCAAGAAGAGAGCGTTGACTCCTGCTCCGGTCGAGGCGCCGGCGCCGGTGCAAGCTCAGCCGGTGGCGTCGGAGCCCGAACCTCCCGCAAGCCAGCCGGTCGCTTCTTCGAGATCGCGCAATGCCAAGCATGGTAAAGCCGTCGCTCCAGTCGTAATTCCTGGTCAGCTTGCAATCGACTCAACTCCGCAGGGCGCGCAAGTGCAGGTCGATGGCGCCTCTGATCCCAGCTACGTCACGCCGTTCCTGCTAACCAGCCTTCAGCCAGGGCAACACTCCATAACCGTCAGCAAGGCCGGGTTTGGCACCGATTCGCGCACCGTGAATGTGACCTCAGCCAACCGCACCACCACCGTCATTCACCTGGCGCAGTTGATGGCGACGCTGATCGTGAAGAGCGATCCGCAGGGTGCCAGTGTTTTCGTAGACGGCCGCAATGTGGGCACGAAAACTCCCGCCCAGATCAATGTCGACAAAGGCCAACATGTGGTTCTTGTCCGGATGCCTGGCTACATCGACGAGACCATGAACGGGCAGTTCGCGCTGGGGCAGACCTTCAACTTCTCGCCGACGCTGCGTTCGCTCGGCAATACCGACGACATCAAAACCGTGGGTAAGATGTCGAAGCTGTTCGGGGGAAAAGGCGTGCCGGCGGGCCAGGGACTGGTTACCATCCGTACTCAACCCAAGGGCGCCCAGGTTGCAATCAACCAGCGCATGCTGGATAAGGGTTCACCCGTCGATGTGGCACTCGATCCCGGCAACTATGTGGTCGACATCACGCTCAGCGGATACGCCCCGATCCACAAGGTCATCACTGCCGACAAGGGCGGCAAGGTGGTGATCGACGAAGTGATGCAGCCGCAGTAAAACGCGCAGATCGTTGTCCTCTTGCAACCCCCGCGAAAAGGATTCCTCATTTTTTTGCGCTTTTCGCGAAAGGGCTGGCGACCGCGTGCGCATCAGGATTCTCATCGATCCTTCCCCTCTCCCCATCCGTGATCACTTCTCGCCTCGGCCTGTGGAAAACTCCAAACTGGCCGAGTCCGGCCGCAAATTAACGTTCATTTAACGTGCCTGCAACCGCGCTGAAACATTTGGCGGCTATGGTTTCATTCTCAACCCCGATCGGGAAAGCGGCGCTGGGCAGGGCAAGCCCTGTCCTGCGAGCGGCCCGCCCGGGGCACAGGAGGACAGAATGATAGAGAAGCTGAAATCCGAAGCACCCAGAAAAACGATGGCTCTGCTACTGGCACTGATCACGACCCTGGGACCGACCGTCATGCCCGCCTTGGCTGCATCCAAACCGGCGGCAAAGCAAAGCAGAAAGTCCGCACCGGCCACTGCGACGCCGATTCAGCACATGGTTGTGATCTTTAACGAAAATGTTTCCTTCGACCATTATTTTGGAACCTACCCGTACGCGACCAATCCCAGGAGCGAACCCCGATTCGTGGCAGCGGCTGAGACACCTACGGTGAACGGCCTCGGCAACGCGCTGTTGAACGCCAACCCAAACCTGAATCCCGCCAACGGAACCGGTGCTTCGAATCCCTTCCGCTTGGGTCGCTCGCAGGCTTACACCAACGACCAAGATCATGACTACACCGCCGAGCAACAGGCTTTCGACCTCGGGCTGATGGATTTATTCCCGCTCAACACGGGTACGGCCGGTCCTCCGCCATCGGGCTCTGGTGTCACCCAGACCAACGGACTGGTCATGGGATATTTTGACGGCAACACCGTCACCGCGATGTGGAACTACGCGCAGTACTTTTCTCTTAATGACAACTCGTACGGCTCGACGTTTGGCCCCTCGACTCCGGGCGTAATTAACCTGGTGTCAGGCCAGACCAACGGCGTGATCAATACCCTGAACGGAACGGGAGATGAAGTCAGCGGGGGCAGCGACGGATCCCTCACGATGATTGGCGATGCCGATCCGATTGGCGACGTCTGCTCTTCGCCGACGCGGGCGCAGGGTACGATGGGCAGCAAGAATATCGGCGACCTGCTGACCGCGGCGGGCGTGAGCTGGGGCGGCTTCATGGGCGGGTTCAATCTCTCGACCGTGAATCCCAATGGCACCACGGGCTGCAGCCGCACCACGACGTCGGCAATTTCGGGCGTCACCGAGTCCGATTACATTCCCCACCACTCGCTGTTCGCCTACTGGGCCACGACGGCCAATCCGACTCACGCGCGGCCCGCATCCGTTGCAGAGATCGGGAACGCCGGCCCAGCCAACCACCAGTACGATATTCAGGACTTCTACACGGCAGCCGCGGCGGGCAATCTGCCGGCCGTCAGCTTCCTAAAAGCACCGGGCTATCAGGATGCCCATGCCGGCTATTCCGATCCGCTGGACGAGCAGACGTTTGTGGTGAATACGGTCAATTTCCTGCAGACTCTTCCCACCTGGAGCAGCACGGCCGTGGTCATCGCGTACGACGATTCTGATGGATGGTACGACCACCAGATCGCGCCCATCGTCAACCAGTCCACCGGTCCGTCGGATGCACTTACCGGGCCGGGAACTTGCGGCACCGCAACCAACTCCCTGCCCGGACTCAACGCCACCAACCTGCACGCCCTCGGGCGTTGCGGATATGGGCCACGCCTGCCACTCCTGGTGATTTCACCATGGGCGCGGCAGAACTTTGTCGACCACACCGTCACCGATCAGACCTCGGTGATTCATTTCATCGAAGACAACTGGCTGGGCGGAGAGCGCATCGGAACTGGCTCGTTCGACGTGATCGCCAACTCTATCAGCCAGATGTTTGACTTCAAGAAAATGCGCAACAACGGTGTTCTGTTTCTGAATCCAACCAGCGGAGAAAAAGAGCCGTAGAAGCAGGCATAGCTCTCCGCGAGGTTGTGCAGCGCGGGCATGTGGCCAGAGATGGTTGCATGCCCGCGTGTCGCGTTCCAGAGAAGTTTCTGCGAACATAATCGTTCCGCAATATTTTCTAGAATTATCTGAGAACGGCGATTCAGGAGAAGTTGGCAGATTGTCCATTACCCGGCGAGAATTCTTTCACTACGGCGGCATCGCGGCGATATCATCTGCTCTCGGTCAGAGCGGATCTCACCGGGCCGCGCCGAAGTTCCGCACGCAGCTGAATCCGAATTCGCTGACTCCCTTTGTCGATGTTCTACCGATTCCCGAGATCGCCAAATCGAGCGAGTTGCGCCCCAGTCCCACCGACCCTTCAGTCAAGCTTCCTTACTATCGCATCGCGATGCGGCAGTTTGATAGCAAGGTCCACCGCGATATGAAGCCGACGCGATTTTGGGGATATGCCGCGTGTTCTCCGGGGCCGACGTTTGAAACGCGCAGCGGCCAGGGATTGCTGGTGGAGTGGGCCAATGAACTGCCACAGTCGCACTTTCTGCCCATCGATCACAGTATTCACGGCGCCGAAGCCGATAAGCCCGACGTGCGCACGGTGGTTCATCTGCATGGCGCGAAGGCTCCGCCGGAGAGTGACGGCTATCCGGAGAATTGGTTTGTGTCCGGCAAGTCGGCGATTTGCCATTACCCCAATCACCAGGACGCGGCCATGCTCTGGTATCACGATCACGCACTGGGGATTAATCGGCTGAATGTTTTCGCGGGCATGCTGGGAGTTTTTTTCGTGCGTGATGATGTGGAAGATGCTCTCGAACTGCCGAGCGGGAAATACGAAATCCCGCTGGTGATGTACGACCGAATTTTCGATCTCGATGCGCAGTTGAATTATCCTGTGTCGGGCGATCCGCGGAAGCCCTGGGTGCCGGAGGTTTTCGGCGACGCGCTGATGGTGAACGGCAAGCTCTTTCCGTATCTGGAAGTCGAGCCGCGCAAGTATTGGTTTCGCGTGCTGAACGGTTCCAACGGCCGATTCCTTCATTTGTCGCTGCCGAGCGGACCAGCGTTCCATCAGATTGGCACGGACCAGGGATTGTTGCCGGCGCCGATTCAGCTGGAGCGAATTTCTCTGGCGCCGGGCGAACGCGCCGACGTGGTCGTAGACTTTGCCGGACTGGCGGGAAGCAACATTATTCTTAAGAACGATAATTCCAACGTGATGCAACTGCGCGTGGGCAAGACTGCGGCTAAGCCGAGCGGGGGTGAGACCGGCGTACTGCCTCAGTCTCTTAGACCAGTTCCCAAAATCGCGGAGGCCACGGCCATAAAGACCCGCACACTCAGCCTGATAGAAATCGATGACCTGGTTCAAAGACCGGTGACCATGCTACTCAACAATGCGCACTGGAGTATGCCGGTCACGGAAAATCCGGTGCTCGATTCGACCGAGATTTGGGAGTTGTTGAACACCACCGACGATTCGCACCCCATACATCTGCACTTGGTTCGCTTTCAGATTCTCGACCGCAGAAAGTTTGATCTGAACACTTATTGGAGTAAAGGAACCCTGAGGTATACGGGCCTCGCTGTGCCGCCCGAGCCTGGTGAAGCGGGATGGAAAGATACAGTGCGTGCCGACCCCGGCATGGTGACTCGCATCATTATCCGCTTTGATGGATATGTGGGACGCTACGTGTGGCACTGCCACATTCTTGAGCACGAAGACAACGAGATGATGCGGCCCTTCGACGTAATCGCGGCGCGGTAAGTCGCCGAGGAATTTAGTCGGGCAGTTTGAAGTTGATGGTGACCTGGGTCTGAATCTCGACCGGTTCGCCGTTCAGCAGATACGGTTTGTACTTCCATTGCTTCACGGCGTCGGCGGCGGCTTTGGTGAGCTGCCCATCTCCGCTCAGAATCTTGATGTGCGTAATGTCGCCCGTCTTTGAGATCGTCGCCATCAATTCGACTGCACCCTCAACCCGCAGAGTGAGCGCGCTCCGTGGATAAGACGGCTGAACTTTTTTAATCAGCAATCCCTGAGATACGCCCTGCGAGATATGGATTGTCTGAAGAATCGGTTTGGGTGCGCTTTCGCTGCCGACCAGGTTTGGTGGAGGAGCGCTTGCACCGGTTGTCATCCCTGTAAGGCTGGGAGCCGGAGCGTCGGCCACGGGCGGCGCCTCGACCGCATGAGCCGTGCCTCCCTTGACCACCATCGGTGCTTCAGCGGGTTTGGCTTCGACCGCAGTCTTGCCGGCAGGTGTCGATGATCTTGTAGAACTCGACGTCGTAATCGCAACGTCGTCAGAAACAGCGTCCGAGTCACTCACCGGGGGCTTTGACGCCGAGGGGGTTGCGGGCTGCGAACTTGCGGTGCTTCCAGCCGATACCGGCGTTGAGGACTGAGCTCCGCTCGGCTTCAATGCCGGCACCGGCGCTGTGGCCGATTTTACTGGCGCTGGCGTGCTTACCGGCGCGCTCAACGGTTGTGCCGACCGTCCGCCGAATTGTGTGTATCCGAAGTATAGAGCCACAACCACGATTGCGGCTGCAGCTAATCCCAACAGAATTTTCTTGCTGCCGCCACTTGATTGCTCGGGCAGATTCGAACCGCCGAACGTGAAAGATGGTGCAGCGCCCACAAGGCTCGACGACTCGCTCGGTGCTTCCACCGATTTTTCGAGATCGTTCGTGATTGGCGCACTGCCGCTCTCGGGCGAAGGCTCCACAGCGTGGGTCGCCGGAATTTCTCTGGCCGGGGCAGGAGCACTGGCAGCTCCGCCCGCGGAGATTGCCGGCGAGCCGCCTTTGAATTCGGATTTACCTTCGACCGCAGCGGATGCTGCGGCTGCAGTCGATGCTGTTGGAACCTTCGACGCTTGCGCCAGCGGGACACCGAAAGCGTTGTGTGCCGGCGCAGGAACCGATGGCGTCGGCGTGGACTCTTCCACAATTTCGAGCACGTCTTCTTCGTGCGCAGAAGGGACTGGTGCAGCCGGCGCCGCTACACCGGGGCTCGGTGCGACTGACGGTGTCGCGACCCTGCTCGATCCAACCGAGCTTTGTGCCACAGGCGCGTGCACGGCAGGCGAACTTGCCGCCGTCGCGGGCCACGCTGGACTGGCGGCAGGGTTAGCCGCCGCCGGAGATGCAGCCGGACGCGGCGTTGAAACTGCCGCTGGAGCTGCAGGTTTCGCGGCCGGGGCCGGTTTCGCTGCCACGGACTTCGACGCAGCTGCGGCCGGAGGTGCAGCCGGCGCTGCAGCCGAAGCAACAGCAGTCGGCGCCCCGGGTTTCGCGGGATCGCCCTTCCGCAGCAGTCCGCGCGCTACGCGCAACGTTCCCTTGGCTTGTTCAATATTGATGGGTTTGGTCAGGACGAGGTTGGCGCCGATACGAAACGCCTTCGCGACCCCGGCCTGACCTTCCACGACAGCTACGGCAAGCGACCCCTGGTTTGACGTCGAATTGCGCGCGCTTTTGAATAAGAGTGTGGCATTCTGCTCGTTATCGCAGTCGACCACCACAGCGTCGAAGTGTTGGCCCATCAGCTTCTTGACTGCAGCGAATGGCTCGAGGCAGGCCTCGATGGTGAACTCCAGCTCGCCCAGGACTTGCGTCACCGTGCGAGCGGTCTTTTCATCGGGACAGAAGAGAAGAGCTTGGTAACCCATACCAAGGTCATCCTAGGTACAGGCGTAAGCCGCGGCAAGTTACGGGAGTAATTCGCCTTACGGCGAATTTTGTTGGAGTTCGCCGGAGTGGTAAGTGCAAGTTAATCCGCGGTATTCACCCGCGAGGGCACGAAGACTTGCACACGAAGGATGGATGTGCCCGCGAAAGCTCTCGCGATAAACCGTCCTTACGGATTCGTGATCTGCCAGATCGTTCCGCAAAACAAATCGCAGCCTTCAATGCCGCCGTTTTGCGCCGTACCGTAGATGATTCCAGTCTTGCTATCGAGCGTGATCGCGCCCGTCGGATAGCCGCCATTCACGCGGTACGTAAACTGGAACAGTGTCTGCTCGGTCCACGCCCCGCCCTTCTTCGCGGGAGGCGACAACAGAATAATGCTTCCGTCTCCGGCGGGATGTTCGTTCCCACTGCTGGCCGTGCCGTACAACTGATTCGTCTTATGGTTCCAGGTCAGACCGCCGATAGGATTGATTCCATTCGTCGCGTTGAACGCGTAGAGAATGCTCTCGGTCCAAGTGGGGCTCGCGGGACTCAGCATGTAAGCGACCCCGTCACCGTCTGCATCGCCGCCGCCGTTCGTGACGCCGTAAATGTCCCCACTGGCGTCAAAAACCAGATTGCCATTGGGATAGCTTCCCGTTGTAGTGGACCCTCCGAATGAATACAGGATCGAATAGGTGGCGAGCTGGCCGTTGGCGGCAGGCACGTACTTGTACAGCGTACCTTGACCGAAGGCACCGCCGAGAGAGGTGACGCCATATAAAGACCCAGCAGCGTCGAGCAGGATCGGGCCGCTAGGCGTGCTGGCGTCCGCCAGATCGCCGAAGGAATATAGAACGCTCTCGGTGTAAGTCTTGCCGTTCTTGGTGGTGAGTTGATACAAGACACCACTGTCCCAAGTTCCGCCCCGCAGCGTTACGCCGTAGACAGCTCCGTTTGTGGTCAAGGCTAGAGTGGCCGGAGCAGGGAGCCGGCCATCCGCGTTGCCGGTGAAGGCGTAGATCTGCGACTGGGTCCACGCGCCACCTTTGACGGTGGGAGGAACAAGTTTGTATACGACGCCGCAATTGCAAACTGGATCGCCGCCCATGTAGGTGGTGCCGTAAAATGCGCCCGCCTGATCTTTCACTAGATCGGAAATCGGAACGTAGCCGCCGCTGCCGTAAGGCACAAAGTTGTAGAGAGTGGTCAGCGTCCACGCACCGCCCGACACTGACGGAGGAGACAATTCCATCACCGTTCCCACGCCGTAAGTTCCGCCGCCGCGAGTCGTGCCGTAAAAGTTTCCGGCTCCATCTTCGAGCAAGCCGCCCTGCGGCCAGAAGGTTCCGGTCTCAGAAAAAGTGTAGATCGTGCTCTCGGTCTGCGCGTTCGCCACCAGGCTTAGCGCCAGAGTCAAGATCATGAGTAGGACGTTTCTTAGGGTAACGATCCGAAAGCGCATTAGTCTTCTCCTTGATCGGCGCGGGGGGAGGTGATTGATTGAGCGGCACAGAACCAGCCGGCGGGGCTGGATAGACCGGGGCTAAATAATATTCACCTGCGAAACGTCTTGGCAAGATGAAGAAATCTGCAACCTTGGGAATTGGGCAGGGCGGGCGGACAGGGTCGTCGGAGCGGCTCGGGAGGGCCTGGGGATCGGGCTAGCGGCTGTTTCGGGAGCCGTCACTCGACTTGCGGGCTGCTGACTCCGCAGCCGGATATTCGATCGACCCCTTCAAGGCCGAGATATCGTCCTGATGGAAGTCAGGAAACGGCAACTGCTTGCCGTCCCGTAAATCGGCGATTTTCTTGATGGCATTATCGGCTTTTTCCTTCTCCACTCCCGAGTCACGACTCAGATAAAGTGTCTGCGACGGCAGCGCCAACCCACCACCTGCGTCTTCGAGCACATCCATCATGCGCAGCAGCAGATCCTCGCGGATCGCTGCGAATTCATTGAAGTCCCGCGTCAGGATATAAGCCATCACTTCCACGCTGAGGGAACTTCCGGCGATGTCAGTAAGCCGCACTCGCACGGTTGCAGTCTCCACTTTCGAGTGGCTATAGAGCAGGCGGCGAATTTCCGTAAGCACGAAGCGCACATGGTCGGCCTTGCTTTCCGGGCGTAAGCCGAGAGTGGTCTTTATCAATATCTTGTCGCGGCGGCTGAGATTCTCCAGGTTGATGGTAGCCACCGTTCCATTGGGAATGGCCACCAGCGTCCGTTCCTCGGTGCGGATGCGGGTCGAACGGAGTCCAATGTCTTCGACAACGCCCGTGCGATCGCCGAAGCGGCAAACGTCTCCCACGCGAAACACTTCATCGCCGAGCACGGAGACGCCGCCGAAAAAATTCGCAAGGGTCTGCTGGGCGCCGAGACCAATGGCTAGGCCGCCAATGCCGAGGCCAGCCAGCGCGGTGCTCATGTTGAAGCCGAGGCTGCCGAATACTCCCAGAACGCCTACACCAAAAATGACCGCCTTGAGAATGCGCTCGCCCAGCAGCATGAGTGAGCCCGTACCCGCGTGACCCCGCGCCAGCGCGCGATTGCGCACGCGCCACAGCGACCAGCGCACCACTCGCCACACGATCCAGGTCACGCTGACGATGAGGGCGATCGACGTGAACTGAAAATAGTAGTGTCGCGGCAGCAGCGCGATGCCGAGGTAGCGAGCGAAAAACTGATGCACCAGAGTTCCTGCGAGCAGCCACGCCGGGGCAGAAACCGAGCGCCAGTTCGCGATTTCGACGTTCCCCCGCCGCCGCGCCCACCAGCGCACAGGAACTTCCAGCACTACCAGAACGATCCAGCTAATCGCCGCCGCGATCGGCACAGCCAGCAGCAGCGCCAGCCACTGCCACAATGGCATTCCCGCAATCGAATGTTTCACCAGCACAGCAGGTAGTTTGTGCTCGACCTGCCGCGCCTCAACCTGGTCGTAAAGTTCGGGAACCTTGGTCAGCGTGTCGGAAGAGATCAGCCAGATTCTTCCCGCGCTGGGGTCCGACACGCGGACCAGCTCAAGGTCGGCCTCAACGTCGCCTGACGACATCAATCCGAGTTTCTGCCGGCCCAGCGCAACGCCTTCCTGCGGGATTCCATCCGCTTGCGTGAAACTTCCCACGCGTCCGCTGAAAGCAGGGCTGTTTAACACCGTGTTGAGCTGGCTGGCAATCTGCTCGCCTTCGGCCTGCCGCCGCGCCGAGCTCATCTGTAGATATTGCGCGGCGATGCTGTAGTTTCCCGATTGCGCCGCCTGCAAGAATCCGAGCACAGCGCCCGAAGGCGTAGCGCGTCCCAGGGGATCGCTTGCCGAGTTGGTCGTACTGGATGCCGCGGAAGCAGGAGACAGTATTCCGCTCAGGGGAGATTGCGCTGGCGCAGGAGTGGCGAGCAGGAATAGAGCGGCAAGAAAAGAAAGGGTAATCGAAAATGACGGCTTGGGAAAAGTAAGCATCGATCTGTCTTGTGGCTCCCGCGTGCGGAGTCGGCGCAGCTCATCGCGCAGATTTGATTCTATCGAAACGACTGAAGGCAGCGTCGATTGCGGTAGTGCGGCTGCGTCATCGCTTCGGCCGGTAAATGTCCGTGCTGGTGCCGAAGAAAACTTCGGCGGACTCCATCACCGTTTCCGATAGCGTCGGATGCGGATGAATCGTCAGCGCAATATCTTTGGCCAGTGCGGCCATCTCGATGGCGAGCACGCCCTCCGCAATCATTTCGCCCGCACCCACGCCGACGATACCGACGCCCAGCAGGCGCTCAGTCTGCGGATCGATCAGCAGCTTGGTCATCCCCTCAGGCCGGTCGAGCGTAACGGCGCGGCCGGAAGCCGCCCAGGGAAATTTCGCGACCTTGACCTCGCGGTTTTCTTTTTGCGCCTGCGTCTCGGTCAATCCGCACCATGCGATTTCCGGATCAGTGAACACGACGGCTGGAATTGCATTGGGCTCGAAAGCAACTTTGTGTCCCGCGATGACTTCAACTGCGGTGCGTCCCTCATGCATGCCCTTGTGCGCAAGCATGGGCTCGCCCACCACGTCGCCGATCGCGTAGATGGACGGATCGCCAGTCTGCAACTGCTGGTTCACTTCAATAAAGCCCTTGGGGCCAACCTTGACTTGCGTCTTCTCAAGGCCGGGGATCTCCGAATTCGGCTTGCGCCCGACGGAGACGAGTACGCGATCGAAGACTTTTTCCTGCGTATTCCCGTCCTGCCCTTTGAGCGTCGCGCGAATGCCGCTGCCTTCGTCCTTCACCGAAGCGACCGTAGTGTTGAGCAGAATCCCGTCGAACATTTTTTCCAGCCGCTTGTGCAGCGGCAGAACCAGATCGCGATCCGCGCCCGGCAGCAATCCCGGCAGCATTTCCACCACGGTCACGCGCGTGCCCAGCGCCGCATACACCGATCCCAGCTCGAGGCCAATATATCCGCCGCCTACCACCAGAAGCGTTCCGGGAATGTCTTCCAGATTCAGTGCGCCGCTCGAATCCATCATGCGCGGCGTATCGAGCTTGAGTGTGGGAACGATCGCCGGACGTGACCCGGTCGCGAGGATGATGCGGTCGAATGAAAGTGATTGCGTCGAACCGTCGGCCTTGGTGATTTGCAGCGTCGTAGAATTTTCAAATCCGGCGCGCCCTTGAATGTAGGTAACCTTGCGCTGCTTGGAGAGAATGCCCAGCCCGCCGGTCAATTTCTTAACCACGCCCTCTTTCCACGAGCGCAAACGCGCCAGATCGATTTTCGGCGCGGCGAACTCGATGCCCCAGTTCTTGGCCTGTTCCGACTCTTCGATCAACTTCGCCACATGCAGCAGGGCTTTCGAAGGAATGCAACCGCGGTACAGGCACACGCCGCCGGGATTCACTTCCGGATCGATCAGGGTGACGCGTCATGCCGAGATCGGCCGCAAGAAACGCAGCGGCGTATCCTCCGGGGCCGGCGCCGACCACTGCAATATTTAAGGATTCGGGCATAAGACTTTAACCACGGAGGTCACGGAGGGGCGCAGGAAAAAGCCACGGCGCTCTCGGTCTACTCTGTGATCCTCTGTGTCCTCGTGGTTCATGATTTTGTTTTAACCCTGCACCGACAGCAGGAACGGCTGCTCGAACGCCTCCGCGATCCAGCGCAGGAAGCGGGCTGCATCGGCGCCGTCAATCAGCCGGTGGTCGTAGGAGAGCGAGAGCGGCAGAATCAGCCGCGGCTCAAACTTCCCGCCGTCCTTCGATTCGATCCACTCCGGCTCCATCCGCGACCGCGACAGCCCGAGAATCGCGACTTCCGGAAAATTTACGATCGGGGTAAAACCAATGCCGCCGATCCCACCCAGATTCGTAATGGTGAAAGTCCCGCCCTGCATTTCGTCGGGAGTAATTTTTTTGTCACGGGCCTTTTTGGAAAGCTGCGACAACTCGACGGCGAGCTCGACGATGTTTTTCTTGTCGACGTCGCGAATCACCGGAACCAGCAGCCCGCGGTCGGTATCGGCGGCCACGCCGATGTGGATGTATTGCTTGTAAATAATTTCTTCCTTCTCAATATCGATGCTGGCGTTGAACTGCGGAAATACTTTGAGCGCCGCCGCGCAAACTTTCAACGCAATTGCGGTGACGGTCATCTTGCCGCCCGCTTCTTCGGCCTTCGGCGCGAACCGCGCCCGCAATTGTTCGAGCTCAGTGATGTCGGCGCGGTCAAGCTGCGTGACGTGCGGAATCGTGTTCCAGGCTTCGGCAAGATGTTCGGCGGTTTTGCGCCGAACGCCGCGCATCGAAACCCGCTCAACTTTGCCCCACTTCGCGAAATCCGGAAGCTGCGGCTGCGCGAAGTGGCCCGCGCGTGGAGGCGCCTGCGCCGCACTCGCTACGGCGGCCAGCAGGGCTTTGGCATACAACTTGACGTCGTCTTCGCTGATCCGTCCGCCCGGCCCTGTTCCTTTCACCTCGTAGATGTCGACGCCGATTTCGCGTGCCAGTCGCCGCACGTGGGGCGCTGCGGGAATGGGCTGGCGATGTTCTGTTCCAGCGACTTTGCCCAGTTGAACCGGCATGCTAAATACCGTCGCTGCCGGTTGCGGCTGATCCGGCGGCAGCGCCTGTTCTTCCGTTTTCCCCTCAGCGCGAATCGCCGCCTGAAATGCCAGCCGCGCTCCGTGTTGTCCGGAAACATGTTCCACCGGAGCGTTGCTGGTGCGCGCAGGCAGAGGCGCTACGGCTCCGCCTTCGAGCGTGAAGATCACTTGTCCGACTTTAATCTTCTCGCCTTCCTTTACTTTTACTTCCTTCACCACGCCGCTCACCGACGACGGCACTTCCACCACTGCCTTGTCAGTCTCGAGTTCCATCACCGGCTGGCCTTCTGAGACCTTTGTGCCAGGCGCGATCATCAGTCGCACCAGATCGCCCTGTGAAATGTTTTCCCCAAGTTCGGGCAGCTTAAACTCGCCGCCGGCCTGCGGCTGGGCGCGGCGGACAGCACGCTCCGCCGCAGGAGCAGCGGAAGCAGAGGCTTGTGCGGCGGCGGGCGCGGTGGTTGGTTGTGGTGTAGCAACTGAAGCAGGTGCGGGAGCAGCTTTCTGCGGCGAAGCCGCCACGGCAGGTTCACTCGCAGGCTTGGCTCCGGCACCGTTCTCCACGGTGAAGATCACCTGGCCGACTTTGATCTTGTCCCCTTCTTTGACGCGAATTTCCTGCACAGTTCCCGTGACTGACGAAGGCACTTCAACGACCGCCTTATCGGTCTCCAGTTCCATGACCGCTTGACCGGTGCTCACCATAGCGCCAGGCGCCACCATCAGGCGCACCAGATCGCCCTGTTCGATATTTTCTCCCAGCTCAGGAAGTTTGAATTCAATCACTGCGTTGATTCCTTTTCTCAGATCTCGATGTTATAGGGTGTGTCTGGCGACGAATTACTAGGTCACCGCCGGATTCGCCTTGTCGGGATTGATTTCCAGTTCCCCGATCGCCCGCTTCACCACGTCGGTGCCGATCTTGCTCTCCCGCGCCAGCGCACCCAGCGTCGCCAGCACGATGTGCTTCGCATCGACCTCAAAGAAATCGCGCAACGCTACGCGGCTCTCGCTGCGCCCGAAACCGTCAGTGCCCAGCGAGACCAGTTGTCCCGGCACCCACTTGCCCAGACTCTCCGGCAGCACCTTCATGTAATCCGACGCCGCAATAAACGGCCCCGCCGCATCCTTCAAAGTCTGCGTAACATACGGCACCTTCGCCGGTTCCCCCGGATGCAGCATGTTCCAGCGTTCGCAATCGTTGGCATTACGATACAGCTCTTTATAGCTGGTCACGCTCCACACGTCGGCGGCGACGCCATATTTTTCTTCCAGAATCTGCTGCGCCTTCAGCACTTCAAACATAATCGCGCCGCTGCCCAGCAGTTGCGCGCGCAGCTTGGCGTCGCTCTTGGTCGAAGTCTTGAAGCGATACAGCCCCTTCAGCACGCCTTCACGAATGTTCTCTCCCGCCGGCATCGCGGGCATGGCCAGCGGCTCGTTGCCGACCGTCAGGTAATAGAAAATCGATTCCTGATCGATATACATCCGCTTGATGCCATCCTGAATAATGATGGCAATCTCATACGCAAACGCCGGATCGTAGCAGAGCAGATTCGGCACCGGCAGCGCCAGCACATGGCTGTGACCGTCCTGATGCTGCAGCCCTTCGCCAGCCAGCGTGGTGCGTCCGGCCGTGCCTCCGACCAGGAATCCGTGGCAGCGCATGTCGGCCGCCGCCCAGATTAAGTCGCCGATGCGCTGGAACCCGAACATCGAGTAATAAATAAAGAAGGGAATCGTGTTGATGCCGTGATTGGCGTAGGCCGTGCCCGCCGCGATGAACGAGCACATCGAACCGGATTCAGTGATGCCTTCCTCGAGAATCTGACCGTTCTTCGCTTCTTTGTAATAAAGGAGCGTGTCCATGTCGACGGGTTCGTAATTCTGGCCGACGCTGGAATAAATCCCCACCTGTCTGAATAAAGCTTCCATGCCGAAAGTTCGGGCTTCATCGGGAACGATCGGAACGATCAGCTTGCCAAGTTCCGGATCGCGCAGCAACTTCGCCAGCAGCCGCACGAAGACCATGGTCGTTGAAACTTCGCGGCCGTCGGTGCCTTTGTGGAATTCCTCGAAGTGCGCATCGGGAATGGCCGGTAGCGCCGCGGCCCGGACCTTGCGCGTCGGCATGTATCCGCCGAGTTGCTGGCGGCGCGCCTGCATGTACTTGATCTCGGCGCTGTCGTCGGACGGGCGGTAGAACGGCGCGTTATGCAGTTCATCGTCCGGGATGGGAATTCCGAAGCGCGAGCGGAACATCTGCAACTCGTCTTCGTTCAGTTTTTTCTGCTGATGCGTGATGTTCTTGCCTTCACCCGCCTCGCCGAGGCCGTAACCCTTGATGGTCTTCGCCAGAACGATGGTCGGCGCGCCGGTGGTGTCGACCGCGGCGCGGAACGCCGCATGAACTTTGATGGGATCGTGTCCGCCCAGCCGCATGCGCGCGAGTTGATCGTCGGAAAGATGCTCGACCATTTTCAGCAGACGCGGATCGCTGCCGAACAGGTTCTGCCGGAAATAAGCCCCGCTCTCGACAAAATATTTCTGATACTGCCCGTCGCTGACTTCGCCCAGCCGCTTCACCAGCAGTCCGTCGCGATCGTTCTGAATCAGGCTGTCCCAGTCCGAGCCCCAGATGCACTTGATAACGTTCCAGCCGGCGCCGCGGAAAATCGCTTCCAGTTCCTGAATAATTTTTCCGTTGCCGCGCACCGGACCGTCCAGCCGCTGCAGGTTGCAGTTCACCACGAAGATCAGATTGTCGAGCTTTTCGCGCGAGGCCAGCGTGATCGAGCCCAGCGATTCCGGTTCGTCCATTTCGCCATCGCCCAGAAACGCCCAAACTTTTCCGCCCGTCGATTGCTTGAGCCCGCGATTCTCCAGATACTTGATGAAGCGCGCGTGGTAGATCGCCTGAATCGGGCCGAGTCCCATCGAAACCGTAGGAAACTCCCAGAACTCCGGCATCAGCCACGGGTGCGGATATGAACTCAACCCTCCGCCGGGCTTCAACTCGCGGCGAAAATTCTGCAGCTTCTCTATCGAAATACGCCCTTCCAGATAAGCCCGCGAATAAATTCCCGGGGCAGCGTGCCCCTGAAAATAAACCACGTCGCGATCGCCGGTTTCAGTTTTCGCGCGGAAAAAATGATTGAAGGCAACCTCATACAGCGTTGCAGCCGACGCAAACGTCGAAATGTGTCCGCCAATGCCTTCCTGAATCTTGTTGGCCCGAACCACCATGGCCAGAGCATTCCACCGCACCAGGCTCTTGATGCGGCGTTCCATCTCCTGGCTCCCGGGAAATGGCGGCTGCTGCCGGGTCGGAATCGTATTCTGATACGGAGTCGTAGCCGTGAACGGCAGATTGATGCCGCCCTCGCTCCGAGCGTGCAGCGCCAACTGCTGCAGCAAGCGCCCAGCCCGGTTCGGGCCGCCCTTTTCAAGAACATAATCCAGAGAATCGACCCATTCCCTGGTTTCCAAAACCTCTAAGCCGTCAGTTTCCGTCTGAGCCACGTCTGGTTTCTCCGTCGTAGAATGCGCAATACTCCATCATATTCAATCGCGCGGATTTTTGCTGGCACAAAGGTAAGGGGACGGTAAGTTCACTGGAGTTCGGCAGAGCGAAAATCGAAGAGTGGGATGCCAATCCTTGTCGCCCAGCGGCGCGCGTGATTTAGAATCGCGACGTCAGCCGAGCAGGCTGGAGGATTTCATGTTACGAATCGTTCTGCTGTTCGCAGTAGTCGTGGTGCTGATCGTGCTAGTCCCGCGCCTGCTCTCGCACTCCGCCGCCCCAGAGCAGGGAAGCGCCGCCCCGGACTTCACTCTCCCCTCGCAGGAAGGCTCGCCCGTCAGCCTGAAAGACTACCGCGGCAAATGGGTCGTCCTTTATTTCTATCCCAAGGATCAAACCCCGGGCTGCTCCCGCGAAGCCCACAACTTTCAAGTGGACCAATCGAAATACGCCGACCGCAACGCGGTCGTCGTCGGCGTAAGCCTCGACAGCGTCGACTCGCACAAAAAATTCTGCGCCAAAGAGGGCCTGAACTTCAAACTCCTCGCCGACACCGACCACAAAGTCACCGACGCCTACGGATCGCTGACCAATTTCGGCGTAGTGAAGTTTGCCGCGCAGACACACCTTCCTGATCGACCCCACCGGCAAAGTTTCAAAGTCCTACACCAGCGTCGATCCCGTGAAGCACAGCGCCGAAGTTCTCGCGGAACTGGACGCCCTGCAAAAGGTTGATGCTCATTAGCGCTCGGTCGAGGAGCTGGACACGCCTCTCATTTGCGACGATTTCCAAGGCCGCTCCGCCGCACCCCGCTAAGAAGTGTGTTTCGGGCCGATTTGATCATTTGGCGGTTTTAGCCTGAGGTAGAATGCTCGTCTCCTCGACTGGCGAAGCGGAAAGGATCATGCGCATGGAATCAGAGATCAAGATTGGCCAGCAATTCGAGTTCGCGATACATGCGGATAAAGGGTCTAAACAGAAAGCGGTCGTAACCCGAGTTTTGTCCAATCGGGAAGAAGGACTCGGTCCAGAGGTGGACCATTACATGGCCGATTGGATTGAAGCGAGAACGCTCTCGGAACAACCAAAGGCGCTGGTCTTCGTGCTCTCAAACGATGGGAGCGTTTATTTGAATGGCGAGAGGGTTGACATAATCGTGGACCATGCCGCTTAGTGGTTGCGCGTCGCGCGTAAACAAACTGTCGTTAAATCCCCGTCCCCGCGCTCGCTGCTCGTAATGTATGGACCGCGCCCGGGCGCTGCTCACGAAGTACACTAACTGGATGGCGACTGCGGCAAGCAACGACGTGAGCAAGCGGCCGGGCCCGCCCGCCGCCTACCGATTCCCGCCCGGCTTCCAGCGCAATCTGCTCTGGTTCGCCTTCCGCAGATTCCGCCCCGCCAATCCCATCCTGCTGTTCCAGCATCTCGCCAGCGAATACGGCGACATCGCTCACTACAAAATCGGATGGAATCACATCGTCTTCCTGAATCACCCCGACTACATCCGCGAGATCTTGGTCGTGCAGAACGACAACTTCATCAAAGAGCGCACGGTGCGGCGCACGAAAATGCTGCTCGGCGACGGCATGATCACCGCGGAAGGCGCCCAGCATCGCAGCCAGCGCCAGGTCGCGCAGCCGGCCTTTCATCGCCAGCGCATTCCGGAATACGCCAACATGATGGTTCAGGAAGCCGCCCGCACCCGCGACCGCTGGCGCGCCGGCGAGCAGCGCGACATCGCCATCGACATGATGCACCTTACGCTGAACGTGGTTGCGCAAACTCTATTCGCCACCGAGCTGCGAGATGAAGTTGACGAACTGGCCAGCGCCATCAACCGCATCATGTCCCTCTACAATTTTCTCGTCATGCTGCCGGCCGCCGAGTGGCTGGTGCACGCCCGCCCACCCGGACTAGCCGCCTTCGTGCGCGCCCGCAAACGCATCGATGCCGTCGTCTACCGCATGATCGCCGCGCACCGCCGGCGCGACGCCCACGGCGGCAGCCTGCTCGACCTGATGCTGGCCGCGTCTCCCGATCAAGGCTCGCCCGATCAAAGCGCCGCGTCCGAGCAATCACTCCGCGATCAGGTCATCACAATTTTTCTGGCGGGCTACGAAACCGTGGCCAACGCGCTCTCCTGGACTTGGTATCTGCTCTCGCAGAATCCCGAATGCGAGCGCCGCTTTCACGACGAGATCGACCGCGAACTCGAAGGCCGCCTGCCTACCTTCGACGATATTCCCGCGCCTGCGTTACGCGGACATGGTGCTGGCCGAATCCATGCGCCTCTACCCACCCGCCTGGGCGATGGGCCGTTACGCGCGCGAAGATTTTCACTTGGGCGATTTTTTCCTGCCTGCGAAAACGACAGTATTAATGAGCCAGTTCATCACCCAACGCGATCCCAGGTTTTTTCCCGATCCACTGCGCTTCGATCCCGAACGCTTCACGCCCGAAGTCCGCTCGCGCCGCACCAAGCTCACCTACTTCCCCTTCGGCGCAGGCGCAAGGCAATGCATCGGCGAATCGTTCTCTCTGATGGAAGGCGTGCTGCTTCTGACCGCGCTGGCGCAAAAGTGGAAATTGAAACTAGTCCCCGGGCACTCGGTCGAGCCCGAGCCGCTTGATCACGCTGCGCCCCAAGTACGGAATGAAAATGATCGTCGAGCCGCGGCCGCCCTCGTCCGCAGGAGCGTAAGCTCCCCGCCAAACGGCGTTCCCGACGAAGGCGTCCGGGATTAAGGGGGTTACTTCTCCGCCAGGTACATTTCCGCCACATGCGGCGTAATCTTCCCCGGCTCCGCATCCGCCAGATTCGACAACGCGACCACCGTCAACTCATCATCCACATACCGATCAATCGCCGTCTCGAATCCCTGCCACGATCCATCATGATGAATGCACCGATGCCCATCCCGCGAATCGATGAACCACCCAAACCCGTAATTGCCTGAATTCGTCTTACCATCTTTCAGCTTCACCGGAGTCCACATCAAATCAAGGCTCGATCGCTTCAGCAGTTTCTCCGTGTACAACGCCGCGTCCCACTTGGCCAGATCGAGAATCGTAAAATAAAGACTGCCATCGGCGGTCGTGTTCACGACCGGCGAAACCCACTCTTGATTTTTCAGTTCGCCTTTCACCAACCGGTAGCCCGCCGCGCGATTCGGCACAATATCCGCTTCGCTGATGATCCGTGTCGACGTCATCCCCAGCGGCCGAAAGATCCTCTGCTGCAAAAAATCGCCATAAAACTCGCCGGTCACCCGATGAATCAGAATCCCCAGCGTGACATATCCGAAATTGCTGTACGCCCACTTCGTCCCCGGGGGATACGCCAGAGGAATGCTCTCGATCAACTTCAGTTCCTGATCCTCGGTCCAGTCCTTGCGAAAATCAAAATTCTTCGGATAGTCGCCAAACCCCGCTGTGTGACTCAACAACTCGCGCACCGTCACGTGCTTCCACTCGCTCGGGGCGTCGGCAAAATATTTCGTCAGGGGATCGTCGAGCCCAATCTTGCCTTCCTCCACCAGCATCATGACCGCGGTCGCGGTGAACTGTTTTCCAACCGATCCCGACTGAAACACCGTCTCCGCTTTCACCGGAACCTGCAACTCCACATTGGCCAACCCGAACCCGTCAGCCCGCACGACCTTGCCATGCCGCACCACCAGCAACGACAGCCCCGGAATATGCTGCCGCTCCATCTCGGCCTTCACATACTCGGTGACGGCACCAGCAGTCGCAGCACTCTGAGCCTGTGCCGCGCAGATCGCGAACAAAAATGTGAAACAGCCAACACCGGCAGAAAATCGGCGGACTCTCAGGAGTGTATGCATGGGGATAATTTGCGACCACGAGTCTATCGGCAGGAACGTCTCACGGCAAGTTTGAACCAACCAAGAAGAACGCAGCGAAAGACAGGGGATACTCGTGCGTGCTACCCGCGCCCGCGAAACTGAATAATATGCCGCCGGTTTCGTTTTGACGGCCGCCCCTGCGGCAAGACTTCAAACTCCCGCGCCGCCTTCCGTTCCGCCGCAACCTTCATCCGCATCTCGTGGCTCTCGTCGGATTCGCGATACAGCGTCTGCGCGAGCGCCGCCGGCCCGCGCACGCTCACTGAGCCCCAGCACCTCAATCTGAAAGTCTCCGCCCTCGTTGCTCACCCGCAGTCGGTCGCCGATTCTTACTTCGCGCGCCGCCTTGGCCGGCTGCCCGTTCGACAGAATCCTGCCCAACTCGCAAGCATGCTTCGCCAATGGCCGCGTTTTGAAAAACCGCGCCGCCCACAGCCACACGTCCATCCGCACGCCGTTCATGAATCCAGCTTCCTCAATGAACCACGACCTCCGAACCGCGCTCAATAATCAAATCGCTCGCCACCATCAACTGATTCTGCTTCTGAGTGTAGTCATACGCCTTTACATCCCAGGCCCGCGCAAACCTCATCTCCAGACGAATCTGAATTGTGGCGCCGATCCAAGGAATTCACGGCCGCAACGGCTGTCCCTCATCGGCCGCCAAACAGACTGCGGAGCCTGTGCACGGCGCCAGGAATCTCCTCAGTCCCAACGCTGCCAAACCCAAGAATGAATCCCTGGCGGGCCCTCGCCTCTGTGTAAGACGGCGAGAGCGGCCAGATCGACAAATTCCGCCGGGCGGCTCGCTCGGCAATCTCCAGATCACTGCCCCCACTCTTCAGGGCCACTGCCAGATGCACTCCCGCCTCGTCCCCCAGCACCTCGACGATTGGCCCGAATTGTTCCCCAATGCTTTCTACCAGCGCTCTTCTGCGCTGACCGTAGAGAACGCGCATCCGGCGAATGTGTCGCGCAAAATGCCCTTCCGAAATAAAATCTGCCAGCACTTCCTGATAAAAAGTTGGCGGACAAAGGTCCATGACGCGACGCACTGCCAGAAAGCGCTCAACGAGATCCGGCGGCACGACAAGATAGCCCAGGCGCAATGACGGAAATAATACTTTGCTGAACGTCCCGACATAGATCACGCGGGCGCTGACGTCCAGCCCCTGCAACGACGCGATCGGCATGCTCCCGTAGCGATACTCGCTGTCGTAGTCGTCCTCAATGATCCAGGCTCCCGAATTCTGCGCCCACTCCAGCAACTGTAGTCGCCGCGATGCGCTCATGGTCACGCCCAGGGGGAACTGGTGCGAGGGAGTGACCAGCGCGGCGCGCGCCCTGGGGCTTCGCTGGATGCCCGCGGAAACATCCAGTCCGTCGCCATCCACGGGAACCGGCACCAGACGGCAACCCGCGAGCACGAACACGCTCCGTCCAAGCGGATATCCCGGCTCCTCGACCCATACCCGGCTTCCAGGGTCGAGAAGCACGCGGGCAGAGATTTCCAGCGCCTGTTGCGACCCACTGACGATCATGACTTGCCCGGCTTCACAGTGCACCGATCGCGCGGTCCTTAAATATGTTGCCACGGTTTCGCGCAGAGCCTTCGATCCCATTAACTCGCCATAGTGAAATGCCTTGGCGTCCATGTTGCGGCAGCGGCGCGCCACGAGAGACGCCCAGATACGGATTGGAAACTGCTCAAAAGCCCCCTGGCCTACTCCGAATGCTCCCCAGGCCAGCCCCCACGGCGGCCTGCCTGGGCGCGGAAGCACCTCACACCGCCGCGCCAGCGGTCGTGGCCCAGCTTCCCGAGCGCTCGGCCGCATGCCTACCGGTTTGGCGGAAGTCATCTGGTCCGGAGTTGCACTGGAGATTGAACTCGACACCACCGTGCCAGCGCCAATTCTGCTTTCGAAATAGCCCTCTGCCAGAAGCTGCGCATAGGCATTCAGAACCGGCAAGCGTGAAACCTGCAATTCCGCGGCCAGCCCGCGCGTGGACGGAATCCGCTGCCCCGGCCGCAGACGACCGTCGACAATCGCGGTGCGATATGCGTCGTAAATCTGCCGGTGCAAGGGCTTTCCCGCCTTGCGCTCGATCGAGATCACAGGGAAAATTCCGGAGGCTACTCGCTTCATTGCGGCGAATAATAGTGGTTATATCGAAATCGCGTCAAGTGGGTATTGTGGCTGACCACTTCCAAGGTCGATTCTGGAATCAGAAACATTTGTGAGCGTGGTTGGCAATTTCGTCGGCAGCGAAACTACCCCCGCTTACAACACTGGCGGGCCGGACAGTGAACCTGGTGAGACCGGCCCACAATTTTGCCTTCAATCAGACCCCGGCCATGAATTTCTCTCTCCGATCCAACCGATCTCTCGATGCAAATAAACCTGGAGGAAATAAAGGGGATGCGCAGCAAACCGCTGCTCAGGAACCCGAACTGGAACGACTCCTGAAGTATGCGGCAGGAATTTCTGAAGTCGAAGGCGCGCGACTCAAAGAATCGCTTGCCAGCTTGCAGCTGGTCCGCGGACCGCTTCCCCGTATTGCCATCAAGGTGAAGGGAAGGATTCTCTTCATCGATCTCGCCGATGTGGTCTCGGTGCAAGCCGAGGGCAATTACGTTCGACTGCAGCGCGAAGCAAGTTCGTTTTTACTGCGTGAATCCATCTCGGTGCTGGCCGAAAAGCTGGAAGCCTACGGTTTCATCAGGATTCATCGATCGGTGCTGGTGCGCTCTTCATTTGTCGAGGAAATTCGGCCCTCACTCGACGGGCGAGTATGGCCTCCGCGTGAAAGGCGGAAAGGAATACACCGTCACCCGTACCTACAAACGCAATCTGCAATCGCTCGCTGAATTCTGGATCGGAGGCCATCCGTTCTTGCCAGATCGCGAACGCCGACCCCCTCTACGCTCCGAAACCGCTTAATGAAAATGGTGGGTCGTCCGGGTTGACGCAAGCGACGGCGATACGAGACCAACCAGATTTCAGCTATACTCCCCTGCAACTTTCGTGATCCCCTTCGTCCACATTGGCACGCTGATGTTCGGCACCTACGGGATCATGCTGGGCACGGGCTTGTTTGCCGGCTTCATGCTGCTGCGGGCCGAATTGTCTCGCCGTAACATCGACGCGAATCCCTACGCGATCATCCTGATTATCGGCATTGCTGGCTTTGTCTCGTCGAAACTGTACAAGCTGGTTGATACTCCGTCAGTCTATCTGGCGCACCCCAGCCTGCTGCTGAGCCCTACGGGTTTCACGTTCTATGGCGCGGTTATAGGAGGCATGGTCGCCGCCGCATTTCTCGCGCGCCACTACAAAATTCGCTTCCTCACTTTTCTGGATGTAGTTTCTTCCGGAGCTGCTTTGGGCTATGGCGTCGGCCGGCTCGGATGTTTGCTTTCGGGCGATGGCGACTACGGGGTTCCGACGTCCTTGTCCTGGGGTATGACTTTTCCTCACGGTTTGGTTCCGACTTACGTGCCGGTTCATCCCACACCGATCTACGAGTTTCTCGCCGCCGTGCTCATTGCCCTCTATCTCTGGAACCAGGGCACAGCTTCTATCCAGCATAAAATCCCGGCCGGACAGGTTTTCGGCGAATACCTCCTGCTGACCGGTCTTGCCAGATTTCTGGTGGAGTTCATCCGTCGCAACCCACGGGGCTGGCTGGGACTCACTAACGCCCAGCAGGTTGCTGTGATCTCAATGATTGCCGGTCTTGCTGGCGGGAATCACCAATCTCTCTTCCGTTCGAAACCTGCCGTCTGACTCTCGCACGCCCAGTTGTCGCCCCCGGGTGGAATTTTTGAGATTTTTCTCAGAAGCATGACAGGGTTTGCCAACTTTTCCCGCTATGAGATGTAGGACCAGTACCGTCCCGCGACGTCGTTTCGGAGAAACAATCAACTACGCGCCCGGAATGCACATAAGTTGTTGAATCCAGCGACTTGTCGGTACAGAGATCCCAGCTAGGGAGAGTTATGAAACCAGAATGCGCTTCGTCGAATCGCTTGCGTATGCCCAGGGAAACCAGCCTGTCCACGTTTTCGGGTCGGACGGTTCGACATGGAGCAACTCGGCACGGCAAGCGTCGACGGGCAGCGGAGAGAGATCGCGTCCGCTTGGTTTGCGGCGTTGGACACGTCACATTTTGGAATCGTTCCCCTATGGCTGGTGCTGGCGGCGCTGGCGGGTTGGTTTGCCTATGGGTGCGGAGGCGGAAGCACCAACATGTCTGCCGACTGCGGGTTTGTTGGCGGTGGAGGCAGCCTGGATGGGAAAACGTCGGTCGCCGTGGGTGCGGAGGTGCAATTATCGGTCCCACCAAGCTGCCTAGTAGTGGAGAGTCGGTGTCGTGGATTGCCTTTCCCACCGGCTATCTGTCGGTCGATAACAACGGCAATGTCACCGGCCTTTCCGCTACGCCTCCGGACATCACGGTAACCGTGACGGCGGTTTATACCAACGGTTCTGGCTCCGCAAACTTGACCGTCACCGGACCAACCCTGCAGAGCGTTGCCGTTACCGACGTCGATAATGGCGCGGCCCTGTCGGAGAAGGCGACGTATTCACCGCGACCGGCACTTATTCCGACGCTTCGACCAGAACCTGACAGCTATGTCAGCTGGGTGTCGAGTGTTCCGGCAGTTGCCGATATCGCGACGGCCCCGGTTCAGGCCCTGGAGGCGATCCCGGCAATGCCGGCACCCTGATTCCCGGCGATACGCTGATCAGCGCGGGCGTCACCATCGGCAGCGCGCCAGCCATCACCGGGTTGGAAATCCTAACCGTCGAGGACCCTGAATACCATCACGGTTACGGACGCCGATAGCGGCGTCGCCCCTCCGTCTGCGACCGACCAGTTCACGGCCACTGCCAATTATGCCGGCGGCACGACACAGAACGTGACCACGATGGTCACCTGGACTTCAGGGAACACTGCTGTTGCGTCTTTTGCAGTCAACGGCGTAACTCCTCCGGGCTTGGCAGTCACCGGCATCAATGGCTCGGCTGTCATCACCGCGACTCTGACCGCAGGCGCCTCAGCACCAGTCCACGGCACGGAGAATCTGATGGTCGAAGGCACGGCGCCGACGCTGCTTTCAATTGCCGTTACTCCTACCACCGCGTCCATCGTAACCGCTCAGACTGAGCAGTACACTGCCACCGGCACGTATTCCAGCGGGCCCACGCAAGTGCTCACCACTGGCGTGACCTGGGCCTCTTCCAACACTGACACTGCGACCATTAACAGCAGCGGATTAGCCACCGGCGTGGCCGCGGGAACTACCCAACATCACAGCCACGGTGGGGACTGTTTCCAGCTCTCCGACGGCAGTCACGCTTACAGTGACCGCGTCGCCGGTTCTGCTGTCCATTGCCGTGGCTCCTCCAAGCACATCGATCGAACCCGGGCTTACCCAGCAATATACTGCCACCGGCACGTATTCCAGCGGACCTACTCAAGTGCTTACCACCGGTGTGACCTGGACCTCCTCCAACACCAGCGTTGCGACGATCAGCAGCAGCGCATTAGCTACTGGTGTAGGCGTAGGAGACACAACCATCACGGCCGCGGTCGGGTCGATCAGCGGCCAGGGCACTCTCGTGGTGAACGCGCCAGTTCTGCAATCCATTGCCGTAACTCCGCCCACGGCGTCCATCCAGGTCGGCCAGAGTCAGGACTATACCGCCACCGGCACATACTCCAACCAAACCACGGCACCGATCACGACCGGGGTGACCTGGACCTCGAACCCCACTGCCGTTGCGACCATTAACGGCAGCGGAGTCGCTACAGGCGTTTCCACAGGAACCGCAACCATCCTGGCCGCCGTTGGCACTCTGAAGAGCCCGACCGTAAATCTGACGGTCATACCTGCTACCGGAGTCTCAGTGTCACGTTACCTGGTTGAACTTTCAACCAGTGGCATCTCCGTGGATGCGATTGTTCCCGGCTCCGGGCAGCTTCGAGCGTCCAATATATCGTTGATACCGAACGCCAGCACACTTTACCCGCAGGGAGTTCTGGTAAATCCCGACGGGCAGAGCATTTACTTGTCGGCGGGGCTCTCGGGGTCTGGTGCCGAGGTCGCGCAGTACTCGATCAGCGCGTCGGGAATGCTAACGGCGGGAACCAGTGTGACGAATACAAACTGGAACTCTACTGCGGTCATGGATCCGCTCGGACGTTTCATCTATGTGACCGATTTCAGTGGCGATTTCTGGGCGATCCCTCTCGATTCCTCAGGCGCCCCTGGAACTCCGGTGGAAGCGTTGGCTGGAGGGGGCAACTTCGTGTTGATGGCGATCGATCCGACCGGGACTTATTTGTACTCGCAGTCGCAAAACGGAGTCAATATTACGTCGTACAAGATCGGCGCGTCGGGTACGCTGACGTCGATCGGCACGACTGCTGGACCGATCCAGCCCCAATCCCTGACCGTGACGCCGTCCGGTAATGTGCTGTACGCGATGAACGTCTACGGACAGATCAACGCTTACAGCATCAGCGCCGGTGTGCTCACCGAACTGGCGAACTCGCCGTTCAACGTTTCATCCAACGGCTCGCCCGAACAACTTACGATCGATCCCAGCGGAAGCTTCCTCTACGTGACGGAAGAAAGCACAGATGGCCTTTTCGGCTTCACGATTAGCTCCGATGGCTCGCTGACCGCCATGCAGTCGGGGAATTCTTTCTCGGTGGGTCAGTCGCCGAACTACATCAATGTGGATGCCGGGAGTCACTTCCTCTACGTCAACAATCGAAGCTCAAGCGACATCTGGGTCTATTCGATTACCAGCGGGACCGGGTTACCGACAAAGGCCAGCGAGATACGGACTTCCGCATACGCCGGCCAGGCAATGGTTTCGGGAGCGGCGGGATTGACCTTCACGCCCACCGCGCTATTTGTAGCGAATGACGCAACCCCGAGCGCTACCATCACCCAGTTCACCATTGATTCAACGACCGGCAATTTGACCCCGCTGTCTACGCCCATTGGGGCGGGCGACGCTCCGAAAACCGTTGCCACCGATCCTTTTGGCCTATACGCCTACGACTCCGCCTTCGACAGCGACGCCGTGTTCGGCTACACCATTTCGAATACAGGTCTTAGCGTGTTGCCGACTGCACCCTATCCCGCGGGGAACGGGCCAAGCTGGCTCATCACCGATCTTTCCGGATCGTTTCTTTATGCCACCATGGAAACCGACAACAGCATCTGGAAATACGATTTGGTTGGCGGCGTGCCGACGAGCGGTGCGAAGACGGTCTCCACTTTCGGTACCGGACCGGTATTCATCACGTCGGAACCGACCGGGCGATATTTCTATGTGGCGAATACCACGACACCAAGCATTGACATGTACACGATCGACCTGCCAGGTGGGTCTTTGGTCGCAAACGGAGGCGGCACCTTGGCCAAAGGTAACAGTCAGACATCGATCGCAGTCGATCCCAGCGGTCAGTTCGCATATTCCGCCGATCCGTTGGGCAACGCGGTTTGGGAATATACAATCGGTACTACTGGTGTCCTGTCCTTGAATACAACTCCTTTCCAGTCCGTGGGGGCCAGTGCTGCCATTCCCGGGGCCGGATCCGTTGTCGTCGAACCCACTGGAAAGTATCTTTACGCTACCAACATGTCCTTGGGCCAGATCTATGCCTTCAGCATCGATCCCTCCTCAGGACTGTTGTCTCTGGTGCACACCAGCATGACCGATAGTGAGGTCGCGGATCCCGGACCGAACCCCGGAGAATTGGCGGTGGATATCTCGGGCAAGTACCTGTACTGTGTGACCACGCCGACAGCCGGTTCGGGCACGATTAATATTTACAGCATCGATCCCGGCACAGGATTGCTGACCTCCGTCGGAGCCGTGACCAATGTGACTTTCGCGGCCGGATTTGCCCTGACGGGAACCGTGCAATAGCAGACACATGTCGCGAGCCGCGGCGAAAAGGATGAACGATATTGATTTCCGCCGCGGCGCACGCGACCCGCTCCACGCGCGAGATGAAGACGGTGGTGCAGTCGAGATTGCCGCTCGTCTTCCTCGCCCCCTCGGCTCCTGGCCCTGTTTGGCTTTGTCCATGCTCTCAGGATGCCTGTGGTTCCTGAGTTGCACGCCGCATGACTTCTCCGCGTTGTCGTGGATCGCCATGGTGCCCGTCTTGTTTGTTCTGGATCGCGCGCCGACTCAAGTCAAGGCAACCATGTATTGCTGGTGGGCCGGCGCAGTGATGGTCTGCGGCGGCTTTTACTGGCTGGTGGAACTGTTGCGGCGTTTTGCCGACCTCTCGTTACCGTCCGCGCTGGCTCTCTTTGCTCTGTTCTGTGCTTATCAAGGGTCAGTGTTTCTTGTATTCGGCTGGGCCTTGCGCCTGATTCGTCGGCGATTCAATCTTCCCATGGCTCTGCTGGCGCCAGTCGTAATGGTGCCCTGCGAGATGCTGGTACCCCTGCTATTTCCCTCGCATCTGGCGATCATGCAGGCATGGCACCCCGTGGTTATCCAAGTTGCCGACCTGGGTGGCCCCATGGCTGTGACCACGTTGCTGCTGATGGTGAATGGCGCCATTTACGATCTGCTGGCTAGTCGCCGGAAAGCAATTTTGCCCGCCGCAATCAGCGCCCTCATCCTCGGCGCGGCCCTGCTCTATGGGTATCTGCGCATGCGACAGTTCGACGCACTTATCGCAGCCGCACCGAAGATGACGATCGGAGTGGTGCAAGCCAACGTGGCTTTCAATCTGAAAGGCGTGAGGCATCCTGAACTGGCGCAGTCACAGTTGGCCGACTTGCAAGCACGGAGCAGGGAGCTGGCCGCATCCGGTGCCGAGCTGATCGTATGGACAGAAACCAGCTATCCCTACGCTCTCGCACGAGACGTTGTTTCTGATTTTCCTGCCGGAAATCGCGCGACCATCCGCACCGGATTTACGACCCCTCTGATCATGGGCGCGCTCACCCGCTCGGCTCCGGATTTTGCGGCCCACAATTCGGCGCTTTTGCTCGATCGCAAGGGTCGGGTGACCGGGCGATACGACAAAATGCGTCTGCTCGCCTTCGGTGAACACGTGCCCGGCATTGAATACTTTCCCTGGCTTCGCCGCTATCTTCCGAACGGCACCGGAAACTTCGTTCCCGGTAGTGCGGCCACAACCATGCCCCTGACGCGCACTGACGGCAGTACGGTGCGACTGGGCCCGATCATTTGTTATGAAGATATCCTCCCGAATTTCCTGCGATCTGTCGGCGCTCTGCATCCGCAAGTGTTGATCAACCTGACCAATGACACCTCGTTCGGAGAAAAAGCCGAGCCCTGGCAGCACCTGGCGCTGGCAGTTTTTGCCAGCATCGAGCAACGTACCGCCATGGTGCGGGCGGTGAACTCCGGCGTCTCCGCCGTCATCGATCCCAACGGCCGCGTGATCCAAAAGACCTATGCGGTCGACCCCTATTGGCACCCGCGCTCGGCCGACAAAATGCTGGCCGTCGTACCTCGATCGAAGGTGGGCACACGGTGTATCAATCGGTCGGAATTCTGTTTGCCTGGTTGTGCGAGGGAAGGCCAGATCTGGCCAATCCGTGCCAACGGTGTAAACCCTCTCAATTCCGCTGCCTGCGACGGAATCCTGCGAACTCGAGCTTTCCGCAACTATTTTTAGTTTTTTCTCAGAATCATGACAGGATTTTCCGGCATTTCCCGCTACCATAGTTAGAGTCGGTAGTGTCCCGCGGCGCCAGATGGCGAGGTGCGCGGGTGTCACGGTTGGGCTTGGGGCTGCGGCCCTCTACTCCCGCAAAGAAATTCCGCGGTGGTAAATATTCAAACGCGTCGGCACTACCGCGTGCGTGTCGATTGGCTCCGGGTGCCAGCCTGCAGCTTGGCGATAGCGGCATCGCAGCCCGCAATCTTGCCGGCAAGCTTAACCGGTTCGGCTGCATCAAATTTTGACAGCGGGGCTTTGCGCTGCAAAATCAGCCACGCATCCAGGCTCTTTTGATACCACGTCCGGGCTGTGCGCCAGTTCTTAATTTTGGCGGGGCCTGCTTTGCCGGGCTGTTCAGCTAAACGCGAATAGATTTCTCCCAGGGCCGCGCGGGCGTTGGCGACGTCTCCCGGCTTGTATAGGGTATCGGCGCGATCTGCGGCGGTTAGGGTTTCGGCAATCTGGAGCGCCCTGCGGGCAAATGGAATGGCCTGCTGCGCCTTGCCTTCCGCGGCTAAAGCCTGTCCTATGCCGCGGTCACACATGCCAAGGTAACGCATGGCCAGAGCATCATGGGCATCGGCCAAGGTGAGTTTTTGATATCCCGCGAGTGCGGTCTGAAAGTGGGCCAACGCTTGCCCAGGAAGTCCTTTCTCGTCTAAGTAATATCCGACCCAAAATTCCCCTTGCAAAAGAAATTGCTGCAACGTCGCGTTTTGCGGATCGGCCTTCACCTGCAGAGCCAAAATGTCTCGCGCCTTGCTCTGCAGTGCCAGCGCCGAATCGAGATCGCCCTGCAAGCGCACCACCCCCGACATGTAGCCATAAACCCCGGCCAATCTGGTTTGCACCGACGCCTGGAACGCCGGTGAACCGCCAGTGATGCTTTCGCGGATCGCCGCCGACTTCCGGTAAAACTCAATCGAACTGGCAGGATTGCCCATGTCTGCCAGGCACCGTGCCATCGCAAAACACACTGCACCCAATGCCTCCTGGGCTTGCGGACTATCTTTCTGTTCCTTCGCCAGCTTTTCCGTAATTGAATAGGCCCGCTGAAAGGACTCCAGCGCGTCGGGGAAATTGTTAGTAGAGCCAAGACCAAATCCCAGCTTCACATAAATCGCCGACAACGCAGCCTGGGCTTGCTGGGAGTCCGGGTGGTCGTTGTACAACGCGAGTCGGATCTGCAAAGCCTTGCGATAGCTGGCGATCGACCCCGCGGTGTCACCAAGATTCGCGAACCGCAAGTTATCCTGAACGTCGCCCACTCTCTCATATGCCGCGGCCAATTCCCGCTGCAGGTCGGGAACGTCGCCAGACTCCTGCGAAAGGCTGTCGAGATATTTCAGGGCTCGGTCGACCAAGAGCTTGCGCGCTGCGGTCGAACCCGGCAGGTCGCGAATGCTGTCGTGAATATCGAACAATAAAGAATTGGCCAGCGCGCGCACATCGTTGAAACGCCGCTCGGCGCGGGCCTGCTGCCTGCGCGCAATCCGCGCCTCGCGCACAATCGCAACCGCGCCGGCAATCATAATCATCGCCACCAACACCGCGACCGTCAGCGAGATTTTGTTGCGCTGGATGAACTTTCCGCTGCGGTAGGCGAACGCATCTCCCCGGGCCGACACGGGAAGGCCCAGCGTATACGCCCGCAAATCTTCTGAAAAATCCCGCGCCGACGCGTACCGCCGCTGCGGCTCCTTGCGCAAGGCCTTCAGCAGGATCTGATCCAAATCGCCGGAGAGAGTCCGCCGCAGCTTGCCTTGCCCGGCCGTTTCCGCCACGGCCGCGCTGGGTTTCTCCGGCTCAACTTCGCAAATAGCGCGTGCCAGATCATAGGGAGAATCGTTGTCAACCCGATACGGCGAGCGTGCGGCCAACATTTTGTAGAGAACCACTCCCAGCGAATACACGTCGGCTGCGGTGGTGATCACCTCCCCGCGGAACTGTTCCGGGCTGGCAAACTGCGGCGTCATCACTCGCTGTGCGGTAAGGGTTGGGGCAGATTTAGCAGAATCCGGCTGTGAGCTCAAAATGGTAGCGATGCCAAAATCCAGCAGCTTCGGAACTCCCTCCGCCGTTACCAGAATGTTGCTAGGCTTAATGTCCCGGTGCACCACTAACCGCTGATGTGCATACTGCACCGCAGCGCATACAGTCCGAAAAAGGGCGAGACGCGCATCCGTCCCCAGCTTGCGCTCGTCGCAATATTCATCGATTGGCTGCCCGTCCACCAGTTCCATGACGAAGTAAGGATCACCCTCGCTGGTCGTGCCCCCATCGATGAGCCGCGCAATGTTCTCGTGTTCCAAGCCGGCAAGAATTTGGCGCTCTTGCCGGAATCGCGCGAACACTGATTCCGTGTCCAGCCCCTGCCGCACCAGCTTGATGGCCACTTGCTTTTCATATTGGTCGTCGGCACGAACCGCACGATAAACGTCGCCCATTCCGCCGGCCCCCAATTTTCCGACGATGCGGTATTGCGCAATCCGCGCGTCGATCATTTTCGAGGTACGAGCGTCGTTCTGTGTGCCGAGATCCGCGGCTAATTTCCGCGCGACCACTTCAAGCGCCGGCCCGTCGAAGAACTTCGCGGGGCGCTGTGCATATTGCAATAAAGATTCAACTTCCGCGTGCAGAGCTCGATCCGAGGAACAAGCTCGCTCTACAAACGCGACTCTCTCGCCTTCTTCGCACCCCAGTGCGTCGTGGTAGATGCGTTCGACTTCCTGCCAGCGCTCAGGCTTCATGGCTCGCATCCCGATCGAGTTCGCGCAGCAGCCAGGCCCGCGCGACGCTCCAATCACGCATCACGGTCTCGCCGGAAATTTGCAGAACCTCCGCCGTTTCATCGACCGTCAGCCCTCCAAAAAAACGCAGCTCCACGACTCTGCTCTTTCTCGCATCGGTCTCACCCAGCCGGGTGAGCGCTTGCTCCAGCGCCACCAGGTCGACGCCCGGATCCGTCGACGCCAGGCAGGCCTCGTCCAGAGGCACTTGGCGCGCTCCGCCACCGCGCTTCTGGTATCCGTGCGACCGGGCAAAGTCAGTCAGAATCCGCCGCATCAATTGCGCCGACACCGCGAAAAAATGAGCTCGATCCTGCCACTCCACTTCCTTTACTTTCACCAGCCGCAAGTAAACCTCGTTGATCAGAGCCGTGGTCTGCAGCGTGTGCCCGTCTCTTTCGCGGGCCATGTAATGCCGCGCCATGCGGTGCAATTCCTCATAGACGACTGGAGTCAGTTTTTCCAGCGCGCGCTGGTCCCCGCTTCGCCAGGCGTGCAAGAGTTGTGTAATTTCAGAAGAGGATGACTCGGTCATGGAAGCCGCTCGAATCGCTGCGAGAAGAGTCGCTGCCAAAGCTTGCCAGATCGCGCCTCGAACTTATCACACGCCACTTCCTCCGTCTACATTCGGAACCTGACGATGACCAAACCCACTCGCAAGAGCAGTTCTTGTGCTGCCCACTCCGCGTCTGCGGGAAATCCCCGATTGTCTGCCATTCCCGGTCGCGGTACTCCAGTAGCAGGGGCGGGGAACGGCCAGTCCTTATTCCCTGCTCTCGTTCGGGAAACAGGATAATGGCGTTTTTTCCCGCCCCACATGATTCATCCTCTGAATATGTACAGTTCTGACCAGCCGAGCATTTTTTGGCCCCCAGGGGTTGTGTTAGGCGGCCGATCCCCGTTCCCGCGTTTCTTTAAGCAACTTAATTGGAGTGCAGCGCACCTTAACTGGATCGAAAGGATCAAACTAAAATGAAATGGAATAAGCTCTTAAAGTCCCTCTTGAAAACTACGATTTATATTCTAGATCAAACGGCCGAGCAGGTTGACCGCGTAGCCGATCGCACCTCTGACCTTACCGATCAAGCCAAGCGAGTAGTGGATAGCGCGGCTACCGCAATTCAGCCGCGCGAAGATCACACGCTCCGCAACATTGTCAGCTTTGCCGCCGGTGTGGGAATCGGCGTCGGAGCCGGGATGTTGCTGGCCCCCGCGAGCGGCGGAGAAATCCGCGGTTCGATCAGCGACAAGGTAAAGGACATTAGTAACAAAGTGACGGGACGAGTTTCACGCCGAGACTTCGCGACGGGAACCGACTAGCGCAGAGTAGGGGTGCCAGTATTTTCGCCAATTGCGGTCGCCTGAGGGGACAAGGAGAAAAAGAGAATCAAACGCGCCACGTCCGGCGGAAAGAAAGTTTGGAGGCGCGGGTCGGAATCGAACCGACGCGTAAAGGTTTTGCAGACCTCTCCCTTACCACTTGGGTACCGCGCCCCTGCCCCTTACGTTAGCGTTCCGGGCGAAAAAAGTCCACCTGCAGAGTGCAGGCTGGGCATAAAGAAACTGGAGCGGGAGACGGGGGTCGAACCCGCGACATCGACCTTGGCAAGGTCGCGCTCTACCACTGAGCTACTCCCGCTCAACTCAAAAATTATATCGCATTTGCCGCCCGGAAAGCTCTCGCCTCGCTGCCGCGCCGGGTTACCGCGGTTTCCCGCTATGCGAATTCCACTTCAATCTTCTTCGCCGCCCGGTCCAGCTTCACAATGCGAAAGCTGCGAACCTGTCCCGCCCGCGCCGGCTCCGCCTTGGGCGAGGGACTCGATCCACTTTTCCAACGCGCCTGCAGCATCGAACTCAACGACGATAGATCCGCCTTCGCATCCTTCGGCGCCTCAACCTTCGCCGGAGCCGCCGCGGCAGCCGTCAATCTTGCAAGTCGCATGAATGCCTTCGCCGAGTTCCACGCGCGCCGACCCGCCACTCTCTTCCATCATCCGCCCCGTGACCACATCGCCTTCATTATGCTCGGCGATATATTCATCCAGCCCGGTCGGCACCAATTGCTTCATGCCCAGCCGCATCTGCCGTTTCTCGAGATCAATGGCCAGCACCTGCGCCTTCACAATTTGTCCGACGCGCAGCATGTCGTGTGGTGAATTAATCCGCTTCTCGGCCGTGATGTCGCTCACGTGCACCATGCCCTCAATACCCTCCGACAACTGCACGAACGCGCCAAACTTTGTCAGATTCGTGACCGGCCCTTCCACCGCTGATCCCACCGCGAACCGCTGCGCAATATCCGCCCAGGGATCGCCCAGCGCCTGCTTCAGTCCCAGCGATAGCCGATGGTCCGCAGCATTCACCTGCAGGATGACAACCTCGACAGTCTCGCCCGGCTTCACCACATCGCTGGCCTTCCTGATTTTTCCTTTCGACCACGACATCTCCGAAATATGAATCAGGCCCTCGATGCCGGGTTCAAGTTCCACAAACGCTCCAAACTCCATCAGCCGCGTTACGGTCCCGCGAACGCGCTCGCCCGTCTTAAACTTTTCCGCAACCGCGTCCCAGGGATGCGGCTGCAGTTGTTTCAGCCCCACCGAAATCCGTTTCTTCTCGCCCCTATCGGAGTCGCCTCCAACCTTGAGCACCTTAACCTCAACCGCCTGCCCCATGGTCAGCACGTCCGCCGGCTTGTTGACGCGCCCCCACGCAATGTCGCTCACATGCAGCAGTGCATCCACTCCGCCCAGATCAATAAACGCGCCGTAATCCGCCAGACTGCGCACGGTCCCGCTGACCGTCTCGCCTTCTTTAATCTGCGAGAAAAACTTATCCTTCGCCGACCGCTCCTCTTCCTCTGCCACCGCGCGCCGGTCCACCACAACATCTTCATCGGTCACATCGAGCTTGATGATGCGGCAGCGAATCTCCTGCCCCACCAGTTTCTCCATGTCCGCCGCATCGCGCACTCCGCTGCGCGAAGCCGGCATAAACGCACGCACGCCCACATCCACGCTGAACCCGCCCTTGATCACGCCCGTCACCGTCCCCAGCACGATCGTCTTCTCGGCAAACGCCTTCTCCAGCGCCGTCCAATCCATCGGACGCTCAACTTTAAAGCGCGACAGTTCGTAATACCCATCCAGATCGCGCCCCTTCACCGTCACCAGCGCCTTGTCCCCCGGCTTCAAAGTCTCGCCCTGCAGCGCCGCCAGCGGCAGAATCCCCTCCGACTTGTATCCAATATCGAAAAACACGGCCTCGGCATTTACCGCAATCACGGTTGCCTGCAGTTGCCGGCTGCCCTCCGTCTTGCGCGAATTGCTCTTCGTATACTGCGAGAGAATGTCGCCAAACGACTCAGCGCTCTCGACACCCGGCTGGACTTCAGAAGTTTTCGAATCAGAACTCACAGGATTGGAAGTAACGGGATCAGACATGAAAGGGCTAAGACCTCATTGCGGGATAGAATATCTGGATGAGCCATCAGGACCAGCTATCAGGATAATCCATAAAGGATACCATCGCAGCCCTGGGCCGTTGTGCTAGCCTCGGAACCGCTCCTAATAAATTCATTCAAACTCGCCCCATGCCCAAATTCCTCCGGAGAATTCCCATGCCCTTCGCCCTTCGATTCCCGCGCCGCAAAGCCGCCATACTCGCGCTCCTATTCGTCCTCGCCTCGCTGAGCGCCCACGCCCAGGAATCGCCTGCCGCGCAAACCCACGGCGTCGTCGTCGCCAACATGGACCGCTCCATCAAGCCCGGCGACAATTTCTGGCTCTACGCCAACGGCGATTGGATCAAGCGCACCGAAATCCCCTCCGACCGCAGCTACGTCGGCATCTGGGACACTCTGTCCAACTTGAGCCGCAAAAACACCGAAGCCCTGATCGAAGAGGCAGCCAAGGCCAACGCCCCCGCCGGATCCAACGCCCGAAAAATCGCCGACCTCTACAACTCCTTCATGGACGAATCCACCATCGAGTCCCGCGGCCTCGCTCCGCTGCGCCCGCACCTCGACGCCATCGCCGCCATTCTCGATAAGCACGAACTGGCCCACGCCCTCGGCGAAAGCCTGCGCGCCGACGTCGATGCCCTCAACAACACCAACTTCCACACCCCCAACCTTTTCGGACTCTGGGTCGCTCCCGGCTTCAGCGACTCCGATCACTACGCCGCCTACCTCATGCAAGGCGGCATCGAACTGCCTGACCGCGAGTACTACATCTCAAACAGTGACACCATGCGCGAGGTCCGCGCCAAATATCAGGCTCACGTTTCCGCCATGCTGCGCCTTGCGGGATTTACCGACACCGACGCCCGCGCGCAACACGTCCTCGAACTCGAACACGCCATCGCCGAAAAACATATCAGCCTGGCCGAGAACGATGACATTCACAAAGCCGACAACCCCTGGAAGCTCTCCGACTTTTCCGCTAAAGCTCCAGGCCTCGACTGGACCGAATTTTTTCACGCCGCCGGTCTCAGCGGCCAGGCGAGTTTCATCGTGTGGCAGCCCACTGCCTTCACCGGAGAATCAGCGCTGGTCACCTCGATTTCGCTCGAAACCTGGAAAGACTGGCTGGCGTTCCACCTGATCGAAGATTACGCCGGAGTTCTGCCTAAAGCCTTCGCCGACGAGCGCTTCGCCTTCTACGGCAAAACTCTTTCCGGCACCCCGGAACAGCGCCCGCGCTGGCAGCGCGGCGTGGGACTCACCAGTGAACTGCTGGGCGATGCCGTCGGTCAACTTTACGCCCAGCGCTACTTTCCACCCGAAGCCAAAGCCCAGGTCCAATCCCTGGTCGCGAACCTGATCACCGCATTCCGTCACCGCATCGCCGCGCTCACTTGGATGGATCCCGCCACCAAAGCCGAAGCCCAGGCCAAACTCACCACCTTATATGTAGGAATCGGCTATCCGGAATCGTGGCTCGATTACTCCGCCTACGAAGTCAAGCCCGACGATCTTTTCGGCAACGTCTGGCGTTCCAGCCAATTCGATCTTCACCGCCTCATCGCGCGCCTCGGCCGGCCTGTCGATCGCAAGGAATGGTGCATGTATCCGCAGACGGTGAACGCGGTCAACCTGCCCTTGCAGAACGCGCTCAACTTTCCCGCCGCCATTCTGCAGCCGCCATTCTTCGATCCGCTCGCTCCCCCGGAAGTGAACTACGGCGCCATCGGCTCCGTGATCGGCCACGAAATCAGTCATACCTTCGACACCGAAGGCAGCACCTTCGACTCCAAAGGCGCGCTGCGCAACTGGTGGAAGGCCGCCGACCTGGCCCACTTCAACGCCGCCACCGCCAAACTCGCCGCGCAATACGACACCTACAAACCTTTTCCCGATCTTGCCGTGAACGGCCAACAAACTCTCGCCGAAAATATCGCCGACGTAGCCGGAATCTCCGCCGCCTATGACGCCTACCGCGCCGCGCTGGCCGGAAAATCCGCGCCAGCCGAGAACGGATTCTCCCCTGACCAGCAGTTCTTCCTCGCCTTTGCCGGAAACTGGCGACAAAAGGCCCGCGACGCCGCTCTCCGCCAGCAAGTCATGACCGACGGCCACTCCCCCGACGAATACCGCGCTTCCACCGTTCGCAACATCGACGCCTGGTACGCCGCCTTCAACATCCAACCCGGCGAAAAGCTTTACCTCGCCCCGCCCGACCGCGTGAGGATCTGGTAAGAAGTTTTTGCTTTGAAAGGGCGCGGCTTCAAGTCGCGCCGTGAGGAGGTTTGCGCGAAGACCAAGCCCCGGAGGGGCGACCGATATTGGGTGGGCCTGAGAACTGGGAACCGAGAACTGCCCCTAGTGCCGCGCCCACTGCGGATCATCTTCCGGCTTCACAATCTCGCCGTCCCGCATATGAATAATCCGATCCCCATACTCCGCCGCCGCCGGATTATGCGTGATCATCAGCACCGTCTGTCCCAATTCGTGATTCGACAGCCGCAACATGCCGAGCACGACATCCGAATTTTTGGAATCCAGATTCCCCGTAGGTTCGTCGGCCAGCACCACCGCAGGTTTATTAATGAGCGCCCGCGCCAGTGCGACGCGCTGCTGCTCGCCCCCGGAAAGCTCCGAAGGCCGGTGTCCCAGCCGCTTGGTCAATCCCAGCAGGTCGGTGATGCGGTTGAAGTGTGCCGGATCGAAATTGCCGTTCCCGGAAATTTCCTGCGCCATCATAATGTTCGACCGCGCATCCAGCGTCGGCAGCAAATTGAACTTCTGGAATACGAATCCAATCTTCCGCTTGCGCATGCCCGTGCGCTCCGCATCAGAAAGTTTGGCCAGGTCGTCGCCGTCCAGCACCACGCTGCCGCCATCGGCCCGCGTCAACCCGCCCAAAAGATAAAACAGCGTCGACTTCCCGCTGCCGGACGGCCCCACCACGCTGACGAACTCGCCCTTCCGCACGCCGAACGAAATCCCGCGCAGCGCCTGCACCTCAATCTTCCCCACGTGATACGTCTTCCGCAGGTCTTTCGCTTCAATGAATGCCGCTTCGGTCGCTGTTGAATGAGATGTTGAGCCCATGCCTGCCAAGAATCTTACACGAAGCCCCCAGCGGCGCGCGGCCCCGCGCTGTGTCACTTACCAAACTGTATTGGGTGGGGTTTCGAGCGCCCGTCAGGCGAAAAGCCAGAAAACGCTTCCAGCGAGGAGAGCTAGGAGCTGCCTTTTCACGCAGCCCCGACCTGCCGCGCAATCTGCTGCGTCCTCTGCTGTTGTTGCTGCAGCCGCTTGGGCCCGCGCTTGCGCACCAGCAAGAGCCGGACACGCTCCAGCAGATCGACCGGCGCATACATCCCCTTGGTGAGGAAAACATCCGCCTGCGAATCGTGATCGTAGATACGCACCTTGCTCGAAATGAGAATCGCCGGCGTCTGCGGCGAAATATTTTTAATTTTCGCGATCAACTGCGGTCCATCGAGGCCGGGCATGGCCATGTCGGCAATCACGAGGTCCACTCCGCCTTCGGCGAAGCGCGCCAGCGCTTCTTCTCCTCGCGAGAAACTGGCTACGCGGTAGCCGCGCGTTTCCAGCATGATTTTTCGGTGGGAAAGCGATTGCTCGTTGTCGTCCACACACAGGATTGTACGCTTCGGTTTCATCAGCCTTCCGCTGTCTGTCGGGCGCCATCGCATGCGCGAGTCGCGAAACCAACAGGAGCATTTCTCAATATGAAGAATGTCAGAGCGAAGTGAATGCTAACGGGAACAACGCTCACTGTAAAGTAGCGTCGATGCTAATGGGACTTTCTGGCCATTGATTTTTTGTCGCGCAAGGGTGCCTCTGTATTTGCCGCAGCTTGCGTCGCCTGTGCTATAGAAAAAATTCACCACGCGTCACTTCAATTGCGTTGCCGGCAACGCGCACGTTAACTACCCGGTTATCGCCGCGCTGATTTCGCAGTCCCGCGCGCACAAAAATCCGGCTCGGCCGCCGCATCTCGATCCCTTGTTCGATCAACACGCGCTCGTCCGGTGCAGCCACGCCATGCGCCACCATCCACGCCGCCGCACACCCGGCTGCCGATCCCGTAGCCGGATCCTCGCCGTTATAAAACAGCATGCGCGCGTGCAATCGCGCCCGCGGATCTACTGTCGCCCGCGCCACAAAGTAAAAAAACTTTCCACCCGTCTTCTCCAGATACTCGCTGGCGCGATTCAAATCGACACGCAAATTCTGGATGACCGCCAGCGATTTCAGAGGCACCACGGTGTAGGCCAGTCCCGTCGATACCGTCTCAATCGGCAGCGCAGCATCGAAATCCTCTACGCTCAGCCCGGTTGCCCGAGCCACCGACTCGGGCTCATGCTGCATGCCAAATACCGGATCAACCTGCGTCATCTCTCCAAACGCATTCGCGCCAGCAATATCTTCAAACCGCACCGGAACCTTCCCCACATTCAGTTCCAGCACAATCTCCTTCGCCCCGGAATCTCCTCGCAAAGCAAACGCCGTCCCCAGCGTTGGATGCCCCGCAAACGGCAATTCCTCCTGTACCGTAAAAATCCTCACCCTTACCCCGCGTGTGCGTTCCGTCTCCTCATCCCGCGGAAGAATGAACGTCGTCTCCGACAAATTCATCTCTTTCGCAATCAACTGCATCTCCGCGTCGCTCACACCACGCCCGTCAAAAAACACTGCCAGGGAGTTTCCCTCCAGCGCCCGCTCGGAAAACACATCCCACTGCGCCATGCTCAGCCGCCGGCCTGCTCCGCTCATTACATCTCCACGTCCGCAAATTTCCGCGGCCAAGAATTTCCGTTACACCCAAAAGATGCGGTCTCGCTGAAATTGATGCAGAAAAGAATCGCAGGTGCCCATTTCCTCGCGCGCTCTCTGCATGCGAAGCGGGGACTGCCACCAGCGCAAATCCGAACGGTGAAAAGTTCCGCCGCTCCGAAGCCCAAACCTGAGGAGGCCGGACCCACGCTTGACGAGCCTCCGACTATTGGCGTTCACTATGAGCAGGTGGTTCCCATGGCTCTGCATTGCTTTTCGCGCCACTGCTCGCTGCTACTCCTGCTGTCCAGCCTTGCTGCCTTTCCGCTTCACTCGCAAGACGCGCAGCAGTCTCCTTCCAACGAAGTCCCCACTTTTCACGCCACAGTTCGCCGTGTCGTCGTCGACGTCGTGGTGCGCGATTCCAATAACAAGCCGGTGCTCGGCCTCAAGCCCAGCGATTTCGTCGTTGCCGAAGACGGCCACCAACAGAACATCCTCTCCTTCGATGCCTACAATCTCGATACGCCGTCGATCGCCCTCCCGCCCAATGCCCCGCACCAACCGCCCAACCACTTCGTCAACATCCCCGCCGTGCCCGAGCGCGGCCCACTCTATGTGATTCTCTACGACCTGGTCGACATCGATAAAATGGAAGATCAGATCGACGCCCGCCGCCAATTCCTGAAGTTCATCAAGTCCAAGCCTGACGGCACCCGTTTCGCCGTCTTTGTGCGCTCCGATGGCCTCTATCTCGTGCAGGGTTTCACTTCCGACAAGAATCTTTTATTCGCCACGCTCGATCCGTCCAACCCCAAGCCCCACGTTCCCAAAATTTTCATGATGGGGCACAATCTCGGGTACAACGACCCTGCATCTATGATGAACGTGCTGACCCAGGTCACGGAATTTCTCGACGGCGTCCCCGGCCACAAGAATCTGATCTGGCTAGCCTCGACATTCCCACTAGCCTTGTCTCCACGCAAGGAAGATCCCCGCGAATACGAAGATCAAATCATCAACGAGATCAATGTGCTCACCCGAGCGCAGGTTGCGGTTTATCCCATCAACGTCGGCGGCGTGCCCGTCAATCCGCCCGGGCAGCTTACCGGCGCCCGCCCGCACGGCGGTAATGCCAATGGCGTTGTGCAGGCAGGCGGTCAAATATCGGGAGCCTCAAGCGGAGGCCCTTCCGGCGGGGGCAATGGTACCAGTCTGAATAACCCGGACGAGAGCGGGATGCTTGCAGCGATACAAGCCGAGAGTTCCGGCGATTCGGTGCTCACCGATTACGACGTCCAGAAAAACCTGGCGGAAGCGACCGGTGGCCATGCCTTCTACAGCACCAACGACGTTACCGGCGCGCTCGACGATGCCACCGATCAGGGCGGCAATTATTATTCGCTCAGCTACTCGCCCAGCAATAAAGATGATAGTAAAGCGCGCCGCACCATCGTCGTCGGGCTCACTCAGAAGGGATACAAACTTTCCTACCGTCACTTCTACTTCACCAGCGCGTTTCAGCCTAAGACTCAACCCACCGCTTCGACCGCAGATGCCTCGGCAACACCGCCTGGGCCCACCGACAACGACACGCTGCAACCCAACATGAAGCACGGCGCGCCCATGGTTCACGAATTGCTCTTCTCTGCGCACATCCACGCCGACGGCAATCCGGTCAAAGCGACGCCCGAGCAGATGGCCCAGTTGTCCGAGCAGTTGACCTCGGCCGAATCGCGCCACAAAGACAAGGCCGTCGTGCCTGTTGATCTGCAAACTTATTCGATCGACTACCGCGTAACCACGCCCAAGTCGCAGATTGCATCCGCAGGCAAGTCGCCCGAATACGAATTCGCCGCCGCCGCCTTCGATTCCGAAAGCCACATGCTCAACGGCGTGATGAACAACGCATCCGCCGATTCTTCAGCCAGCCAGGTTTCCGCGGCTGAGCCCAACAAGCCCGGAGTCATCCGCGTCCGCCAGCAACTGAATGTGCCGGTGAACGCCACCTGGATTCGCATCGGGGTTCGCGACAAACTCACCAACCGCATGGGCACCCTGGAAGTCCCGCTTCCACTGGCCCCCGAAGCCCCCACCCCGTCCGCCACTTCGGTCCACTAATCCAAAATAAAATGTCATCCCGACCGCAGCCATGCCCTTCCCAAGGGGAAGGGCATGTGCAGTGGAGGGACCTGTGTTGATTTTGTTTTGCGAAACTACGTGGTCGGCAAAACGACGATATAGCTTGGCTGGCTGATCGAATATGGCGAGCCGGGAGCCGGCTTCACGCCTGTCGCGGTCACGGTGAACACCCACAATTGTCCGGCCACCCGGCCCAAGGCGTACAGGTGATTCGAGTTGTCCCAAAACACCTGGTCCACGTCTTGCTTGACCAGTTTGTCCGTGTACTTCGTGAGGGGACTCGCGCCGTTGAAGTGAAACACCTGCAACCCGGTGGTCCCCGCAACCGCGAGAAACGCGCCAGTCGGTGACATCCAATAATCGTTCACCGAACCCACCATCACACTCGGCATGTTCTGATACGTGCTGGTCGTGGTCAGATTGCCGGTGCTATCCGCTGTATAAGTCGCCAGTTGCCATGGACCAATCGGCTGCCAGTTCGGATTCAACAGTTGCATCGCAAAAGCCACGTGATTGGTCGGATCGGCCGCGCCACCCTGCCACGGGCAATAAAAATAATACTTTCCCGGAACTGTCGGATATGGCGGAGTCATATTCAGCAGCGTGATCGCACCGTCATCGGCGCGCTGGATTCCATAAATCGACGGGTCGAAGTGATAGCAACTCGACGCGTACGCATATTGATTGCTTCCGGTAAAACTCGCGGTAGCTCCGATTCCCGGTCCGCCCATGATGTTGTCGAGATAAGTGAGCGACCCGTTGGAGCCGATGCTGTAAGCCAGATACTCATTGTTTGTCGTGTAGTAATCGGCATACAGCGAGGATCCGGTGTGATCGAGAAAAAGATTAAATACTCCGCCGTCGGGCTCGACCGAAAGCGCATCGGCCAGCGTCAGGGAGCCGTTGGCAGCGATCGCAAACGAGTCGATATTCATGCCGTCCGTACCAAATACATATTGCCCATTCGCCACGATGTCGGCAGCGGGCGTAGAGAGTGGCAATCCTGGGATTGCGGTGAGTGCTCCGTTCGGCGCAGCCGAGTAGCCATTGATTTGATTGCTTCCGTTGGTCGGAGTATTCGACACATACACAAAAGCAACCGGCGAAGTTCCCGGGGCCGACTTGCTGATCGCAGTTGGTGAAGACGCGGTCTGAGCGGATGCCAGAACTGTGCTGGCGCAGACCCCGAGCAGGGCAAATAAAAATGTCCTGAGAATACGTTGCATGGAAACCTCAACTCTGCAAACAGATTGGAAACCACGACGAACGCCCATTTCGATGCCCACTATCGACCCAAAGTTGGACCCTTCAATCCTGTAGCCACCTTAGGCATTTCTCCTGATTGACGAAGCTTGGCGATTGTCAGTCCCGGGCAGCGGCCTGCTTCTTCTCAAACGAAAGGAGGCCGCCAGCGCCGCTCCTATGGCCTCGGCACCACGGTAAGGTCATACGGACTGCTGATCGAATATGGCGATCCCGGCGCCTGCTTTACATTCGTCGCGGTGACGGTAAACACAAAAAGCTTTCCCGTCGCACGGCTGATGCCATAGAGATGATTCCCGTCGTCCCAGGCGACCTGGTCTACTTCATCCTTCGCCATCAGTGGCCCAAACAAGGTGACCGGATTCGCTCCGTTGAAATGCAGTACCTGCATTCCGTTCGTGCCCGCCACGGCCAGCAGAGTGCCCGACGGCGACATCTTCATGTCGTTGACAATGCCCACTCCCAAGATCGGCATATTGGATCGAGTGCTCTTCGTCGTCAGGTTGCCAGAACTGTCGGCGGTGTAAACGCCGATCTGCGGCGGCCCGACGTAGCTATAGCCGTTGGTGGGAGTCAGCGAAATCGCGACGTTATTCTCCAGATCGGCGGCGGCCAGATATGGACAATAGCCGCCCTTCGGCGCGGCAGGAATCGGCGGACTAATATTCAGGGCGGTCAGAGTTCCGTCGCCGCTCCGCTCGAATCCATAAATGTATTGCCCGCCGCGCACGCAACTGCCCCCGTAGCCATAACTGTTATCTCCCACGAAGCTGAGCGGAGTTACCCATACCGCGGCGTAGTCGGCGGTCGCTCCCAGATAACTCAGCGTGCCCGTCTCCTTCGCGGGGTCGAAGAACTGGTAGGTGTTGTTCGCGCCGTTCCCGTAAATATCTTCGTCGTAAAGCACGGCGCCGCTGCGGTCGAAGAACAGACTGATGGGTCCGCCCGTGCCGCTGGAGTTGTACTGTTGGGCGTTGATCGAAGCCACTTGGTTGATCGCTCCGTCCGGCGCGATCGAGAAAGAATAAATGTTCAGCGAGTCCGTGGAGAACAGCCACTTGCCGTTCGCCGCCAATCTCAAGCCACTCTCTTCCCAGGGTGAGCCCGGTACCGGAGTCAGGCCGCCGTTGGCGGCCGCAGTGTAAGCCAAGATTTCCGAAGTGGAGGTGGTCGGTGTGCCAGAAACGTAAACGAAGGCAGCCGATGAAGACCTTGCTGGAGCCGAGCCGCTGAAATCAGTTGGAGAAGACGCGGTCTGAGCGGATGCCAGAACTGTGCTGGCGCAGACCCCGAGCAGGACGAACGAAAGTGGCCTGAAAATTCGAGACATGGAGCAACCTCAAGCGGCGTACAAAATTGAAACTCGAAAGCGCCAATTGAGATGCTTCCCATGCCCCCCACGCACCTACAGTTTTTCCCCTAGTGCTGTTAACACCCCCGGCAGCGAAGTTTGCCGATTCTGGCTGCGCTCTTTCCACGCCGAAGCCGGAACTCCAAGTTCCTGACCTCCTGCAGCAATCAAAAATTCTTCTGCATCAAAAGCTACCCCGGGATCCTTCGCAGCCTCGCCCCCTACTTCTTCTTCGGCAAATATTTCTTCTCCACCGAAGCCACTACCACATAATTCGGATCCACCATTTCATTCAGATGAATCTTCCCCACCTTCGACAACAACTCATAAGCATCGAGTTCCGACAGCCCGTAATCCTTATGTATCCAGTGCACCAACTCCGTCATGGCGATCCGCACCGCATCGTCGACCGGACGATACGCCCCCACCGTCATAATCGAGTCATCATTTTCAAACTGCGGCCAGCTGATCGTGCGCCCCTTGATCACTGAGAGTTGCAGCCGCGCCTTCAGCGGGACCTCAATCGCCGTGCCCGCAATCTCGCCGTCTCCCATCGCAGCATGTCCATCGCCGATATACAGCAACCCGCCCTTCACGTTCACCGGAAAATAGACCGTGTTCCCCACACTCGCCTCCGGCGAATCCATGTTCCCGCCAAACTCCGCCGGAACCACCGAAGTCCGCGCCTCGCCATTTGCCGGCGCAACGCCAATGCACCCAAAAAAAGGATGCATCGGAATCTTTACCGTGAAATCGGAATCCAGCGCCTTGAACGTCGCCGTGTTCGCCGCATGATCAATGGGATAAAACCACACCCTCTCCGGCAGCGGCGCATGCAGCATGGGCGTGTAATTGGTCTCGTTGATCGCGCCAAATCCTGGCGCGAACGCCCCGACGCCCATGTTGCCATCCACCTGCAAATCCAGAATCTTCACCGCCAGCGTGTCCCCGGGCTCCGCGCCCTCCACATAAAACGGCCCCGCCAGCGGATTGTCCCCCGTTGCCATGCTGAGCGTGTCACCCGGCTTCTTCAGCCCGTTGCCAAAACAATCGAGCGTGTTGGTGTCGAGAATGTCTCCCGATTTCAAACGTAAAACCGGATCCGCTGTGGCAAAAAGATATTTCACGTTGGCAGTCGTGGTCGTGTAATGCACCACATTGAAACCTTGGTCGTCCACCGGACCCACCTCCATCTCCGGCCTCACCTCTGCTGACTCGGCTTTGGCGCTAAGTTTCGAAGACGCTTGCGTCTGAGCGATGCCGATCGAACCAAGGAGTGGAAGCAGCGCGACAGCAAGAACGCGAGGAATCATTGCAGAACCCTCCCAGAAGATCGTCAATTGTAGCGAAGAACGCATAGCGAACAACCCAGGGATTTTAACGTTGAAGAAAGGCGGGTGGGCTCATTCTAGCCGAGTCCTTGCGGCTAAGGTGGGAATCTCGCAAGTGGCGCAAGCTCCAAAGCGCCACTTGACAGCCGTTCCGGCCGGAACCATAATCTCGCTGGAACTTCAGCATCTTTCCCCAAGTTCCTCTGGCCCTGGCAACATCCTCGTAGCGCCGCTCCGCGCGAACCACGAGAAGGGAGCTCGACATGATCGCACTTGATTTTCCCCGCCGAGTTCTGCGACAGGCCGCAGTCATTTTCGCGTCCCACGGCGGCCTGCGCTCATGCTCGCCTGTATTCCTTGCGGCGGTGTTCCTCGCGTCTGCTGCATCCGCCCAAACCTATACTCTGCTTACCAGCTTCACCGGTCCGAACGGACGTACTCCTGAGCTCGGAGCGCTGGTGCAGGGATTGGACGGCAATCTGTACGGCACAACCCAAGGCGGTGGAAAATATGACAGCGGCACTGTTTTCCTGATTACACCCCAGGGAGCACTCACCACACTTCATAGCTTCTGCCCGGCAACGCCATGCACGGATGGGCAGTATCCCAATGCGCGCATGACTGCAGGATTTGATGGCAATCTCTACGGCACGACTGCCGACTTCGGGGGTACATCCGGGTCAGTCGGAACAATTTTCAAAATCACTCCGGCCGGAGCCCTCACCACGCTGTATAGCTTTTGCGGCCAGAGCTGCGGCGACGGGGCTGAACCCGAAAACCTGCTCCAGGCCAGTAATGGGGATTTCTTCGGAAGCACCTTCGGCGGCGGTCTCTACGGAGGCGGCACCGTTTTCCAGGTGACTCCGCAGGGCGTCCTCACCACGCTTTACAGTTTTTGCGGAGACTCGCCCTGCCCCGACGGCACGGGCCCCCTGGGGCTCGCCCTGGCCGCGAACGGAGAGTTCTACGGGACGACTGACGGAGGCCCATTGGCTACCACCGAGCCGCCTACGTTTTACCGCATCGCCTCCAAAGGCGTTCTGACCACCCTCTACCGATTTTGCCAGCAGCCTGCTTGCGCCGACGGCCTCATGCCCGAGGGAACGATCGCCCAGGCTGACGACGGAAACTTTTACGAAACCAATTATGCCGCGCCCAATACCGGCGGGACCATCGTCAAGCTCACTCCCGCGGGCGTGGAGACCACCCTCTATTCCTTCTGCGGTGCGGCCATCTGTCCCGACGGCGCGGTGCCACTCTCCGGCGTGATCGCCGCTCCCGACGGAAATCTGTATGGCAACGCCAGCGAGGGTGGCTATATGAACGAACACCACCTCTGCGGTTATTACTGTGGCGTGATCTTTGAGATTACACCCCAGGGCGCATACACGCCCCTCTATATGTTCTGCACCGAAACCAATTGCCCCGATGGCTCCGACCCCCAGGGGCCACTCTTTCTGGCCACCGACGGAAACTTCTACGGATTGGTAAATACCGGTGGCGCCGCGAATATGGGCGGCGTCTTCCGGCTCGACACCGGACTGAAACCGTTTGTCAGGCCTTTGACCACCTCCGGCCTCGTGGGAGCGAAGGTCATCCTTTCAGGCATGAGCCTGACCGGCTCGACCCGCGTCACCTTCAACGGTACGAATGCCGCCTTTACTGTCGTTTCCAGCGGAGAAATCACCACCCACGTCCCTGCCGGCGCGACCTCAGGCCCAATTAAGGTAACAACCCCAGGCGGAGTGCTCCCGAGCAACGTCTCTTTCCGCGTCCTCTAGATCGTTCAGAGATCTCAAATGTCGCGGACGCCAACTGCGAGGATATGGCGCGCCGCGCGAATTCGTTACGTTGGTCGCATCGATCGACCATGAATCGAACCCCGAAAATCGTCGCGAACTCGATGGTCAGCCCGTTCCCAACTGCTGGTTACTTCGGTGATCTGAAGTCGTCTCCTCAGCGGTCAAGCCGGCCCAATTCTTGCCGATAGCCCAAACGTGGCTCTCCCTGCGGGTTCTCAAGGCAACAGCTTTATGACGGGCTCGGTCCGGCAACACACACGTCACTCTTCATTCTGCCATCCCATTCTTGCATCGATATTTTTCCATCGAGGTGATCATGTCTTTCAAAAAACTTCTGGCACCCTTGCTGTTCGCTCTGTGTACTTCACTTACATTGCATGCACAAACAGACGAGCCGCAAATGAACGAACCGGTTAACGATCTCTTATCGATTCGTCCTGTGGATCGCATTCTGACGCCCATCCTCAACGATCAGCGCATCGTGCTCGCCGGTCAGCGGCATCCATTGGCTCAGCCTCAGTTTCTGGTCGACAAAGCTCCGCCTGACTTTCGCATGCAACGGATGATGCTGGTGCTGGCCGCAGATCCCGTGCAGGACGCGGCGCTTGAGGAATTCATCGGCGCGCAACAGGATCCGGGCTCTCCTTATTACCATCACTGGCTCACGCCGGCGCAGTTCGGCGAACGCTTTGGAGTCTCGCAGAACGATCTCGATCAAGTCATGCGCTGGCTGCAAGGTTACGGGCTCGAAGTGGAGGGTGCTCCCGTCGCCCATCGATCGCTCGTTTTCAGCGGGACAGTGGCACAAGTGGAAGCGACATTTCACACCAGCATCCAGAAATATCTGACGCAGGAAACCCGGAACGAAAGGCTGCAAGCGGTACAGCACTACGCCAACGCAACCGATCCGGAAATTCCGCAGGCGCTGGCGATGGTAGTGCGGGGAGTAGTGTCGCTGCATGATTTCCAGAGCGCGCCGGCGCACGTAGTCGCGCCGAAATATACGCTGTCGAATGGCTCGCACCTGCTCATGCCGGCGGACTGGGCGACGATCTATGACGTCACGCCGCTGTACGGACAGGGCATCAACGGCACGGGACAGAGCATCGCCGTGCTCGGGCGTGTGGACGTTGAGTTGTCGGACGTGCGCACGTTCCGCACGAATGCGGGGCTTCCGGCCAACGATCCTCAGGTCGTTATCAATGGCGCTGATCCGGGCTATCCCGACAGCGACGATGAAATGGAATCGTCGCTCGATGTGGAGTGGGCGGGCGCGATTGCCGACAACGCAACCGTTAAATTTGTGACCTCGCAATCCGGATCGTCGGACGGGGTTGCGCTTTCGGCGCAGTACGCCGTGAACAACCACGTGGCGGAGATTGTGAGTTTGAGTTACGGGCAGTGCGAGGCGGCGCTGGGTTCGGGCGGCAACGCGTTCTGGAACAGCACATGGACGCAGGCGGCGGCCGAGGGCATGACGGTGCTGGTTTCGTCCGGTGACTCCGGCGCGGCAGGATGCGATTCGCCCTCAGAGGCGACCGCGACCCAGGGGCGCGGCGTGAACGGTTTGTGTTCGAGTCCGAGCAGCACCTGCGTCGGCGGAACTGAGTTCAACGATACGTCGAATCCGAGTGCCTACTGGTCCGCGAGCAACGGTCCGGGCGAGTCGTCGGCGCTGAGTTACATTCCGGAGTCGGTGTGGAATGACAGCTCGTGGAGCGGCGGATTGTGGGCGGGCGGAGGAGGCGCGAGCATTATCTACAGCAAGCCGGGATGGCAATCGGCGCCGGGCGTTCCGGCAGATGGGAAAAGAGATGTTCCGGACGTGGCGATGCATGCTTCGATCGAGGATGCTTACATCGTCGAGTTTCAGGGGAATGTGCTTTATGTTTCGGGAACGTCCGCGTCCGCGCCGTCGCTGGCCAGCACGATGGCGCTGGTGTCGCAGCATACGGCAGGGTCGCTGGGGAATGCGAACCCCGAATTCTATTCACTGGCCAACCAGCAGCTTTCCGGAGGCGGCGCGGCAGTGTTCCACGACACTACCGGCGGCAACAATAGCGTACCGGGCGTGACCGGGTTCAGTGCGGGTGCGGGCTATGACGAAGCGACCGGCCTCGGTTCGGTGGATGCGAGTTTGCTGGTGAACCATTGGGGAAGCACCAGCAGTCTGAATTTTGCGTTAACACCGAGTGTGTCGAGCGTGTCAGTAGTGGCTGGAAGTTCCCACACGGCGACTCTCACGTTGACGGCGCAGGGCGGTTTCAGCTCTGCGGTCACGCTGAGCGCTACGGGTGCGCCATCAGGGGTTACGGTAAAGTTCTCGGCGTCTACGATTACGGCAGCTTCGACCGTGACCGTGACGATCAGTACGACGACGAGCGCAGCGGCCGGCAATTCTACGATTACCATCAGCGGCAGCGGTGGGGGGCTGACGCGAACGACGCCGCTTGCGTTGACCGTGATCGCGCCCAACTTCACTTTGACTCCGAGCGCAGCGAGCGCGACGGTAGCGGCGGGAAGTCCCGTCGCAGTTACGATTTCCACAGCAACGATCACCGGATACAGTTCGGCGATTGTGTTGTCGGCGAGTGGGCTGCCGACGGGAGTCACGGCGGCGTTTTCGCCGGCGAGTGTCGCTTCGCCGGGTACAGGCACGAGCACGATGACGCTGACTGCGGGAGCGAGCGCGGTGAGCGGCGTTTCGACCGTGACCATCAAAGGAACAGGCGCTGGCGTGAGTAAGACGCAGACGCTGAGCCTGACGGTGATTGTGCCAACGTTTGTATTGACGACGGCGTCGACCAGTTCGACGGTCACGTCAGGAAGTGCGACTACATTTGGGTTCACCACGAGCGGAGCAAATGAATTCAAATCGGCGATTGCATTTACCGCGAGCGGGTTGCCAGGCGGTGCGACCGCGAAGTTCGCACCCACCAGCATTGCCGCGCCGGGCAGTGGCAGCACGACGCTGACTGTGACCACGGCGTTGACCTCGCTGGGGAACACTTATTCGCCCATCGTGACTGCGACCGGCGGCGGGTTGACCAAGACGCAAACGCTGAGCCTGACGGTGATTGGGCCGATGTTCACGCTGGGGCTGAGTGGGGCGAGTGTGACTGTGGCGCGAGGAGGATCGACTCCCATCATCGTGACCGGCGCCGCAGTCAACGGATTCAAGGCTGCGCTTGCGCTTTCGGTGAGCGGGCTGCCGGCCGGAGTGACGGCCAGCTTTGCGCCCACCAGCATCGCCTCGCCCGGAAACGGGAGCAGCACTCTGACTCTGAAAGTGGCGTCGACGGCGGCAGTGAAGACTTCGACGCTGACGGTGACTGCTACGGGGGGTGGGGCGACGAAGACGCAAACCTTGAGTCTGGCGGTGCAATGAAGGAGCGCACAGTTGAGTGCCCATCCGGCTCGGACGGGAACGCGGCCATTGATTCCATTGGGGTTACGTGCAAAGTGTTCCTGCAGGAACAACTTCAATACATAATTGTACGTACATTCGAGGGAAAAGCGAAGGGTTGGCGAAGGTGTCTGCTGGCGAGGGTGCAAGCAGAGTTCCTTCGCAGCGAAGAACGCCGCTCAGGACAACAAGGATGCAGGATTCTGGTGGTGATTTTAGTCGACGGTCAGGGGCAGGGGCGAACTCGTGCCACCGCTGGAACAACCGGCGTCGGAAGAGGTTCCGCCCGGAGTGTGCAGAGTCACGTTGGCCACGCCAATATTGGGGATCATGGTGTCGTTGAGGGTGATCTGCGCCTCTGTGCTGCTGATGATTTGGGTGGCTTCGATGTTTCCGTTGATCTCAATGACTGAGGACGAAACGATGTTGGTGCCGATCACGGTCAGCAGATAGCCTTGCTGGATTTGCGCGAAGGTGACGCTGGTAGCGGAGAGCGAGGCAATGCCGGGAGCAGGGCGGGCGCTGCCGCAGAGCGGATTCAGGGAATTGCAGCCCGGCAGGAGCAGCGCTGCGAGGAGCAGGAGAGCGAGGGGCCCCAGGCAAGTTGTAATTCGTTTCATAAAACAATCGTACACCTGTCGAGACCACAAGAGGCGAGTGGGGGGTAACCAAAGTTTCGTTCGCCTGGGACTCCTCCGAAGCCTTCAACGGTGACTCAGAGCAGGTTTTCTCGGCTTCTGACTTTGTTGAGAAGGAGTGGGGCGGACAGGAGTGTCCGCGCCACACAGTCTGCGGTTCATTGACTTGGTTGGATGGGTCTCGTAAGATTTGCGGCGAGTGATTGGGCGAACCATTTCGCACTACCGGATTGTGGAGAAGCTGGGTGGTGGCGGCATGGGCGTGGTTTATAAGGCCGAGGACACGCGGCTGCGACGCTTTGTTGCTCTGAAATTCCTTCCTGATGATGTGGCGCGGGACCCGCAGGCGCTCAGCCGGTTTCAGCGGGAGGCGCAGGCGGCGTCGGCGCTGAACCATCCGAATATCTGCACGATTCATGACATTGGCGAAGAAGATGGGCAGGCGTTTATTGCCATGGAATTTCTGGATGGCGTGACCCTGAAGCATCGGATTGCGGGGCGCCCCATGGAGACGGGGCAGTTGTTGCTGCTGGCGATTGAGATTGCCGATGCGCTGGATGCGGCGCATGCCAAAGGGATTGTGCATCGCGATATTAAGCCGGCGAATATTTTTGTGACCGAGCGCGGGCACGCGAAGATTCTGGATTTTGGGCTGGCGAAAGTTGCGCCGGGAGTGAGTTCGTCGAGCCAGATTGCATCGGAGAATACGGCGACGCAGATGGTGGATGACGCGCATCTGACGACGCCGGGGATGGCGGTGGGAACGATTTCCTACATGTCGCCGGAGCAGGCCAAGGGCAAGGAACTGGATGCGCGGACGGATTTGTTTTCGTTTGGCGCGGTGCTGTATGAGATGGCGACGGGGACGCTGCCGTTTCGCGGGGAAAGTTCGGCGACGATTTTTGAGGCGATTCTGAACCGGGCTCCGGCGCCGCCGATGCGGTTGAATCCTGATCTGCCGGCGCGGCTGGAAGACATTATTAATAAGGCTCTGGAGAAAGATCGCGAGCTGCGTTACCAGCATGCGTCGGATATTCGCACGGATCTGCAGCGGCTGAAGCGGGATACGGATTCGAGCCGGCAGACGCCGGCGGCGGGAGTGGAGGCCGCGGGTGCGTCGGCTTCGGTGGCGGTTGCGGCGGCGCAGGGGTCGGGAAGTTCGTCCGTGGTAACGGTCGCGAAGCAGCACAAGGTTGGGTTGGGCATTGGCGGCGTGGTGGCGATTCTGTTGGTGGTGGCCGCGGCTTATGGAATTTATGCGTTGCTGTCGCGCAGCAAGCCAGCACCGTTTCAGAATTTTGCGGTCAGCAAGGCAACGCAGAGCGGCAAAGCCACGCGCGCGGCCATTTCGCCGGATGGCAAGTATTTGCTTTACGTGGTGAACGAGGGTGGACAGCAGGGCCTGTGGCTGCAGAACATTCCAACCAATAGCAATACTCAGGTGGTGGCGCCGGGGCCGTTCGGATACCAGGGGCTGCGCTTTTCGCCGGACGGAAATTATCTGTACTTTCTGCGGACTGAGCCGGGGAGTCAATCGCTGAAATTCCTGTACCGGGCTCCGGTGCTGGGCGGAACGCCGCAGAAGCTGGTGACCGACATTGATTCCAACATCACGCTCTCGCCAGACGGGAAGAAATTCGCATATCTCCTGGCGAACAATCCGAAGGTGGGCGAGTACCGTGTGATCGTCCGATCCGCGGAAGGAACCGGGGAAAAGACCATCGCCACTGCGCCGCTGAACGAGGTTACGTTCGATCTGGAGTGGTCGCCCGATGGCAAAGTGATCGTAATGCCGCTGGCGCAGCCGGAGGGCGCACTGGGCGGCATGGTCGCGTTCGACGCGGAGACGGGGAAGCGCACGACATTTCTGATCTCGAAGGATCTTTACTTCGTGCGGTCGGTGTGGCTACCAGATGGTAGTGGGCTGTTAGCTCTGGCACAGCCCGAGTTCACTTTCCAGAATCAGATCTTTCACATTGCTTATCCGTCGGGCAAGATGACGCCCGTGACGCGCGACACCAACGCCTATGTTGATCTCAGCCTGTCCGGCGACGGCCGCACCATTGCTACCGTGGAGATGCAAACGCACGACGACGCGTATGTAATGCCCGCGGGCGCGAGCAGTTCACAGGCGCGGCAGCTCCCCGTTGAAGGGTTTCCTCCCTACGAAGTCGGCTGGACACGCGACGGCCAGCTGCTGATGTCGATCATCAGCAGCGGGGTCACTCTGCTCAATCCTGAGTCCGGCGCAAAGACGCCTTTGTTTTCGCAGGTTCATTACCCAGGGTTTGCGCATTCCTGCCCGGATGGACATCTGGTATTTATGGCGGCGGCAGCCGACGCCAGCAAAATCGAGGCGCATATTTTTCGGGCGGATGCGGATGGCGGAAACGTGAAGGAACTGACGAGCGGGAAGTTTGATTACGCGCCGACTTGCTCGGCCGACTCGAAGGCGGTGTTCTATCAGGACGCGGATGCAAAGTTCGACCGGGTAGCGATGGATGGAGGGCCTTCGCAGCAGTTTCCTGATTACGCTTCGTTCGCGCGGATTACGGTGTCACCGGATGGAAAGCTGGTGGGGATTGTCACTCTTCACTCTGGCTCGGATACAAAGGAGAGGCTGGGGTTGGTGCCGCCGGATTTCAGCCAGCCGATTCGGTTTGTAGATTTTGAACGGCCGCGCGCTGAATACGCCGTGATGTTTGGCGACGGGCCGATCTTGTTCACCCGGGATGGCAAGGGGATTATGTATCCGGTGCGGGACGGGCAGACGGATAATTTGTGGCTGCAGAATCTGGATGGGTCGGTGGGGAGGCTGCTTACGGATTTCAAGTCGGAGTTTATTCGGGACTTTGATTATTCGGTGGATGGGAAGCAGTTGGCGATTATTCGCGGACATCGGGAATCGGATGTGGTGTTGTTGCGGGAGTCGGAGAAGTAGGGGTTTTATCCTGCCGGTTGTACAAAAAGCCTAAACACAGAGGACACAGGGGTTCATAGAGGGATTCGTGTGCGTGGGCGGCGGCCGAGGGAATTCAAAACAAAGTCAAAGGCAGCGGGGAGGAGTGCCCGCTCCACATTTTTTAGCGGGTGTGGTCGCGGCGGCGGAGGTAGTCGATGAACATTTGTTCGACGGGCTTGTCGTAGGCCATGAGGACGTGGCGGACGGTGTGTCCGCTGACGAAGTGGCAGACTTCTTCGGCGAGATTTTTGGCGTGATCCCCGGCGCGCTCGAGCGACTGGGTCATGAAGATGACCTGCAGGCTGGCCTGGCGGTGGACGTTTTCGGGGTTCTCGATGTGGCGGAGGAAGATTAAGTTGCGGAGGCGGTCCATTTCGGCGTCGGCGCGGAGGACGTCGATGGCTTTGCCGATTGCGCGGGCGGAAAAAGATTCGCCGCAGTCGGTCAACATTTTTTCGAGGATGGTCGCCATTTGCGTGAGGTCGCGGGTGTCTTCGGAGTCGATGCGCCCGCTGACCGAGAGGGCGCTGTTGGCGAAGCTGAGCAGGAGATCGCCGATGCGCTCGAGGCCGATCATGAATTTCATGCAGGCGAGAAGTTCGCGGGCTTCGGCGGGGCCGACTTCGGTGATGGCGGTGGTGACGCCGGAGTCGATTTCCATGTCGAGCGTGTCGAGTTCGCGCTCGCGCTGGCGCAGGGAATTGAGCAAAGTGCTGGAGCCGGTGGCGATCCCTTCGGCGGCGGCTCCGGCGGCTTCTTTCGCCATGTGACAGGCCTCGACGGTGCGGCGCACGAGGTACTGGTGGGCGGGTTCGGGATCGGGCGTTTTGATCGCGGTACTCATATTTGGTTCCACCGTTTCCACGGTTGCGGGCTGGGTCGCCGGAGCGTTTGCCGGACGAGTGCGGCGGCGACGGGGCGGTCTGGGGGATCCGTCGTCGCGCAGCTTTCGCTCGTGGGATGGGATGGGCAACGGCTAAGCATAGATTTTCTTGTGGATATGGTGGTTAATATGCTGTGAATTTTCCGTCATTTTTTGTGGCGGAGGCACGGCGTGGCCTTTTCTTTATTGTCGGACAAGACAGAGCAAATGCAAGGGGAAAGTGCGGGGCATCCCTTGGTGCTGCAGGAGGGTTGGGCTCGCCCTTCGACTGCATCGACGGCGTTGGGCGACGTAGGGTCCCTCGCTCGGCTTTCGCCGACCTCAGGATGACATCGTGCTTTAACGATTTGGATGCGCACTCCGCTGGCGAGGAACTCCGCTCGCTGCGCTTGCTGGACGGCCGAGGCCGGCCGTCCCCACCTGAACCTTTCCCCCGCTTCGCGTTTTTAGGTCAGGCTACGGGAAGGGTGAAGACGAAGGTGCTGCCGTGGCCTAGGTTGCTTTCGGCGCGGATGCTGCCACCGTGGGCGAGCATGATGTGCTTGGCGATGGCTAAGCCGAGGCCGGTGCCGCCGGATTCGCGGGAGCGGGCTTTGTCGACGCGGTAGAAACGTTCGAACAGGCGGGGGAGATGTTCGGAGGCGATGCCGGCGCCGAAATCCTGGACGTAGAATTCGACGCCGGTTGAGGGACGGCCGGGCGCGGCTCCTACGAGGCGCGCGCCTAGGAGGATGCGGCTGCCGGAGCGGCCGTATTTCATGGCGTTGTCGATGAGGTTGGAAAATACCTGGTGAATGGCTTCGCGGTCGGCGCGGACTGCGGGCAGAGAGTCTGCGGAATTTTTTCCTGAGCCGGGCGCCGGAGTGACTGCGCCTACGATCTGCAGCTCTACGCCCTGGCCGCGGGCGACTTCGCGAAAACTTTCTTCGGCGTCGTGCAGGAGTTCGACGGGCGGGACGGGTTCGGTGTCGAAGCGAGTTTCGCCGGATTCGACGCGGGCGAGCGTTAACAGGTCTTCGGTGAGACGGGCTATTCTCGCGGCGTTTTTGCGGATGATTTCCAGGAACTCCCGGTTGGAGTCGTTCGATTCGGAGCTCAGATCGAGCAAAGTCTCGGAGTAGCCCTGAATGGAAGTGAGCGGCGTGCGGAGTTCGTGAGAAACGTTGGCGATGAAATCGCGGCGAGTTTTTTCCACGCGCTCGGTTTCGGTGAGGTCGCGGAGCACGGCGACTGCGCCGCCATCGGGCAGGGGCGCGGCGGTTACGTCGAAGGCGCGGCCGGGAACGACGGAGGTGGCGCGCGTGGTGACAACTTGTTTGGTGGCGGTGGCGGCTTTAACGGCGGCGAGGAAATCGGGGTCGCGGATGGTTTCGACGACGGGTGCGTTGAGGCGAGTGTGTTGCGGAACGAGGCGGTCCATGGGCTGGTTGGCCCATTGCACGAGGCCGTCGGCGCTGACGGCGATGACTGCATCCTGCATGCTGTTGAGGAGAGTTTCGAGTTGGCGTTGGCTGGAGCGGACGGCGGCGAAACTGCGTTCGACCTGGCCGGCGGTTTTATCGATGGCGGCGGCGACGCGGCCGATTTCGTCATGGGGAGCGTCGTCGACGCGGGCGCGGAGATCGCCTTGGGCGATGCGGGCAGCGACATTAACGATGCGTTCGAGGCGGCGGGAGGTCCAGACGGAGGCGGTGCCAGCAATGATCAACGCGATGATGAAGGCGATGGCGGAGCCCCAAAGCAGGCGGCGGCGGACTTCCGTTTGAACCGCTTCAACGTCGGAGAGTGAGTAGGCGAGGCGGACTGCGCCGCCGGAGACGGGCACGGCGATGAAGAGAAATGGGACGCCGAGCGTGGGGCTGCGGCGTTCGCTTTCACCGGTTCTTCCGGCGACGGCGGCGGTGAATTCGGGGCGGGCGAGAGGATTTTCAATGCTCGCTGGATCGGTTTCGGAGTCGGCGAGAACTTTTCCGGAAGCGTCGATGATGGTGGCGCGGGCTCCGGCGGCGAGACCTTCCTGGGCGGCGATTTCGGGGAGAGAGTGGGACTTGTCGGTTTCGACACGATGAGCGAAGAGCAGAGTTTTCTGTGTGAGGTTGCGTTCGATCTCAGCGTGGATGGAGGCTTCCCAGGCGCCGCCGAGCATGACGTCGAGGATGAGGGCGGTAGCGGCGATGACGATCAGGAAGACGGCGAGGAGTTTGAAGAAGATGCGGTTCTTCACGGGAGTGGACTTCCGGCTGCCCCATCAGAGAGACGATCAGTCATGGAAAGATCCCCTCAGGGGCTAAAACCCACGATCTATTTTCCATTGTTGCGGCGCGGCTAAAGCCGCGCCCTTTCAAAGCCGGCCAGTCCCTCACTTGGGGACCTCGAAGCGGTAGCCTGCGCCGCGGACGGTTTTGAGGTAGCGCGGGTTTTCCGGGTCGGGCTCGATTTTTTCGCGGATGCGGCGGACGTAGACGTCCACCGAGCGCGGAGTGACGTAGGCCGTGTCGCGCCACACGGAATCGAGAAGATGATCGCGCGAGAAGACGCGGCCTTTATGGCGCGCGAAATAATCGAGCAGGCGGAATTCGGTGGCGGTGGTGGGGACGAGAGCGCCGCGGACCATCAGCGTCATGGCGGAGGGATCGATTTCAATGTCGCCGTGCTTCATGGGGCTGGGCGGCAGCGGGCGTTCGAAGCGGCGCAGCACGGCTTTGACGCGGGCGACGAGTTCGCGCGGACTAAAAGGCTTGGCGATGTAGTCGTCGGCGCCGAGTTCGAGGCCGAGGACGCGATCGGCTTCGCTGCTTTTCGCCGTGAGAAAAATTACCGGGACCGCGGCGAGGCCGGGGGTCGAGCGAATGGTGCGGCAGATTTCCAGGCCATCTTTGCCGGGGACCATGATGTCGAGCACGAAGAGCGCGGGGCGCTGGCGTTCGGCGTCGGCGAGGACGTTGGTGCCGGTGGGATAGATGCGCACGGTGAAGCCTTCATTTTCGAGATGATGGCGGACGAGGCGGGAAATGTCGGGATCGTCTTCGACAACGAAGAGACTGGGTTTCACGGGGATATTGTAAATGGAAAGCAGTGGCCGGTTGCCAGTGGTCAGTCGTCAGAGGCGGGGCGAGGGCGGAATTTCATCAGATTGTAACAATGGACGTTGTGTTTAGTTATTACTTCAGATCGACCGCCGGATACTCCTCGATGTATTGCTCGCCCTGGCAGCCGTAGTAGGCGACGGTGCGCGCGGTGAAGTCGACGTCATAGCGGACAACTCCCACCCGCCACGAGGCTGCGAGAAACTCAGGGAACGTGCTGTTTCCGGCCTGGTCGGTGCGCAGCGCGCTGATGAGCGCTTCACGATTGAACGGCGGGACGTCCACGGTGCCGGAAACCAGCGGAGCGCCCTGGGTCACGACTGGTCCATCGGCCGTCAGACAGAGACTCTGGCATGCGGGCAGGGACCAAATGTTGCGGGTCACCCCGGCGCGGCGGAGGGTCTCGGCCAGATAGGGGAAGCCTCCAACCTTGGGACGGCTAGCCATGGCGCGCTGCTGCGCGGCTTGCAGATTCTCGATTGCTTTGCTCATGGTTCTCTTTCGGTTGTTATGGTCAACATCACGGATGATATTTCCGAAACGCGCTTAACGACAAATGATCAGATTGCCTGCCGGGTCAAGGTGGAAGGATTTGCCGGGCGAGATCGCTGTGGTGGCGCTGTATTCGGTGACGATGGCGGGGCCCTGATATTTTTTGCCGGGGCGGAGGGCGTCGCGGGAGTGGATTTTGGTTTCTTGTTTCTTGCCTTCGAAGATGACTGAGGCTTTGAACGGGGAAGGCCGGCCGAGCGTTGCTCGGGCTGGACGGACGAATGCGTCCGTCTCTACGTGGGTTGGGGGGGGCTTCAGGATTGCTCGCAGGCGGAGGGTTACTAATTCGACTTCGCGGGTGGGGTGGGAGTAGCCGTAGCGGCGGTGATGTTCCTGGGCGAAATCTTGCAGCAAAGTTTTGGTCAGGGGGAGATTGAGTTCGTAGCCTTGGCCGCGGTAGCGGAGGTCGAGGGTGCGGTGGTAGTCCGGACGTCCGTGCCAGGACTCTTGGCGGAAATCTTTGGCGGCGGTTTTTTCGAGGGCCGCGAATTCATCGTTTAGTTTTGCGGTGGGAATTTTTCCGGACGCGCGCCAGAGGATGGTGCGGGAATAATCTTTGACGACATCGCTCGAGAGAATTCCGAGGGCGGAGAGAACTCCGGGGAATGCAGGAACGATGACTTGCGGGATGCTGAGAGATTCGGCGAGGGCGCAGGCGTGCAGGGATCCGGCGCCACCGAAGGCGACGAGGGCGAAGTGGCGAGGGTCGCGGCCGCGTTCGATGCTGACGACGCGGATGGCTTTTTCCATGGTGGCGTTGATGACGCGGATGACGCCGGCGGCGAATTTTTCGAGCGGGAGAGTTGAGCGCTGCTTTTTTAACCACTCTTGCGTGAGTGTTCGGGTGCGCGCGAGGTCGAGAGTGAAATCTCCGCCGAGAAATTTTCTGGGCTGGAGACGGCCGAGGATCAGGTTGGCGTCGGTGACTGTCGGCTGCGTGCCGCGACCGTAGCAGATTGGGCCGGGATCGGCTCCGGCGGATTCGGGGCCGACGTGGAGAACTCCGGCGGCGTCGAAGCGGGCGAGGGAGCCTCCGCCGGCGCCGACGGTGTGGATGTCGAGCATGGGGACGCTGATGGGGAGGCCGGCGATGTGGGCGTCGGTGGCGGTTTTCGGTTCGCCTTCGACTAACGACACGTCGGTGGAAGTGCCGCCCATGTCGAAGGCGATGATGCTGGTGAAGCCGCTGGCGCGGGCAGTGGCGGCTGCGCCGACCACGCCTCCGGCGGGTCCGGAGAGAACGGTGCGGACGGGTTCGCGGGCGGCGGTGGAGAGTGCGGTGATGCCGCCGGAGGACTGCATGACGAAGATGCGGGGGACGAACGCGGCTTCCGGCTTCCGGCGTTCGGCTTCCGGAGCGGAACGAGGGGCGACTTTCGGAAGCCGAGAGCCGGGAGCCGGAAGCCGTGTCTCTAGATTTTCCAGATAGCTTTGCATTACTGGTTGCAGGTAGGCGTTGATTACTACTGTGGAGGTGCGTTCGTATTCGCGGAATTCGGGGAGGAGTTGGTGGGAGATGGAGAGGGGAACGGCTAATGGTTTCAGCGCGTGGGCCACGGCCTGTTCGTTCGTTGGATTGGCGAAGGAGAAGAGGAGGGAGATGGCGATGGATTGGGGATTTGCGGCGGCGATGCGGTTGGCGAGGTCGCGTAATTCTTGAGGGCTCGGCCCGGTGAGGATTTTTCCGTCGGCGGAGGTGCGTTCGTCGATGCCGAAGCGGAGGTCTGTGGGGATCAGAGGCTCGATGCGGTCGAAGAAGAAGTCGTAGAGTTTGGGGCGGGCCTGGCGTCCGATTTCGATGGCGTCTTCGAAACCTTGCGTCGTGACCAGGGCGGTGCGGGCGCCTTTTCTTTCCAGCAGCGTGTTGGTGCCGACGGTGGTGCCGTGCAGGAGGATGACGTTTTCATCGTGCGAGATTTGTTTTAGCGCTTCGAGGATGGCTTGGGAGGGATCGGCGGGTGTCGAAAATACTTTCAGCATTTTCAGGCGATGCGTTTTCGGATCGATCCAAACGCAGTCGGTGAAGGTGCCGCCGGTGTCGATGGCGATGCGGAGAGGTTGGGGAGGGTGGGGCATGCGTTGTGTGCGGAGGATTAGGGTAACATCCGGCGACATTCCCGTGTCTCGCAAACGATGCTGTGTAACCAGTCGAACTGGATTGATTCGAGGTTTCGGATGGAGATCGCGCGTGAGTTTCTGTCGTCCCTACGGGACTTGTTCCTCGCCGCTTGCGAGCGACCCAGGACTTACGTCCTGGGCTAACGACTGGCGCCCCTTCGGGGCTTCGACTTTGGCGCTTCCCACATGAAACTACCCTACATGAATTGTTCCCTACATGAACCGTCCCTCCATGAACCATCCCTACATGATCTTACTTGCTGGCCACGGGGGAATCGGTCTTGGGATGCGGCAGGAGATCTTTGGCTGGCAGATTTGCGTCGAAGAGGAGGTTGAAGAAGCCGACCATCATTTCGTCGGAGTTTTGCTGGCCCCAGATTACAGTCTTAGTCGGGTCGGGATTGTCGGGGTTGTCGGCGGAGTTGTCGAAGTGCGCGGTGCATTCGATTTTTGTGCCCTTGGGTAGAGCGATCGGCGTGTCGAGGGTGTACCAGAGTTGCCAGTGCCAGTTGTAGGCGGGGACTTTCAGCAGCGTCTGGGTTTTGCCGTCGGGGAAGACTAAGCGGTATTCGAAATCTTTGCCGCGGGTGTGCATGTGAGGATGGAGCGAGACGAGCCTCACGTCGTGCAGGACTTCGTAGGCGGCGTCGACGCGGTAGTTGGGATCTCCGGGGGGAATTTTGAAGGTGCCGTTGACCGCGGAGAGAGTCAGCACGCGTTCTTTTGGTTTCTCTTTGGCGAAGACGATGCCGACGCGGGTCTGGTCGGTGGTGGCTTTTCCAGTGGGCGTATAGTGAACTTCCAGGACGATGTCGGATCCGGCCTTGATCAGCTTGGCCTGGCCGGGCTGAAGAATTTCTGCGTTTTGGCCGGGCGCGTAGCCGACTAGAAAATCGCTGGGGAGCGCGCTGGTGTCATTCTTTTCATCTTGCGTGGGCGGCGGGGCTTCGAAGAAGACTCCGGGCTTTTGGCCTTTGAAGTAGTTCGAGCCGGGCTCGCGGACGTAGGCAATGATGTGGTGGACCACGGAGCGGTCGGTGGGGCGGGCCTCGGCGGCTTGAACCCATTTGTCTTCGGTGAATCCGGTAGGGAGGATGACGTATTGATATTCGACCATGCCGGATGCGGGCACGGAGAAGGCGTGAGGCAATTCGAAAATTTTGTCGGGCGTGGGAATGCCCCAGCCTTCGACGAAAGTTGCGGGCGCGGGCAGGTCGGCGGGATCGCCTTCGGGCGTTCCGGAATTTGCCCAGGCCAGGATGGTGCTGATTTCTTTTTCGGTGAGTGAGCGGTCGTTGGAGAAATGTCCGATGGCGGGATCGGCGTACCACGGGGGCATCCGTTTCTGCTTCACGGCGAGCTTCATGGTCGCGGCCCAGGGGCGGACCTGGTCGTATGTGATGAGCGGGAACGGGGCGGCTTCGCCGGGGCGATGGCAGGTTTGGCAGTGTTTTTGGAGGATGGGGGCGACGTCGTGGGTGAAGGTGACGCCGGGAGAGTTCTGGGCAAGGGCGAATGTTGATAGGAAGAGGACCGCGATTGCGGCGATCTTTTGAAGTGTTGGACCCATGGGATTTTCCTCGAGTCGGTGTGCTTTGAGCAGAGAGTATACAGGGAGGGAGTTTAGGTTGGGGGCATCTTTAACGTGCGTGGGCGAGGGAGGACAAAGGCGCCTCGCTGCGCGAGGCGGACAGCCGAGGGCGGCTGTCCCCACATAAACCTTCTCTCTGCGTCGCGCTCATTTTGTGGTGAAGGCTAGTGTCAGCAGAGTTTTTTGCTCGACCTCGTGCGCTTTCGAGCTGCCTGTCGCGGGGCTGGCGCTGGAGCTGCGTTTTACGCTGAGCACGGGGCGGTCGCCGGCGATGCGTTTCAGGCGGGGGAGCATGTTGAAGAGCGCGCCCATGTTGGCGGGTTCTTCTTGCACCCAGACGATGTCGGCGTTTTTGCCGTGGCGGTCAAATTCGGCGGCGACTTCTTGTTCGGGGAATGGGTAGAGCTGTTCTAGAAATACGATTGCAGTGGTTGTGTCTTTTCTTTTCTTACGTTCGGCCTGGAGTTCGTGGCCGATTTTTCCGGTGCAGATCAGGATGCGGTCGGCTTCTCCGACTTCGGTGTCGGGGATGACGGTTTGGAAATTCTTGTGGGTGAAGTCGGCGATGGGCGAGCTGGCGTCGGGATGGCGCAGCATGCTTTTTGGCGTGAACACGACCGAGCGGCTTGCGCCAGTGGCGCAGGGCCTGACGGCGCAGCAAATGGAAATATTGCGCGGCGTTGCTGGGCTGCGCGATCTGGATGTTGTGTTTGGCGGCCAGTTGGATGAAGCGCTCGATTCTTGCGCTGGAATGTTCCGGGCCCTGGCCTTCGTAGCCGTGCGGTAGCAGCATGACCACGCCGGAGAGCAGGTTCCACTTGGCTTCGCCGGCGCTGATGAACTGGTCGATGATGGCTTGGGCGACGTTGACGAAGTCGCCGAACTGGGCTTCCCAGAGGACGAGCGATTCGGGATAGTCGCGGCTGTAGCCGTATTCGAAGCCGAGAACGCCGGCTTCAGAAAGCGTCGAGTTGTAGATTTCGCAACGGGCCTGGCCGGGCGCGATATTTTCTAGCGGGACATATTCGTTTTCGTTTTCGATGTCGGTGAGGACGGAGTGGCGCTGGTTGAAAGTGCCGCGGCGGGAGTCTTGTCCGCTGAAACGGACGTGGGTTCCGGCTTTCACGAGGCTGGCGAAGGCGAGGGCTTCGGCCATACCGTAATCGACCGGGCGCTGGCCTGCACCCATTTCGGCGCGCTGTTCGAGAAGCTTCTTTACTTTGGGATGGATGTGGAAACCGTCGGGATACGTGGTGAGGCGCGCAGTGAGTTCGGCGATCTCTTCGGAAGAGAGTCCGGTCTCGACTTCGAATTCGGGATTGTAGAGGCCGCCGTAATAGCTGTTCCAGTATTGCGGGAGGTCGCGCATCAACGGTTTTTGCTTGATGCTGCCGGCTTGTTTTTGCGCGGCTTCGAACTCGGCGCGGATGGCGGCGGCGCGGGCCTCGGCGTCGGGAGCGCCGGTGTCGTCGGCGTAGATTTCCCAGAGTGGCGGATGTTCTTTGATCTTCTTATAGAGGAGCGGCTGCGTGATGGTGGGGTCGTCGACTTCGCTGTGACCGTGGCGGCGATAGCCGATCAGGTCGATGACGACGTCGGTGCCGAATTTGTAGCGGTATTCAGTGGCCATGCGGGCGACGCGGACGACAGCATCGACGTCTTCTCCGTTGACGTGGAAGATGGGGATCGACTGGCGGCGCGCGATGCAGGCGGCGAAGCGGGTGGAGTGTTCCTCGGTGTAACTCGTGGTGAAGCCGAGGAGATTGTTGACGATGACGTGGATGGTGCCGCCGACGGTGAAGCCGGGGAGGTCGGCGTAGTTCATGGTCTCTGCGAGGATGCCTTGTCCGGCGAAGGCGGCGTCGCCGTGGACGAGGAGCGGGAGATATTTCTCGCGTCCGCCTTCGCCGGTGCGATCTTGCTTGGCGCGGGTGCGGCCGACGGTGACGGGATCGACGGCTTCTAAGTGACTGGGATTCGAGACCAGGTGAATGTGAACTTTGTTGCCGCTGCGTGTGGTGTATTCGCCGGTCGCGCCCATGTGATATTTCACGTCGCCGGAGCCGAGCACGCTGCGCGGGTCGACGTCTTCGAATCCGGCGAAAATTTCCTGGGGCGGGCGCTGGGCGACGTGGGCGATTACGTTGAGGCGGCCGCGGTGGCTCATACCCATGACTAATTCGATGGCGCCGCGCTGGGCGGCGGTGTCGAGAACTTCGTCGACTAACGGGATTAGAGCCGTGACGCCTTCGAGGGAGAATCGCTTGCTGCCGAGATAGCGCTGCTGCATGACTTGCTCGAAGACGTCGGCGCGGGTGAGCAGGTCGAGGATGCGCTGCTGGGCCTTTTCTGTAACCTCGTAGGCACCGGATTCCATTTGCTCGAAAATCCAGCGGCGGCGTTCAGGGGAATAGATGTGGTTGATTTCTACGCCGATGGTGCTGGAATAAATGGCGCGGGCTTCGCGGGCGTATTCGCCTTCGCGCTCGAGTTCGGGAGTTTCGCGGGGGCGAAGGAAGCCGAGGGGGTCGAGGTCGCCCTCGAGGTATCCCCACTGGCGGTAGGTGTTGAAGATGCGTTCGCGCTCGGGGTTGATTTCGGCGACGGCGGCTTGGGAGCCGTTGGAAGATTTTGATTTCGGGGTCATATAAATGGTGACTATCTAGGATAAAGGATGCGGGGGTGGGGGTGGTGGATTCGCGGGGTACGAAAGGTCAAAGGCTTAAACACAGGGGGCACGTAGGAGCACGCGTTCCGACGGCAGTGGTTCCCAGTTCTCGCAAACGAGGCGAGAACTGGGGCATCCCATTTCGGGGAAAATGGCTCGTTTCGAAAAGTCAAAAGTCAGAGGCCCCACCCTATCTCGCCAAAGAGCGGCGAGATGAGGATGGGGCACCCGGTTTGAATTTTACGGGAGGGCTTGCGCCAGATTTACGCCGTTAGGGGTGCCCCAGCCGGAGGCGGCGTCGTAGCCGGTGCCGGCGGAGTAGCCGCCGTCGGTGGCTGTGTTGTTGTTGCCGGAGGTCACGTCGGTGCATCCGGCTGTGCCTGCGCCGGAGCCGCCCGTGCTGGATTGGTAGAGTTCGGAGGTGATGTAGCCGGCGCGTCCCTTTCCCGCTGTGGCGCGAGCCTGGTTGATTAGCGTTACAAGCGAGGCGATCAGCGGACTGGCGGCGCTGGTGCCTCCGTTGCCCTGGGGCTGGCCGTCGACGACTAATAAGTATGGAGAGGCGTTCCAGTCGGCGTTGGCGGAGATGTCGGGGACGCAGCGTCCTACGATTGCTCCGGCGTTAACAGACTTAATGTTGATGGCGGATTGCCAGGTGGGTCGAGGCGCGTTGGCGCTGACGCCGCCGCCGGTGCTGCCGCCTTGGTCGGCGCGCAGGCCGTCGCCTTCGAACCAGACGATGTCGGGAGTTTGCGGACTCAGGTCAGTGACGGTCGTGCCGCCGACGCAGAGCGCGTAGGGACTCGCGCCGGGAAAATCGACGTGAGCCAAGCCGTCGGTGACAGCATCGCTGGAACCGTCGTCGCCCGCGGCGATGCAGATGGTGATGCCGAGATTGGCGGCGTCCTGGAAACTTTGGTTGATCTGGTCCATGGCCGACGCGGTCCAGATGTCGGTGTCTTCGGCCTGGCCCCAGCTGACGGAGAGGACGCCGGGGTCGTTGGTGGAATCGTTGAGGGCGGCGTCGAGATTGCTGATCCATCCTTGTTCGGCCCAGTTGGCGAAGTAGACGACGATGCTGGCTTTGGGGCAGACGCCGGCGACAACTTCAATGTCGAGCATGACTTCGCCTTCCGCGCCGTCTTTGGCGTTGGTGGGAGTTCCGTCGGTGCTGATGGCCGTGACTTTGGGAGGCGCGGCAATTTTTGCCAGCGTGCAGAATTGTTGGAGATCGGCGGGGAAATATCCACCGCCGAATTCGAGCAGGCCGACGGCTTGTCCGGTGCCGTCGCCGGGCGGGAAGTTGTAGTGACTGGCGAACTGGCTGGGAAGATTCCAGGTGGTAGAAACATTGCCGGATTTGGCGTGGGGATCGTCGCGGATGGGCTGGCGGCGGCGGCGGGCGATGCGGCGGTTGTCGAGTCCGAAGACGGCTTGCACGATGTTGGCAAGTGCGACGGGGATGTGAACCTGGCCGACGCGACCGCGATAGTTTCCGCTGGGGTGGGTGTAGTTGAAGAGTTTGACCTGGAAGGCGGCTTCCATGGCGGAGACGGTGCCCTTCATGCGCACGCTGCGCGTGGTGGTGCTGGAACTTACCAGCGTAAGGCCGAAGGTTCCGAGAGTCTTGACGACGGTGTCGATGTCGGATTGATTGGCGCCGTAGGTGTCGCGCAGTTGTTCACGGGTCAGGATTTTGTCGGGGCGTTTGGTGACGGGTGGAAGAGCGGCTTTGCGGCGAAGCTTCAGCGTGACTTCGATGGTCGAGTTGGGGTTGGTTCGGCTGGTGGCGACGGCACCGGGCAGGGGTTTGCGATCGCTGCCGACGATGGGCGAATGGGTGTTGATCAAGATGCACCTCCAGAACGGTTGTTTTTGTAACAGGGAGGAAGTGAGGGCCGAAAATCTTTCTTGTCACTGCCAGATACTTCAGTTGCGAAAAGGCTAACACATTTTCGCGGGGAAGCTAAAAGCCACGTCAGTGCAAGTAGTAGTGCGTTTGGAAAGGGATTCGTATCAGGGCATCGCTTCAGCGATGCCAAGAGGGGCCTTGAGGCAGGCGGCTTTAGCCGCTGAGCGCTTATGCCGCGCCGACGGCTAAAGCCGGTTTCAAACCAAGGGTAGGGGCGGCATGCCTGAAGGCATGCCCTGACATGAATCTTTTTCAAACTGAATCAGAGCCTAGCGCACTCATCTCTTCACGCCACGATTTTGTAGGGGCGCATCATTTCGTTGTCTTCGTGTTCGAGGACGTGGCAGTGCCAGACGTAGCGGAATTCGTCGCCGGGCTTGGTAACTGTGCCCGAAGGCAAGTCGAACTTTGCGATGACTCGGGTGATGAGTCCGCCGTAGCTTTTGACGGTGTCTTTCCAGGCGGGGCGCTCGTTCGATTCGGGCGGCATAGGGATGCCGGCGGGATTTAGTTTTCCGGTGGTCATGTAAGTTTTCACGTCGAAGGGCTGGCGGTTGAGAATCTGGAACTGCACTAGATGAAGATGCATGGGGTGGACGTCGCCCGTCGCGTTGGCGAAGGACCAGATTTCGGTGGAACCGGCTCTGGGATCTTCGGTGATGGGATCGTCCCAGTGTTTTTGGCCGAGCAGGCCGATCATGGTGTAGCCGTCGGGCGGGCGATCCATTTCGGTGAGCGAGAGGATGCGTTCGCGGACGGCGGTCGCGGGGTTCAGCGGGATCCAGGGAACTAGCGTGTCGGGGAGGGAACTGTTGTCTTTGGCGGCTTGTGGTTTCGTGACTTTGAAGAGCATGACTTCGGCGGGGACGATTTCTCCGCCGCGGGCGTAGGGAGCTTGCGCATCGTTGACGAGGGCGAGGTTTATGCCTTTGTGCTCGGAGAAATCGATGACCAGGTCGAAGCGCTCGCCGGGGGAAATGATCAGGTAGTGCAGGCTGACGGGCGCGGGCAGCAGGCCGCCGTCGGTGCCGATCTGGCGGAAGGGTGGAGCGTCGGCGGGGCGCCCGTTGCGTTTGCCGGCGTCGTCGGCGGGGACGAGGGTGAGGTGATAGAAGCGCGAGTTGGAGCCGTTGATCAGGCGGAAGCGATATTTGCGGGGTTCCACTTCCAGGAAGGGAGTGGCTTTGCCGTTTACGCAGATGGTTTCGCCGAAGAACTCCTGCATCCAAATCGGATGGGTGCCGTTTTTTGCGGGAGGGTAGAGCAGAGTGCCGTCGGGGGCGAAGCTGCGGTCTTGAATCAGCAGCGGAATTTCATAGGGGCCACTGGGCAGGTTGAGGGCGTCTTCCACGTCATCACGGATCAGATAAATTCCCGCCATCCCGGCGTAGACATTGAGGCGCGTGATGCCGAGAGAGTGGTCGTGATACCACAGCGTGGTCGCGGGCTGATCGTTGGGATGACGCGTGGGATTGGCGCCGGGGACTGCGCCGAATTTTCCGTCGGGGGTGAACCAGGAGTCGGGATATCCGTCGCTCTCGGGCAAGACCTGTGCGCCGTGGACGTGGGTGACGGTGCGGACTTCGGGGACGCCGGGCTCGCAGCCGTGGATGGTGGGGTCGATGGAGAGGAAATGTTTGAGGGGGAGTTCGTTGGTCCACTTGACGGTGAGTGGCTGAGCGCGGCGGACTTCGAATGTCGGGTCCGGGCCAGGCGTTGTTGTATCCCCAGAAAGTTGTGGGAGGAAGATCGCGATGAACCTTTTGCCGAAAGGGGCGGATGTGCATGGGGATTGCGGCTCCGGATTGCGGAGGGCGAATTACGGGCGGGGTGGGGAGGGGATCGACGTACGTTGCGCGAGCGTGGCTGGCTTTTGGAGCTGAGCGGGGTCTAAGGGGGTAGATTTCGAGGCCGGCATGGACATTTGCTGCTGGCGGGTGAGGATACTTGCGCCAGCGTAGGCTCCTATGCGCAATAATTCACGGCGGCTCAGAGGCAACGTACGGATCCTTTCGGAATGGCGGAAAGTGCGATATGAAAATCCTACGAGAAGTCGGTTACAGGAGTGTGAACGATCGCGTTTGAAATCGTCGAGCTCTGCGCGCGAAACACAAGGTCCCTCCACTGCGCTCGCTTATCGCTCCGCTTCGGTCGGGATGACAGCGGCCGGGGCTGGTTGGATGTCATCCTGAATGGCGGCGAAGCCGGCATGAGGGACCTTACGTGGGCTGACGGTTTTTGCGCGGCGGAAGGGGCCGCCCATTGTGCCTACCTTTTTGGTATTCCCGTTGGCGACAGTGACCGCTGCATGTGGGTCGTAGGGTCCCACGGAGGGCTTGCGCCCTCCTCAGGATGACAGGGGCGTGTAGTTCGCGACTTTCGAGGTCAGAAAGGAAAAAGCCGGCCAGGGATTGCTCCCTGGCCGGTGGCTGGTGTGGCCGGTGACTGCTTTGGTCGTTGTGGCTATTTTTTCTTTCCGCTGAAGTTGAAGGCGTCGAACAGGTCGTCGAGCGCCGGGCTGTTCAGGGGGACGTAGGGGTTGGTCAAGGACGTCGTGGGGTTGGGCATATTGTCGCGGCTGCGGCTGGTCAGCGGCGACAGGCCCCAATTCTTTTCGATGAACTTGATGATGGAGACGTGGTCGCCATAGGAGTGGTTGACGATGCCGCCGGTGCTGAAGGGAGAAACGATCAGCAACGGGATGCGGGTGCCATCGCCGAAGAAGTCAACGGGCTGGATGTAGCCGGAATCGTAGTATCCGCCGCCCTCGTCGAAGGTGATGAAGACCGCGGTGCTGGCCCAGAGATCCGCATTGGCCTGCAGGGCGGTGATGATGTTTTTAGTGAAGCCCTCAAAGATGTCGAGCTTCGAAGATGCTGGATGGCCGTCGGAGGGCCAGCCTGGCTTCACGATGGAAACTGCCGGGAGAGTTGACGCCGCGATGTCAGTGTAGATGTTCTTCGAATCCTGAATGTGGGTGTTGCGTTGCGTGGCGTTCGTCATAATGTCGGTGGCGTAGGCGAACGGGTTGCAGATGGTGCAATAGGTGTCGAGCGCGTTTTGTTGCAGCGGATCGGTCACATATTTGTTCCAGCCGTCGCCGTAGTACTTCCAGGAAACGTTGGCCTCGCTCAGGGCGTCGCCAATGTGGCGAACCGAGCTGCCGGGAACGGTGAAGGGGCCGTTAGCGAGGGCGGAAGTGCCGTCTCCGTTGTAGCCAGGGTTGTAGTTGTTGAGGATGTAGTAGCGGCCGCTATCGCAATTGGGCTCGACGGGACGGGGCAGAGCTTGCAGGTAGTTGACGATGGCGGGAACGCCGGGCTGGGTGAGGTCGGCGCAGTTGACGTAGCTGCCGCCGCCGGTGCCGCCAGAGCCGCCGTAACCGTCGTCGTCATACCAGTTGTTGGTGCCGGGTTGAGGATTCGGATTTTCGATCTGATCGGAGGGCGGCGCTAGGGCCGTGCCTTTGCCGTCGCTGTACCAGATGGAATCGGCATAACCGAACTCGATGTGGTTGGCCATGGTTCCGCCCATCACCGACTGGTGGAAGTTGTCGCTGAGGGTGTAGGTGTCGGCGAGGCTTTTGAAGTAAGGAACGTCGCCATTTTGCACGTTGAAGAATTCCATGGAGGTGGAACCTTCGCCGGTCGAGAGATAGCTGGTGGGAGGATTTGTGGAACCGCTGGAACCGTCGCTGCCGGCGCCGATGGTGACTTCGACCCAGGGGAAGAGGTCGTTCAAGCAGCCGCTGGGATTGTCGGTGGTGATGTAGGCGGTGCTGCAATCGGTCTGCTGCCACATCTGATAGAAGCGGTGCACGGGGCTGTTGGCGTAGGAGCTGTAAGGAACCGAAGGCGTGAGGCCGAAGGTGCCTTCGGGCAGATCGAGCACGTTGGGGATGCGCGTGTCGGGAACGATGTAGGGAGAGAGTCCGGTGCCGCCAATGGTCAGATCGAAGTAAGCGGGCGCGGCGAGCTGGCCGGGTTCGACTCCGCGAGCGATTTTCACGTTCGGAAAGTAAGGGTTGGTCGGGCCGCCGGCGACCACAGGCGGAACGTTGGTGTAGACGGTCTTGGAGCCGGGGCTGATGGCATAGGTGGTACTGTCGACCGCGCTGTACTGCGCGGAGAGCGAATAGTTCGGACCACGGCTTCCGTCGGGGTTGACGATGCCTTTGGAAAGAAGATTGGAAATGGTTTGTGCGCCCTTCGGCTGGTAAGTGGCGAACACGTGATCGAAGCTGCGGTTTTCACCGATGATCACGATGACATGTTGGATGGGAGAGGCTGTCGGCCGGTTCTGTGCTGGGCTTTGAGCAGCCGCGGGCAGCGGTGCTCCAAGATTGGCCACGAGCGCAACCAGGCTCACGCCAACCGCTAGGTGCTGTCTGGCTTGCGCCAGGAAATCTGATTGAGACATGAATCTCCTCCTGAGACAGAGCTGTAAGGAAATTAGCGGGGAAGCAATGATGGAAGGTGAAGGGGAGATGAATTGCAGATCAAAAAAAACTCACAGCCTGCGAGGAGGAATACGAACAGGTTCGATCGAATTGCCGCGGGATTTCGATCGCCGCCCGGGCAATATGAAGTTTGGGTTAATAATTTTGCACAGCGTGCCGAACTTTCTAGTGGGATTACTGTAGAGCACGCGTGCTCACTTGATGAATTTGATCGACGCCGGAAGGTGGCTTCTTTGAACAATGTCATGACAAATCCGGGGATCCCAACTTTGCTGGGGATTCCGTTTGATGGGCAGTCTTCTTACTTGCGCGGGGCGGGAGAGGCTCCGGGCAAGATTCGGGCAGCGCTGCGCTGCGAGGCTTCGAACGCCTGGACGGAGTTGGGGGTCGACTTGGGCGTGGCGGGCCTATACGAGGATGCGGGCGATCTGGAGTTTTTCGAGGAGGACGCGTTCGCGGCGATTGAGGGCGGAGTTGGTGCGTTGATGGATGCGGGGAAGCGTCCAGTTTGTTTGGGGGGAGATCGTTCGATTACGTTTCCGATTGTGAAGGCTGTCGCGCAGAGACATCGCGAGCACACGATTTTTCATTTTGATGCGCATCCGGATTTGTATGACGAGTTCGAGGGGAACCGGCTGTCGCACGCCTGTCCGTTTGCTCGGATCATGGAGGCGGGGCTGGCGAAGCGTCTGGTACAGGTGGGGATTCGGACCATGAACCAGCATCAGCGGGAGAAGGCGGCGAGGTTTGGCGTTGAGGTGGTGGAGATGCGCGGTCTGCCGGCTTATGAGAAATTGCGGTCGGCGGGGCCGGTGTATGTCACGTTTGATATGGATGTGCTCGATCCGGCGTTTGCGCCGGGGATTTCGCACCGCGAGCCGGGCGGAATGTCGGTGCGGGAGACGATCGCGCATCTGCACGCGATTCAGGGACAGATTGTGGGGGCGGATGTGGCGGAGTTCAATCCGGTCCGGGATTTGGACGGCGTGACGGCGACGGTTGCGGCGAAGATTGTGAAGCAGATTTTGGGGAAGATGGTAGCGGGGTAGGCAAAGCTTTAAACACAGAGGACACAGGGGCACACAGAGGCACACAGAGGGGAATAGCCAATATTATTCGGGTAGAATCGGCTGTCATGAAAATCGCTATCTTGCCTGTGGTGTGCGGGGCTCTCGTTCTGGCGCTGGGATGTGGCGGCGGGAGCGGGATGGGAACCGGAACGACCTCGAATCTCGCGCTCTCGCTGGCAAACAGTTCGACGTCGGCGTATCAGGGTGAGCCCGCGGTTACCGTGAATGCCAGTCTCACGCGCATGGGATCAACCGGGACCGTGACTCTGAGTGTGACTGGGTTGCCGGCCGGCGCGACCGATACGGTGCAGTCGCCAGGAGCGGGTAACACCGGGAGCGTGGCAATTAGCGCGGGCACGGCGGCGCTGGGGACTTATTCAGTGACAGTCACGGCGACGGATGGCACCGTCTCCGGGACTGCGGGGTTGACTTTGACGATTGGGGCGGCGGCAGTGATTTCGAGTGCACAGACGGGCGCGCTCAATCTGGCCATGTCGACATCGTTTCAACCGGCGGAGTGGGACGATCAATTTTTTTCGGCGAATGCCGAGCCGCTCACTTCGAATAATCTGGCAACGCTGGGGCCGCACCATATTCGGCTGCAGGGAGTTTCGCTGGGCGTGCCGCAGGGATCGGCGGGGACGACTTCTACCGCGTGGGATTTTTCTACGCTCGACGCGATTACGCAGCCGGTGTTGAGTTCGGGCGATCACAGTCCGGAGTTTCAGATCGCGAAGGCTCCTCCGTTCCTGTATTCGGGGAACAATGCCAGCAATAGCTTTCTGGATCTGACGTTCGCGCAGTTTGCCGGGTATACGCAGAATCTAGTCGAGTACTACAACGCAGGGGGATTCACGGCGGGTGGGCAGACCTATGTTTCGCCGGCATATCCGGCGGACAAAGTCACGTGGTGGGGAATTTATAACGAGCCCAACATCAACAACAACCTGACGCCGCAGCAATATACGGATATGTATAACGCGGTGGTGCCGGCGATGCAGGCGATTGATCCGACGATCAAGCTGGCGGCGCTGGAGCTGGCGGATTTCTATCAGCAGCCGCAGAACTGGCTTCCTATATTTGTGAATCCCACGACTGGAGTCAAGGCGCAGGTGGATGCGATGGCCACGCATTTCTATTCGACCTGCGACCAGACGGACACGGACGCAACCATCATGGGCACGATTCCAGGATTCGTATCGGATGTACAGTTTTTCCATACCCAGATGGCCACGAACCCCGCGCTGGCAAATGTGCCGGTCTGGGTGACGGAGAACAACGTCAATGCCGATTACGACGCGGGCAACGGGATGAGCGCGTGCAATCCGGGGCAGACGTTTGTAGATGATGTGCGCGGGTCGAGTCCGTTTTTTGCGGCCTGGCGGCCGTACGTTTTTTCGCAGTTCGGGAAGAATGGCGTGCAGGCACTCTATCACTGGGATTACGGTGCCGATGCGCAGTTTGGCGAGGTTAATTACAATACCGGCGCGCTGCAACTCAGCTACTGGGTGGATTACTGGCTGGGGCAGGAATTTCCTCCCGCTTCGGGCGCGAACTTGTTGCAGTTCACGTCGACCGACGATGCAGAACTGGAAACCCTTCCGGTGATGAACAGCGACGGTAGCGTGGTGGTTATGGTGGCCAATCATGGGGTGAACGCGTCGACCGACAATAATGGGCCCGGAGTTGCACGGAGTGTTCTGATCGATGTATCCGCCCTGGGGACGTTTTCAAGCGCTACTTTGCTGACGATTGACAAGAACACTAGCGTGAGCGGTGGTCCAGTTTCGGCAGCGGTGACTGTGGCATCGCAGATTCCGATCACGATGAACGGATATTCGGTGGCTCTTCTTGCGCTCAAGCCTTGATTCCAGGGCTGGGGGCCGGAAAGGCTTAACCACAGAGAGCACAGGGTAAAACTTTCCGAGAGAGGCTGAGATTATTTTGCGTCCCCGGTTGGGGCTGGGGAATCTGTAGATGAACGCATATTGAACTTATGGCTAACATTAGAAAATTAGCGGCAAAGGGCTTGCTGGGGGCTGGGTTGGTGGCCAGCGCAATCACATTGGGGTGCTCGGGGAATGCGGCGCAGAATCCGCACGCGGGCGGCCCACAGGGCATGCCGGTGAAAGTACTGGAGGCCAAGGCGCTGCCGGTGGATGACACCAGCGAGTACGTGGCTACGCTAAAGTCGCGGGACTCGGCCGTGATCATGCCGCAGGTTGAGGGGCAGATCACGCAGATTTTCGTGCACTCGGGCGAGCGGGTGGAGGCGGGAACTCCGCTGATTGAGATCGATCCGCTGAAGCAACAGGCCACGGTGAAGAGCCAGGAGAGCGCGCGGGCGGCGCAACAGGCAAATCTGGTGCTGGCGAAACAGCAGTATGAGCGGACGCAAGGGCTTGCTTCCGCAGGGGTGGTCAGCAAGCAGGAACTGGACCAGGCGAAGTCGGCGCTGGACGCGGCGCAGGCGCAGATGGATTCGCTGGATTCGCAGGTACGCGAGCAGGAAGTGCAGTTGCACTATTACAAAGTAGTGGCATTGAGAAGCGGAATTGTGGGAGACATCCCGGTGCATGTGGGTGATCGCGTCGCGACCACGACGGTTCTGACCACGATCGATCAGCCGGGAAGCCTGGAAGCCTATGTCTATGTGCCGATCGAACATGCGGCGCAGTTGAAAATGAATTTGCCGGTGCAGATCATCGACGCGGATGGGAAAGTCTTGGCCGATTCGCGCATTAGTTTTATTTCTCCACAGGTGGATAACACGACGCAGACCGTGCTGGTGAAGGCGCGGATCGCGAACGGAAATGATGCGTTGCGGCAGTCGCAATTTATTCGCGCGCGCGTAGTGTGGGGAACGCATAAGAATCCGGAGGTTCCGATTCTGGCGGTGTCACGGTTGGGCGGACAATATTTTGCGTTTGTGGCTGAGCCCCAAAACGGCGGATCATTTGTGGCACGGCAGAAGCCGCTCACGATTGGGCAAACCGTGGGCAACAACTACGAAGTGCAGGACGGGATCAAGACCGGGGACAAGATCATCGTTTCCGGAACGCAGTTTCTGCTGGATGGGGCGCCGGTCATTCCGATGAGCTGACGATCTGGCTTCCGGCTCTCGGCTTCCGGCGATTACGACTCGACCATTCGATTTTCGAATTGTTCAACAACAACAGCAGTGACCTGCATTGTGGGGCTTGAACCGGCAGCCGGATAGCGGAACCCGGGAGCCGTGATCCAGGCGGCGAAAGGTGCATACGAGACTCCTTCATGTTCGTTAATTTTTTCATTAAGCGTCCGGTGTTTGCCTCGGTTTGCGCGCTGCTGATTGTCTTGGCGGGCACAGCCGTGATTCCCACTCTTCCTATTTCACAATTTCCGACGCTCGCGCCGCCGCAGGTGGGCGTAACCAGTGTGTACATCGGGGCCAGCGCGCAGACGGTGGAGAGCGCGGTCACGATTCCCATTGAGCAGCAAATCAACGGCGCAGAAGGGATGAAGTACATCACTTCCACGAGCGGCAACGACGGGACCAGCACGGTCACGGCGACGTTCGATCTGAACCGCGATCCTGATCTGGCGACGGTCGATATTCAAAACCGGGTCAACACCGCGCAGGGTCGACTACCTGCGGCGGTGAAGGCTGTGGGCATCACGACCGCCAAGACTTCGCAGAATTTTGTGTTTGGCGCGGCCGTGTTTGCGGATAAAGACAAGGACGGCAAACAGGTCTACCCCACTCTGTTCTTGAGCAATTATCTCGACGTGTATGTGCGGGATTCGCTGAAGCGCATTCCCGGCGTCGCCGACGTGATTATTTTCGGCGAACGCAAATACTCGATGCGGCTGTGGCTCGATCCGGGACGGCTGGCGGGACGCGGGTTGACCGCAACCGATGTGGTGAACGCACTGGCAGAGCAGAACGTGGAAGTCGCGGCCGGACAGGTGGGCCAGCAGCCGGCAATGGCCGGACAGAATTATCAGATTAGCGTGCGCGCGGTGGGGCGCTTGAGCGAGCCGGCACAGTTTGACGACATCATCCTGAAAACGAACACCGACGGCACACTGGTTCGGCTGAAAGATATTGGGCACGCTGAATTGGGTGCAGAGAGTTACGCCAACGATCTGCAATTCAATGGGAGTGACGCGATCGGCGTCGGAGTCACCCAGCTCTCGACCGCGAATGCCCTCGACGTGGACAAGAAGGCGATCGCCGAATTGGATCGGTTGTCGAAGAGCTTCCCGCCGGGAATGCATTATAAAGTCGCGTTCGATACGACCGACGCAGTGGGCGAAGGCATTCGGGATGTGGTGTTCACGGTGGGATCGGCGATTGTGCTGGTCATCCTGGTGATTTTTATTTTTCTCGGCGACTGGAGAACGACGATGATTCACTTCATCGCCACTCCGGTATCGCTGATCGGCACTTTTATTTTCGTGAAGCTGCTGGGCTTCTCCATCAATACGCTGACTTTGTTTGGCATTACGCTGGCCACGGGTCTGGTGGTTGACGACGCGATCGTGGTGATCGAAAACATTGAGCGCCATATTCAAGAGGGCGAACACGATTCGCATAAAGCGGCGGCGGCGGCTACGGCCGAGATTACCAGCGCGGTAATCGCTACGTCGCTGGTGCTGTGTGCGGTGTTTGTGCCGGTGGCGTTCTTCCCGGGGACAACCGGAATTCTGTTCCGGCAGTTTGCCCTGACGATCGCGTTCTCGATCGCGATTTCGGCGTTCAATGCGCTGACTCTGGCTCCTGTGCTGGCCGCCATTTTCCTCAGCGGCGGCCACCGCCAGAAGTGGAGGTGGCTGCAGAAGTTTGACGATGGCGTGGCTGCCATGACCCGCGGCTACCGCACCCTGCTGCATCACGTGCTGGACTATAAAGTAGCGATGATGGTTTTGTTTTTCGCCGGGCTGGGGCTCACCTATTTCATATTCACCCGTGTGCCGACGGGATTCGTGCCGGATGAGGATCAGGGATATTTCATCATCGTAATTCAGGCGCCTTCGGGCGCATCGCTCGATTACACCAAGGCGATCGGAAGACAAGTTTCCGCTCTGTTGGCGGATGTGCCGGAGGCGGAAGGAACGTTTTCGATTGCGGGGTTCAGCTTTTCGGGAGCGGCGGCGAATCAGGGAATTATTTTTGTTCCGTTGAAACCGTTTTCACAGCGCAAAGGAGACGCCCATACCGCGGCGGCGATTCTGAACCGCATTCGTCCCCGGATGTTTGGAGTTTCCGGGGCGATTGTGTTTCCGACACTGCCGCCGCCAATTCAAGGTCTGAGCCAGTTCGGTGGATTTCAGTTTGTGGTGCAGGATCAGGCGGCGCACAAGCTCGAGGAATTGGCGGCCACGACGCAGGGTCTGATTGGGCAGGCGTCGCAGCAGAAGGATTTGGGCCGGTTGTTCACGTCGTTTACTGCAAATGACCCACAGTATCTGGTAACGATTGACCGCGAGAAGGCGAAGAGCCTGCGCGTGCCGCTGTCGCAGATTACGGACACGCTGGGCGTGTACATGGGGTCGTCGTATGTGAATGATTTCGATTTCAACAACCGCTCGTACCGGGTTTATGTGCAGGCGGACAAACAGTTTCGCGCGACCGCGGAAAACATGAAGCAGTTTTATGTGCGCTCGGACGGCGGCGCGATGGTGCCGCTCGATAATTTGATTACGATTACGCAGACCACGACCCCGCAGGTGATCAGCCACTACAACCTGTTCCGGTCGGCGGAAATCGATGGCTCGCCGGCGCCCGGGTATAGTTCGGGGCAGGCGATTGCGACGATGGAACAGCTCGCGAAGAAAATGCCGCAGGGGTTTTCTTATAGCTGGACGGGATTGTCGCTGGAAGAACTGGCGGCGGGTGGAACTTCTCTGATTTTGTTTGGACTGGGCACGCTCGTGGTCTATCTGACGCTGTCGGCGCAGTATGAGAGTTTTGTGCTGCCATTCATTGTGCTGCTGGCGGTGCCGATGGCCTTGTTGGGCGCGCTGGGAGCTCAATGGTTGCGAGGTTTGCAAAATGACGTGTTCTGCCAGGTCGGACTGGTGATGCTGGTAGGGCTGTCGAGCAAGAACGCGATTCTGATTGTGGAATTTGCCGAGCAGTTGCGCGAGCGCGGAGTGCCGTTGGTGGAGGCCGCCATTCAAGGAGCGGCGATCCGGTTGCGGCCGATTCTGATGACTTCGCTGGCGTTCATTCTTGGTGTGGTGCCGCTGGTGCTGGCGACCGGAGCGGGCGAGAATGGGCGGCATTCGGTGGGCACGACCGTGTTTGGCGGAATGATAATGTCGACGATTTTGAATCTGTTTTTTATTCCGGTGCTGTATTTGATTATCGAGGGATGGAGAGAGCGCGGGAAGAAGCCGGCAGTAGCCATGGTCCCCGCTTCCTAGGTCAGTCAGCGCCGTGAATTAAGAACGCCTTCCCCGGACGTTGCTGCTGTTGAGCTGCCGGATCCCTTTGACTTCGGAAGCACTTCATTTCGCGAACCATTCGCTGCGCTGGATGACAAACCTCAAAAGGAATTGTGCTCCGCGGCTCTACGCCGCGGCTTCAGCGCCACTTTTCCGAGCTAATTTTTGTTTCTGCTGTTTCTGCGCTTCTGCTTTCCGTTTCTTCTTGCGTGCTTCTTTGCGGCGCATTTTTGCCATCCACTCTCGGGAATACATGGTGCCGCGGCATTTGGGGGAGCCGCAGTGGCACGGGGCCGGGTCGTCGTCATCGTAGAGGTTGTAGTCCCAGACCAGTTCTTCGCCGGCGGCAATGTCGCGTATGGCGAAGATATAGACGCGGCGTTTGATCTCGTCGACTTCGCAGTTCGGATCGCAGGAATGATTCAGGTACGCGCCCATGCCATGGCCGTCGATCACAGTCTTGCCGTCGTCGAGTCCGTAGAGGTAGGTGCGCGAGACGCCGTTGTACCGGCGGTCGGCTTCGTCGGCGGTGATGCGTTCGCCTTCGTACTCGACCAGACGAGTTCCCTTGCGGATGGGAGTTGAGGTGTAAACGCCAACGGAGTGAATGGGCGAAGGACGGACGACCAGAGCCATGCACTAATTTCGCACGGGCGGGCGGTTTTGGGGAATGTGAAAATCTGCCGGAGAGTATTTGATTTCCAGCGGAAGGGAAATTTGGAGGCGGCAGACTTGGCGTTCATGTGGCCTGTGGTCACACTGATTCGAGCAAACAGGCGGCGGGACGCGGGGTTTGGACGGCGGAATCTCGGGCGGAGTGGCCGCCAGCGTGGTAGACTTTCGCGGCTGACGCAAGATCGAAATAATCGCAAGAAAAAATAAGGGGGATTGGCGATGAGCTTAGTGCGAGTGATGGCAGGGGCGGTGATGGTTGTGGCGATGTGCGGGGCGGCGTTGAATGCACAGACGACGAAGTCGAAAGCCGTGCAGCCGACGAAGGTTGGCCCGGAGGCGGCTTACTGCACGGCGACCGGCGGCTTGGTGGAAGTTCGCTATGCCGTGTACGGGACGAATAACTCGCAGCAGAACTGGCTGCCGCTGGCGGGAGTCGAGCCGTTCTGCCAGTACACACTGGCGGCGGATGGGTCGCGCATTCATCTTTCGCTGGACACGTTGTTCACCACCAAGCCGACTCTGGCGGCGCTGGCCTATTACGCGCAGGTGCCGTGGAACGGGCAGGGGAACGGGAATCCGGCTTCGTACTATTGCACGCAGCTCGGCGGAGCGGAGATTGGGGCTACCGATTTGGCCGGTGGAGGCTGGGTCTCTGTCGGCGGAATCGACGAGATTCTTGAAGCTTGTGTGTTTCCGGACAACTCCACGATCGATTCGTGGGGATTGTTCTATCACTCAGACAGCATTATTCGCGGGATCGATTTGTCGACGGTGCTGAAGTATTCGAATCCCTACCCGGGGAAGAAGAAGTAAGTCGGTTCTTACGGGCTCCCACTTCTCGCGCGGAGGGTGCGCGAGAAATAGAGGACCGGCAATTCCTCCACTACACCTGTCGCATTCGCGGCGGTTCCGGTCGGAATTCCAGACCCACGTGATCCGCAGTTTTCGAAGAGTTCGCGTTAACGCTCGGTGAGAGAGCTGCCGAAGCTTTGGTTGCTGCAGATTCTCGCGGGGGCAGGAGCTGTTGCTTCTGGCCTTCCAGTGGGAAGCGGCTGAAGAGCCGCGCTCGATTTGGCGATTTGGCGATCTCGATGGGATGTCGTATCCTTCTCGATATTTCAGTGCCGAAGAGTCTTGGTCGTCCAATCGTACGCACGACTTTTTCTCGTCATCGGCAAGGGGGATGGCATGCGAGGACTTAAGGGCAAGCGCGTTCTGATTACAGGGGGCGCGAGCGGAATTGGGGCGGCTACGGCGGCGCGGTTTCTGCAAGAGGGATCGCGGGTGTGTGTGCTGGATCGGGATGCGGCGGCTTGCAGGTCGATTCGGCAACAGTTGCCCGCGCTCGCTGAAGCCAGCGGTTTTTCGGCGGACTCTTCTTCGGCAGCCGCGCTTTCAGCGATCGTCGCCGACGTTACCGACTTGATGCAGGTCGAGGCGGCGTTTGCGGAGGCGATTCGACTGATGGACGGCGTCGATGTGGTTATCAACAATGCGGGGATCAGCATTCGGCACGCGTTTCTCGACATCACGCCGGAGGAGTGGGATCGCGTGATCGCAGTGAATCTTACGGGCGTGTTTTATGTGGCGCAGATGGCGGCGCGGCACATGTGGGAGCGGTTTACGGGCGAGTCCGGCGCGGGAGTGATTCTGCAGACAGCGTCGACCAACGGCGTGATGGGATATCCGTATTACGCGGACTACAACGCCACCAAGGCGGGAGTGATTGAGCTGACGCGGTCGATGGCGCTGGAGCTGGCGCCGCGAGTGCGGGTTTGCGCAGTGGCTCCAGGATATGTGCTGACGCCAATGCAGCGGGCGGAATATTCGGATGCGATGCTGGCGGAGGTGAATGCGAAGATTCCGCTAGGTCGGCACGCCAAGCCGGAGGAGATTGCCGGGCTATTTGCGTATCTGGCGTCGGACGATGCGGCATTCGCCACGGGCCAGGTGTTCACTATGGACGGAGGCGAGACAGCGGGCGGATTGGCGAGCCGGTGAGGGCGCTGGTTGGCGAGTGAGAAACGGGCGCCCCGTCCGTTTTGTTAATGTGGGGATAGACGCCCTCGGCTGTTGGCCTCGTGCAACAAGATCGGGTGCGTTGCAGGAGCCGTGCGGGTTTCAGCAACGGCCTGGCCTTGTTTTGAAAGCGCCCTTCACGCTGCGATTTCCAGGTGGAATCTGCGAAAGGTAAATCCGAATGAAAGCCGTTGTCTTTCTCGGCGGAGGCAACATCACCGGCGCGCTCGCGGCGGGGCTGCGGCTGGCGGGGTATCGCGGCGAAATCGTCGTGTATGACCGGCATGCAGAGAAGCTGCGGGCGCTGCGGCGGGAGTCGAAGGTTACTGCGGCGCGGGATTTGAAGTCGGCGATCGAGTCTGCTGCGATCGCGAGAGCGGGAATGGTGGTGGTGGCGGTACGGCCGGGGTCGGTGCGGGAGTTGTTGGCGGAGGTTGCGGATTGCGGGGCGTTGCCTCCGAAGGCCGGCGGTCTGCGGTTGTGGATTAGTTTGGCGGCGGGGATTCCGTTGCAGAATTTGCGGGCGTGGCTTCCGCCGGTGCGGTGGGGGCGGGCGATGCCGAGTCCGGTGTGCCAGATTGGGCGAGGGCTGACTCCGGTTTGTTTTGACGCGAGCGTTTCTTCATTGGAGCAAGCGCGAGTGAGAAAGTTTTTTAAGCAGGTTGGGCTAGTGCTGGACTTGCCTGAGTCGCAGTTCGATGCGATTACCGCGGCACATTCTTCCACGCATGGATATCATGCGCTGGCGGCACTGGCCTCCGCGGCCGAGGCCGCCGGACTGGATCGCGCGACTGCACTGACTGCTGCGGCGCACGCGTTGTGTGACGGGATTTTGTATTGGCGAGATAGTGGTGTGGAGCTTAGCGAATTGCTCCGCGAGGCAGCCACTCCGGGCGGGATTGCGGCGGCGACGATGGCTGCGATGGACGCGGGCGGATATGCGCGGGCGGTAAGAAAGGGTATTCGCGCTGGGATGGCGCGGGCGCGGAGGAATGCACTGCAGTAGTGCGCAGAAGATGGGAATTGATTCCGATTTCGGTCCGGTGCGCGATCGTTTTCCAGGTTTGGTTACCTCGGTCACCATTGGACTGGGCGATGAATCTGACACAATCAAATCTGACGCATTCTCATGCAAAGGCGTGGCGAGTTGTCCCCACAATTGCGCCTCTGTGCATCGACGGCTCCTGCCATGGAAGTTGTGACGCCTAACACGACGCGACGCAGCACGCGGATTCGGGTGGAGATTCCGGTCAGCGTGATTAGTCTCGACCGGAAGCGGCCGTTTGCGGAGAAGTGCCTGGTATTGATTGTGAGCGCGCAGGGATGCGGGTTTCGCAGTTCGCGCGCGCTTCAGTTGGAGACTCCCATCATGCTGAACGATCTGCCGGGTGGAGGCAGCGTGACTGCGCGCGTGGCGAATTGTCTGCCGCTGGGAAGCGATGGCAAGTATTTTCTGATTGGAGCTTCGCTGTATACGCACGGGAACGTATGGGGGATTGTCGACGCTCCGGCGGATTGGGATGTTGTGGGGCAGAACGATCCCGCGGCAGGTTCCGCAGAGCCCGCGCCGTTTACGGGTGCCAGGACAACCCCGAACCAATCATCATCGAGCAAGCCGGGTGGGAGCAAGGCCGGCGTGAATAAAAAGGTCTGGCCTTACAATTTGTTTTCCGAAGGGGCGGAGTCGCATCCTGGGCGGAAGTAGGGGTTGTAAGGCCGCGCGCTCTCTGGGGATCGAGAGACTGGGTCAGTCCCCACATCAGTTCCCGCGAGACAATCTCTAGAAGACATCCGGACTGAGGCTCAACGGGTCGGTCTTGTTCTTTCGTAACTCGTCATTGACCCGACGCTGCCATAATCTGAGTGAGGATATGTCCGAAGAAATCAATTCGGCGGCGATGTCCGGCAGCGCAGTCAGCGTCGCGGCCGGCAATGAGAACAAAGTAATCGACCGGCCGTTTCGCGTGAAATTGCGCGGGTCGGTGCTGGTGCTGGTGCGGTTGCCCAACCGGCGGTCGATCCGGGCGGCGTTTCATCAGCTCTCGACTACGGGCGGAGTGATTCATTTCGAAAAGCCGTTGGATGAGAAGCTGGAAGTGGAGCTGATTTTTCACATTCGCGAGACCACCATTCGCAGCAAGGCGCAGATGCTGTTTCCCATGTGGGCGACGCAGGGGTGGATGCAGCCGTTCCGGTTCGTGGGGCTTTCGGAGGCCGCGCATGAAAATCTGGATGCAAATTTGAAGTCGTTTCTAGGCGAGACGGCGAAGGGTGCAGCGGCCGGAGCGTAGGTTCTTCTCTCTCCGATCTTCCGTGCATTCTTCATTCTCGATTCTGCATTTTTCATTCCTCAATCGTGGATTCGCTTCTGACGATCCTACCCACTTCATCTTGGTTTCTACTTTTCGCGAGGGCCCCTCGCCTTGGCTTGGCTGCGCTTCAGGTTGACAGAGTGCGCGACCGCGCCCGACGTTACCCTGGTTACATTGGTTACTGCGGGGTTGCGGACTATGATCCGTGGGATAGGGCTCACGAATGAAGCGACTCAACTTTCTGGTTTCACTCACCAATAACGATAACGATTATCAACAGGAGCAGGCTGCGGCAGCGGAGAAGGCTGCGCGGCGACTGGGGGTTGACGTGAAGATTGTTCACGCCAACAACGATGCTCTGGCGCAGAGCCAGCAGTTGCTGCATTACGTGCAGGACTCCGCGGTCGAGCGGCCGGACGCGATCATGTTCGAACCCGCGGGCGGCACGGCGTTTCCGCAGGTGGCGCGGGCAGCGGCGGCGGCGGGGATTGGGTGGGTGGTGTTGAATCATGAGGTCGATTACGTTGCTGAACTGCGGCGCAAGTTTAAGGTCCCGGTATTTACGCTGAGCTCGGATCATCAGGAAGTGGGCGCGATCCAGGGTAAGCAGTTTGCGGCGCTGTTGCCGAATGGCGGGAACATCCTTTATATCGAGGGTCCGGCGAATAGTTCGGCGGCGAAAGACCGAACGACCGGGATGCTGAAAACCAAGCCGGCGAATATTCAGGTGAAGACCATGCGCGCGAACTGGACCGAAGAGAGCGCATACAAGACGGTGAGTTCGTGGCTGCGGTTGCGGACTTCGCAGGAAAGTCACGTCGACCTGGTAGGCGCGCAGGACGACAGCATGGCGATGGGCGCGCGGAGAGCGTTCAGCGAAATCGCCCCCGCGGAGCGAGCGCGGTGGATGAAGATTCCGATTACGGGCTGCGACGGGATGCCGAAGACTGGCCAGGCTTGGGTGCGCAACGGAACTTTGGCGGCGACGATTTTTATTCGTCCGAATACGGATTTGGCGGTTGAGATGTTGGTCGAGGCGTTTAAGAGTGGGGCTGCGCCGGCCGAAAATAAGTTGACGGAGCCGGAGTCTGTTCCGTCTCTGGCAGAGTTGGCGGGGGTGGCGAAGCGGGCTGCGGGCGTTTGATTTTTCGAGAGTGAGTCGGGCGTCCCTTCGGGGACGCCTTTTGTTTTTGGCTCGCTGCTGGCCCGCGGCAGTTCGATACAGGGCTTCCCCCCCCAGCTTGGACGGCCCCTTCGACTTCGCTCAGAACAGGCTAGGCTGTCTCCACATGGGTTGAGGCGACGTTGCCATTCCATACTTCTTTTTAACATTCCATTCACATTTGGCATCCGTCACGTTTGCCGCTCTGGTTGCGGCCGGGGAAACGTGTAGAATCGACGCGCCGATTTGGAGTGTAGTGCACGGCGCGGTTGAAAGTGGTCCAAACGGAGGACTTATGGCGGGTGTCTCGCAGGGCGCGGGGAACGAGCGGGGCGGGTACAGCATTTGGGGCGTGATCATGGCGTCGTCGGTGGGGACCATGATCGAGTGGTACGACTTTTATATTTTTGGCAGTCTCGCGGCGATCTTGAGCCCGAAGTTCTATCCGCCGGGGAATGAGACGTTTCAGTATGTGGCTTATCTCGCGACGTTTGCCGTGGGATTCTTGGTGCGGCCGTTTGGCGCGTTGTTCTTTGGGCGGATCGGCGATCTGGTGGGGCGAAAGTATGCGTTTCTGGTCACGCTTTCGATCATGGGATTTTCGACGTTTGTGATCGGGCTGTTGCCGTCGTATGCGACGGCGGGGTGGTTTGCACCGATCGTGCTGTTATTGATTCGCGTGCTGCAGGGACTGGCGCTGGGCGGTGAATACGGCGGAGCCGCGGTTTATGTGGGCGAGCACGTTCCGGATAACAAGCGCGGGTTTTATACGAGCTTTATTCAGATCACGGCGACGCTGGGCTTGTTCGTTTCTCTGATCGTGATTCTGGTGACGCAGAATGCGATGTCGAAGGAAGATTTTGCGGCGTGGGGATGGCGGATTCCATTTTTGATTTCGATCATCCTAGTGATGATCTCGCTATACATTCGGCTGAAGATGAAGGAGTCGCCGATTTTTGCCGAGCTGAAGGCCACGGGAATGACTTCGACGCAGCCATTGAAGGATGCGTTTACGAAATGGCCGAATTTGAAGAACGTTTTGATTTCGCTGTTTGGAGCGACCGCGGGGCAGGGCGTGATCTGGTATACGGGACAGTTCTATGCATTGTTCTATATGCAGACGATTTTGAAAGTGAATGTTAAGAGTGCCAACATTGTGGTGGCGATTGCGCTGTTGCTGGGGATGCCGTTCTTTACCATGGTGGGCGCGCTCTCGGATCGCATTGGGCGGAAGAAGCTGATGATGGCGGGATGTCTGCTGGGAGTGCTGACGTACATTCCGATTTATAAGGCGATGCAACGGGCGGCGGGAAATAACGTAGTGACGGTGAAGTCATCGCGAAATAAGGTGACGGGTGCGATTGCGCTCACCGCGATGACGACGGATGCGGCGGGGGCACTGGTGGCGGCGAAGGAGGCTCCGAAACCGAATCTGACGATGCTGGTGTTGCTGGTGTTCGTGCAGGTGCTTTATGTGTGCTTGATTTATGGGCCGATTGCGGCGTTTTTGATCGAGGCGTTTCCCGCGAAGATTCGGTATACGTCGCTGTCGCTGCCGTATCACATCGGGAATGGAGTGTTTGGCGGGCTGCTGCCGCTGATTGGATTGTCGTCGGTGGCGGCGACGGGGAACATTTATGCGGGCCTGTATTATCCGATGATTGTGGCGGGGATGACGTTTGTTGTCGGGAGCGTGCTGCTGAAGGAGACGCAGGGCGTGCGCATTTGGGATGAGGCGGGAAATGCAGTCGCGGATTAGGCTGTTGAACTGCTCGGGCTCAACTGTAGGGTTTCGACCTTGCGAATATGCTAGATTGGGGTTCGCGGGCCTATAGCTCAACGGTTAGAGCAGCAGACTCATAATCTGTTGGTTCCAGGTTCAAATCCTGGTGGGCCCACCAGACCTCGATTTCAATAGCGCTCGTACCTCGATTTGAATCATGCCCGTCGGGCTTTTGCGGGAGGCATCGCGTGCGGCTCAACACTCTTCTGTTCGTACTGATCGCGGGGGCTCTGCTGGCGGGGGCCGGATCGCTTCGTGGACAGCAATCCGCTCCTGCCGAAGGATCGCCTGCGCCGCAGAATGCGCAGGCCGGGCAGACTGCTCCCAGTTTTAACGCGGTTGCCCGGGCTGTGGTGCTTGATATTGCGGTCGCCGACGGGGGAGGCCACGCCGTCAAGGGCCTGAAGCAGAGTGATTTTACGGTCGTGGAAGATGGTGCTCCGCAGACGCTCAAGAGTTTTGAAGAGCACACCTTGGCTGCCGTCTCGAACGTGGATCGCGCGAAACTTCCGGCGAACACATTTACCAATGACGTCGCCGGGTCAAAGGGCAGTGCATCGACGATCATCCTGCTCGACGCGCTCGACACCAACATTCAAGCGCAGATGTTTGCCTACGAGCAGGTCTCGAACTACATCAAGCATGTGCCGGCGGGCACCTCGATGGCGGTCTTTCAGTTGGACGAAGGAATGCATCTGGTCCAGGGCCCAACCAGTGACCCGCAGGTGCTGCTGGACGCCATCAAAAGCAAGCGCAGCCAACCGCGCCTCGGTTTCTGCGAAAGCAGACGGCCGGATTGCCAACGGCGACGGCATGAGATCCTGGTGGCGAGCATGCGCGAACTGGGCCGGTATCTTGCCGGAATTCCGGGGCGCAAGAATCTGGTGTGGTTCGTCGGCGTCGTGCCGCATGAGATTTATGGGAGCGGGATCGGAAATCCATTTCGCGACCGGTTCGAGTTCGTGGACGACTTCAACCAGACCAGCGACCTGCTCACGCTGAGCCGGGTTGCTGTTTATCCGGTGGACGCCCGCGGTCTGATTGCTCCATCGGGCGGAGGAAATTCGCACCTCGGGCTGCGCGTGGCCTACCAGGATGACTCGCTCCAGAGAGTTGCCGAGGCCACAGGCGGCAAGGCGTTTTACAACACCAACGGGCTCAAGGATGCGATCGCCGAAGTTGTGGATACGGGCTCAAACTACTATACGGTGTCCTACACTCCGACCAATAACGACTGGAATGGCGAGTTCAGAAACATCAAGGTCGAACTGGACAAGCGCGGCTATACCCTGGAGTATCGTCATGGCTACCGCGCCCGCAACCGTGAGAATCAAGAGGAACGCCACCTGGCTTCTGTGCAAGAGAAGAAGGATGCGGGCAAATTCATCCCTGCCGCGGGGAGCGAGCCGGGAACCGGGGCTGGGGGAAGCGGCGATACGGCGCAGGGGAATCTGCATGCCGCGATGAGTTTCGGTGCGATCCCCGCAACCGAGCTGATTTTCACGGCCAGTCTTGCGCCTTCCAACGCCGTGCAGAAACTTGAGAAGAAGGCCACGCCTCCACCGGAAAACTTTCTCAGCCCGGAGTATCTTGGCAAGCCGTTCCGCGAGTACAACATTCTCTGCGCCACGGACGCGCGCAAGATTGCACTCAACCAAACGCCCGATGGCCGGCGGCACGGCCAACTGGAGATTGCGGCTGTTCTCTACAACGATCAGGGGGAGGTGGTGAACTCGCTCTTGTCGACTGCCGTGCTGGATCTGACCGAACCGACCTATCGCCGTCTGATGGAGAGCGGTTTCGCACTGAGCAAGCCCATTGCGATCCCGGTCAAGGGCAGCTACTTCCTGCGGATAGGGGTTCGCGACGCAGGCGGCGACCGGGTGGGCGCCATGGAAATTCCGGTGGACGAGATCAAGCTAGGCGTCAGTGGCGCGGGTCAGGCTTCGGCGCCTTAGCCTTCCAACATCGGCTGCACTCGGGCGCAAGCCGCCGTCCGCGAGCGGAACGCGGTCGATCCGTCATCAGTTGTGTTCCGGGGTCGTTGACACTCTCCTGTGCGCAAATTAGAGTTGCGTACATTCTCACAGAAACCAAAAACTTTCCAGGAGGCAAGCATGGGGCCAAGGCTATTGTGGGCTGGGGTACTGGTGTGTCTGGCGGCATCGCTGGCGCTGGCACAGGACCCCACCAAGGTGGAACCGAAACACTACAAGCTGGACTTTGAAAATGATCGGGTGCAGGTGGTGTCGGTTCACTACGGGCCGCATGAGAAATCGGTGCTGCATGATCATCCCGGGGGCGTGGTGGTGAGTTTGACGGAGGCGCATCTGCGGTTCACCGATGAGAACGGGAAAGTGCGCGAAGTGTTTTCCAAGGCTGGCGAAGTGCGCTGGTATCCGGCGTTCAAGCATAAGGTGGAGAACCTGGGTGATACGACCTATGATGCGGTTTACATCGGCGTGAAGGGCAAACTGGCGGCGGCGAATGGGACTGAGCCGACGGACGAAGAAGCGAAGAAAATTGCGGCGGAGTACTTGATGGCGGCAGGAAAGCCGTAAGCGCATTGGGTCCGGGGGGCGGGACTGTTGGGTTGCGGCGTCATCTTGACTTTGCCTACGCGGGACGGCCCAGGCGGCCGTCGCCGCATGAGTGGATAAGCTTTCTGCGCGTGCTCACTTCGAGCTGTTCCTTTCCCATTCCAGTTGCGGGTGAGAATGGTCCTGCCTTTCTGCGTGTAAGATAATCTTCAGGTACTTTATGTTGGAAACACGAGCGGTGTCTGGCGCGGTTGATCCGGTTGATGTTGAGTTGCTTCGGCGAGTTTACGCAGCGTTTAACCGGCGGGAGATTCAGACTGTGCTGGCCGCGATGGTTGCCGACGTGGACTGGCCCAACGGCATGGAAGGCGGCCGGGTGCTGGGTCACGCGGCGGTGCGCGAGTACTGGCTGCGGCAGTTTGAGGTGCTCGACCCGAACGTTGAGCCGAAGAATTTTAGCAGGGATGCGGACGGGCGCATCGTCGCGGATGTGCATCAGGTGGTTCACGAGAAGAGTGGGAAGCTGGTCGTGGATCAGATGGTGCTCCATGTTTACGACATTCGCGGCGGTTTGATTCGCAGCATGGAGATTCGATAATTTTTTGTCTGAAGGGAAATTATGGCGCACACGGTTTTTTGCGTGAAGTTGAAAAGAGATATGCCGGGGCTGGACGAGCCTCCGTTTGATAATGACCTGGGGAAGAAGGTGTATGACAACGTTTCTCAGGAAGCGTGGAAGATGTGGACGGAGCATTGCAAGATGCTGCTGAACGAATACCGGCTGAACCCGGCGCGGCGCGAAGATCAGGAAGTGATCGTGAAGCAGATGGATCAGTTTTTCTTTGGCGAGGGCTCGGCGAAGCCGAAGGAGTATGTGGCTCCGAAGGAGTAGCAGGCGCTCACGTCGCCTGAGGGGCTAAAGCCCTTGTTGGTTCTCCGCTGTAGGCGGCGCTGAAGCGCCGCTCTTCCACGAACCGCTTGCGCGCTCGGAAGTGTGCGCCCTTTCGACGCGGTTACCCGACAGTTACCTACTGCACCAAAATTGATGCATCTTTCATCAAGCCGTAACATTGCGCTGTTAGAACGGGAGTGTGGATCTGCCCGTGTACAACACGCTGATCCTTTCCGACCTGCACCTGGGTGCAGAGACGAGTCGCGCGCGCGAGGCTACGCGTGTGCTCAAGGCGAACCGGTTTCAGCGGCTGATCTTGCTGGGCGACATTTTTGCTGATCTTAACTTTGCCCGGCTGACCAAGGATCACTGGAAGTTTCTGGGATATATCCGCAAGCTGTCGAACCCGAAACGAAAGATTGAGGTGGTGTGGGTCGAGGGCAATCACGACCACGGGCTGACCGACATCATGTCGCACCTGGTGGGAGTGCGCGTGTATCAGGATTATGCCTGGGAATATGGCGGGCTGCGCCATCTGGCGATTCACGGGCATCAGTTTGATGGATTTCAGGTGAACCGGGTAAGGCTGAGCCAGTGGGGCACGTCGCTGTTTTTGCAGTTGCAGAAGCTGGACTTCAAGAGCAAGCCAATCACGCGGATGATTGACCGGCTGAATACGCGGTGGTTGCGGATGTCGGCGAAAGTGGCGTCGGGTGCGTTGGGCTATGCGCGGCAACATGGGGCGGATCGGATTTTTTGCGGGCATACGCACGCGGCGCTTCATGTGGAGCGCGACGGGATTGATTACTACAACTCGGGTGGGTGGGTGGACTCGCGGCTGACTTATTTAACGGTCGATGAAACGGGGGTAAAAATCCGTGACTATGACAAGCATGACTACGACGAGCACGAGCACGGCGAGCGAGTTGACGATCGTGATTCCGGCGAAGAACGAGGCGAAACTGATTTCGCGTTTGCTGACGTCGCTGACGAATCAGGATTACACAAAGATGTCGAGTACGAGGGTATTGGTCGCTGACGCGAACTCGACTGACGGCACGCAAGAGATTGTGATGAGTTTCCGCGACCGGCTGAACGTGAGCGTGATACGCGGCGGGATACCGTCGGTGGGGCGGAATCAGGGTGCGGCGCAGGCGGATACTCCGTATGTGCTGTTTGTGGATGCGGACATTGAACTGGCCGACCGGTCGCTGGTGCGGCGCTGCGTGGAGCGGGCGCAGCGCAAGCAACTGCACTGCCTGACCACGAATATTCTGTGCAAAGAAGGCAGCTGGCTCGACAAGGCGTTTTATGCGGGCAGCGATGTTTTTCAGTACTTGTCGTATGTGCATCGTCCTTATGCGACCGGGATGTTCATGTTTTTTGAGCGGAAGAAATTCTGGGAGCTGGGCGGATTTCATGAGCAGATCCTGTTTGCGGAAGATTACCGGCTGAGCCAGCAGGTGAAGCGCAGTCGGTTTGCGGTGGTGCGCGGCGGCGTTTATACCACGAACCGGCGACTCACGAAGATGGGGCATTCGCGGGTGGGGTGGTTGTTCTTTTGGACGGCTCTGAATTATTGGAACGAGAAATATTTTCTGCGCGATCACAAGTATTGGGCCGAGCCGGGTGTGGGGCGGGGGTAGGAGAGCGACGTTTCTGGGCGTGGCTGCTTGGTACCGCGAAACGCAGGGTCCCTCCACCACGCCGTAACTTGCCCTCCGGCTTCGATCGGGATGACACCGTTTGTGGTGGTAGGGTGAACAGGTCTCTTCGAGTTTGAAACGATTTTTGCCGGCCACACGAAAAAGGATCCAGCCAACCAGCTGGATCCTTTTTTCTGTGGGATTTGGTCTCGCTTAGAAGCGGATCACGATTCCGGTCGATAGGCGGACTTCGTTCTGGCCTGCGCCGAACAGATGAGTCGAGACGTAATCGCCCTCGAAGCGCCAGGCGATGGGGCGGATGATTCGGTAGTCGAGGCCTCCGCCAACGACGCTGGCGAAAGAGGTATCGGAGAAGGGCGCGCTGGTGGTAACGCGGGCGACGCCAAATTGGAATTCGGCGAAGGGACGGAACTTTCCCAACGAGGTTGAGAAGCGCGGGCCAAATACCGCCTGGCACAGGTGCAGGTTCACGTTGCCGTTGCAGGTCGCACCGACGGCGCAGGCGCCGGCGCCGGTATTAAAAACCTGGGAGCCGTAGTCGGTGCTGAAGTCGGCGACAAGGCCGACACCGGAGAAGATTTTTCGTTCGAGCGAGGCTTCGAATCCGTTGAGGTTGGCGCGGCCGATGTTGGAGTAGCTGGTGTTTTCGTAGGAGTAGCCGAGGAAGACATTGCCGGAGGTGAGAGCTTGCGCGTGGGAGCGGACGGCGAGAGTGAAGAGGGCGAAAAGGACGGCTGAGCCTGTGCGCATGAAGTGCCTCCCGGCGGCTAAAGCCGCAATTTTTTCTCGGGCCCGTACGGCGCGGCTCTAGGCCGCGCCGTTTCACAGCTACTTCCACCCAACATACACCTCTTCGAAGCCCGCGGGCATTTAGAAGCGGAAGACTATTCCGGTTGAGAGCCGCAGATTGTTTTGTCCCGTGTTGAAAAAGCTGGTGTGAACGTAGTCGCCTTCGACGCGCAGGGCGACGGGGCGGAAGATTCGGTAGTCGAGGCCGCCTCCGACTCCGGTAGCGAAGGAAGTATTGGAAGGGAAACCCGTGCCAGTGTCACTGATGTGAGCGAGGCCGACCAGGAACTCGCCAAAGGGAGTGAATTTACCGACGGGGACGGAGAGTCGCGGGCCGAACAGAACTTCGTATTCGTGGCCGGTCAGGCTCACGTTGACGGGCCCGCTGGGTGTGAGCTCAGTAAAGGTCTGGGTCCCGTAGTGGCCGCTGAAATCGGTCACGATGCCGAAAAAGGGCGCGATCTTTCCTTCGAGCGAACCTTCCCATCCCTGTAGGTTGGCGCGGGTGATGCCGTCGAGCGCAGTGGAACCGGTATTTTCAAACGAATATCCGAAGAAGATGTTGCCGGAGGTAGGCACCTGGGCATTGGCCAGGGCCGTAAATAGAAAGAGGGCAATCGCGATCGACGCAGACCTGAGCATAGGAAGTTTCCTTTCTGGTATGGGCTAAACCCACGCAATCCTTGAAAGTTCCGAGACGATAAGGAACAGATTCAAGGAATCGGCGCCGGGTTGCGGCAGAATGTACGCTGGCGGGGTCGAATATGTGGGGACGGGAAAGTTGATTTCCGCGTCCGAGCGTTCTCTTAAGGAATTCTTTGGGCAATTTCCCGCCCGAGGGCACAAGCGCCACATAAAACGGCGCTACACAATCTGTTTTGGTTCCGCCGGCTTTGGCTTCGTGCGAACTCTGATCAGAAGCGCCAGACCAGGCCAGTGGAAGCGCGGTAATCGTTCTGACTGGCGCTGCCGTAGTGACCGCGCAGATAGTCGCCCTGCAAACGCCAGGAGAAATTCTTGAAGTGGAGTTTGTAATCGGCGCCGCCGCCAACGTCGATGGCGAGGGGATTGTAGATGAATGAGTCAGAGTTGACGTGGCGAATGCCGGCCATAGCGTGAACAAAGGGACGCCACTTTCCGTAACTGAAGGAGAGGCGGGGGCCGCCGACGAATACGTATTGCGTGACTCCCTGACGGAAGTAGCCGCTGCCATCGGCGACCAGTCCGAGGCGGGGAAAGCGGGTGAAAGGAAGGGCTTCGTAAGAGCCTTCGAAACCGTGATAACTCTGTTTGTTGATGATGTCGGTGAGGTGGCCGTAAGAAACTCCGGCATATACATTGCCGTTGGGAAGAAGACTGCTGAACTGTGCCGCCATCGGGATCGAGAATAACGTGAGTGCAACGAAGGCCAGGACAGCGGTGGCAAACTTTGGCACGAAATATTCCTCCGCGGCGGGTGCGCCGGCAAAACCCATTTTAGTCAACGAAATCTGTTAGATGCAGTGTACTGGATGCCCAAGATGTCCCAGTCCACAAAAATTGTCCCGGCCAGAGCCGGCTTGCGGGCTCGCAGGATGGATGAAAATTTACCCGTCATTCATGATGCCAAAACCCAGGCACCTGCGTCTATGTACTAGGATGCAATTAATGGACACGAATTGGCAAATCGAGGATTCGCAAATCTCGGAGCAGCCGGGGCTAGTGGCCGGCTTCGCAGTGGCTAAGGAGTTGAAGTTGAAACTCAGTTTGGAAACACGGAATCGCGGCGGAGTGATTGTGGTGCACTGCCAGGGGCGCTTCGTGTATCGCGATGAGGCGGCGGAGTTCTCTCGTGTAGTCGGCGAGGTGATGAGCCACGCGCGCAGAGTGGTGCTCGACCTGAGCGGCGTCAGCGCGATGGATAGCGCCGGAATTGGGGAGTTGGTTCTGGCGCAGACCTGGGCGCGGGAGAAAAATGTTGAGTTGAAGTGTGGGGCGAATGGGCTGGTGCGGATGTTGCTCGAGCTCACGAATTTGGATTCGGTGATCGACGTGGTTGAGTCGGTGGATGAGGCGATGACCTCGTTTCGCGAAGAGCAGGTTTGCGCGGATTGTTGATTTCGGCCTGATATCAGGGTTCTGCGCCGTTCCCCCACATCCTTGTCTTTCGCCCCTTCGGGGCTTTGCTCATTTTCTTCCTGGCAACCCACGGCTTGCGCAGCGGGTTGTGTTCTTTCGCCGTTTCGCGGCCGGAGTCGCGAACGTCCCTCCTTCACCTTCGTCGGCAGAGTTCTCGAAAAACCTACACTAGCTTTCGCGCTGGAAGCGGTAGCGGGCTTTGCGGTTGAGGGCGGCGGCTTCGGCTACTTTCAGGAAGGCGCGGGCGGCGTGGGATAGATTTGCGTCTTTGCGATAGATGAGACGCAGTTTTCGTTTTAGCTGCAGTTCACGAACCGGAATTCCTACCAGTTCTCCTCGGGCTAATTCGTTCTCAACACTAATTTCCGGCACGAACGCGACCCCGTTTCCCATGGCTACGAACTGTTTGATGGCTTGCAGGGTGGGGAGTTCGAGGTCCATGTGGAGCGGGGTTTTGTGGGTTTTGAAAAGCTGGAGAACTTTTTCGCGGTAAGGCGAGTTAACGATGTGAGCGACGAAAGATTCCGCGCCGAGCTGGCGGATGCTGACCTGGCGCGCGGCGGCGAGCGGATGTTTGGGCGGGACGACGAAAACGAGTTGGTCGAGGTAGACGACAACGGAGTGCAGGCTGGGTTCCTGGGGTTCGTAGGAGAGGACGCCGAATTCGGCGTTGTAGCGGAGGACGTCGTCGGGGATGTGGCTGCCGAGGGCGCGCTCAACCGTGATTTTGATCATGGGATGCAGGCGGCGGAATTCGGCGAGGATGGGCAGCAGGTAGAGGACCGTGAATTCGTTGGCCGCGATGACCAGCTTGCCTTTTTGCAGCTCGCGAAGTTCGGTGAGGGATTCGGCGGCCTCGGTTCGCAGGTTGATTAGTTTTTCGGCGTACTCGAAGAGAACTCTGCCGGCGTCGGTGAGGACGCCTTCGCGCGAGGAGCGGTCGAAGAGGGCTTCGCCGAGTTCGGTTTCGAGCTTGCGGATGGTCTGGCTGACGGCGGACTGGGTGCGGTAGAGTTTTTCGGCCGCGCGGGAGAAGCGGTGCTCGCGGGCGACGGCGAGGAAGACTTCGAGTTGGGAAAGTTCCATGACGGAGAATCCTCAGGCTGAGTTTCTTTGCTGCAGATTTCTCTCGATCAAATTTCTCAGAACGGCGCTATTAATCGATTCTTCAAGATCGATTAGCGTTGCTTATAATACAATACATACTAATGCTTACTGAAGAATTATAAGTTTTGCTTCTATGGGCTGAACGCTTACCATAAAGAGTTAGTTTTCGTTTAGGAGATCAACGTTCCATGAGCGCTGAGCGAGCCCGCATTACGATTTTCGACACCACCCTTCGCGACGGCGAGCAGTCGCCCGGCTGCAGCATGAACCGGCAGGAAAAGCTGCGGCTGGCGCACCAGCTCGATCGGCTGGGAGTGGATGTGATCGAGGCGGGATTTCCGATTGCATCGGATGGGGATTTTGAGTCGGTGAAGGCGATCGCGTCGGTCGTGCGGCGCCCGATTATTGCCGGGCTGGCGCGGGCTTGCCGGCCTGACATTGAGCGCGCGTGGGAGGCGTTGAAAGAAGCGGCGCGGCCGCGGATCCATGTGTTTCTGGCGACTTCCGATATTCATTTGCGATACAAGCTGCGGATCACGCGCGATCAGTGCGTGGAGCAGGCGCGGGAAGCGATTCGATTCGCCAAATCCTTGTGTGAAGATGTCGAATTTTCGCCGGAGGACGCGACGCGGACGGATCCGGATTTTCTTTGCCGCGTGCTGGATGCGGTGGTGGAGGCTAGAGCAACGACGCTGAATATTCCGGACACCGTTGGGTACACGATCCCGAGCGAGTTTGGGGATTTGATTACGACGATTCGGCAGCGCGTAAAAGGAATCGAGAACGTCGTGATTTCGGCACACTGCCACAACGATCTCGGCATGGCGGTGGCAAATGCGCTGGCCGCGGTGGCTGCGGGCGCGCGGCAAGTCGAGTGCACGATCAACGGCATTGGCGAGCGGGCGGGGAATGCGTCGCTGGAAGAAATTGTGATGGCGATGCGAGTGCGGCCAGATCGCTTCGCGTATGAGACCGGCGTGGTGGGCGACCAGATCTTTGCGGCGAGCCAGATGTTGAGCGAGATTACGGGCGTGCCGGTGCAGCCGAACAAGGCGATCACGGGGCGCAATGCGTTCGCGCATGAGGCGGGAATTCATCAGGATGGATATCTGAAGAATCCGCTGACCTATGAAATTATGACGCCGCAATCGGTGGGCGTGCCGGATTCGAAGCTGGTGCTAGGCAAGCATTCGGGGCGGCATGCGTTGAGTATTCGATGCGAGCAGTTGGGGTATCAGTTTGACCGGCGGGCGTTGGATGATATTTACCGGCGGTTTGTGCGGCTCGCCGACAAGATCAAGAAAGTGGAAGATCATCATCTGCTGGAGTTGATTCGCGACACCCATAAGCCTTCGGGATCGGCGACGCCGCTGATTGAGCCGATGGTTACGGCGCAGCCCGCAGTCGTGAATGCGGCCGGGATTGCTCCCGAACCTGCTGCTGAGCCGGCGAAGCCGTTCCCGGTGGGGCCGCAGACGAACGCGTTTGGCGTGCCGCTGCCCAGCGATCCGCAGCATGAGCAGACGCAGCAGGAAGATTACTTGTGGGGAGTCTAAAGAGGATTGAGCAATTGAGAAAATTGGTAATTGAGTAATTGAACGGCGGCCCCCCCCCTCTCTTGCTCGCCGCGTGTGGCGGCGCCGCGCCCGCGCGTTTCCCTGTGCTCTCTCTCGCTTTTCTTGTCGCGTTTGGCTTCCTTTTCGCCGACGCTGTTTTCGGTCAGTTCGTCTAGTCGTACGTTCTCGTTGTACTTTAGCATTCCTACAGCGCTCCCGAGGTCGTTTCTGTCGAGAAATTTATCGTCGTTGGCCCCGAAGTGCGGGTGGTTTCTACTAGCTACGTCGAGCGCTTGAACGCCACCACTCGCCTTCACATGCGCCGTCTGACTCGCCTCACGCTCGCTTTCTCCTAGTACGAGAGAACTTCGAGGCAGCAGTCGGCCTTCACTTCGCCTATTACAACTTCGTGCGTCGTCACAACACTTTGCGCTGCACTCCCGCTATGGCCGCTGTCTTCTCTCACTTTCTGGAGCGTTCGCGAGCTCGCTAGAGGCTGTAGTTTTAACGCTTCCTGCGACATCTCTCGGCTCACGAGTTAGAATCACCAAAGCTTCCATTTCCCAATTACTAAAATTCCTCAATCACTCAATCACCTGATCTTCGATCCCTCCTATGCTCTTAAAACTCACGATTCTTCCTGGCGACGGCATTGGGCCGGAGGTTACGGAACAGGCTGTTTCTGTTTTGCAGGCGGTGGCCGACCAATCTGGCCATCAGATTCAACTTCAACACAAACTGATTGGCGGGGCGGCGCTGGCGGCGGTGAATGATCCGTTGCCGGCGGATACGATTGCGGCTTGCCTCGCTTCGTCGGCGGTGCTGCTGGGCGCGGTGGGGAGTCCGGCGTTTGATCATAATCCGGGCCATTTGCGGCCGGAGGCTGGGCTGTTGAGAATTCGGCGTGAGCTGGGGGCATTTGCTAATTTGCGGCCGGCAGTGTTTTTTCCGGCGCTAGAGGATTGTTCTCCTCTGCGCGCGGAAGTGGTGCGCGGGACCGACATCATGATCGTCCGCGAACTGCTGGGCGGAGCTTATTTTGGTTCGCCGCGATCGATTGAGGGCGAGGCTGGGTCGCGAGTCGCGATCAACACGATGCGTTATGGCGAGTCTGAAATTGAACGCATCGCGCGCGTGGGGTTTGATCTGGCGATGAAGCGGCGGCGCAAAGTTTTGTCGGTGGACAAGGCCAACGTTTTGGAGTGTTCGCGGCTGTGGCGGGATGTGGTGACGCGAGTGGGGAAGGATTATCCCGAGGTGAAGCTGGCGCACCAGTATGTAGATTCGGCGGCGATGCTGCTGGTGCAGCGGCCGACTGACTTCGATGTGTTGCTCACCGAGAATATGTTTGGCGACATTCTCTCGGATCAGGCGGGCGGGGTGGTGGGATCGCTGGGGCTGCTGGCGTCGGCGAGTATTGGCGGAGCGGTTGGATTGTATGAACCGGTGCACGGGTCGGCGCCGGATATTGCGGGAAAAGGGATTGCGAATCCGCTGGGCGCGATTTTGTCGGTGGCGATGATGTTGCGGCATACGTTCGGGTTGGAGGCGGAATCTGCATCGATCGAGGGAGCGGTTTCGCGTGTGCTGGCGGCCGGAGCGCGAACTTCCGATCTTATAAGCCGGGATCTAGCGGCGAAGGCGCATGCGGCGATTTCGACTTCCGAGATGGGGCGGCGGGTGGTGGAGGCGCTGCAAGGCTAATAGTTAAGCTCGAGTCCTATCGAACCGCAGAAGCCCACGATCCACACCATCACAGGATTCGTCGCCCCCGAATTCTCGCCAAAGGCGCTAGGGGATCTCGGTGGTGGCTGAATGGATTTTTGGTGATCCTAATTGCTCCAACTGACATCCAAAAAGATAGGGTCATTGTGACGGGCGTGAGTATGTTGGCCGATTGGAAGAGAGGTTGGCATGAAGATCGTGAGAAGTTTGTTGTCGCTAATGCTGTCCATGGCGCTGTTGCTGGCTACGGTTCCGGTGAGCGTGGCGCAGGATCAGGCCCAAAACCCACCCCCGGCCCACTCGCCCGATCCGCCAGACGACCAGGATGGTCAGGGGCCACCGGTGGCTCCGCCGGCTCCCGCGCCAAAGACGGCGGCGGAACTGGATCAGATGGTGGCGCCGATCGCGCTCTATCCCGACGAACTGGTGGCGCAGATTCTGGCGGCATCGACTTATCCCGACCAGGTGGTTGAGGCGGATCGCTTTGTCGATGCCCATCCCGACTTGAAGGGCAAAGCATTGGCCGATGCGGTCGACCAGCAGCCGTGGGACGAAAGCGTGAAGGCGCTGACGGCGTTTCCGTCGGTGCTGGCGAATATGGATAAGAACCTGTCGTGGACTTCGTCGCTGGGTGAAGCGTATGTGAACCAGCAAGCGGACGTGATGGATGCGGTGCAGCAGATGCGGCAGAAGGCAAAGAGCGCGGGCAATCTGCAGAACAACGATCAGGAGAAAGTGGTCGAGAACGACAACGACATTGAGATTCAGCCGGCGAGTCCGGACGAAGTATATGTGCCGGAATACGATCCGTGGCTGGTGTATGGGCCAGGACTGGCGCCGTGGCCGGGTTGGTATTGGTATCCGGGATTGTATTTCGTGGGGCCAGGGATTGGATTCGGACTCGGGTTCGGGGTGGGTTGGTTTGGAGGCTTCGGATGGGGATGGGGCCACTGGGGATTTGACTGGCGCCATCACTATGTGGCCTTCGATCACCGCGCCTGGCAATCGCACAGCGCGGTGATTTTCAATCACAACAATTTCTATCGCGGCGGAGTTGCCGGGCGAGGCTTCGAGGGACGCGGCTTAGCGGGCGCGCGGGCCGGAGCCAATGGGCGCGCATTTACCGGCGGCCATACCTATGCACAGCCGCATAGCAATGGCACGCGGTCGGGAGCGTTCAGCGGGTATGGGCGGAACGGAGCCGCGCGGAGTTTCTCGTCGCGCGGGCGGGCCAGCTTCGGCGGTGGAGGCGGTTTCCATGGTGGGGGTCACGCAGGCGGCGGACGCAGGTAAGTTGATCCTGGTGGCCACTGTAAAGTTCCAAAGAATGACCGCTACAACAGGGTGATCGTCACAGGAATTTGAAAATGGAGAGATTGCGATGCGAGTAAATCGATTGCTTCTGGAAATAGCGGTGGTCGCCTGCGGACTGGGTTGGTTAGTTCCGGCGGGCATGGCGCAGCAGGCTAACGAAAAGACGTTTTCTTCTCCCCAGCACGCGAGCAATGCGCTGTACCTCGCGGCCATGAGCGGAGATCGGGCACAACTGCTGGCGGTTCTCGGCGGCGACAAGCAGATTGTTTCCTCCGATAACAGCTTGAGTGACAAGGAGGAAAGAGAGACCTTTGCGAAAAAGTATCAGGAGATGCATCGGCTAATGCGGCGCTCGGATGGTGCGATGATCCTGTTTGTGGGAGCGGAGAATTGGCCGTTCCCGGTGCCGGTCGTTTCGAAAAAGGGACGCTGGTATTTTGACGCGGACAAGGGAGCGGAAGAAATTCTTTATCGCAGAGTGGGAGCGAACGAGATCACGGCGATCGAGACCTGTCACGCGCTGGTGAAGGATGGGAAAACGGATGCGAGTGAGTTTCACATGCCGGAAGACCAGGCGTTATTGCAGTACGCGCATGCGATGGTGAGCGGGCAGGGTTCCGTAGATCATCCCTTCGACGGATATTACTTTCGCAGGTTCGACGGTGGCGGTGACGCAGCATATATGGCGTATCCGGTGGAATGGCATTCGTCAGGAGTGATGACTTTTGTGGTGACCAGCGATGGCAAGGTCTATGAAAAGAATCTGGGACCGAAAACCGACCTGATGGGCAAAGAGATGAAGGATTGGAAGATGGATAAGAGTTGGTATCCGGCGGAAGAGTAAGCCGATCTCACATCCGTGGCTTGTTTCTGAAGACTAGGTCTAGTTGCGAGGAGTCGGGATGGTCTTTACGGCCTCGGGCGGAAGCGGAGAAGGCCCTTCGTACTTGCCGCTGATGCTGTTCCAGCGGATGTGAAGCATCTCTAGCACCATGCGGGAGCCGTCGACCAGCGGATTGATGCTGGTGCCGTCGCGGTGGGCCCAGACCACCGGAACTTCTTTCACTTCAAATTTGAGCTTACGGGCCAGGAATAATATTTCCGGGTCGAAGCCCCAGCGTTCGATTTTTTGCAGCGGGAAGATGGCCTGGACGGCGGGCTGTTTGAAGGCTTTGAAGCCGCATTGCGTGTCGGCGAAGTGCAGGCCGAGGGTCAGGCGGAGGGCCAGGTTGAAGAGGCGGCCGAAAAGCTGGCGGTGCAGGGGTTGGCGCTGGGTTTGAGTTTCGACACGGAGCCAGCGCGAGCCGATGGCGATGTCGGCGCCGGCTTCGAGGGCGGCGAAAAGTTTGGGGGCTTCTTCGATCGGAGACGAGAGGTCGGCGTCGGTGAACAAGACGACGCGTCCACGGGCGTGGAGCATGCCGTTGCTCACGCTGTAGCCTTTGCCGCGATTACCGCGATTTTCGACGAGGCGGAGAACGGGAGCGTTTTTCGCGAAGGTCTGGACAATCTCTGCCGTGTTGTCGCGGGAGCCGTCGTTGACCACGATGACCTCGGCGTCCCAGCCTTCGGTGCGGATGTAGGCGAGCACTTTCTCGAGAGTTGCGCCCAGGCGGGCGCTTTCGTTGTAGGCCGGGATGACGATGCTGTAAGTGGGATCCAAAGGTTTCTCAGTTTCCGGGTGCCCGAATGGTCCGAGTCATTGTACGTGGCGCTTTGGGGATTTCGGAAATTGGAGCGTCGAAATACCTGTGGGAGAACTAAGAACTGCCTTACGCTACCTGGCGTTTCTGCTCCAGCATCTCGAAGTATTCTGAAACTAGTTCGGGGTCCCAGAGGCCGCGGGCGGCTTCTTCGCGCATGGTTTGGGCGGCCTGCTCGTGGGTTTGGGCAGGTTTGTAGGAGCGGGCGGTGCGGAGGGCGTCGTAGACGTCCACGACCTGGAGAACGCGGGGCAGGACTGGAATTTCGGAGGCGGTCAGTCCGTCCGGATAGCCGGAGCCGTCGGAGTGTTCGTGGTGATGGCGGATGATGGGCAGAACCAGCCGCAGCGAACGCAGGGGACGGCAGATGTTTTCGCCCGTAATGGGATGGAGTTTCATGATCACCCACTCGGCGGGAGTTAAGTCGCTGCCTTTTTTTAGAATCTCGTCGGGCACGGCGATTTTGCCGAGGTCGTGCAGATAGCCGCCGCGCTTGAGGGCGAGGATGGAATCTTCGTCCATGCCGAGATGGCGGCCGAGATCGGCAGCGCGCACGCTGAGGCGCTCGCAGTGGCCTTCGGTGTAGGGGTCGCGGCCCTCGACAATCAGGCCGAGAGTGCAGAGAACGGAGTCCGCAGTTTCCAGTTCGTCAGTAAATTCTTTCAGGCGGAGCAGCGACTTCACGCGGGCGATGAGTTCTTCGGCGAGGACGGGCTTGTTAAGGAAGTCGTCGGCACCGGCTTCGATGCCGCGCACTTTGTCGGTGCTGTCGCTGAGTCCGGTGATCAGGACGAACGGAATCAGGCGTGTGGCCGGATTATCTTTCAGGCCGCGGCAGAATTCGTAGCCGGACTTGCCGGGCATCATCACGTCGGAGAGGATGAGGTCAGGATGTTGGTGGCGGACTTCCGCTTCGGCCTGTTCGGCGTTCGAGGCGGTGATCACGTCATAGCCGCGCATGGTAAGCAACTGGCTCATGAGGCCGGCGATGCTGGCCTGGTCGTCGACGACCAGGATGCGGGGAGCGCGGCGGCGTGGTAGAAGATCACCCATAAAGAGTAAGAAGCGGATTTAGTTCTGCTAAGTTGTCTGCGCGGCGGCAGGTGCTAGGCGCGGCAAAAATCGTTATTCTAACTTTACAATTCTACCGCCATTCTCCTCTCTTCGCCGCGGCCGCGCGAGCTTTTTGAAACAGTAACATTGTTTTGTACGGACGGGCTATTCCCACTTTGGCACGTGCTCTCTCGGTAAGTGAGTGAAAACCTTGCTTTACCTGTAAGTGCATGCTTAGTCTCGGCTCATGAGGACGGGAGAGAAGATTCGGCGCGCGTTTATTTTTCGGCCGGTCTGCATGGTGGCGATTGCTCTCGCGGCGAGCAGTGCCGCAGGAGCGGCCGCGAAAGTTCATGTCATCACATTTGGGAAGTGGATGGCGGTGTCCTGGAGGGCGGGTTCCGGGAGCGACGACAAGCCGGTGCCGATCAGGATTCGCACGCTGGTAGTGGATGGGATTGTGAAGGAGCACATGGTCGGTCTGCCACACGAAGTGACGGAGCGGTTGTTTGTGGTGCGGCGGGTTTTTCGGGTGAATGACAGTTTGCCGGAGGAACCCGCGCCGCGCTGGCAGTGGCAGCGCGGGGGATGGATGATGGTGGATCGGGTGACGGGGCACGTGTCGGCGATTAACTTGCCGGAGTTCGACGTTTATTATTCGGCGGCGAGTTGGTATCGCGACTATGTCGCTTATTGCGGAGTGGCCGACGATGGGAAGAAAACTTATGCGATGGTGGCGCAGATCGGGCGGCGCAAGCCGGTGTTGAAAAAAGAATTGTCGGGCGAGGGCGTGAGTGAAGAGGCTGCGCCGGATTCGGCTTGTGCGACGCCGGCGTGGCAGCGGGGTCCGATGCGGGTGAGTTTTGAGACAGCTGGCGCGGCGAAGCAGACGTTCGCAATTCGCGGGCATGTGGTGGATGTGGTGAGTGATGCGGAGGAGGAGGACGAGGGGTCGAGGTAAGGGCCGGTGTCGGGTCGCGGGAGTTCGGTGTTGGGCCTCAGAACCTCAGACCCAAGACCTAATCTCCCGCCGCCTCTACTGCTGGTAATTCCGCTGATCTTTTTTCTTTCACTTTCGCGCTGGTGACCAGGATTACAGACAGGACCACGATGGCGCTGCCGGTGAGGATGAATCCGTCGACGCGTTCGTGCAGAATCAGCCAGCCCAGAAAGACGGCGATCACTGGGTTTACGTAGGCGTAGGTGGAGACTTTGGAGGTGGGGACATGTTTGAGGAGCCAGATGTAGGCGGTGTAGCCGATCCAGCTGCCGCAGACTACCAGGTACATGGTCGCGCTGAGGCTGCGCGCGGTCCAGCGGACGTGAGAGAAATTGCCGGCGAATAGCGCGAAAATAAAATTACCCGCTCCGGCGGCGGTAACTTGCCAGCCCGTGGCGCTGAAGCCGTCCATGCCGGACTGCCAGCGCTTGGACAGGACCGAGCCGAGCGCCCACGAGAAGGATCCGAAGATGAGGCTGATGGAGGCCCAGAATTCTCTGTGGCCCATGCTGCCGCCGCGCAGTTGCGGGAAGACCAGGACGAAGAGGCCGAGGATGCCGAGGAAGAGTCCGGCTTTGCCGCGGCGGGAAATGTGATGGTCGCCGAGCAGGAGTTGGTCGAGCACAAGAAACCACAGCGGGGTGATGGCGACAATGAGCGCGGCCAGGCCCGTGGAGACAGAAAGTTCGGCGTAAGACAGCGTGAGGTTGCCACCCATCAGCAGCAGCAGGCCGACGACGGCTGCGAGCGCGATTTGTTTCGGGGAATAGAAAATTCTGCGTCCGGTGGCGGCGCAGACGGCGAGCATGACGACTCCCGCAATCGAGAAGCGCACGCCGCACATGAGCGCAGGAGGGATGGTCTCGACCGCGATGTCGATGGCGAGATAGGTCGAGCCCCAGAAGAGGTAGACGAGCCCGAAAGCAAGAATCACCATCCACCGGCTTGGGCGTTGAGCGGAGTTCATTGGGGTGAGGAACAGGGGAATTTAAAAGATATCAGACGAGGGTGGGGTGGGGATGGATTCTAAAGATGTGGGCTTACGGGACAAACCACGGTTTCTTGAACGGTTTGCCCAGATAAAGGTGCGAGGACGGCACATGCGAGGCAAACGTGCCCCCAATTTTCAAGTAGGTTATTTGCTTTGCCCCGTCCTGCCCGTCGTAAATCGCAATGACCAGTTGCTCTGATTCAATGCGCCAGTTATCGGGGAGGATTTGGAGTGATGCTGCGTAGAGCGCCATGACGGCCGCCCGGATTTCCTCCCGCGTTACGGATTTGTCGTAGACGGCGGTGAGTCCGACGACTTCGCCGTTTACAAAGTCGGTCATGACCTGGGCGGGATAGACGATGCCGCCGTCGGTGGAGTCTTGCTTCCAGAGCTGCGAGCAATCGGCGGAGTGGCAGTGGATCAGTTGAGGATTCGGCAGGACCACTTTGCGAGGGCTGGTTTGAGCGTTTGCGCACAGCGACGCCAGCAGGAACGCAGTTAGCGTGATCGTCTGGTAGGTACGGCGCATCGGCATTGCTCCTTCGGCGAGTGATCGTCGTCAGGAGCAATTATGGGTTGGGGCGGATGGGTGGGCAAGGTTACTCAAGTGAATCGGGCTTGGCCGTAAAGCCGAAGTTCGTTTTTGTTGGCAGGCTGACGGCTTGAAGCCGCGCCCTTTCAAAACCAAATTGAGGGTGCGAGTTCTCAACATTGGGCGCGATTAGGGGCTACTTCAGTTTTTCGTATTCCGCTTTGGCTTGTTTCAGGATTGGGACGTCGGGGTCGGCGTCTTTCCAGGCGGAGAAGAAATCCTGGTAGGCGGTGCGGGCTTTGGCAGAGTCTCCCTGAAGCACGTAGGCGCGGCCGAGATTGAGGTGTGCCAGAGGGTATTCGGGGGAGAAGCCGGCAGCGCCGCGGTGATCGAGAATACGTTGAAACTCGGCGGCGGCTTTTGCGCCATCGCGCATTTTGAGATAAATCATGCCGCGAAGATAAATCGACGAATCCCCTCCGCCCCGGGGCCCCGTGCCGAGTTCATGGGTGCGAACGGTTTCGAGTGTGGTGATCGCCTCGGGGAGTTGGTTCTTATCGAACTGTAGCGTTGCTTTGGCGACGGGCAGGGCAACCGACTGGATGAAGTGGTTTTCGGGAAAGTCATGTTCGACGCCGGCAACGAGAGCCGACGATTTTTGCGCGTCCCCCGTGATCGCCAAGGCCGTCGCGGCCAGGGTGCGGGAGTCGGCTTCATTGGAAAGCGCAAGCGCCTGCGCAGCTTTCTGGCGGGCCTCTGTGGGATAGCCATACAAGGCGTCTGCGTAGCTTTCCAGAGCCAGGAAACTGGCAGCCAGGTCTTTGGCTCCCACGTTCATGCTGGACTGGTTCGCCCGCAGCCACAGTTCGCGCGAAGCCTGCATCTTGCCGTTTGCGCCCTGCCAGGCGGCATTGAAGAGCAGCAGGAAAGGCTCATTGGATGTGCCCTTTGCTTGATCCAATTCGCGCTCATAGGTAGCGCTGTCGCCGCGCATATAGGCCAGATCGGTAAGGACGAAGTGAACCGCGATCCCGTCCGATTTTTCCGCGATGGCCTGTTCAGCGATGCTCCTGGCCTCATCGAATCGATTGAGAGCCTCATACGCCTCGGCCATGTTGTCATAGGCGTAGGGATCGCGCGGGTTGATGCGATGGGCCTGACTAGCCATGTCGAGCGCTTTTTCCGGCTGTCCTAGTTCGGAGAAAGCCAACGCCGCATTGTCGTAGGCGACAGTGTCGCGGGGATAAGTCTGTCGCCACTCGGCGTAAACCTGCAACGCCTTTTCCGGATCGATGATGACTTCGGTATCGTAATGCGCCTGAATGTAGAATTTCTCCCGCTCGCTGGCGCGGTCGCGCAGATCATAAGCCTTGCGGACGGCCTGCGTTCCCTCCGCGCCGCGACCCATATTGTTATCAACGACCCCGAGCGTCGCCCAGGCCATGGCAAAATTCGGATCGAGTTCCACCGCTTTTTTCAGGTAGGGAACCGCCAGGTCCTCCTGCATTTTCTGGTGCTGTTCGTTGCCCAGACTGAAGGCTTGCAGCGCTTCGAGCGATGAAGTGGTCGCCTGATCGAGCGGCTTGGCGAACTGCTGCACCGAGGCCAGCGATTCGCCCATTTTCTGCCGCAGGTTGGAGGCGGCTTTGTCGAGCGCCTTCAGGACCTGTTCTTTACTGTCAACTTCCACCTGTTCGCGGGCCAACGAATCGCCGGTGCTGCCATTCAACGCCGCCAGCGTGATCACGAAGTGATCACCAAGGTTGGCGATCGTGCCGGTCAGCATGGCCTTGATGCCCTGGCGCTGGCAGATTTCGCGCGCCACATCGTTGGTAATGCGCTCATCGCCCGACCGGCCCATCAGGCGAAGAGCTTCGCGGATTTTGGATTCGGGAACAAGGTTCAGGTAAGGGGACTGTTCCAGTTGCACGGCGAGGGCTTGCTTCAGAGTGCCGTCGAAAACAGGATCGCCGGTGGTGTTGATGAAGTCGGCGAGCAGGACGCTGTCTTTTTCGGTGATTCTGGCTGATGGTTTCGAGCGCAGATAGAGAATCCCCGCGATCAGCCCGATCACGACCACGGCGGCGGGAACCAGAATCTTCCAGAGTTTACCGAGCCGGGCTGAAGAACTGACGCGCGCCGGCACCACGGCCGGCGAAGATGCAGCCGCGGACTGCGAAGTGGCGGATGCGACCACCGGAGTCTTTGCCGACGACGCCTGAACCGGCGGCACGGGCGCGCTGGCCGCTGGATGCGCGTCCTGAGCTGCGGGTACGGAGCCGGAGCTCTGCGCGATGGCCCGTCCGCTGTCGGTATCGCGCTTCAGGCGCTGCAGGTCGGCGCGAATATCGGCCGCGCTCTGGTAGCGCAGGTTGCGATCTTTTTCGAGCGCCTTGTTGATGACGTCTTCGAGTTTGGGCGGAAGATCGGGATTCAGGCGGATCGGCGAAACCGGGGCGCGGTCGAGGATCGATTGAAAGATGACCGCGGAAGTTTCTCCGCGGAAGGGCAGAGTTCCGGTGGACATTTCATAGAGCACGACGCCGAAGGAAAAAAGATCGGTGCGGGGATCGAGCTCTTTTCCCTTCGCCTGTTCGGGCGACATGTAGGCGACGGTGCCGATGGTGGAACCGGGGCTGGTCAAATGTTCTTCGACTACGACCGCGGTGTTCGCGGTGACTTCGGGAATTTGCGTGATTGTCGGTGCGCTGGTTTTTACTTTGGCGAGTCCGAAGTCGAGAATTTTGGCGTGACCGCGTTTGGTGACGAAGATGTTGGCGGGTTTGATGTCGCGGTGAACGATGCCGCCGGCGTGGGCGGCGTCGAGCGCGTCGGCGATTTCGATGCCGAGGGACAGGATGGTTTCGAGCTCCATGGCCCGGCTGCCGATCAGATTTTTCAGCGTCGCGCCGTCGAGGAACTCCATGACGATGAAGGTGCGGTCGCCCTCCTCGCCGATGTCATAGATCGTGCAGATGTTGGGATGATTCAGCGCGGATGCGGCCTTGGCCTCGCGGCGAAAACGCTCGAGGGCCTGGCGGTCCTGGGCGAGATCGTCGGGAAGAAATTTGAGGGCGACGAAGCGGCCAAGACGCGTGTCCTCGGCTTTGTAAACCACGCCCATGCCCCCGCCGCCGAGCTTTTCGATGATGCGGTAGTGAGAGATGGTTTGATCGAGCATGGTCTGGTCGAGCGAAGTGGTGGCCGTTGGGTCAAGCCATGTTAGGGCGCGAGGGGGAGGATGTCAAAGAGAGTTCACCGCCGCCGCCGGACACTCAAGGGCCGCTGTCACCGAGAAGTAATGGCCTGGCAAGCCCCCTGCTCCTGCCATGCGGTTTCTCACATGCATTCTTCCATCTAGGGCTCCAAAGGTCCCTAGATACCAGCTTCCCCGGATCAACTTCCCACCGCCTTGCCAGCAATATGAAGCGACTCCGCTCACAGACTGGTCTCTCCAAGGAGTTTCTCTGTGACAAAACTGCGTGCCCTTTTCGCTCTCACTATTAGCGCTTTATTCACCGCCGGTACGGCTTTTGCTTGTACCCCACCCTCGCAACCCGGAGCTGTTCTTTGCTATCCGACAGCCAATGCAAGCGTGGTGCCGATCCTCAACATTGAGGGCGCAGCCAAAGGCAACAATTCGTCCATCGTCGCCATGACCCTCTATGCCGACAATCAGAAGATCTATTCCGTAAGCAATGTCGACAGCTTTGTTTACCAGGATTATTCGTACTGGCTGAAAGGCAGTCACCACTTGGTTCTGAATGCGTGGGACTCGGCCGGCAACTTGTTCCAGGCCTCAGCGACCTTCAGCATTGAAATCAGCATCAACACAAATTTCTCCACCTGCACCATGCCCGCGACCGGAGTGAATCTTTGCGAGCCCGTGAGTAACACCTACTATCCCGAGAGCTCTGCTCCTTTCTTTGCCACCGGCAACACTTCAATTGTCACCATGAAGGGATACATCAATGGCCAAAACCGGATTTCTGACGAGAACGGCAACTCGTTTCAGGGCGGCTTCGGAGGAGATCCGTCACCCAGCCCAATGACCTTCGTCGCCAACGGTTGGGATAGTAAGGGGGACGTCTCGACCGCAAAAGCCACCGGCGTTCTTCTTTACTATGACGGAGCCTGCCCAAAGAACTGCGACCCGGGAATCACCATTCAGGCACCCGCCGCAGTCACCGATCAGACTTCGCCTTTCAGTTTGAACGCCACTGTGCAGCAGCCGCAGGCCACCATCACCGAAATGAAGGCCTATCTCGACAACACCCAGGTCGCCACGTCAGCCGGGCCGACGATTCTTTCCAACGTAACTGCAACTCCGGGAACGCACTTGCTGACTGTGCAAGCCTGGGATTCGACCGGAAATCTGTACAAGAGCGAGGTGACGGTCAACGTACAGTAAGTCTCTATAAAAAGTGTCAATCAGGAGGGGCTCCGCGCCACCAGCTGCGAGGAGTCCTTTCTGCCGCTACGCGCAGGTCTGCCGCAGGTATGCGAGAGCGCACGCACAAAGCGCCGCAGATCCACTTATTGACCTGCATGCCGAGAGTTCGTCCGATTGCCTTCTCTGTTCATTGGTTACCTTTGGGGGTTACGCTGCTGCTGGCTTGTGGATATAATGAGTCAGTGATTTCGTTGGCCTTCGATGCTGCGCAACCAATCCAATTCGCGTCTGGTCAATTCGAATCTGCCCGAGTGCTGGCTGCACTGCCTGGTGTGTCCGCGGCGCTATCGGGCGAATCTGCCTTCGCGGCTGCGTCCTAGTCTTTTCGGTAGCGATTAATTCTTTCATCCTCCTTTCTCTGATTCGCCTCGACTACTTGTTCGAACGAAGCTGGTCCTAAACGGGATCACGCTGTTCCGAGGCTGCAATTCCTGCTAACAGCGGCCGACGACTGACGGCTGCGCACGGAGGATTCCATGACCACTGCAACCATGACGACCAAAACGACTTTCGGACCGAAGATCAAAACTGCCCTGCCGGGGCCGAACGCCAAGCGCGTGCTCGAGGGCGATGAGAAATATATTTCGCCGTCGTATACGCGGTCGTATCCCCTGGTGGCCAAGAGCGGGCGCGGCATTGTGGTAACCGACGTCGACGGCAACGAGTTTTTTGATTTTTCGGCGGGCATTGCCGTGACGTCGACCGGACATTGCCATCCCGATGTGGTGGCCGCAATTCAGAAGCAGGCGGGCGAGCTGATCCACATGTCGGGGACGGATTTTTATTACGAGAGCATGGTGGAACTGGCGGCGCGGCTGTCGAAGATTGCTCCCATGCCGGGGCCGCATCGCGTTTACTACGGCAACTCTGGCGCGGAGGCTGTCGAGTGCGCGCTCAAGTTGGCGCGCTACCACACCAAGCGGCAGAACGTGATCGCATTCTTCGGAGCGTTTCACGGGCGGACCATGGGCGCGTTGTCGCTGACGGCGTCAAAGCCGCAGCAGAAGCGGCGGTTTGCGCCACTGGTGCCGGGCGTGACCCATGTGCGCTATCCGGATATTTATCGCCACTGTTCAGGTGGAGCGCAGGAAGGCGAGGAGTTCGCTCTGAGCTGCGCGCGCTTTATTGAAGAGAAATTGTTCAAGACGATCCTGGCGCCGGAGGAAGTGGCGGCGATTTTCGTCGAACCGGTGCAGGGCGAGGGCGGGTACGTGGTCGCTCCGAAAGTCTTCATGCAGGAGCTGCGCCGCACCTGCGACCGCCACGGCATTATGCTGGTCGTCGACGAAGTGCAGAGCGGCATTGGGCGCACGGGCAAATGGTTTGCCGTCGAGCACACTGGCGTGCAGCCCGACATGGTTTGCATGGCGAAGGGCATTGCTTCCGGAATGCCGCTGGGGATCACGATGACGCGCGCGGAAATCATGGATTGGGTTCCGGGTTCGCATGCCTCGACGTTTGGAGGGAATCCGATTTGCATCGCCGCGGCGCTGGCCACGCTCGACGTGATCGAGAAAGAGCGCCTGCTGGAAAATTCGGCAAGCGTGGGCGCGCACATGATGAAGCGCATGGCGGACTGGCCTGCGAAATACAAACTCGTAGGCGATGTGCGCGGGCGCGGCCTGATGATCGGCGTCGAGATTGTGAAGGACAAGGTGACGAAAGAATACGGCGGCGCCGAGCGCGATCGCATTGTCGAGAAGGCGTTCGAGCGTGGAGTGCTGTTCCTGGGCTGCGGGCCAAGCACGGTGCGAATTTGCCCGGCGCTGGTGGTCACGAAGGAAGAGGCGGACGTCGCAGTCGATGTGCTGGAAGAGTGCATCGCAGCCGTCGGCGCGTAGCAACGCCTTCACTCATACTCACCCGGAGGCACAGAGACCCAGAGAAAATCACTTCCTGATTCTTCTCGGTGATTCTGTGCCTCTTTGCTGTTGACTGGCTATTTTCTGGCGGGGAAGCCCAGCTTGGCGATGATTTCTTTGAAGGCAGGGTCGTCACGGAGAGTTGCGAAGGCTGGGTCAGAATCAACCTGGACGATCTCCTCGTCGCGCTTATCGTAAGCGATGTTCAGGTACTGCAGGGCCGCGTGCTTGTCCCCCAGCAGCGAATTCGTTTGAGCCACGGCGTAAGGCGACTGTTGGCCGTGGTCGAAGAGCTTTTGCTGCAGGGTCCGCACATTTTGGAGCATGCCCCGCGAACCGCCGGCGGCATAACCTTTTTCGGCAGTATCGACCAGTTTGAGGCCAGCCCGGTTGTTCAGCAAAACCTCTTCCTTACGCCACTCGGCTAGAAAGTCAGGATAGTTGCCCGTCGAGAAGTACACCCTTTTCAGATAGCGGTGGGGCGAAACGAAATCCGGTTCGCTGGCTTCGAGCTGTTTGAGCAGCGCCAACCCTTCTCCGCGCTGGCCTGCCGACCACAACAGGTAGCCTTTGTCGGCGAGAACCGATTTCGATCCGGGGTCGAGGGCCTGGGCGCGCTCGATTTCGGCAACGGCTTCTGGAAAACGCCCGAGAGTCGCAAGATAGGTCGCATACCAGTGGTGGGCTACAGGGCTGTTGGGATCGAGTTCAATGGCGCGCCGGAATTCGCGCTCGGCTCCGGGCGCGTCCCAGGTGCCATAGTACAGAGCGAAGGCCAGGGAAGCATGCGCTTCTGAAGAATGAGCGTCGAGCTGGACGGCCTGTCGCGCGGCGGCCAGCGCGCGCGGGTAGGCCTCGCTGCCCGGCATGAGTGTGTATTCGCGCAGCAGGTTGTAACTGTTGGCCAGGCCGACGTAGGCGGGAGCGTAGTTGGGATCGTGAACGATGGCCTGAGTGAAGTAATCCACCGACTTATTCAATCCGTCGGCCGTGCGCTTTTCCCAGTAGAAGCGGCCTTTCAGATAAAGCTGCTCGGCTTCGAGGTTGGCGGCGGGGCGCGGATTCGAAATAGAAGCGGCAGGGTCGGGAAGTTTCGCGGTTCCGGCTTTGGCGGAGCGGTGGCTGGGCCAAAAAATCCAGATGGCCAGGAAAGCGGACAGCAAAAGCAGCAGCGACCACAGCCGCCGGTCGGGCGCAGGTGTGCCTATTGCCATCGGAGGATACGGCTCGGGCTGCGACTTGACCAATGTAAGGCCGGGAGGGTCCGCCGCCGGGACGTTGGTGGGGGCGATCCAGCGGTAGCCCCGACGATCGACAGTTTCGATGAACACCGGATTGTCGGCGGAGTCGCCCAGCGCGTCGCGCAGGCGGTTGATGGCGCTGCTGATGCCGTGGTCGAAGTCGACGAAGACGTCTTCCGGCCAGAGTGCGTGCCGGAACTGGTCGCGGCTCAGGGCCTCGTTGGGATGACCGAGCAGAAGCCTGAGCGCCTTGAAGGGCAAATCCTGGATTTTGACCCGGACGCCGTTCTTTCGCAGCTCGCCCGAATGCAGGTCGGCCTCGAACACACCAAAGCGGACGACGGCGCTCGAATGTCGAACTGGTTGCAAATGCATTCTAGGCTCAACGGGAGTCTAGCATCGCCGGTCAGGTCAAAGAATTGCCTCTTCGTGCCATTGGTACCCCACTTTTGGCGGGGTGAGAACTCTCCGCATTTTGCTGCAGGGAAATGAGTTACGGCGTGAAGTACGTTTGTGGCAGCCGTGAATTGACGGCAGGGCCGGAGTGCGCGAGAGTTGCCGGGCCGAAATGATTTTCAACAAGTTTCCCCTAGGCGCCGGTGCCAATGAGATCGCCCTCCTAAGCGCCGGTGTGTACGGCGCAGGTCTGCGCCGCGAATGCACGGTGACCAATTGCCGTGGAAAGCTTGGGAAGCGCGCGAGAGGGCGCGCTCCGCAGGCCTAACGAGATTGAGTTTTTTTGTTGCTGCCTTCTTTGGGGGAGGATAGCGACCGGGCTCGCGGCTTTGTCCGTGAGCTTGTTTTTTTTAGGGCAAACAGGGCCGGAGGGCTAACCACCGGCGTTTAGTTCGCCGACTTCCCCTTTCGGGAAGTCTGCCGCTAATCTTTCCTGCCCGGCGAGGAAATCGCCCTTCGTGGCGGTACAGTGAAGGGTGAATGCTTCCTGCCGTCTTCACGCAAACCATTATTCATAGCCTGGACTGGGTCGCGCAGCGGTTGCTGCCCGCCGACCCGCGCCCTTTGCACCAGCGCACCGGCACGCGCGGGGAAGAAGACGCATACTTTCATTTGCGGAAGCTGGGGTACACGATGGTGGCGAGGAACTTTCGCACGCCGCGCTCACGGGGAGAGATCGACCTGATCGGCTGGGAAACAGATGTTGTTTGTTTTATTGAGGTTAAGACGCGGACATCGCGCGACGTGAAGACTGCCGAGGCGGCGGTCGACCGCCACAAACGGCGCGAAGTGGCGCAGGTGGCGCGGGAATACCTGAAAGGGCTTCCACCAACGTGCCAATGGAGATTCGACGTGGTCAGCGTATACTACCCGCATCCGGGCGCCCGCCCGGAGATTGAACTGTTTCGCAACGCTTCCTTGTCGCGTTAAAAGCTGGCGGCGTAGAATTAGAAGTTTGCGCGAGCCGATTTTGCGCGACTTGAGATTGCGCGGCCGCATGGAAAGGAATTCGTAATTGCCTGAGCTGAGAAAAGATCCGATTGTGGGCCGTTGGGTGATTATTTCGACCGACCGGGCCAAGCGCCCAACCGATTTTGTACGGGAGAATCTGAAGATCAAGGGAGGATTCTGTCCTTTCTGCTACGGGAACGAGAGCAAGACGCCGCCGGAGATTCAGGCCTACCGTCCGAATCCGAATGGAGGGCCGGCGCCGCAGCGGGATACGCCGGGATGGACGGTGCGAGTCGTAGCCAACAAGTTCCCCGCGCTGGGCATTGAAGGCACGCTGAACCGGCAGGCGGAAGGTATGTTCGACCGCATGAACGGGATCGGCGCGCACGAGGTGATTATTGAGACACCCGACCACGGGGCCAGCCTGTCGACTTTACCGTCCAAGCGCATTGAAGATGTTTTGTGGACGTTCCGCGACCGCATTCTCGACCTGAAGAAAGACCGGCGGTTCAAGTACATTCTGATTTTCAAGAATCATGGGGAAGCGGCGGGGGCATCGCTGGAGCATTCGCACTCGCAGTTGATCGCGCTGCCCATTCTGCCCATCAATGTGACGCAGGAGTTGGAAGGCGCGAAACAATACTTTCTTTACAAAGAGCGCTGCGTGTTCTGCGACATTATCCGGCAGGAAATGGATAGCGGAACGCGCGTGGTTGCCGAGAACGAGAATTTCCTCACCCTAGCGCCGTATGCTCCGCGCTTTCCGTTCGAGACCTGGATTCTGCCCAAGCAACATGAGTCCGCGTTCGAAAATTCGTCGTCGCACATGTTTGAGAATCTGGCGCGGGCGTTGAAGGACTTGCTGGGGCGGGCCGACCGGGTGCTGGATAATCCTCCGTACAATCTGGTGATTCATACTTCGCCGGCGCAGGATCCGACCAACGATCATTATCACTGGCACATTGAGTTCATGCCCAAGCTCACCAAGACGGCCGGGTTTGAGTGGGGCACAGGTTTCTATATCAATCCCACGCCGCCCGAAGAAGCAGCCAAGTTTCTGCGCGAGGCGAATGTGGAGGAACCGGCGCCGGCGACGGTTGGGTAACCAGAAGTTTTGAAAAGTTTGCAGCAAGAAAAATGGGGCACGGCTTAACGCCGTGCCCTTCGCAGTTGGGCCACACAGAGAGAGAAAGGGCCACCAAGTGGTGGTGGACCCTCTATGCCAAGCAGGATAGGCGGAGCCGGGCTGGCCGTTTGTCACCAAGTTGTAAAATCTTTTTAAAGTGAGGCAAAAGCATACAGCTTAAAAGATCAAAATCGTATCAGCGCGCCGGTTGCCGCGGTTAGGGTGCGACCAGGGCTAGCGTAGGCGCGCCGCCCACTTTGAGGATGCGGCTCTGGCGCATCTTCACAGTGTCGAGCACGACAATGCTGTGTTTCTGTGGCGACATGGCATAGATCGTCTTGCCGTCCTTCCCCGTCACGGCGCTCCAGAAGGCCATTTTGCTCTTGATGGTGCCGATCTTCCGCCAGCTGTGGGTGTCGATCACATGAAACTCGTACGCCACCGAGTTACTACGCCGAACATTCGGGGGCCGGCCATAATCCAGATAAAAGCGATTGTCGGAGCGGTCGTAATCGTTGTTGTACCCGAGATAGACCCTGCTGCCGTCGGGCGAGGTCGGCCATGCAGCCGGAGGAACGCGGTTGGGCAGACCGGGACGCGCGGACGTTTCGGCGAAAGCCTGGGACGCAGGATCCATCGTCACCACGCCGCCATCTCCGCGAACGATCGCGATCTGCTGGCTGCCGGGAACTTCAATCGCCTCGGCAACTCCGTCGCGTCTTTCCCACGGAAGAGAGACGTCCACGTTTTGCAACTCGCGGGAGTCAGCATCCACGCGAATCATTCTTAAGCGATTCGTCCGCGGACAGAGAAAATCAAAATGATCGGCCTCCGGGTAAGAGATGAAGCGACCGGGGCCGCAGTTGCCGAGGTGCACGATGCCGGGCAGAAACTCGCCGGCCTGAGTATCGAAGGTGGCGAGTAACAGCGAGTCCGCGCCGGTAGCCTTAGGATCGTCGATTAGGATTCGCAACGCCAGGCCATCCCCCGATACCGCCATGGTAGAAAACGGCGGCAGCCCCTCGGGAACGGCGCGTCCCCCAACCATACCACTCTTGAGCACCACGCCCTGGGCCGTATCGATCACCGCGAGTTCGCTGGAGCGTGCGTCAATTGACGATGCGACATAAAGCCGGCTCCCATCGGGCGAGAGCGCAAAATCCGCGTTGTCGCCGGTGCGAATGCTGCCCATCACTTTCGCGGTTCCAGGATCGATTAACCAGACGCGCCCTCCCGGGCCGCCCGCATCAGGTTTGGGATCGAGAACATAGAGCCAACCAGGCTCAGGCCGGTTCCACTTCTCCACTTCAATGTTCGAGGAGGCCGGGGGGTTGGTCGATGCAGGAGCATCAGTCTGGCCGAACACCAGCGCAACAGAAACGACAAGGAAACAAAGCACGGATGGAAGGAGATTCGTTTTCATGGTTGTCCCGGAAACTCCTGGCTAGCAGTCTAGTCGCTCACCCCTGCGATCGCACAACTCCGGCTGGGCCCGAAAATCAGGAGAAAGAAAAAACACAAGCAACTGCGATGCCAAGAAAGAAACGCAGAGAAGCCCTACAACTCATTTGTTTTCAGAGAGGGGGTTAATCAAGGTTAACGCATGACTCAAGAACCGGTGGCCGCGCTGAGCCAAGGTGGTGGATTTCAGCCGGTTGCGCTCCGGGCTCGCCGCTCATCGCGCGTTCTTTCGGAATGCCCAATGCGTACAATGTCAGCCCTGGGTGCGGTCCATCACCTCGCCGTGCCAAGCCATTTGAATCGCTTCCAGCTTGCCTTCGTTCGACGCCTTCGGATCGCCGGCGAAATCGGGGAGTTCTGTGACGTAGCGGTGCAGGTCGGTGAAGCGCACGGCCAGCGGATCCAGTTCCGGATGAGCTTCGGAAAGCGCGATGCCGATGCTGTCGGCGTCATCCCAGGTCAGTTGCTTTGGCATCCTTCAGTGCTCCTTCTTTTGAGGTGACCTCAGAAACCGGTTAATCCTCGAAACTGATGTTCCCTGCGTCGCTCTAGTGTTCCTCGGAAACGTAGTTGCGATTCCACGCGGGAATCTCCACCACGACTTTGCCGGGCTTTACAATCTGCGCCTGGCATCCGAGACGTGAGTTTAACTGGAGATCGGCGGCGGTGTCCAACCGGTCAGCCTCGTCATCGTCCATCGGCGAGAGATTTTCGGCGCCGTCCTTCACCCAGATATGGCAGGTGGTGCAAGCGTTGTTGCCGCCGCAGGCGTGGTCGAGCTTGATGTGGTGGTTCAGCGCCACGTCGAGTATCGACTCTTCCTTGCCATGATATTCGTAGGGCATTTTGCCGTGCTCGAACTGCACCATCTTGCCCTCGGGCAGAAATGTGACCTGAACTGTGTTTTCGCCGGGCGCATCTTCGGTCATCGTGCCGGCTCCTTGCGTTTTTTCTTCTGACATACTCGCTCCTATTCCTCTGTGTTCCCCTGTGTCCTCTGCGTTTAAAGCTCTTGACTAAATACAGAGGACACAGGGGAACACACAGGGCTACTCGAACTCCGCCTTCGCCATCGGATGCGGCGCCGTAGGGCCTTCGCCCAGGTCGGTCTCGTCCATGGTCTTGCCTTTCAGTGCCGATGAAACGGCGGTGTCCATCATCATTTCGGCAAGCCGCATCGTGCCTTGATTCAGCGCGTCGATGGCTTTGCGGATCGCCTGATAGTCCTCTTCGGTGTTGACCGCGGCCAAAGCCTTTTCCATTTTCGCGATCTTCTTTTTCTCGTCTGTGGTGAGAGCGCCCCAGGCTGGGCTCTTTTTACCTTTTTCGAGAGCGGCGAGAATCGTCGCGGTTTCCGCGCGCGCTTCGATCAGCTGGCGTTTGCGGAAATCTTCTTCGGCATTGTCGAAGGAGTCGAGGATCATGCCTTCGACTTGCTCGTCGGTCAGGCCGTAGCTGGGCTGGACCTGAATTTCCGCTTCTTTTCCGCTGCGCTGTTCGCGGGCGGAAACGTGGAGAATGCCGTTGGCGTCGATCAAGAATTTGACTTCGACGCGCGGAATTCCGGCCGCCATGGGCGGAATTCCTTTCAGGTCGAAGCGCGCCAGCGAGCGGCAATCGGTGGCCAGTTCGCGCTCGCCCTGCAGCACGTGGATGGCGACGTTGGTCTGGCCGTCGATCTGCGTGGTGTAGTGCTGCGTGGCCGACGCCGGGATAGTCGAGTTGCGCAGGATGATTTTGTCGGTGACTCCGCCGGCAACTTCGATGCCGAGCGACAGCGGAGTCACGTCGAGCAGCAGCATATTCTCGGTGGCTTCCGATCCGCCGCCGAGAATGTTGGCTTGCACCGCAGCACCCAGGGCGACCACTTCGTCCGGGTTGAGATCGGTGTGCGGATCGCGATGGAATAATTCTTTGACCAGCGCGCGCACTTTCGGGATGCGAGTGGAGCCACCGACGAGGACGACTTCGTCGATTTGCTCCGGTTTCAGTCCGGAATCTTTCATGGCCTGCTTGCAGGGGCCGACGGTGCGGTCGATGACCGGCTGAATCAGTTGCTCGTATTGCTCGCGCGTGATCTCGCGGCGATAGTGCTGGCCGCCGGGGAGTTCGATGTCGAGTTTTACGGAGGGCTCGGACGAGAGTGCGATCTTCGCGTCAATGACGGCTTTGCGGATGGCCTGCACCGCTTCGGCGTTGCGGCGAAGATCGAGATTGAGGTCGCCGCGGATATCATCCAAGGCGATCGTGATCAGGAGATTGTCGATGTCGTCGCCGCCGAGGTGCGTGTCCCCATTGGTGGCGATGACTTCAAAGATTCCGTCGTGCAGGTTGAGGATGGAGACGTCGAAAGTGCCGCCGCCGAGATCGTAAACGGCGACAATGCCGTTTTGCTTTTTATCGAGGCCGTAGGCAAGCGATGCTGCCGTCGGTTCGTTCACCAGGCGGAGGACTTCGAGTCCGGCGATGCGGCCGGCGTCTTTTGTGGCTTGGCGTTGCGCATCGTTGAAGTAGGCAGGAACGGTGATGACTGCCTTCGTAACTGCTTCTCCGAAATAGCGCTCGGCGTTGCGCTTGAGCTGGCGAAGAATCAGCGCGGAAATTTCCGGCGGTGTAAACGTCTTATCGCCTAGCGTGATGCGAAGCACTTCTCCGGCCTGCAGGTCGTCAGCGAGGCGAAAGGGGAACAGTTTCAGCTCTTCTTGAATGTCTTCCGAGCCGCGGCCCATCAGGCGCTTAATCGAGTAGACAGCGCGTTCTGGCGAATCGATCAGCGCAGTACGCGCGGCATTGCCGACTACGGGATGATTGTTAGCGTCGAGCGCGACTACCGAGGGCAGCAGGTTCAGGCCGTCGTCGCCGGGGATGACGACAGGAGTCTCCCCTTGCATGAAAGCCACGAGAGAATTCGTGGTGCCGAGGTCGATGCCGACGATGCGATCCATTGCCATATCTGAAAACGCAGAATGTAAAGGTCAGAATGCAGAAGTGGGGCCTAGCTCAAACTTCTGCATTCTCAAGTCTTAATTCTGACTTCAACTTTCCATTGCCTCATTTACATCCCGAACCAGATTTCGGATGTAGTTGCGGCGGTTGAGTATGTCCACCATTTTGTTTCTAACTTGGGCGCGCTCATCGGCGCTCGCTGCCGGGGCGCCCGCGATTACTCTGTCCCAGTCTTTCCAACTTGCCTGCAGTTCCTGCAGAAGCACTTCGTATTTCGATTCGAGAGACAGTTTCGCTTTGCCGATTTCTTCGAAGAGCGCGGGATCGTCGTCGCCGACTTTCTTGTTCATGCGCAGTTCCTCGAGATGCATGTTCAGCTCGAAGACTTCTTCGAGCAAGTCCGGAGGAACGATTTGCTTCTTTATTTCTCCCGAGGCTCGCGCTTTTTCGGTCGCTGCCTTCGATTGCTCTTCCAGTTCCACACCTTCGAGATGGAGCAGATATTGCGTACGCTTGATGGGATCTTTCAGCGTGCGGTAGGCATCGTTGAGCATGGAGCTTTGTTCCAGGCTCCATTCCTGCTCCTTCCCATTGCCGCCAGTTCCGGCGTTGAGGTCGGGATGCAGCTTGCGGCTAAGCGCGTAGAAGTCCTTCTCTAAAACCACGACATCGATATTTAGCATCAGCGGCAGGCCGAAGAATGCGAAATAGTTTGAGGGCGCGGGGGGCTGAACCTTGCCGCAGGATTCGCAGAAGTGCGCGGCGCGCATGGATCCGCAGGACCAGCAGGAATGAGTTTCCTCTGGCAGTGGCTTGGCGCCGATTTCGGTAAGCGTGGATTTCGTCGTCACTGTCTAATTCTTTCTATTGCACACGCAGCTCAATACGGGCGTCCGTTCGTCCATGATGTCCGGTGGCGCTGGCGGCACGCGGACAGGAGTGTCCGCGCCACACAATCATCCCGCTCAGGCATCCCGCATCAGGCGGAGAACGACGTGCCGCAGCCGCACGACTTTGAGGCCTGGGGATTCACGAAGACGAAGCCCTGTTGCATCAGCGTTTCCTGATAGTCGAGGGTCATGCCGTGCAGGTAAATGAACGACTTCGGATCGACGAAGACGCGAACGTCGCTGAACTGGAAAATGCGGTCACGCTCGCGCGGTTGCGTGTCGAACCGGACGTTGTAGCTCAGGCCGGAACATCCTCCGCCTTGCACGCCCAGGCGCAGGCCGCCTTGTTCGGGCGAAACGCCTTCCTTGGCCATGGCGATGCGCACCTTGGCCAGGGCTTTCTCGGTGACGAGAATGCCTTTGGCGGGCGCTTGCGCGGGTTGTTGCGTCAGTGTCGTCATAATCAGCTTCAGTGCGCGAGCTTCAAGTCGTGACTCAAGTCGCGAGCTTCGAGTCGTGAGCGAATTCGTCTTGAGCTCACCGCTCGTGGCTGATCGCTCGCCGCTCACAACTATTTTGCTTCAGCGGTTACCGGCACGGCGGCTTCCTGCTTCTTTTTCCAGTCGCCGATGGCGGCGCGGATCGCGTCTTCCGCCAGCACCGAGCAATGGATCTTCACGGGAGGAAGCGCGAGCTCCTTCACGATGTCCATGTTCTTGATGGCGAGGGCTTCGTCGACCGTCTTGCCTTTGACCCACTCGGTCGCGAGCGACGACGAGGCGATGGCGGAGCCGCAGCCGAAGGTCTTGAACTTGGCGTCTTCAATGACGTTGGTTTCGCGGTTGACCTTAATCTGCAGCTTCATGACATCGCCGCACTCGGGGGCGCCGACCAAGCCGGTGCCTACGTCGGAGCTGGATTTGTCCATGGAGCCGACGTTGCGGGGGTTGGAGTAGTGATCGAGAACTTTATCGCTGTATGACATTTTTTTCTCCTAGAGCTTTGTGTCGTCCCTACGGGACTTGTTCCCTTTTTTTGCGATCTACCCAGGACTTACGTCCCGGGCTAACATCTTTCGCCGCTCCGCGGCTTGCTCGTTTTCGTTCCCCTGCCCACGGCTCGCGCCGTGGGCTGCATTCTGGTGCCGCTTCGCGGCTGAATCTAATGCGCATCTCCAGCCCACTTCACATCTGCCAGGTTGATGCCTTCTTTGGCCATTTCGTAGAGCGGAGAGAGTTCGCGGAGGCGCTCTACCGTCTCGATGACGCGGTCGGCGACGTAGTCGACTTCGGCTTCGGTGTTGAAGCGGCCGATGCCGAAGCGGATGGAGCTGTGGGCCAGGTCGTCGCCGGTGCCGAGAGCTTTTAATACGTATGAGGGCTCGAGCGTCGCCGAGGTGCAGGCTGAACCGCTGGAGACCGCGATGTCGTTAATGCCCATTAACAACGATTCGCCTTCGACGTAGGCGAAGCTGATGTTCAGGTTGCCGGGCAGACGATGTTCCCACGAGCCGTTGATGTAGCTTTCGTCGAGGCGATTCATGATGCGATCGCGGAGACGGTTGCGCAGGCCAGCGAGCTTGCAGGATTCTTTCGCCATTTCTTCTTGTGCGATGGCGCAGGCTTTGCCGAGGCCGACGATGCCGGGGACGTTCAGTGTGCCGGAGCGCATGCCGCGCTCGTGGCCGCCGCCGTCGATGATGGCGGAGAGCTGGACGCGAGGATTCTTGCGGCGTACGTACAGTGCGCCGACACCCTTCGGTCCGTACATCTTATGGCCGGAGATCGACATGACGTCGATGTTCTGCTTGATCACGTCGACGGGGACTTTGCCGACGGCCTGGGTCGCGTCGGTGTGGAAGATTACGCCGCGCTCGTGACAGAGCTTGCCGATTTCGGTGACGGGCTGGATGACGCCGATTTCATTGTTCGCGTACATGATCGAAACTAGGATGGTCTTGTCGTCCATGGCGCGCTTCAGGTCTTCGAGATCGATGAGGCCGTCTTTCTGCACCGGCATGTAGGTGACGCGGTAGCCGTTTTTCTCCAGGCGCTTGCAGGTATCGAGTACGGCCTTGTGCTCGGTGACCGCGGTGATGATGTGGTTGCCCTTCTCGCGGTACATTTCGGCAACGCCCTTGATAGCGAGGTTGTCGCTCTCGGTGGCGCCGGAGGTGAAGATGATTTCTTTTGTCGTGGCACCGACCAGCTTGGCGATGCGTTCGCGCGCGGTCTCCACGCCTTCTTCGGCGGCCCAGCCGAAGGAGTGATTGCGGCTGGCGGAGTTGCCGAACTTCTCCATGAAGTAGGGCAGCATTTCTTCCAGCACCCGCGGGTCGATGGGGGTGGTGGCGTGGTTATCCATGTAGATGGGCAGCTTCACGCCCTTGGAGTCGGGGTGGTGGGACTGCGTGGTGGCCTGGGGAGTTTTTACGTCGGTGCTCATTGATTGCGTCTCCTACGTGTTAACTGTGGTTAACTTCGTTGCTAGTCTCGGTCGTTGGTCGTTCGTCTTTGGTCGTTGGCAAAACCTGCGGACGACTTGTTTCTAAATTTGATGACTCTTCTTTCCACATCGGCTCAGGTGATCGTGACTAGTTCTGCTGGTTTCGATTGTTCTGGCGCGGCTTCTTCTGGTTCTTCGCGCATGTGCGAAATTTTGATGCGCTTCAATACTGCTTCAATGCTGTCGTTTACTTTTCGGAGCGGTTCGCGGATGTTGCAGCGGTCGCTTTGGTCGCACTCTCCGCGGACGGTCACGCAGGAGGTGATGAACAGAGGGCCGTCGATGGCGCGAATGACTTCGAAAGCGGAAATCGTGTGCGGCGCGCGGGCCAGGGTGTAGCCACCGTTGGTTCCGTGTTGCGACTGCAAGAGTCCGGCTTTGGCGAGGCGCTGCAGAATTTTCGCCAATGCCTCCGGCGGAATGCCGTAGGCATCTGCTACATCCTTAGCGCTGCGCGAGCCCGCCGTCGGGTGCTCGGCGAGATGCTTCATCGCCATCAACGCGTAGTCGGCTTTTTTGGTGAGCTTCAGCACGCTCGGTCCTTAGTTACTTGAAACCAGTTACTTAATTCCTGAATCTTGTCGAAAGCCCGACTGAAAGAGTCGGAGATAATTCCGACCTTTTCCGTCGTAATTCATTCTACGGCAGATCGAGGGAATGGGGCAAGGGCCTGCAGGGACTTGCCAGAAAACCGGATTTAGCGGTAACTATCAAGAACTGAATGGCTTATGGCAGTGCGATGGATTTGGTCGTATTTGGAGGGGACGATCTAGATGCGAGGCCAATTTGCGGCCCCGGGCGCGGCTGTTACGAATTCACGACGACGCAACCTCAGAGGGCTTGACAACGGACGAAGCGGGTCTAAAATACCGGAAATTCCAGCGACAAGAGTTCCCCCGCTCGATTATGTCTGGAAACCTTCCGTAATTATGACCGCAAAGCCGCCTGCTCCCGCTCAAAGCCAGGACAAGAAGCTTCCTTGCAAGCATCCGCGCGTGCAAATTGTGGGTCGCGATGAGGATTCGGAATTCGTGGAATGCAAGGAATGCGGCGAAGTGTTCGAGTCCAGCGAGTTTAAGGACATGAACATTGAAGAGGCGGCTCCCGAGAGCGAGATCTGAGCGCTTTTCCTCGAGCAGTGCGTGACTGAGGTAATCGCCGCGTGCGGTTTCGGCTTGTTCCACTGGAAAACTCTCTGTTACTTTCCAACCCGGGGGCGTGTGGGCGTAGACCTCCGTCTTTTTTTATGTCCATGGTGGCTCTAGTCGTCGACGACAGCATGCTGATCCGCTATACCGTATGTAGCTTTCTGGAGCATCGCGGTTTTGCGGTCGAGTCAGCCACGAATGGAGTGGAGGCGTTGGAGATTCTTGCGCGCGTGCAACCGGCCGTGATCGTGACCGACGTGCAGATGCCGAAGATGTCGGGAAGTGAATTGATCACGGCGTTGAAGAACAAACCGGAGACGGCCGCGATTCCCATCATTATTGTTGCTAGCCGGGCGAGTGGCTTCGAGGAAACCGAGAAGCGGGCCAACTTTGCGATCTATAAAGATATCCATATCGAATCGCAGTTGGGTAAGGCCCTGGATGCGGTGATGGGGAAGGCGAGGGGGCAGGCGGCGGGGAAGTAGATTCTTCGGTCGAGTTGGTTCCTCAATCTTTTCACGAAGTCTCTTCAAGTAGTCATTATTCAGGCAGCATCTTCACGCCAAGAAAATTCTCACTTCAGCTTCAGGCCGGCCTCGGCGGAAAAATCCATCGCAGCAAAATCTTTCAGCAGAAATTTTGGGTAGGCGGCGGCGGCGATCATGGCGGCGTTGTCGGTGGAGAGTGGACGCGAGGGGAAGTAGACGGGCAGGCCTTGCCTGGCGCCTTCGCGTTCGAACGTCTGGCGCAGTTCCTGATTGGCGGCGACGCCTCCGGTGACGAAGAGGGTGGCGACATCGTGGGCGCGGGCGGCGGTGAGAGTTTTTCCGACGAGATCTTCGACGATGGCGCGCTGGAAGGACGCGATCAGGTCCAGCGTGGGCTTGTCGCAGTGGGCAAGATAGTCTTCGAGCTTGGGTTTGGCGATCTGCAGAAGAGACTGACGGCGGGCTTCGATTGTCGCGCGCATGTCGTGAGTTTCGACGTAGCGTAGGATGGCGGTCTTGATGCCGCTGTAGGAAAAATCGAAGCGGGGGCGGTCGGCGTTTGGACGTTTGTCGTTTGAGTCAGAGCCGGGCGCGGCCTTGCCGTCTTTGCGACCGCGGCGGTCGGGGTGCTTGATTTGCGCGGGAGGGAACTTTACGGCTTTGGCGTCGCCGTGGGGCGCGAGGCGATCGATGACGGGGCCACCAGGATATCCCAAGCCGAGCAGTTTGGCGACTTTGTCGAAGGCTTCGCCGGCGGCATCGTCGCGGGTGTGGCCGATGTTTTCGTAGGTCCAGGCGTCGTTCTTTTCGGCAGCGAGATAGAGATGAGTGTGGCCGCCGGAGACGACCAGGGCGAGCACTGGAAATTGGAGTTCTCGATTACCCTTCTGACGTTCTTCTAACAACACTGCGTGGATGTGGCCTTCGAGATGGTTGACGGCGATGAGCGGCTTGTCGAGGGCGAAGGCCAGAGCTTTGGCGTAGCTGATGCCGACGAGGAGTGCTCCGGCGAGTCCGGGGCCTTGGGTGACGGCGATGGCGTCGACGGAATCGTAGGTTCGATTCGCTTCGGCGAGCGCCTGGCGGACGACGGGGACGATGGCGCGGAGGTGCTCGCGCGAGGCCAGTTCCGGTACGACGCCGCCGTAGGGTTTGTGAGTGGCGAACTGCGAGGCGACTACGTTCGAGATGAGTTGCTCGCCGGAGCGGACCACGGCGGCTGCGGTTTCATCGCAGGAACTTTCGATGCCGAGGATGTAGGCCGAGGGCATGGTCTTATATTATTCGAAGTCTGATTGTTCGCCGGTTCATGTTGAAAGACTTTGCCAGTTCGATTGTTGAGGGCCTGCGCGGGCGCGGGTTTCAGGCCTATCTGGTCGGAGGCTGTGTGCGCGATCTTTTGCTGGGGCGCGAACCGAAGGATTACGACGTGGCGACCAGCGCTAGGCCGGAGCAGGTGATGGAGATTTTTCCGGAGACTTATGCGGTGGGGGCGCAGTTTGGTGTGGTGTTGGTGCCGGAGCCGGAGACAGATGTTGAGGGCGGCTTTTCTGCCGACGCGAGTGGGCATGGGTCAGGCTGCGTTGAGGTGGCGACATTTCGCAGCGATGTTGGATATTCCGATGGGCGGCATCCGGATGAGGTGCGATTCAGCGAGGATCCGCGGGAGGATGTGGCGCGGCGGGATTTCACGATCAATGGAATGTTGCTTGATCCTGTGAGTGGCGAGGTGCTTGATTTTGTTGGTGGGCGTGATGATTTGAAAGCGGGAATTATTCGGAGCATTGGAGACCCGGAGCGGCGGTTTGAGGAAGACAAGCTGCGGATGTTGAGGGCGGTGCGGTTTGCCGCGCGCTTTGAATATGCGATTGAGCCGGCGACGTTTGTGGCGATACAGAAGTTGGCGGAGCAGATCGAAGTTGTGTCCCGCGAACGGGTGCGGGATGAGTTGACCCGAATGTTGACGGAAGGGCGCGGGCGGCGGGCGTTTCTGCTATTGGATGAGAGCGGATTGTTGCGGCATGTGCTGCCGGAGATTTCGGCGATGAAGGGAGTGGAGCAGCCGCCGGAGTTTCATCCGGAGGGTGATGTGTTTGTGCACACGCTGCTGCTGCTGGAAAATCTGCCGCAGCCTTGTCCGCGGACGCTGGGGTGGGGAGCGCTGCTGCACGATGTCGGGAAGCCGGCGACGTTTCGCGTGGCTCCGGATCGGATTCGCTTCGATAATCACGTCGAAGTTGGGGTGAAGATTGCGGAAGAAATCTGCTGGAGGCTGCGGTTTTCGAACGATGATGCCGAGCAGATTCTGGCGCTGGTCGAGAACCACATGCGCTTTGGGCATGTGTCGCGGATGAAGGAATCGACGTTGAAGAAGTTTATGCGCATGCCTCGGTTCGACGAGCACATGGCGTTGCATCGGGCGGACTCGCTGGCGAGCCATCGGCATTTGGGTACATATGAATTTCTTCGGCAGAAGCTTGCGGAGATTCCGGCGGAGAAGATGCGTCCTGCGCCGCTGGTGACGGGCGATGATTTGATTGCAGAGGGGCATGCTCCGGGGCCGAGATTTCGGGAGATTCTCAATGCGGTGGAAGATGCGCAGCTCGAGGGGCGACTGAACTCGCGGGATGTGGCGCTCGAGTTTGTGCGGCGGGACTTTCCGGTTTGAGGGGCGCGGCGAGCGAGAGGGGAACCCGTAATCGAAATGCTAGAATCGGATTTCTCGGTTTGCGTTGTTGCAGTGACTGAGACGAGGTAAAGCAGTTGGAGCATGCAGGATCGGGGCTGGATAAGATTGTCGCGCGTTCGTTGCGGATGGCTCCTCCGGCAGAAGGGCCGTTGCTGGCTTGGCCGGTGGTATGCGGATCGGCCGTGGCCGAACGCACGCGCGCGTTGAGTTTCGCAGACGGAGTGCTGAGCGTGGAAGTTGCTGGCGCACGATGGAAAGCTGAACTGCAAGGGCTGGCACCGCGATACCTAGCCGCGATCAATCGATACACGGCAGAAGCGGTTCGTAGGATCGAGTTTGTGCTGGCGCAAGAGAACAGCCCCGACAGAAATTCACGGTGAACACGTTTTATCGGAACGAACTGCTTGCAAGCAGAAATCAATCTCATGAAAGTCACTGACAAAGACGTCGCTTACGTTGCCGACCTGGCGAACCTGGAGCTCACGGCGGACGAGCGCACGGGAATGCTGCGCGATCTGAATTCGATTCTGGAATATGTCGACCGGTTGAACGAGCTGAATACTTCCGATGTGCCGCCGATGGCGCAGGTTTCGGATCGGTACGGCGTCGATGAGACAAAGCAGGGGAGCGCGCGATTCTCCTCCGCGACCCGCGAAGATGTTCTCGAAGGATTGCGCAAGTCGTTGCCGCGGGAAGAAGCATTGGCGAATGCGCCGGATGCGGATGAGGAGTTCTTCCGGGTGCCGAAGGTGATTGAGCGATAAGTACCGGCGCGTCCGAATCGAATCAATGGATCTGAAATCACTCACAATCGACGGTGCCCGCTCCGCGGTGCAGGAGCGCACGATGACGGCGCTTGCGCTGATGGAGGCGCACTATGCGCGGATTAAGAATGAGGATGGGCAGATTGGCGCGTTCCTGACACTGTCGAAAGAACGCGCGCTGGAGCAGGCGGACCGCATGGACCGCATGGCGGCGGAAGGGCAAGACTTTGCCTCCGCTCGGGGGCGTGCCAGTTGGGATCAAAGATGTGATGAGCACGCGCGGGCTGCGCACGACCGCGGGATCGAAGATTCTGGAGAAATATATTCCACCGTTTGACTGCACGGCAGTGGCGCGCATGGAAGCGGCGGGCGCGGTGGTGCTCGGAAAAATGAATTGCGATGAGTTTGCCATGGGCTCGTCGAATGAGAACTCGGCGTATCATCCGGTGCGCAATCCGCGCGATTTGAATCGCGTGCCCGGCGGATCTTCGGGAGGATCGGCGGCGGCGGTTGCGGCGGACATGGCTGTGGTTGCGCTGGGGTCAGACACGGGCGGGTCGATTCGTCAGCCGGCTGCGTTCTGCGGCGTGGTGGGATTGATGCCGACTTACGGGCGCGTGTCGCGGTATGGGCTGATTGCGTTTGCGTCATCGCTGGATCACATTGGTCCGCTGGCGAAGACGGTGAAGGATGCGGCGATTGTCTTGCGCACCATTGCTGGGCGCGATCCGATGGATTCGACTGCGGCTGATTTGCCCGTGCCGGATTATGTTGGGGAACTCGATAAGCCGGTGCGGGGAATGAAGCTTGGCGTGGCCAAGGAATATTTTGGCGAGGGACTGGATGATGAAGTGCGGCAGGCGGTGGAACGGGCGATCGATAAGCTGAAGGGGCTGGGCTGCGAGATTGTTCCGGTATCGCTGCCGCACACGCCGTATGCGATTCCGACGTATTACTTGATTGCGACGGCGGAGGCTTCGGCGAATCTGGCGCGATTTGATGGCGTGCGCTATGGACATCGGGCGCGCGGGGTGAAGACGTTGTCGGAAATGTACCGGCGCAGCCGCGACGAAGGTTTTGGCGCGGAAGTGAAGCGGCGCATCATGCTGGGGACCTACGCGCTGAGCGCGGGTTATTACGATGCTTATTATTTGAAGGCGCAGAAAGTGCGGTCGTTGCTGACACGCGATTTCGAGGAAGCTTTCCGCAAGGTCGATGCGATTGTGACGCCGACTTCGCCGACGGCCGCGTTCCGGCTGGGCGAGAAATCGAATGATCCGCTGGCGATGTATCTGGCGGATATTTATACGGTGACGGCGGATCTGGCGGGGATTCCCGGGATTTCGGTGCCTTGCGGGGAGACTCGCGAGAAACTGCCCATTGGCTTGCAGGTTCTTGGGAAGCATTTTGATGAGGCGGGGATTTTGCGCGTCGCGCATGCCTACGAACAGGCATGCCTCTAACCCCTTTGCCTCGCAAGCGATTCAGTTGGAATTGAAGATCGTGTGAGTTGCTTGCCGGTTGCCGCCACAACCAAGGCTGCGACTGTGATTACGACTACCGCTCTCAGCCAATCCGGCGGCTCCTGTGCCGCTGGAAGTGAAATTCTTGCGACATCCCTCCCGGGCAAAATACTCCAATGCATCACAATCGCGAGAAGAACACTTCCGCGTGTGTGCAAGAACAGAACAGTGCTCAGAATAGTGACTGCCACTGCACTAGCCGTAAACAGAGCGATCGTGAATATAGGCGCGTAGAAAATGTTGATGTGCCAGGCTGCGACGACGAGCCCCAGAATCAAGCTGGCCGTTAAGGGAGAATACTTGGTCAACAGGCGTGGCAGAAGAAATCCGCGCCACCCAAGTTCCTCAGCTAACGGTCCCTCAAACAAGCCGAAAGCAAACATGTAGAACAGCAACCACTGCTGGAAGAACTGCATGGGCTTGAACGGGCCGACCGGATGGTTTACGGCGGCGGAATAGATGACAGTGGCTACAACGTGTATCCCCAACGCCAGTAAAAGGGCATAAAGCCACCAAAGGAGGGAGACGCGATCCAACATACATCGATGGGCAAGGTCCCGCAGGCCGCGGAGCCCGCTCTCAATGTACGTGGCAACTACGCCTGCCACACTGCAGAAAGCTTCGCCGACCATGAAGGCGAGCGGTGGGCCCTGAGCGAAGGAAACATGGTTCATGCGCAGTGCAATCCAAGTGCCCCACGGAACGCCGAAGGCCACTACAAAGAAAACGGCGAGCGCGGCCGTTTGTCGAGAGAGATTCAGACTAGAGCGGTTCGTAGTAGCATTCCCCAGCGCAAGAACGGCAGAGGATCTTTTCCTTGCGACGAATTTCTCGACGGAAGTTGATTCCTTCGCCGCATTGGTCGCAGGTTACGCGGTCGCCTTTGTATCCTGGAAATTCTTCTGGTGGTAGATCGACCTTCACCCACTGCGTGGTGAACAGGTTGTCGTCGGAGATTTCGCGGTAGGCCAGCATTTGCTGCTGGTTCTTGTTGGCGATTTCGGGATGCATTTCGCGGGCGAGGGCCTTCGACGATTCTTTTGCGGCGATGCGGATTGCCTTGCCAGTTTGCACGTCTACGAATGTGGCGGCGACTTTGCCCCAGTCGCGGAATTTCAGGGCGCGCTTGCCGAGACGGCATCCGGTGACTACGGCGACGGCGTCGGTGGCGCAGCGGTCGATTTCGACGAAGGTGACGAGGCGCTTGCGGTCTTTGCCGTGAGGATCGTCGATGGCGAGTTTTTGCAGGCCTAGCATCGCCAGGCGGACGCCGAGAACTTGCCCGGCGCAGAGATGGCCGTGGGCTTGCTCGGCGTCGCGGAGATATTCGTCGAGGGAGCGCATAGAGCGGCTGTCAGCTATCAGCCCCTTCGGCCTTCGCCTCAGGGCAGGCTAAGAACAGCTGTCAGCTTAACATCCCGCCGTCGAGAGGTGAGGCGGTTCTACTTTCATTTCCTTCGCCAGCGGACGCCGTCTTTCGTGATTTCTACCAGGATGCCTTTGGCGGTGAGTTCGGCGCGAAGCGCGTCGGAGGCTTTGAAGTCGCGTCTTGTTCGAGCGGCCCTCATCTCATCAATCTTTTTTTCGACATCAGAGTCTGAGAATTGTCCGGACTGGACGGCGTCGCGCAGGTTGTCATTAATCTCGGCGTCGCGGCCTTCGGCCTTCGCCCAATCAAAGACAGCTTTCATTTTGGCGGCGTCGTCATCTTCGAGCACGGCGAAGATTTCGTCGAACTTTGTCAGCGCGGCGAGCAACGGTGGAACGTCATCCTGTTTGAGTTGGCCGGCGTCGGCAGCGGCGTTGGCTTGGCGGACCATTTCGAAGATTGCGGCTTGCGCCTGTGCGGTGTTGAGGTCGTCGTCGAGGGCGGCGGTCATGCGTTCGACGGTTTGCGTCGCGAGGGATTGCATCTCCGGAGTCGAGCCTGCGGGGGAATTTCCCGCGGTCAGGCGAAGCCGGAAATTTCGCAGGCGGTCGACCGAGACGGCGGCCTGTTTTAGTCCGTCGAACGTGAAATTGAGTTGATTGCGGTAGGGGACGGAGGCGAGCAGGTATCGGATGGAGGAAGGCTTGTGGCCTTTCAGGACCAGGTCGCGGAGGGTGAAGAAATTTCCGAGGCTCTTCGACATCTTCTCGCCTTCGACGAGCAAGAAGCGGGCGTGGAACCAGAAATTCGCGAACGTTTTTCCGGTGATGGATTCCGACTGCGCGATTTCATTTTCATGATGCGGAAAGATGAGGTCTTCGCCGCCGGCGTGCAGGTCGAAGGTTTCGCCGAGTTCCTCCATCGACATGACCGAGCACTCCAGATGCCAGCCGGGACGGCCGGGGCCGATGGCCGTGTCCCATGAGGCTTCGCCGGGTTTGGGGGCTTTCCAGAGGGCGAAATCGCGGGCGCTGTCTTTGTCGTATTCGTCGACGTCGACGCGCGCGCCATTCTGCATGCCGCTGAAATCTTTTTTTGAGAGCTTGCCGTATTCAGGGAATTTGGCGACGCGGAAATAATAGGAGCCGTCGTCGGCGCGGTAGGCGAAATCTTTGTCGACCAACTTGGTGACGAAGGCGGCCATTTCTGGAATGTGTTCGGTGGCGCGGACCAGCGTGGGTTCTTCGATGCCGATCATGGCGGCGTCTTCGAGAAAGGCTTTCTCATACTTCGCGGTGTATTGCTGCACGCTGACGCTGTCGCGGGCGGCGTTGCGGATGATTTTGTCGTCGACGTCGGTGATGTTCATGACGTGGCGGACGGTGTATCCGCTTTGGCGGAAGAAGCGGCGGAGAAGATCGACGGCGATGAATGTGCGGAAGTTGCCGATGTGGCCGTAGTCGTAGACGGTGGGTCCGCAGGCGTACATGCGGACTTCGCGGTCGCGGATAGGACGGAAATCTTCGATGCGCGACGACATGGTGTTATAGAGACGAAGGGCCATAGGAATAATGATTGTCTAGAAATGAAGGCTCAGTCGGAACGAACTAAAGATTCTAGGGTTGGAGAGAGAGTGGGTCAAATCGGCGTGCCAGCCCAGTGGAGAATAAGGAAGCGAGCCAAACGCGCGATTATTGAGCCGCAGAGAACGCGGCTGTTCGGGCGGCTCACCCAGACACTTCACTGCGCGAAGAACGCTGGTTCAGGATGACACCCCGGGGTGCTTGCGTCAGGTGGCGGGAGTGCGAGCTGGGGGCAGGGCGTGGGTGTGTTCACGGAGGCGTTGCTGCACGAGGATTACATAGTGCAGCGCCGAAATGATCGTGAAGATAAATGTTGCGCGCAGGAATTGGGTGCGGGCGATCCAGATCCAACGGGATGGACGAATCTCGAAAAGAAGAACGAAAAATACCGCGCTGATCTGGGAGAAGGTGTTGGCTTTGCCGAAGATGCTGGGGCTGAAGTTGCGCAGGCCGGCGATCGCGAACAGAACTGCGCTGGCGGCGAGAATTGAAATGTCGCGGCTGAAGACTACTACTGTGAACTTCCAGGGAATTTTGTGCAGGATGGAGAGCACGAGGAACATGGTGCTGAGCAGGAGTTTGTCGGCGATGGGATCGAGATACTGGCCGAGCAGGGTTTGCTGATGAAGGGTGCGGGCGAGCAGGCCGTCGAGGCCGTCGCTGAAGCCGGCGATTACGAAGACGACCAGCGCCCAGAGATAGTGGCCCTCAACGAGATGAATCACGATGAAGGGGACGAAGATCATCCGCAGCAGGGTGAGTTGGTTGGGGGCGGTGAAGATTTGGGAGAACTTCACGCGGGCTCCGGTGAGGCCTGCGATCGAGGGCTGTCTTGATCGAGATGAGGGGCGAGCGCGGTGGCGGGTTCGAGACCGGTCTTGGAGAAGAAGCGCTGCGAGAGGGATGGCAGGCTGCCGTCGGGCAGGTCGCGTTCAACGCGTTCGATGCGGTGCATGGGAAAGAAAACGACGGCGGGGGTGAAGGGCTCGCCGTCGCGGACCATCACGGTGAGATCTTCAAAGGATGCGAGTTCCGCTCCGCTCAGGCTTAGGCCCGCGGGGGCCAGAGAAAGAATCATCCCCCAGAACTTTTCGCGCGGATTGCACAGGGTCGCAATGACGAGAGCGCCAGGTTGAAAAGGTTCGTGCATCCCGGTGGGTGGGATCGAGCCCTTGCTGGATGAAAAGTTCTCCACATCTAGAATTGTCGCCGGGAGAAGCTTGCATTGCAAATTTATCCGGCGACGTAAGCCGGTGTCGTTTCCGGCAATCCAAGCGGCGGGAGAGATGTGATATTGTGCGGCATCAGGGGCGGTGCGGGAAGCAGGTTGTCATCATGGACGCCCGATCGGCCAGACTCGGCTTTGTGCATGGCATCGGTGGCGCGCGAGCGGAGGCGCGCCGGTAATGGCCCCCATTCTGCTGTGGCTCATCCTCGTCTTGTGCCTGCTGATTACCGTTGTGAAGTATCTGATGGGGATTATCATGCGGCTCTCTTTCCGCAGCACTAAAGCCCAGAAAGACTACAGCTACGAGCCGACGGTCAGCGTGCTGATGCCCTGTTACAACGAAGGGCGAACGGTATACGAGACGATCGAGAGCATCAGCAAGAGTAATTATCCCAACGAAAAATTCGAAGTGATCGCGCAGGACGATTGTTCCGCGGATGACAGCTACGAGTGGATGCTGAAGGCGCAGCGGGACTTTACGAACATCCGCATACGGACGGGGCGGAACGAAGTGAACAGCGGGAAGGCGCGTTCGGTTTGCAATGCTTTGCAGCACTCGACGGCGGAAGTCATCATCTCGATCGATTCGGATTGCATTTTCCATCCGGACGCGATTCGAGAACTGACGGCCTGCTTCGCGGAGCCGCGAATGGGGTCGGTGGGCGGACGGGTCGGCGTGAGGAACCCGAACGACAGTGTAATCACTGCGATTCAGACCATCATTTATTACTCCGCTTTCGAGCTTTATAAGATCCCGGAAAATTGGACGCGCAGCGTGTGCTGCATCAGCGGCTGCCTGTTCGCGATACGGCGCACGCTTCTGCTTGAGATTGAACCGGCGATCCGGGCGCGGCACTGGTTTGGGGTTCCGGTGAATCAGGGAGAAGACCGGTTTCTGACGCATCAGACTTTGCTGCGAGGGTATGGAACTTACATCAATAATGATGCGTTGTGCTGGACGACCGTGCCGAATACTTTGTCGGTTTTGTTCAAGCAGCAGTTGCGCTGGCGGCGCAGCATTGTTCGTGATTTCTTCTTCACGCTAAGAACGCTGCCGCAACATGTATGGAAGCTGCATCCCAACACGGTGTTGACGCTGGTGCTAGTTCCGCTGGGAGCGCTAGTGGGATTTCTGATTGTGGTCACGGAGCTTTCGTCCGATCCGTTGGCGTGGGCGGGACCGGTGCCGCTGGTCGCGGCTCTTGGAATCGGCGCCATTCTCACCTGGGTCATCAAGAAATATAGTGCAAAGGAAGCGGTCGCTCATCCGCTGGCGTTTGCTGCTTATGTGGGATGGTCGATGGTGAGCAGTTTGTTCCTGACGCCGCTGGCGTTGTGCACCATGGATTCGGCAGACTGGGGGACTCGGGTGATCGAACAGACTCAAACCGAACGACACGAGGTGACCGTTGGAAACACCAACAATTAATCCGCCTGCTGTTGAAGCGAAGGTGAATCCGGCCGCCGCTGGAACTGTCACTGAATCGAAACGGGCTCCGGTCAAGCAATCGCTGCACTACCGGCTGGTGATCACGGTTTACCGCGTGTTCGCCATTACCGTGTTGTATCTGGTGCTGGCGGGAATACTTGCCTATGCCTGGGTGATGGGATTTTATGCGGTGAATAGTTCGTGGGCGGCTCCGGTGATTCTTTCGGCGGAAGACGAGAAGAGTCTCGACTTTCGCGAGAAGCTGGTGACCAGCCAGCAGACGATTGAAGATTTGAAAGTGGATACGAACAAATTGCAGAGCGGGCTCAGCGAGATGAAGAAGCATCGCGGCGCGTTATTGGAATTGGAGCCGGAACTGCAGCAGGCGATTGTGCGCGAGCGGAATCATAATCAGACGACGGGGCCGGAACTCGCCACTCTCGACCGGCAGAAGCAGGCCGACAACGTTAAGACGCAAAAGGTGTTGGCACAGCTGAAGGAAGTGGAGAGCAACATTAATAAGGATTTGGCCGCAGGTTTGATCACCAAAGGCGATGCGGCGACGCAGTTGTCAGCGCTGAATGCGGCGCAGGGCGCTTATACCGACAGCAAGATTGCGGAGATCCTGCTGACCGACAGCGTGCTGGATAAGACTACGACGGGGACGAACTCCCTGGATGTGCTCGAAAAGCAGGCGGAGCTGCGATCAGAAGTTGCGCAGTTGGATGTGGCGATCAGCGTGTCGGAAAAACAGTTGACGGAAGAATTGCGGCAGGTTGATCGGTTGCGGCAGGCGATCACCACGGCGAAACAGAGCCCTTATTACTTGAATGCATCCGGACAGTTGCGGTTGTATTTTGCGTTTGTCCCTTACGACAACCAGGCGAATGCGGCGGTGGGCAGTCCGGTCTACGACTGTTATCTGAATATGATTGGCTGCCGAAAGGTAGGAACCGTGAAGCAAATATTTGCGGGGGAGGAGCAGGCCATCCATCCCATTTTCAAGACGCAGATTCGCGGGTTTCTGATTCAGATGAATCTGGATAACGACCATGCCGAATCCGCTAAATCGAAGACGGTGTTCCTGGGACGCAAGCCGGTGCTGTTCTAGCCTTCCCCGTCAGGCCCCTTTCTTGTTTCGTCATTCGAAAATTCCTGCTTGGACATTGAAGGAGAACAAGAATGTTTCTGAAGCGCTGGAAGTTTACCGCGGTTTTGATTCTGTTCAGCTCGACCATGATTGTGTCGATTCCGGTAGCGGCTGAGGGGCCGAGCGATCAACTGGCTTACTGCTCGTATGTGATGGAGCAGGCGCAGGCTCAGCGGGATTTGCTGCGCACGCCGATAGCCGCGGCTGGCTTCACACAACCGGAGACCGGGTTGCCGATGCAGTTGGTAGGCGGGGCTTCGGTGGGACTCTCGGACATTCGGAAAGCGGGCTTGACGATGGAGGTCGCGCGAAAGAATTGTGAGCTGTACAAGGCAACGACCGGCGCGCAGCAGGATGTGCAATATGCGTTGCCCAGCCTGGAGAAAGAGGCGCTGAGCAATCGGCTCGCTTTGATCAGACAGGCGGCGCAGTCGCTGGATGCGCTGATGGCGAAGACCGTCAAGATGGTGGAGGCGCAGAACGCGACAAGGCTGATGTTGTTCTCGCTGCAAACGACAAAGATCAAACTGGACGCAGACCGGGCCGATACGGCGTCGAAAATCACTGCGCTTTATGTTCCTTCGTTGAGTGATAAGCCGCTGCGAGAACTGGTTGCGGAAAAACGGAGTAGCGAAGTGAGCGAACAGAAAGCTCTGGACCGGCTTAGCCGGCAGAGTAACTGGGATGTGGCGCTTTCGGTGGGCGTGCATCAGCAGGTGAATCCAGTGGCTGAGGGCGCGCAGCCGTATGGCGCGGTTTCGGTTAACTACAACCTGGCGAGCCGGGCGATCAACAAGCATCTGGACCGCGCGGCGGACGCCTATAGTGAATGGAAAAAAGTGCAAGAGGGTGATGTAGTGCGCAATGCGGAAATTCTCCGACAACAGTTGGAGCAAAGCATCACGGTGCAGGAATCCAGGCTGAAGTCGTTGCAGGAACAAAGCCGAGAGATTGACAAGAATCTTCAGGTGATTGGCGACCCTGACACTTCGGCGGCTCTCGACTTCCATAATCAATTGACTGCCGCGCAATTGCTGCTGCAGATTGAGACCGGCGATACGAGTTTCAGGCTTGGACGGCTGCACGAGTATCTGGCGAAGAATTACTGATTGCTCACTTTGGCCGCGAACTCCGGTATGCTGAGCGGGCATGCAAGACGAGGCAGAAATACCGGTCATTGAATTTCGCGATGTCTCCTACCGCGTCGGCGGCGCCGATATCCTTTCCGGATTCAATCTTCAGGTGCACAACGGCGAGACGCTTGTCTTGCTGGGACGGAGCGGATCGGGCAAAACTACGTCGCTCAAGCTGGTGAACCGGCTGCTGTCACCGACGGCGGGAACGGTCTTAGTTAAAGGCGTGTCCAACGCGGAGGGCGACGTGATTCGGTTGCGGCGCGGCATCGGATACGTAATTCAGGACGTGGGATTGTTTCCGCATTTCACGGTCGAGCGGAATATTGGACTGGTTCCGAAGATTGAAGGGTGGACTGCGGAACGAATTCGGGCGCGGGTGCAGGAGATGCTGCAGCTGGTCGGGCTGTCGACGGAGACGGCGTTGCGTTATCCGCATCAGCTATCCGGCGGGCAAAGGCAGCGGGTGGGGGTGGCGCGGGCGCTGGCGGCGGATCCGCAAATCCTATTGATGGATGAACCGTTTGGCGCGCTCGATCCGCTGACGCGCGATGAACTGCAGCGCGAATTTCTTTTATTGCAGCAGCGGCTTCACAAGACGGTGGTGTTTGTGACGCATGATCTGCGGGAGGCACTGCGGCTGGGATCGCGGATTGCGTTGATGGAAGCGGGACGACTGGTAACGGTACTTGGGCCCTGGGAATTCTTGCGTTCGTCCGATCCGCTGGCGTCGGCGTACGTCAGGGCTTTTGGCGAAGGGCTGGAGTCGGCGGCAGAACGAGGTACGGCATGAACGTTTTTCGATTCATGGTGGAGAACCATGGCCAGGTGCTGGATTTGACGCTGGAGCATCTGCGGCTGGTTGGCTTTTCCACGCTGTTCGCGATGCTCATTGGGATACCGCTGGGAATTGTGATCGCGCACCGGCCGCGCTTCAACAAGCCGGTGCTGGCCAGTGCCAACATTATTCAGACGATTCCCAGTCTTGCGCTCTTCGGATTTCTGCTGCCCGTGCCGTGGCTGGGTGACCGTGCCGACCGGTTGGCGATTCTGGCGCTGACCCTATATGCGCTGCTACCGATTATCCGGAATACGTTCACGGGAATTCGCGGAGTGGATCCGGCGGTGGTGGAAGCGGGGAAGGGCATGGGACTCACGGAAGCGCAGCTTCTGCTGCAGGTGGAGTTGCCGTTGTCGGCGAGTGTTATTTTGTCGGGCGTGCGGGTGGCGGTTGTTATTTCGGTGGGGCTGGCGACGATTGCGGCGTTCATCGGCGCTGGTGGCCTGGGCGAATTTATTTTTCGCGGAGTGGCGATGGTCGATGACACGGTCATTTTGACGGGGGCGATCCCGGCGGCGGTTCTGGCGTTGCTGGCGGATTTTGGCGTGGGATGGCTGGAGAGGCGATTACAGCCGCGATGAACGCCCGTGGATGCAGTTTATTTCTCGCGGCGCTGATGGCACTGCTGACTTCGTGTTCGCCGTCGCATGCCAACCGCATCGTGGTGGGTTCGAAGAATTTTACGGAGTCGTATTTGCTGGGCGAGATTATTGCGCAGAAGATTGAGGCGCAGGAGATCGAGTTGCACTCCGAGGTCAAGGTGGAGCGGCGATTTTATCTTGCGGGGACGTACATTTGCCAGCAGGCGATTCTCGCGGGGCGAATCGATGTGTATCCGGAATATACCGGTACGGCGCTTACTGCGATTCTCAAGCAGGCTGCCAGCGGCGACAAGGCAGGCGTTTATCAGCAAGTGAAGAGCGAGTACGAACGGCGATTCGGACTGACGCTCGGCCCGGCTTTTGGCTTCAACGATACTTTTGCGATGGAGATTCGCGGCGAGGACGCGCGGCGCTTGAATATCAAGACTTTGTCGCAGGCGGCTGCGTTCACGCCGCAATGGCGGGCGGGATTCGGTTACGAATTTATGGAACGGCCAGATGGATATCGAGGCCTGGCGGCGACCTACGGACTGCATTTTGCGGAGCCGCCGCGGGTCATGGATTTGGGGCTGCTAGCGCGGGCGTTGAAAGATCATCAGATCGACTTGGCCGCGGGGAACGCCACCGATGGGCTGATTCCAGCGCTCGATCTGTTCGTGCTGCAGGACGACCGGCATTATTTTCCTCCGTATGAGGCGGTGCCGGTGATCCGCGAAGAGACTTTGCGCGAACATCCGGAGGTCGGCCGGGCGATTGACGAGTTGACGGGCAAGATTTCTGACGAAGAGATGCAGCGTTTGAATTATGCGGTTGATGGCCAGCATCGCGACGCAAAGGAAGTAGTACACGAATTTCTGAAGGGCAGGGGACTTGTGAACTGAGCAAGACTGTAGGGATGCGATCTAGATGTTCAAAATTCCTTGCATGGTGAGAATTGCGTCGCCTTTGAGGATTACGCGATCTCCTGCCATTTCGCACCAGAGTTCGCCGCCGCGTTCGGATAGTTGGCGAGCGTGCAGGTGCGATTTCCCCAGGCGTTCCGCCCAATACGGAGTCAGCGCGCAGTGCGCCGAGCCGGTGACGGGGTCTTCCGGCATGCCGTAGCTGGGCTTGAAGTAGCGTGAGACGAAATCCACCTCGTCGCGGTCCCCGGGCGCGGTTACTGAGACAACATAAGGATGCAGGAGTTCGAGGCGGGAGAAATCGGGGCGCAGGCCTTGAATTGTGCTCTCGTGTTCGTAGACCACAAAGTAGGTCTGGTTGACTTCCATCACATGAGACGGACGGGGACCCGGCCCGAGAGCGGAGAACAACTCGTCAGGAGTGTTTGCGCAGGGCTTGGCCAACAACGCGGGGAAATCCATCGCCAAGTGATCGTTGTCCTTGCGGACGGTGAGAGGTCCGCTGAAGCGCGTCTCAAATCGAACTTCGTTTGCTCCGGATGGCTGCAAGTTGAGCAGCACATGGGCGGAAGCCAGCGTCGCGTGGCCGCAGAGCCTGACCTCGCCGAGGGGTGAGAACCAGCGCAGGTCGTAGTCATTTGCGGCCCCGGAGGTCTTCGGCACGAAAAATGCAGTCTCAGAAAGATTATTTTCTGCAGCGACCTTGCGCAACTTCTCGTCATCTAACCACACGTCGAGAGGGCAGACGGCTGCGGGATTGCCCCTGAACGGCTGGTTGGTGAATGCGTCAATGTGGTACAGGGGGATACGCATCATCTTGATTGTAATGGCTGTGCGGAGACCGCGATTTTTGGGTAGGTATCGCGGTTGCGGGTCTGATGCGGCAGTGATAGTCTCTGAGACCTTGTCTTCTGGCTGGCAGAGGCCCTGCTGCGCGGGAGATTTGCGCGGTTCCTGAGGCAACAGGAAGAGGCATCGCATCCCATTGCGTGTTCGCCTTGCGCTGCTTCGTCCAATGCTGATCTGAATCAAGGAGGGCCGATGTCTGCTGCGCAAGGAGAAGTCGTTGTCCACGGAGAGCGTTTGCTGGAGCGGATTTCGGATGCTCGAAAGCGGAGTGACGCTCTGTTTGAGATCGTGCGGGCGGAGGCGATTTACGATCGGCCGATTCCGGAGCGGCACCGGATCATATTCTATGTGGGCCATCTGGAGGCATTTGACTGGAACCTGCTGCATGAGAATGTCCTGGGCCTGAACAGTTTTCATCCTGAATTTGACCGTCTGTTTGCCTTTGGCATCGATCCAGTCGGGGGTGGGTTGCCCTCCGATCAGCCGGGAGATTGGCCGTCGCTTGCGGTTGTGGGCGATTATGTGGGACGAATCCGTGCTGCGCTGGACGAGAAATTGCTCGATGGAAGTCTGGAATCTTTGGCTCGAACGCGCGACGGTTTTGCGCTCGACACTTTGTTGAATGTAGCGATTGAGCATCGGTTGATGCATGTCGAGACGTTGGCTTACATGCTGCACCAGTTGCCGCTGGACCGGAAAGTTCTGCAGAAAGATTCGACCCGCCTCGCCAGTCCCGTTGCGTCTTCTCAAATGATAACGATCCCCGCGGGTGTGGCGACTCTTGGCCTGGCGCGCGATGGCGAGATTTTCGGTTGGGACAACGAGTACGTGCGGCATGCCGTGCATGTTCCCGCGTTTGAAATTGACCAGTACGAAGTGACGAACGGACAGTATCTGGATTTCATTGCGGCCGGCGGATATGGGACACGCGATTTCTGGAGTGACGCGGACTGGGACTGGAAGGCGGCGCACGCGATTTCGCATCCCGTGTTCTGGGTCAAGGCAGGAGAGAGCTGGCTTTATCGTGGCATGTTCGAGGAAGTCCCGCTGCCACTCGACTGGCCAGTTTATGTGAGTCACGCCGAGGCCGTGGCCTACGCGCGGTGGGCGGGGAAATCGCTGCCGACCGAAGCAGAGTGGCATCGCGCGGCCTACGGCACGAAGAGCGGTCGTGAGAGGGGCTTCCCCTGGGGCGATGAGTTGCCCAATTCGAATGTCGGCAATTTCGATTTCAATCGGTGGAATCCGGCGCCGGTGAATGCATTTCCGGCGGGGGCGAGCGCTTTTGGGGTGCATGATCTGCTGGGCAATGGCTGGGAGTGGACCTCGACGGAGTTCGCGCCGTTTGAAGGGTTCGAGGCCTTTCCGTTTTATCGGGGTTACTCGGAGGATTTTTTTGACGGCAAGCATTTTGTGATGAAGGGCGGTTCGCCGCGGACTGCCGCGTGCATGTTGCGACCTACGTTTCGCAACTGGTTTCAGGCGCATTACCAATTTGTCTACGCAGGATTCCGCTGCGTGAAACGCGAGTCCATGTAAACAGCGACCTGCGTATTTGCTGACTGAAGGAGTTGGAAAATGTTAGTGCATGCGATCCCTACCAATGCTTCCTATGAGTTCGCGGCGGATGTGCGCGCCGGGCTGACCAAGGCTGGACAAAAAGAACTTCCGTCCAAGTATCTTTACGACAACGTGGGGTCGGCGTTGTTTGAGGTAATCAGCCATTTGCCGGAGTACGGGTTGACGCGGGCTGACGAGCGTCTGCTGCGGCGCCATGCGGATGAAATTGTCGACCGGCTGGCTGGGCCCGTTGCTGTCGCCGAGTTGGGCAGCGGTAGCGGGAAGAAGACGCGCTGGCTGCTGGAGGCGCTGTGCCGGCGGCAGCGTACTTCATATTATCCCGTCGAGATCTCGCACTCGGCCCTGGTCATGTGCGAGCGGGAACTGCGCGACATTGACCGCATCAGCATTGTTGGATTTGAGCGGGAATATCTGGATGGGTTGCTGGAAGTGGCGGCGTGCCGCAAAACCGGGCAGCGTCTGTTCGTATTGTTTCTGGGCAGCACGATTGGAAATTTCGATCGCCCTGCGGGATCGAAGTTTCTGGCCGAAGTGCGGCACATTCTTCAGCCTGGGGATGCGTTGCTATTGGGAACCGACCTGGAAAAGCCCAGCGCGCAGTTGATCGCCGCGTATGACGACGAACTTGGAGTGACGGGCGCTTTCAATCTGAATCTGCTGTCACGGGTAAATCGTGAACTAGGCGCCGATTTCGACCTGCGCGAATTTGTGCACCTGGCAAAAATCAACTACGAGGCGCGCAGCGTGGAGATGCATCTGCAATCGCGGCGGCGGCAGGTTGTGAGTATTCCGGCGGCTGAAATTGTGGTCGAGTTCGAAGAAGGCGAAACGATATGGACGGAGAGCAGTCACAAATATTCGGCAGATGAGATGGCTGCGACTGCGAGCCAGGCCGGCTTCCGGTGCGAAGCGCAATGGATTGATGAGCAGTGGCCGTTCGCCGAGAATTTGCTGATTGCGGAGTGAGGCGCGGGGCCCTCAGGATGCTCCCGGTTTACGCCACGCCCGCAGATTGACCGCGCTCATGACCATGCAAAACACGTTGGCGGGGATGAAGCCCAGCTGTTCGGTTTTGAGGCCGATGACGCAGATCAAGATGCTATTGACGCCAGCCAAGGCCCAGCCTTCCCAGCACCGACGCCCCACCAGCACGGTAGAGGCGACGGTTAATACGCACGAGAGATAATCGAGCCGCAACACAGATGAAAAACCTCTGAAACCATTGTGAGTGAAAGGCGAGGCTCTTGACAGTGCCTGTGGCCTTTCGTTACATGACGGAGGTCACTTGACCGGGTTCAAAACGAACATTTCCCGGAGAAATGAGAAATCGATGCCGACAGAATGCGCTCATCTCGATCAGATCAAACTCAGGACGACTACGACGCGCGTATGTGAGGAGTGCGTTAAGATGGGCGACTCGTGGGTCCATTTGCGCTTGTGTCTCATCTGTGGACATGTGGGGTGCTGTGACTCGTCGAAGAACAAGCATGCCACCAAGCATTTCCACAAAACGAAGCATCCGCTGATTCGCTCCATCGAGCCGGGGGAAGCCTGGGTGTGGTGTTATGTGGACGAAGTCGAGGCGGGTGAGATCGAAGCCTAAACGGCGGCTTGATGCCGGCCTGGGAAGCTCGTATGGAACCACGCAACCGATTAGCGGTTTCTGTATCTAAATAATAGTGTTCCTCCGGTCGAAGGTTCTAAGCGATTCGGAATTTCGGAGGGAATTCTGCATTCATCTTTAGTTCTAGTTCCGAGACCCTTCGAAAAGGTTTCGCGAGGATCAGCGAGTTCATCTTTAACCGAAACTGAGTGCCATCATGCCGAAGCCAATCCTGCTGACTGTTGATGACGATCCGGATGTTCTGAGGGCGATCGAACGGGATTTGCGGTCGCAGTATGGCGCGGAATATCGGGTGATCAGCAGCGACGCTCCGGAGGCGGCTCTCGATCTATTGAAGGGGCTGAAAGTCCGGAACGACGGCGTGGCGCTGCTTCTTGTCGATCAGCGCATGCCGCGCATGGACGGGGTAAAGTTTCTGCAGGAAGCGCGGCAGATTTATCCCGACGCAAAGCGGGCGCTGCTTACGGCATACGCAGACACTAACGCCGCTATCAGCGCGATCAATCAGGCCAGTCTCGATTATTTTTTCATGAAGCCGTGGGACCCGCCCAGCGAGCACCTTTATCCGCAGGTGGATGATTTGCTCGATGATTGGCAGGCGTCGTATCGTCCGGCGTTTCAGGGGATTCGGGTGCTGGGTACGCGATGGTCGCCGCGATCGTATGAACTGCGGGATTTTTTGGCGCGCAGTCACGTTCCTTATCAGTGGATCGACGTCGAGTTTTCGGCCAGCGATGCGGAGACCAAGCGACTGGTTGACGCTCTGGGGCCGGATGCGAGCAATCTTCCGGTTGTGCTTTTTGCGGATGGGACGAAGATGCTGAACGGCGCGCCGGCGCAAGTGGCGCAGAAGGTCGGTTTTCGTACTCGCGCCGAAACCAGTTTTTACGATCTCGCAATCGTGGGAGGAGGTCCCGCCGGTTTGGCGGCGGCGGTTTACGGCGCATCGGAAGGCTTGCATACGGTGATGGTCGAGCGGGAGGCTCCGGGCGGGCAGGCTGGAATGAGTTCGCGAATTGAAAACTATCTGGGATTTCCTGCGGGGTTGAGCGGGGGCGACCTGGCGCGCCGCGCGGTGGCGCAGGCAAAGCGCTTTGGAGTGGAAATTCTTGCGCCGCAGGAGGCAGTTGGCGTGCGCACCGAGGGCCCGTACCGCATCGTGAAGCTGGCTGATGGAAATGAGATTTCTTGTCATGCGTTGATGATTGCGAGCGGCGTGCAATGGCGGCGCCTGGACTCGCCGGGCGTGGACAAGCTGCAAGGCGCGGGAGTTTACTACGGCGGCGGCGCTACGGAAGCGTTGTCGTGCAAGGGTGAGATCGTGTACGTGGTGGGAGGCGCGAATTCGGCGGGGCAGGCCGCGATGAATTTCGCGAAGTATGCCGAGCGGGTGGTGATCCTGGTGCGCGGAGATTCGCTGGCCAGCACCATGTCGCAATATCTGATCGACCAGATCAAGGCGACGCCGAACATTCAGTTGTGGACCCATGCCAGCGTGGCGGAGGTGCATGGGGAAACGCACCTCGAAGAGATTTCGGTGATGTGTTCCGACACAAATACGGTGGAGCGGGTTCCGGCGAGCGCGATGTTTATTTTTATTGGAGCGCTGCCGCGAACGGATTGGCTGGCCGGCATGGTGGAGCGCGACGAACGCGGGTTCGTTCTGACCGGTCCCGACGTGATGCAGGGCGGGCAGCGCCCAAAGGGCTGGACGCCGGATCGCGATCCGTTTCTTCTAGAGACGAGTGTTCCGGGCATTTTTGCGGTCGGCGACGTGCGGCATGGGTCCGTGAAGCGCGTAGCTTCCGGCGTTGGCGAGGGATCGGTGGCGGTGCAGTTTATCCATCAATATTTGAGCAAGGTATAAATGGCCGACAAATCCGAATTACTAAAAGTCCCCGCATTCATTGATTTGCCGGACGACCAACTCGCGTGGTTTCTGAGTCAATCAACAGAGATGCATCTGAAGGCGGGCGAGACTTATTCCCGGCAGGGCGATCCGGCGGATGCGATGTTCGTGATTCTCGAGGGGCACCTCGAGGGGCGTGGAGAACTGAACGGCGAAACCGTGGTCTTTAGCCTGGAAGCCGGCAACGTGACGGGAGTGCTGCCGTTCTCGCGGATGAAACAGTTTACGGTCGGCGGGCGAGCCGTAAGCGATAGCCGCGCGCTGCGGTTTCCTGCATCCCGGTTTCCCGATCTTGTGCAGAAAATGCCGGAGCTCACGCAACGGCTGGTGGGCATGATGTCGGACCGGATCCGCGAGACCACGCGGATGGAACAGCAGAAGGACCGGCTGGCCGCACTGGGCAAGCTTTCCGCCGGGCTGGCGCACGAATTGAATAATCCGGCTTCGGCGGCGAAACGGGCGACCAGCCAACTGCGCGACATGCTGAAGCGGATCCGTGATGCAAGTCACGACCTGGGGCGGCGCGACCTCAGTCCGGCGCAGAAGGCCGAGGTTGAAAAGTTGGAGACGTCGCTGGTGCAATCGGACGCGCCTCCTCCGGATGCGCTCACGGCCAGCGATCTGGAAGATCAGCTCGATTCGTTGCTGCGCAGTCACGGGCAAAACGACTTGTGGCAGCTCGCGGCTCACCTGGCGCGAAAGAATTTTCAGCCTGCGGTTTTGGAGCAGCTGTTTGCTGCGCTCGATGCCGGGACGGCGCGGGCGGCGCTGGTGAGGATTTCGGCTTCCGTGGAGATTGCCGATTTGTTGAATCAGATTGAGAGCAGCACGTCGAGAATTTCCGACCTTGTAGGCGCGATTAAGGAATACACGTTCATGGACCAGGCGCCCCTGCAGAACGTGGACATCGTGAAGACGCTGGAGACCACGCTGACGATTCTGAATCACAAACTTAAGCGCGGCGTGAACGTGGTGCGCGAATATCAAAAGGTCCCGTTGCTCGTGAATTCCTTTGGCAGCGAACTGAATCAGGTGTGGACCAACCTGATTGATAATGCGATCGACGCGATGAATGGGAAGGGCGAACTGCGCGTGCGCGCATATCGGGATGCGGAGTGCGTTGTCGTGGAGATTGGCGACAATGGCCCCGGAATTTCCGATGCTGTCGAACCACATATTTTCGAGCCATTCTTTACCACCAAGGGCGTTGGCGAGGGGACCGGGCTGGGGCTCGACACGGTGCAACGCATCGTCAAGAAACATCGGGGCACGATTCAGGTCGAGTCCAAACCTGGAGACACGCGCTTTTCGGTGTGGCTGCCTTCGTCGGCGAGCCCGAGTTAATTTTGCTGCGCGGTGGAGAGGAGAACGAATGAACTCGGGATTTGCGGTTTTGTTGCTGGCGCTCGGGATCGGTCTCGTCGCAGGGCTGAGGTCTTTGACTGCGCCCGCCGTTGTCTCCTGGGCCGCGCACCTCGGCTGGATCAATCTTCAACACTCTCCGTTGTCGTTCATGGGATCGATTTGGGCGGTGGGCATTTTCACCGTTCTGGCGTTGGTGGAGTACGTGGCCGACCAACTCCCCGGCACTCCGTCGCGCACCGCGCCAGTCGGGCTTTCTGCGCGAATCGTCACAGGTGGATTGTGCGGAGCTGGTCTCGCGATCGCTGGCGGTGCTTCGCCCTGGCTGGGAGCTGTGGCCGGCGCCATCGGTGGAATCGCTGGCGCTTTCGGCGGCTATCAAGCGCGCGTCGGGCTGGTTCGGGCGTTGCGGGTTCCTGACTTCGCAATCGCGATACCAGAAGACTTGGTCGCGATCGGCCTCGGAATATTTCTGGCTTCGAGATTCTGAGGCTGTTCATGAGCGCTTTGGAGCAATGCGATGCGATTGTGATTGGCGCCGGCCAGGCGGGCACGCCGCTTTCTATAGCACTGGCTCTAGCGGGACTGCACACGGTCCTGATCGAACGGAAACATGTTGGCGGCACTTGCGTGAACGAGGGATGCACGCCTACGAAGACGATGGTCGCCAGTGGGCGTGTGGCGTATCTGGCGCGGCGGGGCGCTGACTACGGCGTGCGCACCGGGCCGATCAGCGTTGACATGGATAAGGTTCGCCAGCGCAAACGCGACATCGTCGATAGCTTTCGAAATGCGAACCAGTCGGGGATTGAGAAGACACCAAACCTCGAATTGATATTCGGCGAAGCGAGTTTCACGGGCCCTAAAACGGTTGTAGCTTGCCTGCGGGATGGCGGCCAGCGAACGCTATCGGCGAAGCAGGTTTTTATTAACGCCGGCACTCGGGCCTCGCGGCCTAAGCTGAAGGGTCTCGACACGGTGCCGTTTCTGGACAACATCTCGATCATGGAGCTTGACGCAGTTCCAGATCATTTGCTGGTTCTGGGCGGCGGCTACATTGGTCTTGAGTTCGGGCAGATGTTCCGGCGCTTTGGCAGCCGGGTGACCATCGTGCAATCGGCCGGACAACTTCTGACTACGGAAGATCCGGATGTCGCGGAGGCAGTTGCGACGATCCTGCGGCAGGATGGGATTGAAGTTGCCTTGAACGCGCGAGCGAGTGGAGTGAGCCGTACCGGCGACACGATCCAACTGGAAGTTCAATCGCAAACGGGCACAAGGGTGTTGGGTGGTTCACACCTGCTCGTGGCCACGGGCCGCGTGCCGAACTCTGACAGTCTTAATCTCGCGGCGGCGGGAATTCGAACCGGCGAACGTGGATACATTCAAGTCAACGAGCGCCTCGAAACAACGGCGGAGGGAGTCTATGCCCTCGGCGATATCAAGGGAGGTCCGGCGTTTACGCATATTTCGTATGACGATTTTCGGATTATCCGCTCTAACCTTCTCGGAAAGAAAACTGCCTCTGCGCCTGCTACAACCAAGGACCGACAAGTTCCATACACGCTTTTTATTGATCCGCAACTCGGCCGGGTCGGACAGACCGAGACGCAGGCACGTGCGCTCGGCCTCAATATCCGGGTTGCGAAGCTGCCGATGACGCATGTGGCGCGCGCTCTGGAGGTCGACGAGACACGCGGCTTTATGAAAGCGATTGTGGACACGGACACGAATCTGATTCTTGGGGCTGCGATTCTTGGCATCGAAGGCGGGGAAGTCATGTCCGCGGTTGAAATCGCTATGATGGGGAAATTGCCCTACACCGCGCTGCGCGACGGTACTTTCGCCCATCCTACTCTGGTAGAGTCGCTGAATAATTTGTTCACGGCGATGGATAGCGAGTCATAAACCAATACAGAAATCTTCGCGATAAACTCCAGACGAACGAAAAAGCATGGACGTCCACCTGATCGACGGAACCTACGAACTGTTTCGATATTTTTTCGCCGTGCCGTCGGCGAAAGACGGGCACGGCCAGGAAATCGGCGCGGTGCGGGGCGTGCTGGGCTCGGTTCTGTCGATGATTGAAAGCGGGGCCACGCATCTCGGGGTGGCGACCGATCACATCGTGGAGTCGTTTCGCAACGATCTCTATCCGGGGTACAAAACCAGCGATGGTGTGGATGCGGCATTGCTCTCGCAGTTTCCGATTATCGAGGAGGGACTCAAATCCATGGGAGTCGTGGTGTGGCCGATGGTGGAGTTCGAGGCAGACGATGCGCTGGCATCCGCGGCTGCGAAATCCGCGCGGGATAAATCTGCAGGCAAGATTTTTATTTGCACGCCCGACAAAGATCTGGGGCAGTGCGTGGTGGGCACGCGTGTGGTGCAACTCGACCGCAGGCGAGAGATTGTGCGCGATGAAGCCGGCGTCGTTGAAAAATTTGGAGTAAGCCCGCAGTCGATCCCGGATTATCTGGCGGTGGTCGGAGACAGCGCGGATGGTTTTCCCGGCGTTTCGGGGTGGGGACAGAAAGCTGCAGCGCAGGTGCTCTCGCAATATGCGCATCTGGAAGAAATTCCGAAAGATTGGCGAGCGTGGCATGGTTCGATCCGCAGAGCGCGCGGTTTGGCGGAGGCATTGTTCGGTGCGTGGAACGATGCCCTGTTGTTTCGCACGCTGGCGACCCTGAGGCTCGATGTGCCCGTGTTCGATACGATTGAAGACTTGCGCTGGAAGGGAACGCGGCCGGGATTTGAGGAATTCTGCGGGAGATTGGGAGCCCCCGAGTTGCTCCGTCGCGCTACAGCGGCAAGGAAGAAGACCAGTTAGCCAGACATTCATCCCGCTTTGAGCGCGGCTGCGAGCTTGTTACGAAATCCGAACAGGGCGATTTTTCCCTGGCGATAAGACTTTTGTCCGTCCTATAATTCCGCCTTCCCCTCGAATGTAAAGTCCGTTCCGGCCCTGCATTTCATCCAGAGCCTTATGTTTAGCATCGTGGATATCGTTCTCGAAGCGAATCCCAACAGCTTTAAATTGCTGGGTGATCGGGTGCGCGCGCTGGCCTTGAAGGAAGATCCAAAGGCGCCGGGTGCGATTCTTTTCCCTCGCTTGTCGCAGATTGGACAGCTTCACTTCATGTCACTGCAGATCTTTGAGGATAAGCATTTCGACCCGCTGCTGGTCTTCGAGAATAATTTCGATGGTGATAGCGAAAGCTACTGGGGCGACGTCCTGCGGCTGATTGGAGATGACCTGCGGGGAATCTTCGCCTGCACCAAGCCGGCGATTTGCAAGGACTGGGCGGCTCTTTTCGCGGATGGTGCTACGGGGTCGCTTATGCCTTTTATTCAGAAGTATTCGATCACCCCCTCCGCGCAACATTTCGGGGCGGTCGGCATCACCGCCGATCGGATCAGGCGCGACCAGAATGTCTTTGCGACGATTCAGTCGGAGCTGGGGGATGCGGCACCGGCGTTTCGCGGAAAGACGACTGTGGATGTGCACCGTGAATTAAGGGCTTCGGTGCTCCAGAACTATCCCGGGTTAGGTGCCAGTGGTTTGCGAACGGTGGGACAGGAGCGATCGTCGTTCTGGTGGTCAGCTTTGGGGCGCGCACTTCCGATTGTGATTGCTGGCTTGGCGGGCCTTGTCCTTATCGCTGTTGTTTTGTTCCTGTGCATCTCGGGATTCTTGCCGCGGCATGGGCACGCGGGTGCGCGCTGGGCGTTGATTGGGTTGGTAATCCTGATGGGCTTTTGCGCGGTCGAATTTTGGAGAACGCTGCGCAGACTTGAGACAACCGACATGACCCAGGCCGACCCGATTTTGGATCCAGCGCAACTCGCTGCCTTCGCGGCGCAGGAAGACCAGATCGTGCAGAACCATTTGGCCAGCATGGTTCTGGTGAAGCCAGGAGCGCTGCGTGGCACGGTGATTCGAGTCGCGCTGAGATTGCTGAAGCAGTTCGTGCCGCTGGTTGCGGCCGATGGTTACCTGTCGAGTATGCGGACCATCCATTTTGCGCACTGGACTCTGGTGGGGAATACAGGGCGGCTCATGTTTCTGAGCAACTTCGATGGCACGTGGCAGAGTTATCTCGATGATTTCGTGGATAAGGCGCATCGGGGGCTGACGTTGGCGTGGGGCAACTGTGTCGGATTCCCGAGAACGAAGGATTTGATAAACGAAGGAGCGACGCACGGAACCCAATTCAAGGCGTGGGCCCGGCTGTCGCAGACGCAGAACATCCTCTGGTACAGCGCTTATAAGGATCTAACCGTGAATCAAGTTCTGCGCAATGCGACCATCGTCGATGGGATTTGCAAGGCTTCGATGACCGAGGCAGAGGCGGATACGTGGGCAGAGTTGCTATGACATCGACGGGAAATCCGAAGTGGAAACCCAGCCCGCAAGACGCGGGGGACGTTCAGGGAATTGTCGTCAGCGCCTATTCGAAGATGTTGGCGGCAATGTTTCTTCTGGTGAACTTCATCGGTCTGCCTGATGACCCTCGGCCTGACCCGAAGGGATGGCTGCGGGATGTGGTTTCGCGCATCACCGATGCAAAAGGAAAGCGGACGCAGTGCATCAATCTGGCGCTGTCCGCGGCCGGGTTGAGCGAGTTGGGTCTGGACGATGCGGCGATGTCGACGTTCTCACTTCCATTTCAAGAAGGCATGACTTACGGTGACCGTCCACGATTTCTCGGGGATGTCGACGACCACGCGCCGCCAACGTGGGCGTGGAACGACTGCAAAGAGGATGCCAAGTGCGTGCATGCGCAATTGATGTTGTATGCAACGGATCAGGAGGCGTTGGATAGCTCGGTAGCGGCGGAATCTGCGGTCCTGGCGTGTTTTAACCTGACCTTGATCGGCAAGCTACTGCAGCAGGTGCATCTCGACAGCCAGGGGATGCGGCACGAACACTTTGGTTTCGCCGACGGAATTTCGCAACCGGCGCTGGTCGATGGAACAGAAGTTCCAGTGGCGAAGCGGGCGCCGCACGAAATTGCTGCGGGCGAAATCGTTCTCGGCCAGATCAATACTTATGATGTGCCCGCTCCGGGCCCGGTCGTCGTGTCGTCGCCGGCCGCAATGCGTAATCTGAAACCTTTGGAAGCGCTGACAGGATTCTTCGATTTGGGGCGGAACGGGACCTATATCGTGATCCGGCAGCTCAAGCAGAATGTCCCCGCATTTTGGAACAACATGAAGCTGGCGTCGCAGGATTTGCTTGACGAGAAAGGCAACGCGGCGACAGCCGAGTGGCTGGCGACGAAGTCAGTGGGCAGAACGCTGGAGGGTAAGATGCTCGCGCCGGGCGGTCCGATCGCGGGGAATGAGATGACTTTTTTTACGAATGATCGCGCTGGCTATGCTTGTCCGGTCACTTCTCATGTGCGCCGCGCCAATCCGCGGGACGGGTTGGCTCCGCAAAAGAGTGACATCCCGGACATTATTCAGGCGACGAACCGGCATCGCATCGTGCGCCGGGGAAGAATCTACGGTACCCCGATCGCTGATCCGTACACGGATGATGGAGTGGATCGAGGTCTCATCTTTGTCTGCTTGAACAGTGAGATCGACCGGCAGTTCGAGTTCGTTCAGCATACGTGGTTGCTGAATCCGATGTTCGGGGGCGAGTTTCAAGAGAGCGATCCTCTAACAGGACCGAAATGCCCGTTCAGCATTCCTGCAAGGCCGGTGCGCCAGCAACCGGTGCTGGAGACGTTCATCACGGCGCGGGGTGGAGGATATTTTTTCCTGCCCAGCCTGAGTGCATTGCGTTATCTCGGAGAACTGTGATGAGCACGGCGATGAACACAGGGGCGTCGGCGGACATCCTGCGGCCGGCGCCTCCTCCCGACCGATCCCTCAAGGGGAGAGCTACGGCGTGGGGGATGGACCACATCGACGGCATCTTTCGATTGCTGAGGAATGTGTGGCCCATACCGTCGTACGGGAAGTTCGCTATGGTTACGCGCTTCGACGACGTGCAGGAAGTCATGTCGCGCAGTGAAGTATTTGTTAATCCCTATAAAGAAAAACTGGACGTCATCATGGGCGGCCATCCGTTTTTTCTGGCGATGACGGAAACAGAAGAGTACACGCGCGACACGACCAACATGCGGATGGTGGTGCGCCGCGAGGATATTGAGCAGCGGCTCACCTGTGCGACGGCCGCCCGGGCGGAAAGCCTCGTGGCGGCTTCCAACGGACGGATTGAAATCGTCGACATGGTGCGGTCGGTCACGTTTGATGTCCTGTGCGATTACTTTGGAACTCCGGGGCCGGCGGATGCCGATCTTCGAGTATGGGCGACCCGGCTGTTTGAATTTCAATTTGCCGATCCGGCGAATGATCCGGCTCTGCGGGCCGAAGTTGATGTCTACGCTCCCAAGCTGCGCGCCTATGTCGATAGCCTTATCGCCGCTCGCCGTCAACAGGCGCTGACAGGCGGTATTCGTGATGATGTTCTGGGACGGTGCCTGGTGCTGCAGGCGGCAGGTGCGCCCGGGATGGACGACGCCACCATCCGGACCAACCTGGTCGGTTTTATAGTTGGTGGTTTGCCGCAACCGCCGATGGTGGCTCCGCAGGCAATGGAGCAACTGCTGCGGCGGCCCGACGCGCTGGCGATGGCGCAAGAAGCGGCGCGACAGAATGACGATCTGCGCCTTGCCGGGCTGGTGTTTGAAGCCATGCGTTTTGATCCGCTGACTCCAGGGCTTTTGCGGAATGCCGCCGAGGATTATGTGGTCGCGGCGGGAAGCTGGCGCTCTCACAAGATTCGCAAAGGTACGACGGTGGTTGCGGCAACCCGCTCGGCGATGCACGACGGCCGCCGCGTTCCGCAGCCAGAGAGATTTAATGCAGAACGGCGCCCTTATCAATACATGCATTTCGGCTATGGGCTGCACACCTGCTTCGGACTCCACATCAATTTGGCGTTGTTGCCGCTGATGCTCAAGCCCGTATTGCAACGCTCCGGGCTGAAACGAGCTGATGGGCCCGACGGACACCTCGCCAAACGAGGCATCTTCGCCGACCGACTCGTGCTCACGTTCGATCCCTCCTGAAGTCGACGTGCCTCGATTTCTCGACTGCAGGGCCGAGAATGTTGGGGGCCGAGAATGTCGCGGGATTTGACAAGAAATTGACGACTTTCTCGAGCACTTCGGCGAATATTAGCTGGCGAAAGAAGTGGCTTCGATTGCGATTCCGATTACAGCTCGAAATCGTGCCGCGCGGATATGAGCATCCAGGATTTCTTGCATAAGAACGCCGAGACTCCACTGTGCCAGCGCTACATGGCGGCGGGAGCGATTTGCAGTTTTTCGACGAATTCTGAGGACCTGATCGGAGTCGCGCACGAGACATTTCTGCCGGTAGATTTGCCGGATGCGACGGCGGATGACTTCTCGATCCGATTTTGGGTGGATGACGCCCGCCCGGCGCAACCACCGTGGCCGAAACCTTACGTGCGAGGACTTGGCCACTTGGTCTTCGTCGGCTTCGACGCGCGAAGTTCGCTGCTTGCCGATCTTCGCGCTCGCCGCGTGATTGGCCGGTTTTCCGCGGGCATGGTGGCAGATGCCGGGTACTGGAAGACGGTGATCTTTCCCATGCTGCTGTCTGTTTTGGCGGGATCGGTTGGCATCGTTGAGTTGCACGCTTCTTGCGTGGCCAGAGATCAGAACGGATTGGTCTTGATTGGGCCCGGCGGTTCGGGCAAATCGACGCTCGCTATGGCGCTGACGGAGGCCGGCTTCCGATTTCTTGCCGATGATCGGATCTTCTGTTCTTCCAAGCAAGGGAAGCTAGCGGCGTGGGGAATGCCGAGGCCGCTCAAGCTGAGGCGCGAGGCTGCAGCCTGGTTTGAGGGGCTTCGCGGTCAAGAACCGCGCGACGTACAAAATGGAGAATTAGTTTTTCACTGCGAACCAAACCGGCAATTTGGACGAAATGGGGCCCGCGAATGTGAACCGCGGGCTCTGATATTTCTTGACCGGCACGAGAACGCTGGTTTCTCGATGACACCGATGGAACGCAGCGCAGCGAGGTCCCGCATCGAAATGGATCTGATGGTCGAGGCGCCTGAGGCGGCTGGTGCTCAGGAAGACACAATCGCGAAACTGCTCGATCTGCCGTGCTGGCATCTGGCGTTTGGCGGCAGACCGCAGGAGATCGCTCAACGTTTGATGTATCTGGCTGGCTAGTATGGAAAATATTGCAGAAAGCGTGTGGCCGCCTGAATTGAAAAGAAAGTCCCTGGTGTCTTCTGGCGAGGCCGTAACCGCGATGAAGCGGCCGGATTTGCTGCGTCGTTTTACTCCGACGCCATACGCCGCAAACGTGCAACTAATGCAAAGAACTGTCCGTGTGGAGACGAACAGCACGAAACTGCTGGCACTCACGATCAAGTTCTTTGAACGCCATCAGCACGGAACCGTGCAGCAGCCCGAGTTTCTTTGGCGTCTCGTATGCGAGTCCGATCCACGCGCACTCTCCACTGCCGGAGAACTCTCAGCGTTTTCGGATGCGGGGCTTCGTTACGTCAACATCGGACAACGAGGTTTCCTGGCCGTCGACCTTAAGCGACGAGAAGCTGTCGCCTTCCTTGCTGAACAGTTTGTCGAGGGCGATCCGAGATTCAGGCACCGCCCTCCACTCGATATTTTGTTCTGCATGACCGCTGCAAGTCTCGGACTGACGGCCCTGTCCGGAGGATGCGTTGGGGTGGAAGATCGCGGCGTCATGATTTTTGGTCCCCCCAACTCCGGCAAGACTACGGCCTCTTATCTCGCCGCGAAACTTGGCATGGAGTTTCACGCTGATCAGGTTGTGTTCCTAGACATGAGCGAGAATTCTCTGCGCGGGTGGGGCGATCCATTTCCAGCAGTGTTCCGTCCTGAAACGTTGGACTTCCTGCCGGAATTGCGGCAGACAGCGCAACAATCTACTTATTCCGACCTTTCGTTTTATTATTTTGACAAGAGTCCATTGCAGGCACGCTGGGCGCAGCCGGTCACTCCAGTTTGCAACCTGTTTTTGCAGCGTAGATCAACCGGCGAACCACAGCTCCGAGAGATGACTCGGGAAGATGCTGTTTCTCGGCTGCGTGAGTGCATGCTGTTCAACGAAGACCCACAATTTGATGCACAAACCACCACTGCGTTAGCCGCCCTGGCCGCACAACCTGTTTACAATCTTCAATACGGTAGTGATCCTAGGATTGCTGCCGAGTTCATCGAGAAGATGCTCCGATGAGACCTACACTCTGGAAAACATTGGCGGGCTCAGTGGGATATCTGGGCATTGTTCTGGCGTGCCTGATCCAGTGGCATGGACCGAACCCGTGGCTGCGACTTGACTGGTTCGCCGCAGGTTATTTTGGATTACGGCTCGTGGGATCGCTCCATTCGATTGTTTCCAGCCTCGGTGTTTTTCGATCCCGGCCACTTCGTCAGGAATGGTGGGCGCTCAACTCCGATCCCTCGGGACCTCAGTGGGTAATGTTGCTGATGGCTTTGGACCTGCTGGTCTTTCTGGACTACGGTCACTGGCGGTTCACACCCTGGCTGGAAAAGCCTGCGCTGCAAGCGACTGGACTCGTTCTGTATCTCGCAGTTACCCTCTGGCAGATTTGGACCGACGGCTATCTCGCCAGATATTTCAAGCAAGGCGAAACGGAACCGGTGCCGATGAACCGCGGACCGTACCGGTACGTGCGCCATCCGCGTTATGGGGCCGCCATTGTTGGAAAAGTAGCCATGGCCCTGATTTTTGCCAGCCTTTTTGGATGGTTGCTGGTTTTCGCGTGGGGGCTGCTCCTGCTGAGGAAGATCGCAGTGGAAGAAAAACATTTACGAAAATTGTTCGGCCTGAGCTATGAGTCGTACGCGCGAACGACGGCGAAGGTAATTCCTGGCATCTACTAGAGAAGCCGCGGGGTGAATACTGAAGTGCAGGACTCGACCGGAGGCACTCCAGAGTCTCGCAGCGGCAGGTCTAGGCCGCTAGTCTGGATCGAACTCGTTCTGCTCGTGTGCCTCGTCGTTGGTTTTGCCGTGAAGGGACTCGTTCCTGCGTGGCAGCATCTCGGTTCGGACTTTCCCAACTATTACCTGGTCGCGCGTCTGTATCACGAGGGGTATCCGCTCGATCGTATCTATGAATGGACGTGGCTGCAGCGGCAGAAGGATCACGCCGGAATCGAACAAGGGCGAGTGGGTTTCGCACCTTCTACTTTTCCGTCGGCGCTGCCGGTGTGGCTCTGGTGCACGCTTCCGCCGCTGCAGGCGAAACACTGGTGGCTAGGGGCAAATCTTGCGTTTCTGCTTTTGATTGGCGGCCTGCTCACCCGGATGACGAAGCTGGGCTGGGTGCAGGTTGCGTTGTTGATGTTTCTGATGTTCATCCCTCTCCGCAGCAACTTCCTGCTGGGGCAAATGCATCTGCTGGTTCTGCTCCTGCTGACTTTGGCGGCGTGGCTTTACTTCGGGAAACGACCTTTTCTTTCCGGCCTAAGCCTCGCCATTGCGGCTGCGCTGAAACTTTATCCTGCCCTGTTCCTGATTTATTTTCTTGGCAAGAAACGATGGCGGGCCGCGGCGGGACTACTCGTTGGACTTGTGGGGGCCGGTGTCGCCTCACTCCACGCGTTCGGAACCGATGCCTGCGTGTTGTATGCGCGTGAGATATTGCCGGCGGGGCTGCGGGGCGAGTACCTCGACCCTTACAACACCGGTTGGAATAGCTGGACTGCCCTGTTGCGTCGTCTGTTTATCGCGGAACCGGAACTCAATCCCACGCCGGTGGCGCATATTCCATGGTTGTATGCGTTGCTTCATCCTCTGGTTCACGGCTTCATCCTGGTCGCGTTCGTGTGGGCGATCTGTTTGAAGAGGCAGGACGATGACGGCGATGCAAAGCTCGAACGCGTGAAACTTGAATGGGCGGCCTACGCTTTCATGTTGTTGTTTTTGTCGTCTCTTGTGGGCACGTATCACCTGGTGGCGTTGATTTTGAGCGGAGCGCTGCTCACGAATTACCTGGTTGCCCGGAAGCAATGGACAATGGCCGGCGCTGCGGTGATTCTTTATGGGCTGATCGGCGGCCCGCTGCTGCAGCCAGCCTGGGCATCGCCCACGGGTTGGTACAGCTTGCTGTTTTTTTCGCGGCTGCTGTTTATGACGCTGTTGGGTGGAGTGTTGCTGGGGGCGCTGTTGCCGCGGGGTGCGGAGTTGCGGGTGTTGTTCAAGTTTCGGAGCGTGGCCCTGCCTGCATCGACGTTGATCGTACTGGTGGTGGCTGGGTTTATCTCGACTGTGTGTCATCTCGATGGGCAATTCGACAACTATAAGGCGCGAATTGCCACCGAACCGGGAGATCTGTTCGCGGGCAATCCCTCGCTTGCGTCGGGCGGCTTGCTGTTCACGGGCATGACTGGGGAAGGGTACACGCTTCGGCGGTTGCACGCTGAGCCGGGCGTTGATTCGTCGCATGAAAAAGTTTCGATTCTGGATTTGACGCGAATGGGAAGCGATTTTTTTCACCCGGCGGCTCCCGAACTGTCGGACTCGGTATGGGTTGAACAAGCTTGGACTGAGCAGAGATCGCGGGGTGATTCGCGTGTCGTGCGCTTCCCGAACGCCGATTTGGGGAAAGGCTCTGTTTCGGTGACGACTGAAGTGGAAGATGCGGAAGCGCCGATCGTTTCACCTGACGGTCAGATGCTTGGGTTCGTGCGGGACGTGCGCGGACGAAGCAGTTTGTGGATTCAGACGATCACTGCGACAGGAGGCGCCGGCGTGGCCAAGGCAGCGGAGACCGGAGCGCGCGAAATAGCAGGACCGGATTACGATGTGCGAGACGCCACATTTGCCCTCGAGCATCGCATCATCTTCAGTTCGAAGCGGACCGGCCGGTTTGCACTCTACGTTGCGACGCCGTCGGGAGATGTTCAGCAGATGGCGCAGCCAGCATGTTCGGTGCGCTATCCGGCGATGTCACCCGATGGACGGTGGTTGGCCTTCAGCTGCGAACAAGGCGGCAACTGGCGTTTATACGCGATGGATTTGCAAGGAAGCCAGGAGATACAACTGAGTGCGGGCGAGTGCAACTCCATCAATCCCGCGTGGACGACTGATTCGAAACGTGTAATTTACGCCACGGACTGTGGTCGCGGTCTGGGACTCACGGCCTTGGCGGAAGCAACGGTCGTTCACTAGCTGACAGTTTGTTGACAAATATTGTGCCCAGCGTGATTAGTCTTAAAACGTTGTTGGCCGTATTGAGCCCGGCGCTCCTACGGGGTTGGGTGGACAAATGACTGCGACTGCGCAGGGACAAGATCAAGATAATAGTGCGTTCCGACTCCTATGCCCTGCGTGCGGGTGTCGCATGCCCGATATCGACGTCGAAGAATCCTTACAAGCGACGTGCGCTGCATGCGGATTCGTCATGGCAGAAGTCAATGGGATTGTGCGCGCTTTGGCACCTGAGGGCAAGGCGCGGTTCGAGCGGTTCGTTCGCGACTACGAGGTGGTCCGGGCAAAGGAAGGGTGGGGTTCTCAGACGGCGGATTACTACCTCGCACTGCCCTTCAAGGATGTGACGAACAGACACAATTGGATATGGCGAATTCGCGCCCGGACTCTGCTCTACCTGCAGGACCATCTGTTACCCAAGATCGATAGCAAGCTGCCTTCAGACTGCCGCATTCTTGACATCGGCGCTGGAAATGGATGGCTTAGTTATCGACTGGCGAAGCAAGGCTACAACCCGGTTGCCGTGGACCTATTGGATAACGATGTGGATGGTCTCGGTGCGGCTCGTCACTATCTGGCTCACCTGCCGAATAGTTTCCCGCGGTTCCAAGCAGACATGGATCATCTCCCGTTCGACTCTGAGCAATTTGACGTTGCGATTTTTAATGCTTCGTTCCATTACTCGTCGGACTACGAGCGAACCCTCAGGGAAGTCTTGCGCTGCGTGCGCCGGCCGGGAAATGGTGATCGTTGCCGACAGCCCTTTCTATCGGTATGAAGAGAGCGGCAAGCAGATGCAGGCAGAAAGACGAGCAATGTTCGAGAAGCAATTTGGCATCTGTCCTGATAGTGATAACAGCCGCGACTACCTGACGGCGAGTGTGTTGAACGAATTGGCAGAGCGCCTGGCAATTCAGTGGAAGGTGTCCAAACCCTGGTATGGCCTGAGTTGGGCGCTTCGCCCCGTAAGAGCACGTTTGTTACGCCGCCGCGAGTCTTCGAAGTTTTATCTATGGTGGTTCAAGGTGGCGGAATGATCGCAGAACTTCCGATCTGATGCGACGAAGCAAGGAGTCGGCGTTACCAGCGAATTAACTTTCGCACTTACGCGCTCGGCGCGGTCTCCGGCTGCAGACGCTTGGCATCCACACTCGGCTTCGGAAGTTTCACAATATTCTTCAACTGGCGATTGATCCAGAGCTCGACCGGAAAGTTGTAGAAGTCGTAATTCAAGCGGACGCGAGCCGGATAAGCGGTAAGATGCTGAATCGCCTTGGCGAACCAGCCCTCGTTCTTGGTGGAGATGGGGGCTCGATCGAACGCAATGCGCAAATAATCGCGCATGGTCTGCACTCGCTGGTGGTCGCTGCCTTTGAGCCAGGGCAAAACCGTGTAGCGCGGAAAATAATCGGCCCAGCCTTCGAGCGACGTCGGAGCTTCAATGCCCAACTCGGCTGCGCGCTGAAAAATCGGCGAGCCTGGATACGGCGTAAAAATATTCGTCCAAAATTCTGCGCCGGGAAATTTCTGGCAGATGTCCATCATGAAGTTGACGGTTTCGCGCCGCTCTTTCGGGCCTTCGCCGGGGAAACCAAAAATAATATTGAACGACGGAATCACCCCCGCGCCGAGGCAGCGTTCGGTGGATTGGTAGATGTCGCCGAGAACCTGAAAATCCTTGTTCATCAGCTTCATCACCGTTGGGGACGCGGTTTCGATGCCCTGGCAGATCTGATGCAGGCCGGAACGGCGCAGCAGAGTCAACTCATCGACGGTGAGACGGGCCGTGAGATTGGTGGTGGCCTGAATGCTCCACTTGAATTTTCCGCCGGCGCGGACCAGACCTTCGGCAATTTGGAGCGCGCGGTTGAGATCGACCAGAAAATTGTCGTCGGCGAGCCACAACAGTTCCAGCCGGTAGCGGTTCGTCAACTCGATCGTCTCTTCCACCACTTGCTCGACCGGCAGCGCATTCCACTTGCGTCCGTAGACCCCAGCGTTGGTGCAGTAGGCGCAGTTGAACGGGCAGGCCAGACTGGAGACGTACATGGTCCAACGGCGGCCGCAAATTTTCTCGTAGGCGTCGAAGTCGGCCAGATGATAGGCCTTGGCCGGCATCTGATCGAGCCGCTTCAGCGGGCGTTCAGGCGTGAAGATCAGCTTTCCGTCGCGCTTGAATCCGATGCCAAGCACATCGTCGAGTGGCGCATCGTCCCGCAGCCGGTCAGCAACCGCCAGCATGCTCTCCTCACCTTGCGCACGAACTACGATGTCCACGTATTCCGCTTCGAGAGTCTGCGTAGGCAGCAGCGAAGGATGCCAGCCGCCGAGCACGATCGGAAAATCAGGATCCCACTTCTTGATCGCCTTGGCGACATCCACCGTCTCGCGGATCATGGGGCCGGTGACCAGAGAAATGCCCAGGCACAGCGCGTCCTTCACTTCTTCCAGAATCCGCTTCTTGTAGTCCGGCGTGATGGTCGAATCGATGATGCGAACGTCATAACCGGCCTCCAATAGCGGAGTTGCGATGGCGAGGATGCCAAGAGGAGCGGTCGCCTCGATGCTGGAAAATGAAGCCACAAAAAATATGATCTTCTTCGACGATTTCACGGGGTTGCCTCTCACTTCTTCAATGTCGATCGAGAGCTTCGACTTCAGCTCTGATCTCGTTGACTCGAACTGAAAATGTTCTGATTCGCGCTTCGCTCGACTTGAATCAAACTCGCGGAAACTCGTGACCTAAAAATATCAACCGGTCGAACTGGGGTTGTCTTCAAATTGTCAAAACTCGATCGATCCCGGGAGCGGAGACGAGTCTTTCCCTACAGGAAAGCGTGAGTCGAGTAGCACCTTTCGTCGCGCGGCTCGATTCAGCCAGAGCCAGCGTGGGATCTCGCAGAGGTATCGGAAGCCGGCCAGGGTGTGGTAAACAGTTTTCCGGATCAGCCGCTGGCGCTTCCGCCAGTTCGCATCCAGAAGCAGCGAGGGCTTGATTTTCAATGTCCGCGAAATTTGCGAGAGTCGCGAAACTGGCAGCAGCCGCTTTCGCGTTACGCCGACCTGAGACGCCGTGCCACTGTATTGCTGGTGCAGGAACAGAGCAAGTTTGGCTTTTGGAAACAATAGGAGATCGTGGACCGGAAGTTCGCAAAGTGCCCAACTCTGCGCGTAATGTTCAATCCATACTCTGGCGCCGGGGCGAAGCGCTCCACTCCAAGAACGAACCAGCGGTGGGGCCGGGGCTCCAAACAGCCCGGCCGCAAGTTCGGTAGTTAGCACCACGAACTCTCGCAGCAACAAGTTGTTGCCGACTCGCCGGTCGATCTGGTTCCAGAACGATTCATCCGACGCCTGCCGGTCCAGAAAGTAGGCGATCTCAAACAGATTCGAAGTTCGTATCCAACAGGTGAACAAGTGTCCGCAGGCGTGTAGCACCTGAAGAAGGAACGCATCCTCGCCGGTGAGAGCCGGGAACGAAAGTCCGTTCCACTGGTGAACACAGGTGCGCTCGACAGAGAAAAGCTGCGGCAGGGCAGGCAGTTCGACCGCTTCGCTGTCCCAGATATCGAGATGTAATTCAACTGCGTGCGGCGAATGTGCCTGGTATTGCTCGCCGCTGCGGGAGGGTGCGCTCTTACCCGGCGTGACGAAAATAAATTCCTGGCGGGAGGATGGTGACTTAGCGATGTACCCCGCATCGACCAAGACCTGACGAGCTGCCGGGAGGCCGTGCTCGTCGATCAGGTAGTCGAAGTCTCCCTGATGCCGGAGAGTCGCATCGGGGCAAAATTGGGGTACCAGGGAAACGCCCTTGAGCACGGCAAATCGCACGCCGGCGTTAGTGAACTTGTCGTTGAGGATGGCAAACTGCCGCGCCATGTGGGCAACCCGCGCCTGGTTGTGGGCGAAATTATTTTCCAGCTTTTCGACGGCCCAGGCTGGAACAGCATCGGACGACTTATTCACTTTTAATTTCTGGAGAAAGTAAAAGGCCAAGCCGGAGTCGTCGAGCCACGGGATGCTCTGCTTCCAATTGCGTGCGGTCAGTTTGTTGAGCGCAGTCACTCGGTCGCCCGAGTCATTCGAAAACCTGAGGAACTCGACGATCTCTTCCGCTGGCGCCCGCGTCATGGTTGCACCCCGGCAGATTGGTTTAATGAAGATTGGATCCGGCTTGTTTGCATCTGAATCACTGCGTGAGCTCGCCTTCGATGGGCGCATCAAGCCTTCTGAAGTGGCAGACCAGCACTGCGGGGAATTCGCAGGCGGAGGCGAACGCTTCTTCCTTGCCCGTACGCACGAAGATCCGCCTTTCCGGATCTCCCAGGTGCAACGCCATGCAGCTCAAGCATTCGAATCCGGTGGAGCAAAACGTGTCGATCGTTTGCTCGGTGGTACGTGGCGACATTTCGATTTGAACTCCGCCGTTACCGTCGCGAAAACCGGTTCGCCAGCCGCGCGCGTTGGCTTCGGGATGCAGGTCGCTGATGAAGACGTCGGCTTCGGGTTTAGTCACGCGTGCTAACTCGTGGATTGCGGATGGCAAGTCCTGAACGTGACCCAACGCAAACGAGCAGATGGCCAGATCGAAAACCCCGTCACCGAACGGCAGCATCTCACAAGAAGCGCGGGCGAGTTTTCTTCTGAGCGCACGTTTTCCGGCGGCGACTTGCAGCATGGCTGACGATGAGTCGATTCCAACTGCGGGGCAGGCGGATTGGGTCACCAGCTTTTCAAGCCAGCGGCCGGTGCCACAAGCGAGGTCGAGGATGCGCTGATATTGCGACTCAAGAAGCAGCGGCAAGAGATAACGCTCCTCGCGGGCCAGAAGCGGGTTGGGAGTCTGGTCGTAGATCGGAGCCCAGCGTTCGTAGGCCTCGGCAACCGCTAACTCGAGGGTTGGATGGCTGTTCATAAGCTTTCTGCCTTGGGCTTGCGCAGGTCGATGAACTGCTGCATCCATTTCAGCTCCAGCGGCGCAGTGTAGATTCCCAGGCGATAGCGCCAACTGCTTAAGGCCTTCAACCCCAATCGCCCCCATGCGGGTAGTCGAATGTCTTGCACGGTCGGCCAGCGGGACGAAACGACCAGTTCAAAATTGTCGATCAGTTGTTTGGTGGCGGGCCGCAGCCACGGCGTCTGCGGATCTTTCTGCGTGGCATACCGCTGCCAGTGGTCAGTGGCCCACTCATCGGGAGTGGTTGGAAAATTCACTTTATCTTCCACGTCACCATACATGCGAGCGCGCTGGGGTACGGGTGTGTAATGCTCGACGATGATTTCGGAGTCCGGGTTCAGGCGCTTGAGCTGACGAATGAACTGGATGCAGTCGCGAGTGTCGCCCTCGGGATCCTTGGGATTACCGAAGATGACGGAGAACTCGGGAACGATGCCGAAGCGGCGGATGCGCGAGGCCAGAGCGAAAGTATCTTCGGCGGTCAGATCCTTGTTCATCTCTTTCAGGATTTCGTTCGATCCGGATTCGGCGCCAAAAAAAATCATAGTGCAGCCCGCGCGCCGGAGCGCTTCGAAAGTTGCGTCGGAATAGCGCATCATGATGTCGGTGCGCCCTTCGCACCACCAGCGCAGGTTGAGCGGAGCCATGCGGTCGGCGAGTTCGCGAGTGTGATTCTCGCGCAGGAAAAAATTGTTGTCGTAAAACTGAACCGCATCGACACCGTAGGTCGCGACGAGATGGCGCAGAATGCCTTCGGTTCGGGCGGGTGATTCCATCTTTTCGCGGCTGCCGGAAAAGTTCACGACGCCGCAAAAATTGCAGCGATAGGGACACCCGATGCTGGCCTGATGAACCGCGGTGCGCCTTCCGAGAAATGTAGGCAAGAGATATTTGTCGGGCAGACGATGATATGGATACCAGGGATAATCGTCGAGCGGCTTCATGGGACGATCCGGGTTGCTCACATGCGTCCCATCGGCACGCTTGTAGGAGAGGCCGGCGATGTCTTTGAAATCACGATAGCCGCGAATGGCTTCCAGCAATTCCAGAAAAGTCTGCTCGCCCTGGCCCCGGACGGCGTAATCGACGTAGGCTGCGTTGAGTGTGGCCGAGGTGTAATTTGTGGCGAAGTACCCTCCCCACACGATCGGCAGATTGGGGAACCGGGAACGAATTTCGCGACAGCTTGCGACCGCCCCTACGGTCTGCGGTCCCGGCATTACCGTGACCGCCAACAACTCGACGGAATGTTTCTGGATGAGCGCGATCAGGCTTTCTGTCGGATTGGGATCGAGGTTGCCATCGACGATGGCATATTCTTCTTTGCCTTCGACGACCGCGGCGATGGCAAGGATGGACAAGGGATAGCGCCGGTTGCGCGGCTTGGTGGCTTTCGGGTTGTAGAAAAGAATCATGCAGCGACGCTCGAAGCCCTGCGTCTTGAGTGAGTGGACTTACTATGATCTAGGCTGAGTGTTGGCCCAGACGGAAGACACGGCGAGTAGAGTAGCCAATCGCCAGACTACGAGTTGTCTCCGGGGTGTCAAACTTCTGCAAATTTTCCAGCAATTGTCGGTAAGTCAAAGATCCGGACTAACATTCCTACAACGGGAAAAGTGACACAATTTTGACAAGCCGTAGTCAATCGCAAGTCCCCGCCTAGAGTACGATTGCTGACTTAATCGAAGCGGGGGCATTTGTTCGAGAGCAGAAAAGTCGTTTTGTTTTATCCACCGTACGACGGGCCACCTTTAGGCGCGCCGCTTTCTTTGCTATGCCTCGCTTCACCTCTGCGCGAGGCTGGGTTCGACGTCAAGCTGGTCGATAATTTCATATCTCCGGATTACGAAGAAGCTATTCTGCGCGAAACCGAGAACGCACTTTGCCTGGGAATTTCAGTGCTGACGGGACCGCATATTGGGGCTGCGGTCAAAATTTGTCGGGCTGTCAAGAAGCTGCGGCCAAAAATCCCGATTGTGTTTGGCGGCTGGCATGCCAGCCTGGCGACGGAGCAGACGCTGCGGGAGCCCTTTGTAGACGCCATCATTCGTGGGCAGGGCGAGTTGACGTTGGTCGAACTGGCGCAGCGAATTGCAGCGGGACAAGAGTATGGCGGCGTGCAAGGCTTGTCGTTCAAGGATGCCGACGGCGGAATTGTTCACGAACCGGAAAGGCCGGTGGCGAATATCAACAGCCTGCCACGGCCCGCCTATGAGATGGCCGATCCTGGAATTTATGCCGCGGATTCCGGAGTACGGCAACTGGCCTATACCAGTAGCGTGGGCTGCCCCTATCAATGCAACTACTGCACCGACCAGGTCTTCTACAAACGGCGATTCAACGCCTACAGCGTCGAGCGGGTCGTCGAAGAACTCGCTGAACTGGTGCCGCGCTACGAGATCGAGCATGTACCTTTTTTCGACTCCAATTTTCTGGTCGATCGCAAGCGCGCTGTGGCCATCGCCAAGGGAATCATTGACAGTGGAGTCAAGTTTCAGTGGGACTTTCAGACTTCGACGGATTTTCTGGCGCTGATGAGTGATGAGGATGTAACCGCGCTGGCCGAGAGTGGCGTGCACCACATCGGATTCGGTACCGAGTCGGCATCGCAGGAAGTGCTGACCTTGATGAACAAGAGATTTCAGCACGTCGACCAGATGGTGGAGACGGCCCGCAAGACGAGCCTGGCCGGCATTCATGTGGTCTTCAACATCATTCTCGGCTACCCCGGAGAAACCGAGGCGCATCGCCAGCAGACGTTTCGGATCATGAGCGATATTGCCCGGGAATATTCCAACGTTAGTTTTTCGCCCAACATTTTTACTCCTTATCCCGGCATTCCCATTTGGCCGCAATTGAAAGAGTTGGGAGTGCGCGAGCCGCAGACTCTGGCAGAGTGGGAGACGCTAGCCCTGGGCACGAATGTGCTCCCCTGGCTGCGCGGCGAGGATCTGCGAAGACTACGCCGAAGTCTGGAGTATTTCCTGCTGAACAACCAGATCCGCAAGGTCGCGACCAGGATTCCGTGGTTTCGGCGCGGTGTCCGGCGGTTGTTGGGAGCGCCCGTCCGCTGGCGAATCGGCAAGAGCCGCTACTCGTTTCCCTGGGAACTCTGGCTATCTCGTACCGCAGAAAAGGTTGTGACGCGACGATCTCTGCTGACGGGTCGGGCTCTGGCCGAGCGTACGCGGGAAGTGTGTTGATTAGCTTATAGCGAGAGTGAGGCGCAACTAACGTGGCTGATGTACTGCTAACCCATTCTTATCATCTCTATTACGACCGCAAGCAAGCGCGGAAGATGCAGCCCTATCCTCCCCTCGGGACGCTTTACGCGGCGGCGCTTCTGCGCAGCGTGGGAATATCGGTCGCATTGTTTGACGCCATGCTGAACGATCCTGAAGGAGGATTTCAGGCCGCACTCGATCAGCATCGTCCGCGAATCGTGGTGGTCTTTGAAGACAATTTCAATTTCCTCACGAAAATGTGTCTGACTCGCATGCGGGAAGTTGCCTACAAGATTCTTGAAAGTTCGCGTCGCGCCGGCGCCACTGTTCTGGTAAACGGCTCCGATGCATCCGATCATGCGTTGGACTACCTGCAAAAGGGTTTTCGATGTGTATTGCTCGGGGAAGCGGAGTGGACATTGTTCGAAGCGGCATCTCGGCTCCTGAAGGGAGATGACGATGGCCTGGCGAATGTTCACGGGCTGGCCTATATGGGGAAGAGCACGGGGGAGCTGATCAAAACGGCCGCGCGTGGTCTGATGCGCAATCTGGACGAGTTACCGTTTCCTTGTCGCGATCTGATTGATGTGAGTCAATACCGCTCCGCATGGAAAGGGGCACACGGGTATTTTTCTCTGAATATTGTGGCCAGCCGGGGATGTCCATATCGCTGCAACTGGTGCGCCAAGCCGATTTACGGCGATTCGTTTTCGGTTCGGTCAGCCGCACAGGTCGCTGAGGAGATGCGTCAGCTCAAGTACGACTTCGGAGTCGATCATCTCTGGTTCGCCGACGATATTTTTGGACTCAAGCCGAAGTGGATTCGCGAGTTAGCGACGGAAGTAGAAAAGCTCGACGCTGCAGTCCCTTTCAAAATGCAGTCGCGGGTAGATTTAATGACTGCCGACAACGTCAGTGCGCTGCGCCGCGCCGGTTGCGCGGAAGTGTGGATGGGCGCTGAGTCAGGTTCGCAAAAAATTCTCGACGCCATGGAGAAAGGAACGCGAGTCGAACAGATTGCCAAGGCTCGCGAAAATCTGCGCCACGAGGGCATTCGCGCTTGCTACTTCCTGCAGTTCGGGTATCCCGGCGAGACCTGGCAGGATATTCAGAACACCATTCGCCTGGTACGCGACACCCGACCCGATGAGATCGGGGTCTCGGTCTCATACCCGCTGCCCGGAACTAAGTTCTTCAATCGCGTTCAGACGCAGCTCGGAGAGAAGACAAACTGGTCCGATAGCGAAGATCTGTCCATGATGTTTCAAGGGGCTTATACCAACGAATTTTATCGCGCGCTTCATGACGCTTTGCACGCGCAGGTCGATTCCTGGAATTCTGGTTCTTCCCATGGCGCGAAAAAAGAACCACCGGCCCGCGGCGAACCCGAGGAACTGTGGACACGCGTCATGCGCCTGGAAAAAACCTGTCGCAACTCCAGCCCTACAGCGCTGGGCACTTTCTCCGACGAAAAAGTCGCGCAATTGCACGCGCCAGTTCATAGCACGAGTTTCGATGAGCTCTTAAACGATCTGCGTAGTTGATTCAATCATGGACATACTTCTCACTCACGGCTATTTCCTGTACGAGGATCCGAAGGAGCTTCAGATCATGAAGCCCTATCCGCCCTTGGGGATCCTTTATATCTGCTCGCATTTGCGGCAGCAGGGATTGAGCGCGGAAGTATTTGACTCGACGTTTTCTTCTCGACGGGAGCTCTGGGATTTGTTGCGGCAGGGACCGCCGTCCATTCTTGGCGTGTACGCGAATCTGATGACTCGCGGGAATGTAATCGAGATTCTCCGCGTGGCTAAGGAAGCAGGCTGGCAGACGGTTGTGGGTGGTCCGGAGCCGGGTGCATATGTCAGTGATTACCTGGCCGCGGGCGCCGATGTGGTGGTCATTGGCGAGGGAGAAATCACGCTGGAGGAACTGGTTCCGATCATGCAGTCGAGTTCCCCCGAGAAGCTGCATAAAGTCGATGGCATTGCTTTTAAGGCACTCGACGGTGCCATCGTGCGGACGAAACCGCGCGAGCAGATTCGAGATATCGACACGCAGCCGTGGCCGGCGCGGGAATCGATCGATATGTCGCGCTATGTCGAGGTCTGGCGGAAGCATCATGGCATGGGATCCGTCTCGCTGATTACGGCGCGGGGCTGCCCCTATCACTGCCGCTGGTGCAGCCATGAAGTTTTCGGAAAGACTCACCGCCGCCGGAAACCCGCGTCGGTGGCGGACGAGCTGGAATGGTTGATTAAACGCTATCAGCCGCAGATGGCGTGGATGGCGGACGATGTGTTCACGATTCATCACGGCTGGCTCTTTCAATACGCGGCCGAACTGAAACAGCGCGGGGTGAAGTTGCCATTTGAATGCATCTCACGCGCCGACCGGTTGAGCCCCAAAGTGGTCGAGACTCTGGCCGAGATGGGATGCTTCCGCGTGTGGATTGGTTCGGAGAGCGGCTCGCAACGCATCCTGGATGCCATGGAACGCGGGGTGACGGTGGAAGAAGTGCAAACCGCCGTAGCCCTCTGCCGGTCGGCAGGAATTCAGACGGGAATGTTCTTGATGTGGGGCTACGAGGGCGAAGAACTGTCGGACATTGAGGCGACCGTCGCGCATGTGAAGAAAACCGATCCTGACATCTTCTTTACCACAGTTGCCTATCCGATCAAAGGGACGCCGTATTTTTCGGAGGTTGCGGAACGCGTCGAGAGCCGGAAGGGGTGGAGGGAAAGTTCGGATCGCGATTTTCAGATTCGCAACCGGCATTCGCGCCAGTTCTATCGCTTCGCCGACAAACTCCTCCGCAGCGAAGTAGAACTCGAACGCCTGACGCACAGGTCCGACATCGATGCCGCCGCGCTGGCAGCGTTGCGCAATGGCATTGCCGATGCGCGCGCCGGCCTGCAGGCCACCATCACCGAGGTAGAGGTCTGAACTTATGTTGGTTGCTCAACCACAAGCAAGCGCCGCTCCATTCGATGCGGTCGCGGTGCGGTATGACGAGACCTTCACCACGTCGAGGATCGGAAAAGCTCAGCGTGCGGCGGTTTGGAGCGAACTGGAGAAGACGTTCCATCGCGGGGAACACGTGCTTGAAATTGGCTGCGGGACCGGGGTCGATGCATGTTTTATGGCCGAAAGCGGAGTGAAGGTTCTTGCTACTGACAGCTCTCCGCAGATGGTGGGTGTGGCTACTCGCAAGGTTTTGGAGTGCGGCCAGCAGAGTCTGGTGCAACCACGCGTGCTTCGTGCCGAGGATATATCCAGCTTGCCGCAGGGGGAGCTATTTGACGGAGCCTTCTCAAATTTTGGAGCGCTGAATTGTGTCGAGGATCTTCCGCAGTTGTCCCGGGATCTGGCCAGACTTCTCTGTCCAGGCGCGACCGCATTGCTGTGTTGGATGGGACCCCACTGCTTGTGGGAAATGGCCTGGTATCTTGCGCAGGGCAACACGGAGAAAGCATTTCGGCGTTTGCGTCGCCAGGCGATCACCGCCCGAATCGCGGACGGAGCGTTCGTCAACGTGCAGTATCCGTCGGTGAGTTTTCTGGCGCACATTTTTGCTCCGGAATTTCGGCTGCAATCGGTCAAGGGGATCGGAGTTGCCGTCCCACCCAGTTACCTGGAGGGGATGGCGCAGCGGCATCCCCGCGTGCTCGATCTTTGTGAGCGCGCCGATTCCTTCTTGGGAAGATGCCCTGGCATTCGAGCTCTTGCAGATCATGTGCTCCTGAGTTTCCAGCGCGTGGAATCCACCGGGTGAATTAGTTTTGGTCGAGAATTAATACCGAGACGCAGTAACGGTTGAGCGAGGATGTTTGGGCGATGAACACACTGGTATCAATCGCGATCGAGGGAGTTGCAGCGGCACACGCGGACAACCATGTTCGGGTGCTGCCGGTGCTGGTTATTTTTCCGCACAATCAGTGCAATTGCCGCTGTGTGATGTGCGACATCTGGCGAATCCGCCAGGCGCAGGAGATTACTCCGGCTGACTTGGAACAGCAACTTAGCTCAATTCGCGAGTTGGGTGTGCGCTGGGCGGTGTTCTCGGGCGGCGAGCCACAGCTGAATGAAAAGTGGAGTTGCCTAGCGCAGATGCTTCGCATGGCCGGGACCCGCGTCACTTTGCTTACGGCTGGATTGCTGCTGAAGGCTCAAGCCCGGGTGGTCGCCGACAGCGTGGACGACGTGATTGTGTCATTGGATGGTCCGACTGCGATTCACAACAAGATTCGTCGCATTCCTGACGCTTTTGAGCAGATGGCTGAAGGTGTCAGGGTACTGCGCCAACTTCGCCCCGCAATGCCAATTCGAGCGCGCTGCACGGTGCAGAAAGCGAATCACCTTGCCGTACGTTCGGTGGTGCAGTCTGCCAAAGAGATTGGATTGAATTCGATTTCATTCTTGGCAGCAGACCTGACTTCGAGCGCGTTCAACCGGACGGAAGGCTGGCGTCCGGATCGTCAAGAGCTTGTCGCTTTGGATTCGGAAGAGGTCGACGCACTCGAAGTGGAGTTCGAGAGATTGATCGTCGAACAGCCTGCCGATCTCGACTCTGGTTTCGTGGTGGAGAGCGCCAGCAAATTGCGCCGGATTGTTCAACACTTCCGCGCCCACGTTCGCCAAGCTGAGAATGTGGCGCCGCTCTGCAATGCGCCCTGGGTTTCGGCAGTGATTGAAGCGTCGGGCGATGTTCGCCCCTGTTTCTTTCACCCCGTGTTCGGGAATATTCACCGGCGGACGCTGGCCGAAATTGTGAACGGGTCAGAAGCGTTGGGCTTTCGGGCGGCCCTGGATGTTGCGAGCAATGCGGTGTGTCGAAAATGTGTGTGTTCGCTTTACATTCCACGGCCCGAAGACTTTTCCCAGGCAACCGGGTTGCTACAGGCACCAGCAAGAACCGAGGCCCCTTACGATCTGTCACATGGTCACACTCAGTCGCGATGACCGGAGGAGTCAATGGAGTCGCACTCAATTGCTGAAGTTTTTCTGCTGGCAGAAAATCGCCTGCTGCGCGAAGCGCTGATCCGTATTCTGACCAAGAAGACTGATATCCGCGTAGTAGGAGCGGCCCCTTACTCGCGCGCTGCGCAGGAGCAGATCATCGCGACTCGGCCGGGAATTGTGCTCCTCGATTCGATTGCCCCGGTTCTTTCTGAAGCCAGGTTCGTGACGACGCTGCAGGCCGCGATTCCCGGAGTGCGGGTTGCCCTGATCGACATGGAGCCGGATTCCCAAACGTTCTTAAGGGCAGTTCGCGAGGGGGTGGTCGGATATGTATTGAAGGATGCTTCCGCTACGGAGGTTGCGGGCATGATTCGTGCCGTGGCTGCCGGAGAGGCGGTCTGCCCTTCGCTTTTTTCCATGGCGCTGTTTCATGTGGTGCAAGGGCGCATGGTGAGCGGGCCGGCCAATCCCCTGCTGAGCCGTAGGGAACAGGAACTGGTGGCTTTGCTGCGGGAGCGGCTTTCCAACAAGGAAATTGCCGCCCGCCTGCATCTCTCGGAGCAGACCGTAAAGAATCACGTCCATCGCATGCTGCGAAAAGTAGGCGCGACGGACCGCCTCGCCATCGTTGAGCGGTGCGACTGGGAAAGTATTGGCGGACAATCTGCCTGACCAGGCACTTGAGCGCAGGGCCTCCCTGACCGAAACCCTATTGAAATATTTGGGGGATAGCTCCGGAAATACGAGCTGCCAAGACAATCCCCTCGGCCGAGATAATCAAATGACAAAGTCTTGACCTTTTCATAACAACCTCAGCGATTGTCTCTTCTAGTCTCGCAATCAGATCAGCTTAAGGAAGTTAGACCTGCGCACACCCCCGAAAAGCGTCAGATGTGAATCGGGGGAGCTATGTCGATCCGCGCGGTGAAGAAAAAAATCTCATGACTTTACGGTATAGAAGAATTGGTGTGGCATGCCTGTTGCTTGTGGCGATGTCAGCACTTGAGCTGCGAGCCCACGCCATTCCGGCCTTTGCCCGTAAGTATGGACTGCCGTGTTCTGCCTGTCATGAGGCATGGCCCATGCTCAATAACTTTGGTCAGACTTTTAAAGACAATGGGTACCAGCTGGGAAATGGCCACGATGCCCCGATCTACTATGAACCGTCTTACTGGCCGATCATGTTTCGAACCACGCCACAGTGGCACCGGGAGAGTAACAATCGCCGGGTGGTCGACATCGTTCCCGGGAATCCGAGCGCGGGTCGGACGGAGGCAACAGTAACCACGTCCGGTTTCGACCTCTCGGGGCTGGATGTGATCACCGCCGGAACGCTTTCCAAGAACATCTCTTTCTTTGTTCAGCCTTACATCGGAAACAGCAGCGTTAGTCTCTCTGAAACCTGGGCGCGCTTTGACAATCTTGCCGGATGGCGCTGGCTCAACCTCAAGATGGGTAAGTTTGAGCTGGACGAACCGATCTCCGTCGAGCGCATGCTCACGCTCAACAATACCGGGGGTTTTTACTACAACTATTTCTTCACGCCGCCCGGCGATCGCAATTCTTTCGGCGGCATCGGCCTGCCGCAACTCGGAGTTGAGTTACTGGGGCATTCCGCCAACGATTACACCCGCTATTCCGTTGCGGTGGTTAGCAGCAACAGCGGTCAAACCGGACTGCCCACAAATCAGAGCTATGACGTTTACGTAAATTTCAACCAGGCGGTTGAAGTGCCCGGGCTGGGCAAACAGCAGATCGGGCTTTACAGCTACACGGGGGAATCACCCACGTTTTTTCAAACCAGCAACGGCAATCCCATACCCGGCACGGGCATGGGAAACCGCAGCTTTTACCGGGTCGGTGCGTATGGGCACTGGTATGTGGGCAAGTTCGACTTTTATACGTTCTACATGCGGGGCCACGACAACGTATTTCTGGGCAACGGCGTTCCGGCTAACCAGTCGGCGCTCTTGCCTGCCGGGGCAGCGGGGCCGGCGTGGAATGGCGGATTTGTCGAAGCCCATTTCAATCCGAATCCGCGTCTGATCTTTCTCAGCCGGTACGAATTGGTACGGATGGCGCAGCAGGCAAATCCCGGAATTCGCAGCGACTTGGGAAATCTCGATTCATGGACGGTGGGCTATCGGTGGTATCCCATCATGAACCCGCGCGCGGGTTTAGCGTGGGTGCAGGAATATTCGATCGTCAGCAATGCGGGAGCCGCGCCGTTGTCAGGCAAAGCTGACGTTGGCAATAGTCTGCTGATGGGTTTCGATTTTGACTTCTGAGGAGTGAGCTTCCGTGCGGACGAAAATCAGCCTGCCGAGTTCGGCCTTGATTCTAGCTGCCTTATTGTGCGGCCTGATATGGTGCGTTCCGGGCGTCGCGCAAGAAGCTCACATCGGAAAATGGACAGGGAACGACAAGCGCGGGAAGGCACTCTACCAGCGTTACTGTATTTTCTGCCATGGCGTGAACGGGGATGGAAACGGCGATAGCGCCCCTTATCTTGATCCGAAGCCTCGCGACTTCACAAAAGCCTTATTCAAGTGCCGTTCAACGCCCAGCGGGACTCTTCCCACCGATGGCGACCTCCATGACACCATCAGTCGCGGTGTTCACGCCAGTGGAATGCCTTCATGGACGCCGTTGCTGCATCAGGAACGTGTTGACCTGGTGGCCTACATCAAAGCCTTCGCGCCGGAGTTTCGCGAAGAGAAGCCGGGAGTTCCTGTTTCCATTCCGCCAGAACCGCCGGTCACCCCGGACAGCGTGAAACACGGAGCGGAACTGTTTCAGACGATGAACTGCGGGCTGTGTCACGGCAAGGACGGCAGAGGCCACGGCCCTTCGGCCGCTTCGCTGACCGACAGTAAGGGTTATCCGATCACGCCCTTTGACTTCACGAGCGGAACCCAATTCAAGTGTGGAGAGACGAACCGGGACATGTTCCGCGACCTGTTGACAGGCCTTGATGGTACTCCCATGCCTTCGTTCGCCAGCGCGATGAGTGCGGATCAGATGTGGGATGTAGTGCACTACATCCGGACATTGAGCGCGAAGGCCCACGCCACAGCCAGGAATGAAGCCAAGGATGAAATAAAAGATAGAACCGAGGCTGAGCCCAAGAAAGACTAGCTGGCCTGCGAAATCGTGAAGCCAGTTTTACGTCTGCGCGCGGCAATTTGTGAAGTGTTCGAGACGCCAGCCTCGGGCGCGCAGTGCCGAAGACAAGAAAGTGGGTATGCAATGAAAAACACTGAATCCGTCAAGAACCAGATCCTATGCATTGTTGTGATTGCACTTTTCGCGTTCTCGCTGGCGGGCTGGCGCACCGCCTCTGCGCCGAAACTAGCCGATGGTTCTGCGTCGCTGAGTGGCATAGTGAAGTTTCAGGGCGTTGCGCCCAAACCGAAAAACATCGACATGTCGTCGGATCCCAATTGTGCCAAGGCTCATTCCACGCCGGCCACCACCGAGGAAGTCGTGATCGACGCCGATAACGACCTGGCCAACGTGATCGTCTATGTCGCCGACGGACTCGGCGACCACACCTTTCAACCACCGGACCAGCCCGCAGTGTTTGAGCAGAAAGGCTGCCAATACAGGCCGCATGTCCTGGCGCTGCAGGCCAAGCAGAAACTCGATGTCGTGAACAGTGACGAGACCACGCACAATATTCATCCCAGTCCGACTAATAACCGGGAATGGAATATGACGCAGCCGCATGGCGTGCCGCTTGAACAAAGCTTTGCGCGCGAGGAAATTGCGATCCCGGTGAAGTGCAATATTCACCCCTGGATGAAGGGCTATATTGCGGTTTTCAAGCACCCATACTTCGCTGTGTCTGACAAGAAAGGCAGCTTTGATCTCAAAGATCTGCCGCCGGGAAGTTACACAATCACTGCATGGCACGAAAAGCTGGGTACCCAGACCCAGAAGATTACGGTCGCGGCCGGCGAAACCAAGAAACTCGATTTCACTTTCAAACAGTAGATCTTGACGTCGACTTCGAGGCCGGGGCGAGCTCGATTCGGGTCTGAGGCGCGGCCTCTTTCCGGAGAACTCGCGCGAACCAAGGCGTCGCACCGAATAAAGCTTTCCCGAAACGAGACGACGTGGCGCTGACTTTGGTACCAATTGGTATTGCTGCCGCACTGCACTGGTACTGAGGCATTGGACCCCCAGCGCGGCGTTCACCTGGAGAAGCAGCACCCTAGGTAGATCCCTTTTGAACCTTGCGGATCGCAGGCTCCGCGGCCATACTTCAGCTCTTACGTTTTGACTCCGGGAGAAACTCTGTGAAGCGAGTCCGTGTGCTGGTTGCAAATCGGCCCCGCCTGATGCGGGAACTCGTAATGGCCACTATTTCCGACCAACCTGACATTGAAGTAGTCGGCGAACTCGCCGAGGGCAGCGACCTGACCGAAGCGATTGAACAAGTGCAGCCCGATGTACTCATTCTGGCCATGGACGAACCCGAGAAGCGCATGGGCCAATGCGGGTTCCTGCTGGGCCGCTATCCGAACATGCGAATTCTCGCGCTCGCGCCCGAGCAAAATCTCGGAATCTTTTACTGGGCAATCGTCGACATTCGGACGAAGCCCCTGGAGAGCTCTGAGGAGGGCATTTTGAACGCCGTTCGCGAGCGCGGCGTGTTGGTGGGAGCTACGCGAAACTGAACGCTCGCGTAGGCGCTCCATGCTAGTTAGGGGTGACGAATAGATAGGAATTGTTTCGAGAGACTTCGCCTGCTGATCCGGCGAAAGTTGCCACAAGAATCTGAAAGTAATGCCTTTAGCTCACAACAGGCGCGTAAGTGAGGGGGCGAAGCTATATCCGGCGCGACTATGAGTGCTCAAGCGACAGCCATGACGATTTCCGACATGACACTGGGGGAAAGTCTCGAGAGTTGGTACGCACTGTACACCTGTCCGCGTCACGAAAGGCGCGTCGCCGAGTACATCGCGCAACGCCGCATCTGCTGCTTCCTGCCACTCTACCGCTCGGTGCGGCGATGGAAAGATCGCCGGAAGGAACTGGAGCTCGCCTTATTTCCCGGTTATGTTTTTGTGCGAATGGCACTGCGCGACAGGTTGCGCATCCTTCAGGTTCCGGGCGCAGTGCGCCTGGTGAGCTTTAACGGCAAACCGGCTGCGTTACCAGATGTTGAAATTGAGTTCCTGCGCAACCGTCAGTGCGCGGCGGGAGCAATAGAACCGCATCCTTACCTGTGCGTGGGAAAAAAGGTGCGGGTGCGCAGCGGGCCGATGCAAGGTCTGGAAGGAATCATTCGGCGTAGAAAAGACAAGTGCCGCGTCATTTTCTCGCTCGAGTTGATCATGCGCTCGGTCGCGGTCGAAGTGGACGAGGCTGATCTCGACCCGATTCGGTGAGGTGAGCGCGAGCTGATCCAGGCGAAATCTATGAACTCCATTCGCGGACTGCGAAATCTGATTCGCGCCGGAGACTTTCAATGCTAACCAATCGTGAAAATTCGAAAAGGCGATTTGCCTTTGGCATTTTTTTCTCTGCCCTGTTTCTACTCTGTCAGATATTGCAGGGCCAAACCAGCGAACGTTCTCGGGCATCGCGCGATGATTCGCGGGCAGACGCTGCGCTAGAGTCGTCTGATCTGGCCAAAGACAATCTCAGCCATGTGGCAGCGTCGTCGATTCAGATTCGCGAGGTCCTTGTCAAAGATGCGGGACTTCTGGTGGAGTTGAAGCGCTGGATCGCAAAGGAAGCCACCGACAGCGGTCAGGTGGTTGAGGATTCCAAGTTGTCGGATGAAGCTGTGTTGGACCGCCTCGACCGGGACGTGGTGTTTCGCTCGGTAGCCACTCGGCTGCTGCAGCGATACGGGTACCTGACGCCGGCGCCAAATCCTGATTCCAATTTCGCGAAGCAGGAAGATCTCATTTTGAAAGAGCGTGCGCGTCGCTTGGTGGCGATTGAAGCGCAGGAAGACAACGAATCACTCCAGCCCAAGAACAATCCCGGCAATCGTGACGTGGAACGAACGGCGACGTGCGATCCGCGACGAGAGGATAACTGCGATACCCGAGGTTCTTCGGCCGCGCGTTCGAGTCATCCGCCAGCGAATGCGGTACCCATCCCCGACGAGAATCAGAATCTTCCACCGGAGGATGGATTGCCGTTATCGGCGCCCGCTCCGCCCCGAACCCTGAGAACCGACCTTTCGACCGGAATATTGGGAGCTGCGGCCCAGCGCGAGCGAATGTCATCGCCAGAGCTCGATATGGCGTGGAGCTCGGAGACCAGCCGTGAGAATGCTGCGGGGCAATTTTCTTCGCCGTCGGCTTTCAACGGACTGATTGGGACGCGCGATGAACCATCTTTCGCAGACAGAACCAATACACCCGAACTCACTCCTTCCCAGTCGAGTCCCCTGAAGCAAAACATCAGCCGCCAGTATGGAACGGAAGATGTGCCGCCGGTAAGGATGGTTCGCCGCCCGAATCCCTATGGCGACGTTCCTTCACTCTACGACATGTATGTACAGGCTGCGGCCTGGCAGCGCCCGGCGGAGCAGTTTGGCATGGATGTATTTCGCAATACCATTAACCGGCCGGACGCGATCCCCATGGACCTGCCGGTTGGTCCCGACTATGTGGTGGGCACCGGAGACAGCCTGGCCATCAATCTTTGGGGCAGTTCTTCGCAAAGGCTGGTGCGCGTTGTCGATCGTGAAGGAAGAGTTTCGCTGCCGGAAACCGGGCCTTTGCTGGTGAGCGGGAAGAATCTGGGAGACGTTCAGCTGGCAGTTCAGCACGCGCTGCGCACGCAGTTCAACAACATTTCCGCCGATGTGTCGCTTTCACGGCTTAGGACAGTGCGGGTTTATGTCGTCGGAGACGTGGCTGCGCCGGGTGCGTATGACATCAGCTCACTCTCGACGCCGTTGAACGCCCTCTTCGCTGCCGGAGGAGTGACGGGCCGAGGCTCGTTGCGCAGCATGAAGCACTATCGCGGTAAGCAACTGGTTCAGGAAGTTGACGCGTACGATTTGTTGTTGCACGGCATCCGCTCGGATTTGCAGCGGCTGGAAAATGGAGACACGCTTCTCATCCCGCCGATTGGACCTCAACTCACGGTTGAGGGGATGGTACGGCGGCCGGCAATCTATGAACTGTTGAATGAAACTTCTCTCGCGGAAGTCCTCGAACTGGCGGGCGGTATTTTGCCCTCGGCGGCGCTGCGGCATATTGAAGTCCAGCGGCTCGAGGCGCATGAAAAGCACGTCATGCTAACCCTGGATCTGACTTCGACGGCGGACGTAAAGGAAGTCAGCCGGCAGCTCGAGGCCTTCAAGATTCAGGGTGGCGACGAAGTCCATATCTTCCCAATCGCGTCCTACAATCAAGATGCGATTTACCTGCAAGGCCACGTTCTGCGGCCTGGCCGTTATTCATACAAGAGCGGGATGAAGCTCACCGATCTGATTTCTTACGGCGACCTGCTGCCCGAGCCAGCTTCGCACTATGCCGAAATTGTCCGCTTGAACGCGCCCGATTTCCATCCCAGCGTGGAGAGCGTTGATCTCTCGGCAGCACTGGCTAGTCCTGCTTCGTCGCCGGTGCTCAAGCCGCTCGATACGGTACGTATCTTCAGCCGCTACGACTTTGAGCCGCCGCCTGATGTGTGGGTGGGCGGAGAAGTCCGCGCCCCGGGAAAGTATCGGACGTCGGGGCAGGCCCACTTGCGCGACGCAATTTATCTTTCTGGCGGCGTCACTCCCGATGCCGCGCTGGATTCAGCGCAATTATTCCGCACCGAGAGCGATGGTACGTTACGCATCTTGAGTGTGGATTTGCGGCAGGCTCTGGATGGAAATCCCGTCGATAATCTGCTTCTGCAATCGCGCGATCGCGTGCTGGTCCATCGCAATCTCGCTCAGGTGGAAGTGCCGACGGTGGATATCAAAGGTGAAGTCGCGAAGCCAGGGCGCTATCCTCTGCCCACAAACATGCGGGTTGCGGATCTCGTGCGAGTTGCCGGGGGACTCACGCGCGGCGCCTATTCTGAAACTGCGGACCTGACTCGCTATTCGGCCAGCGACACTGCGACCGGTTCGAGCCGGATGGAAGTCAAACTTGCCGCGGTGTTGTCGGGAGATGCGAACGAGAATGTTGCGCTGCGCAATGGCGATGTGCTCACGGTACGACAGGTCGCGCAATGGAATGATCTTGGTTCTTCCGTCACCGTACGCGGCGAAGTGCAGCACCCTGCGACTTACGGGATTGAGCCGGGCGAGCACATCAGCTCTTTGCTGAAGCGTTGTGGCGGATTCACATCGCAAGCTTACCCATACGGAGCCGTCCTGGTCCGCCGCGAAGTCCGTGACTTGGAGCTGACATCCCACACCGAACTGGTGAATCGCATCAAGCAGGAGGAAGGTTATCTAAAGACGTTGCCTGAAACGGATGCGGATCAGAGAAACGCAAAACTCACCGCCGTCTCTCAGGCTGAAACCACGCTGCAACAATTGGAGACTACCCCGCCCATTGGACGAGTGGTGATGCACTTTCCTTCGGACATGAAGAGTCTGGACAAACTCGCCGGCACGCTTGCGGACGCAACGCTGCGAGACGGTGATGAGCTGATCGTTCCGAAGAAGCCGAACTATGTGCTGGTCAACGGACAGGTTTTCAATCCCACCGCTGTGAGCTATATCCCTGGCAGAAGCGCCAAGTGGTATTTGAGCCAGTCGGGCGGCTTGACGCAAATTGCGGACAAGAGCGCAGTGTTTGTGATTCGTGCCGATGGCTCGGTGCTGTCCGCGAAAAACAACTCCAGCTTCTGGTCAGGCGATCCCATGAGCGCGGTATTGAAGCCGGGAGATGCGATTGTCGTGCCGGAAAAAGCGCCAAGGATCGGTACCCGAAATTGGGCAGCTCTCATCCAGGCGGCGCAAGTGGCGTCGTCAGTGGCTCTTACGGTGGCCTATATCCACCCGTAGAAGGGGGGCAAGGTTGAAAGCAAGTGCGCGACTTCGCGCAGGACTGCTAAGCGCTGCTCTGGCGCTTTGCCTCGTACCCAGCGCACTGTCTCAGGACTCAGGAAAAGACCCCAACGTATCTGACGCGCAGGCAAACACTTTCGTGAACGCGAGAAAAGCTGCAGTGGATTCTGCACCATCGGAAAACGATGGGGTGAACAAGCAGAAAAGATTGTTTAGGGGCCCGTTAGCGGATTTGATGGAGGATCAGAAAAAAATCTGGGCCAGCCCCGCTCGTATTCGTTTGGCCGATGCGCCGTGGTTGGTGCCGTTGGCGGGAATGACCGCTGGCCTGTTCGTTACTGACCGGCAGTACAGTGCTTCTTTGCGGGTGAACTCCTCGATGGATACGGCGCTAACTCATAACCACAAAACGATTTCGAACGTAGGCCTCGCCGGCCTGGCCGGCGCCGGCGCCGGAATGTTTCTGATAAGCTTCCCCACCCACAACGAGCACTGGCGCGAAACCGGACTTCTGGCTGGCGAGGCAGCTCTCGACAGTCTGATTCCGACCGAAGTCATGAAGTATTCTCTTGGCCGGGAGCGTCCCTATCAGGGAAGCGGGAGTGGCGCGTTTTTCCAGGGCGGCACTTCGTTCCCCTCGGAACACGCGACAGCGGCGTGGGCCATTGCCGGTGTTATCGCGCACGAATATCCAGGGACGCTCCCCAAGCTGCTCTCCTACGGTTTGGCTTCGGCGGTCAGCTTTTCACGGGTCCGTGCCGGACAGCACTTTCCTTCTGATGTTTTCGTCGGCAGCGTACTGGGTTATCTCATCGCCCAGAACGTTTATGCCCGGCGCCATGATCCCGAATTGCGAGGCAGTTCGTGGGCGTCGCCCCGGGATTTTCTGGAAAGCAGATTTTCAAAAGATGGAACAGATCGTTCTCCCGCCTACATGGGATCGCCTTACGTCCCGCTCGACAGCTGGATCTATCCAGCATTGGAGCGCCTGGCGGCGTTGGGGTATGTGCGGACCGCGGTGCTTGGCCTGCGCCCGTGGACGCGACTGGAGTGCGCGCGCCAGGTGAACGAGGCTTCCGAGTTGCAAGCCGATGTCGACGCTCCTGCCGAAGTGGCTGAGTTGCACGCCGCGCTCACGCAGGAGTTCGCGACAGAGTTTCAAATGATCAGCGGAGATCAGAATCTCAACGCGCAGGTTGAGTCAGTTTATGCCAGGGCAACGGGCATCTCCGGCACGCCCCTGACTGACAACGGGCACTTCGGCCAAACCATCCTGAACGATTACGGTCGTCCGTTTGAAGAAGGGTTTAATAGCGTTACCGGTGCATCCGGATGGACGGGCGCCGGCCCGTTTGTGATTTATGCGCGGGGTGAATACGAATCCGCGCCGAGCGCTCCATCTCTCTCTCCTGCCGCGTTGAACTTCATCAGCAGCGTGGATCAGTTGCCGCCGAATCCGCCTGCCATGCCGGTTGCAGCGATCACCCATTTTCAGGCTTTGGATGCTTACGTGGGAATGAACTTCGGCGACTGGCAGGTCTCGTTTGGCAAGCAAAGCCTGTGGTGGGGTCCCGGCGAAGAAGGTGCGATGCTGTTCACCAACAACGCGCAGCCCCTGAATAAGATGTTCCTGCTGAACCGCGTCACTCCCCTTCGCTTGCCTTCCTTCCTCGGATATCTCGGCGATCTCCGCATGGAATTTTTCCTGGGTCAGGTTTCCGGGCAGCAGTTCATCAACAATTCGGTGCCACAGACGAGTAGTGGAATCATTGGACAGTATGGCCAAAGTTTGAGCTCTCAGCCTTTCCTGAGCGGCGGGAAGATCAGCGCGAAACTAACGCCGAACCTCGAACTGAGCGTAGCGAAAACCACTCTCTACGGTGGCCCGGGCAATCCCCTCACGCCGACCACGCTTTATCAGAATACTTTTGGCGTCCATGTAAACGGGCGACAGTTGGGCGACGGGCGCGCGGCCTTGGACTTCACTTATCGCATTCCGAAACTTCGCAACTGGCTCAGCCTCTACGGCGACGCGTTTCAGGAAGACGAGATCACCCCGCTGAACCGGCCGTACAAGGCGGCTTTTCAGAGCGGCCTCTACCTAGTCCGAGTCCCCAGAGTTCCACGATTAGACTTCAGGGTTGAAGGCGGCACCACTAGTCCCATCAACTTTCCTACCTGCAACGGCTGCTACTACAGCAACGGACAATACCTGAACGGCTACACCAATAACGGCGAACTCATGGGAACCTGGATCGGCCGCGCGGCGCAGGGCGAATCGATTCGCAGCAATTACTGGCTGGGCGCGCGGAAAAAAATCGGCGTCGAACTCCGCCATCGCAAAATCGACCAGCAATTTCTTCCGCAAGGCGGAACCCAGAACGATGTCGCCGTTGACGGTGATTTTCTTGTGAAATCCGGCGTTCGTCTTTCGGGAATGGTGCAGTACGAGAGCTGGCAGATCCCGCTGCTAGCGGCGAACCGCCAGTCGAACGTCGCCGTACAGTTCCAACTCAGCTACTCGCCAAAGAGGCACGTTCAATGACTGGCCAGCGCAGCACAGTTTACTCCGGCGCCCAGCCCGTGGTCGAATTGCCGGAGCGGGCCACTGACTCCATCGGGCACGAGACTTCGTCGCTGGTGAATTGCGCATCGATGCTCTGGCGCGATCGAAACTTGTTGGCACGCGTCGTGACCGCCGGCGGTTTGGTAACCCTGTTGATCGCACTTCTCGTACCCAACCGCTACGAATCTTCAACCCGCCTCATGTCGCCGCAAATGGGAGGCAGCACGTCGGAGATGTTGATGACCTCGCTGCTCAGTCGAACGGGTGGTCTGGCGGGCATCGGTGCCAATTTCCTCGGCCTCGACACCTCCGGGGCCATGTTCATTGGGGTTCTGAACTGCCGCACCGTGGCCGATAACCTCGTTCATCGGTTTGATTTAAGGAAGGTCTACGGCACCACGCGAGACCAGGATGCTCGCCTGGAACTGGCGGGACGGACTAATATTTCCGAGGACCGCAAGAGCGAGATTATTACAATCTCCGTGGAGGATCGGGATCCGCACCGGGCTGAGGCGTTGGCCGCCGCCTACGTTGATGAGCTCAACAATTTACTGGTTCAGGTAAATACTTCGTCGGCTCATCGTGAGCGCGTATTCATCGAAGAGCGCCTGAAGTTCGTAAAGCCAGAACTTGACCTGGCCACGAAACAACTGAGTGATTTTTCGACCAAGACCACCACTCTCGATCTCAAGGAACAAGGCAAGACCATGGTCGAAGCCGTGGCTACTCTGCAAGGAGAATTGATCGCCGATGAGACTCAGCTGCGAGGTTTGCAGCAGATCTATACCGGCAACAATGTGCGCATCCGCTCGCTGCAGGCGCGGATCGCCGAGCAGCGCCACCAATTGGACCTGTTGCGCGGGAGCTCCGCCGATCCGTCGCCCGTTACCGCGGATGAGAAAGATCCGGATTTCCCCACCTTTCGCAGGCTACCCTCTCTCGGTGTGACCTATGCCGATCTTTACCGCGAGGTGAAGCTCCGCGAAGCCGTCTTCGAGAGTCTGACCCAGCAATTCGAAATGGCCAAGATCGCCGAGGCCAAAGAAACTCCCAGCGTCAAAATTCTGGATCCGGCTAACCTGCCGGAAAAAAAGTCAGGACCGCATCGCGTGATCATTATGCTGATGGGAATTATGGTCTCGTTTGGACTTGGCGTCGTCTTTATCCTCGGACGAGGAACCTGGCGGCAGGTAGAGCCCGACGATCCGCGCAAGATCTTCGCGATGGAGATATGGGCGGATACTCGGACTGTACGCGCCGACCTCCAGACTCGTGCTCAGAAAATGAAAACCGGCCTCTGGCACCATACAGACTCCAATTCGAATCCTGATCCTAGAGTCGGTGGCGAGTCATGAGCGCGACGGCTACGAATCAGCCATTGGATCTGGTTCGCGGGCGCCTACTAGCTCGGAATACCCTGTGGAATCTGCTGGGCAGCGGGGCGCCGGCTGTGGTGGCGCTGCTCGCGATTCCTGTCCTCATTCGTCACATCGGCATCGCGCGGTTCGGGCTATTGACGATCATCTGGACGGTGGTTGGTTACTTCAGCCTTTTCGATCTGGGCTTGGGTGCAGTGCTCACCCGCATGGTGGCCGACCGACTGGGCACCGGGAAGGATCGTGAAATACCTTCTCTCGTTTGGACTTCCATGGCACTGATGTTGGGCTTGTCGACGGTTGGCGCATTCGTACTCGCAGGACTATCCCCAATGTTAGTCCATCGCATTCTTAAGGTTCCCGTTGCTTTACAAAATGAGAGTTTGTCGGCATTTTTCTTGCTGGCGTCATGCTTGCCCTTCATGATCACCACCACTGGATTGCGCGGGGTGCTGGAGGCGCAGCAGCGTTTCGGTGTAGTTAACGCCATACGCATTCCGACGAATGCTTTTACATTTGTGGGCCCGTTGGCGATCTTGCCGTTTTCAAACAGCCTTGTGCCGCTGGTGGGAGTTCTTGCCGCAGGTCGAGTTCTGGCCTGGTTGGCATATCTACTTTCCTGTCTGCAGTCTATGCCGGGGCTGGCGGCGAACTTCACTTGGGCGCGCCAGCATGTCGGTTATGTGCTGCGTTTCGGCACCTGGATGACGGCCAGCAATGTGATCAGCCCGCTGATGTTCTATATCGACCGGATGGTGATTGGCGCCATGGTCTCGGTGGCCGCGGTCGCATATTATGCGACGCCGTTCGAAGTGGTGAGCCGCTTGCTGACTATTCCGAGTGCGCTTGCCGGAGTACTATTTCCAGCCTTCACCATGACATTCGCGCAGGATCGCGGCCGGGCGGCGCTGTTGCTGGTCCGTGGGCAGAAATACATTTTCCTGGTCGTCTTTCCGATCATTTTGATCATTGTCACGCTGGCAAATGACGGACTGCGTCTGTGGCTGGGTACAGAGTTTGCAGACAGGAGCACAACCGTTCTGCGGTGGCTGGCTGTGGGAGTATTTCTCAACAGCCTTGCAGTCCTCCCGTGGGTTTTGATCCAAGGCGCGGGGCGTCCCGATCTGACGGCCAAATTTCACATCCTGGAACTGACTTTGTATCTTCCCATTTTGTGGTTCATGGTGAAGCACTACGGAATACGCGGGGCTGCCATTGCGTGGACCATACGGGTGCTAGTCGACGCCACCTGTCTCTTGTTCGCTGCACGGCATTTCCTAACCCCGCTCGACGGTTTTGTGAGCCGCACGGTAGCGGCGATCGCATCTGCGCTGGCGGTTCTGTGGGGGGCTACGTGGCCAGCGACCGAGTCACAGAGGCTGATATTTTTGGCCGTAGCCCTGTTGCTGCTGGTGGGGCCATCCCTGGTTTTCTTTTTGTCCGAAGAACGCCGCTGGTTACTCATAGCTGTGGCTCGCCCCTGGAAACCCCAGCGCCCGGAAACCATCTGATTTTTTCCTGAACTGATCTTCATGGCCACGATTCTAGCCATCACAGGCTTGACCGTTTTCGCGGGTGTCGGCCTGTATATTGGTCGGTCGGCGTTTTACCCGCCGTTCGCGATGGCGGCTTGCTGGGCGGCATTCCTGACCTTTCATGCTTGCTCCAGTTCGCTGTTGTTTCCGATCCATGATGAAACATTGTTGTTCTACGTCGCCGGTGCGGTCTCATTCTGCGCCGGTGGATTAAGCGTTCATTTTTTTTGCCAGCCCGACACCTCCGTAGCCCAATACGATGCAGCCCGCGTCAGGAAAATGCTCAATTTCTTCCTGATCATCCTTGCCCTGGCTTTTCCGTTCTACCTTCGCTTCATCTTCGATCTCGTGGGAGAGGTCGCGAACGGCATGTGGTGGTTCATTCTTAAGGAGCGTTTGATTGAGGAGCATACCCGGGCCCTGAGCGGATTCAGCGTGATGGACAACATGGTGGTTCTCGCAGACATCGTGGTGATCATCGCGTGGTATCACCGGGACACTGAAAAATGGCGCTCGTGGGTAGCTTTTGGGTTTTTCTTTTTGTACAACCTGCCGACTGCGGCACGGGCGGGGTTCGTTTTCGTTCTGCTCAGTTTATTCACGATTGAGGCGATGCGGCGGCGACGAATTCCCTGGCGTTCTTTAATCGCTCTCGCCCTTGTGTTTGCTCTGGTGTTTTTTGGATTGACGATTCTCATTGGCTCATCGGGGGTGAGCGCCGATCACACACTGGCGGAGAATGCGCCCTCGCTGGTCATGGTTTTTCAGCTGTATGCCGTGGGATCGCTGGTGGCCTTCGACAACATGTACCGGCATCCCGGGGCTATCCAACCTACCCAGAATATCGACCGCAACTTCAAAATTCTTGCCAACAAGCTTGGCTTTCGCAACGAGATTCCTGATCTCAATGCGGACTATAGTACGGTCGGACAGTACGGGCTCGACACCAACGCCTACACGATCTATTTCAGCTATTTCCCGCAACTGGGAACTCTCGGGTCGCTGGCCATGATGATGGGGCTCGGTGCGATCGTGACGGCCGTCTATTTCAAAGCGACGGGGGGGGGGACCGCAGGCGGTGATCATGTTTGCGATTTTGTTTTACGGGATCCCTCTATCGGGTTATTCGGAGAACTATTTCAACAACCTGAACTTTCTGGCGAAGGTACTGTTGTTTACTTTCCTGTTCTACGGAGTACGTTATCGGCGCGCCCCGATTCCGCTTCCATGCTGAAAGTCATCGCTTATACTGGCGGGCACTGTTCCGGCGCCCGCATTCCGCGAGTGCAACAGTACATCCCGTACCTGAAGCAACATCAGATTGAGATCACAGAAAGCGCCTCTCGGGCGGGATCTTACCCTCCGGAGTGCGGCTTTTGGAAGCGGGCGGGCTGGGGCCTGTGGAACCTGGCGGAACATCTGCCCGCGACTGCACAGTCCTATCGCTACGACATGACTCTGCTGCAGCGTGAGATGCTGAGCACGTTCGTTACCTTCGAGCCCTTCACCAAGCGGCCGCGGGTGCTGGACGTCGATGACGCTATCTGGGTGCATCGCGGAGGCGAGTTTGCCCGCCGCCTGGCGCGATCCTGTGATCACATCATCTGCGGCAACAGTTTTCTGGCGGAACGTTTTTCCCGTTGGAATTCGAGTGTGAGCATATTGCCGAGCGCCGTCGATACGCGCCGCTTTGTTCCCGCCAGTCACAATGGCCGCGCGCGGCAGCCGGTAATCGGATGGCTGGGGCTGAGTTCCGGCTTTCGTTATTTCGTAGCCATTGAAGCCGCGTTGCGAGACGTTTTGCGCAATCATCCCAACACTGTGCTGCGCATCATCTCCGACAAGTCTCCGGAGTTCCGCCTTCTTCCGGAGGGCCAAGTGGAGTACGTTCCATACTCGCGGGACCGCGAGGTAGCCAACCTTCAGGAGATGACGATTGGAATTATGCCCCTGGACGATTCAGAAGCTGCCCGCGGCAAGTGTAGTTTCAAGATGATCCAATACATGTCCTGCGGGGTGCCCGTAGTCGTCAGCCGGGTGGGCATGAATGCCGAGGTCCTGCAAAAAGGTGAGACCGGGTTCGGTGCAGATACTCCGCAAGACTGGGTGGACGCGCTGGAGACCTTGCTGGCCAATCCCGATCTCCGCGCGCGCATGGGGCGAACCGGCCGCGAAGTTGCTGAACGACACTACGGCGTGGAAGTGCTGGCGCCCCAATTGGCGGAGACTCTACGCGCGCGAGGTTGAGACCGTGTCGCCTTCACGAACAACCCTCCGCGTGTGGCGTTATGAACAATCTCGAGATGGGCGCACGCGTCACGACGGCTATATCGCTCCCGTTTACGACTCCTAACCCGGGAGAACCTCAGGCTGTTCCTGTTCTCGGCGAAGGCTTCGCCGCTTTGGGGAACACATTGCGAGGTCACGATGGCAGGCGGATATGAGACCGAGGTCGAAGCTGGACAGAGGTTTCAATTCGGCAAGAACTGGAAACATTATCTCCCGGACATCGATAATGGCCGGATTTGCGCCGCCGAGAACGCGACAAAGGAAATGCTCGGCCTCACTAGTCTGAGTGGCAAAACATTCCTTGATGTCGGATCTGGAAGCGGGCTGTTCTCATTAATTGCGCTACGCATGGGAGCGTCATCGGTTCATTCTTTCGACTACGATCCGCAGAGCGTGGAGTGCACTTGCGCTTTGAAGCGTCAGCACTGTCCCACGCAAAGGAACTGGACCGTGGAGAGGGGATCGGTTTTGGACACCGGATATCTGAAATCCCTCGGAAAGTTCGATGTGGTCTATTCGTGGGGGGTGCTGCATCACACTGGAAATCTGTGGGAGGCTTTGCAGAATGTTGCTCCGATGGTGACACCCGGCGGTCTCTTGTTTCTATCAATTTATAACTACCAGCCATTCTGGTCTGCCTATTGGAAAGTGATCAAGCGAACTTACAACCGTTTGCCCAAAGTCGGCCGGCTAGCGATGGAATTCGTGTTCTCATTGTTCTTTGGCGCGGCCTTCTTTGCAGCCGACATGATGCGGCGCCGAAATCCTTTTGACCGCTGGAATGGCCGTCGACAGAGAGGCATGTCGATGTTGGTCGACATCCGCGACTGGATCGGCGGGTATCCTTTCGAAGTGGCTTCGCCCGAGAGTATCTTTCGTTTTTACCGCGATCGCGGCTTCACCTTACGCGAACTCAAGACCTGCGGCGGTCATCATGGCTGCAATCAGTTTGTCTTCGAAAGCCACGTTTCGGCCTAGTTTTCCTGTGCAGATTCCATCGGTGGAAAATTCATGTGTGGCATTGTAGGTAAAATCCATTTCCATCCGGAGCATCCTGTCGATCCTCGACAGGTCCGCATGATGGCGGATTCCCTTCGCCACCGCGGTCCCGACGATGACGGCATATGGACCGAGCGGAACGTCGGCCTGGGCCACCGGCGATTGTCCATCATCGATTTGTCGGCCGGCGGGCGCAATCCCATGTGCAACGAAGACGAAACGGTTTGGGTCGTCTTTAACGGAGAGATCTACAATTTTCAAGAATTGCGCCCAGCTTTGGAGACAGCCGGACACAAATTTCGTTCGAAGACCGACACCGAAGTGATTCTGCACTTGTATGAAGAACTGGGCCCGATGTGTGTGAGGGAATTGCGCGGCATGTTTGCCTTCGCCATCTGGGACCGCCGCCAGCAACGCTTGCTTCTGGCGCGAGACCGGATGGGCGTCAAGCCGCTTCACTACGCTCTCACTTCGGAAGGATTATTGTTCGGCTCGGAAATCAAGGCGGTGCTCAGCACCGGAGAGATTGATCGAGAGCCGGATTTGCAGAGCATTCATCAATTTCTGCTCTGGCAATGCATTCCCAGTCCGCGAACCGGATTTCGGGGTGTTCGGAAGTTGCCGCCGGCTTCGATTCTGACCTGGCAGGCGGGCGAAGAAATCCGCATTCAGAAATTTTGGGATTTCGAGTCTGAGGGGAACCGCAGTGCCCGGTTGCCCATGACGAGCGGGACTGGCCTCGCCGAACAGGTGCGCGGTCTCGTGCAGGAATCCACACTTATGCGCCTGAACGCCGATGTTCCCGTCGGCCTGTTCCTCAGCGGAGGAGTCGACTCGGCATGTGTGCTGGCGGCGACGCGCAAGAAAATCTCCGGCAAGATCCGCACGTTCTCGGTAACCTTCGGCCATCCGAAGTACGATGAGTCTCGGTACGCTCGCCTGCTGTCGGACCGGTTCGAAACTGAGCATCACGAGTTTCACGTAACTCCGAACGTCATGGAGTTGCTTCCGGAAATGGCAGCCCTATTCGATGAACCGTTCGCCGATGAATCGGCGATTCCCACGTACTATCTTTCCAAGCTCACAAGTAAACACGTCAAGGTTGCACTCAGTGGCGACGGTGGCGACGAAGCCTTTGGCGGCTACCAACGTCATCTCGCACTGAAAGTGCTGGGCTGGTTGCAGAAAGTGCCGGGCGCCTCGCGATTGAGCGCGCTGCACAAACTTTTGCCCTACAGCTCCACGTCGCGAAGCAAGTTACGTTACGGTAAAGAATTGCTATCGCTGGTTGGCCGTTCGCCCGAACAGCAGTACCGAGCTATGTTTCTGGGAATGCTGGATGAGGAACGCTGGATGGGGGGCTACACCGACAGCTTCCGCGAGTCGATCGATGCCACGGCAGTCGATGAGAGCTTCCTGCAAGGCTGGTCCCTCCCTTTCATGAAGGACGATTTGGCTCGAGCCATGGCCAGCGATACTCTGGGCTACATTCCCGAATGCCTCAACCTGAAAGTGGACATGGCCAGCATGGCATGCGGGTTGGAGGTGCGCTCGCCGTTTCTGGATTATGAGCTGGTTGAGTTCTGCGCTCGCGTGCCCTCGGCCTTCAAGATCAGAAACACGTCACAGAAATATATTCTCAAGCGCGCATTCAAAGACGAATTGCCGGCGGAGATTCTCAACCGCGAGAAGGCCGGATTCAGCATGCCCCTGGGCGACTGGCTGCGTCATGACTTGCGAATCCTGGCGCACGATACGCTTCTGTCGCCGAGTAGTTGCATCAGTTCCGTATTTCGGATCGAACAAATTCGCCACATGCTCGACGAGCATTGCACTCACAAACGTAATTGGCAGGTGCAACTCTGGCGATTGCTGGTTCTGGAGAGCTGGATGAAAGCTAATTCGACTCGCGGGCAGTCTACGACCCCGCGGGAAGATTCGAACCGAGACTCGAAGCCGGATCGTTCATTTTGTCCGGCCTGATCCATGCCGATCAATTACGCTCACAGTTTGTTTCATCGAGTAGAAGATGGTTGGGATCCCATCTCGAACGAATATGCGGCTTCCTATGCCGAACGAGCCTGGAATCAACGCAGCCCGAACCTGGTCGATGACCTTGAAAATCGCGTGGGAGGTTTCTCGGGAAAGCGTGTTCTCGACTTGGGCGGTGGTCCGGGCCAGTACAGTGTTCTCTTTGCGCAGAAAGGTGCGGATGTAACCTGGCACGACGTGAGCCGTGAGTATGAGAGCATCGCTCGCCAGCGCGCAACCGCAGCAGGAGTCACGGTACGCTTTTCTCTGGGATACCTGGAGGATGCGCGGCGCTTCCGGCATCAGCCCTTCGAGCTCGTTTTCTGTCGCGTCTGCTGGTACTACGCCCGCGGTGATCGGGCCTTTGGCCGCCTTGTGTACTCTTTGATCCAGCCGGGTGGCCTCGGGTACGTCGAATGCATTACGCCGGCGTTTTCGCGGCCCAGCGGCTGGCGAAAGGTGCAGTACTGGCTGAACAATCATTTGTGGTTTAAGGTTGGCCATCCCACGCCCCCACATGGACGAATCGCCCGGCTCTTTCAGCGCCATCCCGTGATCGGCATGACGTTGGATTATTCGTCACCGCTGCGCGACATTGTGGTTTTCACCAAGGCCTGAATTCATGCCGGCGCGTTATCTAATCCGCTTCGACGACATTTGCCCGACCATGAACTGGGAGATGTGGTCCAGGATCGAATCGGTCTTGCGGGATAACCAAATCAACCCTTTGCTCGCAGTGATCCCTGACAACCAGGACAACAAATTGAACTTCGGAGCTGCGCGCCCCTCGTTCTGGGATGAGGTGCGTCGCTGGCAAGGCCTGGGATGGACCATCGGACTTCACGGCTACCAGCACAGGTTTGTAACCGGGCAGTCAGGTATCGTCGGAATCCAGCGCCGCAGCGAATTTGCCGGCGTCCCTGCGTGGGAGCAGGATGAAAAATTGCTGCGGGCGGTCGAGATTTTTCGAGTGAACGGTGTACGGCCCGATGTCTGGATTGCCCCCGCTCATTCGTTCGATTGGAACACCGTAGCAGCTTTGCAGAAGCTCGGCATCACGACCATCAACGACGGTTTCGCAATCGCTCCGCACACCGATTCCCGCGGGTTGTTGTGGATTCCTCAGCAACTGTGGAAATTTCGGTGGCGACCGTTCGGAGTCTGGACGGTTTGCTATCACCACAATCGCTGGACGGACGAACAGTTCGCCCAGTTTCAGAATGACATCTCTCAACGCTGCAATCTTATTGGGGATCTTACGGGAGTCTGCACGGAATATCGCCAGCGGCGGCGCACTTTGCTGGACAGCGCTTATGCTCTTGCCCACTCCACGGCACTGTCCTGGCGAGCCGCGGTCAAGTTGTCGACCTCATCATGAGAACCGAATTACTTGCCGAGCCCACCGTTGCTCCTCTTCGTACTGCCGCGCCCACACTGCGGGCGCTGAAGATCACCTACGTCCTGGGCTCGCTTCGCGACGGTGGGACGGAGCGGCAAGTATTGGAGTTGCTGCGCCACCTTGACCGGAAGCTTTTCGAGCCATCGCTCATTCTCATGGAAGGCGCAAACGTCGAGCGGTCTCATGATTTGGTTGAGCATTGTTTCGTGCTCGGGCTGCTGCAGAGCGGCAATGCTCGCTGGCTTTCTCGTGGCGCGTCGATGGCAAGGGCAGTCCTGCAAGCCGGTTCTCACATGAAGCAACTTAGGAGTGAAATTGTGCACGCCTTTCTTCCCGGTCCGTGCATCTTGGGAGGGTTGGCGGCGCGCATGGCGCGAGTTCCGCTCGTCATCGGCAGTCGGCGCTCGTTGCCTACCCAGTATCGCGCCGGGCGGCTCACCGCGGGTTGGGCCGACACCGCGGCATTCCGCTTGGCCGATTTCAACCTGGGAAACAGCAACGCCGTGACTCGGGAAATGATTTGCAACGCAGGCTGCCCTGAAAACAAATGTGGAACTCTTCACAACGGTGTCGATCTGCAGCGTTTTCATCCTGATGTTTCATCCGACCTTCGGCGTCAGATAGGTTGGACGCGAGACGAGATTGTTTTCGGGCAGATCGCAAACTTTCGTGCCGGCAAGAGGCAGGGCGACTTCGTGAAAATGGCTGCCATCTTGCTGCAGAAACATCCTCAGGCCCGGTTCATTCTTGCCGGAGCAGATTACGGAACTCAACCGTCCATCGTTCGCCAGATTGAATCGAGTGGACTTGGCTCGAAGATCAAGTTGCTGGGAGCCAATTCTTCCCCGGAAGAAATCTTCGCGGCGCTGGATGTCTACATATGCGCGTCGGAAGCGGAAGGCTTTTCCAATGTGATTCTCGAAGCTATGGCATGCGCGAAGCCCGTCATCGCCACCGCCGTTGGAGGAAACCCCGAAGCGGTCCGGCATGAACACTCCGGTTTTCTCGTTCCGGTCGGCAACGTGGCCGCGCTATCACATCGGGCCGATGCTCTTCTCGCCGATGAGTCCTTGCGAAAGAGGATGGGATTAAAGGGCCGCGAACTGGTGGAGTTGGAGTTCTCTCTCTCGGCGATGGTGACAGCCCAGCAGGAACTGTACTTGAATCTTTTCGAGGCACGCATGCGGAGACTGCATTGAAGCCTGCACGGCGTTTCAGCATCGTTCGCCTGATCGCCCGCCTCAATGTCGGCGGTCCTGCGATACAAGCGATTCTGATGACTGAGGCCTTCCAAAAGAAAGGTTATCGGGCTCTGCTGCTGACGGGGGAAGTCCCGCCCGGCGAAGGCAGTATGGAATATCTGGCCGAGGAGCGTGGCGTTCAGCCGATTAAAATCGCCAGGCTCTCGCGCAAGATTTCCTCGATCTCAGATTTGAAATCGTTGTGGCGATTAATCCGCATCTTTCAGCTCGAGCGTCCCACGGTCGTGCATACGCATACAGCCAAAGCTGGAACCCTCGGACGTTTAGCCGCAATGTTGACCGGGGTTCCGGTTCGCGTGCATACGTTCCACGGTCACGTATTCAGCGGATACTTTTCACCGGCTTTGACGCAAGTGTTTCTTGCTATCGAGCGCTTTCTTGCGCGCCAGACCGACTGCATCGTCGCTGTCAGCACTTCGCAGCGTAATGAACTGGTCGAGACATACAAGATCGCGCCTGCGGAGAAAATCATCGTCATCCCGCTGGGCTTCGATCTCGATCGGTTCTTGCGGGTTCGCGAGCCTCACGGGATTTTTCGCGCCTCGGTTCGATGCGCGCCCGCAGCACATCTGGTCGGTTGGATTGGGCGGATGACGGCGATCAAAGATCCTGCGCTGTTCCTGGAATCCGCCGCTCGAATTCACGCTGCTCTGCCTTCGGCGAAATTTGTGATGGTCGGGGACGGCGATCTTCGCCAGGACTGCGAGGGTCGCATTCGACAAGCGGGCCTTGAGCCTAAGGTCTCGCTCGCCGGGTGGAAGCGCGACTTGAGTCCTGTCTATGCTGACTTGGACCTCCTACTCCTCACATCCATCACCGAAGGCACACCGCTCGCGTTGCTGGAGGCGATGGCTGCGGGTAGATGTTTCGTGAGCACCGACGTGGGAGGTGTTCGCGATCTTATGATCGGACCTGGTCGAAAAGAAGAGGGTTGGGAAAGATTCGAGAACGGTATTCTCGTGCCCCGCGATTCGCGCCGGCTCGCAGAAGCCGCTCAGTACTTGCTTCTACGCCCCGAACTCCGCCGAGAAATGGGCTCCGCCGGAAGAGAATTCGTGCGCAAGGTTTATTCCAGCGATCGGCTAGCCTCCAAACTGGAAGAGCTTTATGTGAAGCTCGCGCGCCAAAAGAAGTGTCTGGAATCAGATGTCGCGATAGCCTCTCCATCCGCGCCAGCAGTCGTCTAACCCAAGAGTTTGAATACACATCGACGCTTTTTCCGTACCAGCGTCATTCCATCCGGGGCTTAAAAGTCTCATAACTTGCAAGGAGGGTTTTGATGCGCGCTTTAATCACGGGTGGTGCCGGTTTTATCGGGTCCCACCTGGCAGGCAAGCTCCTCGACTCGGGCTGGGAAGTATCGGTAATGGACGATCTCTCAACCGGCTCCATCACCAATATTCAACATTTGAAGCGTGAGCCCAGATTTGAATATGTCATCGATAGCGTCATGAACCGCCGCCTGCTTGCTGAACTGGTGGATGACTGCGATGTCGTGTTTCATCTGGCCGCGGCCGTGGGCGTGCGCCTCATCGTTGAATCACCGATACGGACGCTGCACACCAACGTGCAGGCCACCGAACTCGTACTGGAAGCGGCCAGCAAGAAAAAGAAAAAAGTCTTGATCACTTCCACCTCCGAGGTATACGGGAAATCGGAATCCATCCCTTTCCAGGAGAATGGTGACTTGGTCATTGGCCCACCCAGCTGCGGACGCTGGAGTTATGCCTGCTCCAAAGCGCTCGACGAATTTCTCGCCATCGCCTACAGCCGCGAGCGGCAAGTTCCGGTGGTCATCGTGCGGCTGTTCAACACGGCCGGCCCGCGCCAGACCGGAATGTACGGCATGGTGCTGCCTCGTTTTGTCTCTCAGGCATTGCAAAATCAACCCATCACCATCTATGGAGACGGCACTCAAACCCGCTGCTTCGGATGGGTCGGCGACGTTGTTGGTGCTCTGGTCAAGCTCGCTACGGTTCCCGCTGCCGAAGGTCTCGTGTTCAACATCGGTTCCGATGAAGAGGTGTCCATCAACGAACTTGCTCACATCGTGAAGGAGGTGACTGGGTCGAGCTCTCCACTGCAATACATTTCGTACGAGCAGGCCTACAGTAAGGACTTCGAAGAAATGACGCGGCGCGTTCCCGACCTGGCTCGCATTCGCAAGGCCATCGGGTATACCCCGACCATGAAACTTCGCGAGATCGTAGAGTCCGTCTCCGCATCGTTGACAAATTCTGCTGGTCCGCATTTGGAACGCTCCAAGGCGTTCGAATTGACATTCGTCTCCCCCGCCTCTTAACCACTTCAGCCTTCCCCTATGCACTCAACCGAGGACATCGTGATGATGAGCGCCCTGGCGCTTCTGGCGGCATTTGCCGTCAGCGGATCGCTGGTTGCGCTGACTGCATTCATCTGTCGTAAACAAGGATGGGTTGCCAACCCGAGGGCCGGCCGATGGCATCGCGGCACGCCCAGCCTGTTCGGCGGAGTTCCCATCTGGTTGACATGCGTCGGCCTATGCTTATTGTTCCTACCTTTCTCCGACCGAATCGTCTGGAAGTTACTCGGGGCATCCTGTCTGATGTTTGCTGTGGGCCTCGCCGACGACATTTTGCACCTGCGTCCTCAAACCAAACTCGCTGGGCAGCTTGTAGCCGCAGTGCTGGTGGTGAGCTCGGGCATTGTTTATCCGCTCCTGCACAGCTCTATCGCTAATATCTTGATCTCGGTCCTGTGGATCGTAGGCATCACGAATGCGTTCAACCTGTTGGACAACATGGATGGTCTGACGGCCGGAGTGGCGCTGATTTCGGCGGGCTATCTTGCAGTCTTCTACATCGCTAGTGGATCCCGGGACTATGCGTTGCTCGCCGTGATAGCCGCGGGAGCTGCGACAGGATTTTTACTTTTCAATTTCAACCCGGCCCGAATTTTCATGGGGGACTGCGGCAGCTTGTTCCTCGGCTTTCTGCTGGGCTCGGCGTCGTTGCTGGAAGTCACCCATGTTTCTGGGGTACTTCCCTTAGTCCTTGCTCCGATCGTAGTGCTGGCGATTCCGGTCTTCGACACGCTGTTTGTTTCCGTGACTCGACGCTTGCGGGGTCAGCCAATCTCGCAAGGCGGAACCGACCATAGTTCGCACCGGTTAGTGCAGTTGGGCCTGAACGAGCGCAGCGCCGTATTGTTGCTGAGTCTGCTGTCACTGGCATCCGGGGCGGTCGCGGTCACGGCGAGGCACATTCTGTATTCGCACGCGATTGGCCTGATTGGATTCTGGTTTCTATTTCTCCTGCTCTTTGGAATTCATCTCTTCGGTTCTGAGTCGTCAACTGCCTATCCCAGTCACTTCGACGCACCCACTCTTTTGCGCCGCCTGCTTACGCGAGATGCACTGGCGTTTCTTCTGGACCCCTTTGCCCTGGCGCTCGCCTATTACCTGGCATATGTGTTGCGTTTTCGCGCTTCCGTGCCCGGCGTCGACATGGATCTCTTCTTCCGAACCTTGCCGATTGTGTTGGCCGCAAAATTTGGGTGCTTATGGGGATGCCGAGTCTACCGCCGCTCGTGGTGGCGGGGCTCGAAGGCCGATCCCTATCGGCTGGCGAAGGCAACTCTCCTCGGCGAGGCTGCGGGCGTTCTGGCCATTCTCGCGGTCTATGGCTTTTCTGGGTTTTCTCGAGTCGTATTTGCCCTGGATGCCGTGTTTTCATGGGCTTTGCTGGTGGCAATCCGAAAATCATTTTCGCTGTTCCGCGATTCCATCGGTGGATGGGGATCGAGGGGCGGGAATCAGCGGCGGGTCTTCGTGGTCGGTACCTCTCAGCGAACCGAAGTAGCGCTCCTCTTTCTTCGCGACCAGCGCATCGCCTGCGCCGGCCTGATTGATACAAATGGAGGAAGCGACTGCGGCCGTTGGGTATGGGGCGCGCAGGTCCTTGGAGGTCTCAAAGACTTGCAGCGTTTGGGAAGCAACCATGGAGTTTCTGAAATCGTGATTCCGGAAAACGAATCTCTGCCATGTTCCGATCTCGAGTTTCTCGCACATTGCCAGAGTGCTCATCTGCGGCTCGTAAGGCTCGGCTTTTATTCGGCGGAGGCGTATGCAGCGCTCAACAGCGATAAAGAAATCGAACCACTCCCCGGGACCACGCTCGTGGCGGATCCGCCTGATTTAGGCGGGGCAGGGAACCTGTCGCTGATCGAAGATCAAGCGAGCTGAATCCGACTCGTATCGGCTCGGCATTATCGATTGCCGTCAGCGCGGCAAAACCTGCACTTCCAGTCTCATCGCCACCGTACTTCGAACGCGACTCAGCCCAAATTTATGATCGCGTTGGCCTCGTTACCGAATTGTGGCGCGCTGAACCGGCATCTCCTTCGTATCCTCATTTATTACGCCCTCCTATCTTCTAGAGTAGTTCCTCCTCCTGCCGTCTCCAGGCTTGCAACCTCAAGGCAAATTTCAGGTCTTGACGGCCCCTCACGGGGCTGGGCTATGCAAGAAGCCGCACCTGTGGCTACTAGAAGTCGTAGTCGACGATGTTGCAGAATCTTTCATCTTGCCAATAATTTGTTCTCTGGTTAGCATTGGCTCCCGGTAACATTCCGCCGGGCAAACTCAGGTTCCCCAGCGTACTGCAACATTCTCCTCCCCCCCGGAGCGCTCGCAAAATCGTTTGGAGGTTTCACGATGCACCGTCAGCTGACCCTTGCCTTGATTTTCCTGTCGACTTTTTCCTTCGCGCAGAGTGTGAATGTTGTGACTCGGCACAACAATAATGCGCACACCACCCAAAACTTGCAGGAAACCATTTTGACGCCAACGAATGTGAACTCGAGTTCGTTCGGCAAGCTGTTCAGCTATCCGGTGGACGGACAGATTTATGCCGAGCCGCTGTATGTACAGGGCCTGACCATGGCCAAGGGCGGAGTGCACAACGTGGTTTTCGTGGCCACGGAGTACGACAGCGTCTATGCTTTTGACGCCGATAGTGCGGCGCTGAATCCCCAGCCGCTCTGGCACGTGAATTTCCTGAATCCGTCGGGTACGCCGAGCGTAACTCCCGTACCGTGCTCTTTCGGGTCTGGCATCTGCCAGTTGTTCCCGATCGTTGGCATCACGGGAACGCCGGTGATCAACCTGGCGACGAACACGCTCTATGTGGTGGCGCGCACCCAGGAAATTTCCGGCACGACGGTCAACTGGGCAATTCGCCTGCATGCTCTCGACATCACGAGCGGCGCGGAAAAAACTGGCAGCCCGGTTGTGATCTGCTCGGCTACTGGAAATCTGGGCTGTGATCTCAACGGCGGCAATGTAGTTTTCGGGCCGGGACATCAACAGAACCGCCCGGGCCTCTTGCTGGTTCCGGAACCTGGATTCCCGCAGGGCGTCGTCGTGATCGGCTTCGCCGGCGACTCCGGCTGGGTGCTCGCGTATGACCCGACCTCCCTGGCGCTGGTGGCCGCGTTTTATACCGATACGCAGAATCACACCGGATCCAAGGTGCCTGGCATTCCTGGCGAAGGCCATAGCGGCATCTGGGCTTCTGGCGGCGCGGTCGTGGCCGACAGCAATGGCTACATCTACGCCATCAGCGGGGACGGCTACTGGGATGGCACGCTGAATTGGGGCGACAGTTTAGTGAAACTGGCGCTCACGCAGAACGCAACCACCGGAACCTATTCCTTCACCGTGGCCGACTACTTCACAACCAGTGATCAGGCTTGCCGTTATTCCCACGGTCTCGACTACGGCTCGGCTGGTCCCATGCTGCTGCCCACACAAACCGGCTCGGCGACTCCGAATATGATCTGGACCACGGGCAAGACGGCGGCAGTGTGCGAGACCCAGTTCAGCGGATACATCATCAACCGTGACAACATGGGACATGTCGGCGGCCAGATGGGCCTGACCGGCGCCTCCAACGGCGGCGGCGAACAGAACTCCGCATTCTGGATGACCCCGACGAAGCAATACATCTACAACGGCGACGACGGAGATCCCATTCGCGCATTTACCCTGAGCTCTTCCGGCGTCAGCAAATCTGGTGTTATGGCCACCACGCACGTGTTTGACGATGGCACCGCACCGGCGATTTCCGCCAACGGCACCACCAATGGCATCGTGTGGGCAATCGAACAGACCGACGACGGCGATCATCAACCGACTTTCCAGCCGGCGGTGCTGCACGCCTTCGACGCCACCAACTTGACCTCTGAGTTGTACAACTCGGCGCAAGCGGCTTCGGGGCGGGATGCGGCTGGTCCGGCGGTCAAGATGCAGGTTCCGACGATCGCCAACGGGAAAGTCTACGTGGGAACGCAGACTGAACTCGACGTCTACGGCTTGTGTCCTTGCGGACTCGACAAGTAGTGCGGTAGCGCATGCGATTCTGGGCTTTGTTGAAAACTGAGTCCGAAGAAAATTGACCCACCGGCGAAGCAAAGCCGGTATCGCTCAAGGAGACTTTATGTCGGTTCGAATATTTACTCTGAAAAATGCCCTGCTGATCGTAACTCTCGCGCTGAGCGTATCAGCCTTCGCACAGATTACCGAGAGCACACTCTACACGTTCAGCGAAAACACGACCTTCTGGCCGCAGGGCACCCTCATCGAAGATGCAAAGGGAAACCTGTATGGCACCACCAGGGGTGGCGGAGCCTACGGCGCAGGGGCCGTGATTGAACTGTCTCCACCGGCCGTCTCGGGTCAGCCGTGGGTCTCGACCATCCTCTATAGCTTCGTTCCCTACGGAACCGGCGGCTGGGTTCCGATTTCCGATCTCGTCCAGGACAAGCTGGGAGCGTTCTACGGAACCACCTACAACGGCGGCAATCCGACTTGCAATTGCGGAGCGGTCTACAAGCTGGTGCCGCCAACTGTGGCGGGCGGCGTCTGGACCGAGTCTCAGCTCTACGCTTTTCCTTATGACAGCACCCACGGTCGGCTTCCCGCGAACGCGGCCCTTGCGCTGACTGCGAACGGAACGCTCTACGGAGTGACCATTCAGGGCGGTGCCTGGAACAGCGGCGTAATCTACCAACTCACCACCAAGAACGGCAAGGCCTATACCGAAAAAGACCTGTATTCCTTCGGCGATGCCAGCGATGGCAGCACACCCAACGGTCCCATCGCCTTGGACTCTAAAGGAAACCTTTACGGAGTTACGCTCTGGGGTGGCGCGTTCGGCCAGGGAACACTCTATAAGTACACGCCCGCGACCAGCACAACGGCTGCGACCGAATCCATCCTCTACTCCTTCGGTAGCTCGGCCACCGATGGAGCTCTTCCCAGCGGCGATCTTGTGTTCGACTCCGGCGGGGACATCTACGGGGTCACCAACAGCGGCGGCGACACCGACGGTGAAGGAACCGTGTACTCACTCATACCGTCTGCAGGCGCCTATACTGAAAGCATCCTTTACACTTTCAGCCCATCAAGCGGAACCAATCCTGTCGCTGGACTGGTCTGGAATACGACGAATCACTCGCTCTACGGCACCACCACCACGGCCGGCACCACCAATACGGGCGACGGCACGGTCTACCAGTTGCTGCCTCCCAAGACAAAGACTGGAGCTTGGACCGAAGTTACCATCTACGACCTGCTCTATCATTTAATGGGCGGATTCCCCACCGGTAATGTGGCCATCGATCCCAAGACCGGAACGCTCTACGGCACCTCGCAGAACGGCGGTATTGAAGGTTGCGACCTATACTGCGGAACTGCCTGGCAGATCGTTAACCCGTAGAAGATATTCAGCCCCGGTTGGAATTGTTTCTGATCGGGCAATGTTGAAATCCCGAACCTGAGTGGCCGGCGATCCGCGACCTGCTTTTTCTTGGTCGCAATCGCCGGCCTTTTTAGCATGCGTCGATCGCAGCAGCGGAGATGTTGCCGCAGTGGGCGGTAGGCACCGTCGGCCCGGATTACAGCGACTATGCGGCTTTCGTTCCTAAACCTTCCCATGATAATCTGTAAGTTGTTGTAGGCGCGTAGCTCAGTTGGTTAGAGCGCTACCTTGACACGGTAGAGGTCAGGAGTTCGAGTCTCCTCGTGCCTACCATTTATCTTTTTCAGAATCCGCTCTCTCGCGAGCGACAGGTTCCGTCCGGCGTTGGCGGGTTGGTCACGGGTATCTAAATCCAAAGGATTTTCGATCGCCTTGCGCCGCGTTTGCGGAATCGAGATGGTGTGAATTTCGAGGGTGGTGGAGATCTACGAATCACTTCACTGCTGTGCCTCTCTCTAAGCGTTCCTCCGACTATCAGTCCTGTCAGCACTTCGACTCGTAGGAAGTGCAGGGTCGGGGACCGTGTATGGATTGGGCCCGATATCTTATGTTTTCTGCAAGCGACCTGCTCTTCACATTCGTTGGCTCTGCCGGTCGGAGCGGTTCCCCGGGTGTATAGTGGACGACGTTGAAAAAAACAACAATAGAAGGCCCTAAAGGTTAACCATCGGTGACGACCGCAGAGCAGAACGTCCAATACTGGAATAAACGTGCCGCAGGCGCCCATGATCCAGTAACCGCGACGCACAGAGATCGGTTTCAGCGCCACCTTGAATTGGAACAGGTCATCGCCAACTGGCCCGAAAACAGGCCCCGCGTGCTCGATGTTGGCTGCGGCATGGGCTGGACGTCCGACGCCATCGCGTCCCGCTCCCTGGAGGTCGTTGCCATAGATCGCTCGGCGCAGATGATCGTCGGCGCAAAGGCCGCATTCGGCCGGTCGTCGAATGTCCGGTATGAGGTGGGAGACGTCCTTTCCCTGCCTCAGGAATGGAACGCCAGTTTTGATGTGGTGCTGTCGCAGCGCTGCTTGATCAACTTGTCCGGATGGGAAGAACAGCGGATCGCGCTCGATGGGATCGCTCGCGTACTCAAGCCCGGTGGCCGTTTGATTCTCCAGGAGGGCACCAAACAGGGTCGAGAACAACTGAATGAATTGCGATCCCGTATGGGCTTACCACGCATGCCTGAGGTTATCTACAATCGGGATTTCGATGAAGACGTGCTTTGGCCCTACCTGCGTTCCCATTTTCGAGTGATCTCGGAGTGGCGATTTTCCTTGTACGATTTGATCAGCCGGGTGGTCCATCCTCTGCTAGTGGTTCCCGAGGAACCCAAGTACGACTCACCGATCAATGAAGTTGCTGCTTTGTTGGCATCGACGGAATCGGGTGTGCAGGCATCGAACCAGATTGCGCGGGAATTCAGCGCCGTCCTGGAACGTCAGCCATAACAAAAACTGGGTCTGGCTTTCTCCCGCGGTGGCAGCTGTCGAATGACTGGTGTCACGAACGCAGAGCGAAGCGGCGAAAGCCCAGCCGCCGAAAATGCAGATGGGATTGAAAAGGACTGTATGGACCGGCCCCTACTGAGTATTGTCATCCCGGTATTCAACGAAGAAGACGTGCTTCCGGTTCTGGTCGTGCGTTTGTGCTCGTTCATGGAGCGGTTCCCACCCCTGCAAGTGGAAGTGGTATTCGCCGACGATCACTCGTCGGACCGATCTCTGGAACTCTTGAAGGAAATCTGCGGAAGCGATTCACGCTTTCGCTATGCCCGCTTGGCGAGGAACAGCGGAAGTCACGTCGCCATACTGGCTGGACTCGCGCAAGCGCGTGGCGAGTGTTCGGTGTTCCTGGCCGCTGATTTACAGGATCCTCCGGAATTGATTCCGCAGATGCTGGATCGGTGGCGTGGCGGAGACCAGATTGTGTGGGCTGTCCGGAAAGAGCGCGAGGGCGTTTCCAGGGTCGACTTATTCTTGTCCAACACCTTTCATCGTCTGCTGAATCTGATGGGAGAGGTAAGCTTGCCACCGCGCGGTTGCGACGTCGCCCTGCTGGATAAGAAGGTTGTCTCAGCATTGCTGAAGTCCGCGGGAAGTCATCCCAGTGTGATTGGCGAAATAGCCAGGCTGGGCTTCTCTCAAGCGGAAGTCGCCTATATCAAAGAGAAACGCGCCGCGGGAGCCACCAAGTGGACGCTGAAGAAAAAGCTGGCGGCGTTCGCGGATGCGTTCGTGTCTTTCTCTTACGTTCCTTTGCGCGCGATGTCGTACCTGGGAATGCTGTTCAGCCTGTTGGGATTTACCTATGCCCTAGTCGTGGTGGTTTTGCGCCTGACGACGCGCACTCCGGTACAGGGATGGTCATCGTTGATCGTGGTCGTGCTCGTGCTTGGCGGCGTGCAAATGATGATGCTGGGCGTGCTCGGAGAATATTTGTGGAGGACGCTGGAAGCGGCCCGGCAGCGCCCGATTTATTTTCTGGAAGACTCCTCCGAGGCCAACACCGGCGCGGCGGAGCAATCGCAAGGCGTCAGGCGGCGGTTCGGAACGTAGGTTTTGCGTCCGGTCGCTAGGGTTTTGGTCGGGCGAGTCTTGTGAACCAGGGCGTACAGATTATCGACTCGGCGCAACACTACCAAAACCTTGCTGCCGTGCCGTAAAGGCCACCCGCTGGGCCGGTGTGGGAGCTACATCCACGAAGATAAACGCGAGACTCCAAAAAAACACGCACAGGTAATTGCCTGGAGCAAAAAGCCAGTCTTCAAAGCCAGCGTGAAACAAACCAGCTGCGAGTACTGCCGCGATCGGGACCGCCGGATGATTCGCGCTCCCAGTTCTAAGCATCCACCCTACCGTGCCGCCAATCTTGGCCAGGAGCAGGAGCAATAGAAACAAAAATGGTATCGCGCCAAGAATTCCCACTCCGGAGAGGATGGAAAGATAACTGCTTCCGTTTTCCTTCGTCACCGAGGTCGAGGAAGCAAACATCCCGGCGTGCAAATCTTTGGCATCGGAGTTGTTGATTGTACCGATTCCGGTCCCAAACCAGGGGTGTTTGCTGATGCTGTCGACCGCCGATTGCCACGGCGATTCGCGTGACGCCAGTAGAGTGCCCTCGTTGACCCCTTTGTACACCACCGAGGACATCACGGTGGAAACCATATTCGAGAAATTCTCAGGCTGCACAATTGCACTCGCCGAGATCAAAATCGCGATGATTGTGACACCTTTCGCCATGAAGGTGTACTTGCGCAAACTCAGGCAAAGCAATCCCGAGGAGATTAAAGCCGCAACCATGCCCGCCCGTGCGTGACTGGTGTAGGTCAGATAGAGAGCAATTGCATACAAAACCATCCGTCTGCGGCGATCGAATGGTTTCTCGCTTACCAATGCCCCCCAGAGCAGGATCGGGGCTCCAACCACTCCCGTCACCGCACCCAGCGAGTTGGGGTTCCCCATGGCTTCTATCCCTACGGCATAAAATGCCGCAAGTGCGCCAACGAACACCTCACACCCAAGGAGCAATCCGGCAAAGAAACGGTTTTCACGGCCAGTCACTGCCAGTCTCGCTCCGGTGCTTCCGTAGAGAAACAGCAACAGAACGCTAAGAGCCTTCAAGAGCGTGAAGGTCGGGTATTGGGAAACTGCCGCCGAGACCAGCGTTGTCAGGACCGCAAACGTCGCCAGCACATGAAAGAGACCGAAGTGACAGCGAGGTTCCCTCGGCATGAGGACCAATCCGACAAAAGCTCCGACGCACAGAAACACCCATCGACCCACGGTCCAGAAGCCACCCACCTGGAGATTTAAGCCCGCAAAAAGGAAGGCCACTATGATGAGTGGGAAAAAAAGTCTCCGGTACATCCAGACCGCGACCGCCAGAAACTCGATAAAAAGCAGGCCACCGAGATAGAGTTGGCTGGTGAAATAACCCGGCGAGGTATAAGCGAGATAGGTTAATGCCAGCGGGCAGAGAACCAACGCCGCAATCAGGGTGATTCTGGGAATGCGCTCGATCATGCATTGCTCCCGCGGCTTCGACCATCCTTGCGACTCCGCTGGGACATTTTCTTCCTTAGAGTAGTGCGAAAGAGAGAACTGGCTACGCGAACATGGCAAGATTATATAGTAGCTTCAGAAGAATATATGTTGCCAGTTGTCCCCAAGGGAGGACGCACGATGCGTCAACGCAGCGCTGAAGACCGGAGTTCTGTCCAGTCTTCCAGCACTCAATATTGGAGAATCCTATTGTGGATTCTGCTGTTCGCAGCCGGCGTTGAGTTTGCCGTGAGGGGGCCTGACAGGTTCCTCCGCGAACCCACAAACTGGAACGATCTGTCGCAGAATTACACTGCATCCAAACTCTGGCTGCAAGGGCAGAACCCATCGAAACCGGAGAATTTTGTCGCTCTTTGGAGACGGGAGGGCCGCAGCCGGCTCGATCCCCGGGATGTACGCACGCACTCCGCGCAACCGCCGGGTACCTTCGTGATCTTCGCGCCCATTGTGGCGTTTTCATGGCCCGTCGCGAAAATCCTGTGGCTCGGGGTTTTGCTGGTTGCGTTTGCGATGACAGTTTGGAGTCTGCTTCAGATCGGTGGCTTTCGAAACGATAGGCTGCGTACTCTGGCTTTCATCACGGGCTGTCTCGCACTCGCCCCCTTCCACACAGGATTTGCCAGCGGAAACGCGAGCATTCTGGTCATCGGCTTGTGCGCGATGGCGGTCTGGGCTGCAGGGTTGCGGCGCGATATCCTGGCAGGTCTGTTGTTTGGCGTGGCATGCAGTTTAAAGCCACAGATCGGGTCGTTTCTTGTGCTGTATTACCTGCTGCATCGGCGCTGGCGTGTCTTCATCACGGCGCTCGCGCTCACAGCGGCGCTGGCGCTGACTGCGATTCTGTGGATGCGAGTGTGTGGAATCGAATGGGGGCAGGACTATTTTCACAATGTCAAAACAGTAGCCACCGAGAACAAGATCGACGATTTTACCTCCGCGAACCCAATCCGTTTCATGCTCATCAATCTCCAGGTTCCTTTTTACTCTTTTACAAAAACTGGAAAGTCGGCGAACCTACTCGCTTTTTCGGCGGGCGCGTTGCTCCTCGGCATGTGGATATACCTGGCCATGAAGAGCCGCCTGCATGGTTCGGAATTACTGGCCCTCGGCGCGATCGCGATCATTGGCCTGATGCCGATTTATCACCGGCTCTACGACGCATCGCTTCTCGCCATCCCGCTGTGCTGGTGCCTGAGCTGGCCGCCCGGCAAGCTCAAGAATGTAGCTCGGATAGCAGTGTTCCTGATGGTGCCATTCCTTGTTCCAGGCACCGCTTTTCTGCAGCAGCTTGCTCGACAAGGCCGTATCCCCGCCGCCTGGACCCATTATTGGTGGTGGGATCGCGTGGTGATGCCCCACGAAACCTGGGCGCTCCTATTGCTGTCCTTGGTTTTGCTTTACGGAATGAACCTGGAAATGTCCGGTCGCTCTGAGGAAATGGCAGCAAACCACTCCAAGGCATAACGATCACGATTGGCTAGGGGAAGGCTCGGCCTGGTCAATTGATGCTGTCGCATTCGCTATTTCGAGGCTTTGCCGTAGAGCCGGTTCGCAACTACGCCTTTGCCTTCCTCGATCGTGACCGTCTGTCCGGCATTAAGGTTTGAGAGTTTGTCCACTTGCCCGCTGGGCCATTGAATCTCAACGGTATCAGCTTTTGTTTGAGTGCCCAGCCCGAAAGTTAATACCAGTTCGCTCTGCGAAAGGTAACTCGATCCCGACCGCACCATCTTCCACTGTTTGTCGGCTCCTGCGCTTATGCGAACGACGGAGCCAATCCCATCCCGGTTCGACTTCGTGCCCACCAGTTTGATGCGCAGACTGTGATTCGTCCCGCCTTCATTGTGAAACAAGTAGGTCGGCCCCGCATTCGTAGTTAGCAAAATATCAAGGAACCCGTCGTTGTCGATGTCGGCATAAGCCGCGGCCCGCGCCACTCTTGGGGCAGCGAAGACATTCCCCATTTGCGCTGTGACTTCGGTAAATTTACCACCGCCAAGATTGCGGAACAGATGCGACGGCTCAGCGTAACTCACGCGCTTCTGCACTCGCTCAATCTGGTCTTCGATGTGTCCGTCGGCGACGAAAATATCCTGCCAGCCATCGTTGTCGTAGTCGAAAAAGAAGCAGCCGAATCCAAGCGTGACCAGTGTGGCGCGCCCCACTTCCGACTGCGGGGCTTCGTCCACGAACAGTCCGTTCCCTTCGTTGTGATAGAGCGAGACCATCTGGTTGGCAAAATTGCTGATGATGATGCTGGCATGGCCGCTGCGATCGTAGTCGGCGGCGTCTATGCCCATGCCGGCCCGCGCAACGCCGTCCTCGCTGAAACCGATACCTGCGGCAATGCCGCGCTCCTCGAACATTCCATCTTTCTTATTAAGGTAGAGCTTGTTGGGCTGCGTATCGTTCGCGATCACCAGGTCGGGCCAGCCATCGCCGTTGTAATCGAGAACCGCGATGCCCAGGCTCTTCGATGTGGGATCGCCCAGCCCGGCCTTCTGGGTCGCATCCTCAAACTTGCCGCCACCCAGGTTGTGCCACAGACGCACTGAGGTACCCTTGTAAGACTCGGGTGTGCAGTACGACTTGTGTGATCCGTCGAGCGTGCAATAGAGATCGCCCTGCTCGCTCCACTGCACGTAGTTCGCAACTACGAGATCGAGCTTGCCGTCGCGATCGTAATCCACCCATGCCGCGCTGGTTGAGAATTCGTTCGGGCCCCACATTCCCGCGGACTTGGTCACATCGCTAAACGTGCCGTTACCATTGTTGTGAAAAAGGTGGCTCTGCCCCAGCGCGGTGATGAAGATATCGTCAAACCCGTCATTGTCGTAGTCTCCTACGGCAACTCCCAAGCCAAACATGGGGACAGCGAGGCCTGCTTTCCGTGTAACGTCGGTAAATGTACCGTTGCCATTGTTGTGATAGAGCTTGAGCGTAGTCGCCCCGCTGTGAGCATGCCCGGGAAAATCGTCCCCGTTCACTAAAATAATGTCCGGATAGCCATCATTGTCATAGTCGATGAACGCGCAACCTGGCCCCATGGTTTCGGGCAGCCACTTTTTTCCAAAGGCACCATTGTTGTGCTTGAAGTGAATCCCGGCCTGCGCGGCGATGTCGGCGAAATGTATGTTCTGGGCAAGGCTCGATGCGCTCAGGAAGAAAAGCATGAACCACGGCGTCGCGGAGGCACGCAGAAAACGGAAGAGAGCGATCGCGGAACCTTCTCGACGGTCCCGTCTTGCGGTGTGAATTCCTTCGTTCGGAGAGAACATCTATCGGGAACCTCCCGCCGCCGGCAAAGCAGTCGTTCCGCGGTGAATCGCCACTTTCGATTTTGACTCACCGCTGCCGATGGGCAGCGGGACCGAGACATGCTCATGCACCGCCTGGCGCTCGTTATTGTCTTCAGGATGCAGCTGGCGATAGGGTCCGGTAATGGCTTGCGAAGACTCGTCCGCCTTAAACCGCAGATACCGCGCCTGGTGCTCCTTGGAAAGCTTCTCATTCCCCATGCCGCTGTAGCACAGCATCAGGTTGTAATGCGCCTGCAGGTCTTCCGGGTCAATGGCCAAGACCGATTGCAACACCTTCACGGCTTCGTCGTACTTGCGCTGCAGGAAGAGAATACGCCCCAGGTCGTTGAGCGCGACTCGGTCACGAGGATATTGATCGAGCACGATGTGGAGTCGTAGTGCCGCATCGGCGTAGTTCCCATCAGAACGAAGAACTCTGGCGTAGAAATAGTTCGCTCGCGCCAGTTTCGGAGACAGACTCAACGCCTTTTCCAAAACAACGCGGGCCCGAGCCATGTCGCCCTCCTGCACCGCACAGCGGCCAATGTTGACCCAGCCATCCGGGTTGTTAGGGTCCGCTTCGGTAATCTTCTGGAACGCAGCTGCCGCACCTTTCAGGTCTCCCTGCAGGAACAGGCCGATTCCGTAGTCGTTCCAGCGCTGCCATTCTTCCTTGAGGACAATCGTCTTCGGCTCGGCCGCCGGCGTGCCGTGGGCGACGACCGGAAGCGTCACTTCATTTTCTGCCACTGTGACAATGGGCAGGTCGGGAATCTTCTGTTCCTTCGCCGATACGCCGTTCAGCGACGCGGTGAAAATCGTCGGTCGGTCGTCATAATCGGGCGCAACCGCATTCGGTTTCGTGGGATCAGGTAGACCCGCGAAGGCCTCCTGCGTCCCGTACCACGTAAACTTTCGGTAACACAACCGCGCATGCAGAGTGATCTTGCTCCCCGCATTTTCAGGCACGTGCATGCGATAGTGCACGGTGTCAGCGGCGCCCGGTGGAATCAACCTCACATACACCACCGCGCGTGTAGCCCACGCATTACGTTTGTTGATCGGATTGCCATGCGCATCGATCTGGAGGGAACGATAAAAATGCGCGCCCTTGTCGACGGGCCCGCGCCCGTTGCCCTCGACCATGCCGCTCCAGAAAATGGTCTGCCCTTTGTCGTCGGTCGCCTTGAGCTCCAGCCACGTGTCGTAAGCATCGACGGTGCCGCCGGGAAAGAAATGGCCAACCTTTTTCGTACGCACAACCACATCCACGCGCACGGTGTCGCCCCGCCGCAGAGGCGGTTGCACGCGATTCAACGGAGCGGTGATGGGAAGGGCTTCACCGCCGGCTTGATCTGTGATTTTGCCCTCAGACTCTTCTCCGACCGCGAACGTAGTAGCCAGGTCCGATTGTGTGGTTGCGCCCGCTTTGAGCGGGACTTGAGCGGGAGACAAGGCAAAGATGTCGACCGTCAGCGCCCCGCTCTTCAGGAAGTTCTCAGTGAGCTTGAGCTGAGCCGGGTCTTCATTCGCGGTGGGCACGGCCGTGTTTGCGGCAGGGAAGCGATGTGAGTGCACGAATCCGTTGATGTTCCCTGCGTCTTTGGAAGCTTCCGCCGGCATGTGGCAATCGGCGCATTGCTGCGGTTTAGAAGGATAGTAGAACGATCGCGCACCTTGCCCCGAAACTCCGCTCGCCTGCCAGTTGTCATACTCGTTAAAGCCGCGGAGCCAACGATAATGATTGACCGGCTCGTCGAGATGCACCTTGTGGCACGTTGAGCAGAATTCAGCTGTCTGATCGCGCATGAAAGGTTTCAGGAAGACGCGACGGTGGGGCTCAGGATTTAGCCGGATGACGAAATCATGCAGCGCCCGCGCCACCGGATTTTGCGTGGCCGCCAGTTCGTGCAACTTGGGATATTCCAGATAGAAGTCGGCTTGCCCCATCGTGCTCTTCACCTTCGCGATGGAGTGGCACATCATGCAGCCCAATCCTGCCTGCGACTCGGGGCGGTGAACGATCTGCTTGATCGGCGTATCCATCAGGCCGCTGTAAAGCACCGCCGGATCGTGGCATCCGCCGCACCATTTCGAGGGCTTGGTGCCGATCGTATCCTGCATATACTCAATCGATTTGCGATACCACTGATTGTTGAAAGAAGAGAAATGGTGCGCCGAGCTGGACCACTGATTATAAATATCTTCGTGACAGCGCTTGCAGGAATCGGACTCCATGAAAAACTTGCTGGGAATTTTCTGCTTCCCATAAACCTGCGCAGAACTGGGAAAAAATGCGCCCTCCGGTCCATCGCCTTCGCCATTCATGTTGTCGGGCGGCATCGTCGGATTTTGGATTTGGTTCCGCGTTTGCCAGCTTTCGCGAACGTAACGTGCGCCGTAGCCAATGCCGGCCAGCAACGCCAGACAGATTGCGGCGCGCAAGATCGAAGCGCCGGCATTCGAGGCTAACCGTCCGCGCCGCCCAATCTGATCGGCGATCAGAAGCCCCACTCCAACGAGTGAAATCACGATGTGAAGATAAAGCCAATTCCACTCAGTCCTGGGCGTGCCAGTCTTGATGAGAATGACTCCGAGAACAGCCCCTACCGCCACTAATGGCCATCCCACGCGAGCCAGCAAACTTCCATTCCGCAGGAGCCGAATCATTGCTGGAATGAGAAGAACGGTAGCAAGCACTCCGCCGAATGCATGCAACAGCACCACACCGGCGTAGAAAACGGTCGGCTGCGGGAAGGCATAAAGGTACGCAGCCGAGATGACCAGAAACGTCAGCAGCCAGAACAGCATCCGGCCTGTGAAACCGTGGGGAAAAGTATTTTCTCGCATGGGGAACCAGTTGGCGTTTCGCGTCGCGGTTGCCACAGCAACTGAAATCGCGTCGGTCTAAGGTACTCAGATAGGGGCGATCGAGGAATAATTCAAAAATACTAGTTGGGAAGCGATTCGTTCCGGTCGCTAGAAAGCAGCAACCATTCGGGAGCAGGCTTCGGCTTCGGGGGATCTCCGTTTTTCTATCCCCTCGAAGCCGAATTCTACGCTGCACATTAGCCGACAGTTCAAGGACGCCGGGATATCTTACGATATTGGAGTTTTGGGAAACTCCGGCGCCAGGCGATCCGCTAATTTTGGGGAGAAGAGCCAGGCGAGTTCGGAGTCTGTCCCTCCGGACGATGTCCGCGCCACTGCTGGCGCTCGCTTTGCATCTCATCCCATTTCTTCTGCTGTTTGGTGTCCAGCAGAGTCCGGATCTGAGCATCAGAAGCTTTGTGGATCTCCATCATCTTAGCTCGGCGATCCTCGTCCGGGACTGAGGAATCAGATCGCAAGCTCTGCATCTGCGATTGGTCCGACTTCAATATATCGAGCACTTTGGGTTGCTGCTCTGCGTTGAGTTTCAGTTGCCTGGTCAGCATTTCGGTCCGCCTCTCGGGATCGAAATGGCCACCTCGTCCATGTTCAGGGGGCGCATCCTGTTGGTTGTTAGTACCGCTGTCTTGCGCCACCGCTGAAGGTACAAGCGCATAAGCGACGGAGACCAGCACAAGCGCGAGCAGACAATGTTTGAGCATGATAGTTCCTCTCTGGGTCTTCGATTCTTACCTGTTAACTCTAACCAGATTGTGCGCCCAGAGTTCCGAAAGCGGCGCCAGTTTTACGAATCTTTACTCAAGCGTCACCACACGAAGAATTTCGCGGGCCTATATTCCCGCTCTGGCTCGTGAGGAATAGACAAAATTTTACGGTGGGCACGATGGGCTCAGACTATCATCGAATGACGCGGGGATGAACGGCGGCAAAACGCCAACCGCCGAGAACGATTCATGATCGTAGTGGGCACCGTCGTTTTTCGATATCTGCTTCTTGGCTTCACGCTGCTGCTCGTCTGCGATACCACGATCGCTCAGGACGAACTGGAGCGAACGCGGACTCCCCAGACTCCGCCACCAGCACAACTCCCAAGCCAGTCACCGCAAGCGTCAGGCGGGACGATCCATGGCATCGTGAAATCGGCAAACATGCCGATTCCGGGCGCAGCCGTTTCAATTTCTGCTTCGTCTGATTCCTCGTCGCCCGCTGATCGCAAAATCTCTGTCTGGACGGACGTAGATGGTACCTATTCCGCTGCGCTCCCGGCCGAGGGTTCTTACACCGTGCGAGTAGAAATGATGGCGTTTGCCAACAGCACGCAGCGGATCGTGATCGACGCCACGCACCAGAGCGTCGTGGCGAATTTCGATTTGACTTTGTTATCGCGCACCCACGAGTCGAGTTCCTCAAGCTCGACGGCCAAATGCTGTGGCCGGAGCGCAGCGCGGCTTTCAAGCCCTTTCGGCGCTGCAGAACGCGGCCACACAGGACGCCGGCGGCAACGCCATGAGCGATGTCGTGCCCTCAGGAATGCCGGTCCCGGGTATTGATCCGAACAGCGCAACCGAGTCCGTCTCGGTTTCCGGGAACTCTAATCCGCTGAACTCGATGAGTGGCGACGAGCTGCAACAGCGTATCAACGACGCCCGCCAGAACGGCGGTGGATTCGGGGGCGCCGGCGGCGGATTCGGGCAGGGAGGATTTGGTGGGGGCGGAGGCGGCCGCGCGATGAATATCACCGGACGCCGCGGTTTCGACATTAATCATCCGCACGGCTCGATCTATTACGGAATTGGCGACTCGGCGCTGAATGCCACGCCCTATGCGCTCCAGGGCGAACCCGCGAGTAATCCCGGGTACGTGCAAAACAGCTTCGGCGGTTCAGTTGGCGGCCCGCTCAATATTCCCAGGATTTATCACGGGGGAACCAAGACATTTTTCTTCGTCAACTATAACGGTAAGCGCGGGGAGAATCCCTTCGATCAATTTTCGACCGTCCCCACGCTGCTGGAGCGCCAGGGAAATTTTTCGCAAACCACCTACACCTCAGGGCCGCAGGCGGGACAACCGGTCGAGATTTACAATGCCGCGACCAACACTCCTCTCCTGAACAATACGATTCCGCAAATCAGTCCGATCGCCACCGGACTGCTGCCTTATATTCCGCTGCCCAACCTGCCGGGAGATTTCCAGAATTTTCATTTCGTCACGTCCACGACCAGCGACAGCGACGACCTGAATGTGCGCATCAATCATACCTTCGGCGCCGCACCCGTCGGTGGGCGGCGCGGAGGCGGCCGCGGCGCGCCGCGCAACAATTTCAACTTCGGGCTCCACTATCACGGATCCAGCGCGAACGTCACAAATCCATTTCCGAGCGTTGGCGGCAATACCAACGTGCGCAGTTTTGACGTGCCCCTCGGCTATGTGCGCACCATTCACAAGTTGACCAATAGCCTGCGCTTTGACTTCAATCGCAGCCGCACGCGTACACAAAATCTTTACGCATTCAATACCGACATTGACGCTGAGCTGGGAATTACCGGAGTGTCGCAGAATCCTTTTGACTGGGGATTGCCCGGCCTCTCGTTCAGCAACTTTGCCGGGCTTCAGGATGTGAACCCGCAGCTGCTGCGCAACCAGACCTACACCTTCTCTGACAATGTTGTCTGGACGCATGGCAAACAGAGTTGGCGATGGGGTGCGGATTTCCGGCGGGTGCAGCTCAATACCGAAACCAGCAGCAATGCGCGGGGTTCGTTCGTCTTCAGCGGCTACAACACGTCTGAACTGACTCCCGGCGCGCCCGGCCAACCGCCGCAGCAAGTTGCCGGCACGGGATACGATTTCGCCGACTTCCTGTTGGGATTTCCGCAGACCACATCGGTACAGTACGGGCAGGACAACTATCATTTTCACGGCAACTACTGGGATCTGTATGCCCAGGATGAGTGGAAACTTCGCAGTAATCTGACTCTGAATCTCGGCGTTCGCTACGAATATGTTTCTCCGCTTACGGAAGAAAATAATCTGATCGCGAACCTCGACCTCTCGCCCGGAGTGCTGAATCCGGCTCTGGGCACGCCGGCTGTGGCTGTGGTTCTTCCTGGACAAACGGGACCGTATAGTGGAAACCTGCCCCACAGTCTGGTTCGGCCAGATCGAAACAATTTTGCGCCGCGCCTGGGATTTGCCTGGAAGCCGTTGTCTAAAACTGTGGTGCGTTGGGGCTACGGAATCAATTACAACACAGGGGCGTATCAGGGGATGGTGCAGCAACTGGCGTTTCAGCCGCCGTTCTCCACCACGCAGACCAACATTCAGGCCGCGCCTGGAGATCTCACGCTTCAAAGCGGGTTTCCGGCGGTCTCCACCGGCGGCATTACCAACAACTACGCGGTGAATCCGAACTACCGGTTAGGCTACGTGCAGATCCGCAATCTGGATATTCAGCAGCAGATTCGCCCCACGCTGTTGCTGAACCTCGATTACACGGGAACAAAGGGCACGGATCTCGATATTCTGGAAGCTCCGAATCGCACCGCCACTGGAATTCTGATTCCGACCGCTCAGGCATTCACTTACGAAACTTCTGTCGGCGACTCGGAAGCTAATGCCGCATCGGTGCGCCTGCGCAAGCGATTGGCGAACGGATTTTCCCTCGGCGGCATTTATACATTCTCCAAATCGATCGATGATGCTTCGTCGATCGGAGCGGGTGCCACCTCTTCGGCGAGCCGCGCCGGACTCGGCGCTGGCGGTACTGGTGCCGGTGGAGGAGGTAGCTCGTCGGGTGGGGCAGGGTCGTCGGTGGCGCAGAACGCACTGGATTTGTCGGCGGAGCGCGGGCTCTCCAGCTTCAACCAGACGCAAAAATTCACTGCGGACTATTTGTGGGAACTGCCCTTCGGCCACGACAAACGCTGGCTGACAGCAAACTCTCCCGCGCGCGCGATTCTGGGCGACTGGCAGTGGAGTGGCGACTGGACCATCGCTTCCGGATTGCCATTCACGCCCCGCTTCGTGGGTTCGCCTTGCAATCTCGACACGGGGACGAACGGTACGCTGCGTCCAAATCTCGTCCCGGGGCAATCGATCTCGCTCTCCGATCCATCGGTGGGGGAATGGTTTAACACGGCCGCATTCGACGCGACCGCACCCTGCGGAAGTTACGGCAACGCCCGACGCAACAGCATTATCGGCCCAGACACGCTGCTGTTTGATATGGCGCTCACGAAAGTGATTCCGCTGCAGGAGTCGCGGGTGCTCGAATTCCGGGCGCAGGCCACCAACGTTTTCAACATGCCGAATTATTCGTCGATTGACACGTCGGTGACATCGCCGACCTTTGGGCGCGTGACTGGAGTGGGCGCGATGCGGCAAATCACCATGACCGCGCGCTTCCGTTTTTGAGGAACATGGAAATGATTGTGCGGTTCAGACAGAGTGCGAACAAGATAGTGGGGACGTCGCTCGCGCTCGCCCTGACATTATCATCCGCGCCCGCGCAGCAGCAGGCGGACTACACATTTCGCGTTCAATCCGACCTGGTGCTGGTGAATGTGACGGTGCGGGACAAAAGCGGGAATATAGTGCGCGGGCTCAAGCCGGAAAACTTCACGATTCTGGAGGATAACAAGCCACAGAAAGTGGAGTCGTTCGACATCGAGAACGTGGACGCCATCGCCAATCAGGATGTCGCGCAGGCGGCGCCGCTGTCCGCGGCACCAACCGAGCAGGGAAATGCTTCGACCGTACCCGCGGCGCCTGCGAACTCAAAGGATCAATTCAAAGATCGCCGCCTGATCATTTTGTTCTTCGATCTTTCCGCGATGGAGCCGGACGAGATCGATCGCGCCGTGACCGCCGCGCAACATTACGTTGACGCCCAGATGGCCCCCGCAGACCTTGTCGCGATTGTTTCGCTGGGCAGCGCGTTGCTGGTGAATCAGGATTTCACCTCCGATCATGAGTTGCTGAAGAAGCAACTCCAGTCCTTCAGCGCGGGCAGCGGCCAGGGGTTCGAAGAGGGTACGACCGGCACCACCGAAGGCACGCAGGATACCGGCCAGTCGTTCACTGCGGACGATACCGAATACAACATTTTTAACACCGATCGCCGTCTGGAAGCGCTGCGATCCGTCGCCGAGAAGCTTTCTAGTATGCAGCAGAAGAAATCGCTGATCTATTTTTCCAGCGGCATGGACCGTACCGGGATCGAAAATCAATCAGAACTGCGGGCTGCCATCAACGCAGCCGTGCGTTCGAACATGTCGATTTACACGATGGATTTGCGTGGCCTCCAGGCTCTGGTCGCCGGCGGCGAGGCGCAGAACGCCAGCCTGCGAGGCACTTCGCCGTATTCCGGCCAGTCCTCGATTAACGCCCTGAATTCCAACTTCACCACGCAGGAATCTCTTGTCACGCTAGCCAGCGACACCGGCGGTCGCGCTTTTCTCGACTCTAATGATTTCGGCAAGGTCTTCAAAGGAGTGCAAGACGACACCTCGACTTACTACCTGCTCGGATATCACAGCAGCAATCCCGCGCGGGACGGGCGATACCGCCGCATTTCGGTGAAGGTGAATGTGCCCGGAGTGAAGATCGACTTCCGCCGCGGTTACTATGCGCCCGCAGACTACCGACATGCCACGAAAGAAGATAAAGAGCTGCAACTGCAGCAGGAATTGGCCTCGGAGTTGCCGACTACAGATTTGCCACTCTATCTGAGTACCGCTTACTTTCGCCTGCAGTCGAATAAGTTCTTCGTCCAGGTATCGCTGGTTGTACCGGGATCGGAAATTCCCTTCACGCGAAACAGCGAGCGCGACAAAGCGACGTTGGATGTGATCGGCATCGTACTGGACAGCGAAAAACATCCTGTGACGCAGATTCGCGACACCGTCAACCTCGCGGTCGAAGCTTCGTCCGAAGTTCAGAAGAAGAATGTGCAGTACAACACGGGATTGAGCCTGCCTCCGGAGAAATATCACTTGAAGTTTGTGGTGCGGGAAAATCAGACCGGGCGCATGGGGTCGTTCGAAACCGATCTGACTGTGCCTGACCTGAAATTGCAACCGCTGAAGATGAGCTCGATTATTCTCGCCAGCCAGCTTCAGCCGGCAAAGAAGGGCGCAACGCCCAACCCTCTGATTCGCGACGGCTCGGAGATTATTCCGAACGTGACCCACGTATTTTCTTCCACGCAACATTTGCGGCTTTACTATGAAGTCTATGACCCGGGGCGAGAGTCGATCCCGGCCCCGGCCTTCGCTTCCCAGTCCGGCGCGGCCAAACCCGGCATCCGCCTGCTGACGAACGTCTCGTTTTTCCGTGGCAAGGTTAAAGTATTCGAATCCTCCCTCGCCGAACTGACGGAACTGAACGCGCGCGACCGTCAGGCTGGCGTCTTTCAACTAGACCTGCCACTGAGCACATTGACACCCGGGTTTTACACCTGCCAGGTCAACGTCATTGATGACGCTGCTGGTCAATTTCTGTTCCCGAGGTTTGCGCTTCTGATTCGCCCTGAGATTTCGACCCCCGTTAGCAAGAAAGTCGGCGGTCCGGTTGGACCTTGACCCGGGCCCGGCATTATTATCATCGAGCACGTCGTGAAGACTTCCCGGGTCGTCAATATCGAAGATCTGCGCCGGATGGCGCAACGCCGGCTGCCCAGGTCGGTGTTCGATTATTTAGATGGCGGGGCGGAAGGCGAACTCACGTTGGAGGCGAACTGCCGGGCCTTTCGCGATGTGCTGTTTCGTCCGCGCGGCGCGGTCGCGGTTGGTGATTGTGATTTGAAGACCCGGGTACTTGGCCACGAATTTTCTTTTCCGGCCATACTCGCGCCCGTCGGGTATAGCCGCCTCATGCACCCCGAAGGGGAAGTGGCGGCGGCGCGGATCGCGGGAGAAGCCGGCACCGGATACATTCTCTCCACTATCTCCGGCCACAAATTGGAGGACGTGAAGGCTGGCTCGAAGGGTCCGGTGTGGTATCAGCTGTATCTGATGGGTGGACGCGAAGCGGCGGAAGGTTCGATCGACCGCGCTCGGCGCGCGGGCTTTTCCGCGTTGGTCATCACTGTGGACACGCCGGTCGCTGGGCTGAGAGAGCGCGATCCGCGGAATGGGATGAAAGAACTGCTGGGCACTTCATGGTTCGCGAAAATTCCGTACCTGCCTAACATCCTTGCGCATCCTGCTTGGCTGGCTTCGTTTCTGCTCGATGGCGGCGTACCGAAGTTGGAGAACGTTGTGATCCCGGGCAAAGGCCCAGTGGCACTCGTTGATGTTGCCACTGCGCTCTCGAGCGCGACGGTGACGTGGGATGATCTGCGCTGGATTCGCCAGGTCTGGTCCGGGCCGATTATCGTGAAGGGCTTGCTCACCGGCGACGATGGCCGGCGTGCAGTGGATGAAGGCGCAGCGGCGGTCGTAGTGTCGAATCACGGAGGGCGGCAACTCGATTCGGTTTCGCCCACGCTGCGGGCTCTTCCGGAAGTTGTTGCGGCCGTAAAAGGGCAAGCCGAAGTGCTGATGGACGGAGGAGTTCGTCGCGGTAGCGACATTGTAAAAGCAATCTGCCTGGGCGCGCGTGCCGTGTTGGTCGGAAGAGCCTATGCCTACGGGCTCGCGGCCGCGGGGCCGGAAGGTGTTGCCTGCGCGGTGCAGATTCTGCGAACCGACGTTGAACGTACCCTCCGTTTGCTCGGATGCGCATCGATCGCAGCGCTCGATCGATCATACGTTGAGGTTCCCAACACCTGGCCGATTCACTGAAACGACCTGACTACGGTCTAGACCTGCAGCACGTCGCCTTCGCGAGCCACCATCTGGTACAACACCGGACTCACGATGCGGCCCAGAAAAAGCCGCGAGACAAGTCCAGCGACAATCACAATTGCAAACGGCTTCTGCGAGTCTGACCCAACGCCAGTGGAAAGCGCCGCGGGCAGCAGTCCGAGGCACGCCACCAGCGCTGTCATCATGATAGGGCGCAGGCGGATCAGCGAACCTTCCAGCGTGGCCTGCCGAATGCCCTGGCCTTCAAGACGGAGCTTGTTGATATAAGAAACATCGATGATGGCCGTCTCCGCCGATACACCCATGAGTACAAGCAGGCCCAGAACCGAAGAAACGCTGAATGTCGTGTGCGTGAGCTTGAGCGCTAGCAGTGCTCCGACCGGTTCGGTCATGACTACGCCGATGACGACGGTGAGCGGGAATTTGAAATTGCCGTAAAGCGCGAACAGAATCACAAAGATCAGGAGAACCGCAAGCGGGCCAATCACCGCGAACTGCTCGCGCGCTGCCACATATTCGCTGTATTCACCTCCCCAGTCCAGGTGGTAACCCTGCGGCAGCTTTACGGATGACTCGACGGATTTCTGCGCCTCGTTGACAGCGCGAGCCAGGTCGCGCCCTTCAATGCTGAATTGCACTCCGATATAGCGCGAATTATTTTCGCGATAGATGAACGACGCGCCGTTGCCCTGACGAATAGTCGCCAGCTCAGATATCGGAACCTGCTGCCCGGAAGGAGTGGGTACGAGCAGATTGCCGATCGCATGCTCGCTCGATCGATACTCGGGCTTCATCCGCACGACGAGATCAAAGAGTTGCTCGCCCTGGATCACTTGCGTGGCCGCCTGGCCTCCCACTGCAGCCTGGATCACGCCCTCGACATCGGAGACATTGATGCCGTAACGTGCAATCTTTTCGCGGTTCACGTCAATCTGAACGCTGGGCTGCCCGAGTTCACGGACCACCGTGAGCTCGCTGAATCCCGGTACCTGCTGCAGAACGCGCTTGATCTCGACTGCCTTATCTTCCAGCACTTGCAGGTCGGGCCCGAAGATTTTTACCGCCAGAGCGCTCTTCAATCCGGTCAGTGCCTCGTCGACGGCATCCTCAGCCGGCTGCGTGAAGTTGAAAATCACTCCGGGATACTGCTCAACCTTTTTTTGAATATCTTTCGTCAACTCGGCTTTATTGCGAATCGACCCTTTGCTCCACGTCGCATCTTTGTAGGGCTTCAGCCCGACATAAAACTCACAATTGAAGAAGCCGGTCGGGTCGGTGCCGTCGTCGGGACGGGCCAGTTCCGAGCCCACCTCTGTGACCATGGGGTAGGCCATGAGAATCTTGCGGATCTGCGGAGCAAACTTGGCGGCTTCCTCAAACGAAATGGTGTAAGGCATCGTCGCCCGCACCCACATGGCTCCTTCATCGAGATGAGGCATGAACTCACCACCGATGAAAGGCACCAGAATCAGCGAAGCCACGAACACAATAGTCGCGATCACCATCGTAAGATTCGGGCGATCCAGGCACCAGCGGAGTTCCGATGCGTATTCGTCCTTGAGCCATTCGTAGGCCCGGTTCGTCTGTTCCTTCACGCCCTTGGTGAACCAGTAGGAAGCGAGCACTGGAACCAGCGTCAGGGTGAAAATCAACGAGCCCAGCAGCGCCCAGGACATCGTTTCTGCCATGGGATGGAACAGCTTGCCGGACGGCCCGCTGAGCGCGTAGATCGGAATGTAGCCGGCCAGGATGACGGCGATGGAATAGAAAATGGGCCGGTCTACGTCGTGCGCCGCCGCCAGGATTACATCCTGCAGTTTGTATTCCTGGCCGTGACGCATCGCCAGTTCGCGGTGAATATTTTCCATCATGACGACCGTGCCGTCGATGATGATTCCAAAATCGATTGCTCCAATAGAGAGCAGATTCGCCGGGATGCCCCGTGCGTGCAGAAATATGAAGGAAAAGAGCAGGCTCAATGGAATAGTCAGCGCGACGATGATGGCCGCGCGCACGCTGACCAGGAAAAAGATCAGAACGATCAGGACCAGTCCCATGCCGAGCAGCATGTTGTGCTCCACCGTGTCGATGGTCACTTGCACCAGGTCGCTACGGTCATAGTAGGGTCGAACTTTTATGTCGTGCGGCAGCAGATCCCGGTTGATCTCCTTGGTTTTTTCCTCCACTCGCTTGAGAACGTTCTGAGTCTGCTCGCCGGTGAGCATAAGGATGACGCCCTCGACCCGGTCATCATCATTCTGGAAACCAAACTCTCCGAGGCGTGGCGCATGCCCGATCGTGACGTCCCCGATGTCGCGGATGTGCACCGGCACGCCGTTATTGTTCCCGACGACGATGTCACCGATATCTTCGGTCTTGGTCACGAGTCCAAGTCCGCGTACGTAAAAAAATTGCGAGCCTTGCGAATAGAACCCGCCGCCCGCGTTGGCATTATTCGCAGCCAGGGCATTGAGCACCTGCGGCAACGGAATGTGGTAGCTGTAAATCTTGGCCGGGTCGAGCAGCACCTGGTATTGCATCACCGTGCCGCCGAAGCCGGAATCGTCCGCCACTCCCGGCACTGACTTGTAGGCCCGCTCAATCACCCAGTCTTCGTAGGTCTTCAGTTCCTGCGGAGAGCGGTCGGGACTTTCGATCACATACCGGTAGACAAGATTCGACGGGCTCGAAAGCGGCGCCAGACTACCCGTTACACCAGTAGGAAGGGCAGCGGTCGAGAGCCGCTCAAACACGACTTGCCGCGCGAAATAGTCGTCCGTATTGTCTTCAAAGGTCATGATGACGTCGGACAATCCATACAGTGAGATCGACCGCATGAACACCATGTGCGGCACGCCATTCATCTGCAACTCGATCGGCAGCGTGACTAGTCGCTCGATTTCCTCAGCCGCGTGCCCGGGCCACTGGGTGATGACTTCAACCAGCGGCGGCGAAAGATCGGGATACGCGTCGACCGGCATCCTCTGAAACGAGAGTGCGCCCAGCACGAACACCAGCAGCGCCAGCATCAGCACCAGGAAGCGCTGACGAAGAGCGAATTGAACGATGTGATGAATCATCCCCGGTCTCGTGCCTCAGTGCTGGAGCGAATTTTGGAACTGCAGGAAAAGACTGCCGTCAGCGACCACATGGTCGCTGGCCTGCAACCCGGTCAAGACTTGAGTTTTTTCGCCGTGCGGCTCACCGAGTGTGACGTCGCGCCTGCCGAATTGGTTCTGCCCAGTCTGCAAATAAACGTACGGCATATTCTGGTCGTCGCGCAGGATTGCGGAGTTTGGTACGAACAGCGCGTCGGGAATCGTGCCGGCCTGGACTTCCGCAGTCACATACATTTCCTTCTTCAGTCGCTCTCCCGGATTAGGCGCTTCGATTCGAGCCTGCAGGGTGCGGGTGGTGGGGTCGAGCGCGGGAGAAATGTATTCGATCTTTCCGCGCACCACACTGGGATACGATTCGTTGCCAACCGTCACGGGATCGCCAACGTGAACATAAGCCACGTCGTTCTGATAAATGTTGATCAGGATCCACACCGAACTCATGTCAGACAACGTGAAGCATTGGGTCGCGCCAGCCGCCAGCAGTTGCCCCGGAGAGCACAGTCGGTCCACCACCTCTCCGGCGACTGGTGAATACAGAGGAATTTCCGGGGAAGGCGGCTTGGTAATCAGCGTTTCCGGATCCGCTATGCCGAGCACCCGGATGGCGTCAGCACTGGACTGGAGGTCGGCCTGCGCCTGACTGCGCGTCGATTCCGCCTGCTCCACGTCGGCCTCGGCGATGGCGCGGTGTTCATAGAGATCCTTGGCGCGCAGGTAAATCTTATCGGACAGTTGAAAAGCCTCACGTGCTTTGAGGTAGCTTGCGCGCAGCAGCGCATAGTCCGGGCTGGCGATGTAGAGCAGCACCTGGCCGGCGTGAACGTGTTCACCCTGTACCACGACTACGCGGCTGACCGGGCCGCCCACTTGAGCGATCACTGGCGTGGTCTTGAAATCGTTGTACTCGACTGCCCCAGTCAATCGCAGCGTGCGCGGCAGCGCCCCTTTCTCCACCGTCACGATCTGAATGTGAGACATCTGATCGGCGGGCAACGTGAACAATTCGGCCTTGGAGTCGCGATTCTCGGCCGCCGAGAACGACGTCATCTTGCTGGCCTGATCTGGCGCTCCGCTGCAACCGGCCAGTCCCACGTTGGTCGCCGCTACCGCCGCCAGCGCAATCCAAAATCGCCAGCGTTGTTTCTCTCTACGCCCATTCATGGCAAGTTCCTCGTTCCCAAGGCTTCTTTCAATTGCTCCAACGCAGTCATGTAGGAAGCCAGAGCCTGGCGGTAGGCCAATTGAGTGGACCGGTAACTGCGCTCGGCATCCAGAAAATCCAGAAGGCTGGCGGCGCCGCGTTTATAGGCATACTCGCTGATGTCGCGAGAATCCTGCGCCTGCTTCAAATAGCCGGAGGTGTAAAGCTGAACAATTTCATCGTTGCTCTTGATCGCTTCGTAGGCGTTCGCTACATCCGAAAGCACGGTGTCGCTGGCCGACAACTCCTGCTCCTTGGCCTGCGCGATGGCATAATTCGTGCGCGCGATCTCGCCCTGATTGCGGTTGAAAATCGGCAACTCAAAGTTGGCAAAGAGCGATGCCGTGTTCTCTCCGGACACGTGCGTAAAGTCGTAGGTGCCGTTCACATCTACTTTGCCATTTGCCTTGGCCAGAGTGTACTGGCTCTGTGCGGCAGTGATTCCCAGTTCGGCGGCGCGAAAGTCAGGCCGATCACGCAACGCCCGTGCCTGCAAGTCTTCCAGTTTGACCTGCAACGGCTGATAGGCGAGATCGCCAATTACATCAAAATCAGCGGGCACCGCGTCATAACCCAGGAACTGGCGCAGTCCGACCAGCGCCTGCACTTTGGCCAACCGGGCGGCCGATACGTCAGTCTGAAACTGCAAGAGCTGCAGTTTGATCTTGAGATAGTCGCCTTCACCGATATACCCGTCTTTGAACTGTATCTGACTGATGTCGACGGTCTGCTGAAAATCTTTCAGATCTTCGAGCGCGAACTGAAGAGTCGATTCCGCCAGCAGTACACTGACGAACTGCTGGCCCACGTTGAACGCCAAAGTGCGCTCGGCGTCGGTGATCTGGGCGCGGGTGACGGCGGTCTGATCGCGCGCCGCCTGCAGGCGATGTTGCCGCTTGCGCCCGCGCTCGAAAAGATAGGAAATTCCGACGTCGAACTGCTGCGTCTCGTCGAGATTCTCCCCGGAAAAATCCTGCGGACTGAAGAAGGGAACGAACTGCGTATCCGCTCCCAGAGTTGGATTGGGCCGCAGGTTGGCGGTAATCTCCTGCGCCTGATTTTGAAGAATCTGGGTGCGGCTGGCTCTCAGCGCATGATTATGCGCCAAAGCCAAATCGATCGCCTGGTCGATACTGATCAGGGTTGTAACCTGCCCGGCTGCGGTTCCTTCCGCCAGCAGGAACAGAGATGTCACTAGAACCAAGACTAAAAAGAACCTTGAGCGCATAAGAGTCAATCAAGTCGCGCTGAGCCCCGGCCTTTGCGACCCGGCGACGTTTCGCCGAATCTTCGGCATGGCTCCAGCTTGATTACCGCTCTCCTTAACTGTCGGAACTGCGACCCGCGCCCCGGGAGCCAATTGTAAACGGAGAACCACCCCCGGAGGCGATAAACATTAGATGCACGCTGAAGCCCCCCACAAGGCGCTAGTGGCCAATTTTTGATCGTAAATCGACTGCAAAATCGCGGACCAAGCGGGCAACCGGCCCTATTCGTGACGACTTTTCACCACTGGCCGCACGATCGGATGATCCATCCGCAAACCGCAGACTCAGCATGAATCGTCGTGTCACGGCGAATACAGTGTCTGCCGCGGGATACGCCCCCGGTCATCCGAGTTCGCTTTGGAATCCGCTCTGCCATTGTTTTTTTGATTTGGCGAGTACCGTGCTTTGCAATTTGCAAGGCCGGAATCGCGGTTTATAGTTCACTATCCCCGGCCAGAGGAGTTATGAATCGTCCTTCGTTCGTGTCCGTACGCTCGGCCGTCGTCGTGAGCGTGGGCGTCGCTGCCGCGCTGAGCGCTGGAGTGATCTGGCGCGGTACGCAGGCGCTTCACTCCGCCGCCGAGCAAGTTCGTGCCGAACATGAGTTACGCTTTGCCGTCCGGCCGCTTCCCGCCACGGTGAATATCGGTTTCGAAACCGTCAGCGCTCCCGCGATATTCCAGCAGGCTGCGACTTTTCAGGGCCATCTTTATCTAGCAGGACCTGCCGGGCTGCAGGAATTTTCGCCGGAAGGTGCACTCCTTCAACAGTATGCGGTCGGCTCGGAGCTGCCCGGTTCACCTCTGGTGGCACTGGCTCCCGCGGTCCTCGCAGACTCACAAGAACAAGAATTGATCATCGCGACCGCCAACGACGGCCTGCTCGCGTTCAACGGCCGCGGCTTCCGCCAGATTTTGCCTGCCGGCGCCGACGCTCGCGCCATCACCTGCATTCTGCCCGTTGCTTCTGGGCATCTTCTCATCGGGACAAAGAAACGCGGCGTGTTGGTCTACGACGGCAAGCAGATCACGGTTCTTCACTCCACACTCGACGCGTTCTACGTGACCGCTCTTGCGGGAACCGACTCCGATCTCTGGATCGGCACGCTGAATCGCGGCGTGCAGCATTTTCACGCAGGCGAGACGGACAGCTTCGCCGAGACGCAAGGATTGCCCGATCCTCAGGTGCAGGCGCTGTCGATTTCTGGCGATACCGTTTATGTCGGCACCGCAGCCGGAGTCGCGGTGTTCAGAGCCGGGCGCTTTGCCCGCGTGCTGGCTCCAGGCGTGCTCTCAACCGCGCTTCTGGCGACGCCTACGCGTCTCTATGTCGGTTCCGAGGATCAGGGTGTGATCGTGATTCCGCTCGAAGGCCGCCACCCGAATCCGAATCTGGGACCGGGTTCAGAATTAGCCGAAGTCCACCAACTCTTCACTTCGGGTGATGCCGTGTTTGCCGTCGCCCGCGACGGCCTGTTCCGCATGAGTGCTCCTGCCTTCGGGTGGCAGCGTGTGCTGCAGGTGGGCGGAGCCAATTTAACCGACCGCAATATTTCCGCGCTTGCCACCGACGCCGACGGCCGCCTGTGGGTTGGTTACTTCGATCGCGGCCTCGATCTTTTGGCTGCCGACAACAGCCGTACTCGGCATGTCGAAGACGAGCATGTGTTCTGCGTGAACCGGATTCTTCGCGACACCAAGAACGGCGCAATCGACGTAGCCACGGCGAACGGACTGGTGCGTTTCGACGATTCGGGCAGCGAACAACAGGTGCTGACCCGTGCCGATGGACTTATCGCCGACCACGTCACCGATGTGGTTTCTTACCGCGACGGCCTGGCGCTCGCCACTCCGGCTGGGCTTACCTTCCTCGACGCCTCCGGAGCCCGCAGCATGTACGCCTTTCACGGCCTGATCAGCAATCATGTGTACGCCCTCGGCGTCTCCGGCGACGAACTGATGGCCGGCACGCTCGGCGGCTTGTCGTTGCTGGACAAAGGCGATGTCACCGCCAACTTCACGACTGCAACTTCCAACCTGAAGCACAACTGGATCACCGCCGTGGTTCGTGTCGGACAGGAGTGGATGGTTGGGACTTACGGCGCGGGAATTGTCGGTCTCGACGGTTCGGGCCGATTCCACTCCTATGAGGTCGGCTCCGGCCAGTTCGAAGTCAATCCCAACGCCATGCTGGTTACGCCCAGCTACGTGCTGGCCGGAACTCTGGGAGAAGGCTTGTACCTCTACGATCGCGAATCACAGCGCTGGTCGGTGATCCACGACGGTCTGCCCTCGCTCAATGTGACCGCACTCGCCGCCGCCAACGGCTACATCTACGTCGGTACGGATAACGGCCTGGTCCGCATACCAGAGCAGAAGCTGCACTCATGAAGACATTGTTGCTGTCGATGTGGCTACTTCTGCTGACTTCAACGCCCTTGCTGGGCGACGCTGGAGTCCTGATTCCTCGCAACAAGCAGCAACCGAATCCCGCGGTGCTTTCGCTGAAAGAGATGGAAATCACCGTCCGCATCGACAACGGAGACGCGCGCATCTTTGTTCGCCAAGTGTTCGCCAATCACACCGCAGCGATTGAAGAAGGGAACTATATTTTCGCGCTGCCCAGTCACGCCACAATTTCCGATTTCGCGACCTGGGACGGCCCGGTGCGTCTACCCGCTGTGATTCTCGAACGCAAGCGCGCCGAAGAAATCTACAACCAGCTCAAGCAGCAGTCGATCGACCCCGGCCTGCTCCAGATGGGCGAACGTGGCGCGGAAGAGGCAAAGCGCAGTTCCGTATTCAGTGCGCGCATCACGCCGATTCCGGCCTGGGGCACGAAGCGCCTGGAGATCGAATATCACGAATCCATCCCAGTCGAAAACCTGAAATCTTATTTCGCGATTCCGCTGCGTCCGGATGCCTATCAAGCTCAAGCCGCGGCCCACTTGCGCATCAATTTCGAACTCCATTCCGCCCACGCCATTCGCAACTTCTTGTCTCCGGCAAAATCATTCCCGCTGCAACTCGACCAGAACACGTCTCATCTGGTGCTGGGCCATTTCGAAGGCGAGAACATAAATCTGGCCGAAGATTTCGTCACCACTTATGACCTTGACCCCGCCGCATCCGATACGCTGCAGTTGCTGACCTACAGAAATCCAGTCAGCGCCCAGCCGTCCCCGACCGAGACCGCGCCTGTCCGCAGCACGAACGAGCCGGGATTTTTCGAAGCCGAAGCGCTGCTCGGTTTTGGCAACGGATCTGCTCCGTCAGGCGGCCTACTCGCCGGCACCTCCGGCGGTGCGGCGAAAACGGTTATCGTTCTGTTCGACACTTCGCTGTCGATGCAGTGGGAAAAACTCGAGCGCAGCTATCAGGCTCTCGAAACCCTACTGCGAACGCTGCGGGCCGCCGATCACTTCGGCATGGTTCTGTTCAACACCGAAGCCCAGATCGTGCCGGTGAGCACAGCGGACCCGGCCAATATTCAACGTGCCATTGACTCTGTACGCGCCAGTCGCCTGCGTGGCGGCACCGATCTACAGCGCGCCTTGCAGGCCGGACTGCAGGAGGCGACCGCGACCGGAGCGGGCAATTCGTATCTGGTAATCCTGAGCGATGGCGGCGCAACTCGTGGAACCATTCAGAATGGAAAGCTTGCCGCCTGGTATGCGTCCGCGTGGCGGCAACTTCCCGACACGCAGCGCCCGCGAACCTATATTCTCGCAGTGGGCGACGACGCGAACCTGCCGCTGTTCCGCCTGCTCGCCCACGAGGACGGAGTTCTAGAACAGGTGCTCTCGACCGAGCCCATCGAATTCAAGCTGAACTCGTTCCTCTCGAAAATCGGCCGCAGCCCAGTCGGACAACTCGGTCTATCCATTGCGCCCGATGCTGCGGTCGACACGGTTTACCCACTTCAGGCCGCGACGTTCGCAGGCTCGCTGGCGTCGTGGGTGGGGCGCTACCAGAAGCCGCAAGATAACGTGAGCTTCGCTGTTCATGGCGTGCGTGACGGCGCCGAGGTCCAGTTGACGAGTAAGACGAAGCTACCGGCCGAGTCCTTCGATCATCCCCAACTGCCACGCCTCTGGGCGCGCGCCCGAGTCGACGCGCTGCTGGAAAAAATTGAGCGCGATGGTGAGGATCAGGCCAGCATCGACGAAATCATCCGCTTGGCGCGCCAGTACAAATTTGTAACACCCTACACATCGTTTCTCGCGGTTCCGCGCGCGCTGCTCCGGCCGCGAGTCATTCGTCCTGGCGATCCGATACTTCGCGTGAAGACCGACGAATCGATCGACTCCGTGATTGCCCTCTTTCCTTTCGGATTGGTGCAGCCACTGCGTTATCTCTCCTCGGAAGACATTTGGCAGACTCGCTTTCTCGCGCCCGCCGACATGCAGGACGGAACTTACACCGTCCGCCTGATTCTGCGCGACAAGCTGGGCCACACTTATCGCGAATCAAAGACGTTCGTCATCGCCAGCAAGCCGCCAGTCGTGCAGGTGAAGCTCGACCGCAAACGCTACCAGCGCGGCGAAAACATCGACCTCCGCGTGAGCGCGTCCGAAAGCACGCGCACGCTCGTCGCCCGCATGGAAGGCGCGGTCCCGGTCGCGCTGCGTTGGGACGCGAAATCCGCGGCCAACACAGGCACGCTCGCGATTCCCGACGAGGCCATTCCCGGCGTCTACAAAGTCACGGTCACGGCCGAGGATATCGCTCACAACATTGGTACGCAGGAGGTGCAGATTGAAGTACTTCCTTGATTTCCCGGCCCGGCGCATGCGTCTCATCGCCACCGTTGTTCTGCTTGCCGCCGTAGGCGCAGCCGTCTCAGCATTCGCCGAACTGCCCTCGTGGATTCGCAACATCGACGCCAGTACCGCGCTCGAGGCCGCGTTCTTCCGCATGATGTTGCTGCCCAGTGGAGCAGTTGCATTTCGCCGCCCGCCCAACGAAACGCGCCCCGCGCTCACCGGCCTCATCAAGGCACAGCCGCGCAACGCCGAACTGTATTCGCTGCGTGCCCTCGAAGATCAGCAGCAACTCGATTTCTCCGCCGCAGAATCTGATTGGAAAGCCTTCGTCGAAAGCTCTTCCGACAAGATCGGCGCACAACTCGTGCTCGCCGATTTCTACCACAACCGTTTGCGTCCATCGGATGAGATCAAGACTCTGTCGCTGGTAGCGAACGCACCACCCATTGCAGCGGAAAAACTCACGCCATCCGCGCAACAGCGCTCTTGGCAGGCGTTTGAGCGTGTCTTCGGTGTGATTCAAACTCAGGGCCTGCCCAAAAATATTTCGATTGCTCAATATCGCGCGTGGATTGCGCGTTATCCGAATGAGGCGTCTCTCTACGCGCAGTTCCTGCAATTCCTGGTCGCGGAAAAAGAATATGCTTCCGCCGCACAACTCATCGCCGACTACCGCAAGCATTTCCCCAGCGATCAGATTTTTCCGGTGAAGGCCAAGGCCATGCTGGAATATCGCCGGGGCTCGGTCCGCGAGGGATTGTCGGTCTACGAACAGAGCTTCCAGTCGTTGTGGGACCCGCAACTAGTGAAAAGCTATTTCGATTTGCTTCGAGATACGCAGAACCTGCGCAAGTTCCGCGACGACGCTCACGCAGCACTGGCCGCCAACCCGCAAGACCTCAACGCCACAGCACGCATCTTCTATTACTACCAGCAGCAAGGAAAGACCGACGTGGCTCAGCAGGCCATCGCCGATTTTCGCCTCCACAAAGAAGCAGCCAAGGCGCCATGGACAGCCGAGGAACTTTACATCTGTGCCCGCCTGCTCGAGGACATTCACGCTTACCCTGAGTCGGCGCGTTATTACTTTGCTCTCTACAAGAGTGCGGGCAATAGCAACAGCAAAGACCTGGCTGATCCGCAAGCCACGGCCATTTCCGGCCTGACGAGCCTGCTGCTGACCGCTCCCGAAACTTCGATCCGCTTCGGTTCCGGCGAACTCTCCATGTATCGCGACATCGCCACCATGGATCAGGGTCCCGGCTACTTGAACGGAATCCTCTCATTGATTTTAAACACGACGCATCCCGGCTCGCAGTTCGCCGATGAAGAGCAGCGCGCCGTGCCGTACTTCCATCGATCACGTGCCGTGGAGTTGCTGGCGCTGCTCGACTCAAAATTTCCAGCCGCGTCGCGGCGCGCTGAGCTGCATGCTCAGCTGCTCACGTTTTATTCCAACTCTGGCGAAAGCGGCGCCGTGATTCAGGGCGGCCGCGAATTTCTCGCGGCGTTTCCTAACGCATCCGAACGCACGGCCGTTTCGTTGATGATGGCGGACGCATACGCGCGCCAGAACGAAACGCAGAATGAATTCGCAATTTACGATGCAGTTCTGGAGGAACTCGCCACCAAAGCGCAGAACATCCCGCTCGGCTCGGCGGCGAGTGCGTACGGATCTGCCAGCAATTACATGCCACAGTCGTTCGCGAGTGGGGGCGAAGACAACGAGGCAGAGGGTGAGCCCTCCCCGCAGAATCCCACGCCCCGCCACAAAGTCAGCGAGTCATTTCAATTGGGCGAAACCGCTTCGCCGACACGTCAAAGCGGCGCACGCTCGCCGGAATATTCGCGCGTTCTGGACCGCTATCTTTCGAGACTAGTTCAGATGAAACAGATTCCGCCGGCACTGGAAGTGTTGAGCCGTGAAATTGAGCGCAATCCTGACGACCCCGGCCTATATGAACGCCTCGCGTTGTTCCTCGATCAAAACCGGCTGGGCTCACAGCAGGAAGAAATCTACCGCCGCGCCATCGCCCGCTTTCCCGACAAATCCTGGTACGACAAACTGGCCCGTTTCTACATTCGTTACAAGCGGAATGCGGAATTCGAACAATTGACTCGCGATGCCGTCGATAAATTTCAGGGCAGCGACCTGGAACAATATTTTAGCCACGTGGTCGGCGGCAGCCCGGCACTTTACTTGCGACTGAACCTGTATGCGAATCATCGCTTTCCACATAATCCAACGTTCGTTCGAAATCTTCTAGGCGCCTATCAGACCGCTGCTACGCGCGATCCCGTGGCGTGGGAAGCGCTGCTGCGCCAGCACTGGTTTGAAGACGCCGGGCTGCGCAATCGCTTCTTCGAGTTGCTCTCCAGCGAGCACAGGCTCGAGTCCGAACTCAGCGCCATTCGCCAGGCTGCCCCCGACGCCGCCAGCTGGGAGAAGAATCCTGCGGCTGCCAGTTTCCTCGCCTACGCCAACCTGTGGCGCTCGCATTTCGAGGAGAGCGCGCCCGTATTGAAATCGCTCGCGGCGCAGTATCCAGCCGAGGCCCAGCTCGGCAACACCGCATCTTCCGTGTATCGCTCGCTCGCATATTTCGAACCCGCGGATACGGCCGTTGCTGCCAAGATCGAAGACAATCTCCTGCAAGACCGGCCCGCCGATACCGAAATCATGGCACGCATCGGTGACATCTATGCCGACCGCGATCTGTTCTCGGAGGCCGCGCCTTATTGGGAGCGAATTCCGCAAGCCTCCCCTGGCCAGTCCGAGGGATATCTCGAAGCGGCTACCATTTATTGGGACTACTTCGATTTCGACAATGCAATTCGGCTGCTCGGCAAGGGCCGCGATCGCCTCAAGAACCCGAACCTCTACGCCTATGAAGCCGGAGCGATTTACGAAAATCAGCGCGATTATCGACACGCGATCGATGAATATGTAAAAGGCGCGCTGAGTGAGCCCGAATCATCGGCAGAACTTCGTCTGCTTCAGTTGGCGCGCCGTCCCAGGTTCCGCGAGCTGGTGGATCAGAGCACGATCAAGATTGCATCCGGACCAAACTCGCCGATGATTGCCGTGAATCTGCGCGTGAAAGTGTTGGAAGCGCAGGACCGCAAGCCGGAGATGGCCGCGTTTCTCGACTCGCTGGCGAACAGCACGACATCGATCGAGGAGGCCGAAGAGATTGAAACTTTGGCGCAGGGAAAATCTCTCGAGTCGGTTCGGCAACACGCGCTGGAAAAACAAGCTGCCTTGACCACCGACCCGGTTACCCGATTGCAACTGCGGTATGCGCTCATCCGGTTGTATGAAGGTCGGAAGGATTTTTCATCGGCGCAGAAAAACGTGGAGGCGCTCTATCGTGAGAATCCGAAGATTCTCGGCGTCGTGCGCTCCACCGTTGATTTCTATTGGCAGATGAAGTTGCAGCCGCAGGCAATTTCGGTGCTGCTCCAGGCTGCGAAAGATGCCTACCCGGCGCTGAGCGCTCAATTTACCTATGAAGCTGCCCGCAAGTCGACGGATGCAAAACAATTCCAGGCGGCACGCGATCTGCTGGCTGGGCTGTTGAAGGATTCTCCTTACAATGGCGAATATCTCGCTGCGCTGGCTGACACTTACGCTCGGGCGAGTGACGACCACGGGCTGGAACAGTTCTATCTCGATAAGATCTCGCACTTCCGTAGCGCGCCGATTACCCCTGATGCGCGTAAGGCGCAGATTGCAACCCTGCGCCACGGCCTGATTCCCGCACTCACTCGCATGGACAATCATGCAGGCGCGGTGGATCAATACATTGAACTTATCAACAATTTTCCTGAAGACGACACCCTCGTCACCGAGGCCGCTCTCTATGCTCTCCGATACCAGCGGCAGCAGCAACTCCTGGATTTCTATGTCAAGACCGTGGCGCAATCGCCGCGCGACTATCGCTGGTCCATGGTTCTGGCGCGCACGCAGACGAACCTCGAAGACTATTCCGCGGCCATCGCTACCTACGGCAAGTCAATCGCGATTCGCCCGGACCGCGCCGACCTCTTTACGGCTCGCGCCGGGCTCGAAGAGCGCCTGATGCGTTTCGACGAGGCTGCCGCGGACTACGGGCGCATCTATCAACTGGCCTACAAAGATCCGCAGTGGATGGAAAAAGTTGCCGCCGTTCGTGCTCGCCAGGGCAAGACGAAAGAGGTCGTGGCCGCATTGCAGGTCGCGCTCATCGACGGCCGTCCCGAGAATGCGGGCAATTATTTCGAAGTCGCGCGCCGGCTCGAAAGTTGGGGAATGCTCGAGCAGGCGCGCAGCTTCGCGGAGCAAGGCGTGTCCAAAGCCGGCCCGGAGTTGCTGGCAAGCACCGAACATCATCCTGGTGCGACGGCCTACGTTCGCATCATGACTCGTCTGCGTCAGCACGAGACAGCGCTCGCAACTTTGCAGAGAGCGTTGGAAGAATCCGCCGCGACTCTTCCGGTGCTGAAAGAACAGGTGGAGAAGCACGGAATTACCGGAATGACCGATGCGCAATGGCGCGAAAACCTGCGCCGTTCGCGGATTGCCGCCGCCCGCACCGGCATGGCGAGCGCTCTGCAGGAAATGGGCAACACGGTGAATACTTACTTTACGCCTGAGGAACGGGTCACATTCGCGACATTCGCTGAATCGAAATGCAATGGTATGACGCCGGACGATAGAAACGAGTTCGCGATTCCGTTGGCCGAGAGCGCTTCTCTTGCCGACCTCGAGGAACTCTGGCGGTATGACTGGATTATGCAGCGCGCGGGTGCGCCGAAGTTCTATCCTGAGATTCAGCCGCTCGTCGACTTGCAGCGCCGGCGTGGCCGTTTTACTGAACTTGCCACGGAAATGGAAGCGATCGCAGACAAAGTGCCGGTGACGATGCGAAGCACGCCCTTGATCGCGGCCGCTGACGCTTATCGTTCTGCCGGCGATGAAGCGAGCGAACTCCGGGTGCTCTCCCGCATCTTCTCAGTGAATTCATTGGACACGAACCGGCAGCAGCGTTACTTCCAGTTGCTGCTGCGACGTCAGCCACAGGATCTGGTGCGCATTGCAGCGCAATGGCCGGCTTCATCCGGCGAACCGGCGGCGGACTATGTGATCGCCCACGGTAGCGCGGAGTTGTCCCATGCCGTGGTTCAGGCGCGCGGGCAGGCCCGGCCGACGGTATGGAATAAGTCGTACAACGCACTCGTGGGACTCTATTTCGCCGAGCCAACGCCGGAAGTGAATAACGCTTTCGTGGCTGCACTCGGCGATGACCCGATCAGCGCGCGCCTTGCGAAGGCCGTTGATCGCGATCAGCAACTCGCCGGCAGCATCTGGTTTTATTATGGCTCGCGATATGGCGAGTATCTCGGCGCCACAAAACTTGGCAGCGCGGAGGATTTTCTGCCGGCGATCCTCGAGGAGAGTCCAGTCAGCCCTTCCGGATATCTGACCGTGGCCGACTACTATGCCGGCGCCGGAGACACGCATCGCGCCATCGCCGACTACGGTCACGCGCTCGAGCTTTCTCCCAACCGGCCGGACGTTTATGACAGTCTCGCCGTCGCCTACTTCAAACAAGGCGACAGCAGCGCCGCACTGGCGCAATGGAAACTGGCGATTGCGGCGCTCTCCGCGCAGCTCAATAGCACCCGCGTGTCGGAAAATTTCTGGGCCGATTTCGGACGCACCTGCGATCAGCTCGCTGCCCGCCATTTGTTCGACGAATTGAAGCCCGACGTTGACACCCTCCTTCGCACCTATCTGCGTCGCAACGGCAACTACCGGTCGAACGCGCTGCTGCATTCGATTTACATGGCCACCGGAGACCGGGCTGCTGCCACGACATGGCTGCTCGATCTTTCCTCCGTCGCGCACGACCCGCCGCCAATTCTCGCCGATGTGGTCGACGCGTCATGGATTCCGCTCGCGCAGCGCGCCCCGATCTACCGGCGGATTCTTGAATCGAAAGAGAGCGCGGCCGGCAAACTCACCGGGCTGGAGCGACAATACGCCGAGCAGGATCTCGGCGCGTGGCAAGTGCGCTGGGTGCAGTACCTGGTGCGCGCGAAACAATATGTCGCTGCAGCGGCGGCAATTGCAGCGCTGCCGCAGGAGAGCCGCGACGCACAGGCCGCGACTCTCGTCCCGCTCGACTTGCAAGTAGCCGCACAACTCGGGACGCTGGACTCAAAACTCAGCGCCTATCGCACGGAACCTGACAAGGCGCCGGCCGCTGAGATTTTGCGGACCGCTGCGCGGCAACTCTTTGAGACGGGTGATAAACAGTCCGCTCGCAAAATTCTGGAACTGGTGTTTGCCCGCGAGATCGAACAGCACCAGCTCGTTGCCGCCAATTTCCTGGGGCTCGCGGAGATCCGCCTGGCTGCGGGAGACATCGCGGGTGCCCTCGACCTGCTGCATCGCCTCGTCATCGCCGTTGGAAATCCATTCGAGAATCTCGATCCTGCCGCGGCGCTGCTGGAGAAGACCGGCCACAACGCCGAAGCCATCGAATTTATCGATCAGCTGGTAAAGTCCGCTCCGTGGGATGCCTCCTACCCCTTGCGTCTGGCCAAGGCCAAGCTCGCCGCGGGACAGGATGTCGGCGCCGCACAGGAATCTCTCGCAGCGATCGCCGCCGCGCCCGCTACTTCCTACACCCTGCGCATCAGTGCCGCGGCCGCAATCGCTGGACGCCCGCATCCGGATCTGGGCAGTGGAGAATTAAATCTGTTGGCTGGGAACGCCAGCGAAATCACTCCGGCAGCGTCCGACAAGTTTTATTTCTATACCGCCCGCATGCGCGCCGCACAGAATGCGGCCGACGCGAAAGTGAAGTTCCAACTCCTGAGTCATTGTGTCATTGATTTTCCACGACGTGACGATCCGCGTGTGCCGCTGTTTGAGGCCGCGACCGCGATGAACTCGGACGAATACGCCCTCGCCATCATGGAGCCGCTGCTGCAGACGCGGTCTCTGCGAAGCCCAGTCGCGGAATCCGGCGGTGAAGAAGAGCGTATCATCAGTTCAAGCGACGACAATTCATCGACCGACGAAGAAAGCGACGAACAATCAGGCGATTCAACCAATCTGGTGGCCAAGCTTTCCCGTGCCCAGCAGGCGCAAGTCGCGCAAATGATCGGCGATACATTAACCCGCCTCAAGCGGATCGGCGACGCGATACCTTACTACGACAGCGCACGCCATCTGGAAAGTTCGCCAGCCGCCCGGAAGGCGCTGCAGCGAAAAATCGCAGACGCACGGGCAACCATCCGCATCCAGCATCAAAATGCCGCGCGCCAGCCGCTTCTGCACGAACCGCTGGAACAGGATCGTGTGGTGCGCCCTCGATTGCTGGCCCGCAATGCTGCCGCGTCCAAAGCCGCCGCCCAAGGAGGCGTGAAGCCATGAAGCGCATCTTCATTCGTTTGTTCTTCGCTCTCGGCGTCGCACTCACCTGCGCCGGCATCGGCTGGGCCGCGTACCGGGCGGCCACGCCGACTCCGCAGCCGCTCTCCAGGTTCATTCCCGCAGGGCCGTTGCTTTATCTGGAGGCCAAAGATTTTTCGTCCCTGCTGAGCGATTGGAATTCCTCTCCGCAGAAGCAGCAATGGATTCAGAGCGACAACTACGAAGTGTTCTCCCGTTCACGATTATTTCTTCGCCTGAAGGGCGCCAGCGATCAGTTCGCAGCTGCCGCCGGACTGCCTCCGGATATGGATTTTCTCACTCAGGTTTCCGGCGGCCACAGCGTTTTCGCGCTCTACGACATCGGCAATCTGCAGTTCCTCTACATCACGTATCTCCCGTCGGCTAAGGCGATGGAGTCAACCCTATGGAAGACACGCGAGAAGTTTGAGCCGCGCAGCGCGGGAGGCGTGAACTTTTATTTGCGCAGCGATCCTGAATCGAAGCGCGAGGTCGCGTTCGCGATTTCCGGCGACTACCTGCTGCTGGCCACCCGCGAAGACTTAATGGCAGGCGCGCTGCAGCTTATCGCGGGCCAGCCGGATCGCACCATCGAGAGCGAACAATGGTGGGCGCAATCGACCAGTGCGGCCGGCCCGGCGGGCGATCTGCGCATGGTGCTTGACTTGGCGAAGCTCGTGCCCAATGGATATTTCCGGACGTACTGGGTGCAGCAGAATATTACCGACCTGTCGCAATACTCCGCCGCGGTGTCCGACCTTTTTCGGTCGTCGCATCAATACCGTGAGGAGCGCACGCTCACCCGAAAAAAGGAACCAGAGAAAGCCGCATCAACCGACGGATCGATCGCAGCTGCCGATTTGCCGCGTCTCGCGCCCGACGATGCCGGTATGTACATCGCAACTGCCAATCCGGCTGCGGACTCGGTTCTCGCTCTTCTTGAAACCAAGCTACTGGCGCCGCATTTGGGTCCTGCACCTGCTTCGCAAATTGCTCCCGAGGTTCAACTCACTCCGGGCGAGCAGGGCGGCGGCTCCGATCTGGAGACGCGCATCGATCAGGTGCAAGTCGAGCGGCCGGCCCAACAATCAAAACCGGCCTTGCAGGAGTTGCTGGAAAAAACCTCGCTGCTCGCTTCTCTCCAGGTGCAATCGACTGAACGCGATCACGCCGGGGTATTTGTGCGAACTCATTCGGCGGTGATCCTTGAGGCGTCCGCGGATTGGACTGAAGCCAGGGTCCAGTCGGCCCTCGCCGATTTCGTAAGCCCCGCTCTCACCGCCAGCCAGCTCGGTGTCGTCTGGCAACAGAAATCTGGATACCAGGAGCTCGATGGTCTGTGGCCGCTCGCAGCCGCAGTCCGGGGGAAATACTTGCTCGTGAGTGACACGCCGGCGCTCATGGAGGCTATGCTGGCCAACTTCGGCCGGAAATCCGATCGCAAGCCGGCTGAACTCGTTGCCGGCTTCAATCATCAGCGCGAGCGCGACAATTTCGCGCGCTTCGCAGGCCTCGTCGACCGGCCCAATGGGGCTGCGTCCGGCACAACGGGCGCAGAGCGCGAGCCGCAATTCTTTTCCGATAACATGGGCAGCTTCAGCAAAGCTCTGGCTGCGGCTTCCGCGGAACGAATCGAAGTTCGCAATGATGGAGGCAAGGTCCGGCAGACCGTCACCTACGAATGGTCGCAATAAGACACATCGCCCTGGTGTTGAGCCTGATTGCATTGTCGCTTTCGAGCGGCAGTGCCCGGCCGCTTTCGAAGGATGCCTCAGAATCGGAATCTTCAGAGATCTCGTCGTTGTTCGCACAATCCGCGGCCGAAGCGCTGAGCCACGATTTCCCCAGCCGCGATATTTCTTTTTTACTGATCGACGCTCACACGGGACGCGTGCTCACTTCGCGATGGGACCGCCCCGACACGCCCATTCCGATGGGTTCACTGCTGAAGCCTTTCGCCGCTCTGGCCTACGGCGCGCAACACGACTATCAATTCCCGATCCATAACTGTCGCGGAACGTCCACCGGATGCTGGCTTCCCCGTGGGCACGGCGACGTCGATCTCACCGCGGCCATCGCCCATTCCTGCAACTCATACTTCCGCGTTCTGACCGAAGACATGACTGCCGATGAGGTATCGCCGACAGCAGCTCGGTTTGGGCTCGATTCTCCCGGCCCCGAAACCGTGGGTCTGGAGTTCGCCGGCCTCGGCATCCATTGGCTCACATCGCCGATCCGTCTTGCCCACGCCTATCTCGAACTCGTTCGACAAAGGCGAGAACCCGGAGTGAATGAGATTCTCCACGGCATGCAGCTCGCGGCGCGCCAGGGAACGGCCGTGGAACTCCAGCGCGTATTTCCGGCCGCAGCGGTTCTTGCCAAAACAGGTACGGCCGCCTGCACGCACTCGCGGCGCGCACCCGGAGACGGCTTTGCTGTGGTCCTCACTCCTGCCGACGATCCGCAGATTCTTCTGCTGGTCCGCGTGCACGGAGTTCCCGGCGCGAAAGCCGCAAAAACAGCGGGCCAGATGCTGCGCAGGATTGAAGGCTAGGGTGAAACTAGAATTGTGGGCATAAAACTCGAAAATTCCGCCGCGCGTATCGCTGCAACATTCTGGCTCATCTTCCTCGCGCTCGCCCTGATCCCTGTCTGTTGCCGCGTCATTGCCCAGGACTCTTTGAACCCGCCTGCCAGGGATGCGCACATCCGTGCTGACCGCGAAGTCCACATCGGCGTGCTAACCTTATTTCGTCCTCGGCAACTTTCCGTGAGCCCCGTCACCGGCTCCGCCATCGTGCTGCGCACGGGCGAGGAGCGCATTACCCTCGAAAAAAGTTCTGGCGTCGACCGGGCGGACATTCATATCTCCGGCGACCTTGTCGAAACATTGATCGGCGGTCGCGTCCTGCGCGCGCCAACCATCACGTTCAGTAGCCGGAGCGGGGACGCTGTCGACTTCCTTCTCGCCGTTCCCGGCAAAATTACGCGTCGTTACCGCGGTGCCCTGCAGATCAAGCCTTTATCCGGGGTCCTGGTGGCAGTTGTGACCATGGACATCGAAACTGCCGTTGCCTCTGTAGTCGCGGCGGAGAGCGGCCCCGACACTCCACTCGAGGCCCTGAAGGCACAGGCTGTGGCGGCGCGCTCTTACTTGACCGCGAGCCGGGGCCGCCACCACAAGTTCGATTTCTGTGACACCACGCATTGCCAGTTTCTGCGCGAACCACCCGCGACCTCAAGCGCAGCCGCTGCGGCAGTCGCAGCTACCTCAGGCCTCGTGCTCGCATATGAGTCTCACCCATTTGCGGCGATGTATACGCGCAGCTGCAGCGGCCGTACTCGTACTCCCGCGGAATTGGGACTCTCGTCGGCGGCGTATCCTTATTTTTCCGTAGAATGTGCGTATTGCCGCACTCATCCGACGCTTTGGTCGAGTCACATCCCAACTCACGACGCGAATTCTCTCCATGTCTCCGACGAATCCTCACGCTTGAATCTCGACCGGCGCCTGGGCTGGAGCGCAGTCCAAAGCAATGACTTCGTTGTGAAAACTAGCGGCGAACAAACGCACGTATCGGGAACAGGTCAGGGACACGGCATCGGACTCTGCCAATCCGGAGCAAAATCGATGGCCCAAGACGGCTCGGATTTCCGCCACATTCTCAGCCACTACTATCCCAACACAGACCTCGTGCACTTGAAGGGAGGCGATTCTTTCGGAGCAGTTCGCGTGTTTGACGGAACTCGGTGACTTGGAATAATCTCCGCACGGAGAACTTCAGCAGATGAATAGTCGACGTCAGTTCTTGCAGATGCTTTCATCGGCCGCGCTCGCACCAATGATCTTGGGCGAACTCACAGCAAGTCAATCAAAAACGCCCGACATGAAGCCAAGCCAGATCCCGCTGGCTTTCTCGACGCTGGGCTGTCCGGCCTGGGAGTGGAGCAAAATCCTGGAATTCGCTACGCAACATGGCTTCGCCGCCATCGAACTGCGCGGTCTCGGGGGAAAGCTCGATCTGCCTTCGCTCCCTCTCTTCGCCCCGGACCGCATCGAGCAGACCAAAAAAGAAATTCACTCCAGCAAGCTCAAAATTGCCTGCGTCAGTAGTTCCGCGCAGATGTACGTAGAGGATCCAGCCAAGCGCGAGACTCAATTGTCAGACGCGCGCCGCTTCGTCGACCTTGCCTCGACGCTCGAAGCTCCTTACGTCCGCGTCTTCGGCGGCAAAGCCGATTCCGACAAGAGCCCCGCTCCTGACGACGCAACCAAGGCCAGGGTCGCCGCCGGCCTGCGCGAACTCGGCAAGTACGCCGCCCCGCGTGACGTGACCGTGATTATCGAATCTCACGATCACTTCACGTCTTCTGCCACTCTAAAAGACGTATTGCACGCTGCCGATTCCCCACACGTTGGCTTGCTCTGGGATGCGCATCACACTTTCGCCACATCGAACGAAGATCCAGAATTCACCGTTAAGCAACTCGGCCCGTGGATCCGTCACACTCACTTGAAAGATTCGGTTGGCACAGGCGAAGATCGCAAGTATGTTCTCACTGGTCGTGGCAACGTACCCATCCAGCGCCAGATCGCGGCGCTCCGTTCCATCGGCTACAAAGGGTTCTACTGTTTCGAGTGGGAAAAACTCTGGCATCCCGACATCGCCGACCCCGAGATCGCCATCGCCGATTACGCCCGCGTTGCCGGCCAATGTCTGGGAGATGCCCACGCTTGCGGCTTGATTTAGAAACCTTCCACGAAGTCGCTTGAACACTATCTGTTTCGTGGAAGAGCGGCGCTTCAGCGTCGCGTAAAGCGACAAGAAAACAACTTTGGCTTCAGCCCCTATTAGTTGCCGGCTTAGTTTCCACAATCGTTTCGCTCGCCGCGTCCCAATAAACTTTCTTGCCCGACCAGTACGCTTGTGCAGCCATCGTGCAGGCCACGGAATGCGCAAATCCTGCGTGCACCGAGGCGTGCGGCTGCTGGCGCGAGCGCATGCACTCGAACCAGTTCGCCATATGCTCGAGCGAGAGGTCGTCAATCCCCAGTGGGGGCAGGTCGGTCTGTCCCGGCAGCATCACGTATTTCGATTCCCGCTTCCTATCGATGTCTGCGTCGTCTTCGTGCGTGCCTTTTTCTTCGATGATCTGATAGCGCGGACTGCCCTCTCCGCCGTGATTGAACAGTGTGGCCTTCTTTCCCATGTAACGCGTAAAACTGGGCGCATCATTGCCAAAGCTCGTCGAATAGCTCACCAGGAATCCCTTGGGATATTCCAGCAACGTCTGAAACGTATCCGCATTTTCGCGCCCGTCATGCCATGCAAAGACTCCGCCATGCGACACAGCGGACTTCGGAAAGTTGTCGTCCATGAACCAGTGCACCAGATCGATGCCGTGGCTCATCCACTGATCCGGAATTCCGCTGGAAAATTCCTTGTAGAGCCGAAACTCAAAATAAAGTTGCGGATCAAACGGCCGCGCCGGCTTGGTCATCAACCACTTGTTCCAGTCCGTGTCCTGCTCGCGAATCTGTTTTACTTCCGGACGCCCCCGCCACCGCGGCCCATGGTAATTCCACACCACTTCAACCTTGCTCACATCTCCCAGCGCACCGCTGCGCGCTATTTTCTGCGCCGCCTGAGGATATGGCTCGCTGCGGTGTTGCGTCCCGACCTGCACGATCGACTTGGATTGCAGCACGGTGTCGCGCGCCGCCTTGAATTCGCTCAGCACGTTCCCCATCGGCTTCTCAACATAAACATCCTTGCCCGCTTCAACCGCCATTTTCAGAATTGGCGAATGCGAGTGCTCCGGCGTCGAAATCAACACACCGTCGACATCTTTCATGGCAAGCAGTTCTTCCAGATACTGCACCGCCCGCGGAGCCCTGTTGTAATAGCTCAGGTTCGTGGCCGCGGCTTTCTCACGGTTTACTTTCCACAGATCGCACACCGCAGTCATCTCCACGTGATGGCTGTCCTTCAGCTTGGATGCGATCAAGTCGAGATCCCCGCCGCGGCTCCCGTTGCCAATGTGTCCGAGAGAAATGCGATCGTTAGCGCCGATGATATTCCCGTACGACAGCGCCGTGGTCGGTAACACAACTCCCCCGGCGATGACAGCAGCCGATTTACCGAGGAACTCCCGACGATTGATCTGCAACGACGATTCACTCATGATCTTCTCCGGTCTATAAATCCGAGTCCGAAACCTTTGCCAACGCGCGGATTAGTCCGCGCCGTGACTGCCACACAAATTGGAAGCGGCATTAGCCGCCGCGGAATATCGAACCCCGAAAATGCTCCTCCCGCAGTCTAGTACGATGACTTAATCGTCTTTGACCCCGCATCCCACACGACCGGCCTCTGTCGGAAATACGATTCATTCGCCATGTGGCAAGCGACGGCGGCATTGTTCCCGAAGACCGCATCCTCGGTCACAGGCTTGCGCGACTTCACCGAGCTGAAAAAGGTATTCAAGTGCGGACGCACGTCATCCCAATCGTGGCCGTGATAAATCGTGTCGTCATGCGTCGGTTCCTTGCCGAGTTGCGGATCGTGTTCCGCATGCCATTGCTTCGCATATTCCTCGCGCATCTTCGCCGGGAAACTGAAGCTGTAGTAACTCGGGTCCAAGTCAATGCCCGGTTGCAGAGAATGCCGCAGATCGTTTTCGCTGGCATCAAGCAGACCCTTCGGCCCCATAAACCGCGCCAGTTCCGGCGTCTCGCAGCCCAGGTCCAGACGCACGTAAACCGGTATGCCGTGATAGTCGAAGAGCACAGTGTGAAAGTCCGGCATATCACGCCCGTCTTTGAAGCGAAAGATGCCTCCCATCGCCGTCGCCGATTTCGGTATTTCATTCCATCCCAACGTCACCAGCATGCCGCTGATCAAATGCACCATCAGGTCGCCGGCCACACCGGTACCGTAGTTCCTCCAGCAGCGCCAGCGCGCGAAATGTAGCTTGTTGAACGGAATCTTAGGAGCGTCGTTCAGCCATGTATCCCAGTCCAACGTCTCCGGAGAGAGATCAAGCGGCGGCGGATATTCCCACGCGCCGGTCGGATCATTTCGTCCCAGCGTAAGTTCCACCATCTCAACATCGCCGATCGCCCCTCCCGCATACAGTTCGCGCGCCTTGGCGCACAATTCGGAACTGACGCGCTGCGAGCCGATCTGCACCACGCGATTATTTTTCTGCGCCGCCTCCAACATCGCGAGTCCATCCGCCACATTGTGCGACATCGGCTTCTCGCAATAAATATCCTTGCCCGCGTTGCAGGCATCGACTACAACGCGCCGGTGCCAATGATCGGGCACGGCCGCCACGATGCAATCAATATCTTTGCGGTCGAGCAATTCCTGGTAGTGCCGCGTGGTCGGCAGGCTCGGGTTGGCGGTGATTTCCTTCGCAAGCGTATGCCGCCCATCATATAAATCGGCGGCACCGGCGCACTCCACCCCAGGAAGCGTGATCGCTCCCGCCAGCAAGCCTGAGCCCTGCATGCCGATCCCGATCATGCCAAAGCGCAACCGGTCGCTGGCCGCTACTGCCCGCGCCAGCGGTTGAGCTTCGAGCAAAACTGTCTTCGGCACCAGAACGCCGCCGGCTGCCGCCATCGCACTGCCCTGCAAGAATGCCCGTCGCGAAAGAATTCGTTTCATGCCGATGCCTCCCAATGATTTGATTGCGACCTGCTCTCGTTTATTTCTTCAGCGGCTTGATCGCGACTTCTTTAAAGAACACGATGTCGTTGTCGCTGTGATTCTGCAAGCCGATGTATCCGAAGTCTGGCCGTGGACCGTGCTGCGGCTCAAAATCAAACTTGCGATCCGGTACCGGATCGCCATCCTTGTAATCCGTAACCTTTACCCCATTGAGCATCACAATCGTGCGCGACCCATCCAGCGTGATGTCCATGGTGTTCCACTCCGGCCCGGGCTTCCACGCATGTTTCACCAGCGGCTTGGTCAGCGAATACAGCATGGCAGTTTCGTGATATTCATCCTCAGATGGCTGTGACCTTTCCGGATGATTGTCGATCTGCACTTCGAAGCCGTAATGCACCGGCATCCACTCTTCGCGCGGCTCCAGCGGAATCCGGATGAACACGCCCGAGTTGTCGTTCTCGTCGCGCATCTTGTACACCACGTGAATCTGGCAGTCGCCGATTTGCCCACCCGTCCAGTAAAGCAGGCCCATGCCACCGTGGGTGCGGATCAATCCATCTTCCACGCTGTCGCCGCCCGGTCCCACATGCTTCCAGCCGGTCAAATCTTTGCCGTTATAAATCTGCTGCCACTTGTCGGGATCGCCCTTGCAGACATTCTGATTTTCGTCGGCGGCAAACGAGAGCGAGATGAAAGCGGCAGCCACAACGCCCCACACAGTAAATCGTTTCAGCATTGGGAATCTCCTGAGTTTTCTCAGCCAGCGGCGTGAGCCAAACCACCATACTCGCACCCGCGCCGGGAATCAAATCGACTGCGCCGGTATTTTCAGCGATCCCGAAAAACTGAGGAAAAATCAGCCGGCGCACAAAAAATGGCGCCCAACCTGGAAGGGTCAGACACCAAGTAATCGAGAGATATAAGTCTAAGATTCGGATCTCTAATCCGTGTCCAGATCCTGCCCTGCGAAGAAGCGCGCTCCCGCCGCCGCTCCCGACCCGCCCTCGGCCTCTCGCTTTTTCTGCCAGTCGGCTTCTGTCAGCACGGAGATGCTCTCCGCCTTCTTCTTCTTCAGTCCCGCGTTGACGCCCGGAAGTTCTTTCTGCGTCAGCTTCTGGAAGTCGCCGATCACGTCCTCCAGTTCGTGTGCCAGAGAATCTTCGCGCGCCGCCTGATAATCCGCCGGACGTCCCTCATACCCGTTAACCGATCCGTAAAGTTGCCCCAGCAGTTCGCGGATGCGCTCTTCCCCCGTGATCATGCCACCTTCTTTCGTGGCGACGATCTTGCCCCGAAGCACATCGCACTGTGCCGCCAGATCCAGTAGTTGCTTGCGCAGCGGATCTTTTTCCGCCAGCTTCGCCGCCCGCTCGTTGGCCGCGTTCCGCACTCCTTCAATCGCTTCCACCGAATATGTCATGTGTTCAATGGTGCGATATACCTTCATCGTCAGATCAAACTGCGCCTTGCGATCTTCGATCGTGTACTTCGCCCGCGGATCCAGCACCACATTTAACTGCTCGGTATAAACGTTGTCGCCCTTGGTCATCTTCACTGTGTACGTTCCCGGCAGCACCCGCGGACCCTGCGTGGCCTCGCCCAGCACCGTTGCTGCCGGAGGCACGGCCGGAGCCTTTAGCCGCATCGACCAACCCGCGCGGTTCAATCCCCGATGCTTGCTTCCCGCCACCGTGTCGACTTGTTTGCCGTTCGAGTCGAGAATCTCAATCTTCAAATCACCAAAGATGTGCCGACTGCGCTGGTAGTAAGTAATCTGCGCATCCCCAGGTCGGCTGCGCCCGTTGAAGGTTTCGTCGCCCTCAGCCCATCCGCCGAACACATCGAAGTACTGCACTGCCTTGCCCGGAATCAACGCCGCTTCCTTCGCCATGAGATCCGGCGTCAGCGCCCGCAGCGGAGAAATGTCGTCGATGATCCAGATGCCGCGCCCATGCGTCGCCAGCACCAGGTCGCTCTCCCGCGCCTGCACCGCGATATCGTCCACGGCGACGGAAGGGAAGTTGCTTCCCTTGTATTGCGCCCAGCGCTGCCCGCCGTCGACTGAGATCCACAGCCCGAATTCCGTGCCCAGGAACAGCACATTCGGACTCACCGAATCTTCCTTGATCACGTGCGCAAATCCGCGCGCGCCGCTCTCCTGCGCGGGAAGCGCGGTCCAGGTCTTCCCATAATCCGTCGTCTTGTAGGCGTACGGCTTCATGTCTCCGAAACTGTGGCGATCAAACGTCGCATAAGCCGTGCCCTCGTCGAACCGGCTCGCTTCAATCGTCGATACCCAGGAATTTTTTCCCAGGCCCGGAACATTTCCCACAACGTTGGTCCAGTTCTTGCCGCCATCGCGCGTGATCTGTAGGTTTCCATCATCAGTGCCGACCCAGATGATCTGCCCGTTCTTCGGCGACTCCGAAATTGAATAAATCGTGGTGTACATTTCCGCCGACGAATTGTCCACGGTCACGCCGCCCGACTCTTCCTGCTTCTGCTTCTCCGGATCGTTGGTGGTCAAGTCCGGCGAAATGCGATCCCACGACTTCCCGTGATCGCGCGAGTGGAACAAATATTGCGCCCCGATATAAATCGTTCCTTTTTCGTTCGGGCTCATGTGCATCGGAGTGTTCCAGTTGAAGCGGAGTTTCTTCTCGCCGTAGTTCGGCAACGGCTTGATGGACTGCCCGTCGTGCGTATAGCGGTTCACCCGCCCGATTTCACCGCCTTGCGCTTCCGCATAAATGTAGTTCGGATCCGACGGATCTTCGAACATCCAGAAACCGTCGCCGCCGTACATGTTTTCCCAGCGCGAATTCGACACTCCGCCCGGATACGACGAATCCCCCACCCACGAACTGTTGTCCTGCAGTCCGCCATACACGTGATAAGGATCGGAGTTGTCGGTGCTCACATGGTAGAACTGCGAAATCGGAAGATTCATCTGGTGCTTCCAGCGATTGCCACCGTCCTCGCTTCGCCATAATCCGCCGTCATCCCCGGCAATCACTACGTTCGTATTCTTCGGATCGATCCACACATCGTGAAAATCGCCGTGCGCCCCGCCCGAGACCACGTTAAAAGTCTTGCCGCCGTCGGTGCTGTAAAGCAAAATAAGATCCGGTTTGAAAATCTTGTTCTCGTCCTTCGGATCGACAATCAAATTGCCAAAATAAAACGGCCGCCACACCATCCAGTTGCTGGCGTCGAGCTTGGTCCAATTCGCTCCGCCATCGTCAGAACGATAAAGCCCTCGCCCCTTGTCGGCTTCAATATTCGCGTACACCACATTCGGCTTGGACGGCGCAACCGCGACGGCTGTGCGGCCCCAGGGTTTAGCTGGCAACCCCTTGCTGATCTCGCTCCAGTGGTCGCCGCCATCGGTCGATTTGAACAGCCCGCTCCCCGACGTCGGCACATTCCCCGATCGGAAACTCCAACCCCAGCGCCGGAAATCCCACATCGAGGCATAAATCGTCTTGGGCTCTTGCCGGCTCATCGACATCAGTCCGCAGCCCGTCGATCCGTTCGCGCCAGCCAGAACTTTTTTCCAAGTCTTCCCGCCGTCGGCCGTCTTGTAGACTCCGCGCTCGTCGTTGTCATCCCACAAATGTCCGGTCGCACAGACCAGCACATTGTTGCCATCACTCGGATCTATCAGAATCTTCGCAATATGCTCGCTGTCCTTTAATCCGACATTGGTCCAGTTCTCGCCGCCATCGGTCGACTTGTAAACTCCATCGCCGATCGAGACGCTGTTGCGCATCCAGGCTTCGCCGCTGCCCACCCAAACCGTCTTCGGATTTGACGGATCAATCGCCACCGCGCCGATCGACTGCGCACTCTCGCGATCGAAGACCGATTTGTACGTCGTGCCGCCATTCACCGACTTCCACACGCCGCCGCTCGCCGATCCCACAAACACGGTGATGCGCCCGTCCTGCTCCACGGCGTCCACCGCGGCCACGCGCCCGCTCATCGCGGCGGAGCCGATGTTCCGCGCCGGAAGCCCTGACACTGTCGCCGAATCAAACTTAATCGGATTCTGCCCCCAAGCCAGCGCAGAACAAGCCAGCATGGCAATCCCGCAGCTCAGCCTTGCTATTGGACTCATCAGAAAATTGCGGTCAGCAGCGCGTGCATTCATAGTTGGAACCCTCGTTGATTCATTTCGCTGAATTGCAGGAATCTGGAACGCCTGTCGTCGTGATTCGCGAGAATTAGTGAATCCCGACCATGCCTGATTTTTTCTCCTCGGGCTTCAGCGATGCAGGCACCGCGAAGTCCGCCGGATTGATGGGCACATTCACTTCGATCTTCTCGAACGTCGTCGTCTGCGCCCCCGGGTTCGCCTTCGATCCTTGCGAAATGGTGAAGGGGAACATCACGCCCGCGACCGGCTTGTACGAGCCCAGGTCGATCACGTTCTCGCGCACCGACCCGCGAATAAACTCCTGCACTTCCTTGCGAATTTCGAGATACGTATCCGGGTCAAGGTAGTAATAAATAATGTCGCCGTCTTTCAGTGTGACCTTCAGGCGCAGAGCGTCGTCGCCGTCGACAATGTCGTGCCCCAGAAATTCGACAGTGTTGCCCTTCTCCTTGTAGTCAACCAGCGGGCCGTCAAAGTCCGCGTCCAGCAGCAGATCCTTCAAGTCGTCCTCGCCCATGAACTCGGGATCCTTGTGGCCGCCGAAAGGCTGAATCTGCCAACCGGTCGCGCCATCGTACGCAGTCACGGCCGTCATCCCTTGCAGCGAGAAAGTCTCGCGGACCAGATTCGGCCGCTCGTTCTCCTGCCCCTGGCTTGCGGTGAAACCTCCGCCAGCATTGAGCTTGCCAGTCATGCGAATCGAATGGATCGCTTTAATCTTGTCGATGCCGCCCTTGGCTTCGATGTTTTTATTGACGAGTTCTTCGGCCGTCTGCGCCAAAGAGAGAACACTCAGGCACGAAACTGCCGCCAGCACAATCACTGCATGACGCATGGGAGCGGGCTCCTGTTGTATGGGCGTTGATCCGGTAACGGGACGAAACAGTACTCTACTCGGTAGTAGACGTGCTTGCCAAGCCGAGGTGAGCGCCATCTCGCGTAGCGACCGACGCATTCGTCCGTCGAGTCAAGGCCCGGTAGCATGCGAGCCTCGCGAATCGAGGGGGACGCAGCGCAGCCAATCGCGGAAAATAAGCCCCGGAGCGTCATCCCGCACAATTCCTCGATCTACGAAGATTTTCGTTGACACTACGAATAGCTTCGTAGTAAGTTCTCCTTCCATGAAGCAGATCCCGCACAAACCCACCGCTTCCGAACTCGAAATCCTTCGCGTGCTTTGGACGCGCGGGCCTTCGACCGTGCGCGAAGTGCATGAGTCGCTCAGCGAGAAAAAAGATCTCGGTTACACCACCGTCCTGAAACTTCTGCAGATCATGACCACAAAAGGCACAGTAAAGCGAAACGAAACCCAGCGTGCGCACGTCTATGAATCATGCCTTCCCGCCGAGCAGACCAAACGCCAGCTCGCCGGCGACATGTTATCGCGGGTCTTCGAGGGTTCGGCGAGCCAACTCATGATGCATGCGCTCGCAGGCAGCAAGTCCTCGCCCGAGGAACTCAAAGAATTGCGCCGCATGCTGGACGAATATGAAAGGAATCGCCGATGACTTTAGCGATGACATCTGCTCTGAGCAACTGGTTTCCACCCGCCACCATGCAGGCTCTAGGCTGGGCGTTGCTTCATTTCCTCTGGCAGGGAACTGCTCTTGCAGCCCTGGCCGCGGCTGCGATGGCCTTGTGTCGTCGCGCCTCCGCGCGTTACCTCGCGGCGGTGAGTGCGCTCGCGCTCATGTTGCTGGCTCCTGTAGTGACATTCTTTTTCTATTCGCAACAGTTCGCCGCGCAAACGCATCCCGGTGTGGCAGACACCGCGAAGTCGTCGCCGCTCGCCGCGGCAGAGTTGTTGTCCATAGCGAGGGGCCGAGTCGCGGCGAGTGCCTCGACTCAAAATTCCGCGCCCTCGCGCGGCGCTCTCCCAATCTTCAGGACTTCTATGTTCGAAGCTTGGCTGGTTGAAGCCTGGCTCCTCGGCGTCGCATTCTTCAGCCTTCGCTCCGCCGGAGGATTTCTGCTGCTGGAGCGTGAACGCCGACGACAGTCATCGGTTGTGAGTGTGCACGTGCTGGAGATTTGTCGCACTCTGCAGCGCCAGCTCGGCCTGAATCGTGCGATCACATATTCCGAATGCGCGTGGCTGCAAGCGCCCGCCGTGATTGGCTGGTTTCGTCCCGTCGTATTTCTGCCAGTGACTGCACTCAGCGGCCTTTCTGAAGAGCAGTTGGAGTTGATAGTCGCGCACGAACTGGCGCACATCCAACGCTTCGATCCGTTTGTAAATGTTTTCCAGGTTTGCGTGGAGACCCTGCTCTTCTACCATCCCGCGGTCTGGTGGCTCAATAAACGAATTCGCGCCGAACGCGAACACTGCTGCGATGACATGGCGGTCGCTCTCTGCGGAAACGCGGTCGAGTATGCACGCGCGCTCACCCTGATGGAAGAATGGCGCAGCGCTCCTGTCCTCGCCATGGCGGCGAACCGCGGTCCGCTCACCGAGCGTATCGTCCGAGTGCTCGGCCTGAAAACGCTGGGCGCGGGCATGCGCGGCATCGGACTCACCGGCAGCGTGCTGTGTCTGACTGCAGCTCTCATCGCTGGAAATGCTTTGGTTGGAATGGCGCATCCTTCCACCGCCAGCGCGTCTTCAATGTCAACGCCGCAACAAGCCGCGATGGCTCAGAAGCCTTCACCCGCTCAACCGCAAAGTATCCCGGCATCGAAGGCCAGCGCGGCTTCGGCTTCCGCTTCGGCATCCGCATCCCAGTCGGCATCCGCGGCAACGTCTGTCTCTTCGTCGTCTTCGTACATCGACGCCATGAAGGCTGCTGGACTGGCTGATCTCACCATCGACCAATTAGTCGAACTCAAGATCCAGAACGTCACGCCAGAATATGTTCGCGCCATGCACGATCTCGGCTTACATCCCAATGCGGACGGCTTCGTCGAACTGCGCGTGCAGGGCGTTACTCCGGAATACATCGCCGAGGTTCGCGCGATTGGGTTCAATCCCGATGTCGATCAGGTCGTCGCGCTCAAAGTGCAGGGAGTGAGCGCGGACTACGTGCGCAGCTTGAAAGAAGTTGGAATTCAAGGCGACGCAGATCAGATCATCGGGCTGAAGGTTCAAGGTGTAACTGCAGACTATGTGCGGAGCATGAAAGACGTCGGCATCACCGGCGACGGCGACGAGATTGTCTCGCTAAAAGTGCAGGGCATCACTCCGGACTACGTTCGTGCCATGCGCGCGCTCGGCCTGGTGGTGAATGCCGACGATGTGATTTCGCTCAAGGTGCAGGGCGTGACTCCGGACTATGTGCACGCCTTGCAGGGTCTCGGCTTCAAACCCAGCGCCGACGAAGTGGTTGGCATGCGCGTGCAGGGTGTCACTCCGGAGTATGTTCGCGACATTCGCGCGCTTGGCTTCAACCCCGACGCCGACGAAATCGTCAGCATGAAAGTGCAGGGGGTTACGCCGGAATTCATCAAGGCGCTGCAAGCGGCCGGCTTCAAACCGGACGTCGACGAGATCATCAGCGCCAGAGTGCAGGGCGTTACGCCTGAGTTCATCGAGCGCGTGAAGCAGCACGGGTTTAAGGACCTGACGATCGAGAAGATAATTCGGATTCGTGAGTCGGGGATTCTGGATTCGAAAGCGGACCTGTAAGAGTCCCTCGGCGTCGGACGCCACATGAGTATCGAAGGAGATTACCAATGAGAATGCGCCGAACTCTTGCTTATGCCGTTTTCGCATCGTGCGTGGTTTTGTTTGTCGCTAAGAATCGTGCGGCAGAAGTGCGCGGTGGGGATTGGACCATCAGCAAATCCGACGAAGCCGGCAAGGTCGAGTTTTCCCTGATCGAGCATCATCACGGCGGAACGAACAGCCACCAATCCGACTGGTCCACAAGTGCGTTCGTGGGCGTGGACTTCTCCAAGCCCGGACATCAGGAAGTGCATTTCACCATCACCCGCGACGCAGGCAGGATCGACTGCGAAGGGTTTCTCAACGACGGTGAAGGCGCGGGATTGTTTCACTTTCAGCCCGACCCGAACTATCCGGGCGCGATGCAGGCGCTGGGTTTTCCAATCGACGACGAGAAGCAGTTCAACCTGGCGGTGATGGACGTCGGCCTGGAATTTGCCAAAGAGATGAAGGGCGAGCATCTCACCGATCTCGATACCGACAAGCTGATCGCATTCCGCATCTTCGGCGTTGATTCAGCGTTCATCGCGGCGCTGCGCGCCGAAGGCGCGAAGGCTACCGACGCCGACAAGCTAGTCGCCTTCCGCATTCACGGCGTGAGCCCGCAGATGATTCATACTCTCCGCGCAGCCGGTTATTCGCCCGACGAAGACATGCTGATCGCGATGCGGATTCATGGCGCAACCCCGGAGTGGATCGAGCAGATCAAGAAACTGGGCTACAACAACGTCGATCTGGAGAAGCTGATCGCCTTTCGCATCCACGGCGTTTCACCGGAGTTCATCCAGAAAGTGGAAGGTCTGGGATATTCGCATCCCGATCCGGATGAACTGATCGCCATGCGCATTCACAACGTCACTCCGGAATACATCGCCGACATGAAAGCCCGCGGAATCCACGACCTCAGCATCGATCAACTGGTGAACATGAGGATTCACGGGATCGACTAGGGAATGTGTGCGTCGAGCGAAGATCGCCGATTGAAAGTCTTTAGCATCTTCCTTGATCCTTCTCTTGCCGGAACAATCTGGCAGAGAAAGCCGCCTTTCGTGGTCGGCTTTTTTTGCGGCGCTTCCCTGATCTCTGTGCGGCGATCGCGGGAAATCCAGTTGTCGCAAAGGACGCGAGAAAGCGCACCCGCATTCCTCTAGTTTTCGTTGCGAAAAAACTTTGCCTAATTTGGGGTGCCCCCTCCCCTGCCGGTCTATTGGAATCATCGACTTAGCGGCAAAACCCTGGAAAATCCATGGGCTGCAATCAGTTGCGGGCAAAATCTTGAGCGGCAAGGAGTTAGCGGTCGAAATCTGGCTTGACTGGCTCGCGAACTCGCTTGCTTCATCTGGACCATGCTCGCGAGTTTGGGGAGCTAAGGTCAAGGTTCAAAGTCACTGCGGAGGGTTGTGGATTTTCCTGGTTTGGATATGAAATCAAAATCCCCACCCTCTCGCGGAAGGCGCGAGAAGGGTGGGGCACCCGCTTTTTCTTGGCGCCTGAAGTTAGTGCGTGAACGTGACGTTCAGTCCCGTGGTGATGATCAGGTCGTTGTTTTTTGTGCCGGTGGGCGGGTTGGAAACGTAGATGTCGCCAAACTGGTTTTGCCATCCCAGCCACTTGCTGATTTTCGTCACGGTCCCGAGATTAAAGATCCCGCGGTACTCGCCGGTCTGCTGCAGGTTGGGATACAAATAAAAATTCTGTGTGACCACTGTGCTCTTGCCCAATTTTTGAGTCAGCTCTTCGCCGAGCGTGAGCGCCACGAATCGGTTGGTCACTCCGTAAGATACATAACTCGGTGGAATTGTCGGCGGCGTGACGAGTGGACCATTGGAATACGTTTCGTGAGTATAGTTAACGCCGCCCAGGAAGTTCAGCGTGGTTTTGTCGGACTTGATGGCGTGGAACCCAAATCCTCCGGTGTAGACTGCGCGCAGATCCAGGAACTGCAGGGCGTTGCTCATGAAGTCGGCCGCGCCGAAGGCGAAGAGACGCGGATTCACGTTGCGGTCGTAGCGCAGTCCACCAGTTTCCAGATTGGCAACCGTGCTCGGAGTCGCAAGATTGTTGGTGGTGTCGATGGAAGTGGCGTACAGAGTAATTTTGTCGTTGAGGCTGGCGTGCACGGCGTTGAAAGCCAGGGCGAGGTTTTCGGTTTCGCTGTTGCCGCGGGCAACCGAGAATCCGACGTTCGCTCCGCCGGTCCAGCCATGCCTGAGTCCGGGATGCAGCGACTTGTCATAGGCCGCCTGCTCGGCGTCATTGCGGATGAGCGTGATGTCGTCCTTCGGCGCTTCGACCGTTCCGGCTGCCGCAGTCGTAATCACAATTTTGCCGTCCGCGGCGGTGACTGGGCCCACGACTGTCTTGCCGTTTTTCAGTGTGACGTGCAGTTCCTTCTCCGTTTTGAGTTCCTGAATGTCGGCGAGTTGAATGGTCACATCGCCCACGGCGTCGGTGTGAAGCACCAGAGTTTTGCCGTCGGACTTGACGACGGTTCCAGTCAGACGATCGCCGTTTTTCAGTGTGACCTGATCGCCAAACAGAGCGGATGAAAATGCGAGCAACAGAAATAGGATCAGAAAGGATGAAGACTTGCGCAACACGACCTACCTCCAGATTTTTAACCTTCTTGGAATTTTTAGAACCAACAGGAGACCGGAATTACCCTTGAAGCCGGAGCCAGAAATTGCAACCGGGAACTGAGCCAGAAACCAGTGACGAGGCGGCGAATCGATAATCCGGATGCTGAACCGCAGCTGGAAAAACGGAACAATTCAGCGAAAACAGAAGTGCAGAGAATCCTGCGCAGCTTCGGCGCGGGCCAGGCTTAGCTCTTGGTTTCAGTCTTCTTGTCCGGATCGGTCGCGGCCTGCGCTGGCGGCTGTTCCTTCATGCCGTCTTTAAAGCTGCGAATACCTTCAGCGAGACCTTTTCCGAGTTCCGGCAGTTTCTTGGGCCCGAACAACAGAAGAGCGATGGCCGCGACAGCCAGCCAATGCCAAATTGAAAACTCTCCCACAAGTACCTCCACGGAACGCTACCGTTCCGATGCCAACTTTCAGCATAAGGGAGCCATAGGGAGAAGTCAAACCTCGGGTTATGGCGGTCGTTGGTCAAATTCGGGCAGTCGCCTGAAGGCTGCCGCAGCACTGCCGGTTACCTCCGTGACCTTACCTGGGGGAGGGGGGCCGGGCTATGTTTCTGATAGGGATTTCTGCGGGCGGATGAGCGCCAAATGCCGCCAGCAGCAAGCCAATTCGATCCGTTCAATGCCTGGGGAGTCCGGTGAAAGTCAAGATCCTTCGATCCTTATTGTTATGCCTCGCGAGTCTGGCCGCGGTTGCTGCCGCTCAGTCGGCCGGCAGTCAATCCAAAAATGTTCCGGCGAATGATCTTGCTCCGGCGGCGCATTCCGCCCAGACCGGGCCGGTCAGTACCACCCAGCTGGCCGCATGGCTGATCGGTGGAGTTCCCAGCAGCCGGCTTGCCCGACTGGTGACGCAGCGTGGGTTGGCAGACTTGCCGACTCACAACGAGCTTCGCCAAATGGAATCCGTGGGAGCCGGGAAAGATCTGATGAAAGTGCTGGCCTCGGGAAATGGCGCGCAGTCGGCAGAGATCGGGCCAGCGGTTCCAGACGGTCTGGTGAAGGCCGCAAGCCAGGCTCACGAGCAAAAGTTTCACGAAGCCGAAGGCATCCTGCGGGAAGTGGTGGCGACCGACGCCGACAATTCCGCCCTGCACTTCGCGCTCGGCGTGATGTATCGCCAACAAGAAAATTGGGACGCAGCCTACGACGAACTCACCCAGGCGACGCAGCTCATGCCCGAGTTGCCCGAGAATCACAGCGCGCTTTCGTATCTTTTCTATCGCATGGATGACGGCCCGAACGCGATTGCCGAGGCGCGCACCGCCCTCAGCATCGATCCCAAGAACGCCGAAGCGTATCAGTTCATGGGCCTGGGGCAATATTCGAGCGGGCAGTATCAGGCGGCCGTGCATGCTTATGGTCAATCTCTGGCGTTTGATCCCGCCAATGCCGACACGTTTTATGACATGGGCATCGCGCTGCACGCGGATGGAAATCTGCCCAGCGCGATCCTGGCCTACGAGCAAGCGATTCGCCTGCGCCCGGCGTTCTGGGAAGCGCACGCCAACCTGGGGCTCACGCTGCACGAGCAAGGCAACCTTCCAGAGGCGGTGGCGGAGTATCGCGAGGCTAAGAAGATTGCTCCTGAAGAAGCCTCGATCCGCAACAATCTCGGCAACACGTATTGCGATCAGGGAAAATTCGACTCGGCGATCGAAGAATTGAATTCACTCTACCGCGAGCATCCCGAGTGGCAGCAGGGGCACGCCTGTCTGGCCAGCGCCTACATGGCTAAGAAGAACTATGACAAGGCAGTGGGCGAACTGCAACTGGCGGTGCAGGCCAATCCCACCGGATCAACCGAGCACCGAATTCTGGGCCAGGCCTTGCTGCTCGACAACAAGCCGGACCAGGCCCTGCGCGAGTTTCGCCTGGCGGTTTCGCTGAATCCGGATTCCGACATTGCCCATCGTCTATTAGGCACGCTGTTATTTCAGCAGCAACAGCTGCACGCGGCAGAAAAAGAATTTCGCGAAGCGCTGCGGGTGAATGCCTCGGCGGAAAATCACTATTCGCTGGCCGCCTGCCTGATGAGCCTCGACCGCTACAGCGAAGCACTGTCGGAGTTGGAGACGGCGACGCGCCTCGATCCCGAACGCCAGCTCTACCAGACACGCCGCGAAGAACTGATGAAGATAATGAAAGATCCGAAAGCGCGCTGAGAGGAACTATGTAGCGACGGCTGCCTTCGGCCGTCCCGCCTGGGCGAGGCCCGGCGGAAGCGAGCATGGAATAATCCAGCACCGATCGATCTGGCGCTGATCGAGCGAGCCGCTGACCGCTCGGCCAATGCCCGCCGCTGTACTCCGGTGCATAGGCGAACCAGCGCTCAGTCCATACACTAGAGACGAGCTCGAAACCCCATCGCGCTGCGCAAATCACATCGACAGGGAGACCTCCGAATGGCGACGAACGCAACCCGAACCCAGCAGAGTACCGTGAACGCCGTGGTGCAGGCGGCTTTGGCGAAGGAAACCGGCGCTCGGCGTCAAGACATATCCTCGGCATCCGCGATGGATGCGCCGCGGCGGGCCGTGGGCTACGGATTGCCGTGCGCGAAGTGCCATCTTTACTATCCCGCCGACATGGATGTGTGCCCCACCTGCAAGCACAACCAGCGTGTGTCGCCGGTCGCACCGAAAGTGAAGACCGGAGTTTCGCAGGCCGCGATCGATCCCATTCCAAACTCGGAAGTAGTCGAGCAGGAGCGCGAGGAATTCCTCCGTCAATTCAAATCGCAACTAATGGAAGCGCATGCCGGAGTCGTGAACCCGCCGGAAGCGATGTGCAAGTTCGGTGAGCACCATACCGGTGAAGCCGCCAGCGCTGAAATCTGCCAGGGCTGTTATGAGCGTCTGCAGGAACGCCTGGATGTATTCGAAGCCGCGCTGCACATCGAATTGAAAGAAGCGGCGCAGATCATTTACGACGCAGTCTGGGCGGATCCTTCCGATCCGAATAAAACTTATCAGAACGCGGCCGGCGCCTTGCTCGCCGAATTGCGCAAGCGAGCCGGAATGACCACTGTGCTAGGTCCGTTCCAACCGCTGGAGCACTAGAAAGCTTCTCGCGGACTTTGTGCAGATAGGAATGCTACTCAACTTTGATGGCAATCCACTTCTTACCTGCATACAGCTTGTAGCCAGCGCCGTCCTCAACCAGTTTCAGTGGCACCGCGCGTTGCAACGCAGCATCGGTCTGTGCCGGCGCGCTGAGCACGTCGCGGTTCGAAACATCCATGACGACAAACTTTCCGTCGGCGGAGAAACCGAATCCGTATTGCCCGGGCGGCAGTTCCGATCCTCCGATATTGAGTTTGGTCTCGGTGATGAGCAGGCCCTGATATTTCTGCTGAATCGCGGTGGAATAGCCGGACGAATCGACCAGCGCTGCCAACATCATCTGGCCATCCGCGAGCTGAAACCCGACGCCGTTGCGCAGTTGCACCGCCGCCTTCTGGCCCCGGAAGAAATATTCCGCCGGAGTCGCCTTCTTGACTTCGTCGCCGCTGAGCACATGTTTCGAGGCCGTCTGCGCGGAGGCCACTGTCGCTAGAGCCAGAGCGCCTAGAATCGCAGTGCGTAAGATATTCATGATGTTTGATCCTCGATCAGAGAGAGTAAAAAAGCTCACCGGAACTCTAATCTTTCTGCGGAGCGGGCGCAAATGCGGAGCGGCGGCTGAAGCCGCAACCATTTTTTTACTTCAGACTTGAGACCTCAGACCTCAGACTTCAGACTTCAGATCCAAGACCCCAGGACCTGCTTCGCCAAGATTTTGTTTTGCCCGCAAGATTCGGATAGTCGGCCACGCCATCTCGTCTTACGCTTTCCTTGCCATGACAGCCAATGCCATACTCACTACGGAAAGTTTATCGGCGATGTCGACTCCTCAACCCAAATCGGCAACAGTATTCGCAGAGGCCGCCGGCGACCCGCGTTGGAGTGCGGTGCTGGCGCGCGATGCCGCGCACGATGGCGAATTCGTGTTCGCGGTTTCCAGCACCGGCGTTTACTGCCGGCCGTCATGCGCAGCGCGGCGGCCGCGGCGGGAGAACGTTCGTTTCTTCGCGCGCCCCGAACTGGCCGAGCAATCTGGATATCGCGCATGCTTGCGCTGCAAACCTAAGTCGTTCAGTGGAAGCGCGAAGTCCGATGGCGTAAAAGCAATTTGCCGGTTCATCGAGCAGCACCTGGACGAGCCGCTCACGCTGCATCGGCTTGGCCAGGAATTTCATCAGAGCCCATTTCATCTGCAGCGCCGATTCAAAGCCGCGCTGGGGATCACGCCACGCGCCTACGCCGATTCCTGCCGCCTGCGTCAGCTCAAGCGCAATCTTCAGGCGGGCGATTCCGTCACCCGCGCAATGTACGACGCGGGCTACGGCTCCAGCAGCCGCCTCTATGAAAAGACTGCTTCGCAGCTCGGCATGACGCCAGACAAGTATCGCCGTGGCGCAATCGCGGCAACGATCCGCTACACCCGTGCCGAGTCGCCCCTAGGACGCATGCTCATCGCCGCCACTGATCGCGGCATTTGCTCAATCCAGTTTGCGCGGACCGATGGCGAATTAATGGAAGGTCTCAAACGAGAATTTCCCTTTGCCGGACGCAAAGCGGATGAAGGCGGTCTGAAGGCCTGGGTCGACACTCTGCTGCACCACATGCACGGAAACGATCTGGACTCAGATTCAAAACTGCCGCTCGACATTCGAGCGACAGCATTTCAAAGGCGAGTCTGGAAGTATCTGCAATCGATTCCGTTCGGCGCAACCCGCTCCTACGGCCAGGTGGCAAAAGGCATCGGAAGCCCGCGCGCGGTTCGCGCCGTGGCGCGTGCCTGCGCCACGAATCCCGTAGCGGTGGCCATCCCGTGCCATCGCGTGGTCCGGCAGGATGGCAGCATGAGCGGCTATCGCTGGGGCATCGAGCGCAAGAAAGCCCTGCTGGAACTGGAAAGCGCCGCTGTCGAGACATAGCCTGCTATCTCTCTCGCTGTTTGCATGTCTACGTGTAACGCCTCCTGCGCTAATCCCCGATGCCGCGAGCAGAACACCGTGAGTCAGTCTCGGCAATTAGAGGCGAGGTACACCGGCGAATGGGGTTTGACTCGGTAATTCGGTGTCTATTAAATAGGAAGCAACGAGCAGCATACTTCCAAGCTCTCGAGGAGACCGAATCATGCAGGCAAACGCGGCGATACTGACAGCGATTCTTTTTTCGTGCGCCTGGATGAGCAGTTGTGGCGGGGGCAGCGGGAGCACGACCGGCGGAGGCGGCGGAAGCCAGACTGCGGCGCCGACCATCTCCTCGAACACGCAGAATAACGGAGTGCAGAATGGCGCGGTGATTGTGAGTCTGGCATCGGCAACTGCAGGCGCAACCATCTACTACACCATCGATGGCAGTACGCCCGGTACATCTTCTCCGCAGTACCTGGCGCCATTTCTTGTAGCTTCGAATCTGACGGTCAAAGCGATTGCCATCGCTGGAGGATCTCCAAGCACAGTCTCGGCGCTGAGCTTCACTTCCACTGTTAGTTCGGGCACTCTAGTCTGGAGTGATGAATTCACCAGTTCCAGCAGCACACCGGCCCAGCCCAATCCCGCCATCTGGACCTACGACACGGGCACGGACTGCTGCGGCAACGGCGAATTGGAAGACTATTGTGCTTGGGCTTCGACGGACCCAAATTGCAGCACCACGAGTCCCAGTGAGTACGTAGCCGCGTATCCCGGTACGGACGGCGTTCTCTACATCCTGGCGCAGAGTCCGTCGACAAGCGTTTACACCTCGGCGCGGTTGAAGACGCAAGGCCTGTTCAGTTTTCAATATGGCCGGCTCGAAGTGCGGGCAGCCGTCCCGGAAGCGCAGGGGTTTTGGCCTGCGGCCTGGCTGCTGGGCAACAACATTGCCACCATCAACTGGCCCGCCTGCGGTGAACAGGATGTGCTGGAGCGTATCGACGCGGCCGGAAGTCCGGACTGGAATGACGGCTCCATTCACGGCACGGGTTTTACCGGCTCCAACGGACTGGGCACGCAATACAATTTTCCCGCCGGCCAGACCGCAGCGACTTTTCACACCTACGACATGGTCTGGTCGCCGGGCTCGGTGTCTTATTCCATCGATGGCAACACCTACGCCACCTATACCCCTGCCAACCTGAGCAGCGGCATGGTCTGGCCATTCGATGCCGGGCAGAGCAACTTCATCATTCTGAATCTTGCCATCGGCGGCGGTTGGCCCGGTCCACCCGATGTTTCGACTCCGTTCCCTTCGCAGATGCTGGTGGATTACGTGCGGGTTTACACAAACTAGTTGCGACCCGTTTTCATTGCGGGATTCGTTCCGGCTTGTTGCGTCAGCCCGGCAATCCCGTACAGGGTTTTCCTATACTGCCACGCGGATCCGGAAATTTCACTTGCAACTGATTAATGCGGAGCCGACGAATCCGTATCGGACGACCCGCCCGCGGATCGCGATCCCTGGCCGAAGTGTGGCGTTTTGCTGCGGCAGTTCGCCAGCACCTGAGGATCGATGGTCGGCAGAGGGCGCTGCGCGGCCGCAGGCTGCGGCGTGCCCTGGACGAGAGGAACGATGCAATCGGCGGAAAGACCATTGCCCTTTCTGGCGCTGCCAAAGACAAATCCGGCGTCCAGACATGCTTGCCGGATCTGCTCGCAGGGCCGGTCCGCATTCGCAGCCGAAGATGTTGTAGTCGACGCCGCGGCAGACGACGTCACTGCGGATGTTGAGGTGGGAGACGAACTCGCCGACACCGCAGGCGAAGTGCCGATTGTAGATATTGCAGCAGCAGGCGCAGCGTTGATCGCTGCCCCGGCCGACGGTTTGCCTGGTTTCTTGATCGCTGCCGTAGGCGCGGAATCCGTCTGTTGAGACTGCCGGGCGAGGTCGCGAGCCGGCGTCGCGCTGGAAGAGCTGTCCGCCGTGTGGTTCGAAGGGCTCTCTGGAACATCGTTAGTAGATGCGGTCGGCGGAGGCGCTGGTGCCTCAACAGTCGGCGCCGCAGCAGTCGAGGGTGGCGTCACGGTTACCGTGGAGGGCGGCGAATCGGATCGCCTGGCCGCGCCGGCGAAATGAATGGCTGCTCCAATTCCAGCGACCGCGACCACAGCCAGCAGGACAGCCGCCACAATCCACGGGGTTCGGGATGCATCTTTTGTTGACGCCAACGTCTGCGCCGAAGTAAGTGCGACCGTCGGCGCTCCGACCGCTGTAGAGCCTCTCATGGCGACGACTGTGCTCACCGCACGCGAGTGGCCGGAACTGCTGTCGCGATGCAGTCGCTTCAGGTCAGCGCGCAGGTCGCCGGCGGTCTGATAACGCATCTCCACATCCTTCTCCAGCAGTTTGCTGATGGTGTGGTCGAGTTCGGCAGGAATCGCCGGGTTCACGCTGGCGGCGGCGGGAGGTACACCGTGGAGAATTGCGTCGAAGATCGCCGCCGAAGTCGTCCCTGAAAACGCCTGCCGGCCGGTCACCATCTCATAGAGCACAATGCCCAGTGAGAACAAATCAGTTCGAGGGTCAAGCGCTTTGCCCAGGGCCTGCTCGGGCGACATGTAAGCAATCGTTCCGAGCACCATGCCCGTGCTGGTCAACTGACGATCCACCGCGGTCGATTCCACCGGTTCGCCCACCGAACCCCGCTCGGCGACTTTGGCCAGTCCGAAGTCAAGAATCTTGGCGTGGCCGCGCCGCGTAACAAAGATATTGGCCGGCTTGATGTCGCGATGCATGATGCGTTCGCTGTGCGCGGCATCGAGCGCATCGGCAATCTCAACGCCCAGCGAGAGGATGCGCTCGATTTCCAGCGGCCCCTTCGTAATGAGATGGCGCAGCGTAACCCCATCCAGAAATTCCATCGCGATGAAGGCCTGCCCTGCTTCCTCGCCAATGTCGTAAATCGTACAAATGTTGGGATGATTCAGGGCCGACGCCGCTTGCGCTTCACGCTGGAACCGGGCCAGGGACTGGGGATCGCGCGCCAGATCAGGCGGAAGAAATTTCAGCGCGACCGACCGGTGCAGGCGAGTGTCTTCCGCCTTGTACACCACGCCCATCCCGCCACCGCCAATTTTTTCGATGATCCGATAATGCGAAATCGTATCGCCGTTCACGGTGTGTGCCTTGGTGTGCGCCAGGATGCTGGTCACGCTGGACCAGAAATGGTAGGCGGAATCGGAAGGCGAGTCAACGGGGAGAGTGTCGCCTGCGGCCTATTCGAATTCTCTTCGAATCAGCTCCACGGGTGTCCCATTTCTCGCGTGTCCTTGGCGTGAGAAGTGGAGATCTAACCGGCTCGACGAGTACGAACCACCAGTGCCCAATTTACGAGCGCCAGACCAATCGTCGCGGCCACAATCAGCGACTGGCTGCGATCCACCTGCGTCAGCAGCGCGGCACACATCAACACGGCGACTCCGGCCAGGACATTTCCGCCCGGCAGTCGGAAGTGTGCTCCCTCCGGCTGTTTGCGCCGCAGCACGGGAAGCGCGGCGCAGCACACCGCGTAATAGAGCAGGCGGGCGACAGCGGACAAAGTTACATTCCACTTGAATTCGCCGGTCAGCGCGAAACCCCACACCAGCGCCGCGAAAACCAGAATCGAAACATAGGGAGTGCGAAAGCGGGGATGAATCGCGGCAAAGACTCTGGGGAAATCCCCCTGCTCGGCCAGCGCGAATGTGACCCGAGGCATGGCCAGAATTTTTGCGCTGAGATATCCATAAAAAGAAATTAACGCGCCCACCGCCACCAGGCCCGCGCCCACCGATCCCAACGCGATTCGCGCCACATCCGCCAGCGGGCGCACACTCTGCGCGGCATTTGGAAGAACTCCCACCACGACCCATTGGATGAGAGCGTAGGTCGCCGTGCAGACCACCAGCGCAAAGAAAAGTGCGAAAGGAGCATCCCGCCGCGGATCTTTGGCCTCGCCCATCGGAGCCAGCGCCGTTTCGAACCCACCGTACGCGAACACCAGCAGTAACACCGCCTTCAGCCACTGACTCGTATTGCCGCGCAGCCCCAACGACGCGGCATCAGCCGAAATTCCCCCGGCAAATCCGGCGGGATGCGCGTGAAGCACCCAGAATCCCACGACGATGACGGCGAATAAAGGCAGCAGTTTCGCCGCGGTAAAGAAGTTACTAATCCGCGTGCCCGCCCGTACTCCGCGCAGGTTAACCAGCGCCAGCACTCCTACGAGAAGCGTGAGTATGAGCGCGCGTGGCCAAGGCTCGCGCGCCTGCGGCCAGAACTCGCCCAGGTAAATCACAAACAGATTCGCGTTGGCGGCGGGCGCCGCAACTTGCCCGAGAAAAAGCATCCAGGCCATCTGGATGCCCATGCCACGGCCAAAGGCGGCACGTGCATAGAGATAAGGCCCTCCCGCTTGTTGAAAGTGGGCCGCGACTTCGGCGAAACAGCCGAAGATCACCGCCATGCCGATTCCAGCCAGCAGTACCGCGAGTGGGCTGCGTTTTCCCAGGTACCCCGCGACAGGAGAAGGAAGTCCAAAGACGCCGCTGCCAATAATGGAGTTGATGACCAGCGCAGTCAGACTCCAGCGGCCGATCGCGCGGACGAGTTGGTGGTTGCGCGTTGTCTGGAGTTCCGGCACGGCGTGGTTGTATCACAAGTGGTCGGGTTTGTTGAATCGTCGCGTGGCCGCTTCCAGCTGAACTTTACTTTCGGCTTTTGGCACGGAGTTCGAGGTGGTCCACGAAAACGTGCCGAAGGCATCAATGGTGACTTTCGACGCGGTGTGAATGCACTAATGTGCGCCGTGCAAGTTTCCCTGCTTGGGAACACTGCGGTGACCAACGCGAAGCAAGCTCCCGATGCCCGGTCAAAAGCCGCGCCAGGAGAGGCTTTTCGTGACAGTGACTTTTTCCCATCCAAAGTAATGTCGAGAATTACGAAAGGCGCATGCCCGTGAGACATCTATTCGTTGCACTGCGCCGATGAGATTGTGAGTGAATCAACCGAATGGCCATACACGACATGGACGACCTTCATCTCCGAATCGCGCGCGTCACCGAGGACCTGCGAACCATCCAGCAGGAACTGAACTGCGCCGCCATGCAGGCTCCGAGCGATCCGGAATTGATGGAAGCGCTCAATTCGCTCGCGGAGACGGAACCAATCGACACGCTGCGTTCTGCGCTCGATCAAATGCGGCATTTTCTCTGGTTCTATTCGCAGGTCATGAGCAACGAGCCCGAACTCGGCGACAAACTGCGCCAGGCCAGCGCCGCGAAAACCGCCACCGATGAAAAGCCCATGACAGTGACCGGAAGTTCTTTCCTGGATAAGCTCTCGCGCGCCGATGAGGCCATGCTGCTGCATCACCTGGCCGATGCGCGGCGTCGCAAGCCCAACTAGACTCGCAGAAACGCAACTCGTTTACGTCTCTCTCGCCGCCAGCACAGCTCCGCAATCCATTCAAAATATTTCGCTCGGATGAAGCGCGAGGTGAAATCGCGCTTAGAATCCTCGTCCGCGAACGACCGTCTTAAGTACCTCGCCCGCCGGATTCAGTACCGTGAAGGTCGCGTCAGCGCCCGGCGCCAGCATTCCATGATGCGACGCCAAGCCCGCGGCACGCGCTGGATTCAGAGACGCAGCCTGCACCGCATCCCGCAGACTCCATTCCGAAAATTTCGTTACATTACGCACCGCGCGATCCATAGTAAGCACGCTCCCGGCCAGGCTGCCGCCCGAAGTGCACATGCCGTCTTTCACATCGACTTCAATCGGACCGAGCCGGTAGCGCCCGTCGGGCATGCCGGTGGCGGAGATCGCGTCGGTAATCAGCACGGCGCGCTCGCGCCCCTTGGCCCGCAGGAAAACTTTCACCACCGCCGGCGCCACATGAATTCCGTCAACGATAATGTCGGCGCTCAACTGGTCATTGCTGAGCACTTCGCCGATGATGCCGGGGCTGCGATGGTCGAGCGGTCGCATGGCGTTGAACGTGTGCGTGGCATGATTCGCTCCCGCCCTCACCGCCTCCTGCGCGACCGGCATTTCGGCGTCCGAGTGCCCGATGCTGACGCAGACTTTCCGCCGCGCCGCTTCCGCAATCACTTCCAATGCTCCCGGAATTTCCGGAGCAATCGTCAGCATGCTCACGTGGCCGCGCGCCGCCTGCCAGAGCCGTTCGAAAATCTCGATCGTGGGCGTGACCAGGTTTTCCGGCGGATGCACGCCCCGTCGCTTGTGGCTAAGAAACGGTCCCTCCAGATGAATCCCCAATGGCCGCGCCAGCGCGGCATCACCACCGTTCGCGATGGAGTCGTCGGCGGCCATTTCGATCGCATCGGCCAGCCGCCCCAGAGAAGCGCAAGTCGCATCGAGCGGAGCCGCAACCGTGGTCGCAAAGTATCCGGTCACACCGTGAGCCGCAAGAAACGCGCCCAACCGCGGCAGTTCGGAAAGCTGCGCCTGCATCAGGTCAAGTCCGGCCCCGCCGTGAATATGAAGGTCGACAAATCCCGGAGCCAGTACCGCGTCCCCGAAATCGACGACCGAAGTATGGCCGGGAATCTCATTCGCTGCCCGCGAAGAAATCTGTGCAATGCGCCCGTCTTCCACGACGAGCAGCGGATTCTGAATCTCCTCGACTGGAGTGTAGAGTCGGTTGGCGATGAATGCAGTTTTCATGAAGGCATGCAACGAGAAAATCTATCGTATCTGTAGGATTGCTTTCCGACAACCGTTGCGGGCGTGCAGCCGCCCGCGCAGGCTCATCTTGCCACGAGCGCATTCTAAGCCAGCCCTCGGTTCCCGCAGCGCGGTGGGGGCCTGACGCAGTGTTATAATCTCCAAGTTGTCCAGAAATTCCCGTTAGGGCGCCCGAAGTTCCTCCTGCGCCCTGATAAGCGTCGGGGAGTGGCTCAGCCTGGTAGAGCACCTGGTTCGGGACCAGGGGGTCGGAGGTTCAAATCCTCTCTCCCCGACCAATTCCTTCAAGCAGTTAGAGCGAGTTCAGCACCCGCAGTTTTGGGTGCAATGGGTGCAACTGGCAATTTCGGTGCCACCGTGGGCGTGTGGAAGCCGAGTCCTACCTGTTCCGCCGTGAATCTGCGGAACTCAACATCTTCTTTCACTTTCGAGTAACCGTCGGTGACGCTCTGATCAGCGTGACCAACCCAGAAGCGCAACAAATCTTCCGGCGCTCGTCGCTTGCGAAGGTGGGTGATACGGTATCTCCGGAAGGCATGGAAGCCGCACTTCTCGCGGCCCATCTCTCCCAAGATTTTGTGCAGGCTCCTCCGCAACACGTTTGAGCGGGCCAGCGGCGTTCCAGCTGCCGTTCTGAAGACGAACCCCGTGCGACGATCGTTGAGATGATCGCGCAGCAACTCAGCCAGCGACATCGTGATGTCCACCTTCTCGGACTCCGGCCGCTGTCTTTGGTGAGTACGCCTTCCCGTTCCACATGCTGTGGCGGACATGGATCACGGAACCCTCAATGTCCTCCACCTGGAGCGCGAAGGCTTCTTCAATCCGAAGACCAGTCCCCGCGAGCAAGGCATAGAGGACCTGATACTGTCCCTCGGCCTTCGAGATGAAATCAGTTAAGACCCATCTCAGGGAGTGATATCATTTTCGGTACTTGTGATCCCGTCGGCTAGACATTTACGCTGCGATCAGGCCCCTTACCATCATCCCGGAATAACTAAGGAGATATCCCTATGAAACGCTCCGTTGTGATCGCGTTCTGCCTGCTGAGCTTGACGCTGACGCCGTCCCTGGCCAAGGACAAGCCCGCACCAGTGGACATGAAGGGTATGAACCGCGTTTTTCTCGGCTGGGTCGACATAAGCCCCGATGACTATCATCACCAGGGTTACTCCACGCGCGAAGAGTATCTCGCCGTAATTAACCACGCCAACACCGCGTTTCAGGAATTCACCCAATCAAAAGCCTTTGCTGGGCGCACCATGACCGCGGCCAAGAGCCGCGACGAACAAAACACTGCCGGTAACGACGTTTACGTCAAATTTTCCGATGTATCGTATGACCACAAATATCGCCTTCACCTAGCGATCCATTTCATCGACCTGAAAACCAACGCAGAAATTGGATCGGTTCCGCTAAATACTTATACGGCGCATATGTGCGGCCTTGAAGGTTGCATGATCAAGGAACTGGACAAGGTAGGCGAAGAATTGCAGAAAGAATTTTCCGGCGAAAAATAAATCACTGACATTTCCAAATAGAACCTCGGGTATTTCCCGGTTGAGGGATTCACCGATGGTTCACCCGTAGTGGGCTCGCAGTCGATTTCATTCAAAGGAGCTTCCTTGGTATGAGATTTCGATTGAGCACAGTCGTGGCATTTGGTTCTCTTCTCCTCCTGGCGCCTCAGGCGCTCCACGCCCAGTTGTCCAAAGAAGATCACGAAGCCGCCAAGCAGTTGATCTCGGGCACCCTATACTTGCGGCTGCAAGCACCGCAAAAATACGGCATGGGAAATTGGGGCCCCTATTCCGTGTCGATGCTGGAGGCTTCTCCACAATCAGTCAGCGCCGAACGCAAGTTGGCCGAGCCGCTGAAGTCTGTCCCCCGCAACGCCTACAAGCTTAAGCAGGAAGAAGTCTATTGGGGATACCTGGCGAATACTCCTGTGAACCATTGCAAGCTGGAGTGGGAAAAAGGCGTGAATGTCGTCTGGTGCGAGCGCGTCGATCCCAACACCGAAGTCTCCGTAGATTTCATCGACGTCAGAACCCTCGCCGATTTCACCAAGGCCTTCAACCTGACTTTTTCAAAAGTGCCTCTACAAAGCGAGCACACGGATTGGCCTTCTGAAATACGAGACTCGATCGCTGCTGGCAAGCTGGTGACCGGCATGAATGCCGAGCAGGCAAGAATTGTCGTCGGCGCTCCGCTCAGCGTCTCAACCGGCGAGGACAATGGAGCCAAAACCGAGACCTGGCTGCTCCGACAGGACCCCGGGCAAGTCCTAGGCTGGAACAAAAAACGGGGCGCATGGAAGAAAGTAGCGACCCAAACCGGCCTCCCCGCAGCTGTCACGTTCAAGGATGGACATCTGCAATCGATCCAGCAGTCGGCCCCGGCACCCTCCCCGGCCGGAACCTAGTCAGAGGAGATCTCAGATGAAACGGTTGATGATCGCGGCGGCATTGTTGTTGCTCTGCATTTCTACCCCGCTCCCTTCTTTGGCCGCGCGTCACAAGGTGCCGCGCTTCCTCAATAAGGAAACCACCGTTGACATGAGCAAAATGCAGCACATCTTTGTCGGATGGGTCGACCTGGGCCCCGACGACTGGGCTCTCTACGGCTACGGGAGCAAGACTGACTGGAGCGACATTATTGGCTCGTTGAACTCCTCGTTTTCGCGGAATCTAGTGCCGGGCCGCGTCATCACGGCAGCGAAGGACAAGGCCGACGAGAACGCCGCGGGCAACGATCTCTACATCAAGTTTTCCGACGTCCGCGTCGACTACAACAACTATCACTTGATTCTCTCCATACACTTCATCGATCCGAAGACTAACACCGAAATCGGATCAATTCCCGTGAGGCCTTACTACGGAAACGACTGGGGCCTCAAGAACTACCTGAAAGCCGCACTCGACGAAGTCGGCACGAAAGTTCAAGTGGAAGTGACCGGCGAGGCGCCAGGGAAGAAGAAGTAGCGGAGCAATCGCCGGGCGGCCGCCGATCAGCTTGGTAGACCCTTAATCCTCCGTCCGCCGCGTGGCCCCAATAATCACCAGCGCCGTGCCTGCGCCCATCCAGATGGCTCCGGTCGCTTTCCATGCGATATCCGTGCACACGCCGTTGGAACATGCGACCTGCGTATTCTGCCCGTGAACCACCGCCGCAGTGCCCGCGCCGATCAGCCCGGCGCCGACAATGGTGAGAATTTTCCCCGTCTTGCTCCAGTGCCGATATGGTGCCCGCGTCTGATTCGGCGAAGCGTCCCCTGCTCCGAATCCAAGCCTCGCATCCCCACTCCCCGCCCGTACCGCAGCCGGGGCCGGCAACAGCTTCGCCGAAACCAGACTCTGCCCGAGCGCCAGCGAATCAGCAACCAGCATAGTCCCAGCCAAAAGCACGGCCCAAAATCGATGTGTCATCGCCGATCCCTCCGAAAGATGTGAGTCGAGTGCCGCCCAGGAAGAAACGCGAAATCTACTGGCTCGCCGAATCTTTGTCAAGAAGTTCCCGGATCTCCGGTCCGGGACATCGCGGTTGCGATGCTAAAATGGCACCGATTTCCGCGGCCCGGCTCTGGGGCAGCGACCGGAAAATTTATGGCCAGGTCCGCAATCTTCTTACTCCTCGTGGTTGCGACCCAAGCCTCTCTGCTCCTGCTTTATCCCTTCACGCTTCCGCGCGCCCTGCTCGCGACTTCGTTGTACGTGGCTGGCACATTGATCGCGCTCTACCTACTCTTTCATCCCCGCAACCAGTGGCTGGTCGACAATCGCTGGCGCGTCGACGGCACGAACTCCATCGCCCTCACCTTCGACGACGGCCCCGACCCAGTCGACACTCCCAAACTGCTCGATCTGCTGCGCGAAAAAAATGTGAAAGCCACATTCTTTGTGGTCGGCCAGCGCGCCGACCAGCATCCCGAAATCGTCCGCCGCGCCTGGGACGAAGGCCATCTCATCGCCAACCACACCTGGTCGCATCCCAATCTTTTCTGTTTTCTCACGCCTTCGCGCCTGCGCTCCGAGATTGAACGCGGCGCCGAAACCATCCGCCGCATCTGCGGCGTTCGTCCGCGATTGTTCCGCTCGCCGGTAGGCCTGCGTCACGCGCTCCTCCGCCCCTGTCTCAAAAACGCCGGACAGGAATACATTTCCTGGACGATCCGCACCCGCGACACGCTGACCACGAATTCCGCCATCCTCGCTCACCGCATCCTCAACCACGCCACCACCGGCGACATCATCCTTCTCCACGATCGCCTCCCGCGCGGGACGAGTGCCATGCTCGATGCCCTGCCCGGCGTCATCGACGAACTCGAGCGCCGCGGATTTCGCTTCGTGCTCGCCGCCCCGCGCGAAGACCTCACTCACTCCGCACCGCAGCCAGTCGCTTCCGAATCTGCCCGCTGATCTCGCCGCCGCTAGCGCGCCAATCCCATCGCCGAAACCAGCGACAGAAAAGCTCGGCTGACTGCTCCCACCGGATCCAGCAGCACGCGCCGGTTCTCCAACATATCCGCGACCGGCTGCCCCTTGTAACTCGCAATCTGGCGGTAGTGCGCCATGAAAAACGCAACTCGCAGAAACAGTTTCCAGTTCAGCGGAGCAAAATAATCGGGCGTGATGAACGGCACCGCCCTCCCATCCTTCACCTCCGCAATAAAATCCTGAAAGGAGGCCGCTCGCGACAACGAGATCACCGAACTCGCCACCAGCAAATGACTGTCCCCGCCACCAACCACGGGCTTCTTCCACTGCCGCGCAAGTTCCAGAACTCCATCGTTCTCCTCCGGCGTCCGCATGCCGTTCACCTCAAGCGCATGAATCGCCCATCCATAGCGTGTTAGCAGATCGGTGACCGGAATCGAATCCGCCCCCGGCACCCACGCCACCAGCGGATGATTCAAAACGACAAGGCAACTGCTGGCAGCGAGAGTTTCGAAAAGCTCGTCATAACGTCGGCCGCGCGCCGCCGATTGAATGCGTGCATGCGTTTCATCGATCGCGTTCTCCGGCAGCCCACTCAATCCCAGGTGAAACAAATGTCCCTGGAACCAAAGCGACAGCTCTTCTCCAATCGCAACCCGGCTGCCGAGATCAGCGCGCCCGCGCAGCAACTCCAAGCCGCCGGCAAACTCATCATGATCGGTAATGGTGAAGTGAACTCCGTCAAACCCCCACGGCGCTGCCGCCGCAGACTCAATTTCATAAACATTTTCAGGCGTGTAAGGCGGATTAAACGTGATCTCGGCGTAATTCAGATTCGCAACGCCACGCAGGCCGAACGAGCTCTGCAATATCCCCTTCAATGGCTGCATGAAGTCGAGCTTGACTACCTGATTCAGCGCGGCCAGTTTTTCTACTGAGTGGCAGGAATGGTTATGGATGGAGACCGCATGGCTGAATTCGCGGTCCGGTTGCAGGCATTCGCGGTAGGTATAGCCCTCAATCTTCCAGGCAGACCGGCGTCTCATTTTTGAAATGGGCGTCGCAAGTGTCAGGCCGAGGATACCACCCCCGCTCGCCTTAATGCTCGCCCCGACCAATCGTCACCACGGATTGTCATTCTGAGGAGGGCGCAAGCCCTCCGAGGGACCGTACGACCCGCCCGGACCGCCCCTGTCGCCGCCGGGAATGCCAATGCTGCAAGCACGCCGGGCACTCTCGTCCGCTGCATCCTTGCCCGCAACTCACCTAAGGCCCCGCACTCCGGCTTCGCCGCCGTTCGGGATGAAAAAGCTCAAGTGACTGCACCGTCGTCCCGATCTCCGAAAAGCCTGGCTACTTCCGAAACCCCACAAAAGGCGAGTGTTCCCAACGGCACACTCCCGCTAAGGGGGTATTGTCGGGGAAAATGTGATCTGTTAATCTTCACCATCTGTGGGGCTGGCGGTTGAGCCCAGGCGGGGGATGGCAAACCGCCGGACTCAAAGGGGATAGGTGTGCTGTATTCCATCGATTCTTCAACACAAAAACCACCCAGCGACCTGCTGGCCAAGTTGTCGAAGAGCCACCGCGTTCTGCTGATCGAGGCCAACGATCAGCGCCGCTGGGTCGGCGGCCTGGTCACGCCCGAAGTCCACATCCCTCCGGTCGGGCTCATGTACGTCGCCAGCAGCGCCAAACGGCACAATCCCGACGTCGAGATCGAAATTCTCGAAACCTCGCTGGACGCCCGCTCCGACGAAGAACTCGCGGCGAAGTTGCTCGATTATCGCCCTGACGCCGTTGGCATCCGCAGCATCAGCCTCTTCGAAGACGAACTGAAGCGCGTTGCCGCAGTGACTAGACGTGTCTTGGATGTCCCCATCGTGGCTGGCGGTCCCATCGCCACCGCCCGCCGCGGACCGCTTCTGAAATCCATCCCTGAGATCGATCTTCTGGTGGTTGGCGAAGGCGAGTTGCCTTTCTCGCGCCTGCTTTCCGGAACTTCCACCAACGGTCTGGTTTTTCGCAACGGCAGTCAGATTGTCGATCTGGGCGACGGCGACATCGTCGACAATCTTGACGAACTCCCGTTTCCTGACTACAGCCTGGTCGATCTCAGCCGTTACGAAAAGCACTTAAGCTACGCCTACAACCACCGCCGCCAGGGCGTGCTGTTGACCAGCCGCGGTTGTCCGTTCCTGTGCACCTACTGCAACACGTTCGCCGGCAAGACGGCGCGGTTGCGCTCCGCGGAGAACGTTGTCGCGGAGATGGAGTTGATGTCACGCGAGCACGCCATCGAAGATTTCTACGTGGTCGACGACATCTTCAACATGGACCGCCAGCGCACCAAGGATATCTTCCAGGGCATCATCCGCCTGGGTAAAGACTGGCGGCTGTATTTCGTGAACGGATTGCGCGCCGACATCATGACCCGCGAGTTAGTCGACCTGATGGCCGACGCGGGCACTGCCTGGGTGACTTATGCGGTGGAGTCCGGCAGTTCGCGCATTCAGAAGCTGGTCAAGAAAAACATGCGCTTGGGCAAAGCCGCGGAAATCATCAATTACTCGCAGGATCGTGGCATGGTCGTGAACATTAATACGATGTACGGTTTCCCCACCGAAACTCCGACCGACGCGCAGCAGACCCTCGATTACCTGGCCAAGTTGCACATGCCCTCTCTGCTGCCCTATCACTTCTGTCTGCGCGGCTACGAAGGCTGCGAAATTGTCGACCAGGCCGCCGAAGCGGGCTGGGACACAACCGCTTTTCTCGCCGATGGCACGCTCTCGTATCACGACATGCCCCGCGGCACCGACACATTTCCTAAGAACGAAATGATGAAACACCTGATCGACTATCACAGAAACTTCGGCCTGCGAAACCAGCCCCATCTGCTGCGGTCGATCGATGTGCTCCGGGAAAACGGATATACGGATTGCGATCTGGTGGATATGTACAGCGTTCTGCAGAATCACTCTTTCCGCGATGTAACCGAAATTGTGGCGAGCTCAACGCCAAACGCCAGCGTCAAAGTGCCGAACGCCAGTGTCTCGAACCCCGATGCTCCGAACCTCAATGCGCCGAATGTAAAGGCAAATGCATAAGCCCATTAAATACCTTGAAAAGGCGATGTCGATCGCTGCCAACGGCGCGTGGCGGATTTTCTGCTTGAGCAACGACCTCGTTCCCGAGAATCCGTCCTTCACGCCCAAGTGGTCGGACAAGCCGCTGCTCAAGTCGCGCGAAAAATCCAAGCCGCCGCTGGGCTGGCCCCGCGAAACCGATTCCCTGTGCCCGCGCTGCGTGCCCGAAATCCGCCAACAGATCGTCGACGGCAAACAGGATTACCGCGTCCTGCTCGAGGAAAAGCCCGGCGAGATCAAAGCCCAGATCATCGAGCGCGACGGCAAGATCCTGATGGTCAAGGAATGTCCCGTCCACGGACATTTCGAAGATGTCATCTCCATCGATCCGCAATTCTTCCAGCACCTCGAGCAGATGTTTCCCGGCCGCGACATTCGCGCCCACAACGACGAAAAGCTGCACAACCATGGCACCAGCACCATTAAGCACGGCCGCGGCTCCGTGCTTACCGTCGACCTGACCAACCGCTGCAACATGATGTGCGATCCCTGTTTCATGGACGCAAATCAAGTGGGCTTCGTCCACGAACTGGCCTGGGACGACATCAAAACCCTGCTCGACAACGCGTTCTCCATCAAGCCGCGGCGGCAAATGTCGGTGCAATTTTCCGGCGGCGAACCCACCATGTCTCCCTATTTTCTGGATGCCGTTCGCTACGCCCGCGAACTCGGCTACGACAGCGTGCAGGCCGCCACCAACGGCATAGAATTCGCCAAGAGCCCCGAGTTCGCGCGCCAAGCCGCCGAAGCCGGTCTTCGCTACGCGTACTTGCAATTCGACGGCATCGGCAACCCGGCAAATTCTCATCGCAATGTCGGCAATCTGTTCGACGTGAAACTGCGCGCCATCGAAAACCTGCACTCCAACGGCGTCGAAATCGTATTGGTCACAACTGTCGTCAACGGAATCAACAACGAACAGGTCGGCCGCGTCGTGCAATTCGCCCTCGACAACCCCGATAAGGTCGCCATGGTTTCGTTCCAACCCGTCTCCTTCACCGGACGGGACGAAGCCGTAACCGACGAACGCCGCAAAGCCCAGCGCTACACGCTTTCTCACCTCGCCCACGACGTAAAAGATCAACTCAGCATCGGCGAACCCACCCGCGACTGGTTCCCCCTCTCCTTCCTAAGCACCTTCTCCGACTGGGCCGACCTGGTCCACGGCCCCGAGTCCGCCTGGGGCCAAGTCGCTTGTGGTTGTCACCCGAATTGTGGGATTGGGATGGCGATTATGGTGGACAAGAAGACCCGGGAGGCGGTGCCGGTTACGGCGTTTGTGAATGCGGGGCAGTTTGCGCGGGACATTGCGCGGATTAACGACTGGGCGCGGAGCCGATGGATTTCTGTGGTGGGGATGGTGCTGGCGCTGGTGCGGAACTATGATGCGTTTCGCGCGCCGGTACATTTTCGCGCGCTCGATATGTTGAAGAAGCTTGATAAGGGGATGGGCGCGACGGGACGCGACTATGGCGATGTTTCGGGCAAGCGGACGATGGATGATATTTTCCGGCGGCGGCAGGACCGGTGGAATCTTTTGTTTGTGGCGGGGATGTGGTTTCAGGATTTGTTCAACTACGATTTCCGGCGGACTGAGCAGTGCATTATTCCGTATGCGACGCAGGAGGGGGAGATTTCCTTTTGCGCTTACAACACGGGGATGGGTTGGCGGAACATTATTGAGAAGATGCATATGACTGCGACGCTGACCAAGTGGTATGAGGAGCACGGGCGGCATGAGATTTTTGCGGGCGGCAAGAGCGTGAAGCTGAGCAGTACGGAGCATCATCTGGTGTTGAAGGATGAGATTGTGAGCAACGAGGCGCAGCATGATCTGGAGCAACGCGGCATCGCCAGGAATGCGCGCGAGGAGAAGTTGCGGGCGCGGGCGGAGCGGGATGCGGAGAATTTGCGCATGGCGAAGCTTTATCGCGAGTTCGTGTTGAAGGAGCCGCCTCTTCCGAATCTGGTGCAGATTGGGATGCCTTCGGGCGAGGGCGATCGGGAAGCGGTGGGGCGTAGCGGGGATTAGTTCTTCAAGTGTCGCGTCGCAGTCGTGTCAGCGTTGCGTTTTCTTTCGCCCCTTCGGGGCTTGTTCCCCTTCACCAGCCCACGGCTTACGCCGTGGGCTGTAGTCTTTCGCCGCTTTGCGGCTTGCCCGTCAACGGGGGTCCGGTCCGTTCCATCAAAACTTAAATCAGTCCTTGTTGTTCCCGTCCACTGCGTTAGCAGTCCAGGCCGACGTAAGGTTCCTCGCCCGGCTGTTGCCGCGCTCAGAATGACATCGGCATCATATTTTTGAATTGAGCCACGGCCCTGGCGCGGTGCGGTTTCTTGCAGAAATGAGGGCGGTAATCTGAGTCAGGCGCCGCGGAGGGCTTCGGTGGTGACGCGATCTGCGGTGGATTCGGACACTGACGGAAACGCACGGGGGCGCAGTTTTTTTGTTTCTTTTACGTAGGCCTGGGGGTTCATCAGAGTCTGGGTTCGCGCGAGAATTCTTGTGAGGCGAGGAATGTCGCGGACTCTTACCTGGTTGAGCCACTGCCACCATTTCTTTTTTCCGGCGATGTTGAGGACGCTGCGGCGCCAGGATTCGCAGTAGAGTTCGAAGAAGCGTTCTACGCCGAGACGCGGCTCCCACAACAAGTGATGCAGGTCGTACTGGCCCCAGTCGAAGACATCGATTTTCTTTTTGTTCTGTTCGAAGAAGTAGGTGCCGGGCAGCGGCGTGAGGATGGTGAAACCTACGCGATAGAGTTGATGCTCGTCGAGGAAATCCCAGAGGCCTTGAAAATCTGCTTCGGTGAAATCGGGATCGATGATGAAGTTTCCGGTCACGCCGAAGCCCAGCTCACGGGCGATGCGGACGGCTTCGACGCTCTTGTTGATGTCGGCGTCTTTGACCAGGGAGTTGAGGCCCGGGCTGGTGTGGGATTCGAGACCGAAGAAAATGTCGAAGCTTTTCGCGAGTGGGCGCCAGAGTTTTAGCAGGTCTGCATTTTCGGTTACGAGATCGGCGCGAGTTTGCACCAGGAGCAGGTTCTTGCGTTCATTCGAACGAAGCAACGTGCGGCCTAATTCTTCGCTACGAGTGCGATCGGCCCAGAACAGATCGTCGACCATGAAGAGATTGCGCCCGGTGGCTTCGAAGTCGGTGCGGACTTGTTCGGGGGCGTGGCAGCGGTAGGTGCGCTTGTAGAGTTGCCATACCGAACAGAAATTGCAGCGGTAGGAGCAGCCGCGCGCAGTTTCCATGGTCCACATGGGCATGTAATTCAGGCAGGCGTAGCGCTTCTGATAGTGGGCCACGACCGAGCGGTCGGGGAGCGGCATTTGCTCGAGGTCGAGAAAGCGGCCGGGTTTCGCGGTTGTGGCCTGAAAGTGGCCGTCTCCTTTGGGGAGCAGCAACGACGGGAGCGCGTCGAGCGGGCGGCCGTTGGCCACGGCGTCGCACAGCGCTGGCAATAAGGCTTCGCCTTCGCCTACGCAGATGGCGTCGACGGAGCGGTTGAGATCGACCGCTTTGGGATAGGCGGAAATGGCGTGGCCGCCGAGGGCGACAAAAATTTTCGGATTGTGGGCTTTGATTTCGTCGGCGTGGCGGAGCGAAGTTGTGGCTTCGAGGATGTGCAGGCAGGAGATGGCGACGAGATCGGGCTGCGAGTCGCGCAGGATGGCGGGAATGCTGCGGCGCTCGAAACGCATGTCCGCTAAGGTGACGGAGTGACCCGATTGGCGCAGCGCCGCGGCAAGATATAAGAGGCCCAACGGCTCAGTTTGGAAAAACGGGGCGAGGCCGAACTGAGATGTTTCCTGGGAAGGCCTTAGCAGCAGGATGCGCACTGGGTGCCTCCGTGGGGCCGGCGCGGCGCGGGTTCTGCGCGGGTAGATTGAACGTGCGTTAATGGGCGATTCATTGCGGCTTGCGGCGATGCAATTGTAACAAGAGAGGCACCTCGAGTTGGATCTCGTACAGGATTCTACTTAGTCGGTTGGGCTGGTTTCGGCGGCTAAGCTCCGGCGGCTAAAGCCGCTATTCTTTTTTGTTGGACTTACGGCGCGGCTGAAGCCGCGCCCTCTCAAAGCGAATTCACACTAACCCCGCGAGTGCAAACCGACGATCACGACTGAGTTGCCGGGTTAGTTGGGGCGGTGCGACGCGTGATACACTCGGGCAGTTCCGGCGCTCTTGGCGCGGTTTCGCGCCCGCTGGAATTTTTCGTCATGCGAACTTGCGCGCTCATTCCGGCATTCAACGAAGTCCCTTACATTGCGGACGTGGTGAAGGGAACGCAGCCCCACGTGGAAAAGGTTGTGGTGATCGACGACGGTTCGCGGGACGGAACCGGAGAGGTTGCGCGCGCGGCGGGAGCCACGTGCCTGCGGTCGGCGCGGAGAAGCGGGAAGGCTTCGGCGCTGCGGATGGGAATTGATTTTGCGCGAGAGCATAATTTCACACACGTGATTACTCTGGACGGCGATGGGCAGCACTGGCCGGAGGATATTCCGGGGATGCTGCGCGTGGCGGAGGAGACGGGAGCGGATCTGGTGATTGGGGCGCGGTCGTTCGACCGGGCGTCGATGCCGCGGTCTCGTTATTATTCGAACACGATTGGGAGCCGGGTGGCGTCGTCGCTGGTGGGGCGCGAGATTCGCGACAGCCAGAGCGGGTTTCGGCTGTTCCGGCTGGATAAATTGTTGGGGACGAAGCTGCGCAGCCGGTATTACGAACTGGAAATGGAAATGCTGATCAAGATGGCGCGGTCGGGATGCAAGATCGCGCATGCTCCGGTGCGGACGATTTATCACGAAGGCGAGGCGCGCTCCAAGATGAATCCTGTGCGGGACACGGTGCGAGTGTGTTTGTGGTCGGTGGCGTTTCGATTTCTGGGGGCGTGACGGGAGTGCATGCGATGAGCCTGCGGATCAGGCTGCTGGGCGCGCTTCTTGGCTTGTTGATTTTTTCGGGAGCGGCGCGCGGGCAGTCCAGCGATCTCCCGACGAATGATCTTTCTAAGGATGATTCGGCCGCGAACCAACTGCTGACGCGCATTTGGGATGGGGTGCAGCAGGCGCAGCAGAAATATACGAGCTACTGCGGGACTATTTCCGAGACCCGCACTTCCACTCTGATGGTGAAGCCGATGGTGCTGCGCGGGAAATTTTGCGCCGAGGGCACCACGCGATTTTCATTGGAATATACCGAACCGTCGAAGGTGCGCGTGCGCTACAACGATGGGTATCTCAACCTTACGACCGGCGATAACACTCAGGTGATGGAAGTGGGGAGTAGCGTGCGGCGGGCGCAGTCTTATTTCAGCCGCGAGAATTCCATCGGGAACCTGAAGAAGAATTTTGCGATTACTGCGCGGGAAGAGAGCGCGGATTTTGAGATGAAGCTGGTTCCGCGGACGGACGCGTTTCGGCGGCGGTTGAATTTTCTGGTGGTGAAGCTGGACAAGCGGAATTTTCTGCTGCGCTCGCTGGAGGTTAGCGGGAAGAACGGCGTGGACAGTGTGTTTGCGATCGACGTGAATTCGCTGAACTCGAAGATTCCGGCGGAGACGTTTGAGGTGTACAAGCCATAGTGACCACGCACAAAGTTCTCGGGCGAAGTGAGATTGAGGCGATGATTCCGCATCGGGCGCCGTTTTTGTGGATTGACCGGGTGGAGGAGTTGGAGCCGGGAGTGCGGTGTGTGGCGGTGAAGATGGTGGACGCGGGGGATCCGATTTTTGCGGGGCATTTTCCGGGGAAGGCGATTCTGCCGGGGGTTTTTTTGATTGAAGCGGTGGCGCAGACTGCGGGGGTGATGCTGGGATCCGCTGGGCCGGGTGCGGGTGCGGGAGGGATTGCGCTGCTGGCTGCGGTGAATCGGTTCAAGTTTCTGAAGGCGGTGACGCCGGGGCAGGAAATCCGCATTGAAACGAAGATGCTGACGGAGGTGGGGAAGATGGCTTGCGTTGGCGGCACGGTTTGGGTGGGCGGTGAGATGGTGGCGAGCGGCGAGTTGACGGTGGTTGCGGGTTGATGGGGTCGGGATTAGTGTCCGGATTATTTTAATGTGACGAGGTTGGTGCGAAGATGTTGATCCGGACATGTTGATCCGAAGATTGTGATCCGAACATTTCAGACTCGCGTGCGGGAGTTTGCCAGCGTTCTGCTGAAGGAGGATCTCTCGCCGGGCAAGGCTGCCGCGGCCGTGTTCGTGGGGATCTTTGTTGGGGTCGTGCCGATCTACGGGTTTCAATTGCTGACGGCGGTGGGGCTGGCGTTTTTGTTTCGGCTCAACAAACCGCTGACTCTGGCGAGCACCTTCATTAATAATCCATTGTTGCAGCCGGTGATTGTGGCGTCGTCGGTGGAGGTGGGATATTTTTTGCGCGGCGGGGCGTTTCGGCCGTTTCATCCTTCGGCTCTGATGGGTGCGCATGTGAAGGAAGAACTGCTGGCGTGGTTCATGGGAAGTGTGGTGGTGGGTGCGGTGTTGGGCGGGGCCGGGGCGGCGATTACGGCGGTGGTAATGCGGGCGAAGGCGACGGGCAATGCGGGATCAACGAACTCAGGATTGCGGGAGCGGGTTCGGTTTGTGAATGAGTTGTTTGCGGGATGCGCGCGGCGTGATCGCGGGTTTGTGCGGTGGAAGTTGCGGCTGGATCGGATTTTTGGGTTGCTGGCGGAGTTGCTGGCTGCTGAGGAGTCGCGATCAGGGGCTGTGGTTGATTTGGGGTGCGGGTATGGGATGGCTTTGGGGTTTGCGGCTTTTGGGGATGCGCAGCGGCGCTTGGTTGGGTGTGATCTGGATGGGCATCGGATTGGGGTGGGTCGTGAGGCACTGAAATCGCTGAATGCGGAGTTGAGCGTGGCGGATGTTCGTGAGTTCGAGCTACCGGGTGCTGGGCTGATTTTGATTTTGGATGTTTTGCAGTATTTGGCTGCGGATGAGCAGATGAGTTTGCTGCGACGATGCTGTTTGGCGCTGGAGCCGCGGGGGCGGTTGATTTTTCGAGTGCATGATCGGGAGAGCGGGGTGCTGTCGGGGATCACGGTCGCGTTTGACCGGGTGATTTTTGCTTGCGGACGGGCGGGGACGCGGCCTTGGATTCTTGCGGCTGCGGAATATCGTCGAGTGCTGGAGGACGCGGGGATGCAGGTGGAGGAGCGGCGGTTTCGGAATCTGCTGCCGCTGGCGCATATTCTTTTCGTCGCGAAAAAGCCGGGCGTGGATGGAGACACTGAGAAAGTTGGGGCTGAGGAGGTTGTGATGGGGGAAGTCGCGGAGGGCGCGGCATCATGACCGGCGATGGCATGACCCACGGGATTATGGTGCGCTGCATGCGGGTGGTGGGGCGCGTCGTTGTGGGGCATCCAGGGCTGGTGGTTGGGCTGAGTCTGGTCGGGACTTTGTTGCTATACGCCAACGTGCACAATCTGCGCACGGGCACTGACCTGAGCGATCTGTTTGGAAATCATGATCCGCAGTGGCGGGCTGCTAGCCAGATTGGGAAAGAGCTGGGTTACGGGAATCAGCTTTTTGTGTTGATTGAGGCTTCGGACAAAGAGGCGCCGGAAAAAAGGGCTGCGGGAAAAGAGTCTTCTGGAGGCGAGACTGCAGACAAAGGCGCCGACGCCACCAGCGAGATGGAGGACGCGGCCGATCACCTGACGGCTGACATGATGAGCAGCGGGTTGTTCCTGCAAGCGCGCTGCGGATTGCAGGATGATGAACTGCTCGGCATGGTGCGGTACTTCACTTGGAATTTTCCTGCGTTCGTGCCGTCGGGGCAGGCGGATGCGTTGAAGCGGAGACTGGAGCCGCAACAGATCCGGCAGAACGTTCGCCGCGCGGCGACTGAGCTGGTTACGCCTTTTTCGTCTTTAGGCACGAATTACTTTGTCGCCGATCCGCTGGGGCTGATGCCGTTGGTGGTGGGCGGGGGCTCCGGCGAAAAGGATGGTGCGAAGGCTGGCGCCGGCGTGAATCGCAGCAGTGGGTTTTCGCAGTTCGCCAATTTCGATCTCAACTGGGGATCGGGGAATCGATTTTTCAGTAAGGATCACAAAGCGCTGCTGATTATTGCCGAGCCGCGCGAGTCGGCGATGGATTACAAGTTTGCCGGGAAGGTTGTCGAGTGGACGCGCGAGCACATCCGGGCATTGAGGGCCGAACGGGACTTCAAGAGTTCGGGAGTGCGAATCACTCCGGCGGGGGCTTACGTTTACGCCGATCAGGAACACCAGCTCATCGAAAATAATATTCGGCGAATCTCGATAATTTCGATTGTGGGGAATCTGCTGTTGTGCCTGGTGATTTATCCGCGGATTCCGTTGCTGCTTTTGTCGCTGCTGCCGGCCGGGCTGGGAATCTTGTGGACGACCGGCATTGCCAGTTTTTATCCCGGAGAAGTGAATCTCATCAGCTTGTCGTTTATTGCGATTCTGGCGGGGCTGGGAGATGACCAGGTTGTGCATTTTTTTAATCGTGTGCCGCAGGAGTGGGCGAAGGGCGGGACGCTGAACGATGCTGTGGTGCGCAGTTTTGAGACGACCGGGTTGAGCGTGGTGTTTTGCATTGTGACGGCGGCGACAGCGACGGCCTCGCTGGCGTTCTCGGGGTTTAAGGCGCTGGCGGAGTTTGGATTCATCCTGACGGTGGGAATGTTCATGATGATGATCCACACGCTGTTGACGGTGCCGGCGCTGCTGGGGCTGTGGTGGCGGGTTTCGAAGCCGCGCGCGCCGGAGACGATTACGTTTCGGCTGCTGCCGTGGATCGCGCGGACGTGCGTGGATTTTGTGGGACGGCATGCGCGGCTGGTGGTTGGGTTGGGGCTGGGCATGTTTCTGCTGTCGTTGGTTTTTCTGCCGACGATCAGGATGGGAGCGCACTTCGAAATCACCGGCGCCGACAATCCGGCGGTGGTTGCGCAGAACCGGCTTTCGGCGCGGTTTGGAATTGAGGGCAGTCCGAACATACTCTTGATTGCGGGCGGCGAGCAGGAAGTGCTGCGGCGGGCCGAAGAATTGACGACTGGACTGGAAGAGTACCGGCAGCGGGGAGTGCTCAAGTCGATTTTTTCGCCGACGGCGTTGCTACCTTCGGTGCAGACGCAGAAGGAACGGGCGGCTGCGCTGGCGGGCGTGAATTTCGAGGCTTCGGCGCGTGCGCTCGAAGATGCGTTGCGCGAAAACGGATTTCGGGTTGAGCCGGTGCAGCCGTTTATTGAACGACTGCGGAGGCTGGGGAAGGGCGAGGATTTCATTACGCTGGAAAATGCGGGGAAGTCTCTGCCGGCCGGGTTGCTCGATAACAGCATTCGCAAGACGGGAGATGGGAGCTATGTGGCGGCGATCGCTTTTTATGCTGCTGATCCGGACGCGGTCGATGTGATTCCGGATAGAGTGATTGCGGCGTGGAAGAAACAGTTTGGTCCGTTTGTGGAGTTCTCGTTCGACAAGATGAATCGCGACATGCAGGCGCAGGTTCTGCAGGACAGCCGGCGGGCCTTGGTGTGGACGGCGGCAGGGATTGTGCTGATTGTGTATCTGTGTTTTCGGAGCGTGCGGGCGTCGCTGATTGCGCTGATTCCGATCATATTTGGAATTGTCGTTACGTTCGGGGTGTTGCTGCTGTTTCGGCACCGCTTCAGTTTTATGTCGATCACGGCGATTCCGCTGATCATCGGGATTGGAATCGACAATGGGATTCATCTGGTGCGGCGTTATCGGGAGAATGAGGACAACGGGATTTTGGCGATTGCCAGGGCTTCGGGCGCGGCGCTGATTCAGTCGAACCTGACGACGATGGTGGGATTCGGGGCGCTGATGGCTTCGAGTTTTGCGCCACTGGCCGAGATGGGGCTGGTGACTACGCTGGGAGTCGCTCTGGCGCTGGTGGGTGGGCTGGGGTTGATTCCGGCTGTGATTGTTTTGGGGGAGCGGCGGGGCCGGGTTTGAGGACGAAAGTCATTCAACACAGGGGACACTCTTCGACTTCGCTCAGGGCAGGCTTCGGTTCACAGAGTAGTTCCTTTGCTGGTTCTTTTTCTTCCGGCGTTGGGCGGCGTTTTGACGTCTTTGCATCCAACGGGGTGACTGTCGGACTTGGTTCGGGCGTGAGTTGGGGTAAGCGGGGTCGTATATACTCGTCGCCATAGTCGGGCGCACGACGGATTTTTCGTGGTCGTCGATCAGTCTTCGTTGACCAAGTTCCTATTTCGGGTTACGGGACTTTATTTTCATGAAATTGTCGTTTCGCTCGGCAACGCTGTTCCTGCCTCGAATCACTGAGTTGGAGCGGGTTCTCGCTCTGATCATTTTCTTCATCTTTCTTTTTTTGCCTTTGGCGGCGGAAGCTGGGCTGCCGCGGGCGGCGGTGTCGATTCCGTCTGACCAGAGTCTGGCCGCGGGATTGAAGGCCGCGGAACAGTGTGATGTTCCGGGGAAAATGATTGTGCTGCCGGGGGTGGCGCTCGATCTGGGCGGCGCGGAGAGTCCGGCCAGTGCTTTGGCGGAACAGGCGCAAGCGGTGCAGAGCATGCCCGAGGGATCGGAGGTTTGGCTGCATGTCGAGGTGGGAGCGGGGACGCTTACGGGCGGTGAATCCGAAAAACAGATTACGGATCAGGTGGATGCATTTCTGAAACGGATGCTGTTCACTGCGCCGGCGCTGCGGGGATTGATTGTCGAGGTGAAGGGTTCGGGGGCGGAGCCGGATCGGTTCGCGTTTGGGATGGTCAGGCTGGCGCTCGCGGCTAAGGCGATGAATCCCGGGTTGCGGGTGGCGTTTGTGTTTCCAGCGGGATTTGTGGCGCGGCAGGGCGAGCTGGTGAAGCGACTGGCGACGTATTCGGATTTGCTGGGGACGACTTATTCTGATGGCTGGCGCGAGGACGCAGCGTGGATTGCGGAAAATGCCTTGAATAAGCCGCTGATCTTGCGGGTGGATGCTGGAACGTCCGCGAGCGCGTCGACGTTTTTGAAAGCGATGCTGTCGGCGAGTGGGACTTCGACGGAAATAGTGTGGGCGGAGCCGGCGGACGCTCGGGATGCGGACGCGGTGTGCGCGGTGAACCGGTTCATGGCGCATTCGATTCCGGAGAATATGTTTCCGGCGGAGGCTGCGACTTCTGCGTTTCGGGTCGTGGTGGATGGCGTAGGGAATGGTGAGCACCGGTGGTTTGGCGGAGCGGCGGATCAGGTGATTGTGGCGCGGGTGAATGGGAGTCGCGGGATCGCCGAAGACGGTGCGACTGGAGGGAACTGGCGCTGGGCCGTTCGAGATTGCGTGGTACGATCCGGCGACCGGAGCGCGGCTTGCAGCGGGCGATGTGACTAAGTCGGATAAGGGGCTGGTGCAGACCTGCGCGTGCACGAGCGAGTATGCGCTGATTTCCATTCACAAGCATAGTGAGGCGGGGCAGACGGCGTTTAATTCGGTCGAGGTGAAGGGCGGAGTCGATCTGAAGATTGAGGAAGTGATTGCGCGCTGGCAGCAGAACCGCGAGGCGCAGAAACAGAAGCTGGAAAATTATATGGCGTCCAGCTTTATGAGCCTGCATTTTGAGAGCACGAACCTGGGGCCGGGGTTTGATGTGTCGATGCAGCTCAGGCAGTTTTTCAGCCGGGCGGGGCAGACGGAGCTGGCGCAGAAGGCGTTTTATGTGAACGGCGTGAAGTTTGGGAAGAATCATCCGTTTCCGCTGCCGCAGATTGAGCCGGAAAAAGTTCTGACCCAGCCACTCGAATTGGCGCTGAACGAGCGCTATCAATACAAACTGCTGGGCACGGAAAAGATCGACGGGGCTTTGTGCTACGTGGTGGGCGTGGAACCGAAATATCAGGATGAGGCCCTGTACAGCGGCAAGGTGTGGATTGACGGTGCGACGTTTCGCGAGGTGAGGCAGTCGCTGAGCCAGCGCGGAGCGAAAAGTAATGTGCTGGTGAATACTGAGACGCAGAACTTCGAGCTGGTGTCTGACGGCAAGGGGAATCAGTTTAATCTGGTGCGGTCGGTGACGGCGCAGCAGTTGTTGAATGCCGCGGGGCGGGATTTTGTGCTGCAGAGGAAGGTGCAGTTTTCGGACTACGTCATCAACGCGGCGGAATTCAGTGGCACGCTCGCGGCGGAACACAGTTCGGATGATCCTATGTTTCGCGATACTGACGACGGATTACGTTCGCTGAAGAAGCAGGGCAATGAGCGCGTGCTGGTGGAGAAAGATTCGAAGCGGGTGCGGGCGCTGATTGCGGGCGCGATGTATGGAGGCACGTTTAATTTTCCGATTCCGTTTCTCGGCATCAGCATTGCGGATTTCGATTTTCGGCATACCGGGGCGCAGCTCTCGACTTTTTTTGCCGGGCCGATTTTGATCACTGATCTTTCGAAGCAGTATCGGCCGAAGTTTCGGCTGGCGCTGGACCTGGCGTTGAATGGACTGCCGGGCGAGAACCGGATTTACAGCAACAACACGGAATTGACGCAGGGCGATATGTGGACGTGGGAGCAGACCGTGGGACTGCGGGCTTCGTGGCAGGCGTCTACGCATCTGAGTCTGACGGCGTCGAGTTATTTTGCGTATGACAATTTTCTGCGGACGAGTGATGCGGATTCGCAATATGATCTGCCGCGTAACGGGCTGACGGTGCTGCCGGGCGTGGAAGTGAAGTACAGCCGTCGAGGATATGTGTTCGATGCGCAGGGATCGCGGGGCATGCGCGTCGACTGGAGGGCGTACGGATGTACGTCGCTGGCAGGGCCGCCCACTGGATGTGCTTCATTGACGAACCCGCCGCCGCAGAATACTTTGCTGACGCAGAATCCGCAGAATGCGTACACGCTGTACAACGCCGATTTGAATAAAGATTATTACCTGGGAAAGTTCACCAAGGGTGGATGGGATATGTCGTACTGGGGCGGCAACCAGTTGGATCGGTTCTCGCGGTATTTTCCGTCGTTTCTGGCGTCGCCGCGGCTGCATGGAATTCCTCCGGGGACGGATTCGTTTGACGCCATTGCCGCAGCGAACGTGCATTATGGATTCAACGTGGCGGACTTCATGAAGATTGACGGGATGTACAGCTATGCGCGGGCGCGGAATCTGGATGAGTCGTTGAAATTTCGCAAGTTCGATGGGGTGGAGCTCAACTTTAATACGCCGGGGCCGTTCGGCATGTTGATGCAGGGAACGGTTTCGTATGCGCTCGATGGGAATATTGCGCGCTACAACTCGCGCTGGGCTGCTTATGTTTTGATCTTCAAGCCGTTGCACTGACGCGCTTATGGCTGAACGGATTGGAGAACGTGAACGGAGAAACGGATCGGCCAAAAAAAGACCGCGCTGGTTACGGGCGCTTCGGGGATTATTGGTGCTGCGATTGCGCGGGAGCTGGCGGGTGCGGGTTATCGCGTGGCCGTGCATTACCATCACTCGAAAGACGCGGCTGCGGCCGTGGTCGAGCAGATTGTTGCGGCGGGCGGAGAGGCGTTGGCGGTCGAGGCTGATCTGTCGCAAGCGTCGAGTGTGGGGCCGATGTTCGAGCGCGTGGAGCGGGAATTTGGCGTGGTCGATTACCTGGTGAACAATGCGGGGATTAATCGTGATGTGCTGCTGGCGTTTATGTCGGACGAGCAGTGGGATGAAGTGATTGACACCAATCTTCGCGGGACTTATTTGTGCTCGCGATTGGCTTTGCCGGGGATGATGCGGCGGAAGAGTGGAGCGATTTGCAACATTGTGTCTCCGAGTGGAATTCGCGGGCAGGCGGGGCAGTGCAATTATTCGGCGTCGAAGGGCGGGGTGATTGCTCTTACCAAGGCGCTGGCACGCGAGGTGGGAGCGTTTCAGATTCGGGTGAATGCGGTTTGTCCGGGCGTGATTCCGAGTCCGATGTCGGCGAAATATATTGAGAAAGAGGAGACGCGGCTGCTGGCGGAGATTCCTCTGGGGCGATTTGGCGTGGCCGAGGAAGTGGCTCCCTTGGTTGTGTTTTTGGGCTCGGACGCGGCGAGTTACATCACGGGGCAGGTGATCGCAGTGGATGGCGGGATGACGTAATCGCCTTTTGTTGCGTTCTCGACTGCGGCTGCGGGGGCGAGACGCCCACTCGACAGCCGACGGGACGCCGGCGATACGCAGTTCGCGGGCCGTTTTTTGCTGACAGAGCTGTGATATTCTGAGGCTGAAATTTCTATGGCCAGCGTTAAAGAGCAACTCAAGCCGCTTATATTGAAAAGTCTACGCGTCACCGATCTGACTCCGGAGGATCTGCGCGACGATCAGCCGCTGATGGGTGGAGAGTTGGAAATCGATTCCATCGATATCCTGCAGCTGGTGCTGGAGATTGAGCGGCACTTCGGGATCAAACTGGTGCAAGCCGGTTTCGACAAGAAGCACTTCGAGAATATCAACGTGTTGGCGGCGATCATCGAATCGAAAGTCGCGGCGACGGCGAGCTGATATCTACGACTTCGGCGGCAATTCCACGTTTTGCAAGCGCAATATTCCTGTGGGCGTTATTCGTGCGGTCCTGCACGCGCCCGGCATGATGACATCGGCCACCATTGCGGGCGACCTTCTAAAGGCAGGCGGAAATTGACGCGCTGGTACAAGCACCGGTTTCACAACCTGACGGCGCAGCGGATTATTTTTGCCATCATTCCTCGGCTGCCGCGTTTTGTGCATCCTCCGATTGCGGCGGTTACGGCGCTGATTTTTTTTGTGATCTTGAAGCGGGAGCGGCGGGCCGTGGCGGGGAATTTGCGGCGGGTTACGGGAAAGCGCGGGCTGGCACTGCAGTGGAAAGTGTATTGGGTTTTCTATTCGTTTTGCGATCTGATGGTTTCTTACTGCTACGTTCCGCAGGCCTCGCATGAGGAACTGCTCACGATGCTGGTCGATCCGGAGCGCGGACAGGCCAAAGTCGAAGAGTGTTTAGCGGCGGGCAACGGGCTAATCGTGTGGACGGCGCATGTGGGGAATTGGGAATTTGCTTCGCGCCTGCTCGAGATGCACGGGCGTCCAGTGAACGTGGCGCGAGTGGTGGAGGATAAGCCGGCGGAGATTCTGCTGCGGAATCTGATGGCCAGCGAGCGGCTCAAGATTGTGGATTTGAGAAACGGCGTGGCGGCGACGCTGGAGCTGCTGCAGGCATTGCGTCGCAATGAAATTGTGGCGATGCAGGGGGATCGGGTTTATCAGCGGCATAGTGCCGAGATTTTGTTTTTTTCGCGGCCGACTCCGTTTCCGCTTGGACCGTTTCTGCTTTCGCAGGTGTCGGGCGCTCCGGTGATGCCGGGGTTTGTGATTCGGGAAGGATGGCTGCGGTATCGGGCGATGATGGGCGATCCGATTGCGGCGCCGTCGCAGGGTGCATCCCAGATCGGGCCTTCGGTTTCAGCGGACAGCTCGCTTGATGAGCGCGATGCCGCGCTGCGCGAGGCTTTGTGCGTGGCCGTACAGTTTCTGGAAAAAACTCTGACCACCCATTACGATCAGTGGATGAACTTTTTTGACTTCTGGCCGGTTGCCTCGCGTGATTGATCGTTTGCTTGCGACCTTATGCTTGATCTCCATTTTTGATCCTCCATGTTTGATCCCCGGAAAACTATCGTGGTAACCGGCATCGGCGTGGTCAGCCCGTACGGAATTGGATTGGATTGCCTGCGGGCGGGGATGCTCGCGGGCAAGAGTTGTCTGACGCCGACAAAGGATTTGTATCCGGGATTTGTGGGGAGCGCGGCGCAGGTGGGAAGTCTGCTGCTGGCGCCGAACAATAATTCTCGCGATATTCGCGGAGCGATCGGCTGGCGATGGCAGCGTCTGAGGATGCGGTGAAGGATTTCGACTGCGCAAGTGCTGCCTTTCGCGAGACCGGAGTGTTGATGGCGAGCACGGTCGCGGGCTTGAGTGAGATTGAACCGGAGATTGCTCAGGATCCGGCGGCTTGGTACCGGCGCGATGCCGGGCTTTTGCGGGCGGCTTCGTATCCGCCGGAACGCGTGGCCGAGTCGGTGGGAGATCACTTGGGTGTGAGCGGACCTCGGTGTGCGGTGTCGGCGGCGTGCGCTTCGAGTGCGATGGCGATTGCGCTCGCGGCCAACCTGCTGCTTGATGGAGCGGCGCCGATGATGCTGGCGGGGGGCAGTGATGCGCTGTGTCCGTTTACGCTGAGCGGGTTTAATGCGCTACAGGCGCTTGATGCGGAACCCTGTCGTCCGTTTGATCAGAACCGCAAGGGGTTGAATCTGGGCGAGGGCGCGGCGGTGCTGGTGCTTGAAACTTTGGATCGCGCGCTGACGCGGAAGGCTAACATTCTGGCTGTGCTGCGGGGATGGGCGATGACGAATGACGCGTTTCATTCGACTGCGCCGCATGCGGAGGGGAGCGGGTTGGCCGATTGCATGCGGCTGGCCATGGAGATGGCGGAGGTTGGTTGCGATGAGATCGGTTATGTGAATGCGCACGGTACGGGCACGCCGCTGAATGATGTGGCGGAGATGCATGCGTATGAGAATGTTTTTCGGGAACGCATGCGGCCGATTCCAGTTTCGTCGACGAAATCTTATTTCGGACATTGTTTGGGGGCTGCTGGCGCGTTGGAGGCGGCGATCACGATTATGGCGGTGCGGTGTGGAGCGCTGCTGCCGACGCTGCGGCTGACCGATCCGATTGAGAGTGCGAGCGTGGAATGGTTGCGGGGGGAAGTGCGGCGCGAGGCGCTGCCGGTGGCGATGTCGGTTTCGGCGGGATTTGGAGGAAGCAATGCGGCGCTGATTTTCGGGAGCGCCGGGGCGGAGTTGGAGAGCGGCCGCGCATGACGGAGAATTTAGTGGCGATTACGGGGATTGGGTCGGTGAGTCCGTATGGTCCGATTCGTGGACTCATCGAGCAGCGGGGGCTTGAACCGGAAGCGATCACCGCTTGGCCGACTGCTGGATTGCGGCGGGGGTTTCTGGTGAAGCCGTTTCGTCCGGCGAGTGTAGTGCCGGGGTTGAAGACGCGGCGGTTGGATCGGCTGTCGGCGTGGGCGATGGTAGCTTCTTCGCTGGCGCAGCAGGATTCGGGAATCGATCTCAGCGAGGTCGACAAGTCGCGGGTTGCGGTGGTGTTTGGCACGGGGTTCGGGTGCGCGGAACTGACTGAAGCTTTTTTTTTGAGCGCTGCCGTGAATGGTTGGGGCGGGACCGATCCGAGTCCGTTTCCGGAGGGGCTGGCGAATTCTCCGGCGAGTCATGTGGCATTGTTGCATGGACTGCGCGGACCGAATATTACGGTGGGCAGCAAGGGCATCGCGGGGGAGAGTGCGATGATTCAGGCGGCGTCGTTGCTGCGGCATGGGCAGGCGGACTTGGCGATTGTGCTGGCGGGTGATACGCTCACGCGCGCTGTGTATGAATGGTATGAGGTGGCGGGGCGGTTGTCGCGAGCTTGTTTCAACGCGGAAACGGTGGCCGATGGCGGATTCATGCCGAGTGAGGGAGTGGCGGCGCTGGTGATGGAACGGTCGGCGCGGCGGGATGCGCGAGTCTACGCCAGGTTTCAGGCGGGATGTTGGGCCGCGAGCGGGGATGCGGAGGGTACGATTCGCAAGATGCTGGAGGGAGTGGTTCCGAATTTTATTCTCTGTGCTGGCAGCGGTGCGGGATGCGGTGATGACTCTACGGAGGGGTTGGCCCGCGCGATTGCTGGATCGAGCGGGGAGGTTGTGGCACCGCATGAAGTTGCTGCCGGGCTCGCCGATGCGAGCGCGCTGCTCGAGTTAGTCCTGGGCTTGAGCGGTGCGCCGGGCAAGGGTCCGGCGCTGTTATTGGGAACATCGGGCGATCGCGGTTTTTCCGCGCTGCGGTTGGAGATCGTCTGAACATGAGTTTGGTCAATTCCAATTCGCTCAATGCAAATTTGCTCAACGCGAATGTGCGCATTGCGGCGGCGGCGTATGCGGTTCCGCCTCAGAGTGAGGACGTTAGCGCGGTGATGGAGCGGGAACGGGAGCGAGTGCAGACTACGCTTGCTCCGCTGAGCGAGCGAGTTCGTCAGAAAGCTGCGGAAGGGCTGGGGCTGAGCCGCGTGAGAGTGTGCGGGCATAAGCAGCCGTACGATTTGGTTCGGGAGGCGGCTTCGGCGGCGATTGCAGAGGCGGGAGTAGCCGCGAACGATATCAATCTGATTCTGGATTACAGTACGTTTCCCGGGGAGAACTCGGAGTATCTTTCGATCGCGCACAAGCTCAGTGCGGAGCTGGGCGCTGAAACTTCGCTCAATTTGAGTTTCAAGGCCGGAGGCTGCGGGGCGCTGCATCTGGCGATCAAGACGGCACTGGGATGGATGTCGACCGACGAAAGTATTCAGACCGCGCTGCTGGTGACGGGGGATGCGGCGCCGGCGGGAAACCGGTCATTGCTTCCGGTCACGGTGCAGGGAGATGCGGGGAGCGCGGTGATTCTGCGCCGCGGCGGTGAGAACGGGCCGACGCTGTTGGGAGTGGAAGCTATGACGCTCGGACATCTGCATAACGCGATTGCTTTGGTGAAGACGAACGGGCATCTTGAGATTAAGGTTGATGCGATGCGCATTGAAAACGACGTGATGCCCATCTACTATCTGAACTTGTACCGGCTGGTGCAGAAAGTTCTGGACGCGTCTGGGCTAAGTTTGAAGGATGTGGACCATTTTGTTTATTCCAACATCAGCCAGCGCGACCGCGACGGCTTTCGCCGCATGGTGGGGTTGCCCGGGGGCGGGTTGCCGCTGACGCCCATGGCAGAGTACGGGCATACGTTTGCCAGCGATCTTGTCATCAACTATGTGCACCTGCGGCGCGAGGGGCGAGTTCAGCCGGGGCAGTTATTATTGTTGGCGTCGGCGGGAATTGGGTTTACCTGGGGAGTGACGCTGGCGCGGGTGTGAAGTGCACTCAGGAAATTCGAAACGAAATCGGCGAGGGTGTGCGGCAGATTATTCGACAGCGTTATCAACGACCCGTTATTCAAAAGCATGGAAATTAAGAGCGCAATCCGGCAGTTCATTGCGGAAAATGTTTTGCTGGGCGTGCATCAGGCCACGATTGAAGACTCAACCCCGCTGGTTACGGGCGGGCTGATCGACTCGATCGGGATGATCGGGCTCGTGGCTTTTCTGGAATCGCAATTCAAAGTGGAATTCGATCCCCGAGAAATCAACGTGCAGCATCTGAATACGCTGGAGCAGATTGAAGAACTGATCCGAAAAAAAATGGGCGTCCGGGAAGCGGGAATTGCAGGCAGCGGACAAGTAGGTGGTTGAGGTGCCGTGGTGGGGAAGCGCTGGAAACTGACTGGACTGGTACTGGTCGCGGTGGTAGTGCTGCCCGCGATTTATTTGCTGGCCAGCCGGCAACATAAGGAACCGTTTGAAAAAGTGCCGCTCGCGCCCGGGCAGATTGAAGTGGCGCATCTCTCGGAGCGCGCCAATCTTGTGGTAGAGCGGATTCGATTCTGGTCGCACGAAATGAACCAGCCGCGCTTTTTTCTGGCGCTGGTGCCGAAGACGAAAGTCCCGGTCGCGGATGTGTTGATCCTGAATCATGGCTGGCGGGATCGGCCAGAAGACTTGTTGAAGCATCTGAAGGTCGATCAGGTTTATGACGAGATGCTGGGGCGCGGTGAAGTGCGGCCGGCAATTGTGATTCTGCCTGACGTGCGGTTCGACAGTTTTTATGATGAGTTCTCGGATCGTTATCCCTACCATAACTATTTAACGCTGGTGGCGGAAGAAGTGGCGGGGACGGTTTCAAGCCACTATGCGATTCCGTTCGCGCGCGAACATTGGTCGATTGGCGGATTTTCTTTTGGCGGCTATTTGTCGATGGATGTGGCGCGTCGTTTTCCGGGGCGTTTTTCCAGCGTCAGCGTGGTCAGTGGCCTCGTGGATAAAGAGTGGACCTTCTGGCCGGCGCAACCGCCGGCGCCGGGACCGCTGGATTCGCGGGGCCGCGGCAAACAGACGATCATTGAGCCGGGCCCGGTTCCGCGAATCTTTTTGGCTTGCGGGAGCGATGACCGGCTGTTCTCGATGATGCTGGGTTTGCACCAGAAACTGACGGCACTCGGCATCGCGCACCAGTGGTCGACTGGCCCGGGGGCGCACACCTGGAAGTACTGGGCCTCGGTGTTGCCCCTGATGCTCAAGTTCAATCTGGGAAGTCAAGCGGATGCGGTCGCCGAGCGGCTTTCGGAACGTCGTTAGCAAATTGCCCTGAGTATGAGGAGCATTCAAGCAGTTGCAACTTTCTGCAACCGGTTGCAGAAATTATCAGTCTTGACAGTTTCCTGGTTCGCGCTAGAGTAACAGATGTAGTTGCGACAGGCAGGGCTAACCAGCTTTGCCCCTTCAGCCTTCCCCCCTTGATTTAACCCAGGTCCTGAATTAGCCCAGATGATGATGAGGAGCAGTCCACATGAAGAAATTCTCAACTTTGGCAGCGTTCGCAGCTCTATTATGCTTTGCAACCGCGGCCTTTGCGCATAACACGGTGCAGAGTCCGAGCGGTAGCTTGGTTCTGAGCCAGGCCCCGGCGGCCTTGACGATGCTCGCGTTCGGACCCGGATTGCGCGGCAATGGGGACAACGGCCACGGCAACAACGGCAATGGAAATGGAAATGGCAACGGCAATGGGAACGGGAACGGGAACGGGAATGGCAACGGTTGCTCGAACCAGAACTGGGGATGGGGCCAGGGCGGGGGCTGCAATCAGGTTCCGGAAGGTGGGGCGACGTTCGGCTACATTGCCTTGGCTGGCCTGTGCTGCCTTGGGGCGGCGATTATTCGGAAGCGGCAGCAGGCTCAGGTAAACGGAACTAACTAAGAGAAGCGTCGTTCAGTTTCACGGGCCAGCGAAGATGCAGGCTGGCCGCGATCAGAACTCAGGCCGCCCCTCGCGGAAGCGAAGGGGCGGTTTTCTGTTTTGGGGCGTCATTCTGGGGAAAATGGCCGGGACTGGGGTTCCTTGCTGGGCTTGAGTTCGTCGACTTGTGGCGGTGCTTCCTTCGTCTGAGATCCCATTCCTTTCGCCCATGCGCTCACTGTAGGGGACGCAGTCGAGGTAATCTGGCGATCAATCGTTCCAGCGGATTGGGGCGGCCTCGGCGATTTGAGGGTGTGCATGGGCTTGCAATGGCGCGGGGATTTCCGCCTGAAAGTCGCAATATTTTGACATAAAGTGCAAGAACTTGCACAGTCTAGAACGACTGGAGCGAACTGAGGGTTTCGATCTTTGGGCATCTCTCACCCAGACCGAATGGCTCGAGTTTGGATCCGATGGCTTAGCTACAATGCCAAGATAATGAAGGGCTTAGCCTCCCGGGGCCGAGCCCCGAACGAGCTGACTCGCGGGCTTGTCGGAGTCCGCCGACGGCATTTCCTGGGCGAGCCGGACCGGGATCAGATTGCATGCCACGGAAGTACCCATGGTCCGATTACTTCATCCCGCTTGCAAACATCTGCAAACCGATGTAAGGTGTTACTCATCAGGGCAAGCCAAGGTTCAGTTGGCAGCAGTTCTCCCCCGCCCGATTGGTTCCCAGAAGTTGATTGGATTCTTAGGAGCAAGGCGTCTTGACAGCCCCCGAAATATCCTATAAAGTATATAGGATTAGTGGTGATTCGGGAATCTCGATAATTTGGCAATCGGTTTGCTTCAGTACGGAGCAGCAAGAGCCAAGAAAAATTTAAGCAAGACGACGGAACTACTTTCCTCCCCGGAAAATGGCCGGTAGCGCCGTCGGTCCCAGGTAGTAAGCGTAGTTGTGTGTGTTGTCTCCCCCTAGGTAGATGCTCCCCCTTGAGATCCCGGTAGGATCTCGGACCCTTGGTAGTGAAACGTGTTTTCTTTTTTGGGGTCACGGACGACGTGACTTAGAGGGCGAAGCTATGGCCGTAGGCGCAGTATCGTGGGCATTGGCGAAACCGGTAGGACGGGAAGCCGCGACCGAAACGGGACTCGAAACGGGAACGGAATCCTGGTATGGGCTGCAGACTCGACCCCGTCATGAAAAGATCGTGGCGCAACGGCTGGGAGAACGCGGCGTAACCACGTTTCTGCCGCTGGTCACCGAAGTGCATCGCTGGAGCGATCGCAAGAAATCGGTGCAGATGCCGCTGTTCAGCTGTTATGTGTTCGCGAAATTTGTTCCGAACCGGACTGAGCGCCTGCGGGTGTTGCGGGTGGAGGGGGTGTTCGGGCTGGTGGGTGCGGGCGGCGAAGGCATTGCGATTCCGGACGCAGAGATTAATGCCGTGCGCGGCGTGGTGGAGGGGCAGATGCCCTGGTCGACCCATCCTTTCCTGAAGATCGGGCAGCGGGTGCGCATTCGCAGCGGGGCGCTCGATGGACTGGAAGGCGTGCTGGTGGAGCGCAACGGCGACCGCACGCTGGTGATTTCGGTGGACGCGATTCAACGTTCGCTGGCGGTCCGAGTGGAAGGCTACGAAGTGGAAGCGGTCTAAGTTCGAAAACATGTTCAAAAACTTGACCGAAAACGGGATCGAAACGGTTCGCTTGCTGGCGGTCAGCCGGGATCCGGCCGTAGTTCGCATGCTTGCGCCTCTGGAAGCTTCCGGAGCGTGGCAGGTGGAGACGGCCGCGAACGGTTGGCAAGCGATGGAACGAATGCAGTCGGGGGCGGCGTCGCACCTGCTGGTGCTGGATATTGCGCCCGGCGATAGCGAGCCCATGCACTTCCTGCACTGGTTGAGTTCGTTCCGGCCGGATGTTCCGGCGGTGTTGCTGTGCTGCGCCGGGGATGCCGGGCGGGTGGAGAAAGAAACGGGGCTGGGCGCGGACGATCTAGTGATGAAGCCGTTCGACCTGACTCAACTGGAGACGGTGATGCAGCAGCACCTGGCGGCGACGGTCAACGGAAATGTAGATCCGGCCAGCCGGAACATTGAGCGGCTGGGTCCGGAGACCTGCTTTGTGAGCGCCAGCCTGATCATGCAGAAGCTGCGGGCCCAGGCGGCGCTGCTGGCTAAGACGGATGTGCCGGTGCTGATCCTCGGTGAGCGGGGAGCGGGCAAGTACACCGTAGCCAGACTGATTCACAAGCTTTCGGTGCGTTCCGGTTTCAAGTTGCTGCGGCTGAATTGCGCGGCTATGCCCGAGGCGGTGCTGGCGGCGGAACTGTTTGGGGATGAGGCAGACGGAACCGGCAGCGGTGCGCGGACGGGAAGCAGTTTGGGCCCGAGCAGTCTGGGTACGAGCAGTCTGGGTCAGGGAAGTTTAGGGAAGTTTGCGGCGGGAGAAAAAGGGACGATTCTGCTGGAAGAAATCGGCGAGATGCCGCCAGCGGTGCAGTCCCGGTTGTTGCAGGTGCTGCAAAACGAGGAACTGCGCGGACCCGGAGCTTCGGAAACGCGTCCGGCGGAGGTGAGAATTCTGGCCACCAGCAGCGCGAATCTGGAGCGCGTGCTGGCCGAGAAGCGGCTGCGGGAAGATCTGTATCACCGGTTGAGCGCGTTCACCCTGCAGGTTCCGCCGCTGCGCCAGCGCAAGGACGAAATTGCCACGCTGCTGCGCTACTTCATGCATAATCTGGCCAGACACTATGGCTTGCCGGCGCGGGGATTTTCCTTGAACATGCTGGCCGCGTGCCAGCGATATACCTGGCCGGGAAACCTGACCGAGCTGGAAGCTTTTGTGAAGCGCTACCTGGTGGCGGGCGACTCGGAGTTGATGCTGAGCGAGGTCGGCGTGAACGCGAACGGCCGAGCCGAGCCGTTTCCGGTTTCACTGGCGGTGACCGGCGTTGAAAATCGAGAAGCAATGCGCGACCGGGAAAACACGCCCAAGGCGGAATCACTGAAGTCGCTGGTGCAGGGCGTCAAGTTTGAAGCCGAGCGCAACGCGATAGGAGCGGCGCTGGCACGGACGGGATGGAACCGCAAGGCGGCGGCGCGCTTGCTGAAGGTGAGCTACCGGACGTTGCTGTATAAGATCGAGCAATACCAGATGCGGGCTCCGCAGTCGTATTTGTCGCCGGTTCCGGCGGGAGGGTTTTCCGGGTTCGACGACGTCAAAGGCGATGGGAAGGCCAGCTAACGTGCCACTTGCCAACGTTAGCGGCGGCCGCGGGTGTGGGCATGCGGAAGGATCGGCGATGAGCCACAAACTTCATAAGTCGACCGAGGGAATGGCGGCGCTGCTGCTGAGCGCGATATTGTTGGCGGTGCTGTGGACGGGCGCGGCTTGCGCCCAGAGTGCATCGGCCCCGGCGCCCGGTCACGGCTCCCCGGTCGCTCCCGACAAGCCGCACGACAACAGCTTCGTCATCGGCAACGACGATGTGCTGGCCATCAATGTATGGAAAGAGCCCGACATTTCGCGCTCGATTCCGGTGCGCTCGGACGGGAAGATTTCGCTGCCGCTGGTCGGGGAAGTGCAGGCTGCGGGGCTGACGCCGCTGGCGCTTGAAAAAGATATTGCGGAGAGGCTGAAGAGTTTTATTTCCGAGCCCGAAGTCACGGTGATGGTGCAGCAGATCAACAGCCAGAAATTCAACATCCTGGGTCAAGTCGCCCGGCCGGGCTCCTATGGGATCGCCAATTCGCCGACCGTGCTGGATGCGATTGCGCTGGCCGGCGGCTTCCGCGATTTCGCCAAGCAGAAAGCTATCACCATTCTGCGCCAGGGCCCGGGCGGGGAAGCGCGGATGCATTTCAACTACAAGGACGTCAGCCAGGGCAAAAACATGGAGCAGAACATCAAGCTGCAGCCCGGCGATACGATCATTGTTCCCTGAGCACCATGTTCCGTGAGCACTATCGCATATCGCGGCTTGAAGATCGCGTGATGAAAAAGATCGACATTTCGGTTTGGCTGGGTTTGGCGTTGCTGGCCAGCGTGCCGGCCTGGGCGCAGTCGAGCTCACAACTCGGCTCACGGCCGGATTCCCAGGAAGACAAGCCCAACGTGCTGGTGCCCGCGGCCAGCGGGCCGCTGCTGTCCGCCGTGATAAATAATGACGACGCTCGCGACGATCGCATGCTGGCTCCGCCGCCGGTGAGTGGGGCGAATTATCCGACATCGTTTACCTCGGAGGAGCGGGCGAATTATCTGCGCGGCGGCGTGACCTTCAATACCGCTTATTCCGACAATGTGCTGGGAGCGACCAGCACGGCTCCGGTGAGCGACGTCAGCTATTCGGTCTGGCCCACCATCGAACTGGACGCAACGACGTCGCGGCTGCGCTCGGTTCTGAGCTATGCGCCGGGATTTACGTTTTATCAGCGGACCAGTTCGCGCAATGAGGCCGACGAGAATGCGGCTATCGATTTCGCATACCGGCTCAGCCCGCACGTGACCTTCAGCGCCCACGACGGATTCCAGAAGAGTTCGAACGTGTTTAACCAGCCGGATCTGGGATTTTCCGGAACCGTGTCGGGCGGAACGCAACTGCCCAACGATTCCGTGATTGCGCCCATTGCCGACCGGCTCAGCAACAACGGCAATGTGGGCATGGCGTATCAGTTCGCCGCCAATCAGATGATGGGAGCCAGCGGGACCTTCACCAACCTGCATTATCCCGACGCCGCCGAGGTGCCGGGGTTGTTTGATTCGAGCACCCAGGGGGGGACGGCCTTCTACTCGCTGCGCCTGGCGAAGAAACATTATGTCGGTGTGAGCTACCAGTATCAGCGGTTGCTGACGTATTTGACTGGCAGCCAGAATGAAACCCAGACGCATGCCGTGATTTTTTTCTACACCCTCAATGCCAGTCCGCGCGCTTCGATTTCGGTGTTTGGAGGTCCGCAGCGGTCGGATACGGTTGAGCCTTCTCCGCTGCCGGCCTTGCAGAAATGGACCCCGGCGGCGGGCGCCAGCCTGAACTGGCAGAGCCGGCTGACCAATGTGGCATTCAGCTACGCCCACCTGATCGCGGGCGGCGGCGGACTGGTGGGAGCCGTACAGTCCGACAGCGGGACCGTGGTGCTGCGGCAGCAGATTACGAAGCTGCTGGCAGGGTCGGTATCAGGACTCTATGCGCAGAATGACATTCTGGGCGGCGCGGTGCTGGGGGCCAGCAACGGGCATACGGTTTCAGGTACCGCATCGCTGCAACAGCTGGTAGGACAGCATCTCAGTGTGCAGCTGGGCTACACCCGGCTGCATCAGGACTACAGCACGGTCGCGGTGCTGGCGGCGAATCCGGACACCAACCGCGAATTTGTTTCCATCTCTTACCAGTTCGCCCGACCGCTGGGGAGATAGTTTCGGAAAGTTCGTAGCGCAAAATCAGTTTCGGAAAATAATTTTATGGTTGACGATCTCGAAGAGAAATCAGAAGGCTTTGACCTGCAGCGCTATGTGGGCATGGTGCGCCGCCGCCATCTGCACTTCCTGATTCCGCTGTTTTTTGGCTGGCTCGCGGTGTGGGGCGCCAGCTGGGTGCTGCCCCCGCGCTACCTGTCGAGCACGCTCATTCTGGTGGAACAGCCCACCATGCCGAAGGATTATGTCACGCCCAACATCAACGACGATCTGCAGGAGCGAATGCAGAGCATCACCCAGCAGATTCTGAGCCGCACCCGGCTGCTGCACATCATCGACCAGTACAACCTGTACGCCAGTGATCATGCGCAGCGTTCGCCCGACCAGAAAGTGGAGCGCATGCGGAAGGATATCGTCATCGAGCTGGTGCGCGACGAGCGCAACCAGATCACCGCCTTCAATGTGTCCTACTCCTCGCGCAGCCCGCAGATGGCGCAGCAGGTTACGAGCGAGCTGACCAACCTGTTCATTAACGAAAACCTGGAAGTGCGGCAGCAGCAGTCGGGAGACACCACGCAATTTCTCGAGGCGCAGCTCGAAAGCGCCCGTAAAACCCTGTCCGATCAGGAAGAGAAAGTGCGCGAATTCAAGGGCCAGCACGTCGGCGAAATGCCGGGACAGCTGGCCAGCAATCTGCAGATCCTGCAGGGCGTGCAAGCCCAGTTGCAGAGCGAAGAAGATGCCCTTAACGCGGCCCGGCAACAGCAGGTGTACCTGCAGACGCTGGCCGACCAGTACCGGGCGCTGCAAGGTTCAGGTAAGGGTCCGGATGGCGCCTCGACCGGGCTGCCGGCGATCGACCAGGAACTGGAAAAGCTGAAAGCGCAGCTCGCCGATCTGAGCTCGCGCTACACCGACCGCCATCCCGATGTGCGCAAGCTTAAGGATCAGATTGCGAAGACCGAGAAGATGCGGGCGCAACTGCTGGCGGGTTTAAACGCCAAGCCGGCCTCCGGGGCCGCGGACGGCAATGCCGCCGGCGCGGGAGATGCGGCGCAGGCCTCGTTGATGGCTCCCATTCAGAGCCAGCTGCGATCGAATCAGCTCGAAATCAGCAACCGGGAACACTCGGTTGCCGCGCTGAAGACGAAGGTCGATGACTATCAGGGACGGCTGAATCAGGAGCCGATTCGCGAACAGCAACTCGCCGATCTGACGCGCGGCTATGAACAGTCAAAGGCGAACTACGACGACCTGCTGAAAAAGACCAACGAGTCGAAGATGGCGACCAGCATGGAACTGCTGCAGCAGGGCGAGCGCTTTCATATTGTGGACGCGCCCAGCCTACCCATTAAACCGGATTTTCCCAACCGGCTGAAGTTTTGCGGCATGGGACTGGGAGTGGGACTGGCGCTGGGGCTTCTGGTCGCCGGCGGATTCGAAGTGATGGACGACCGCATCCACGACGAAAAAGAGTTTGCCAAGCTGCTGCCGGTGGCGGTGATTTCGGAAATTCCGGTGATCGCGCGCCCCGCGGACGAGCGCCTGGCGCGACAACGGCTGTGGCTGGGCTGGGCGGTAGCGGGGGTGGTTTCTGCTACCATTCTGTTGGGGTCGGCCCTGAGCTACTTGCGGGGCTAGCGGCATTGCCATATGTATAAGACCTTCTACAACCTGAAGCGCAATCCCTTCGAGATCACACCCGACCCCTCGTTCCTGTGTCCCACCAAACGCCACAACGAGGCGCTCGCCGCTTTGTACTATGGCGTGCGGCGGCACAAGGGTTTCGTGGTGCTGACCGGAGAAGTCGGGACCGGCAAGACTCTGCTGCTGCGCTGCCTGCTGCAGTTGCTCAAGAAAAACGACGACGTGGCTTACGCCTACGTATTCAACGGCAAGCTGACGCCGGTCGAGTTCCTGCAATACATCGCCGGCGATCTGGGCCTGCCGGCGGCGGGCAAGAACAAAAGCGAATTGCTGCTGCAGTTGGCGCAGTATGTGATTACGCGCAGCCAGAAAAATCTGACCACGGTGCTGGTGGTGGATGAAGCGCACCATCTTTCAACCGACATTCTGGAAGAGATCCGACTGCTGACCAACCTCGAAACGGCCGAGGAGAAACTGCTGCAGATTCTGCTGGTAGGCCAGCCCGAACTGGACGAGAAGCTGGATTCGGTGGAGTTGCGGCAGTTGAAGCAGCGCATTGCTTTGCGCTCGCATCTGGTGTCGCTCGACTTGAACGAAACCCGGGCCTACATCGAGCGCCGGCTGACGCTGGCCGGCAGTCCGGACGCGACGACATTGTTTCCGCAGGAGACCATGGCGGCGATTCATCGCCACTGCCGCGGGATTCCGCGTCTGATCAATACGGTCTGCGAGAACGGGCTGATTGCCGCCTATTCGGCGCAGGCAGCGAGCGTGACTCCGGAGATGATCGACACCATTGCCGCCGACTTCCGGCTGGGGGTGCAGACCCGTCCCGCGGAGCCGACAGTGAGCGCGGAGACGCTCAGCGTGCAGAAAGCGGCCGAGACCCTGCTGGAACTTTATACGCACTTGCATCGCGAGCGGCTGCGCGACGAGGAATTGAAAACCCGGCTGCGAATCTGAGCCGGCAAGAGTCGTAACGCAAAAACATAGGCGTATTCCACATGAGCCATATATTTGACGCACTGCAAAGATCGGAAGCGGAAACCTCGGGCAGCAAAACCTCGTCGTTCGCGCTGGCCACCGAACTGTTGCAGGCGGCGGAAGAAAAGATGCGGACGGCGGACCGAGTGGCAGAGCGGGCGGACCGGAATGCGCCTGCGGCGGCCGGGGAACTTGACGGCCGCAGCTTTGAGGCCGCGCCTTCGTTTCCCTCGGGTCTTGAGCAATGTCCGACCCTTTCGGTTTCGATTCCCGCCGACAGCCGGCTGGTGTCGGTTGAAAAAGAGGAAAGCCTGGGGGCCGAAAAATTCCGTTTTCTGGCGGTGCGGTTGCGGCAGCTGCGGCAGACCCGGCCGCTGAAAAAGATTTTGATTACGAGCACCATTCCGCAGGAAGGCAAGAGTACAGTCGCGGCCAATCTGGCCTGCACCCTGGCCCGCCGCAAGCCGCACAAGACGCTGCTGCTGGAAGGCGATCTGCGCCGTCCGACCGTGGCCTCGCGATTTGGGCTGGGCCGGATTCCGGGGCTGAGCGAGTGGTTTCACGGAGAAGGCTCGGCGATGAATATTTACCGCCTGGAGAGTCTGGGGCTCTGGGTGATGCCTGCGGGCAACGCGGCGGAAAATCCGCTGGAGCTGATGCAGTCCGGCAAACTGTCTCCGCTGATGGAGCAGTTGACGGCGTGGTTCGACTGGATCGTGATTGATTCTCCGCCGGTGCTGCCGCTGGGCGATACCAGCATCTGGGCGCGCATGGCCGACGGAATTTTGCTGGTGACGCGTCCCGGAGTGACCGAGAAGCAGCAACTGCAGCGCGGTCTCGATGCGCTGGAAAAATCGAAACTGCTGGGCGCGCTGGTCAACGATTCCAGCAACGCCGCGCACAGTGATTATTATCAGCGCTACGGCCCGACCGCGCCCCCACGCGAGCCGGGCGAGTCGAGTCAGTAATCGGCGAAACCCGGTACTGTCAGCATTCCCCCTCCGCAATCCCTCGCAGCATACGGCTTTGTCAAGAACGTCCGCTCCCGCGTGCTGGGGCGTGAGATTGCATTGAAATTTTCCGCAACTGGGGCCAGGAGGCTCTGACAGCAGTGAAACCTACGGTTCTGATTGCCACTACGTCTCGCTGGTTCCCGACCGCCCGCCTGGCCATGGCTTTGGCTCATGCCGGATGCATGGTGGATGCGGTCTGCCCCAATGGCCATCCCCTGACCCGGATGAAAGCCGTGCATCGCCACTACGCTTACCGCGGGCTGCTGCCGTTGCGTTCCTTTGCCGTGGCCATTGCCGCGTCGCGGCCGGATTTGGTGGTGCCGGGAGATGACCTGGCCACTTCCCAACTGCATCACCTGCACGCGCGGGAACGGCGGCGCGGGGAGGCAGGGAACTGGGTGTGCGAACTGATTGCGCGTTCACTGGGCGCGGCGGAAAGTTTTCCCATGGTCTATGCCCGCACCGGATTTATCGGCGCGGCCCGGCAGCAAGCGATCCGCGCCCCGGAGACGGCAGAGATCGCAAGTCTTGACGAAGTCAGGAAATGGGTGGCGCGGGTGGGGCTGCCCACGGTTCTGAAAGCCAACGGCACCTCGGGCGGCGAAGGAGTTCGAGTCGTACGCACGATCGAAGAAGCGGAACGCGCGTTTCGCGATCTCGAGGCGCCCCCGCTGTTGGCCCGGGCGGCCAAGCGGGCGCTGCTCGATCAGGACAAAAGTCTGGTGTGGGCTTCGCTGCTGCGCCACCGGTCGGTAGTGAATGCGCAGGTTTTTGTGGCCGGCCGCGAAGCTACCACGACGGTGGCCTGCTGGAAGGGCGCGGTGCTGGCCAGCCTGCATTTTGAAGTGGTGAACAAGCGAAGTTCGGCGGGCCCGTCGAGCGTGCTGCGGCGAATTGAAAATGCGGAGATGTCATCGGCAGCCGAAAAAATGGTGCGGCGGCTGGGGCTTTCCGGCATCCACGGCTTTGATTTCATGCTGGAGGAACACAGCGGAAACGCGCACCTGATCGAGATCAATCCGCGGGCGACCCAGGTTGGACATCTGGCGCTGGGCCCGGGACACGATCTGCCGGCGGCATTGTACTCGGCGGTTTCGGGCGAGCCAGTGCGTGCTGCGACGAAGGTGACGGAGAACGAAATCATCACCCTGTTTCCGCAGGAGTGGATGCGCGATCCGGCCAGCCCGTTTCTGGCCTCGGGCTATCACGACGTCCCCTGGGAGGAACCGGAACTGCTGCGCGCCTGCGTGCGCCGGCCCTGGAAATTGAAGATGCTCGATTCCCGGCAGGATGCGGCGCCCACGCTGGCGCCGGTCCGAGTGCCGCCCTCGGGACGGCTGCAATGAATTCCCGTCCGCAACGCACGAGCTGGACTGGGCGGCATTTCCCGGCGCATCACGCGCCGCATGCCGGAGTTGTACATCCCCACGCGGAGCAGGTCGCGGCGAAGCCGCTGGTGGTGATGAAATTTGGCGGCACCTCGGTCGGCGACGCGGCCGCGATCGCGCGCGTGGTCGAAATCGTGCGAGCTGGGGCGAGCGAGAGACGGGTCGTAGTGGTGGTCTCGGCCATGAGCGGCGTGACCAACCAGCTGGTCGAAGCGGCCCTGCAATCCGAAGGTGGAATGAATGTTGCCGTGGCCTCGCTTCTCGAAGGCGTTCGCGGCCGCCATGCCGCCGCGATCGACGCACTGATTCACTCGGCCACGGAGCGGGCGCAGCTCGCGGCCAGGATGAACGCAATGTTTCAGGAACTGGACCGGCTGTGCCAGGGCACCAGCCTGCTGCGAGAGTTGACGGCACGTTCGCGGGATGCGATTTCCGGCATGGGCGAACGGCTTTGCGCCCCGATTGTGGCCGCGGCCCTGGCTGAACGCGGCGTGGCCAGCGTGGCCATTGAATCCACGCAATTGGTGGTCACCGATTCGTGTCATGGCGGGGCCGAGCCGGAGACGAATCTGACGCGGGAACGCTGCGCGGCCCGCCTGCATCCGTTGCTCGAGCAGAATATTGTTCCAGTCATTACCGGATTCATCGGAGCGACCAGCGACGGCGTTCTCACTACCCTGGGCCGCGGCGGGTCGGATTACTCCGCCACCATCGTGGCGGCGGCGCTCGACGCGGACGAAGTGATTATCTGGACCGATGTCGACGGGATGCACACCGCCGATCCGCGACTGGTGGCTGAGGGTTGCCCGATTCCTGAGATTTCTTATCGCGAAGCTTCCGAGCTTGCGTATTTTGGCGCCAAAGTGCTGCATCCGAAAACTCTGCGCGCGGTGACGCAACTGGGCATTCGATTGTGGATCCGCAACACGTTCGCGCCGGAGCGCTATGGAACCAGGATCACCCCCACAGGTGCGGACAGCGACGCGGCCGTAACCGCATTGACCGCGATGAGCGACGTAGTGCTGATCCACATCGGAGGGCCGGGGATGAGCGGCGCGACCGACGTGCTCGGCCGCGTGTTCCGCTCGACCGCGGCGGTTCGGGCGGAGGTGCTGCTGCTTTCGCAATCGTCGTCGCAGAACGATTTGTGCCTGGTGATTCCGGCCGGGCTCGCGGCGCGCACCGCGCAGGCATTGCGGCAGGAGTTTGTCCCGGAATTGGCGCAGGCAAAGACGGAGCACATCGCCGTCGATGGCAACGTGGCGATGGTGAGCGTGGTCGGCCGGCGCTTGCGCGGCGGTGCGGGCGGCAGCGTGATCGGCCGCAGTTGCAGCGCGCTTGACCGCGAAAGCGTCTCCGTCATCGCGATTGCGCAGGGCTCGGCGGAGGGCACGCTCTCTTTTGTGGTGGCCAGGCCCGACATGCAGGCGGCGCTGGTCAGTCTGCACCGTGAATTCCAGCCTGAGTTTCAGCCATCTGAATTACGGCTCGCGGAGCCCACGGCCCCCCCGCCGTGCTATGAGAGTTTGCCGTCGAATCGGATGGCGAATCAAGGAGAGTAGATCGAACCAAGTACATACCAACCAGCAGTGAGGCGGTTATACCCAGGGAAGCAGTCAACCAAGTTTTCTCCCCCACCCAGGATCCACGAAGTTTCTCCCCCGCACGTCCTGTAGCCAACCAGCAGTTTCCGGCCCGGCGTTTCGCGGCATTTTGCGCGGCGATGCGATGGGCGCAACCCTCTCGCTTCAATTAGTTCAACACTCGGCGAATCAACCGGATCCAAGAAGGGATTTAGTCATGACACCAACCATGCAGGAAGTCGAACAACTTGCCGACGAGCAAGCAACGACTACACAGGACTCACACAACGAATCCATGCGGGCGCGGTTCGTGGGGAAGAAAAAAGTCTGGATCGATATCGACAACTCTCCGCACGTACCATTCTTCATGCCCATTATCGAAGAACTGGAAAAACAGGGAGTGGAGCTGGTTCTGACCGCGCGCAACATTTATCAGGTGTGCGAGCTGCTGGACTTTTTCCAACTGCCCTGCCAGGTGATTGGCAAGCACTATGGCAGCAACAAGTTTTTGAAAGTGTTCGGCACCTGCCTGCGGGTGCTGCAACTGGTTCCGACGGCGTTGCGCCGGCGTCCGGATGTAGCCATTTCGCACGGATCGCGGGCGCAGCTTATGCTGTGCAAGCTGCTGCGCATTCCGACCATCATGATGCACGATTACGAGCACTCCACCAAGACGGGGTTTCTCGAGCCCGACTGGTTCCTGATGCCGGACGTGATTCCGACCGGCGCCATGGCCAAACACACCGACTCCATCGTGCGCTATCCCGGGCTGAAGGAAGATGTCTACGTGCCGCGCTTTCGTCCCGACCCTTCCATCTTTTCGGAGTTGGGCATCTCACGCGATGATCTGCTGGTGACGGTGCGGCCGCCGGCGACCGAGGCGCACTACCACAATCCGGAGAGCGAAGTGTTGTTCGCCGAAACCCTCCGGCTGCTTTCGTCCCATCCCAAGGCACGGGCGGTGACTCTGCCGCGCAATGCGCGCCAGGGTGACAAACTGCGGGCAGAATGGGGCGACCTGATCGCCAGCGGAAAGATGGTGGTGCCCAGTCATCCCGTCGACGGCCTGAACCTGATCTGGTATTCGGATCTGGTGGTGAGCGGCGGCGGCACCATGAACCGGGAAGCGGCAGCCCTGGGCGTGCCGGTGTACAGCATTTTTCGCGGCAAGATCGGCGCGGTCGACCGTTATCTCGAAAAGACCGGACGGCTCTCGATGATTGAGAGCGTGGCCGATGTACGCAGCAAAATCAAGCTGGAACGTTGGAACCGTCCGGCGCGGCCCGCGGATCGCAATCGTCCGGTGCTGGACTGCATTGTGCAGACCATTCTGTCGGTGCTCAAATCGCAGCCCCCGCACCGGGGCTCGGAAGCCACCGTGACTCCAGCCAAGGCCATTCTTTCGCAGGAGTCGTAAGCGCAAGCGCCCTCCCCCGAGCGCCTCATAGGTAAGTCGCCGCAGGTACAACCGTGGCGAGCAGGATACGGCGAGCGGCGGCTTCGCACTTGCCGGAGGAGGGAAGATCTCAAGATGACGTCGTACGCACCATGCCTCGAACTGGAAGAGATTCAGCAATCGTCTGCGCGGGCGAAGGTCTGCCATACCATCGAGCCGCTGCAGGATTCCCGGTGGGACGTTTTCCTGGCAAAACATCCGCGGGCTTCACTGTTTCATTCCTCGGCGTGGCTCCAGGCGCTGAACCGGACCTACGGATTTCGGCCGCTGGCGTATACGACTTCCGGTCGCGCAGAGGCGCTTGAAAATGCCCTGGTGTTCTGCCCGGTCGAGAGTTGGGTGACGGGCCGGCGTCTGGTGTCGCTGCCATTTTCCGATCATTGCGAGCCGCTGCTGGAGGCGAGCGACGATGAGGATGCGGTGTGCGCCGCCTTCGAGCAAAAGATGGCGCGCGAGATTGCCCGGAACCATTGGAGCTATTTCGAAGTGCGTCCGCTGCAATCGTTTCCCCTGGCCACGGGGCTGGCCCGCACGGCCGTGACCTACGCGTTCCATGAACTGGACCTGACGCCGGATCTGGATATCATCTTCCGCGGGTTCCACAAAAGTTCGACGCAAAGAAAAGTTCGCCGGGCGGAGCGCGAGGGTCTGACCTACCGCGAAGGCTCGACGGCGGAACTGCTCGAGGATTTCTTCCGGCTGTTTACGCTGACCCGCAAGCGGCAAGGCCTGGCCCCGCAGTCGAAGCAGTGGTTCCGGAATCTGATGGAGGCTTTCGGCGGCGCACTGAAAATTCGCGTGGCGCTGCAGCATGATCATGCGATCGCCGCCATGATCACTATCCGGCACAAAGACACGCTGACTTACAAATACGGCGCCTGCGATGCGCGCTTCAATTATCTGGGCCCCATGCACCTGATGTTCTGGAACGCGATTCAGGAGGCGAAGGCCGGCGGCCTGCGAACGCTCGATTTCGGGCGCAGCAACGCCGACCAGCCGGGCTTGATCACCTTCAAGAATCGCTGGGGCGCCGCGCAATCGGTTCTCACGTATTCCCGATACGGTGCGGAGAAAAAGTCGACCCACATTTTTGATCTTTACAGTTCGCAGTGGAAATCCAGAATGGCGAAGTACACGCTGAAGCACGTGTCGCCGGCGTTGCTGCCCATGATCGGCCAGATTTTGTACAAACATATTGGATAGAACAAGCCGTCTTTTCCATTTTTTCCTCCACCCATTTTTAGGAACGAAGTTTCGAGGAGCAATCGCGCAATGAAAAATTCTGGAAGCCTAGTGGCGCCGCCGGCGGATGCAGCGCAGCCGACCGTGCAGCGTTTCGTCGCCCTCGCCCTGCGGGGCCTGGTGCCGATGTTTGACGCGCGGACGCAGCTGTTCTGCTACAGCCTGAAGAAGACGGAACGCGGCATGGTGCAGGAGGGACTTTCGCCGCGCTATACCATGATGACCCTGATGGGCTTGAACCGGGTCGAACAGGCGGGCGGCGAATCTTCGATCGCCATCCAGCCGGCGCTCGACGCCCTGCTCAAAAATCTCGACTGGGTGAAAGATATCGGCGACCTCGGCGTGCTGCTTTGGACTTGTGCCCTGATTGCGCCCGAGCGGCTGGGAGAAATCGAAAGCCGCATTGAGCTCGACTCCGCTCTGACCCGCTATCCCAGCGCGAAGCGCGGGGTCACCATGGAACTGGCCTGGTTTCTGACTGGCCTGTCGAACTGGGTGCTGGCCCGTCCGGAAAAACAGTCGCAGCTGGGAGACCTGGCCTTTCAGACATTTAGTCTGCTGAAGAAAAATCGCGGCGAGCAGGGATTCTTCGGCCACCTCTCGCGCGGCGCCAGCGTCTCCGGCATGGCGCGGGGCCGTATCGGCAGCTTCGCGGACCAGGTGTATCCGATCTACGGGATGACCCGCTTTTCGCAGGCGTACGGGGAAGCGAGCGCGCTGCAACTGGCGCTGCAATGCGGGCGGGGCTTGTGCGCGGCGCAAGGCTCGTTGGGGCAGTGGTGGTGGCACTACGATTCGCTGAGCGGACGCGTGCTCGAAGGCTATCCCGTGTTTTCGGTGCACCAGCATGCCATGGGGCCGATGACGATGTTGGCTTTGGGCGAAGCCGCGGGCTGCGATTTCACGCCCTGGATTTATCGCGGGCTCAACTGGATCAACGCGGCCAACGAACTGGGCTTCAACATGGAAGACGAAGACGCCGGGGTGATCTGGCGCTGCCAGTACCGTCCGACCTCGCAGCTCAAGACGTATTTGAAGGCGGCGTTCAGCGGCGAAGACGCGGCCAAGGCGTATGAGGCGAAGAAAGATCTGAAAGTGCTGTACGAGTGCCGTCCTTATGAACTGGGATGGCTGCTCTATGCCTTCGCTTCCCGCGCCGGAAAAGATATGTCCAGCTTTTCGCTGGCCTGCGGAGTGGGCGCCGCTGCTCCGGGCAGTTCGCAGAAGCGGAAGTAAATCGGCTGGCCGTTGTGTAGTGGGTTTAGCTCAAGAGAAAATTCCCCATCTTTCGCTGTTGAGGTTGAATGCAATGACTTCCCCCGTACCCCATATGAGTGCAAGCCTAGTGAACCCGCAGATTGAATCCGTCCGCCCGCAGCCGGGCCGTCCCTCGTTGTCGGTGGTCATCGTGGTGTGGAATGCCCAGAAGTATGTCATCGAATGCCTGGAGTCGATGCGCGAGTATTGCCAGGAGATTTACGACGAAGTGATCGTGGTGGACAATGCGTCGTCCGACGGCACGCCGGAACTGATTGCCGAGCAGTTTCCGGAATTCCGCCTGATCCGCAACACGGAGAATCTAGGTTTCGCCAAGGCCAACAACATCGGCATGGCCGAGTGCTCGGGCGATTACGTCTGCCTGGTGAATTCCGACGTTAAGTTTGTCAGCGACTGCCTCTCGCCGATGCTCCGCTATCTCGGGGAAAATCCGCGAGTGGGGATGGTGGGACCGAAGATGCTGGGCCGCGACGGAAAAGTGTGGCGTTCGACCATGCGCTTTCCGACCGTGTGGAACCAGCTCACCCGCGCGCTGGGTCTCGACGTGGCGTTCAAGCGTTCGCGAGTGTTCGGCGGATATCTGATGTCGGACTTCGATCACGAGACGACCCAGCCGGTCGAGGTCCTGAATGGCTGGTTTGTGCTGATCCGCCGCAGCGCGCTCGAGAAAGTCGGTTTGCTCGATCCCCAGTTTTTTATGTACGGAGAAGACGTGGACTGGTGCTACCGCTTTCATCTGGCGGGCGAGCAATCCATTTTTCTGGCCGAGGCGGAGGCGATTCATTACGGGGGAGCCAGTTCGGCGAACGCCCCGCTGCGCTTTTATCTGGAGCAGTGCTACGCCAACTGGCAGTACTGGAAGAAGCATCATAACTGGCTGGGGCGAATGGCGTTTCTGGGCAGCCTGGCCATTTACCATATCGTCCGTATGCTGGGGGCGGCGGGCAAGTATGTGGTTTTACCGGCGCAGCGGCCGAGAAGTCTGGATAAACTGAAGCGCAGCCTGGTCTGCCTGCAGTGGGTAAGCCAGCCGCAGCGCAGTCCGCTGGAGATGGGAATCGGCCACGCGCCCAGCGGTTCGCAGGTGGCGTGAGCGCTCATTCACCGGCGCGTTAGAAATACATGAGTCTTCGACAACAGCTGGGTTCGCTGCGCCGCCGCGCGCTGTGCTCGCTGTATCGCCGCACGATGCCGCTGGGCGATGCCGGCCCCATCGTTTCGTTCACCTTCGACGATTTTCCCCGTTCGGCCTACACCGTGGGCGGAGCGGTGCTGGAGAAATTCGGCGCCCGGGGAACGTACTACGTCACCGCCGGGCTGATGAATGTTTCGAACGAACTGGGCGAATTATTTATTGCCGAAGACCTTGACGCTCTGGTCGCCCGCGGCCACGAACTGGGGACGCAGACTTTTCATCACAGCTCCGGCCGGGCGCTGCCGCTGCCGAAGTTTGTCGACGATGTGCAGCAGGGCATCCGGGCCATGGAAAAGATCAAGGGCAACAACGCCGCCAATTTCGCGTACCCTTACGGCCACGCCAGCTTCGGCAGCAAGCGCACCCTGGGGCCGGTGCTGACGAGTTCGCGCAGCATTTTTCCTGGAGTCAACGGGCCGGAGATCGACCTGAATCTTTTGCTGGCCAACCGGCTGTATGGCGGCCTCGAACAAGCGCGCGCGGTGGAAGACCTGATCGCCGAAAACGTGCGAAAAAAGGCCTGGCTGATTTTTTATACGCACGATGTCCGGCCCAGCCCTTCCGAATACGGATGCACCCCCGATCTGTTTGAATTCGCCGTGGCGCGGGCGGCGGCCAGCGGCAGCCGCATCCTCACGGTACAAAAAGCTTTGGCCGCAGCCGGATCGGGAACGCCGGGTGCCGAAATGGAATCGCCCCGGAAGTCCGCCAGCGCGCAGCGCTGACGCCCGGTAAGCCGCTGTCCGCGCTGGCTTTAGCCGGTCCGCGCAGAATCAGCGGGAAGCGCTGCCAGAGCCCGCGGCCGGGCACGAGCGCTGTGCAAAGGTTCACTGCAGGCCAGGTCCAGGGACAATGCCCTTCTGAGAGCTAGGCGGCCTCGGGACGGCGCCCATACTATGTCAGTGGAAGTCGGCCCCCAGCGCGGCTTCTGATCCTGGTGACATGGGAGCCCAATGAGACGCTTATCCCCCCGCGCTCTAGTTGCAGTGGTTTTTGGCATTTTGATTATCGGAGCACCTTCGAAATCTTTCGCGGCCGGCGGTTCTTGTCCGACCGGATCGAACTACCTAAGCCTCACCAGTCCTCAGACCGGCGGAGGCATGGGTTGGTCACCCTGGCGAGTCTCGGGGTCACGAGTTGCTTTTACATCTCGGCTGCGGGATCTGACACAAACACTGGTACTGACGAATCGCACTCTTGGCTTCATGCGCCGGGAATGCCCGCCTGCAGCGGAACATGCGCTGCGACCACTCCGGCATCGGGAAACGGATTCATCTTTCGGGGCGGCGATGCATGGCACCGTAACGCGGGTAGTCCTCAGCTTGGCGGAGACTGGGTGTGGGGCCAGAGCGGCGGGAGCGGGAGTCCGATTTATCTTGGCGTCGACATAACGTGGTTCTCGGGCGCCACTTTCGCACGGCCAATTTTCAACGAAGATAACCCGGTCACGACCGCCGAGCCTTCTAATTGCTCCTACCCCGACGACGGCGCGACCCTGCTCAACTTTTCAAACCGCTCGAATGTGATCGTGGATGCTTTTGAGTTTCTTGGTGCATGCTGGTCAGGAAGCGCCGGCGGCATGACAGTCAATACCGGGAACTTTTACGATCGCGGAGCGCCTTTACTTTCACGGTTGGTCGGTGGCGTCGAGCGCCCACGATGACAACCACGATCTGATCAGCAACAGCAACGGCGGCTAAGCCGAACAACCAGAACCGGAAATTGTTTCTTGTGATTGACGGCTCGGACTCAACCTTTGGCGCGGCATGCACGTCGACTAGTTGCGTGGGTTCTTTTGGGGGCAGCGGTGGCGCGACGGGTTGGGCGATTGGCGATTGCTGGGATGTGGAATACACCGTGGTTCGACACGCGTCACAGGGGATGGAGTGCGGAGACGCCTCGATCATCCATGACAACCTGCTTGAATACCTGTTCGAGCCTTCCTTCGGAGGGCGGCATGGGAACGTGTTTGAAGTGATGTCAAGCGGCTATGGCACCTTGTGCGCCATCTTGTTGCGTACAACAATGTCACGCGAAATACGAACGAGGGCGTGAATTGGTGGTCGCAGTGCCCCAGCTTCTACGTCTTTAACAATGTTTGGGAGAACTCAGGGCACTATCCGCCCGATCCCAATGGCTTGATGCTCAGCCCTCCGGGCGGAACGGATCGAGTGTGGTAACGGCATACGTTTTCAACAACACCTTCCAGGCCAATCAGGCGCAAGCGGGCCCGGCCAACTCGAGCACGCCAGCATGGGCTTCGGGCAGCACCATTAAATTGGAAATAACCACATTATGGATTCACGTCGATGGGAGCATTTTTTGCGTGCACTTCGGAAACAATTGCGGTATGAACGACGATGGGGGGAAGTTTTCCAGACCACTTCCGCCGCCAATGGGCAAGGATACGTGCTCGCGAATAACTATGCTCCGACTTCTTCTGGAGATGCTACAGTAAATGCTGGTAAAGCACCGCGTCGTACTGCAGCGTAATTCCCGGGCAGCGGCGGCCGCGGCCTGCTCTCGGCGACCGGTGGTGGAGTTCTGGAACAAAGTGGCTGGGGTGGAAAATCTCCACCTATTCGGCGATTCCAGTTGTTCAGCGGTCAGGCAGCTGGGATGCGGGTGCGTACCAGTTCGGCTCTTCTTCGGGCGTGCCGGCTCCTCCGACCGGACTGGCAACACAGGTGCAATAGTCCGGCCGGTTCGCAGGAGCTGTCCCTCAAATGAAATACCTTCGATCAGCCAGCGGGCACGACCCGCTGGCTGAACTTCTTGTCTTGTAAGAAGTTCTCCCGAAACTAAAATGAACAACGCTTCTAAGGCAGCCCCTTTTCGTGCTGAGCTCGGTCCCGAGCTTCTTTTGGAGAACCGTGGTCGTGTACAGCCGGGCGTGGCCGTGCGCGTTGTCCGATCGCGCGAGGAGGTCGAGGAAATACGGGGATATGGTCTGCTTGGCCGAGCCACCGGGACAGCGACATCGATTTCTGCGTTGAGCTAATTTACACGCGGAAGAGGTGATCCGCCCGCATGCGATCGTTGTTTACCGGGACGGGCTTCCCGACGCATGCTGGTCGGGCGACTCAGCGGACGCGGATGACGTCAAAGATCGGATATCTCCGGCTCCCGGGAATCTCGGCCCGTTCTCTGGCGTTCTCCTATGGGGCTTCCTGGGCAACACGTCTCCTGAAAACTGCAGCGAAATCATTGCGTCAATTATGACGACTCTGCGCGAGGGCGAAGCGGACATGGCCGTTCTGATCACCTCGCTGTCGAGTCGACCCTCTACGAGAAGGCCCTCAGCGTAGCCGGGTTTGCGACTCGAGACCATGCCATTAAGCCAGGAGCGCATAAGGTGATGGTTCTTCCGCCGGATGTTGAGGCGTTGTATCGAGGTTTTTCGCAGGGGCTAGAGCCGAAGTTCGACGCAAGAAAAAAAAGCTGCTTGCCGACTTCGGCGAGGGAGTAGGGTTCGGCCCTATCACGGGCTGGACGATGTGGACGCGGTAATTCCGATACTGGAAGAGGTCGCCAGGAACACCTACCAGCGCGGCCTGGGCGTCGGCTTCGCGGACACTCCGGAGATGCGCGCGCGCCTGCGCTTCTGCGCGCAAAAGGGATGGTTGCGCATCTTCGTCCTCTGGATCAAGGGCACACCTCGCGCTTTTTGGATCGGCACGCTTTCGAATCAGGTATTCGTGAGCGACTACAATGGCTACGATCCCGGCTTTCGTGACTACTCGATCGGAACATTTCTACTGGCTGACGTGGTCGAGGGCTTTTGCAAGCAGGGCGTTAAGGCCGTCGATTTCGGCTTCGGCGAGGCCGAGTATAAGGACCGCTTTGCCAACCTCACGCACACGGAAGCCTCAGTGTGCATCTTCTCCCCGCAAGCCAAGGGGGTGCTGATGAACGCGATGCGGACTTCGACTGCCGTGGTCGATGGCTTGGCTAGAAGGCGCTCGATCGGACCAAACTGCTTCCGCGCATGAAGAAGCTCTGGCGTTTGCGCCTGGCGAAGAGGCCCCACTAGCTCGCTATGAATTTTCGGAAAGTGACAAATGCTGAGGCAGATGTTTCAACGCTTTTATACAGTCGCTAGAGGCGAGGGTATGGGCGCGGCCTTTGCGAGAGCTGCTAAAGTGCTGCGGCGGAGCGGCCGAGACGTGGTCGCCGGCGATGAGTTCGATCAAACTTATAAGACTGAGACCTCGATCGTGGTTCCGCTGTGGCGTCTCAGAATCCCATCGAGGAATGCAAAATTCGGAGCCAGATATCAGACGATGAATCCGGCAGAGTTCTTGGCTGTGCTCCGTAAGGTACGGGAGGACGCTCAAGGGCTGGTTTTCATTGACTTGGGTTGTGGTAAAGGTCGCACATTGATTTTGGCGGCTAAAGAAGGATTTCGGAGGGTTATCGGAGTTGAGTTCTCTCCCGAACTGGCCGCTGTCGCTCGTGAAAATGCTCGACGAGCGGACGCCAGCGTGGAGATTGTCGAGATGGACGCATGCCTGTACATCCCTCCCGACGACGACTTGCTGATCTACATGTACAACCCGTTCGGAGGACAGGTCGTCGATTCAGTGCTCCGAAACTTGCGGAACTGGGCCGCGCAATACAGTAAGAAGGCCTTCGTAATTTATGTAAACCCGGTCTGCCGCGCGAGATTCGACTCCGTCCCCGAGTTTGGGATCGTTGTTGATCAAGAAGGATTGTGCATCTGGCGTCTTCAAAACTAATGTCTTTGCGAAAATTAATTAACGAGAACCTAGGGCACATCACTCAGGGCGGCGGGCTGAAGGGCCGGGTCATGCGCGGCGGGGTGTGGCTGGGCGGGGCGAGTTTCGTGGAGCAGGGCATCCGTTTCGGGCGCAATATGCTGCTCACGCGGCTGCTGGCTCCGGAAGCGTTTGGCGCGATGGCGATTGTGCAGTCCGCCACGACGATGATCCAGATGACGGTAGACGTCGGGGCGCGGAGAGGCGCTGATTCAGAATCCGCAAAGGCGGCGAAGAAAAGTACGTCACAGCCGCTTGGTGGATGACGGCGGGCCGCTCATCTTTCATTTACGCGCTCATCTATGTTCTTGCGCCGGTCATCGCCAAGTTCTATGGGAACCCCGAGTTGGTGGCGTTGGCCCGGGTGGTCTCGTTGAGCATTATCTTCGATGGCGCTGATCAGTCCGCGGGCGTTTATCGCCATGAAGAACATGAAGTTCTGGAAGTGGGCCGCGGTGAACAATGGTGGCGGCGTTCTTGGCGTTGATCACAACGATCATTCTGGGCCTGTTCATGCGCGATGTCTGGGCGCTGGCGATTGGATTCTGCTCCGAGAATGCTGCCCGCTGCGTGCTTTCGTATGCGATATGTCCTTATCGTCCACGGCTTCCGCACTTCGAAGCGATTCGCGACCTGATGAAATTTTCCAAGGGGCTGGTTCGGCCTCGTACTTCTTAACGTGTTATTTGTGAGGTCGGATGTCTTTGTGCTGGGGAAGCTTTATTCAGCAGCGGAACTCGGCTTGTATTCGATGGCTGTGTATCTGATTCAGACGCCTTCGGGATTCCTGATCAACGTCATGAACCAGACGCTGCTGCCGGCGTTGTCCGGGGTTCAGGATGACAACGCCCGGATGAACCGCATCCTGCTGCAGACTACGTCGGCGACAGTCTGGCTGGGTCTTCCTGCAGCGTGTTCGTGGTTTTCTGCGGACGGTCATTGTTAACAATTGCCTATGGGCAGCGCTACGGTGCTGCCAGCATCGCTCTCGGATTTGCCTGTTGCGCCGCCCTGCTCAATATATTGAACAACCAGATCACGCAGGCGTTCTACGCGAAAGGACTCCCGCAGCTGCACCGTCGGAGCGTGGCCAGCATGGCGGCCGTGGTGGTATTGCTGGTATACCCACTTGCTAAGATGTGCGGCCTATGGGGAGCGCAACTGGCGTGTCTGATTGCGATTATCGTGGGCTATGCATTGCAAGTGGAACGAATTCGAAAAGTCACAGGCCTCAATATTTCGCAATACCGAGATGTCTTTCTGATTCCGATCGTCACCTCGACGGGAATCGTGGCTCTTTGGTTTCTGGTTACAAGATTCACGACGGTAACGAGCCACCCTATGCCGAGCATTGCAGTTGGGCTCGGACTATGTTTGTTGACGTATCTTCTTGCTGGCGCGCTCCATTTTCGAGAAGCAAAGGGTGTCGCCTAATCTCTTTTCCTAACGCGGCGCGAGACTTTGGAACCTCAACATCTACATTTCGGCGGCGGGGCGGCGGCGAGTTTTGCCAATCCGCTGATTCTGCTGCTGGTGCTGGTCGTCGGCGTGTTGATTCTGGTGTGGCCGCGGAGCCGGGTGATTGCGCCGTTTCTGGCGGCCTCGATTCTGATTCCGCTGGACCAGGTGCTGGTGGTGGGCGGGCTGCATTTTCCCATGCTGCGGGTGCTGGCGCTGTTCGGGATCGCGCGGCTGGTCAAGGATAAGTCGTCTTCGAAGAGCCGGATCTTCAGCGGGGGCATGAACGGGATCGACTGGGCGGTGATTCTGTTTACGCTGGCGACCGCGGTGGCCGGAGTGCTGCTGTTTCAGCAGTCGGCGGCGTTCATCTTTCAGCTGGGGAACATCTACACCGCGTTCGGCATTTATTTTCTGCTGCGCTTCCTGATCCGCAGCGAGGCCGACATTGTGGGGATGGTACGGGCGCTGGCGTATGTGGCGGCCGCGATTGCGGTAATCATGACGTGGGAGACCGTCACGGGGCACAATCCCTATGCCTGGCTGGGCGGGGCGCGGGCTTCCATGTATGCCAACGTGGCGGCGCGCGACGACCGCTTTCGCGCGCAGGGGCCGTTTGGCCATTCCATTCTGGCAGGGACTTTTGGCGCGATCCTGGTTCCGATGTTTGTGATGTTGTGGCAAACCGGCAGGAAAAATCGGCTGCTGGCGGCTGTCGGAATGGTTGCGGCGACGGTGATTACGCTGACCTCGAATTCGAGCACGCCGATTCTGGCGTATGCCGGCGGAGTGATGGCGCTGTGCCTGTGGCCGATCCGAAACTGGATGCGGATCGTGCGCTGGGGAGTGGTCGTAACCGTTGTCGGGCTGCATCTGGTGATGAAGGCGCCGGTCTGGCACCTGATTTCGCGCATCGACATTTCGGGCGGCTCGTCGGGCTATCACCGCTTCATGCTGATCGACCAGTGCATCCGGCACTTCGGCGACTGGTGGCTGATTGGGGTGAAATCGACCTACGACTGGGGCTGGGATATGTGGGACACAGCTAACCAGTATGTCGGCATTTGCGATTCTTCCGGGCTTTTGCCGTTCATTCTGTTTCTCGCCATCCTGGTGTACGGATTTAAATACCTGGGCAAGTCGAGAAGGCTGGCAGAAAACCGGAAGCAGCAAATGTTTTTTTGGGCGCTGGGAGCGGCGTTGTTTGCGAATGTCGTGGCGTTCGTCGGCATCTCGTATTGGGATCAAACTCAGGTGCTGTGGTATGCGCTGCTGGCGGCGATCTGCGCCGCGCGCGTGGTGCGCCCGGCGAAGAAATTCGCCAAGCCGGCGGTGGAAGTTTCCGGCGGGGACTCGAGCTTTGCTACACCGCTGATCGAAGTGGCTGAGGTCCCGGCTGACCTAAAATCTGAAATCAACGAGGAAGCAAGCCAGATCTCGACCACCCTGAAGTATCCGGAGCGCCCGCGCTTTTCCTCTATCTAAGTCATGCCTGCTCCATCACAAAAATCCGGGACTTACGTCCTGATGACCGCCGCGCACAACGAAGAGGCCTTTCTTGAGGCCACGATCCGCAGCGTCGTGGGCCAGACGGTGCGGCCGCAGCGCTGGGTGATCGTCAGCGACAATTCCAGCGACGGCACCGACCGCATCATCGAGAGCTATGCCCGGCAGCATGACTTCATCCGTTTTCTGCGCATCACGCGGGCGCCGGGCCACAGTTTTGGCGCGAAAGTGATCGCCCTGCACCAGGGCTGCGAGCTGCTCGAAGATGTCGAGTATGAATTCATTGGCAATCTGGATGCCGATATCACGTTGGAAAATTCTTATTTCGAACAATTGATCGATCGCTTTCGAATGTCTCCGCGACTGGGGCTGGTGGGAGGATTCGTCCACGAAGATGCTGGCACAGGATTTCGCAGCCGTCCCGTCAACGATGCCCGCAACGTGGCGCACGCGGCCCAGCTGATGCGACGGGAATGCTACGATGCGATTGGCGGATACGCGGTCCTGAAGTATGGCGGCGAGGACTGGTGTGCGCAGATCAAGGTCCGGATGCTGGGATGGGAAGTGGAGGCCGTGCCTGCGCTGAAGATTTTCCACCATCGCCACACCGGAGGCGGCAGCCATTGGCTCAGGAATGCGTTGCGGTTGGGGCACCTTGATTATTCCTTCGGCAGCGATCCGATGTTTGAAGTGATGAAATGCCTGAAGCGAGTGGCCGAAAAGCCCTACATTCTGGCGGCTGCGGCCCGGCTAGCAGGATTCGTCTGGCCTTCGATCTGCCGCGAGCGGCGCGAGCTGCCGGCGGATTTTATTTCGTACCTGCGACAGGAACAGAGAGAGCGGTTGTGGTCGAGGTGGAAGCGGGTTCCTCCGTCGGTGCCCGCCGTGCCGGTTCCGCCGCAGAATTCTTTCCATGAGTAGACGTTGCAATCCAGATTGCATTCCAAGTTTTCCCGGAGATCGGTAGCCGAATGACTCACATTCTTCATGTCGTAGGCGCGCGGCCGAATTTTGTGAAGGCGGCGCCGGTGCTGCGCGCGATTCGCGAGCTGGGTATGCGGCAGACGCTCGTTCATACCGGGCAGCATTATGACCGGAATATGTCGGACGTGTTCTTTACGCAGCTGGAAATTCCGGAACCGGACTTTAATCTTGAAGTGGGGTCGGGAACTCACGCGGTGCAGACGGCGGAGATCATGCGGCGTTTCGAGTCGGTCGTGCTCGGAAGCAGGCCGGATCTCACGCTGGTGTATGGGGACGTGAATTCAACCGTCGCGGCCGCGTTGGTTTGTGCCAAGCTGGTGATTCCGGTGGGGCACGTCGAGGCCGGGCTGCGATCGTTTGACCGCACGATGCCGGAAGAGATCAACCGCATCGTGACCGACCGGCTCTCGGATGTTTTGTTCACGCCCTCGCAGGACGGCGACGCTAATTTGTTGCGCGAAGGCGTGGCCAAAGAACGGATTCACTTTGTGGGCAACGTGATGATTGACTCGCTGATTCAGTTGTTGCCGGCAGCGAAGAATTGCCCAAAGAATGGATTTCCCGACCGCTTTGCGCTGGTCACGCTGCACCGGCCGTCGAACGTCGATGAACTGGAAACTCTGCGCGAGTTGCTGGATTCCCTGACTCACGTGAGCAAGGAACTGGACATTGTTTTTCCGGTGCACCCGCGGACGCGGCAAAAAATACAGGAGTTCGGCATTGATTCGCGGCATCTGTTGCTGCTCGATCCCCTGCCTTATATCGAATTCCTGGCTCTGCAGAGCCGGGCCGCGGTTGTGATTACCGATTCCGGCGGAATTCAGGAAGAGACGACTTATTTGGGCGTGCCCTGCTTGACCTTGCGGGCGAATACCGAACGGCCGATCACCGTAGATCTGGGGACTAATACCCTGGTAGGCGAAGACAAGAACAAGATCGATTTTGAGCTACGGAATATTCTCGATGGCAAAGCGAAGAAGGGCACGATTCCGCCGCTCTGGGATGGGCGCGCAGGCGACCGTATCGCTCAGATAATAAAGGACTTGTAGTCCTTCCCGCGCGAGCTGGGGATGACACTTTCGTGGGGTAAGGAATTCGTCGGAATTGTGATAGCGTTGTGACTTACCCACTTCCCCCGTGGTAAAGACCCTGCCAGCGGATTGGCTGGCCTCATCTAAAAACCTTGTACCGATTGAGCTTATGACAAATACTGTGATCGTTGGCGCGGGCCCTTATGGGCTTTCCATTGCGGCGCATCTTCGCCATCGTGGCGTTCCATTTCGCATTTTTGGCCGGGTTATGGACAGCTGGCTTTCCCATATGCCGAAGGGCATGCTGCTTAAATCGGATGGCTTTGCCTCCAACATTTCCGATCCCGAAGACCGGCTTACCCTAGGAAAATTCTGTGCAGAACGAGGCATTGAATACGGCGACAAAGGGGTTTCCGTTCGCCGGGAGACGTTCACCGAATATGGTCTTGCTTTCGCGGAACGGATCGTGCCGCAGCTCGAAGATAAAACTGTGGTCAGTATTGAGCCGGACTCCGATGGTTTCACGGTCGGACTGCAGGACGGCGAGGTATTTCGTACTCGACAGGTCGTGTTGGCGGTAGGCGTGACGCATTTCGGCTACGTCCCGGAAACGCTGGCTCACCTTTCGACCGAGTACGTTTCTCACAGCGCGCAGCATTCCGATGTCACGCGACTGCGCGGAAAGAGCGTCGTTGTCGTCGGCGCGGGGTCCTCGGCATTGGACCTTGCGGGGTTGATGCGCGAGGCTGGAGTTGACGTCCAGTTGGTAGCCCGGAAACCTTTGAAGTTTCACAGCAAGAGCGACAAGGCTCGTCCCTGGTGGGACCGGTTTCGGCGGCCGCCATCGGGTCTCGGACCGGGGTGGAAGTCATTCTTTTTTGCGAACTATCCCAACGTGTTTCATTTTCTACCCGAGCGACTGCGCATCGAAGCGGTTCGGCGTGTACTGGGACCATCGGGAGGAGCGTTCATCCGAGACAAGGTCGAGGGGAAAGTTCCGACTCTGATCGGCTACTCGCTCGACGCGGCGCGAGTCGAGGACGGAAAAGTTCGCCTCTCCCTGGTCGACGCCCGCGGCGCCAAGCGTGAGGTGGTGGCGGATCACGTAATTGCGGCAACTGGTTACAAAGTAAATCTGCAAAAGCTCGCATTTCTCAGTGGCGAGACTCGTTCCAGGATCAAGACCGTCGAGGGATCTCCGGCGTTATCGTCCTTGTTTGAATCGTCGGTGCCGGCGCTGTACTTCGCGGGGCTGGCCGCAGCGAATAGCTTCGGACCGGTCATGCGATTCGCATTCGGAGCTGATTTCACGGCCCGCGCAGTATCCAAAAGTGTCGCGAAGTCGGTGGCTCATGAGTCGATGGCCTTCGGAACCAAAGCAGCCACCGCTTCGAAGTAAGGTCGCATTGCGAATTTTCACGAAATCATGAAGCCCGAAACCATCGCAATTCACGTTGGGTACGACGGCGATCCTACGACGAAAGCCGTGGCGGTGCCGATCTACCAGACGGTGGCGTTCGAATTCGACAGCGCGGAGCACGGGGCCGCGCTGTTCAACCTGGAAGTTCCGGGGAACATTTATACCCGAATCGGAAACCCTACCAACACCGTGCTGGAGAAGCGCGTCGCTGCGCTTGAGGGCGGAGTGGAAGCGCTCAGCGTGAGTTCGGGGATGGCGGCGATCGAGTATTCGCTGATCAATATTGCTGAGTCCGGGAACAACATTGTTTCTCTGCCGCAGCTTTACGGCGCGACTTATACGCTGCTGGCGCACATCTTTCCGAAGCGGGGAATCAGTTCGCGCTTTTCCGCCACGGATCGGCCTGAAGATGTAGAGAAGCTGATCGACGAAAATACCCGCGCGGTTTACTGCGAGAGCGTGGGCAATCCCGCGGGCAACGTCGCCGACATCGAGGGTCTGGCGCGAGTAGCACACAAGCACGGCGTGCCATTGGTGGTGGACAACACGGTGGCGACGCCGGTTCTGCTGCGGCCGATTGAATATGGCGCTGACGTAGTGGTGCACTCCATGACGAAATTCATGGGCGGACACGGGACCAGCATCGGCGGCATGATCGTGGACAGCGGAAAGTTTCCCTGGCGGAAATATCCGGAAAAGTTCTACATGTTCAACCAGCCGGAAATTGCGTATCACGGCGTGGTCTATGTCGACCACTTCGGCGATGCCGCCTACATTGCGCGTTGCCGAACCGTCTGCCAGCGCAACACCGGGGCCACGCTTTCTCCGTTCAACGGATTCTTATTTCTGCAGGGCATTGAGACGATGGCGCTGCGCGTGGAGCGGCATGTGGAGAACGCGCGCAAGGTCGCGGAGTTCCTGCGGGCTCACCCTGCAGTCGATTGGGTGAACTACGTTGGGTTCCCGGATAATCCGCTGTATCCCATGGCGCATCGTTATCTCGGCAACAATTTCTGCTCGCTGCTGACGTTTGGAGTGAAGGGCGGATACGAGGGCGGCCGAAAGTGTTTCAACTCTTTTCGTCTCTTCAAGCGCATGGTGAATATGGGCGACGCGAAATCGCTGTCCTGCCATCCGGCGTCGACCACGCACCGGCAGCTCACGCCGGAGGAGCAGAAGAAAGTTGGCGTGACTCCGGAGATGATTCGCATCAGCGTGGGCATTGAGCATATCGACGACATTCTTGAGGATCTGGGTCAGGCACTGGAAACGGCTGCACGATGAGGCTATGCAAAATTGAACACTTCGGCGTGGGAGGTGCGAAATGCCGCTGATTATTGATAGTGGACGCGTTCCGACTCGTTGGGCCGAGAGGCAGCAACGGCGTCCCGTGGCTTCGGAAGGCCGCGCTGTGCACGGCTGCGTCCGTCTGGCGGTGATCAACAACATGCCCGATCCGGCGCTCGAAGACACCGAGATGCAGTTTTTTGAAATGCTGGATACCGCGTCGGGGGATGTTCCCGTCGCCGTAAGGCTTTACTCGCTGCCGGGGATTCCGCGCGGGGATCGCGGACAGCAGCATTTGAACGATTTCTACTTTGGCTTCAACGAACTTTGGAACCGCCAGTTTGATGGCGTGATTATCACCGGCACGGAACCGCATCAGGCGCAATTGCAGGATGAACCTTACTGGCCGACCCTGACGCAGGTGTTTGACTGGGCGGAACGGAACACGTCATCGACGGTGCTGTCGTGCCTGGCGGCGCATGCCAGCGTGCTGCACAGCGACGGCGTGCGGCGGCATCGGCTGCCGGACAAGCAGTTTGGCGTGTTCGCTTCCCGCAAGCGCGGAGCCCACGTGCTGACCAGCGGCATTGCCGACGAGATTCGCTTTCCACATTCGCGCTGGAATGAAGTGCGCGCGGAGGAACTGTCGGCTGGCGGATATACCGTTCTTACTGAATCGCCAGAGGCCGGCGTTGATGTTTTTGTGAAGCGAAAGAAGAACAGCCTGTTTGTGCATTTCCAGGGACATCCGGAATATGGGGCGCACACTCTGTTGAAGGAATTTCGCAGGGACATCAAGCGATTTCTGCGGCGCGAGCGGGAGACCTATCCTACGATGCCGGTGGGATATTTTGGCGAGGCAACGACGCGACTTCTGAACGAATTCCGAGAGAGCGCAGTTGCCGACCGGCGCGAAGAAATCGCCGCTACCTTTCCGGAGAGTGCAGTGGTTGGTGCGCTTGAGAATACATGGCAGTCCTCGGCGACCAGCGTGTACCGCAACTGGCTGCGTTATCTGGAATCGCGAAAAGCGGAGAGTCCGGCATTTGCGGTTGCGGCTCGGGCGACTGGACGACCAGTGCTGGCGGAGAGCGAGAGCGCGTAAGTCGAGCCGCTGGTCGCAATCACTCATGCGATGACCGCTTGTCAGTGATGGCCCACGCAGTGAAAAAGGTTCTTGTTCCGAATGGCTTCTCTGCAAGAAAAAATCGCCGGTGCAATCCTCACCGTGATCCGAAAGCGGCGCACTGAGCGCGCCGCTGCAGCGGGTGTTTCTCCGATCGGACCGAGTGGGGCGATTGCGCCGGCCAAAGTTCGGGAAGCGAGATTCTCGGATTTTGAGGCAGTATCTGCGCTCAAGCAGCGCTGGGGCATGGACGCCGATTCGCTGGAAAATTGGGAACGGCTCTGGCACGGAAATCCGGCGCTGCTCTACAGCGAAGTGAAGCGGCCGATTGGCTGGGTACTCGAAGCGGATGGCGCGATTGTCGGCTACATGGGAAGTATTTCGCTGCAGTGCAGCTACGGCGAGAAGACGCTGACCGCAGTCGCTTCGCACGGGTTGGTCGTCGATACGGCGTACCGCGCCATGAGCGTGACGCTGGTCGCGCCGTTTTATCGCCAGAAATCGGTCGACCTTTACCTTGCGACCAGCGCGATCGAGGCTGTCGGTAAATTGGCGCGAGCGATGAAGTGCTCGACGCTGCCGCAGGAGGAATATGAATCGGTGCTCTTCTGGGTGCTGCGGCCTTATCCGTTCGCTCGGATGCTGATGAGTAAGCTGAACCTGGGGCCGGCATCGACACGGGTCGGCAGCGTGCTGACTGCAATGGCTGTGAGCTGCGACAAAGTTTTGCGCAGACGGCGGCCACGACCATCTTCGGTCCGGCGATCAGCGACGCGATTCACGATGACTGAGATCGCGCCGCGCGATATTGGAGATGACTTCGAGTCTCTGTGGGCGGCCAAGCTAAACGAACCCCCGCGGCTCTTGGCGGAACGCAGTCCAGCTGCGCTACGCTGGCATTTTGAAATACCGGGGGACCGTGGTTCCGCTCGTGTGCTTTGCTGTCACGAAGGCGGAAGACTGGTTGGCTATGCGGTGGTTCGCACCGACACCGATCCGGAAACCGGCCTGCGAAAGTCGATCATTGCCGATACTCTGGTTCGGCACGATGATCCCTCGATTGTGCGGGCCCTGTGGGCGGCAGCTTATGAAAGCGCACGGCTCGCGGGTAGCGACGTTCTGGAAGTGATGGGTTTCCCACCGGCGATTCGCAAGGTGTGCGCGGCATGGAATCCGTATGTCAGGAAGTATCCGGCGTGCCCGTACTTTTACAAAGCGGCTGATCCGGAGCTTCACGCGGCGCTGGCTGACGGTGAGGCATGGTACGCCACTCCCTTCGACGGCGACGCGACGCTGATCCGGCCGTCGTATTCCAGTTCTCCCCTGCATTCCGCGGCGAGCATGAAAATGAAAAGCGACACCGATAAAATTCTCCCTCGTATTTCCGAGGAACAACGAACCGAGGTATTTTGACGCAATGACACAATCGACTCAAACCATCCAGACCACAGAAATCGAACATGAAATTCGAAACTTTGTAGTGGAGCACTTCCTCTCCGGCCACGCTGAAAAACTGCGCGATGATGGATCGCTGCTGGGGGACGTGATCGACTCGATGGGAGTTCTCGACCTGGTCGCGTATCTCCAAGAACGGTTCAAGATCACGGTCGAGGATGAGGAAGTCATGCCCAGCAACCTCGACACCGTCAATAATTTGGCGGCGTACGTGGCGCGAAAGATCGACGCCAGGGCGTAGGAATTTGGCATGCACTTCACGGCGTTAATCAAGAAATATTTCGAGGAACGGTTTCGTGTCCGATACTGCAACAACTCCCATCCGCATCAGCGACGTCGTCAAAGTCTGGGCGAAGCGGTCTCCCGAACGGCAGGCTCTCGCGGAGAGCAGCGGAACTTGGACGTATGGGCAACTGGCGTCGGCCATCGCGGACACTCAGTCGTGGCTGCGCGGGCTGGGGGTTCGCCCGGGCGATCGAGTAATGATCGTTGGGGAGAATTGCCGGGCGTTCGTGACCATCCTCTTGGCGTCGGCGGGTATGGATGCGTGGCCGGTGCTGGTGAACGCGCGGCTTTCGGCACGCGAAGTGGATGAAATTCAGAAGCACTGTGGTGCGCGGCGAGTGTTGTACACCGCGAGTATTTCAACGCAGGCAGCCGATCACGCTACTCGACACGGCGCGCTGCCCGAAGAGAGAGATGGTTTCGGAACGGTCGCTGTCGGCCCACTGAAAGAAGACGCGGCTCCAGAGCCTTTCGACGCTGAGGTTTCGGAACGTGTTGCGGCCTTGATCTACACTTCGGGGACGACCGGCGTTCCGAAGGGAGTGATGCTGTCCCACCGCAACCTGCTGTTCATGGCGGAGGGGTCGGCGAAAATCCGCTCCGTCGGCCCGGAAGACCGACTTTACGGCGTGCTGCCGATGTCGCACGCAGTTGGGCTTTCGGTTGTGTTATTGGGATCTCTAATCGCCGGCGCTTCGCTCTATCTAGCGCCGCGCTTTGATCCTATGAGCGCGCGCGTGCTGCTTGAGAGAGAGCTGGTGACACTGTTGCTGGGTTCGCCGGCCATCTTCAACCAGATCCTGCAATATGCAAAGCTGAGGAATGTTTCGTCGTTGAGTTTTCCTGCCCTTCGAATTATTTCTTCTTCCGGCGCACCGCTCGACCCGGCAACTAAATCTGGCATCGAGAGTCTGTTCGGGATGGTGTTGCACAATGGCTACGGCGTTACGGAATGTTCTCCGACCATCGCGCTCACGCGTCCCGAATCTCCACGAACCGACACATCGATCGGCGTGGCGTTTCCGGGGATTGAGATCAAGCTCGTAGGAAGTGACGGACTCGAGACGCCCGCCGGTGGAGTCGGCGAACTGCGGGTGCGTGGCCCAAACATTATGAAGGGTTACTATCGCGCTCCGGAAGAGACCGCTGCCGTCGTCGACCGCGAAGGATGGTTCAATACTCATGATCTTGCGCGGCTCGACGGTCAACATCTCTTTATTGTCGGACGCACCAAAGATCTAATCGTGCATCGCGGATTCAATGTTTATCCGGCGGAAGTTGAAGCGGTGCTGAACGCGCATCCTGAAGTATTTCGATCAGCTGTGGTCGGGCGCGCCATCGACGGAGACGAAGAGGTGGTTGCGTTTGTCCAACCGCAGCCCGGTTCGGTGGTGACCAGAGATGATTTGTCGGAATATGCCTCGCTTCACCTGGCGGCTTACAAGCGTCCAGCTCGAATTCTTCTGGTTTCCGCGATGCCGGTTACGCCGACGGGGAAGATTGTGAAAGGCGAGCTCAGAAAACTTGCAGAAGAAAACCATTCTGGAATTCATGAGTTGGCTAGGCTTCCCGTGTAGTCTCCAATCTGGCGCGGATGTTGTCGGTGCCGTGCGGGAGACAGAATCCTTTGATCTCGTCGGCCCACTTCGAATTTCTCTCCGTTGTTGTGAGCGTCATCCCGCCGAGCACGCGTATTTCTCGCCTGCTGGCTCCCACCCGTGCGACGCTGCGAGATTCCCTCCCGATGTTACAGTTTCGAAATATATACAGGGGCTACGCTACGGTCGCAGTGGCCCAAAATGAGAGGAACCCATATTGAACTCCATCACTAATACGAAAGTTTGCATTATTGGGGCGGGACCTTACGGTCTCGCGATCGCGTCGCACCTGCGCCATGCCGGCGTGGAGTTTCGTATTTTCGGATCAACCATGGAGCGATGGCTCAAACAGATGCCGAAGGCCATGCTGTTGAAGTCTGAAGGCTGCGCCTCGGGTCTGCCGGATCCGGAGGGTCGCTTCGGACTGCCACAATTCTGCCAAGGGGCCGGTCTGCCGTTCGTTAATTACGGCTCCCCGCTGTCGCGCGAAACGTTTGCCAGCTATGCGGTAGCATTTCAGAAAAAATTTGTCCCACAGGTGGAAGATGTCCGTGTGGAAGCGGTCCGGAAGCTCGATAGTTTGTTTGAGATCAGGTTGAGCACCGGAGAGACATTTCGAGCCGATCAGGTGATCGTTGCGGTTGGCATGGAGCGGATGGAGCATGTTCCGGCAGAGATCAGCCAGTTGCCCGCCGAACTGTGGTCGCACTCCGCGGCTCATTATGATCTGAGCAAATACAAGGGCAAAGATGTTGTTGTGATCGGCGCGGGGCAGTCCGGGTTGGAGACGGCAGCGATTCTGCGGGAAGAAGGCGCTTCGGTCACGCTGGCGGTGCGCGCGCAAACGATTGCATGGAACAAAGTTCCGTCGACGGCCCATCGATCCCTGTATCAGCGGCTACGGCGGCCGCGAACCCAGTTGGGCGAGGGGCTTCAACTCTGGCTTTACGACAACGCGCCGCAGATTTTTCACAGCTTGCCGAGGCAGACGCGGCTGGCGCGGGTGAAGGCGTCGCTCGGTCCGGCCGGAGCCTGGTGGCTGAAAGAGCGAGTTCTCGGACAGATGCCGGTGCTGCTTGGCCACCAGTTGTGCGGTGCAAGCGCGAGAAGCGGGCGGGTTGCGTTGCAGTTCGCTGACCAGAATGGACAATCGAAGGAGTTAATCGCGGATCACGTGATCGCGTCGACCGGTTACCGCTTTGATTTCGAAAAACTTCCGTTCCTCGATCAAGACGCGAAATCGAAGATTCAACACGAAGCGCAAATACCGCGGCTCTCGTCTTACTTCGAATCTTCGATTCCTGGTTTGTACTTCAGCGGACTGGCCAGCACACATTCGTTTGGTCCGGTGATGCGGTTCATTGCGGGAACTGGCTTCACGGCGCGACGCATCGCGGGGCACGTAGCGAAAGCTCAGCGCTCCGGGGCGGTTGCGTTTGCCGAGACAAGAAAATGCGTAGAGAACTGAATCGTCAATGAATCGGGATTGAAAAAATAATGCAGCCCAGTCTGGACCCGAATTATCCGGCGCTTATTCTGAAGATGAACCGCGGTGTCATTCACCACGGAGCGTTGGCGGTCGCGCGCACGCTGGGCCGCGCGGGGGTGCCGGTATACGCGGTGGTGGATGATGCTTTCGCGCCGCTGGCCCTGACGCGCTATCTAAAGAAAGCTTTTGTCTGGCGCAGTTGCCCGAACGATTCGGTGGCGTTTGTAAGAGCGATGTCGGAGATCGGCAAGTTGATCGCCCGGCCTACGATCATCATTCCGATGGACGATTTAGCCGCGGTGTTTGTTGCGGAAAATGCCGCCCGTCTTGCGCCCTGGTTTATTGCACCGCTGGTGCGACCAGATCTGCCGCATCGACTGGCGAATAAAGCCTGTCTCGACACCCTGTGTGCGGAGATCGGAATCCCCACCGCGCGAACTGTCATCCCGCACTCGCTGGAGGACGTTCGAGAGTTTGCCCAGAAGACTACATTTCCCGTGCTGGTGAAGGGAGCCGAGCAGTGGCTTCCATTGAAGGACACGTCGAGCACCAGGGTGATCCTGACCGCGGATGAACTCTGCAGCTTCTGTGAGAATCACAACTATGACGGAAGCCAGCCGCTGATTATTCAGGAGTACATTCCCGGAGAAGATTGGATCACGCACGGCTATTACAACGCCGAGAAAAATATCAGCGTGACATTTACCGGGAGGAAGTTGCGCTCTTATCCGAACGACGCTGGATCAACCGCCCTGGGACTGTCGGTCGAAAATGAAGAGTTGCGTCGCGTGAGCGAGAAGCTGCTGCATGCTGTCGGCTATTCTGGAATTATTGATATGGATTGGCGCAAGGACGAGCGCGACGGGCAGTACAAAATTCTGGATTGTAATCCGCGCGTCGGCCAGAACTTCCGCATGTTCGAGAATGCTGCAGGGGTTGACGTGGTTCGGGCGCAACATCTGGACTTATCGGGGCGGCGCATTGAAGACGCGGCGCGGATCGAAGGCCGGTTGTTCAGCGTCGAATCCTTTTACGTTCTGGCGCTCCTTCGCCGAGTGCCGCGGGGCGCTTCGAAACAAGATGCGGCGAAATATCTCCCAGCAAAAAGCCGGGAGCGGGCTTGGTGGAGCAGTGACGATCCAATGCCGGTCCTGAGTATGAGCGTACGGCTGGCTCTGCGGCTGCCAGGGCGGGCTCTAGGGTTCCGGCCGGATTCTCCTGCGTGGCAAACCTCACGTTTATCGCGATTATTTTCGCATTAGACGCACTCCTCGCATCCCCTGCGCGAACTCTGCCTCAGCGTCCCTCCTGACATAATTCCGACTTCATTCAGCGGGCTCGTGCAACCAACGTGCACATTTTGACGCCGTGCCCGTCCGGCCTGGCTTTTCCCCACCCCATTTCCTTCGAAGGCATCGTCGGGTTTTTCGATGATGTTGAAGTTTGCTCCACGCGCGCGACGACCATCGTGGCCACAGTACTTGCGATGAAACCGAACTCCGTCACGGCGTAACTCGATTTGGGGTGGTTCCGATCCCTTCCCGAACAGCTCAGGTTCGCTATGGCGTCACCCGGAAGGACACGTTGCTCTTGAGCGTCTTTTTGGGCGTGGACACTTCCACCTTGCCGGTGGTCGCGCCGCTGGGGACGGTGGCAGTGATTTCAGATACTCTGACCACGGTGAACGTCGCTGCCGTCCCGTTGAAAGTGACGCTGGTCGTGCCGGTCAGATTGTTTCCCAGGATAGTAACCTTCGCTCCCACATTGCCGGAAGTTGGCTCTGTTTCGACAAACGGGCCGGCCAGTCGAAACCGTAAAGACTGTCCCACCGTTGCTAGCTCCGGCATCTGGAGTTACCCCGTAGAAAGTCCCGTTGGTGGCTTGAATGAGGGTGCTCTGAGGATGGTCGCCGTCAGTGCAACCCTGAGTGCAAAAGTTGTATAGCGTGGTCAGCGTTCCCGCAGAGGAGATTTCAAAGACCGTGCCCCCATAGCCATTGAGGCCGTTGGGCCCGCCATCACTGGTCACACCATAAAAGTTGTGATCGGTACCTTGTACCAGTCCTGTAAGGGGGTAGGCGCCGTCGCCTGCCTCGAAAGTGTGCAGAACGGTCAGCGTCCCAGTTGGTGTGATCCGAAATGCCGTGCCGCAGCCGTAGGGAGCGTTGCAACTCAGGTCGCCGCCTTCTGGCGCCGTCCCGTAAAAGTTTCCGTCACTGTCCTGGATTGGCGTCGAGTACGGCCACTGGCCGTCAGCACAATCACCAGTTTGAGGGCAGAAGCTGTAGAGGGTGCTCAGCGTGCCCGATAGAGTTATTTCGAAGACCGTTCCCAAGCCGTACACACCGCCCGCTGACGTTGTTCCAAAGAACGTTCCGTTGGCGGATTGAACCAGTCCCGACCAAGGGGCCGAGCCGTCTGTGACGTCGAAGCTGTGGAGGGCGGTCAAAATCCCTGACGGACCTTGTAGACCGAACCATAGCCGTACTCTCCGCCTTGGGAGGCTGTTCCGTAGTAATTCCCGTCGAAACCCTGGACCAGACGCGCGTCCAACGGTGCGGAACCGTCAGCACCATTGAAACTCGCCAGAATTGTGAAAGTCTGTCCAGGCGAAGCGACTACCATTCCCGCGCAAAACACAACGACTAAGGCTGTTCTCTTCAGGCTAAGACTCTTCATATTGTCCCCTTTTTCCTCTTGGAATTCGTCTCCACTGGAACCTACCGCTCGGCGCATTTGCGCTCTATTTGGAATAGCGCGAAACAGAGGTGGAAACTGTCACCGTCGGCGAAAATATTGCGTGAGTGTAGAGACGACAGGCTCCAAGGGCGCCGGTTGGAGGCGGGGTAGAGCTGTGGTAGGCTGGCGTCGCCGGATAGGCTAGCCTTTCGCAAACCGCCGTGTCCCATGACCGCTGATCGAACGCCTGTACCCGACCTCACCTCGCTGCTGCAAGCATGGGGCGAGGGGGATCGGTCACCGAAGATGAGGTCGTGAGCGACAAGACTGCTTAATCGACAGCGGATCTCCAGGCTGCATGATGTCAGTGGTCGTTGCAGATTAGTCGTTTACGGATGGACGGAGATCCTGTCATCCCCACACTCTGGCGACGCGACCCCCGTAGAAAACTTAGTCCTCGGCGCCGTGATCAATATTTTTAGGTGCTTACGGCACGGCGGCTAGCTCGGAGAATTCGGCCCTGCCAGGAAGCCGCCGTCGAGAACCATGCACTGGCCGGTCATGAACGACGCACGATCGGAGCACATCCAGACTACGGCTTCGGCGATCTCCGACGGTTGTCCGAAGCGACCGATTGGATGGCTATTGACAACGTGCTTGTGAACCGGAGGGGCGCTAAACAATCGCTGGCCCATCGGGGTTTCGATTACAGCCGGACAGACTGCGTTGATTCGAATTCCGCTCTTGGCGGTTTCGAGCGCGGCGGATTTCGTCAGGCCGATGACTCCATGTTTGCTCGCGCTGTAGGTCGCTGCGTTGGCGGCACCGACCAAGCCGGTGACCGAGGACATGTTTACGATGGCGCCTGCGCCGCCCTGTTTGAGCATTTGACGAATTTCGTACTTAAGGCACAACCAGACGCCCTTGAGATTGATGTCGATGGTGCGATCCCAGTCTTCTTCGGTTTGCTTGACGATCGGCACCCAGACACCTTCGATGCCGGCGTTATTGAAAGCAACATCGAGACGGCCAAATCGTTCGACGGTCTTCTGAACGACCGCTTCGACTTCTGCGTTTTTCGACACGTCGGCTTGTACGAATAAGCCATCGCCGCCCGCCGCGCTGATTCGTTCGATGGTCTCGTTTCCTTCCAGTTCACGACGGCCAGTGACGACCACTTTGGCGCCGGCCTTCGCGAAGAGGATGGCAGTCTCGCGACCGATCCCTGACGTCCCGCCTGTTACCAATGCAACCTTACCTTCTAGTTCTCCTGCCATAATCTTCCTTCACGACTAGACTGTTCGAATTGCGCCGCAGCTTGTGGGCGCTGGATAAACGCGTGCCAACGGATCTAAACGATTACCCTCAACGAGAACGTGCTTGGCTGTCAAGCCACCTCGAGGGCGTCGCATTCAGAGACTCGCGCCAAACATGAGCCCCCCAGAGATCATGAATGAGAATTACAATTCCAACGATGACTGACTTTTCGGTGCTAAGCGATCTGACTCGTGAATGACAACGACAAACTTGTGGGCACATGGAAGCTGGTGTTCGCATCGAGCACAACCGCGGACGGGGAGCGGAGCGAACCATACGGACGTGAAGCCGTGGGGTTTCTCACCTATGGGGACGGTCGGGTCAGCGCGCTGATCAGCTACGACGGGCGGAAGTCGCTCTCTGCCGGGGGTGGGACGTTCGAGGAGCAAGCCGAGGCGTTCAGGACATTTCTTGCCTATGCCGGTCGCTATACGTTGAAGGGCGACGAAGTCACGCATCACGTTGAGATCTCGTCGATTCAGAATTATGTGGGGAAAGATCTGGTGCGTAGCGTGAAATTTCAGGGCGATCAGATTGTGCTGGTGACACCGCCGACGCGCGTGAACGGGAAAATACAAACCATCGAATTGACCTGGCAGCGGCTGCGGGGAAGCGAAGCATGAGAATCGAACGATCACGGCTGACTTTCGTGCCCGATGATCTTCGATGGAGCTGTGCTAAGCGCGAAATCGCTGCGAAAGAATTATCGACTGCGACTCGTGCGGCTAAACATCACTAACACCAACATCGTTCCTGCGATTGAAAACTGATTGATTGAGAGGGAAAAGGTTGTCCAAGGAAATTGCATCCGGGAAGCGGGTTGTCTTCAGCGACGAGGTTCATCAGGACCCTTATCCCACTTACGCGCGCCTGCACGAGGACGGGCCACTGCACTACATCGATGTGGGCAGCAAGTGGGCGGTATGGTCGCTTGTCGGCCATGCGGACTGTGCTGCGATCGCAAAAGATCCGCGACTTTCGGCAAAGCGCGCGAAGCAGATGCTGTTGTCGTTGCCGATCAGCCGCCAGTCGGAGTTCAGTGAACTGGCGCGCATGCTGGGCTTGTGGCTGATTTTCATGGATCCGCCGGAGCACACGCGGCTGCGCAAACTTCTCAACAAAGGATTTTCTGCCGCGGCGGTCGAAGGCTTGCGGCCGCAAGTCGAGGCGATTGTCGATCAGATGCTGGCGCCTCTGCAGCATGGTTCGGAAATCGATCTGTTGCGCGAATTCGCTAATCCCATGCCGGTGCGGATTATTTTGGAAATGCTCGGCATCCCGCACGAACTGAAGGATACGTTTGTCGACTGGTCTCGAGCCATCGCGGTGTTTCGAGGAAACCCGAATCGAACAGTGGATGAGGCGCGAGCGGCACAGGATGCGCTGATTGAGCTGACCGAATTCTTCCGCAGGACCGTGGCGGAACGCAGGCGCAACAAAGGAAGCGACCTCATCAGCCTGCTGATCGACATCGAGGAAGAAGGCGAGGTTCTGACCGAGGAAGAGTTGTACGCGCAGTGCATTGCGCTGCTGTTCGCCGGGCACGAGACGACCCGAAATCTGATCGGAAATGGAATGTACACGCTGCTGCGGAATCCGCAACAGACGGCGGAGCTGCGAGAGAGGCCGGAGATGATCCGCTCGGCGGTCGAGGAACTTCTGCGCTACGAAAGCCCGGTGCAATTTACGGCTCGCGTGCTGAAAGAAGATATGGAAATCTGCGGGCAAGAGATCCGCAAGGGATGGACGGTTCTGTGCATGCTGGGCGCGGCGAATCGCGATCCAAAGCAATTCAAAGAACCGGACCAGCTGGATTTGAAAAGACTGAACAATCAACATCTCGCATTCAGTGCCGGTCTGCATTTCTGCATCGGAGCGCAGCTCGCGCGCCTGGAGGGGCAGGTCGCGCTGATGAATCTGGTGCAGAGACTCCCCCAGATGAAGCTTGCCGGGCCGCGGCCGGAATGGGTTTCCACTTTTGGTTTCCGAGGACTCAAGAGTCTTTCGGTAGCGATCTGAATCTCTGGTTCGGCCATCCTTCCCTGTGTCTCGAATCAGACAGGGTCGAATTCCCCTTTTGCGCTGCGGCCGAGAACCCGCGCCAGTCCGGCCTTTCAGGGCAGTGTGCAAATCCTTGCAATCTTGACACTGCCTTCTCGTCATGGGAGAATCTCGACTCCTTCGATTGACTTTAACCGAGCGCGTACCGGCCTCGGATCATGACTTGAAACCACCAGGAGCACGATCGTGAGACTCGTATCGATTTCTGCCAAGGGAGTTTTCTACCTCGCGGGTATGCTCGCGCTGGGGATGATTGCAACTCCGCCCGCATCGGCGCAGACCTTCAGTCTGATTCATACTTTTACCGGCACCACCGACGGAAAAAACCCGTTGTCTGGATTCGTCATTGACGGATCGGGGAATCTCTATGGTACCGCTTCAGGCGGCGGGACTTCGTGGGTAGGTGTGGTCGTCAAGTTTAATGCGAGCGGCGAAGAGACCGTGTTGCACAACTTTACCGGCGGCGCCGACGGCGAAAATCCCCAAGGGCAATTGGTGATGGATAAGGCCGGGAATCTCTATGGCACAACGTACTCTGGCGGCGGTGCCAATGCCGGGACCGTTTTCGAAGTGAGCCCCAAGGGCAATGAGAAGGTACTTTATGCCTTCAAGGGCGGAGTTGACGGGGAAAATCCGGTCGCTGGTTTGATTTTCGATAAGTCAGGAAATCTGTACGGCACCACGACAGCCGGCGGATCGAGCGGGAATGGCGCAGTGTTCAGGCTAACTGCCCCCCCCGTGGCAGGCGGCGCTTGGAAGGAATCGGTTCTGTACAGCTTCGGCACGGGGACTGATGGCGCAGTCCCGGTTGCGGGCGTAACGATGGATGCGACTGGAAATCTCTATGGCACGACTTCTGCCGGAGGCAGTTACGGTTACGGCACAGTCTTCGAACTGAAACGATCCACGCCGCAGTGGACGGAAGCGATTCTTCATGAATTCGCCTTGGGAAGCGATGGAGGGGTTCCCTACGCCGGCTTGGTGTTAGACGGCAAGGGAAATCTTTACGGCGCGGCCAGTGACGGCGGTGGTGGCGGAGAAAATGGTGGAGGTACAGTATTTGAGTTGACTCGCGGCAGCGCAGGCTGGACATTCAACGTGATCTCCAGCTTGTCTGGGTGGGCGATTTCGGGCACGTTTCGAAATCTGCTGATGCAGCCAGGAAAGATTTACGCTACCACGCATTGCGACGGCGATTACAGCGCCGGAACGGTTTATGAGTTGACGCTGACTGGCGGAGTGTGGACTTACAATCTGCTATACGACTTCACGGGCGCAAGCGATGGCCAGTTCGCGTTCAGCAACCTGGTCGCCGATAAGGAAGGGAATCTTTATGGCACGACGAACGAGGGCGGTGCGGACGGTGGCGGGACCGTGTGGAAGGTCACACCGTAGAAGATTGCCATAGCAGCAGGTCGAAACAACCGACCCCAGGCCATCGCCTCAGACGAGACGATGAACCTGGGGTCGAGTAGTTCTGATCGAGAACCTGCAACTTTGTTCAGGCGGTCGGGTGTTTCAGAACCTCGGCCAGTGCATGCATTCGCATCGAGTCAGCTGGAGTCTTGGCGGATGCTGCGCTCTTCTCCACGGAAGGCGCCATGCGCTTCAGTTTCTCCAGACTGCTTCCGCTCAGGTGCGAATCTTCCGCACTGTGAATCGCCTTCTGCAGTTTTGCAATTTGACTTCCCGACAAAGCCTGCGATCTCGACAACTGATCGAGGTACGCTTTTGCCACGACTAACTTCGCGGGCCACTCAATCTTCTGCTGGTCCTGCACGTTCAGTTCGTCCACTTGAACAGTCGTGGCCGCGTCGATTTCATTCTGGGTGAGGAACTTGCTCGGGGTGAGCTTGAGCACATCCAGGCCGCGAGCAATCTCCGAGCCGTAAATGTAACCGTTGTACCAGTACGCGGACCATTCTCCGCCGAGCACCAGCATCTTGGGATCAATCGGTCCGCGATCGAAATAGGCAATCTCAAAGGGCTTCGCCGGATCGGTGAAATCCATCACGGAAATTCCGCCCTGGTACCAGGCTTGCACTTCGATATCGCGGCCTGGAATCGGAATCAGGGAGCCGTTATGGGCCACACAATTCTCGGTGTCGCCCTGCGCGGCGGGTAGTTTGTAGTAGTTTGCGAAGGTCAGTTTGTCGTCTTTCAGGTGGAAGATGGCATCTGCGCCCCACTTGTTGGGATCGTTCGGACGGCAGCGCGCTCCAAGGCCTCCGCCCCACTCGTCGGTGAATACGACTTTGCTGCCATCGTTTGAGAAGGAAGCCGAGTGCCAGTAGGAATAGTTCGGATCGTTAACGGCATCCACGCGCTTCGGATTGACCGGATCCTTGATGTCGAGCAGAATTCCGTTGCCGGAGCATGCGCCCGCCGCCAAGCCAATTGCGGAGTACACAGTGATGTCGTGGCACTGGTCGGTATCAGCCGGTTTCTCCGCGCCCGCTTTGCCGTGAGTGCCGCCGTTATTCAGGCCGTTGATGGCGCCCGTGCGCGGATCGATAAATACGCGCGGGCTGGAAACGATCTTCGCGTCTTGCGGCGCAGCTACGGGAACTTTGATCACGTCGATGCGGAACAGCGCCGTATTCGGATCCTTGTCTGGCTTCTCGCCAGAGCAGCCCGCCAGTTCTTCCGGTTGGCGTACAAAGGAAGTTCCCGACACGTAGATGTAGACGTTGTTCTTGTCGTTAGGATCGACGACGAGGGTGTGGGTGTGGGATCCGCGGCAGGTTTGCACGGCGGCCACCTGCTTGGGATTGTTGATGTCGGAAATGTCGAAGATTCTCACGCCGCGGAAGCGATCCTTCTGCGCTGCGGGAAGGCGGCGTCGCGGCTGTGGCTTCTCCTTTTCCTTGTCGGCGTCCTTGGCGTTATCGGCATCCGCTTTCTTGTCCGCCGAATCTTTATCTTTGTCCTTCGCCTCATCGGTGGGAGGTGGTTCCGGCGGAAACCCCTCGGCGCCGCAATCCAGGCGTCCATTCGGCATCTCGACCGACATGAATAGCAGGTTCTTGTACACCGAGACATCGCCCTGCCCGCCCGGGCAGACCATAGTGGTCAGCAGTTTTGCTTTGGCGGGATCGGTGATGTCGAAGATATTGACGCCGTAAAAATTTCCCTGAAAGAGATGGTTGCCTTCGAAGGCCAGGTCGGAGTTGGCGAACGCCAGCTGCGCGATCACCAATTGAAATGGCTTCGGCATCTTCGACAGCATGGCTTCCGGCAGGCCCAGTTGCCCAAGCGTCTTCTTTACTTTCGAGTCGTCGGCGTCGGTCGAACCGAGTTGAAACGCGTCCGGCTTCTTGACCAACAGCAGGTGCTCGAGTCCCATGGCAGATTCGCCGGCATCGTAAAGCCCCGGGCCGAGTTTAAAGCGCGGATCGTTTGCGTCTGAGCCCGTCATTCCGGCCGGGAGCGGGGGAGCCGGCTCGGGCGCGAAGGGATTCTCCTGAGCCGCGGGTTCTTTCTTCTCAGCATCTTTATCGGCGGGAGGGTTCGCGGGCTTCGCCTGATCGCTTGGCGGAGCGGCGGCCGGCGCATTCTGCGCCTGGGTTGGGTTCACAGCGAAACAAAAAATCAACGCGATCCACAACAAACTTAGGGCAAGATGGGAAACTCGGTTCATCATTTCTCCTTGGATGATTACTCTGGATTATTTCTGTTCCAGATCATTTCTTTTCCAGCATGTTCTGCATGATTCGGATCTCGGCCCGCTGCGAATTGTCCGCATCGGTTGCGAAGTTGAACAACTCGGCGTCCTGGCCGGCGCCGGCGGTGTCAAACAGATCCTTAACCATGGTTAAGGCGCCGTTGTGATGTTGAATCATTCCTACCAGAAATAAGTGATCAAACTCAGCGCCCTTCGCCTTTCGCAGGGCTTCCATCTGCTGTGGCGTCAGCATTCCTGGCATCAACGCCATGCCGCCTTGCGACATGCTGTCATGGGACCTATTGTCCTGTGACATGTCCATGCCCGGCATTTCCGGCATCGGCTTTGCAATGGGTTCGCCGCGGGCTGCCAGCCAACGCTTCATGAACTTGATTTCATCCGACTGCGAGCTGCTGATTCGCGCACCTAATGCAGTCAGATTCTTGTTCTGCGTATGCGTCGGGATCATCGCCGTCATTTCAACCGCTTGAGCATGATGCATGATCATGCCCTGCATGAATTCCACGTCGGCTTCGGATCGCGATGGCAGAGTCGGTCGGGTCGACGGCGGCAGTATTTTGCCCGGGGCACCTGGCGCACCCGGTTGTACGACAACTGGCTTTGCCGCGTCGGCTTGCTGCGCGCGCGCGACGAGAGAGAAAGAAACTACGACGACGCTTGCGGCCAGAAATCCCTGCATTACCACCCCTCGATCAGCGCTGAGCTTGCGCTCGCGGCGAGCTTGTCTCGAGCGGGGCGTGAAAGAAAATATTTTCATTTAGAAGAAGACTAATTCCTTCGCGAAACCGGCAATCTTCAAAGGGCGAAGAAACAAAGGAAAGCCGGATCGGCGTGCGATCCGCCGGTCTGTCGCGAACGGAATGCAAAATCAGGGACGAATCGAATATACCTTTAGAGCGGCACTTCGATCAATGCCGGGCCCTGGCTTGCGAAGCTGTTGCGCAGAGCTTTCGCGAATTCCGCGAGGGAAGTGACGCGCGTGGCGGGCACTCCCATGCCCTTCGCCAGGTGCACCCAATCGAGAGTGGGATGACCGATCTCGAACATACCCAGAGCTCGAGGGCCGGGTTGGCCTATGCCAAGATAAGAGAATTCGCGCTTCAGCACGGCGTAATCGCGGTTCGCGAAAACCACGGTCGTGACATTGAGGCTCTCGCGCGCCATCGTCCAAAGCGCTTGCAGAGTATACATTCCGCTGCCATCGGCGGTGAGGCAGAGGACCGAGCGATCGGGGCAGGCTACGGCTGCGCCGACCGCCATCGGCATGGCGATTCCGATTGAACCTCCGGTATTGCCGAGCCAATCGTGCGGCGGAGATGCTTTCGTCGCAGCCATGAGGCCGCGGCCTGAAGTCATGGATTCATCCACGACGACTGTGTTTTCCGGGAGCAGCGCTCCGACCACGGCGGCCATGCCGGCTAATGAGATCTCGCCTTCTGGCAAGACCGGCGTGCCAGGGCTCCTTTCAACTTCTCGCTCGCTGGCTGCGGAAGTTCGATAGGAAGACAATTCTCCCGCGAGCGCTTCGAGCGCGCCCACGTAGTTTTCACCGGGGTCCGCCAGCGTGAAGATCTCACAGTCGGGGGAAGTGAAGGCGCTGTCTTTTCCGGGATAAGCAAAATATGCCATCGGGGCGCGAGCACCCACCAGAATGAGTTGTTGAAATTCCTTGAATTGCTCGACGCCTTGCTCGAGAACGTAGTTGACCCGCTCAACCGGCGGACTGCCAATGCCGCGCTCCAGGCGGGTGACGGGGTAAGGCGCGAAAAGTTTGGCGCCAGTCGCGGTAGCGATGCGACCTGCAGTTGCGAGTCCCTCGCCGTAGAGCGCGTCTCCGGTCATCAGGATGGCTGTGCGTTTGCCCGAACGGAGCAAGGCCGCGGCGCGCTGAATCACGTTGGACGCCGGAACTGCTGCCTGCGGAACTGCTGCTGGGGCCGCGATCGCGGATCCACTCTCGCTCCAGGCGACATCCGCGGGAACGATCAGAGTCGCGATCTGGCCGGGCGCCGTCTTTGCTGCAGCAACTGAGTCCGCGGCATCATTGCCTACTTCCGTCGAGGAGCCCGAAGTTCGCAACCACTTCGAATAGGGCCGAGCTATGGCCTCAATATCGGAAGTAAGAGGCGTGTCGTGCGGCAGGTGATATGTGGCATGCTGGCCGATCAGATTGACCATCGGCACCTGCGCCCGGCTCGCGTTGTGCAGATTGGCGAGGCCGTTGCCGAAACCGGGGCCGAGATGGAGGAGCGTACACGCCGGTTTCTCGGTCATGCGCGCGTACCCGTCGGCCGCTCCGGTGACGACGCCCTCGAAAAGACCGAGGACGCAACGAACTTCCGTGATTCGGTCGAGCGCGGCAACCAGGTGAATCTCGGATGTGCCGGGATTCGTGAAGCAGGTATCAACCCCGCTTCGCAGCAACGCGCGAATCAGACTTTCAGCTCCATTCATCGGTCAATCGCGCTATCCTTTCCTTGGTCCGAACGTTTTCTCGAACGTTTTTTCAAACATTGTCTGGAACATGGTGTCGCAATCGAACGCGCAGGAACATCAATTCGTATTTGCGGTTTCGAGCCGAAGGGCGTGCCACGTGAAGTCTAGCATGCGGCCAACACAGCTTCTTGCGTTGCTCCTCGCCGCCGGAACCGCTGCCAGTTGCTCCCATCCCAAGACTCCCCGGGCGGATCGGACGGAGTTGCGCGATCCGAAGGTCGCCACGAGCATCCGGCCGCTCGTTACGGCAAGTCCGAGTCTTCCGCTTTGCCCGGATGCGGGCGTCGCTCCTCTGATCCCCTCCTCACATACCGGGCACCACAAAGTAATCCTCTCCTGGGAGGCTAGCGTTCCCTCATCTGCATTCGAAAGCAAGGCCGTTGGTTACTGTCTGTATCGGAGCAAGTCACAGAAATTGGCAAAACAAAATCCTACCTGCAACCACTGCGAGCGGATCAACTCGAGGCCGATCATCGCAACCGGTTGCGTGGACGATCTCGTCGAGGATGGAGCTGATTACTATTACGTGGTAGCGGCGATTGGTGCGAGCGGGACCATCAGTTCTTCCTCGAATGAGACGGCGGCTCGAATTCCGCGAACCAAGGAATCTTCGAAGTCGGTTCCCGCGAGTTCCCATCCAGCTTGTCGCGAGCCCGCGGCTCAGCAGTAAAGCCTGCCTGGGCCGAACAGAATCGTCGCTGGTTTTATTTTTCAGATTAACGGCTCGACTCTTCCAGATATCTGGACAGAACCGAGCCGAGAGTCTTGCTGTATGTGGTGATCATGCCGACGTGGTCCCCGGGAGCGGTCTCGAGATCGAAATTTTGTACCAGGTTTGACCACACGGCGCGAGGGTTTGCGGGAAAGCTGCTGAGAATCTCCGCTTTCACGAACTTGACTCTGCCGCGATAGAACTGCGGGCGATACGTCTTCCAGGCAACGTAGTCGGCCTCTCGCGTGCGCTGCGTGACACGACGAACTCCTTCCGAATCGTTTCCCTGGAATAAGTTTTCTTCGCCGTCATTTTCAAGCGGCCGGGGCTTGCCAAAGGTTGAACGAATCATGGCGCCGGCGGCGCGTGCGGCCAGTCGGGCAGTTAACCGTAAATAGTGCGCGCTGGATAACTGGCTCCTGTGAGGATAACTATCGAGCAACGCCAGAAGGGCAATCTTCTCGCCGCCGGCGGACAATCGCTGCGCGATCTCAAGCGTCACAAGCCCTCCCAGCGAAAAGCCGATCAGGAAGTAAGGGCCGTGCGGTTGCAACTTTTGGATCGCGGCGAGAAGATATTGCGCCCTGGCTTCGATCGATGGCAGCGGCTCCTCGATTCCGTCGATGCCGCGAGCCTGCAGGCCGTAGATCGCCTGTGGAGAATCGATATTCTCGACGAGATCGAGAAGTCCGAGCACGTCGCCACCGAGGCCGTGCGCGATAAAGACGGGTGGATGTGCGCCCGATGGGTCGATTGCGGGCTTGAGTAGCGCGAGCGGTGGAAAGCGCGGAGGAGCGGGATCCTGTAGCAGCGCGGCCAGAGACTCGGCAGTGGGCGCGGCGCATATCATCGCCGCGGGAAAATCACGGCCGAATGCTGCCGAGATCTCAGAAAACAGTTGGGCGGCGGACGATGGAGTTCCGCCGAGCGCGAAAAAATTATCGCTCGCCCGAGCGGAGTCCCGCCGCAGAATGCGTCGCCAGATCGGAAGCAGCCTTTCGATGGCTGGAGAACTCGGCTTATGATTCACTCTGCACCTGGATTGGACTCGGCGGAAGAGATGCTTTTCAAAATGGCAGACTTCATTCTTGGCAGGGCACTCCTCGAAGATAGCCGGTCAGAATATGGGCGAGGCTTTCGAACTCGGCCGTAACCATGTCCAGGTGCCCTCCCGGCACGGCCGAGACTTCGAATCCTTCCGCGAATTTGGCCCAGACCGCCGCCGCATCGTCCGGGAAGTAAGAGTTTACTTCGGCTCTCACGAATTTTATCTGGCCGGAATAAAACCGGGGCTGGTATCGCCTGTAGGCCACATACGATTGGGCCTGAACCTTCGCGGTAGTCCGCGCGAACGACAGCCGGAAGGTTTCTCCGGGCATCACATCGCGCTTATGAACCCCGCTGATGTGGAGTCGATGCGCGAGTCCGCGCATGAAGTATGAAAATGCGCTGCCGAGCGACCGTTGCGTCATTTCGGAAACGTGGCGGCGCGCACGCTTTGCCATGAGCAGAAGTCGCTGCCGCGGCGATAGAAACCGCGGGTGCGGATATGCATCGATCATGACCAGAAGCGCGATCTGCTTCCCGACTGCGACCATTCGCTGTGCCATTTCGAGGGCCACCAGGCCTCCGAATGAGTATCCAATGAGGATGTATGGGCCGGTCGGTTGCAGATCGTTGAGAGCCTCCAGATAAAAAGCGGCCATATCTTCAACACGGTCGAAGGGCTGCTCCAGTCCGTCGACGCCTTTGGCTTGAATTCCATAAATCGGATGATGGGTGCGAATGTGTTGTGCCAACTTCGAGAATCGGGCCCGGCCCTCAAGCCCGTGCATGATGAGAACGGGGATCTTGCCGGTTCCGGTCTTTAGTTTCACGTACGGCGAGAAGCGGGGCAGCAAAGGTTGCTGCAGGAGCGCGGCGAGAGTCGCGACGGTTGGAGCGTGGCAGATGGTTGCGGAAGGCAGTTGGCGGCCGAAGACCTGAGCGATCTCGAGGAACAGCTTGTCGGCCAGGGCATCGGTTCCGCCCAGATGGTAAAACTCATCGTTCGGGCCAACGCTGGGACGCTGCAGTACACGCTGCCAAATTTCGGTGAGCCTATCGACGATCTCGGTGACCGATTTTTCCGATTCGAGGTTGCGCAAGATTTCGCCCGTCATGAATGCGCGAACGTCCAGTAGAGTTCTCGAGCCTTTGTGTATAGGGGACCAAACGGCAGCGAGCGATCGCCGATGCGAGTTACGGGAACGACCTTGGAATAGTTACCAGTGGCGAAAATTTCGTCCGCTTTTTCAAAGTCCGGATAGGTGAGAGTTTTCTCGACCACCGTTACGCCTGCCTGGCGCAGGAGTCCAATCACGCGTTGCCGGGTGATGCCAGCCAGAAATGTTCCGTTAGGCGTCGGCGTGAACACGACGCCATCTTTGGCCATGAAAACGTTTGAGGTGGCGAGTTCGGCGACGTTGCCCAGCATGTCGCAGACAATCGCGTTGTCGAATCCTCGTTCATGCGCCTCGAAGAGCGCGCGCGAATTGTTGGGATAGAGGCATCCGGCCTTGGCATCGACCGGCATAGTTTCAATGCTGGGCCGTCGAAAGGAGGAAAGCGTGAGCGAGAATCCCTTCGGAACACGCATCGCCGCTTCATAAATGCACAGGCACCAGCGCGTCGATTCGGGATCGTGAGCCTGCACCCACGGCCCTTCTTTTTCGCCCCAATACATGGGACGAATGTAAAGCGCGGCATCTTTGTCGAAACGCTTGATTCCTTCGCGCGCCAGGCGAACCCATTCTTCAGGGGAGACCGTCGGCTTGAGGTAGAGTTTTTTTGCCGAATCATTCACGCGCGCGCAATGGAGGTCGAGATCGGGCGTCACTCCTTCAAAATAGCGAGCGCCGTCGAAGACCAGCGAACATAGCCATGCGGCATGGGTGCGCGGGCCCATGATGGGCACGTTGCCCTCGTGCCAGTCCCCCTCGAAATAGGTCCAGGTCTTGGACCAACCGGTTCCGAGCGCCATTTAATTTCCTCCCCGCGCCGCTGATCGTACGCTACGCCATGAGAATTTATATCGTCAATAACTGGAACGAGTCCGCACGGAAGTGTTACTTCGTTCTGGGCGCGTAGCCGAAGACGGCCTTCAACTCCAGGAATTCTGCCAGCCCGGCTTCGCCCCACTCCCGGCCGTTGCCAGACTGCTTGTAGCCTCCGAAGCAGCCTGCAAAATCTACGCGCGCATTGTTAATGTGGACGTTTCCGGAGCGAATCCGCCGCGCCACGCGGCGTGCGTGTTCGATGTCGCTTGACGACACAAAGCCTGACAGACCGTAGGGACTGTCGTTGGCAATTCGAACCGCGTCGTCCTCATCGGCGTACGGAATTATGCACAGAACCGGCCCGAAGATTTCTTCGCGCGCGATAGTCATGTCGTTGCGAACGTCGGCGAAGATAGTTGGCTTTACGAAATAACCTTGGCTGATTCCTTCGGGGCGGTCCGGACCGCCGGCAATCAAATGTGCGCCTTCTTCTGTACCCACGTGAATCAGGCGCTGCATTTTATCAAACTGGGCTTTACTGGCGAGGGGGCCGATGTGATTGCCTTCGGTCAAAGATTCGCCAACTTTCGTAGTCTCAGCGATTTTTTTCGCTGCCTCGATGGCTTGCGTCATCTTCGCCCGAGGAACGAGCAGCCGCGTTGGCGCATTGCACGATTGTCCGGTGTTGCGAAAACAGGACTGCACGCAATCTTTGACAGCCGAGTCGAGATCGGCGTCGTCCAGAATGATGAACGCTGATTTGCCGCCGAGTTCCTGCGTTACTCGCTTCACCGTAGGCGCGGCCGCCACTGCGACGGCCACACCGGCGCGAGTCGACCCCGTGAATGAGACCATGTCGACGTCAGCATGCGACGCGATCGCAGCGCCCACGGTTGGTCCGTCGCCGTTTACCAGATTGAAAACTCCGGCAGGAACCTGAGCCTCGTCCAGGATCTGCGCGAAAAAATATGCCGACAGCGGCGCGAGTTCACTCGGCTTCAGTACGACGGTGCATCCGGCGGCGAGCGCGGGCGCGACTTTCGCGACGACCTGATTCATCGGCCAGTTCCAGGGGGTGATCAGGCCGCAGACGCCAACAGGCTCCTTCAACATCATGGTCGAGCCTTTGAGTTCCTCGAACTTGAAAGTTTCGAGTACCTTCACAATCTCGAACAGATGTCCTAAGCCGGCGGCAGCCTGCGCCGCGCGCGACAGCGAGATCGGACATCCCATTTCCAGGGAGATGGTTTGCGCCATCTCTTCCGATTTGGCTTTGTAAATTTCAATTACACGTTTCAGCAGCGCGAGTCGTTCCTGCAGTGAAAACGTTGAGTAAGACTCGAATGCCCGTTTCGCCGCGGCTACGGCTCGATCAACGTCAGCTGCGCTGCCGAGCGAGATGGTCGCGATGGGCTCTTCGTTGCTGGGGTTGATGACTTCCAGATCATGGGCCTTGATCGGACCGACCCACTTCCCATCGATATAAAACTGGCGGCAATCCCGCATTCAAACTCTCCAATGGGCACTTCGTTTAACGGAGAAGAAACGGCGCCCTTGATTCATGTTACCGCGACTTGCGCGGAACGTCCCTGACACCGAAGTTACGAAGACACGGAAAACATCGCGATGGTAAAAAGCATAGTAGTGTTACGGTGGATGAGAGCAAAATGGTGACGAATTCGAATCGCGAATTTTTCAAGTCTTCGCCGCTTGTGGTCTTCGCCGCACTGTGTGCCGTTGCCGTCGCGATCTGGTGGACTCCGCTCGCGTCATTGTTCTCTCTGGCTTTACGGGACGAACAATACACCCACATCCTGCTCATTCTGCCGATCAGTGCGGGGTTGCTGTCAGTGCAATGGAAATCAACGGCTCGGCAACCGGCTTACGGCTTCTCGACTTCGAGCGCGGCGGCCGGTTCCGCAATGATGTTCATCGCACTTCTCGTGAATCTCAGTTTGCGATGGAAGGGGCTCTCTGCCGTCGAAACGCCGCTGGCGCTGAACATTCTCGCGCTGGTTGCGTGGTGGATGGGAGGGTTTGTCTTGTGCTTTGGCATCGCCAGTTTCCGGCGGGCGCTTTTTCCACTTTGTTTCCTACTGTGGCTGGTTCCGCTTCCCCAAACCTGGTTGGACCCGATCGTGAACCTGTTGCAGCGAGGCTCGGCGGCCTCTGCGCGCTTTCTTTTCGCGGCTGCCGGCTTTCGGATCGAGCAGCGAGACATACTTTTGCACATTCCAGGACTGACGCTGGAGGTCGCTCCTGAGTGCAGCAGCATTCGTTCAAGCATGGTGCTGTTGGTAACAACCATGGTGGTCGCGCAGTTGCTGTTAGTCTCTTTTTGGCGGAAAGCTGTGGTCGTCGCGGCGGCGATTCCGCTCTCGGTGGCCAAGAATGGTTTGCGCATATTCGTGATCGGAGCGTTGACCACACGAGTCGATGCTGGTTTCATGACCGGCAGACTGCACCGGCAAGGCGGGGTAATTTTTTTGACGGTCGCGCTGCTGGCGATATTCCTGATTCTATGGGCCCTGCGGCGCGGCGAGAGCCGGAAGGCAAGAGTCTCCGTGAAACCTGCAGCCAGTTAATCACGCGGCGCGAGGTACTAACTAACGATCCGACTCTATCGATGAGCCAGCCCAAACCCGATTGCGCTTGCCGATCCGCCAATATTCACCATGGAAACGGCGCGCTCCATTTTGTGGTGTCCAGTCTTGTGAAAGAAGTAGCTGAGCCCGACGATCCCAAGATTCTCGCTGGCGAAGTTTACAGCCAGGCCAGCGGAGCTGTGACCGAAGAGGTTGACGACAGGGTTCAGTTCCTGGCCGCCGCCGCGCAGGTTGTCGCGGGTTACCACGAAATCGCCGGCGCTGAAGGCGATCGACGTGGCGAACAGGCAGGTGTTCTCGCGATCCCAAAAATGATGGTTATCCCCGGTTTCGAACGAAACCGGCTTTTGTTGCGCCGGTCTCACCATCGGGGCCGGTTCGATCGCTCGGGGCGGCGGAAGCAGCGCAAATGAGACCTGTTGCGCCATTCCGGGTCGGCAGAACCCAAGAACAGCCAGAAGAACCGCCGTTCTCGGCCTAAAAATCGAGCTAACCCAGTTTGTCCCCATAAACTTTAGGGAGCCAGGAACGATGGCCACCTGTACTAGTACTAACGGATGTTGGGGGCCGGGAGAATAGCCCGAATGGGCTACTAACGTGTTTAGAATTATTACTTTGGGGGCGGGGCAGGTTACGAAAGTTACCTCAAGTCCTGGAGACGGAAAGGAAGAATCCAGCTCGACGCTACGTGGAGAAGCGCCGTGCAGTTATGGAGACAAAGTTCCTTCTATTCAAAGGAAAAGGCGGGCACTTTGCACCCGCCCCGTGGAGTAGTTCTATCGGTGAGTCCTACGGAACCACTGCTTGAACCGGGGGGGTGGACAGCGAGCTTTCTTGCCCTGCAGAGTTCACCGAGGTCGCCGCATAGTAGTAAGTGCTGCCTGAGGCCACAGTGCTGTCGGTGTAAGCCGTATTCGGGTCCAGCGAGGAATTGATCTTGGTATACGAGCCGCTGGACGAAGTGCTGCGATAAACGTTGTAGCCAGCGACATCGGAACTGGGATTCCACCAGATGCTGACGCTATAGGGAATGGATGTGCCGACGCCGGTCAGAGACTCGCTGGCCTGTGAGTTGGAGGCGTTGCTGGTAAACGAAAGGGAACCGGTCACCGTCCCTGTGCTTTTCGGAGTGAATGCCACATTCAATGCCAGGCTCTGGCCGGACGCGATGGTCAGCGGGAAGGAAGCTCCCTGCATGACAAATTGAGAACTGCTGCTCGATGCCGAGGAAACCGTGACACTGGCGCCCACCGCGCTGATGGTCAAAGGCAGAGTGTCAGTAGTGCCTACGTTGACGTTGCCATAGCTCAACGCGGTTGGAGCGATGGTCAATTGGCCGGTCGCGGGCGAGGATCCGGTGCCGATAAGGGGGATGCTGATTGCGGGGCCAGAAACAAACAGGCTACCTCCGACGGTGCCGGACGAGGTAGGAGTGAAACTAACCATCAAGTTTGCACTCTTCCCGCCGGCCAGACTTAGAGGAAAACTCTGGCCACTGACCGTGAACGCAGGGTTCGTGCTTTGCACGGCCGAAATCTGCGCCGTCCAGGTCTGTAGATTCGTGAGTGTGATCGTCAGACTGGAAGTGCTCCCTACCGACACTTGGCCAAACGACAGGCTGGAGGGACTCGAGGTCAGTGCCTCGTGACTTACGCCCGTGCCGCCCACGCCGACGATCAGATCCCGGTTGGAGGCGTTGCTGGCAAAACCGATGGTGCCGCCGGTCCATCCGTCAGTGGAAGGACTGAAGATCAAATTCACATCCAGGCTCTGCCCCGCCGGCAGACTTACTGGCAAAGTCACGCCAGAAATGGCGTAGGCCGGGTTGCTCACACTGATGGCGGACAAGGATACGCTGGTCTGACCGCCGTTGGTCACGGTAATCATCAGAGTTTCGCTCTGCCCGACGTCGACCTTTCCGAACCGAATGCTCGAGGGCGAGCATGTGAGTTGCGGAGTGCCGGCAACAGCGTTGACTGATGCGAGCCCAAGCAAAACGAGCATCACGCCAGCGAGTGAACCGCGGACAACGTAGACGGAGAGGGGCCGAAAAAAGGACTGGGGGAGTCGCATGCCGTACAGTTTGTAAGATCCGGCGCACCGCGGCTAGATTCCAGCAGTACATCTGGGCCATGTCCGAACGGCCAAATCGTTCCAAATTAGAACTGACTAAGAAGTCCCAGAAGCCGTGCGGGGCTGGGATTTCCACAGATGTCGACTCGGCAGTCCGATAGAATTCATCGCTCTCGAGTCGACGCCGCCGCCGCGAATAAAAAGAGAAGCTAATAAGCGAGCACGGCAGTCGGGGTCGGGAGAGGTGATTGGCAGGAACGGAGTTGTCCGATCGGAGCGCCGCAGGTATGCCCTTTCGGAACCTTACGCAATCTCGCTCGAACGGGCACACTCACTGTGTCGTTCGTCGCTTAACCTAGCGGCTGAACGGCACACACTATATGAGCCATCCCCCAGCTCGTTGGACAGCCCTGATTATCGCGATAGCCCTTACCACAATGGTGGGCTGCCAGGGATTCAGCTCCGGTAAAAGCAATTCACAGAGCGCTCAGCCGGGTAGTTTGAGTGCCTTGCCTGCGAGCGTCACCTTCGGGAACGTGCAGGTTGGCACTAGCCAGTCCTTATCCGACACTCTGAGCAACACGGGCGGATCCAGCCTTACTATTACGCAGGCAACCGTCACCGGCGCTGGATTCTCCACGACCGGCCTTACTCTTCCTTTGACCCTGGCCGCTGGCCAGAACGCTACCTTTACTGTTGTCTTTAACCCCCTGACCGCCGGGAGCATCACCGGAAGCCTGTCGCTCACCAATAGTGGCTCGAGCGTTCCTTTGACTATCGCCCTGACCGGCACTGCGGTCACGGCCGGATCTTTGACTGCGAGTCCGACCAGCATCGGGTTCGGCAACCAGCAGGTGGGAATCGGCCAGACCCAGACCGAGACTTTGAAGAACACGGGTGGCGAAGACCTTACCATTTCGCAGGCCACCGTTTCGGGCGCCGGCTTCAGCTATACCGGACTGACGCTGCCTTTGACCCTGGTATCGAATCAGAGCACCACGTTTGGGGTGGTCTTTACCCCGACGACCGCAGCCGCCGCCAGTGGCAGCCTGTCGATCACGGTGAGCGGGTCGAGCACGACGGTCGATGTCGCGCTCTCCGGCACGGGAGTGACTCCGGCGACGTTGACCGCGAGTCCAACGAGCCTGACTTTTTCGAACGTCACCGTCGGGCAGAATCAATCGCAAACCGAGACCATAAAGAACACTGGCGGCATCAATGCCACCGTTTCAGCCGCCACGGTGAGTGGAACCGGATTCAGCATCGCGGGAATCACTGCGCCGTTGACCTTGACTCCGGGGCAGAGCGCCTCTTTCAGTGTGACGTTTTCGCCGACGTCGACGTCGAGTTCCAGTGGAAGCGTTTTGATAAGTTCGAATGCTACGAATCCGGCCTTGAGTATCGGGCTAAGCGGCACCGCAGTCTCGCAGAGTCAGGGCACCTTGGCGGTGAGTGGGGTTAACGCGGGCAGCGTGGTGGTGGGCACGAGCGGAACGCAAACCGGAACGCTAAGCGCGACCGGCGCGAGTGTGTCGGTAACTTCGGTCAGCATGAGCGGCGCGAACCCTTCCGAATTCTCGGTCAGCGGGCTCTCGTTCCCGGTCACGGTGACGACGAGTCAGCCGGTCACATTCACCGTGACGTTCACGCCCGGCGCGAGCGGATCGGCTTCGGCGACAGCCTTATTCGCCAGTTCAGCCGTCAACACGCCAACCACATCGTCGCTCACCGGGACCGGTACAGCAGCGCCGATTCACAGCGTGAACCTATCATGGACTGCGAGCTCGAGCTCGGGGATTGAAAGCTATAACGTGTACCGCTCGGTCTACTCGTCATCGAAGTGCGGCACCTACTCGAACATAGCTTCAACGGCAAGTTCAAGCACGGCCTACACCGACAACAACGTCACCGACGGAACGACCTACTGCTACGCAACTACAGCCGTTGATTCCGGCGGCGAAAGCGGATACTCCAACATTACCCAGGCTGTGATTCCGCCGCCATAGAGCATTGAATATTGCGCGTTGCGCAATTCTTCGCGCGGCAGTCCAGCCCTCCCCGCACCAAGTGCTAATGAATCGTCCGTTCGCCCTTGCGAACCGCCGGGGAAGTGGTCGAGCCCTCGAATTTCGGGTCGCCGAGTTTCGTGATCCACAGCCCGGAGTGGATGTCGTTGAAATACATCAGGCTGTTCAGCAGCGGGCTGTCGCACGTCACCGAGCACGGTTGTCCGCCCCAGGTGAACGGCAGATTCGGGCGGATATCCTTTGCCATCTCCCGTCCAGAAGCGGGCAATCTCGCGGCCCTGGCGGTAGAGATCGCCGCGCAGCTCGCCGGAAATATCGAGCACGCGCGCCCCGCCGCTGTAGTAGCCCTCATAGAGCATGTCGTTCGCGGCCCAGAAATTATGTGATCCGCCTTCCGGTACTTCGTATTGCGCCACTTCCCTGCGGATGCTTGATGTCGGAAACATCCATCACATGGCAGATGGCGCGCACCGGGATGCGGTCTCGGTCGTCGAGTTCAAAAATCGCGGGGAACACTTCGTCGCCGACAAACAAATAATTCTTGTAGCGGAACACGCTGTGCGTGCCCGCCAGCCAGCCGTCGCCGTAAAGCTCGTAATGATTGAAATGGTATTGGCTGACCAGCTTGGGATTCTCCGGACTGCCTCCGGCCATGCCGTTGCCCACATCGAGGATGATCAATCCATCTCTCCAGTACGCCAGATACGCGAGGCCGTCCTTCACCTGTAGATCGTGCAAGTAACGCCCGCTGGTCACGGTGCCGTGCTTGGTTTCCATGCTGACCACCGTGGGATTCTGCGCCTCCCAGCGCGCCACTTCCTTCGGATGTTTCGGATCCTGAAAATCAATCACGCGCAGCGATCCAGTGGCATCGTCAGTGAGGTAAACGTAGTGTCCGTCGATGTAAGCGCTGTGCACGCCGCCGGTGACGGTCGCGGTGTATTCGGAGAGAACTTTCAGGTGCGAGGCATCGGAAGTGTCGAGGAAAACGATTCCGTTCTTGCGGTTCGAAGCTCCTTCGCGCGTGAACACGCCGATTTTTTCGTCGGGCGTGGTGCTGATGTCGTTGATGATGCGCGCATCGACCTTGAGGGTGTCGAGCAGTTTGGGATTCGCGGGATCGGCGATGTCGTAGACGAAAACTTTATCCGCGATCGTCGACAGATAAGCGTGATGGCCGATGATCCACTCCTCCGACATCTGCAGATCGGGCATGGGAACGTGGGCACACTACATCCATCTCGCGCTCCACATTGCGCGGCCGAACCACGACCGACGCCACGGCGCTGTGCTGGCCGCTGCTCGCCATCACGACATACGTGCCAGCCTTTTCGGCAACGAACCCGCCGTCGGGATAAACCGTCAGCGCCTCCACTGCTGCTGCTTAGGGACCATCGCACCGGCGTGTCTTTCAGGCTGCCGCTGCGCACCGAACGCGGTGGCGCTAAAGTGGACCACATCGCCGGTGCGAGCTTCCGCGGAGGCAGGCTTGACAGTCAGCTTATGCACGGCATCGCGCACCACTTGAATTTTTACGTTCGAGCTCGCGCCTTCCGCGGTCGCTTTGATCGTTACCTGCCCCGGGTGCGAGTCCGGTGACGAGCCCAGCCGCATCGACTGTGGCGATCAGAGGGTTTTTCCGACGCCCACTTCGACCGCCACATCGGTGCGGGGATTCCCGTTCGAGCTGCGACTGACGGCGGTGAGTTTTTCCGCGCCGCCGACCACCACGCTGAGATAGGCTGTCGGCTCAATTTCAACGCTCGGTCACTTTCGAATTCGCTCACGTTGACCGTGGCGTACCCGGCCTTCCCGGCAATCACCGCGCCTACCGTCACGACTGCCGGGCGCATGAAACGTAACTTCACCTGCATCATCCGCGCCCGCCAGATCGAACGGAGCGGCGAACCAGACCGAAGGCTTTTCGTCGATGGCATTGCCCGCAGCATCTTTGGCGACCGCGCTGAACTTGACTTTCTCGCCGACGTGAGCGTCGATGGTTTTGGGAGTGACCTCCACGCTAGCGGGAGCCACGGAGGTGCTTGCCGGTTCCTGCTTGGCAGCGTCCTGCGACCACGCGATGCTCCCCGCGCAAAGAATCATGACCGCAACTGCGAATCGAACTGCGCTGTGCTTGAACATTCACCCTCCAGGGTCAAATGAATCGTCGTCGGTCGTTGGTCCTTGGTCCTTGGTCCTTGGTCGTTGGCAAAACCCGCGACTGACTAAGACCAAAGACAGCTTTTTATTGCTTGCTCGGTTCCGTCTTCCAGAAATCAATGCCTGCCGCTTGCGGCCCAACATCGACCGTGGCGACGGTTTTCAAACTGCTCAGGTCTATCACTTCGACCGTGCCCGGTTCGGAGCCCACTCCTTCGACCGAAATAAAGGCGTAGCGGTCATCCGGGGAAACCACGGCTCCATGGACGATTTTTCTTTGCGTGGGAATTTTCGCGAGTTCGCTTGCCCTTGACCGGATCGAAGATCGACACCGATTGCCCGCGCTTGTTGGTGGCAATCAGACGGCCGTCCTTGGTCATGGCCAGGTTATAGACACCGGTTCCGGCAGGAAATCGGCGCGCCAGAGTCCAGGTATCAGTGTTGATGGCGACAATCTCGTTCGATTGATTGCAGGCCACGTAAATAATCGAGCCGTCGTTCGAGGGTTGTGCCCAGGTCGGCGTGCACGAGGGTTTGGGTTCCGGCATTTTGTGACCCGGCATATTGTCCGGCATACCGTTCGGAAACGGCGTGCCGCTCATCCCCATTTCCTTGCCCTTCGCCAGCATGAAATAGCGGGAGACGGCGAATTTCCGCGCGTCAATCTCGACCAGCATGTCGTCCATCATGCAAACGGAATAATGTTTGGTGCCGGCGTGATTGAGTCGCGAACCATGCGGCATAGTGCAGGTGGGAATGCGTTTGACCTCAATCATCTGGTCGGTGGCGACGACCGAGATCGACGACGGAACCATGTCGCCGTGGAAATTTGCATTGGCCACGTAAATAAAATTCCCGTCGGGAGTAATGTCGGTCGTCGCCGGAAACAACCCCAGGCTGGTGTACTTGATGACGGTGTCGGTGCCGGCCCGATATTTCCAGACTGAACCGTCGGGGCGGCCGTGGCCCTGTGAAACATAAAAATATTCTTTGTCGGGAGAAACCGCGATGCCATGCGGACCGTTCACATCCATGGGCATGAGGCCGGTGCGCATCTGGCTCTCGATTTTAGCGCCGCCCGGACCAAAACGAATCAGCACAATCTTGTCGGCCGATTCGCAAACCACATAGACCAAATAATCCTGGGTGGGGCCCGCCGATGAAGACGCGGGAGCGGTCTGCGCGCGTCCGGAGAAGCTTAACGCCACAAAAACCAACAGGCAGAGGACAGCTTGCTTCGAGGTCAGAGCAAGATGCCGAGTGTGGCTTTTTCGACGAGAGAAAAAAACGCGTTTCATGGTGGGTTGGTCAAGTTTTTATCAGACTGAGCGCCGAGGCCCTTCGAATTCACGAAAGCCCGATGCGACGGTCGGAGAAGTATACTCGCTCGACAGGATTTATAGGAAAATAGGAAGCGTGGCGGCGGACTCAACGCCGCAAACTAAAATCCTTCGAATCCATAATTCCTGGATCGTCATGCGAACAGCAACCACGTTTGCAAGATAACGATCTTGCAGGACAACGATCGGAAGATAGTGCTTCGGCAAGGAGCGCTGTCCGAGCGGCCTTGACCCACCTAACTACGAATGTTAGCTTCGCTGCACCTGTGACTCTTCGAGGCGCATCTCTGAGTGAGACAGACAAGGCTCCTCTGCCCGTCGATCCGCAGCGGCGCGAGTTTCTGGCCCGCTTCTGTCAGAGCGTCGGAGTGTCTCTGATTCCCGCCAGTCTTTGGGCTTCTGTATTTCCAAGCAGCAAGTCAGGAGCACCTTTCACAGAGCCAGCTTCCAAAGCGGCCTTCCACTTGCATCCTCACTATCGCAGTGATCGGCCGCTTGATGCCACGCTCCTGCAGGTGCAGTCAGGTCTCGACGATTTCGTTACAGAAAAATATGCCGACCAGCTTGCGGCGATTCTTTCTGAATGGAGCGCCGATCTGTTGCAGTCTCCCACGCAGACTGATGCAATCGCCGGAGCTCTCGGGCCAGAGTTTTTGGGCGTCGACTTTGCGTCGGCCGAGTCGCGGGTCGTGCGTTCCAATGCAGAGATACGAGTCCGCGAGAACAAGTTTTCCACCCAAGCGACCCTGAAACGCGATGCGTTTCTTCGAGGGTGGCAATCCTCTTTCAGCGGCTTCTCGCACGTCGTAATTGCAGAATTCCAGATCACGCGGATCGAGGCTTCCGGTGTTGAGCCTTCTTTTTCGCAGCTACCTGCCTCTCTGAAGACGCGTGTTCGCTACGAAATCGTGGGCACTGGAGCCGGTTTTCATCGTGAGCAGCGTGTCGGCAATTGGGAGTTGTCTTGGCGGCCGAGTTTGGCTGGCGCGTTTCTTCTCCATGGTTGGCGTGTCCTTGACGAGACTCTGGCGCGCTCCAATTCTCCCGTCTATGCAGATATCACGTCAGCCGCGCTCGGCGCGAATTTTTCTTACTCTGCGCAGTTGCTGCATGGCTCTGACTACTGGCGCACAGTGATCGACGGTGCGTCCGGAATCGACATCTACGGGCACAACGGAGTTTCGGTCGCCGACGTTGACAATGACGGCTTCGATGATCTCTACATCTGCCAACCTGCGGGCTTGCCCAATCGGCTCTATCGCAATCGGGGCGACGGAACTTTCATCGATATCACTGAGGAGTCGGGCCTGGGAGTTCTGGAGAACACGGCCTGCGCGCTCTTCGCCGACTTCACCAATCACGGCCACCAGGACGTGATCGTTGTACGCGCCAATGGTCCTTTATTGTTCGTGAACGAAGGCGGCGGCAAGTATCGTCAGAAGCCCGATGCGTTTCAGTTTGCGAACCCTCCGCAGGGAACGTTCACCGGTGCGGCTGCAGCGGATTACGATCGCGACGGCTGGCTTGATGTCTATTTCTGTCTCTACTCCTACTACCAGGGCACGGGGCAATACAAATATCCGTCTCCCTATCACGACGCCGAGAACGGGCCACCGAATTTTCTGATGCGGAACCAGCGTGACGGAATGTTTCGCGACGTGACAGCCGCCGCTGGCCTCAGCCATAACAACACACGCTACAGCTTTTGCTGCGGATGGGGCGACTATGATCGCGACGGCTGGCCCGATCTTTACGTGGTGAATGATTTCGGACGTAAGAATCTTTACCGCAATCAGGGTAACGGAACTTTCGTCGATGTGGCGCCGCAAACGGCGAGCGAAGATATCGGCGCGGGGATGAGCGCTTCCTGGCTCGACTACGACAACGATGGCGCCCAGGACTTATACGTCGGCAATATGTGGACCGCGGCCGGCGAGCGCGTTGGGCGACAGGAAGTGTTCAAGAAGGAGTCGCCGCAGGGGGTGCGAGCGCTTTATCAGAAGCATGCGATGGGGAATTCGCTGTTGCGGAATCGTGGCGCGGCCTTCGACGATGCGACGACGTCCGCGGAAGTTGGAATGGGCCGCTGGGCGTGGTCGAGCGACGCGTTCGACTTCGATCACGACGGCTTCCCCGATCTGTACATCGCGAATGGCATGGTGTCTGGTGCTTCGCGTCGGGATCTGAATAGTTTCTTTTGGAGGCAAGTTGTCGCGCGGTCTCCTGACGATGCCCGACCGGCCCACGACTATGAGCAAGGATGGAACGCGATCAACGAACTCATCCGTGCAGACGGAACCTGGAGTGGTTACGAACGAAATGTTTTCTACGCCAACAATCGGGATGGAACGTTTTCGGACATCTCGAGCGTGATTGGGGTGGACTTCCTCGAAGATGGCCGGGCGTTTGCCCTTGCCGATTTCGATCATGATGGCCGCGTCGAAGTGTTCCTGAAAAACCGCAACGCACCTCAGTTGCGAATCCTAAAAAATGTGCTGGAGAATCTGCCGGCGTCTATTGTGTTCCGGCTGAGAGGCACGAAGAGCAACCCCGACGCCATCGGCGCCAGCGTCACGATCGAAGCCGGCCCAGGACGGCAAACCCGTGTGGTTCAAGCGGGGTCCGGTTTCCTTTCGCAGCACAGCAAAGATGTTCTCTTCGGCCTCGGCGAGGCAACGGGTCCGGTGAGAGCGTTGATTCGTTGGCCCAGCGGCCTCGTGCAGAAATTTCAGAACCTTGCCGTCAATCATCGGATCGAGCTTGTAGAGGGTACCGATTCGACGAATGCAGAGCCGTTCGCATGGTCGACGAAGAACCTCACTCCTGCTGTCGCGATATCGCAAGAGGCTGAGCTACTCCCGACCAAGGTTGAAACCTGGCTTCTGGCGCCGGTCGCCGCGCCAGAAGTTTCGCTTCCGGATTTGTCGGGCCGAATACACGAGCTGTCTGCCATGCGCGGCAACCCGGCGCTCCTCATTTTCTGGTCACTCAAGTCGCCGGATTCTCTCGACGAACTGAAACAGCTTCAGAATGCGAACAGGCAGTGGGTGGCGCTGGGATTGCATGCGCTCGTGGTAGCAGTCGACGATCTCGCCGACGAAAAGTTGAACTCATCGCTGCCGCAGTTTGCGTTCCCGATTCTGCGAGGCTCCGATGACGTTGCCGCCATCTATAACATTCTCTATCGCCAGCTGTTCGACCGGCACCGCGATCTCGGCCTGCCGACCTCGTTCCTGCTCGACCGCAAGGGCGACATCGTGAAGGTGTATCAAGGCTCAATCATTCCTGAACACGTGACCCGGGACCTTCAGCGAATTCCACAAACTGACGCGGAGCGACTGGCGCTCGGCCTTCCATTTCCAAGCTCGACGTACTCCCTTGACGTTGGTCGTAACTATCTCTCGTACGGTGCGCTGTTTTTTCAGCGCGGATATCTCGATCAGGCTGAAGCCTCATTCCAGCAGGCCTTGCGCGACGATCCGAGGAGCGCCGAAGCACTTTACGGCATCGGCAGCGTCTATCTGAATGAAGATAGGAGCGCCGCTGCCCGCGAGATTTTCGAGCGCGTGGTGAAACTGAACGCCAACTATCCTGACACTCTTCCCGATGCCTGGAACAATCTTGGCGTCATCGCTACACGCGAGGGCCGGGTCGGCGATTCGGTTCCATGCTTTCTGGAAGCTCTGCGGCTGAACCCACATCATCTGCTTTCGCTCGACAACCTGGGCAACGCGTATCGTTCTCTGCAGCGTTGGGATGAGGCTCGTGCAGTTTTAGAGAGCGCGGTGGAGGTTGCACCGCAAGATCCGGAAGCAAATTACAGTCTGGGGATGGTATTTGCGCAGGCCGGAGACAACTCGAAAGCGTACGAATACTTGCAGCGGGCGTTGAAGGCGCGCCCGATGTATCCTGAGGCGCTGAATAATCTAGGAGTGCTCTATCTGATGACGCAGCGGATCGACCAGGCTGTCGAAAGTTTCGAGCAGTGCATCCGCGTCGCGCCTGCGTTTGATCAGGCATATCTGAACCTGGCGCACGTCTATGCCTTGGAAGGCGTGCGGGACAAGGCTCGGAGCGTTCTACTCGATCTGCTCAAACAGCATCCCGACCACGCGCAGGCAAAGCAGGCGCTCGAACAATTGCAATAAGCAACAGCTCGTCAGGGTTTCGGAGTCGCCGCGGTGAGTAAGTCGACGAACCCGTTGTAGAACTTCTGCGAGTCCAAATCCGTTTGCACCTCGACCAGCGAACCCACCGTCGGAGGCTTGTCGCTATCCGTCCAACTCAGCGAGTTTCCGTAGCCCGCGCCGCGGTTCAGATCGACATCCAGATAGCGTTTTTCCTTCGCCGTGATCAGAGTCGGATCGAGCCAAGCCAGAGCCGCCAGTTCGTCCCACAGATAGTTGTACTGACCGAACAGTCGCGCATACGAACCGACATACCGCGCGGCCGGACCATTGCCGGCCTTCACTCGTTCGATCAAATCCTGAGTCAAGCGCGTCTTGACGGAAATATCGACAGTGGTACAGACAATTTTCTTCCAGGGTGCGGTCAGCACAATGTGCGCCGCCTCGGGATCGAACCACAGATTGAATTCATGCCGCGGCGTGTTTACAAATTCAGGATCATCCGTCTTGGGATTCAGGCTTCCGCCCATGAAAACCAACTCTTTGGCCAGGCTCGCGAACTCCGGATCAATCGAAATGGCGAGCGCGAGGTTGGTCATGGGGCCGCCGGCGTAGATCGTGACTTCATGCGGATATTTTTGAACCATGCGCACCAAAAAATGCGCAGCGTCCTCGTCCATCGCTTTGGTGGCGGGCTTGCCCTCCGGCATATCGCCCAACTGATCGGCCGGGTGATACCGCCGCGGCGTCCACGCACCCACCCACGGCACGGAGCCGAACTGCTGCTCCCACAGTTCCGTGTCTTCCTTGCGCCGCACCAGCGGATATTCGGCTCCCGCCACAACCGGAATGTCAGTGCGTCCAACAATTTCCAGCATGCGCAGCGTGTGGGCGACTTCCTCTTTGAGCCAGGCGTCACCCGTCACTACTGTGATGCCGAGAATTTCGGTTTGCGGCGATTGAATCAGCAAGAGCATCGACTGCTGATCGGTCCCGCCAGGGCCGGCGGCATCCTGATCGATAATGATCTTGCGTTTGCGGGTGGGACTGTTGACTCCACGCAATGCCAGTCGACAGCAGCAACGCGATTCCTATCACCCACTTGCGGACTCGTCGCATGTGATCTCCCTCAAACGCCTGTCGCAAAGGACTGCATTCTATTTTGAGAACGTGTGGCTGCGCCAGCATTTTTGTTTTCGTTCCCACGAACCAAGGATGATTGCCAGCTGGAGTAACCGCAGATAAAATTCGAATCAGACGCGTTTGACGATTTCATTACGAGCGTCCCACCTCATCACTCCATGTGCCGTGCTTCCACGATTTCACCGATACTTAATTCTGCCGGCGCGATCGGTTGCTGTTTTGCATTGCTGATTCTGTGTCTGCAGCCGTTGTCCGTGGGTCAGGCCTCGGCTTCGCTACGCGGCACGGTTCGCGATACGCAGGGAAACCCGGTGGCCTCCGCAGTTGTACATTTGCAGTCCAAGGACGCGGCACACGCGCAAACAGTCTCGACGGATTCGCAAGGAAATTACATTTTTCTCGGTCTGCACGCCGGGGTCTATGCTTTGCGAGCCACGGTGGACGGATATCGTGACGCCGAAGTTCCTTCGTTATTCTTGAACACGCAAGAAAGAAAGACAGTTGATCTCGCCATGCTGCCTGTGACGGTGCCTGCTTCCGCCGGCACGCAGAAGCCCGCGTTCTTTGACCAGCCGCAATTCACGGTCGCTGGAGTTACCGACACGACCAGTCTTGGCGGCCACGGTTCCGACACAATCGTGCGAACCCGCGAAACGCTGGCCAAAGAGACGGCTTCGCTTGGCACGATTCCATCGAGTGCAGCTGCTGGCAATTACGAACGTGAACGTGACGAGCTTTTGGCAGGGTTGGCCCGTGAAGACAGACCCGCTCTCCATCACGCACTCGGGGACGTGCAGGAGAAGCTGGGCAACTCTCTGGAGGCGGTGCGCGAGTACCAGCGCGCCGCTGAAATGGATTCCAGTGAATCTTATATTTTCGATTGGGGTTCCGAACTTCTGCTGCATCACGCGCCGGAGCCCGCCCAGGAAGTTTTCACGCGCGGGAACGAATTATTCCCTCACTCTGTTCGCATGCTGGTTGGAGTAGGAGCGTCGTGGTTTGCGCGCGGATCGTACGATCAGGCAGTACAAAAGATTTCCGCGGCGTCCGATCTGAATCCGAACGATCCGACGCCATACTTATTTCTGGGAATGATGCAGGACGCGGAGACCACGCCTTCACCGCAGGCCGTCGAAAAGCTTCATCGCTTCGTCACTCAACAACCAGAGAACGCCGAAGCGAACTATTACTATGCTGTTGGCCTGTGGAAGCTGGGCCAGGCGCAGCAGAATGCCGGTAGCGCGGCTGCAATTGAGGCTTTGCTGACGAAGGCGATCCGTCTCGATCCGAAGTCCGGCGCCCGCGTATTTACAGCTCGGAATCCTGCACGCCGCGCAGGAAGATTATCAGCAAGCGATCGCGGATTATCTCCAGGCCATCCGTGCCGACCCAGGAATGGCCGAGGTTCACTATCGTCTTGCCCAGGTGTATCGGCGAACGGGTGACGCCGCGAAGGCGGAAGCCGAACTCCGCATCTACGAACAAGCAAATAATGAAGCGGCGCAAAAAATAGAACGCGAACGCCACGAAATCCGGCAATTCGTGTACACCCTGCGCGACCAGACAGCGCCGCCGGCTCCGTAGCGCCAACGACTACGAGAGTCTTGACGCACCTGCCTCCGTCCAACCCCGCCGTGTGTTACACTTTTTGATTCATATTGAGAAACGGTTGTACGCAGGACACCCATCCACACATGCTTTTTTCCAAAGAATATGTGGGCTATTTAGCTCGCGAAGTTACCAAGAAACTGATAGCTGGCAAGTTCATCGAGACCAGCGCGCTGCCCGCGGTCACCGAGCGGGTAAATGCTGCTTTGGTCGATGAACTTTCTCTTGAAGATCGCATTAATGACGAAGTCCGCGTCATCCTCGAGGCCTATTCCGAAGAGATGAACAAGACCGGGGCCAACTATCAGGAAATGTTTCGCAAGGTGAAGACCGAACTCGTGCGTAAGTACAAGGCGGTGCTGTGAGACTCAGCCGCGATAAAGTCAACGTACTTGCCCGGGCGGTTTCCGACGTGCTCAAGCAGATGGACGAAGTCGAGTTCATCGAAGACCCCAACACCATCCGCCAGGAAACCCGCAAGATTCTCGAAGAACTGCTGATGCAGGAAGCGAAGATTGACATCGCGGCCCGCCAGAAAATTGAGAGCCAGAAACGCACCATCCTCGAGGGCTCGCAGGAGTGGGATATCCTGTACCGCAAATACTACAACGAAGAAGTCAAGAAGCTCGGCGTTCACTAACCGCCTTCCTTCAGTTCGCTTCCTTCAGTTCGCCTTTTTTAATTCAATCGACACCAGATTGCGCACCGACCGGGCGGGACGCTTGTCCTCACTGACTACCAGTTTGAACGGACCCGCGTGTGCGTCCAGCGGCTTTCCGTCCATCGTATCGGCAACTAAAACTTCTCCGGGATGAAAAGCGGGATCGATTTCACCGAGAGCGAGTACGGCTTTGTAACCGTCAGAGCCCGTCGCCACGATGTAGTTGGCGAGCGCTTTTCCACGAAGATCGTTTCCTAGCGGCGCGCCTATCTTGGCCAGCAACTCAGCCAGACGAACGCCGGAATACGTTTCGTCCGCATTGGTGTGCGAATTGTGGATGGTTATCGAGATGTGCGGAATGGCCTTGAAGTCAGCAGATGAAAACTCAACCGGCTTGTGGTCGCGGTAGGTCGAAAGCGTCAAGTCATCGGTCGATGTTTTCTGCGGCGAATCCGGTACTTGCGCGGACAGCGCGCATGAAACGAAAAGCGCCATATTGAAAAGGACGAAGGTGAGGTTTCTAATGCGCATGGTGGGAGCATAACCGCGGAAGGCATTTTGTTGTCAGCAGTGACGTTGAAAGATCTTGCCGTCGGCGGATCAGTTCAAAACAATAAAAGCCCCGCACCCGCGGGGCTTTCGGACGGGGGATGCAGCCGGGTCTCAGGCTGCCGTTTTGTGCCGTTGAATCGTCTGCAGATGCTGCCGGTATTGCTGCGCATTGTTCGTGATCTTGCGCTGCGGCAGGCTGGTGAGCCACTGGTCGCGGGTAATCGCTCGCCGTTCGCGGCGCGAGCCCACGTGGCCCCGTTGTCTCAGGTTTAGAGGAATTTTCTCCGCCGTTTGCTGCTGCCAGCCGGATCCCTCGCTCACGCTGAATACTCCGATGTAGCCGCCCGGCAGCAACTGCAGCGGAGTTTGAATTTTGTTCAGCCGGTCAAACTGCGTCGAGCCTGCAGCGCGAAAGCTTTCAAACCACGCAGGGTAAACAAAGTCTGAAACCAGAATATTATTGATCTGGTAGCCGAAGCTGTCATCCTCGCAGGCGTCGCAAACTTCGTAGGCGTAGAGTGTTCCGGAAGTGTTCGCGTTCTGTACGAACGCGGTCAAATTGATGTTGGGATCCGCCAGCATCTCCAGCAATTCGTGGCTGGCCGTCACCGACCACGAAGTACCGGCTTTCAGATCGCTGGCGGCAAAAATCTTACCCAGGGGAAGGCCGTCCTGAGTCAGGTCGTGGTAGCCCAGTGCCCCGGCCTGATCGGAGTCGTCGAGAATTACCAGTTCCCAGGTCCCAGCGGGCGCCTGCGTGCCTTGCGGAACCATGTTCAATTCAGCGTCTGTGCCCCAGATGGGGCGGAAGTCGTTGGTGACTTGCTGCTGCAAGGCGATAACGACCGGGATCACTTCAGCATCGGTCAGCACGGTACTCTCGTTGATGACGGATATCTGAGTTGTGGCAACTTGCGCGTTAGAGATTTGTGGTTTCAATCGATTCTCCTTTGAGGAACAGATTTTTGGAGAACGCGCAGGGAACGTGCGTGACTCTATAGGGAGAAGTCTTATACCGTGATAAGGAGAAGGCAACAGAAATGTGCGGATAATGTGGTGAGCGATTCCACTTTGGGAATGGAAGCGTGATCCGCGAATGAGAGGTTAAAGCGAAGGGTGGGAGGAAAACGTTGGCCACTTCGATCAGCGATGTGAAACAGATCGTGCGCCGCGCGGCTGAGAGCGCCGGTTTCGATCTCGTCGGGATTGCTCCCGCGACCGATGCCGCTGACCTAAAACACTTTTCCGAATGGATCGATGCCGGCCGTGCCGGAGAGATGAAATACATGGAGGCGCGCGACGAGCGCGGCGATCTCAAGCGCGCATCGCTTGCTCGCGTCGCGCCCTGGGCGCGCAGCGTGATTGTTTGCGCCATCAACTACAACACAGCGAATCCGTATTCAACGCAAGTCCACGACCCAACTCGCGGATGGATTTCTCGCTACGCCTGGAGCCGGGAGGATTACCACGAATCTGTGCTCAGCCGCGTGAAGCAGGTGGAGGCCGCGCTAAGTCGGGCAGCAACTGTCGATTCCGAGCCGGCGCTCACCACACGCAGCTACGTCGATACCGGCCCGGTCGTCGAGCGCGTTTTCGCGAAGTACGCCGGCGTCGGCTGGATCGGCAAGAACACATGCCTCATCAATCAGAAAAAGGGCTCGTGGCTTTTTCTGGGCGTGATTCTCACGTCGCTTGAACTCGCGCCCGATCTGCCCGCGCCCGATCGCTGCGGCACTTGCACCCGCTGCATCGATGCCTGTCCGACCGACGCTTTGGTCGCGCCTTACCAACTTGACTCCAACCGATGCATTTCCTATCTCACCATTGAGAAGCGCGGATCGATCCCAGAGGATCTTCGCGTCGGAATCGGCCACCATGTTTTCGGCTGCGACATTTGCCAGGACGTTTGCCCCTGGAACCGCAGAGCGCCAGCCTCGTCCGCGTCAGAATTCGAAGCGCGCCCTGGCCTGGTGAACCCTGCTCTGGCGTGGCTTGCAGAAATGTCTGTGGAGGAATTCCGCCAAACTTTCCGCGGATCGCCCATCCGCCGCACCAAGCGCTCCGGCCTGCGCCGCAATGCCGCCATCGCCATGGGAAACAGCGGAAATCCGGAATTCCTGCCCCTGCTCGAACAAATGGCGACTGACGAAGAGGAATCCGTCCGGGAAAGCGCGCGTTGGGCGAAGGCTCGGCTGCTCCCGTCGAGGGAGTAATGGCAACCCCATCTTTAACTCAGGTTTTTACTCTATCTCCTTCCGTTTCAACCCTTTGATTCATAGTCCTTCCGTAACAGGACCCCTCGATTAGCAGCAACTAATCTCTATCCAAAGGGTTCTAAATTACAGGTTCAATTTCGTCTGGGGATTACGATGTTGCCACGCCACATTCAACAATTGCGGCGTTTTTTTATCCAGATAGGAATCATGGCCGTAGTGTGCTCCGCGATGGCGAGCGCGTCGGCGACATTGCTATTGGAAGAGCCCTACGGACGAATGGGATTCTTCACTCCGACCGGGCATGCTGCCGTGTATCTCTCCGGCGTCTGCGCCGAAACTCCGCTGATTCTTCGCCGCTGCGCCCCGGGCGAAACGGGAGTGGTTCTCAGCCGCTACGACGGCGTGGGCGGGTACGATTGGGTCGCGATACCTCTCATCCCATATCTCTATGCGGTTGAGCGTCCGGAAGATGTGCCATTGATTGCCGACGCCAAGATGGTCGCTTTTCTGCGCGACCGCTATCGCCGCAAATATCTGGAAAATATCGCGCCTGACCGCGACGGCGGCGAAACCCCGGGAGGCAACTGGTATGAGCTCGTCGGCTCGGCCTACGATCGCACCATGTACGGTTTCGACATTGAAACCACGCCAGCGCAGGACGAAGCTCTGATCCGCAAGCTCAACTCATCGGTGAACGAATCACACTTTCACCTCGTCAGCCGAAACTGCGCCGATTTCGCCAAGGGCATCCTCAATTTTTATTATCCAAAGTCGTTGCATCGCAGCGTCATCGCCGATGTGGGCATGACCACACCGAAACAGCTTGCGAAAATGCTGACCAAATTCAGCGATCGCCATCCCGATCTTCAGTCTTCACGGCTGATCATCGAGCAGGTGCCGGGCGGCATGCCGCGCAGTTCCACGGTGCGCGGCGTAGTCGAGTCTTTCTTCACCTCGAAAAAATACATCGTACCCAGTGCCGTGTTCAGCCCGATCTTCGCCGGATGCGTCGGTGCTGTGTATGTGAGCACAGGCGCCAATCGCTTCGATCCCGCGCACAACGCAATGGTCTTCGTGGTGGGCGGAAATCCGGAACCTCCGGTCGACCGGGAGGATCGCCGCGCCTTCCAATTGCAGCTAAAACATTTTCTGGCCGCCGCGTATCCGGAAAAGCGCGAGCAGAATGCCGTCAAAACGTGGGAGCGCCTGCAAGCCGGGGCGAAGACAAGCGTGGATGCGCGCGGCAGGCCCGTTTTTCAACTGCAGGTCGGGGAGAGCCCGGTGCAAATCGGCGCGTCCGCCGGTAACCTGCTCAATACCGACGCTTCTCCGCAACTCGTGCGCCAGCTTCTGGAGGCGCGTCTGCAGTCGGAATTGCGCACCAAGTCCGCCCGTGGAATTTCCGAATCTCAGGTCGATCGTGACTGGGCGCTTCTGCAGAAAATCGTTGGGCCCAGTGATTTTGGGGTAACGTCCCGCCCCGCGCCACGTTCCGCCAGTCTCAGCGGAAATCAGCCCTAGACATTCAGCAGCGAACGTAGCCCAAAGGAAAAGGCCGCGCTGTCCGGCGTGGCCTTTGCATTCTGTTAAAGCGATGACTACTGCTCTTGCGGGGGCACCTGCGCGCCCGCGCCCGGAACCGGCGGCTGCCCTGGTGGTTGCCGCTGTTGCAGCATCAACTGGCGTTGCTGCATTTCCTGCAACATTTCCTGCGGAGTCTTCACCCCGGGCTGATCGGCGGCTGGTTGCTCCGCTTCGGCTGCGGCCTGATCCGCGGCAGCGTCATCCGCATTTTCCTCAGCTGCGTCATTTGCGTCCTGCCCCGGATCCGGCTGCGCCCCCGAGAGTCCGCCCGGCACGATTCCGAGTTGCTGTTGCTCGGCGATTGACGGTCCGCTGGGTGGCGTCACAGTATCCGGTCCGGTTTTCATCACCAGCACCACACGAGTTAGCGCCGTGTCGTCTGCCGAAGAGCCCATCAGCACATAGTTAAAGCGCGACCCGTTGAGCAGTTCAGCCACAACTTCCCGGGCCGGTCCTGGCCCCAGGTGGGTGACAACGCGGTCGGTCGCAACTGGAACCTCAATCTCTGCTCCGGTCTGTTTGCGAACGGCGCGCAGTATGTCGCCCAAGGTTGAGTTGGCCGCAACGATGGTGAGTTGCCCGTTCTGGTAGGTCACCTGCGGCGGCACGGGCGCAATCGAGTCGAGCGGAATTTGTTGTACCGGCCCAGTCGGCCCCGATGGCAACGGAGGCAGTGGCAAGGGCTTCTTCGCCTTCCGGTGCGTCTGCGTAGTAGTTCTCGTCGCGGAGCTCGCCACTCCCACACAAATTGCGGCGCACAGGACCGGAACACCGACAATTTTGCTGAACTTCCATCCCGTGCTCATATGAAACCTCCCAGGACCTGATGTGGGGGACGCGGCCTGGACGCCTTTAGCCTAATTTTAGCACCGGCTAAGATCCGAAGAAACCGCGAGCATACCCTCTACCAGATTGGAACGTCCTAAGACTAACCTCTTGCAAAGGTTCTCGATATGGCACAAAGGGGTGCCCAATAAGTCGATTGTAGTCAACCATTTGCGGCCGGGTGAAATCTTAAGCAGATAGTCTGGCGCAGGCGTAAACTAAGCCTGCCTAACTCCATGAAAGTAAAGGCGGAATCCCTATGAGTGTAGCGCCGCGCGGCCTGAAAACCCCGATCCTATGGGTCATTCTTGGCGTAGTCGCTCTTTTGCCCCTTTGCGCCTTGGGTCAGAGGTGTCAGACATCTGGCGAACTTGACGACTCCAGTCGCTCCGCCATCACCTCGGCGGGTCAACGTTATTTTGACATGGCAGACAAGGGCGACGTCGCCTCACTACGCCAGAGTGCCATTCCCAGTCTGGCGGCTAATTTCTCCGGGGTTGAAGCTACGATCAAGAACCATCAGCAGGATTTCGCGGGCGCTCAAGGCACTCTGAAATCTGTTTTCTTGCTGGAAGCCGACGGCACCGCTCCAGCTGCCCGGGCCGAGTTCTACTGTGGAGTCTTCGGAAAGAATGGCCAGACCCCGGGCAGCGCCGAGTTTTTTCTGGATAATCTCGCCCCCTGGCAAGTATGGCGTCGTTCTGTTCGACGCCACTTCACCGAAGGGGAAGGTTATGTTTTCGGTGATTCTTCAGCAGATGGGAACTGATTGGAAATTAGGGGGCCTCTATGTCGAATCAGCGTATATCGGAGGTCACGACAGCGACTGGTTCTTGACCCGCGCCCGCGAATATAAAACCAAAGGCCAATTGCATAACGCATGGTTCTACTACCTGGAAGCGAGCAGCCTGATCTCGCCCCTACCTTTCATGTACTACGGCGGCGACCGATAAGCTCTCCTCCGAGTCGCAAAGTTTGCGGCCACCAGACCTTCCGGCCGACGGGAAACCCGTGGACCTATCGGCTGCGCCGGCCACCTATAAACTTACCGCGATCTTCCCGCAAGCGGTGGGCGCAGACCTCGACCTGATTGTGAAGTATCAAGCTGCCGACATATCGAACAGCAACCAGACCTACCAGAACAACGTTGCGGTGATCAAAGCGTGGGTGGCGAAGTTTCCGGAAGTGCGAGATGCTTTTGCCGGCGTGGTGGCCCGCGCGGTAGATCCCAGCGGCCGCGATTATGGCACGCTGCTGCCGATGAAAGACGTGAAGTAGATTGAGTTAGTTCTCGGTTGTTTGCGCTCCGGTCTCGTCGAGTCGGCATTCTTTCGGATCTTTGTCGTCGCGCAACCCGAGAAATACTGGCGCGCGCAGCTTCGGTCCGCTGCCATCACTGGTTCCGTCCGTCCACTCCGCGAACTCAATCTCCGCTACCAACTCCGGTTTGACCCAAAATACTTTCCGCAGCGCCTCGACTTCTCCAAAGAATGGATTCTTCTTGGTCTCGAGTTTTTTCAATACCTTAGAAATTTCCGTTAGCGACTTCTGGTTGAACCCGCTGCCCGCCTGCCCCATGTGAACGAGTCGTCCCTTCTTGTCGTAAAGTCCGAGTACTAGCGATCCGAAATGCGCGCGACTGCCTTCGGGCTCGGTGTAGCCGCCGACGACTGCGTCGAGAGTTTGCCTGATCTTGATCTTCAGCCACTCGCGGCTGCGGCGCTCCTCATAGAAGCTCGCTCGCTTCTTGGCAACGATGCCTTCCAGGCCCTTCTGTTGCGCCATCTGAAACAGCGCCTTGCCGTTCTTTTCGTAGTGATCGGAAAACCGTAATCCATCGCCCGCACTCACGATTGACGCCAGCTTCTGCTTGCGGTGCTCCAGCGGCACGCGCCGCCAGTCGTAGCCATCGAGATACAACAGATCAAACGCGTAATACAGCACTGGCACATTGGCATTTCCCACCGACCGGCGTCCGCCCGGGCGAAATCCAGTCCGCTGCTGCATCAAACTGAACGACGCTTTTCCGTCCTCGTCGAGCGCCACGACTTCACCATCCAGAATCGCCGTCTTGGCTTTGACGAACTCGGCCATGTCTTTCAACTCGGGATAGCGCGGCGTCAAATCATTCTGATTCCGTGACACCATCCGCACCTTGCCATTCTCGATGAACGCAATCGCGCGATATCCGTCCCACTTGATCTCAAAGAGCCATTCATCGCCGTCAAACGCTTTTTCCACCGACTCCGCCAGCATGGGATGAATCTTCACCGGCATGGGCCGCTTCACAGGTTCGGCGGGCGAGCCGGTTTTCGGAGCAACAGCCTTAGCCACAGAAGCCACAGATGACACAGCGGTTTTCTTCTTAGTCTTTACCCTGTGTCCCTCAGTGTCCTCTGTGGTGATGCCTTTTTTTTTCTTCTCGACCCGAGCGATCGCATCAGCCAACCACGCGGCCTTCAGCTTTCCGCGCCACCCTGGACGACTCTTCCACTCCGCCGAGCCTGCATCCCCCGCAACCTGTTCCAGGTTCCGCCCGCTGAGCACTGACGTGTCGATGGCCGCGATTTCGTATCCCTCAACCACGTGGTCGTCGTGCTTCTTGATCAGCAACCATTCGTTGCCCTTGCTGCCGGGCCGACGCCCGCGCATCTTGATCAGCGCGAAGTCTCCCTTGCAGCCGCTTCCCGTTTAGACGAAACTTCAGATCGCCTTTGGCGAGCATAGCCGCAGCGTCGGCCTCCGTACCGGCAACATATTTCCCCTGCACCGGAACTGGAGAGAGCGGTTGCCACGTGCCCACATCCCACACAATCACGGTTCCGGCGCCATAATTGTTCTCCGGAATGTTGCCCTCAAAATCAAAATACGAGACCGGATGATCCTCGACCTGCATCGCCAGCCGCTTGTCCGCGGGATCGAGCGACGGCCCTTTCGGCACCGCCCAAGACTTCAGCACGCCCTCCATCTCCAGCCGGAAGTCGTAGTGCAGCCGCGTCGCGTCGTGCATCTGCACGACAAAGCGATTTCCCGCCTTGGTCTCCACTTTCGGCGGAGGCTCCGGCGTCTCTTCAAATCGCCGCTTGCGTTTGTATTCTTCGAGAGCCATAAATTTCGAAGTAGAGAAATGACGACGCCTTATTTAACCACAGCGCCACAACCACACATTGTCATCCCGACCGGAACTTCTCTTCCCGAAAGGAAGAGAAGTGCTGTGGAGGGACCTGCTGTGGGCCGTCGCTAATCCAATCCCAACGATGCTATAAAATCCTCGTACTCATGAACCGCGAATTCCCCTCGACCCCGATGGTCGGCGTCGGCGCCGTCATTATCGAAGGCTCGCGCGTCCTTCTCGTCAAACGCGCCCACCCTCCCATGCAAGCGCAGTGGTCCATCCCCGGAGGCGTGCTCGAAGTCGGAGAGCTGGTGCGCGAAGCCGCAATTCGTGAAGCCCGCGAAGAAACCGGGCTCGTTGTCGAGCCCGCCGACCTGCTCGGCGTCTACGACCGCGTGCTGCGCAATACCGAACGGCGCGTCCAATATCACTACGTTTTGATTGATTTTCTCTGCCGCCGGGTTGCGGGCGATCTGGCCGCCGCCAGCGATGCCGCGGATGTCTGCTGGTTCGCCCGCGAAGAGCTGCCGACCCTGAAACTCGCCGAAGATACGCTCGACGTGATCGAAAAAGGCTTCGCGAAAATCGGGGATGCTTCGTGACAGCAGTTGTCTTGCGGAAAAATCTAAAAGTTCGAAACGTCCCGAAGCGCGAGACGAGGAGTGATGCAATGAAGACGCGAACCGTAGCCAAAGAAAAGGTTGAGGCATGGCCGCCCACGGTATGGAATGCCTACGTCAACTTGCTGGCGCTCGAGCCCTATGACGAACTGACGGAAGAGCAGCGCCCGGCTCATCTCGTGTTCTGGTACGAAAGCGAGGTGCAGAAAGGCGGGCATCTGCAATATTTCGAAAATCGTGGCACGGAGCATTTGCCCGAAGCAGTCGAAGTACTCGAACTCCTCGGGGCAAATTGCCAGAAGGAAATCCTGCAAGCGGCTGGCGATCTATTTCTTGGCCGCGAGCGACCAAAGATCGCCAGAGTTGAAGATTTTGTTGCTGCCGCACTGGAAGGGGAGTTTAACGAGTTCGACCGCCGCTTCCACAAGTGCTCCCCATCCCTTCAGGGCCGACTAGAAGCTCACCTGGCTCTCCATCAGTCGTCTTTTGTGACCATCGTCTGAGAAGAAAATTGATTCCTCGGCGACCAAAAATTGCGCGCGGCGGCAAGCGTCCTCCGTGATACCTTAGCGAATCTCAAATGACAATTACCCGACGCCAGTTCATCACCCGAGTCGCGCAGGTCGGCGGATTCGGCGCCGCTTTCACGACCATGCATTCCCTCGGCCTGTTCGGCATGACGGATACCGGCCAAGAGCAGAATTTCCCGCTGCCCGCATCGACTGGTCGGGGAACGAAAGTGATTATTCTCGGCGCAGGCATTGCCGGGCTAGTTGCCGCTCACGAGATGCGTCGGGCCGGTTTCGACTGCACTGTCATCGAGGCGCGTGAGCGTCCGGGCGGGCGCAACTGGACTCTGCGCCGCGGCTCGAAGCTCGTGCTAAACGACGGCACGTCGCAGGAGTGCACCTTCGACGAAGGAAATTATTTCAACTGCGGTCCGGCGCGTCTGCCTTCGGTCCACAAGAATATTCTCGGATATTGCAACGAGTTGGGAGTCGCGCTCGAAGTCGAAGTGAATTCCTCGCGCAGCGCGCTGCTGCAGAATGATGGCGTGTTCGGCGGCCAGCCCGTCCGCATGGCGCAAGCCGTCAATGACTCGCGCGGCCATGTTGCAGAACTGCTGGCCAAGTGCGTGCAGAAAGGCGCGCTCGATCAGGAATTCACGCCAGATGATCACGCCCTCGTCCTGGATTTTCTGAAATCTTACGGCGCGCTGTCGAAGACTTACGAGTACAAAGGATCCGCGCGTTCCGGCGACCGGCAATTACCCGGCGCTGGCGATCAAATTGAAATTGCGCGCGACCCTCTGCCATTCGCCGACATGCTGCGTTCGAAGTTTTGCCGCCCCATGCTCTTCGAAGAAGCTCTCGACATGCAGCCGACGATGTTCCAGCCGGTCGGCGGTATGGATCGCATTCCTTATGCCTTCGCCCACGCGCTAGGGAATATCGTCCACTACAATTCTCCGGTTGCGGAAATCAGGAAGACCGCGAATGGCGTCAAAGTGCTGTACCGCAAAGGCGAAAAGGGACCGATTACTTCCATCGAAGCGCCTTACTGCATTTGCACTCTGCCGCTCACGATTCTGCAGACCGTCCCCAACGATTTTGCCCCGCGTGTGAACTCGGCCATCAAGCAGGTGGTGTATGACTCGGCCTACAAAGTTGCGTGGGAATCGCGGCGTTTCTGGGAACAGGATGGCGACGAAATCTACGGCGGCATTTCGTTTCTCACCAGCGGGCCGATTTCGCTGATCTGGTATCCCAGCGCGAAACTGATGTCGCCGCGCGGCGTGGTCATCTCCGGCTACTCCATGGAAAACTGGGATGACTTCGGCAAGCTGCCTTCTTACGAAGCAAAGATCGCTGCGTCCAGAGCCGCCATCGAGAAGCTGCACCCCGGCAGCAGCAGGGAACTGCAGAAGCCGATGTATATGTCGTGGGGCAAAGTGCCCTATAACCTCGGTTCGTGGGTGAGCCGAGGGCCTAACTACCCGCCGGAGAATGAATCGGCTTATTACGACGGGCCTTACCGGGACCTCATCGTTCCCGACGACAGGATTTATTTTGCGGGCGACCACTGCAGCCACATCATTGGATGGCAGGAAGGCGCGGCTTTATCAGCGCAGCGTACGATCCTGATGATTGCAAACCGCGTCAATCAGTCCTGATCAAAACCTACTCCTCGACTCGCCACAGCGGTTCACCACCCAGCGAGTGGTAAAAGCCCCACCCCGCCAGGGCTACCACGCTCAACAGCGCCAGCATCGTTGCCCCGGCGTACCACACCGAGAAGTCGGCGGTGAAGGGCACGTTGCCGAGCATGTCCACGGTGAAAGCTCCCACCGCCAAGGCCACCAGGCCAAAGCGCAACACAATCAGCGAAAGGATGCCATAGATCAGTAGTATGACGGGAACGTCGACCGCCAGGTGTGCGCTCGGGAGAGCGCGCATTACCAGGAAGATCGCCACAAACAGTACGGCAGCAATCCAGTCCCCGCGCCAGCCCTTCAGGCCCACCAGCTTCAGCACAAATTCGACCACAACTTTCAGTACCAGCAGCATGAAGAAAAACTGAAGGGTTCCGGAAATCGAGAATGGAATCTGGGTCACCCACTGGCCTAACGCGTGGCGTCCCCCTACCAGATACGCAGTGGAAGGCAACGGCGGCGCAGCGCCGATGCGAGCCAGCGGGATATACGAGACCTCAAAGATCACCATCCACAGTGTGCCGAACGCGACCCCGAACAGAATATCGCGCCCCACCACCGCATCGCGCAGTTGCCCCGAAACCAGCCGGCTCCACGAAATAATGGCTTGCGGCCAGTTGCGCCGAATCCACGGCTCAATCGCCAGATACAGCATCCACATAGCGCCGCCCCACAGAAGTCCTGCGGCAATCGCGAGCATCAGGTAGCCGAAGGTTTCGAAGCCCGCGACAATGTGCGACCGGCACAGCCACAGCACCAACTCCAGCACGAATAAGACAATTGCAAGGCGCAGCGCGCCGTCGCGGTCGCCGCGTCCGTGCCGATAATTGCGGCGCGCCAGTAACGCGCCCGCCCCCAGAATGGCGATCAGGATCGAAACCCCGATGATGTTCGCGAGGCGGTTTCTCTTATCATCCGCGGATTCAGGAGTGATCATGCGCCACGGCTTGTTCCATGCGCCGATCAGGGTGAAAAATACCGGCTTGCCGTGCCACGCGGCCGCTTCCACGCGCAGCGGCCGGCCCGTTCCCGGCCATACTCCAGTCCACGCAGCGCGGGTATCGGCCGCTCCCAGCGAAGTCCACTCAGGCGGCGCCGGCTGCAGCTTGGACGCATCCAAATCCGCCGCGGCGAAAAGAGGATTCCAGCTCGGCGGCGCCGGTCCGCTCGCCGACATCGCTGCGGCGCTCTCTTTCTGTGGCGGAATCGCCTGCAGATAAATCAGCCGGCCCTTCGCGTCTAGCTTCACATTAACCATGCCCGACAGCGTGGTCGGCGGATCCTCTTCGCCCACAATGCCCGGGATCAGCAGCATGTCGCGATAATCGGTGGCGCCCAGCAGGTCTGGACTTTGGCGGTACCAGAACTGAAGTATGGTCGGCCGCCCGGCGATGATTTCATCCCAGTCTGCCGCGGTCTTCTGCTCTTTTTCCACCGAGTCGCGAAAATTGGTGTCGTAATCGAAGCCGAAGGCGCTGTCCGCAGGCTTTTCCGCGTAGCCAACTTGCGTGAGAATTTCACGCGCTCGATGCGCCAGCACCTCGGGAGTTAGTTCCAGGTGCATCTTCTCGATTCCGCTATAGCGAATGGTGAGAGAGACTCCAACCGCCAGGCCGGCCAAAACGAAGAGCAGGCAGGCCACCGCGATTCGCGGACGCAGCCCGGCGGTTTCTCCCGAAGCTGCCACCAGTTGCGGCGAAGGCGTTTCTCCCGCGGCCAACGCCGCCGCTAGAGGATCGCCACCCGGCAGCGCCGCCGCCACAGCGAGCGCCGTCGCCGGGCGCGCGCTCGGTTCAATCTCCAGGCAGCGCAGGATCACCTTCTCCACAATCGGATCCAGATCCTTCACCACCGACGATGGCCGGCTGGGCGTGCGGTCTACTCCCGCCGCCGCCAACTTCGGCGAATTGACCAGCTTCTCGGCAAAGGCCCGCTTGCCTGTGAACACTTCATACAGCACGAGGCCGAGCGCATAAATGTCGCTGCGCGGGCTGACTTCCTTGCCGGATAATTGTTCCGGCGACATATAAGCCGGAGTGCCGCTGCGCACCTCCGCCCCGCGAATATCTTCCGCCACGCCCGCCAATCCAAAATCCGTGATCACCACCTGCCCGCGTCCGTCGAGCATGATATTGGCCGGCTTCAGATCGCGATGCAGCACGCCCTTGGCATGTGCCGCTGCCAGTCCCGCGCAGAGATGGCGCGCAATATCGAGCGCCTTGTCCGGTGGAAGCCGCCCAATGCGCCGCAGTAGGGAACCGAGGTCTTCACCATCGATATATTCCATGGTGAAAAAAGTCTGGCCTTCGACGTCGCCCACGTCGTAAACGCGGCAAACATTCGGATGCGAAACCCTCCGCGCCATGCGGACCTCGTTGCGAAAGCGCTCGATGAGCCCTTCGTCATGCCCCGCCTCATCGGGCAGAAACTTCATCGCGACCGCCTGCCCCAGCGTGAGGTCGTCCGCACGATAGACCTCGCCCATGCCACCTTTTCCCAGCAGCGCGATGATGCGGTAGCGCGACGCCACCAGCCGCCCTGGAAGAAATCGCCCTTCGTTCATCAGATATTCCGCAGAACTCGACGTGCGCGAGGAAGACGACGAGGGTGACCGCGATGGCGGCCGGGAAGGCCGCGGCGACCGCGGAGTAGCGAAGTCAATCGTCGCCTCGTCCAGCGTTGCATCGTTGAGCATCACTCCTTCGGTACTGCCCTTGTCGAATGCTCCCGCAGTCCCCTCCGCGGCATCGATCGAAATCGTCGCCGCGTCATCAGTATTCGAAACCGGCTTTCCGCAGGAAAGACAGAAGCGAGCAGCACTGGATAATTCCGTTCCGCAAGATGAGCACTTGGCCATGAAAATTTCCCGCTCCAGTCTATCGCAGACCTCGGACCTCAGCCTTCGGACCCAGACCGCGACCCCTACGCCGGAAGCCTGAGGGTCTGAAGTCCGAGGCCCGACGCCGGTTTTGCTACCATCCAAGCGATGACTTCTCGCCTGCGCACCTGGCTGCGCGATCCTCTGGTCCTGCTCTGTCTGACGGCAGGACTGCTCGCCTTCGTCGTGCAATCCGGCGAACTGGGCACCGCCGACACCATGCACCGCCTGCAAACCACACACTGGCTGTGGACGTCTCAGCCGCAAGTGTTTCCCTATGAATATCCCGAGTTCGGCCTGCACGGTCGCAACGGCCAAATCTTCAGCTGGTACGGCATCGGCCAGTCCCTGCTCATGCTGCCCGCAGATGTAGTCGCCACCTGGATCGCCCGCTGGCCGATTTTCATCGGATATGAAGACGACCCAGCCGTACGCAGCATCATCGTCAGCTACAGCACCAGCATTCTGGTGAATGTCCTGACCGCGCTGATCGCGTTCCGCCTGCTGCGCCAGTTCCGTTTCAGCGTGAACGAAGCTGCCGCCGGAGTTCTGGCCCTGCTGTTCTGCACCACTCATCTGCATTACACGCAGAACATGCAGGAGAACAACTACATCATGCTGCTCACGCTGACTGGATTCTCTTTCCAGTACGAATGGCTGCGCACAAACAGTGGCCGCGCACTTCTCGTCGGCAGCGCGGCTCTAGGCCTGAATCTGCTGACTCGCGTTACGACAGGGCTCGACCTGATTGCGGGAGGAGTTTTCCTACTGGGAGTTCTGCGGCTCGAACGGACTAGCTCCGAACCAATCTCATCCGAATCCGACGCAAACGCAAACGCGAAGCGGCATGAACTCGGTAAGCGCACAGTGGCTTATTGCAAGATCGCCATCCCAGTTTATGCCTTCTTCGCGATCATCGAGCGCCTCTACAACTTCTACCGCTTCGGATCGCTAACCGGGACCTACATCCCAATCTTCGCCCGCGAATCTCGCCTGCAAGATCCAACCCTGCCCGCGAACTTTCCCTGGAGCACGCCCTTTCACGAAGGCGTGCTCGGCGCGCTGTTCAAGCCCGAGAAGTCGATCTTTCTCTTCGATCCTCTCCTCGTGCTCGCGCTGATCTTGTTCGTACTTTTATGGAAGCGCCTCAGCCCGGAAGTTCGCGCCTACGCGCTCACGTCGCTTCTGCTCCTCGCCGCCTACGTCAGTTTCTACGCCCGCTACACCTACTGGGCGGGAGATTTTTCCTGGGGCGACCGCTACGTTTCCACCGCGGTAGAAATGGTGGCGATGCTGGCGGTGCCGCTGCTGCTTCGTTATCGCGACTATTTGAATGAGTGGATAAGGCGCGGTGCCGTCGCACTCATCGCAGTAAGTCTGCTCATTCAACTCGCGTCGTTGGCCTTCTGGCTGCCGCTCGAAATCTATCAGATGGAAACGCTCGGCCATCCCACGTTTGTAATCGCGCTGCGCTTCAAAAACATCACCGCGTTCGCGCTCGGCAAAATGGACGCCTGGGGCCTCAGCACCGAAGCCATGTCACAAGACCCGTGGGACTATGTGCACATCACTACCTGGAATGTCCTGCCCTGCCTGCTGCATCGGGTGGGAGCAGTGCCGGCGTGGGTCGTCGAAACCGCATTCGTGATCTGGGCCGCGGCCCTCGCGGCTCTGGCCGAAGCCTTGCGACGACTGATCTCCGCGCTCGAATCACCAACCGCAAGCTGATCCTCGTGAACCGCCACATCATCGGGGACTGAGTTCAGCTGGCCGCGGACTCCTTCATTATCTTCAGCACGGAGTCCGTTGTAGTTACTTCACCCAGACGCGGGAAAATCTTTTCGGTGCTATGCCGGTGCGTATCGGCGTCGCGATCCGTCATGGCGTCGGTAACGAAGACCACGTTGTAGCCAAAATCGTAAGCGCTGCGAGCCGTCGATTCCACCCCCGCACTGGTCGATACTCCTGTCATAAAAATCTGGGTCACGCCGCGCTGCCGCAAATAATCATTGAGCGACGTTCCGATGAACGCCCCGATTCGCTGTTTGCTCACGAAGTGATCGCTGGATTGCGAATCGAGTTCAGGTACCAGCTCGCTCCAATTCGGCGGCAACGCAAACTTGGGAGGTCCAGCGTCAGTCCGACCCGGCGCTCTTCCAGTCACGTTCACGAGCACAACCGGCAACCCGCGCTCCCGAAACGCCCGCGCGAGTTGCGCGGCGCGCCCCACGATTTCGGCGGCGGGATGCACGGTCGGCAAGCCGACAATCCCTTTTTGCAGATCAATCACGATGAGAGCAGCGTTGCTATCAAGTTGCGTGAGAGGCATATTTTCCTTCCGCTATATGTTTGCATTCGTCCTGCCGGCTTTTGCTCAGGCGATCGGCGGTGCTGCTAGTTCGCCAGCTTCTTTGCAAACAGCACACTCGACACTATGCTGATCAAGACGATGCCGGCGAAAAAAACGATCAGTGTCAACCGATCATCGCCAGAAACTCTCCCCATCCGAAACAAGAAATAGCCGACCACCAGGTTCAATAACGCCCAGATTACATTCACCGTCGCCGACGACAATCCCTTCCCCGGAGGATGGGCGAACGGCGTCGGGAAGCGATCTCCGGAAATGCCATGCACAAAATGGGGCACGGCATTCGCGAGAAGAGCTCCGGAGAAAAAGCAAGCTGCGTACTCATGCCAGTTCACTGTGGTCTTTTCCTTTCCGTCGATCGCGTTTGTGATGTCATGCAGTGGGTCCTTGCACCTCGGGAACCAAGTCAGCGCCGCGCGGCGGCAGCAATCCCAGCTCCCGATAGACAGGCCCCATCTCAGCCCTGACTTTCGGACGCTCGAACGAGAACCACAACGAGCCCGCGATGCAGAACGCGCCAGTCACCAGCACAGTATGCGGCGCTCCGATGCGATGAGCCAAAGTCCCGGCCAGCAAACTGCCGAACGGTGCAGCGCCGAAAAAAGCCATCGTGTAATAACTCATGGCGCGAGCGCGCTTGTCTTCGGTCACCAGCGACTGGATGATCGTGTTGCTGATGGCTGCTCCCTGCATCAGCCCGAAGCCGATGAAGACCATCAGCACTAGCGACAACCACAACGTGTGCGAGAGTCCGAACAAAATCAGTGCAGCTCCCAGCAGAGCAGAAGCAATCTGCAGCATCCGGGTCAGCCCGCGCACCGATTTTCGGATCGCCAGCGAAAGCCCCGACGCCAGCGCACCGACTCCCGAAGCAGCCGTCAGCCAGCCCAGCGTATGCGCGCCCCCACGCAGCACCTGCCCCGCAAAAATCGGCAGCAGCACCGAGTACGAATAGCCCATCAAACTCAGAAGCGCAAAGAGCAGAAGAATGGTGCGGATCGGCTGAAAATTGCGAACGTAATCCCACCCCTCGCGCATCTGCTGCAGCATGCTGCTTGCGCTGCGCTGAATATTCAGCGGCTGAATACGCATCAGGAGCAACGATGCGATCACGGCAAAATAACTGATGCCGTCGATCAGGAAACACCAGCCTTCGCCGACCGCCGCGATCACGAGTCCTGCGATCGCCGGACCAATCAGCCGCGCGCCATTCGCCATCGAAGAATTAATCGCGATCGCATTGCTGAGGTCACCGCGATCCTCGACCATCTGCACCAGAAACGATTGCCGCCCCGGCATGTCAAAGGCATTAATCACGCCTTGCAATGCGGTGAGGGCGATGACTTCCCAGAGCGTGATGACATGCGCCAAGGCGAGCGCGGCCAGCGCCAAAGACTGAACGGCCGCTGCGGCTTGCGTCCATACCAGCAACTTGCGCCGGTTCACTCGTTCCACCCACACACCCGCAAACGGCCCCAACACAAATGAAACAAACTGCCCTGCAAAACTAACCACGCCGAGCAACAGCGCGGAGTGTGTCATACGATAGACCAGCCAGCTGGTTGCAAGGCGCGTCATCCAGGTGCCGATCACCGAAATGCTCTGGCCGACGAAGAAGAGCCTGAAATTGCGATGACGCAAGGCGCGCCACGCGTACGAAAGGGATGCGCGAGGGGTGGCTGGGCGGTTCGCGGCTCTGGGGATCGGAGTCTGGGCGGTCGAAGTCAGGGGAAGGGAAGTCCCAGCCTCGTCCGACTTGGACGTTTGCGGTTTCACAAGTCCACCAGGCGTCGAATAATTTCTCCCGCCCCGAACAGCGTAGCCTGATCCTGCTTATCAAGCTGCGCAATCGCCTGCGCCAGCCAAGTGCGCTTCGCATTCTTGAAGCTCTCGCGCACCGCCATGCCCTTGGCAGTCAGCTGAATGTTTACCTGCCGCCCGTCACTGGGATGCGGCTTGCGCTCAACCATCCCCAGCGTTTCAAGCGCCGCGATGGTGGTCCCCATCGACTGTGGCTTCATGCCTTCGGCGCGTGCCAGTTCGGCTGTGGTAGCCGGGCCCTCCCGGGAGAGTCGCGCCATCACGGCTGATTCGGTCAGGGACACCTCGTGAGAAGCAGCCGCCGCCCGCACGCGTCGCACCAGCAGTCCAACGGCTTGCGTAAAGTCGATGATGTCGGCTTCGTAGATCTGTCTCGGCATCAGAGTTCGATCATATCAATTAAGCAGGTAAACTGGCAAGGTTAACTTGCAAGCGCAATTCGGTCAATCAAGGATTCGCCTGTGGTAGAATGGTAGAATCAATAGGTAGATAGGTGGATATGAGCCTGAACATCAAAAACGAAGAAGCCCACCGCCTGGCCCGAGAGTTGGCGAGCGCAACCGGCGAAAGCATGACCGTCGCCGTGAGTGAAGCGATTCGGGAGCGACTGGAGCGCGTTCGGGGAGACTCCAATGAAGGCTTAGCCGAGCGCCTTCTAAAGATTGGACGAGAGTGTTCGGCTCATCTGAAAGAGCCATACAGATCGATCGGCATCGATGAGTTGCTTTATGACGAGAAAGGGATGCCCAAATGATCGTGGACTCGTCGGTAATCGTGGCGATCTTGCGCGCCGAACCGGAGGCACGCGAGTTCTCTCGCTCGATCGCATCTGCGGGCCGCTGCCGGGTTTCGGCCGCCAGTTACCTCGAGGCAGCCATCGTGATTGACAGCAGCAGGAGCGCTGTTTCCAGTCGCCGGTTCGACGACTTTTTTCGCGCATCACGCATTACGGTGGAAGCGGTGACTCCCAGGCAAGCGGAACTCGCCCGCCATGCTTACTTCGATTTCGGCAAAGGGCGCCACAAGGCAGGCTTGAATTTCGGCGACTGTTTTGCCTACGCTTTGGCGAAGGAAATGGATGAGCCGCTGCTCTTCAAAGGAAAAGATTTCGCCCACACCGATATTGCTGCGGCGGAGATCTAAAGCACAACACTCAACTCGCAATGGCTCGGCAAACGAAGATCGTTTCACAAAGTTGATTCGCCCATCACCGCTTCTTCTTCGTCGCCTTCGGCTTCAGGCTCTTGGCAGAGTCATAGCTCACCGCCAGATATTTCTGCAGCGTCTTGGTCTCTCTCAGCAGCGCCTCCGGAACCGTCACGTATTCCTTCATCACCGCGCCGTAGGCCTCATGAAGAGTTGTTTTATACTTATTCAGAAACTTTTTCCCGCTCGCCTTGCGGCAGTCGCAAAGCCATCGTCCCCGAAGGTCCCAACAACAAGGTGAACAATTGCCGTTCAACGAAGCGTAGGATTGGCCGCGCCCTTCCGTTCGATCTCAGGATGCGTGGCGATCAGTTTGTCGTAGAGGGCTCAGTTGTCAGCAGGGATGTCGAGCTTTTTCGACGAGGGCATAACTCTTCCTTGGGATCGACAGTGCGAAAAGGGAAGACTTGAAACGCGAAGCAGGATACGCCCGAGGTGGGTAACGATTGTCAACGCCTGGACACAGGGGATCGATGAACTTCTCGCTACTCCACCGTAACTGACTTGGCCAGATTCCGCGGCTGATCCACATCGCAGCCGCGCCGCACCGCGATGTGATAGGCCAGCAACTGCAGCGGGACGATTTCCAGAATCGGCAACAACTCCTCCGGCGCCGCGGGAACAAAAATCACGTGATCGGCAGCTTCTTTGATGTCTTCGTCGCCTTCGGTCGCCAGCGCAATTACCACGCCTGACCGAGCCTTCACTTCTTTCAGATTCGACATCGTCTTTTCGTAGCGCAGCACCGACCCGGGATTATTCGCGTCGCGCGTCGCAATCACGACCACCGGCAAGTTCTCATCGATCAGCGCGTTGGGCCCATGCTTCATCTCGCCCGCGGGATAGCCTTCCGCGTGAATGTAGGAAATCTCTTTCAGCTTGAGCGCGCCTTCGAGCGCAATCGGATAGTGAATGCCGCGCCCCAGAAACAGAAAGTCGCGCACTTTCTGGTAGCGCTTGGCCAACTCGTCGCAAGCCGCGTCCTGCATTAGAACGGTTTCGAGTTTCGCAGGAATCCGCGTCAACTCCTGCATCGCTGCTCGCGCCTGCTCGGCCGTCATCACGCCGCGCACTTGCGCCAGATACATCGCAAAAACATACAGCGCGGTCAGTTGCCCGGTAAAAGCTTTGGTCGAGGCCACGCCAATCTCAGGTCCGGCGTGCGTATAAATCGTGCCCGCGGCCTCGCGTGTAATCATCGACCCGACGACGTTACAAATCGCCAGCGTCTTCGATCCTTTAGCCTTGGCTTCGCGCTGTGCGGCAATCGTGTCAGCAGTCTCGCCGGATTGGGAAATCACCAGCGTGATCGTCTCCGGATCCACGATCGGATTCCGATATCTCCACTCGCTCGCGTAATCCACTTCCACCGGAACCCGCGCCAGCGTCTCGATCATGAACTTGCCGGCCTGCCCGGCGTGCCAACTGGTTCCGCAGGCGATGATGTTGATCTTCTGCGCCGCCTTAAACTCGGCCTCGCTGATCGCCATCTCTTCCAGAAAAATGTGGCCAGTCTCCTGCGAGACGCGGCCCAGCGCGGTGTCGCGAACCGCACGGGGCTGCTCATAAATTTCCTTGAGCATGAAATGCTTGAAGCCGCCCTTTTCCGCCAGGATCGGATCCCAGGTCACATGCTGAATCTGCCGCCGCACCGGCCTTCCGTCAAAGTCAGAAAGATGCACGCCGTCCGGCGTAACCACCGCCAAATCGCCGTCCGCTAGAAAGAAAATGTCCCGCGTGTGATGCAAAATTGCCGGCACATCCGAAGCGACAAAATACTCGTCGTTGCCCAATCCAATCACTGCTGGCGGCCCGTTGCGCGCCGCCACAATCTTGTTGGGCTCGTCGCTCGAAATCACAGCCAGCGCGAAAACTCCGGTCAGTTGCTTTACGGTCTGGCGTACCGCATCTTCCAGCGATCGGTGCTGCCCGTGTCCCGCGCTTCCGTTTACCGAAATTCCGGAATATTTCTCGACCAGATGCGCAATGATTTCGGTATCGGTCTCGGTGGTAAAGACGTGGCCTTCTTCGATTAGCTTCTTCTTCAGGGTGAGATAGTTCTCGACAATTCCGTTGTGCACCACCACGATCTTGCCAGTGCAGTCGCGATGCGGATGCGCGTTTTCTTCCGTGGGTCGTCCGTGCGTGGCCCAGCGCGTGTGTCCAATTCCATACGTGCCGTGAATCGGATTCAGCCGGATTGCTTCTTCCAAATTGCGCAGCTTGCCCTCGGCCCGCCGCAATTGCAGCCCTTCACCCTCGCCACCAACCGCAATGCCAGCCGAATCGTAGCCGCGATACTCCAGCCGGCGCAGTCCTTCGATGATGACCGGAACGACACTCTTCTTACCGACGTAGCCGACAATGCCGCACATGGAGAAACCTCAAAAAGGGTCGCCGGGCCGAACTACTCGGCCAGGGAGAACGAGTAACGGAACTCTTCAATTACGGGGTTGGTCAACACTTCGCGGGCGATGCGCTCCACTTCGGCCTGCGCCTCTTCGCGCGACAGCCCCCCGTCCAGCGTGAGCTCAAAATATTTTCCCTGCCGCACGCTCTCCAGGCCCTTGTAGCCCATCTTCTTGAGCGCGCCCTGAATGGTCTTGCCCTGGGGATCGAGCACACTTTTCTTGAGCGAAACATAGACGTAGGCTGTCATAAAAAAATGATTATAAATGACGTGACTTCGGCGCCGGACCTCCGCCGTCGGATCTTAGACCTTGCGTCCGAGGTCGGAGTTCGGAATTCCGGCATACGCTTGCTTCAGCTTTTCGTCCAGATCCGCCAGCGCTTCTTCGAGCAGCTTGCGATGCTGGGGATTCTGGGCAGCTTCCAGTTGTTGCAGAACTCGCTGACGAGAGAGCCGTAACCCTTCCCGCTGGCGCGCTTGAGCCGCATGCTCCGGACTCAGCCGCGGACGCCCCTGGACCGGCTTTTCATTCGCGTCCGCCTGCTGGCCCTCGACCGATTTGCTTTCCCAGCCTCTCGCCACGGGTTCATTATAGTGGTTGCAAATCTACGCTCAATTACTGCCTGCCCTCGTAGAAGTCCCTGCGGCCCGAAAACGGAAGAAGATACCGAACTGGCGTCCTTTACTCGGTTTCTGTCGGCCCAAAACGGAATTCCTAAGACCGTAACTAAATAGAAAGAATGTTTTTTCTCGCGATTCTGTGTTTATAATGCCGGGTGTTCGGGGGCGACCGGACAACAGACCGTCTTTTGAGGGGGAGGCGGCGAAGGGGATCTGTTATCCGTGCACCCCCAATTGGAGTCGTGCCTCAAGTTCAATGTTCGGTACCGTACGCTACAGCGTGCGCTTGATCGGTTATTCCTTGGCAGTTTCCCTTCCGCCAATGAACGCAATTTCTGGCCGCCCTGTTCTCCCATCGGTCTTCCCCAGCTGATTCTTCTCAGGGCCGCGTCAGGAGATTTCCGAGCTCCGAATCAGGAAACCTCTGATTTCCGAGAACCCCCGTCAGGGTCGATCCTAGGATTAAGTTGCGCGCAGGTACGAACCAGGGTCCAACCATTGCTTTTGCAGATCCGGCGGCTATCACTTGACCGGATCTCGCGGACTGGGGTTTCCTGCCATGCCGATTGAACCGGCTGTTTTTGGTGCGGGTGACGAGTTTCCCTTCGCTTACCCCGAAGCTCTGAATGATCCCGAAAAACTGCTCGCGGCTTATTTCCGCTCGTCCAATGTCGGTCTCGCAGTCCTCGATACCGACTTCCGCTTCATTGCCGTCAACCCAGCGCTTGCCGAAATCAACGGCATTCCCGCACCCGCGCATTTAGGCAAGACGCCGCGCGAGATCCTGGGTGAGATCGCGGACGCCGTCGAAGCCGGTTTTCGCAGTGTGATTTCCTCGCGCGAGCCGGTCAGCCTGGAACTGTCTGCTAAATTGCCCGCAAAAGACGAAGCCGGACACTGGATGGTGCACTACCTTCCGATTCAGGATGAGAAGGGAATCGTGACCCGGATCGGCGCAGTCGTGGTCGAGATCACCGCCCAAAAAAAAGCCGAAGAAACTCTCCACCACCTGGGCGGCAGGCTGCGTAAGGAAATGGAGCGCTTGCAGATGCTTCTCGACGTCAGCAGCCTGCTGTCGTCGCACAGCAATATGCATCAGATTTTTCCCCAGATCTCGGCCCGCATTCGCCGCCTGCTGCGCCACGAGTATGCCGGTTTCGAGTTGCATGATCCCATCACCGGCCTGCTGGTGCGGCAAGCCGAAGACTTTCCACTGGGCAAAGGCTTGCTCTCGGCTCTGCCCATCAGCCCGCACAACAGCCCGCAAGGCACCGCGTTGCAGGCGCGCAGTCCTCTGATCTTCTCTCGCAACCAGATGAGCGATTTTGAAGCCGAGATTTCCAAGAATTTCCTGGCTGAGGGTTTGCAGTCTTTGTGTTGCGTCCCGCTTAGCCGGCCCAGTGGACAGCTAGGCGTCTTTGTTCTCGGCAGCACCCGCAAGGACGCCTTCCACACCGAAGACCTGACGCTGTTGAAGCAAGTTGCCGCCCAATTGGCTGTGTCGCTGGAGAACCATCGAACTGCGGCTGAGATCGAAGTCCTGAAACAACGTTTGGTGGAAGAAAAAAAATATCTCGAGAGCGCGGTCGGCCCCGATGGTCCCTTCGCTGAAATCGTCGGCGACAGTCCCGCCCTCAAAAAGGTTCTCGATCAGGTGTCCACGGTCGCGCCCAGTGATGCCACGGTGCTGATTTTGGGCGAGACTGGCACCGGCAAGGAGTTGGTTGCGCGAGCCGTCCATCGCTTGAGCCGCCGCAAGGACGGCCCCTTCGTTAAAGTCAATTGCGCTGCCATCCCCACCGGCCTGCTGGAGAGCGAACTATTCGGCCATGAAAAGGGAGCTTTTACCGGCGCCGTCAGCCAGAAGATTGGGCGTATGGAACTGGCCACTGGCGGAACGCTCTTCCTCGACGAAGTCGGCGAAATCTCCATCGATCTCCAGCCCAAGCTGCTGCGCGTTCTGCAGGATCAGGAATTCGAGCGCCTGGGCAGCAACCGCACCATCAAGGTGAACCTGCGTCTGGTGGCAGCCACCAATCGCGACCTGGCGAAAGGCATGGCGCTTCACGAATTTCGCAGCGACCTCTTCTACCGGCTCAGCGTTTTTCCTATCCGCGTACCTCTGTTGAGCGAGCGACGGGAGGATATTCCCCTCCTGATCCGCTACTTCGTGAGAAAGTACGCCTCGCGCATGGACCGCGCCATCGAGTCGATTCCCAAGGAAACCATGACGGCGCTGACGGAATGGTCGTGGCCGGGTAACGTCCGCGAACTCGAGAATCTCATGGAGAGATCCGTCATTCTCTCTGACGGCCCTGCGCTCTACGTTCCCCTATCCGAGATGCGGACGGAAAGCGGCCCTGCGGACGCGACTTCCCCGGTCCCGAATCACACCCTGGATAAGGCTGAGCGCGAGCACATCCTTCGCGTTCTGCGCGAAACTCACGGTGTTCTCTCCGGACCCGATGGAGCCGCGCGTCGCCTCGGTCTGAAGCGCACCACCCTGCAATCCAAAATGCAGCGCCTGAAAATCACTCGCAAAGATTATCCCGCCGCCTAGACTGAAGCCCAGCCAGCGCGGCGCAATCGCTTTGGCCGACGACCCACGACCGACGACAAACGACCGACGACGAACGATGAACCGTCACCTGACGACTAATCGGCAGTCCGCCGAACTACCGACATTTGTTCGACATAAAACATTGCTATGCTATTTCGGAACTCATTCCAAACAGGGAACTTCCTCCGTTCCTGATCCCTCCTTTGGTGCGGAACGCTGCGTGCAGAGTAGTTGACTTACTCACCCTCTGGCCAGCGAGTGTTTCCACCGACTCAGCGGAGGGGGGCCCTGTTCCCCCAGAAAACAATTTCCGGCGCACCTCGCCGGTTTTTGTGGAGACACTGTAGTGCTAGCCAACCAATGTCAGCCGCCGAACTCTGGCCGTCCGATGAAGACGGTCGCGCTCGTGCCCCAACTCTATGGTCGCGCCGTCGGCGACAATTCCAGTCTGAGCCTGAGCGCAGGGGCCGCCCCCTGCCTGAGTCCGAGTTTAGGACTGAGCATCGGATGGAGTGTCACCCGAGCCGAGCCCGCCCTCACCCGCGAACCGGCCAGCCGAAGCACAGCTCGACCTGACATTCAGCTCTCCCCCCCACCTCACCCACAGGAGATCGATCCCCTCTACTTGTTCGCCCGGCGTCTGGAATGGGAACAAAAAGAAGAACCGAGTGCCGCCTGGGACCTGCTTGCGGCGGCGCAGAGTCCGCACAGCGATACCCGTGCCCACGCCCGAGCTCTGATCGCCAGCTCTCACCAACTCGGCGGCCTCGGCGCCGGCTCCAGTTGCGCCACCAGCAAGAAGCTAAAGCCGTCGACCACTTCGGAGAACACCATGAAGTCGCCCTATGGACTGAACATCATCGACGACTGCACTCAATGCACCCACAGCAAACCCGGCTTCTTCTGCGAGTTCTCGCTACCCGTATTGCAGGCGCTCAATCAGGCTAGTCACAAGAGCATTCTGCCCGCGGGCGCGATCCTGTTTGTGGAAGGGCAGAGCCCGCGCGGCATGTTCATCCTTTGTGCAGGCCGCGTGAACCTGTCGACCACTTCGCGCGAAGGCAAGATTCTGATCCTGAAGACCGCCGAAGCCGGTGAGGCTCTCGGCCTCAGCGCCACCATCTCCGGCATGGGATACGAATCGACCGCTGTAACCGCTACAGCCTGCCAGCTGAACTTCGTCGATCGCAAGAACTTCCTCGAACTTCTCGAGATGCACAGCGAAGTCGGCAAGCATTCGGCCCAAAGCCTGAGCCGCGATTATCAGTCCGCCTATCACGACATTCACGACCTGGTGCTCACCCGTTCTTCGGCCGGCAAGCTGGCGAGACTGCTGCTCTCGCTGTCTCCTGGCGGGGGCGTGGAAGAGTCGGAGACTCGCGTCCACTCCTCCATGACCCACGAAGAACTGGCGCAGAGAATCGGTTCGTCGCGGGAGACCGTGAGCCGACTACTGAGTGATTTGCGGAAAAAACAATTGATTCGCCTGGACGGCCCGACACTGGTGATTCGCGACCGTACCGCGTTGGCGGCCCTTGCCGTTTAAGTTCTTCCCCCCTGGGAGTCGGGGGACGGTTTGCCCTCCCCAGCCGTCCTCCGGCGTAGTTCGGGAAGAGTTCGGAAAGTGGTTTGGAGTGCTGTCGTGAATACGCCGTGAAAACCGCTCCGCCAGCTATTCGAGCGGAGCTCGATGGATGCACAAGGGGAACCTGATTAACGATCTGCTGAACGCGGTGGATACAGCCGCGGAGAAAGCGAAAGGCGCGGCCGAAAAAGGCGCGAAGCACTCCAGCCCTGAACCGCAAGCTGCTGCCTGCAATAACTCCCACAACAAGAAAGAAGATTCAAAGCCCGAATAGTTCCCGCAGACGCCGCGTCTGGGCCCGGCTGACCGGAATCTCCGTCTGCTTCTTATCGTCCATGCGCAGCTGGTACGAACTCTTGAACCACGGCACGACTTCTCGGATGCGATTAATGTTCACGAGATACGACCGGTGCGCCCGCCAGAAAAGTTTGGTGTCCAGACTGTCCAGCAATTCCTCAAGCGTCCGGCAGTTGGATTGCCCTTCCATGCCGACCGGCCCGCCCGTCACCACCGTTATGACGCCATCTTCGATCCAGGCATAACAGATGTCGCGCTGATCCACCAAGAACATGCGCCCCACGGTTTTCAGCAGAATCTTCGCCGCAGGCTGCTTCTGCGACTCGATCATCCGCACCAGTGTTTCAATCTTTTCCGCCGGCAGCGCGCCCGCCTCTTGTTTCGCCCGCGCTTTCTGAATGGCCTGCGCCACGCGCTTCTTATCAAACGGCTTCAACACGTAATCGACCGCATTCACCTCGAAGGCTTTGACCGCATACTGATCAAACGCGGTCGCAAATACAATTTTAGGCAGAGGAATTTTCCGGTCGAGCAGCTTCTTGATCACTCCAAAGCCGTCCAGTCCCGGCATCTGCACATCCAGAAAAACGAGGTCAGGATTGTGTTCCTTAATGAGGTTGACGGCTTCCAGCCCGTTTTTGCCCTGGGCGACGACCGTCACGTCGTCAGCATTTTTCAGCAGGTAGGCGAGTTCGTCGCGGGCCAGTTCTTCGTCGTCCACGATCAACGCGGATAAAGCCATCATCACTCCAGAACCGGGCGCCTGAAACAAGGATCCCCATATCTCGCGGTTTTTGCCAGACGTGGGATGGCCAGAAGGCCGCTGAGGTGAGTATAGTGCTCCAATTTTTCCAGCGCAATGCGCCGTCCAACGCCGTGGCCCGCGCAACGAATACTGCTTACATTATCAGCCCCGCCCGGAACGGGGCTCCGTCACAAGAACTCCGCCGTCACCAGCAGAGGATAATGCACTCCGCACGCGCTGCACCACCGCTCCCCAATCACCTCGCGTCGGCTGCCGCCACAGACGCAGCGAGGGATACCACGGACTGTCGGAGCGTTCGAGCAGCCAGCGCCAGTCAGGAGCGAAGGGCAGCAAGACCCAGGTCGGAATCCCGAGTGCGCCGGCCAAGTGCGCGGTGGAGTTATCGATGGTGATTACCATATCCATGGCGGCAACCTGCGCCGCGAAACGGTCGATATCCGCGAACTGATTCACGGAGCGATCAATCAGCAGCGGCGCGCCGGCCGCCGATGCCTGGTTCTCCAGGGCTGCATGATCCCCATATTGCAGGCTGACCCACCGGATACCGGCTCCGGCCAGCGATGAAGCGAAGAGCGGCACAAGCAGCGACAGATCGATGGAGCGAGTGCGCCCCGTCTTTCGGTTGTTGGTATACCACGCCAGCCCGACCAGTCGCCTGCCATCGGCATAACCGGTGCGAAAGCGTTCGCGTTCCGCCGCATCCGCAATCAGGTATGGCGATGTGGTATCGGCAAAAGCGGTCTTCGTCGCCCGGAAGAGCCCTGGCAGACTTCCGCAGGGCAAGTGCGCCGCGACCTGGGGTTGCAGGACCTGGGGCTCCGCAGGCAGGGGTTCTGCAAGCTGCACTTCCGCATCGCGCCCAGGCGCGTCGCCAGAGGCCGGACTGGAGACCACCTCAATGTTCATGCCGGCAAAGGAACGGGAAAAGAGCGGCAGAAGCCGGGCATCGCAATCGAGGATGATGCGGTTGCCGGTGCGGATCGCATCCGGAAGCACTCCTGCGAACATGATTTCGTCGCCGATGCCCTGTTCCCCCCAGATCAGCAGTCGCCCCGATGCCAGCTTTTCGCCGGTCCAAAGTGGTTGCGAATACTCCCGCAGCGGCGGGGTGTGCTCTTGGGTTTGCCAGCGCCTCTCATAGTTTCGCCAGCCTGCGCTGTATTCCCCGCGCAGCAGTTGTGCCAGCGATTGGCTGAAGGTGGCTTCGGCAAAGTCCGGTTGCAGAGCCAGAGCCGTTCGATACCGCGCCGATGCCTCATCCAGCTTGCCGAGCGCATGCAGCACGGTGCCCAGGCTGAAGTGCGCCTTGGCGTAATCAGGATTCACCGCGAGTGCCTGCTCGTAACAGTTCATCGCGTCCGCCAGCTTGTGCTGTGCCTGCAACGCATTTCCCAGGTTGTGGCGGCCTTCATAGTGGAGCGGATCGATGGCTAGCGCGAGTTCATAGCTCCCTACGGCATCATCCAGTTTGCCCTGAGCCTGGAAGATGTTTCCCAGGTTGTAGTGCGCTTCGCATAGAGTCGGGAGCAACGCCAGTGCCTGCTCGTAGCAGGCCGCGGCACCCTCCAGTTGGTTTTGGCCGCGCAGAACGGTTCCCAGGTTGTAATGCGTTTTGGCCAAGTCCGGTTGCAGCGTCAGAGCGTGTTTGTAACAAAACGCAGCTTCGTCCAGGTCACCCTGCGCTTGGTAGATCGTACCCAGGTTGGAGTGGTAGGCACCCTGACTCGGGTTGATCGCAATGGCCTCGCGGATCATTGCAATCGCCGTCTCATAACGCCCGGCCTGATAAGCGATCATGCCCAGAAGATGCCGGCTGTCGGCGTGACGGGAGTCGATCTCCAGAATCTGCCGGTAAACTCGCTCCGCCTCGGTCAAGCGACCCGCCTGGTGGTCACGCAAAGCGCTGGCCAACATCCCCTGAATGAGCGAGGCCGATCGTTGTCTCACCGTCCTCACGGGCTGACTCGCGGAATCGGCGAATGGAAATTGGCGGCGCGTCATGCTCATGTCGAACAGATTAGAGCGGTATCAGGAAGCGGGCACTTCCCGCATCGAGAACAATGCAATCAGCGGTCCACAACGCAAGGGGTGAGAGGTTGGCAGAGTATGGGTTTTTGCGGACAGATTTCACCGCAACACGGTGTGGCCCGCTGTGAGCTTCTGGTTCCAGTGTGACGAAGGATCTGCGGTTTGCATCTCCTCCGGACGGAGTGCTGCGCACGGCGCGGCAGAGCGCCGCTTCCGGCCGCGCAAGCCGCCCAGCTTTCGAGGGAAATGTTTTACTGCGGCCGCTGCATCATCCCGCCCATATCCATCTTGTTGTACCCTGCGGGAATCTCAAACAAACTCGCCGGCTGAGCGCCCTCCTGAATGTTGTGCAGTTCCCAGCTAGCGTTCTTGCCCTGCCATTTCACCGGAAAGCGCAGCTTCGGATCTAGCCAAACGTCGCCCGTGTCGCCATTCGCATTGGTGGTCTCGTACTTGACGGTGCTGCGGCCGTTCACCGTTTCGCTGCCGACCTTGTGACAAGTGTTGCCCTTGTTCTGCGCCAGTTGCATCCAATCCGAACAAGCCGCCTCCACATCGCCGGTCCGAAAGAATCCGTAGCTCATCTTCGCGCTCGGCGATTGCGACGGCATCTCCATGTACATATGCATCTGATCCATCAGCACGGTCACGGTCTGAGTCGACAGATTGATAATCACTTCGCCGCCGCCCCGCGGATCCTTCTTCGCCGATTCAAACCGCACCTTATCTTTGGCGAAAAACATTTTCCCGGTCGTAGGATGGTCCGGCTTCTGCATATCCACCATCTCGGCAGAAAACTCCGTCTGCGCCAGCGCGAAAGTCGCAGCCAGCAGAACCACAATCACACACCCCATCCGGATCACGATTCGAACCATAAAAATCTCCTTGTGATGACGCGCTTGCGATTATGCACTTTGCGATTCTCAAAACCAGGCGATTCCAACCCATGAGCCCGTGGAAACAGCGAAAGCATAACAGAAGCCATCGCCGCGACCGTTCACTCCGTAGATTCGATTGTGCCGCTAATGTGGGTTCTTCAGGTTTATGTGGGGATAGCCGCCCTCGACTGTCCGGTCGAGCCGAGCTCGACGCCTGCTCACACCACATTCTCGATCGCCAACGCCATCCCCATGCCGCCGCTAACGCACAGCGTCGCCACGCCGCGCTTCGTGTTGCGTTTCATCATCTCGTGCAGAAGCGTCACCGTGATGCGCGTTCCCGTACATCCAATGGGATGCCCCAGCGCGATCGCACCGCCATTCACATTGAGCCGGTCGCGATTCAGATTCAACGAACGGTCGCAAGCCAGCACCTGCGCCGCAAACGCCTCGTTCAACTCCACCAGCCCAAACTCGTGCAGCCGCAGATTATGCTTGTCCTCCAGTTTGCGCAGCGCCGGAACCGGCCCAATCCCCATCGTCCGCGGATCAACTCCTACCGAAGTCACGGCCATGATCCGAGCCAGCGGCTTCAAATTGTTCGCCCGCACAAAATGCTCATTGGCCACCACAACCGCTGCAGCGCCATCGGTGATGCCGGAAGCGTTCCCCGCAGTAATCGTGCCGCTATCCGAAAACACCGGCGACAGTTTCCCCAACTTCTCCAAACTTGCGTCCGCAAACGGATGCTCATCCTTGGCAAAGGTGACCGCGCCCTTCTTTCCCTCGATCGTCACAGGAACAATCTCCGCATCAAATCGCCCCGCCGCAATCGCCCGCGCCGCGCGGGCCTGCGACAGCAACGCAAATTCGTCCTGCTCCGCGCGCGTAATCTTGTACTGCTCGACCAACACCTCGGCGGTCTCACCCATCACCATCTTCGCCAGCGGACAAAAAAATCCGTCGCGATACATCCCGTCCACCATCTCCTGATTGCCCAGCCGGTATCCCCACCGCGCCCCGTCGAGATAATAAGGAACCCGCGACATCGACTCCGTCCCGCCCGCCAGAATGCAGTTCGCGTCGCCCGCGGAAATCGCCTGATAAGCCAGCGCAATGGCCTTCATCCCCGAAGCGCAAGCCTGGTTCACCGTAAACGCCGGACGCTCCTGCGGCACGCCACTCCGCACCGAAATCTGCCGCCCCACATTCGGGCCTCCTCCAGCCTGCCGGGCGCAGCCGAAAATAGCCTCGTCCACCAGCGCCGGATCGACCGCTGCCCGCTCCATCGCAGCCTTGGCCGCAACCACGCCCATGTCGGCCGCAGTCAGCGAAGCGAGCGATCCCGCCAAACTTCCCAATCGGCGTCCGCACGCCCGAAAGAATATAGGTACCTGGCAAACCGCACCTCCAAACGCTTGAGTCTAGCAGGAGAAAAGCATAATGTTCCCAACATGCGCGGACAGTATTGGATCGCCGTAGTCGCAGCCCTTACCCTGCCGCTCGTCGTGCACGCGGAAAACACGGTCGGCGAGGTCAAGAAAGCGGTTGAGCACATCACCCTCGATCAGCCTGGGACGAAGCCGTTCCATCTAAAAGCAGTCGTGGCACCGAGCTTCGCCCGCGACAAAGATTCCGGCCGAACTGGCGAGGTTGAGATATGGTGGCAGTCTCCGACGCGGTGGAAGCGAGAAGTCCGCTCGCCGGAATTTCATCAGGTCGAAATCGTCGACGAATCCCACGATTGGCAAAAGAGCGACGGCGATTTCTTCCCGGAGTGGCTGCGCGAAATAGCGGTCGAGTTGATTCGCCCCGTCCCTCCGCTCGATCAGGTCCTTGAACAGGTCAAGACTGCGGAAGTGAAGGCAATGATGGGTCAGATCAATATTCAATGGATTACACCCACCGGCACCACTGAAGTTCGGAACATCCGGCGCTCCGGAGTCGCGCTGAACGCGAGCACTGGGGAATTGCTCTACGCCTACGGCTTCGGATGGGGAGGGGGATTCAAGGACTATCAAAATTTCCACGGACGAAAGGTTGCTCGCACCGTAAGCGATGGTTCACCCGAGGTTACGGCAAAAGTAATGACCTTGGAAGATCTGGCACCCGTTTCTCCCGATTTCTTCGATACCGCCGCCAAGGACGGAGATCCACAGCCGCTGCAGACCGAACTGATCGATGAAGTTTCCCTGCGCAAAAATCTGATGCCCACGGAGCCCGTAGCCTGGCCGCCGCTTCAGGATGGCTCCCTCGAAGGCATGTGACTACCGAAATCGTTGTCGATCGCGAGGGCAAGGTAAGAGAATTCGGCCCCATCGTGTCGGAGAACAATGGCATCCGCGACGCCGGTCGCCAGCGCATCCTGGCCATGCGATTCAAGCCATTCCTTCAAAACGGCATCCCGGTTCAAGTTGTCTCACAGATTACGGTCCCGTTCAAAACCGTACGCCCGGCCGGCACAGAAGCTTTTGACAGTGCGCGAAGCTATTTTGAGCGTGGCAGAAAGGTCAGCTTCCTCGCCGCCGGAACCGACAAGCCCTACTCCCTCCGGGCAGAATTTGAAGCAAAAGGCAGCGAGGGGAAGGTCGATAAGGGGCACTACGAGGACATTTGGATCAGCAATACGGAGTGGCGAAGGGAAGCCTCTTTCGGTAAGAGCCGCTACATAAGGTCCAGAGACGGTGACAAGCGCTACGAACTGGCCGAAGGCCCCGATGCGAATCTACTGCGATTCGTTCTGAAAACGATCGAGCCAATTCCGGCTATCGACACTTTCACCGAATCGGATTGGAGAATCAAGCGCGATACCGTCAGCGGAGTGCGGGCGGTCAGAGTGCTCGCTGGCTATGAGAGCCCCGAAGGCAAGCTCGATCCCGAACAAGCGCGCGGCTACTGGTTCGACGATTCGGGCCTCCTACTACAGACCTTCCTGAGTGGAGTCGAGACTCAATGGTCCGATTTCAAAGACTTCGAAGGTTTCAAAGTTGCACGACAAGTCCACGTCCGCAAAGACGGAAACCTAGCCATGACGATTGAGGTCACCGATGTGTCCCCGCCAAACGCAACCTCGGCCGACACCTTCGAACTCAAAGGACACGAATGGCAGCGCGCCTTCACGGCTGAAGAGAGGTAGCGATCTAACAAACTCCTGCGCGCGCCAGCACTCCCGCAATCCGCCCCTGTCTTAGCTCCATAATTCTGTCACCCCCTAACGGCAACGTGAAAATGTCACTCCATGAGAGGAAGGACCTTCGCGTTGAGTCACAAGGAACTGCAACGAGTGAGCGTAATTTCCAGTTGTGTTAAGGGAGACATGGCGTGCGCCAGAGCCGCCGAACTGCTCTCGCTCAGCATCCGTCAGGTCAAACGTCTCAAGCAACGTTTGCGGGAGCACGGGGAGGCGGCTCTGGCGCACGCCAATCGCGGACGACCCAGCCCCCGCCGCCTGCCGAGTCGTGTCCGCCAAGGCGTGATCCGGTTGGCCCGCACCACCTATGCCGGATTCAACGATCACCATCTCTGCGAAAAACTTTGTGAGGTCGAGGGCTTTTCGCTCAGCCGCGAAACCCTCCGCCGTCTGTTGCGTGAGGCCGGCATCGGCTCTCCTCGTAAACGCCGCGCTCCGGCGCATCGCCAACGCCGTCTGCGAAGCGCCCGCGCAGGCGAACTGGTTCAACTCGACGGCTCGCCCCACGACTGGTTGGAAGGCCGTGGCCCTCGCCTCACCGCGCTCGGCCTGCAGGACGATGCCACCGGAAAAATCCTGGCCGCCCAGTTCTTTCCGTCCGAGTCCGCATATGGCTATCTCACTCTGCTGCGCCAACTGCTGCGCCGCCACGGCACTCCGCTGGCGTTCTACGGCGATCACAGCGGCATCTTCGTGCGCAACGACGACTTCTGGTCGGTCGAAGAACAGCTCGCCGGAAAACGTCAGCCCACTCAGTTCGGCCGCGCTCTCGATCAACTCGGCATCACCTTCATCGCCGCCCGCAGCCCACAAGCCAAAGGCCGCGTCGAGCGCCTCTGGGGCGTACTTCAGGACCGCCTTACCAGCGAACTCCGCCTGGCTCAGGCCCGCGATCTGGATTCCGCCAACTCCGTCCTGCGCCTTTTCATCGCCGACTACAACCGCCGATTCGCGCGCCGTCCCCGCGAAACCCAGACTGCATGGCGCACGCCGCCAGAAAATCTCGACCGCATCTGCTGCTTCGTTCATCAGCGCGTGGTCAGCAACGACAACGTCGTGCAGTGGGACGGCCAGCGCCTCCAGATCCCCCAGCAAGGCCAGCGCTTCAGCTTTGCCGGAGCCAAAGTCCACGTCTATCAAGCTCTCGACGGCCGCGTTTCGCTCTACTACGGCGACACCCGCCTGCATCACACCCTGGCTTCGCCAGGGTGACATTTTCACGTTGCCGTTAGGGTGACAAATCATGTTGCTACAACACTCCCGCAATCCGCCCCTTGCCATTCCATCTAACCTCCGGCATAATAAGAGTTTGCCTCGATCTCTCCGGACTCTTCCGGAACAAGGATAAACACCTGTGTTAATGATCCGTCTGGCGCGCCGCGGTGCGCGCAAACAACCGCACTATCGCATTGTCGTCATTGAGAAGGAGCGCGCCACCAACGGCCGTCCGGTGGAAGTGGTCGGGACTTACAATCCCCGCACCAATCCCGCCAGCGTCGAGATGAAGCGCGACCGCGTCGAGTACTGGGTATCCAAAGGGGCTCAGATGTCGGACCGAGTGCACAAACTGTTCTCCAAAGCTCCGGCTCCGGCCACTGCCGGCTCCGCCGCCTAAGATTCAATGTGGGTGCCCCGTCCTTTCGCGTTTTTTGCGAAAGGGTCGGAGCCGCTGACCTCAAGATTTCCGCGAGAGCGAACGAACTATGACTGAGACCACTGGAGACGTGCGCACGCTGGTTGAGCTGATCGCCAAGTCGCTGGTCGACGCGCCCGACGAAGTCTTCGTCGAGAAATTCGACGACGATGTCATCGAACTGGAAGTCGCCGAAAGCGACGTGGGCAAAGTCATCGGACGCCAGGGACGCACCGCCCGCGCCTTTCGCGCCCTGTTAAGCGCCGCCGGTCACCGCGCCCATAAACGCTACACGCTCGAAATCCTCGAGTAGAGGTCGCGTGGACACCAACGGCGAGTTCATCACCCTGGCCCGCGTCGTGAAAACACAAGGCCGGCACGGCGAGGTCGCCGCGGAAATGCACAGCGACGTCCCCGGACGCTTCGCCGCAGGCATGAAGCTGTTCGCACTGCCGAAGCTGCGAAGCGAACGACAGGACGCGGAGCGGGTTGCTGAAAACGCTCCGCGGCACGAACTGCAAGTCGAAGATTTATGGCCTCACAAGGGGCTGATCGTTTTGAAGTTTCGCGGCGTAGATTCCATGTCAGACGCGGAACTTCTGATTGGATCGGAACTGCAGGTTCCCAGCGGAGAACGCGCGAACCTGGAAACTGGCTGGACCTACGTCAGCGATCTGATCGGCAGTAAAGTTCTCGACCACGGCTACGAAATCGGCCGCATCGAAGACGTTCAGTTCGGAGCCGGCGAAGCCCCGCTGCTGATCGTCGCCAACGCCGGAAAAAAGTTCGACGTACCCTTCGCCGAAGCGTACTTGTTAGGCATAGATCGGGATGGCGCAGACCGGACGCAGCGGCAAGTGCGCATGAATCTTCCCGAAGGCATGTTGGAAGTGAACGCCCCGCTGACGGACGAAGAAAAACAGGAACAGCAGCACGAAAGAAAGAAGAAGCACTAAGCTTTACCCTGTGGCCCTCAGTGCCCTCTGTGGTTAAAGGTTAGTTTTTAGGTCCAAATGAAAGCCGATATTCTAACGATCTTCCCCGGCTTCTTCACTGGACCGCTGGATCACGGCATTACCCGCCGGGCCTGCGAAATGGGCCTGGCGAAAATCGAAGTCCACGACCTACGGCAGTTCACGCACGACCGGCACCGCACCGTGGATGACCGCCCTTTCGGCGGCGGCGAGGGCATGGTGCTCAAGCCGGAACCGCTCTTTGAATGTTTGGAAACGCTGCAACTTGCGAGCCGCGAGGATGCGACGGATCGCCGGCCGCGCAAAGCAGTCCGTGATTCTGCTTTCCGCGCAGGGCCAGCGCTTCACGCAGAAAATCGCGGCGGAACTGGCAACGCTCGATCGCATAGTATCTGATCTGCGGCCGCTACGAAGGCGTCGACGAACGCATCGCCGATTTTCTCGCCGACCGCGAACTTTCGATCGGCGACTACGTGCTGAGCGGCGGCGAACTGGGCGCGGCGGTGATCATTGAAGCGGTCACGCGGTTGCTGCCCGGCGCAGTGGGCAACGAAGCTTCAACGCGGCAAGAGTCGTTCAGCGCATCCGGGGAAGCAGGCGAGTTTACAGAAAAAGCCGCGGCCGATTCGACTTGCGGCTCCGGCGGATTGCTCGACTATCCGCATTACACCCGCCCCGCGGATTTTCGCGGGATGGCAGTACCGGAAGTTTTGCTGAACGGCGACCACCAGCAGATTCGCAAATGGCGCCGCCAGCAAGCTCTCGAAAAAACGCTGCGCAACCGCCCGGATCTTCTGGAGGGCGCGCAGCTAAGCGACGAAGACGCAAAGGTTTTAGCCCGCATCAAGGCGGGCAGAGAGTAAGCACGCAAGTTTAGGAGCAAGAGATTCGTATCGGGTTCAAAGATTCGTATCAGGGCATGCCTTCAGGCATGCCGAGAGGGAACGAAAAAAATCGCGCCTTCAGGCGCTGCGAACAACGAAGGATAAAACGACAATGTCAAACCTAATCATCGAAAAACTGCTGGCCAAATCGCAACGCACCGACCTTCCCGCATTCGTGCCCGGGGACACCATTCGCGTCCACGTAAAAATCAAGGAAGGCGAAAAAGAACGCGTCCAGGTTTTTGAAGGCGTGGTCATCAAGCGCGACAACGGACCGCAGGCCAGCTTCACCGTCCGCAAGATCAGCTTCGGTCAGGGCGTAGAGCGCATCTTCCCGGTTCAGGCTAAAGTGATCGACAAGGTCGAACTGCTGCGCTCGTCCAAAGTTCGCCGCGCCCGCCTGTTCTATCTCCGCGGCCTGCGTGGCAAAGCCGCCCGTCTGCGGGACGTGGAAAAGAACTAAGCCGAGAGTTACGTGGCAAAGCCGCGGAGCGGCGACATTCGTTAGCCCCGGACGTAAGTCCGGGGTACGTGCCCGAGAGAGCAACAGAGTCCCGTAGGGTGCTCGCCGCCCGCAATATCCCCGTCAAACAACCGACGGACGAACACGTCCGCGGCTAACTTACCCCGCCACCGCCAACGGCTCCCGCACAACTTCCACTTCTGCAAACTCCTCGACTCTTTTCGTGCGCAACCGGCTCAACACATAACTCAGCAGCGGACGATCTCCCCGCCGAATCTCCTGAAACTCCACGCCCATTCCCAGATTGTCCACCAGATATTTCACTTTCGCCTTCACTGCAACGCTGATGTCAAACATGTTCAGCATCAACCGGAAATCCGTCCCCGGCCGCAGAATCTCCGTCGCCGGAAATGCGCGCACCATATTCCGAAATCTGCTGCACCTCTCCGGTCGCGCGCTGCACGCCGTCCATCACCTCCGCCTGCCCGTCCACATAAAACCGCGGCCGCCGCCGCCGGTTGGCCGCCGCAGCGCTAAAGCCACGCGCCGAGCCGCGCTGCAAGCCATCGAGAACCACTGGCTGGTACTGCTCTTCCATCTGCCGCAGCTCTTCATCCCACGGCGTTCGGCCTTCGACGCACTGCACCGAAAACTGTCCGCGCAGCGGAGAATCCTGGTCCCCCGCCCACACTACCTGGCAAATCGCCTTGTGGCGCCCGCGCTCCACCATCACTAAATCGCCCACATTGACAGGCCGCGCGCTCAGCAACCGCGCCCCGTGCGGATGGATGTCATACGTACACGCCATCGCCGGTCCTCGGCTTTCCTGCCCCACCAGCGTCCAGCGCACCGGCAGCGCCAGATGCACGACCTTGCCAGTCAACAGGCCGCTCTCGGGGGACGCTTTAATTTCGATATTCACGACTGCCTCACGCGTTGGGTTCTACTGCAGCGAAGTTACCAGTACATGTCCGACCGGGCAATGTACTCCCGTAATCAAAGTAATGGTTACCAAGCGGCGTTACGCCAGTGGGGGTTGCCGAGTTCGGGAGGTTTGCCAACGTCTCTCCGGCCACCACCACGTTGAGCGCCTGAGGCAGAGGCGTCGCAAGCAACGTCTCTACGAAACTGCGCTTGCAGGAATTCGCGCGCTCGACGAAGATGATGGACAACTCTTTCATCAGTGATGAAGTCCGCGACGAAATCGGCAAAGCTCTCGCCCTCCGCCGCCAAGCTGCGTCTGCTGAAGACTCTGCGCTGCACTCTGCGCTACGAAAAGAAAGCCTGGGCTACGGGTGCGCAGCTGGTGGCGGGTGTTGACGAGGTAGGCCGCGGCTCGCTCTTTGGCTGCGTCGTAGCCGCGGCAGTCATTCTCGATCCAGGGTACCGCGTGCGGGGCCTGCGCGATTCGAAGTTGCTGCCGCCGGAACGCCGCGAAGTGCTGGCCAAACGCATCCGCGAGCATGCAGTAGCGTGGTCGGTTGCCGCGGTCGATGTCGCCCGCATCGACCAGATCAATATCTATCATGCATCGCGAGCCGCCATGCGCGAGGCAGTGATGCGGCTCGCGCCTGCCCCGGACCATCTGCTGGTCGACGCTCTGCGCCTCGACTGCCATCAGCCGCAGGTCCCCATCATTCACGGCGACGCGCTCTCAGCATCGATCGCCGCCGCGTCGATTTTGGCCAAGGTAGAACGCGACCGCATGATGTGCGAATGGGATGCCGTCTTCCCCGGTTACGGCCTGGCATCGCATAAGGGATACTGCACGCCCAAACACCTGGCTGCGCTACGCGAGTTCGGTCCAACCCCACTGCATCGCCAGTCGTTCGCCCCGGTGTGGCAGAACCCGGTTCCCCAGGAGGCGTTCGAGTTTATGAGCGAGGACGAGCCTGTGGAAGATCTAAGTGCAGTAGATCTGGCAGGTTAGATCGACCGGCGGGAGTTTTCTACAGTGTTCCTGCAGGAACACTGTTTACGGTTGTGTACGTACAACGATCCAAGTAAAGTGGGATACATGGCACAGAAGAAGCTACTGACCAAGAGCGCAAAAACCGGCGTCCGGCAGACGAAATCCGCCAGCCCGGGTAAGCGAAAAAAAGGCAGAGGTCTCTCGTCGCCGCAGGAATCCTCGAAGCGTCGTGCGGCCTCAATGGACGACGTGCTGGAATTCTACAAGCCCCTCAAGAAACCGGTCACGCTCCGCCTCGATGCCGATGTGCTGGCCTGGTTCAAAGGCGGCGGTCGCAAATATCAGACCCGCATCAATGCGGCGCTGCGCAAACTGATGGTGCGCGAGATGAAAGCTGCAGGTTGAGCGAATACTCGTTCTACCGATCGATCAATCAATGGCCAGCCAGTTGTAGTATGCTGATGCTCGACGACGCCACCGCCCCAAACAATGAAACGTACTTTTCTTTCAGACATTTTCCGATTCCCCTTTTTATTTTGCGCCGCCTTCGCGCTCGGCCAATCAGGTCCGGCGGTGGGTGGTGGTCAGCCCGCGCAAGCCGAGCCGGTATCCTACGCTTCGGTGACGCAACTAAACGGGGTGTTGACCCAATTAGAGGCGACTTCGAAGGCTACTCAAGCCGATCTGGTCAAGCTGAGGGTCGAGCGCTGGAAGACCAGCACTGCTTCGAAAAAAGAAACGCTGTCAAAAATGGATTCGATCCAGCGCAACCTGCAGAACACTTTGCCGGATGTGATCGCGCAACTGCGCGCCGCGCCCGAAGATCTGCCCTCCACTTTCAAGCTCTATCGCAACCTTGACGCCCTGTGCGACGTGGTAGGCAGTGTGGCGGAGGACACCGGGGCATTCGGGACGAAGGACGAGTTGCAGGCGCTGTCGAACGACCTGAACGGCTTCGATAATTCGCGTAAGCAGATGGCGCAGCGCATGGAGACTCTGTCGTCGGCCAAGGAAGCCGAACTGGTGCGCCTGCGCGCGGATTTGAAAACGGCTCAAGCAGCGATTCCGGCGCCTCCACCGAAGAAAATTGTGGTAGACGACAACGCGCCGCCAAAGAAGCCGGCAGTGAAGAAGAAGCCGGCAGCGAAGTCCACTACCTCGCCAGGTGCCGCCAAGCCGCCAGCCGGGCAGATGCCGACTCCCGCAACCCAGCCGCCCGCCACGACCAAGCCGCAATAAGCCTTCCAGATGCGCGGGAAGCGCCACGGCCCGATTCGGCACGCTCACTCGTGTAGCGCCCGCCCGAGAGGCCGAAAGTCGGCGCCCGAATCTGATAATCTTCCCCACGCATCTACATCTGACATTTAATCGCGTACTTCATGACCTCGCATGTCCACATTGTCGCGGCGGTATTTGGGCTCATCGTCATCTGGTCGGTGTTGCTCGACGCGTTTGAGACCGTGGTTCTGCCTCGCCGCGTCACCCGGCATTTCCGATTGACCGCGTGGTTTTACCGCCAGACCTGGATTCCCTGGCGGAACATGGCGCGCCGCATCAAGACCACATCGCGGCAGCAGAATTTCCTGGGATACTTTGGGCCGCTCTCGCTGATTCTCCTGCTCGGGTTCTGGGCCGCCGGGCTAATCTTCGGGTTCGGTCTGGTGCAATACGGCATCGGCGGACACGAGCAGCTAAATGGCGAGCGGCTCACCTTCGGCAGGATTATTTATCACAGCGGCGAGACGTTTTTTACTCTCGGCTACGGCGACATAGTGCCCACTTCCGGCGGTGCGCGGGCACTTTCGGTGTTCGAAGCCGGCATGGGCTTCGCCTTTCTCGGCGTCGTAATCGGATACATCCCGGTCGTGTATTCATCGTTTTCGCGGCGCGAGATTCAGATCTCCATGTTAGATTCGCGCGCGGGCTCGCCGCCGTCAGCGACCGAGTTGCTTCTACGCCTGGCAGGAAGATCGGACGACCCCGGCGTCGATCAGAAAGTTCTCGATGAAGTCCTGCGCGAATGGGAACGCTGGGCGGGCGAGTTGCTGGAGAGTCACATCTCGTATCCGGTGTTAAGTTTTTTTCGCTCGCAACACAGCAACCAATCCTGGCTGGGAGCGCTCACCACCATGCTCGACGTGACCTCGCTGGTGCTGACCGGTATCGAAGGCGTGCATCCCGGACAGGCCAAGCTGACCTTCGCCATGGCGCGCCACGCCGCGGTCGACCTGGCCCAAGTGGTGAATGCCCGCTACGACTCGAGCGCGCCAGACCGGCTGCCCGAGGCCGAACTCACGGCCCTACGGGAGACTCTGGCCGCAGCCGGATTGCGCCTCCGCAAAGACGAATATGCGGGCGACAAACTGTCCACGCTGCGGTCAATGTACGAACCCTATGTGCATTCAACGGCCCGCAATTTGATGCTCACCCTGCCCCCGTGGCGGTTCACCGCAAAGGCGCGCGACAACTGGCAAGCCGGCCCGTGGGATAAGTTAATCCAGTCTCGCGGTCTCGCGGTTCTGGGGCAAAAGACGCTGACGCCGCCATCCGCGAGCGCGGACGAGCATTTCTAGTACCATGCATCCGAGAGCGGAAGAACTGAGTTCATCTTCACAGTCTGCGTAGGAACTGCGTTAGCCTTCTAAGAAATGCCATGAGACAGTCGAAGAAAAAACCCGCGAAAACGAAAACCACCGGCGAGAGCGTGGTGCGTATTGAGGCGGAAGCGTTGCACGCGCTGGCTGACCGAATCGGTGGCCCCCTGGCAAAGGAGTTCCAGCGCGCCGTCGACCTAATGCTCCATTGCGCGGGTCGCGTCGTGGTCACCGGCATGGGTAAGAGTGGCCTGATTGCGCGTAAGATCGCGGCCACCTTAAGTTCGACAGGGACGCCGGCGCTCTATCTGCATCCTGTGGACGCGCTGCACGGCGATCTCGGGATGGTGGTTCGCGGAGATGTCGTGCTGGCATTGTCGGCTTCCGGCGAGACCGAAGAAATTCTCGCGCTGCTGGCGACCATCAAGCGACTGGGGGCGCCCTTGATTGCCATGACGGGCGATGCGATTTGTGACGCTGCTCCGTCGCCAAGATCGAAGCCGGGGCAGGAGTCAAACTCACAATCAAAATCAAGAGCAGCGGACAAGACTGCCCGCTCCACATTTTCTACGCTGGCCGCGGCGGCGGACGTGGCCCTCGATTGTTCCATTGCCGAAGAGGCTTGCGCACTGGGCCTGGCGCCCACTGCTTCCACTACAACCATGCTGGCATTGGGCGATGCGCTGGCTGTGACCTTGAGCGAGCGCCGCGGCTTCAGGGAAGAAGACTTCGCCAACCTGCATCCCGGCGGAAAGCTGGGAAAAAAATTGGCTCGCGTGGAATCTCTGATGCATTTCGGCGATGCCCTGCCTCGGGTGACCCGGTCGACGAAAATGCCCGACGTCATCTACGAAATGTCGCGCAAGAAGCTGGGCGTGACCGCCGTGGTCGAGGGCGCGCGACTGGTCGGCATTGTCAGCGACGGCGATCTGCGTCGCCTGTTGGAAAAGCGCGGCAAAGATGGCATGGACCTGACCGCCGGAGAAGCCATGACGCGCGATCCAAAAACAATTTCCGCGAGCGAATTTGCAGCGACGGCGCTCGCGCTTATGGAAGAGAAGAAAATCACTTCGCTCATGGTAGTGGACGGAAAAGGAAAGCTGGAAGGGATTGTGCATCTCCACGATCTGTGGACTACAGAACTGGTTTAGAAGAATTGAGTAGTTGGGAGATTTGGTAATTGCGTAATGGGAAACCGGTTTCAACGGGTGTTCGGTTTTCAAGTCCGCAATTTCTCAATTTCCAAATTTCTCAATCGAGGTTTTCATGTATCACTACGATCCCAACACAGCGCTGGAAGAATTAACTGAGGACGCAACCCTGCCCAACCCGGTGCACGTCCGGGACATGATTCTCCGCAAGCATCCCTCCACCGACAAGGCCCTGGAGCTAAACCGCCTTTTCCTCGAATATCAAAAGTTTTTCGGCGAAGCGCAGAAGTTAGGCAAAGAGATACTCAAGCAATTGCTCGGCTAGTCGTCCTTCTCCGCAACGGAACATCAAACACGGTCGACCGGTACTCCCCCTGGGGAGTTCCTCGGTTTTGCCCTGCTCGGCTTGAGAAAATCAAAAAGCCCACCCTGTCGCGTCAAACGCGACAAGGGTGGAGCACCCGCGGTTCTGCTACACCATTACTTTTGACTGCTTTGCCGCTTACTTGCTGGATTTTAGGGTGGCGTAGCGTTTGTTGATTTCGTCCCAGTTGATGACGTTCCACCAGGCGGCTAGATATTCGGGACGGCGGTTGTTGTATTTCAGGTAGTAGGCGTGCTCCCAGACGTCGTTGCCGAAGATGGGATAGTGGCCCACGCTGAGGGGGCTGTCTTGGTTGGGCGTGGACATGATGTGAAGGTCGCTGCCGCCTTTGCTGGCGAGCCAGACCCATCCGCTGCCGAATTGTTTGACGCCGGCGTCATTGAATTTGGTCTTGAAATCGGCGAAGGTGCCGAAGGTTTTCGTGATGGCGTCGGCGATGGGGCCGGTGGGATCGCCGCCGCCTTGCGGCTTCATGATCTTCCAGAACATGGTGTGGTTGACGTGGCCTCCGCCATTGTTGCGGACGGCGCCGCGGATGTCCTCGGGGATGGCGTTGAGGTCGCGGATTAAATCTTCGGCGGATTTGCCGGCGAGTTCGGGATGCTTTTCGAGGGCGGCGTTCAGATTTTTTACGTAGGCGCCGTGGTGCAGGTCGTGATGGATGGTCATCGTCTGCTTATCGATGACGGGTTCGAGCGCGTCGTAAGCATAGGGGAGTGCGGGTAGTTCGTGAGCCATGATTGGTCCTCCGACTGTTCAGATGACGGGAAGTAGGGTTTGGGTGCAAGGGGATTATAGCGCGGGGGCTGATGACGTTGGCCGCGGGCGGCGAACAGCAGATTCCTCTTCCCCTCGCGTTCGCTCGGTCGGAATGACAATTCCTAATTGTTGCCGTTATATTTCCTAGACTTTGCTGGCTAGGTATTCGCAGACGCGGAGGATGGTGTCGCGCTGGCCGGAGTTTAGGGTTAGGAATTCGAAGCCGTAGCGGAGTCCCTGGCGGTAGCGGACGATGGCGCGGACTTTGATGGGATAGGGAGTGAGGGGAAGAGGAATTTCGAGAGTGACGATTTCGCCGGGCTCGAGGCTGCCGGTTAGGGTTGCGCCGATGCCGTCCTGGCCCATTTCGGTGGAGCGTCCCCAGCAGGAGCGAAATTCTCCGGCTTGAAACATTTTTACTTGCAGGCGGACGTCGATGACGAAACGGGGAAAGCGGCGAGTGAATGTGACTTTGGCGGCCGGGGCGTTGGCGGGACAGGCGCGTGCCGGTTCCGGTGTCGGAAGCGCCAGCGGCGGCGGCTTGAGCTTTTTCGTCTTTACTCATGGTTGAAACTTAAAAGTTAAAAGTCGGAAGTCAAAAGTCGTCGCTCAAGGCTTGGGACTTCTACAACTCTGTTCACAGTTCATGCCGAATCTCATCATGGACTCGATGCTTACTTGCTCTGGCCGAATCATGCGGCGTTTTCACGGCCGCTGCAAAATTCTAGTTGCCGTGCAGCAGGTAGCCGGGCTCGAGCGGCAGTTTGCCGGCGAGTTTTACGACTGCCACGCTGCTGTTGATGGCATAAACGTCCACGACGCCGACGGCGCCGGGGATGGATGCGACTTTGTTGACCAGGTCTTCATCGGAATCGACGATCATGACGGCGGGGTGACCCATGCGGCCGTGATTGGCGGTGGCGATGACATCTTTCATGTCGGCTTCCGAGAGTTCAAAGACTTTTTCAAGAACCAACTTCATTTCAGGGGTGGAGGGGTTGCGCATGATGAAGGTGACGGCTTTGCCGTCGGGCCAGCGGTTGGTCTGGCCTTTGCAGACCTTTACCAGATCGGGCACGGTGATGGCGGAGACGGAGTTGGCTTTGTTGGCGACCACGGCGAGATCGCGCGCGGCGGCGAGCGAGGCGCTGGCTGCGAAAAATAAACAAAGGCTTAGAGTTTTCCGGTAGAGCACGTGCAATCTCCGCAGGCGGAACAGGCCTTGCAGCGATTTTCGTAGAAGTGGGGTGGTTACTCAACGTCACTAAGGTCACGTATCGGCGGGTGGGGCCGGTGGGCACCACTGGCCAGTCGTCGGGTTGAGGGGCCAGCGTCGGGCTTGGCGACCGTTGGGTGGGTTATTGCGAAAGAAGCAAACCCTTGGGGAGGGGAAAACATCTTAAATTCGGGCGAGATTTGAGGGTGCGGTAGGGGCTTGGCAAGAAGCGGGGGATCGGTTAGGCTATGCCTTCTCCTCGCCACGAGGAAAGTTTCCCCCATGACCAACCGAGTCAGCTACGCTCCGCAAGATTTCCAGAAGATGTGCAAACAGGCCGAGCGAGACCACGAGTCGAAAAAACTGGTGGTCTTGATGGAACGCGTAAAGCGTCAGATCGCGGAACGCGAAAACCCAGGGCGAAATATCGGCCCGGTCGCGGCCGCCGGCAAGGGTTCCGGCTTATTGCGGCTGCCCAGTCGCTCGGCTCCGTTTGACCGATAGCCACGATAACGATTTTTCTCTGACCCAATTTGCAGGTAACGTTGAAAGAAATTTCACATTGATTTTTTTATTGGGGAGAGGAAAACTTTTCTCTTTTCACGGGTCGGTTTTGCGCTAGAATGAGCGAGCTTTTCCGGTGGACTTGCTGACTGGCCTCAGTGAGTTTGCCGTGCGCCTTCCCCCAGGAGGTAGTAGATGTACCGGCCTTATCCGAGTTCCGCGGCGGACTCTCGTCCGTTTCGCGATGTGGAGTCGCAGCTCCGCGATTTAAGTCAAGACTTCGCAACTTCTTTCAATACAGGGAATTACGACCAGGCGGCAAGTCTGTTCACCAGCGACGGCGTGCTCATGGCACCTCTGCATGAAAGTGCCTATGGGCAGATGCTGGTGGAACGCCTGCTGCGCCAGTTAGGCGAGGCGGGATATGGAGATCTGCGTCTGGAGACGACGCGGGTGGAACATTCCGGCGACATGGCGATGGAGATTGGGCGATTCTCCATGATGTTGCGAAAAACGGATGGCACCATGATCCCGGAGCGCGGAAAATATGTGAAAGTATGGCGGCGGCTGGGAGTGTGGCGGCTGATGGCCGATTGCTGGAGCCGGACTCCGATGGCGGTGAGCGATCGAGCGGCGTGAGGGCGTGTGACATCTAACCAACCTGAGGACACTCGCGAGAGCGCTGAGCGGGATTCCGGCGCTGGGTTGCCTCCGCAGGCTGCTGAAGCGGCTCTGGGCGATCGAATTGTGGGCGATCCTGGCGAGTATTGTCCGAATTGCTCCACGAAGTTGCGGGATCGCGGGTGCAAGATGAAGTGTCCGCTGTGCGGGTTTTATTTGAGCTGCTCGGATTTTTATTGAACGAGCTCTCAGCTGTCGGTATTCAGCACATCAACTCAGCGCGGTTCCCTGGTGTGCAAGCGTCATAACCGTGCCCTTTCAAAGCGATGATCTTTTCGATTCCTCATTATTCTGAGAGAGCATTGCTGGCCTGACAGGTTTGTTGCCTTCCGACTACAATTGGGCGTTCGGAAATCATAACTAGGAGACGACTATGCAGCGGAAGGCGAGCGCGGTTTGGAAGGGTGGCTTGAAGGATGGGAAGGGGACGATTTCGGCGCCGGGTGGGGCGCTGAACAATACGCAGTATTCGTTCACTTCGCGGTTTGAGAATGGGGCGGGGACCAATCCCGAGGAGTTGATTGCGGCGGCGCATGCGGGATGTTTTTCCATGGCGCTGTCGGCGCAACTGGGTGGGGCGACTCCTCCTCTTACGCCGGAGAGTATTTCGACGACGATTACGTTGTCGCTCGACAAGCTGGATTCAGGATGGACGATCACGGCGAGCCATATTGATGTGGTGGGGAAAGTACCGGGCGCGGATGCGGCTACATTTCAGAAATATGCCGAGGCGGCGGAGAAGGGATGTCCGGTGTCGAAGGTGTTGAATGCGAAGATTACGATGACGGCGAAGCTCGAGTAGCGGGCTGCTGGTCTGGCTGGCGGCGTTGGCCACTCTAAAGGTATTTGGTACTAAAGACGCGAAGGATCACGACGGTAGCAGCTCGCGGGCTGCTACTTTCGGATGTTTCGGGTCTTTTTCATTTCCGGCTTTATTCTGGCCTTTTCATTGCTCTTTTAGTTGCGTCAGCATTTTCTGGATTGCCTGATCGAGCTCTGCGGGGGAGTGGAACTGGAAAATTTTCCCGTCGGCGGCTTTGGTGAGGTGCTGGATGACATCGGGGAAGGCGGTGGTCCAAGGGTCGTATTCGAAGTAAAAAAACGGTGGGCTGGTCTTTTTTCTGGCCAGGAGGCTGGGGCCGACTTCGATGTCGGAGCGGGAATTGGGGCCGATGAAAATTACGGCATCGGAGGGATGGTCGGCGGTGAGTTCCTGGTTGACGACGGCGATGAGGAATTGTGGAGAGTTGCGGCCTTTCAAGGCTTGCACCGAGACGGTGGCGGTTTCCATTTCTCGCAGCGCATGCGAGAGAGGAACGAAGGCGGCGCCGTCGAAGTCGTCGCGGCGATAGATTTCTCGCTGCTGCTCGAGGTTGAAGACGACGAGGCGGACCGACTTGTAAGGCATTTGGCGGAGCAGGGAGTAAAGGGATTCGAGCAGAAACGCGCGGTCCCAGGCGCGAAGACTGGATTGGTAGCGGTTGATGGGGGCGGCGTCGAGCAGGACGGTGAGGCGGAGGCCGTTGCCTTCGACGGGATGAATATCCCAGGAACTGCGGTCGAAAGATTGCACGGTGAGCGGCTCGACGGCGAGGTGCACGCGGCGCTGGGAGCGGTCGACGGCGGCGCGCAGTTTCCAGTGCTTGTAGCAGGTGCGGTTGCGATCGTCGGTCACGAGCGCCTCGACCGAGTAGTCGCCTTCGCCCAGGCTGAAGGCGCCGCTCATTCCGATCTCCTGCTTCAAGTTCTTGATGCAAGTGCCTGCCAGTATTTCGGGAGTGATGCTGGGGAGATTGTAGGTTGCGGAGAGATATTCTGGAGACCGGCCGGCCGGGGTTACGCGCAGATAAGCGAGGACCGTGTTTTTTTTTCCTTCAAAGGCGCGCAGTTGGCAGTGCACGATGTAACCGGCCTGGAAGCGGAGTGCGAAATCGAGCGCGGGATGAAATGGTTCGATCCAGCACTTGAGGGAATTGGGGGCGCGTGAGTCAAACGCGGGAGCGATCTTGAGTGCTTCCGCGGGAGACGCAGGGGCTTGAGCGCCGGCGGAAACGGCGAGCGATACGATGAACAGAACTGAGAGTCTGAACACAGCTTAGGGCTCCCAGCGATGGATTCTATCGCAAGGGGCGGTTTTCGTTTGATCCGCCAGCGACAAGCTTTTAATCGCTGAGCTCGCAGAGAAACGCCGCCGAGTTCGCCGAGAAATTCAAAGGCAAGATCGGTGGGTTTGACAGGTGGCGTGGGGTCTGTAGAATGAAGGGGTAGGTCTTCCTGATCGGCGACCGGTATGGTCGCCGCTGCTTTGCAAGTCCACTAGCCATCGTGGCGGAATTGGCAGACGCGCATGGTTCAGGTCCATGTACTCGCAAGGGTGTGGGGGTTCGAGTCCCTTCGATGGCACCAACGATTTTTCTTTGAGTTTTCTTTCGCCCCTTCGGGGCTGATTCATTTTCCTATGCAGGTGACCCACGGCTTGCGCCGCGGGCTCTAATCTTTCGCCGCCCTTCGACTTCGCTCAGGGCAGGCTTTCGCTGCTGGATTTGTGCGGACGTGAAAAAGGCGATCTCTGGTTGGAGATCGCCTTTTTGCAACGTTTCTCTGAAATCAGGGTATGGTTTACAGCGGCTGGACGTTCTCAGCTTGCCAGCCCTTGGGGCCCTTGGTCACGTCGAACTGCACGGTTTGGCCCTCTTGCAGGCTACGGAAGCCGCCCGCTTGAATCGCCGAGAAATGGACGAAAACGTCTTCGCCGGACTGGCGGCTGATGAAGCCGTAGCCTTTGGCGTCGTTAAACCACTTTACTGTTCCTTGTTCTGCCATGGTGTTAGGTGTTCCTTTGTGTGTGAATCGATTTTACGCTGGAGAGATTCGGAGGTTACTGCTGGCGGTTACTGGCTGTTGAGGCGAGAACTGCTCTTGTCCGATTCGGACTAACGTACGTTTTTATAGTACGCGGAATGGTGGAGATTAGCAAGGGGAATGCGAGGCCCGGACTTCAGACCTTGGACCTCGGACCTCAGGCCTTCGAACCTTAGGTTTTCGGAATCCGAGCGTCGGGACTTGTAACTCGATATTTCCAGATTTGGAGAGTGCATCTGAGAATGGAATGGCTAACGTCCGCGATCTGAGGTCCGAAGTCTGGGGTCCGGGGTGGTTTGCGGACGCAGGATGAAGGCAAACAGGGTATACTTGAAAACATCTAGCAAACTTAACCTCGAAGACCAAGCCTACTAGACCCAGGCCCGCTTTGCGCCTTCGCGATTGAGAGATCGAGAGGCGTCTTTTCCAGGGCTGTTCGGCGTCCTTGAAAATGTGCCGGCCTTGCGGAAACGGGCGGCTCCATCCTAGATAGCAGGTGCGACAGAAAACGCTGGCGGCGAAGCTTGGCGTGAACGGAACGAACGGCCTCCACCGGGCCGAAATTATCAGGAGCGGATTATGTCGAAAATTAATGGCGATAAGGCGAGGTTCAATCGAGTGCGGCGACAGAATGCCGCTAAACGCATGCGCAACCGTCTTCTGCTGAAGACTGCGGCCGTGGCGGCGAAAACGGCGGGCGTTGCGGAGAAGAAGCCTGCGGTGGCATAGTTTTCGCAAAAAGTTGAGAAGCATGATGATGCACTGAAAGAGGAATGGCAATGAAGAATCTGTATGTAGGAAATCTGCCCCACAGCACAACCGAGTCCGAGTTGCGAACCGTTTTCGAAGCTCACGGTGCGGTGGAAAAGGTCAGCATTGTTACCGACCGCGAGACCGGACGGGCGCGAGGATTTGGATTTGTGGAGATGACGAATCCGGCCGAAGCGGATAAAGCGATTGCGGCTCTGAACGGAACGGAACTGGGCGGGCGCGCGTTGAAGATCAACGAGGCGCAGCCGAAGACGGATCGTCCGCGGGGCGGTGGTGGCGGCGGTGGCAAGAAGTTTGGCGGCGGCGGTGGTGGTGGTGGACGCGGGCGCGATGATTATCAGGGGCACGCGCGGCAGCCGCGGGAACCGCGCTGGTAGGTTTACGATTTTGTGGAAGCTGCCGGGTGCGGGAAGGTGCGGGCCGGCGCCGCGAGCAATGAGACCAGGAGGGATTGTGAATGCCAAGAGGACGATCTACATTTACTAAACGCCAGAAGGAACAGACACGACAACAAAAACAGCGGGAGAAGACCGAGCGCCGGAGCCAGCGCAAAGAGAACAAGCCGGAAGACGGCGTCGTCGTCGATGAGATGCAGGAGTTGCGCGAGCTTGCCGAGGCGCAGGCAGCGCTGTTCCGCATCGGGGATGAAGATGACCCGGCCACGGAAGCGTTTTTGCCCACCGGGAAGATTGGGCATTAGAAGTTTGGGTTTTAGGAATCGCCGGAGCTGGTTAGCTCCGGCGATTTTTATTTGTGAAAGGATGAGGCTAAACAAGCCAAGGAGCGATTACGAAAGGCACTGGAAGTTCATCAGCGGATGGCATCAAATGGGCGGTGTGGCTCGCAGGAAACATCATTTGCTTCTCCTCGCGCTGACAGTCCTGGGCAGCGGTGCACCGCTTCGGGCGTAAGAGAACGATGTCTTTCGAAGCGCGGCATCCCAGAGCGAAGCGAAGAACCCGCCTGGGCTTTCAATGGTCCTCGATACTCGCGACAGCGGGCGCTCCTATTCCGAGGGCGAATACATACCGTTCGTGATCAGTTACTCCAGCGACATTCGCGACAGATACAAGGTTGACACCGGCCTAGGCTGGAACGATGCGGCAGAGAGCCAGCGCCTGTATACCGATGAGCAGATAGCGCCAGTGCGGTGCCTGGTCGCTAGGGTCGGCTACGGACCAAGCCTCCTGCCGTTGAATTCGAAGCCGGTAATTGTGCCGCATTGTATATTTGTCCGATTGAAGCCCGGTAAACACGAAGTCTATATGACCGCTAAGCAAGTTTTCCCATGGGGCACTGAGGCAGAAAGCGGAAAGGAACTCTTAACCACATCCAACGTCCTGTGGCTTGACGTTGCCGTTGATCCGCGCTGGCAGCAACGCGATCTGGCAAGAACCATCCGGGATTACGACAAGCATCATACAAGCTCGTGCGGAGAGCTTAGTACCTTAGATGTTCCCGAAGCCACGACTGAAAAACTTAAACTGCTTGATCACTCTGATTCATGTCGGCTGTCGTTTAATCCGCCTGAGTACGAAACTGCGCGGCGAACAATCGAGCGATGGATCCATGACCCAAACCACGCGGTGACGGAAACTGCAATCGATGCGCTGACCACAGTGCGAGCCAGCATGAGCCACCCCGAGCTTCTCACCGGGCTGCCAGATGATACGGAGAAGGCGCGGGCGATGGGGCGCTCATGGATCACGGCGCTTGAAACATCGAAGACCGCGTTAGCAAAGGAGGTATGCACGACTTTAACAACAAAGAACCGCTCCGCCCAGGTCTCGACGAAGAAGAGTATGTGCGAGGTCCTGAGGTGGCAGCCGCCTGTTAAAGACACGACGTGCGGTTGTCGGGACACCACTAGGCGCTAGCGATGGTGGAGCAATCAGCGGAAGCCGAGTCCCAGTTGTTGCAAAATCGCCATTACGCTTACTGACCCTGGCGCGGTTTGAGGCGTTGGGGAGCGAATCGAAGCTGATAGGGTTGTTGAGCGTTTCGCAGAAGCAGCAAAACTCCCATTTCTCGTCGATCGCAGCGCTGAACGCGCTGCGCCACCCAAGAGCCGACTAACTTCGGTCCCGATGAAGGTGGGTCAGTTCTAAAGTCAAAATCCCCACCCTGTCGCGAAGTGCGCGACAAGGGTGGGGCACCCACTTTCTCTTTAACTCTCGAATTAATTTAGACGAAGACTTCGCCTGGCAACTTGGTTAGGGTGCGGGAGGCCAGGGTGTTTTGGATGTGGCGGCGGGGTTGGGGTGCGCCGGAGGGATCCATCTGCATGCGTTCGATGCGCAGTTTCAGGGTGCGCTCGATGTTGCGGAGTTCGACGATTTCGACTCCGGCGGCGAGCGTGGTGGCGCGTCCGGTGGATCCGGCGCGACCGGTACGGCCTACGCGATGGATGAAGTCTTCGGCCATCTTCGGCAGATCGTAGTTGATGACGTGGGCAACGTCGTCGCAATGCAGGCCGCGCGAAGCGATGTCGGTGGCGACCAGGACCTGGAAGCGACCTTCCTGAAATCCGCTAAGCGCGCCGTTGCGCTGGGACTGCGAGCGATCGCCGTGAATCATGGTGGCGGTGAAGCCGTCGCGGGCCAGATCCTGGGCGAGGCGCTGGGCGCCGCGCTTGGTGCGGGTGAAGATCAGGGTCTGACCTTTTTCGCCGTAGAGAAGCTGGCGGAGCACGTCGAGTTTTTCGCCGGGACGAACTTCGTAAGCTTTGAGTTCCACGCTTTCGGCGGGCTTCAAGACCGAGCCGAGAGCTACGCGGACGGGATCGCGCATGTATTCGTGCACGAGTCCGGCGACGGAGGCTTCGAGAGTGGCGGAGAAACATAACGTTTGACGGGATTTCGGCAACAGCGCGAGAATGCGGCGGATGGCCGGGAGGAACCCCATGTCGAGCATGCGGTCGGCTTCGTCGAGGACGAGCATCTTGATGTGACGCAGGTCGGCGAAGCGGCGATCGGTGAGGTCTTGTAAGCGGCCGGGCGTGGCGATGATGAGCGACGAGCCGGCGCGCAGACCCTGGATCTGTGCTTTTTCGGAGACGCCGCCGATTACGAGCGAGGCTTGCGGCATGTTTCGCGTGCGCAGGCTCTCATAGACTTCGTGGACCTGCATGGCGAGTTCGCGCGTGGGCAACAGGACCAGCGCGGTAGCATGCTGCAGACTCTTCCTGGCGCAGCATTTCGATAACTGGGATCAGAAATGCGAGGGTCTTGCCGGTGCCGGTCTGGGCGGTGCCGATTACGTCTTTGCCTTCCAGAGCGGGAGGAATCGCCTGCTCCTGGATGGGGGTTAAGGTGATGAATTCGCCTGCCGCGAGCTTCTGCTTTAAGGCTGCAGAGACGGGCAGTTCAGTAAATGTGGTCATGCTTAGGTTGTTTCTTTCTGGAGGGGCCGGCTTCTTACTGGACGTAAGTCAGGTACTGTCGGATACACGTCGATACACTTCGCAGGTGTGAAGCTTTCATGCCGCTCGCTTTAATTTTTGAATTGGCGCTGGAACTAAACGGCGGGCAGGAAAGGCGGAGATGAATCTGATCCGAACTGCGGGATCACCGCGTCACGAGCAAACCGTGGAAGAAGCGTCAAGTGCAGTATAGCACAAAGAATGGTGCGAGGGAGTTACGAGCGTAATTGGGGAGTGCGCAGTTTGGTGCCGCGTGATGCGATCTGAAGTTCTTTGGCACATCAGGAAGAGATTGTTTGACTTCGTCTCTATACGGCGCGGCTGAAGCCGCGCCCTTTCAAACCACTTCCCGCTTCTGCGTCCCTGCGAAGTGGCTAGGCAAGAGGGCGGAAATGGGGCACAATCAGGGCGGGACGGAGGGTTCGGTCCATTGAAGATTTCGCAGAAGGGGTTGTATGCCCTGCAGGCCATGATGACGCTGGCGCGGCGGCATGATCAGGGAGCGATCAAGATCCGCGAGATTGCGGCAGAAAGCGATCTGCCGGAAAAGTTTCTGGAATTGATCCTGCTGGAGCTGAAGAATGCGCGCATCGTCGACAGCGTGCGGGGAGCGCGCGGGGGCTACCAGTTGCGGCGCGATCCGGCGGAGATTCCGTTGAGCGATATTATCCGGCTGGTGGATGGTCCGCTGGCGCCGCTGGGAGATGCGGAACAGTTGCGGGGCTTGATCGCGAAGGATGCGGATCATCGGGCGCTGTACGAAGTGTTTCTGGCAGTGCGGGACGCGGCCGCGAAGATTCTGGAGAACACGACGGTTGCAGACTTGGTCGCGGAGAAAGTCAGGAAGGTCAGAGCTGTCAAGAGTGAGACTGCCGCGGCAAAGAAGAAAGCACCCGGGATCTAGCCCGCCGTGCGGGTTCACAATTCGCCAGCTTTCAGCGGGCTGCCGGCAAACGGCTCAAATTGCGATCGCGTCCACTAGAACGCACATAGCTTCACCTCCATTTCGCACGACATGTCCCGACGACAGATATCTGGGCAACGATGCTGTGGAAAATTTCACGGGGTAGGGTTACAGTGTGTGGGCCGCTCGCCGGCCTGATCTTACCGATCGATGTCGGAGCGGGATGGCCGGGTACGAAACGCAAAGACAGCACGTGCTCCCCCTGAATGTGTCCTGGAGGAATTCCTCATGACCGATCTAATGTTGATGCGACAGACTCCGGTTTCCCTGTTGCGCGACTGGCTCGCGACCAACAGCAACGGCTTGCGCATGCGAACTGAACGCGACATCATTTTGCAGGCTCGCTTGGAAGTGCCGGCAATTGCGCAGATGGACAATGGCGACATTGCCTGGGAAATTCACCAATGGGCAGAAAAAAACAGTTTTCTGCCGGTGAACTGGGTGGGCACTCCCGGTGCGGTGCCTCCCGGCAGCGCCGGAGCCACTCCGGTGAGGGCCGGAGACCCGGAAATTCTCGACAATTTAAAAGCTCTGATGAAAACTCTGCAGTCGATCTCTAACATTAAATGGGTGGGTGATGGGGTCACCGCTGGCATCTCGGTTTCAGGTCTAACTGCTGATTTCGGCAAGGGGAATGACAAGCTAACAGCAACGGTCGGCTGGGATCGCACGCTTGAATTGAAGACCTGCGTCTCGGGCATGACGTTTTCGGGCAAGATTGATCCAGTCAACAAGACCTGGGACATGGAGTTCACGATTGGCAAGCAGGCGCCCAACCTGGCAGATGTGGCCAATGTGTTTCAACAAGGCGAGAGCGCGCTTCGTGGAGTGCTGACGAGCACGAACAAAATCGACTTCACCAATCCGAGCAAAACTGTATCCCAATTCTCGCCGTACGTTGCTCCGATTAAAGCCGCGGTCGATGCCGCCAGCAAGATCGCGGCGCAGCGCCCCGGGAGCATCAGCTTCGGGGTGTCGCTCAAAGGCGGATCGGCCACCTCCACCTCACCGGGAGGCGTCACCGCGACCGCTTTGTTTACCGTGGTCTTTTAACCACGGGAAGGCGCGGGCAAGAGGATGCATCGCTGAAAACCCTCGCCAGACGGGCGAAGTGCAGGATTTTCACAGCAGCGTCGGAGAGCTTGGGCTCGGCATTATGATCGATCTTAGCCCATGAGTCCGGTGGAAAGCGGCATGGGAAGCGGCTTTCGCTGAAATCGTCTGCGGGGTTTGCACCAAATCCGGTCACCGGCCTGTGAACGGGCTGCACTCGATTGAAAATACAGATGGTTGCAGACGCGAATTTTTGATTGACGAAAAAAATAGGAAGCGTACAACAGGATTGTTCTTTGACAGCTTCTTAAGTTTTTCCGGTTGGTGCGGCGTCCGGGGCTCGAGCGCAATCACTGTTCTGATCGCAAGATTGGGACGGAGGGTGAGCAAGGGTCTATAGCAAAGCGCTGGTCGAGGCGAACGAAGAAGAAATGTCGGAGCAAGATAGAGTTCCGAGGCGTAGGGTAGGTTTATCCGGTTGGCGGTGAGCCCGGAGCCCAAGCGAAGATCGCGCGCAGCGGCCCGCAAGGGTAGCGGCGGAGCAGGTCAAGCAAGGGTCAAACGCGAGCTACTGGCCGAGACGAATGGACCCCACACCACCTCGGAACTCTTATTTTTTTCTGCTGTCAGCTCTCAGACCACAGCTCTCAGACCTCAGGTTCAGACCTTCCCGCTGACTGTTCCTCGCACTTGGCCTCGGGTTAGTCCGTAAAGATCCGTGGCGAACAATCTTGGGCTTTCTTTATTTTGCCGGGCTAGTCGACGTGTTCGCCTTCGGAGAATTCGCCTTCCGCGTGGGGGAGCATGTCGTGGTCGGTGGCGATCCAGACATAGAGCGTCGGCAGGAGGAATACGCTCATGAGCAGGGCGGCCACGAGGCCGCCGACGATCACGATGGCGAAGGGGCGTTGCGAGTCGGAGCCGATGGCGTGAGACATCGCGGCCGGGAGCAGGCCCAGAGTCGCCACCAGCATGGTCATCATAATGGGCCGCAGGCGCAGGACGGCGCCTTCCACGGCGGCCTCTTCGATAGTGTAGCGGCGTACGCGCAACTGGTTGATGTATTCGAGCATGATGACGCCGGTTTGCACCGAGACTCCGAACAGGGCGAGGAAGCCAACGCCGGAGGAAACACTGAAGTTGGTGCCGGTAAAAAGAAGGGCCAGCAAACCGCCGACGGGCGCGATGGCGATGTTGGCCATAATCAGCATGGCCCATTTGAACGAACTGAACATGGTGTAGAGAATCACGAAGATGATAAGGATGGTGATAGGAAGCACGATCATAAGGCGCGCGTTAGCCCGTCTTCTGGCTGGCGTATTCACCTTCCCACTTAAGGTGATAGCCGACGGGCAACTTCACTTGTTGGTTCACTTTTGCGATGGCCTCTTCGACGGTGCTGCCGAGGTCGCGGCCGCGGACGCTGTATTTGATGGCGATATAACGCTCGTTGCCTTCGCGGTAGACCTCGGATGCGCCGTCGACTACCTCGATCCTGCAGAGCTGGGCGAGCGAGACGCGCTCTCCGGTGGGGGAAAGCAGTCGAATTTTTTCGATGGCTTCCCTGGTGTCGCGGATATTGCGGAAGATAGCGCAGCACGAGGTCGTAATGGGCCTCGCCCTGCAGGACCTGGGTGAGAGCGTTGCCGCCGACGGCGGTTTGAACCGCATCCTGCACATCGGCGACGTTGATCTGGTAGCGGGCGGAGGCTTCGCGATCGACGGTGACGTTGAGGTTGGGCTGGCCGAGCACGCGGAAGACTCCGAGATCTTCGATTCCGTTAATCTGGCGCATGACCCCGACAATCTCGTCGGCCTTGGCTTCCAGAATCTTCAGGTCGGTGCCGTAGACTTTGGTGGCGAGTTCGCCCTTAACGCCGCTGACCGCCTCATCCATGTTGTCTTCAATGGGCTGGGAGAATCCCCACAGTACGCCGGGAATCTTGTCGAGTTCGCGCTGCATGGCGGCGATGAGTTCTTCTTTATTCTCGTGGAAGACGGGACGCCACTCTTCTCTGGGTTTGAGATCGACGAAGAATTCGGTATTGAAAAAGCCGGTGTTATCGGTGCCGTCATCGGGACGGCCGACCTGGCTGGTGCATTGCGGAACTTCGGGAAAAGAACAGAGGACGATGCGGGCCTGGTTGGCGACGCGGATGCCTTCGTCGGGGCCGGTGCTGGGGGCGAGGGTACCGCGGACCCAGAGAGCGCCTTCATCAAGGTGAGGCAGGAACTCGGAGCCGACCGCGCCGCCGAAAGCAAGGTAACCCGCTACCGCCAGGGCGAACACGCACACCCCGACCGTGACCAGGCGGTGGTGAATCGCCCAGCGCAGGCCTTTGCGATAGCGCTCGCTGACAAAAGTCATGACCGGGTTTTCCCATTCTTTCGCGCCCTTGGCGAAGGCGAAACTGGCCAGAACCGGCGCGACCACGATGGAAAAGATCAGGGCGCCGAGCAGGCAAAGACCACGGTCCAAGCCATGGGATGGAAGAGCCTGCCTTCCACCCGTTGCAGGGTGAAAATGGGAACGAAGGCGGTGATGGTGATGACAATGGCGTAGAACACCGGACGCTGCACTTCATGGGAGGCGAAGCTGATGCGCTCGGTAGTGGTCTGGGTACCGTCGACGTGGCTGGCATGCCGCACGATGTTTTCGATCAGTACAATGGCGCCTTCCACGACCACGCCGAAGTCCAGTGCGCCCAGCGACAGCAGGTTGGCGGGAATGTGCATCAGGCCGAGGCAGGTGGCGGCAAACAGCAAGGCAAAGGGAATGGTTAAGGCAACGATGACCGCGCCCCGGACATTGCCCAGAAAGAGCAGCAGAATGACCGAGACCAGGATCATGCCTTCGGTGAGGTTGTGCAGTACGGTGTGGGTGGTGAAGTGAACCAGTGTGCTGCGGTCGATAAAAGGAACGATCTTCACACCCGGGGGCAGGATGTGATCGTTCAGTTCGTCGATTTTTTCGTGGAGACCTTTCAGCGCCGGATCGGCGTCGGCGCCTTTGCGCAACAGCACAATGCCCGAGACGACGTCGTCATTGTCGATGATTTTGCCGTCGTCATGCTGGATGGCGCCATGGGGGCCGTAGGGGCAGGAGGTGCAGGCGCGCGCGAACTGACCAAGCCTGATTTTTGGGCCCTGGGACACGACGGCGATATCTTTAACGCGGATGGGCGTGCCATTTTTGGTGAGGACGACGGTCTGCTCGATGTCGTGGACGTGATCCACCTGCCCGACTTCACGGACGTTGATCTGCTGCAGGCCCTCCTGAATAAAACTCCCGCCGGCGTTGGCGTTGTTGTTGGTCAATTGCTGTTCGATCTGGCCAAGGCTTAAGCCGTAGGCCACCAGTTTGTCGGGGTCAACGCGCACCTGGTATTCGCGGGTGGGTCCACCGAAGCTGGCCACGTCGACGATATCGGGGACGGATTTCAGACTCTTCTCGACGACCCAGTCTTCCAGGGACTTCAATTCCATGGCGTCATACTGGGGATTGGAGCTGTGCAGGGTGAAGAAGTAGATCTGGCCGACGGGACTCCAGTCCGTGCCCATCTGCGGAGTAACGCCGGTGGGCAGGGTGACCTGGCTCAGGCGCTCCAGGACGCGCTCGCGGTTCCAGGCGTTGTCGGTTCCGTCTTCAAAGATCAGTTTCAGATCGGAGAGGCCGAACAAAGAGAAAGAACGCAAGTGCACGATGCCGGGGATGCCGTTGGTGGCGGTTTCCAGCGGGATGGTGACTTGCTGCTCGATCTGTTCCGCGGAAATCCCCGGCCACTGGGTGATGATTTCGACGTAATTGTCGGCGACGTCGGGATAGGCTTCGATGGGCAGATTATGGAACGAGATCATGCCCCAGATAAAAAGCACGAGGGCCATTGCCAAGACCATCAGGCGGTTGTTCAGCGCGAAATCGACGACGCGGCGAATCATGAGTTAGTCCAGTTCAACAAAGTCAAAATGCAGAATGGAGAATGCAGAAGTAAACCAACCGGCCTGCGCCATTATTTGTGCATTCCGACTTCGCCCTTCTGCATTCATGGTTATTGCTCCACCGTGTTCTGAAGATCGAGGGCGTTGGAGACGACTTGATCGCCGGGCTTGATGCCTGATACGACTTCCTGCTGGTTGCCGGGAAGCATGTTTCCGGTGACTACTTCCACGCGTTTGAAATGGGCGTTGCCCAGCGGAGTGTAGACCCACTCGCGATCGTGCAGGTGCAGAATGGCGCTGGCGGGGATGGCGGCGTGGGTTTGCGGTTGCTTGCCGTAGAACGTGGCAGTGGCGAACATTCCAATGCGCATCTGGCCGGGGTTCTTCACTTCCAGGCGCACTTTCGCGGTGCGCAGAGTTGGATCGAGAACCGGCAGGATGTTGTCGATGCGGGCCTTGAAGAGCTGGTTGGGATAAGTGCTGAGATGGACGTCGGCGGAGTCACCAACGCGCACGGCGTCGAGATCATTCTGATAGACGTCGCAGACAATCCAGACAAAGCTGAGATCGGAGATAGTGAAAGGATTGGGGCCGGACAAACCTTGCACGCCGGCGGCGGCGGTGACCTGCTGGTCGGTAATGACGCCGGAGATGGGCGCGGTGATGTCGACCATGCCGGAAGGATGATCCTTGTCGATGCCGAGAGTATGCAGTTGTTCGGTGGCGGCGTTGAGATCGGTCTTGGCGTCGGTTTCGGTGGCTTGGGCTTGTTCGAGAGCACTCTTGGAGATGGCGCCCTTATCGAACAGGGTTTGAGCGCGATCAAGCTGGACTCGCGCCAGGCGCTCGTCGGTCTCGGCTTTGAGATAGGTCTGGTATGCGCCGGAAACGTCATTGCTGCGAACCTTGAGCAGAAGCTGCCCCTTTCTCGACCACGTCGCCGAGCCGCGCTTTTAACTCGACGACCCGCCCGGCCGCGAGGGATATCACGGGCACGGCACGGGAGATGTCGGGCTGCACGATGCCGGTCACGTTCAGCGCTGGAACTCCCTTATGCTCGACGGCAGTGAACAACGGAAACTGTTCGGGGTGGTCGACTTTGAAATTGTTGGCGTCGAGGTCGGGCTCGACGGCGGTCTTGGGCGGGGCGCCGGCGTCGGGGTCGGCCTTGGCGCCGTTGCAGGCGGCGAGCCCGAGGGCCAGAATAGAAGCCGCCGCAGTTAGCAAAATCCGCAACCAAACGGACGTTTTAAGGCTCGCCGGAGTCGTCGGCGAAATCCGAAAGAAAAAACTAATCTTCATGGCATAACCTCGCGACCCACGGCCAAATTCATTTGCGCAGCTGCCGTGAGATAGGCACCGACCAGATTCACGTAACTCAACTCAACGGTGCGGTAATCACTTTCCGCATTCAGAAAATCCAACAACGACGCACCGCCGTGCTGATAGGAAAAGAAAATCGTATCGCGCACCCGGACGGCCTGGTCCAGATATTGGCGCTTGTAGGGCTTGAGTAGATTAATGTCGCTGTTGACCAAGGCGAAGGCGGAATCGACGTCGCTGTAGACCTGGGTTTCGGCTGCTTCGCGCAGATGTTCGTTGCGTTTGATGTCGATTTTGTACGCAGCTTCTCGCCCTGGTTGGTGTCGAAGATACGCAGCGGGACGCTGACGCTGGCGCCGAGGTGTTGAGGGCGTCGGGATTATTGAACGAGCCGTTGTGGGTGAACCATACGCCGAGGGTGGGATCGGTGGAGCCGTTGGCTTCGGCGAGCTGATAACTGGTTTCGGCCTGCTGTACGGAAAGAACGGCGGCGCGTAGATCAGGGCGGGCGTCGAGCGCTTGCTTGCGGTAGTCGTCGAGCGAGAGCGGGTCTTCGCTGAAATCGAAGGGGCCGTCGAGATCGAAGCTGTCGACGGGGCGGCGATCATTGAGCAGAGCCAGCAGATTGATTTTTGTGGTGCGAAGATTGACCAGAGCGGTCTGGACGTCAGATTCGTATTGCAGGCGCTGTAACTCGAGGCGATCGAGATCGATGCTGGGCGATGTCGCCGGCGTCAATAGCGGTCGCGGCTGATTTTCAGGATTTTGTCGTAGGATTCGATATTGTCCTGGGCGACGCGCAGCACGGCTTTCGCTTGCAGAACGCCGACGAAGGCGGTGCGGAGATTGAAGAGAAGCGTGCGCTCGGAATCGGATTGCTGGGCGATGCCGATCACGGTGCCTTCTTTGGCGACCTGGTAGCGGAGTCCGCGCTTGTTGCGGCGTTCGAATAGATAGCTGACGCTGGGCGAAATGAAGGTGCCGGCGAAGGGATCCAAACGCCGTGGCTGGGAGAGATCTGAGTGCCGTCGGCGGAGAGGGTGAAGTCGGGATTAGGGCGAAGGTTGGCGGTAATCTCCTGGGCTTTGAGTTCATCGATGTTCAAAAGCCGGCCAGCAGAGTCGGGTTATTGGTCTGGAAACGGTCTTTGACGTTGTCCCAGGTCCAGATCTGGGGCGCAGCGGGCGGCGCGGGCTGCGGTGTGATCTGGGCGCTAAGATGCACGGCGGCGAGCACGAACGCCAGAGGCAGACCGCGTAGTCGCAAGGTGCGCCGTATCTTCATTCCTATGATCGGCATGAATATCTGCTGCATGAATGTCCACCGCATGCAAAATTCCATCGGTCAGGAGTGTGCCGGGCGATGTTTACTCGCACCCCGCGGGAAAAGGCTGCAGCCCCAGCGCATCCGTTCTGCCGGAACTTGGCCGACACTACTATTGCGTTTCCGACCTAAAGATTCTGTAAAGCAAAAATAAATGATTCGACATCCTTCGTTTTTCTGCAAAGGATCGGCGGTTCAGGGTCTACGCCAGGAGAGAAACAGAACGGGGAGGCGCGCGGCCTGTGCGCCGGACGGCTGGGGTCGCCGGGAAGGATAAATAAGGCCGGGGAACCGGCTGCCAACCTTGATCATTGATCACAGGAGATTTTGCCGTCCCGAGCAGGGCCGGGGGACTTGGCCACTTCCAGGTCCACGCTCTGTCGTTACTGGCCTGACGGACGGTGCGTTTGCCAGAGGGCGATTCTTCCATTTCGGCCCGCATGGCGTGAAGGTCGTCAGTGGCGGAAACTACCGGGAACAGGACGACGAGCATGCAGGCCAGGGCCAGCAGGCACTGCAGGGAGTGGAACTTGCGGCCCGCGGGGGCCGACCTGGCGCCGCGCCAGAGCCAATAGGCAGGCAGCGCCAACAGAAGCCACGCGAGATTGAGCAGCAGTTCCATTCAAACTAAGATGCAGCGGGACGCAACTAAGTTCCGGAAGGCAATAGTTTTTCAGAAATGGCAAATCGAAGTCAACGTGACTTCCGTGTAAGCATCGGGCCGGGTTTGCAGGCAGAGCAAAATCTTAACGACAACGGTCTCCAAGTATGGCAGGAGTCAGGCGCAAGATTGCGGCGGTTGAGCATTCCTGTACAGAAGCCTCCTATACGGACGTGGGAGAATTGTGGGAGAGTAGGTTCGCAAATGGGACGGGACGCAATGATTGGGGTTGCCGGAGTGTGTGCATGACGAAAGCTAAAAGAGTCCATCGAAGTTTCCTTCTGGCCCTCGCGTTAGTGCTTGCAATGGGGACCGTGCCGCGGCTATCCGGGTTGGACAATTCGGGCAAGCAGAGCCAGGATGCTCCGAAGGCCACGACTCCGCCCCAGGAACACCCTGAATTAGTGATCGAGAACGATTCCGAACTGCCGGATACCTATCCGACTGGAGCATACGAAATGCGCTTTCTGGCGCACGGGGGAATTTCGGCGCTGCACTGGCGAGTGGAAAAGGGAGCGCTGCCGGCGGGGCTCAAACTGGAAGACGACGGGCGACTGCATGGACAGACGGAGCGCACGGGCGAATTTCAGTTTACCGTGGCGGTGAGCGATGGCGGGCGTTCGCGGGGAGTGCAGAAAGGGTTTGTGCTGCGAGTCCGTTCGGGATTGACGCTGGCCTGGAAAACTCCGGCGCACGTGACCGCGAACCGGATTGACGGGACGGTGGACGTTGCCAATATCACGCCGGACGACATGGTTCTGACGTTTGATGTAAAGGCAGTCGCCGAGGATGGGCGGGCGACGGAAATCGGGTATCAGCATTTTCTCTTGCACCGGGGCACGACGGCGATGGCGTTGCCCTTCGGCGAGACGCTGCCCCACGGGGCCTATGTGATTTATGTGAACGCGGTGGGGGAAGTGGCGGCGAAGAATCTGATTCACCGCGATCGGATACAGACGCCGGGACCGCTGCAGGTGGTGGTGGGTCCGTAGGCATGAGAAATCGCGCAGGGCTCAAGTTGAATTTCTTAATGATCACCGAGGTTCTTCACTCGCAAAGCGCAGTTCGTTGACTTGATTTTTCATGGGACGTAAGATTCGCCTGTGATTGGGCGAACCATCTCGCACTACCGCATCCTGGAAAAGCTGGGTAGCGGCGGCATGGGGGTGGTTTACAAAGCGGAAGACATTCGCCTGCACCGCGCCGTGGCGCTGAAATTTCTGCCGCCGGAGGGCGCCGGAGATCGGCCGTCACTGGAACGCTTTCGCCGGGAAGCGGAAGCCGCGTCGGCACTGAATCATCCCAACATCTGCAGCGTTTACGACATTGGCGAAGAAGACGGGCACCCGTTCATCGTCATGGAATGCCTGGAAGGCGTCACGCTGCGCGAGAGGATTTCGGGCAAGCCGCTGCCTGACCCGTTGTTGCTCGACTTGAGCGTCGAAGTTGCGGATGCTCTGGACGCTGCCCATTCTGTGGGGATTGTTCATCGCGACATCAAGCCGGCGAATATTTTTCTGACCTCGCGCGGTCACGCCAAGATTCTTGACTTTGGCCTCGCGAAACAGAATGCTCGCGGGGCCGCACCGCGGGCTGATGTTACCGTGACCGTCGACTCGCAACTGACGACGCCGGGAACAGCTCTCGGCACCGTGGCCTATATGTCTCCAGAGCAAGTGCGAGGACAAGAACTCGACGCGCGCAGCGACCTGTTCAGTTTCGGTGCGGTGCTGTATGAGATGGCGACGGGCATGCTGCCGTTTCGGGGAGAGACGAGCGGCGTGATCGTATCCGCGATTCTTGAGAAACAGCCCGCGCCGGCTTCGCGACTGAATCCGGACATTCCCGCGGAACTGGAACGCATTATCGGCAAGGCGATGGAGAAGGATGCCGACCTGCGCTACCAACATGCCTCGGAGATGCGGGCGGATTTGAAGCGGCTGCAGCGGGATTCGGTTTCGGGCAGTTCGCGGGCTCAGGTGCCCGTTTCGGTTCCGGCGTCGAAGAAGAAAGTTCTCCGCTGGCTGTTGCCGGCGACGTTCGCATTGGCGGCGCTGGCCGTGGCCGGCTTCTGGTATCTGCAGTCGCGAGCGCCCACGGTTCCCGATTCATCGCACTGGGTGCAGTTGACTCACTTTAATGATTCGGCGGAGGCTCCAACTTTTTCGCCGGACGGGCGCATGGTGGCGTTCGTTCGCGTCGGAACCAACGAGCAACACAACACTGATTTATACGTGATGTCGTGGCCGGAGGGAGAATCGCGCGCCATCACCACCGACGGCAAGATCAAGCAGGACCCGGTTTTTTTTCCGGACGGGTCGCGCATTGCATATCACGGGCAGGGATGGGACACCTGGCAGGTGCCGCTACTGCGCGGAGAGCCCAGTTTGTTTCTATCGAATGCCTCGGGGCTGAGCTGGCTGGATCGCGATCACGTTTTGTTTTCCGAAATCAAGACCGGCATGCACATGGCCCTGGTGACGGCCAAGGAGAGCCGTACCGAGGAGCGGGATGTGTACGTTCCGCCCAGCGAACGCGGTATGGCTCACCGTTCCCAGGCTTCGCCGGATCGAAAATGGGTGCTGATCTCCATGGAGATGGATGACAACGGCTGGCTGCCGTGCCGCTTGTTGCCCTTGGACGGCAGCAATCCGGGGCATCAGGTCGGCCCGCTCAAGGCGCAATGCTTCGCCGCCAAGTGGTCTCCGGACGGGCGATGGATGTTCTTCAACGCTGACACGGGTTCGGGTTCTCATATTTATCGGCAAAGCTTTCCCGACGGGCAGGTGGTACAGCTTACTTTCGGCCCGGGCGAGCAGAGAGGGTTTGCGGTATCGCCCGACGGCAGTTCGCTGGTGGCATCGGTTGGTACCAGTGAGGCCTCGGTGCTGGTGCAAACCGCCGACGGCGACAAGCCGATCGCGGGGGAGGGATATTCGCGCGGTCCGACGTTTACCGCGGACGGGAAAAAATTAGTTTACTTTTGGAGCGCGGGGTCGGAGAACGACATTGGCGTGCGGCCGGGAGAGGACGCGAATGAGGCCCTGCGCATGACCGACATCGCTTCGGGTGCGACGGAAACGCTGGTAAGCGGCGAGCACGTGTCGGACTACGCGCTTTCCCCGGATGGAAAATGGCTGTGCTATGCGACGCTCAGTACGGCGGGGGCTGCGCATCTGTGGATCGTGCCGCTGGACCGGCGTTTTCCCGCCCGCAGGCTTAATCCGGATGAAAACTCCGACGAAGGCGATCTCTTTTTCAACCGTTCCAACGACTTGATTTCTCTGGCGCGGGAGGGTGCCTCGCACTTTGCCTACACGGTTCACCTGGATGGAAGTGGACGGCGCAAAATAACCTCGGATCCACTGCTTGCTTTACTTGGTATCTCCCCTGACGGAAGGTGGCTGGCGGCGGGAATCGCGACCAACGATCCGGAAATGCCGCGCGCGGTTGCGGTTATCCCGTCGACGGCGGGCCACCTGTGCGCCTCTGCAACCCGAACTGCTACTGGAGATGGGACGCGCAGGGCAACTTCGTTTACATCACGCCACAGGCAGGCCCTCGACTGGAGGGCCCGAAGACCTACGCGATTCCGCTGGCCAAGGGGCAGAATTTTCCGGTCTTGCCTAAAGGTGGGATTGTTAAAAATACGCGCCTGGATGGACTGCCGGGGGTCCGCGTGATCGAACACTTTTCGGTTTCGGTTGGCCCTGACCCTACCACCTACGCCTATCCGCTCTTCACCAACCGCGCAAACCTTTTCCGGATTCCGCTGCGGTAGATCGTGTAGCCCCGGGCGCCTTCCTCCGGGGGAGTTTTCCGATGACTTCAAGGTCAAACCTGGGAGCACGAATGCGTCCGCCCCTACGCGAGCTATTTAGCTAGCGTCAGCACGATGACGCGGTCGACTTCGTCTTTGCCCTGAGGGCGAAGTTTCAGAATTACGCCGTCGGCATTTTGCGTGACATCGACGGATTCGCCGCCGAGCAGCATGTGTGCCGCTGAAATCTTCCCTGCGATGGGCGGCAGGGCCAGCAGCGGAGATCCCCAGCTCAGAACGTGGACATAGATTTTATTTTCTTTTTGCGTGGTGACTCCCCAGTCAGCGGGCGGGATCGGGCCGCCGCGGGTGTTGTAGACGGAGTCTCCATATTTGGCGAGCCAGTCGCCGACGGCGCGCAAGCGGACTACGAATTGGGGATCGATCTCGCCGTTGGGATAGGGGCCGATGTTCAGCAGCAGATTCGAATTATTGCCGGCGGCGCGGATCAGTTTGCGCTCCAGCTCGGCGGGGCTTTTGTAGTTGCTGTCGCCGATGTTGAATCCCCAGGCGCCGTTCAGGGTGTCGGAACTTTCCAGCGGAATATTCTTGCTGATGTAGGTCGTGTTAAATCCGGCGGTGTTGCTGCCCGGCAGATCGCGCTCGAAAGTTTGCACGTCTTCGCCGGGGCGAGGGGTCTGATGATGATTCGGAATGATCAGCGCGGCGGGTTGCAGCTGATGGATGAGCGCGTAGGTTTTGGCGAGATGCCAGTCGGCGTCGGGCTTGTCCCACATGCCGTCGAACCAGATGCCGGCGATGGGGCCGTAGTTGGTAAGGAGCTCGGTGAGTTGGCCGTCCATGTAGGTGTCGAGGTAGGAGTTGAAGTCGCCGTGGTCGGGACGGCCGTTGTTCCAGTTGGTCTGGCCGCGCGGGAAGTAGTCGGGATTGTGCCAGTCGAGTTGCGAATAATAGAAGAAGAGCTTGATGCCCTGGCGATGGCATTCGTCGGCCAGCATTTTCAGCGGGTCTTTTTTATAGGGAGTGCGGGCGACAATGTTCCAGTCCGAAATTTTCGAATCGAACATGGCGAAGCCGTCGTGGTGGCGGCTGGTGATGGTGATGTACTTCATGCCGGCGGCCTTGGCGAGCGCGACCCAGGTGGCGGCGTCGAATTTTTCGGGATCGAAAAATTGCGGCAGGCGATTGTATTCGTCCACCGTGAGATGGCGCTCGTGGAAGACCCATTCGCCGTCACCGAGTACGCTGTAGACGCCCCAGTGAATGAACATGCCGAATTTCATGTCCTGAAATTCGCGGCGGGCTTGCAGGTTTTCGGGGGTGGGCTGGTATGTGGATTGGGCGGCGGTGGATCCTGCGAGGATGGAGAGCGCCGCGAGAGCCAGGGCTAGAGAAAAGTTTGTGAGCTTGAATTGTCGGAAGTTTTCCATGGGGATTCCGCAATAGTCTAACGCGAGCGGGAGTTTTGTAGACTTCAGATTGTCGGGTCGTGGTTTGGAAAGCCTCGAACTGCGTTCGAGTGATGGATAAGAACTGTCCCTGAGTAAGAGCTCAACTACTTGGAGGCTTTCGCGACGGTGTCGAGCAGCGGAACTCCCAGCGTGCCTGCGGTGTTCGATTTGAAATCGTAAACGCCGGTGCGCAGGTAGGCGTAGCCGTTGGGGATGTCGATTTCTTTGTGAATCTGGAGGCCGCCTTTTTGGACGGCTCCATATTCTTTGGGTGGCAGATCGACATTGCCTTGCGTGACTACGTAGTTCAAAGGTTTGCCTTCGCGGTTGTAGGCGAGGAGGACGACTTCGATGCTGCCGTGGCGGACGCCGTCGGAAGTTGGCTCGAGCTTAAGGTCGCGCACCGAGATGGCGAAATCCACGCTGTAGCGGGTGAGCGGCGCTTTCAGGTCTGTGTTGCTGCCGATGTGGGGTGCGTCGGGCGCGGGCTGGGGATTTGAGGGTTGCACCAGGACCTTGTACAGAATCTGCGTGTAATCGGGCAGGTTGCGTTTCATCAGAGGGACGAGGGGATCGGCGTCTGGCTTCTCTCCGGTGGAGAGGGCGGTAGCGAGGTCGTCGGCGAAATATCCGCGGCGGTAGGCGAGCGAGTTCTTTGCCGCTGACGAGCTTCACCTGAATGCGGCGGAATTTTCCATCCATCGCGGTATTGGATGGCGAGTAGGCCAGGGAGTAGTAGCGTGCGCCGTTGTTGACCACGCGAGCCAGAGCGCCGTTAAGTCCGTTGGTGTTGTAGTAGGCCTGGCCGCCGGTGTCTTTGGCCAGGTCCTCCATGGACTGGTGATTCAAATCGCGGTTCGCGGCTCCGGAGTTCATTTGCTTGATCTGATCGCGCGAAGCGAGAGATGGCCGCTTCTCTGAGACCTCGCTGGCATTGGCTTGATAGATGGTGTCCGAGGTCAGGCCTTCGGCGGCGATGGGATAGATGGCCAGTTGAGCATCGGAAAGCATGTCGGTGGTTTTGCGGATTTCGTCCCGAAAGCTGGCTGCGATGTTGAAGGGATCGGGCAGGTCAGGATCAGAAAAGATCGCATTGGGAAATGAGCCGGAAAACCAGATCAAGTTCTTGCGACCGGGAACGCCGGATAGATAGCGGGCCAACTGCTGCATGGCTTCGAGGGTGAGGCCGATGCGCTGCTGCGTCTGAAAAGCTGCCGTGTCGGCGACGAATTGCTTGGCGGCCTGAACGGGATCGACGGCGGCGTCGGCGAGATTCTTGGGCGGTGGTCCCATATCTTCTTGCGTCCAGGAAGTCGACGCGGTGTTGGTTGGCGTCGTTTTCGGCGTCGGAGGGGAGCAGTGGCGACTGTTGAGCGGCTTTCGTGGTGTTGAGGGCGGCAATCAACTCTTTCGAGTCCGTGGTCACGCCCTGCAACATGCGCAATTGGGAGGCGAGGGTGAAAACGGCGACCCGCGTGGCCGGGAGGAATCGTTTTCAGATACTTCAGCATCTGCGAGCGCACATAGAGCTGGTCGCGGGATGGAGTATTCAGTGCGTCGAGCAGAATGATGTTGACCGAGTCGGCCGCCTGCACCAACGGGAAGTTGGTGAAGACGTGGGGCGGAAGCGGGGGCATCTGGATCTGGGTGATGGGCGCGCCCCGGTGCTCTTCGAAGGTGGAGATGGTTTGGGGCTGGCCGTCTTCGAAGACTTCGAAATCTTTCTTTTGGAGACCGGTGACGGGATCTCCTTTGTCGTTGGTGACGACCACGTCGACGAGAACCAGGCGGGCTTTGGTCTTAAGCGTGGCCGTGGAGTCGCTGGACGTTTGAGTTGCAGTTTGCGGGCAAACCAGCGGAACGGCCGAGGTCAGCAGAGCGAAGTAAAGGACAAAGCTGCAGTGACACATGGGAGCCTTCTTGGGCACAACCTTATCACAAGCGGAGGGCGCTGAATGTAAAGCGAGCGGGTAGAATGATCAGGCTCAGGAGGTGCAGGTCGGAGTGAGAGCGCGTGCGTTGCAGATTGCCAGGAGGACGACGGTATGAGTTCGGGAAATGGATTGGTTCAGGTTGCGAGTCATTATTCTGTCGACGAGACGTTGCGGCGACTTGAGGCGGCTTTCGCGGAGAAGGGACTGCGGGTGTTTGCTGTGATTGATCACAGTGGCGCGGCGGAGAAGGTTGGGTTAAAGATGCGGCCGACCAAGGTGGTGATTTTCGGCAGTCCGAAGGGCGGGACTCCGCTGATGGTGGCGGCGCCGAGCCTGGCCATTGATTTGCCGCTGAAGGCGCTGGTGGCGGAGGACGCGGCGGGGAAAGTCTCGGTGACGTATAACGATCCGGACTACCTAAGGGATCGGCACGGCGTGCCGGGTGAGTTAATCAAGAATCTGGCGGGCGCGGGCGTTGTGATCGGGAAAGCTGTGGAATAATGGCGGCGGTTCGAGTTAGTCCATAGAAGATCCGCATTTATCGCGTAGAGAGCGCGCAAGAAATGGAGCGCCCTGCGAGAGTACTCATGGAAAATCCCAATCCGAATCGGGCGCGCGATCATCTGGCCAATGAGCGGACGTTTCTGGCATGGGTCCGGACGGGCGCGGCGATTGTGGTGTTTGGATTTGCTATTGGGCGGTTCTCGCTCGCGATGCGGCAGTTGACGGCTCTGCAGGGGCATCCGGTGCGGACGGCGGGGCTTTCGGTGTGGATGGGATCGGGCACGATTGTCGCAGGCGTGCTGCTGGTGGTGGCCGGGTTGCTGCGCTATCGCAGGACGCGGGCGCAGTTGGATGCCGGCACATTTGAGCCGGCCGGGTTTGTGCTGGATTTCATCACGATTCTGACGGTGATGTTTGGATTAGCGCTGGCTGCGTATTTGATTTACACGGAGAAGATTTTGGGTTAGGGGCTAAAGCCCCGGTTCCTTTTTTCGCGGCTATCGCGGCCCGGAAGGGCCGCTCTTCCACGGCACTGGAGATTATGGCGAACGATCAGGAAAAAGAGGCGGCGGCGCGCGCTAGTCTGCAGTTTGTGAAAGACGGGCAGGTTGTCGGGCTCGGAACCGGGTCGACTGCGGCGTTTTTTATCAAACTGCTGGCGGAGAAGGTTAGGGCCGGGCTGCGTATTCGGGGGATTCCGACTTCGCTGCGGTCGGGCGAACTGGCGCAGAGCCTGGGGATTCCGCTGACTACGCTCGATGAGTGCCAGGACATTGACGTGACCGTGGATGGGGCGGATGAGGTCGATCCTCAGCTCCGCTTGATCAAGGGCGGGGGCGGGGCGATGCTGCGGGAGAAGATTGTGGCGTCGGCGACGAAGAAGCTGGTGATTGTGGCGGATGCGTCGAAGCAGGTCGCGGTGCTGGGAAAATTTCCGCTGCCGGTGGAAGTGATTGGGTTTGCGCAAGCGCTGGTGGCGAAGCGAATTGGCGAGCTGGGGGCGCAGGTTTCGGTGAGGAGGCGTGAGGATGGTCAGCCTTATATGACCGATGAGCATCATCATATTCTGGATTGCCGGTTTGGGTTGATTCGCGATCCAGACGCGCTGGCGCAGGAGTTGAGCGACATGCCGGGGATAGTGGAGCATGGGCTGTTTGTGGGGATGGCGAAAGTGGTGCTGTTTGCGCGCGGGGACGAGATTGTAGAGTTGAGGAGATAGGGAATTGCAGAGTGCAGATTTAAGAGTGCAGGTTTTAGATTGCAGAATTTAGATTGCAGATGTGAAGCGCTAAGAATTTGCAATCTTCATTCGTGACTTTTCAATTCTTCAATCTGAAATCTGCGATTAAGAAGATGGCAACTGTTGCACAAACTCGAGGCTGGAGTGGGCCTTCGCGGAGGCGGGTGCCGCGGTTTGAAGTGGGCGCGCCGCTGGATGTGACGGTGCTGCGGTCGGGGATTCCAGATACTATGCCGGGGCGCTCGGTGAATGTGTGCGAGCGCGGAATTGCGGCCATGCTGGCGGGCGAGTTGGTTCCGGGCGAGTCGGTCGGGCTTGAGGTGCGGCTGCCGCTACTGGCGGATTCGCTTCGCACGCGCGCTATGGTCAGGTATCAGGACAAGTTACGCTGCGGGCTCGAGTTTGTGGGGCTGTCGGCCGAGCAGCGGGCGGTGATTCGGGATTGGGCGAAGGAAGCGAAGTCGGAGGCGGAGATTGTTGGAAGTCCGGTGGCTGCGGCGGTTTCATCCGCCTCGATCGCGTCGGGGCCTGTTACGCATGGCGCCCTTCAGCCTGCGTCGGTGAAAAAGGAAACTGCCGGCGGCGGGGATGGCACGACATCGGGCGGAGTGCCGCGCACGCCAAAGAAAAAGCGGCGCTGGATTGCGTTCGTCGTGCTTCTCGCGCTGGCGGCAGTTGCCGGCGGCGCGTTTTGGTGGTGGCGATGGAATAAGGGATGGGCAGAGTTGGAGTCGGGACTGCGGGATCCGACGGTTGCATCGGCGGAGAAGCCGCAGGCGCAGGTGGCAGCTGAGGTGATGGAGAAATTGCTGGTCCATCGTGTGGAACCGACATATCCAGCGGAGGCCCGGAAGGCTGACCTACAGGGTGTGATCGCGCTCGACATTGTTGTGGGACGCGACGGCTCGGTCGTGAGCATGCATGCCCTGAATGGCCCTGACGCGCTGGCGCGGGCGGCGATGGACGCGCTGCGCTGGTGGAAGTTTGAGCCCTATCGGGTGAACGGTGAGCCAGCGATAGTGGAAACGACGGTGGCAGTGGAGTTCAAGAAGTAGGGCTCCCGGCATCCGGAAATTCAGGAAATAGGCTCTCGGCTTCCGGAAATTCTTCCGGGTTACAAATCTCAAAAACAACTCAAGATTGCGGAAAGCGCCAGTCAATCCGTGAGCGCGTGAACGAGTGCCGCTAAAACCGGAAGCCGAGAGCCGGAAGCCGAGTTTCAGCTTCTCTTCTTGCGCAGAGCGCGCAGCACGCTGGTGCCGCTGATGGCGAAACAGACAATGGCACCGAGGGAGGCGATCAGCATGGCGTTGGGGCCCAGGCGGAAAGCGTCGGCCAGCACGGCGGCGACTGCGAATATGATTCCTAGCACGTTGAGCCAGAGCGGGGCGCGGACTTCTTTGCCGGGCTGCGAGCTTGTCTGAGTGATCGCTTGAGCGCTCAAGTCTTTTCGCAGACGCAGTTGCAGCAGGAGAGCGGCGAGTCCGATGGCCGCGACCACTACCAGCGCGAGCGGACTCGAGAAAGCCGAGCGGCTGGTGTAGAGGACAACCAGGGCAAGCGCGAACAGAAGCAGTCCGGCCGCGAGGATGCTCCAGCGGCGGGACTTAGTCCGTGGATTTGATTCGGGCGCGGGCGGGTTGGAAGCGGCGTCGGGCAAGGAGTTTCCGTCCCAAGTTATACAGGGTGGAGAGCTTCGGGTTCAAATGGGCGCACGGTAGCGGTGAAGTTTGGTGCCTTAAACGATGCTGTCCTCTTGACGCGTCAGCCAAACTGCACCACTGCCCACGCTTCGCCTGCGCTCTCGAACGCCTGAAAACTCTCTTAGGCGCTGTTCCCGGAGCGGCTGGCTCCCGCCAGCCACTCGGCGTTGCGCGGATCTCCGTTGTTGACGGCGTAGAGGACCAGTTCGACCCGGGACGAGATGCCTAGTTTTTCGAAGATGCGGTAGAGATACTTCTTGATGGTGTGCTCGCTCAAATTGAGTTCGCCGGCAATCTCGCGATTGCCCAGGCCTTCGGCAACCAGCGCGACGACTTGTTCCTCGCGCGGTGTGAGCAGGCTCGATCCGCGGGAGTTGAGCACGCGCAGCGATGGGACTTCAGAGATGAGGTCCATGATGTAGTTGAGCTGTTCCGTGTTGGCCCAGATCTGTCCGCCGGCCACGCGCTGTAGGCACTTGTATAGCAGGCGGAGGTTGGCGTCGGTGACGGGGAAAATGCCTCGGGCGCCGGAGCGGAACGCGCTCACCACGAGCTCGCGGTCGCAGGTATCCACCAGCAGAACTTTCGGGATCTCAGGATGGGCGAGGTGAAAGCGGCGCAGAGTCATGATCGTTTCGCCGACGTTGGCGGGTTGGTTCAGCGACAAAACTGCGATACCGGGCGGCTTCTGGGAAATGGCCTGGAAAATCGAGAATGTCTCCATCGGGCACGAAGTAACGCGAAATTCTGCGTGGCGGCGCAAAGCGCCGGTCAACAATTGCACCTGCATGCGATTGGAATCGGCAATTAGCACACCAATCACGTCGGACGTGGCTGCGGACGACGAAGGCTTCACTGAAACTCCGAAAAACTATTGCGAGAAACGGTGAGGCGATTCTAGGGAGTGGAAACGCGGCCCACAAGGAAACTCGTCACAAAATCTGAGTGCGAAGTTCAAATCGGGAATCGTGATTTGGGTGCGCTGGAACCTTGACGAGGGAAGGATTCTGCTGTGGAAGGATCCACTTGCGCTGCTGTGCTGCTCGCGGGAGGGGAGTGCAGCGGGAAGATGAAATCGCTCGCCAATTGAGTTTTTCGCGACATGGTTCGGCGCCGGTTTCAGTTTGGGAGGAATGGCGAGGAAAAGCGTTTTCCATTCTTGTGACATGAAGAACACGCAAGTCTACTTTTGTGGGTACTCCGAATGGAGACATGCGCGGCGGCAGTTGCCGCGATTCTGGTGCAGGGAGAATTTTCACAAAGCATTGATGCGATGCGACCTTTGGTGCAGGGAGAGCGTTTCCCAAAACTGGAGAGGCGGTCCACTTTCGTGGACGCCACTTCCTATGGCTTGCTCGAAGCCCGCGCTGCGCTTAACTTGCGCACTAGAGCAATCACGACAACCAGTGATGCTCAGACGGAAGCGCAGCCCAGGGGGAATATGGAACGTCAATACAGATTCGTCGGACCGTTGCCGGTTCGAATCCTGTGGCTTCGCATCCTGGCGGCAGCGCTGATTTTTGAGCTTGGTTCGGCCGCGTTCGCGCAGGTGGATAAAACAAACCTGGGCGGAGTCACGGGGACTTCCCAATCCGGCTTTACCGGGGCTGGAGCAGGACGCGATGGCACAACGGCCGCAAAACCCGGGGGAGCGGATGGACTGGGAAACCCCTTACTCGGAGGGGAGCGCCATCCGCTCTACCGGCTACGACCCAGCGACGCGGTCGACATCAGCTTCACAGTCGCGCCGGAGTTCAACCAGACCCTGACCGTCCAGCCCGACGGCTACGTAATGTTGAAAGACGCCGGGATGGTGGAAGTACAGGGGCTGACCCTGCAGGAGTTCAGCGAAGCGGTCGAGAAGGCTTACCTGGGGTATCTACACGATCCGCAAGTCGCGGTGGCGCTCAAGGATTTTGAGCGCCCGTACTTCATTGTGGGCGGTGAAGTGGGCAAGCCCGGCAAGTACGAGCTGCGCAGCGACACCACCGTGGCCGAGGCGGTACAGATTGCCGGAGGAATGACGCAACAGGCGAAGCACTCGCAAGTAGTTCTGTTTCGGCGGGTGAACGACGAGTTGGTGGAAACGCGGCTGCTCAATCTGAAAAAGATGATGAAGTCGAGGCAGAGCGGCGGCCTTAAAGAGGATGCGCATCTGCTGCCAGGAGATTTGGTGTTCGTTCCGCAGAATGCAATTTCAAAAATCGCACGCTACCTGACCAAACCAGCGCTCAGCATGTACGTCAGTCCCACACAATTCTAGAAAAAGATTTCCACGCTTATGGCAGACGAAGACCTAATTCGACGGCGAGAACTTCCGCCCGCACCAACGGTGCGAGAACTCGCGATGGTGTTGTTCCGGCAGCGGAGAGTTTTCGTCTGCGTTTCCGGACTGGTGCTTGCGGCGGCAGTGCTGTATGCGTTTCTCGGCGCGAAGTATGAAGCCAATATGAAAGTGTTGGTACGGCGAGGTCGAGCTGACGCTCCACTGAGCGCGGGCGAGGATGCGCCGCTCGACCTGACCCGCATGGCGATCACGGAAGAGGAATTGAATTCCGAAGTAGAGCTGCTGCGCGATGACGAAGTCTTACGGCGGGTCGTCGAGCAGACCGGGCTGGTCGGTCATGACTGGCTGCACTTTCTGCGTCCCAGCGAGGGCGACCCGCAGCGCATGGAGCGGGCGGCGCGGCGGCTGGCCAAGAAGTTGCGAGTAGAGCCGATGAAGAAGACGAACCTGATTGCGGTCAGTTATGCGGCGGACGATCCCCGAGTGGCGGCGAAGGTGCTGCAGGCTGTGGCAAGTGCTTATTTGGAAAAGCATATGGAGGTGCATCGGCCCACCGGAGAGTTCCATTTCTATGAGCAGCAGACCGGCGAGTCGCGGCGGGAACTGGAAGAGTCGAAGCAGAGGCTTTTAAGTTTCACGGCCAGCAACGGAGTGGTGGATGCGGGCGAGCAGCGCGACTTGGTATTGCGCAAGCTGAGCGAACTCGATGCGACATACCGTCAGACGCGAATCGATCTGGCAGAAACGGCGCGGCGCGTTGCGGGACTGCAGAGCCAACTGGAGAAACTGCCGGAGCGTACGACGACGCAAGTTCGCACTGCTGACAATCCGCAATTGCTGCAGGCGCTGAAAGAGAATCTGCTCGAGCTCCGGCTCAAGCGGACCCAGTTGCTCACGAAGTTCGAGCCCACGCATCGCCTGGTGCAGGAAGTGAACCAGCAGATTGCCCAGGCCGAAGCGACCATTGCCGCCGAGAACGCGCTGCCGTTGCGCGACGAAACCACCGACAAGAATGCCCACTACGAGTGGGCGAAGTCAGAACTGCAGCAGGCTCAGGTGCAGTTAGAAGGACTGGAGGCGCGCGCGTCCGCCACCTTTGCCCAGCTAACAGACTATCGCCAGACCGCGCAGAAACTCGGCCAGGACGCCATCACGCAGGACGATCTGGTGAGATCTGAGAAGGCCGCGCAAGAGAATCATCTTCTTTATGTGAAAAAGCAGGACGAGGCGCGCATGGATGACGCGCTGGATGCGCGGGGCATTGTGAATGTGGCGATCGCGGAGCATCCGGTGGCCCCGGCATTGCCAGTGTGGTCGATGTTCACGGTACTGGCGATTGGATTTGCTTGCTGCCGGGGCGGCGGGCACGGGAGCGGCGTTTGCGGCGGACTACGCGGATCCGGCGTTTCGCACTCCAGAGGACGTTCTGGCATACCTGAATACACCCGTGCTGGCATCGCTGCCGCGCAGCCGGCGGGGAAGTCTGGTGGCATGAGAGCAGGGGAACCATGAGCGCAGAGGCGGTGTTTTCGCAGGCGGCCGGGCGAGCAGGTGTACGCTCGGAGCAGAAGACTGTTGTAGAAGCCAACGGATGGACTCCCGAGAAATTTGGCCGGGAGCAGATTCAGGGACTGGTGCGGCAGGTTTTTCTGTCGTGCGCTGGCTTGCCCGTGCGGCAGGTCGTCTTCAGCGCTCTGGAACCGGAGACGGATGTGAAGTACCTCTGCCGGCAGGTGGGTGAAGCATTAGCGGCGGAGACGCGGGCAAGGATCGCCGTGGTGGGAGAATATCCGCAGATCTTGCGGGACTGCGAGACCAGCAAGTCTGGGGCCCGTGAGTGCGCGGCCTCGGGCGGAAGCCTGCCGCCGCGGCAGGACGCGATCCGCGTGGGAGCAAATTTGTGGCTGGTGCCGGCCCACGGAACGGATGTTCGTTGGGGCGCGACGGCAGGACTCCATTCCTACCTGGATGAGATGCGCCGCGAGTTTGAGTATTCGATTGTCGAAGGACCTCCCGCCGGGGAGTCGAACGAGGCCATGGCTATGGCTCAATTTGCCGACGGAATCATTCTGGTCTTGTCGGCGTGCCACACGCGGCGGATCACGGCCCGCAAGACCAAAGAGATGCTGGAGGCCGCTCAAGCGCGCATTCTCGGAACCGTGCTGAGCGACCGAGTCTTTCCCATTCCGCATGGGATTTATCGGCGTCTGTAAGTGCAAAGCCAAGTGACATCGCGATGGGAGTCATAGTGAAAGTGGAAATGGCCTGAAGTGTCTTCTCCTTATCTGAATCCTCAACCAGCGAAAGCGCCGGCAGTCGACTGGGCGCGATTGATTCCCGGGGAGACTCCAGCCTTTCGCGGAAATGGGAAGAAGCCGGTCCGGTCGGTGCAGGTAAATCCCCCCAACAAAGTGCCGGTGAATGCGGCGGAGGCCGCGGCAAGCGCGTTGACGAATGAGCTGACGTTGCCGATGCCCGGCCGTGCCGCCTCGCAATGGCTGGTGTCGACGCCCGCCGACTTTGCGCTAGTGGTTCTGAACTGGTTGCTGATTGGCGGCATGCTGGTTCCGATGCGAATGTTGTTTCCGGATGTTCGTGGATTCGCCTCCGCGGCGCCGTTCTCTCTGTTGGGCATGGCTTGTCTTCAGGCGGCGTTGATTTCCGTCATGGGATTCGCCTACGGCTTGCATTCCCGTGACCATGACCTGTCGGCGCAAGCGCGGATCCTCGGGAAAGCGATTTTGTGGGCGACGACGATTCTGTGTCTTGTCGGTGGTGCACAACTCGCTTCACGGGCCGCATTCGAACTTTACTTCGGAGCTGGCGCGATGCATTTCAGTGCGCTGCTGGGATGGCGGTGGCAAATGAGAAAGCGAAGTTATCGCCAATGGGGCGGGGGCTTGCGCACTGTCGTGATTGTGGGCGCCGGCGGAACTGGGCGGCGAGTGGCCGCGTATGTGAATGCACATCCTGAAGCGGGACGAACCGTCTGTGGGTTTCTGGACAACGAGCGGCCGTTGGGCAACGGCGTGATCGGGCGGGTCGGCGACTTGGCGCGAGTGGCGCGTACAGGATTCGTCGACGAAGTGATTCTGGCAGCGCCCCACGATCGCGGCCTGACCCAGGAGGTGCTGCGCGAGTCGCGGCGTCTGCGGCTGGATGTGGAGATTGTCCCGGAGTTGTTCGGATGCAGGCCGATCGGAAGGGAAGTAGAGCGGGTCGGAGATTCGCTGGTGATCTGCGTGCATGCGGAGCGCCTGCCGGAGATTGGGCTCGGGTTGAAACGCATGGTGGATGCAGTGGGGGCGGTGCTGGCGCTAACTTTTGTATCTCCCTTGCTGGCCTTGATCGCCGGCTTAATCAAGCTGGATTCGCCGGGTCCGGTGCTCTATTGCGCACAGCGGGCGGGCCGCAAGGGGCAACGGTTTCGCTGCTGCAAGTTCCGCACCATGGTGAGCGATGCGGATGCGATGAAGAAAAATCTGCAGCGGAACAATCAGCGGGCGGGGCCTTTTTTCAAGATCAAGGATGATCCGCGAATCACGCGGCTGGGACGATTTCTTAGGCGTTACAGCCTGGATGAACTGCCGCAGCTATGGAACGTTTTGAAAGGGGAGATGAGTTTGGTGGGGCCGCGGCCGCATCCGCTGGACGATGTGGCGGGTTACGAGATCGAGCATCTCGCGCGGTTGGACGTGACGCCGGGCATTACGGGGCTGTGGCAGGTGACGGCGCGGCGTGACCCATCGTTTCAGCGAGGCATGGAACTGGATCGGGAATATATCCGGACCTGGAGCTTGGCGTCGGACCTGCGAATTCTGCTGAGGACGTTTTTCGCCGTTGTCGGAGGGAGCGGGGACTGATGCAGGCCACGTCACCGCGAGCCAATCGGTCGGAGGTCATCCTCGATTTGTCGGGGTGGGCGTGGCAGGTCGTTCTGCGTCCGCTGCAGGCGCTGATGGCGGCGCCGTCGTTTCTCTTTCTGGCAGCGCTGACAGCCATGCTCCTTCGCCATCCCGATGTAGCGTTCTATGAAATCGATCGCGTCGCGTTCGGGCTGCTGGTAGTGGGCGTGGCAGGGCGAGCCTTGGTTCTGCGGCAGCGGCTATTTCTGATGGACCGCGTGAGTTGGCCGATGCTCGGGCTGACGGTCGTGGCGATTGCAAGTTTAGTCGGGCAACCCTGCGACCAGGAAACCTGGAGCCTGCTCGCCTCGAAGCTGATCGTTCCATTTGCCCTGTTTCATCTCGCGGGACTTGTGTTTACCGAGGAGCGCCGGTTCCGGCACTTTGAGACTTTTGCGCTCGTGGTCTTGGCATACCTGACTTTTACCGCGATCGCTTTTCTGGTGGGCGCGCGGGCGCTGATCTTTCCCCGCTTCATCCTGGATGAAAGCTTGGGGTTTCATGCCGACCGGGCTCGTGGGCCGCTTCTGCAGGCGGTCGCAAATGGCGTGTCGTTGAACGTGCTGGGTTTGCTGGCGCTGCACGCTTACCGGCGGGGAAGCGCGCGTGGACTGAAAGTTGCCGCGCTATTGGCTTCGGTGCCGATTGCGATTCTGGCCACCATGACGCGGGCGATCTGGTTGGGATTTGCCGGAACTGTGGCCGTGCTCATTTTTCGTTCTAAGAACCGGTCGCTACGGCGCGCTTGCGTGGGGCTGGTTCTGGTGGGGGGGCTGGGGCTGATTGTGGCTTTGAGTTCGACCGAGTTGGGTGCGGCGCTGACCGACCGACTGGAGGAACAAGGGCCGCTCGACTATCGGCAGGCAGTATACGCAGGCGGATGGCAGATGTTTCTGGAACGTCCGCTGCTGGGTTGGGGATTTCATCAGATGCCGGGCGAGTTGCCGCGGCACGTCAGCGGGTACAAGGAGAAAGTGCTGTATCCGCACAACACCTATCTGGAATTGCTGGTAGAGCACGGCGTGTTGGGTCTGGCGCTCTATCTGTGGCTGATGTGGGAGATGTGGCGGCTAGGCCGCGGCGCGATTCCGGCGGGCGAGAAGAATGGATTTCTCGACCGGCAGTTTCATCAGATGTGGCCGATTCTTCTGGCAGTGTATTGGATGAACGCGGCGATGGTGGTGATGAGCTATCAGTTCGTGAACGGTCTGCTGTTTACGATGGCGGGTATGCTAGCGGCACAACGGCGCCGGGCGGAGTCGCGCTATGCTGACGGTCGCTTATCTCGCGAATATGTTTCCTTCCGCGGTTGAGCCGTACGTGGTCGAAGAGATTGAGGAACTGCGGAGACGCGGAGTGCGGGTGATCGCTGGGAGCGTACGAAAGCCGGCCGACGCAACGTTGCTGATGGGGTGCGAAGCGGAAGTCGTGCTCGAGCCTCTGACGCCAACCATTCTGTTACGGGCCGTGTGGCTCAGCGTGCGGCGGTCGCGAGCGATTCTGCCTCTACTTGTGCGGATCCTGTTTCGCGGACGGGAGGGACCATTCAAACGGGTCAAGGCTCTGGCCCATACCTGGATGGGAGCATGCTACGCGGTGCGGCTGCAGAAACGCGCCGCCGACCACATCCACGTGCATCACGGATATTTCGGTTCGTGGATCGCGATGGTCGCGGCGCGGCTGCTGGACGTGAACTTCAGCATCACGCTGCATGGGTCTGATCTCCTGTTGCACGGGACCTATCTCGACGTGAAGCTGCAGAGCTGTGCGCTCTGCCTGACGGTGTCGGACTACAACCGGAATTACATTCTGCAGCGCTATCCAGACTTGGATTCTCAGAAGGTGGTGGTGGAGCGTCTGGGCGTGGATGTGCCGGAGCACCTGGCCTCGCGAAGGAAAGCGGAAGATGAGCCGTTCACCGTGCTGGCGGTGGGGCGACTGCATCCTGTGAAAGATCATGCTTTCCTGGTGCAGGCGTGCGTCGAACTTCGCGACCGCAATGTCGATTTCGCGTGCTCGATCGCGGGCGAGGGGCCGGAACGTCGCAATCTCGAGAAGCTGATTCGAAAACGCAGTCTGGAAAAGCAGATGACTCTGCTCGGGCACGTAGCACGCGGTGACATGAATCCGCTGTATGACTCGGCTGACGTCGTGGTGCTGACCAGCCGCAGTGAGGGTATTCCGCTGGTATTGATGGAAGCCATGGCGAGAGGGAAGATCGTGCTCGCGCCGGCAATCACTGGAATTCCTGAGCTCGTAATTCCCGGCCAGACCGGATTTCTGTATCAACCGGGATCGCTCAACGAGTTTGTGAATCTGCTGGAATTGATTCGCTCACTGACAATTCGTTCGCCGATTGAGGGCCGGAATGATCCCGAGTGCCGTTCGAGCCAGTCTTCGGCTCTGCGGCCGCTCGACTGGGTAAGGCATGCGGCGCGGGTGCAGGTTCTCCACAACTTTAACCGCACCAGAAATCTGGAATTATTCGGCGATTTGTTTTTGCAGCGGATCGCCTCGCACAGGGAGAGCATTGCTCATGAGGATTTTGTATTGCAACAAATATAACTATCCCTTCAGCGGGACTGAGGTTTATCTGTTCGAGCTGATGGAACTGATGCGGTCGCAAGGCCACGAGGTCGCGCTGTTCTCCATGGCCGATCCACGAGGAGAGCCTACTCCATACGACGGGCACTTCGTTCCCCATATTGATTTCAAGGCCAAAGCAGGGTGGTGGGAAAAGGCGCAACGAGTTGGGCACGCGATCTATTCCACCGACGCGAGGCGGCGACTGCGGGCCATGATCGCTGAGTTCCGGCCCGACGTAGCGCATGTGCGGAATATCTACCACCATCTGTCGCCGTCGATTTTATGGGAATTGAAGGCGCAGAAAGTTCCGGTACTGTATCACCTCAACGACTTCAAGATTCTCTGTCCGAGCTACAACCTGGTTTCGCAAGGGGAAGCGTGCGAGGCCTGCAAGGGCGGCAGGTTTCGGCATGTGGTGACCTCGAAATGTTATCCGGGCTTGGGCGCGCGGATGATGCTAGCGACAGAGGCCTACGTTCATCGCTGGTTGGGAACGTACCGCAAGTGCGTAGATCTGTTTCTGGCGCCCAGCCAGTTTGTGCGCGACAAATTCGTGGAGCACGGGTGGAATGGCGATAAGTTTACCGTGCTGCCACATTTTCAGCAGATTCATCCGCTGCGGGAATCCCAGCGGGGCGACGCGCCCATACTCTACTTCGGCAGGCTGTCGGCGGAGAAGGGCGTGGACGACCTGCTCCGATCGATGCAGAAACTTCCCCACATGCAATTGATTGTTGCGGGCGATGGCCCGCAGCGCAGCGAGTTGCAGGAACTGGCAGTTTCGTTGGGACTGTCGAATGTGGAGTTTGTCGGTCAGGTAGGGCCGGCGGAGCGCGACGCGCTGATCGCCCGGTCGCAATTCACCGTGCTGCCTTCTCACGCTTATGAGACGCTGGGCAAGACCATCCTGGAATCGTATGCGCAGGGGCGCGCGGTGGTGGCGTCAGACTTGGGGTCGAGGCGCGAATCAATCGACGAGGGCGAGACGGGATTGTTGTATCACACTGGTGATGTGGAGGATCTGGCCGGGACGATTCAGGCCTTGGGAGCGATGCCGAAACTGGCGGAGAAGATGGGACGCGCGGGATGGGAACGAGTGCGTCGCCATCATACGGCCGAGGAGCATTACCGGAAGTTGTTGAGTCTGTATGAAGGTTTGGCCTCCCGTGAGAACGCGCCGTCGCCAACTCCAATGCCGGCGGCGATCGCAAAGTTTCCGCTGTCCGAGAAAAAGCGGCTGCGAATCGCCTTCATCGGCGGGCGCGGGGTGATTTCAAAATATAGCGGGATCGAAACCTATTACGAAGAGGTCGGAAAACGGCTGGTCGAGAGGGGACACGAAGTCACCGTGTATTGCCGTAACTACTTCACTCCCGCGCTGCCTGAGCACAACGGCATACGTCTGGTCCGGTTGCCGACTATCCGCTCGAAACATCTCGAGACCGTCATTCACACCGCGCTCAGCACGCTTCATGCGCTGACTCAGCGCTATGACGTGGTCCACTATCACGCGTTAGGTCCGGCGCTATTTTCCGGGTTTCCCCGGCTGTTCGGAAAGAAGACCGCCGTCACCGTGCAGGGACTCGACTGGCAACGTAAAAAGTGGGGACGCGTAGCGTCGGTTGTGCTGCGACTAGGAGAGCGGGCGTCGGTGCGGCTGCCCAACGGGACCATGGTAGTATCGCAGGCCCTGCAGCAGCGTTTCCGTGAAGCCCACGGGATTGAGGCGTTCTACGTGCCCAATGGCGGCGTGCTGCGGGAGCGAAGCGAGCCGCGAAAGATTCTGGAGTGGGGGCTCGAGCCTGGAAAGTATGTGCTGTTTCTGGGCAGATTTTCGCCGGAGAAAGGGTGCCATCTGCTGGTTGAGGCCTTTGAGCAGATCGAGGCGGACTTGCCGTCGAATGTAAAGCTGGTGCTGGCAGGGGCCGCCAGTTACTGCGATGAATACAGCCGCGAGTTGCGAGCCCACGCCAGCGAAAAGATCCGCATGCTGGATTGGGTTTCGGGCGAAACGCTGGACGAACTTCTGACCAACGCGATGATCTTCGTCCTGCCGTCAGACCTGGAGGGACTGTCGCTCGCGTTGCTGGATGCCATGGGTGCGGGTTTGTGCGTTCTGGCCAGCGATGTTCCAGAAAATCGCGAAGTGGTCGACGGCGCAGGATTCACATTCCAGCGTGGAAGCGCCGCAGACCTGGCTGACCGCCTGCGCTTCCTGATCGCGAACCCTGCGGTGCGGGAGGGTGCCGGAAGAACGGCGCGGAAGAGAATCGAAGCGGAGTATCAGTGGCCGAAAGTTACGGAAGGGATCGAGAAGGCGTACCTCAAAGTAATGGGATGGGAACCAGCGGAGGCGTCGACGAAGAAGCCCGGCGCGAGGGTTACGGAAGTCGGCGAGGGCGGAGGCAAGCAGAGACGGGCGGGGTAGAAAGCGTTCAAGTTTTAAGGTCGATCATGGAGTTTCCGGTCCGCGGTTTTCAGGACCGGCGAAAGCGCTTTTGCCACGAGTGCAGACATTCGGCGCGTTCCAGATTCGGAGAGATGCAGTCCGTCAGATGTCGCATCGGCGCCGCTGAGGACCTGCGTGAAGAAATGTCTCGGGATAAGAAAGACGCCATATTTTGCTGATAAGCGCCTCTGTGCCTGGCCGATTCCGAGCTGGTGCGGAAGGAGCGGTAGTTCGAACATCACGAGCGTACGTCCCGGCACAGCCAGAGAGGAAAGCAACGAATCGAGCCCCTGGCCAAATTTCATGGAGGATGCGCCGGAGAGCAAATCGTTGCCGCCGATCTCAATCAAAACGAGAGTTCTTGCGGCTTAACTTGGGACGCCATCGATCGTGCCTCGGCGACACCCGCTCCCGGACGGGATAGGTTCCGCACTGAGATGCCCGCTTGGTGCTGAAAGCAAATCGGCCAGGTCGGGGTGCGCCCATCGATGCCGGAGGAGAGCGAGTCTCCAATGACCACGAGATGATCGCTGGCTCGCCCTGAGATGCGCGGCATGAGCCGGTGAAAGAACTCCGAAACCGGCACGGCGAATAAACAGACCAGCAAAATGCAAGTTGCCACGACGCGAAGTTCTTTCACTGGAGACCCAGCGCGAACCTGATTCTTGGCGATCAGCCACATGAAAAGTGCAGCCAAGAAGACAAGCAGAATCCAGCTGGAAATCGACGGGCAACCCACTATGATTAGCGCAATGCCGAGCCATGCCGTGAGATTGCGCAAGATCAGCAGCCTCCGAACGGGCGACCAAGGCCAAACGATCGCGACGAGCAGTAGCGTCGCCCCGGGATAGAGAGAGTCACCCGATACAAGATAAAGTGCGGCTGGGCTCATTCAGGAGAATCGTAACAGGATGGCACGGGTTCGCTCTTCGGGTCGGCTCTATCGGCTCAGAACCACGATAGACAGCAGGAAATGCTGACAATCGAACCGAGGACGGGGTCAATCCCATCCTTTTTTATTACAATCAAATATGTGGCTGGCTAGAAGCGCAGACGCTCTGGCGCGACCATATTCCGCATGCGAAATACCATCTTGGTCACCGGCGGTGCCGGATTCATCGGCTCCAACTTCGTCCTCCAGCAGATGCAGGAGTCGGCGCTTGTCGTGAATCTGGACAAGCTGACGTATGCGGGGAACCTGCACAATCTTCAGAGCATCAGTTCTGAGAAAGGCGCCGCGGGTTACGAGTTCGTGCAGGGCGACATCGGCGATCGCGAACTGGTGCGGCGACTGCTGGAAAAACACCAGCCCGTCGCGATCGTTCACTTCGCCGCGGAAAGCCATGTGGACCGCTCGATTCGCGGACCCGAAGATTTCATTCGCACCAATGTCGACGGAACATTCGCGTTACTGGAAGAGACTCGAGCGTATTGGAGCGCGCTGGCCGAGGGCGAACGAAAAACTTTCCGCTTCCTGCACGTCTCCACCGATGAAGTCTACGGCTCGCTCGGCCCCGACGATCCGCCATTCAGCGAAACCACACCGTATGCCCCGAATAGCCCCTATGCTGCGTCGAAAGCCGCGTCGGATCACCTCGTCCGCGCCTATCACCACACCTACGGCTTGCCGACGCTGACTACGAACTGCTCGAATAACTACGGGCGATTTCAATTTCCAGAAAAGTTGATCCCTCTGGTGATTCTCAACGCGCGCGACGGCAAAGCTCTCCCGGTTTATGGGGACGGCATGAACGTCCGCGACTGGTTGTACGTGGCGGATCACTGCGACGCCATCGCCACCGTGCTCAAGGGGGGCCGTCCGGGCGAGACCTACAACATCGGCGGATGGAACGAGAAGCCGAACATCGAGATCGTGCATGCGATTTGCGATCTGGTGGATGAAATGGCGCCCCGCGCCGGCAGTTCGCGCCGCGAATTAATCACCTACGTGAAAGATCGGCCGGGTCACGATCGCCGCTATGCGATGGATGCGCGCAAGATCGAACGCGAGCTGGGATGGAAGCCGAAGGCTACGTTTGAAAACGGCTTGCGCAAAACTGTGCGCTGGTATCTTGACAACGAAGCCTGGGTCAAAGATGTGACCAGCGGAGATTACCGGCAGTGGGTGGCAACACATTATTCCGGGTAGCGAGATCGATCAAAATCATGCGAGAGCGCACGCGCTACAAAGGCATTATTCTGGCGGGAGGGTCGGGCACGCGTCTGTATCCTGTGACGCAGGTCATGGGGAAAAGTCTGCTCCCCGTTTACAACAAGCCCATGATTTATTACCCGCTGTGCACGCTGATGCTCGCGGGCATTCAGGACATCCTCGTAATTTCTACCCCGGAGGATACGCCCAGACTCCAGGCGCTGCTGCGCGACGGAAGCCAGTACGGGATCCGGTTGCAATATCTGGTGCAGCAAAAGCCGGAGGGAATTGCGCAAGCATTTCTCCTCGGGGAAAAATTTCTGGATGGCAGCGCATGCGCACTCGTGCTGGGAGACAATATTTTTTACGGCCACGACCTGGCGAAGGATCTCCGCGAAGCCGCGGGGAAAGTTCATGGGGCACGCGTGTTTGCCTATCCGGTGCACGATCCGGAGCGGTATGGTGTGGTGGAGTTTGACGCCGACGGGCGCGCGCTGAGCATCGAGGAAAAGCCGAAGCAGCCGAAGTCGCGCTACGCGGTGACGGGGCTATATTTTTACGATGACCAGGTAGTGAAGATCGCGAAGTCGCTGAAGCCTAGCGCACGCGGTGAACTCGAGATCACCGACGTCAACCGCGCGTACTTGAAGGACGGACAACTCGAAGTGGTCGTGATGGGCCGCGGCATGGCCTGGCTGGACACCGGCACGCACGAATCGCTGATGGACGCCGCGAATTATATTCAGGCGATTGAAAAGCGGCAGGGCCTGATGGTGGCATGTCCGGAGGAGATCGCCTATCGTTCGGGCTACATCAGCGCGGCGGATGTAGAGAAAATCGGGAGCAGCATGAAGAACAGCAGCTACGGCGCTTACCTGCTGCAGCTTTTGCGCGAGAGAGTGTTCTGAGATGCACACAGCGAAGGCTCTGCTGACCAATGGCTACGATGAATAAAATCCCAACCTCACTACCTGGTGTCGTCATCCTCGAGCCGCGCGTATTCGGTGACGAGCGTGGATTTTTCCTGGAGAGTTACAACGAGAAGGTCTTCGCGGAACTGGGGATCACAGAGAGATTCGTTCAGGACAATCACTCCAGTTCGCAGCGCAATGTGCTGCGCGGCCTGCATTATCAGATCAAGCAGACCCAGGGAAAATTGGTGCGGGCAGTGGAAGGGGAGATCCTTGACGTCGCAGTCGATGTGCGCCGCAGTTCTCCTACGTTCGGCGGTTGGGAGGCCGTACGGCTTTCGGGTGAGAACAGGCGCATGCTATGGATTCCGCCGGGCTTTGCGCACGGGTTCTGCGTGATGTCAGAAAAAGCGCAGGTACTCTATAAGGCCACCGACTACTATGCTCCGGAGCACGAACGCACGGTCGCATGGAACGATCCGGACTTGAAGATTGAATGGGCGCTGATCGGAGAGCCGATCGTGTCCGCGAAAGACCAGCGCGGCCTCGCTCTTCGAGATGCTGAAACCTTCGCATAGCCACGAAATAAAACGAGATGAAAGCGATCATCATTGGCGCCACGGGCCTGCTCGGCAAGTCTCTCACGCAGGAGTGGAGGGGAGACGAGGTCGTCGGCCTCGGCTCGCGCCAGGTCGACATTCGGGACGCGGATCAAGTCCGGAAGTTCGTCGAAAGTCACTGTCCCGACTGGATTGTGCTGCCTGCGGCCTATACCAATGTTGACGATTGTGAGAGTCATCCTGATTTGGCGTTCGCGGTGAATCGCGATGGCGCAGTGAATGTCGCCGAGGCCGCGAAGCACACGGGTTCGAAGCTCCTGTTTCTTAGTTCGGACTATGTGTTCGATGGGAAAAAGACCTCGCCATACGAGGCAAGCGACGCGCGGAGTCCGCAGAGTATTTACGGAAGGTCAAAGGCCGAGGCGGAAGTCCGATTGCTCGAAGTGTTGCCAGACTGTTGCATCGCGCGAACTTCCTGGCTGTTTGGTACTGGAGGGAAATGCTTTCCCGATACGATTCTGAAACTGGCGGCAACGCGGCCCGCATTGGATGTGGTGAATGATCAGCGAGGCTCTCCAACGTATGCGGTTGACTTGTCGCGAGCGATCATCGCCCTATGCCGCGGCGATGCCAGTGGAATCGTGCATGTCACAAATTCAGGCGAGTGTTCATGGTTTGAATTCGCGCGTGAAATCGTAAAAGGCGCCGGACTCGCGACCGAAGTGCGTCCGGTCAGCAGCCAGCAAATGGCGCGCCCCGCGCCGCGTCCGGCATATTCCGTGCTTTCGCCAAAAAGCTTGCAGCGGTATGGCGTCGTGGTGCCTTCGTGGCAGGACGCCCTACAGAGATATTTGCGGGAACGGGGTAACTGAAGCAGTCGTGAGGTTCTGTCTTGGCGTTGCTTCGCTTCACCTGAGACTGTTACGATGCGGCGGGGTTCTGCGCAATTGAAGTCCATCCTGAATTATATCGACGGAAAGTTTGTGCACGGGCTGCGGGGGTTCGCAGACGTGAACCCGGCGGACGGGAGTGTGATCGCTCAGGTTTCGGAAGCGGACGAAGGATTGGTCGATGACGCGGTTCGTGCCGCCGGCAAGACCTTGCAGGGCGAGTGGAGGCGGATGGGAATCCGCGAACGCGCCGCGCGCTTGCACAAGGTCGCGGATGCGATTGAAAAGAGGTTCGACTCTTTCGTCGCGGCTGAAGTTGCGGATACAGGCAAGCCAGTATCGCTGGCCTCCCGACTCGATGTTCCGCGGGCGGCCGCCAATTTCCGCGTGTTCGCCGACTTGATCAAGACTGCAGGCGTAGAGTCATTTCAAACCGAAACACCGGATGGCAAGAGCGCGCTGAACTATGCGGTGCGCAAGCCGCTGGGCGTCGTGGGAATTATTACGCCGTGGAATCTGCCGCTGCTGCTGCTGACATGGAAAGTTGCTCCCGCACTGGCTTGCGGAAATGCCGTGGTGGTGAAACCGTCGGAGGAAACTCCGGCGACCGCGACGCTTCTCGCCGATGCTATGAACGACGCCGGAATCCCTCATGGCGTCTACAACGTCGTTCACGGATTCGGGCCGAACTCGGCGGGAGAATTTCTGGCGCAGCATCCCGACGTGAACGCGATTACGTTTACCGGCGAGTCTCGAACCGGCGCCGCGATCATGAAGAGCGGGGCGGCGTCAGTGAAGCCGGTGTCTTTTGAACTGGGCGGCAAGAATGCGGCAATCGTTTTCGCTGACTGCGACTTTGAAGAAGCAGCGAACGGAATCAGCGAAGCCGTGTTTCTAAATACGGGACAAGTCTGCCTGTGCGCGGAGCGCGTCTATGTCGAGCGCGCAATCTTCGAACGATTCGTCGAAGCCCTGAAACATAAAGCGGAGAGCCTGAGGATTGGGTCTCCGCTGGAAAAGAGCACAGAGCTGGGCCCGCTGATTTCATCGCAGCACCGAGACAAGGTCCTCTCATACTACGCGCTAGCGCGTGAAGAGGGAGCGGTTCAGGTGACCGGCGGCGGCGTTCCTCACTTCGGCAATGAACTCGACCAGGGTTTCTACGTGCAGCCGACGATCTATACTGGTTTGCCGGAGTCAGCGCGCTGCGTGAAGGAGGAAATTTTCGGGCCAGTATGCCACGTCGCCCCTTTCGACACAGAGGAGGAAGTGATCGGCATGGCGAACGATACGAAATACGGCCTGGCTGCTTCGATTTGGACAACCAACATGAAACGCGGTCACCGCGTGGCGCAACAGATGAAGGTTGGGATTACATGGGTGAATTGCTGGTTCCTGCGAGACTTGCGAACCCCGTTCGGTGGCGCGGGACTCTCTGGGATTGGCCGCGAAGGTGGCGTGCATTCACTGAATTTCTATTCCGAGCTGAATAATATTTGCGTCCGGCTGTGAGATCTTGCACATCGAGGCGCGCACGGGCAAAGACATGGGGAACGTCGAGAGCAAGGTGATTGCAGGGAAGGCGAAGCCGCGTGGAAAATATCCACATGTGAAACGAGCGGGCGATTTTCTGCTCGTATCGGGCACGAGCGCCCGCCGCGCGGATAATTCCATTGCCGGCGCCGAAGTGGATGAGCTAGGCACCACTCATCTCGATATTCGAGCGCAGACCAGGGCCGTGATCGAGAACGTGCGCGATATCCTGAAGAAGGTAGCTGCGAACCTCGAGGATGTCGTCGAGGTGACGACGTATCTCGTCAACATGAACGACTTCGCCGGGTACAACGAAGTGTACGGCGAGTTTTTCGATTACGACGGACCGGCTCGTACCACCGTAGCAGTGCACCAGTTGCCGCATCCGCATCTGCTGATTGAAATTCGAGTGATGGCGTACAAACCGGGCAGAACAAAATAAGGGGGCGCAATGCCGTCTATCAAAAATTTGAAGGCCTTCAATTTTCAAGGCTGGATTGAAGAGAATAAAGAAAAGTTCAAACCTCCCGTGGGCAACGCGCAGGTGTGGGAGGACGGCGAGATGATGGTGACCGTCGTCGGCGGCCCCAACAGTCGCCGCGACTTTCACGACGATCCCACTGAGGAGTTCTTTTACCAGTTGAAGGGCGATATTTTTCTTCGCATCATAGAAACGCCCGGCAAGCCACCGCTGGAGATTCCCATCAAAGAAGGTGAGATTTTTCTGCTGCCGAAGCATATGCGGCATTCCCCGCAGCGACTGAAGGAGGGGACGATCGGAGTAGTCGTCGAGATGCCACGCCCCGAGGGCGATCTCGACGGATTCGAGTGGTATTGCCAGAATTGTCACCAACTGGTACATCGCGCGGAGGTGAAGTTGAAAAGCATTGTGCGCGATCTGCCACCGTTGTTCGAGCAGTTCTACAGCAGTGAGAGTCTGCGCGAGTGCAAACATTGCGGCGCAGTTCATCCCGGCAAACCTTAAATGACCGTCATCGACATTCATAACCATTTCTTTCCACGCGACTGGCCGGATTTGGCGAAGCGCTATGGCACGCCCAATTGGCCGCGGATCAGGCACACTGATTCGGGTCAAGCGGAGATCCTGGTGGGCGATCGATTCTTTCGCAAGATCAATTCCGCGTGCTGGGATGCTGAAGTTCGCCTGCGTGAAATGGATCGCGACGGTGTGGACCTGCAAGTGCTCTCGGCCACGCCGGTCCTATTTGCCTACGACCGTCCGGTGGAACATGCTCTCGATTGCGCACGCCTCTTCAACGACGCTGCGCTCGAACTCTGCGCGCAGGGCGGCGGCCGATTGAAATCTCTATGCCAGGTTCCGCTGCAGGATATTGATGCGTCCTGCAAGGAGCTGACGCGATGTATGCGCGCCGGCCATCTGGGCGTGCAAATCGGCAATCACGTCGGCGAGAAAAATCTCGACGACTCCGGCATCGTGACGTTTCTTCATCACTGCGCGGACGAAGGCGCCGCCGTGCTGGTGCATCCGTGGGACATGCTGGCAGCGCAGCGCATGCCGAACTACATGATGCCGTGGACCGTCGGCATGCCCGCGGAAACGCAGCTTGGGATTGTCGCTATGATTCTGAGCGGCGCATTCGACAGGTTGCCGCCGAAGCTGCGCATCTGCTTCGCGCACGGCGGAGGAAGCTTTGCATTCCTACTGGGCCGCCTCGAGAACGCGTGGCAGCATCATCCGGTGGCTCATGGCGCGTGTGCTTTGCCGCCCAGTCAGTACGTGAATCGCTTCTCTGTGGATTCCGCCGTGTTCGACGAGCGCGCGTTGCAGTTCCTGGTGGCAACTATGGGATCCGAACGCGTGATGCTGGGCTCGGACTACCCGTTTCCATTGGGCGAACATCGCGTAGGCTCGTTGATTCGATCAAGCCAGCTCGCCCCTGAAACGAAGAATCAATTGCTGGGCGGGAATGCAACTGGCTTTCTCGGACTCGCGGAAGAAAGCGGTGACGCGATCGGGGATCCGGGCACCGTCGCCGTGGCAGGAGTGCCCATTGTGTCACGGAGCGAGCAGTTGACCTACAGTTCGTATCTTAAGGTTCCCGAATTGCTGAAGCTGCAGGACGCGCAGTCGGTGCCCCCTCATCACGACGAACTGCTGTTCATCATCGTGCACCAGACCTACGAGTTGTGGTTCAAGGAATTGCTGCACGATCTGGACGCGGTGGTCGCAAATCTGCGGGGTGCAGGCGCGAACCCGCAATCGCGCGACGAAGTCTATGAAGCGGCTCGGTTGTTGCGGCGATGCACCGAGATCACGCGGGTGCTGGTGGAACAGTTCACGATCCTCGAGACCATGTTGCCCACGCATTTCATGGCATTTCGCGGAAAGCTTGAGCCCGCCAGTGGATTTCAGTCGGAGCAGTTTCGCGAGTTGGAATTCTTGTGCGGCTTGAAGGATGCGAAAATGTTGCGCTACCACAGGCCGACTCCTGAAGCGCACGCCCTGCTGGAACGCCGCCTGCGCGAGCCTTCTCTGCACGAAGTTTTCTTTGACGCTTTGCATGCGATGGGCAAGCTGCATTTCACCGATGATGCAACCGAGCGTGAACGCTTCGACGCACGGGCTCGCGCGGTGCTTGCCTTGTATCAGGACGAGCGCAGCCATCGCGACTGGATCGACGTCTGCGAGCGGCTCACCGAGTTTGATGAACTGGTAGTGAGTTGGCGCTTGCGCCACATCCAACTTGTCGAGCGAGTGATCGGCGTGCGCATGGGAACCGGCGGCAGTGCGGGCTCGTCTTACCTGAAGCTGACGCTGGACAAGAAGTTTTTTCCGGAACTCTGGGAGGCGCGGACGCTGCTGACGCAATAGCGCACTGAGTTGGCTCGCCGCTTTCCTACAACTCATCGGGTAATCGTCATTCCTGTTCTTTTTCATTCACCATGATTGGAAAAAACCAGACCATCAGGTTGGTCGGCGCGGGACTCACGGGCCCCCTGCTGGCGCTGGGACTGGTCGAACGCGGCTATCGCGTGGACATCTACGAGCGTCGTTCTGACATGCGGCAGGTGCGAATCAGCGCAGGGCGGTCGATTAATCTCGCATTGTCGACGCGGGGAATTTACGCCCTCACCAAGGCCGGGTTGTGGAATGACATGCGAAGAGTAGTAATTCCAATGAAGGGAAGGATGATGCATTCGGCAACGCCGGCACTCACGTTTCAGCCGTATGGAAAGAATGAAACCGAAGTCATTTATTCGATCTCGCGCGCCGAGTTAGGAGTTGCGCTAATGGACGCAGCAGAGTCGCGAGGAGTAACGATCCACTTTCAGCAGCGCTGCACCGGCATCGACCTCAAAACCGGAGCGCTGCAGTTGCACGATGAACGAACCGGCCAGGACCAGACGCTGGACTCGAGTGTCGTGATCGGATGTGATGGTTCAGCGTCGGCGATTCGCAGTGAGATGTTGAAGCTGAATCGCTTCAACTTTTCGCAGCACTATCTTGATTACGGCTACAAGGAGCTGACGATTCCGGCTGGCCCGAGTGGAAAGCACGTGCTGGAAACCAACGCGTTGCATATCTGGCCTCGCGGCAACTATATGCTCATCGCGCTGCCCAACGTTGATGGTACGTTTGCCTGCATTTTATTTCTACCCTTTGACGGGGCAGATAGTTTTGCCCACTTGTCGTCGTCGGCGGCGGTGCTCGAGAGCTTTCGCACTCGCTTTCCCGACGCACTTCCCCTCATGCCCGACCTCGCGGCAAATTTCTTTGCCAATCCCACTGGCGCGATGGTGACGACCAAGTGTGCCCCCTGGCATGTAGCGGGACGAGCGCTGCTGCTGGGCGATGCCGCGCACGCGATCGTCCCTTTCTTTGGTCAGGGAATCAATTGCGGATTTGAAGATTGTACTTACCTGCTGGAACTTCTGGATCAGCATGGCGCAGACTGGGAGCTCGTGTTCGGCGAGTTCGAGAAGGCGCGAAGAGTCAACACGGACGCAATCGCTGACATGGCCGTGGACAATTTTGTGGAGATGAGAGATCGTGTTGCTGATCCGCGCTTTCTGTTTCGAAAGGAAGTCGAGTTGGCGCTGGAAGCCAAGTATCCTCAGCGCTTCGTTCCCAAGTACGCGATGGTGACGTTCCATCGCATCCCCTATGCGACGGCGTTGAACCGCGGACAGGTGCAGGAACGCATCCTCGCAGAACTGTGTCATCCCATTACGCGCGTGGAAGACTTGGACTGGGCAAAGGCCGACCGGTTGATCGGCAGCGAGTTGCCCCCGCTGGAGCTGGTTTCGTGACGCGACGCTCCGTTTCAACCTGGCGGAGCGTTCGCGGCTGCGATGGATGCTCGCGATCCGCTCGCGCATTTTCGCGGCCGCTTCTGTTTGCCGCAGACTAAGAGTGGAGACGAATGCATCTACTTATGCGGGCACTCGCTGGGGCTGCAGCCCAAAACAGCCAAATCCTATCTCGAACAGGAATTGCGCGATTGGGCGCAACTGGGCGTGGAAGGGCACTTTCACGCCAGCAATCCTTGGATGCCTTATCACCGGCTGCTGACCGAGCAGACAGGGGCGCTCGTCGGTGCGCAGGCCGAGGAGGTCGTAGTAATGAACTCCCTCACCGTGAACCTGCACCTGATGATGGTGTCGTTCTACCGGCCGACAGCGGCGCGACACAGGATTCTGATTGAGCGCGGAGCATTTCCCTCGGACCAGTACGCCGTGCACTCGCAAATTCGCTTTCACGGGTTCGATCCAGCCTCGTCGCTGCTCGAACTCACGCCGCGGGCTGGCGAGAGCAGCATGCGCGACGAAGATATCGCATCGCTGATCGATAGCGAAGGCGATTCGATCGCGCTCATCCTGCTGGGCGGCGTGAACTACGCGACCGGTCAGGTCTTTGACATGCAGGCGATCACGCAGGCGGGCCGACGCAAGGGATGCGTTGTGGGATTTGATCTGGCACACGCCGTGGGAAATATCCCGCTGCGCCTGCACGACTGGGGAGCCGATTTCGCCGTGTGGTGCAGTTACAAATATCTGAACGGCGGCCCAGGATGCGTTGGCGGATGTTTCGTTCACGAGCGTCATGCTCGCGCATGGGAACTGCCGCGCTTCGCAGGATGGTGGGGGCATGAGGAGAAGATTCGTTTTCAGATGGGCCCCTCGTTTCAGCCGATGGCTGGAGCGGAGGGATGGCAGCTGAGCAATCCTCCGATTCTGGCGCTGCGCCGCTCTTCGGGCGTCGATGGAGATTTTCTCCCAGGCTGGGATTGACGGTCTCCGCGAGAAGAGCGTTTCGCTTACCGCATACATGGAATTCTCTGCTCAGCCGCGTCGCTTCGCGTAAAATTCTCCGTCATCACGCCACCGGAAGCCGAGCGCACGAGGCGCTCAGCTGTCGATTCGCGTGCCGGGCGAAAGCCCCGTGGGCGGGACTCTGCGACCGGCTGGCGGCGGAGGGAGTGATCGGAGACTGGCGCGAGCCGGATACTTTCCGCGTGGCCGCCGTTCCGCTATACAACTCATATCAGGATGTTTATCGATTTGTGCAACGCTTTTCGGCCGCCCTTTAGCTCCAATCCCGCAAATTCTCCCGTCGTCCGTTCTTGTGTTTCCATTACTTCGGTAACGCGTCGGCCTCCGCGACCAAACATACAATTGTAAGCGTGGGAAAATCTCCGCTCCAGCACGACCGGAAGTGGACGGCCATCGTGTGCGCGGTAGTGGGCGTGCACGTTCTGCTGTCGCTGTTTGCGCCGCGCGGATTTGCCCTCACCGCCTTTGGCGACCTCCTGCAGAACCTTATTATTTTGAGCGCCACCGTCGCTGTTCTGCTCAACATTCGCACGGCGTCTTCTCCCAAGGCCCGGCTGTTCTGGGTGCTCATGGGTACTCGGCTTCGGAATTTGGCTGGTCTCGCAGCTCATGTGGACTTACATCGAAGTCTACCTGCGGCATGAAGCGCCGAATCCATTTATTGGCGATGTCATTCTTTTCCTCCACATTGTCCCCATGATGGCGGCCGTGGCGGTGCAACCGCACTTGCAAAGGATGACCGCTCGATGCGCGTGGGCACTCTTGACTTCGCGCTCCTCCTTATCTGGTGGCTTTATCTTTACCTGTTCGTCGTGATTCCCTGGCAGTATGTGCATCCCGTCGAGTCCGTGTACGGACGCAGTTTCGACCTGCTGTATGTTTCGAAGAACTGGTGCTAGCGGCTGGATTGTTCTTGGTGTGGCGACGCAGCCGCGGAACCTGGCGACGTCTCTACTTCCATCTGTTCGTGGCCACCCTGGTCTATGGCTGCGCCTCGCTGATGGCCAGCGAGGCCATCGACTTGCACCTTTATTACACCGGCAGTTTGTTTGATGTGCCGCTGGTTGCGGGAATGGCGTGGTTTGTGCGCATGGGTTTCTTGCCGCACGAGACCGCCCCTCCTGATCCCGTCGACGAGGCTCCCGCGCGCGGCTACGAAATCTGGAAGGCGCGCCTTGCCATGGTGGCCGTATTCGTTACTCCGCTGATGGTCGCATGGGCGGAATTCGGCGGAGATGCGCCGCACAGTGTCCACACCTACCGATTGTTATTGACTGTCGCCGTGATGCTGGTGATGGGCGCACTGGTATTTCTGAAGCAGCATCTGTTGGATCAGGAATTGCTCACCCTGTTGCAGCTGTCGCGGAACAACCTGGACGAAATGTGCCGACTCAAGGACGAACTTGAAAATAAAGAGCATTCCCTGCGCTGGCACAGTCTGGAACTGCAGCGGAAAAATCTCGAGCTGCAGGAAATCTCTTTTACAGACGTGCTGACTGGAGTCTGGAACCGGCGTTATCTGGAAGAGATTCTCACGGCCGAGGCTGGCCAGGTTTTGCGAAATTATCAGCGGGCGCACGGCAGCCGACATTCGCAAGATGGATCACCGCGATCTGGTATTCATCATGGTCGACGTCGATTTCTTCAAGCAAGTCAACGACCGCCACGGGCATCCTGCGGGCGATCGCTTGCTGCAACTGGTGGCGCAACGGCTGGCGACGGTGGTGCGCAAGTCCGACGTGCTGGTGCGCTGGGGCGGAGAAGAATTCCTGATCATGAGCCGGTCCACCGATCCTTCAGGCACCCCAGCCTTCTGCAGTCGTGTTCTGGAAGTGATGGCCTCGCAGCCCTTCGATCTGGGCAACGGCATCATGGTTACGAAGACATGTTCTGTGGGTTGGTCGGCGTATCCCTGGAGCCGCGGCGCGTTTGAAGCGATCTGCGCCGAGGAGTCGATCGCGCTGGCGGACGCCGCTCTGTATCGCGCCAAGGCCTTCGGCCGAAATCAGGGCGTCGGAATTCTAGCAACGGATGCGGCAGGCCAGAGTCCTGAAGCCATTAATCTTGTGTCGGTCCGCGAAGGCAAGCCGCCTTTCGCGCGCATCGTAAAGACCGAGTGTCCGGGCGCGGAGACTTCGAATCGGACCGAGCACGTAGTAGTTGAACAAGTAGTCGAGCACGCGGACAAGTCTGACATCTAACTGCGCGGTCGTGTAGGAATCCTTTCGAATCCACTCACCACCCTCGGCGCTTGACCTGTGCGAGCGCGTTGACTACATTGAGTAGCCAGCTTCATCACCAGCAAGCCAGAGGCATACTTCCGAATGACTGCAAAAATTCCTTCGCTAAAAACCGGCCTTCGCCAGAAGGCACAACTCATGTCCGCATCTGAAATCGAACGCACGTTGGTGCGGCTGGCCTATGAGGTCGTCGAAAAAAATGGCGGAGTCGAGGGCCTGGGGCTGGTAGGAATTCGGCGCCGCGGAGTTCCGCTCGCCGAGCGACTGGGCAAAATCATCGCCCGCATCGAGAACGCTAAAGTTCCAGTCGGAACGCTCGACATCACGTTTTATCGTGATGATTTATCGACTCTCGGCCCTAAACCGGTCGTGCAGGAAAAAGAGATTGGATTTGAGATCGAGGACAAGAACATCGTAATGGTCGATGACGTTCTCTACACCGGCAGAACCACGCGGGCGGCGCTGGACGCACTGTTTTCGCACGGCCGTCCTAAGCGTGTACAGTTGCTGGTGCTGATTGACCGCGGGCATCGGGAGATTCCGGTGGAGGCAACTTTCGTCGGGCGCAATGTGCAGACGACCGCCAACGAAGTGATCGAAGTGAAGCTGACTGAGATTGATGACGCGGAAAAAGTTCTGCTGATGGAACGGTGACGAGCCGCAAATCCGGAAACGAAAAAGGACGATGGCGTCAGGCCACCGTCCTTGTCTTTTCTGTGCAAGCGTGAACGGTAAGATCGCTATGCGATTCTCGTGCACACCGCTTTGGTTTGCGTATACAGATTGAGCGCGTCGTGCCCCATCTCGCGTCCCCATCCGGATTGCTTGTAACCTCCGAACGGCATGGCCGCGTCGAAGATGTTGTAGCAATTGATCCAGACAGTGCCGGCGCGAAGTTGTTCCGCCATGCGATGGGCCTTGCCGATGTCGTGCGTCCACACCGCTGCAGCCAGGCCGTAATCGCTGTTGTTCGCGCGCGGAATAATTTCCTCGGGATCGGTGAATGGCATCGCCACCACCACCGGCCCGAAGATTTCTTCCTGCACCACCTTCATGTTTTCTCGCGTGTCGACGAGAACGGTGGGTTGGACGAAGTATCCGCGATCCGCGCCCTTGGTCCCGCCGGCGAGAGCTTTCGCGCCTTCCGAGAGTCCGGACTCCAGATATCCGCACACCCGATCCATCTGCTCTTGTGAAACCAGTGGTCCCATCTGCGTCTCAGGATCAAGCCCAGAACCGACTTTGATTTTGCGCGCGTGATCGGCGACTCCTTCGACGACCTGATCGTAAACCGACTTCTCCACATACAATCGCGAGCCTGCGCAGCAGCACTGCCCGTGGTTGAAGAAGATTGCACTCGCCGCGCCCGGAATGGCGGTCGCTAGATCGGCGTCTTTGAATACGACGTTCGGCGACTTCCCGCCCAGTTCCAGCGAAACTTTCTTCAGGTTGCCCGTAGCGGCATGCACAATCAGCTTGCCCACTTCGGTCGATCCCGTGAAGGCGACTTTGTCGACCTCAGGATGCGCGGCCAACGCAGCACCAGCAGTTTCTCCGTAGCCTGGGACAACGTTGACCACGCCCTCAGGGAAGCCGGCTTCCATGATGAGTTCGCCGAGACGCAGCGCGGAGAGCGGAGTCTGCTCCGCCGGTTTCAACACAACCGTGCAGCCGGTGGCCAAGGCGGGACCGAGTTTCCACGCGGCCATGAGCAGCGGAAAATTCCACGGAATAATTTGTCCCACCACGCCCACCGGTTCGCGCAAAGTGTATGCCAGATATTTTGCGCCAGGCGTGTAAGGCACCGAAAGCGGAATCGTATTGCCTTCGATCTTGGTGGCCCATCCCGCCATGTATCGAAACAGGTCGACCGCGAGCGGAACGTCGGCCGCTTTCGCAATATTGAGCGGCTTGCCGTTGTCGAGACTTTCGATGTAACCGAACTCTTCGGTGTGCTGCTCGAGCAGGTCGGCGAGCTTCCAGATGAGGCGTCCGCGCTGCGATGCAGTGAGCCGGCGCCACGGGCCATTGTCAAAAGCGTTGCGCGCGGCTTTCACAGCTTCATTAATGTCTTCTCGATCGCCTTCCGCGACCTGCGCAAGAATTTCGCCGGTCGCGGGATTGTACGTGGGAAACGTCTTGCCGGACGCGGCATTCACCCACTTCCCGTTGATCAGCATTTTTCGTGGTTGATCGATGAACTCCGCGACCCGCGGATGAATTTGAGGGGAAACTGCGATGCCCATACTTCCTCCTTTGTCGGACGACTTGGTCAGACGATCTTGCTAAGACACACCTGCTCGGACGAAGATCAGACGCAATGCTCGGGCCCTACGTCCGGTGCACTGCAAGAGAGAATTGACGCCAGGCGAATGACGATAACGCAGGTATGCTAGCTCTGCCCGTTGATAAATGCAACGCCCGCGGAGCGGTCAAGCAAAGTCGGCTTATCATCCCGAGCGAAGCCGCTTTTCAGGCGAAGAAAGAGCCTTCCCTGAGCGAAGTCGAAGGGGATCTCCCGCGCTCATCCGGCCAAGCGCGTTAGCCAGTCATCACCGAGTCCAGCCCTACTCTCCGTACGGAACCCAGATATTTTTCACTTGCGTGGCGTGCTCCAGAAACCACCGCCCCTCCGCCACTTTCGGGTTAAACCAATCGATGACACGGCCTTCATTGGTCCACACTTGTTTCAGATTTCCCGTCGACATTGCCTTAGCCGCTGCGACCATCGCGTCATCGCCATAACACCAGATCGCATCGAGGTCGTCGTGTTCCGCGAGCGTCTTCAGTAGTTGCGAAGCGTAGCCGGTCACAATGTTCACCACGCCCCCGGGCAGATCGCTGGTGTCGAAAAGCTGGTACAGATCGCCGGTGATGAGCGGATATTTCTCCGAGGGAACCGCAACTACCGTGTTGCCGACGGCAATCAGCGGCAAAACGAGCGACAGAAATCCCAGCAGGGGAGCTTCCGCGGGACAGATCACACCGACAGTTCCGATGGCCTCGTTCATCGCGATGGCAATATTACGGAACGGCGGGTTATGCACCGCTCCGTCAAACTTATCAGCCCACGCGGCATAAGAAAAAAGCCGCGAGACGCCGACCTCCACTTCCGCAGCGGCCTGCTTTTCGCCGACCGCGGCCGCCAGCCGGTGGACGATCTCGTTCTGTCGCTGAGCAAGATTTTCCGCGCAGTAATACAAAACCTGCGCGCGATTGTGCGCCGTGGCTTTCGCCCAACCTTCAGCCTTGCGAGCCGCCTCCACCGCGTTGCGAATATCTTTGCGATTACCCAGCCCTGCCTCACCCAGCAAACGCCCATCAGGCGAGCGCACTTCCACGCTGTAGCCAGAGTCAGGCCGCGCCTGTTTCCCGCCGATGTAAAGCTTTACCGTCCTGTCGATCGCGGGCACGCCGATGTCAACGCCGTCGCCATCGTCTGAAACGGGTGCCCCATCTCTCGCGTCCTGTGCGAGAAGTGGGGATTTTCCGTCCGTTGCAGAAGCCAATTTCGGCGCGTGCTTGAACCACTTCAGCTCCATATATTCGAGCAGTCCTTCGCGTCCGCCTTCTCGCCCATATCCGCTCTCGCGATATCCGCCGAACCCGCACGCGGCGTCGAACATGTTCGTACAATTCACCCACACCACACCAGCCTTGATCTGAGCCGCCACCTGCAGCGCAACGTTAATGTTCTCGCTCCACACGCACGACGCGAGCCCGTACACGGTGTTATTGGCCAGTTCAACCGCTTCCCGCGGAGTGCGGAACGTCATGGCCGCGAGCACCGGACCAAAAATTTCCTGCTGCGCCACAATCGAAGTCGGATGCACGTTGCTGAGCAGCGTCGGCGGATAGTAAAACCCGCGCGAAGGCAAAACATGTTGCGGCTGCCAGCAGGTCGCGCCCTCAGCGACCCCCTGCGCCACCATCTTCTCGATGCGATCCAGTTGCACACGCGCGACGATCGCGCCAATGTCGATGGCCTTATCGAGCGGCGGACCAATGCGGAGCGTGCTCATGCGATCGCGAATTTTCGCCAGCAGCGGTTCGGCGATGCTCTCCTGCATCAGCAGGCGCGAACCCGCGCAACACACCTGCCCCTGGTTGAACCAGATTCCATCGACCAGCCCTTCGACGGCGCTATCGAGATCAGCATCTTCAAAAATAATGAACGGAGACTTGCCGCCGAGTTCGAGTGATAGTTTCTTGTGGCTGGCCGCGGTCACGCCGCGAATCGCGCGCCCCACTTCGGTCGATCCGGTAAACGCAATCTTGTCAACGTCCGGATGCTTCACCAGCGCTTCGCCAGTCGAACCATCTCCAGTCACGATGTTGACGACGCCCGCGGGCAATCCCGCTTCCTGACACAGTTCGGCGAAGAGCAGCGCAGTCAGCGGAGTGAATTCGGCGGGCTTGAGAACGACTGTATTTCCGGTCGCCAACGCCGGAGCAATTTTCCACGCCAGCATGAGCAGCGGAAAATTCCACGGAATGATCTGGCCCACGACGCCGCAGGGTTCATACTCAGGAAATTCCTGCTCGAGCAACTGCCCCCATCCAGCGTGATAGTAGAAATGCCGCGCCACCAGGGGGATGTCGATGTCGCGGCTCTCGCGAATCGGCTTCCCGTTGTCCATGGTTTCAAGAACCGCCAGCAACCGTGAATGTTTCTGCACCAGTCGCGCCAGCGCGTAGAGATAACGCGCCCGCACATGGGGTGTCAGCGCGCGCCACTTCGGAGAAGCCGCACGCGCCGCGCGAACCGCCGCGTCGACATCGGCGGAACCGCCCTGCGCTACTGCAGCCAGTTTCTCGCCGTTCGAAGGATCGAAGGCATCAAAATATTCCCCCGCCGCAGGCGCCCGCCACGCGCCGCCAATGAAAAGTCCAAAACGCCGGCCGTGTTGCTCCAGCCATGCGACGGCTTCTTTGGAATCTTCGGGAGCAGGCCCATACTCCATGCTGACGAATTTTTCAGCAATGCTCATAATTCATTAGCCACGCTTCGCGCATTCCATCAGGCTCAGCAGAATGGAATCCTCGCTACCTACGCGATCGGATGCCGGTACTCCGCCGAATACCGTCCCGTCGCATGATGCTCCAGTTGCCGTTCAATGTCTCCCAGCAATCCGCTCGCGCCGAAGCGGAAGAGTTCCGCGCGCGTCCACGACAATCCGAGTTCCTCTTTCATCATCGCCAGCCAGTCGATCGACTGTTTCGCCGTGCGAATGCCGCCAGCAGGTTTAAAGCCCACGGCCATTCCAGTTTGCTGCGCATATTCCCGAATCGCGCGCACCATCACCAGGCTCACCGGCAGCGTGGCATTGGTCGCTTCCTTCCCGGTCGAGGTCTTGATAAAGTCCGCGCCCGCCATCATGGCGACGAAGCTGGCGCGCTGGACGTTGCGCAAAGTAAGAAGATCGCCCGTCCCCAGGATGACTTTCATGTGCGCGGAGCCGCAGGCCTGTTTGAAAGTCGCGACTTCATCGTAAAGCGCCTGCCAGCGTCCACCGAACACATGCCCGCGAGTAATGACCACATCGATCTCATTCGCACCAGCTTCGACCGACCGCCGAATCTCCGCGACGCGCTCAGGCAGAGGCGAAAGCCCGGCAGGAAATCCGGTGGAAACCGCGGCAACGGGAATGCCGCTACCTTCCAGGGCGTGCAGCGCAGTTTCAATAAACGTGTGGTACACGCAAACCGCACCCACCTTGATGCCAAGCTCCGCGATGCCAAGTTTTTCTACCAGATCCTGCTGGATCGGTTGCCGCGCTTTCGCGCACAACCGCCGCACGCGTTCGTCCGTGTCGTCGCCAGAAAGCGTGGTCAAATCCATGCAGGTGATCGCGCGCAGAAGCCACGCCGCCTGCCACTCTTTCTTCACAGTCCGCCGCGCGGTCTGCGATTGCGCGCGCCGCTCCACGGCACTCGTGTTCACGCGCACTTCCTGCACCCAATTCAAATCAAGAGGGATCCCTTTGTTCGAAAGTAAAGCCCGATCGTTGAGTGTGGCGATCGCCTGCCCGGCGCTCACCCCTGGGTCCCGCACCAAATGTCGGTCATTTTCAGAAAAAGACATGCAATCCATTTGACGACCGCGGCTGCTCGTCCGCTGCAATATTTCCGGTTACCGAAGTGAAGATTACCGCGCGAGCGACTGTACGGCAGCAATTGTACGGCAAGGCCTCACTGCATGCTCGCACCGATCCATGGACTTCTTACGCCATGTTCCGTGTGCCGTCACCACAATGCCAGTGCGGCCATCCTGACGGATGCGTCATCCCCCGCTCCACCACCGTGCCAGGGTTTACAATGGCCCACGATTTCCATGCCCACGAAAAAAGAAATTTCCCCAGCCATCCGCAAGAAGCTCGATCAAGCCGCGATCAAAGTGATGCGCAACGCTCACGCTCCCTATTCGAATTTTCACGTGGGCGCCGCGATCCTGCTCACCAACGGCAGAATATTTTCCGGCTGCAACGTGGAGAACGCTTCCTATGGCATGACCAACTGCGCCGAGCGCACCGCCATCTTCACCGCAGTCGCCGAACTCGGTCCGAAGATTGAGATTCGCGCCGTCGCAGTAGCTAACGATCACGGAGTCGCCTGTTCGCCCTGCGGCGCCTGCCGCCAGGTGATTTACGAATTCGGCCCCGAGGCAATGATTTTCTTCCAAGGCGCCGCCGGCCCCAAGCAGGCCCACATCGCCGAACTACTTCCGGAAGGATTTCGCCTCCAGTGAGCCCACCGACGGAATTGCAAAACTTTCGCGCAATTGATGTCATCCGCAAGAAGCGCGACGGCATCGAGCTGTCGTCCGCCGAAATTGAGAGCCTGGTTACCGCCTACACCGCAGGCGCGATTCCTGACTATCAAGTGTCAGCGTGGCTGATGGCCGTGGTCCTGAAGGGAATGACCCGCCCAGAGACTGCGGCCCTCACCGACGCGATGCTGCACTCCGGCGAAGTGCTCGATCTCTCTTCGTTGCCCGCGAGAAAAGTCGACAAGCATTCCACCGGCGGCGTAGGCGACAAAACTTCTCTGGTGCTCGCTCCGCTGGCGGCCGCCGCGGGCATCGCGGTGCCCATGATCAGCGGCCGCGGCCTCGGCCACACCGGCGGCACGCTCGACAAACTCGAGTCCATCCCCGGCTTCAACGTGAATCTTTCTGTCGCGGAGTTTCGCCGCGTGCTCGAAATCTGCGGCTGCGCCATGATCGGGCAGACCGCCGAGATCGCTCCCGCCGATCGCAAACTCTATGCCTTACGCGACGTAACCGGCACGGTCGAGAGTCCGTATCTGATCTGTGCGTCCATCATGAGCAAGAAACTCGCGGAGGGAATCGACGCGCTGGTGCTCGATGTGAAAACCGGATCGGGCGCGTTCATGAAAAACGAAAAAGATGCGGTGTTTCTCGCCGAACTCATGGTCGAAACCGGCGAGCGCATGGGCAAGCAAATGGTCGCGCTGATCACTGACATGGATCAGCCGCTGGGCAACATGATCGGCAACGCGCTCGAGGTGGTCGAGTGCGTTGAGGTTTTGCGCGGCAATGGCCCTGACGACTTACGCGAACTCTGCCTCGAAACCGCAGGCTGGATGCTCTACCTCGGGCGCGCTTCGAGTTCGGTCGCGGAAGGCAAACAGCAAAGCGCCAAGCTGATTTCCTCCGGCAAGGCGCTCGATAAATTCCGGCAGATGGTCGAACTACAGGGCGGCGACGCAAGAGTGATCGACGAAACTGAGCGTCTGCCACTGGCGCAGCATACGATTCAGATCAAAAGTGCGAAGGCGGGATTCATCTCCTCGATGCAATGCGAGCAAATCGGCACGGCCTGCGTGATTCTCGGCGGAGGCCGCGAGCGCAAAGAAGATTCGGTCGATCCCTCGGTCGGCATCGTGCTGCACAAGAAAGTCGGAGATCGCGTCGCGGCTGGGGAGCCTCTCGCGACAATTTACTACAACGCGGAATCCAAAGCGTTGCGGGCGCGGCAGTTGATTGAAGCGAGCTGCGAAATCGCCGATTCAGCCCCCGCGAAGCGCCCGCTCATCCACAGAATCATCGGTAAGGCCGCGGGCAATCTCGGCGGGTAAGTTCAGGAGAAAACTGAATGGGACATTACACGGGAATTCTGGGCCTACTCACCATGCTCGGCCTTGCCTATGCCTTCTCCACCAATCGCCGCGCCATTCGCGTGCAAACCGTGGCGTGGGGATTGGGCTTGCAGATCGTCTTTGCCGTATTCGTGCTGCGCGTGGATGTCGGCCGCCGCATGTTTCAGGTTGCTGGCGACGCCGCCACGCGCGTGCTCAACTACGCCTACGTGGGTTCGGAGTTTCTTTTCGGCGAACTCGGAAAACAAAATTCCAATATCGGTTTCGTTTTCGCATTTCAGGTTTTGCCGGTTGTAATTTTTATCTGCGCGCTCTTTGCAATCTTGTATTACGTCGGCATCATGCAACTCATCATCCGCGGCGCCGCCTGGCTCATGACGCGGATCATGGGCGTCAGCGGCGCCGAGTCGCTCAACGTGGCCGCCAGCATTTTCATGGGCCAGACCGAAGCCCCGGTAACCATCCGCCCGTTCCTGCCCGACCTGACCCACTCTGAGTTGATGACAGTCATGACCAGCGGCATGGCACACGTGTCGGGCTCGATCATGGCGGCGTATTTCGCGTTCGGCGCCGAACCGCGGCACGTGCTGAGCGCCGTCATTATGACGGCGCCGGGAACGATTCTCGTCTCGAAAATGCTCGTGCCCGAAACCGAGCAACCCAAGACCGCAGGCCGCGTCGTGATGCCTGAAGATGACACGAAAGAAAAAGAAAATCTTCTCGGCGCAATTGCCCGCGGCACCGGCGACGGCCTGCACATGGCGCTCAACATCGGCGCCATGCTGATCGCATTTCTTGCCCTGATCGCTTTGGCCGACGGCATGCTCGGCGGAATTCACAACGGCCTCGCGCACATCGGAATTTCCTGGTTCCCGTCGAGTCTCGAAAGTATTTTCGGCGTGCTGTTCGCACCCGTAGCCTGGGTGATCGGAATCCCGAAACACGATTGCCTCGCGGTCGGCAATCTGCTCGGCATCCGCATGATCCTGAACGAACTGGTCGCATTCAAGACCCTTGGCCCGATGAAATCTACGCTCGACCCGCGCTCCTTCACCATCGCAACGTTCGCGTTATGCGGGTTTGCAAATCTCAGTTCGATCGGAATTCAGATCGGCGGCATCGGCGCGTTGGCTCCGAACAAGCGCGGTGAACTGGCACGCCTCGGCGTCCGCGCAATGCTCGCCGGGACCATGGCCAATCTGATGTCGGCCTCAATCGCAGGCATGTTGCTCTGATCAAAAGGAAACTTCGTGAAAAAAATCTTGTTCGCATTTCTAGCTGTCTTCTCGTTTAGTGTCACAGCCTCCACTCAAACTCGCGTAATCATCGACACCGACCCCGGAGTCGACGATGCGATGGCGATTCTGCTCGCCCTGAATTCGCCCGAACTGAAAGTCGAAGCGCTGACGGTCGTGCCCGGAAACGTCGATGGCCGCCAGGGTCTGGAGAATGCGCTCAAGCTGACCTCGCTCGCCGGACGCTGCGACCTCCCCGTGGCCGGCGGAGCGCAACATCCTCTGAATCAGAAGTTGATCACCGCGCAGTTCTGGCACGGAAAAAATGGCCTCGCCGGAATCGAACTGCCGCCGTCGAAGTGCAAGGCCGATCAACGTTACGGCCCCGACCTCATCATCGAGTTGGTTCATAAGTATCCGCACGAGATCACGTTGATCCCCGTGGGCCCCTTGACCAATATCGCGCTCGCGGTTTCGATCGATCCCTCGATCGTGCCGCTGGTGAAAGATATCGTCATCATGGGCGGATCGATTACCGGCGGAAATGTGAACGGCGCCGCGGAAGCGAATATTTATGGCGATCCCGAGGCTGCGGCCATTGTGTTCAACGCCGGCTGGATGGTCACCATGGTCGGCTCCGACGTCGGCGAACGCACACTGATCACGCGCAAATATCTCGCCGACTTGCAATCTCTGCACGGCCCGGAGAGCGACTTCATCGCCAAGCTGGCGGATTTCTATCTGACGCGTTCGGAGAAAAGTGGCTACACAGGAGCCGCGATGTATGATCCGCTCGCGGTCGGCGTCGTGATCGACCCGACGCTCGTGACGTTGAAAGACATGCACGTTGACGTCGAATTGAAAGGCGAGTTCACGCGCGGCGAGACCGTCGCTAATCGCATGGGATCGAACGAAAACAACATCCTGCACGGCGACCACTACGAGATCGAGGGCGTGGTCGATCTGAAGCCCAACGCCCGTGTCTGCCTGGCGTCAAATGCCGACCGCTTCCTGCACCTCTTCATCAGCCGCATCAAAGGAAAATAAGCAGCGCGCACGCAAGAGGCAAGCAGATGTCATCCTGAGCGGCGGCGAAGCCGGCGCGAGGGACCGTACGTTGGTGGAAGCCACGTTGCGGTGAACGGGCGCGCCTAAACTGCGAGCAGCGGATGAGATTACCTCGGCCGCACTGTTGCTGCTGACCGTCGTCCGGTCCCTCGGAACCCGCTGCGCGCGCTCCTCAGGATGACATCGCTGGTTAGCCGCTGGCGTGGGCCAGCGCCAGAATCGCCAACGCGTAAAACACAAACATCAGCGCCAGAAACATCTTTGCTTTCGATCCCGCGCCGGCAAATTCCTTCCACGCGAATACGCCCCACAGCGCGCCGACCATCGGCGCCGACTGCCCAATCGCGTAAGACAGCGCGAAGCCCGCCGACCCTCCGGCCACCACGTTGCACATGGTGCCAATGCCCCAGATCATTCCGCCGAGCAGGCCCAACAGATGTCCGGACGGCGGCCCGCTGAAAAATCCCCCCAAGCCCACCGGCTCACCGGCCAGCGGCTTCTTCATGAAATATAAATTCCAGATGAAACACGAGAGCAGCGCTCCGAGCGTCAGAAAAACGACGGAACTGTACGGCGTGAGCGCGTGGCCGCGCGTCGCGCCATACGCGACGAACGGATTCCACAGCCCCATCAGCACGCCCGACACAACGCAAATGACTATGCTCTTTTTCGACGCCGTCCGCCCGCCAGGCAAACTGCCGAACGCCTTGCCATCGAGAATCACGGCGATCAGCGCGCACACCACGCCGACTGCGATCAACGGCAGATTTCCCTTTGGCTGCAGAAAGTAGCTCAGCATGGTGCCCACCACCAGCGCGATGCCGATGGAAACCGGCAGCGCCACCGCCAGCCCGGCCATGTCAATCGCCGCGACCAGCAGCAGGTTCGCCAGATTGAAAATCGCGCCGCCCACCATCGTCCACAGAATGTTTGAGTTGTCGGCGGAGTGAACGTTATTCAGAAAGCTCGTCGAATCGTGTCCCGTGCTGCCCAGCGTGAGCGCGCCCACCAGCGAGATAAGAAAAATGCCGATCGCATAATCCCAATAAAAAAGTTCGAAGCGGTAATTCTTCACGCCCTTGTAAGTATTGGCCCACGATCCCCAGCAGACCGCGCTGGCAACCGTCATCAACAGCGCGACCGTAAAATTCGGCGGTGTGAACATCGTGGCCCCCCTTGCAAAACGAGTAACTGTACTCTTCTTTGCGGAGAGTCACAAGGCGAGCCGCGCGGAGATTGTTGAGCGGAGAAGTTGAATTGACGCTCTGTTATGCTTCCTCCCGTGCCGCGCACGTTTCTCATCGATACCGACACGGCTTCAGACGACGCCGTCGCGCTGATCATGGCTCTACGCGCGCCCGACGTTCGCGTCGCCGCGATCACGGTCGTCGCCGGAAACGTGCCCGTCGAGCAGGCCACCCGCAACGCGCTCTACACCGTCGAGCTTTGCGACGCGAATGTTCCTGTGTATTCAGGCGCAGCGAAGCCATTGCTTCACACCTACGAGAACGCAACCTGGTTTCACGGACGCGACGGACTCGGAGATCACAACTATCCCGCTCCCAAACAATTGGTGGAGAAGCCACACGCCGTCGACGCCATCATCGACACGATCGAGGCCAATCCTGGGATCGTTCTGGTCACGCTCGGTCCGCTGACCAACGTTGCGCTGGCCGTATCGAGGAAGCCGTCGATCATCGCCAACGTCAGCCGATGCGTCATCATGGGCGGCAATCCATGCTGCGAGGGCAACGTCACGCCGGCAGCCGAATACAACATCTGGGTCGATCCCGAGGCGGCGCGCATTGTCATGCACAGCGGATTGCCGATTGAATTGATCGGCTGGCATCTGTGCCGCGGAGATGCGGTTCTTGGTCCGCGCGACATTGCCGAGGTCGAAGGACTCAGCACTCCGCTCGCTCATTTCGCGATCGAGTGCAACAGTCACGCGCGTGCGGCTTACAAAATCCAGACTGGTGAAGATGGAATCTGTCTGCCCGATCCGGTCGCGATGTGTCTCGCGCTCGATCACACGGTTGGGACGGACTGGAGCGAGCACTGCGTCGAGGTTGACACCGAGAGTGAACTCTCGCGCGGCAACACCATCGTCGACCGGCTCAACGTAGCCGATGACGAACGCAACCGCGCCGTATGGCGGCCGGCGTTGCAGCACAAAGCCAACGTCTGCTGGACGATCGACAATGCTCGATGGAAACAAGCGCTGTATAAAGCGCTGCGTTAGCGGTCGGGCGACTGGCTGCAGGCTCGGGTGTCGCGCTGCACTGAAAACGAGGCAAAATGCCTGTAGCTCTTTATTAGTAGATACTTACAGGGCGGAGGCCTGTGCAAAACATGGGCGCTAATCGCATGAAAACAATCGACTTAGTCCCGGAAGTTAAATCGATGTAACTCGCCGATGAAGGGCCTTGAAATCCGACCGGGCTCACGGTCGACTTGAGGGATCAAATCGCAGCAGTCGGCCGCCGTCGTCGCGCAATGGGCATCGTGGCGAACGACGGGTCCGCGAAAACTCGAACGGCTGCGTTGAAATTTAGCCGTTGACTTGCGCATACGTTGCGCGCCGCAGGAATTCTCCTTGCCCTGCCTTGCCGAGAAACTTGTCGCCATCGACCACGACTCTTCCTCGCGACAAGACGACGTCGGCCATCCCTGTGACTTGAATTCCTTCAAACATCGAGTAGTCCACGCGCATGTGATGAGTCTTGGCGCTGATGGTGTGTTTACGCTTGGGATCGAAGATCACGAGGTCGGCGTCGCTGCCGACTGCGATGGTTCCCTTGCGCGGATAAAGCCCGAACAGCTTCGCCGGGGCGGTCGACACCAGTTCGACAAAACGGTTCGCATTGAAGCGCCCCGCGGCCACGCCGCCGGAGTAGATCAGGCTCATGCGGTGCTCGACGCCCGGACCTCCGTTGGGAATTTTCGTGAAATCGTCGCGGCCCATTTCTTTTTGTTCTTTAAAGCAGAACGGGCAGTGGTCAGTCGACACAACCTGCAGATGGTCGTGCTTCAGGCCGTTCCAAAGTTTTTCCTGGTTCCATTTTTCGCGCAGCGGCGGAGTGAAAACATATTTCGCGCCTTCAAAGCCGGGAGCGTCCATGTTTTCGAGCGATAGATATAAATATTGCGGGCAGGTCTCGGCGTAGACGGGAAGTCCCCGATCGCGCGCTTCGCGAATTTTCGCCAGCGCATCTTCGCAACTCAAGTGGACGATATAGAGAGGCGCGCCCGCCATCTCGGCCAGCGCAATCGCGCGGCCAACGGCTTCGGCCTCAGCAGTGGTAGGCCGCGTGAGCGCGTGATACTTCGGCGCGCGCTTTCCTTCGGCCAGCGCCTGCTGCACGATGACGTCGATCGCGCTGCCGTTTTCGGCGTGCATGCAAACCAGCGCACCGTTCTTCGCCGTGTTCTGCAGCGCCTTGAAAATGCTGCCGTCGTCGAGCATGAACACACCCGGGTACGCCATGAAAAGTTTGAAGCTGGTCACGCCTTCGTGCACCAGATCGTTCATCTCGGAAAGCTGTCCGCCGGAAACGTCGGTCACGATGCAGTGAAAGGCGTAGTCGCAGACCGCTTTGTTCGCGGCCTTGCTCATCCAGGTGTCGAAGGCCTGGCGCAGGGCCTGGCCTTTGTATTGAATGGCGAAGTCGATGAGCGTGGTGGTGCCGCCGAACGCCGCGGCGCGAGTTCCGGTTTCAAAATCGTCGGCGCTGGTGGTGCCGCCGAAGGGCATATCGAGATGGGTGTGCACGTCGATGCCGCCGGGCAGCACGAGTTTGCCGGTGGCGTCGAGAATCTTGGTCGCACTCTGTCCGGCGTTCGATGAGGCGAGGTCGGCGCCGACGGCGGAAATCTTTCCGTTGGTGATGGCGACGTCGGCGATGCAGGTGTCGGTTGCCGTGACTACCGTTCCGTTCTTGATGACCGTATCGAAAGCCATCGAGCCCTCCGTTATTTTCGATGTGTCATTTTTCACGATGTCATTACTTCACGATGTCACCGCTTCGCGGCGGCATCATTCCGCGACATCATCACTTCACGACATCATCAATTCACGATGTCATCGTGAGGAGGGCTCTGCCCTCCGAGCGACCGTACGACGGCGAAGATCAGTAAGCCGTAGATGGGAACGCCTCGCTGCATGCGGTGCAGGTGTTCTCGCCCACTCCATCGAAAGTTTCAGCTGACGTATGGTCCCTCGCGCCGGCTTCGCCGCCGCTCAGGATGACATCGCACTGATAGTTCAATCGGTTCACCGCGTAACGCCGAAACGTTCGAACCTATGCTACACTGCCGCCTCTTCATCGTCCGCAAGGAGACCGGCCATGCAATTCGGCATCGCACTGAAACCTGACATTTCTGTCGAGCGCATCGTCGGTCTCACACGTCAGGCGGAGAGCGCGGGATTTGAATACGGATGGATTTTTGATTCGCACGTTCTGTGGAAAGAGCCGTATCCGCTACTCACGCTGATGGCGACGAACACGAAGCGCATGCGGCTGGGAACCTGCGTCACCAATCCGGCGACGCGCGATTTGACGGTGACTGCCAGTTTGTTCGCGACGCTGAATCTGATTTCCGGCGGACGCATGGAACTGGGCATTGGGCGCGGCGACAGTTCGCGGCGGGTGATGGGCAAGAAGCCGGTGAGTTGGTCGCAACTGGAAGCGGCAGTGAAAGAATTTCGCGATCTCACTTCTGGCAAAGAAGTTGAACATGATGGTCAGCCCACGCGGCTGAGTTGGGCGAAAGATTCTCCGCGAGTGTGGATTGCCGGCTACGGGCCGAAAGTTCTGCACATGGCGGGGCGCGTGGCCGACGGAATTATTCTGCAGTTTGCCGATCCGGCGCTGATTGAGTGGTGCATGAGTTTTGTGTATGAAGGCGCGAAGGCGGCGGGACGCGATCCGAAGAGCATTGAAGTGATGGCCGCTGCGCCGGTGTGGGTGTCGGACGATTTGAAAGTTGCGCGCGAGCGCGTGCGCTGGTTTCCCGCGCTGGTGTCGAATCACGTGATGGATTTGATCCGGCAATATAAGCCGGAAGATCTGCCGCCGGCGCTGACTTCGTTTGTACAGGATCGCGGCAGCTATGATTACCAGCATCACTGCGAGGTGGGCAGCGATAACGCGGATTTCGTTTCTGACGAAGTGATCGATCGCTTCTGCTTGATCGGTTCGCCCGACGCTCACAAGAAGAAATTGCGCGAGCTGCAGAAAGCTGGCGTGACGCAATTCAATATTTATCTGATGTGCGGCGATGAGGAGCAATCGCTGGCCGAGTGGTCGAAGCTGGTGCTGCCGGAATTTCTGTGAGCTGTCATCCTGAGCGGGGCGAAGCCGGCGTGAGGGACCGAACATGCGCCGGCGGCATTGATGATGTGGGTGGGAACGCCCGCGGTGCATGCATCGCGGCGAGTCCCGTCGGTTGCACTGGTTCTTCATTCCGACGCAGGTCCCTCGAAGGGCTTTCGCCCTTCTCAGGATGACATCATCTCGTTCACGACATCGGCGGGTTCTGAGTTTTCAGGGGCTGCATCAGGGCGAGATACGCCACGAACGAAACGGCGAATCCTACGAACCACGAATAGGCGTAGAGGAATCGCATCGGTGGGATCAGCAAACCCCGAAAGCGCCGCCCCCGCGCCCAGCGCCAGCGCGATGACCGCGCGCCAGTTGAATCCGCGGGAATATTCGTAGCGGCCCCCGCGGAGATACAGATCGTCCACGTGCAGCACGGTCTGGCGGATCACGAAGTAGTCGCAGATCATGATTCCCGCGACCGGGCCGAGAAATGCCGCGTAGCCGCCCAGCCATCCGAAGATGAACGTGCTGTAGCTCGGCCAGCAATTTCCACGGCATCATCGCGACTCCCATGAAGCAGGTGATGACGCCGCCGGTGCGGAAGCTGATTTTCTTGCGGCCAAAGATTCGAGAAGTCATTCGCGGGTGAAACCACATTCGCACCGATATTCACGTTGAGCGTGGCCAGCAGAATTGCGAGTAGCGAAATCACGACCGCGACCGGCGAGTGAAAGCGGCTGAGCAGTTGCACCGGATCCCAGATCGCGGTGCCGTAGATCACCACTGTCGCGGACGTGACGGCGATGCCGACGAAAGAATACAGAGTCATCGTTGTCGGCAGCGCCAGCGCCTGGCCGATCACTTGCTCGCGCTGATTGCGCGCGAAGCGGGTGAAGTCGGGGATGTTCAGCGAGACCGTCGCCCAGAAGCCGACGGTGCCGTTCAGCGCGGGCACCAGAAATTTCAGGAAATCGGGAAAGCTGACGAAGCGCGACGGCACCGAAAGCATCGGTCCGAAGCCGCCGGCCGCGTGATAGGCCCAACCTAAGAGAAGCAAACCAACACCGAGCAGAATTGGCGCGCTGATGCCTTGCAGGATGCGGATGTATTCGATTCCCTTGAGCACCACCACGAGATTCATCAGCCAGAAAATGAAGAAAGCAAACGGCGGGGCCGTAGGGAAATTCTTCCAGCTGGGAATCAGCGTTGCGAGCAATGTGCTGATGGCTTCGCCGCCGATCCAGGCTCTGAATGCCGAACCATCCGCACGCCACCAGTGCGCGAAGAACTGCGGCCACGTTTGCGCCGAGTACGCCGAACGAAGCTCGCGCCAGAACCGGAAAGGGAATTCCGTACTTCGCGCCGGGATGCGAATTCAGCAGCATGGGGCCGAGCACGATCGTGTTTCCCAGAAAGACGGTGAGCAGCGCCTGCTTCCAGTTCATGCCGCCTTCAATCAAGCTCGCGGCCAGCATGTACGTCAGGATGTTCACCGACATCGAGACCCACAGCGCGGCGAAGTTGTAGGTGCCCCAGTGGCGCTGTTCGGCGCTGGCGGGCGCGAGGTCTTCGTTGTAGAGCGGGCTGGATTCGATGCGGGAGAGATTTAGTGGATCGGGCATTTTCGTCAGAGTTTCGGACGCGCAAGACTACGAATGCAAGAAAGATCGTACGCGAAGGTCGATGTCATCCTGAAGAGGGGGAAAGCCCTCTGAGGGGCCGTACGGCATTGTGAGCTACCGCGGGCGCTGCCGGGACTACTTCGCTCTAGTCATCGATCCGCTCCTGCATGCCCCATCGTGCTTACGACTGACGTTGGGTCCCTCACCGCGGCTTTGCCAGGGCTCAGGATGACAAGCCTCAAATGGGGCTCGTGATACGAAGCCTAGAACTCGCTCTGTTTCGTAATCGGGCCGTAGCTGTCGGGCCGGCGGTCGCGGAAGAACTGCCAGACTTTGCGGACTTCGGCGATCATGTCGAGGTCGAGGTCGGCGACTACGACTTCATCTTTGTCGCGGCTGGCCTGGGCGATAATTTTGCCGCGAGGAGTGCAGAAATAACTCTTGCCGTAGAATTCGCCGATGCTCCAGGGCTTTTCGGTGCCTACGCGATTGATGGCCCCGACGAAATAGCCGTTGGCGACGGCGTGGGCGGGTTGTTCGAGTTCCCACAAGATATTCTGACAGTCCGGCGACCGTGGCCGAGGGATTGAAGACGATCTCCGCGCCGTTTAATCCGAGAATGCGCGCGCCCTCGGGGAAATGGCGGTCGTAGCAGATGTAGACGCCGACTTGCGCGTACTTCGTTTCGAAGACCGGATAACCGAGATCGCCGGGAGTGAAATAAAACTTCTCCCAGAAGCCGGGATGGCAGTGCGGGATGTGGTGCTTGCGATACTTGCCGAGATATTTTCCGTCGGCGTCGATGACTGCGGCGGTGTTGAAATACACGCCGGGCATCTGCTCTTCGTAGACGGGAACCACGATCACCATGCGGTGCTTCTTCGCGATTTTCTGCATGAGGCGCGTGGTGGGGCCTTCGGGCACGCGCTCAGTCAGTTCGTACCAGCGAGCGTTTTGTTCGGCGCAAAAATAAGGGCCGTAGAAAAGTTCCTGCAGGCAGAGGATCTGCGTTTTCTTGCGCGCGGCCTGCTCGATCAGTTTCAGGTGCTTGTCGATCATCGCCTTGCGGATTTGCGCGAGGGGGCGATCGGTGGGGATCGCGTTGCTGGCTTGGATCAGAGCGCAGCGGACATTGCGGGGCATGGGACCTCCCATACGAGATTGTCGAGAACGAACTATAGCAAACTTCTTTGCCACGGATTCACATGGATCAACACGGATTAATATTTTGATTGGTCCGCGCGATCTGCGTGGATCTCTGGCGAGGAGTTCGGGTCTACGTTGACATCGATGACAGGGCTCAATAGACTCGGCCTGCTTCTTGCAGGAATACTTCCTATGGCAAAGCGGCCTCGTATTGCGGTGATTGGCAGCGCGAATATTGATTTGACTACGTTCGCCGACCGGTTTCCGAAACCGGGCGAAACCATTTTTGGAAATAAATTCGATCTCGGCTTTGGCGGCAAGGGCGCGAATCAGGCGGTGGCCGCGCGTCTTTGCGGCGCGGAAGTTTTTATGGTGGCGCGGGTGGGCAGCGATTTGTTTGGACCGGCGACGATTGAAAATTTTCGCAAGCAGGGAATTGATCCGACGCATGTGAAGCAGATCGAGGGACTATCGAGTGGGGTTGCGCCGATTTTTGTGGAGCCGAACGGACAGAATCGCATTCTGGTGGTCAAGGGAGCGAACGACGCGCTCAAGCCGGCCGATGTTGACGCCGCTGCGGAAACGTTGAAGTCTGCGGATTGCATCGTGCTGCAGTTCGAGATTCCACTGGAGACGGTTTATTACGCGATTGAGTTTGCGCGCAAGCACGGCATCCGCTGCATTCTGAATCCCGCGCCGGCGCAGACGGTCGATCTTGGGGCGCTGAAGGATCTCGACTATTTCGTGCCCAACGAAAGCGAGGCGGAGACGATTACCGGCATTCCCGTGAAAAACGTTGACGACGCGAAGCAATGCGCCGCGAAGCTCGTGGCGGGCGGCATTCGGCGCGTGATCATCACCCTCGGCGCGAATGGATCTCTTCTCGCCACCCGTGATGGGAGCGAGCATGTTGCGCCATTCGCGGTGAACAGCGATTGACAGCACGGGAGCGGGCGATGCGTTCATCGGCAGCTTCGCCGTGTTTCTTGGCGAGGGTGTGCCGGAGAACGGAAGCGGTTCGGCGGGCGAATCTTTACGCTGGCTTGTCGACTACTGGCATTGGAACGCAGAAATCTTTTTATGATCGCGCGCGCTTTGATGCCGAGTGGGCCGCGCGGGCGTGAGGGGCGCCGATGCGTCGGCCTGCAATTGCTTGTGGGTAGATTCCTCCCGGTTTTACACAGGCTGTGGCTAACATTTAACAATCAACATTACGAGAACGATTTTCTTCATCGATCATTCCCAAAACTGACGCGAGCAATGTTCTGTTCGCTCGAAACTTCTTGACTAACCATCACTTAGCAATTTATAAGCCGTGACTGCGGTCCCAGGGCCTCCCAGCTTCCCACGAAGAGGGAGGGTCTTTTTCTTTGCGCGGGTTTAACCTCCGAAAGGGGTTCAAGAAATGTCGAGCCAGAAGGCGCGCTTCGCATTCGTTCTCTGTTTGTTGATCTGCCTGTTCAGCCCGCTCCTGCACGGTCAAGCCACCGGAAGTTTTTCGGGCACCATTACCGACAACTCCGGCGCGGTGGTGACTGGCGCAAAGGTGACGGTTACTTCCCAGGCGACGAACGTTTCCCGCGATGCGATCTCCGACGATACCGGGCACTTTCTTGTGCCCTCGCTCGGAGTTTCCGACTACACGGTTTCGGTGGAAGCTGCCGGCTTCAAGAAGAGCGCGGCGAAAGATCTCCGGTTGCAGGTGGACGAGCATCGGGAACTGGATTTCAAACTCGTGCCTGCGTCGGTGAGCACGAACGTTGAAGTCAGCGCGACTGAGGTTGCGGTGGAGACGACAACTCCCACGCTGGGCCAGGTCATTACCGCGCAGGAAGTAGCGGAACTGCCCTTGAATGGCCGCAATTTTGTGCAATTGGCGACGCTCACACCGGGCACGACGGCATCGACCAGTCCGGTGAGTTTCTTTACCAACGCCGCCAGCAGCGAAGCGGCGACGCGAGGATCGTTCTCGCTTTCGGTGGGCGGTTCGCGCGAACAGGAAACCGATTGGCTGCTCGACGGCAACGACAACAATCAGTTGGATGAAGGCGGCATCGCGATCTTTTCCTCGCTGGACGACATCGAAGAATTCAAAGTCCTGACCTACAACTACTCCGCAGAATACGGAGAGCGCGCGGGGCCCGACAGTGCTGGTGACGACCAAGTCTGGGTCCGAACCGATTTCACGGGTCGGTGTTCGAGTATTTCCGCAACACGAAGCTGGATGCGGATCCGTATTTCGGCACGTCGCCGCAGAAGTTCAATCTGAATCAGTTCGGCGGATCGCTGGGCGGGGCGATCAAGAAAGACAAGACTTTTTTCTTTCTGGATTATCAGGCCAAGATGCAGCGGGAAGGCGTGACCTTCACCGGATTTGTTCCGTCGACCGCGATGACTACGCCGGACGGCAATGGTGACTACGACTTCACCAACAACCCGCTTGGCATCCAACTGGCGAACCCGTACGCGAACCAGAACGGTATGACCGGGGAACCCTCCACGTTCCAATGCTCAGCCGGCACCACTCCTACAGCCGTAATGCCGGATGGCAGCCAGGCTCCGGGGACGACTTGCAATGTGATTCCAGCCGCGCTGATTAATCCGATCGGTGCGAAGGTGGTTCAACTCTATCCCGCACCCAACTCGACGAATGCAGCGTTTAACTACGTCAATGAACCGGTGAGAAAACTCAACGAAGGCACGTGGGACGTTCGCCTCGATCACAATTTTTCCAGCAAGGATTCGGCGTTCGGGCGCTTCAGCTACGATCAGGCAACAAACTACGTCCCCGGCGGTTCGCCGACGTGGTCCGAAGCCAACGCTTTTGGCAGCAACCAGTTCATCAACAATCATGGCCGCAATGCGGTCATCACCGAGACTCACATTTTTTCGCCCAACCTGGTCAACCAGGCGACGGTGGGTTACAGCCGCATTTTCAATCACATCCTTTCGTATGGCACCGGCAGCTGCGAAGCCGCGACTCTCGGCATCCCGGGCGCTGATCTGGGAGCGCAGTGCGACTCCATCACTGGGTATCCCGCGAGCCTGAACCAGGCGACGAAGGACTGCGAGAGCTGCGGCATGACGTCGTTCCAGATGTCGAGCTACTTCTCGGTGGGCGATCGTGGATACGCGCCGTATCAGGGTGGAACCAACGTTTATTCGGTTGGGGATACGCTCGATTTGATTCGCGGGAAACACAACATCCGGTTTGGTGCGACTTATCGCGCCGAGGAAATGAACGTGCGCAATAACGCCTTCCAGGACGGCTACGTGGTGGAAGCGGGGCTGGCGACGGGCGATGACATCGCCGACCTATTATTGGGAAGTACGGGAGTTTTTGCAGCGCACGATCAGACGTTTTTGGGCGCTACCACAGGGCGCCGCTGGAAGCTTGTCCGGCCTTATTTTCAGGACGACTGGCGCGTGAGTTCGAACATCACCGTAAACCTGGGCTTGGCTTGGGCTCTGGCGACGCCGGAAACCGAGGTCGAAAACAGGCAGGCGAACTACAACGTTCAGAATCTGACTTGGTATGTGCCCAAAGGGAGCCCCATGTTGAGCGGTTGCACGATCTGCACGGCCACCGACGGGCGGGTTGGCATCCAGTTCGATAAGACTGCTCTCGAACCCCGTATCGGCATTTCCTGGAAGCCCATGGGGAGTGACAAGACTGCAATCCGCCTGGGCTATGGAATCTTCCATGATTCGGCGTGGAACCAGGGCGGGCAAGGGCTGTGGCAGAACCCGCCCTACTATGCGGAGATCGACCCCGATAGCTATCCGAATGTCTTACTGACGCCGTATTTCTCTTCGACGGGTCTCTGCAATCCATTTGGCAATAGTCAGTGCGGCCTCTCATACGGCTTCCAGGCTGGTACTCCGGCAAATCCGGCCTGCCCCCCGGCAGGCATACTCACGGGGCCAGTGAACCCGGCATGCTACACCGGCACGATTCAGTCCGCGAACTCCAACTTCAAGCAGGGAGCGGTCCAGCAGTTCAACCTCAACATTGAACGCCAGATGCCGGGAAATGTTGTGCTGACCGTCGGCTACGCCGGTTCTCGCAGCCATCACATTCTCGTAAGCCAGGAGAATGAGAACATCAACGACCCGAATGCCTGTCCCGACGGCTTTTCCCCCGTTGCCGGTTACACTGTGGGCTGCGGTTATGGATACTTCCCGCTCGCGGTAAACCAGCCGAACGGTGGGGCATATCAGACGGTAGCCAGCAATAACAGCATCGGTAACGCCCGCTATGATTCTCTGCAAGTTAAAGCTGAGACCAAGAGCTCACGGCACGGCCTTTATGCGCTGCTCGGGTATACCTGGTCCCGCACCTTCGACTCGGGTATGTCTGACGGTTTGGGTACCAATCCGGGTGCGACTTATTGGCCTTTGCCCGGAACCCAGAGACTTGACTGGGGACTCTCGCAGTTGAACCTGAATGACAGCTTCACGGCCAGCATTCTCTACGATCTGCCATTCGGTAAGGGAAAGCAGTTTGGCGGAGACTGGAACGGCGCGACCAACGCGGTCCTGGGAAATTGGCATCTGGACCTGATCGAACGAGCCACTTCAGGATTCCCGCTCTTCGTGGTGGACAGCGCGGACGAGTCGGGAACGTATTTTTCTTACAACGGCTTCACCCTGCAGCGGCCAAACCAGGTGGGCAATCCGAATCAGGCTGGTCCGATCGCGGGAAACCCCGGCTGCACCGCTCCGGCGCAGATCCATACCCTGCAACATTGGTTTAACCCGTGCGCTTTCGAACAAGCGCCGGCAGGAGAACTTGGTACGGCAGCGCGCGCGCCGGTGTACGGTCCGCGTTTCGTGAACACGGATTTCTCGATCATCAAGAATTTCCCGTTCCACGAGACGATGAATCTGCAATTTCGCGCGGAGTTTTTCAATCTGTTCAATCACCCGCAGTTTTACATGGATGGATTGGGCGACAGTGGACAGCAGGACATCAACACGCCCTCCAGCTTCGGGGTCATCAATAACACGGTGAATAACCCGCGTCTGGTGCAATTCGCCCTCAGGTTCGCCTTCTAGAGCGTGAAGCAATATGCTTTTCGGGGCAGACGGGCTGGGCCCGCTCTGCCCTTTATTCTGCGGGATGGGATCTGGCTCTGATTTTTAACGGACCCGCACAGGCTGAGGGATGAACTTGCAGACCTTTAAATCGCTAGCTTTAATTGTCTTGTGCTTGGCGCCCGCCCTCGGCTTCACGCAGCGGCGCAAAGTGATCGTCAACGAAGATGCTTCCGGCCCGGGCGGCAGCAATATGCAGACGCTGATGATTATGATTCAGTCTCCGCAGGTGGAAGTGTTGGGGATCACGATCGTGAGTGGAGATCAGTGGCGCGACGAAGAAGTTGCGCATACTCTGCGCCTGCTCGAAATCATGGGGCGCAGCGACATTCCGGTGGTGCCCGGGGCTGGCTTCCCGCTGATCCGAACCCGTGAGGAATCTCAGCTGTGGCAGCAACGTTATGGGAAGGTCGCGTACGCCGGGGCGTGGGATGAGCGCTGGTGGCACGAGGCTTCGGTTGTGCCTCCGCCTCCCGAGGGCACGCCGACGACCAGGCCCACCGACGAGGACGCAGCGCACTTCATGATTCGCATGGTGCGGAAGTATCCGCACGAGGTCACGATTTATGAGGGCGGGCCCATGACGAACCTCGCGCTGGCTATTTCTCTTGATCCGCAGTTGCCGGAACTGGCGCAGGAACTGGTTTTCATGGGCGGAAGTTTGAGTCCGGAAACCGACAATCCGGAATTTTTGAATAATCCGCGACATGAATTTAATTTCTGGTTCGATCCGGAAGCCGCGGAGATTGTTTTGCGCGCGCCGTGGAAAAAGATTGTTTGCACGCCCACCGATATTTCCATCAAGACGCATATGACGGCGGCGATGGTGAAGCAGATTGAAGCCAGCGGAACACCGTTGGCGCGCTACATCGCGCGTTTCGCGATGCTCACGCCGGGAGCTGACATTATGTGGGATGAACTCGCCGCCGAAGCGTGGATCGATCCCACGGTTATCACGAAGAGTGAAACGCGCTACATGGGCGTTGATCTTGACCACGGTGCCGGCTACGGCAACACGCTGACATGGGCCGGCAAGAGCTCGCTGCGGCCGTCGGCAGTGCCGGTGGAGATTCAGGTTGATCTCGACCTGGAAAAGTTCTATCGCATGTTTGTGGCGCTGATGACCGCTCCCACGACGGCGCATTGAACCGCGCGGCAGTGCAGTTTGGCTTACGCGTTAGACCGGCTAAGCAGGAGATCCCTTCGGCTGCGCTCAGGGCAGGCTCTTCGCTGCGCCTGAAGAACGGCTACGCTTGATTGCATGACGACGTTGGATGACAAAGCGTTGTAGGGGGCCTAACTGCGTCACTGCCGGCGCGGCCCGCGCTGGCAACGAATTTGCGAACAGCATACAATGATTTGGTGCGAGCTTTTTACAATATGTCCTCCACGCCAGACGATCTCACAACAGTAAAAGATGACATGGTGGCTTTCATTGAAGGCCACGGTATGCGCCGCTTCCACGGTTATGTGGATTATGACGAGGTGCAGTGTGTGATGTGGGAGATGGCCGGCAATCCCGACGGCTGGAAAGATTTCGTCGAGCTGGCGAAGGCATCGGCTGCGCCTTTTCTCACCATGCATTCCTGGACGCTCGAGCGCAAGGAACTGGACGAGATGGTGCAGCGCCTGACCAACTCGGAATTCACCGACAGCGACGACGTGGAAGACGCGCGCTGGCTGCGCGCTCATGTCGGCCGCGTGGGATTCCTGCAGCTAGGCTGGGCCTATCAGGGATCGATGTTTCTCTGCGAAGTCAGCACCGAGTGGTACGACCGCTACCAGCACTTGCTGGAAGTGTCTGATGAATTCGGCGGACTCACGCTGGATGAGCCGGACCAGGACGAAGAAAACTAGCCCTCGCTCCGGTAGTAAGGCTCCAGTAGTAAACTCTTTTCTGCTTGTCATCCTGAGCAAAGCGAAGGATCCGTGCAATTCCTCGGCAGATTGCACAGATCCTTCGCGTACAGAACGCGCTTAGGATGAAAACCCGTCTTTTATGCGCTGGCTTCAAAAGGCAACCGATCAAGCGAATGTCGAGAGGCTGATCGCGGGACTGCGCGCCGATCCTGGGCTTCCCGGCGTAGCACGCGCGGCGCACATTCTCGCGCCGCTGCTGGTGCGTCGCGGCATCGACGATGTGGAATCGGCTCGTGCTTTTCTCGCGCCATCTCTCTCACATCTTCACGCTCCCGAGCTGATGAGTGGATTGCGCTCGGCTGTCGATCGCATCGATGCCGCCATCGAGCGTAAAGAGCGCATCTTGATCTACGGCGACTATGACGTCGACGGCACCATGGCGGTCATCATTCTCAAGACTGCGATTGAACTGTGCGGCGGGTCGGCGGATTTCCATGTGCCGCACCGCATTCGCGAAGGCTACGACATGCGCGACGATGTGATCGAGCGCGCGGCCGAGTCCGGGATTCGTTTGATTGTCAGTGTCGACATGGGCATTCGCGCCTTCGCGCCAGCGGAGACTGCGCAGCGTCTCGGCGTCGATTTGATCGTCACCGATCATCATCTGCCGGGGCCCGACGGCGTGCCCAAGGCGCTGGCGGTGGTGAATCCGAATCAAGCGGGCTGCGAGTACCCGTACAAACAATTATGTGGGGCGGGCGTTGCCTTCAAAGTCGCACAGGGATTGATGCAGCGCCGTCTGGATGCGAGCAAGCAGAACAAGCTGCTGATGTCGTTTATGAAGATTGTGGCCATCGCGACCATCGCGGACGCGGTGCCTTTGACTGGAGAGAATCGCGTTTTCGCTTCGTTGGGATTGGATGCGCTGCGCAAGGCGGTGAATCCCGGATTGAAGGCGCTGCTTGAGGTGGCGCAGATTACAACCAAGCGTCCGCCGACTTCCGGCGAAGTTGGTTTTCGCATCGCACCGCGCATCAATGCTGCGGGCCGCATGGATGTGGCTCGCGATGTGATCGAACTGTTCAGCATGAAAGATTCTGCGCGCGCCGGCGAACTGGCCGCGAAGCTCGATCGGCTGAACTCCGATCGCCAGGAGGAAGAGCGCAGAATCTTACGCTCGGTGGAAGAACGGTTCGCCGGCGATCCTGCGCTGAGCGAAGCGTATTGCATTGTGATCGACGGAGAAGGCTGGCACCGCGGCGTTATCGGCATCACCGCGACGCGAGTCGTGGAACGCTACAACCGTCCGGCGGTGGTGATTTCGCGCGAGGGCGCGGAGGCGTTTGGTTCGGGCCGCTCGATTCGCGCGTTTCATCTCCTCGAAGCGATCGAATCGTGCGGCACTCTTTTTTCGCGCTACGGTGGGCACTCGCATGCCTGCGGCTTCGCCATGCCTGCGGCGAATGTCGATGAGCTGCGCGCGCGGCTTGATGCGTTTGCTCGCACGCGGCTCACCGCTGCGGATTTCGATCCGATTCTTGATCTCGAAGGGGAGTTGGATCTGACTGAAGTTACTCCGGAGCTTTTTCAGACGCTCGCAACTTCTCGAACCCTACGGCATGGGAAATCCCGAACCCGTGTTTGCCGCGCGCGGAGTGCAGTTAGCCGCGCCGCCGCGAATTCTGAAAGACAAGCATGTCAAGCTGAAGGTCAGGGCAGGGGCAGTCCGTAATCACTCGGTTCCTGTGCCCGATGGACCGGATGAATTCTCGGCTGCCGCGATTCTGGCAACTCCGCGCTGTCATCCTGACGGCGCCGCGATCCGCCGCGAGGAACGATCGACGGCGGTCGCTGAGTCCGCGCAAGTGAGAACTGAGAGCCAGGAACTGAGAACTGGGCTTGCGGGCAAAATAACCTTCGACGCGCTGGGCTGGCATATGGCGGAACGGGTGCAGCAAACCCCGCTGCTGGCGGGCGATTCGATCGATGTCGCCTTCACCATCGGAAACAACGATCATCCTGACTACGGTGGACTCGAGCTTTCGTTGCGCGATTTCAAAATACCCTGCTCGCTGAAAGTGCGCCAGCGTCACCACAAGATGGTAGTGCCCGTCGCGCCGCGCCATCTCCACGTTGACGCCGAATAAGCGCCGCTCAGTCGTCTCAACTTGCAGAATTTCTTCTTTTGCGCCGTCGGCGACGACTCGTCCGGCGTTCATGAGTACGACGCGTCCTGAATCTCCGGGACGATGTCTGCCAGTTCGTGCGTCACCAGAATAATTGCTGTGCCGGACCTCGGCCAGTGCGCGCATGGTGTGGCGCACGCTTTGCTGGGCGGAGAGGTCGAGCGAATTGCAGGGTTCGTCGAACAGCAGCGCGCGCGGCTTGTGCACCAGGGCGCGGGCGATCAACACGCGACGGGCTTCGCCGGACGACATGGCGTCGACCGGGCGGTCGGCGAGATGCGAAATCTTCAGTGCGGCCAGCGCGGCATCGGCTTGCCTGATCTTCTCGGGATCGACCGCGTGATTGGGCCAGATCGCGGTGCTGCTGAAGAATCCAGAGAGCACTACGTCGCGGCCGCTGGCTTCGCCGGTTACCGAGAGCATCAGGTCGTTGGAGACGATTCCCATGTGCTCGCGCAGTTTGAAGACGTCCCAGGTTTCGTGGCCGAGGAGTCTCATCCAGGAATCGTCTCTTGCGTCATCCCGTACGACTGGATAACACTCGCGCGTGATTGTCTTGATCAGCGTTGATTTGCCGCACCCGTTGGGGCCGAGGATCGCCACGTGCTCGTCGGAGCCGATGCGCAGGGTGAAGTCGTCGAGTGCGATTTTCTGGCCGCGCATCACGCGCAGGTTGTGGAAGTCGAGCAGGGGCGGAGGGTTCATGTGCGTCGGTTTTAGTTTATGTCATCCTGAGCCCGGCGCTAAGCCGGGTGAGGGCCCTGATGTTTTGCAATGAGCTGACGCGGCTGCGAGGTTCGTGGGAACTGCATGCGTTTTGGGCCGTTCCTTCCGACTGCATCGCGGCCCAAGCTGTCGTAGGGTCCCTCGCGCCGGCTTCGCCGCCACTCAGGATGACAAGCGATGATGCATTACACTGAAACCAGATGCCGCTCAAGATTTATCGTCTGCGCCGGTTGTTGGCGGCGACTGCCGTGGTGCTCACGCTGGTCGTGGCGGGGATGTATTTCTACGCGCGCATGCGGGCGACGAACTTTGTGAAAACGTTCCCGGCAAAGATTGGAATTGAAATCAAGCAGACCGCCAACGGTTATCAATTTTCCCAGTCCGATGGCAAGCGCACCCTCTTCACCATCCAGGCCAGCAACGTCAAGGAGTTCAAGCTCAATGGCGATGCCGAACTTCACAACGTCAGCATCATCCTCTACGGCCGCGATTCCTCGCGCTTCGACCAGATTTACGGCGACGATTTTGCTTACAACGAAAAAACCGGCGACGTCACCGCCAAGGGCGAGGTGCAGATCGATCTGGTGTCGAATCCGGCGGGGCTTGGCAGTCCCGATCAGTCCACACCGAAGGAGCTGAAGAATCCGATTCACCTGAAGACGCGCGATCTGGTCTTTAACAAGAACAGCGGAAACGCGGTTACGGACTCGCGGGTCGAGTTTCGCACGCCGCAGGCCCAGGGATGGGCCGTGGGCGTAACTTATGCCGGAAAGAGCAACGTGCTGACGCTGGCGTCGCAGATTCATGTAGTGGTGAACGGCAAGGATGCGGAGGTGATTGAGGCCGAGCACGGCGTGATTACCAGCGATCCGCATGAGATTGTGCTCGATCACCCGCGTCTCACCCGGGCCGACGGGAGGCTCCAGTCCGACGCGGCAGTATTTTATCTGAGTAAGGACAATCAGGTGGAGCGCGTGCTTGCGACGGGAAATGTCACCACCGTCACTCGCACGGGGGCGGCGAAGGGATCCCAGGCGGCGGCTAGTGCATCGGCTCGCGGGAATCCGGGCAGCGATTTGAACGAGGCGGCAGCCCCCTCGGAAATACGGAGCCGCTCTGACCAGGCGGAATTTCTGCTCAGCGGCGCGCAGAATTTGCTTCGTACCGCGACCATGGCGGGCAACGTTCACGTCGAGCAATCCGGAGCGCAACCGATACTGGCTGACGCCGGCCGCGTGGTCCTGGATTTCGCGGGACGCAACGAACTGCAAAAAGTGCACGCGCTCGATGGCGTGCGGCTAACGCAGAAGGCAGATTCCGCGAGCAAGGCCAGCGGCGAACCGGATGGGAAAAGTCCGGGAAACGGGCCGCAGGATTTTGAGCTGACCGCGCCGGTGATCGACTTTACGGTGGCGGAGGGGCACGTTCTGAAGCAGGCGGTGACGTCGGGTGCGGCGCAGATCACGATTGCGCAGGTGCCGACGGCGGACCCGGCAGCGGTGCAGATTGTTTCAGCGCAGGCTGCCGCGGGGCAATCAGCGCCAAGCCAGCCTCCGATCGGCCAAGGTCCGACAGCCCGCGGAGCAGCACCGCAAACCACCGTCGTGACCGCGGGTAGGTTCCTCGCGCAGTTCGCCACCTCCGACCGGCGAACCCGCATCGCCAGCCTGCACGGGGCACCCAATGCCCGCATCGTCAACTCGGCTGCCGGACAGCCGGATCGCGTCAGCACCGGCGACTCGGTGGATGCCGCTTTCCTGCCGCTGGGCGGAATCGAGTCGATTACCCAACTCGGCCACGTTGCCTATAACGATGGCCAGCCGCTCGCCAAGCGCATGCAGGCCTGGGGCAACTCCGCGCACTATACGCCGGCGGATCAGATGCTGCTGCTGACCGGCAGTCCGCGCATAACGGATGGCGGCATGGCGACGACTGCCAAGACGATTCGCATCAACCGCGCTACCGGCGAGGCCATGGCGCTGGGCGACGTGAAGAGCACGTATAACGACTTGAAGGAGCAGCCGAACGGGGCGCTGCTGGCGTCTTCGTCACCGATTCACGTCACGGCTCAGAGTATGACGGCCCATAGCGATGCGGGGACGGCACTCTACTCCGGAAACGCCCGGCTCTGGCAGGACGCGAATATTATTGAGGGGCCGACCATCCAGTTCGACCGCGACCGCCGGTTTGTGACCGCGCTGGGCACTCCAGGCCAGCCGGTGCAGACGATTCTGGTTCAGGCGCAGAAAGCTGAAAAGGACAAAGTGGGGCCCGAGCAGGCTCCGCCGGGGAGCGACGCGGGTGAGAGTGGCCCCGGCGGCAAGAAAATCGCCGGAAAGCGGTCGGCCAAGCCGTCGCCCCTCGGGGGATCGAGCCCGATTTCCATCACCGCGGCGAAACTAACTTACGCCGACTCCGAGCGCAAAGTTCACTACGAAGGTGGGGTCGTCGCCAAAGGGGTTGAGTTCACAGCCACGGCCAAGACCGCTGATGCCTACCTGGTCCCGCGCAGTCAAACCTCGAGCCCTCAATCATTTGGCGGCCCCGGCCAGCTCGATCACATGGTCGCTCAAGGGGATGTTGTGGTGCAGCAGCCCAAGCGCCGGGCGGGGGGCAGAACCTGGTTTACACGACCACAGACGACAAATTCGTCCTGACCGGAACGTCGAAAGAACTGCCTAGCATTTTTGATGCCGAACAGGGCAAGATTACCGGGGTTTCGTTGACTTTCTTCAGACGCGATGATAGGGTGCTCGTAGAAGGCGAAGCAAGTACTCCTGTGGTAACTCAAACGCGAGTGGCACGATAATTGCCTGTTTAGATGGCTCGATAATGCGTACCTTAGCCACGGAAGAAATTGGCAAATCGTATCGTGGCCGCCGCGTAGTAAATGGAGTCAGCCTGACGGTCGAGCAGGGCGAAGTTGTTGGTTTACTAGGCCCTAACGGCGCAGGCAAGACCACCACTTTTTACGCCATTGTTGGCCTGATCCCTCCCGATACTGGCCGCGTGTTGTATGACGGTCAGGACATTACCGACGTCCCAATGTATTTACGGGCGCGTCAGTATGGCATCAGCTATCTCCCGCAAGAAGCTTCGGTTTTTCGCAAACTGTCGGTCGAGGAAAACATCCTCGCGGTGTTAGAGGCGCAGCCGATGTCGTGGCACGAGCGCCGCGAGAAGATGGAAAAGTTTATCGACGAACTGGGACTGGAGCACATCCGCCAGAATCGCGGATACGCCCTGTCCGGGGGAGAGCGCCGGCGCGTGGAAATTGCCCGCTGCCTGTGCATCAATCCCACGTTTATTTTGCTGGACGAACCGTTCTCCGGGATCGATCCGATTGCTGTGCTCGACTTGCAGAAAATTATCAGCGGCCTGCGCGCGAGCGGCATTGGAGTGCTGATCACCGATCACAACGTGCGCGAAACGCTCACCGTGACCGACCGGGCCTACATCATCGACGACGGCAGAATTTTCCGTCACGGACCGCCGGGGGATTTGGCAGGGGACCCGGAAGTGCGAAGAGTTTATTTGGGCGAGAGTTTCTCGCTGGTGTGAGAGGGGCGTCGTTGGCCCTTCGTCGTTGGTCGTTGGCGAAAGCAAAGCCAGCAGCAAACGACGAATCGCGAACGACCAACGACCAAGGACCAACAACAGGTTTATGGTTTTACTTCAACACAGACTGAACGTAAAGCTCTCGCAGCGCCAGATCCTTACTCCAGGGCTGGTGCAGATGGTGTCTGTGCTCGCGCTCAACAAGCTTGAGCTCAAGGACATGATCACCGCGGAGATGGTCGAGAATCCGGTTCTTGAGGAACTGGAAGAATCAGTTCCACTGCTCGACGAAGTCGGCAAGAAGGAAGAAGATCGCGAGCGCGCCGCTGTCGCGAATAACGACGAGAATCCCACCACTGCCGCGGAGAAGAAAGATCCGTTCGAAGAGATCGATTTCGGTTCGTTCTTCCAGGATTATCTCGATCCCGGTTACCGCACGCACAGTGAGATGGAGGACATCGAGCGGCCGTCGTTCGAGAATTTTCTCTCCAAGCCTACCAACCTGACCGACCACCTGGCATGGCAGCTGGGCGCGCTCAGCCTGCGCCGCGAAGTGCGCGAGGCCGCCGACATTATCATCGGCAATTTGAACGAGGACGGCTACCTGATCGCCAGCGACGAAGAGTTGCTTGGCATCGCTCCGCCGGCGGCGCCGGAAGTCGACGCGCAGACCGCGAAGAATATCGTGAGCGAGGCGCAGGCTTTGGGCTTGACGGAAGCCGCCGATGATTCCGCGCCTGAGACTGATACAGACACGGACGAGCTTGCCTCTGCGGGAGAGGCCGCGGATGTTACGGATCTGGCTGACGGGGATCACGGAGTTCAGAGCGAAGCTGCTCTCGATGGCGAAGAGAACATCGAGCCCTCTTTCACTGAAACCGCCGAGGCCGTCTCGGCGGCTGAACCCGTTCTCGAGCCACGCAGCGAAGCGTCCTTCTCCGCGAGTTCTGGAAATTCTGCGGCTGCGGTCGCTCCCGCGCCTGCCGCCAAGGCCGCGCCGACTTACAAGCCGAATTTTACGGCCGCCGATTTGCACGAGGCTCTCGAAGCTGTCCGTCAGCTCGATCCTCCGGGTGTGGCCTGCCGCGATCTGCGCGAGTGCCTGATGCGGCAGTTGCGATACCACCAGGCCCAGCTCGCCCTGAATAAGAATACCAACGGCACCGTGCAGATTTTGCAGGACGCCATGGCCGTGGTCGACCAGCATCTGCGCGGCTTGCAGAACAAGCAGCACAAAGAGATCGGCAAAGCCATCGGACGACCGATTGAAGCCGTGCAGGCGGCGCTCGAATACATTCGCACGCTCGATCCGCGTCCGGGCCTGCGCTACAACAAAGTCCAGCCGCGCCTCATCGAGCCCGATGTTGCTTTCATCAAGCACGGCGACGAATGGCTGGTCATCATGAACGACGAAGACCTGCCGCAGCTTCGCCTGAATCCGGCGTACAAAAAACTGGTTACGCGCGACGGCACCAACGAAAAGAGTACGCGCGACTACGTGAAAGAGCGCTACAAAAGCGCCATTCAGCTGATCAAGAACATTGAACAGCGCAAGCAGACCATCACCAAAGTCTGCTATTGCATCGTCGCTCGGCAGCAGGATTTCCTCGAGCTCGGCATCGATCAACTGAAACCCATGATGATCAAGGAAGTGGCCGAAGAAATCGGCGTGCATCCTTCGACGGTGAGCCGTGCCGTGTCCAGCAAATACGCGCACACACCGCAAGGCGTATTCGAGCTGCGATATTTCTTCAGCGAAAGCGTGCAGGGACCGGAGGGTGGCGGAACGTCGCTGCTCATCCTGAAGCGCCGCGTGAAAAAACTGATCGAAGAAGAAGATCCCAGCCGTCCGCTGACCGACGAGCAGATCACCCGCATCCTGCAATCGCAAGGCATCCAGGTGACCCGCCGCACGGTGGCAAAGTATCGCGAGGACATGCGCATTCCCAGCACGCACCAGCGCAGAGTGAAGAAATAATGCAGAAGTAAGAAGTGAGAATGAAAAAGTAAGAAACTGAAATGAAGACCGTCGTGATCGGAATCCCGGAAGCGGGAGATTTTACTTTTGCATTCTGACTTCTAACTTCTGACTTTCAACACAGTGCCCGATTTATCCGATGATTAAGACTAAGAGGGGGCGCTCATGAACGTGGAGTACACTGGCAGGCACTACGTAGTCACTTCCACCATCCGCAAAGAAGTAGAAACCGGCCTCGACAAAAATCCGCAAAATTCTGGGCGACCGCTTTGACGCTAATGTTATTCTCGCGGTCGAGAAGCATCGCCACAAAGCCGAAATCACCATCAGCCCGCGCAACGGCCCACTGGTCGGCCTGGCGCAGGCCAAGGACATGAGCATCGCCGTCAACGAAGCTCTCGACCATCTCGAGAAGCAGGCGGTCAAATACAAGACGCGCTGGATGTCGAAGAAACGCTCCGCCCGCAAGACCGAAGAAGTGAAGAAGTGGAACGGCCACTCCGCACAGGTGGATGGCGGCGCCGCGCAGACCGATCTGCAGACCGTCGTCGGTGCGTCGGAAAAAACCGCGGTGCCGGTCATGGTGCACCGATATCCGGCCGTGGCGAAAACTACTGAAGTCCATCTGGTCCGTTCCGATGAAGCCGTCGCCATGCGCCCCATGACCCTCGAAGAAGCCATCAAAGAAGCCCACTTCAAAGACCGCGACGTCTTCGTTTTCCGCGATCCCAAAGGCAAGCTGATGATCCTGCACCGCACGCGCGAAGGAAAGATGGAGCTGATCGAAGCGCCGTAGAGAAGCTGTCAGCTATCAGCTTTCAGCCGTCAGCCTAAATCGAGCCGGGTGCCCCATTTCTCGCGCCTTTTGCGAGAAGTGGGCTTGCCTGTCGAGCCTCGACACGCGCCAAAAATCAGCTTGACAGGGCCTTCCAGCGCGAAATACACTTCCGCTCCTTCCCCTTAGGATCCCCACAAAATCAAACTGCAACAAGGAGAGCACCATGAGAACATTGGGAGCTTTTCGTGCAATGGCTGGCCGGGCCGCGGTCACTGGCTGGCCCTCGTAACGCTGTCCCTTATTGCGCGACCAACTTTATTGGCCGCGCAGACCGCTGGAAACCCAATCGTCTCTACCGGCGGGAGCGCCCCGGTGGCACTGCGGCCAGTACGTCGTACATTGATGCCTATGTCGGCAACCAGCGGCACTGACATCTGCGACCGGATCAACACTGCGTGGGGCATGGTGCTCGGGCAGACGCCGACAGGCACTACGCCACCCAACGTCAACAGCGTGACGGTGGATGCTCGCGGTTTTACGGGAAGCTGGAGTTGTGAGTCCAGTCCATTCACGCCCACCGGCACGTCTCTGCTGCCGAACGGCGTGCTGCTGCTGGGGAATGCGATTATTACTACGAGCGCCACGTGGTACATTCCTTCGCACACTGCTCTGATCGGAATTGGCAGCGGAAGCACAACCGTCGCCAGTGCCGGCACTAACGGTGTCAACACCGTCATTCGGGCGAACAGTCCGTTCAGCGGTCCTGTGCTGCAAATGGGGGCTAGCTCCACGTATGGCGGCCCGTGGTTTGGCATCATCATCAAGAACCTGACCGTGGACTGCTTTGGGCAGTCAGGTTGCGTCGGCATTTACAACAATGAAGCGGAAGAGAACTCGATGGTGGAGCAGGTGCAAATCTGGGACGCTCCCCTCTATGGGCTGCATGTGAGCGCCGCCAACGCATCCGATCCGACCCATACTGGAGCGACCAACAGCGGGCCCTACCGGAATATCGACATTGCCTACATCAATTGCACCACTGTTTGCAAAGCTGCGGTTGGATTGCAGGTGGATGGGCCCGGAACTCAAATCAGCGGTAGCCCCACCGCCAGATCGATTCGTGAGTTTGACGACATTACGGTTACGGGCCGTGGAACGGGGGCACCATATCTGACCGGAGCGGCAGTCGTGATTGTCGGGGTTTCGACGGCCTTCACCAACAGTCACATCGAGTATGCGCAGACGGGGCTTGCCATTGGGAATACGTCGACTACGGCTCCGTGCACCGTCTTAGTGACTGGCGCAAACTGCGTGACCGACGGGGTTGAGGTTTCCAATGTATCGATCGGTACACTCACCAATCAAGATGGCCAGATCGCGATTGTTGTGGGTAACTCGACCGCGGGAGCGCCGGCGACCTATGATGTGACTCTCACCGGCATCGCCAACCAGAGTGTGAATTCCAAGAGCACAACCTTGCAAGACAACATGAGCGGGCCACCGTTGTCCTCGAGTATAGACCCGTTCATTGGGCTCTATGCCCTGGGGCGCTGCACGGCGGTATCGTGCCTGGTCGTGAAAAATACGCGGTAGAGGCTTCGGTTCGGGCCCGAATAAAAAGAATGAGTTGCACTCTTTGCGCAATGCGAGGATGATATTCCCTCGCTGCAGCGGTTACCGCCCAGCGCAGAATAACGAGCCTATCGAGCGAGGGGGAGACGATGAAGTTTGCGACAAAATTATCTCTTGGTGTGCTGACAGCGCTGGCCATGCTGGCGCTTACTTTTGCGATTCCCAGAGGTGGTCCGATGCGCGATGCACAGTTGGTGCAATTTCCCATGACCGCGGGGGTGTGGGCGATCTTCGTTTTACTCGCCGTGAAACTAAAATAAGAAGGCGCGGCCACGAATAGCTGCAGGCCCTCCCCCGCGCTACACTGCGCAGCCGCTACGACTTTCCGATCAGGACGCCCGTAATAAACACGAGCACGCCGCCCAATCCAACCTGCAGAGCGGCTGAGATCCATGGTGTATCCATGTAGCGTTTGCGCACCCAGGTGATCACTCCCAGTTCCGCGACTACGACGACTCCGGCTGCCCACAGTGCGGCGCGAAAATCGCGCAACAGGAAGGGCAGGGTGTGGCCGATGCCGCCCAGTGCCGTCATGGCTCCGCAGATAAATCCCCGCACCCAGGGATGGCCGCGTCCGGTCAGACTGCCGTCGTCCGAGAGCGCCTCGGCGAAACCCATGCTGATACCCGCACCAGCCGAAGCTGCCAGGCCGACGAGGAACGCCTCATGTGTATTTTGCGTGGCAAAGGCCGCGGCGAACACGGGGGCCAAGGTTGAGACGGAACCATCCATCAGCCCCGCGAGGCCCGGTTGCACGATCTGCAAGACGAATAATCGGCGCTGTGCAATTTCCTCATCGGCCTTTATGTGGGCAGGAAGTTTTTGCTTGTCGAGTTCCTGGGCGCGCTCCTCATGCTCGCGTTCTTCGTTCGCGAGATCGTCAAGCAATTGTCGGATGCTGGCATCCTGCGTGCGCGCCGATGCTTTTTCATAGAAACGCCGCGTCTCCACTTCCATGGTCGACGCTTCTTTGCGCACCGCCTCAATCCGCAAGGGACGCACCAGCCACAACGCAGGCCGCTCCACGAAGCCGCGCACGTCTTGCCGCCGAATTAGTGGAATATGCTCGCCGAATTTTTTCTGGAATAGTTCGAGCAGTCGCCGCCGGTGGCCCGATTCTTCTTCCCGCATGCCATCAAACATCGAGGCCGTGGCGGGATAATCCTGCCGCAGACCTTCGGAAAAATCCGCATAGACGCGTTCGTCTTCCTCTTCCAAAGCGATGGCCAGGGCCAGCACTTCGCGTTCCGTGAGCTCTTCGAACTTTTTCATGCAGCCATAGCTTACCTGTGGCGTGCTTGGGAAACAATCCGCATTTCCCATTCGCGAGTCATAATTTCCCGCAGCCGTGGCCGGAGACCCCGGCGGTATCTGAATTGGCAATCCGAAACGCGGAGCCAGCGCCGCCTCCGGATGCTACTATCCAGTTCATGAAGTCCCGCGGTTCCCCTGTTCCTGCGCCAAAAAAATCGAAGCCCACGGCGAAACGTTCTTCCCGCGCCGCGCCGCCCTCGCCCGAACTGGTGATCATCACCGGCATGAGCGGTTCAGGGAAGGCCTCAGTGCTGAAGGCATTCGAGGACCTGGGGTACTACTGCGTCGATAACCTGCCCGTGCAACTGATTCCGCAGTTCGCTGACCTGGCCGTGCAGTCGAGCGAGATTCGCCGCACCGCGCTGGTTGTGGATGTTCGCGAAGGCTCCAAACTCGAAGAGCTCCCCAATATTTTGAAGTCGGTCGGGCGCATGATTCCGACCAAGGTTGTGTTTCTCGAAGCGTCCGACTCCGTGCTCGTACGCCGTTTCAGCGAGACCCGCCGACCGCATCCCTTGGGTACAGACTCGCCCGTAAAATCTGCGCTGAAGGCGGAACGCCGCCACCTGGGCGCCATTCGCGCGGTTGCCGATCTCGTCATTGATACTTCGAAGTTCAACGTGCACGAACTTCGCGCCCACATTACGGAGCGCTTTAAGGAGCAGTCGTCGGGAAAGAGCCTGCTCGTGTCGTGTGTGAGTTTCGGATTCCGCCAGGGACTTCCGGAAGACGCCGACAATGTTTTCGACGTGCGCTTCCTGCCTAACCCGCATTTCATTCCGGAGTTCCGGCCGCTGACCGGGCGGGATCCCCGGGTCGCACGATACATCCGCTCGTTTCCGCAGACGCGTGAGTTCATTGCGCGCACGGTTTCCGATCTGCTCTTTCTGCTGCCGCACTACATTCATGAGGGCAAGAGTTATCTGACGATCGCCTTCGGCTGCACCGGCGGACAACATCGCTCGGTCATGATTGCCGAGGATGTCAGCAAGAAACTTCGTCAGGCCGGGTATCAGGTGAAAGTTGTGCACCGCGACAGCCCGAAGTAGCGTTGAGATCGATGCGGTCACCGTGATCTGCTGGTGAGAGTTCTGAAGTCGATTCGGCCGCTGCGGCTCAAGTAGAATAAAGGCCTTGCATCTCATGCTCATTCCACCGGCAGCAAGCGATTGCGGGCCGAACTGCGCGGGAGCCCTATGCGGCAACTGATGCGGCTCGTGCGCTACGCGCTTCCATACTGGTGGCAGATCGTGTCTTCAGTGCTGCTCATGGCCGCCGTGGGCGCGCTCGACTCATTTAAATATCTGCTGGTTGGTCCTGTGTTCGATCGGGTTCTGCATCCCGCGACCGGATCGAAGGACATTCAGCTCTTCGTTAATCCTCTTACGCACCACCCGGTATACCTGCAGAACTATGTGCCTTCGCATTTCACTAATGCGTGGACCATCGTGGCGTTTGCGCTGGTGGCTTCCACGGTTCTCAAAGGGATCTGCGACTATTCCGGTACCTACCTCGTGAACCATGCAGGCTTCGGCATGATCACCGACCTGCGTGACGATCTTTACACGGCCCTGCTGCGACGCTCGGCCGCATTTTTTTCGAAACACACTACGGGAACGTTGCTCTCGACCATCGTGAACGACATCGAGCGGGTTCAGTACGCGATGTCGACTGTGCTGTCTGAACTCCTGCAGCAGTTCTTCACTTTTGTCTTCGTGGCCATCGTCGTCGGGATCCTGGGGGGAAGCCTAGCTTGGGTGCTGCTCCTGTTCGTTCCCCTGATTGTGATCTCTTCGCGCAAGATCGGTTCTCGAGTGCGGCACACCACTCGCCACGGCCAGGACAAGCTGGCGGAAATTCAAAACATCCTGCACGAGACCATCACCGGCAACCGGATCGTGAAGGCTTTCAACATGGAAGACTGGGAGATCACCCGCTTCCGCCAGGCGGCCCGCCGGCTGTTTCGAGCGAATCTCCGTTCAGTCGCGGCAACGGCGATCAGTTCACCTCTCATGGATGTGATCGGCGTGGCGGGCATCGCGCTGCTGATGCTGATGGGCCGCGAGCGCATCGCTCACAACCAGATGACGCCCGGCGTTTTTGTCGCGTTTATTACTGCGGTGTTCAGCCTCTACAATCCGGTTCGCAAGTTTGCGCTGTTCTACAACAATTTTCAGCAGGCGCTGGGGGCATCGTCGGAAATTTTCCGTTTTATGGATCTCGAAGACGACGTTCGTGAAAAGTCGCGCGCCAAAGCTTTGCCCCCGTTCTCGGGAAGCGTTCGCTTCGAGCAGGTCAGCTTCGCCTATGCCAACGAAGGCGAAGAAAAGCACGATGTGCTGCACAACATCGACCTGGAAGTCCGCCGCGGTGAGGTCCTCGCCGTCGTCGGTTCCAGCGGCGCGGGCAAGAGCACGCTGGTTCATCTCATTCCGCGCTTCTTCGACGTGACCGGCGGCCGCATTCTGATTGACGGCCATGATGTGCGCGAAGTAACCCTTGCTTCCTTGCGTGCGCAGGTCGGGATCGTCACGCAAGAGACGATTCTGTTCAACGACACGGTTCGCAATAACATCGCCTACGGCCAACCCCACATCGCGCAGGAAAAAGTCGAGGCTGCGGCTCGTGCCGCGCTGGCGCACGACTTCATCGCCGCGCTTCCCGCAGGCTACGATACCGTCATCGGTGAGCGCGGCGTGCGGCTTTCTGGTGGCGAGCGCCAGCGTCTCGCGATTGCGCGCGCGCTCCTGAAGAATGCGCCGGTACTGATTCTCGATGAAGCCACCTCGGCGCTCGACAGCGAGTCGGAAGCCCTGGTGCAATCGGCGCTGCATAATTTGATGAGCGGCCGTACCGTGTTCGTGATCGCCCACCGGCTTTCCACAGTGCGCCGCGCGGATCGCATCGTGGTCATCGAAAACGGAACCATCGCCGACATCGGCCGCCACGAAGAATTGATGACCAAGCTGGGTACGTACCGGCGTCTTTACGAGTTACAATTCGCCCACGCGGATTTGCCTAGGAACGATTTGCCTAACGGCGTCGCACCCAGAGTTGTTGCGGAAACCTGAAAATATATTCCCCTATGCCCATACGCTCGATGACCGGTTTTGCCCAGGTAAGAGGTGAAGTCTCTCGCCCCGACGGCGGAAGTGCTGCGGCCGTGGCGGCCACTCAAAACGGCCGGCTGGCTTTCTCCTTATCTCTAAAGTCCGTAAATCACCGTTTTCTCGATCTGCATTTCCGCCTGCCCTCCGGTACCGATTCCCTCGAGATGCAACTGCGCCGTCTGCTGAAAGAAAAAATGGCACGGGGTCACGTGGAAATCTCGCTCAGCCTGGAGCGCAGCAACAATGAGACCTTCTCGCTCAACCGCGAGATTATCGGCGGTTATATCGCAGCGTTTCGGTCTGCAGCAGCCGAGTTTTCGTTGGCCACTGACCCCGACCTGAACGCCGTCCTGCGTATTCCCGGCGCGCTGGACTCCGCCAACGAAACTGCCGATGGAGAAATTGAGTCGGCTGTCATGGCTCGGGTTGGCGAAGCCCTGGATCGCTTGAATCAGATGCGGGAGGAAGAAGGCCGCGGCATTGCCCGCGAACTGCGCGAGCGTATGTTACATCTAGCCGAGGCCAGCAAGAGTGTGCAGCAGCATCGCCGCGCAGTGCTGCAGAACTACAGTGAGCGCCTGCAGTCGCGCTTGCAGGAATTGCTGGGCGCAGTCATCGACAAAGAGCGTGTATTGCAGGAGGCCGCGCTGTTGGTTGACCGCAGCGACATTCAGGAAGAAATTGTCCGCCTCGAAACGCATGTGCAGCATTTCCTGGGATTGCTGGAAGCCGGCGGTGAAATCGGCAAGAAGCTCGACTTCCTGTTGCAGGAGATGAACCGCGAGGCCAACACTTTGCTTTCCAAGACTTCCGGCCTGGCGGGCGAAGCGCTGAAGATTACGGAAGCCGGTCTGGCCATGAAATCGGAAATCGAAAAATCGCGCGAACAAGTACAGAACCTGGAATGACTCAACCAGCAATGCAAGAGGTCTACAAGCCGCTCATCTACATTATTTCGGCGCCATCCGGCTCCGGCAAGTCGACTCTGGTGAACGAACTATTAAAGCTCGTCCCCTCGCTCGACTTTTCCGTTTCTTACACCACCCGCGCTCCCCGGGGCAGCGAGCAGAATGGCAAGCAGTATCACTTCGTTCCCCGCGAAGAATTTGAGCAGATGATGCGAGAGGACGAGTTTCTGGAACATGCCAGTGTGTACGGAACTGATTATTACGGTACGGCTCGGCGGTTCTTGCGAGAGGCTGAGCAAAAGCGGCACGACCTTCTGCTCGACATTGACGTGCAGGGAGCCCAGCAGGTGAAACAGAAATTGCCCGAGGCCATCAGCATCTTTGTGTTGCCTCCCGACCGCAAGACGCTGGAGTGGCGCCTGCGCAAGCGCAGCGAGGACGCGGAAGAGGTGATCCATCGCCGGTTGGTTGCGGCCCGGCGCGAAATTGAGAACTACGATAAGTACGATTACATTCTGATCAACGACGATCTCGAGGAATCGATCGACAGCCTGGAAGCTATCGTTCTCTCCGAGCGCTTGGCGCGATCAAAGTCGCCACTGTCGGCGGAGGAAAAGAAAATCATGGAGTTGGCCGACCGCCATCGTCTGGCGAATGTCCGCGAGCGGGTGGGGCCCATCCTGGCATCCTTTAGTAATCCGCTGGCCTCGGCACGTCAGTAGATTTCGCGGTATCATTTTAAAGACGCTCAGGCACGCCCAAGGAGCGCCGCAAGCCACGAGTAGTAATCGAGCGGGATTGATTAGACTTCAAACCTGATTTCTTGAGGGAGATTCCCAATGAAGTTGATCGAAGGCTTTGACAGCAACTACCGTTATATTTTGGTGGCGGCCAGACGTGCGCGGCAACTGCAGTCGGGCGCGCCGCCGGTGGTCGACACCAACTCCCGCAAACCCTGTCGCATCGCGCAGGACGAAATCCGCGCCGGCAAAGTGAAGTGGGAAATTCCAGAAACCCGCAGCGCCGCCGAACAGGCGGAAGACGCGCTCGACAAAGCGCTCGGCCAGGACTAACGGAATTGTTGATTTCGTGATTGCCGATAGTTGATTGGGGACCGGCGAGGTCGAGAGCACGGTTTTGAATCGACAATCAACGATCCAGAATCAACAAGCAGAACTGTATGAAAGTCGCACTCGGAGTTACAGGCGGCATCGCGGCCTACAAAGCGGCAGAAATCGTCCGCCTGCTGCAGGACCGCGGCATCCGAGTGCAAGTTGTCATGACGCGCGCCGCGCAAGAGTTTGTTCGTCCCCTCACCTTCGCCGCACTCTCCGGAGAAAAAGTCATCACCGGAATGTTTTCTGCCGAGAGCGGAGAACAGGAAGGGCAGACTCCCAATCTCGATTCCGCGATCGAGCACATTGCAGTTGCGCAATCGATTGATGCGCTAGTCGTCGCTCCCGCCACCGCCGACGTTCTCGCGCATTTCGCGCAAGGCTTTGCCAGCGATTTTCTGACTACGCTGTATCTCGCGACCAGCGCGCCTGTCGTCGTGGCTCCGGCCATGAACGTGAATATGTGGAACCATCCGGCCACACAGTCGAATCTGCAAATTCTCCGCCAACGTGGCGTGAAAATCGTCGAGCCCGGCGCGGGCTACCTCGCCTGCGGGATGACCGGCCCCGGCCGCCTCGCCGAAAACGAAACGATCGTTGCCGCAGTGCTGGAAGCCCTCGGCGCGTCACAGGATCTGAGCGGCGAAACGCTCCTCATCACCGCCGGCCCCACGCGCGAGAAAATCGATCCCGTCCGCTACCTTACCAACCGTTCCAGCGGTCGCATGGGTTATGCCCTTGCCGAGGGCGCGCTGCGCCGCGGCGCGCGTGTGCTGCTGGTCAGCGGGCCGACCGCGCTCACTCCTCCCGGTGCGGCGGAATTGACCCGCGTCCAGTCCACCGAAGAAATGCGCGATGCGGTTCTAAGGCTCTTGCCGCAAGCCAGCATCGTCATCAAAACTGCCGCAGTCTCCGACTACCGCCCGAAATTCGCCGCCGGTCAGAAGATCAAGCGCAAGGGCCCCATGACTTTGGAACTCGATGCCACCCCCGACATTCTGAAAGAACTTTCTCTGAAGAAGGCCGCACAGCTCATCGTTGGTTTCGCCGCCGAAACCGAAAACGTCCTCGAAAACGCCCGTCAGAAACTGGTCTCAAAGAGTCTCGACGCCATCGTCGTCAATGACGTTTCCCGCGAAGGCGTGGGTTTTGACTCCGACCGCAATGCCGTCACCATCATTACCCACGACCACGTCGTGGAAGTCCCCGAAACCACGAAATGGGAAGTCGCCCAGCGTGTGCTCGACCAGGTCGTGCGCCTGTGCCAGCATCGCAAGTCCGCGGTCAAAGCCTGACAGCTTTGTCATCTTGAGCGAAGTCTGTCCGCAGCAGAAGCGAAGCACTGACGCAGTCAAAGGATCTCTACCCCTACGACGGCCGAGTTCTACGCCACGGTATAATGACCACGACTCATGCCCCTCGCCCTCGATCCGCAGCTACGCCGAGCCCTCGCCGAACGCGTTCGCTACTGCCACGAGATGGGCATCTACGATTTCTACCGCCGCGAATCGCGAGCCTCGGAATCCATCGCATCACCCGAAGTTGACCAGCCCCCCACATTTCAGCTACAGCGAGAGCAAAAACAGCGAGAGGAAATGGCTGCGAGAAGATCCGACGTCGCGAAGTCTGCCAATGTCGCTAGCGAAGATGTTCTGCCAGTACTGACCACGCACGCCGAGCAGTCCGTCGCCGATCCCGTTGCCGCGCTCAAACTCATTCGCGAAGACTTGGGCGATTGCACGCGCTGCAAACTGCACCAGCAGGGCCGGAAGCAGATCGTCTTTGGGGTCGGCAATCCGCGCGCTGACTTAATGTTTGTCGGCGAAGGTCCCGGCGCGGACGAGGATATTCAGGGTGAGCCCTTCGTCGGTCGCGCCGGCCAGCTCTTGAACAACATGATTAAAGCCATGGGCATTCGCCGCGAGGATGTCTACATCGCGAACGTCGTGAAATGCCGCCCGCCGGGAAACCGCACGCCGGAGCGCGACGAATGCGAAACCTGCTCGCCGTTTCTCATGCGCCAGATCGCCGTTGTTAAACCCAAAGTCGTGGTCGCACTGGGAGCGGTCGCGGCGAAAAGTCTGCTCGCGATGAATGCGTCCATGTCCGAGTTGCGCGGACGCTTTTACGATTTCATGCCCGCCGGCGCCCGCAGTATCGATCCGCACTGGCAGGGAACGAAACTCGCGGTGACGTACCACCCCGCCTATCTCCTCCGCGATCCGCGCCAGAAAGGCGAAGCCTGGAAAGATCTGCAAATGGTCATGAAGCTCCTGGGGCTCGAGCCCCCGAAAAAGAGCGACTAACCGATAAGTTAGTATCATGCTGAGCGGAGTTGATCGTTCGCGAAGCGAACGATCAACGGAGTCGAAGCATCCCTACCCTCAGTGCGAATCATGCCCCAGGCGCGTGGTTCCGACATCCGTGGTTTATCCTTCCTAACAATGTCCGAATTCTGCGACGTCGCCGTCCCTATGCCGCTGGACATGGTCTTCACTTACCGTGTCCCCGCGGACGCCGCGCCTGTCGTCGGCGGCCGCGTGCTGGTCCCATTTCGCCAGCAGCGCATCACGGGCATCGTCGTCGAACTGCACGACCGCAAGCCGAGTGTCACTACTAAAACCATTCTCACCGTACTCGACACAACTCCTGTTCTCGACGAACAGTTGTTGCAACTCGGCCGTTGGATCGCAGACTACTACCTCGCCCCGCTCGGCGAAGTCTTCCGCACCATGCTTCCACTGAATGCCGAATTCAAACGCTCGATCGCCTATCGGCTCACCGAAGCGGGCCACGTGGCTCTGCATCAGGCCGGCGTTTCGGGATCATCCGCGCGCTCGCGTCGTACTCCCGAGGAACAAGCCGCCGAATTCCGCGTGCTCGACTATCTTGCCGCAGCGGCAGCATCCGATGAAAACGAAATTGAAGATGAAGGTGGGGTGCCCCGCGTCTCGCCGCTGTTGCGAGACGTGGGAGCCACCGCTGCTGGCGTCGCGATGATCCGAGAAGAAACGCTTCGTTCCGCCACCAAAGTTTCCCGTGCCGTTCTCGCTGGAATGGTCCGAAAAAAATGGCTCGCGCGCGAAGACGCATCCGCGCCGCAAGACGCGACGCGCACGATCCGAGTCGCGATCCTGAAATCCGCTGAAGGCAAACTCAACGACAACCAGCGCACGCTCATCGATGCCCTGGCCGCATCCGGCGGAAGAGTTCCCGTCAGCACGCTGCAATCGTTGCGAGTGCCGAGAACCACGCTCACCACGCTCCTTCGCCGCGGCCTGGTCGAGGTTGTCGAACAGCCCGCCGAATTCACCGTCTCGCGCTCCAAGCCCCGCCCGTCGCTTTTCGATTTCGACTTGAACAAAGCCCAGCGATCCGCTCTCGCGCGCATGCGTCGGGACGTCGCCGAGCGAAAGTTTTCCGGCATGTTGCTGCACGGCGTCACCGGCTCAGGCAAAACCGCGGTGTATCTCGCCGCCATGCGCGGCGTACTCGAAGCCGGACGCTCCGCCATACTGCTCGTCCCTGAAATCGGTCTCACTCCTGCCGTGGCCGCCGACCTGCATCAGATCTTCGGTGATGAAGTCGCCATCCTGCATTCCGCGCTCTCTGACAAGGAACGCGCCGAACAGTGGCACCGCATCAAGCGCGGCGACGCTCGCATGGTCGTCGGCACGCGCTCGGCCGTCTTTGCGCCGGTCGCCGATCTCGCGCTCATCATTGTCGACGAGGAACACGACTCGTCCTACAAGCAGGAGGAAACGCCGCGCTATCACGCCCGTGACGTTGCCGTAGTGCGCGCCAAGAACGCGAATGCCGTCGTCGTGCTAGGCTCGGCCACGCCATCCTTGGAGTCGTATTTCAATGCCAAGAAGAATAAATATGCGCTGGTGGAATTGCCCGATCGCGTCGAGCAACGCCCGCTGCCCGAAGTCGAAATCATCGACATGCGCCAGGAGTTCCAGGAGACCGGCCACGAGCAAGTGATCTCGCGCAAACTCGCCGCCGAGATTAAAGACCGTCTCGATAGAAAAGAACAGGTGATGGTTCTGCTCAACCGCCGGGGATATTCTCCGGTCGTTCTCTGCCGCACCTGCGGCAAGAAGCTCGAATGCCAGAACTGCGCCATCGCGCTCACCCACCATAAGCGCGAGAATAAAATGGTCTGCCACTATTGCGGCTTCACGGCCGCAGTACCGAAAGCCTGCGTCCACTGCGGCAGCGAGTACGTGTATTTTCTTGGGACCGGATCAGAGAAACTTGAAGAACTTCTGCACGGCATGTTCCCGCAGGCGCGCATCGCCCGCCTCGACCGCGACACCGTACGCAGTCACGAAGATTTTGAGCGCGCCCTGAACGCCCTGAAGGATGGCCAACTCGATTTGCTCGTCGGCACGCAGATGATCGCCAAAGGCCACGACATTCACGGTGTGACATTAGTGGGAGTCGTCGGAGCCGACGTCGCTCTCGGCCTGCCCGACTTCCGCGCAGCCGAGCGCACGTTTCAACTACTCACCCAGGTTGCCGGACGCGCCGGACGCGGCCAGACTCCCGGCAAGGTCGTGCTCCAAACTTATTTTCAGGATCACTACGCCGTGCAGTATGCCGCGCGCCACGACTTCATTGGCTTCTACGAAAAAGAACTGCAGTTCCGCAGTTGGATGCACTATCCGCCCTACTCCGCACTGGCCAATGTCCTCATCCGCAGCGACAAACTCGACGACGCCTTGCAGTGGTCGGGAACTCTAGGGAAGTGGTTCGACTCCACGCGCCACGAAGGCGTGCGCGTGCTCGGCCCCGCTGCAGCGCCCATTATGCGATTGAAGCGCGATTACCGTTACCACTTCGTGCTGAAATCCCCCAGCCGCAAGAACCTCAACACAACGCTTCGCGCGATGCTGGCCTACGCGGCAGAAAAAAAGATTCCGCGCACCCAGGTCATCGTAGACGTCGATGCGTTGTGGCTGATGTGAAGGAACCGGCTCTTGGCTCTTAGCTCTTAGCCTTTAGCTCTTAGCTTGTGACGCTTAGCGCACGCCGCCGGTTTACCTCCTATTTCACGACGAGCAGCGACCTACTTACCTCAGCGCCTGGATCGGAGAGATCGCAAACGTAAGCCCAAGCATGATGACCGCCAGCAGAGCCAGAGGCCAGCGGCTCGCAGGCAGCATGGGATACTCCGGCGCCTGCTCGTGTCGGTAGGTCAGAACGTTCATTGCGATAATCAGCGCGGCCCAGAACCACCACACATGGTTCTGCCGTCCCAAGTAAAGGAGGACGATCACGGTGATCCACGAAATTACGCGGTGCGCGCGCGGCGCCAGCGCGTACACGATGTGCCCTCCGTCGAGCTGGCTGCTGGGCAGCAGGTTCAATGCAGTCGCAAACATTCCCACCCACGCCGCGACCGCGGTGGGATGCAAGTACACTCGCTGCAACGGCAAATCTGCAATGGCATGATGCGGAGCGATCATGCGTAGCGCGCTCTGCATCACACGGAATATCTCCGGGAATCCTAATCGCAGATCGGAGGGCCCCATGCCGGGAGGAAGCGGCTTCGAAGCCGCCAATGCAAACGCGAGAGTGATAACGGCCACCAAAAATCCCGCGATCGGCCCCGCGATTCCAATGTCAAACAGCGCAGCCCGCGACCGGATCGGCGCCTTAATGCGAATCACTGCCCCCAACGTTCCGATCAAAGTCGGCGCTGGAATAAAGTAGGGAAGCGTCGCGCGCACTCCGTAGTAGCGGCAGAACAAGTAGTGTCCCATTTCATGCGTGAACAAAATCCCGAGTAGTGTCGCCGAAAATGGAATGCCCAACAGCAGACGCGACGGCTGCGCCAGCACCCAGCGCAGCGGAAAAAACGGAAGCCATTCATCGCCGGCTGCGAATGGCGCAAGGTTGTGCAGGAAGTTGAACTCCATTTTTGCTCCCACCACCAGCGTGGTGAAGCCGGTCGCCGCCAGCAACAAAGCGTGCAGCCAAACGCGTTCCCGCGGCGGCGGCCCCATGGGCTCCGGCAGCGCGTGGTAGTACTCGAGTGTGGAAGTAGGAATCGGGGAATTAGGTTCCGACATGATTCTTGGCTGGTCCCCGAACGCGGGATCCTTCTTTGATGCTACTACACGGTAGAGGAATGCGCAGCGGCAGCCCGTCAAAAGCCAAGAGCCAAAGTCCAAGAGCCAAGAGCGGCTCTTCTCAATCAATCGACTGCAATTCTTTCCCCGGCTTGAACCGCACAGCCCTTCCTGGCGGAATGGACACTTCGGCTCCGGTGCGCGGATTGCGCCCGATCCCGGTCTTGCGCGGACGCACGTTGAACACTCCAAAGCCTCGCAGTTCAATGCGATTGCCTCCGGCCAGCGCCTTCTTCATACTCTCGAAGACAGTTTCCACGGCCAGCTCGGCCTTGGTCTTGGTGATGCCGGTCTTGGCCACCACTTCGTTGATAATGTCGAGCTTAATCACAAGCGGCTCCCGGGTTCAGGCATCAAGATGCAGGCGCAAAATACTGCAGGGTCAAAACCACGCTTCAAGTTATTGATGCTAAGGGGGATAAGTGAGATTGTCAACGGGAGCATCTATCCCGTAAACTGGCATGCACCCAGCCGAAACAGATTGAGTCATTGTGTTATCGGGCCATTCAGCGATTGTTGGAGCACTGCGGATGGCGCCGATATCCGAATGCCTTTGAATGACTCGATCACAAAAGAACTCAATCACTCATTTCTCAAGGGAGTTTCATGCTGAAGAGCGATCGCTGGATCCGCAAGATGTCCCAGGAACACGACATGATCAACCCGTTCTCCGAGAAGCAAGTGCGGGACGGCGTCATCTCCTACGGCTTGTCGTCCTATGGCTACGACCTGCGCGTGGCTGACGAGTTCAAGATTTTTACCAACGTCAACTCGACCATCGTCGACCCCAAACATTTTGACGAAAAATCTTTTGTCACCGTGCAGACCGACATCTGCATCGTCCCGCCCAACTCGTTCGCGCTGGCGCGCTCGGTCGAATATTTCAAAATCCCGCGCACCGTGCTGACCATCTGCGTGGGCAAAAGCACCTACGCCCGCTGCGGCATCATCGTCAACGTCACGCCGTTCGAGCCCGAGTGGGAAGGCTTCGTCACCCTCGAAATTTCGAACACCACACCGCTGCCGGCCCGCATCTACGCCAACGAAGGCCTGTGCCAGATCCTATTCTTCGAGTCCGACGAAATCTGCGAAGTCAGCTACGCCGACCGCAAAGGCAAATACCAATCGCAGAAGGGAATCGTGCTGCCGAAGCTGTAGGCAGGATCGTCGGCTGAGCCGCGAAGCGGCGCCATTTGTTAGCCCAGCACGTAAGTGCTGGGGAAGCGCCGCCGGCAGGGAGCCGAGTTCCGGAGGAACGGCACGTCTTCTTACGAAACCAGATGATTGGGGAAACGAATACCGAAATCTGATTGCGGAAAGCAGACGCCGGATTCCTCGGCACTGGTGTCAAACCCTATCGTGAGCGCGAAGTCTATCCTGCGAAGAATCCCCTGGAAGTTCGCCCTTCCAACGATTTCGATTGTCCTGACGCTGTACCTCATTCATCTGGACGGGCTTTGGAGTATCGGGGCTGGCAAATGGGATGATATGGCCGTCACCTCGGCAAGCGGAATGGTTCGCTTGCTCAATGGACCGGTTGCGGTCCTACTGGCAGGATTGCAATTGCAAGTGTATTTGGTGGTCGGGGCCGGGTTCTGGGCCTGGACAGGATTTCTGTTCGACAGGAGACTCCGGGGAATCCGCGAGTCGACGATCCGTAGACGGTGGCTGCGATGGATCCTCTACTCCGTGGGTTTTGCGCTGGCGTGCCTGGTGCTATTTGCCAGCGCTCAAAGCCTGCGCTCTTTTGACACGCGCTATCTGAACGTTCTTTGGCAAGTGCTTAATAGTCCAACGCCTCACCGGAAGTTGCTAGGGAGAGATGTGATAACCATAGCCATGCTGGGCTGGGACGTTGTGTATCTGGTTTATTTCTCGCGGAAGCTGTGGAGCTTAGCCGTGTCTCCGTCGCCTGCAAATACGTCGAATCCCATTCGTTCTCAATCGCCGTAAAGGGAACCTACCGCTGGTTCTCCCCTTCTTTAAACATGTACTTAATCGCGGGCTTATAGATCATCAGATTCGCGTCGCCATTCTCCCGGTTCACCTTGATGCAGTTCCGGTCGTACCACTCGATGATGCCGCGGATCTCTTCGCCGTCGCGCAGCACAATCACCATCGGCGTCCGCGACTGCATCTGTTTCTGATAATAAAAATTCTCGGCGTTGGTCTGCTCCGGCGGCGCTGCTTTCTTGCCTCCGCCCCCACCCATCGCGCGTTCTCCACCACTACCACGATCCTGCCCACGATCTCCACGTTCCATGCGTTCTCCGCGCTCGTGCCGCTCCGGACGCTCGCGTCGTTCCTGCGGCAGCGCAGCGGGGTTGTGGCTATTGTAATTCTCCACGCGCGGCAGCGTGGGCCGAATCAGCTTGCGGTTGGCAAAGTTTTCCTTGTCAGAGATTTCGGCCGGCATGGGTTCCATCGTTTCTTTCATCGTGGCGTTACCTCGCGTACACGCATTCGCGCAAACCACCACACTCGGGGGACCCTTTAAATGTATTAACGAAGGCGTGAAATTTTACCTACCGTAACACAGGAATCTGCCTCTGACAATCCTTCCTTCGTGCCACCCGCGCCAGTGTGCCAAATCTTGCACACCCCCTAGAATAACGATTTGCTCTTTCTAATCCGTGCGCGACAAGTCAACTCCGCGCCGTTCGCGGCCGCTCCACGTGACGACCGCAACCAGGCTGGCCACCAGCAGCACCGTCCACGCCATGACCGGCGCGAAAATTCCTCCGTAGCGTTGCTCCGCGACCCTTGCCTGCATCACTCCATTGCGCGAGGAGAAGAAATTTCCCAGTTGATACGCCAACCCCGGAAACGTTCCCCGCACTGCCGGCGGTGAAAGTTCGTTCAAATGCGCCGGAATCACGCCCCACGCGCCCTGCACCATGAACTGCATCAGAAAGCCGCCCAGCGCCAGCATGGGAACGCTATGCGAATACGCCCACAGCGGAATTACCGGAATCGACAACAGCGCCGCAATCACGATCGCCTTGCGCCGTCCGATTTTCTCCGACCACGTGCCAAACAAAATTCCTCCGAGCAACGCGCCAACATTCGCGACCACCGCAATGAAACCCACGGTTTGCGGCGTGAAGTGATGATCTTTGGTCAGAAAAGTCGGATACAGATCCTGGCTACCGTGGCTGAACGAATTGAACGCAAACATCAGCACGATCAGAAAAGCGAAAGTTCCCAGGTAAGTAAGTATGCCCGCGCCGGTCCGGCTCTCAGCCTTCTTTGCAACCCGCCCCTCGGCCCACGCCGGAGATTCCTCCACTTTGGTGCGAATGTAAATCACCAGCAGCGCGGGCAGCGCCCCGATCACAAACATTCCGCGCCATCCCACGAAGCGAAACGCCGTCCCAAAAACCAGCGCCGCCAGCAGATACCCCACCGCATATCCTTCCTGCAGCAGGCCGGAGAAAAATCCGCGCCCCTCCGCCGGCAGCGTTTCAAACGCCAGCGCCGCGCCCACGCCCCACTCCCCGCCCATCGCGATTCCGAACAGTGCCCGCGTGATCAAGAAAACTTTCAGCGACGGAGCGAACGCCGACGAAAGTTCAAACACGGAATAAGCGATGATGTCGACCATCAGCGTCGGCCGCCGCCCAAACCGGTCCGCCATCATCCCAAACAAAAACGCTCCCACCGGACGAAACGCCAGCGTAATGAAAATCGCTTCTGCCACCGCGGAAACCTTGGTCTGAAACTGTGTCGCAATCGCGCTCACACAGAAAGTAAGAATAAAGAAATCAAACGCATCCAGCGACCAGCCTAGAAAACACGCAATAAACGTGTTGCGCTGCCCCGGAGTCAGCCTGCGAAAATGTCCGACGAATTCCATGGTGCGGATCTCGCTCCCTGTGTTCTTCCCCTGTGAAACTCAGTGTCCTCTGTGTTTAAGTTTTCTTCCTGGCGCAAGTCCTGCGGATGCTAGCATAAGTCGTTCAAACCGCTCAGAATCAGAAATTCTCCATGCCCGATCTCGACCTCCGCAACGCCAAGCCCCCGACGCACTCATGCTCACCGGCTTCTGGTATCGCGCCCTGCCCGCTGATCGCGTTCATCGGAACCAATTGTACAAAGCGACGCTGCTCGAGATTCCCCTCGTCATCGGCCGCGACCGCCTCGGCCAGCCCTTCGCCCTGCGCGACTCCTGCCCGCACCGCGGCATGCCGCTCAACTGCGGCCACTTCGACGGAGAGAATCTCGAGTGCGGATACCACGGCTGGCAGTTCGATGTGCACGATGGCCAATGCCAACTCATCCCGTCGCTCACCGCCGATCAAAATCTGAAAGTCGATCGCATCTATGCCGGCAGTTATCCCTGCGAAGAACAGGACAGCTTCATCTGGGTTTACATTCCGGATCCCAGGCCCGCCGGGCGCGGGATTCGCTCCGCCGGCCGATCCTCGCGGCGAAGCGCCGCAGATCGAAAAATTCAGCGCCAAATTTAATCTCGCCTACCTGCAAGCGGAAATGCCCGTCAGCATCGACCACGGCATCATCGGCCTGATGGACCCCGCGCACGGACCCTTCGTTCATCAAGCATGGTGGTGGCGCAGCCAGCACAGCATTCACGAGAAGAAAAAGAATTTCGAACCCATCCCCAACGGCTTCCGGATGAGCGCGCATACACCAAGTTCCAACTCCGCGCCCTACAAGCTCCTTCGCCTCTACGCCGACGCCGATTCCATCACCACCACCATCGACTTCGTTCTGCCCAACCTGCGCACCGAAACCATCCGCGCCGGAAAATACTGGTTCTCCAGCCTCACCACCGTCACGCCCATCACGCGCAACCATTGCCGCATTGACGTAGTCGCTGCGTGGAATTTATTCCGCTGGGTCCCGTTCGTTCCCGACATTCTGAAATTTGTCTTCGCGAAGTTCGTCGAGCAAGATCGCCGCACCATGGAACTGCAAGCCGAAGGCCTGCAGACACAATCCGCACCTGATGCTGATCGACGACGCCGACCGTCCCGCCAAATGGTATTTCCAGCTAAAAGCCGCGCACCTCGAAGCCAAGCGCACCGGCACAGAAATGAAGCATCCGATGCCGGGCCCCGTCACATTGAAATGGAGAAGTTGAGGCGATTCTGCGGGCGCGAGCGCAGCGAGAGCCCGCAGCCGAAATTCCGAGCGCTTTTGCGAGGGATCTCGATCATAATAACTCTCATCGGCGTTTCGGAAGGTCCCCCAGCGTGCGATCCGGCAACTGCAACTCTGCTTCGCTCACCAGCCAGTCCATCGCTTCCTCGCGCGTCTTGAAGGCCGGCAGATCGCGCTGCGAAAAACTCTTGATGTGTTCGTAAAACACTTTGGGCAACGACTCGATTCCAACCCACGCGGACCGCTTGAGGTGCGGCCGGTCGAAGACCGCACTCTCCTTCAATCGGTCGATCGCGATGCGGTCAACCTCAGCTCCCGTGAAGTCGGCGAGCAGCAATACCGAGCCGCGCGGTTCGCTGGTCACATAACTCGGAACCAGCAGCGCGATCTTCTCCACTTCTCTCGGCGTGCAGTGAGAAAGGTCGGCCAGCAGAATTTGCTTTCCTTGATACGCAACGACGCGGATACGGTCTTCCATGGGCACCTGCTCACGATGCCGGCAGATAGTGGAAAGTGGCCGGCCCCGACGGGACGAAAGAAAAGACACGAGCAGTCTACGCCGTGCTCCGTCGTTGCCCACAAGAAAATCCATCGCTTCCTCGCGCGTCTTGAAGCTAGGCAATTCCCGCTGCGAGAAGCTCTTGAAGTGTTCGTAGAAAATGTGCGGCAGGCTCTCCGTCCCGACCCAGGCCGACTTCTTGATATAAGGACGATCCAGCACCAGAATCTTCTTCGCCTGCGTAGCCACTTCCTTGTCGATCTGCGCGCCAGTAAAGTCCGCCAGACTCAGCAGACGACCCCAGCGGATGCCGGCTGATATCCGCACGCACCAAATCCAGCAGCAACAGAATCTCCTTCGCGGTGCAGTGGCTGAAATCGATCACGTAGATGGCATGCCCTTTGTGCTTGACGAAGTGCAGCCGCTCATCCAGCGGAGGCTTCGCGTCGGAAGAGTTCGTCGAGTTCATGCCGAGCATCCCCTCCACCACGCCATAAGCCCCGTCCAGCGCGGCATCCAGCGCCGACGCATCTTTCCCTCCAGCCTCGGCCAGGTCCGGCCGCCCTCCGCCCTTGCCGCCAACCTTTTGCGCCACCGCCCCAATCACTTTCCCCGCCTGCACCCGCCCGGTCAAATCTTTCGTCACGCCCACGATCAACGCAACGCTTCCATTCGACGCCGACCCCAGAACCACCACGCCCGATCCGATCTTGTCGCGCAGTTGATCGACCAGCGTCCGCAACTGTGCCCGCTCCAGATTATCCACCCGATGCGCCAAAACCTTCACGCCCTTCACTTCCTTCACCATCTCGGAAATATTCGCCGTCGAAGACGAAGCCGACTTCATCCGCACCTGATCCAGTTCGCGCGTCAGCCGCTTGATCTCGTGCATCCTTCATTCTCGAATTCTGCCTTCAAGCCTCAGCGCGGAAGAGCGAGGTGCCTTCATAACCGAATCGGATCGTGGGTGCCCCTCCTTGCGCGATTTTTGCGAAAGGCGTGCGGACTGTTGCAACCACTGTCGATACCACCTGCTCGAGTTCGTGGTCCTCGACGGAAATGCCCCAGAGACCCCTCCCCCGTAACCGCCTCCACTCTCCGCACTCCCGACGACACGCTACCTTCCTTCAAAATCTTGATCAGCCCAATCTCGCCCGTAGCGGCGGTGTGCGTCCCGCCGCAAAGCTCGGTCGAGAAGTCGCCAATCCGCACCACGCGCACCTTGTCCCCATACTTCTCCCCAAACAAAGCCATCGCATGATACTTGCTGATGGCCTCGTCGATAGGCACATCGGTCAAAGTCTCAACCTTAATATTGCGCAACAATTCCTTGTTGATCAGGTCTTCAATATCCTGCAACTCTTCGTCTTCGACCGCCGTGAAATGCGAAAAATCAAACCGCAAATGATCCGGCGCAACCAGCGACCCCGCCTGCTTCACATGCTTGCCCAAAACTTCCCGCAGCCCGGCATGAAGCAAATGCGTAGCCGTATGATTCCGCATGGTCGCCACCCGCCGCTCCGCATCCACCACCGCATCCACCTGATCCCCCACGCGAATCATCTGCTTCGCAACCACCTGATGCGCCCGCACGCCCTGAATCGGCGAATAACATCCCGTCACCTCGGCGACCACAGTATTGTGATCGTCGGAATAAAACCATCCCCGATCCCCCACCTGCCCGCCCGACTCCGCATAAAACGGCGTGTGATCCAGAATCACCTCGCCCGATTCGCCAGCCGAAGCTCCTGCACGCCCTGCCCATCACGCAATAATGGCCAGCACCTCAGCACCCCTCCGACCGCGTCTGCCCATACCCTTCAAACACAGATTTCGGAAGCTGCTGATAAGCCGGATTGGCAGTCTGCTTGGCCGCGCCTTTCCAGGATGCGCGAGCGCGAGTCTTCTGCTCGTCCATCGCGCGATCGAAGCCGCTTGATCGAATTCGATGCCCTGATCGCGCGCCGCATCTTGCATGAAGTCCGAGGAGGCCGAGGTATCGTAGATCTGAATGCGTGTCGCCCTAAAGCGTTGAACGCAGCCTACCTTCGCGCTCAGCGAGATCGGTGTCGACAGTTGTCAGAATCTCCTCAGAGCGCTCGATATCAGTCCTTGACTCGGAGGATAGCGAATGTTCTAATCTTCGAATTCGAGCTGTAAGCCCTACCTCGAGCGTGTGCGCAAACCGCCGTCTCCTCGACCTGCACGGCTTTCGATACTCGCTCCGCCGCTCTCATTCAGTTCCGGATACGCATCCCGCATCAAATCGCGGACCGCAAACACCATCTCATGCAGAAACGGCTTCGTCTGCCCGAGCAACCGCCCGTGCGTAATTGCACGGCGAATAATTTTCCGCAGCACGTATCCGCGTCCATCGTTCGCCGGAAGCACCCCATCAGAAATCAGAAACGTCGCCGCCCGCGAATGATCCGCAATCACGCGCAGCGAAGCCGCTGATTTCTGTCTGCGCTTCCTTGTTCAATTCCTGTCTTCAGCGAAGTTCCGGTCAACTCCGCCGCCCGCGTAATCAGCGGCGTAAACAAATCCGTCTCGTAATTCGAAATCACTCCCTGCAGCACCGCCGCAGCCCGCTCCAACCCCATCCCCGTATCAATCGACGGCTTGGGCAGCGGATTCAGTTTCCCGCTAGCGTCGCGGTTAAACTGCATGAACACCAGATTCCAAATCTCAACAAACCGTCCGCAATCGCAAGCGAACGCGCAATCCGCATGCCCCTGCATCGGACGCCGCCACGCCCATGTCGTAGTGAATCTCGCTGCACGGCCCGCAGGGGCCGGTGTCGCCCATCTGCCAGAAATTATCTTTCAGCGCCCATTTCAAAGATGCGCTCTTTCGGCACACCCTGCGCGGCCCACAAGTCATAAGCCTCGGCATCGCGCGGCACTCCGCCTTCGCCGTTGAAGATCGTCACATAAAGTTTGTTCGCGTCGATCCCAAACCATTGCGGCGAAGTAATCAGCTCCCACGCGTAGGCGATCGCATCCTTCTTGAAATAATCGCCAAAGGAAAAATTCCCCAACATCTCAAAGAATGTGTGGTGCCGGTTGGTGAACCCGACGTTCTCCAGGTCGTTGTGCTTGCCCCCGGCGCGCACGCACTTCTGCGACGTCGTGGCTCGCGAGTAGTCGCGCTTCTCGAGGCCGAGAAACACGTCCTTGAACTGGTTCATCCCGGCGTTAGTGAATAGCAGCGTGGGGTCGTTCTGCGGGACAAGGGAAGACGAGTGGACGATCTTGTGTCCTTTTTCCTCAAAGAACCTGAGAAATGTGCGGCGAATTTCCGATCCAGTCAGCATCGAGAAATAATTCTAAATGATAGGGCAAGAAACCAGCCGCGCCGCGCGCGCCAATAGACTCCGAGCTCCGCAGTCGCCGGCGATTCGATTTCGCACGAGTGGGTCTGGCCGTGGATTACTTCGGATTGTCGGCCGGCTTCGATTCGCCAGCCTTATCGTCGCCCTTGATTTTATGCCCGATGTTTTTCACGCCCTGCTTGATGGCGCTCCCGGTTTTCTTGGCGACTTCCTTGGTGTCCTTCGCGGCAGTTTTCGCCGTTTCCTTCGTGTCTTTCCCAACCACCTTCGCGTCCTTTGCCGTGTCCTTGGCCAGCGACTTGCTGTCGTTGCCAGTAGTCTTGGCCGAGGCCGTCGTATCTTTGGCCGCGCTCTTGGTGCCGGATGCAGTTTCCTTAGCCGCGCCCTTGGTTTCCTTCGCGGTCGTCTTGGCGGCAGACTTGGTGGTGCTGCCCACGGTCTTAGCCGCCGTCTTCGTATCCTGTCCTGTAGTCTTGCCAGCCTTTTTCACATCGCTGCCGGTGCTCGCGGATTTGTCCGGCTTCCGGCATCCTGCCCGTAGGCGGCTGCGCTTAGCAGGGCCATCGACAGAATCGCAGCCAGACTCGCCTTCATCATGATCTTCCTTATCATGATCTCCCTCCTCATTCGATGCTCTCGCCCTCCAGGGCGCTGAGCGTCTCCTCATCCACATCCCATTTCTTCAAAATCGTGAAGATCGTCTTGGTTCCGAACCCGGCCCGCGCCAGCTGGCGGAAAACGCGCGCAGTCTGCTTCTGATCTTTCGGCTTAACGAGATGTTTCTTGCGCAGAAACTCGCGCGCCTGCTTTTCATCGCTCACGCCCTCATACGCGGTTTCGATCGCCTTCTCAATGATCGATCCATGCACGCCGCGCGTCTTCAACTCCGTGACCACGCGCATGCGCCCCAGTTTTTGGTTGTCGCGCCGCAGCGAAGAATAATACGCGGCATACTGCGAGTCGTTCAGATACCCCTGATCCTTCAGCCGCCGGATCACCAACTCGAGCAGCGTTTTGCCGTATTCCGAATCTGCATCTTCAATCCGCGCCCGCATCAGCCGCTTCAGCTCCGCCACCGTTCGCATGCGCCGCGCCAGCGCGCCCACGGCATATTCGTAGAGCTCATCTTCAGAGTAGCTTCTTCGTTTCGGTCGCGAGAACGTCATGCGCTAAAGATAGCGCAAATCACTGTCGCTGAGTACCGATACTGAGTACTGAGAAGCGAGCAAAGAAAAAGGGCACGCTCTGGGCGCGCCCTTTTTGAATTCAATTCAAAGCTCCATGTCCGAGGGCCGGAAGCCTCCCTATCGTCCCCCAAACCCCGCCGTTTGCATCGACTGCCGCGAAATATCCGCGGTCGACGCAATGCCCGCCATGCGCAGCTTGAAGTCGTCGGCGTTCGATGCGTTCTCGAGAGCGGTTTCGTAATTCACCAGCCCCGCCTGGAACAAATCCCACAGCGACTGGTCAAACGTCTGCATGCCATACTGCGACGTGCCGGCCGAGATCGCGTCGCGAATCGACCGCGTCTTTTCCGGCACCAGAATGCACTCACGAATGTACGCTGTATTGATCATCACTTCGACCGCCGGCACACGCCCGTCGCCGTCGCAGCGCCGCACCAATCGTTGGCTGACAATCGCTCGCATCACGGCCGCCAACTGCATGCGAATCTGCTTCTGCTCCGGCGGCGGGAAAATTGAAATCACGCGGTTGATGGTTTCGACGGCGTCCAGCGTGTGCAAGGTCGAGAACACCATGTGACCGGTTTCCGCCGCATGCAGTGCGGTTGAAATCGTTTCGAGATCGCGCATTTCGCCGACCAGAATCACGTCCGGATCCTGACGCAGAGAAGCGCGCAGCGCCGCCCCGAACGATGGCGTGTCCACGCCAATCTCGCGCTGGTTCACGTATCCCTTTTTGTCGCGGTGCAGAAATTCGATCGGGTCCTCAATCGTGACGATGTGTTCCGCGCGCGATGAGTTCACCCGGTCAACCATTGCTGCCAGTGTCGTCGATTTGCCCGAACCCGTCACCCCTGTCACCAGAATCAGCCCGCGCGGCATGTCGCAAATCTGTTCCACCACCTTGGGCAGGAAAAGTTCATCCAGCGCGCGAATCTTGGTGGGAATGACTCGAAGCACCAACCCAACGTTGCCGCGCTGCTGAAAAATGTTCACGCGGAATCGTCCCAGGCCGGCCACGCCGTACGCCATGTCGATTTCCGTGGTCTCTTTGAATTTCTGTTTCTGCCGCGCCGACATCATGCTGAACGCCATGTTCAGCATGTCCTCGGCCGTGATGCGCGGTTGGTCGGTCAACGGCACCAGCTCGCCGTCAATCCGCAGGTGCGGATAGTTTCCCACCTTCAAGTGCAAATCGCTGGCTCGCCGTTCCGTCGCAATCCGAAGCAGATCATCAATATTCATGCCGACTCTTTCCCTGGGGATTTCACAGTGCCGCGCGTCAACTGGCGCTCCTTAAGATGATCGCCCGAATCGTCACCTTCCCCAAGATGACCTAGGTAATGTCCTTCGCTCGGCAGCGGGACACAGCCTTAAGTTTGTCTTTAGATATTGATTCTCCAGAGATTGATCGCCGCGCAAGGCGGTTCGGTCGGCGCCGTAGCCACTTGAAGAAGATATCCGCGACAGTCTTTGACGCGTGTCGCGTCTGCCCTATATACCAGTGATTGATTCTCTTGCCATCGAAAGCAATGCCATCCTCCGCTACACGCCAAAACTCGCGCTCGCCCGCGGTTCTCGCCGTGCTGCTGGCGGTCATCGGCGTCGTACGCATCGTTTCCTCCTACGCGCACACGTCACAAGCCTTCGATGAACCCTGTCACGTCGCTGCCGCCATCGAACTACTCGCCCACCACACTTACAAGCTCGATCCCGTTCATCCTCCGCTGGCCCGCATCGCCATCGGCTTGCCCCTCTACCTCGCCGGCGAACGTTATCCCAACCTCGATCCCTCGGATAACAGTCTCACTTACAACGATTACGGCAATGCCGTTCTGTACGACTCCGGACACTACGAACGAAACCTGAAGCTGGCCCGTCTGGGTATGCTCCCGTTTTTTCTGCTGGGAACAGTCGTCGTCTTTCTATGGGCGCGACGCGAATACGGAGATCTGGCCGGAGTGCTGGCGGCCGCGCTGTTCACCACTCTTCCCAATGTGCTTGCTTTCTCCAGCATCGCTTACACCGACATGGCGGCGGCTTCCACCCAGCTTCTGCTGTTTTTCACGTTCGTAAACTGGATCGATCGTGCGACCAAACGTTCGGCGCTTTGGATGGGCCTGGCCGCTGGCCTCGCGCTTGCGTCGAAAGCCACGACAGTGATTTTCTTTCCCGCAGCCGCCGCTCTCATTGTTCTCGCGAAATGGCTCAGCACCCGCACTCTCGTCGGAGGAATTTCCTCCAACGCCATTCAACAGGATGACGATTCGCGCCCCGGCGCTTCGTCCCGGCAAGTCGCAAAGCAACTCGCCATCGCCGCAGCGCTGGCAGTTGTCACGGTCTGGGCCACCTACGGCTTCGCGGTCGGCCATGTTCGCGAAGCCATGAACCTCACCGCGATGCCGTCGTTCCAGCACTTTCCCGCGCCGCTGGCTCGCGCTGGCCGCTGGCTGGTCGCACGCGATCCTCTCCTTCCCGCTCCCGCCATCCTCAAAGGAGTTGCTGACGCCTACGTCTTAAATCAGGATCGGCCCGCCGCCTATCTCCTCGGTCATATCAAACCGGGCGGATGGTGGTATTTCTTTTTGGTGGGCGTGGCGGTGAAATCGCCGTTACCGCTTCTAATCCTCGCGGGCTTCGGAGTCGTCTCGTTTAAAGAGTGCGCGGCGCAACGCCGTTGGCGCGCCTCGGCTCCCGCGCTCGGCGCGCTCGCGGTTTTTCTGGCGACCATGCCCGTGTCCTACAACGCCGGAGTCCGCCATGTGCTGGTCGTCTTTCCCTTGCTCGCCATCGTTGCCGGCCGTGGCGGTTCCAATCTCTGGCATGCTGGTGCTGGAAATATTCAACACGCAGCCCGCGTACTCTTGCTCGCATTATTGTGCTGGCAAGCAGTTTCAACCGCCCGCGCCAGCGGAGATTTTCTCGCCTACTTCAACGAGCTCGCCGGCAGCGATCCCAGCAAAGTCCTCGTCGCCGGCTGCGATCTCGACTGCGGCCAGGATCTCGATCAACTCGCGCGCGAATTTCAATCCCGCCACGTCACCCACGCCACCATCGCCCTCTGGACCAGCGCCGATCCCGCCCGCTCCCATCTCCCCCAGTTCGTCGTTCCCCAGGCCAACGTCCCCGTCAGCGGATGGTTCGCCATCGGCCTCCGCACCCTCCGCTTCGGCAACTCCTTCCACACCTCGTATCCCCCCGGCTCCTTCAATTGGCTCAACCCCTATCAACCCGTGGCCCACATCGGAAAAACCATCCTGCTCTACCACCTCCCGGACGCGACTCCAGCGCCGGCGCGCGCACCAATGCCGCTGCCCAACCATTCTCAGTAGATTGAATCTTGATTTTCTCGGCGAGCTCAGCGCGATTTTCTCTGCGAACTCTGCGACTAAAAGCTTTTGTCTTTTCCTTTGCGCGCCGCACGAATGCCCGAGTCGTCCCAGAGTCCCGCGCTAGCTCGAGCTCCAACTACTCCTTGCGCATATCGCTGATGTGCCACAGCACTCCCGTAGGGTCACTCAGGTACAGAACTCGCAGTCCCCACGGCTGCATCGCCGGCGCCTTGCACATAATGCCGGGATACTTCTTCGTGAACTCCATCCGCTGGATGTGTTCCCACCATGCGTCCGCATCCTCAACCGCCAGGCTCATCATGAAATTTCCCGCATGCTCAGCGACATAGAAAGTCTGCAGCAGAAATCGGAAGCCGCCAATCTGTAACTCCGCAATCTGATCGTTGCTCCAATTGATGGTGAATCCAAGATCGACATAAAACTTCCTGGAAAGTTCGGCGTCTCGGGTCGGCACAAACGTCTTGAGATCAATCACAGGACTGGGGATCATCGCTTCTTCTATCCTCGCGGGAAATCTGCATCGCTCTCTGAAATTCAAACAGCAGTTTCGTAGCAGGTCGTTGCATCGAGTCCTCTGGTTCGTCTCCTAATTTCCCAGAAATCCGACGCCCCTGTGGTTTCACCGGCGCCTTTGCAAAATATTCGGGTCGACGTTGTGTGGTGCGGAAAATAAATTCCCTCAACATAGATTATGAAGGCGAAAAACAAAGCCGCTCTCGTGAGGGCGGCTTTTGTTTTCAAACCGAAAAACTACGCAGCGGTTTCTTCGGAGGATGCCGGCGGGTTCATGGGCTCGTCGTAGCTGCCGCCGTAAATCGACGGAACTTTCGATCCCATGGGTCGCAGGTAGGTGGCCAGCTCGCCGCGGTGATGGATGCTGTGGTTGTTCAAAAATCCCAGATAGAAAATCGACGGCAGGTTGAATACGCCGAAGAACACAATCGGCGTGAGCAACTGCTCGGCCGTCATCGCTTCCACGCTCGCAATGCCGCGCTTCATGTTCTCGTCGTACCACGCGGCCACTTCGGCGGAGGTCTCGGGCTTGTGCGCGGGATTTTCCATCTTGAAATTCAGAGCGGCAATGCCGTCGATGAACTGGACGTCGGTGTTGGCGAGATGCCAGGCCAGCTCCTTCGCGGTGCGGGCGGCGGGATCGGGACGGTAGTCCGACTTCGCGTCGGGAATGGCGGCGATTACTTTCCGGGTGGTTTCCGCTTCGCGTTTGAGGCCGTCGAGCATGAGCGCTCGATAGCCGAGGACAAATTCAGGAGTGGGTTGCTGGGACATTATTTTCTCCTTGAGGGTGTTATGTTGCTGCGGGCTCGAACGATGGAAAGGGGCGCTGGTTGCGCCCCTTCACACTAAACTTGAACGCTCGGAATTATACTCCGACGGGCTGCTTGGCGGCTTTGCTGCCGACTGGAACCGGCGTGAGCCAGCCGTGGCGGTCGGATTTTTCTCCGCGCACGATGGCGTAGAACTCTTTCTGCAACGCTTTGGTGATGGGGCCGACCACGCCCTTGCCGACTTTGATTTTGTCGACGGAGCGGATCGAGGTGACTTCGGCGGCGGTGCCGGTGAAGAAGGCTTCGTCGGCGATGTAGAGCATTTCGCGGGGAATCATCTGCTCGACGATGGGGATATTGAGGTCGCGCGCGATCTGCAGCACCGAGTCGCGGGTGATGCCGGGCAGCACGGAGCTGCCGAGCGGCGCCGTGATCAGCTTGTCATTGTGTACCAGGAACAAGTTCTCGCCTGAGCCTTCGCTGACGAAGCCGCCGGCGTCGAGCGCAATGCCTTCCACGTAGCCGTTGACGATGGCTTCCATCTTGATGAGCTGCGAGTTCATGTAATTCGCGCCGGCCTTGGCCATGGCGGGCAGAGTGTTGGGCGCAAGGCGCGTCCAGGAAGAGACGCACACGTCGCAGCCTTCACTCTCGGCGCTGCTCAAATATTTTCCCCACGGATAGTTGATGATGTAGACCTCGGTCGGCGAGTTGAAGGGATTCACGCCGGCCTCGCCGTATCCTCGCAGAACGATCGGGCGAATGTAGCAGGGCCAAGCGCCGTTGTGGCCGACGGTATCGACCATGCCTTTGACCAGTTGCTCGCGGGTGAAGTCAACGTCGATGCGGTAGACCTTGGCGGAATTCAGCAGGCGCTGCATGTGCTCATTGGCGCGAAAAATCGCGGGGCCAGTGGGCAGGTCGTAGCAGCGAATGCCTTCGAAGACCGAAGAGCCATAGTGGATTACGTGCGACATCACGTGGATGGTCGCGTCGTCCCAGTTGATGAGCTTGCCGTTATGCCAGATCTTGTCGGTCTTCTGAATCGCCATGCGGACTCCTTGAGGATTAGAGACCATTATAGCCGAGGGGAATCGAGGTCTCTGGTGCGCGGGTTGACGAGTTGAGAGTTGAGCGCGGCGGCGTGGCTTGTCTCGGATGATTGCGTGAGGCCTGCGACGGAAGGCGAATCGATATCGCGATTTTTTTTATGGCTGCGAGCTAAAATCCTTGGTCTAAAGGAGTTAGGGTCGGGGGATATGACTTCGTGTCTGCAAAATATTGGAAACGCTGGAGTTATGGGTAAAATATTGCGGACAAAGGAGTTAGCGCTGGAGTTTTCGGTGGGAAGCTTTCCCGTTTCGGGATGGACGATGGGTTGCTTGCAGCTAATCACTGTGTAGCATTTTAACATCCTTTAGTGCGTTTGGCAGTGGAAAACGGGTTGTATGAGGTTGGGGGAGTAGGGGATAGAAATATTTTGTGGGGGGTTGACAGGATTTGGGGCGGGGAGGGATCCCGGGTTTGGGAAGCTTAGATGGGGCGAAGTCCGCGCCAGCGCCTTGCGATTCTAGGCAAGGCGCCCGATGACACGGTTCGTGGTGCCCACGCTTCGAAAACCGCGAAGCGTGGGGTGCCTGGATCGTGGCGCTAATTCTCGCCGAGTTCGACCTGTTCGTAGATTTTGTCGAGACTGTCGGGCTGCAGAGCCCAACGATACGCGGGGTGTATCTCCCACTCATAACCGTAGTCAACGAAGTGGCCGGACAAGTAGCGGTTCTCCTCAAAGTATTTCCGGTCGAGCTCACCACTATCGAGCCACTTGCGCGCGGTCAAGAAGTTAATCTTGAACATGAATTGGGCGAGATCCTTAGGCGTCGCGACTTTGCCGTTCGCAAACGTAAACTTGCCCTGCTGGGTCAGGTTTCCAATCTTCTGCAGCAGGGCGTCGGTTTTGTAGACATACCCGGCCTGTGTGCGTTTCTCGACCTGATTCGGTTTCATGTTGAGGATCAACCGCTCGATGTCAGGGAGTTCGGACTTGAACTCGTTGATCGTATCTTGTACGCGGCCCTGGGAGTATTCCTCGAAAACGGCCCTGAAGTCCTCCGTCATCATCATGCCTCGATCAGAATCAGCTGCGCGTCGCGCTGCGAGGGAGCAGAGCTTTACTAAGTCCCGGGGCCGTTTTCGGATCAGCGACATTAGTACTCGATAGAGGGGGACGCACTCCCACTTGCCGGCTCCCCGGAGGTTGGAACCATGAGAGGCATTAGGAACTTTGCAAGGTCGGGCTGCGTCATACCCAACAGCTTCCCTTCGTCGACTGATCTCCCGAAAAAAGTTTCGATCCTCTTGACCAGGAGTGCCAGGATCTCGTGGTTAGACCAGGAAAACCAAACGACTGACCCTTCGAGTTTGTCGGTGGATTCGTCGGACGTTCTCAGCAGGAAATAAACGTCTGACCTGAGTGAAAGCTTAAACTTGAGGCCCGGATTCTCGCTTGACAAGTCGCGGAGAGCGTTTACCAGCGCAGAGAGGTTTTGAATATCCTCCCGCTGCCCTTGCCAACCTCGGTCGAGATCGTCAATGTAGACGGTTATTGAAGCCTTCTTTAGGAATTTTGTGATGAGCGTCTTTTGCGCGGGAGTAAGGTCGAGTTTGGATTCGCTATAAGGCCTTAGCGTTTCTTTGAGGAAGGTGAGCGTCTTGCCGGCAACGCTCAACGCCTCAGCCGCCTTGCCTTCCCCGCCTATGCCGAACTCGTCTAAGGCCTTTTGCGCGATGATCGCCCGGAGGGCATACTTCCAGTCGCTGATTCGGTTGAGGAAGGCAGGCGTCGCGGGCTTGATCCCCATAATGTCGTTTGGCCTAAGGAAGATTGGAAGCCTCCCTCCTTCTCGGTCTTCGGCCATAGCAATCTTGAAAAGTGCAGATTTCCCGATGCCCTTATGGCCAACCAAAATCCGGAGCGGGAGGTCGGCTTTAATCTTGTCGAAGGTCTTGCTTTTGAAGTAGTACTCCTTGAGCCGATCGAATTCCTCGTCCTCTGCGGCCTCATGGCCGAAGATGCGCTGGATGTTTTCCTCGGAGAACACAATCTCGGACATTCGCTCTCTCCTCTTCGGAATCGTACCCGGAGCTAAGAAAAAGGGCCATGGCTTCGCTTTGCCATGACCCCTTCATAGTCGGGGTCCTTTTTACATTGGGTGGGGAGGGATGACAAGGGGATTCTTGGGCGCGGGTCGCGGGCTGAAGCCCGATTCTGGTTTTGGGGTTTACGCGGCGCTGAAGCGCCGCTCTTCCACGGGGGTGCGGGCAGCGAAGCGAGGGCTTCCTAAGTGGCTGGGCCGGGGTTGCGGGGAGAACTCCCTGCGGCGGGTGGGTGTGGCTGAGAGGGTAGGGGTCCTTCGACTGCGGTTGGTCTTTGCGCTAAGTGCGCAAAGACCAATCCTCGCTTGATTGCATAACGACGTTGGCCCGTCGCGAGTAGAGTGGTTTGTGACGAACAAGACCAGGGCTCGTGAGAGGAGCCAACGTCATGCTGATTATAGGCTGTGATTTTCATCCTGGGTTTCAGCAGGTCGGGATCTTTGACAACTTAACGGGGGAGATAGAAGAGAAGCGGTTGCAGCACCGGGCGGAGGCGGAGCAGTTTTACCGCGGTCTGGCGGGGCAGCAAGTGCGGGTGGGGATGGAGGCGTGCGGACACTATCCGTGGTTCGAGTGGCTGTTGGCGGAGTTGGGCATCGAGCTGTGGATCGGGGATGCGGCGCAGGTGCGGGCCTCGGTGGTGCGCAAGCAGAAGACGGATCGGCGGGACGCGGAGCATCTGATGGATCTGCTGCGCGAGAATCGGTTTCCGCGGATCTGGGTGCCGAGTCTGGAGGTGCGGGACGTGCGGCAGTTACTGGTGCATCGGCACAAGCAGGTGCAGGCGCGGACGCGGACCAAGAACCAGCTGCAGGCCATGGCGCTGAGCCAGGGCGTGCAGAAAAAGCGCAAGCTGTGGAGCAAGGCCGGGCGCGCGGAGCTGGAGCAGTTGTCGTTGTTGCCGTACGCGGCCGAACGTCGCAAGAAGTTGCTGGAAGAGTTGGACGGATTGGAAGTGGAGATCCGCGAACTGGACCAGCGAGTCGCAGACGAAGCGCGGCAGCGGCCGGAGGCGGTGCGGTTGATGACGCATCCGGGAGTGGGGCCGGTGACGGGGTTGGCGATGGTGCTGACGCTGGGACCGGCGGAGAGGTTCGAATCGGCCAAGCAGGTGGGCAGTTATTTTGGGCTGATTCCGAGCGAAGCCTCCAGCGGCGGAAAACAGCGGCTGGGCAAGATCAGCAAACAGGGCAGTTCGTTTCTGCGCTTTTTGCTGGTGGAAGCGGGACAGACGGCGGCGCGGTTGGATCCGCAACTGAAGCGCTTCTACAAACGCCTGGCGGCGCGCAAAAATCGCAGCGTCGCCAAGGTGGCGGTGGCCAGAAAGTTGGCCACGCGGTTGTACCTGATGTTGCGTGAAGACTGGACGTACGCGCAACTGTGTCAGGCGGTCCTGCAGGCGAGCCCGAGTCATCCTGTGGCCGGCGAGTAATCGAGCCGAGCACTTGAGTGGGCAGCCTGCCTCCCTGAAAAAGTCGGGGAGTTCGAACTGAGTAATCGTGGGAGCAAGTCCCGAAGAGATGGATGGTGGAACCTGACGGGTCCACTGCGCGATTGAAATCGAAAGACGACCTTGGTCTGGGAGTCAAAGACTTTCTACGAGAGCGAAATGGCGCTTCTGAAAAATCAAAAGTGCCCCCAGGAGAGGTGTCGCTCAAAATCGCTTGACACGCGGCATCGTCGTTAGAGACAGGATGACAATTCTTTAGGTGACTCAGGTTATTTGATCGGGGCCAATGCGGCTTGTGTTGTGGCTACTGGCAGTTCGTCGCCGCGGAGGTATTTGGGGTTGGCTTTGGGTTCTTTGGCGTCGGCGGCTTTCATTTCGGGCATGGCTTCGTAGGGCTTCGAGTAATCGTTGGCGGCGTTCCAGAACAAGAAGCCGATGCCACCTTTTTCTTTGGCTGTTTCTACCTGGATCTTGATGTATTCGGGCGAGTAGGTTTTGGTGCGCCAGTGGAAGGCTTGCAGCCAGGGGCGGATGACTACGCCGGTGGCGAGGTTGCCGTCGGGATGGGTGATGAGTTCGAAGCGGGCCATGGATTCGCCGATGAAGTGGGCGGGCTCGTCGCCGGGGTGGGCGATGTTGTCCATGCCGAAGAAGTGGCTGGGGTAGATCATGGGGCTGAGGACGTCGCAGTAGTGGGCCATGCCGACGATGTCTTGTCCGGTGTGGGCGAGGTCGACCTGGCGCTGCCAGGCCATTACGCCGAAGACGTCGAGGCTGAGCAGGACGCCGGTGGGGTGGAGTTCGGCGTAGGCTTTCTTCAGGAAGGCGGTGATGACGTCGGTGCGTTGGGGGCCGGTTGGGCGATCGGCTGGGCGTTTGGCGCTTGCGTGAGCTGCTGGGTGCGCGGACTTTGGCGATCCTGTGGACCGCGGTTGAGATTGCGGCTGCGGTAGGGTCCCTCCGACGGCTTGCGCCGTCGTCAGGATGACATCGTCTTTTTTGTCGGGAGTGGATGCGGGCTCGGGTTGATCTTTTTGGAAGACGAATTGGGCGTCTTTTTGGTCGCCTTCGGCGGGGAATCTTACGTAGTCGAATTGGATTTCGTCGACGCCTAGCCCGGCAACGTATTTGGCGATGGCGATGTCGTAGTCCTGCACTTTGGGATTGCTGGGATCGGTCCAGACTAGTTTGCCGTTTTCGCGCCATGCGGTTTTATTTTTGCGCGACTGGACTGCTAGTTCGGGATGGTTCACGACCAGGCGCTCGTCGCGGAAGATGGCGATTCGCGCAATGGCGTGCATGTTCTGCTGGTGGACGAAGTGGACGAACTTCGGCACGTCGTGAATGTAGACCTGGTGCTGGCCTAACAGCGGGTGCTCGAAGGGAATGTTGACGCTGCCGTCGGAATCTTTGATGTCGAAGACGACCGAGTTGCCGCCGACTTCGCGCCAGTGCTTGATGATGCGGAGTCCGTGGTCGCTGGCGGCCATGATGCCGGTCAGGTAGATGGCGCGGACTTCGAAGTCTCGGGCGACGGGAATGGTTTTTTCGGTGATGGGCGCGGCGAGGATTCCGGGGATGATGATGTTTTCGTTGGCTTTGAGGATGTTGGTCGGCGTCGGATTTGTGGTTGACGGCGCGGATGGCGTCGGCGAGTTGCGGAGGTCGTGAGATAGGCGGTTTTGCCTAAATAACGGCGAGCGATAGTTGGGATTGCTTCGCCGCGTTTGGCGGTGTAGATTTCTGTCCCGGGCGCGGCGAGGGGTTTGGGCTCGGCTGGGGCCGCGGGCTTGGTGGTGTCGGGGACCGTGGCGCTGACGGCGTGCAGTTGTGAGGCTGACGCGGGCGTCGCCGTCGCGGGTTTCACGGTTTGGGCTTCGGCGGTGAATTCGGATGTGGAGTGCGGGCCGACCTGCCATGCGGCGGCGGCGAATAAGACACAAGAAATCCCAGTGACGATACGAACCGACGAAAGGCGCAAGCGAATCCTCCGCGAAAATCCTGGCGTGACTTCGATAGTAGCGGCGGAGTTGGGTGGGTGCTAGTTACGTGGGGAGTAACACCCGCGGAGAAGTAGTAGCGAGTACCGAGTTGCGAGCGCGGAGCCTTGGCTTTCGGGGGGGCCCGGGGTCGCTCGGCTTCGCCCCTTCGACAGGCTCAGGGCAGGCCCTCGCGAGACGGGCGACTGCGCGCGTCGCTACACGGGCTGTCTTGGCTTCCGGGCTTTATTGCTGGTCGGCTGCGGCGGCTCCTAATCTCCACTTCCGGGGCGGTATTGTTCCTTCCTGGATGGTGCAAAGTATTTCTCTTTGGGTCTGTGCAGTTCTGGGACGGGGTGCTGCGAATCGGGGTTGGGTCGCGCTAAACCTTGGTGGATGTGGGGGTTGACTGGGACCGCGGAAATTGGCTGGGGCGTGGCCAGCGGGTTGCTTATTCACAAGGCAACCGGATGCGGCATGATTCGGGAGGCTGGGGGACGGGGATGGGGAGCTTCCAGGAAGTAGGCCTGATCGACGGAACAAGGCCTATGAAAGCGGTAAGAAAGCGCGAAACTCGCTAGAGAAGAGCCGAAGAAAAACGGCCTGAGGAAAGGGAAAATCGTCCGGGAGCCCCGGGCATCGAAAATATGAGAACGAATCTGGCAACAGTGCTCGATCCGAACCGCCGCAGCAGCGATGCTGGTGAATTTGATGCCGCCTTGCGCCGCCGTATTGTGGGCCAGGACGCCGCCGTCGAAAAAGTGGTTGAGATCTATCAGATGTTTCTGGCGGGGTTGAATGCGCCGGGACGTCCGGTGGGGAACCTGCTGTTTCTAGGGCCCACGGGATCGGGCAAGACGCGCGTGGTGGAAGCGATGGCCGAGGCGCTGTTTGGGGACGCGCGGGCCTGCATCAAGATTGATTGCGCGGAGTTCCAGCATTCGCACGAGATTGCCAAGTTGATTGGTTCGCCTCCGGGATATTTGGGACATCGGGAGACGCATCCGCTGCTCACGCAGGAAGCGTTGAACCAGTGGTACACGGAGAAGCTGAAGCTGTCGATTCTGTTGTTTGACGAAATCGAGAAGGCTTCGGACTCGCTGTGGCAATTGCTGCTGGGAATTCTTGACAAGGCGACTTTGACTTTGGGCGACAACCGGCGCGTGGATTTGTCGCAGTGCATCATCATTTTGACCTCGAACCTGGGCGCCAGCGAAATGACCAACATGGTGGATGGCGGGTTCGGATTCTCGCCGAAAGCGGTCGAAGTGGATGAGAAGTTTGACGACCGGATTCAGCGCACGGCTGTGGACGCGGCGCGGCGCAAGTTTACGCCGGAGTTCATGAACCGCATCGATAAGACGGTGGTGTTCAAGACTCTGCGGGATGAACATCTTTCGCAGATTCTGGACATTGAGTTGGGGATGGTGCAGCAGCGCGTGCTGATGGCTGCGGGCACCAACCAGTTCGTGTTCAACTGCACCACGGCGGTGAAAGAATATTTGCTGAAGGAAGGCACGGATCCGCGGTATGGGGCGCGCCACCTGAAGCGGGCGATTGAACGTAATCTGGTTTTCCCGCTGGCCAATCTGGTCGCGACCGGACAGGTCAAGCTGGGAGACTTTGTGCGCGTCGACATGGCTTCGGAAAATCAGATGATCTTTGTGAAAGAAGCCGAGAACAGCATGGCTCCGGTGCTGCTGGAGCGTTACGGAGCCGCAGCCGCGGCGCAGCCGAACGCGCGCGTGGCCCGGACGGCCGTGAACAGCAGACGTGGGGATTTTGGGACTACGCCCGGACCGTCGGTGGCGGAGAGTAAGTAGGGCTTTTAGCTTTTGGCTCTTGGCCTTTAGCTTTTGGCTTGGGGCAACAACAAGTTTTTGACTTCTCGCTTGACCGCATCTCGCGAGTTGGATTCACTCGATGGCGCCGGAACCCTTCCGGCGCCTTTTTTTCCGGCTGCTCGCGGACGCAAAAAGAATTCTTTGTATGCAGAAATCTTCACTGGCCCGGTTGTGGGATTGACCATCGGTCGGCTCGATGCCAAGCTGGACGTTTGATTCCAGTGGGGGAATGCTATGTCGTTGACGGATGTTTTTCGCGGGTTTGGCCTCAGAGGGTTAGGCCGGAGTTTGGCGGGTAAGGTGGGGCTCGGATTCTCGACATCTTTGTTTCTTGCGCTGATGGGGGCAGGATTTGTGTCGGGCGCAGTTAGTCCGGCGCGGGCTGCGCAGAATACGATCGGGACTTCGAAAATCGCGATGGCATCATGCGATGAAAAAGGGTTGGCGGGCGGGACTTGTTATCGCGTTGTGATTTCGGATTGCGCGGAAGCTACAGCGGAATTTGCGGCTGGAGTCAAGATCAATGAGGCGCCGGACGCCAGCCTTCTGCAGGGCACCGTGTTTTTCACAACCGGCGGAGGCGGGGGAGAGTACTACGACTACGATCAGGATTATCTGGGTGATGCCAGTTGCACTAACTCGAATTGCGGGTTGATGGTGGTGCAGTCGATCAACGCGGCGAATTACCGGACGGTGCAGGTGAACTTTAGCGATCCTTCAAATTTGATTAGTGAGCCCTCGGGCTGGCTGACGGGGCCGGCGACGGATGGTCCGCGAAGTTTGGCTTGCCGGTATGCCACGCTGGTGCATGCGGTGTGGGCGATTATTCTGAAAAAAGATGCGCACCCAGTTTGCGCGACCGGAAACAGCGGCGGTGCGGGCCTGGTGGCGTACGCCATCACGCAGTATGGGATGGGGAACAGTTCGGGGCCCGGGCCGGAGTTCACTATGGTGGAACCGACTTCGGGGCCGCCGTATGGCCGGATCGATCACGGTTGCGCGGGGGCGGCTGCGCCGGTGTTCAGCGTAAGTTGTCCGAAGGGCGCGAGGATTTCGGAAAATTATGGCCTCGAAACGGCGGCGGATTATGTTGATCCGGCATATCCGACCGATGTTTGCAGCGCGGACATTAACAGTGATGGCAAGCAGCCTTACGCGAGCTTCCACCATGACAGCGTTTTGTCCGACGATTATCCGGCACCGACTTATAAGACGGTGGTGAGGGTTCTTTTTGGCAGCGACGATCTGGGGTCGCCTGTGCCGCTCGGCAGCGAGTGGTATAGCGCCATTAAGTCGACTAAGACGATGGCCTGTATTCAGGGTGCGCCGCACGAACTGCCGGGGAACTTTGACGGAGCGACTGCGATCGTGGGCGACATCACTAGTTTGTGTAAGTAGTTAGTAAGTGCGTGATGGAATTGCTAAGAAGTGGAAAATGAAACGGCCGCCTGCGAGGGCGGCCGTTTCATTTTGATTGGTTTTCCTGCTGGTTAGTCCTTGGCAGGTTTCGTCTTCTTGTTGTTGTGCTTCTCGTTGTAGATCTGCTTGCTGCTCTTGTTTTCTTCTTTGTTGGCCTGCTTCTTTTCTTTGCCGGTCAAGGCGCCGCCGTTGGCGGTGCGCTCGTTGTGAACCTGCTGCGCCGTGTTGGCCTGGTTCTGGTTGGTGCGAGCCGCTTCGCCGGAAGTCATTTCGCCGCTGCGCAGGCCGTTGGCGGTGCGCTGCTGCTGGTTGGCTTCGCGGTTGTCGACTTCGTTGGGCTTCACGGTGTTGTCGTTGTGCTTTTCGTCGTAGATCTGGCGGCTGGCTTGGTTTTGCTCGCCGTTGATCTGTTGACGCTCCGCACCGGTCAGCTTGCCACCGTTGGCGGCGCGATCGTCGTGCACTTGCTGATCGATATTCGATTGCGTGTGCTCGGCGCGGGCCGCTTCACCGGAAGTCATCTGGCCGCTGCGCAGGCCGTTGGAGATGCGCTGGTCCTGATTGGCTTCACGCGTGTTGGGATTGTAGTTGCGGCCCGCCGAGCGATCGGCGGACGAGATGGGCTGCGATTGCGCGTGCTGCTGCGCCACTGAGTGATATTCGTTTACGTTCGAAGCCGCCATGGTTGCGGGACGGCCCCCATTTACTGACGCCAGCTGCGCGCGATCATGCGAGGCAAAAGTTTCATGCTGCACCTGGTTCGGAGTGGGATCGAAGTGACGCTCGTTGGCCGCTTGCATCTCCACTGCCGACGCATGCACCTGAATGCCGACGCCGCCATTGAAGGCTACGTGATTGACGTTGACGATGGTGTTCTGCTCGACGATGGTGCGGTTCTCGTACACGTTGGTGACGCGCACGCTGCCGAAGTTTGCGACTGCGCTGTTATAGGCGAATGCTCCGCCACGCCACTCGCCGCCGACGAAGCCGACGCCGCCGAAGCCGAAGCCGTAGTTCACGCCACCGTAGAAGCCGACGTGCGGGCCCCAGTATCCGCGGTGCCAGCCGTAGACTCCGCTTTCAAAACCCCAGTAGCCGGGCGTCCAAAGCAGGCCTGCGCGGGCGGTTGCGCCCACACGCCCGGAACCCAGAAGTAGCCGGCGTCGCCGTAAGACCAGTAGCCGGGAGTCCACATGTAACCCGCTGCGGGCAGCGGTGGCTGTTCATAAACCGGCAAAGCCGGAGGTGCAATGTTGATGGAAAGCGCGACGCCAATTTGCGCCTGCGCGGCGGGCAGAGCCAGCATCGGCGCCATAATCGCAGCGGCGACGAGCAGGGTGCGAACTTGCGAGCGAAGAGACATGGTCATTTCTCCTTAGTGCGGGGCAGGAAAACGAGCAACATCTCCCCGGTTACCCGAGCTATCCGGGCGTGATTATTAAAACCCAGGGGCGGGTGAATTGTTGCTGACGAAAGTGCAGGGACCAGGGGACAACGCGGAGTGAAACGAAGGCTAAGTAGGAAAAGTTGCGGTAACTCAGGCGATTAACGGGTTATTTCCGATATTTGTGCCGATCCGATTGGCTTGCTTCTTTTCTGTATGCCACCTCTATTAATGGAGGATTACTTCGCGCGATATACGATTTCCCCCGCGACCATGGTCCACAGAACTTTTGTGTCGCGCATCTCTTCGGGCGAGATTGTGAGAACGTCACGATCGAGAAGAATCAAATCTGCGTTTTTGCCGGGAGCGACGGAGCCGAGGGAGTCCTGCATGTTCATGGCGCGGGCGCTGTTGCGGGTGTAGGCGTAGAACATGGCTTCGCGGGGCATGTCTTGCGAGGCGTCGAGGATGCCTTCGTCGCCCTTGCGAGTTTCGGCTTGATAGATTCCCCGGAAAACATTCGCGGTCGAGACGGGCCAGTCGCTGGCGCCGGAGATGATGCCGCCGTTGTCGAGGATGGAGCGGGCGGGATATTGCCACTTGTAGATTTCGGGATCGAGATAGGGCTTCACGATTTCGATGGTGTCGTTGCTGGCATCGGCCCAGAACAGTTGCAGGGCGCTGATGACGCCAAGTTCGCGGAAGCGGGGAAAATCTGTGGGCTGCACAAATTGTTCGTGAGTGAGAGTGTCGGGCAGGCCGGAATTTCCGTTGGCCTCGCGGGCGGCGGCGATGCCGTTGAGCGCGGCGTTCACCGCGCCGTCGCCGATGGCGTGGACGTGGATGATGAGTCCTTGTTTGTCGGCGGCGATGCAGAGTTCGGCGAACTTTTTGGGCTCGAAGAGAAGGTCGCCGTAGCGGCCGGTGTTTTTGTAGGGCTTGGTGAGGTTGGCGGTTTGGGAGGGAAACTCGACCACGCCGTCGGCGAAAACTTTTATACCGGTGATGTGTAGGTTGGGGACATCTTTATAGCGCTCGCGAGTTTTCTGCACGGTGGCGAGTTCGGCTGCGGGATCTTTCGACAACACTTGGGGGAAGGCGACGACTTGCGATGTGAGTTCGCCGTGATCGGCGAGGAGTTTGTAGGCCTGCAGAACATAATCTGCGGCTAAGGGATCGAGCCAGGCGGTGATGCCGAGGCTGTAGTTGTATTCGCGGGCGGCGCGGGCGGCGGCGAGTAAGCGTTCGGGCGTGGGCTTGGGCAGGAGCGGTTCAATTTTTTCCGCGCCGGCGTCGACCAGGAATCCGTTGGGCTGGCCGGTTTTGTCTTTATCCGTAAACATGCCGTAGTAGGCGCGCTGTTCAGGAGAAAGGCTCTTCAGAAAATCTGCCGTGATGCCGGCGCGCTGCAGCATGGCGCGATTCGCCCAGGAAGTGTGGCCGTCCATGCCGCGGAGCAGGACGGACTGATTCGCGTATTCGCCGGTGCTGAAGTCGGCGTTGAGGGTGTCGGGGTGGGACCAGAACTCTAGCGGGAGGCCGAGGATTTCGAGGATGTCGCCGCGCATGCCGCGGCCGGATTTTTTGGCGTCGGCGACGAAGGCGGGGAGTTGGCTGAGAGTGTCGACTTTATCGCTAGCGTCGGCGGAGATGAGGTTGAGTCCGCCGTCGATGGAGTGGCTGTGGGAATCGATGAAGCCGGGGAAGAGAGTTTTGCCTTCGAGGTCGATGCGCTCGGCGGTGGGAGCGGCGGATTTTTCCACTTCCTGGAGATTGCCGACGGCGAGGATTTTGTCGCCGCGGATGGCGACGGCTTCGGCGTAGGGATTTTGCGGATCGGCGGTGAAGACTTTGGCGTGGAAGAAAATTTTGTCGGGTTGTTGGGCCAAGGCTGTGACGAGAAAGAAGAATGGGATCAGAAGAGTCAGGAAGCTGCGCGATGGTTTCAACGGGGTGCCCTTTCCGACAGTGCGGCGGAGTGGGATTTGAATTCGACGGAAGAGACAATATACATGGGATTGGCGGGCGGGAGATGGACTCGCGGTCATGTTCGAGGGGTCGGCCGTGGCGGATTTCAACGCGAGAGTGGTGCGCGGGTAGGGATGCTTAGACTTCACAGAGAGGATCGCGAGGCGATTCTTTCTGCTGCGATCAGCGTGACAGCGGGGAGAGTTGATGGGCGCTGCTGGCTGAGTGCGTTCCGCGCTTTGCCCGGCGGACGGACGAATGCGTCCGTCCCTACGTGATTTCGGGTGGCTCATACTTTTATTTTTTGGCGCGGCTTCATCAGGGCGTAGGTGAGGGTTAGGACGGCCAGGCAGGCCAGGCCGCTGTAGAGATTCACGATCGGAGTAGAGCCAGGTTTGGAGCAGGGCGATGGTGACCAGGATGAGGCCGAGGATTGATCCCCATTTTCCTAGCGGGGAGCGGAGGGGGAGAGCGGCTAGATCTGCGCGGGAGCGGCGAGTGCGGAAGCTGATGTGGGCGGCGAGGGAGACCAGCCAGGAGAGGATCATCCCGGTGAAGGCTGCGCCGACGATGTAGCGGAATGCGTTTTCGGGGGCCCAGAGAACGAGGGCGAGGGCGAAGAGGATTCCGAAGGACGACGCGAGCACGGCGTATTGCGGCGAGCCTTCGTGATTGAGGCGGCCGAGTGCGGTGGGAGCCCATCCGGTGCGGGCCAGCGAGAAGAGCATGCGGGAGGCGACGTAGAGGGTGGCGTTGGCTCCGGAGACGGCGGCGGTGAGGACGACGAAGTTCATGACGGCGGAGGCGTGGGGAATTTTTACGGTGCGGAACGTGGTGACGAAGGGGCTCTCGGTGACGCCGGCGTGGTTCCAGGGCATAACGCCGAGCAGGATGACGATAGCGCCGACGTAGACGAAGGTGAGAGTGAGGAACGTCAGCCAGACGGCGCGCGGAGTTTCTTTCGACGAGCGCGATTCGCCGGAGGTGACGGCGACCATTTCAACTCCGCCGAAACTGTAGACGGCGAAAGTCATCGCGACCAGCGGCGACCATAGGCCTTTGGGAAAGAATCCGCCTTGCGCGTTGTATTGCGGTGGGATGCGGTGACGGAGTAACAACGCCGCGCCGATCACGATGAAGGCGAGGATGGTCGAGAGCTTGATCATGGAGAGCCAGAACTCGATGCGTCCGTAGGAGCCGACGCTGCGCAGATTGATGATGAGCAGCACGGCGGCAAAGACGAGGATCCAGATATAGGGATGAACGCCGGGAAACCAAGTCAACATGTAGGTGGAGGCGGCGACCATTTCTGCGCCGATGGCGAGGGAGAGGCCGATCCAGTAGCCGGCGCGGGCGATGAATCCGGCGAATTGGTTGAGATAGAGATCGCCGTAGACGCCGAAACTTCCGGCGGCGGGATGAGCGCAGGCGAGTTCGCCGAGGGCCATGGCGACAGTCCAGTTGATGAAAGCGGCGATGAGAAAACTGAGGATGGCGGCGGGGCCGGCGATCTCCATGGCCGCGCCGGAGCCGAGCAGAAGGCCGGTGCCGATGGAGCCTCCGACGGCGACCATGGCCATTTGTCCGGCGGAGAGCTGGTGGCGGAGGCCGTCTTCGTTACTGGTTAGCGGTGGATGAGCTGGTGATAAAGTGGGCCGCGAAGGCATGGAGCACGATAGCAAAGAGTGCGGGATTGCCCAAGCCAGGGAGGAAGCGGGTGCGCGCAACGGAGAAATTTTCTTTGCGACGGTCGTCACTCTCGTCGGTGAACTTCGGCGGTTGTTGACTGTTGCTCGATCAGCGAATGTTGGATTATCGGTCCTCGGAGGAAGGGCGCGTGGACGTGGCGTAGTAGCCGCGGCGGGCGTAGACCTTGAGTTTGTGTCCGTCTTTTTCGGCTTTGATTTCGATAGGGCGGTAGCGGCCGTCGCGTTGGAAAGAAGCCGGCTTGTAGGAGATGAGGTAGCGTCCGCGGATGACTTCTTGCAGGTCGGCGAGGCTGCTCTTGAGCCCGCGAACCGAGCCGGGTGCGAAGGCGGCTCCGCCGGTAAGTTCCGAGAGAGTTTTTAACGCCTGGTCGCCGATGCGTCCGCCCTCATCGGTATCGGTGAAGTTTCTGGTGCTGACGCTGTAGATGGCTACTTCGCCATGCAGGCTGCTCGTGATGGCCTCTTTCAGCGTAGTGTTGCTCGAATTATCCTCGCCATCGCTGATTACGACCAGCACCCGCGCGACGGGCTGGACTTCCGGGCGATCGGCAAGTTTCTTAGCGCCGAAGGAGACCGCGTCCCACAGCGCGGTGCCACCGCCGGGTGCGAGTTGATTGATGCCATGGGAAATGAGCGCCTGGTCTGCGCTGAAATCCTGTACCAGCAGAACCGAATTATTCACGCCGACGACAAAGGCCAGGTCATCTTTGCTGGTAAGAACAGTTTGAAGAAATTTGATTGCAGCCGCCTGCTCGAACGTCATACGGTCGGTGACGGAGTTGCTGGTGTCGATAATCAATCCTAAGCGGAGGGGCAATCCCGATTCGTTGCGAAAGCCCAGGATGGCGTGGGGCGCGTGATTGTCGTCCTGCACTTCGATATCGGAGGCGGTCAGGTTCATAGCCGATCGTCCGTGGTCGGTGGCAGCGAAGGATATTGCGACTTCGTCGACGGCCGAGCGGAAAATGGGTAGAGAATCACTTCTCGTCTTGGCTGGGCGGGATTGAGAACTCGAAGAAACGGAGGATTCGATCGAGGTGGCGGCACAGGATGTGCAAACGGGATCGGGCGCGATTTGGGCTTCAGCGATCTGCGCTTTTTGTTTCAGGTTCTGCAAGACCTGTTGTGCGCCTGCCATGGATTCTTCCGCCGTCGGAGCTTTCGGCGCGTTCGCGGAGAAGGTCACCGTCTGAAGCGTCTCGGCGGGGTGAACGGGGTGGAGCTTGGCCTCGGCGCGGGCGGCTTCTTCGGTCTTGAGTTGCTGCAGAACCTGGCGCAACTGATCGGCGGAGGGGGACTTGGGATCCTCCTGCAGCAGGGTTTCAAGTTCGTGCTGGGCGCCCAGCAGATTGTCTTGGGCGGCCAGGGCCGAAGCCGCATAGAAGTGAACTACCGATGCTCCCTTGTGTTTGCCGGCATGTACTTCATGCGTGGTCTCGAGCACCGCTGGATAATCTTTGTTCAGAAAGGCCCCGTAAACCAAAGCCGTGTGCAGCTGCACGTCGAGCGGGGCAATGGATGAGGCCTTGCGCAGGGATTCTTCGGCTGCCGGATATTGCTTCAAGGCCAGCTGGGCGCACCCAAGATTCAAATAGGAATTGGGAAGGTGATCGTCGAGGGTGACGGCTTTGTCGAACTCATCGCGCGCCTGTTCGTTCTGATTCAGGCCCAGGTAAGCGGAGCCCAGTGCATTATGTGCCGCCACGAAACTAGAGTAGATGTTGGTGGCAGCTTCCAGGTGGTCGATTGCGCCCTGGAAGTCCTTGTGCATGAGCAGTTGATAGCCCTTCTGGTACTCCCGTTGCGCCTTTCCCGGCGCTTTCAGGTCAAGCTTGGAAACCGAGGCGCTGAGACTCTGCACGAGGCTGCCGTTCCCATTCTGGGTGTTGACCGTGAACAGGTTGAAGTCCATCTGGCCGCCCTGAATCGCATCGAGCGCAATGGCGGAATTAAAACCATCGGTGTTTGTACCAGGAATATTGAATGTTTGTGCAGCGGCGGTAAAGGATAAGAATCCGAGAAACAACAGGGGCCGGAGTGACTGTTTCAACATTTGGAATTCGCCTCAACAGGAAAGCGCAGGGGACAGAACGGGAGCAGTGTAGCCCTGAAAGTGGAGGCTGGCAAGGGAGTTTCGGTGGCTGGAAGCGGAGTGAGCGAATGATGAACGTTTTTGCGCAGGCTCACGCGAGGTCAGGTTCGAGGGTTTTTCCGGGAAGGTTCTGCTGGGCTCAGGGTGCCGGGGCGGGTGCGGCTTGAGTGAGTTCTTCGCGGAGGCGTTTGGAGAGTTTTTCGAGGCGCTTCAGTTTTTCTGGAACGTCTTTCGGCAAAATGCCTTGTTTGATGCCGTCCAGGTCGGGAGGGAGTGACGCGCAGAGGTCGGAGAGTTCCTTCGCGTCTTTTTGGAGTTGGAGGCGGGCGGCGCGATCCCGCATTTCCTCGGACGTCGTCGGTTTCTGGGCGCCGACTTCCTCAGGATGCTTCAGGTTCACATTCTGGCTGAAAAGGGGAAGGGCTGCAATTAGGACTGAGAGAAGAATTCCGCGACATCGCATGAGGCCTCCGGGCGACTGGGATGGGCGGAATTGTACTATTTTCTAGCAGGACATTTTCGAGAGCGGAGCACTGTGAGCTGGCGGGATGCCTCTTTTTGCCGGAACGAAAAATCTGCCGGCCCGCACGATGCGGGATGACCTGATTTCGAGTTCGCAAAGGTCCTTGGATTTCGGGTCGCGAAGGGATGGAAGGTGACCTTCGTAATCGAGTGGGGGCGTTACTGCGTTGCTGCTGCGGGAGGGCGCTCCTAGAATCGGAGCAGGGTTTACTCCGCCCTGAATTCGCATGTCTGAAATCACAAAACGACTGGACCGAGCCGAACTGGCCAAGCGCGTGGAGCGCGCCGAGAAGCTTTTGCAGAAAGGCAAGACTGCGGAAGCGCTCGATGAGTATCTCCTTGTGTTGCGGGACGATACGGAGAACGACGTGGTGCGGCAACTGGCTGCCGACTTGTGCCTATCATTGAGTCGTAACGCGGACGCGGTCAAGTTGCTGGGCGATCTTTTTGAGCGGCAGGTGGGCGCGGGGGATGCGACGCGCGCCAGCCTGACCTATAAGAAGCTGGCGCGGCATGGGAGTCCGACGTGGCAGCAGAAATTTCGCTTTGGACAGTTGCTGGAGGGATCGAACAAGAAACTCGCGGTTGGCACGTACGAAGCGGCGCTGCTCGACCTGGGGAAACTGGGAAAGAAGAAAGAAGTTGCCGAGGTTTTGGATCGCGTGGTCGCGTTGGAGCCGACTCAGGCTAATCTGCAACGCGTGGCGGAAGTGGCTTCAGAACTGGGAAATCGAAAAGTGGCGGCGGGAGCATTTCAGCGCATCGCGCAGCTGGTGACGGCCGAGGGCGGCGACGCGTCGCAGTGGTACGAGCGCGCGTATCAGGAAGATGCGTCGGACCAGAGCATTGCATTGGCTTATGGCAAGAGCCTGTTGGCGCAGGGACAAGTGGGCGCGGCGATTTTTATTCTCGAGCCGCAAATGAATTCCGGGCCGGTTCCGGCGGCCTTGCGCGAGACCTACGCCGACGCCTTGCTGGCTGCGGGACGCCACGCCGAGGCGGAGCCGCTGGTGTGGCAACTATTCGAGCAGAATCCGGGGCGGGTGCAGCAGGTGATCGCGCTGATCGGGAGTTTGCTGGACGGCGAGCAGGATGAAGAGGCGGTTGCGCTGGCTCGCAAGCTGGAGCAGTTTCAGCGGCGGCGGGGCGAGCGGCGGCAGTTCATCGCCATCATGGAAGACATTACGGCGGCGCACCGGGCTTCGCCGCAGATGCTGGAATTTCTCAGCGAGCTTTATAACGCGTCCAATCGCGAGAACGATTATTGCCAGACGCTGCTGAAGTTGTTCGACCTTTATGTCAGCACGGCCGAGTTTCCTAAGGCGGCGGAGTGCCTGGATCGTGCGGCGGAGGTTGATCCGTATGAGCCGGGGCACTTGCGGCGGCTGGATCAGCTGAAGGGGCATGTGGAGGCTGGGAAATTCGGGGCGATCTCGGCGAGATTTTCTTCGGCGAGCAAAGCGCCGGAACAACCCGTGCACGAAGATAGCCGCACGCTCGGAGCTTCAACGCTGCAGGATTTGATGTTGCAGGCGGAAATTCTGGTGCAGTACGGCATGCGTAACAAAGCCGTCGAACGGCTGCAGAGAATTCAGGAATTATTTCCCCGCGAGGAAGAACGGAACGAGGACTTGCAGCGGCTGTACATGTCGGCGGGAGTGACGCCGCGGTATGCGGGGTCGGCGCCGCTGCCTCCAGCGGCGGTTGCGGCTGCGGTGAGTCCGATTGCGGCGCCTGCGCCGCCAGCCGCGCCGTTACCGGATCCCGCGACCGATGTGCGGGCGTTCACGCGAGTCGCGGAAATCTCGCGGAAGTTATATCACCAGGGCACGGCTCCGGCGGTGTTGAACACGGCAGTGCGGGAGATTGGAACCCATTGGGAAGGAACGCGCTGCATCGCGGCCATGGGCAAAGCCGGATTGTCGGCGACCGCGGTGGAAGAATTTTGTGTTGAGGGATTGAAGAAGACGAGCATGGCAGGGATTGCCGATCTGGTAGCGTGCCTGCAAAAAGCCGTTGATGGGCATGAGCCGCTGGCCATTGAGGACGCTCCGAAGGCCGTGGCGCTGCTGGCCGCGCGCAAGGCTTTGGTGGAGATGGGAGCCGCGTCGGTGCTGGCGATTCCGCTGAGCGATGGCGAAGAAATCGTCGGCATGCTGGTGCTGGTACACAACCGTCCGCGAACGTGGCAGCAGGCGGATATGGTCGTGCTGAAAACGTTGGCCGACCAGATGGTGATTGCGCTGAATAACGCTGGCCTGCGGCGGCTGGTGAAAAATCTTTCAGTGACGGACGAGAAGTCCGGGTTGCTGAAGCGGGCTTCGTATATCGATCTGCTGCTGGCGGAGAGCAAGCGCGCGATTCAGAATGCATCGTCGCTTTCGGTGCTGCTGCTGCAGTTCGGCAAGAGCGGCGCCATGAACAAGGAATATGGCGAGGCGGAAGTGCAGTCGGTGATGGAGAAAGCGGGACAGTTGTTCGCCGCGAATATCCGCTCGAACGATCTGGCGATTCGCTACGATACGACGACGATCGCGATCCTTCTGGGCGAGACGGCGGAGAAAGAAGCGATGCTGGCGGTGGAAAAACTGCGCAAAATTATCGGCGAGCTGCGCCTGCCGTCGAAAGATGAAAACGCACCGGGAGCGTCGGCGCAGTTTTCCGCGGGGCTGGCGGAGGCGGTGATCCGCACGGAATACGATCCTGCGGATGTGGTCACCGAAGTGATCAATCGCGCTGAGCACGCGCTGGCGCAGGCCATGGCGCAGGGGCCGGGGAAGATTGTGGCGTTGGGGCCGGCTGTGCTGTCGGCGGGAGCCGTGGCGTAGATCGTTCCATCGCGCATTCGTGCTAATCCGGCAGTGGTGCAGTTTGGCTTACGCGTCGGGCCGGTAAAGCGGGAGATCCCTTCGGCTGCGCTCAGGGCAGGCTCTTCGCTACGCCTGAAAAGCGGCTCCCCTCAGGATGACAGAGTCGCGTAAAGGACAAACTGCACCACTACCGTTGGTTTCATTCGTTGGTCAAACATCCTCACTCATTGCTAAACTATAAAGTTTGGTTGATCGACTCTGATTGGTTCTGTCGGAGTTCCTGCCGGGAAAAATCATGTTGAAGCCAGGTGACATCGCGATTGTCAGCGGGGCGCGGACGCCCTTTGGCCGCTATTGCGGCAAATTGAAAGACTTTACTGCGCAGGAATTGGCGGCGGTTGCGGCGAAGGGCGCGATCGAGCGCTCGGGGATTGATCCGAAAGAATTCGATCATGCGGTGTTTGGCAATGCGCAGCAGACTTCGGGCGACGCGCTGTATGGGGCGCGGCACGTGGGCTTGCGGGCGGGGCTGCCGATTGAGACTCCGGCGCTGACGGTGAACCGGCTGTGCGGGTCGGGCATGCAGGCGATTGTGTCGGCGGCGCAGATGATTCAGACCGATGAGGCGAAGATTGTGTTGGCGGGCGGGATGGAGGCCATGTCGCAGGCACCGTTTGTGATTCGCGGGCGCGACGGATTTACTCTGGCGCCGGGCGGGAAGCTGGAAGATTCGCTGATGGTGGCGCTGCTGGATACTTACTGCGGGTCTTACATGGCGAATACCGCAGAGCTTTACGGATCGCAGCAGGGGATTACGCGTGAGATGCAGGATGAGTTTGCGCTGCGTTCGCAGCAGCGGGCCGAGGCGGCTTACAAAGAAGGACGGGTTCAGGAAGAGCTGGTTCCCGTGGCGCTGCGAAATTCTAAGGGCGAGGCTACGGGTGAGTCGTTGACTGAGGATGATCACCGGCGTCCGCAGACGACCATGGAGGGGCTCGGGAAGTTGAAGGCTGCGTTTGGGAAGGGCGGGACCGTTACTGCCGGGAATGCGAGCGGGATTGTTGATGGCGCGGCGGCCGTGGTGGTGATGTCGCTCGACGAAGTGCGCAAGCGCAACATGAGTCCGCTGGGGCGAATTGTGAGCTGGGGGATTGCGGGAGTGGAGCCGAAGCTGATGGGGCGCGGTCCGGTGCCGGCGACGAAGATTGCGCTGCAGAAGGCTGGGCTGAATTTGGATTACATCGATTTGATCGAAGTGAATGAGGCGTTCGCGGCGCAGTATCTGGCCGTCGAAAAAGAGTTGGGACTGGATCGCGAGAAAGTGAACGTGAATGGCGGCGCGATTGCGCTGGGGCATCCGCTGGGCGCGACCGGGACGCGGCTGGTGATTACTCTGCTGTACGAGTTGCGTCGGCGTCGAAAGAAATATGGATTGGCTACGGCTTGTATTGGCGGCGGGCAGGGGATTGCGATGGTGGTGGAGAGCATGAGCTGAATCTTGGCGGCGGATTTGCACGGATTTTCACGGATGAAGGCTGAGTCTATTCTCTGAACAGCGATCAGGTGTTTGAAGCGCGGAATGTTTCGCAAGTTATGAATCGAAGGTCAGTGTTATTGTTTGGCGCGGCGGCTTTCTTCTCGGTTTTTCTGCAGAGTAATTTCCTGATCGCCCAATCGCCTGTTGTGATTCACGTAGATGCGAGCAAGAGTTTGGGGCGGCTTGCGCCCGTCTGGGACTACTTCGGATACGACGAGCCTAATTACACCTACATGCAACACGGGCGCGAACTGATCGATGAACTTGCAGCGCTGGGTCCGGAGACGGTGCAGATTCGCGCGCACAATTTGTTGACGACCGGGGATGGCGTGGCGGCGTTGAAGTGGGGATCGACGAACGCTTACACGGAGGACGCTGCGGGGCATCCGGTATATGACTGGAAGATTGTCGATCGCATTCTTGATACCTACGTGCAGGCTGGCGCCAAGCCTTTCGTCGAGATCGGATTTATGCCAGAAGCGTTGTCGACGCATCCCGAGCCTTACCGGCATCATTGGCCGAAGGGCGAACTCTTTGGCGGATGGACTTATCCGCCGAAGGATTACGACAAGTGGGCGGGACTGGTGCATGAATGGGTGGTGCACTGCATCTCGCGCTATGGAAAAGATACGGTTGCGTCGTGGGATTGGGAAGTGTGGAACGAGCCGAATATCGGCTACTGGCACGGTACTCCGGAGGAGTACGACAAGCTCTACGATTACGCGGTCGATGCGGTGAAGCGCGCGTTGCCGGAGGCGCGCGTGGGAGGACCGGCTACGACAAGCCCGGCCGACGAAAAGGCGGCTGCGTTTCTGCGGCAGTTTCTGCAGCATTGTGCCGGAGGCAAGAATTTCGCGACGGGAAAAACTGGCGCGCCGCTGGATTTTGTTACCTTCCATGCCAAGGGTGTTGCCCAAGCCGCGGATGGGCGCGTGCGCATGGGGCTGGCGAACGAACTTCGCGACGTGGACCGAGGGCTGGAGATTGTCACGTCGTTTCCAAACTTTGCGGCTCTGCCGGTGATTCTGAGCGAGGCTGATCCGGAAGGATGCGCGGCGTGTTCGGCGCAAAACCATCCGCAGAATGACTATCGCAACGGGACGGTGTATCCGGCGTACACAGCCGCGGCGATCGGGAACATTTTGGAGCTGAACGAACGACGGCGGGCAAATCTGACGGGGATTCTTACCTGGGCCTTTGAATTTGAAGACCAGCCGTATTTTTATGGCTATCGCACGCTGGCCACGAACGGGATCGATAAGCCGGTACTGAATTTGTTTCGGATGCTGGGGTTGATGGGTGAGGAGCGCGTGCCGCTCAAGAGCAGCGCGGCGCTTGGGTTGGCGCAGATATTGAGATCCGGAGTTCGCGAAGCTGCGGATGTGGATGGGATTGCGGCTCGGCGAGATCATGGGGTTGAGGCGCTGGTGTGGAATTATCACGACGAGGATTCGGCCGGGGCTGATGCTCCGGTTCAGCTGAATGTTTCGGGGTTGCCGGCGGGGCCGCGGAAGATTCTCGTGCGTCACTACCGCATTGACCAGAGCCATAGCAATTCCTATACAGTGTGGAAGGCGATGGGATCGCCGCAGAATCCGTCGAGTGAACAGTATGCCGCGCTGAAGGCAGCCGGACAGTTGCAATTGCTGGAATCGCCGCAGTGGGTTGAGAGCAAAGATGGAGCGGTGAATCTAAATTTTTCGATGCCGGCGGAGAGCGTTTCGCTGGTGGAGTTGAGTTGGTAGGGCGGGCGGGACGCGGCTGGTGATTACTCTGCTGTACGAGTTGCGTCGGCGTCGAAAGAAATATGGATTGGCTACGGCTTGTATTGGCGGGGGGCAGGGGATTGCGATGGTGGTGGAGAGCATGAGCTAGGGCTTTGCCACCGATGAGTGCGGGCCATTTCGCGTGGAATCGGGGATTTCTTCGGCGGGTAGTTGCGCGGGTGGCTTATAATTTCGCTATGCTCACGGACGACGACAAACAGTGGATTAGCGCCCGGCTGGAGAAGGTGGAAACTACCTTGCTCACCGAGTTTCATAAGTGGGCGTCTCCCGTAGAGTTGCGTCAGAAAAGCCATGCTGCGGCCCTTCGCGCGCTGGACGCCGAAGTTGAGTCTCTTTCAGACCGGCTCAAGAATCTCGAAGGCCGCTGATCGACCCCTTCCGCACAGCGTCTTAATCTCGGAACCGTTCACATCAATTCGGGTGTCTGCGCTTTTTCGGGAGTGGGTTTCGCCGTTGCATAATATCTGAGGCGGCAGACGAAGAAGTATGGGCTGGCCACGGCTTGTATCGGTGTCGGGCGGGGGATTGCCATGGTGGTGGAGAGCATGAGCTAGAACTTCTTGGCCACGGATTTACACGGATTCTCACGGATAGACAAATGCGCACAGCAATACTTGTACTGATTCTCTCGTGCTCGGCGCTGAGCATCGCCGCAGAGAGTACGAGCTCAAATTCCTGTCGCGCCGAGGTGTTCGTCCCACAGAGCCTAAAGGGAAGGCCGTCGGTTAGTTCACCAGACAGGCAGTTTCGAGCGGTCCTGGGAGATTATCGCGAGGGCAAAGACAGTGAGAGTGGAGCGCTGCGAGTCTTTCAGGGGAAGAATCTGATTGGGCACTTCGAGCTGCACGAGTTAAGCGCTGGAGTCTTCGTCAAGTGGTCCCCGGACTCGCGCGCTTTCTACGTTATGTGGAGTAACGGAGGCATGATCGGCGGCTATGAGGTAAGGGTGTTCCGCGTTTCCTCGAATGAGGTGCGCGAGATATTTCCGATAAAGATCGCGGAGAATGAATTCAGGAGCAAGCACGATTGCGAGACGCGCGGCCTCAATTTCTTTGCGATCCAATGGATGGGCGACTCGGAGCGGCTTAAGATCGCGATCCAAGTTTATCCAACAAGTGATTGCGGAAAACAGAGTGGTTTTACGAGGGGCTACGAGGTTCGTTTGGATGACGGAGCAATCTTGGGTCGCTCTTCTCAGGAAGCAACAGAAAAAGAAATGCAGCAATGTCCAACACTGATTTGGCCCACGGGCTTTTGGAATGAAGACGACTTACAGAAGGCGAAGGCTAGCGTGGCGGCAAAGGGTCGGTAATCGGTTGCCCACGCCTGAGTTGATCCGCGAAAATCCGCGTTAATCCGTGGCAAAAGGAAGTCACTTAATGGCTATTCAAAGAGTCGGTGTTCTCGGTTGTGGATTGATGGGGTCGGGCATTGCGCAGGTTTGCGCTACGGCTGGGTTCGACGTCACTGTGCTTGAAGTTGAGCAGAAGTTTCTCGACAAGGGGTTTGCTGGGATTGAGAAATCTTTGGCGAAGTTTGCGGAGCGGCCGGTGGAGAAGGGCGGGATCACGGCGGCGCAGAAGGATGCGATTCGGGCGCGGCTTCGGGGGACGACTACAAATCCGACCTGGCCGATTGCGACATTGTGATTGAGGCCATCATCGAGAATGTGGACGAGAAGAAGAAGATGTATGCGTCGCTCGATGGCGTGGTGAAGAAGGAAGCGATTTTTGCTTCGAATACTTCTTCGATTTCGGTGACCGAATTGTTGACTTCCGTAAAACGCCCGGAGCGGTTTGTTGGACTACACTTTTTTAATCCGGTGCCACTGATGAAATTGGTCGAAGTGGTGCGGACGATTGCTACTGCCGACGAGGTGTACGAGGCGGCTTACGAGTTTGCCAAGAAGCTGGGCAAGGTTCCGGTGCGGACTTCGGATAAGACGGGATTCATCGTAAACCGGCTGCTGGTGCCCTATTTGCTCGATGCGATTCGCGCGTATGAAGAGGGCGTGGGGTCGATTGAGGATATTGATAACGCGATGAAACTGGGCTGCGGGTATCCGATGGGGCCGTTTACGCTGCTGGATTTTGTGGGGCTCGATACGACTTATTACATTACGCATGTGATGTATGACGAGTTCAAGGAGCGGCGGTTCGCGTCGCCTCCGCTGCTGAAGCGGATGGTGATGGCGGGGTGGTACGGGCGGAAATCGGGCAAAGGGTTCTATGATTATGCGGATGCGGAGAAGCCGCGGGCGCAGAAGCTTTAGCCACGGATTTGCACGGATCTTCACGGATAAGGCGTTATTGTCATCCTGAGCGGAGTGAGGACTTCACGAAGTGAAGTCCTCGCGTAGTCGAAGGATCCCTTTCGAAGGCATAACGATTAGCTCCGAAAGGCGTTCTTTCGAAATAGCTCTATGAGGACTCCTTTGTGAGACAGGGGCGGTGCGCGCTGAAAGGGGTCCTTCGACTGCGGTTGATCTCTGCGCTTGGGCGCAGAGATCAATCCTCGCTCAGGATGACAGGGCATTTTGATTGATGAGGGAGCGCTTTTGATTGTGGTCGGTTTTTGATCCGTGTTGATCCGCATGAATCCGTGGCAAGGAATTTTGAATTCATGAACTTCGAAAACATACTTCTCGAAAAGAAAAACTCGATTGCTTACGTCACCGTCAACCGGCCGAAGGTGCTCAACGCGCTCAACATGGCGACTATGGAGGAGCTGCGGGCGGCGTTTCATGACATCAAGGGCGATGCCACGATTCGCGTCGTTATTTTTACTGGCGCGGGCGAGAAGGCGTTTATTGCTGGCGCCGACATCGGCGAACTGGCCAAGCAGGATGCGGTTACGGGCAAGGAATATACGCATCGCGGGCAGTCGGTTTTGAATTTGATTGAGAATCTGGGCAAGCCGGTGATTTGCTGCATCAATGGATTTGCGCTGGGCGGCGGATGCGAGATTGCTTTGGCTTGCACGATGCGGCTGGCCAGCGAGAATGCGAAGCTGGGGCAGCCGGAGGTGAAGCTGGGGATTATTCCGGGGTATGGGGGATCGCAGCGGCTGCCGCGGCTGGTGGGCAAGGGGATCGCGATGCAGATGGTGCTGGCCGGGGAGATGATCACGGCGCAGGAAGCGCATCGCATTGGGCTGGTGAATGAAGTCACGGCGCCGGCGGAGTTGATTCCGCGGGCGGAGGCGATTGCGGCGAAGATTATTGCGAATGCTCCGCTGGCCGTGCAGTATGCGATGGAGGCCGTCAATAAAGGGATGGAGATGACGTTGAGCGAAGGGCTTTATCTGGAGGCGGTGCTGTTTGCGGTCGCTTGCGCGACTGAAGATAAGAAGGAAGGGACTGCGGCGTTTCTGGAGAAGCGGGCGGCGGCAGTTCAAGGGGAAGTAAATTTTTGCCACGGATTTGCGCGGATTTTCACGGATCAAATTTCTTGCGGATCAAAACCAAAAACAATTCACCACAGAGGCACAGAAATCACAGAGAAAGCCAAATTGAAAGTTGAATCGATGCCGGAGACGGAGTTTCGCGCAGTCGAGGGGAATCTCGATGCAACCGGCCAGCGGTTTGCCATTGTTGTGGCGCGGTTTAATGCGTTTATCACCGAGCGGCTGCTGTTGAGCGCTTGCGACGGGCTGTTTCGTTCGGGAGCGCAAGAAGGATGACATCGAGGTCGTGCGGGTGCCGGGGGCGTTTGAGATTCCTTTGGCGGCGCGGACTTTGGCGCTGACGAAAAAATATGACGCCATTATTTGTCTCGGCTGCTTGCTGCGCGGGGATACGGCGCACTATGACGTGATCGTGAATGAAGTCACGCGGGGGATTGGGCAGTCGGCGCAGGAAACGGGCGTGCCGCATGCGTTTGGGGTGCTGACTTGCGAGAATCTGGAGCAGGCGATCGATCGGGCGGGGTTGAAGATGGGGAACAAGGGATTTGAGGCGGCGCTGGCGGCGGTGGAGATGGCGGCGCTGGGGGAAGCTATTCGGCTTCCGGCTTCCGGCTTTCGGCGTCCGACCGCGGACCTCAGCCAAAAGCAGGTTCTTGCTTCTAGCTCCGCGAGTCGTCGGAATGACAAACCTAAGAAAAACCAGAAGCGGCATAAGTAACCTTCCTACAGTAAACTAACCTCTACACTAAGCTGGCGACTGACAACAGGCCGCTAGCGACTGTCTCTATGGGTACACGACGAAAATCTCGGGAACTGGCGCTGCAGATGCTGTTTCAGTCGGATATGGGGAAGCAGGATGCGGCGCAGGTGCGGAAGACCTTCTGGGCGGAGAATGCGGCGGCCAGCGCCGAGGTGCGCGGGTTTGCCGACGATCTGTTTCGGGTGGCGACCGATCGCGGGGCGGAGATTGATGGGTTGATCGAGAAGCATGCCGAACACTGGCGCATGGAGCGCATGGCGGCGGTGGATCGGAACCTGCTGCGGGCGGCGGTGGCGGAGTTGATGGCGTATCCGGAGACGCCGCGGGCGGTGGTGATCAATGAGGCGCTGGAAATTGCGCGGAAATTTTCCAGTCCGGAGTCGGTGCACTTCGTGAATGGCGTGCTGGATAGCGTGGGGAAAGAGTTAGAAATTAAGAGCAGTTGCTAGTGGGCAGTGGCCAGTTCTCAGTTCTTCTCCTGTAACTTTCCTTCCCGACCCAAAAAATCTCAGAAGCTTTACGGTTTCACCAGCACCGTATTTAAGGTGCAGGGGCCCCCGTATGGGGTGTAGGTGCAGAAGGGGTTCAGATAGTTGGGCAGGTTGGGGAAACTCAACTGGACGACGTCGTTGCCGCCGAATGCCGTGGTGATCTGGTGCAGCATGCCATCGCTGCCGGCGACCACGATGGTACCGGCGTCGGGGGAAATGTCGGCGCTGAGCGGCGTGGCGTTGCCTTGGAGTTCAATGCCGGTCAAGGTGCCGGTGTTGAAATCGTAGACCAGGATGCTGGCGGTGTCGGCGGCGGCGATGTAAATCTGTGAGTCGTCGCCGGATACGAAGAAGTTTATCGGCTGGATGGTACCGTGGTTCAATTCGATGCGTTGCAGGGGACTGAACTGCAGCACCTGGGGACAGAGATTTCCGGCAACCGGCGGAGAAATGGTGGACGTAATGATGTCGATGCCAGTGGCATCCAGTACAAACACATGGACGCCGTCGGGGATGAGATTCCCCGAAGAGTCCGTGCCGTCGATGTGCACGCCCGGCATGACTTTCATCAGAAGGGGATTGCCGGGCAGCGACAAGGTGGCGGCAATCTGATTGGAGCTGGCGCTGACGGGGTTATAGCAGGTGGTAAAGGCAGTGAGATTCGCGGAAGTTGTGCTTGTGGCAGATTCGGCCACATAGGCGAAAGCGCCGTTGGGAGAAAAGCCAATCGCCTGGGCGGGTCCGGTGAGGGCAATTGGTCCCTGGAAGGCGACTTGCGTGGAATAGACATAGAGCGAGCTTCCGCCCGCGATGAAGGTCTTGAGATTGTCGGGGGAGAACGCGGCCACGTTCGCCGAGGAGATATTCAGCGCGGTAGCCGTGCTTCCGCCAGGACTTGCCGTGTTGACGACATAGACCTGATTGGGAGTGTGGATGGTGTCGGAGAATACGACGACGGTTCCGCTGTTGGAGGCTGCTAACGCCTTTCCGGTGACCGTGCCGAGGGGAGTGAAAGGACTGGTGTTACTGCCGAAGTCGCCGGGATTGACTAACTGAGCCCCGTAGTTGCTGCCCATGTAAACTCGGTCGCCCAGGAGATCGTAGAGAAGGGAATTGGGCGGGACGGGCAGAGGGTTTTCGGCCCCGGTTGCGGCCTTGGCGGTGGAAAGGCTATAGACGGAGCTCGTGCAGTTTATGGGAGTGACCTGGTCGCAACCGGTGGAGGCGGCGATCACGCTCACGGGGGTGGGGGCGCCGGTGACAATGCCGGAGACGGCGGTATCGGCATAGACGGGAGCGGGGATGAGTTGCTGGCAGTTCAGGAACTGAGGATATTGGCTGTGAAAAAAGTCGGTGCAGGAGGACAGCAAGGCCGGCGTGGAAAGCGAAGCCGGAACCAGCGGGAAGCCGATGTTACAGGTGGGCGGGGAGCAGGAGGCGGTCACCGAGCCAGACCCGGACAAGGGAGTGGAGACGGTGCACGACTCCAGACAGGACGTACCGGGGCCAATTACAGAGGGTTGAGAGCCGGTCCAAGTGAGCGGGATCTTGCTGAGGACGATGCTGCCGTTGGTATTGGTGAGGGAACTATTTCCCATGACGTCGGTGAGGACGGCAGTGACGTTCTGCGAAGTTCCCTTGGACACGACGAATGTGGTTTGGGTGGTTTGCTGAGATCCGGCTGGTCCGACTTCGAGCGAGACAGTCTGAATCGGGCAAGTCTCAAAGAAATCGAGAGCGGGCGAGGTGTCGCCCTGAGCATCCTGGTATTGGGGTTGCTGGAATGTGGAACTGGAAACGCCGCCGGCGGTGGCGTAGATCTGGGTCATGCCGGGGTTCACGGCCTTCGCGGTGGCTTGGTTGGTGGGAAAGTTGTAGTAAGTATTCACCAGCGGAATCAGACTGACTACGGATGGAGTGGCGGCGGAAAAAGCGAAAGGCCCGATCGAAGAAGTAATGTCGGTGCCCTGGCTGAAGGCATGAGCCTCAACGGTCATCGACTGAGTCTGCGAGAGGCAAGGCTCCTGCACTGCGACCCCGTTGAGCACGATACCGGTGACCGAGATGCTGTCGATGGGCAGGTGGACGAAGACGTAGGTGGGAATACTCCTGGCACCGAGAGCGGATGCGGTCACGGTGACTACGCCCGCCTTGTTGGGCGTGCACGTGGTGAAGGCGACATCAAAGATTCCAGCGCAGGCCACGCCGTTGGGCGCGATGCTGAGCACCGAGGTGTCGCTGGACGAATAGGTGATGGGAGTGTTGATGTTGGTGCCGGCGGAGGACTGGGCCGAGGCGGAGAAACTGACCACGCTGCCCAGCACCAGAGATGTGTTGCCGCCAGGGATCAGGTTGATCCTGCTGGGAGCAATCGCGGTGGCCGGCTTGGAACTCTTGCCACAGCCGATCATGCCCGCCAAAGAAAGAACTGCGACCGCCCACTGCAGAACATAAAAGCGCGACCTACCCATGCACCCCTCTTTAATTTGAGCTCGAGTGCGAGCTCGTAAGGCTTGATTCTTAAGCGTGATCGTGGCCCCAACGCCCACGTTGTAGCTGGACCAGCGTTCAATGATTTGGAAAACTTGTAGTGTAGAGGCTTAAGGCTGAATCGGCAAGCGGCGAGTCGTCGGTCATGCATCGGTCATACATCGAACAGGGATCAGTTTGCGCTTCGTCCGCTGATTTCTGGTCCGGCTTGCAGTTCGATGTTGTCCGGCAGCTCGCTTCCAACCGTTCGAAAGTGGGATGCAAAAACACGGGTTGACGATGTTTGCAACAACTTGCTATAGTAGTTTGGTTCCGCGAGTACATCCAAGCTTGCTGTGTGCTGCAGGGTTCTTGCGATGGTGTGCGAGACTTGCAGTGGAGCTGTAGAGTAATGCGTTTCCGGATACGGTAGTGATTCGGAGACATTCCTCGCTGAAACGTTCCTGCGGTGCCTTCCGCCCTTTTGTGGAAGGATATGCAGGGCAAGGCTGACGAAACGGAGTGCCCCCGGAGTTTGGCCGGGCGCCACCGTCGGCAGCGAAAGTCGAAGGGAATCCAGAATCTCTCTGGCGCGGTTTGCGGAAGCGAACTTGCGCGGTGAGAAGTAATGGTTGGCTTGCAAAGCTGGCCATGCCCACGGATGCGCGTCTAGCTCAGAATTGAGCAAGATCAGATTTGCGGCAGGATTTCGAGCTGCGCCGCTTGTGCGTTAGGCAGAATGTTGCCTGCGCAAGGTTGCGCGGCTGAGGAGTGACGAACGGTGCCTACGTTTAATCAATTGGTGGCTCAGGGCCGTAAGCGGCCCCGTTACAAGACGGCGAGCCCTGCCTTGCAGGGATGTCCGCAAAAGCGCGGCGTTTGCACCCGCGTGTATACGCAGACTCCGAAAAAGCCGAACTCGGCGTTGCGGAAAGTAGCGCGCGTTCGCCTGACCAATGGAATTGAAGTGACCACGTACATCCCCGGCGTCGGTCACAACCTGCAGGAGCACTCGATTGTGCTGATCCGCGGGGGCCGTGTGAAGGATTTGCCGGGCGTGCGCTATCACGTGATTCGCGGCACGCTGGACGCGGTGGGCGTTGCCGGCCGCATGCAGGGACGTTCGAAGTATGGAGCCAAGCGGCCGAAGAAAGCTTAAGGACTGATTCATGCCAAGAAAAGGACATATCGCCAAGCGGACCGTTCCGGCGGATGCGGTTTATCAGTCGGATCTGGTGACCAAGTTTATTAACTCGATGATGTGGCAGGGCAAGCGCTCGACCGCCGAAGGCATCTTCTATGAAGCGCTGGCCAAGGTGCAGGAAAAGGGCGGCGACGAAGCCTTGAAGCTGTTCAAGAAGGCGGTCGAGAATGCCAAGCCGCTGCTCGAGGTTAAGACCCGCCGCGTCGGTGGAGCGAACTATCAGGTGCCGGTGGAAGTCAATGCCGACCGCCGGACGTCGCTGGGGATTCGCTGGCTGATTACGTACGCCCGCGCCCGTGGCGAAAAGGGCATGGTTGAGAAATTGACCAATGAATTGCTGGACGCCGCCGCCGGTAAAGGCGCGGCCATCAAGAAAAAAGAAGATGTACACCGCATGGCGGAAGCTAATAAGGCGTTCGCGCATTATCGGTGGTAGAGAAACCGCTTTTGGCTCTTGGCTGTTAGCTCTTGGCTTTGCCCAGGGCTGATTTAGCCAAAGGCCAAGAGCCAATAGCGAAGAGCGAATTTCAAGAGCCCCAGAAAGAGTTAGAGCGTCGTGCCCAGAACAGTCCCACTAGAACGCTGCAGGAATATCGGCATCATGGCCCACATTGATGCCGGGAAAACCACTACGACGGAGCGCATCCTGTTTTATACGGGAAAGACGCACCGCATCGGAGAGGTGCACGAAGGCACTGCCACCATGGACTGGATGGAGCAGGAGCAGGAGCGCGGCATCACGATTACGTCCGCGGCGACGACCTGCACTTGGCGCGACATTCGCATTAATATTATTGACACGCCCGGCCACGTCGATTTCACGGCGGAAGTCGAGCGCTCTTTACGAGTTCTAGATGGAGCCGTCGCCGTGTTTGACGCGGTTCATGGCGTGCAGCCGCAGTCGGAAAAAGTCTGGCGGCAGGCCGATAAATACGGCGTACCGAGAATTTGTTTTATCAACAAGATTGACAAGATGGGTGCCGATTTCGAGCATGCCGTCGATACCATCCGCAAGCGCCTTAGCGCCAAGCCCATCGCGATTCAGATTCCCATCGGACAAGAAGCCAAGTTCGTCGGAGTGGTCGATTTGATCACGATGAAGGCGATCGTCTGGAAAGACGAGACCATGGGCGCGGAATATGTGATCGAAGAGATTCCGGAAAATCTGAAAAAGAAGGCGGAAGCTTTCCGCGCGCAGTTGGTGGAGACCATCGCCGAAAACGATGACGACATGCTGCACAAGTTTCTCGAAGGCGAAGAAATTACGCCCGAGGAGCTGAAGAAGTCGCTGCGCAAGTCGACCATCGGACTGAAAGTATTTCCGGTCGTCGTCGGAACGTCATTCAAGAACAAGGGTGTGCAGCCGCTGCTGGATGCGGTAGTCGACTACCTGCCTTCGCCGCTCGATGTGGGCGAAACCAAGGGTACGAATCCCGACAATGGCGAGGCGATCGTCCGCAAGGCGGATGACAAGGAGCCTTTTTCCGCGCTGGCATTCAAGATCATGGCGGACCCGTTCGTCGGCCAGCTGATTTTTATTCGCGTGTACTCCGGGCAGTTAAAGACCGGGGACTCGGTGCAGAATGTGCGCACCACCAAGACCGAGCGCATTGGGCGTCTGCTGAAGATGCACGCCAACAAGCGCGAAGAAATTTCGGAGATTCTTGCGGGCGACATCTGCGCGGCGGTGGGCTTGAAGAACGTTTCGACCGGCGACACCATCTGCGATGAAGATCATCCGATTGCGCTCGAAAACATTACGTTTGCCGTGCCTGTGATTTCGGTGGCCGTCGAACCGAAGACCAAGGCCGACCAGGAAAAAATGGGCCTCGCGTTGAATCGTCTGGCCCAGGAAGATCCGACGTTTAAGGTTCACACCGATCCTGACAGCGGGCAGACCATCATCAGCGGAATGGGCGAGTTGCATTTGGAAATCATTGTCGACCGCATGATGCGCGAATATAAAGTCGAGGCCAACGTCGGCAAGCCGCAGGTGGCGTATCGCGAGACCATCCGCAAGCACTCGGAAGCGGAAGGCAAATACATTCGCCAGACCGGCGGCAAGGGTCAGTACGGTCACGCCAAGATTTATCTCGACCCGCAACCGCCTGGCTTGGGTTACGAGTTTGTGAATGACGTCAAGGGCGGGTCGGTGCCGAAAGAATTCATCAAGCCGATCGATCAGGGCATTCGGGAAGCGCTCGAAGGCGGAATTCTCGCTGGCTATCCGATGGTCGACGTGAAGGCCACGCTCTATGACGGCAGCTATCACGACGTCGATTCGAACGAAATGGCGTTCAAGATTGCCGGATCGATGGCGTTCAAGGAAGCTGCGCGCAAAGCGTCTCCGGTGCTGCTGGAGCCGGTGATGGCGGTTGAAGTGGTGACGCCGGAAGATTATGCCGGCGTAATCATGGGCGACCTGAGTTCGCGCCGCGGACGCATTGAAGGCATGGAGCATCGCGCGGGTTCGCAGGTGATCAAGGCGATCGTGCCGCTGGCGGAAATGTTTGGTTACGCGACCCACATGCGTTCCTCGACCCAGGGCCGCGCGGAATACTCGATGCACTTTGCCCGCTATGAGGAGGCTCCGCGCTCGGTCGCGGAGGAAATCATCGCCAAGGTGCAAGGCACGGCGAAGTAGTCGAAGAAGTTGCATAGGTCCTTCGCGGCAAAAGCCGCCGCTCAGGATGACAGGCTGTAAGGAATAAAGGTTTGAGCTAGAAGCTAGGAGCTAAGAGCTGAGCGATATGGCGAAAGAAAAATTTGATCGAACTAAGCCGCACTGCAACGTAGGGACGATTGGTCACATTGATCACGGCAAGACTACGCTGACGGCGGCCATCACCAAGGTGTTGTCGAAGCATAATCCGAAGAACACGTTCCGGTCGTTTGATTCGATCGACAACGCTCCGGAAGAGAAGGCGCGCGGAATAACCATCGCCACGGCGCACGTCGAGTATGAGACGGCGAACCGGCACTACGCGCACGTGGATTGCCCGGGCCACGCCGACTACATCAAGAACATGATCACGGGCGCGGCGCAGATGGATGGCGGCATTCTGGTGGTGGCGGCGACGGATGGTCCGATGCCGCAGACGCGCGAGCACGTGCTGCTGGCGCGGCAGGTGGGTGTGCCGTATCTGGTGGTGGCGCTGAATAAAGTTGATGCGGTTGATGATCCGGAGTTGCTCGAACTGGTTGAGCTTGAAGTTCGCGAGCTGCTGAAGTCGTACAAGTTCCCCGGCGACGACGTTCCGGTGGTGCGCGTGTCGGCGCTGAACGCGCTGAACGGCGATGCCAAAGCGGAAGCCCAGATTGACGAGTTGATGGCGGCGGTCGACAAGTCCGTGCCGCAGCCGGCGCGCGAACTGGACAAGCCGTTCCTGATGCCGATTGAAGACATCTTCTCGATTCAGGGCCGCGGCACGGTCGTGACCGGAAGAATCGAACGCGGCAAAGTGAAGGTTGGCGAAGAAGTAGAAATCGTCGGCTTCCGCGAAACCCGCAAGACGGTTGTGACCGGCGTCGAAATGTTCAAGAAGCAGCTCGACGAAGGCATGGCGGGAGACAACGCCGGACTTCTGCTGCGCGGCATTGCGAAAGAAGATGTCGAGCGCGGCATGGTGCTGGCGAAGACGGGATCGATCACGCCGCACACCAAGTTCAAGGCGGAAGTCTACATCCTGACCAAAGAAGAAGGTGGACGGCATACGCCATTCTTCAAGGGATATCGTCCGCAGTTTTATCTGCGCACGACGGACGTGACGGGCGTGGCGGAACTTCCGGCGGGCACCGAGATGGTGATGCCGGGCGACAACGTCAGCCTGGTGATTGAGCTGATCACGCCGGTAGCGATGGAAAAGGGCCTGCGGTTTGCCATTCGTGAAGGCGGGCACACGGTAGGCGCTGGAACGATTGCGGAGATTGTGCAGTAAGGGAAGGCAGAAGTCAGAAGTAAGAATGCAGAAGTAAGACCGAACAAACTTTTGCATTTTGAAATCTAACTTCTGCATTTAGCAGACGCGGCTTGCATCCTGCCGCAGGTTCTTTCCTCTCGCGGATAGCGGGAGGGGTTAGAGAGATGACACTGTGATTGGAAAAGAAAGAATTCGCATCCGGTTGAAGGCTTACGACTATCGCATTCTGGATCAGTCGACGGGCGAGATTGTGGAAACGGCGCGGCGCACCGGCGCGCAGATTGCCGGGCCGATTCCGTTGCCCACGATGAAGAACAAGTACTGCGTGCTGCGTTCGCCGCACGTGGACAAGAAGTCGCGGGAACAGTTTGAGATCCGCACGCATAAGCGCCTGCTCGATATTCTGGAGCCGACGCAGCAGACAGTCGATGCGTTGATGAAGCTGGATCTGCCGGCGGGCGTGGATGTGGAGATCAAGGCATTCGGCAAGGAACATAAATAGGCTCTTGGCTATTAGCTTTTGGCTTTTAGCTAAAACCTTTCCAGCCAATAGCAGTCGCACGAACGACGGGCCATGCTGGTGGAGATCAAGATTATGGCAACGAAAGTAACAGGCATTCTGGGCAAAAAAGTCGGGATGACGCAGTTGTTTGACTCGAAGGGCGATGTGCGTCCGGTCACGGTGCTGCAGGCGGGTCCGTGCGTGGTGACGCAGCACAAGTCGGCGACGCGCGACGGCTACGAAGCGGCCCAGATTGGTCTGGTTGAGTTTGTGAAGGAATCGCGGCTGACCAAGCCGGCGCAGGGACATCTGGCGAAGAACAATCTGCCGCCGGTGAAGTTCATGCGCGAAGTGCCGCTCGAGATGGAAGCGGCGGTCGAGGGCGTCGAAGACAAGGGTGTGAAAGTTGGCGACCGGGTGCTGGTCGATATGTTTGACGGCGAGCGTTTCGTCGACATCGTCGGCATCAGCAAGGGCAAGGGATTTCAGGGTGTGGTGAAGCGGCATCATTTTGCCGGTGGTCCGAAGTCGCACGGGTCGATGTTTCAGATTACCGGCTCGATCGGCTCGTCGGCATTTCCTTCGCGCGTATTCAAAGGCATGCGGATGTCGGGTCACATGGGCAATGCCCGCGTGACCCAGCGCAACCTGAGAGTTCTTGGGGTCGATAAGGACGAGAATCTTTTAGTGGTCGAAGGCAGCGTGCCGGGGCCTGAGGGCGGTTACCTGATTATTACGAAGGCGAAGAAACCGCCCAGAGAGCGGCGCGGGTTTGCGGGTTCGGCGACAGTGGATCCGTTGAAGGCTGCGAAACGAGCGGCGAAGAAGGCATAAGAGAAATTCGGTGATCGAAATTCAGTGATCAGTGGCCAGGGGTCAGTGGCCAGAAATGCAAAGACAATGGCAACGATCGATATACACAATTTGAGCGGCGAAAAAGTCGGGACGATGGATCTTGCCGACGAAATCTTCGGCGCGGTCAACGAAGACCTGCTCTGGGAAGCGGTGAAACATTACCGCGCCTCCGAGCGCGCCGGCACGCACAAAACCAAGGGCCGCTGGGAAGTTTCCGGTTCCGGCAAAAAGCTCTGGAAGCAGAAGGGCACGGGGCGGGCCCGCATCGGATCGATCCGGTCGCCCCTGTGGCGGCACGGCTACACGGTGCACGGACCGCAACCGCGCTCGTATGACTACTCCTTCCCCAAGAAGAAGTTGCTGGGCGCGCTGCGCTCGGCGCTGGCCGCGAAGCTGGCCGACGGCAAGCTGATCGTGGTGAACTCGTTCGAGATGAAGGAACCGAAGACCAAAGACTTCCGCAAGTCGCTGATTCCCTGAAAGTCGACAAAACGGTGTTGATCGTCGAAGAGGCCAAGCACGAGAACCACAATATGGCCTTGAGCGCGCGCAACATTCATGGGCTCGAGATGCGGCGCAGCAATGAAGTGCATCCGTATCACTTGCTGAAATATGACCGCGCGATTTTCTCGCAGCCGGCGATCGAGAAGCTGCAGGTTTCGCTGAAGGCTTCGGTTTCGAAGCGCCAGCACAAGCCCGAGTCCGAGGAAGGCACGAAGAAGGCGCACAGCGAGCGCCGCAAGCGGACGCGGCATGAAAAAGCGGCGGAGGTGGCGTAAGCAATATGAAATCCGCATACCAGATTATTCGCCGGCCGGTGATTACCGAAAAGGGCCTGGCCATCAAGGAAAACCAGAACACGCTGGTCTTCCAGGTGGAACCGAAAGCCACCAAGACGGAAATCAAGCAGGCCGTGCAGCTGATTTTCAAAGTGAAGGTGTTGTCGGTGCGCACTGCGACTTATGTGGGCAAAGAGCGGCGGCGCGGCAAGTTTGCCGGCTACCGCCCGGACTGGAAGAAAGCGTACGTGCGTTTGCGGGCCGGGGAGAAGATGCCGGAGTACGCGCAGAATCTGTAAGAGGCGGCGATGCAGCTAGGTTCCTCACGCCGCTTTGCACGCGTTCGGAATGACAAAGCGATCGGAGTGAAGCTAAGAGCTAATAGCTGAAAGCTAAGAGCTGATTATGCCAATTAAGACTTATCGACCGACAACCCAGACGTTGCGCTATCGCACGACGCTGGTCAATGACGACATCACCAGCACCAGTCCGCACAAGCCGCTGCTCGAGCCTAAGCCGCGCACCGGCGGGCGCCGCAATTCCGGCGACACCACCATGCGGTTCATTGGCGGCGGACACAAGCGCAAGCTGCGCATTATCGATTTCAAGCGCGACAAGACCGGGATTCCGGCGACCGTCACGACCATCGAGTACGACCCGAACCGTTCTTCGCGCATTGCGCTGCTGGCGTATGCCGATGGCGAGAAGCGTTACATTATTCAACCCGAAGGGTTGAAGGTGGGACAGAAAGTGGTGAGCGGTCCTGAAGCCGACATTCTTGTGGGCAATGCGCTGCCGCTGCGGAATATTCCACCGGGCACGCAGATTCATAATCTGGAACTGAAGCCGGGCAAGGGCGGACAGATGGTGCGCTCGGCGGGCGGCGCGGCGCAGTTGATTGCAAAGGAAGAAGAATACGCGCTGGTCAAGTTGCCTTCGGGCGAGACTCGCAAGATTTCGCAGGACTGCATGGCCACGATCGGACAGGTCGGCAACCTTGACCACGAGAATGTGACCATCGGCAAGGCAGGTCGGTCGCGCTGGCTGGGCAAGCGTCCGCACAATCGCGGCGTGTCGATGAACCCGGTCGACCATCCGCATGGCGGTGGTGAGGGCAAGACCTCGGGCGGGCGGCATCCAGTGACGCCGTGGGGTCAGCCCACGCGAGGTTACAAGACGCGGAATAACAAGCGTACGGATAAGTTTATTGTGAGCCGGAGATCGAAGTAGGTCGTCGGTCGTTGGCAAAAGCAGATTCCTCCGCCTCTCGCGTTCGCTCGGGGGTCGGAATGACAAAGGGTTTTAGGAGCTGTTGGCTGAGAGCTGACGAGCTGAAAGCTGAGAGCTGACTTTATGGCACGTTCAACCAAAAAAGGCGCGTTCGTGGATGCTTACCTTCAGACGCGAGTCGAAGGCATGAATGCGCGCAATGAGAAGAAAGTGCTGCGCACCTGGTCGCGGCGGTCCACCGTGATTCCTGAGATGGTGGGGCACACGATCGCGGTGCATAACGGCAAAAAGTTTATTCCGGTGTACGTCACCGAAAACATGGTGGGCCACAAGCTGGGTGAATTCAGTTTTACCCGGACGTTCAAGGGCCACTCCATGCGGGCGGCGACGGAAGTCGCGGCCAAGCCGGCCGGCATTCCGGGCGGTCCGGGCGCGAGCGCCCCGGCGGCGGCACCGAAGGCGTAGAAAAACCGCTCCTGGCTTTGGGCTCTTGGCTTTTGGCCAAAAGCTAAAGGCCAGGAGCCAAGAGCGAGATTACGACTATGGAATTTCGAGCGGAAATGCGGTACTTGCGGGTTTCCCCGCAGAAGGCGCGGCTGGTCCTTGATTTGATCAAAGGCCGGCGCGTGGAAGATGCGCGCAACACGCTGGCGTTCACCAAGAAGCGGGTCGCGGCGCATGTCGGCAAGCTGCTGCAGTCGGCGCTGGATAACGCGAACTTTTTGAGCGCCGAAAAGAATCTTGATGTCGAGATCGACAATCTCTACGTGAAGAGCGCGATCGCCAACGAAGGGCCGCGCATGAAGCGCATTCGTCCGGCGCCGCAGGGACGCGCGTACCGCTATCAGCGGCGCATTGCGCACATTATTCTGATCCTGGCGGAGCGCGGGAAAAGTGGCGACTCGGGTCCGCGGCACGCCGGCGATGCGCGGACGGTCGAGGCGGCTCCGGCGAAGGGCAAGCGGCGGACGACGACGGTGAAGGCGTCTGCGGGTACGAAGAAGAAAGTGGCTGCGAAGTAAGTAGCAGCAGATTCCTCCGGGTCGCTTCGCGAACCGTCGGAATGACAGAGTTTGAGTGACAAGGTTTTTTCAGGTTCGACGAAACAGGTTCGATTGAGCAGGTTGATTTAGGAGAAGCAATGGGACAAAAAGTCCATCCTTATGGTTTTCGCCTCGGCTTCACCAAGCCGTGGAAGTCGCGCTGGTTTGCCGAGCGGGATTACGACAAGCAGCTGCATGAAGACGTCAAGCTGAAGGCCGAGTTGAAAGACAAGCTCAAGTCGGCGGGCATCAGCGCCATTGAGATCGAGCGGCCGGGCAACAAGCTGCGCATCATTATCAAGACGGCGCGGCCGGGCATCATCATCGGACGCAAGGGCGCGGAAATCGACAAGCTCAAGGCCGAGCTGCAAAAGCAGACCGCGGGCAAGGACATTTTTGTCGACATCCAGGAAGTGCACAAGCCCGAACTCGATGCCCAGCTGGTTTCGGAATCGATCGCGCTGCAACTGGAAAAGCGCGTCGGCTTCCGGCGGGCGATGCGCAAGGCGGTCGACTCGGCGCTGCGCTTCGGCTGCAAGGGAATTAAAGTCCGCGTCAGCGGACGGCTTGAATGGCAACGAAATCGCGCGTTCGGAATGGTATTTGCAGGGGCGGTTGCCGCTGCACACGCTGCGCGCCGACATCGACTACGGCTTCACCGAGGCGCGTACGACCTATGGCGTGATCGGCGTGAAGTGCTGGGTGTATAAGGGCGAAATTCTCCCGCAGAAAAAGCGGGAGGCGACGGCAACTGCCGGCGGATTCTAGGCAAGTCAGAAGTGAGAACGCAGAAGTCAGAAGTAAGGCGATTTTCGCTGAGAGCTGAAGGCTGAGAGCTAAGAGCTGATTTATGTTGATGCCAAAGAAAGTGAAGTATCGCAAGCAGCAGCGCGGGCGCATGACGGGCAAAGCCTGGCGCGGATCGACGCTGGCGTTCGGGGATTTCGGGCTGAAGGTGCTCGAGCCTGGCTGGATCACCGACCGGCAGATTGAAGCCAGCCGCGTGGCCATGACGCGCTTTGTGAAGCGCGGCGGCAAGATCTGGATCCGCGTGTTTCCCGACAAGCCGGTCACCAAGAAGCCGGCCGAAACCCGTATGGGCAAAGGCAAGGGCGCGCCCGACCATTGGGTTGCGGTGGTGAAGCCGGGCAAGATTTTGTTTGAGATGGAAGGCGTCACCCTCGTCGATGCGACCGAGGCGATGCGGTTGGCGTCCCACAAACTGGCGCTGCGCACATCGCTGGTAAAGCGCGAAGGCGCGAAACATTAAGGCAGCTGTCAGCTATCAGCTTTCAGCTGTCAGTGACGGCGAAGCAGGTTTGGCTGAGAGCTGAAGGCTGAAAGCTGAGAGCTGTTTAAGACTTTTTATGAAAGCAGACAAGATTCGCAACTTAACCGACGTCGAGCTGAGCCATCAGGGGCAGGAACTCGCCGATCAGCTGTTCAAGCTGAAGTTTCAGCTGAACATGGGGCAGACCGAGAGCCTGAAGAAGATTCGCGGGCTGCGCAAGGACATTGCGCGCGTAAAGACGATCGCCGGAGAGCGCGAGCGCTCGGCCGCGGCCTCGAAGAAATAGCGGTCAGAAGACGTAACGGAGAAACGATTATGGCGGAATCCAAGTCAGCAACGCCGGCGGCCGAGAAGGTGCAGGGACGGCGCAAGGAAGTGGTGGGGGAAGTGGTCGCCAACCGCATGCAGAAGACGATTGTGGTGAAGGTGACGCGCAAGAAGGCGCATCCGTTCTACGGGCGGGTGGTGGCGCGCAACAAAAAGTTCTACGCGCACGACGAGAAGAACGAGGCGCATGTGGGCGACGTGGTGCGGATCGAGGAGACGCGTCCGCTGTCGAAGCTGAAGCGCTGGAAGCTGAAAGATATTGTGCGCAAGACGACGCTGGTGCCGGAAGTTGCGGCCGACGTGAAGGTTTAGGGCTGGCCGCGCCAGGAAGTTGCTGGTGCCCGCAAGAAGCAGATTCCCCACCCGCGAAGAACGCGGGTTCGGAATGACAAGAGATTCACGAGCATTGAAGAGCTAAGAGTAACGGGAGATTGACGCCATGGCTGTGATGATGAGATCGATGCTGGAGGTGGCCGACAATTCCGGCGCCCGCAAGCTGCAGATGATTCTGCCGCTGGGCGGCTCGACCGGATTGAACGCCGGGCTGGGCGACATAATCACTGCGGCCGTGAAAGAAGCGACGCCCGAAGGCCAGGCCAAAAAAGGCACCGTGGTGAAGGCGGTCATCGTGCGCACGCGCAAGGAATCACCGGCGGCGCGACGGCACCTATATCCGCTTCGACTCGAATGCGGCGGTGCTGATCAACGATGCGGGCGAGCCGATCGGGACGCGCGTGTTCGGTCCGGTAGCGCGCGAACTGCGCGACAAAAAATTTTTGAAGATTGTTTCGCTGGCTCCGGAAGTTATCTAGTCCCGAGTCGCGAGTACTCAGTACCGAGCGGCGAGTAACGAGAATAAAGCCAAGAATTGAGAGCTGGAAATGCGAACTGTCAGCACGGAAAACAAGCGAGTGGATCTGCGGCGGAACGACACCGTGAAGGTGATCACCGGCCGGGACAAGGGCAAGGAAGGGCGCGTGCTGCGCGTGTTTCCGAACGATGCCAAGCTGCTGGTCGAGCATGTGATGATGGTGAAAAAGCACGTGCGCCCGAACCCGCAGCGCAACATCAAGGGCGGCATCGCCGAGCAGGAGAGCCGGATCGCGATCTCCAACGTGCAGCTGGTGTGCGCGACCTGCGGGCCGGTGCGCATCGGCCACGAAGAGCGCGGCGACAGCAAGGTGCGCGTATGCAAGAAGTGCGGAACGACGCTGGATAAATAAGCTGTTGGCTCTTGGCCGTTGGCTTTTGGCTTGGAGCGCTACACAAGAAGGTTTAGCCAAGAGCTAAAGAGCCAAGAGCCAAAAGCTCAAGGAATTTGAAACATGGCAAAAGACAAGAAATCATCGAAAGATTCGTCGCAGGAGCAGAAGGCTCCGGATCAGGCGCAGCACAGCGCCAAGGAGCGTCCGCGGCTGCGCACCAAGCTTCGACAAGGAAGTAGCTCCGGCGCTGCTGAAGGAACTGGAACTGAAGAACGTGATGGCGGTTCCGCGGCTGAACAAGATTGTCGTCAATATGGGCGTGGGCGAAGCGACGCAGAACTCGAAAATCCTCGACCCGGCGGTGAACGAACTGGGCCAGATCACCGGGCAGAAGCCGATCACCACCAAGGCCAAGAAGTCGATTGCGGCGTTCAAAGTGCGCGCAGGGACAGTCGATTGGCGCGATGGTCACTCTGCGCGGCGACCGCATGTATGAATTTCTCGACCGGCTGGTGAACATCGTGCTGCCGCGCGTGCGCGATTTCAAGGGAGTCTCGACCAAGTCGTTCGATGGGCGCGGCAACTTCACGCTCGGCCTGCACGACCAGCTGATTTTCCCGGAGATCTCTTACGAGAAGGTCGACAAGCAGAAGGGCATGAACGTCACGATCGTGACCACGGCGGCCAACGATAACCAGGCGCGGACGCTGCTGAAGCATCTGGGTATGCCGTTCCGGGCGTGATAGCGAAGTTGCAAAGTTTCAGGATTTCAGAGTTTCAAGTTTCGTTGCAAGCAAGTGAAGTGAGGAGCTGACTTTGGCGACAACAGCAAAACGAGTGAAGGACGGCGTCGGGCTGCATCAGAAGCCGGAAGACGTAAAGAAACCGAAGTTTTCCACGCGCAAGCACAACCGCTGCAAGTTTTGCGGACGTCCGCGGGCGTTTCTGCGCAAGTTCGGCATTTGCCGGCTGTGCTTCCGCAGCCTCGCGCTGCGCGGGGAGATTCCAGGGGTTTCGAAGTCGTCGTGGTAGCAGGGCGTCGTTGGCCGCTGGTCGTTGGTCGTTGGCAGAATCCAACGATTGCACGAGACTGGCGAACGACTGACGACTAAGGCTGAACGACCGAAGTTGAAGTTACAAGCTGCCGCAGGTTCTCCGGCTGAGCCGGAGCGAACGGGTGGCTAGAGGAGAAGCAAACGATGAGGTTGACCGATCCGGTGGCAGACATGCTGACGCGAGTGCGGAACGCACTCCAGGCCCGGCACCAGAAGGTGGACATTCCGGCTTCGCGGCTGAAGCTGGAGATTGCCCGCATTCTGAAGGAAGAGGGCTACATTTCCAATTTCAAGCCGACGGAAGAAGAAGGCCACAAGGTCATCCGGGTGTACCTGAAGTATGGCGCCAACAATGAAGCGGCCATCTCGAAGGTGGAGCGCGTGTCGCGCCCCGGCTGCCGCGTGTATGTGCGGCGCAGCGAGATTCCGCGCGTGCTGGGCGGCATGGGCATCAACATCCTGACCACGCCGCGCGGCGTGATGACCGGCCGCCAGGCCCGCAAAGAGGGCGTGGGCGGCGAGTTGTTGTGCCAGATTTATTGATGAATCGCTCTTGGCTTTTGGCCTTTGGCTATTAGCTGGAGCGATACTGAGTGCGCCGCAGTGAAAACATGCGGCAAGAAAAAGATTCTAGCCAAGAGCTAAAAGCCAAGAGCTAAGAGCGCCTTATGTCACGAATTGGAAAAAAGCCGATCGCCGATCCCCAAAGGGGTGACGGTCAAAATTGAAGGCAACACCGTCCTGGTGCAGGGGCCGAAGGGCAAGCTGGATACTGCTCTGCCCACCGGCATCAAGATCGAGCAGAAGGACGGAAACATTGTCGCCATCCGCGAGAACGATTCGCAGGCGGCGGTGCATGGCCTGGCGCGGGCGCTGGTCAACAACGCGGTCGAAGGCGTGACCAAGGGCTGGACCCGCGAACTGGAAATTGTCGGCATCGGCTACCGCGCCGAAATGAAGGGCAAGTCGATGGTGGTGTTCAGCCTGGGCTACTCGCATCCGATCGAGTATCCGCTGCCCACGGGCGTGGATGCGGCAGTGGATGCCGAAGCAGACCAAGATTGCGCTGACGGGCATCGACCGGCAGAAGGTGGGACAGGTGGCGGCGGAAATGCGCTCGCTCCGTCCGCCGGATCCGTACAAGAACAAGGGCGTGCGCTATGCCGGGCGAGCGCCTGAAGAAGAAGGTTGGAAAGACCGGAGCAAAGTAAGACGTCGCTTTCGGCTCGTCAGCTTTCAGCTCTCAGCAGACTTCGTACATTCGAGAGTTTTGCGGGGCTGAGTCTTTGGCTGACAGCTGACGGCTGACGAGCTGAGAGACTGACTTCATGCTGACTCGAGTTACGAAAAACGAAAAGCGCGGACACGTACACGACCGCATCCGCAAAAAGATGCAGGGGACCGCGGAACGTCCGCGGCTGAACGTGTACCGTTCGCTGAACCACATTTATGTGCAGGTGATCGACGACCTGCATGGCAACACGCTGGTTTCTGCCAGCACCGCCGAAGGCAAGGGCAAAGACGCCAAAGACGCGCGGCGCACCGGCGGCAACGTGGCCGCGGCGAAAGCCATCGGCAAGACCATTGCCGAGCGCGCCAAGGCCAAGGGCGTGACCAAGGTCGTGTTCGACCGCGGCGGCTACATTTATCACGGGCGCGTGAAGGCCGTGGCAGAAGCGGCGCGCGAAGCGGGATTGCAGTTTTGAAAATCAGCTTCTGGCTTTTAGCTGCTAGCTAATCGCAATGAGTTCAGCCAAGAGCCAAGAGCTAACAGCTAGAAGGCTAGGTTCATAAATGCCAACAGTAATCAAGAAGCTCGATGCAAATTCGTTTCAGCTGAAGGACCAGGTGGTCGCCATCAACCGCGTGACCAAAGTGGTTAAGGGCGGCAAGAATCTTTCGTTCGCCGCGCTGGTGGTGGTGGGAGATCCTTCGGCCGGAGTGGTGGGACATGGCGCGGGGAAGGCCAAGGAAGTTCCGCAGGCCATCCGCAAGGCGATTGAGTCGGCCAAGAAGAATCTGATCAAGGTGAACCTGACGCAGACCAGCATTGCGCACCTCGTGTTGGGACGCTACGGTTCCGGCAAAGTTCTGCTGAAGCCGGCTCCCGAAGGAACGGGCGTGATCGCGGGCGGTGCGGTGCGCGCGGTGATGACTTCGGTGGGAATGCAGAACGTGCTGACGAAGTCGATTGGCACGACCAACCCGCACAACGTGATCAAAGCGACGTTCGACGCGCTGAAACAGTTGAAGACGCGCGAAGGCGTGGCGGCGATGCGCGGCAAGACCATGCAGGAGCTTTAGGGCTAAAGCCTGGTTCCAATTTTTGGGCACGACGGCGCGGCTAAAGCCGCGCCCTTTCAAGGCGAAGCGGAAACAGTAGAAGTGGAAACAGTAAGCCAAGCGCGGTACAGGGATTTGGAGCACGACAGGGATTTTCGAGGTTACGGAAAATGACGGCGAAGAAAACCAATTCGAGCGGCGGGACGATTCAGTTGAAGTGGGTGCGGTCCGCCATTTGTGCTCCGGTGAAGCAGAAGCTGGTGATCAAGGGGCTGGGATTTACCCGGCTGAACCAGGTGATCGAGCGTCCGGACAACGCGGCGATTCGCGGCATGGTGGCGAAAGTGCCGCACATGGTTGAGGTTCTGTAATACCGCTTTCAGCGGTCAGCCGTCAGCGAAAAACGCTCAGGCTGAGAGCTGAAAGCTGAAAGTTTACTTATGAATTTATCGAACATTCGAGCACCGAAGAAGGCGACGGAAAAACGCAAGCGCGTAGGCCGCGGCATGGGTTCGGGCATGGGCAAGACGTCCACCCGGGGCCATAAGGGGCAGCGTTCGCGAACCGGTTCGCGCATGATCCGCGGGTTTGAAGGCGGCCAGATGCCGCTGCACCGGCGCATGCCGAAGCGCGGCTTCACCAACATTTTCCGCAAGGAATTCAACATCGTCAGCCTGGATCGCCTGGTCGAGATGGGTGAGTCGTTTCACGGCGACCCCATCACTCCCGAGGTGCTGCGCAAGGCTGGAGTCATTAAGACCAAGCATCCGGTGAAGATTCTGGGCGACGGCGAATTGACGATCGCGATGACGGTGCACGCGCACAAGTTCTCCAAGTCAGCGCAGGAGAAGATCACCAAGGCGGGCGGCAAGGCTGAGATCATCGAAGTAAAAGAGGTAAAGCCGGTCGTAAAGGCGGTAAAGCCTGTAGTGAAGGCGGGGAAGTAAATGTTCGAAAAACTGGCGAATATCTTCCGGATTCCGGATCTGCGCAAACGCATCGTGTTTACCCTGGCGATGCTGTTCGTGTACCGGTTGGGCGGGCACTTGCCGACGCCGGGAATCGATACGGCCAAGCTGGAAAGTTTCTTCACTTCGAGCGGGACCAGCGGATCGTTGCTGGGGTTTGTCGACCTGTTTTCGGGCGGGCAACTTCGCCGCATGACGATTTTTGCCCTGGGCATCATGCCCTACATCACGGCATCGATCATTCTGCAATTGCTGACGGTGGTGTATGAGCCGCTGGCCAAGCTGCAGAAAGAAGGCGAACTCGGGCGCAAGAAGATCACGCAGTGGACGCGTTACATCACCGTCATTCTAAGCGCGGTGCAGTCCTTTGGAATCGGGGTCGGCCTCGAAAAGGGCGGTTTTGCGCTCGATCCGGGCTCGAAATTCCTGCTCATGACGATGCTGACATTGACCACGGGCAGCGCGTTCATCATGTGGCTGGGCGAGCAGATTACTGACCGCGGCGTAGGTAACGGGATGTCGTTGCTGATCTTTGCCGGCATCGTAGTGGGCCTGCCGCGCGGGATCGTGGACTTGATCGAGAAGGCCAGGAACGCGGCCTGGGGCGCGGCGACATTCCCGCTGATGGCATTTTTGCTGGTGTTCATGATCGCGGTGGTGGCGTTCATCGTGTGGGTGGAACGCAGCGAGCGGCGAATTCCGGTGCAATACGCCAAGCGCGTAGTGGGACGCAAGGTAATGGGCGGGCAGTCGACGCACCTGCCGCTGCGAGTGAACGCGGGCGGCGTGATGCCGGTAATTTTCGCGTCGTCGATTTTGACGCTGCCGCAGACCGTCGGATATGGCTTGCGCAACAATCGTTATTTCGGCGATCTGTTCCGCATGCTGGGATTTGGCGAGCCGCTGTACACGCTGCTCTATGCGGTCGGCATTATTTTCTTCGCGTATTTTTACGTTTCGATCGTTTTCAATCCCAGCGAAGTGGCCGACAACATGCGCAAGTATGGCGGATTTATTCCCGGCATTCGCCCCGGAAAGCGTACGGCCGACTTTATCAATGAAGTGCTCACTCGCATCACGCTGGTGGGCGCGGCATACCTGATTCTGATTTCGTTTATTCCGGAGTGGATGATCACTGGTATTCACCTCAACCATCTTCCCGGCGCCTTGGGACGATTGTTCGAAGGACTGCCGAACTGGATGACCAACGGCTTGGGAGTGACTTTCTACTTCGGCGGCACGTCGCTGCTGATTGTGGTCGGCGTCGCGATGGACACGGTTCAGCAGATCGAGGCGCAGTTGATCATGCGCCACTATGACGGATTTACGCCGCGCAGCGGACGCGTCCGCGGACGCCGCACCTGGTAGCGGGCGGGACGTTGCAACCGGCGTCGATGCGAATTTGTGGGGTTGCTGCATTGTGCTGCACCTCGGCTGATTTTTTGGGGAGCCGGGGAGACTGAGCTCGGGAGGCTTGGGCCAAACCGATGGCGCAGGAAACCTCGCGTGAAGTGGGTCCTGTGGTGCTGCTCGGACCACCGGGTGCCGGTAAGGGCACTCAGGCCAAGCGCATCATGGAACGCTACGGGATTCCCCAGGTGTCGACGGGTGACCTGTTGCGGGAAAACGTGGCTCTGGGAACGGAACTCGGCATTGTCGCCAAGGCGGTAATGGCGCGGGGACAGTTGGTTTCCGACGATCTGGTTTGTACGATGGTTCAGCAGCGGTTGGTGCTGCCGGATTGCAAGCGCGGTTACATTCTCGACGGCTTTCCCCGGACTGCAGCCCAGGCCGGGTGGCTCGATGCGCTGCTGGAAAGTGAGCTCTTTGACAACTCGCGTCCCACCCGGGCCTGGCCAATTGTGATCCGCCTGGACGTGGACTATAATCAATTGTTGCTCCGAATTACTGGGCGACGTTCTTGTCCCACCTGTGGGCGGATCTATAACGTCCACCTCCAGCCGCCCCGCGCCGACGATGTCTGCGACGAAAGTCACGGGACGAAGCTGGTGACCCGCAATGACGACCGGTTGGAAGTACTTCAGCCCCGACTCACGGCTTATCAGGAGCAGACCCGTCCGGTGTCGGACTATTACCAGCGCACCGGCCGACTGATTTCGATCAACGGCGATCTGCCGATGGACGACGTCACGGAACAGATTTTTAAGATTTTGGAAGATCACCAGGCTTAGCAATTGCGCGGAAGAGTTGAGAACGGCATTACGAGTCAGGCTAAGACAGAGTTAAAGAACGAAGCATGGCGATTGTTTGTAAATCATCGGCGGAGATTGAGAAGATGCGGCAGAGCGGCCGCATCGTTCGCCAGGTTCTTGACCATGTCCGAACGTTAGTGGCGCCGGGCGTCTCGACCATGGACCTGGAGCGGGCTGCCGAAAAGAAGATTGTGGAACTTGGGGCCAAGCCGGCGTTCAAGGGATATTACGATTATCCCTGCGTGCTCTGTACTTCGGTGAACGAAGAAATTGTGCACGGCATCCCGTCGGAAAAACGGGTGCTTAAAGAAGGCGACATCGTTTCGATCGACAGCGGCGTGGTGCTCGACGGCTACTACGGCGATTCGGCGATCACAGTTCCGGTAGGAAAAGCGGTGAAGCCGGAATTGCAGAAGCTGCTGGAAGTGACCGAAGCGTCGCTCTACCGCGGGATCGAACAGGCGCGGATCGGCAACTCGGTCGGCGATGTGGGCGCGGCGGTGCAGGAGCATGTAGAAGCCGCGGGATTCAGCGTGGTGCGCGAGTTTGTCGGGCACGGCATTGGGACGAAGTTGCATGAGGAGCCGCAGGTTCCGAACTTCGGAGCGCGCGGCCACGGCGCAAAGTTGCGCGAGGGTATGGTGATCGCGATCGAGCCGATGGTGAATTACGGCAAGCCCGAGACGCGAGTGCTGGGCGATAAGTGGACTGCAGTTACCGTAGACGGCAGTTTCAGCGCGCACTTCGAGCATTGCGTGGCGGTGACGAAAGATGGTCCGGTGATTTTGACGCAGTAAAACACGCTCTTGGCCTTTGGCTTTTGGCTCTTAGCTAAAGGCCCGGAGCCAAAAGCCAAGAGCCGCTAGGAGCGAATGAGCAAAGAAGACGCGATTGAAGTGATGGCAGTGGTTCTGGAACCGCTGCCCAACGCCATGTTCAAGGTGGAACTGGAAAACAAACACCAGGTGCTGGCGCATGTTTCCGGCAAGATGCGCAAGAACTTTATCCGCATTCTGCCCGGCGACAAGGTCGCGGTTGAACTTTCGCCGTACGACCTGAATCGCGGACGAATCGTGTACCGGTATAAATGATTTTTGGATTGCTGACAGCTAAGAGCTGGCAGCTGAAAGCTGGGTTATGAAAGTACGAGCATCGGTAAAGAAAATTTGCGACAAGTGCAAGGTCATCCATCGCAAGGGTGTAGTGCGGGTGATTTGCGTCATCTCGAAACATAAACAGCGGCAAGGCTAAGTCGCTCCTGGCCTTTGGCTCTTGGCTTTTCGCTAAAGGCCAAGAGCCAAGAGCCAAGAGCTCAGGAGATTGGAAACATGGCACGTATCGCAGGCGTCGATCTTCCGCGCCAGAAGCACATCAACATCGCGCTGACGTATATCTACGGCATCGGGCACCCGCGCGCCGGTCAGCATTCTCGACGTGGCCAAGGTCGAGGCCATGAAGAAGGTGCAGGACCTGAGCGAAGAAGAGGTCAACCGCATCCGCACGGTCATTGAAGGCAGGGCCTGGTGGAAGGCGATCTGCGCAAGGAAGTTTCGATGAACATCAAGCGGCTCATCGAAATCGGCTCCTATCGCGGATTCCGCCATCGCCGCAACCTGCCGGTCCGCGGCCAGCGAACCCATACCAATGCCCGTACCCGCAAGGGGCCGCGCAAGGGAACGGTCGCGCAGAAGAAGAAGGCGACGTCGAAAACGTAAAAATCCGCCGTTGGCTGTCTGGCTCTTGGCCTTTGGCTTGGAGCTAAGAGCTAAAGGCCAAGAGCTAAGAGCGAATCTATGGCAAAACCAGCAGCAGCGGGCGGCGCAGCAGCCACACCGGATAAAAAAGGCAAGAAGAAAACCTTCAAGAAGAAGGAGCGCAAGCACGTCCCACATGGGCTGTGCTATGTGCAGGCGTCCTTCAACAATACGATCGTGACCATTACCGACATGAACGGTAACGTTCTGTCGTGGAAGAGTTCCGGCTCGCTCGGCTTCCGCGGATCGCGCAAGGGCACGCCCTTCGCGGCCCAGCAGGCCGCATCGAATGCCGCGAGCATGGCGCGCGATCACGGTGTGCGCAGCGTGGATGTGCGGGTGAGCGGTCCGGGTTCCGGCCGCGAATCAGCCGTGCGCGCGCTGGCGTCGTCGGGCATTGAGGTGCGTTCGATTCGCGACGTTACTCCGATCCCGCACAACGGCTGCCGTCCGCCGAAGCGCCGCAGAGTGTAAGACAACAAGCTCCTAGCTTCTAGCTAAGCCGGGTTTGGTTTTGCCCCAGCTAGAAGCTAGCGGCTAGAAGCTAGCAGCTGATTTTGTCCGGGACGAAGGGTGAAGCCAAACCTGTAAACCGGTCATCTAAAGGAGAAGAAACTTGGCCCGTTATACCGATGCAGTTTGCCGTCTATGCCGCCGCGAGGGCATGAAGCTGTTCCTCAAAGGCGCAAAGTGTTTCAGCGATAAGTGTCCCATCGAGAAGCGCAACTTCGCTCCCGGACAACATGGGAAGGACCGCAAGGCCAAGATTGTTGGCTACGGCCTGCAGTTGCGCGAAAAGCAGAAAGCGAAGCGCATTTACTTCACGCAGGAAGGCCAGTTCCGCAACTACTTCGAGAAGGCCGCCGCGTCACAGGGCGTAACCGGCGAGAAGTTGCTGCAACAGCTGGAGCGGCGTCTCGACAACGTGGTCTACCGCCTGGGATTCGCCCAGTCGCGGCGCCAGGCGCGCCAGTTGGTGCGTCACGGGCACGTCGCGGTGAATGACCGCAAGGTCAACATTCCTTCGTACGAAGTGAGCGCCGGCGAAGAAATCGCGATCCGCGAAAAGAGCAAGAAGCTCACGGTGCTCGAACTGGCGAAAGAATTCGCCAGCCATGGCACGACGGTGAGCTGGCTCGAAGTCGACCGCGACAACTACAAAGCAAAAGTTCTGTCGCTGCCGAAGCGCGAAGATATTCAGCTGCCGGTCAATGAGCAGTTGATTGTTGAGTTGTATAGCAAGTAAGGCATCGTACGTCGACTGGCCATCGGGTAGACGTTGGCCGATTCGATTAAGCGATCGCTATCGCGCGATCGAGCAATCGGCATGTTTCTGGTCCATTTTCGTGCCAGATCAGCCTCTGCTGACGCCCGACCTGAGTCCGGACCGATTCAGGGAGTCAGCTTTGAGCCAAACGGCCGAAGGAGAAACACATGCTTTGGAAGGGTTTTCAAAAACCGAAACGTCTCGCCACCGACACCTCCAGCCTCACCGATAAATACGGAATGTTCTGGGCGCAGCCTTTTGAGCGCGGCTTCGGCACCACCGTGGGCAATGCCCTGCGGCGCGTGCTGCTGAGCTCGATTGAAGGCGCGGCCGTTACCGCGGTGAAGATGGACGGCGTGCTGCACGAATTCCAGTCGATCCCCGGCGTAGTCGAGGATGCGACCGACATCATCCTCAACCTGAAGCAGATTCCGTTCAAGCTCGCGGGCGATGCGCCGAAAGCTATTTACCTGCGCGCGGATCAGCCGGGCGTAGTCACCAGCGGCATGATCGAAGCGGACGGGGATGTCGAGGTTCTGGATAAAGACGTCTACATCGCGACCGTCAGCGAAGGCGGCAAGCTCGACATGGAAATGCGCCTGAAGCGCGGGCGCGGTTACACTTCCGCCGACAAGAATTTCGACGAGGATCTGGGCATCGGGTTCATTCCGATCGACTCGGTACACTCCCCGGTGCGCAAGTGCAACTACACCGTCGAAGCCGCGCGTCTGGGTCAGATTACTGACTACGACAAGCTGACTCTCGAAGTGTGGACCAACGGCTCCATCACGCCTGCCGATTCGCTTGGCCTGGCGGCGAAGCTGCTGAAGGACCACATGAACATCTTCATCAACTTCGAGGAAGAAATTGAAACCGGCACGTCGTCGTCGGACGACCGCAAGCCCGAGATTCACAACGAGAACCTCAACCGTTCCGTGGAAGAGCTCGAGCTTTCCGTGCGCAGCTACAACTGCCTGAAGAACGCGAACATCCAGACCATCGGCGAACTCGTGCAGAAGACCGAATCCGAAATGTTGAAGACCAAAAATTTCGGCCGCAAGTCGCTGAACGAGATCAAGGAGATTCTGTCCTCGATGGGGCTGAGCCTGGGCATGAAGATCGACGAGCACGGCAACGCCGTCCCCGGACCGACTTCGAACCAGGTGCTGCCGGCATCGGCCTACGGACCGGACGACCAGCTGTAGATCGGCTTTCGGCACCCGGCCTCCGGCTTCCGGAGGCTGGGTCGCCAAGCGAGCAAGGTTTTGACTTTAAGCTAGAAGCTAAGAGCTAGAAGCTGAGGGTTTCTCATGCGTCACAAGATTGCAGGCTACAAACTCGGACGGAACACATCGCATCGTCGGTCCATGCTGCGCAACCTGGTCACTTCGGTGATCGTCGAGGAACGCGTCGAGACGAGCGTTCCCAAGGCCAAGGCCGCGAAGCCGCTCGTCGAAAAGATGATCACGCTGGGCAAGCGCGGCGATGTTGCCGCCCGCCGCCTCGCCGCCGCTTACCTGATGACCGACGAAGCAGTCGTCAAATTGTTCGACACCGTCGGCCCGCGTTTCGGCGATCGCCAGGGTGGCTACACGCGCATCATCCGCACCCACTGGAACAAGGGTGACGGCGCCGACAAGGCATTCCTCGAGCTTCTCGGAAGCGAGAAAATTCTCGACGAGAAGAAAGAAAAACGCGCTGAAGCCCGCGCCAAGAAGGCCGCCGAAACCAAGAAAGCCATGGAAGAGGCGGAAGCGCAGGCCCAGGCTGAGCGCGAAGCTGCTCCGGCGGAAGGCGACGACAAGAAAGAGTAGCCGTAGTAATTTTTCTGGAGAGGGCGCGGCCTGCCGGCTGCGCCTTTTTATTTTGCCGCGGTCGTACATGTCCCTCTGTGTTTCCCACTAGTAATCTTTTCTCTCCTTCAACATTTCCTTAAACTTCTCTGAATGGCTTTTACTCGCACCCAAATCGGAATCGCCGCCGGAGCCGGAGTGTTGCTGGTGGGCGTGTTTGTCGGCTACCTCTGGTGGCTGAGCAATCAGGGGCCGGTGCTGGCGCGGTCGGACGATCACGATCCGCTGACCGGTCTGCCGGTGAGCATCAAAATGAATCCGCTGCGCGACCGCTCGACCGAAAAGGCTGCGAATAAATTCTTGCGCGAAATTCGCGAGGGGCATTGCGACGAAGTGCTCTCCAAGTGGGAGCACGACTACCACAAAAAGTACGCTCACTACATCTGCAACCAGGAGACGCAGCACCCGCTGCTCTCATGGGAACTGGTCGATTGGGAAGACGCGCCGCCCGTGATTATCCTGCACTATCGCGGCAAGCGGCAGACCAATCCCGGCGAGCCCGGCATCGACTCCGATCTGTTCACCGTCACCACGCAGTTCAAGGGCGGCGAATGGATCGTTACGAAGTACATGCCGTTCGGAAGCTAGCTTCGTTCTGCCTCTTTTTCCTTTCAGTATCTCCGTGATAAAACCTCTTCATGTCTGTCTCCCCCGCCGAACTTCAGCCTTCGACTGACCGCAACATCTATGTGTTCGGCGCTACGTCGTTCCTGAACGACACGGCTTCTGAGATGGCCTATTGGGTCTTGCCTGCGTTTCTGGTTTCGCTGGGAGCAGGCCCGGCGCAGTTGGGATTGATTGAGGGGTTGGCAGAGAGTGTTGCGTCGTTCGCCAAACTTTTTTCCGGATATCTGACCGATCGCATCGATCGCCGCAAGCCGCTGGTCGTCGCCGGATATTTCGTGGCCAATGCGGTGAAGCCGCTGCTGGCTGTGGTAGGCGCATGGTGGCACATTCTGCTGATTCGGTTTGCCGACCGGCTGGCCAAGGGAGTGCGCGGCGCTCCGCTCGATGTGATGGTGGCGGAGTCAGTGCCGAAAGAGCGCCTCGGCTCGGCGTATGGTCTGATTCAGTCGCTCGACTCCGCGGGCGCGATTGCCGGCCCACTGGTGGCTCTGGCGCTTCTGGCGCGGTTCGGACTTCGCGGCGTTTTTTTGGCGGCGGCGATTCCGGGCGCGCTGTGTGTGCTGGTGGCGCTGTTCGGAATTCGCGAGCCGAAAAAGGCGCCGGCCTCGCAATCGACGCAAGTGCCGAAGCAGCCGAGTCTTTCCCTGGACAAGGATTCAAAATCGACACCGCTGCCGGGCGCATTTTATTTCGTCGTCGTCGCAGTCACCCTGTTCTCGCTGGGCAACTCGAGCGACATGTTTCTGGTGATGCGGGCGCAGAACGTGGGCATTCGCGTGGCGCTGGCGCCGTTGCTGGGCCTGGTCTTCAACATTACTTATACGCTGGGATCCTGGCCGGCAGGCTGGTTTAGCGATCTGTTTTCGCGGCGTGGAATTTCACGGCGATGGATTGCGGTCGCAGGCTATCTCATTTTCGCCGCCGTCTATTTTGTCTTCGGACGCGCGCCGTCGACGCTAGCTATCTGGATCATGATGGCAGTTTACGGCCTTTACTATGCGTTTACGCAGCCAGTGTTGAAGGCTCTGGTTGTACAAACCGTGGGCGCCGACGTTCGCGGACGCGCACTCGGCATTTATTTCTTCGTCAGCAGCGTGGCGACGCTTGCCGCCAGCCTGATTACTGGAGAATTGTGGAAGCATTTCGGCGCCGCCATCCCTTTCTATTTCTCCTCAGGGTTGGCTTTGCTTGCGGCAATCCTGCTTTCGATCAAGCCTGGGGCCGCGGACGCGGCGAAAATCCAGATAGCAACCTTCTAGAGAAGCCTGCATCCAAGTGTGGCTGCCCGGTCCTGAGCGTTCGATGAGGCAGCGACAATGGTGGAGGAAAATTCGCCGTGATGCCTGCGACTGTGCTCAAGCCTTTGGCGGTTGTAAGCGGAACGACCCAAGAATCCGCTGTTCCTGCCCGCAAGATGCCCAATGAAACTGCCGCGAAGATGAAGTCGAGACCTTTCAAGCCGCGCCCGAGTCGCCGGGCTTGCGGCACTGGTGTGCCTGGCTCTCGCGACTCTTACGTCGTGCGCGGGCGTTGCCCCTGCGCCGCCGCCGCCGCCGCCGGTTGAGCCCACGGTCGCAATCGCCGCCAGTCCGGCCACCATCACATCGGGTGCCACCGCTACTTTGACCGTAACCGCGAGCAATGCGAGCTCAGGTCGTCATCTCCGACAACCTTGACAGCACCACGTTCAGCCTGAGCGCTGCAGGCGGCACGCAAACCGTTACGCCCACCGCTACCATCATTTACACCGCAACCGCCACTGGAACGGGCGGTACCATGACGGCGCAAACTACCGTTACCGTGGCAAAGCCAGGGTCGGTGAAGCAGGTGAATCACGTCATCTTCATGATGCAGGAAAACCGAACCTTCGACACCTACTTCGGCATGCTGAATCCCTACCGCGTGGCCAACAATTTCAACGTAGGCGATGACGGCAATACCTACAACGTCGACGGCATTGACGATAAGCTCACTACCACGTCGAATGAGGATGACGAGGGGACTTCGTTCTCGCTCTTTCACACCGTCAGTAGTTGCCTTGACGACATGAGTTCTGACTGGCTGGCCAGTTACGGCGACGTAAGCCGCTACGACTTCAGCACCACCCGCAGCATGTTGATGGACGGCTTTGTGCACACGGCGGAAGATTACGCGAAGGGCGGCTTCGGCGACGGAACTTTCACCGATCTGACCGGCCAGCGTGCCATGGCGTATTACAGTGGCACGGGCGTTTCGGGAGCGCCGGAATTGAACTACTACTACTACATGGCGTCGCAGTTTGCGCTTTCTGACCGCTGGTTTTCTCCGGTCTCAAGCAAGAGCACTCCCAACCGAATTGCCACTCTGACCGGCGGAACGACACAGGGACTGGTGAAAGATCCATTTACTGACGATCATCTTCCGACGCTCAGCGTGGAAACGATTTTCCAGGAACTGGATTCGGCCAGCCCGGCCGTTTCGTGGCGAATCTATTACTCGGTGACCGACGGCGGTTGCGACGAGAGTGACGGCGACTGTGGCACCAAGACCAATCCCAGCCTGTATCCGGCGACTAACTTTGCGGATTTCAGTTACTCGACCAAGTATCTGTACAACAATACTTCCGGCGCACCTTGTGTTGCTCCTACGGTGGCGTCAAGCGCTGTCGGAGATACCTCCAATTCTTTCTGCATCGACACGACTCACATTGCGCCGATCACCCAATTTCTTACGGATGCCGCCGCGGGCACGCTGGCCAGTTTCTCCTACATCGAACCTGCGTATGGCGTGAGCGACGAGCATCCCGGCTCCGGCCAGTCGATCTTCACAGGGCAGGCCAAGTGGCGAGTATCATTAACGGCTTGATGAGCAGTGTGTCGTGGTCGGACTCAGTCTTTTTCCTGAGTTACGACGAAGGTGGAGGGCCCTACGATCACGTGCCCCCGGTGCCCGGACAATCGAACGACAACACCAACACGGCGAACATGGGATTTCTTCCTTCCGGCAGCATTCCTGACATCGGCAGCATTGCAGTCAATGCCGATACCTACGAACCCTGCCTGCCTCCGGAAAATAATGGAGTGTTGACGCCGACGACTCATTGCGATCTGTCGCTGGTCGATCCGGGTGCGGTTGCAACCGATGCGCCTGCGGTGCAAGGCTTTTCGGCACAGCTGGGATTCCGTTTGCCCAACATGGTGATCTCGCCGTTCACGCGGCGGCATTACGTTTCGCATGTGCCCATGGACCACACCGCGATCATCAAGTTTGTGGAGAGCCGGTTCATTGGGTCGTCGGCGCATCTCACGAATCGCGACGCGGCGCAGCCGGACTTGCTGGATTTCTTCGACTTCACGGGGATTCCGTGGGCGACTCCGCCGGCGGCTTCAAGTATTCCGGTTCCTCCCGCGGTTGGTTCGACGTGCACTCCGACAACGATGTAGGGAGTTGCGGCGGGGGACGCGAAGAATGAACTAAAACCACTTCGCCGACAGAAACACGAGTATCTGTGCGGCGATGCCGGCGCAGGAGTCGAGAAGAACATCGCGCGGCACTCCGGTTCGCGAAGGGATGAAGCTCTGGTGCCATTCGTCGAGACTGGCCACCAGCAGAGTTCCCAGCACCGCGATGGTCGACCAGCGGAAAGTCCAGCGTGGGTTCCCCGGCGTGGGCAGGGTTTCTCTCCACGCACGAAAAAGCAGAACGCTCAGGAGTCCGTAGCCGAACACGTGACCGCCCTTGCGGATGAGGAAATGCCAGGGTTCGAATCGCGCGCGGCTCACGCCGAACAAAAAATGCAGCAGCGGATAAAGAAAGCGGCTGGTATTTTGCGCCGACAGATATGCCGTCGACTCGATACAGATGACGATCAGCCAGAGAATCAGCGCGATCCACGCCTTCAGAATATGATGGCGATCGGTGCTCAAGCTGGGGTCGCGCCCGTCGTTCTGAAGCTCCCACGTCGCGAGAACGACGCGAGACAAGGGACGCCCTCATTTTGCTTAGCGCCGTTTTTATCGGCGTCCGGCACCCTTCTACTCAATTGCATAGTTCGGCGCCTCGCGGGTGATCATTACATCGTGGACGTGGCTCTCGCGCAGGCCGGCGCCGCTGATGCGGACGAAGCGCGTCTTCTGCAGCAGTTCGGGAATGGTGCCGCAGCCGCAGTAGCCCATGCCGGATTTCAATCCGCCGACCATCTGGTGCACGATCATGGAAACGGATCCGCGGTAGGGAACGCGGCCTTCAATTCCCTCGGGAACCAGTTTGTTGAGGCGGTTGCCGTCACCGTCGCGGTTTGAAGCCGCCGCCGAGGATTCGCCGTCCATGCTCTGGAAGTAACGCTCGCTCGAACCTTGCGCCATCGCGCCGATCGAACCCATGCCGCGATACGATTTAAACGAGCGGCCTTGATACAGGATCAATTCGCCCGGACTTTCATCGGTGCCGGCGAAGAGCGATCCAATCATGACGGCGCTCGCGCCCGCGGCCAGCGCCTTAGTGACATCGCCGGAATATTTGATGCCGCCATCAGCAATGATGGGAACGCCGGAATCTTTGGTGGCGCGGTAAGCTTCCGCGATGGCCGTAATCTGCGGCACGCCTGCGCCGGTCACGACGCGCGTAGTGCAGATTGAACCAGGGCCGATGCCGACTTTAATACCATCAGCGCCAGCGCGCGCGAGTTCGCATGCGCCGTCGAAAGTTGCGACGTTGCCGGCGAGCAACTCGATGTGCGGCAGTTTCTGCTTCACCAGCTTTACGGCGTCGAGAACTTTGGTGGAGTGGCCGTGCGCGCTGTCGATGGCCAGAACGTCGACTTTGGCTTCCGCCATTTCCTGCGCGCGCTCGAGAAAATCTCCGGTGGCGCCGATGGCTGCGCCGACGCGCAAACGTCCCTGAGGATCTTTGGCGGCGTTGGGATATTTCAGTTTCTTCTGGATGTCCTTAACCGTGATTAACCCTTTCAGGTTGTACTTGTCGTCGACCACCAGAAGTTTTTCCACGCGATGCTCGTGCAGAATTTTTTCCGCGTCCTCCAGCGTGGTTCCCACCGGAACCGTGATGAGGTTTTTCTTGGTCATCACTTTATCGATGGGAATGTCGTAGCGGGTTTCAAAGCGCAGGTCGCGGTTGGTGAGGATGCCGACCAGCTTCCCGTGTTCGGTGATGGGGACACCGGAAATTTTATATTTGCGCATGACTTCGAGCGCGTCATAAACCTTGTCGGTGGGCGACATGGTGACGGGGTCGACGATCATGCCGCTTTCCGAGCGCTTCACTTTGTCGACTTCGTTGGCCTGCTGCTCGATCGTCAGATTGCGGTGAATAATGCCGAGTCCGCCCTGCTGCGCCAGCGCGATGGCCATGTGAGATTCGGTCACAGTGTCCATGGCGGCGCTGACGATGGGAATGTTCAGACTGATGTTGCGCGTGAGTTGCGTCTGGGTGACGGCCTGCGCCGGAATCACATCGGAGCGAGCGGGCAGCAGAAGGACGTCATCGAAAGTAAGAGCCTCAGGAACGGGAAAATAAATCATATTTTTTCAGGACTCTTTTCACGGGCAATTCCCAGCCGTTGGGTGATTCTTCATTCTAGAGAGGCCGGGGGATTGAGGCAAATGGGGCGCTACTACCCACCGAAATCGGGAGCCTAACTTCCGGTCTGCCGGGCAACCGTCCGGAATCGGCGCGCACTCTCTGCCATGCACACGGGCTATAATTGCGCGCATCGATGGCGCTCATTTCAGGCAGCAAACTCGGGCCTTACGAGATCATATCGCCACTGGGAGCAGGCGGCATGGGCGAGGTGTACCGCGCACGCGATACACGGCTGGGGCGGGATGTCGCGATCAAGGTGCTGCCAGAGGGGATGGCGCATGATGCGGACCGGCTGCGGCGTTTCGAACAGGAAGCGCGCACGATTGCGGCCCTGAACCATCCGAACATCCTGGGCATCCATGACATCGGTGTGCACGACGGTGCGCCGTTTCTGGTCAGCGAATTTCTTGAAGGACAAACACTGCGAGTGAAGCTCGCGTCAGGACCGCTGCCGGTGCGGCGTGCGATCGAGTTCGCGCGCGGCATCGCGGAGGGACTCGCTGCCGCACACGAGAAAGGAATCGCGCACCGGGATCTGAAACCGGAGAACGTGTTTGTCACCCGTGACGGACGGATTAAAGTGCTGGATTTCGGGCTGGCGAAGCTGATCAGGCCGGAGGAAAACCAAGAAGCAGCATTGACGCTGACGAGTCCGGCAACGTTACCGGGCATGGTGATGGGTACCGTGGGCTACATGTCGCCGGAGCAGGTGCGTGGCGAACCCATCGACCTGCGATCGGACATTTTCAGTTTCGGCGCAGTGTTGTACGAGATGCTCACTGGCAAACGCGCTTTCAAACGCGAGACGTCGGCAGAAACGATGACCGCCATTTTGCGCGAAGAGCCGCAGGCGCTGAGCGATGCGGGCTGGCAAGGTCCGCCGGAATTGCAACGGATTCTTTCGCGGTGCCTGGAGAAGGATGTCGGGCGACGATTCCAGTCGGCCAGCGATCTGGTTTTTGCTATTGAATCGGTGAGCGGAACATCGGCCGGAACTTCGACCGTGAAGAGTGTGCCGCAGGCGAAGCCAAGGCGAGCGTGGCTGCCGTGGGGGATAGCCGCTGCGCTGTTGATAGGAACTGCGGTCCGGGAAATAGTTCGTCCGGCGGCTCCGCCGCCCAACCCGCTCGAAAAAGCGCATTTCACACGCGTGACCGATTTCGAGAGCGTAGAAGCGGCGATCTCGCCGGACGGCAGATTCGTGGCTTTTATCTCCGATCATGACGGCCCCTTCGATGTGTGGCTCACCCAGGTGGGCAGTGGACGTCTGATCAATCTGACACAGGGGAAGGCGGGCCCGTTGCCGGGGCCTTTACGAAGCGTAGGTTTTTCGGGCGACGGCTCGGAAATTTGGATCGGCGGTGGCGATGTCGGTATGCGGCTGCGGCTCATGCCCCTGACGGGTGGTGCGCCACGTAATTTCCTCGGGGAGGAGACCGCCAACCTGGCTTGGTCCCCGGACGGCGAGCGGATTGTCTATCATACGTTCGCTAAGGGCGACCCGATGTTCGTAGCCGACCGCTCCGGCGCCAATCCTAAGCAGATATTCGGGGACCGGCCGGGACTTCACAACCATTTTCCAACTTGGTCGCCTGACGGCCGCTGGATCTATTTCGTTCATGGGACGCCGGCGACAAAGGAGATGGATTTATGGCGCATCGACCTGGACGGCGGGAATCCCGAGCGCCTCACGCAACGCAACACAGAGATCGCTTATCCCACCCCGGTCGGAGACCGGACAGTGTTCTATGTCGCGCGGGACGGGGACGGTTCAGGGCCTTGGCTGTGGGCGTTTGATCTGAAGCGCAGGGATTCGAGGCGCGTGAGCGTCGGCCTGGAGCAATACACGTCAGTTCAGGCCAGTGCGGACGGCCGAAAGCTGGTGGCCACCATCAGCAATCCCGTAGCGGGGCTTTGGAGTGTTCCGATTCTTGATCGCGTCGCCGAAGAAGGCGACGTGAAACGGTTTACAGTGCCGACCGAGCGTGCGCTGGCGCCCCGTTTTGGGGGCGCGTCGCTATTCTATTTATCCTCGCTGGGGGCGGGCGACGGACTGTGGCGCCTGCGGGAGGGACAGGCCAGTGAGATCTGGAAAGGCGCCGATGGCGCTCTGCTCGAAACGCCAGCCGTTTCAAAGGATGGAGGTCGCATAGCGATTGTGCTGCGGCGGAACGGGAAACGCCAACTCCATGTCCTCTCATCCGACGGCGCCGAACTCCAGCCCATCGCGGAGGGAATTGTCGCGCAGGGCACGAGTTGCTGGTCGCCGGATGGAAAATGGATCGTTACTGGCGGCAGCGACGCTACTGGTCCCGGGCTTTTCAAGATTCCGTTGGAGGGCGGATCGCCAGTGCGCTTGGTCAGCGGGTCGGCGCTCAATCCAATCTGGTCGCCGGATGGAAGGCTGATCGTATATGCGGGTACAAATGTGAGTACGTTCGCTCCTCTTCTGGGCGTACGTCCAGACGGCACGAGCGTGGAATTGCCCCATATCAGCTTGCGGCGCTTGGGCGAGCACGCGCGCTTCTCGCCGGATGGCAAGAGTCTGATCTATATGCAGGGACTGCTCGCATCCCAAGACTTCTGGCTCCTCGATCTCGCCTCGATGAAGTCGCGCCTCCTCACCAGGCTGCAAAACCGTGCCGCCATGCGGACCTTCGACGTCACCAGCGACGGAAAACAAATCGTCTTCGACCGCTTACGCGAAAACTCGCAGGTCGTTATGATCGATCTTCCCAAGGAATAGGTGGTAGTGGTTTGTCTTTTTACCCTCTCCGGGCGTATATTAAGTAACTGGAACTGTTGTGTACTACCGGCATTTGGCGAAGCACACCAGTGGGCGCAAGCCCACTTTTTCGTTGGGCCCTTCGGGTTGGTGCCGCCATCGCCTGTAAGCTATTGGATACATGGCGCTTGACGTTGAACGTGTGCGGGAAATCGCGGACCGGGTAGCGGCCTCCAGCGGACTCGAAGTGGTAGAGGTCGAGATCCTCGGCGGCGGCAAAGCGCGCATGCTACGGGTTTTTTTGGATAAGGCCTCGGCGGGAACTGATCCACTGGCCGGGGTCACGCACGAAGACTGTGCGCACTTCAGCCGCGAGTTTGGCACCATCCTCGACGTTGAAGATGTGATGCCGGGATCGTACACGCTGGAAGTTTCGTCCCCGGGGCTGGACCGGAAGTTGATCAAGGCTGCGGACTTCACACGCTTCATTGGCAGCCGGATGAAGTTGACGACCCGGCAACCGGTCGGCAACAACCGAAATTTTGAGGGACGGCTGGAGAGTTTCACCGACGGCCGCCTGACGCTGGATTTGAGCGTGGCCAGCCACAAGTCGCGCAAGAAGATGGGCGCGGCGGCCGGCGAGAAAATTGAAATTGAGTTCGCCAACGTGGAGAAGGCGAATTTGGTGCCCGAAATCTGAAAGCTGGACGTCAGCCCTCGGCCCTTGGACCTCAGCAATCACGCTGAGTTCGCTGAGGTCGGAGGTCCGAAGTCCGAGGTCCGATTTTTTATGGCAAGTGAGCTCTACAACACGATCGACGCATTGAGCCGGGAAAAAGGGATTGATCCGCAGATTGTGGTCAGCGCGGTGGAAGACGCCATTGTTATGGCCACGCGCAAGTACTACAAGTCGCAGGAAAATCTGCGGGCCAAGCTCGACAAAGACACCGGCAAGATCAACGCCTTCGCGGTGAAGACCGTGGTGGAGACGCCGGAGCAGGTGGAAGATCCGAACCTGCAGATCACGGTGGAAGATGCGCGCAAGGTCGATCCGGCGCTCGAAGTCGGGGGCGAGCTGCTGATTCCGAAAGTGACGGAAGGAATTCTGGGACGCATTGCGGCGCAACTGGCGAAGCAGGTGATTTTCCAGAAAGTGCGCGAGGCCGAGCGCGACACGGTTTACAACGAATACATCGGGCGCGTGGGGAGATCGTGAATGCGACGGTGAAGCGCGTCGAAGGTCCGGATGTGATTTTCGACATCGGCAAGGCGGAAGCCCGCATGCCGCGCAAGGAGCAGTCGCGGCTGGAATCGTTCGCCATCGGCGAGCGGGTGCGCGTGGTGATTGCGCGCGTGGAGAGAGCTTCGAAAGGTCCGGGCGTTGTGGTGTCGCGCGCCGCGCCGGATCTGGTTCAGCATCTTTTTCAGACGGAAGTTCCGGAAATTTACGACGGAACCGTCGTGATCCGTGCGATCGCGCGCGAGGCAGGCGAACGCACCAAGATCGCTGTCATGTCGAAAGACAAAGACGTGGACGCCGTCGGCGCCTGCGTGGGCATGAAGGGTATGCGCGTGCAGTCGATCATCCGCGAACTGCGCGGAGAGAAGATCGACATCATCGAATATCACGAAGATGCAGTCACTTTCGCGGAAAAAGCTTTGCAGCCGGCGAAGGTAAGCCGCGTCACGATTGTCGACAGCGGAGACAAGCATCTTGAAGTTGTGGTCGACGACAGCCAGCTTTCGCTTGCCATCGGCAAGAAGGGGCAGAACGTTCGCCTTGCGGCGAAGTTGCTGGGCTGGAAGATTGACATCAAGAGCGAAGAAGAGAAGCGCCAGGAAGTCGAACTGCAGATGGCCGCGATGGCTCCGCAGGCGATGACTCCGCTCGAGAATGTCACCGGCCTGGGCGAAGGCCTGGTCGAGAAGCTCAGCGCCGCGGGTGTGACCACGGTCGAAGCTCTTGCCGACATGACGCCGGAGCAACTCGAGGCCATCGAGGGCATTGGACCCAAGACGGTGGAAAAAATCAGTCTCGCGGTGAATAATTACTTTGCGAGCCTGGAACAAGGTGAAGCGGTCGCGGTTGAAGGCGAAGTCGCGACCGAGGGTGTGGCAGTAGAAGGCGAAGCCATCGCTGAAGAAGCTGCGCCCGAAGGCGCGGCGGAAGCTGCGGGCGACGAGGCCGCCGCGGCAGAAGTTCCCGGAGAAGATGAGCAGGCAGCCGCGCTTGAATGGCGAAAGCGGAAGCCGCCTGCCGAAGAAAACAACGAAGAGCATGAGCCGAAAGCCGGCTCTGCTCCCGATACAACTGAATAGTCATGACACACGCGAACACCTTCGATGGGGTGCGAGTGCAGGACAATGACTCCGTGAGGCTGCGATGAAGACCTAAGCACAACGCGGAGTACAAGAAAGGCCGGATGAGCAAGGTTCGAATCAACGATCTCGCCAGGGAGCTGGAAGTTAAGAGCAAAGCCATCCTCGACGCGCTAGACCGCCGTCGGGGTGACGGAGAAGAAGACCCATTCCAGTTCTCTCGAGGATCATGAAGCGGAAAAAGTACGGATCCATCTGCGCGGCTCGTCCGAGGCGCTCGACGACTGCGGTGAAGTCCGCGCGCCCGCTGCGCGGCGAAGAAGAAATCAAGACCAAGATTGATCTGTCGAACATCTCCCGGCCGGGAGATGTGCTGAAAGCTATCACGCAAAAGAAAGAAGCAGCGGCGCCGCCGACGAGCTGTACGCCCGCCAGTTGCGCCTGCGCCTCCAGCGGTGATTGCTCGCCCTGTGGTTGCGCCGCCGCTTGGCGAGACCAACGCCGCCGCCGGTCGCGCCCTTTCCGCGCCAGTCGCTCCTGCGCCGGTTCAACCGCTGCGTCCGGCAGCGAGTCGTCGCCAGTAGTCGAAAGGCCAGTTGCTCCGCCGACTCGCCATTGCGCCGCCCGTGGCCGCGCCGCCGCGTCTGGTCACGCCGCCTCCGGCTGCCGTTGTCTCCGCGCAGCGCCGTCGATTACAGCCTCTGCCGCCCCGCAAGCTCCAGTAGCGCCGCCGCGTCCGGCTGCGCCGACCTGTTACCGGACCGCCGCAACCGCCCGCGCCGCGCATGATCGTTCCGCAGACTGGACCGCGCCCGGTATACAAAGCTCCGCCGCCGCGGCCGGTCGCGCCAGTGGCCGCAGACCGGCGCACCCGCCGGCACGATGCGTCCCGCGCCGGGACGTCCTGTGCCGGGTCAACCGATTTTTCAGCGTCCGCGTCCGCATGACGCCCGGCGGGAGGTCCGCCGCGTCCGTTGCGTCCCGGCGAGCGTCGTCCCATGCATCCCACGCGCACCGCTCCGGCTGGAGCGCGTCCGCTCGGAGTTGGTCCGGGACTTCCGCCTCCAGGGCCGGCTCGTCCTGGTGCTCGCCCGGGTGCGCCCGGCGCGCCGGCCCGGCCAGCGCTATGTTCCGCGCGGCGTAAAAGAAGGCCCGATGAAGGGCTACACGCCGCCGCCGCGCATGGTGGTGTCGAATGAGCCGATGCCGATCACGCGCAATATCACGATCACCGAAGGCATCAGCGTAAAAGATCTGGCGGAAAAGCTCGACATTCGCGTGAAGGATGTGATCTCGCGCCTGCTGGGCCGCGGAGTTTTCGCGACCGTCAACCAGACGCTCGATGCCGAACTGGCCAGCGAAATGGCGCGCTTCTTCGGCGCCGAGACGAACGTCATCACGTTCGAAGAGCAGGCCTCGAAAGATATTGACGCGGCTGCCGGCGAGTGGGCGAAGAATCCACCGTCGAAGTCACGCCGCGTCCGCCGGTGGTCACGATCATGGGCCACGTCGATCACGGCAAGACCACGCTGCTCGACTCGATTCGCCTGACCAGCGTTGCCGAAGGCGAAGCCGGAGGCATCACGCAGCACATCGGCGCCTACAAAGTTCGCATTACCGATAAAGAATCTCCGGCCTATCGGGCGCGAGATTGTGTTCCTCGATACGCCGGGTCACGAAGCGTTTACCCGCATGCGATCGCGCGGCGCGAAGGCCACTGACATCGTGGTGCTGGTCGTGGCCGCCGATGACGGCGTGATGCCGCAGACCATCGAAGCCATCGATCACGCGCACGCCGCCGAAGTTCCCATCATTGTCGCGGTGAACAAGATCGACAAGCCCGACGCGCATGCCCGACCGCGTGAAGAAACAGCTCGCCGATCGCGGCCTGGTTCCGGAAGAGTGGGGCGGCAAGACCGTGTTCGTCGATGTTTCGGCGAAGAAGAAAACCAATCTGAACCTGCTGATGGAAATGATCTGCCTGGTGGCCGATCTTGCCGAACTGAAGGCGACTCCGGAGCGCGCCGCGACCGGCGTGGTGCTGGAAGCGAAACTCGACCGCGGCCGCGGACCTGTGGCCACCGTGCTGGTACAAAACGGCACGCTCGTCGCCGGCGATAATTTTGTTGTAGGCAATGTGTACGGCAAGATTCGCGCCATGTTTGACGATCGCGGAGCCGCGCTGCAATCCGCGCCGCCGTCAACGCCGGTCGAAATTCTCGGCATGGAAGGTTTGCCGCAGGCTGGCGATCAGTTTGTCGTCGTCGCCGACCGCGACAAAGCGCGCGGCATCTCCGAATATCGCGAGCAGAAAGCCCGCGAAGCCGCGCTGGCCAAGAGTTCGCGCGTATCGCTCGAAGGATCTGGCCGAGCAAATCAAGACTGCCGGCACCAAGGAACTGAACATCATCCTGAAGGGCGATGTGCAGGGCTCGGTTGAAGTGCTCAGCGATTTGCTGACCAGACTTTCCAACGACAAAGTTCGCCTGCGCTGCTGCGATCGGGCGTGGGCGCGATCACCGAAACCGACGTGCTGCTGGCCTCGGCCTCGAACGCCATCATCATCGGCTTCAACGTGCGGCCGGAGCGCAAGGCGCAGGAACTCGCCGAGCAGGAAGAAGTCGACATCCGCCTGCACTCGATCATTTACGAACTGCAGGACGAGATCAAGCGGCCATGACCGGCCTGCTCGAACCGACGATCAAAGAAACCTACCAGGGCCGCGCCGAGGTGCTCGAAACCTTCCGCATCCCGAAAGTGGGAACGATTGCCGGTTGCCGCGTGACCGACGGCCATCATCAAGAACAACTCCGAAGTGCGCCTGCTGCGCGACAACGTGGTCGTGTTCAAAGGCAAGGTCGGCTCGCTGCGCCGCTTCAAAGACGACGCCAAGGAAGTCACCAACGGCATGGAATGCGGCATCTCCATCGCGAACTACGGCGACATCAAGGCGCGCGACGTGATCGAGGCGTTTGCCACGGAAAAGATCGCCGCCGAAGCGATGGTGTAGAGAACCGTCGTTGGTGGTTCGTCGTTGGTCGTTCGCGGAATCGCCGGGGTCAAGAGTCTCGGCGAACGACTAACGGCGAGCGACTAATGACTGCCATGATCGCTTTCCTCACCCTCGAACTCCACATCGAAGCCGCGCAGTCGATCAAAGACAGGCGCCAGGTCGTGCGCAGTCTGAAAGACCGGCTGCGCACCAGCTTCAACATTTCCGTCGCCGAACTCGATGCCGCCGAACTTTGGAACCGCGCTACCATCGGCGTGGTCAGCATCTCCAACTCCCGCGACTATCTCGACGGGCTGATGAAAAATGTAGAGCGCGCGGCCACGCGCATCGCCAACAATCACGGGGCGGAAGTCGCGGACTCGTTCGTCGAATATCTTGTAGACGGTCGTCTGACGCCGGATTGCCGGGTGGGCGAGCAAGGTTTCGCCGACGACCGACGGCTGAGGGCCGACGACGCCTCTTCGTTACCTCCGTACTTACCCTCTTCCACGAAAGCGCGGGAGAATAGCGCTGCGGCTGCCAGGCCAACGTCCTCACCGGATTTCTGCTATTCTCATGAGTTTTACCTGAGGTGCGTGGATCGTGGAGAAGCGCGGGCTGAAGATATCATCGCGGGCGGCGTCGGCGAGGCGCTGCGCGAGGAGATTGAAACGCTGGTCGAAGGCGAACTGGCCGATCCGCGGATCGGGCTGGTGAGCGTGACGGCGGTCCACATCGCCGACGATGGAAGATCGGCGCAGGTTTGGGTCAACGTGGAAGGCGACGATATCGATGCCGAGCAAAGCCTGGAAGGGCTGGCAGCGGCGAAGGATTATATCCGTCACGAACTGGTGGAGCGCTTGCGGCTGAGGCGGGCGCCGGAATTGGTCTTTCCGGCTCGATCGCGCGGAACTGGAAAAAGCGCGAGTGGAAGAATTGCTGGCGCGGGCGAAGAAGCGAAACAAAGCACGCAAGGATTCCGGTGGAAAAAAGGCGTAGCGACATGCTCGAGGACGTACTTCGGCAAATCGAACAGCACGAGCGATTCGTGCTGACCTCGCATGCCCGGCCCGACGGCGACGCCGTCGGCTCGGCGCTGGCTTGCTGCCAGGTTCTGCGCGCCATGGGCAAGCATGCCGACGTTGTGCTGCACGATGGCGTCCCGCGCATTTACCGATCGCTGCCATTCGCCGATCAGGTGGTGCAGTCGAGCCGCGTGGTCGGCAGTTACGAAGCGGCGATCATTCTGGAATGCGACAGCATTCACCGCACGCGGCTCGAAGGTTTGGAAGACCGCTTTCTGATCAGCATTGACCATCACGTGAGTGGACGCCCTTTCGCGCACGTGAACTGGATTGATCCGCACGCAGTGGCGACGGCGGAAATGGTTTTTCGCCTGGCGCGCGAAGCGGGCGTGAAACCTTCTCCCGAGATCGCGACTTGTCTCTACACCGCGCTGATGACCGACACCGGCTCGTTCATGTTTCAGGGGACGAACGAGAACACCTTCGCGCTCGCGCGCGAACTGGTGTCTGGCCGGGGCCGATCCTGCGCTACTGCGCGCGCGGCATTTATTTCGCGCACTCGCTGGCTAAGATCCGTCTGCTGGGCGAAGCGCTGCGCAATCTGTCAGTCGAGGGACACATCGGCTGTGTGTGGGTGACGCAAAAGCAAATGGATCTCTGCGGCGCGATTGAAGAAGACTGCGAAGGGCTGGTGAACTACGTCCTTTCGATCGGCGGCGTCGAGGTGGCGGCGTTCTTCCGCGAGTTGCCTGGCGGCCGATACCGCGTAAGCCTGCGCAGTAAGGGCAAACTCGATGTGGCCCATGTCGCCGAGAGTTTTGGCGGCGGCGGCCACGAATGCGCCAGCGGTTGCTCGGTCGATGGCCCACTGGCCGAGGCCGTGCACCAGGTTCTGTTCCAGCTTCGCCGCGGACCTTCCGTACAATAGAAGTCCATTGCAGATTTCAGATTTGTGATTGCAGATTGACGACTTCGACGCCGCCACCGTCGGTTCTTCGTTCTGAAATCTGAAATCTTCAATCTGAAATTCCCCAATGACCACCCGCACCCGCACCGACATCCTGCTGATGGCCGGCTTCTGTGCATTTCTGTTTTTTTACGGCCTGGGCAGTTTGGACTGATCGGAGCCGACGAGCCGCGCTACGCGCAGGTGGCGCGCGAAATGCTCGAACGTCACGACTGGATCACACCTGTTCTCGGCGGACACGCCTGGCTGGAAAAGCCACCGCTGTACTACTGGCAGGCCATGCTCGCCTACTCGGCATTCGGCGTGACCGATGTTGCGGCTCGCATCCCAGCCGCGATTGATGCGACGTTGTTGGTCATCGCCGTATATCTTTTCTTCCGGCAGATTTCGGCGCGAAGTGGCAATCGACGCTGCGTTGATTACGGCTTCCTGCTGCCGGAGTGATCGGCTTCGCCCGCGCGGCCTCAATGGATATGGCGCTGGCCGCGACTTTTGGCATGGGGATGCTCGCGTGGTGGGCCTGGCACGAAAGTGAAAAACGAATCTACCTCGCGTTGTTTTATATCTGCATGGCGTTGGCCATGCTAGCCAAAGGCCCAGTCGCACCGTTTCTGGCGGCTGCAACAATCGTGTTGTTCGCCGTGACGGTTCAGCAAATTCGTCTCGTCTTGCGAACCTTGTGGGTGCCGGGCATCCTCCTGTTTTGTGTCATCGCACTGCCGTGGTACGTCGCGGTGCAGATGCGAAATCCGGGATTCTTTCGCGAGTTCATACTGCAGCACAATCTGGCGCGGTTCTCCAGCAATCTGTATCACCATCGCCAGCCATTCTGGTATTACTTGCCCGTCGCCGCTTTAGCTTTCGTGCCGTGGACGGTGTTCGTAGCCGGAGCATTCGTGGATGCGGTGCGAATCTGGTGGGCGAAGCGAAAGTCTTTTTCCGCCGAGCCCGATCTCGGCATGCAATTCGGTTTGTTTGCATGCTTCTGGCTGGTCGTGCCGATTGCATTCTTTTCCATTTCGCAATCAAAACTTCCCGGCTACATTCTGCCCGCGATTCCGGCGGGAGCCGTGCTGCTCGCACGTTATCTCTGCCGGCGCCTGGTGGAGGAGGAAGAGAAAGCCACCCCTAAAGGATTGGCGCTGTTGCACGCAGCGGTGGCCGCCGCACCGATTGTGCCGGCCCTGCTGATCGCGTATCTGATCACGGCAGCATCGACTCCCCACCGGCAAGCCGCTGATAATTGCGCTGACGATTGCATTCGCGCTTTGCGCAGCGATCGCCATGACGCTGGTCAGCCGATCGGGTCTGCGCATGTTGCGGTTTGTGACGCTGATCCCGCTCGTATTGTCCGTGGCGGCCGTGTTGAAGTTTGGCGCGTTCACGATGGATCAGAAGCTTTCGGCGAGGCCGCTGGCGATCGAAATAGCGGGCGTGACCGAACATCCACTTCCGCTCGCGGTCTACGGCGTTTCGCGCGAGATGGAGTACGGCCTCACGTTCTATCGCAACCAGACCACGATGCGCTACGAGTGGGGCAGCGTGCCGGCGGAGGAGCATTTGCTGGTGGCTCCGGCAGCCTGGAAAATCAATGTGGCCCAGCAAACATCCGGAAGGCGGGTGCTGCTCCTCGGCCACTATGCGCCGCAGGACGTGGATTATTACTGGGTGTCTGCGGCGAATGCCGCGCGATAAGCGTCCCATCGCTAACCGCAGCAGCATGGCCCTGTTGGCGCCCCTTGTTCGCAGGTTTGCCTCTGTCGGGCGAACCAACTACACTCGAAATTTTGCGCGAGAGTTGCCGCCGCGCCTGTGCGGCAGCCGCGACCGCAGCCCAGTGGAGATCGTTCTTGGAGATTCTGGATCTCAGACATTTTTCCTCGGTTGATTTGCGTCCGTTGCTCGAGGATGAGACGCAGCTCTGGGGGCGCCTGCTCGCGTGGGATTATTCCGGCTCGGCGGAAATGATTCTGCGCTACGTCGACGCAAAAATCTTGCCGGGCTACGCAGCGGTCGATCGCGGCCGCGTCTTCGGCTACTCCTTTTTTGTGTACGAAGGCAGCAAGGGAGTAATCGGAGATCTTTATGTCACGAACGGCAACCGGCTTCCCAACGCCCGCGAAGTGGAAGTAAAGCTGTTAACCCACGTCATCGAAACGCTTCAGCAGTCGCCTGGAATTCATCGCGTGGAAGCGCAACTGCTGGCGCATGATGCCAACGCTGTCTCGCGGCCATTCCTGGAAACCGGATTCCAGCGCCACGCGCGACTGTTCATGACGTTAAGTTTGACCAGTCCCGCGCCAGAGAAGATTACCACTCATGCCGATGTTGAAATCCGCCGCTGGGTCGACGGCGACTACCAGCCCTCCGCCGCTGTGATCACCGCGGCGTATCGCAGCCATGTCGACGCGCAGATCAACGATCAATACCACACTCTGAGCGGATCGCTGCGCTTCCTGAACAACATTGTGCGATTCCCAGGATGCGGCATTTTCGATGCCGAGTCTTCTTTCGTCGCGTTGGATCGCAGATCAAAAAGCTTGATCGGGCTCATCTTGTGCTCGCGCGTGCGCAGCGATGTCGGTCACGTGACGCAAGTCTGCATTCTGCCGGAGTATCGATCGCGCGGCATTGGAGAATCTTTGCTCGCCGCCACGGGAGACAGTTTGCGCAAACGAAAGTTTTCCCTGCTGTCGCTGACGGTGACGGAGGCCAACGCCCGCGCGGTTGCGCTTTACCGCAGGCTGAATTTTGAGTCGAAGAGAATCTTTGACGCGTTCGTGTGGGAGGGCTGAGGAAAGCTACCTTCGCAACAGCCACATCGCCCAGCCGGCCGCCAGCACCCCGCCGAGGAACATCGCGAAACAGTAAAGGCCGTAGCGGGCCATGTCGCGCGCATTATCGCGGTGGGTGATGCCGAACACGATAGAGGCGAAGAGGGCAAACACCACCGCCGCGCTGAAATGATGGAGAGTGATGGTCACTTTTTTTTCCCGATGGCGATGTGATAGGCGTCGGCGACCGCGATAAAATTCAGCAGCCCGGCGACGATCATGAATTTTGTTCCGTAGTCAGCAGTAGCGAATGCGATCGCGCCCTGACCCCAGTCGGCGGCCAGTGTGATGATGTAAAGCGCGCCAGCCCCAAAGTCTCCGATGAAGCCCAAAATGTCCAGGATGTCGCCGCCGTTCGCTTTATAAATGCGGCCCTGCATGGCCAGCCCGAGCAGAAACAAAGTTGCGATCGACACGAACAGTAGCCCGCCGCGAATCCAGCGCTTCTGGATCATGTGTCCTGCGCCCGGAATCAGCCAGCCTAGAGCAGGAGCGAGCACAGCCATCATGTTCAAAGGTTGCGTCTGCGACGCCCTGGATTTCTCTGCCGTGGAATTTGCCATTCAGATATTCACAATCTCGCGTTGAATTTTCCCAGTTACTTCCGCAGACTTGGCGCGCACCAGCACATTCACTTCGCTGCGCACGCCAAACTCCGGCAGATAAATTCCGGGTTCGACGGAGAAGCAGGAGTTGGGAAGAAGTTGCCGCTCGTCGTGGATCTCAAGGTCGTCCATGTTCGCACCATTGGAATGGACGTCAGTGCCGATGGAATGTCCGGTGCGATGAATAAAATAATCGCCGTAACCCGCTTTCTGAATGTGCCCGCGCGTGGCGCGATCCACTTCCCAGCCAGCAATGCTTCGTCCGGAATTGACGGCATCGAGAGCGGTCTTCACCCCGGCGTCGCGCGCGTCGCGCACAATCTCAAAAATCTGTTGCATGCGAGTGGACGGCGCCGCGCCCACAAAACCCATCCACGTAATGTCGTAGTACACGGCTCCAGGCGTATTCTTTTTGCCCCACACGTCGAGCAAGATGAGATCGCCCTCGCGAATCGGCACGGGATGACTCGAGTGCGGTTCATAGTGCGGATTTCCGGCGTTGGCGTTAACGGCCACGATTGGGGGATCGTCGGTCAGCAGATTTTCTCGCCCGAAGGCTTCCATGAACCAACTCTGGATTTCATGTTCCTTGGTTCCACCATTGCGCACCCGCTTGCCAATTTCCTGAAACGCCGCAGCTACAATGGAATCGATACTGTCGCGCGCGGCAAAGTGCGTGTCGATCTGAGCATCGCTCCAGGTGGATTCGAACTGCGCCACCAAGTCCGCCGAGCTGACGATATTTTTCCCCAGGCCGCGCAACAGGTCGATGGTGCCGCCGTCCACCAGCGAAATCGTGAAGACACTATTGTTGGGCGAATACTGCATGGCCAGGTCAAGGTGCTTCGCCAGAATGGCCTTGAGTTGATCGAACAACTCCTGCCAGCCGGAATACTTGTTGGTTTTGCCGGGCAGGGAATCCAGATGCCCCGCTTCAATCTTGTGGACGAGTTTTACCGGCTCACCTTCGGCAGGAATCAGATAAAACCAGCGTCGCGTTACCATCATCCCCGCAGGCAGCCCCAGGACGCGGTAAGCGATGGGGTCGCGGTGGTGGTGATCGTAAAACAGCCACGCGTCAATATTGCGTTCGCGCAGCGCAGACTGGATGGCAGCAAGGTCCATGGGCGAAGCTCTATTGTAAACAAGACGAAGGATTTGAGCGAATCCTCGCGCGAAAAGGCGCGCCCAAAGGGCGATGCGCGGTGCGCATCTTTGTGGACGGCAGGGACAGTCGCTCGGCCGAGCGCCGCTCGAAAACCACGCAGCAGAACTTCTTCCCGAATCCTGCTGCACACCTTTGCTAAACTCGGCAAATGTCGGCCCTCAGTGAGTCGGTCCGAGTCGGGCGCGTTCGCATCGAATCCATCGATGTCGTACGCGGGGTCATCATGATTCTGATGGCCCTTGACCACACGCGGGATTTTTTCGGCCACTCCGGCATCAATCCGACCGATCCCGCGACTACCACAATCCCACTTTTCTTCACGCGCTGGATCACACACCTCTGCGCTCCGGTTTTCTTCACGCTGACCGGCACTGGGGCTTATCTCGCGTTGCGAAAAAAATCGAAGCGCGAATTGTCGTGGTTCCTGTTCACGCGTGGCCTCTGGCTGATTTTTCTTGAGGTCGTCGTCGTTCGCTGTTTGGGATGGCAGTTCAACTTTGATTATCACGTGACGATTCTCAATGTTTTGTGGGCGCTGGGCTGGGCGATGATCGTACTCTCGGGGCTGGTTTATTTACCGGCGTGGGCGGTCACGTCCTTTGGCGTATTGCTGATCGCGACCCACAATTTGTTGGATTCCGTGGACTCCAACAATCCGCTCTGGACGATTTTGCACTCTCCAAATTTCCTGCTGAATCGTCCCAGGCACGTGGTGCTCGTGGCGTATGTACTCATCCCCTGGGTTGGAGTCACCGCGGCAGGCTTCGGGTTAGGGCAGACATTCAATTGGCCGTCGGCGCGCCGCAAAACTTTTCTGCTGCCTCTTGGTTTCGGCCTCAGCGCAGCCTTCATCATTCTGCGCGCAATCAACCTCTACGGCGACCCGCAACGCTGGAGCGCGCAGAAATCCCCGGCCTTCACCGTGCTGTCATTCCTGAACACGTCAAAATATCCGCCCTCTTTGCTATATCTCTTGATGACGCTCGGCCCCGCGATGCTTTTCCTGTGGGCAGTGGACGCCCGCACGCCGGGATGGTTGCGGCCCGCGCTCACGATCGGCAAAGTGCCAATGTTTTATTACCTGCTGCATATTCCGCTCATCCATCTCCTCGCCATCGCCGTGTGCTACGCACGTTACGGACAGGTCCACTGGATGTTCGAATCGCCCACGGTCAGCCAGTTTCCTGTTACCCCGCCACCCGGCTGGGGATATTCCTTGCCCATCGTGTATCTGCTGTGGGCGATCGTCGTGACATTGTTGTATCCACTCTGTCGCTGGTTTGCTGGGTTGAAACAGTGCCGTCGGGACGCATGGCTGAGTTATTTTTGAAGTCAGAGAATCCCTGCACCATGTCGATTCCCCCCGTTCAAAGCTGGGATGGCAAGGGTCGACGATGTGAGCTAGGTCGCGCTTGCGGAGGTTCGGACGAATCTGTCGTATAGCCCCAACGCCGCCGCAGTGGCCAGGCCGATCCCCGTAATCCAAAACCAGATCATAGCCGGCCGATGTTGTACTTCGCCGAAGTGATGCAGCAGAAATCCGCCGAAGGGGCCGCCGATCAGGGATCCGATTCCGATGGGCACGAATGCGAATCCCATGTATGTGCCTTGTTGCCCCGGGGGCGCGAGGCGCGAGATGTATTCATAGTAGCGAGGCGCCTGAATGATCTCGCCCAGCGCCAGAAAGAAGAGCGAGAACACCGCACCCCAGATGGTCGGCCTGAACGCAAGGATCAGCCAGGCCAGTGACGTAATCACCGTGCCTAGAATAACAGCGGGAAACGCGGGCAGTTTTCGCGTCAGGAAATTTACCGCCAGCGTCAGGCAGATTACGGTGACGCCATCCACCACTAGAATTCGCTCCACGTCCGCGCCAGCGTTGATGTAGCCGTGAATGAATCCGGGAAGGCTAATGTACTGCTGCCAGAAAACAATCCAATACCCCGTGAAGATCACAAGAAACCACATGAAGCGGCTGATGCCGGCGAGCATCACCGCGAGGAATACGATCCATATCCACCAAGGCACGTTCCACGCCGGTCGCACCCACAACGCGATGCGCAGCAGCAAAGCTACCAGCAGCACCGGCAAGACCAGCCGGTAATTTCCCAGCACGACGCAGAAATTCCGCGCGACCGTCGCGACGGAAGGCGGGGGCGCATCGCTGGCCTTACGCGGCTCACGGAAGAAGAGCAGGACGACGAAAAACATGGCGAAGACGCCCAACGCCACCACGCGGTAAACATTTTCAACCCCGAGGTGGCGATGCGCCCACGAGGCGAACAGCGGCCCGGCCGCCCCGCCGATGTTCACCATAGTGTAATAAATTGAATAGCCGATGGAGCGCACGTTCTCCTTCGATGCGCGGGCCGTCGTGCCCACCACGCAAGGCTTGACCAGCGACACACCGAGCGCGGGCAGCACCAGGATGACTCCGACAAACAGCCCCAGCGGCACAGCATTGCGAACCGGCGCCAGCCATGACGCTCCAATCGAGCCGATCAGGAAGTAAGAGGCGCCGAGAATCAAATATGCGATCGAAAGGGCGCGGCGGAACCCGAGTCGGTCGGCGGCGGCTCCGCCGAAGATCGCGAGAAACCACACCATGCCGCCAAAAATTCCGGTCAGCGTGCCCGTCTGCTCAGTCGAAAAATTCAGCCTCTCCTGCAGATAAAGGGCGAGCGAAGCGAAGGCTCCGTAGTAAGCCAGGCGTTCGAAAATCTCGGTTATATTGGCCACCCAGAACGGGCGCTCGAATCCAGTGCGGATTTCTTCGAAGCGTTGCGAGAAGGTCAAAGTGGCTCCTGAATTCCTTGCGCCGCGTACAACCAGCCGGCGCAATCGCATTCCGCTGGACGAGCGCGACCAAGCCGCAGCAATAAATCGTAATGCCCCGGGCAAGCGATTAAGGTTTGATCCTGTCGCGTGCCTGCTGGGCTGACAATCCGGTCACGCGTATCACCTTGTTCCGGCTGGCCGCGCCGGAGGCAATGGTAACGGAAGATCGAGGCACCTTCAAAAGTTTCGCGAAGAATTCGATGCAGGCAGCGTTGGCGCGGCCCGCGACCGGAGGAGAAGTCAGAGAGACTTTCAAAGCGTCTCCGACTTCGCCCGTGATGGCATTCTTTTTCGCGCGTGGATGGACTTTTACCGCGAAGCTGATCGCCCCGCTGATTTCGACGATCTTGAACATAGTTCGCGAAAAACCGGGATTATGTTTTCGCTCGCTCCCCGAAAATTGCCGTCCCCACCCGTACGCAAGTCGATCCTTCCTCAATCGCGACTTCGAAATCGTGCGACATGCCCATGGAAAGCACGTCCATCCCGATCCTCGGAAGTTTGCGCGCGGCAATTGTGTCGCGCAATTCGCGCAACTTGCGGAAGTATGGCCGCGCTTGCTCGGGATCGTCGCCGAACGGCGGAACGGTCATCAGGCCGCGAAACTGCAGTGCTTCAAATCGCGGCGCAGACTTCAGCAATTCTTCGAGCTCGGGCGAATCCATCGCGATGCCGCTCTTGGCTGCTTCGCCGCCAATCTTAATTTCGATCAGCACGCTGATTCGTTTGTTGAGCGCAAGCGCGGCCGCATCAAGTTTCTCAGCCAACTTCAACGAATCGATTGAATCCACAGCACCGAATATCTCCGCAGCCTTGCCAGCCTTATTGGTTTGCAAATGTCCGATCATATGCCACTCGGCTCGAGCAAGTTCGGCGAGCGCAGGGGTCTTGCCGGCAAATTCCTGCACGCGATTCTCGCCGAACAGCCGCAGGCCGGCTGCATAAGCCTCGCGAATAAGTTCCGGAGGATGATTCTTACTCACCGCCATCAGCGCGATGTCAGTGGCGGGTCGGCCCGCGCGGCGGGCCGCCGAAGCAATCCGTTCTCGCACCGCCGCAATGTTTTCAGGCACCGACATGATGGCCGCCGTCACAAAAATGAGAAACCACGGTGGACACAGCGCACACGGGACAATTCTCGAAATCCTCCGTGTACGTGTTCTCCGTGGTTCATCAATCTACATCATCGCGGTCGGTGGTGCCGGCTCGTTGGGGTCGCCCGCGCTAGAGAGCGGAAGGAAGATCATGAGGCCGGCCAGGAGGCCCATCACCATAATTCCACTCAGATACAGCGGATGAGCAAAGATCTGCGCCGCCTTGATTCGCGTCGCCCACACCGACGCGGTATGCAGCCACGGTTGCTGCGCATATGACAACGCGATGATGCCCGCCCACAGCAGGCCGCAAATTGCTTCACCGGCAATCAGTCCGGAAGCGGTGAGCACTCCGGCGTTTTCCGCTCGTGCCGTTTGCGCCGTGTTCAAGCCCCGCCGCTTTGCCATCCAATCTCCGAACGAGCGAAAGACTCCGCCCAGGAAAATAGCAAACGTCGTTTCAAACGGCAGATACATCCCCACCGCCACCAGCATCGGACTTTTCACCTGCATCATGATCAGCGCAATTCCGAAGCAGACACCCACCATCACAAGTGGCCACGGCATGTCGCCGCCGACAATGCCGATCGCCAGAGTGGCCATCAGACCAGCTTGAGGCGCCGGAAGTTCCCGGCTACCGAACCCGAAACGCCGTGTGCAGCAGAGTAGAGCGGCAAGTACATCACCAAACTCGCGACGACTACGGCGATCAGTTCCGCCGTCTGAATTTTGCTCGGTGTGCCGCCAAGAATGTAGCCGACTTTGAAATCCTGCAGCAGTTCACCCGCGACCGCGGCGGAAACACAAACCACGGCGGCCACTCCCAGCACCGCGGCCACGCCCGAGGTTCCGGAACGCCCAAGGCCACCATCAGCAGCGCTGCAATCATTAAAGTCGAAATCGTCAGGCCGGAAATCGGATTGTTCGAAGAGCCAATAAATCCCGACCAGGTTGCCAGACACCGTCGCGAAAATAAATCCCACCACCAGCATGACGACCGCCGCCAGCATCGCCGGCCAAAACAGCCCGGAGATCTGGATATAGAGAAAGCACATCAGCACAAACATGACGGCGATCAGTCCGAACACGATCTTCGAGCTCATGTAGCGCTCGGTGCGCGAGCAGCTTCGCTTGCTCGGCCGCTGTCTGGCGCAGATCAGAGAAGGCCTTCCCGAGTCCCGCGGTCAGGCTCGCGCGCATGTTATACAGAGTGTAAGCCGCGCCCACCAGCATGCCGCCCACGGCGATCGGACGCACAATGTATTTCCACACCGCAGCCGCCATGGTGGCCCAGTCATCGGGTGTATCCGCTGGGATGTAGTGCTTGAGTTGTGGGCCGAGAAAATACATCAATAGCGGAACCATCAGGCCCCACGCCAGCACGCCGCCGGAAAACTGAAGCGCAGCCAGCCGCAGCCCGATGATGTAGCCCACGCCCAGATACGCCGGGCTCACGCTGGGCGCAGCGCCATGCTGGCTCCGCCCGCTTGCGAGCACGTTCGTGCTTCCGACCGTGCCCAACCGCACCTGGCTGCGGCCCAAGAGCTGCCGACGCCGAAGTGCAAATCCTTGTCGGCGGCAAACAAACCAAATCGTCCCAGGAGGTACACGACGCCGCCCGATGCCGATATTCCAGAAAAGATATTTAGCGGCTTGCGCCCCGCGCTGTCCGGCTTTGTGAATCTCCGAGGCGGCCAACGATTCCGGGAAGGGCAGTTCCGGATCTTCCACCATGCCGCGCCGCACCAGAGAAATGAACAGCACGCCCAGAATGCTGCCCACCATGATCAGCGCGGTCGATTTCCAATACGCGACTCCGCGGCTCGAAACGAAGGCCATGCCTTGGCAATCAGAAAGGCAGGAGATCGTGAAAATCGCTCCCGCTGCGACCGACTCGCCGATCGAGCCTGCGGTTCGGGCAATATTCTCTTCCAGCAGCGACCCTTTCCACGCTCGCATGGCCGCCATCGCGATCACGGCCGCCGGATACGTCGCCGCGATAGTAATGCCGGCTCGCAGACCCAGGTAAGCGTTGGCCGCACCCAGCACAACGTCATGAAGCAGCCCGAGCAAGATTGCCCGCCAGGTGAACTCTTTCATCTCCATGGTTTCGGGCACATACGGAACGTGCTTTTTCTTGCCGGGAATCTCGGGTGTTGGACTGCTCATGGAGAAAATCCTTTAGGCCGCGGAATGAAAGCAAACTTGTCTTGTACTGTATCGCCGGATCGATCGAAAGCATACAACAACAAAGGAACGGCGCACCTTAGCACGGGGCAAGGCCGCATGACAAGTGTAGGTGCGTGTCATCCGTGCCCGCCGCGCTCCGCGATCAACTCCATCGCCGGCTTGCTCACCCACGTGTGCCCGTGAGATCCCGGCCCGTGAAAGCGCTCGCCCCATGCAATCGGTGTGACGTCGCGATATTCGTGCATGGACTCATCCGGCACGAAGCGCAGGCGCTTGCGCAATGACGCCCGCGCATTCGGGTCCGCGCCATGATCGAGCAGCAGTCGGGCGAACGCCGCATCCTGCTGGAGCCGGCAGAGGAACGCCTGCGACACAACACAACAGAACAGCGGCGTTTGCCCGCCGAAGCCGTCAGCATCGACATCAGCCCGTGCGTTCACGTTGGCGCCATGATCGATCAGCCAGCGCGCGATTTCGATTTCGTCGAAGTCTACGCAGATGTGCAGCAGCGTCGTTCCCGCCAGCGGCGTTCCGTGCAGTCCGAAAGAATGGTCGGTGCTGCACCCCAACTCCGGCGGATAGATTTCTTCGTGGGAAAAAGTGCGACTCACCAGGTGCGGATCGCGGCGCAGGTGCGCCTCCAGCAAATCGATGCGGCCGCGATGCAGGGCCATCACCGGCGTGTCCGGAAAAGTGACACCGCGCTCGGCGACGATTTCCAGACAGCGATGTTTGCTCTCCGGCCCGCGACAATAAGTTTGCAGCAACAACGCGGCAGGAGCCAGTCGGTCGCCGTGCGCGTCGGCGAGTTCGGCGCCCAACTCCAACAGAAAAGCCAGGCCGTCAGCGTTCAGCGTCTCACATGGTCCCATCACGCAGCCCGCAGTCGGACGCGCGCCCATAACGTGCAGACGGCGCGCGGTGTCGATCTGGCCTTGCAGGCAGGCACGGTCGAAAGCATGCTGCAAATCCTCCGCACCCATTTCGCGCAGCAAGGCAATGATCGCATCCTGCCCAACGTTCGCCGCGTACGACATCGGTGGACCCCAGTTGCAGTCAGCGACGCCCCGCGCACTTTCATGTAGCAGCCGCGGATCCTTCAGAACCAGCTTGCGAACGGTTTTGACGTCGCCGCGCCAGATCGCGTCGGTCATCCGGCAGGCTGTAACCAGCCGCGCCCAATTAGCAATCCCGTAGCTGCGAGCGAGCGCGGCCTGCGCGTCCGCGAGCTTGACTTCTGCAAGATTAAAATCAGCGGCCGCACTTGATTCGACTTTTTTCCCGCGATGATCTTTACGCAACTCCGCAATCGCGGTGGCATCCCCGCGCCGCACCGCGCGCAGCAAATCCTTTGCCTGATGTTTCAGTTGATCGAGATTAGGGCGAACAGGGAAGTGACGCTCGCTGGACTTCTTAGACATGACGGACCTCCTTCATGGTCATGCCCGGGGTCCGCTGCAAGGGGCGAAAAGGAGGTTCGTGAGAACCTGGAACTTTTGCACTTTCGCTCAGGTGGACTCGGTCCTGTCCGCGGACGGGCGGCGCCCTGTACGCCGCCTTCAATATATCTCTAACTTTTCCTCACGGCTACTTCCATATTGGATTTCGTAGGTGCGGGCCATCCGACTTACATTCGTTGCGTTGTGGGTGTAAAATAGATTCAATCTGTTCTCGCCCCTTCGTAGTCCGTCATTCCGAGGTGCACGATGAACGACTCCCCTCACACCGCAACCGTTTCCGCATATCGTTGCCGCGATTGTGGCAGCGATTCCGGTTTCCGCTCCCGCCGTCGCACCCTGACGGAACGTTTTATTCTCCCGCTCATGCTGCTGCAGCCGGTGCGCTGTGGGGAATGTTTTCGCAGGGACTACTGGTGGGTTTTTACCTCCGGCGTGCGCCACCGGCTTTCGGATGCGCCGCGGATGATGCCGGCGAAGCAGCCGGCGACTACGTCCCACCGCAACGTTGCCTAGGGGCTGCCGTCGCCGCTATACTGCTGGATAGCGAAAGCCTGCGAGAAGTTTGTCCGCGGTCAGTTCCTCCGCGGCAAGCATCGCGGGAGGATGAGGAGGCCGTCTTCAGCAGTAGTGAGGACCGAATCCGGGCTAGCCAGGCCAGCGCCGCAGTCCTAGGGCCTCCCATTGTTCCGCGCGAGACTGTTTCGCGCCAGACTTCGCGTTTCCCCCTCCGAATCGTGCATCGGTCTGGAGCTGATCAGGCCTGGCTGGATCGGCTTCGCACCAGCCGCATCGCCGCGAATCTCTTCTCTGTCCTGTTTCCTTCCGATTGTCGCCTCTGTGGCGAACCTTTGTTGAATATCTCGCGCCTTCCGGTGTGCCTGGAATGCGTGGCCAATGTCCATCCGATCCGCGGAAGAGTCTGCGCCATCTGCGGCGAGCGCGTGCTTTCTTCTTACGCGGAGAGCGACGCCGGCGGCCAGGTCCGGTGTCCGGTTTGCCGCCGCATCGAACGTCCATTCGCACAGGCGGTTGCCTACGGCAGCTACGATAGTGGCCTGCGCGAACTAGTTCATCTGCTGAAGTACAACGGCGTGCGTCCCGCAGCCGGGGTCCTCGGCCGCATGCTGGCCGAGGCTTTACCCGCTCTTGAGCCAGCTTTCGAGGAGGCAAGATTCGCGCAGGGAATGTTTGGCGAGTCCCGCATTCTGGTTGTTCCCGTGCCGTTGCATAAGAGCAAACGCCGCCAGCGCGGCTTCAATCAGTCGGAGTTGATCGCGCGCGCCGCGCTCAAGGCTTATCCCGCGGCCCAGCGCTTGCAGCTTGCGCCTGACCTTCTGGCGCGCACCCGCGAAACAGAATCGCAAATCGGCCTAACCAGTCATCAGCGCCGGGAAAATCTTCGCGGAGCTTTTGCCGTCACCCGTGCCGCAGAAGTCACTGGCCGCGACATTCTTCTCGTGGATGATGTCTATACCACCGGCACCACTGCGACCGAATGCGCGCGTGTGCTGCGCCGCGCCAAGGCCCGCAATGTGTGGGTGGCCACGGCCGCGCGCACGCTGAAACTGGCATCCAAGTACGCTGAGGATGAGTTGGTTGAGAGTGACGAACAAAGTCGCGAAGCTCCGGCGCTTCAAAGTTTCAAAGGAGCCTGAAATCTTGAAACGGTGAAACCCGCAACTTCAAAGCTGCGGCTTAATTAAGGTTCACTTTATGTCACTGAGGATGGAATACGATGCGGGATCACGGCTCGCCGCCGGCCTGTTCGCGCCGGCGGCCACGCATCGGCCCGGCGACGGCCATGCTCTGCTCGCGCCCGTCCTGGTGCTCAACGCGTCCTACGAGCCCATCAATGTCTGCGCCGCCCGCCGCGCGCTCGTGCTCGTGCTCAAAGGCGTAGCCATGACCGAGGAAGAGAATGGACACTTTCTACACTCGGCGCGCGTGGCCATGCGCCTGCCCTCGGTAATCCGACTGCTCGAGTACCGCCGCATTCCGCACCAGAGCCGCGCCCTCTCGCGCAAGAACATCCTGCTGCGAGACCGCAACACCTGCCAGTATTGCGCGACTGTGCTGCCCTCGGGTGAACTCACACTCGACCACGTGATCCCACGCTCGCGCGGAGGCTCGTCCACCTGGGAAAATCTGGTGGCCTGCTGCCACACCTGCAATCGCCGCAAGGGCAACCAGTCTCCCGCCGAAGCCCACATGAAACTGATGCGCGAACCGCGCGCCTTCAACCTGCACACCAGTCGCCACATCATGCGCCTGATGGGCCGCAGCGACGATAAGTGGCGCAAGTATTTGTTCTACTAGCCAGCCGTCAGTTTTCAGCTAACCTGGCTTCTTCGCTCCGCTTGACCGAATCCGATCCTCGGGTCATACTTTCCCCCCGGACACAAAAACGCCCGTTCCGGCGACGCTCTTTCAATTCGATCCCCCACCGCGTCTGACCGCTTCTTGTTTTAGATTTAAAGCGAGGATGTCATGAAGACTTTTTCCTGCTGTTCCGCCGTTGTTTGCCTTTCGGTCGCTTCTGTGTTCTTCACGTTTACGGGTGACGCTTCCGCCGAGCCCGACAAGGTGCTCTACGCTTTTCAAGGTTCCGACGGCTGGGGTCCGTCGGCCGTGATCGCCGATAAAACCGGTGCTCTTTATGGCACCACCCAATACGGCGGGACTGGAACGGCATGCACCTCAGGTTGCGGTACGGTTTTCAAGCTGACTCCTCCCGCAACTCAGGGCGGTGCGTGGACCGAGTCAGTGCTCTACAACTTCATGGGGGACACCGACGGCTTCTATCCACAGGGGTCGCTTCTTCTCGTGGGAGACGCGCTTTACGGCACAGCCGGTGGTGGCACCGCAGGTCTGGTTTTTGAACTTACCCCTCCGGCCGGCGGTGGTAACGGCCCTTGGACCGAGGCTGTCATTTACAATTTCGAAGGGGGCACCGACGGTATCAACCCCGTCACTGGTCTTACCCTCAACAACGAGGGAATCTACGGCACGACCGAGGGCGGTGGTGAGTTTGGTTTTGGAACAGTATTCCAGCTCACGCGCAAAGCCTCGGTTTGGTCCGAGAGCGTGCTGTACAGCTTTCAGGGGACCACGGACGGGGCTTTTCCGTCATCCGTGGTTTTTGACTCGACCGGCTCTCTCTATGGCGCCGCTTCGCAAGGCGGTGATCAAAACTGCTATCCCGACGGTGATTCAGCGCCCGGCTGCGGCACCATCTTCCAGCTTACGCCTCCGGTCGTTCAGGGCGCCCCCTGGACTCTAACCGTACTTTATAGTTTTCAGAGTGGAGGCGACGGTTGCTTTCCTCTCGCCCCAGTTTTAGGCTCCGCGGGAGAACTCTATGGCACGACTTTTTCAGATGGCAACTCGCCGTGCACAAACCCGGAAAACTCCGGTCACGGAGTCGCGTTTGAACTGACGCCGTCATCCGGGGCAAGCACCTGGACGGAAACTGTTCTCTACACATTTGGGCCGAAAAGTGGAGTTTACCCACGGGCCGGTGTGACTATCGATAGCGCTGGGAACCTTTACGGCACGACTCAAGGGGATGGAGGCAGAACTGGCCATGGTTATGGCACGGCTTTCAAGCTATCGCCGGCCGTCCAAGGCGGCCATTGGACGGAAAGCACCCTGCACGTTTTCGGGGGCACAGGCGACGGCGCGTCTTCCGAGGCGTCCTTACTTCTACGCAAGGGGCAACTCTTCGGTACGACCTCCGGCGGAGGTGCCGGCTACGGAACAGTATTCGAGTTAGCCCCGTGATAAAGTAGCGCTAGTATTTCCTCGATTAGCAGTTCGGCAGACCGGGCCCTCGTCTCACACGGAGGCGCAACCTTGAAGACTTCCTTCGCCGCATCGCTTCTGCTTCTCATCCTCGCAAGCGCCGCATTACTCGCCGCGCAAGACGAGCCGAAACCTGCTCATCCCACCTCATTCATCGAAAGCCGACAGGGAAATCATCCCGACGGTCCGGACATGATCGGCCACGCATCAGTTTCGAAGGACGACACTCTGTTTTGCATGTTAGTTGAGGTCTACGACGAAATTCATCAAGCCAAGACCGCCTGCGTCGTCCAGTTCAAAGACGGCACAAAGATCGTCCTTGCCCAGGGGCATTTCGTGAAATTGCTGGGAGATAACGAGGTGTCGCTCACCTGCGCCAGCCGTGTGCCGCGGCGCTGCATGATTGAAATCAACGACCCGACCAATCAACCACCGGCCATGAAGAGCGAGCGGCGGTAACGCCGACTCGATCCCTGCCTACTTCTGCGGCGCGTTCGGATCATCCGGCTTCTTCTGGTCCGGCGGCGGATTTTTCTGATCCGCTTTCGGAATTTCCTTTCCTTCGTACAGAATCTTCGAGTTCGCTCCGAAGCGCCGGTAATCTTCATACTTGATCACTTCGCGCAGGTGGATGTCCTGCAGCTTGAAGTGCAGTTCGTCGTCCGCCCGCGTATACACCGGAAACCAGTACAGCCCGTCGATCTGCTGCCGCCAGGTAGTGAACTTAGGGTAGAGATTTTCTTCGTCTCCGTGATGCTTGCGAATATCGGGCACGCTCTTCCCGTAAGTCTTCACGATCTGAAAATCGTGGTCGTCGACCCAGATACGGCCTTGAAAGTAGCGCTTCTTGCCTTCAATCTTCTTCGGCGCAACGTCAAACACATAACAATGCAACTGATCTTCCTGCTGCTGTCCCACATAGATGATGTTGTATTCCGGCAGGTCGCCTTCGGTCAGCACAAACGGCATGCGGTGCCGGATGTCTTCGAAGTCGCCCTGGTCCATCGACAGTCCGCCCTGTTCCAGCGACGACTGCGGGGCAAACACAACGTTCTCGATGCGCTTGCCCTGGTCGTCGAAAATTACGTCGAAGGTCTCGCGATACTCTCCGGTGACAGTTTCGCCATCCAGCGTCTGCACTTTTACGTCTTGCCGGTAGGTGTACTGGTCGCGCGCCTTGGAAAACTCCGTTTCCTTCTTGGCAAAGCGCTTGATGATCTCGTCGGGTGTGGTGCCCTGCGGAAGCCCGCTGTCGAGCGGTCCTTCCTGGGCGTGCGCCGGACGAACCGCCAGTCCACAGACCAGCACGGTAAAAATAAAAATAAAATTGAAGTTCGGCAGAATCAAACCGGATGCGCGACGGCGGGGAACCGATGTCATGATGGCTCTAGTTTATCGGAATCGAGGAGTTTCCGTAGAGGACATCACCTGACACGTCTTTGCTGGCACCTAACGTCTATGCCGGCACCCGCTGCGTTCAAGCGTCAGAATCGCGGGGCTGGCCAACGTAACCAGGCAAATCTCTGCGGAGAAGCAAAGCACCGCAACCACCCCACCCCCCAACCCCTCTCCGCTCAGTGAGGCTGGAGGGAAGGGCGCTGCAGTTCTGCCACTCAGTTGGATGCCGGTCTACCCAAGAGGTTGCCGTGCGACGGCGATTGAAAAAAATCAGTACACGCCTGGTCTCGGAGGCCGTTCAAGCATCGCGGAAATGATGACGTTAATTTTTATATAAATCAGCGCGCTCGAAACAAATTGCCCGGCTCAAATCCGCGCGCCGGAAAAATCCCGGCGCGGAAGAACTGGCAGCCGAAAGCCGTGAGCCAGAAGCCGGCACCCAAAAGCCGGAAGCTTGTGCCATCATTGATTGCAATGCTATCATTGCAATCATGGCCAGCATAACCATCCGCCGCCTCCCTGAAACCACCAAGCGCAAGCTGCGCATGCGCGCCGCCCGCAACGGCCGATCCATGGAGCAGGAAGCCCGCGAACTCCTAGAAGCTGGGTTGGCCCGCGCCGACTCCGAACCCGAAAATCTCGGCGAAGCCATCCATCGCATCTTTGCACCCTTAGGCGGAGTTGATCTGAAAATCCCTCCCCGCCGCGGCACCATCCGCGAAATCCAATTCAAGTGACGATTCAAGTGGCGTCGGAAATCGTAATTCTGGATACGAACGTGGTTTCCGAACCGATGCGGTCCTCTCCCGCAGAGGCAGTTCAGGCCTGGTGGTCGCAGCAGCAACCCGGCGACCTTTTCATTACCGCCGTCACGGTGGCCGAGGTCTTGTACGGAATCGAATTGCTCCCTCACGGTAAGCGCCGCGCCGCATTGCTGGCCGGCGCTGAACTGATGTTTGGCAAAGTTCTGGCCGGACGCATTCTTTCCTTCGACGAAGACGCCGCACGCGCGTTTGCCACAATCGCAGCCAGCCGCCGCAGCCAGGGCCGCCCCATGACCGACCTCGACGCGCAAATCGCCGCCATCACCCGCTCCCGCGGAGCAACCCTGGCCACCCGCAACACCGCCGACTTCGAAGGTTGCGGTATCCGCCTGGTAAATCCCTGGCTCGCGTAGCACTTCTTCGTAGCGCTGGCGTCCCGCCGGCTGTCGCGAGGGCGTCTCGCCCTCGCCGTGGCAAGCCGCAGATAAGTTGGGAGTTTCAAGGTTTGGCGGCCCATGAGCACATCGGCTGCGTCTTGGCCGGCGAGACGCCGGCGCTACGTAAACCCTGCTACACTTTCTCGTTTGCCGCCGGAGGTCTTCATGCGCCGTCTTTTCCTATCCCTGCTAGTGTTCGCCGTAACCCTCCCCGCCGTCGCCCAGGCCAAGCATCCCTTCACGTTCGACGACATGATGAAGCTGAAGCGCGTCGGCGAGCCCGAAGTCTCCCCCGACGGCAAGTGGGTCATCTTCAGCGTGGTCGACGTCGATCTCGAAGCCAACACGAAAACGCCGCACATCTGGATCGTGCCCACTGCTGGAGAAGTCGGGAGCAGAAAATGAGATCACGTCTCGCCGAATTTGCGAGACGTGGGAACCACGGAACACATCCTCATCCCCGATCAAGACGGCGACCGCCCCCGCTGGGCTCCGGATAGCAAGCGATTCGCGTTTCTCGTCGACGAAGGAAGGCGGCTCGCAGGTCTGGATCGCAGACTTCGATAGCGCGGCGGGAACCGTAATCTATTCGCATAAATTGACGTCGCTTCGCCACCGAAGCTGGCGGAGAGCTCTGGTCGCCCGACGGCAAGAACATCCTGTTCACGTCCGACATCTATCCCGGAACTGCACGTTCGACGATCAGCAGAAGCCACATGCAACGAGGTGACACTAAAAGCGGCGGCAGAATCGGAAGGTCAAGGCGCAAATCTTCGATCGATTGCTCTATCGCCATTGGAACGCATATAAGGAAGGGAAGCGCACCCATCTTTGTGTTCAAGCGCCCTACTCCGTACGACCCGTCCCGCCCAGGAGTGGTCGGCGGCTTGTCTACATAGTCTACTCGCGACCTCACTCCCGGCGACTACGACGCGCCCGTCTTCTCGCTCGGCGGACAAGACAACTACGCCTTCTCGCCCGACGGGCAAGAAATCTGTTACGCCTCGAATCATGAGAAGAATCCGAGCTGCTTCCACCAACAACGATCTCTGGATCGTCCCGGTGGGCAGGGCGGACTCGCGCCCAGCCGGAAGAACATCACCGCCGACAATCCCGCCAGCGACTCGACGCCGCTCTATTCGCCCGATGGCCGCTACATCGCCTACCGCGCCCAGCAGCGTCCGGGATACGAGAGCGACCGCTTCCGGTTGATGCTCTACGACCGGCAGACAGGCGAGAAGAAAAATCTGATAGAGGATATTGACCGTTGGGTAGGCTCCTATGTTTGGGAGATCGATTCGCGGAGGATTGACTTCGTCGCGGAGAAAGAGGGCAGCGCGCCAATTTATTCGATCTCCATAGCAGGCGACTTGCTGGGTGTGACGGGCGTTGTGCGCGGCTACAACGACGACTTGGCGGCGACGCCTGATGGAAGACATCTACTCTTCGGCAAGATTAGCGTGCAAGCCCCGACTGAGATCTTTCAAGCATCTACAGAAAAGTACGTTGTCGTAAACTGCGCATCTTCCGGAGGCAAGAATCCTCTGGAGAATTGTTTTCAGAATCCTCGTGCGTTTACGCACATCAACGACTCACTTCTGTCCCAAGTCGCCATGTCCCCTCTCGAGTCCTTCGAATTTACCGGAGCTCACAAGGACAAAGTCCAAGGATTCCTGGTCAAGCCGCCGAATTTTGACGCCAGCAAGAAATATCCCGTGAAGTTCCTCATCCACGGCGGGCCGCAGGGCGCATGGGGAGACGACTGGAGCTACCGCTGGAATCCCGAACTGTTCGCGTCCCCGACTTCTTCGACGCCCAGCGGATACGTCGTCATCATGATCAACTTCCACGGCTCGAACGGATACGGGCAGAAGTTTATGGACGCCATCAACGGCGACTGGGGCGGCGCTCCGTATGAAGACCTGATGAAGGGCCTCGACTACGCGGAGCAGACGTATCCGTTCATCGACAAAACCCGCGAGTGCGCGCTGGGCGCCAGCTACGGCGGATACATGATCAACTGGATCCTCGGCCACACCGACCGCTTCAAATGCCTGGTGTCGCACGACGGCATGTTCAACGCCGAGTCCGCCTGGGGCACGACCGAAGAACTCTGGTTCAACAACTGGGAGTTCAAAGGCACGCCCTACGACAATCGCGCCAGCTACGAGAAGTGGTCGCCGCACCAGTACGCCAAGAATTTCAAGACGCCCACGCTGGTGATTCATGGCCAGCGCGACTACCGCCTCGACGTGAGCGAAGGCTTCCAGCTTTTCACCACGCTGCAAATGGAAGGCGTCCCGTCGAAGATGCTCTATTTCCCCGACGAAGGCCACTGGGTGCAGAAGCCGCAAAACTCCAAGCTCTGGTACGAAACCGTAAACGCCTGGGTCGACCAGTGGACGAAGTAGAGCCGGCTTCCGGCTTCCACACTCCGGCTTCCGGCAACGCCACGTAGAGAGGGACGCATTCGCCCGTGTGGGGCGGACCCTCCCTTCGACTTCGCTCAGGGCGGGCTCTGTCCGCCAACCGCCGCCAGGGGAACCTTGCCAAAAGACGGCACCGAATCTGCTTACCTTCGGAGAGTAAAAACCCTCACGCCCCAGTGTTAAACTTTCCTGGTGTCCAAACTGATGCGATCCGCGCTGGCAGTCCTCGCGGCGGGATTTGTGTCTTTCGTGTTGCTCTTTTCCGGCGGCTTTGGACCCTGCGGCCCGACGACCCCCGCTGGATTGGCCGGCTTACTGGGAACGCTGATTTTCTTCCCGTTGGGCGCACTCATTCTTCTCGCCTGCGGAGTTCGCGCTCTACTACGCGCTGCCCGTCGCGGCCCGGAAGATTTCGCTTAGCCTCGAGCGGCAAGTAGAGTTTCGTTACTCAACTTCATCGAGTTCAGTTTCTCCAATTCCGAAATTTGCTCGACGCCCCATCAGTGCGCCGTACATTCCTTGATTACGACCGCACCAACGATCCGCGCCGGAGGACTCTCCGGAGGCGGAGCGCTCGGGCCGCCTCGATTTTCGCTCTGGCCGCCAGTCGAGAACGCAGCCAGCAGCTGAAGTGGAAAATCCAGAAACGCACTGGCTCCCGCGCTGGCACTAACGTCAACCTCGACCGGCAGGCTGAAGCTCCCGGTCGCGGGGGTAACGCTGGCCAGTCCGTTCAAGTCGGACGTGGCGTTGTTTTGGCTCACCTGCAGGATCACGGGCATGCCTGGATTCGTAGGATTCGTCTCGCCGCTCCCACCGGACGGTGAAGTTCCTCCCGGCCGCAAGACTGTCGTAAGAAACGTCACCCCCGCGGCGATCACCGGATTCGGCGGCGAAGAAAAATCCGTCACCCGCACCACGATCGGCTGAAACGCCTGCCCGGTCGAAACCTGTCCCGCCCCGGAAACGGGCTGCAGCGTCTGTTGCGCCAGCGGCACTGGAGTCGCATAAAAATTCTGGCAGGGAAGATTTCCCGGAGCTACGCAGGCGTAGACCTGCAGCGGCGCGGCCAGTTGCGTCACCGCCAGGTTGACGGTGCCGTAGCCGCTGGAGTTGGTGGTAGCGCTGGGCGCGCTCAACGTTCCCGTTCCGCTGCCCACAGCGAAGTTCACGCTCGCGTTGTTCTGCGGCACCCCATTGCTCAGCACGCGAACCGTTAGCGGAACGGTCGCGGTCGCGCCCTGCGCGATATGGAAATAAGGCGTCACCACGCCAATATCAGAGGACGACTCGGTCCCATTGAGCGTCGTACTGACCGATGGCGACACGCTGTAAGCCCCCGGAGCGAGCGTCGCCGTAATGCTCGCCACCCCAACCGACACGGGCGTGAGCCCGCTGGCCGCATTTCCGTTCTGATCGCTGATCACCGAACACGATGAAGACCCGCCGCACGCCGAAAGTTGCAGCCCATTGTTCGCGCTCCAGCCAACGGTCGCGCCGCTGACCGGCGTAATTCCATCTGCCTCGAGCACGCGCACGCTCATGGGATTCGCAGCCTGCGTTCCCACCGGAGTCGACGGATTCAAGCTCCCGCTCAGCAGAACGATAAGGTCTGTGGCGGCGGCGCCGTAGGTGAACGCATTCGTCATAACGGAAGACCCGCCGCTGACCGGATCGCTGAGCGTAACGTTCTGCGTTCCGTCTGCATGCGGCGGCGCGGAGAGAATTATCTGTCCGGCGTCGAGCCCAAGAGGTGTAGTTGGAATGCTGCCGAGCGCCGTGGTGAGTCCCGTGTAGAAGCCGGTGCCCAGCACGGTGATAGCGCCGCCGTTCACGCTCACCCGCGCCGGAGAAACCGAGTCGCCATACAACACGTAAGCCTGATAGCGATAGTCGGGCCGTCCGTCTCCCCGGAAATCGGAAATTCCGATCAGGAAGTTGGTCGAGGTTTCCACCTGCGCGTCCAACCGCGTCAACCCATACGGAAGCTGATTAAACGGGGAAGGCGTGAGTGCAGGAGGCGCAGTGCCCGCCGGGTCACTCGCAGCCCATATGCCAATCACCGGTTGCACTTTCCCCACACTCGGATTTCCGTATTCATCGAGCGCCGTCACCGCGACTGACAATGTGCGATTGCTCTGGGCCGCCAGCAGAAAGTACAACATGTCTCCATAAGAACTCAGCGTTCCCTGCCAATCCCCTCCGGGCGGCACCGGATACGGAGCCGTCCACGTCGAGGCGATCGGAGGCAAAGGCACGGCCGCGTTGGCCATGTGAATATCCTGCTCAACGTCATTGCCCGCGGTCACAGTCAAGGTGATGGGCTGCGAGAATCCCGAAGGCAGTACCGGCCCCGGCGAGTAGGACCCAACCTCTGCCGACCACTCGGGGTCCAGCGCCTCCACACTCAACTGATATTGCGCACTGCTACCGTTCGGTGGCTGCAGGCCAGCGAGATCGTAGAACCCCTCCATCGTCTGCGAGTTCGCGCCCCAATCTGCCAACGGATTTCCCAGCGCATCGTCAAAACCCGTAATCGGATTGCCTGAATCGCCCGTGAAAAGAAATCCAGAAACCGCCGTGGCCGCATACTGGCGCGAAGGTAGATTCGTCGTCGGATCGATCCACCGCGCCACCACATTCACGCCCTGCATCGCCTGTGTCGGATTGCCCTGAGTATCGGTGAACCATACCGAGCCATGAATGCGCGCCGTGACCGCCGAAAATATCTGCTTGCCGGGAAAGTTCGCCTGATTCTGAAACGTCACGGGATAGAGCCGCGAAAGCGACGCCGCGTCGTCCATCGCCAGCTGATAAGGATTCGCATAACAAATCGTGATGGGCACGCAATTCAAAGGATCAGTCTCGTGCATCACAGGAAATCCCAGATAGTCCGCCGTAGTCGGCGGCGGCACTCGCGTCAGCACGTTAGGATTCACCTGCGACCATCCGACCCCCAGCACCTCTCCAATCACACGCACCAACCGGTACTCGACGTCTGTCTCCTGGGACGATTCCTGCGCGCACTGTCCGTTCATCACAATCAGCGCATGCTGGTAAGTGGCGAACGCTCCAAAGTTGTCATCGCCTCCGTACACCGCATTGGCGAAACACTCAGACGTGCTGCCCGCGCCGGTTCCCATCAGCGCGTCGGTGACCGACCCGTCGTAGTCATAAACGATGCCTACCGGAGTTCCGGTCGCAGTCGGTTGAATGTCGGCGGGCATCGAGATCGTGCCGTCTGCATTCAGAAAGACGTTGGATCCATTCACATCTTCGGCCAGCATTCCCCCGCTGGTCGCCGTAATCGCCGCGGTCGGCACCGCCGTCCACTGGCTGAACGCACTCGCGACCAGCGCGTTCGCGGACGCATTCGGCAGCAGCGGGCCCAGATCGCCTTGATCGGTGTAATAAGTGATCAAACCCTGCGGCCACACCAGCGGTTGCCCCTCGACGGACGGATCGAAGTAACTGGTTCCGGCAACATTCTTTGGTCCTCCGGCGCGCGCCAGCATCGCGAAGATCAGAATCACGGCCACCGACAGCGCGAACCTGACCAGAAACGAACGAGCACTCGCCGCGCCGCTCGATTCTCGCCATCTGCTGTCCGCGCGCTGTGATTTCACTCACCGCTCCTAATCAATCGGTTTGAAAATGCTGCTCCACATCCAGCCTCGACGAAACTCGCGCGGTTCCAGTCAGTCCCTCGCGCGATCACTCTGCTGCATCCATCGTTCGCTGCACCGCCCGCGCGAAGTCACTCAAACTCGCCCGCGATTTTCCGCCCAGAACCGGATCGGTCCGAAATGCCGACAGATGTTGCGCCGAAAGCCAGACGCGCCCTCGCGAGTCGATCGCAAAACGTCCCAGCGCCCCGCCCACGCAACTCGTCAGCCCGAGCTTGCTCGCCGGATAAAGAAAAAGCAGCACGCGCTCTCCGACGCGGTAGCGCTGCCCGCCCGCCCACAATCCAATCCATTGCGAAATAGTCAGATCCTCGCCCGCCGTGGCCCCGCGAATCGCGTTCTCCACGTGAAAAGTGATGGCGAGGGTTTCGATCGCTTGCGGATGAGCCGCTGCTCGCCGAGCGACCGAAGTGACCGTTCCCGAAAAGATCGTTCCCGCTGCGCGCGAAATCACCGGGAACCCAATCGGCCCCGGTAGAATCGCGGGGGGCGATGTAGGCAAATTCGGTGGCAGCGGATCACGCATCGGCGTTCCGCCCCCGCCCGGCAACGGCGTCGAAAATTCCGGCGCAGGCCTATTCGGCAAAGATGTAACCGGCGCAGTCTGGCCCAACCCGGCGAGGCCCAGGCTCGCAGTCGCCATCGCCATCGCCAGAAGGCCACTGAACCTTCTCCAACAGACGCTTCCAAACATTGAAATCCTCACATTGGTAGCTTCGTCTCAGCCAGCGATCCGGGAAGCGGCTCCACGCTAGTGCACACGCGCCCGCTCAATCGGTGACGGATGTCACAACCAGCCTGTGGATTACTAGCCGATTCCCCAAGTGGGAAAATTTCGGCGGGCCGCGCGAGAGCTCGCAGTGCGACCTCCGAATGCAAACGCTACAATGCCGTGCGGAGGCTTCATGGCGAAATCGCGCAGGCAATTTCTAGCGGTTACATCTCTGGGCGTTCTGGGGGCAGCGGCAGCGCTGCGCGGCCAGGGGAAAATCCGTCGTCACAGAATCCCGCACAGAATCCCGCCCAGAATCCCGCCGATCTGCCGCCCGGCGCGCCTCCAGCCTTCGGCGCAGGCCCGGCCGTGGGCCCCGAAGTGTCGCCCACAACCTTCGCCGAGGCCGAAAAACTGGCGCAGTTTGAAATGACCACCGCCGAGCGCGCCGTCGCCGCCGGCAGCTGGCGCAAGACCATGGCCGCCCTCTACGAGCGCCGCACCGGCCCCCGCAAACTCCCACTCGAAACTTCGCTCGCCCCCGCGACCCGCTGGAATCCTGTGTTGCCTGGCCAGAAGTCAGGACCAGAGCGTGACCGATTCGTCCGCAGCCAGTCCGATCCGGGCCCACTCCCCGCATGCGACGAAGACATCGCCTTTGCCCCCGTCACTAAGCTCTCGCGCTGGATCGAAACTCGAAAGCTCACCTCCGAGCGCCTCACCAACATTTATCTAAAACGCCTCGAGCGGTTTGATCCCCAACTGCACTGCGTAATCACGCTGACCCGCGACCTCGCGTTGAAACAATCGAAACAGGCCGACGCAGAAATCGCCGCCGGAAAATATCGTGGCCCACTGCACGGCATTCCCTGGGGCAGCAAAGATCTGCTGGACACGGCCGGCATTCCAACCACCTACGGCGCCGAGCCCTTCCGCAACCGCGTCCCCACCGAAGACGCGGTAGTCGTAAAACGCCTCCACGAAGCCGGAGCCGTGCTGGTGGCCAAGCTCAGCCTGGGAGCCCTCGCGCTGAACGACATCTGGTTCGGCGGCCAGACCATGAATCCCTGGCTGCTCGAAGAAGCATCCTCCGGATCAAGCGCCGGCCCCGGCGCAGCCACAGCCGCAGGCCTGGTCGCCTTCGCCATCGGCAGCGAAACCGGAGGCAGCATCATCAGCCCCTCCATGCGCTGCGGCATCACCGGCCTGCGGCCGACTTACGGCCGCGTCGCCCGCACCGGCGCCATGACTCTCTGCTGGTCGCTCGACAAACTCGGCGCGATGACGCGCAGCGTCGAAGACGCCATGCTGGTTCTGCACGCCATTACTGGCCCCGACGCCGGCGACGTGGCCAGCGTCCCCAGTCACCTCGACTTCGACGCGGCCGCGAGTGTCGCAGGCCTGCGCGTCGGCTACTTTCCCAAATGGATGAACGAAAATCCCGCAACCGCAGTCGACCGCGCCGCCGTCGAAGTAGTCAAGAAAGTCGGAATGATCCCCGTTGAAGTCTCCATCCCCGACTGGCCCTACGACTCCCTCAACCTGATCCTGTTCGCCGAAGGCGCAGCCGCCTTCGAAGAACTCACGCTAAGCGGCGGCCTGCGCGAACTCAAAGCGCAAGTCCCCGACGCCTGGCCCAACATTTTTCGTCAGGCAAGATTTCTTTCAGCCGTCGATTTCGTTCAAGCCGACCGCCTCCGCCGCAAAGTCGCCGAAGAAATGGCGCGCCTCTTCTCCCACGTCGATCTGCTGCTAGTCCCCTCAGTCCGCGACGAAATGCTGACCATCACAAATTTCACCGGACATCCCGCGCTGGTGCTGCGCGCAGGCTTCGTCGAAGTCGCGAAAGCCAGAAGCGACTGGGCTCCCGACCCCGATCATCCCCTCCCCACCTTCAACCCCCCGCGCCGCGTGCCCCACGGCGTAACCCTGATCGGTCGCCTGTTCGAAGAAGGCCCCATGGTCAACGCCGCCCTCGCCCTTGAACGCGCCTTCGGCGTGGTAAACGAGCGTCCGCCGGGATTCTAGGCAGATCTGTATTCGATCAGCACGTCCGAGACAAACCATCGCCTCAGCCGCCAACCGAGCCCTATAAATGTAAGTGCCTCCCTTGGATTTTCTCGGCGAACTCTACGGCCATTCTCTGCGTTCTCAGCCGTCAAAAGCTTTTGCTCTTCGCCTCGAAATTGAGACCGAGTCCACCAAATTGAATCGCTCATTTGCTTAAACAATCCACTGAACCCTAGAATGCACTGCTCTTCAACGAGCCATCCGTTACTCACCCTGGAGGCAACATGAATGTAAGAAAGACCGCATTGACGGTCGCAGTTCTCTTGATCGGCACCATGTGTTTCGCGCAGAACCCCAACCTCGGCACCTGGAAGCTCAACGAAGCCAAGTCGAAGATGGTGGCCGGATTCCCTAAAAACACCATGGTCGTCTATGAGGCCGACGGCGACAGCTTCAAATGCACCATCGACGGCGTCGACGCGCAAGGCAAGCCCACGCACAGTGTCTGGGTCGGCAAGTTCGACGGCAAGGACTATCCCGTAACCGGCGATCCCACCGCGGACACTCGCGCCCTCAAGCAGATCGATGCTCACACCATCGAACTGAGCTCGAAGAAGGACGGCAAAGTTACCAACGCCGGCAAAATCGTCTTGGCGGCCGACGGCAAAAGCCGCGTCCTCACGGTCAGCGTCACCGACCCCATGGGCATGAAAGTCGATGGCTCATTCTTCTACGACAAAATGTAAACCGTCGCAGATCCGGGTAAGCCAATCCGAATGATCAAGTCCGGGTGCCCCATCCTTGTCGCACACTTCGCGACAGGGTGGGGCCTTTGACTTTTCTTGGGGGAGTAAGAAAGTCAAAAGCGGCGGACAGGAGTGTCCGCCCCACAAATTCCGCATCGTCTATAATTCCCGCACCCATGCCCCTGACCCCAGGCACGAAACTCGGCCCCTACGAAATTCAATCTCCCATCGGCGCGGGAGGCATGGGCGAAGTCTACCGCGCCCGCGATGCCCGCCTCAGCCGCGACGTCGCCATCAAAATTCTTCCCGCATCCTTCTCCACCGATCCCGAACGCCTGCAGCGCTTCGCCCAGGAATCCCGTGCCGCCGCCGCTCTGAACCATCCCAACATTCTCTCCATCTTCGATATCGGCGAGGAACACGGCGCACCCTACGTCGTCTCCGAATTGCTCGAGGGCGAGACCCTCCGCGACCGCCTGCGCAATGGCCCGCTCACTTCCCGCAAAGCCATCGACTACGCCCAGCAAATCGCCAGCGGCCTCGCTGCCGCGCACGAAAAAGGAATCGTCCATCGCGACCTGAAGCCGGAAAATCTCTTCATCACCAACGACGGCCGCGCCAAAATTCTCGACTTCGGTCTCGCCAAAATCACCCGCCCCGAAGCCGATTCTTCCGGCGACGCACCCACCATCCAAGCCGCAACCGAAGCCGGAACCGTGATGGGCACCGCCGGCTACATGGCGCCCGAACAAGTTCGCGGCAAGCCCGCCGACCCGCGCTCCGACATTTTCGCTTTTGGCGCCATCCTCTATGAAATGCTCTCCGGCAAGCGCGCCTTCCACGGCGAATCTTCCGTCGAGACCATGAGCGCCATCCTCAAAGAGGAACCGCCCGACCTCGCCGAAACCAATCGGAACGTTTCCCCCGCGCTTGAACGCATCGTCCGCCACTGCCTGGAAAAAAATCCCGCCGAGCGTTTTCAATCAGCCCGCGACGTGGCCTTTAACCTCGAAGCCCTCACCGACATTTCCAGTTCCACCCGCGGCGGCGTCCGCGCCATTCCTGAAGAGAAGTCCACTCGCCGCTGGCTTATTCCCGCCGTCGCCGGATTATTAGTCCTCGCCTCATGGGCCGCCATCTATCACTTCGCCCATCGCACCGTCGTCGCCAGCAATCCAACTTTCCACGAAGTCACTTTTCGCAATGGCACCATCTGGGCCGCCCGCTTCGCGCCCGATGGCCAGACCATCGTCTACGGCGCCGCCTGGGAAGGCCAGCCCCAGGAAATTTTCTCCACCCGCTTCGACAGCAGTGACTCCCGCTCGGTCGGCCTGCCCAACTCGCAAATTCTCGCCATCTCTTCCAAGGGAGAAATGGCGATCGCACTGCACCCCGTCAGCGTCGCAGCATTCGGTCAGACCGGAACTCTCGCCCGCGTTCCACTCGCCGGCGGCGCACCCCGCGAAGTCGTCGACAAAGCTTACTGGGCCGATTGGACGCCCGACGGTCAATCCCTGGCCGTAGTTCGCGAAAGCTCCGTCGCGCAACTCCATCTTGAATTTCCCCCCGGAAACATAATCTACGAACCGCTGGGCTGGGTCAGCCACGTTCGCTTCTCTCCCAGCGGAGAATTCCTAGCCATCGCCGACCACGTCGAAGGCGGCGACGATGGCCGCGTCGTCATCATCGACACCCACGGCCGCAATAAAGCCAGCTCATCTTATTACTCCAGCGTCGAAGGCCTGGCCTGGTCGCCCGACGGCAAAGAAGTCTGGTTCTCCGCCGTTCCCGCCGGCTCCGCGCGATCCATCTACGCGCTCGACTTCGCGGGTAAAGAACGCCTCATCTATCGCGCCCCCGGCGGACTCACCATGCAGGACATCAGCCGCACCGGCCTGATCCTGATGACGTCCGACAAAACCCGCATCAGCCTCTCCGCCCTCGCGCCCGGCGAAACCCGCGAGCGCAGCCTCTCCTGGTTCGACTGGTCGCTGATCACCGATATGTCCGCCGACGGCAAAACCATCATCTTCTCCGAGAGTGGCGAAGCCGAAGGTTCGAACTACAGCATCTTCATGCGCAAGACCGACGGCTCACCCGCCGTCCGCCTCGGCGATGGCGGTTTCGCTTTCCTCTCCCCTGACGGCCAATGGGTGATCTCTCAGGTCGGCTCGCCCGCGAAGTTAGTGCTGCTGCCCACCGGCGTCGGCGAACCGCGCCAACTCACCGACGACAAGGTCGACCACACCCGCGTTGCCTGGCTTCCTGACAGCAAGTCGATCGTATTCACCGCCGTCGAACCCGGACACGCCCCGCGCACGTATCTCATGGACATCCAGGGCGGCGCGCCCCGCGCCCTCACCCCAGAAGGTATAGCCGGAACCATCGTCGCACCCGACGGCCAGCACATTCTCGTTCACGAATCGAAAACCGGCCTGCACTGGCTCTATCCGATCGCCGCCGGCGAGCCCCAAAAACTGGCCTTCAGCACCGCTTCCAATGAATTTCCGATCGGCTACGCTCCCGACGGCAAGAGTCTCCTCATCGCCGAACGCGGCGTTCCGCTCAAAATCTTCCGCATGGATCTCGCCACCGGCCACCGCGACCTCTGGAAAGAAATCTCTCCCGCCGATCCCGCCGGCGTGCAATCCATCGCCAACATCAAATTCAGCAAAGACGGCAAGTCCTACGCCTACTCCACGCTCCGCCTCTTGTCCGACCTCTACGTCGTCGACGGCCTGAAGTAGCGAAGTCAAGTAGCACTGGCCGGGCTGCCCCACCTTCGCGGTTTTCGACAGGTGGGTACCAAGAACCCCGCGGTCCATCAGCCCCGTCGTTGACTTTGATTTCCCCTCCTCCTAAGATGTCTGCCCATACCCTAAGACATCCCGGCCGTTCGCGATTGCGTCGACATGATCGATCAAATCGTCTCTCACTACCGCGTCGTCGAAAAGCTCGGCGGCGGCGGCATGGGCGTGGTGTACAAGGCCGAGGACACTGAACTCGGCCGCTTCGTCGCCCTCAAATTCCTGCCCGACGATCTTTCCCAGGACCCGCAGGCCCTCGAACGTTTTCGCCGCGAGGCCCGCGCCGCCTCCGCTCTCAACCATCCCAACATCTGCACCATTTATGAAATCGGAAAGCACGGCGATCAATCCTTCATCGCCATGGAGTTTCTCGACGGCCTCACCCTCAAGCATCGCATCGGCGGCCGGCCTATGGACACCGAGTCCATCCTCTCGCTCGCCATCGAAATCGCCGACGCCCTCGACGCCGCCCACTCCGAAGGCATCGTCCACCGCGACATCAAGCCCGCCAACATTTTTGTCACCAAGCGCGGCCATGCCAAGATTCTCGATTTCGGCCTGGCCAAGGTCGGAGTGGCAAGCAGTTCGTCGAGCCACGTGGCGTCTTTGAACACCGCCACCGGTTCGATGGACGCCGATCATCTCACCAGTCCCGGCACCATGGTCGGAACCGTGGCCTACATGTCGCCCGAGCAGGTGCGCGCGAAAGAACTCGACCCGCGCACCGACCTGTTCTCCTTCGGCGCCGTGCTCTACGAAATGGCCACCGGCGCATTGCCCTTTCAAGGCGAAAGTTCCGCCGTCATTTGCGAAGCCATCATGAACCGCGCTCCCGTGGCCGCCGTGCGCCTGAATCATGCCGTGCCCGCGGAGCTCGAACGCATCATCAACACCGCCCTCGAAAAAGACCGCAACCTGCGATACCAAGGCGCCGCCGAAATGCGCGCCGACCTGCAACGCCTGAAGCGCGATAGCGACACCGGTCGCCTCGCCGCAGCCAGTTCCGGCAGCGTCCCGCTCGCAGTCAGCAGTGAAGTAGTGGAGCTGCGCTCGACTGGACAGCCGGGGGCGGCTGTCCCCACACAAACCTCGCGGCAGTCCGCGCCGCAAGAAGTCGCCACGACTCACGTGGGAACGGCCGCCGCTCCGGCAGGCTCAGGGCAGGCTCTCGGCCGTTCAGGCCGGGCGAAGCTCGGCGGCTACGTTGCGGTCGCCATCGTGCTCGCTCTCATCCTCGCCGCCGCCCTCTACTACCGCTCCCGCCAACAAACCACCCACCGCCTCACCGACAAAGACACCATCGTCCTCGCCGACTTCGCCAACAGCACCGGCGACCCAGTCTTCGACGACACGCTCAAAACCGCGCTCAGCGTCTCTCTGAACCAGTCGCCATTTCTGAATGTGCTCCCGGACAACAAAGTCGCGGCGACCTTGAAACTGATGACGAAGCCACCCGACACCAAACTCACGCCCGACGTTGCCCGCGAGCTTTGCCAGCGAGCGGGCAGCAAGGCATACATTGCCGGATCGATCGCCAGTCTGGGCAACGAATATGTCCTGGGATTGAAGGCCGTGAATTGCCAGAGTGGAGACCCGCTGGCCGAGCAGCAGGTGACGGCGGCGTCCAAGGAGAAGGTGCTGGACGCGCTGGGCGACGCGGCATCGAAGCTGCGCGGCGAATTGGGCGAATCGCTGGCGACGGTGCAGAAACTTGATGTTCCGCTCGCAGAGGCCACCACGTCCTCCCTCGAAGCTCTGAAAGCATACAGCCTCGGACAGAAGGCCCGGAACGAGAAAGGCTACGCCGCAGCACTGCCTTACCATCAGCGTGCCATTGAGCTTGATCCGAATTTTGCCATGGGCTATGAGGTAGTGGGTGGCGACTACTCCAGTCTCGGCGAGTTAGGGCGGGCCAGCGATTACTTCGCCAAAGCATTTCAGTTGCGCGAGCATGCCAGCGAGCGGGAAAGGCTGGGGATCGCCGCCACCTACTATCGGAGTGTAACCGGGGAAATAGGCAAAGCGGTCCCGGCGTATCGGGAGATCATTGAGAGCTACCCACAGGAGTCCAGAGCGTACAACAGTTTGGGCGTAGTGTTCTCTTGGCAGGGGCAGTATGAGCAAGCTACGGAGATCACAAAGGAAGGCCTGCGCCTTGCACCGGATAAGTTGGTTTTTTACGGGAATCTTGCCAACTACACTCTTGCCTTGCAGCGCTTCGACGAAACGCGGCAGATCATTCACGAAGCGCAGGCGAGAAAACTCGATCCTTTTATTCTCCACGATGCCCTCTACGCTCTTGCCTTCCTGGGAGCGGACTCGGCGGCGATGGCGGAACAACAACAGTGGTTTGCGGGCAAGCCCGACTATGAGAATTTTGGACTGGCGCTCGCCTCCGACACCGAAGCCTACGGCGGTCATCTCGGCAACGCGCGGGAACTGACCAAGCGAGCCGTGGACTCCGCCATCCGGGCGGACAGCAAGGAAAACGGCGCAATCTGGCAAGCGATCGCCGCTCAGCGAGAAGCCGTTTACGGCAATCCGGCGGAAGCCCGGCAGTCTGCGGCAGAGGCTTTGAAGCTGGTTCCCACGAGTCCGGGCGTTGAGGTCGAAGCCGGGCTCGCCTTGGCCATGGCGGGCGATACGGCACGAGCCGAATCCCTGGCCCAAGATTTGGGGAAACGCCTCCCACTGGACACGCAGATGCAGTCGCTGTGGCTGCCAGCGATTCAGGCGCAATTGGCACTGAACAAGAAGAACCCCGCCTCCGCCCTGACTGCGCTGCAAGCTGCTACTTCACCGGCCGAGCTAGGGACAGTCAGTTTCGTCTGCAATCTTTCCTGCCTCTATCCGACGTACATTCGCGGAGAGGCATATCTGGCCGCCCGACAGGGCAAGGAATCTGCCGCCGAGTTTCAGAAGATCATCGACCACAGCGGCATCGTCTGGAACTGCTGGACCGGAGCGTTGGCGCATCTGGGCGTGGCCCGCGCCAACGCTTTGCAATCGAGAACTCTCAAGCACAGGGGCAAGGCGCCGAGGCTGACGCTCGCCCGCACTCGCGCCCTCGCCGCCTACAAAGATTTCCTCACCCTCTGGAAAGACGCCGACGCAGACATCCCAATCTACAAACAAGCCAAAGCCGAATACGCCAAGCTGCAATAGCACAACGGCTCCGTTTTAATTCGCTTTGAAAGGGCGCGGCCTCAAGCCGCGCCGTAAGCGCTCCCGAATGAATGCGGCTTTAGCCGCTGAGGGGATGTGCCACTGCAATAGGACTTCCGTTGACTTTGTTTCCTCCCCGCCCCTAAGATGACTCACCGGAAAAATTGCAATTTGCGGTTGCACGCAGCGCCACTAAAACGCCACGACCAAAAATGATCGGCCAAAACATCTCTCACTACCGAGTCCTCGAAAAGCTGGGCGGTGGCGGGATGGGCGTCGTCTATAAAGCCGAAGACACGCGCCTCCGCCGTTTCGTCGCACTAAAATTCCTTCCCGAAGACGTCACCCGCGACGCCGCCGCGCTCAGCCGCTTCCGCCGCGAGGCCCAGGCCGCCTCCGCCCTGAACCACCCCAACATCTGCACCATTTACGACATCGGCGAAGAGGGCGACCAGGCCTTCATCGTGATGGAATATCTGGAAGGCGAAACGCTAAAGCACGTGATCGGTGTCCTCCCGCTCGACATCGAAAAATTGCTGTCCATCGGCATCGACGTTGCCGACGCCCTCGACGCCGCCCATGCCAAAGGCATCGTCCATCGCGACATCAAGCCCGCGAACATTTTCGTCACGCAGCGCGGCACCGCGAAAATTCTCGACTTCGGCCTCGCCAAAGTCACGCAGGAAGCCAACCGCGCCCTCGATCCCAGCGAAGCCACCAAAACCGATGGCGCCAATGCGCAGCATCTCACCAGTCCCGGCTCCGCCCTGGGCACCGTCGCCTACATGTCACCCGAGCAAGTCCGAGGGAAGTCCCTCGACGCCCGCACGGACCTGTTCTCCTTCGGCATCGTCCTCTACGAAATGGCCACCGGCGCGCTCCCTTTCCGCGGAGAAACTTCCGGAGTCATCTTCGACGCCATCATGAACCGCGCGCCGCTGCCGCCGGTGCGCCTGAATCCGAATCTCCCGCCCAAGCTCGAAGACGTCATCAACCGAGCCCTCGAAAAAGATCGCGACCTGCGCTACCAGCACGCGGTCGACATCAAGTCCGAATTACTCCGCCTGAAGCGCGATCTCGAATCCGGCCGCAGCTCCGCGATCTCGTCATCCAGTTCGCAGGAAGCCGCCCACAGCGGCAGCGTCCCGCAGATTGATTCATCGCAAAACGCATCGCAGTCCGCGCTGCAAGCAACTCACAAGACCAGTGGCTCCGCCCGCATCGTAACCTCCGAATCATCTGCAGCAGGCGCCACACCCGCCGCCGAAGTCCCCCGCAGCTCCGCCATCAAATGGATCATCCCCGCCGCCGTCATATTGATCCTCGCCGTCATTGCCGCCGCCTTCTACATGCGCAAGCCCCAGTCGGTTCAACTCACCGACAAAGATCAGATCATCCTCGCCGATTTCACCAATCAAACCGGCGATCAGGTTTTTGACGCCACTCTCAAAGAAGCGCTCGCCATCCAGCTCGAACAATCGCCCCTGCTGCAGATGGTCAGCGATTCCGAACTGCACAGCAACCTGCAATATCTCGGTCAGTCCAAAGATCAGAAAATCACTCCCGAGCTCGCCCAGCAACTCGGTCAGCGCCTCGGAGTCAAAGCCTATCTCGCCGGCACCATCGCCAGCCTCGGCTCGTCCTATGTAATCTCCATCAACGCCGTGAACTGCGCCACCGGAGAAGTCTTTGCCCGCGAGCAGGAAACCGCCGCCGACAAAACCGCCGTCCTGCCGGCAGTTTCGAAAGCCGCCACCGCCATCCGCGCCCGCCTGGGCGAGTCCATGGCCTCCATCCAGAAGCTCACCACTCCCTACACCAACGTGACCACCGCCAACCTGCAAGCCTTCCACGCCTTCTCTCTCGGCGAGGACGAGCATCGCATGGGCCACGATTTCCAGGCGCTTTCTTTCTACGCCGAAGCCGTCCAGCTCGATCAGAATTTCGCCATGGCCTACGCTCGCCTGAGTGTGACCTACTCTTCGCAGGGAGCGATCGGCAAGGCCCAGGAGTACATGAAGAAAGCCTACGACCTGCGCGAACGCGTTACCGAGCGTGAGCGCATGTACATCGAGTCGCAGTATGCGCTGCAACTCTACGATCTGCCCAAGGCCCTCGAGTCCTACAAGCTTTTCTCCGCAACTTATCCCCGCGACGCCGCCGCGTGGAATAACCTCGCCATCGTTTATGCCAACATCGGCGATCTCGAACAGTCCGCTGCCGGTTTCGAGAAAACCTGGGAGATCGCCAAGTGGGACAACATCGCCGCCAGCAACAGCGCCAGCGCTTTAATCACCATGGATAAGGTCGCGGACGCAGAACGTTACCTGAAAGAAGCTAAAGATCAGGGTGGTGGCGACGACGTCAACTATCAAGGCACCGCCTTGATCGTCGACTTTATTGCCGGGCGGCCCGATTGGACCAAACACGTGGACTGGGCAGCCAGCCGTCCCGACGGTTTCAATGTGGAAGCGGTCGCAGCCATGCCCTACATGTTTCTGGGCAGAATGCACGACGCCGAGAAGATCTGGGAGCACGCCGCGCAACGCGCCGAGCAGCAGCACTTCGCCGACGCTGCCGGAGGCTTCTTAGCATCCAAGGCCCTGCATGAGGCCCTGGTCTCCAATTGTCCCGAAGCCAGGACCAGCGCTCACCGCGCTCTGGCGCTCGATCACTCGATCGCCACCGCCCCCGACGCCGCCTTCGCCCTCGCTTTATGTGGCGAAGCTGCCGCCGGCCTCAAAGAAGTCGAACGCCTTGCCGCCGAGTCGCCCACCAACACCGTGGTAAACGACATCTATCTTCCCGAGGTCAAAGCCGCCGCCGCCCTCGCCGCGCACCATCCCGAGCAGGTAAGCGCGCTCATGAACTCCGCCGCCCCCTACGTTCTGGTGTCGAAAGCGCCCCAACTGCTGGGCCGCGCCTCCATGGAAATGAAGAACCCGCAGCAAGCCGTCTCCGATTTCGCGCCCGGTCTCCGCTATCGCGGCGTCAGCCTCGAGGAATCCAGTTCCGGCAACGCCCAGGCCCCCGACTACATCCTTTGCCTGCTCGGCACCGCCCGCGCCCAGGCCCAGTTCGACAAGCCCGCCGCCATCAAGACCTACACCCAACTCCTCGATATCTGGAAAAACGCCGACGCAGATTTCATCCCCGCCCAGGAAGCCAAGCGCGAGCTAGCCGCCATGAACGCATCAGCAAAAAACTGAAGAGCAAAGCAGAACCGCGAGACTTGGTTGATCCGGTTTTGGTCGTGCATTCTTCCACCTGAGGCTGCAAAGTAAGCCAGCTACCATCTTCGCCCGATGACCTTCCCACTCCCTTGCCCCAATATGAAGCGAGCTGCGGCGTTCGTCCCCGCCGGAAGACAACCGGTATAATCGCTCGCTACAGCAGGGGAGTGGATGGTCTTTGCCAAGCGCATTCGCGGCGGGGTGGTTCGCGGCGATATAACCTGCAGCGTCAGGATCTGGACCAGCCCCCACGTCACGGAAGGTCGCCGCTATCGCATGGGAGACGGCGAGATAGAAATCGAGTCGGTCACGCCGATCGGGTTTCCTGATATCACTCCTGAACTAGCGCGGGAGTCCGGCTTCCTGGGGGTGCTGGACCTGCTCAAGGTCGCAAAGCACGGCAAGGGCAGCAACATCTACTTGATTCGGTTTCACTATATTCCGCCCCGCCGCAAAACCACTGTTCGGCCCGAACGGAAATTAGACAAAAAATAGAAGCACCGCGCGCCTCGTTTGCGGCCATCGGAGTCGCAGCGCCGGTCGCACTGTGACATGGATTGAGATTGCAGCGGGTGCACTGAGGCCGGCACTCCGAAGTCAAGCAACTCGGTGCTCCGCGCCCTCGCCAAAGCTTGGTTCTCTATCTAGCCAATTGGGTCGGGAGTTCCCTCGTCTTCCCACTCGGCATCGCAGGCATGGCAGTGCCAGGCTGGCCGTTGCGCGGGAATCGGCACCCGCAGAAACGCGCTCATATAGGCAATCGGCCGATCCAACTCCTGGAAGTTCACATCCAGCGATTGGCATTGCGGGCAGCGCGGCTGCTCGTAGAGCCCGATGCCCTGTACGTACAGACCTTCAAGAATCGGCTCGTCCAGAAGCTTGCAGGCGTTCTCAACATCCGCGGGATGCACTTTGAGTTTGATGCCGCCAATGAAATTCGAAATGAACCAGTCCAGGCGGACCAGATTTTCATCCGCCAGTGAGCACTCGATGCCCGCCGACTCCAAACATCCCTTGGCCAGCAGCGCTTCCGGCAAATCGCGAAATTGCCGGATGGTTGTCAGTTCCTGCATTTCCAACGCCTGCCGCGGTTCGGTCGTCGGACCGTTAGGGTCTTCGTCGTCCGAATACTTCAGGTGCCTGCGGTCCATCTCCTCTTCAAGAGATTCCCAGGCCAACTCGGTCAGCGACTCTGCACTCTGCGCCAGCCGCTGCAGCTCCGCGTCGGCCATGCCGGCGTAGTTCTCGGCCAGTCGCCGCCGTTCGCGTTCTTGGTTGAGATAGGAGTCGTCGCGGTTTGCCACCACCCAAGCATACTTGGCCGAGGCAAGATCGGCCAACTGGCAAGGGCAGAGGCATGAGGGCTCACAAACAGAACGGCCCGCAAGCCGGTTGATTTTGCATCAAGCCTGGCCTACGGGCCGCCCGGTGGACTGTTTGGGATTGACCAAGAGGTGGTCACTCTAACGTGGCCTCTACGGCAACTCCCGGGTCGCGAGAATAAGATCGGGGATTGACCTTGCGATCAGATTCCCGCGGATCAACTCCGCTGACCGACCTGCGTCAGGAAATCAATCTGTGTTCACCGGTTAGTGTGCGGGCTGTAGCTTCGGCGCGTGGTTTTTGCTGTTATGCGTCCCGAAGCCCCGCTTAGAGCAACCGCTCTAAGTCTCAGCCACCTCACCTGGTCTTTGAATCGTCCAACAACTGCCTTCAGAACTTGTCATCCGACCACCTCCTTTCCGGTGTTAATCGCACATTAGTACGAAACCGCCCTGTGCGTCAACCGGTACGAAAGTGGGTATCGGAGAAAGCAACAAACGATTGCGCGGCCGGCTTAACGATTGGCGAGAGTGGCAATCTCGCCGAGACCGAGCAGGTTGGCGTCTGCCGTCACCAGCGTGAGATCGAGCACCTTAGCGGTTGCGGCTAGGAATCGGTCGGCGGGATCGCGATGGGGCAAAGGAAGACTCCGCGCGACGTTGACCATTTCGTGGGTCAGAGGTGCTTGTCGGAATGGTGACGTCGCTTTTCCTACCCACCGGTCCAAGTCAAGTGCGAGGAAAACGCGTCCCTTCTGATGGAGGATGAGCGCCTCCCAAGTGCTGACGGGCGATAGCCAAAGCTCGTTTTTCGAATCTCGCAGCTCGTCACGCACTCTCGCCCCGAGTCGGTCGGTCTGGCGCAGGCTCCACAACCAAACGTGGGTGTCCAGCAGAAGTCTCAATCTCGCAGAACCTCCCAATCGTCTTCATCACTTGCGGGAGAAATGATGTCGCCAAGGATCTTCATCTCTTTCATCGAACCCATCCAATCGCGGTTGTTGGTTGGCGACGGCGGGCTAACTTCCGCAATCGGACGCCCGCGACGAGTCACGCGGATCGGCTGCTTGGTTTTCTGGACTTCGTCAAGGATCGCCAAGCACTTCGCCTTGAATTCGGAGATCGCCACTTCCTTCATGGTTATTATATTAAACCATGGTCCATTCATATAGTCAAATAAGCTCCGCTCTCTGCCAACACGAACGCACTCTCCCGCGCCATCTCACAGCGGTCATTCTTTCCCGCCCTAACTTTCGTCACCTTGAATCGTTGGACTGAACGGCTAGTTTCTAATCAGAGACAAGAATGCGAACCCGCCTCACAATCGCGGCATTCGTTCTGTTCGGCCTTGCGGTCGGATATGGCATCGGTTTTGCCACTTCGGCCGTTGGAGTCATGTCGGAGATGCCGATGATGTCAAATCCTTATGCGAGCCGCGATGGCTTTACCAGCGTCTTTAAGGCGCTAGGAAGGCTCGGCGCCGCCGAGGATGTTGCCGGATTCTGCGGAAGCGCGAAGACTGCCTCCCTGACCAGTGAGGATTTTGCGATTCGCGCCATTGCAGACCGCGCGAGCGCGGCCAGCTTGAATCCACCACTCGACGTGGCGCGAGCGAGACTGGCAGTGCGGCGGGCGATGCTCGCAGAAAAAGACAACGACCTCCAGCTCAAAACACAGTACGAGGAAACCGCCAGTGCGTTGCTTCAGAAATCTGGCTGGAACGACCCTTCGCCTTCGCACATGCGGCAGATCGTAACTCGGTTGGATACAGAGGGAAACACCTGCAGCCCCACCCAGGCTAAAGGAGGACAGCGGAAGTGAAGCGCGCTGCGACATACGGTCTGCTGACTCTCATGGCCGCTCTCGTCGGTTTTCCTCTGGGGTATTGGCATGCGCGGAGGGATATGGGAGAAGGTGCGGCGATCCTATCGCAAACCCTTGCGATCTCGGAATATGAGACCTTGGCTAACCTTCAGTACAAGCAAGCGGACCCACTGCATGGCGAACAGGCGCAACTTGACCTGCTGAGTTTCATGCAGCAACTGCAAGCCAAGCAGAAGATTGCCGTTCCCAGAGCACTCGATTACGACCAGGGGAGAGTTCTGATGCGCCTGGCGCTGCTGAAAGAGCAGGCGGGAGATCATCAGGGGTTCCAGCAATATCTGCAACACGCCCAGGAAAGCCTCAGCCACTCCGACCACAAGTGGTACTCCGAAGATCAAATGCGAAAGTTCATTGCCAAGGCCGACGCGAAGTCTGAGTACTGACTTTGCGGCTGAGCCCCTACGGCAGCCCGAATGTATACACCGCGCTCCCCGCCGCGATCGCCAGATATTCTTTCCCGTCTACGGCAAACGCCATCGGCGCGGCATAGACTGCGCCGCCCGTTTGAAAATGCCATATCGGCTTGCCCGATTCTGCATCGAACCCAATGAAGTTTCCCTCCGCGTCGCCGCTGAACACCAGTCCGCCGGCCGTCGATAGCACTCCCGACCAAGTGGGCGACGTATGCTCGAACTTCCACTTCACCTGCCCCGTCGACGGATCGATCGCCTTGAGAAATCCGCGATACGGACGGGCTTCTTCAGACGGGAAATATGCACTGCCGTAATATGCATGTCCCGCTTCATAAGGCTGCGGAGCCGTGCTGAAGATGTCGCACTGATCGCGCGCCGTCACGTAGAGCAGCGCCGTCTGCGGATCATAGGTCGGCGGGAACCAGTTCGTCGTTCCCAGCGCCCCGGGGCACACCGTGTGTCCTTCGAGCGTGGGCGAGGCGTCCGGCTTCGCCACCGGACGACCCTCCGCATCCTTCGAATCGCTCCACGTCGTCTTTCCATATTCGTTCGCCGAGACCAGTTTTCCCGTCGCGCGATCGAGCACGTAGAAAAATCCGTTGCGGTTGGCTTGCACGATCAGATGCTTGCCCCCCGCGGCAGGAGGCGTATCGATCATGATGGGAATCTGCGTCGCGTCCCAATCATGCTCATCGTGCTTGGTGAACTGAAAATACCAGTTCATCTTGCCGGTGTCGGCGTTCAGCGCGAGCAGGGAATTGCTGTAGAGGTTGTCGCCGGCGCGTCCCGCGCCGCGATTCGAGGGCGCCGGATTTCCGGTCGGCCAGAAAATCTGATTCGTGAGCGAATCGTACGTGCCTGTGTTCCAGGCGGGAGCGCCGCCCACTTTCCACGAATCGCCTTCCCAACTGTCATGCCCAGGTTCGCCCGGTCCCGGAACCGTGTAGAAGCGCCACTTGCGCTCGCCGGTCGCCGCGTCGTAAGCGTCAATAAAGCCGCGCACGCCGTACTCGCCGCCGGAGACGCCGATCACAATCAGATTCTTCACCGCCAGCGGCGCAACCGTGAAGCTGTATCCGGTGCGATAATCGGCGGCGACCACATCCCACACCACATTTCCGGTCTTGGCATCGAGCGCGATTACATGCGCGTCCAGCGTTCCCAGAAAAACCTTGTCTCCCAGAATCGCCATCCCGCGATTCACATGCCCGCAGCAAGGGCGGATATCAGAGGGAATCTGCCGCTGATACATCCAGATGGGCCGCCCCGTACGTGCATCGAGCGCAAAGGCGCGATCATCCTGCCCGGTGGCATACATAATTCCGTCGACCACCAGCGGCGTGGTTTCCAGCTTTCCGGTCGCCCCGGTCTGGTAAACCCACTTCGCCACCAGCGTGCGTGCGTTCGAGAGATTGACTTGATCGAGCGCGCTGAAGCGCTTGCCAGAATAATCGCCCGAGTAAGTCATCCAGTTCTGCGGCTCCTTCGTGGAATTCACCAGCCGCTCGAACGTGACCTGCGCATCAGCGAGCGTCGCAAGACACAAGTAGGCGAGGCCGAGCAAAAGCAGACTTTCCAGCTTCTTCTGCGATCTCTGGGGCCGTTCTCTGCGAACTCGGCGATTAAAAGCTTTTGTCTCGCCTTTGTCGTGCCCCGTCATTTCGCCCCCACGGTGACCAGGTAGGCCACGATGTCCTCAAGTTCCTTGTCGCTCAAAGTGTCGACCGTATATTTCGGCATTGCCGACTCCCGCGTCTTCTGAAATGACAGCAGCTTGTCTTTCTCCAGCAGATGAATCTGCTCGCCCATGTCCATGATCTGCACGCTGAAGCTGTCTTCGTTCAGAGTGACTCCTTTGATTTTCTTCCCGTCTGCCGTCGTGACCGTCACGCTTTCGTATTCCTGCGGAAACTCTTTGGTCGACTCGGTCAATCCCCACGCCAGCCGCCGGCTCGGATCGCGCACCGACTCAATGATCGCCTCCCGCGTTCGCGATCCGCCCACTGCCGTCAACTCAGGCCCCAGCCTGCCGCCCTTGCCCTCGACCATGTGACAGAGCGAGCAATTCGCGTCGCCGTAAAACAGCTCTTTGCCGTGCGCAGCGTTCCCCAGCGCTTGCGCCGGAGCCTTCACTTCCTGGCTGCGAATGTAGGTGATGATCTGCCAAATTTCTTCATCGGTCATGCCGACGCCCTGCCCGTTGGTCCCGTTCCCCGGCATCGCGGTCCCAGCGATGCCGTTGCTGATCACCTGAAACATGTCCGCATCAGAGTGCGCATGCTTCTTGACTGCGCGCGTCAGGTCGGGCCCGCGCCCTCCGCCGTGCGCGCCCAGTCCGTGACACAACGCGCAGTTGATGCGGAACTGAAACTCACCAGCCTTCGCCGCCTTGGCATCGCCGGCGAACGGATTTTGGCCGCTTGCCGAGTGCGCCGCGAGTCCTAGAAACACCAGTCCGACGAATCCGATGCGCCATCGTCTGAACATGAATTCACCTTTCAGGAATGTGCCGCATTCTATCCCATCGAATCGAGATTGCAGCTTTGGAAATCTTGCTGCCTGCAGAAAAAAGACAAGTTGCTCCACCCGTACATGGCCACCGGGCATCTGCCGCCGGCACCTTTGGCTGTCTACACTGAAATCCTCACTTCGAGACTGCCGATATAGAGGAGAGGTGGGAGCGTTTTCCTTAGGCAGCCAAGATATTGATCCGTCAGCCTTTCCAGCGAAAAGCGTCGGGCTGCGGAAGGCCCAGGTGAGCCAGCACGCGGTAGGCAAATTCGCGGGCGATTTCATCTAAGGAAGCAGGGCCGTAATAGAACGCCGGAATCAGCGGATAGATCGTGGCTCCGGCGTCGGCGGCCCGGTACATGTTGCGGATGTGGATTTTATTGAGCGGGGTTTCGCGCACGCACAACACTAGCGGACGCTTCTCTTTCAGCGAGACGTCGGCCGCGCGCTCGATCAGTTGCGAGGCGACGCCGTTGGCGATACGGGCCAGAGTGCCCACACTGCAGGGGATGACGACCATGGCGTCGGCGGGATAAGAACCGCTGGCCACGTTCGCGCCGATGTCGGCATTGGATTGCTCTTTGATTTTTCGAACTTGGTTTTTTGCCAGTTGCTTTTCGGGTGCGCTGCGGCCGCCGGAACTTTCCAGAAGCCGTTCGATGAGATGGGACCGGCCTTTCATGCCCAACTCCTCGGCGATCACGCGCAGGGCGCTGTCGGAAGCAATGAAGTTCGCCGTTTCGAGGCGTGAGTCACGGGCGACGGCGAGAAGAAGTTGCCGCAAAAAAATGGCCCCGCTGGCGCCCGTGGTCGCGATGGTCAGATTTTTCGGCGGATGGTTCATCCCGCTCTGGAGCATAGGGACGCCGCGCCGCAGAAGTCAAGACGCGACCCCGGAAAGCTAAAAACTGAGAACGAGAACTGAAAACTGAACATGGCCAGCCCCGCCAATCTCCGATCCCGCCGCAGCGCGGCCCAACTCCACGCGCTGGCGGGAGTGGAGCGCGAAATCCGGGCCCAGGATTCGCACAACCGCCGCAAGTATCTCCGCGAATTCAACGAGACATTCCGTAGTTACGATTCCCTGTTGAATTCCGACCAGATTCAAAGTGCCCTGCGGGCTGCGGATGTAACTCTCATCGGCGACTATCATGCCCTGCCCGCCTCGCAGCTTTGTGCCGCGACCTTGGTCGAGCAGCGGGCGCTCCCCGGCGACCGCCCCGTGGTGCTCGGCGTCGAAACTATTTTTGCCCGCGACCAGCACATTCTTGACGAATGGTGGCGTCGCGAAATTGATGACGCCGAACTCCGCCAGCGCATCCGCTTCGACCTCGACTGGGGATATGACTGGACCCCGTTCCATGAACTACTGATCACCGCCCGCGATCACGCGGAAGCCGTCTACGGTCTCGACTGCATGCCCCGCGAAGACCTGCGCAAGATCGGCGCCCGCGATCGCCATGCCGCCGCAAAAATCGCGGAGATCCGGCTACGCCATCCCAATGCCGCAATCTTTGTCTTGTTCGGTGAGTCGCATCTCGCTCCGGGCCACTTGCCCGCCGCTCTACGGCAGCAGATGCGCGGAGAAAAAATTCTCACCGTGCTGCAAAACATCGACGCACTCTACTGGCGCGCCGCCGGAGAACGCGCCGACAAAGTCGAGGCCGTCCGCATCAACGAAGATGCGCTCTGCCTCTTCAATGCCACGCCGCTCGAGAAATACGAGAGCTACCGGCTCTTCCTGGATCAGTGGAGCCGCTGTGGCGACAGTCCTGACTTCGCCCCGACGTTCTACAACCTGATTGACAGTCTGGCACATGTGCTCGAATTCAACCGCTGCTCCCCCCACAACGGCACGCAGCCAAAATTTCTGGTCGATATGCTGCCGGAAGTTTATGGTGATGCACGCGTCGGCGGGTCCGATGCCACACTGCGCCGCATGCTGGCTCGCAAATCGCTCACTCAACCGGAATTCGAAGCCTTGCTGGCCAGTCTAGCCGAGCGCGGGAGCGCGTACCTGCCGCAGGCCAACGCCTTCTACATCCGCGAATTTAAAATAATTCACACTGCGGAAGACGCCGCGCGCTTTCTGCATCAGGCGTGTCAAGGATTGCCACAATGGCGGCAGAAAGAATCGGATCAACTTTCGCAAGAGGGAACCGCTGCTCGGTCCAACCGCGATGGCAAGTTTGCGCTCGACGATTTCTACGCGCGCGTCATCGAACATGCGGTCGCGTACTTCGGCTCCCGTATTCTTTGTCCCTCGCGTCCCGCTCCCGAAGATTCGTCACTCATATCCCGCGCGGCTGTCGAAAAGGCGGCGCAGGCAGCCCTTCACGCTGGGCAGTCTAAGTCTGAATCCACGGCGCTGGATTTAGGCTATCGCATTGGTAATCAGATCTACGAAGCTTATCTCGCTGGCAAAGTCGCACCCGGTGGCCTGCGCCGGCTCTTCCTCGCTCATCTCGAAGAGCCTGGGCTCGCCCGCAAAGTCTGCGCTGCTGTAATCGCCAAACTGCGCGCGGCGTCCCGGCCTCTCGCGCGCTCTGCTAACGCCTAAGCTCCAAACTCGTCGGCAGATGCTAATCTAAATCCTGACTGAATATTGGCCTCGAATGCCGAGTGCATCTTGAACTCTGAATCCATCCGAAAGCTGTTTGACCAAGTGCGCAAGGGCCAGCTCACGCCCGACGACGCCGTGTCTCGCCTGCGCCACATGCCGTTCGAAGATCTCGGCTTCGCCAAAGTGGATCATCACCGCGCATTGCGCGCTGGAATGCCCGAAGTCATTTTGGGTCAAGGCAAGACTCCCGCGCAGGTCGCCGAAATATTCTCGCGTCTCGCCAAACATGGGGGGAACGTGTTGGCGACGCGGGCGAGCGAAAAACAATTCGCCGGCGTGAAGAAAAAAGTTCGCGGAGCGGAATATCACACGCTCGCGCGCGCGATTGTTCTGCAGCGCGATCCTAGGAAGTACGGAAAGGGCATCGTCGCCGTGGTTTCGGCCGGCACCAGTGATATTCCAGTCGCGGAAGAAGCTGTTGTGACTGCCGAGGTCATGGGCAACGAGGTCGAGCATTACTACGACGTCGGCGTGGCCGGAATCCACCGCCTGCTCGCCAATCGCGAAGCCCTTACGCGGGCGCGCGTGGTGATCGTTTGCGCCGGCATGGAAGGCGCATTGCCCAGCGTCGTCGGAGGCCTCGTCGGGTGCCCGGTAATAGCGGTGCCCACCAGCATCGGCTACGGGGCGTCATTCGAGGGGCTGGCCGCGCTGCTCGGCATGCTGAACTCTTGCGCTTCAAACGTGAGCGTAGTCAACATCGACAACGGATTCGGCGCCGGCTACGTCGCCTCGCTGATCAACCGCCTTCCGTAGCGCGGATTGATTTCTTCGCAAATAAAAAAAATGCGGCCCGGCACTGTCTAGTGCCGAGCCGCACTCTGCCACCGCTACTTCAACCCTTACGACTTGCCATCAACCTGCAGCTTGTTCTCAACGCTGAATGCGCCGAAGAGCTGACCGGCTCGAATTCCGGCGACATCCTTGTCCATCTTGCTGTCGACCGAACCGTACAACGTCACATGCCCGTTTGATACGATGATGCGAATGGGACGCGCCGGATCCATCGCATACCGGCTCAACACGGGGTCGCGATAGATAACCTGCATCGCCCGCAAACGCAGCCCATCGTCGTACCGCGACACCGGGGCGACAGCGACGTTGTCGATCACGTCCTTCACGCCCGGCATATTCGCGATGTCGGCAAGCGCTTCGTCACGACCAATGCCCGTCCGGTCCTGACCTTCCACCGTGACCACTCCGTCCTTCACTCCCAGAGCGAAGTAGTCGAACGTGTTGTCATAGCCCACGCGCACATACGTCAGCTTCTTGGCGAGTTTTTCCTCCAGCTGCGCGTCCGGCACATTCGGGCCTGCCACGTTCAGAAGATTGCGCACGCCTTGTGCGTTGGTGGCCTTGCGCGCCAGTTTCGCCGCGTCGAGTTTGATCTGGTAAAGATCGACCGTACCCGTGAGGGTCACGATGCCGTCTTCCACGCCCGCCTTCACGTCGGCGAACTTACTCTTGGACGCGAGCTTCTGCGTCACGGCGGTCTGAATCTGATTGTCGTAACGAGCTGCTGCTGGAGTCTGAGCGAGGCCCGTCGCGACCATCAGCCCAACTGCCAGCAGTGTGCCCGCCAGCCTGCGGATCAAGTTCTTCTCGGTGCTTCTTGCGGTCATGAAATCCACCTCCACCGTTGACGAATCTTTACGAATTAACCATCTGGTTAATTCATTCGATGCGCAGGTCCAGCCGGGAGATGCATCGAGGATGCAAAGCTCGGGAGAGCCGCGCGCAGGCTGCGGTTTGCGAAACTTTTCTTGCGGCGGCGGGTTAATGGAGTCAAAGCGTGAAAGTGTGTCCGCGCGGAACTTGCGACATCGCAATACGGACAGTTCGGCTCCCCGCTTACTTCCCCAGCGCGGACCAATCCGTCAGCAGTTCAGGTTGACCGTTTTTCACGAGCGTCGGATAGACGCTGCTGAATCCTTTGTGGTCATTCGCGCCGTAGGTGAGAACCAGTCGCGGGCCCAGCCCGACGTTCATCTGGTGAATCGATTCGATGCCGGCGATGAATTTCTCACGCGTCAAATCTTTCCCCGCGCGCTTTAGTCCTTCCACCACCACCATGGCGTCGACAAAACCCTCGAAGCTCACGAATGTCGGCGATTCCCCCGGCGAATATTTCGCCAGGCATTTTCGGTAGAGTGCGACGGTCGGATAGTCGGTGCGGTTGTAGGGCGGCATCACCTGCGTGATGATCGTGCCTTCCGCGTCCGCTCCCGCTTCCTTGATGAACTCCTCGGTGCCGACGAACGAGACGGTCAGAAACTGCGGCCTCCAGTCGGCGGAGTGTGCCTGCTTCACGACCGCCGCGACCGGTGCGTAGGGGCCGACTACGATGACGGCCTGGGGACGAGCCGCCATCACCGCCTTCAGACCAGAATCAACGTCCACGCTGCCGCGTGTGAATGTCCCTAATCCCACCGGCGCGGCGTTATGCTTTTGCAACGCCAGTTTCACACCGTCCAGCACTGTCTTGCCAAACGGATCGTCCTGGTAAATCACGCCGATTTTGTGGATGTTCAGTTCCCAGAGCCGGTCCACCTGCTCGCGGGTTTCGTCGTAATACGAGGCGCGCACGTTGATGATTTCGTGCTTCAGCGGTTCGTACAACATCTGCGCGCCGGTAAACAGCCCCACCACGGGAACTTTTTCCTCTTCCGCCATCGGCACATACACCTTCGCCGTCGGAGTGCCGACAAAAAATCCCAGCGCGAACACGCCCTCTTTCATCATGCGCTTGAAGCAGGCAGGGGCTTTATCGGGATCGTAGCTGTCGTCGAAGGCCTCTAGCTGAACCTTGCGGCCGAGCACGCCGCCATCATCGTTGATCATGTGCAGATAGGCGGACGCTCCGAGGACGGTCTGGCGCCCCAGCACGTGCGCCGGGCCATCCAGCGCTGAGCATGATCCAATCAGAATGCTGTTTTCGGTGACGCCCGGCGTTTGCGCCAGCGCGGAAGTGATCGCAACCATAATCGTGAACAGCAACGACAAAGCTGCACGTGGAAAAAAACAGGCAGGCACTGCCCCAAAACGTTTCATCCGCAAACTCCCTCTTGCCAAGTATTTCCCCCGCACCGGGTTACACTTTGCTGAGGTTCCAGATAATTATGTGCGTGAGATCAGTGTGGCCATTGTGCCACGCCGCGCCCGCGTGACGAAGACACGCGACTCACGAAAGTAACCCAGGAAGGAATTGACCATTGAGCGGCTGGCGCGGGTCGCTCGCCAGAACGAATCGTTTCTATGCTCGGGTTCGGCCCGTGCGGACGACGACCTTTGCTTTCGGTTTCGCCTTGAAGGCATGACCGCTGAAAACCCAGTATCCCGCCAGCGATCCTCCCGCGAATACCGACCAGAGCACCGTGCTCGTCCACGAGGAGTAGTCTTCCATGCCGAGATTGCTCATGTCCCAGAAAGTGAGCGGCCAGACGATGACGGCGTAAATTCCCACGAGAATCAGCACCAGGCCCATGCCGAACGCCAACGCCATCACGCCCGCCGATAAGCTTTCGAACACCAACATTCCCCAATGCTGGTCAGTGGGCGCCGGTTTCTTGGCCATGGCCGGTCGGGATCGCGAAACGAGCGGAGACATAATCCTCCTGCGAAGTCTTGACTCCCGCACCAGAACGCGGGACGCCTCCATAACACGATAAAGATTGACTGGCAGGCGCTCCAAGTTACCAAAGTCCTGCCCATGCGATCCTGGTTTGGGAGTCCCATGATGGGATTACCCCCGTAACTTTCGACTCGGTACCGGGAGTTCTACCATGTTCTTGCACTGCGCATTTCGAGGGGGGATTCGCGGATGGGTGAACGTGTCACCCAATCAGGACGGGCGGACATTTCCCGCGCCAGCCGGCTCAAGCAAGCCCTGGACAGCGGAGCCCCGCCTGCCTTCGTTGCGCCCGAAAACGGTTCCGCGCCGACAAACGGTTCAAGCTCGGAGCATTCCTGCTCCGCGCATTCCTGCTCCGTGCCTCCCCTTCCCGCATCCTCCATCCGCCATCCGCAAACCGCCGAGATCCGGCTGCAGTATCTGGAGCAAATGTTCCAGGCTTCGCCCGATGGTTTGAGCATCGCCGACAGCGCCCATCGCGTTTTGTGGGCGAATGAGACATTCGTCCGCATGTTCGATTACGAAGCAGCCGAAGTAGTCGGCCAGTCGCTGGAAAATCTAGTAGTCCCGCCCGACCGCCTGGCGGAATCGCGTTGGGTTTCCGAAGCCCTGGCGCGTGGCGAGCGCATTACGCTGGAAACGAAGCGCAGAAAGAAGGACGGCTCGTTGCTCGATGTCTCTGTTTCCTGCGCGCCTTTGCTGCTCGATGGCAAGATGGCCGGCTTCTACGCCGGCTACCACGACATTTCCGATCGCAAGCGGGTCGAGGCCTTGAGTTCGGCGCTTTACCGGGTCGCCGAGAAAAGCAGCAGCGCTCACGATCTCCAGCAATTTTTCGCCGCGGTCCACAGCATCGTCGATGAGTTGATGTACGCGCGCAATTTTTATATCGCGCTTTATGATTCCTCCACCGAACTTCTCAGCTTTCCCTATTTTGTCGATGAGCAGGACGCGCCGCCGCCTTCGAAGAAATTGGGCCACGGGCTGACCGACTATGTCCTGCGTTCCGGCGAGCCGCTGCTGGCCACACCCGAAGTCCTGCAGGCGATGGAAGATCGCGGAGAAGTAGCGCGTAACGGATCGCGTTCGCTCGACTGGATGGGCGTGCCGCTCAAAGTCAACAGCCATACCTTCGGCGCGCTTGTAGTGCAGACTTATTCTAAAAATATCCGCTACGGCGAGCGCGACAAGGAAATTCTCACTTTCGTGGCGCGGCAACTGGCGAGTGCAGTCGAGATCAAGAGAAACGAACAGGCGTTGCGCCGCTCTGAAGCGCGCTATCGCTCGCTGGTGCAAAGTTCGGTGTACGGTATTTACCGCTCGAGTCTCGAGGGTCGATTTCTGGATGTGAATCCCGCGCTGATCACCATGCTCGGTTACGGATCGGCCGAGGAAGTGCTCTTGCTCGATCCGGAGAAAGATGTATTCGCGCACTCCGCAGAGCACTCCCGCTTGATCGAAGAATTCCGCCGCTCGGGCCGTCTCGATGGAATCGAAGTGAAGTGGAATCGCAAGGACGGCACCGCCATCACCGTCCGCATCAGCGGACGCGCCGTGAGCAGCGCCGATGAACCGGCCGATGTGCTCGAGGCCATTGCCGAAGATATTACTGACCGCCGCGTGCTCGAAGACCAGTTCCGGCAAGCGCAGAAAATGGAGGCCGTCGGCCGTCTCGCCGGCGGCGTCGCCCACGACTTTAACAATCTGCTGATGGTGATTGGCGGCTACGCGGAAGTGCTGCTGGCTGGCTTGGCACCGGATCATGCGCTGCGCGAAAAAGCTCTGGCCATTCAACAGGCCGCCGACCGCGCCACCACGTTAACCCGGCAGCTCCTTGCCTTCAGCCGTAAACAACTGCTCGAACTCAAAGTCGTCGACGTCAACACGATTGTGCAGGACATGGAACGCCTGCTCCGTCCGCTGATCGGCGAAGACGTGGAGTTCGCCGTCAATCTCGCCCCCGAGGCGGCCCACACTCGCGCCGACGCCGGACAGCTCGAACAAGTGCTGATGAACCTGGTGGTCAACGCCAAAGACGCCATGTCCGAAGGCGGCAAACTCACCATCGAAACTCAGAATATTGTCATCGACGAAGCTCACCGCCGCGCCCAGACCTTCATCCGCCCCGGCCGCTACGTCATGCTCTCGGTCAGCGACACCGGCATGGGCATGGACCGCGAAACTCAGTCGCGCATCTTTGAACCATTTTTTACGACCAAAGAAAAAGGCAAGGGCACCGGCCTCGGCCTCTCCACCGTTTACGGCATCGTCAAACAAAGCGGCGGATACGTCATGGTGCAGAGCGAAAAGACTCGCGGCGCCACCTTCCAGATCTACCTGCCCCGCGTGGAAGGCGTCACCGAGAAGCACGTTCCCGCCGTAAAGCCCGCAGTCCTGGGCGGCACCGAAACGGTGCTGCTGGTGGAGGACGAAGATTCCGTCAGGCAATTAGTCAGCGACACGCTGGCCGCGAAAGGTTACAAGGTTGTGCCCGCCGAAAACGGCGAGGCCGGCATCGCCGCCGCGGCTCAGCATAAGGGCAGGATCGATCTCGTCATTACCGACGTGGTCATGCCCGGCATGGGTGGCCGCGAACTAGTCAAGCAACTCGCCCAACTCCGCCCCGACACCAAGGTGCTTTATCTCTCCGGCTACACCGAAGATGCCATCATCAACGAAGGCACCATCGAGCGCGGCGCCGCCTTCCTGCAAAAACCTTTCACCCTGCAAAACCTGTCCCGCAAAGTTAGAGAAGTCTTGGGATAGGACAGCAGACTTCGGACCTCGGACCTCAGACCTCACGCATCAAGCCGTGCAACTTTTTCCGCTGCCCTGCGTCTTATCGATTGGAAGATCAAAAGATCCGGAATCCGTCTACCTCGGATTCGCGTATAAATAAATAGGGATTGCAATGCTGATCAAGAAGGCCACTGACATCCGTTCCTCGGAAATCACCCCGAAAAGCCTCTACCTGAATCGCCGCCAGTTCCTGGCCGGGGCCGCAATCGCTGGAGCCGCAACTGGCCTCGGCCTTCGCGAACTGGTCTCGCCTTCCACCACGGTTCTTGCGGGAAACAAAATCGACGGCATCAAGAAGAGTCCCTTCAGCACCACCGAGACCATCACTCCCTACAAAGATGTCACCAACTACAACAACTACTATGAGTTTTCCACCGATAAGGATGGACCCGCCAAGCTGGCGCAAAAATTCCGCACCCGCCCCTGGAAAGTAAAAATCGAAGGCCTGGTCGACAAGAAGCAGGAACTCGACATCGACACCGTCCTGAAAATGGCGCCCCCCGAAGAGCGCATCTATCGCCATCGCTGCGTTGAGGGCTGGTCGATCGTCGTTCCCTGGGTCGGCTTCTCGCTCAGCGAACTCATCAAGCGCGCCAATCCCACCAGCAAAGCGAAATTCGTCGAGTTCACCACCATCTTGGACATGCAGCAGATGCCCGGCCAGCAGCGCAACGTGCTGCAATGGCCCTACGTCGAAGGCCTGCGCATGGACGAAGCCATGCACCCTCTCACCCTGCTCTGTTTCGGCATGTACGGCGAAGATCTTCCCAATCAGGACGGAGCCCCACTCCGCCTCGTCGTTCCCTGGAAGTACGGTTTCAAAAGCGCCAAAGCCCTCGTGAAGCATTCGCTTCGTCGACAAGCAGCCCCTGAACACCTGGAACCTTTCCGCCCCCACGGAATACGGCTTTTATTCCAACGTGAATCCCAACGTAGACCATCCCCGCTGGAGCCAGGCCAAAGAACGCCGCCTCGGCGAATTCAGCAAGCGCCCCACGTTGATGTTCAACGGCTACGGAGATCAGGTCGCCAGCCTCTACACTGGAATGGATTTGAAAAAGAATTTTTAAGGCGGACGTTCAGACCTCGGACGTCAGACCTTGGACCTCAAACCTCAGCATTGATCCCGAGGCGATTCGTCTGAGGTCCGCCGTCTGAGGTCCAAAGTCCGACGTCCGACGCCGGTTCCCCATGCTTCGCTACCTCAAACCCGCCGCCTTCCTCGCCTGCCTGGCGCCTCTCGCATGGCTGGTCTGGCGAGCCCTGCACTCCGACCTCGGCGCCAATCCCATCGAAGCCATCACCCACTTCACCGGCGACTGCACCCTCACGTTCCTGCTGATCACGCTCTCCGTCACGCCCCTGCGCAAACTCACCCGCCAGTATTGGCTGATCAATTTTCGCCGCATGCTCGGCCTGTTCGCCTTCTTCTACGGCACCCTGCACCTGATGACCTACGTCTGGCTCGACAAATTCTTCGACGTCCACGAAATGCTCGCCGACATCGCCAAACGCCGCTTCATCACCGCCGGCATGACCGCCTACGCCCTGATGATCCCCCTGGCCCTGACCTCGACCAAATGGTCGATCCGCAAACTGGGCGGCAAACGCTGGCAAGCCCTCCACCGCCTCATCTACTTCAGCGCCGCCGCCGGAGTCATCCACTACATTTGGCTGGTGAAAGCAGATCTGAAGAAGCCGCTGGAGTACGGGGCCGTGCTGGCCGTGCTGATGCTCTATCAGATTCGTGAGCGTGGATGATGTTCGCAAGGCACAGCAGCCTCGGCCAAGCCTCAGGAAAGATCGAGCCCATTAAAGGTACCGGTAAGGTACCGCTCCGCGCGAATCCCCGGGCCGAGCTGGCCCAAAAAAACGCGCCCCCACTTGCGTGAGGGCGCAGACCAGGTTCTCAATTCCCTGCTATTTCCGACGAAGCGTGCCTTTGCGCGCCGAAGCCGAACGCGAATGCGGCAATGCACGGAGCATTGGCAGAGGCCGCGGCTTCGCTACACGGTTGCGCCGCGTCACTGCCACGGGCGCGGTCTGGGCTTCGAACAACCCCATTGCCGCCTGGTCGGATCCGTGGAGAGTAATCAGTGCGGTCGAGCTGTCAGCGGCATAGTAGAACATGCTTTGCAGACGAGTGCCGAAAGTAGCGGAACCGCGCCCGTTGGAACCCGCCGTGTATGTGTCCCAGTTCACGTTTTGAGTGCTAACGTTCAACCCGTCATTCGGTTCAGCAGATCCTTCATTCCGGTACTTGTAGTCGTGAACTCGGCAATCGCATCCAGCTCCACGTCGTTGACGACGTCCTCGCCGGAGTTTTCAGCCCATAGCCTTGCGAAGCGGCGATAATCGCCGCTCCGGATGTCTGCTGCAGCGCTATGCCGCTTGTAGTCCCCGCAGCCAGTCCCGAGTCGATTTCCAGCAGCAGGATGCCGCCGCTCGACGGATAAGCGGCAAAAGTAGAGCCGCCAAGGAAAGCCGAGAGGGATACCAGGAATCGCCCACTGCCTGAGGGAGACGCAAGAATAACCGCTAAAGGGCTCCGACGTAGTACCGCCCGTTGTCCACGGTACCGGCATCATTCACGTCCTGCAGTCCGCCCGGTAGATCACTGGCACCATCGGAGGTCACCATGCCGCCGGTGCAGATGGCGCATCCCCCCGTTCAGGCCCCCCATCGTGAAAACCAGAGTTCCTTGAGAATGGTGGCGCTGGTCTGAGCAAAGGCATCACCGACCAGAAACGCGGAGCCGTCACTTTCGATCAACTTCAAGTGTGTGCTGTCGATTGCGTATACATCAAAGCTCGAGCGCCGTAAACGACAGCCGCCAGAACCGACCGCTCCCGGCGCCGTTCCCGAGCCCACCTGGACCAAGCCGAGCCCAAAGAGTGGTCTGGCAGTAGGGAACGCCGTTTACGTTGCAGTCCCCGACTCCCGGCAGTGATGCTTCCTGAAGAATCCAGAGTGAACGCACCTACGGTGGAAAGGAGGGCGCCGTTCGCAAGTCTCCGCCAGAAATAGCTGAAGGCGATAGGGAGCTTGGCGATCGCACTCTGCGCGACCGCACTGGGCTGCAGGTCGATCGTGCCGCTGCCGGCCCCGATTGTTGTCGAACCGGGTGATCAGCCCATGCGAACTCGAAGTCAGAACGAAATCCAGTAAATGACTCGAAGGGAGTGCCACCTGACGGCGTGATGTACAGGCTGGCGGTTCCGCGCCCGTCGGCGCCGACGCTGTAGGTGCTATTGGTGCCGACTGCGGAAGCCGGCGCCGCCGAGCTGTTGTCGACGAAATCCATCGTTCGCCGCCGATATGGTCCCGCCGGTGCAACCGCAGGCCGTGAAGGAACCAGCCATCGAAATCGGCCCGCGCCCGTCCCGCGTCCGACCCAGACCGAAAACATAGGTGCCATTGAGATCAGTGTTGCTAAACGCTCCGCTGGGAGGTGGCACGCGCTGTTCGAGCCGCTGCCGCAGCCCGCGAGCACGGCAAGCGCAGAAAGAACGGCGGGCAGAACCAAACGGGACAGAACCAGGCGATTGCGGAACGACATAACTTCCCCCTGACGAAATATTTGGCGCAGACTTGAGTCTTCTGATCTCAGGTTAGCACGATTGGGTTACCGCTAGCTTCAACCCGTACCCAGAGAATTAGTAGCGCCCGAAGAAAAATATCTTGGCTTTACAGGCGCTCTTTGCCCGACGAAGGATCGCTCAACTACGAAGTTGCACAGATCGTCGCTCGCGTGCAGGATGACAAGGGCTCAGCATGACCAGGGCCAAGGAAGGGAGGCAACGCACCCCTACGGATGCACTTCCGCCTCTTCCCCCGCCAGCGCGCGCAGCGACTCGCCGTAAGGCGCCCGCGCAATTCCTTTTTCCGTGATGATGGCCGCCACGTATTTCGCCGGAGTCACATCAAACGCAGGGTTCTCCACTCCTACGCCGTCCGGAACCATCTGCTTTCCGGCGATGTGCGTGACTTCCCTCGCGTTTCGCTGCTCGATGGGAATCTTGCTGCCGTCCGGACACGCCAGATCGACGGTCGAAATCGGCGCGGCCACATAAAACGGAATCCCATGCTCCTTGGCCAGAATCGCCACCGTATAAGTCCCAATCTTGTTGGCCACGTCGCCGTTGGCCGCAATCCGGTCGGCGCCCACCACGATCGCCCCAATCTTGCCCTGCTGCATCATCACCCCGGCCATGTTGTCGGAAATCACCGTGGTCGGGATGCCGTCCTTCATCAGCTCCCACGCCGTCAGCCGCGAGCCTTGCAGAAACGGCCGAGTCTCGTCGGCATACACATGAATCTTCTTCCCCTGCTCCACCGCCGCGCGAATCACTCCCAGCGCCGTGCCGTATCCCGCCGTAGCCAGCGCGCCCGCGTTGCAGTGCGTGAGCACTCCACCCTCGCTCGGCATCAGAGTCGCGCCGTGGCGTCCCATGGCCTGGTTCGCGGCAATGTCTTCGGCGTGCATGCGCTGCGCTTCTTCAATCAGATCGCGCTTGATCTGCGGAATTGGCCGGATGCGAACGCGCTCAAACTTCTCCTGCATGCGCCGGATCGCCCAGAACAAGATTCACCGCCGTGGGCCGCGTCTTCCCGATCAAGTCGCAAATCTGGTCGAGATCGCGCTTCAGGTCGCCGTTCGACTCCGCCTTGGAATTGCTCACGCCCAGCGCAATGCCCATAGCCGCGGCCACGCCAATCGCCGGCGCCCCGCGCACCACCATGTTGCGGATCACGTCGGCCACCTGCTCATGCGTCTTGCAGGTCACATAAACTTCTTCCGTCGGCAGCTTCGTCTGATCGATGAAGCGACGCCCTTGTCGGTCCATTCCAGAGTCTGAATCATAATTTGTAGTCGTTGTGAGTCGTCGGCCGTTAGCTTTTGGTCGTGAGCCCCGGCTGCGTGTCGTCGTTCTGCAGGATATGTTCCTTGCGCACGTCATTCGCAGTAAAGATCGAAACGAACGGCGCCGGCGCCGCCGCCTTCTCCACATTCGGACGTCCCTTGGCCTCTTCGCGCTCCACCAGGCACATCACTCCCACCACTTCAAATCCGAATTCGCGTGCCGCCTCAATCGCCTGAATTGTCGATGAGCCGGTAGTGCAAACATCGTCCACAATCACGACCCGACGCGCCCTTTTCGCGGAAGCCCTCAATGCGCTGTCCCGTGCCGTGCTGCTTTTCCGCCTTGCGCACAAGAAACCCATCCAGTTCGCCACTCACCACCGACACCGCCACTACGATCGGGTCCGCCCCCATGGTCAGCCCGCCGATGGCGCGCGCCTTCCATCCCCGTTTCGAGATCTCTTCGAAAAATACTTCCCCCGTCAGCCGCGACCCTTTCGCGTCAAGCGTGGTCGTCCGGCAGTCGATGTAGTAGTCGCTGGTCCCGCCCGAAGAAAGTTTGAACTCTCCCAGCCGAAACGACTTGTGAGCCAGCGTGCTCAGCAGCTTGTGTCGCGCAGAAGCCATAAAAATCTACGATATCACGACGACCACGTAGCCCCGGACGCATTCGTCCGGCGGGATTCCGATCTTAAAAGGTTTATGTGGGGACAGCCGGCCCCCGGCTGTCCTTCGAGCGCCGCTCGAACCCACCTCTGTCAGGGCAGGCACGTGGTACCCTAAAGATTCTGCCCAACCACCTTCGAGGTCTGACCTTTGCCGAGTCCGCAAGCGTTCCGTTCCTACACCAAACGTAGCTTTTTCCTCCTCTCCATCTGCGCTCTGGCCACGTCGCCTTGGCCGACGGCACCCGCACCTGGGAGCAGTCGAAATTCGACGACCTCACCAAGGGCACGGCGGCCGGAGTCGCCATCCGCAGCTCCGGCGGGCTCGAACTGGCGCCCTCGTTCAAGCTGCTCTATGCGACGCCCTCGACCTATATCTGGGCCATCGCATCCGATGACGCTGGAAATGTTTACGCCGCCACCGGTTCTCCGGCGCGCGTCTACCGCATCGCCCCTGACGGCACCGCGACCATCATTTTCGAGCCCCAGGAACTGCAGGTGCAAACCCTCGAGGTCGGCCCCCACGGCGTCATCTACGCCGCCACCGCGCCCGATGGCAAGGTTTACAAAATCGAGCACAAGGCCGCCGAAAAATCAGACAAGGCCAAAGCAGAAAAGAAGGCCGACGGAAACTCCGGCGCAAAGCCGGATAAAGACTCGTCCAAAGATCCCGCCAAGCCCGCCCTCGATCCTTCCTGGAGTTCGTCGGAATATTTCGCACCCGGCACCAAGTACATCTGGGACCTGCTTCTCGACAAGGCGGGAAATCTCTACGTCGCGACCGGGGATCACGGCGAAATCTACAAAGTCACGCCCAAGGGCGAACACTCGCTGTTCTTCAAGAGCGACGACACTCACATCCGCGTGCTCGCACTCGACACTCGGGGAAATGACGCTCGAGGCAATGACGCGACCGGCAACATCATCGCCGGAACCGATGGCAGCGGCCTCGTCTACCGCATTTCTCCCTCCGGAGAAGGCTTCGTCCTCTACAGCGCTCCGAAGAAAGAGATCACCGCGCTCGCGCTCGACCGCGAGGGCAACATCTATGCTGCGGGTGTAGGCGAGAAGCGGGCGAGCACTTCGAATTCATCTTCAGGCGCATCCGCGGCTTTGATTTCGATGGCGGCCAATGCCGCAGCCTCCAGCACACAGACTCCCGGCATGACCCTGACCATGACGCCGAGCGCTTCGCCAGTGACGGCATTTCCTTCTCCCGGCGGAGGCGCCAGCGGCGGATCCGACGTTTACCGCATCGCTGCCGATGGCTCTCCATCGCGCATCTGGACATCGCATGAAGATATCGTCTACGCCCTGGCCTTCGATTCGCACGACCACCTCCTCGCCGGAACCGGAAATCGCGGACACGTTTTCGCCATTGACAACAACGGCCAGGACGAGTTCTCCGACCTGCTGAAAGCTCCAGCCTCGCAAGTTACTGGATTCGCCAAAGCGCCCGGTGGCGCTCTCTACGCTGCCAGCAGCAATCTGGGAAAAATATTTCTGCTGGGCCCGGGTCCGCAGAGTGAAGGCAGCTATGAAAGCGACGTCTTCGACGCCAAAGTTTTTTCGCGCTGGGGCCGGGTCGAATTCCGCGGCGCGGGCAACGTCGATCTCCTCGCCCGCAGCGGCAACGTCGACAATCCTGACCGCAACTGGAGTCCCTGGAAGCAAGTCAATTTCGCCCAGGATTCGCAGATGGGCGTTCCGCCCGCGCGCTACGCTCAGTGGAAAGCCGTACTGCACGCCGGAAACACGAAGCCCGTGGTTGACACCGTTACTTTGAACTACCTACCGAAAAACGTTGCGCCGGAGATCGAAGATGTCTCGGTGCAAGTCGGCGTTCGCTATCAGCAGCTTCAGAAATCTTCCAGCCTGAATCTGGGCAGCGACATCGGCAGTTCCTCCGGCATGCACTTCGAATCGCCGGTTCCCAGCAGTCACGATCGCGATTCCATCGGAGTGAAGTGGAACGCGCACGACGAGAACGACGATCAGATGGTCTATTCCGTCTACTACCGCGGCGACGGAGAATCCCGCTGGCTTCTGCTCAAAGACAATCTGACCGACAAAGCCTATTCCTTCGACGCCAGTCTTCTTCCCGATGGCGGCTACACGGTGAAAGTCGTCGCTTCCGACGCTCCGTCGCATTCCCCCGGCGAAGCGCTGACCACCAGCAAAGAAAGCCGCCGCTTCGAAGTCGACACCACCCCGCCGCGCATCGAAAATCTGACTGCATCCGTTGAGGGCGCGCAGATTCATGTGCACTTCCGTGCCGCAGATGGATTCTCCACCATCAAGCGTGCGGAATATTCGATCGACGCCGGCGAGTGGAAATACGTCGAGCCCATCGGCCAGCTCTCCGACGCGAAAGTCGAAGACTACGACTTCAACGCCGCCGTCGAACCGGAAAAAGACAGCACGTCGGAACACGTCGTCGTAGTAAGGGTCTACGACAAGTACGACAACATGGGCGCGGCCAAGACGCTACTGAAAGGGAAGTGAAGTAGTGGCGTAATTTGACTCGTTGTCATCCCGAGCGGAGCCGCTCTTCAGGCGAAGCGAGGGATCTCCTGCTTCTCTGGCATTGCGCGGAAGCCAAACTGACCACTGCCGGAGGTGAACGCCCCTTTGCTCTCTTGCGCTTAGCCTGTCATGACAAAATCGTACGCCCGCTACCGTCATGACGTTGTGTTCCCGCAGGAACACTTTGGCGTCGGCTTACTTCTCTGCGTTAATCGCAGTTAACTCCCCCGCCTGCCGCAATTCCGGAAACAGCCACGCCCACAATGCGATTACCACGAGAGTCCCAACTCCGCCCAGAATCACCGCAGGCACCGTGCCAAACCACTGCGCCGTCACGCCCGATTCGAATTGCCCGAACTCGTTCGACGTCCCAATAAAAATCATGTCCACCGCGGTCACGCGCCCGCGCATCTCATCCGGTGTGGCGAGTTGCGTGAGCGTGGCGCGAATAATCACGCTGATCATGTCGCTCGCCCCCAACAGCAAAAGCGCAATCAGCGACACCGTCAGGCTGTGCGACACGCCGAAAATAATCGTAAAGATTCCAAATCCTCCCACTGCCCATAGCAGCGTCAGCCCCGACCGCCCGCGTAGCGGCCAATGCGCCAGCGTTACCGCCATCAGCGCCGCGCCCACTCCCGGAGCCGCGCGCAGCAAGCCCAAGCCCCACGGCCCGGTGTGCAGAATTTCTCGCGCATACACCGGCAGCAGCGCCACCGCTCCGCCCAGCAGCACGGCAAACAGATCCAACGAAATCGCGCCCAGAATCAGCTTCTTGTTCCAGATGTAATGTAGTCCCGCGAAAACCGTCTTCAGTGTCATCGGTTCACGCGGACGCGCCTTCACCTCCGGCTTGATGCGGAACGAAGAAAGCGTCGCACCAATCGCGGTCACCATCGCGACCACATACACCATTGACGGCCCCTTCACTGCCGCATACAAAAATCCACCAAACGCCGGGCCAAGTATCGTCGCCGCCTGAAAAATGGTGGCGTTCCACGCCACTGCATTTGGAAAATGTTCCGTCGGGACGAGTTGCGGCAGAATCGCGCGGCTCGCCGTGCTGTTAAACGACCGCACGACACCAATCACCACCAGCACCACGTAAATCGCATTGATGGAAGGCACGCTCCTCCGTGCGAGCACGAGCAGCATCGCAAAGCAGATCGCATAACCCGCGTAGCAAACCGAAAGCACTTTGCGCCGTTCGAAATGATCCGACGCGTGCCCGGAAATCGGAAACAGCAGAATGGCGGGCAGAAACTGCGCCAGCCCCACATAGCCGAGATCGAGCGGCCGTTTCGTGATCTCGTAAACCTGCCAGCCCACGGCCACCGCCTGCATTTCGACCGACGCCACAATCAGAAATCGCGCAATCTGAAACAGCACAAATCCCGGATGAGTGAAGGCAGCGCGTCCAGCTCTGGCGTCGGCGGTGGCGGGCATGAACTACTTACTGTGCCACAGAATGCCGAGGATGTGCACGAAGAAGGAAGAGGAGAAGTGCAGAAGGGAACCACTTCAGAATTGCGAACGCTTCAGGATTTATCCGACGCCAGGTACACCACCAGCCCACTCAAGAACGCCAGCACGCCAAGTCCGGAAAACAACAACAGCACATGCCAATCGGGTGGCCCTGATCCAGCCGGCGGAACCTGGATGACCGCGCGCGGAGCCGAAAACTCCGCCCACCACGATGCCCACTGCAGCCCGTGCCGGTATTGTGATGCCACAAAAACCACGCCCACCAATCCCACCACAATCCACGCGAAGGCCTGCGCGATCGTGACCGGCCTGCTGACGCGTTCGGCCGCCGCATTCCGCCGCCGCAATTGCGCTCTCCACCAAAGCAAGCTGGGTGAACTGACAATCGAGCTGGAACTTAAAGATTGCGCCGTATGCTCAGATTCCCGCCGCGCCGCCTGAAACGTCTGCGTCACCAGCACCAGATCGCAGCACTTGCCGCAGCTATCCACATGCGAGCGCAATTCCGCCCCGCAACCGTTGGGCCAGTGCCCATCTTTCAGGGCCTGTGTGAGTTCGGGTTCGAAGGAGCAAGTACGAAACATCATGCCGGCCTCCCGTCGACGCCGATCTGCTTCCGCAGCAGCCGCGCAATCTTCCGCCGCGCCCGAAACAGCAATAACCGAATCCCCGCCGCGCTCAGCCCGGTGATCTCGGCAATCTCGCGGTGCGAATACCCCTCGGCGTGAGCCAGCCAAAGAATCTGCCGCTCCCGCGGACGCATCTGCCTCATCGCCGGATCGAGCACAGCCTGCGCGTCGATGTGCGACAACCCATCCGGCGCCGCCAGAAACTGCTCTGGAACATCCTCGATACACGCCGCGCGCGGCCGTCGCCAGTGGTCTCGCAAGAGATTCGTCGCGATGCGGTACAGGTAACGCCGGTAATTCACCTCGCCGCCCTCGGGGCAGGTCGCACACAAAAAACGTACATAACTTTCCTGCATCAGGTCATCGGCCAGCGCATGATTGCCCGACACCCGCGTCAGATATGCCCGCAGCCCCGGAGCGGAGCGCTGGTAGAACCCGGCGAACGCATCACGGTCCATGGGCAGTTCGTCAGCTCGCGACGTCGCGCAAGCATCAACATTCGGGATGGCATATTCCCCGGTCGTATCCGTTTTCCTCATGGCTGCGTTCCAACGGGCCGTCGAAAAGCCCTTCAGTGGAACAATCAGCAACTCGATTCTATTCCCGTGCTCCGCTTTCCGGCATCAGTCCGAGATGGCGCGCAAGGAACCAGGTGATCCCCGCCGAGATGATGAAGCCGAGGCCGGGCATCAGCACGACGGTACCAATTACCAGCAACGCGTCGCTGCCGTCAGTAACGCTGTGCCGCAACGACAACAATCCAATTCCCAGCAGCGTCATCACCACCCCGATCTGCAGCGGCGTCAGCACTCGCGCCACCGGACTCGGAACCGGCGCCTGCCGCTCGAAGCCGACCGCGATCGGCGTCGCCTCCAGGAACCGTTTGCCCGCGTCGGTGCCCATGTAAGTCAACACTTCCTGCGACGTACCAAATCTCTCGATGAGCCGGCCGTGCACATCCGTCTGCAATTTAAAGATGCGGTTCCAGCGCCGGTTTTCGAGCAATACATGCGTCAGCCAGAGCAGTGCGCCGAGAATGCAAAGAAAAACCAGAAACGGAATGCCATCCTGCACCAGTTCCATGTCCACTCCGCGAGAGGCCGATGGTGGCTGCGACATCTCCGGCCAAAGTTTCCGCTCCAGCGTCTGGCTGGGCTGCTCATCTTGGCCGTGTAGGTTGTTGAAGAGATAGAAGTCAGGATTCTGCGCGATCTCAGGATGCGCCTGCAGAAATTGCGCCAGTTGCGGATTGTTGCGGCTCACATAGTCCGCATTCGAGAGCAGCGAAGGGTCCCTCGCCACAACTTCGGCCAGCGTCGGGCTGACGCGCACCAGTCGCAGTAGTTCGTCCTGCAATGCAACCAGATCTTTCTCACTCATCGCCGGAGTATTGGGGGTTACCGCGGGCTTCGAAGCGTGCGCAGCCTGCGCCGCACCGATCGCCGTGAACAACACTAGGAATGCCGCCAGCAACGCCGCGACCGACTGAATTCTTACCCCGTACCGCCCATTCCTGCGCATAGAAATGATCCCTTTCGTGAGAGGACGCTTTTCGATCGTCTCTAGCAACACAACGAACGGGGACGGCCAACGGTTAACAACAATTTAAATTGTGGATGTTTTTCTCTGCGTTCTCAGCGGATTTCCTCAGCGCACTCGGCGGTTAAAAGCTTTCGGAGAGCGCTGCCAATGAAGATTGCGGCCGGGAAGAACTCACGCCACCAGCGGCGCGTTAGCGATCCCCTCAGTCCCGAACACTCGCCGGTAGCGCTCAACCTCCGCCGCGGGTCCAAGCGCCTTCGAATAATTGTCCGACAGCTTCACCGCCGGCCGCCCCTCGACCTCCGTCACCTTGCAGATCAGGCTGATCGGATCAAAGCCCGCGCCGTCGTTGGGATTGCATCCACGAAAATCATTGGTCAGCAGCGTGCCCCAGCCCGCGCTCACTCGAACCCGCCGCCCCGGACGTCCACTTGCTGCGATCCTCAAAATCCGCCGCGCTCACGAAAATTGCCCGGCGCCACGCCCTTCGCCAGCGTCCCCCCAAAATAAGCATGCAGCCCAAGAATCGCATTCACATCGAGCGTGTCGGAAGCAATCAGCAGCTTCTCGCGCGGATCTCTGCCATGCGCCTTCAGCCACGCAATATATTCATCGCCGGCTATATACGGATCCTTGCTGTCCACACGCTGCCCCGTCCAGTCCGCCACCCACTCCGGCGCTCCCGCGAGAAACTGTGTCGTGCCAAACGTATCCGGCAGCATGACCCGCAGCGCGCCTTCATAAGTCTGCTGCCACAATTCCAGCACGCGATACTGCGACGCTTTCAGCGCGACGTCATCGGGCGCTAGCGCGGCCATCACCATCGGAATCTCATGCGCGTTGGTTCCAATCGCTTCCAGATCGTGCTTGTGCGCCAGAAACGCATTCGATGTCCCAATGAAATTATTTCCCAGGTTCGCGGCCATCGCCACCACAACATATTCCTGCCATAAAAAGCTGTGCCGCCGCCGCGTCCCGAAATCAGCCACGCTCAGTTCCGGCACGCCGCGCAGCCGCTCGATCTTGCTCCACAACTTCGTCTTCGCCTTCGCGTAAAGAATGTCGAGCCCAAACTCGCTCAGAGTCTTCAACTGCGATCGCGTTTTCAGCTCATCGAGAATCGCGAGCGCATACAGTTCCCACATCGTGGTCTCGGTCCACGAGCCCTCAAACGTCAGCTGAATCTGCCCGTCCCGCACCGAAAGCTGATAATCCGACAGCCGGAAGTCGCGCTCCAGCCACTCCAGAAACGCCGGCTCAAAAATTCCGCGCCGCCCATAAAACGTGTTGCCGGCCAGCCACACCAGTTCCGATTTTCGAAACCGCCGTCCCCGCACATGCTGCAGCTGCACCTTCAACTCCTCAATATTGATGATCTCCGCCATCCGCACCGAAGCGTGGCGATTGATAAGCGAGAAAGTCACGCGCGTCCGCGGAAAATGCTTCCAGATAAACTGCAGCATCAGCAGCTTGTAGAAATCCGTATCCAGCAGCGACCGCACCACCGGATCGAGTTCCCAGTTGTGGTTATGCGCGCGTTCTGCAAAGTTGACGATCATCGATAAAGTCGGCTCCGCCGGCAAGCCGGGCGAAGAGAGAAACGAAATTTTCTAAAGGATGCCAGTCTAGCAGTTCAATCGAGCCCGCGTGAATGCCGCCACATCCCGTGTGAACGCCAGCACAACCGTGGAAGAGCGGCGCTTCAGCGCCGCGTAAGAGGTGGGAAAGAAATCGGGCTTTAGCCCTTTGTCGCAACTCACTGCGCCGGCACAGCCACAAACTTCGGCTCCAGCCCTTCGTGGACTTGCTCTGCCCGTCGCAGCGCCGCCTGCACGTTGTCGCAAATATTTTCCTGCCCAATCACATCCGCGAACTCCGCCTGATGAATCAACTGTGCTGGTTGCTCGCGCGCTCCGCAAAGGATCAACGTCCGCTTGCTGGCGTGTAATCGCTTCGCAACTTCCTCTATGGCAAATAGTCCCGTAGCGTCCAGCGCAGTCATATTCCGCAGCCGCAAAATCACCACCGGCGTCAGCGTATGCAAATTCTCCGTGACCACATGAATCTTGTCGGTCGCCCCAAACAGAAACGGCCCATGAATACGAAAGATCGTCGCATAATAAGGAATATCCTTGTCCTGCAAAATGTGCACCCGCCCGTCTTCCACATAATCGTCGGTCACCTGCGACACAGTCGTGGTCGCAGCCACGCGGCTGATAAACAACAGCGCCGCCAGAATCATCCCCGCCTCAACGGCGACAGTTAAGTCCGCAAACACAGTCAAAGCAAACGTCACCAGCCAGATGCTGATGTCAGTCTTCGTCAGCTTCAGCAACTGCGGAATCTCGCGCCACTCGCCCATGTTGTAGGCGACGATCATCAGAATCCCGGCCAGCGCCGCCATCGGCACATAGCTGACCAGCGGCGCGGCAAATAGCAGAATGCACAGCAGCGTCAGCGCGTGAATCATGCCCGCCACCGGGGTCTGCGCTCCCGCGCGAATGTTGGTCGCCGTGCGCGCAATCGCTCCCGTAGCCGGCAGCCCGCCAAACATCGGCGAAAAAATATTAGCCACGCCTTGCCCAATCAACTCGACATTCGGATTGTGCCGGTCCCCACTCATCCGATCCGACACCACCGCCGACATCAGCGACTCTATCGCCCCCAGCATCGCCACCGTGAATGCCGGCCCCAGCAGCCCGTGAATCAGGTCGACGCGAAAATGTGGAATCTGCCAGTGCGGCAGCCCGCCCGGAATTCCTCCGAAGCGAGTCCCAATCGTCTGCACCGGCAGCCGGAAAAAATAAACGGCGCAAGTCGAAAGCAGCAGCGCGACAATCGGCCCTGGAATGCGCGCCGAAACTCCCCGGCAAACTATCAGCGTCAGTAGCGTGAAGACCGCCAGCGCCGTCGCCCCGACTGACAAGGTATGAAAATTCCCCGCCAGTGCCTCGATCCGCTGCCAGAACACGCCCGGAACTTTGTCCAGTTGCAGCCCGAAAAAATCCTTCACCTGCGTCGACGCAATCAGCACCGCGATCCCGTTGGTAAACCCAATCACCACCGGACGCGGAATAAACTTCACTCCCGTGCCCAGCCCCGTGACCCCCATGATCACCAGCAGCACGCCGGCCATCACCGTACACATGAACAGCCCATCGACGCCGTGCACCGCAACAATCCCCGCGACCACAACAACAAACGCCCCGGTCGGCCCGCCAATCTGCGTCTTCGACCCGCCCAGCGCCGAAATCAGAAACCCGGTGACGATGGCGCAATAAATCCCCGCCTGCGGCGTCAGTCCCGACGCAATCGCAAACGCCATGGCCAGCGGCAGAGCCACTAGCCCGACGGTGACGCCAGCAATCAAATCCAGCAGAAATTTGTGCCGGTCATAATCGCGCAGGCAAATCACCGACTTCGGCAGCCAATTGTCGTTCAGGGAAATGCCAAGGAAAGTACGCCCCATTTTTCACATTATGCGCTGAGGCGGCGAAATCCCCTACAGTCCGGTATCCGCCAAGCCATGAACGAAAGAACATGTCCATGGTCAAGCACAACTCACGTTGCGGCGGACGCATTCGTCCGCCGCGAAACTAAGGGAATCGGGGAGGAGGGTGCCCCACGTCTCGTTTCCTTTGCGAGACGTGGGACCTCTGTCCGAGCAATCCGACGCCGTCAATCGCACCCTGTAAAATTCCCCCATGCACTTCCTCCGAACCCTGGGATGGCTCATTTGCGTCGTCTACTCCACCATCCCCGCGTTCTGGCTGATGATTCATCCCCGCGTCCAGCGCTGGCGCGAACGCTGCCGCTCCCCGTTTCGAGTCCTGCTCCCCGCCTGGATCGCAATGTGGTATCGCCACGGCCGCGCTGACGGCCCCTTGGCGCCGCGCAGCGTTTTATTCCACACCCTGGTCCTGGATTCCGGCCTCGCTAATGTTTGCCGCAGGCATCGTTATTTATTCCCGCGCAGGCGCGCACTTTAGTTGGTCACAGCTCGGCGGCCTCCCGGAAGTCCGCGCCGGAAATCAGAATCAGCGCCTCGTAACCACCGGCATCCGCTCCCGCGTCCGGCATCCCTCTATGTCGGCCATCTCAGCGAATGCTGCCTGGAGCGTTGGAACCGGTCTGGCAGTCTGTTGGATGCTGACGGTCTTCGCGATCGTGACGCACGATAATGATTCGGACGGAGACGCGGAGTTGGAGGAGAGATTTGGATCGGAGTTCGTCTCTATCTATCAAGTTTAACGGTGATGCCTGAGCCTCGTGAACCTTACTATTACTCGCACAGTCGCCCATGCCCGAGTCGCGAGGAACGATGTTTCAGTCGGGTTACCATGCAGTCTGTCCCGCCATCTGAATCGACAACATACGCTTGGCATCATCGGAAGGGACCCTGAACGATCACGGCATCCACCGTGCTCTTTATCTGAAGAACATAGCGCGATAGGTCCACTGGGCGTCCGATGGCTCAGAGGCGACTGGCCCTCCTAAATGTCCTCATCGGCGTGTTCTTCGGCATACTGGTCACGACAGAGCAGGAAACCAGTAGACTTCCGTCGAGCTCGGTGGCGAGCTCTTGTCCGTACGCATTGAGCTACGCCGCTCATTCCAGGAAATGTGAGAGCGGTTTGACATCGTTGGCGATCCGCGCCATGCATCCCTCGGCTGGAGACGCCGGTTGTCGCTGCCACTCTTAGTTGTCATATCCGGCTCGATCTGAAAAGCCGTCCAGCTGAGGGAGCCGTGGACTCATGCGTGTTGCTAAATTTGTCCAGCGTCGCTCCACCCGTATAATCCGTCTTTGGCTGAAAGCTGATAGCTGATCGCCGATAGCTTCCCCATGCGCTTCGAACTCTTCATCGCGACCCGCTACCTGCGCGCCAAACGGCGGCAGGCTTTCATCGGCATCATCACCGGCATTTCCGTTGCCGGAGTCGCCGCCGGAGTCGCCTCGCTCGTCGTCGCCATGGCCATCACCAACGGATTCCGCCAGGACCTGCAGCAGCGACTGCTCGGTTCCACGTCGCACATCAGCCTGCAGCGCATCGCGGACGATGGCATCCAGAACTGGCCCGCGCTCCTCGATCGCCTGTCGCACCAGCCGCACGTCGTCGCCGCCGCTCCCGCCATCTTCGAACAAGTCCTGATCTCGCGCGGCCCGCGCGCCCGCGGCGCGATTCTGAAAGGCATGATCCCGCGCTACGAGCGCAAAGTCGGCGACCTGTTAACCACAGTTAAGGAAGGTTCGGCCGACGCGCTGGAGCAAGCCGACGACGACACGCACAACCCACAGGCCGAGATAAAACCAAAGTCAAAGGCAGCGGACAAGAGTGTCCGCTCCACACGAACCGCTTCCACACCGGCCAAGTCCGCACCACCTGATTCGGATCAGTCCCCCGACTCTCTCGCCGCAGTTCAGCAGCGCATTGCCGCCATGCCCCCCATCGTCCTCGGCAAAGACATGGCCGACAATCTTGGAGCAACCGTGGGCTCGACCGTACATGGTCGTCAGCCCACAAGGCGAACTCACCCCCTTCGGCATGGTGCCGAAATACAACCGCTTCCGTGTCGTCGGAATTTTCAGCTCCGGCTTCTATGACTACGACTACGGTTGGGCCTTCGTGCGTCTCTCCGATGCGCAAAAACTCTTCGGCCTCGGCGACCTCATCTCCGTCATCGAATTCAAGATCGACGATCTCGACAAGGCCGACGCACTGACCTCAGAAATCGAAAATGCCGCCGGGAAGGGTTTCATGGCCACGAACGCGCTCAGGCAAAACAGCGCCCTGTTTAAGGCGCTGAAGACGGAGCGCCTCGCCACCTTCATCATCATCGGCCTCATCGTCTTCGTTGCCGCGCTCAACATTCTCATCTCCCTAATCATGATGGTCATGGAAAAGACCAAAGACATCGCCGTGCTCATGTCGATGGGCACGCGCCGGGCGCAAGTGCGCAACCTCTTTATTGCGCAAGGCGTTCTGATTGGCGCCATTGGCACCGCCATCGGCCTGGTCGTCGGCTTCGCCCTCTCCTACGTCGGAGGCCATTACCACGTGCTTGCGCTCTCGCCCGAGGTCTACTCCATCGACTACGTCCCCTTTGCCCCGCGCGCGATCGACGGCGTGCTGGTCGGCGTGTTCGCCGTGCTAATTTCTTTCGTGGCCACGCTGTATCCGTCATGGTCGGCATCCCGCATCCTCCCCGCCGAGGCCCTGCGCTATGAATAAGACTGAAGACTTCGTCGCCACGGATTTCCACGGATTCACGCGGATAAGACAAAGCATGGGAACTGGATCGGGGAGAGAGCGGGACCACGCGATCTACGGACGTCCAGCCGCGGAGCGGCGACATACGTTAGCCCAGGACGTAAGTCCCGGGTACGCCGAAAGCAATCGAAGCGAGTCCCGGAGGGACGGCACCAAATTCAATGCCGGAAACGATCCCTCCGTGCGAATCACTAATCCAATGCGGGCACATACGGTGCAAACATTAGAGTCTGATCGTCCGCACCTGAGCCCTTGGAACGAAAGGCCGCCCTCGTGCATCTAACCCAACAAGACTCGATGCTTCGAGTGGAAGGCCTGAAAAAGGTTTTCCGGTCCGGCGAGTCGGACCTGGTGCTCTTTGAAAACTTATCGTTCGAGGTGAAGCGGGGAGAAATGCTCGCCATCGTGGGCGAATCCGGAGCCGGCAAGAGTACCTTGTTGCACATCCTGAGCGCTCTTGATCGCGCTTCCGCAGGTGACGTATACTGCGCCCACTTGCGACTGAACACGCTATCGCACGACGAAGCCGCAAACTTTCGCAATCGCGAAACCGGCTTCGTATGGCAGTTCCACTATCTGCTGCCGGAATTCACGGCGGCGGAAAACGTGGCCATGCCGCTGCTGCTGCGCGGGCAATCCTGGCAACAGGTCGAGCCCGAGGCGGCACGCTGGTTGCGCGAGGTCGGACTGGAGCAGCGCGCGCATCATCGCTCAGGCGAGCTTTCCGGCGGAGAGCAGCAACGCGTAGCTCTCGCCCGCGCGCTCATCACCGGCCCGAAACTGTTGCTGGCCGATGAACCTACGGGAGATCTCGACGGGCGCACGGCCGAAGCGGTTTTCGAGTTGATCGCGCGCTTGCATCGCGAGCACCAACTCACCTCCCTCATCGCGACGCATAACCTGGCGTTCGCTCGCCGCTGCCATCGCGTTCTAAGATTGCAGCGCGGCAGCATGGAAGAGATTGCGCCGGAGTCGTTGCCGGCGTGACAGATTAAGAGTGGGCGTTGAAGACCGAGGGATCGTACCGAGGTTGATTCTCTTAGTGAAGTGAGTTTGGGTTGAAGATTCGTATCAGGGCGCGGCTTCAGCCGCGCCGCAAGGAACTAAGCAAAACGGGGCTTCAGCCCCTGTGGAAGGTTTAGACGAAATAGCCCGCGAGGGTTCCTTCGGTAACGTGATCAAAGAGTTGCAGAACGGTTTCAATACTTGGGTCTGGTGGTCGTTTGATTGATAATCTAGCGATAGAATAAGGTCAGCGGTTCAAGACCCAAAGTTCGGCACGTGGGGTGAGCACGAGTTCTTCTCGGCCAGCACAAGTCAGGGGGAAGGGGCATTATGTTTGAACGCTATACGGAGAAAGCCAGGCGCGTCATCTTTTTCGCACGCTACGAAGCCAGCCAGTTCGGCTCTCCCTACATCGAGACCGAGCATCTTCTGCTGGGGCTCCTGCGCGAAGACAAAGCTCTGACCAATCGTTTCCTGCGGTCGCACGCCTCGGTCGAATCCATCCGCAAACAGATCGAAGGCCACACCACCATCCGCGAGAAAGTTTCGACCTCAGTCGATCTCCCGCTGAGCAATGAATGCAAGCGCGTTCTCGCCTACGCGGCCGAAGAAGCCGAACGCCTGTCGCATCGCCACATCGGCACCGAACATTTGCTGTTGGGTTTACTGCGCGAAGAAAAATGCTTCGCCGCCGAAATTCTGCACGAGCGCGGCCTGCGCCTCTCCACCATCCGCGAAGAGCTCGCCCGCAGCACCCAGGAAAAAGCTCAGCCGCAGCGTCAGCGTGAATCCTCGCTGCTCGCCGAGTTCTCTCGCGACCTGACTCAGGCCGCCATGGACAACCAGCTCGATCCCCTGGTCGGCCGCGATGGTGAAGTCGATCGCGTCATCCAGATTCTCTGCCGCCGCACCAAAAACAATCCTGTGCTGATCGGCGAGCCCGGCGTCGGCAAGACCGCCATCGTCGAAGGCCTCGCGCAGCGCATCGCCGACGGCGAAGTCCCATCATTCCTCGCCGACAAACGCATCCTCGCCCTCGACCTTTCGCTCATCGTCGCCGGCACCAAGTATCGCGGCCAGTTCGAAGAGCGCCTCAAGACCATCATGAAGGAGCTGATGGAAAATCAGAACTCCATCATCTTCATCGACGAGTTGCACACCCTGGTCGGCGCTGGCTCGGCGGAAGGTTCACTCGACGCCGCCAACATTCTGAAGCCCGCACTGTCTCGCGGAGAAATTCAGTGCATTGGCGCCACCACCCCCGGCGAATATCGCAAGTCGATCGAAAAAGATCGTTCACTCGAGCGCCGCTTCCAGGCCGTAAAAGTTCCGCCGCCGAACGAAGCCGACGCCATCAAGATTCTGTTCGGCATCAAAGATCGCTACGAGAAATTCCACGCCGTCACCTACACCGACGACGCCATCAACTTCGCGGTCTCGCATTCGAATCGCTACATCCCGGATCGCTTCCTTCCCGACAAGGCCATCGATCTCGTCGACGAAGCCGGAGCCCGCGTCAAACTGCGCCAGACTTCGCTGCCCGAAGAACTCACCGAAGTTCAGAAGCGCATCAAGTTCATCGTGCACCGCATGGAAAACGCCATCGCGAATCACGAGTTTGAAAAAGCGCGATTCTACTCTGACGAAGAGCGCAAGGAACGCGAGAACCTGCGCGGCCTGCGCGAGAAATATCATCTCGATGAGTCAAGCACGGGCGTAGTCAACCGCGAAGACATCGAAGACGTAGTCTCGCGCTGGACCGGCGTTCCCGTCACCTCGATCAAAGAAGAAGAAACCCAAAAACTCCTGCGCATCGAGGAAGAGCTGCACAAGCGCATCATCTCGCAGGATAAATCGATCAGCGCCCTGGCTCGCGCCATCCGCCGTTCCCGCGCTGGCCTGAAGAACCCGAACCGCCCCATCGGCTCGTTCTTATTCTTAGGCCCGACAGGGCGTCGGCAAAACCGAAGTCGCGCGCACCCTGGCGCAATTCATGTTCGGCACCGAAAAAGCTCTGGTCCGCTTCGATATGTCCGAATTCATGGAGAAGCATTCGGTCTCGAAGCTGATCGGTTCGCCTCCGGGCTACGTCGGCTACGAAGAAGGCGGCCAGCTCACCGAACGCGTGAAGCGCGCTCCTTACTCCGTCGTCCTGCTCGACGAAATCGAGAAGGCGCATCCGGATGTCTTCAACATCCTGCTGCAGGTTTTTGAAGACGGCCAGCTCACCGACGGCCTCGGCAACACGGTCGACTTCAAGAACACGATTCATCATCATGACTTCGAACATCGGCGCGCGCCACCTGCAGAAGCGCGAGGGTTTCGGCTTCCAGTCGACGAAGGAAGACGTCATCTCCGACAAAGTCGAAGAACTGGTGAAGGGCGAAGTCAAACGCACCTTCAACCCGGAGTTCCTCAACCGCCTCGACGAGATCATCCTGTTCCTGGCGCTGGGCGAAAACGACCTGATCCAGATTCTCGAACTCATGGTCACGCAGCTCAACCAGAACCTGGCGCAGAAGGCGATCACCGTCACGGTCGCCGACGACGCCAAGAAGTGGATCCTCAACCAGACCCTCACCGACCGCAGCTACGGCGCCACGCCCGCTGCGTCGCGCGCTGCAAAAATACATCGAAGACCCATTGTCGGAGGCGCTGATCCAGGGCACCATCACCACAAGACCCGCCTTCATCGAGGTCTTCCTCGAAGACAACAAACTCTTCTACCGTCCAGTCGACGCGGAGAAGACCGAAGGCGTCCTGCTGTACGAAAAATAGCTTTGCTTGTGTGGGGCGGGTACTCCTGCCCGCCAGCCGAGCGCAGCTCGGCAAGTTCTTAAGCCGTCAGCCCAAAAGCTGGCGGCTTTTTCTTTTGCGGCCGACGAAACTTCCTGATTGACCGCGGGTTCTACCTGTGATTAGATTTCGCAAACTCGGCGGCCTCTCGCGCCAGGGCCCGCCAATCCGGGGCGTGCGACTGAGGTGAACGCCATGAAGTCCAAGATGGTCCATGCGGCCCTAGCCGCGCTCGTGCTAGGTCTCTGTCGCTCTCACCTCTCACTCTGTCTGCCAGCGCACGGGACGTCGTTCTGCCCGCCGGCACTCTTCTGCAATGCACCCTGATGAACCCAACTTTTCCTCGGCCACCGTCGATGTCGGCGATCCCGTGCTCTGCCATCTCCGCGGACAAACCGAATTCGGCCAGCAGGCTTTTCCCCGCGGCAGCTATCTCGTCGGCCATCTTGAAGCCGCGAAAGATCCCGGCCACTTCTGGGGCAAGGGATATCTCAAGCTGCAGTTTGATCGCATCGGCCTGCCCAGCGGCGACCTGCCGCTCGAAGCCAAAATCATCGCCACCCGCGGCTACAAAGTCGACAAGCAGGGCCGCATCGACGGCAAGGGACACGCCGTGCGCGACATCGTCGAATGGATGATCCCGCCGCTCTGGCCCTGGAAAGTCATCATGCTCCCGGCCCGCGGCCCCCGCCCCACGCTGAAAGGCGAGACCGTGCTCAGCATGCGCCTGATGGACGACGTCGACATCCCGCAAGTCGCCCAGACCTACGGATCGAGCTGGAAGTTCTTCGGCCGCTATCAGAACAACTCGCTGCATAACGGCCACCCCAACATGCAGATGCAGCTTTCGATCCGCCCCTCCAGCTACGCGACCGACGGCGACAACAATAACGGCAGCTACAACGACAGCGCTCAAATGCAGCCGGCCGCGCAAAGCCTGCCGCAAGCTTCCTACGCCAGCCTCGTACCCCGAACGCCGACCATTCAGCCGAGCATGACCGCGCCACTCCTGACTCCGGCCGGCGTCGGCCCGGGCATGCCCGTCTTCGTCCTGACCAACGGCGGTCTGCTCGCGGTCAGCGGATACGGCTACGCCGACAACCGCATTACCTACACTCTGGTCGGCGGAGGCAGCGGCGTCATCAGCACCAACGACGTCGACTGGACCGCCACCACCCAGCTCAACGCCCAACGCGGCGTCCGCGTAACGCTGCACAACAGCCAAGCCAACGCGGCCACGCAAGGCTTCTAACATCTCACGTAGGGGCGGACGCCTTCGTCCGCCCCGCGAGCGCCGCAGCATTGATCCCACGATGATTTATGTGGGGACAGCCGCCCCCGGCTGTCCGCCGAGCGCAGCTCGGCGCGTTTGCATACGCACGCCCCGCCTCCCGCCGAACAAAACTGAACCGGAACCATCCCCCATTCATCCAATGAAGAACGCAAGCATTCATTCAACCCAAACAATCATTCCTACTAATTGAAGAGAGGTCTCAATGAAAAGGTTCGAAGGCAAAACAGCTGTCATCACCGGCGGCAACAGCGGCATCGGGTTAGCCACGGCGAAGCAATTCCACGAAGAAGGCGCCAAAGTAGCCATCTCCGGCCGCGACCAGAAAACTCTCGATGAAGCCGTCCAAACCATCGGCCCCGGCACGCTAGCCGTCAAAGCCGACGTCGCCAAGGTCGCCGATCTCGACCGCTTCTTCGCCCAGATCGCCGCAAAATTTGGCAAGATCGACGCGCTCTTCGCCAACGCTGGCATTGCCAAGTTCGCCCCCGCCGCCGACAGCAGTGAGCAGATGTTCGACGAAACTTTCGACATCAACGTAAAAGGTCTTTACTTCACTCTGCAAAAGGCGCTTCCGCTTCTCAACGACAACGCCGGCATCGTCCTGACCTCTTCGGTTGTCAGCTCCAAGGGCTATCCCGGCACCAGCGTGTATTCCGCGAGCAAGGCGGCTCTTCGGTCGCTGGCCCGCACCTTCGCCGCCGAATTGTTGGATCGCGGCATTCGCGTCAACGTAGTCAGCCCCGGACCCATTTACACGCCGATTCTAAGCAAGTCCGGCATGCCTCAGTCCGGGGTTGATGCCTTTGAAGCAGCGGTCACGGCCCGCGTTCCTATGAAGCGCCTCGGCACCCCCGAAGAAGTCGCCCACGCCGTCCTGTTCCTCGCCAGCAGTGAAGCCTCCTACATTACCGGCGTTGACCTCAACGTCGATGGCGGCCTGGGCCAACTTTAAATCTCTCAGACTAATGATTGAAGGATCAGCCTCATGCAAAAGATCAACCTCGCCGAAAAGTTCTCCAAGATTTCCGACTACTACAAGCCGCACATCGCCGGCGAACTCAACGGCCAGATGGTCAAGCTGGTCAAAGCCAACACGGAATTCGTCTGGCATCACCACGACCACGAAGACGAAATGTTTCTCGTAGTCAAAGGCCGCTTCCGCATGGAGTACCGCGAGAAAGACGATCGCGACCCCGGCATGCACGAAGCCGGTTTTCACGAGCGCCACGAATGGATCGAGCCCGGCGAGTTCATCATCGTCCCCCGCGGCGTCGAACATCGCCCCGTTGCCGAAGAAGAATGCTGGATCGTCCTCTTCGAACCCGCGTCAACTCTCAACACCGGCAATGTCGTCAACGAGCGCACCCAGCCGCATCTGGAGCGCGTTTAAAAAACTTTCAGCCGACGTGATTTTCAGCGGATGTCATCCTGAGCGCGGCGAAAGCCGGGCGAGGGACCCTACGGAGGCCGAGATCATTGATGCAGTGAACGGGAGGGCGCCCGCTGCCTGCACCGGGAGCAATCCTCGCGTCAGTACAACCGATGTCTGTGCTTCGTAAGGTCTCGCACGAGCGCTACTCGCGCTCCTGCGGGATGACGTCGGCGAATCGTAAGCGCTGTTCAATGATGAGCCACTGCCCCCGAATGCTGCCCTTTTCCCTATACCCCTGTAAGATGAAAGAACCCATGGAAGTCACCGTCTACTCCGCCGCCTGGTGCCCCGATTGCCGCGAGGCCAAACGCTTCCTCACCAAGCACAACATCCCATTCAAAGAAGTCGACATCGAGTCCACCCCTGGCGCCGCCGACGAAGTCGTCAAACACACCGGCAAGCGCGCCATCCCCCAATTCGTCATCGATGGCGAATGGGTCCAGCCCTACGTCCCCGGCAGAGGCTTCCTCTACGAGAAAATGGCCAAGCGCCTCGGCATCCAAACCCCGTAAGCAAATCACGTAGCCCCGGACGCATTCGTGCGGGGCCGGAAAGCATCCACCCTGCATTGTGGGAATCTTAAAATTTCCCCTATCGCCCGTACATCGCCTTCAGTACCGTGGCAAACCCGCGCCAGACGGGCGAAGATAACCCTGCCAAGTCCTCAGCCTCGCAAGCCGCACTCGAGACTCAAAAGGCTGAAACAGAACGACTTGGCCGAGTTCCGAGGCCGCTTCCTTCGACCCCAAAAATGTCCGATTCCCAGCTCCACAGCCAGCTGAATCGAGAAGCTGAATCAATCTCCGGCCTCTGCCCAGTCCCAAGCCGAAGCCTCGCCGGAATCCAGCATGGTTTGCGACAGTTGGCAGCAGATGGTGCAGGCCGTCATGGGAGTGGTCCTCCTCCTCGGCGCTCTGGCCATGGTTCACTATTACGCTCCCACCACCGCTCAGGAAGAGCCGCCCAGCGATCTGCAAAAACAGGTTCACGAACTCACCGCCGAGGTCGCTCAGCTCCAGCAGGACCAGGCCATGCCGGCCGTCGTCCTCAATCGCTATCGCAATTCCATCGGCTACATTTACGGCGTCTATCAAGTCGGCTTCGCGAACCAGCGCCCGGTGATTCGCGCGCGCGTCTCCGGCACCGGATTTCTGATCGCAAATGATGTTGGAAACGATGCTCGGCAACGCCCTGGTCGCCACCAACCGCCACGTCGCCGAACCCTGGTACGGCGACCCCGAAGCCCAGAAGCTCATCGATCAAGGCGCAACCGGGATGCTGGAAAGCCTGGTGGTTTTCTTCCCCGGCTCACCCACGCCCGTGAACCTGACGCCTGCATCCGTTTCAAAAACTTCCGATCTCGCCATCCTGCACGCAGAAGATTCCAGCGCCGTCCGCGGCCTCGCAGTTCTGCCCCTCGCGAAATCGCCCAGGCGCGCCCGGACAACTGGTTACCGTGATCGGCTATCCCATGGGCATCGCCGGCATGGTCGCAAAATCTCCGACCGGAATTTACGAGCGCATGGCCTATCGCCATAACGACATCAATGCGGCCAGCGAATTGGCTGCGCTCTCTCTAATTCGCCCCTCCACCACCTGCGGACATCTCGGCGACGTCGTCGGCGACAAACTCATCTACGACGCCCCCACTGCGCATGGCGGCAGCGGCGGCCCGGTCTTCAACACCAAAGGCCAAGTCATCGGCGTCAACTCCGCCTACATGGACGGTTTCACCGGAGGCACCCTCGGCGTCTCCGTCGATTCCCTCCGCCCCCTCCTGCAAGAAGCGCAAACCTCGCACTAGCAGCCACGCACTTTTCCGTGACGGACACATTCCGCTGATGCGATACTGCTCACCAGCATTCGTTCCGCGCGTCTTACGCGTGAGCGATTCGTTTTGCCTCAAGCAAGATTTCTAACGGAGTGTGCGCATTGAAAATGCTCTCGGTGAGACCATAGCGCCCCTAGCTAGACGGCGCTGATCACAACGTTAATGACAGCTGCGATCTTCGCAATTCTTGCGATCCCCGCCCACGCGCAGCAGTCCACCACCGAGCAGCCCGATAACTACACCTGGCTCGAAGACATCCACGGCGAGAAGTCCATGGCGTGGGTGAAGGCAGAAAATGCGCGCACCGCAGCCGTTCTCGAGAAGGACCCTCACTTCGCGCCTCTGCAAGCCGACGCCCTGAAAGTACTGGAATCTCCCGAGCGCCTGCCCGATCCCGAGCTCCGCAATGGCGCGGTGTACAACACCTGGCGCGATGCCGAACACGTGCGCGGAATCGTACGCCGCACCACGCTCAAAGACTATCTGACCGCGGAACCGCACTGGGAAACCGTGATCGACTACGACGCGCTCGCCAAAGCCGACAAACAGAGCTGGGTGGGTAAAGGCCTAATCTGTCTCCATCCCGACGATGAGCATTGCCTGGTGTCGCTCTCAGCCGGAGGCGAGGACGCCGACACACTGCGCGAGATCAATCTGAATACAGGCAAGTTTGTAGAAGGCGGCTTCGTGCTGCCCCGCGGCAAACAGAACGTGGCCTGGGTCGACAAGGATACGCTTCTCATCAGCCGCGACTGGGGTCCGGGAACCATGAGCGAAGCCGGCTATCCCATCACCGTCCGCCAGTGGAAGCGCGGCCAGCCTCTGGAAAGTTCTGTCGAAGTATTTCGCGGCGACGTCAAAGACAACGGCTACGGCGATTCCGCGCAGGTTTTCATCGACGGCCAGGGCCACGTCGCAAAACTTGTCGAGCGCAACCTGAGCACCTTCGCGCACGAGACCTATCTCCTGCTACCCGGCGGACCAAAGAAATTAGCTTTACCTCTCAAGTCCAGCGTGGAGGGTATGCTCGACGGCCAGCTACTAGCATCGCTGGATGAGGATTGGACGCCGGAAGGACAAAGCAGCAAGATTTCCCAGGGATCGGTCGTCGCGCTGGATTTGTCCGCCGTCGAAAAAGATCAAACCCGGCTCCATCCCGTCATCGTGTTTACTCCAACTTCTCAGGAGTTCGAACAGTGGTTCTCGACAACTCGGAATCATTTGATCCTGGCCACGCTCGAACATGTGCAGCAGAGGGCGTATGTGTATACCTTGGGCAGCGATGGCCGCTGGGCGCGCAAGCCGCTCCCCGTGCCCGCCAATCTCACCATCAATAGTGGAACGTTTAGCCGCACCGACGACCGCTTTTTTGTCAGTGTCGAGGGTTTCCTAACTCCACCCTCGCTATGGTTTGGCGATGCCGGCGACGGCTCATTCGCCTTGGCCAAATCGCAGAAGCCACAGTTCGACGCCAGCGCCGACACGGTCGAACAGTTGGAAGCAACTTCGAAAGACGGAACGAAAGTGCCCTACTTCGTCGTCCACCGCAAGGATATGCGCTACGACAGCTCGAATCCCACTCTGCTGAATGCCTATGGCGGATTCCAGGTCGCGATGACTCCACGCTACCGCTCAGTCGCCGGCAAGCTCTGGCTCGAGCACGGCGGTGTGTTCGTGCTCGCCAATATCCGCGGCGGCGGCGAGTTCGGTCCGGCATGGCACGAGGCTGGCCTCAAGACTCACCGCCAGCGCATCTATGACGATTTCTACGCCGTAGCTCAGGATCTGATTGCGCGCAAAATTACATCAACGCGCCGCCTCGGCATCATCGGAGGATCCAACGGCGGCCTGCTCATGGGCGTCGAGTTCACACAACATCCCGAAATGTGGAACGCAGTTGTGATCCAGGTTCCGTTGCTCGACATGCTGGCCTTCGAGCATCTCTCCGCCGGAGCCTCGTGGGTCGGCGAATACGGTTCAGTTTCAGTTCCGGAAGAGCGCGCGTTTCTCGCGTCGATCTCGCCCTACAACCAGCTCAGGCCCAACGTGCAGTATCCCGAGCCGCTGATCTTCACGACCACGAAAGACGATCGCGTAGGCCCGGTCCATGCCCGCAAATTCGCCGCGCGCATGGAAGAGTTTCACAAGCCGTTCTTCTACGACGAAATCACCGAAGGCGGACATGGCGCCGGCGCAGACAAGAAGCAGGAAGCAAGAACCGACGCCGAGACTTTCACTTATCTCATCATGAAGCTCATGGATTGATCGTCTTCTGAAACGAGTTACCGCATCATAATTTGCAGCCGTTAGTTCGCCGACCTGGAAAAAAGGGGGACGCATGTACGCACTAACCCACGATCTCCGCTTCGCCTTCCGCCAACTCAGAAAATCTCCAGGCTTCGCCTTGACCGTCGTCCTCACCCTGGCTCTCGGCATCGGCGCCACTACCGCCATCTTCTCGCTCGTCGAAGGCATCCTCCTGCGGCCTCTGCCCTTCAGCAATCCTGACAATCTCGTTTTGTTGGGGGATCATCTGCGCGAAGACGGAGGAATTTCCGTCACCGCTCGCGAAATCGACATCTATAAAAACGCAAGCAGCGCCTTCGCCTCGGTCGGCAGCTACATCTCCACCAGCTACGAACTCTCCGGGGGCACAACTCCCGAAGAAGTGAACGCCGCCCGCTTCACCGCCGGCGTCTTCCCCACCCTCGGCGTTCAGCCCATCCTCGGCCGGGTCTTCACGCCGCAGGAAGAAGACTCGCACCAGCCTCTCGCCGTGATCAGCTACGCCCTCTGGCTGACGCGCTATCACCGCGATCCCCACGTCCTCGACACCGCCATCATTCTCGACCGCCGGCCCTACACCATCATCGGCGTCATGCCGCGCAGCTTCGAATTTCCCATCGTCGACGGCCATCTCGACCAGTCGCAACTCTGGGTGCCCCTGAGTCTGACGCCCGACGAACTCTCCCAACGCGGCTTTTGGGGATACCAAATGGTCGCACGCCTTAAAGCCGGCGTCACTCTCTCTCAGGCCGCCCAGGATGCTGACCGTGTCGCCCAGTTGGTTATGAAAGATTTTCCCGTCACCATGTCCGCGATCCACATCCGCGGTGACGTCACCTCGCTCCGCGAATTCGCCGTCTCCGATGTTCGCCCGTTGCTCCGCACTCTGTTCGTCGCCGTCTCCGTCGTCCTCTTGATCGCGTGCGTGAACGTCGCTGGCCTGCTCTTGGTCCGCGCTATCCGCCGCCGCCGTGAATACGCCGTGCGCCTCGCGCTCGGCGCGCGCTCCATCGTCATCCTCCGCGAATCCGTTTTTGAAGGCCTGCTGCTCAGCCTGGCCGGCGGACTGCTAGGCCTTGCCTTCGCCGCCGCCGCCATCCGCACCGCACTGAATCTTTTGCCCGAATCCATGCCGCGCGTCGACTCCATCTCCATCAACACAACCGTAGCCGTCTTCGCTCTGCTCGTCGCTCTCGTCACCGGAGCGCTGTGCAGTCTCGCACCCGCCTTCGCCGCGCTGCGCACCAACCTCACCGAAAATCTCAAAGAAGGAGTCACGCGCCGGCAGCGGAGCTTCCAGCCACACCTGGCTGCGCTCCGCCCTCGTCGTTTCAGAGATCGCCATCGCTCTGGTGTCTGCTCACCGTCTCAGGCGCATTCCTGCGCAGTTTTCAAAAAATGCGCGCCGTCGATCCCGGCTTCCGCTCCGACCACGTGCTAGTCGCGGAATATCAGCTACCGCTCCAGCAATATCCCACCCATGCTTCCGCCGACTCGTTCAACCAGTCGGTAGTCGACCGCCTCTCCAGTCAGCCCGGCATTATTGCCGTAGGCATCACCAACTTCCTTCCCGCTACCGACTTCGTCGCGAGAAGTGGCATACACCATCGAAGGCGTGCCCGAAGAAAATTGGAAGCTGCAGTTCGCCAGTGTTCGCGCTTCCCCTACGGCGAATATTTCCGCGCCCTCGACATCCCCCTGCTCGACGGCCGCTACTTCACCCTGGATGACCGCTCCGACGCACCCCTGGTCATCATCGTCAACGAATCGATGGCCAAACATTCATGGCCCGGCCAGCGGGCTGTCGGCAAGCGCATGCACGGCGGCAATCCCGAAGAAAGGACTTGCCCTGGGCGACCGTCGTGGGCGTCGTCGCCGATACCAAGCTCGGTTCCCCCGATGAACCCAGTGGCGACCAGTGGTATTCCCCGGCCCAGCAGCCCGCGACGCTCTACGGTTCCGCCTCAGCAAGCATGCTCACGAGCCCTGCCGGCGGATACATCACCCTCCGCTCCTCGCTTCCTCCCGAGCAGATGACGCAAACCCTGCGCGCGGCCGTCGCCGGCATCGATCCCCTGCTTCCCCTGCAGCAAGTGCAGCCCATGGACGACGTAGTCTCCAACATTGAGGCTCCCCGCCGCTTCAACACTGACTTGATCATCGCGTTCGCGCTGGGCGCACTTCTGCTAGCCGTGACCGGCATCTACGCCGTCGTCGCGTTCTCCGTCTCGCTGCGCACGCAAGAGATCGCCGTCCGCATGGCGCTCGGCTCCCAGCGCAGCGGCATTGCCCGCCTCGTGCTCAAGTCGAGCGCAAAGCTCGCGCTTCTCGGATGTGTTCTTGGAGTACTAGGTTCGCTCGCAGTGTCCAGCGTGGTGAGTTCGTTCCTGTTCGACGTGAGCGCAACCGATCCGCTGATCTACCTGGCAGGAGTCCTGATCATGATGCTGCTGGCGCTGCTGGCCTCAGCCATCCCCGCAACCCGCGCCGCCTCCGCGGACCCAATGAAAGCGATGCGCGCAATCTAGATTTTCTCCGCGAACTCTGCGGCCGTTCTCTGCGATCTCGGCGATTAAAAGCTTTTTCCCTTGCTCGCAGAGATCAAAACACTTGAACCGCCGAGAGCGCAGAGAAAAGCCGCAGACTTCGCATAGAAATTCAACCCGAAGCTCAGCCCTACTTCAGCCCTTCCACCAGATACAAATCTCCCAGCGTCCGGTGAAATCCATAAACATAATTCTTCCCATCCGGCGTCATCAGCACGGGCCCAATCGTCGACACGCCCGTCGCATCCAGTGGAACAATCTGCTTCCACACCGATTTCTTCGCCGTGGCCAATTCCAGCTTATAAATCTTCGCCGGAATTTCTCCCGTGCGCGAGAGATACAGCGAGTGCCCATCCTGACTCCAACTCACCGGCACATCGCCCGCATCCCATCCACTCACGGCCTTCGGCTCGCCGCCACCCGCGACAGAATAAAGATAGCCCTTCTGGTCCGACCCAATCCCCACCACCGACTGCCCATCCGGAGAAACCGCAAACCCCTGCGCGTCGACGCCCTCGGGAGAAATCGCCGTCGGCTTCCCGCCAGAAATTCCCTGCACATAAAGCCGCACGCCGTGGTCCGGTTCGTTCCCCGAAAACACGAAGCGCTTGCCGTCAGGCAACCAGCGCGCCCACTGATGATTGATTGAATCATTAGTCAGCGGCTGCGTCTCGCCCGCTCCCGTCGGCAGCAGCCGCAACTGCGCCGGCGACCCCGGAGTCGCAATAATCACCCACTTCTGGTCCGGCGACAGCGCCGCCGCTCCGCCTTCGCCCAGCCGAATCGCCGGCGACCCATCCGTATTCCGAATGTAAACCGCGTAAGTCAGTTCCTGCGCGTTCCCGTACTGCACTCCGCCGCCCACGCCCTCTTCATCGAACAAAACCGTCTTTCCGTCCGCAGAAATATCCGCCGGATACGAATAGTCCAGCCACGAAAGATCACGCTCTTTCGTCGCGCCATCCGCCAGCGCCATCAGTTCGCGCCGCCGTCCCGCCCGCGCCAGCAGCACGCGGCCATCGCGAAAAATATCGAAAATTACCAGCGTCCCCGGAATCCGCGCCACCAGCCGTTCTTCACCGGCCAAACTCACGGCCGACAAATAATGATCCAACCCCAACTCGCTGGCCGTGAACCAGATTTCTTTATTATCCGGCGACCACGCCAGCCCTTGCGTACCATACCAATCGCGAGTCAGCCGTTTCATTTTCCCCGCGAGATCCACCACCGCAACCGATCCCCCATCGTCCCCTTGATTTCGATGGTCCATGAACGCGATGTAATCGCCCTTCGGCGAAACCCGCGGATAACTGATCCACCCTCCGCCGGTTTCATACAAAACTTTTCCGATGGGATACTCCAGCCGGTCATGCCCGCCCACATTCCGCACCACGGCCAGACTGTTTCCATCCGGCGACCAATCCGCCCACTCCACGTCTTCGAGCACCGGACGCGGCGCGCCTCCCGCCAGTGGCGCCCGCGCCAGCGTGCCTACGCTGATCCACGTTCCCACCGGATGGCTCCCCAGCGACAACGCCATCTCTCCCGTCGACGACACCGCCAAAAGGTCCGCCCGTCCATATCCCAGCGACCGCGATTCGACCGTCCCCTGCCGCGCCGCAAACGTCTCCACCGGATTGCCCTGCCACGACGCGCTGTACAAAATCGTCTGCCCATCCGGCGCAAACCGCGCCGAGCGAATTTCGCCGCGCCGGAAAGTGATCTCGTGATACAGCGGAGCCGTCGTCGCCGCCGGCACCCACAACCGCTTGCCCGCCAATAGTCCAATCGCCAGGCAAAGCAAAAATCCGCAAGCCACCAGCGCCGGCATCAACCGGCTCTTCTTCTTTTCAACGGCAACCGCAACCGGCTTCGGCTCGTTCGCCGCCAGCGGCACCACTCCACTCACTCCCGCCCGCGATGAATCTGTATCCCGCTTCAGCCGCTTCAAGTCGGCGCGCAACTCCGCCGCGCTCTGGCAGCGCAGGTCGCGATCTTTTTCCAGCGCCTTGTTCAGAATAATTTCCATCTGCGGCGGCAGCCCCGGATTCAACTGCACCGGCGGAATCGGCACCTTATTCAGAATCGCCTCAAAAATCACCGCCGAAGTCGCCCCTGAAAACGGCTGTTTCCCCGTCGCCATTTCGTAGAGCACCACGCCAAACGAAAACAGATCAGTGCGCGCGTCGAGCGCCTCACCCCGCGCCTGCTCCGGCGACATATATCCAATCGTCCCCATCGCCGTCCCCGGAGTCGTCAACTGCTCGGCGCTGATCACATTCGGCATCCCCACCGTCGCCGCCGACTGGTCCACGACCTGCGTGCTTTGCGGCGTCAGCTTCGCCAGCCCAAAGTCCAGAATCTTCGCCTGCCCGCGCTGCGTCACAAAAATATTCGCCGGCTTGATGTCGCGATGCACAATCCCGCCGCTATGCGCCGCATCCAGCGCGTCCGAAATCTGAATCCCCAAATCCAGCAACTGCGCGATCTTGAGCGGCCGCCCCTCCACCATATGTTTCAGCGTCGAGCCATCCAGATACTCCATGGCAATAAACGCGATGCCATTTTCCTGGCCAATGTCATAGATCGTGCAGATATTGGGATGGTTCAGCGCCGACGCCGCCTGTGCCTCCCGCTGAAACCGGCTGAGCGCCTGCGGGTCCTTGGCAACTTCATCAGGAAGAAACTTGAGCGCAACGAAGCGATGCAACCGCGTGTCCTCGGCCTTGTACACCACGCCCATGCCCCCGCCGCCCACCTTCTGCAGCACGCGGTAATGAGAAATGGTCTGGCCGATCACTCTGCGAATCTCGCTGAAAATCTTGCTGGAATGCACTCTCCGTGCGCGACCATCTTAGGGGCGAACCCCCTCCAAGTCAATGCGACCGAAGACGAGGGACTGCCGCAGGAGCAAGATCGAGTTCTTGGGTGGCGCAGCGCTTTAAGCGCTGCGATGAAGCGTTCGTTGATAAATGGGCTTCAGCCCCTGAGGGTTGCCGCGAACGATTCACGGTTCAATAAAAAAGCCGGGAAGCATTCCGCTCCCCCGCCCGATTTCCTACGTGACCTTAGAACGCCCACCGCAGCGAGAACTGAATCAGCCGCGGCGATCCGTTGGTTCCCACGATCTTCCCGAACGGGCTGCTCCCGCCCGGCGAATACGTCTCGATGTCAGTCACCGACGGATCGGCAAAATTCGTGTGGTTCCACACGTTAAAGAAGTCAGCCGCAAAGCGCACATCCTGCCGCTCCCCAATCTTGAAATGTTTCAGGAAAGAAACATCCCAGTTCTGCTGGAACGGCCCGTGGTAAATGTTGCGTCCCAAATCTCCGAATCCCGTAGTACAGAAATTAGGGTCGGTGACGCACTGCGTCGGATATAGAAGCGGTGCAGGCGCGAACGCCGCTCCGTTCAAATATCCGTTCACCACCGCCGACTGCGCGCTGCCGCCCCTCAAGCCGCTGGCAATGGTCGCCCCCTGAGCCAGGCTCGCACCCAACAGCGGCGTGCTGCCTTCACCTAGAAACCCAGTGCCCGCGCTCGAATCGTAAATCGAGAACGGCAGCCCCGTCTCGAAGATCGAAACTCCCGCAACCTGCCATCCGCCCAGCGCCGCTTTCCGCATCCCTGTCGCATGCGCGAAAATCGGCAGATCATACGCATAACTGACCGCCAGCCGGTGCGGCCGGTTGAAGTCCGAAATTCCCCGCGACGCATTGATGTTGCTCTGATCGTTGTACGCCGTGTTGAATGCCGTGTTCCCGGTCGAAGTCGCATCAATATTTTTCGAGAACGTATACGCCGCCTGAAAATATCCCTGGCCCCAGCGCCGTGACAGCGTCGTCTGCAGCGCGTGATAAATCGAGTACGCATCGTTGGCAAAAATCTGGTAGCCGCTGTACCCGTTCAGTCCCGGCGTCGGCGTTCGCGCAATCGCGTTGGAAAACGTGTTCGTGGTAATCGTGTAAGTATTGTTGCTGCTATCGGTCACCGTAAACGGATTCGTCGGACTCGCGTTCACCGACTGAATCGCATCGCGCGTTTCACGCAGGTGAATGCCGCGCGCGCCCACGTATCCCGCTTCCAGCACCCAATGCCGCCCCAGTTCGTGCTGCAGCGTCAGGTTCCACTGCTGCGTGTTAGGCACCCGGAAGTGATGCGGCACTTCCAGCACAAACAGGTTCTGCGTGCTGTTCACCCCCGGCCCGGTGCATCCGCCATAGACGGCCGACCCGTCCCCGTTCGGATCCGGAAAGCTCGTCAGTTGCGCCAGGCAGGGCAGCCACGACGCCGACAACTGTCCCGCCATCGGCACCGCATTCGGATTCGTTGCCGGCGTGCCCGTGAAAAAGTCCGACATGGTGAATCCCGGCGTCTGCCCGAAAAACACAATCGGAATAAATGGAGCCTGAAAACTCAATTGATCCACCGCGCCCACGTCTTCGCGCACGTAATAAATTCCGTAGCCTCCGCGCAGCGTCGTCGTGTGACGCCCAAACAGATCCCACGCGAACCCGAACCGCGGTCCTAGTCCGGTGGCAACGTTATTCTGAAAAGTCGACCCGTCGGCATTCCCAGTCAGTCCCGTAACTCCCAGGCTGTTCACGCATTTCGGATAAATAAACGGATACGCCCCCGTCTTCGTCAGCGACGACTCAATGTTGCCGATGTGGCAATCGCCATCCGTCCACGCCCCCAGGAATTCCGTGCGTAGTCCCGCGTTGATGGTCAGGTTCGAAGTCGCCTTCCAGTCGTCCTGCGCAAAAATCGCCGAATTACTCTGCTTGTAGGAGTGGTTGTAAACTCCCCCGCCGCCAAAACTGAATTCCGGCGTTCCACCCACAAAGTTGCCGAAATCGGTTTCCGTCGCCGAAGTGTTGGTGAAGAAAAGCTGCCCGTTGAAAACCTGCGGAAACAATTTATCGAGCCGCACCCGCGTGTACTGCCCGCCCACCGTAAGCGTGTGCGCGCCCTTCACCCAACTCAAGTTATCCACGAAGTTGTAGTTGTTCTGGTCCTGCGATTGATTCGCCTGCGGCGTCGGCCCAAACTGAAATCCCGAAGTCACAAACGTGAATTTGTAAATGCTGTTGGTCAGGTTGTCGGTCGGTCGGTCGATTCCCGCATCCGCGACCGTTACCGGATCAACATTGTTCGCGGTGTTATTGATGTGAACCAGGCCAAAGCGAAAATCGTTCACCAGCCGCGGAGAAAACACATGCGTCTCAGAAATGATGAACAAGCGGTCGTGAATCGGAAGATCATAGGGGAAGTTCAAATCCGTTCCGCTCGCCGCCGCCCCCAGTGACGCCTGCAACCCGCCTGCGCCGAACGGAATGTCCTGCACGGAATCGGAAAAGAAAAATCGCGCCGAAACCGCATCCCGTGAATCGTGAAACTCGCGATCCCAGTTGGCAATGAACTGGTCATCGGTAAACTTTCCCGGCTTGCTCACCGTAAATTGCACCGGCGTACCCGCCGTGGTGCCGGCAGGAACATTCGGCAGCGGAAACAGATATCCGTTCGCCGGCCCTCCAAACTGATCGCTCTTAAACGCTAGCAGGGAAGCCGCCACCGGATCGGCGCTGGCCGCGCCAAAGTCCGCCGCCAGGTTCGCCTCCGACGTAGGATCCGTTCCGCGATCCGCCGCCGGAACGTACGGAATAAAAGTGCTGATCAGCGTTCCCGGAGAATCTCCGCTGCGCTGCCGCGTGCCCTGATAGTTCGCAAAAAAGAATCCTGCCTTGCCTCCGCTGCCAATCGGTCCACCCAGGCTTCCGCCAAAAATATTCTGCTGGATCACCGGACGCGGCGCTCCGCTGCCCTTCAGAAAATATTCGTTCGCATCCAGCGCCGTGTTGCGGAAAAACTCATACGCATCGCCGTGTATCGTGTTCGTTCCGGACTTCAGAATCGCATTGATGTTGCCGCCGCCGTTGCGTCCCTGGCTGGCATCGTAAAGTGAAGTCTGTACCTTGAATTCCTGAATCACATCCGGATTCGGCAACGGGGTATTCGTCAACTCCGCTACGTTGTAGTCGGTGGCGCTGATACCTTCAATTAGATAGTTGTTGTTATCTTCGCGCTGCCCGTTGACTTGAATGCGCACCTGCCCGCGTCCTAACTGCGCCGCCGAGTTCAATTCGCTCTGCGCTCCGCTCGACAGCGTCAACAGTTGCTGAAAGTTCTGCGTCGCCAGCGGCATGGCGCGAATCGTATCGCTCTCAATCGCCTGCCCCGTCGTGGCATCGCTTGTATCCACGGCCTGCACCGCGGCCTCGACTTCAATGTGCTGTTGCACTGCCTGCGTCGAAAGTTTGGCCGTCATGCGCGTCGTCTCGGTCACGCGCACCCCAATGCTGGCAAAGTTCCCCTCCGCAAATCCCTTGGCCTTCACGCTCACCGTATAGGTTCCGACCGGCAACAAAGCCGCCGTGAACGTCCCGTCCACCGCCGTGGTCACCGTGCGTTCCAGCACATTTGTATCCTGGTTTGTGATTCGCACCTCGGCGTTGCCAATCACGGCCCCGCTCGGATCCTGCACCGTCCCCGTAATCGCGCCCGTGGCGCCGCCCTGCCCGAAAACCGCCGAGGTAAGTGTGACTAAAAGCAAACCCAGAACCACTAACCTGATTGAGTAACTCAGCATTGATATTTCTCCCTATCCCTGAATCTGGAAAACTCGAATACTCGAATTGCCTTACTGAGGAATTGAGAACTCAGAACATCGACAACGCACTACTGTGCGTAACTTGGCATGGATGCGCGATGGCCGCTTCCGCTCGCGCTGTCCAATAAAGATTGGCAACTCCCATGCCATAGCTTCTGAGTACTCCGCTTGAAGGTGCTTGCGAGGATTAGCAGAAGCTTATCGAATCAGATAGGCGATTTGCAAGAGAAGATCGCACCCGGAGGTAACAGAGCAGTGTCTAACTCAAAACAGTTGTTGAAAAAATCGATTTAGCCGCGTCGCAGTGTTTCTGACCGCAGCCTCAGACTCGGCAAACTATCCTTCTCCGAACGCCCGATATCTTTCCAAAACATCGCGCTGCGAGATCACGCCTTCCAGATGCCCAAAATCCGCGCGGCTCACCACCGGCACCAGCGGCCACCGATCCACATATCGCAACGCCGTCTCCAACGGATTATCCGGATGCAAGTCCGGAATCCGCCGGATCGGCAGCACCGACTGCAGCGTCGCCGCGCCCTTGCCCTCATCCGCCAGCGCGCGCAATTGCGTCCGCGTTACAACATTCCATCCACTCGGACTCAGCCGCACCAGCAAATCCTCAATTTCTCTTTCGTCCCCGCCGGCTGCTGCCGTCTTCTGCAGAGCCGCGTCCACCGTCTCCTGCCCGTCCAGCACTGGGCCATTCACCGGACGCATCGCATCCTCCACCCTCAGAATGCCTTCTTCCCGCTGCTCCTCCATCGACGGCAACTCGAGCCCATCCTGCCGCGTCAACAAATCGAAAATCGAAATCGGCTGCAAGGTCCGCGAAATCAGATAGGAAAAAGTGTTCGCCAACAACACCGGCACAATAATCGAATAATTTCCGCTGACCTCCAGCACCATGAACACCGATGTCATCGGCGCCCGCAGAAATCCCGCAAACAAAACTCCCATCCCCACCAGCGCGTAAGTTCCCGGCGCGGCCGCCAGATGCGGCAAGAACACGCGTTCCGCCCCACCCACCGCCGCACCCAGCATCGCTCCCACAAACAGCGTCGGCGCGAACATCCCGCCCGGCGTTCCGCTCACAAACGAAAGCAGCGTCGCCACAATCTTCAGCCCCGCCAGCACCAACAGGAATTGCCATGTAAACCGCCCATGCATGGCCTCGTCCATAGCCTCGTAGCCCGCACCCATAATTTGCGGCGCGCCCAGCATGGCCATGATCCCAATCAACAATCCCGCCAGCGCCGGCTGAAAATACTGCGTCCACATCGGCAGCGCCTTGCATCGCGGACGCAGCGTCGCAATCCCTGCTGAAAATATCACTGACGCCACGCCGCCGACCACGCCCAGCACTGAGTACGCAATCAGTTCCGAAGGCCGTTGCAGTTGCACCGTCGGAATCCGAAACAGCGACTCCGATCCCAGAAACCACCGCATCACCACCACACTCGATACCGCCGCCAGCACCACCGACCCCAAAATTCCCGCCGTCCACCGCCCAATCACTTCCTCAATTACAAACAGCACCGCCGAAATCGGAGCATTGAACGCCGCCGCCAATCCCGCCGCCGCACCCACCGGAGCGATCAGCCGCATCCGGTCGCGCGACAACCGCATCTTCCGCCCCAGCACCGAGGCCAGGCACGCCCCAATTTGCAACGAAGGATCTTCCGGCCCCAGCGAATGCCCCGACCCAATCGCCAGCGCCGCCGTAATAAATTTCCCCACCGCTGTCCGCACCGGAATGTGCCCGTTGTAGATGTACAGCGCCGCCTTCGTCTGATTCACTCCGCTCCCGCGCGTTCGCGGAAAGAAATGAATCACCAGCACCGCAATCACAAACCCCGCCAGCGTCGGCGCCAGCAACAGGCGCGACGGTGACAGCACCGCTCCCGACCCCAACAAATAAAGCCGGCACCATCCGATCGCAAACCGGAAACACACCACCGCCAGCCCGGAGAACACTCCAATGAACACCGACAACACGAGGAAGAATCGTTCTTCCCGAAACACCGCCTGCAACAGCGCCTTCGGCGAATGCCCGTTCGTCGTCCGCGCCGCGACCGTAGGAGCGCCCTCGACCGCAACCTCAGCCAGCGAATTATTCTCCAAATCCAATGAGTCTTCCTTTTCGAACTCTGTCACTCTTGCATAACTCTTGTCATCCTGAGCGAAGTAAACCGATGCGCGAATCGAATCGGTTTACGTAGTCGAAGGACCTCGTGCTCCCCTGGGCCATCCGCGGCCTCGCGAGGAGTTCTCTCATCAACTCCCCTCATGCAACTTCGCAATCAGCAGCAGCGCCATATCTTCCCCCTCCGGAGTTCCACAACTCGTACTCGTCTGCCGCTCCACTTCAAACACGAGTTCCATCGCCGACTCCGCCAGATCCGGATTCCGTCTCAGCCCCACCTCCGAAATCCGCGGCTTCATCTTCGCCCAGCTGTCGGCCAGGCTCGATTGCGAAGCCGTCGGCACCGCCGATCCTCTTGCAGCCGCACACGCCTTCAGCCGCTCTCCTGCCGTCTCGAACGCTTCCACCACAATCTGATGCCGCTGCGCCACCGAAATCTGCCGCCGGAACGGATCCATGCGCAGCACCAGTTCCGCCATCTTCAACTGCTCCGCACTCCGCGCATCGCTTGGGTTGACCGCCACCGCTTCCTGCAGATAATGCTCGGCCAGCGAATAACGCCCCAGCTGAAACGCCGCTATCCCTGCACCCGCGAGCGCTCCATCACTATTGATCTGAGATTTCAGGCTTGACCGGTACGCTTCCAGCGCATGTTCATAATCCTGCGTCCGCAAAAACAGATCCCCCAAATGTTCCCGCTGCGCCGGATCCTCTCCCATATTTTCCTGCAGCGCAATTAACTCCGATTGGGCCTGCGCCTTGGCCCCAATGCTCAGCAGGAATTCGATCAGTTCCACTCGCGCATCCCGCCGTTTCTCTTCCTGATCGCTTGGCCACGCCGCGTAAATCGCATTGTGGTAATAGCGCAGCACCTGGTCCGTCTGTTTTTTTTGCACCGCAATGCGCGCCAGTTCCAGGTTCACCAGTCCATCCTCGGGCTGCCGATCCCAAAGGTTCACCAGATAAGTCGATGCCTCCCCGCTCCGCTTCGAACCAATCAAAGCCTCCGCCAGATTGAGCTGGTAATCATAGTTGTCGCGCGAGTAGAGCAATGCCGACCGGAATTCCACCACCGCCGCCGCAAAATGCTGCGCATTCAAATCCGCCTCTCCGCGCGCGAACCAGCGGCTGCCCAGCCCATCGCGCTGCGCATGATAAGCCCGCGAAAGCCCGCTGACCGCTGTAAAGAAGACCACACCCAGCACCGCCAGCATCGCCAGCATCACCGGCTGTCGCCGGAGATATTGCCGCGCCGCCTCAATTTTTCCCACCGCCATCAAATCACTCCCACTTAGAAGTCGAGTAGTTCCAGGTGCAGTTTGGTCTTGAACACGACTCTGTCATCTATACGACTCTGTCATCCTGAGCGTAGCCGTACTTCAGGCGTAGCGAAGAGCCTGCCCTGAGCGAAGTCGAAGGGATCTCTCCCTCAACCGCCCCAACGCGTAAGCCAAACCGTACCACCACGGGAAGGTCAAGCGCAGCGACCCTGTGTTCGCCTCTAGCACACCCTCACAACGTCTTCACTTCAGCCCCCTCATGCAATCGCTGATCCCCCGAAGCGGAAGCATCGCCCGATACCACATAAGCCACCGCCGCTCCAATGAGTGCAGGAACAATGTAAGCATGTCCGCCCGTCGCCTCCGCCACAAACACCACCGCCGCCAGCGGCGTCTTATACCCGGCAGCGAGAAACGAAGCCATCCCGACCGCCGCATAAAGATCCAGCGAAGGACTGTGTACCACCGATTGCCCAAACGCCGTCCCCATACTCCCGCCCACCAGAAACAGCGGCACAAACATCGCGCTCACCCCACCAGCCGCGAGCGTAAACAACGTCGCGCCCAGCTTGAGCACGCTAAAAATAATCAGCTGCCAGGAGCCATGCGGCCGGCTCAGAATTTCACCCACCGCCTCGTAGTTCGGTCCAATCGGCACCAGATTGCCTGGATAGATGATCAGAAAAAGAAGTCCGCAAAGGCCCGTGAGCAAGCCCCCCAGCCCGAGCTTCAAAAAATGCGGCACCTGCCAACGCACGAAAAGTCGGCGCACCCGGCGGAAGGTGATGACGAATCCCATGGCCACCAGTCCGACAATCAGACCCAGCAGCGCGCTCCAGTAAAGATCGCTTCGCAAAAATCCACGTCGAACTGTTGAAGTTGAAAAGCGGCGCTGCGCCCAGGAAAGAACTGAGCGTCACGAACGACACCACCGACGCAATCAACGACGGCACCAGCGCCTCGTGCGCCAGATCGTCGCGGTACGGCATTTCCAGCGCAAATACAATTCCGGTCAGCGGCGCGCGAAACACCGCCGACATACCGGCTGCGGCCCCGCAGATCAGCATGATCCGCCGGTCGCGCTCGGTCAGTCGCAATCGCCGCAGCTTGGTCCACAGCCACGATCCAATCGCCGCTCCGCCATAAATGCTCGGACCTTCCAACGCCGCGCTTCCGCCGAATCCAACCGTGGTCACCGCCGCCAGCAGCTTGGGGACGAAGGACCGCATATCAACCGCGCCCTCATGCTCGTGATAGGAGCGAATGATTTCTTCCGTCGAATGTTCGTCCGGGTCCGGAGTCAGAAACTGCATAATGAGCCCGGTCACAATCATCCCCAGAACTAGCCCCGGCACAATCGCCCAGTGATGCTGCAGGTAATAGCCCAGCACCACCGGCCACAGCTTTCCCAGAATAATTACGACAACTCCGGTAATCACCAGCCCGGTAACCAGTCCAATTACGGGCGCTACGATGAGCCATTTCCGCAGATCGCGCGCATACACCGCTCGCAGATCCTCGCGGACCAGCGAGACATATCTGCGCACCAGGGGTCGCTGCAGCACCCAGTTCGCGCCGTGTGGTTGTTTAGGAGTTCGCTTCGAGGTCGTGCTCATGGAGGCTAGGCGGTTTTTCCTTTTTCCAGGCGAGCCGCGCGCCGACGGGGAGGAACTTCGTCACTCCTCAAGCTCACCCGCTTGAGAGCCGCGACCAGGTCGGGTGCCGTCCGCCGCAACTCGTCGTGGTGATGCAGCGCCAGTTCGCCGAGCACCCTCTCGCCCTTGGGCGTCAGCCCCAGGAGAACTTCCCGGCGGTCGTCCAGCGCCCGCTCCCGCCGCACGAATCCGCCCGTCTCCAGCCGGTTCACCAACTCCACCGCGCTGTGATGCTGAATGTGCATGCGGTTGGCCAGCTCCCGGATCCGCGGTCGCACTTCCTCCGGCATCCCCTTGATGGCCAGCATGAGCTGGTACTGCCCACGCTCCAGCCCGGCGGCCTGCACCGCCAGTTCGCTGAAGTGCAAAAATTTTCGAATCTGAAACCGGAACTCGGCCAGAGCTTGGTAATCCACCAGGGTGAGCTTCTTCATACTATCGATTGTGTCGTCCCGCGATAGTCCGTTTTCATTATATCGTGAAGCGATACATAAGGGAATCTCGGCAGCCCGCTGCTCGGCTAGAGGAAGATGAAGTAACAGATCGCCATCACGATCGCAAAGACCAGCGCAAGAATAGTCCAGAAGGTGCGCCCCTTGTTACTGTCCGTAGCGGACTCCAGGGCATAGAAGTGATCGCGATAGCGATAGTACGCAATCGCTACCGCCACAATAAACACGAGGGTCGCAAACACGCCCATCGAATCGTCTCCAGTACTTCAAGCATAACTCCACGTGTCAAGCAGGAAGGAACACTTGGAAAGGCACGAGCAGCAGAAGAAAGCCGTTGCCTTTCCCAGCGCACTCCGCGGACTCTCTCAGCGACCTCAGCGGTCAAAAGCTTTTGCCTTCCCCCCGAACCCTAAACCGAGCGATCCACAAGCCAAAGGTTCCTCTTGCGTGCCATAGCGGAGAAGCCCCTTCCATCCCTAGCCTCATCCCGCGCCCTCCATTTAGAATCCTTAGTCCCACAAATCTCGCCGCACCCACGAGGAGCCCCGTGATCTCGCGCTACACCCGCCCTGAGATGGCCCGCATCTGGAGCGACGAAAATCGCTTCCGCACCTGGCTGGCCGTCGAAGTCGCCGCCACCGAAACCCTCGCCGCCGCCGGCCAGGTTCCCAAGTCTGCCGCCAAAGCCATTCGCGAGCGCGCTAACTTCAAAGTCGAACGCATCCACGAAATCGAAGCCGAAGTCCGCCACGACGTCATCGCCTTCACGACAGCCGTCGCCGAATTCGTCGGCCCCGAATCGCGCTGGTTCCACTACGGCCTCACCTCCAACGACGTAGTCGACACCGCCCAGGCCCTGCTCATCCAACAAGCTTCCGAGGTCATAGAAAAAGACCTGCAGCGTCTCGCCGAAGTCCTCGAACGCCGCGCCTGGGAATTCAAAGACACGCCCATGGTCGGCCGCACTCACGGCGTCCACGCCGAGCCCATCACCTTCGGATTCAAAATCGCCAACTGGTATTCCGAAACCCAGCGCAACATCGCCCGCTTCAAAGCCGCCGCCGAAGACATGCGCGTAGGAAAGTTTTCCGGCGCAGTCGGCATCTTCGCCCACCTCACGCCCGAACTCGAAGAAAAAATCTGCGCCCGCCTCGGCCTGAAGCCAGCCGCAGTTTCCAGCCAGGTGATCCAGCGCGACCGTCACGCCGCCTATCTCGCCACGCTCGCCGTGATCGCCAGCACTCTGGACAAGATCGCCACCGAAGTCCGCCACCTGCAGCGCACCGAAGTCCGCGAGGCCGAAGAATTCTTCGGCGAAAAACAAAAAGGCTCCTCCGCCATGCCCCACAAGCGCAATCCCGTAAACGCCGAGCAGATCAGCGGCCTCGCCCGCGTGGTCCGCGCAAACGCGCAGGCCGGATTCGAAAACGTCGCCCTGTGGCACGAGCGCGACATCTCGCACTCCAGCGCCGAGCGCGTCATCCTCCCCGACTCCACCACGCTCACCGACTATCTGCTGAACAAAACCGCCAACCTGATCGACACCATGTTCGTCTATCCCGCCCGCATGATGGCGAATCTAGAAAGCACGCGCGGCCTGATCTTCAGCGGACAACTCCTCCTCGACCTCGTCGAACACGGCGTCAGCCGCGAAGACGCTTATCGCCTCGTCCAATCCCACGCCATGCGCGCCTGGAAAGAGAACCTGAATTTCCACGACGAAGTCCTCGCCGACAAAGAAATCACCAGCAAAGTTCCGCGCCGGCCAAATCGAACACGCCTTCAACCTGCAACGCCAGCTGAAAAACGTAGACAAAATTTTCGCCCGCGTCTTCGGGAAGAAGCAAAGTAAGAAGAGCGCGAGCCCGAAGCCCACGCCCATAAAAGCACGAAGACGAAAATAAGGGTGCCCCATTTCTCGCGCGTCGTTTGCGCGAGAAGTGGGGACTTTGATCTACGCACTCAAAGATTTTTCGCGCACGGAAATATTAACTTCGCACCCCAGCCGTCTCACTCCACACTTCCTCCTCCGCATACTCCGGATCCACGCAAGCCCGAATCTCAATCACCCGCAGCAAATCCCACGCCTCCCGATATCGCGCCCACTTCGCCCGCTTGCTCCCCGCCGTAAAATGCAACGTCTGCTTCTTCCCCATCGCCGCATACGGAATGATGTACCACTCCCCCACCGGAATCACCCACACCGCAAAAAAATCCACGGACCCCTTCTTATACGGCTTCCTCCCCGGACCATGCACGTTCAAGCTGTACTCATTCCCCCGCCGGCAATAAATCGTCGACTTCACCTGCACCCTTAATATCGGACCTCCACTCTCCACCGCCACGTCATACCGCCCCGACTCCCCATACGGCTTCAACACCCCCATCCCCAACCCCTTGGCCCGCGCCATAAAACAAAGTTCCGCCCACTCCCCCCGCTCCTTACATCCCGCAATCCACTTCGTCCCCGCCCCCATCGAATTGTTTTTCTTCCCCATGTGCCCAGTTCCCCTTGTCGATGCCCTCAACCACGCTTGTCATTCCAACTGTCGATGCCCTCACCCACGCTTGTCATTCCGAGCGCCGCCGGAGCGAACGCGACGGCAACCGAGGAATCTGCTGTTTTCGCTCGCCGCCGCATCCAATCCCAACCAACCCCGCGCCCCACTCCCCACTCCCCACTATTCCCGATCCGAAACCCTAGAGTCCAGGACATCCGTCACACCCCCAACCTGTGCAAATCTCCCAAATTCTGTGGAAATCTCCCGAGGCAAGTGTGGGAACTCATGTGGGGCGGACACTCCTGTCCGCCTGCCTTTGACTCTGACTTATTTTCCATTCTCCGAAACCGGGAGGGGCACGGCTTCAGTTCCTAAGCCTGCCCTGAGCAAGCGAAGCGCGCCGAAGGGCGCCGCAAAGCCGCCCAAAAATGAAATCAAGTCGCAGAGCGACGTCATACGATAGCCCAGGACGTAAGTCCTGGGTAGGCCGAGGAAAATAGAACGAAGTCCCGTAGGGACGGCAGATACGCCATCGATTTGGTTAGCGGCAAACGAACCAAGGCAAAAGAGACGGCTAATCCCTTAAGCAAACCGACGATCATACAGCCGAGACACGCGCGTCAGCGCAGCGGAGTACTCTAACACGGTTGACTGCTCATCGACCCAATCGAAGGCGAACGGATCAACGTTCGACGCGGCGAATTTCAGGATTACGAATTCGTCGAAGCTACCCGCAGCCCGCTGACGTAGTCGGGAAATAGCATCACCAGCTTCCTGCAAGGGGTGTTTATACTTCCGGCCGTCGGTTGGGAAGGCCCGGTCACCCTCGTACGACGTACACATCTCTGCGTGGTTCACCCCGACTATTCCAACGCAAATCGCATTGCTACCGCGCTTCTTGAATTCCTCGGTCTGACGAACGAGATCGCCGATGACTCTGTCGATCTGTTTGATCATCGCCTTGGCTAGGATCTTCGTTTCCACACCGATCTCGATCGTCGCTACGGGTCCGCGCCCGACCGAATATCCTGGATCGGCTACGGCTGCAAAACCGGGTACCAATTCTCCGAACGTACCGTCGCCTCGTCGACGAGAGATGCCGACGGTCCGGTTTTGGACGTTCAGTACCCGGTCACGTGAATCCACGCGAGTACGAAAGTTGGCGGACTTGTTCAGGATGTAAAGGTCTTCGTATAAGTAACTCGCGACCTTGTCGCCCAAGCTGGAGTCTCGATGAAGATAACGAGTTCCTCGGAAGAGGTCTCGAAATGCTCTCAGCAGGGCGAGGTCGGCGGCGTTCATCTAGGGTGGTGGAATTGTAGCCTAACATCGAACAGGTTTGGACCCAGCCTTCCCAGAACCTCTCGCTCAATCCTTTCTTTCGCCATCCGAAGATAACCGGGATCGACCTCGACACCAATGCTGTTCCGCCCCGCGTTGACCGCGGCGAGTGATGTTGTACCGGTTCCGACGAAGGGATCTAGCACCACGTCTCCGGCAAACGAAAACAGGCGCACGAGGCGCTCAGCTAGCTCCATGGGATAAGGCGCGGGGTGTCCATTTCGAGTCGATTCCCCTTTGATATCGGTCCACGCGGTACGAAGCCATCCCTTCATTTCCGTCCGACTGAGCATGGACAGCGCCTTTTGGGTCGGTGTTGGGAACCTGTAAGAGCCGCCTTTGCGAAAGAATAGAATGTACTCAAAGTCGTTCTTTACAATCGCGCCGGGCTGATATGGCTTACCATAAAATCCGGCCCCATTCCCTTCAACCTCGGTCGCTCCGTTTGCTATCTTGAACCATAGGATTGGAGTCAGAGAGTCAAGTCCTATCTTACGGCTGCGAACCATGATGTCGGCATGCAATGGGACCACGTGGTGGCGGCCACCTCTTTTTCGAGGAATGCAAATGTCGCCTACGACGCAGCAAATCCTTCCCCCCGGAACCAGGACCCGGGCGCACTCGACCCAGACCTTTTCCAATTCACATAGAAAGCTCTCATAGTTGCCGATCGCCCCAAGCTGCTGGCTGTGCGGTGAGTATTCCTTTAACGTCCAGTAAGGTGGGGAAGTTACAACCAGGTGGACACTCTCGTCGCCGAGAAACGAGAGATCGCGGGCATCGGCACAGACCAGTCGATGGTCTGTGCTCGCATATTCCTTCGGCCATCTATTCGCACGGTAGAATTCATTGAGTTCGTGAAGCTTGTCTATAGCACCTGGTTCGTTGTCGGCGTAATCTATCGCAGCGGATTGTGGCAGTCTCTCGATCCACGTGCTCATTTGCTCGCCCTCGCTGCTCCAGCCTGACTTGACCGAATTGCTCTGTAAAGTCTGCTCCAAGCTAATTCAGGTGACTAAAGTCTCTTCAAGTTCCGATTCTGCATTAGACCCAGAATTGCGAATATTCTCTTCGAATGACTCTACGACCTCAGAGGCAAGGATTATGCCCTCAACACCGCTCGTTCCGCAGCCTCCTGCAGTCTTAAAGAAATGAAGTACTCCGCCGGAAACAAATAATCTTCACCCATCTCATCCACCACCCGGACCAGACCGTGCTTTGCCCCAGCCTTATCTGGAATGAGACGATAAATCTTGCGCACCTCTAAGGAGGCCGCGTACCCCTTATTCGAGATGCAGACGGCGAACTGGGCCTGGATCTTCATGTCAATCAGTACTTACGAACACCCGCTGGTACTCCCGCAACTCATGCAGCGGTAGCAACTGCCGTTTCTGGTCATGATGCTGCCGCAGAAGCTGCAGCTGGGGGCGTCTCCCAGGTCGACGATGCTGGAGAGGGCGTCGGCGGCGTGGATGCTGCCGGACCTTGGACCTCGGACCTCGGACTTCGGCCCGGATGCTTCCGGTGCGACGTTGATTTCTCCCGCGCCTTCGGCGCTGAGGTCCGACGCCTGATGTCCGGGGTCTGAAACTCTCGAACAGCAACTGCTGCTGGCCGGTCAGGAAGCGCAGCTGCAGCCAGCGGAAGATGTAGTCCATGATGCTCTTGGCGTAGCCGATTTCGGGGTTGCCGGACCATCCGCTGGGCTCGAAGCGGGTGTGGGCGAACTTTTCGCAGAACACTTTCAGCGGGACGCCGTGTTGCAAGGCGAGCGAAACGGCCAGCGCGAAGCTGTCCATTAGGCCGCTGACGGTCGAGCCTTCCTTCGCCATCTTGACGAAGAGTTCGCCGGGCTCGCCGTTGGGATAGAGGCCGACGGTGATGTAGCCCTCGTGGTCTCCCACTTTGAATTTGTGGGTGATGGAGGCGCGCTCTTCCTGCAGCTTGTGGCGGACGGAACGCGGAGGCGAATTCAGATCGGCTTCTTCAACCTGCGGCGCGGCGGCGATGCGGGCGTCGTCCTTGGTGGAGTTCGCGGTCTTGCTGCCGGCGGCGCTGAGAGCGGCTGCGACTGCTTGCATCCGTCGCGATAAACGGCGACGGCTTTGATGCCCAGCTTCCACGCCTGGAGATAGGTCTCCATGATGTCGTCGACGCTGGCGTTGTTAGGCAGGTTGACGGTCTTCGAAATCGCACCAGAAATAAACGGCTGCGCCGCAGCCATCATCCGCAGATGCCCCATGTAAGCGATCGACCGCGTCCCCTTCGACGGCTTGAACGAGCAATCAAACACCGCCAGATGCTCATCCTTAACATGCGGCGCCCCTTCGATAGTCCCGGTCGCGTCAATGTAGCTGACGATCGCATCCGCCTGATCGTGGTTGTATCCCAGCTTGAACAGCGCAGTAGGCACAGTGTTATTGACGATCTTAATCATCCCGCCGCCAACCAGCTTCTTATACTTAATCAGCGCCAAATCCGGCTCAATCCCTGTAGTGTCGCAGTCCATCATGAAGCCGATGGTGCCTGTGGGCGCTAAGACTGTTACCTGGAATTCCTGTAGCCGTGTTTTTCGCCGTGGGCCAGGGCTTCGTCCCAGCATTGTTTGCTGGATTCGTAGATGGCTTGCGGAACATTGTTTTTGTTGATTCCATTCACTGACGCGCGGTGCATGCGGATTACGTCCAGGAACGGTTCGCGGTTGATGTACCAGCCGGGGCAGGCTCCGCCGGGCATGGCGTTGGCGCCTAGATTTGTTTCTGACAGATTCTTTTTTGTGGGCTTCGGTTGCGGGAGCCAGTGCGGGTCGCATTGTTCGGCGATGCGGCTGCTTTGGAGGTAGGCTTCGCCGCACATGATGGCGGTGACGCAGGCGGCGTAGTCGCGGCCGGCGTCGCAGTCGTAGGGGAGGCCGGCGGCCATCAGCAAGCGCGCCGAGATTTGCGTAGCCTAGACCCAGCGGACGGTAGTCATGGCTGTTGCGCATGATTTGATTCTGTCGGATAGCCGGCGTTGTCGACCAGAATTTCCTGCGCGGTGATTAAGACGTCTACGGCGTGGCGATAGGCTTCGACGTCGAAGGTGCCGTTCGGCGCGAACTTCAGGAGATTCAGGCTGGCCAGGTTGCAGGCGGAGTCGTCGAGGAACATGTATTCGCTGCAGGGGTTGCTGGCGTTGATTCTGGCGGTGTTCTTGCTCGTGTGCCAGCGGTTCACCGTGGTGTCGTATTGCATGCCGGGATCGCCGCAGTGCCAGGTGGCTTCGGAAATTTTGCGGAGCAGCTCTTTGGCTTTGAACGTCTTGCGACCGGGAGCCGTCGGTGACCGTCTTGGTGGAGAAGTCGGTGTCGCGGACGACCGCGTACATGAAGTCGTCGGTGACGCGGACGGAGTTGTTTGCGTTCTGGAAGAAGATGGAGCTGTAGGCGTCGGAGTCGGGAGACGATCCGTCGTAGCCTTGGCGACCAGCGCGTGGGCTTTGGCTTCTTCTTTCTGTTTGCACTCGATGAAGTCGATGATGTCGGGATGGTCGACGTTGAGGATGACCATCTTGGCGGCACGGCGAGTCTTGCCGCCGGACTTGATTACGCCGGCGAAGGCGTCGAAGCCTTTCATGAAGCTGAGCGGGCCGCTGGCGGTGCCGCCGCCGGAGAGAGTTTCGGTGGATCCGCGCAGGGGCGACAAGTTTGTGCCGGTGCCGGATCCCCACTTGAAGAACATGCCTTCGGTTTTCGCGAGCGTGAGGATGGAGTCGAGCGAATCTTTTACCGAGTTGATGAAGCAGGCGGAGCACTGGGGCTTGGTGTATCCGGTGACGCCGAATTCGACGTTTTGGGTTTTGCGGGTTCCAGTGCCAGTTGCGGCCGTCGGAATTGGGCTCGATGCGGTCGCAGCCGACGTTGAACCAGACGGGGCTGTTGAAGGCGGCGTACTGGCGGACGAGGATGTGGACTAGTTCGTCGTGGAAGGTTGCGCCGTCTTCGGCGGTGCTGAAGTAGCCTTGCGCCATGCCCCAGTCGCGGATGGTTTCGGCGACGCGGGCGACGAGCTGGCGGACTCCGGTTTCGCGGCTCGGGAGTGCCGATCTTGCCGTGCAGATATTTCGAGGCCACGATGTTGGTGGCGGTCATGGACCAGTCTTTGGGGACTTCGACGTCCTTCTGCTCGAAGATGATGTTGCCCTGGGCGTCGGTGATCTGAGCGAGGCGGAGTTCCCATTCGACTTCGTTGTAGGGAGAGACGCCGGGCTTCGTGAAGAAGCGGCGGAAGGCGAGGCCGGGGGATTTCTTCTTATTAGGAACGGCGGGCGTCGACGGGGCGGCGGCGGGGGTGGTGGTTTCGGTTGCGGTCTTCAATTCTGCCATGGGGCTCTCCAATTAATTAGATTCTATTGGTGTTGCGCCGATTCAGGGCGTCCGGGCCAGCGGGCGGGGGAATCGGGTGCTGCGATTCAGTGTTTGACACATCAGTGTTTGAAATAAAGGTCGACATAGGCGTATTTCGTTCTTATCAGCTTGGTGACCAGCAATTTGTCTTCGACTCGTTCCAACCGGGTGGGACCATCATTTTCGGCGACGCGAAAGAAGGATTGCCCCATCGCGAGGAAGTTGAGGTAAAGCTCTCCGGTGGAAGTATCCCGGACGCGGAAGTCGCCGTTTAGGCCGGAGGAAACCAGGGTTTGGAAGCCTGGCTCGGTTGTAACCGGAAGAAATTTATCGGGTTGCATTAGCACGGTCGGCCTCCTTCTTTCGCCCCTTAGGGCTTTCCTCAGCGGCTAAAGCCGCGATTCCATCTTGGGCGCTTTGCGGCACGGCTGAAGCCGTGCCCTGATACGAACCCGACTCAAATCCTGATTTGAAACTTGATACGAAATGCCTGCAAAGAACGATTGATCGCAACGCTGACGCGTTGCGTCATCCTGATTCCGATCCGGTTAGAAACCGGAGGGGAGGGGGGATGGACAGTGAATGTTGGTGGCGGCTCCGGAGTCTAGCTGCGGGGACGCTGCTTGGGGGTGGGCTGCGACGGTGGACAGCCGATTTATGGTGGCGTCGGCGTTGGCGGACAGGAGTGTCCGCCCCACATGGGGATTCTGTGCGACGTTTTCGGTTGGGAAGAGAGATTGTTGGCGGTCGTCGGGCTGGGGGATGTATTCCGTGGCAGGGGTCAGTTCCAGGGAAGTTGCGAATTCGGAGGCGATACCCGTGGCTTTTTCGGCGGCGGAGACGATCCATTGATTGAGGGCGGCGCAGATGCTGCGGCGCTGGGTCTGGTCTTCGACGACGACGAAGCGGACGAAGTAGCGGCCGGAGGCCAGGCGGGAGCTCATTACGTTCTGGCGCGAGAGCATGCGGTCGAGGACGAAGGCCATGTCGTCGTCTTCGAAGAATTGGGTTACGGCTAGCATGCGTTTGGGGGCTTCCGGCTTCCGGCTCTCGGCTTCCGGGGTGCCGAGGGGCGAGAATCGGTGATTGGCGACGCGATTCGGCTCCGGGCCGGATGATAGTGCGCCGCTCGCTTCGCTCGCGGGACGGACGAATGCGTCCGTCGCTACGTGGGCATCGGTGGTGCCAAAATCCAGGATCTCTTCGGCGATGGCGAAAACGCCGGGTTTGCTGGGGACGAAGAGGAGGCTGTGATGGGATTCGCAGCGGAACCAGCGCGACCATTGCAGGCGGCGATAGTCGAGGGGACGATCGAATCCGTGGCGTGCCAGGGATTCGGTGACGAGGCGAGTTAGACCTTCCATTGCGGGCTCCTGAAATCTTTGTTGCTGCTGCCGCGCCGGTTTTCAGGGAGCGAACCGGTTGGGGTCGCTGCGGTGACAACTTTCCTGTCTGCCGGCGTGGCAGGTTTCATCACGTCTACTGCTGGTTGCAATTTCAGCTCGTCGCGCCCCGGGAGAGGGTCGGGGAAACGGCCACCGCACTACCTCGGCTCCCGGCTTCCCTATTCGGCTTCCGGACACCGTTTCATCTCAGGTTTCGGCGCCGGGCTTACGGATCTGGAAGCCCGGGCGCCTGAGCCTTTTACTGCGGCGGAGGGTGCCGAGTCACCTCTGGCTGGGCACCGGACCGCGCTTTACTGCGACTGCCTGATTCCGTCCCATTCCCGTGAGGCGGAATATTTGTTGCTTGGGATTGCAAAGTTACTCCCGCAGATTGTGCCTGTCAAGAGGGAAACACTACAGGTTGTATCCCTAGCAATGACGGGCTTGGTGCGGGGTTGCGGCCTCGATTTCCACATTGTGGAAAAAGAGGGACAGTCGCGGATTGTTGAGAGTGGGCATGGATTCCCTTTTTGGGACCGTATCTGACGGCAGGGGCTGGGGTTGCCGTGAGGTTGGAAGGTTGAGAAACGGTTCGTTCGTCCGACGGAGTCAAAATCCCCACTTCTCGCGCAAAGGACGCGCGAGAAATGGGGCACCCGGCTTGAGTTCACATCAGGCCCAGACGCGTGGCGGAGGAGACGCGGCAGGGTTGTGGGAGTTTGCGGCGGGTGCGGTTGGGTCCGTCGGCGGCGGGAGGATCGTCGCGGCGTCGGCGGGGCGGGGATTTTGGGAGTTTGATTTCTTCGATTGCGATGGCTTCAAAGTTGTGGTGGGCGAGGTCGGCGGGTTTGATGGCTTGCGAGTTTGTGAGTGGGGAATCGCTGCCGAGATTGTCGGCAGACATTTCCTGCGCTGTCATGGGGACGTAGATGTCTTCGAAGATGCGGCGCGGGGCAATGCTGAGCACGCCGTCGGAGGACTCGACGAGGTAGTCGCCCTTGCGGCCGCAGTGCTGGCGGCCGAGATGATCGACGAAGCTGAGACTGGAAGTGAGTTGCTTGGACTTCACCAGGAAACGCGTGCGGTACGTCTTCCATTCTTCTGATTTCATGTGGCGCTGCCCCGAGTGCTTGGCTATCGTGCTTGGCTAACTGCGCGCGCCGATTGATGCAACGGCCAGCCGGTTGGCGCAGGTGGAACGAATAATTTTTCGCGAGAGCGAAGGTGACTCTACGAGCGAAATGGGAGTTGGTCAATTCAGTATTTTTGGTGCAGTTGAGGAAAACGGTGGGAGAGGATTCGTGGCTCGGGAATGAGTAAGAGGTGAGGGGTGGAAGATGAGCGATTACGGCACTGGATGGCGGCGTTTTGATGTCGGGATTCGGAGCGGGTATGGAGATGGTGGAGTGCGGCTGCGGGTTGTCCACAGGGAGTGCACAGGAAATGCAGAAAGGGGGCGCGGCAGTTTTGGGTGACTGCGGTTTTTTGGAGTGGGGGAAAAGCAGATTCCTCGCCGCTCTTGCCGGTTTCACCGGCTGCGAGTGGGTCGGAATAACTTATTTATTTATTAAGCGCGGAGTTGAGTTGATCGTTTAGATGATCGAGGAGTTTAGTGTTGGTGGCGAGAGCGCGTTCGAGGATTTCGGCTTGCTGTTTGGCGGTGGGCCAGTCTTTGGCTTCGACGGCTTCGGTGAAGCCGGGAAGTTCGAGGTGGGCGTAGGTGAATCTGGCGCCGTAGAGGATGTGTTTGAACCAGGGGCGTCCGGGGATGCCGTTGGGGTTGAGCCAGTTGCGTTCGACTTGCATCAGGCCGTGGTTGAGGGTGGCGGCTAGTTGGGGGGCGAGGGGGCCGGCGGCGAGTTTCTGGGTGAGGGAGGCGTTCAGCTTTTTTCCGGCGAGTTCGAAGTTGGTGATGGCTTTTTGAACTTCGGTGAGATTCGAAGGGTTTGGATGCGGTCTCGGATGCGCTGGGGGTGGCGGAGAGTTTCGTAGGGTCCTTCGCGCCGGCTGCGCCGCCGCTCAGGATGACAGGGCTGGTGAGATTAGTCGCTATGACAGATTTGTTTTTGTCGGTTAGGTCGTTCACGAACTCGCGGATGTTGGCGGCGTAGGTGGCGAAGTCGAACGGGAGGAGATCGGCGTTGGCGAGGCGGAGGGCCGTTACTCCCCAGAGTTGGGTCATCAGCGTGTGGTATTGGTAGCCGGGATCGCCGAAGTGGTTCATCCAGTAGAAATCGTCGTAGGCGGAGTGGTAGACGCCGTAGTCGCCGTCGAATTGCAGGCCGATGACGGGGACGCCGACGAAGTTGAGGAAGACGGTGTGGTCGCTGCCGCTGCCGATGCGGGTGTCGGCGAGTTGGCCGTCGTCGACGCCGGAGTCGTTCATCTGGGTGGATTGGTGGCCTTCTTCTTTTTCTTTGGCGGCGGTGGCCTTCCAGGCTTCGTAGAGAGTTTTGCCGGATGGATCTTTTAGAGTGCGGGTGGTTTCTACCAGCATGGGGGCTAGGGATGCGACGGCCTGGCCGTGGAAGTTGGGGCCGCTGGTGGCTTCGTCGACGTTGATGTAGGCGACGGCTTTGGCGCGGAGCTCGTCGGCGAATTGTTCTCCCCATTCGGTGGAGCCGGTGAGGCCGACTTCTTCGCCGTCCCAGCTGCAGATGACGAGGGTGCGGCGGGGGCGCATGCCTTGTTTTTTTAGTTCGCCGAGGGCGCGGGTGAGTTCCATCATGCTGGCGGTGCCGCTGCTTGGGTCGACGCCGCCGAAAACCCAGGCGTCGCGGTGGTTGCCGAGGACGACCCATTCGTCGGGGAGTTCGGCGCCGCGGAGGCGGCCTTCGACTACGTAGTAGGGCTGGAGGCCGTTTTCCATTTCGATTTTGAGATGGACTTTTTCCTGGTCGCTGCCGAGGTGATAGGCGAAGCCGAGTGCGCCTTGCCAGGAATCGGGAGCGACGGGGCCGTCGAGATTTTGGAGTAACGGCTTGGCGTCGTGCCAGGAGAGCGGCATCGCCATAATTTTCGGGGCGGAGATAGCGTCTTCAATGGGAATGTGTTTTGCGCCGGGGACGGAGGGCCATCCGGGAGTAGTGGGGTCGCCGGGGACCATGAAGTCGTAGGTGATGGCGCCGCGCTGGATTTTGTATTCGGGGCCCCAGGGGCCGTCGGGATCGACTTTGCCTTTCGTGTAGCCGTCTTCTTGCGGGTCGCTGTAGACGAGCATGGCGGCCGCGCCTTCGCGCTGCGCGGTGAGGGCTTTGAATCCGCGATAGCTGTAGGGGTTGGAGTAGCGGACGAGGACGATTTTGCCTTTGACGCTGATGCCGTTTTTGCGGAGGAGGTCGTAGTCCTCGGGATTGCCGGAGTGGGCGTAGACGAGCGGGGCGGTGACGTCGCCGGAGATCGACATGCCGAGCCATGCGGCGGAGATCGCGGGATTTTTCGAATCGTCGTCGCCTGGGAGCGGGGCTTCTTTGAGCAGCGCTGTGTAATGTGTGGGCGCCAGCATTTCCAGCGAGGCGGATTTTGGGTTGGTGCCGTAGACGTCGTACTCGCGGATGGTGACGTCTTCGAGGCCTTGCTTTTTCCATTCGTCGCGAATGTATTCGGCGAGTTGGTTGTTGCGTTTGGATCCGGCGACGTGGGGTTCCTGGGTGAAGATGCGGTGCTGGCGGCGTTCTTCTTCGGGGGTGGGGATGGATTTGAATTTTTCTTCGACGGCGGTTTCGCGGGTGGCGTGGGCGGGGGTGAAGCCGAGGATTTGGGCGTGGGCGGTCTAGAGAGCAGGAGGAACGCGATTGGGGCGAGGCGCGCGAGAGTCATGGGCGGATGAGATTGTACCGCAGGGTGGACGGCGCGATGTGGCTCGAAATGCGGGGCGATGAGTGCAATGGATGTTTCAACTCCTAGACTCCAGATGACCGCCACATTACCTCAGTCACTCACCCCTTCGCTGCTGCCTCGGTACGATAAAGAACGAGGTTTGCGTACACATCGAAGATGTTGAGCGGAAAGGAAGAACAAGCATGCATCAAGAACTTTTGTCCGCGCTGCGGTTTCTGTTCTTTGCTTGGTATGTGTGGTTGGAGCAGTGGCGGAGCCTACTTGTGATTCGTTACTCCACTCGAAGTCAGCTGTGCAAGCAAATGCTAACTCTGGCGATGCTTACGTGCAATTCTTTCTTGGCCTTGTGTATGAGGTCCACGGTTGAATGAGCACGTGCGATCTCTATTGAACGGATCGTTTCGCGGCTGCGGAGTAGCGGTGATTGCTTCGGTACAAGCCTTGGCTTATGTCCATCCACCTTGGGATGTATCGTGGACTATGGATCAGACTGCCATTGTTTCTGTCTGCGAGCGCCAGGCTTATCAAGCCAATTCAATTTCTCTCTCCGGATTGCAGTCACTTCACATCGCGCGTGACGGTCGGTATAGGCGAGGTCGGTCACGTCGCATCAATCTGCGGTCAAATCCAGGGTCAAGGCGTCCGTCAGCTTTGTGCTGGAAATCCTGTTGTTCGCATGCTGCTGGTCTTCCGATCCATAGTCAACGCGCCGCGTGTGCCACAAGGTCAGGGACGTAGGACTTGCGGCCAACGTTTCGAGCCGGAAGATTAAGGCTCGGACTTGGTGACTACGTCTGGGTGTATCGCACAATACGCGAGCCATTAATAGTCATGCGGCTACTCGAGATGAGAGTCAGACGACGTCTGAATTCACGCGACGACGCTCTCCACCTGTCGACCGACTTTTTATTCGCGAGCGAAGCGATCTGAGTACGCGGTCGAATCCGTGGACGGGCCATGAGTTCACGGTACCTAGACGGCATGCGGGAGAGTCTGCCGAATGGCGTCATGTCCGGCGTTGGCGCGCTTATGGCCGTTAACAGGCGGGCATGCCATTCGATTCCCCTGTAAGCTTGACGCGCTCAGGCACCGCCCGTGTACTAGAGCGGCAACGGTGCTGCCGCGAAAGGCACGGCGACTGCGCGCCTGACCGGGCCAATGAGCCCGGTCCCACACTGATCAAAACCAACCCACCACTATTTTGCTTTCAGGATTTCTGTCAGCACATCTGGTTTCGATTCGTCGCGGACTAGGTGGGGATATTTTTCGCCGGCGTGGTAGTCGAGTTTGTAGGTTTTGTAGTACTCGGTGTTTTCGATCAGTAGGGCGATGGGATCGGGGCTGGTCTTTGCGGATTTCAGGGCGTCGCGGAGGACTTCGGGGGAATAGCGGCGGCCGTTGACGGCGATTAGTTTCATGCCGGGGCCGATGCCGGCTTTGGCGGCGGGCATGCCTTCGATGGTGTCGGAGACGCTGCCGTCTTCGCCGAGTATGAGGCCGATCGAGTAAGCGGCGTTTACGTAATGGTATGCGCCCATGGCGGAGCTGGCCATTTCGGATGGGGTTTCGTCGTAGACGACTTTCCATCCGCTGCCTTCGATGCCGCCGAGAGGTGCGCCGGGGCCGTGGTTGGTGAGGCGCTCGGTCCAGAATCCGCGCCAGTCGTAGGGCGTGATTTGATTCAGGGCGGCGACTACATCGTCGAAGGTGTAGGGCTTGACCATGGGGCCCGTAGTGGGCGCGCCGTGGAAGAGGTGGCAGAAATCGTCGATGCTTTTCGCGCCTTTGGTTTGCTGGCGGATGATGACGTCGGTCCAGAGCCAGTCCAGCGTGCCTTCGTCGTAGAAGTCGGTGCCGCGGCGCCAGGATTCCCAGGCTCGGGGAGAAAAATAAAGTTCGGGGGCGGCGTCGGCGGTGTCTTGCAGGTTGCGCCATTCGCGGCCGGGCACGTGGTCGAGTGCGGCGGCGGTGAGGGCGAGGTCGTCGCGATCTTGATCGGCGGTGAGCAGGCCGCTGCGCGCGGTGAGCACGAAGCCGAGATAGTTGGTGAGGCCTTCGTAGACCCAGAGCAGATCGTCCTGCATGGGCTGCTCGTAGTCGGGCGTGGCGAGGTCGGCGGGGCGGCGGAATTTTCCGTTCCAGGAGTGGACATATTCGTGGGGGAGGAGGCCGGAGGTTAGTTTGCGGGCGGTGTCGTCGACGAGAGAGCGCTCGCCGACGCGGCTGTCGTCGGATTCGTGATGCTCGAGACCGAAGTGGGCGACGTGATCGCTGAGGGTGTAGAGGAAGTGGTAGTCGCGGTAGTGATGCGCGCCGAAAAGTTTCTGGGCTTGGTCGACCAGGCTCTTGTAGTGGTCCCAGGCTGATTGCGGGGCGTCGAGGGCGGCGGCGCTGTCGGCGGCGATATCCATTTCGGTGGGGGGATCGCTGGCCAGGGGGACGACTTTCAGGAATTCTCCGGTGATGACGGGCGAGTCGACCAGCGTAGTGAGGGAGACGGTGGCGAAGTGGATTTCGTTGCCGGTCTGGCTGGTGACGGGAAGCGGCGTGCCGAATTTCCATCCGTCGGGAAGTTTCAGGCTGGCAGAGTAGTTGATGTCGTCGGACTTGAATCCTTTGGGATAGAGCAGGACTTGATTCCAACTGATGATGGCGAGCTTGTCGGTGGCGGAGGAGCCGGCGGAGAATCCGCCTTCGAAGGTTGCGGGTGAGAGGAAGTCGAGTTCGGCGTTGACTTCTGTTGTGCCCGCGGGGACTTCGACGTGGATGGTGTAACCGTCGTCGAGAGCGCGGCGCCATTTCAGGGTTTTGCCGGCGGCGGAGAATTTCAGGCCGGCGAGATCGATGACGGGGCCGTCGGGGGCGTGTTCACCGGGGATCCACTTGGGGTAGTAGAGGGTTAGGTCGCCGGGGGCGGCGGGGATCTTCAATGTCGCGTGGAAGATTTTGCGGGGGGCGGTGGTGGCGTCGACGGAGAGGGTGACGGTGGGTGGGGCGGACGCGGTCGGCGTTTCGGCGGCTGCGGAGATGGTTAGGAGTGCGATGCAGGATGATCCCAAGAGTGTGGAGAGTTTCATTGTTCTGGGGCCCTCGTGTTGGTTTTGTGATGAAGCGAATGTCAATCGATGCGAAGGAAAACTATAGCAGTCGGGGAGTGGAGCGTACAGTGAGCGGTCATCGCTGTCGAAGGTAGAGTTCGACCCGGTCGGAGGTCCAGGTGGCGATGCCGCTACCGAAGAAATCCTGGTCCTCGGTCCAGATTGGTAAATCGAGCAAGAGCGCGACGGCGACGATCGGCCAGTCGTCGGGATCGCGGAGTTCGATGCGGCTGCGGGCGGGTTGCTCCAGTTCGACATAGACGGCTAAATCGACTGGCTCGACGAGACGTGAAAGTTGGTCGAGACGCGCGAGACTGCCATCAGGACTGAGGCTACGCTTAGCAGAGATTGACGGAATGTATTTCTCCGCTTCTTGAAAACAGGTGTGTGGGCTGCAAAATCTGACGCGATTCTCGTACTGCTCGAGCAGCTTCGATACGCGCTGACCAAATACGGCGCGCAGCAGAATATTTGTATCGAGAACCAATCCCCTGGCTGCGCTCATTTTCGTCCGTTGCGACGCCAGCGTTTGAAGTCTTCAATGATTTCGTCTTCGGTGACGCCGGCTGCGGCCATCTCTTTCTGCAGGCGTAAGGCTGCCTCTTGAAAGGCTGCCTTCTCCGTCTCGTTGCGCTTGCGGCGAGCGGGAATGAAATAGCCAATGGTGTCGCCGTGGCGGGTGATGGCGACGGTTTGATCCGTTTCCAGCAGGTAGGTGGCGAGTTTTTCGCGGAATTCTCGAATGCCGACTTTGAGGGTTCCCATGGGTCTCCAATGTGTACGCTTGTGTACTCAATTCTAAGCGGACGGAGGGAATTCCGCAAGCATTGTTGCTGCTATGATTTCGCAGATGTCGCGACGCGGAAAGTTCATCACGTTCGAGGGGCTCGACGGGACGGGCAAGAGCACGCAGATGCGGAAGCTGGCGGCGGTGGTGCGGGCGGCGGGGCATAAGGTTGTGGAAACGCGGGAGCCGGGCGGGACTGCGACGGGAGAGAAGATTCGCAAGGTGCTGCTCGATTCGGGGACGGCGGGGCTTTCGCCGCTCGCGGAGATGGCGCTGATGTTTGCCTCGCGGGCGCAGCATATTGCGGAGGTGATTGAGCCGGGGCTCGCGGCGGGCGCGATTGTGCTGTGTGACCGGTTCACGGATTCGACGGAAGCTTATCAGGGATATGGGCGGCGGTTGGGGAGTGAGGCGGTGCGGGAGTTGCATCGGGTGCTGTGCGGGAATCTGCAGCCGGATTTGACGATCCTGCTGGATTCGGATGCGGCGGCCAGCGTGGGGCGGGCGCGGCGGCGGAATAAGCGCAACTCGAAGAGCGCGGCGCGTGGGCAATCGGATGAGAACCGGTTCGAGTCGGAGACGCGGGCATTTTTTGCGCGGGTACATGAGGGATATGTGGCGATCGCGGCGCGGGAGCATGCGCGGGTTGTCGTGGTGAACGCGCGCGGGACGCCGGGGCAGACGCATGCGCGGATTTTGGATGTGGTGCGGAGGAAGTTGAAGGTGTAGGGAAGCGGCAACGGTCGAAACTCCCAGATGGCGAGAACGCGGGTACTATTTCGTGACGCGGAGTTCTTCGACTGCGTAGACCGCTGGGAAACTCCCGGATGCGGCGCGGGTACTATTAAGTGACGCGGGGTTCTTCGACTGCGTGACCGCTCGGCTTTGCCGACCGGTCACTCCGCTCAGGATGACAATGCATATGAGTGGGTCTTATGTTTTCTGACTTTCACGGTAACGCCGAGACAGTTCATCGCTTGCGCGATATGTTGGCGCGGGAGCGGTTTCCGCATGCTGTGGTGCTGGCTGGCGGGCGGGGAGCGGGGAAATATACGCTCGCGCTGATGCTGGCGCAGGCGCTGAATTGTCTGGCGCCGACTACTAGCGATGGGCTGCCGGATTTTTGCGGGACGTGTGCGAACTGTGTGCGTATCGCGCAGGCTGGCGATCTGGACGCGCGGTTTGCCGAGGCGGTTGAGGCGCGGGAGAATCTGCGGGAGACGGATAAGAAAGAGACGCGGTTGTTTGTGCAGACGCATCCGGATGTGCTGATCATTCCGCCTGATCCGCCGCAAATGATGATTAAGGTCGATCAGGTGCGGCGGGTGATTGAGACCATTTATTACCGGCCGGCTGAGGGTAAGGAACGGGTTTACATCTTTACGGATTCGGCGTTTATGAAGGAGGCGGCGAATTCTCTGCTGAAGGTGCTGGAGGAGCCTCCGGAGTTTGCGACCATTTTTTTGCTGACGGAGAATCCGGGGGAGTTGCTGCCGACGATTCGCTCGCGCTCGATGGTGTTTCAGCTGGGTGCGCTGCCGCGGGAAGAGATTGAGAAGCATCTGGTGGCGAATCGTCCGGAATGGAAGGCGGCGGAGCGGGCGCTGGTGGCGCGGTTGTCGGAGGGGGCGGTGGGACGGGCGCGCGGGTTTGACCTGGCTGCGTACGTCGCGGCGCGGGCGCATGCGCTGGCGATTTTGAAATCGGCGCTGCAGGGTGGAGAGCATTCTGAACTGTTTAAGGTGACCGAGACTTACCGGCCCGGGGCCGAGGGGCGAGAGAAGACGGAGCAGTTGATTCGGACGCTTTATTCGTTGCTGCGCGATCTCGCGTCGATTGAGGCGGGGGCTCCGGAGTTGGTGCGGAATACGGATATTGCCGGGGAGTTGAAGCGGATGGCGGAGTCAGCTGATTTTGAGTGGATTAGCCTGGCGTCGGACCGGCTGGCTGAAGTGGAGCGCGGGATGCGGCGGAATTTGTTGCGGTCGTTGTCGCTGGATGCGTTTGCGGCGGCGCTGGAGAAGTAGGGCGGTTTTAGTGTTCCTGCCCGGGGCGGTAACCTGCTTCAACATTACCTTTGACTTCCGACCGGAAGGTGTTGGATCTCTCTAATGCTTATATTTTTCAATTGGTTACGAAGATTACTCCGATGGTTCTACTCCCTTCGGATAGATTGCCGACCTACCCCCTGCCGCCTATAATTGTCCTACTCTGGTTAGGATTCTCCGTCAGGTTCCGGGTGGTGGGTGAAGAGGGCGAAGTTTGTCTGGATGTGGTTTGTCCGGATCGGCCCCAAGCGAAGGATCGGAGAAAGGGAAACGCCCGGATGATGCGAAAGCACCTGCAACTCGCACTGACATTGACATTGACGCTGACGGCCAACGCGGCAATCGCGACCTCCTTCTTTCTTGCTCCGGCGCCCGTGTGGGCGGCCGAGGGCGAGAGGAAACCCGACCTGATTACGAGCACGCAGGAGCATGGGCGCAAGATTTATGTGAACGATGACGCGCCGGCGCAGAAGCACGCTACGCCTGCGGCCCAGCTGAAACGGTCTTCACTGGTGTACTGGAGCGGCAAAGAAGGCCGCTGGAAGCCGGTGCCCTCGGCGGGAACGGCGTCGATGCAGGCGGCGAAGTCGGCGGCAGCGGAAGTTAGCCAATACTACGGGCATGAGTCGGTGCAGTCGGCGAACGCCAAGATTTTGGCGGCGAATGCGCGCGGACATCAGGCTTCGCAGGAAGAGATTGATGCGTCGATCGTGATGGCGGCGGCGCGGCACAATGTGGATCCGAATCTGGTGCGGGCGGTGGTGAAAGTGGAGTCGAATTTTAATTCCAATGCGGTTTCGCGCAAGGGTGCGATGGGGCTGATGCAGTTGATGCCGCAGACGGCGCGGTCGTTGAAGGTAAACAATCCGTTTGACCCCGATCAGAACGTGGACGCGGGGGTGCGGCACTTGAAGCAACTTCTGGAAAATTATGGCGGTGACGTGAATCTGACTCTGGCTGCTTATAACGCGGGGTCGGGGGCGGTGGCGAGGAGTGCGGGCATTCCGCATTTTGCCGAGACCCAGAATTATGTGCGGAGGATTACGAACCTCTACTATGGCGGGTTTGATCTTACTCCGGCGGGGCCGTCGCATGCTCCGGTGCGGGTGCAACGGGATGCGCGGGGCGTGCTTTACATCAGCAACACGGATTAGGGGTGGCGGCATCTGTTTAAGGAAATGGGGAGTGGAATTCCCACTTCTCGCGCAAAGAACGCGCGAGAAATGGGGCACCCTCGGTATGGAAGGAATGGGAATCAAGATCCCCACCCTGTCGCAAAGAACGCGACAAGGATGGGGCACCCTAAATAAAGTTTTGGTGGAATCTCTCAGGCAGGCACGGGTTGTTTAACTTTAACGTTGGATCGAGACAGTAACGAGACCGACGAATTTGAAAATGAAATCGAGCCAGCGCGGCTTGCGCTGGGCGGCGCTGCTGTTGCTGATGGCGCTGCCTGGAGTGACTTCCTACGCCCGCGCCGGGTCCTCTCACCATCATACGGAAGCTTGGGCTCGCGACCGCTTTGCCGCTGCTGAACGCATGCGGGAAGCGCTCAATGGGCGTCCCTTGGCCGACCGCACGCGGCATGACTACCAGCGCGTGATCAACTCTTATCGCAACGTTTACTTTGGCGCGCCGGCTTCGACCAAGGCCGATCCCAGCGTAGTCGCGGTGGCGGAGACGCTGGTGGAGATGGGGCGGCGCTTTGACGACGACAAGATCCTGCATGAGGCGATTGCGCAGTATAAATTTTTGCGGCGAGAGTATCCGGGCAGCAAGTATCGCTGCGATGCGCTGTTCACGATTGGCGAGATTTACAAAGATGATCTGAACGATCCGGAGCAGGCGCGCGGCGTGTTTCAGGAATTTCTGCACCGCTATCCGCATAACCGGCTGGTGGAGGATGCGCATCAGGCTGTGGCGGAGCTGGATCGGGAGGCTTCGGCGGAGAAGAAAGCGGGCGCGAAGAAAAAGCCTGGAGTCGGCGGTAAAGACGTCGCTGATAAGAGCGTCGCCGAGAAGAGCGCAGACAAGGACAAGAATGCGAAGGATTCGACGGCCCCGAATTCTGACGCGAAGGCCGATGTTAAGTCCGACCTTGATGCGGGCTCGAAATCCGACAACAAGGCTGACGGCAACACCGATAAACAGGCCGACGGCGCTGGGCAGGAATCTTCCGACGCGCATTTGGGGCGGTTGCCGCGGGTGACAGGGATTCGGCACTGGTCTACGCCGGACTACACGCGGGTGGCGATTGATCTGGAGAGCGACATCAAGTTTGGATCGCAGCGCATTGCCGATCCGGACCGGATTTTCTTTGATCTGCGCGGCACCAAGCTGGCGTCGACGCTGGTGGGCAAGAGCTTTGATGTGGACGACGGATTCCTGAAAAAGATTCGCGTGGCGCAGTTTCAACCGGGACGCACGCGCGTGGTGCTGGAAGTGGACAACCTTTCCGATTATGAAGCGTTCCTGCTGCCGAATCCGTACCGGCTGATTATCGATATTCACGGAAAAGCCGGACACAGCAAAGACGGTCAGGACAGGATGGCGCACGCGCGGGAACTGGAGGAGGCCGCGGCTGCGACGGCTGATGTGGAAGCTCCGCCGAAGGCTGCGACGATTGCCAGCGCTGCCAAGCAAGTTTCGAAGGAGCTGCCGAAGGAAGTTGCGAAGGCGGTTCCGAAGTCGGAGTTGAAAGCTGACTTGAAGGCTTTGGCAGGGAAGCCGGCCACGGCGAGCGAGCAGATTCACGACCAGGCGAACTCTGAGCCTAAAGCCGCTGGCGACAAGGCGGCGCCGACCGTGGTCAAGAAAGTTGTGGTTGAGGCCGACGATGATGACGATTCGCCGGCGCAGGTGGCGAAGGTTGAATCTCCGGTGAGGCGATCGCATGCGGCGGCGCAGGCGGCGCACAAGCCGGCTCCGGCGGCGGATTCTGACGCGGCTGGCGACGATGGGACCGCAGCTGATTCTGAGGCAGAATCGGTGGCCAAGTCGCCGCGTCTCAGCGCGAACGCTGGTTCGCACAGCTCGAGCCGGAAGACTGCGGATTTTGATGCGCGCGAGGCGCGGCCGACTGCCAGCGGCGACCGGTCATTGATTCGCGCGCTGGGATTGAAAATTGGGCGGATTGTGATTGATCCCGGCCACGGCGGCCACGATACCGGGACGATTGGCCCGGATGGTTTGCAGGAAAAAGATCTGGTGCTCGAAGTCGGCCGCCGGCTGGGCAAGTTGCTGGAGACGCGGCTGGGCGCGGAAGTGGTTTACACGCGCAAGGACGATACATTTATTCCGCTGGAGACACGGACGGCGATCGCCAACCAACAGCGCGCGGATTTGTTTATTTCGATTCACGCGAATTCCAGTCATGATTCGGCGGCGCGCGGCGTCGAGACTTACTACTTGAATTTCACTTCGTCGCCGGAAGCGCTGGAAGTGGCGGCGCGCGAGAATGCGGTTTCCGAGAAATCGATTTACGAACTGCAGGATCTGGTGAAGAAGATCGCGCTGAAAGAGAAGATTGAAGAGTCGCGCGAGTTTGCCGGCGATGTGCAGGAGTCGCTGCACAGCGGGCTGGCGGCGAAGAGCCCGGCCATTCGCAATCGTGGGGTGAAGAAAGCGCCGTTCATTGTGCTGATCGGGGCGAACATGCCGTCGATTTTGGCGGAGATTTCGTTCGTCAGCAATCCCACCGACGAGCATCGGCTGGAGACCAGCGAGTACCGGCAGCGGATTGCGGAGTCGCTCTATCGCGGCATCGCCAACTACGCGAATGGATTGAGCGGCGTGAAGTTGGCCAGCAAGATGGATAAGGCGGCGGGGCAGTAGGCCGGCGTTCGTCTGGGAAGTCTGCGGTTCATCTAATCACACGAAATCAAAAGCCCCACTTCTCACGCAAAGAACGCGCGAGAAATGGGGCACCCTCACCCGGGGCATTTACGACAAATGCGGGATATAGCTCCCGGGTTTTCCTCAATGTCATCAATGAGTTGTAGGGTAACCAGCATGGGTGACTGACGTACGTTGCGGACCGTGCTGGCGCGTTCTAATGTTTCAGGACGCATGAACTTGAAACATTTGGATCGTCGCGAACATTCTCAGCCTCATACTCATCGCACTCACCAACAGCATGCGGGCGCGGCAGGCATGGGCCGAAGCCCGGTTTCGAAACGCCGGAGCAACCGCATGGCGCTCAACGCGGTCGTCGGGCTGGCGGGGGAAGATCGGCAGAAGGCTGCGTTCAACCTGACCGCCCGGGCGACGAACTTGAACCTGCACGGAGCCGCGATTCAAATCGACCGGCAGTTGCCGGTGGGCTGCGTGCTCGTGGTCAAGAATTCGCGGGGCACACAGATCTCGGCGCGCGTGGTTGCGCTGTTGCCGGCGCTGCAGGGAGTGGCCACTTACGGCATAGAATTTGTGGAGCAGGACGAGCGCGTGCGGAACTTCTGGGGAATTTCGTTTCCGTCGAATGCTTGAGACTTGGGTTGACTTCCACGAGTGGCAGCGACGAAAAAAAAGCGTTTAACCGCTGAGGCCGCAGAGAACCCCCGCAGAGTTCGCAGAGAAATTCTGAAGCTGGCTGGCGCCGGCTACTGGATCGAGCTGCCGACTTGCGAGAAGACGTTGCCGGCGTTGGAGCCGATCAGGCGGACGGTGCCGACGACGATGACGAGGATCACCGCGAGCATCACGGAATACTCGGCGATGTCTTGACCGGATTCATCCGACCAAAGCCGATTCCAGGAAGAATTTTGCACTGCGTTGCTCATAACTTTTTCCCTTTGCCCTACACCGCCGCCGAAGCATGTGAAGCTGCCTCTTGCGGAACGGGCTGACGCCGGAACTCCGGAAAATTCAGTCCCCAGGGCTCGCTGTCCTGGGTCAGCCCCTGCAGGCCGACCTGAAATTCGGATGTGCCTTTCATCTTCTTCGTCCACATGACGCGAAACTGCAATTTCCGTTTGCGATAGAAGACTGATACTTCGTCGAGCAGGTTCAGTTCGTGCCGGACCGAGCCCAATCGTACGCCATCCGGAGTCACGTCCAGGGTGTGCACGAGTTCCTCGAAGACCTTGCCAGTGTTGTCGACGCCCCTGACTCTTACGGGAAGAACGGCTTTGGTACGGTTCCCGCGCCGCTGCTGCTTCGCTACCGATGGCATGCCTTCACCCAGAGTCAGTTTGCTCTCTGAGAGCCGGATTGTGAATGGCCCTGATGTGTAGGCCCGGGGCACGATGGTAACCAGACCGGGACTGATGCGAGGAGCGCCTGTACTGGAGGAAAGCGCGGGCACTCCTATCCACGGCATCAATGGCGGCGGCTGCGTAAGGTCCTTCGCCCGGCTGTCGCCGAGCTCAGAATGACACCTGAATAGTCCTGGGATTGAGCGGCTACAGGAGATTCGGGGGCTGGGAAACTTTTCTGAGGTCTCTGTGGTCTAATTAATGACGGGTTTTTCTTAGATTGGGAGATTCATGAGTTTCTTGGGTTCGGCGCGAGTCGTTGTTGCTTTCACATGCCTGATAGGGGCGGCGGCTGCGGCAGATAAGCCTGCGGCACCTCCTCATGCCGAGCAGGCGCCTGCGTTGCTGCCGCAGCAGTTTGGAGGCTGGCAGATGCAGGGCGCGGCCAGGACCAGCACTGATCCTGTGGCAGCCGATCCGGCGAATGCTGCCGTGCTGAAAGAATATGGCTTTTCTGATGTCGCTACCTCCAACTACACGCGCGACGATGGCCGCACGCTGAAGATTCGGGCGGCGCGTTTTGCCGATGCTTCCGGCGCGTTTGGCGCCTACACGTTTTATCTGCAGCCCGCGATGCGGCGGGAAGAGATTGGCGATCAGGGGGCGTCGCTGGGGCGGCGCGTGCTTTTTTATCGCGGGCATGTGCTGGTGGACGCGCAGTTCAGTGAAGAGTCGGCCATGTCGGGGGCGGAGTTGCGAGCGCTGGCGGGAGAGTTGCCGCGTCCCGGCGGAAGTTCCGGCAACCTGCCCAGCTTTATTGAGTTCATGCCGCACCGCGATTACGTGGCGAACACGCAGAAATATGTGATGGGTCCGGCGGCGCTGGCGGCTGAGTCGGCGCCCGTGGCGGCCGAACTGGTGGACTTTGATACGAGTTCTGAAGTGAGTCTGGCGCAGTACAACACGCCGAGCGGGGAAGCGACGCTGATGCTGATCTCGTATCCTACGCCACAGCTGGCCGCTGCACATCTGCGGCGCATTGACGCCGCACGAGGGCTGGCGCAGCCGCAATCGGGCGTGGCGAGTGTGGAGAGCACAGGTTCGTTTTTCGACAAGCGCACGGGACCGATTATTGCGATCGTCACCGGCCCGGTGTCGAGCGGCGATGCGAAGACTTTGCTGGGGAATGTGAATTGGGAAGCGAGCGTTACCTGGCACCAGCCGACCGACGATCCGCAGGTTCGCGACCTCACCAAGTTGATTATCAACGTCGTGGTGCTCTGCGGAATTCTGGGAGCGCTGGCCCTTGTGGCGGGCGTGGCGTTTGGTGGAATCCGAATCCTGGCGAAGCGCTGGTATCCCGACAAAGTTTTTGACCGGCCGGAACAGCTGGAATTTATCTCGCTGCGGCTGACGGAAACGGTAGTTGAGATCGGGCCGGAGGACAGGCCGGACGACGCTGGAACGACCCCCGAAAATCGGGTTTGACAATTCTGCACTTGGTCTGAACGGGGTGCGAAATCACCTCCAAAGCGAGGGTAAGTGGCTTTAGATAGATCGGCTTAGGGCTTGCGGCCGCCGATTTTGTCTCAAATTGGCACACTCATCGCCGGTATTGATTGATTCTCTAAATCATTGAAAACAAAGACATTTATTTCATAAAAATCGCTTGACACCCCTGTTTTTGGACTCATAAGATTTGCGCAGAAAGTTTTGACGGATTTCAAAGCTCCGTTGGAACTATTCTCCCTTGAAGAAGAGGCTGCCCTGTTGCCGGGTAGCCTCTTCGTTTTTGCATTTCAGGTTGGCGAATTTGCGGTCCTTGCGAAATTCAGCGTTGAGTTGACGCGAGCGCGGAAGATGGAACTCTGAAAGCGTTTTCCGCGTATCTTTTGTTGAGCGTCATTTGTGCTGAAAGATGCTGCGGCGGTTTCTGGAAGTTCGGGGAGGCGGAAAATGTTCTGCGATGGATGCGGCGGTGCGGTGCAGCCCGGTCAGTCGTTTTGCAGCAAGTGCGGCAAGCAAATTGTCGGTCCGGTGCTGGTATCGCAGCCGGTGCAGGGCCGCGTGCAACAGCATATGCACCTGCTCGGCATTTTGTGGCTGGCCGTGTCGGCTTTGAATTCGGTGGGGGGATTTGTGCTGCTGGTGATTGCGAATACGTTGGTACCGCATTTGCATGATATGGGAGCTCCCTCCGAAATGCCCACGTCGTTCTTTAGCGCGATTCTGACGACGATAGGAATCATTGTTCTGGCCAAGGCTGCGTGCGGATTCATCGCGGGCTGGGGATTGTTGCACCGCGAACGCTGGGGCCGCATTGTGGTGCTGGTGCTGGCATTTGTTTCGCTCTTTAATATTCCGTTCGGAACCGCGATCGGCGTCTATACCATGTGGGTGCTGCTGCCCGCGGCTTCGCAGCAGGAATTCGACGCGCTGACAGAGGAGCGGGCAGCGTAGGCGGTAGAACGGACGATCATCCGGAAGATCCCCGGGACGCGCGCATCTTCACGTTGGCAGGGTCGGTGCCGGGCAGGTTTCGCGCGGAAAAACGTGAGCGCGTAATTCGCATTTCTCGCCTTTTGCTTCTTCGTTTTCACTCCCGCGTCTCTTTACGCTTTGTAGGGTCCCATTTAGAATCGAGGACAGGCCGACGTAGCTCAGTTGGTAGAGCAGCCGATTCGTAATCGGCAGGTCAGCGGTTCAAGTCCGCTCGTCGGCTCCATTCTTTATGCCTTCAGCGTCGATTCCATCTGAGGGCAGACAAATCGTTCATCTCGCGTCGCGCACGCAGCGGAATCCTACTGCGCCGGAGCGATCCATACTGGGCGACATCAGCAGCAATTTTCCGTGTTCCTGCAGGCGATAAGCCTGGGGAAAATACCAGATCGAGCCTTGAGGCTGGTAGTAGCTGCCGCCGCGGAGGATGGCGGCGCGAGTGTGCTCGTCGACGAACTCGTCGGTCCATTGCCAGACGTTGCCGACCAGGTCCATCACGCCGAAGGGACTCGCGCCTTTGGGATGCGCGTCGACCGGATCGGGGCCGCGCATGGTGCGAGACCGGTCGGGCGCGGGAACTGCACTCGCCTCCCAGTCGTTGCCCCAGGGATATTGTCGAGCCTCAGCGCCTTGCGCCGCATACTGCCATTCCCACTCGTGCGGCAGGCGTTTTCCGGCCCAGGCCGCGTAGGTTCGCGCATCTTCGAGCGAAACCCAGGTCACGGGGCGATTGTCCCAGCCTGAGGGATAATTTCCGTTTTTCCAGTCGCGCAGGAAATTCAGATCGTCTTTCGGATGGTAGTGCGCGGCGTCGAGGAACTTCTTGAATTCCGCGTTCGTGACCGGATACTTGTCGATATAGAACGAGTCGATGTGGAGCGAGTGGCGGTGAAAACGGCGCGGGGAATCCTCCCACGGATACTGTACGTCCACTCCCATTTCGTTGGAGCCTTCGATTTCGATGCCGGAGACTTCGAATAGAAAATCCGCGGCCGGAATCTTCACCATGTCGGCAGGCGTCTCGGTTGTGGAATTGGTGGGCGGGATGGGAACGATCTGCTGCGGCAGGAACTTCCACTCGTGCGAGTAGCTCGAGAGCGGCGTGCTCGTCATCTGTTTCATTTTCGCCAGCAGAGTTTGAAGTGAGGCATCGGGCGCGGAGTTTGCCGCCAGATCTGTCGCGAGAATAGCTCCGTAGCCGTGCGCTTCGATTGCGAACCTGAGTACAAGGTGTCCGTCTCGCGGCGCCGGTTTGAGTTCGACGCCATGGTAAAGATCGAAGTAGCGCGCGCCGGCGGATTCAGGGACTTCCAACTCGTCGCCTTCCACGTTGTACTCGTTGCGATTCACGATGGTCCACAGAGTTTGATTCCCGCGCGGCCAGCGGCTGGCGAAGACTCCGTAGCGCAGCATGGGCGTCATCGGCTCCCACTCTTGACTGACCAGGAAAGGAGCGAAGGCGCGCTCGATGGTTGCGACGCAGCGCGTGGCCTCGGCGTCGCGCGGCGTGATTCCGTTCCAGATGCCCCATATATTTTCCCAGCTCTCCCAGCCCACGCCGTTGAAAAATGCGAATTGCAGGTCGCTGGTTTTGTCGCGATTCCAGCGGTCGGAGATGTTCACCATGTGGCGCGGCTCCAGCCATTTGTATTTGTCGACCAGCGGCGTGAAGGGAAACTGGTATTGTCCCCAGGTCATCACGTTCCAGGCCAGGGCTTCGTCCGAGGGACCGTCCTCCGGTTCGAACGCCAAAGGATGGCCGATCTTGTCGGCGGCTTGCGAGAATGCGAGCGGGACGCCATCCTGCGTGTCGCCGTTGATGCCGTCGGCGCCGATCTCCGCCATGAGACTTGCGATCTCGGCGGGCCAGCTGTGCTCGGGCGAGGCGTGCTCGGGCTGGCGTGTGCCCTGGTCCCACATCATCATCGGGAAAAGCACGCGCACACCGCGGCGGTGAAAATCGTCAACCATCTGTCGAACACCTGCCACCCCACCCGGCATGCTGCGAATCAGGTCATGCTGGTTGCGATTGTCGATGCCCATGTTCGGATAGGTCGGCCAGATCAGCACCGAATCGATTCCGCCGTAGCGTTTTTCGAGATCATCGAGATAGCGGTCGACGGTGTATTTGCCCGCGATGGGATCGTAGAAGTAACGATCCTGCACCATCATCTGCGGCTGAATGAAACTGGACTGCGCCCACTGCAGCGCCGGGGTGTCATAACGCGAGCCGTCATAGCCTATGCGAATGCGGCGCTCGTCGCGCCAGTGGCGGATGTCGGCCAGCCATGCCTCGTGGTCTGCGGGAGTGCAAAGTTTGGAGCCCGCCAGCCACAGATCCTTTGCCCCCGAAAGACATTCCGGCACGGGAATCTGCTGATCGTTGGGAGAAAAATGAGAATCCTGCGCATCGCCAGAGGTGCTGGCGAGGAACAGCGCAAAGATGATCGCGACTACGATTCGCATCGGCGTCGATTTCATGGCGTCCCATTCTACAAAGTTCAAGGGCTCACACTGGTGCCCCATTTTTAGGGCATAGACCAAGGTGTCCGGCGAGTGTTTCCGGTCGCAGAGACGCCAACGTGCTTTGTTTCAGAGACTTGCAGGCTACAGCGTTCTACCTACCACTTTCGTGCCATATATGGCACTGGTGAGCCATTTACCGGTCATGGGGGTGGAGTTAGATTGTCCTTGAGCAGCACTTGGGGGAGGGCTGATCAACAGACGTCCCACGACTCTTTGAGTCTGGGGCGTTTTGTTTTGCGCGCAAAACGGTCCGCTCCGGATACTCGAAAGCCCCTATCCGTCGAGCTTCACCTCCATATTCGATTGTCGCCCGGTGTGGCTTTTCTCAGCGAACTCTGCGGATCTTCTCTGCGTGCTTCGCGATTAAAAGCTCTTAAAGCCTGACCGCCGAGATCGCTGAGAAAATCCGCAGAGTTCGCGGAGAAGGGCAAAAGCCTTTTTCTTCAGATTGTCTGCAGTTCTGGTTTCTCCCGTTCAAAATCGGTGATGCACCCGACCTGGCTACCGCTTTACGGTTTCGATGGTGTAGATTTGTTTGCGCCTTTCGTTGCCGTCACGCAGATCGAATCTGAGAGTGGCGAGGAGCCGGTTCATGCCCGTCCAATTTGCCCGCCGCGAATTTCTCGCGGGAATGGTTGCCGTGAGCGTGACCGCGACGGCGGCGGAGGCCGCGTCCCGGATCGCTCCGCTTGCCCGCCTGAATCCTGCCGAGAGCAAATCTCCGTTCCGCATCTCCGTGATCAACGATGAAATTTCGCAGGACTTCGGCCACGCCTGCGAAGTTGCCTCGCGCGAGTTCGGCATGGGATGGATTGAGCTGCGCGGCATGTGGAAGAAAAATATCATCAGCCTCGATGAGAAGGAAGTGGCGGAAGCGCGGCGCATCCTCGAAAAGTTCCAGCTGAAGGTGACCGACATCGCCAGCCCGCTGTTCAAAGTCGACTGGCCGGGTGCGCCGAAATCGAAGTTCAGCGAGGCCAAGAGTTTTGGCGCCGACTTTACTCTCGCGCAGCAGGATGAAGTTCTGGAGCGCGCCATGGATATGGCTAAGGCGTTTCAGACCGACCGCGTGCGCTGCTTCGATTTCTGGCGACTGGAAGATCAGGCTCCTTATCGCGCCGCGATTAACGACAAGCTGCGCGAGGCCGCGGCGAAGGCGGAGAAGAAGGGCATTATTCTCGTGCTGGAAAATGAAATGGCGTGCAACACGGCGACCGGGGCGGAGTCCGCCAAGGTTTTGAGCGCGGTGCAGTCGCCTTCGCTGATGTTGAACTGGGATCCGGGAAACGCCGCCGCCGCGGGAGAGATTCCGTATCCTGACGGCTACAATCTTCTGCCCAAGGATCGCATTGGCCACTGCCATTGCAAAGATGCGGTCAAGAAAGGCCAAGGTTACGATTGGGCGCCCATGGGCGGAGGCTTCATCGACTGGGCGGGACAGTTCAAGGCGCTGAAGCGCGATGGCTACCATTTCGCCGTCAGCCTCGAGACTCACTGGAACGGCGGCGGTACGCCCGAAGAATGTTCGCGCAAGAGTTGGGCGGGGATGAAGACGCTGCTGCAACAGGCGGACGCGTTGTAAGGCCGAAAAGTTTAGGTTCGTATCAGGGCTTCGCTTCAGCGATGCCGTTCACCGCCGCGAGAGTTACAACTGGCTTCAGCCGCTGAGTTCGTTCGGAGTCGCAGCGGCTAAAGCCGCATAGTTGGTGCGACGAATCGGTGCGGCTGAAGCCGCACCCTGATACGAACCCGGCTGATACGAACCGGGCCGCTACGAACCGGGCTGGTACGAACCGGGCCGCTACGAACCGGACTGTTTAGGTAACCTTAGAATTTTGAACCAGAAACTCCGCCACATTAAGGGGGAAACATGACCGATCAAAGCAGACGCACTTTTCTGAAGCAGGCCGCGATGGGAACCGCCGCCGTGCTGGCCTATCCAGCTTCCACCGTGCTGGGCGCGAATGACCGCGTCCGCGTGGGCATGATTGGCGTGGGCGATCGCGGCAACGATTTGCTCGGGCAAGTTCTTCCGCTGCACGGAGTGGAACTCGTAGCCATGGCCGATGTCTACACGCGCCGCCGTGATCAGGCGAAAAGCAGAGTCCCCGGCATTCAGACCTTCGACGATCATCGCCGCATGCTCGACATGAAGGATATCGACGCCATTATCGTGGCCAGCCCGCTGCATATTCACACGCACCATTTTCTCGACACGCTCGCCGCCGGCAAAGATTTGTATTCCGAGAAGACGATGACCTGGTCGATTCCTGAGGCCGACAAGTGCCTGGCGGCGGCGAAAAATTCCAATCGCGTCATCCAGATCGGATTGCAGCATCAAAGTTCCGGAGCGCATGGTCGACGCCAAACAGATGATCAAAGACGGGCTGGGTCGGCAAAGTCACGTCAGGTCGAATCCTGGATGGGCCGCAATACTCCCCACGGCAAAGGCCAGTGGGTGCGCCCGGTTCCGAGCGACTGCACCGCGCAGAACGTGAACTGGAGCGCGTTTCTGAACGGCCGGCCCGATCGGCCGTTCGATCCTTATAAACTGATTAACTGGCGTTTGTTCTGGGAGTTTGCCGGCGGCAACTGCGCCGAAAACATGGTGCACCAGATCGCCTGGATCATGGGCGCGCTCGATCTGCCTCTGCCGTCAGCGGCGTACATGTCGGGCGGAGTGTTCTCCGAAAAAGACGGACGCGAAGTGCCCGACACCATCGCCGTGACGCTCGACTTCCCCAGGGACATCGTCGTGACCTGGCAGTCCACGTTCAGCAACAAGCATTACGAACTGGGCGACCACATTCTCGGCAGCGACGGCACGCTCGAACATCACTTCGAAGAGCCGGTGCAATATTGGCCCGAGAAAGTGAACCGTCCCCGGTGAGCCGTTCGCGGCAAGTCCCACGACGGCAAATCACATGGCCAACTGGATCGACTGCATCCGCAGCCGCGCCGTTCCGAATGCCCCGCCGGAGATGGGCTACCGCTCGGCGATCGCCGTGCATATGGCGAATCTGTCATACAAAAACAAGAAGCGTCTCACGTTCGAAGAAGCGCGGGCGATTCCGCCGGAGTTCTAGGGCGTGGTTAGTTTAGCCTGCAAAAAGTTTTAGTTTGTCATCCTGAGCGAAGCGAAGGACCTATGCAATTTGCCGGCGGCGTCTTGGTGCCAGCGAGTTGCATAGGTCCTTCGCTTCGCTCAGGATGACAAGCGCTGGCTAGGAAAACAAAAATAATGAGGCGTGAAATCACATGATCGGCGCAGTCGATATCGGCGGAACAAAAATCGCGGTTGGCATAGTCGACGACGACGGCAAGGTGCTGGCTCGCGCCCAGGCTCCGACCGATCCGAATCGCTACGACCGAAGGCCTGAACACGATCGCCCGCATGTTGCGCGAAACGGCGGACGAAACGCGCGCGGAACTCACGGGAATCGGCATCGGATCCACGGGTCCGGTGGATCCCATCCGTGGCGAATTCGGCGATGTCGATTTTCTTCCTGGCTGGCGCGGAAAAAATCTGGTGAACGATCTAGCGCAGATTTTCAACGTAACTGTCGCGCTCGAAAACGACGGCGACGCCGCGGCCCTGGCCGAAGCCGGATGGGGCGCTGGCCGAAATCGCTCCCGTCTAATTTATGTGACCGTCGGCACCGGCATCGGCGGCGGCATGGTGTTCGACGGCAAACTCTACCGCGGCGTCGACGGCGCCCATCCCGAAGTCGGCCATCATATCGTCGATCCCTCAGGCCCCCAGTGTTCTTGCGGCTTTCGCGGCTGCTGGGAATCGCTGGCCGCCGGTCCCGCGATGGTGGCATGGCTCGAAACCCACGCGCCTGTGGACTATCCGCATCGCGCAGGCATCACGGCGAAGAAAATCTGCGAGCTCGCGCAACAAGGCGACGCCATCGCGCTGCAGGCTGTCGAACATGAGGCCTACTATCTCGGAATCGGCCTCGCCAACCTGATCAACCTGTTTGCGCCGGACGCCATCGTGCTCAGTGGAAGCGTGATGAAGAGCGCTCCGCTTTTTCTCGACCGCATCCGCGAAGTGATTCGCAGCGGCTGCCGATTCGTCCCCGCCGAGAAGACGCAACTTACGCTGGCCTCGCTGGGGGACGACACCAATCTGATCGGCGCGGCGCGCGTATGGCACTATCGCTTCGTGAAGTAGCGGCCTCGCACCGGCCTTGCAATCGAGCTATGCCGGCTTCCAGTTCCATTCCCGATCTGTTACTGTTTTCCGTCCATGTTTTACGGCTTCGTGTGACGCGGGTCACAGAACTCGCGGAATGTCCGTGAAAGAATCCCACTCGCTGGCCGGACCTCATAACGCCGAAGGCGCCAGACTGGCTGACCGGCAGGGAAAGGATGACAGCCGCGTGATCGTTGGAGTTCCCAAGGAAAGTTATCCCGGAGAGCGCCGGGTCGCGCTCGTTCCCGTAGCCGTTCCCAACCTTGTCAAAGCGGGCCTCGAAGTCATCGTCGAAGCTGGAGCCGGCGAGCAGGCCGGTTACCCCGACGCGATGTACGCGGAAAAGGGCGCGAAGATTGTTTCCGACCGCGCCGCCGTTTTCGGCGCCGCCGACATTGTGGTGCAAGTGCTGTGCTACGGATCGAATGACATCACCGGTAAAGCGGATCTGCCACTGATGCGCCGCGGCCAGGCGATCATCGGATTTCTGCGGCCGTTCGGTTCGGCGGAGGTTGTCGAGCAGATCGCGCAGGCCGGCGTGACCGCTTTTTCCGTTGAACTGATGCCGCGCACCACGCGCGCGCAGAGCATGGACGCGCTTTCCTCCATGGGCACAATCTGCGGCTACAAAGCCACGCTGCTCGCCGCCGAAACTTCGCCGCGAATTTTTCCCATGATGACCACCGCCGCCGGAACGATTACGCCGGCGCGCGTATTCGTGATCGGCGCGGGCGTGGCTGGACTACAGGCGATTTCAACGGCACGCCGTCTCGGCGCCGTGGCCTCCGCTTACGACATGCGTCCCGCCGCCAAAGAGCAGGTGCAGAGCCTGGGCGGGCGCTTCATCGAACTTCCCATTGAAGCCCAGAATGCGCAGGACGCTCGCGGCTACGGGACCGCCCAGGATGAGACTTTTTACGCCCGCCAGCGCGAACTGCTTACGCGAGTGGTCGCGGAGAGTGATGTCGTGATCACCGCGGCCGTGATCCCCGGCAAGAAGTCGCCGGTGCTCATCACCGCCGACATGGTGAAAGGGATGGCGCCGGGATCGGTGATCGTCGATCTGGCGGCTGAGCGCGGCGGCAATTGCGAACTCACGCGCACTGGCGAGACTGTAGTCGCGCACGGAGTCACGATTATTGGCGCCATCAATCTGGCCACCAGCGTTCCGTACCACGCCAGCCAAATGTATGCCCGCAACCTGACGACGTTCCTGCTCTACATGGTGAAAGACGGCAAGCTACAACTGAACCTGCAGGATGAAATCATCCGCGAGACCATGATCACGAGCGGCGGCGACGTGGTGAACGCCAGAGTACGCGAGTTTTTCAAGATGCCGGCGCTGACAATCAGCAGTCAGTGAGCGGGTTGCGGTTGTTGGATGGCGTTCGGGGGCCGAGCGCGTTCTGGCGTTCGGACGCCGTTGCAGGATCGGGACACGGAACCAATGTAAAGGAGCAATCATGCCAGCGGATTTTATCTCTAACCTATACGTTTTTATCCTGGCCGGCTTCGTGGGGTTCGAGGTGATCAAACGTGTTTCACCCCTGCTCCACACACCACTCATGTCTTTGACGAATGCCCTCGACGCGATTGTGGTAGTGGCGGCCATCATCATTGCCGGGCGGCATGAGACGCGACTCACCACCGTGCTGGGAGCGATTGCGGTTGCAGCCTCGTTCAGCAACATGGTGGGCGGATTCCTGATTACCGACCGCATGCTGCGCATGTTCAAATCCAGGTCGAAACAACAATGAACGCGTTAGCGCTTCAGCAGTATCTTGATTTCGCCTACATCGCCGCCGTCATTCTCTTCGTTCTCTCTCTCAAGCTGCTGAATTCGCCGGCGAGCGCGCGCTGGGGTGTTCTGGCGGGAGAGGTTGGCGCCGCGCTGGCCGTCGCCGCCACGCTCTTCAATCCCGAACTGGTGCAGTACCGCTGGATCTTCATCACGCTGATTGTCGGCGCTGGAGTTGGCATCCCGCTTGGTCTCGTACACATGACGGCCGTGCCCCAGCGAACTGCGGTGAGCCATGCTCTGGGCGCGCTTTCGGCGGCTCTGATCGGTATTGCCGAGTATTACGCTGGCACCGCGCCGGTCACGCGCTTTCAGATGGGCGAGATCGCTCTGGAAGTCATCATTGGATCGCTCACCTTTACCGGCAGCCTGATCGCTGCGGGAAAATTGCAGGAACTGCTGCCGCAACGCCCCATTGTCTATCGTGGACAGAATCTCGTCAGCCTCTCCGTTCTGGCGGGCGCCCTGGGCTTGGCGGTCGCGCTGGTGGTCAATCCCGCGCACGCGCTGCTGTTTCCGATCATGGTGGTTGTGGCGCTGATTTTTGGCGCGCTCCTGGTCACTCCCATTGGCGGGGCAGATATGCCGACCGTGATTTCGCTGCTGAATTCCTATGCAGGTTTTTCGGCAGCGCTGTTGGGCTTTGTTCTGAATAGCAAAGTGCTCGTGGTAGCGGGCGCGCTCGATGGATCTTCCGGCTTCATTCTGTCCTTGATCATGTGCAAGGCCATGAATCGCTCCTTCTCCAACGTAATGTTTGGAGCCTTTGGCCAGGTACAGGTTTCCGCGGCTGGAGTAAAAGAAGAACGAGTTGTGCGCAGCGCCACTCCCGAAGAGGCTGCCGCGATTCTTGCCGCAGCGAATAAAGTTGTAATCGTCCCCGGTTACGGCATGGCCGTCGCGCAGGCGCAGCACAAAGTTCGCGAACTCTACGACATGCTCACCAAGAAAGGCGTCGACGTCCGCTTTGCGATTCATCCCGTCGCCGGACGCATGCCCGGTCACATGAACGTGTTGCTGGCCGAAGCCGACATCCCTTACGACCGCCTCATCGAAATGGAAGAGATCAACGGCGACTTCCCGCAGACCGACGTCGCTCTTATCATCGGCGCCAACGACGTTACAAATCCCGCCGCGCGCACCGACCAGTCCAGCCCCATCTTCGGCATGCCCATCCTCGACGTCGACAAAGCCCACACCGTCATGGTCATCAAACGCGGCATGAGCCCCGGCTTCGCGGGCATCGACAACCCGCTGTACTATCTCGACCGCACGCTCATGCTCTTCGGCGACGCGAAACAGTTTGTGGGCGGGATTGTGAGGGAGCTAGGCAGCGGACACTAGCTTTAGCGTGACAACTCTCGCCGCGATGTCATCCTGAGGAGGGCGTAGGCCCTCCGAGGGACCTTACGATACGCATATCGCGCCCGAAGCGCCTCCGGGGATACCGATACCGCAAGCGCGATGTGAGTTCCTAGCCGCAGCATCAAGCCTCCGACCAAACTACGGTCCCTCACGTCGGCTTCGCCGTCATTCAGGATGACATCTCGGGCAAAGGCACGGCGCCTTCGAGAGCCAGCATCCCCGACACGACTCTGATACATTCTTTCCGACGACCATGCGAACCCCACTCATAGTGACTTTACTGTTTCTACTTGCAGCTTTCGTCCAGGCCCAGTCTCAACCTCAGCTTCCCTTGATGCCCATGCCCGCCAGCGTGCAGGTCGGCTCCGGTCAGCTGCCGATCACCCAGTCATTTTCCGCCGGCGTCAGCAGCACTCACGACCCCTGGCTCGACAAGGAAGTGCAAAGATTCCAAGCGCAGCTCTCCCGCCAGACCGGAATCCCGTTCCGCCCCAAACCCGGCTCTGCCCCCACGCTGCAAATCCATGCCGACCACGCCCGCCAGTTCGCGCAGAAACTCGGGGAGGACGAATCCTACGAACTGACCGTCGCCGACTCCGGCGCGAATCTCACGGCGCCGACCACTCTCGGCGTGATGCGCGGCCTACAGACTTTTCTCCAACTGGTGCAAATCACGCCCACCGGATTCGCCGTCCCCGTGGTCACCATCAAAGACCAGCCGCGCTTTCCCTGGCGCGGCACGCTCATCGACGTCAGCCGCCACTTCATCCCCATCGACGTGCTCAAGCGCAATATCGATGCCATGGCCGCGGTGAAGCTGAACGTGCTGCACTGGCATCTTTCCGACGACCAAGGCTTCCGCGTCGAGAGCAAAGTATTTCCCAAGCTGACCGGCTCCGGTTCCGACGGCATGTTCTACACGCAGGAAGAAATTCGCGAGTTCATCGCCTACGCGCACGATCGCGGCATCCGCGTGATGCCCGAGTTCGACATTCCCGGCCACAGCCGGTCGTGGTTCCTCGGCTATCCCGAACTGTCGAGTGGCTCCGGCCCTTACACGCTCGATGGCGGCGGCCCCGGCTATATCGATCCGATCATGGATCCGACGCGCGAAACGACTTATAAATTCCTGGAAAAATTCGTCAAGGAAATGGCGAAGCTTTTTCCCGACGCCTACTTCCACATCGGAGGCGACGAAGTCGACGGCAAACAGTGGGACGCCAATCCGAAAATTCAGGAATTCATTCATGCTCACGGGATGAAAAACAATCAGGACCTGCAGGCTTATTTCAACCAGCGCTTGCAGAAGATCGTCGCGAAGAATCACAAGATCATGGTGGGCTGGGACGAAATCCTGCATCCCGATTTGCCGAAGACCATCATCGTGCAATCGTGGCGCGGGCAGAAATCTCTGGCCGAGGCCGCGAAACAGGGCTACAGCGGCCTGCTCTCGTTCGGGTATTACCTCGACCTGATGTGGCCAGCGGCGCGGCACTACGCCGTCGATCCCATGGCGGACGAGGCTGCGACTCTCACTCCAGAAGAAAAAAGCCGCATTCTCGGCGGCGAGTCGTGCCAGTGGGCGGAGTGGGTGACGCCGGAAAACATCGACTCGCACATTTGGCCGCGCAATGCGGTCATCGCCGAGCGCTTGTGGTCTCCGCAGAATGTAACCGATGTGGCATCGATGTATACGCGGATGAACGCGGTCAGCCTCAATCTCGAATTTCTTGGCCTGACGCATCGTTCCGCGCGGCTTCGCATGCTGCATCGCATGGCCGGAACAGCCGACATCAACGCGCTGCGCAACCTCGCCGATGTGGTTGAGCCCGTGAAGGATTACAACCGCTGGGACGATGCAAAAGGCCCCATCGATTTTCACGCGCCGCTCACCCGCATGATCGACGCGGTCTATCCCGAGAGTGACATCGCGCGGCACTTCGGCGACCTTGTGCAAACTTTCATTCAGAGCGGATATAAAGATCAAGCTGCCGAAGCGCAGATTCGCACATGGCTTACAATCTGGAGCGATAACGATGCCAAACTGCATCCCTTGCTAGCGCAGACCTTTCTACTGGAGGAGGACGTTCCACTGTCGCAGAATCTCTCCGCCGTTGGCGTGGCCGGGCTGCAGGCGCTCGATTATCTCGACAAAGGTCAATCCGCGCCGGACGCATGGAAGACGCAGCAACTCGCCGCGATGGGGCAGGCCAAATTACGCCAGGCTGATGTGCTGCTGATGGTGGCCGCCCCGGTTGAGCAACTGGTCCAAGCCAGCGCGGGCCAGCACAACTGAGCTGCCGCATACGGATCCAGATCGGCTATGGCGTGAACTGATAGATCGCGCCATCGTTGCCGCTGCCGCCGTGAACGGTAGCACCGTAAAAATTTCCTTCGGCGTCGCGGACCACGTCTTAGCGCATCACGCCACCCTGGCAACGCGTAACACAACGCACTTTCGTGAAATCTCCGCCGTCATCATCAACCCTTGGGACGCATAAATACGGCCTCGCCGTGGTATTCTATTAACTCCAGCTGCGCACCGTTTTAAGCGGAATTCCTCGCAGGTCCTGAAGAAGTTACAACGAAACCATGCTTTCAGTCAGCAATGTGTCGATGCGCTACGGCGCCAAAATTCTGTTCGATGAAGTCTCCACGGCGTTCACGCCCGGCAAACGCTATGGCCTGACCGGCCCCAACGGCGCGGGTAAATCCACGTTCATGAAGCTGCTGAGCGGCGAACTTGAGCCGCAAAAAGGCACGGTCGTTCGTCCCCGCAAAGTTGGCGTGTTGAGCCAGGACCAGTTCGCTTTCGACGCCTACACCGCGATCGATACCGTCATCATGGGCAACAAGCGCCTGTGGGCCGCCATGCAGGAACGCGATGCGATCTACGAAAAACCTGAGATGACCGACGCTGATGGCATGAAGCTCGGTGAACTCGAAGGCATTGTCGGCGAAGAAGACGGCTACACCGCCGAAAGCGATGCGGCCATTCTGCTGCAAGGCCTCGACATTCCCGACGAAGCGCACACCCGCAAGATGAGCGAGTTGCAAGGCGGACAGAAAGTCCGCGTGTTGCTGGCGCAGGCTCTGTTCGGCCATCCCCAGGCGCTGCTGCTCGACGAACCTACGAACCACCTTGATCTCGATTCCATCCACTGGCTGCAGGGATTTCTCAATGTCTACGACGGCGTTGTCATCGCCATCTCGCACGATCGCCATTTCCTGAACAGCATTTGCACGCACATCGCGGACATCGACTACGAGACGATCATTACCTACACCGGCACCTACGACGACATGGTTGTAGCCAAGACGCAGGTGCGTTCGCAGATCGAATCGCAGAACGCGCAGCGCGAAAAGAAAATTTCGCAGTTGACGGAATTCATCGCGCGTTTCGCCGCCGGCACGCGGTCAAGCCAGGTGCAATCGCGCAGAAAAGAAGTCGAACGGCTGCAAGTTACGGAACTCGCCCGGTCCAACATCGCCCGCCCCTTCATCAAGTTCGAACAGAAGCGGCCTTCGGGAAAACACATTCTCGAAATCGAGCACTTGAACAAGGCCTACGACGAGAAGAAAGTCATTCGCGACTTTACCGCCAGCATCCTGCGCGGCGAGCGCATCGCGCTCATGGGCCGCAACGGAGCCGGGAAGACCACGCTGCTGAATTCGATTCTGGCGAATTCTCCGACGACACCGGAAGCCGAACTACGCAAGACCAGCGGCTACGACGGACCTTTCGTCGACTCCGGCAAAATCATCTGGGGACACGAAGCTTCCATCGGCTACTTCGCGCAGGATCATCGCAGCCTGATCGAAGCCGGCACCACCGCGATCGAGTGGCTGCATCAGTGGGACGAGGCGGCCGTCACCGAAGAACTGCGCGGAATCCTCGGCCAGATGCTGTTCCAGCGCGACGAAGCCACGAAATCGACGAACGTGCTTTCGGGTGGAGAAGCCGCGCGCCTGCTCTTTTGCAAGCTGATGCTGCAGAAACCGAACGTGCTGGTGCTCGACGAGCCGACGAACCACTTGGATCTCGAGTCGATCAACGCCCTGAACATCGCATTGCAGAAATATCAAGGAACGGTCTTTCTTGTGACCCACGATCATGATCTGATCGACGAAGTCGCCACTCGCATCTGGCACTTTGAAAGCGACCACAAGATCACCGACTTCAAGGGCACGTACGAGGAGTATCAGGCGGCAGTTGCGGTATAGCCCTTCCGGACCCCTGTCATTCCGAGCGCAGCGAGGAGTCTGCTGTTTTGCACCATTCCTGCTGCATGTAAATCAACCAGGTTCTCCACAGCTTTTCACAGGATTTCCAGTTGCGTTTCCGGCCTCAAGTTGCAGATAATGTCCGCGACGTTAGTTGTGCGTGCCGTTGAGTGTGTGCCGTGTACAGTCGAACTGATTTATTGAGAATTCTCCACCTCACACCGCGCCAGTTGGCCAACTGGGAGCGGAACGGCCTGGTAACGTCTGCGGAAGCCTATTCTTTTTCCGATCTCCTCGAGATTAAAAAAGTTCGCGACCTGTGCGCCATGAGCGTGCGTCCCGCCATCATTCGCAAGTCGCTCGATGCCATGCGCAAGCAGGCCTCGGGCGTGGAGAAGCCGCTGCTCGAGGCCAGCGCATTGTCCACCGCGAAACATCGCGTGGCATTTCGCCATCAGGGCAAGCTGCTGGAGCCGATTGCCGGCCAGTTTCTGATGGATTTTTCCGAGCGCGAAAAAGTGCTAACTCAAACTCCTGTGCCACGCTCTGAGCCCAGTCCTCGCGAAAGCGAGGTCGCGGCTTGGTTCGCGCGAGGTATTGCGATGGAGGAAGATCCCACCACCCAGCCCGACGCCATCGCCGCCTATCATCAGGTGCTGGAAATTCAGCCCAACCATGCAGCGGCGCACATCAATCTTGGCACGCTCTACTACAACCGGCAGGAATTCTCTCTCGCCGAACGCCACTACCGCATGGCCATTGAAGCCGACCCGCGCTACTCGCTGGCGTATTTCGATCTGGGCAACGTGCTCGACGAAACCGGACGCGTGCAGGAAGCGATCCAGACCTATAAAACCGCGCTGCAACTCGCGCCCACTTACGCCGACGCGCATTACAATCTGGCGCTGGCCTATGAAAAAGTTCGCGAGCCCCGCAAGGCCCTGAAACACTGGCAGGCCTACGTTAAGCTCGACACGGCAGGCCCGTGGTCGGTCCACGCCCGCAGCCAGATCAAACGTATTCTGCAGGCCGACGGGCTGAAGCTGGTTCATTCCCGCCCGCGCCTGGCTTAATTCTGCGTTACTCTGTTTTACGCTCCGTGATACCATCGCTTTCCTTCCCCCGAGGGCTGAACATCCCAGATCAATCCGAATGTACAGTCGCGTCTCCTGGCTATGGAGGAATATCCCGTGAAAAAAATCTTGCCGCTGCTGTGTCTTCTGACTCTTTGTGGCCCAGCTTTATTCGCGCAGACAAAATCTCATCCGCGCATTCTGCACGCGCCAGGAAACTCCGACATTCCGGTTGCGCCGCAGGATGCGCCCGCCGCTCTGCAACCAATCTTCAGCAATCTGAACAAGTCGCCAACCGACCTCTACAACGGGTACGACGGCTGGACGATTTCTGGGCCGAACGCCAGTGGAGGGACTTCCTTTATTGCGCTGCCCTTCATTCCGAAATCAAATTCTCATGCCGTACAGATTCGAGTTCCAGTGCACTATGCCAACAGCGGAGCCAACCAGGTGGATCTCAGCCTCTACACCGATCTGGACGGAGCCCCCGGAACTCCGTTGGCGGGGCCGGTCACGGTCAAAAACCTTGCCCTCTACGGGACCTGTTGCACACTTACGATTGCCAGCTTTCCTCCAGTTTCGCTCACTGCCGGAACCCAGTACTGGATCGTCGCGGATACTCCGCTGACTGGAACCGGCAGCGATTTCTACGGAACCTGGGATTTCGTCGCTCCGAATCTCTTCCTGATGGCCGGGGACCGCGGCGCCGGCTGGTCGGCCTTTGACGGCCTGAATAACAACAGCGCCGGCGAAGTGCTCGGGACGATCCCCTAGAATTGCTCTCGCTCGAGAGTGCTAAAATTGTTGGTTTGCCATCCTAGAACTTTGAAGGTGTCCCCATGCCTGAAACGACTCTGCAGGCCGCCGTTCCCGCCCCACTCACCGCGCTCACCGAAGATGAAATTCTTTTCCGCGACAACATCCGCCAGTTCGCCGACGAAAAGATTCGTCCGTTAGTGAAGGAGATGGACGAGAAGGCCATCTTCGACAAAGACCTGATTCAGGATTTTTTCCACCTCGGCCTGATGGGCATCGAAATTCCGGAGCAGTACGGCGGCGGCGGAGCCAAGTTCTTCGAAGCCATCCTGGCCGTCGAAGAACTGTCCCGCGTCGATGCTTCTTCCGGTGTCATCGTCGACGTGCAGAACACGCTGGTCAACAACGCGTTGCTGCGCTGGGGCACGGAAGATCAAAAGAAGCGCTACCTGCCGAAAATGGCCGCCGATACAGTCGGTGCGTACGCTCTCAGTGAAGCCGGCTCCGGTTCCGACGCGTTCGGTCTGCAGACGCGCGCGACGTTGAAAGGCAGCGAGTACGTTCTCACCGGCCGCAAGCTGTGGATCACGAACGCCAAGGAAGCTGGACTGTTCGTGCTCTTCGCCACCATCGATCCCGCGGCCGGATACAAAGGCATCACCGCATTTCTCATTGAGAAAAATTTCCCTGGGTTCACCGTCGGTAAAAAAGAAGACAAGCTCGGCATCCGCGCGTCGTCGACCTGCGAATTGATCCTCGAAGACTGCCGCGTGCCCAAAGAAAACATTCTGGGCGAGCCCGGCAAGGGCTACAAGATCGCCATCGAGACCTTGAATGAAGGCCGCATCGGCATCGGCGCACAGATGATCGGCCTGGCCCGCGGCGCCTGGGAGTTTGCCTGCAAATACGCGGTCGAGCGCAAGCAGTTCGGCAAAGCGATTTCGGAGTTTCAGGGCATCCAATTCCAGATTGCGCAGATGGCCACCGAGATCGAGGCCGCGCGCCTCATGGTCTACAACTGCGCGCGCATGAAAGATGCCGGCGTCAACTTTGTGAAGGAAGCCGCCATGACCAAGCTCTTCGCCTCGCAGGTCGCCGAGCGCGTGACCTCGCTGGCCATTGAAATCTACGGCGGCTACGGATTCACCAAAGATTATCCCGTCGAGAAATACTGGCGCGACGCGAAGATCGGCAAGATCTACGAAGGCACCTCAAACATGCAGCTCGCCACCATCGCGAAGATGGTCTTGGGAAAATAAGTAGGAAGCGCTCTTGGCTCTTGGCCTTTAGCTTTTGGCTTGGAGCGAAACCTGCTCTCTACGGTGTGAAGTGCAGTTCGACGGTCTGCCGCGACTCGCTGCCTGGAGCGAACTTCCACTTGGCCACAGCATCCTCAGCAGCTTTCAATAGCAGCGGACTGCCGCCCAGCGGTTCCACTGTTTTCACATCGCCATCCGCCGCGACGACTGCCACGACTTTCACGGTCCCGCCCAGACCGATCTTGCGCGCCATTTCCGGATAGACCGGGGCCGCTTGCCGCACGATCTTACGCGCGGTTTCTGCCGCTGATTGTTGACCTTGAGCCGTTCCCGCCGGTCCAAGAGAAATAAGAAAAACAGGAATAAGTATCAGAACGTACCGCATCCGCATGATGTGAGTCCCTGAGATAGAGGAGTTAAAAACCGCACACAAACTTCGTGAAATGATCTTAGGGGCGCGTTTCATTTCGGGAAAGTCACGCCGGTAACCAAAGTCACCTGGTACCAAGGTCACCGTGCCGATGCCGATGCAATGCCGTACTTCGCGAGCAAAATGGCGCCCGTTCGGCGCATCGCCAACAAATCCCCCTTACTCATAATGTGCATCGAGTTGCACATCGCAAGCCTTTGCCCTCTAAGCAGAGCGCCATTAACCCGCGTGATATCAGCCGTTTAACCGGATTCCACCCATTGGCTCCCGGGGTGCAATTCCCTCAGTGCCCGCGCGCTCGGGGCGAACATTCTCAGAGCGAACATTGGGGTGTCACTTGACGACTTTATTCGGGACCGACGCCGTACCGACCACAGCCGTGATCCAGGCGCCCGCTGTCCCCGCCGTTAAGACGGCCGCTTCCAAGAGCCGCGGCTGGCTGCCTCTGCTGACCGTCCTGTTTTTGATCTCCTACGGCCTGATGACGATGCTGATCGTCGAGCAAGGCCGCACCATCGAGTCGCAGCGGGCCCTAATCCGCGAACTGTTCCGCGACAGCACCGAACTCTCTGCCATCAAGAAAGCCGCGCAGGATAGCGCGCAAATCTCTTCCGCCCAGACCCAGGCGCAGGACGCGCAAGCTCAAGAAAATCCGACCCCGTCATCCCAGGCTTTATCGAACCAGACGTTATCAAATCAGTCTCTATCGACCCAGACCCCGTCAACCCAGATCCCGTCAACCCAGGCACCATCAGTGAGCACCCCGTCAACCCAGATTCCGTCCAAGCCAGCTCCAACCAGTCAGGCCCCGTCTTCCCAGGCAGGACCAAAACCGCAGCGCGCCCAGAACCAGACGGGCAACCAGAAAGCGTTCCGCATGCCCTCGAAACCGGAACCAGATCTCATCGACGACGTTCGGACCCTGAACATCATCTGATCATCGTCAGAAGCACACGGCGGAAGAGAGTTGAAGAACCAGATTCGAACCTGAACATTGCACCACTTTCGTTCTGTAGGTAAGCAGTAGAAAGTAGCAAACAGAAAGCCAGGCAAAATCATGAAGGTCCCGACCCTAGCCTTGATGTTCAGTTTACTGATCTTCAGCTTAACGACGTGCAGTGTAACGGCCTTCAGCCTCTCGGTAGCCCCGTGGGCCCCGCAAAAACCCCTGCGCCAACCGACGTCCTCCAGCCAGATCGCCAAACACTCCAAAGGCGGACGCTGGTACTTCGCCGCTTCCGGCCACGCCGTCTACTGCTACGGCCCCGTCATGACCCTGCCCAGCCCCAACGGCGACATCCAAAAAGTAGCCACCTTCTGCCGCGACGGCAGCGCCGTGGTTCCGCTCAAGGACTAGCGAACTCATCTGCAATGTCATCCTGAGCGGCGGCGAAGCCGGCGTGAGGGACCGAACGACATTAGCCAAGCAAACGTCCGCGCTTGGAGTAAACTGTCGTCCGAGTGATGCCGTATGACCCCTTCGGCGTTATCGCTAACTCGAACGGGAACCCTATCTTTCGATGCGGAGGTAGACTCGGCAGCTTTGCCGGCTTATCTTGCCGACGCTCTGCGGGACGCCGATGCCAGTACGGTTGAGGTTCGAGGCAACTGTGTGACGTTCACGCGTCGAATGTTTCGTTTCGTGAGCAACTGGAATGTTCTCGTTCCATTTGAATCTGGAGACATGACCGTTGACGCCGTCGCTCGACAAATTTGCTATCGTGTGAGCATTCGACAGTTCGTTCTGCTTGGTACCGTCGTGATTGGAGCCATAACCGGCTTTGTATTGACTTTTCGCTCCTGGCAGTTTCTCTTCGTTATGCCGCTGATGTGGCTATGGACGGTCGGAGGCAATGTTGCAATCGGGATTTATCGGTTCGAGCGTTTCGTCGGCCATGCCATGGCCAGTGCCCGAATCTCAGGTAACAAGTCCGTCAATTCAGGTCAATAGTCTCGTTTTATAGTTGTTGCAACATCGCCAGCATGGAAAGTCACCCGACCGCCGCGTCGCGCCTGCGTCCTGCACGGCACCAAGAGCATCAAAGCTCCATACGTGAAGGAGTGGATCGCGCCGAGGTCATGCGCGATCCCCGATAACCGGAGATCTCCATGTCCATACGCCCCGTCAAGCGCCTCATCAAGTCCAAACCCACGCTCGAAGGCGCCGGAGTCCATCTCCGCCGCGCTTTCGGTTTCGGCAACACGCATGACTTCGATCCCTTCCTGCTCCTCGACGATTTCCGCAACGACGTTCCCGAGGACTATCTTGCCGGATTTCCCTGGCATCCGCACCGCGGCATCGAGACCATCACCTACGTCCTCGCCGGAACCGTCGAACACGGCGACAGCATGGGCAACCGCGGCGCCATCGCCGCCGGCGACGTGCAGTGGATGACCGCCGGCAGCGGCATCATCCACCAGGAAATGCCCAAGGGCGATCCGACTGGCCGCATGCACGGCTTCCAACTCTGGGCCAATCTTCCTGCAGCGCAAAAAATGACCGCGCCGCGCTATCAGGAAGTGAAGACCCTCGACATTCCCGAAGTCACCGACGACGACGGCACCCACGTCCGCATCGTCTGCGGAAATTTCTGGGGCAAGAAAGGCCCCGTCGACGGCATCGCCACCGATCCCATCTACATCGACGTATCCGTTCCGCCGGGCCAACGCAAAACTCTCCCCGTCGAAACCACGCGCCACGCCTTCGCCTACGTTTTCGCCGGCGACGGAAAATTCTGCAACGCCTCCGGCCCGCTCGCCGTTCCGACCGAAGGCGTAGGCTGGGCCGACGTCAAGCCCCCCGCCGACGCCGAGAATCGCTCGCTGGTAGTATTCGACCGCGGCGACGAAGTCGCCGTGCAGGCGGGCGAAGACGGCATCCGCTTCCTGCTAGTCTCCGGCAAGCCGCTCGAGGAGCCAGTAGCGTGGTACGGCCCCATCGTCATGAACACGCAGGAACAACTGCAACAGGCATTCCAGGAACTCGACAAAGGCACCTTCCTGAAAAAGTAGATCAGCCACGAAAAGCAGCCCCGGAGGGGCGGAATACGTTAGCCCAGGACGTAAGTCCTGGGTACGACGCCGAGGATAGGAACCGAGTCCCGTAGGGACGGCACGTTATCGTCGACGTCATCGCAATATATTCAACGCAATCTCAACCACCCATGCCCGAACTCCCCGAAGTCGAAACCATCGCCCGCGGCCTCGACAAACGCGTCGCCGGAGACGTCATCGAATCCGTCTGGCTCGGCCAGAAAAAAGAACCCCTGAAATCCTCCGCGACAGAAATCGCCGAAACGCTCGAACACGCGCGAATCGCCACCGTCCGCCGCATGGGCAAACACATCGTCTTCGACCTGGAACAAGAAAATGTGGGGCGGACACTCCTGTCCGCCAAAAGCCGAAAGCAAAAGCAGAGCCGGGGATCCACGTCGGCCGCATCCTCCGCAACGCCGCAAACACAGGCGGACAAGAGTGTCCGCCCCACACCAACCAACTCCCAATGGATCGTCCATCTCGGCATGACCGGACGCCTGCAAGTCTGCGAGCCCGAAGCCGAAGTCGCCAAGCACACGCATGCCATCCTGAAATTAAAATCCGGCAGGGAATTGCGCTTCGTCGACCCCCGCCGCTTCGGCCGCCTCAGCGTCGCGCAAGCCGGAGACTTCGCCGCCACCGGCGTCGAGCCCCTCGAAGTCGACCTCGACCGTTTCATCACGTTATTCCGCGGCCGCAAGACGCCCATCAAAAGCGCTCTGCTCAACCAGAACCTGCTGCGCGGCGTCGGCAACATTTACGCCGATGAATCTTTATTCCGCTCCAACCTTCGCCCTCGCCGCCGCGCCTCCACCCTCACCCGCGACCAACTCGAAAAACTCCTCGTCGCCATCCGCGAAGTCCTGAAAGAAGCGATCGCCCTCGGCGGCTCTTCCATCTCCGACTACGTGAACTCCGACGGCGAAGAAGGATTCTTCCAACTCCAGCACCGCGTCTACGCCCGCGAGGGCGAGCCCTGCGTCGTCTGCAAGACGCCCATCAAGCGCATCGTAATCGCCGGCCGCAGCAGCCACTACTGCCCCAAGTGCCAGAAATAAATTGTTGATTGATGATTTCTGATTGCTGATTGAAAGTCTTGCGATTCGGACCGGCGCCGACCTGCTCGGCGTCTCAAACACGAATGCCAGAACGACCGTGGAAGAGCGGCGCTTTTAGCGCCGCGTGAAGCCAACAAATAGATGTAGCAACAGCATCAACCTACTTCAGGAACATGCCTTAGAATCAGAGGTCACGAGGAGACGTAACGACATGTGCAAGCACTACGGTTTGCAATGGCGGTTCCTGGTCGTAGCGACACTCGTATTCACTGCAATCTCTGCGTCAAGTCAAATCGCCGCAACTGAGCCGAGTGGGCCGACCGAGACTAACTTTCATAAGGTTACCCTTTGGATGGAGTCGCAACGTGGCGATGCTCACTACGGCCCAAATTTTATTCTGTTGCACACGCCGTGCCAAGACTCAAGGGAAGGAGCTTGCGAGTGTACTATGTCGTTCAAGGTAATCAACTCCCAGGAGTTTGCCGACTATGTCTCTTCCTTTCGGGGCAACAAGATTCCTGTTATGTATGATGTCTATTACGACCGCGACGGCAGGCCAGGAGGTAACAGATTAGCCAGCGTAGGCACGTGGTCCCGTGATAGATTTCCGGTCAACGATCGCCTTCTTGGCGTTAATTTTAAGTTCCAAGGTGGTGGGTCGAAAAAGCGTCAGCGATACAATCTCCACGGTTCGGCAGATTGCTTTCCCACGCTAGGCGTGTCGCTCGACCCGAATTCGCCAGGTCGAGGTGGCCAAGCGGCACCAAAGTGACCTGCCGCACCTGCCGTGCTTCAATCAGCAATCATCAATCAGCAATGAGATCCCACAGTCGCAATTCTGCTAATCTCTCTGAGACCATGCCTGATTTTTCCATCGGAGTCGATCTCGGCGGCACCAACCTGCGCATCGCGGCCATCACCACCGAAGGCCAGCTTCTGGAAAAAATCACACTCGGCGTAAAAGTCGCTCTCGGTCGCGACCACGTGATCGGCGAAATGTGCGACGCGATTCTCCGCCTCACCGAAAAATACCGCGGCAGCGGCAAATTCATCGGCGCCGGCATCGGCGTCCCCGGCATCATCGACATGGAAACCGGCATGATGCGCAAGTCCGCCAACCTCCCCGGATGGTCCGACTACCCCGTGCGCGACGTGATCGAACGCCGCCTCGGCGCCCGCGTCTTCCTGAATAACGACGCCAAAGTCGCCGCGCTCGGCGAACAGTGGCTGGGCGCCGGCCGGGGCGTTGACAACATGGCGATGATCACACTCGGCACCGGCATCGGCGGCGCAATTATTCTGAACGGCAAAATCTTCTACGGCATGACCGGCATGGCCGGAGAATTCGGCCACGTCACCATCGAACCCAACGGCGAGCCCTGCGGCTGCGGCAACCACGGATGCGCCGAACGTTACGCCTCCGCCACCGCCCTCGTTCGCATGGCGCGCGAAGCCATCGCATCCGGCCACGCACCCGCGCTCGCCAGGCTGGCAAATTCCGACGCGGAGTTTAGCGCCCAGTCGATCTACAATCTCGCGATGCAGCGCCACCAAGACGCCCAACGCATTTTCGACCGCTTTGGCGAAGTCCTGGGAATCATGTTAGCGGGCCTGATTAACGTCCTCAACCTCGATGTGTTCGTGATTGGCGGCGGCGTGGTCAGTGCCTGGGACGCCTTTGCCCCGCGCATGTTCGCCGAGCTGCGCGAACGCTCGCTGATTTACGCGGCGACCGCGCCCGATGATCCCAACGACTCGGGGAACGACTCTCTCGCCAGCAAGGGAGGCGCATCAGCCCAGATCGCGAACTACGCCAGCAAGAAAACAATCATCACCCGCGCCCTGCTCGGCAGTGACGCCGGCCTCTACGGCGCCGCCAGAATTCCAGCATTGTAGCTATGCCTTGGGGTCTGTTCTTGGGATGGCGCAGCGCCTCAGCGCTCGCAATAGAGTTCGTAATGCGCGAACCCTACGTAGGGCACGGGAAGAGCACGAACGGGAAGGGCACGGCTTTAGCCGCGGTGGGCCGCTTGAGCCTCAGCGTCAAGACGCCCCACCAATCTTCCGCGCCGCTTCCAGAAAAATCCGATTCTGCTCCGCCGTCCCAATACTCACCCGCATACAATTCGGCGCACCCCACGCCCCCAGCGGCCGCACGCTGACACCGAAATCGCGCAAGCGCCCGGCAAATTCCGCCGCGTCTCCGCCCACATCGCAGTAAAGAAAATTCGCAGCCGTCGGCACCACGCGATATCCCAATTCCGATAATCCAACTCCCACAATCTGTGCCTGCTCCGCATTGCTCGTAACCACGTGGCTTACATGATTGAGATCGTCAAGGGCCACAAGCCCCGCGGCTTGCGCCACAGACGACACTGAAAACGTGTCTCGCATACGAGCACAATATGCCAGTAACTCGGCCGGCCCCAACCCATATCCCACGCGCAGTCCCGCCAGTCCGTGCGCCTTGGAAAACGTTCGCAGCACGACGACATTCGCTCCCGGCCGCAAATACTCGAGCGACCGCGAATACTCCACCTTCCGTCGCGCCGCGAAGTGCGACGCATATTCGTAGTACGCCTCGTCCAGCACCACCACCACATGCCCCGGAACTTCGCTGATAAATTTATCGACCGCCGCGGCCTCGACCATGGTTCCAGTGGGATTATTGGGATTCGCCAGAAATACCAGCCGCGTATCTTCGTTGATCAACGCGAGAATCGCATCCAGATCAAATCCATCGTCGCGCATCGGAGCCTCAATCAACTGCGCTCCCACCGCGTGGACCGCCATCGCATAAACAATGAATGACCGCTCGCTGGTCACGGCATTGAGCCCCGGTGCGAGCATGGTCTGGCACAGCAGACCCAGCATCGCTGTCGATCCCGCGGTTACCAGAACTTGTTCTGAAGGAACTTCGTGGTGCGTTGCGAGTTTGCGGCGCAACTCGCCGCAGTCGTCGTCAGGATAAGAATTGGCCGCCGCCAGTGCCGCCTGCATCGCCTCAATCGCGCGTGGCGACGGGCCAAAAGGATTTTCGTTGGAGTCAAGCTTGATCAGCCGCGGTTGAGTTTCCGCGGGAGCCCGCTTCGGAGCCGGCGCAGGAAGAAATCCGCCCATTTCCCGCGCCGGCTTCGAAACCAGATCAAAAAATCGGCTCATGCTCGCCGTGAATTATTCGCCATACATCACTTCGCGGATTTCTTTTTCGCAATCGCGCTGGCGGTGCTCGCGGTTTTCAGTTTCTCAATCTCCCGCAAGGTCAGCGACCGAAACTTTCCCGGAGGAACATCCAGCGTCAGCGGACCGTAGCGCACACGCTTGATTTTTTCCACGTGATGTCCCACTGCCTCAAACATGCGCCGAATCTGCCGGTTCCGCCCCTCCACCAGCGTGATCTCATACCACGGGTTCGCCGCTTCCTTCACCACGCGCACCAGCGCCGGCCCCGTCTTCACGCGTTTCCCATCATCCGTCGCGATCGAAACTCCCGCCCGCAACTTGGCGATGGCTTCGTCCTTCGGCGTGCCCGCAACTTTCACCACATAAGTCTTGGCCACGTGCGAAGCCGCTTTCATCAGGCTGTGTGCCAGCGTGCCGTCGTTGGTCAACAGCAACAATCCTTCGCTGGCGTAGTCCAAGCGTCCAATCGGATACACGCGGCCCTTCACGCCGTGAATCAGATCCATCACCGTCGGCCGCTTCTCGGGATCGCTCATGGTGGTGACGAAACCCTTGGGCTTGTTCAGCAAAAGATAAGTATGCCGCTGCGCCCCATGCAGAAGCTTTCCATTCACCCGCACATGATCGGTCTCAGGGTCGGCCTTTGTCCCCAGTTCGGTGACAACAGTCCCGTTGACCTGCACGGCCCCCGACGAAATCAGTTTCTCCGCCGTCCGCCGCGAAGCGACTCCGGCGGCAGCGATAATCTTTTGTAATCGTTCCAGCGCCATAATGAAATTCCAAATCTCTCTGCTCGCGAAGAACCCCGAAGGGGTGAAAACAATTAAGCCCAGCGCCCCCGCGCTGGACTACTCAACAAACGGAACAAGTCCCGGAGGGACGACAGAAACGCTAACCCGCCGTCTCCGCTTCCGACGCAGTCTCAACTGTCTCCGGTTCGGCCGGCGCAGCGTTCTCACTGGCCGCCGCGCTCTCCGCCGGAATCAACTCCGCCTGAAACGATTCCGCGACCAGCTTCTCGAACTCCTCCATGCTGGGCAGTTCGTTCACGTCCTTCAGCCCAAACCGCATCAGAAATTCCTTGGTCGTCTTATAAAGAATCGGACGCCCAATCACCTGCTTGCGTCCCGCGGTCGTAATCAATTTGCGATCCAGCAGCGTGCCAATTACGCCGCCCGAATCCACGCCGCGAATCTCATTAATCTCGGGCACCGTCACCGGCTGCTTATAAGCGATCACCGCCAAAGTCTCCAGCGATGGCAGCGACAAACGAATCGGCGGCTTCAGGCTCTTCGCGAACGCCCGAACCACTTCATGTTGCTCGGGCTTGGTCGACATGCGGTATCCGCCCGCGACCTGTCGAATCTCAATTCCATGCGAAGGCGAGCCGTACTCGCCGACCAGTTCTTCGAGAGAAGATCGCACGCGCGACTTGATCTCCGCGTCATCGGCCGCGCCCGCGGCGACGACGCTCTCCTTCACGAGTTGGGTCATCTGCTCCAGCGTAATCGGCGTCTCCGCCGCATAAATCATAGCTTCGAGTTGAGCTTTAAGACCCATAGGTTCTTACTGGCAACTGATCACTGGCTACTGGCAACTGCTTTTTCACTTCCAGTCGTCGCGCACCGCGGACTGTTCGTTCATGATCTCGTCGAAGTGCGTGTGCTTGCGCACCGCGATCTCGCCAAACATTTTTTCCTGCCGCACCTGGATCGCCTGCAGCCGCACCATTTCGAGCAGCGCGAGGAACATGCACACCAGCGCCTGCCGCGACGGCTACCCGCATCAAAATCTGCTTCAGCCGGATTGGCCGGTCTTCCAGCGACAGCCGCCGCCGCAGATAATCGATCATCTGCCCCACCGTCACCGTTTCCTCATTTACATTCAGCACGGGACGCGTGCGCACCCGCTCCAGCACCTGCTGAAACGTCTTCACCAGGTCGATCACGTCGGCGGCGATTTCCGGCTCCGTGCCCTCCGCCTCCATGAATTCCTTCAGCGAAGGATTCGACATCACGGCATTTTCGATCTGCTGTTTCTGCAAAAGCATCTGCGCTGCCGACTTGAACTTCTCGTGCTCGAGCAGCCGGTTGACCAGTTCGTTTCGCGGATCTTCCAGTTCCTCGGCCGTTGCCGACGGATCACGCGGCAACAACATCTTCGACTTGATGTGAATCAGCATCGCCGCCATGTAAATAAAATCAGCCGCAATGTTCACATCGAGTTCGCGAATCTTCTCCACATACGCCAGATACTGCGACGTAATCTTCGCGATCGGAATGTCATAAATGTCGATGTCCTGCTTGCGAATCAAATCCAGCAAAAGATCGAGCGGCCCTTCGTAAATATCCGTCACCGCAACCGCAAACGGCGAATCGCTCGCATCCTTCTTATCGGCAAGCTTCTGCTCCGCGGATTTTCTGGACGTGGGTGCCCCATCGCGCGTGGGTGCCCCATCCTTTTCGCGCTCTTTGCGAAAAGGGTGGGCTCCGCCAATCGCCGCCGAAGCCGCGACCACGACATCATCGCCAGAAATAAGTTTTGTTTCTTCCGTCATCAACTAACCCTTGTCATGCCTGAGCGGAGCGAAGGACCTCTGCAACCTCTCGGCGCGTCCGCACTACTTCGCCCCCTCATACCCCAGCGACATCCCCATCGCCGCCCTCACCTCATCCATCGTCTCACCGGCCGCCTTGCGCGCCCGCGCCGTGCCCGCTTCCAGAATATCCCACGCGAGCCGCGGATTCTCCTCATATTTCTTGCGCCGCTCCTGCATCGGATTCAGCAGCTTCACAATCCCATCCGCCGCCCACCCCTTGCACTCGATGCACCCAATCCCCGCAGACCGGCAGCCCTCATTCACCTTGGCCATGGTGCCCGCATCGCTAAAAATCTTGTGCAGATCGCCCACCGGACACACATCCGGATTCCCCGGATCGGTCCGCCGCACCCGTGCCGGATCAGTCACCATAGTCTTCAGCTTCTGCCGCACCACCGGCTCCGGATCGGTCAGCAGGATCGTGTTCCCATACGACTTCGACATCTTGCGACCGTCCGTGCCGGGCAACTTCGCCGCCGGCGTGAGCAACGACTGCGGTTCGGGAAAAACAACGCGCTCGGTTTCGAGAGTGACCCGGGTCTCGGTTGGGAGAAACTGCTCTCTGGCTCTTGTCGATAGCGGATAGAATCCGTTGAACCTTCGCGCAATCTCCCGCGTCAACTCCACGTGCGCCACTTGATCCTCACCCACGGGCACCACATCGGCCTTGTAAATCAAAATATCCGCCGCCTGCAGGCACGGATAACCCAGAAACCCATAAGTGGTTAAGTCTTTGCCCTTGATATTTTCCTGCTGCTCTTTATACGAAGGCACACGCTCCAGCCAGCCCAGCGGAGTGATCATCGAAAACAGCAGATGCAACTCCGCATGCGCCGGAACGTGCGACTGAATAAAGATCACTGACTTCTCCGGATCAAGCCCCGCGGCCAGCCAATCGGTTACTGCCTCGATCGAGCTTTCTTTCACCTGCGAAGTGTCGGCGTAATCGGTAGTCAGCGCGTGCCAGTCCGCCACTTCGAAGAAGCATTCATACTTCTCCTGCATGCCGACCCAATTCTGCAGCGCGCCCACATAGTTCCCCAAGTGCAGCTTGCCGGTCGGCCGCATGCCGCTGAGCACGCGTTTGCGAGTTGTGGACGAAGCAGTCATTTTTGGCTGAAGCCCTGCGCCGCGAAACACGGCCTGTGATATACCGCCAATAAAGTAAGGCTGCCCGTACGAATCAGGTCTAAAAGTGTCATGCAGAGCTGATTTTGATACTAACACGCGAAAACCATATTTTGGCTGGCGAAGCAGAGCCGCGATCCCGTAAAATGGCCGTGTAGAGAGGCTTCTATGCAGATCTTACCCGTTCGTTCCTGCGCACTGAGAATGGCGACTTCTCTTAGTTTCAGTTGCGGCCCTCGACGCTGCAATCGCCTTTCTTGTCGCGAAGCCTCAAATCTGGTGCGCCGTGATTCCGGCCATCATCCCCATTTTCACGCCCCTGACGATCTTGAATTTCCGCCAACCTCGGAGCTGAGCTGGCGCTTCTTCGAAACCCGCCCGTCCGTCCGTGCTGCGTGCGAATGCTTTATAATTCGCGCCGCTCGTCTCTTTGACTGAGCCCGTACCCGTGTCCACACTCGCCCGCCAGCTCCGCGCCACCGACTACTTCACGCTCGGCTGGGGGACCATGGTCGGCGTTGGCTGGCTCGTCATCATGGACGACTGGTTGCTCCGCGGCGGCGCTCTCGGCGCCCTGCTCGGCTTCGTCATCGGTGGCGCGCTCCTGCTGCCCATCGGATGGGTCTACGGCAAACTGGTCGTCGCCATGCCCGACGCTGCCGGAGAAATCGCCTACACCTCCGCCGTCTTTCCCCGCCCCATCAGCTTCGCCACCGGATGGATGATGACTCTCGCCTACTTCATCGTGTGCCCGTGGGAAGCCGTGGCCGTCGGCCGCATCGCCGGCTACATCATCCCTGGCCTCGATTCCATCGAGCTCTACCGCATCGCCGGCCATCCCGTCTATCTGCCGCATCTCGTCATCGGCCTGGCGCTCACCGCGCTGCTCACCGTCCTCAACTATCGCGGCATCCGCCTCAGCGCCACCTTTCAGAATTGGACCAGCTTCGGCACGCTCGCCCTCTTCGTGATCTTCGTCGCACTCGGCGTGAGCCGCGGATCGCCCGCCAACATCCGGCCACTGTTCACCCACACGCCGCTGATCTCGATTCTGCTCGTCATTCAGATTGTCCCCTATTTCATGACCGGCTTTGAATCGGTCGGCAAGGCCGCCGAAGAGGCCAGCCCCGATTTCCGAGCGAGAGGTTTTTTCCGCGCCATCTGGATGGCCATCTTCATCGGCATCGCCTTCTACGCCAGCATCGTCGCGGCCGTCTCCTTCGTCGCCCCTTGGCACCAACTGACCAGCCAGAAATTTATGACGGCAGTCGCGTTCCAACAAGCCGTAGGCTCAAGATGGATCGTTCAAATAATCCTCGCCGCCGCCCTGCTCTCACTCTTCAAATGTTTCAACGGAAACTTCGTCGCCGCCAGCCGCCTCGTTTTCGCCCTCGGCCGTCGCGGCATGGTCGACGCCCGCGTGGGCACAGTCCACGCGCAGCATCAGACGCCATCCGCCGCGGTTCTCTGCGTAGGCCTCGCGACCGCCGCATGCATGCTGCTCGGCGACGCAATCCTCGTCCCCATCACCGAAGTCGGCTCCGTCGCCTGCGCCCTCGGATGGTCCGCCACCTGCGCCGCCTGCCTCGCCATCGCCCGCACCCGCCCCAGCGTGATGAAGCTTTCGCCAGCGGAGCGAGCCCTAGCATGGTTCGGCCTGGCAGTCGGCATCGCCATGGCCCTGATGAAAATAATCCCGCTAGTCCCCGGCCATTTCAGCGCCAAAGAATGGCTGGCCCTGGGATTGTGGATCGCTTTGGGCGCAATCTCGGTCCGAAAAAGATCGAACAACGAAAGATCGGCCAATGCATAAGCTTTTCTCTGCGTCCTCAGCGGCCTTTCTCACCGAACTCTGCGATAAGCTTTTCCTCGACCCCCAACGGAGAAGAAACAGATGAATGCTAAACCGCTTCAGATTCTCCTGACGTTCGCATTCCTGCTAACGGGTGTTGCTCCAAACCTGCGCGCGCAATCGCAAACGCCCTTCGACCTCGTCATCACCCACGGCCACATCATCGACGGCACCGGCTCCCCTTGGTACTCCGGAGACCTCGGCATCCGCGATGGAAAAATTGCCGCCATCGGCAACCTCTCCTCCGCCCCACGCAAGCGCACCATCGACGCCGCCGGCAAAGTCGTCGCCCCCGGCTTCATCGACATGCTCGGCCAATCCGAGTTAACGATTCTCGTAGACCCGCGCTTGCCCTCAAAAATTTTCCAGGGCATCACCTCCGAAATCACGGGCGAAGGCAATTCCGTCGCCCCGCTCAACGACACGATTATTCAGTCAGGCCGCAAAGGCTTCGACTACTACCACATCACGCCCGACTGGCGCACCTTCCGCCAATATTTCGCGCGCCTCGAAAAACAGGGCATCGGCATCAACGTCGCCGACTATGTCGGCGCCACGCAAGTCCGCCGCATAATCCTCGGCGACGACGACAAGCAGCCCACTCCCGCCGAACTCTCTCAAATGCAAGCTCTCGTGCGCGACGCCATGAAAGACGGCGCAGTCGGCGTGTCGACCGCGCTCGAATACGCCCCCGCGCCCTACGCCAAGACCGAAGAACTCATCGCGCTCGCCACCGAAGCCGGAAAATTCGGCGGCATCTACTCCACTCACATGCGCGACGAGAGCAACTCCGTTCTCGAAGCCATCGACGAAGCCCTCCGCATCGGCCGCGAAGCCCACATTCCCAGTGGAGATCTGGCACCTCAAAGTCGCGGGCAAAGCCAACTGGGGACGCATGCCCGAAGTCGTCGCCAAAATCAACGCCGCCCGCGCCGCCGGCGCCGACGTCACCGCCGACACCTACGCCTACACCGCCTGGTACAACGATTTCTCCGCCTTCATCCCGCCCTGGGCGCACGATGGCGGCGACCTGAAACTTATCGAGCGCCTGAAAGATCCCGCCACCCGCGAGCGCATCCGCAAAGACATGCTCACCCCCTCCAAAGATTGGGACAACGAATGGCAGGAAATTCCCGGCCCCGAAGCAGTCATGATCGGCGCAGTCCTGAATACAAGTCCTGCTCCCCATGCAAGGCAAACGTCTCTCAGAAATTGCCAAGCTCTGGAACAAAGATCCCATGGACGCGCTCTTCGATTTTCTGATCGCAGATCCATCCACCGGAGTCGCCGTCTTCGGCATGTCGCAACCCGACGTGACTCTCGCGCTGCAACAACCCTGGGTCGCCATCGACAACGATTCCGAAGGCACCTCGCCGGAAGGAATTCTCGGCCAGGCCCATCCTCATCCCCGCGCCTACGGCACGTTCCCGCGTATCTTGTCCAAGTATGTCCGTGAAGAAAAAGCTCTAACGCTAGAAGACGCGATCCGCAAATTCTCCGCGCTGCCCGCGCAACGCATGCGCCTCACCGATCGCGGAGTCCTCAAAGCCGGCATGTGGGCCGACGTGGTCATCTTCGATCCCGCAACGGTGCGCGATCGCGCCACCTTCGACAATCCCAATCAGCTTTCCGATGGAATGGACTACGTCCTGGTCAACGGCGTGCCCGTCATCGAAGAAGCAAAAATGACCGGAGCACTCCCCGGCAAAGTTCTGCGTGGCCCAGGATAGGTACCGTAGAATGCGCAACGTTGGTTTCAGGTTTCAGGAAAGATCAAGAGCGAGTCGAATGCCATCTTCGATGCGGCTGAGCGCGGCAAGTGAAATCCGCCCCAGCGGAGGGTAGACCACGAACTGTTTGCCCACGGTTGTGACCTGGTCGCATTTTGCCCACGAGTTTCTGGCGAGCCCGCCATCCCCCGCGGCGAGGCTGACTCGTAGTGTGAAGCGTCCGTGCTGAATCGAGGTGATCGGCACGATGCAGACATCCAATGCGTGTCGATTCAACGCGTCGTTCGAAATAATGAGGGCTGGGCGGTTCTTGTCGAGACGCAGCCAGCAGACCTCACCGCGTCTGGGGAACCATCCTGCCGGAACTTTCGCCATTCGTCAGTCTCGCGACAGAGTCCCTTTCGAGGCTTTCTGATATGCGGACCGTTCACGAACGTCTTCCGCGTTGTTCGCGAAGAACTCCGCAGCTTCTTGTTCCAGTCGTTCACGACGCTCCAGTTCGAGTCCTCGTTTCAGGAGTTCATTGACCCGCTCGCTGGTCGACCCTGCGCCCTTTGTACTTGCAAGATCAGCGAGGATCTCATCGCTAATCGTAAAGCTCTTAGCTTGTCTCATATGATTGATACTATCATTTTGAGTAGGCCTCGCGCGAGGGAAAAGAAGCGAGACGCACCTACGGCTTCAGCTGTGCCTGAGTCACCGCGCCCACCCGCACCACTCGCGGTTCCCCCAGTGTTCCGCCAATCGTAAAGCCCGGCGCAGCCGCGCCCTTTGCCAGCTTCAGATCAAGTTCACCCTTCACCGAAGCCGTCCCACTCACCTGAAATGTTCCTCTCACGGAATCCAGTCTCGCGTCTTTCATCTCAATCTCTCCGCCATGCAGCCGCGCCTGCCCCGCGAATCGCGTGACTTCAAGCGGCGCCACATCTTCTCCGAGAGAAAAATGCGGCAAGGTCCCATCTTTCATCACAAACTGCAGCGTGCCGTCCGCCGATTTCCAAAACTCCTCCGGACACGGACCCTTCACCTCGTAGCTCGCATCCACCAAACCCGCGATCCCAGCATTCTTCACCGCTCCCGCCAAACCAGCTAGGGCAACTCCGGCGAAGCTGCCACTGCCGCTGCAAACCGCGGGCTTCACACCGAAATCGGCCCGCCATTCGCCGTGGTGTTTGCCGCCCAGAAAATCCGCATTCAACTGCGAAATCTGCAACTTCCCGCCTTCCAGACTGACCTTCGCCGAAATTTTCGTCGCTGCCAGACTCTGCATCTGCAACCGGTCAGCCGTCAGTTGCCCGGATGCGCGCACACTCGCCAAAAACGACGGCCCCGCCTGCCCGCTCGATTCCAGCACCCGATACCACGGCAGTTCCTTCGGACTTGGATGCGCCCACTCATTCAATTCGCCCAGAGCAATCTGATTCGCATTCAAAACAAAATGTGCTTCACAGGCCGAGGGAGCGCCGCACCCCCGCGGCATCTCAATCGATCCCGTCCACGCTGTGTCAGCCGCCTTGGCATTCATTTTCACAACCCGAACTTCATCCGGCAGAAACTGCATCTCCGCCGACAGAATATCCACAGGGCCGCCAGCTCCGCGCAGCACGATGCGAACATTCCTCAACTTCGCCGTTCCCGTTACCTGCGGCCCCGTGAATCCGGAGGTCGTTCCCTGGCTTCGTGCCGCCCACGATCCCGCAATCTGCAAATCGATTTGTGCGTCGCCTTCGGTCGCCGGCTGCAAGGCCGGAAGCCCAAACATGCGCGCCACCCGCAGCGCCTTCGGAATCTCCGCATTTCCCGCGACCGAGATATGATAGCCGCCACGATTCGCCCATCCCCGCGCCGTCGCCGCCGCGTCCCGCGCGAGGGCTAGAGGGAACGGCCCCAACTCCACATGCGCGCCATCCGGAAATCGCATGCTCACCGCATTCTTCCCGACCGTTGAATCATGGACCGTCGCATTCACCGATCCAGCATCCCGGGCAGTCACCACAAACGGAACCATCTCCGGCCCAATCTCAGCTTTGCTCGCCACCGAGGCTAGATGTAATTCGACGAATTCCCCGCGCCCTTCCAGCACAGGCTTCGCCGCCGCGCCATTCCGCTCGATCCTCACATTTCCGCTCAACCTTCCACTCGCAGCCAGATCTTCGGGGAGATTCTGCTTCGCCCGCTGCACCAGAACCGCAAGCGCGCTCGCCGGTACATCCTCCGCCGTCAGGCGCAGCCCGTAGCTGTGGCTCCCCGGCAGGCCCGCGTCGCCCTGCAGCGTAATCAGGCCGCTGCCTACCGGAGCCGCACACAACAGCTCGTGAAAAGCCTGATCCAGCGAGCTGTATTCCCCATCGCAATGCCCCGCCAGCCGCAATGCCTGGCCGTTGGTAATGTCGTAACGCCGAAAGTCCTGGATCGATCCGCTGCTCGTGATCCCAAGTTTCGCCGGAGTTCCTGTCAGCGTCACATCCAGCAAAATTTCTCCCCGCCAGCCCTGGTCGTTGCCGGTGAAGAATTTGGTGAACTGTCCGAGCTGCGCGCGATTCCACTCAATATTGAATTGCAGCGGAGTGTCGCGCAGCGCGTTCGCGCGCTGCCAGGTTCCACTCACCTGCAGCCAGCCCGTATCGTTCAAGTTCAGATCAGTACGCACTGGTTGCGCCTTCAACCGCACGCCCCAGCTATTTTCCGAATCCTGCCACAAAGAAAAGTCAGCACTGGTCAGCGCGTACGGCTTTTTCTCCGGCCCGCTTTTGAAATTAATCCGTGCCCCGGTCGCTTCAATGTAAGGAAATCCCGGTCGGGGCTCCGACTTGGCTTTTCCCGTCGGCGCCAGCGGATTATGTGCGGTGCGCTCCAGCAGTGCCTCCAGATTCCAGCGCCCGCCGGGCATATGAACCAGATTCAAGCTGGGATCGCTCAAATCCAGGCGCGCGATCTCGAGCCGCCCGCGCAGCAGCGACATTAAACGAAGATCCGCCGTCACATCGCCGGCGCGCAGCATGGGCTCCGCTCCGAACGCCGGATCGTCGTACACCACTAAATTTTCCAGATCGAATCCCGGCCGCGGCAGCAGCCGGATATGAACGGAACCAATATCAACCGAACGCCCTACGGCCGAACTGATCGAAAAAACAATTCGCGATTTCAATCGCGATGCACCCGGCCGCAGCACAAACAAAGCCACCAGCAATGCCGCCGCCGCTACGATTCGCCGCTTGGAGGGGAGTCGCTTCACCGCGCCCTTGCTCGAGTCTCGAGAACCGATTCCTATTTCACGAACTTGAGGGTCCGCCCCCACCGCGTCTTATCGAAAAAGTGCAGAATCTCACTGGCCGTGAACGACACTCGATCACCCCAGTCCGTCTTTAGGTACTGATCGTCCGGCGTCGTGAAGGACCAGTAGATGAACATCGGCCGCCCCACCACATTCGCTTTCGGAATGAATCCCCAATACCGGCTGTCCAGGCTCACGGCCCGGTGATCACCCATCCCAAAGTAGTGGTCGGGAGGCACCACGATATCGTCACCTTGTATGTGTGACGGCAACTCAGCCGCCCAGTTGCTCCATATATTAGGATCATCCGGCGACGCAGGCACAGCCGGAAAATCTTTGCGGTACGGATCGGGTCTGTCCTGGTCGTCATCGACATACGGTTCGTCGAGCGCCACGCCGTTGCGATACACCACGCCGTTTCGCAGATGGATGTGGTCGCCCGGAAGGCCGATGACGCGCTTCACCACGTAGAGTCCCGGCGTCTCTGGCGACAAGAACACGACGATGTCCCGGAAGTGCACGTCACGGTAGGGAACCAGCGGCCCCATCCACGAACTCTTCGGCGCAAACTGAATGCGGTTCACAAAAACGTGGTCGCCGATCAGCAGCGTGTTTTCCATCGAACTCGATGGGATCTCAAACGCCTGCACCACGAACGTGATGATGAACAGCCCCGTCACCAGCACCGCCGCCAGCGAAGACAGAAACTCGACCGTAGTCTCCTTCGGCTTCTCTTCCGCAACGTTCTCTTCGATGATCTCTTTTTTCGCCACGATCGTCTTTCCCAGGATGCCTTCTTGAGAGCCGGCCTTCCAAACTTCCGCGCGCCTGTCCATCGCGCTCCCGAATGGTTTGGGGAGGACTAGGTTTTGTGGAAGGGCACGGCTTCAGCCGTGCCGTTAACAGCCATAAAATGCGGGGCTTTAGCCCCTGAGGGCGCCATCTTCAGTGTACCAGCCGCAACGTGCGGTTCCAGCGCGTCAGCTGAAAGATGTGCGTCACCGCATACGCCAGATGATACAGCCGCCCCGCGAACGACGCCGACGGATTCCGGTCCCAATCCTGCACCGACCAATAAATCACCAGCGGCCTGCCAATAATATTTTCCTGCGGCACGAATCCCCAATAGCGGCTGTCATCGCTGTTGTCGCGGTTATCTCCCATCACAAAATAATGCCCTTCCGGAATAATCAACTGCCCGTCGACCACCAGCTTATTCATCTGCAGCCACCAATCGCCCGCCAGTCGCGGCGCGGCAATATCCACTCGCGGAAAATCATCGCGGAAAAGATTATTCCGCGGCTCAATAAATCGCACATAAGGTTCGTCAAGCGGTCTGCCGTTAATGAAAACTCTCTTATTCACCATCCGCAGCCGGTCTCCCGGCACTCCGATCACACGCTTCACGAAATGTTGTTGCGGGTCGACTGGATAATGAAACACAACCACGTCCCCACGCGCGATTTTCTGGTAAGGCATCAAAGCATCGCCCAACCCACCGCCCCGCGGATTCCCCCCATAACAGAGCTTGTTCACCAGCAGGTAGTCGCCCACCAGCAGTGTTTTTTCCATCGACTCGGAGGGAATCTGAAACGCCTGCACCACAAAAGTGATCACGAAAATCGCAATCACCACCGTGCCCATCAAAGACTGCATCGACCCAATCAGGTCGGTGCCAAAAGAGTTGCTCGCCCGCCGATGCGAGGAAGGCATGTTTCCCGCAGGAATGATCGACGGAGAAACAATGGATGAAGGAGCGCTCGGCGAAGCAACGCCCGGCGAGCAGCTTCAGCAGAAGGTCGGCGAGTCATCCCCGGCGCCGCTGCACCGGCATCCCCGTGCCGTCACCGGCGTCCCGGCGTGAGGAGGCGCCGCTGCCGGCGCCGCAGTCGGGTCATCGGACGAAACGCTAGGAAGGTTTGGCGATTCCATCAAAAAGCTTTCATCCCAACTCTGATTTTCGCAGAAACCCCCTTTCGGTTTTCTCTGCGCCCTCAGCGGCCTTTCTCTGCGAACCCAGCGGTCAAAGGCTTTTCGCCGCATCTACCCATCCACTGGATGAGATGCTCACTCCGCAACTTTCGTCTCTGCCCTGGTTTCGCCGGCCCTGGTCTCCCCAGCTTTGGACCGCGAAGCCAGAAACGTCAGCAGTTGCCGCGCCGCATCCTGCTCGGCAGTTTTCTTGGTCGATCCCTGCGCGCGTCCCACAAATTCTGCATCTTTGCCGTTTTTCAAATGCAGTCGCGCCTCGACCGTAAACGTCTTGCTGTGCTCCGGACCCGATTCCTCCACCAGCACATACGCCGGCTGCGCCAGCCCCAGCCCCTGCACTGCTTCCTGCAACGCCGACTTGAAATCGGTAACCGGAAGCGTGCCACCGCCGCGTTGCATCCGCTCCAGTTCTGGCGCAATCACGTTTCGAATCACAAATTCGCGCGCCACTTCGAGCCCACCATCCAGATAAATCGCCGCCAGAATCGCTTCCAGCGCATCCACCAGCAGCGCTGTCTTGCTTCGCCCGCCGCTCTTTTCTTCGCCGCGTCCCAGCCGCAGATAGTGGCCCAACTCCAGCTGCTGCGCTACCTGAATCAGATGCTTCTCGCTCACCAGATGCGCCCGCAGCTTCGAAAGTTCCCCCTCCCGAAAATGCGGAAACCGCTGGAACAATTCCTCGCTGGTCACCAGCGCCAGAACCGAATCCCCCAGAAATTCCAGTTGCTCGTTGTCGCTGACCTTATACTTGCTCTCGCCCGCCTGCTGCGATTCCTGCTCCCGCGCCTGCGAACTGTGCGTGACCGCCTGCTCAATCACTGCGCGACGCCGGAAATGATATCCCAGCCCCTCTTCCAGCGCCGTGATTTCCCGTTCTTTCATACCAGAAACAACATGTACGGATGCGCAAACCCGCAAAGCATCGACAGACGCCGAAACCTAAAATGTAGAGACAGCCGCCCTCGGCTGTCCGCGACCGCAGCACGCGGCTCTTTCTCCCAGACCCTCCGGGCCTACTTCTTCGGAGCCGCCGCCCCCGGCGCCGCCCCACTCGTCAACTGCGTCAGCCGATCCTTCTCATCCCTCGCCGCCTTGCCCACTCCAGAGTCCGCCCGATCCTTGGTCAGATCCACCGCCGTGTTCACATACTTCATCGCCTCAGGATATTTATTCTGCATATCCAGCGCGACTCCCAGTTCCAGGTTCGTGAACGCATCCGGGGATTGCGGAAACGCTTCAATCGACTTGCGCAAATTCACCTCGGCCTCCGCCCAATTGTTCGCTTTGAACGGCAGCATTCCCAGCACGAAATACGCATCCGATCGCACCGAACTCTTGAACCCCGCCAACTGCTCCGGCGGATAACCTGCGGTCGGAACATCCGTCTCCACCGTCACCAGCGCGTGCTCCGCATCCTTCTTGGCTTCGGCGACTTTCTGATCCTTGTCCAGATCCGTGTCCCGAATCGAGTCCGTGATCCCCTGCGCCAGCCGCACCAGCGCCGCCGGATCATCCGGATCAATTGCCAGCACCTTGCGCGCCATCTCCATCATCTTGGCCGCGCTGCTGTTCTGGTATCGCTCCATGGCCACCGTATATAGTCCCGTTCGTAACTCGCTGTCAGGAAATTTCGCGGCAAAGTCATCCGCCGCTTTTTCCAGCGCCGCCGGATCCGTCAGCTTGATCGCGTCGTTGTAGGCGTCATACTCCGGCTTGGTCTTGGCCGCCGGCTTACGCTTCCCCTGCGGCGCAGTCGCAGCCTGTCCCGCCGCAGCCTGTCCACTAGCCGGCGCAGCCTGCCCCGCAGCCGGAGTTTGCGCCGGCTTATCCGTGCTCTGCCCGAAACTCCAGGCGCATATTCCCAGCACTGCCACCACCTCAACGATGACGACCGCCGCTCGCTTCATGCGTTCTCCTCGACTTTCAGACATAAAAAACTTTCCACCGCACAAATTTCCAGACCGTGCATTTTATCAGCGAGCAGAACAACCGGGTTCTCCAGCCGTCGGCTGACAGCTGATGGCTGACAGCTTCCTCACTGCGGTTTCGCCGGCGGCTCATACGCCTGCGCCAACCCGCGCTCCGCCGCCGCCTTCACTTCCGGCAGTTCCGCCCCCGTCGTCAACGCCGCCTGATACTGCACCAGCGCCGCTTCGCGGTCCTCTTTCATATCGAGAATTCTGCCAATGTACACATGCGACCAGCCCAGTACCTTCGCGTCTTTCGTCGCCTGAATTGCCTTCTGAAAATTCTCCAGAGCGCCTTCCCGGTTCTTGTTCGCCACCGCAACTTCTGCCAGGATGAACAGCGCCCGCCCCGGATCGCCGATCTTTTTCTCCAGCGCCTGCTCCGCCAGTTCCTGCGCTCCCTTCGGATCGCCCGCCGCCAGCCGCTTTTCCGCCGTCGACAGCATTCGCCGGTCTTCCAGCCGCGACAACTGCACCAGCTCCGGCGCCGAATCCTGCGCATACTGGATCTCGTTCGCCGCCTTCTGCTGCGCCTTCAAATCCATGTTGTCCAGAATCTCCGGATACGCCGCGCGCAGGCCCGCCGGATCCTTCTCAAACGCCACGATCGCGTTGTAGAAATACCTGGTCAGCACGTACCCCTGCTTGACCGCATCGTCCACTGCCTGCTCACGCATCGCTTCCGCAGTCTGCTTGTTCCCGGTAGTCCGAATTTCAATCGCTCGCACAAAGCATTCCGTCACCAGCAGCGAAATATCGGTCCTGAAGTTGTATTCCAGCGGAGCCCGCTTCACCGACTGCAGGATCGGCTCGATCCGTTTGACCGCGCCGAAATGTTTCTCCGCCATCGGGTCCAGCAGATAGTGCAGATATGCATGACGGATCTGCGGCATCTTCAGCGGATCGGTCGAATTCGGGTCCGGCGACGGAAACACCACCACGTCATAATCCGTCCCGTAGTTGCGGGCGTTCGCCTCATTCGTATCGCCCATGAAGTCCAGATACACCGTAAACGTGCGTCCCAGGTATCCGCCCGACTGCATCTTCAGATAAATATCGGTGTCAAACACCATCTTGGCCAACGGCACGTGATACCGCTCCACCAGCGCCGCATAGCTCGCCCGGTGCCGCTCCCAGATCCCGTGCAACCCAGCCTTATCGTAGAACCGTTCCAGCTCCGTCGCGAACTCCGACAGCGGCATCGCATCCGGAGGCAACTCATCTTCCTTCACCTTCGGCAGAAACTGCGGAGGCCCTTGCAGATACAATGCCAGCGACACAAACTGCGACAGATCGTGCGCCTCATCCCGTCCCCGATGCCCCACGTACCAGTCGCACATCGCCGTCATGGCCGTCTGCGCGTCTTCCGAGTTCTTGAGATTTTTTTCGACCTCCGCGCGGATGTTCAGCCGCTGCGCATCGGCCACGTTCAGGCCCACATTGTAGCCACACGTATTCATCGCCGTTAGCACGGCAAATAAAGTTTCGCTGGTTTCCAGCGTAATAGGATTATTGTTGTCCGCCAGACACACCGGCGCCAGCAGCCCCAGCACGGCCGCCATCACCAAACCTCGAAACCACCCTCGAAGCCCCAATCCCACAACTCGATTCAGGAAGATACGACTCAGGAATCCCTCCCGCAACATGGCCGCCCAGCAGCCATTACCAGAAGATCAGCGGAGAACTCCATTCAGTTTACGGTCTTACCAGAACAGGGGTCAAACGCATCCGGGGTTAGAAGACTGAGGCTCCTGCAAGCGCACCTTCCGGACTATTTCCAGTTTCTTTGCAACCCCTCAAACTCTGGGATTAATAGTTCGAGCGATCGAAGTTGTACGCGGTGCTGCTCGGCAGACCTCTGCTGATAGTAATGAGATCGGATGATCAAAAAGTCCACCAATAGCGCCGGAACCTGCCCAGGCGAGACCTGCAATCGTTCACAGATCCGCACCAGGAGGCGTCGTGTGATCTGCCCAAAGGCTGAGTCCGAAAGAAACACCGCCTTGAAGGTGGCGACCCAGCGGTCCTCTTCCGACCCAAACCTGACGGTTTCTTCCGCGGCGGGAAGATATCCAGTCGAATAGAAAAATTGAAAAAAGTCATACAGGGGCGGCAAACCGCCGGCCAGGTCACCCCAGTCGAATATTTCGAAGTTCCCGGTCTTTCGGTCGAGATGAGCATTCTCAACCGAAAGGTCGCCGTGCTGAATCCAGGTTGCGGAAGAGTCCGCCAACCCCTCCCGGAAATACCGCCTTTCCGCAATTCCACCAGCCAGCTCAGGACGGGTTCGCAGTGTTTCCGGAATCTCGCGCCAGCCGGGCGGGATCGTCCTGCCCCCTGAAATCTTTTGCAGAGCCAGCGTGAGTTCGATGATCCGGTCGCAGATCACCGCAAAGTCTTTCTCGACTCTTTCCGCGTTGTCAAAATAGCCTTGCTCGCGCACCAGTCCGCTGATTTGCCTTCCGCGCGACGCTGATTCCAGGTAATACGACGTATTCCAGATTTGCAGCGTCCCGTAGGGGCGCGGAACTCGGATGTGTTCCACGGCCGAAATATTCAGACTTTCCTGTACCTTGCCCCGATTCGCTGTCTCGGTTTCAAAGTGAGTTCCGTTCTCCTGCGTCCCAGTGAAGATTTTGAGATACGCTAGATCGGATTCCGTTCTCGCATCTCCCAACCGAACGATCGAAGTTTCGTTGAACGGACGGGTGTGCAGCGCCCACATAACGGACCTGGAACCTCCCGCAGCTTCTGCGTCTCTTCCGTCGGCTTCTGCCAGGCGATCTTCGACCCACGTTTGCACTTTCGTTTTGCCCGGCTGTTTCGATGCCACCAGTACGAAGTCCGGCAGAAGCCACGAAGAAACCGGGAGTGCGAGTTTCTTTAGCCGGCGCCGCCAGCTCCGCCGCGGCGCGCGGCCGGGGTGGTCGAGTAAATCCTCGGAGTGCTGTCGCACCCAGCGTTTCGCGGCAAATGGGATCAGATGATAAGGCTGGTTGTACCCGGGATCGGCCCAGTAGGACGACATTTCCGCAAAACCCGCATCGGAAAGAAGTTTGCGGTATCCCGACTCCGAATACGTGTAGGTACGGTATTGCTTTCGGGTGTTCAACCGGGTGCGGTAGTGAGTCTGCGAACTGCGGCTCAACATGAAAGTCGCCACCGGTCGCGGAACCAGGCTGGTGTAAGGAATTCCCGAGTGGTCGAGTTGGCCCAACAGAAAGCCCAGCCCGAATCGGTTTTCAATCCCCACCAGTAAACGCCCATCCTGCTTCAGCAGACGGCAAATCTTCTTAAGAAAATTGATCTGGACGGTCCGGGGATCGACGGTTACATCCCATTCGCCCACCCATTCGAGAACACCGTTCACCACCACCAGGTCAAAACTGTTCTCCGCCAGCGGAAGGGAAGTGGCCGATGCCTGCACCAGATGCACATTTCCGATCCCATCCTGCCGAAATCGTTCCCGCGAAAAATCGATCCGCTCCGCGATGGCTTCGACCGAATAGACCTCTCCGGCAAAACGCGAAAGCGAATGAGTGATCGCCCCGTAGCCAGACCCGATATCAAGGGCGCGGGAGTGCTCGTCCAGGCCCATCATCGGCGCCCAGGATGCGCGCTGCGGATCAAGCAGCCCAAACCGCATGTTGTCCTTCTCGGGGAAACGGGCGCGCACCGCTTCCCGCCATGATCCTTGCCGCGCCGCCTCCAGCAGTTCGACAGCCTGGCTGCGCCCGACTTCGCCCCAGTAGTGATCGGGGGACTGAAAGAAACGTGGGATTCCGTTGCTGACCGGCCAGGTGGCCCCGCAACCCCGGCACACGCCCTGTTCCGGGCCACAATCAACCGCCTGACTGCATTTCAGACATCGGAGCAAGTCCATGGTTTCATTCATTCGCTGCTCAAGTGTAATTCAGCCTGAGGAAAAACCGTTAGCCTGCCTCGCCTCTGAGCCGTAACACGCTCGAAGTCAAGCAAGAAGAGCTGCCTGACCATCACCCGATCGCATGGAGGAAAAACGGAGAGTAAAGGAAAAAGCGGAGAGTAAAAGAGAGACTGCTTCCCCATTTCTCGCGCGCTCTTCAGGCAAGAAATAGGGACTTGAAATGAAAGGATAAAGCTCTCAGCGGAAGCCAAAAGCCAAAAGCCAAAAGCCGAGCGTCCAGCGTCCGGAAGCCCTACCCTCTTACGCTGATCTTCGAAAATGACAGCACCGCACGGCTCGGTGTCGGAACTCCCATCGACAGCGCCGGACGGAACGTGGTGAAAATCAGCATCTGCTTCACCTGCGGCAATACTTCCTTCGACTTTCCCGCGTCGGATAGAATCCGGAAATCCTGCACCCGCCCGTTCGCATCCACATAAGCCTCAATCACCAGCGAATCCGCATCAATCGTGTCCAGCGCCATGCCAAACGCGCTCTGCTGCAACTGTGGCGCAGTATTCACCATGACCAGGGGCTCATCGTTATTCGCGCGCAGCGACGATGGGGCCACAAAATACACCATCGCGATCCCAAAAATAATCAGCGCGCTCAGAAATCCAGCCGTAGCCGGAACCATAAATGCGTTGAACGCATTCTCCAGCCGCACTCGCATCCCCTCAAATCGCGCTCTCCGCGCCGGTTCCACTTCCCGCGAAATCGCCAGCCGCAGTTTCAATCCCAAATCCGCCGGAACCTTCGGCCGCCCCACGCTCACCAGCAATTCCTGCGTCCGCCGCAACGCCCGATACTCTCCGTCGCAAGCCGCGCACTCCGACAAATGATTCTGCAGCCCGAGCATCTCCGCGCCCGTCACCGCTCCGTCCAGATATGGCGAGAACAACCGCTTCGCCTTGGGGCACTGCATTCCGATCTTTTCTCCGGTGCCCATCATGAATTCACCTCGACCCTTCTACCCCCTCCAGAAACCCGCCCGTGCGAAACCTGGGTATGAGACGTTGCCCTCCGGCATTCTTTACGATCCGCCGCCGGCGCACTCAACCCCAGTTCATTGCCCACTTCCCGCACATACGGCGCCAGCCGTTGCCGCAGTGCGTCTCTGCCCCGCGTCAGCCGCGATTTCACCGTGCCCAGCGAAATCTGCAGCACCTCGGCAATCTCTTCATACGACATATCTTCCAGATCGCGCAGCACCAGCGTGGTGCGATACGGCTCCGGAACTTTCCTCAACTCTGCTTCCACCCGATGCTGCACTTCGTGATGCGCCACGCTGTCAAACGGAGAATCCGCATGATCGGTCAGCGCCACCTGCATGGCATTCTCGCCCGGGCTCGGCGCATCCGATTCCACCGGCTCAATCGAAGTCTCTTTCGCCTTATGCCGGAACCACCACCGCCGCCGGTTCGCCGCCTCATGCAGCGCGATGCGATAGATCCACGTCTTCAAACTCGACCCGCCGTGAAAATGTTTCATCCCGCGAAACACTTTCAGAAACACGTCCTGCGTCGTATCGGCCGCGTCCGCCGGATCGTTCACAATCCGGTACACCAGCCCATACACCGGCTGCTGAAATTCCCCGATCAGCCACGCGTACGCCGCTTCCGAGCCGGCCTTCAGTTCGGCAACGATCGCCGCTTCTTCCTGCGACCGGGTTCCGATTGCGCTCGCCAGATCACCCAAGGTGGTTGCTCCCGCCATATTGGCGTCCTCTTGAATTATAGGATTTTCCACCCGACCGCGTCGTGAATATTTGTCGCCTCTAACCCGCCACCAAGTCCCAGTTCACCCGAGACCGGAATCCCGGACTCTCACTCAACATAGACTCCGCCCGCCTGTCTAGAGTTCCCACCTCTAAGTGTTTTATTTTCAGCAGATCCAAAATAGCCGACGGGAAGGGAAGCGCATCCGAAGCCCGAAGAGAATGAACTGAAGAGAAAGAAGTAACATCCGGCGGGTTACCAGCGTTCAAACGTGCCCCGCCTGCTTTTCTCGGCGAACTCAGCGGATGTTCTCTGCGCCCTCAGCGGTCAAAAGCTTTCCCGGCGAGCGCCCCGGAATCTTCCAGCCAGCCCCAACTACCGATGCGCCGCGTTCACAGCCGCACCGCTCAGCAAAACCTGAAACTCCTCCACCGGCACCGGAGCCCCAAACAAATATCCTTGAAACGATTCGCAGCCCAGCCGCGCCAGAAAATCCCGTTGCCCCACCGTCTCCACACCCTCCGCAATCACCGACAGCCCCATCGCCTGGCTCAACGAAATAATGCTCTGCGCAATCGCGCAACTGCTGGCATCCATCAGAATGTCCCGCACAAATTCCTGATCAATCTTCAACTGGTCCAGCGGCAGCCGCCGCAAATATCCCAGCGAAGAATAGCCCATGCCGAAATCATCCAGCGAAAAGCGCAGCCCATGCGCCTTGAGTTCCCTCATCTTGCCGACCACATCTTCCAGGTCGTCGACAAACATGCTCTCCGTCAGTTCCAGTTTCAGATTCCGCGGATTCGCTCCCGTCCGTTCCAGCGTCATCAACACATTGGTCACAAAATCCGGATTCAGCAACTGCCGCGCGCTGATGTTCACTGCTACCGTCAAATGCGCCGTATTCTTTTGCAGCGCCCATGCTGCAATCTGTTTGCAAGCTGTTTCCAGCACCCAATCGCCCAGCGGCACAATCAGCCCGGTCTGTTCCGCCAGAGGAATGAATTCGTCCGGCGGCAAAAAGCCGCGCTTGGGATGCTTCCAGCGAATCAACCCTTCCGCCCCGATCACCGCCCCGCGCTCCACCTGCACCTGATAGTAGAGCCGGAAATCGCTGGTCTTGATCGCCTGCCGCAGATCGTCTTCCATCTCCGCCCGCGCATTCACCGCAGTCTGCAGCGCCGGCGCAAAGAAATGCAGCGTATTCCGCCCTGCCGCCTTCGCCTGGTACATGGCAATATCCGCCTGTTGCAAAACTTCATTGGTCGTGTCGTGCGCCGCTCCGAATATCGTGATCCCAATACTCGAACTGCTCCGGCACTCGCGCCCATCCAGCAAGTAAGGCTGATGAATGGTCGCGAGAATTTTTTCCGCCACAATCTTGGCTTGCGCCCCCGCATCCTCCCGCTGCTCGCTCAGGTCCTGCAGCAGCACCACAAATTCGTCGCCGCCCAGTCGCGCCACCGTGTCCGCTTCGCGAATGCTCGCCAGAATCCGCCGCGCCACCTCCTGCAGAAGCAGGTCGCCGATGTGATGGCCGAGCGTATCGTTGAACGTCTTGAAGTCATCGAGATCCACAAACAGCAACGCCCGTTTGCGCTTGCTTCTCACGCTCGCTGCCAGAGTTTGCTGCAACCGGTCCAGCAGCAGCCGCCGGTTGGGCAAGCTGGTCAGCGGATCAAAGAACGCCAGATTCCTGATCTCGTCATGCGCCGCCTGCAGTTGCCGCAGCTCGCGCTCTCTGCGCTGCGCGCTCAAAATCCGCACCCGCACCGCCGTTCCCGCCACCACCAGAGGCGTGACCACGCAAATGCCGATAAACCACCACGACGCATACCACGGAGTCAGAATCCGGAAAGCAAATTCCGCTCTCTGCTGGCTCCATGCCCCGTCCTCGCCCTGCGCTTCGACTTCTAGTTCATAGTCGCCCGGCGCCAGTTCCGCGAACTGCAGTTCTCGTTGCGTAGTCTCGGTCCAACTCGAATTCGTACCTTTAAGCTGGTAACGAAACAGAGTCCGGTTGTCGCTCGAAATATTCAGCGCCGAATAGCGCGCAATCAGATAATTCGCATGTGCGCTGAACGACGGATTGTTCTGGCTGGAAACATCCGTCCCCGCAACTTCCAGCTTGGTGAAAACTACTTTGATCGGCGCTTCCGTCGCGACTCGCGGACGCGCCTTGAACTCCGAGAGTCCGCCGCTGGTTCCAATCCACACCGTGCCGTCGGCTTCCTGGGCGAACGCGTTCAGATCGCAATCGTTCCATGCCAATCCGTCGCTGGTATCGAAGTGGCTCCAGCGCGACCCGTTCCACATGTCGACGCCCCGCTCCGTCCCCGCCCACATGTGCCCCGCGGCGTCGAGTTCGAGAAAATAAACCAGTCCGTCGCTGCCCTGCCGCTGCACTCCTTTTTCGACCGACAGCCCATCCCCCTGCAGATGAACCCGGTCGATCCCACCCCCGAACCGGTACCCCACCCACATTTCTCCGTTGGCGCCCGCACCCAGCGCCAGCACCTCGCGATTGCTCAGCACATTGTCGCGCGCAAAATTTTTCCAGTGCCCGTTCGAAAATGCAAAGAGCCCGTCCGCGCCTCCCGCCCACACCGTTCCATCGCTGCCCTCAGCGACGGCCCAGATCTGCCGCGAAGGCAACTCTTCCACGCGCGAAAACTTTTGATACGGCGCCGTCGACAGAAAAAGTCCGGCATCGGTCGCAGCCCAAAGTCGCTGCTCGCGATCGAATCGCAACGTGTATGCCGATTTCCCGAGAAGACCCTGCGCTTCGCCAAACCACTCCACCGCTCCGGTTCGTGGATGAAATCGTCCCGCCCCATGCGCCTCGGTGCCGATCCACAAATCCGGGTTCTGACCCTCAACGCCCGGCGCGGCGCGCACTCCATGCACCGGAAACCGATCCAGCCCCGTAACTTTCGTCCATCGGATTCCAGCGTCCGAGCGCACCCCGCGCAGCAACCCACCCTCAGTACCCACCCAAATTGTCCCGTCGGCCTGCGGCTGAATCTCATACACAATGTCGCTGGCCAGCCCGCTCGCCGTCGAATAACTCTTCCACTCCAAATATCCGCGCCACTGCGCTAGCCCTCGTCCCGCCAATCCAATCCACAACGAATGTTGCCGGTCCTCGAAAACCGAATACACCGCTCCCCGCAATCCGAGAGACCGGTCAATCTTCTGCCAGGTCTTTCCGTCGGAAATCATCAGCCCATCTGGCGACGGCAGCAGAATCCGCCCGTTGGCATCCACTCCCGGAATCCCGACCACAGCGCCTTTCACAAAAGCGTCCGGCCGCCGGAACTGCGTCTGCCCCGCCGGCAACTCAAACACGCCCACGGTTTTAGTCCGCACCCAAATATTGCCCAGCCCATCTTTGCGGATCACCATCAACGCCGTATCCGGAAGCCCACTCTCTGTTCCAAAAATTCTCGTACCACTCGCATCTTTGCGGCAAAGTTGCCGCCCGCATCCGTACCAAAGCACGTCCCCATCCACCAGCACGGCTTCAACGTTAGGTCCAGACGCAGCAGAGGTCGTCGCCGGTTGCGGCAGCACGCGCACGGAAAATCCATCCCGCCCCGTTTCCGGATCAAGCTCCATCAGCCCCGCGTCGGTGCCGAGAAAGGTGTGACCCTTCCCGTCCGAGGCAATGCCCTGCGCCCAACTGACAGTCTTGAATTGAACCGGAAGTTTACTGAAACGATTGCCGTGCAGACGATAAAGCCCAAACGCCCCACCCGCCAGCATCGAGCCGTCAGGAGCCTCACCAAACGCCGCCGCCGAAGAAATCGGAATCCCCTGCGCCGGCCCGAATGCTTCGAAGCGATCCCCGTCGTAGCGGAAGATCCCGTTCTCCGTGCTCACCCAGATAAATCCGGCACGGTCCTGATAAATCTGCCGAACCGCAAGATTATTCAGCCCGTCAGCGTTCCCAAAAAACCGGAAACTATACTCTTGTGCCCAGGCAGCCCCAGCCGTCAACAGCAATAGGGCCAGCGCGCGCGTAATTCGAGAGCACACCACCCCCGGATGATACCGTGTATCTCATTCAACCCCTTAGCCGGATTCGCCTTGCCCGAGAACGGAAGTAACTGCCCGGTACCCACAAAATCCCATCATTTCGCCAGTTCCGGAACCTGCAGATTCAACTTCCGCACGATCCCCGCCAGCGCCGTCAGCAAGGCCTCCGAGCCCGTATCCAGCCCCAACTCCGTCTTGTCCAGAAAAGCGCACGCCCCGTCCTGCTGCAGCCGCACCGCATTCTTCTGCGACAGCCCGGTGAATGCCACGACCGCAATCCCCGCCGTCTCGGGATCCTTCTTCAACGCCTTCAACACGTCCGGCCCGGTCATCTTCGGCAGCAGCATGTCCAGCAGGATCAGGTCCGGCTTCTTCTCTCGCGCCAGTTCCAGCGCGCGCTCGCCGTCGTTCGCTGTGCTCACCTCATATCCCGCCCGCGCCAGCGCACGCTCCGTCGCTATCCGCAAGAACTTGCTGTCATCGACCAGCAGAATTTTTGTCATCCCCGCATCTTTCCTGCCCCGGCGGTTGTGAGGCTACCGGTTTGCCGATAGCCTTCATGTTCTTTATCGGCAGATTTGCAGATTGGACTAGCCAGCGCTGGGAATTGCCGGGCCGTGAGCCTGACGAGGCAACAGAATGAGATTTTTCTCAGACGCCGGGTTCGGGGCAACTCGACGGATTGGGCAGGCGAATGACAGCGGCAACCGCGGCGCTGTGATTGGTTAGCTTCTTTCCGAGAATCTCCCGGCACTCCCGATGAATGCTTTCACCGCCGAACGGCAGGCCGTGCGCAGCTCTTCTTCATGACCTTCCGGGATCGACTTCGAGAGCAGCAGTTCGGCGGTGCCATGCAGCGTGGCCCACATGGCCAGCGCCATCTGCGTGTGATCCTCCGGGGTCCCGCCCAGGCGTTCGGCCAGACGCTCTTGGACGAAGGCAAAGTTTGGCCGCGATTCGCCGATAGGCCGCGGCTTGCCCGGCCCTTTCGGCGGCGAGAGATGATGCACGTGGGAATAAAACAGTTCGTACTCGTGCGGCAGCTGCACGGCGGATTCCACGTAGGCCTCAGCCATTTGTTCGACCGTGTTGCCGGCCTCAAAATCTTTTCGAATGCGGGCGGAGATATTGCGCAGCAGCCCGCGAATCAAATCGCGCCGGTCTTTGAACCGGCGGTAGACAGCCGGAGTGTTGGTGCCCGCCGCCTTGGCCACGGCCCGCATGGTTAGCGACGTTTCTCCTCCCCGCTTCCACAGCCGGTGAGCGGCGTTCAGAATACGTTCTTCGAGATCGGGATCGGGCTGCCGGGGCATCGTTCTCTCCTCCAGCCATTTTGGAGGATGGCCAGGACAACGACATCAGGTAAACACATTATATTGACACCGTACACATAACACTGTTATACCTATTTATACAAGTCCTCCCCCCGTAGCTACCCAGGTCCCCTGTCAGGAAGGGCGATGAACGGCCGCAGCGGCTCAGTAAAGCGCGCGGCCGTTCGGGTTTTTCGGGCCAGAAATTTTCTCCGCACATTCCTGGGCCACGATCCATAAAAAAAATCTAAGAATCTCCCCACAACCCTCGCCAGATTCTCATTCCCCACCCCTCCTGCTCCCTCGCCTTCCCAAACTTGTGAGGACTTATTACGTCAGGACACGCTCTCGTCCTGAGCGAGAAACCATCGAACCGCCTATCATCCTGAGCTAGAAACCATCGAACAGGTCTGTCATCCTGAGCGAGGACGGAGAATTGCTGCATGGGCGACTCCCATACATTGTGGCCTATCCGGCGATGGAAGATGCCATTGAGATCCTGCATATCTGGCATCCGTCGCAAGAGCGGTCATGAGGGTCAACATTTCCGTTCGAGAAGTGGATGCTTCTCGGTTTAGCATTCCAAAAGTCAAAGGCCCCACCCTGTCGCAAACAGCGCGACAAGGATGGGGCACCCTGAGGTCCGAGGTCTGACGCCCGCTCTTACGTTCCTTCGCTCCAACCCGCCAGATATTCTTCCTGCTCCGGCGTAAGCTTGTCGATTTTGATGCTCATGGATTCGAGCTTCAGCTTGGCGACGCGTTTGTCGAGTTCGTCGGGGACTTTGTAGACCGTCTTGTCGAGTTTTTTGTGGCTCTTCACCATGTACTCGACGGAGAGGGCCTGGTCGGCGAAGGACATATCCATCACGCTGGCGGGATGGCCTTCTGCGGCGGCCAGATTGATGAGGCGGCCTTCGCCGAGCAAGTTGATCTTGCGGCCGTCTTTCAGGGAATACTCTTCCACAAAGTTGCGGGTGGTGCGCTTGGAGGACGACATGTTCTCCAGCGCGGGGATGTCGATTTCTACGTTGAAGTGGCCGGAGTTGGAAATGATTGCGCCGTCCTTCATCAGCGAGAAGTGATCTTTGGTGAGCACGCTCTTGTTGCCGGTGACGGTGCAGAATACGTCGCCGAGTTTGGCGGCTTCGGCCATGCTCATGACGCGGAAGCCGTCCATGACCGCCTCGAGGGCTTTGGTGGGATCGATTTCAGTGACGATGACTTCGGCGCCAGCGCCGCGGGCGCGGGAAGCGAGTCCGCGGCCGCACCAGCCGTAACCGGCGACCACGAATTTTGAACCGGCCAGAAGAAAATTGGTGGCGCGGATGATGCCGTCGAGGGTCGACTGTCCTGTTCCGTATCGGTTATCAAAAAGGTGCTTGGTGTCGGCGTCATTGACGGCGACGATAGGGAACTTCAGCACGCCTTCCTTCGCCATGGCGCGCAGGCGGATGACGCCGGTGGTAGTTTCTTCGGTGCCGCCGATCACGTCGGTGAGGGCGTCGGTGCGCTTGGTGTGGAGAATCGTGACCAGGTCGGCGCCGTCGTCCATGGTGATGTGCGGCTTGTGGTCGATGGCGGCGAGGATGTGGTTGTAGTAAGTGTCGTTGTCCTCGCCCTTGATGGCGAAGACGGGGATGTTGTGGTCGCGAACCAGGCTGGCGGCCACGTCATCCTGCGTCGACAGCGGGTTGGAGGCGCAGAGCACGACTTCGGCGCCGCCATCGCGCAGGCAGATAGCCAGGTTGGCGGTTTCGGCTGTGACGTGCAGGCAGGCGGAAACGCGGATGCCCTTGAGCGGCTGGTTCTTGATGAACTCCTTGCGGATAATCTGCAGCACTTTCATGGACTGGTTCGCCCACTCAATGCGCTTTTTTCCTAAGTCGGCCAGTTCTACGTTCTTGATGTCGCCATTGACTGCTGCTGCTGTTGACATGCTTCTCCTGTGTGGCGCGGTTGGCGCGGGAAACTTTTAGTTAGTGGCCCTTAATTCTTGGACCGGATCACTTGGACCTGATCACTTTGAATCTGGAAACGAAGATGGCGGCGAGGCCTCGTCGGTTCTTAAAAGAATACATGAAGATGAAAGCGCGGTCAGGTTACTCGATGACTCCTTCGGGATAAGTCTTTCGGCCTGACCCGGAATGGCACTTTGGTTCGGATTACAAAAATCTTCAACCACGGAGGTCACAGAGGAGCACAGGGTGAATCGGATTTACTCTGTGTTCCTCTGTGTCCACTGTGGTGAAGCTTTTTGCCGGGTGCCCCATTTCTCGCGTCCTTTGCGAGAAGTGGGGATTTCCCCGAAGCCTACTTGCGAACTGTCTGCCCCACTGGTTCCCGCACACCGGCATCGCTCGAGAGTTTCGCCGCTTTGTCGGTGGCTTCCCAGGTGAAGTCGGGGTCGCTGCGGCCGAAGTGGCCGTAGGCGGCGGTCTTTTTGTAAATCGGGCGGCGCAGGTTCAGCGAATCGATGATGCCGCGCGGAGTCAGTTTGAAGTGGGCGCGGATCAGGTCCGGGATGATTTCAGGATCAACCTTCGCGGTGCCGAAAGTTTCCACCAGCACGCTGACGGGATCGGCTACGCCGATGGCGTAGGCGAGTTGCACTTCGCATTTGTCGGCCAGTTTGGCGGCGACGATATTCTTCGCAATGTAACGCGCCATGTAAGCTGCCGAGCGATCGACCTTGGTCGGATCCTTGCCGGAAAATGCGCCGCCGCCGTGACGGCCCATGCCGCCATAAGTATCGACGATGATCTTGCGGCCGGTGAGTCCGGTATCGCCCATGGGGCCACCGATGACGAAACGTCCGGTGGGATTGATGTGGTACTTGGTGTCTTCGTCGAGCAGATGGGCCGGAATGACCGCCTGAATCACATGCTTCAGAATCCCGGCGCGAAGTTCGTCGTTGGCCACGGTTTCGGAGTGCTGCGTGGAGATGACCACGGCGTCGACGCGGAGAACTTTTCCGTTGGCATCATATTCAACTGTGACCTGGGATTTGCCGTCGGGCCTGAGGAAGGGAAGAGTTCCGTTCTTGCGAACCTGCGAGAGCCGCATGGTCAGCTTATGTGCGAGTGAAATGGGAGTCGGCATCAACTCTTCATTCTCATTCACCGCATAGCCAAACATCATTCCCTGGTCGCCGGCGCCGCCGGTGTCTACGCCCATGGCGATGTCGCCGGACTGTTTGTTGATGGTGGAGATGACGGCGCAGGTGTTGCAGTCGAAACCGTGGAGGGCGTTGTCGTAGCCGATGGTCTGGACGGTGCCGCGGACGACTTGCTGGAAATCGACGTAGGCTTTGGTGGTGATTTCTCCGGCGATGACGACCAGGCCGGTGGCGGTGAGAGTCTCGCAGGCGACGCGACTCATGGAATCGTCGGTGAGGCAGGCGTCGAGGATGGCGTCGGAAATCTGGTCGGCGATCTTATCGGGATGGCCTTCGGTTACGGATTCGGAAGTGAAAAGATATCGGTTCTTTGATGCCAAGTTGTGTGTCTCCTTCAGTGCACGCGTTGTGCAGAAAATCTGGGACTCGGGATCCGGCGGGGCGGAAATCACGCGGCCGCGGTGGAACGAAAAATGACAAAGAAGTCCTGATAAAAAGGCTAACAGACCGCTTTGGAGCACGCAATCATTTTGGCCTTAAGGGGCTGAGGGCGGATTTAAGCGCGGAAATGGGGTGGTGGATGGGAAGAATGGCGGGTTAGTGGGGGCGAGAGAAGCAGATTCCTCCGCCCCTCGCGTTCGCTCGGGGGTCGGAATGACAAGGGGTGATTTTGATCGGAACGGTGGCGGGGTTAGTGGATGCTGGGTGGGGTGGTGGGGATTACGCGCATGCCGGCGGAGTCGAACACGAAGGTTTTTACTTCGGCTTCGGCGCCGTCGGCGGGGATTTCCTGGCCGTTCCAGAGGAAGGTGACACCCGCGGCGTTGCCGATGCGGGCGACGATTTCGTGATTGGCGCGGACGGAGGAGTGAGCGGGTGCGATTAGGGTTTCGTGGCTGACGGGTTGGCCGTCGGCGGTCACGGAGATCCAGGAAGTTTCGTCGGCGCGGATGACGAGGGTCAGGTTGGCGGACTGGTCTGGCGCTTTAGGGTTCGATTTGGGGAAGGTGCGGACGGTGACGTCGTTTTTGTAGTCGTCGGTGGGGGTTGGGTTGGTGCTGGCATTTCCCGGGTTGGCGGCCAGAGATGCGGTCGCGGTATGAGCTGGCGGAGCGGCTTGAGAATTCGTAGGCTGCGAGTTGGTGGCGCTCGTATGGGCGGAGTCCGGCGGCGTGGTGGCGGCCGGCCGATTCGCAGCAGCTGAAGTTCGTGCGGCGGACGTTTTCGTGGTGGGCGCGGTTGCAGTGGTTGGGCTTGCCGTCATCGAAACCGGAAGCGGCGCGGGCTGAGCGATTTTTGCGGGCGCGCTGGCGGATGCGGTGTTGGTGCCGTGGGAGCGGCGGGTCCAGAAGATGATGCCGAGCACGATCACGATGGCGGTGAGGGCGACGATGCGCCAGGGAATTTGGGGAGCGGAGCCGGCGGAGAAATCTCTTTGCCGCGGGCGGATGTGTTCGGCGCGGGGCAGTTGCAGGTCGGGGAGTTCCTCGACTGGGGCCGCGGGCGAGTTGAGTACGGGTTTTTTCTGCGCCGGCTGGTTCGGATCTGGACGCTTCGCGTCCGCCTTTTTCGCGTCCTTTTTCAGGTCCGGCTTTTTGAGGTCGGGGCGGTTGGGGGTGGTGGTGCGAGCTGGTTCGGGCGCGGCGGGGCGCGGCGGTTCTGGTTGCCAGACTTCGTGGGCGTCGATCTGGGCCTGGCGGAGACAGGCCAGGTAATCGGTGACGGCTTCTTCGTCGTTGAGGCCGAGATGCTTGGCGTAGGCGCGAATGAAACCTTTGTTGAAGACGCCGCCGGGGAGCTGGTCGAAGCGTTCCTGTTCGATGGCCTGGAGCATGCGCGAGCTGATCTTGGTGACGTTGGAAACGTCATCGAGCGAGATGTCTTTTTTCTCGCGAGCTTTGCGGAATTTGTCTCCGAATGCGCCCATGCGTGGTCGGCTAGGATCGATCCATCATAGGATAAGCGGCGCGGGGTTGCTACTGCCAAGAGTTCTAAGGCGGGGTAACGTGGGGGAGCGGGGGCTAAAGCCCGGCGACATTAGTAGGTGCTTTTACGCGGCGCTGAAGCGCCGCTCTTCCACGGTGCGCGCTCTTCCACGTGGTTCAACCTGGATCAGGGTTTTTTGCGGAGGATTGCGGTGAATTGGGATTTGCAGGTGGTGGAGGGGTCGACGAAGGTTTCGGCGGTGCGGTCGGATTCGCTGGCTTCGAAGAAGAGGCCGCGCTTGACGCGGTCGGGGAGTCCGGTGAAGCGGGCTTTGCCGTCGACGTTGGTGCCGACTTCGAGGTCGAGTTTGCGGGCGTACATGAATCCGTAGGCGATGTGGACTTTGATTTGAGCGGCGTAGACGGGATGGTTGTCGGAGTCGGTGATGGTGAAGTCGGCGGAGCAGGGTCCGATGGCGCCGTCGACGACGGGGATGGAGTGGGGATCGGGGGTTTGGGTTTGTGCGAGGGTGGGGAGAGTCAGGCCGAACAGGACGAATGCGAGGGCGCGGGTGGGCATGTGTCGGTCCTTGAGTTCTGATTTAAGGATACGCTAGCGGGGAGTTTTTCGGCGGTGGATTCGGGATTGTTGACGCGGCGGGGATTCCCACTTCTCGCAAAAGACGCGAGAAATGGGGCACCCTGGTTTGAGGTTCGGGCGGGATTCAAGACAAGATCGAAATCAAAAACAAGGGCAACTGCAAGATCAAGAACAAGGGCAGCGGACAGGAGTGTCCGCTCCACATTTCCTGCACATTTCTTCCACATGGTTGAGGCGGTTGGCTTTAGGGGTACCGTTACCAACGTTCATTGCCCGCTTACGAAAGCCACGCTTATAATTTTTGAACACCACCCGTCTAAGCGAGGACAACGGTATTCTTTGCATGCCTGAGGCCGGCACTCAATTGACGCGCCAGAACCAGGAATTGACGATCTTTCACGACGTGGCGAAGGCGCTCACGTCGTCGTTGGATCTCGATTCCATTCTGCAGACGATCATGGAAAAGATGGCGGAATATTACCGCCCGGATACGTGGTCGCTGCTGATGGTGGATGAGGCGCACGACGAACTTTATTTTGCGATCGCGGTGGGCGACAAGGCCGAGGCGCTGAAGAATGTCCGCCTGAAAATGGGCGAGGGGATTGCGGGCTGGGTGGCGAAGCACGGCGAGTTGCGCGTGGTGCCGGATGTGAGCGCGGATCCGAACTTTGCCAGCCGGGTGGATGATGCGACGAAGTGCGAGACGCGGTCGGTGATCTGCGTGCCGCTGCACTCGAAGCTGCGGGTGCTGGGCGTGATCCAGTTAGTGAATGTGGATCTGGCGCGGTTTGGGGATCAGGAACTTTTCTTTCTGCAGTCGCTGTGCGATTACGCGGCGATTGCGATTGAGAACGCGCGCTGGGTGGAAAAAATTCAGGAGTTGACGATTACCGATGACTGCACGGGATTGTTCAACGCGCGGCATTTGTATAAGACGCTGGAGACCGAGGTTTACCGGTCGTCACGATTTGGATATGAGTTCAGCATTCTGTTTATCGATCTCGATCATTTCAAGACGGTCAACGATACGCATGGGCATTTGATTGGCAGCAAACTGCTGGCGGAGATTGGGTATCTGGTGAAGGCGCAGCTGCGGTTGATTGATTTTGCGTTTCGTTATGGCGGCGACGAATTTGTGGTGCTGCTGCCGCAGACTTCGAAGGATCAGGCGCTGGTGGTGGCGAAACGGTTGCGCGACGCGATGCGGGCGAGTTGCTTCTGCCGCGAAGAGGGATTGAATTTGAATGTGCGGGCGTCGATTGGGCTGGCGACGTATCCGCATGACGCGCGCACGGCGCATGATGTGATCCGACAGGCCGACGGGATGATGTATGTGGTGAAGAATTCGTCGCGGGATAATATTGGGATTGCGCAGCGCGGGATGTTGAAGGAGTAGTTCTTTCAGTACCGAGTAATCAGACTTCAGACCTCAGACTTCAGACCTCAGACTTCAGACCTCAGACTTCAGACCTCAGACTTCAGACCTCAGACTTCAGACTTCAGACTTCAGACCTCAGACTTCAGACTTCAGACCTCAGACTTCAGACTTCAGACCTCAGACTTCAGACTTCAGACTTCAGACCTCAGACTTCAGACTTCAGACCTCAGACTTCAGACTCCAGACCTTATTCCTAAGGCCTCGGGTTCCAGACACTTTTAATTTGACTTTGCTGCGGGCTGCGGTTTCGCTTCGGGCGCCGTCGGCTTCCAGGGGCTGGCGTTGGCGGGGGCTTTGGGGTTGACGCCGAAATCCCAGACGTAGAGGTTCATGCCTTGTTTGCCCATGACGTCTTCCTGGCCGGTCATTTCGACCATGGCGTATTCGCCGGGAGGGAGGGGTTCGGTGGGGGTGAGTTTGTACCAGTTTCCGCTGACGCGGGTGACGGTGGTTTTGACGAGGTGTTGTTCCTGGCTGATTTTGCCGGTGACTTGCTGGCGTTTGACGCTGCCGACGACGCGCTTGTCTTTTTTGACGTCGGCGTGGACGATGCGGAAACGATCGAAGGGAAGGCTGGGCTGTTGGGGTTGTTGCAGCTTGCTGCGGGCCTTGCGCGGTGCTTGACGAATCTCTGCGCGAAGAATCTTTTATCGCCTGGTTGATGTCGGGGGGTTGGTTGGGGTCGTCGTCGAGATTGATGTAGAGGGAGGGAACTTCGACGTGGGCCTGGATGGGGGCGTGGGCGCCGTCGAGTTCGATGGTTTCTTTCAGGCCGGCGGGGTTGAGTGCGCCGCGGAAAATGTTGGCTTTGGTGTTGCGCGCGACGTCGCCGGCGCTCTGCTGGACTTCTAAGATTTGCGGTTCGCCCTGAAAACTGTCGAGCAGAAAGACGCCGGAATTTTCGGGCAGGCGCAGGCCGGGAGCGACTTCGGGGAGCAGGGCTTCGGCGCGCTTGTTTTCATCGTCGATTTCTTTGTCGAGCTGCGCGGCTTCGGGGATGGTGGTGGCGGAGGCGCGGTCGCGTTCGAATTTGTCGGTGGCGGGCCAGTCGATGAGCTCGGTGGGGAGTTCCTCCCAGTCATCGCGCTCGGCGCTGAGATAGCGGACGCGGTCGCCTTTGACTTCATATTTGGTGACGAGTTGATAGGAGCCGTCTTTGAGGATGAGGCGGCGGGCGAGTTGCTGGGCGGAGGCGTGGTGGGGGAAGAGGAGCAGTAGGGTTAGGAGGAGCGTGATGGGGCGGGATGACATTGAGTCATTATCAACCGGGGGCGAGAGCGGGTTCAACCCGGCACTGACTGCGCTTTGTCGAAAATCCCCACTTCTCGCGCAAAGGGCGCGCGAGAAATGAGGCACCCGGCTACTGTTGAGGGTGGAACCAATTCAGGAGGCGGTGCTCGAATTCTTCGGGGGCTACGCTGAGGGCGCCGCAGTGGTCGGCGTTGGGGACTTGCCAGAGTTGGGTTCGAGGCGCGTGGGCGTGGATCTGTTGGGAGTGGCGGAGGGGGATGTTGCTGTCGATTTCGCCGTGGATTAATAGGATGGGGATGGTGGAGCGGGCGGCGGAATCTTCGGGGGAGATTTGGTTCATGTTGAGATGATATTTCAGGCGGGCGCAGAGGAAGGCTACTTCGACTAGCGGGCGCAGCAGGGTGCGCCCAACCCAGGGGCCGAGGTGGAAGGGCTGTCCCATGCGGTCGTAGGCGATCTCGCGGAAGTTGGCGAAGGAGGATTCGGCGGCTACGGCGCAGAAGTTAGGGTGCGTGTCGAGGGACTGGAGGAGTTGGGCCGCACCCATGGATTCTCCGAGGGCGTAGATGCAGCGGGGGTGAAGCTCATCGCCAGGGCGGAACTGGTTCTCGAGGAAGTCGACCCATTGGTGGATGTCGTTGCGCTCAAGCAGGCCGTAGGTCGCGAGTTGGCCGCCGCTGGTGCCGTGGGCGCGGGAGTCTGGCATGAGGACCATGTATCCGTGAGCGAGCAAAAGTTGCGCATAGCTGGTCATGCCGAGGCGATTGTCGCCGAGACCGTGGAGCAGAAGGACGGCGTCGTGGTTGGGGTTACTCGGAACGATGAGCCAGGCGCGTAGGGTGACGGCGTCCTGAGCGGAGATGGATTCATCGACGATGGTGGCATGCAATTCTTTCGTGAGGTTCTGCGTGGCGATATTTTCTTCAACAGTGAGTGGACGTCTTGCCGGGTGGAGAGTGGCGTCGGCGAGGGAGATGCCGGCGATGATGCAGAACGTGAGGTAGAGAGTTACGAGGAGCAGTGCGTAGCGGAAGCGGCGGGTGCGGAGCATGCGTTTCTGTTGGGATTGTACGGGGTTAGGGGAAGAGAGTTCCGTGAATCTGCGGGGGATCGGGGTTCCCATGTCTCGCAAACGCTGCGAGACATGGGGCATCCCATGGGGAATTTGACGAGCTTAAATAAGAGCTGGAGTCAAAGGCGGCGGACAGGAGTGTCCGCCCCACAATCGGCTTTCCGGCGATCATTTACAATAATCAATTCCACTCCAGAGCGGGACGAATGCTGGTTGCTTAGCGCTCGCGGCTCACTACTCGGTACTCAAACCTATGCATCGATGGTCAGAAAGCTTCATTCCCACCCTGCGCGAGGCCCCAGCCGACGCTGAAGTCGCTTCGCATAAGTTTTTGGTGCGCGCCGGCTACATCCGTCAACTCGCGGCCGGAATTTATTCCTATCTCTTCCTCGGCAACCGCTCGTTCAACAAAATCATGGGCATCGTGCGCGAGGAGATGGACAAAATCGGCCAGGAATTTTATCTGCCGGCGCTGCATCCGCGCGAGCTTTGGGAAGCCAGCGGCCGCGCCGCTCTGATGGGCGAGAATCTTTTTCGCCTCAAAGACCGCAAGGGCGCAGAACTGGTTCTGGGCATGACTGAAGAAGAGGTCATGACCTCGATCGCGGTGAAAGAACTTCGCAGCTATAAGCAACTGCCGCAGATCTGGTACCAGATCGCTCCAAAATTTCGCGACGAGCCGCGGCCCAAGTCCGGCCTGCTGCGGGTGCGCCAGTTCATGATGAAGGACGCGTACTCCTTCGACATTGACGCCGCCGGCCTGGATGTTTCCTACAAGAAGCATTACGAAACCTACTGCCGCATTTTCGATCGCTGCGGATTGAAATATATGGTCGTCGAGGCCGATTCCGGCGCGATGGGCGGCAAAGAATCGCACGAGTTCATGGTCCGCACTCCCGCGGGGGAAGATCAGATTGTCAGCTGCGACGGCTGCAATTATGCCGCGAACCTGGAGAAAGCTGCGTCGAAGCTCGAGCCCTGGGGAGATCTCGCTCCTGAGGGCGATGGCACGCCGCTTGAAGTTCACACGCCCGGGCAGAAGACGATTGAGGATGTCGCGAAATTTCTCGGCGTCTCGCCCAAGAACAAGATCAAGACGCTCGCGCTGATGGCGGAAGAGAAAGACGAGAAGACCGGCAAGGTGAAGCTGCGCGGAATTGTGGCGCTGATGCGCGGCGATCATCAACTCAACGAAGCTAAGCTGAATGGCGCGGTGGGCGCGCCGACTCGGCCGATGGATGAGAACGAGATCAAGGCGCTGTTCAAATCTCCCGCCGGATATTTAGGTCCGCTGGGAATCGAGTGGGCACGGGGCGGGACGAAACTGGGCGAAACAAAAGAAGACCGCAAGAAAGACGCCGACAAGCCGGTGCTGCTGGTCGACAAAGCGCTCGAAGGCCGCGCCAATTTAATCGCCGGCGCGAACAAAGAGGACTATCACGTCAAGAATCTCACGCCGGGCAAAGATTTTCATCCCACGGCCTATGTTGATCTGCGCGCGGTTACGGCGGGCGAGGCTTGCCCGAACTGCGGCGCTCCGCTGCGCATCGATACGGCAGTCGAAATCGGCCACATCTTCAAACTCGGTTATCGCTATTCTGAATCCATGGGCGCGCGCGTGCTCGACAAGAACGGCAAGGAAGTTACGCCGATCATGGGCTGCTACGGGATCGGGATTGAGCGCATCCTCACCGCCGCGATCGAGCAATCGAACGACGAGAACGGCTTCTGGCTGCCGCCGACGATTGCTCCGTTTGAGATAGTCGTTGCTCCGGTGAATGTGAAAGACGAAACCGTAAAAGCTGCGGCCGAGGACATTGCCACGCGCCTCGAAGCAGCCGGTTTCGACGTGATTCTCGACGACCGCAACGAACGCCCCGGGGTCAAGTTCAAGGATGCTGACTTAGTCGGTATCCCCTTTAGAATCACGGTCGGAAACAAAGTTACCGAAGGTACTGTGGAAGTCGTTCTGCGCTCGACTCGCGAAGTACGCGATGTTAGGATCACGGCGGTGGTGGAAGTTTTCGGGGAGTTGCTGGGCCGGAAGGGATGAGCGCGTTCCCAGTCCCGGCGTGGCGGATTGTGGGATATGGGAACCGTTAAAGCGATCATCGGATTTCTGGTCATCATTGGGGTCATTTACTGTCTGTTTCAGGTGGCTCCGCCGGTGCTGGCGAATTATTCGTTTCAGGACGATATTAAGAGCGTCGCTATGATGGGCGGCTCCAATCCCCACACCACCGACCAGGAACTAATCGATCAAGTTGTGAAGAAAGCGCTGGACCACCAGATTACGCTCGCGCCCGAGGCCGTAACTGTGCAGCGCATCGGAACGCCGGGGTCGCCGGCAGTGTATGTGGCCGCGGACTACAGCGTGCCCGTCGATCTGCCGGGATATTCCTTCACTATGCATTTCAATCCCTCCAGCGGCAACAAGGGCTTCTAGAGCGGGCCGTCGTCGCTGATTTCCACCGAGCATTTTTCATAGAACCTTCGAAAATTCTCCTTCGAACATTCTCCATCGAACATGGAAAGTCGATGTCCCCACTTCTCGCCAACGACGCGAGAAATGGGCCCGCTTACGTCTGGTTTCAACGAGCACGGCGAGCGGTCGCCGGACGAATGCGTCCGGGGCTACGTACGGCTCGGCGGGCGTCGGCGAATTATTTCTCGGCAATCATGATCGATATCCATCCCGAATCTGGACAAGGCTGAAACAGGCCAAAGGATAATGACCTACGTAACCTTGTCAGCAGGTTACGTCGCCCCTAACATCGGCGAGAGAAGAAAGTTTTTTTCGCGCGCTCCGCGCGGATTCGATCCAGAAAAGTTCGATCCAGAAAAGTTCGGCCAAAAAAGTTCGATCCAGAAAAATCCTGGGAGATGTCATGGCGATGAAAGTCCGAGTGCTCCTGAGTTCCGTCTTACTGCTGTCCACGATGTGGCTAGCCAGCTGCGGCCACTATACCTGCGGCATCACCTTCGGCAGTTCTACGTGCTCGTCGGGGGGCAGCGGCATCTCGCAGGGCGGAAGCGGCACCAGCGCCACCGCGGCGTATCGTCTTCGCAGTGGATACTTCTGCCGGGACAGTGGATGGCTTAACGCTGGACACCACCGCCGACACGCTTTCAGCTACGTTGCCGGCTACACGGCACCGAGATCCCACCGCGACAAATATGGGCGCTGGCATGGTCGTCGCCCAGGGGACTATATCTCTATGCAGGTTTCCGAACCAGGATCAGATTTTCGGATGGTCCATTTCAGGTCAGTGGCGGCTCGACGCGCAGTTCGGGCAGCCCATACACCGCCTCGTTCTCACCTCAATCGATGCGGGGCCGGTGGCTGCAGCAGAATCATGATCGCGAACCCCGCGGGTACGTTGTTATTTTTCTCAGATTCTGTGCAGGACACGATTTATGTGTATCAGATCGGGACCGGAGGAGTGCTGACGGCTGTAAGCGGTTCCCCGTTCGCGGTTCCATTCTGGCCGCTGAACCTGACGATCGATGGGCTGGGTAAATATCTGTATGCGACCTACGCATTTTTTGGGACACCATGCGGCACTCCAAATCGGAGCTTCTGCATTTCAGGAGCACCGGATCGCGCTGACAGTGGTGGCCGGCAGCCCATTCGTTTCCAATGGCATCGACTGAACTATGCGCTGGCCAGTTGCAGGGAGACCCATCCGGCGCCTCTACTGATCGGGACAACCGGTCCAGTCCATTACCGAGCAGCGGCGTAGACCAAATCACCTCTACGTTTTGGCATTAACCAGTCCACGGGAACGATGCAGGCGCACGCCGGTCACAGGTTCACCGTTCCCTACGCGGTACTCTCCAGTTTACCATTGCGGTTCAGCCGAATCCTGGCGGGAATCCTTGTCTACTCCTTGGCGTTAAAGTCTGGATACGGCTACTTTCCCATCGAAGGTTTCCAGATCAACGCCGTCCACGGGCGCTCTGACGCGGCGATTGCCGGATCACCGTTCACCGTCTACGGCGGCTACGCCCAGTTTGATCAGAGCGGAGCAGTTTCTCTTCGACTATTGTAGCGTCATCGATGCCACGACGACGACCGTAATGGTGGTCACGACGTCAGCGGTGGCACTGCTCGATGTAAGTTCCGCCGGTCGGCCTGGCGTCAGGGAAGCTGGGCTCCGACCGATATCCCATGGCACGCGCGCTCGGGCGAAAATCGAGCTCCTTGATTTGGCGTACGCAGCGTTGGCTGTCAGTGTTGGCTTTTTAGAGACTCGCAGGTACTGCGAGTCTCTTTTCGTTTCCGCCGGCGGCGGTACAATGGAGGCACCACTTCGTGCGGTAAGGCTCGCACCCGTGTGATTACAGGCGGCAACAAGGGGGATGCAAACCTTTTGCCCGGTCCTTACGTCTGAGAGAGGGAGGAACCGCTTCGTTCTTGTCGGGTTCGAGCCAGCGAAAGTTTTTTAACCGTCATTTTTCAAGCCGTTCCTTCTCACCCAATGACCATCAAGATCAAAATCCCGAAGGCCAGCACGGAACCGGGTAAGGGAATCCGGGGGCTGCCGCGCGATCCCGTGCTGCGCGCGGCGCTGGCGTTATTTCTGATCCTGGCGGTTTCGGCGACGATTTTATTTTCTTACTTTTACATCAAGTACGACCGGATCATCCAGAAGCGCTTCCGTACCCCCATCTTCGCGAACTCGGCGAAAATTTATGCGCTGCCGAAAACGGTGCGCGACGGCGAGCAGATCGAAGCCAAAGAAATTGCCACCCAATTGCGCCGCGCGGGATATTCCGATCAGGAGGGGCAATCGACTCTCGGCACTTTCCGCCTGTCGAAGGACGGCATCGAGATCACGCCCGGGCCGGAGTCCTACCACAGCCCGGAGTCGGCGCGCATCAGCATTCATGACGGCCAGGTCGACCAGATCAGCAGCAACGGCAACGATCTTTCCGCGTATGAACTCGAGCCGCAACTGGTAACCGCGCTGTTTGACGCTGAGCAGCGCTCCAAGCGCGAGCTGGTGAAGTACAACGACATTCCGCCCATGATGGTGCAGGCGGTGCTCGCCATTGAAGACCGGCGATTCTTCGAACACAGCGGCGTAAATTTCGTGCGCACCGCCGAAGCCCTGTGGGAAGACGTTCTGCGCCAGCGGCGCGCGCAAGGCGGCTCCACGCTGACCCAGCAACTGGCGCGTGGTTTCTTTCTGACGCCCGAAAAATCCATCAAGCGCAAGCTCACCGAGATGCTGATTGCGGAAGAGATGGAACAGAAGTTCAGCAAGCAGCAGATTTTCGAGTTCTACGCCAACTGGGTCGACCTGGGGCAGCGCGGCTCGTTCGCTATCAGTGGCTTCGCCGAGGCCTCGAAAGCCTATTTCAATAAAGATCTGAAGGACATCACGCTGCCTGAGGCCGCGCTGCTCGCGGGACTGATTCAGCGGCCGAGCTATCTTTCGCCCTATCGCCATCCCGAGCGCGCGCTGGAGCGCCGCAACCTGGTGCTGGAATCGATGGTCGAAACCCACGTCATCACGCGCGAGCAGGCGGACAAAGCGAAAGCCGTCCCGCTGAAACTCGCGCCGCCGAACGTTGAAGCCAGCGACGCGCCTTACTTCGTCGACATGGTGCGCGACCAGCTCATCAGCAAGTTCAACGAGAACGAATTGAACGATCAGTCTTACCGGATTTATACGACGCTCGATCCTGACCTGCAGAAAGCGGCGGCGCAGTCTGTCGAAATGGGCATCAAGCTGGTCGATGAGCAGGTCAAGAAGCTGCGCACCAGAAGAGTGAAGGTCGGCAAGAAATACGAAACGACCGTGGCGCCGGGACCGCAGGCACAGGTGGCGATGGTGGTGCTCGACCCGCACACGGGCGCGATTCTGGCTTTGGTGGGCGGACGCGATTATGGCTGGAGCCAGCTGAATCACGCGGTCGCGAAGCGCCCCACTGGATCGATCTTCAAACCGTTCGTCTATGCCGCGGCCATGAACACGGCGCTCGATGGATCGCAGACCGTAATTACTCCGGCGACGATCGTAACCGATGCGCCCTCCAGCTTTGTCTACGGCGATCAGATCTACGAGCCGCGCAATTACAAAGAGGAATACAAGGGCGATGTCACGCTGCGCTATGCGCTGGCCATGTCGCTCAATAATGCGACGGTGAAAGTTGCGGAGGAAGTTGGCTACGACAAGGTCGCGGACCTGGCGAAGTCGGCGGGAATTCTATCCGTGAAGCCGACTCCGGCGATGGCGCTGGGTTCCTACGACGCTTCTCCGCTGGATATGACGGGCGCGTATACGGCATTCGCCAATAATGGCATTCGGCTCTCGCCCATTCTTTTGCGCTCGGTGCGCAACGGCAAGGGCGACGTGATCGCCAATTACACCACCGACCAGCGTCCAGTGCTCGATCCGCGGATCGCCTACGTCATGACGAACATGATGGAAGGCGTGATCAACAACGGGCTGGGATATACGGCGGTGCGGCTGCGCGGGTTTACTCTGCCCGCGGCCGGAAAGACCGGGAGTTCGCACGATGGGTGGTTCGCCGGGTACACCTCAAATCTGCTGTGCGTGGTATGGGTCGGTTACGACGACTACAGCGAGCTGCGCCTGACCGGCGCGCTGACCGCGGCGCCCATCTGGACTGATTTCATGAAAAAGGCGTCAGCCTTGCCGCAATACGCGAACATGAAAGAGTTCCAGCAGCCCTCGGGCGTGGTCGACGTTGAACTGGACAAGGCCACCAACCGGCTGGCCACGCAAAACTGCCCCGACGACTACAGTTCCGCCTTCATTGCCGGAACCGAGCCCCGCGAGACCTGCGACACCGGGGAGGGCATGAAGGGCTTCTTCTCCCGCATGTTCGGCGGCGACAAGGGTGTGCAGCCGCAACCTCCTCCTGCCCAGGCGGCCAACGGCCAGGATCCGAATAATCCGCAGGACCCGAAGAAAAAGAAGGGGTTATTGGGCAAAATCGCCGGAATATTTAAGGACGACAAAACCCCACCTCCGGTGTCTAAGCCTGTAGACAGCGGGCAGACTGCACCGCACTAGGAGTATTCGGTCTTAGGCGTTCGGTCTTGGGGCATCCTTTCTGCGGTTCCCGAGACTTACGATCTAAGAGCCCAAGATCCAACAGAAATCCTCGCCGTGGGGCTGGATTTGTGGCAGAATGTCGGCTGAAAGCTTGGGGGTGGTTTATGTCTTCCTGCCCGAAAGTTTTGCTGGTTCCTGCGGTTTCCCTCACTGTTCTGGTCTGCGTTCTGGCCAGCGTTTCCTGGGGTCAGGCTGCGCACTCCGAACAAGTTCAGATTATGCCGCCGCTGTTGCGGATGACGGACCCGCCTTCGCCGGACGCGACAGCTGCCGATCTCGAAGCCCGCGCCGAGCAGTTGCGCGCTTCGAAACTCTTTCTCGATGCGCTCGACTACTATCGCGCCGCGCTGGCTAAGCGCCCGAATGCGGCCGGCTTGCTGAACAAAATCGGCATCACTGAGTTGATGATGCAGCGCTATCGCGAGGCCAAGAAGTCGTTCGAGCAATCGATCAAGGCCAATCGCCAGTTCGCCGACCCGCATAACAACCTGGGCGTGGTGTACTACGAAGAACTGAAATACAGTGCGGCGGTCAAGGAATACCGCAGAGCGATTGCGCTCGACAGCGATTCGGCATCGTTCTTCAGCAACCTGGGAGCGGCGCTGTTTGCCAAGAAGGAATTCGATCCTGCGGTGATTGCTTACGAGCATGCCGTGCAACTTGATCCTGACGTGTTCGAGCGCACTTCGCGCCAGGGGGTGCAGGCGCAACTACCCAGCCCCGGAGATCGCGCCCGCTACGACTTCACCGTGGCCAAACTGTACGCCAAGCTGGGATTGTCGGATCGTTCGCTCGAGTATCTGAAAAAAGCCATGGAAGCGGGATACAAGGACTTCAAGGATGTATACAAAGACGCGGAATTCGCCGAGCTGCGAAAAGATAAGCGGTTCACCGAACTGATGGCTGCGAAACCTCCGGCACTGTAAGGACCGCAAGCCGAGGGGCATCGACCGAAGATTCGCCGAGCGCTCTTGAGTGGTGGGAATTGATGACCGGCATCCGGACGCGAAGTTGTGCCGTCGCGACTGGAGCCGGTTTTTCTTTGGTTGGCGCGGCCCCAATATCGCGCTCTCGGGACCGATCCCATCCCACATTTCTAAATATGTCTTGGTACGATGTATCAGCGCGGAACCTTTTACAAAGCTTTACAAAATTAGACGGAACTTAGCCGGGTTCGGGTGTTTAATTTCTCTACATACTCCTGAAAACAACAGGGTGAGTAAGGAGAAACGGTAGCCCATCGGATGCTGACCCGAGCACGCCCCAAGCAAGCATCCGGTGGGTTTTTTTTTGGCTCTTAGCCGTTAGCTCTTGGCTTTTAGCTCAAGTCAAAATCGCTCAGATCAAACCGGGAGATGAACCGCCGAGCTTAGGCCAAGAGCCAAAAGCCAAGAGCCAAAAGCCAAGAGCCAAAAGCTAAGAGCCTTTCCCCAAACTTCTGTCCCCAATGTAACTCTCCACAACTTCCTTCCACTTTCCCTGGGCTTTTAAAATATATTCGACCGCATCGCGCAGCGCGCCATCGCCGCCGGCGTGCGGCGTGGTGTAATGCGCTTCGCGCCGGACTTCCGGGCGAGCGTTTTTCACCGCAATCGCCAGGCCGGCCGCGCGCATCGCAGGCAGGTCCATTAAATCGTCGCCGACGAAGGCTGCTTCTTCTAGCTCGATTCCTGCCTCTTTTACGATCTTCTCAAAGCAAGTCCGCTTGTCATGAATGCCTTGATGCACATGCGTCAGCCGCAAATCGCGAGCCCGCAGCGCGACGGTTTCTGAAATGCGTTTCGTAATCAGTCCAGTCGTGATGCCGCCAATGCGCGCCAGCGAAATCGCGGTGCCATCCTGAGCATGGAACCCTTTGACCTCGATCCGGCCAGCGGCGCTGCGCGGCGGAGACGGCGTCGCGGTCTTGGCCTCCAAAACATCAGCCTGCGAATCTTCCGCACCAGAGCTCTCCGGCAGAAAATAAAGCTTTCCGTCCGTAAGCACGCCATCAACGTCAAACAGCAGCAGCCTGATTTTCCGGGCCCGAGCCCGTGCCGAAAGTTTAGCCATTCGCGGGATTCTAGCATCCGGGAAATGCAATTAAGGACGAGTGAGCCAGAGAATGGGAAAGTGCCGTCCGAGCCGTTCGAAGTCACGGTCAGCCGTGACTAGCGTTGCGTGCTGCTGTAGCGCGAGAGCCGCGGCTATGCAGTCCACAAACGGAATCTTGTGCCGCGCCTTCAATTCTCCGGCTTTGAGCGCTTGAATCAGGTCGACCGGAACCATCTGAATCGGAAAACGCGAAAGACTGGCGACGGTGGCCCGCGCTCTCTCCTCACCCACTTTTTGCCAGGTGAGGTAGAAAACCTCAGCCAGGTGCAGGACCGAAATATAGAGCCTCACTTGCTGGCGCGTCGCATCCGCCAGCAACTGTTCCATCTTGTTCGCCCCTGAGCCACTCTCGACATAGTCAATCGCAGCGCTCGTGTCTAGAACGAAATCTTTCACCGCTGTTTCTCGATCCGATGTTCGCGCTCGCGGTCTTCCAGGAGCGAGTACCCCTTGAGCGAGCCGCGGAGACTGCGGATGAGTTTCTCCGTGATGGGAAGCAGCACGATCGTGTCATGCTCTCGATAGACGCTGAGGCAAGCGCCTTCTTTGAGCTTCAACTCTTGCTGCAAGCGCTGCGGCAGGACGACCGTGCCCCCAGGCCCAACGAAGGCGGTCTCCGAACGCATTTCCTCGAGGCCAGGGAAATCCTTGTCCTCATGGGCGAACTCCGACGATGAAGGAAATTGGTGGGGAACGGCGACGGGCGGGAGAGATGAAGCTGCGGGCGATCTGGAGTACACCTCCTCATACCAGTCGACCAATGGTTGGTACGCGGGAAGGAGATCCTGTCGGTCAGGATGAATTTTCCCGTTCGCGCGCTCGGAATGAAATGGATCGCCGGGCCGATACAACCTCTTTCGCCCCCGCGAGTCTTCATAGAGCATTCGATGATTTGCCGGATTCGCGGGTTTGTTTGCCAGACAGTGGTACGAGGCATGAACATTGAAGCCCGGTCGGATGGACCAATTCTCCCGCCTCGCCCGCGCTTTGATTTCCTCGACGCTGAAATCAACTCTGTCTGGGTTCTCCTGGTGGAGAAGTGCAAGGGATGTCCAGACTTCGTCCGCAACTTTCATAATGCGCCTCCGAATGTGAATATGAATGATTATTACATTAATTCATTCATTTATTCAACGGCGGCTTTCGTGGGCGAAGATTTTGCGAATAACCACTTTCGGGCTAAAATATTCTGATGCCGTTCCCTCCCGCATCCCTAGCCTGGGCGCACCCCCTGGTAGCCGAGTGGTTCGTGCAGAAATTCGGCACGCCCACTGAACCCCAGGAGCAAGGCTGGCCGCACATTCTCGCCGGCCGCACGACGCTCATCTCCGCGCCCACCGGATCCGGAAAAACTCTCGCCGCGTTTCTCACCTGCATCGACCGCCTGGTCCGCAAAGCTCTTACCGGAGATCTCTCCGACCGCACGGAGGTTCTCTACGTTTCTCCGCTCAAAGCGCTGGGGAACGACATCCAAAAAAATCTGGAAGCTCCGCTCAGCGAAATTCTCGCGCTCGCCGGCGAGCGCGGCCTGCTCATGCCGGAGATCCGCACCGCCGTCCGCACCGGCGACACGCTGCAACCCGAGCGCCGCGCCATGCTGAAGCGCCCTCCGCACATTCTGGTGACCACACCCGAGTCGCTCTACATTCTGCTGACCGCGGACAAAAGCCGCGCCATCCTGCGCGATATCGAGACCGTGATCGTCGACGAAATTCACGCCGTCGCCGACGACAAGCGCGGCGCACACCTGGCGCTTTCGCTCGAGCGTCTGGAAGTCTTGTGCCACAAACCGCCCGTGCGCATCGGCCTTTCGGCCACGCAAAAGCCGATCGAAGAAGTCGCACATTTTCTGACCGGCAGCTCCGAGAAAAATAATCTGCGCGCCGATCCCGTGATCGTCGACATCGGCCACAAGCGCAAACTCGATCTCGGCATCGAAGTCCCGCCCATGCCGCTCGGCCCCGTCGCCTCCAACGAATTGTGGGACGCGATTTACGACCGCCTGGTCGAGCTCGTCAATCAGCACCGCTCGACGCTGGTTTTCGTGAACACGCGCCGCATGGCCGAGCGCCTGTGCCACGAACTGGGCACGCGCATGGGCGAAGAAAACGTGGCCGCGCATCACGGCTCACTCTCGCGCAAACTGCGCCTCGCCGCCGAGAACAAATTAAAGAACGGCCAAGTGCGCGTCCTGGTGGCAACTGCGTCGCTCGAACTTGGTATCGACGTCGGCACAGTAGACCTGGCGGTACAAATTAATTCTCCGCGAGCCATCGCAGTCGCGCTGCAGCGTGTCGGCCGTTCCGGCCACTGGCGCGGCGCGGTTCCCAAGGGACGATTCTTCGCCACCACCCGCGACGACCTGATGGAATGCGCTGCGCTGGTCCGCGCCATCAAGCAAGGCGACCTCGACCGCTTGATCATTCCCGAATCACCGCTGGACATCCTGGCGCAGCAGGTTGTGGCGACCTGCGCATCAGGCAGCAGCAATGCGGCGTCCGCGCAAGTTTCATCCGACGACGGATGGGATGAAGATGAAATGTTCGCGCTCGCCAAGCGCGCCTATCCCTATCGCAATCTCAAGCGCGAAACTTTCGACTCGATTCTCGAAATGCTTTCGGAGGGCATTGCGTCAAGGCGTGGGCGGTATGGTGCGTATGTGCATCGTGATCGCGTGAACGGCAAGCTGCGCGCGCGTCGCGGCGCGCGCCTGGCGGCCATCACCAGCGGCGGGGCAATTCCTGACAATTCCCTATACACCGTAGTCGCGCAGCCCGACGGCGTTGTCGTTGGCACAGTCGACGAAGATTTCGCAGTCGAGAGCAATCGCGGCGACATCATGCTGCTCGGCAACACGTCCTGGATGATCCATCGCGTCGAAACCAACTCCGGCCGCATGCTGGTGCAGGACGCGCACGGCGCGCCGCCAACGGTTCCGTTCTGGCGCGGCGAAGCTCCCGCGCGCACGCAGGAATTGTCGGCGCACGTGGGCGAGCTGCGGGAAAAAATCAGTGAGATGCTGCCCCGCACTTCGCCCGTAGGATTTTCCGCAACCCAGCCCGAAGTCGCGCAAGCAGTCACCTTCCTCAAAGAAGCCTGCGGCCTCGACGATTCCGGCGCCGAGCAGATGATCGAATACATTCTGCAAGGCCGCGCCGTTCTGGGCGCCGTGCCCACGCAAAAGACGATCATCGCCGAAAGATTTTTCGATGAAGGCGGCGGCATGCAGTTAGTCATCCACGCCCCCTTCGGCGGCCGCATCAACAAAGCCTGGGGACTGTCTCTCCGCAAGCGCTTCTGCGTCGGCTTCAATTTCGAATTGCAAGCCGCAGCCACCGACAACGGCCTGAACATCGCTCTCGCCGAGCAGCACAGTTTTCCGCTGGGCGATGTGTTCCATTTTCTGCAGGCCGACACAGTCAAACCGATCCTCGAGCAGGCCGCTCTCGATTCGCCCATCTTCGGCACCCGTTGGCGCTGGGACGCGAACCGCGCCCTCGCCCTGCTGCGTTTTCAGAACGGCAAAAAAGTTCCGCCGCAAATTCAGCGCATGCGTTCCGACGATCTGCTCGCTTCCGTATTTCCCGACGCCGCCGCCTGTTTTGAAAACATCGAAGGCGAAAGAAAAATTCCCGATCATCCGCTGGTGGGCGAAGTCATGAAAGATGTGCTCACCGAAGCGATGGACGTCGAAGGCCTGAAGTCGTTGCTGCGCGGAATGGCGTCCGGCGAAATTCGCGTGGTCGCGGTCGACACGCCCGTGCCGTCGCAGTTTTCCCACGAAATTCTGAACGCGAATCCCTACGCCTTCCTCGACGACGCCCCGCTCGAAGAGCGCCGCGCCCGCGCCGTCAACATGCGCCGCATGCTCCCCGAGTCAGTCCTCGAAGAAGTCGGAGGCCTCGATGCCGGCGCAATTGCGCAAGTCCGCGACGAAGCGTGGCCGGACGTCCGCGACGCCGACGAGTTGCACGATGTCCTGCACACGTTAGTGGCGCTGCCAGAAGTACCTCCGCCGCCAAATGCCAAAGAGGTTATGTGGGGACAGCCGCCCTCGGCTGTCCAGTCGAGCGCAGCTCGACTCGCCTTCGCCGCCAGCGGATCCGCTCTTGAAGAAAGTAACCCGATCTGCCATGAGCCGGACAGACGAAGGCGCGGGCCGCTCCATGCATCTTGCTCACGGCCAGTGGTCAGCTTATTTCGATCGACTGCTGAACGAGGGTCGGGCCGGCGTGGCTTCGGCGGACTCACGCCGCTACTGGGTCGCCGCCGAGCGCGCCCGAAGTTTCTCTGCCCTGTTCCCCACAGCCGTCTTCGAGCAAACTCTTTCCGATGTCGAGACCGCGCAAGTTTCCCGCGACGATGCATTGCTCACGTTAGTCACCGGATGGATGTCGCACCTCGGCCCCGCTACCGCATCCGAACTCGGAAACATTCTAGGACTTGCCCGCGTCCGATATCGATAAGGCGCTGCTTCGAATGGAAGCAACCGGCACCGTACTGCGCGGCAACTTCACCGGCTCCGCCGCGCGCGCAAACCGCCCGCTCGATCCAGCGCAGGAACCCGAAACCGAATGGTGCGAGCGCCGCCTGCTCGCGCGAATTCACCGCCTCACCGTCGGCATGCTCCGCAAGCAGATCGAGCCCGTCACGGCCGCCGCGTTCATGCGCTGGCTCTTGCGCTGGCAGCACATCGCTCCCGGCACACAAGTTGTCGGCGAACGCGGCGCGATGGAAGTCCTGCAGCAGTTGCAAGGTTTCGAAATTCCCGCCAACGCCTGGGAGCGCCAGGTCCTCGCTCGCCGCATCGCCGACTACGATCCCGCCTGGCTCGATCAACTCTGCCTCACCGGAGCCGTCGGCTGGGGACGGTTGTCGCCGCATCCCGCCACCGTCGATACCGGCGGGCCAGCAGCAGCCGGTGCAGCCGCGAGCAGTTCCTCCGAAAACGCTCCGCCAGCCCGCCAGCGCCGCGTGATCCCCACCAGCGTCGCGCCCATTACATTCTTCGTACGCGACGAAGCCGACTGGATGATTCCGCGGCACACTGCCGGTGACGAAGCCGAAACTCGCGGCCTCAGTCACGGCGCCAAGCTGGTGCTCGAGTTTCTGCGCCAGCGCGGCGCGTCCTTCTTCGCCGACATCGTTCGCGGCACCGGCAAACTCAAAGCCGAAATCGAAACTGGACTCTGGGAACTAGTCGCAGCCGGCCTGGTCACCGCCGATGGCTTCGACAATCTTCGCGCTCTCATCGATCCCAAACGCCGCGCCGGGCAGGGCAGTGGCCGCACCACGCGCCCGCGCCACAGTTCCGGCCGCTGGGCCCTGCTGCATGCCGATACCGCAGTAGAACGTCCGCGCGCCGTCGAAGCCGCCTGCTGGATGCTGCTTCGCCGCTACGGCATCGTGATTCGCGACTTGCTCGCCCGCGAATCGAATCTCCCTCCCTGGCGCGAATTACTGATGGCCTTCCGCCGCCTCGAAGATCGCGGAGAAATTCGCGGCGGCCGCTTCGTCGACGGCTTCCTCGGCGAACAATTCGCGCTTCCGGTAGCCGTCGAATCGGTGCGTGGCATGCGCGGCCTGCCACTCAGCGGCGAAACCATGACGCTCTCCGCCGCCGATCCTCTGAATCTGGTTGGAATTCTTGTGCCCGGCGAAAGAGTCCCGGCGATTTCGGGCCGAACGGTCATCTTCCGCGATGGCATCGCGGTGACTGCATCGGATCAACTTGCGGTAAGTGAAACTGCGGTAAGTGAAGCGGCGGCCAGTTAGTCGGATAGCGATAATCGTCTTTCCGACGAAGCGCAGCACAAACAAAAAAGATCAGAAGCCTGATGAGGGGGTCTCCCAAGCTTCTGACCGAGATCTCGGCGAAAACTTTAAAAGCGCTTCCCCCGTCGCTTTGTGCCGAGCATCCACATTTTTCTATGCATGCCGGATTCCACTTCCAGAATCCATCTCGAATCCGTAAAGAAAAGCGGTCATAACTCCTTCATCCCGAGATAGATGCATCCGCCCGTCCGCGCCGCCAACGGCTTCGCCCGAGCGCGCATCCGACTCATGAAAGACTATCCAAACGGATAGTTACTCTAGCCGTTCGGATATTGGAAATCCTTCATGCAAAACATGCATTTCCGCTCGCTCTATGATAAGAATTTCAGCACCGAATGGGAGACCCCTGCTTGCGCCCGCGACTCTTGGTGATTGCTGGACCCTCAAAAGATTCGACCATTCCGTTGCCCGACGGAGAAGCCATGCTCGGTCGCGATCCGACCAATGTCGTGGCCATAGCCGATGGGTCAGTTTCGCGCAAGCATTGCCTGCTGCTGCGGGCTGAAGACGGGCGGGTGCAGATCAAAGATTTGGCCAGCCGCAACGGCACTCTGGTCAACGGGCTCGCAGTGAAGGAACAGTGGCTGCGCCACGGCGACGAAATCGCCACCGGTGACTCGGTATTTTTATTTCTCACCGAAGAGGAAGACCTGCCGCTCCCCGCCAGCCGCGTGGAGTTTGACGACAGCCACTTCTCAGCTGAGACCAAGGTCATCAATCCTAAAGAAGCTCTCTACCTGCAGCCCGACCGTTTGTTGCGCGAGCTGCCGGCGACCTCGGCTATCGCGCGCAATCTGAATGCGCTGCTGAAGATCAGCCGCGTCGTGCATGCCATCCGCGATCTCGAGGAACTGCAGGCGCAGTTGCTCGACTTGATTTTTGAAGTGATCCCGGCGGGCCGCGGCGCAATTCTTTTATCGGAGGGCGCGTCGCAGGAGTTCACCTGTTTATACGCCCGCACGCGGCAGTCCGGTCAGCCGCAACTGGTGCGGGTGAGCCGCACCGTCGCCCGCCAGGTGATGCAGGAGAACGTCGCGATTCTCGGCATGGACGTTCCCGCCAGCGGCGCGCTGCGCGACGTGGAGAGCCTGGTTGCCTCCGAAGTGCGGTCGCTGTTGTGTGTGCCGCTAACGGTTTTTCAGCGCGTCATCGGATGCATCTACCTCGACAGCACAAATTCTGCGAACCGCTTTCAGGAAGATCATTTGCAACTCTTGGCCGCGATCGCCGGAATCTCCGCCGTCGCGCTCGACAATGCGCGCCGCCTGCAATGGCTGGAGCAGGAAAACCAGCGCCTCACCACCGAAGTCCGGCAGGAGCAGAGCCTGGTCGGCGAAGGCGCGCGGATGAAAGAAATTTTTCAGTTCCTCGCCCGCGTCTCGCCCTACCGAATCGACGGTGCTGATCGAGGGCGAAAGCGGCACCGGCAAGGAACTCGCCGCGCGCGCGCTGCATCGCAACAGCCCGCGCGCCAACAAGCCTTTTGTTGCGATCAACTGCGCGGCCATACCCGAGTCGTTGCTCGAAACCGATCTGTTTGGCCACGAGCGCGGCGCCTTCACCGGCGCAGCCGGACAAAAAAAAGGCCGCCTGGAGATTGCCGATGGTGGTGTGGTCTTTCTCGACGAAATCGGAGAACTCGCTCCCTCCTTACAAGTGAAACTGCTGCGAGTTTTACAGGAGCGCGAGTTCGAACGCGTCGGCGGCACGCACACCATTAAGATCGACATTCGCCTGATCGCCGCCACCAATCGCGATTTAGCCGAAGCAGTTCGTGTCGCCGATTTCCGCCAGGACTTGTACTACCGTCTCGCCGTCGTCCGCCTCACCATGCCTCCGCTGCGCGAGCGCCGCGAAGACATTCCCATGCTGGCGCGCCACTTCCTGCAGAAGAACGCCAAGCGCAGCCAGTTGAAGCCGAAGCCGATCTCGCGCGAAGCCATGGCCGCACTTGTGCACTACGAGTGGCCGGGCAACGTCCGCGAGCTTGAAAACGCGATTGAGCGCGCGCTGGTCATGGGATCGTCCGACTCGGTGCTGCTCGAAGATTTGCCCGAGTCGCTGCTGGAACAGGAATCGGCCGCGGAAATGCACGAAGGCAAGTATCACGCGAGCCTGAAGGAATTAAAGAAACAATTGATCATCGACGCGGTCGAGCAGACCCGCGGAAATTATGTAGACGCCGCGGCAATCCTGGGCGTGCATCCAAACTATCTCCATCGCCTGATTCGCAATCTGGGATTGAAAGAAGCGTTACAGAATGGTTTGCGCGGGAAAAAGTTTTCCGCGTAGAAAACCTCGCGGCTGCTGGATCGTTTCGCAACCCGTCCGGCGTGCGAGGAGAGCACCCGTCGCTTTCCGAAAAGCCCGCGAAGCCGCGAAAGAATGCAGCCCACAGCGCCAGGCCGGGAAGTGAAACCAGAAATAATGAGCCAAGCTTCGCAGGGCGGAAGAAAGCTGCAAACTCTTTGCTGGCGGTCGTGTCCTAACCCTGCGTTGCTAAGATTTTGAGTCCTGGGATGGCAAGGGGCCATTCAGATAATCCACGTAGCAGTCCTCGTGGACGGGATTGCCGTTCTCGTCCGCTTTGGACGTTTCAAGATCGACAGGTTCATGGCAGAATGCGCAGATGAGAACAAATATCTGAGGATTGGCCATCGGGATACCTCTGAGCAGCAGTCTATGTTCTATTTCGCGCACCTGTCGGTACGGTAGCGGACGGATCGGAGATGGCTCTAAGTGCGTCATCGACGCACTGTTAAGACACTACATCGCTGGCTCACCGGAACTTTTCCACAACCCTCCACAGAAAAATACCTCAATCCTGTGACGCTCAACCTTGACCGAGCAGATGGAAAGTCCACAATGGGACTGTGCGCCCCAGTCCTCGAACAACTCGAACCCGTTTCGATCGCCCCACGGCCGACCGGAAACGCACATCTAAGTCCTTACTTCTTAATATTTTAGCTGCAAGTCCAATCGAATCAATATTTTGCCTGCCGCCGCTCCGATACCCCCAGCCTAACCGCAAAAGAATCAATATTTTGCCGCGATCGCAAAAAAAAATTATCGAGATATACCCAGAGGGATTCTCACGGCAGCGCCAACTGCAGCAACCGCGCCGGATCAAGATAGATGCCCTGCCAGCGCACTCGCACATCAAGATGAGGCCCGGTCGCGCGCCCGGTTCCACCGCTGAGGCCCACAATCTGCCCGCGCTTCACGGCGTCACCCTCTTTCACTTGCAATTCGGACAGGTGCAGATACATGGTCAGCAGGCCCTGGCCGTGATCGATCACCACGAAATTGCCTTCGTAGTAAAGAAAGCGTGCCAGCAGGACCGTGCCGCTATTCATCGCGGTCACGGGAGTTCCAGTGCGTACGCGGAAATCCAGGCCGTAGTGAGTACTCAGCGCCTTGCCGTTGAACACGCGCTGAATGCCGAACACATCCGAAATCTCGGCAGTCGCCGGCGCGGCGAATTGTCCCGACCACTCGCGCTCGGGCGTCACCCGCGACAGGTACTCCTTCTTGACCTTCGAGGCTTCTTCAATCTGTTTCTGCTGCTCGGGATCGGGCTCGGTAAACTTGCCCTCGACACTCAGCTTGCCAGGGAGTTTGGGATAGTTTCCGTCGCCGACAGAAAATTTGCGGGTGTAGGTCAGGCGAGTCGGCGCCGGCGGAGTTTTGGCCGCCGCCGGCACGGCGGTCAACTCGAGTGCATACTCTCCCGGAGTCGTCTCGAAGTTAACGCCCGCCAACGCAAACCATGTCTTAGTCGACGCGTCGTAGCTGAAGCTGAACTGGTGTCCGATCCACGATCCGGTGAGGGACTCGATTTTGACGGGAGGCGTCACCTGGAACAGGACGGGGCCGCCGTTGACGAGTTGCGCGGGTTTCGCCTCGACGGTCCAATCGGAGTCCGAGGCGTGGGCGCTGGGAGAAAAGATCAGTGCGCAGGTTGCGAGCAGCCCGAGACAGCATCGCAAAAGCCGCCGGGCTTCGGCCGGCCGAAAAGCCGAGGGCGGCTGTTCCCACATGAGTTGGGGAAGTTTTCGCGTCACATCCACAGCGTAGCACTTTGCGAAAGGGCGGCGATCTATAATCCTGCGCATGCGCATCCGGCTTCGCACCGGTCTATTGATCTTTTTGCTGATCGGCCTGGGCCACGCTCAAACGTTAGACGCAACGCTGCACGCCGATCGCGTGCTGGTGTTGAAGCACGAGCGCACGCTTCAACTGCTGAATCAAGGCAAAGTGATCAAGACCTATAAAGTTGCTCTGGGCGGGAATCCAGTGGGAGCGAAGACGGCGCGGGGAGATCATAAGACTCCGGAAGGGATTTACGTTTTGGATTCGCGCAACGTGCACAGCAAGTTTTACAAGTCGATTCACATTTCCTATCCCAATGCGCGCGAGCGTGTAGCGGCCCGGCAGCAAGGCGTTTCATCCGGCGGCGACGTCTTCGTGCATGGACTGCCGAACGGTTATGGCTGGATCGGCGCAGGCCACCGGGCGAAGGACTGGACGGATGGTTGCATCGCGGTGACCGATCAGGAGATCGACGAGATCTGGCGGGCGGTGCCGGACGGGACGCTCATCGAGATCCGGCCCTGAGGGGGAAATTCTCAAAGATATAAATATCTATACTAACTCCATCGACATTATGGTATAGTGAGGACTCCTGGAGTTACTGCTCCTAATAGGCCCTCCCCCAAGGGCCATTTTTTTAAGCCCTCCTATTTCCGCAGCGCCCTTACCGTCGGCTCGTGGTGGTTTTGTTTGCGCTCAATTTCTTGCCCGCGGATTTAATCCCAAAAATCTCCAACAGGCCGTGGCTGGCGATGAACACCTCTCCATTGGCGACGACGGGCACCAGGTTGGACTGGCCTTTGCCGGCCTGCACCACGAGAAGTTGTTTCATTACGCCGCCCGTCACCGAGTCGGGATTGAAGGCATAAAGATAAAGAGGCGCGCCGGTTGCGCTGGTGGGGTGGGACACCGCCCAGATGATGGGATTCGCGGTGCCGTTCGAAGAGACGCTGGTAAAAAAGCCCTGATGATTCACGCCGGCGATTGTGGCCGATGACGACACCTTCACCAGGCCGGTCTTCTTCGCGGTCGCTTCCACTTTGAAGATCTGAACTTTGTAGCCGCCGCTGGCGACTACGCGGCTCAGGCCGTCGGTAGGATCGACATAGTACGACGGCCCGCACCAGCATCCCCCGATGGCGTAGGTGCCGAGCACGTTGTTCTTGACGGTGGAGAATCCGCCGAGGCTGTCTTCATTCATTAGAAAAAGATTGCCGATTTTTCCGGCGGTCCCCCCCCCCCCCCCCTCTTTTTCGTGCCGTTGAGAGACGTGGTAAAATCCCTGATGTTCACGCCGCGATTGTGCGAGTGACACTTTCCCAGTCGGTCTTCTTCTCGCTCGCTTCCACTTTGAAATCTGACGTTATAGCCGCCGCTGGTCACTACCCGGCTCAGGCCATCGGTGGATCGACAAGTACGACTGCCCGCACCAGCAACCGCCGATCCTGTAAGTGCCGAGCACATTGTTCTTGGTGGTGGAGTATCCGCCGAGGTTGTCTTCATTCATTAGTACAAGATTGCCGTTTTTGCCGGCGCTACCGCGAGATGCGGAATCGATCCCGTTCTGATCGGGCAGGACCATCACCCCGCCGGCGCCGAAATCGCCGTCGGTCGCGTCGAGTGCGGGCTGATCCGACGGAGTGAAGATGCTGAGCACGGTGGTCAGATCCGAAGAAACTTTCACGACGCTCTCCTGAATGTCGGTGATGCCGTCGTAGGTAGTGCCGGAGGGATCGGAGTTTCCTGTGATGAAGAGAATGTTGCCGGAGTCATCGACGCTGGGGCCGTAGCCCGACATCCAGATCGAAGAAAGGAAATAGTTGTTAGGCGACGCGGCTTGGATGTCAAGAACCTGGTTCGCCGGGAGCGGAGTCAGCGAGCCCGTCGACCAGCCCAGAAGAATGCCGCGGGACACGCTGACATTGGAATCGCAGAAGCTGCCGAAGCCGGCGTAGATAGTTCCATTGGCAAGAAGCAGCGCAGGACGCTGGCGCTCGTAGGCTGCGTTGAATGTGAACGTGGTGCCGTCGGTGAGAGTCTGCGATGCCGTGACCAGTTGCGGAGTGACTTTGTCGGTGAGGCTGCCGAGATCGAGAGCGTGAACATAGTAAGCCGGTCCCGTCGACCCCTGCACGTCGCTGACGACGTAGAGAGTGTTGCTGGTGAGGTCGATGACGGGAGTGGAACTGATGCCGACTTTGGTTTTAGGACTGTTGCAAGCGGTGGGAAGCCCGGTCGGGGATCCGAGGTTGGGGCTGAGAAGAACGGTGCCGGCTTCGGCGTCGAAGGCATAAATGGTGTTGCCTTCGGTGGCGACGTAGACGACATCATGCACGCCCTGGAAATTTCCCGCGGTGATGGTCACGCCGGGAACGTATAGAGGCTGAGCGTCGACCTGGTCGTCGAGCGTGATTTTGTACAGCAGGCCGAACGTGCTGGACGCGACGTTCGCGGGCGTAAGCACGGTTTCGTGCGAGTTCCAGCCGGTGCGGTTGTTGTCGACGTGGTAGGTGGTGATGGCGGTTTGAGCGCTGGCCAGAGACGCGGCGAGGAACGTGATGGTCAAGATCGCGACGCAGATTGCATCGTTGCAGGGACGATGTGGCATGGCTTGAATATCCTTTGGACTGTGCTGGCGGACGGATTGAATCCGCGGCCGTTTGGGGGAGACGGCGCCGAGCGCGACGAGCTTACGACATTGGGGACGGGGTGTAAACGGGAAAGTTTTTGCACATAGTCATGCCAGACGACACAAAGGCCGCAGAGATTGCTGTCTGCGGCCTTCGTTTTTATATCGCCTTGTCCGGTGCGGTCGGGCTATTTCTTTTTTCCACCGTGCTTGAGGCCGAAGATTTGCAGTTGCGCGTAGCTGGCGACGAAGACTTCGCCGTTGGCTACGACGGGGACGAGGTTGGAATTGCCTCCGGTGTTGGGCCAGCTTCCGGCTTGCTGGCGGAACAGCGAGCCCATGGTGCCTCCGGCGGGAACTTCGGGATTGAATGCGAACAGGTATATCGGATTTCCCGACGCGCCGGTTGGCCGCGACAGCGCCCAGATGATGGGGCTGGCGGTTCCGTTCGACGAGATGCTGGTGAAGAAGCCGGGATCCTGGATGCCACCGGCGAGAGCGCGAGAGCTGGACACAGGCTTGAGCGCGGGCGCGGGCGAGGTGACTACTTTGTACGACCGCACATTGTCGCCGCCGCTGGTCACGACGCGGCCGACTCCGTCGGAAGGATCGACAAAGTAGGATTGGCCGCACCAGCATCCGCCCACGTTATAGGTTCCGAGCACGTTGTTCTTCGTGGTGGAGTAGCCACCGAGGCTGTCTTCATTCATCAGAAAGAGGGTTCCGGCTTTGCCGACGGCGACGGCCAAGTGTGGCGTGGAACCGGGCTGGTCGGGCAGGACCAGTGCTCCGCCCGAGCCGAAGTCTTCGTCGGCTTGATCGAGGCTGGCTTGATTCTTGGGAGTGAACAGGGAGAGGACGGTAGTCAGGTTTGACGATACCTTGATGACGCTTTCCTGAATGTTGCTGACGCCGTCATAAGTGCTGCCGGAGTAATCAGAATTTCCGGTGACGAAGAGAATGTTGCCGGAGTCGTCCGAGGCGAGGCCGTAACCGGACATCCAGATGGAAGAAAGGAAGAAGCTGTCGGGCGAGCTGGCTTGCGTGTCGAAAACCTGGTTGGCGGGGAGCGGGGTCAGCGATCCGGTAGACCAGCCGAGCAGCCATCCGCGGGAAACGTTGGCGGCGAAATCGCAGAAGCTGCCGAATCCGGCGTAGACCGTGCCATTGGCGAGCAGCAGGCCGGGACGCTGGCGCTGGTAGGTCGCGTTGAAATTGAAGGTGGTGCCATCGATCAGGGTGTGCGAGGCGACGACGAGCTGCGGCGTGGTTTTGTCGGTCAGGCTGCCGAGGTCGAGAGCGTGAATGCGATACGCGGGGCCGGTCGAGTCCTGGGTGTAGATGACGACGTAGAGCGTGTTGCTGGTGAGGTCGATGACTGGCGTGGAATTGATGCCAACGTTGGGGCCGTTGTTGTTGCATCCCAGCGGCCAGCTGACGGGCTTGCCGAAGTTGGGGTTGAGCAGAACGGTGCCGGCTTCGGCGTCGATGGCATAAATCGTGTTGCCTTCGGTGGCGACGTAGACGACGTCGTGCTGCCCCTGATGAGATCCGGCGGTGATGGTCACGGCGGGAACGAACAGGGGCTGACCGTCGACCTGATCGTCGAGCGTGACTTTCTTCAGCAGACCGAAAGAAGACGGGATGACGTTGGCCGGCGTCAGCACGGTTTCGTGAGAGTTCCAACCGGTGCGGTTGTTGTCGACGTGATAGGTGGTGATGGCTGTCTGGGCTACTGCGAGCGACGCGCTCAACAGAGTCAGGCTGGAGAGCACACGAGTGATGCGAGCGGAGAAATTCCTTGAGCGAAGTGACATGGCTTGAAAGTCCTTTGGGCTGCGCTTCTAGGCGGATGCAAGGTCCGGCTGATCGGGGGAAACAGCGCGAAAGCTTGACGAGCTTACGACATCCGGCCTTGGTCTGTAAACCGGAAAAGTACGGCGAAAAGCTTTTAATCGCAGAGCGCGAAGAGACGATGCGCGGGAGATCGCGGAGAAGGGCTATCGGTATCGCGGGTTGCGGCAATTGTGCAAGTTGTTGCAGGTTTTGGTTGCAGGAATTTGCTCTCTTTGATTTTTGCGCGGCTTCGTTGCCGCACCCGCCGGATTGAGGGCCGCGCCGTTTCCAATCGAGCCAAAGCGCTTTCCTGAGAAATCGAAACTGGTTCAAAGCGAATTCAAAAAGATTCAAGCGAGTCCAAAGGGAGCCGGCGGCGGCCTTTGATTTCTCTTTCCAAGGCGCCCTTCGGAAGCGTATCTTTCTCTGTTTCCTAAAACCTTACTGCGATGGGAGCGTCTTCTATGTTTTTGCGGATGGGTCTGGTCCGGTTTTGTCATCTTCTATCGGCTCGGCGACCTGGGAATCAATCAGTCGTGCGACTCTGCGGTGTGTCGTCATTCTTGGTGCTGACTTTGGGGCTCGTGCTGTCGGTTGGCGCGCCTGCTTTCGCTCAGTTGAAGACCGCGGTGAAAGTGGAGCCGAGTAAGGCCGAGGCGGTACTGTACACGACTTCGATCGGGGTCGCAGGAGATCGCTGGGACGCCAAGGCGTTTGATCCAGCGACGGTGAAATTGCTGCAGGATATTGGGATCACCAGCCTGCGGTTTCCGGGGAACAACGGCATTGATGCGCTGTATCACTGGTCGACGGGCGCGGTGATTAATCCTTACACCAATGACCGGGCGCCGGCGTTTGCGACCGAGAGGAAACTTCCCGCGACCATTCCGATCATCGATCAACTGGGAACGGCGTTGATCACAGTCAACTACGGAAGCAATCTGAACGGCGACGGCGGCGGCGAGCCGGCTGAAGCCGCAGCCTGGGTTGCATACATGAACGGGAAGCCGGACAACCCGCAGGTCATCGGCAAAGATTCGAAAGGCAACGACTGGAAGACGGTTGGCTATTGGGCAACGCTGCGGGGGAGCGCTCCGCTGGCGACCGATGATGGGTTTAACGCGCTGCGGATTAAGCATCCGGCGTCGATGGGAATTTTGTTGTGGGCTGTGGGGCACGAGCCGTGGAACAACGGTTTCTACGGACAGGCTCGCACGCTTGGTTCTGACGCGGATAATTCCGGCAAGTATCACGAGAGCGGATCGCCGGAGCCGGACCTCCATCTCGGGCCGGTGCCGACCTCGAAGGACTGGGGCAAGCATTCGGAGAATGGCAAGGTGGGACCGGCGGCGTATGGCGCGGCGGTGGTGGAATTTGTGAAGGCGATGAAGGCGGTTGATCCGACGATTCTGGTGGGGGCGTCGTTGACCTTGCCGATTACCACGTCTGGTGATAACAGCCCGAATCCGATGGGGAAGAACTGGAATGCCGGGGTGTTGAAGGCGGCGTGCGCCCGCATGGATTTCGCGGCACTCTCGATCTTTGAAGGAAAAGGCGCTCCGCCGAACTACGACATTAATATCGATGAGGACGATTTGTTGCGCGCGGAGCGGGATCCGCTGGACAACCAGAAGCGGTTCGCTGTGTCTGCGTTGACCAACGACTACCACTTGCTGGCCGTGGACTTGACGGAGAAGTACAAGAAATTCTGTCCGGCCGGGCACGCGCCGCAGTTGGCGATCACGAACTTCGGGATTATGCCGTGGCTGCCGGCGAAGAATCCCGCAACCACTGGTCTGTATGCGGCGGACGCGACGGCAACGCTGGTGGAGAAAGGCGTTTATACGGTGCAGTGGGTGCCGATTCACGCGCCCAGCCCGACCTTGTTGAGCAATGACAACGAGCCGCAACCGGCATATTTCGGCCTGAAGCTTTTTCACACGGTGGCGAGTACGCCCGGCGACACGTTTGTCGCCGCGAGTACGCCGATGGATTTGCTGGGAGTGCATGCGGTGAAGCGGCGTGACGGCGGGCTGGGCTTGATGCTGATCAACAAGGATCCGAACCAGTCGATCACCGCTACGGTGACGGTCGACGGATATAACTTCGCGAGCAAGGGCACGCGCTACGAGTGGGGCAAGGCGACGCTCGACGCGGGCAAGGGAATCACGGAAGCGCCGGTGGATGGCCTCGGCGGAACATTTACCGTGGTGGTGCCGCATTACAGCATTGTGGCGATCGTGGTGCCGAAGGGGTAGGGCAGCGTGGTGCAGGTTTGCCGGCGCTCGCTAGTTATTAGCGCTGAGTTGAGAGAGTTGGTGGGCCTGGTCGGGATCGAACCGACGACCTTCCCGGCGGAGCCGGGGCGCGCGAATCGCCGCCTTCCAATTGAAGCTTGGTGGACCGGTCGGGATCGAACCGACGACCTTCCCGGCGAAGCCGGGACGCGCTCAGCGCTGCTTGGTGGAAGCGTCTATCATTTCCTGAATTGAGCGATGCGACTTCCAACTCTTCAGTTGGCGCTCCCGCAGACGCGCCTGAGCCAAGCTGTCGAACGGCTCTTGGTAAACCAGGATCCAAGGTCCGCGGCCGCGAGTCGAAATCGTCTGCCCGCGGTTGTGCTCCAGCAGGCGAGCTTCGGGTTGTTCGGCGCAGCCGATATAGAATCTTTTGCTGGTTTCGCTTTGCAGGACGTAAACGGCGGGCATGTCGCTAGAGATGTTGTGGGGATCGAACCGACCCGAGGTGAATTTGGTGGACCTGGTCGGGATCGAACCGACGACCTTCCCGGCGAAGCCGGGACGCGCGAATCGCCGCCTTCCAATTGAAGTTTGGTGGACCTGGTCGGGATCGAACCGACGACCTCTTCCATGCCATGGAAGCGCGCTCCCAGCTGCGCCACAGGCCCACTGTAAAAAACTCGAACCGACGACCTCCCCGGCAAGGCCGGGGCGCGCTCCCAGCTGCGCCACAGGCCCACAGTTGGGAGACTACGAGCTGTCCGTTGCGGACGGCCTTTGAGTATTCTCGCTGACCTTGCGCGGATAGTCAACGCGAGCAGATTGCTGACGAGTGAAAGCCTCGAGCTTGCGCTCGACCGACAGCCGAGGGCGGCTGTCGCCACATAAAACTTTCCATCGGTTCAACGGGACGGCGGAATTCTTTCGTTTCTTTCCACAGGCTGTTCTGGCATAATTGATCGTGCACCCCACCTGCACCAACTTTCAAACACAATTTAAAGCGAGGAAGAGATGCCAGCGAAGTACATCTTTGTAACGGGCGGAGTTGTGTCTTCACTTGGTAAGGGATTGGCCGCGGCGTCGATCGGCTGCCTGCTGGAGAGCCGGGGGATGAAGGTCAACATCATGAAGTTTGATCCTTATCTCAACGTGGATCCCGGGACGATGTCGCCGTTCCAGCACGGTGAGGTTTTCGTGACCGACGACGGCGCGGAGACCGATCTTGACCTCGGCCACTACGAGCGCTTCACCCACGCCAAGCTTTCTCGCGACAATAACTGGACGACCGGGCGCATCTACGAACAGATTATTGCCAAGGAGCGGCGCGGCGATTATCTGGGCAAGACCGTGCAGGTGATTCCGCACGTGACCAATGAGATCAAGTCGGCGATGAAGAAGGTCGCGCAGGATGTGGACGTCGCGATCGTCGAAATCGGCGGGACGGTGGGCGATATTGAGTCGCTGCCGTTTATGGAAGCGATCCGCCAAATGCGGCAGGAATTGGGGCGCGAGCACACTTTGTTTGTGCATGTCACGCTGGTGCCTTTTATTGCGGCCGCGCAGGAATTGAAAACCAAGCCGACACAGCACTCGGTGAAGGAGTTGTTGAGCATTGGAATTCAGCCGGATATTTTGCTGTGCCGCACGGATCGTTTTCTGGCGAAGGACATCAAGTCGAAGATTGCGCTGTTCTGCAACGTTCCGGATGAGGCCGTGATTACGGCCAAGGATGTGGCTTCGATTTATGAAGTGCCGCTGGTGTTCGCCAATGAAGGCGTCGATTCGCTCGTGTTGAAAAATCTGCACATGGAAGCGAAGGATCGCGACCTGTCGAAGTGGGAAGACATTGTTCATCGCGTGTACAACCCGAAGGACACGGTCACGATCGGGATCGTCGGAAAGTATGTGGAGTACGAAGATTCGTACAAGTCGCTGAAGGAAGCGCTGGTGCACGGATCTCTGGCTCATAATTTGAAGCTGCAGATTAATTGGATTGAAGCCGAGGGACTGGAGTCGACGGACGGCGACAAGGGTTATGAGGCGCAACTCGAAGGCTATGACGGAATTCTGGTGCCGGGAGGATTCGGCAAGCGCGGCATTGAAGGCATGCTGCTGGCGATCCGGTATGCGCGGGAGAATAAGGTTCCGTACTTTGGCATTTGCCTGGGGATGCAGACGGCGTGCATTGAATTTGCCCGCAACGTGGTCGGACTGGCGGAGGCGAACTCGAGCGAGTTCGATCCGGCGACGCCGCATCGCGTGATCTACAAGCTGCGCGAATTGCGCGGTGTGGAAGAACTGGGCGGAACGATGCGGCTGGGCGCATGGCCGTGCAAAATTGAGCCCGACACGCTGGCGCAGAAAATTTACGGCAAACTCGAGATCAGCGAGCGGCACCGGCATCGCTATGAATTTAATCGCGAGTATGAAGAGCCGATGGTCGCGGCGGGGCTGCGCATTTCCGGCTCGACGCCGGATGGGACTTACGTGGAGATGGTGGAGCTGCCGGATCATCCGCATTTTATTGGCTGCCAGTTTCATCCCGAGTTCAAGTCGAAGCCGCTGGAGCCGCATCCGCTGTTCAGCACGTTTATCGGCGCGGCATATGAGTACGGAGTGAAGCGGCGCGCGGAGAAGGAAACGGCGGCGGTGGAAATGTTTCACCGGCCGGAGAAAGTTCGGGTCTAAGGCAAGAGCGCCACGGATTCACGCGGATCACACGGATTTTTCATTTGTCTTTTTAAATCCGTGCAATCCGTGTAGATCCGTGGCCATGTTAATTTGATGATTACATCCTTCCAGGTCGGCGACATTCACATCGGATCGGGCGATCTCTTTCTGATCGCGGGGCCGTGCGTGATTGAAAGCGAAGAGCACGCCATGCGGATGGCGGAGATTATTAAAGGTGTGACGAAGGCGCTGAGCTTGCCATTTATTTTCAAGGCGAGTTATGACAAGGCGAACCGCACGTCGATTCGCAGCTTTCGCGGGCCCGGAATTAAAGAAGGTTTGCGCATTCTGAAGAAGATCAAGAATGTGCTCAACGTGCCGGTGCTCACCGATGTGCATGAGACCGCCGACGTGGGGAAGGTTGCCGAGGTTGCGGACGTGCTGCAGATTCCAGCGTTTCTCAGCCGGCAGACCGATCTGGTCGTTGCTGCCGCGCTGAGCGGCCGTGCCGGTGAACATTAAGAAGGGGCAATTTGTTTCGCCGTGGGATATGCGGCACGCGGTGGAGAAATGCCGCGATGCTGGGAACTCGCAGGTCTTCCTGACCGAGCGCGGCGCGAGTTTTGGATACAACAATCTTGTGGTCGATATGCGATCGCTGGCCATTATGCGCAAGTTTGCGCCGGTGGTTTTTGACGCGACGCATTCGGTGCAGTTGCCGTCTTCGCAGTCGGAGGGCAGCGGCCCCGCGGTGAGTGGCGGACAGCCGGAGTTTATTCCGTTGTTGTCGCGCGCGGCCGTGGCGGCGGGAGTGGATGGAATATTCATGGAAGTTCATGACAATCCCAAGGAAGCGAAATCGGATGGGGCGAATGCGCTGGAGTCGACGAAGCTGCGCGGGGTGTTGAAAGAATTGCTGGCGGTGAAGAAGGCTCTGGACGAGGCGCGCGTCACGCCATAGATTGAAATCCCACCTATGAAGCATGTTTCCAATTGGGCGTTGAACATTGCCGCGCTGCGGGGGGCGAGTTATGCGGACGTGCGCGTGGTCGCGCAGCGGAGCCGCGCGCTTACCACGAAAAATGGGAAAGTGGGAAGCGCGTCCGATGCGGAGTCGGTGGGGATGAGCGTGCGCGTGATTGCCGATGGAGCGTGGGGATTTGCGGCTTCGTCGGAGTTGGGGCGGGGAGCGATCGAGGCGACTGCGGCGCAGGCGGTGGAGATTGCGCGGGCTTCGGCGCGGGTGAAGCGCGAGGAACTTCGGTTGGCTCCGGAGAAGGCCGTGGTGGCGGATTGGAGCACGCCCTACAAGATTGATCCGTTCACGGTTTCGGTTGAACAGAATATTGAGCTCTTGCTGAAGATTGATGCGGAGTTGCGTTCGGTGGCCGGGATTACATTGGCCGAGACGAATCTAAATTTCAATCGCGAGGAACAGTGGTTCGTGTCGTCGGAGGGCGCTGACATTCACCAGACCAAGCTTTCGACGGGCGCGGGATATGCAGCGTATGCGTTTGCCGGGAACGAAATTCAGAAGCGGTCGTATCCGAATTCGTATGGTGGGCAGTGGCAGAACAAAGGATACGAACTGATCGAGGAATTGAAGTTGCTTGAGAATGCCCGGCGCATTGCTGAAGAGGCGGTGGCGCTGCATTCAGCCGATCAGTGTCCGGAAGGGAAGTTCGACATTATTCTTGACAGCTCGCAGCTGGGGTTGCAGATTCACGAATCGGTGGGACATCCGATCGAGTTGGATCGCGTGCTGGGGATGGAAGCGAATTTTGCCGGGACTTCATTTCTGACGTTGGACAAGCTGCGCACGCTGCGCTATGGCAGCGACCTGGTGAATGTGGTTGCCGATGCGCGGCAGGAGCATGGTCCAGGGCTGGGGACGTTTGGATTTGATGATGAGGGAGTGGCGGCGCAGTGCACGCCGATTATCACGGACGGATTGTTTACTGGCTATTTGAGTTCGCGCGAGACGGCGCACACGATCGGCGAGAATCGGTCCGGGGGGACGTTGCGCGCGGAAGGATGGAACCGGCTGCCGATGATTCGCATGACCAACATTAGTCTTCTGCCGGGGGAGAAGCCGCTTTCGCTCGAGCAGTTAATCACGTCGACCGATCACGGAGTGCTGATGCAGACCAATCGATCGTGGTCGATTGACGACAAGCGCTACAACTTTCAGTTTGGTTGCGAGATCGGGTGGGAGATCAAGAATGGCAAGCGGGTGCGGATGGTGAAGAATCCGTCGTATTCGGGGATCACGACTGAGTTTTGGAATTCGCTGGACGCAATTTGCTCGCGCGACGAGTGGACGCTGTGGGGAACTCCGAATTGCGGGAAGGGGCAACCGCAGCAGGTGATGGGGACGGGGCACGGGGCGGCGCCGTCGCGATTTCGGGGGATTACGGTGGGCTCCGCGTTTAAGAGTTGATTCGATCCTGGGACCTGCTGCTGCGTCCTGTCGAGGATTCCCACTTCTCGCGCAGAGGGCGCGCGAGAAATGGGGCACCCCCTCTGCTTATGTGTCGATTGATGAGTGCTGAATGCTGACTCGAGAGACTGCTGGCGACATTTTCGAACGCATCAAGAAACTCTCATCCGGAGATGAGGTTGAGGTGCTTTTTTCGGGCGGGCGGTTTGCGCTGACGCGGTTTGCTAACAATGCGATTCATCAGAATGTGGCCGAGGAGAATTATGTGGTCTCGGTGCGGTCCGTTTTTGGCGGGCGGACGGCGCGGGCGTTTACCAACAAGTTTGATGATGAGAGTTTGCGGCAGGTGGTGCGGTCGGCGGAGAGTCTGGCGAAGGTGCAGCATCCGGATGCGGATCTTTTGCCGATGCCGGATTCTGCGGAGTCTCTTGGCAGCGCGGACGGGGGCACCCGCGCCACATTCGACACGCCATCGCGACATTTTGATGCCACTGCCGCAATAACTCCGGAACTGCGCGCCGACGGCGTCAAGAAAATTGTGGGCGTGGCGGATCGGCACGGGCTGACGACTGCCGGAGTTTTTTCCAGCGCAGAGTCGGTGGAAGGGATTTTCAACTCGCGGGGATTGAGCCACTGGCACACGCAGACGTTGGCTGAAGTGTCCATCACGATGATCGGCGGCGATTCATCCGGCTGGCAGAAGGCGAATTCGCCGGATGTGGAGAAGCTAGATCCGCTGCGGCTGGCAGAGGTCGCGGCACAGAAGGCTGTGAATTCGGCGCGGCCGCGCGAGATACCGGCAGGGAAGTACACGGTGATTCTCGAGTCCTCGGCCGCGCTCGACATTGTGGGATTCATGTTCTGGGATTTCGCGGGCATGGCCATCCTCGACCAGCGCTCGTTTCTGAGCGGACGCATGGGTACAAAATTATTCGGAGACAACGTTACGATCTGGGACGATGTGGCGCATCCGTTGCAGACGGGCTGTCCGTTTGATGGAGAAGGAGTGCGGCGGCAGCGTGTCGGGCTGGTCGAAAACGGAGTGGTGAAGCGTGTGGTGTATGCGCGCGCGACCGCCGAACGAATGAAGCGCTCGGAGTTTAAGGACCAGGCTGGGCCGATCGCCGCCACGGGACACGGCTTCTCGTTGCCCAACGAAATGGGAGAGATGCCGCAGAATATTGTGTTCGCGCCGGTGGGCGATCCGCAGACTGTCGAGCAGATGATTGCTTCGACGGAGCGCGGAGTGCTGGTGACGCGGCTGTGGTACATCCGCGAAGTCGAGCCGTTTGAAAAGATGCTGACCGGGATGACGCGCGACGGAACGTTTTATGTGGAGAACGGGCGCGTGGTCGGTGGCGTGCGCAATTTTCGTTTCAACGAGAGTCTCATTCACATGCTGTCGAATGTGGAAGCGATGAGCGAGCCGGTGCGTTCGAGCGGAGAAGAATCATTTGACATGGTGGTTCCTGCGATGAAGGTGAAAGATTTCAACTTCACCGAGGTGACGAAATTTTAAGGGCATTCGCACTGCGATTCAGCGCCGGTAACTCAGAAAATCCGCATTCAAGCTCTGCTCGCCGTCTGGCTTTTTAGTCTGTTTTTCTCTCCGACAATTGCCGGAAATTGACCCGGATTTGACCGTTAATTGTCCCCTTCCGTCAGGCTGTTTCAGGCCTTCTTTCTGCCCCGAGAATCCTTTGTAATCCATTCAAAAATAAGAAGTTAGCCCCGCTTGTTCAATGACTTCGGTAACTTTGTTTGGCCGATTCGCAGGTGTAGTCTGCGTTGAGTTGGATGGGATCCGGAGAGCGGAACGGACGCACCCGGAAGGAAGGTCTTCTCAGAGTGGCAGCAGAAGGCACAGCACCGATGACCGAGCAGCAGGCCAGCACGGGACATTACGAAGACATGCAGAGCGCGCCGCGGTTTCCGCTGCACCTCTCGGCTTCGGTCACGAGTCAGGGCAGCGCGTATTCGGCGGAGACGGAAAATATTTCCGCGAACGGTGTGCTGTTTGCGATGGACCGCGACGTTCCGGTGGGCTCGATGGTGGACTTCACAATTCTATTGCCGGCCGATGTGGTGGGCGCGCGCAAGGATGTGCAGATTGATTGTCGCGGCCGCGTGGTGCGCAGCTTTGAAGATCGAGGCCGGCGTGGCGTGGGTGTGGTGATTGACGAATACCATTTCGAACGAGTGTAGGCGCAAAGAAAAATGGCTACGATTCCGGTGAGCGTGGAAGAAAATCTCGGAGCAGGCGAGGACGGCGGCAAAGGCCAGTTCGTCCGCGTGATTGTGGCCGATACACAGGCCATTTTCCGCGCCGGCCTGCGGAAAGTTTTCGCGCTCGAAGATGACATTCGCGTGGTGGGGCAGGCGGAGACGCTGGCGCAGACGCAATCTGCAGCCGCGAAGTTTACCGCCGACGTGTTGATTTTTGAAGCGGCGCTGACACCGAATCCGGTGGACGCGGTGGCCGAGTTGCTTCGCCAGAATCCTGCGTTGCGCATGGTGGTAGTGACTCCGGGCGCAGATGAAGAGTTGACTTTGGATCTGTTCCGCCGCGGAGCGCACGGCATTGTCTCGCGCGAAGTAGAGCCGGAATTGCTGGTGGAATGCCTGCGCAAAGTAGTGGCCGGAGAAACCTGGCTCGATCCGCAGGGCATGCGCTGGGTCATGGAAGCGTATCGCAACCAGACGAATCGTCCCGCCGGATCTCGGCCCAAAGTTCAGTTGACGCCCAAGGAAACGCTCATCGTTTCGTGCGTGACCCAGGGCATGAAGAACAAAGAGATTGCTCTGCGTGTGGGCACGACCGAGCAGGTTGTGAAGAATTATCTGCGCAAAGTTTACGACAAGCTTGGCGTGGCCGACCGCCTGGAACTGGCGCTCTATTGCCTGAATCATCACGTGGTCGACAACACAAAAGTGCCGCCGCTGCCGACTGCGCCCACGAACGGGCACGCAGCCAACGCTGCCGCTGCGGGCGTAACGTCATCGAGTCCTTTCTCGGCGCCTGGCAACGGGGCTGCCGCGAGTGCGGACTTTCCGGAAAAACTCTCGTAAGATTTTCAGGGAGAAGAATTTTCCCACCACGCTCCTTGGTATCCAACGTTTGTCTTCCGCTTTCAAGTTGCGGTTCCGCGACTTCACCCATAGAATTGAAAAGAACGACGGCCGTGAAATCATGCGCACGAACGGCTGAGCAAGCAGCTTCCTAAGAAGCAGTTCCTTCCATCCGATTCAAGCCGGAGAGATGGCCGAGTGGCTGAAGGCGCACGCTTGGAAAGCGTGTTTAGGGGAAACTCTAACGTGGGTTCGAATCCCACTCTCTCCGCCAGTTTCTAATCCCTTGAAAATAAGAGCTTGGTGCGTCCGGCTAAGCTGTTTCCGCTAGATCCCGGCTACCTGAAAAATCGCTGCCCATTGAAGACCCACCTATCGGCTTGCAAATAAACGCGGGCTGTCGCGCTCATGTGGTTGTGTGGGTCGATACGTTCGGCCGGGCTTTTGCGTGCAAGTCTTATGTGCGATCGTCATTCGCGTAAGAAAGTTGGCCGGTCATTGGGCAACTCGGCTTCGCTCAACGAGAAGGCGTCCGGTTTGATGAATATAGGAGTGGCTCTTCACGACCTCTTGCGGATACGGTTTCCATCGCTTCGATATTGCCGTTCCGTACCAGAAGAGCGCAATCAAAATTATTCACCGTGGGACAAATGTGGCGCGGCAGAAGATAGAGCGCCTCGCCGACTTTTGGTGCGGGCGCGCCTTCGGACAGCGCGAGTGGAAGATGCTCCTCGCTGGGCGAGAGCGGCGTGAGTTCAGGATGGCCTATGACCACGCAGGTGGGAATGCCGGCGTCGGCGGAGACCGTCTTGTGGCCGGCATCGCAGGTGACGATTCCGGGATGCGGATGGCTTACGACGCGGGTTAATACCAGGGCCGCCGGCTGATAGCCGAATTTTCGGGGCAGTTGATCGAGACTGCTGGCGTCGCAGTAGACGACGGTGCCGGGCGAGACGCGGTGGAGGAAATTGCTGCGGAGAAAACCGGCGTAGGTGAGAGAAGCGGGAAAGGTGGGCGTGCCGGAGGTGATCACTTCGGGCACGGCGAGGCCGGCGCTTTCGAGATCGCGGATAATTTCGAGCAGGCGATCATAGCCGCGGTGTGCTGCGTGCGTTCGTTCGCTTATTTTTTCGTTATCCGGGAGACTGCCGAATTGGCCGTCGTAGTAGTGGAGGCCGCGGAACTCGATTTCTGCTTTGGCGATGGCGCGGGCCAGGGTGATGACGCGGTCGATCTGGGTCTGCTCGATTCCGGTGCGATTCATGCCGGGATTGATGTCGAGAAAAATTCCGACGCGGCCGACGCGCCATTGCCGCACCTGGTCTTCATTTTCGGCGAGAACGGAAATGCGGACCGCGGGAAATTCGCGGGCGATTTCCTGGGTGCGGCGCGCATTGGCGCCCATCACAGGATAAGCGAGCAGCACGTCGGCTGCACCACTCTGGCAGGCGACCAGCAATTCCAGCGTGGTTGCGCACTTGAAATTTCGAACGCCGCGCTCTGCCAGCATTCGCAGGGTGAAGCCGAGCTTGGAGGTTTTGATATGGGCGCGCCAGCGGTTGGCGTCGCCGCCGAGCAGGTTCAAGGTGGATTGAATGTTTGTGGCAATGAGATCGGGATACAAAATGAGCGCTGGCGTTAGCACGTTCTCGATGCCGGAGAGGTGGTAGCGGTCGTCCCAGAGAAATTCTTTCAGCATGAATTGTCTATTGACGGCTCCGTTTGCGATTGCGCTTTGGAATGTTTGTAGGATGATAGCGCGGAAACGCGCAGCGCCAAAGCGGCAGGTTCGCTCGCAGATCGCAGCGAGCGGCCGCGGTTGACGACCCATCGAGCCGGTAGTAGGCTCTCTGAACTCTTGAGCTGAGTGGGATTGCTTCTGGCAGATCCAACGAAAAAAATCGAGCAAACAGACCGGTCCGATTTGATTCGCGGATTAGGGCTGTGGTCCGCGACCGCGATCGTGATTGGCGACACGATTGGGACGGGAGTTTTTCTGGTCACGAGCGATATGGCTCGCGCTGTCGGCTCGGTGACTCTGGTGTTTGTAGCGTGGATTTTCGGCGGGATGATCGTGCTGTGCGGGGCATTCTGCTATGCCGAACTGGGCGCGGCGTTTCCTTCGGCGGGCGGACCCTATGTTTATCTCAGCCGCGGTCTGGGCCCACTGTGGGGATTTCTTTTTGGATGGATGAGTTCGTGTCTCGAACGACCAGTGGCCATGGCGACTCTGGCTGCTGGACTTCTGCGGTTTGCCGGGTTTTTATTTCCCGTCGTGGACACGCCGCTGTTTCGCGGTCATCTCGGAGGTTATGAATTTACATTCACGGCAGCACAGCCGTTGGCGGCGTTGGTGGTGATTGCGGTGACCGGCATCAACTATTTAAGTGTGCAGTTCGGCGGAGCGATTCAGGTGGGCCTGACATGTCTGAAGATGGGGACGATTGTTGTGATCGTGGTGGCCGGACTGTTGTTCGGAGCGAAGCATGGGATTGACGTGCCGCTGGTCACGCACGTGGGTGCGGGAATGCTTGGCTGGGGAACGATCGGTGCGGTGCTGACGGCGCTGGTTCCGGCTATGTGGGCTTACAACGGGTTCAACGATCTGGGCGATCTGGGGGAAGAGATCGTGCAGCCGCAAAGAAATATTCCGATTGCAATCATTTTAGGATTGCTCACGGTGGGCGGGCTTTATCTGGCGGTGAATGTAGTTTACTTTCACGCGCTCACGTTTGCGCAGATCGCGTCGTCAGAGCATGTGGCGTCGGATGTGGTGCGGTCATTCGCGGGATCGCGCGGTGCGGTATGGCTCACGCTGGCGATGGCGATTTCCGCGCTGGGAGCGCTGCATGTGGTGGTGATGACGGGAGCGCGTATTCCGTTTGCCATGGCGCGCGACGGAGTGTTTTTCCAGTTTGCCACACGGATTCAGCCCAGATTTCGTACGCCCAGTGGAGCGCTGATTTTTCTGGGATCGGTTGCGACCCTGCTGGCTTTGACGGGGACGTTTGAAGAACTGTATTCGCTGTTTGTGTTTGCAGTTTGGATTTTTTTCGCGCTGACCGCGATCGCTGTGCTTCGATTGCGTCGAACCGAGCCCGATCTGGTCAGGCCATACCGGGCGTGGGGCTATCCTTTGACGCCGATTGTTTTTCTAATTGCGGCTGTGGCTTTGACCGCCAACTTGTGGATGGTGCGACCGGTGCGCTCCACGCTTGGGCTGGTGGTGATTGCCGCAGGCGTTCCGTTCTTTTACCGGTGGCGCAAACTGGCGCGGGCGTCTGCGGCCGGCACTTAGGCGCAAAGATCAAACCTGAAGGCTGCGCAGATACGGAACGCTGGCCTGCATCATGTCCAGATCCATTTCGACGAAATAATTCTGGATGCCGCCGATTTTTGCGGCGGCGAAAATCTTCTTCCAGTCCAGACTGTCCTGGCCAACGGGCATCACTTTTTTCATTTCCGAAGACCAGCCCTGCACGTGCATGGAGATGAAACGGCCGGGATATTTCGTGAAATATTCGGCGGCATCGTAGCCCTTGCTAATGGTGGAAACCTGGAACTGGAATTTGACCAGCTTCGGGTCGAGCAGGTCGAACAGCAAATCGTAGGTCCGTTTACCGTCGACCATCGAGAGTTCGAAGCCTTCATTGTGAAGCCCTTGCTGGATGCCGGCGTTGGCGGCGTGCTCGCCCATTTTGTTGTATTCGTCTGCGGCCTTCCTCACATCGTCCATGGTCGGCTTCTCAGGGCCGTCGAGACTCGGCACCAGCATTTGGGTGAGGCCGACATCCTTCGCCCAGTCGATGGCTCGCTGCTGACTATCGCGGAGTTCCTCGATGCCGAAGTGAGAACTGATGCAGGTGATGCCGGCGTCGCCCATAATTTTCCGCAGCTCGGCTCCTTTGTATTTGGCGAGGCCGCCGAAGCCCAGGTCGGCGTAGCCGACGGGAGAGCACAGTTCGATGGTTTGAAATCCCGCAGCGGAAAGCTGCTTGAGCGTGCCGGGAAAATCTTTTTCGATCATTTCGCGCACGGGCCAGGTCTGACAGCCGATGGGCATGCCGAGGGGATTGGCGCGGAGGTTGAGGATGCCGGAGGAAACGAATCCGGCGGCGGCGGTGCAGGTTGCGGCAGTCTTTAGAAAATCTCTTCTTGAAATCGAAGCCATTGATCTCTCCTCGTCCCGTTTTGCTGGCGGCATTCTTGATCGTGGTGAGAAAGACGTTGCAAGCAACGTCTCTACAGTTCCCAGCCCGCGCGGCGATCGGGCTTCACGAATTTCTGGGCCACATCGGAATTTACGCTGAGCTTCGAGCGATCCCATGTGAGCCTTTGGCCCATGCGGCTGGCCACGTTTCCCAGCAGCAAGGTTTCGGTGACCAGGCCCTCGAATTCGAAATTGCCTCCCGGTTTTACTTTGCCGCCTTTGCAGGCGTCGAGCCACTCGCGCTCGTTGCCGGGAGAGCGCGGCAGAGTTTTCGGCGGCGGTTTGTAGGCGTCCATTTTTGATTGCGGAATGATTTGTGGATTCCCGCCGTTGAAGGTGCAGAGAATCTTGCCGCGGTCGCCGATGAAGAGCATGCCTTCGCCATCCTCTCCTTCTTTTTCGTTCTTGAACGGGCGATTCTCTTCCAGTTCTTCGGGGCGCTCCGGCTTCAGGCCGCCGTCATACCAGGTGAATTTTACCGGCGGCATTTCGCCGCGCGCGGGGAAACTGTAGCGAACGATCGAGGCCAGTGGGTAAGTTTCGTCATAGCGATCGCTGGAGCTGGATTCAAAGCTGACGGGCGCTTCGAGTTTCAGCACGCGAAAAATCGTGTCGAAGCTGTAGGAACCCATGTCTCCGAGAGCGCCGCAGCCGAAATCGGCCCAGCCGCGCCAGACGAAGGGCAGGTAAGCGTGATTGTAAGGGCGTGGCTGTGCGGGGCCAAGCCAGAGATCCCAGTCCAGACCTTCGGGCACGGTTTCGGATTCTTTCGGGCGCTCGACGCCTTGCGGCCAGAAGGGACGGCTCGACCAGTTCTTGACCTCGCGCACCGGGCCGATGGCGCCGTCCCAAATCCATTCACAGAGTTGGCGCGTGGATTCGGAGGCCTGGTTGGCAACTGCGATCTGCGTGGCCACTCCGGATTCACGGGCGATTTCGGCAATGCGGCGGGCTTCGTAGATGGTATGCGTCAGCGGCTTCTGGCAAAAAACGTGTTTGCGTTTTTTCATGGCCGCGGCAGAGACGGAGGCATGCAGATTGTCGGTGGTGCAGACCACCACCGCGTCGAGGTCTTTTTGTTTTTCGAGCAGCTCGCGGAAATCGTTATAGGCCGCGCAGCCGCTGTATTTTCCGGAGCGCTGCTGCGTGGCGTAATAGGCTTCGACAATTTTCTGGCAAGGTTCGCGGCCGGCGACGCCGCTGGTAACTTCGAGCGTGTGGCTTAGCTTGAGTGGCTGATCGGGGCTGAGCCAATCCCAACCACTGCTGACGCCGAGCAAATTGCGGACGGACTTGCAGAATTCGTGCGTGTCCCACTGGGGATAATTCGCTCCGGTTTTGTTGACGTCGCAGACGGCGATACCTTGAACGTCGGGCTCTTTCAGGAAATTGAGCATCACGCGCAGGCCCTGAGCACCGACGCCGATGAAAGCGATGTTCACTTTGTCGCTGGGCGGAACGTAGCCCGCGCCGCCCAACACATGACGGGGAACAATCGAAAAACCTACCGCTGCTGCGGCGCTTTGCCCCAGGAATTTACGTCGCGAAACTGAGCCGGCTGACTGATGTTTCATGGTCTGCTCCCAACCGCCGCGTTGATCAAACAGGATACTGTAAACGAAAGCTCCTGCGGGTGGGCAGGAAAGTTGTGTGAAGGGTTCGGTGACGAAGGAAAGATCGTCCACTGCGGGGGACGCGAAGGATCACGGAGCAATGCTGATTACGACTTTTCTTTGTTGAACGGACGCCCTTTAACGATGCCCTGGCCTTCGCGAATCGTGACGAGTTGACCGGCGGGGAGATCGGCGAAGCTTTCCGTGGTTCCGGCCGGCCAGTGAATTTCGATGCTGGCTTTGGATGCCGCGCCCAGGCCGAAGTGCAGGCGGGGATCGTTAGCTGAAATAAAACTGGCCTGGCTGGTCACGGATTGAGCCTGCACTTTTCCGCCATAGCGCACCAGCACGCGAGCGCCGATTGCGCTGCGATTGCTTTTGGTTCCTTCGAGCCGAACTTTGATCCAGTGATTGCCGGATGGCGCATCGTTGCGCAGAAGGGATGGGGGCTCGTTGCGGTTCATGATGAGCACGTCGATGTCGCCGTCATTGTCGAAGTCGCCGAACGCGGCTCCGCGGCTCATGTGTTTTGCGGAGATGCCGGGGCCAGCTTCATCGCCCATTTCTTCGAAAGTTCCGTTCCCCAGGTTGCGGAACAGAAGTCGCGGGCTGTGTGCCGGATATTTGGCGTAGGCGTGTTCAAGTTCCGGGTAGACGGTGCCGGTGGCGATCAGGATGTCAGGATATCCATCGTTGTCGAGATCGACCATGCTGGTTCCCCAACTGATGAAGCGGCGTTCGAGGCTGAAGCCGGCTTTGGCGGTGACGTCATCAAATTCAGCTTTTCCGTTGTTGTGGTAAAGGCCGGTGGACTGGCCCTGGAAATGAGTCCGGACGATATCGAGGTGGCCGTCTAGATCGTAATCGCCGAGTCCGACGCCCATGCCGCCCAGCAGTTCGCCGCCGGAGCCGAGCGCGAGTCCGCGGAGCAGAGCTTCTTCGCGGAAGGTGCCGTCGTGATTGTTCATCAACATAAGGCTGGGCGTGGAATCGCAGGCGACGAGAATATCCTGCCACCCGTCTTCGTCGGCGTCGAAAGCGACGGAGGTAAATCCGAACGATCCGTGGATGGCCCCGATGCCGGATTCCTTGGAAACGTCGGTGAAGGTTCCATCTCCATTGTTGCGATAAAGAAAATGAACGGGTGCAGGCAGGCCGGCGGGGCCGCAGTTTGTCGGTACGCCTTCGTAATTACAATTCGGTACTGATAAGGAGGGCTTGGGAAGAGTCGCGAGATCGACGTCGACGTAGTTGGATACGAACAGATCGAGAAGGCCATTGCGGTTGTAGTCGACGAAGGTGCAGCCGGAACCGAATCGGGTCTTGGGATAAAGCAGGCCGGCCTTGGCGGTTACATCGGTGAAGGTTCCGTCTCCGTTGTTGCGATACAGGCGATTCTGACCGTAGTAGGTGATGAACAGGTCTTCGAATCCGTCGTTGTTGTAATCGCCGACGCAGACGCCGTTGCTCCAGCCGGCGGGATCGAGCAATCCGGCTTTTTCGGTCACGTCGGTAAAAGTGCCGTCGCGATTATTGCGGTAGAGGCGGTTGCTGGAGCCGCGAGGAACGCCCTCGAGAGTACGACCGCCAAGGATGAAGATATCCATCCAACCGTCGTTGTCGTAGTCAAAAAAAGCGCAGCCCGAGCCGTTGACTTCAATGATGTAGGTATTGCGAGTCGAGTCGCCGTAGAAGACAGTTTGAGTCAGGCCGGCGGCAGCAGCAACGTCGACGAACCGCGAAAACGGCGGAGTCTTGGCGGGCGCAAGCGCCGCGCGCAGACCGGCGGGCAGAAGCGCCGGAGCGAGGATCGCAGGAACCGCGGAGAGAATGCGGCGGCGGGTCCAGTCGCCGCATTTCGCAGCATTCACCGCAGGCGTAATCTTCTTAGGCACGGCACTCCGGGGTCAGCAACGATGAGGTAATCGATGATTGGGTCATAAACGACAAGGTTGCCGATGATAGGGTCATCAATGCGGGGCCTGCGCGGCGGTGAGGTCTTTGCGGAGTTGCTTGGCCTCGGCGTTGTTGGGGTCGAGGCGAAGTGCGCTGGCGACCGCTTCCTGGGCTTCGGGGAAACGGGACTCCATGCCGAGAGTTGCCGCCAGGCTGACCCATGCCTGAGTGTAGCCGGGAGACGCACGGACTGCTTGCCGGAAGTGTTCTTCGGCGGATGCGGGATCGCCGCCGCGCGAGGCCAGATAGCCTAACTGGTTCTGCGCGAGGGCGAAGTCAGGATCGATTTTAACCGCCTGTTCGAGAACGGTGCGCTCGTCATCCGTGTTTCCAGCGCGATCCAGAGCCATTGCCAGTTTGTAGGCGAGTGAGGCGTCGTTGGGATAAGCGGCCAGGGCGTCACGATAAAGAGCGGCGGCTTTTGCCGGATCTCCGCTTTCGAACTCTTTGGCTGCCTGAGCTGCTTTGCTGGCCGCGAGCGTGCGATCGGCCTTGGCTTTTTCTTCCTGCTGGTAGAGCTTGAGTTGTTCCTGCGCTTTTTCTGTTTCTCCGAGCGTGCGCAAGACGGCGGCCAATTTGAAACGGATCTGGGGTTCAGTGGCTCCGAGTTCCAGGGCTTTCTCGAGTTGCTCCTTCGCTCCCTTGGGATCGCCCAGTTCCGCCAGCACGACGCCGAGATTGTAGCGCGAGTTGTAATGGTTAGGATCGATGGCGATGGCCTCTTCGAGATGCTTGCGGGCGGCGGGGTATTGGCCGGACTCCTTCTCAATGACGCCGATGGGATACAGGACGCCGAAGTCGTGTGGTGCGGCGACAAGCAGTTTTCGAGCCAGCGGTTGCGCGGTCTTGGTATCGTCGTTGAGAACCAGCACGAGCAGGTAGAGTTCCTGCGCCTTGATATCGTGCGGGTGCAATTGAACTCGCTTCGCGGCCAGCGTGGCAGCTTCCTCGAAGTGGGCCTGCTGGGCCAGGATCATGACCAAGGCCTCGCTCACCGGCAGAGACAGGGGATTCACCTTCAACGCCTGCTGCAGGGTTTGAGCGGATTCGTCCAGCATTCCCGCGACGTCATACGCTCGAGCCAGATCCATCGCCAAGTCCTGCTCTTTCGGCGGGGCAGTTTGTAATAGCGCGATTACGGCGCGGTAGTTTCCCTCGGCGAGCAGGGACTTCGCGAGTCCATCGAAAGCCTGGATGGAGTGGGAATCGATTTTCAGAGCGGCTTCCCATTCGGCGTTCGCTTCTTTGAAGCGCTGAAGCCGACTGAAAGCCATGGCCAGGATGAGGTGCGGTTTCAGGACATCGGGGATCAGTTGGATGGACTGTTGCAGGGGACTGATGGCTTCCTCGGGATGACCAGAGGAATAAAGGCTGAGGCCAACGAGATAATAGAGCTGCGCAGACCCCGGCTCAAGTTTCAGGCCGGAGCGAAACGCGTCGACGGCACAGTCGTATTGTTTATGATCGCCGAACCAGGTGCCCAGCTGGATGTAGGTGTCAGTGTCAGGCTGGGTGCGGATTTTTGCCTGGAGGTCCGGCGGTCCGGCGCAAGGAGCTGCCAAGCACAGACATGCGCTGAGGCAGGCGGCCATCGCAACAACGATTTTGGCGGTCAGCATGGTGGCGCTGGAATGCGTGCGCTCAGCAATTACGATCTCCGAATTGATTGGGCGTCCTGACATTGCTCGACTCGGGCGAGGAATGGCATATTCCACAGATGCCATCTTCCCTAAAATGCAGCATAATTGAGCGACTGGGACACCTGCAAGGGGATCGCAAGCGATGTATGGTGCTGGATTATGCAGAGCAGATCGAGCTTGTAGCGCGCCATCGCGACGCCCGTTGGAAATTCAAAGTTGAATCGTAAAATCATAATAGTGGCCGCGTTGGCCGGATGGTTTGTGCTGAGACTGGCTTCATCAGGATTGGTCTCGCAACAGGCAACGCCGTTGCCGAACAACGCCAAACGATCAAACACCGGACCCGGCGCTTCCTCGCGAGCTTCTTCTTCTTCGCCCAGCCAAAAAAAATCCTCTGCACGGCAGGCGTATGTGGGCGACGATGCCTGCCGCTCGTGTCATCGACAGGAATCGAGCCAATTTCGCGAGACGGCGCACCACCTCACCTCGCGACTGCCGAGCAAGAATTCGATTGCCGGGAAGTTCACACCCGGATCGAATATTCTTCGTACTTCGAATCAATATCTGACCTTTGAAATGAGCTCCACCAAGGATGGCTACTTCGAGAGTGCGGTGGAGCAACTTGCTCCTTCGAAAACTCTGGAGCACACCGAACGGATTGATCTGGTCATTGGCTCCGCCAGGAAAGGGCAGACCTACCTGTTCTGGAAGGGCAACATGCTGTTCGAACTGCCTGTGACCTACTGGACCGAGCTGGACAGTTGGATCAATAGTCCGGGGTATCCCGATGGCTCACCGCGCTTCGACAAGCCGGTGGTTCCGCGGTGTCTGGAGTGTCATAGCAGTTCCTTTGAGTGGGAGCCTCCGCCGGCAAACCGGTTTAACAAGGCGAGCCTGGTACTCGGCATCACCTGCGAAAAATGTCACGGGCCGGGGCGCGAACATGTGGAGCTCTATAGATCGAAGGTTCCGCCAGTCGCTGGGGCGGGGAAGGCCATTCTGAATCCGGCAACATTTTCCCGCGACCGGCAAGTCGATGCGTGTTCGCTTTGCCACGCGGGCGCTGCCGAAGCGCTGGGCGCGCCGCTCAGCTTTGTTCCGGGCGAAGCCATTGACGATTATCTTTATATTCCGCCCTCCGACAAAGATGCTCCCGTTGATGTTCATGGCAATCAAGTGCAACTGTTGAAGGAAAGCCGCTGCTTCCGCTCCAGTCAGATGACTTGTTCGACGTGCCACGAAGTTCACCAGCCGCAACGTGACGCGGCGGCTTTCTCGGAACATTGTTTAACCTGCCACAAGGCCGAGGCCTGCGGAAAATATGCGGAGATGGGGAAGGCGATCGCCAATAAGTGCGTGGATTGCCACATGCCGCTGCAGGAATCAGAAACGCTGGTTTCCGATACGAATGGGCGAAAGCTGAAGCCGCGGGTGCGGAATCACCGGATCGCGATTTATCCAGGCGACGCAATCCACTGAGAGGCCTGCGGCGTTAGGCGAAACGTTTATTTACTGAAGCATTTTGATTTTGGTGCGGGAGGCGAAGCGGCGGTAGTTGCGGAAGGAGATTTCGTTGAGTTCGATCTGCCGGCGATGGCGTTGGAGGCTGACCGTCGAACGCACGGGGAGCAGGTAGTCGCGGGCGGAGATGGCGACGTAGTCGTAGTCGACGGTCATGGCGGCGGCGTGCATGGAGAAGTCGCGGGGCAGGCCGTCGGCTTCGACGGTGATGCGGCGGACTCCGCTGGTGGCGGCGTCGACGTAGACCAGGCCGTGGAAGCCGACTCCGATGCTGTCGTGGTTGCCGGCGTTCAGATCGAGCGTGGCATTTTCGTGGGCGACGCGATAGCTCAGCACTTGCAGGGTTCCGGATCCATCGCCGAGCGTTCCGGCTTCTTTCCATTCGAACTGAGTTTTTGATGTGGGCGAGAAAACCAGGTTCAGCAGGGCGCCGAATTCTCCGATCGACATGGGCCAGGTGGAATTCATTTCGGCTCGTGTGAGGCTGCTGCGCTTGCCGTTGACTTCGAGCGTGCTGCGGCTTTCCTGTTTGTCGTGGTAAGTGAGAAGTTCGGCGATGGAGTCGCGATGTTTCCAGTTGCCGTTGCCGGCCTGGTCGACGGAGCGGCTGGTGACTTCCACGCAAATAAAATTGGGCAGCGACTTGCTGTAATCGAGCGCGCGCTTGCGGGCCCCGGCGACGATGGCGTCGAGTTGATCCGCGGTGGGCGGAGGAACGGCGCCGGCGGGCAGCGTGGTGATGACGAGGCGGTGACTGCTGTGTCCGTCGGATTCGGCCGGCAGCGGGCCAGTAACGGAGGCCAGACTGGCGTCATCGCTTTGCGACTTGGCGGCAGCAGCGGAATCATTGGGCGCGTTGGCCGCGGCTAGCTCGGGGCCGTCGATTCGGAAATCAATACTGCGCTCGGTGGTTTTTCCGGACTGCGTGAGTTTCTCGATGACCTCGTAATCGCCGCTCGGCAAGGACGTCGACTGGATCGATGCGAGGTATGGAATCGAGCCGGGCCCGGTCGTCTTCATCAGATGCAGGGGCATTTGCGCGATCGACTCGTGGCTTTTTAGAACTTCCATCTCCAGAGTCGGCTGCTCGGTTGAAGAAGCGTCGGGATGAACCACGAAGAAGAATGAGATTTCTTTGGCGCCGTGCGCGACGCGTCCGGAAATGCTGGGCACGACCTTGCCCTTGCCATACTGCATCGGCTCGGTGGAGTCGAGTTCGGCGGGCAGCGGATCGACGCGCTCAACCATGGTGACATCGCTGAGCGACGGGCCTGCGGTCGAGTCGGAGATTTCGAACTCCTGCCGTTGCGCTCCGGCTTTTTCGTTGTTGCGGTCGAGCACCGCGGTCTCCAGCGTGTACTTTCCGGGCTCGGCGGTGAAATGCCGTTGCAGCGTGATGAGCTCCGATTGCGCCGCGCCCTTGGAATCGAGCGAGCCGTGCTTCGGAATGTCTTCACTGAAGTGCTCGACCACTTCGCCGGCGCTGTTTTTCACCTGGGCCAGGACCGACACGTGCAGGGAATAAAGATCGGAATTGGGATCGTCGTGTGTGTCGAGCGCGTCGATGGGAATCTCGACCACGAGAGCATTTTCGTTGCCGGTGGGAAGGTCTCCGAGGCGCAGAACCGAGGCGTGGAACTTCAGATCGGTCGGCAGTTGCGATTCGCTCAAGAGTTTCAGCAGCGGCGCTTCAAAGGGACGAACCGCCGAGCCCGCGTCCGGCGCGACGGCGAAATAACCGGCTTTGGAATGTATCTTCAATCCCTTGCGCAGCGGCTTCACCGCGACCGGGCGAAACTTTCCGTCATATTCCTGAGTGGGAGGAATGTAGGACGCCTCGTAGTACGTGGTCATGTCCTCAATCATCTGCTGCAGCGGCTTCTTCAAACGATCCGAGGCGGTGATGTATGCACCGCCGGTGGTCTCCGCCAGTTGGGCCATCGGACTCTTGAACCCGGACAGGCCCTCGGTTTCGATGCGGCCCAATGCGTCATTGCCCGCCGTCACCGATCCGGGTGGAGGGGCTGCCACTGTTTGGGTTGCCGCGCCGCTTCCCGTTGTGGTGGCTGGAGGAGCCATGTGGTTGGTCGCCACGACGCCGCCGATGGCCATAGCGGCCAACAGACCCTGACCCGCCTGCTCGTCGACAGCATTCGTATCCACGATATAAATGCTGACGCCGACGCGGTTGGCTTCTCCGGCAATGTTGAGCAGCATGTCTCTGGCGTCGGAATCAAGTTGCGACGCCTGCTCGAAATAGATCACCGCTTTTCTTCCCGCGATCTTGCGCTGGGTGCGCGCAAGGGCAAGTAGTCCGGCCAGCCAGGGCCGGCAGTGCTGGTCCTGGACAATTTTCTGCGATTCTTCGAGTGCAGCCAGAGTGATGCGGGCAGAGGTGCGCTGCTGGGCGCTGGCGCGCGCGCCGGAAGAATCGGTTCCGGTTTGCGCCACGGCGATCAGATTTTTTTCCGGAGACGCAGCCGGATCTTCTGAAGTGTCGCTGCCTTCGCGAATCTCGGTGGCTGCTGCAACCGCTTTGTTGAGCGCGCCTGGATCTGAAGTGAAGTCCTGAAAAAGCCTGAGGCGTCCCTCAACATTGAGAACTGAGAACGAGAACTGCGATGCGGGAACCATCTTCAGGATTTTCGCGGCGATGTCTCGAGCGTTCTTCGCCCCGGAGGGTTCGAGCCGACCGAAAAGGAGGGTGATTTTGTGCTGGGTAGCGGCCTGGCTGGTGACTAGATGAAGGTCGGCGAGCTTGACCGCGGAACCGCCGTCGGTAATCGTGATGTCGCCGGGCTTCAGGTCGAGGACTGCCTCATTCTTCTTGTTGTGGACCACCATATCGACGGTGACTTCATCCGCGCTGGTGACAATCGACGGGCTCTCGCTTTTCTGGGCCGGGTCGACGGCGGCGTTGGGAGCCTGCGCCGTTTGAGCAAAGGTCTGCGGGATGATAAACGCGAGAATGAGAACGGTTACGAGGCCGGTCTTGGACATGAACGAATTCCCTTATACGGTTCGGGGCCGGGCTGAATCGATTCCAGGCTCAAGATCAGACTGGGCCGCCTCCGTGGTTTAAAAGTTCGCGACATTCTACATCGCTTTCCGTGCGCCCAGATCAGGGGAGAGAGGCGTCTGCGCGGGGGGATTGATTATGTACTTTTTCGGCCTGCAGTTCAATTGGGAAAAGGCTGGCCTGGTTTGACGATCCGAATCTCGTGATCGGTGAAGGTCATGTGGCCGTTGGGGAGCTTGACCTTGGGCATGTGGCAACTGACGCACTCGGATTTGGCGGTTGGGCAGACCTTGGCGTGGGTCTGACCCGCCGTAGCGGCGGAGGCCGAGGAAAGGGGTGCGGCGCCGGTCGAGTGGCAGGCCAGACACTGGGGATCGTAGGAAGAATCCTGGCGGACGACGTCCTGATGAGGGTCGTGGCAGGCGATGCAGGTGATGCGGGGGTCGGTGCCGTCAAAACATCGGCTGTTGGCTAGCCGGTAGGGCTGGAAGCGAACCGTGAGTTCGCCGCGCCAGTGATTGCGCACTACGGTTTCCCAGGAGCGATGACACTGACCGCAAAAATTCGAGATGTCCTCGGAAGATTTCTTGCGGAGATCGGGGGGCGCGGAATCGAAGATTCCGTTGAGCGCGTCGGTCAGATGCGAGGCGGTGCCGGCATGGCAGTGCTCACAGGTCACGCCCGGACGCAGAGTGTCGTACGTCATTTTGCCGTTCGTCACCGCGTTGCTGGCGTGACAGCCGAAACAGACTTTAGTTTCGCGGAGTTCGATCTCGCGTCCGATGGCTTGCTCGAGATTTTGCGGTTTTAGATCTTCGTCTCCGGTGGTGAAATCGAGGCCGGGAATCGAGGGGTAGAAACTCACCGCACTCTCATAGCGGTGGCCATTGTGATCGAGGACCCAAGTCTGCGCCCCTTCGCCGAAACTCCAATGAATGGGCACTGAAATGGTGTGCGATCCGTCGCTCACGTTGTAGGTGCTTTCGTCTCCGTGAGTTTCGACGGTGTAGGTGTAGGGGCCTTTGCGAACCGTGAGTTTCGGACTTTCCTTGAGCACCGGGTTTGCACCGGGCAGCGCCAGGGCCCGTCCCATGGGAGTTCGCGGCTGTGATTGTGACCGCGCGCTGTGGCAGGACACACATGCGGTCTCAGTCTTGCCTTGAGCAGCCGCGCGCGGAGCAAAGGCGACGGCTGCAAGCGCAAGCCCGAGCACTGCGAGCGGGCTAAGGATGTGTGGCTGGCGATTCATTCTTTGTCAGTTCAAGGCACAGCAGGCGCTCTCGCCGCGCATCTTCTTTTCGTCCGGCTTTGGAGTAGGCCTTAGCCAGAGCGAGGTGGACCTCAAGATTATCGGGTTGCGATTGCACGGTTTTTTCCAGGTGCTCGACGCCGTCCTTCGCGTCGTCGGTTTCAGTAAGCGCCCGGCCTAACACGAGCTGCGCGCTGGGCAGGGAAGGGTCGTCGGTCACTGCCTTGCGGGCGTAGGGCAAAGCGTCAACGCCATCGTTCTGCATGAGTGGAATCCATGCCAGCATAACTTCGGCCACGGCGTTGGAGGGATTCACTTCCAATTCTTTCTTGAATTCGACTACGGCCTGATCCGGGTCAGTTGCGTATAGCAAGTAGCCGTAAAGGTAATGTGCGTTGGCCACCGGGGGCACGCGCTCGAAGAGATGTTGAAAATCGGCGTTCGCGGCGTCGGTATCTTTCTTCATGAAATCGAATGCTGCCCGGCCTGCGCTGATGTACAACTCCTGTTGCTCCGGCTTCACTTCTCGCGGCAGAAGGGGCATACGCAGGCCGGCCAGCCCGAGGGCCATCAGGAGTTCGGGGTTGAGATCTTCATCGTGCGCGAAAAAACCGTAGCTTCGCAGAGCATCTTCAAATCTGCCGGTGCGAGTCAGCAGAAGAGCTTCATGGTAGCGAAGAATTTTTTCATTGCGAGACTGGTTCGCCGCACCGGTCGCAAGGGCTTGCTGAATATCTTTGAGCGACGGTTCGTAGTCTCCGGTTTCGAATTCGCATAGGCCGCGCATGGCCAGGGCCGGCGCGGCGTTGGGTGTGAGTTCGAGATAATGCGTCAGCGCATCCCGCGCGGGAGCGTAGGCGCCGGTTGCATATTGCAGCGAGCCCAGGAACCACCATCCGTCGGGCCATTTGGAATTGAGTTTCAGCGCCTGCCGGTAAAGATCGATCGCGCCGGGCAGATCGTTGGCATCGCGGGCGGCCAGGGCTTTTGAGGCGAGATCGGAAAAACTGGCGGAGTCAGCCTGGGCGATGCAGATTCCAGAAGACAGGGCGACCAATAAGAATATGAATGCCAGTTTCGGTGCGCGCCCGTTGCACAAGTTACGATTCGTCCACATCCCCGTTTGTCGCACCCAACTGGCGCCTGTACCTCATCTCCGAGCGAAATTGGCTTGCCGGAAGAAACATCGTACCACCGCGAGTGGAGGCGGTCTAACGGCGTTTGGCGGGATCCGAATCAGCAGAAGGATCGGTGCCATGAAGAGCGGCGGCGGTCTTTTCTTCTCGGGCCAGAGGGAGGTTGATCTCTAATGCGCCGACGTTGTCGGTGGCGATATCGCGCACCGCGAGCCGGACTGAGACTGCTGCGGTGGGGACATCGAGACGCTGTTGCAAGTGAAAGATGCCGTCCTGACGCTCTCCGCCGAGAGCGTCTTCGCGTTCTTCCTGGGCCCGCTGAATTACGCCGTTCAGCATTTTTCCGTCGGCGTCAAACGCAGCCGCTGCCAGTTCCAATGCAGGATAGCGGGCCGCCACGGTGTAATCGATTTCATAAGTCTGCAGTTCGATGGGTCGCGATGGCTTGGCTGGCTTAGCGGAGCGACGCTCGTGAAAATATGCGGGTTGATCTGCCAGATGCGACATTTGCGCGGGCGTGGCTTTGGCCGGAGGAGACAAGGTTCGGAGGTGGGCGCGGAACAAGAGTTGATGAGCCAGGGGCGCGCCGTGCTGCATGTTGGGGAACAGCGAGTTCGAGGAACCCGCGGGCTTGAGCGGCTCCAATGCGGCGGCGGCACGGTTTGCTTTCGAGGTCTCGGGCTCGGCCGGACTCGGATTTCCATAGTAAGAGCGGCGATATGCCAGTTGATAGCCGTGCTTTGCCAACTCAACATGAATGTGGCGCAAATGTCCGTCATACTTCTGATTGCCGGGAGAATAGGTCAGCGTGTAGTAATGGGCCCCGGTTTCGGTGGCTTCGGTGAGCGCCGCCGCGACATCGTTGGTGCCATAGAAGGCGCGGCCTCCGGTCGCATCCGCGATTCCTCTTTCCGTCAGGTAGCTGGCATTCAGGGCCGTGCTATTGGAACTCGTCTCCATTCCCATGCTGCCGGGTTGAGAGGTGACGTGGGTCACGACCGATCCGCGGACGTCGACGGGATACACGGCGATTTGTCCGCGGGCCAGCGTATCGGTGGTCTCTTTGATCTCTTCGCTGGCGCTTACGGCCTCAACGGATGCATCGGAACTGGGCATCACGGCAGTTTGAAATGACGCCGAGAGCCAGATCACATTCTTGTGCCCGGGAAAATTGGCGAGGAATCTCGCGATTCCGGTCAACGCGCGGGTCGGTGAGTAATAAGGCTGGAAATTGTCGGCGTAGAGAAAAATGCGAGGGATATGGGCGCGTGGGTTTTTGGGATTCACCGCATCGGCGAGCAGGTTGCGATCCTCAGTGAAGCCCTGCACCAGATAGAGTCCGTCGCTCAAAACAAAAATCGCAAAGCGGGTTCCCACCGGTTTGCTGCGGATGAACTTCATGACCTGCTCCCGAGCTACGGGCTGGTCGTCCACGCTCATGTCCAGAACGTCGAGCAGCAAGACGTAGAGCGGGCCCCGTTCGGGTCCGGAGGGGACGTTGATGAATGTGTTGGGCGGCAGGGAATCGGGAAGTTTGGGAAGCGACTCTGAGATGGAGTCGAAGTCGTGAACGTCAAAAGAGTGAATGCTTTGCGGCTTTCCGTCCTCGGAGACGGTGAAATCGGCGGCGGTGAGGCCGGATACGGGCTTTCCATCCGAATCGGAGACGACGACATCAACCACCACGCGCCGCACGTTCTGATGAATGATGAGACTGCCGGGGGCGGGTCTCTGGGAGTCTGGGCTGCCTTGAATGATCAGGCTACCGGCATTGCTTTTTTGCGAATCGGGAGTTGCCGCAGATTGGGCGGAAGAGATTTCTCTCAGCGCGATCACCGCGCCGACACACAGTGCGACTAGCAGAAGAAAACGGGTTCGGAGCAGTACAGATGCAACCATGCGAACATCCCGGGCTGCTGGCCTTCTGTGTCAGCCGAACGATTTTACTCCAGGTTCGCTTCGGCAAGTGTCAAGAATTTTCAGGCAGAACGGCACGAATGGGCCGGCGTGGAATGATCAACTGGAAACCGTCCATTCCACGTTTTGTTCGAGCCGCACTTATTCGATTCTCACCGAAAGGCTCGATTTTGCGACGGACGCGCCCTGCTTTGCCGTGACCAGCACGTCGCACTGCCCCGGTCCAGGACTGAATTGCACGAACATGGGGATGGAGCCATCAGGGCCAGGCTGCGAGAGGCTCATGGGCTGGCGGGCGATTTCTCGCCCATCCCTCATCAGTTGCACAATCAGTTTGGTTTGCTCGGTGGTTGTGGTTTTGGTGGGATAAACCACGAAGTAAAGATTGAGGGGGTTGCCCGACGCGACCGACTCCGCCAGAGTCGGCGTAACCCGGCCATTTTCCAGATCAAAAGGGCTGGCGAGATTGCGCGGTCCCGTCATCGGTTCAAAGCGGCGCACCAAGCCCAGGGAACTCAGCGAAATCTCTTTCCCGGGATCGACGAAGACGGAGATGCGCTTGGATGACGTGCGGCCAGTCTGTTCGTCAGTGACCGCCGTGTCGATCACATAATGGCCGGGGTGTAATTCCACCGGCTCCGCATAAAGAATGCGATCAGCCTGCCCTTGGGCGGCATCGCTGCTGGAAACTTTCCGGGCCAATTCGCGGCTCACCTTCTTGACGATCTCTCCAGTGGAATCGTGAATGAAGGCAACCAGAGCGGCTCGAAAGTTCAGGTCACCGGTTTTCTTATCGACGATCGGCTTGATGCCAGACAGTGGAACTTCGAAGGCCACTTCATACTCGACAGCATTCTCCTCTGGGCGGAATTTCATGGCCGACACCTGGTAGGGAAACTCCGGAGCTGTGTGCACCGTATTCATCGAATTCAGCGCGAGGAGTTCGAACGGTTGGAGCGGTTCTCCATTCAGATCGGGAACGGCATAGTAGCCTTTGCGGGTCTGCAGCGTCACTTTCGGACGGCTGATCTTTACGTCGATTTTGCGGAAGTGTCCATCGTAATTGGTTGATGTCGGCGCATACGCCAGTTCATAGTGGCTGCGGATGTCTTCCATCATGTGCTGCATGGGCAGGGAAATCTCGTTCGTGTTGGTGACCGCGAATCCTCCCGTGGATTCTGCCAATTCCCGCATGGCGAGCTGACCGCTGGCGACCGCGGTCAGTTGGACGTCATCATCTTCAAGATGTCCGTTCATGGGGTCGACCGCTTGCGCCAGACTTTCGGCGGCAGTGCGCCTCTGGGCCGCCATCGCCTGCATCACCGGATCTTCCACATTCAGTCCACGCGTGTCGATGGTGTAGAACGAAACTCCCGAGCGGTTGGCATAACTAATAAGATTGTCGACGGCGTCGCGCCGGTTGATGGGAAACGTCAGTCCGTCGGCCAGATACAGGACCACCTTCCTGCCGGGCAAAAGCTCTTCGCTGCGCACCAATTCGTGCAGTGAATCCATGGCGTCCATGCCGTCAGACAAACTGCTGGCGAAACGCAATCCTTTCACCAAAGCGGCCTGGGTGAGCATGGCATTGCCCAACTGGACCGAAACATCCTGCGAAGCGGCGTTGGCCGCGAAGAGCGGGTCGCTTGCGATGGCGGACAGAGGATTTGCCAGGGTATTTTGAACCGCCTGCGCAGTGACAGCTAAGGTTTGAGGCGAAGCCAGAATGTTTTCTGACGCGGCGTTCAGGGTTGCGACTGCGCTGCTCGCCACCGATGCCGAAATGTCTAACTCTCCGCCGCCTCGCAATCCCTTGGTGGCTGCATCGACGGCCTTGGCCAGGGAATCCTTGTCGGTGGTATAGGACTGCAACAACTGCATACGCCGGTTGAGGCGGTAGACAGTGACGTAAGTATTCGGCAGATTGTCGGTCTTCAGAAATTCCTGCAGCGCTCGCCGGGCAAACTCCAGGTTCAGGGGCGCGATATCGGCGAAGACAACGGAAACGAAATTCAGTTGCCGCATCGAATTCAGCGGGTGCGGAATTTCGCCGTTCGTAACCGGAGTAGCGGGCTTCGGGGTTTCAACGTTGCCGCGTTCGGTCGCCAGTTCGTCGCGCCCGTGAATGTTGCGGAAGACTCGCACGTTCTGGCGGACGCCATCTTCGTAGATCTCTACTTCCTCCGGTCGCAGATCGGTGACCGGGTGCTGGTGCTTGTCGCGGACTACCAGATCGAGCAGCACTTCCCGAGTGCTGGTGTGGATCACGGGCCGGTCCGGCGCAGAGGCAGGAGCTGCGACGGTCTGGCAGAGCAAAGCCGCGGGTGCGACCAGGGCGTTCAGGGCAAGGACGAGAAGAAAGCGTGAAGGCATAATTCCACCTCTAATGAAATCCCGCGGACGTCCCCGATTGGCGGGGCTTTCTGCGATTCCGGCCGAATCGAGACCGCCAGTGTACCCCCGATGGTTCAAATATGCACGCCTTCCTTAAAATATCGTTTTTTCTCTTGACAGTCTTCTTCCAGAGGCGGTAAGGTGCCTCGTCCTGCGAATAGTATGAATGCACTAGGTAAGCGGTAACGGAAGTCAAAAAAAGTGCCAGGTGGTCTCAGGGGCTCAGTTCTAAGGCACTGATAGTCAGCGAAGGTTTCACGAAAATAGGGGGAGGGGTAATGATTTCCACTCTTGATCTCGCGGGTCTGAAGAAAGCTTTGGGCGCGGCAGCTCTGCTGCTGGTTCTCATCCTGCTGGCCTCGAATGGCTTCGCCCAGCAGCTTACTGGCACATTGAGTGCCACGGTCACCGATTCCGCAGGCGCTGTCGTGCCGGGTGCGAAGGTGACGATGAAGAACGCGGCTTCGGGCGACGTTCGAACCACGGTCTCCAACGGTTCGGGCTACTTCACGATTACCGCCGTTCAGCCCGGAACCTACTCGGTCAGCATCGAGGCTCCCGGCTTCAAGACCTGGAATCAAGGCGGAATCGTCTTCAGCCAAGGTGACAGCCGCACGCTGCCCAGCATCAAGCTCGAAGTCGGCAACGTGACCGAAACCGTCGAGATCAAGGCCGGAGCCGATGTCGTCATCCCCGACAACTCCGAAGTGAGCACCACCCTGAACACGGAAATGATCGAGGACGTTCCGATCGTTGGCCGCGACGCTGGCGAGTTGCTGAAAGTTATGCCGGGCATGGCATTGACCAACGGTCTGACCCAGGGCTCCGGGTTCAACGACAAAGTGGTCGGCACCAACAACGGCCCGGTCGGAGCGTATTCTTCCAACGGCACCCAACCCTACGGTTCAATGGCCTTCATGCTCGATGGCGCCAACCTGGTCGATCCCGGCAACGCCGGCACGCAGATCGCTAACATTAACCAGGACATGGTTTCTGAAGTTAAAGTGCTGATGTCGTCTTACAGCGCTGAATATGCCAAGGGGCCAGTGATTTTCCAGGCCTTCAGCAAGAGCGGCGGTAACGCGTTTCACGGCGAAGGTTATTTGTATGCCCGCAACAGCGCCTTAAACGCAGACGACGCTTACGCTCACAGCCAGGGCATTCCTAATTCCAACGAACACTACTACTACGTAGGCGGAAACATTGGCGGGCCGATCCTGCTGCCCTTCCTGGACTTCAATAAGAGCCGCAAGAAGCTCTTTTTCTGGGCCGGCTATGAGTACATGAATCAGCACCCTGCCGCCAGTCCAATCAATTACAACGTGCCCACCGTGGAGCAGAGGGCTGGCGACTTCAGCAATACCACGATTGATGGCGCGCCTGGCACGGGAACCCCGCTGTTGAGCACGTTGCAGAGTGTCTGGCAATACGCTTACATGTCACCGTACGGCTTGCCGTCTTGCAGCGGGTGTACTTCGAATTTCCTGGCCGCGCCGGCGTACGATCCGAATATCGCCGGCATCCTGGGCACGATTCCTACTTCCAACATCAGTCCTTCGGCGGCCAACGGCTGGAATAACTACCAGTACATCAGCAGCGTTCCGCAGAACCGCTGGGAAGCCACCGGCAAAGTGGATTACGCCATCAGCGATAACACCAAGCTGACGGTTTCCTACACCCGGCAGATCGAAAACGATCAGCATCCGATCGGCGTGTGGTGGACTCCACCGTGGACCTTGCCGTATCCCTCGAACGTGAACGCGGCTACGACCTCGCAGGAGTTCATGTCGAACTTCACGCACGTATTCAGTCCGACCACCACCAACGAGTTTGTGTTCACCCTGGCGCGATACATCAACCCCAGCACGCTGGCGAATCCCGGGTGCGGTTGATCGCACGAACCTGGGCTTCGGCGTCAGCGGCCTGTTTGGCCACACCACCTCGCAGATCCCGAACTTCCAGGGTCCCTGGGGCGGAGCATTCCCGAACATCGAGGAATTTTCCTTTGATGGCGGATTCGATGGCAATGCTTTCGGCGCCACCAAGCGGGATCCCGCACTCTACGATAACTTCACCAAGGTAGTCGGCTTGCACACCCTGAAGGCCGGCTTCTACTGGGATACGAGCGAGAACATTCAATCCAGCGGCGGCCTCGGGCGTCAGCGACAACGGCAACTACAATCTGGGCTGGGGACCGAACAGCACCGGCAACGTAGTCGCAGATTTCCTGGTCGGTCGAACCGCCAGCTACCAGCAGGTGAGTTCGTTCCCCACCAATGATCTGAAGTTCCACCAGTGGTCTCTGTACGCGCAGGACTCGTTCAAGGCGAATCGTCAACTTACGCTGAACTACGGGTTGCGCTGCGATCACGTGGGCCAGTGGTATGGCACTCCGCAGGGCTTCCAGGTCTGGAATCCAAGTTCCTACAGCAACCTTCCATCGTGCACCACGACGATCACCACGAACTGTGCTGGCGCCAATACCGGACTGCTCTGGCACCAGCTTGACAGTAAAATACCGCTATCGGGATTGGTTTCTCCGTTGTTCTACTACGAGCCCCGCGTCGGTTTGGCCTACGACATCTTCGGAAACGGCAAGACTGTACTCCGTTCCGGCTTTGCCGTATTCCATTACCAAATCTCGACTCAGGTGGCCGATGCCGCCACCGGGCCTGAGGGTTCCTTCACCTACACCACCCAGGGCACTACGGGATACGTTCCGGGAACGGCCAATTCGGGGTACGCCCAGATCCAAGGCGGAGGCAGTGGCTTCAGCCCTCCTTCCAGCGTGGCCCAGAATGGAGCGAGCGTGGACGCTCTCCAGCAGGGCGACAACCGCACTCCGCTCACCATGAACTGGAACCTCACCATCTCAGAGGCGCTTCCGTGGCGATCTGTGCTGGAAGTGTCGTATGTGGCGAATAAGAGCGAGAATGAATGGATCGATGGCGGCAACGGCAAGCTGGATGACCTTAACAACATTCCGAATGGCCAGTTTTTCCAAACGGATCAGTTGAAGGGGCTCAAGATTACGCCCAGTACGCCAGAGTGCACGTCCGCTAATCCGCTGCTGAACTTTACCGGTTGCAACGCCAGCTACACCACGGCCTTCAACAGCAACGACTACCGTCCGAATATCAACTATCAGGACATTTACCTGCTTACCCACGGCAGCTACGCGAACTACAACTCGCTGCAGGTAACCTGGCAGAAGCAGTCTGGCCCCATCACCTTCTTGACGAACTACACCTACGGCAAGGTTCTGGGCATCACGGACGGACAGACTGACAACGGGCCGGGCAACGGAACCGTGGTTGACCCGTTCAATCTCAAGAATAACTACGGCCCGCTGGCATACGATCACACCCAGATCTTCAACTTGTCGGCGGTGTGGAATATGCCGAAGTTTGTTCACGGCAACCGAGTGGTCGGTGGCGCTATCAATGGCTGGCAACTCTCGACCTACACCACCTACCAGCAGGGCGCTCCGCTGCAGCCCAACTTGAACGGAAACTTCAACGCTACCTTCCCGGGCGGTCTAACGACTCCGTTGATTGGCGCTCCAGACCTTCCGAACAACGCGCTGCTCTTGCCGGACGGCTTGTACGCGAACGCGATGAATACTTCGACGTGGTTCGGATCCAGTTCCTACAACCTGATCATCCCGCAAGTGGTTTGCGATCCGCGTAAGCATGCGTCGGGATTGTATTTCAACCCGAACTGCTTCGCGCCGCCGCAAGCTGCTGGAGTGCAGGGCTCCCTGCAGATGCCGTACATGCGTGGCCCCGCTTACTTTGACAGTGACTTGGCTCTCTACAAGAACTTCAACATCACCGAGCGGCAGAAGCTGCAGTTCCGCATCTCGGCGACCAACTGGCTGAATCATCCGTTGCCACAATTTGGCTTGGCAGGCGCTAGCGACGAAACCCTCAACTTCACGCATAACTACACCATTACTGAAAACAGTCAGGCTGAGTGCAACCTGCTGGTGCCTCAGTCGGGTACGCCCCAGCCGCCCACGACGACTCCGTGCCAGGTGCCGGTGGTCGGCTTGTCGCAGACCAACACCAATAGCGTTACAACCGGCAAGCCCGCCTTTAAGACGGGCAGCCGTTCGCTCCTGTTCGCAGTGAAGTACTACTTCTAGGGGAAGGCAGCTTATGCAGAGGGACCTAACCATGACTGTAAGGAGCGCATGCATGAGTGGTAAGAACCGAAGGGGATCTATGATTCGCACATCGAGTTGGGGCGCGCTAGCCTCCATGTTCTTAGCAATCGCTTTCCTGACGGGCTGCAGCTCAACCCCGCAAACGCCTCCGGCGACTCAGTTGGTAACCATCGCGCCGAACACGCCCATCGCGCAGAACGCGCTGGTCAACACGCAATTCGGATCGGTCCTTTCCGCGACGGTCTTGTCCAACGGGACTGCGGTCGCTGGAACAACGGTCACGTTCTCGGCTCCGGGCTCGGGAGCGGGCGGAACCTTTGCTGGGGGCAATCCCACTGCGACGGGGACCACCGACTCCACCGGTACGGCGACCTCACCGGCCTTCACCGCGAACGGAACGGTCGGCACTTATAATGTCATCGCTTCGGCTCCATCCACGCAAGCGACCGCCCTCTTCAGCCTCTCGAATACGCTTCAACCGGAAGCGATCGCAGTGGCAGGGGGCAGTCCGCAAAGCACATCGGCTAGCGCTCAGTTTGCGAGCGTGCTATCCGTGACTGTGAAAAATGGATCACTGGTGGTGGGCAGCGGTCTGCCTGTAACGTTTAGTGCTCCCGACGGTTATTTCACCGACACCGACCTAACTTCCTCAACAGTCCTGACGAACTCGAGCGGGGTGGCCGTATCGGCGCCTTACGTCGCCAGCGGTGTGGTTGGTGGGCAGTATTCTGTGACCGCCTCGACCATCGATGGCGATGCGGCGACCGCCACATTCACCTTGTCGAACACGATCACGCCAGCCGCCATCACGCCTGCGGCGGGAACGACACCGCAAAGCACGACAAACGGTACGGCCTTCGGGACAGCGCTCTCGGTGACGGTCGTGGACGGTAGCACCCCTCCCGTCCCCGTGAGCAACGCAGTGGTCACGTTTACGGCTCCATCCTTTACGTTAAGCTCAGCTACCCCCCCGGTGCCGTCTGCCTCCAGCGGCACTTTCGCTGACACCGGAACTGTCACCACTAATGTTTGGACAGATGGTAGTGGCGTCGCTACTGCGCCGACCTTCACCGCGAACACGTTGGCTGGCGGACCCTACAACGTGACCGCTACGGTTGTAGTGAAGAGCGGCACCACGATATCGGCCACCTTCAGTCTGACGAATAATTAATGCGCCTGGAGTTGCTGGACTGGGTGTGCTCCGCCAAACAGCTTTAAGATAGAATCCTAAGGGGTGGCTCCGGCCACCCCTTACTTTTCCCCAACGCAATGTGTTATCTCAGCGCGGCCCGGCGTATTACGTATAGTTCACTACTGGCCGCGGCTGCATTCCTGCTGCTGAACGCGACTGCCCCTCCCGCCTCCAGTCCGATTCGTTTCGAGCTCGCCAGGATTCCTTTCCGCTTGGAGAACGACGAGACTTCAGCCAAGAACGCTCCCGAGACGATGCCTGGGGGCGTGGCTGTTTTCGACTACAACGGGGACGGGCGTCCTGACATCTTCTTCACCAACGGCGCCAACATCGCCACTCTGAAAAAGGATTCCCCGAAGTATCGCAACCGCCTCTTCCGCAACGACGGCAACGGGAAGTTTACCGACGTGACCGACGCGGCTGGTTTGGCGGGGACTGGTTTCGACATGGGAGCCGCGGTCGCCGATTACGACAACGACGGCCACCCCGATCTCTTTGTCGCCGGCCTGCACCACAGCACGCTCTACCACAACAACGGCGATGGCACGTTCACCGACGTGACGGTGAAGGCGGGGCTCGACGCCAGCCTGAACCATCCTGATCCTGAATTCGGCGCTTACTGGGCGATCACCGCCGCCTGGGTGGACGTGAATAACGACGGCCTGCTTGATCTGTTCGTCGTGAATTACATGCAGTGGACATACTCCGCGGAGCCTTTGTGCGGCTTTAACGGCGCTGGTGACTACTGCCATCCCAAGTTTTACAAGGGGCAACCCAATCAACTTTTCTTGAACAATGGGGATGGAACCTTTCGCGATGCTTCGAAAGAGTGGGGCCTGCGCAGCCACGTCGGGAAAGGAATGGGCGTGGGCGTCGCCGATTACGATCTTGACGGCCGGCAAGACCTATTTGTCACCAATGATGCGCTCTACAATTCGCTCTTCCATAACATGGGCAACAAGTTCGAGGAAGTTGCCTTCGAAACCGGCGTCGCTCTTACCGAGGATGGCAGTTTCATCTCGGGGATGGGACTGGATTTTCGTGACTTTAACAATGACGGCTATCCCGACATAGCTTTTGTTGCACTGGTGAACCAGACCTTCCCGCTATTCGAGAACACCGGCAAAGGGAATTTCCGCGAAGTCACGAGCGAGAGTGGAATGCGCGACGCCAGCCTGAAGATGTCGGGATTCGGCGCAGGGTTATATGACTTCGACAATGATGGCTGGAAAGATCTGTTCGTGAGCGGGGGCCACGTGCAGTCGATTACTCTACCGGGTCAACCCGTTGATCAACCGAACACCGTATTCCGCAATCTTGGCGCGAGTGGAAAGTGGATGCCGCTCACCCAGGAAGCGGGCTTCAAGTCGGCTCCGCCTGCCCGACACCGCGGCTGTGCTTTCGGCGATCTGGATGGCGATGGCCGCGTCGATGTGGTCGTAACCGCTCTCGGCCAGGATGCGGAAATCTGGATGAACCGCAGCGAGAAATCCGGGCACTGGCTCGACGTTGCATTGCGGGGAACCAAGAGCAACCGCGATGGAATTGGCGCTCGCATCAAGGTGGTGACCAAGAGCGGCGTCCAGTATAACCACATGACCACCAGCGTCGGCTACGCATCGTCGAGCGATGGCCCGGTCCATTTCGGCCTGGGCGTGGAGGCTCGCGCAGATTCGATCGAAATTCATTGGCCGTCGGGAATTGTGCAAACTCTGCAAAACGTTTCAGCGGACCAGATCTTGAGTGTGACCGAACCCAGCCGCTGATTTTGCCGGGTTGATGGCTTGGCCCTGCGCTATCCTATCAGACATGCGGGCGGCGCTATTGTTTCTTACTCTGTTTCCGGCCATGGTCAGGGCGCAGGAAGTCAATCCAGATCTACTTCTCAAGCAGGCCATTGAGGAGCAGCAGCGTGGCGATTTTCCGTCCGCAATCCGCGACTACCGCAAAGTCATCGAGTTACGGCCCAGCGAGGTTGAGGCCAAGGTCAATCTCGGTGTGGCCCTGGTGCATGTTCGGCAGTTCGATCAGGCCATCGCTTTATATCGTTCCGCGATGACTTCCTTAAGAGATAAGAACGGAGTTCTTTTCGACCTGGCTTTCGCTTATCACGAGAAGGGAGATTTCGAACATGCCCGAGAACAGTTTGAGATTCTTCACGACGCGCAGCCGGATCGAGTCAACGTTGTAATTCTCCTAGGCGATTGCGATGTGCGGACGGGAAAGCCGGACGCTGCGCTCGCTCTGCTGGAGCCTCTGGAACACCAATACGCACAGAACATGGATTTCGAATACGTGCTGGGCTCGGCATTGATTGCCGCGAAAGGCAGGAGGCGCGACGGTGTGGTGCGTATCGAAAAGGTTGCGAAGGCCGGGTCGGATGCGGCAGCTTATATGCTTGCCGGAGCAACTCTTCTCGACCTGAACGAATATGAACAGGCCCGAAGGGATCTCGAAGAAGCGCTCCGGCTGAACCCGCAGCTTCCCGGCCTCGAGACCATGGTCGGAACTGCCCGAGACAAAACCGGCGACGTGAAAGCTGCCGAGCCGGCGTTTCGCGAGGCGCTCAAGACCAACCCGGATGATTTCGAAGCAAATCTCTATCTTGGAGCTATTCTCTACAAGCGTCGCGATATTGATGAGGCCAAGGGATATCTGGATCGCGCGCTGCGTCTCAAGCCCGCAGACTCGATGGCCCGCTACGAGGCGGCCATGCTTAAGAGTACGTCGGGTGATTACGAAACTGCGGCGAAAGAGTTGGAAGCATTGGTGAAGGACGACCCCGACTGGCTCGAGCCGCACGTCGAGCTGGCAACGCTCTATTACCGGCTTCATCGTGCGGAAGATGGCGCGAAAGAGCGACAGATTGTGGACGCCCTTACGGCGAAGCAGCAGGCGCAAGGGCCAGGCAAATAGGCGATCGTAGTTAACCACGGTTAATCTGTTAACCACCGTTAACTCTGGAAGTTAACTATCGCGGACATTATGGTCCGACCGTGATCTGGGTTCCTGAATACTGCACGACTTTGTCAGCTTCATCGGACGCGCTGACGTCCACCCCATGGTTCTCGCCTACGAAGACTACGCGGAAAGTACGATGTTCGAGCATGCCTGGGAAATGCCCTTTGCGATCGCCGATCGTTAGGGTGCGAGCCGCATCATCCCAATGCAATGGAATGGTTGCGTAGACGCCCTTCTCATAGTTGTAGTTATCGTTTTCGTCCTCGTACAGCGTAAAGTCTCCGTTGGCTCCGCGATAGATGCGTAGCTCGATCGGGTCGGCGGCCTTTTCCGTGGACCATTCCTCGTCTGGCCCGAGGGGCACGATCGATCCTGCGCGAACGTAAAGCGGGAGATGCTCTAGCGGAGTGATCGCATTAACGGTTCGCGGGCCTTCGATTACCGATCCCGTCCAGAAGTCGTACCATTTCGCTTCCGGCAGATAAACCGGCCGGGTCGTGGCGGCGGACTCGGTTACCGGATTCACCAGAAACGCCGGGCCGAACATGAATTGATCTCCCGTATTCTGAGCGCGAACGTCGTTGCGGAAATCCATGACCAGCGGCCGCATCGGAGTGTAAGCCTCGCTGGTCGTCTTCCACGCCAAAGAATAGATGTAAGGCAGCATGCGATAACGCAGACGATCGAACTTCACCAAAACTTTTTGCGCATCCGGGCCCGTAAGACCATAGTTCGTTTTCGTCCGGATTCCGTGTACCGTGAACGCGCAAGATTGGATTGAACGTGCCGAACTGAAACCAGCGGACAAACAATTCGCGGAAGGCGGGATCGGTGGGACTCCCAAAAACAAATCCGCCAATGTCGGTAGTCCAGTAAGGAATGCCTGAAACCGCGAAGTTGAGTCCTGCCGGAACCTGACGCCGAAAGCTGAGCCAGTCCGAATTGATGTCGCCGGACCAAGCGGTGACGCCATTTCGTTGCGAGCCTGCGAACGCCGAGCGAGACAGAATAAATACACGCTTCTTGTCGGATGCGCTACGTTGTCCCTGGTAAACCGCCTGCGTGTCGAGCAGCGGAAACACATTGACGTAGCGGTTGCCGCTGCCGGCGGCGAGTTTGTGGTTCGATCAGAATGTTTTCTTCCTGGCCTTCGGTTTCCGGTTCGGTCGTATCCATCCACCAGGCATCGAGTCCAATGCTGAACAATCCCTTGTTGACCTCGTCCCAATAATATTTGCGCGCTTCGGGACTGGTCGCGTCATACACGGCCATCGCATCGGTGTGGTAGGGCGGCTTCGCGTATTTGAACTTGTCCACGAACCATCCCTTCTTGTCCATGTAGTCGTAATTCGCGGAGCCGGGTTCGAAGAATGGCCAGATCGAAATCATCAGGTGGAAATTTTCGGCGTGCAGTTGGTCGACCATCGCTTTGGGATCGGGATAATTCTTATTGAATACGAATTCGCCTTTGCGATTCCACCAGAACCAATCCTGCACGATATTGTCGACGGGGATGTGCAGTTCGCGATACTTGCGGGCCACGCCGAGAATTTCATCCTGCGACTTGTAGCGATTCTTGCACTGCCAGAATCCGTAGGCCCACTTGCCGAACATCGGCGCCTGTCCGGTCAGGTCGCGATAGCCGGCGATGATGTTGTCGAAATCGGGGCCGTAGAGAAAGTAGTAGTCGATCACATCGGCGACTTCGGAACTGATGTAGAGATAGTTGGCGAAGCGATTGTTGAAGCGGCTGCGGGAGGTGTTGTTCCAGAAAATTCCGTAGCCTTTGCTCGAGAGCATCAGCGGGACGCGAGATGTTGCTGTTCTCCTGTGAAATGTCGACCGATTCGCCGCGATAATTCCAAACTCCAGCCTGATGCTGGCCCAGACCGTAAAGCCCCTCGTGCGAGCCGTACATGTTGACCAAAGATTCAGCTCGGTAGGTTTCCTCACCATTTACTTTTGCGGGGATGAGGCGGCGGGATGCTTCCTGCACCAGCGAGGCGCCATTGGCCTGGGCATACGAGATGGCGCCGTCCTTTCGTGTGACCGTAACTTTCAGCAGGGAAGTGGTGAGAATAACGGCATCATCGTTGGAGTCCATCGTGAACTTCGCCGCAGGCCAGTTCTCCTTAGTTACCACATAACTCCGGGCGCTTCGGGAACGTTGCGGTCGCCGAATAGAGGACGTGGATCACCGAGTCGGAGCACACTTGCACTTTTAATGTGCCGGTTCCCATGGTGAAGACGGCTCCGTCCGCCTCCTGCTGGACCTTGCGGACGGGGTTCATCGCAATCCATTGCGCGTGGGCCACGCTCGCGCCGAACAGAGAAAGGAAAATGCCAATCAGCAGGGAAATGCCGAACCGCCGCAATTCTCTATCGTCCATGAGGAATGTGAATCTCCAATTTGTAAATGCACGCGCGTGATCTGATGAATTAGTTTGCGGTCTCCGTAAAAGTTGGCGCCACCGGATGGCCCAAGCCGTAAGGGCCTTCGGCAGTTACGGTCACGGGGCCCGCGGATGACGGAAGGGTGAGCGTCACTGATGCAACTCCCGAACTGTTCGTGAGGGCAATTACCTTCGAGCCGCTGCCGGTGCCGTTGGAAAGCGAACCCGCACTGGCGGTGAAAAGCACGCTGGCGCCGGTGTTGGTTCCACCGGACGCACCTGGGGTTAAGGTCACGGTGAGAGCCTGCGGCAACACGCTGCCTGCGCTCCCTGATTGTGCATCGCCACTGGTCTTGGCAAGAGCGGCGGGCGGATTGCCGACGACGATCCATCCGCCCTGCGTCTGCGTTGCGGTGCCGTCGCTCCCAGTCACGGTGAAATGGCAGAAGCCGGGCGTGTTACCCGCGGTGACCGTAATCTCGCCGGGAGCGGTGGGGGTGATTGCAGCGGTTGTAATCGTGATCGTGCCGGTACATGCGGCCGCGCCTTCATAACTATCGAAAGCCGCCGAGCTGAGTGTGACGTTCGCAGTCCCGCTGGTGATCTTCGGCGCCAATGTAACCGAGCCACTGGCGGGAACCATGATCGTGTCCGGATTTAAGTCCCAATCGGAAGCGGGTGGCGTGTTCACACTTCCACTGATCACCAGTAGCGTCGCCGTGTAGGGCGCGAATGGTTGCGTCGCGGACCACGACTGCGATGAGGATGCCACGATGCCGCTGGGTGAGCTCTGCGACAAAGTGTACGTAGTCTCGCTGGTCGGCATGAAACCGGTGGTGGTGAACTGCACCTGCGCCGAGTTCGCCGGATCTTTATTCAGCACCAGGATGGTCAGCGTGGTGCCGGCAGCGTTGAGCGCGGCGTAGGTGCTGAACAGGCTGGGATTGCCGTTGTTGGTGGCCGAAACCGAAGTCGTGCCGAAGCCGTGGTGCGAGCCGTCGTAGTTGGTGTAGAGCTTCAGCGCCTGATAGTTCGGATTCGTAGAAGTTGGCGCGGTCCAGCGTGTGCTGAGATAGACTCGTTCGCGCCCAAGAATTCCGTAGGCGTCCGCGTCGCCGAGGGCGGTGGAAAAATCCGATTCGCCGGCGAAAGCTGCGCTCCATTCCGTGATGCTGAACGGCGTTCCCGGATAAATTTGATTGACCAGAGCCCGCATGCGCGGAATGCGGAATGGGTTCGGCTCAACGGGCTCAATACTAAAGCCATTGTTCTGGATGTAAGTAGCTTCGCTCTCGTAAGTTGGATCCCACCAGTCGCGGTAGACGCGCGCGGCCAAGGCTTGCTTCTGCGCCTGCGTAAAGCTTGTCGTATCCGGCCCGTCGGGATAGGCGTGAATGTCGAATACGTCCAGCGATCTTGTGCCCGCCACTGCATCGGACCAGGCAATAGTCATTCAGCCACCAAGGCAGGAAATCGATTCCCGCGTGGGTGGACTTGTTGTCGGTGGTGGAATTCAGATTCCAATAGAAATACCAGCAGCAGCTCACCGGGCCCAGGCGGATCGCCGCTGGGTCCCAGGTTTTGAGTTTTCCCGCTTCCAGCAGATAGGTGTCACGCAGTTCCCCATAGCCGGATTGCAGGGGATGAATATCGAAGTGCGTACCGCCCCAGATATCGATCTCATTGTCCATGTCATAGAAGTGAGGCACGGTGCTGCCGAAGGCGGTGGCCATTGCCTGTGCCCAGGGTTTGCGATACACGCTGTTGGTGGGGTCGCCGGTGCCGGATTGATCGAGCAGGGGGAAATAGGCGTCGTTTGGATCCGCCGTTAGCTGTGTGGAGCAGTCCGACTTCAGCCCATCGCCCGCATCGTTGTTGTATTGATCCACCGAACATTGCGCGCCGTATTTGGCGACCGAAAAACTCCAATGATCGTTGTTGGGGCCGGTGCCCTGCTGTACCGACGTCTCCGGGCTCTGCGCTACCCATTGCAGCATGACCATCGTCATCAGCGGGATGCCGCCGGCGTTCTTCACGTCGCTGATGAATTGCGTTGAATTGGAGTCGGCACTATTGTTGAGCGCGCCAAACGTAAAGTCTTCGAAGTAGTAATCGTTGTCGGCGTTGGTTGTTCCCAGTTGCCAGTTGTAAGTGGACGCGCCATTGCCGCCCCAGCGCACCACGCTCAAGCCGCTGTCAGTAATGGTTGGCGCGTCTTGCGGGAAGGCGCCACCGTAGACATAGGGGCTGATGGTGTGCCGGTTGGCGAGAACGTCGATCGTGGCCTGGATGTTCGTCGACGGCCCGGACGGCGTGGCTAACACCTGACTCGAATTCGCGCTCTCGCCTCCTGAATTTACAGCGGATACGACGTAATAATAAGGAGTGTTGTTGAGCGCGGTTGTGTCAGTGTAGCTGGCCGTGGCCGGCGAGTAGATTGTCGTGTACGACCCGCCGTTGCTGGTACTCCGCTTGACGTTGTAACTGGTCGCGCCGCTGCTCGCGTTCCAGGTGAGAGCAACCTCATTGTTGCCAGGGGTTGCGGTCAAACCCGTGGGCACGGCCGGAGGCGTGACTTGCTGGCCGCCTCCTCCCGATGAACCAGAGCCTCCGCAGGCTTGCAGGATCAGGGCAGATGCCATGATCAACAAAATCCATTTTGTAGGGCGCTTGCGACGGTGCTCAATCATGGCGAGTATGTTACTCGAAAAACCGCGGTGGCGAGTCAAGACTTTTTCGGGTGAATCACGATCGCGCTGGATTCAAGGAGCTGCAGCCGGGCGGCTGATCATGGCCAGGAATACATCGCAAACAAAAAGCCCGATCGCGATGTCATTGAATAACGTGGCCAGGTGAAATCCCGGCCAGAATTGGTTGGCGGCCCAGAACAGAAACGCGCAGGCCAGCAGAATTGCTTTGACTAGCTCCGAACGCGACGGCTGATGGAGGGCTTCGTAGACCAGGCCAGCACCAGCGATCAGGGCCAGCGGAAACGCGGCCAGCAGGCCATGTGCCCGCGCAGGAAACAGGCCGGGACGCGCATCCCACAGCAGCAGGACCGCAACGCTGACCAACGTCGCGATGCCGAGAGTTAGCGGCAGCAACCGGCGAATTTGGTGACCGCGATCTTGCTCAACTTGAAGTCGGCATCGGCGCCTCCCGGCGTCATTGAGCGCTTGACGAATGCTCATAGCGTCAACTTTGCGCGCCGGATATGGCACTCTGTCCAGTCTTAGTATTGCCCGGTAACCAGCGCGTCCTCCGGATAACCGGGCATGCCAAACTCGGGAACGTCCAACCCCTCTTCTTCCGACTCGGGGGGAACGCGCATGCTCTTGATCTTATTCACCGTCCAGAAGACGACGAACGTGCCACCGAACGCCCAGGCCGCGTAGAGGGTCGCGCCCATGAGCTGGCACCAGAACTGCCGGGCGTCGCCGTGAATCAGTCCGGTCACGCCTTGTCCCGCGTGGCCCAGGTAATTCGCCGCGCCCACTCCGTTCCAGCCAGAGCCGTAGGTACCGTCGGCAAAAATTCCCACGCAGACCGCGCCCAGCCAACCGCAGTATCCGTGCACTGACACTGCGCCGCATGGGTCGTCGATCTTTAGAACGCGCTCGTTGAACAGTACGCCGCCACAAACCAGGCAGCCGGCGATTGTTCCTATGACGACTGACGAGGTGGGTGACACGAACGCGCAGGGCGCGGTGATCGCAACCAGGCCCGCCAACATGCCGTTGCAAGCCATCGTGATGTCGGGTTTGCCGAACAGGAAATACCAGATGAGCATGGCCGCAGCCGATCCTGCGACCGCTGCCAGATTCGTGTTCACTGCCACGACCGAAATGCGGAAATCGGTGGCGCCAAGGGTTGAGCCGGGATTGAATCCCATCCATCCGAACAGAAGAATAAACGTGCCAGTGACGACGTAAACAATGTTGTGGGCCGGGAACGCCCGAATTTTTCCTCCGGGCCCGAACTTGCCGAGCCGTGGTCCCAGGACGATCGCCAGCGCCATGGCGGCGAAACCGCCGACTGCGTGTACCACCGTCGAACCGGCGAAGTCGACATAGCCGTGACCGAGGTTCATGGTCGATCCCAATTGCGACATCCAACCGCCGCCCCACGTCCAGCAACCGGAGATCGGATAGAGAATCGCGCCGATGAACAGTTCGCAGAGCAGAAACGCCCAAAAGCTGATGCGTTCACAGATCGCGCCGACGATGATGTATCCGGCGGTCTCCATGAACACCACTTCGAACAGCGTCAGAACGTTGCTGCCCGCGTCATAAGCAGGGCCGACCAGAAAGAATCCCCTGCCCCCGACAAATCCCCATTGCCCGCTGCCGATCAGAAAATGATTCAGAGTGGGAGTGCCGCCAATATTGGCGGGCGCGGCGTTGATGGCGACGGCGCCAAACTGGAATGCATATCCGACCGCGTAGTAAGCGAGGAAGGCGAAAACGTAGGCCGCGAAATTCAGCATCATCAAGTGTGCGGCATTTTTCTTGCGAACCAGTCCACAGGTGAGCAGTGCAAATCCGGCCTGCATGAACAGAACGAGGTAGCCGGTGTTCAAGGTCCACGCCATATTAGTGGCGAGGCGGACGTGGCCCACGCTGTCGGCCAGTTTTACCGCCAGCGGTTCCTTCGCAGCCTGCGCCTGGTATTCGTCAAATGCTTTTTTGTTCTGCGCGTAGTCGGGAGCAGTTTTGTCGGTCGGCTCCGTGACCACGAAGGGAGTTCCGGCGCCGTCGACGGCGGATGTTTTGTCACCCGTTGCGGTTCCTGCGGGATCGGCCTTGGGTTCGTCGGCAAAACTGTTTGCGGACAATCCGGCTAACATTCCGGCCACCAGAACGATTGCGGCGCTCGTGGCCGCCAACCGCCGGCGCAGAGAAAGCCAGCCTGCTCGCTTTGTCATCGTTAGAATGCTCCTGTTTGTGAGTCGTGCGCAGCTACGTGGCAGCGGTTTTTGGACCCGCGGCGCGGACGCCCCCCGGCGCCGCGCCGACGACCCCACACAGCGTGCTAGCCAGAATCAATCCGCCGAAGATAAATGCGCGTATCCGCTCCGTCCAATACAAATTTCTTATAGCAACCATCAGAAAAGAGTCGATCGGATGGCGGGGAAATTTCCGCGGCTGGATCGGATGACAGTGCGGTCATCAGCGGTCTCGATTTTGCCCCGCGTGAGGATGGCATCGCCGGGAGGGCCCGCGCAATGCGGCTTCCAGCGGCCTTTTCGGACGGTTCACTGCAGATTTTTGCGAACGAAAAAGGGTGTACAGTCGCGGCCGAAAATCAGATAAAATGCTGAGGCTCTGCGTCACAGGATGCGCCATGGATTCCACCGGATCACCGAAAAAACTGGCGGGCCGCTACGAGGTCAGGCAGATCCTCGGGCAGGGCGGAATGGGTCTGGTTTATCGCGCGTACGATACCGTGATTCGCCGCGAAGTTGCGGTCAAAACCATCCTTGATATTCCCGATCCGGCGTCCCTCCAGTTGTTCTACAAAGAGTGCGACGTGCTGGCTTCGATGAGCCACCCCAACATCGTCGAGATTTTTGACATCGGAGAATTTGAAGAGGACGGCAAGAAGAAGCCTTATTTCGTCATGCCGTTGTTGCCGGGCACGACGCTTGACCATTTCGTTCGTAAATCCAGCCACCATCTGACCGTTGAGCGCACCATCGAGATCATGAACCAGACCTGCCGCGGCCTGCAGGCCGCGCATGAGCGCGGACTGGTACATCGCGACCTGAAGCCGAGCAACATTTTTGTGATGGAAGACGACTCGGTCAAGATCATCGACTTCGGCGTGGCCCACATGGCCGACGCGCATACCACACGGGCGCAGAAGGGGACTCTGCTTTACATGTCGCCCGAGCAGATCCAGTTGAAGCCGCTGACCGCCGCGTCTGACATTTTTTCCTTGAGCGTGGTCTGCTATGAAGCTTTATCCGGACGGCATCCGTTCCAGCGGGCGCGAGCCGATGAAGTGGTCGAAGCCATCCTGCACCAGATTCCGCCGCCGGCCTCGGAGGTGAATTCCGCGATTTCGCCGGCCATCAGCCGCGTCGTCCACAAAGGCATGGCGAAGCAGGCCTGGCATCGCTTTACCACCGCACGCGAGTTTGGCGACACGCTGAGCAAAGCTTTACGCAATGAGCCGATCGAGTTTTTCGACACGGAACGCACTCGGCCTCGATTGCAGCGCGCGACCAAAGCGCTGGCCGACGGCGATCTTCAGTTTGCCGGCGAGATTCTCGGCGAGGTTGAAGCCGAAGGCCACATGGATGCGGAAATTCAGGCGCTGCGGCGGCAGCTCGACAACGCGGTCCGCCGCAAGACGCTGGCGCAGCTTCTGGAAGCGGCACGCGCCCGTTTCGAAGAAGAGGAAGATCCGCTGGCGCTGCAAAAACTGCAGGAAGCGTTGCAGATCGAGCCTGACAACGCGGTCGCGCTGGCGTTGAAGAGCAAGATTGAAAACCGGCGCAGCGAAAAGCAGATTGAAAATTGGTACCGCCTGGCGCGCCAGCATATCGACAACCACGCCTATCCGCACGCTCGCGAAGCTTTGCAGAATGTTCTTCAGCTGCGTCCCAAGGAAGCCCGCGCCCTGCAGTTGTTGTCGGAAGTCGACCGTCTCGAACAGGACTACAACAAACTTCGCCTGGACAAAGAGCAAATCCACAAAGCTGCCATGGAAGCGTGGCAGAAGGGCGATGTCAGCAGCGCGCTGGCCAAGTTGGGCGTGGTGCTGGAACTCGACCGCAAGGCTCCCGATGCCGCCAATCGGGAGAGCGGCGCTCGCTACCAGACCTTCTACAACGAAGTGCGCTCCGAACACGATGCCATGAACACGGCCTACGCGGAGGCGCGCAAGCAGCTGGCGGACCACAATTTTGCCAAAGCCGTCGCGACCTGCCAGACCTATCTGGCGAAGTATCCGACGAATGCAATTTTTCAGGCCCTGCGCTACGACATCGAAGAACAGCAGCGACAGGAGCTGTCATCCTTGATCGCGCAGGTCGACCGGCAAGTCGATGCCGAACCCGATCTCGATAAGCGCGTGAGCATTCTTCACGAGGCTCTGGAGCAGCATCCCGGTGAATCGCATTTCGAGCGCGCTCTCCGCTTGGTGCAGGACAAACGCGACCTGGTGAACTCGATTGTGGCTCGCGCCCATCTCCACGAAGAGCAAGGCGCTTTCGGCGATGCACTGAACGACTGGGAAATTTTGCGCACCATCTACGGCCAGTATCCCGGACTGAAGTTCGAAGTGGAGCGTCTGCAGAAACGGCGCGACCAGCAAACCCGCATCGAAGCCCGAACCCAGTTGATCGAGCAAGTCGACACTTATTTGCACACCAGCAACTACGGCAGGGTGTTCGATCTTCTGCAAGGCGCGGTGGAAGAATTTCCCCAGGACGAAGAGTTGCAGGAGCTGGAGAAACATGCCCGGCAGGGCGTCGAGCGCCAGGCGGAGGCTCAGCGGCTGCTGGCCGAGGGCCAGGAGCTGTGCGCGCAGCAGAAAACCGCCGAAGGCATCCGCTTGCTGCGTCAGGCCTACGAACTGGACGATAACAACACTCTGGCGCGCGCCGTGCTGGCCAACACTCTCGTCGAATACGCGCAGACGTTAGTCGAAACCGACTGGCGTGAGGCGGAGAAAATTGCCAAGCAAGCCTTCGACCTGAATCCGTCGCACCCCATGGCGAAGACTTTGCGCACGTTGATTCAAGATCAGAAGCGAGAGACCTTCGTGAGTGAAGTGGTCTCGCAGGCGCGCAAGCTGCAAACTTCCGGCGATCTCGCAGCGTCATTGTCGCGAGTCGAGGAAGCATTATCGTCTTATCCGCGCGAGATGCGGCTGATTCAGATCCGAGACGCCGTTCAGCGCGATCTTCAGGTGCAACGGCGGCAGACGCGTCGACGCGATCTTGAAGAACTGCGGCGCCTCGAAAGCGAAGCCGACTCTGCCAGCGATCCGGACACGAAAAAGACGCTGGGCTCAAAGGCGAGAGCGTTGGCCGACAAATATATTGAAGACGAAGAAGTCGTTTCGAGCGCCAACGTCCTGCTGCAAAAGTTGAACCTTCCGAGCGTCACCAGCAGCAAGGGAAGCGGCCATGATCTTACGCCCAGCGCGACGCTGTCGTTTGCGGGGACGCCGGCCGGGTCACCCTTTATTTCCCCCGCCGATGCGCCGACGATGCAGCCGGCGCCGCCAGCGCCCGTGCCTTCCACTCCTGCAATCCCGCGCGTCACCAGCGCGCCTGCGCCGGAAGCCATACCGGTCCCTGCCGCACCTGCGGCGAAAGTGGTGTCCCAAACACCGCGCGTGCGCTCCAGCGTCAACATCCGCGACATGAAGGTTTTGGGGCTCACTCTGGGCGGCATGCTGCTGTTGGGTATCATCTCGATTTTCCTGCCACGGCCAAAACCTTCGGCACGTCCAGTTGCCGTCCAAACCGTTCCAGAGCCGGTTGCCGTTCAGCCTCCTCCTCCGGTTGTCACGCCGCCACCAGCCCCGGAATTGCCCGGTCTAAAGCTCTCCTCTGATACGCCCGCGGGAAAGGTGACATTCGACGATCAACCGCCCGCCGATCTGCAAGACGCGCAGTGGGCGCTGGATAGCGTTCCTGCCGGCGACCACACTCTGAAATTCGACGACACGTCAGGCAGCTTTACGGTTTCTCTGAGCTCGACTCCCGGGGCATTGCCAACGGTCACCGCACCGATAGTTGCCAAACGAGTTCTCGCCGTCGTGGTCAGCAGCATGGGCGATCACGTTCACGTTTATTCCAGCGATGCCGCCGCTAAACTCAGCATCGACGGAAAGCCGCCTATCGAGTTTTCCGCCGAGGGAGCCGACCTGACTTCCGTTGCTGCCGGCCCTCATGAATTAACGGTGATGCACGGCGGTGAACAATACAAGTTGTCGATCGAAGTCGCCGCAGCGCCGGCTCTCACCACATTTGTCGAATCTGGTCAGAACGTGGGAACGCTCGTCGTGGTAACTGGGCAAGATAAGTCGCTGGTATTCCTCAACGGAAAAGCTCTGCCGCAAGTGACCAAGGGCAGCCAACTCCGGGTCGCGAACCTTGAGCCCAGGGAATATACAGTGCGCGTCGAGAAGCCCGGATTTCAGGATGTCCCGGAACAAAAGATCCGGATTCGCAAAGGCGAGCAGGGCCGGCTGGTATTTGGTCTTCTTCCTGTGCCCCACATGGCGTCGCTCAGCATTCAAGGCGGCCCTGCCGGCGCGACGATTCTCATCGATCACACCAATGTAGGTACGGTGCAGCCTGACGGAACGCTGACCCTTTCGTCGATCGCTCCCGGAGACCACACCATTGAGTTGACGAAGGATCACTTCAAGCCGCGGCAGATCAAGAAACACTTCGTTGCCGGAACGCCCCTGACGCTGGCGCTTTCCGAGGTGACTCTGGAACCTGCGCCCGGTGAGTTTAAGATCACTTTCTCTCCCGCGGACGCTCAAGTCACGTTGACCAAAGGGAGCGAGCCGCCGGTCAAAGTGAACAGCGGTAGTCCGCTCAGCCTTCCGACCGGGGCGTACTTGCTGTCCGCCCGCACGCCCGACAATGTTGTACGTACAACCACCGTGGAAATCACCGCAGGCCAGTCGCGGACCATCGATCTGGCGCTCGCTCCCAGTGGCATGTCGAAGTGGGCTGACCCTGCCGGCTGGACTCAGGAAAACGGCGCATACGTTCGCAAAGGCGGCGACTACATCTTCTACGGCATCTCGCCCACTACCGGAACGTTTGTTTTTTCCGCCATGCTGACCAAAGGGCATCGTCTGCAGTGGGTGCTTAACTACACCGACCCCGGCAACTACGATTTATTTCAGATGGACGACAACAACTTCTATCGCTCCGACATCCGCAACGGCCAGAAAGTCAGCGAGGCCAAGATTCCGCACAAGGGAGAGAAGAAAAGTTTCCGCACTCTGCAGGTTCATGTGTCGGCCAATGAGATCGTCCATCAGATCAAGCAGGGCAATACCTGGTTCGTTCTCGACCGCTGGACCCAGCCCGGTACCAACCTCTCCTCGGGCCGCTTCGGCTTCTACTTGCCCGGCGGAGACCAAGTGTCACTCCAGAGCTTCAGTCACTACCTCGACCTGAATGTCCATTAAGAAGATTTGTCACTTCTTTCTTCCGTAAGAGCACACGATCAGAATGAACCAGCACAATCCCCGTAGAGTTCGAGTGATTGACTCCCACACCGGCGGAGAGCCGACGCGGGTGGTGATTGGTGGCGGCCCCGACCTCGGCGATGGGCCGCTGGCCGCGCGACTTGAGCGCTTTCGCGCCCAGCACGACGAATTTCGGTCGGCAGTAGTAAACGAACCGCGGGGCTCCGATGTGATGGTGGGGGCCTTGCTGTGCGAGCCCGTCGATCCCACATGCGCCGCCGGCGTCATCTTCTTTAATAACGTCGGCTATCTCGGTATGTGCGGGCACGGTACCATCGGGTTGGTAGCGACTCTCGCCTTCATGAAAAAGATTCAGCCTGCAGAGCACCGCATCGAGACTCCAGTCGGAACCGTCGGCGCCGTCCTGCACAGTAACGGTGATGTCACTGTAAACAACCTTGCGAGCTACCGCCTGGCCGAAAACGTCGAAGTCGATGTTCCGGGCTATGGCAAGATTCGCGGTGACGTCGCGTGGGGCGGGAACTGGTTCTTTCTGGTGCGCGATCACAGCATGGACCTCTCGCCTAAGAACATCGAACGCCTCACTCGATTTTACTTGGGCGATTCGTCAAGCCCTCAATCTTCAGGGCATTACCGGAAGCGGGAATCAGGAAATCGACCACATCGAGTTGTTCGGACCCTCCAACCTGCCCGCGGTCGACAGCAAGAATTTCGTTCTCTGTCCTGGCAAGGCCTACGATCGTTCTCCCTGCGGCACCGGAACCAGCGCCAAGCTGGCGTGCCTCTACGCCGACGGAAAAATTCGCGAAGGCCAGGTCTGGAAACAAGAGAGCATTGTAGGAACTGTTTTCGAAGGCACTGTTACAGTGCGCGAAGGGAAAATTTATCCGAGCATTACCGGCCGCGCTTTCGTCAATACCGACGCCGAACTTGTGCTCGATCCCGCGGACCCATTCTGCATGGGGATTCGGGCGTGACGACGCGGATGAAGGTGGAGGAAATCGGTAGACGTTTCGAGAAACTCTTCGGGACTCGCCCGAGGATCTTCCGCGCCCCTGGCCGCGTCAATCTGATCGGCGAGCACACCGACTACAATGATGGCTTTGTCATGCCCGCCGCCGTCGGGTTCTCCACCTACGTGGCGATTGCAGCGCGGCCTGACCGAAAACTGCTGATCCACTCCGAAGAATTTCCCGGTAATTTCGAGTTCGATCTCGCCAACCTTCCCCAACAGCGCACCGGCGCATGGTGCGACTACATTCTTGGCGTCGCTGGCCTGCTGCAGTTGGGTGGTCACAAACTTCAGGGAGCGAATTTGCTCGTTCACGGCGAAGTGCCAATCGGCGCGGGACTGAGTTCCTCCGCGGCCCTGGAAGTTGCATCGGCGCTGGCCCTGACGAGCCTCGGCGGAATTCGGATGCCCTTGCCCGACCTCGCGAAGCTCTGCCAGCGCGCCGAAAATACTTTCGTCGGCGCGCGGGTTGGAATCATGGACCAGTTCGTGTCCTGCATGGGAAGATCTGCTCATGCTTTCTTTCTCGATTGCCGATCGCTGGAATTCCAATTCGTTCCGATCCCCGCCGGCATTCAGCTCGTGGTCTGCAACACCATGGTCAAGCATGATCTCGCCACGGGTGCGTACAACACTCGCCGCGAAGAATGTGAAGCAGGAGTGCGCCTCTTTGCGAAGTGGAATCCTTCGGTGCGAGCTTTGCGGGATGTGTCGCTGAAATTGCTGGAGGAGCACGGCGATGATCTTCCCCCCGTCATCGGGAAGCGATGCACGCACGTGATCCATGAGAACCAGCGCACGCTGGATGCTGCGCGCGCGCTCGCCACGGGTGATCTAGACCGCGTAGGAGAACTGATGCGCGAGTCGCATCGCAGCCTCCGCGATCTCTATGAGGTAAGTTGTCAGGAACTGGACATCATGGTGGAAGCCGCCGAAAACCTGCCCGGCTTCTGCGGCGGACGCATGACCGGCGGCGGTTTCGGCGGCTGCACCATCAATTTGGTACGCGAAGAAAATTCACAGGACTTCGCCAAGCAGATCGCCGTACGCTATGAGCAGAAAACGGGAATCGTTCCCCAGATCTATCTTTGTTCCGCCGAAGACGGCGCGGCCGAACTTAGCTAGATCCAGTCGGATTTTCCTGTGCCGGGACCGGCGACCATCCCTGCAGTTTCACCAGCCAATTCGCAGGCTCAGGAAGAATCGCGAACTTCGGCAGGTCTCCACGCACCATCGCCACTTCATCGCAGCAATGAAACCGCGGACAGACGTGACAGTCTTTGTAAATCTTGTCGGGAATGTCCTCGCGTTGAGCTACCGAAAATCCCTGCCCGGCAAAAAAGTCGGGTTTCCGCGTGAACAGACAAATGCAATCCACGCGATGGCGTTTCGATTCGGCCATCAGCGCTTTCACCAGGCGTCCGCCGCCGCCTTTGCCCTGCGCCCACGGCGCAACCGTGATCGATCGGATCTCCGCCAGGTGCGTACCATACAGGTGAAGTGCGCCGCAACCGATGATGCGACCCTCGTCTTCGAGCACCACGAAGTCTCTGACGTTCTCGCAGATCTCCGGCAGCGTGCGCGGCAGCAGCGTGCCGTCACCGGAGTAGGCCGCGATCAACTCGTGAATATGTTGTGCATCGGGCAAAATTGCTTTACGCGTGCGCATGGACCTCCTCGCGAAGAGACTCAATCCTCTTCCTGGTAACGCTGATTGCATTCCGCACCCGGCTCGGGGCCGTGCCTCCGGGAACATCATGGACTGCGAGCACCGCAGCCAGCTTCAGCGATTCATAAAAATCCTGATCGAAGGCCGGACTCAGTGATCGCAATTCCTCGATCGGCAAATCCTGAAGTTCGCAGCTGCGCTCAATACACATCTGCACGGCCTTGCCAATGCGTTCATGCGCATGCCTCGACGGCACACCGCGCTTCACTAAATAGGTGGCGGCCGCCCACGCGTTCATAAATCCCGACTGGGCCGCGTCGTGCATTCGCTCTCGATTGAACTCAACCGCCTTCATCCATCCCGCGACCAGCGGCAGCATTTGCAGCAGGGTGTCGGAGGAGTCGAACAGCGGCTCTTGCGTTTCCTGCAAATCCTTGTTGTAAGCCAGCGGCAATCCCTTCACTGCGATCATCAACGCAGTGGCATGGCCCAGAACGCGTCCACTCTTGCCCCGGACGAGTTCGAGTAGATCAGGATTTTTCTTCTGCGGCATCGCACTGCTACCGGTGGAGTAAGCCTCAGGCAAAACCAGAAAGCTGTACTCCTGCGAAGAGAACAAAATCATTTCTTCAGCCCAGCGGCTCAGATGCAATGCCAGCAACGACAGGGAATTAACAAACTCGATTGCAAAATCGCGATCGCTGGTCGCATCGATGCTATTGGCCGTAGCTCCGTCAAAATCAAGGCTGTCCGCCATCAGGGCGCGATCCAAAGCTAGGGTCGCACCCGCCACCGCGCCCGATCCCAGCGGACAAAGATTCAGCCGCTTCCGGCAGTCCGCCAGCCGATCCGCGTCCCGCAGAAGCATTTCCACATACGCCAGCAGCCAATGCCCGACCAGGACCGGCTCAGCCCTCTGCAGATGCGTATAGGCCGGCATGGCAGCATCGGCGGCCTGTTCGGCACGATCCGTCAGTATGCCGCACAGATTCAGCGACTTCCTGGCGCAATTGATCGATCGTCTCTCTCACGTACAACCGCAAATCGGTCGCGATCTGCTCGTTGCGGCTGCGACCGCTGTGGAGCTTGTATCCGGTCTCGCCAATCAAAACGACGAGCTGCTTTTCGACGAAATGGTGAACGTCCTCGGCCTCATCATCGTCCAAAAATGCTGGCGTGGCCGCCGCCTTCTCGCCGATCTGCCTCAGCCCCTGCAACACGCAGATCAATTCATCCGACGACAGCACTCCCGCTGCCTTCAACGCCCGCGCATGCGCGTTGCTGGCCGCGAGTTCGCACTTCAGCAACCGTCGATCGAAGCTGAACGAGCGCTGCCAGCGCTCGAAATCAGGATCCAGCGGTTGCCGGAACCTTCCCGACCACATCTTCATCGCGTGACCTCCACGCGTTTTCGTGCACGTGATCGCGACGGCAGCCCAAGGATGCGAATGAATCCGGCCGCATCCTTCTGGTCGTAGCTCTCGTCCATGGTGAACGAAGAAAGATCAGTGCGGTAGAGCGAGTGCTCCGACTCGCGGCTGACGACGGAAACATTTCCTTTGTACAACGACAGCCTGACGCTGCCCGTCATTTCTTTCTGCGTGCTCTCGACGAACGCATCGAGCGCCTCGCGCAACGGCGTGAACCACAATCCGAAGTAAACGAGCTCTGCATACTTCAGCCCGATATGCTGCTTGAAGTGCGCCACGTCGCGCTCCAGGCACAGCGCTTCGAGCTCGCGATGCGCCGCGATGAGCAGCGTCCCGCCCGGAGTCTCGTAGCAGCCCCGGGACTTGATTCCGACAAACCGGTTCTCGACAAGATCGATGCGCCCGATCGCATTCCGCGCGCCGATTTCGTTCAGCAATTCCACCAGCGACACCGGATCCAGCTTCATCCCGTTCACGGAAACCGGAACTCCCAGCGCGAAGCCGATGCTTACTTGTTCTTCCTTATCAGGCGCTTCCTGCGGCGAGCGCGTGATCTGCCACGTCGTTGGCAAGGGCGCGTTCCCGGCATCTTCCAACTCGCCGCCCTCATGGCTGATGTGCCACAGGTTGCGGTCGCGGCTGTGAATCTTGGTGCGGCTGGCTTCGACCTTAATTCCATGCGCCTCGGCGTAATCCAGACAGTCTTCGCGCGACTTCAGTGTCCACTCTCGCCACGGAGCAATAATCTTCAACTCCGGCGCAAGTGCCTGATAAGTCAATTCAAACCGGACCTGATCGTTTCCCTTGCCCGTGCACCCGTGCGCGACGGCGGTCGCGCCTTCGCGTAGCGCAACTTCCACTTGATGCTTCGCAATCACAGGACGCGCCAGCGAAGTCCCGAGCAAATACTTGTGCTCGTAAACTGCCCCAGCTTTCAGAGCGGGAAAAACGTACCCAGTCAGGAACTCTTCGCGCAGGTCCTCGACAATCACTTTGCTGGCGCCGGTTTTGTAGGCCTTGTCGACGACCGCCTCGATGTCGTCTCCCTGGCCAACGTCGCCCACCATCGCGATCACATCGTAGGAATAGTTTTCCTTCAGCCATGGAATGATGATGGAAGTGTCCAACCCACCGGAATAAGCGAGTACAACTTTCTCAGGCATGAGCGCTCCTTACGGGCAGGCGAACCGCGCCGCCCAGCAATAAATAAAGAATAGATTTCTGCACATGCAGTCGATTTTCCGCCTGCTCGAAAATGACAGAGTTTTCGGAGTCCATCACCTCATCGGTGACTTCCTCGCCTCGGTGCGCCGGCAGACAGTGCATGAATGCCGCATGGGGCGCGGCTTCCGCCATGAGTTGCCGGTTCACCTGATACGGCGGAAAAATCCCCGCGCGCTGTCCGGCCTCCTGCTCCTGGCCCATGCTCGCCCAAGCGTCGGTGTAGACTGCGTCCACTCCCGCGACCGCCGCATGCGGGTCGGTCAGCAATTCGATCTGCGCTCCGGTTTGCTTCGCAATCTTCCTGGCATCGGCAACAATCTGCGAACTCGGCGCATATCCTCTGGGTGTCGCGATTCGAATCGAAGACCCCAGGCACGCACAAGTCAACATGAGCGAATGCGCCACGTTGTTTCCATCTCCCACGTATGCCAGCGTGATCTTCTTCAGATTTCCGAACCGCTCCTGCAGCGTGAAGTAGTCCGCCAGAGCCTGGCACGGGTGCTCCAGATCGCTGAGCGCATTGATCACCGGAACCGACGCATGGCGCGCCATGCCTTCGATCGTCTCCTGCGCAAACGTGCGCAACACGATCACGTCCACCCAGCGCTCAAGATTATGCGCGATGTCGCTCAGCGTCTCGCGAGCATCCAGTCGGCTCGCCGACTGATCGACGAACATCGCCGTGCCGCCCAGGCTCGTCATCCCCGCTTCAAACGTCAGCCGCGTACGCAGCGACGGCTTCTCAAAAAACATCACCATCTGTTTGCCGGCCATCGACCGCTGAAACACCGACGGGCGAGACTTCATCAGCTCCGCCAGATGCAACACGGCCTCGACTCCCTGCGGTCCGAGATCGCGCGTCGACACCAAGTCTGGGCACCAGAACGTGCCGGGAAACGTTTCCGGCGCCGCCGGCACTCTGCTTTGCAATGGACTATTCAACTCTGACTCCTGTCTCTGAACCTTCATTCCTGGCGCTCATGCGCAGGTCACTTCTGTTCCGCAATTTATTTTCGTGAGATAAAACTGCGGAAGAGATTCCGCTTCCGCGGCCGGCAAAATTCGCACCCGCCCCACTCCCTGCTTTAGCGCCTGCTTGCAGGCTTGCAGCTTGGGCAGCATTCCGCCGCTTACGACTGATCCATCCACCATATCCTGCGCTTGCTTGGTGCTGAGCCACGGAATCACTGCTCCCTCCGCGTCTTTCACTCCCGGAACATCGGTGAGAAAAATCAGCGCATTCGCGTGGCAGGCCGCCGCGCACGCTGCTGCCATCTCGTCGGCATTCACGTTGTAATACTCGCCATCTGCTCCCAGCGCCAGCGACGCCAGCACTGGAATCCCACCTTGCTGCCACAGCGCTTCAATCCAGCACGGCTCCGCAAAGCAGATCTCGCCGACAAATCCCAGATCATTGCCGCTGAATATGTTTCCGCCGCGCCCGAAAAGTCATGCCATCACCGCCGCAGAATCCAACCGCGGGCATTCCGGCGGCCTGAATCGCAGCGACCAGTTTCTTGTTGACCATTCCGCCGAGCACCATCAGCGCCACGTCGCGAGTCTCTGCGTCTGTCACGCGCAGTCCGCCGATGAACTCGCTCTGCTTGCCCAGTTGTTTCAGCATCGCGCGTCAGCGCGCTGCCACCGCCGTGCACGACGACGACGCGATGCCCGTCCTGCGCCAGTTCCGCAATCGCCCGCGCGCATTTCCGCAAAGTGGGAGCATCCTCCAGCGCCGATCCTCCGATTTTGACCACGATGATCACAGCAGACCTTCTTCCTCCGGCCATCCGTACATCAGATTCATATTCTGCACTGCCTGTCCCGCAGCGCCTTTCAGCAGGTTGTCGATGCATGAGATCAGCACCAGCCGGCGGCCGTCTTCGGCCAGGCAAAATCCCAGATCGCAATAATTCGTCTGCAGGCAAAACTGCACCTGCGGAAGTTTCGGCGTTTTAAAAACTCGCACCCAGCGCTTGCCCGTATAAAAATTCCGGAAACACGATTCCACTTCCAGTGGCGTCATCTCCCGATTCAGATGCAAATAAATCGTCGACAGAATTCCGCGCGGGAATCGGCAGCAGGTGGGGAGTGAAAATCAACTCCTGCGCGCCCAGCTCAAGCTGCTCGACAATTTCGCCCACGTGCCGGTGATTGAAGACGGAATACGCCGAAAGGTTGTCGGCCACCGACACAAAATGCGTCTTGGCCGTCGGTTCCTTGCCCGCTCCCGACACGCCCGACTTCGAATCGGAAACAATTCCGCGGCTGCGGTCGACCACTCCCGCCTTCAGAAGCGGCGCCAACGCCAGAATCACCGATGTCGCATAGCATCCTGGATTCGCCACCAGCGTCGGCATTCGCCACGCGATCGCCATTCAACTCGGGCAATCCGTAAACCGCTTTCTCGGTCAGTTCCGCGGCGGTGAGCGAATTCGAATCTTCAAAGTTGTAGATCGCCCGATGCTGCTCCTGCTTCAACCGCCACGCGCCGCTCAAATCAATGACTCGCAGCCCATGCGAAATCGCTTCCGGCGCCAGCGACCGCGACGCTCCATGCGGCGTAGCCAGAAACAGCAATTCCACTCCCTGCTGCTTCAGAGCCGGCCACGAAAGCGAATGCAGCGGATAGCCGCCATTTCCAGAAAGCACTGGAAACACATCCGCCAGATCCGAAGCACCTCCGGTGTCGGATGAGCGTCGCAGCAGCGACGGCTTCTCCAGTCGTGAATGACGCAGAAGAATCCGCGTCAACTCCAGGCCGGAATACCCGGTCGCGCCCAGCACTGCGGTTTTCAGCTTTGCGCCCATCAGCCCAGCATCTCCTCAATCCGCCCCGCCAGCTTCCGCGCATCTTCCTTATCCGGACAAACAATCAGGATCGTATCGTCGCCGGCAATTGTGCCCACCACTTCGGACCAGTCCGCCTCGTCCAGAGCCGCAGCCACAGGCTGCGCGCTGCCCACGATTGTCTTGATCACGAGTTGGTTTTGCGCCGACCGTATGTCCAGCACGAACTCGCGCACCAGCCGCGAGACTGGAGGTAGCGCAATCCCCGCCCCGTTTTCCCCGTGCGGCAGCGAGTAGCCGTGCGAGGTTTTGCTCAGATTCAGGTCGCGAATATCGCGCGACAGCGTTGCCTGCCCGACCTTGAACCCGCGCTTCCGCAGCAACCGCTGCAGGTCTTCCTGGCTGGCGATGGACCCGTGCTTCAACACATCCAGGACTGCCCGTTGCCGCAATGTTTTATTCATAATGAATACTTATTCACGCAAATGAATAATTATGTTCTTATCTTACGATCCTGCGCGGCAATGTCAAGAGAAAAGCCCCTCCCGGGTTACTTTAGCAGACTGCAAAATGGATGCGAGATTCTGGCCGGTGTGGCCGCCGAAATCTGCGCGTTGGAAGTCCGCTGCCTTGGTAGACTACTTCGCGGTCGCACCATGCCCCGGAGATGCCAGAATGAACCCGAAACCCACGCTGATGGCGGAGTTGATCGCGGAATTTCTGGGCACGTTCGTCCTGATGCTGCTTTGGCACAGGCGTAGTCGCCATGGTCGTGCTGTTCCCCTCGAACCACCCGGGCGAAACCATTCACGGCGGATTCACCAACATCACTCTGGGCTGGGGACTCGCCGTCACCATGGGCATTTACGTTGCCGGCAAAATTTCAGGAGCGCATCTCAATCCGGCCGTGACCCTCGCGCTCGCCGTTTTTCGCGGATTCCCCTGGGGCAAAGGTTTTGCCGTACTCCATCGCTCAGACGGCAGGGGCATTCCTGGCCGCCGCGGCTCTGGTCTACTGGAATTATCTTCCAGCGTTTCATCAGGTCGATCCGCAACTCGATCACACCGCCGGCATCTTCACCACATTTCCGGCCTTCCCGGCAATTGCCGCAGGCAGGTTTTCTCGATCAATTCATTGGCACCGCTCTGCTGCTGCTTCTGATTTTTGCCATCACCGACGAATTCAATGCGCCGCCGGGAGCGAATCTTGCCCCCGTGATGATCGGCCTCGTCGTGGTCGCCATCGGCATGAGTTTCGGCGGCATGCACGGTTACGCGATTAATCCCGCGCGCGATTTTGGTCCGCGCCTGTTCACGGTCGCAGCCGGGTTTCGCAACAATGGCCTCACCGACGGAACGCACGTCTGGTGGGTTCCGGTCGTCGCGCCGCTGCTCGGAGGCCTGGCTGGCGCGGCCCTCTACGATTTCGGAATTCGCCGATTCCTGCGCCCTTCATAGGAACTTTGCTCGCAACACCTCTGGTGTGGTGACTGAGTGACGTTTGAGAGATGCTGCCGGCAGAGACGTCGAAAGCAAAGTCACTACGCCAAAAAGAAGGAGAGCACGTGAAATTCGTTCTAGCGCTCGATCAGGGCACCACAAGTTCGCGCGCCCTCTTGTTCGACCAGGAAGGTGCCGTCCGCGCCGTCGCTCAACGCGAATTCGATCAGATCTTTCCGCAGCCGGGATGGGTCGAGCACGATCCCGAGCAGATTGCCTCCTCGCAAATCGCGGTAGCTCTGGAAGCCTATGGCCCGCGCCGGAGCGCCGGAAAACGACGTAGCCGCCATCGGCATCGCCAACCAGCGCGAGACCACGATTGTGTGGAATCGCGAAACCGGCCTGCCGATCTATAACGCCATCGTCTGGCAAGATCGCCGCACCGCCGATTTCTGCGAGCGGCTCAGCAGCGATGGCCACGGCCCGCTCATCCAGCAGCGCACCGGGCTGCTGATCGACTCCTACTTTTCGGCGAGCAAGATTTCCTGGATGCTCGACGATGTCCCCGGAGCGCGAACTCTTGCCGATGCGGGCAAGCTTGCCTTCGGCACCGTCGACACCTGGCTGCTTTGGAAACTAACTGGAGCAGGCGTTCACGCAACCGATGCCAGCAATGCCTCTCGCACCATGCTCTTCAACATCCACACCGGCGACGTGGGACCACGAACTCCTCGACCTGTTTCGCGTGCCCATCTCGATGATGCCGGAAGTGCGATCGTCGAGTGAAGTCTATGGCGAAGCCAGCGCGGTCCAAGGACTCGAGAAAATTCCCGCTCGCTGGCATTGCCGGCGATCAACAGGCGGCGTTGTTCGGCCAGCGCTGCATCCGTCCGGGCCTGACCAAGAACACTTACGGAACCGGCTGCTTCATGCTGCAGAATACTGGCCGCCGCGCGGTGCCATCCTCGAATCGACTCGTGACCACCGTTGCGTGGAAAATCGGCGACACGACCGAGTACGCCCTCGAAGGCAGCGTCTTTGTGGGCGGTGCGGTCGTGCAGTGGCTCCGCGATGGCCTGGGATTGATTCACAAATCAGAAGACGTCGAACCCCTGGCCAACTCCGTTGCCGGATAATGGCGGCGTCTATTTCGTTCCGGCGTTCGTAGGATTGGGTGCGCCGCATTGGGATTCCTACGCGCGCGGCTCGATCTTCGGGCTGACGCGCGGCACCATTGCTGCTCACCTCGCGCGTGCCGCGGTCGAGAGCATCGCCTATCAGGTCGCCGACTTGCTCGACGCCATGCGCCTCGACTCCGGCGACGCTGTGCAGGAACTTGCGCGTCGACGGCGGAGCCGCCGCCAACGACAGCCTCATGCAATTCCAGGCCGACATTCTTGGAGTGCCCGTGGTTCGCCCGCCGTGACTGAGACCACAGCGCTCGGCGCAGCATATCTCGCCGGTCTAGCAGTTGATTTCTGGAAGGGAGGCCTCGAAGAGTCGATGGCAAAAAACGATCGCCGCTTCGAACCGAAGATGCCCTCAGCCGCGGCCCGCGCCTTGCGCAACCGCTGGAACGAAGCCGTCGCACGATCGAAGGACTGGGAAGGCGGCGCCGCGGTTTAGCGCTAATACGAGAACACCGCGCCCTTGGTGATCGCTGGCAGCCCGAACATGATGGTGTCCCCGTGCCGAATTCCTTTCACCTCTTGCTATTCGCCCATAAACGGTAGAAAGAATCCTTTCTCGCCGGCTTGTGATCTCACGCTGACCTCAACCCCAGTCTGCGGCGTCTGAATCGGATTCGACCCTCCACGCAACCCAGCGAAGTTGGCAAAGAAAATATTCACCCGTCCGTCGGAAGTCTGAGCGATCGATGTCGCGATCTGCGGGCCGGCCTTGATCTGAAACACTTTTCCACCGTGCAGAGCGGCAAAAAACGCTGCTTGCGAATCCGGCGACGCATGTTCGAAATCTTTTTCCAGCGCTGCGTTGTAAGCCTTCCCCGGAGAATCCGCCAGCCGCAGGACATTCGCAGAACGCTCGAGCCCAGTGGCATCGGCGCCGCTGATCACGATCCTCCCGTGCTCTGCAAATCCCCGCAGCCAACTCTTCTCGTTCTCGCCCAGCACGCGCACATCCGGCAACACGAGCGTCTTGCCCTTGAAATCCGCCAGTGTCCGCGGAGTCACGATCTGAAACTCAAGATGCTTCTGCATCAGCAGAATCAGAATTCCGCGATACGACGCGATGAAATCCTCGGCGTAAAAATTCCGTGTATCGGGCGAAAAATAAACTCCAACCGGATCAATCGGCGACCGAGGCAAATAAAACGTCTTCTCATGCGCCTGAATCCACGAAAAAATCTTCTTCCGCGTCGGCAGATCATTCGACCCGCCCATCGAATGTCCCGGCGCATCCCAGAAGTTCGCTCCCGCCATGATCTGCGACATGGCCAGATTCTCCATCGCCTCGGGAATCATCAACTCGCGCGCCGCGACCGCGCTCGCATCCGTATTCTTCTTATCGCCATCCCACGAGTAATTCAAAATCCACGTTGCCCGGCCCTGCGCGAACGCGCGAAACGAATGCATTCCCACCTGATACCGAAACCAGTCCAGAGGCTTGCGCGCCGAAGCCATGTGATCGCCATTGCCAAATTCATACTCGTGCGCAATCGCATCGACCACGCCGATAAAGGCTGTAAACATCGGCCCCCACGCGCACTGCCTCTTCTTCAATCCCAGGATAAATTTCCGGAATCGTCTTGATCTTCGGATTCACCGCCTTCGCCGTCCGGTCAATCTCACTCAGAAAATCGGTGAACGTCTGAATCCGGAACGTAACCCACTGCCGAAACGCAGGATCAGAAAAATCGCCGAGCTTCACATCATGCTTCGCATCGAGTCCGGTCTTCTGCTTGAATGCCGCAACCGTGTAGTCATCAAAACTCGCCCAGGTATTTTCCCAGCCATCGAAGTGCGTCATCCAGTACGGAATATCGATGTAGATCCCGTCGATCCCGGTCCCGGCAATCTGCCGCACCCGCTCCATATAAATCTTCCGCCACTCAGTCGCGTAAGGACTCACCCACACATCTTCGTCACCCTTGCGAATCCAGAACGCGGAGCCGCCGCCAAAAATCGCCGGCTCGCCCGTGATCTTGCGCTGCAGCCAATCAGGATGGTCCTTGGCCAGCGTGTGCTCCACCTGATCACCGTGCGCGGTGATGCACTCCGTTCCGGCAATGTAGACGAACGCATAGTTGCCCGCTTTGTGAGCGGCGTCAGCCACATCGTGAATCGCCTTCAGCTTTTCTTCCGGATGAACGAAGCTTTCGTAGCGCCCCGGAATATCATTGTCCACTTCAATCCCGAACACACCGCTGTCCTCGGCGTTACGCACAATTTGCTGCGCATCGCCGCCCTTCAGTCCATAGGCGCCGATGCGAACGTAGTTGGTCCAGTCCTGACCGGGCGGCCAGCTTTGTTTGTCGGAATTCGCGGAGACGTTATGCGCCAGCAGGGCAAAAGCGAAGGTACCTACGGCGAAGGCAGCGAGCAATGTCAGTTTTTTATTCATGGGTTTTCACAGGAGTTAGCCGATGCCCGTTGCCGCTGGTCAAGCACAGGCAGTCGAGTTACGTTCGATGGTCATCTGAGAACGGTCAACCGAGAATGGGACAGCGCAGAGCGACTGCCCCCGCATTAAGACTCAACGCGAAAGTCCGTTCGCAGGTCAGAACTCGAATCTCAATCCAAACTGGAAGGATCGCGGATTCTCCCCGGGCGCGTCGCTCGAAATCGTCCCGAAAAGAGGATCGCCAACAGCCGAATTCGGCTGTCCAAAGCGGGGGTGGTTGGTGAAGTTGAACATCTCCGCCCGCACCTCGATCCGCATACCTTCTTTGGGCACAAACGATTTGTAAATATTCAGGTCCGCGTTGTGAATGCCGTCGACGCGCAGCCCGGAAAAGTATCGTGGAGCATTCCCCGGAACCTGATCGCCGGGGTCGCCAAAGCAGTTGGAGTTGAGGTAAGTTAAGTTCGAATTCTGCCAGTCCAGCGCCACCGCGTGCATGCTTGTCCCGGTCTTAAGCTGGGAGCACAAAACCTGTGGGCGCTGAGTGCCATTGGCCAAGCGGGCATTCGACATGCTGAGGGCCATCGGTTGTCCCGATTGCTCGGTGATGATCGTCGCCACCGACCAGCCTCCTATAACGGCGTCGACGCCACGGTTCATGTTTCCGCCAAGCAATTGTTTGCGCCCAATGGGCAGATCCACCACCGCGCCCAGCGCCAGCCGCTGCGGCGTGTCGTTAGCCCCAATGCTGTGTTCCGCGGATAAGTTATCCAGTTGCTGCGGAATCCCTGCCCCCAGCGCCCCCACCCAGTTATTCCGGCCCGCCGAGGAATCGTCAGTTTCTTTCGAGATGGTGTAGCTACCCTCGAAACTGATGTGGTGCGTGGTGCGCTTCTGGAAGCGAATCTGCAGCGCGTTGTACCAGGAACTGGCCTCCTCCAACATCAGCCCTTCAAAGTCGCCGTTGAACTGCGGGTATTTATTCAGCAGGGTTGACAGGGGCAACGTCGACTGCCCGTAGTTCGAATTGGGCTCGTTGAAACAAGGATTGGTCGCGGAAGCCACGCACCCTGAATTGAACATCGAGTAAAACGGATTGTTTACGGAAGTCTGAAGAAAGTTGCTGACGCAGCTATCCCCTATGCAAGAGGAATCCGTCGGAGTTACCGCCGCAGTGATCTGCGCCAGCAACGCCGACGGAATGAAGTCCCGGTTGTTTGTGCCCGACCACGGCAAGTGAGTGCTGCGGTTCGCGGAGTAATCCACTCCCAGCACGATCTGGCTGGGCAGCAGCCTCTCAATGCCAATATTCCACTGGTAAATCTCGGCATCGCGTGCCGCGGTCGTACCTAGATCGTTCGGATTTTGATAGCCCCAGTTCGCAAATTGCCCGTACTGCGTACCCTGCGGACCGGTGAAGCCGCCCGGGAACGGATTCTCCAGCGTCGCCGCTTGCGTCGCAAAATTATCGTTGGTGAAGAACAGGTTCGCGGTCTTCCGAAATGCCGAGCCCGGATACTGGAAGTTTGTGGCGGGGCTCATTCCGAAATAGATGCCCGCCCCGCCGCGCACCACCGTCTTAGAATCCAGCTGCCACGAGAAACCCAGCCTCGGTCCAACATCTTTCCGGTAGGTCGGAACCGTCCTCATGCTCGAGGTCGGAAACTGTGTTGTGCCCAGAACTTCCAGTGACGATGGGAAACTCACGCTCGTGCTTGCCCCGTTGGGATTAATCAGAGCAGCCTGAACGCTGCTCATATCGAGATTCACTCCGCTGTCGGCCGCGAAGTTGCTGAATTCGATCTGATTGCCGCGTGACGTATAAGGCGAACTCCACTGGTAGCGCAGCCCCAGGTTAATCGTCAGCTTGTTGCTCACCTTCCAGTCATCCTGAACGTAAAACCCTGTCTCCAGCGACCGGTTCGCCACCGAAGGCGTCACCACCAACTGGCTGCTGGCGTTGATGTTGTCGCCGTAGCCAAAAGCCAGGCTGGCGAATGGGTTCCCGGTGTATTGCGTGCATTGGCCGTCCACAATGGAAGCTGGATCGCAATCGCTGTTCGGAGTTGGCGAGGTGGTGTCATCGGTAAATGTCATGAAGCTGGTTGGGTAATTCGGCTGCCAGAAATTGTTGTAGAAAACCCTCTGCTCGCCGCCAAGTTTAATCAGGTGCGACCCCTTGGATAGCACCAACTGGGAGGAATAACTGACCAGAGTGTGCGCGAATGTTGTGTTGATGCAGCACTGATCGTACAGATTGGTCCAGGGGGAATTTCCCTGCATCAGGAACGTCGGCATCTTGTCGATCCCATTGGCCGTTTGGAACACCGAAGGCAATCCCTGCACGCCAGCCGGCAGCGAGGCGTTGAAACTGGAGATCGTCGGAATACCCGGCAGCGACAGTTCATGCACCCGGTCAACGCCGGCATGGCTGGTCCAGACGATTCGCGGGTTAATCGTCCGCGTATATTCCAGCGAGAAGTTCTGCGCCACCGTCACCCCGCTCGCAATTCCATCATTATCGACGCCGTCGCCCAGGGTCAGCGGAGTCGTATAGTTGCTCCACCCCCGGCTGTACCGGCCATTGATGCGGTTCTTGTCGTTGATCTGGTGGTCGATCTTGATGTCGAACTGGTAATCCGGGGCATTCGCCAACGTGGTGTAGTTGTAGTTGTTGAACTCGCCGGAGTTGGTGGGCTGCGGATAAAGATTCAGGACCGCCATTCCAATCGGGTCCTGCTCGTTGACAGGGATCACATTCAATACGCCGCCCGACTGCACCTGCGGCCGGTTTACACATGGACTACCGCATCCCGCCGCGGTCGGGTCATAGATATTCAGAGGCAGTCCGGTATTGGGATCCATGTCTGCCGAGAAATCGCCCATTCGCTCCGCCGCTGTCGGCACGGTGGCAACTCCGCTGGTGGCGCTGGAACTCCTGACCTTCTCGAAGTCGACAAAAAAGAACGTCTTGCCCTTCTTAATCGGGCCGCCCAGCGAAAATCCACCCTGATCGCGCTTGCTGTCCGGCTTTGGACTGGGCACAGTGCTCCCGAACGAGAACTCGGGATTGAAGAAATCGCGAGCGTCCAGCTGGGCGCGCTGCAGAAAATACCAGCCGCTGCCATGAAAAGCGTCCGTGCCGCTCTTCATCACCATGTTGACCACGGTGCCGCCGTTATTGCCAAACTCGGCCGAGAAGCTGTTGTTCTGCACCTTCATTTCCTGCATGCCTTCGACCAGCGGCTCGTAGTAAACGTTGGAGTTGCCGCCCTCGCCTTGTTCCGGAGCACTGATCAGCGCTCCATCCAGCCGTATTTCGGCGGTCGCGTTGCGCTGTCCATTGGAAGTGAAGTTCGTTCCCGAGGGATAGTTATCGTTCGTGCCTGATCCTGCCACCTCGGTTACGCCCGCCGCCAGGAACGTCAGGCCGAAGAAGTTGCGGTTGGCCAGAGGGAGTTCGTGCACATATTCGCTGCTGATGTCGGTGCCCAGAGTCGCGCTCTCAGTGTCGAGCAGCGGGGCCGTCTCGGTGACTTCCATGGTCTCGCTGATGCTCACAGGATGAAGCACGAAATCAACGGTAGTCTGCTGATCCACCTGCAAAACCACGTTCTTCTTCTCCGAAACGCGGAAGCCCGATACCTCCGCCTTGATCGTATAAACCGAGGGCCGCAGTCCGGAGAGGAAGTACTCACCACGGTCATTGCTTTGAGCGGTCTGCGCGATGCCGGTCCCGTCATTGGTGATCGTGACCAGGGCCTTCGGGATCACGGCGCCGGACTGGTCCGTCACCACGCCCCGAATTTGCGCCTCGAAACTGCCCTGACCCTGCGCCACCGGCGCGAGCAAAGCCGCGATGGCCAGCAACAATGACAGTGAGCACGCTCCGGAAAATAAGAACCTGCAACCAGTAATCAGACTCGAATTCCGTCGGCAGACACGCATGGCTAGCCTCCCAGGGGCACTTTCATATTATTACGAGTTAAAACTATTACTTTCGTTTATGATGAAAGTCAAGTCAAATCGCAGCAAAGTTAAAGGAAAAGCGCGCTGCACTCGACGGCAAAATCAGACCGCCAGATTAGAGATCGCCAGATTAGAGATGGAAGACTTTAAAAGATAATGTAGTCTGCTGTGTGGTTTCACCCCGTCTCCCCGTTCCGATGAGACTCACCAGAAAAAAGGATATTTCGTAATGCTACGTTTTCTTCTCCGTTGTGCTCTCCTGTTGCTGGTGCTTCCTGTCATCGCAGTCGGTCAGACGGCGCCGGCCGGCGATGCCCGCGACACCCTTACTCTCTCCAACGATGCCATCTCGGCGACCTGGTCCATCCGCGGCGGAAGCCTGCGCTGGAAGAGTCTGACCAACCATTTCACGGGCGCGACCTTGTCGCCCCAAGGCAGCGTGTTTGAGTTGGTGCAGAAAGAGGGAGCAGTGCTCCGCTCATCCGACTTCAAAATTGTGGGTACGCCGGTGCTGCGCGACCTTCCCGGCTCGCCCGACTATTCCCAGCCCGGTTCGTATCGACCGCCACCGCCCAAACCCAGCCGGCCGCTGGTCACCCCGCCGCAGACTAATCCGTTCGCGTCAGACACCGGCCGGCGTCATGTCGCCAGAACCCCACCGCCTCGCGACAATCTATCGCACGCCGAGACTTCCCAGGCAAGCTCGCCCAAAGGGGCCAATCGCCTCCCCGGCCGTGAACTGCGTCTCGAGCTCGAAGATCCTTCCGCGAAGATACTCGTGGTGTGGAGAGCCATTCTTCTTGATGGCACGTCATACGTTCGTCAGGAAATCAGCATCCGCGCCCCGCACGACTCGTTTGCCTTTACGCAGATTGCCCTCATCGACATGGTCCTGCCTGGGGCTACCGTTTCGGGCAGCGTGAAAGGCTCTCCCGTTACGGCCGGCACCTGGTTCCTGGGCTTCGAGCATCCTTTATCCGACTGCCGGGTTCGGGACGAGCACGCCACCTGCTGGCTGTCGCGCGAACTTCCGCTGCCGGCGGGCCGGCGCGTCACTTATTCCTCTGTAATTGGCGTCGCCCATCCCACGCAGCTGCGCCGCGATTTTCTGCGCTATATCGAACTGGAACGGGCTCATCCTTATCGCACCTTCCTGCATTACAACTCTTGGTATGACCTCGGATTTTTCGACCGTTATAACGAGCAGGACGCAGTCACGGAAGTCGAGAACTTCGGTGAGGAGCTGACGAAAAAGCGCGGCGTGAAACTCGACAGCTTTATGTTTGACGATGGCTGGGATGATCCCACGACTCTGTGGAAGTTCAATCCCGGCTTTCCGGACGGTTTGACGAAAGTTACGCAAGCCGCCAAGAGTTTCAACGCAGCGCCCGGAATCTGGCTCTCGCCGTGGGGCGGCTATGACAAGCCGAAGGAACAGCGCCTGGCTTCGGCGCGCGCGCAGGGTTTCGAAACCAATGACGGCGGACTTGCGCTCTCGGGGCCGAATTATTACCGCTACTTTCTGAGCACCTGCGTCGAGATGATCGAGAAGTACGGCGTGAACCAGTTCAAGTTTGATGGCACGGGCAACGCCAACGAAGTCATCAAAGGCAGCGAATTCGACAGCGATTTTGACGCCGCGATCCATCTGATCGGCGACCTGCGCGAAAAGAAGCCAGACCTCTACGTCAATCTCACGACCGGAACCTATCCTTCGCCTTACTGGCTGTTCTACGCGGATTCAATCTGGCGCGGCGGCGACGACCACAGCTTCGCCGGCGTCGGCACCGACCGTCAGCGTTGGATTACTTACCGCGACTCGCAAACTTACCGCTGGGTGGTCGAGGAAGGCCCGCTGTTTCCCATCAACTCGCTCATGCTGCACGGCATGATTTACGCGCGCTACGCCGAGCGCCTGAGCACGGATCCCAGTCACGATTTTCCTGATGAAGTTCACTCCTACTTCGGCACCGGCACGCAGTTGCAGGAGATGTACATCACGCCTACTCTGCTTTCCGCCGCCGACTGGGATGTGCTGGCCGAAGCCGCGAAGTGGTCACGCGAAAACGCCAGCACGCTGAAAGATTCGCATTGGATCGGCGGCGATCCGGCGCGCCTGGAAGTCTACGGCTGGGCCTCATGGTCGCAGGAAAATGAGAAAGCTCACGCCATCATCACGCTGCGCAATCCCAGCGACCAGCCGCAGGACTTTAGTGCCAGCTTGCAATCGCTTCTGGAGTTGCCGCCGCATTCCGCGCGCGCCTATACCGGGCGCAGTCCGTGGCAATCCGACGCTTCGAAAGAAGCCGTCACGATTCCGGCGCTGAAAACCTATGCATTTCATCTGCAGCCCTTTCAGGTTTTGACGCTGGAGTTGGTTCCGGCTCCGTAGGTGCCTGAAAAAGAATGAGTTGCCGATTTCAGGCGGAGATTCCAAAAGTGTTCCTGCAGGAACACTTTCCATACAAGAATGTACGTACGAAATGTGCGAAGTGACGTGTTTTGAGCAGGTTAGCCCATGACCCCAATCCACTGTGCCGGGCTTCTCTTTGATATGGATGGAGTGCTGATCGACTCCACGCCCGCCGTGGCTCGGGTTTGGCAGGGCTGGGCGGTCGAGCACGGGTTCAATCCCGAAGAAGTTGTGGCGCACGCGCACGGGCGCCCCAGCCTCACGACCGTCCGCCAATATCTGCCGAATTCCGATCACAGCGCCGAGAACCTCGAGGTCGAGCGTCGCGAGATCGCCGATCTCGACGGAGTTGTGCCCCTTCCCGGTGCGCTCGAGCTGCTGGCCAGCCTTCCCGCCGAGCGCTGGACGATTGTGACTTCATGTACGCGCCGACTGGCCGAAGTTCGGCTGCGGGCGGCGGGCCTGCCTCTACCCAAAAGCTTCATTACTTCCAACGACATTACGAATGGCAAGCCTCATCCTGAGCCTTATTTGAAGGGAGCTGCGGTGCTGGGATTCGCTGCGACGGAGTGTGTCGTGGTGGAAGATGCTCCGGCGGGAATTCGCGCGGGGAGGGCTGCGGGCGCGCGGGTCATCGGCTTCACCACCACGGTTGCGGCCTCGGCGGTGCGCGATGCGGGCGCGAACTGGGTTGTGAAGAATTGCGCCGACATTCGGGCTGAGGTGGGGGCGCGAGGGATGGATTTGATGTTGGGGCAGGTACTTTCCGCAAAAAAATGAAATTTGTCATCCTGAGGACCGCGTCCGTTCGCGGGCCGAAGGACCTTACAACTCTCAGATCGCGCGATGCAGTTGCCGGGCTCCGATGCGCCGCATGCATCGTTGGTGATCCCGTCCGCCGCATCGAACTCTTCCGCTAACGTAAGGTCCCTCGCGCCGGCTTCGCCGCCGCTCAGGATGACAAAATTCGAAACGGAAAAGACAAGGTCTGCTTCCATCGATTCGCGGCCTGCCCGGATCTCCATCTAAACGGCAAGGATTTGAATGGTGCTGTCCCTACATACATCCACGTCGCGGCCGTCCTCGGTGTCGGCCACCTTCTTGCTGGCGACTCCCCCTAAAGCTTTCTCCTCCCGTGCCGATCAGGTTCTTGTGCAAGGGTTCAGGGACTTCGGTCTAAACGGACCCACTCTTAGGAGAGACTTATGTCAACCGCAGCAGTTTCGTCGAGTTCGATTTACCAGCAGTCGCAGGCGTTCTTTCAGGCACGCAGTTCGGATTTACAGCAATTGAGTCAGGCCTTGCAGTCGGGTGACCTGGCTGGAGCGCAGCAGGAATTCAGCGCGATTCAGGCGCTGGGGCAGAGTGGGCCGTTCTCGACTGGGAACGCATTTCATTCCAGCCAGCGGCAGTTGGATTTCAACGCCGTCGGCCAGGCGCTGCAGAACGGAAACCTGGCAGGGGCGCAGACCGCGTTTGCCGACCTGCAAAGCACCTTCCAGAATCAGCAAGCCGTCGATCCGCCGGCAGTTGTAGTCAACCTGAGCGGAGCGGCCGCCCCGGCAGCCGCCACCACCACTACGTCAACTCCGGTTACCGGCACCGTGGCGCAACCCGTATCCACAACTTCAACCGGAGCAGGCAGCGGACCGGAAATCGTCCTCAATCTCGGCAACGCCACGCCGGGTGAGCAGATCACCATCGGCGTCAGCAATACCGGCAATGGCACCGAACAACTGACGATCGGTGTTTCCAACGGGCAGAACCAGAACCCGGAACAGATCACGCTCAACCTGAACCAGAACAGCAACCAGCAGATCATTCTGAACCTGCTCAACAGCGCGGCCAGCACTACAGCCAGCAGCTCCGCCGGCAGCGCGAGCAACGGCGTCAACGTTAGCGCTTAGCCTCCGGCGAACGCTTCCTCCCCCGGTGCGCGCGGGCACCTCGCTCCTCAAGCGCGAGAGTTGCTCGCCGCACCGGCTCTTTTCCCCCTCTCTTGTCTCCCCTGAGTCACCGTGCCCGGATCGAAAACCGGGCTGGAGAGGACTCGCTTCCAGCGAAAAAATCCCGCCTTGCTTACGTAATACTCCCTATCGCAAAAGCGGACTTTCCCGGGATACACTTTCTTGTTGTCTTGGGCTCTCGACCGCAAGGAGACTACACATGGGAAAGAAATTAACGATTCTGCTGCTCACGATTCTCGCTCTTCTCAGTCTGGGCGCCGCCCAGGACGCGCAACGCGACCAGCCCTCCGCCAAGTCAGAGGAGCGCATCACCAAAGCGGTTCGCCACGAGCTGCTCATGCTGCCGTACTTCGGCGTGTTCGACTACATCGCCTACAAGGTGGAAGGCTACAACGTGATTCTGCTGGGGCAGGTGGTGAAACCGGTCACCAAGTCCGACGCGGAGAACGCGGTGAAGCACATTGAAGGCGTCGAAAAAGTCGATGACCAGATCGAAGTGCTGCCGCCATCGCCTCTGGATGAAGGACTGCGCCGGCAGTTGTTCCGCGCCATCTATGGCTATCCGGCCCTGGAGCGCTATGCCTTGGGAACGCAAAAGCCGATCCGCATCATCGTCAAGAATGGGCGTGTGACGCTAGAGGGCGTGGTTGACACCAGCGCCGACCGGAATATCGCCGAGGTTCGAGCCAACAGCGTCTCGAACGTGTTCTCGGTGACCAACAATCTGCAGGTTGCCAAGCCGTAGGTCACGTAGGGCCGGACGCATTCGTCCGGCCCCGTGCATCAGAAAGCCAATCCCTCCGGGGGGAAAGCGTCCGGGGCTACGTGTTTTCGGGCGCGCCCAAAGAGCCTCTGCTAAATCGATATTTTAGGCTCTTTCCTAAAGTCTGCTCCCGCGTATAATGCTCCCGGATTCAACTTCGACCCCGACGAGCCATTGGAGGAACGCCATCATGAAGTCGCAGGGCATGAACCGCCGCACTTTCCTTGAAACCGCAGCCACCGTGACCGCCGCTACGTTACTGACCAGCCGTTTCGGCTGGGCCGCTGGAGACCACAAGATCGAAAAAGTGGGCTTGCAGCTTTACACCGTGCGCGACCTGATGAAGAGCGACTTCGACGGCACGATCGCGAAGGTGGCGCAGATTGGCTACAAGGAAGTGGAATTCGCGGGATATTTCGGGCGAACCGCCGCGCAGGTGCGGGCGGTGTGCGAGAAGAACGGTCTTGATCCGGTCTCCACTCACGTGCAGTATGACGAACTCGACGACAAGTTTCCTTCGGTCATTGAAACCTCCAAAGCGATCGGCCTGAAATATATTGTGTGTCCGTGGATTCCCGAAGAGCTGCGCAAGTCGCCCGACATCTGGAACAAGGCGGCGGAGAAATTCAACCGCTGCGGTGAGGCCAGCAAGAAGGCAGGGATGCAGTTCGCCTATCACAATCACTGGTTCGAATTTCTTCCCGTCGACGGCAAGCTGCCGTATGATCTGCTGCTCACCAAGTGCGACGCGAATCTGGTGAAGATGGAAATGGATTTGTGCTGGATTGTCGCGGCGGGCGGCGATCCGGTGAAATATTTCAATGAGTATCCGGGGCGCTTCCCGCTGGTGCACGTGAAGGATCTCAAGACCATGCCGCACATTACCGCCGGCGGCTCGCAGAATTACGGTGATACCGTGGACCTGACCGAGGTAGGCAGCGGCCTGATCGACTGGAAACGAATTCTGGGCCAGTCGGAGAAGGCAGGGATCAAGCACTACATTGTCGAGCACGATCATCCGAAGCAGCCGTTCGACAGTATCACCAAGAGCTACGAGTACCTGAGCAAACTCAGGTTTTAGTATGACGGCGCGGTGCGTCTGACCTGCATAATTCCCAGCCAGGTCAGCGCATGCGCGACCGTCGTACTCACAACCGTCGAACTCACAACCGTTGTAGGCGCAAGCGTCGTATGCGCAACCGTGGAAGAGCGGCCCTTGAGGGCCGCGTAAAGCGAATTGAAAATCCGGGGCTTTAGCCCCTGGGAGAGATCCAGATTCATGCAAGTTAGGCGCACACCGAAAACCTATGACGTCTGCATCATCGGCTCGGGCGCTTCGGGCGGCACGGCGGCCAAAGTGCTTAGCGAAGGCGGACTGAGCGTCGCGCTGCTCGAAGCGGGGCCTCCGCTGGTTCCCGAGCGCGATTTCAAAGAGCACGTGTGGCCCTACGATCTGCCGCATCGCGGCGCGGGCGTAGGCGGCCGCGCGCGGCAAGGACTGGAAGATGAATTCCTCGCTCCCAACGGCGCGTGGGAGATTGAAGGCGAGCCTTACGTCTCCGCGCCGGGCGCGAACTTCCGCTGGTTTCGTTCGCGCATCGTTGGCGGTCGCACCAACCACTGGGGCCGCATCGCACTCCGCATGGCGCCAGTCGATTTCAAAGTTCGTTCACATGACGGCATGGGCGACGACTGGCCGATCCGCTACGAGGACGTTGCGCCGTATTACGACAAAGTCGAGTCCTACATCGGAGTGTTTGGGACGAAGGAAAATATTTCCAGCGCGCCGGACGGAGTTTTCTTGCCTCCGCCGAAACCGCGCTGCACCGAAACCATCATCAAGAAGGCCTGCGATCATCTGAATATTTTGTGCATTCCGTCGCGGCTGGCGATTCTGACGCAACCGCATAACGGCCGCGCTGCCTGCCACTATTGCGCGCAATGCGGACGAGGATGCATCACGGCTTCGAATTTCAGTTCCAGCCAGGTGATGATTCCGCCGGCCGAAAAAACTGGACGCTTCACCTTGATCACCGGTGCCATGGCGCGCGAGCTGATCGTCGGCAAGGATGGCAAGATCGAAGCCGTGTCATACATCGACAAAGCCACGCGCGAAGAAAAGCGAATTCACGCGCGGGCGTTCGTGGTGGCCGCCAGCGCTTGCGAGTCGTCGCGGCTGCTGCTGAATTCGAAGTCCACGCTGTTTCCCGATGGCTTGGCGAATTCCTCCGGCGTGGTTGGCCGCAACTTGATGGACACCGTGGGCAGCGATGGCGGCGGATATTTCGAATCACTGGAGCGCATGCCGGCGCACAATCACGACGGCGTGGGCGGCATGCACATGTATTTGCCGTGGTGGAAGTTCGACCGAAAGAACGACTTTCTGCGCGGCTACCACACCGAGTTCGGCGGGGGACGCGGCATGCCGGGCATCGGCGACTACGATGACCTATGCGATGAGTTTGAGGGATATGGCTCGGGGCTGAAGCGGGAATGCAAGAAAAAATACGGTACATGGATCGGGTTCGCCGGGCGTGGCGAAATGATCCCCAACGAGAATTGCTATTGCGAGATCGATCCTTCGGCGGTCGACAAGTGGGGCATTCCCGTGTTGCGCTTCCACTGGAAGTGGAGCGACAACGAAATCAAGATGGCGAAGGACATGCAGGAGACTTACAAGGAAATCGTGGAAGCCGCGGGCGGAATTTATTTGACCGAGAGGAAGCCGGACGGGCGGCATCCTTATGGGATCGCTGACGGCGGCGAGATTATTCACGAAGTTGGCACGGTGCGCATGGGCGAGCGCCCAGCGACTTCGGCCTTGAACGGATATTGCCAGGCGCACGACGTGAAAAATTTATTTGTGACCGACGGCGCGAGTTTCGTTACCAACGCCGACAAGAATCCCACACTGACGATCATGGCGCTGACCTGGCGCGCCTCCGATTATTTGCTGGCCGAGGCGAAGAAAGGAAATCTTTAAGCGTATGACGATTTCCCGGCGCGATATTCTCAAGTCCCTCACCAAGTCACTTACCATGACCGCGGTTGCGGGTTCGGTGCTGCGCGTGATTCCGCTCGAAGCCGCGGAATACGCGCATCGCATGGTGCGCGCGGAAAAGGCAGCCGCAGAGAATCAGGTGTACGCGCCGAAGTTTTTCTCGGCCCATTTCTACAAGACGCTGCAGTCGCTTTGCGGCACGATCATCCCCGCGGACGCTGATGCGAAGGGCGCGGTCGAAGCCGGTGCGCCCGAGTTTATCGATCTGATCACCAGCGAAAATCAGGAATATCAGGTCGGGCTCGGCGGCGGAATGATGTGGCTCGACAACACCTGCATCGATCGCTATGGCAAGGCTTATCTCGATTGCGCGCCGGAGCAGCAAAAGGAAATTCTTGACCTGATCGCGTATCGCAAGAACGGGAAGAAGGATCCGAGCCTGGGGCAGGGCATTGAATTTTTCGGATTCCTGCGTAAGCTCACTGCCGACGGATTTTTCACCAGCGAGATCGGCATCGAATATCTAGGCTACATCGGCAACACTTATCTCAAGGAATTTCCTGGCTGCCCGCCGGTGCCGGGGCTGTAGAGTTTTTCCCCGCAGGGGTTCCGGGATTTCGATGCTCCGTCGATTATCCATCGGGCGCAGCGATGTCATCCTGAACTCCGGCGAAGCCGGGGTGAAGGACCGTACGTCGGCCGGCGATCGTGATGTCGCGCGCGGGGACGACCCAGTCGCCTGCCCTACGTCGATTCCTCCGGGCTGCATCGTGAGCGCAATTCTCGTAAGGTCCCTCGGGCGGCTTTCGCCGTCCTCAGCATGACACTTTCAAAAGTTGCAACATCAACGCCGAGAGCGTGGTCGTCATTATTTTCCGAACGGATCTTCCAGTGATCGCGTCTGCGGGGTGAACAGCTCTGCGCCGTTCTCGGTGATGTGCATGTCGTCTTCGATTCTCACGCCGAACTCACCGCGAATATAGATTCCCGGCTCGTTGCTGGTGGTGACGTTGGCTTGCAGCTTGGTTGAGTTGCCGCGCACCAGATAGGGCCACTCGTGGCCGTCCATGCCCAGGCCGTGGCCGAGGCGGTGAGTGAAGTATTTGTAGTCGGGGCCGTATCCGGCGTCGGTGATGACTTTACGCGCCGCGTCGTCCACCAAGCCGCACTCGGCACCGGGACGCGCCGCTGCCAATGCCGCGGATTGCGCGCGCAGCACGATGTCGAAGACCTTTTTCATCTTGTCGCCGGCTTGCCCCGATGCCTTGCCCACAACAAACGTGCGCGTAATGTCGGATTGATAGGCTTCAACGGAGCATCCGTCATCGATCATCACGATCGAGCCTTCGCGAATAACGCCCGGGCCGGGCAATCCATGCGGATACGCGGTGGCCTGGTCGACCATCACGCTGGCCTCGCCGGGGAACCCGAGTTGGTGATAAGCGGAATCGATCAGGCCAGAGGCATCTGCCTGAGTCATGCCAGGGCGCAGTGCGCGGTAGACTGCGTCGTACGCCGCGAGTGTGACCTGAGCGGCCAGCCGCATCAATGCGACTTCGTGCGCACTTTTGATCATGCGGCAGCCCGCGGTGACGGGCGTGGCGCTGATCATCGTTGCTTGTGGCGAGGCTTTGGCAATGCCGTCGACGAAAACAAAGCGGATGGTTTCTTCGATCCCGATTCTTCCGGAGGCAATGCCGCGCTCCTTTAGCCCTTGCCCGATTAACCGGTACGGGCTCTCGTCTTCTTGCCACACCCGCACGTCGGGGTGGTCGCCCTCGGGAGCGTTGGCGATCTGCTCGTGGGCGCGGCCTTCTTCAAAGCCGGGGCAGACGTAGAATGCCGCACCTTTGGCCGGCAGCACCAGCGCGAACGCGCGTTCGCCGCCCCACCAGCGGATGCCGGTGAAGTAGCGCAGCGACGTGCCTTCCATCAGCACGATGGCGTCGAGCGAGTTTTCGCTCATCAGTTTGCGGGCGCGTTCCTGGCGATGAGTGCGTTCTTCTTTGGTGATAGGAGTGGCTTCACTCTTTCGCGATTTCAACTGGGCGAGAGATGGCGGCAGGGAAGCCTCGTCAACTTTCGTTTCAGCACCCAGCAGCGGTCGCGCTGCCGCCGCCATTCCTGCCGCCACACTACCGACTTCCAGAAATCTTCGCCGTGAAATCATGAGTGCTCCTCAGAAGATGAGTGTAATCAGGTAATTATAGTGGGGCCAAGGTTTAACGGCGCTGCGGGGGATTCTCGGAAAGAATAAACGAAGCCGGGAAGCCGGCTGCAACTTTTTTCTTTTGTTGAGGTTATGAAAAATACGTATAAAATTGTACATACAGTGTAGCAATTTGAGACGAAGCCTGTGCCGAACTTCGGTCCAGAAATCATTTCTCTGCGTCGCCCACGATGCCCTTTGCGAGGCCGCAAAAGCCCTGGCATCGACGATCGGTCTCAAGGGTGGATCGAAGGTCGGTCGCGGTAAGATTGTGCCTCCCGCGGCCTGCCAGGGCACCTCAACGACATTTCAACAACTTCCACACAGCGTCAACAACTTCCACGGAGGCTCAACGACTTACAAGAAACACCTCGGAAGCTCTCGGCAGTTTTGGCGATCGAGGTGTACTCTCTCAACCATGGAATCCGGTTTTCAGTGCGCGTCGTGCGGCGAATGGAACACGACTTCGGTGGACGAATCCGCGGGGCGGCGGCAGAACTACGTGGAGGATTGCCAGGTGTGCTGCAAGCCAAATGTGCTGCGCGTGGAGTACGATATCTCGTCGCAGGAATTTTTCATTACCGCAGAGCTGGAGTGAAAAAAGCGGACCTCAGACCTCAGACCTCAGACCTCAGACGTCAGACCGCAGACTTCAAACTTCAGACCTCAGGCCCCGGCGGGCCGAAGTCTGAGGCCCGACGGCTGACGCCGCAGTCTCCGCTCTCTCCCGCACCGGCGGACAATAGTTCTCACAGAAAGGAATCAACCGATGGCGGCAGGTTATCCAAGCACCGGCAGAATGGTGGCTCACAATATGGTGACCACGCAGTTTGAACTGGACGGCTTTCATGTAACGCGGACGCTGGGAGTGGTGCGCGGGATTGTGGTGCGCTCGCGCTCGATCATCGGAACCATTGGCGCCGGATTGCAGACGCTGGTCGGCGGCAACATCACGCTGTTGACTAACCTGTGCGAGAAAACGCGTGCGGAAGCTTTCGATCTGATGCTGCAACACGCGGCGGAGCTGGGCGGGAATGCCGTGGTTGGCGCACGCTACGATGCGACTGAGGTCATGCAGGGCGTCACCGAAGTCCTGGCGTATGGGACGGCGGTGTTCGTAGAACCCGGCAAGTAGGCGGATCACTGGGGATGTCTCGCTGTTTCTCCGATTGATCTCTCCTCCGCTGCCAGCAGTTTCGGAAGAGTCTGCTGGCGTTCGCGGAAGGTGCGCTCCAGCTGATGGCGCAGGAACAGCGCGTTCGCGACTGCGCCGAGAAACCCGAATCCGATTTCGTAGTCGATCATGTCACGGGCGAGCGTTCCCGTGATTCCTCCCCGTATTTCCGCATGGAATTCGTGGCGATGGTGCCAGCGTTTGAACGGACCTTTCTCCTGCACGTCCTCGAAAAAGTGATTCCATTCGAACTCGGTGATGCGCGCGATCCACTGCGCGCGAATCGGGAGAAAAGGTAAGACGCGAAACGAAGTGACGATGGTGGAAGCGACGCCTGCGGCGCTTTCGCCGTCCGCATCCTGCGGCGGGGGAGGCGCAGGCACGCGAGTTAGTTCGATCAGCCTGGTGGCGCTGGACGCTGGCATGATCCGCGGCAGGTTCTGCGGATTCGAGAAGAACGCGAACACGCGCTCGACGGGGAAGGGAACCCACTGCTCGAAGCGGACATGCTCGATCGGGGCACGCTCGAATGAGACCTGATCGAATGGAATCGGGCTGACCATAGGGCTGAACTCACCCTATGGTACAGCCAGCGCCACGGTTCCCGACCTTCTTCGACCACGATCCTGCTCGCTTAACTGTCTACGGATTCGCGGGCGCTTCGGAGCCGATCACATCTCCCGACACGATCAGGTCCACGCGGCGATTCAACTGGCGGCCGTTGGCGGTGTTGTTGTCGCCGACCGGATCGGCTTTGCCGAGGCCGAGAGCGGTGACGTGGTCGGGCGAAACTCCGGAGGAGACCAGGTAGCCTTGCACCGTCTCGGCGCGTTTCTCGGAAAGGGTCTGGTTGTACTCGTCGCTGCCAATGCTGTCGGTGTGGCCTTCGACCTGAAGTTTGAGATCGGGATAGGCGAGCACGATTCCTGAAATCTTGGCCAGCCGTTCGCGAGCCTCGGATTTCAACGTGTACTTGCCGAAATCAAAAAGCACATCGGGCATGCTGACGATTAATCCGCGCGCCGTGTCGCGCGTCTGCAAAACTTGATTCAGTTGGGCTAACAGGCGCGCCCGCATGGCTTCTTTCTGCTGCACGGCTTCCTGCTTTTGGCGCTCGGCTTCTTCGGTTTCGCGTTGTGCTTCCTGGGTTTGCAGCGCGGCCTGTGCGGCGGCGGCGCGGGCTGCATCGGCCTGGGCCTGGGCTTGCTGCTGCTGCGCCAGAGCCGCAGCCTGAGCCTGCTCAGCGTCGGCCCGGCGACGCGCGTCTTCGGTGGCTTGCGCCTGGGCCTGCTGCTCGCGTTGCTGGGCGGCTGCGGCATCGGCTTCGGCTTTGGCTTGTGCGTCGGCGGCGGCGCGGCGGGCGGCTGCTTCGCGATCCTGCTCCTGGCGGCGCAGGGTCAGCACGCGAGCGTCTTCCGCCATTTCGGTGGCTCCGCGGGCGGCGGTGCCGATCGGTGTTCGGCCTTGTTTGCGCTGGTAATAATCTTCCGCGCGTTGCAGCATGTCTTCGGCCTTTTCAATGCTGCTGCTGGCGTATTGGTCGGCCCCGGCGGCTTTGGCGATAGCTACCGCGTTGCGGGCTTCGAGCAGGTCGAGCGGAACCCTGGGCGAAGCCTGCGCCGACGGCAACTGATCGGCCTTGACATCGATGATGTACTGGCCGCCCTCGAGCACGTCGAACTTGGCGTCAATCGATTCCGCAAAGCCTTTCGTGTCTTGAAGAATCACATTCTCCGCGACTACCTCATTGCTGGGATAGGTCACCGAAAAATACGGCTCGGCGGTCACGATTAAGCCGAAAGCCTGCAAGTCGGTGGTGACATTGATCTTATCCTTGCCATTCTCGCCAGGGAGGACTTCGCCGAGGTTGACGGCGCGGCCTTCCGGAGTCACGGCCCACAAGACATAGGTCAGATACTGGCCTCCGAACTTGACCGGCGGTTCGATGTGGTTGAGTTCGACGGAGATTGCGAGCCGGCCCGCCTTGCCATCCACTTTAGCGTGCCCGGTGATCGCGGGCATCAGCGCAGTGCCCCGAAAGTCGACGGTGGTCGAGCCTCCGCGATTGCGGTAATTGACCGCCCGGGCCGAGCGGGCGTACACGCTGACCCGGAACACCGGCATTTGGGAATTGTCCAGGGCGGTGGCATTGCCTTGGGATCGCGCGTCCGCCGGATTTCCCGGCGCGGGATAGAGCGGCGGGGCCTGAGTTTCTTGCGCCCCAGCGCTGACTGCCACGAATAAGAGTGCGAGCAAAAGGAGATCGGGTCGCTTCATTTCTACGCCTCGGCAATTGAATGAATAAGTTCGTGGACTTTGGATGAAATTGGCGGGAAGAGGGATGGCGGCATTCCCTAGATGGGGGAATCGCTTGAATTTCCACAAGAAAATCCGCGCCAGTCGCGGAGATCAAGCAGAATCGTAGCGAAAGAATAGCGAAGGAACCAAGAGCGTAAACCCAACCCCTAGTGGTCCCATGAATGGTTAACCACAAGGCTTCGTATTTTCTCGGATCAGTGCAGGAGTGGGACTGCGACCATCAAGTTTCTGCTTGACAATAAACGACTTACGGGTAAGATCGTGGTACAAAGTGGTAGAAAGTGGCGAGACCAGTAAGGTTCGTGGGATCTTGGAGCTGAAAACGAGGAGCCGGTGGAAGACCGACCCAAAAGTTCGATAAACAGCCCGAATCGCTCGAGTTCGACCTTGCTTGGCGCTATTTTGACCTCCTTTGTGGCAGTGGTAGCGGCTCACCGACATGTTTCGCGGCAATCATCCAACCCGGGTCGACGAAAAGGGCCGTTTAAAGGTCCCGGCCGAGTTCAAGCGGGTGATCGACGAGAAATACGGTCAGCAATTCTACATCACAAGTTTGGATGGAAAGGTTGCTCAAGTATATCCCTTCGAGGAATGGGAGCGGATCGAGCAGAAGCTGGCCGGGCTCTCCAACTTCAATCCCACGAAGAAAAAGTTTCTCGACCGCACCAACTATTACGGGCAGCAGGTCGAGATGGACGGGCAGGGACGGTTGTTGCTGCCGCAGCTGCTGCGCGAGTCGGGACAGATTAAGGGCGAGGTAGCGGTTCTGGGGAACTTGACGTTTCTAACGGTCAGGAACCTGGAGCTGTTCAAGAAAGAGATTACAGAAGAAAAGTTCACGCCTGACGATGAGAAGACGCTCGACGAACTGGGCATCTAGTGGGCGAGGGATCAAACGACACCCCTCAGGGGGTTGGGCATGGTGGTGGAAGAGTGAGTCAGTCTTCACCGAATCATGTTCCGGTTCTTTTAAAAGAAGCGATCGACTTTTTAGCCGTGCGGCGGGGTGGGACCTATATCGACGCCACGGTGGGTTTGGGCGGGCACAGTTACGAAATCGCAAAACGCCTCGGCGCACCGGGACATTTGATTGGCCTCGATAAGGATCCGGCAGCGCTGGCAAGGGCTGGCGTCAGACTTCGGGCGTCGGACCTCGGCGAGTCCAATGCGGATTGGCCGACAGTGACGCTGATGCATCGTTCGTTTGCGAGTTTGGCTGAGGACCGAGGTCTGAGGGCCGACGGCCTGCTAGCGGACATTGGCGTCAGCAGCCTGCAACTCGACGACGCGGCGCGCGGATTTAGTTTTCAGGCGGAAGGACCGCTCGACATGCGGATGGACCCGCAGGGCGAGCGTACCGCCGAACAAGTGGTAAACCACCTCGACGAGCGACAGCTTGCCGATGTGATTTACGAATTCGGAGAGGAAAGGAGGTCGCGGAGAATCGCCAGAGCCATTTGCCGGTCGCGGCCGATACGATCTACCGCACATCTTGCGGATGTCATATCAGCCGCGGCCCGGCCAATGAATCAGGCTGAACGCAGAATTCATCCCGCGACTAAGACTTTTCAGGCTCTTCGAATCTTCGTAAACCGCGAACTGGAGGATCTGCAGGCGCTGCTGAAAGCGGCGCCGCGGATTCTGAAACCAGGGGGACGCGTGGTGGTGATCAGTTTTCACTCGCTGGAAGATCGCATCGTAAAGGATGCGTTTCGCGAGGGGAGCAAAGAAGGTTACTTCAGTGTGCTAACCAAAAAGCCGGTTACGGCAACTGAATTGGAAAGCGATCGTAATCCGCGGGCTCGCAGCGCGAAGATGCGAGCGGCGGAAAAGATCTAGCAGCGGCGTCGGACTTCGGACCTCGGACCTTAGGAAGTCTGAGTTGGCGATGAAAGGTCCAAGGTCCAAGGTCTGCGGTCCGATTTTAGAGTTTAGCTCCGGAAAACCAGCCGGAGTTCCCGGCACAGCTGTAATGGCGTGCCGGGGCTTAGAGATTGAAGAAGGCGGACGAAGATCCGCCGAGTGGGAAAAAGCTGAGAGCTGACGGCTGAAAGCTGAAAGCTGCGCTTGGCGGGTTCCGTGGTAGGAATCCAAAGTTTGAGGCAGGGAAATGTATACAGGCACATTGATCAACGATTTGATGACGACGGTGGAACAGGTGGAGCGGAACGTCCGGCAGGTTGCCGTTGAACGCGAACTGCATGAGATTTTTTGCATGCAGGTTCCAGTGAACGAGAGCGACCAGATTTTTGCGCGACAGGTTTTCATGGGGGCGGCATAACATGGCGGCAGCGGCGGCGACATTTCACGATGCGATTCCGGCGGCAGGGCGGCGTTCGATCTGGACGGGGACGCCCGAGATTTATTTTTCCAAGTCGATCGACAATTCGCGGCTGGTGAAGGTGGAAGATCCGCGACGCAATCGCGAGATGAAGCAGTTCGGCACCGCGCTGGCCTGCTTGTTTTTGCTGGTCTTTACTTATGCGTGGCAACATTTCAAGGCCATCGAGTACGGCTATCAGATCGAATCGGCTAAGCGCGAACTCAACGAGAAGACCGAGATGAATCATGCGCTGCGGTTGGAAGATGCGTCGCTGCGCGATCCGGAACGGATTGATGTGCTGGCGCGCCGGATCGGATTGGTGCCGCCGGAACCGGGGCAGGTGATTCGCATGGATTCGGCGTCGGGCGATGGGCAGGGGCCGGTCATGGCGAGCGTAGTTCCGGTTGACGTGATGCCGGGGCGGTAGTGCGATTGCGTAGCGGCGGACGCATTCGTCCGCTTGCCGGGCGAAGCTCGGTGGCAGTTTTGCGGCGGCCTGTAATCGGGCCGCCATGTTTGTCTCATGTGCCGGCACGGAGGCCGGGGTGAAAGCTCCTTTCGCAGCCGCCGGCGCTGCATAGGTGCAAGGGGTCCTTCGACTGCGCATGCCGATTCGCTTCGCTCGTCGGCATGCTCCGCTCAGGATGACAGAGCGTAAAACGAACGGATAAACGAGCGACGCGAACGCCAAGGCCAACGACTAACGACCAAATACGACCAACGACTAACGACCAACGACGGGTTTCGATGGCGAACAATTCCACTCCCGGCAAGAACTCCCGGCTCTATCTTCTCGGTGGCATGCTTCTGCTGTGGTGCGTCGCCATCTGCGGGCGGCTGGTTTTCCTACAGATCTTTAGTTATGGCAAGTTCGTCAAACAGGCGGGACACCAGCAGCAGCGCGCCATCCCGCTGGACGCTAAGCGCGGAGTTATTTATGACCGCGCGGGGCATGAGCTGGCGATGTCGGTGCTGGTTGATTCGGCATTCGCCGTGCCCAATGAAGTCAAGGACCTTCCCACTGCCGTCTCTCTGATTACGCGCATAACCGGCGACGACTACAACGTCGTGCTGGCGGACTGCCGCGCTCACAAAACTTTTTGCTGGGTAGCGCGCAAGGCCAGCGACGAGACTATCGAGCGCATCAATTCGCTGAAGCTGCAGGGGATTCATTTCCAGAAAGAGCCCAAACGTTTTTATCCCGCGCGCGATCTGGCGGCGCAGGTGCTGGGTTCGGTAGGGATGGAAGATTCTGGGCAGAGCGGCATTGAGCATGAGTTTGACGACCAGCTTCGCGGGCAGCCGGGAAAAATGTTTATCTCGGTCGACGCGCGCCGGAAGTGGTTCTCCGATGTCGAGACCCAACCGAATCCAGGCGACAACCTGGCTCTCACCATCGACAAGAATATTCAGTACGTCGCCGAGAAGGAACTTGACCAGGCGATTCACGATACTCAGGCGATCGCGGGCACGGTGATTGTCGAAAATCCGCACACTGGGGAAATCCTGGCGCTGGCCAACCGGCCGACTTTCAATCCCAATCTGCGCAAGCAAATCACGCCCGCGGCGCTCACCAATCGCGCGGTGAGCTACGCGTATGAGCCGGGATCGACCTTCAAGCTGGTGACCATTTCGGCGGCGCTGGAAGAAAAGCTTACGAATCCTGACGAAGTGTTCGATTGCCAGATGGGATCGATCGTGTACAACGGCATGCGCATCCGCGATTCCAAGCCGCACGGGTTGCTGCCGGTATGGGGTGTGCTGGCGGAATCGAGCGACGTGGGCTCGATCAAAATTGCGCTGCGCCTGGGTGAAGATCGGTTCTATAAATACATTCGCGCGTTTGGATTTGGTCAGCAGACCGGGATTGAACTGCCCGGGGAAACTCGCGGGATGACCAAGCCGGTGAGCCGCTGGTCGAAGGTTTCGATCGCCGCGATTTCGATGGGGCAGGAGATTGGCATTTCGGCGATCCAGTTGAGCAGCCTGATTTCGACCTTTGCTAACGATGGCGTCAGAGTGCCGCCGCGCATCGTGACCGGTATGGCGCCTCCCCAAGGCGCGGTGCAGACGGTCGCGTTTCATCCAGCGGAAGGGCAGCGCGTGATCTCATCGTTCACGGCGGCCGAGATGCGATCGATGATGCAAAAGGTCGTGCTCGAAGGCACGGGGCGTAAGGCAATTCTGGAAGGCTACACGTCGGCGGGGAAAACAGGTACCGGGCAGAAAGTTGATCCCGCAACGGGGGCGTATTCGAAGACGAAATATATCGCGTCGTTCGCCGGTTTCGCGCCTGTAAACAATCCGCAGATCGTGGTTGTCGTGATCCTGGATTCCGCCGTAGGGCTCCACCAGGGGGGACAGGTTTCGGCGCCGGTATTCAAACGCGTCTCGCAGCAAGTGCTCGAATATCTGCATGTGCCGCACGATCTGCCGCTGTCGCCGCAGCATCAACAATTGCTCGCCCGGATGAAGATGAAGGAGAAGGATCTGGAAGAAGGTACGCCAGATCATCCCGGCGAGCCGCTCGAAACCGCGGACGTGAGCGGCGTGTCGGTTGACGCGAAGCCCCCCGTTGCGCGGGCAACTCCGCCGGCGACTGGTGGAAGAGAAGATGCCGTGCAATCCATGCCGCGGACCACCGCGGATGGTCACGTCGTGCAGGCCGCCGTCCGTGAGTCGGTGTCGAGCACTGCGGTCGCGGCATCGCGCTATCCGGAAACGGCATCGCAGCCGCCAGATTCTGATGCGCAGACGAAACTGCCCAGGACTGGAACGGTGGTCCTCGACGTGGAGCAAGGCGGAATCGAAGTGCCGTCGTTCGTCGGCAAGACGGTGCGCGGCGCGGTGGAGGCCGCTCAGGATCTCGGTCTGCAGCTCGACGCCGTGGGCAGCGGTGTGGGCCGCCAGCAATCGCCGGTTGCCGGAACCCACGTGGCGGCAGGGGCCCGCGTTACTGTGCAGTTCGGGCGGTAAGTCAAAATCGTAAACCCAGAGGACACCGAGGAACACAGAGGAATCGTGATCATCTTCTGCGTTTCGCTGCGTCGACCCTGGCGATGATCCCTCCGGTTTGACCCGCAGAAAAACTGCGTGATACGTTTAAAGGTTACACTCACCCCAGCGGCTCGGCCGTTGAATAGAGGTTTATTTTGTCTTTGGTTGAGGCGACCCCCGCCGGCGCCACCACGACCGTCCGCAAAACTGCGCTGAACGCCGTCCATCGCGAGATGGGCGCGAAGATGGTGGAGTTCAACGGCTGGGACATGCCGGTGGAATATCCTGCGGCGATCGGCTGCGGCATTATCAATGAGCACATGGCGGTGCGAACCGGCGTGGGCATTTTTGACGTCAGCCACATGGGCGACATCCGCATGGCTGGTCCGCAGGCGCTGGCCGCGGTGCAGCATATTTCGATGAATGATGCGTCGCGGCTGGCGGTCGGGCAGGCGCAGTACTCGGCGCTGCTCTATCCCGAAGGCACGTTCGTCGACGACGTGATCGTTCACCGCCTCGGCGAGGACGAATACCTCCTCGTCATCAATGCCGGGACGCGCGAGAAGGATTTCAGTTGGGTACGCGATAACACCCGCCAGTTCGATTGCGCGGTGGAGAATTTGTCGGATGACTTCACTCAGATTGCGATTCAGGGCCCGAAGGCGGTAACTCTGCTGCAGAAACTCACCGACGCCGACTTGAGCACGGTTAAGTTTTACTGGGTTACGCGCGGCAAGGTGTGCGGTATCCCGAATATTTTGATGGGCCGCACGGGTTACACCGCCGAGGATGGGTTCGAGATCTATATTCCAGCTGACGAGGCGACCGGCGCCCGGGTCTGGTATGAAATTCTCGCCGCGGGCAAAGAGTTTGGCTGCGTGCCCTGCGGCCTGGGCGCGCGCAATACGCTACGCCTCGAAGGCTCGCTGTCGCTCTACGGGCACGAAATTTCCGATACGATTAATGTCTGGGAAGCCGGCCTTGACCGCTTCTGCAAGATGGAGAAAGCGGAGTTCCTCGGCCGCGCCGCGCTGGAGAAGGCGAAAGCCGCTGGCTTGAAGAGAAGCCTGGTTGGCCTGGAGATGACGGAGCGCGGCATTGCCCGCGACGGCTACAAAGTGCTCGACGCCGGCAGCCGCGAAATTGGATACGTCACCAGCGGATCGCCAGCGCCGTTTTTGAAAAAAAATATTGCGCTGGCGTATGTGCCGGTCGAGTTGGCGGCAGTAGGCACGGCGTTGAAAGTTGAAATTCGAAGTCAAGGCGTGGGAGCGGTCGTGGTTCCGACTCCGTTTTATAAGCGTCCGAAGAAAAAAGCTTAAACACAGAGGATCACAGAGGATTTTTGCTGGAAGCCAGTAACCAGGAGCTAGAAGCGTTTTATGGCCTATCCGACAGATCGTAAATACACGAAAGAACACGAGTGGATTCAGGTAAGCGGCAACACGGCCACGGTCGGCATCACCGACTACGCGCAGCAGTCGCTGGGAGACATCGTATTTGTCGAGACTCCCAAGGTCGGCGCCGAACTCACGACCGGCAAGACGTTTGGCACGGTTGAGTCAGTGAAAGCCGTATCGGACCTGTTTGCGCCGGCGTCGGGCACCGTGACCGAGGTCAACGCTGACTTAGCCACGTCGCCGGAAAAGGTAAACACCGACGCGCACGGCTCCTGGATGCTGAAGATGACGCTGAAGAATCCCGGGGAACTTGATGGCCTGCTCTCGGCTGCCGACTACGAAAAGTTTGTAGCGGAAGAGGCGGGACACTGAAACGCCGGACGTCAGACCTCGGACCTCAGACCCCGAGCTGATTTTCTTGCTGAAGACCAAGGTCTGACGCCGGTTTAAAGAACTTCCTATGCGCTATTTACCCAAATCTCCCGCCGATCGCGAAGCCATGCTGAAGGCCATTGGCCTGCGCTCGGTCGACGAACTGTTTGCGCCGATTCCCGCTGAATACCGCTTGACCCGCGACCTGAACATCCCGCGCCAGATGGCGGAGTCGGAAATCGTGGACTTCTTTCGCCAGCGTTCGCGCGAGAACGGTGACGGCTACACCAGCTTTCTGGGAGCGGGCGCGTACTTTCATTACCGCCCGGTCATTATCGATTCGCTGATCTCGCGGGGCGAGTTTCTCACCGCCTACACTCCTTATCAGGCGGAGATTTCGCAGGGTACGTTGCAATCGATTTTCGAATTTCAGACGATGATCTGCGAGTTGACCGGCATGGAAGTGGCGAACGCGTCGATGTACGACGGTTCGACCGCTGCCGCAGAGGGCGTGATGATGGCGGTTCGGCTGACTGGCCGCCGTTCGGTGGTGGTGGCGCGCAGCCTGCATCCGGAGTATCGCGAAGTGCTCGCGACGTACGCCACGCATCAGGGCATGCCGCTCTCGGTTGCGGGTTTCAATGGCGACGGGCGCGTGAACTTGAAAGAGCTGGAGAAGTCCATTACTCCGGAGACTGCGTGCGTGCTGGTTCAGTCGCCGAATTTCTTCGGGACGATCGAAGATGTCGCTGCGATTGCTGAGATCGCGCATAAACACGGGGCGATGCTGGTGGTCTCGATCGCCGAAGCAGTCTCGCTTGGAATTGTGGAACCTCCGCGGGAAGCCGATGTGATTGCCATGGAGGCGCAGTCGTTTGGCGTTCCGCTCGGATTCGGCGGACCTTATTGCGGCGTAATCGCGACGCGCGAGAAATATGTTCGCCAAATGCCCGGGCGCCTCGTCGGCCAAACCGTCGACAAGCAGGGCCGGCGCGGATTCGTGTTGACGCTCGCTACGCGCGAGCAGCACATCCGCCGCGAGAAGGCGACCTCGAACATCTGCACCAATCAGGCCTTGGTCGCGCTGATGGTTAACATTTTCATGGCGGTCTACGGTAAAGTCGGTCTGAAGGAATTGGCGAAGCAGAACTTGGCCAAGACGGCTTACGCGGCGAGCCAGTTTGCCAAGCACGGGAAGATCCTATTCAACGAAGCGCCACGCTTCAATGAATTCGTCGTGCAAACAAGTGAAGATCCGCACGCGATCAACAGCCGCCTGCTGGGCCACAAAATGGTTGGCGGCTTGCCGCTGAAGAAGTTCTATCCCGAACTCGGGAATGCGGCTTTGTGGTGCTGCACGGAGTTGACCACGCGCAGCGCAATCGATACCGCTGCGGGATTGATCGCCGAGAGCGAACGTTCGGTGCGGGCTTCTGAGGAAGCGGACGTGGAAGAGGTGGCGCGATGAAGCCCCAGATCCGCAAAGCGTCGCTGCAAGTCAACCAGAACGAAGGACTGATCTTTGAGAAGTCGTCGGCGGGCAAGGCGGCGTGGAAGTTGCCGCCGCTCGACGTGCCGGAAGTCGACACCGCCGCGTTGTTGGGCTCATCCGAAAGAAAAGATCTCGGTAACATGCCGGAAGTGAGCGAGATCGAAATCATCCGTCACTTCACGCGCATGTCGACCTGGAACTATGCCATCGATCTGGGCATGTATCCGCTCGGCTCCTGCACCATGAAGTACAACCCGCGAGTGAACGAGGCTGTGGCGCGAGTCGAGGGAATCGCGAACGGGCATCCTTACCAACCCGAAAAAATTTCTCAGGGCGCGCTGTACATCATCAAAAGCCTGAGCGAGCAACTCATCGAAATCACCGGCATGGACGCGATCACGCTGCAGCCCGCCGCCGGCGCGCACGGCGAGATGACCGGCTTGCTCATGGTGCGCGCCTATCACCAGTCCAAAGGGAATGCGCGCAAGAAAATTCTGATTCCGGACTCTGCGCATGGAACGAATCCTGCCACGGCCGCGATGGTGAACTATGCGGTGGAGAATCTGAAGTCGGATTCGCGCGGCATGGTCGACATCGCGGCGCTCGCGGCACAGATGAACGAAGATGTAGCCGCGCTCATGCTCACCAATCCCAACACGCTGGGTGTGTTCGAGCAGGACATCCACAAGATCGCGGACATTCTCCACGCCAAGGGCGGCCTGCTCTACATGGACGGCGCCAACATGAATGCGCTGGTCGGCAAGGTCCGACCGGGCGATTTCGGCGTCGACGTGATGCACCTGAACCTGCACAAGACTTTTTCGACGCCGCACGGCGGAGGTGGTCCGGGATCGGGCCCCGTCGCCATCAAGAAAGCGCTCGAGCCATTTTTGCCGACGCCGGTGGTGGTGACGAAATCGGATGGTACGCTGAGCTTCGACTACAATCGCCCGCAATCCGTGGGGCGCGTACGGGCCTTCTACGGCAATTTTGGAATGTTTGTGCGCGCGCTGGCCTATATTCAGGCCAACGGCCCGGATGGCCTGCGGCAGACTACGGAAGACGCCGTGCTCAACGCCAACTACATCCGCAAAGGCCTTGAAGGCGTGTACGACCTGCCTTATTCCACGCCGACCATGCATGAGGTTGTGTTCAGCGACAAAGTGCAGTTGAAAAAGGGCGTGCGCACCATGGACATTGCGAAGCGCCTGATCGATTACGGATTTCATCCTTATACGACGGCGTTTCCACTGATTGTTCCCGGTGCGCTCATGATCGAGCCCACCGAGAGCGAATCCGTAGAAGAGATGGATCTGTTCATTGAGGCCATGAAGTCGATCGCGGAAGAAGTAGAAGAAGATCCGCAGACGGTGCTCGACGCGCCGCATTCGACGAGAGTTTCCCGGCTGGATGAGACTGCGGCTGCGAGAAAGCCGGTGTTGCGCTGGAAGCCGGCACTAGCGATTGTTAATTCGTGACACATTGGCCACCGCACCCGGATTGCCAGTCAACTTCAACAATCAGCAATTGCGCGCCCGTGCCTTCGTGTTTCCTGGCCTGTGTCCCTCCTGTGGTTAAATCCTGATATTGCCTCCCCACAAAGAAAACTCCGCCTGCAAAGGAATCGCCAGGCGCGTTCATGTCCGCCGAGAAGCGCAACCCAATTGTCTGCCTGCTGCTCGCGGTGGTCACGCTCGCGCTCTATAACCCGGTCAATCGCCATCCGTTTGTGAATTATGACGATGACCGCTACGTCACCGAGAATCCGCATGTTCGGCAGGGGCTGACTGCGGACACGTTCCGTTGGGCGCTCACCTCGACGGAGCAGGCCAACTGGCATCCCCTCACCTGGATGTCGCACGCACTCGATGTGCTCGCTGTATCGCCTGAATCCCGTCGGGCACCACTTCACCAGCATTCTGCTGCATGCGCGTGAACGTAATCCTGCTTTTTCTGCTGTTGATGTGGGCTACGTCGGCGCCTGGGGCCGAGCTTTTCGTCGCGGCGTGTTCGCGATTCATCCGATCAATGTCGAGTCGGTGGCGTGGGTGGCGGAGCGGAAAAATGTTCTGTGCACGATGTTTTTTTTCCTCACGCTTTGGGCCTATGGATGGTACGCGCGAAACCCGGACTGGAAGCGGTATTTGGCGGTCGCGTTTCTGTTCGCTGCTGGGCTGGCTTCAAAGCCCATGGTGATCACGTTACCGTTCGTTCTGTTATTGCTCGATTACTGGCCGTTGGGGCGTGTGCCCGGAGCGACCGTTGAAACTAAGAGACTAGGGCCGACGGTTTCGTGGCCGCGGCTTGTGCTGGAAAAAATTCCATTGCTCGGGTTGTCAGCGGCCAGCGCTGTGATCACAATGGAAGCCCAGCAGACCGGCGGTGCTGTGCGCACGATCGCTGAAGTTTCATTCGGAGCGCGTCTCGCCAACGCCATCTATGCGTACGCGATGTACTTGTGGAAGATGGTCTGGCCGGCGCATCTAGCGCCGCTATATCCGCATCCCGGAAATTCGCTGGCGTCGGGGCAAGTGGCCCTCGCCGCACTGTGTGCTGCTCGCGATCAGCGCGGCTGTATGGAAGTTTCGTAGCTCATCGATACCTCGCTCGTCGGCTGGTTGTGGTTTCTAGGAACATTGGTTCCGGTCATCGGTCTTATTCAGGTTGGCGAAGCGGCTATGGCCGACCGCTATGCCTATATTCCGCTGATCGGGATTTTCGTGATGATCGCGTTCGGCGTTGCTGAGTGGGCGGAGGAAAAGAAGTTCGGGCTCTGGCCGATGGTTCCGGCGGTCATGGTGCTTGTCGCTCTCGCAATCGCCACACATCGCCAAATTGGATACTGGCAGAGCAATGTGGATTTGTGGTCGCACACGCTCGCGGTTACAACAAATAATTTTGTGGCCGAAGATAACCTGGGTGGCGCGCTGACTCTGCAGGGTAAGGAAGAAGAGGCGCATCCGCATTTTGAGGCCGCAGCGCGCATCAATCCTCGCGATCCTTTGAGCCGGAGCAATCTGGGAACTTATTTTCAAGTTCACAACCAGATGCGCGAGGCCATCGCAGAATATGAAGCCACGGCGCAACTCACATCCGATCCGGCGCTGCTGGCGCAGACTTACGCCAACCTGGGCGCAGCCTATAGCGCGCTCGGCGATGACGATGACGCGCACAAGAGCTTCGATCAGTCTTTGCGCTTCAATCCCAGCCAGTACAACGCATGGTTCGGTTTGGGTTTACTCGCACGGAAGCAAGGCAAACTCGACGAAGCGGCTAGCGATCTCTCGCGCTCCATCGAGCTTCAGCCGACCGCGCAGGCGTATTACGAACTCGGGAGCACACTGGCGCAGGCGGGCAAAATACCGCAGGCTCTTGAGGCCTACCGCGAGAGCCTGAAAATCTCTCCGGACTTTGTCGAGGCGCGGCAGGCTCTTGACCATCTCCATCAATCGGAAAAATAAAAACTGCACGGAGCCTCGTGACCGCGAAGCGTCGTGCAGTTTTTTCCAAGTGGAGATTCGATGTTATTTCGCGCTGATGTCCACGGTTGCACGCGTTTTGTCCCAGTCCTCGCGCAAAGTGCACCCTGTGGAAGTCTTATCGTAGGCGATGGTGAAGTTCTCGACGGGCGACTGCGGCATCGACATCTTCATGTCGATGCGGGCGAGTTCATCGCTTTCATACTTGTAGGGAATTCCCCATTCGCCGGTCTTCTTGTTGATGATGAGAGTCCACTTCTGTTCCGTAGGGAGAATGAACAGCGTGTAGTTGCCGGCGGGGACGGTCGTTCCGCCAACCACAACGTCGGCGCTGGTCACAAAGGTGGTCGCCGAGTTGGCGCCGTTGCGCCAGACTTGGCCGTAAGGATCCTGACCGCCAACCATCTTGCGTCCTTTCAGGCGCGGGCTGGAGTAATCGGTCTTGATGGTCTTGCCGCCTCCCAGGTCGCACGATGCCGACGCCGGCGGGCTGGCTTGCGCCGATGCGAACAGGGTGAGGGCCAAAATGGCGAACATAAGCTGGGGGATTCGTTTTTGCATGAGCTCTCCTTTTGATGCTGCAACTTGAGTTGAAGTGCTGGGGTAATGCCAAAGGTTTTGACGTGTGAGCAACGAATAAGTCAGTAGTCACGCCATTATGCGCCATCGCTGCGCGCAGTTACAATCGTCTGATGCCGGTATTCGAAGAGAAGCAGGAAGAACTGGAGCACTACGAGACCATGATGGGCGTGCCCCGCGGCCGTCTCGCCGTCACCATGGACACGATTACCGACGCCATGGCGCTGGTTGGCCAGCATGGCGTCTACTGCCAGAGCCAGCGCTGGCCGGGCAAGCCCGTGATGGATATTCAAATCATCATGAAGAGTCTGACCGACGCGAAAGAGCTGATCCAGAGTGTGATGGAAGAGTTGAAGAAAAAGCCAGCGTGATTTCACCACAGAGTCACAGAGCCACAGAGAAAGTCAACCGCGTTGCGTCACTGTGGCTCTGTGGTCAGTTTGGGCTACGGTTTCACAGTCACCATCACGACGCCGTGCGATGCTACGGCCGCTGAAAATTTCCCCGTAAACTTTCCCAGGTCTTTGTGCGCCCACAGGTCGCGTACGGAAGCACTTACGCTGCCGGGATAACCAATATCCTCCCAGTTCGCGGTGATCTGCTGTTCGGTGCCGCCGCGATTCAGCAGGATCACGGCGCGGCTCCCATCCTTTAACTGCTTCGCCCAGACTTCCCAGTCGCCATTTTTTGCCGACGCGCTCGCCTTCGCGCCCCAGCGCATCCTGATCCACAGCGATCACTTCTTTGTTGGTGAGAATGTCGTGAATCTCCGGCCGCATATTGCGCAAGTCATTGCCCGCGATCAGCGGCGCGGCCAGCAGCGCCCACAGACTGAAATGCGAGCGGTATTCCATATCCGTCATTCCGCCATTGCCGACTTCGAGCATGTCCGGATCGTTCCAGTGCCCCGGCCCAGCATACGATTGCAATCCGACCTGCTGGTCGATGATGGCGAGCACACCGTTCGAGCAGCACGAACCGTCCGGCCATTTCTGCTGGCCGCCCCAGCGATCCTGAATGTCGCCGGTGCTCCGCCACGAATTCCCGCCGACTTCCTTGCCCCACAGCCAGGGCTTGGCGGTGCCCCACTCGCAGATGCTCAACACGATCGGGCGGCCGGAAGCATCGAGAGCCGCGCGGATGTTGGCATATGACGACTTCGCATCCTGCGACGTCGTGCTGCACCAGTCGTATTTCAAGTAGTCGACGCCCCACGCCGCGTACTGCACAGCGTCCTGATACTCGTGCCCCAGGCCGCCGGGTCGGCCTGCACAGGTCTTCGAACCCGCGTCCGAATACACGCCGAATTTCAGCCCGAGCGAATGAATGTAATCTCCGACCGCCTTCATGCCGTGCGGAAAGCGCTGCGGGTCGGGAACAATATTGGCGTTGGCGTCGCGGCTCACCTGCCAGCAGTCGTCAATGTTCACATATTCGTAGCCCGCGTCTTTCATGCCCGACTTCACCACCGCGTCGGCCATGCTCTTGATCATGTCTTCGCTGACGTTGCATTGGAACTTGTTCCACGAGTTCCATCCCATGGGCGGAGTGAGCGCGAGATTCGCCGAGGGAGACATTTTCTCCTGCTTCTCCTGCGCGAACAGACCGGAGGCGAAAAGCGACACGCACAACAGCACAAGAACGACAGCGGATCATTTTCATGAAGACGTTTTTACCAGAAGCGTGCGCAGATTGGTATGGAAACATAAGCTCCCACCAGCATCACTCGGGTGCCTGAAACGGCGACGCCGGCAAGCCTTCTTTGTTGATGAGATTGCAGGATGGACTGGGGGCCCAGGCGTAGCGCACGGAAACCGGGGCCGGCACGGTCGCACTCGACACCACGACTGACGTGCCGTCGATCTTGGCGTCTGCGACGGAATATTTTCCGTCCGCGCCGGCGACTTCAAACCCGGTTAGTGGCGCGCCGTCCGCGCCCTTCGCCGCCAGTCCGACGGCATGGTCGAACCAAACGCGCAGCGCATGGTCTTCCTGCGTGAGTTGGCGATAAAGCGGGCCCGACCACTCGACTTTTTCGTTGTATGCAATCGCGCGGGCCGCCAGCGCCAGCCGCAAGCCGACATCCTGTTTGTTCTTGGGATGCAGATCTTCCGGATCGCCGATGTCGATCGTCACCGCCATCCCGGTATTCTTCAGCGCGAGCGCCTGCCGTTGCGCGTCGCGAACCTCCGGCCACCGCCCATCCGGCGAAGTATTCCAGTTCGCGATCTGAACAAAGAGAAATGGAAAATCTCCCTCGTCCCACGCGTTGCGCCAATCACGAATCATAGTTTGAAACAGCCGCGAATAGAGCGACGCACGTTCGCCGGAGTTGGATTCACCCTGATACCAGATGGCGCCGCGAATCGCGAACGGAGTGAGCGGCGCGATCATTCCGTTGTAAAGCGCCGCCGGAGCCCACGCCGCGAAATCCGGATGCCATTGCCGCCACGGCACCGGCTTGCCGTCGGCCTTAGCCTGGGCGACGGCCCGTTGATACTCGTGTTCCTCTTTTACCTGACGCAACACTACCGTCGATTGGTCGGCCAGCGTTTTCGCGCGCTCGGAAAAAACCGGCATGAGCGACGCGTCGGCGGAGAGGCTGTGCAGGCTGGTCCACGACTCGGCCGGAGTTCCTCCCCACGCCGACTCGATCAGGCCGATGGGCACGCCTAGCTTTTGCTGTAAATTGCGCGCGAAGAAATATGCCACGGCGAACGAATCTGCCACTGTCTCCGGAGTGACCGCGGCCCAGCCCTTGGACTCGACACTCTCCAGCGGATAATCGGCGGGCTTGTGCTTCACCAGGAACAAGCGAATCTTCGGATTCTGCGCTGCCGCGATTTCGGTCTGCGCATTGGCGAGATTCGTCATGGGGAACTCCATGTTCGACTGCCCGGACGCGACCCAGACGTCACCCACGAGAATATCGTTCAGTACGATCGCGTTTGTCGCCTTGATGCTGAGCTGAAAGGGGCCGCCAGCTTCACCGGGCGACAGGAAAACGCTCCAGCGGCCGTCGTCGTCCGCGGTCGTGGCCTTCGTCTCGCCGCGAAAGGTGACGGAGACCGTCTCATGAGGCTCGGCCATTCCCCAAACGTGAACTGGCAATCCGCGCTGCACGACCATGTGATCGGCGAGCAGCGCTGGCAGAGTGACGCCGGCGCGTGAAATGGCAGAGAGCGAAAAAATAAGTGCGAGCAGCAGAAATGGAATTTGCACAAGCTTAAGAGTTTTGCGAGTCATGAGGCGAATTTCCTTGAGAGCCGGGGATGCATGCGTGGGGAAGTCTATCGCGCCAGATGTTCGTCGAAGAATTTTGCCATCAGTCCGAGCGCTTCTTTCGTCTCGGGCAATTGGAAGTGATACCAGAAGGCATGCGGCAGTGCTTCGAATACGACGAGCTGCGCGTCATCGCCGGCAGCCAGCAGGGCGCGATGAAATATCGTGGTGTCGCTCAGCAGCAGATCGCGCGTGCTGGTGACCAGCAGAGTGGGCGGCATGCCATGCAGGTCGGCGAACATCGGCGACAGAACCGGATCTTTGCGATCGGTCTTAGCGACATACTCGTCGTCCGGCAGATGGCCGGGTTCGGTTGGTTCCATTCTTCCGGGAAATCCATTCAGCGTAAACAGTTGCCGGGCGTCGCCGACGCGGCTGAAATCGGCGAGGCCAGAAAAAATTCCGAGCGCGGCAGGCAAGGGCAAACCCAGTTGCTTGAGGCGGACCGTTACCTGTGCCGTGAGAATCGCTCCCGCCGAGGTTCCGAAAATTCCAATGCTGCGCGGCGAATATGTTTTCAGCAGCTCTTTGTAAACCGCGACCACATCGTCGACCGCTGCAGGAAAAGGATTTTCCGGCGCGAGGCGATAGTAGACCGAGACGACTTTAATCTTGGCGAGGTTCGCGATGGGGACGCCCTCGATCAGCGAGCCGGAATCCGAGTTGAATCCGCCGCCGTGGAGATTGATGAGGACGCGCTTGCTATTCGGGATTCGATAGCGGCGTAATGATGTCGGTGCGCACGCCCGCCGTTGTGGTTTCCTCCACATTCACGGGATAGAGGCGGCGCGCTTCGGCGGAATCCATCTTGCGCCATTCGTCGGTCCGGGCGCGGCGCTCGGCCAGCGTTTCCGGCGGCCCGACTTTTTGCTGGGCCAGCGACTGCAGCCATTTCTGCGCCTCCGGACTGATCGTCAAAGGCATCGGGACGACGCGCGTGATGTGCGCCGTGCCGTCGGTGTCGAAAGTCGCCGAATCTAGCGGCGCAGCGGGAGCAGATTGCGCCGCCAAAGTCGAAGCCATCGCGAGCGCAGCGATGAGATGCAGAACTGTGATTTTCATCGTGACATTTGTACCAGAGCGAAGAGAAAGAACAAAGCTAACCACAGAGGACACGGGGGATCACAGAGGCTTTGCCGTTCCTCGGTGTTCCCTGTGTCCTCTGTGGTTGAGCTCTTACGCTGGTTTCTACGCGAGCGTGTACTTCCCGCGCTCGATCAGTTTCTGCGCGATCTGTTGCCGCAGTTCGATGGTGTTGAATGGCTCGTGCTTTGCGAGTCGACGGAGGATGGCCAGTTGCGTGCGCAGCATGTCGCCGTCGGCAACTGCGGCGATCACTTTTTTGGCGGCGGATTCGATTTTCTCGAAAGCCTGCGACAGATACACGCGCGTCATGGCAATCGGCAGGGCTGCGGCGGCTTCGCCCTTGGCCTCGACGATTTTCTGCGCACGCAACACCGCCGATTCCATGGCGTAGGTTTCAATGGTCATGTCTGCGATTGCGCCCATGATTTCCTGCTGATCCTGAATCGCCTGCATGTATTTCTGTGTCGCCGCGCCCGCAGCGAACAGTCCCAGCTTCTTGGCTTGTCCGACGAGCTTGCGTTCGTCTGCCAGAGCGCCTTCGAGTTCTTCCGCCATCGACGGGCCCGAGAGAACTTCGTCCATCAGTTTCTTGATCGCAGGCATCAGCGGCAATTGCCCGGTCATCGCCCGCTTCAACAGGAAGCCGGTAATGATCAGCCGGTTAATTTCGTTGGTGCCCTCGAAGATGCGATTGATGCGGGCATCGCGGTACGCGCGCTCGGCGGGATATTCTTCGACAAACCCATAGCCAGCGTAAATCTGCACCGTCTCGTCGACGACGTAGTCGATCATCTCCGAGCCCCACACTTTAATAATGGAGCACTCGACCGCGTACTCCTCGATGGCTTTCAGCGTCTGCCTGGCGGCATCTGCTGCCGATTTGTCGACCTCGCTCAAAGCCACATCCATCATGCCGACAGTGCGATAGACCAGGGATTCGCCCACATAGATCAGCGTTGCCATGTTGGCGATTTTTTCCCGCACCAGCCCAAAGTCGGCGATCACTTTGTTGAACGCTTTCCGCTGCTTGGCGTAACCGATCGCATTTTCCAGCGAGACGCGGCCCCCGCCGACGCACATCGCGCCTAACTTGAATCGCCCTACATTCAAAATATTGAACGCGATCACATGCCCCTTGCCGATTTCGCCCAGCAGGTTTTCCACCGGAACTTTGCAGTCATTGAGAATGATGGGGCAGGTCGACGAACCGCGAATTCCCATCTTGTGTTCTTCCGCGCCGACTGAGAATCCCGCGAAAGTTCGTTCTACCAGAAATGCGCTGAACTTCTCGCCATTAATCTTGGCGAACACAGTGAACAGATCGGCGAAGCCGGCGTTGGTGATCCACATCTTCTCGCCGTTAAGAATATAGTGCTTGCCATCCGGAGAAAGTTCGGCGCGGGCGCGGCAGTTGAGCGCGTCCGAACCAGAAGACGCTTCCGACAGGGCATACGCGCCGACAATTTCCCCGGCGGCCAGGCGCGGCAGATATTTATGTTTCTGTTCTTCGGTGCCGAAGTAAACGATGGGCAACATGCCAATGCCACTGTGTGCGCCCCACGTGGTGGCGAAGCCGGCGTATTTCGCGATATGGTCGGCGATCACGGCGGCTGTAACCTTGTCCATTTCCAGGCCGCCGTAGGTCTCAGGAATTTCCACCGCGCTCAGGCCGAGTTCACCCGCTTTTTTCAGCAGCGCGCGCGAAACCGAGAAATCCTTATGCTCGATCTTCTCCACGTTCGGCAGAATCTCGTTGACCGCGAACTCTTCCGCCGTCTGCCCGATCAGATGGTGCTGCTCGCTGAAATCTTCAGGCGTGAAAACATCGTCAGGCTGCCGCGCCTCCAGCAAAAAGCTGCCGCCGGAAATCTTGGCCTTAAGAACTGTCGTGGTCGTCGCCATATTCATTCCTCGAATGATTGCTCAACTAAACATGCTCAACCCGGAATCCACCAGGCCCTGCAAGAGGCGGCGGAAAGAGCACTGCAATTCTAATGCGGCGCGGAACGGAAAGATAGGAAGGGTGCGGGCCGATAGTTAAGACCTCAACCATGGGCGAGCCTAACGATACTCTGAGTCGGCCTCCAGGTCGAAATTCAAGGGATAGGAAGAGAATCCCCGCGAGTAACCGCTCACATAGTGGATAAATGGATTCATCGTAAACGACCGCTGCATGCACGCCCGGTATCTGCTTAGTGAGGCGCGGTAGAGGCTGGCTTCGCTTTGAGAAGCAGTGGTCCGGTCCGAACAATCCTGGCTCGAACCCACGGAGCAGGCGCCTGTTTGTGCTGCCTCGGCTGCGTGCATACGGTGTGCCTGGCGCTCCATCGCCATGAGTTCCGCGTTGCAGTTATTCGGTAAATAATTTTGCTGCCGGCAGCCACTGGCGCCCGCCGCGCAGAGGTTGTGCGCATAGCGGGCGACTACAGTTCCCCCGCATCCGCCGATTCCCGGCCAACCGGGCCGACAGATTCTACAGGGTCCGCGCACGCAGATCGGGCCGCGCAAATCGGCTTTCGATCTCAGCTCAGTTCTTGACGCCGGCTTGCGGAAGGGATGGCGCAGGATCGAGAAGAATCCTCGTTTCTCTGTCCCGGTCTTGCCGCGTACCTCATTATTCGGCACGCGGAAAGAATACGAAAAACCTGCTTGAGACGCCGATGAACGGGAGGAAGATGCCGAGCCGCCTCCGCTCGAGCCATGCCCGCCCCAACCGTGTCCGGCCGAACCAGAGGAGCCAGATCCGCCAGAGCCGCGACCGCCGCCGGAAGAACTCGATCCTCCGCCTGAGGTCCCGCCGCCTGACGAGCCGCCGCCGTGAGAGCCGCCGCCGCCACCACCGCCGCCGCTCGAGCTTCCTCCACCCCCACCCGCGCTTCCTCCACCCCCGCCCGCGCTTCCTCCTCCTCCGCCTCCGGACGAGTGTTGGGCCACGGTGTTGGAAGAGAAGAACAGGATTACCGCAAATGCGAGGAGAAGGCGAAACGCTGCGAGACCAAGGTCACGACCTGGATTGGAGCGCCGCATAAAGCACCTCTGATTCCGACCGAACTGCTCTGACTGAACGGGCCGAGGATGCCTGGTTTTCTTGGATGTCGACCTACGAGTATCAAGTTAGTACGCCAACATCCTGAGACACAATACTCCCGAAGCGTGTCAACGAGCGTAGCAATCGAGTAAAGAATTGTTCGGTCAGGTCGGTCAGCGGTCGCCTGAAACCACTCGCATGTCGGCGGTCTTCACCTGGTAACGATTCGACGGCTGGCAAGTCGAATAGCCCGCCGGGTGCGTGGAGTCGGAATCCTTCGAATCGCGCGCGACCACGTAGCTGCGAATGGCATAGCAGATCGAGTCTTCGTTAAGTTCGTCCCACTGTCGGGCGACGCGAAGCTGCAGATCGCTCTTGATCTCGTCCAGTCGGTGCTGATCCAGTTGCGACGGATCAAGAGCGTTGTATCCGGAAGGAATATCCGCGGGCCTATCGGGGAAGAGTCTCCATTGCTCCGCAGGTGTGGCAGCCTTGTAGTGGCTTAAGTCGAAAAAAAAGAACTCGCCGCCGGCAAATTGGACGTTTCCGGGCAGACGACATCCGGTCCGACTCTCCCTGCAGGACGAAGCTGAGGTCTGGGAGCTTTGAGATTGCTGATCCTGAGCAAAGGCTGGCAAGGAGCAAATCATCAGCACAGCCACGACAAGGCGAGCGAGAGTCATAGGAACCCTCCTGAGGCGAATTATACCGTCGCGGTCAGCTCAGATTTTCGAAAATTCCGGCGGCGCCCATGCCTCCGCCGACGCACATGGTCACCATGCCGTAGCGGGCTCTGCGGCGCTTCATTTCGCGGATCAGGCTCGCGGTCAGTTTGGCTCCCGTGCATCCCAGAGGATGCCCGAGCGCGATCGCGCCACCGTTCGGGTTCACTTTGTCGGGGTCGAGTCCGGCTTCTTTGATCACGGCCAGCGACTGCGCGGCGAAAGCTTCGTTCAACTCGATCACGTCGATGTCCGACAGTTTCAGCCCGGCCATTTTAAGCGCCTTCGGAATCGCGAACACCGGGCCCAGTCCCATTTCCTCGGGTTTGTATCCAGCGGTCGCGAATGAAACGTAACGCGCCAGCGGTTCGATGCCCAGCGCCAGCGCCCGCTCTTTCGACATCAGCACGGCCGCGGCCGCTCCGTCCGACATTTGCGATGAGTTGCCGGCGGTCACCGTGCCTTTTGCATGGAACGCGGGTTTGAGCGCGAGTAGCGCTTCGAGCGAAGTGTCTCCGCGCGGGCCTTCGTCCATTTTGAATACGATTTCCTGGCGCTTCGGCTTCGACCCGTTCGGGGTGCTGAAACTTACCGGGACTGGCACAACTTCGTCGTCGAACTTTCCCGCCTGAATCGCGGCCAGAGCTTTCATGTGGCTGCGCAGCGAGAACTGGTCCGCCTCCTCGCGCGTGATTCCAAAGCGTTGCGCGACTCTCTCGGCGGTGAGGCCCATGGTGAGATATGCGTCAGGATAATGTTCGACGAGCCAAGGATTGGGCGAAATTTTGTGGCCGCCCATCGGGATCATCGACATCGATTCAGTTCCACCCGCAACGATCACTTCCGCGCCGCCGGTCATAATGCGTTCCGCGGCCATGGAAATCGCCTGCAGGCCCGATGAACAGAAGCGATTGATCGTGAGCGCGGAAACTTCTACCGGCAAGCCCGCGCGCAGCGACGCGATGCGCGCCACGTTCATCCCCTGCTCGGCCTCAGGCATGGCGCAGCCCAGGATGACGTCTTCAATTTCTTTACGATCGAGTTGCGGCACATGCTGCAGCGCGCCCTTGATCGCGATTGCGGCCAGTTCATCAGGACGCGTGGCACGGAGCGTGCCTTTGAAGGCGCGTCCCACCGGCGTGCGAACCGACGATACGATGACAGCTTCACTCATAAATATTTAAACCAGACTTACACCGTGATGTATTCCGTCGTGGCACTTGGTGCCGGGATTGGCTCGCCATGCTCGCGCATACCTTCGAGATGGAACTCCACGGCTTCGCGAATGAGTTCCTTCACCTCGTCCAGCGTCGTGCCGGCGACACCGAGTCCCGGAAGGTCGGGAGCATAAGCGCCCCAACCCTTGGCTGACTTCTCATAAATAACCAGATATTTCATTTCAATCCCGCCTGCTCAAGGATATTGTTCAACGTTCCTGGCGGAATGTCCACCGACGGATGACCCGCGACGGTAACCGTTCCTGGCTTTGTCGGATGATGATACTGTCTGTGACTGCCTTTGGTTCGTGCTAGCCGCCATCCATCCGATTCCAACAGTTTGATCACATCGCGCAGTTTCATTCAGACCGCCTGGACCTCACTTCGCCGGCGCAAAAAAGTAATAGTCGGCCCTGTAATCGCTCTTCGTCTCCGCGTCTTTGTGCGCGTCATCACAGGCGTCGTCCCCGGGTTTGCCGCCGTGGGTGTGCACGCGCTGGATGGTGGTCACATCTTCCAGTCGGCCCTTGCCCGCGTGGCTGACGACATTCACCAACAGCCATGGGATTGAGCCTGAGTCGATCGCGTCAACGTGCGCGGCCGCTTTGCCGCTGACTTCGCTGCCGTCTTTCAATTTCCAGGTGGGCAGCTTCGTGGTGGGATCTGCGAAGTGCTGGCCCATCACTTTATCGTTGCGGTCGCGGAGTTCGGCGTCCGGGCCTTTGAGCGTCCAGGCGAACTTGCCGCCCGCATCTGCTTTGCAGGTGTAGATCTGCGATCCCTTGGCATGTGCGACGAACTGAACGGTTTGGCCCGCGGGAACCGCGATCGCATCCGGAACATCGGGAGCAACTTCCTGCCCGGAAGCTTCTTTCTGCGGGGCAGTCTGGGCGTTGGCGCCTGCAGTTGCGGCGATGACGAGAGTCAGACCCAAGCCGACGATCGCAGCGGTAGCGAGAAGATATCTGTTGATAGGGGGCATGATTCGATTGTAGCGCAGGGGAATGATGGCTGCTACAAAGCTTGACGATGCGTAACGCGTAGCGTTACACTATACGACGTGATCAAAAGCTTTCGACACCGGGGAGTCGAGAAGTTCTTCCACACCGGGTCGAAAGCAGGGATACAGCCGAAGCACGCCAGTAAGCTGCGCTTGCAGGTGTTTGCGCTTGATAACGCCAAGCGGGCGGAAGATATGAACGCTCCAGGATCGAAACTTCATCCGCTGGCCGGGGAACTCAAAGGTCATTGGGCAGTCAGAATCAGTGGGAATCGGAGTTTGACCTTCAAGTCTGAGGGCGAGGACGCCGTCTTCGTCGATTATCAGGACTACCACTAGTTAGGCAATCACGGTCCTTCGGGACCGATACAGGAGCAAGTTCATGCGCATGCACAATCCACCGCACCCTGGCCTCGTTCTCCGCGAATATCTCGGGGACTTGGCCGTATCGACGGCAGCGGCCCACCTGCGTGTTACGCGCGTGACTCTGTCGCGGGTACTGAACGCCAAGGCCGGAATCTCCGCGGCGATGGCGATCCGGTTGTCAGCGGCCTTGGGCACGACGCCGGAACTATGGATGAATATGCAGTCGCAGTACGATCTCTGGCGGGCGCGGCAAAGTAGGCAGCCGGCGGTGCGCAGGTTTGCGCACGTGACAGCGGGCTGAGTTAGGGGACGAGTCGGGAAGCGACCGCCGAGAAGGCTTCTTTTCTTCGTCGTGCGTCTTCATCTGACAGGCTGAACATCTCCCTCCAAACAGCGGCGACGATCTTCTCGACTTCCTCTCGCCTGATCCTTTCGCTGCTTCTGCGTTCCGCATCGCCAACACGATCCGCAATCATCTTTGCCTCCGATTCGTATTCGTCGTCAGGGGCTCCCATTGACAGGAGTCCTTCAATGTCTTCGTGTCGCAGTATTTCGTTGATAAGGTCGAGTCGCATCACGTGCGGCTAGTTCCTCAGCGTCTTCCCCGTCTTCAGCGTGAACTGAATCCTCTCCTGCGTCTTCTTCTCCCCGCAAAGTGATTTGAAGCCTTCGCGCTCCAGGTCGAGGATGTACTGCTCGCTCACCGGCGTGCCCGGAGTGACGTTTCCGCCGCACAAAACTTCGGCAATCTTGCCGCCGAGCTTTACTTCGTAGTCCGTGATGAAATCCCCCTGGCGCATGATGTGGACGCCCATCTTGAGCCCGGCCAGAAGATTTTCGCCGGGCGCAGGAATATCGGTGCGCGGAACAGGCGGCTCGTAGCCGCCGCGCACGAGTTCGAGGGCGCGCGCCTTGGCGTCGGAGAGGACGCGGTCGCGGTTCATAGTGATGCGGTCGGAGTGGGAGATAAATCCCAGGCCGCGGGCTTCGTGCGCTGACGTGGCGACCTTGGCGGTAGCGATCGTTTCGAAAGCTTTCTTCATCGCTTCCATCATCTCGACGGAGCCGGCGAGCGCTTCGGCGGAAACTTTTCCTCGCGAGGCAGCCGCGCTGTCCACCGCGCGCAACAGCATTTCTTTGCACCCTCCTCCGCCCGGCAGCAGGCCGACGCCAACTTCAACCAGCCCTGCATAAAGTTCAGCGTGCGGCTGTCGCGCAGCGGCGTGCAGCGAGATTTCCGTGCCGCCGCCCAGGCACAGGCCGAACGGCACGGCGACCACCGGCTTCGGTGAAAATTTGATCGCCTGCGTCATGCCCTGAAACTGGCGGATCGCGAGGTCGACATCATCCCACTCATCTTCCTGCACGCTCATGAGCAGCAGCATCAGGTTGGCCCCGACGGAAAAGTTTGTGGCATCGTTGGCGATGACGAAAGCGTCGAAGTTGTCGCCGGGACCGTTTGGCTTCAGCGACTGAATGATCAAGCTGATGATGTCGGAGCCGAGCGAGTTCATCTTGCTGTGAAACTCGAGGCAGGCTACGCCGTCACCCAGATCGATCAGTGACGCACCGGAATTTTTCTTCACCACGCCGTTGGATTTTTTCGCGACCGTCGTGGACCACACCCCCGCGGGAACTTCAAGCAGTTGCCAGTTGCCGGCTGCCAGTTCCCAATACTTACGTCCTGACGCTGATTTCGGATCGTCGGCGTACCACGACTTCTGGCCTGCCGCCAGCAATTTTTCCACGTTCGCTGCGACCGGCTTGCCCTCTTTTTTCATGCGGGTGACCGCGGCTTCAACGCCGGCGGCGTCCCAAAGTTCGAAGGGACCGAGTTCCCAGTTGAAGCCGAGGCGCATGGCGCGATCGATTTCAACCACGGAGTCGGAAATTTCGGGGATGCGATTGGCGGAATATGTCCACAGGTCGGACAGCGCGGACCACAGAAACGTTGAGGCCCTATCGGGCTTCTGCAAAGCTCCACCATCGAGGCCAAGCAGTGTGCGAACTCGCGCTCCCGTGTCGTCAATATTTTTCGCCATGTCGAGCGCGGGAAATTTCGCTTTCTGCCGCGGATGATATTCGAGCGTTTTCCAGTCCAGCGCTAGGCGTTCATCCTCCTGGCCTTCACCGCCCTTCTTTTTCTTGTAGAAGCCGCCTTTGCTTTTGTCGCCCAATATTTTGTGTTCCAGCATCTTGCCGAAAAATTCGGGGAGGCGCAGATCGCTGCGCTCATCTTTCACGTTCGCAGTCATGTTGCCGACGACATGGCCGAGAATATCGAGTCCGACCAGGTCGATGGTGCGAAACGTGGCTGAGCGCGGCCAGCCCACGGCCTGTCCGGTGAGCGTGTCGACTTCTTCGATAGTCAAATCCATTTCCTGCATGAGGCGCATCACGTTCAGCACGGAAAATGTACCAATGCGGTTGGCGATGAAGTTGGGCGTGTCTTTGGCCCGCACCACTCCCTTGCCGAGGCGAACGTCGCAGAAGTGAGTGACGGCGTCGATCAGGGCCGGGTCGGCTTCCGGTGTGGGAATCAGCTCGAGCAGACGCATGTAGCGCGGCGGATTGAAAAAATGCGTGCCAAACCACGAGCGCCGGAAGTCGTCAGAGAATCCTTCAGCAATTTTTCCCACCGGCAGGCCGCTGGTGTTGGTGGTGATAATAGTTCCGGGCTTGCGAATGGCATCTACTTTTTCTAACAAGGCCCGTTTGAGATCGAGATTCTCCACGACCGCTTCGATGATCCAGTCGACGTCGGCGAGTTTCTTCAGGTCGTCTTCGAAATTGCCGACGGTGACGAAGCGCGCCAACGACAGATCCATAAATGCGGCGGGCTTGGATTTTTTCGCGGCATCGAGTCCGGCGGCAGCGATCTTGTTTCGCGCCGGGCCATCGGCATCGGGTGGAACAATATCCAGCAGATAGCTGGGAACGCCAGCGTTGGCAAAGTGCGCGGCGATGCGGGCGCCCATGGTTCCGGCGCCCAGAACTGCAACTTTATTAATGCGTTTCATGAATAAGCCTCAAAACAAAAACCTTCACCACGGAGGAGCACAGAGTAAGACTCAGGATTTAGCTGTACTCGTGAACCTGCAATGGTAATCGCTTGGTGGGAGATTTATCTAGCAGCCGGTCACAAGGCAAAAGTCTTTGACAGCCCAGCGCGCTGAGAACTTCCGCTGAGTTCAGAGAAGAGCAAGAAACTGCGTTCACCCCGCGCTTGCTTTCTTTGATCACAAGTCCGGGTGCGCCTTCACATACTCCAGCGCCTTGCGCGCCATTTGTTTCTCTCCTCCGTAGGCCAGCAGTTTGGGCGCGTCTTCCAGAGGAACCCAGCGCGCCTGAGCAACTTCGATCCGCATGGCTTCAGTGATATTGTCGATGCGTCCCGATTCGTAGCGCAGCAGATAGAAGCTGACGATCTTGAATACGCGCTCGCCGTCGCCCCAGGAGCGCACGTAAACATACTTGCTGTCGGCGAGTTTCGTAACCGGCGTGGCAGTAATGCCGGTTTCTTCGCGCACTTCTCGCAGCGCAGCTTCGAGCGGCTTTTCGCCAGGATCGATCAATCCTTTGGGCAGGCAAAGAACCGGCTTCGCTTTCTTGCGGACTCCCCGCTTGCCGGGTTTAGCCTCGGCCGTAACGGCAGGCGCTGGCGACGGCAGTTCAATGGCGGCCATCCACCATCGCCCATCTTTATGTCGGAGCACGACGCCGCCCGCTGAAATCTCTCGCACCATATCTTTGAGCGCACACCTTCTTGCACTCTTCTTGCAACTTAGCAGGAATGCAGGAGTTTCGTCACGACACACCGGGCGGTAACGCTTACAGTAACCACCCGGTTCCCCAACGTAATGCCCTGTAGCACCGTTGTGCTCTTACAGCCATCTAAAGCAGTGTGGCATCTTAGATAGCATGTAAGATGCAATGGGACCGGCAGCTTCGTGCCGGAGATCTGGGGTTGGCTGTGAAGACTCTGGGCAACATCATTCGGTCGGTGCAGGCCTTTGGCCGTGAACTTTCCCGCAAGACCGTTCCCATTCCGTCGACCCGAACTCCCGCGATTGGCATAGCGTTGGGCGGAGGCTTCGCCCGCGGCATCGCCCACATCGGCGTCCTCAAAGTTCTTGAAGAAGAATCCATTCCCATCCGTGCCGTCGCCGGAACCAGTGTAGGCGCGCTGATCGGCGCGGCCTACTGCAGCGGGCTCTCAATCGAGGAACTGGAAGACGTTGCCCACCACGTCCGCTTCACCACCTTCGCGCGCTGGACCTTGTCGCGGTGCGGTTTTGCTTCCAACGATCGCATGATCGCTTTCCTTACGCGTACGTTGAAGTGCAGAACTTTCGAAGAGCTGCGCATTCCTCTGGGAGTGACCGCGACCGACTTCAATACTGGCGAAGGCGTGGTGTTTCACTCGGGCTCGATCGCGGACCCGGTGCGCGCCAGTTGCGCCTATCCCGGAATGTTTCTGCCCGTGGAAATTCGCGGACGCTACCTGGTTGATGGAATGCTTTCGCACCCTGTGCCCACGCGCCCGCTGCGCGAAATGGGCGCCGATCGCGTGCTGGCCGTGCACTTGAAAGGCACATGGACCAATGGCGGCCCGCCGCGGCATCTGTTTGACGTGATCGGGCAGTCATTTGCGATCGCGCAGGATGCCATGTCGAGTCTATGGAAAGAATCAGCCGACCTCATTATCGAACCGAATGTCGCCGGCTTTGCCTATGACGACTTCAAACGCGCCGACGATCTGATTCACTCCGGTGAGGTGGCGATGCGGAAGGCGCTGCCGGAAGTGCGGAAGTGGCTGGCAGAGGCGGAGGCTGCGGCGGACGCGAAGATAAGTCCTCAGGCGCGCCCTGCGCCCATGCCGGCTGATTGAGATAGATGGCTCATTGTCGCCCTCCTCGTCTTTCTAGCAGGCACTCACTCCTAGAATAGTGCCGGCATTCGCGGGCGTCGATTTGCGCTTGACATGGGTTGTTGCAAAGGTAAATAATAACTAGTCAGACTGGTCAGATGGAGCATGGCAAATGGCTGGAACCTCGAAAAATTCGCCTCCCCATATTGCTTTGAAGCCTGTGCCGGAATCCTGGCAGGTCCAGACCGCCAAAGCTCGCTTTAGCGAAGTATTCCGCCGCGCGCGAACCGAAGGGCCGCAGCGGATCACGAAGCAAGGCAAGGAAGGCGTGGTGATGGTGGCCGAGGAGCAATACGAGCGTCTGGTGGGAAAGGCGCGCCAGCCCGACAATATCGTCGACTTTTTCCGGCAGTCGCCACTCATGGGACTCAAGCTTGACCTAAAGCGGGACCGCAGCCTAGCTCGCGATATCGATCTATGAGCGGATTTCTGCTGGACACGAACTGCATTTCCGAGTTGGTCCGCAGCCGGCCCGAACCACGCGTCGTGGATTGGCTCATGGCAGCGGACGAAAGCCTGCTGTACCTGAGCGTTCTCACGTTGGGAGAAATCCGCATGGGCGCGGCGTTCTTATCGCAGAGCAAGCGCCGCACCCAGCTCGAGATCTGGCTAGAGCTGGATTTGCAGGTTCGTTTTTCGGGAAGAGTTCTGGGTATCGACGGGGCGATCGCGGATCGTTGGGGATGGCTCACGGCCGAAGCCAAGCGCAGGGGCCGTCCCCTCCCAGCCATTGACGGTCTTCTCGCGGCGACCGCGCTTCACCACAATCTGACAATCGTTTCCCGCGACGTCAGTGACTTCGCAAGCGCTCAAGTCCCCATTCTGAATCCTTGGGAGGCATGACGGTTCTCATTCTGAAGCCATGATTTTACCGGCTTCTTCTCGAATCCTCTTCCACGCTTTTTCCACGTGCCGCGTCTGCGTGTTGGTTTGCCCGACGCAGAGCCGCAGGGTCAGCTTTCCTTGCAGCTTGGTGTGGGTCAGGAATAGATCGCCGCTGCGGTTCAGGCGATCCAGGATGGTTTGATTCGCGGCGTCCCCGCCCTTGTGGCGGAAGCACACCAGATTCAGCGGCGTCGGAGCGGCCAGTTCGAATCGGTCGTCGCTTCGCACCCAGCCGGCGAACTGCTGCGCGAGCTTCACATGCTGCCGGATGTGGTGCTGCAAGCCTTCCACACCGTAGTGGCGGATCACGAACCACAACTTGAGCGAGCGGAAACGCCGCCCGAGCTGGATGTGCCAGTCGCGGTAGTCGATGACCGCGCCCGACTCCGTCGCCTGATTGCGCAAGTATTCCGGAAGAATGCTTAGCGTCTGAATCAGCGCCTTGCGGTCGGCGACCCAGAAACAGTTGCAGTCGAAGCTGGTGAACATCCATTTATGGGGATTGAAGTTGTAGCTGTCAGCGAGCTCAACTCCGTTCTGCAGATGGCGGAATTCAGGGCAGAGCATGGCCGTGCCAGACATGGCGGCATCCACGTGCAGCCAAAGATTCTGCTGGCGGCAGATCTCGCCGATCGCCGCGATCGGGTCCATCGCATTCGACGACGTCGTTCCGACCGTCGCGCACACAAAAAACGGAGTCAGTCCCGCGCTGCGGTCGACCTCGATCTGGTGCGCCAGCGCCTGCGGCCGCATGGCAAGATTGTCGTCGACTTCGATCAGCCGCAGATTTTCCACGCCGATACCGGCAATCATGGCAGCTTTTTCCAGCGAAGAATGCGTCTGGGCGGAGACGTAGGCGACCAGCTGTCCATCGCATCCCTTTTTGTTGCTTACATAGTTGGTGGCGCGTTCGCGCGCGGCCAGCAGGGCGCAGAGCGCGGCGCTTGATGCTGTGTCCTGTATCACACCACCGCCCGTGCTCGACGACAGGAATTTCTCGGGCAGGCCCAGCATCGCGACGAGCCAGTCCATCACGTGAGTTTCAAGTTCGGTGCAGGCCGGGCTGGTTGACCACAACATGCCTTGCACCCCGAGGCCGGAAGAAAGAAGATCGCCGAGAATTCCCGGTCCCGACGCGTTGCACGGGAAGTAGGCGAAAAAATTCGGCGACTGCCAGTGCGTGATGCCGGGCAGGATGACGCGATCCACATCTTTCAACAGCGCCTCAAACGGCTCGCCCTGTGCCGGAGGATTCGCTGGAAGCGCGGCGCGAATCTCTCCCGGCTTCACCTGCGAGAGCACAGGAAACGACTCAACACGAGACTGGTAATCAGCGATCCAGTCGACCATGGCATGGCCGTGCCGGCGGAATTCCTCAGGGGTCATATGGAAAGATTTTTCTTCGGACAAAGCGCACTCCTCGGGGCGGTGACCAAACTGCGGGCTGGTCCTAAAGATTGCCGCGAAACGGTCGATCTTAACCTTGGGAATCTTGAATTTAGTCGATCCTTGAAAGTCCGATCTCCGAATCGTCGGTCTTCGACTGGGTCTGATCTCTAAGTTTCTAGCACAAAATTCGAGAACACAACCGGCGCATCAACCAGCACCGGACGGCCCTGAAGCGTTCACACTATGCACGGCAGAATTCTATGGCAGTTTCGGGAATACATCGAAAGCAAGCACGGCACGCGCGGCTGGACTTCCGTGCTGAAGGCTGCCGGGTTGGAGGAGCGCGTCTATCTCGCGCAGGCCTATCCCGACGCGGAAGCCTTTTCCTTGTTGAAGGCAGCGGTGGCGATGAGCGGGAAATCCGCCGCGGTAGTAGTGCAGGAGTTCGGCGCATTCACCGTGCCTGCGTTGCTCGGCATGTATACGCACCTCATCAAGCCGGAATGGCGCACGCTCGACGTGATTGAACATGCCGAGAAAGTGGCGCATGGCGCCGTGCGCCTGCACGAGCGCGGCGCCGCTCCTCCTTACCTGCAGACCCGTCGAGTCAACCTTCACAAGGTGATCATGACTTATGAGTCGCCGCGAAAAATGTGTTCGTTCGCAGTGGGCGTGGGTTTAGGGTTGGGCAAATATTTTCACGAAGACGTCAAGGTTCACCACAGTCCCTGCATGTATCAAGGTGCCAACCACTGCGAGATCACTTACGTGGTCTTATGACGTGCCTCGGTGCGGCTCAGCTAAGGTGTCCAAAATAAACTCGCGTCTTGTAGTCGAAAGCCGCGATTCCTCCGACGGCGTGGCGATCGAAAATTCGCCGCAGGCCCGCCAGCATCGGCGCATAGCCGGGTTGGTCGGGGCCGGGCGCATACGACGACGACAGCAACCGGCCTTCGATTCCTGTGTAATCAAACTCTTGCCGCAGGTCGAAAACCCACGCCTGAAACGGCGCGGGATCGAAGAACTCATTCACCGCGTCGGTGGTCCGCTCATGTCGCACTTCGGCATAGTCGGTGCCGTAGGTCAGCAGCAGTTCCTCGTAGTCGCGCAGAAACGGAGTCGACTCGGTGACCCGTTCGTTCCACAGCAGCACCAGCCATCCGCCGGGCCTGAGAATGCGGGCAAACTCGGCGCGCGCGCGTGCGCGATCAAACCAGTGAGCCGCCTGGGCCGCGGTCACGAAATCGACACTCTGGTCAGCCAGCGCGGTGTTCTCCGCAGTTCCGGCCACACTCGTAAACTTGGGAAATTCCGAAAGCAGTCGCTCGCCCGCCTGCCGCATTTCGGTATTGGGTTCGACCGCGTAAACCGGGTTGCCGTTTTCCAGCAGAGCACGCGTCCAGATGCCGGTGCCGGAGGCAATGTCAGCAATGACATGCCGTGGGGTGAGCCCACACTCGGCTTGTACTACCCGTAGCGCTTCGGTGGGATATCCCGGCCGGTAACGCACATAGTTTTCAACGCGATCCGAGAATCGACTGGTGGCGTTCGAAGCAGGCATAAGCGACTCCGTCCAAACCTGCGGCATAAAGATGCGAGGTCTTAAAGCTGCAACCTGGCAGGATTTTTCATCTTGCCAGAAACCTATTCTAACGTCAGGATAGAGGTGTTGTCCCTCCCCGCCGGGGTCGCGCGTTCTCCGAGCCGGAGTTCGTGCGGCAGCGAAGAAAAAGTGAATTCGACCCGGCTTCGCAGCCAATACTTATGCGAGTCGTCATTAAAGTCGGTACCAGCCTGATTGCGCCCGGCGGGCAGATTGACATCAATTTGCTGCGCGGCATGGTCGATCAGTTCGATCTCTCGAAGAACGAATACCTGATCGTGACTTCGGGCGCCATCGCCGCCGGCATGTCCGGCCTCGATCTGAAGAATCGTCCCGATGACGTCCCGCGCATGCAGGCCTGCGCGGCCGTCGGTCAAAGCAAGCTCATGCACACCTACGAGCGCCTGTTCTTCGGCAAGAAAGTTGTCGCGCAACTGCTGCTTTCCAGTGACGACTTCACCTCGCCCGTGCGCTATCGCAATCTGAAGAATGCGCTCGCGGAACTACTCGCACTCGGCGTGGTGCCGATCGTCAACGAGAACGACAGCGTCTCAGTGCGCGAACTGGAAGGCGCGTTCGGCGACAACGACGAGCTCAGTTCACTGTTGGCTACGGCCGTCAAAGCCGACTGGCTGCTGCTGCTCACCAACGTCGACGGATTCCTCGTCCCCAACGGCCGCAAGAAGCCGCGTCTGCAGCGGGTGATCCGCAAGCTGACGCCCACCATCGAAGCGCAATGCAACGGCAAGAGTTCGCAAGGCCGCGGCGGCATGATTTCCAAACTGCGCGCCGCCAAACTGGCTAGCGAAGGCGGGGTCCACGTCGCCATCGTGAACGGACGCCATCCCAAAGCGATTACCGCTGGCATGGAACGAAAAATCGGCACGTACTTTCCGCCCTCGAAAGATAGATAATCGAGACGACGCATTTCTGAATCATGTCCGCCACTCTCACCTCCGCCGCGACTACTCAGGAGAAATTGCTGCGCGCCCGCGCCGCATCGTCCCGCCTGGCCCTGCTGTCGACGGCAGAAAAAAACTTACTGTTGCGGGCGATCGCAAGCGCGATCGAGGTAAGCGAGAAAAGCATTCTGGCTGCGAACCGCGAAGACATCGAGAATTCCGGCCTCGAAGGCGCGATGCGCGACCGGCTCTTGCTCACTTCCGCGCGGATCAGAGAAATGGCCGATGCCGTACGCGACGTGGCCGCCCTACCCGATCCAATCGGCGAAACTTTGGCCGAGTGGACCAAGGCCAACGGCCTGCGAATTCGCAAACTGCGAGTTCCGCTCGGCGTCGTTGGAATCATCTACGAATCGCGCCCCAACGTGACTGTCGATACCGCGGTGCTCGCGCTCAAGACCGGCAACGCTATCGTTCTTCGAGGCGGCAAAGAAGCGGCGCTGAGTAACCAGCGCTTGGTCGAGATTATGGCCGCGGTTCCCGGCGTGCCCGAAGGTGCGATCGAATTACTCGATTGCAGCTCGCGGCAATCGGTTCACGACCTGATCAAGGCCCGCGGCCTGGTCGACGTCATCATCCCCCGAGGCGGCGCGGGACTCATCACATTCGTCACCGAGAATTCGACGGTGCCTGTGATCGAAACCGGAGCAGGGAACTGCCACATCTTCGTCGACGAGTCTGCCGACTTTGACATGGCCGACAGCATTGTGATCAACGCCAAGACGCAGCGTCCGTCAGTGTGCAACGCGGCGGAGAAATTACTGGTGCACGAGCGCATCGCGGCGGAATATGTGCCGCGTATTGTGAAAAAGTTGATCGACGCCGGAGTCGAAGTCCGCGGCGATGGCAAGGCCCGTACTTTGGCCGCGGGATTACCCGTCGGTCCGGCCACCGAGCAGGAGTGGTACGAAGAATATTTGCGGCTGTGCATGGCTGTAGCTGTCGTCGCCAACGTTGACGACGCCATCACGCACATCAACCGGTACTCGACCAAACACAGCGATTCCATCGTCACCCGCGCCGAGGCGAATGCTCGCAGATTTCTGCGCGGCGTGGATTCGGCCGCGGTCTACTGGAACGCTTCGACTCGCTTCACCGACGGCGCAGAATTCGGCTTCGGCGCGGAAATGGGCATCAGCACGCAAAAACTCCACTGCCGCGGGCCGTTTGCGCTGGCGGAGCTGACCTCGTCGAAGTATGAAGTTATCGGTACCGGGCAGGTGCGGTAAGCCTATCTAAGCTCACATGTGTAACCATGACGCCTCGACTGTCGGAGGGGTTCACCGCCAGACAGGAACCCGCATCACTTCGAAGTGATGGTCGTAAGTCCACACTGGCAATCCGGCGCGCAAGGCCAGGGTGGCGAGCGTTGCGTCAAATAGCGTGATCGACTGATCTGTGAAATCGGCAAGTTTTGCTGAGGCTTGACGATAGTCTTCAGGAGTTGGGTTGATCAGGGTTGCCTCGGCCATCTCCTGCAACCAGCGCAGAGCAACGCTTCGGCGGATCTTCCGAAGGACCAGGGAATGGACTTCGAGCAGAGTGGAGAAAGATACGATCACATTGCAACGGTCCTGAGACAATCTCTGTAGTTCTCGCAGCGCTTGTTGATGGTGGATATCGCTGGGGTCGACAGCCGCATAGAGCGGGCCCGCATCTGCCAGCACTGCATTCCTCACTCTTCTCCCTCGGCGAAGTATTTGTCGTGATTCACGCTCACATCCGTTAATCCGCTACCTTGGGGGGCGGGGGTAATCTTGAGTGGCCGGAAAGGGCGAAGAAATCCTCGTTCCCGCAGGTACTCTCGCAGTGCCGCCTGCATTACTGCCGTGAGTGCAGGTGGCGCGTCTTGAGCGCGGAGATATTCGTCGATGCCAGCAGCAAGGTCATCTGGGAGCGTAATCGTGGCTCGCTTCATAGGTAGCATTCTATCACCAACTGGTGAATCTGGTGAAGTTGGTGCTAAGAGCGAACAAAATACGAATCTCGCTGGGCAGCAAGAGTAAAACGCATAGCTATGCTACCTTACTACCTTCCGCCACAGGAGCCTCATGAAAGTCCTCTCCATAACAATCTTCTCCTGCGCCATCCTGGTCTCCGCTTCCTCTCCGACGGGAAGCAGTGCCTCGCCTGCATCATCGTCTCCCGCCATCTTCGGCTTCCGCGACGCCACCGCCGAGCAGGCTACGGAATCGGCCTTCCTCGCCGTCCCCGAGGCCAAACTCGCCGAAGAACATCTGCGCATCCTCACCAAGGTTCCGCACATGGCGGGCACCATTGAAGACAAAGCCACTGCCGACTACGTCGCCCAGAAATTCCGCGAGGCCGGACTCGAGACCGAAATCGTCGAATACAAAGTCTGGATGAACTATCCGGCGGAGATCAGCGTTGATCTGGTCGCACCCGCCGGAGTCGAAATGCACGGCCCCACGCGCGAGCATGTTGACCACGATCCCTATCAAGACGACCCTCGCGTGGTCATGCCCTTCAACGGCATGTCCCCCTCAGGGGATGCGGAGGCGGACGTCGTCTACGCCAATTATGGAACGCCCGACGATTTCGAAAAGCTGGAGAAGCTGAAAGTCGACGTACGCGGCAAGATCGTGCTGGTGCGTTACGGGCAGAATTTTCGCGGGGTGAAAGTTTTCGTGGCGCAGGAACATGGCGCGGCCGGCGTAATTATTTATTCCGATCCTGCCGATGACGGCTGGCGCAAAGGCGATAAGTATCCAGAAGGACCGTACCGGCCCGATACTGGCGTCCAGCGCGGTTCCGTGGGGTACATGTTCCAGTTTCCCGGCGATCCCACGACCCCCGGCGTCGCATCGGTTCCATCGCTGCCGGATTCGCAGCGCATCTCTCCGAAACAATCGTTGCAGATGCCGACCATCCCGGTCACGCCGTTGTCGTATCACGATGCGTGGCCCGTGCTGCAACATCTTGGCGGACCGGATTCCCCGCGCGAGTGGCAGGGTGCGCTGCCGTTCACTTACCACGTCGGCCCGGGTCCGGCGAAATTGAAGATGCATTTGAAACAGGATTATCAATTCCGCACGCTCTGGGACGTGATTGGCCGCGTGCCGGGCCGCGACCTGCCCGACGAATGGGTGATCGCGGGCAATCATCGCGACGCATGGGTGTATGGCGCGGTCGATCCCAACAGCGGCACGGCGGCGATGCTCGAGTCAGTGCACGGCATCGGCGACCTGCTGAAATCGGGCTGGCGGCCGAAACGTACGCTGGTGTTCGCCAGTTGGGATGGCGAAGAAGAAGGACTGATGGGCTCGACCGAATGGGTCGAGCAGCACGAGTCGGAAATGGAAAATGCCGCCGCCTATTTCAATATGGACGTCGGCGTGTCCGGTCCGAAGTTCGGCGCGTCGGCGGTGCCCAGCCTCAAGCAGTTTGTCCGCGATGTCACCAAGGTTGTGCCCAGCCCGAAAGGGGATACCGTCTACGATGCCTGGAAAAAGACAGCCGAACCGGAGCCGGGATCAGCGCAGGCTCCCGGGGAAACTTTCGTGGAAAACCACCGCCGTCCAAATGCGCAGGTGAACAGCGACGTTCCCGTTGGAGACCTGGGCAGCGGTTCAGACTACACCGCGTTCCTGCAGCACTGTGGAGTTCCGTCGACCGACATGGGTTCGAGCGGTCCCTACGGCGTGTACCACTCTGTGTTCGACAATTTCGCGTGGTTCCGGAAATTCGCCGATCCGGAATTTGTTTATGAGCAGGAGATGGCGCGAGTGTTTGGACTGGAAGCGCTGCGCATGGCCGATGCTGACGTGCTGCCCTATGACTACGAGGAATATGGGAGAGAGATCGTCGCCTATGTGGACGCAGCCGCAACCCGAGCGCAGGATAAATTCGGCAAGCATGTGCTGGATTTTGCAGCGGTCAATGCCGCGGCGCGGCATTTTGAGGCGGCCGGAGTGAAAATGCTGGCGAAGCAGAAAAATCCTCCGCAGGATGCTACGCGCCTTAATCAGGAACTGCGCGGGGCGGAGCGGGCGCTGCTATCGGCGCAGGGGCTGCCGCATCGCCCCTGGTTTCGCCACGTCATCTATGCTCCCGGCGAATATACCGGCTACGCGGCGGTGGTGATTCCGGGAGTCAACGAAGCGCTGGATAAAGGCGACAGCGAGCGTTCGCGACAACAATTGGCAATCCTGGCGGCGGCGTTGGAACGGGCGGCGAAAGCGCTGGAAGGGAGCCGGTAGTTCGGTCGACGAACATCTTAATTGACTAGTCAGATGGCTAGTCAGTATTATAAGAGAGAGGCGAATTTGTGAGCTCCTGGCAATTGCAAGACGCGAAATCCCGCTTCAGCGAATTCCTGAATGCGGCGCTGAAGAAGGGGCCGCAGGTCGTGACCCGGCGCGGCGTAGAAACGGCCGTTCTGGTGCCGATCGAGGAGTGGCGCCGGATGCAGCGGGCAAATCGCCCCAATATTAAAGAATTGCTGCTCAGCTCGGGACCCCGCTTCGAAATGGTTCTCCCCCAGCGCAAAAGATGGAAACGCAGGCCGCCCATTGACTTCAGCGGTCCTGACTTCAAGTGATTCGCTATCTGCTCGACACCAACGTCATCTGTGAACTGCGCAAGATCACGCCGCACGGGGCAGTGGTGGCGTGGATGGAAACACTGCGCGTCGAGCAAATTTTTACCTCCGCGGTGACGATGGGAGAATTGCAAAACGGCGTAGAAGTGACGCGCCGGCAGGACGCCGTCAAAGCTCGCGAGATCGAATCCTGGTTGAGTTCCGTTGAAATGTCATTTGCGATTGTGCCCATGGATTCGGCGTGCTTTCGAGAATGGGCGCGTCTGATCTCCGGGAAGCCTGACGTGCTTCGCGAGGATGCCATGATCGCGGCGACCGCCAGAGTTCATGGGTTCGAAGTGGCTACGCGAGATGAGAAAGACTTCAAGCGCTTGGGTGTAAGAATCATCAATCCGTTTAAGCCTGCTTAGACCATGACTCCCCCTCACCATCTCGGCGAATTCCTGCGCACGCTGCCGGCCTCGGCTGCGGCGACGTTTCTGGCGCTGTTTCCGATCGTTGATCCCTTCGGCGGCGTCCCCATCTTCTTCAGCATGACTTCGACCTGGAGCGCGAAGGAGCGGCGGAATACGGCGCTCAAGACCGGGCTGTGGGTGTTCGTCATCCTGGTGACATTTCTGTTTTTCGGGCGATTCGTGCTGCTGTTTTTCGGCATCTCGCTACCCGTGATAAAAATCGCCGGCGGTCTGATCGTTGCCAACACGGCCTGGGGCATGGTGACGTCGCACGCGCGCATTACGCCCGAGGAGACTCACGAAGCCGAGGACAAAGAGGACATCTCGCTCACGCCGCTGGCCATGCCGCTGATGTCGGGGCCGGGTGCGATTGGAGTGGTGATGGCGCTCGCGGCGCATGTGGATAATGCTGCGGCGTATCTCGGCATGGTCATCGGCATTGCCGGCATCGCGCTGAGCGTGTCCCTCTTCTTCGGACTGGGCGGCCCACTGGTGCGGCGACTGGGCCCGAGCGCGGTGGGCGCGATCAACAAGATCTTCGGCTTTCTGATTCTGGCGATTGCGGTCCAACTGATCTGGAACGGCATGGCCGATTTTCGGAATTAATGTGGGCGGACCCTTTCCTTGTGGTTCTTCCGGCTACGCTCTGCCAGCCAATTTCTGACGAACAGGGCAATAATTTCTGTCACCTGGACGGGAAGTGGGTGGTTGCTCGTCGGAGGTGCCGACACCGCACGTCCGAGAAAAAATTCTAGCGGGGCGGCGGCCTGATTTGCCGCAGAAACGTCGAGCCGGAAGAATGGCGAATGGCCGGGTATCCCCCCTCCCCCCTGAATCTTTGAAATCATGGGGTTAGCGCGAAATTCCCCGCAAAATACGGTTTTCAAAGAACTTAGAGCCTAAAATCCATGAAACAAAGGACTTAGGGAGCCGCCCGGCGGGCAACGCCGCACTTTCACAGCCTCGTCCATCATGCACGCTTCAAATTTCTGGCGCAAGGGCAGATGTCACAAAGGGGCTGTGGAAAACATGCGGTGACGCAGGCAGCCGAGGCGGGAGCGAAGGCTTCGTTCAAATATGGCGGGGGACTTTTCAGCCCCCCACCACGGTCCCTCCGATACGAACGAGAGCACGCCCGAAGAGAACCGGGAGGATAATATGCCTTTCCTGCGGAAAAATTCAAACCCTGTTTGGGAAGCGTAGGAGTCTGCGGGCTTTCTCGGGAGGGGCGACGCGGCCGGCATCAGCGTCCCGGATGCCTTCGTCGATGGCGGCGAGGGTCTCCTCGTCTTCGTCGTCGAGGATGGGGGCGGGATTTTCCAAATCAAATTTGTGCGCCTTCGCCATAGGCTTGTCGTAGGCCGGATTTCCGACTGATGCAACGAAAAGTGTTGCCCTGGTAGGATCGCTCCCACCCTTTCGCAAAGAGCCGATAGGCACTCGGCCTAGAGTCGAACCACTGTTAAGCCAGAGACCATCTCGAAGTGGCGGAGATTGCCCGTGGCTACGCTGTAGCCAAGCTCCAGGGCGGTCGCTGCAATCAACAGGTCTGAGAGCGGAAGGCGGATGGCTTTCGCCTGGTTCTCGCCGTCCAGTTGCCCGGTACGAAGAGCCACAGGCACAGTTACTAGATGAACGGGTAATGCTACGACGAGTTCCTGGATAAACTGCTGTCGTTTCGCTTTGCGCTGGGGCGTGTCCGCTCGCGCGGCGCCGTGGGCCAGTTCGATCAAAGTCACCACGGAAATTCCGATCTCAGCTTTACCTACCCTGCTTGAGATGGCCTCTAGAGTCTGGCGCGCATTCTGGCCCTCGCGCTCGGCCGTGATCAGCACACTGGAATCGAGAATTAGTCCCATGCGGGTGGTTCGAGCGGTTCGCGATGGCCTTCGACCGCAGCCTTAACATCCTTGGCGAAGTCGGCGTCGATGGTTGCGGTCGATTCCGCCGGCAGCAGCGCGATGCACTCCGCGATGGATCGTCGCGGCGGGGCGGGCGCATGGATCACGGCCACGGGATGGTTGCCGTTCTCGATCACGACCTCCGCACCCGCGCGGACCCGGGCTAGCAGGCCAGCGAAGTCGCTGGCAGCCTCCGCTTCTGAGATGTGGATTACGTGGTCGGCCATGCAGCGATTATAGCGTCATCAGCGCACGAAAATGGTTATCCCCGGCAGCATCGTTCGCACCCTTTCGCAAAAGAGCGCGAAAGGATGGGGCACCCGGCGAGAAAATGGGACGCCCGGCTCGATGGGCTCTTCAACGGTGGTGATTTGTTGCCGCCCACTCGGGAATAGGCTCGAACCACTGATTTCCAGACGGGCTGAGAACCGCCACCAGACGGTAGCCCTCGTCGGTTGAGTTATCGAACAGGATGGTGTGGTCCGCTCGTTGGATGGCGGTTGGGAGATTCTTGAAACTTCTTGTATAGCGCCGCCGGACATCCACTTCTGGAACGTGGTGGCCGCCCGCGAGCACGCGATCGCGGATTCGGGCGAGGTTGAGCTCGACATTTTCCGTTCCGATGTAGACCAGAACAATCTCGAAGCCGCGTGCCCGCGCATCGAGCATCATTCGTAAATAGCCCTGACCGGAAAGCGTGGTTTCGACCGCGAAGCTATCGCGCTTATGAATGTGTTCGTGGGCAGCGATGAGAACGTGGCGAGCGGCAGCGACAGCCGACGTTCCAGGGATGGTTGGCTGGAGCGCTTTGCCAATCGCGTCGGGGTCGAGGAGGGGAGTGTTGTACACGAAACTAGAGCGGCTCGTGAAGGTAGACTTGCCGCAGCCGTTAGCGCCGGCAATGATGGAAAGGCGAGGCGGGATCACCGGGCGTTCGTCTGAGGTCCTTGTGCGGACTGTTGGCGTGCCCGTTCCGCAAGGATTTCCTGCAGGCGCTTGCGATTAAGGGCAAGCTGGGCGCGTGCGTCCTCAGCCATCTTTTTCGCAACTTCGAGCCAGTTCACGGCCATGGAACTAGGATACTCCGCCGCCACCCTTTCGCAAAGAACAAGGGGCGCGAAAGGATGGGGAGCCCGGCTAGATCATTTCGTCGATTTGGCAGTCAAGTGTGAACCGCCTTATAGACAACGCGGGGAACAATCTGATTGCAGCCTTCACGCGGCCACTCGTTCTCTTGCCAATGATGATGCCACGTACCTGCGAGCCGTTGGGAAGGTTGTCTTTCACCCAGCTCATATACCCGAGGATTTGCCCAACGGCGTCGTCGCCCACCCAGTCTGCTTTCAGTTCCACGACTACCCAATTGTCGCCGTCGTCCTTGCACAGAAAATCTAGCCGCCCAACATCACACGGGTATTCCTCCAACTGGTAGTCGGGGTGTGAAGCAAGGCCCTTTTCAATCCTCCCAAGATTTCTAGACAGAAGCTTCTGCAGGTCGCGCTCGAGCAGTTCGAGCTCGGCAGCGGGCAGGGGTGTGGGCGCTGCCTCGGTCTCGGCCTCGCGTGTGCCGACTGGCGCGAAGCGACCCTCCGCTTGAGAAGCTGAGGGTGGTACCACGTCGATCCAATTTGCGGGCTTCGCTAGGATGTCAGAAAGCTTCCGAAAAGTGTCGTCCGGAAGCCGCTCGATGGTGTGCTTTGATAATGGTCCCGGTGGCCTCAGATCGGGCGGGACAAGAGCGCACCTCCCGTCCGGGGGCATTTTGTTCCGCTCCCAAGTGACGAGAATACGTCGCCCAAGCTCCGATTCTAGTTCGCTGTCCTTGTACTTTCCTTTCTCGACTGTCCCGTTCCAATCCGCGTCGGCCGCCAAGACCTCCCTAACGATCCCGACGGGGCCTATTCGCCACTTCAACAAGAACGGTATTACCCTGTCGCCCGGTTTTATTTCCTTAAGTCGGTTGCGCGTATATATCCATCCCGAATCATCGCTCGGGCCGTCGAGCGTCCAGTGGGGCGCAGGCCAACCGGCGGCGACACAGTTCTCGCGGTACCATCGTGCCCAGAGGCCGCCGCCGCGTACGTATGGCTCGGGACAAATCACGATCCAGTAAGATGGGTTAGTTGAATCCGCAGCTGGAGCTAAGTCCTGCATGGCCGGGCATTGTATCACCTTGTTAAGCTTACTTCAGCGAAACCAGCTTCTCCACCAACTCCGAATAATCCTTCTTCTCGATGCCATGCACTTGCTTGTTGTATTCGTCCACCTTCGAGGAGTAATTCATCGAGCAGAATTTCGGGCCGCACATGCTGCAGAAGGCGGCTTCTTTGTAGTAGTCGTCGGGGAGGGTTTCGTCGTGCATGGCGCGGGCGGTTTCGGGGTCGAGGGACAGGGCGAATTGTTTTTCCCAGTCGAATTTGTATCGGGCGTAGCTTAGCGCGTCGTCGCGGTCGCGGGCGCCGGGGCGGTTGCGGGCGATGTCGGCGGCGTGGGCGGAGATTTTGTAGGCGATGATGCCGTCTTTTACGTCTTTTTCGTTTGGTAATCCTAAATGCTCTTTCGGCGTGACGTAGCAGAGCATGGCTGCGCCGTACCATCCGATCATGGCTGCGCCGATGGCGCTGGTGATGTGGTCGTAGCCGGGGGCGATGTCGGTGACGAGCGGGCCGAGCGTGTAGAAGGGGGCTTCGTAGCAGAGCTCGACTTCTTTTTCGACCTGCTCTTTGATTTTGTCCATGGAGACGTGGCCGGGGCCTTCGATCATGACCTGCACGTCTTGTTGCCAGGCGATTTTTGTGAGCTCGCCGAGAGTTTTGAGTTCGGAGAATTGGGCTTCGTCGCTGGCGTCGGCGACGCAGCCGGGGCGGAGGCCGTCGCCGAGGGAGAAGCTGACGTCGTACTTCTTGAAAATCTTGACGATGTCGTCGAAGCATTCGTAGAGGAAATTTTGTTTGTGGTTGTAGGCCATCCACTGGGCGAGGATGGCGCCGCCGCGGCTGACGATGCCGGTGATGCGCTTGGAAATCAGCGGCAGATATTGGATTAAGACGCCGGCGTGGATGGTCATGTAGTCGACGCCTTGCGCGGCTTGCTCTTCGATGACTTCGAGCATCACGTTCGCGTTGAGATCTTCTACGCGTTTTACTCTGGCGATGGCTTCGTAGATTGGCACGGTGCCGATGGGGACCGGAGAATGGCGGAGGATGGCTTCGCGAATTTCGTGGATGTTGCCGCCGGTGGAGAGGTCCATGACGGTGTCGGCGCCGTAGTGGACGGCGGTGTGGAGCTTCTTGAGTTCTTCTTTTATTTCGGACGTGACTGCGGAGTTGCCGATGTTGGCGTTGATTTTGCAGAGGCTGGCCACGCCGATGGCCATGGGCTCGAGTTCGGGGTGGTTGATGTTGGCGGGGATGATCATGCGGCCGCGAGCGACTTCGTCGCGGACGAGTTCGGGCGCGAGCTTTTCTTTGTGGGCAATGAAACTCATTTCTTCCGTGATTGCGCCCTGGCGGGCGTAGTGCATCTGGGAGAAATTTCCGGTTGCGTTTTCTTTCTTGCGGCGGGCCAGCCACTCGGCGCGGGGTTGGGGGATGGTGTATCCGTTTCCGTTGCTGCCATTGCCATTGCCGTTTGCGGAAGTCATGATCGGACGCCTCTTTTTGTGAATCTCGATTATAACCGCGGCGCCTGGGTGCGACGGGCACGAGATGTGGAACTTCGAGGAGGGCTCTCAACACAGAGGACACAGAGGATCACAGAGGGAGCTGGACACATGCGTTCGGACCTACGTGAGTTGTGGCGGTTTCAACTGCTGTTTACCGCGCCAAACTTCGCTGGCGTTTCTGCATCTTAGTTTGGCTGAAGCTTAAGGAGGAACCATGGGTCGTTACGGGACGCTAGGGGATTATCGTTTCTCGGATACGCAGGAAGCTGCGCTCGACATTCGCGGCGCGAAGATTTTTGGCTTGAAGGACCACGAGCTGGGGAAGATTGCTGACGTCGTTTTCGATGAAGCGACGGGTTCAATTGTTTATATCGTCGTCGATACCGGCGGCTGGCTGTCGAGCAAGAAATTTATTGTGCCGCCGCAGGAAGTGCGGCCGTCGCTGCAGCATCAGGACGATTTTCTGGTGGATCTGACGAAAGAACAGATCGAGAGTTTCCCCGCTTACGACGAGGAGGATTTGACGTCGGACGAGAGATGGGCGGACTACGAGCAACGCTATCGCTCGAAATGGGTGAAGAGCCCTGTGATGCATCGCGAGTCCACCGACCGCAACGTTACGCCGACGACGCAGCAGCCGGTGGGAGCGGGGTCGGGAAAGATTGCGGCGAACCTTTCTTTAAACGACGACACGGCGGAACTGGAAGTGCCCGAACTGGAAGCCATGACTGAGGTGACTCCGATTCATACGGAGGGAACGATGGAGGTCTCGCCCAGTGGGCCGTCGCTGCGCTGGAGTGCGTTTGAAGACTCGCTGCGGCAGCGGCGGGAGGAAGTGCTGCAGTCGTCGATCGAGAACCTGAAAAAGAATGACGCGAACAGGGCGGATGAGCTGGTCTCGGCGCAGGAATGGCTGCGGCGGAAGAAGGCGAGTTAGATGGCAAGAAGAATGGCGTGAACCGGTTGCAACGAAACATCGGCCGCATGTATGGCGCGCCGGGGTTGAGTTGATCCCGGCAGAGAGCGTGGCATAGAATCTCCAGCGTCTTGTTGTTCGCACTGCTCAAGGAGATTCAACTCATGCGTTTCTTCCGGTTCACGCTGGCTTTTCTGTTGGCGTTGAGTGCTGCTGGTTTTTCGCAATCCGCGTCGTCCGCCTCATCCTCATCCCCGGCCAAGCCTGGCGCGGGGTTCAGTCTCGATAACATTGATAAGAGCGTGGATCCGTGCGTGGATTTCTATGAGTACGCGTGCGGAAACTGGATTAAGAATTCTGAGATTCCGGCGGATCGGCCGTCGTGGCAGAGCTTCTCGGAACTCAACGAGAGCAATCTCGCCATCGAGCGGGGGATCCTGGAAAAGGCTGCGGCGGGCGGGCAGGGGCGCAACGCCATCGATCAGAAGATCGGCGATTTGTATGGATCGTGCATGGATGAGAAGGCGGTGGACGCGAAGGGGATTGCGCCCATCAAACCGGAGCTGGAGCGGATCGCGGCAGTGAAGGACAAGGGCGCGCTGATGGAAGAGATTGGGCATGTGCATTTGATGGGGCCCAGTCCGCTGTTCAATTTTTATTCCAATTCTGATTTGCACAATGCGGATATGGTGATCGCGTACATCGGCCAGGGAGGGTTGTCGCTGCCCGATCGTGATTACTACCTGAAAGATGACGCCGACAAAGTTGAGATGCGGAAACACCTGGTCGAGTACGTGACGCAGGTGTTTACGCTGGCTGGGCAGACGCCGAAGCAAGCGGCGGAATCGGCGCAGACGGTGCTGATGGTGGAAACGCTGCTGGCGGCGGATGCGATGGATCGCACAAAGATGCGCGATCCGAAGAATCGCGACCATAAGATGACGCGCCAGGAAGCGGTGGCGATGGCGCCGGAGTTTTATTTGAATCGCTACTTCGCGGCGGTGGGCGCGCCGAATTTTACGGCGCTGAATGTGACCAATCCGGATTTCTTCCGAGAAGTGAATGGAGTCATCGCGGCGCTGCCGCTGGAATCGTTGAAAACTTATGTGAGCTGGCACGTGCTACGCGGTGCGGCTCCGTGGCTGTCAGAGCCGTTCGTGGAGGCGAACTTCAAGATGCGGCAGGCGCTCACGGGGCAGAAGCAGATTCAGGATCGCTGGAAGCGCTGCGTCGATCTGGTGGATGGATCGCTGGGCGAGGCTTTAGGGCAACGCTATGTGGAGGCGACTTTCGGGCCGGACGGCAAGGCGCGCATGCTGAAGATGGTGGGCGCGCTGGAAGAGTCGCTGGGCGCGGACATTCAGAGTCTTTCCTGGATGTCGGACGAGACCAAGAAGCAGGCGAAGGTCAAGCTGGAGGCGATTCGCAACAAGATTGGGTATCCCGACGTGTATCGCGATTACAGTTCGGTGACGATCAAGCGAGATGATTTGCTGGGGAACGTGCAGCGTGCGAACGAGTTCGAATCGAAACGGGATATTGCGAAGATCGACAAGCCGCTCGACCGCAAGGAGTGGGGCATGACTCCGCCGGAAGTGAATGCGTATTACAGCGGGTCGTATAACGAGATTGTGTTTCCGGCGGGAATTTTGCAGCCTCCGTTTTTTGATAAGACGATGGACGATGCGGTCAATTTTGGCGGCATCGGGCTGGTGATTGGGCACGAGTTGACGCATGGGTTCGACGATCAAGGGCGCAAGATGGACGCGACTGGAAACCTGCGCGACTGGTGGACGGAGCAGGATGGCAAGGAGTTTGAGAAGCGAGTGAGTTGCGTGGCGGATGAATATTCGGGCTTCGTCGCGGTCGACAACATGAAGCTGAACGGGCGTCTGACGCTGGGCGAGAACACGGCGGACAACGGCGGAGCGCGCATCGCGCTGGCGGCGCTGGAGCGGCTGATCGCGGAAGATAAGACCGGGAAGGAAGGGCAGAGCATCGACGGCTTCACGCCGGAGCAGCGCTTCTTCCTGGGATTCGGGCGGGTGTGGTGCGAGAAGCAGCGTCCGGAATATTTGCGCATGCAGGTCAGCACCAATTCGCATTCGCCGGGGAAATATCGCGTGGATGGCGTGGTGCAGAATATGCCGGAATTTCAGAAGGCGTGGGGCTGCAAAGCGGGGCAGCCGATGGTGGCGGAGAACGCTTGCCACGTTTGGTGAAGTTTAATCGATGACCTCATGCTTTTGGAGTCCCACGTCTCGCAAAAGAGGCGAGACGTGGGGCATTCCTGCGTGCGGTTCCTCCACGATGGAATTCTGGCGTCTACCAGTTCACAGCGCGAGCGGCAGAACCGTTTTGGCTCCCGACATGTTGCAGAGGTCGACTACGTGAGCTACGTCGGCGAACGGCACTTGGCCGGGTTTGAGGACGATCACTCTTTCAGCTGCGGCCTTGCAGAAGCTCTTCTAACTTGCTGTGCAGCGCCTTAAGCGGAACTTCCTGGTTGTCGATGGTCAACCTGGGATTTTCTCCTGGGCTGGCGCTGATCTGGAGTGTCGACTGCTTCGGGCGTCGGCCGCGGAGTCAAGCCAGATGGGCAATCCTTTCGGCGAGACTATCGTACCGGGCTGTGCGGCAGAGTCCGGCTGTCGCGGTTAGCAGGATTGCGCGGTCGAACGAGTCGGCGCGAGCTGCGTTGAGAACTTGCGCTACGGTTGCGAATGGGGCGCGGGCGTCGGCCTTGACGTAGAGTCTCCTGGCCGCGGTTTGCGCGGGCGAGCTTTCATTGCGTCGGCCATAGCCTTGCGGCGTGACGAGGTCGACGCCGAAATAGATGTGCTTCGTCTCGGTTACGGTTACGATCCAGGCGTCGGCGTTGTCGGCGTCTGGCATGGAACGGCGCCGGTGGTGGTGGCCAGTTGCACGCTGATGCCTCGTTGCAGTTGTTGCGTCTTGCCGGCGCCGGTGGTGAAGAGAACGGCGGTGAGCAGCAGGGCTAGGATTACCACGAAGTTGTCGGAATCTAGGGTTTTCAGAGTCAGCGATTTCATTTTGTTCTCCTTTCAGTTCGATTGCCTCAGGGGCTAAAGCCCAGCCTTTGTTCGGGTTTTAACGGCCCGGCTTAAGACGGGCCCCTCCCGATTTTGTGTGAGCGTCGGCCGTGTGCGCGGGCGAGACGCCCCCCGCGACAGCCGGCGGGACGCCGGCGCTACTGTCGCGCTATGGTTTGGCGCCGCCCAGCGAGGCTGTCGCCAGCGTTCCGCCGAGGCCCATGGTTTCGACGGCGGTGGAGGGGACGATGACCATTGCGCCTTTTTCTTTGACGGCTTCGTAGAGCATGTTCATGGCGCGCAGGTGCAGGGCGACCGGATTTTCTGCGTAAGCGGCTGCGGCTTGCACGAAGCTGTTGGAGATTTCCTGTTCGGCCTGGCCGAGGATAATTCGGGCCTGGCGTTCGCGCTGGGCTTGCGCCTGGCGCGACATGGCGTCTTCGAGGCCGGCGGGAATTTTTACGTCACGGATCTCAACCGACTGCACGGTGATGCCCCAGGGATTGGTTTTCTCGTCGAGGATGCGCTGGAGTTCGCGGCCCATGGTTTCGCGCTCGGTGATCATTTGCGCGAGTTCGTGGCGGCCGATGGATTCGCGGAGCGCGGTTTGCGCGCTCATATTAATGGCCGCGATGAAGTCTTCGACTTCGAGAATGCATTTCTCGGCGTTCCACACCATCCAGAAGACGATGGCGTCGACGTTGACGGGAACGGTGTCGCGGGTGAGCGTGGACTCAGCGGAGACGCTGGCGACGCGGACGCGCTGGTCGACATACGGGCTGAGTGTTTCGATGATGGGAATGATGTGGCAGAGGCCGGGGCCGCGTAGGCCGACGTAGCGGCCGAGGCGCAGGACGGCGACCTTTTCCCACTGCCGCACGACTTTGATCGCGAACAGAAAGTAGAGGCCGACCACAGCCCCGATAACGGCGGGAGCGGGATTGTTGATGAGCCGGGCTATGACGAGGCCGGTTACGAGGCTGATGGCGAACAAGAGGCGGGCGATGCCGCTGACTTCGGTGACGCGAATTCTTGCCATGACTATCTCCTTGGTGCCGGACGAGACTGCTTTGAATCAGACTGTGAGGAACGAGACGGCGCGGGATCCGGCAACAATTCGCGCAGTCGATCGATCAGATCTTCGAGGGTGAATCCGGCGGCCCCGGCGCGGGCGGCGATTTCTCCGGCCATTTGGCCGAGCTGGCGCTCGCGTTCGGGGGAATTTTTTTGCAGCTTGATGGCGGCGATGAAAGTTCCGGTGCCCTGATGGGTTTCGAGCAGGCCGCCGAGTTCAAGCTCGCGATAGGCGCGCATGACGGTGTTGGGATTGATTTCGAGATCGACGGCGAGCTGGCGGACGGTAGGGAGTTGATCGCCGGCAGTCAGCGAGCCGGAGGCGATGCCGCTGCGGACCTGGTCGATCAACTGGCGGTAGACGGGGACGCCGCTGTGCAGGTCGATGGAGAAGCGGGGCCGGGCGCGGGAGTGTGGTGTTCCTTCCCATGCGTGTCAGTGTACTACACTGCTAGTACATTATGTCAAGCAGTTTTTTGGACGGGGGATTGTCGGTGGAGAAAAGTGCGGTGCAATAACTTTGGGAGCAAAGAAAAAGCCCGGCTTCATGTGCCGGGCTTCTTCGTGAAAGCTATCGACGCTTCTACCAGTGATTTTGCCGGATCAGATGATCCACGATGCGGTGGGCTTCATCGATGTGGTGGATGGCGCGATCGCGCAGGCCGCGGACGGAAGGATCGTCTTCCTCGCGGGCAATGTCGTTATGGGCCTTGTCGAGTAGTTCGAGGGCGCGATGAAAACGGCCGGCGCGATCCAGGTGCGAATCGACCTGAGGATGGTCGTTCAGATTCTTGCCGTCATCGATGGCGGCGTGCTTGATTTCGCCGATGGCTTTGTCGATTTCTTCGATGGCGTGCTGCTCTTCGTTGTCCATGTGCTCGGTTGCGGCGAATTGGCCCAGATGGGCGCGGGCATGGCGCAGGTCAGTGAGAGCGTGCAGATAGGCGGGATGCCTTCCGGGTTCGTCGGCGAAGGACAGGGCAGTGCAAAGAGCGACCACAAACACGAGTACGGCACAATGGCGTGCGGTTTTCATAGTCTCCTCGGAGCCTTTCGGCAGAAAGCTTGGTTGAGCAAGAACTGAGTGGGAAAACATGCTGCTGGTAGATTCAACCCGGGGTTCGAGCTTTTGACTCGCCCATTCTAGCGTCGGAAAAGTCAGGGCAGAAGTTACTTTGGTCCAATATCTGCGTGTCGAAATAAGTATTGCCAAAGAATCGCGGCGAAATCCCTGATCTACGTCTTCGGCGTTTTGAAACCTTTGCGGCGTTGTTCGCTGTAGCGGTGCAGGGCGTCGAGGATGATGGGATAGGCTTCGGCGGCGGGACGGATCTCGTCGACCTCTACGGCTTTGCCTTCGAGTTGTTTGTAGTCCTGGAAAAAGCGGCGCAGCATGAGCATGCGGTGGGGGGGCATCTCGGCGGCTTCTTTGTAGGAGTTGAACTCGGGATCCTCGGTGGCGACGGCGATGATTTTGTGGTCCTGCTTGCCGGCGTCGATCATGGTCATCAGGCCGATGGTGCGGGCGTGGATGATGGTGAGCGGAACGACGGTTTCCTGGCAGAGGACGAGCACGTCGAGCGGGTCGTCGTCTTCGGCAAGGGTCTGCGGGATGAAGCCGTAGTTGGCGGGATAGTAAACGGCGGAGTAGAGGATGCGGTCGAGGCGGATGAGTCCGCTGGACTTGTCGAGTTCGTATTTGACGCTGGAGCCGAAGGGGATTTCGACCACGCAGTCGAACTCGTGAGGAAGTTTGCCGCCGGGAGTTACGTCGTGCCAAGGATGGATCATAAGGCTTCAATTCTAACGGACGCGGGCTGAAGCCCGGTTGTAAATGAGTGCAGCTGACGCGGCCCTGAAGGGCCGCTCTTCCACGGCTGTGCAATCGAATCGATCGTCCGCTGCGGCCTTCGAAGTTACCCACTCTAGCCGCAAGGGGCGCGGCTGGGATGGGCCATCGATTCAAGTCCGGTCTCCGTGAAATTCCCATGTCTCGCAAAGGAAGCGAGACATGGGGCATCCCACATCTTTTTTCGCTTTATCTCTTTTATTTGGTCAGTTGAAATTCGGCGTGAAGCTGGGCTTGCGAGTTGTCGCCGGCCCAGACGTCGAATTGTTCGGGTTCGACCACCCACTTTTTCTCGGTGGGACTCCAGAATTGCAGTTCGTCGGGGCCGAGTTTGAAATGGACGGTTTGTTTGGCGCCGGGTTGCAGGGTTACCCGCTGGAAGCCTTTCAGCTGGCGGACGGGACGAGAGGCGCTGCCGGCGCGCTGGTGGATGTAGAGCTGGACGACGGCGTCTCCAGTGCGGCCGCCGGTGTTGGTAACGTCGACGGATACATTGATGGTCGCGCCGACCTTGGCTTGAGCGCCGCTCGACGTCTGATTGTTCAGCTTCAGATTGTCGAACGCGAACGTGGTGTAGCTGAGGCCGTAGCCGAACGGGTAGAGCGGAGTACTCAAGATGTCCCAATAACGGGATTTGAATTTGGGGTCATCTTCGGGAGCCTGGGTGCGGGTGTGATTGTAGTAGAGCGGGAGCGTCGCGGAACTGCGCGGCCAACTCACGGGCAAGATGTCCGGCGGGATTGGCGTCGCCGAAGAGAATGTCGGCGACGCCGTTGCCGGCCTGGCTTCCGGAGTACCAGGTTTCGAGAATGGCTGGGACGTGTTCGGCGGCCCAGGAGATATTGAGAGGGCGTCCGTTGACGAGCACGAGGACGACGGGCTTGCCGGTGGCCACAACGGCTTCGAGGAGCTCTTCCTGGCCGCCGGAAAGTTTGAGCGAGGAGCGGGATGCGGCTTCGCCACTCATGAGTGCGATCTCGCCCAGCACGAGCACGGCTACGTCGCTGCGGCTGGCGAGCGCGACCGCATCGTCGATGGCTTTGTGCGCTTCTTCGGGAGATTGTTTGGGCTGCTCTTTGATGGTGAAGATGGGAGTGTCTTCGAAGAACGACGGGATATCGCGGCGGATGTTGGGGCCGTGGGCGAATTCGACGGTCGCCGCGGCGCCCACTTTATCTTTGATGCCTTGCAGGATGCTGACGGTGGGGCCGGGCTTGTTTAGAGCGCCCCACATGTCGAGCAAGTCCAGTTGCGCGTCGGCGAGAGGGCCGATGACAGCGATCGACTTTATTTTGGATTTGTCGAGCGGCAGTGCGTTTTGTTCGTTGCGCAGCAGGATGACAGATTTCTGGACTGCGGTGCGGGCAAGTTGCTGGTGTTCGGGCGCGTCTAAGACCTGAGCCATTTTCGATTCGTCGATGTAAGGGTGCTCGAACAAGCCGAGGCGAATTTTGGCTTCGAGGATGGGCAGAACGGCGTCGTCAATCTGCTGCATCGAGATGCGACCCTGCTTCACTTCCGCGGCGAGATACTTCAGGAACGTTCCGCTGGCCATGTCCATGTCGAGGCCGGCGGAGAAAGCTTTGTAAGCCGCGTCTTCGCCGTCGCGAGCGTAACCGTGAGTGATCAGGCTGTGGACGGCGTTGGCGTCGCTGACCACGAATCCTTTGTAGTGCCAGGCATCGCGCAGCACGTCGTGCAGTAGCCAGCGATTGCCCGTGGCGGGAACTTCGTTGAGATCCATGTAGGCGCTCATGAAGGTCGCGACACCGGCGTCGGCTGCGGCTTTGAAGGGTGGAAGATAGGTGTTCCACATCTGTTCTTCGGGAATGTAGGAAGAGTCGTAGTCGCGCCCGCCGTCGGCTGCGCCGTAACCGGCGAAATGTTTGGCGCAGGCGAGAACGCGGTCGGGGGGGATGGCCTGACTTCCCTGAGAGCCGGTTCCCTGGAAGCCCAGCACCTGGGCGCGGGCCATGGCTGCGCCGAGATAGGGGTCTTCGCCAGCGCCTTCGACCATGCGTCCCCAGCGCGCATCGCGAGCGATGTCGAGCATGGGGGCGAAGGTCCACTCGATGCCGACGGCGCGGGCTTCGCGAGCGGCGACGGTCTGGGCGGCTTCCACCATCTTCGGATCCCAGGAGGAGGCCATGGCGATGGGCGCGGGAAAAATCGTGTGATAGCCGTGGATGACGTCGAGCCCAAAGATGATGGGAATATGCAGCCGGGATTCATCGACGGCGATGTGCTGCCAGCGGTTGATCTCTTTGGGGTCGGAAACCCAGAGCACGGATCCGGCGCCGTACTTGCGAACCGCATCCTCGGGCTTGCCCATTTGCTCGACGAATTCTCCGATGGGGAAGCCGGGGATCTGCGAGAGTTGGGCGACTTTTTCTTCGAGAGTCATCTGGCGGAGCAGGTCTTTGGCGTGGGGATGAGTTTGTGCGAAGAGGGATGGAACAAGATAAAGGAAGAGAACGCTGAGAAAAATCACGCGACGAAACGATTTCGAACCTGCTCCAGACATGGGCCTGGCCCCCTTGATTAGCGAGTGAACAAAACCGTGAAACCGGATTTTTCAAGCCGGAGACCGGGTCTGGCGAAGTCTAAACCTTTCGGGGCCATTACTAAATCGGTTTTTGAAACGGGCGGGTTGACGGTGCTTCCTCGGCTGGTTCCAATTCCAGCGAAATGGGCTGCCGCCCTGGTGAGGCCTTCGCCCGGGACCCTAAAGTATTGCTGAGGCAGGGCCGATGGACGTTGAGTGGCGTCCCCCGGGAGCGGGCGTACGATGACCCGGTCCAGCAAAGCGATTGCGGCGAGCGCCTTGATCATCCTGATCTGCATTGGCGCGCTTTCCTACTGGGGCGAGGTGCGCAATGAAAACGACCGCCAGTGGGTTACCCATTCCCTGTTTGTCGTCGAGCAACTGCAGCAGATTCGCATTGATATAACCCTGGCCGAAAGTGGGCAGCGCGGCTACCTGCTTACTGGGGAGGAAAAATATCTGGAACCGTATCAGGCTGGAGTCGACCGGGTCGGCAAGGATATGGAAAAACTTCACGATCTGATGTTGGACAATCCCAGACAACGAGAAGCAATTCTGCGCCTGGCTCCGCTGGTAGCGGCCAGATTGTCGGAGTTGAGTGAGGGGATTGAAATCCGAAAGCAAAGCGGGCTGCAAGCCGGAGTTGAAGCGGTGGCTTACGGAAATACCGGTGGAAAGTGGATGGGGCAGATTGGAGAACAGATCAGCGAGATGCGCCACAGCGAGGCGGAACTGTTGAGCGCCAGATTGGAGGCAGCTTCGGCGAGTACTCGCAGGATGAAAGTTCTGATTGCGTGTGGAAACAGCCTGGCCATTCTGATTTTGCTGATTAAAGGAGTCGTGATTCATCGCGGAACGCTGCGGCGGAATCTGGCGGAAGAAAATCTGAAGCAGGCGAATGAACGGCTGGAGCGGCGGACGGCGGAATTGTCGGAAACGAACATTGAGCTGGAGAGTTTCGCGTATTCGGTGGCGCATGATCTGCGGGCGCCGCTGCGGCATATTGCGGGATATTCCGGGGCGCTGACGCAGGACTATGGGCCGCGGCTTGATGAAGAAGGTCTGCGGTGCCTGGGAAAAATCGCGAGTAGCGCGCGGCAGATGGGACGGCTGGTGGATGATCTGCTGGCGTTGTCGCAGGTGGGACGGCAGACGCTCGATTTTCACGAAACGGCGCTGGGTTCGCTGGTGGCGCAGGTGGTCGAGGACCTGGCGCCGGAGTATGCCGGCCGGGTTGTGGAGTGGCAGATCGGGGAGTTGTTCAGCGCGGAGTGCGATCCGGGGCTGATGAAGCAGGTGTTCATGAATCTGTTGTCGAATGCGGTGAAGTACTCACGGAGGCAGGAACATGCGGTGATTCAAATAGGACAGAGCATGCAGAACGGCGAGCGGGTGATATTTATCCGCGATAACGGTGCGGGGTTTGAGATGCAATACGCCGATAAGCTTTTCGGAGTTTTTCAGAGATTGCACAAGGCGCGAGATTTTGAAGGTACGGGAGTGGGCCTGGCGATTGTGCAGCGCATTATTCGGAAGCATGGTGGGCGGATTTGGGCGGAAGCGGCGGTGAATCAGGGAGCAACTTTTTTCTTCTCGCTGGGAACACCGGAGATCAAAGTTCCCGTGCAACCTGAACCGGCGGTTCATGAAGAGGAGATGCATGTCGCACGAAGTTGAGATTCTGCTGGTTGAAGACAGCCCGGAGGATGCGGAATTGACGATCCGCGCCTTGCGCCGCTACAAAATTGCGAACGAAATCCAGGTCGCGGAGGATGGGGCCGAGGCTTTGGACTTTCTTTTCTGCCGCGGCGCGTTTAAAGATCGGCCGCCCTCGCAGGTTCCGCGGCTGGTGCTGCTCGATCTGAAACTTCCGAAAGTCAGCGGCATGGAGGTGCTGCGCGCGATCCGCGGCGACGAACGAACCAGGGCGATTCCGGTGGTGGTGCTGACTTCGTCGAAAGAAGAGCGCGACCTGATTGACGGCTATAAGTTGGGCGTGAACGCCTATGCCCAGAAGCCGGTGGACTTCGAACAGTTCAGCGAGACGGTGCGGACGATCGGGATGTTCTGGATGCTGGTCAACCAGCCGCCTCCGCCGGGAGCGTTTGGGGCGAGTAAGGCGCAGGGGGCTTAAGACCTGGCGCGGCGGCCGGTCAGAAAAGTGGAGCGGATCTCGCGTCCAGCGATTTCGCGATCGCTTCAACCATCACCGACAGCGCGTGGGATGAGGCGGGATCGTCTTGGTTGGCGAGAAAGACGATCGCCATGTGCAGTTCCGGAAAAGTCATGCACATGCTGACGTAGCCGGGAAGATTGCCTTCCTGCCAGATGCGGCGATACGAGCCGGAATGCAGCATCTGCCAGTTGAGTCCGACTGCGAAATTGTTGCTGAGAACGAACCGAGGCTCGTGCGAGAGTTTCACCGCCGCATCTTCTTCGGCGAGTTCCCACTGCGCATATTTCAGAAGATCGGCTACGGTGGACTTCAAGCCTCCCGCGCCCAGCATGATCGCGGGGACTTCGGGGACGACGGCGCCGTTTTCGTCGTAGCCCCTGGCGAATCTGCTTTCCTGCGACTTGCTCACCGAAATCGTGGTGTCGACCATACCCAGAGGCGCGGCGATTTTCTGCTTCACGATTTCTTCATAGGGCATTCCGTAGACGCGTTCGAGGACAATGCTGAGAAGCACGGCGGCGGTATTCGAGTAGCTGAATTTCTCGCCGGGAACGGTCTTGAGTTCTACCTTGTGCAAATCCGCGAGGAAGTCTTTGCGGCTGTAGTGAATCAGCATCTCCCGGGTTGCGGGCGAGACTGGAGCCGTGAACGGCGGCCGGTTCTCAGGAATGTCGGGAAGATTGAAGGGCAGGCCGGAATTGTGATTCACCAACTGGCCCAGCTGAACGAAGTGCCCCTGGTACTCGAGGTTGGGATAGTCGCCGTCGAGGTACTTGCGCACGTCGTCGTCAAATTTCACTTTCTTCTCGATGACCGCCTGGGCGAGGAGGGTTCCGGTGAACGTTTTGGAGATGGAGGCAATCTGATAGAGAGTGTCGGCGGAGGGAGGGATCTTTTTTCCTTTTTCGACGGTGCCGTAATTGTAGGTGGAGGTTTTTCCGTCTTTGAATATGCCGATGGAAAGTCCGGCCGCCTGCGGCGCGTTCTTGAGGAAGGTCTCGGCGTTTCTGGAGACGATTGCGGAAACATCCTCGGAAACTGGCTCGGGTGGCGGCGTCTGGCCCACAGCGGGCAATGCGAGTGAAATTAAGAAAATGGAGCGGGCGGTCTTGAGAAAATTGTTCGCGAACATTCTGCCTCTTGACGAAAATTTGCTGCGCGGAGTTTAGACTTCGGGCGGGACGAACGGTTAGCGAGTGCGGCGCGGCGGTAACCTGCGACCAGCTGATCGCGGCGTAAAGGTCCACAGCCCTGGTGGAATCTTGATTCTCATGCCGGTCACGCGTAGAGTCTACGGGTGGGGTTCGATCTCCACTCGGGGCGCGAAATGTCGAGTCAAGCCAACACATATCTTAAGTTCGGCGCGGTCACGGTCATCATTGTGGTGCTGCTCGGCTACCTCGCTTACAGCGGCGTGCAGGACAGCAAGAGTTATTACGTCACCATCAAAGAACTGCACAAGATGGGCGACGGGGCGTACGCGAAGAGATTGCGCGTTGCGGGAAATGTGCAGCCGGGATCGATCAAGCGGGTGGGAACGCATGTGCAGTTTGTGTTGATGGAAGAAGACCAGACGCTGCATGTGGACTACACCGGGACCGAAGCGCCGCCGGATACTTTCAAGGACGATTCGCAGGCCCTGGCCGACGGGCGCTTCGATCGCGATGGAACTTTTCATGCCAAGCAGCTACAGGCCAAGTGCGCGTCGAAATATGCTCCGAAGTCGGGAACGCCGGCGAATGGGATGCCGTCTTCGGAGCCGGCGAAGAGCATGACGCAGGTGCAGCCCGCGGCCGGCAGCGAAGTCTCTAACTAACTCTTTACATTTGGTATACCGGGCGGAGAAGCGCTTTGCATTTGCGGCGAAGGTGCGTGCACAATGCAGGGGCGCTGTTTTCCCTCAGGGGCTAAAGCCCGCGTGTCTTTGGCGCCCGGGATGGCACGGCTAAAGCCATGCCCTTCCCAAAACCTTCCCAAGCCCATGCCACCGACGAAATCTCGTGTTTCGATTCCAGTCCATGAAATGGCGACTGGCGTCATCTCGGTCAACAACGTCGTCAAGCAGTTCGGGCGCTTTGCCGCGCTGCGCGGGGTGACGGCGGAGTTTGATGCGGGACGGTTTCACGCGATTCTCGGCGAGAACGGGGCGGGGAAGACTACGCTGTTGCGGGCGCTGGCGGGGTTGGCGCAGCCGACGCGGGGAGAGATTTCAATTTTCGGGAAAGCGCCGCGGGAGGCTTGCCGCGAGATTGGATACATGGCGCATCCGTCGCTGCTGTATGACGAGATGAGCGGGATGGAGAACCTGCGCTACTTTGCGCGGCTGTACGGGATTGCGGATCGCAACACGACGCATGCGAAGAAGTGATTCGCGACGTGATTCGAAGCGTGGGGCTCGACCCGGAATTGACGCGCGCCGTGGGGCAGTATTCGCAGGGGATGCGGCAGCGGATGTCGCTGGCGCGGGCGATTCTGCACGATCCGCGAGTGCTGCTGCTGGATGAGCCGTTCTCGAATGTGGATGTGCATTCGGCACAGGCGATGGTGGACTTGCTGCGCGGGATGCGCGATGCGGGCAAGACCGTGTTTCGTGATCACGCATCAGGCGGCGCTGCTGGAGGGCGTGGCGGACGAGTTTGTGTGGATGCAGGCGGGACAGATTGTGGACCGGACGGCGAGCCTGGCGCGTACGCGGGGTCGAGGCGTCAATGAATCCTTTGGTCGGTCACGCTGGCGACGTTGGCGAAAGATATCCGGCTGGAGTGGCGTTCGAAGGACGCGCTCAATGCCATGCTGTTTTTTTCGCTGCTGGTGGTGGTGATTTTCAGTTTCTCGTTTGATCCGCTGGCGGAAGAGTCGCGGCACATTGTCGGCGGGTTGGTGTGGGTTGGCTTTTTGTTTGCCTCGGTGACGGCGCTGAATCAGACCTGGGCGCGCGAGTTGCGCAATCAGGTGCTGGATGCGTACCGGGTTTCTCCGGCTCCGGCGAATGCGTTGTTTCTGGCCAAGGCGGTGGGGAATTTTATTTTTGTCAGCGTGCTGGAAGCGCTGATGACGCCGCTGTTCGTGATTTTTTACAACGTGCGGGTGCTGGGTCCGGCGTGGCAGTTGATTCCGATCGCGCTGCTGGGAACCTGGGCGCTGGTGGTGAATGGAACATTTTTCGCGGCCATGTCGTTGCGCACGCGCAGCCGCGAAATCATGCTGCCGCTGCTGCTGTTTCCGGTTTCGATTCCGGCGCGTGATTGCGATGGTGGCGGGCACGACTTCGATTCTGACCGGAGAAGAGTCGGCGCACTTCTACATCGTGTTGCTTCTCACCTACGATGTGGTGTTTACTACAGCTTGTCTGGCGTTGTTCGGCATGATTCTGCACGCGGAATGAAACGACTCTTCCCCATCCTCTCGGTTCTTGACGGCTATTTTCCTGGCGTATGCCTTTTATCAGGCGTTGGTGGTTGCGCCCACGGATGCGCAGCAGGGCGAGGTTTACCGCATCATCTACTACCATGTGCCGTCGGCGTGGACGGCGTTTCTGCTGTTCTTCATCAATTTCATCGCGTCGATTCAGTATCTGGCCAACGGGAAGCCTGTCGAGCCGAGACTGCCGCGAAATGGATTGTGATTGGGATTGCGAGTGGTGGGCGTGATCGCCTGCTTTCTGCCGCAGGTGCTGGAGCGCTTGATACCGTGCAGGACATGCGTCCGAGCGCGATGGCGACGACGGTGCTGGCTGATTCCTGTGTTTTATTTCTTGATCGGAAAATTTTTTCCCGGCGACAAGCCTCGATGTGCTGGCGGTGACGACGGCCGAAGTTGGCGTCGTTTTCTGCACCATCGTGCTGGTCACGGGGCCGATCTGGGCGCGGCCGGTGTGGGGTATCTGGTGGGCGCCGGGAGATATCCGGCTGACTTCGACGCTGGTGCTGTGGCTGATTTATGTGAGTTATCTGATGCTGCGGCGGTTTTCCAACAGCGCGCAGACGCAGATGCTGGCGGCGGCGCTGGCCGTGTTTGGGGCGCTGGATGTGCCGCTGGTTTATTTTTCGATCTGGTTTTTCCGGACGCAGCATCCGCAGCCGGTGATTGGCGGCGGCGGGTCGATGGATCCGCGCATGCTGCATACGCTGCTCATCAACTGGATGGCGTTTCTCTGTTTTGCGTTTCTGGTGTGCTGGTCGCGCTTCCGACTGGAATTGCTGCACCGCGAGATTGAAGATGCGCATGCGATGGAATCTTTGGCGGGAGCGGGAGTGGCGAAGGCCAGCCTTCCGCTCGGACGGAGTCCGCGATGAATGCCGTGAAGTTTCTGATCGCCGCTTATGTGGCCACGTGGGTGATTCACGGAGTTTATATCGGGAGTCTGGTGCGGAGGTTTGGGCGGCTGCGGCGGGAGGAGAAGGAAGTAAAGAAAGGGAGATAGCCGCTTCGCTCTTAAATTCCCGCATTGGGACCCGCATTGGGACCGGAACAAGAAAGTTGGCCATGACGACCTTGTTATTTCCTGCTTCAATCCCATTAACTAGGGATTCGTATCAGGGCACGCCTTTACGGCGTGCCGCTAGCGCCGCCAGCAAGAGCCAGGCTTTAGCCGCTGCGTTATGTCCATTCCGCTTCGACACTCGGATCCTTCGCGTGTTATCGCCAGTGCGCGCACCTTCTTTGTGACCTCATCGATCGCCGAAAAGCGCAAACTGCTGCAGTCCCACCGATCTGGCGGGCTCTTTATTCGCGTCCTCTTCGACTATCGCGCGCAGCGGAAATTTCAGTTGCATGAATTCGTGGTGATGCCCGATCACTTCCATCTGCTGATTACAGTCGACAGTGGCATGACCATCGAGAGGGCTGTGCAGTTCATCAATGGCGGCTTTGCGTTTCAGGCGGGAAGGGAACAAGGTATCGGATCTCCAGTTTGGCAGAAGGGATTTTCGGAAGTGCGGGTTCTTGATGCTGAGGCCTACTGTGGAATTGCGGAATACATCCGGAATAATCCGGTGAGGCGAGGTTTGGTTTCAGGGGCGAGTGATTTCCCGCATTCGTCGGCGTATGCGGGTTTCGAACTGGACTCAGTACCGCAGGGGCTAAAGCCCTTCAAGTCTTACGTCGCTGACGGCGTGGCTAAAAGCCACGCCCTGATACGAACCGACGGTGCGCCAAGGTCATACCCTGATACGAACCTCCAACGCACTTTAGTTCGTCGATTTCCATTCCGATTGCAGGGCTGCGAGGAAGTCGGGGCTGCCGCCGGATCGGAGGAATTCGTAGTCTTCGATCATGGCGGCGGTGCCGATGCGGGCCGAGGGCAGAGGGTGTTCGACGCGGATGACGCGGGCAGTGAAGCGGACGCGAACCGCGTCGGTGAGTGTGACGTGGGGCGGGAAGGTGAGAGTGACTTCGATTTTGGTGCCGGCTTCGAGGGCGCGGTCGAGGTAGAAGAAAACGCCGCGGGCGCTCACGTTCTGGGTTTCGGTATGAACTTCGCGGGTTTCAGCGGAGCCAGTTTCAGCGGAGCCAGTTTGAGCGGAGATGCTTTCGTTGGAACCGGATTGCCCGGAACTGGGACTTTCCAGCCGGACAATGGCCGGCAGGCGCATGTCAAAGCGCCGCATCATCCGCCGTTCCTGTGAATTCGGTTGCATGGCCAGAACGTTCTGCGAAGAGCGCAGATCCCCAAAAACCCCGAGCACGGCTGACAGCAAATGCCCAAACAGCAAGGCCGAAAGAGATAGGTACGGCCCCGTAGCCTCAATGTATAGAAACAACCGCCGTTTGCAACAGCAAAATGCTTTTGGAACTAATTCGGTAAATCCGTTTCGGATTTCGGAACAGACCGTCCAGTGAGCCGCGGGAGGACGCACACATTGCGCATGGCTCGCCTGACTATGAGCAATCTCGCTGCCATCGCAAAGAATCGTGAGCCGTAAGTTTTGCGAGAAGAATGAGCGGGTTGCGGAAACGGTTACGGGAAATCGATACCCGCTCATGCAAGCCGTTGCGGCTTCGGAGTTGGTGCTTTCCGCGGGATGGTTTTCCAGGTACGAACCTGGCAAATTTCTTCACGCCACTTTTGTGCCATGCCCGGCATCTTTCCGCCGAGTGCGGCGCATCTGACGAACGTTGGGAGCGGTGTCGGAGTTGCGTCGACTGGTGGTCTTTCCGCTGTCAGCAAGAAAAGTCGAGCTGGGCTCGACGGACGGCCGAGGGCGGCCGTCCCCACCCGAGCATTTGCCAAAGCAATTGCCGAAGTGGGCCGCTGCTCGGCTGGGGCTGGCTTGACTTGTCTATCCGTCAGATGTTTAAGTAGTTATTTAAATTTTTCAGCCAGTTCCAGTGACAAGCAAGCCGCGGTCAGGTTCGCCGGCGCGAGGCTCGATGGACTTGTGCGCCGTCCCTAATCTCTCCAGTGATCGGTGCGATCGTCGGATCGATGATCTGAGATCAATGGTCTGAGATCAGTGATCGGTACGATCGACGATCTGGGACTGTGTGCGATTGCGCGAGGAGCGATGGTGGCAGGATCGCAGCAGCAAGAACGATCGAAATGGACGTCGAAGAAATTCAGGGTTGATGGCATCGGAGGAACGAGTGAACGTGAATCACCTGGTTGGTTGGGAACGTCGTTGGTTTGGAACGTCCGTCGTACGAGTTCGTGTTCTGGCCGCTGGGCTGGTGTTGCTAGCGGTCGGATTCGCCGTTCTCGGGTCGGGTTCCCGCTCAGGCCAGACCACCGCGCATGCCGCCGCCCGTTTTTCCGGGGCCGGAATCGCAGCGAACTCGATTCCCAGCTTGATTCCGTCGGCAGCGGCGCTGCCGCCGTTTACCGGTGTGGCAATGCCCCAGGCGCGTTCGCTGTTTGCGGGGCTGCCGCTGATTTTCGAACCGAACCAGGGGCAAGGCAATCTTGACGCCGGCGATGCGCGCGCGAAGTTTGTGACTCGCGGTTCCGGCTACAGCCTGTTTCTGGGTTCCGACGGCGCGATTCTCAGCCTGCTGGCGCGAGACTCATCCCGCGGTTCGTCGGCGCGAAACTCGCAGAACCACGGTGTGCGCGTCGAATCAGTGCAGATGCGGCTGGCGGGAGCGAATCCGAATGCCAGTGTAACCGGAGCGGATCGGCTGCCGGGAAAGAGCAACTATTTTCTGGGAAACAATCCGGCCAAGTGGCGGACCGGAGTGCCACAGTTTGCGCGCGTGCGCTACGAGAATATTTATCCCGGAATCAACCTGGTGTTCTATGGCAATCAGGGACATCTGGAGTATGACTTCCAGGTCGCGCCGGGAGCCGATCCGGCGCAGGCGCTGCTCGAATTCAACGGGGCGAGGAAGCTGGAGCTGAAAAGCGGAGCGTTAGTCATTCGAAGCGAGAGCGGGAGCGTACAGCTTCAGGCTCCGCGGGTGTACCAGGAAATTGCCGGTCGGCAGCAGCCGGTCGAGGGCAGCTTCGTTTTGCGCGGCGGAAAGCGCGCCGGGTTCGCGATTGGAGCGTATGACCGTTCGCGTGAATTGGTGATCGATCCGGTTCTGACCTTCTCCAGTTATTTTGGAGGCAGCGGAGACGAACGCGCCACGTCGGTGGCCGTGGATGGAAGCTTCAATATTTATCTGACGGGATCGACCACTTCTCCCAACCTTCCGGGAGCGACGAAATTTCCAACCACGCTGGTACCCGGAGTGACGCAGAACATTTATATCGCCAAGATTCAGCCGCCGTTGGGGTCGATCGCTTCGGCGCTGGAGTATGTGACCTATATCGGCGGCGACGGAAACGACAGTCCGGCTGGGATCAGCGTGGATGGACGCGGCGATGCGTTTGTGGCCGGGACTACGTCGTCCGACAACTTTCCCACCATCTCGACCACCGCCTACCAGGCGGTTCCTGAAGTCGGCAGCGCGGGCACCACGCACGTGTTTGTGACCGAGTTGCTGTATGACGCTTCGTCGCTGGCGTATTCGTCCTATCTTTCGGGCAACGGCACTGATGCAGCGACCGGCGTCACGATTGATGCTTCGGGGTACGTTTACGTGACCGGAACCACGACCTCGACCGACGCCTCCAGCGCGACGGTTCAGTTTCCGGCCAGCACTCTGCCGCAGGCGCTGCCGTTCCAGAGCCTTTCCCGGGCGCCCGGCCTGGCGCAATTTTTCGTGACCAAGGTCAACTCCAATGCGCCGAGAGAGCAGAGCATTACGTACTCCACCTATTTTGGCGGAGCCATTGCTGCCACGACTCCGCCGGTGGTGAGTGGTGGCGGAATCGCGGTCGATACCAACGGCAACGTATATTTCGCGGGGACCACGAACTACATATACTCGGGCACCGACAGTAACACCGATTTTCCGATCCTGAATGCATATCAGCCGTGCCTGGATCAGGCTCCTCCGTCGCAGATCGTGACCACTCCGGTGTGTACGAATACGGGAAGCCTGTCGGACGCTTTTGTGGCCAAGCTGAATCCCAACGCAAACCAGGGCGAGCAGTTGATCTGGTCCACGTACGTGGGCGGCACGGGAACTGATCTGGGAGCCGAGGTTGCGCTCGATACCGGAGCGGCCAACGTGTATCTGGTGGGAACCACGAACTCGACCGACATTGGATCGAGCGCGATTACGCTGAATACTTCTGCACCGTTTCAGCCATGCCTTGACCAGCCGGGAGTGTTAGCAGGCGCTTGTACTCCACCGGCGACTCCTCCTAACGACGCATTCGTGGCACGGCTGACCAACATCACGAATGCCTCGACTGTTACCGTTCCGGTGAATGTGACGCTGAACTATTTTTCGTATCTGGGCGGTGCAGGCGACGAAGAGGGATTAGCGATTGCCGTGGACTCGGGCGCGGGCGCGGTGGTGACAGGGTCGACGCAGTCTTCGAATTTCCCGGTTTTTCCGGCGCAAAACCCCATTCAGAGCCAGCTCGACGGAACGCAGGACGCATTCATCGCGCGCTTGAATACGACGACTACCGCGGGCCAGGGGACAGTGGGATCGTGGGCGAGTTATTTCGGCGGAAGCGGCATTGACGAAGGCACCAGCGTGGCGCTGGATGTGAACCAGAATGTTTACTTCGCGGGTGATACGAACTCGACCGACCTGCAAGTGCAGAAACAGCTGATCACATCTGCGGCCGTGAATACTACGTCTGGCTACAACGGCGGTAATGATGCATTTGTGACCCAGCTCGGCGCACGCTTCAGCGTTTCGCTGAGCGGGATTCTGACGCTGGGGACGAATCAGACCTATATCAGCGCCGGAAACTCGGCCACGTTCACCTACACCGTAACCAACAATGGTCCTGATCTGGCGACCGGCCTGACCCTGACCGACAATTTGAGTTCTTCGAACACCGGTGTCGTGCTGAACTTTGTTTCCGCGAGCGTCAGTTCCGGGACCTGCGGCGGAGGTTCGGTGAATACCAGCGTGAGTTGCACTCTACCGCCGATGCAAGCGGGCTCGACGGCTACCGTCACCGTCGTGGTCACGCCCACGCCGACCAGCAGCGGAACCGTCACTGATTTCAACGGTGGCGCGGTGCAGGTCACGGGGCCGGGCAACATTGTGCTGGCGCAGACTTCGGTGGCGGCGGCCATGTCTGACTTTGCGCTCTCTGTGACTCCGCCCAATGGCAGCGTGATCCAGGCGGGCGATACAGCGACCTATCAAGTGCAACTAAGGCCGCTGCCGGTGTATGGAACGAGCATCTCCCTGGCGTGCACCGGGCTGCCGGTGGGGGCGGCATGCAACTTCACGAGCAATCCGGTGACGCTGGCGGGCGCCGGGTCGTCCACTCTGAACATCACGACCACGGCGCGGCCGATCACGACCACGGCGTCGGTTTTCCGCGGACGGAGATTTTACGCCATTTGGCTGGCGATTCCGGGATTGACCTTGCTGGGTGCGGGTGTGGGTGGAGAACGGCGTCGACGACGCATCTTGGGCGTGTTCTTCGCTTGTGCGCTGTTTGCGTTGCTGCTGCTGCAGCCCAGTTGCAGCACCACCACGCAGCAGACCCCGGTCAGCGGAACGCCTGCGGGGACGTCGACGATCATCGTTACGGCGACCTCGGGCAGTGACACGAAGAGCAGCAATGTTACGCTGACGGTTCCGTAGGGTTTCCAGCAGCGGAGACTCCCATTTCTCGCGCAAAGAACGCGCGAGAAATGGGGCACCCCCTTCTCTTGGTGTCCGCTAGAGTCGAGAGTGCCGACGCGAGTGTATTACGCTCCGGCGGAGAGTTTGTGGTGGCCTTTGGCTTCGGCGATGCCGTACTGGCGGATTTTGTACAGCAGAGCTTTGTAGCTGATCTGGAGAATCGCGGCGGCCTGCTTGCGGTTCCAATTGGTCTGTTCTAATGCCTGTGTGATGGCTTGCGCTTCGGCTTCGTCTTTGGCGGTGCGCGCCAGGGATTTCAATCCGCCCTGTTCCGATCCCCGATTTGAATCTCCGTGCAGTCCGCCGTTGCCGTCGTTGCGAGGAAGAAGTTCGCTCACGGCGAGGTTCTCATCGCCGAGAATCAAGTAGCGCTTCAGGAAATTGTTCAGCTCGCGCAGATTGCCCGGCCAGGAATGATTCTGGCAGGCCTGCAGCAGCGCGGGTGAGAGCGGCAGCGGCGCGCGCGCGTAGCGCTCGGCCATGCGCGTCATCGAGTGCTTGAGCAGGATCGGAATTTCTTCCTTGCGCTCGCGCAGCGGCGGAATCTGCATGGTGAACGCATTCAGCCGGTAGTAGAGATCTTCGCGCAGGCGCTTGTTGGCAAGGGCTTCGGGAATGTTGATGTTGGTGGCTGCCAGAATGCGGACGTCAACCTTGATTACGGAGCGGCTGCCCAGGCGCGAGAACTGCTGGTCTTGCAACACGTGGAGGAGTTTCGCCTGCAACAGCGGCGGCATCTCGCCGATTTCGTCGAGCAGAATCGTGCCTTTGTTGCAGAGCTCGAATTTTCCTGGCTTGGCGTGCGTGGCGCCGGTGAATGCGCCGGGCTCGTAGCCGAACAGTTCGCTTTCCAGCAGGTCGGCGGGAACGGCGGCGCAGTTTACTTTCAGGAATGTGCGGTGAGCGCGCGGTGAAAGTTTGTGAATCAGGCGCCCGAGAACTTCTTTTCCGGTTCCGCTCTCGCCGAGCAGCAGCACGGGAATGTCGACGTTGGCAACCAGCGCGGCCTGCGAGCGAATCTTGCGCATCTGCGGGCTGGCGGCGATGAAGAATACGTCGTCGGAAAGTTCTTCGACCTCTCCGCTGAAAGTTTGCTTTCCCTGGCCGAGGCTGAGGTCGATGACGGCGTCGAGTTCGGCTTTTTGAAACGGCTTGGTCAGGTAATCGAGAGCACCCAGCTTCATCGCGTGCACAACTTTGCGCGTGTCGTTGACGCACGACAACATCACAACTTTTATGCCGGGCTGGATCTGGCGGATTTTCTCGAGTGTCTCCAGGCCGTCGATGCCGGGCATGAGCACGTCGAGCAGGACGAGATCAGGCTGCAAACCTTTTTCGACGAGCGCCACTGCTTCTTCGCCGGTGGTCGCGGTCTCGACTTTGTAATCGTCCACTTCGAGCAGCGTTTTGATGTAACGCAACATGCCGGGCTCGTCATCCACCAGCAGAAATTTGGCGGTTGGCTTCATCGATTCTTCCCCTTGCTGGTGGCGGCAACGGCCGGCTTATACGGAATCAGGAACGAAAATTTGCAGCCTGCGCCAGGGTCGCTTTCCACCCAGATTTTTCCGCCCATGCCTTGCACCAGGCGGCGCGCGATGGCCAGACCCAATCCCATGCCTTCTTTGGCTTCGGTGCCGGGAAGGCGAAAGAAGTCGTCGAATACTTCCAGGTGAAACTCGGCGGGAATTCCTGGGCCGGTATCGGAAACGCTGACTTTCACTGAATTGGGTTGAGTTACATTCTGGCGGCGGCGCTCGGCGCCGGGCGGCTGCGACGAGGCGCGGCGTTCCCACATGTGCGGCTCGGCGTGCAGCCAGACAGTGCCGCTCTGCGGCGTGAACTTGAAAGAATTTTCCAGCAGGTTCGAGATCACGCGCTCGAGCTTGGGAGAATCGAAAGGAAAAACCGGCAGCTTGTCATTGGCCAGAAAATACAGCGCCAGACCTTTTTCCTGAAAGCGATTCGACCACAGGCGGCACATGTCCGACAGGCAATCGTTGATGTTGCCGGACGTGAACTGCATGCGCAAGCCGCCGGTTTCGAGCGCGCTGTAGGTTAGGAAATCCTGAATAAAGTCTTGCAGGCGTTTTCCGCTGGCCTGCATGTCGCGTAAGACTTCACGCTGGCGTTCGCTGAGCGGGCCCAGTTTCTCGCTGTGAAGCAAGTCGACGTAGCCATTCAAAATGGAAAGCGGGGTTTTGAGATCGTGTGCCGCCGATGCCAGAGCGTTGGTGGTGCGCTGAAAACGATCGCGCAGTTCCTTGTATTCCTGGAGCAGATTCTCCGGGGCGGGCACATCGCCGTCAGGACGCATTGCAGGAGCAGCCGGCATAGTTTCCGAGAGTTCTCCCATGTCAGGAACACACGTGTTCTTTTGGACAGTGGCCATCAGAAAACACCACAGGTTAACGGGGAGAGGGGGGCGACGATTGCCGTTTCAGGACAAGACGCCAGTAGGAAAATCGTATGTCACGCGCAAATTGTTGTCAACGGAAAATGCACTGGAATTACCCAAGTGTAGCAAAAGCTTGCACTTTTGTGAGTTTGCGAGGCCTGGCAGCGGGTTTTCAAAAAACGAAGAAAAGGCGAAGCTAAGGGGGTGAGATTGCCGTTCCATCACGGGTTTTGCCGTCGAAGCGGGAGGTAGCTTAGGCAGCTTGCCCTGTTTCTTCAGGTATTTGCCTGAGATTTGGCCCCTGAGGTGCTCCCGACGTGTGGGTCGAGAGCGATGGAGAGGTCTGCATGACGGGTGTGCGCACGGGAAGCGAGAGGAGAAAATGGTCTCGGTTGCCGCTTGCCATCCCGGTTTTTGTGCGCGGCCGTGATGGAAAAGGCAAGGAATTTCTGGAGTTTGCGACCGCGTTGAACGTGAGTGCGGGCGGTATGCTGGTGGCGATTCGGCGGGTTTTGCCCGCGATCGCGCAGATCCGGCTGGAGATTCCGAGCGCTCCCGTCGCCGCGCTGGCTCTTCTGCCAAAAGCGGCTCGAACTCTGCGCGCCAAGGCTCTACGTTCCACGCCCGCTGAAGGCTATTATTTGTTGGGTCTTAAGTTCGCACGTCCGCTGATGGATTCGGTCGTTCCCAACGGCCGAAGGCGGAAAATCGCTTCTGCCGTGTGAAAATGTTTGCGCATGACCCCGCTCGCAGTGTTACTCTTGGAACCATCCCCCGATTACCCAGGTATGCGGTTGCGGCTCTTTGGTAAGTTGATAGTCTTCAAGCAGATAAGTTAGATTTGAGTGACCCGAAGCGGTGCAGAGCACCTTTGGCTCTCGGGATGCACTTAGAAGTGTCTCCCCCCGTTGGTAGAAACCAGCCATGACAACCAGCAGTGTGAATTCGCTCGCCCAGCCTTTGGGGGAAATGCCGCCCGACGCGATTGTTTTTGGGCGCACCGAGGCCATGCAGGCCGTCCGCGAACGCCTGACCAAATTGGCGGGGGCCAATGTTCCCGTACTGATCCAGGGAGAGAGCGGAACTGGAAAAGACATTATCGCGCGCATGATTCATGCGTCTTCGCCGTGGCGAACGGGCCCGTGGGTGAAGGTGAACTGTCCGGCAATTCCCGGCACGTTGCTCGAAAGCGAACTTTTTGGCTACGAAAAAGGCGCATTTACCGGCGCTTATGGCATGAAGCCGGGACGCGTGGAAATGGCGCATCGGGGCACGCTGTTTCTCGATGAGATTTCAGAACTGGATATGTCGCTGCAGTCGAAGCTGCTGCAATTGCTGCAGGACGGGCAGTTCTGCCGCATCGGCGCGCAGGAAGACAAGAAAGTGGAAGTGCGGGTTGTGTGCGCGACCAACCGCAAGCTGGAACAGGAAATTGAAAACGGCACGTTCCGCGCGGACTTGTTTTACCGCATCAATGTGGTGAACCTGCATCTGCCGCCGCTGCGCGAACGGGCCAGCGACATTCCGGAACTGGTGGCGTATTTCCTTGAATATCACAACCGGAAATACAACTGTAAGGCGCGGCCGCTCTCCAGCGAATTGATGTCAGAACTGCGCAAGTATCATTGGCCGGGAAACATCCGCGAGCTGGAAAACCTGGTCAAGCGCTACGTGATTCTGGGCAACGAAGATGTGATTTCGACTGATCTGGTGCCGCGAGCGACGGATTTCTTCAACGCCGAGATTCCGGTCGACGGCCAGGTGAATCTGAAGAAGCTGACGCGCCAGGCGGTGCGCGAGTTAGAGCGGAAAGTGATCCTGAAAGTCCTGCAGAACTGCCACTGGAACCGCAAGCAGGCGGCACGCGCGTTGAGCATCAGCTACCGCGCCTTGCTGTACAAGATCCGCGACGCTGGACTGCCCTCCAACCGGGTGGTGAAGCGGCGGGAAGCAGAAACTCCCAAGCAGGAAATTGCCGCCGACTAGCGGTCGTGGCAAAACCATCACTTGCCGCGCCCCACGCGGCTTCTCCCGGGTTTTTTGCGTTGTTGCGCATACATTTTCACTTTCCGACTACAGGAACCTCGCCTAATCTAAGGTAAGCCCTTTAGATTTCATGGGTTTACGAATACTGTAACTTTGGTACTCAGGGTGCAAACTACTGGGCAGTGCCGTAGATCGGATACTCGGTTTAAGGTGCGAGCCACGCGTCGTAAGGCATTAAGGACCCGGGCGCAGTAACTCCTAGGAGAAACGTAAAATGAAGAAAATCCTCTTGCTGGCTGTACTGGCACTGGCCCTGCCAACGGCAATGTTTGCCGGCAGCAGCGTAGATTACACCAATAGTGGCGGTACCTTGTCGGGTTCCAGCGCAGGTCTGTCGCTGAGCGGATCCGCCTTGATCGCTGTCAATGGGCTTAACGGAGGCGGGCTGATCACAGGTTCAGACCTGGGCAGCGTTAGCTTCTCAACCGGTGCGCTCACCAGCGGTTCGTTGCAGATGGGCGGCACGTTCGCGGGTGGCGGGTGGTTTACCATCACCGGCAACGGCACCAACGGAGTTCCCAACGGCACCTTGTTCAACGGAACCTTTACCGGTCCGGTGACTTGGACGCTGGTGACTCTGGCCAACGGAACCCACAACTACACGCTGACTGGCAGTGTGCAGGGATGGAACGGGTCCGGAGTAGCAACCCAGGGTGTGACCGTGCAATTGACGATCAACACCGGCAAGGGCTACTTCAACGGCAGCACCACCATTTCGAGCGGCGACACGAACATTGTGGTTCCGGAGCCGGGCTCGTTGAGCCTGTTGGGAACTGGATTGCTCGGTCTGGCTGGAGTGGTTCGTCGCAAGCTGAAAGGCTAAGCGACTACAGGAACTTGGCAAAACGAAACCCCGCCGTGAGGCGGGGTTTTTGTTTTGAGGATGGATGAATGCGCAGGCTTCTACCACCCGAAGGGATTGCACGGATTAAGGGTTTCCCTTATTATGGGTACATGAATATCACGCTCTCGCTCGATGACAACCTGGTCAAAGAGGTGCGCAAGATTGCGGTTGAAGGCGATACCACTTTGACGGGCATGGTCCGTGCCTATCTGGAACAGGTTGCCTTCGAGCATGGCACTGAACGCAGGCGCAGGGATCTGGAGCGGCTGAACGAAACGCTCGACCGCCTCCAGACCAAATTGGACTACGGAAACCGAACCTGGAAACGCGAAGATTTGTACAACAGAAAATCCCGATGAGCGGGCGCGATTTTCTGGACACGAACATTCTTGTGTACGGGCTGGATATTGCCGATCGACGCAAGCACGGGATCGCGCGGCTGATGATGGCCAAAGCGATAGCGGGAGAATACGCCGTTTCGGCCCAGGTGCTGGCGGAGCTAGCAACTACTTTGCTCGGAAAGTATCAATCGAAATTCACAGTCCAAGACGTTCTGGCGATCCTGGATTCTCTAAAGCCGATCCATTTAATCAAACCAGATGCCGATCTGGTGCGGCGCGCCGTCGAAGCCCACGCGGAGTACGGAATCCATTTCTACGATGGAATGATTGCGGCTGCGGCAGAACGCGCGGGCTCAGAAAAAATCTGGTCAGAGGATCTGAATGCGGGCCAGAAGTATTTCGGGGTGACGGTCGCTAATCCGTTCCGCTAGGCGCGGTCCCTGCATTTTCTTCTCTATCTTTCAATCGTGGTTTCGCCAACTAGTTCTTACCCGCGCAAGTCAGAGAGAGCTTTCTTGGCTTCAGAGTCGTCGGGGCGGAGCTTCACAGCTTTCTCAAGTTGCTGGCGGGCTTGCGCGTTCTGGTTAGCTTTCTGGTAGGCGAGGCCGAGGTGGTAGTGGAGGTCGGCGTCATCGGGATCGCCCCGCTTCTGGCCCAGGCGAAGGGCCTCTTGAAACTCACTAATCGCGGACTGATAAATGCCTTTGTGATAGTACGCCCACCCCAGCGTGTCGGCGGCGTTGGGCGAGTCCGGCATGCCGCGCCGCGCGGTTTGCGCCAGGCCCATGGCTACATCGATGTTTCCACCCTGCTCGATAATGACATAGGCGAGATTGTTCGAGGCGAGGGGATGGTCCGGCGAAATGCTGAGAGCTTGCTGGTACATCGTCTTGGCCTGATCCCAGTCTTTCTTCGCTTCATAGAGCTCGCCGGAAAGAACGTAAAACGTGACGTCGCGGGGATTGTCTTTAATGGATTGCTGGTAGGTAGCGAGGGCCTTGTCGGCGGCGCCTTCCTGAACCTGCACCTTGCCGAGCTTTTCCAGGGCGTCGGTGTTGTTCTTGTCGAGTTCAATGGCTTTGCGCAGCGCGGCTTCGGCGCCGGGCAGATCCTTTCTGCCATTGAACAGCGCGGTGCCGAGCAGATCGTAGAAGTTGGCGGTCTTGGGTGATTTCGCGATTTGCGCGTTGGCTGCGGCGATGGCCTTGTCGAATTGTTTTTGCGCGAAGTAAGTATTCATCAGCCCGCTCAGACCCTCCGAAGATGAGGGATCCTTGTCGAGCGCCTGCTGGTATAACTTCTCCGCCTCGGGAAAATGTTTTTGCACCAACTGGATGTTGGCCAACTGGACGTAGGGAGCAGGACTCTGGGGAGCGCGTTTGGCGGCCTCTTCCGCATCCTGCTGAGCGTCGCTGTATTTCTGGCGGGCCAGTTCGGCAATACCCTTGAGAATGAATCCATCGGCTGTGTAAGGCTGCGCGGTAATGATTTGCTGGGCGGTTTCGAGGAGGGCATCGATGTCGCCATGGCGGATTTCCAGAGCCGCGAGGGCGCGCTGGGCGTCGGTGAGATCAGGACGAAGCCGGACAGCTTCCTGCCACTCTGACTCGGCCCGGGATTCATTGCCCTGCTGCTCGAAGGCCAGCCCCAACTGATAATGAGCCACGGCATTGTCGGGGTCGTTGCGGAGAGCTTTCTGGAGGGAGTCGACCGCGCCGCCGGCGTCATTCCGGCGCAGCTGAATTTGCGCGTTGAAGATCAGACTATCCACATCTTGAGGATTCGACTTGAGGAGCTGATCGTTGAGCTTCGTGGCGTCATCCAGGCGGTTCTTTAGAATCAGCAGCTGGATATAGTTCCGCTTGACCACCGGATCTTTGGGATGGTCGTTGTAGAGCGAGGCATACTCAGCGGTGGCCTTGTCGATATCCGATAACGAGTAAAAATCCCCCAGCATGCGATAACCTTCGGGATTATCGGAAAGATCCTTCTTGGTTTGCCGGAGGAAGGATTCGGTCTCGTCCTTCTTGCCTTCCTGCATCAGCAATCGAACCAGAGCCGCGCGAGGAGCGGGATCCTTGGGATCGACGGCAATAGCGTGCTTGAACTGGGCTTCAGCTTCGGGGAGCCGGTTGCGCGACTGATAGAAGCCACCGAGGGCTAGTTGAGCGTTCATGGCCTTGGGGTCGACTTCGGTGGCCTTCTTGAAATTGGATTCGGCCGGCTCGGGCAGGTTGGAGCGAAGCTGGAAAAGAGCCAGCAGCAGATAGGACTCGGAGCGGTCGGGGGCGACTGCGATGGCCTGCTGCATCTCCTGCATGGCAGCCGGAATATTGTTCAGCGCGCCGTAGTAGTTCGCCCAGGCCTCGTGAGTTTCGGCGCTGTTGGGTTGCTTTTCACGAAGGATGTCGAGATGAAACTTGGCCTGCTTGATGTCTTCGGGATTGCGAGTGGTGACCAGAAGGTTGGCGAGATCGGTATGAGCGCGGTAATTATCGGGCGCAAGTTCGAGGGTGCGGGTTAATTCCTGGAAGGCGCGCTGCCGGTCGCCCATCTTGAGGTAGGTCTGGCCGAGTTGGTAATGCGCCTGGGCGAAGCGGGAGTCGATCTGGATGGCGTTGCGATACTCGATTTCCGCCTCGCGGTAATTATGTTCGGCAAAATATTTGTCACCGCTCTCCAGGTATTTCTGCTTGCGCACATTGGGATCGCGCGAGCAGCTGGTAAATGTGGCGATGATCAGGGCGCAGGCAAGCAACAGGCGGAAAGAAACGGAGCGACTCATGATTGGGATTCTCCAACTGGGCGCGCGGATGACGCACCAGGAGGTTTCGATCCCGGACGTTGATCCGCACTACAAACTGATGATACTGCAGGGTAGCGGTCGAAAATAGTTACTGGCGTCATACGCTATGGAAGGTTCGATGCTGCCCGCCGGATCAGCGTGGAATGTAGCTATTCAGCAGAGGCACGATGTCCGTGATAAAGGGAAGCAGGCGCTGCTGGGCGGCGTCGGCGGTCTCGCCAGGGTACATGGGGGTGGTGACGCGCACCAGTGAGCCGTCGCTGCGGTTCATGCGAATGGCATCTTTGACCAGATAATACTTGGCCCAGTATTCGCTGGCCACGCCGCGATCATGCGCCCAGAACCAGTACAGAACAAGCTGGCGCGCATCTCCCTTGGTGATGAGATAACGGTTTACGGGGAAGGGAACGTGGCCGGGGATGGAAAGCGTGATGTGCTGATTCTCGACCGGAGTCCAGCCGGAACCGGGAAGGCAGTGCTGGGGGGAATGCGGCGCTTCTCCGGCGCGCTGGCTGCGGTAGTAGGGGATGAACAGATCGATGTAGGGAGTCCGGTCCTGGCTCTGATAAACCCGCAGAAGATAATCGCTGGGGCGGAGAATGTCGAGCACGTCCTTTTCGATGGGAACGTCCTGACCGGTCCATTGCCCGATTTGAATCGGGAACTGTTTCAACTGCAATCGAGGCGGGAAGACTTCGCCGCCGGCCCGCGCCTCCAGCAACCCCGCAGTGCCGGCGATGAGAAGCGAAGTCAATAGGAACGCTGCTGCGGAACTCTTGACGCTTGCGGTAGGACCAACGCTTGCCGGAGCGGGCGCAGGGGATACGACATCCTGCTTCCCAGGGAATAGGAAGCGGATGAGTTGATGCAGCGCATAAAACATGAAGAGCGAAATGAGAAATGTAAGCAGTCCCCAGGAAGAATGGAAATAACCTTCGGCCGCCTCTGGCCCCCAATACTGGACGAGCAATCCGGTGCCGATGATGCGGACGTCATTGGCGATTACCGTGATGGGGACCGCAGACAGTGCGAGCACCCAGCGCACCCAGAGACGCTTCTCGAGAAGATATCCATAAATGATGGCGAGAGCGAACAGTGACATGAGGGAGCGAATTCCGCTGCAGGCTTCGGCAACTTCTAAAGGCATAGCGGCCAAGTTGATGACATTGCCTTCGCGGAGAACCGGAACGCCAAACACCGGGAGAACGGTGGCGGCGACCTGGGATGCCAGCAACTGCAGGGGGAACGTGATCTGGTTCAGAACCAGGACGGGGATGGGAATCATCATCAGCAGGAATGCCCAGGGGAAGAACACGGCGCGAAACAGCTTCCAGCCCGCGAAAAGAATCACCACACCGGCCAGCACCAGCAGCATGGAAGAGCGTTCCAGAAACAGCTCTGCCCCTAAGCGGCCTACGACCAGGACGCCCAGGCCTGCGGTTAATACGACCAGGCCGGACCACGACGGCCAGGTGAGAACCCGGGCGAGACGATCGCGCTCCTGCCAGATCACAAAGGCAGAGAAGAGCGGGACGAAGAAACCGTGGGAGAAATTGGGATCGTTCCACCACTGGCCGACCAAGTGACGGAGCGTAGGCCAGTACAGCCAGAGAAAGATAAGGGCGCCGAGGCCAGCCTGCCAGAGAGGAATGGCTTCCAGATAGCGGGACGCGGGTGCGTAGCGAAGTGGAGTCTGCACGGACTCGGCTTTAGGGGGCGCGGTTTGCACAGACTCGGCTTGCACAGACTTCGCTTGCACCTGTTGGACCACGGGAACCGGCCTATGGCGGATCGGGGGAATCTTGAGAATAAGCCAAACGACGCCGGTGCGCAATGCAAACTCCGATGACAGCAGTGAGTGGATGCGACGTGTACGCCGCGGAACAGGAGACGGCGTTGGTGTTCAAGGAAATGCCCTGCCGATCGGGAATACGCTGGAAGGCCGAAGACCAGGATGGAGTGCGACCATAGTGAGAAAAGTTTTTCTCACAAGTCCCACGACCCAGGGAAAGCCGACCTGAACCAGGGTTGGGACGTTGCCTGCGAAAGAGAATAATTTGCTGCTAAGTTGTTGAAAATAAATAGTACAATTGGATCCACTGGCGGTTGGCTGGAATTTCCGACTGTGGCAGCCTTCGTGCTGTTATAGCACTGGGATCGGGTCGATCACGCGGACCGGCAGGGAATACGGAAAAGGTAAAAATGGGCAATCTGTTGCCTAATAATGCGAATAGCGGCGGGGCGGGCTCACTGGGCGAGCCGGCCGGACTTGCGTTCGTCGAAGGTGTGAGCGCGAGCATGCGGCCGGTGGAAGCCGTAATCCGGGAGCTGGCGCAAAGTGACGTTCCGGTGCTGGTGTTGGCCGAGGCGGGAGCAGGCAAGCATGCCACGGCCCAGCGCATTCACCAGATGTCGCGACGCAACGGGCAGCCTTTTCGGTGGTTTCAGTGTCTCGGGCTGGAGCCGGCGGACCTGGAGATTTTGCGGGAGCAAGAAGACCAGAGTCCGCAGCCGAATGCGGGAACGGTATATCTGCAGGAACTGGCTGATATGAGTCAGGAGTGCCAGATCTGCCTGCTGGACGTGCTGCCGCAGTCGCCGGGAAATGCAGTCGGGAACCAGCGGGCACGGTTGATCTGTGGCAGTTCGCGCGATCTGGAAGTGGAAGTCAAACGGGGGCGGCTGCGGGAAGATTTGTACTACCGCATCAGTGGCGTGTGCTTGCGCGTGCCACCGCTGCGGCAGAGGAAAGACGATATTGCGTTCCTGATGGGATATTTTCTGCGCAAGTATGCGCGGGATTTCCGCCGCGCGGTTCCGGACTTGAGCGCGGAGACGCTGCGCTTGTTTCTGGATTATTCCTGGCCGGGAAATTTGCAGGAGTTGGAAGACGCGGCTCGGGTTCTGGTGGCGCTGGGAGATGAGCAGGCGGCGCTGGGGGGATTGCGCGCGCTGTTGCGCAAGCCGGAGAGCGGCGGCAACGGGGGAGGAATTTCTCTGAAAGCCGCGTCGCGAGCGGCTTCGCGCGAGGCCGAGAAGGAGTTGATTCTGAACACGCTGACGCGCACCCGCTGGAACCGGCGGCGGGCCGCGCAGGAATTGCAGATCAGCTATAAAGCCTTGCTCTACAAGTTGAAGCAAATTGGATTTGAAGGATACGGAGCGCCCTAAGCTCCGCGGAGATGGCAATGACGAAAGTGATGCGATTGACGGTGGTAGTTGGCATGAGCCTGCTGGCGGCTGCAATGCTGGCGCAGACCAGCGTTGCGGAGAGGCCCGAAGCGGACCAGGGGGGCAAAGCAAGTTCAGCGGCTCCGGCGGCGGAAGCTCCGGCGGATTCCGATTACGTAATCGGAGCCGACGACACTCTGCGGATTTCGGTGTGGAAGGAGCCCGATCTTTCTGAGATTTTGCCGGTGCGTCCGGATGGGAAGATTTCGATGCCGCTGCTGAACGATATTCCGGCGGCGGGGCTGACTCCGTTGCAGCTCAAGGATTCGATCACGGAAAAGCTGAAGAAGTTTATCGCCGATCCGCGAGTGACTGTGGTGGTGACGGCCATGGCCAGCCGGCGCATTTTTGTGACCGGAGAAGTGGTGCATACCGGTCCGATGACCTTGCTACCGCACATGACGATGTTGCAGGCGCTGTCGCAGGCTGGTTTCACCCAGTTCGCCAATGTCAAAGCGATTTACCTGCTGCGGAGCGAAAACGGCAAGCAGGAGAAGTTGCCGTTTAATTACAAAGAAGTGGTGAAAGGCAATCACACCGAACAGAACATCCTCTTAAAGCCAGGGGACACGGTGGTGGTCCCGTAAGGAAAGTGATGAGAAAACGTCAGAGCCTATTAACGCTGAGCCTATTGAGCCTAGCCCTGAGTGGAGCGTGGGCCCAAGACAGTAGCACGCCGCCTGCGGCGCCATCGTCGTCGCCCTCAACGACCGAACCAGCATCGCCGAGCGGCCAGCAGGAGCCGGTGCCGGCCTACGGGCAGGAGAATACCCCGCCTCCGATCAGCGAGAACCCGCCTTTGTCAGGGCTGGATTTGCCGTCGCTCGAGCCGCACGCGGCGCCCCTGAGTTACATCCAGCCGGGCGCGACGTTCAGCGAGTCGGCGGGCTCCAACGCGGCCAACATCACCGGTGGTTCCGGATTCAGCTCGATCAGCCGCGCGCTGGGAAGCGTAACCCTGGAACGGTTGTGGAGCAACTATGACCTGGCGGCCGATTACATGGGCGGCATCGGGTACTACTCGCAGCAGGGCCTGGGCTTGAAGTCGCTGCAACAGATGGATTTTGACCAGAAGATCACATGGAAGCGCGGCCAATTATCGGTGCGCGACAGTTTCAGTTACCTGCCGGAAGGAAACTTTGGCGGAGCCTATGGGTCGATGGGCTCGCAGGGCGTGGCGTCGCTGGGCAGCACTTCGTTCTCGTCTTTCTGGAGTGGCACGGCGCTGGGAGCGCTGGGCCTGACGCCGCGGATCATGAATGTAAGTATCGCGGATATTTCCGAGAACCTCACGCCCAAGTCCGCCATCACGGCGGCCGGCGGGTATGCGTTTACCCATTTCTACGGCAACGATTTTTCGACGGGCACTCCGTTTATCGGCAGCGGACAGGTCTCGGCGCAGGTGGGATACAACCGGCTGCTTTCGTCGCACACCCAGGTCGCGCTGGTTTATGGGTACCAGGGGTTCGATTTCTCGGTGTTTGGAACGGCCTTTCACTCCCACATTATCCAGGGGATGTATGGACACCGGATTTCGGGGCGCATGGACCTGCTGCTGGGGGCGGGGCCGCAGTTTACGAGGATCAATTCACAAAGCACGGCGTGCAGTGACCCGAGTATCACCAACGGGACGGATTGCATTCTTTCGGGGGACACGCTAAGCCCGGTTACGGTCAAGATCACCAAAATCGGGGCTGCCGCGCAGGCGCGATTGCGTTACAAATTCACGAAAACGTCGATGGATTTGAACTATCAGCGATTTGAGACCAACGGGGCGGGGCTATTTCTAGGTTCGCAGAGCGACATCGCACGCCTGAGCGCGGACCGTCCGCTGACGAGAGTGTGGAGCGTATTCGTCGATATCGGATATGCGCACAACGACCGCCTGCAGACCCTGAGTGACGCGCAACAAACGGCCTGCGGGTCGGTGTGCCCGGGAGTGGATGCGAACACATATTCCTACGGTTTTGCGGGCGGCGGAGTACACCGCGCGATTGGGCGAAATTTTCACGCATTTGCCAGCTACCAGTTCAACGAGCTGTCGTTCGACCAGTCGTACTGTGTGCCGAACACGCCGTGCAGCCGGATTTCGAACCGTGAGCTGATCACTTTTGGATTGGATTGGACACCCCGGCCGATCCGGATTGACTAGATTGCAGAGGCCGAAGAAATTTTCCGCCTCGCCCACTGGCGAGACGGAAAACGCGGCCAGAAGGATACAACGATGATACAGAATCGCGAATTAACCATGGACGATTATCTGGCGATGTTACGCCGCCGGGCGAAGGTGATCCTGTTCCCGGCGCTGGTGGCGCCAGTTCTAGGCTATGCGACCTACGTGGTGGTGAACCACTATTTCGCCAAGTACACCTCGCAGTCGACCATTCTGGTGGAAGCGCAGAAGGTGCCGGAGAACATGGTGCAGCCGGTGGTCTCAGACGACCTGGGCGCGCGCATGGCTACGCTGCAGCAGCAGGTGATGAGCCAGACCAACCTGCAGCCGGTGGTGGAACGGGTATTTCCGGGCAAAAACAGCCAGCAGGTGGGAGAGATTATCGACGACATCCGGCTCAACATGAAATTAGAGCAAGTTCCCACCGATCTGCTGCAGCTTGGCGCCAAGAAGAAGCCCGGCTCGCAGAGCAATTCGGGCGGGTTCTATGTGAGTTACACCGCGCCCAGTGCGCGCGAGGCGCAGCAAATTTGCGCCGAGCTGACCTCGCTGATGATGAATGAAAACCTTAAATCCGTGCAGGCCGCGGCCAAGGGAACCAGCGATGTGTTGAGCAAGGGAATTGAAGACGCGAAGCGCGATCTGGACGATCTGGATTCGAAACTGGCGGCTTTCAAGAAAACCCATCAGGGGCAGCTGCCGGGCGAGGAAGACAACAACCTGAAAATCCTGATGACGATGAACCAGCAACTGGAAGCGCAGACCCAGGCGCTGAGCCGGGATCAACAGGACAAGGAATATACCGAATCGGTGCTGGCGCAGCAGGTTGCGGTGTGGAGATCCACCCAGTCCTCGACCAATCCGCAGACACTGGAAAAGCAGTTGTCGGATCTGCAGTCGCAGCTGCTGAGCCTGCAGGCGCGTTATACCAACGACCATCCGGACGTAATCAAAACCAAAGCCGATATCGCTGAGGTCAAGAAGAAGCTGGCGGAAGTCAATAAGGCGTCTGAGAATGCGACCGACGCGAGCGCCGGGAAAGGTTCGGCAACGGAACCACCCGAGATTCTCCAGCTGCGCGGACAGGTTCACCAGTTAGCCGATTCCATCACGGCGAGGACGATCGAGCAGAAGCGATTGCAGAAAGGGATCGAGAACCTGCAGCAGAGCCTATCGGTTAGTCCAGCTCTGGAAGGCGAGTACAACGAACTGGAGCGTGACCTTACGAACGCGCAGAAGACGTATCAAGATCTTCTGGCGAAAAAGAGCGCAGCGGATCTAACCGTCAACATGACCAACCAGGCGCAGGGCGAGCAGATGGCTTTGCTGGCTCCGGCCAACGTGCCGGACGCGCCCAGCTTTCCGGTGTGGTGGATGTTTGTGGGCGGCGGACTGGGAGTAGGACTGGCCGTGGGCGTGGTGTTGTCGTTATGGCTGGAGTTGCGTGATCAGTCTATCCGCACCGAAGCCGATGCCGAGGCGGCTCTGGACTTGCCGTTGCTGGCGGCGGTGCCATGGGTGGGCGTGGCGGTTCAGGAAAACGGAAACAACAAGTTCAAACTGTGGAACCGGAACAAGAGTCCGGACGAGCAAAAAAATACGGTTGGAGTTTAGGCGAAGCAAGGTTTAAGCGAAGGACGCTTCAGGGGCCACTATGTACAAAGAGTTTTACGGATTAAGGGCGAACCCGTTCAATGTGAATCCAGACCCGCGTTATCTGTTTCTGACGCGGCATACGGAAGAGGCGCTGGCGTGCCTGACCTATGGCATACAGAGCCGCAAGGGTTTTGTGCTGCTCACCGGAGAAGTGGGAACGGGCAAGACCACGCTGATCAACAAACTGCTGGAGTGGCTGCGTCTGCAGCAGGTGGCAACGGCGTTCATTTTTAACTCGCGCCTGAATACGCCGCAGTTTCTGGATTACATGATGGCGGACTTCGGCATCCCGTGCGATTCGAAGGCCAAGAGCCAGATTCTGCTGCGGCTTTATAACTGGCTGCTGGATCGTTACCGCGCGGGCGAGACGGCCGTGCTGATCGTCGACGAGGCGCAGAATCTTTCTGACGAAGTGCTGGAAGAGATTCGCATGTTGACCAACCTGGAGACCTTCACCGAGAAACTGCTGCAGATCGTTCTGGTGGGACAGCCAGAACTGGAACAGAAACTGAAGCAGCCGCAGTTGCGGCAGTTGCGCCAACGGCTGACGCTGCGGGCCAAGACCCACGCGCTGACGCTGGATGAGACCAAGGCTTATGTGCAGCAGCGGCTACGCATCGCGGGCTCGAACGGGCAGCAGATTTTCGAACCTGAGGCGCTGGTATCGATTCATCACTATGCGTCGGGAATTCCGCGCGTGATCAACCTGCTGTGCGAGCACTGCCTGGTGAGTGCGTTTGTGGATCAGCAGAAAATCATTGGACCGGGAGTGGTCGATGGCGTGGCTCGGGATTTCGATCTCGGCGACAACACGACGTCGGGCGCGCTGACCGTGCCGGCAGTCGCGTCCAACGGAGGCGCGGGGTCGGACAAATTTGATCTGGTGGATGCGCTGCGGTCGCTGGCTACGCTGGCCGACCGCTTGCGGCAGGAAGAAAAAGACCTCCCCGACGAAAGGAAACTATGAGCCGAATTCATGATGCGTTGAAGAAAGCTGAGCAGGAGCGGGCGGCGAATCAGGGAGGCGCGGCGCAGCCCAGCTTTTCGACGACTCCGGTGGCGGAGCCCCCGGTTTTCGCCGAGACTTCCGTGGAGGCGCCGGAAGGTTCTCCGGCAATGACTCGGACGGGGATGCCGGCGTTTGGGGGCGGGTTCAACACCGACACGTTGCTGGCGCGCTGCGTTCAGCTGGAATGGAAGCCGGATGCGGCGACCATGTTGTTTCTGAATGGTGACGACGGAGCGCGGGGAACCGAAGAATTCCGGACGCTGCGCTCGCGCCTCTATCATCTGCGCGAGAAGATGCCGCTTAAGAAATTGCTGATCACCAGCGCGCTGCCCAAAGAAGGCAAGTCGTTCACAGCGTCGAACCTGGCACAGGTCATGGTGCGGCAACACGGACGCAGGGCGCTGCTGATTGACGCTGATTTGCGCGCGCCTCGTTTGCACACCATGCTGGGCACCACTTCCGATCCGGGGCTCTCCGACTACCTGCTGGGAAAGAATGACGAGTTTTCCATCATGCAGCGCGGACCGCTGGAAAATCTTTTCTTCATCCCGAGCGGCACCGGTGCTGCCGATCCGGCGGAACTGGTGGGCAACGGGCGGCTGAAGCTGCTGTTGCAGCGGGTCGAGCCGTTGTTTGACTGGATCATCATCGATTCGCCGCCGGCGGTTCCGGTCTCGGATGCGAGCGTTCTGGCCAAGGCGTGCGATGGAGTGCTGATGGTGGTGCGATCGAATGCCACGCCGTCTGACTTAGCGCGCAAGGCCCGCCAGGAATTTCCCGACCAGGCTCTGGTGGGAGTGGTGCTGAACGGCACGCATGAAGACGCGCTGCCCTATGCGCGCTACTACTACGAGTCCTACCAGAAGAAACCGACCACGACCAAGTCCTAGGGGGAAGTGAGAACGTGATTCGGCTCTTCAACGTCTATTACCCGGTACGAACGCTGGTGCTCCTGGTGGTGGAGGCCCTGGTTGTGGGGTCCTCTTTTCTGCTGGCGATCTGGTGGTTGTACCCGGAGACGAGCTGGATTCTGCTGAACGTGCAGGGCGGGTATTTGAAGATCGTCTGTGTAACGGCGATTGTGCTGCTGCTCTCGCACGGGCTGGATCTTTACGATTCATCGGGCCTGGGCGCGAAATGGGATCAGGTCTTTCGCCTGTTCATGGTGTTAGGGCTGGTGGCATTTTCGCTGGCGGCGGTGGACTTTCTCTACGGGCATTTTCTGCCGGGCCGAGTCTTTCTTCCCGGAGTGAAGTGGGGACTGGTGGTGCTGGCGGTCATGCTTCTGGTCTGGCGGGGAGCGTATTCGTGGATCGTGCAGCAGTCCTACTTTCGGGAACGGGTATATGTGCTGGGAACGGGCGATCGGGCGCAGCGCCTGTTGAACGGACTGCGGCAACGATCGGAACTCGGCATTGAGGTCGTGGGATGGACGGGGAACATTGAAGGAGAGCTGACGCGGGATACGGTGGCATCGCACCTGGTTGGGCTGGCCCAGGACAAGGGCGTGCATCGGGTGATTGTGGCGATGCCGGACCGGCGCGGCACTCTTCCGGTGGAAGAACTGCTGAACATGCGGCTGGCCGGCGTGAAGGTTGAAGAAGCGACCTCGTGGCTGGAAAAAATTACGGGACGAATTGAAGTGGAGCAGTTATATCCAAGCTGGCTGATCTTTGCGGAGGGTTTTCGGTTCAGCGGCTTTTTCCGCATGGTGCGGCGAGCGCTGAGTTTTGCCCTGGCCCTGATTGGTCTGGTGGCTGCGTTGCCGCTGTTACCTTGCATTGTGCTGGCGGTGAAATTGGGTTCGTCGGGTCCGGCGCTGTATCGGCAGAAGCGCGTGGGCCGGGGCGGTTCGACATTTTATTGTTACAAATTCCGCACCATGCGACAGGATGCGGAAGCCGACACGGGCGCGACCTGGGCCACGGATGACGATCCGCGCATTACGCGGGTGGGAAAGTTTCTGCGCACCTCGCGGCTGGATGAGATTCCGCAGCTGTGGTGTGTGTTAAAGGGCGACATGCATTTCGTGGGACCGCGCCCGGAACGGCCGGAATTTGTGGAGTGGCTGAGCCGCGAGATTCCCTACTACGGTGTGCGCCACATGGTGCGCCCAGGAATTACAGGCTGGGCACAGGTGCAGTACAAGTACGGCAATACGCTGGATGACGCGCGCGAGAAATTGCAATACGACCTCTTCTACATCAAGAACGCTTCGGTCGGACTGGATTTTCTAATCCTGTTCCAGACCATCAAGATCGTCTTGCTGGGCCGGGGTGCGCAATGAGGTGGATCTTCTGGGCAGCGGCATCGCTGATTGCCTACACCTACCTGGGCTATACCGCCGGGTTATGGCTGCGCGCCCGATTATTTCCCTGGCCGGTGCGCCGAGCGCCTCAGGAGCCGCACATTTCCATTGTGATGGTCGTGCGGAATGAAGACCGGGTTCTCGAAACCAAACTGCGGAATCTGCTGGCGCTGGACTACCCCGCGGAGTTGTGTCAGATCGTGGTGGTCTCCGACGGCTCAACCGACCGGACCGAAGCCATTCTGCGGGAGTACACCAAGAATCCCCGCGTGCAGGCGGTTATGAACCAGCTTTCTAGCGGGAAGGCGAGCGGGCTGAACGATGCCTTCGAGTGGAGCCAGGGAGAGATTGTAGTTTTCACGGATGCGCGACAGACGATCGAGCCGGGCGCTCTGCGCCTGCTGGTGGAAAACTTTGCCGACCCGGAAGTGGGCTGTGTAAGCGGGGAACTGATGCTGGGCGATCCCGCCACCGGCGAGGCCAAGCAGGGCATGGGACTTTACTGGCGCATCGAGAAGAACGTGCGGGAGCTGGAGTCGGCCTCGGGTTCGGTAGTGGGCGCCACCGGCGCGTTCTATGCGGTGCGGCGCGAATTGCTGACCCCTCTGCCTGTGGGAACGATCCTGGATGACGTCTATATTCCGCTGCAAGTGGCGCGGCAGGGACGGCGTGTGGTGTTTGAGCCGCTGGCGCGGGCGTGGGACAGTCCTGACTTGGGGTCTGGACTGGAGTTTTCGCGGAAGGTGCGCACGCTGAGCGGAAACTATCAACTGGTGCAAATGGAGCCGTGGGTTCTAAGCCGTCACAACCCGGTGCTGTTGCGGTTTGTAAGTCACAAATTGCTGCGTCTGGCGGTTCCGTTCGGGTTGGCGGCGATGTTGATTGCGTCCTTGTGGCTGCGGTCGCCTATTTATCGGATCGCATTGGTTTTGCAGCTGGCCTTCTACGGCTTGGGCTTGCTGGCATTGGCGCGTCGACCAAAGGCGGGATTCACAGGGCGCGCCGCGGATGCGGCCGGCACTTTTATGCTCTTGAACACTGCGGCCGTCATCGCTTTTGCCAACTTCGTGGCGGGCCGTAAGACTGCGTGGGAACGCTGAGCTACAGAAGGCTGGAGACTGAAGGAGGAGCGAACCGGGTGGCCACAGGGGCAACTGCGATCGAAAAGAGGAAAGATCGGAACGGCAGGAGAAATTCGCTGGCGTATGGCGCATTGCTGCTTTTCACGTTTCTTTACTACACTCGCCCGGAAGATCTGATTCCTGGTTTGAAGGCCGTCCCCATCGAGAAGATCGTGGGCGGGGTCGCACTCATTGCCCTGGCTGTAACACTGGCGTCAGGAGGATACAAGAGAAAACTCCCGCTGGAACTGAAGCTTCTGCTGGTGCTGTTTGCCCATCTGACGTGGTCCATTCCTTTCGCCTTTTGGCGAACGGGGGCGATGGTTACGGTTTTCGAGAGATTCTCGAAAGCGGTGGTGGTTGGGTTGCTCGTAACCCTCGTGGTCGACAATCTCGAGCAGCTTCGCAGGCTGTTGTGGGTGCAGGCGGCTTCCATGGTGGTGACCACCATTGCGTCGATCCTGATTCATCACAGTGACAACGGGCGACTCATCGGCGCGCTCGGCGGAATTTTCGAAAATCCGAACGATCTGGCCATCAACATTGCGATCAATTGGCCGCTGTGCCTGGCATTTTTTCTCGCGGCCCGGGGATTGGCCCGGAAGGGAATCTGGGCCATCGGAACACTTGCCATGTTGCTCGCGGTGGTGCTTACGTTCTCGCGCAGCGGGCTGCTCGCGGCGATAACGGCTGTCGGAATGTGCCTGTGGGAGTTTGGCGTAAAAGGCAAACGCTTTTCTCTCATTGCGACAGCTTTGGTTCTGGGCGTTGTGGGCCTGGGGGTGGTGGCCGCGACCCCACATTATCTGGCGCGGGTGGAGAGCATCTTTCGCGGAAACATTGAAGGCTCCGGAGACCATGGATCCTGGGAGGCGCGCCGCCAATTGCTGCTCGACAGCCTTGGGCAGGCGGTTCATCATCCGATCTTTGGGATTGGGGCGGGCAACTTTGGCGCGGCAACTCTTACCTGGCATGTGACTCACAACACTTATACGGAATTTGCAGCGGAGGGCGGTTTCCCGGCCCTGTTTCTCTATCTCGCAATCCTTTACCTGGCTTACCGGAACATCAGAAGGATCCGCGCGCTACCCGCCTATCGGGCCAATCCAGAGATTCGCCTGTTCACCGGAGCTTTGTGGGCCAGTTTGATCGCATTCGCGATTGGATCTTTCTTTGCCAGCTTCGAATACCAGCTTTTCCCCTACTTCATGATGGCATACACCTCCGTCTTATATCGGTTGGCCGCGGAGAAATCGGCGCTCGAGCCGAACGACACACCCCGAAAAACCGCCGTGAAGGGGTATTTGTGGCAGCCGGCACTCCGTTAAAGGCAGCGATGGAAGCGACGAAGCCACAAAACGAGATGGGGTTCGCGCATCAGGCGACCGGAAGCGAGCGGACGGTTTCGCTCGGGCTGCGCCTTGAGATGGAGGTGCAACCATGTGCGGAATAGCCGGAATCATTGGCCGCCCGGGCGAGACGATCGCCGCGGACAAAGTCCGTCGAATGACGGACGCGATTGTGCACCGGGGGCCCGACGAGGAAGGCATTTACGCGCAGGCAAACGTCGGGCTGGGCATGAGACGGTTGAGCATTATCGATTTATCCGGCGGAAGCCAGCCGATCTACAACGAAGACCGGAGCATTGCGGTAGTTTTTAACGGCGAGATCTACAATTTCCCCGAACTGCGCCAGGAATTAATCGGCCGCGGACATCAATTCTATACCCATTCTGATACCGAAGTGATTGTTCATCTGTATGAGGAAATGGGAGCGGAGTGCGTTCAGCGATTGCGGGGCATGTTCGCCATCGCTCTCTACGATACGACGCGCAATGTCTTGCTGCTGGCGCGGGATCGCCTGGGGAAAAAGCCACTCTACTATGCGCTGCGCGAGGGGCGGCTTTACTTCGGCTCCGAGATCAAGGCCATGCTGGCGGTGGCGCCGGAATTGGCCGAGGTTGATCCGGAAGGCGTGCTGCGCTTTTTCAGTTATGGCTACATTCCGGATCCGTATTCCGCATTTCGACAGATCCGCAAGCTGTCTCCGGGACATGTGGCGGAATACCGTGACGGGAAGATTCATGTTCATCAATATTGGGACGTGCCCGCATATGGCGTCAGCGATCCCGGCTCGGACGAGGCTTGTCTCGACGAGGTTGAGCGGCGACTGGCGGAGGCGGTGCGCATCCGGCTGATCAGTGATGTTCCGCTGGGAGCGATGCTGAGTGGTGGAGTGGATTCTTCGATTGTCGTTGCGCTGATGGCGCGAGCGAGTTCGAAGCCGGTCAAGACTTTCTCCATTGGTTTTCGCAAGGCGGACTATAACGAAGCGGAGTATGCGCGGGTGGTGGCAGAGCGCTTCGGCACCGAGCATCACGAACTGATTGTCGATCCTGACATTGACGATACTCTCCAGCATCTGACGGGGATGATGGAGGAGCCGTTCAGCGATTCGTCGATGATCCCGACTTATTTCGTGTCGCGCTTGGCACGCCAGCATGTGACGGTGGCGCTGTCGGGTGATGGCGGGGACGAGCTTTTTGCGGGATATGACCGCTTTATCGTCAACTGGCGACGGCGGCGCTACGATTTCTTCCCGGCGTGGCTGGGAAAGATCTATCGCAACCACCTGTATCCGGTTTTACCCCCGACGCTAAAGGGGCGGAAATTGGCCTGGAACATCAGTTTGTCTTCGCGGGATCGCTATCTGGATGGCTTATCGTTTCTGCCGGCGCTGCACCGCGAACGGAGCCTTTTCACCGACGAATTTCTAGCTTGCGCGCGGAACTGTGAAGATCCGTTCCGGCAGTTCGAACAGTACTACGACAACGCTCCGGCGACCGACCAACTGAGCCGGCTGATGTACCTGGATACGAAAACGTACCTGACGGCGGACATCCTGACGAAGGTCGATCGGATGAGCATGGCAACTTCGCTGGAGGTGCGGTGCCCCATTCTCGATCATGTTTTCGTGGAATGGGTGACCGCATTGCCGCTGAAGTACAAGTTCCGGGACGGAACCAGAAAGTTTCTGCTCAAGAAACTGGCGGAGCGGCTGGGAATTCCTCGACAACTGCTGCACCGGCCGAAGCAGGGCTTCGCGATGCCCCTCGTCCATTGGATGCGACACGAGTTGAAAGACGGGCTGTTGCAGATACTGTTGGAACCTCGCACGTTGCAGAGGGGATATTTCAAGCCAGAGGCGATTCGCGCTCTGCTCGACGAACATTCCCGCGGGCGGCGGGATCATGCGGGTGTGCTTTGGATGGTGCTGGTGTTCGAACTTTGGCATCGCAATTTCCTGGAAAAATATGGACAGGGTGAGGCTGCCGCTGTGGTGCACTGTCCGGACGAGTCGCGGTATGGCGGGCGCGAACCCGCGGGGTTGGGAGAAAAGCACAAGTGACAGTGGCAGCGACCGCAGCGAATGGGATGACTCCGTCTCTGGCTGCAGAGACTGCCCTGCCATCCGTCTTTCTGATGACGAACACGCTCGAAACCGGCGGGAGCGAGCGCCAGTTTGTGACCATGGCGCATGCATTCGACCGAAAAAAGTTCTCTGTAAGCCTGGGATGCCTGAAGGGGATCGGGCCGCTAGCCAGCGAAGTGAGCGCTTTGCGAGAGTTCCCGCCGGGAGGAAGCTTGTTCGGAATTCAGTCGTGGCGTTCGCGGCTGGCATTGTCGCGGTGGTTGCGGCGGGAAAATGTTAGCGTCGCGCAGTCGTTCGATTTTTATTCCAATCTGATGTTGATTCCGGCGGCTCGCTTCGCGGGCGTAGCGGCGGTACTGGGAAGCCATCGCCAGTTGGGAGATCTGCTGACGCCGAGACAGTTTCGTGCGCAGAGCATGGTGTTCCGGCTTTGCGACCGCGTGGTTTGCAATTCGCGTGCGGCTGCCGAGCGCTTGCGAAATGCCGGGATACGAGAGCAGAAGCTGGCGGTGATTCCGAATGGCTTGCCGCCGGGATGGTTCGCCGAAGTGCCGCCGGCAATTCCGAGGGATCCGCGGCTGACGCGGATCGGAATGATTTCGCGGATGAACGATACCGTAAAGCGGCACGATCTGTTCCTGCGGGTGGCTGCGAAGTTGAGCCCGCGTTTTCCGGACCTGCAGTTTGTGCTGGTGGGCGATGGGCCGCTCCGGCCATCGTTGGAAGAACTGGCGCGGGAGCTTGGGCTGGGCGAACGAGCGATTTTTCTCGGGGATCGTCGCGACGTAGCGGCTGTGTTGGCTTCTCTCGACATCAGTGTATTGCCCTCGACTTCAGAGAGTCTTTCGAACGCAATTTTGGAATCGATGGCTGCGGGCGTAGCTGTGGTGGCTGCGAACGTGGGAGGGAATCCAGAGCTGCTGCAGAACGAGAGCACGGGGATTTTATTTCCCGCTGGAGATGAAGCGCAGTTTGGCATGGCCCTGGAACTGCTGCTGATACAACCGGAGTTGCGCCGGCGGTTGGGCAGTCGTGCGCGCGAGGAAGCGTTGCGCAACTATTCGATTGCTGGGGCGAGAGATCGTTACCAGGATTTGTACGATTCGGTGTTAGCGGAAAAAGGCTGGAAGTCCCCAGTTGGCCTGAAGAGCCTGCCCGCGGCGGCGCCGACCCACGAAGGAATGTAGCGTTGAAACGAATCTTACAAATCGGAAACTGGCCTCCTCCAGTTTGCAGTTGGACGATGAGCCTGGTGGGCTTGCGGAGAGAGATGGAGCTGCGCGGCTGGGATGTCGCGGTCATGAACTTGAACGAGAACCGCAAAGTCCGCAGCCCGGAATACATCGACGTGCAGAGCGGCTGGGACTACTTCCGGAAGGTTTTCCGGAAAGTGCGGCAAGGTTACGCCGTCCATGTTCGTGTGAATGGGGAAACCAAGAAGGGATATTTGTTGGCGCTGTGCGCTCTTGTGCTGGCGCGTGCGTTCGGCAGGCCGGCACTGCTGACCTACGGCGGAGGCCATCAGCAGAGTTATTTTCCGGCGCCGCGCGGGTCGTTTCGCTATCTTGCATTTTGGTTTCTGTTCCAATTCCCTCAGCGGATCTATTGCAACAGCGACAAAGTAAAGCAGATCGTGCTAACGACCGGAGTGCCTGCTGATCGCGTCGAGCCTATTCCGCACTTTTCTTCGCACTACGTAGAGTTCGAGGCGACTTCTCTACCGGCAGAAGTAAAAGAGTTCCTGGGCAAGCAGGAGGGAACTTTCTTCAGCTACGTGTGTTTTCGGAAGGAATTCTCTCTGGAGTTTCTCGCGGAAGCGATCCGGCGCTTTCGGGCGAAGCATCCGAAAGTTGGCTTTCTCTGGGTTGGACCATGGGGACGTGAGATGGAGCCGATCAAGAAATTTCTGAAAGCGGAGCAGATCGAAGATGCGGTTTGCATTCAGGGTTCTGTTTCCCACGAGATGTTTCTCACTATGCTCAGCCGGTCTCTGGCGTACATCCGGACACCGATGAGCGACGGAATCTGTTCGTCGGTTCTCGAATCGTTGAAATTGAAAATTCCGGTGCTCGCGGCCGACAACGGAGCTCGTCCGGCGGGGACCGAACTGTGGCGGGAAGGTGACGTGGAAAGCCTGCTGCGGCTGATGGAAGAGGCAGCGCAGGAGAATGCGGCGATGGTCGCGCGCATACCGGAGATCCAGTTGGAAGATAACGCAAAGAAATTAGCCGATAGCACTGAAGATGTTTGCCGCGGGTTCCGGGGTTTTGACGGCACTGCTGTTTCTTCTGCTGCGGTGGCGGAATGACTGAGATGAAAGCTTTGCAGCGCGAGGCATCGAGCGAGGCAGTCAGCCATACATCGGGGAAGGCCTCGAGGAAGAACGCGCCTGTATTTGTGATCGGGTGCGGCCGTTCGGGGACCACACTGCTGTATCACATGATTCTCTCGTCTGGAGACTTCGCCGTCTACCGCACGGAATCCAATGCGATTAATCTGCTGGAGCCTCGTTTCGGGGATCTAAGTATCCGGAAAAATAAAGAACGCCTGATGGATGCCTGGCTCGACAGTAAACTCTTCTCGCTCTCAGGCTTGGATGCGGACCAGATCAGGAGCAAAGTGCTATCTGATTGCACGAACGGCGGGAACTTCCTGCGGATTGTGATGGAAGAGATGGCGCAGAAGCAGGGAGTGCGGCGCTGGGCCGATTGCACGCCCGAGCACCTGCTGCACCTGCCGCGAATCAAGGAGACGATTCCGGATGCGCTGATCATTCACATTATTCGTGACGCGCGCGATGTCGCGCTCTCTACCGAAAAGCAGGGTTATATTCGGCGGCAGCCCTGGGACCGGTCGCCAGCCACGATGGTCGCCGGGCTTTACTGGGAATGGATGGTGAATCGCGGACGAACTGATGGACGCAGGCTGGGGCCGGACTACATCGAAGTTCACTTCGAGGATCTGATCACGGACCCTCCGAAGGTCCTGTCGCGGCTGAGCGAGTTCATCGAACATGATCTGAACTATGAACAGATTTTGAAAGTCGGCATCGGTTCGGTGAGCGAACCGAACACTTCGTTCGGGGGTAAGTCCGGTGAGAAGGGGTTCAATCCGGTAGGCCGCTGGAAAAGCGGCTTTTCGGCGGCCGATCTGGCTATGTTCGAAGGACTCATTGGTGGAACCATGGAAGAAGTTGGCTACACGCTCGGGACAACGGATCGCGCGCGCCTAAAGCGGGCTGATTTGAGGCGCAGGCGCGCCAGGTACCACACTTATTTTGACTCGAAGCTCTACTTGAAAGCCAAAACACCCCTGGGCAGATTGTTCGTCACCAAGGATCTTTCCTGGTTGTGACTCTTTCCTAGTCAAGAACTGCGCCGAGGTCGATTTCGCAAACCGCGCCAGACCTGGCGGATTCGAGCATGCGCAGGCAGCCTAACGTGGCGCGCGCGCCGTCGCGAACGGTGACGGCGGGTTCCTTGCCATCGCGAAGGGCCTGGAAGAAAGATTTCATCTGTTCTTCATAACCTTTCTGAGCGAAGAACGAAGAGTGGTTTCGCACCAGATTGGTCTGAATCGTCAGCTTCTTGAAGTTTTCTGCCGAGGCTGCCAATCCCGGAGCGAAGACTTCGACGCGCTCTCCGCCGGAAGTGCGGCTGCCCACGGTGCAGTAGGTTAGATTGCCGATTGATCCATCGGCGAAGTGGAAAGTCGCGGCAAGATTATTCTCGCCAATGGGCGCCTCGCGTCCGGTGGGCAGGGAGAAGGCGGAAACTGCAATCGGCTCCGAGCCCAGCAGCCAATACATCAGGTCGACGAAGTGGCAGGCTTCTCCCAGGATTGCACCGCCGATGGCCGGGTCCGCCATCCAATAGCTGCCCGAGATTCCAGGCGAATTGACGCGGCAGCTCAAAACCGCAGGACCCGCACGGCGTGCCAACTGTTCCTTTAATCCAAGATAGGAAGGAGCAAAGCGCCGGTTGAATCCCACCGTGATCTGCTTGCCTGATTGCTGGACAGCCTGGGAGAGCTCGCGGCATTCCTGCTCGGTCAAGGCCATGGGCTTTTCGAGGAAGACATTTTTTCCGGCACGAAGGGCTGCCAGGGCTTGCGGCGCGTGATCCTGATTCCGGCTGACGATGACGACAACTTTGATGTCGGGGTCGCGCAACACATCGGCGTAATCCGACGCACAGTATTGCGCTCCGAAGCGCAACGCGTAACTCTTACCCCGGACGCCGCTAGCAGAGTAGATCGCCCGCAGTTCCGCGCCCGGAGTTTTCTTCAGAATTGGAAGATGAGTCCAGCGGGCAAGGTTGCCGGCTCCGACCAGCGCCACTCCTAATTTTGATGACGAAGCAACCGTCGAGTCGACGGCGACGGAATGCTTCGGGGCAAAGGCCGCGACGGGATCGTCTACCTTGGCGGCCGGATAGTTCAAAACCACGGCGAGACTGCCGGAAGACAGGTCCATGATGGTGTCGTAAGCACGCGCGGCGTCTTCCAGAGGGAACTGATGGGTGATCAGCGGCTGCAGCTGTATTCGGCCCAACGCCAGCAGCCGCAGGAACTCTTCCATGTTGCGATTTTCGGTCCAGCGTACGTAGGGGAGCGGGTAGTCTCGCCCCTGTTTTTCGTAAGCGGGATCATAGCTGCCCGGGCCGTAGGCGCGGGCCATGTAGAACTGAATCTCCTTGAGGTACATCTCGTACCAGGGGAAAGCCAGTTCCACGGCTCCGACATCCACAATGCGTCCGCGGTCGCGGCAGATTTCGACGGCCTGCTGGCATGGTCCTGCGGACTTGGCGGCGGCTGCGATGATCACACAGTCCACGCCTCGTCCCCCGGTGATGCCTTCGATCTGTTCCCGGAGGGAAGAAGAAGCAAGCAGAGCGTGGTCAGCGCCCAGACGATGGGCCAACTCCACGCGCTGCGGTTTCAGGTCGATCGCCGAAACCGATGCACCCTGCAGGCGCGCTAACTGTGCGATCAACTGGCCGACCAGGCCCAGCCCGATCACGGCGACATGTTCTCCCAGAGAGATCTGCGCGATGCGCACACCGTTGAGGGCGATGCTGCCCAGAGTCGCGAAGCAGGCCTGCTCGGCGGCGACGTCCTGCGGCACTTTGACCGCAAGCTTCTCGCCGACCAGGACAGTCTCAGCATGCCCGGTGCCTTCACCACCGTAAGCGACCCGGTCGCCAATTTCGAAGCTGGCCACGCTGGGATGTTTGTCGACGACCACACCCGCTCCCGCATAACCCAGCACGGCGTACTCCGTGAGTTTGGCGCGGACTTCGGAAAAAGTGCTGGTGGGTCCCTGCACTTTGAGAACGTTCCAGATTTTTTTCAGATGCGAGGGATTGTCGGCGACGGCTTTGAGGACGCCTTCCTGATGGATGCTGGCGGTCTCGGTGCCACTGCTGATGAGGGAGAAAAGCGGACGGACGAGAATGTGATGCGGAGTTACGACCGGATCCGGTACCTCGTCGACGATGATTTCCTTCAAGCCCCTGCGAATGACCTGTTTCATGGGAGAAACACTAAGCGGTTGCGATTTTGAGTCTGGTTGATCTTGAATCTGGACGTCGAAAAGAAACTAGCTTCCAACAGGAAATTGTCCGTCCCCGGCAGCGAGCGTGCCAAGCAGAATCGATCGGTTGGCATCACCAGGGTCACTGAGCGCCCGCCGTGGCGGCATCGATGGCGTCAATATCGGCCCCCGGCGCTTTGCCGTCGGTGCCGGCTTTCGCGTATTTGGACGCGCCCTTGCAGGAAGCGGGCTGTTTAGGCGCGGTGCACAGGTGGTAGTCGCCCCCGTTGCCATTCTTGAAGTTCACGAAGCCCACATCGGAGAAACTGCCGGCAAAAAAATTCTCCTTGGGCCACGCTCCGGTACTGCCGACAACAACGTTATGAGTGAACTGGATGTCCTGAAAACAGCTGTTGAGAAGAGCTTCCGGTTGCGGTTGCCGGCTGGCGCAGTTAGTGGGGCCACCGCCGGTCGTTCTGAGTTGGAGTTCGCCGGCACTGACAATGTTGTTGCGGAACACGAAGTTCAATATCTTCTGCTCACCCACCGTGCCGCCCACACCGAACAAGACTCGAGGCGGGAAGGCGGTGATGTGTTCGAGCAAAACGTCGCGCAACTTGGGCGTCACGGACGAGATAACAGCGAACATTCCGAACCCCTGATAGGCCGCGCCGTCGATGTCATCGAAAACCATGTCATGAATGCTGATGCGCTCGCCGGCGGTAGAGGCCCCCTTGGTGTCGGACAGGACGTTTGCTATTTCCATGCCGCCTCCCATGTGGGACACGCGGTTATAACGCAAGGTGACATCGGTGACGCGGCAAAGCGGACAGACATTGGGAGACTGATTTTTCGGGGTCAACACGATGGCAAATCCCTTTTGCGAGAAACCGCCCCAGGTGTTCTCCAGGATATTGCCTTCGAACAAGACGCGCTGGGCGTTCTTGAGTTCGAAGAGGTTTTTGACAATGAAAGGCCTGCCTGATGTTCCGCCGACAAAACCCGGCTGGTCTGGCTTCCAAGTGAGGGGCTTGTACATGTGATTATGGCGGATCTCGATGTCGGTAGGGGTCGTAGTTGCGGGCCCGCCGCCAAAGATGACGCTCTCGCCGGAGGCTTCCAGAAAATTGTTGACGATCTTGTAAGGTCCGCCGCCCAAATCGCCACCTCCGCCGGCGATTGCCTGGGCATCGACGCAGGAGCCGGTGACGGCGACGCAGTGAAAGTCGGAGAAGTACGAATCGACGATCGAAACATAGGCAGTGCCGGCGACGTAGATTCCCCGAGTCGTTTCATCCTGGGCGGTGCCGTGCAGCCACATCCGATCGAAAACCAGATGGTCGGCGGGAGTGTGTCCCTCGGGCGAAATCAGATTTTGCACGCGGGCGTCGGGCACTGCACGCGTAATTTCGAGGCCGATCAGCCGGTAGTGATTCGCGCCCGCTTGCAGAAAGATTGGGCCAGAAGAACCCCGGCCGGAGTAAGAAATCTTGGCCAGAACGTTGCGTGGCGAGGTACAACGAAAGTCGGGGCGACCGGGAAGTGACGCGACTCCTGCGTAACAGGGCGTGAGACGCGTCCCCTGGGGGGGCAACTCGCTGTCGGGTGCGCTGGTGCGAATGATGATCCAGTGAGAGTCGTCACAGGACTTCTTAGGCAGGCGGAAGACGCCGGTGAAGGTTGCGCCCGCTTCCAGTCGCAGGGTGTCGCCGCAGGATGCATGATCGAGAGCGGCCTGAAGATCGTCGCCCGATTTTACCAAGTGGCTCTCGCCCGGGGCGGGTGTGTCGGCGAGAGAACTCAGCAGGTAGACACGAGGCAATTCCGCTGGACCGTCGAACCTGGCGTTTTCCGACGATGAGTTCGCGAGGAGAGGCGAACACGACCCAACCAGAGCAAGAAAAACAGCGAATAACGCTTCCCAAAAAATCCGGCCAAAAGAACACGTCTGTGGGCGACAGGCCATACGAACTCCTTGAATTTGGCCCGAAATTTCGGCGGAACTTTGCGCCCGGACCTCGGGCCACGGTTGTTAGAGCACGAAAAGCAGGCTCGTGTCAGGAAAAACCTTCCCGATTGGGCGATTTTAGCACGGGCCCTGCTTCACTGCAGGAGCATGCCCACGACTTCGCACCGGCAAGTCGCGCCCGAACAGCTTGAACCACCCGAGGTTGAGCCGAAGGTTCCCATCCCATCGGTTTCCCAGATCGCGATCGTGCCGTCTGTGGATATGGAACCGATCGCATATTGACAGGAGAATCGACTCGTCTGATGACCGCTGTTAAACGTGTGTGCTTCGCGGTAGACCGTGCCCGTACCCTGAGCGCTGGAGGAAAGTCCCGACGGATCCACCAGGTCCACCTCGTTCAGGAAGGGGCAGGTAAAGGCGCTACCGGGTAGACCGGTCTGGTTACTGAGGGTGGTTTCAATATACGGATAGCTGTCCTCGGGATCCACGTTCGGCCATCCCTGGTGAACGCCATAGCCACTTCCGGAGCAGGTGGCGATTCCTGCCTTCAGAGGAGTTGGGAGGTTTGGGGCCCCAGAAATTGGTCGAGCTTCCTCCTGGTAAGAGGCTGAACCGCTGAAATTGATAAATGTGTGCGAGCCCTCGGTAAAATGACCGCCGCATTCTCCGCCGGTTGTGGACGAGCAACTGACGAGCACGTTGGTGGTTCCTACCTGCCAGAAGTATTCGATTGAGTTGTTGGCCACGCTGCAACTGGCGATGCAGGTTTCCCAGGAGATGACCATCCATGTCCCGTCTTTACTCAAAAGCGCGTTGTGAACCAGGAAGCGGTCTGGGATCGAGATGGTACCTGTGCTGCCCCAGTCTCCGGTGATGACACCTGTTTTCGTGTTGAAGTGAGAGCAGCCTGCGCCGGGCTTGTAGGCGACGACATCGAAGCCGCTATTTTGACTTCCCGCGTTGGAGAATGCCGTTCCGAACATCGAGTCTGCCGGGTATTTGGCGCTGCTGAGATGAGTGGCCCAGGTAACTTTGTAAGGATTAGCCGTCTGCAGCAGGCAGTTCGTGCTGGCGAAGTCGAAGTAAGTGGTGGGCACGGGCGGGGTCGCACTGGGAGCGTACCCAGTGAAATCATAGGCTTGAATCTGAGTGTTGTTCAGCGCATAGATGAGATCGGGAGTTGAAGAATCGAAGGAGGGGATGACGCTGTTGGTGGCGCTGGGGAAGTAGAAGTTGTTATCGATTCTCGAAAACGAGAGATGGCCTCCGGTGGTATTCACTGCTTCTGGGCATATCCAGCCCCCCAGAGAACCCAGGACGACGAGCGTGGAGTTGGTGTTGAAGTGCGTTTCATCTCCCGAACCGCCATTGGATACTTGCCCGCTGGCAAAATCTGCGGATGCGGAAGGGCTGCAATTGTTCGACATATCGGTGAGGCGGAAGATGGTCACCGGCTTGCCGAATTCGCTAGTCGTGGCCGAAACTCCAGCGCCGTAGAGCGGGTTGCCGGCCGTCGGTCCGCTGCTGGACGTCCATGTCGGCAGCTTCGCCGGGAGTTGAACGACCGCGGATGGATTCACGGACGCCGCGCATTTGTATGCCGGGGCGCCACACAGTGCACCCTGACCGTTGCCCGAGGATGAGGCGGAAACAGTTAAAGACAGGGCCTGAAGCACCCGATTCGAAGAGGCGTCGCTTACGCTGACTGTGAACGGGTAGGTTCCGAGATGGCTGGGAGATCCGGAGATGAGTCCGGTAGAAGCGTTGAGTTGCATCCCTTGGGGGAGTGCGCCGGAGGAAATCGACCACGTATAGGGGGGCGTTCCACCGCTGCTGGTCAAGGTGGCGGAGTAGGAAGTGCTTGTGGTGGAAGGCGGCAGCACTCGGGTCGAGATTGACAAAGATTCGACCGGAGTCACCGATACAGACGTGGTCGCAAAAAGCCCCGTCGGCCCTGCAGGACCCGAGAAGCCTTGCTCCTGGGGGACAGCCTGAGTACTCGAGGCCGTCACATTGATGGTCTGAACGCTGGTGACCGTCGGAGCCTGGAAGAGTCCGCTGGCGCTGATGATTCCTGCCGTCGCGGACCAGCGGACCGCAGTTTCGCTGGAGTTCTGCACCACTGCGGTGAATTGCAGCGTGCCTCCTGAGCTGACACTGGCGCTGTTGGGTGACAAAACGATGCGAGGAGAGGACTGTGGGTTCCCTGACGTCGCCGGGGCGACGGCTTGCACACTACTGCACGCGGTTAGTGCAGCCAGGAACGCCAGCGGTATTGCTCCGGACAAGAACCTGACGGATACAGATCTTTCTGTAATCCTGTGCGCAAGGCGCAGTTTCAGATCAGACATCGATTTTTATCCTCGAGGCGAAGTTGGGGGACTAATCACGTTCGAGTCCTTGAACGTGACATTAAGGGGTGGGGTTGGATCAGGACAGATAACGAAGGGACTTGCCCTTGCCGGACACGGAAGTGCTTGAGGGAAAAGCAGATCGGGTCGGTAACTGTACCAACTGGTGACGCGGGGTGATCTGGGCGCAGTTTCCGCGATCAGTTTTCGCGATCAGTTCTCGCCACGCTGTAGGCCAATTCTTCGCAAATATTCAAGAGAATGCAGAAGGGGGCAGAACACACTTCAGCTTGTGGCTTCCCACATCTGCGTGCTAAGGCTGACGCAGCAGAAGACTGCGGAAGCGGTCATACAAAGCGTTGCCCATCGCCTGCTTCGCCACCCCCCGCAAAGACTCGCCGAGACGCATCCGCCACAGGGCTTCCGCTGTGCAGATCCGCCCGAACTGCATGTCGTCGACATCGCGCAGAATTGTAACCCGGCCGAGCGAGAAGGGATTTGTGGTTGGAGAATTGGCGTGGGCGTGACTGGTAGCCAGCGATCGGTAGCCGGCTTCCCGGGCTACTTCGAGGGTCCGACCATCGTAGCGGCCGCCGGGGCAGGAGAAGTGTCCGATTTTTGCTCCGATCATATCTTCCAGTTTTTTCCCCGCATCGAAAACCTCGCGGCGCAACGCCGCTGCATCGAGATCGTCCAGATACGGATGGGTCATTGAGTGACAGCCGATTTCAAAACCGAGCGCGTGCAACTCACGCAGTTGCGCAGGCGATAGATGACCGGGTTTGCCGATGAAGCCAGAGGTCACATAGAACGTGGCATTGAACTTGTTTTCCTTCAGAATGGGGGCGGCGATTAGCAGGTCAGTCTCGCAGCCGTCATCAAACGTGATGGCGACTGAGTTCGCGAGGGGATAACCGAGCGCCTCGCCGACGCTGAGACCGCGCCAGCCGTTTCGAACAAGCCAGTTCATTTGGGAGCGGAAGGATCCCTCAGAGAGCACGTAACGAACGTAGCCGGGCTCGGATTGGCTCACAGCGCGCCCCGGCATCTCCAACTCGTGATACATCAGGAAGACGATGTCGCGGGGCGCCATTAGAAAATCCTGCGCAACTGAGCTTTCAAAAAACGGGGAACGGGAATTCCGATACGGTCGAGGATTTTTTTGCCATTTTTCAGAAAGTGCCACCGGCGGCGAGAGCGCGCCTGCTCAAGCTCAAACTTCGCCAGAAGAGCCTCGGGTAGTACACCTGAGGAAGGCAACTGTAGGTCGGCTTTTTGGGCGGCATATTTTCCCGAGGCGAGCGCGGCCAAAATTGTGGCGGATTCCCCGGAATTGCAATCGAGCACGACCAGCAGTCCGCGGAACTGTTTCTTCCAGTGCAGGTCCAGTCCGTAGAAAGCGTGCATGTTTGGATCTCGTTGCTGCAGTCGGTGCAGCAGAGCGAAGGTGCGCGGGCGAGGCGCGGATTGCCCGTCGTACTTCGAATTCCAGGTTTCGATTCCCATCGGCAAGGTGGTGAAGCTCTCGATCCATGCGAAAGCATCGTCCTTGGGATGAGCGATGACGGACACAGCACCCTGGGCGCGGATGTGGCGGATCACTTGCTCGGGATCGGTGGACTTCGTCAGCGAAGTGGCGCAGTAGCCGAGGATGTGCATGTCGCGCGCGCACCTATATTCCAGGCCGGGCACCAGCCGGAAACTCTCATCGGACAGCGATGCGCACTCGGCAATGTAACGAGCGATCGACTCCTCATCGAAATATTCGGCGTGGTCCGTCATGCAGAGAAACGAGCAGCCCTCGGCCAAGAAAATTCGACGGAGTTCTTGCAGCGTGAACTCGCCGTCCGAGTACGTGCTATGGGCGTGTAATGCGCCTTTCAACATGTGGGTTATGTGCCGATCGTGCTCTGAGTCGAACGCAAATTCGTCAAGCGCATAAAAAAGTTGAACCAGTCTCCAAACTCCGGCAACGGGTCACGCCACTGAAAGAGATCATGGTACGTATTCGGTACCGGCGTGAGAACCTGCAGCAACGTGCGCAGCCGCCCCGGATATGTTCCTGGATAGCCCGCGGGCGGCCCTTTCCAGACCTCAGCCAGGTGCCGAGCATCCCCCAGCAACCAGCGGCAACGAACTCCCTCACGATATCCCGGGTGGGGCGGAACGTCTCCGTTTTCGGCCATCTCAGCCAGCATTGCGGGGAAGTCGACGCCAGCATAACAAGCCAGGGGAAGGGAATGCCAGAACCGCCCGTTCACTTCCATAAACACCGGCGCAGAGCCGGCTTTCTTGCGGTACTCAACCATGGCTACTCCGTGCCAATGCAAGGCCGACAGAATCGCCAGCGAGCAGCGGCGAATCTCAGGATCGACCGCGATGCAGGTTCGCAGCGCGCTGCCCGAGCCGGTGGGATGCACATCGCGAATCCGGCGATGGGCGAATTCCGCCCGGAGTTCGCCATGATGCAGGAGCGCGAAATATCCGGTGCCTTCGCCTTCGACAAATTCCTGAAGCAGCACCGCAGAAGATCGGCCGCTGATGTCGCGGAAAGCCGATTCACACTGCGCGGCGTCGCTGGCATAGCGGGGCCGGCCTGCAGTGCGCAAATTGCCTTCGGGCGACAATTCCTCAGAAGCCGCTGGCTTCAAAACAACAGGATATCCCATGGATTGCGCTGCGTCGCGCGCTTGATCCAGAGTCGTAACCGCGACCGTTTTCGGAACCCTTACCCCCAGCGAGTCTGCCAGACGCGTGGTGGCATTTTTGTCAAACGCGCGGAGCAGGTCAGTGTGATCGGGCAAAATAAATCGGGCACCCGCGGCGACAAGCGAGTCACGATGAGTGGATAGAGGCAGAGTGGTGGCCTCTGTCATGGGAAGGACGAGCGTACCCGGCCGTTCGCGGACGAAGTTGGCAATGGCTTCGACGAATGCGGCTACGGGGCCTTGGGGGGATGGGTAGCGAAATGGCGCCGACGATGCGCGCGACCAACTCGCTTTGGACCACGATGCGGCCTCGCCGGCGAAGACGGTGTGACCGGCGTGAGCCAGCGATCGCACGCTGGCCACCGCCTGATTCTGATTTCCGTCGAGCACCAGAATATTCATGGCTGGCCGGCGGTGCGCGGATCGCGCGTAGATGCTCCGGGCGCTGGTGCGTCGGGCGCGGGTCCGGTTCGGAACTCCTGCGACACTTGCTGCAATACATCCGCGAAACGCCGCTCGATGACGGACCAGTCGTATTGCGCGGCGAGCTTGGCCGCAGCCTCCTCGTAGCGGCGGCGGAGCACAGAGTCTCGCAACAGCAGATGTGATGGCCTGAGCGAGCGTGACCGCATCGTCGGCAAGAATTAGATCGTGTCCGCTGGTTACGTCGAGCCCCTCGGCGCCAATCGAAGTCGACACTAAGGCCTTGCCCATGGCCATGGCTTCGAAGATTTTCAATCGTGTTCCGCCACCGATGCGCAGCGGTACCACCACCACGGTCGCGGCTCGCAGGTATTCGTTCACAGAAGGCACCGTTCCCGTAACTTGAACGGAATCGGAGGCCAGCTGTTTCACGCGGGGATGCGGGTTTCGCCCGACAATCTGAAAGACCGCTCGCGGGAATTCGGCCCGCACTCGCGGGAAAACTTCCTCACAGAAATAGGCAACGGCGTCGATGTTGGGCTCCCAGTCCATGGAGCCGGTGAATACGATCAAGGGCGGATCCCCAGAAGCGGGCGCGGCCACGGGATATTTCTGGGTGTCAACGCCGGTTGGGACCACGGTGATGGCGCAGTCGGGATGCATCGCCAGCATTTCCTGACGATCGCGTTCGGAGACGGCGATGACGTGATGAAACCGGCGCAAGGCGGCTCGCTCGTAGCGCGCCATCTTTTTGGATTCCAGCCCATATGCGAGGCGTTTGACGGGATTCGATTCCGTGGACGCCATGCGCTGCCAGAGCACGGATTCGACATTATGCTGAAAAAGAATCGTGGGTGTGGCGAGATCGCGAGGGAAGTTCAGCGATGCGGAAAGAAAATCGCAAACTGCCACATCGAATTTGTTTTCGTTAAGCCACGATGCCACCACCCGTTGCACTTCGGCGTGGGTGAACTTACTGACTGCAAACGGCGCCGAATGGAACAGGCGGCCGATGTAATGCAGCGACTGAGCAAGCGAGCTCCCATCTTGAGAAGCGGCATAGATGGTTTGTGCTCCGGGCAAGTCGAGTTGGATTTCGGCTTCGTAGGCGGTATCGCGCGGTCCGCCATAGTAGGAAAGCAGCGTGACTTCGTGGCTGCGAGCCAGATGCTTCAGAATATTGTGGGAACGGATCTTTCCGCCAGTATCGACAGGGAGCAACTTGCCCGCTTTGACCCAGAGAATTCGCACGCTCTTACCAGCAAATCCCTTCGTAGTCGGTGGCCGCGGGCCGGCGAGATCGTTCCAGATTTACCAGGTCGAGCACGATAAGGTCGGGCCGCAGATATGACTGCAACTGATCCCTGGAGATGCCGCGCGTTCCGATCACGACCACTTCGGCATCCTTCAGGATCTCGGCCAGATCGCTCTTGAGTAGCGATCCGATGTGAGGAATGGCTTGCTCGATGTAATCCCGGTTGGAACCAATGAGGCGGCCCAGGGACACATTGTCATCCCAAATCTTGACTTCGCAGCCTTCGCCGAGCAGATGCTTGACCAGTTGGACCTGCGGACTCTCGCGCAGATCATCGGTAGCGGCCTTAAAGCTCAGCCCCAGGATGGCGACTTTCCGCTTGCCGGTATCGAGCACCATTTCGACCGCTCGCTTCAAATGCTCGTCGTTGCTGGGCATGATGGAATCGAACAGAGGCAGCTTGAGATCCAATTCCTTGGCGCGATAGTTGAGCGCGCGCACATCCTTGGGCAGGCAAGAGCCGCCGAAGGCGAAGCCAGGCTTCAGATAGCTGGCAGAGATATTGAGCTTGTCGTCCGCGGTGAAAATCTCGGTGACCGACTCGGCGTCTACGTGGAGACCTTTGGCGAGAGTTCCGACCTCATTGGCGAAGGCGACCTTCAGGGCGTGCCAGGAGTTGCAGACGTACTTCACCATTTCGGCGGAGCCGAAGGAGGTTTCGAAAATCCGACCGGGAGCCCAGGCATAGAGTTCGCGCAGGTGAGCGGCGTGTTTTGATTCAGCGGCGCCGATGATGGTCATGGCGGGTTCGAGAAAATCGGCGACTGCCGTGCCCTCGCGCATGAACTCAGGGTTCACGCAAACTCCGAAATCCTGACCCAGGCGCTTGCCGCTGCTCTGTTCGAGCGCCGGAATCACGATGCCCTGAGTCGTTCCCGGCAGGACGGTACTCCGCAAAACCACGAGGTGGAAGGCCTGCTTGTTCTTCAACACGGCACCGATCTCGCGGCAGACGGGCTCCACGTGGCCGAGGTCGAGCTTGCCGCTGCGTAGACTGGGAGTTCCCACGCACAGAAAAGAAATATTCGTTTCCATCACAGCCACTACGGAATCCGTGGTGGCACGCAAGAGGCCTGTTCGGTGAGCCTCTTCTATCAATTCCTTCATGCCGGGCTCCACGATTGGGCTGCGCCCCGCGTGCAACTGTTCCACCTTGGACTGGTTCTTGTCGACGCCGATGACCGATTGGCCCTTGGAAGCCAGACACGCGGCCGTTACAGAACCTACGTAGCCGAGCCCGAAAACGCTGATTCCCTTGCTCATGAACTCCGATCGTCCTCGCAACTCGCCTGCCGGGCACGCACTTTCGTGACCTGGCACTGTACGAGAGGCGAGCGAGAACAGTTAATAATACCTAATACCGGCAACGGTTGGACCCGGCATCTGTGCCTCAAGATGGTAATCGCCGTGTCTTCCCGCTAGCGGGGAGATTGCTGCGTGAAGGGTCATACTGGTTGCTGGGATGCGATGCACATTGAAGTCGGGATGGCATGAAGCTTAGAAGCTGGCGAGAGGTTACGGAGCGGTTGGCGAGGATGGACCGGGCAGAACTGCGTGACCGCTTGCGCCAGGAAAGCGCCAAGCGCCAGGACGGGCTGCTCTCGCGTTTGGGGCACGGTTTTGGGCAGGATTTACGCAGTGCGACTCCCGTCGAAGCGGGAAAGTTTTTCTTCAATGCAGATTCGATCGCCTCCATTCTTGCGCTCTTGCGACAACGGATTCCGGGCTGGGCGGAGGAGGTCGTCAGCCGGGCGGACGGGATTTGTCGCCATCGCTTCGATCTGCTTGGCTATGAAAATCTCGATTATGGAGACTCGATTGATTGGCACCTGGACGCAGTTCACGGGAAGCGCGCTCCCCGCAAGCCGTTTCACAAAGTGCGCTATCTGGACTTCGCCGAAGTGGGGGACAGCAAAGTTACCTGGGAGTTGAACCGGCACCAGCACTTCGTCACGCTGGCGAAAGCATGCCGGCTGACCGGCGATTCCCGTTACGAGGATGAGATTCTGCAGCAATGGCGGCATTGGGTGGCCGACAATCCTTATCCGGTAGGGATCAATTGGGCGAGCAGCCTGGAAGTTTCCTTCCGTTGCTTATCGTGGATTTGGACCTACGAGCTATTGCGCGGATGGCCGGGGCTGATTGATTTTCGCGACGAGTGGCTGCGGGGCCTGGCGCTGCACGGGCGCCACATCGAGCGCTATCTATCTACGTACTTCTCTCCGAATACGCATCTGCTGGGGGAGGGTGTCGGACTATTTTTTCTGGGAGTAATGTGTCCTGAACTCGCGGCCGCAGAGCGCTGGAAGGCGCTGGGGTGGGAGATTGTTGTACGAGAGGCGGAGCGACAAGTTCAGGCGGATGGCTTCCACTTTGAGCAGTCCACCTACTACCACGTATATGCGCTCGATTTTTTCCTGCACTCTGCCATCTTGGCGAGCGCGAACAATATTGCGATTCCGCGCAGTTTCGAAGACGCGCTGCAAAGGATGCTGACCGCTCTGTGCCTGCTCGGGCGGAACGGCTCGCCGCCGCGGTTCGGCGATGACGACGGGGGAAGGCTTTTCGACCCTGGGCGGAATCGCAGCGAGCATCTTTTGGATCCGCTGGCTACCGGGGCGATTCTCTTTGACCGTGGTGACTGCAAGTTCGCGGCGGGGGATCTGCGCGAGGAAACTATCTGGCTGCTGGGAGTGGAAGGAGCGCGCCAATGGGACAATCTGCAAGCGATGCCTACGCACCTGGATTCGGCCGCATTGCCTGAGGCGGGATTCTACCTGCTCACGGCATCGCAATCGGCGTCGCAACTCGTGGTGCACGCCGGTCCGCAAGGGACGCAGAGTGGCGGCCACAGCCATGCCGACGCTTTGAGCGTGTGCCTGCAGAGTCAGGGAAGGTCGCTGCTGATCGATCCCGGAACCTACGAATATGTCGGCGAGGGCGGTGATCGCGACCGGTTTCGTGGAACCGCCATGCACAACACCCTGCGCGTGGACGCAGAGAATCAGGCTGAAACTGCGACGGCTTTTTCCTGGAAGCGGTTGACGCATTCGAAGGTCGAACAATGGATTCAGGGCCACAGTTTCGATTTATTGGTCGCTAGTCATGATGGGTATGAGCGCAGGGTCCCCCCGGTGACGCATCGCCGCTGGGTCTTGTCGTTGAAGAACGGTATGTACCTGGTACGGGATGTCGTCGAAGGAGGAGGGGAGCACCAACTCGATATCTCCTGGCATTTGGGCCAGGATTTAGAGCAGCTCAGAGAGAATGTATTCGGAGTAAAAGGAACATCGCAAGGCGTGGCGCTGCTGCCGGCGCAAGGACAAGCATGGGCGCAAGAGCTCCGCAAACAGGAATGGTCGCCGGCTTATGGGCGGAAGGCTCCCACGACCGCACTCAACTTCGATACAAAGATCGGCACCAAGACCAGCACTATGACAGCCGTTCCAGTGGAGTTCACCACCTTGCTAGTAGTATTGGAACAAACCCTCCGCTCGCCGGGATCTTTCGTGCGAATTGGGGCTCGGGACCTGGATTCGAGCGTCAGTGAGTATCGATATTCGGCGGAGGGGGCGGAGTATTGGTTTCTGTTCGGAGAGCCGGAGAAGCCGTGGCGCCAGGGCGCAATTTCGAGCGACGCCGGTTTCGTTTTCTGGAGCCAGACTCGGAAAATGCTGATTCTGTGTAACGGCAGCTATGCCGCTGTCGAGGGTGGCCCGGAGCTGCGCTGTAGGCGGAAAATTTCGTGGGGCGAAGTCACGGCGACGGAAGACGGAAGGACGGTCATGTCGTCGGATCCTGAAGCGGTGCAGAGAGAAGGTGAGTCGCGTGACGAGAAGCCGGGAACGGCCTCGCGGCTACCGTAGTCTGAGGAGCTGTTTCAAAGACCTTTATGTGTGGAATCTGCGGTATTTTCTTTTCCGATCGGGACTGGCGCGTTAAGGCCGACGTGCTGGCAGGCATGAACAGGCAAATCATGCATCGCGGCCCCGACGACGACGGTTTTTTTATCGAGGAAAATGTCGGCCTTGCCATGCGACGGCTGAGCATCATTGACGTCAAGTCCGGCCATCAACCTCTGGCCAACGAGAACCAGGATGTTTGGATTGTCTTCAACGGCGAAATCTACAACCACCTGGAATTGCGAGCTGACCTGGAGGCGCGGGGGCATCATTACCGCACGCGCAGCGACACCGAAACCATTGTTCACCTCTACGAAGAGTACGGCCGGGACTGCGTCCGGCATTTGCGCGGTATGTTTGCTTTTGTCATCTGGGATCGGCGCAAGCGTGTGCTTTTCGCCGCGCGCGATCGCCTCGGGATCAAGCCATTTTATTACCGCTGGGATGGGCGCGCGTTCCTGTTCGGATCGGAGATCAAGACCATTCTCGCCTACCCGGGGGTTGCGGCGGAGTTCAATCAAGGAACTCTGGGCGAATATCTGGCCTTCGGCTACATCACAGGAGCCGAGACGATGTTCGGCGGAATCCGAAAGCTGATGCCGGGACATACCCTGGAGCTAACGGAGCGGGGCGAGCCCAGAATTGAACGATATTGGGATCTCACGACCGAAGTAGATCGACCGCAGCGGCCCCGTGAATACTATGTGAAAACATACCGGGAGTTGCTGGAAGACGCCGTCTCGTCGCACTTAATGAGCGATGTTCCGCTGGGCGTGTTTCTCAGCGGCGGCCTCGACTCCAGTGCGGTTGCGGCCTTGACGGCCAAGGCGCGCAAGGACCGCATTCAGACTTTTGCCGTTGGCTACGGTGAGGAAGCATTCAGCGAACTCGGTTTTGCCCGCGAAGTGGCCGAGCATATTGGATCGGAACACCACGAAGTGCGGATGAGCCAACAGGACTTCTTCGGCAACTTGCCGCGGTTGATCTGGCATGAGGATGAGCCGATGGTGTGGCCGTCCAGCGTCTCGCTCTACATGGTCGCGAGGCTGGCGCGGGAGAAAGTCACGGTGGTTTTGACGGGAGAAGGCAGCGACGAAACCCTGGGTGGTTACACGCGCTATGCGTGGACTCTGCTGAACGCGCGGATGGATGGAGTCTATCGCTCGATCACTCCCGAGGCTTTGCGCCGAGCGGTGCGCGGCATCATACAAGGCAGTCCCCTGACAGCCTCGATCCATCGCAAACTGCAGCATACGTTCCTGGCGCGCGACGGGAATTCGTGGCCGTCGTTCTACTTCGACAATTTCTTTTCTGCATTCTCGGCGGCTGAGCAGGTCGACTTGCTGACTGCCGAAGCGCTCGCCACCGCGGGCGATGCTTATGCGGGCTCCATGAATGCGTGGGAGCGCTCGCGCGGCGATATGTTACATCGCTTGCTCTATACCGACATCAACAGCTACCTGATTGAATTGCTGATGAAGCAGGATCAGATGAGCATGGCCGCGTCGGTGGAGAGTCGCGTGCCATTTCTTGATCATGTTCTGGTGGAGTTCACGGCGAAAATTCCAGCGCAATATTCGATCGAAGGAATGGCCGGCAAATTTATCCTGAAAAAAGCGGTGGAAGACCTGCTGCCCAAATCAATTGTCTATCGCAAGAAGATGGGATTCCCGACTCCGTGGGAGCATTGGCTCGCCGGGCCGCGACTCGACGATCTGGAGCGTCTCTTGTTGTCAGCGAGAAGCAGGGAACGCGGGCTTTTTCGCCCAGAAGCCGTGAAGCGAATGTTTGCCGAGCACCGGGCTAAGGCACGGGACCATGCCAACCGGATCTGGCGGCTTATTAATCTCGAGATCTGGCAACGGGTGATGATCGATGGCGAGCCCGCGGAGGCAGTTGCTGAGGAACTCGGTTCGTCGATGGCACGTATGCTGGGCTGAGACATGCCGGGAATCAACGCAATCTCGATGAAGAGGAGTCTGCGGCGAGCAGCTCTAACCGTTCTGAAGACCTGCGGTGCGTTCAGCCTGGTGAAAGACAGTGCGTGGCGGCGTCAGAAACTGTTGATTTTGTGTTATCACGGCGTGGCTCTGGACGATGAAAACCAATGGCGGCCATTTCTCTACATTAGCCCTCAGCAACTGGAACGCCGGCTGGAGATACTTTCGAACGGAAACTACGCGGTTCTGCCGCTAGCGGAAGCACTGGAAAGACTCCGCCGGAATGATTTGCCGCCGCGAAGTGTGGCTCTCACCTTTGACGACGGCACTTATGATTTCTACAAGCTGGCTTGGCCGCGCCTGAAACAATACGGCTTTCCGGCGACCGTGTATCAGACAACTTACTACAGCGACTTGCAGCGTCCCGTCTTCACCCTGATGTGTTCTTACCTGCTGTGGGAGCGGCGGGACTTGAGTCGCGTGGAACTGAACGAATTCGGGATTGATTCTCCAGTCGATCTGAGTTCAGCGGAAAGCCGGGAGCAGGCCGTAAGCCGGTTGGCGGAGTGGGTGGCCGGCCAACATCTCACGGGCGAGGAAGAAGACGAGATCGCGGCGAGGTTGGCGCAGCGCCTGGGGATCGATTATCCGGCGTTACTGGCGAAACGCATTCTTCAACTCATGAACCGGGAAGAAGTGAAGGCGCTTGCCGCCGAGGGAGTAGATTTTCAACTGCACACTCACCGCCACCGAACACCGTTGCGCGAGGATTTATTCCGGCGCGAAATCCGCGACAATCGTGTCTCAATCGCAAATGCAGTGGCGGGAGAGAGAAGACACTTCTGCTATCCGAGCGGCGCATACCGGCCTGAGTTTCTCGGCTGGCTGGCTGAAGAAAGAGTCATTTCTGCCACGACCTGCGATACAGGATTCGCAATGGCAGGTCTGAATCCACTGCTGTTACCACGATTTGTTGACACCAGCGGGCGCTCGGACCTCGAGTTCGAAAGCTGGGTGAGCGGCATTGGCCATTTTCTGTCGTATCGAAAGCGCGCCCGACTGGCCTATGTGCCGGACTGAATTGCAACGGCTGAACTACCGCGAGGGTGCAGAGGGGTGCTTGACCACGGCGGGATGCTCATCGGCAAGCACAATCTCGTCAAGGTCCGAACCCTTCATGGATGGCCGGAACGGGCGCAGAATCCGGCTGTTCTTGTAGGCCAGCTTGCCTGCGAAATAGCTACGATGCAGAACCCGGGTGGCTTTCATCGTAAGGCTTAGATCTTTTGCGGGAGTGGTAGCCAGGGTGTAGCCGAGCTCCTGCAGGGTCGGTCCTACCAACTGCTCGAAGCGCTGCAACTGCTCCTGCGAGAAGGCTTGCTTCCAGCGCCCGACGGGATTGAATTCGGCATTGGCGGTCTCGGTGCGAAATGAAGTGTTCGGCTTGCTCACCGAACCATAAGCCACGCTGCGGATCAATTGGTAGTCCAAAGGTTGGTCGATAAAGCGGCTGACCTGGTCGAGAGTCTCCTCGGGCCGAGCCAGGAGATCTTCGAAATGAATCTCCAAATAGTCACGACCGGCGGAACGGCCGAAACTGCGGCCCTGCTGAACAATCCACTGCCAGTAAAGTCCGCAGCCAATGAGACTGTGGCGATCCTCCCAGGGAAAAGCGCGAACATAGCGAAGGCGGCCGAGTGAAGTAGCCACGTCGCGGCCGTCACGAATGATATGAATTACCAGAGCTTCCGGGATGAGGCGCTTGATGAGAGGAAGATGGAGCATTCCTTCCGGAGAGTTTTCTGCCCAGCGCCTTGCGCCCTGCAGAACGCAGATCTCTTCCATCACGATGCGCAGGAAGTCCCCGGCGTTATGGCAGTCCCGGAGAATTTTTTGCCGGATAGAGTCGGCGTTAAGGCCAGAAGCTCTGAAGAGCCTACTCTGGAGCCAACTCTCGAGCAGCCGTTCCCGGTTGGCACGAGAGCTCAAATCTCCGAAACGTGGTGCCAGCAGATTGAAGACGTTTGACTCGGCGAGGTAGACGGCGAAGCCACCCGCCGACAGCAGCATGTCATAGAGAAGCGTCGTACCGGAACGCGGGCTGCCTAATACGAACACGGGAGCGTACTGGCGAACCGGAGCTGAACGCTCAATGATTTCTGAGGGTTTCATGGATGATCAGCTTTCGATCTCTGGGGACCGCCCGATGATTTCCCGGTGCCGGACCTTCGGGAACAGTTTAAAAACAAATTGAACACCGTCCACTCATCGTGACTATCCACTGTTATTAAGACTGCAACCGATCCCTATATCTCTTCTTCCAGATAAGCTGTTGGAACATTGGGAAGCTTTTCCGCGGCGGGCGCCAGATCCCCGACATGAAAAGCCTTGTTAGTCACGTAAGCCCATCCCAGGCACGCTGCATAGGTAAGCCCTCCGGCGAGCAATGGTACTGCCAACTGCCGGTAAGTGTGAGCCACAAACCAATGTTGGATCAGCAGCAGAACTGCGACCATGGGCGCACACAACAGTAGAGGCAGCAGGTAGGCCTGGCGCAAATAAGTCGAGACTCGGATGCCAAGGCGCGAGCACAGATGAAACGGCATGAACAGCAGGAACGTTCCGGCCAGTGGAATCGCCGTGCCGATTGCGTCGCCCAGGATACCCAGCGGTCGCACCAGCAAGATGCTGAGGATGAGATTTGCCGCGCCTTCGGTCAGGGCGACGACAGCGAACTTCCCGTGTTTGCCCATGCCGAATAAAATGCGCGACGAAGCCGATTGCACTAACATCAACGTATAAGGAACGATCAACGTCAAAAGCACCGGAAAGCTTTGTGCGACATATTTTTTCCCTACCCACACTTCGATGATGGACTTGCCCAGAATGATGAATACCGCGGTCATGGGTAGAGTAGTGAAGGCGCAGGCGCGATTTCCGGCTACGAAAATCTTACGCAACCGATCCATGTTTCCAGCGGCATCCGACTGACTCGACATGGGAACGAAGATCTGTGCCAGGCTGCTGACCACTTCGCCGGCGTAGTCCACGAGCCGCGAACCCGCGTAAAAATAGGTGATAGCGGCGGCGCCTAGCAATTTTCCGATCACCAGAGCATCGGTCTTAAAGCGCAGGCGGCCCGCCACGATGATGACGAAGGTGATGCCGCTGTAGTTCGCCATGTGGCGAAAGGAACTGCGTTCCACGTACTTCCAGGCGAACACGACGGGCAACGAGCGCAGGGCCACCGCAGCGCGTACAAACGAAGCCAGCATCGGCAAGCCCACCGTAATTACAGCCACGCTGAGCAGTCCACCCCCGCGGTTGAGATAGAACACGATCAACCCGACACGCAGCAGGCTGGAAGCGATGTTGGTCCAGTTGAGGATGTAAAACTTCTGCAAGCCCTCCAACATCCCGCCGAACACTCCTAGCGGGAAGCCCAGAGCGACGGAACCGCCCACCACGAACAGCAGCCATCGAGCAGTGGACTTAAATTCGGGCGCGATATGGAACACCTGGTCTACATAAATACATCCCAGCAGCGTAATGATCAGGCTTAGCACACCCACGCAGGTGTAAGTGAACATGGCAGTATTGATGAGCCTGCTCACCTCGTCCACATCGGAGGTCGCGGTGTATTTTGAGACGTAACGGATGATGGAGGAGCGAATTCCGAAGTCGAAGATTCCGTAATAGCCGGTGAAGGAAAAAATCAGGACCCAGATGCCGAAGGCGGCATCGCCCAAGCGGTGCAGGATAAACGGGGACAGGAAAATCCCCACCAGGATGTTGATGCCGAGTGCAAACCAACTCGACCCGACATTCTTGATGATCTGAAGTTTTTCCAGCTTGCGCATAGGTTCACTTGCGGTCTTTCCAGGCGGAACGGAAGAATTGCGTTCGATCATCTATCATAGCCGGACCCGCCGCTCCGGACTCAAGCTATGCACGTAGTCTGGATGATCCGGGCAATCTTGCGCCTATTGTTAGCTACTGCGTTAGTTCCGGACGGCGGGAAATCTTATGAGTTTCACCCGGCAGAGCGACCGAGGCCGCGGAACGTTTGGCCTCATATCCAGGAGAAGTCGCGAGTCACCAGCCAGCGTCCGGCGGGTGTTTTGGCTTTGAGGTAGTGCTTGGTGCTGAAGAATGACCGGTATACGGAACGCATCAAGGAAAGGCTGTAACTCCTCGGCCGATGCGCCGCGGAGCTTCCAAGCTCGTACCCTACTTCGGATAAGGTGCCGCCGATAAGACTCTCGAGTGTCTCGAGTTCCCCTGTGGTGAACGCGGACTTCCAGCGGCCGATCGGGTTGAACTGCCCATCCTTGAAAGCAGTGTTGGGTACTGCGACCGAGCCAATGGCAACTTTCTGAATCCGGTCATAATTTAGATCGTGGTCGATGAAGGGCTCCAGCCTGGCGAGTACCTCGCGCGGTTTGCGGACCACGTCTTCGTAGTGAACCTCGATGTAATCGTTGCCCAGAGTCCGACCTACCTCACGTCCTCTTTTCACGATCCATTCCCAATGGATGCCGGCCGACATCGCCAGGCGTTGGCGATCCCACGGCAGGGCGCGAATCTGGCGCAGCTTTTCCCATGACAGGGCCACATCGCGACCGTCCCGAATGACGTGGACAATGAGCGCCTCTGGAATCGTCTCTTTGATGCGACGCAGATAGAGCAGATGCTCCGGAGTAGTTTCCGCCCAGCGTTCCACGCCCTGCTTGGCGCACATGAGTTCCATGATGATGCGCAGGAAGTCGCCGCCGTTCTGACACTGGGCCATCACAATCGGTTCCAACTCGGCGGGCTGGAGACCGGAGCGCGTATAGAGCTTGGAGTTGTACCAGGCGTCGAGCATCCGGCGCTTGTTCTTGGCGGAACTCAGCGGACGAAAACGAGGCTCCAATAAATTGATGACATTCGACTCGGTCCGGTAATTCGCAAAATTTCCAGACGAAACAATCATGTGGTAGAGCAGGGTCGTGCCAGATCGGCCGCAGCCGATCACGAACACCGGCTTTCCGTGCTTCCGGTCCTTTCGAGCGGACCCGGACATTAGTGTGCTCGCCGAAGGCGTCAAATCATCCCCTTTGTCGTCTCAATTCCAGCAAGTGACTCCGTCAGCAAACACCGAGCTGGTGTCATTTTCGTCGCCCACCAAGTGGCGAAATAGATGTTGAGAGTGAGATTGAGCAACGCCAGTGCCAATCCTAGGGAATTGTTACAGGAATGTGAATGAATGACTTACAGGTCTTCCTGTTCGTCCGTCCGGAGAGCGGAAGTGCAAAAACTTGCACATATCGAGTCTCCCCGTGGGGCGCCTCATTCCCGTCTTTCCCAATCGAACCTTGGTCGTCTCGACGGCGAAATGCTTGAACACTCAAGAAATTTGTCCCTACTTAAAGCTTGACTGGCTATGTATACTTCACAACTTGCGCGTAATGGAATCGAATTCTCGCGTAAATGTTTCACCGGTGTTACATTATCTCTAGCTCTATAGATTAAGTCGAGATTAAATTTGAGTTCCGTTCCTGATTCTCAGGTGGGGCTGACTCAAAGAGCTACATTCCCCCGAAAAACTGAAGTTCTGAAAGGTGCCACGATCAATGGGAAAGCTCATATTGGTGCGCCACGGGAAGACTGTTCTCAACTCCCTGGACAACGAAGAGAGACTACGCGGTTGGATGGATGTACCCCTCGACGAACAGGGCCTGCGGGAAGCCGAGGAGACAGCGCAACGGCTGACTCAGTACCCGGTGGCTCATATCTATTCGTCTGACCTTCACCGCGCGCGCCAGACAGCTGAGGCAGTGGTGCGCGCAACTCGTGCGCCGATTGCCCACACCTCCGACCTGCGGCCATGGAATCTGGGCACGTTGGCGGGACAGCGCGTGAAGGACATTATTCCCATTCTTAAACAGCTCGAGCTTGATCCGTCGCAGGCCGCGCCGCTAGGCGAATCCTTCAATGAATTCTGTGACCGATACACACACAAGCTCGAGGAGTTACTCGACATCGCGGCCCGCTCGGCGGACTGTATTGTTGCCGTAACTCACGTGCGCAACCTTCTGGCCGCCCCAACCCTTCTTCGCGGCGGAGACAGAGCCCGCATCCCGGTTCGGGGCGGCCCTAATACTGGGGCCCTGGTGTGGGTGGAAAAGAACGGCAAGAGATGGAATCTGCGTGTGGATGAAGCTCCCGAGCCTATCGGGGCTGGGTTGGCAAAGCGGAAGAAGTACTCGGCCAAGCCTGCCAGGGAATTGGGAAAACGATCCCGAACCTCATCGCCGCAAGCAGTACCCCCGAAGTGGATTGACCCACCAGTCCCGGATTCCCCGGCACAAGAGGCAGTCTTGATTCCGCGTGGAACAGCGAAACACGACCGTTTGGTGCGTGCCAGCTAAGCCCATGGCCGCTCCGATTTGCAGTCGCGGAGACAGCTTCACGGCTGCAAACATCAATTGAATGCGACAGTAACCGAGTCGAAGTTAGCTGCGTTTTGTAGGCTCGGCCACCGCGATGTGAGGCTCCACCAGTTCAAGGAGTGCGTTTTTCAGAAAAGGTCCACTCGCCAGCAGGCCCGAGAGGAGAGGGTCACGGCGATTCGCGGTGAGGTCGGTTTTTTCCAGCGTGCTGACAAAACCACCCGCGCTCAGCACCAACGCCGCGCCTGCCACCACGTCCCACTCGTTTTTTGGCGTCAGAGTAAAAGTAATGTCGGCGAGGCCGGCCGCCACGAGTGCAAGTTTATAAGCGACGGAGCCCATGGCCTGGACTTTGAACGGGCCCCCGTCAAAGGCCTTCCATTCGCCGCGTTTTACTTCGCTGCGGCTGGCGAGAATGAGCGCTCCGTCAAGCGTGGTGCGCTGGCTGGGCCGAGAGGGCTGGCCGTTGTAGAGAACGCCCGTGTCGATGGCGCCGAGAAAGGTTTCCTTGGTGGCAGGGTTGTAGATTCCGCCCGCGACGGGCTTGCCGTTTTCGGCGAAGCCGATCGAGACGCAGAATTCGGGCAGGCCTTTTACAAACTCTCGAGTGCCGTCGAGGGGATCGACAATCCAGACTCGCTGCTTGTCGAGGCGCGAAGCATTGTCGGCGGTTTCTTCCGAGAGCCAGCCTTCGCCCTCGCGCAACAAATTCTGGCGGAGCACCGTGTCGAGGGCGCGATCGGCCTCGGTCACGGGGTCATGCCCGATTTTGTATTCTGTTTCAATGGCACCGGGCGTAAAGCGCGCGAAAACAGTGCGCGAGGCGTCCAAAGCGGCTTCGATGCGAGCGAGAATGTCCGAATAAGCAGAAGTCATGCAATCCCTTGAGATTTATTTGTTAAGCGGGCCACAACATGCGAGCGCCGGTGATCAACAGCAAAGCGCATAGCATACGGCGCAGCCACAGCATGGGGACGCGCGTGGCCAGATGCGAACCCAGCAAGCCGCCGGGAATGGAGCCGATCAGCAGCGCAACCACCAGTCTGGAATCTACGTTGCCCGCCCGGAATTGAAGCAACCCCGTCACGCCAAAAAGGATGACCGCATGCACTACGTCGGTCCCGACATTAATCTTGGGCGGGAAACTGTAGAACAAGAGGAGCAACATCATGATGAGGCTGCCGGATCCGACCGACGTCAGGCCCACGATGAAGCCCACGGTCAGGCCGATGATCACCATCCCTGCGAAACCCTTCATCGACGGCGCGCGATTCGCGATTCGATCTTCGATGTTTTTCTGCAGGAGCAGCATCGTGGGAATCACGATGAGCAGCAATCCAACCGCGAGCTTGATGAAGGTATTCACTCCGTTTCCGTAGAGGAGACGGATGTAGATCAGCAGCTTGACTCCAGCGAAAGATCCCGGAATGCTGCCGATCGCCAATGCGAGGACAACCTTCCGGCGGACCGTTTCATTTTTTAGATGAAGCAGTCCTGCCGGGATCTTGGTGAAGAATTGGAATAGCGCGTCGGAACCGACTGCCACGATAGGCGAATAACCCAAACCGAAGATCAGAACGGGGAGCATGAGAACGCCGCCCCCCACTCCGGTCATGCCGATGAGGATGCCCACAACAAATCCAACCAGGATTTTGGCTGCTATCACAGGCATAGTCGATTCCTGTTCGCTTTACTCTTCCCGGTTTACGCCGATGAAGCCTTCGCGTTCCAGGTGCAGAATAATTTCCTGGGCGGCTTCTTCAGCGGACAGTTCGCCGGTGTTGATGGTTACATCAGCATCGGCCGGAGATTCATAAGGATCGGAGATCCCGGTGAATTCCTTGAGAATGCCAGCGCGGGCTTTCGCGTAGAGGCCCTTGCGGTCGCGCTGTTCGCAGACTTCGACCGTAGTGGCGATGTGCACCAGGATGAATCCGCCGTAAGGCTCGATCAACCCGCGCACGTGTTTGCGGGTCGCGTCATACGGCGCGATCGGCGCACAGATTGCGATGCCGCCATTCTTGGTGATTTCCGACGCAACATAGCCGATGCGGCGGATGTTGATGTCGCGATGTTCTTTCGAGAAGCCAAGCTCCGACGAAAGATTCTTGCGCACCAGGTCGCCGTCGAGCAGCGTTACCGGACGTCCGCCGACTTCCAGGAACTTCGTCATCAGGACATTGGCGATCGTCGACTTGCCCGAACCGGAGAGTCCGGTGAAGAAGATCGTCACACCCTGCTTAGCCCGTGGCGGAAAGCTGCGGCGCAATTCCTGCACGACTTCCGGATACGTGAACCACGCAGGAATATCGCGGCCTTCGTTCAAGCGGTCACGCAATTCGGTGCCGGAAATATTCAGGACCTTGTCGGTCTTTTTGACTTCGTCGTCCGGAACGTAGCGATCTTCCGCTTCGAGATACACCATCATGCTGAAAGGCACCATGGTGACGCCGATGTCGGCTTCGTGCTTCTTGAAAGTTTCCTGCGCCTCGTAAGGGCCGTAGAACGGCTTCTTGGTTTCAGGATCTGAGCCCGGACCAGCGTGGTCTCGGCCAACGATCAGGTGCGTGCAGCCGTAGTTCTTGCGAATCAGTGCGTGCCAGATGGCCTCGCGTGGTCCGCCCATGCGCATGGCAAGCGGCAGCAGCGAGAGCTTCTGAGTGCCCTGCGGATATTTCGGGCTCAGCAACTGGTAGCAACGCACGCGAGTGTAGTAGTCCACGTCTCCGGGCTTCGTCATTCCGACGACAGGATGGATCAAAAGGTTGGCTTCCACCTGCTTCGCCGCGCGGAAAGTTAATTCCACGTGTGCGCGGTGCATAGGATTCCTCGTCTGGAAAGCCACGACTTTGCGCCAGCCCAGGCGGGCGAATTCGGCGCGCAGTTCTGCCGGAGTCAAACGCAGGCTGCGGAAGTCGTAATGGGATGGCCCTTGCAGACCCTCAATGCGTCCGCCCACATACCAGGGGTTCGACAGGTTCATCGCATAGTTCGCGCCGGGATGAGCCTTGCTGGTCGTGCCAAATACGGCTTTGGCTTCCGCGGCGCGATCGGCCTGCCAGACTTCTTCCACATGCAAAACGGCGAGCATCACGCCTTCGGCGTCGCGCAGCGCAACTTTGCTGCTGCCGGGCGTGAGCTTCTTGGCAAATTCTTCGGTGACGTCGAGTGTGATCGGCATCGGCCAGAGAATTCCGCTGGCCAGGCGCATGTTATTGCAAACGCCTTCATAGTCGGCTTTGGTCATGAAGCCGGTCAGCGGAGAAAAGCCTCCGCTCATGAGCAGTTCGAGATCGCAAACTTGACGTGCAGTCAGGTCCCAGGATGGCCACTCGCGAGAGTGGGCTTTCAATTCCGCGGCTTTTTCCGTTGATGCAAGCAGATTTACCAGTTCGCCGCCGTGCGGAGCAATCAAATGACTAGTCGAAGCAGACAAGTGCGTGAACCTCCCAGGTTCGTTGATTTTGGAATTTACGGCATGTAAATGTAGCGTCTCGCAGAAGGAATCAATGCTGACTTCCGAGTGAATCGGGGGGAACAACGAGACTACAAAGCTGCGGGCCAATGACCCTGATTAATCCTAGTGTACACGAAACCCATATCACCCCCTACGCCACGCAAGTGCCATGCCGCAGCCGATTCAGCCATTGTACTGTAACTTGATAAGGATAAAGGGTGAGGCTGAGGTCTTTCCAGGTGGCCGACTCTCGACGCGCAGAATGTGCAAACTCTTGCGCAGAACTGGCAACTGTTTCTACTCGTCCAGCAGAGGGCGGCCTTGACTTGTCGACTCCGCGCTCGGCCCCGTTTCCAATGTTAAGAGGCCGGCCGTCGAGCAAGCGACGCCCTGGCGCCTTCGTTCCACGCGGAATCTCAGTCGCGAGCAGTTTTCGCCACTGCCAGAGCTGCTGCATACCCTGGGATCGTCCGCAGGTCGCGCAGCCTCCAGCGGCTCGCCTCGACCGAGTCTGGCCTGGTCGCTAAAAGAGCGTGCAATTCGTCGGGCGCAACAGACACGTCGAATTGATCCAACGGCAACGACAATCCCTCGCCTAAAGCCTTTACGTATGCCTCTTTGCGAGTCCAGCAGCGAAAGAAAGCAGCGTGCAACTCCTCGCCGGACAAATTCTCCAGCAAACTGCGTTCTCGCAGCGAAAAGAACCGTTCCGCCAGTTTCTTCGCATCCCGCGCTGCTTCAATCTTCTCCACGTCGACGCCAATGTCTCGCGCGCGGACGAACGCTAGGAGCGCCAGGCCATCTGTATGTGAGACATTGAATCGGATCTCAGATGGTCCATCAAGAGTGGGCTTGCCGTGTTCCGAGTACCGGAACGATAGCTGTTGCGGTTCAACTCTAACGTAGGTTGCGGCCAGGCAGCGCAGCGTGCCTCGAGTCAGGATGAAATTGCGGCGCGGTCTTCCTACACGAAAGCGGGCAGCACGTTCACGTTCATCCGGCGAGAGCACCTCATAACACGCCTGCTCCACAGAAGCTCGAACATCCAAAGGCCGCATCCACACGTGAACAACATCAGGCGGCAAGTCAGTCACCACACTTCTATCTGAGACGTCGGAGCATTCCCGCAGTTCGACTTTTATGTTGTCAGACATGGATGCCGACGGCCTCGATTGAGTGCTGACCTCAAGCCTTACGCTAGCAGCACTTCGTCGTGCAGTCGATCGGCTCCAACATCTTACGCCGAAGGCCGCCTGCCCAACGCGATCCTGCAGGCTGGCTGTCACTGGCAGATTTGAACAAGGAGCTCTGTCAAACTCTGATTCAATGCCTTGCTCTTGTCGATGAATGCAATTCCCCTGTGGGAAGAGGTTGCGAGACAAGATCGGTTCGATGAGAAAGATTCAGAAGAGTGGCCTTGACCTCACCGGCCGACTCGAAACCCCCAAGATATTCGAGTATGTTAGTTGAACATGGATCTCACTCCACCCGTTAGAGCAGCAGTCTCCGGCAGTACAAAACTTTCTGTGGCCATGCCCGTTTACAACGAACGCGCGACTCTTCCCAGTATCATAGAAAAAGTCTTTGCGACCCCATTCGAGATCGAGTTGCTGTGTGTGGACGATGGATCCACTGACGGCTCCCGAAACGTTCTGTCCGATTTGCAGTCCAAACATCCGGGCATGCGCGTTTTTCTTCAGCCCCGAAACCTGGGCAAGGGTGCAGCCCTGCACCGCGCCATCCGCGAAGCCACCGGCGACTACGTGATTATTCAAGATGCGGATCTGGAATACGATCCGGCTGAGTATCCAAATTTACTCGGCCCCCTGGTGCAGGGCAAAGCGGATGTGGTTTTCGGATCGCGTTTTATGGGAGCCCATCCCCATCGCGTGATCTACTTCTGGCACTCCGTCGGCAACAAACTCCTCACCTTGTTATCCAACTGCCTGACCGACCTGAATCTCACTGACATGGAAACCTGCTACAAGGCCTTCCGGCGCGAGGCTCTGCAAGCGATTCCTCTGAAAGAAACCCGCTTCGGCTTCGAGCCTGAGATCACCGTGAAGATCGCCAAGCGGAAGCTGCGAATCTACGAAGTCGGAATCAGCTACAGTGGCCGAACTTATGAAGAAGGAAAAAAAATCGGCATGAAAGATGGGTTTTGGGCTCTTTGGTGCCTGCTGAAATATTCCGTGACCGAGCCTACCTTGAAGCGGCCATCATCAAAAGGTTGACCGCTCTCGCTCCTTGAATCCCGCGTTCAGCGGGAGGACATTTCCGAAAGCAGGATCAAAAGAACTCGATTTAGGGTCAATCGTGTAATTTGTGCCAAGGGATTCCCTTAGGCAGGGAAGTTTCGTCTAAGGCGTTTACCTGATTGCGGCGGCGCTAGCCCGGGCTGACCCACGGGAAGCACGCTGTCCTCCAAATTTGACCTGTGCAAGCTGAGAATGCGCGCCTCGGCAGAACAATCCTGGCCACTGGGTTTGCACAACTTTACGATTCGGCCTGTGTCTACCGGTATTTTTGCCTGCTCGGCAGCGCTCCCGGATGGCAGGAACTGTTTTTCGAGGGCGCACTTCCGGCCGCCGGAATGTGATGACGATCACCGCAAATGCCTGTGGAAAAGGCGGTTCCGGGGATATTCGCAACCTTCGTCTCAAAATGGCAACGTGGGTGCTATGGAATATGGAAAGGTTCCGTCCTGCACTATCACGGATGGAGGCGATGCCAATCTAAAGGGGGATGGGATGAGGGAGCAGACTGTTCGACTAGGACCGCGCGAACAGCAAATCGTCGAGCTGCTTCTGCAGGGCTGCGACAACGCCGAAATTGCCAGTCAACTGAAAATGGCACGGCGCACCGTGAAGGCTCATTTCAACCGGCTTTTTCTTCGTTTCGGAATTACCAGCGGCATCAAGCGAGTTAAACTCGCCACCCTACTGTACCGGAGGCAAACATGTCTGCAAGTGGACGATATGGGACTCGTGTCCCCAGTGAACGTGAACACCGAGTCATCCAACTCGTTGCCGAAGGCTTAAAGAATAAAGAAGTCGCGGAAGCCATCGGCACAACCGAACATGTGGTGAAGAATTATTTGCGGGTGATTTACGACAAGCTGGGCTTATGGAACCGCGTGGAATTGGCGCTCTGGTACGAATCGCGCCGAAGTCCGGCAATCCTGGCCATGTAGTAGATTCTTGCGGAGCCATTGTGGGGCGGACACTCTTGTCCGCCGCCTTTGGCTTGGCATCAGATGTTGCCTTGATTCGACCTACTTAGTCGCCTGAATGAGGCTCAGTGTCGTGAAGGCGCGCACTACTGGCAGCCGAACGCCTGCAGGTGCCGGAGTCGCTCGGCCGCGTCCTTCACGCCCGCGCGCGTGGCCGAATCGAGCAGCACTCGTGCCTGGTCGCAATTTTTCGACACGCCTTGTCCCCTGAGATAAAGGTCGGCCAATAGCAGCGGGGCTTTGGTGTTGTGTTTGGCCATCGCTTTCCACAACCACTGCGCCGCTTCCGCCGGATTTGGGGCCTGTCCGTCAGTTCCATCCAGATATCGTTGCGCCGTCGCGAGCTCGTCGGCGCCATAGCCGCCCAGAGATTCTGTTTGAGTTTTTTCTGCGATTGGCAGCGCGCGCGGCGTTGGACGAGCCTCCACACCCGCGCTGGCTTTTCTTTCCCCGCCGCCGATTCGCTCGCTGGCGGCGCGCTCGGCTTTTGCCGGAACATCTGCCGCCTGGGTTGCTGATTGCTGGGCGGCTGCTTGCTGGTTTGGTGCCGTGGTTCGGTCCGGTGCATCCGCCGGAGCGTCTGTTTTTGCTGAGTTCGGCGCGGCCAACGCCGCTGCCGCCGGCTGTGTCGTCAACGCAGGCGGGGCTTGCGGCTCCACGCGCGCACTCTGCGATTCATTCTGCGTGCTGCGCCAGGCCATATAACCCAACGCGAAAATCACTACCGCAAGCGCCGCCCCCATGTAAATGCGGTAGGGCCGTCGAATCGGAGGATCGAGAAACATCTCGTCCTCCTGCCCGTCGGTGTAGCCGGATTTTCTGCCAGTCTGAAAGAGCGACAGTTCGCTCTGGTTCAACACCGGTTCATACACGGCTTCGCGGGGCGGGATGAATGACGTTTCGTGGCGCTCAGGAACCCCGCCGTGCTCGTCCAGAAAGCGACGGTCGATCGGTCGATCGTATGGGGTGTGATCTTCGATGTGTTGATCTTCAATGTGCAGGTCGGAGACATGAAACCCTGAGGTCTCAGCAGATGGGGCGTGAACGTCGGGAATCCGACGGTCCGCCATCTGAACTTCGGCAGCATCACGATTGGAGTCGCGAAGATCAGTGCTTTGAATACCTTCCGCAGACGAATCTTCTCCGAGAAGAGTTTTTCCGCACATGCCGCAAAATCGGTGCGACTCAGGATTTTCCCGGCCGCACGCGCGACAAGCGATCGCGGTTTGAAGCGCGTCCGGAGTGACTGCATCCAACACTGGGGCAGTTTGCTCCAAGCCGGGAGACGCTGCAAGGATTGGGCCTTCGAGACCCGGGTTCACCGCCCGCAACTCGCGCAAGAGCTCCAGCACTGCCTGCTCGCGCTTTTCCGGCGGGCTGGTGAAGTAAACCTCAGCCCATCGGCCCATGTTCTGGCCGAGCACGGGATTCAGCAGCGGGTTCAACTCGGCAGCCGGTAGCGTTCCGGGGCCGTCAGAAGGGTCGGGTTGACCTGGCAAACAGTTCTCCGGTTTGATCAAACTCACACGAATCCGGGGGGAACCCCGTCAACTATGATTGCACTCTGGCGATCAGAGGTTGTCAACCGAAACGACGCGGAACCTCCAAGTCAGAAGTACGGCGCGCAGGCAGTTAGTCGCAGGTCTTGCGATAGGCGGGCTCGAACTGGTCCAGTTGCGCATCCCGCTGCGATGTCATTTTTCCCTTCGGCGTTTTGCCATACAGATCGGCTCCAGGACAATAGTAGAGAGCCGTTTGCAGATCGACCCAAACCTGCGTGTCAGGATTGCCCTTATATTCCGGCGCCGGCGGCGGTTCCGCCAGACCCAGGCTAATGAGCATGCGATCGAACAACGAAAGATCCGCGTCGGCGGCCTTGTGATGGGCCGCATTGGCCGCTCCGTTCGCACCGACCGAATGGTTGGAAAAAATCCCCCAGCAGATGACGATGACCACCAGGAGCACTGCGACCGCGAGGTAAATATCGCCTCTTCGAGCGTTCCAGAACCGCCCCGGCGCGCCTGCCGGACGTCCCGACGTGGACAGTTGCTCCAGAAAGTCGCGCGCGGACGCGGCCGAACTCCAGGCCGTGGCGCGATCTGTCTTCGCGAGCGCGGTGGAGGGCGAGTTAAGGACGTCGTCTGCATTTCCCTTACCGCTGGCCGGTGGAACTTCAAGATCCGAAAGAACTGAGTCTTCGAACTCCGCGCTGATCGTTTTCTGATTCGGGCCTCGCTCTACTTTCGAATCCGACACTAGATGCGCAGTTTGATCCGGCGCTTGATCCCAACTCTCGTCCAATTCGCTGGACTCGGTTGCCCTGTGGGTCGTCCGATGCGTCGCTGTAAACAATTCCGGCATGTGCTCTTCGAGCGTATCGGCGAGAGACTTCTCGGAGTGAACCCGACCGGTGTTGGCCCGCGATTCCTGATGAGTCAGTCCGCTGCTCACGGACTCGGTCGGCGAGTTCTTCTTCATCGCCTCCTGCATATGCCATAGCGAGGCCACTTTGCTCTGCATGCTGGGCGGTTCGTAGTCGCTGCTGCGCGGGGTCCCGCAGTTTCCGCAGAACTGCTCTTCTCCTACCAGAGTATGTCCGCACTTGCGGCAGTGGAATGCGGTTCCAGCGGATGGTCCAGCGGACGTGGATGCGGCCCCAACGTTGCCTCGAACTGCGGAATCTTTCGCCGCCGGCACGTCGACCAGCGCGGCCAGATTCGGCTTCAGTTTTTCCAGCGCCTCCAGCATCACGGCACGTTCGCTGGCCAGCGATTTTTTCCAGGTGACTTCTTCGTTGCGCGCCAGAGCTTCGGTCACCAGTCCCGCCATCAGCTGGCAGGTATGCACATCCTGTTCGGTGAACGCTTGTGTTGTCGGATAGTAAAGCTCCAGTCCCCCCGCGACTCCGCCTTCATGAAAAATCGGAACCGCAATCATCGACTGAATGCCGCGGCGCCGGCATTCTTCTGTATCCAGCAAAAATTCGGGATTCACGTCGGCACAGCGAAAGACTTGCCCGGTGCGCAGGCAAGCCAGGCACAGCGCCTTGTCCATGGCAACGTCGGTGCCCGCAGGCAGCGCCATAAGCCCGGCAGTCGCCCGGTAGCGCAGCTTCTTCTCGTCGAGAATCCCGATCGCAGCGCCGCTGGCGCGCGCGATCTGAACCAGGCGCTCCGCCACCAGCGACATCGCATTTTCTAACGTAAGATTGCGAACCTGGATCTGGTGCTGGGTCTCGACGATTTTGGCCAACGTGAAGGTGTAATCGGTATTCGCCGTTGACTCGGCATCCCGGCTTCGCGCTGCACCCTCAGCGGAAGTGGACCGCTCCTCCGCCTCAATCTGCTCCCGCTTCAGCGACAGGCCCAGCTCCACCTGCTGGAGTTCGCGGTTGTGTTCCTGCAGCACGTAGGCCGCTTCCAGCAGCTTTCCGAGCGTGTGCTCGTCAAGAACCAGCTTGCCCTTTTCCGCGGACACGATTTCTTCTTCCACTGGTGGAAACCGCCCCATCGTGCAGTGCCGGCAGTTTGCCGGATTGCGCCTATTCTAGTGCAATCCCCGCGCTAACACAGCGTTCCAAGGTAGTTCGAGCGAGGGGGTGAACTGCAGGGGGATCGACCTACCTTGGGTCCCGGTCCGTGCGGGGCCTGCAAATCTTTCCACAGTTTACCGCCAGACATGCCGACTTGCGAGTGTTTATGAGGTTACGAGGGACGCAGCCCAGCCGCATGGACCACTCTTCGGTAACTGCACTCGCCGGCCGGAATGGTCACTTTTCCCGGACGGCTTTTCCGGGCGAAGGCTCACTCGCGATGATAAGACTTGGGCGGCAGCAGAAACTGGATGCCGAAATAGCCCACGAAAGACGGCTGATTGCTGCGCGCAGCTTCCAGGCTCCGTCCGGCCATGACCAGCAGGATCACGGGACTGTGAATCTTGTAACGCGCTCCGAAATCAATCGTCGGCTGATTTTCGGAAGGATGGAATGTACCCTGGGCATAGAGTTCCGCGTCCAGTTCGAACTTTGGCGTGAATTCGTGCCCCACGACCAGGCCCATCAGCCACCCGTCCGGACCCTTGTGTACCGCCTGATAACCGAGTTCATAGTCCAGATCAACCGGGCCGAATTTTTTGGAGAACTCCAGCGGCAGCAGAAAGGAGTTTGTCGCGGGCGTGATCCCGCGCCGCACCGCATCGTTCGGATTATTCAGAAAGAACTGCGGAAAAACCGAGACCGAAAGGCCATCCTCCCCGCCATCGTAGAACCGCCACTTCACGCCTGGGTTCGATTGCCCCATGCCAAATTCCGTCTTCGCCCCCGGATTCTGCACCCGCAACCAGGCATTTTCATAGGTAAGCTGAATGCGCTCGCCGACTCCGAAGTTGATATCGACGTCCGGCGTGTGCGAGATCGATTGCCCGGTGAAGTAAAACGGCATGTATCCCACATTGATTTCCCAGTTGAACGGGCCCGGTGTACCGGGATCGTTGGTGTAGTAAGGCGGACCCCCTTGGGCGAGCGCCGGGGAAGCGATGAACCAGCAGGCAAGGATCAGGCCTAGCCGGATCGCAGCGCGACCCGGCGCAGAATATTTCAGCTGCTTGAAACGGAAACGCCGCCCGGTAGTTCTCATGCTCCTTCCATTCTGGCAGGAGCGACCGAAGTTGTTATGAGAGCCTGTGCAAAACTTGGACGCCCGCAGGCGGTAAGGACCATAATGGAAACTCTGAGGTTCGATCCCCATCCGATATGGGAGAATCGAAAATTCCGCTTCGAACTTCCCGCCTTGCGAGAATCCGGAAAATGTCCACACGCCTGAGATGGCGTCGGCGCGACTCTGTAAGTCACTGAGGACGAAGGATATCGCCCTGCGGGCGAGCTCGAGCCTATAACCGGGCAGTCGCCGCCAATGCCAGCCCTCCGGCAATGCTTTAAGCTGCGCGCCGGAGTTCGAACAGGGATCATGAGTCGGGCTTCAGGGACCAATTTGGAACTCGCTAGCCTATCATGACATGCCTGAAAGCCGCCTGAAAACCGCGGTCGCCCTCCCCAAGTGCTACTGCCCTTAGGTACTTACCACCTTAAACGCCCCAGCACGAACAATTGGCGAAAGCCGTGCTATCTCCATCAGCGAGTGTTATCGCCAAGCTAGTTCAGGAGGAAAGTATCATGATCGATCTCGAGCAAGTCAAAGTTACTCCCCGCGACCAGCAGGTTTTGAACCTTCTGGTACAAGGCTGCAGCAACAAAGAGATTGCGGGCCAGCTGAATATCAGCCCGCGCACCGTCAAGCAGCATCTACGCACCCTGTTTCTTCGCGCCGGAATCCGCGAAGGCCGCAAGCGCGTCAAGTTGGCGATTGCCATGTACGGCAAGGAAGGGGCACAGTCATGACTCCCTGTGAGCGTCTTACTCCGAAGGAAGTTCAAATCGCGATTCTGGTCTGGGAAGGCCTGACCAACCGCGAAATCGGCAAGATTGTTGGCACCAGCGAACAGGTCATCAAAAACCACCTGCGCAGCACTTTCGACAAGATTGGCGTCTGGAGCCGCCTGGAACTGGCCATGTACGTCGCCAGTCACGGCGGGAAGAACTGGCCCCCCGAGTCCGAGCGGCCGGGCGCGCCCTTATAGCCAGTCAGTCGGGGCTGACTAGAGCTCGGGGCTGCCATTGAGGGTTCATCAGGGCTGCGGCGATTCGATTTGGAGCCCCTGAAGCTTCAGCAGCCCTGATTGTCCAGGCGTCGCGTATCTGGCAAAGACTCCTCTCCGGCGCACTGGCTTTGCAGAACTTTGCCGTGCAGACGACCAAGTTCTGCAAAACCTTTCACGACGATTCCTGGCCGGGCCGGGGCATGCTCGCCTAACCCCATGTCCGGCAAGCAATTGCGCAATGTCGTCTAACGGCATTTGAATTGCGATAAGGGAACTGATCTGCTAGCGGGCTCAACCAGCAGCCACGAGCCGGCTTCGCAAACCCCGGGGCGAAACCGCGATGGCCTACAAAGAGATTTTCTGGATGGCGTGTGACTCCACCGAACAGCTTCGGGCGGAGTATGGCCCGTTTCACACCCGCGACCAGGCCGAGTCGGAAGCCAAGAAACTCGGCTTCGGCTACCTGTTGCGCTACGAGCACCTGCTCGGCGAAAACGAAGAAATTCAGGAAGTCCGCTGCATCTTCGTGGAACTCCCCGGAGCCGTCCCGGTCGGAGTCGAAACTGTTCCCGTTACCCTCCACACCCGCTGCGCCACCTGCGGCGAATCCTCCGCCCACGAAAAAGGCTGGCAGGCCGAAGTCTGGGCCGACATCCACGAGTTCGAACACTCCCGCCATCGCGTCCGCCTCTTCGAGCACGCCCGCGGCAAAGGTTTGAAAGAAATCGGCGACTGGCGCGGGTAGAGCTCTCCCCTTAACTCTTGCTCGAGAGTTGGCTCGCCGCGGCGCGGTCGATGAGCCAGATCAGCTTGCCGTCGACCGGATGAATCAGCTTGGAAGGGTACTGCTCGCCCGGAGCATCGCTCTTCGAGCACTTCATGCAGCGCGGGAGCCTTGTCGGTGCCGCTTACGAGAAACGTGAGGCATGCCGCCGCGTTCAGCACGGGAAGCGTGAACGTGAGCCGGTGGGTCTTGAATTTTTCCACCCAGTTGGCGATCACCAGCCGCGATTTTTCCTGCAGCCCGGCGGAGCCGGGGAAGAGCGAAGCGGTGTGGCCATCCGGTCCCATGCCGAGAAGGATCAAATCGAAACGCGGGAACTGGCCCGGCTGGAGCGCGAAGAATTTCTGCAGAGTTTTCTCGTAGGCTTCGGCCGCGGCTGCAGCATCAGGATTCTCCGCCGCCATCCGAAATACATTTCCCGCTGCTACCGGGATCTTCGACAGCATGGTCTCGTCCGCCATTCTGTAGTTGCTGTCCGGATCGGTGGGGGGCACGTGCCGCTCATCGCCCCAGAAAAAAAACATGCGGTCCCAGGGCAGAACCGTGCGGGCATTGGTGGCGAGTAGGTTGAACAGGCCCTTGGGAGTCGATCCGCCCGATAGCGCAATGGTGAATCGCCCGCGCTCGGCTACGGCTTCTGTCGCAGCGCGCACAACTTCCTCCGCCGCAGCGGAGAATAATTCCTGCGGCGTAGTCAGGATCCGAATTTCGGGGGAAGAACTCAAGGATTTCGACTCTCGCTTCGTTGACTGAATCGCTGGTCCGGCTCGCTTGTTAATTCGCCCGACTTATAGTTGTCCCTACTCGGTGGTGAGTGCGCAACTCTTGCTGCCGCGAACCTCCGCGCAGCGCGCTGCGCCCAGCAGTCCGGCCTTCTCGTTGGTCACCACATGCACGGGCACCGCTTCCAACAGCGGCCGCAGTCGTCCTTTCGCCAGAAAAGCCTGCATGAACAACGGCCCTGTCAGCTTGGCGAGGATCTTCGGCGTGATACCGCCGGCGAGAAACAAGCCTCCAGTGGCCATTACTTTGAGAGCCAGATTCGCGGCCTCCGCGCCGTACACCGAGATCCAAAGATCCAGCGCCTTCTCCGCCAGAGGTTGAGTGCCGTCGAGAGCGGCGCGCGAAATCGCTGCCGCGGGGTCGCTGTTTTTCAGGATCACGGCAAACTCCGCCGATTCCTTGCCGCCCTGATCGTCGCGCAGAAATTCGTAAACGTTCACCAGGCCGGGCCCGGAAAGAATGCGCTCGTAACTCACGTGTCCAAAGCGCGCCTGCAGGAAGCGCACCAGTTCAATCTGCAAATCTCCTTGTGGACCAAAATCAGTGTGCCCGCCTTCGCAGGCGAAAACATGATGACGGCTCCCATCCCAAAAAAGCCCAGCTTCCCCGAGTCCAGTTCCCGGCGCGATCACTCCCTGATTGCCCACGGCCGGTCCGCTCACGCGATTTAATGGAACAAGGTCGCTATCATCCAGTGCGCCGATGCCCCACGCACTGGCTTCGAGATCGTTGATGAGCAGCGTGTCAGGAAGGCGAATCTGCTTGGCCAGACGGGATTGCTCAATCACCCAGGGCAGGTTTGAGGTTTCAACCCGTCCATTGCGCACCGGGCCGGCAATGCCGAAGCACGCCGCCTCGGGCCGCGTGCCAGTCGAGTCCAAAAACGCAGTCACAATTTCGCCGAAGTCGCTATGCTCGCGGCTGGGAAACGTGCGCTCTGACACCAGTCGCAGGCGCCCATTCTGGGGTTGAAAGTAAGCCAGCCGAGCGTTGGTACCACCAATATCGCCGGCCAGAATCATTTCTCGAAATTCCTCCAGCGGCGGCCGTCGCGCTCGAGTAATTCATCGGCCTCTTTCGGGCCCCAGGTACCGGACGCGTAGTTGGGGAAATTCCGCGGCGGCAACGCCTTCCACAAATCGAGCACCGGATTCACCACAGACCACCCCGCTTCCACCATGTCGGCGCGCTGAAACAGCGTTTGATCGCCAATCATGCAGTCATGCAACAGGCGTTCGTACCCGGTCGAGGGCTGCTTGCCAAAATATTCCTGATACTCGAAATTCATGTCGACCGTGCCCAGTCGCATGACCGGCCCCGGAACCTTGGCCGCGAACTGCAGTGAGATGCCTTCCTCGGGTTGAATGTGAAGTACCAGTTGGTTCGGCATGAGATGTTCAACCGGCGTGTCGCGAAACAGCACGAATGGCGCCCGCCGAAACTGTATCACGATATGCGTATTGCGCACCGGCATGCGCTTGCCCGTTCGCAGGTAAAAGGGAACGTCGGCCCAGCGCCAGTTGTCGATCTGCAGTTTCATGGCGACAAAAGTCTCCGTCCGCGAATCGTGAGGAACATCCGGCTCAGACCGGTAAGCCGAAACCCGCTTGCCATCCTCAGTGCCGTCGCCATATTGGCCGCGCACGCTGCGGGTGAGCACGTCTTCATCACTCATAGGCTGAATGGCGTGCAGAATCTTGGCCTGCTCATCGCGCACCGCGTTAGCGTCAAACGAAATCGGCGGCTCCATCGCGGTCAGGCTGATGAGCTGCATGATATGGTTGGGCACCATGTCGCGCAGCGATCCCGCTCCGTCAAAATAACTTCCGCGCCCTTCGACTCCGACCGTTTCGGCCACGGAAATCTGCACGTGGTCGATATAGCGGCGGTTCCACACCGGCTCAAAAATTCCGTTGGCGAAGCGGAACGCCATGATGTTCTGCACGGTCTCTTTGCCGAGATAGTGATCGATGCGATAAATCTGCTTTTCGTCGACTTCCTTGAGCAGAGCCTGGTTGAGCGCCTTGGCCGACTCCAGATCGTGCCCGAACGGTTTTTCGATGACCACGCGCCGCCAGTGGCTGTTGGCCTGTTCCATCAGTCCCGCGGCGGAAAGTTTCTGGACGATCGGGCCAAAAAAACTCGGTGCGGTGGCGAGATAGTAGAAGAAATTCTGGTGAGCCGAGTGATCCTGATCGACCTTGTTGAGAAATTCCTTGAGCTGCGTGTAAAGCTTGTCGTCGCCGAAGTCTCCGGCAAAATAATAGAAGCGCCGCGAGAACCACTCCCAGAGATCGTCCTCCACACATTCGCCGCAATACGCCTTCACCGCGTCATGGACTTTCTTGCGGAATTCGTCGTTGGAAAATTGGCTGCGCGCCACGCCCACCACGGCGAACTCATGCGAAAGCAATCCGGCGCGGGCCAGATTGTAGAGGGCGGGAATCAGCATGCGCCCGGTGAGATCTCCGGCCGCGCCGAAAATCACCATGACGCAAGGATCGCCCAGCTTGCCGATGCGCGGCGGCGCCGGCGAGGTTGTCGGTTGTACCGCTATGTCAGCCATAAATGAGTCCTTCTGCACCTTCAGAAACCAAATCTTGTTCTCGATTCGACGGCTCTGTGCCCTCGGCGGCTTTCTCAGCGATCTCGGCGACCAAAAGCCTTTGATCTTCTATTTTGTCTTCGGCACACCCTGCTCCACGTGTCCGCCAAACTTCTGCCGCATCGCAGAAAGCATTTTTTCCGCGAACGTATGCTGCTGCCGCGAGCGGAAACGCACGTAGAGCGCTGCGGTCAACACGTCTGCCGGCACCGCCTCTTCGAGCGCCGCCTGAATCGTCCAACGCCCTTCGCCCGAATCCTGCACATAACCTTCGTATTCCGATAGCGTAGGGTTTTCCGTGAGCGCCATCGCTGTCAAATCGAGCAGCCACGAACTCACCACGCTGCCGCGCCGCCACACCTCGGCTATGTCGGGCAGGTTCAGATCGTAACGAATATCGGCGGGAAGATCCTTGCTGGTCGCGTTCTTGAAAATGTCGAAGCCCTCGGCGTAAGCCTGCATGATGCCGTACTCGATGCCGTTGTGCACCATTTTCACAAAATGTCCGGAACCCGATGGTCCGCAGTGAATGTAGCCTTCTTCGGCAGTGCCCGGAAGTTTATCGCGGCCGGGGGTTTTCGGAATGTCGCCGACGCCGGGCGCCAAGGTTTTGAAAATTGGATCCAGCCGCTTCACCGCTTCATCCGGGCCGCCAATCATCATGCAGTAGCCGCGATCGAGCCCCCACACGCCGCCGCTGGTGCCAACATCGATATAGTGAATGCCCTTGGACTTCAGTTCGTTCGCCCGCCGCACGTCATCTTTGAAATAAGAATTCCCGCCGTCGATGATGGCGTCGCCAGCCTGCATTTTCGCCGCGAGTTTCTGCACAGTCGCTTCGGTCGGGCCGCCCGCAGGAACCATGATCCACACTGCACGCGGCGGCGTTAACTTCGCAATGAGATCCTCGAGCGACGACGATCCGCCAGCGCCTTCGCCGGCCAGTTGCTTCACCGCATCGGCGCTGAGATCGGAAACTACCAGCGAATGTCCGCCGCGCATCAACCGCCGCGTCATATTCGCGCCCATGCGCCCCAACCCCACCATCCCCAATTGCATATATCGCACTCCTAAAGTAGCGCCGTTGGTCGTGAGAGTCTGCCCTCAGACTGTCGAAGGGTGTCTCGCCCTCGCATCCATCCTTCACGAAATGTCAGATCAAGACAGCTGTCTCTAGGTGGATTTTGGCTGCGTGCTCTTCGCGACGGCGGCCAGCAGTTTGTCGAAGGCATCGGCGAACAATTTCACTCCATCCGCCGTGAGTTTGTCGGTGACTTCCTTCATCGAAATGCCAGCGCGCGCCAGATTCTGCATCACTGTAGCCGCGCCCGGCACGTCTTCCATGAGCGCGTTGCGCAGCCGTCCGTGATCGCGAAACGCATCGATGGTCGCTGGGGGCATGGTGTTAACGGTGTCCGGTCCGATGAGTTCCTCGACGTAAATCACGTCGCGATAGTTCGGATTTTTTGTGCTCGTGCTGGCCCACAAAACGCGCTGCGTCTGAGCGCCCTTGGCCGCCAGGGCCTGCCAGCGCGGACCACTGACGATGCGCTGGTAACTCTGGTACGTGAGCTTGCCGTTCGCAATTGCAACTTTCCCCAGCAGGCTCTTCAGCAAAGCTTGCTGAGTAGCGTCGGTAGTTGCTTTCAGCTTGTCATTGAGCAGGGAATCGATCAGGGTGTCGATGCGGCTGATAAAAAAGCTGGCGACACTCGCCATCTTATTCAAATTTCCGCCGCGCGCTGCCAGGTCTTCGAGGCCGGCGATATATGCGTCGGCAACTTTCTCATACACGTCCTGGGCAAACAGCAGCGTAACGTTGATGTTGATGCCATCACCGATCAATTGCCGGATCGCCGGCAGTCCCTCGGGCGTGCCCGGAACCTTAATCATGACGTTCTCGCGCTGCACCGTCTTCCAAAGGCGGCGGGCCTCGTCAATCGTCTCCGGCGTTTTGTGCGCCAGATACGGAGAAACTTCCAGGCTGACGTAGCCGTCGCGAAATTTCGACTCGTCATACACCGGCCGCAGCGCGTCGGCCGCAGACTGAATGTCGCGGATGGCAATCTGCTCGTATCGAGCCGTGGTATCGAGATCGCTGCGCGAAGCCAGCGTCTTCAGAAAATCGTCGTAGAGCGAACTATCGGCGATCGCCTTCTCGAAGATCGCCGGGTTCGAAGTCATTCCCCGCAGCCCGTCGTCGCTAATCATCTGCTTCAGCTTGCCGCTGGTAAACAGATCACGCCGAATATAATCCAGCCACATCGACTGACCGTAGTTGAGTAATTCCTTTAGCGGATTCTTGGTGGCTTTCGAATTTTCGAGAATTCCAGTTGGCTGCATAATAACCTCCTACAAACTTTCCACCTGACTTCTTGATCTACTTTTGCGCCATCGCCGCGCGCGCTTCCGCCACGACGGTGTCCACAGTAAACCCAAAAAACTTCAGCAAATCTTTCAACGGCGCGGACGCTCCAAAGCGATGCATCCCGACATTGCGCCCCTTCAGGCCGGTATATTTTCCCCAGCCAAAAGTCGACGCCATCTCCACTGAAACACGAGCGGTGACCGCCGCCGGCAGAACGCTCTCTTTGTAAGTCGCATCCTGCTGCTCAAAAATTTCAAATGACGGCATGCTGACCACGCGCGCCTTCACGCCCTCGGATTTCAGTTTTTCGTAAGCGTCCACGCACAGCGACACTTCGCTGCCCGTGCCCATCAGAATCACTTCCGGCTTTCCGTCCGGCGCGTCGGCCAAAACGTAAGCACCTTTGGCCACGCCAGAGGCCGCAGCATACTTCGTGCGATCGAGAGTCGGCAGATTCTGCCGCGTCAACACAAGCGCCACGGGTGAATGCTGCAACCTCGCGATAATCTTCCACGCCTCCGCCACCTCATTCGCGTCTCCCGGACGCAGCACAATCAGATTTGGCATGGCCCGCAACGACGCCAGTTGCTCGATCGGTTGATGCGTGGGCCCGTCTTCGCCAACGCCGATCGAATCGTGCGTGAAGATGAAAATCGACGGACACTCCATCAGAGCCGCCAGCCGAATGCTGGCTCGCATGTAGTCGCTAAAATTAAAAAACGTCGCGCCGAACGCCCGAAGGCCCGAAACCGTCATTCCGTTGACGGCGGCTCCCATGGCATGTTCGCGCACGCCAAAATGCAGGTTGCGTCCCCCGTAAGTGCCTGCCTGAAAGTCTCCCGCGCCCTCGAATTTCAGGGTGGTCTTGTTCGACGTGGCCAGATCGGCCGATCCGCCGATCATCCAAGGAATATTCTGCGCCACAGCGTTCAGCACTTTGCCCGAACTCTCGCGCGTCGCGACGCCCTTGGCATCCGCAGGAAATGTCGGCAGATTCTTGTCCCAGCCCGCCGGCAATTCGCGATGCTGCATGCAGCGCAACCGCTCTGCGAGATCGGGAAACTTCTGCGAATATTCCGCGAACAGCTTCGACCAATCCGCGTGCAGTTCGCGACCGCGCTTGCCAATGCCTTCGCGGAAATTTTCGAGCACTCCATCCGGCACCAGGAATTTTGCATCTTCCGGCCATCCGTAAAATTTCTTGGTGAGTTTTACTTCTTCTTCGCCGAGAGGTTCGCCGTGCGAGGCGTTGCTGTCCTGCTTGTGGGGTGAGCCGTATCCGATGTGGCTGTCGACAATAATCAACGTCGGCCGGTCGGTAGTCCTCTTAAATATTTCAAACGCCCGCGCCAGCATATCGAGATCGTTGGCGTCGGCGACGCGGGTTACATTCCACCCGTAGCCGATAAAGCGCGTGGCCACGTCGTCGGAGTACGACCAGCTCGCCGGCCCATCGAGCGTGATGTGATTGTGGTCATACATCCAGCAGAGATTCGACAGCCGCAAATGTCCGGCCAGAGACGCGGCCTCGCCGCCGATGCCTTCCATCAGGTCGCCGTCGGAACACATCGAATACACATTGAAATCGAAGATCTCAAATCCCGGCCGGTTGAAATTCGCCGCCATCCACTTGCTCGCCATTGCCATGCCGAGGCTGTTGCCCACGCCCTGGCCCAGCGGACCGGTCGTAGTTTCAACTCCGGAGGTGATGTGCGATTCCGGGTGCCCCGGCGTCCGGCTACCCAACTGCCGGAAGCGTTTGATCTCTTCCAGCGGCACGGAAAGTTCCTTCAAAACCTGACCATTCTCGTCCACCCGCCGCACCTCGGCGAGATAAAGCATGGCGTAGAGCAGCATCGAAGCATGCCCATTGGAGAGTACGAACCGGTCTCGGTTCAGCCAGGTTGGGTCGGCGGGATCGTAGCGCAGGAAGTGCTGCCACAAACAATACGTGACGGGCGCCAGCCCCATGGGCGCGCCAGGATGGCCAGAGTTCGCCTGCTGCACCGCATCAATCGCCAGGGTTCGAATCGTGTTGATCGACAGCGTGTCCAGTTGCTGTCCCGTGGCCAAAACCTGTTCACTGGCTACCATGCGAATCCGCTCCTCCGGCCCGGTGTTTTCACCGCGCGATCAGCCCACAAGGAATTAGAGGTCCAGAATACAGAAAGGGTTCAGTACGCAGAAAGTGTATCAATTTCCGCGCAGACATGGTTTGAGATGAGATGAAAAAAGCAGGTTGCGGTGAAAAGCCGACAGAAATACGGGATCAATCCTATTTCAGGAGTTGAAAGTAACCGTTTTCAGTTTGGGTCCCACGCGTGGTGTCCTGCACGAACTTCAGGAACTGGCGCAGGTTCTCGCGGTCGGTAGGAGGCATGCCTTCAAAATGCACCCGCACCCCTTTGGCCGGCCCAGTGCGGGATACCACTCCGCTGAGTGCGAATCCTTTGACCCAGATTTTTCCGTTGGGCACCCAGAGACCGATTTCGACTTTCGCTCCTGGAGTGACTGGCTGCGCAGTTTCAATCAGACACCCGCTGGCGCTGGTGTTGGAAAGATTTCCCCAGATCGGAGTCGGGGTTTCGTTCACGCGTAGCTCGACCGCGACAAAGCACTTAATGCGCGGATGTCGCCGCCGATCGCTGCCCCAGTTGGGACTGAACAAATCCGGTTCAAACGGAGGCGAAGCCGACGCAGGGGTCGGAACCGGTTGAGGTTGCGGCGCCGCTGGGCCCGACTTAGCGGCCGTCGAACTTCCGGCTTTGATCTCGCGCATCGCTGTCAGCAGCGCCTGTTCGCGTTGGTCAGCCGGGGCTTCGCGGTAGGCCTGCAATAGCTTTCCTACATGCCGGACCAGGTCCGGATCGGAAAGGATTCGCGTCCAGTCAGTTCCTGCAGCCGCTGCACTCATGCAATGCTCTTCTTCCGTCCTAAAAGATTTCGTGTCGACTTCGTATTAAAAGATTGCGAACTCTAATAGCCGACTCTCCAACAGATTGAACCGAAGGTCACCGCCAATCAAGATGACCTTAGTCACGTTCCAGAGGTTTCTGCTTTCATCGATCGCGGATCGTTTCATCCTCTGGCGAATTTTTCGCGGGGATCTGGCTCACGCAGAACCAGGTTGAAGTGCAGGGAAGGACGAACGCTTTCAGTCGGAAAATCTACTGGCTTTCAAAGGCAAGCTGGACCACTTCGGTCGTCTCGTTCTGCCCCGACTCAAACTTCCACTTGCCGACGGCATCGAGCGCGGCATCGACCAGCACTGGATTTCCTCCCAATACCCGCGTGGACTTCACGCTGCCATTGGGCCGAACTACCGCTTCCACGCGGACAGTGCCATGAATGTGCATCTTTTTTGCCAGGTCAGGGTAAGTGGGCGCGACGCGCGACGCGACCTTTCGATCGGATGCGGCCGGGGCAGAGCTCTGTGCCGTCACCATAATTGTTGTCAGCGCTGCAAACACAACGGTAATGATTATGATCCTGCGCCCCATAGCTCCGTTCCCCTCTTACATTTTGAGCTTACCCGGGACATCGCTTTCGGGGCAAAGTACCGAAGGTACTGGACTTGGGTGTCGTCTTCACCGAACCGGTCGCCGCTCTTCCTTCTAATCCCACCTGTACGGCCGCACCTACGGGTGGGACCGCCTCGCAGAATCGTTTGCATCTCTGAGACTTCTAAACGAATCAAACCATGCGAGTTATGCTAGAAGTGAGGACGGGCATCGGCAGTTCCCTGATCTTCGGTCTCGTCAGGGCGGCCAGATGCTCTCACAATCAAGAATGCGTTACCCATTCAACTTGATATCTCGACTCGCGTTTTTCAGTTTAATTCTGGCGCTGCTCACCGCTCCGAGCCTCCCGGCTCAAACCTCGAGCGGAGCCTCCGCAGCCCCGCAAGTCACACTCCCCGGTCCGCCGAATCCGTTCCTCGGATCCGCTCCCGAAGGCAAAGCCACTGCCGACGTTCTGCAAATCGACTTCAAAGACGCGATCGATCGCGGCTTGCGCAACAACCTCGGCCTTTTGCTGGCCAGCGACCAAACCGAGACGGCCCGCGGCGAACGCTGGAAGGAACTCAGCGAACTCCTGCCCGACCTTTCTGCCCGCGTGCAGGAGAACGATCAAACGCACAGCCTGGCGGCGCTCGGCTTCAATAAGCTGTTTCCGTTGTTGAGCCCCCCGGGTTCAACGCCGACCGCCCTTCCCCGTGTAACTCCCGCGTTCAACTATTTCGATGCGCGAGCCACGCTCAGCCAGTCGATCTTCAATTACAAAGACATTTCAAGAAGGAACGCGCTGCTTCCGTTGAGCCTCAAGGCCGCGCAATTTACCTACAAAGATGCTCGCGAAATGGTCGTGCTGGCCGTTGGCAATGCCTATCTGCAGGCCATCGCACCGCGCGCCCGCGTGGAAACCGCCGAAGCCCAGGTCAAAACGCGCAAGCTCTCTACGGCAAGGCCGCCGACCAACTGAAAGCCGGACTCAGTCCCGCCATCGACGCGCTGCGCTCGCAAGTCGAACTGCAAACCCGCCAGCAGCAACTCATCGTCGCCCGCAACGATCTCGCCAAGCAGAAGCTGAATCTGGCGCGGATCATCGGTCTGGCCGCCGGGCCAGGAGTTCGTACTCACGGAGAAAGCGCCATATCAGGCTCTTGCGCCGCTCCCACTCGAAACTTATCTGCAACGCGCCTACGCCGAACGCGCCGACTATCAGGCGGCCTTGTCACAGGTGCGGGCCGCGGAACTGTCGCGCAGTCTGCGGCGGCGCGGGTCACTATCCAACGGTCGACATCAGCGCGAATCTCGGCGACATCGGCGTCACCCCCAGCCAGTCGAACGGCACCTGGCAGGTGAATGGCGGGCATCAACATCCCCATCTTCGCCGGCAATCGCGTGCACAGCGATGTGCTCGAGGCCGATGCCCAACTGAAGCAGGCGCGGTCGCAACTCGGAGATCTGCGCGGACGCATCGACTATGAAGTCCGCACCGCGCTGCTCGATCTGAACGCCGCCGCCGAGCAGGTCGAAGTCGCCCGCAGTTCCGTCGACCTGGCCGAACAGGCACTGCGCAATCGCAGGATCGCTTTACCGCCGGAGTGGCCGACAACCTGGAAGTCGTGCAGGCGCAGGAATCCGTAGCCAGCGCTCACGAGAGTTATATTCAGAGTCTTTACGCCCATAATCTGCGAAGGTCGAACTGGCCCACGCCATCGGCGACGCGGAAGAAGGCGTCAAACGATTCTTGAAAGGCAACCAATAAAGGCAGACATTATGCGAGACATGATCGCACACAAAGTCCTCCCGCGAATGCAGAGAAAGCGGCAGTCGAGACGCCGGCCGGCAGCACCAAGGCTTTGCCCTCCACCGAAGCAGGATTTCCGCACGCGGCCTTCGCGCACCCAGAGTGCCGGTTTCCGCATCGCGTCGGGATTGCGGTCATTGCATTCTGCTGGTCGTGGGCTTTTTCGCTTACCGCTATTTCTCCAGCTACGAATCCACTGACGATGCTCAGGTCGACGGCCACGTGAACTCCGTCAGCGCCCGCATCTCCGGCCACGTCACCAAGCTCAACGTGCAGGACAATCAATATGTAGCTGCGGGAACGGTGCTGGTCGAGATCGATCCTGCCGACTATCAGGTCGCCTACGATCGCGCCAAAGCGGACTTTGAAGATGCCCAGGCCGCAGCGGTCGCCGCCGGAGTGAATGTTCCGATTACCTCCGTCAATACCACCAGCCAGGTTTCCTCCACCGAAGCTGACGTAAACAGCGCACGCGCCGGAATTCAAGTCGCGAAACAACAATTCGAAGCCGCCAAAGCCCAACTGCAGGAAGCCCAGGCCAACAACGTGAAAGCGCAGAACGATCTCGTCCGCTACAAGCAATTAGTCGACAAGCAGGAAATTTCCCAGCAGCAATACGACCAGGCCACCGCCGCCGCGCAAGGCCAGTGCGGCCGGAGTCGAGGCTGCCCGCGCCACCGCGGACGCAGCCCAGCAGCAGGTCACGCAGGCGCAAGGCAAACTGGTGCAGGCCCAGGCCAGCCAGAACTATGCCGACACCGCGCCCAGGCAAATGCAGATCATTCGCTCCCGTGCCGCGGAGGCCCAGGCGGCCGCGCAGGAGAAGAAGGCCGATCTCGACCAGGCCGCGCTGAATCTGCAGTACACAAAAATCGTCGCTCCCGTGAATGGCATCGTCAGTAATCGCACCGTGGAAGTCGGCCAGAACGTTGCTCCCGGTCAGGAGTTGATGAAGATCATCAACCTCGACGATGTCTGGATCACCGCCAACTTCAAGGAGACTCAGCTCGGGAAAATGAAGGTCGGCCAGCGCGTCAGCATCGAAGTCGACGCCAATGGCAAATCGTATGAAGGCAAAGTTGACAGCGTCGCCGGAGCCAGTGGCGCCCGCTTCAGCCTGCTGCCTCCGGAAAACGCCACCGGAAACTATGTGAAAGTTGTACAGCGCATTCCGGTCAAAATCGTGCTCGACCCCGGCGCCAACAACGATCACCAGTTGCGCCCCGGCATGTCGGTCGATCCTAAGGTCTGGACCCGCGAATGAGGTTCGAGAAATGAGTGCGGCCGCTGCCACTCTGGATCACGGCGAGGCCTGGCGTCCCGCGGTCAATCCCTGGATCATCGCCGTCGCGGTGACCTTGGCCACGTTCATGGAAGTGCTGGACACTTCCATCGCCAACGTCGCCCTACCCCACATCGCCGGAAGTCTTTCCGCTGGACAGGACGAAAGCACCTGGGTGCTGACCTCCTATCTGGTTTCGAACGCCATCGTTCTGCCCCTGAGCGGCTGGCTTTCTTCCATCCTCGGCCGCAAGAATTTCTACATGGGCTGTGTCGCGCTCTTTACCGTCAGCTCTTTTCTCTGCGGACTCGCGCCGAATCTCGCTACGTTGATTGTCTGCCGCATTCTTCAAGGAGTCGGCGGCGGAGGACTGCAGCCCAGCGAACAGGCCATCCTCGCCGATACCTTTGCTCCCGCTAAGCGGGGCATGGCCTTCGCAGTTTACGGCATGGCCGTGGTGACGGCGCCGGCGATCGGCCCCACTCTCGGCGGATGGATCACCGACAATTTCACCTGGCGCTGGATTTTTTTCATCAACATCCCCGTCGGCATTCTTTCCCTCCTGCTCACCTCGCGCTTGATTCAGGACCCTCCTTACTTCAAGCGCCGCAAGCTCAGCGAAACCCGCATCGACTACGTTGGCCTGGGATTTGTCGCCCTCGGCCTGGGCGCGCTGCAGATTGTTCTCGACAAGGGCCAGCGCGACGACTGGTTCGATTCGCACTTCATTCTGGTGCTGTCGCTGATTAGCGCCGCGTCTCTGATTTTTGTAGTCATCTGGGAGTGGCGGCACAAAGATCCCATCATCGATCTGCATTTGTTTCGCGATCGAACCTTTGGCGTCTCGAATCTACTCATGTTCATGCTGGGCTTTGCCCTGCTCGGCAGCACGTTGTTGATCCCGTTGTTCTCGCAAACCCTGCTCGGCTATACCGCAGAAGAAGCCGGCCTGGCGCTGATGCCCGGCGGCTTCACCATCATTCTCCTGCTGCCTTTGGTGGGTTTTTTGCTCTCGCGCTATTCTCCGCGGTGGCTCCTCTTATTGGGCTTGGTAGTCCTGTCGCTTTCCCTGTTTCACATGACCGGCTTCGATCTCGACATGGATTTCCGTTCCCTGGCCACGGCCCGTGTCTTGCAGGCCGCCGGGATGGCATTCTTGTTTGTTCCCATCAACACGGCCGCCTACGCCTTTCTTCCGCGCGATAAAAACAATGCCGCGTCCGGTCTCATGAACCTGGCGAGAAACATCGGCGGAAGTGTCGGAATTTCCATTGTCACCACGCTCCTCGACCGCCGCACCCAACAGCACCTGAACGACTTCGCCAGTCATCTGACCGCGGGCAGCGCCGCCCTGCAATCCGATGGTGCAAGGCGCTTCGCGTGCCATGGTCGCCCACGGAGCCAGTGCCAGTGGCGCTACCCGGCAGGCCTACGCGCTCGTCCAGGGCACGGTGGAACGACAGGCGACCATGCTGGCCTATATCGATTGCTTCTGGTTTCTGGGGGTCGCCATTCTGGCCATGGTGCCCATGGTTTTCCTGATGAAAAAATCCAAGCCCGGCGGCGGAATCGCAGTACACTAAAGACAGCCATGTTCCGTCTAGTTACCATCGAACGCGAATACGGTTCCGGCGCGGCAGCCATCGCCGCTCGATTGGCTGATCACCTGGGCTGGAAACTCTGGGATCAACTGCTCACCCAAGAAATTGCCCGCCTTGCTAACGTCGATCAATCGGCCGTAAGACGCTGCGACGAGCGCATGGACAGCCGCCTGCATCGCCTCGCGAAATCCTTCTGGCGCGGAAGTTACGAACGCAATTCCGGCGCGCTCGGCAGCCAGGTCTTCGACACCGACTGCATGATGGAAATGATGCAGGAAACCATGGACAAAATCGGCCGCGAAGGTAGTGCGGTCGTGGTCGGCCGGGGCGCGCCTTATTTCCTGCGCGAGAATCCGTCAGCCTTTCACGTTTTCCTTTACGCTCCGCGCTCCGAGAAAATCCGCCGCGTCATGGAGTTGGGCCATACCGAAGATTACGCCGTGGAGCAGGTCGATTCCGTCGATCGCGAACGCATCGCCTACGTGAAACATTATTTCAACGCCGACTGGCCAACTCGTTCCCTCTATCATCTGATGATCAACACCGCGGTCGGCGACGAGCCGGTGATCCAGACCATTCTCGATACCATGCGCCTGGTGGAAGGCCGCCCCAAAGCCACAGACTACGAACATCCCACGGATCATCCAAGCGTTTCCGTGCCACATCGCTAATTCGTGGATGATGCTTTGAAAGGAAGCGGCCTCAAGCCTCTCGGGCTTTAGCCCCTGATGGGCTCTGCAGCCTTCGGTCGAACCGGCCGCTGCGGCACTGGGCAACAATCCTCCGCGCAAACATCCTCACGCGCTCCCAGCGATCCCACGAAGCGCCGTTCCACTCCCGCCGTCCGCTCCAGAATCAGCTCCCGAATCATCGCGATGAACTTGGGATGCAATCCCACCGTCTTCGCCCGCACCATCGGCAAAGCCAGCGAATCGCAAAGCCGCCGCGCCTCAATATCAAGGTCGTACAGAACTTCCATGTGATCGGAAATAAAACCGATCGGCGCCAGCACCACCGCGCTCGCCAACTCGCGCGCCTTCACCTCGCGCAAATAGTCCAGAATGTCCGGTTCCAGCCAAGGTTGCCCCGGCGCGCCACTCCGGCTCTGGAACACGAGCGCGTCGTTGGTAATACCCAGACCCGCTGTGGAAAGTTTTCTAACTTCTTCGAGTTGCCGGACGTAATCGCAACCGTTCGCCATCGACATCGGAATGCTGTGCGCGATGTAGACAATCCGGATATTTTTCCGCGCATCGTCCGGAATCTTTTCCAGCGCCTCGCGCAACCGATCGGCGATTGCCTCAATAAATCCCGGATGATTAAAGAACGCCCGCAGTTTATCGATCTGCGGCGCGCGGGCGCCAACTTCTGTTTGCGCGGCAACAATATTTTCGCGATACTGCCGGCACCCCGAATAAGAACTGTACGCAGACGTCACAAACGCCAGCGCCCGCTGAATTCCGTCTTGCTTCATCTTCTGCAAAGTTTCCGCCAGCATGGGATGCCAGTTCCGATTCCCCCAATACACCGGCAGCTTCGGTCCATGGTTTGGATCACGCGGATCGCGCCGTGCTAGTTCCTGCTCCAGCGCGGCGATCAACTCGCGAGTTTGCTGGTTGATCGGGCTCTTGCCGTCGAAGTGGTAATAATGCTCGGCTACGGCCAGCAGCCGTTCCCGCGGCACATTCTTTCCGCGCAACACATTTTCCAGGAAGGGAATTACATCCGCGGGCGATTCCGGCCCACCGAAGGAGACAACGAGAATGGCGTCGTAATTCAATCGGGGCGGCAGTTCAACATTAGTTTCCAAACGGATTGGTCTTGGCGCCGGCGTTCGCCCGGCGTTGATTGCGAGGATGGTGCGCCCGGAGAGATTCGAACTCCCGACCTGTTGCTCCGGAGGCAACCGCTCTATCCAGCTGAGCTACGGGCGCGCACGGTTAGTTACAGTCTACATGGGCAGGGAAGCGGCTTCAACGCCGGACGATCAATCGTACTCCGCAACGCGGCAGGACCGCCGGAACTCAAGGCCAGCCCGACAATTTCAGCGGCTGCTGGATTTCAAACCGGCCAAGCCTGCGCAGGGACAGCCGTAGCCAGCTGACCCCAGTCAGCAAACAATGGGAAAGCAAATCGAGTTCAAGTCTGTCTAATACCGGTCGCGACGCCCGCCACCACCGCCGCCACCGCGCCCACCACGATCTCCGCGGTCACGACCGCCGCCGCCACCACCGCCGCCGCTGCGTTCGGTCTTCGGGCGCGCTTCATTCACGTTGATGGTGCGTCCTCCAACCGAGGAACCGTTCAACGCCGTGATCGCCTTTTCTCCATCTTCGTTGCTCGCCATCTCGACGAAACCAAAACCACGGGATCGTCCCGTGTCGCGGTCGGTCATGATGCTCACGCGGTCGACTTGTCCGAACGGCTCAAACAGCTGTCGCAGTTCGTCTTCGGCTGTATTGAAGCTCAGGTTTCCCACGAAAATATTCTTCACGTGTTGCCTCTGCATTGAGCTGTCGGAAGTGCGAGCAATTCGGCGGACTTGGCAGGTCGGGAAGGCCTTTCCTGAAAATCGAAACCGGAGCTGGCGAACAGTCGAATGCGCCGAGCAGTATAGCAGGTTTTCTCTAACCCGCTGTCAAGGCAACTTCAAGAGGATCGGCCGCGTCGAGTGCCCGTCTCAGCACTCGTCCACCTTCCAATAACCTGCGGCGTGAAATCCCATCTGCAGCAGCCGGTTCTTCGGATCGTGCCGCTTCCCGCAGCCCGGGCACACCAGATACCGCCCCCAGGCCGTGCCTTGATGATCGTAGTTTTGTGCCACGGCAAACGTCATCCCGCAGCTGCAGGGAATCAGGAACATGCGCAACGGCGGGTTATTTTTTGCAGTCTTCGCGAGCGCGCGCTGGCCGCACTTGATGTCGCGGGATCTCTTCTCGGATTTAATCCCCCGCTTCGCCACACCAGCCTCAACCTTCTTCGACGGTGGCGAACGACTTCTTCTTCCGTTGATTCGACTGCAGAGTCTTCTTGCGCAGCCGCAGCGACTTAGGCGTGATCTCCACAAACTCATCGTCGGCGATGAATTCAATGGCCTGCTCCAGGTTCAGCGGCCGGAATGGCACCAGTCGGATCGCCTCATCGGCCGTCGAAGCCCGCATGTTGGTCAGCTTCTTCTCGCGGACGGCATTCACGTCGAGGTCGGTATCCTTGGCGTTCTCGCCAATGATCATACCTTCATACAGATCAATGCCCGGCCCGACGAAAAGCTCGCCGCGCTCCTGCAATCCCCACAGCGCATACGCGGTCGAAACTCCGCCTCGATCGGCAATAAGCGCCCCGGTAAGCCGGTGCGGTATGTCGCCCTGCCACTCCGTGTAGCCGTCGAACAGCGCGTTCATGACAATCGTGCCGCGCGTGTCTGTCAGTAGTTGTCCGCGCAGCCCAATCAAGCCGCGGCTGGGCACGCGAAACTCGATCCGCACTCGTCCGTAGCCGTGATTGTGCATGTTGGTGACTTCGCCCTTGCGCGAGCCCAGTTGCTCCATCACCACGCCAACAAAATCTTCTGGCACATCGACCGTGAGATGTTCGACCGGTTCCATCAGCTTGCCGTCGATGCGCTTGGTAACGATCTCCGGCTTGCCGACCATGAGCTCGTAACCCTCGCGCCGCATCATTTCAATCAGAATCGAAAGCTGCAGCTCGCCGCGCCCCAGCACTTTGAACGAATCGGTCGTGCCCGTATCCTCAACCCGGAGAGAAACGTTAGTCAGCAATTCTTTCTGCAGGCGTTCGCGCAAATTGCGCGACGTGACGTACTGACCGTCTTTGCCCGCGAATGGCGAAGTGTTCACCGTGAACAGCATGGCGATGGTCGGCTCGTCGATGGCAATATGCGGCAGCGGCGACGGATTCTCCGCGTCAGTAATGGTCTCGCCAATGGTGATGCCTTCCACGCCCGCAACCGCAATGATGTCGCCCAATTCCGTTTGAGTAATGTCGGTTCGCTTCAGGCCGGAAAACGAAAACAGCTTCGTGATCTTCGTTTTGTGAAGCGTTCCATCCAGCCGGGCGATGCCGACTTCTTCGCCCGTCTTCATCGTTCCGTTGAAAACACGCGCAATCGCCAGCCGTCCGAGGTAGTCGCTGTAATCCAGGTTCGCCACCAGAATCTGCAGCGGCCCCGCCGCGTCGCCCTTGGGATGCGGGATGGTGTTGACGATGGCATCAAACAGCGGTCGCAAATCTTCGCCGCCGCCTTGAATGTCGGTGGACGCGGTGCCGATCTTGGCGTTGGTGTAAAGCACCGGGAAATCGATCTGATCTTCCTTAGCGTCGAGATCAATAAACAGATCGTAAACTTCGTTCAGCACTTCCTGCGGGCGCGCGTCGGCGCGATCAATCTTATTAATAACGACAATCGGCGGCAGCTTGGCTTCGAGCGCCTTGCTCAGCACGTAACGAGTCTGCGGCAGCGGCCCTTCGCTGGCATCCACCAGCAGCATGACGCCATCGACCATCTTGAGCGCGCGTTCCACTTCGCCGCCAAAATCGCTGTGGCCGGGCGTGTCGACGATGTTGATCTTCACATCGTGATAAAAAATCGCAGTGTTTTTGGCGAGGATGGTGATGCCGCGCTCGCGCTCCAGTTCGTTCGAGTCCATGACCCGTTCGACGTGGTGTTCGTTGGAGCGAAATGTCCCGCTCTGCTGCAGCATGGCGTCCACCAGCGTGGTCTTGCCGTGGTCGACGTGGGCGATGATAGCGATGTTGCGAATGCCTGAACTCAAAAAGGATCCTTCCAGAAAAGGTATGCACTACCACTTTACTATGAGGAGCGTGAAACGCCTACGAATACTGGGGATTTGTTGGTCGTCACGACCTATGTGGGAAGGCTCATTTTGCGCAAGGCTCATGTGGGAAAGATTTATGTGGGGATAGCCGACCTCGGCTGTCCGCCGAGTGAAGCTCGGCGTTTTCCCGCGAACTCACCGGGCGCTCCGGATCACGTCGGCCCGATTTCCGCAGCGCCCTCGGCCCGCACCCGCAGCCGGTACCACACCACAATCGTCACCAGCGAAAACATAAAGATGATGGTCGACACCGCATTGATCTCCGGCGTGATGCCGCGCCGCAGCCGTCCCCAGATTTCCAGCGGCAACGTGTTGTCGCGGCCGATCAGAAAAAAGCTGACCGCGATTTCATCCATCGACAGCGTGAAAATCAGCAGCGCCGCCCCAATAATCGGCAGCTTCAGGTTCGGCACAGTCACGCGCCAGAATGTCTGCCAGTAGTTCGCTCCCAGGTCGAGCGACGCCTCCTCCTGCGCGCGATCGAGTTTCTGCAGGCCCGCAAAAACTTCCGTAGTCGCGACCGAAATCAAAGCCGTGCCGTGGCCCAGCATGATCGTCATCATGCTGGCTTTGACGCTCGCCAGCTTGAACATCATGGCAGCGAAAGCCCCGTGATAATCCCTGGCAGAATCAGCGGCAGCAGCACCAGTCGCCGGAACAGTGCCTTGCCGGGAAACTGCGCCCGGTCGAGCGCCAACGCCGCCGGAATGCCGAGCGTCAGGGAAATCGCCATCGCCGCCAAGGCCACCTGCAAACTGTTCAGCACGGAATCCCAGATGGCGGCGTCACTGAAAAGGACGCGATACCAATCGAGCGTCAGATGATGCGGTGGAAATCCGCCCACTCCCTGCCCATTGAACGAATAAAGGATGAGCACCGCAATCGGCAGATAAAGAAATGCAAACACAGCGGCAGCATGCGCCAGCAGCCACCGCGAGCGCGGCATGTGTCGCGCGCCGCTCACGAGAAACTCCATTTCTTTTCCAGTCGCTCGGAAAGAAACAGCAGGCTCACCACAATCACCAGCATGCCCAGAGAAATTGCCGCGCCCAGCGGCCAGTTATAGGCCGCGCCAAACAAGCTGACCACAATATTCGAAATCATGATTCCGCTCGGCCCACCCAGCAGCAGGGGCGCCAGAAAATCACCCAGGCTCAATACAAACGCAAACGTCGCTCCGGCAACCACGCCCGGAATCGACAGCGGAAAAATAACTTTCCAGAACGTCTGCGCCGGAGTCGCGCCCAGATCATGCGAGGCCTCAACCAGATTGCGCGGAATATGTTCCAGCGCCGCATAAATCGGCAGAATCGTAAACGGCGTATAGATGTGCGTAAGCGTCAACACCACAGCAAACGGGCTGTAGAGAAGAAAATCCAGCGGATGTTTTGTCAGGTGCACATACTGCAGCAACGTATTGAGCACGCCATCGGAACCAAGAATGGTTTTCCAGGCATACGCCCGCACCAGATAACTTACCCACAACGGAATAATGACCATCTGATACAGCAGATCCTTGCGCTTGCCCGCATAGAACGACAGAAAATACGCCAGCGGATATCCCAGCGAGCAGCGAAAACACCATCACCCGCGCCGCAATCCACATCGACCGCAGCAGCGTCTGCCAGTACACCGTTTTCTGAAACAGTTCCCGATAGTTGGCCAGATTCCACGAGTGCACAATGGCCTGATCCGCCGACACCGACCAGAAGCTGTAGCAGAACATCAGCGCATACGGCACCAGAAGAAACACCGTCACCCACAGCAGTGGCGGAACGGTCACGACCGTCTTGTAGGCGCGGGAGAACACTCAATTCCTTTCCGGCGACTCGCGCACGGGAACCGCATCCGCTGGGGAAAATTCCAGTTCAACGGTGTCGTGCGCCGCGCCACTGCTGGGCGTCCGGACCGTCAGCACGAATCCGTCAGCGCACTCCACGCGAATCAGTTCCGTCGCTCCGTGAAAAGCCTGATGCTGCACGCGGCCGCGAATACGAATCGCGCCATGAGACAAAGCTCCAGCCCCAGCCATCCGCAAATGCTCCGGCCGCAACGAAAAAAGCGCAGGCCCGTCCGGAAGGGAAGTCGCCCACGCCAGCGCCCCGCATCGCGCCGTTCCGCCGCGCACCTCACCCCGCAACAAATTCGTGTGCCCAATAAACTGCGCCGCATAAGCCGTCGCCGGACGGTTGTAAATCTCGCGCGGCGACGCGACCTGCTCCAGTTCGCCCGACCGCAGCAGCGCGATGCGATCCGACATCACCATCGCTTCTTCCTGATCATGCGTGACGAACACAAATGCAATCCCCACCTCGCGCTGCAGCGACTTCAACTCCACCTGCATCTGCCGCCGCAAGTTCGCGTCCAGCGCCGAAAGCGGCTCGTCCAGCAACAGCAATCGCGGACGGTTCACCAGCGCCCGCGCCAGCGCAACCCGCTGCTGCTGCCCTCCGCTGATCTTCGAGGGCTTCGATTTCGCATGCGCCGTCATCTTCACTTTGTCGAGCGCCTCGCCGACGCGCTGCGTTATCTCCGCCGCCGGCCGCTTGGCCACGCGCAATCCGTAGCCGACATTTTCCTCAACCGTCAGATGAGGAAACAGCGCGTACGATTGAAACACGGTATTCACACGCCTGCGGTACGGAGGTTGGTGATCCAATCGCTCGCCGCCCATCCAAAGTTCGCCCGAGTTCGCACTCTCGAAACCCGCAACAATCCGCAACAGTGTTGTTTTACCCGAGCCGCTTTCGCCGAGAATAGTCAGAAATTCTCCCTCCGCGATTTCCAGCGAAACATTGCGCAGCACGACATTACGGCCGAAACTCTTGGCCACATTTCGAATGCTCAGCAACGCAGGCTTCGCCGCAGCGTGCTCGACCGTTGCATTAGCGAGGGTAGGAGTAGTGGGAGGAACCATAAATCGGGTTTCGTTACTGCGCCGCCTTAATGTCGTTCCAAATCTCGGTGTACTTCGGCCGCCGCGGCACGTTCTGCCAGAAATTCAGCCGTTTCTGGTAGCTCTCCACGTCGTCCAGATGCAGCGTCTTCACTTCGTCCGGTGTCATGAACTGTCCCGCCTGCGGATTGGCCGGAACATAGTGCGTCTTGTCGCTCACCAGTTTCTGCGTCTTCGCTTCGACCATGTATTCCAGAAATTTCAACGCCAGTTCCTTATTCTCACTGCCCGCCGTAATCATCAGATGATCGATCCAGCCTGTTGTACCCTCTTTCGGAATAGTCTCGCCCACCGGAAAATTCGCCTTCTTCAAATCCGCAGTATTCAGCGGCCAGCCCATCGCGATCACGATTTCGTGACTCTCGAAAAGATTGGTCAGCTCGCCGCCCGTGGCCCACATCTTGCGGACATTCGGTTTCAACTCCAGCAGTTTTTTCTTGACCGCCTCAAGCTGCTCGTCGCTCAGGTTGTAAATTTGCGACGGATCGGGCTTGTCATACCCCAAAATCTGCGCCGCCATGTAAATCGTCGACACATCGTCCCACACCGAAACTTTCCCTTTGTATTTCGGATCCCACAAAATTTTCCAGGAATCGGGCGGCTGCGCAAACGCGGTCGTATCGTAAATAATCGGATCTGGTCCCCACATAAACGGCACGCCGTAAACCTGCCCTTTCGCGCGAACCAGCGCGAGCGAAGTCAGCTGGGGCGAGAGCTGGCTGTAACTGGGAATCTGCGCCAGATCGAGTGGCGCCGCCAATCCCGCGGCTGCGATGGAGGTCGCCACATCGCTCGACGGAGAAATCACATCGTAAGTTCCAGCGCTGCCGCCGCGTAGTTTCGCCATCAGTTCATCGCTTGATCCCATATACGACGCCGAGATCTTGCAATGATTCTGTTCTTCGAATGCTTGCACGAATGACGGGTCCGCGTAGCCTTCCCACACCAGAAGGTTGAGAGTGGGAGTCTTCTTCGAGCACGAGCCCGCAGCAAGCAGCACACCCAACAGCGGCAACAAACGCAGCCATTTCCCCATGCGTTGCCAGTTCATGTTTCCTCCGAACTAAGACCGCAACTCGAATCCAACTAAAACGTCGGTGGAGTGTTAACCCACAACACCAACGTTTCCTTGCGCCCGGGATTTTTCCAGCGATGCGGCGTCGCGCTTTCGAAATAAAAACTGTCACCCGGCTTCAATCGGTACTCTTCGCCGTCGACCGTGATCTGCAAGTCCCCGCGCAGCACGTAGATGAATTCCTCGCCCTCGTGCGTATAAGGATCGCCGCTGCCCGCTTCCGGCGCCACGCGAAACAGATGCGGCTCCATCACCGTGTTGCCCCACGCCAGCAGCTCCATGCGCACGCCTTCGCCCGCTTCGAGCACCTTGCGTTCCGCGGGACGCACCTGGCGACTGCTGTTTCCGCTGGCGTCAAAAAAATCCAGAATGTTGGTTTTGTAAAAGCGCGCGAGTTTGCGCAGAGTTCCGACTGACCCGCTCATCTGTGAGCGTTCAAGCGCGCTCAGAAATCCCACCGAGATCCCGACCGCCTTCGCCACCTGCGCCAGCGAAAGCCTCCGCCGCGCCCGCAACTGCCGCAGATGCCCACCAATGGCGCTGGCGCTTCCGTCGGCCGCCGGACGCACCTTGCCCTCGCGCTTCAGCAACTGCACAATCGCCGCCGCATTCAGCCCGCGCACCTTGCGCAGGAACCGCGCCCGCTTCAATAGCTTCACGTCTTCCGCGGAATAGAGCCGGTACTTGCTCTCGGTGCGCCGCGGCCGCGCCAGCCCCAGGCTTTCCCACGAGCGGATCACAGACGGCGACACGCCCACCTTTCGGGCCACATCACCGATCTTGAGATAAGGCTCAGCCATGCCGCTTCACATGCATAAACACGCTGACGTTCAATGCTTAACAGGAGAGGGCGAGAAAACTCGATAAGAAATTTCTATGGGACGAACGCGTTTTTTTATCCTTGACAGGCCCCGTCCCTGTTCTCTAACCTTGCGGGATTATAGCAAGGTTGTGGCCGGATACAAGCTGTCGCTTTCAAACAAAAATCACTCTCCCGAAGCTGTCTGGAGGCTCCATGCTTTCACTGCGACGCCGCTCGTCGAAGCCGTCCCTGTCTATCCCGCGCCTGAAAACCGTGTGCCTGGCTCTAGTCGCGTGCCTCTCCTTTTCCTCGCTCCTCGCAGCCCAAGGCACCGGCGGCCGCATCCTCGGCCTCGTCTCCGATCCGACCGGCGCGGTCCTGAGTGGCGTAAAAGTGACCGCCGCCAATGACGCTACCGGCATTGCCCGCGACGCCATGACCAACGATAGCGGCGAATATGTTTTTCCGACTTTGCCGGTAGGCACCTACACCATCACCTTCGATGGGAATGGCTTCAAGAAAGCCGTGCGCCGGAGTATCGCGCTCGACGTCAACCAGGCCATAACTCTCAATATGACGATGCAGATTGGCGAAAGCAAAGAGATCGTCGACGTCACCTCCGAAGCGCCGCTGGTCGACACTACCAGCACGCAGTTGGGTGAGGTGGTTAACAATCGCTCGGTCAATGAGCTACCGCTCAACGCCCGCGATACTTATCAGTTCCTGCAGTTGCAACCGGGCGTTCAGTCGCAACTCGGCTCCAGCGGTGGCACGTTCTACGGCAGCGACGATGCCGGTGCGGTCTCGGTGAACGGCGGTCGCAGTCGCGCCAACAATTTCAGCGTCAATGGCGGCGACGCCAACGATCAGTTCGTCAACCTGCCCACCATTCAACCCACCCCAGACGCGATTGACGAATTCCGCGTGATCAGCAACACCTTTGACGCGGAATATGGACGCAACTCCGGGGCCGTGGTCAACGTCATCACGAAATCGGGCACCAACCAGTGGCACGGCAATATTTACGAATACTTCCGCAATACCGTCTTGAATGCTCAGGGATACTTCAATACGGTCAAGCCGCAGGAAAATCAGAATCAGTTCGGCGGGACCTTCGGCGGGCCGATCATCAAGGATCGCACGTTCTTTTTCGTTTCCTATGAAGGTCGCCGCGTCCGCCAGGGCATTTCAGGCGAGACCGTTACCGTTCCCAATCCGCAGGAACGGGGCGGTGTTTTTACGGGAGGATTCCCGCTGTTAGCGCCCGACGGTGTCACGCCCAACCAGATCACGGATCAGTTCACCGCGGACGCTCTCAACGGAAGGCCCGGGTGTACCTCCGCGATTACAGGTACGGGCGGACAGATGCCCGCCGCCGGTGTACTGTGGAACTCAATATTTCCGACCGATCCGAATGGTAACGCCACCATTCCGACCGCCTGCCAGGATCCGGTCGCAATCGACATGCTTGCGCTTCGTTCCGGCTGCGAATCGCCCTGACGGCATTAATTACCAGGCAGTGCCGGCCAGCGCCGACACCCAGAATCAGTTCACCTTCCGCTTCGATCATCACATCAACGCTCGCCAGAATTTCAGCTTCTACTACTACTTCACCAACGATACGAATTTCCAGCCCTTCTATGACTTCCAGGCCTCTGGAGCCAACATCCCGGGCTTCGGCGCCAACGTCGGCTCGCGTTACCAGCAGTACAATCCTAGCCACACTTGGACGATCAACAATAATCTCATCAACGAATTTCGCTTCACTTACATGCGTGAAGGCCAGTTAACCTTCCAGCACCCGCAGAGCACGAACGTCGTCCAGAACTCTTGCCTCTCCCCAGCCGCACAGGCGGTCTGTTTCAACGGTACATCCGATTCCGACAGCGGTCCGAACTCGATTCAGGGCGTGTTCGGCACGAGTCCTCAATACGGCATTACTACCGGCTTGCCTGCGAATCGCACGGGCGTTCCGTTTATCAACATTGGCGGAGGCTTCGCCATTGGCAACGGCTGGGAGGGCGAATTGCCGCAGGTCGGCAATTCCTTCATGTGGACCGACAGTCTGACCTGGGTGAAGTCCAATCACACCTTTAAGTTCGGCGCCGATGTTCGACGCTCCCGTTTCGATCAGACCCTCTACTACAACGTCAGCGGCCAGTTCACTTTCAACAGCACCACCGAGAATTCCGTCTACTATAACGACAACTATCCGGGCTATCTTCTCGGTCTGGATGACAGCTACTCGCAAGGTTCTGCCCAGCGAGAAAACGTACGTAATACCGGACTGTATCTCTTCGCGCAGGACAGCTGGAAAATTAAGCCTAACCTGACCTTCAATTACGGACTGCGCTGGGAATTGGACACGCCGCTTTCCGATGCCCTGCACCACGTCCAGACTTTCCGCCCCGGCCAGAATTCAACCGTGTATCCCTGCGTCCTGACTCCCGCGGAGCAGGCGAGTCTCGGCGGCACTGACTGCGTCTCTGCCGGAGTCGCCCCTACGGGCCTGGTCGTTCCCGGAGATGCCGGTATTCCGTCAGGCTTGACCCAGACTTATTACAAAGCCTTCGCTCCCCGCGTCGGACTCTCTTATAGCCTGAATCCCAAAACCACCATCCGTACCGGTTGGGGATTATTCTACAACCCCATGGAACAGTTGGTGCTCGAGCAATTCGGCGCTGAGCCGCCCTTCGGCGGCAGCACGTACTTGCCGGCGACCTTCTTGAATACTCCGTTTATTTCGCAGGCCGGCACGCTCAGCCCCAATCCCTTTACCGGCATTCTAAGCCCCGCGCCCGGCACTCCCCAGGATTGGGCTTCCTTCCGACCCATGCTGCTGTACGGGGATTTCCAGCCTCACATGCGCACCCAATACACCGCCCAATACAACTTCAATATCCAGCGCGAACTGGCGCGAGATCTGGTATTGCAGGTGGGCTATGTAGGTTCGCAGGGACACCGCTTGCTGGCGTCGCACGACATCAATGCCGCGAATCCGCAGAGCTGCCTCGACATCATTGCTCTGGCCAACAACGACCCCACCAGCGTCTCCTCCTACGGTTCACAGGCAACCTGCGGTCCGTTTCTGGAGGACGATCAATTCACCGTTACTCTGCCCGCTTCCAACGGCACTCTGCTGCCCAACGGATTCCACCTTCCAACCGGAGGCACGATTGCCGCGACTGGACAGACCCTGAACTTTGTCGGCCTTCGTCCCTATTCCTCGCCCAACTGCAACCCCGTGACCGGCGGCCCCGGAAACGGCTGCCCGGCTGACGGAGTTCCCGTCTTCACCAACATCTTCGCCGAAGACACCATCGCCGCCTCCGCCTACAACTCGTTCCAGACCAGCCTGGAGAAGCGCTTCTCGCACGGGCTCCAACTGCAGGCCGCTTACACCTGGAGCAAGTCCCTCGACTGGGCCTCCAGCTTCGAAGAGACCGTCAACCCCTTCGACTACAAAGCCAGCCGGTCGCTCTCGCTGTTCAATTCCGCGCAGCGCTTTGTCATCAACTATTACTGGGAATTTCCCGTCCCCAAATTCAGCGGATTCAAAGGAAAAGTTCTGGACGACTGGGCCATGTCGGGAATCATCCAGTTCCAGAGCGGGTTCCCCATTCGTATTCAAACGCAGGACGACAACGAGTTGATCAGCAGCCTCTTCTTCCTGGGGGCCGGCGCTCCGCAACAGAGTGGCCCGCTTCAGATTCTGAATCCGAAGACGAACGCCGGTCTTTATCTGAACCCGGCGCAATTCTCCGATCCGACTCTTGGAACGTTCGCAACCACGCCGCGATCCATTTGCTGCGGTCCGGGAGAAGAGCAATTCGACGTTACTTTCTCCAAGCGGATCACGCTGTCGGAGTCCAAATACTTCCAGTTCCGGGCCGACGTTTTCAATCTGTTCAACAAGACTGAGTTCGTCAATCCCGACGGGAACTACAGTGACACGACCTTCGGCCAGGTACTGCAAGCGCGTGACCCGCGCGAAGTTCAGTTCGCTTTGAAGTTCTACTTCTAACTCGAACGAGCGAAGCTCGAACGACTAGAATAGAAACAGTCCCACAAACCCGGGCGGCTCGATCCGCCCGGGCAATCTAATGGCCCGCTGATCTAGCGCAAAACGCTACTTCCGGAAACGGCGGGCCTGAGTCATCCCGGAGCAATTCGATGTATCCCGATCTGCAGAAGGAACTCGCCACTTTCGAGCGGCGCACCCCTAAATCCGCCGAAGCCCACAAGAAGAATCTCAAACGCATTCCCCTCGGCGTTGCCAGCAACTATCGCGCCTATGATCCCTGGCCCATCTTCGTGAAAGACGCCAGCGGCAGCAAGTTTCGCGATCTCGATGGCAACGAATACATCGACCACAACCTGACCTTCGGCGCGCTCATGGCCGGACATTGCCATCCTGCCGTTATGAAAGCGGTCGAGAAGCGCCTCTCCACCGGCACCATGTTCGGCATGCCGCATGACATGGAATGGGAACTCGCGGAAGAAATCTGCACCCGTTTTCCCGTCGAGATGTGCCGCTTCGGCAACAGCGGGACCGAAGTCACCATGCACGCGATTCGCCTGGCCCGCGCCGCCACTGGACGCGACAAGATCGTTAAGTTCGAAGGCGCTTACCACGGCCTGCATGACAGCGCCCTGGTCAGCGTGAAGCCCCATGCCCCTGACTATGGCGATGTGCACAATCCAACCGCCGTTACCGGCGGCCTCGGCGTGCCGAAATCGGCCATCGCCAATGTAAAGATCGCCACCTTCAACGATCTCGCCACCGTCGAGCGCCGCTTCCAAGAAAATCCCGGCGAGATTGCCGCGATTATTCTCGAACCGATTCTGATGAACGTCGGCCTCTGCATACCGCGTCCCGGCTTCCTGAAAGGTCTGCGCGAAATCTGTGACCGCAACGGCGCTCTGTTGATTTTCGACGAAGTAAAGACCGGCGCGAAACTTGGCTGGGGTGGCGCCAGCGAATATTTCGGCGTGCATCCCGACATGATCTGCCTGGCCAAATCAATCGGCGGTGGGCTGCCCCTCGCCGCATTCGGCGCCAGCAAGGCCGTGATGGATCTGATCTCCGAACACAAGGTCTTCCACGGCGGCACCTACAACACGAACCCGGTTTCAATGGCCGCCGGCCTCGCGACGTTCCGCGAAGTTCTTACTCGCGACAACTACGCCAAAGTCGACAAACTCGGCAAGAAACTTGCCGACGGCTACCGCGCCATCATCGCGAAAGCCGGCCTGCAGGCCTACATCGCGCAAGCCGGAGCCAACGGTGCGCTCATGCTTTATCCGAAAGAAATCGTGAACTACCGCGACTGGGAGGCCATCGACATCGACCTGTGGCGTCACTACTGGTTCGGCATGGTGAACCGCGGCGTGATGGCGCAGCCTTACTGGTGGGACGAGCAATGGACGATTTCGGTGCAGCATACCGAAGCCGACATCGACCAGCACCTGGCCGCCTTCAACGACATCGCCGCCTCGCTCGCGAAAGCGCAGCAAGAGCGCGAAGTCCCAGTAGCCGTAGCGCACTAAAAATTGTTCATGTGGGGCGGACACTCCTGTCCGCCTCTGCGAGTCAGGCGCAGAACAAGCTCTACAAGAGTATGGACAAGAGTTAGGACCGAAAAAAATTCTTGTCATTCCGAACGCGGGCGAAACCCGGGTGAGTAACCTGCTGTTCGCCGGCCGCCAAAATAAAGTGTCCACCACCCCCCAACCCGAAGCCCAACCTCACCTGATCCGCGCCCTCGGCCGCCGCGATCTGGTGCTCCTCTTCGTCGTCGCCGTATTCAATCTCAACGTAGTGCCCAGCATCGCCGCCAACGGCGGCGTCACCATCTGGCTCTGGATCATCTCTCTTCTCCTCTTCTTCTGGCCGCAAGGCATCGCCGTCATCGAACTCGCCCACCGCTATCCCGGCGAAGGCGGCGTCTACCTCTGGGCCAAAGAAGTTTTCGGCGACTTCCACGGATTCCTCTCCGGTTGGTGCTACTGGACCAACAACATGCTCTACGTGCCGACCGTCATGCTCTACTTCGTCGGCGTGTCGGTGTATGTGCTCGGCCCGGGTCATCAATCGCTACCCGACAACAAACTCTTCGCCGCATGTGTCTCGCTGGCGCTTCTATCGGTACTCACGTACTTGAACATTCGCGGACTCGGCGTGGGCAAGTGGATCAACAACATCGGCGCCATCGGGACGTTCATCGCCGCAGCGGTCCTCGTCGGCCTTGGCATCGTGATCTGGTCTCGCTTCGGCAGCGGAATCACAGCTGCGGATTTCAAGATCCCGGCGAATCCGCGCTTCGTGCTGAATTCCTTCGGCGTCATCTGCTTCGGGCTGGTCGGCCTCGAACTCGCTTCTGTCATGGGCGATGAAATCCAGGATCCTCGCCGCACCCTCCCCGGAGCCGTCGCCTGGGGAGGGCTTCTGTCGGGTACTCTCTACATCGCCGCGACACTGACCTTGCTCATCGCCGTCGGCAAGAACGTGAACGTGCTGCAAGGTGTGGTGCAAGCCGTTACCGGGATGGCGGGCCGCGTCGGCGTGAACTGGATCAGCATTCCATTCGCGCTGATGCTCAGCCTGGCCATCGCCGGCATCGGTTCCGCCTGGATCGGCGGTTGCTCGCGCATCCCGTTCGTCGCCGGCCTTGATTCCTACATGCCATCCTGGCTCGGCAAAGTCCATCCCCGCTACGCCACGCCATACGCCGCGCTGATCGTGCAAGCTATCGTGTCCGGAGTCCTCGTAATTCTGAATTTCGCCGGCGCCGGCGTTCAGGAAACATTTCAAAAACTCCTCTCGCTCGCGGTCGTGCTGCAACTGGTTCCGTTTATTTATATGTTCGGCGCGCTGGTAAAGTTCGCCGTGACCGAGAAAGTTCCGAAAGGACAATACGGCCGCACGACTCTGTTTCTCGCCGGCACCAGCGGATTCCTGACCACAATCCTCGGCATCGCCCTGGTCTTTTTTCCAGCGCAGCAGATTACCTCACTGTGGTCGTACGAACTCTGGATGTTCGGCGGCACGCTATTCTTCATCGGCCTGGCGGCCTTCTTCTTCTTCGTCTACGGCCGCCGCAAAGTCGCGCGAGAAATTGGGAAGGCTGCGACTTTAGTCGCGCCACTCTGAGCAACAAACTGTGGGCCTTCAGGCCCCGAAGTAAGCAGGAGGAAGCAATGCCCGGCGGAGTGCAGACCGAAATCAAAACTTACCAGATGTTCATCAACGGCGAATGGGTCCCCAGCCAATCGGCGAAAACTTTTCCCGTCTACGATCCCTCGACCGAAGAAGTCATCGCGCAGGTCCCCGACGCCGGTCCCGACGATGTGAACCGCGCCGTAGCCGCCGCCAAAGCCGCCTTCGAAGACGGCCCCTGGGCCACCACCACCGCGCAAGAGCGTGGACGCGTCCTCTTCCGCCTCGCCGAAAAAGTTCGTGCCAATCTTCCCGCACTCGCCGAGCTCGAATGCCGCAACACCGGCAAGCCCATCGTCGAAGCCGAATACGACATCAACGACGTCGCCACCTGCTTCGAATATTACGGCGGCCTCGCCACCAAAGTTGTCGGCTACGTCAATCCCGTCCCCGACAACGCCATGTCGCTCACGCTCAAGGAACCAGTCGGCGTCGCCGGACAAATCATCCCGTGGAACTATCCGCTGATGATGGCCGCGTGGAAACTCGCGCCCGCACTGGCCGCCGGCTGCACCTGCGTGCTAAAGCCCGCCGAGCAAACTCCGCTGACCGCTCTCGAACTCGCCAAACATTTCGCCGACTGCGGCCTGCCTCCGGGCGTAGTCAACATCGTCACCGGCTTCGGCGAATCCTGCGGCGCTCCACTCGTCCAGCACCCTGACGTCAACAAAATCGCTTTCACCGGCAGCGCCTCTGTCGGCAAGATCATCGTCAAACAGGCCGCCGACACCGTGAAGCGCGTCACCCTCGAGCTGGGCGGCAAATCTCCGAACATTTTCTTCGCCGACGCCGATTTCGAAGCCGCCATCGACGGCGCGCTGTTCGGCGTCTTCATCAATCAAGGCGAAGTCTGCTCCGCCGGCAGCCGCATCCTCGTCCAAAAATCCATCTACAAAAAATTCGTCGAAGCCATGACCGAGAAAGCTAAAAAAATCAAACTCGGACCGCCACTTGAACGCGAAACCAAGATGGGCCCGCTGGTCAGCAAAGACCAATACGACCGCGTGAATTCCTATCTCGAGATCGGCAAGAGCGAAGCCAAGCTCGCCTCCGGCGGTGGACGCCCCGCCAACTTCGCTAAAGGCTACTACGTGCAGCCCACGATTTTCTACGACGTCACCAACTCAGCCCGCATCGCCCGCGAAGAAATTTTCGGCCCGGTCGCCGCCGTGATTCCATTCGAAGACGAAAAAGACGCCATGAAGATCGCCAACGATTCTCCCTATGGCCTTGCCGCCGCTGTGTGGACCCGCGATATTTTCCGCGCCATGCGTGCCGTGAAAGCTCTGCGCGTCGGCATCGTCTGGGTCAACCACATGCAGCCCACCTACGTCGAAGCCCCGTGGGGAGGCTACAAACAATCCGGCTTCGGCCGCGAACTCGGCCCCTGGGGCGTCGAAGAATATCTCGAAACCAAACAGGTCTACATCAACCTGAACGAGCAACCGATCGGGTGGTACTGAAATGCAGTTGCCAGTCACCAGCGATCAGTCGTCAGCTTGTCATCCTGAGCGAAGCGAAGGACCGCTGCAACTTGCGCCACGTTGAATTCGAGAGCTAAGGGCCAACGACGAACGACGAACGACCAACGACGAGAATTCACGATGTCAACAATTCAACTCCGCACTCCCATCCCCGGCCCCAAATCCAAAGCCCTCTCCGAGCGCCGCGCCAAAGCCGTGCCCCGCGGCCTTTCTCACGGCACGCCCATCTACGTCGCCAAGGCCGAAGACGCATGGCTCGAAGACGTCGACGGCAATCGTTACATCGACTTCGCCGGAGGTATCGGCTGCGCCAACGCCGGACATCGCCAGCCCGCGGTCATCGCAGCCGCGAAAGATCAGCTCGACCATTTCATGCACACCTGCGTGCAGGTTACGCCCTACGAGAGTTACGTCCGTCTCGCCGAGCGCATGAACGAACTCACGCCCGGCAAGTTCGCGAAGAAAACTATTTTCCTCAACAGCGGCGCCGAAGCCGTCGAAAACGCCGTCAAGATCGCGCGCGCCTACACCAAGCGCCCCGGCATCATCGCTTTCGAAGACGCGTTCCACGGCCGTACCATGATGACTCTCGCGCTCACCAGCAAGACGCATCCTTATAAGGCCGGATTCGCGCCGTTCCCCGGCGAGGTCTATCGCGTGCCGTTTGCCTACTGCTATCGCTGCTCCTACAACCTGAAATATCCGACGTGCGATCTTTACTGCGCTCGGCATCTCGAAGACACGTTCAAGAGCGTGGTCGCGAATGAAGAAGTCGCCGCCGTGATCGCTGAGCCGGTTCTCGGCGAAGGCGGATTCGTCGCGCCTCCGCCGGATTATTTCAAGGTGCTCATCGATTTCTGCCACAAGTACGGCATCCTCTTTATTGCCGATGAAGTGCAGTCCGGCTTCGGCCGCACCGGCGCGATGTTTGCGAGCGAGCGCTACGGCATCGAACCGGATCTGATCGTGACCGCGAAATCTTTGGGCGGAGGCTTGCCGCTCGCCGCCGTCACCGGCCGCGCCGAAATCATGGACGCGCCCGGCCCCGGTGGCCTCGGCGGAACGTTTGCCGGCAATCCGCTCTCCTGCGCCGCGGCTTTGGCGGTTCTCGACTTGTTCGAGCGCGGAAATTTGCTCGAACGCGCCGACGAACTTGGCGACCGCTTCCAGACGCCGCGCCCGCGAGTGGCAGAGCCGCTGGCCCATCATCGGCGATGTGCGCGGCCTGGGCGGCATGCAGGCCATCGAACTCGTGCAATCGCAGGAAGATAAAGCTCCTGCCACCGACGAAACAAAAAAGATCACGCAATATTGCTACGAGCACGGCCTGATCACGATCACCGCCGGCATCGTATTCCAACGTGATCCGCATCCTGGTGCCGCTGGTCGACGACCGATGAGCAAATCGACGAAGGCCTGGCGTGCTGGAATCCGCGATCTGGCCGCGGTGTGTGGCCAGAAAAGCGCAGTGCACAGTTGGTGTAGAGATTTGTCATCCTGATTCTGAGCGAGATTTGTCTTCGCGCCAAAAGCGCGAAGATCAACCGCAGTCGAAGGATCCCTATACGCTGTATCATTAGGTTATCGTCCATGGGAATTCGCACGATGAGCTCGTCGCGTGGACGTCCCGCGAAAAACATTCTTCGCGATAGCAGAGGCATCATCATGACCACCGTAGCTGCACCTCCCCGCCCTCAAGCTGACCAACTACATCAACGGCCAATGGACCGACTCGCACTCCTCCGAATGGCGAGACGTGGTCAATCCGGCGACCGGCGAAGTCCTGGCCAGCGTCCCGCTTGCCGACGCCGCCGAAGTCAACACAGCGATCGAAGCCGCCGCCGCGGCTTTCCCCGCATGGCGCCGCACTCCGCCGGAAGACCGCATCCAGCCGCTGTTCAAGCTGAAGATGCTGCTCGAAGAGCACATCGACGACATCGCCCGCATCATCACTCAGGAAAACGGCAAGACTTTCACCGAAGCGAAAGCCGAAATGCGCCGCGCCATCGAGAACGTCGAAGTCGCCTGCGGCATTCCGATGATGATGCAAGGCTACAACCTCGAAGACGTGGCCCGCGGCATCGACGAGATGATGATCCGCCAGCCCATCGGCGTCACCGCCGCCATCGTGCCCTTCAACTTTCCCGGCATGATCGCGTTCTGGTATCTGCCTTACGCCATCGCCACGGGGAATACGTTCATTCTCAAACCGAGCGAGCGCGTGCCGCTCACCATGCGCTATGTCTACGAGCTGCTCGAAAAGACTGGCCTGCCGAAGGGCGTCGTCAGTCTGGTCAACGGAGGCAAGGCTGTGGTCGACGCGCTGATCGATCATCCCAAAGTGCGCGCCATCAGCTTCGTGGGATCGACTCCGGTGGCGCGCTACATCTACGCGCGCTCGGGCGAGCAGGGCAAACGCTGCCAGTGCCAGGGCGGCGCCAAGAATCACGTCGTCGTTCTGCCCGACGCCGATATGCCGATGGCCACGCAGATCATCAGCGACAGCGCCTTCGGCTGCGCGGGGCAACGTTGCCTCGCCGTCTCGACCGCGATCACGATCGGCGAAGCGCAGCAAGACTTTCCGCGACTCGATCGCCGAAGCCGCGTCGAAGCTGAAAGTTGGCAACGGCCTGGAAGATGGCGTCCAGATGGGCCCCGTGATTACGCGGCAAAGCAAAGAGCGCGTCGAATCGCTGATCGGACTCGGCGAGAAGCAAGGCGCAAAAGTTCTGCTCGACGGGCGCAACGCGAAGATTCCGAAATACGAATCCGGGAACTTCGTGAAGCCGACGATCCTCGACGACGTGCCCGCGACCAGCGACCTCGCCGACACGGAAATCTTCGGACCAGTGCTCAGCCTGGTTCACGCCGACAGCATGGACGAAGCCCTCGCCTTCCTCGAACGCAGCGCCTACGGCAATCAGGCGTCGCTGTTCACGTCGAGCGGATCGGCGGCGCGCCGTTTCCGCTACGAAGCGCCCGCGGGCAACATCGGCATCAACATAGGAGTCGCCGCGCCCATGGCCTACTTCCCGTTCAGCGGATGGAAGAACAGCTTCTTCGGCGACCTCCACGGCCAGGGCCGCGACGCGATCGAGTTTTACACCGACAAGAAAGTTGTCGTCGAACGATGGGCCAAAGAACACAGCCGCAAATTCTGAGAGCTCGACCCTGCGATCTCTGTGTCCTCTGTGTTTAAAATAATCTTTAACACAGAGGGCAGGGGGGCCTACCGGGTAGTAAGGATTAAGGACTAAGGACTAATCATGACCACGATCACTGAAACTCCCTCCATGACCGGGCAGGAAATTGTTGATCTCACGAAGAAGCACACGCTGTTTGAGTGGTCGGCGCAGGCCAAAGTCGATCCCATCCCTGTCGCCAAGGCTAAGGGGATTTATTTTTGGACGCCGGAGGGCAAACGCTTTATCGACTTCAACAGCCAGTTGATGTCGGTCAACATTGGGCACAGCGACGAGCGCGTGGTGAAGGCGATTGCTGATCAGGCCGCGGTGTTGGCCTACGCCAATCCGTTCATGGCGACGGAGCCACGGGCTCGGCTGGGCGCGAAGCTCGCAGAGATTACCCCGGGCGACATCGACACGTTCTTTTTCACCAACGGCGGCGCTGAGGCGAACGAGAATGCGATCAAGATTTCGCGCTTCTTTACTGGACGCCACAAAATCATGGCGCGCTACCGGTCGTATCACGGGGCGACGGCGGGCGCGATCAGCCTGACCGGCGATCCGCGGCGCTGGGCGGCCGAGCCGGGCATTCCTGGGCGTGGTGCGGGTGCTCGACCCTTACCACGGCATCGAGCGCGGCTGGGAGTCGGCGGAAACTTCGCTGGCCATGATCGAAGAGACCATGCAACTGGAAGGCCCGCAGACCATTGCCGCGTTCATTCTTGAAACTGTGGTCGGAACGAACGGGATTCTGATTCCGCCGGACGGATACATGCAGGGCGTGCGCAAGCTGTGCGACAAGTACGGGATCCTGATGATCGCCGACGAAGTCATGGCCGGGTTTGGGCGCACGGGCGAGTGGTTTGCCATCGATCACTGGAAAGTTGTGCCGGATTTGATCTGCATGGCCAAGGGGCTGACGGCGAGTTATCTGCCGTCTGGGCGCGGTGGGGATGCGGCATCACATTGCGCAGCATTTTCAGGACAAGGTGTTCTTTGGCGGGCTGACTTACAACTCGCATCCCATGGGATGCGCGGCGGCGCTGGCTACGATCCGCGTCTACGAGGAAGACAAGTTGATCGAGAACGCGCGGAAGATGGGCGCGATCATGAAAGAGTTGAGCGCGGGGCTCGCGGCGAAACATCCTTCGGTGGGGGCTGTGCGGTCGATTGGGCTGTTCGGGATTGTGGAACTTGTCCGCAGCCGGAAAACGCTGCAGCCGATGGCTCCGTTTAACGGGACTTCAGAGGAGATGGGAGCGCTGGGGAAATTCTTCCGCCAGCAGGGGCTGTATACGATCGTGCGCTGGAATTCGTTTTATACGAATCCTCCGCTGTGCATTAATGAGGCGCAATTGCGGGAGGCGTTTACGATTATCGACAAGGGGCTGGAGATTACGGATCGGGCTGTGAAGGACTGACATCCCTTTGCCACTGATTTTCGCGGATCCACACGGATAAACCTGGGCGGGGCGGCCTTTTCTCTTGCACAAGCAAGGGCTGGGCCGTCGTGTCATTCTCCCGATCGCTTCTGCGTCGAATTCATACCTGGATCTCACTCTATTTTTTTCGGCTATCGCGTAAAATCTCTTGTTGCTTATAGTTACAGAGAACGGATATGGCTCGCGGTTTGCAAAATATTGAGACTGCTGGAGTTACATGTAAAATATTGTTGAATAAGGAGTTACCGCAATTGCTGAAGGTAGCCGCGAGGTATCTCTTTGGGTTAATCACGATGTATCTATTTTAACATTTCGCCGAGGATTGGCTGGGCGCGATCGGGAAGTTTAGTTTGTTTGGGCTGAGGAGGTTAGCAGGATCGGGAAATTATTTGCTTGACAGGCGCGGAGGGAGGAAAACTTTCGTGCTGGCGAGCAAGGATCGGGTGGCCGAGCGATCTGTTATAAATCGGGAGACGGGCGCTTTTCGAGGAGTTGCGATGAAGATATTGGCCGCGTTGGTTTTGTTGGGCAGCTTGAGTTTTTGTGCGATGCCGGGTGCCGCGCAGTTGAGCAATAGCGGGATGGCGCACAGTCGGGCTTCAAGGAAAGCGGAGAAGAAGCAGATGAAGGCGCAGAAGAAGTATGCCAAGGCGCAAAAGAAGGCGCAGAAGAAGATGTTGAAACAATCGCGCAAGGGCACGCATTACCCGAAGCATACGATTTGAGCTGGTTCCGTTTCCGCGCCTCCTTGTCCCTTTCTTTCGCCCCTTTGGGGCTTGCTTAATATTTCCCGTTGCCACCCACGGCTTACGCGGTGGGTTTTCTTTCGTGGCTCTGGCTCGTGCTCGCGGCTCGCGGCTCGCGGCTGAAGCAGGCGTTCACGGCGCGGTCTGAAGCCGCGCCCTTTCAAAGCGCAGGGCGAAGCAGAATCTCTATCGAACTGTATGCCGCAACCTTTCGAGACCGCCGTCGGCAGGCGGAGCATGATGCAGGTTTCTGCACATACTCACCGACTGTGCGAAAAAGCTTTGGATCGGGCGATGTAATGCTTGCAGGTTTGGGCGGGTGGGGGCACAATCTAAAGGGTCCAGTTGACGCCGATCCGGCTGGAGTGGAGGGTTTTGCGCCACTCGCCAAAAAGAGAGTTGAAAATGAAGAATCAAATTTTTGTGTGCATGATTGTGTCCGCGCTGGCATTGCCGGGGTTTGCGCAGCAGAGCAACTCGAGTGCGACCTCCACTAGCGCAATGTCCTCCAATTCCACTTCGTCTATGCAGAGCGCGAGCGATCGCGAACCGCTGCCTTCGCAAACGCCCCGGGACTTCTGGGATGGGGATGACCCGAACCTAGTGAATCTGGTGACGCATCCGTTTGCCAGCAAGAAGTATGTGCAGCGGCAGGTGGGACCGATCCGCGACCGGATCAACGAACTGGATGAGTTGAGTTCGGACAACAGCAAAGCGATCAAGGACGTGGACGCGCGGGCGACACAGGGGATTCAGTTGGCTTCGGAGAAGAGCAGCCTGGCGGATCAGCATGCGACGGACGCGGCCAGCAAGGCGCAGATGGCGCAGACCTCGGCGACGCAGGTTTCGACACGGGTTTCGAGCGAAGAGCAGGTGGTCGGCAGCCTGGACCAGTACAAGGGGACGGCGCAGACTGAGATCCGGTTTCGACCGGGACAGAGTGTGCTGAGCAAGTCGGCGAAAGACGCGCTGGATGAGATGGCGGCGCCGTTGAAAGAACAGCGCAGCTACATTATTGAAGTGCGCGGGTTCGCGCCGGGACGTGGGCAGGCGGCGATTGCCAACTCGCAGAAGATGGCGGAGTCGGTGGCGCGGTATCTGGTGCTGAACCACGCGATTCCGGTCTACCGGATTTACACCTTGAGCATGGGGAATGCGCCGATGACGGGCGACGGAACGATGGCGAAGGCGCCCAGCGGCGGGCGGGTGGAGATCAGTGTGATGAAGAATGATCTGGTGGGGTCGATGCAGCACTAGAAATTCTGTTTCCGAGAATTGAAGGTGGGCGAGTCGATGGCGACTCGCCCTTTTTGTTTTTGGGAGATATGGTCGGGCGAGAAACGCTGGTTTTGAGTTCCCTGTCGTCGAAATCCCCATTTCTCGCGCAAAGGACGCGCGAGAAATGGGGCACCCCCGGTTTTGTTGAGGCTGTTCGGCGGGCTTTTGGGCGGGCGGTAACTGCACCTGGGCGTGTCCATTGGTAATTTGAAGTTCGGCGGGCGGGGCGGCAGAATTAAAGAGCGCAACTTTGTAGTTTGGTGCAGCTTGTTTTTGGAAGCATCTCAGGAAAAATCTTTCCGGGGCGGCTGAGGCTGGAAAAGCTCCGGGACGGCGAAGCGAGAAAACCTACCCTGGCCGGGAATCGGAAGTAGAAGTTATGCGGCGCGCGAAGGCACGAATTCTTTGCATTGACGATCACTGGAACGGGCTGGTGGGGCGCAAGTTGCTGCTGGAACAGAGTGGCTATGAAGTGCTGGAAGCGTCGGGCGGCGACGAAGGGCTGAAGCTGTTCAAGTCGCAGGCTGTGGACGCAGTGGTGCTCGACTACCAGATGCCGGGGATGAACGGCGATGTGGTAGCGGCCAAGATGAAGAGCATTAATTCGCACGTGCCGATCATGCTGTTGTCGGCGTATGAGCCGCTGCCAAAGAACAAGCTGAAGTCGGTGGATTCGTTTTTGTCAAAGTCGCAGCCACCGAAAATGCTGTTGTCGACGCTGAAGGCGATGCTGAATGAGGGGCACAAGCCCTTCTTCTCGCGCTGGCTGGATCACTGGCGAAACCGGAATCAGGCCGGCGGGCGCGGGGCGAATCATTGAGATTACGGCGGAAGAAGGAGAAGCCATGAACTACTCTTCTCGAGCGAAAACGCGAGGCACCCGCGCCACGCGGGTCGGGCTGGAAGGCAGGATTTCGGCGGTGGTGCTGCTGGAAAATGGGCGGCAGCTTCCGGCTAAGCTGCATTCGCTGTCGGTGACGGGCGGGTTGCTGGAAGTTTCGATGTATCTGGAAGAACGATCGAAGGTTGGATTGACGCTGCCGATTGGGGCTAGCATCGTGCGGCCGAGCGCGGAGATGCTGTTCCCAGTGTGCGGAGCGAACGGGTATTTTCAGCCGTTTCGGTTCGAACATCTTTGGGCGGAGGAGCGGCAGACTCTGGAAGCGGAGATTGCGGAAATCTTGCGGCAGAGTGGAGTGCGATCGAATGCCCTGCCGCCGCGAAGTTTTGATTTGCAGTCGTTGTAGGAGAGCCTGACGAATCGATTGACGCCTCAGGGGCTAAAGCCCTCATCGAGATAGTACCCGCATCGCAGCGCTGAAAGCGCTGCGCCACCCAAAGTCTCTGCGCCACCCAGAGTCTCTGGTACGCGGAGTCTCTGCGCTACGCGGAGTCACTGCGCTACTCGATTTGTCTAACATAGTTGTTACCCTCCTGTTATGATCCCGAGCGAAGGCTGTCCGCGTCCCCCCGGGCGCGAGGCCCCTCGAACGAAAAGGACGCTCCCCTCACGCAGGGAGTGGTCTAGACCGACCGTGCTTCGCAGACAAGTAAGGCTTGCGAAGGCGGGCACTGACCCCAGGGAATCCCATCGAGTGAGGTTGGCTATGAGTGTTGCCGATCGCAAGGGAACCGTTGGAGCGCCCGCGTACTGGCTGAGCACCGGGCCTCGGCGGTACGGGTTTGCGTTGATCACCGTGGTTGTGGTCACGTTGCTGCGCTACGCTCTGAGCCGATGGCTCGGGCATAATCTTCCGTTTCTTCTGTTTTATCCAGCCATATGGATCGTAGCGTGGCTCGCGGGATTGGGGCCGGGTGCGCTCGCCATAGTGCTGTTCACCATGTCGGCGACCTCGCTGCTCGCGGGGCCGGCGAGTGAGTCGGCATATGGGTTACCACTCAATGCGAACGGTTTGGTCCTGTTCATGATCGCAGGTGCGGGACTGTGTGTGGTGGCCGAGATGTACCGTAGGCGCACGAGACGGTTGAAGGAATTCGAAAATGCGGTGGAAGGACTGGAGGAAATGATTGCGGTGGTGGACCGCGAGTACCGCTACGTGACCGCGAACCGCGCGTTCCTGGATTATCGCAACCTGAAAAAAGGGGATCTGGTCGGACGGCGCGCGCCCGACATATTGAGTCCGGGAGTGTTTGAATCGACGGTTAAGAAAAAGTTCGATCAGTGTTTTGCGGGCAAGATCGTGCAGTACGAGATGCGATACAAGTTCGCGGTTCAAGGCGAGAGGGACTTGTTCGTCACGTATTTTCCGATTGAAGGGCCGAGCGGGATTGAGCGCGTGGTGATTGTGCTGCGGGACATTACGGAGCGAAGACAGGCGGAGCGGTCGTTGAAACTGTTCCGCACGCTGATTGACCACTCCAATGAGGGAGTGGAAGTGGTGGATCCGGAAACGCTGAGGTTCCTGGACGTGAACGAGAAGACGTGTGTGGACCTGGGATACACGCGGGAGGAACTGTTGCAGATGAGTGTGTACGACATTAATCCTTTTCTGGACGCAACCGCGCGGGAGCGGGTGGAGGCGAAACTACGGGAAGCGGGATCGTTTGTGCGGGAGGGATTTCACCGGCGGAAAGATGGATCGCTTTTTCCGGTGGAGACGAGCATGAAGCTGGTGCAGTTCGACCGGGCATATGTGGTGACGTTCTCGCGCGACATCAGCGACCGGAAACGGATGGAAGGCGCGCTGGGGGAAAGCGAGGACCGGTACCGCGATCTGGTGGAACACAGCGAAGATCTGGTGTGCACGCATGATCTGGCGGGAAGGATGCTGTCGGTGAATCCAGCGCCGGCGCGGTTGCTGGGATACGAAGTGGAGGAGTTCCTGAAGATTCCGATGCGGGAACTGATCGTGCCGGAATATCGCGGGATGTTTGACGAGTATCTGGCGAGGATCCCGACCAGCAAAGCGGAGAAAGGGTTGTTGTGTGTGCTGACCAAGAGTGGAGAGCAGAGGATTTGGGAGTACAACAACACGCTGCGCACAGAGGGAGTGGCCACGCCGATCGTGCGTGGGATGGCGCATGACGTTACCGAGAAGAGGATGGCGGAACTGGCGCGAAGCAAGGCGGAGCTGTCGCTCGTGGAAAGCGAGGAGCGGTTCCGGGTGGCGCTGAAGGATTCGCCGATCACCGTCTTCAATCAGGACCGCGAGTTGCGATACACGTGGATTTACAACCCGCAGCTTTATTGGAAGTGCGACGTAATTGGTAAGACGGACGAAGAAATCGTGGGCTCGAAGAAAGCGGCGGGGCTGGTCGATCTGAAACGCCGGGTGCTGGCGAGCGGGCTGGCATTGCGGGAGGATGTGGAGATTGCGCACGAAGGTAGAAACTACGCTTTCGACATCACAATCGAACCATTATTTGCGGTGGATGGGAGCATCATCGGAATTACGGGCGCGTCGATGGACATTGCGCGGTTTCGAGAAATGACGGATCGGCTGCAGGACGCGCGGGATAAACTGGCGCAGGAAAAATCGTATCTGGAAAGTGAGATTCAGGCAGAACTGGGGTTTGAAGAAATCATTGGGCAGAGTCCAGCGCTGCGAGAAGTGCTGAGGAAGGCGCGGATTGTTGCGCCAACCGATTCAACGGTGTTGCTTTTGGGCGAGACCGGGACGGGCAAGGAGCTGGCGGCGCGGTCGGTGCATTCGCTGAGTTCGCGGCGTGATAAGACTTTCATCAAGTTGAATTGTGCGGCGGTGCCATCTGGATTGTTGGAGAGCGAATTGTTTGGGCATGAGAAGGGTGCGTTCACCGGAGCCATCAGCCAGAAGGTGGGGCGCATTGAACTGGCGGACAAGGGGACTTTGTTTCTCGACGAGATAGGTGAATTGCCGCTGGAGTTGCAGCCGAAGTTGTTGCGCGTGTTGCAGGATCGCGACTTTGAGCGATTGGGCGGAGTGAAGACTCTGCACGTGGATGTGCGGATTATTTCGGCGACCAACCGGGATTTGCGCCAGGATATTGCGGACCACAAGTTTCGCGAAGACTTGTTTTACCGATTGAATGTCTTTCCCATCGAGTTGCCGACATTGCGGGAGCGGCGCAGTGACATTCCGATTCTGGTGCAGCATTTTGTGCGGAAGCATGCGGCGCGCATGGGCAAGCGAGTTGAAGTGGTGCCGGAGGAGACGATGGCAGTTCTGCAGAATTGGAACTGGCCGGGAAATATCCGCGAACTGGAGAACATGATTGAGCGCATGGTGATCATGAGCAAAGACCGGAAACTGGCGGAGCCCCCGGTGGAACTCGAGGCGCAGGAAGCGGCCGCGGACGATCTCGCGGAGATGGAGCGGGAGCATATTGTGCGGGTTCTACGGGAAACGCACGGGGTGTTGTCGGGATCGGATGGCGCGGCCAGCAGGCTGGGGATGAAGCGGACGACGCTGCAGTCGATGATCAAGCGGTTTGGGATCGAGTTGGAGGATTTTCGGAGGAGCACGGGGACGTTTGGACCGAACTAGGCTAGAAGTCAGAGGTCAGAAATCAGAAGTCAAAAGTCAAAGGAGTGGTGCAGGTGGCGTACGCGTTAGGCCAGTTAAGGGGGAGATCCCTTCGGCTGCGCTCAGGGCAGGCCCTTCGCTACGCCTGAAAAACGGCTCGGCTCAGGATGACAAAGTCGGGTAAAGGCCAAGCTGCACCACTACCAAGTCAAGAGCCACCTTCGATTACTTGGCGAGGCGGTTGTATTTTTTCAGGACTTCGCGGAGGCGGTCGTGGGGGAGTGCGATGACTTCGTGATCGTTGATTCCTTTCATGGTTTCGGCGGCGACCATGGCGTTGACGACGGCTTCTTCTGTCGCCTGGACGGTCGCCAGAAAAAGAGGGTCGAGGGAATCGTTGGGGAGCATGGTTAGTTGGTGCAGGCCTTTGGTTCCGACTGCTCCTGGATTGGCGGTCGAAAAGGCGAGGAAGATGTCGCCGGATCCGTCGCCGGAATAGCTGCCATCGCGGCCGAGGCCGAGAGAAATTTTCCTCGCGATGCGTTTGAGTTGGGTGGGGATAAGCGGCGCGTCGGTGGCGAGGACGACGATGATGGAGCCGACGTCATCGTGCCAGACGGTGTGCTCAGGAATTTCGCGGCCGACGTTGACGCCGGCGATGCGAAGTTGCTCGCGGGAACCGTAGTTGCATTGCACGAGGACGCCGACGGTGTAGCCTCCGGCTTTTGCGATCGAGGACGCGCGAGCTGGTTCCGATGCCGCCTTTAAATTCGTTGCAGATCATGCCGGTGCCGCCGCCTACGTTGCCTTCTTCGACGGGGCCGGTGTGGGCGGAGTCGAGGGCGTGCCAAGCGTCTTCGGGCTTCACGTGGAATCCGTTGATGTCGTTGAGATAGCCGTCCCAGGTTTCGGCGACGACGGGCAGCGACCACCAGTAGCCTTCCATGTCGGGCGTGCCGTGTTTGACTTTCCAGGCGATGACGGCGTCGCGGACGACGCCGACGCTGTGCGTGTTGGTGATCATGACGGGGCCGTTGAGGAAACCGGAATCGTCGACCCATGTGGTTCCGGTCATTTCGCCGTTGCCGTTGAGAGTGAACCAGGCGGCGAACACCGCGTCATTGCTGGCTTTGCCGCGGGGGTGAATGGCGGTGACGCCGGTGCGGATTGGGCCTTTGCCAACTACGAGTTTGCCTTCGCCAGAGATCAGCGTGGTGTGGCCGACCTCGATGCCCTGCACGTCGGTGATGGCGTTGTTGGGGCCGGGAGTGCCGTCGAAGGGTACGCCGAGATCGCGGGCGCGCGGCTTGGTTTGCGCGGAGAGAGTGGCGGACAGAGCGATGGTCAGCAGCAGTGTGGTTGGGCGGAGATGCATGATGTGCATTGAGCCTCCGGGCAAAGGTGGAAGTATAAAGGATTCGGGGGTCGGCGCAGGGCGGTGCCGTGCGCTGGCACTACAGGAAAATCATTCCATGGGTGCGGGCTTTCGTGGGCTGGCTGTAAGTGCGGGCTGGGGTACAATCGCAGGAAGTCTGGTGGTTGGGGGGAATTTATGGATGCGTGGAAGAAGGCGCTGGTGCTGGGAGCCATTGGTGCGGCGGGAATTTTGTTTATGAAGAAGAGGTATCCGGCCGGGGTGTTGGCGACGGGGCTGGGGCTGGCGGTGCTGGCGTCGGAGTATCCGGAAAAGTTCGAGCAGGTGAAGCGGTCGCTGCCGGAATATTTTGAGCGTGGAATGCGGGTGATGGAAATGGCAGGGCAGGCGGGACGGCGCATTACCGAGGCGGCAGGGCGGAATGTGGTGGAGTCGTGGGAGGAGTTTGGAGCATGAGGACCTCAGACCTCAGACTTCAGACCTCGGCTTTCGAACTCTGTTGGTAAGCGGAGATTCTGGATCTGACGCCCCTGAGTCTGATGCCTGAGGTCTGACGTCTGACGTCGTTTTCTTATTCGATGCCGAGCTGTTTTTTGGCGTCGGGGCTTAGGCGCTCGGGAGTCCAGGGTGGCGTCCAGACGACGTTGACGGTGCAGGTGCTGACGCCGGGGAGTTGCTCGACGCGGGACTTGACTTGGGCGCTGATGTTGACGTGCTCTGGGCAGCCTTGCGCGGTCAGGGTCATTTCGACGGTGACATCCTGTTTGGGTTCGGCGGGATTTTCGGCAGGGACGGCGGCAAAATTTACTTTGTAGATGAGGCCGAGATCGACGATGTTGACTGGGATCTCAGGATCATAGCAACTCTTCAGCGCGCTCAGGACATCTTGTTCGGTGATTGCGGACATGGCCGAGGTTCCCTTCCTACTCTTTCCGGTCTTGGTTGTCTCTATCTTTGATCAGTATCAGTTTACCTTATAGTTGCGGGCTGGCGAACGGACGCGGGTCGCGGCCGGAAAGTTGGTAGAGTCTTCCCATGATGAGTCCTGAGGCGAAGCAGAGGATCCAACTGGCGCTGCTGCTGGCGGTGCTGGTGGCGGGGGCGCGCGCGGGCTACATTCTGTACGAGCGGCATGAGGACAAGGTCGCCGCCGAAAAAGAGAAGCAGAAGCTGAACGCGGGATATTCGAATCCGGATTATTACGTGAATCCGAAGAAACTTTATCCTTACGATTTGAAGAGTGCGCGGCAGTTGATGCTGCAGCCGGTGTGGGTGAAGGAAGGATATCGCTATACGTATTACCGGTACGACCCGGCGAGCAAGAAAGTTGACTTTGGCCACGACGCGGGACTGCTGGGGCCGATTGAAAAGCTGGAGATCAAGGATGTGATTGCCGCGATGCCGCTGGGGAAGGGTGAACGCAAGCAGGCGATGGCAATTTTCCAGAAAGACGGGAAGTCGTACGCGGTGCCGATCGGGTTCGAGGCGGACGAGCAGTACAAGATTTATTCGGATGAGATGTTTTTTGTAGAGGATCCTCGCGACTTGTACAAACACTGGACGGCGGACGTGTGGCAAGCCGTGGAGCAGCATCAGGTGAAGGCGGGGATGAACGAGATGCAGGCGGATTTTGCGATTGGGATGGGAGTGCCGGATGCGGGATCGAGTTCGTATGAGAAGACGGTGCGCTATGGGAACGGCGGGAAGCCGATGGTGATTGTGTATCACGACGGGAAGGCGGCGGAGATTAAGGCGGGGACGTAGGCACGCGAGAAATGGAGTGCCCGTGCACAGGTTGTGCTACGATGCCGGGCTAAGTCCGAAGTTGCCGGGAGGCGAGCATGACGACCGCGCTCAGGCCCTTGAGTACTGGAGAATTGCTAGATCGGACGTTTTCGCTGTATCGCAGCCACTTCGGATTGTTTATTGGGATTTTTGCGCTGCCGTACATGGTGGTAATGGCCTTCCAGTTGGTGGGACTGGTTTTTCAATCCTCTGTTCCCAGATTTCCGAATCTCCTGCTGACTTTTGCCTGGAGTGTGGGTGCGGGAATCCTGGCATTGGCTGTCTCTGCCGTCTCTCAGGCAGCCACAGTGGTTGCCGTCTCCAACTTACTTTTGGACCGACCCGCGAGCGTGACGGAGTCATTTTTGGCAGTTAAGAATCAGATTCTTGGGGTGATTGGAGTTTCTTTAGTCGTTAGTCTGGGTGCTGGTTTCGGTTTGGTCGCACTCGTCGTTCCGGGAGTGCTCTTGTGGATCATGTGGTCGCTGGCTGTGCCGGTGAAGGTTCTCGAGAACAAGAGCGTGTTCGACTCGATGTCGAGAAGCATGGAACTCACGAAGGGCGACTGGGGGCGGATATTCGTGATTGGATTGCTGATTCTGGTGTTGAAATTTGGCATAAGCTCATTGCTGCAGTGGCCTGTGCTGCTGGCCGCGGGCTTTAGTCTCAGAGGCGGTATTCACCAAATCACTCCTGCCTGGCAAGTCGCCTTGCTGGTATCTGCATTCGTGGCGACGAGCCTGGTCGGCGGGCTGGCGACGATCGCATTCTCGGTTGTTTACTACGACGAGCGGGTGCGGAAAGAAGCGTTTGACCTGCAGTTGATGATGACGACGCTCGACGCATCGGCTCTGCCGGTTTCTCCCGTACAAGCAGGCGCATGACGGCACGGCGGAATTACATTCTGGTATGTGTTCTGCTGGCTTCGGTTTTTTGCCGGGCGCAGTCGGCGGGGGGCGGCGTGTCTCCTGACGGCGGTCCCGCGGCTGCTGCGCCGAGTAGCACTCCACTTACGGTCGAGCAATATCGTGGCGAGCTCGATGGTCTTCTGTCCGCGACTCAGGAACTTGACAGTTCCGGCAAACCAACTCCGCAACTATTGAATGCCGTGCCGCCGAGATGGCGTGTGCACACCGAGCAGCGGGAGTTCGAGATTTCGGCGGAAGGGTTGCTGCGGGATGTGCGGCGATATGAGAAGGAAAAAAACGCGGAGAACGCTTCCGCCATCCGCACGCGGCTGCAGAGTTTGCGGAACGATCTGGACGAATATGAAAAACCTCCTGTGGACGCTTCCGCGAGCCGGGCGGAGTTGAATTCGATTCTGGCGCGGCCGGAGTTTCGCGGCGTGCAGGGGCCGGGGTGGTCGGACCGGTTGAGGCAACGCGTGTTGGCGTTCATCTTGTCCCTTTTGGAGAAGCTGTTCCGCTCGACTTCTTTTCCCACGATTGGAAAGTTCTTTGTGTACGGCCTGATGGGGTTGGCGGGTCTTGCGCTGATTTATTTTGCCTATCGCGCCATCTGGGCGAATCGCGAAATGGAGAGAGTTATTCCCATCGACCTTCCGGTGTCGGCCAAGGAGTGGGTGGTGTGGCTGGCTGAGGCGCGGGCGGCGGCGGCGAAAGGGGAGTGGCGGGAGGCGATTCATCTGGCGTACTGGGCGGGGATTTCATTTCTGGAGCGGCAGGGAATGTGGAAGCCGGACCGGGCACGGACTCCGCGGGAATATCTGCGGTTGCTGGGGGTAAGCGAATATCGCGAGACACTGACGGCGTTGACGCGAATTTTCGAGCTGGCCTGGTATGCGAATCGGGGCGCGAGTGAAAGAAGTTTTTCGGAGACATTGCAGGAATTGGAGAAGCTGGGATGCCGGTGAAAATGGATCCGAAGGATCGGAGACTTCTACTGGCGGCGGCCGGCGTGTTCGTGCTGTTGATTGTTGCGGCCGTGGTGCTCAGCGGAGATGGCGGGAACAAGTCGGCGGTTCCAAGTTCGTATTCGAGCGCTTCGGGAGGGGCCAAGGCGGCGTACCTGGTGCTGGCGGGCGCGGGTTACAAGGTGGAGCGTTGGGAGCAGCCGCTGCAGGAACTTCCGCCAGGGAAGGGAAAGACGCTGATTCTGGCGGAGCCGATCGAGGCACCGACCCGCGAAGAGAAAGATCGTCTGAAAGAGTTTCTCTCTGAGGGTGGGCACCTGGTGGCGACCGGGATGTTTGCCGGGACGTTTCTTCCAGAGAATGAATCGGTGCCCGATGTGTTTGGCGGAGGCACGTGGAAGACGGCGTCGTCCTTGTCGCCTTCGGCGATTACTCGCGCGGCGCCGGAAATTGTACTGGCTCCGCAGGCGCGCTGGGCGGCGTATTCGGCGGCTTATCCGTTGTACGGGGACGGGTCGCATACGCTGGTGATTCAGTATCCGTACGGGCGCGGGCAAGTTTTGTGGTGGGCGGCGGCGACTCCGCTGACGAACGCGGGATTGAAGGAGCCGGGCAATCTGGAATTCTTGCTCGCTTGCATGGGGAATGCGAAAGACGGCGCGGGCAAGAACGGAATTTTGTGGGACGAATATATTCATGGCTATCGGCCGACGCTGGCTTCGTCGATCGCGCATTCGCCGGTGAAGTGGCTGGTGCTGCAGTTGGTGCTGCTGGCGCTGGCGGTGCTGCTGACGTTTTCGCGACGGAGTGGACCGATCTTCAAGCCGGCGGCGGTGGTGCGATTGTCGCCGATTGAATTTGTGGAGACGCTGGGCGGACTCTATGAACATGCGGGAACGGCGTCGGTGGCGGTGGATATTTGCTACCAGCGATTTCGTTACTGGCTGACGCGGCGGCTGGGAGTCGCGAGCACGACTTCGGTGAACGATCTGGAGGTTGCGGTGCGGGATCGGTGGGCGTTCATTGATCAACGTTTTGTCATCTACGCTGCGGCGCTGCGAAGTCGGCGAAGAACGATCCTTATTTGCATGGGCCGTCGGCGCTGCAATTGGTGCAGGAACTCGATGAGTATGCGATTCGGCTGAAACTGTTTCAAGGCATTCGGAAGGAGAAAGTTTGATGAACGCTGTTCCAGAGCTGGTGCGGCACCTACGCGAGGAGATGGGCAAGGTAGTTGTGGGGCAGGACGAACTGCGGAGCCAGTGCGTGATTGCGCTGCTGTGCCGCGGGCATGTGCTGCTGGAGGGCGTTCCGGGAATCGCGAAGACGCTGACGGTGAAGGCGCTGTCGCGGCTGATGGGACTGGGGTTTCAGCGGGTGCAGTGCACTTCGGATTTGATGCCGGCGGATATTGTGGGCACGAATATTTTGAATATGGCTTCGAGTACGTTTCAGTTGCATCCGGGTCCGGTGTTCACCGATTTGTTGCTGGTGGATGAAGTGAACCGCATGCCGCCGCGGACGCAGGCGGCGCTGCTGGAGTGCATGGAGGAACATCAGGTGACGATCGACGGGAAGACGTATCCGCTGCCGCCGTTTTTTACGGTGTTTGCCACGCAGAATCCGATTGAGTTTGAGGGAACGTATCCGCTGCCGGAGGCGCAGCTGGACCGGTTTCTGCTGAAGCTGAGGGTGACGTATCCGGCGGTGGCGGATGAAGTGCAGTTGCTGGCGAATGTGCAGAACGGATTTGAGTCGCGGGAGATTGGAGAAGATGAATCTGGTTCCGATTCCTGCCGGGTTGTTGGAGCAGGCGCAGCAGGAAGTGCGAGGTCGATTACGGTGCAGGAGGCGCTGTTCAGCTACATCGTGCAGATTGTGCGGCGGACGCGGGATTGGCCGTCGCTGTCGCTGGGAGCGAGTCCGCGGGCGGCGGTGAGTTTGATGGCGGTGTCGAAAGCGTTTGCCGCGATGGATGGGCGCGACTATGTGATTCCGGATGACGTGAAAGCGTCGGCGCGTCCGGTGTTGCGGCACCGGATCATGCTGCGGCCGGAGGCTGATCTGGAGGGGATTACGCCGGATCAGGTGCTGGAAGAAGTATTGCGGGCGGTTGAGGTTCCGAAGTGAGCGGTGACCTCAGCGGCGATGTGAGGGAGATCGGGCGGCTGGTTCCGCGCGAAGTGGAGGCGCGGGCGAAATCGTACAAGCGCTTTGGCGTGGCGTTTGGCGACCGATTCTTCATGCTGCTGTTTGTCGGGCTGGTGTGGCTGGGGCCGGCGTTCGTGGATTTGCGGTTTGTGTATGCGCTGCTGGCGTGGGATTTGCTGGTGGTGCTGGCGTGGGCCGTCGATCTGGCGCGGCTCCCGAAGCCGGAGCAGTTGACGGTGCGGCGATCGTGGCGGTCGCCGGCGGCATTGTCGATTGGCTCGGACGTCGATGTCACGGTGGAGAATTCTTCTCGCACCGGCGTGCTGGTCTCGATTGTGGATTCCGTTCCATTGCAGTTGAGGAGTGAGCCGCCAACGCTGGCGATTCGCGCGGGAGCGAAGGGTGAGGGAACAGCGAGCTTATCGCATTCGTCCGGCGGAGCGTGGCGACGCGAAGCTTGGCGACGGTTATGTGCGGTATCAAAGTGGGTTGCGTATTGCCGAGCGCTGGGCTCGGGCTTCGCTTGCGCAGACGGTGCGGATTTATCCGAACCTGGATGAGGCCAAGCGGGATTCGATTTATTTGTTGCGCAGCCGGCAGATTGCGATGGAGAAGCGGCATGCGCGGATGCGCGGGATTGGGCGCGAGTTTGAGAGTCTGCGGGAATATCAGCAGGGGGATGAGTATCGCGACATCTGCTGGACGGCGGCGGCGCGGCGCGGCAAGCTGGTGACGCGGATGTATCAGATCGAGCGCAGCCAGACTGTGTGGATTGTGATCGACTCGGGCCGGCTGATGCGGGCGCGGGTGGGCGGATATAGCAAATTGGATTCTGCGGTGAATTCGGCGCTGAGTTTGGCGCAGGTGGCTTTGTATTCCGGCGACCGCGTGGGGCTGATTGCGTATGGGCGAGGGATTCGACATCAGCTGCCGGCGGCGAAGGGAAGCGCGCATTTGCGGCAGTTGATTGAGCAGTTGGCCATGGTGCATGAAGAAGGAGCGGAAGCGGATCATTTGTTGATGGCTTCGCGGTTGTTGACCGATCAGAAGCGGCGCAGCCTGGTGGTGTGGCTGACGGACTTGGCGGAGACGGCGATGACGCCGGAGGTGATCGAAGCGGCGTCGATGATGATGCCGCGGCATCTGGTTTTGTTTGTAGTGATCGGGCAGCCGGATTTGGGGGAGTTGGCGGCGAAGACGCCGGGGAGTGAGTCGGAAATGTATCAGGTGGCGGCGGCGCAGGAAATGGTGCATCGGCGGGAGTTGTTGCTGGCGCGATTGCGGGAGCGCGGGGCGTTGGCGATGGAGGTGAATTCGGGCGCGGTTTCGCCAGTGATTGTGAATGCTTATTTGCAGATTAAGGAGAGGAATCAGTTGTGAAGTGGCGGGGCGTTTTGGACGATGTTGCCCTCAGGGGCTAAAGCCCGGATTGAACAATGAGCCTTCATCGCAGCGCTGAAAGCGCTGCCCCACCCAACGGGTTCCTCCTCAAATTCAGGGGTGGCTTAACTCTTCGAGTCCTGCGGTGCTTGAGGCTGCGACGTTTCATGGCGGGCCGTGCCGAAGAGGTAGACAAACAGGAGGACGAACAAGGCGGCGGCCATGGAGAATTTTAGCGGGATGGCGAGGCCGGTGGGGGAGACGAAGGCTTCGATCAAACCGGCGATGATCAGGATGGGGATGGTGCCGAGGAGGAGTTGCACAGCTTCGACTCCGGCCTTGGCGAGCGAATCGCGGCGAGGCAGCACGCCGGGAAATAAGAGACCTTGTGCGATGCGGAAGCCGGCGCCGCCGGCGATGAAGATGGCGGGGAGTTCGAGAACGCCGTGGGGTGCGACGAAGCTCCAGAGTTGCAGGCTCATGCCGGACAGCCAACAGGCCATGCCGATGACTCCGATCAGCAGGCCGTTGAAGGCCATCATGTAAATTGTTCCGAGGCCGGCGGTGATGCCGAGGGCGAAGGTGGTGAATCCGACCGACATGTTGTTGGTCATGATGGCGCTGGAGGCCAGCGGCTTGATGCCGACGATGGACTCCGTCCACATCTCATGGCGGTCGATGGTTTCGACCATTTGCGGGCCGAGGAGTTTTACTTTGAAATCAGGGTTCTGGTAGGTGAGGACGGCGCCGACGAGTCCCGCGAACGTAAAAATCAGAGTCGCGAGAAAGCAATGTTTCAGGTTGCGGCGGAAGGTTGCGGGATAAGTTTTCAAGAAGAAGGAAAAAAGCGCCTTCGGACTCGCCCGGTGGCCGGAATAGATGGTATTGTGGGCGCGCACCAGCAACTGGTTGATGTAGCGGGCAAAGTGTACGGAACTGGGGTCTTCGCGGATGGCGGCGAGATCGGCGGCAGTCTGGCGGTAGAGAAGACTCAGTTCCTGCAGGTCGGAGCGGGAGAGTGATTTCAACCCGCCGGTTGCGCTTTGATTGAGCAGGGATTCGAGTTTGCTCCAGTGCGGTTTGCGTTTCTCCAACCAGCGAGCGGAAATCATTGTGGACTCGTTCGATCAACTCTCGATAGACACGCCGGAGCAGATTGCGCTGGAACTGCCGCTGGCGGGCATTGGCAGCCGGTTCCTGGCCATCGCCATTGATACTTTAATTCAGGCGGCGGTGTATCTCATAATCGGAATTATTTTTCTGGTCGTCGTGCCGCTGGGATTTTCTGCGTTCAACTTCCTGCCAAAATTAGTCGGCCCGGCCATGGCGATTTTCATCGGGTTCGCGGTGTATTGGGGATATTTTGCGATCTTCGAGATTTTGTGGAAGGGGCAGACGCCGGGAAAACGATTTGCGGGAATTCGAGTGATCAAGGAATCGGGACGGCCGATCAATGCCTTCGAAGCGGTGGGAAGAAATCTGATGCGGGCCGTGGATGTGATGCCGGGAATTTACGGCGTGGGACTGGTCTGCATGATGTGCAACCGGCAGAGCCGGCGGCTGGGGGATTTTGTGGCGGGGACGGTGGTGGTGCACGAGAAGCCGACGGAGGAAGTGCGGCCGTCGTGGAATACCGCGTCGGAGGCCAGATCCAGCGAATCGGGCGCAGCGAGGGCGCAAGTGGGATTAGCGAGTGTGGATGAGTTGGTGTTGATTGAAACGTATTTGAGCCGGCGGTTTGAGTTGCATCCCTCAGTGCGATTGAGCACTGCGATTCAGATTGCGGACCGGATCAAGGCGAAAACGGGATGGGAGTCACAGCCGCGGCAGCATGTGGACGAATTCCTGGAAGAGGCGGCGCGGAAGATTCGGGATAGTGGAAGATTTCGGTAGGGCACTCGAATATGTGTAAAAGGTTTGGTCGAGTATAGGCGTTGAGCCAGCGCCGCTTCTTACAGAGTCATTGTCGCAGCCCTTCTTCCGCCCCTTTGGGGCTCGCTCATTTCCACTTGGGTGACCCACGGCTTGCGGCGTGGCTTTATTCTGTCGCCGCTTCGCGGCTTTCCACAGATCGCTAGGGGACTGGGATGACTTGGCTTGTCAGGTTCCAGCCGCGGAGGGAAAGTTGGGCGGGGCCGGTGGCGGATTTGCGCGGGGTATTCGATTTCGATTTCGCGGGATTCGCCGGGGAGCAGGGAGATGTAATTGTCGGAATAGTAGGCGGGAAGGATTCGCGAGCCATCGGTTGCGTTCAAGAGAGTTAGCTTGGTTTCGAGCGAGGCCGAGGATCCCGTGTTGCGCAGTTCGATTTGCACGCGAATGCTGTCGCCCGCGCTGGTCGATTTTGCAATCGCTGAGATTGATGTGGCGGGCAGGTGATTCAAGCGCCGGTAGGAAGCGTTGTCTGCGCCGAGCCAGTAGAAATTTCTGGAGACGACTTCACCGGCAGGGTTTCGCAGTTCGAGACTAACCAGCACTACTTCTTCTGAAGTCAGCATCGGCCCTAAGTCCAGCTTGAAGCCGTCGGTGAGGGCGTCGGCGGGCGCGTCTCTTTTCTCCTCATGCTGAAATAACAATTTATTTTCGAGTGAATAGACGCTGGCGTTGATCGAAAGGCCGGGCTGCGCGTCATTGGTGGTGTTGACCACGGCTACGTCGTAGTTGGAGAGATCGAGTTGCACGTGCAGCGGTTCGCAGGCTTTTTTTACAGCGTAAAAAGACGACTGTGTGTCGTAATCGGAGTTGAGAATCTGCCAGGTGTTGCTGGGCCAGGCGGGCTGGGTCATCCAGAGAAGGCGTCCGCTGTTGGGCGACCAGAGATGCGCATTCATGCCTTCAAAAATTGCGCGGTGATCGACGTAGTCGAGCATCTGGGCCTTGCGCTCGAAATCTTCCAGGCTCGCGGGAGCGCCGAACTCGGCCTGCATTTGCGCCATAAAAGGAGCCATGTCGCCGTTACCGCTTTGATGCCAATCGTGATAGGCCCAGGCGTCGCCGATGGGCCACTGATCTTCTTTCGGAATCCAGGCGCGGAAAGATTCCAGAGTTGAGAACGACGGAGTTCCGGTTTCCACGGAGAAGCCGTGGTTGAGCGTGGTGAAGTAGAGCGTGGGGTCCATGTACTTGTAGGGACCGCTGTTCTGGAGATTGACCTGGTTCGAACTGGGGAAGTAGTAGCGCGTGCCGTCGAGGGTGCGAATCAGATCGATCAGGCCCTCGTTGATGATGGGCTGGGGCACGCCTTCGTTGCGGCCGCACCAGACGACGATCGAGGGATGATTGCGGAAGCGGAGGATCGTATCGCGGGCATTGTCGAGGAACAGCGCAGGGTCCTGGGCTTCGACGTTGTAGTTTTGCGTGGACTCCCAGAAATCGTTCCAGACCATGAGTCCGTATTCGTCGGCGAGGTCGAAGAAAGTTTGTTCGGTGTCCTGGCCGACCCAGTTGCGGATGATGTTGAGGTGGGCGTCACGGTGCAGACGGAAAAAAGGTTCGAGGTGCTCGCGGGAAACACGTTTGCGGGAATCGTCCATGCCCCAGTTGCCGCCGCGAGCGGCGATGCGCACGCCGTTGACTTTGAGGACGAGGTAGGGCGCGGTTTTCTTGTCGTCGAGCATTTTTATCGACGGCGAGCTTTCGCCACCGGGCACGAGGGATGCGACCCAGGACTTCCAGCCGTCGCGCCATTCGGGCGGGAAGCTGGACGGGAAAGGATCGGACGCGGGAATTTCGCGCATGCCCTGGTGGCGAACGTCGACGATTTGTTCTTGTTTCAGGCGGGCGGTGGTCGGTGAATATTCCAGGCGGCGGAGATGGCCGGCGCTGTCGAGCAGGCTGAGTTCGTAGGTGATCTCGCGAATTCCGAAGCGGAGGGTTTTATTGTCAGACTCGGCCGAGCCCTCGGAGAAAGTGAGATGCAGGGTGTAGAGGTCGGGCTTGCCATAGCCGTTCGGCCACCACAAGCGCGGATGTTGGACTGTGAGTTGCGCGAATTCTGCCGGAGACAACTTTGTCGAGGATGTGCCGGGAGCCAGTGTGAGTTGCTTGGTCACGACAATTTCGCCGAAGGATGCTTTCAGAGTTCCGGTTACGGGCGCGGTCGAAACGTTTTCCAGCGGAACGGTGATTTCGACTTGCGCGCTTGTAGTGTCGGGTAAGGGAAGCGAAGTTACGATTTGCGGGTCACCGATTTTTACGCTGCTGGTTGCGGTGAGGGTCACGGGTTGCCAGATTCCGGTGTTGCGGTCGCGGACGGCGGGAATCCAGTCCCAGCCCTCGGTGGCGACGAAAGTGGGACCGTCAATACACATGATGCCACCGTTTTCTCCGGGGCCGCCTTTGACGGATTGTTCTTGCGGAATTCCGGGATGCGGAGGCGGAGAGACGCGAACGGCGAGAATATTTTCTTTGTCGAGATGGATTGTGTTGGTCACGTCAAAGGTTCCGCGGATGAATGCTCCTTTGATGGAGCCGAGAGACTGGCCGTTGAGCCACACATGGGCTTCGTAGTTGATGCCTTCGAAGGTGAGGGTGAGGCGGCGTCCGCGCGCGGATTTGGGGGCGCGAAATTCTACGCGATACCAGTAGTCCTGCTGATTGAGGGTTTCGGGGATGGCGAGATTGTTGAGGCCATAGTCGGGATCGGGATAGATGCCGCGATCGATCATGGTGGTGAGGACGGTGCCGGGGATGGTGGCTTGCATCCAGTCTTTGGAGTTGAAGTTGGGCTGCGAGATGGTTGGGCCGTCCGCGGATATTTTCGGCGCGGGGATCATGCGCCAGCCGGCGGCTAAGGTCCATTGGGAGTCGCCGTTTGGCTGGAGAACTTCCCGAGCCGGGGCCAGCGGCTTGGCGACGGCGGTGGAAAATGGAGCGCGGCTGTGCGGCATGGTTGCGGGATCTTGTGGAGCGCGATATCCGGCTTGGCCGCGGGTTTGCACGGGCCACGACTTGGAGCCTTCTTCGAATTCGATGGTGGAGAAATCTGCGGGTTTTTGAGAAAGCTGTTTCATGTCGTCGCTGGATAAGGCGACGCGGACCAGAGTGAGCGAAGCAATTGCGCCGCCGAAGTGGCGCCAGCTTGAGGATGGCGACGGGGGCGGGGCCATTTCGAGCACCGGGCTGACACTTCCCAGATCGAGTGTGCCGGCGGCGAGTTGCGTGCCGTCCGCGTAGAGGTGGAAGTCGCTGCCGTCGAAGGTTGCGGCGAGGAAGTGCCATTTTCCCGGCGCGAGCGCAGTTTGAGCTGAGATGAGATTGTCTTTGGCCAGCCACAAGATTACGTGGCCGCTGTCGAGCGCGAGAAATCTCGAGAACTCCTCGGATGGGTCGCCGAAACCGGCGACGAGAGTCAACGTGGTTTGGGCCTCCTCGGGTTTGACCCAGGCGTACAGGGACCAAGGGGAGTCGGCGCGCAGGACAGAGTCGGTTTTCGTCAGGGCTTTTTTCAGGCCGTCGCCATCGGGCAGGAACGTTGCGTTGTAGGGGCCGTAGAAAGGCGGGTCGTTGGTGATGGGAGTTTGCGCGTTGGCGCGAAGAACTGGCGCGATGCAGCAGGTGAGCAGACAGATCTGGGTGACCAAGGTTAGGAACGTTGGGCGAAAGGTTGCAGACCAACTTTTCATGGAGGCTCCGTGAAGGGCATCGTATCAGGACTGCGTCCGGCGATGCGGGAAGGATACGAAATTCAGATGGAAGACATCGGAGAAACCGATCACGGCGTCAGGTAAAAAACTTATTGACCTGCGCCAGCCTTTTTCGTATCTTTTGCTGAGCATGTTGTCTCGTGTGCATCATCGCCACCACCATCATCACGCGCATAGCGCGACGGCGGCGATGTGCCTGAGATTGCAGAGTTGAAGTAAGCAAGGGTTTTCAGGAGATTCGGCCCGCTGACGCGAAAATCGCTCAGCGGGCTTTTTGTTTTTGCGAAACTAGGTGACTTATGAATGAGGAATTCGATTTCGACTTCGAGAAGATGGGCGGGCTGCTGCCCGCAGTGGTGCAGGACGCGACCGACGGCACCGTGCTGATGCTTGGGTTTATGAACCGGGAGGCGCTGGAATGCACACTGGAGAAGGGATACGTAACATTCTTCAGCCGGACGCGGCAAAAACTTTGGATGAAGGGCGAGAGTTCGGGGAACCGGCTGAGAGTAGTTGCTGCGCAGACTGATTGCGATCGCGATACGTTGCTGGTGCGAGTTGAGGTTGAGGGAGCGGGCATGGTCTGTCATTTGGGAACGCGGTCGTGTTTCACGAAGTCGATTCCGGTGCGGTCAGCGGGCGGGGAAAGACGGATGGAGGAAACGCGATGAAGCTGCGTATTGGAATTCCCAAGGGGAGTTTGCAGGAAGCCACTCTGCAATTATTTGCACGGGCGGGACTGCCGGCGTATACCGACGGACGATCGTATTACGCGCGGACGGCGGATCCGGAGATTGATTGCATGTTGATCCGTGCGCAGGAAATGGCGCGGTATGTGGAACACGGCGCGATTGACGCGGGACTGACCGGGCTGGACTGGGTGATTGAGAGTGGGCTCGAAGTGGCGACCGTTAGCGATTTGATTTATGCCAAGCGCAGCCGGGGAAAAGTGCGGTGGGTGCTGGCCGTGCCGGAGGACTGTCCGGTGCAGCGAGCGGAAGAGCTGTCAGGCAAAATCGTGGCGACTGAATTAGTGAAGGTTACGCGCGATTATTTTTCCCGGAAAGGTGTTGAAGTGCGGGTGGAGTTTTCCTGGGGCGCGACGGAAGTAAAGCCTCCGATGCTGGCGGATGCGATTGTCGAAGTGACCGAGACGGGGAGTTCACTCAAGGCGAACCGGCTGCGCATTCTGGAGACGGTGCTGGAGTCGAACACGCAGCTGATCGCCAATAAAGTTTCGTATGCTGATCGCGAGAAGAAACGAAAGATTGACAACCTGGCGCTGATGCTGCAAGGCGCGATGGAAGCGCAGGATCGAGTAGGACTGATGTTGAACGTGCGAAAGGAAGATCTGACGGCCGTGCTCGCTGTGTTGCCGGCGCTGCAGAAGCCGACCATTTCAAATTTGAGCGATGAGGACTGGCTGGCGGTGAATACGGTGATTGATGAAGGCGCGGCGTGGGAAGTGATCCCACGTCTGAAAGAAGCGCAGGCGCACGGCATCGTGGAATATCCGCTAAATAAGGTGGTGCTGTGATGCGGATGGTTTCTGGGCGCGAGGCTGAGTCGCTGGTGAAACGTCTGGCGAAGCGAGGCGCGCGTTTCGACAAGGTCGAGCCAATGGTGCGAAAGATCGTCGAGCAGGTTCGAGGTGGGGGCGAGCGGTCGTTGCGGCGGTATGCGGAGCAATGGGATGGGCTGGGGACGCAGCAGCCGTTGCGTGTGCCGGAGGCGGAAATGGAGCGTGCCGGGCGAGCGGTGGATAAGTCGCTGCGCGAGGCGCTCAGTTTAGCGGCGAAAAAGATCCGTCAGTTTTGCGAGTGGCAAAAACCCAGAGATTGGATGCGAACGCGCGAAGGAATTTCGTTGGGGCAGATGGTGCGTCCGCTGGAGTCGGTGGGGTGTTATGTGCCGGGCGGGCGTTATCCGCTGGTATCGACGCTGCTGATGACCGTGATTCCGGCACAGGTTGCAGGAGTGACGAACATTCGAGTGGTGTCACCCAATCCTTCAATCGAGGTGCTGGCGGCGGCGGCGATGCTGGGAGTGAGCGAGGTTTATCGTGTCGGCGGAGCGCAGGCGATCGCGGCGCTAGCCTATGGGACAAAGAGCATTGGGCGAGTCGACAAGATTGTGGGGCCGGGGAACGCTTACGTTACGACTGCGAAAAAACTGGTGTCGTTCGACTGCGCGATTGATTTTCTCGCCGGGCCAACGGAGGCTGTGATTTTGAGCGAGTCAGGGGTTGCGGAATTTATCGCCGCCGATCTGGTGGCACAGGCAGAACACGATCCGGAGACGCTGTGCGTTTTGATTACGACTTCGCGCAAGCTGGCGAAAGACGTCTCGGAGAGCGCGGTACGGCTGGTGAAGGACAATCCGATTGCGCGGAAATCGTTGCGGGCGCGTGGGACTGCGCTCATCGCACCATCGCGCGAGCGGGCTCGGGAATGGGCGAATCGACTGGCGCCGGAGCACATCACCGTGGATGCGGCGGACCTGCCTTTTATTCGCAATGCGGGTTCGGTATTCGTCGGGAATTATTCTGCGCAGGCGGCGGGGGATTATGCTTCCGGGCCGAATCACGTGTTGCCAACTTCCGGGCAGGCTCGATTTCGAGGAGGGTTGAGCGTGGCGGATTTCGTGAAAGTCATTACGGTGCAGGAGCTCTCGGCGGAGGGGTTGAGGAAGATTGGTCTGGCGATCGAATGCCTTGCTGGAGCCGAAGGTTTGCCCGGGCACGCGCACTCGATCCGGGTGAGGTGTAACCATGATTAGACCGCGCGAGGCGGTGCGTACTCTGCCTTCGTATCATCCGCCGCTAGCGGGGCGGGATGGGTTGCGTTTGGATTTCAACGAGAACACGGTCGGGTGCTCGCCGCGGGTGCTGGCGCGCTTGCGTCAGGTGAGTGGAGAAGAACTGGCGCGCTATCCGGAGCGCGGCGGAGTGGAATCGAAGGTAGCGGAGATGCTGGCTGTGGCAGCGCCGGAGGTGTTGCTGACGAACGGCGTGGATGAAGCGATCCATTTGTTGTGTGAGACTTATCTCGAGCCGGGCGACGAGGCGCTGATCGCGGTACCGACGTATTCGATGTACCGGATTTATATGATGGCGGCAGGAGCGCGGGTAATCGAGGTTCCGGCGCGCAAGGATTTTAGTTTTTCTGCCGACGCGTTGTGCGAGCGCATCACCAAGCGGACGCGGCTGATTGCAATCGCGAACCCGAATAATCCTACGGGGACGGCTGCATCTGCGGAAGATTTGTCGCGGATTGCGCAGTCCGCCCCGGATGCGGCAGTGTTGGTGGATGAAGCTTACTTTGAATTCTACGGACACAGCATCCTGGAGGCGCGTCGCGAGCTTCCCAATTTGTTTGTGGCGCGGACTTTTTCAAAGGCGTATGGACTCGCCGGCTTGCGTTTAGGAGTGCTGGTTGGCGATGTGGAACAAATGTTGGCGGTGAGGCGAGTGTGTTCGCCTTATAACGTGAACGCGCTGGCGCTGGCTTGCCTGCCGGAGGCGCTGGGGGATCAGGAATATATCCGGCTGTATGTGAGCGAGGTTCGCGAATCGCGGACACGGCTGGAGCGCGCGCTGCAGGCAAACGGAATCCAATACTGGCCGAGCCATGCGAACTTTGTGCTGGCACGCGTGGGGGCCGCGCGGGAGTTCGTCGAGCAGATGCGACGGCGGGGCATTCTGGTTCGCGACCGGTCGCCCGACTACGGTTGCGAGGGATGTGTGCGGATCACGCTGGGTTCGAGGGAGCATGCCGACCGATTGCTCGCCGCTTTGCAGGAGACGGTTCAGGAGATAGGGATTGCGCAAGGAGCGCCGCAGGAATGAGAAAAGGAAGCATCAAGCGGGTCAGCAAAGAGACGCAGATCGACATCGCGCTCACGATCGAGGGGCATGGGCGATATCAGGTGTCGACCGGCATCCGGTTCTTTGATCACATGCTGGAGTTGTTCGCGCATCACGGAGGGTTTGATCTGAAGTTGAAAGCGCGCGGTGATCTCGATGTGGATCAGCATCACACAGTGGAGGATGTGGGAATTGTTTTGGGGCAGGCGTTTGATAAGGCGTTGGGCAGCAAGCGCGGCATTCTGCGGGCGGGATATTTTTTGATGCCGATGGATGAGACCATGGGGCTGGCGGCGGTGGACTTCTGCGGGCGGACGGCCGCTGTCGTGGATACGAAAGTTCGCTCACGGCTGGTGGGAGACTTGCAGGCGGAACTGGTGTACGACTTTTTTGAGGGCTTTGCGCGGGGTGCGCGCGCGAACGTTCATGTGCGCGTGCTGTACGGGCGATCGAGCCATCACAAGATAGAAGCGCTGTTCAAGGCGTTTGCGCGGGCGTTGCGCGCGGCTTGCTGGCGCGACCGGCGCATGGCGCGGTTGCTGCCGAGCACCAAGGGAGTGCTGTGATGATTGCGATTGTCGACTACGGTGCGGGAAATCTGGTCTCGGTGAAGAAAGCGTTCGACTGGCTGGGGAAGGAATGCGCCATTACTTCGGATCCGGGTGAGATTGCGAAGGCGGAGAAGGTGGTGCTGCCGGGCGTCGGCCATTTTACTTCGACGAAGTCGCTGGAGCGAACGGGACTCAAGCAGGCGATTGAGGAGGTGATGGCTCGAGGGATTCCGTTTCTGGGGATCTGCGTCGGGATGCAGTGGATGTTTGCGGGCAGCGAAGAATCGCGGTCGACGAGTGGTCTGGGTGTGTTTGAGGGCGAGTGCAAGCGCTTTCCTGCCGAGGTCAAGTCACCGCATGTGGGCTGGAATCAGATTGAAACGGACGCATCTTCGCGGCTGTTGTGGGGCGTGCCGTCGCAGTCGTTCGTCTATTTCACTCATTCATTTCGCGCGCCAGTGACAGATGCGACGGTGGCGTGCTGCGAATATGGTGGCCGGTTCGCAGCGGCAGTGGAGCGGGATCACTTATTCGGCGTGCAATTTCATCCAGAAAAATCTGGGGCGACCGGTTTGAAGTTGCTGAACAATTTTTGTTCGTTGTAAAGCTTTCGCTGAGATGCTGACGAAACGCATTATCGCCTGCCTCGACGTGGATGGCGGCCGCGTTGTGAAAGGTGTGCAATTCGAAAATCTGCGAGATGCGGGTGATCCGGCAGGCCTCGCGAAAGCGCATAGCGGTGCCGGCGCGGACGAAGTCGTGCTGCTGGACATTTCCGCAGCGCATGAGCGGCGTGCGACATTACTCGATACTGTACGGCGGGCGGCCCGTGAGCTATTTATTCCGTTCACCGTAGGGGGCGGGATTCGCACGTTGGGGGATGCCGCGGACGTTTTTGCGGCGGGCGCGGACAAGATCAGCATCAACTCGGCGGCGCTGGCGGGTTCGGATTTGATTACAGCTATCGCGTCGCGGTTCGGCTCGCAAGCGGTGGTCGTGGCGATTGACGCGAGACGTCGAACTGATTCGCGCTGGGAAGTATTCACGCACGGGGGACGCACTCCAACCGGGCGTGACGCGGTGGAGTGGGCGCGGGAGGCGGAAGATCGCGGCGCGGGGGAAATCCTGCTGACTTCGATGGACCGCGATGGCACTGGCGTGGGTTTTGATTGCGAATTGACGCGAGCTGTTGCGGACGCGGTGAGGATTCCAGTGATTGCATCTGGAGGCGCGGGCGGCGCACAACATTTTGTCGAAGTATTCCGCGATGGCCATGCCGATGCCGCGCTGGCGGCGTCAATTTTTCACTATGGGATTCGCGATCTCGGCGATTTAAAAAGAGAAATAGGAGCGCAGGGAATTCCGGTGAGGTGGCCATGCTGATTCCGTCGATCGATTTGATGGGAGGAAAGATAGTTCAGCTGGTGCAGGGGCGGAAGAAGGCGCTGGAGTTTGATGACTTCGGTGAGTGGGTGAAACGGTTTTCGAAATATCCGGCGGTGCAGTTGATTGATCTCGACGCTGCCATCGGCACGGGCGAGAACCGAAGGTTGATCGGCGAATTGGCGAGGCAGTTGCCCTGTCAGGTAGGTGGAGGGATTCGATCGGTAGAGGCGGCTGAGGCTGCGCTCGCGGCCGGAGCGCGACGCGTGATTGTGGGCTCGGCGTTGTTTGCTGAGGGCAAGGTCGATGCGGATTTCGCAGCTGGAATGGCGACGGCGGTTGGCGCCGACCGATTGGTGTTCGCGCTCGACGCAATTGGCGGGCGAGTGGCAATTCATGGGTGGCGGACGGTGACTGACGTCAGTCCATTGCAGATGATGCTCGCGCTTGAGCCGTGGTGCGGTGGGTTCTTGTACACGCATGTGGACAACGAGGGGCTGTTGCAAGGATTTCCTCAGGAGGCGATTCGCCCGCTGCGCACGGCGACTACGAGGCAACTCATCGCCGCGGGCGGAATTCGCGAGCAGAAAGAAATTGAAGACTTGCATGCAATGGGAGTCGATGCGGTAGTGGGGATGGGGATTTATCGGGGATTGATTTCCGCGTAGATTTCTGCTGCGTCTTCAGAGAAGTGCGGATACCGATTTGTGGACGCAAGTGCCATGATTGGCCGCTCCGCGTCTTGAATGTCGCAACTTCTATTCGCTTCTAGAATTTCAGTCCTACGGCGCCGCTGAGGAACGCGGCGATGGGAGACATGTCACGGCAGGCACGGACGAAGTTCGGCATGAACTTCGGGCTGCAGACTTGCGCGTCGGTGAAGCTGATGGCGGTGCCGAGATCGCGAAGTTTGAGGTCTTCCACAAATTCGTGATCGGCAGGGAATCCGCGAGGTGGGCGACGGAGTTTGCCGGCATCTTCCCAGTTTAGTAGCTTGCGGATGGACCGCCATTCTTTGGGGCGGGAGATGATAGCGTTGCGAACTTTCAGCAGCGTGGGCGGCTCAGGATGCCAAAGACCAGACGCGGCGAAACATCCGCCCGACTCAAGATGCAAATAAAAGCCTGGAGAATGAACGTCCTTGCCGCGGTGAGCGAAGCGCATGGCCACGTGCGTTTTGTAGGGCCGCTTGTCGGGGGAGAAGCGAGTGTCGCGGTAGATCCGGAACATGGAACCGCGCGAGGGTCGGGGATCGGCGACGAGATGCGGCGAAATATCGGACAAAGGCGCAGCGAAATCGCTAATGAAGCGGAGCACTGGCTGGCGCACGGAGTCTTCCCATTCCTGCTTGTGAGCCAGGAACCAGTCGCGATTGTTGCGACGCTTGAGGCGAGCGAGGAAGTCAAAGAGGTCGGGAGTGAAATACGCGGGCATGGAAGATAAGGTAAGAAGCGGCGAGGAAAAAGTAAAGGCCGGCGGAAGACCTGGCGATTGACGCGGGTTGAAGCGGCATGTTCCGATGAGATGTGCCACGGCCTCTAGATCCGCTTCCGGTGGACGCGATTGTGCCGGAGATTGTCGATTCGTTACGACTGCAGCCAAACCTGGTGATCGTGGCAGCGCCCGGCGCGGGGAAGACTACGCGCGTGCCGCCGGCCGTGCTCGGAATTGTGCGCGGTGACGTGATTGTGTTGGAACCACGACGGATTGCGGCGCGGCTCGCGGCTCGTCGGGTCGCGTGGGAACGCGGCGAAGACGTTGGCGAAACCGTTGGCTACCAGATTCGGTTTGAAGAGGCGGTCAGCCCGAGGACGCGCTTGCGCTTCGTGACTGAAGGGGTGCTTACCCGGCGCCTGCTTTCTGATCCGATGTTGAGGGGTGCCGACGCTGTTGTGCTCGACGAGTTTCACGAACGCCATCTGGAGAGCGATCTTGCGCTGGCGTTGTTGAAGCGATTGCAGCGGGCACGGCCTGAGTTGAGAATCGTGGTTATGTCGGCGACTCTTGAGGCCGAGCCGGTTGCGAAATATCTTGCCGGTTGCCCGATCCTGCGTTCGACCGGAACGCTGTTCCAACTTTCCGTTCAACATCTGCCATACTCACCGGAAGCTCTCGATGCTCAAGTTAAAAATGCCGTTGAGCGGTTGATTGCGGAAGATCATCGCGGCGATATTCTAACTTTTCTGCCGGGGTCGGTAGAGATACGGCGTGCGATGCGGGCTTGCGACGCAATCGCGCGACGCGCGGGATTGCTGGTGCTTCCGTTGCACGGAAGCTTGCCGCCGAAGGAACAGGATCGGGCGCTGGCGCCTGCCTCGCAGCGAAAAATAATTCTTTCCACCAACGTTGCGGAAAGCTCTGTAACGGTGGAAGGCGTGACCGCAGTGATCGACAGCGGACTAGCTCGATTCGCCAGCTATTCTCCGTGGAGCGGGTTGCCGACTCTTCACGTTGGTCGTGTGAGCAAGGCTTCGGCAAAGCAGCGAGCGGGGCGCGCGGCCCGCACTGCGCCGGGGCGGGTGCTACGGCTTTATAGCGAAGAGGATTATTCGCGGCGCCCTGAGCAGGATGTGCCGGAGATTCTGCGCAGCGATCTATCACAACTCTGTCTGGCTTTGCGAGCAATGGGAATTATTCATGTCGATGACGCTGAGTGGCTCGACCCGCCGGCTGAGGCTGCAGTGCAGCGGGCTGAATCGTTACTCGATCGGCTGGGAGCGAGCGGTGATCTGGCGAAAAAGTTGGCGCGGTATCCGCTGCCTCCACGGCTGGCGCGAATTCTCGTCGAGGCATTAGCGCGAGGCGTGGGCGAAGATGGATGCCTGGCCGTGGCCCTGCTGGGGTCCGGGGCGCGGGTTGAGAAAAATGATTTGCTCGCTGCCATGGACTTAGTGCCCGATCATCGGTTGTTGCAGCATGTCGCGCAGCTGCGCAGAATTGCGCGGCTTCCGGAATCAAGTTCCCGACATCGGAAGAATAATGATGATGCTTTGCTGATTTCGATACTCGCGGGATTTCCGGATCGAGTTGCACGGCGGCGTGCGGGGAATCAGGTGTTGCTTTCGTCTGGCGGCTCGGCTGAATTGGGAGGCGAGGTTTCGGGATATGAGTTTATGGTTGCGGTAGACGCAGAGGGTCGCAAGGAGAAGCCGTTGCCGCTGATTCGCATGACCTCGCGCATCGAGCCGGAGTGGCTGATCGATCTGTTTCCCAATCGGGTCAAAGAACGATCGAGCGTGGTGTGGAATCACACAGCAGAGCGAGTCGATGCGGTCAGTGAGATGCGCTATGACGAGCTCGTCATTCAGGAATCACGAGGAGCGGTGCCAGATGCGGAGATGGCCGCTGACCTACTCGCCAAGAAAGCGATGGAGGCAGGAGTTGAGCGGTTCGTTGACATGGACGCGCTCGCTGAGTTCACAGCGCGGGTCGAATTTGCGGAATATACGGTTCCGGACGAGGCCCAGGTGATGCGCGAGTTGTGTGCCGGCCTGCGAGGCTTTGCGGAGTTGAGAAAAGCGGCGGCGGATTTGGTTCCGATGCTGGAGCGAAAGATGAGTTCGCGAAAGCTGCAAGAGATCGCGCCGACCAGCATTCGCCTGAAAAAGGGGCGCCAGACCAGGGTTCACTACGAGCGTGGAAAATCGCCGTGGATTGCTTCGCGACTGCAGGATTTCTTTGGGATGCGCGACACGCCGCGGATCGGGCCCCGGAAGACGGCTCTGGTGGTGCATCTGCTGGCCCCGAATCAGCGGGCGGTGCAGACTACTACAGATCTCGCCGGCTTTTGGGAGCGGCTGTATCCCGAGGTGCGGCGGGAGTTGATGCGACGGTATCCACGGCACGAGTGGCCGGAACAGCCTTGAGAGTATTGATCCCGGGGCGCAAGCTATAAATGGTGTCTAACCGAATTCGCGGCGCGGCTTGAATCTGCACCGCTTGAAAACCAGATCTCACTTCAACTCCTCAAGCTTGAAAACGCGTTCCATCAGGAGCCATTTTTCGCCGGGCCTGGTTTGAGGCAGGAGTTCCTGAAACGTTTCCATCAGGGTTTCCCACTCCTGGACTTTTGGATTGAGCCGGTCGGCTTTGCTCTTGGCCTCGAATGAGAACGATTCGTTGACCTCCATGATCATGAACATGCGCGTGCCCAGGAGGTAGATCTCCATGTCTTCGATGCCGGAGTCTTTGATGCTGCGCGTGATCTCGGGCCAAATCGTTTCGTGATGGCGCTTGTATTCGGCGATGAGAGCGGGATCGTCTTTCAGGTCGAGAGTCAGGCAGAAACGGCGTTTGGTTTGTGAGGATGGAGTCATGGGGATTCCTAGGTAAGAGCGCGATCGAGATGAACGTAGCCGCCGTCGACAAATAGATGCTGGCCGGTGGTGTGGCTCGATTTGGCGGAGATCAGGAACACGACCATGGCGGCGATTTCGTCGGCGGTAGTCATTCGTTGTTCGAGTGGAATTTTGGTGAGAATGTTTTTAAGTTTTTCTTCGGGATTGGGAAATGTGTCAAGCCAGCTTCGGTAGAGCGGCGTCATCACTTCGGAAGGAACGACCGTGTTGACGCGGATGCCGTACGGGAGAAGTTCGCTGGCCCACTCGCGCGTGAGAGCCATGACCGCGCCTTTGGATGAGGCGTAGCCGGAAGTGCTGCCCTGGCCGGTCACCGCTGTTTTCGAAGCGATGTTGATGATCACTCCACGCGAGCGCTTCAGGTGCGGGAGGGCATAATGGGCCATGCTGTAGTAGTGGACCAGATTGCGATGGAGAGAGGCAACGTATTCCGCGACACTGCCGGATTCGAGGCCGACCTTATCGTTGCGCCCGGCGTTGTTCACGAGGGCATCGAGACGGCCGAAGGTTTTCAGCGTCTGGGCGATCGACTGCGAACAATTCTCTGGATCTTCGAGATCGATGTTGATCAATGCGCAATTCGCGCTGGGGGTTTGCAAATCGGCTTGCAGGAGTTTGCCGGCTTCGGCGTCCCGGTCGACGATCACCGGGATTGCGCCTTCGGCCGCGAGCGAGCGCACGATGGCCGCGCCGATTCCTTTGGCGCCGCCGGTGACGATGACAACTTTGTCTTTCAGTTGCAGATCCATGCGCTAACCTCGCAAGTTGAAGAAGCCGCCGTCCAGCGGATAATCGACGCCGGTGATGAATGCAGCTTCGTCCGAGCATAAGAACAGTGCGAGCGAAGCAACTTCAGCGGGCTCCGCCATTCTTCCGATGGGTTGGGCCTTGGAAAGTCTCTCGAACATCTCTGGTTCGCGACCGGGATAATTCTTCTGCAGATAGTTGTCGACGAATGGGGTGTGCACCCGGGCCGGCGAAATGCAGTTGCAGCGGATGTTGTGAGCCAGATAGTCCCGTGCGACGGAATAGGTCATAGCAATGACGGCGCCTTTACTCGTTGAATACGCGAAACGATCGGCGAGGCCAGAGGAACCGGCGATCGAGGCCATGTTCACGATGATTCCGCCGCCGCTGTCCTTCATGTGCCCGACTATGGCGCGCATGCAGTTGTAGAAGCCCTTGATGTTCACGCGAATCACGCGGTCGAAATCTTCCGGAGTCGTGGTTTCGACGGTGCCGATGTGCGAAATTCCGGCGTTGTTGATGAGGATGTCGACTCTCTCGGCGCTGAAAAGATCGTTGAATGTTGCGCTCACGGAGGCCGGATTAGTTACATCGCACAGATGAGCGGAGGCCCGTCCGCCGGCGGCGGTGATTTGCTGGCAGGTTTCGGTTGCCGCGGATTCGTTGACATCCAGAATGCGAACCGCCGCACCCTGCGCTGCGAACTTAAAGGCTATGGCCTGGCCGATGCCGCTGCCACCACCGGTGATGACCGATACTTTTCCGTCGAGCCGGAAAGTTCGGGTATTGGTATCGGCGGTCAGAGCGAGACGCCTCGCTTCCAGGGAATGAAATCTTCCTGAGCTTTTTGTTCGGCCTTAGTGCGGACTTCGCCGCTTGCGACCTGGATGACAAGATCGAGAATGGACTCGCCCATCTGCTCGATGGTTTTCTCGCCGGCCACGACGGAGCCGGTATCAATGTCGATGATGTCGTGCATGCGTTGCGCGAGATCGGAGTTCGTGGAAAGTTTAACGACCGGGGCGATGGGATTTCCGGTCGGCGTGCCGAGGCCGGTGGTGAACAGGACGACGCTCGCTCCGGCGCCCACTTGCGCGGTGACACATTCAACGTCATTGCCGGGCGTGCATTGCAGATTCAGACCGGGTTCGGTGGAGTACTCAGGGTAGTCGAGGACGGCGCTGACTGGGAGACGTGCCGCCCTTCTTGGCGGCTCCGGCGGATTTCATGGCGTCGGTGAGAAGCCCGTCGCGTATGTTGCCTGGGGAGGGATTCATGTCGAAGCCGGAGCCCACGGCGGCGGCGCGGGCGGCGTAGGCGCGCATGAGTTGGATGAAACGATTACCGACTTCTTTATTCTTACCGCGATTGATCAGCTCCTGCTCCACGCCGCAGAGTTCGGGAAATTCGGAGAGGATGGTTCGTCCGCCGAGGGCGGCGACCAGATCGGCGGTGTGGCCGATGGCGGGATTCGCGGAGATGCCGGAGAAGCCGTCGGAACCTCCACATTTCAGCCCAAGACAAAGGTGCGCTAGCGAAGCGGGAGAGCGCTGCGCTTGGTTGGCTTCGACCAGGCCGAGGAACGTTTGGCGAATCGCTTCCGACATCATGGCGGCTTCCGATCCGCTGCGCTGTTGCTCGAGAATAAACAGAGGCTTGACGAACCTGGAATTGCGCTTGCGAAGTTCCTCGCGCAGAATCGAAATCTGCGCGTGCTGGCAGCCCAGGCTGAGGACGGTTGCTCCCGCGACGTTGGGGTGGTGAAGGTAGCCGGCGATCAGGCCGCAAAGATTGTTGGAGTCTTCGCGGGTACCGCCGCATCCGCCTTCGTGCAGAAGGAACCGGATGCCATCGACATTCTCGAACAGGCGGTGCGGCGGAGTCGCGACCGCGGTTGCGGGATCGGAGTGCGAGGCAACCTCTTGCGCGCGGCCCTCGCGATACAGATGCGCCAATTCGGCGACTTGACGACGATAGAGTTGGGGCGCGGCGAATCCCAGTTCTTCTTCGAGCGCCTGTTTCAGAACCTGAATATTTTTGTTCTCGCAAAAAACGAGTGGAACGACGAGCCAGTAATTGCGAGTTCCAACTTGTCCGTCGGAGCGGTGATAACCCTGAAAGGTTTGGTGCAGGCGGCGGGAGACGTCGGGAGGGGTCCAATGATATTCGCCAGTTTGCTCGTCGAAGGCCGATGCCTGATGCTGGATGTTGGTTGTGGTCAGGAGTTCTCCGGTCGCAATGGGCTTGACCGCTTTGCCGACAAGAACGCCGTACATGACCACGCTGTCGCCGATGTTGAGCGGACGAGTAGCGAATTTGTGTTTGGCGGGAACATTCTTGGGAAGAGTGTAGATCTGCCCTTTGAATTCGACGGTTTCGTCCGGGCGCAAGTTGGTGAGCGCGATCAGAACGTTGTCCCGGGGATCGAGTTGGAGAAGAGATCGAGACATGGCCGGCAAGGGAAGTTTGATTCGCCCCGACATTGTAAAACATCAGGCGGGTCTCGCTTGACGCTTCGAGGTCGTTCAGGGCGAGCTAGCCGAGGACTGTCCCCACATCGGCATGTTTGCGGCCTTTCTATCTCACCCGCAAGCTCCAGAAGCGCTGCGCATTGCCGCCGAGGACGGCATCTCTACATTCTGATGTTTGTGGCGACAGGTAGGACTTCACAACGTTAACAGTTCGCGCATAAGGCGCAGCGACCAGGCATACTGGCCAGTCGGAGCCGATCATGAGGCGATCGGGCCCGAAAGATTCGAAAGCCACGTCCAGATAAGGGATGATCTGCGCGGGCTGCCAATGCTGCCAGTCCGCCTCAGTAACCAGCCCAGAAAGTTTGCAATGCACGTTGGGAAAGCTGGCCAGGCGATGGATGCCTCGCGCCCACGAATCGATTTCACCGCTACTGATAGGCGGCTTGGCCATGTGATCGAGCACGAAGCGTTGCCGAGGGAAGCGTGCGACAAACTCGGCCGCTACAGGAAGATGTTTGGGGTAAATCAAAATGTCATAGGCCAGATTGAACTCTTCGAGAGCGGAAATGCCTCGCAGAAAATCTGGCTGCAGAAGGAAGCGATCGTCGGGCTCGCTTTGCACGACATGGCGAATGCCCGACCAGTTTCGGATTTTGAGTCAGGCTTGTGAGTTGCGAATGAATGTCGGGCGAACGCAGGTCGGCCCAACCCACCACGCCGAGGATCGAGGGAGAGTGGTCGGCCAGGTCGAGCAGCCAGCGTGTTTCTTCCAGCGTTTGGCGGGCCTGCACGGCGACCGATCCGTGGAAGCCGTTGCTTTTCAGTTCAGGCTCCAAATCCGCTGGCACGAAGTTGCGGCGAAGAGCGGACATCGAGTCGTCGATCCAGTCGTATTCGGCGCGACTGTAGATCCAAAAGTGCTGGTGGGCGTCGATGCGAAAGGGAGGCACGATTTATCGTAGCGCAGCCCCTCGATGAGTGCAGTTATTTTCCGACGGGAAGCACAAGATCGATGCCGCAGCGCTGCCGCCGGAGTGGTGTATTATCTTGCAACGCTTTGCGGTCGCTGGACGCCGGCATTGCGCGGAGTGAAGTCTCGATGAAACTTGACAGAGAACTATTGCGGAGTCTTCCGAAAGTCCTGTTGCATGAACATCTGGATGGCGTGCTGCGGCCGCAGACGGTGATCGAACTGGCGCGAGACGCGAAATATATCGACCTGCCCACTGATGATCCGCAAGCGCTCTCGGAATGGTTTTTTCGCGGCGCGAATCAGGGGAGCCTCGCGAAATACCTAGAGGGATTTGCGCACACGATTGCGGTGATGCAGACCGAAGATGCACTGCAACGCGTGGCGTACGAGCAGGCCGAGGATTTGAGCCGTGACGGGATCATCTATTTTGAAACGCGGTTTGCGCCGATATTTCATACGCAGAAAGGGCTGACCCATCAGCAGATTGTTTCGGCCGTGCTGAAGGGATTAGAGCGCGGGCGAAAGGATTTTGGAATTGCCTCTGGATTGATCATTTGCGCGATGCGCAACATGAACACTTCGCTGGAAATGGCGGAGCTGGCGGTCGACTTTCGCGCGCGCGGAGTCGTGGGATTCGATCTGGCGGGTGAGGAGGGCGGATACCCGCCAAAGAAGCATGTGGATGCATTTCATTACATTCAGCGGGAGAATTTCAATATCACGATTCACGCCGGGGAGGGTTACGGGAAGGAATCGATCTGGCAGGCGATTCAGTATTGCGGGGCGCACCGGATCGGGCATGGGACGCGCCTCATCGAGGACATTGCGGTTGCAGATGGCAAGGCTGTGAAGCTCGGTGATCTGGCGCAGTATGTTCTGGACAAGCGGATTCCTTTGGAAATTTGTCTGCTGAGCAACGTTCACACCGGGGCTACGCCGAGTCTGGCGGAGCATCCGTTCAAGATTCTTTATCAGGAAAAGTTCCGCGTCACCTTGAACACGGACAACCGGCTGATGAGTAATACGACCATGACGAAAGAATTTGAAGCCGCCGCGCAGACATTTGGACTGACCCTGAACGACTTCGAGAAAATCACGGTCAACGCGATGAAAAGCGCATTCCTGCCCTATAAGGAGCGCTGCGAGTTTATTTATTCCGCGATCAAGCCGGGATATGCGCGGATTCGGGGGACGATGGGGTGAGGCAAAATTCAACGAGGATCGGGTTGCGAGATTATGCGTTCACACGGTTCGCGCGGTCGATCCTGCTGTTCGTCCTGTTTGCGATTTGTTCCGATTCTCTGCCGGGCCAGACTTCTTCAGCTTCCCCGATTCGAGTCAAAGTTATTGTGGTGACGATGTTCGAGCGCGGCGAGGATACGGGCGACGCACCGGGAGAATTTCAACTGTGGGTGGAGCGTGAGCATCTGGATCAGATTTTTCCTCTGGCTGCCGGGTATCACCATGTCCGGATGAATAAGGATGGCGTGCTCGGCATGGTGACGGGAGTAGGCACCGCTAAGGCCGCGGCTTCGGTGATGGCGCTGGGGCTCGATCCGCGTTTCGATTTGTCGAGAGCGTATTGGATTGTTGCGGGGATTGGCGGCGGCGATCCAGCGGATGTTTCGGTTGGATCCGCGGTGTGGGCGGATCACGTGGTGGACGGCGATCTGGCGTTTGAGGTTGATGCGCGGCAGATTCCAGCCGATTGGCCGACTGGATATTTGCCTCTGCGGAAAGGCACACCGTACGAGCCGCCTGCCGACGACCAGTATGGGGAGATGTACAGTCTGAATTCGGGACTGGTTAGGTGGGCGTTTCACCTGACGCGCAGTGTGCCGCTGGCCGACTCCGATGCGATGCGTAAATCGCGTGCGCGTTTCGCAGGATTTCCGAATGCGCAGAAACCTCCCTTTGTGACGCGTGGCGATACGATGTCGGCAGGCACGTTCTGGCACGGCTCGAAGATGGACGAGTGGGCGAACGCGTGGACTCGCTACTACACCGGCGGCAAGGGGAACTACATGGTCGCGGCGATGGAAGATTCGGGAACGATGCAGGCGCTCACGTTCCTGAGCCAGGCGGGACGCATAGATTTGCGGCGGGTCCTGGTGCTGCGCACGGTGAGTAATTACGACCGCGAAGCTCCGGGAGTTCCGGTAGCCGAGAGTTTGAAGGAGATGGTTTCGGGGAATTATTCCGCCTACATGCCGGCGCTGGAAGCGGCGCAGATCGTCGGAGATAAAGTGGTGCGCGATATTGTTGAACATTGGACAGAGCGCGAGATCGATCATTCCAAGCGCTCCTTAGATCTTGTTCCGCGAACGTCACTGCGACAGGGTCACGAGAGTTTCAGCGAGTACCAAGGTTCCTCGCGCGATGTCTTCTGGAGAGGCGTATTCATCGGGACGGTGACTGTACCCGTTGCGGCAAGGAATAAATAGCATGGCGACGGGAGCGATGCGCGCGATGAAGAGTGAGTCGTGATAGGCGCGGCTGGCCATGGGAATAAAATTCAGTCCGTGCTTCCGGCAGGATTGAGACAGAGCTTCGATGATTGCAGGGGAGCAGTCGGCAGGTGCGTCGGCGTTGAGTGGTTCGAAGCGGATCGCAACGCGCCTGTCGCTCGCGATCGATTCGCATTTCGTTTCGATGGCTCGCATGACAGTGTCCCGTCGCTGAAGATCGGTGTCGCGGATATCGAGGCTGAGGCGCACGCGGCTGGGAACGCTGTTGACCGCGCCGGGAAAAACGTTGCAGATGCCGACCGTCGCGACGGTGTCGACGGCTCCGCTGCCGCGGGCCGCATTCTCAATCATCAAGATCATTTCAGCGGCTGCGCACAGGGCGTCGCGCCGATCGGGCATGAGAACGCCACCCGCATGCCCGCCCGAACCTTCAATGACGACGTGCAGGCTGGCTGGCGCGGCGATGTTGGTCACGATGCCGAGAGGAATCTGTTGCTGCTCAAGCAGCGGGCCCTGTTCGATGTGCAGTTCGACGAAGGCCTTGTAATATCCGCTGGCTAACTGAACCTGTTCGAGTTCGCCGGTAAAATTAGCTGCTCGGCGAACTTCGTCGAGTGCTGCTTCGTTGTTGTCAGTTAATTTTCGCGCGGCTTCTGGCGAGAGGGTGCCCGAAAGGAGTCTGCTGCCGAGGCAGCCAATTCCGAAGCGCGTGGGTTCCTCAGCTGTGAAGATCAGCAGTTCAATCGAATGCCGGGGATGAAACCCGCTCTTCTGCAAGGCACGGATCGCTTCCAGGCCTCCGAGCACTCCTACGACTCCGTCATATTTTCCTGCGTTCGGAATGGCGTCGATGTGCGAACCGGTGCCCACAACCGGTGAGGATATGTCAGTTCCATTCCAGCGGGCGAAAGTGTTGCCAATGGCGTCTTCGCGGACGGCAAGTCCGGCTGCTTCGCAGCGTGCCTTCATCCATGCACGCGCCTTGAGATCGGAGGGCGTGAAAACAATCCTGGTGACGACCGGTGGTTCTGCTTCAGAAATCAGAGCGAGCGCTTCGATCTCCGAAAGCATCCGATCGCGGTCGATGATTAAGCTCATCTTTGCAAACCCGCCAGGGGATGACGGTTCCAGTCTTTGTAGATTAGATATTTGGCCGGGACTTTTCCGATTGCGCCGAACCACTGCGGGCACCATGCACCCATCCAGATGAAATCTCCCGCGGTGACGGGATACCACGAGTCGCCGAGGCGATAGATGCCTCCGCCTTCGAGCATGATGAGGCCATGCTCCATAACGTGCATTTCAACCATGCTCAGCGCGGCACCGGGTTGGTAGACCATGGTGTTGACGGCGAAGTCGTAACTCATCGTATCGGGCAGAAGACATTTAACCTGCAGGGCAGGATCGTCGCCAAGCGAATGCGATGAAACTGCGTCGTCACTCGAAATAATCAGCTGTGGCGGACGAACGCCGTCGGGTGATTCGTACCGCTTCTCGATGACCGCGACGCGGCTTTTCTTCACCGCCGTTACGCGATGCGGCAAAACCTCGGGGAAGTAGGCGTAACCGCCCGCGGACATCTTCTTCGCCTGGCCTTCGACTTCCACCTTGACGACGCCTTCGATTACAAAAACAAAACGTTGTGCGGGGGTGTTGCCGAGTTCTCCATTGGGTTCGAACTCGGCGGTGTATTGCGTGAACCTGGCGCCCAGGGCCGGGTTGATGTGGACAATCGCGGAACAAGCCTTCATGCCCGGCAGAACGGTACGAACAAAAGTGTCGGGAGTCAGCAGGAGATGATTCGACTGTTGTGCGCTTCGGGTGAGGCCAAGATTATGCACGGTTCGTCCTTTGCTGAAATTCGGCAGATGCGGCAAGTCGATCGAGCAGATTCATTCCGCAGGCAATGGCTTGCTCAACATCCTGCGGCACGACTGATTCAGCGGGATCGTGGCTGATGCCGCCGGGGCTGCGCAGAAATATCATTGCGCTCGGAATTTTCTGAGCGAGTATCATGGCGTCGTGACCGGCGCCGCTGACCATGCGATGCGGCTTGCAGCCAGTACTGGTAATTGCCCGCTCAATCTGTCCGACAAGAAAAGAGTCCATCCCGACTGCGGACTGGTCTAACAGCGGCTTGTGTCGAATGGTTAACCCGCGGTGCTTGGCAATTTCTTGCGCTCGACGAATCAGATCATGCACGGCGCGGGTGCGAATCTCGTCGGAGCCGTGGCGAACGTCGAGGGTCATACGAGCCTCGGCGGCGATAACGTTGGTCGCGCCGGGTCGGGCTTCGATTTTTCCTACGGTCGCAACCAGACCCGGCACATGCATCGCCGTGTGTTCGACGGCGGCGATCCACTCGGCTGCTCCCGCGACGGCATCAAAGCGAAGGTGCATGGGCGTCGTTCCGGCGTGATTCGCGCGGCCCAGGAATGTGAGTTCGAGTCGGCTTTGTCCAACGATGGCTTCGACGGCGGCGAGGGGTTGGTGCAATGCATCAAGAACCGGCCCCTGTTCGATGTGAAACTCGAGGTAGCCGAGGGCATCGTCTGCCAACTCGACCCGCAAAAGATCGCGGGGATTGAGTCCGAAGTTTTCGATTGCATCCCGTACCGAAATGCCGCGAGAGTCGCGAGCGGCGAGGAGTCTCTCGTCGAGTGTGCCGACGAGCGCGCGGCTGCCAATGAATGGAATACCGAAGCGAACTCCTTCTTCTTCGGAAAATCCGATGACTTCAATGGCAAAAGGAAGCTTCCGGCCCTGCAACTCTTCGAGGAGCGAGACTGCGAGCAGAACTCCGAGGACCCCGTCGTACAAGCCGGAGTTCGGGACTGTGTCGAGGTGCGAACCAATCAGGAGGCGCGGCGCATTCGGCTGCGCAGCAGGATAAACAGCACGGAGATTTCCGGCGGCGTCAATTTGCGCGCGAACGCCGAGCGCATCGAGCCAGCGAGTGATTTCCTGATGGCACTCGCGCATGGGCGGGCACAGGAAAGTGCGGCGCGTGCCAAATGAGTCTTCTGAAAAAGTTGCGAGCCGCCGGCAGCGAGCGATGACTTCTGCGGCGCGGGTTGTGGTCTCAGCCGTTTGCACGGGATCTCGATTCTGCCGATGCTGGCTTGATCACTTTCAAGATTCGCGTATCGCTTTCGCCGCTGCCCAGCCGAGTAAAACGAGGGCAACCAGGATTTCCCATCCATAGTCATTCCCGTAAGTCGCAACGGGAAAGTGATTGCTGACCATGATAAAGACAACGGGAACGGCCATAAAAGTATTGTGTTTGGATCGCAGCTTGGCTTGGGCGCCGAGCGCGGGATCAAAGGCCTGGCCGGCGGCCGCGACCGCGACCATATTTCGTTGCGCGGGAAGAATGCGGAACCAGACGTTGGCGGTCATGATGGTCCCAAATACCGCGCCCACGTGGATGTACGCGGCGCGGCCGCTGAAGATGTGGGTCAATCCCCAGGCCAGCGCGGCGATCATCAGCAGTGAGAACAGAGCAAATGCGAAGTCCGATTTTCTCAGGGCCGAGCGCAGCGCGAGATCGTAGACGACCCAGCCGAGGACGAGCACAGCGAGCCCGATCACAATTCCGACGGGCTGTGAGATGTTGGCGATGTCGGGATCGATGAGCCCACTGCTGGAGTAGTAGACGAGGAAAAGCAGAACGATCCCGCTGACCCACGTCATCAACGCTTCCCAGCGGAACCAATGCACGAGCTCGGGTCTGACCTGCAACGACTTCTGTTTCTCGACGGTGTAAAAGCCGCCGCTGTGAACCATCCATATTGATGAGCTCGCGGCATCCGCGGTCGAGTTTTTGGTGCGCCGACTGAATTGGCCGTCGAGCCATGTGAAGTAATAGGTTTGGCCGACCCACATGATGGCGGCAAACACATGAGTCCAGCGCACCAGCAGGTTGAGCCATTCGCGGATTGATGAGGTCATCTTATTGACTCCATAGGCGAGGAGCGATTCAGCTGCCGCGATATGTGGTGTAACCGTTGGGGCTCAGGAGCAGCGGAATGTGAAAATGAGATTCGCCGTCCTGTGCGCGAAAGGTGACTTCCACGACCGGATAAAGAGTTGCGATCTTTCGGTGCGCGAAATAATCTCCGGTCTCGAATGTCAGTCGGTAGACTCCGGTGGAGAGAGCGTCGTCTTGCGGCAGGAGCTGGGAACAACGGCCGTCCTGATCGGTCTGAGATATGGTTAGTTGCTGCCAGGCTCCGGATTCGTTTTGCTTTTCCAGGCGCACGGAAACTGCTGCGGCGGGCTTGCCCTGAACCAGGTCGAGTATGTGGGTCGAAATGCGTTTCATGACTGGAGCCATTTCTTCAAGCGGAGTTCGGTGATCTGCCGTTGCTCTTCGGCGCATTCGTGCAGTTCACTATCGGGGTTGTTGTGGAGGCGGCGTTGAAGGAGCGCCAGAATTTCCGGAGCAGATTTGCCGCTGGCGCACACGATAAAAATTCGATTGAAGCGCTGCTCGTATTCTCGATTGGCCTCGGCTAGCGCTGCTTTTGCCGCTGCATCTGCGTCGGTCACATCTCGTTGTTCCTGCTCCGACCAAGATGAAGATTGAGCTGATATAGGTTCCGCGGCACGCATCTCGCCAATGCGCGGATGACTTTGGAATGCTTCGGTCCAATCGGATGGAGGCAGACTGCGCCAAATGTCGTTGGATGCACGCACAAGTGCTTTTTCGCCGGCTAAAGGTCTGCGAGCGACTAGCTCGCGCGCCCATGCCTTGGATCCGCAGCAGGGTTGAATCTGGCTGACGGCTTCATCGGGCGGAAGGAGATTCCACAGGGTCAGGACTTTGGGTGGGGCAGGCGTTTCCGTACGCTCAGAATTTAGGCGATTCAAGAATTCGACGACCAGATTGCCCGCCACTGCTGCGCGATATTTCGCAGTCGATCGGATGTCATCGATGGGACGGATCTCGGCGATGGCTATTTTTCTGGCCAGAGTTAATAGAGCGGGATCTATGGACTTGCCTTGCAGGGCTTGTTCGGTTTCCCGGAGGCGAAGCGGAACGGGCGCGACGCTACCGAGGGCGATGCGAATATCTTCGATTACTCCATTCGCGAGGCACCCGAGAGCAGCGACACAAACTTTAGAGATCGCCTGAGCGTTGCGCGCGCCGACCTTGCGCGAATGGGTGCAATATCCGGCGAACCGCCTTGGCAGACACACCGCCTGAATCAGTTCGTCGGGTGCGAGAAGTGTTTTCTTATATCCGGTGTGAAACGTGACGTAGGGAATGCGGCGTTGGCCGCGGACCGAGACGAGAATCAATTCGGCTTCATAGGCGAGCAACGCAGGCAGGGAATCGGCTGCGGGGGACGCGTTGACGATGTTGCCGCCGAGCGTACCTCGGTTCTGATTGGCGACACTCCCTGTCCAACGGGCGGCTATGGCTAGCAGGGGGAACTCGCGCGCAATCACTTCGTGCTGGCGAAGATCGGAGTAAGTAGACGCCGCGCCGATGCGGAGTTCATGATCTGTGATTTCGATGCGACGCAATTCACGAATGTTCCAGATGCTGACGAGTTTGCGGGTCGGGAGTTTTCCGGCGGCGTATTGCACCATGATGTCGGTACCGCCGGCAATTGGTTGCCACGCGCCGGGTTGGTCCGCCAGCAGAGAGACGATCGCGTGCAGGTCCCCAGGCGCTACCATTTCGTACTCTGCGGGATTCGATTTCATGGAGTCGTCTCCAAGTGGTCGATCGCCACTGCTGATCTGCGGCGCGCTGCGCTCATTACAGATTCGACAATCTGGCTGTAGCCGGTGCAGCGGCAAAGGTTGCCGGCGAGGCCTTCGCGGATTTCGTCGGTCGTAGGCGACGGATTTTTGCTCAACAAGTGCGTCGCCGCGAGAATCATTCCCGGCGTGCAGATGCCGCACTGGGCGCCGCCGCACTCCAGAAACGCTTCCTGCAAGATGTGCAACGAATCTCCGGCTGCGAGCCCTTCGATGGTGACGATGGAGGCTCCGGCCGCTTGCAGAACGGGAACGAGGCAACTGTTGACGAGTGCGCCATCCATTAGGACCGAGCAAGAGCCGCATTCGCCTTCGCCACAACCTTCCTTTGCGCCGGTTAGTCCTAGCTTCAATCGCAGTACGTCGAGCAGGCGTTCCATCGGGAAGGCCGCAATCTTTCTCGACTCCCCGTTGACTACGAACGAAATTTCGAATTGCGACTCGACTCGCACGAGAATCCGTCATCGGACCGTCTCGCTTGAATGAAGTGTCATCGACACCGATGCAGCGAGACCGTCCATGATGTCTTCGGGCAGCAGCGGCACGAAATCGAAAGGAACTCCGAGTGCGTCTACGACGGCATTGATAATCGCGGGCGCGGGACCGTCCATGGGAAGTTCGCCGATGCCCTTGGCGCCGTAGGCACCGTGAACGTTTCCCAACTCTTCGAAGAAAACGCGAATCGGCGGCAGGTCGCTCGACGTGGGCATGATGTAGTTGGTCATCTGCGCGTTCTGCATGCGTCCATTTTGCCAGACCACTTTTTCGTAGAGGCTGAAGCCGATGCCCTGGGCAACACCGCCGATGATTTGCCCGCGCGCCAGTAGCGGATGCAGAACCTTGCCAACTTCCTGGAGCGCGACGAAGTCGTCGACGGTAACGCTGTACGTGTTCAGATCGACGGAGACTTCCGCGATGTAAACCGCCCAGGCGTAGGCGGCGTAGGCTTCGCCGCGATAGGCCTGGTCGTCCCAGAAAATTCCGCTGGGCGCTTCGTAACGCGACCAGGATCGGAACTGGCCGTGCGCGGCAACGTGCTGCTGGCAGGCGGCGCGAAATTCGTCGGCAGTGTAGTCGTCGCGCAGCAGGTTCGATGCGATGAGAGTCTGCACGATTCCGAGCGCGGCGGATTGCACGAGTTTGCCGACGACCATGACTGTGCGCGAGGCGACTGTGGGGCCGCTGTTGGGAACTTCTTCGGTGTCAGGTTGCGCCATGCTGACGCTTTCATAGGGCAAGCGCAGGGCTTCGGCTGCGATCTGGCTCAGCACAGTTTTTGTGCCCTGGCCGAACTCCGTGCTCGAGACCAGCACGCGAACGTTGCCATCGGCGCAGCCTTCGACGCCGACTAGCGAACTTAGGTAGCGCTCACCTGAGCCAGTGAATCCCGCACCGTGCAGAAACGTGGCGATGCCCATGCCTTTTCTTGTTGGACTGTCCTGATCTGTCTTCGCGAACGTACTTTTCTTAGAGTGATAGTCGGAGACTTCCAGAGCGCGGTCGAGCAACTGTCCCATATCGATGGGCTCGGTGATGACCTGCTGCGTGGTCGTGTCCTGCCCTGGTTGCAGAAAATTTCGGCGGCGAATCTCGACGGGAGAAAGGCCGACGGCCTGGGCGATCCGGTCCATGTGGCGCTCCATGGCGAACAGGCTCTGCGGCGCGCCGAAGCCGCGAAATGCGCCGTGCGGCGGGGCATTGGTGGCGACGGCTTTCGCGGTGATGCGAATGTTCGGCCAGTAATAAGGTCCGCCGGCGTGAATGACGCCGCGAGAGAGAACTACGGAAGATAGTGTGGCATAGGCTCCGCCGTCGATGGTGAAATCAATTTCTCCGCCGAAGATTTTTCCCTCGCGGCTGACGGCAGTGCGATGGCGGGTGCGGGAAGGATGACGTTTGGTGGTCGCCGCCATGTCTTCCAGGCGGTCGTAAATAATCTTCACGGGCCTTCCCGATTTCATCGCCAGCAACGCCGCATGTCCCGCGATTATTGATGGATAGTCTTCTTTCCCGCCGAAAGCCCCACCCGTCTCCATCTGGATGACGCGAACCTTTTCTGCGGGCAGGTTGCAGAGCGCCATGAGTGCTTTGTGAATGTAGTAGGGGCATTGCAGCGAGCCCCAGATCGTGATTCCCTGCGCCGCATCGCAGGTTGCGATCATGCCGTTGTTTTCGATGTAGAGTTGCTCCTGCGCGCCGGTGGAATATTCGGCTTCGACAATGTAGTCGGCCTTTTCCCAGATGCCGTCGAGACTGCCTTTTTCGATCCGGTAGGTTTTGAAGATGTTGTCTTCGCCCCAGATGATCTGCGAGCGGCTTTCGCTTTCTTCGATCGTGAAGATGCTGGGCAGCCGATCGTAATCGATCGATATCGCGGCAACCGCTTCGGGAAGAAGATGGCGGTCGGGATGCGCCAACAAGAGGATGGGTTCTTCCGGATGGTTCACGAAATCGCTGGCCAGGCAAGGCTGGTCTTCGCCAATCAGGGCGATGCAGTTCTTGCCGGGGATGTCTTTTGCGGACACGATTACAAACTCATCCCAGGCCATCGCTGGATCGAACGTGATTTTTCTGATTCGGCCGCGAGGAATCTGGCTGCGAACCGTAGCTCCGAAGAGCATGCCGGGGAGAACCATGTCGTCGACGTACTGCGATCTTCCGGTTACTTTGTCGCGTCCTTCTTTGCGCGGGACGGATTGGCCGACGATGCGATCGGTGGTCATAGCTCAGCGTTTCGAGAATCGACCGGACTCCATTGATCGAGCTCGGGCTCCACTGACTGGGATGAATCGCCCGGTTTCGCGGATGGGATAGTGTATGACAGACTCGGGAGCAATGCGCAGGAGTGTTGCACCGAGAGATAGAAAAAGGTTATGGCGTGGATCGATGGATTCGATTCGCGGTGTATTCGCGCCCGGAGGGCTCGCCGGGGAAAGTTCCATCGGTGAAGATTGGATTTCCACGCAGGTAGGTCGCATGCACGACTCCGCGCAGAGTTTCGCCGAGATAAGGCGAGAGGGGATGGCGGTAGTGCAGTTTTTCGCTGGTCACGATAAATTCGCGGTCGGGATCGAAGACCACGAAATCAGCATCGTAGCCAGGGGCGATGCGGCCCTTGTGGGGGTTGCAACCGGCAAGGCGAGCCGGTGCGGCGGACATCCACTGCGCGAGGTCGAGCAGGGCGAATCCGCGCTGGCTGGCCTCGGTCCACATCAGCGGCAGCGCGACGGAAAGGCTGGCGATGCCGCCCCAGGCCGTCTGGAAACTGCCCTCGGCGAGGCGCTTCATCGCCGGAGGACAGGGAGAGTGGTCGGTGACCACGAGATCAATGGTTCCGTCCCGCAGACCCTGCCATAGCTGATCGTTATTTTCGCGACTGCGAATCGGCGGTGCACACTTGTTCAGGGTTGCGCCATCCGGGATGCTCTCGGCGGAAAGATGCAGGTAGTGTGGGCAGGTCTCGACCGTCACCGCGAGTCCCTCAGAGCGCGCGGCTCGAAGTTCGGGAAGAGCCTGAGCGGTGGAGAGATGGACGATGTGCAGACGGAAGCCGAACTCGCGGCAGAGTGAGAGCATGAGTCGAATCGCGGCCAATTCGGCACCGTCCGGGCGCGACTGTAGGTAGGTGGAGTAGCGGGTCCAATCGGCGTTAGAGAGAGCTTCGGTGGCGCGATCGATCGGGCCGGGAAGTTCGGCGTGCACGAGGAGCGCCAGGCCGGTGCGGGCAACGTGCGGGAGGGCTAAGCGCAGCAGTTGCTCGGTCACCATAGTGAAGCCATCGATCCCGGGATTGACCAGAAAACATTTGAAGCCCGGCACGCCGGCAGCGGCGAGTGGTTCGATGTCATCTTGATTATCGTGCGCAACGCCGCCCCAGGCAGCCCAGTCCACGCGGCATTTTCCGAGCGCCGCCTGACGCTTGGCTTGCAGCGCGGAGACCGTTGTGGTCGCGGGAAGGCAGTTCAGCGGCATATCGACCAGCATGGTATAACCCCCAGCGGCGGCGGCGCGGGTTGCGGTTTCGAAGCCCTCCCAGTCGCTGCGGCCGGGGTCGTCAATGTGAACGTGCGAATCGACCAGCCCGGGGAGAATTGCTGCATCGCCGAAATCGTGGATCGCATATCCGGCGGGGATTTGATCAGGAGCCACGACCGCTTGAATACGTTCGCCATCGACCAGGACAGCCGCCGGACGGATGCCTTCGGGCGTGACCACCCTGCGCGCGACGAAAGCCTGCAAACTCACGATGGCAGCTCCTCTGAAAATCGACGACGGCACGGCTAAAATGCGGATGGAACTCCGCTTTCGTTCACCCGCCGGTGAGATTGAAACAACATTTTACGAAATTCCAACTCCGGCTTATACTCGCTTCTCAGCGAAGCGGCTGCGAAAGAGTCCATGTCGACTGATTTGCGGGTTCGCGGGTTGCTGACGCCGGCAAACCCTTGAGGATCACGAATCGATAGAGTCGACACATGGACAATCCTTTCATGGCTCGCGCCATTGAGCTTTCGATTGACAACGTCCTCTCCGGGCGGGGAGGCCCTTTCGGCGCGGTGATCGTGAAAGACGGCGCGATCATTGCCGAAGCGGCTAATCAGGTCACGGCGACCAACGATCCTACTGCACATGCGGAGGTGCTGGCGATTCGCGGCGCGTGCGCCAAACTCGGCGTTTTCGATCTTGAGGGCTGCGAGATTTATACATCCTGTGAGCCCTGTCCCATGTGCCTGGGAGCTATCTACTGGGCCCGTCTGTCTCGCGTTTACTTTGGCAATGGCGATGCCGATGCCTCGAAGATCGGATTCGACGATTCCTTGATTTATCGCGAGATCGCGCAACCCCACGCTCAGCGCAAGATTCCGCTGATGCAGATGATGCGGGAAGAAGCGCAAGCCGCGTTTCGCGCCTGGGAAAATAAGCCGAACAAAATCGAATACTGAGTCCGATCTGGCTGTCCCGAAGTTGAATGAGTAAGTTGCGTCAAGAAGCTGAGGGAGGAAGATTGCTCGATCGCTATTTTAAGCTCACCGAGAACAAGACAACCGTTCGGCAGGAAATGCTGGGCGGTCTCACCACGTTCGTAACCATGGCTTACATCGTGGTGGTGAATCCGCAAATTCTTGCCAAGGCCGGGATGCCGCCCGACGGAGTGGTGTTTGCGACCTGCGTCTCGGCTGCGGTCGCGACGCTGGTGATGGGGCTGTATGCGAATTATCCCATCGCTCTGGCGCCGGGCATGTCGCTTAATGCCTATTTCACATATTCGGTTTGCATTGCCATGCATGTGCCGTGGCGGACGGCGCTGGCGGTCGTGTTCTGTTCGGGTGTGCTCTTTCTGGTGCTGACGGTGACGCGGGTTCGCGAGCAGATCGTCAACGGCATGCCTGACTGCCTGAAGCATTCGACGGCTGCGGGAATTGGAATGTTCATCGCGTTTGTGGGGCTGCGGAACGCGAAGCTGGTGGTGGCCAATCCGGATACGTTTGTGGGGCTGGGGAGTTTCGCTGACAAGGACGTGCAGACGGCGTGTTTCGGTCTTGCGCTGACCTTGATTCTGATGTCGCGGAAGCTGCATGGCGCGATTCTGGTTGGCATTTTTGGCACCACGCTGCTGGGAATGCTTCGCGGGATCACGCAGTGGCCGACTGCCGTTTTTGCCATGCCGCATCCGTCGTCGACATTTTTGCAGCTGGACTTTCGCGGAGCGACACACCTTGGCTTGCTGGAAATCCTGTTCGCGTTCTTGTTTGTGGATCTGTTCGACAACGTGGGTACGCTGGTGGGAGTGTGCGAGCAGGGCGGCTTCGTGAAGGATGGCAAGATTCCGCGGGCGGGGCGGATTCTCGTGGCAGACGGAGTTGGCACGGTGGTAGGCGCGTTGACGGGAACGTCCACGGTGACGAGTTACATCGAGAGCGCGGCGGGTGTGGCGGCCGGAGCGCGGACGGGATTGAGCAACGTCGCAGTGGCGGCGCTGTTCATGCTGGCTACGTTCTGCTCGCCTCTTGCGACTGCTATTCCAGCGTATGCGACCGCGCCCGCGCTGATCCTGGTGGGTGTGCTGATGACGCAATCGATCGCGCAGATCGCGTGGCAGGATTTCAGCGAAGCGGTGCCGGCGTTTATTACGATGCTGGCGACACCGCTCACCTTCAGCATTGCGACCGGCCTCAGCCTGGGATTGATTTCCTTCACCGTCGTGAAGATTGCGGCGGGAAAAATTCGCGAGGTGAACGCGCTGGTCTGGATACTGACAATTCTGTTTGTTTTGCGCTATGTGTATCTCGCGGCAGCGTAGGAACGCTTCGGCGTCACGAACCCGATGACTGGGAGCGGGGAAGCACAACTCTGGCCTGGCATCCTTTTTGGTCGGTGCGGTTTAGGAGTTCAATCGAGCCGCCGTGGGCTTCGGCGATCTGCCGCGACAGGACCAAGCCGATTCCACTGCCGGCCGGCTTGGTCGTGTAGAAAGGAACGAACACGTTGGCGGGATTGCCCAAGCCAGGGCCGTTGTCTTCGATGGTCAGAACCAGATCTCGTTCAGCCAGTTCCCATCGCACGATGACGAACGGCTCGCGAGCCGCGAGGGAAGCGGCTTCTGCCGCACTGTCGGCGGGGACGGGATGTTGCGGTTCCAGAGCGGCTTCGGCCGCGTTGCGCACCAGGTTGATCAGCATCTGCTCGACCAGGTCAGGATCGACCATCAAGTCGACCGCCGGCCCAGGAAGCACCTGCACCGGCAACCGGGCCTCCAGAGCGGCGACTCGCTGAACCAAAGGAACGACTGGAATCCTGCGTAGAATCGGCGGCGGCATCTGGTTGAGTTGCCGGTAAGCCTGCAGAAATCGATTCAGGGAATCCGCGCGGGCTTCGATGATCGACAGGCCGCGTTCAAAGTCTCCGCGCCGACCGGTTTCGAGAGCGGTGTTGGAAATCTGCGCCCGCAGAGTTCCGGCAATGGATTTAATCGGCGCCAGCGAGTTGTTGAGTTCGTGGCCGAGCACGCGAATCAAGCGCTGCCACGCGCCGCGTTCTTCTTCGCGCAGTGCCCGGCTCACATCGGACAAAACGATCAGAGTGTGCGGCACGCCTTTCTGGCGAAAAGAACTGCGGCGCACCAGCCAGCGCGCATTCGGATCCTGAAAGTGCAGTGGAACCACAGTTTCGCTCTCCGCCTGCATGCAGGCGGCCAAGCCGATTTCTCTGGCGGTGCGGCCGAGCAATCGGACGGCTGGCTGTTGCAGCAGGCGTTCTCCGGCTGAGTTGACCAAGCGCAGAATTTGGTCGGGATCAAAAGTAAAGAGTGGAACTTCGATTTCCTCCATCACTCGACGCAGCAAAGCCGCAGCTTCGATGGCTCGAATACGCTGGTCGGCGAGCAGGTCGGCGAGGGCGTTGACTTCGATGGAGAGTTCGCCCAGGGCGTCATCGGTGGCGGCGCCGCGGGCGCGGAATGAATAATCTTCCTCCCGCAACGCTGAGATTACATTCGCAAGAGTCTGCAAGGGGCGCGTGGTCTGCTCCTGCAGCGCCATGGCCAGCAGCCACCATACGAACAATTCGACGAAGATGAGTGAGAGTTTAGATTGCAACGTCCAGGGTTGCAGCCAGATGAAAACTCCACTGGCCAGCAGGGCCGGTAGCGCCACCAGGAAGGCGTATAGATTGATGCGGCGTTCGTATAAGAGGCGGACCCGCTTTTTTGGAGACTTGCGCGCGCCGGGATTGAGGATGCCCCGCGGGCTAGAGCCCATACTTCTCCATCCGGCGATAAAGCGCCCCGCGGCTCAGTCCGAGAGTTTCGGCGGCCTGACTCACATTTCCCTGCGAGCGCTGCAGCGCCTTGCGGATGAGAATCGCTTCGACCGATTCGAGGCTGAGTTCTTCGAGGTTTTGGCTCTGCGGGCGCAGCATGTCCAGTCCCAGGTCAGCGCGCTGGATTTCGTTGCCGCGGCACATCAGCACCGCGCGCTCAAGAGTGTGTTCCAGTTCGCGCACATTGCCCGGCCAGGCGTATTGCATGAGCAATTGCAAAGCAGCAGGTTCGAAGCCCTGAATCGGCCGGCGGTAGCGGGTTGCATAGCGAGTCAGAAAATGTCCGGCGAGCGGGGGAATATCTTCGCGGCGTTCACGCAGCGCGGGTACGTGAATCTCGACAGTGTTCAGGCGAAAGAGCAAGTCTTCGCGAAACTGGCCCGAAGCGCAGGCGGTGCGAAGATCCGCGTTGGTGGCGGAAACTACGCGCACATTCACCCGCACCGCGCGGGATGAGCCGACCCGCTCGATCTCTCCCGCCTCCAGCACGCGCAGCAGCTTGGCTTGCTGGCGTAGCGGGACGTTGCCGATCTCGTCAAGAAAAATTGTGCCGCCGTCGGCAAGTTCGAAACGGCCGATGCGATCGAAACGGGCGTCAGTGAATGCGCCTTTCACATGGCCGAAGAGTTCGCTTTCAAACAGGGCTTCGGGGACTGCGCCCGTGTTGACCGAAACCATGAGTCTCGATGCGCGTGCGGAGACGGCGTGTAGTGTGCGCGCCACAACTTCTTTTCCTGTGCCGTGCTCGCCCGTGATCAACACGTTCGCGTCCGACGGGCCGACGCGGGTAATCGCTTCCAAAACCGGTTGCATGGCCGGAGCTGTGGCGATGAACTCGGGAAGTCCTTCCGCCTGCAGCAGGCGATTTTGGGCGGCGAGTCGCTCTGCGCGCTGCAGTGCGCGCCGCAATTCAACCTGTGCTCGCAGGATCGAGAGCAAGCGCTCATTTTCCCATGGCTTCTGAAGGAAATCCCGAGCGCCGCGCCGCATGGCTTCAACTGCGAGTTCAATGTTGGCCCACGCCGTCATTACGATAACGGGTATGGTGCTGTCGAGGCCGACGATTTCGGAAAGAAGGTTGAGACCTTCCTGCCCGGACGTCGTATCGCGTGTGTAGTTCAGATCGATGAGCAGGGCATCGTAAGTTCCTGTGGCGAGCGCGTCGCGAACCAGAGCCGGGGACCGCGCGGTTTCGACTTCATACCCTTGCGGCCGCAGTAGCAGTTCCAGAGCTTCAAGAACGTGCTGTTGATCGTCGGCCGCCAGGATGCGCGGCCGATCCTGCTTCTCTTTCTCGATCTTGTCTCTCGTCGGAGCAACTGCCGAAAGCCCCCCGGATTTGGCGGAAGTCTGCATATAAAGTTACGGACCAGCGGCGCTGATGGTATCACCAACCACGCCGGTCACGGCATTCTGGAGATCAATTCCATTATGTTCCAAAGTCGCTCCGGTTGCGCGATCAAGTTCAACTTTGGCCTTTTCGAAAATGGTCATGGCCGTGACCAGATCCAGTTCCGCGAGAGAAAGGTCACGCTGGGCAGACAGAGTTTGATAGCTGGATCCCGCGCCCAGGTCTTGCTCTTTCTTGGTGATATCGAATGTGCGCTGGGCCACGTCACGGGCTTTGCGCGCCGCCTGCACCCGGGCGCCGGTTTGCTCGACTGCATACTGCGCATTGCGGACTTCGATGCGGACCTGCTTCTTCAGTTGTTCAAGCCGCAATTCGGCCTGCCGATATTCGAGTTCGGAGCGGTACTGATCGGCTTTTGCGACGCGGTTGCGCAGCGGAATATTCAGGTTCAATCCTACATAGTAATCGGGAGAAGTATTGTTGAAAGTGTTAGTCAATGCTGCCGAAAAATCGACGGGCACACTGGGAGTGCAGCTTCCTTGGCAGACAGAGTTTTGCAGGCCTGCCAACCCCGAGCCTCCGTAGAAAGCAACCAATGCGAGCGAAGGCAGCAGGGCATTGCGTGCCGCCCGGCGGCTGATTTGGCGGTTGACGAGGTCGACGTCAGACTCGGCCAGTTCCGGCCGGTCATGCAACGCGGTCGCAATCAAGTCCTGAATCGACTGCGTGGCTTGAGACTGCGCTCCCTCCATTCGGTCGGTCGGAATGACCGGCATCGCTTCCAGAGCAGGATCGTCCAGGCTCTTGGTGATGGCGTTCTTGATGAGAGTTTCCTGCAGTTGCAGGCTGGTGCGGGCCACGGTTAAATCCTGATCGCGTTTGGAAACTTCTGCCTCGGCGCGCAGAACATCCATCTCGGGAATGCTTTCCAGTTGTAGTTGTTTGCGGGCGTTGTCTAGCGTTTGCTGGGCGAAGGCGGAAGATTGTTCGTTGACCTGGGTCTGTTCGTAGGCGCTGACCAGATCCCAGTAAATATTTTCGATCTGAGTCACAGTCGCAATCACCTGGTCTTTGAATGCGATATCAGAAATCTTTTTGTTATTCGTGGCGATGCGGAGATAGCGCAGGTTCGGCCCAAAGCCGAATCCGGCGAGAAGTTCCTGCTGGAAAGTCACGCGATACTGGGAACTCAGAGCCGGCGACAAGTTCGTAAAAATACTGTTCGTGGTTTGGCGTGCGTTATTGAAGCTGAAGGAGAGACTTGTCCCGGTGGCAAACGCCTGCGAATAATTGAAATTAAACTGCCCGGTATTAGTCTGCAAGGTGGGCACGCCATTCAGCGTCAGGTTGGAGAGCGGCAGCGTTTGGTGTTCCTCTCCGCCGCCGGCGCTAATGAAGGGATCATAGGACGAGACTGCAGTTCCGGCGCCCAGCGTGGATTGCACCAGTCCAGACGCGCCCGCTCCGGCTCCGCCCGCGCCGCTGGTGGTGCCGCCGGCCCCGGCTCCGGGAGCGCCAGTGCCAAAGCCTCCCACGCCCCCGCCCGGAGTCCCCTGCACGACGCCGGTGTTTACTCCACGAAAAAATCCACCGGCCTGGGTGCGGAGAATATCCGTGTTCGCGATCGGAAGATTGTAGCGAGCGATAGCCAGATCAAGATTGTTTTCGAGCGCGAGATCGATGGCATCTTTCAGCGAGAGGTAGAGCTTGCCGTCTCGAATGAGACGGTCGAGACGCGACGAGTTTGCCAGCACCGGCGCGGGAACGTAATCGGGCGAGTAGGCGTTTAGCGGATTGCGCGACCTCGGCATATCAAAACCTACGGAAGCGCCGGTCTGCGAAGTGGTGGCCTGCAGTGCGCCGCGCCGTGAGGCTGCCGGTTGCGGAGTTGCTGCCTGCGTTGTTGCACCCGGCGCGGTGGCGGACTGACCTAGCACTGAAGCAGCCAGCATCCCATAAACACAAATGAGTGCGATTCCCCGTCTTACAAAAGTGGTCCCAGAGACATTCACGATGCGCTGACCTCCGCCGATTGATTGAGCGATGGATTGGCCGTATCTCCCACCAGCCAACCGTCCCGCATTTGAATGGTGCGGCTGCCGAACGCCGCGTTCGCTTCCGAGTGAGTTACCTGCACGATGGTTGTGCCTTGCTGGTTCAGCCCGCGGAACAGCTCCATGATTTCCTTGGCCTGTCCGGAGTGCAGATTGCCGGTGGGCTCGTCGGCCAGCAGCAGCGGCGGTTTGTGAATGACGGCGCGTGCGATGCCGACCAGCTGTTGCTGCCCTCCTGAGAGTTGGTTGGGATACAAATCTTTTTTGCCGACGATCTGGAAACGATCGAGCGTATCGGCGACCAGACTCTGCCGCTGGTTGCGAGGAATGTCTTTATAAGAGAGCGGCAGATCGATGTTTTCCTGAACCGTGAGGTCGTCGAGCAGGTGATAGCTCTGGAAGACGACGCCGATATGTTTCTTGGCCAGTTCGCTGCGCTGCTTGCGTTTCATGTCGTGAACCGCCTGCTCGCGAAACCAGTACTCTCCCTCCCACTGGTCGTCGAGCAGCGCCAGCGCGTTGAGCAGCGAGGATTTTCCCGCGCCCGACGGGCCCATTACCGTGATGAACTCGCCTTCGCGGATTTCGAGGTTCACGCGGCGCAGAACCCAAGTGCGTCCCGCGCCGGTTTTATAACTGCGGTCGATATTTTTCAGTTGAATCATTGCACTCTCGTTTCCTGAGGTAAAAAATTCTATTCGTAGCGCAAGGCTTTCATGGGATCAGTTTTGGCGGCGCGCCGGGCGGGCAACAGAGCCGACGCCAGGGCCACAGTAGCGACCAGCACGGTGACCACGACCAGCGTCAGCGGATCGCTGCTGGAAATGCCGAACAGTTGGCTGCGCGCTGCGCGAGCCAGCAGCAGGGAAGCTGGGAGTGCGACTGCAATGCTGATTCCGGCGAGCCAGAGCACTTCGCCCAGCACCATGCGCATCACGGAGGTGCGGCCTGCGCCGAGGGCGATGCGGATGCCGATTTCGCGGGTCCGCTGCGCCGTTGAATACGCCAGAACACCGTAGAGGCCTACGGCGGCCATGAGAACCGCGAGCACACCGAAGGCGGACGCCAGAATTGCGATCACCCGGTCGGCGATCAGGTTGGTTTCGACTTGTTCCTGCATGGTGCGGAAGTTATCCAGCACCAGTTTGGAGTCGAGGGTCTGCATGGCGCGGCGGACGGTGGCCTCCGCGCTTTCGGGCGATTGCCAGGTGCGGACATAGAAGGTCATCGACCGCGGGTCAGCGTCCTGCAGATAGGGAGCAAAAATGGTGCGCACGATTTCCTGTCGCACTCCGGTGTGCTTCATATCCTTTACTACTCCGACGATTTCGGTATCTGGTTTTACGTTGCCACCGCCCCAGGCGAAGTATTGACCGACGGCCCGCTGCGGGTCTGCAAAATAGTGGCGGGCGAAACTCTCGTTGACTACGCCGACTTTTTGAGCGCCTTCATGGTCCTGATCGGTAAGTTCGCGTCCGGCGAGCAGCGGCGCGCCCATGGTCGAAAAGTATCCGGGGCTTACCTTTGGCGATTCCACATCCATATCTTCGTTTTCTTTCGCGGTATAGCCCGCCAGGGTGATGTTCCTTCCGGTGTTGTCGTCCGCCAGTTCGGGATCGGTCGTGCCCGCAACAGACCGCACGCCCGGCAGGATGGCGAGCGTCTGCAGAATTCGGTGATCAAGCTCGCGGGTCTGATCGGGGCGATATCCCGCGAGCGTCGCCTGCACTCCGAACGTTACGAGGTGATCGGTTTCAAAACCGACATTCAACGACTTCAAATTTTCCAGCGTGCGAACGAACAGGCCTGCGCCGACCAGGACGAGAACGCTCAATCCAATCTGAACCGCGACCGAGATGCGCCGGAAGCGCAACGGGCCCGCGCCCGCCGTCATCGCCTGTTGCTTGAGAGCGGGAGCGAGATTCGGCCGCCAGAACTGAATGGCAGGAGCGAGACTGAAGAGCAAGCTCACCAGCAGCGCGAGTGTAAAATTAAAAAGTAAAATCCGCAGGTCTGGATGCGCGGAAAACGGAAGATCGCCGGGATTGGCGCTCCAGATGGTGTTGATCAGCCACGCGGAAACGCTCGGTGCAATGGCGATTCCGAGCGCTCCTCCCGCCAGGCCAAGCATTAGTCCCTCGACCAGTAGTTGCTGCACCACGCGGGCGCGTTTTGCCCCGAGCGCATAGCGCACCGACATTTCACGCATGCGCCCGGCCGCTCGTACCAAGAGCAGACTGCCCACGTTCGCGCACGCCATCAGCGCCACGAGTCCGACCATGCCCATGATGATCAGCAGAGGCGTCTGCACATCGCTGCGCAGCGGAGAGAAGCCTTTGGCTCCATCGCGCACGTATAAGTGCGTCTTCGTCAGAAAACTTTCCCTGAAATGTTCTGTGCTGTGAGCCGCGTTGTTTCAGTTCGTCTTCACGGATGGAATACCAAAGCGGATTGATTCCGGCTTCGGCCTGTTCGCGGGTGAGTCCGGGCTTCAGTTTGCCGATGATGTTGAGCCATCGTGAACTGCGGTCTTCGAGATCGTTGATTCCGGGCCGCACTTCCGCCTTCATCGTCATGGGCGTAAACAGATCCGGAGTGTCGCCCATCACAACGCTGTGAAACCCCGGAGGCGCGATTCCGAGGATAGTGAAGGGATGGCCATTCACCAGCATGTTCTGGTTCACGACGGACAGGTCCGAGCCCAGGCGGCGCTGCCAGTAACTGAAACTCAGCACCACAACCGGATTGGCGTCGGCCACGCGATCATCGTCGGCGACAATGAGACGGCCGAGCGCTGGCCGTATTCCCAGAGCGTCAAAATAATTGCCTGACACCAATTCGGCTGAGACCAGCTCAGGCTGGTTGTGCCACTGTACGCCCACCGCTGCCCAGTCAGTTGCAATCAAGTTGGCGAAGACCGAGTTGCGGTCGCGAAGATCGCGATACATGGGATAGGAAAAATAAAAACTTTCATCCGTGCGGGAACTGACATGGCCACTGCTGCTGCCGGTGAATTGCAACACCACGAGACGATCGGCGTCTTTCACCGGCAGGCTGCGCAACAGCGCCTGATCGAGCAGGCTGAAGATGGCCGTGTTGGCGCCGATGCCGAGGGCCAGCGTGACGATCGCCACCGCGGCGAAACCAGGCGACTTGGCCAGTTGCCGCAGAGCGTAACGAAAATCCTGAGTGAATCCGGTCATCATGGTTCCGATTCTCCCTATTCGTAGCGCAGCGCGACCATGGGATCGACTTTCGAAGCCTTGCTGGCGGGAAAATAGCAAGCCAGCAAGGCGGCGATGAACAGCGTGAACGCGACCGCGCTGAATGCCGCCACATCAATGGTGCCGACGCCATAGAGCACGCCGCGCATGGCGCGCCCGACAAAGCAGGCGCCCACTAGTCCTAAACCCAGTCCGATGGCCGCGAGAATAATTCCTTCCTTCAGAATCAGGCCGAGTACGTGATCCTGGCTTGCGCCGAGGGCCATGCGCAGCCCGATCTCGTGAGTGCGCTGGGCCACGGTGAAGGCCATGACGCCGTAGATGCCGATCGGCGGCCAGCACCAGCGCGACGGAAGCGAAGCTGACGAAGAGTGCCGTGACGAACTGATCGCCCACCAATGACTCGCTCACAATCTGATCCATGGTCTTAACGTTCGCGACAGCCAGGTCAGGATCGACCGCGTGCACGGCGGCAGCGATGCTCTGGCTCATCTGCGCAGGATCGCCAGTAGTTCGCACCGCCATGGAAGTTTGCGGCCACGGACTCTGCGCGAATGGAACGTCAATCTCGGGAAAGCCGTCGCCGCGCAGGCCGCCATTGTGAACGTTTCGAAACACGCCGACGATCTGCCATTCGAGCGGCGGCCCCAGCTTGGTCACGCCCGGAATCAATTGCTCGACCATGATGCGCTGCGTCAGCGGATCAACTCCGGAGAAGTAGCGCTTGACGAAAATTTCATTCACCACGGCGACGCGAACGCTGGCTGGCCGTGTCCTGCTCGCTTAAGGCGCGCGCCCTTCAGCATCTGAATCCCAAAAGTCTGAAAAAATCCCGGAGTGACCATCTCAAAGCCCGCGCCGGGGCGTGCGGACGGATCGGCGACCGGAGGCGCGCCCACAATCGTGAAGGGCATGCCGAAGTTCGTGCCTTGCAAAGGCATGCCAGTCCCGGCTTCTGCGCGGATCACGCCGGGTAGAGATTCGATGCGTTCGGTGAGTTGTCGGTAATAAGTGACGATCTGCTCGGGCTGAGTGAGTCGCTTTTCCGGCACGGGAAGATTGAAGGTGAGAAGGTGCTCGGTGCGGAAGCCGGGATCGACTCGCGCGAGATTCCAGAAGCTGTGGATGGCAAGTCCGGCGCCGGCCAACATGGTCAACGCCAAGGCAAACTCTCCGATGACTAGAGACCGGAGCAGACGGTGGCGTCCGGCGCTGGTGCCGGAGCGCCCGCCCTCTTTCAGAGTTTCATTGGGATCGACGCGCGAGGCATGCCACGCCGGAAAGCAGCCAAACAGAATTCCGGCGATCGTGGTTGCTAGCAGCGTAAAAAACAGTACCGGCAGGTTCAACGTCACTTCCGCTTCGGAAGGGAGCGTGAAGGGCGGCATCTTCGCCATCATGATCCGAATCATGGCCTCGCCCAAAGCGATGCCCAACGCACCTCCGAGGACGGCCAAGACCAGACTCTCCGTCAAAAACTGGCTGAAGACCTGCCACCGGCTCGCACCCAGCGAAGTGCGCACGGCTACTTCCTTCAACCGAGTCGTGCCTTTGGCGAGCACCAGGTTGGCCACATTTCCGCAAGCGATGAGTAGCAGGAATCCGACGCCCCCCATCAACAGCCAGAGAGTTTGCTTCGCTTCTTTCGGGAAAAAATCGTTGTGCAATTGCTCGACACTGATGCCCCAACCTTTGTTGCTTTGCGGATGATCCTGCGCAATGCGGTTGGTTACGACTTGCATGTCGGCTTGCGCCTGAGCCAGAGTCACGCCCGGCTTCATGCGGCCCATAACCAGCAGCCAGTGAAAATCATGATTGATCTGCTCCGGCTTGAACGCCAGCGGCACGACGAATTGAGCATCGAGCCGGTCGGTCTGGCCCGCTGCAAGGACTCCTACGACCGTGTAGGGTTCGCTATTCATCTGAATCGTCTTGCCGATGATGTTGCGGTCGCTGCCCAGATGCTCCCAGAGGCGATGCATCAGGATGACCTCGTGCTCCTTGCCGGGCTCGCCTTCTTCTGGCGAGAAATCACGCCCCAGGAAGAATGGACTTCCGGTCATGTGCAGGAAGCCCGGGGTCTCCGCATTTCCGTTGATCTGTTCCGGCTGCGAAGGCGTGGCGAAGTTGTAGTTGGCGCCGCTCCAGGCGTTCAGGTCTTGAAAAGTTTTATTCTGCTGCTTCCAGTCGAGATAGTCTGCCGCAGCGACAACGTTGTTGCCTCCCTGCACTCTCGACCACACAATCACCAGCTGATCGGGGTTGGGATACGGCATGGGAGCCAGCAGCACGGCATAAATCACGCTGAAGATGGCGGTGTTCGCGCCAATGCCGAGGGCCAGCGTAATGGCAGCAATCAGAGTGAAGCCGGGATTTTTCCGCAGCAATCGAATGCTGTAACGAGCGTTCTGCCGGAGTGTTCTCATAGAGCTCCTTTATTCGTAGCGCAGCGCCACCATGGGATCGACCTTCGCCGCGCGAAACGCTGGAATATACGCTGCTACCAGTCCCGCGACCGCGACTGCCACGCACACCAGCGTCAGCACCACTGGATTGCGCGCTCCGGTGCCATACAACATGCCCTGCAATACCGACGCGGAGGCCAGCGCGGCTGTGATGCCAAGCACAATTCCCGCACCCAACAGAATGGCTGCGTCCCTCAACACCATGGTGAGCACCGCATTCCGCTGCGCTCCCAGAGCCATGCGCACCCCGATCTCGCGCGTGCGCCGCGAAACTGAATAGCTCATGGTGCCGTAGAGCCCAACCACGGTAAGAACGATGGCGAGACCGGCAAACGTACTGAGCAGGATGGTCGCGAATCGCGGCTGGGCAAGCTCGCTGGTCATCAGTTCATTCATGGTGCGGACCTGGGTCACAGGGATGTCCTTGTCCAGGGCCGCCACGATTCGCTGAACACTGGCCTCGATGCTGTGCGGATCAAGCGAAGAGCGCACCACCGAATACAGACAGCACCAGTCAGGCAGTTGGTCGGCGGGCACATACATGGCTGGACGCATCTCGCGCTGGGTCGCTCCCAGCCGGATATTGCCGACTACGCCAACGACTTCGCGCCAGGGGCGGGCTGGCGCCGCCGGCGCCCGGTTTCAACTTCTTGCCCAGCGCTTCTTCGCCGGCAAAAAACTTTTGCGCAAACGCCTGATTGACGATCATCACTTGCGGGCTCTTGACATCGTCTCGCGCGGAGAAGTCACGCCCTTCCAGAAGCGGAACCTGCATTGCCCGGAAGTAATCCGGTGAGATCGGAGTGATATCCGCGCTGGACAACTGCCCTTCGGGCAGGGGATGTTCCGGGTCTTCGAATGTAACCGTGGCGCTATCGTCCGTCATGGGCAGCATCATGACGCCGCCCGCTGAGTCCACTCCCGGCAGGTTGCGGAGTTTTTCGAAGTATTCGCGGTAGAACTGCGGACGCGTGGTCTTATAGTGCGCATCCGGAGTTTCAAAAAACAGGGTCGTAAGGTGATCGGGATTGAATCCCTCATCGGTGTGGACGAGATTCGCCAGGCTGGTGATCAGCAAGCCGGCGGCGGCGGTGAGCACGAGCCCGACCGCGACCTGCCCCACGACCAGCGAAGCCCGCAGCCAGTCGCGGCCGATCATTCCGCTGCGGCCACCCTCTTTCAGAGTGGAGATGAGATCAGTCCGGGAAGCGGCAAGGGCGGGCACGATTCCGAAGATCAGTCCCGCGGCGAAGGAGACCAGGACTGCAAACGACAGCACGCGCGGGTCGACGCCTGCGTCGGCAGCGCGCGGCACACTGTTGCCGATCAGAGCAGGCATCGCGGGAGTACACGCCAACGCCAGCGCGCAACCCGCAAGTCCCCCTACAGCGCTCAGCACCAGGCTTTCCGCGAGCAACTGGCGCACAATCCGCCTCCGTCCCGCGCCCATCGCCGAACGCACGGCGATCTCGCGCTGCCGTTCGCGAGTCCGCGCCAGCAACAGGTTCGCGATGTTGCCACAAGCGATCAGGAGCACAAAAGCCACCGCTCCGAGCACAACCAGCAGTGCGGTGCGGGTGTCGCCGATCAGGTAAGCAATTTCGGTTTGAACGCGCGCCGAGTCATGGCGCGTATTTGTGTTCGGGTATTGCTTAGCGAGATTCGCCGCGATGGCCCGCAGATCCTGACTTGCCTGCTCTACCGTTGCTCCCGGCTTCACCCGTCCGAACACACTGAGAAAGTGAGAGCCGCGATTCTTGACATTGGAATGTGGGTCGTTCGCATCGTCGTCCACGGCGAGCGTGGTCCAGACGCTGTTTCGAGGCTTGTACACCGGAAAGCGAAACGTTGGCGGCATGACGCCGACCACTGTGTAAAGATCTCCGCTGAGGCGCACGCCACGCCCGACGATCGCCGGATCGGAAGCGAACTGAGAAGTCCACAGCGAGTGGCTGATCAAAACCACCTTCGTGCCAACCTTCTCTTCGTCCGCGGTGAAACCTCGCCCCAGCTCGGGACGAACGCCGAGGGCGGGCAGCAGATCCCAGGAAACGACTTCGGCATCCACCTGCACCGGCCGTTCCAGGCCAGTCAAGGTAAACAAACTGTCGCGATAGGAAACTAGGTGTTCGAGAGTGTGATTCTGCGCGCGCCAGTCGAGAAAGTCGGGATAACAGATGGCACCGGAATTCGGATTATGCGAGTTAACAGATTCCGCCTCAACCAGCCGCTCCGGTTGATAGTAAGGAAGCGGCCGCAGCATCACCGCATCGACCACGCTGAACACCGCGGTATTGGCGCCGATCCCAAGCGCCAGCGTAATTACCGCAACCAGAGTGAAGCCGGGCTTCTTGCGCAGTTGGCGCAGGGCGTAGCGAAGATCCTGGACTAAACCGTTCATCGTTGCGTCCTCCTATTCGTAGCGCAGTGCGACCATAGGATCGACTCGCGCCGCCCGTCGTGCCGGGATGTAACTTGCAAGCAGCGCAGAAATCGCGAGCACAGCGGAAACCGCCGCGAGCGTGGCCAGGTCCCACGAGCGCACTCCGAAGAGCAGGCTGCGAATCAGAGTTGCGGCGCCGATCGAACCGACCAGTCCGGCGACAATGCCGATGCCGGCCAGCCATCCCGCTTCTACCATGATGAGTTGATACACAGAGGCTCGCTGCGCCCCGAGCGCCATGCGCACTCCGATTTCGCGCGTTCGCTGGCTCACCGAATACGCAATCACGCCATACAGGCCGATTACGCCAAGCAGCAGCGCCAGAAATGCGAAGCCGCCCACCAGCCACGCTGCCGAACGATGGAGATAAGCGGAGGAAGAATTGTTGATCTTAGCCGCCATGGTGGTTTCGTTCATGGCGCCGATGCCGGGATCGACTTCATGAACAGCAGCGACCAGCGCGGGCAGCAAAGATTCTTCCGACTGCGACGTGCGCGCTACCAGCGAGAAATACGTATCTGGATTTTGGCTGAATGGATAATAGACCGCCGGCCAGATTTCGGAATCGAGCGAACCTTCCTTCACGTCGTCGACCACGCCAACGATTTCCTTGATCGACTTCGGCGTCAGTTCGGTGTCGCCGATCCGCTTTCCGATCGGATCCTCGCCGGGAAAATATTTCGTCGCCAGAGTCTGGTTGATAATGACGACCAGAGGCTTCGACGCATCATCACTCTCGCTGAAATAGCGGCCGCGCAATAATTTCGCATGCAGTGTGGAGAAGTAAGCAGGGTTCACATCCCGCTGGTTCACTTCAATGTGTACGCCGTCGTAAGGCCGGCCTACGAACCGGATCCAGTCGGTGTTGCCATTAAAACTCACGGGCAGCACGCTCGAGACCCCCGCCGATTCAACGCCTGGCAGACTCTCCACACGGCTCACCATCTGGCGCTCAACTGCCTCTACTTGCGGGTCTTTCGCGTAGGTGGCATCGGACAACGTAATCTCTACCGCAGCCAGATGATCAGGCTGGAATCCGATCTCCACATGCAGTAAACGATAAAGACTCTGGCCCAGCAACCCGGCGCCAACCAGCAGAACCACGGCGATCGCTAATTCGGCAACGACCAGATTCGCGCCGAAACGACGCCACAAAGTTCCGGCATAGCCGCGCCCGCCTTCGCTCAGGCCCTCGCGCAGCCTGGTCAGGGGCAGGCGCACAATCGGCGGAAGAGATAGCAGGGCGGCAGCAAGAACGGAAATGGCAGCCGCAAAGATCAGCACATGAGAATTCAGCCCCAGTCCTCTCAGGTAAGGCATCCCGTCCATCATTTGTTTAGAGATGAGCCGGGTCAGGATCTGCATCGCTGCGCCCGCCGCTACCACGCCAAGCGCGCTACCCACGATTATCAGGACCAATCCTTCGGTGATGAATTGGCGGATGAGTCTGGCGCGCGAGGCGCCCAGCGCGCCGCGCACCGCAATCTCACGCCGGCGACTTTCCGAGCGCACCAGCAGCAAGCTCGATACATTCACGCATGCGATGACCAGCAAGAGTCCGGCCCCGCCGAGCAGAGCAAGCAGGATCGGCCGAATATCCGAAACAATGGTCTCGGCCAACGGTAGCACGGTCGCTCCCTGGCCGCGATTGTCCTTGGGATACTGCTGTTCCAGTTGGCGTGCAATCGACTGCATGTTGGCCAGGGCCGCCTGGACGGAGACGCCATCTTTAAGCCGTGCGATGCCCACAAAGTTGTGGCAACTTCGCCGCAGTGCGCAGGAGTCGGAGGCGTGCAGCGTAGTCCAGAATTCTTCATTCCCGCCCGGAGCAAATTGGAAATCTCTCGGCAGCACGCCAACGATGGTGAAGGGAACGCCGCTGAGAGAAACCACGCTTCCCACCACATCATTCTTTCCGCCAAACCGGTTTTGCCACGTGCTGTAGCTCAGAATCACGGTCTTGGGCGTGTAGGGCAGATCCTCACCCGAATAAAAATCGCGCCCCAGCACAGGAGCGACGCCCAAAGCGTGAAAGAAGCCATCACTCACGCGAAGCGCCGGCACCGGCTCCGAGCCTGCGGGCGTGCGCAGCAAATAGCCGGCTCCGCCGTACACTTCCAGCGAACTGAAAACCTGGTTCAGCCTTTTCCAGTCGAGATAGTCCGGATAAGAAAGGTTGGCGATAGGAATCATCGGCACGCTTTCCGTCACCAACACGAGGCGGTTGGGATTCGGGTAAGGCAGAGGCTTGATCAGCGCGGCATCGACGAAACCAGAAATAGAAACGCTTGCGCCGATTCCCAGAGCAAGGATAAGAACCGCTGTGCAGGCGAAGCCCGGGCTCTTGCGGAGCTGGCGGAATGCGTAGCGAAGATCCTGCAATAGCCCGGTCATCACGAGTCTCCTTAAATATTGGTAGCGAATTCTGACCAATTGCGAGCGCGCGCTATTCGTAGCGCAGCGCGACCATAGGATCGACCTTGGCTGCCCGGCGCGCCGGAACGTAAGCCGCGATCGCCGCCACCGACGCCAGCGCCAGCGTCAGCAGCGTGATGGTGATGACATCGAATTGCACCACGCCAAACAGCGCGCTCGAAACGGCGCGAGTCAGCAGCACGGCGAGCGCCAGGCCAATGCCCAGGCCAAGCATCGCCGTCTTCAACGCCGCACCCACCACGAGCCTGAGCACGTCGAAACGCGCGGCCCCCAGCGCAACGCGCACTCCGATTTCATGCGTGCGTTGGGTCACCGAGTAAGCCGTGACCGCGAAAATTCCCGCAGCTGCGAGCAACAAAGCACAAGCAGCGAACACCAGCATCATGTTCGACGCCAGGTCGATGCCGCTCAGTCCGTCGTAAATCACCTGGTCCAAACTCCGCAGGTCATAAGCCGGCTGCGCCGGATCCAGAGTGAGCATTTCTTTGCTGACAACCCCGGCGAACTCCAACGGATCCCCAGAGGTTCGAACCACGAACGCGGACGAAGATTCCGGCTGCTGCGCCAGAGGCACGTACGCCGTGGGCGAGGGATCATGATCCATCGCGTTCGGCTTCACGTCGCCAACAATTCCAACCACGGTGCGGAAGGGTTCGCCCGCATCCGGTTTGCCCATACGTATGTGCTTGCCCAGCGGATTCTGACCGGGCCATGCTTGCCGCGCCATCGATTCGCTCACGACCGCGACCGGCGGCGCACTGGCGCTGTCCTGATCAGAAAGCAAGCGTCCTTGCCGCAGGGGAATGCGCAAGGCAGAAAAAAATTCTGGACTCACGATTTGCGAAATGGCCGATGGTTTTTCCCCGGGAGGCGGAGGCGGCGCGCCCTCGGCGGTGAACTCCATCCAGTTCCACGTCCATCCTGAAGGCACGCTGGTCAGGCACGCCGCCGACTCCACGCCGGGCAGGGCTTGAAGATTTCGCAGGGCCCGTTCGTAGTAACCGCGAATGCGATCTTTGTCGGGATATTTCTCTTTGCTCAGCACGGTGTGAAAGGTGAGCACATGGCTGCGTTCAAATCCCATGTCGTGCGTAATCAGCGCGCGGAATCCTTTCACCATCAAACCTGCCCCGACCAACAGCACCAGCGAAAGTGCGATTTCAGAGGTAACCAGCAGAGCCCGAAAGCGTTTGCGGTTGCTGGTGGAAGTGCTGCTGCGCGAACCATCCTTTAAAGTGTCGTTCACATTCGGCCGCGAAAAATGCCACACCGGCGCAACTCCGGCGACGACTCCCGTGATCACGGCGATGAGCAGCGTAAAGACAAAGACCTTCGAATCGATCTGCAGATGCTGGAGGCCGGCAATGTGTTCCAGGATGAACGGCGGAATGCTGCGGCTCATCAGGTTGTTCCCCCACGCCGATAAAAGCAGCGCGCCGGCGCTGCCCAGCAGTGCGAGCACGATGCTCTCCACCAGCAACTGGCGCGCGACCTGCCAGGAACTCGCTCCCAGCGCCGCTCGCAAAGCAATTTCTTTTTGCCGTCCCGATCCGCGCGCCAGTTGAAGATTCGCCACATTGGCGCACGCCAGAATCAGCACAAAAACCGCCGCGCCCGCCAATAGGAGAAGAAACTGCGTTGAATCATTGTTGATATCGTCGACGGTGCCGCGAACGTTAATCCCGATGCCCGTGTTGGTCTTGGGAAAGCGTTGCGCCAGACTCGTCGCAATCGTCGCAAGATTGGCCTGAGCCTGCGCCAGGGACGCGCCATTCTTCAACCGTCCAAAAACATTTAGATAGTGATCGTCGCGGTCGTCTTTCGCCGCGTCCGTCAGGTCAAGCGGCGTCCATATTTTCGATCCGGTAGGGAAGTCGACATCGGCGGATGCAATGCCGATCACAGTGAACGGCTCGCCATTCAGGAGTAATTGCTTGCCAACCAGACTGGGATCGGAACCCAGATGTTGCTGCCAGAATCCGTGACTGACCACTACAACGGGCGCAACTCCGCCTCGAAAGTCGGCCGCGCCAATGTATCGGCCAGCCTGCGCCGGCATGCCCAGCAGAGAAAAAAAATCCCCGGTTACTTGCGAGCCTTCGACGTGCTCGGCCAGATTGGTGCCGGTCAAATTCGCGTCCCACCCATGGACTGCGGCGAGCTTTTCAAATTGCGTGCTCTGTTGGCTCCAATCGAGAAAGTCCGCAGGCGCCGGACTCAAGTGGTCGTACTGAGGCGCGGTTTCCCAGACCGTGACGATGCGATCGAGATTGGGGAACGGAAATGGCCGCAGCAGCATCGCGTTCACCGTGCTGAACACGGTTGTGTTGGCGCCGATTCCCAGCGCCAGCGTGATCACGGCCACGGCCGTGAAGCCGGGATTCTTGCGCAACTGGCGCAAAGCGAAACGGAAATCTTGCATCAAGCCGCGCATCGTTTCCTCCTTATTCGTATCGCAACGCCACCATGGGATCGACCTTGGCTGCGCGCCGTGCGGGAATGTAAGACGAGATCAACGCCGCTGCCAGAAGAAAGAACGAAACCGCGGCGAAGCTCGCGATGTCCACTGTCTGAATGCCATACAAGGTACTGCGCATCAGGCGCCCCAGCGCGTAGACTCCCACCAGTCCGGCGCCAATACCGAGCAATGCCAGCTTCATTCCACTGGTCAAAATCATTTGCAGAACTTCCCCTGGTTGGGCGCCGAGCGCCATACGCAGCCCGATTTCGTGGCGGCGCTGGGCTACGGCAAATGCCATCACCCCATAAATTCCGAGCGCGGCGAGAAGCAGAGCGAGGGCTGCGAAGCCACCGAAAAGCACCATGCCGAAACGATCGCCTTTGAGTTGCTCGTCAACCCTGTGCTCGATTGTGTCAACGTCGGAAAGCGACCGGGTGGGTTCCGTAGTCGCGACTGTGGCTCTGACGCTCTTGGCGACCAGACTTGGATCCATTGCCGTGCGAACTGCCAATCCGACGTTGCGCGAGGGATTCTGCCAGAAAGGCACATAGACCTCCGGCTGAATCTCGTCGGTCAAGCGGTTGCCATTGTGAACATCGCGGAATACCCCCACGACCTGCCACTCGATCGACGGCTGTGGCTTTTGGTTGGCCAGAACATGTGGGAATACCAGCCGCTGGGCCAGCGGGTCCATGCCTGGAAAGTATCGCTTCACAAAATTCTCGCTCACCATCACTACCGGTGTGCTGGTTGCGGTGTCGCCGTCGCCTAACAGGCGGCCTTTGATCAAGCGAATGCCAACTGCATCGAAGTAACTCGGCGTGACAGCTTCAAAATCAGCCGCCGGCTGGTTCCCATCGGCGACCGGCTGACCGGCAATGCGAAAAGGAAACGGGCCTGCCTCTTCGAGCGGTAAGTTTGTAGTGAGTCCCGCGTTCAGTACGCCCGGCAACGCGCGCAATTTTTCGAGAAGTTGGCGGTCGTCCGCGGCGATTTGCCTGACCGTCGGTTGTTTCGCACGGGGCATTCGCAGACTGGCGAGCAGCACGTGGTCGGTGCGAACTCCCAGGTCGATCCGACTTAGCTTCCAGAAACTGTGCAACGCCATGCCCGCTCCGGCCAGGAGCGTGATCGCTAGCGCGAATTCTGCCGTCACCAAGAAGGCCTGTGTGCGCCCGCGTTTTCCTCCAACTACGGACTGCGATCCCTGGTTCAGCGTTTCGGTCAGGTTGAGTTTGGCCGCATGCCAGGCGGGAGCGCAACCAAATACAATCCCGGCGAGCAGAGATACTCCGACTGCAAAAAGCAGAACTGGCAGGTTCAGCTCAACCACCGCCTCCGACACTTGCTCGAAGAGTCCGGGCTGGATCGCGAGCACTACTTTGATCAATGCCCACCCTAGTCCGATTCCGATTGCTCCGCCTGGAATCGCCAGCGTCAAGCTTTCCGTAAGCAGCTGAGCGATCACCCGCCGGCGCGAGGCGCCGATCGCCGCGCGCACCGCGATTTCTCTTTGCCTCGATGCGCCCCTCGCGAGCAGAAGGTTCGCGACATTGGCGCAGGCAATCAGCAAGACGAACCCCACGGCGGCGAGTAGCAGCCAGAGATTTCGTTCGAGCTTTCTCTCGAGCCAATCGTTCTTGAGTGGTTCGACGCTGATGGTCCAGCCCTCACGAGGCACGCCTTGTCGAGTTGCGGGCAAGCGCTGGTCGATTAGATTCAACTCCGCTTGCGCCTGCTCAGGAGTAACTCCGGGTTTCAGACGACCAAATATATTTCCCCATTGACGATTTTGGCCCCCTGGATTTAAGGCGAGAGGCACGATGAACTCCGACCCTCCCGCAGAATCGTGTGGTCCCGCTTTCTGGACGCCGACTACTGTGTAGGGCTTGCTTTCAATTGAAATTTGCTTGCCAAGAATATTCGGATCGGCATGGAATCGATTCACCCACGACAGGTGAGCAAGAATCACCTCGTGGTCATTGCCAGTGATGCCCTCTTCCGGAAGAAAATCCCTGCCCATGGCCAGTGGCGTACCGATGTCTTTGGTAAGAAACCCTGGGGTGATCGGGTTCCCAAGAGCCTCTCCCTCCGAAGGATCGGTGTTCGTCAGATGCGCCGGCTCCCAGGAGAAGAAATCGAGGTGCTGAAAGGATTTGCTCTGACTTAGATACTGAAGATAGTCATCAGCCCGGCACGGATTGCGCTCGCCTTTGGTCTTGGTCCATATGACGACCAGCTGATTGCCGTCCGGATACGGAAGCGGAGTGAAGAAAACCGCCCAAATCACGCTGAAGATTGCCACATTCGGACCGATGCCAAGCGCCAGAGTCAGCATCGCAACGGCGGTGAACCCTGGGTTTCGTCGCCATTGACGAAGGCCGTAGCGAAGGTCGTGAATGAATGTCGAAAGCGTCATGACGTTTCCCAGTCAGCGCTCATGCATGCACATCCGCCATCAGTTTCTTCAGCTCTTCTTCCGCCACCACCTTGCCGTCGAAGAGATGCACTTCGCGCTGCGCATGTTTTGCGAAGCGCGGATCGTGCGTCACCATGCAGATGGTCGCGCCCTCGCGGTGCAGATTCTGCAGCAGTTCCATGACGGCTTCGCCGTTGCGCGAATCCAGGTTTCCGGTGGGTTCGTCCGCCAGCAGGATCGATGGTTTCCCGCCAAGCGCGCGCGCCACGGCGACGCGTTGCTGCTGACCGCCGGAGAGTTGCGAAGGATAATGTCGCACGCGGTGCGCCATGCCGACGCGTTCCAGAGCGTCCATCACCCGCTTCTTGCGTTCGGATGCAACCATCCGCTGCCGATAGGTGAGATGGTAGTTCGACGTTTTCGTACACCGTGAGATCGCCGATCAGATTGAAACTCTGAAAGATGAATCCGATTTCCTGGTTGCGGATGCGCGAGCGCTCGGCGAAGTCGAGATTCTCCACCGACTTCCCGTTCAGCGAGTAACTGCCCCCGGTTGGCGTGTCGAGCAAGCCGATGATCGATAGCAGCGTCGATTTGCCGCAACCCGACGGCCCCGACATGGCTACGTACTCGCCCTTGGCGATCGATAGATGAACGCCCGAGAGCGCGTGAGTTTCAATCTCGTCGGTGTAGAAAACTTTTGTCATTTCCTGAATCTGGATCAACGGCTGTCCTGCTTCGGTCATAAAATTCGCCTCGTTTTCATAGTGTCGAAGTCTGATGAAGTCTGATATTGAACTTTGCGGTTTCAAGCGTGCCCGGTTATTCCAGCCGAATGCGGTCCGTCTTATCCCAGCGGGACATGTCGGAAAGAATGACCGTGTCGCCCTCGTGCAGTCCTTCGAAAACCTGAATCGAATTCACCGATTCACGCCCCACTTTCACCGGCACGCGTTCGGCTTCCTTGCCATCCGCATCGAGCTTGAACAAACTGATGGTGCTGTTCTCCTGCCCGAACGCCGGGCGCCCGACATAAAGAATATTGTCCAGCCGTTCCAGGTCGATCGTTCCATCCACACTCAAGTCCGGCCGCGCGCCCTTGGGCAGTGCACCGGTGAGTTTGACGTCGACCGTGACGGTTCCGTTTTGCACACCCGGATCAACCCGCATTACCGTGCCGCTGATGATTCCGTTGTGCGTGTCCACGGCCGCCGGTTCGCCGAATTGCACATCCCGCGCTTGCGTCTCGGCGATTTTTAATTCCGCCATCAGATGTTCCGGCTGCACTACTTTCGCCAGCATCACACCCGGCATGACATGCTGCCCGACCTGCAGTGGCAAGTCGACCAACACGCCGTCAATTCCCGCACGCACTTTCAACGCGTCCAGCTGCTTCTGCTTGAGGTCGGCGAGGGTCCGCGCCTCATCGACTTTTGCTTGCTCCTGCGCGAGTTGTGTATCAATGGCTTTCTGGTTGATCACCAGGCGCTGCACTTCAAGGTCATCGCGAGTCGTGAGTTCGTCGGCTTTGCCTTTCGACGCCTTGTACGCCAGACCCGAAATCACGCCCAGGTCGAACAAGGCTTTGTCGGTGTCTGCCTGGCGCTTGGCCTGGCTGTAGTCCGCGTTCACCGTCGCCGCTCCCGCTTTCTGCGTCATCAGATCGCTTTCGAGCTTCACTCGCAAGCTCTGATACTCGGCTTCGGCGGCCTTGAATTGCAGATGAGCATCCACGGCGGCCTGCTCGACTTGAGGGTTGCTCATCTCCAGAAGGATGGTGTCGGCTTTTACTTGCGAGCCCGGCAGCATGCGGATCCTGACCACGGTCGCCTCGGTCTCGGCGGGAATCTGGCGCACCGCTTCCTGCGTCGGTACGAGCGAACCCGGACCGCGCACCTGCCGCAACATCGACCCATGTTTCACCGTGTCCATCCACACCGTTCCGCGCTCAACTGACGGCGCGGCCGGCCGCATGCGCCAGATGAAGACCGTCGCCACCGCCAGCACCACCACGGCGACGGAGGTCAGCAGAATGCGGCGAATAATTCTTTGACGTTTAAATTCGGGGCGGGCTATATCCATTGCTGTGTGTCCATCGCCGTAGTCTATGGCAACTGGCCCTCCACAACCCGTGGGGATTTAAGTGCTGGAGGCACAGCAGGATAGGGATTGGTGCCAAGAGCCTTGCGAAGCGAGGGTGTCCACTGCCGGAACCGCCTGTCCACCAGCGGACAACACATTACAAGCCGATCACGTGTTGTGGTCGGCTGCAGAGACTCTCACGCTTAGTTGGAAACTAACTCGCTACGGGCAGGCTCCGCGTGCGCAATTCGAATCCTTGGACTGACAAGCGGGCGCTACTCTGCGACCGCCGTCCGCTTGGCTGGATCGGCACGCCAGACGTACAGATATTTTTCGTCGCTCGACGTTAATACCGGAATGTTTTGCTCTCGGGTTACGCGGTTCAACGCCGAACGAAGATTCTGCATCTTCTCGCCCTTCAGACCGACGAGAGGAATCTTGATGGCTTGTTCGGAACCCAATTTCGAGAGATCAGCCAGAATGTCGGATACAGCCTTCCGATTTTCCCTTTCGACCTTGCGGAACGTCGGACTGATTCATCGCCGCATAGTGCGTGTCGTTCAGCTTTTGTCGCATAGGTCGCCCTCGTGTGTGCGTTACCGTACGCCTGCGATCCTACGGCAAAGAATCCTATCCTACAAGTAAAAATCTACAGCAATCCTGACGGGTCCTCCACGGTCGTCCTACTGCCTTACTTCAAATCTGTAAGAACCCGACCCGAGCTCGATTACATACGATCCATTTTCCACCCGCGCGCCTACGGGACTACCATCCTCGCTGAGCTGCGCACCAGCGATCGCAGGCAGGAAAACTCGTGCCGAGGTATTTGCTGGGATCGTAACGCTCAGAGAAAATGGGCCCGCGGGAGTTCCTTTCCAGTCGCTGACGATTTTTCCGTAGATCGATTCATATTCAGCGCGCGCCGAAGTCATCCTCGCGTCAAGATGCGGATGAATGATGATTTCCTTGAAGCCCGGCGACTCCGGAGTCGTGTCGATCCCGGCGGCATAACGATAAACCCACGCAATGACCGACCCGAACGCATAATGGTTGTACGAATTCATGGCCGGGTCGCCCGTGTCGCCGTTCCACCGCTCCCACCAGGTAGTCGCGCCTTTCGACAGCATGTATCCCCACGATGGATATGTATCGTTCATCAGCAGGCGATAGGCGACATCGCTGCGCCCGTGATCAGCGAGAGTGAAGAGCAGGAAGGGCGTTCCGAGAAATCCCGTCGAGAGATGCCAGTTGCGTGCTTCAATATCTTTGACGAGCTTTTCGACTAAGACCGGTTCTAGTGCCGCGGGAGCCATCTTCGTGTAGAGCGCAACCACGTATGAAGTTTGCGTTCCGCTGCCGACGGTGCCGTCCTCCTTAATGTAGGCCTTCTGAAACGCCGAGCGAATATTCTTCACGAGTTCATCGTATCGCTTCGCCTCCGCCTCATTTCCGACCGCATGCGCCATCTGTGACATCATGTGCGCGATCAGCGCCCAGTAAGCGGTTGCCAGCAGATCCTTATTCGTATTTTCGTCGGGAGCCAGCCAGTCCGCGAAATTCGGCCCTACGCCTTTTGTGCGCAGGAAATCCGGATTCCGGCTCTGGATAAATTCCATCCAGCGCTGCATCGCATCCCAGTTTTTCTCGATGTATCCCTTGTCGCCATACTGAAACCACGCTGTCCACGGAATAATCACTCCCGCATCGCCCCACCCCGGCGCACCCACCATATCGGAATCGGGCGAAACTTCCTCCGGTTCATTCACGCTCGAAGGCAGCGTGTTTGGGGACACGTTGCGAAAGGCACCCTGCCGGCTTTGCGCGTCAACAATATCCTGAATGAACTTCTGCGAAAATGCCGCGACATCGAAGTTATAGCTCCCCGTGCGCCAGAAGACTTCCGCGTCTCCCATCCAGCCCAGTCGCTCGTCCCGCTGCGGACAGTCGGTCGGAATGCTCAGAAAATTTCCCCGCTGTCCCCAGATTCCGATCGACCACATCCGATTCACCAGTTCGCTCGATGTGACGACCTTCGCCACCGGATCGCCACTCACACTGCTGACCACGTCGCCCTGGATCGCATCGAGAGTCGGCACTCCTGGATACCCAGTGACCTCGATGTAGCGGAATCCGTGGAAAGTAAAATGCGGAGAGAACGTCTCTTCGTCGCCGCCGCGCAGCGTGTAGTCATCGGTAGCATCGGCATTCCGCAGGTTCGCGGTATAGATCGTCCCGTCAGGATTCAGAATCTCGGCGAATCGTAGTCGAACTCTGGTCCCGGCGGCGCCCTTCACTTTCAACGTCGCCCAGCCCACCATGTTCTGGCCCATGTCGAAGATGTAAGCACCATTCGCCGCCGCCGTTACGCTCTTGGGATTCAATGTTGTAATCACCCGCGCCGGCGCAGTGATCTGGCTGGAGACGACAATGGCCGGGGCATCGGCGACCACCGCCGCTTTCCATCCCGAGTCGTCGAATCCAGGTTTCTCCCAGCCCGTCTGCTCCCGGCGCGCGTCATACACTTCTCCGCCATAAATATCAGACCGAAGAATGGCCGAAGCGGCGGCCTTCCACGAGTCGTCGGTCACAACGGTGTCATGACTGCCGTCGGCGTAATCAAGTTCGAGTTGCGCCAGGAGCCGCTCCGGCGGAGAAAAGAAGTGCACCCCATTCCACGTCAGCCCGCTGCCATACCAGCCATCCCCCAGCAATGCGCTGATGACATTGTTGCCATTGGCCATTAGGCCGGACACATCATAGGCCTGATACAAAACGCGCTTGCGATAGTCAGTGAAGTCCGGCGTGAGCACGTCGCTTCCCACGCGCGTGCCATTCAGAAATACGCGGTAACTTCCCAGCGCCGTCACATAAAGTCGTGCGCTTCTCACCGCTTTGGGCAACGCGAACGTGCGCCGCAGGTATGCCGCTGGATGCGGCAGTTCTCCCGGATCTCCGAGTTTCTTATCCGCCAATTCGCCGACGACGTGAGCGGCTCGCCAGTTTTTACTTTTCTCGAGTCGGGATCGCCAATATTTGTTCGTTGGAAAAAGCATCCTGGCGCCATCGGCGCGCGTAATCCTTACCAACGCCGCCAGCGCAGCCATGCTCGTCTTGGCGGCGGCCTTCGGTCCATCGTCCGGAGGATCGGGAGCGGTGACCGTCACCTCAATCGAGTTCTCGCCCACCACCATCTCATCAGAAATGTCCCTGCGTTCGAAGGTTGTCCACCGGCTCTTGCGATCGACTTCATGCCCGTTCACCTTCGCGACAAAGTCGCCTCGCGTCGCGAACAACAGCACCGCGTCTCTTACCTTTTCAGAAAGCTTGACCTGGAGGCGGAACGTAGCTGCCGTCTTCGGGACGACTGCGAGTGCGTCTTGCCCCGGCGCCCAGATCCAGCGAATCGCCTTGCGATCCGCCGCATCCTCGGTGTTGCCCCAGCGAATCCATTTCGCTTTCCAGTCCGCCGGTCGCAGCAGTCCCATCTCCCACCACGCCGCTTCGCCCGACTCAGAGACTTTCCCTTCCTTATCCCACACCCGAACTTTCCAGTAATACCGCTTGCGCGATTCCAGCCCCGGGCCGCGATAAACAACTCCCACTGACTCCGCGGATTCCACTTTTCCGCTATCCCAAACGTCAGCTCTTCCCGCGGCCAATCGATCTTTGTCGCCAGCCACGATGATTTGGTACGCCGCCTGTTGCCAATTGCGGGCGCTGTCGTCGCTACGCCAGGAGAAATGTGGGGACGCGGCATCGATGCCCAGAGGATTCTCCATAAATTCGCAGCGCAGGTGAACCGGCGCGGCCGCAGCGCCCGAGCCAAGAGCAGCCATCGCGACGAAAAAACTGAATAAACGGAAACCCTTCACCTGATCCTCCTCAGCATCCGACAGCGCGGATAAATCGTCAGAGAGCTAGACTGCGCTTTTCACATTTGCAAAATCGCGCTCGAGAATTCAAAATCATGGTTGCGCGACTCAAGGATTGTAACCTCCATCGCCCAAGCACAGGCCGTCATGGTATAAAGCCGCAGCCCGCAAATGCACAACAATTACGCACCCCGCCCAGCGCACCTCAAATGGCTCCTCGACTCTGACCCGGGCATTCGCTGGCAGGTCATGAGGGATCTCGTCAATGAATCCCCTCACGCGATTGCAGTTGAACGATCTCGCATCGCGACTGAAGGCTGGGGAGCCCAGTTGCTGGCCCGCCAATCACCTGCCGGCCACTGGGGGGATGGGCCGCGCGGCTGGCGTAGCGATTTGCCGAAGCAGGACCGTCGTCTGCTAATTACTCTCTACAGCGTCACCGCCTTGATGGATCTCGGCCTTGACCCCGCGAGCAAGCCCGCCCGCAAAATGATCGACCGGATCGAAAATCGGCTCGTGTTTGAGCGGCTCAATAATCGGCCTTTTCTCCACGGCGAAACCGAACCGTGCATCAACGGAAGAATTCTCGGCGCAGGTGCTTACTTCAATGAGCCGAATCACTTACTTGCCGAGCAACTCCTGAGCGAGCAACTCGAAGATGGCGGCTGGAATTGCGACGCTCCCAAAAGTTGCCGCTCTTCGTTTCATACCACCATCTGCGTGCTCGAAGGATTGCTCGAGTATAAGCGCGCACAGAGTAGGGCGGTCGCCAAGTCGAGATCGGTCATGAAGTCCGTCGCTCGAGCTCGCAAGCGGGGCGAAGACTATCTGCTCGAACGCCACATGTTCCGTTCGCTTCGAACCGGCGAAGTCATCGACCAACGCTGGCTCCGCTTTTCATTCCCCACGTTTTGGCACTACGACGTGCTGCGCGGGCTCGACTACCTGAGAAATGCCGGCTTGAAATCTGACGTCCGCGCCCGCGACGCTGTTGCAATCGTTATCAAGCGCCGCCACCAGAACGGGCGCTGGCCGATGAACCGGCTTCATCCCGAATATATTCCCTTGCAGATGGAAACTGCTGTCGGCAGCGCCAGCCGCTGGAATAGTTTGCGCGCTCTGCGGGTACTCCGCTGGTTCGATCATGGAAACTGGTAATCGAGAAGATTGGGGTTGACACGGCTTTCTATCGTTTTATAATGATTCTTATCCGATAATTCATGCACTTCTCCCATGAACAGTTCCGCGAGCTGGCCGCGAAGCATGGCTTGGCGGTTACGCACCAGCGCCAGGTGGTATACGAAGCCGTTGTCGCTTCCCATGGGCATTATTCCCCGGAAGACATTTATGCGACCGTGCGGCGGCGCATTCCATCCGTTTCTCTTGCCACCGTTTACAACAATCTGCGGCTTTTCATCGAGTGCGGTCTGCTGCGGGAGGTTAGTCCGCATGCCGCCACGTTGCGCGTAGACGGCAATCTCAAGCCTCACCATCACCTGGTGTGCTCGCGCTGCAAATCAGTGCAGGACATCGAAGGAGAGTTCATTAATTTCAAGCAACTGTCGCGGCACGTGCCGGACGGTTTTGACCTGACGCACCCGCTGATCGAGGTCTTTGGCCTCTGTCGCCGCTGCCGCACCAGGAAATAGTTTTTCGCGCAATACTCAATCCAAAATTCGAAGGACGAAACCATCATGGAAAATACACTTGCGAATTCATCGGGAAGCGTTGTCCCCGAAACCAAAGACAAACATACGGTTCCCGAATCAAGATGCCCGGTAATGCACGGTGCCCGCCCGGCTCAGTCGAATGCCGATTGGTGGCCCAACCAGGTCAACGTAAATAGTCTGCATCAGCATTCCGCGCTCTCCGATCCCATGGGCAAAGAGTTCAACTACGCGGAAGAGTTCAAAACCCTCGACCTTCATGCCGTGGTGAAAGATCTTCACACCCTGATGACCGACTCGCAGGATTGGTGGCCCGCCGACTTTGGCCACTACGGTCCGCTCTTCATTCGCATGGCGTGGCACAGCGCGGGCACGTACCGCATCGGTGATGGCCGCGGTGGCGCCGGAGCCGGGCAGCAACGCTTCGCGCCGCTCAATAGCTGGCCCGATAATGTGAACCTCGATAAAGCGCGCCGCCTGCTATGGCCGATTAAGCAGAAATACGGGAAGAAAATTTCCTGGGCCGATCTGATGATTCTCGCCGGCAACGTCGCCCTCGAGTCCATGGGCTTTAAGACTTTCGGTTTCGCCGGCGGCCGCCCCGACGTGTGGGAACCCGAAGAAGAAATCTATTGGGGGCCGGAAGGCACGTGGCTGGCCGACGAGCGTTACAGTGGCGATCGCGATCTGCAAAATCCGCTCGCCGCGGTCCAAATGGGATTGATCTACGTGAATCCCGAAGGCCCCAATGGCAAGCCGGATGCCATCGCAGCGGCGCGCGATATCCGTGAGACTTTCGGCCGCATGGCAATGAATGACGAAGAAACGGTCGCGCTCATTGCCGGTGGACACACCTTCGGCAAGACCCACGGCGCCGAGGTTCCCTCGAAATACGTCGGCAACGAACCTGAGGGCGCCGATATTGAGGACCAGGGCTTCGGCTGGAAAAACAAATTTGGCAAGGGCCACGGCGGCGACACCATCGGCAGCGGCCTCGAAGTTATCTGGACTACGACGCCCACGAAGTGGAGCAACAACTTCTTCAGCAACCTGTTCAGCTACGACTGGGAACTAACGAAGAGTCCCGCGGGCGCGCACCAGTGGACGCCGAAGAACGGCGCGGGCAAAGGCACTGTGCCGGATGCGCACGATCCCGCGAAACACCACGCGCCATCCATGCTGACCACGGACCTCGCCTTGCGCTTCGACCCAGCGTACGAAAAAATCTCTCGACGCTTCTACGAACATCCCGATCAGTTCGCCGATGCCTTTGCCCGCGCCTGGTTCAAGCTGACGCATCGCGATATGGGGCCGCTCCCGCGCTATCTTGGCCCGCTGGTTCCGAAGGAAACGCTGATCTGGCAGGATCCCGTTCCTGCCGTGGACCACAAATTAATCGGCGAGAAGGAAATTGCCGCTCTCAAGGCGAAAACCCTCGCTTCCGGATTGTCGGTCTCGCAAATGGTCACGACGGCCTGGGCATCGGCAGCTTCCTTCCGCGGCTCCGACAAGCGTGGTGGGGCGAACGGTGCGCGCATTCGTCTTGAACCACAAAAAAACTGGGAAGTGAACCAGCCGGCCGCATTGGCGAAGGTTCTCAAAAAGCTGGAGGGGATCCAAAAAGAATTCAACGCTTCGCAGTCCAATGGAAGTAAAGGAAAGAAAGTTTCGCTTGCGGACCTGATCGTGCTGGCTGGCTGCGCAGCCGTCGAGGAAGCCGCGAAAAGGGCGGGTCACAAACTAAAAATTCCCTTTGCGCCGGGCCGCACCGATGCTTCGCAGAAGCAGACCGATGTGCAATCCTTCTCCGTAATGGAACACTCGGCGGACGGTTTCCGAAACTATCTCGGCAGCGGGCAAAAGCTTTCCGCCGAAGAGTTACTGTTGGATCGGGCCCAGTTGCTCACGCTGACTGCCCCGGAAATGACGGTTCTCATCGGTGGTTTGCGCGTCCTGAATGCGAACCATGGCCAGACCAAGCATGGCGTCTTTACCACCAGGCCTGAGACGTTGACCAACGACTTCTTCGTCAACCTGCTCGACATGCGCACGAAATGGGAGCCCTCTTCTACATCCGGAGTCTATGAGGGACGTGATCGGGCGACAGGCAAATCCAAGTGGACGGCTACGCGCGTCGATCTCGTTTTCGGCTCGAACTCGCAGCTGCGGGCGCTCGCGGAAGTCTATGCGAGCAACGATTCGAAACAGGCCTTCGTGAAGGATTTCGCGGCAGCCTGGAATAAAGTCATGAACCTTGATCGCTACGACTTGGCCTGAGAGTAGAACAACGCAGTCAATGCTGGGTGAGGCTGCGAAACCATGAATCGTTTTTCCATGGGCAGGAGCGCGTCGCGCTTCTGCCCATTTATGTTGGCCGCCTCTTTACTGAAAGCCGGAAGCTATTTTTCCTGGCGGAAATCACGATTTTCAACTCCGGCGTAGATACGCCCGGCGAACTATTTGGTTTCGTAGCACCCGACCTCTACCTTTCCTGATCGGGTTCTCGGTGAGCCATCGAGATCCAATTCTCCCACCGGCACTCCATCAGTGATGCCGCCGCCAGTCGCGGGAGAATCCGGTCGCAGGTGAAAATCGTGCGCGCCGGCATCAACAAACTGCGGATCCAGAAAACGGGAATGTCGATCCCTGCCGGTTGCCTCAACGTAGTTGTCGAATCCAGTCAAATGGGCGGACGACTCGTCCCATCTGCTCGCCTTCGCCCCGCCAGCACAGTAATAAAGGTTGTGATCGATCGCGACCGCCGGATGTTCCTTCCCAATCGGGGACTTATTCACCGTGATCAAACAGCGTGCGCCCGCATAAACGATGTTGTTCGCAAAAACATCGTCCGCCATATTCCACTGCATCTGGAACTCACCGGATCCGGTTGCTGACGTGTCGTTGTCATAAAGTGTGTTGTTGACCACGGTGCAGTGCTCGGTGCGTCCCCGCTCCGGCGCGTATCCACCGATGGAAACTCCTGCGGTGTGGCTGTGATAAATAAGATTATTCCGCGCGGTGATGTAACTCGTGGCTCGGTCCTTGTGTTCGCTGGCCAACTCAATTCCAAAATCCACATCGTGAATAACGTTCTGTTCGATCACAACCCTGGTGCCCCCGTCCACATAAATGCCGTCGGAGTTTTCCTCGTTCTGATACGCCGGATTCCCGCGCGAAGTAATGTTGTAAACCAGGTTGCCGCTGACGACGCCATCGCGCGCCTGATCAACCGCCGGGTCGGGCGCCGTGCGCTCGAAACCAATCACGTCAATTCCGATGTTGTTGTTGTCATGGACAACATTATGTGTAATGCGGAAGTTGGTGACGTTTCCGTTCACCACCAGCGACTCGCTCGATCCAGTTTGCAGATGATGCACTTCGTTGCCGTCAATCACCAGGTCACTGATCGGAGTCTTCGCGTCGGTCCCGTATACCGCAATGCCAAACCCGTTGCCGCCGCTTCCGGGAGCATCGCGGCCCTGAAAAGTCTGCTCAATGTGATGGACGTTGTTCTTCAGCAGCTCGATATGAGATCCAGCACCCGCAACACTAATGCCCATCGGGACAAGTCGATGCTCCGCCGTGCGAAAGTTTCGAATTTCAAAACCTTCAATCCTGATATAGCTCTGGTCGTGAATCGTGAGGACGCCCTGCCGATCCGACGGAGCGAAACGGCTCGCATCCAAAATTGCAGTTTCGCCGGGATAGCTTCGAAATGTAATAAAACCGTCCGTGGCGTTGCCCGATGTCTTAACGCTGACAAGTTCCTGGTAAACTCCACCCCGCACATTGACAGTACAGCCCGCACGCGCCACGTCCGCCGCATGTTGAACCGTTCGCCACGGCGCCGCCTGAGTGCCGGAATTCGAATCATTTCCGCTCTTCGCCACGTAGAAAGAGCAATCGCGCTGGCCAAACGCCATGCCGACCCACGCCAATAAAACAGCTACGGACAGAAATCTCACGCTCAGCCTCCAAAAAAGAAAAACCCATTCGCTCATAAAATCCGGTCTACTTCGGTGTCGCTTCCACCAGCAAATGTCCGGCGAACTCAACCGGAAGATGCGCCGCGTGACCTGATACGGTTCCCAGGCTTTTTCCCGTGACGTAGTCCACAACACTGTAGTTGCGGTCGTCCAGTCCCCGCAGTTCGACGGTCCCTTTCCACTGCTTCGCAAAAAACGCGAAGTACATGGTTTGCTCTTTGCGGATGACATGAGCCTCCGGCACGTCAAACCCGATGTCATAGAGTTGCCCGAGATATTGCCCTTTCGACAACATCTTTTCCCGATAGATCCGCAGCCACTTTTCAAATTCCTTCTCCCGCGCCGGCGTCAGATCGGACTTGCTTCTTTTCGAAATCAGAGAGGGAAGTACAAACTGCGTTCCCACGACTCCACCCACTCCCAGCGTCGAGGCAAAATCATTGCCCCCGTCGCTCAGTTCGACGTGGTCGCCGAAGAAGGGAATCGAATCGCCCATCAAAGCTTTCAACGTCTTCGCTTTCGAGCGAACCTGAAACGAACCCCTCGGGTCCGAAGCCACCGACAGATTGAAGTGAGGCATCGTGAAAAACGAAAACCCCGTGCCGCAAGGGCAGAACTCCACCATCGCCCCTGGCTTCACCGACTGTGCCGTGTCGTAAATCGCCTTGAAGAAATCTGGCAGAGCCTCGACCGACTCCTCCGGCTGCGCGTGGTGGTGCGCCGGGTTGTAGCACTCCGGAACTCCGTTCATGTGCTGGCCATCGAGCTTCAGCCCGTCAAATCCCCAATCCACCAAAATTTTCCGTACCAACGCCTTGTGGTACTCGACTACGCGGCGATCCGCAGGACACAAATAGTAGGAGTCCCACCAGGAAACTTTTCGCGGAGAGCCGTTGCGATTCAGTAACTCATAGTCAGGATGCTCGCGCAGGAGCGTCGAGTCCGGCACCGCGCTGAGTGGCGACCACCACAGCTGAGCCTTGAATCCCTCCTGGTGAATTCGGTCCACCAGAGCTTTCATGTCAGCGTCGCCGTTGGGAAATTTCTTCGGGTCGAGTTGCCAATCACCCACATCGTTCTGCCAGCCGTCGTCGAGCGTCACCCAAACAAATCCCAGGCGCTTCACCGTCGGCAGCGTGTCGTAAACCTGCTGAGGCTGCACGCTTCGTCCATATCCCCACGCGCACCAGATCGCGCCGAAAGCATCCTCAGGCGCCTTGGCCATTTCGAAACCCTGTTTCATCATGAAGCGGCGGTAGTCGACCAGCGTGCGAAAGTAGTCTCCCTGATGCACCGCGACAAACGTGCGAAACGTCTGAAAGCTTTCCCCGGGCTCAAGCGATCTATCCTTGGTGAAGCGCACAGCCATCGCGGCATGTGCGGAGTCAGGCATGGACACGGGCAGGGAAACCAGCTTGGGCCGCTTCTCGACGTGTCCCACAGCCATTCCAACATCCCGCCGCCAGACGTCCACAATCGGCGTGCCCCCGCCATAATCGTCGGCATTCATGCCTTGATAATTTTCCTGCTGAAAATTTGTGCGCAGTGGCAGCACCCAGTTGGGCCGCTTCTCATAGGACCCACTCTGATAAGACCAGAACGCCGGCGGGTTCGATCCGCGTTGAGCGTTCACCGTGTACGAATTGTTTGTCCAACTTTTGATCGCGAGCTTCGAGGTTCCGGTATTGCTGTACTCGACCTCAAAAAAAGCCATCGCCGGAAAGTCGTCGTAAATCGTGACCGCAACCGTCTTGGTGAGCGCTCCATCTTTTCCAGTGACCGTAAGCCGCTCGCCCTCTCCGAAAATATCTTTTGTGCGCTCGTGTTTTTCCGAAGTGAAGAGGAAGTCGGCCCACCGCTTGTCCGCGGTAGCTATGGTTTCAGACGCAGTGAACGGCCCCATCACAATTTCCTTGTTGCCGAAACGAGCGATCACCCGGCTGTGCAAATGGTGATCAAACTCAATCCGCAGACTGCCGCCTTGAATCTGCGCCCGGACGCCGGGAGCGTCGACAGCCGCTGCCGCCGGGCCAGACGCAGCTGCGAGAACAATCCAGAGCATGGCTGCTGTCGCAACCCTCAGTTTTCGAAGAAAATGATCGTTAAATGGCAAAATGGCTCTTCCGTGGTCGGAATAAAACGTAAACACTCGTAATACTAGTAAATAGCGGCAAAGTCAATGACTGTTGCAACGCCGAAACTGCACAGCCTGCGAACTACGCCGATGTTTACTGCCATCTGCCGCCATCCGTCTGCGCTCTTGCACTCATCGGCTGAAAGTAGGCTTCGGAAAGGCCAATAAATATTTGCCATCTGGCACTGGACAAACGAAATAAAACGATATAAACAGTAACTTTCCGACAAACCCGCGGAAAGCGTGGAATTGAGCTGCGAGCCCGAAATCTCAGACAGTTTCCCGAATACCATCGAATCCCGACTAAGGAGATGATTCCAAATGCAGCGTAGAGATTTTCTGAAAAGTAGTATCGCCGTTGCGGTCGCCGCAGAACTTGGAATCAGCAAAGCGCAAGCCAAGGTTCCCGCTCACAACTGGGGGAACTACGATTTCGGCTCCGGTCCACAGGTGACCGACCGACTCAATCAGGGTCCGTTTCCTCAATACCCTCCCGACGCTGTCATTCCCACCGACGACGTGGTGATGACCACGACATCTTCAGACGACGCGGTGCCAAACTATGGAAAGGGCCTCGTCACCTACATCACGGCCGACAGCGGTACCGACGAAATCAAGTCCGACAATATTCCGCAGGCCATCGAAGACCTGGTTCGCTTTCCCTTAACTCAGCAGGTCTACATCCGCCCGACGTGGCGAGAAGTGCAGCCGAGCCCAGGCCGCCTGCAACTGCCCGACTACATCAAACAAGTTCTCGACTTGGCGAAAAAAAACAACAAGCGCGTCGGACTGCGAATTCAAATGTGCGCTCCCGACTACAAACGTGAACCCGCCCTGCCGGATTTTGTCCTGGAAAGAGTTCCGAAAGTTGATCTGCTCGCGCCGACCGATAAAGAAGACATCGCCGCGGGAAAGAGATTCCTGGACAACCCGTACTCTCGCTACCAGCCGCGCTACGACGATCCTGTTTTCCAGCAGTCCTTCAAAGAATTGGTCGGCGAGCTCGCGGCGGAATTCGACGGCAATCCACTCATCGAGTTCATTGACACTTTTATGTACGGCTTCTGGGGTGAAGGCCACACCTGGCCGTTCGGCAATAATCCTTTCCCCGATTACCTCACCGCCGAGCGCACCTGGACCAACATGCTCGAAGTGCAGCTCGAACACTTCAAGAAAACTCCTCTGCTCACCAACACGCAGCCGGACTACAGCCGCGTCGGAAATTCCGAACTGCTCGACCGCACCGTCCGCAGCAACAATTGGATTCGCAGCGACACCATCTTCATCGAGAACGAGCAGATTGAAGCGCTCAGCAACCGCCCGCCCTGGATCGCCGCACTGCTCGAGCAAGGCCTCCCCGGCAAACCTCCCGACCCGAACGCCGCACAGGAAGGCGTCTCTCCGGCGGAGAACATGATCGATCACGTGATCGACATCGGCGCGAATTATTTTTCTCTCTGGAACTTTCATCAGATCAGCGCCAAAAATCTGATGACCTACTACCAGGCCTATCCCGCAGCCTTCGACAAAATCAATCGCCGCATTGGCTACCGCGTTCGGCCATCGTTTATTTGGAGCTACAAAGACGCCAGCTACCTGGGCCTGATCGTCGGCTTCGCGAACGACGGCATCGCGGGCGTGCCCGGCGTATTGCGCGTGACCGTAGAGAGCCCGGACGGAAAAATCCTCAAGAGCGGCTGCCTGGACGCCGGCTATCCCTTACCCGGAAAGATTCGCCAAGCCCAATTCGTGCTTCCCAACCTAACCGATTGGAAGGGATTGAAACTTAGAGCCGAGATCGAAGTAAAAGGCATGCGGTATCCTGTGCGCTGGGCCTGCCGCCAGAAACTGAACGACGACGGCACGCTCACTCTGCATCCCAACCTCCGTCACGCTTAGGGGTGGCTGGGCTCGGATCGTGACCACGCAAAAAACACGGGGCGGGATATTGATGGCTGAGAGCGAATTCTAACCACCCACCTTTGGAGTGACGAATTCAAAAGGGAAGTTAGGGCCGGCAAACTCAGGCGATCCGTGAGAAAGGGCCTTGAACCCTCCTTGACAAGAAAAGTTGTCAATGGTACTGTCGTTCCGTGCTCGACCTCCAAGTCATCGACGATCCGGCCGCTGCCACCATAGCCCTGGAGCCCATGCGGAGCCGACTCCTCTCCGAGTTAGGCGTGCCCGCTTCGGCGGCGACATTGGCCACGCGGGTTGGCTTGCCCCGGCAGAAAGTCAACTACCACCTGCACGCGCTGGAAGCGCACGGACTGGTGCGGCTCGCCGAGGAACGCAAGTGGGGTGGCCTGACGGAACGGCTGCTCGTGGCGACGGCATCTTCCTACGTGGTTTCGCCGAGCGCCCTGGGTCCGGTTGCTGCGGATCCCAATCGCGAGATCGATCGCCTTTCCGCCAGCTATCTCATCGCCCTGGGCGCACGGGTCGTGCACGAGGTCGGCGACCTTGTCCGTCGCGCGAAACAGACCGGCAAGCGTCTGGCGACTTTGGCCGTCGATACCGAAGTTCGCTTCCGGTCGCCGGCGGACCGCGCCGCCTTCAGCAATGAACTCGCCGACGCCATCGCGAAACTGATTTCGAAATACCACGATGCATCCTCTCCCGGTGGCCGCCCGCATCGCCTGGTCGTTGTGGCGCACCCGCTGCCCCTGAAATCCCATCCCAAGTCCCATCCCAAGGAGCCATCATGAGCGTGAAGAAAGACGCATCCGGACGCCGCTTCGTCCAAGTCGAAATCGAAGTTCCCGGCACGCCGGAGGAAGTCTGGCAGGCCATCGCCACCGGACCGGGTATTTCATCCTGGTTCGTGCCGGCTGAGTTCGAGGAGCGCGACGGCAAACCCGTTGCCGTCAAGTTGAACTTCGGCCCCGGCATGGAGTCTAGTTCCGCTGTCACAGCTTGGGATCCGCCGCGCAGGTTTGCCGCCGAAGCCCCCGGCTGGGTCCCGGGCTCGCCCATCATCGCTGACGAGTGGACCGTCGAGGCGCGCGGCGGAGGCGTCTGCGTCGTGCGCATCGTGCACAGCCTCTTCGCGGACACCGACGATTGGGACAACCAGATCGAAGGCACCGAATCCGGCTGGCCCGCCTTCTTCCGCATCCTGCGAATCTATCTCACGCACTTCCGCGGCCAACCCTCCGCCATGATGCAATGGATGGCCCCCGCCGCGGGAACCGAAGCGGAGGCATGGGAAACGCTGACCGCTGCCTTGGGGTTGAAAGGCGTGAGCGTGGGCCAGCGCTGGAATTCTTCAGCGGGCAGCCCGAAACTCAGTGGCGTCGTGGAGCACCTCACCGAGACTCCGTTTAACGCCCTGCTGCGTCTCGACAGTCCCGGGCCCGGCACTGCCGCCCTCGGCACCGTAAACTTCGGCGGCCAGAGCATGGTCACCCTAAACTTCTACCTCTACGGCGATCAGGTGGCTGCGACCGTCGCCCGCGAGACTCCGCTCTGGGAAGCCTGGGTTCAACAACACTTCCCGGCGCCATCGGAGACGAGTAAGAGCGAGGTCTGAGAGCTACACAGAGTGATCGCGTGCTCATGGGCGTGCTCTCCCGTCATTGCTCTCGCCGTCTGGTTGACCACCCGTGCGGCGCTCACTCGGAGCGCAAGGCCTGCATCACATTGACCCGCGCTGCGCGTGCCGCGGGGAGCACCGAGGCGATCAGCGCGACCGCCATCAACACGAACGCAGAGACCAGGACAGGCAATGCGCCGGGCATCTTGACATCTAGAAAATATTTTCCCGCCAAACGCGCCAGCGCGAACCCAAATGCCGCTCCTGCAACGACGCCCCCGGCCGCCATCAGCGCCCCCTCTGCGATCACACCTTTGAGGAGTCGTTGCGGCTCCGATCCTAAGGCCAGCCGGATGCCAAACTCCCGCGTCCGCGCGCTCACCGAGAAAGCCAGCACGCCCGCGACGCCGACCACAGCGATCGCCAGTGCGACCGCCGCGAATACGCCAAACACCAGCGAGTTTAAACGGTCCGGCGTGAGCACTTCTGCTCGAATGTCTTCCAGGGTAGCGGCGCGCTCAACCGGCTGATCGGCGGACAGGTCGCGAATCACGCGAGTGACCGACGGGACCAACGCATAGGGATTTGCACCCGCGTGAACGAAGAGACGGCCGCCGAACAGTGGACCCTCATCAAGAGTGTTGTAAACAGTGAGCGCAGGCTCAGGAACGACATGTTCGTCGTCAATATCGGCGGCGACGCCGATGATGCGGTGTGGCGCGACAAGACGGGCCTTCTCGGCATCGCTCCCACCAAAGAATTGCAGCACGGGATCCGTCCAGTAGACATGCCGATTGACCGCATCCTGGTTGGGGAACATGCGCCGCGCGAGAGTCGCGCTCACGATAACCACAGGCTCTTGATTGCCACTCTTATCATTATTGTTAAGCCCATCGAGCGCATTGAAATCGCGGCCGGCGATGATAGGAACGCCCAGCGACGCAAAAAATCCAGGAGAGATGACGCGCCACTGCGCTCGCGGATCTTCTACTCCGGCGGCATGGACGTGTCCGTCGGCCGAGAATTGCAGACCCGGAGCGGTGGGGCCGCCGGCATCGCGCCAGGGAACTACGTTGCCGAATGAGGTCTTGCTCACGCCCGGCAGGGCGTCAACGCGACGGATCGCTTCCTTGTAGAAATCCACCACCTGCTGATTTGTCTTCCCAAAAGACATCGCAGGAACGTCGATCGCAAGCACGTGCTGCGTATCCAGTCCCGTCTGCGCCTTTTGTAGTGCGATTAGCGTAGTAATCAAAGTGCTTGCCCCGGCCAGCAGCACGAACGATGCGGCGATCTGCGTCACCGCAAAAATCCGCTGGCGGCGGCTCGTGCTACCCGTGATCCGCACGCTTCCGCCGGATGCCAGGCTCAGTCCATTCGACGTGCCGGAAGAAGAGGGCAGCCGCGGAACGTAAGCGAGAATCACCGCGGCGACGATCGCCAGCGCGGCGCCCACCCAAAGCAAGCTCCAATCGACTCTGAAATCGAGAGCGCGGACGGAGAAGCGCGAAGCGTAGCGAGCCAACACGGCAACCATCGGCTGCGCACTCAGAACTCCGAGCGCGGCCCCAGCTCCGCAGAGCAGAAGACTTTCAGCCAACAGCATCCGCCGCAACACGCCAGTGCTTGCGCCCAGCGCCACCCGGACCGCTAGCTCCCCTTCGCGGCGAACCGTCCGCGCCAGAATCAGGTTGGCAACGTTGGAACACGCGATGATGAAGACCAGCCCTGACGCTGCCAGCAGCACCAGCAGCACGGTCCTCGCCCCGGAGGTGATCTGGTCCCGCAGCAACTTCACCCCAATCTGAAAGTCAGCTTGCTGAGCATAAGCTTCAGGGTGATCCTTCTTCATCGCGGAGTACGCGGTGCCCAACTCAGCGCGAGCCTGATCGACAGTGACTCCAGGAGCCAGTCGGCCGAAAAGCTCAGTCATGCGATGGATGCGGCCCGTGACCATGGTTGCGGAAAGATGATGCGGGCTGGTGACGATATTGGAGATGATCTCCGTATCCTGCGGATATGGGACGCAAGGTTCGAGGACCCCGATCACGGTCGCGGAGCGATCGCCAATGCTACCCAGGCGAACGGTTTTGCCGATCACCGAAGGATCTTTGTGAAGAGCATTCGTCCAGAAGCGGTAGGTGAGAACGACGACGCCGGCAGCGTTAGGGCCGTCATCCTGAGGCCCGATCAGGCGGCCGAGCACCGGATGAAGCCCCATCACATCGAAATAATTGCCGCCGACAACGCCACCTTGAATCGAACGCGGCTCGCCGAGGCCGATCATGGTGAAGTCCATGGCGGAGAAGTCGCCAAACTCGCTCAGACTTTTCACGCTCGCGCGCAAATCCTGTATCTCGGGCACGGAAAACGTAGAGTTTTCGTCGCCGATGCCGGGGGCGCTTTGCCGAATATAGATCAGCCGGTCCTCGCCCCGGTTGACCAGCGGCTTGAGCAGCACTCCGCGCACCAGTGTGAAGATGGCCGCGTTCGCGCCGATGCCCAGCGCCAGCGTGAGAATCACGGCGATCGCAAGCCCTGGAGTCCGAACTAACGAGTATGCCGCAACTTTAAGATCGCGTATGAATGCCATGTTGTTACTCTCCCTGTCGACGCGTCCGCACTACATTTTGCCAGAACTAAGCGCCACATTGTAAACGACTCAACCTGCGATAAGTTACGCCGCCGCAGCCTGGTGGCCGCGCTCATCTCGAAATATCCTTTCGCCGCCGCCGCTCGCTTGCCTTCGTCATTTCGCTGATATCCGCAACCGGCCGGATCTCCACCGGTCCTAGCCCATGCTTAAAGCCCGGAAGCTGCGAGACCAGCTGAACCGCATGATTGAGGTCTCGCGCCTCGAGAATCTGAATGCCGCCAACCTGTTCCTTGGTTTCCGCATAAGGCCCGTCGGTCGTCACGACTTTGCCGTTTTTACAGCGCAGGGTCAACGCGGTCTCCGGAGGCTGAAGAGGTACTTCGGCAACCAGATGTCCGTTGGCGCGCAGATGGTCGTTGTGCTCAAAGCATTCGTCGAGCACGGCCTGTCGCTCGCCCTCGGTCATCCCTTCAAATTTTCCTGGCTCCAGGTATCCCAGACAGATGTACTTCATTGTTTTGCCTCCACGGCCGAAGCCAGCAGCGCGGCGTCACCCGCTGGACCGTTCATCCTATAGTCGTCGCGCACAGAACAAATCGACAGCGAGCCGAACTTATTCTCTTGTGAAACTGCAAGGGAATTGAAGGGAAATTCGGGACGCTCCCGTCCCCAGATGAACTTCGCATGGAAGCTTCGGCGGCCTTCGAAGATCGCTCTTAATACGCCATCGATGAAACGATCTCGCAATCAGCGTCACTATACGGCTGAGAATTGAATCACCATGTGCTCTAACTTGGGCAAGAGAGAGGCAATATGAAGAGGATCAAGGCAACGGAACTCTCAATCTTAGCGACCGCGTTTGCGGTCGCACTACTGTTGGTCATCCCGCCCCAGTTGGTCCATGCAGATCCCCTGCCGTCGGGCAGTTACCTGCAAACCTGCCAACAGCCCCAAATGAATGGGGGCACTCTAGGGGCCGTGTGTCCTGACGGTGTTCTCGGAATTCAGAGGAACAGCTCCCTGGCCGACGCCGATTACTGTAATTCCACCGGCCACGACATTGCCAACGTTAACGGATTCCTTCGCTGCATCTACTACTCGGATCCCAACGGATGGGGGTATGTCTCGCGCTCGAAAGACCAGACAAAGGCGACAACGTAATCATTAATTGGAGAATTGACGAACCCATGGTTATGGCAGCGGGTCCGATAGGTTACGGGTGGATCAAGTTCAAACCTGGCGACAAAATCAACATCTATGCCGGCGGCTGCGTGCAGACAGGGGGCATGGGCTCAACCTGGAAGTCCTACATTGAGCCGCAGGGCGACAATTCAGGAGATCTTTACAGCGGCACGATCCTGATTCCGGGCGTAATCCCCGGGCCCCAACGCATTTTTGGAGCCCTGAACCGCGAGTGGCATGTGGGGGACGACCTCCAGCCCCCAACTTTGAAACAACTTTTCCTCTGGCTTGGCTATCAAGACGACGGTTACGGCGACAACGGGTACTACGCTCACGACAATGGCAACAACAACCAGTGCCTTAACGTCACCGGAGCCTACGTCGAAGTCATGATCGTCCGGCCGCTCAAGAATGTCACCCCGTCCGACACCCAGCCCTGGACGCCCGATCCCGGCGGCGACCCCTTCGACGTGGTCTGGGACCAGATCGACACCCAGGGCTTGCCTCTCAACCCACGCTGGTACGTGCAGGGAGTGAAGAGTCCCCAAACCATGCCCAATTTCAAGAATACCTGCGGCGCGGCATTCTCCGGTATGGACACCATGAACGTCACCGTGCTCGATTCAATCTGCACCAACCAAATGCCCTATATGGATCTCGACACCAGCGCGTTCGTCGGCTGGTCTTTCCCGGGAATAGGCGGAGGAGCAGGCTATTGCACCGACAATGGCTTCCTTCGCGGCCACCTGGATTGGTTCATCGGGACCATGACCGGCACCGCGCGCTTCTCGAGTTGGACCACGGGCACCGGCGAAGATGACGACTACAACATGACTCTCACGCGCGATGACAAGTCCCTGGTTACCACCGACGAGGACGATGATGTAATGAACCTCGAGTTCAACTCCGACGAGAGCGTCGACCAATTCAAAGACGCCTGGTGGGCCAACCTCGACTCCACGATTCACGGCCTGGCCGGCCAAAATGGCCAGGTCACCGTACCCTCCAATACTCCGTTGGGAGAGCTGGTCGTAGGCAAGCCCGCGGTCGCCATCGGGTTGATTGGAATCGACGGCGTACACGGGAATGGTCACACGGAATTGCACCCCGTCTTTGCCCTCGCCATCCAGACTTCTGCCAGCGACGGCGACGACAGCCGCGACGAAACCTGGGCGTTCTTCGTGCGCAACTTCGGCAACGAAGGCAATTGCAGCGAAAATCTCCACTTCTGGCCAGGTCTGGCGGGAAAATATTATGTGCAACTCCCCAACCCTCCTCAATGGAGCGACGTCTCTAAGCTGACAGTGTCTTCCCCCGACGCCTGGCTATGGTCTGGTTCCAATGAATCGGGCTCTCCCAAGAGCGGCGCGAGCGTCACCGTTACCAAGGACGATGTGGCGGCATATTTGGAAGTCGGGCTCCCCTCCGCCACCGAATCCGGCTCCAACCAGGGTGGGTGGGGAATCAACGGCGAAGTGACCATCCATTACGACCTGAAACCGGGTAGCCACAAAAAAGAAGCGGCCAAAGCCGTTCCCGAGCGGGTCGCTTTCACTCCGAAGCGTGGCGAAGAGCCCGAACTGAATTGGGACAAGATCCAGAAAGCCATTCCCGACCCGGCGGTGCGCCAGCACTTGGAACAGCTCCTTACAGCCGCGTTTCCTGGCGGGAAGGGCCCGCAACACATGACTCAGCACATCGACATCGATCCCAGAGTTGGCGAGCACAAGCCAATCCCGGGGATTCGACACGACCAGATTACCCGCACCGTGCGCGCCCGCAGCCAGCTGATCACGAAACTTAATGCCGACATCAAAGTCGCCATTGCACCGCTTGCTCCGGTAAAAGCCGGGACGGCGGCAACGCCTCCGGCTAAATAACGCGGATCAGCCCCCAGGTCTCGCGAGAGGAAGCGAGACCTGGGGCATCCACTCGCATCGGTTAGCACCCGCGACATCAAACGCCGAGCCATCCGCTATTGCCGATACAAAACCTACTAAGTCGATTTCCGCCAGGCCGCCGCGCGAGGCAGCTGGCAGAACCACCTGCACCGGGGTGCGCGCGGGCTTGTGCCGGAAGCATTGGGAATAGCCGGCCATCACTCCGCCGAAATCCATCTTGCCGTCTTTCGCCGGTTTGGCCTCAAGATACACATGCATCATCACCATGGTTTGTTGCGCCGCAGTGCAGCCTTACAGATATTTCTGTCACTGTTTCAAGTAGCGAAGGGCAACGCATCCTGACTTGAAAAGTTTGGAATCTACCAGTTTTAATCGTAATTTCTCCGGCAGGCTGACGCCTTCCATCAACCGTCTCCCATCCCCGGCGACGACCGGCATGATGACGAAGCGATATTCGTCAACCAGACCAAGCTTTATCAGCTGTGAAGGAATATCCACACCACCGGCCAGAATAGGTTTGCCTGGCTGTTGCTTCAATTTCAGTACTTCGTCGCGAAGGTTGGTACTAACTATTCTGGTATCCCCATCGTCAGCGCCCGCCAAGGATCGTGAAAAAACGACCTTCTTCTTGGAGACAAACGCGTCAGCAAATTCTTTATCCGATTTCGTCGAAGACGGGTCTTTTGCGGCATCAGGCCAATAAGGAACCATCAATTGATAAGTTTTACGGCCGTAGACGAACAGGTCAACATCTCGCAAGAGGTGCGTGTAATGTTCGTGTAAGTCTTCATCGGGATTGAACTTGGTGTGGTCGCAGCAGCCATCCAGGCTAAGGTTGATTGCGTAGATTAGATTTCTCATGGGATCTCCTGACCGAAGCCAGCGCCGCAGTCACGGCGCCTGGACTATTTCGTTGCTCCCTCCGGAGCCGGGTAAAAAAGAAGCTCGCGCACTTCGCCGGCCACATCGCAGGCGATGGCACCCTTCTTCGCCCATGCCAGCGCTTCATTGAGATCAGCACATTCCAGGATCCAAAATCCGCCGATGTGCTCCTTGGTCTCCATGTAGGGCCCGTCGGTTACGAGCACCTTGCCGCCCGGTTGGGACCGCAGCGTTCTGGCGCTCGCAGCCGGGGCAATGCCGCAGGCAAACTTCCGTACCCCGGCAGCAATCATTTCGCGGTTCAGCGCGTGGATCTGCTCCATCATCGCTTCGGTCACGGTGGACGGATCGAAATTGTCCGGGAGGTAGTTAGCAACCAGATAATGTGGCATGATTTCTTCTCCTTAGTTTCTGTGCGTGTCTTCTGTGACCCCGTCGCGAGATCTGCAAAGCACTGAGCTTATCGGCTACTGCTTCATCTCCGCCGCGACGTCGCCGCCAAACTTCTTTTGGATGTACTCCTGGATCTCGGGATCGAAGTCGGTCATGTCAAACATGCGCCGAACTTCCACCATTTCGTTGTCCTTCCCGGGGATGCGCGCGGCCCATTCCAGCGCCTCTTCGCGCGACTTCACCTGGATGATCCAGTACCCGCCAACCACTTCCTTGGCCTCGGTGAACGGTCCGTCGGTGACTTTCGATTTTCCGTTTTTGAAAGTGACGCGCGCGCTCATCGTCGCGGGCGGGGTCAGCCCGTCGAGCGCCAGCAGCACCCCGGCCTTCCCTAGTTCCTCGTTGTACTTGCCCATTTCGTCCATACTCTTGAGGTCGGGCGCCCAGCCCGGCTTTGCATTTTGGTAGTCTTTCGGAAACATAATCATCATGAAGCGCATGGTATTCTCCTTGCTATCGAGTATTGGTTATCGAGTCTTGACTGTTGCGCGGACAACGTACCAGGGCCGCTGCTTTCCAAATCTTAATTCTTGGCGCGGCAGGACCTAAGGTTTGCCGCCGAGTCCTTACATGCTCGGTGCCGGCGTTCCGTCGGACCATTTCTCTACTCCTACCAGAAAGACCGACAATGGTGGGAAGGATTTGAGTTGTGGGTAGGCTTGCGCGGAGATGCACCAGTAATTTACCGCCATGACTGGGGAGTTTGCGAGATTCGCGCCCCAGGCTGCACCGTCTTCCGCGCTTTCGTAGAACATCAGGTGGGGAAGGTTGTGGCCGCCGTTGTCGGTTAGATACGAGGCCTTCGACATCATGTAAGAGAAAGTTCCCGGCTCGAGGGGTGGTAATTCTTTTTTGTCGATCGCTGCTTTGATGGCGGCGATGACTTCGAGGTTTGGAATGGCCAGCCAGAAGTAGATCCGTGCGTTTATAGGCGTACGGAAGAATGGAGCGGGCGGCGGGTGGGTTGAGGCAATCTGCGGCGCGGACTTTTGGATTCCAGAATTCCGGGTTATCGAACATGCCCAGCCAGCCGCGTCCGACCCAGCAGACCCAGCCATTTTTTCCTTCGACCGCGGTTTCGTAGCCATGACGGGTCAGGACGATGACCGAGGCGTCATGGGAGATGGCGTCTGGAGCGGCGCTGCGGGCTAAGGCGACTTCGGCGTCGCGATCCATCAGATATTGTTCTACCGGGGCCATAGTTGGATACGGTTGCCCAGGGTCTTGTGCAGCCACGGGCAAGGACCCCGCCGCGATCAGCGCGGCGATGAGTACGACTGCGCTTAGGGAAATGCTGTGTATTTGATTTCGGGTCATCGCTTTCTCTTCCTCTGTACTTTTCGTTTTCTACCGCTCCGCGAGTTGTGAGCCGGCACATGTCTTGGCAGCGCGTCTCTGAGAACCCGTAGGGCGCGAGGCGTGCGGCGGGGCTCCAATGACTAGTCGAACGAGTTACGCGGAATCGACACTCGATTCGAAATTTTTTTTCGCAGAGCGTACCACTCGGAAACCCTCTCTGTCGGGCCGCTTGCCCGGGGCCTTCACCCCATAGTCGAACAGTCAGGCCCGAATTCGACAAATCGTCCGGAAATGTTTTCGTCGCTAAAAAATGGTGGCCCCCCGAAACTTTTTTCTCCTGTACAAGGTTTCAGCGCCCGCACTAACTGCCCAGTGCTCGACCCCCGATTTCGAGTCATTGTAAGGAGAACTCCCATGAAAGTCGGGCTCCTCGCACGTCACCTCGCTTTCATCCTCGCCGCCTCTTTGGCCGCGCTCGCTTCCGACGCCAAATCACCCACGACTTTCACCCAACTCGGAACTCTCGACCCCAGCGACGCCACCGCCGATTACCAGTTCGGTAATCCCAGCGCGATCAGTGGAGACACAGTAGTGGTGGGCGTAGCCGGCGCCGTCTACGTATTTGTGAAGCCGTCGACGGGCTGGCAAGACGCGACCCAAATCGCCACGCTTATGCCGTCGGTCTCAGTGGGCAACTTCGGCAATTCGGTGGCCATCAGCGGAAACATGATCGTCGTGGTCGCCAACGGCTGTTGCAATGAAGGGCAAAGCTATCCCGGCGAAGCCGACGTTTTCGTGAAGCCCGCCACCGGATGGGCCACCAGGTCCACTCCCAATGCCGCACTCAAGGGATCGGACGAAACCTCGAATGACTACTACGGGACCGCAGTTTCCATCAGCGGAGACACCATGGTTGTCGGCTCCTATTATCACCATAACTCGGTGGGAGCAGCCTATGTGTTCGTCAAGCCCACTGCCGGATGGAAAAGGATGACTCAAACCGCCGAACTCACCGCTCCCGATGGCGAGGTCAACGACCATTTCGGCAACGCCGTCTCTATCTCCGGCAACACCATCGCGGTCGGCGCATCGAATTGGGACCATAACCAGACTGGCCAAAGCGGCGCGATCTACGTCTACACGAAACCTGCAACAGGATGGGTTACAACTTCGCGCTCGAGCGCGGAACTGTTCCCGCCGGCCAATTCCCCGGCGGCGCTCTTGGGAGCCACCGTCGGTGTCGGCAATGGAGTGGTCATCGGCGGCCCTCCGTACGCCACCATCAACAACCAGCTCGGTGAAGGCGCAGTCTTCGTCTTCGGCCCGTAAGCCTCATGGGTCTGAGAAAACTCGGGCGGGTCGCGGCTGACCCACCTCTTTCATTCGCGGGGCATCCCTCCAGCCAGGGTTGCCTAGTTTCTCGCGTCCAGTCTCGAACTGCAAAGAAGAATGAGGCTTGAAATGGCGAGTCAACCGGCGATCCGCTGTGAACGGAGACCTCGGACAGACATCGGTCTCGAGCAGATCGCCGCCAGGCTCGGCCGCGCTCTTCGAGGGCTCGCGCCCGGACACGCTGGTCTTCATGTTGTTCACGCCAAGCAGTAATTGAAGGCGGTCATCGCTTGCTACTCAAGAACTGGGAACAGGCGGGATGCTCAGCAATTTTCTGTTCGTCGAAAAATTGGAGTGTCCCGTCTGCGCCCAGTTTCCCGAAGCTGAGAATTGATGCAGCCCCTTTTACGCGGCCGAAGTGAACTCAACATCCGCCTTTCACGCCGACCTTCGCCATCCCAGAGGACGGTACTCCGCCGGTGTCCCCGAAAATGCCGGTGCCGATCTTTCCATTGATGACGGGCGCGAATAGCACCAGGCCCACAGTCTCGCCATTGTCTGAGCCGACCGCGAAGTTCACAAAGATCATGTTGCCGAGAACATAGAACTCCCCACCGCTGAGGGTGCCGCCTTCATAATCGCCGAGCGTGGCCGTGCCGCTGTGCGGCCTGCCGTAGTTGCCATTGTCGGTCAGTTCCAGACAGAAGTTTGTGTTGCCGCCGACGATGTTGCCGGCGATCCCGGCTTTCACCTCGGTCACTGCTACTGGATAGTTGCCGGTGTAGCTCTGCGCCGTGGCTGCGCTCGGCGCCAGAGCGAAGGCCAAAATTGGCACTGCCATTGCAATCAATGCACGGATCTTGCTGGTCATTTTTTGTCCTCTCATGAAAATCCTAAGTTGGTTTACCCGCAGAGATTTAACAAAGCAGACTCCCTCAGTTGTCATGAAAAAGTAAAACCGTTGCCAATGAACTGCATACGCGGGGGCACCCCACATCTCCGATTCGCAAAATGCCCGTGTGCAGGCCCTACCGAGATCCTTACCTTTTCTGGGATTCCTGAATCAGGACGAGATCGGACGGGGAGTCTCCGCGGACCAGCGCCAGGCTTTTACCGTCGGGCGACCATTGATAGAAGTAGATTTTTAGCGAGGTAAAGTTGGTCAACTGGCGGCCGGGACCGCCGTCCAGCGGCTGAAGCCAAAGATTATCCACGCCCTTTTCCCGGACGGGATACACGACGTTCTTGCCATCAGGGCTGAAGCGGAGTTGCCCTTCATGCCGCGGATCATATTCCAACGTTCGCAGGAGCTCGCCGGAAGCGAAAGATACCAGAGAGATGCTTGGCTTCTGGGCTTTGAAATTATAGGTGCCGAGCACCATGGTTTTTCCATCGCGGGCAATGTCATAACCGGCGGTTGTCTCCGCATATTCCTTGGTAAATCGTTCCGGCTTGCCTCCATCGATCGATACCTTCATATATGAGGTAGTGGTGTTATCCACGTAAAAAACGGTTTTGCCGTCAGGCGAGCACAGAGGGTTGAGGTCTGTTCTGCCCTCGGTAAGGTGCCGCACTCCAGAACCATCCGCTTCGCTGCGCCAGATATTCAAGGAGAAGGGGTTCAAAGTTCCGCGCGCGAAGACAATGTGGCCATCACCGCAGCCATAGGGCTGCATCGATCCTGATTCTTTCTCGTGGGCAAACTCAGCCTTCAGCCCGCCGCTGGAGTCGATCACACGAATGGAGCCCTCTTGCTCGGTGACCAAATTTCCGTCCCTCGTCCATGAGACCCCCCACGCGGCGTCTCCCGACGTGACTTGTCTGGCGTCGGAGTAGTCGGCCTTCTGTCCGGAACTCACATAGATGTCGCGTACCGACTGGCGCAGAACGGTGGCTATGGTCGCGCCGTCGGAGGAGACACTCAAGGTCGAGTAGTCATTCGCGTCGGCAGTGATGGAACGCAACTGTCCGTCGGGATAGCTGATGAGTCCGATCTGCTGCCGGGCGAAGTTTGTTTCTGCGCTGGAAAAAATTACAGCCAGGGCTTTTCCATTGGGCAGCCACGACGCGTTCCTCACCAGCGTGTACGGCGGCCGAGAAATCGTCTTCTGGTTGCCGGTAATGGGATCAATCGAAATTACTATGCTGACGCTATTGCCAGTCTGCTCGGACATTGCACCGGCAATGGCTTTTCCGTCCGGCGACCAGGCTGCATCTGACGCCACGTTGGCCATGGGACCGCTGAGAATGCTCCTTTCATTGCTGCCGTCGGCGTTCGCGATGATGAGATGGTATTTGCCGGGCTCCGGATCGTTGGCCCGCACGAAAACGAAGCGCTGTCGGTCGGGCGAAAAACTGGGAGTCGTGTCGATATCGGTGACCAGCAGTTGCGGAGTTCCGCCCAGCACCGGGATCCGGTACAAGTCGAAGTCCCGAGAGGCCGGGCCGCTGGCGAGTTTGGTGTGCGAATAGTAAATGTAGCTGCCGTCAGGCGAGAAGCGCAGCGCGAAGTACTGTACGTATTCCGGGGAAATGATCTGCACGTTGCTTTCGCTGGCCAGATGACGCAGCCACAAGGATTCATTGCCCTCGTTGTTGATCACGTAGGCCAGGTAATTGCCATCGGGAGACATGGCCCCGAGGTTCGCATTGTGGGTTCCGCTGACTCTGGTGATCTTGATGCTTTGAAACGGCTGCGTGCGAGCGGAGAAAAGCAAGCTATAAACGCCGAATCCGGCGGCGGCCAGCAGGACCATTGCGACGGCAACGATGACTCCCAGGCCGGCTTTATGTTGGCGCGCGGCGGCGACTACGTCGGACCCGCTGGGGCGGTGTCCGGCAGCGGGGATGGCTGCGCTCGAAACCGCAACGTCGACGGAATCGGCAACCTGGAGCCTTCCCGATTCAGTGTCGCGCCGCAGCCGCTTGAGATCGCTTCTCACTTCGGTCGCGGATTGGTAGCGCAGATCGCGATCCTTCTCCAGCAGCTTGCCGATAATGTCTTCCAGCCTGGGCGGCGCGGCCGGGTTCAGCCGGATAGGTGGAACCGGGGTTCGATTGAGGATTCCGTCGAAGATGGTCGCGGAAGTTTCCCCCGGGAATGGCAACGCTCCGGTCGCCATTTCGTACAGTACTGTGCCAAAGGAGAACAAATCGGTGCGGGAATCGAGATCCTTCCCCTTGGCCTGCTCCGGGGACATGTAAGCGATCGTGCCCACGGCAGTGCCGGGACTAGTCAGGAATTCGTGACTGTCAGCAATGGTGGCTGCTGTGGCTTCGCTGGACAAGCCCTTGGGCTCGATTGCAAGCTTGGCCAGCCCGAAGTCGAGAATTTTGGAGTGTCCGCGCTTGGTGATAAAGATATTCGCGGGCTTAATGTCGCGATGAACAATGCCGCCAGCGTGCGCTGCGTCCAGCGCATCCGCGATCTCGATCGACACAGTGAGCAGCGTCTCAATGTCTAACGGTCGTCCCCCGATGCGGTGCTTAAGAGTGATGCCATCCAGAAACTCCATCACAATGAAAGTCTGGCCATCCTGCTCGTCGATCTCGTGAATGGTGCAGATGTTGGGATGATTCAGGGCGGAAGCAGCCTTGGCTTCGCGGCGAAATCGGCTCAGGACCTGAGCATCGCTCGCCACTTCGTCGGGGAGGAACTTCAGCGCGACGAAGCGATCAAGTTTGGTGTCTTCCGCTTTGTATACGACGCCCATCCCGCCACCGCCGAGCTTATCGAGAATGCGATAGTGCGAGATGGTTTGGCCGACCATAGGTCTTTGCTGACTGCGGGTGCGCTGACTGCGGAACGCCTTATCTTAAGGATACGGGGAAGGGGGCGTCAACGCGTTTGCAAGGTTGGCGGGACGAGGTTACATCTGTCCCCCGGTCCCCATTTTGTTTATTACAGCTGCCGAATCCGCTCTTGCAGGAATTGCCGCTCGGGTTCCTGTTGGGTCAGCGCCAGCGCTTTCTCATACGAAGCCCGAGCCTCGGCAGTCCTCCCCAGCCTGCGGTACATATCGGCACGAGCGGAATGCGCCAGATAATAATTCGCCAATTCGCCCTGTTCCAACACCGCGTCGATCTGCGCCAACCCGGCCTCCGCACCATCGCGCATGGCAACGGCCACGGCACGATTGAGCTGTACAACCGGCGAAGGCTGAATTCGTAGCAGTTGGTCGTAGAGCGCAACAATCTGCCGCCAGTCGGTGGCAGCGACCGATTCCGCCTCGGCATGCACCGCCGCAATCGCGGCTTGCAGCGTGTAAGAGCCCAAGCGGCCGGACTTCTGCTGGTACTCCAGGGCTTTCTCCAGCAAAGCCACTCCCTCCGCGATCTGCTCTTTGTTCCACAGCGCGCGATCTTGATTCTCCAGCAGAATCAGATCTCCGGTCGGCGCTGTTCTTGCCGCGCGACGGGATTCCTGCAGCAACATCAGCGCGACCAGCCCCATAATCTCTGAACTCACGGCTTCTGAATCCGCGACTTTCGAACCGACGATTTTCGAACTCAGGACTTCCGGCGCTGGCCCCAGTTCCATCAGCAACCGGCCCAGTCGAATCGCCTCCCCGGTCAACTCAGCCCGCGTTACGTTCGCTCCCGCCGCAGCCGAATAGCCCTCGTTAAAAACGAGATAGATAACCTGAAGCACCGCGCCCAGTCGCTTCGGCAAATCTTGCGGCGTCGGCACTTCGTAGGGAATCCGTTCCTCGCGGATCTTTGCCTTGGCGCGCACAATGCGCTGCGCCAGCGTCCGCGGAGTGGTTAGGAAGGCCTTGGCGATCTCCTCGGTGGTCAGCCCGCACACTTCCCGCAAAGTCAGCCCAACCCGCGCTTCCGGCGCCAGCAATGGATGACAGCAGGTAAAAATCAGCCGCAACCGGTCGTCTTCAATGCTGTCATCCTTGAAGCTTCCTGTTCCACTGGAGCCTTCCGCCGAACTCGATTGGCCTTCGAGATAGCGCGCCAGTTCATCCTGCGACGCGTCGAACCTCGCCCGTCGACGCAGAGTATCGATGGCTTTGAATCGAGCCGTAGAGATCAACCATGGTCGCGGGTTTCCGGGCACTCCACTCTTCGGCCAGAGGTTCAGCGCGGCCGCAAAGGCTTCGTGCATCGCCTCCTCGGCAAGATCAAAATCTCCGAGCAGGCGGATCAGAGTCGCCAGAATTCGTCCCGAATCCGCCCGATAAAGGGAGTCAAGCATCGCGCCAATCTCGCCATGTACCGGTTCGGAGGAACGCCCCGACATGACATCCTCAGACTGAACACGCTCCGACATAACCACGACCTTAGCAAACCAGCTATCCCGAATCAATTCGCCCAACGTGCTGCGGCGCTCCGACGCCAATTCTTTCCATGATGATTTGTAAGGGATTTTTACTGCAAGAGGCCCGGGTGCCCCATTTCTCGCGCGGATTGTGCGCGAGAAGTGGGAATTTCGATTCTCCCGAAAAAGCTCGCAAATCGACCGCTGACCCGATGCCGGCGGCTTCTGTCGTTTCGTTTCTTTTTCGTCAGTTGGATTAGCGCCGACGAGACAGTCCCTTTGCCGAGGCCTCAGATCCAGGGGGTTCGCGGAACGGTTCCACAGCAACGTGCTCGTAACGCACTTCCAGCACCGTCAGGGATTCTGTACCGCCCGGCAATTGAAGCACTACGCTGTCGCCCGAAGCTGACTTCCTCAACGCGCGCCCCAGAGGTGACACCCAACTGATGTGGTTACGGTTGAGATCGATTTCGTCTGTGCCCACGATGCTCACCACTCGCTCCACTCCCGCGGCATTGGCATAGCGCACGGTCGCTCCGAAGAATGCCCTCGTCGCCGCCTGCCCCGTTCTCCGAGCTTCCGGATCCACCACTTCCGCGGCTTCGATTCGCTTGGTGAGAAAGCGAATCCGCCCATCGATCTGCCGCAGCCGCCGCTTGCCGTACTGATAGTCGGCGTTTTCACTGCGATCGCCGTTGCTGGCAGCCCACGCCACCACCTCCACCACGGCCGGGCGTTCTCTGGTGAGCAGAAACCGGTGCTCATCTTTCAGGCGCTCCAACCCGCTCGGCGTGATGTAGTTCTTGACTGGCGTCGCGGGGGCGTCCGGTTGTGGTTTTCTCGTAAACCCTTTTCGCATCTCGTTTCACCAGTCGGCGGCGTCCCCTGCTTCTGCGAACGTCCTCAACGTAACCGTTTCAGGCTGTAAGTCCCTTGCAACGATGGTCCGAATCGCCGAGGCCAGTTCAGCCCATTCCTGACAGTCGGGATGTGTCATTCTGCGTCCTGCCATTCTCTGTCGCAGAGACTGCTTAGGCTAAGTCATAATCTCAAATTCGATTTTCGCGTTGCGGCGATGAACAAGAAGTACGACAGATATTTCTACATTCTCGAACGCGACACGACACGCTCCGTGACACGCTTTGCCCACCTTGGGTTCCGTTACGTCATAGCCTTCAGCCATCAGGGCGCGACTAATTTTCTGAAGAGTGGGTATTGCTGCGGGGTCTCGGAAAAAGCTCTGTTTCACACTGGGGAGAGGCTCGGACTCGGGCACTCTAAGCGAGATGTGCGACTTCGTCTCGCTCTTGCCGATATGAAAACGCTTTCCCAGCATGCCCGCTCCAACGTGAGGATATTATCTCCGAAGGTTAGCAGCGGAGGCGAGTTAAGTGTTGCAATCAGGCCTTTCACTCATCGGGAACGACCGACCCATGGTGAATGAGTAAGAGGCTATTATCGCCAAGCAAACGCACACCTCCCGGACTGCTGGCTACTCAGGAGCTGGCTCGGGTTGCACCACCACCAAGAACACCACACCAACAATGGTAAACATTCGGAATGCCTCTTCCTGCCCATTCCACATTTTCGACTGCCACATTAGAAACCATTCGCCCCCGACATCGAGGAATGCCACCAACCACATCAGCAGGCTCGTCGTCAGCGCAATCACGGCGAGGTCCAGCGCAGCGGTGAATTGCGCCCTGTCCGCACGATACGATGTCAGCAACCGAACACCCGCCCACCAGCATAGAAGCATAGTGACTGATTCCCAGGCAATGATGCCGATGTAGAAAGCCGTATGTACTAGCGGCGAATTGACGGCGCGCCACATGACATGGTTCCCCGGAAAAGTCGAGTCCATCATCAGGACGTGTCGGACAAACTCATAGTTGGAACCGTAATCCGTGATGTTGTTTAAGACCAGAATCGTATAGAAAAGTGCGATTGCAAAAACGAGAACCGCTTTGGAAACGCGAAGCGCCATTCCATGCCCCATAGGTTGTCGCACGCCGGAATTATATCTCTCGGTGACTTACCGCGAACTGTACTGGAGTGCGCACAAGTCCTGATTAACCGGCAAGCCTCCAATAATCCAAGGGGCCAGGGTCTGTCCGACGGACGCGACTCCGGTTTTCGGACATGCTGCCACCGTTCACAGGGTTCCCTTGCGCGGACCCGCACTCTCAACCCGGAAAAATGCTGACGAAGGTTTGTAGTGCCGTTTGAAACTGCACCACGACCCAAGGTTTCTCCGTTCCGGAACGAATCGGTAATCGGGTTGCTCTCTCGGAAACGACTGATTGGTTAGCCGTCAACGCATTAGCCGCCTCTCAGATGTAGAGTCCCGAGTTCAGGCGGAGAACCAATCGGAACACATTCTGACAGAGGAAAAACTTCACATGACTTGGCAAGGATCCGCATCCGCATCCGCCTTCCGTGCACTCCTGTTCTCCTTTAAGCGAGCCTTCTTCTCCTCGATCGACGCCTCGACGATCCACGCCTCGACGATCAACCCCTCGGCCACAAACCGCGGCCCTGCTTTCGCGACCGTGGCCGGAGTCTGTGCGCTACTGCTGCTGTGCGGCCTCACCCCGGCGCCCGCGCATGGTCAAAATGTCAAATTCTTTGCCGCGCAGAGCGTGGTCCCCACCGGCAGTCTGAGTTACCCGTATCGCGTCGCGGTCGATGCTAGCGGCAACGTGTACATCAGCGACACGCAAGGCCAGCAAGTTCTCAAGGAGACCCTGGCGAATGGCGTCTACACCGAGAGCGTAGTGGTATCGACAGGCCTGGCCACGCCCTACGGAGTCGCGGTGGATGGCAGCGGTAATGTCTATATTGCCGACAATGGCCACAACCGCATCGTGGAAGAGAGTCCGTCGGGCAGTTCCTATACCCAGACTGTAATTTCGACCACGACGGCTTTGTCCTATCCCACCGGATTGGCCGCGGACGCAAGCGGAGATCTCTACATTGCCGACACCGGCAGCGGAAAAATCCTGGTCGAGAGGCCTTCGGGAGGAAGCTACCTTGAAACCGCGCTCACCTACAGCAACAACTTTGCTCAGCTCACAGGCATCGCCGTGGATTCCACCGGCAATATCTATGTAAGCGACATCGATAATCAGGCGGTCTACAAGGAAACTTATTCGGCCGGAAGTTATACGCCGAGCACGATTGCGACCAGCGGCCTCAGCTATCCATACGACATTGCTGTGGATGCGTCCGGCAATCTTTACATCAGCGACTTCACCCACAAGCGAATCGTTTTGGAAACGAATAATTCGGGCTCGTATACCCAGAGCGTCGTGCCGACGGCGACCCTGGGCGGCGCCCTGGGTCTCGCCATCGGCGCAGACCGCAACCTCTATATCGCTGACACCTTCGGCTTCAATATCAAGGAACTACAGTGGTCGGCCGGCAATTTCGGGCCCGTGAACGTGAACTCCGCTGCCGGACCGATCAATATGCTTTTTCAGTTCTCCGGAGGTGCAACATTGACGGGCACGCAGGTGTTAACCGGAGGCGCAACCGCGCTCGATTATACCGACCCCGGCTCGGGAGACTGCTCGACCTCAACTTCCTATAACGCAGGCGACTTCTGCTGGGTCAATGTGGACTTCACTCCCCAGTATCCAGGAACCAGAATGGGAGCAGTCCAACTGCTGGGCGCAAGCGCAGCCGTGCTGGCCAATGGTTACATCAATGGCATGGGTAATGGTCCGCAGGTCAACTACTCATACCCTCCGGGATTTTTCGAATATGACGTAATCCGCGTTGCCGGCTCGTTCTCTCCCTATAACCTGACCAATCCCTTTGCCACGGCGGTGGACTACAGCGGCAATGTCTATATTGTCGATTACAACAATGACGCCGTCTACAAAGAGACGCTGTCAGCCGGCACCTATACCCAGAGTACGATTGCCACTGGTTTGAACAATCCTGAGTCGGTTGCGGTCGATGGCGCGGGCAACGTGTACATCTGCGACAGCGGAAACAACCAGATTTTGCTGGAAACAAATTCCGGCGGCAGCTACACGCAGTCGGCGCTTGCCACCGAACTCGACTTTCCCACCGGCCTCGCCGTCGATGCCCTGGGCAACATCTATTTCTCCAGCTTCAGCGACGGAGCGGTTTATGAAATCACGCAGTCGGCAGGCGTTTACTCCTCGCCCTCTACCGTGATCACGGGCTTGAATCAGCCCAGAAAGCTCGCGGTCGATGCCAGCGGGAACCTTTATATCGCCGACACCGGCAACAGCCGCGTCGTCAAGGAGACGCTGTCCGCGGGCAGCTACGTCCAGTCCGTAATCGGAAGCGGAATGGAATATCCCTACGGTGTTGCCGTCGCCGCCGATGGCACCGTCTTTGTCGCCGACACCATCCATAGTCAGATTCTTGAGGAGACCTGGTCGGATGGCAGCTATACCCAGTCGTTGTTCATTCCCGGTCCCCCGGCTTATGACCTTCAGGTGGACCAAATGGGAAATCTGATTTTCCCCGATCCGGCCGATGCGACTGTGTTCTTCATCAGCTACGCGCAGCCGCCCAGCATCTCTTTTGCCGGCACCACCGTCGGCAGCACCAGTTCCGACAGCCCCCAGACCGTGACCATCACCAACGTCGGCAACCAGCCCTTGACCGCGACCGCTCCGGGGCTCGTCGTCACCGGACCCAACTTTGTGCTGGTCGCCGGTTCGGGCACGCCGGTGGACTGCGGCACCGGATTCTCCGCCTCGCCGCTGGCTCCGGGAGCCAGTTGCAATCTCAACCTCAGCTTTGAGCCGCAGGCCGTCGGCGTTCTCGCGAGCACCGCGGTCTTCACAGATAACGCACTCAACGCCAGCCCTGCCACTCAAACCATCCCGCTGCAAGGCACGGGCCTGCAAGAGAGCCAGACCATCACCTTCGGGGCACTCTCGAATTTGACGCTGGGCAGCGCGCCCTTCACGCTGACAGCAACCGCGTCCTCGGGGCTGCCAGTCAGCTTCGCGTCAACCACCACGTCGGTCTGCACGGTCTCGGGCACCACGGCCACTCTGGTTGCCGTCGGCACCTGCACCATTCAGGCGACGCAGGCGGGGAATGCGACCTATGCTGCCGCCACGCCCGTCAGCCAGAGTTTCCAGGTGACGCAGCCATCCCTAACCAGCCAGACCATCACCTTCGGGGCGCTCTCCGATATCGCGCTGGGCAGCGTGCCCATTACCCTGACCGCAACCGCGTCCTCGGGTCTGCCAGTGAGCTTTGCCTCGCTGACTACGTCCGTGTGCACGGTGTCGGGCAGCACCGCCACGCTGGTCGCCGTAGGCACGTGCACCATCCAGGCGACGCAGGCCGGGAATGGTACCTATGCCGCCGCCACGCCCGTCAGCCAAAGCTTCCAGGTCGAGGCCGCGGCCTTCACCATCACCTCGAACCCAACCAGCGCGACCGTAGCCCCAGGAAAATCCGCCGTATTTACTTTTACCGTGACGCCGCAAGGTTCCTACACCAGTCCGATTACCTTCTCCTGCGGCGAATTGCCCGCTGTCGCCAAATGTTCCTTTAGCCCGGCTACGGTCACTCCGGACGCGAACCCAGCGACCACTACGCTCACCATCACGACCGCGCCGCAAAGTGCGCTCTTGACGCCGGGCCCGCGTGGCGACCGATCGGGTCCGATAAGTGCAACCTGGCTGCTCTTGCCCGGCATGCTTTTGGGTATGGCAGTGATCGCAGCGCCCAGGCGCAGAAAACTCCTGAGCTACTGCCTGCTGTTCTTGGTGGCGGGAGGTTGCGTATTGCAGTCGGCTTGCGCTGGAGTCAGTTCCAGCAACTTCACTCCGGCCGGCAGCTACACCATCCATGTGACAGGTACCGCCGGCTCGACCCTGCAGACCGTCGCGGTGACGTTGACCGTGAGCTAATGGCTCACGGCTGAGTCCCCGGCGGATCAAGGCAACTGCGTACTGGGTAGTGGTGCAGTTTGATTCCAAACCGCACCATTACCCGTTTTTTTCAATAGTGTCGTGTTGGTTTGAGTTAGCCTGCGACTCCTGCCGCCAGACGCCATCGCTTACACTCAAACCACATGCTCAACCGGGGCCATGCCTATAACACAATCATCAGCGGCAAATCTCATGGACGAACCCTGCTCTCCCACCTGGCCAGCCTTTACCCACACTCAACCCCACAAGCCTGGCAACAAAATCTGAACAACCGTGAAGTCACCATCAACGGCGTCACCGCGACCGGAAGCGAATCGCTCATTGCAGGCCAAACCCTCGTCTGGAACCGCCCACCCTGGATCGAACCCGACACTCCTCAGCACTTCGAAGTACTGTTCAATGACCCGCATCTGTTAGCCGTCAACAAACCCTGCGGACTGCCCACTCTCCCCGGCGGCGGCTTCATGGAAAACACCCTCCTGCGCCTGGTGCAAAAACAAACCCCCCACGCCAACCCAGTCCACCGGTTAGGCCGAGCCACCACTGGCATCGTTCTCTTCGCCAAAACACCGCAGGCCGCCGCGAAACTAGGCGCAGACTGGAACACCTCCAGAATTCAAAAAATCTATTGGGCGCTGGCTCAAAACATTCCAGAGCACGACGCCTACGAAATCCTCACACCCATCGGCCTCGTACCGCACCCGCGCCTCGGCATGGTGTGGGCCGCCCACCCGAGCGGTAAGCCCTCAAAGTCATTGGCGAAAGTGATCTCACGCACCGCCAGCACCACAACCTTTGAGGTAAGCCTGAATTCCGGACGCCCTCATCAAATCCGAATCCATCTGGCATCCATCGGACATCCCCTGGTAGGCGATCCGCTGTACGGATCATCCGGCCAGCCTCTCGAAAATCTCCCCGGCCTCCCCGGCGACGGAGGATATTTCCTGCACGCCCGCTTCCTAAAATTCCCCCACCCCATCACCGGCGAACCAATCAATCTTGAGGCAGCTTTGCCGTCTGGATTCTCATTGCATCAGTAGGTGCACGGGGGATTCAAGTCAAGTAATTTGGGGTGCACTCCATCCGTCTGTCCCCGAATTTCCCGAATTTCGGCGGGCCAGCGGGAATCGTCCCCAAAGGAAGGATTGCCTACCGAGTCTCCCCCGTTGGCGCTCCGCCGAAGTCGCGCGTCATTCGCGCCAGCAAGGCATCAAAGCGCGGGTCGCCATGCAAATGCCTCAGTCGCGGCTCCCGCGCCAAATAAACCAACCACGGTGAGCGTTCCGCAAACGCCTGCTCCAGTAATGCAAAGAATTGATCGCGGTCGCCGAGCGCTTCGTAAATCAATCCCAACTCATAGGGCGCAACGTACCGTTCCGCGGATTGCGCAGTGAGCCGCTCCAGCGTCCGAAGCGCATCCTCCCGATTGCCGTTGGCCGCCTGCGCGTGCCCAAGAGAGCTGAGGTGCACACTCGCGCCCGAGAGTTCCGCCCCTTTTCGGATGACTGCTACCGCTTCGCCGGTCGCGCCTGTGCCTAGATGAGCCCAGCCCTGAAAAATGCGATTCCACGAGAAGCCTGGGTCATTGGCCAACGCACGCCCTGATTCGCTGAGAGCTTGATCGAAGTTGTGCGCCATCACGTGGTGCCACACAAGGTGAAGCTGTGACATTGGATCCGCGGGATCGACGTTCAGGTAGATTTTGCTCTCGGCCAGCGACTCCTCCATGCGTCCCGCTGCCACCAGCAGATGCGAATACCAATGGTGCGCCGGTCCGTATCGCGGATTGAGCCGGATTGCCTCCGAAAACGACCGCTCGGCCTCCGGAATCTCCCAGCGATAGTGGAGCAGTGCGTAAGCCAGCGCCGCATGCCCTTCGGCCAGCTCTGGCTTCAGGCGCAGCGCCTGCTCTGCATACGACATCCCCTTTGGAAAACCCTCACCTGGCGCAAGCACGCCGCCCTCCCAGCTCGCCAGCGTGTTGTAAGCATCCGCCAAGCCCGTGTACGCCAAGGCATACGTCGGATCGCGCTTGACCGCCTGTTCGAAGTAGGCAATTGCCTCCATCGTGCCCGCCGGGCGTCTTCCCCAATGATGACGGCCCTTCAAATACAGCGCGTACGCTTCCGGATCTTCCGAATGGCGCGCCGCCGAGGGGGAGCGAGTCCCCAGCAATTGTGGGCGCAGCTTGCCCACGATCGCAGCCGTGATCTCATCCTGCACTTCGAACACGTCCGTCATTTCCCGGTCGTAGCGCTCGGACCACAGGTGACGACCGTCGTTGACGTCGATCAACTGAACCGTGATGCGGAGCCGGTTTCCCGCACGCCGAACACTTCCGTCGAGGATCACGCCTACATTCAACCGCCGCCCAATTTCGCGAATATCCAACCCGTGCCCGCGTAGGGCGGCGGCCGACGTTCGCGCGATCACCTGCAGGTCGTCATACATACTCAGCGCGTGGATCAGTTCCTCGGCCAGTCCGTCGCCGAATTGTTCGCCATCCCCACTCACGCTTGCGAAGGGCAACACCGCGATCGAAGAGTTCGGACTCGTGCTGGCCGTCACCCTCCCGGTGGCGGCTCGCACACCGCCACTGCGCAGTGCCTCGAGCAGTTCCGTCATCGACTGGTAGCGCTCTCCGACCGGTTTCCGCAGGCACCGCAGGATGATTTGTTCCAACCACACGGGAACGCGCGGCTGAACCCGCGACGGTGGAGGCGGCTCCTGGAGCGCGATTTTGTGCATCGTCGAAAGCAGGCTGGAGGCACTGAAAGGCAGCTGGCCCGTGACTGCCTCATAAAGGACCGAGCCGAAAGCAAAAATATCTGACCGCGCATCGAGCGGCTCGCCGCGCGTCTGTTCGGGAGACATATAGGAAACCGTCCCCACCAACATTCCCAGTTCCGATTGTCCCGCATTGAACGAATCGGCTCCCGCCGGAGTCAGCTGTTTGGCCAGCCCGAAATCGAGAACCTTCACCTGGCCTTCGTTCGTGACCATAATGTTCGCGGGCTTGATATCCCTGTGAATCAACCCCGCAGCATGTGCAACCGCCAGCGCGCCGGCGAGTTGGATCGCATAACCGCCGGCCTCCGAAATCGGCAAGCCCTCGGGACCGATCAAATCCTTCAGCGTCTTACCCGCCACATACTCCATGACCAGGTAATCCACTCCGCCATCGCTGACCATGTCGTGCAGCGTGACGATATTCGGATGATTAAGCTTCGAGGCCGCCCGCGCCTCCTGAAGGAATCGTCTCTTTCGATCCGGATCGGCGACATGCGCCGAGGGCAGCACCTTAATCGCCACCGTCCGGTGCAGCCGGGTGTCCAGGGCGCGGAACACCTGTCCCATTCCGCCGACACCGATTTCTTCAACAATGCGGTAATGTCCAAACGCAACGCCCGTGAGGTCAGCATCTGCCGCCGTGACGGGCCCAATGCTGGTGCTGGTCACTCGGTCCGCAAATGCCGGTTTCTCGATGAAGTTCGCAGAGTCGCTATGCTGCGCTAGCAGCGATTCCACCTCGTGGCGCAATTCCGCATCCCCAGCGCACGATTCTTCAATCACGGAACTTCGCCGGGTCTCGTCCGCCTCGAGAGCCTTGTGAAAAATGCTTTCGATTTTGCTCCATCGCTCAGGCTTCATCGGTGAGAATCATAGCGGACGAGCCTTCGATAATCCAACGCCAGCGTTGGCCGAGCAATCTTCTGTCCACGCTACACTGCGGCCACACTATTTAAGCGGCACGGTGCCGCTGGAAACCGGGGACAGACGGGTGGAGTGCACCCCAATTGTTCGACGAGTGGAAATTGGCAAACGTCCCGTCTGTATGAATGCATAAGTGGAATGAAGAAGGGTTCTCGAAGCGGCTACGATGCTGAGACTGGCGAGGAAAGCGCCAGCTCAGAAAGCACACTCGGAGAACCCTATGAACAGCCTTCACTATATCGGATTCGATGTTCACAAAAAAGCCATCAGTTTCTGCGTCAAGACCGCTGCGGGCGAGATCGTGGAAGAAGGCAGCGTGCTGGCGCAACGCGATGTCCTGAGGCACTGGGCCTCAGCCCGTCCGCAACCGTGGCGCGGAGCGATGGAAGCGACCCTATTCAGCGCTTGGATCTACGACACGCTGAAACCCTACGGCGAGCAGTTGGAGATGGCGCATCCCGCCAAGATGAAAGCCATCAGCGCGGGCAAGAAGAAGAGCGATACCATCGACGCGCGCACCATCGCCGACTTGGTGCGCTGCAATCTATTACCGGCCTGCTATGTGGCGCCGCCGCGGATTCGCGAACTGCGCCGCCTGCTGCGCTATCGCAGCCTGGTGGTGAGCGAAGCGGTGCGCATGAAGAACAAGATGGCCGGACTGCTAATGGAAACCGGCGCTCTCTATGTGAAGGAGAAGCTGCACCGCAAAAAATACTTCACCAATCTGCTGGAAGAACTCGAAGAAGTGCCGGAATCAGTGATCGATCTGCTGCGTTTGAGCCGCGGCGCTCTGGAGCTGTTCGAGAACACGCAGAAGCGACTGGTCCGCGAGTTACTCGCCGACCCCGAACTGGCGCAACGTATGGAACGGCTCATGACCATTCCCGCAGTCGGAGAGATTACCGCTCTGACCTGGGCCCTGGAGGTCGGCGATCCGCAGCGCTTTCACTCCAGTTCCGATGCCATGAGTTACTGCGGACTGACCGCCGCCTTGAAGTCCTCGGCGGGCAAGCAGCAACGCGCTCCCATCTCGAAACAGCGCAACCACCGGCTGCAAACCACACTGATCGAGGCCGCCAAGCTGGCCCCGCGATGGAATCCGCAACTGGCCGCACTGCATGCCCGCGAGTTGGAGCGTGGACATCGCAACCGCGCCACTCTGTCCGTGGCGCGCAAACTCGTCACCTATCTGCTGGCCGTCGACAAAAGCCGTCAGCCCTTCCAACTGCGCGTGCCTTTGCAAGAGCCAACCCAAAAAGCTGCCTAAGAAGGAAAAACTTTGAACGCAGCGGCGATCGTCCGGCCGTTCCTCGCCAACTTGGGGACTGGGCAGAGGAGTCTCGACTCCCGATGCTCCTTACCGTCTGTATCGAGGCCGGCCGGAAAACCCTAACTCATACTTCGTGGACCGGGTTCAACCTCGGTTCCCGCAAATGGATGTCTGGCCAGGCTGCCGCTTTGGCCGCGCTCAACGATCGCTGGCAGGGGTTGAACTTAATCGCTCGAACTACGCTTCAAGAATGTTCTTCAAGCGCACGGAGACCTCCGTCTCCCGTTGACTTTTACTTATCATGGATGTCCTCGGTGTTTATGTCGGTCTTTATGTCATGTCCCAGTCGTGCAAACGACGCGCGCGAAGGACGGGGTACCTGGTCTCTTGAGCGTTACTTCCTGGGCCGCGACTCCGGCGGCACAAGCCCTGCCAGGCGGTAGTACACAACCAGCTGGCCGTAGTGTTCACCGCTATGTTCGATGATGCCGTATGCTATGTCGAGAACGCGCGATTTCTGGCCAGGGAAATAAACCACCTCCGTCGTCATGCCTTTTTCGCCTTGCGACTGGATGGCGGCTGCGCCATCGGCGAAGGCTTTCTTGACGAACGCAACGATGTCGGCCTTGGACTTGTATTGGTCGCGCTTCGGATCTTCTGCTGCCTGAGGCTCCTTCCCCATGACGGGGTTGGTGAAGAAATAGCATGCTCCTGCCGCGTGCAGCAACTGCTCGGCGAAGCTCCGTTCCGCGGGTGTCGGCTTGAAGTCATACTTGTCCTCGGGAAAATCTTCAGCCATCGCCGTCAGCTTGCGGCCAATCTCATTCCAGGAATCGAGCACGACTTTCATTTCCGGATCGGCAGGTTTCGCGGCTGCATCTTTCTTCATCGCGTCATTCTTCATCGCATCTTGGCCATGCGCGGGAAATGCGAATGCCAGCAGGACGACAGCGAGAAACGGTATTCTTTTCATTTCTTTCTCCACGATTCTTTCTCCACGATTGTTTGCCCAGGATTGTTTGTCCAGGAAAGAGTTTTGCGAATCAAAGCTTCCAGCTTCCTATTTCGCCTGCGCTAGCTTCGTAACCACTGCGGCAACTTTCTCGAGTGTCTCGTTCCAGCCTTCCAGTTGACCGCTGTTTTTTGCGCTCGCCATGGGTTCATTTCCCATGTAGGTGAGTTTCGTCCGGCCGTTCCCGAGATCCTCAAAGATGGTCACGTCGTACGCACCGTCGATCGCCTCATCTTCCATCCCTAATTCCGCAGGCTCAATCTTGTTTCCCTTCGAGTCGGAAAAGTACATGGAGGAAACGATCTTTTCGAGGGGAACAATCTCGTGGTATTCAACCGCATTCCAGCCCTCCTGCCCATCCGGCGTTCTCATGCAGAGGAGAGATTTTCCTCCCACGCGAAAATCCATCTTGCAAACCGGCGAAGTAAAGCCCTTCGGCCCCCACCACTGCATCACGTATTTCGACTCTGTCCACGCCTTCCAAACCAACTCGCGTGGGGCATCAAAAATTCTTGTGACGACCATTCGCTCGGTCTCGTTCACTGTGCTTTTTGTCATCTCTGACCTCCTCTTTCTTCATTTGATCTTTCTTCATTTGACTTACAACTACCTCAAGCTTGTCGAAACTCTCTTCCCAGAATCGGCGATAACTAATCGCCCAGTCGCTGACCGTCTTGATCGCCGCTGGCCTAAGCGTGCACACACTCTCTCGTCCACGCTTCGTCTTGATCACAATCCGCGCCCGCACCAGGTAGGCAATATGTTTTGAAATCATCTGCTGCGAAAGCGCAAACGGTTCCGTCAATCCATGCACAGAGGCAGGCCCGTGGGAGAGTCGTTCGATCATTGCCCGCCGGGTCGGATCCGACAAAGCGGCAAACGTTGTACCTAATTTATCCACAACCATATGGTAGTGGATTATCGACCAATGTCAAGTGTGAATTTCTGGAGGGGCCCATCTTTTCGGGGGGGGTGGCCCTCCCTTTGTGATTTCTGCATGCACCGTTCCGACCGAGGGCGCCCCATCCTTGCGTTCTTTGCAAGGGTGGGTGACGATGCTGCGTGTGTTATTTGCTTGTGCAGAGGCGTGATCAAACCGACTCGACTCATGCATTCCCGATTCCCGCCCTTCGCAAAGCGCGCGAAGGACGGGGCACCCGCAGCCGTGGTGGCTTCTGCAGTTTGAAGGCCGGGCCACCCGCCCTTCGCCTTGATCACAATCCGCGCCCGCACCAGGTAGGCGATGTGTTTTGAAATCATCTGCTGCGAGAGTGCAAACGGCTCCGTCAATCCATGCACAGAGGCAGGCCCGTGCGAGAGTCGTTCGATCATCGCCCGCCGCGTCGGATCCGACAAAGCCGCAAACGTTGTACCTAGTTTATCAACAACCATATGGTTGTGGAGTATCCGTCAATGTCAAGTGTGGATTTTGGGCGGGGGCCACATTGACCGGCGGCTTCTCACACGTATGTTTTTGGTGAGATAATCTCCCTTTTGAACTAAGCGACAAAATGGCCCAACTCGATCTCATCTTTCAAGCAGTAACCCCAGCTACTCACGCTGCGGCAGTCCGACAATTGCTGAGCGTTGCTGATGTAAAGAGCGCATTGATTAGCGTTGCCTTCGTACGCGAGGCTGGTGTCGAGGCACTCGAAGCCGTACTTAAAGACGTGGCCGGGGATGCCAAGTTCTTCGTTGGTATCCGAAACAACATTACGACTCTGCAAGGGTTGAAGCGGCTGCTCGCACTTAAGACCAAGCTGTATGTGGTTGACACGGGCTCCGGGGAGACAATATTTCATCCCAAGCTGTACTTGGCCTGTACAGACACGATTGCGGAAATGATTGTTGGTAGTGCAAACCTAACGTTCCAAGGTTTGCATAACAACATTGAGGCCAGCACGCGAGTCGTCCTGGACCTGACAGACGCGGGGGACCGCAAGTTCGTTGAACAGACAACCGCAGCGTTTGACGACATGCTCGGGCAATATCCCGAGCACGTTTTTCAGCTAAAGACGGCGCAGCAAATCGAGCAGTTGTTTGACGAGGGCCGGATAGTGGATGAGATGATTGTCCCGGCCCCCACGCCTGTGGCTGGGGTGCGAAAAGGCAAACGTGATTCGCTGGGCCGTATGAAGTTGCATCATCACTTCCGGCCAAGAATAAAAGCGGCGATAAGGCGCGCGGCCGTCAAGGCAGCGCTCAAGACTGTTGGGCAGCCTGTCCCGGCTGTGCGTGCAACGGAATACTATCTGGTGTGGGAGAGCATCGGATTAAAAAGACGCGATCTGGACATTCCCACAAATCCAAGGACGCACCGCACAGGGTCCATGCTTTTGAAAAAGGGGGCGATGGAAGACATCAACCCACGTCACTTTTTCCGCGACGATATATTCGCCGCCCTTAAATGGACGCCTGATAAGAAGAAGCCACATTTAGAGCGAGCCACTGCCCAGTTCGAACTCGTCATCAAGAATTTGAACTACGGAAGATTTGCGTTGAAGCTGTCGCATAACACTAGGACGGATAATGCTGATAAGAAGACGAAAAATCTAGTGACACAGGTTCATTGGGGCGATGCCCGTCCCTTCATCGCTGACGAGGACTTGTTAAGCCGGACGATGTACCTGTACCGCAAGGACACAGACCCTCCAGAATTTCAAATCGAAATAGACTAAGCCACGCACTCGACTTCTTCGTCGGGTAGACGCTGCCTGCGGTTTTTTAAGCGCAACCATGCAGCTATCAGTTGCTCTTGGTCGGCCTCGCGCACGCCCAGCGCGCCAAGGACATGCTGACTCTGGCACGCTAAAATCGCTTGAACCGATTCGCTCCTCACTAGTTTGTCCAACTGCCGCAACTGCGGGCGCAAACCGTGCGGCACTGGAATGATTACCTTTTCAATCTCTGATGGCACAAGCTCTAGCACACCGCCCCCGTAGTGCCGCCCTTCAAGTTCGGCACTCAGCGCCGTAAGGGCATTCAGGAAGCAGTACACCAGTTTCTCGGGGGTGACATCGGTGCGGATGCGATACGCGGTGTCGGTAGTGTAAGCAGAAAGCCGATTCAGGATTAGCCTTGGCGTGTCACTGGACCGCTTCAACATTGCAACTTGGGTCGAGTAGACGGACGGAACGGTGTACCACGGCTCCCGAACCCGACACTTGTATCGCGTAGGCAGCCCTTCCTTCTCGCCAGTCGTTAGATATTCCAACACAGCCTTTGGCAGCTTTGTCTTGGATTCGCTTATCCAAATGAAGTTCGTTGGGTAGCCCGCACGCGCGTTTTGAAGATGCTGGTTCTCGTCGTAGATGACACCGGGGCAGTGCTCGCTGCGCCCAAACATCGGGTGGGCGAAACGGCTAAGGCCATAGCGCGTCACCGTACCGTCATCGACTAGGAAGAATTTGTTCGCGCCAGTGACAATCCCGACGTCAACTTTTGCAATATCGGTGAATCGGTGTACCTGCGGGTTTTCAGAAATCGAATCAAAAAGATTCCGTTCGGTTGGCGTCAGCAGGGCGCGTGTCCATTTTCCCTCAACCGTCTTACCATTGATGCGCGCGGTATCGTTGAACAACCGCGCCGGGTCGTCCGAAACAAACGAACGCCCGCTAACCTTTACGATGCCGACACCCTCGCAGTGGTCTGTCGGGTGCGCCTTCTTCTCTGCAAAAAGAATGACCGCTCCCTGTAATGTGCCGTCAAACCAAAGTTCTTCCGGGTCCACAACGAGAAGCCTGCTGCATACCTCGCCCAAGTATGTACGCAGGGATTGGGGGTGCATGACATGAATGATTTCAGCCGGAAGAATCATTCCCAACCGCCCACCTGGACGCAGCATCGCAACCGACGCCAAAACAAAGGGCACCCAAGCATTGGTATGTTTCGTAAAGGGCAGATGGAGCATTTTGAAAATTGCTTCGGCTTTGTACTGCGAGTCCTCGGGCAAATATTGATATCGGATAAAAGGCGGGTTACCGACCACGCAGTCGAACTGGGTTTGCCCCGAAAACATATGCGCAAGGGCGAAGTCGAGGAAATCTTGACTGTGAATCTTGGCATCGAAAGCGGCATGGGGCCGCTGCCGGGCTTTGGCGGCTTCCTCTTTCAGCAATTCAAAACCTGTGAAAGAGAATTTGGCAGTTGGCCTTGTTTCGGCAAGTGCTTCAATGAAGACGCCATCGCCGCAACTGGGCTCTAACACATCTTTCGGGTGCTTTTCGGTCGTCCAACGTGCGATGTATGTAGCCAGGTCGAGTGGGGTGTAATACCCGCCCCGAAGCTTTTGGGCTGTTTCATTTATTTTGAAATTCATGTTTCCTAACGGGCTGGCTGCCGTGGCCGTACCTAACTGCCCCGACAATTTATTTGTGTTTTGAACGTACTCTATCACACCAAGTCTAGCGAGGCGCTGGCTGACTGCCTAGCCTTTAATTCAGGGCAGGATTAAACCTTTGGTACACGTTGCGCTAAAGCGGCACGGGCTTCCAGAATGGGAAATTCAGAAATGGATCGGCATTCATCACTTAATCACCTCGCGCTCCGAGGCGAATGGCCCACCGCCATTAAATAATCCAACGTGCCAGCATTGGCCGGCAATTTTCTGGCCACGCTACACTGGAAGAGGCACCGTGCCGCGAGTTGCTCCTTCAAAATGATCTCTTTCTCAAACATCAATAAGCAGTATGGCAAGCAGTTGCTCTTCGTGGATGCTTCGTTTCAGTTGAATCCCGGCGAAAAAGTCGGACTGGTCGGTCCCAATGGGGCGGGCAAGACAACGCTCTTCCGGATGGTGGTCGGCGAGGAAACTCCCGACGAGGGCGCGGTCTCTGTCCCGAAGAAGTTGACGATCGGCTACTTTCGCCAGGACGTCGAGGAAATGCAGGGCCGTTCGGTTCTGGATGAAGCGATCGCAGGCAGCGGACGCGTCGGCGATCTGCACCACGAACTCGAAGCCTTGCAGCGGGAAATGTCCGACCCCGACAAGGCGGATGACATGGACCGCATCCTTGATCGCTTCGGTCACGTGCAGGAGGAGTACGAGCATTTAGGCGGTTACGCGCTCGAATCGCAAGCCCGTGAAGTGCTCCACGGTCTGGGATTCAAAGACGATCAGATTGACGGCGACGTGGGCGCTCTCTCCGGCGGATGGAAGATGCGGGTTGCGCTGGCACGCGTCCTGCTCGGAATGCCGGATGTATTGCTGATGGACGAACCGACGAACCATCTCGACATCGAATCCATCATCTGGCTCGAACAGTTCCTCAAGTCATTTCCTGGCGCGCTGCTGATGACTTCGCACGACCGCGAGTTCATGAATCGTCTGGTCTCAAAGATTGCAGAGATTGATGGCGGCGAAATCATCACCTACTCGGGTGACTACGACTTCTACGAGCGCGAGCGGGCGATCCGAGAGAGCAATCAGCAGGCAGCATTTGCCCGGCAGCAGTCCATGCTTGCCAAGGAACAGCGCTTCATTGATCGTTTCAGGACGCACGCGGCCAAAGCGGCCCAGGTGCAGAGCCGGATCAAGGCCTTGGACAAGATCGAGAAGATCGAACTGCCGAAAAAACGGCAGGTCGTGAAATTCGACTTTCGCGTTCCACCGCGATCCGGCGAACAGGTGGCCGTCCTTGAGAATCTGCACAAGAGTTACGGCCCGCGTGTGATTTACGAAGGGTTCAATCTCACCATCCGCCGCGGAGAACGCTGGGCCGTCATGGGAAGAAACGGCGCGGGCAAGACTACGCTTCTTAAAATGATTGCCGGAGCCAGTGCTCCGGATGCGGGAAGCGTGCGGCTCGGCGCCAGCCTGTATATGGGCTACTTCGCGCAACAATCCCTGGACGTGCTCAATTCCGATCTCACCGTCGCCGAACAGTTGCAACAGGATTTTCCTCAGGACAGTATTGGCGCGTTGCGGAACCTGGCGGGAGCATTCCAGTTCTCCGGCGACGACACGGATAAGAAGATCCGCGCACTCTCCGGCGGAGAAAAATCGCGGCTGGCCATCGCGCGCATGCTCTTCAACCCGCCGAACTTCCTGGTGCTCGACGAACCGACCAATCACCTGGATCTTGCGACCAAGGAAATGCTGGTGGACGCCCTGAAAGATTTTGAAGGCACCATGATCTTCGTATCGCATGACCGCATGTTCCTTCGCGGTCTCGGCTCACGTGTGCTGGAACTGGGCGGTGAGAGCGGCACGGACCGCAATCCCACTGTTTATCCTGGGTCCTACGTTGAATACGTCCAGAAGCTTGGACATGAGGCGCCTGGGATCTATTCGTAGGCGTTCACCCGATGTGCCAAGTGTTCCTGAAGGAACATATCGTCATGACGCATATGGGATGACGATTCTGTGCATGACACTTAAACCTATGGAAACATAGGAGAAAGTGGAAACCGGATGGGTTCGTATCACGGCGCGGCTTCAGCCGTGCCGCCCTGTGCGCCGCAATCCTCGGAGGTCGGAAGGCGCAAAGCTCGGGAAGGGCACGAGTTCCACTCGTGCCGATAAAGCCGCAAGCTAAGACCGCGCCTTCAGGCGCTGAGGTACGACTTTGCCGCCAAAACAATTGAGTCAGTCCCGTCTGTCGTCGTATTTTGCCTGAAACAAAATGCTGCGCTCTGCCTCCAAAACCTCCTGACGAAGAACCCAATCTGACACTGACGGACGCCTACATGAGGCCTTACGATTTCAGTAATGGCCCAAATAAAGCGAGTGGCAGACCATGACACCGTTCTGAAACTCGTAGGTGAAGAAACCTGCTGGATCGTCAAGCAGCGGATGGACAAGTTAAGGGATAAGTTGTACGAGTCCATGTCCGTCATGCCCTTCCTTATGCCCGTCCTGTTCGACATTCATGGTGCGACGACCGTTCAGGAGCTTGGCGACTTGCTCGTGGTCGGGCACTTGATGGTGGGTCACTCCACCAGCTTCGGCAAGTTGATAGACGAGAGGATACTGCCGAAGGTGTTTAACACGGTCAAATTCACCGGAACTTACAGAGCGGCTAATCCGCCGTTCATAGAGGCGATGTTCAACGAGATAGATCACTTGGTGAACAAGCCGGACGGTCCCGTTCTCCTGTCGTTGAAGGCGAGTCGGTGGACAATTCAACTCACTGCGGCGATGGAGCTAAACAAAGCGTTCGAGCAAATCCTGAAGAAGCATAATCCGCCCTTCAGCCGCATTGTCGTCGGCGTCTTCGCCGGCACGCAGGCAGCCCTGACAGACAAGTACGACATTCTTCGGGGAATCAACCGAGGTAAGAAGCACAACGTCGCAGACTTGACAAAAAATGTATCGGTGTACGCGGGAAAGGAATTCTGGACCTGGCTGAATGGCGGCGAAGAAGCCACTCAAGGCTGGGTTCTCGACGGCATAATCAAAGGATTGCACGACGCGAATTGCCGGAAGGAAGCCGCCGAACTTTTGAAGGCTTTCAAGGAGAAGTTCGCCGCCTCCTACGCGCAGTATGTGGACGCGGGCGGCAAGGTCAACTGGCATCAACTCCTGACGGCCATAAACGGTTAATCCCCTGTTTTAGCCCACAAACGCATCTGCGCAGCTTCGCCTCCCTGTTCGTCCTTGTCTTCGTAATAAGAGAAATCCCCTGCAAAGACTTGACCGTCTTTCCAAAAAGTGCGAGTCCGTACGTGAGGTCGAAGATGAACGATCCTGTGGCGAACATCACTTGCTGCTCGCTCCCCATCTTCGATTCGTCCCAACAATTTCTTCACCGCTTCCCCGGCTACGGTTCCTAATCTCGTAGGCACTGCATTTCCGACCTGACGGAATTTGGCGGTTGTATTACCGGAGAACATCCAACTCTTCGGGAACTCTTGAATGGCGGCGGCTTCTCCGATGCTAATAGCGCGAAGCTCTGTCGGATGGCACATGCTGGTGCCAGCGTGGTTTGGCATCGTCACCACGGTAGGGCATGGGAATGCGAACGACAATTTTCGCCAATAGGCGCTTCTGCCTCCCTTGAGATACCAACTCTTGCCCATCGACTCTTTCTGCGTCTCAATTGGCAAGCTGCGCCAATTGCCCCCGGGCGGCACCATCGCGAGATACCGCAATTTGCGGGGGCTGAAGTTCATGATTTCGGGACAAGGGTCAACAAACCCAGAACTGGGACCGATAATATCGCCAAGTGTGACAAATGGGGGAAGACCGTCTTCTTGCCGATTGCTGTAGCGAGGTTTGGGAAACTCGGAAACCATGCCATGACGATTGCCGATACAGACCAACCTTTCGCGTATCTGCGGTGCGCCATAGTTGACAACGTTCACGACGTAGCAATCAACGCGATAACCTATTTCTGCGAATTGCTGGAGAAGCAGGCGCAGGAGGGATCCATGCGCGTCTGACTCGTCAAGGATCCGTCCACGCTCGTTCTTGGGAGTGAGCGGCATCGACAGCAAACCCCGTACATTTTCCATCACGAAAACGTGAGGTTTAAGCTCGTTGGTGAGCCGAACGAACTCGAAAGCAGTCTGCCGCGTGAGTCTTCGATACCTTCTCGGTTCCCAAAGACACTGAATGCCTGGCAGGGAGGACCGCCGACAAGGACGGGAATCTCTCCCGCGATCCCGGCCGCCTCTCTAATCTGTTCCCCGGTAATTTGAGTTATGTCCCCGAGAACTGGAAGAGACGGGCAATTAAGTTTTATAGTCGCGACAGCTTCGGGATCGTTCTCGACACAGACCAGCGTCTCGAAGCCAGCAGCTTCAAGCCCCAGATCGAGTCCCATAGCCCCAGAGAACAGCGAGATCACTGGAGTCGGATCGGAATGCACCTTGCGCCTCTTGTTCGCCAGCTTTTTACTTTTCGGAATCACGTGCGCTCATTCTCTGGCCGTTGGAAATTCATGTCAAGGCCATACTCTCATCTGTTCAACCTGTGGAAAAGGAACGACGGGTCGTAGTGAGGGGGTCCCGCCCAAGCCCCGCTTGGGCGTGTCGGTTCGGTTTTTCCATTCTTTCCATCGGTACAATAATGCGAGCCCGAACTAAAGACTCGTTTGTTCCTTTTGGGACACCCAGAAAGCACAGGGCAGAAAGGGACTCGCTGAAATTCGCCACCTTCAACATTAACAACATCAATAAGCGACTCGACAACCTCCTGGCTTGGTTAGCGAAAGCTGAACCGGACGTGGTGAGTCTCCAAGAGCTCAAGGCAGAGCAGGAAGCCTTTCCCGTAAACGCCCTTCGGACTCTCGGGTACGAAGCGGTCTGGCAAGGGGAGCGCTCCTGGAACGGCGTGGCCATTCTCGCGCGAAACCACGTTCCCGTGCTGACTCGCACGAGTTTGCCGGGAAATCTGACATGAAGATCATCAAGCTCGCTACATTGAAGCCGCGGTTCAGGGAGTCCTGATCACTTCCATCTACCTCCCCAATGGCAATCCGCAGCCTGGGCCGAAATTCAATTACAAGTTGGCTTGGTTTGAGCGCCTCATTGCCCACGCCGCCGAACTCATGGCGAGCGGGGCGCCGGTGGTGCTGGCCGGTGACTACAATGTCGTGCCGACGCCGCAGGACATCTATCCGACTCGATCGTTGGATCACAACGCGTTGATCCAACCCGCGAGCCGACAGGCCTTTGCGCGTTTGCTGGCTCAAGGCTGGACCGACGCCATGCGGAAGCTGCATCCGAACGGGCCGCTCTGGACATTCTGGGATTACAAATTTGAACGCTGGCAGAAAGACAAAGGCATGCGCCTCGATCACTTCCTGCTCTCGCCGAATTTGTCGGACCGGCTCGTGGGCGGCGGTGTCGACCGATGGGCGCGTGGACAGGAAAACGCGAGCGACCATGCCCCAACCTGGATCACGCTCGATCTCTAGACCAGAGTCGAGGATCCAGCCTACGAGTCAGGCAGCCTGCTCATAATCGCGCAACGATCTGTTGCGACAGTCCGCCACGCAGCATCTTCATTCAATAAATAAGGGGAACTGTGAGCCAGTTCCCCTTATTGGACAGTTTTGGACAGTTGCTGCAAGTGCCCAATGGCCCGTAACTCTATGATTGCGTTGGTTGCGGGGGGTGGATTTGAACCACCGACCTTTGGGTTATGAGCCCAACGAGCTACCAGACTGCTCCACCCCGCAGTTCGATCATAGCAACCGCTGGAATCGGCGTCAAACCTGCTCAGGATCAATCTCTATGTTGCGTTCCCGCTCAACTTCGTTTCGACCACGGCTGCTGCGACTCCAACTCGAATTGATTGGATTCGTCTTCCTACAGTGACTCGTAAAAAACCGCCGCACCCAGCCGCGATAGATGGCATCTAACCGCTGTTGCTCGGAGTCACGATTGTTGCGTGTACCGCAACGCAACCAATTCATCTCTGAAACCCCAGGAGGGTCTCTCTATGGCGAAAAAGGTTGTCTCCGCCAGTCGTCAAACCACGATCAGTGCTCAGCCGCGCATCCACCAGCATGCCGCTGAGATCCAGGCCTACGGCACCGTATCCCACGCGCTTCCGCTCGAATTGGAAGAGCCGGTTCGACTGGAAATGACCGAGCAGTTGAATCTCTTGCTCGCCGACAGCATGACCTTGCGCGATCTCTACAAGAAATCGCATTGGCAAGTTGCCGGACCGACCTTTTATCAGCTGCATCTTTTATTCGACAAACACTTCGGAGAACAAGTCGATATCGTCGATGAGATTGCCGAGCGCATCCAGTTGCTGGGCGGAGTTTCTCTGGCCATGGCTGCCGATGTCGCCGAGACCACGCGCATCGCGCGTCCGCCGCGCGGCAGGGAGGAAGTGCCGGTTCAGATCTCGCGGCTTCTGGACGCGCATCAGATCATCATTGGCCACTGCCGCGAACTCGCCGAACGCGCCGACAAATTGGGCGACGCCGGCACCAATGATCTGGTCGTCAGCGATGTTCTTCGTCCCAACGAACTTCAAGTGTGGTTTCTGAGCGAGCATCTGGTCGAAGTGCCGCTGGTCCATGCAGAAGAACCAAGCGCGCGAAAGGCCAGCTAGCTGCAGAGTTTCTCGGCATCGAGAGAACGAGAAGTGCGGGCTCCGGCAAACGTCGGAGCCCGCTTTAGTTTAGAGCCGACGCACGCCCAACACTACGCCTTCATGTTGTCGTGGTCGTAGTACTCGTACCCCGACATGGGTTTCTCTCCGCCTTTTTTCCAGATGCGTGAATCCGCCGGCAGCTTATTGAGCGCGCGCGCCATTTCGCGAATGTGCATCGCGACCGTTCCGCAACACGCGCCGATAAAGTTGATTCCCAGGTCGCGCGCGTTCACCGCATAGTCGGCCATATCCTTGCGCGTTAGCTGAAGCGGATCCAGAGCATAAGGAAATTCCGGCAAGCTGGTGAAGTCGGGTTTTTCCTTCGGAGTGCGATACGCGACCGGTTGGCACGCTAGATATCCCGAGACCGCCTTACGCATCTGCTCCATCGGCCCCAGAATATGCTGCGGCGGCCGCAGGCAATTCATCCCGACAATGTCAGCGCCTGCGTCGAACAGAGTTTTCGCGGCATCGGCTGCACTCGTGCCTTCGGCAGTCTCATCTTTATTTTCAAAACAGATGGTGACCATCGCCGGCAATCCCGTTTTCTTGGCGCGCTCCACGGCAATCAGCGCTTCACCCAGCCAGGAGAACGTTTCTCCGATAATGAAATCCACGCCCTCCTCGACCTGCACCGCAAGCTGTTCGTCGAATGTCTTGCGAACGCGATCCGCAGCCGACGCACTCCCCGGCTCATACATCCAGGTCAGGCTGATGTTGCCCGCCACCAGGCATTGGTCGCCCGCAACCTCACGCGCGACTCGCACCGCAGATCGGTTGAGCGCCTCGAGTTGATCCTCAAGCCCCACCGTAGCCAGCTTGTCGCGGCTCGCGTAGAACGTCAGCGCCTGCAACACCTCCGCTCCCGCCTCGCGGAATTCGATATGAAGTTCGCGCAACGCGTTCGGATACAGCAGCGCAACTTCTGGCGTGAACGGACCCGCCCGCACCCATCCCCGTTTTTCGAGTTCCAGTAAATAGCCGCCGTCGCCCAGGACGGGGCCGTCTTTCAATCGTTCGAGAATGCCTTTCTTTTTCATACGCGCTCCTGTTTCATTCCTGCCATGAGATTCGTTAGCCGTCTACATACTCGCAATCGGTTCACGCCGCCGCCTCCTGCAATCGCCCCTTCTTCCAGTCGCGTAAAGCCTGGTGCGCGCAGTTGCGCCCCGGCGCTCCCGTCACGCCGCCGCCCGGATGTGCGCCCGCTCCGCACAAATAAAGTCCGTCGATCGGCGTGCGGTATTGCGACCACCCCGGTACCGGCCGCATAAAAAACAACTGCTCCAGCCGCAGATCGCCGTGAAAAATATTTCCTTCGGTCAACCCGTAAGTACGTTCCAGATCGAGCGGCGTAAGCACCTGCCGCGCCACAATCGCGCCCGGAACATTCGGGCGCATATTCCGCAATCTTTCTCACCACGCGATCGCCCAGCAGTTCGCGCTTCTCGTCCCAGTTGCCTTCGCGCAGGTGGTAAGGCACGTACTGCACAAAGCAAGTAAGAATGTGTTTGCCCGGCGGCGCCAGGGAATCATCCGCATTCGACGACACCACGCAATCGACCCACAACTCCTCCGGAATCTCGCCAAACTTTGCAATGTCATAACAGCGCTCGGCAAATGCCAGCGACGGCACCAGCGTGTAGAACGTGCGCTCCAGCGCCGTCGCGGTGCGGCGACGTCCCGGTGAACCGCGGCTCTTCCGACAGCACCATATTCACTTTCGCGCACGGCCCCTGCATCTTGATGCCGCGCACCGCAAACAGAAAATCCTCCGGCAGTTCCTTCGCGTCGACCATCCCAAGAAATGTCCGCTTAGGATCGGCGTTGGAAAGAATCATCCGTCCGCGAAGTTCCGTGCCATCCTCCAGAACAACGCTGCGCGCGCGGCCGTCGCGCACCTCGATCCGCGCCACCGGCGCCGAAGTGCGAATCTCCACTCCGAGCTTCCTTCCCGCTGCTGCCAACGCTTGCGTAATCGATCCCATGCCGCCCATCACGTGCCCGTAAAACCCCTGCAGTTCGTGCTCTCCGCCGCTGAGCAGATGAAACAACAACCCAATCGCAGTCCCCGGCTGGTACGGTCCCCCATGTTTGCCGTAAACATTATTCGCCAGAAACATGGTCTTCATTTTCTCGGACTCGTAATTGTTGTCGAGAAATTCTCCCAGGCTGCCGGTCAGAAACGAAACCAGCTGCGAAATCTCGCTGCTGGAAATTCCGCGAAATCTTTTGCCTACGCGAAACAGATCGGTCCAGCCCTTCATCGTCGACGTATCAATCTCCGGCGGCGGCTCCATAAAAAACGGCTGCAAGTATCGTGCCAGCTTTTTCAGTTGATCGTCGACTTGCACAAACCGCGCAGCATCTTTTGCGGAAATCTTCGAAAATTCTTTTTGCGCGCGTGCGCGATCCACCCACCACGGCACAACATGCCCATCAGGAAATGGAACCTGAATTGCCGGGTCGCACGGAATCATACGCAACCCATGACTCGCCAGATTCAAATCCGAGATCACTTCCGGCCGCAGCATGCTGGCAATATAAGATGTGGTCGAAACCCGGCAGCCGGGAGCAATCTCCTCAGTCACGCAACATCCGCCAACAATTTCCCGCCGCTCCAGCACGAGCGTCGACAATCCGGCGCGCGCCAGATAGGCCGCGGCCGTGAGTCCGTTATGACCCGCGCCAATTACGATTGCGTCGTAAATCGATTCGGTACGCGTTTTATTGTTTTGACTTAAGGTCAATGCCCATATCCCGAGTCGAACAACACTATCGTAGATAGTCCTAAAAATGAAGTTGAAATCGATGGTGTCGTCTTGTATGCTGTCGTGACTTACAGTCATTATCGATTCCCATGCCGGGCATTGCCAGCAACCGCGCGACTCCGCCGCTCTATCAACGCCAGGCCCCCACTCGCCCGCGCTCCGAAGCCAAGCGCAGCCGCATCATCGACGCCGCCACTCAACATTTTGCCGAGCACGGTTATCACGCCGCCCGCGTCGGCGACATCGCCATCGCGCTGGGCATCGCCAAGGGCTCCATCTTTCAACACTTCGGCAGCAAGGACGGACTCTTCTTCGAAGTCTACAAACGCTCCGTTCGTTCCTTCGCCAAATATCTCGACGCCCCCCCCGAAATTCGCGAGGCTGGCTTCTTCGAAGTTCTCCGCTACTGGCTGGTCCGCACCGAACATCTCGTGCACGAGGACTGGATCCCCTATCGTATTTCGCTCCTCGGAAACTACGGCACCGATTTCGTCCTGAAGCGCGAGATCAACCGCTTCCTCATCAGCGAAGATCCCTACGGCACCGTAAGCTTTGTCCGCTTCGGACTGGAACGCCGCGAACTGCGCAAAGACCTCGACATCGAGATGATCGTCTCCATCCTCGACTGGATGATGGAGCGCTTTCAGGACGCGCTGCTCACCGCCGAACTCGATCCGGGATTGTTTCGACGCCAAGGCGAGCTAGCAGAAAAGAAGGAAGCCAGAATCCAGCAGTTTCTCGATGTATTGCAGCGAGCAATCGGGGCCGCGCCCGAGCCCGCGCCGGCCGTACGATCGAAGCCGCGTGCAAATCGCCGCTCCTAGTGCTAACAAACAAGTTTCCGTCGACGGTCTAGCCGGAAGCGTGCATCCCCAGCTATTCTTTTCTAGAAGAAAAACGAGAGCCAAACATGCCAGCATCCGTCGAACAGATTCTCTCCATTTACAACGATCGCGCCCCGCTCGCGGAGGCCTCGACCATCCCCGCCCCTTGGTATGTCGATCCCCGCATCGCTGAACTGGAGCGGCAAAATGTTTTCAGCAAAACCTGGCAACTGGTCGCCCGCACCGATCAACTGCAAAAGCCCGGAGACTTCATCAGCACGCGCCTCGCCGGAGAACCGGTCGTCGTCGTGCGCGGTAGCGACGGCACGCTACGCGCTTTTTACAACGTATGTCGCCATCACGCCGCTGCCGTTGTGACCCAGCCCTGCGGCCACGCGGAAATTCTGCAGTGTCCATACCACGGCTGGAAATACGGTCTCGATGGATCGCTCAAAGGGATGCCCGAGTTCGATGGCGTGCAGAACTTCGACCGCGCTGACAACGGCTTGCTCCCCATCCGCGTCGAAACCTGGGAGTGCTTCGTATTCGTCAATCTCGACCCTCAAGCCGATCCACTCCCGCAATTCCTGGGCGGCCTCGTGAAAAGAGTTGCCCCGCTCGGCATCAGCAAGCTGCACTATTTCGACCGCCGCTCCTACGACATCAACTGCAACTGGAAAGTCTACGTCGACAATTTTCTCGACGGCGGCTATCACGTCCCCCACCTGCACAAGGGCCTGAGTTCCGTGCTCGACTACAAGCAGTACACCATCGAAAACGAAGATCGTTATTGCCTGCAGTCCAGCCCCATGGTCGCATCCACCGAAGACGCCGCCACCGGCGCGACGCGCAAGGGCGACCGCGCCTGGTATTTCTGGCAATATCCGAATCTCATGATCAATTGTTACGCCGGATACATGGACACCAACTACGTCATCCCCGTCGACGCCGATCACTGCACCGTCATCTTCGATTTTTATTTCAGCGATGTGAGCGAAGCAGCGCCTCGCCTACAACACCGAGTCAGTCAACGTCGGCAACCGCGTGCAGGATGAAGACCTCGGCATTTGCGAAGACGTGCAGCGCGGCCTGAAGTCGCGTGCCTACGGCGCCGGCCGCCTCTCCGTCCGCCGCGAAGCCGGCGAACAACTCTTCCACCAGTTGCTGGCCGCAGACCTGAAAGCTCCGCCGCGTCCGTAGAGACGTAATTTGCTACGCCTCTCTTAACCACGGACAAGAATGCCGCGGAGGTAAGAAACCTCCAGCCCGCCTACTGATGATCCCGCGGAATCGTCTCCTCCCACGTCTTCGTCTTGATCATCTGCCCGTCCTTCAGCAACTCCCGCGTGTACTTGTAATAGAAATTCTTCTGGTCGGTAGTCACCGAAAGATGTCCGCGCCAAACCAGCGTGCGCCCCTTCAAAGCAAAAACACTCTCCGCCTCGCCCCGCACTGAGGATGTTTCCGGATGCGCATCATCGCCTTCGTAAGTCAGATTCTCGAAATCATTCTCCGTGCCCCAAGGATATTCATACCCATCCTTGCCCTTCCAGTGCACCGTCGTTTTCTGCCGCGCCTCGTCGCGCTCCACCGTCCAATCGCCGGGCCAGGGAAATCCTTCGTTCTTGATGTCGGTGCGTTGTTCAGAAGGTTGCGGCGCAGAAAATTTCGGCGCAGCCGTCCCCTGCAAGGGAACGACCGGAAGAACGATCCGCGATCCGCCAGCGCCGCCCAGTTCGAGCGAAGTTGTCATCGCATACGGCGTTGGCAGCACCATCGGCCACAACGCATTCGAAATCGCAACCCGAATGCGATGTCCCTTCGGAAACACCCACGAAGTCAGGTGCATCTCAATGTTCAGCGGATAAACCTTTCCCGGCTCCAGATCGCGCGGTTCGCTCATCGACTCCCGCTGCGCCCCATTCAATCCCGCGCCGGTAATCTGCGTAACCGTTCCGTTCGGCGCAACATCGGATAGCCGCGCAAACCAATCCGCCAGCGGCGCCGTGGCCGAAGCCCGCAACAAAGCCCGCGGACGCCCAAGAATCGCCACCTCCCGTTCCAGCGGCGCGGAATCATACACCAGGCTGAACGCATCCACCGGCCGCGGATCGCTTAACAACTCTCCCCACCAGAATCCCGCCTCCACGCCGACCGTCGGAACATATTTCAATTCATGCGTAGACGGAAGTGCCGACGAAACATCCAGCGTGTGATTCCCCTGCAAAAACATCGTTGTTGCCTTCGCATCCTTCGGAGGCCACATATCTTCCCGCCGCCAGTCTCCCGGCACTTCCTGCAGATTCGGATCCGGTGGATGCCAGTGCTGCATATAAATCACCAGCCGCGGATCATCTTTCACTCCGGTGTCGCGCCCCTTGAGCCAGTAGTCAAACCAGCGCACCGCCTGATCGCGCCACTCCACCTTCGGCCCGAAATCCGGCTCATTGGGATACGAATGATTCCACGGCCCGACAATCGCCTTGATCGGCGCCTTCGATTTCATCAGCATGTCGACGACGTTGTCGCGATAACCGTCCTGCAAGCCGCCGATCAAAAGACTCGGCGTCGTGATCTCGCTCAGCGGTCGCACGCGCTCCCGCCAGAACGGCCCGTCATGCTGATTTCTCAAATACAGCAGCGACCAAGGTGGTGAATCAAAACGCGGCCCCAGTACTTTTTCGTCGAGCGAATAATCCGGCGCGCCCACCCACCCCTCGGCCATGTCCATGTTCAATTCAAACTCGTCCACATGCGCCATCCCGTCGATGTAATGAACGTCGTCATGAAATAACTCGGCCGTCGCGTGCAGCGCAACAATCGCCTTTAGCGCCGGCGGATGCCGCATCGCCATCTGCATCGCCGTAAATCCGCCCCACGAAATTCCGAACATGCCGACATTTCCGTTCGACCATGGCTGACTCGCCAGCCACGCAATCACCTGCTCTCCGTCAACCTGTTCTTGTTCAGAATATTCCCGCTCCGGCGGTGCGCCCTCACTCGCGCCAAACCCGCGAATGTCCACCCGCACGCCCACATACCCGCGCCGCGCAAAATAAGCATGCTTAGGATAATCCCCCGCGGCTGTGCCGTCATCTTTGCGATAAGGCAGATACTCGAGCAGGGCAGGGAACTTCTCTGCAGCTTTCGCGCCGTCGGGCATGTAAAGCGTCGCAGCCAGGCGTACCCCATCCTTCATAGGGATCCAGGCCTTCTCCATGCGAACTCCATAAACCGCAGGCGACGGCCCTTCAGCCGCAAAGAGTTGAACAGAAAAAGAAAGAATGAAGAAAAGAATCCCGCCGATTTTCCCCAAAGCAAATCTCCCGATCGCTGAGTGAAGCGCCGCGTAGTGCCGCGCACTCCCTAAAAGGCAAAACTGGACGTGGGGTGCCCCATTTCTCGCGCGCCCTTGCGCGAGAAGTGGGAAAGTTGAATGCAAGCGCCCGACCGAAGCTAATCCTGTGTCCCCTGCTCCCGCCGCATCGCGCGCAAATCAATCCCCAACTGCTCCGCCTTCTTATACAAGTGACTGCGCTCCAGGCCAAGCGTTTTCGCGGCCAAGCTCATGTTCTGATGGCTGCGCTTCAACTCCGCAAGAATCACTTCGCGCTCGAACGCCTGCACCCGCTCCGCCAGCGCGCCCGCCCCGATTGCGACCGCAGCACCGCTCGCCGATGCCGAACCCTTCGGCAGGGCTATCTGTACGGTCGCCAGATCCACTTGACCATCGCTCGCCAGCAGCATCAGTCGCTCCACCATGTTGCGCAATTCGCGAACATTCCCCGGCCACGAATAAGATTGCAGCGCCTCGATCGCGTCGGTTGAAAATGGAATCGCCTTCCATCCATTCTGCGCGCACACCTGCGCGGCAAAATGTTCCACCAGCGCGGGAATATCGTCGCGCCGCTCGCGCAGCGGAGGCAGCAGCACCGGGAAAACGTGAATACGGTGAAACAGATCCTGCCGGAACTTCTCCTCGCGCACCCGCGCTTCCAGATCGCGATGCGTCGCCACCACCACTCTCACGTTCACGCGAATCGGCTTGTCGCCGCCGATGCGCTCAACCTCGCCCTCTTCCAGCACGCGCAGCAACTTGGCCTGCATGTTCAGCGGCATGTCGCCGATCTCGTCCAGAAAAATCGTACCCTGATCGGCCTGTTCAAACTTCCCAATGTGCCGTCCCGACGCGCCGGTGAACGATCCCTTCTCATGCCCAAACAGTTCCGACTCAATCAACTCTGCCGGCACCGCCGCACAATTTAAAGTCACGAACGGCCCCGTCGCCCGCGGACTCCGCTCGTGAATCGTGCGCGCCACCAGTTCCTTCCCGGTCCCGGTCTCCCCGAAAATGCACACCCTCGATTCGCTCGCCGCCACGCGCTCCAGTTGCGCCATCACCCGCCGCATGACCTCGCCCTTCCACACAATCTCGTGCTTGCCCAGTCGCTGCCGCAGTTGCCGGTTCTCACTTTCGAGCCTCTGCAATTTCAGCGCGTTGTCGACGGTCAGCATCAGCTTGTCACTCGAGATCGGTTTCTCCAGAAAATCAATCGCGCCCAGCCGCGTCGCTTTCACCGCCATTTCAATGTGCGCCTGCCCCGACATCATTACGATCGGCGCCGTCACGCCCTGCCGTTTCAATTCTTCAAGCAGCGTCAATCCATCTTTTCCCGGCATCACGACGTCCGACAGAATCAGATCGAAGTGTTCGGCCTTGGCCATCTCCAGAGCCTTGGCCGCGTTGTCACAAACCGTAGCCTCATGTCCCGCCAAACGAAATGCACGCGACAACGAAGCCAGCGTATTCGCCTCATCATCCACGATCAAAAGATGCGCTTTAATGGCCAACCGTCCTCCTCGCAACACTTTCCTTCGTGAACCTCACTGCGCTTCACGATTTACGCCCCGGCCTCGTTCATTGCGTCCAGATGATCCGGCAATTCGATCACAAACGCCGTCCCGCGCCCCGGTTCGCTCTGCACGCTGATTCTTCCCCCATGATCGCTGACTACCGACTGCACAATCGCCAAGCCGAGCCCGGTGCCATGCTGCTTGCTGGTGTAATAAGGAGTAAAAATTCGCTCGCACTCCTCGGGGGTCAGTCCCGTTCCGGTGTCGGCAACTTCAACCATCACTTTTCCGTCAGCGCGCCTGCTCCGAACCGTGAGCGTGCCACCGCTCGGCATCGCGTCCATCGCATTCAGCACCAGATTCGACAGCGCGCGATGCAGCAGATCAGGATCGGCCGCGATCGTTCCGAGTTTCTCATCCAGCTCCAATTTACATTCGATCGGAACGCGCCCCGGCACCTGCAGTTGTGCCTGGTAAAGTTTCAGCACCCCGCGCACGATCTCATTCACCTGCACCGCCTGCAGTTGCGGATGCGGCATCTTCGAAAATTCGCTGAAGCGCCCGATAATCGTCTTCAGGTTCGAAATCTCGGCCAGCAGAGTACTCGCGCTTTCGTGAAAGACTTCGTCGAACTGCTCCGGGCTCAGAGCCCGCGCCCGCATCAAATTCTCCACCGTCAATTGCAACGGGAACAGCGGATTCTTCAACTCATGCGCCAGCCGCCGCGCCAGTTCCCGCCACGCCGCAACCCGCTCCGTCTGCACCAGCCGTTCCTTCTGCGCCAGCAATTCCGCGGTCATGCGATTGAAAGATTCCGCAAGCTGCGATAACTCATCCCCGCCACTCACAGCGACCCGCGTGTCCCAATTGCCCGCGGCCACCTCCTGCGCCGCCCGCGCCAGTTGCACCACCGGACGCGTCACCCGCGCCGCCGCCCAGCTGCTGAGCAAAATCGCCACAATAATTCCGCCCCCACCCACCAGCAATGCCAGCGCCCCGATGCGCCGCTTCAGTTCCACATACGACCGCCGGGAATTTCCCACCAGCAGCACGCAGAGCAAGGGCCGATCCTTGCCCGCGCCGCGCTGCGGAAAAGCATGAAACACTTCATCATCCGCCTGATCCGAAGTCCATTTCACAATCCCAGTCATTTCCTGATCGCCCCGCAGCACCGCTTCAACCAACGGCGCAAACTTTTCCGCCGGTCGCGCAGCATCGCCCCCATTCCCCGCGACCGACGGGTCCAGCAGCGAATCCGCCGAAAAATGATCACTGCGATTCTGATACAGCAACACCCGCATATCCGCGGGCAGATCCAGCCCAGAAAGAAAATTCTTATCCAGCCGCCGTCCCCCAATCACGTAGACCGGATGCTCGCCGATGCGCGTCGTTCGCACGGCAAATAGTCCCAGCGCCGTCGAGTCCTGCATTTCTTCGCGTTTCAGAAATGCACTCCTCCCACTTTCGGCGGACAGAGTTTCAAACCCTGCGTCGGGATAACCAAACTTCGCCGGCCATTGCGCCGACGAAATAATGGTTCCATGCGCATCGAGAAATTCCAGAAAATCGAGCTGATATCCCTCCGCCATTTGCCGCGCCAACTCAAAATATTCTGCCGAGTCCGCCGCCGTGCCATGCAACGCGGCCGCCATCCTGCTGACCGGGTCCGAAGCCGCAATGGCCTGCACCCGCCGCGTCACCTCGTCTCCCCGGTGGTCGAACTCGCGCTGAAACTGGGTGACCAGCGCCGCCGTGCGCTGCTCCTCGGTCTTCTCGAACGCATTGCGCGTGACCCCGAGCACGAGCAACGCCACCACCCCCACCGACAGAAACACCGTCAGCGCGAACACCACCAGAAGTTTGCGGCGAAAAGTCATGGTTCCCTAATTGTGCCTCGCGTTCCCCAGCCACGCGTCCGCCACGGTCCAACTGCCATCCGGCCGCAGCGCCCAATTATGCAGTGTCGCCGAAGCCGCATACGACACCGGCAAATGAAACAGCGGAATGATGCGCCGCGTCGCCAGCAGCGCCGCTTCGTTGGCGTAGAGATCGTCGATCGCGCCACTCTCTTTCGCGGTGTGCATCGCAGCGGACGCGGCCACTCCAGACAGCGCAATCCACGGATCAATCGATGCCAGCGGAATTCGCACCACCCGCACGTCGGAGGTTGCCGCCAATGCTGTCGGCTGCAACGAAACTCCCGCATCCTTCGCGTTCAGCGCCAGCCGTTCCGCGAGCAGACGAGCCATCCCGTCATTGCCATCGTATCCAAGAGTCCAATTCGGATTCGTATGCACCTGCTCGCGCATTTGCCGAGCCTTAGTCAGGTCGGCTCCAGTCGGAAACACAAATTCGTACCCGCTCATCCAGTTCGGCAGAATGCCGCCAGCCGGCTCTCCTGCACCCTGCAGCAACACGCTGCGAATCGACTCCCGCTCAATACTCAACGCCAGCGCCTCGCGCAAAAGCTTTTCGTCCGCCGCCGCCGCTTCCCGCGCGAACACCAGCGCCAACAGTTCCATCGGTCGGGAACTGGTCAGCCCTCGGCCTTCCTGCGAGACTCTTCGTGTCTGCTCGGGCGCCACTTCGATCAAATCCGCCTTGCCCATTTCCATCGCCGCCATCTGCTCGCGAAAAGTTTCCCCCATCTCGATTTCAACCGCATCCAGAAACGGACGCCCGCTCCAGCAATTCTCATCCGCCGCCAGCGCCAGACTTTTCCCCGGCTTCCAATCCACAACCCGAAACGGCCCCGTGCCGCTCGGCAAGTTCTCGCCGTTCCTCTTCACAATCGCATTCCGCGGCAAGCCCAACTCCGCCAGCAGTTCAGGCCCAGCTTCGCCGCGAACAATCACCACGGCATCTCCATCCACACTCACATTCCACGACGGATTCGCTACCCGCAGAGAAGCCGCCGCCAACTCCGGCGTCAGCGGCGTCCCATCGTGAAACTTCACTCCCCGCCGAATCCGAAACTGCCAACGCTCGCTCCCCGCACCAGCGCCTGCCGCCTTCCCCTGCGCTACCTGCCATGCGGTCGCCAGCGCGGGTTCTACTCGCCCACTCCGGTCAATCCTCACCAGACCATCGAACATCAACCAACGCAGACTCCTCCGCGCGAAGGAAGCAGCCTGGAGTTTGTTTGCCGAATCCATGTTTTCCGAGTCAATGTTCGCCGCTTCGCCATCAGCCGGATCCAGCGTCGTCGGCGCCGCCCGCATCGTCACGTGCAACGTCCCGCCATACTGAGGACGCGTTTCCGCCGCAGCCGCCGCCGCGAAAATCGCGCCGGCAACTATGCCTGCGAAAATCCTACGGCCCGCAACTGATCGCCAATCGAAATGCCTCATAGCTCCCCGTCTCTCGATTTTTCGCCACCGCAATCGCCGAGTCTCCCTTCGCTTCCGTCCACAAAGCGGTGACCGGCCCTGCGAAATCAACTGCCCCGCTCACCCCCACCGGATCGCGATCAGGAAATTCATACGCCCGTACCGAATCTCCGCCACTCTCCCCGGAACTCGCCGCCAGCACCTGCCAGCCCGCGCCGCACGCCGTCTTCACGCTGGCCACATCGCTGCCCCAGTCGAACCCGCTGCTCTCGTCGTTCACACCGTCCACCATATGAATGCGACCATCAGCGCCCGCGAAGAGCCACAATGCATATTTCTCTCGCGGCAGCATCGCCGCCGAATAAAATTTCGGCACCGTCGTAAACTTCCCCGCTCCCGGAGTCAAAACGCCCGTAAAAAAATTCCGCGACGCAGAATAAAATGCTCCAACCGGCGGAATCGAAGCAAGGTTGGAAAGGCCGAAAGCCCCGGCACTGGGAAAATTCGAAACCGCACCACCACTCAATCCCGCCGGAACCAACGGCCAGGGGTCGTCGCTCTCGCGGCAACTCAACGTAACCGGTGTAGCCCCGGCGCTGCGGCAGATCACTCCCGGAAGATACACATCCAGCAAATGATCTCGCGCCGGAATCACTCTTCCCCGCAAATCCCGCGGCCACGCCCGCACATGCACAATGCCCAGCGTCTGTTCCGTCTGCCATTTTCCGGTCTGCGGAGCACCCTGCACTTGATAAATCGTCACACTCTCCGCGCCCAGAACCGCAATCCGCGTGGGCAGCGCGCCCTGCTCCAGCACCGCCGCATCCAGAATCGGATCCTCCTGCGTCCACAACAGAATCTTGCGCAGGCTGAGCGGCACCGACTCGCGCCCCGCAACCGATCCTTCCGCCCGCGGTATCGAGATCATCACAACTACCGCCTCGCCTTCGCCGCGGCCAATCTCCGCCACCCAAACATAAGACGTCGGATTTTCCGACAGCGAAATTGTCACTCGCGCGCCCGCATTTTCCCCTTTCGCGAATGGAACCCCCGCACTCGCCAGCGCGCTGCGCAGCCCGTTCTGTATCGCCTCGCTCTCGCGCTGTCCCAGCGACGAACGATTTTCCACCGCAAGCGAGATCGCAGAGGTTCCCGTAACTCCGGCAATTTTCCGCGCCAGTTGTTGTTCCGGTCCGCTCCAATCCGCGGCCCCGGCGGCAAGCGCCAGCATCAGCACCACACCAGAGAGGCGCGCAACTCCGCGCATCCTGTGCGCGGGGCGCAAAGCGTGGTTCATTGAACTCAGGAAGGTCTTCGGGATGGCCAGATTATAAACCGCTCCCCGCATCGCCAAAAATTTCCTCCCTTGTACTGTTTGGACACCACCACGAATCGTATAGAGCCTCACTACGACTCATGTCGAAGCCCACTACGATTCCTGCAGAAGCCGCCACAAATCGTGTAGCGACGGCCGCCTTCGGCCGTCCAGCCTGAGCCTGCCCTGAGCCTGTCGAAGGGGCGAAGCCCGGCTGCAAATCGCCCAACAGTCGACGCCATCGAAGGCAGCCGAAAGACTAGCCCACCCTACCCAAGCCGCACTTCCCGGACACTTAGCCCTTCGTCCCCGGCTTCACCTCCGCTGGCCGCGAGAAAAACAAACGAAACACCTGCCCGAAGATCAACTCCTCCGCCAGCAGCGCCACCGCCAGAGAAAAAATCATTCCTCCCACCACTGCCATGAATGTAATTGCCATCTGCATAACGCCCTCCTGAAACTCACTCTTGGGCTTCGATCCCACTCGCCCGATCCCGCATCTTCCTGCTGCGCCATTACAAAATGCAGGACAGGAGCCAAAATCTATCTGTCTGAAAATAATGATGTTGGGATGCCGTGAGGTTAGCGATTCGGTGGGCCCCCGGCCACGGTGTGTCAGTCGCGACACAGCCGATCTAGGGCGACAGCGGCCTCCAGCAAAAGGTCAAGGTGGCGAGCACGGCCGGGAGAATCGAGTCGTTGAAGAACGGCCCTTCAGGGCCGCGTAAGGCATTGCGAAAGCGATCCTGGCTTCAGCCCCAATGAGCCTTCAAGCGCCCGGCCCCGCGCCGTCTGGGGAAACGGCTTTTTGTGGGTTCTGTGGGTGGGGCCGGGCGATCTTTTAAAAGGCCCAACTCAATTGTGTCTATTTAAATCCCATCGCCGTCGAATTGCGGTGACGCCGGTCACGCATCAAGGTGATCTCAATCTCACCCACCTCGTCTCGCTGAAATCAAGATTGTCTTTCTCAGCGATCTCAGCGGCATTTCTCAGCGAACTCAGCGGTCAAAAGCTTTTGACTTACCATCCTCAAAAAATCGAACGACCTTTCCTTTCGTTGACTTCCTCCCCCCTCCCCGCTATCGTTGGCCCGCTATGAACATCGTCAAAGCGACCCGCCAGTTTGAAGCCTGGCTGGCTCAGCGCACCGATATCGTCAAAAAAGACCTTCACATCAAGCACGCCGATATGAAGCTGGCAGTCTTTCCTTTTCTGCGCGCCACCTATTACCGCTGGGCGCAACTCTGGCCGAAAGTCTGTCCCGAACTAGCCAAGGGACCAAAGGTCCTCGCCGTCGGCGACTTGCACGTAGAAAATTTCGGCACCTGGCGCGACGTCGAGGGCCGCCTCATCTGGGGCGTCAACGACTTCGACGAAACTCATCCCATGTCCTACGCCAACGATCTGGTTCGCCTCGCCGTCAGCGCTCACCTCGCAGCCGAAGTCGGACATCTCGTACTCAAGCAGAAAGATATTTGCGATTCCATTCTCGAAGGCTATCGCGAAAGCCTGCGCATCGGCGGACTGCCCTTCGTCCTCGGCGAAAACAACGACTGGCTGCGCCAGATCGCCGAGAGCGAGCTGCGCGATCCCGTTCACTTCTGGGCGAAAATGGACGCGCTGCCCACCGTGAAAGGCGATACTCCCATCAGCGCCACCGACGCTATCGAGCACCTCATGCCCGCCCCCAACCTGCCCTACCGCCTCGCCCATCGCGTCGCCGGACTCGGCAGCCTCGGCCACGCCCGCTACGTCGCGATCGCCCAGTGGCACGGAGCCCGCGTCGCCCGCGAGGCCAAAGCCCTGGTCTCCTCAGCCTGTTACTGGGCGAAAGATCACGAAGGCCCCTCGGAAATTCTCTATCAAGCCATCATCACTCGCGCCGTGCGCTGTCTCGATCCCTTCGTTCAACTGCGCGGCCACTGGATCGTCCGCCGCCTCAGCCCGCACTGCTCCCGCATCGAACTGTCCGCCCTCCGCGCCCCCGGCAAAGAACTACGCCTGCTCCGCGCCATGGGATGGGAAACTGCCAACATCCATCTCGGAACAAAAACCGCCCGCAAACCCATCCTCCGCCACATGCAAAAGCAAAAGCCCAGATGGCTGCACGAAGCCACGGAAAAAATGTTGCAGGCAGTCCGCGAAGATTGGAAGGTCTGGAAGAAAGAAGGCTACGCCTAGATTGTCACGTCGCTTACTAGAGGTGTCAGCGCACGGAGAGACATAATCGCCGCGTGGCCCTTGACCGTAGCCGCCGGTGTCGCAGAAGCTGTCGCCGCCGTTCAAGCTGCCTGCGTCGCCGTGGAAGAGCGGCGCTTTAGCGCCGCGTGGGCGATCCAACAAGAACATTGCCTTCGGAGGCTGCCGAAGAAACTCGATTTTGGGTGGCGCAGCGCTTTCAGCGCTGCGATAAATCTCCGCTTTAAATCTGAGGGCTTTAGCCCCTGGGGCCGGCCCTGCACGCCGGCGCGCTACGCCGCTCCGCTGATCGCGGTACTCGCCGCAACCGCCGCCGCCCGCCGCAACGGAACCAACGCAACGCCCGCCTCCCGGTCATACACCAGCGTCCATTCCGCCGCGCACTCATCACACAGCCAAAAATGCTCCACCTGCCGCGGCTGTTGCCTTGCCCGCACAAACGGAGGCGCCGCCGATTCTCCCGGCTTGGTCACGCGGTCGGTCTCGACCAAAAATAATTTTCCGTCGCGAAGCCTTAAGAACGGCCTGCCACACTGCGAATTGGCGCACCGGCTGAGCATGTATTTCAACTTCCTGCTCGACCGAGGACCGTCTCGGCGAGCCTTTGAATTCCGAATCACCAGCACGTCCGCTGCCACTGGACGCCCCACCCCAACTCTAGAAATTTCCTGGTTCCGCTTGGTTCTGAGCCCGGTTACTCTGGTCCGACTTGCCGATCACTCGGCAATCCCTGCCGACGCTTCGGCCAACTTTTGTTGCCTGTCTGGGTAGACCCGACTACCATCCAATCGTAATGCGCGCGCCCCATTCCGTCCGCCGCATAATTTAGATTTCGTCCATCAGAAAAACCATCAGGATAATCTTTAGATGCTCCGGACTTCACGAAAGGCGAACACAATCTCACGCAACCTACATTCCTAAGCCAAAAGGGAACTCGCTCGATGACGCGGTCCTCCCCAAAGGATTGGTGATGCAAACGAATCAATGATTCAACCGAATCAAACGCTCCAAATGAACTCCGATCTCAACAGCCGTCTCACTCGCGTCGCCCGTTTCCCGCGCCTCAGAGCGCTCGCCTGGTCCGGCGATCATCTCTACGCCTCCCGCGGCTACCAACTCCTCCGCGCCAGAATTGAGCATCCCGGCAACAACCTCTCGTGGGACCTGGTAGCCGCGTTCCGCCCACCTCCGCGCCGCCGCCTCTCCGTCATGAACCCCCTGACCGCGCGCCTGTTCCGCGACGGTTTCCACGCACTCGCAGTCCTCGCGGACGGAGGAATCGTCGCCGCCGTTCCCGGCGCCATCGTCACTCTCCGCCCCGGCGAATCCGAATTCCGCCCCACCCACGCCATCACCCGCGGCACGCGTCCCCTGCACCTCACCACGGTTCAAAGTAACGCAACCAGCGGCACAATCTTCTGGGGAGAATATTTCGACAACCGTGACCGCGACGAAGTCCACATCTACGCCTCCACCGACTCCGGCGCAACCTGGGCCGTCGCCTACACGTTCCCCAAAGGCGCGATCCGCCACGTCCACAACATCGTCCACGATCCCTGGGCCAACTGCCTCTGGATCCTCACAGGTGACTACGGCGACGAATGCCGCATCCTGCGCGCCGCCTGCGATTTCTCGAGCGTCGAACCGGTGCTCCAGGGCCAGCAGCAAACCCGCGCCGTCGCCGCCATCCCCACCGAAGACGGCCTATATTTTTCCTCCGACACCCCACTCGAGCCCAACTACATCTACCGCCTCGACCGAAATGAAACTCTGCTACAACTCACTCCCATCAGCAGCTCCTCCATCTACGGATGCCGCGTCGGCCCTCGCGTCTTTTTCTCCACCATGGTCGAACCCAGCCCAGTGAATCACGATCGCCACGTCCGCCTCTACGGCGCATGCATCGGCGCTAACCCGCCCGCCTGGCATCTTCTCCAAGCCTGGCAAAAAGACCGCTGGCCCATGGCCCTGTTCCAATACGGCAACGCCCTGATGCCCGACGGCAACAACACCACCCCGTTCCTGGCCCTCACCACAGTCGCCGTAAAATCCGATGACCAGGTCACCTCGCTCTACGCCGTAACTCCGTAAGGAATGATTGCAATCAACAACGATAAGTCGTCATGTGGTCAGTGTTCCATCCAAGCAAGCCGGGGAGTGGGTCAGTTTGAATTCGCCTTGAAAGGTTGCGGCTTCAGCCGCGCCGTAAGCGCTGGGTCAGTTTGAATTCGCTTTGAAAGGGTGCGGCTTCAGCCGCGCCGTAAGTGCCGGGTCAGTTTGAACTCGCTTTGAAAGGGCGCGGCTTCAGCCGCGCCGTAAGTGCCTCAAACTCAATCGCGGCTTCAGCCGCTGGGCGATGTGCTTCCCAACTGACCCACTACCCGAGCCGGTCCTTTCTGGTCAGGGAAATGCCCCGGCTGTATGATTTGTGAATGATCGCTATAGAGACAAGCGCATGGACGAACGCATGAATCTAAATCGGCGGAGTTTTCTGGTGCAGGCTGGCGCGGCGTCCTTCAGCACAGGGATTCTGGCCACACCCGTGTTAGCTGCGGATGGCGTGAGCGCAATTGACCGCGAGCGGATGCGATCCGTGGCTGCCTTCACGGCCGAGACGCTCAGCACGGATCATCCCATGTCGTTCGGCGCAGACATTGTGAGCACGGCTACCGGCGAGCGGCTGATGCGCGCGGTGAATCGCGTGGGTCCCGACCACGATCCCAGCGCGCATGCCGAAACCCTGACCATTCGACTGGCTTGCGCAAAGCTGTGCTCGGGATCCCTCAAGGGCTACACCCTGTATACGACCTGCGAGCCCTGTGCAATGTGCATGGGCTGCGCTCTCTGGTCGGGCCTGGACCGCCTGGTCTTCGGCGCCACCATTGCCGATGCGGGCCGCTTCGTTTCACAGATCAGTATCCCGGCGAAAGAGGTAGCCCGCCGGACCGACCTGCACTGTGTGGTGGCGGGTCCGGTCGAGCGCGAGGTTTGCCTGAAACTCTTTACCGATCCGCGCATGCAAAAGGCGTTTGCCATGTGGAAGAAACATTGAGCACCCTGGATTGAGCACTCTGGGATCTAAAGTCAAAACATTTTCACTCATCGGGGTTTTTCAGGCAGGCTGACCGGGGCAATGAGCGTAATGGCGATTTTGCGCCAATCGTCGAGGTTAGTGGCTCGGCTGCTGGCGATGAAACCATTGACTGGCCCCGGGAGTTTTCTGCCGGGCAACCACTCCTCGGCGTTATAATGTCGCGTTTCAAAGAAGAAACTTGGGGAAGAACACTTCGTTGGGCGGAATTCGCGACTCTGAGCGTTGCTGACAATGGTCAGAATCGTCCGCGAACCGTGCAAATGTGTGGACTTCTTGGGGAGGGATCATGCGACCGTACATTCATTCACGGGGCTCGATACACAAACTCCTGTGGGTAACCGACTGTTCAGTCGGAAAACACGCACAAAACAGTGTGCCAGAAGATGTGTCCTTTTTTCAGTGGTACTACGGGCTCGCGGCGGACTATTTCGAGACCTCTTCGGAGCACAAATCGATTTATAAGAACGTGTCGGTCACCGGGAAGTGCACCGGACTCGACAGTGATCCTCTGGTGCAGGCGATACTCATACAGCAAAGGGACTTCGGCCACCCGGTGATCGATGGGAAAGCGAGCGTCGTGCACGGCTCGGGTTTCGTGGATGCCAAGGCCTTTTTTGTGCTCCGGCTCGGGGCGCGCTTTGCGTGCATGTATCCTACGCTCTGGCCGAGGCTCGATCTCATACCGCGTTGTCCGCCGCTCATCGCTGCAGCGAGTCGAGCAGCCATTCCGCAGCGGTCGGAGCTTTAATTGGCCGCATTCTGAGCGTAATGGGGGATGTTGCAACCATTGTCGCACCTTGGCGCTTCCTTCTGACCGAGTATTCAGCATATCATGGGAGCCGACCGCTCCTGTTTCGCGGTTGCTACGAACCTATGATCTTCTCGGAGGAAGGAAAATGACGACAAGCGTTGGCGTATTTGCAGCATCAGCATTGGCAATCGTGGCTTTTGCACTCGCGCCCAGCAGGGCTACAACGCAGGGCTACAGCGGCGACTATCCACTGACGTGGAATGTTTCTTATGGTTACGGGCTCGGCAATCACACGTATTGCCTGAAACTAACCGACAATGGCACTTTCGGTTTCCCGCACAGCGGTCCGGCCAGGGTGACGGGCGACTACGTGGTCACCGATACTCAGGGGTTTTTCCAAGTTATCAACAACGAACTCGTGGCGACTTTCTACGTTCCAGGCGCGGAAGAGATCGGCGATGTAGTCTTCGCTGCCCCGGCCAGTAACGACGACATCGGGGATGGCTTCGCCGAATACGCCGCCAGCGGCGCCTTTACCGACTCAGGCGCGCTGACGTTCGGCAAGAAGGGCGGTTGCGACAACAGCCAATAAGCAAGAACGCAGGCTGTCCAGTTTTTGGCTACTGGTGCAGGCGATACTCATACAGCAAAGGGATTTCGGCCACCCGGTGATCGATGGGAAAGCGAGCGTCGTTCACGGCTCGGGTTTCGTGGATGCCAAGGCCTTTTTTGTGCTCCGGCTCGGGGCGCGCTTTGCGTGCATGTATCCTACGCTCTGGCCGAGGCTCGATCTCATACCGCGTCGTCCGCCGCTCATCGCTGCAGCGAGTCGAGCAGCCATTCCGCAGCGGTCGGAGCTTTAATTGACCGCATTCTGAGCGCAATGGGGATTTTTCAACAACAAGCCCGCGCTGCATCTACCGGTGGTATCCTAGTCGCCGGCAGAAACGCAGTCGGAGAACAATTTGGCTTTCAAATCGAGTCGCCCGATCTACGCAATCATAATGCTGTTGGTTTCTGTTTTGTTCCTGTGCACGACGTTTGTCCCTTTCTTGTATTCGGTTGCGTTTCCAAACGAGAATCTGCAAGGATTACATCACTGCTTTGGAAGGGCGTGAGCCTCCTCCTCTAGACTCAGATACGGTTGTTCAGCAGACGATTGCCGCAGTCGGAGCTTTGAAGAGCACCCTGAAAGTTGGGTACGGCTATCAAGTGACGACTCAGATTCACTAAGCTGAACCGCGAACGGTTGAGAAAATCAAGGTGTCGCAGGACATTAATATCGCGTGGTTCGAGAAGCAGCCAAAGCCCATTGTCGTTGCATTTGCGTGTTATGAACATGGTAACGGCCAAAAGGACTACGGGATCAGTGAAGTCAATCCACTTGTCGTAGTGCGTGGGTATGCGATTCCACTTGTTTTTTTCGTCGTGTCGCTCTTTCTGGCGCGCAAAAGGAAGCACTCTGACTCGACTCCGGTGATGGATTCCCGCCGAAACCTGCGGCGCGGATACATTTTCCCGCCATCGTTGATGTAACCAGGCGTGGCTGTTGAAAAACTCACTCGCCGGAAAATGGTAGAAAAAACTTTGCAATAGGAAGCCCTAGAAACGACGATCTTCGTTTTCGTAGGCATTTTCTATCTCCCAAGTTCCGGCTATTTTGACAAAACAGGAGTTTTTCAACAGCCACAGGCCATTTCACTCATCGAGGGTCGGGGGTGGCCGTCGGGGGTCATTGGGATTTTCAACAGACCAGCGTCCGTGCCCCTGATGCAAAAGAGAATATTGGCCCAACGCGGGAAATTTCCAAAAATGATGAAGACATTACGCATCCGTGAAGTTTGCGCGGCAGTTGCCGATGTCATGATTGTCATAGCGAGGGAGTTGGCGACGTGGACGGATTCGGCCAGAAGCAAGCTCCGGATTTCAGGCTCTCACGATTGCCTGCTGGTGAGAGTCAGGCCGCGGTACGATTTGTCATCGACTCCGCACGGCGAGTGGTGATTGCCACGTTTGGCGAACGTCTGACCGTAGCTAACATCCAGGGATACGTGCAAAACCTGCGCGCCCATCCCGGTTTCGATCCTTCATTTTCGGAAATCGCCGACCTCCGCGACGTGAAGGAGCTTCCGCTCGAGGGTTCCGATTTTCTGAAACTCGCCGATCAGATTGATCCTTTCTCGTTCGAGTCGAAGCGTGCTTTCGTGGCGCAGACTTCGGTTCAAACCCACGCCGCGCGGATGCACAAGATTCTGCGTAGTCAGAGAAATTTCGAGATTTTCCAGACACTCGAAGACGCAGAAGGCTGGATTAGGAGTTAACCGGTTCCCATTCCTCCCGCAGATCGACCCTTCCCAATGCCCGTTGCCGTAATATGGATTTCGAACTCCAAACCACCGCTTGCCCCGCCTCAACTACTACCGACGCATCTTCAGCGCCTACCTCCTCGGCGGCAACAGCCATCTCACCTTCTGGCACGAAACTCCCGCGGAAAATCCCCAGGCCTCGGTCACCGAACTCGGCGAATACTACATGCCCTTCGCCGAAAAAGCCGACTACCAAGGCCACTACGATTCCGCCGGCGTCCCGCAGCTCGACTATCACGGCCACATCGGCCTGCAGTACAACCCCATCGCCATCGCGCAATACGGACTCGGCAACTACAATCTCTACCGCCGCACCGCCGACCCCGACCGCCGCCGCAAATTCTTCTTAGCCGCCGACTGGCTCTGCGCCAACCTCGAGCCCAACCCGCACGGACTCCCCGTCTGGAATCACCACTTCAATTGGGAATACCGCGACACGCTGCGCGCCCCCTGGTATTCAGCCCTGGCGCAGGGACAAGGAATCTCCGTGCTGGTTCGCGCCCACAAAGAATGGAGCAAAGACTCCGCCAGAGAAAGGATTCCCGCTACCTCGACGCTGCCCAGCGCGCCCTCGCCTGTTTCTTCCAACCGACCACGCAAGGCGGCGTAGCTTTCACAGACAACTCCGGCGACCTCTGGTTCGAGGAATACATCGTCTCCCCGCCCACCCACATTCTGAATGGATTCATCTGGGCCGCCTGGGGCATCCACGATTATTTCCTGGCCACGCACAGCCCCGCCGCGCAGGAACTTTTCTCTCGCGCCGTGCAAACCCTGCTGCACAATCTCGACCGCTACGATCTCAGGCTTCTGGTCGCTCTACGAGCAATCCGGCACCCGCCTGCCCATGGTTGCCAGCCCCTTCTATCACCAACTCCACATCGTGCAGCTGCGCGTAATGCATCGCCTGACCGGAGAAGCCGCCTTCGCTCGAGTCGCCGACCGCTGGCAGAACTACGCGCACAGCCGCATCAACCGCACCCGCGCGTTGCTGTATAAAACTGCGTTCAAGCTCAGCTACTACTAGTCAGAATCTGGTTCGCGCCCCATAAACCCAACAGCCTGGGTCATCCCGAGCGGAGCCGTTCTTCAGGCGCAGAGAGGGATCTCAGTCTCCTCGGTCCTTGCGCGAAAGCCAAACCGCACCAGCGCTCATTCCTGCCCCACTTACCCGAATCGCCTCGTATGCGATAGCCTCTAGACTTCGCGTGAAGATCCTCTACATCTCACAATATTTCCCGCCGGAGATGGGCGCGCCCGCCGCCCGCGCCTCCGAACTCGCCCAGCATTGGGCGCGGTCCGGCCACGAAGTATCAGTCCTGACCGGATTTCCCAATCACCCCACCGGCGTCGTTCCCCCCGAATGGCGCGGCCGCCTGCGTCGCCTCTTCTTTCGCGAACAAATTTTCCCCAGCGCAGCGCCGCAAAAAAACTCCGCGCCCATCAACCTCTTCCGCACCTGGCTCTGGCCCCTGCCCAACCGCAAAGCCCACGAGCGCATGCGCAACTACGCCTCGTTCTGCATCTCCGCCGCGCTGCGCGGCACGTTCCTCCCGCGCCCCGACGTCATCATCGCCTCCTCGCCGCAACTCCTCGTCGGCCTCTCCGGCTGGTGGATCGCCTTCGCCCGCCAGATCCCCTTCGTCTTCGAAGTCCGCGATCTCTGGCCGGAATCGCTGGTCGCCGTCGGCGCGGGCAAAGAAAATTCCCTGCTGCACCACGCGCTCGGCGCGATCGCAAAATTCCTCTACCAGCGATCCGACCGCATCGTCGTCGTGACTCCCGCCTTCAAAGATCACCTGATGCGCCACTGGCGCGTCCCCGCGGAAAAAATCTGCAGTCGTCGAAAACGGCGTCGAAACCGACCTCTTCACCCCCGCCTCATCCGCAAGCCAACGCCACGCTACGCCGAGAACTCGGCGCCGAAGGAAAATTCCTGGTCTGCTACATCGGCACCATGGGCAATGCCCACGGCCTCGAAACCCTGCTCGACGCCGCCGCCCAACTGCAGCAGCAAAATCCGAATGTGCTCTTCCTCCTCGTCGGCGAAGGCGCGGAAAAAGAAAAGATCAAATCTCTGGCCCAATCCCGCGGACTCACCAACCTCCGCTTCCTCGACCAGCAGCCCCGCGAAAAAATTCCCGCCCTCATCTCGGCCTCAGACGTCTGCCTGGTGCTCTTAAAAAAAACCGACGTTTTCAAAACCGTGATCCCCACCAAGATGCTGGAGTTCATGTCCTGCGCCCGTCCCGTAATTCTCGGCGTAGACGGTCAAGCGCGCCAAATCGTCGAAGACGCCGCCGCCGGAATCGTGATCGAGCCGGAAAATTCCGCAGCCCTCGTCGCCGCCATCAACCGCCTATCGGCCGATCGCGAACTCGCCACATCGCTGGGTCAAAAGGGAAGGGAATACATCGTCGAGCATTTCTCTCGCGGAACTACCGCGGAAAAATATATCGCTGTGCTCGAAAGTCTAATCGGTGAGAGCTCACCGAGAATCGGCTGATCAAACCCTACAGTTGCGGGCGAAGGATTCGCCTAAGGATGTACGGCGTAGATTCCCACAGAGGTCGCCATCGCCATCGCAGCTTCAAACGTTCTGGCCGCTGCCACGCGCCCGGCGCTCAGTGGAATAAAAAGAATGTCGTCCGCTTGCAAAGTCACGTCGGGAACTTTGGCCTCCAGCATCTGCTTTACATGAAGCGGGGTCTCAGTCATTCCCGTCGCCGTCTTTCGAATAATCCGCGCCGCCCCCAACTTTGCCGTGCGGTTCACGCCGCCCGCCAGCGCCAGTGCCTGCAACACCGTCAGTGATCCGTTATCCACCAGCAACCCGCTCGGCCGGCCCACATCGCCCACCACGTAAATAATCGGCGCCCGTGGAACCGTAATCGTGTCTCCCGGCAAGATGTCGATGTTCCCGCTCAAATCGTCGGCCAGGTTTCGCGGAAGGTCAAGCCGAATCGGGTCCGTCTGATTCCGCCGGATGACGGCGATTTTCCTTGAAGCGGACGGTGAAAACCCACCCGCCTCCGACACCACCTCATAAAGTTTGTGGTCCGCCACATCCGGATAAATCCCCGCCTTCAACACTTCTCCAATAATCGTCACTCCCTGCGATGCAGCTTCGTCCACGAAGATCGTGACATGCGGATTGCGCACGAATCCCCCGTCCGACAGCCGCTTCTCGATCAGTGTCTGCGCCTCTTCCTGCGTCAATCCAGCCACATGAATGTAATCGATCAGCGGCAGGTAAACGTCTCCCGAATTGCTCACCCTGACCTTGCTGGTCAATTCCGGCACGTTGTACACGTTCACTTCAACCAGATCCGCCGGACCCAGCTTTACCATCCCCGACTGGTCGGCCAGATCCTTTGCCGCGTCCGGATTTTTCGCAGGCTCAGCTCCCGCCGCGCTCGCTGCTGCCTGCGCCGGCGTTTGCACTGCAGGCAGCGCGGACGGCACTTCTTTCGCCGCATTGCTCGGATCGGACTGTGGATCCCCAGCCGGTTGCTGCGCGCCAGCGATTCCGGCAAGCCCCAAAAAAGTTACCGCCGCGGCCATCACCAGCAACGAAACCCGCCCGCAGCCAGTCCCTCTCGAAGTGCCCGACTCCATCACAAAACCCCTGAGGTAATAATTGAGAATTTGAAGCAGTTTAGCACAGCAGGCCCGCTTGCGATCCCTCGATCTGCAGGCCGGCAGCGGAGTTCGCTTAGCGGAGTTCGGCCTTCACACGATTCTGTCATCCTGAGCGGAGCCGCTCTTCAGGCGCAGCGAAGAGCCTGCCCTGAGCGCAGCCGAAGAATCTCCCGCAAAGCTGCTGCAGCGCGCAAGCCCACCCCCCAGGACTCCCCATTAGTTTTCCACAGCTTTTCTCCCGCCGGGAGATTGAAACTGTTCTTCCGATACTGCTACAGTCCTTACCATCTCAAACGTCAGCCGGAATCTGTTCTTGAACTATTAACTCAGGGCCTCTGCTGCAATACTTCTTGGAAGAGTGTGGAGCGGGCATACCGATTGGTCACGCCCGCTTGCCGAAGGTGGCATAGTTGACGGGCATTTTCCTCGGAATATTTGTCATTGCGCTGCTGTCAGCCTTCGCCCTGACGCGGTACGTTCGCGATTTCGCCACCGCCCACGGTTGGGTCGCGGTTCCCACCCAGGAACGTCATCTCCATTCCATTCCACTGCCGCGCCTGGGCGGCGTCGCAATCTTCATTTCTTTTGCCTTCTGCATGGCCTTGGCGTCATTGTGGGCATGGCATAGCGCCCGCTTTCACGCCGTCTTTTCCGTCAAGACTCTACTCACCATTCTGGCCCCGGCCGCCCTCATCTTTCTCCTTGGTGTCTATGACGACCTTCGCGGCGTCGGTCCCTATTTCAAATTCTCCGTACAGGGCATCGCCGCCACCATGCTCTTCATGGGCGGTCTGCGGATCGTCAACATCCCCGTCATTTTCGGCGACATCAGGCTGCCCTGGTTCATCGGTTGGGCTTTCACCGTCGTCTGGGTCTTGGCCATCACCAACGCTTTTAACCTGATCGATGGTCTCGACGGTCTGGCTGCCGGATCGGCATTGTTTTCCACGCTCGTCGCCTTCGTAGTCGCTCTTCTTTACGGCCCTTCTCTGGTCACCGTGATGACCATCGCCCTGGCCGGCGCAATCCTCGGTTTCCTGCGCTTCAATTTCAATCCCGCCACAATTTTTCTCGGCGACTCTGGCAGCCTCTTCATCGGCTTCCTGCTCAGCGCGCTGGCATTAGAAGGAGCGCAAAAAGCTCCGACCATCGTCGCCGTCGCCATCCCCGTCGTCTCTTTCGGCCTGCCCATTCTTGAGACCTCGCTCTCCATCGTCCGCCGTCTCATCAGCGGACGCCCCATTTTCACCGCCGACGCCGAACATATTCATCACAAACTCTTGCAGCATGGCATGACCCATCGCCAGGTCGTGATTCTGCTCTACGGCGTCTCGGCCATTTTCGCCACTCTCAGCCTGTTCCTGCTCTGGCCCACCGGAAGTTCGCTCGGCCTGGTTCTCGCCGTTCTCGGCATCGGTATCTGGATCGGTGTGCAGCATCTCGGCTATCTCGAGTTCGGAGAACTGGCCCGCGTCGCCCACCGCACCCTCGATCAGCCCCAGATCTTCGTCAACAATCTCGCCATTCGCCGCGCCACCGAAGAACTCAAAGTCGCCCGCGACTACGATCAGGTTCGCCGCATTCTCACCGCCGCCTTCGCCAGCAACGACTTCGACAGCTTCGAGCTCAAACTCGATTTGCTCCCCGGCGAAGTCGTACCCTTCGAAACCGCCGACCCCTCCGCCGCGCGCCGTCCCGGAAATTCCTTCCGCTGGAGCAAACCCGGCTCGCCGAAAGTAGCCGACAACGCCGCCGCCTGGACCGTTGCCTTGAACCTGATGAGTTCCTCCAACCGCAGCCGCGGCACCCTGACCGTCCACCGTCTCTACTCGCTGCGAAATTTGCAGCTCGATATCAATCAACTGACCGCAGCTTTTCCCACCGCGCTCGCCGACGCCCTCGACCGCACCCTCGCCCACTCCCCGCAGGTGATCGCTCTGCCCGCGCAAGATACTTCGCTGATCGCAGCCCAAGCCGGATAATCGCACGCAATACCAGCCACATCCGAGCAAACGGTTACTCAGTCTCCTGAAAAACTCACTTTCGGTTTTTGTTTTGAAAGGGCGCGGCTTCAAGCCCCGCCGCAAGCGTTCCGAATAAATGCCGGCTTCAGCCGCTGGGGTGCACCTTGGCCAGAGAAACCAGTCGCAATCAAGCCCTACAGCCGTTAAATCAACAGAGTTTGAATTCAAGGCAGACGGGAAATCAAAAGATGCACGAACACGCGCGTCGCTTCCAGAGCGGAAGCCGCGCCCACAAAAGCCGCAGCCAACGCATCGCGCAACGTCATTGCGATGCTAAGCCGGGCCAGAAGAATTCAGGGGAGAGCGTTTCGGTTACAGTTTCGCGCTGGCGTAGGAATTAATTTCGCAGTTCAGGCAAACTTCCTCAAAAGCAGGTGCTGTCCATTGCATAAGAGTTCCTCCAAAGTCGTTCGACGGGCGGACCGCGAACGTGCTGTTAGCATAGCCCACGCCCGCCATGAAATCAAGACTCCCCGAAAAAATATCCCGCGAATCCAGCGCCCAGCAAGCCATCTGAGATGAAATCGATACCGAAAAGGTTGCAGGATCCTGCATACTCATCCCCCGCTTTACCCTGTGAACCCCCGTGCCCTCTGTGTTTATCGCTTTTCGCCGCCCCAATACACTATTCCGATCCCCGTTTTCCACACCCCGGAACCATCCCCGTCACTTTCTCCCCCACTCCAATCTGTATACCCTTCGTTGCACTTGTGATCGCATCGAGAAATCAGCGAGGAATCAGCAATCATGTTTCGCAAGTCCCCGTTCGGCAAGTCTGTGTACGGTACTTCTTTCAAGGACGTTAATTTTGTCCCTTTGCAGTCCGCCACATTCTGCGTGCAATGTGAACTGATCAGCACCAACAGCAAGCCCTACTGCCTGGCCTGCGGCAGCCACGCCTTGCTCGGACTCTCGCGAGTCCTCGGCGGCTCCATGCGCAGCCAGCAAACCGCGCACCTCATCACCGATATCGAACTCAACGATCTAGTCCGCGACCTGCTCCGCAGCGTCCCCAACCCAGAAACGCTGAACATCGCGGAGAATGCATTCGATGATCGCAGCATTGATCGTCAGTATAACGATCGTCAGTATAACGATCGCCAGTACAACGATCACAGCATGAACGACCACCGCATCGACGATCACTTCCGCGCCCCGTCCCTCGCCCAGCGCAGCCAGCTCCGCGTCGCCAACGCCGCCCATCCCGCCTCCGGATTCCGCGCCGTTCATCCCGGCGACGACATTGAAATTCAAGCCGCCGAACTCGACCTCGAACCCGCCATCAGCGCCATCACCGAGCGCGCCCAGCATTTAACCGGAGCCACCGGAGCCGCCATCGCCCTCCGCGCCGGCAACGAAATCGTCTGCCGCGCCCGCACCGGACGCACCGCTCCCGACCTCGGCGTCCGCCTTCAAACCACCACCGGCATCTCCGCCGAAGCCGTCCGCTCCGGCGAAATCATGCTCTGCCACGACGCCGAACGCAACCCGCAAGTCGATCTCGCCAGTTGCCGCCGCCTCGGTGTCCGCTCGATCTTAGTTTCGCCGCTGCGCCACTACCGCCGCACCTTGGGCGTCTTCGAAGTCCTCTCCTCATCTCCCGGAGCCTTCGACCAGAGCGACGTCGCTACCATGCAACTGCTCTCCAGCGTAATGGTCGCCGCCATCTCCCGCATCTCCAGCCTCCACCAGGCCCAACTCCTCCGCCGCGCCGGCTAAGAGATTTTGTTGAAGAGCTCCCGTTCGGTTTTGTTTTGAAAGGGCGCGGCCTCAGCCGCACCGTGATCCGAAGATTTGGAACAAGTTCCGTGGGGACGGCACAAGTTCTTGCCGGGTGCCCCATTTCTCGCGCGTCCTTTGCGCGAGAAGTGGGGATTTCCGGCCGAGCGAAGTCGTCCCTGCTCAATTATTTCGCAGCGCCACCATCGGATCAATGTGCGAAGCCCTCCGAGCCGGAAGATATCCCGCACATACCGCCACCATCCCCAGCGTCAGAGCAACCACCGCGAACGTCGCCGGATCGGTCGGCGCCGTATTGAAAAGCAACGTAGTAATGGCTCTCGCCACCATCAGCGACGCAACAGCCCCAACCGCAATCCCAATCAACGTCAGCCGCAGCGTTCTCCCAATCACGCGCAGCTGCACATGCGTCGTACTCGCGCCCAGCGCCATGCGAATCCCAATCTCCTGCTTGCTCTGCGTCACCGAATAAGAAATCACGCCGTAAATTCCCAGCGCCGCCAGCAACAGTCCCAGCCCCGCGAACGCCCCCACCAGCAGAATAAAGAATCGCCGCGGCGAAACCGCGCGATCCACAATCTCCCGGATCGGTCGAAACTCCGCCGCCGGCTGATTCGGATTCAACTCGCGCAGCGCACGCAGCACGCCGGTCCCCAAGGCCGCGGGCGGCAAACTGCTCCGTACCACCAACTGCGCGCTCGATGGTCCCTGCTGTGTCGAAGGATAATAAATCTGCGATCCCGTTCCCCCTTCCACGGTTTCTTCGTGAACATCATCCACCACTCCCACCACGTGGCATTCTTCTTTGTCGCGCATCAGAATTTTGCCCACCGCATCCTCACCCGGCCAGTAAACCCGAGCCGCTGACGCATTGATCAGCACAACTCTCTCGCTGTGCGGTCCATCCGCCCACGTGAAGTCGCGCCCGCGCAGCCGAATCCCCATCGCCCGGATAAATCCCGGCGTGATCACATACACCAACGGGTCCGGCAATTCCCCCGGCGCAAAAGTTTTTCCCTGCGGCACCGGCGTATCCCACTCACGGTTCGGTCCCAGCGGCAGATAATCGGAAATCCCCGCCGCTTCCACGCCCGGCAGCGCGCTCACCCGGCTGAGAACCTGCTGAAAAATTTCGCTGCGTTTTTCCACGCTGCCGTCGTTGGTCGGCGCACTGTCGTCGTAATCCACTTTGATCGACGCCGCACGGTCAGGTTGAAATCCCAGGTCCACGTCCAGCACTTTCATAAAACTGCGCAGCAGCAACCCAGCACTCACCAGCAGCACGCACGCCAAAGCAATTTCCGACACCACCAGCGCAGCGCGCACGCTCTCGTGTTTCCGTCCCAGTCCCGCGCCCGCACCAGAATCCTTCAACGCCTCCTGCAAATTTCCGCCGGCAATTCGCAACCCGGGCAGCAAACCAAAAATCATCGCCGTCAATACCGCGATCAGAAACGCCCACCCCAGCGCCGACCCGTCAACCCGCAGCGTGCTCAGCAGCGGCAGCGCCAGCGATCCCTGATGCGCCAGCCACTCAATCAACATGAGCGCCAGTCCCAGCCCCAGCGCCGCGCCCCCGCCCGAGAGCACCAGACTTTCAATCAGCAACTGCCGCACGATGCGCCCCCGGCTCGCCCCCAGCGCCCCGCGCACCGCAAACTCCTTGGCCCGTCCGGTAGCCCGCGCCAGCAGCAGGTTCGACAAGTTCACTCCGGCAATCAGCAGAATCGCGCCCACCGCGCACCACAGCGCAATCAGCGATCGCCGCAGCTTGCCCGTAACATAATCTTTCAGCGGCACCGGAATCAGATCGCCCTTATATCGCCCCAGCGTCGCCGGATATTTCACGTTGAAATAAATATTGGGCGCAACCCGGTTCGCATCATCGAGAGCCTGCGCGACCGTCACGCCCGGCTTGAGCCGCCCCAGCAGCGTGACGATGTTCCCCCAATTCCGTTCCTGATTTAAATCCAGCGGCGTGAACAGATCGACTTTCGCCCCCGGCGAAAACACCGCTCCAAAATCAAAGCTGTCAGGCAACACCCCCACAATCGTGATCGGCGTCCCATTCAACTCAACCGCCTTGCCCACAACGCCAGCGTCGGAATTAAATTGCCGCCGCCAGTAAGCCTGCGTCAGCAACGCCACCGGATGCGGCCCACCTCGCGCCTCCTCCGCCGTGAACAGCCGCCCCATGGCAGGCTGCACCCCCAGCACCTGAAAGAAATTCCCAATGACCTCAATCCCCGTCGCCGGTTTCGATTCCCCGCGCCCCGTAAGCCGAAAATTATCCGGAGTGCTGAACGCCTGATATCCCGTCACGTCCTGATACACGCGGCTCTGCTCGCGAAATTCTTCATAAGCATCGGCCGAATAAGTCGCGCACGAAAGCCCGCATTCCGTCGGAGGCGGCGCAATCCACACCAGTTCCCGCGCATCTGTAAACGGCAACGGTCGCAGCAGCAGCGTATTCACGACGCTGAACACCGCCATATTAGCCCCAATCGCGAGCCCCAGAATCAGAACCGCGACCAACGTAAATCCCCGATCGCGTCCAAGCGTGCGCAGCGCATATTTCAAATCCTGCAGAAAAATATCCAATTTCATGAGGCCTCGAAGAATATCTCTTTTCGATGGGTGGAGACGGCTACCTCTTAGACGCTCCGCCCAGAGAAGCGTAAGCCCCCACGGTATCGATCCCCGGAAAAGCGTCCCTTCGTACCCCAGATTCCCCTTCATGCCGAACGCTCTTGCCCGAAACCGCAACAGAACCCCGGCCCCTCGCCCTTCCGACTTTTCCTCATCGCTTGCTTTTCCCCCATCCCGCGCTAATATGTACCCACAGGAAACTGGGCCCTCCTCATGGCGGTTATGACCACGGCGTTTCATCCCGTTTCACCCAACCGTCGCCGGCGTGTGCGCCACAAGATTCAGACCCCCGCCTACGCGACGTTTCACCGCGCAATCCCATTCCGCGATGCTCGACCTGCACGAGATCGTCGACATCAGCGAAGAGGGCGCCGCCATCCAGTGCCACGCTCCGCTCGAAATCGACCAGCAAATAAATCTCTGCCTCGATCTCGCCGACTGCGATCAACACATCTACACTTCCGGCCAAGTCGTCTGGGCCAATTCCTCCGGTCGCGCCGGCATCCATTTTTCGCAACTATCTCCCGAATCGGTCTCTCGCCTCCGCGAATGGCTCTTCGTCAACGTGATGGCCGGTGTCGCCAACGGCGAAGCCGACGGCGACCTCGAGATCGCCCCCTTCATCGGCTCCCGCGCCGACATCGCTCCGCCTCCCAATTACACCGACACGCTGGAAACCGTAACCGCCATCCAGCGCCAGGTCGAAGCCCTCGGTCCCGATCTCGCCGCCGCTCTCCAATTAATCGCCGACCGCGCCCAAACTCTGGTTCGCGCCACCGGCGCCGCCATCGCGCTCGCGGCTCAGACCCCGATTACATGATCTGCCGCGCCAGCGCCGGTCCCGACGCTCCGCCCATCGGCGCTCCGCTGCAAGTCGGTTCCGGTTTTTCCGGCGAGTGCGTAAAGACCGGCCTCGTCCTGCGCTGCGACGACGCCGAATTCGATCCCCGCGTCGATCGCGAAGCCTGCCTCGCCCTCGGCCTGCGCTCCATCCTCGCCGTCCCGGTCCGCGTCCGCGAAAAATCCATCGGCCTCGTCGAAGTTTTCTCCAGCGACCCCAAAGCATTTTCCGACGACGACAGCAAAATCCTGCAGCGCCTGGCGGACACCGTTCTCACCGCCGTGAATCGCGCCGCCCGCGCCGAAGATCTTCCCGCGCTGGGCGCGCCCACCGCCATCGACCGTTTCGCCCCCACGCCCGGCAGCGTCCTCTTCGCCTCCGCTCCCGAGGAAGAAAAAAAGACTGAGCCCTCCGACCAAAAACCTTCCGGCGGAATTCATCTGCCTCGGTCGCCCTTGATTATTCTGGGCCTCGCTCTAGCCATGACATTCCTCGCTCTCGGCTACAATATGGCCCCCTGGATCCAGGCCAGGCTCGATCATCGTGCCGTCAGCCCCATCCAGACTGTGCTCGCGTCCTCGCACCCGCCCAAGCCTGATCCCGCCCCCTCGGTTGAAACCGCCTCCTTCGATCAACTACGCCAGATGGCCGAGAACAACGACCCCGCCGCCGAAAACGCCCTCGGTCTTCGCTACTACCAGGGCGACGAAAAAAATGGCATCGCCCGCGACGAAGTCGAAGCCTCGCGCTGGTTTCTCCGCGCCGCCGATCACGGCAGCCTTCCCGCCCAAGCCAAACTCGGCGCAATCTACTGGGGCGGACGCGGCGTTCCCAAAGACGTCAACGAAGCCTACTTCTGGACCGTCCTCGCCCGCGCTCGCGGCGACAAAGACAGCAAAGACCTCGCCCACATCCTCGCCAGCGGCATGCCCCGCACCCAAACCTCCGCCATCGAACAAAAAGCCGACCTCTGGCTCCAGCAACACATCTCGACCTGGAAACCCGCCGCCGGCCACTGAAGCATTCGACCTCAGACCGCGGACCTCAGACTTCGTTTTAGAAGCTTCGACTCAGACTTCAGACTTCAGCAGCTCAGTCCTCAGTAGCTTCAGACTTCAGACTTCAGACTTCAGACTTCAGACTTCAGACTTCTAACCCTCATGGCTGAGGTCCGAGGTCCGACGCCCGCTCCTGGCGCGCTAAAATATCCCCAGAGCCCCCCGTGCCCACCCTCCGCACAATCCTCGACGAAAGAGTCCGCGAAGCCGATCCCTCCCTCTACGAAAAACTCGACCACAACCGCCTCCGCTGTTTTTCCTGCGGACACTGTTGCCCCATTCCCGAAGGCCAGCCCGGCGTCTGCAAAGTCCGCTTCAACCGCGGCGGCAAGCTCTACGTCCCCTACGGATACACCGCCGGAATGCAATGCGATCCCATCGAAAAAAAGCCGTTCTTCCACGCCCACCCCGGCGCGCTCGCCTACAGTTTCGGCATGTTAGGCTGCGATCTCCACTGCGGCTACTGCCAGAACTGGGTCACCTCGCAAGCCCTGCGCGATCCCAACGCCGTCTCGCCCCCGCTCGAAGCCAAGCCAGAACAACTCGTCCGTGACGCACTCGCCCAGCGCGCCAAAGTTCTAGTCAGCACCTACAACGAACCGTTAATCACCGCCGAATGGGCCGTCGCAATTTTCCAACCAGCCCGCGCCGCCGGACTACTCACCGCATTCGTCTCCAACGGTAACGCCACCCCGCAAGTTCTCGACTACATTCGCCCCCATCTCGATCTCTACAAAGTCGACCTCAAAAGTTTCGACGATCGCCACTACCACGAACTCGGCGGACGCATCGCCCCCATCCTCGACAGCATCCGCAGAATCCACGCCATGGGATTGTGGCTCGAAATCGTCACCCTCCTCATCCCCGATTTCAACGACAGCGACGACGAACTTCGCCGCCTCACCGAATTCATCGCCGAAATTTCCCCCGACATTCCCTGGCACGTAACCGCATTCCACGCCGACTACAAAATGACCAGCCCAGCGCAACACCACGCCCGAAGATTTAATCCGCGCCGCCGAAATCGCCCAATCCGCCGGCCTGCGCTACATCTACGCCGGCAACCTCCCCGGCCGCGTCGGCCCCTGGGAAGACACCCGCTGCCCCCACTGCCACGAAACCCTAATCACTCGCCACGGATATCTCATCACCGCCTACCGCCTAACCCCCGAAGGCCGCTGCCCCAACTGCTCCCACCAAATCCCCGGCCGCTGGTCCCAAAAATTCGAAGGCCAACTCACCTCCGCCCCTTTCGTTCCGCACAAACGCTCCCCATTATTTACAATCACAAGTCGTTGAATCCTCCAAGCACACGAAACGCTATGAATCCCCGCCGGGTGCCCCATTTCTCGCGCGTTCGTTGCGCGAGAAGTGGGGATTTCCATGACCTCATCGCGTTAACGATTCTGCTCCTCACACTGGCCTCCTGCTCTCCCCGCGACTTCCTCACTCATCGCCTCGCCACCGACCTCATCTCCGCCTCCGACGCCTTCCGCACCCCGCAACAGTTCCAGCTGCAAACCGGAATCGTCTCCAACAAAACCTACGCCTCCTCCGAATACCTCATCCTGCAACAGCGCGGCTGGATCTCCGCCGCCACCGCTCGCTGCGCCCCCGGCATGGAACCCGCCCCCATGCTGGGACGTCCTACTGACTCCCGCAGGCGTAGAAACCGTTCGCGCCCTCGTTCCCGCCGAAGAAACCGACAAGACGCAGCTTCTTCATTCCCGTCGCCAGAAGAGAACTGGTGACCGTCACCGGCATCAGCAAACAAGGCAGCCAGGCCGACGTCGACTTCACCTGGCGCTGGATTCCCTTGAACGAAGTCGGCGCCGCCCTCTACTCCGGCGACCTGCACTACAACTCCACCGTCGGCTTCCGCGACTACGACGACGGATGGCGCATTGTCCTCGCCACCCCCGCCCCCCGCCCCGGCCAGCCCCTCGACGACGCCCTGAAAAACGCCGAGCCCGCCCCGTGATCGCCCAACCCCCGCGACCCAGATTCGATGCGGCCGCGAACCGCGTCACGACCTGCCTCGCGAACTGGCTCACCCCACGCCGCATCCGCGCCCAAGCCACAATCCTCGCCCTCTGTCTCTGCACCGTCTGCGCCCTCGACTTCGCGACCCCCGGCCTGTTCGACCGCGCCGGCAATATCAAGTTCCAGGATTTCCTCACGTTCTACATCTCCGGCAAATTAATCGCAAAAGGCCAAGCCGCCGACCTCTACAACCCACAAAAGCGCGAAGCCGAAATAACTCACGTAGTGACGGACGCATTCGTCCTTCACCCCGCGAATCCACTCCCACAGGAATCCGCGATCCCGCCAACCGCTCCCAGCCCAAGCAAACTCAGCCTTCCCAATCTCTACGGCCCCCAGTTCGGACTCATCTTCGCCCCGCTGTCGCGCCTTCCATTCCTTCGCGCCGCCGAAATCTGGATCACCCTCAACCTGGTCCTTTATTTCGTCTGCATCTATGCCGTGTGGAAGTCCTGCCCCGCACTGCACCCACACCTCGCACTCGTCGGAATCTGCGCCATCGCGTTCCCTCCGCTTTTCCACTTCTTCGTCCGCGGCCAGAATTCCGTGCTAGCGCTAGCCTGCTTCACCGCCGCCTATCTCGCACTTCGCGCCAAACGAAATTGGCTGGCGGGCGTTGCCCTCGGCTGCCTGATCTTCAAACCACAATTCCTGGTCGCGATCCCTATCGTCTTACTCCTGGCCCGAGCCTGGAAAACTTTCATCGCACTCGCTCTCTCCGCCGCCGCACAACTGACTTTCGCCAGAATTTATTTCGGCCCAGAAGTGATGCACGCCTACCTCGACACGCTCCGTCATATCTCCCGCGTAATCGGTGCCGCAGAACTCAGCCTCGCTCCCATCCAAATGCATTCCCTCCGCTCCTTCTGGTCGCTCCTGATTCCATGGACGTCGACGCCCGCACCCCAACTCGCCCTCGCACTCTACGTCATCAGCTCAATCGCGATCATCGCCCTGGCCGCACTCACCTGGAAATCTCCCGCCCCGCTAACCCTCCGCTTCTCCGCACTCACCCTGGCCGCAGTCCTGGTCAATCCGCATCTCTTCGTCTATGACTTGCTGGTCCTCGCCCCCGCGCTGCTCCTGCTCACCAACGCCGCTCTAAGCATCCCCCAACCCGCAAACCCTGCCCTGAAGTCCCTCCTCTACCTGACCTTCCTGCTCCCGCTCTTCGGCCCCCTCTCGCAATGGACCCACCTGCAACTCTCCGTCCCCGTATTCACCGTCCTGCTCTGGACAATCTACGGCCGTCGAAGAGCCGGGAGCTTGTCATCCTGAACGGAGCCGTTCTTCAGGCGCAGTGAAGAGCCTGCCCTGAGCGCAGTGAGGGATCTCAGTCTCCTCATGCCCGTCGCGCAAGCTCACCAAGAATCGCCAAACACCGAACTTGCCTACCGCGAATCTCCCGTTGTATAACCCTTCTTCCTACCCGGGACCCCTATGCCAATCCGCAAAACCGCCATCGTCACCCTGATCGCAATCAGCAGCGCTCTGTCTTTCGTCGCCCTGCCTCTCGTCGCGCAAAACAAACCCAAGCTCACCTTCGACGAATTTTTCAATTCCGTCGACCTCACCTCAGTCGAGCTTTCTCCCGACGGCAACTCCGTCATCATCGGCACCGAGCGCCCCGACTGGGACCAACAAATTTTCCGCAGCGATCTCTGGCTGTATCGCGTTCCAACCACCGCCGGCGAAGCAAAGACCGCCGCCCCCGCCAACCTGATCCAACTCACCCAATCCGGCCACGACTCCGACCCCAAATGGTCCCCCGACGGCCGCTGGATCGCCTTCCTCTCCGAGCGCAAATCATCCTCCGGAAAATCCGACGACGCCGACTCCGATTCTGACTCCAAAGACGACTCCACCACCCAGCTCTACCTCATCTCTCCCACCGGCGGCGAAGCCTTCCCCATCACCACCGGAGAAGAAGACGTCCACGCCTTCGCCTGGTCGGAAAATACGCCCGCCGATTCGCAAAGAATTTATTTCTCCACCCGCCAGCCCTGGACCAAATCGCAAAAAGACGACTACAAAAAAGATTGGAAGGACGTCCAGCAATACCGCACCGCCGAACGCGGCGACACCATCTTCGCCCTCGACGTACCGGGCGCCCTGGCCCGCCACGCCGCCGCCCCCACGAAAGAAACCGTCGACGCAGGCAAGGAAAAAGAAAAACAAAAAGAAGACACCGAAGACCTAACTCCCGGCGCCCGCCCCATCGCCTCCATGCCCCTGCGCATCGACCACCTCGCCGTCTCGCCCGACGGCAACAAACTCGCCTTCCTCACCAACGCCATCAACCAGCGCCAGGAAAAATACGAAGACGTAGAACTCTACGTGCTAGACCTCACAAATGTGGGGCGGACACTCCTGTCCGCCAACGCCGGCAGCACCGCAAATGCCGTCCCCCGCCGCATCACCCACAATCAAGCCGTAGAAACCTCCCCGCGCTGGGCCAACGACAGCCGCCACATCCTCTTCACCGTCGAAGTCGGCGACGTCACCGGCCCCTACCGCGACCTGCAGCCCCACCTCTACTCAGTCGACACCGACTCCGCCAAAGCCGAAGCCGACCCCGTCGAGCAATGGTCCAAAGATTTCACCGGCTCCATCGATCACTACGCCGTTGTAGGGGCGGACGCATTCGTCCGCCCCGCGAGCGCAGCGAACGCAACCTCCACCACTTCCGCCACCACCATTCTCGCCGCCGCCCGCCTCGGCACCGAAGTCCAACTCTATTCCGCTGCCAAACCCTCCGATGCCCTCCATCGCATCACCGCATGGCCCGGAACCTACTCCCGCATCTCCACCTCAGCGCACTCTCCCAAAATCGCTTTCATCTACTCCTCACTCGGCAAGCCCGACGAAGTCTACCTGGCCGACAGCGCCACCACACTCGACCAAGCCCAGCCCATCACGAGATTCAACAAGCTCTACACCGAGCGCGATCTCCCGCAAGGCAAGCCCTACCAGTGGAAGGCCGACGACGGCACCACCATCGAAGGCATGCTGATTTATCCCCCCGGAAAATTCGAGCAGAAGCATCTCCCCATGCTCACCTTCATCCACGGCGGACCCGCCGACGCCTGGGGAAACTATTTCGAAGCCGATTGGTACCAGTGGTCCACCCTCGCCGCCACCAACGGCTGGCTCGTCTTCGAACCCAACTACCGCGGCTCCGTCGGATACGGCGACAAATTCCTCCAGCAGATCGTCCCTCAAATCGTCTCCCGCCCCGGCAAAGACATCCTCGAAGGTGTCGACGCCCTCGTCAAAGACGGCCTCGCCGACCCCGACCACCTCACCATCGGCGGCTACAGCTACGGCGGATACATGACCAACTGGCTCATCACCCAAACCACCCGTTTCAAAGCCGCGGTCACCGGCGCCGGCGCCGTCGAACACATCGGCAACTGGGGCAACGACGACACCACCTACGACGACGCCTACTTCCTCGGCGGACGCCCCTGGGAAGCCCCCCAGCGCTACCACGACGAAGCCGCCATCTTCCAAATGGATAAAGTCCGCACGCCAACCCACATGGTCGCCGGCGCCGACGACATCCGAGTCGCAGTCCTGGAAGACTATTTGCTAGAACACGCCCTCTACTCCCTGGGCATCCCGAACGCCCTGCTGATCTTCCCCGGCGAAGGCCACAGCCTAAGCAAGAATCCCTGGCACGGAAAAATAAAAGTAAGAGAAGAACTAAAGTGGCTGCAAAAATACAGCGGCATCCCCGCGCCCGATTAAAATTCGCCCAACTAAATTCATCGCTCAATATGTGTCGTCAGCCTGATCGTGCTCAAGACGACGTGTCATCCTGACGTGCTCCAGACGACGTGTCATCCTGAGGCCCGCGTTTTTAGCGGGCCGAAGGACCCCATCCCACCCAGCAGCGCCACCAGCGCCAACAGGAGTTCCCACCACCTGCGTAGACCGTTACAATTGGCCGCTGAGTTTCAATGGATCGGCAAACCATCCCCGTACCGTATCCCGAACCAGTCATTGTCGGCTGGCTTCTTGTCCTCTGTCTCGTGCTCACATTCGCATACCCGGCGACGATTCTCTACCAAACCTTCGCGTACACCACCCCCGCGTTGCTTGGCTCGCATCACCTTAAACAGGAAGTGCTTCTGAGTGTTCGTGGATTGCTCTTTCTGGGTGTAGCAGCATTTAGCTTTGCAGCTGGCGTGTCCCTTTGGATGATCAAACCCGGAGCAGTCAGGTTCGCCAAGCGCTTCTGGCTCACCTTCCTCTGCGCTCACCTCGGCTATTTTGCCTTCTGGGCCATTCTCACCAGGCCCTCCCGTATGTCAGCCGTAGCCCCGATGGCGTGGTACCACGTGGCTGGTCCACTGCTCCCGTACTTTTTGTGGACAGTATATTTAGAGCACTCAAGGCGAGTTCGCGCGACTTATCCGCCGGACAACCTTGGAACTTGACCTCGGCAGGGCTTGATTCGCGATTGACACATAACCCGTGTCCACATATACTGTGTCTATGAACGTTACGCTCTCCATCGACGATCAGCTCGTGGCTCGCGCCCGCAAGAAGGCCGAAGCCCTCGGAAAGAGCCTCAACCAGCTAATCCGCGACTACCTGCATTCCCTCGCCGGCGGCGACGATCCCGAGGGCAGCATCGAAGAATTCAATCGTCTCTCCGGCCAGGGCCACTCCCACGGATGGCGCTTCAACCGGGACGAGATTCACGCCCGGCCAGATAACACGCGAAAAAAACATGCCCGCGCGTAGCTTCTTCGACACCAACATCCTCATCTACGCCGACGACAAGGCTGTCCCCGCCAAACAAAGAAAAGCCCTCGATCTAATCGCAGAGCACCGGCGCGCGCGAACCGGTGTCGTGTCGCTGCAGGTGCTCCAGGAATATTTCGTCACCGTCACCCGGAAACTCGGCGTCGACGCAGCAGTCGCTCGCCGCAAAGTAGAACTCCTGAGCGAGTTCGACGTAGCCGCGCCAGAAGTCGCGGACATTCTGGCAGCCATCGACCTGCACCGCCTTCACGACTTTTCCTTTTGGGATGCCCTCATCATCCGCGCCGCGAAGCAAGCCGGATGCAGCGTACTCTTCACCGAAGACATGCATTCGCGCGAGATCGACGGCATTCGTATCACCAACCCGTTTCACTGACGAGTGCACCAGCCTTGCGTTCTCCGCAAGTCTAGGCCGGGTGTCCCATCCTTGCGTTCTTTGCAAGGATGGGCAAGGTAAAGCCCGCAGCGAGAGCTTTTGAGTCTCTTGGAGCGATGTCAATCATTGACAATCTTTGCCAGTTCCCCTACGCTGAAACCGAAACAATCGAAACCCCATGACCCTGAACATCAATCTGACCCCGCAACTCGAAAAACTCGTTCGCCAGAAAGTCCACTCCGGACGCTACAACTCCGCCAGCGAAGTCGTACGCGAAGCTCTCCGCCTCATGGAAAGGCACAACGAGTTGCACACTCTGCAGCTGGAACGCCTGCGCCGCGACATTCGCGAAGGCCTCGATAGCGGGCCCGCGCGTCCGTGGAGCGTGGACGAGATAAAACGCCTAGGCCGAAAGCGCCTCGCGGCCCGCAAATCCGCCGAATAGATGCCGTCCATTGTCATACGCCCGAAGGCAGTGGCGGATCTCGCCGAAATCTGGTCTTACATAGCAGAAGATAGTCTGCGTCAGGCAGATGCCTTCGTAGCCCGTGTCAGTGGAGAATTCCAGTTGCTCGCACGCCAACCTAAGATGGGACGCGGAAGACCCGAATTGCTGGACGGCCTGCGCAGCATCCCGGTCGGAAAGTACGTAATCTTTTACTTACCACGCCCGCGTGGAATCGAGGTCGTCCGAGTGCTCCACGGTGCACGCGATCTGAGGCTGTTCTTCGAACAGGAGATCGACTAGGGCGCGTCGCCCAGGCTCTTGACTTCGCTGGCACCACAAACAAAGGGTGTGCCCCATCCTTGCGTTCTTTGCAAGGGTGGGCAAGGTAAAGCTCGCTGCGAGAGCTCTTGAATTCGCTCGAGCCGATAATCAAATCTCACGGCCAGCGCTGCGCTCCATGCAACTCGTCGTGCTCCACGTAGTTCGCGACCAATTCCTGCACCACCTGATTGGCAGCCTTCCCCGCTTCGGAAGCGATTCTGGCCAGCCGGGCCTCGATCTCGGGAGCTAGAGAAATTTCCATAGCACTATTTTAAGTCGGGAATTTCGAATCCCCAATCGAAATCCACGGTGCCCCACAGCCCGCCCGGAGCAGCATCTCGGAGTCTGCCTTTGCGAGGCCGCGTTTCTCCGCTCCAATTTATTTTTTTCCACAGCCCAAACTGTGATCCGCAACCTTGACTGAGAAAATTAATTCCTAAATCATGGCCCAGGTAGCGACAGTCTGGCCAAGCCCAAACCGTGCGCCCCTAAATCCTTTGTTTCACGGATTTTAGTATCTAACTTCTTTGCCCTCCGGATTTTGCCGGGAATTTCGTGCTAACCCACTGATTCCCAAGATTCGGGGGGGAGGGGGGATACCCGAATTCCTGCAACGAACGAAGTCGAGTCCGGGAGAAGTCGAGCTACAGAAAACGAGGTCGCGAGAAAAATTTATGGGTCTCGAAAATGTTCCACGCTGTCAGCATGTCAAGATGAACGGAACCCAGTGCGGCTCGCCCGCCCTGCGCCGCCGCCGTCACTGTTTCTTTCACGATCGCATTCGCCGCGCGCAGGCCAAAATCGCGGCCCAGGCGTCGATCCTGCCGACCTTTGAGTTGCCCCTGCTCGAAGACGCCAACTGCGTTCAGGTCGCGCTCATGAAAGTAATCCAAATGCTCGCCTCCGGCCGCATGGACCACAAAACCGCCGGCCTCATCCTCTACGCCCTGCAAACCGCCGCCGTCAACCTCCGCCAAGCCGACTTCGAACCCAATGATGTCAGCGACGTCGTCATCGACCGCGACACTGTCGCCGCCACCTGCATCAATGGCCCCCAGTGGTGCGAAGAAGATTTCGACGACGAAGACGACGAAGAAGTAGAAGGCGAGGAAGACGGTGAGGAAGAAAATGAAGATGAAGATGAGGAAGAAGGCGACGAAGAAGACGAAGACGAAAACGAAAACGAGAACGAAAACGAGGAAGAGGGTGACAACAAGGCCGCCGTCCTCGCTCCAACAAAAGCTGAGTCCAGCCCGAAGAAGCCTCCCCAAGCCAAGCCCATCACCCCGGAAGAAGCCCGCAGGCAGGTACAAGGCGTTGTCCAGGATTGGTTCTCGAAGAAAGGAGTCCCGAATCCAACCACAAAGCCACGACAGAGTGGATGAGCTGAACGAAGATGTAGCTCAAGTTCGATGTCGACGCTAACAGCATTCACAGAAGCGGGTGCCGCATCCTCGCGTTCTTCGCAAGGGTAGGCACGATGAAGCATGCAGAGAGAGTCCTTCAATTCGAATGGAACTTTTAGGCAGCTTCATAGCGGGAATGGAATGTCTTGGTCATCGACCATCGACCATCGACGACCGACGACTAATTATTTCGCGGCAACTTTGACAGCGCGTGATGCAGCCGCGTACCGCGCGATCCCGCGATAGAGCGCTTCCGCAATCTGCTCGCGGTATCCGTCGCTGCGCAGTTTTTGTTCGTCGGTCGGACTGCTGACGAAGGAAACTTCCGCCAGAATTCCCGGCATCGCGCTCTCGGTGAGCACCACAAAGCCGGCTTCTTTAATCCCGCGATCGCGCAATCCCGGATTCTGCGCCGACAGTGTTCCATACAACGACCGCTGCACACTGGCCGCCAACCGCCGCGATTGCTCGATGCGCTCATGCAAGTCGGCTGGTGAAAGTGTCGCAGTCACAGCCGGTTTCGCGCCGCCCGCCGAGGAATGAGTATCGACATCTTTCGATCCTGGAGCAGAAAAAAAGTTTGTGTAATAAGTTTCCACGCCGCGCGCCGAAGGCAGATCGCTGTAATTAGCATGTACCGAAACGAACAGATCCGCCTGCGACTGGTTCGCAATGCTGGCCCGCTCGTCGAGCGTAATGTAGTTGTCGTCGGGACGCGTGTAAATCACTTCCGCCCCGAGCCGGCTTTCGAGCAGCTTGCCCAAGCGCTGCGAAATCTCGAGCACCAGATCTTTTTCAAGCAGCCCGCGACGGCCGACAGTTCCAAGATCCCAACCGCCGTGACCAGCGTCGACCACAATTCGCATCTTGGGCACGCGCGCACGCAGTTGCAAATCTTCTTTCGTCGGCGGAGGAACCACAATCGCGAGCTTGCTCTTTTCCGCTTCGCCGGAGTTCGGGAACAGGTTCACCGCAGCCTTCGGAGTCGCACCGATCTTGCGCACCTCGACGACGAGCCGGTAAGGATTCGGTTCCAGGCTCACCGAGAAAGTCGAATTCGATTTCGTCTCCAGCACAATGCGCGTCATGCCCGTGACCGGCTGCGCCATCCGAATGCGGCTCACAAATGTATCTCCGACCTCGATCGACTTTCCGACGAGATCAGCAGCAAGTTGCGTGTCGCGCAAATCGAAATAGATGCGGTCAGGACCAGCCAGACGATGCGCTTCATACTGCACTTGGTCCTCAAGATCGAGAACCACGGTGCTCGAATCCGCCGAAGTCCAGTGGCGAATTCCGGTCACACGCGGAAACTTCGACAACTCCTGCTGAGTCGCTGGCGCGTTGTTGGAGTCGTCGGCATCGGCAGTCGTGTCCGGATTCTTCGTGCTCGTGATGGCTGCCGCCGAATCTGTCGGCGCAGCAGCAGTCGGCGCTGCTTTCGGCACGCTCGAATCCGCAGCTTTGCTGGGAAGTTTTTCAGTGGAAACAATCGCGCTGCCCTGTGCCGTTCTCCTCAACCAGACCGCGCCCGCAATGGCCGCGCCGATCACTATGCACACCAGCAGCACGAGAAGGAAAGGCCGATGTTCTGCAGACTCTGTCTCTTGTATTCCGAACGTCGGTGCTGGCGCGAGTTCAGCGACCGCCGGTTTCGACGCATCTTCGGTCAAGGTTTTCTCAGAGATCGCCGATGCCGCAGGACTGCTAAGCTTTTCTACGATCGTTTCCGCTGCAGGTGTTTTGACCGCCGGAATCATCGTGCCCGGAACGGAGACCGGAGGAACCGCGCGTTCTATTCGCGCCTGTTCGATTGTCGGAGAGCCAAGTCTCGCGGGCTCGACCTTTACAGGGACGATCTTGGTTGGGGCGATCGGCGTTGGCACGGTCGGCGTTGGAATCGGCGCAGAGGCGATCGAAGGCGAGATGATCTTCGCGGGAGTCGCTTGTGCCGGAATGGTTTGTGCAGGAGCGACAGGCGCTGGAACCGTCCGTGCAGAAGCGATTGGCGCAGGTTCCATCGCGGCTGTGGATTTTGCTGGAGGCGAAACTGGTTCCAGTTTGGTCGCTGCCGCTTCGGCGGACTGCGCGAAGCGATCTTCATCTTCGGGCTTCAGTGCGCCCAAGACCAGTTCGGCGAGCAGGCTGAGATTGCGGACGTCGCTGTCGTTAAATCCGAACGGCCATTCGGAAAATGCTTCGAGCACGCCAATCACGCGGCGCCGACCGCACAAAGGAACCGCAACCATGGAGCGCGCACCCAGCTTGCGGCAGGCTTGCAGGTTCACGCGCGGATCAGTTTCCGTGTCGTCGCACATGACGATCTCCGCGCTGCGGAAGCAAGCTCCGGAGAAAGCAGAATCGCGGTCGATGCGCGCGCCCACGTCGGGGCGAACCGCGCCCGCGGCAGCGCGCAAAACGATTTCATTATTTTCGGCGAGCGCGATGGCGAGACCGTCTGCGCCCGTGATGGCCAGAGCGCGTTCGGCCACCAACTGCAGAACTTCATCGAGCACGAACTGCTCGTCTCGCTCAAATTCGCTGACCGGAGCAACGACGGGAGTTCCAGCATCGAAACCGGTGTTCCGGCCATTGTGGCGCGCGGCCAGAGCTTTTCTGCGGCGAACCTGATCGTGCAGCGCGGAGAAGGCGAGCAATGCCTGCAGCGCGTCGCGTTGCGAAGGCTTCGCGGAGTCTTGCGCCGAGTCGTCGGACGCGGCGGAACTGTTGTGTTCGCGCGGCCACGCAGGCACACGAACTGCGTCGCTGGCTGCGCTGAACGCAGTTGTCACTTCGTGGTCCGGTTTGGTGGTCGTTGTCGCCATTTCGCAGCGGGTCATCCTTAAGTTAACGATCTTTTAGGCTGGTGGCAATTACCTGGACATGCCCCTTCGGACCTGTACTTTAGTAAGCAGCATCGAATTTTCGCCTGCGGGCTCGAACTTGGTTTTTGTCCCCGTCCGGAATGCGGCCGGCGCCGACGGAGCCGAATGTGGTCATCGGAAATCGATCTCACTCGAACCTGTTTAGTTACTAAGGCGACGACTGATGCGGAGAATAAGATTCTTGGGATAGGAACTGGCCGAGATAATTTTCCGGCGGTGTTGTTTATGGAAGCAGGACTTTCTCCCGCGCGACAGGCGCGGGCCAAGCATCGGCACGAGCTCCACACTCTCACCTACGTAACTCTTGACCAGGCGAACGGCGGGATTGTTCGCAATCTCAGTCACGAAGGCATTGGAGTGCAGGCGGTCGCGGCGCTGCGTCCGCAACAGCAGTTGCGGGTGCGATTTGAATTGCGCAACCCGCGAGTGCGCGTGGAAGCACGCGGAGAAGTTACGTGGTCGACATTTTCCGGGCAATGCGGGATTCGCTTTCTTGACCTTTCGCCGCGCCTGACGCGGCAGATCAATGAATGGATTTTCGGGAATTTGCTGGAAGGCATTTCGCTGCATGCGGAGCGAGCAGGGACTATGTTTGCGGACGCGCAGGATAGCGCCGGGTTGATGGTTTCAGAGTCGCCACTGAAGGTGATTCAGTTGCCGATGCGGACTCATGAGATGAGACAGTCGGCGGTTGAGTTGGATTGGTTGTCGCGTCCGCTTTCGGGGCGCAGTTTAGTCTGGACAATCAATACGCTGGTGATTGTGGCGGCGTGTCTGTTGTTTGCGTTGGTGTTTTTGTCGGTGACCGGAGAACCTCCGCGATGGCCAATGGAGATGGTTGGCGGAGCGGTGATTCTGGTGGCGAGTTTGTATTGGGGATTTTTTCGGGTGTTCGGCGGAACGAGTCCAGGGGCGCGATTGGCGCGGCTGGTGGGATGTGATGTGGAGGATGAAGCGACAGACGCGCGGTTTCGGTGAAGAGTGTAGGTTTACGAACCCGCTAAAATCGCATAACGATTCCGGGACTCCATCGCAGGTTGCGGGTTAAGGCCCCACGCCAACGAAGCCTTATCGCAACGCTTAAAGCGCTGCGCCACCCAAAAGCGTTAAAGCTCGCAGCGGGATCTAGTTGGCGAAGTATTGTTGGGCCAGCCAGAGTTGCAGGGTGCGCTGTTGTTGGGGAGCGAGGTTCACGAAACGGATGCCGACGTTGCCGCGCTTGTCTTGCCAGGCGATTTCGGCTCTTGCTTTCAGGCTGGCGCGCGCGCCGGGAAGATTGAAAGAAACTTGCAGCGCCTTCGCATCCTCGACAGGATCGCTGGTGTGAATCTGCATGCCGCCCTGGCTGACGTTGACCAGGTAAGCGTCTTGCGGCTTGCGGCCTTTGCTGTTCAAAGACACGGGGACTTCGAGGCCTGCTCGGTGATAGCGCAGGCGTCCGTCGAGAATCATGCTGCGGGCGGCGGAGAGCGTGCGCACGGCCTGTTCGACGGAAATGGGTTTTTCGAACGCGAACAATGCGCCGCTGTTTTCGAGATTGCGCGTGTTCTGCTGGCCGCCCATGATCACGAGCGGCACGGTGCGCGGATTTTCCATGCTTTGCAGTTCGTGCAGAAATTGCGAGCTGCCGTTCAGATCGCAGTCCACGATGAGAGCGTCGATTTTTGATTTCGCCATGCGAGCCAGGGCGCGCTCCGGTTCGTTTTCGACGGCAACGTCCATGTGAAGGCCGCCGAGGATGCATTCGAGAACACTAACTTCCTGCCAGTCGCGCGAAACCACCATCGAGGAAAGTGTCATGGGTTCCACTGTAGCGGTGGGAGTAATGCGGACGTAGATAACCAACGTAATGCGCGCCTTCCGGCTTCCGGTTCTCGGCTTCCGGACACCGGAAGCCTATCTTCGGTACCAGTCCACGGTGCGGCGCAGGCCTTCCTCGAAATCTACTTTGGGTTTGTAGGCGAGGACGGCTTCGGCTTTGGAGATGTCGGCGAGGGAGTGTTTGATGTCGCCGCCGCGTTCGGGCTCATATCGAGGCTGGCCCGTGTACGAAGTCAGACCTTGCAGCAGCTTGAAGGTTTCATTCAGCGTGATTCTGCGGGCGGTGGCGACGTTGAAGACTTGTCCGGCGGCCTTTTCGGCGGGAGCGGTGCAGGCCAGCAGATTGGCATCGACGACGTTGTTGATGTAGGTGAAGTCGCGGCTCTGCTCGCCGTCGCCGTAGATTGCGGGCTGCTCGCTGCGCAGCATCAGGGTGATGAACTTGGCGAGCACGCCGGAGTATGGAGATGTGGGATCCTGGTGCGGGCCGAAGACGTTGAAGTAACGCAGGCAGACGGTTTCGAGGCCGTAACAGCGGTAGAAAGAAATCATGTATTGCTCGCTGGCGAGTTTGGCGACGGCGTAGGGAGAAATGGGATCGGGCCGCATGGCCTCGCGCTTGGGCAGCGTGGGAGTGTCGCCGTAAGCGGAGGATGAGGCGGCGTAGATGACGCGCTTTACTTTGGCGTCGCGCGCGGCGACCAGGACATTGACGGTGCCATCGATGTTGGCGCGGTTGCTGGCCAAGGGATCGAGAACGGATTTTGGCACGGAGGGAATGGCGGCCTCGTGGAAGACGAAGTCGACGCCGGCGCAGGCGGAGTGCAGGGCGTTGAGGTCGAGGATGTCGGACTCGCGGAGGTCGATGTGGTGGAGAATCTCGGCGAGATTTTCGCGATTGCCGGTGGAGAAATTGTCGATGCCGCGCACTTGGTCGCCGCGGGACAGCAGGGCGCGCGCTATTGAAGATCCGATGAAGCCGCCGACTCCGGTGATCAGGTAGAGAGCCATGTTCAATCATCATAGCGAATGGTGAGGGCTGGTGAGTAGGAGGGCGGGTTCGGCGGCGAGGGAGGCCCCGGTCGGCCTCGCGAGGAGCGGGGAATCGGATCATCACTCTGAGCGCGCGCCCTGACTATTGCGGAGAATGCGAAGAAAATCTTCGCGCATCAGCATCTGCCGGTTTTCGAAGAACTCGATCAGAGCCAGCATGGCCGCCGTGGGGTTGGCGATGGGCGGGACAGCTTCGAGAAGTTTGGGGGCGGGAAGGGTGGAGGCGATTCCTGGTCCCGTGATGGCCGAGGGCCGCGGAGCTTTCATCATCATCTCGCGCAAGGCGGCCTGATTCTCAGCAGAGCCTTCCACGAAGGCGATGCCCATGCCGAGCAGGGGATAGCTCACGCGTACGTTGCCCTGGATTTCCAGTCGCACGCCGTTGGCCTCCAATTTCATGTGCAGCGTGGTCCCTTTCGGATAGATGGACTGGGCCTCGACGTAGCAGCCGTGCAGGCTGACGTCAGTGAATATGGCCCAGGTGTGGGCCTCGGAACCGTCCTCGCGCATTTCGATGCTGCCCTCGCATTGGTAGCGGAGGCTGCGGCGCTTTTCCGGGCCGTGGAAGCGACTGCCGGAGGTTGGACCTGGGGTGGTGGGATGATCTTGGGTCTGAGTTCCGGTGGCCGATGTGGCCGGCTGTTTCAAGGCTTTCAGGTAGGCTACGCCTGCGTCGTATTCCTTTTCCATGGTACCCCGATGCGGATCAATACAGTCCGCTTGAGTGCGAAATCAGTTCTGCGCCGCTGGTCAAAAGACCGACGAGCTCGCGCAGAGCATGAATTCACTATCGGAGGAACGCGTGGAAATATTTAGGGGCGAGAGCGGGAATGCAGTTTAAAAGTCTTCTAATTCAGGGGTGGCGGCGGAGTCGGCTGGCGCAGTGACTTGTTGAGCAGCGTGGCGGATCAACTTCCAGAGTTGCTCGCGTCCGGCGCCGGTTTTGGCCGAGTAGGGAAGCGGGGTGGATGCGGGATATTCCTGGGTAAGAGTGCGGAGGGCGTTGCTTAGTTGATTGTTGGAGAGGCGGTCGCTTTTGGTGGCGACGAGTACGAAATCGCGGCCGGAGGTGCTGAGGAAGTCGAGTAGTTGGCGGTCCGGGGGTTGAGGAGGGACATTGGCGTCGACGAGCACGACGCACAGAGCGAGCGTGGAACGCTGATGCATGTAGGGATCGATGAACTTTGGCCACTCCTGGGAAATCTCGCGGGAAATTTTGGCGTAGCCGTAGCCGGGAAGGTCGGCGAAGATCAGCTCGGGCTGCGGCTTTCCGGGCCAGCGAATCTCGAAGAAGTTGATGGCGCGGGTGCGGCCGGGAGTGGAACTGGTGCGCGCCATTTTTGCGCCGACCAGAGAATTGATGACGCTGGATTTGCCGACGTTGGAGCGGCCGAGGAAGGCGATCTCTGGCAGGGTGGGAGCGGGGAAGTGGGAGGCGTCAGTGGCCGACGCGAGGAAGCGGGAGAGAACTCTCATGGTCAAGTTTGCAACGAGGGGAGGGCGGTTGGCAAGTTGGGGGTGGGAGCGGGGGGTGAGTTAAAGTCGTTCGCATCAGGGCGCGGCTTCAGCCGCTGCGGGTTGCTTTGCACTGCATGAAGGGCGGGCGTCCCTGTCCACGGCATCAGCTGCGGCGACCGACGTACGGTCCCTCGCCCGGCTCGCCTGGCGAGGGATGACATCGGGATGAGAAAACGCGCGCTTACTGATGCGCTGCGGGTGGTTCTACGGTGCCGGAGGTTAGGGGCGGCGCGATCGGCTGCACGGCTTCTTCCTCGCTCAGTGACGGCAGCGGCGATTCGAGGGCGATAGCCAGGACTTGATCCATCGTCTCCACGAAATGCAGCTTCATGGTATTGCGCAGGTTCTCCGGGACTTCGGCGACGTCTTTTTCGTTGTCCTTGGGCAGGATGATTTCGAACAGGCCAGCGCGATGAGCGGCGAGAAGTTTTTCTTTCAGGCCGCCGATGGGGAGAACTTTGCCGCGCAGCGTGATTTCTCCGGTCATGGCCAGGTCGCGGCGCACGGGAATTTTGCTGAGCGCGCTCGAAATGGCCGTGGCGATGGTGATGCCCGCCGAGGGGCCATCTTTCGGGATGGCGCCTTCGGGAACGTGCACGTGGAGATCGAGGTTGCGGTAGAAGTCGCGAGTCAGGCCGAGGCGGTGAGCGCGCGAGCGCACGTAGGACATGGCGGCTTGGGCGGATTCCTGCATGACGTCGCCGAGTTTGCCGGTCAGCGTGAGTTTGCCTTTGCCGTCGACGACGCTGGCCTCGGTGCTGAGGATGGAGCCGCCGACTTCGGTCCAGGCCAATCCGGTGACCAGTCCGACTTCGGATTTTTCGTGGGCGAGGGTGTCGCGGAACTTGATGACGCCGAGGAATTCGGGGACGTTGGCGCCGGTGACGGTGATGGTGTAGCTCTCGCCTTCTTTGACAACCTTGCGCGCGACTTTGCGGCAGACGTTGCCGATTTCGCGTTCGAGATTGCGGACGCCGGCTTCGCGAGTGTAGGAGCGGATGAGGCCGGTGATGGCATCGTCAGTGAATTTGATGTTCTTGTCTGACAGGCCTGCGGCCAGCGTCTGCTTCTTGACCAGAAACTGCTTGGCGATCTCGACTTTTTCCTGCTCGGTGTAGCCGTGCAGACGGAGCACTTCCATGCGGTCTTGTAACGCCGCGGGGATGGTGTGCATCACGTTGGCGGTGGCTACGAAGAAGACCTGCGAGAGATCGTATTCGACGTCGAGGTAGTGATCGACGAACATGAAATTCTGTTCGGGGTCGAGGACTTCGAGCAGAGCGGCGGATGGGTCGCCACGGAAGTCCATCGACATCTTGTCGACTTCGTCGAGCATGAAGACGGGGTTCTTGGTGCCGGCCTTCTTCATCATCTGGATGATCTGGCCGGGGAGTGCGCCGATGTAGGTGCGGCGGTGGCCGCGAACTTCGGCTTCATCGCGCACGCCGCCGAGGGACATGCGGACGAACTTGCGTCCGGTGGCCTTGGCGATCGACATGCCCAGAGAAGTTTTTCCGACGCCGGGAGGTCCGACGAAACAGAGGATCGAACCCTTGGGATTTTTCACCAACTGGCGGACGGCGAGGAATTCGAGGATGCGCTCTTTAATTTTCTCGAGGCCGTAGTGGTCTTCGTTGAGAATTTTTTCGGCGCGGGAAATATTCCGGATTTCCTTGGAGCGCTTTTTCCACGGCACGGCCAGCAGCCAGTCGAGATAGTTGCGCGAAACCGTGGACTCGGCCGACATGGGCGGCATGGCTTCCAGTTTTTTCAGTTCCTGAAGGGCTTTGTCTTTGACTTCTTTGGTCATGCCCGCGGCTTCGATTTTTTTCTTCAGTTCGTCGAATTCGCTCTTCTCGCCGCGGCCCAGTTCTTTCTGGATGGCCTTGATCTTTTCGTTGAGGTAATACTCTTTTTGCGCTTTTTCCATCTGGCGCTTCACGCGCGACTGGATGGTGCGGTCGACGTTGAGCTTTTCAATTTCGATGTCGAGCACGTCGGCGATGCGGGTGAGGCGCTCGGCGGGATCGAAAATCTCGAGCAACTCCTGCTTTTCTTCGATTGAAAGTTGCAGGTTGGCGGAGATGACGTCGGTGAGCTTGGCCGGATCTTCCATGCGCACGGCCGAAATCATGGTCTCGTAGTTCAGGGCCTGGCAAAGTTTTACGTACTGTTCGAAGAGGGCGGTGACGCGCTGCATGCTGGCTTCGAGAGCCGGGTTGGCTTCGGTGGCGTAACGGGCGACGCGGACCGTGGCTTGCATGAAGCCTTCGGTGTCGACGACCTGCAGGATTTTGCCGCGCTCCACGCCTTCCACCAGAACTTTAATATTGCCGTCGGGCAGCTTGAGGCTCTGCACGATGTTGACGATGGTGCCGACCTGATAAATTTCGTTGGATTTGGGTTCGTCAATAGAGGCGTCGTGCTGGGTGGCCAGGAAAATTTTCTTGTCGGCGGCCAGCGCCTCTTCCAAGGCTCGTACGCTCGATTCGCGGCCTACCACGAACGGCGTCATCATGAAAGGGAAGATGACCACGTCCCGGATGGGCATCATTGGCAGCTTCCGTGATTCGAACTTTTCCTTGGATGTGGTCACTGAGTCTCCCTGGGGTTACGAACGAGCGACTACGAACTAGCGACAAAAAAACAACGATCACTCACTGGCGCGACGAACTGCCAACCTACCAGATTCTACGCTCACTTGAGGCCGTGTGGCACGGGTTTTGCACTGGATTAATGTTGCCGGAGATGGTTGCAAGATATTGCAGCCCTCTCTTGAAACCCTGGATCACTGCACGAGTTCGTGGCGACGGCGGCAGAGACGTAGCAAGCTGCATCTCAACCTATGCTAACTCGAACGCTTAACCGGCTTTTTCCATGACCGTGGCGAAGGATGCGCTGCGTTTCTCCACCATTTCCCGCGTGACTTCGAACTCTTTTACTTTCTTCTGGCTGGGCAGGTTGAACATGAGGTCGAGCATGAGCTCTTCGAGAATCATGCGCAGGCCGCGGGCGCCGACTTTGCGGGCCATGGCCTGGCGCGCGATAGCGCGGAGAGCTTCGTCAGAGAATTTCAGGCGCACGTTTTCGAATTCGAACAGGCGCTGGTATTGCTTGACGATGGCATTTTTGGGGCGGGTGAGGATTTCGATGAGCGCGAACTCGTCGAGATCTTCGAGCATGCCAACGACGGGCAGACGGCCGACGAATTCGGGGATCAGGCCGAACTTGATCAGATCTTCGGGCTGAATCTCGCTCAATAATTCCTGAGTACGCTTCTTCGAGACCGCCGACTCTTCTTTTTCAGAATCATCGCTACTCTTGAAGCCGAGGGCTTTCTTGCCCATCCGGCGGGAAATGATTTTGTCGAGGCCGACGAAAGCTCCGCCGCAGATGAAGAGGATATTCGTAGTGTCGACGGGCGTGAATTCCTGGTGCGGGTGCTTGCGTCCGCCTTGCGGCGGGACATTGGCGATGGTGCCTTCGAGAATTTTCAGGAGGGCTTGTTGCACGCCTTCGCCGGAAACGTCACGGGTGATGGAGGGATTCTCGTCTTTGCGGCCGATCTTGTCGACTTCATCAATGTAGATGATGCCGGTCTGGGTGCGGCTCACGTCGCCGTCGGCGGCCTGCAGAAGTTTCAGGATGATATTTTCGACGTCTTCGCCGACGTAGCCGGCTTCGGTAAGCGTGGTGGCATCGACGATGGCGAAAGGCACGTCCAACATGCGGGCCAGGGTTTGCGCCAGCAGGGTTTTTCCCGTGCCAGTCGGGCCGATCAGCATGATGTTCGACTTGGTGAGCTCGATGCCGTCGCCGGTTTTCTGGCGGTTCATGAAGATGCGCTTGTAGTGGTTGTAGACCGCGACCGCCAGTTTCTTTTTGGTTTGCTCCTGGCCGATAACGTATTCGTCGAGGAAGGTTTTGACTTCCTGCGGCTTGGGCAGTTGATTCGGCGTGGTGGCCGCGGGGGTTGCGGTGCGGTCGTCTTCGAGGATCGAATTGCAGACCGCGACGCACTCATCGCAGATGTAGGCGCGGGGATAATCGCTGGGCGACGAGATGAGTTTGGCCACGGCGTCCTGCGACTTGTGGCAGAACGAACAGCGTAGAATCTCGTCGGAGCCCGACTTATTTTTCACTCGGCTGCACTCCTTAGTCTATTGACGGCACGGCCAAGACCCCAGCGTCTTTCGGTTGGTTCTCAGTTCGACCTGCCGTTCCGCTTTTTTCGTGGCTGACGATTTCGGTCAGGCGCGAAGGCAGATCATACAGCCTTTACCGTCTTATAGATGATATCGTCTATGATTCCGTATTCCTTAGCCTGCTGCGCGTTCATGATGAAGTCGCGCTCGACATCCTTCTCGACCTTATCGAGTTTTTGCCCGCTGTGCTTGGAGAGTAACTGGTTAGTTATCTCTCTCATACGCAGGATTTCGCGAGCGTGAATGTCAATGTCGGTGGCTTGTCCCGACAAACCTCCCATCGAGGGCTGATGTATTAGAATCCTCGAATTCGGAAGTGCCAATCTCTTTTTGGCCTGGCCTGATGCCAATAGTAACGCCGCCATCGAAGCGGCCTGGCCGACGCACAACGTCATCACGTCGTTCTTTACGTACTGCATGGTGTCGTAAATCGCCATGCCGGCGGTAATGGAGCCGCCCGGAGAGTTGATGTAAAGCTGGATGTCTTTCTCCGGATCTTCCTGAGCCAGAAACAACATTTGGGCGATGACCAGGTTGGCGATGTTGTCGTCAATGGGCGTGCCGATGAAGATAATGTTGTCGCGAAGCAGACGGGAATAAATGTCGTAGGCGCGTTCGCCCCGCCCGGTCTGCTCGATCACCATGGGGACCAGCATCATCTGCGGGTCGTTGCGTCCATTATTGTTGCGAGAATCATTTGAGTTCATGTTCACCTGTCACACTCCGCCCCGACGCAACGCTTGGCTGGCAGGGGAGGATTCGAAAGTGGTCCGCGTTTTTTGTGCTACGCGGACTGGCGATACAGAAAATCGAGGGTCTTTTCGCTGCGGATTCTGTTCCGGATTCTATCGAGGCCCCCATCCTGTGTCAAACGAGCGCGGACCGCATCGAGACTCTGTTTTGATTGCTGGGCGAGGGCTTCGAGTTCGTGATTCACCTCGTCGTCCCCGACGGCAATTTTTTCCAGATCCGCAACGCGTTCCAGTAGCAACGACGACTTCACATCCTGCAGCGATTGATCGCGCTGGCCTGCCCGCAGGCGCGGCAGGTCCATTTTTTTCAAGTCCTCCATCTTCATGCCTTGGGCTGCCAGGGCGCGCAGACCGCGCTCCAGGCGCACATCGATCTGGCGCTCGACCAGCGACTCGGGCACTTCGAACTCGTTGCGCTTGACCAGTTCGGCCAGCAGTTTGTCTTTGGCTTCGCGCTCGGCATCGTGCCGGCGTTCGGCCTGCATGTTTTCGCGAATCTGTTTGCGGACGGCGTCGAGAGTGGCGAAGTCGCCGAGTTCTTTCGCGAAATCGTCGTTGAGTTCGGGAAGATTCTTCTGCTTGATGGCCTGAATCTTGACGGTGTAGACGAAGGTCTTGCCTGCCAGGCGCTTGTCTTGCGTGTCTTCGGGATAGATGACTTCAAATTCTTTTTCGTCTCCGGCATTGGCGCCGCGGAGATTTTCGGTGAACTCGGGAACAGTGTTCTTGCCGCCGATTTCGATCAGGACTTCGTCCATGTGAACGGGCTTGGAGGTGTCGTCGTCTTCTTTCGGCCGGCCGTCCATGGAGGACTGGGCGAAATCGCCGTCGGCCAGAGGACGGCCTTCGACCGAAGTGTAGGTGGCGTGCTGCTCCCGGACATTGTTGAGAGCGTCCTCGACTTCTTCGTCTTTTACGACGATCTCCGGATGGTCGGCGCGCAGTTCTTTGTAGCCTTCGACGACGATCTCGGGAAGGATTTCAAATTTCGCCTTGAAGCGCAGGGGCTCGCCGTCGTGAATGTGCAGATCGGTGACCTGGGGCTGCGAGACGGGGATCAGGCCGAGCTTTTCGGCTTCTTTGTGGAAATAGCGCGGGACCAGGGCCTCGACTACGTCGCTCTTGAGATCTTCTTTGAAACGCTGCTTGATGATGGAGGCGGGCACGTGGCCGGAGCGGAAGCCGGGCAGGCGTGCGACTTTCTGATACTTCTGGACAATCTTGTCCATTTCGCGGGCGACTTCATCGGCTGGAATTTCGACCGAGATCTCGCGCTTGACGCCGTCCTGCTTCGCGTCGTTCTTGGCGTCGACTGTTTCTGTGGGACTCACGTTGACCCTTTCGGTTTGCCTGGCGTCTGCCTGGTTCGTTCCCGGCCGGATCCGAAGGTCCTTGAGCCTGGACCTGATCTTTTTCACACGCCGTTAATCTTGAGTGTAAAGACTAAGGGAGAGCAGCGTCAAACGATCGGAGGCCGGATGTTCGAAGCCGAGGCGGATTTGAATCCCAGAAGCGGAATCGTGGGGGGTCTTGGTGGCGAAGTCTGCGCTTGGGGGCGCCTTGAACGCTTGCGTCGCCGACGCTGGCGGCACAGACGTAGCGAGCTACGTCTCTACGATAGGTGCGTTTGTCGAAGGAGCGAACGAGTGTACTGGGATTTATAATTTCGGCCGATGTCGTGGCTGACCATCCTCAATCAAGAAGTTGTGGCGTGCAGGCGCTGTCCGCGGCTGGTTGCGTATCGCGAGGAAATTGCGCGGGTGAAGCGGCGCGCTTATCTCGGATGTGAATATTGGGGCAAGCCGGTGCCGGGATTCGGCGATCCGCATGCACGGGTGTTGATTATGGGACTGGCCCCGGGCGCGCATGGCTCGAACCGGACCGGGCGTCCCTTCACCGGAGACGCCTCCGGTAAATTCATGTTTCCGGTTTTGTTTGAGACGGGATTCGCCAACCAGCCGACGGCCATCGATCGCAACGACGGCCTGAAATTGAAGAATCTTTATATTACGGCCGCGGTGCGCTGCGCTCCGCCGGACAATAAGCCGCTGCCTCAGGAACTGGCGAATTGTTCGCCGTTTCTGGATCGCGAGTTGGCTGGATTAGCGGATGTAAAGGTTGTGGTCGCGCTGGGCAAGATTGGGTTTGATGCGTATTTGAACTACTTGAAGCGCCGCCGAGCCCACCCCTTCGGCAAGCTCAGGGCAGGCTCTTCCGCAAAAAACGCGGAAGAGTGGGGCACCCATTTCAACAAAAAAGCCTACCTGTTCAAACATGGCGCCAGTTACGGGATGCCGGACGGTAAGGTGTTACTGGCGTCATACCATCCCTCGAACCAGAACACGCAGACGGGGAAGCTGACGCGAAAAATGTTTGTGGAAATCTTTCAAGAGGCGGCAAGAATTGCCGATGAGTAGCGTAAGGCGCCGTTGGTGCCGGATCGTTCACCCGTCTCTTATTTGAGGGTATAGCTGAAAAGCTGGGTCACGAACCGGAGCGGCGCCGTTTTAGTTTTTATGTAGGGCGAACACTCTTGTCCGCCGCTCTTGACTTTGTTTTGATTGACAGCATAATCCAGTTAAAATCAAATCAAGAGTCAAAATCAAAAACGGCGGACAGGAGTGTCCGCCCCACATGTTTCGCTAGCGCAGCTTCGTTACCGTTACTTCGAGCTGAAACTGCCGCTTTGGAGTTAGGGTCATCGACACTGCCGATGACCATTGATTTGCCCAGTAGTGCGCAGGTGCTGCCTTGATCCGAATCTGTCGAATCAGAGGATGTAGTTCATGTCCTGACTCTGCTCGGCGATGGCGAGTTGCTGATCTCGGCTTTTACCGGAAACGGAATGCCTTCGTACCGTGCTCATCAATTGTGCACTCAGATGTTGTCCCGAGATCCATGTACTGGATACTGGCCGTTGCCCGGGCTCAGACGCAAGAGGAGCTGCAATTGGCGGGCAACGGGGATCTTGGATTTCGATTTTGATATCGTCGGCCTGCCCTAAGTTCATGGAGTATTGCCGGGTGTTGATGGTCTTGCCGTCTTCCATCTCTCTTACGGTGAAATCGAGCTTGTAGGCGTGCACCGCCTTCTCAGGCTCAGCTTTCGCTTCTGCAGTCGGTTTGGCGGGTGCGTCCTCTTTGTATCCCGCCCGTGCGCAGCAAGTGCGCGCACATCCAGAATCACCGACTGCTCGTAATTACAATGCCTTACGCATGAGTTAGTTCTCCTTAGCATTGTTCAATCTTTCGGTGGTCTGGCTGTTCCGATTTTCTGAATCCGTTGGCCCAACCGCTTGATGAAGAGGCGGTCATTTCTTCAATCGCATCTTTCCGTAGCGCCTCGGTTCGCGCCCGCGCAACCAGCACCGCGCGCTCGGGAAACTGCTCACATATTGCGCCAGCGCCAATTTTTTCTGCTCGCTTAGTGGCTGCGGTGAAGGGAAACTGGTCGAGTTTGGGGTTGGCTGCGATTCTCGGCCCGAGGCGCGGCCCTCCGCACCAATCGCGCCCCCGCTTTGGTTGCGCTGGACGGATATGTGCTTCCGGAGTCGTCGCCGCGATCCGACGCGACCCGCGTCCGGGGCTGCTGCGACCCTTGGTACTGAGGTTGGAACATGATTTGTTATCGGCCGGCGCGTGAGGCTTGCCCGATCTCCAGGCCACAGCCAGGGCCACGACGAGGACCGCCGCCAAGGCTCCGGCCACGCTCCAGCGCCACCACACTCGCTCCGGAACCCGCGCCTGCTGGGCGCGTAAACTTCGCCAGCACCCGTTCCTCCAGTCCCGCGCGCGGTTCGATCGCTGCGTACTTCGCGAGCGCCGCATCCAGCACGGGGTCGAAGTTTGTCGTGCTTCTCATCGGTCATGGCTCCCACCTACTTCCTTCCCGTCGCTTTCCCGTCATTTCGTTTCCCGTCGATCCGTCCCGCAGTTTCTCGCGCAAAATCTGTCGCGCGCGGAAGACTCTGGAGCGCACCGCGGCTTCGTTGATGCCCAGGGTTGCGGCGACTTCTCTCGGCGACATTTCTTCGATCGTCGATAGGATCAGTGGCTGGCGCAATTTTTCGGGCAGCGTCGCGATCATTTTTTCCAGCGCCGCGTTCAACTGCAATTCATTGATGCTTTCTTCCGCCGAGACGGCGGAGGAAGGGAGATCTTCGACTGGCTTCTGGGGATCATCCAGGGGAATTTCTTTGCTGCGGCCTCGTCGCTTGCTTCGGTCAACTGCTACGCGCCAGGCGATTCGCGCCAGCCAGGTTTTCGGTTCGTCGACGGTGGCAAGCTTCGAGTTGTAGCGCAGCACGCGCATGAAGGTTTCCTGGGTCGCGTCCTCGGCGTCGTGGTGGCTGCGAAGAACGGCGTAGGCGATGCGGTAAACCAGGCGCGAGTGTTCCCGAACCAGGGCTTCGAGCGTGATGGGATGAGTGCGCTCGCGCTGACTCGTGTCGATCGTCGCCAGGCTGCCCAGAATCGCCTCTCCCGTCACGGCGCGTTTGCCCTCATTCATAAAGACCTGGCCGAGGCTGATTTTGTTCAGGAATTTCTGGAGCAAGAACGTATGGGCGGGAGTTACTTGCGGTTGGTTATGTGGGGCGGACACTCTTGTCCGCCGCGGTTGGGGCTGGGTTTGAATCTCCGAGGCTGGGACGGGAGGGGAGAGAGAGTATCAAGATCAAGACCAAGATCAAGATCAACGGCGGCGGACAGAGCCTGCCCTGAGCGAAGCCGAAGGGAGTGTCCGCCCCACATCAAACCTAGAAGCCGAGCATTACTGGTTCTGGTTCCAGTTGGACGTCCCAGAGTTCTTTGACGCGCTGTTGGATTTGATCTTTCAGGGCCAGCACTTCGGAGGCGGTGGCGCCGCCGTGATTGACGATGGCGAGGGCGTGCTTGCTGGAGATGCCGACGTGACCGAGACCATATCCGCGGGCGAAGCCGGATTTTTCGACGAGCCACGCGGCCGAAACTTTTTTGTGATTTTCGAGCGCGGGATAGCTGGGCAACTGCAATCCCTTGGACTGGGCGCGCTTCTGCAGAGCTTCATGCTGTTGCCCGGTGAGTACGGGATTCTTGAAAAACGAGCCGGCGCTTTGGCAATCGGGATCGCCCGGGACGATCAACATGCCTTTGCGGGCGCGAATATGGCGGACAGCTTCGCGGGCCTCGGCGAGATTGGGGCGAGTCTCGCGGCCTTCGAAGTGGCGTTTCAGATCGGCATATTCGAGATGCGGTTCGCCGCCAGGAGTGAGCGCGTAAGTGACGCGGAGAATGATGAACCGTCCGCGCTCGGTCGTATTAAAAATGCTGGAGCGGTAGTTGAAGCCGCAGGCTTCGGCGCAGAGTTCGCGAATCTGGCCGTCTCTTTGATCGAAGACCTCGACCGATTCGATGGTCTCGGAGACTTCCTGGCCGTAGGCTCCGACGTTCTGCACGGGCGTCCCGCCCACGCTGCCGGGGATGCCGCTCAGGCATTCGACTCCGGCACACTTCGCGATCACGGCGTGGGAGACAAAGCGGTCCCAGGATTCTCCGGCGCCGACGTCGAAGAGAACCTTGCCTTCATCATTGTGTCCGGTGCCGCTGGTCGATGCCGGGGATGGCGACTTTCAGGACGAGTCCAGGCCAGCCGGAATCGGCCACGACGAGATTGCTGCCGCCGCCGAGCGCGAACAGCGGGACGTTCTCCGAGGCTGCGAATGCGACGGCTTCCTGTACTTCCGGTGCTGATGTCGCTTCAACGAAATAGCGCGCGGGACCGCCGATGCGGAAGGTGGTGAGGGGCGCGAGCGGAATATTTTCCTGCAGCTGCATGGATGGCTCTCACTATACATCGGCAGTGTTTCGTGGAGCGCCGCGCCTTTGCATCTTGTCGTCCTGAGCGGAGTGACTGCTTCGCGAAAGGCGAAGCAGTCATGGAGTCGAAGGATCCCTGTGGGTATCAGCGACGATGACGTGGCGGGGCGTTCCCGGCGACGACGTCGCAGGAAGAACTCCCTGCGCTGCTGCGGCAGAGTTTTGGAGGGTAGGGATCTTTCGACTGCGTTGCCGCTCGCTTCGCGAACAGCATCTTCGCTCAAGATGACAGATCTTGATGACGGAGTCTAAGGCGAGAGAGGATTGAATGCGAAACGAAATGGCACTCTCGGTTACAGGCTATACTGAGAGGAAGAGATTTCAGAGAGGAAACACACATGCCGATGTATCCCGAAATTATGGTGATCCCGATGCGCGAGGAGTTGACGCGGCTGGGGATTGAAGAGCTGCGCACGCCGGAGGAAGTTGACGCGAAGCTGAAGAACCGTCCGGGCACGACGCTGGTAATTGTGAATTCGATTTGCGGATGCGCTGCGGGACGCATGCGGCCCGCAGTGCGCATGGCGCTGCAGAATTCGGCCAAGCCCGACCAGGCGTATTCCGTTTTTGCGGGGCAGGAAACGGAAGCGACCGAGCGGGCCCGCAGCTATTTCACGGGGTATCCGCCGTCTTCGCCATCGATTGGGATTTTGCGCGACGGGCAGTTGGCGTATCTGATGCCGCGCAGTGACATTGAACGGCGCGAGGCTCCGGCGATCGCCGCGGATTTAAAGGCGGCGCTGGATAAGCTGTGCGGGAAGCCGGTTTCGGCGTAGACGTAATCGGTTCATCTCTCTGGCGCAGGCGATGCGGCAGGTTATTTCTTTGCCGTCGCCATGAACGTCTTGACCACGATTGCGTTGGGCTGCATGCCTACTGGTATTAAAGTCAGCAGGGAATACTCCGTCGTTTCCAGAGTGCGGTGGGGCGTGCGCTTCTGGATGACTGTCACGTCTCCGGACTGGGTGTCGAGCACGAGCAGATAATTCTGGTCGGGTGTCAGCGCCAGGAAGTCAGGACGGCTGCCGACGTTGAGCGTGGCGATGCGGCGGCCGAGATCGATGTCGTAGACCGCGACGCTGTTGGAGCCGGAGTTGGTGACGTAGAGCCGCGAATTGTTGAGCGTGACCACGCCGCGGGTGGGGTGCTGGCCGATTTCGAGGCTGCTGCCGACTTCGTCGTTTCCGGTCTCGATGATGGAAATGCTGTCGGAGTCGGAGTTGCAGACCATCAACTCGCCGCCGTCGGGCTTCAAGGTTAAGCTGACGGGAGTGCGGCCAACGTCGAGCAGGGCGAGCACGCGGTCGTCTTTCTTGTCACCCCCCTTGTCACCATTTTTCCCGCCGTCGTTTCTCAGGGCAATGGAAGCGACCTGCGATGAACCGGAGCAGGCCACGAAGGCCTTGGTTGAGTCGGGCAGGATCGCGATATCTTCCGGCTGCTGACAGATGGGCAAGGTGGCGCGCACGCGCAGCGCCTTGGCGTCGATGATGGTCACGGTGTTGTCACCGCGATTGCTGACGACCACCGTTGAACCATCGGGGGAAACCCGCGCCAGCGCCGGCGCGGAGCCAACGCGCAAGTTGCCGATGACCAGACGCTTTTCGAGATCGATCACGCTGACGTTGTTCGAGCCGGAGTTGGCCACGTAGGCGCGCTTGCCGTCTTCCGCCACATCGATTAAGTATGGACGCCCGTGCACGCCGATGGTGGCGACTACGGTGTTCGATTCGGCGTCGATGACGCTGACATTGTTGGAGTTGGAGTTGACGACGTAGATTTCGTTCTTCTTGCTGTTGGTGGCAAGTCCGCTGGGCTCACTGCCCACGCCAATGGTTTTGGCCAGAGCCATGGTGCGCAGATCGATCACGCTGACTGTGTTGCTCTTACCGTTGCTGACATAGGCGTACTCGCGGAAAGCAGGCCCGTAGTTGGGCAGAGCCTGCTCGCGAAAATACCACCAGCCGAGGCCGGCCAGGATGGGGAGCGCTAGGACGATGAAGAGAAGTTTGCGCAAGATGGATGCCGCCGTGGCGGAAAGAGAAGATTATCAGAGCGGGGTGCAGATGCAGAACGCACTATCAATTCAAACGAAAGTCGACCTCGACTGCAATCTCGACCGCGACTGCCTGTCCGTCCTTCATCGCAGGTTCGAATTTCCACTGGCGCAGCGCATCGATGGCCTTTTGGTCGAGCGCTGGCCCTAGGCTCTTCAAGATTTTGATGTTCTCCGCCTTGCCTTCTGTTGACACCACGAGCCGCAGGGTGACAGTGCCGAATGTTTTGCCGGTCCTGGAGCCTGTGCACTCTCCGGGGCCGGCGAAGAAATCAGACGCGGAGGAGTGACGCCTTTGCCGATAGCAACGAGGGTGATTTTTGTAGAGGCTTCGTCTGCTGTGCTCGACGCTGCGGCCGTTACGTCCAAAGGCGCAGCTCCCGCGCGCTCGGCTGCGACGCCCGCGGCAGAAACCGTCTTCATGTTGTCGGGGATCGTTCCGTCGGACTTGTCGCTGTAGTGGAAATCGACTTCGATCAGAAGCGCCGTGGCCACGGGTTGTCCGTTGAAGGTGGCTGGGGTGAACTTCCATGAGCGTATGGAATTCACGGCTTCTTCGTCCAAACCATAGCCCAGCGCTCGATCGACGCAGGCGGATTGGACGGTGCCGTCGTGCGCCAATACGATCCGCACGATTACGACTCCCTCCTTTTTCTGCTGCCTGGCTTCCGGGCTGAATTGGGGTTCAGTCTGGTAAGTGGGCTTAGGCGGTACCATGCAATCGACGGCGCCCTTCGAAAGTTCATTCGGCGTGCAATAACGGGCGGAGGAAGGTGTGTCCCCATTTGCAGCAGTCACCCTTCCACGCGAGGTCGCTACGTTGCTAGGGTCAGGTTGGTAGAAAAAATGACTGCGCACGGCGAAGGAGCTTCCGGAAAAATCCGCCGGGACCGGCGGCAGCGGCGCGGAATTCTTGACCGCATTGATCGCCAGATCACCCAGGGCAGCGTGACCGGAGCCGTCGATCAGCTTTACCGAAGTGACGGTGCCATCCTTGAGGACATCAAACTCGACGCTGGCGTCCCCCGCAACCTTCTCGCTGGAGCGCGAAACCAATCGATACCAGTTCGCTCGAATTAAGGGAAGAACATTGCTGTCGAGATACTGCTGAAGGACAGAGGCGGGCGTTTCGCTGGCAATCGTGCCATCAACGTGCGTAGTGGTCGGTTTGGGCGAAGAACATAGAACTGACGCGTCCGGCGGGCGCTCGGCATCCGACCGAGCGCTGTTGGCCGGTGCAGCTTGTACCTGCACCAGCGGAGGTGCGGGAATGGAATCACTGTAGGAGTTCGACCCCACCGCGCTCCGGACCGAGTTGTCGGGGTTGTAATAAAAGCGAAAGCGCAAAGCCAGGCTGACGATGAGGACTGCTGAGATCCGGCAAACTAGGGCCCACGGCTGGATCATTCTCATCTCCAGAAACTGGATCTTGAATCGGGCCCGATACTACTTGCTGACTGCCACTGTCTCCCGCGTGCCGATCGCCGGTACGGTGCGTCCCACCACCGCGGCGATCTGACGCACTTGCGTCATCAGCTCGTCGAACTGGTCGGGATAGAGGGACTGCGGGCCGTCGGAGAGGGCTTGGTCGGGGGCATGATGCACTTCGACCATCAATCCGTCGGCGCCGACGGCGATTGCGGCGCGTGATAGCGGCGTCACCTTATTTCGTTTCCCTGTGCCGTGGCTGGGGTCGACCAGAATCGGAAGATGGCTCAAGCGCTGCACGGCCGGGACCACGCTCAGGTCGAGGGTGTTGCGGGTGTGGTCGGCGAAAGTGCGGACGCCGCGTTCGCAGAGCGCGACATTGTAGTTGCCTTCGCTCAGGATGTATTCGGCGGCCATCAGAAATTCTTCGAGAGTGGCCGACATGCCGCGCTTCAGCAGGACGGGCTTGCTGCGAGCGTCCAGCGCGCTTGAGCAGAGAAAAATTCTGCATGTTGCGGGCGCCGATCTGGATCATGTCAGCGTATTCCTCGACCAGGTCGAGCGACTCGTTATCGACGGCCTCGGTGATGATCTTCATGCCGAATTGCTGGCGGATGTCGGCCATGATGCGCAGGCCTTCTTCGCCGAGTCCTTGAAAAGCGTAGGGCGAAGTGCGCGGCTTGTAGGCTCCGCCGCGGAAAAATTGGGCTCCGGCGCGATGCACGCGCTCGGCCGCGGCGAAGGCCTGTTCGCGGGTCTCGATGCCGCAGGGGCCAGCCACAATCGCGAGTCCTGGACCGCCGATGGTCGCGGCGGTGCCGGGAAAGGTGATGACCGTGTTGTCTTGCTTGACGTCGCGGCTAACCAGTTTGTAGGGCTTCGAAACGCGGATGACTTCCTGCACGCCCGGCATTTCTTCGAGCGAGCCGTGTTCGAATTCGCCCTGGTTGCCGGTGATGCCGATGGCGGTGCGGGTGGCTCCGGGCATGGAATGCGGCCGGAAGCCGAGGGTTTCGATTTTCTGGCAAACGGCGCGGACCTGATCTTCAGTCGCGTGCGCCTTCATGACGACGAGCATAATTTCACCTGGGAAAAGATTTATGTGGGGGCAGTCGCCCTTCGGCTTCGCTCAGGGCAGGCTCCCGGTTGCCCGTCGAGCGCAGCTCGACTTCTTTCATCCTGGGTGCGACAGCAGGAGAAGTCGCGTCCAGCTTGTCACATCAAGTCTACCGTTCCCGCATCTGCACCGCAATCAGGCCTGGGTCCGAGGACTACGATTGACGACGGCTGTAGAAAGCCGGATATTTAGTCGATTCCCATGCCCGGAGATGACGCGAAAAAGAAGCTTCAGGAACTGGTGAAGCCGGCGGAGGCCAGTTTTGCCGATTTGCTGCAATTCAATGGACTGAAGAATGAGCAGTGGATGATGCGGCTGGCTGTTGGAGGCGATGCACGCGGGTGGGAATTTCTGACGGCCGATTCCGCGAGCAACGACCGCATGATCAAAGAGAAGATTGCGGCGAGCGAAGTGCCGGTGACCGAGCTCGTGCTGGCGTTCGTGGGGATGGTTGACTGGAGAGGGAGCAAGCGGCTAATGGTGTATCTGCAATTCTTTCGGTCCAATTGCGAAGTGGGGTTGCTCTGCCTTCACCATTTGAAGGAGGGATTGCCGGAGGGCAGGTTTGAAACTTTCGGAGATTTGCTGATCGCCAGCGGGTGCAAGAATATTTGGATTTGAGCTGGGTTGTGCGATCGTGACCCAGGACCGATACTTTGTTGCATGAAACTATACCGCTCTCATCACGGCATCGTTGCCGAACAGGCTGGCCGCTTTTTCGAGTTGGATGATCTCTCGTGGGACGATTTAGTCACGAGTGAAGACCTGCTTGATCATGTGACGAATCTGATTCGCGGCATGAAAGCCTCGGATGCGGGGCCGCGGAAACTGCTTCCTCCCATCGGCAGCCAGGAGGTTTGGGCGGCGGGGGTGACGTACTATCGCAGCCGCGATGCGCGAATGGAGGAATCGAAGAGTGCGGGCGGAGGGGACTTCTACGACCGCGTGTATCATGCGACGCGGCCGGAATTGTTTTTTAAGTCGGCGCCGCATCGGGTAGTCGGTCCGGACGCCAAGGTCGCGATTCGCGACGATGCCGCGTGGTCGGTGCCGGAGCCAGAATTAACGTTGCTGGTCACGCCCGGAGGGAAGATCGCCGGCTACACCATCGGCAACGATATGAGTTCCCGAGATATTGAAGGCGAGAATCCTCTGTATCTGCCGCAGGCCAAGGTTTATGACCGGAGCTGCGCGCTGGGGCCGTGCATACTCGTCAGCGACGATCCCTTGCCCGCTACGACGGAAATTGCGGTGGAGATTCGACGCGACGGCGCGGTGGCATTTTCCGGCGCGACGACACTCAAGGAACTGAAGCGGAAGCCGGAGGAGCTGGTTGGGTACCTCTACCGCAACAACAGTTTTCCGCGCGGATGTTTTCTGCTGACCGGAACCGGGGTGGTGCCTCCGGATTCGTTCACGTTGAAGTACGGCGACGAGATTAGTATTACAATTCCGCCGATTGGGACGCTGGTCAACGTAGTGGGGTGAACCGGGGATAGGAAAGTCCTCGACCGTCAAACTGATCATAAATAAACTCGATCCATCGAGATTTCCCCCGCGGATCCATCTTGCGTTGTTTCATCTTTCTGTTTAACATGTTAAACATGCTTGGCCTTCGCCTCGAACCCGAACTCGAAGAAAAGCTGGAGTCTCTTGCCAAAGAGACTGGCCGCAGCAAGAGTTACTATGCCCGCGAGGCAATTCGGCGATATCTAGAAGACCGCGAGGACTATCTGAAAGGCATCGCGGTTCTTGAGCGCCGCGAGCCGACCATCACGCTCGATGAACTGGAGCGACGGCTTGGTCTTGATCAGTGAAACCGGGACCACCGAAGGTCTGGCGCGTTGAAATTACCCGCACCGCCGAAAAGCAAATAACGAAACTCAGTCGGACTGCGCAGAAGTCGATACAAGGTTTCCTGCGCGAGCGTTTGACGCCGGCTGACGATCCTCGGCAATGGGGCAAACCTCTGCAAGGTGACAAGCGTGGCCTGTGGCGTTATCGCGTTGGCGACTACCGCTTGATCTGTGATATCCAGAACGAGAAAGTAGTAGTCCTCATACTCGAAGTTGAACACCGCAAGGACGTGTATCGCTGACTGGTAATGTAAAATTAAGGGCACTCGGCCCAACTGACTCCATGGCTCCGCAAGACAATTCGGAAATCGCGGCGACTGCGATCAACAACTATCATCCGAACGATCGTCTGAACGACGAGCGTTACGATCCGCAGCGGGTCGAGATGAAGTGGTTCGAGCGCTGGAAGCAGGATGCGTCGCTCTACGCGGCCGAGACGAATTCGACCAAGAAAAAATACTACGTTCTCGAGATGTTGCCTTATCCGTCGGGCGCGCTGCACATGGGGCACGTGCGCAACTACGCCATCGGCGACGCTCTGGCCCGCTACATGTGGATGAACGGGTACAACGTGCTGCATCCCATGGGATGGGATGCGTTCGGGTTGCCGGCGGAGAATGCGGCCATCCAGAACCACACGCCGCCGCGGCAGTGGACGCTCAACAACATTGCCAAGATGAAGACGCAATTCAATCGCATGGGTTTCGCCTTCGATTGGGCGCGCGAAGTCACCACCTGCTTTCCTGAATATTACCGCTGGAATCAGTGGTTCTTTCTGAAGTTGTTCGAGCGCGGACTCGCCTATCGCAAGAAGAGCAAAGTGAACTGGTGCCCGAAGTGCGCGACCGTGCTGGCCAATGAGCAGGTGCTGTCGAACGGCTGCTGCTGGCGGCATGAAGACACGATCGTGGATCAGCGCGAGTTGGAGCAGTGGTTCGTGCGCACAACCAAGTACGCCGACGAATTGCTCGATGGCCTGGACAAGTTGCCGGGCTGGCCGGAAAAAGTGCGCACCATGCAGCGCAACTGGATTGGGCGCAGCGAAGGCACGCTGGTAGATTTCAAACTCGACTACGCGGAGAACCATAAGGGATTCGGGCCCGGGGGTTCGACGATCACGGTGTTCACCACGCGCGTGGATACGATTTTTGGCGCGACCTCGGTGCAGCTTGCTCCGGAGCATCCGATTGTCAAGGATCTCGCGGGCGAGAATCCTGAGTTGCGCGCGAAGGTCGATGAGTTAATCGCCGAGCAGCGCAAGGCGCGCGAGGCGGGCGATATTGGCGCCATCGATAAACACGGCGTGTTCACCGGGCGCTTCGCCATTAATCCGTTTAACAGCGAGCGCGTGCCGGTGTGGGTGGCGAATTATATTTTGATGGACTACGGAACGGGCGCCATCATGAGCGTGCCGGCGCACGATGAGCGCGATCACGAATTCGCCAGGAAGTATGATCTCGAAATCCGGCTGGTGATTTTGCCGATCTCGACCGACCCGGAGGAGACGGTTGCGGAGCCGCAGCTTCCTTTTGTTGGACACAGCGGCATGTTGATTAACTCCGGGCGATTCACGAATCTGTCCTGCGAAGAAGCTATTAAAACGATGTCGGCTTATGCCGAGGAACACAAGTTCGGCAAGGCGACGGTGACGTATCGGCTGAAGGACTGGGGCATTTCGCGGCAGCGCTATTGGGGTACGCCGATTCCGATGTTGTATTGCGAGAAGGACGGAATCGTCGCGGTGCCGGAAAAAGATTTGCCCGTGATCCTGCCGGAGAACGTTGACATCACGTTGACCGGTGGGTCGCCCCTGAGCCGGGTGCCGGAATTCGTCAACGCGACTTGCCCCAAGTGCGGAGGTCCGGCCCGGCGCGAGACCGATACCATGGACACGTTCGTCGATTCGTCGTGGTATTTCTATCGCTATACCGACGCGCACAACGACCACGCGCCGTTCGACGGGAAGACCGCGCAGTACTGGTTCGGCGAGCAGGGCATTGACCAGTACATTGGCGGCGTCGAGCACGCGATTTTGCATTTGATTTATTCGCGCTTCTGGACGCGCTTCATGCGCGACCTGGGCATGATTACCAATGACGAGCCGGTCGAGCGTTTATTCACGCAGGGCATGGTGATCAAAGACGGCGCGAAGATGTCGAAGAGCCTGGGCAATGTGGTCTCGCCCGATGACATGGTGGTGCGCTATGGTGCGGATGCGGCGCGCCTGAACAGTTTGTTTGCCGCGCCGCCGGACCGAGATCTTGACTGGCAGGATTCGGGGGTTGAAGGAATTCAAAGGTTTCTGGGACGCGTGTACCGGTTTGTGGTGCGGCACGGCGCTTCTTCTTCACCATCGTCTGGAATGCCGGCAGGCACGCTGGAAGCAGTGTCTCTATCGCCGGCGGCGCGGACGATTCAGCGCAAGCTGCACCAGACCATCAAACGCGTAAGTGATGATTTTCAGGGGCGCTGGCACTTCAATACCTGCATCGCCGCGATCATGGAGTTGGTCAATACGTTGTATGCAGCGGAAGAGGCGATTGCGCGCAATGAGGTTCCGGCCGCTTTGTTGAATGAGGTCCAGCACAGCGTTGTGTTGATGCTGGCGCCGTTCGCGCCTTATCTCACCAATGAACTTTGGGAGATGCTGGGCGAAAAAGGCAGCCTGCTCAAGGCGCAGTGGCCGCAGTTCGATGCGACGCTGGCCAAGGAAGAAGAACTCGAAATCCCGGTGCAGATCAACGGCAAGCTGCGCAGCCGGGTGGTTGTGTCGGCGGATGTGACGGAAGCGGTCGTGCTGGAACTTGCGTTGGCTGACGAAAAAGTGCGGGCGGCGATCGCGGGGAAGCAGATCGTGAAAAAATTGTATGTGCCGGGGCGGTTGGTGAATATTGTAGTGAAGTAAGCTTCGCTGCTTTTGTGGGCGATGCCGCTTATCGGGATCCTTCGACTTCACAACGGCTCCACTTCGTGGAGCCGTTGCTGCGCTCAGGATGACAACCCGATGGAGTATTCTGGAAGCCATGGCTATCTCGCCTACGGCTGAAGGGTTTCGCGCTGCGTTCCGGCGTCCGTCGCTGACGCTGGCCGAAATTGCGTGGCGCTGGACTGCCGGGGCGACCACGGCGGCCTTGTTTCTCTTCGGGCTGTTTGAATATCTCGACACGCTGCCGGTGACCAACGGCGAACTGCTGATGCTGCACACGCGGAATCCCTACCTGGTTGGGGAAGCGCTTGCGCGCATCCTGCGGGGAAGTCAGGGCCGGGTTGTGATCGCCGCGTTGCTCGCGGCGCTGATGATGGTGGTGCTGTGGATCGTGGCGGCGTCCGTTGGACGCATTGCCACAATTCGCGGGTTACTGGATTATTTTCGCCGCGATGAATGCAGAAGCGTTTCAGCGGGTTTTGCCGCGAGCGCTGGTGAGAGAGACCTTGCAAGCAGCGTCTCTACGAAAAACGCCGGCGATGAGAATGTGCTGGCGGCCGTGTTGCGGATTAATTTTTTGCGCGCGGCGGTGGCACTGGCCTCGGCTTTGGGATTTGTGGGAGCCGGGATTCTCGTTGCATTCCTCTCGCCGGAAGCGAATCCTCAGCCCGCGCTGGCTTTCGTTCTCTTTCTGCCGTTGGCGGCCGTGATCTGTTTTGTTTGGTGGACACTGAATTGGATTCTGTCATTAGCCGGGATGTTTGCGGTGCGCGACGGCGAAGACGCTGCGGATGCAATCTCGACGACGGTGGAATTCTGCCGCGAGCGTACTGGGCGCGTCTTTGGAGTCACCAGTTGGACTGGGCTGGCGCATCTGGTGGTGTTTGTGGCCGCGACCACTGTCGTCTCAACCCCGCTGGGCTTCGTCACGATCGTTCCGTGGCGACTGGTAGTGGCGGTGATGATTCTGGTTACGCTGATTTATTTTGCGGTCGCCGATTGGCTCTACATGGCGCGTCTGGCGGGCTATGTATGCATTGCGGAAATGCCGGAGGCCTTGCTGTCGCCGCCGTTGCCCCCTCCGGTTTCGGCACCGCAGGTGCACACGCAAGTGCAGAATGCCATCGACCGCGACGAACTTATCCTGAGCGACCTTCCTAATCTTTTGGCTGGCGAGGCTTAAGCAATCGGGGGAGTGGAGTTTGCTCGATCACATGCGCAAGAGGCGAGCTGCGCTCGACCGGACAGCCGAGGGCGGCTGTCCCCACATAAATCTTTTCTGCAGCTGAACCACTAACCTCGACCGCCTACTGTTTTTCTTTGGGGCGCTCGTAGGCTTTCTGCAGATATTTCCGGGCTTCTTCTAATGCTCCGAAGGTGTTGTCGTTGGTTTGGGTGGCCTGGCGGTATTGGGCGACGGCGCGTTCGCGCTGGCCGGTGATATCGAAAATCTTGCCGAGTTGGATGTGGCTCCAGACTTCGGTCCAGCGCGGCTCGCCGTCGCCATCAATCGATGCGCGATAGGCGTTGGCCGACGATTGGTAGTTGCGCTGGTAAAAGAAAACTTCCGCGATCCGGTAGTGGGCGAGCGAACTGTTCTTGTTGAGGTCGAGGGCTTTGTTGAATTCGACGAGAGCACCCGCGAGATCCCCTTGCTGCTGAATAGCCTGGCCGCGAAGAATCGCGGAGCGCAGCTTCACGTCGGTGGAGTTGGTGAGCACGTGGTGGTCGGGATCGACCGAGATGCGGCGCGGCCGGCCGAAAGTTTCAATGGAAAACGGCGACGTTGTGCCCACCACTTCGATGCGCTTGTTTTCAGTTTTCCCGTCCGTTTCAATGCGCAGATCGACAGGCATGCGAAACAGATCGAGATCCTGAGAAATTTCGCCCGTAACCCGGAATCCGGGTGTCTTCTCCTCTTTCGGTTGCTGGGCCGCCGCGCCGCCGAGACGGTAGGTGGTGTACTTCACTTTAAATTCAGGCGCGCCGGTGGAATCGAGCCACTGCGAGAAGAACCAAGTTAGCTGGTCGCCGTAATTTTTCTCAGCGATGGCTTTGAAATCGTCCATGCTGGCCGCTTTGCCGGCGAACTCCGTAGCAAATTCGCGCATGGTCTTGTTGTACTTGTCCTCGCCCAGCACCCAGCGCAGCATGTGCAGGATCATGGCGCCCTTGTCGGTGGCCAGCGATTGAAACTCGGTGGAAAAAATGTCGAGCTTGCCGGCGCTGGAAAGCGGCACGGTGTCATAGGCGAGAGCGCCGACGGACATATCTTTTACGGCTTCTTCCAGGCCCGCGGCCCCAGCGGCGTTCTCGACGTAGAGAGCTTCCGAATAGCGCGAGAAGCCGTCGGTCAGCCACCAGTCTTCCTTGCTGGCGGGACTGACGGAAACGCCCCACCACTGGTGCGCGATGGCATTGGCGAGCAGGCGATAGTTTGTTTTCTCCGTAATGGATGGTCCGGCCAGGGCGGCGATCTCCGGGGCCCAGGCATAGGGAAGTGTATCTCCAGGCAGTTCCACTACGTTGAGTTTCTGCGACGGCGGCAGCCCGTAAAGAGTAAGGAAGTAGGTGAACTCCTGCACTGCTGTTGTGGTGTAAGCCGGTGCAACACTCTGGTGCGTGGGCTTGAAGAAAACGTGCAGGTCCATGCCGGCTTCGTCGCTTTTGTACTCCTGGAAAACGCCGGCGATGATGGTGCCCGGAAAACTCGGCTTGGTGGAAACGAAAGTGAAAGTTTTGGTGGGCAGGACGCTGGTTTCCGGCTTTTTCGGGGGTACGACATCCGTGGCGGAAGACTGACCGCTGCCGACTACCAGCATGTGCGCGGGGACGGTTATGTGGATGGTGGAAGTGAATCGGTTCAGGCCGTAGCCGCTCACCGGGAACCAGCGGCCTGCATAAAACAAGTAGCTGGTGTCGTCGCCGATATAAGCGAGCTTGAGGCCGGGCACGGGACCGTTGTCGCCGGAGTCGAGAATACCTTCGTATTCGAAGGTGAGAGTAGTGGAAGCGTCTTTCGCCAACCCTGCGGGCAGCGGCACGCGCACCGTAGAATCCTGGGTGACGCGCTCGGCCGAAAGCTGCTGGCCCTTTTCGTCCAAGACCTTGGTGATGCGCAGGTCGTTGTGCAGTTCGAAGACGGCGACGGTCAAATCCTGAAGAGCGGTGAATTTGACCTTGGCGTGTGCTGTGATCTGGTGGAGATGGGGTTGGAGTTCAGCCTCGATCTGGTAGTCGTCGACGCGTAGGCGCGCTTTGTCGGCGGCCCATGACGGCAGCGCGAGCAGGATAACTAACGCCAGAGTCAGGGAACCGGTAAGGACGCTTAGAGCGCGCCGCGGGTGAGTCGACATTCAGGAGAGTCTCCAGGAAATGATAACCCATTTCCTATGATGAAGATTCTGACGCAAAAGATGGATGGAGCACAAGAGAAGCCGCTTTTGGCTTTTAGCTCCTGGCTTCTAGCTTCAGCCCCAAACTCGGCATGGCCAGGATGATCTCGGCCGCGCGGTCGGCGGGGTGCCGCGCTGCGCCGTGAGCCGCTTGGGGCGGCATCAGGCGGGCTTTTACGCCGGCCAGGCCTTGCAGCATGCGTTTACGCGGCGGGCCATCGGGCAGGATCTCCTTCAGGCGGGCGACCACTTTGTCGGCCGTGAAGTCATGCTGCACGAGTTCGGGGACGACTTCTTCCTCGGCAATCAGGTTGACCATGGCGAATCTGGGGACTTTCACGCGCGGCTTGCCTAGGGCGTAGGTGAGCGGTGAGACGCGGTAGACCATCACGAAGGGCGTGTTCATCATGGCGGCTTCAACCGTCGCCGTGCCGCTGGCGATGATGCCGGCGCGGGAATGAAAGAGGGCGGGAAGCGATTCGGGCACGAGCGAGACTTTCTGTGCGCCGATCAGACTTGCGAGGAAGCTGCGATCGAGGGTGGGCGCGACGGGAAGAAGATATTCGCAGGCCGGGCCGAGTTGCGCAGCGGATTCGAGAATCGTCGGCAGATTCATGCGGACTTCTTTCACGCGGCTGCCGGGCATCAGGGTAATCCAGAGTTTCGCGGGATCGAGGCCGAATTGCGCGGAATTGTCGGCACGCGTGATGGCTGGCGCTGGCAAATCCGCGAGGGGATGGCCGACAAACGTCGCGTCTACCCCGCGATCGCGGTAGAACTTTTCCTCGAAAGGGAAGATGACGAGCGCTTTGTCGATGTAGTCGCGGAGCAGCCGGACGCGGCCCTGGCGCCATGCCCAGAATTGTGGAGCGACGTAATAGACCGTGGGAATGCCTCGCCGCTTCATCTGCCGCGCGACCCGCCAGTTGAACGCGGGGGAGTCGATGACGATGGCGAGATCGGGCTTGCGCTGGTCGGCTTCTTTGATCAGGCGACGATAGAGGCCGAGGATCTGGGGCAGTCGGCTGAGAATCTCGGTGATGCCGACAACGGCGAGATCTTTCGCGTCGACGACGGTGTCGCATCCGGCGGCCCGCATGCGGTCGCCGCCGACGCCGAAGAATTCAATCTGGCTGGAGGTTTGTGTTGAGAAAGCAGCCCCCGGCTGTCCCGCGGTGCGGCGCAAGGCTTCGATCAGCTGTGCGCCGTACATTTCGCCCGAGGCTTCGCCGGCTGAGATCAGGATTCGCAAGTCAGCATTGTACTTCGCCTCTTCGTCTAGCCCCCGGTATAGGCACTCGCGTGCCGACCTGAGGCCGAGTTCGCGCTCGACTCTCTACTTGATCTCCACCTGATCGATTTCGAACTCGAACTTGCCCGGCTCCTGAGCGTGAGCGAATGCGAGGCCACGGATATCCGATCCGTCGGTTTGAAACGAGGAGATGGGGAAAGAGAATTGCTTCCACTCAGGACCGGCAACGAAGGGCTTGATTGACGGCATGCTATTCGCGTTGGCCTCGGTAATAACGGCGAGAGCGTAGCCCTTGCCGTCACCCTTGGCCCAGAACGAGATTGTCTTCTTGCTCGAAAGATTCGCTGATTCCATCGGCGATCCGCCAGGGGCGAACATCACTCCTGAGTAGGTGAATGGAGCGCCCGCGACGATTTCACCCGTGACGCGCAACGCGCCTTTCGAGCCATTTGCACCGCCTTCGACCACCTGCATCGATCCCGTGGACTTGCCGCCATTTTCCGAGTCGCTGGTGGAAATCCAGGATCCGTAGTTGGCCGAGATTTTCATGTCGTCGAACGTGCTGACCACGCCGGATTCCGATCCTGCCGGCGGCGGGGGTTGCGGAGGCATTCCGTTCTCGCCGTTCGAGCCGATCACGGTCAGGGGAACCGTGGTGGTCTGGTCAGAACTCGGGCCCACCATGATTTCGAAGACTCCCGGCTCGACCACTTTGTGCATGTCGGCGTTGAGCAGGGAGAGCGAGTCGGGAGTAATTGTGAACTCGACGGTTTTCTTTTCGCCGGGGTTGAGCGTGGTGCGCTGGAAGGCGGCGAGTTGCATCACGGGACGCGTGACCGATGCGATTTTCTGATGGATGTACAACTGCGGAACTTCGTCACCTTCACGCGAGCCCGTGTTAGTAACGTCGACGCTGACTTTGGCCGTGCCTCCGGTCTGGATTTGCGCAGGCTCAACGCGAAGGTTGTCGAACTTGAAAGTGGTATAGCTCAGGCCGTGGCCGAAGGCGTAAAGCGGCTTGCGCGTGCTGAAGGCGTAGCTGCGATTGGCCGACGGCTTGTGATTGTAAAAGTCGGGCAGATCGCCGACGGAGTGCGGGAACGTGATCGGAAGCTTGCCGCCCGGGTTGACGTCGCCGAATAAAACGTTGGCTGCGGCTGTGCCGCCTTCCTGGCCGAGATACCAGCCTTCAAGAATCGCGGGCACGTGCTCGGCGATGTAATTGATGGAGAGCGGACGGCCGTTGATGAGCAGGACGACGGTGGGCGTGCCGGTTTCGACGACAGCTTTGACGAGATCGTTCTGCGCGCCGAGCAGGTCGAGCGAATCGCGATCGCCGAGATGATTTTCTGACCACGCTTCACGATTGGTAGCTTCGTTCTCGCCGACTACGACAATGGCTACGTCTGAGTTTTTGGCAGCGTCGACTGCTTCTTTGATTTTGTCAGCCTGCGTCGCTGGGTCGACGAGCTTGCTGTCGTTTTCAAACCATCCGTGCCAGTCTTGTTTTCCGGCGGTGAACTGGCAGCCCTGGGCGTAGACGACTTTTGCTTTCGTTCCCACGCGGTCGCGGATACCCTGCAGAATCGGGACGGAATGCGAGGGGAGCCGGCTGTAGCCGCCGAGATGCAAGTCGGCTGCGTTTGGACCGATCACGGCGATGGTCTTGAGTTTGGTCAGATCGAGCGGCAGGAGATTTTTTTCGTTCTTGAGCAGGACGATTGTTTCTTGCGCTGCTCTCAACGCGATCTGGCGATGCTCGGCGCTGTTGGTGACCTTCTCGGCGTAATCAGGATCGACGTAGGGATTGTCGAACAGGCCCAGGCGAAATTTAGTTCGCAGCACGCGAGCCACGGCGCGGTCGACTTCGCTTTCCGGCACGCCGCCTTGCTTCACCTGCCAGAGCAGAGTGCGATAGACAGAGCCGTCGGAGAGGTCGTAGTCCACACCAGCGGCAAGGGCCATGCGCGCGGCGTCCGGCTTATTGGCGGCGACGTGGTGCGTGGCGATCAGCATCTGCAGGCCGTCGCCGTCAGATGTGACGTAGCCGCGGAAGCCCCATTCCTGGCGCAGCACGCGGTTGAGCAGCCACGGGTTTATGTGCGACGGAATGCCGTCGATCTCGTTATACGAAGCCATCACGCTGCCCACGTGGGCTTCCTGAACCGCGGCCTGGAACGGCACCAGAAAATTTTCGCGGATGATGCGCTCGGAATAATTTCCCGGCGCGGTGTTGGTGCCGCCTTCGGGCTGGCCGTGGACGGCGAAATGCTTGGCCGTCGCGACAACATGGTGCCGATTAATCAGGAATGCATCGCCCTGCAGTCCAGTGATAGCGGCCACTCCCATACGCGCGGCCAGAAACGGATCTTCACCGTAAGTTTCTTCGGTGCGTCCCCAGCGGGGGTCGCGGGCAATGTCGAGCACCGGGCTGAAGACTTGTCCCGCGCCGCTCGACCCCGCTTCTTCGCCGGCGGCGGTGAATACCTGATGCACCAGCGCCGGGTCCCACGTGCTGGCCAGGCCCAGCGCCTGCGGAAAGCTGGTGCTGCCGTATTCCATGAATCCGTGCAGCGCCTCGCCCATGAATAGGTCGGGGATGCCGAGGCGCGTCTTCTCTTTCAAATAGCGCTGCACGCCATTGCGCAGGATGGCGGCCTTGCGCGGCGTGAATTCCAGGTCGGGATCCCACCAGCGGCTGAGCACGGCCGTCGCCGTCTCGCTAGTGTAGGTGCCGGTGGGATCGATAACTTCGGTTTTGCGATCTCCCGAGGGCGCGAGCTGGCCGATCTTTTCTTCCAGCGTCATGCGCGAGAGCAGGTCGGCAACGCGCTCGTCCACGGTGAGGGCGGGGTTGCGGTATTTCGGAGTGTCTGTTGAAGGAGGCTTGGGTGTCTTATCCTGGCTGAATGCGAGGGTGGCAGACAGTAAAATGAATGACACAAGGATGGGCAGGGTGGTCTTGAGTCGCTTGCTATTCATGGGATTGGCTGGAGAAGCAGCCTCCTTTGGACGGACCTATGCTACTCCGGGATACGGCTAAGAGACACAGGGAGTTCCGAATTAAAGTGGTAAAATGATCGTGGATCAGGAACAGATTAAACATGCGGCGCCCGGTAAAACTCGACTTCAAGCCACTGTCTCTGAAAGAAACTGCGGAGAGGCTGGGAATCCCGCGGGCGCGGGCGGTAGAGATTATTACGCTGTTTGGCGCCGATCCCAAGGCTTTGCGCGCGCGCCGAAACACAAAAAACAAAGCAGCCGCACGAAAGACGTTTTCGCGGTCGGCGAAGGCTTCCCGGTAGCGGCTTTCCAGTTCTTGCGGCATGGGCCCTTGGTGACACCCGGTCGCCATGGCAAAACCTAAAGACTCGGTATTCCTCAACATTCCGTACGATCGGCACTTCAGCCGGCTCTGCTTCGCCTACATCACCGCGCTCAGCGCCATGGGATTTGTGCCCGAGGCAACCCTCGGGATTACGGGCAACCGCCGTCTTGATCGAATTGCAGGCCTGATCGAACGCTGCGAATATTCGATCCACGATCTTTCCCGTGTCCAACTGGATCGCCACCCGCCGTGCACTCCACGATTCAATATGCCCTTTGAACTCGGCTTGGCCGTGGCTTGGGCGCAGGAACATCCGAAGCATCGTTGGTTCGTTTTTGAATCGGAGCGGCGGCGACTGAGCAAGTCGCTGAGCGATCTGGATGGGACCGACGCGTACATTCATGATGGAACCGTGCGCGGAGTGATGCGGGAAGTGTGCAACGCGTTTGTCAGCCCTGGGAATCAGCCTACTGTTCCGGAAATGATGAAGATGTATCGCGATCTGCGAAGAAACGCGCCTGAAGTCATGAGGAAAGCCGGAGCGCACTCGCTATTTACGGCGCGGGTGTTCTCGGATTTGTGTTTGGGTGCGGCCGCGCTGCGCAAGAAGTATCTGGAAGTTGGTGAGTGCGACTCGCGCCGGGGGCAGTTCAGCCGATGGGCTTTGCCGTCGCGACATATTGAGGGTTCTTCACCAGCCACGCTTGCGAGCGCTTAAAGTGTGCCTGCACATTGGTGGACAGATGTCGTTCCCAAGGGACTTTGTGCCCGCCACGTTCTAGAACAAACTTGGCAAGGGAATAGGCGAAGACTTCTTCGGTAAGATAGCCCAGTCGCTGCATGGACCAACCGATTCGCCGATCTTCCTGGAACTGTTGGAAGCGGCTCGCGGAATTCGCAGTAAAAATGCCCAGGCCCAAATAGACCGTGAGCAGATCGGTCATCGGCTCGTGATCCTCAGGCTTTGGGTTCATCAGGCCTCCGCCGAGAAGAATCACATGGCCCAGTTCGTGCGCCATTGTTGCGACGAGCGCCAGCGGGTCTTTGAGCTGAGAGCTGCGAATGGCGACAACAGCTTGCCGACGGTCGTCGCTCTCTTCTGAACTTCGTTCCTCCATGGCGTGGATGTAGAGGCCAGCCGCACGTTTTCCCGTACTGCCGCTCCAGTGGGGAAGAATCGCCTTCAGCGCTTCGGTCTCGTCAGAAAAGATCTCGAATTCGATTTCGCGCCGGTCCACATTCATGTAGCCGCACACGCGACAAAATAATTCCTCGGCCGCTTCGGTGGTTTTGTCGTAAGGGTCGGGGAAATCCTCGGCGGTTGGCGTAATGACTCTTGCATCAAGCATTCGCCTTCGCCCAAGGAGCTTTTCCAAGCGGTTGAAGCCTTCGTTCACCCATTGGCGGTCTTCTTCGGAGATGGGCAGCTTTGGTGAAAAACCAAACATTCAATCGTCTCCGCGGGCGGTGACTTCTGACTCGTTGACGCGATCGGCGTTCGCGGGCGAGGGTGCCCGCGCCACATTGAACTCCTGATCCTTGTACTGCAGTTGATACAGCTTGAAATAAATGCCGCGCTGGGCCAGTAGTTCCTGGTGCGTGCCCATTTCGCGGACCTGGCCTTTGTGCATGACGATGATTTTGTCGGCGCGCTGCACGGTCGACAGGCGATGCGCGATGATCAGCGAGGTGCGGCCTTCGACCATGCGGGCGAGGGCGTCGCGCACTTTGAATTCGGTTTCAGTGTCGACGCTCGATGTGGCTTCGTCGAGGATCAGAATCTTCGGCTCGTGCGCCAGGGCGCGCGCGAAGGAGATGAGTTGCTTTTGTCCTGTCGAGAGAGTTGATCCGCGCTCGCGGACTTCTTCGTTGAATCCTTTCGACAGTCCACGGACGAAGTCGCCGAGATTCACGTCTTCGGCGGCCTTGGCGATTTGTGCATCTTGAATGCGATCCGTGCCGAGGCGGATGTTGCCGCCGATCGTGCCGGTGAACAGGAACGGGTCTTGCAACACGACGCCGAAGCGGGAGCGCAGGTCGGCGAGGTCCATTTCTTTCACATCGACGCCGTCGATGCGGACCGCGCCGCGCTGCACGTCGTAGAAACGCATGAGCAGGGAGATGAGCGTGGTCTTGCCGGCGCCGGTGTGGCCGACGACGGCGACGGTTTCTCCGGGGTCGATGGCGAAGGTGACGTCGCGGAGGACCCAGTCGGGCTGAGGCTCGACGCCTTCGGTTTCCCGATACGCGAACCAGACGTGGTCGAATTCGATGCGGCCGGGCCCTTGCGGTTTCTTCGTCACGGCGGGCGTCACGATGTCGACCGGCGTATCCAGCAGTTTGAAAATGCGTTCGCTGGCCGCCATCGCTGACTGCAGCGTGTTGTACTTCTCGCTGAAGTCCATGATGGGGCGGAAGAAGCGTTGCGCGTAGGCGGTGAACGCGATCACCACGCCGAGTGTGGCTGGGGTCGCGACCCTGTGAAATGAGATCAACGCATGGCGGCTGAACTCTACCGAAATGCTGGTGGCGACGATGCCCGACATTACATCTTTGCCGCCGAACCAGATCACGCAGGCAATCGCGATCGCGGAAAAAAAGTCGACCACCGGATAGTAGAGCGCGTACGCCAGGATAGCGTCTTTATAGGCGTCCATGTGAACGCGGTTGATTTCCGAGAAGCGGTCGTAAGCCTTGCGCTCACGATTGAAAAGCTGCAGCACGACCATGCCGCTGACGTGCTCCTGCAAATACGAATTGATGCGGGCGATGGCGGTGCGAATGCGCCGGTAAGAATCGCGTACTTTGTCGCGGAAAAACTTGGTCGCGATCACGATGAACGGGAGCACCGCGAACGTGATCAACGCCAGCTTCCAGTTCATACACAACATGATGCCGAGAATTCCCACGAGCACGAACAAGTCTTCGAAGATCGCGTCGAGGCCGGAGGTGAACATTTCGTTCAAGGCGTCAACGTCGGTGGTGACGCGCGTGACTAAGCGTCCGACGGGGTTGCGGTCATAAAACGCGACGTGCATGCGCTGCAGATGGCGAAAAATCTGGCTGCGCAGGTCGAACATTATCTTCTGTCCCACCCATTGCACGTAATAGGTCTTCAGGAAGTCGAACACAAATCCGATAATCAGCAGGCCAAAATAGATGAAGGAAATCTGCGCGATGCCGGTCATGGGGCGCGCGCTGAGCCAACTCCACAGGCCTGAGGGGACGGCCTTCACTGGCGCAAGATAGCGGTCGACCGCGACTTTCACGAGATAAGGCCCGAGCACGTCACAGAACGATTTGAGAACGATGGCGGCGATGGCAATCGTCACCTGCCAGCGGTACGGGCGCAGGTAGGTGAGCAGCCGCCGCATCAGACGGCTGTCATACGCCTTGCCTAATATTTCTTCTTCCTGGGCCATCGTTTCCTGGTCGACGGTTTATGAAAATCGCGAAGGAGTTGCGTGAGTTCGTCCCTGACAGCGTACCTCAACATAGATGGCCGGGGCACGTCGCAGGATGGAAAAGGTTGGACCGTGGCGCGAGCGCCCACTTGAAAGGGTGGGATAATCACAAGAGTGGCCTGGGGAATCTACATTTCGGTGCCGTTCTGCCGCACCAAGTGCAGCTACTGCAATTTCGCGTCGGATGTGTTTTCGAAGGTCGTATTTGAGCGCTATGTGGATCGCGTGTGCGCCGATATCGCCGATGCCCCGCGAATTGCCAATGAGGTGGGCGGGCGGATCGAACCGGCAGTGGACTCAATCTATCTTGGTGGTGGAACGCCCACGGTGCTCGAACCCGCACAGCTGCAGCGAGTATTCGACACGGTGCGGAAGAAGTTCTCAGTGCAGTCGGATGCCGAGGTCACGGTCGAATGCGCACCGGGTACGCTGGGGCCCGAGGTGCTGGAAGGTCTGTTGCGCTGCGGCGTGAATCGCGTAAGCCTGGGAGCGCAGTCGTTCGTTGACGCCGAGGCGGCGGCAGTCGGGCGACTGCACAAGCGATCGACGGTGCTGGATGACATCGCGCGTCTACGGGCGGAAGGAATTGCGAATATCAATGTCGATCTGATTGCGGGGCTTCCGCACCAGACCGCCGAAACTTGGCAGCAGTCGCTCGATGACGCGCTTGCGACCCGTGCAGCACATGTGAGCGTCTACATGCTGGAAGTGGACGAGGACTCGCGGCTGGGACGCGAGGTGATGGCGGGCGGAACCCGATATCACGCGCACTTTGTGCCGGACGAAGATGCTACTGCGGATTTTTATCTCGCGGCATGTGAGCAGTTGAACGCAGCCGGCATTGCGCAGTATGAGATTTCCAATTTCGCGCGGGCAGGGTCGGAATCGCGACACAATCTGAAGTACTGGACGCGTCGACCGTATTTCGGTTTCGGAGTCGATGCGCATTCGATGCTGTTTTCGTCGGCGACAGAAAGCGAGGCGGTACGGTTCTCGACGGCGGACGCGCTGGAGAAATATGTTGCCGGATCGCCCGTGCAGAAATCCGCGGTGACGCGCGAGAACGCGCTGGAGGAGAGTTTCTTTCTCGGCCTGCGATTGAATCGGGGCGTCGATCTGCGGGAGATTGCCGTGAGCTTCGGTCCGTCGGCTCTCGAGAACTTGCGGCACACGATCGCCGACCTGGTGGCCGACGAACTCCTGGAAGAGACCGGAGATATTACTCGGCTCACGCCCCGCGGAAGACTGCTCTCCAATGAAGTCTTTCAGCGGTTTCTTGCTCCCTCGCCAGTCAAAGGCTAAACAAGCTGCGAGCAGGACTCGGCAAACAGTAATCGGCCAACCATCCGGTCGGTAGGCTAGTGCACCCTGACACGCAGAATCATCAGTGTTCATGCAGATGATCCCTGCTTGCCCTTTTACATCCGGCGGTAACTTCTTCCGCTCTCGAAGCTATGTTCTAATCGAAATCCGGGTAAACCACCCCGAGTGCCGGAGGGTTTGTGGATTTCCAACTGAACGACGAGCAGTTGCACTTGAAAAAAACCGTCCGCGAGTTTGCCGAGCGCGAGATCAAGCCCAATGTCATGAAGTGGGACGAGGCCGGCGAATTTCCGCTCGCGACCATTAAAGAACTCGGCAAGCTCGGCATGCTGGGGATGATTTTTCCTCCTGAGTACGGCGGCGCGGGCATGGGTTATGTGGAGTACGTCACCGCGATCGAGGAACTCTCGCGGGTCGACGGGTCGGTCGGCATCATTGTCGCCGCGCATACGTCGTTGTGCTCAAACCATATTTTTCTGGCGGGCAATGAAGCGCAGAAAAAGAAATATGTCAGCAAGCTGGCGACGGGAGAATTTATCGGCGCGTGGGGACTGACTGAACCGGCGTCTGGCTCAGATGCGGGCAGCGCGCGCATGACCGCCGTCCGCAAGGGCAACACCTGGGTGCTGAACGGCACCAAGACTTTTTGCACCAACGGGCATTATGCGGACGCGATCGTGGTGCTGGCGGTGACTGATCGCGCGGCCCACACGCATGGCATCTCGGCGTTCGTGGTGGACAAAGACACCAAGGGATTTCGTCCCGGAAAGAAGGAAAATAAGCTCGGCTTGCGAGCCAGCGACACGGCCGAGTTGATTTTCGAAGACTGCGTGATTCCCGCGGAGAATCTGCTGGGCGGAGAAGGCCAGGGATTTCCTGACGCCATGCGCGTGCTCGACGGCGGCCGCATTTCGATCGCGGCGCTGTCGCTCGGCATGGCCGAGGGCGCGTACGACGCGGCCCTGAAATATTCCAAGCAGCGCAAGCAGTTCGGCAAAGCCATTAGCGATTTTCAGGCGATCCAGTGGAAGCTGGCCGATATGGCCACCGAGATTGACGCAGCTATGCTGCTCACCATGCGCGCTGCATCCATGAAAGATGCGGGCATGAAGACCACGCAAGAATCCTCGATGGCGAAGCTCTACGCCAGCGAAGTCGCGGTGAAATGCGCCAATGAAGGCGTGCAGATTCACGGCGGTTATGGATTTATCAAAGATTATCCCGCCGAAAAGTTTTACCGCGACGTGAAACTGTGCACCATCGGCGAAGGCACCAGCGAGATTCAGCGGTTGGTCATTGCGCGGCAGTTGCTGAAGGACTAATCGCAGCACGCCAGACAATGGCCAGTCAAAGTGCGACCGAGCCGACCGCAGCGAACCTGCGAGCGACCTTGATTCTCGATCATCATGAGGGAATAATCCGCGCTCTCGCGGCAGATCTGCTCGAGAAAACTCAAGAAGAGCGCGAGTTGCTGCAATCGGCCCATCGTCTTGTCGCCGATTCCGTAAAGCCGGTATATAGCCTGGATGAGTTTCAGTCGGCCTCTCGCACTCTTCGCGAGAAGCGTGGGTCGTGCAGCCAGCGGATGGCTTGTCTCGAAGCTGTGGCCCGCGCTTGCGACATCCCAACCCGAGCCAGGGTATTTCTGATCAGCGGACGATTCTGGTATCCACGTTTCCGTCTCTTTCGGACGTTTATCCCGGCAAAAATCTTGTTGGTCTGGCCACAGTTTTTCTTAGGAGGATCATGGGTTGACTTCGACGAACTGTACAGCCCCGCAGCTAACCTTGCCGAGACAGCGCGGCAGGCGTTCAGTAACGCCGGAGAATCGATCTTCGACGCTGTCGATCACACGCCCATCGATTTTATGGCGAAAACCTGCGGCCCGGCTTGCGCTCCGTCTAAGTTCGACCTGTCCAAGTTTGTTGCTGCCGATGAAGGCTTTTTCGATACTCGGGACGAAGTATTTGCGCGCTTCGGTTCGCTTCAGACCACATTTCGCGGACGCATATTCGACGCCATCTACGGCGGCCGTGCCAGTTTCTCACCTTCCAGTTCTTAGCCACACCTGCCACACCAACAGTCCCCAGTAGCTGCTGGCGAGGGCCACGAACAAACTCGTCAACAGAATGTGGCCGATCACGAACTGTTTTCCTTTTGGCCAGTCTGCGCTGGAGAAATAGAAGGCGTCCACCAGGATGCGGGCCGTCCAATAGCTTCCGATAAAACACGCCAACCCCATCGCTGCTCGGTCGCCGCGCAGTAATTCTGTGTGCAGCACGAGCGTGAGCGTTCCGAACGCGATGATGGTCAGTACGGTGAATCCGCTCTGGACCCAGAGCAATTTGCGGTTGAAGGGCATGAGCTGCGCCAGGTCTTCTTTCCAACGCAAGCGCCCCGGCACCTGCGCACTGGCAATCAGAATTACGAAATGTCCGGCGCCGGCCAGCCAGAGGATCAGATCGAATAGCCGTTCTGCGGAAAGATTTGTCATAAGGCGTGAATCGCGTGCATGAAGGGAAGTATGACACGCAACACGAACGCGGGATGAAAAAGCCAGAAGGCCGGCCCGGCGGTCACGACAGCCATGAAGATCCAGCCGGTCGCGCCTTGTTGCAAGCGAAGCTGGCGGCCGAGTGCGGATCGCTCCAGGCTGACGCCCAGGCCTTGCAGCAGGAAGTATGCAGTAGGCAGGCCGTATCCGCCGCGAGCGGGGACTGAAATCACCAGGTCGTGAATCACGCCGGAAACCGCAAAGACCAACAGCCCGGCCGCCCCAACGCCGATGTGCTTGTACAGTGGACGGAAAATGAGATCGTGCGCCAATTGCCGAAAACCGAGATTCCAGCGCTTGCCCCAGAACTCGCTTAACGATTTCGACAGGATGGGCTTTGACATAATCGGCTCGGCGGCGATGCCCATCGTCTGCCAGAACAAGGCGATCAAATGGAAGCTGCCGAAATGCAGCAGGAAGATCAGACCGAACAAGCCGGTCCATCCCCGCAGCAATCCCAGTTGGACCGGGACGCGGCGCGCGACGGCCCACATCAGAGCCGCGCCCACAGCCGTTGTCAGCGCAGCCCAAAGCCACTCCTGCGCGGATGGTTTTTGAGGATTTTTGCCTGCGTCGAGAAAGGTTTCCGCATCCATTCCCGGCCAAGCCAGCAGATAGGCGAATGACCGCGCTGCGCTGTGTGCGATGCATGAGCGAGCCTTCCACCACGTGATCCATTTGAGTCCGGCGAAAATGCCGAATGATAAGACCCACATGAACAGCCACGCCGGCAATCGATTGCGGAACGCGATCGCCAGCGCGGGCAAGAGCACGAGAGGAATCCACGCAATCCATGGGCTCGCGGTTGGTGTGGCGCTCGGCGGCGTGGCAGTAGGAGCCAATGGGTTCCCTTGATAACGCTGGGCTGAATCTACGCTGCGGCCGAGCGGACGACAATTGGCGGGGAAGACGACAGTCGCGGGAGGCGACCTGCGATTTGCGGCTCAGCGGAACTGTCACTTTCGCTTGGTAGACGTGAGGGGTTGCAGTAAGATGCGGCGGATAAGTACTACTGATCGCCATGCGGGTCATTCGCGGGGCATACCATTTCTGGCCGAAGCGAGTCGCGTTTCGCGACGACTACTGCTTGCGCTGCCGCGCGCCGCGCCGAGCGGTTGCGACACGCTCCTTCGATGTGGGCCACATTTTCTGGATTCCGATTTTGCCGGTTGGTTATTGGCGGCACTGGACGTGTGCGGAGTGCGGCCACGATCCCCACAAGAGCAGGAGGACGCGACGAAGGTTTCTGTGGGCGGGATGGCTTTGTTTGGCTGCAGTTTCCGTGCTCCTGTGGGCGATGCCGTCGGAGAATGATCTTGGGGCCGGCGGATGGACACTGCGCATCGCCGCGCCGCTGGCGGCCATTCTGCTTTTCGCTTACTTGCTTCGCGCACCGAACGACCCATCCTTGCGGGAAAGGCTGGCAGCGCTCCCGCCGACGGCGGATGTGGTCTGCCCCTTTTGTTCGACTGCGCTGGTTTCGGGTGGCGCGCGATGGTCGTGCCCGGGCTGCGAAGTCGTCAGGTATTGAGCGATGTGCCTGTGTGTGGCGACAGCCGCCATCGGCTGTCGGCCGCACGCAGCTCGGCGCTTTTTGCCTGAGGCTCGACCACTCCTGCTTTACACTGTTCCCTTGGACACTGCCCGCACGAATCAGGACCTGCAGTCGACGATCGACGCGCTGCGCTCCGGCGATGTGCGCACGCTGGCGCGCGCGATTTCCGTGGTCGAAAATCGCGCGCCGGGATGGTCGAACCTGCTGAAGGTGTTGTTTCCACACACTGGGCTGGCGCGCGTGATCGGTCTGACGGGCGCGCCGGGTGCGGGCAAGAGCACGCTGGTTGATCAGCTGGCGCGCTTCTATCGCCGACAAAATCAGACAGTCGGAATTGTCGCCGTCGACCCCACGAGTCCTTACACGGGCGGCGCGATTTTGGGCGACCGCATTCGCATGCAGGATCATTTCGCCGACCCGGGAATTTACATTCGCAGCATGGCCACGCGCGGATCACTGGGGGGATTAGCGCGCACCACGGCCGATGTGACGACTGTGCTCGACGCCTCGGGCCGCGACGTGATTCTGATCGAGACCGTTGGCGTTGGGCAGGATGAAGTCGACATCGTGCGCCTGGCCGACATCACGGTCGTGATTCTGGTCCCCGGCATGGGCGACGACGTACAGACGATCAAGGCCGGAATTATGGAGATTGCCGACATCTTCGTCATCAACAAGAGCGATCGCGAAGGCGCGGAGAATGTAGAGAAAGAAATTCGGGCGCTGCAATCACTCGCTATGCGCCACGATGGATGGACGCCGCCGATCGTGAAAACCGTGGCCAGCGATGGAACGGGAGTCGACGAATTGGCGGAGGCGATCTCCGCTTACGTGGCTTACTTGCGGAAAGAGAATCTTGCGCTGAAAAAAAGCGTGCAGAACTGGCAAGAGCGGCTGGTGGAAATGCTGCGCGACGTTATGCTGGAAAAGGCGCGGGCGCAACTCGGCGATGGCAACCTGACTCGACTGGCGGCGGAAGTCGCCGAACACAAGCGCGATCCGTACACCCTGGTGGAAGAAATCGCGGCAAGAAGCACTTAGTCCCGGTGGCATTCGCCCGGGAAAAGTTAGAGCGTTCGCCGGAGCAGGGGAAAGAGGGCGTGTTAAAGTCCGGCCCACGGATGAATGGGTTCGCGGCTATGTGAGCAATCTATGGTTCAGATCGATCATCTCGGGATCGCGGTGAAATCGCTGGCGGCGGCCAAGGCGATTTACGAAACCCTCGGGCTCACCGTTTCGCCCGAAGAAACGGTCGAGCACGAACAGGTGCGGCTGGTGATGGTTGCAGTCGGCGAAAGCCGGCTCGAACTGCTTGAGGCTACGTCAGAAAATTCAACCATTGCAAAGTTTATCGCGAAGCGCGGCGAAGGCTTGCATCACGTGTGTCTCAAAGTCCCTGATTTGGCGGCGGCCGTCGAGCGGCTAAAAAAAGACGGTGTGCGGCTGGTGTCGGAAGAAATCAAGACCGGTGCGGGCGGACACAGCTATGTGTTTGTTCATCCTTCCAGCGCCGGGGGAGTGCTGCTCGAACTGGTCGATGCCGGGTCGAGCGAGAAGTGAACGAACGGGACAAACTCGAAGGCGAGATTCGCGAGATCGTGGATCGCGAAACTGGGGCATGGGATACGCAGGACGTCGACTTGCTCATCACAATTTTCCATCCGGACATGGTTTGGCCGTGGCCTCGAAGCGCGGCGTCGCACGATCCCATGGACTGGGTTTTCCTGCTGGGGCGCTTTGACGCGGAGCGCTGGAAAAAAGTGTGGCGGGATTTGTTCACGACACATACGCTGGTGCACAATCGCCGCCAGCTCCGGAAAATTGAAATTTCCGAGCAGGGCGACGCCGCCTTCGCGGTAGTGGATGTAGACACTTTGTGGCGTGCCCGGGACGGAAAAGATTTCCACTGGAAGGGACGGGCCTGCAAAGTTTATTGCAAGGTCGGCGATGCATGGAAAATGACGATGCACACCGGCTTGCTCGACTACCAAGCTTTAGACCGCTAGGACGCAGCGCCCTGCAATGATTCTTCTCGTCACCGATACTTCGGGCAGGAACGGCATGGTTGCGCTGGCGCGCACGCGTGACGGGGAGCGCGACTGCGACGAAGTTGATGTGCTGGAGGTTGTGCCGCTGTCGGGGGGGATGTTCTCCGCGCAACTGGTCCCGCAGATCGCGGCGCTGCTTCAGAAACATGGTGTCGGCAAGAACGATATCGGCGCCTTCATCGTGGTCTCCGGGCCGGGCTCGTTTACCGGCTTGCGGGTAGGCCTCGCCGCGATCAAGGCGCTGGCGGAGATCTTGAAAAAGCCGATCGTGCCTGTGTCACTGCTCGGGCTAATCGCGGTCGCGAGCCGCGCTCAAGGCAGAATCGTGGCGGTTCTCGATGGCGGGCGGGGCGAAGTTTTTTTCGGGGCCTACGAGATTGCCGGCGATTCGGTTGAGGTTTTGCGGGAGGAGCTTTTGTCGAAGGCTGAGTTCTTGTCGGCCGCGCAGGGTTCCACCGTGGCCACGTCCGACGCGGCTCTGGCTGTAGCTGCGCGCGACGCCGGCCTTTCCGTGTCCGCAGTCGAACCTGTCAGCCCAGAAATAATCGCCCGGTTCGGATGGAAAAAACTGCAGTCCGGCGAGACCGTTTCGTCCGAACAACTGGAAGCGAACTACATGCGACGGTCTGACGCCGAATTGTTTCTCAGGAGCGGCACTTAACGCTTACTCTTAGCTCTTAGCTCTTTGCTCTTAGCTGTTGGCTTTTAGCTCAACCGCTGCACAACCTCCTCATGCTTGTTCGCTCTGCCACGGCCGCCGATATTCCCGCGATGATCCATCTGGAACAGCAATGCGCCACGGCTGCGCATTGGACCGAACATCAATATCGGCAGGCCTTCCAGTCGGGGGGTGTTGAGCGACTCGTGCTGATAGCGGAGGCCTCCGAGCCGGAAGATTCGAGTTCCGGCGAGAGGACCGATGTAGTTGGGTTTCTGGTGGCTCGCCATCTCACGCCTGAGTGGGAACTGGAAAACATTCTGGTTGCCGCTGCCGCTCGCCGCAATCGGCTCGGGACGCGGCTTCTGGAGGCTCTATTGGCCGCGGCTCTTCAGGCAAACGGCAGCGCCGTCTTTCTCGAAGTCCGCCAGTCGAACACGGCCGCGCGGTCTCTTTATGAAAGAGCGGGATTCGAGCTGACCGGACGCCGCAGCGCCTACTATAAAGATCCCGTCGAAGATGCCGTGCTCTACCGCCGTGCTTTAGCACCGCACCCTGCGATTGTTTCCGGCGGGTGATCGACCTTCAATTCGGGATGTGCTATTTCTCAGACTGAGACTGCACCACTTTTTGGCATTGAACCCGTTTTTCTCGTGTGCTAGATTGAGCGCAGATCGATCCCGGTTGGAGGTCTGCTGGATGCTGACTTCGAAGGACGAACTTCTGAGCAACTCTGAGGAATTCCGCAGATTGGCTCAGGAGCATACGCAATACTCGCAACGCCTCGATTCACTCACCCAAAAACGTTACCTCAGCGAAGACGAGAAGCTGGAAGAGGTTCGTCTGAAAAAGCTGAAACTGCGCCTGAAGGACCAGATGGAGTCCATTGAGCGCGAGTATCGCACGCAGTACGGCGTCAACGTAGCGTAGAAATCCTGGCCAACTCCATGCGGCTGTGCCGCCAAGGGAGCAATGTACCCTCTAGAAGGCGCTATGCGGCGCCTTTTTTTATTTATACTTGCAAGCTACCGAAGCGCGGACAGCATTGGCCTGCTGTTCGCCGCTATAATTAAGCCTTCCCTGGTTTGAAACGGATGATGGTTCGAGACGGATAATGGTTCGAGACGGATACTTCTACGCCTTGCCTTTGATTGCCGCAGCAGTTCTGGTCGGCTGGCTGACGCAGCCCGCCTGGGCCGTCATTCCGTGCCTGCTGGCGTTCTTCTTTCTGTGGTTCTTTCGTGATCCTGAACGGACGATTCCGCAAGATGCGGGCGCGGTAGTTTCTCCCGGGGACGGCAAGGTGACGGATGTTGCGGCGGTGACCGTCGGCAACGAGCAGTGGACGCGGCTCAGCATTTTCCTCAGTGTGTTCAATGTGCACGTGAACCGCTCGCCGATTGCGGGCGTGATTCGCGATGTGCGCTACCAGCGCGGCCAGTATCTGAACGCCATGAATCGGGCTTCCGCCGAATTGAACGAGCAGAATATCGTCACCGTGGAAGGCGACGGGCAAAGCGTTATCTTCAAGCAGATTGCGGGCCTGCTGGCGCGGCGCATCGTGTTCTATCCCAAAGTTGGAGATCGGCTGGAACGGGGCCAGCGCGTGGGCCTGATCAAATTCGGATCGCGTGTAGATGTCCTGATCCATGAATCGGCACGGGTCAATGTGAAGGTTGGCGACCGGGTGAAGGGCGGCGCCAGCGTGCTGGCCTATTTGCAACCGCAGGGCGTGCTGGCGACCGCGGGCAGTGCTGGCGAATCCGAGAGGGCGCATTGATGGATCAACCTTCGATGGATCAACCCTCAGCGGGTCAGCTCTCTAACCCGCGCGCGCTGAAACCGCGCCGACGGATCAGCAAAGGGATGTACATTCTCCCCTCGCTGTTTACCACCGCTAACATGGCGCTGGGCTACTACGCGATTCTGGAGGTCATGCACGCCACGGTCACCGAATACTGGCATCTCGACAATGCGGCCAAGGCGATCGGCTTCGCGGTTTTGTTTGACGGGCTCGACGGCCGCATCGCGCGCATGACCGGAACCAGCAGCGATTTCGGCAAGGAACTCGATTCGCTGGCCGATGCCATCACGTTCGGCGTTGCTCCCGCGTTGCTTGCCTGGACCTGGGGATTCAACATGATGCCGACGGTCTTGCTGACCGACTGGCATATCAAGTTGACGCAGTTGGGAGCGATCGCGAGTTTTTTATTCTCTGATTGCTGGAGCGAGCCGGCTGGCGCGCTTCAACATCACCAATAATCCTCAGCCTTCGAATCCCGGCCGGCCCGGCAAGAAATATTTTGTGGGCATGCCGATTCCGGCGGGCGCCGGAGTGATCGCGGCGGTGGTTCACTTCGAAGGCGGCGACCCCATCGCATCCTGGTACACGGCGCTGACCTGGCTGGCCATGGTGACTACCGTCGGCTATCTGATGGTGAGCACGTGGCGTTTCTACAGCTTCAAAGATATTGATTTTCGGTCGAGCCATCCCTTCCGCATGATTGTGTTTATGGCCGCGCTGTTTGCCTCGATCTTTTTCTTCTCGCGCAAGGTTCTGTTTGCAATCGCGATGCTCTACACGATTTCCGGCGTTTTCTGGAGAGTGCAGTGGATCTTCCGTCGCAAGTCCAGCCCGCCGCCACCGCCCTATCAGGAGGCTTCGCAGGCGTCATGAACGATTCCATCAAGTTGCCGCCTGCCCCGCATCCCGTGGTGCCACGCGGAAATCTTTACCGCGCCGCCATCGTCGGCGCCGCCTCTCTTAGGGGCAAAGAAGTGGCTGAGATGCTCAACGAGCGCAATTTTCCCGCCGCCGATATTCGCCTGCTCGATGACGACGAGTCCATGGGGCAACTCGAAGCCATGGGCGACGAGATCAGCTTTATCCAGCGCGTGCGCGCCGAGCAGTTTGAAAACGTGGATTTCACTTTCTTTTCTTCTGACCCTGAGACCACGCGCAAAAACTGGAAAGACGCGCGCGACGCCGGCAGCGCCATCCTCGATCTCTCGGCCGCGCTGGAAGATGAATCCGGAGCCAGCGTGCGGTCGGTGTGGATCGAGCGCGAACGCGGGCAGGTTCCGGCTCTTGATCTGCAGCCCGGACCATGTGTGGCGGCGCATCCGGTTGCGGTGACGCTGGCGTTGCTGCTGTTGCGGGCGAGCAAGGCGGCGGCGATCCGGCGCGTGGTGGCTACAATTTTCGAACCCGCTTCCGAACATGGCCAGAAAGGCATGGACGAGCTGCATCAACAAACCGTGAACCTGCTGTCGTTCCAGTCTTTACCGAAGGATGTCTACGATGCGCAGGTGGCCTTCAACATGGTGGCGCGCTACGGCCAGAAATCGCAGCCGACGCTCGAATCGGTGGAATCTCGAATCTCCCGTCACTACCTGAAAATCGCCGGCGCGGCGGCGCCGCAGCCTTCGCTGATGCTGTTGCAGGCTCCAATTTTTCATGGCTACGCGTTGGCCACGTTTCTGGAAATGCAAAGCCCGGTGGATCTCGCGGTGTTGTCACAAGCGCTGGCCGGTGATCATGTCGTGATTCCGGGCGCGGAAGAAGATCCGCCAAGCAACGTTAGTTCCGCGGGACAGGCAGAGATTCAACTCTCACTGAAACTCGATCCCGTGCAGCCCAACGGCGTCTGGTTGTGGGCGGCCGCGGACAATCTTCGCATCTCGGCCCTGACTGCTGTCGAATGCGCCGAGAGCATGACTGCCACGCGCCCCACAGGAAAAATTCAATGATGCGGCGCGCGGCCTGCGTGCCGGCGATGATTCTGCTGGCGATCGCGGTGACGATCTCAGGATGCGGCTACCACACGGTTGGCCACACGGTGCAACTTCCCGACACCGTCAAGACCATCGCCGTTCCTGTTTTCAAGAACGAAACGCTTACCTACCGGATCGAGCAAATGTTGACCGCATCGGTGGTGCGCGAGTTTACGACCCGGACTCACTATCGAATCCTGAATGACGGCGGCGCAGACGCGGATGCCACACTGCGCGGCACCGTGCTCTCGACGACCGCCTCGCCGCTGACCTATGACACGGCGACCGGGCGCGCCGCGAGCGTGCTCGTCGTGGTCAGCATGAAAGTTACGCTTTCTGACCGGAACGGCAAGGTGCTGTACCAGAATCCCGCGTACCTGTTCCGTGAGCAATACGAAGTTTCGCAGGATCTGACCAGCTTTTTCGAGGAAGATTCCCCGGCCTACCGGCGCCTGTCGCAGGATTTCGCGCGCACCCTGGTGTCTAACATCCTGGAGGGTTTCTGATGGTAAAGTTGCAAAGACCGACGACGACTCGAAAACTGGCCAACGACTAACGACTAACGGCCAACCACTGCCCCGTGAAAGCTTTTGCCCAAGCCGAGCGCTTCGTCAGCGAACTGGAATCGCGCAAGCTGCGCGCGGCCTATGTGTTTGTGGGCGACGAAGCATTCTTCCGCAAGCGCTTTCGCGATGCCATTCTCGAACATCTGGTTCCCGCCGATCTACGCGACTTCAGTTTCTTCGACTTCGATCTTGCTGAAAACGATCTGGCGGAAGTTCTGGACCGCGCCCGCACGCCCTCGCTGATGGCGCCGTTTCAGGTCTTCTTCGTGCGCGGGGTGAAGAATCTGTTTGGCCGCGGATCGAACGAAGAAAAACTCGCGGCTATCGAAGACTACTGCAAGAATCCGAATCCCGATGCGCTGGTCGTGTTCGTGGCCGACCACATCAGCATTCCCGCGGACGTGCGCCGCATGGAGATGCAGGACAAGGAGCGCTACCAGCGCATCCGAGAAACCATGGGCCAGTACTGCGGCATCGTGGAACTGGCGCGGGTGGAAGAGGGCGAGGCGGTCCGCTGGATTTCGGAATACTGCGCGGGACGCGGTGTGAAGATTGAAGCCGACGGCGCCCGCGAACTGGTCGACGCTCTGGGCGGCGACATGATGATGATCTCCAACGAACTGGAGAAGCTGATTCTTTATGTCGGCGAGAAAAAGCGCATCACGCTGGGCGACGTGGAGACCATGGTGCTGGCCGCCAAGCAGCGGTCGTTATATGAACTGACCGACGCGATCTCCGCCAAAGAACGGGTGCGGGCGCTCGAAGTGCTGGATGCGATTCTGCTCTCGGGCGATGGCGAGGAAGCGGCCATTGGACACATCTACATGCTGGCGAAAACTTTCCGGCAGATGCTGGTGATTCTGGAGCGCAACGTGCGCGACCAGCGCATGCTGTGGGCCGCGCTGTGGCAGGGCTTTCGCGTGCCTCCGTTTGCCGCGGACGACATCATCAAGCAAGCGCGGCGTTATAAGAATCGCCGCGAGCTCACGCGCGCGATTCGCCTGGTGGCGAAAGCCGATCTGGCTTTGCGCTCGAATCCTGTGAGCAAGCGCATGGTGCTGGAACGGCTTGTCATGGATCTGACTTCCGAGCCGAAACTCGAAACGCCGGGATGGATGCAGGAACAGTTGCCGGTGTGAAGGGGCTTTTGGCTCTTAGCTTTTAGCTTTTGGCTTCGACTGCGATAATCCAGCCCAAGTTGAGTCCCGGTCGGCAGGTTGGCTGGCGCCTTGGTCAGCGCTGGGATATGGGTCTGTATTTTTTTTCGCCGTTTCCCGTAAAATATTTGTTTTGTTTAAGTTGGGAGGGGTGGATAGGGCGGCGCGTCGCTAAAATATCTGGAATCAGTGGGTTGCGTGTAAAATATTCCAGAATAAGGACTTAGGTGGCCTCGGCATTCCTAACTGCTGTAGAATCAGCAGAACCCATCGCAAAATATTGGAATTGCTGGAGTTAGCTCGCTGCTATTGAATTGTCAGAGATCGAATGCGTATAGAAATATGGTCTTCGTTTCCGGAGGTGAAGTCAAGGGAATTCTGCGGGGATTTTCGCGCAGGCGGAAGACTCGATTTGCAGCAGATCTGGTGAGGCGGAAAGTCGGTTAAGCCTTACTCTTCCTTCGGAAGCCAGGAAGGGGAACATCCCCGCTTGGACCGTCATCTTCGACCACGTGCCCATTCGATGAGTGTAATGGCGATTTTGCGACAAGTGAGAAGGGGAGGGTTGCAAAATCCTTCACCTTGACGGCGCTTGCTCCAGAGTGTGCAATCCTTGTGATCTTTTGTTTCCAGGCCCTGTTCACCTGCGCCTTCTTCCGCAGAGAGGCGGCTCCCTTACTGTTGAGACGCACACTGCGGGAGGCGATTCTTTCGCCGAGGTTTGTGATGAGACATATCCGAATCGCGCTTTTGATCTCATTTGCCTGCTTCGTGCCTGTAGTCTCGGGCCAGCAGCCTGCTCTCAACCCGCTTAACAACTGGACCGAATTCCACCGGTTCAACATGTCGCGCTATAACCCGTACGAAGACGTGCTCAACGTCAACAATGTTGGCAAGCTCCGGCAGAAGTGGAGCTATACCACTGGTGACCTGGTGTATTCCTCACCCTCCGTCTCGAAGGGAGTGGTTTATATTGCATCCCACGACTCTAACGTGTACGCGCTGAATGCCTCCACGGGCGCAAAACTGTGGAGCTTCGCCACCGGCGACTGGGTGGATTCCACACCCGCCGTGGAGAATGGCATAGTCTACATCGGGTCGCAGGACTCTAACGTGTACGCGCTGAGCGCCAGCACCGGAGCGTTGCTGTGGAGGTACACCACCGGCGATGGCATAGACTCCTCGCCCGCCGTGGCCAATGGAGTAGTTTACATAGCCTCCTACGACTACAACCTGTACGCGTTAAACGCCAGCACCGGAGCCTTATTGTGGACCTATCCCACCGGACTCTGGGTATTCTCCTCGCCGGCGGTGACGAATGGGGCGGTTTATATCGGCTCGGATGACGGAAACGTCTACGCGTTGAGCGCGAGCACCGGCGCAAAGCTTTGGAGCTATACCACCGGCGGTCCTATACTTTCCTCGCCGGCGGTGGCGAATGGGGCGGTTTATATCGGCTCGGATGACGGAAACGTCTACGCGCTGAACGCCAGTACCGGCACCCTTTTATGGAGCTACGCTGCCGGGGGCTCGGTGGTTTCCTCGCCGGCCGTTGCCAAGGGAGTCGTTTACGTCGGCTCGGATAACGGCAACCTGTACGCGCTGAACGCCGGCACCGGCGCCAAGCTATGGAGCTACACCACCCCCAGCCCCGTCGAGTGCGGGCCGGCGGTGGCAAATGGGGTGGTTTATGTCAACTCATCGAGCATTGAGACCGACTTCCCGACCTACTACCATTTGTACGCGCTGGACGCCAGCACCGGCACCGAACTGTGGCATTACACGACCACTGGCGGAGATGAAGACACGTCCTCCCCTGTCGTAGTAGACGGCACGCTTTTTATCGGCACTCTGGACACCGAGGTGCATGCCTTCAGCTTGGAGTGACGCATGCTGGGCGCAGATTTTGCACAACTGGCGATGTCAGGCCATAGCACTCATTGAGGTTTGGGAACCTTCTTCATTCTGAGCCTTCTTGCGAGACAAGAAACCATCATAAAGGCCATCACCATCAACCCACCACAGAGCAAGGCCGCCCGCAGAATAATCCAAATCCCAAGATGAGCGGGTTGCTGAATCGCGGTCCAGCAGACGTACACCACGAGCGTCACTGCAGCGAGCGCCGCTCCAGCGACGATGATGAGCCATGTCGTTACAGCCAGCTTCCTAAACACGGAAGCCTTTCCTTCTCCGAAAGCCTTTCATGATGACAGTCTCGCACCGGGGAACGCTGAGGTAAACAGGCCACTACACTCATTGTTCTGGCCGAGGGGTAGGCCATAAGCGCTGAACTCGCCTTTCCTGGCGATCACGAAATGCTGCACAATGACGGTATGAACCTTCGCCGGTGTCGCCTTGTGGTTTGCCTTCTGGTTAGCTTCGTTGCGGTTGTCGTTCCACTTTCTGGGCAGACTGGTCCGTCGACACAGCACTCTGAGCGGGCGGCGGCGCCGACGCGCGATCCGCATAGTCCGGGGTATGTGGCGGCGAAGGAGTTGGCGGAGGGCGCGATTCCTCCGGCGGATGTGGACGGGAATTTTATTATTGGGCCGACTTACAACGCCGCTTCCGGGGCGGCTGCGCAGGGGGACATTCCTAAGGGGACGGTAATTGAGTTCGTCATGAACTCGACGGAGAGCAAGATTTATCCGGGGATTGCGCGGGATGCGAATACGTTTGGCACGCCGGATCCGAATGATCCCGCGAAGTTGGTCGTGACTACGAGCCATGCTGTGCCGTACACGCGGAAGGTGGCGGTGTATGTGCCGAAGCAGTATGTGGCGGGGACGGTTGCGCCATTTATCGTGGGGGCGGACGGGCCGGATGGGCTGCTTTTTTCGACGCTCGATACGGTGATTGCGCAGCATAAGGTTCCGCCGATGATTGCGATTTCGATCGGCAACGGTAGCGGGGACGCGCAGGGGAGCGAGCGCGGGCTGGAGTATGACACTATGTCGGGCGTCTACGCGGAGTTTGTGGAGAAGGAAGTTCTGCCGCTGGTGGAGGCGCAGGCGCACGTGAAGCTCACGAAAGATCCCGACGGACGCGCGACCATGGGCGGAAGTTCGGGCGGGTCGTGTGCGCTGATTATGGCGTGGTATCACCCCGAGCTTTATCACCGGGTGCTGACTTATTCGGGGACGTTTATTAATCAGCAGTGGCCGTGGAATCCGCAGACACCGCATGGGGCGTGGGGATTTCACGAGCATCTCATTCCTGAGAGTCCGGTGAAGCCGCTCCGCATCTGGATGGAAGTGGGCGACCGCGATCTGTTCAATCCCAATGCGATGCGCGATGGGATGCATGATTGGGTTCTGGCCAACGAGGAGATGGCGAAGGTGCTCGCGGCCAAGGGCTATCACTACCAGTTCTTGTTCGCCCGCAACGCGGGGCACGTCGATCGCGCGGTGAAGCAGCAGACGCTGGCTGAGGCGCTGGAGTATGTGTGGCAGGGGTACGAGGGCGAGGCTGGGAAGAAGTAATCGGTCGCTCACGAAGGAGTCTTAAAGCCGCTTCTTCCAATAGCCGGTCGGCGGCGTCCGTGAGCGATCGCTAGAATCTGAACGATAGTTTCCTTCTCCCGGCAGATGACCGCGAACGGATAGCGTTGAAGGACGAGCTTTCGGGTGCCATGATCACCGATGGGCCAGCGTCCGGGAGCGGACGATGATTAAGTCGATGATTCGATCCAGTTCACCGGCGAAGTTAATTGCCGCGGTCTGGCTCCGCTCCTGGTACCAAGTTACTGCAGACTTTAGTTCGGCAAGGGCTGCGGGATGAATATTGAGAAGCTTAGCGGCCATGCTTAGCGGCTGTGGAGGATGGCTGAGATCTGACGGCGGGCTTCCGCCCATGGAACCAGCTTTACTTTGCCGGAATCCAATTCTTCGATGCGGCGGGCGATTTCCTTGTTCCACTCCTCTTCCGCTGCGGTGTCCACGGCTTCGTCGAGGCTGTCTAGAAGCGAGCCCGCAAGCGCGGCGCGTCCCTCAGGCGGGAGCGCGAGTGCTTTTTTGAGCAATTCGGAAACGTCGGGACTCATTCAGACATTCTACTCCTCGGCTCAAAACAAAAACGGCAGACCCTCGCGGGGCTGCCGTTTCATTTTTCGATTCTTTGGACAAAGAGCCAAAAGCCAAAAGCTACTTCATCGCATTGACGCGGACGCCCAGGCGGGACTTGTAGCGCGAGGCAGTGTTCTCGTGAAGCAGGCCCTTCTGAATGCCTTTGTCGAGAGCGGACACGGTCTTGCGATAGGCCTGCTCGGCGGCGGCTTTGTCGCCTTTTTCGATGGTCTCGCGCAGGTCGCGCAGCTGAGTACGGAGAGTGGAAGTGTTGGCGCGGTTGACGGCCGTGCGCTTGGTGGTTTGGCGCGCGCGCTTCAACGCCGAAAGATGGTTTGCCATAGCTGGTTGGTTACCTTTGTAAGTACAGAGAGATATTCGGGGTAGGTCCGAATTCCTTATTATAAGGGAGCATTTCGGACCGGTCAAACCTTGGGCGAGTTGCGGTTGGGCTTACGCTCGGGGGTCGGTTGGCGGGAGATCCCTCGACTTCGCTCAGGGCAGGCTCTTCGCTACGCCTGAAAAACGGCTCCGCTCAGGATGACAGAGTCTTGGAAAGGCCAAACTGCACCACTACCGGTAAAACCGAATCGGGTCCAACCTATGGCAGTTGCTTCCATTGCGGATGCTTTGCAGCGGCTTAAAACGCTGATTGATTCCTCTACGCCGATCGTGGTGATGGAGACGGTCGAGGAAATGCGCGCCGTGCGCATGGTGCGGAGCGCATGCACCGCCTTGAATCTTGCGACCTTCGAATGGAGCGTGGCCAGCGGGCTGATGCGCAGCGGAAGCACGGTGGGCGAGGTGGTGACTGGAATGAACAGCGGATCCCATTATGCGCCGGCGCATGCGGACATGGATTCGATCGAGCAGAATGCCAAGGCGCTTTACAACAGCCGCGAGCCGGCGCAGATGCTGGCCAACCTGGAAGGGATCACGGTGGAGGCGGCGTTCATTCTGAAAGATCTGCATCGCCACATGGATGATCCGATTGTGGTGCGGCGGTTGCGCGATGTGGGGCAGCGCTTTGCCACGAACCGCAGGACCATCGTTCTGACCTCGCCCAAGATTGAGATTCCCGCGGAACTGCGCGGGCTGGTGGAGTTTTTCGAGTTGCCCTTGCCCGACCGGCAGAGGCTGCGGCAGATCATTGATGAAACGCTGGTGCGCATTTCAAAGACGCACACGCTGCAACGCAAACTCGATGCCGCGGGTTTCGATGCGATTGTCGAGAACCTGCGCGGGCTGACGGAGGAAGAAGCGGAGCGGGCGATTTCGCAGGCGCTAGTGACGCGTTATGCGCTGTGTCCGGAGATCGCGACGGACGTGCTCGAGGCGAAGAAGTCGCTGCTTAAGCGCTCCGAGATGCTCGAGTTCGTGGAAACGTCGGACGATTTGGCGAACGTTGGCGGACTGGCGAACCTGAAGCAGTGGCTGGGGACACGGCGCGGCGCGTGGGAAGATTCGGCGCGGGCGTTTGGTCTGGAGCCGCCGCATGGTGTGATCATTCTCGGCGTGCAGGGCTGCGGCAAGTCGTTGTGCGCACGCGCTGTGGCCGGGGAGTGGAAACTTCCGCTGGTGAAGTTTGATACGTCGGCGGTGTATGACAAATTTATCGGTGAGACCGAGAAGCGCATTCGGAAGGTGTTTCAGGTGGCCGAGGGGCTGGCTCCGTGCGTGCTGTGGATTGATGAGTTGGAAAAAGTATTCGCCGGGAGCGGGCCGGATTCGGCGTCTGCGGATGCGGGAGTGTCGTCGCGGCTGCTGGCGTCGTTTTTGTCGTGGATGCAGGATCGCAAGGCGCCGGTGTTTGTCGCCGCAACTTGCAACAACGTGACGGTGCTGCCGCCGGAGTTGATTCGCAAGGGACGGTTCGATGAATTGTTCTTCGTGGATCTGCCGAACCAGGCGGAGCGCAAGCAGATTTTTTCGATTCAGCTGACGCGGCGGAAACGAAATCCGGCGGACTTCGATCTGGAGAAAGTTGCCACGGCTGCGAAAGGATATTCCGGCGCCGAGATCGACGCCGCGGTGCAGGGAGGGCTCTACGCGGCGTATGCAGAGAAGAAGGAACTCTCCACGCAAGCGCTGTTGGATGCTCTGTCGCAGACTGTGCCACTTTCGATTACGCGCGCGGAAGAGCTTGACGCCTTGCGGGAGTGGGCGCGGACTCGGGCTGTGCCGGCGTCTGTGGCGGAAGCGAGTGCGGCTACTCTCTAATCTTCGACCGGAAAATTCGTCCGTTACGCGACTAATTCTCACCCGTCCTTGCTTGAATACGTAGCCGTGTGCGCGATCTTCAGATGCTCGTCGAAAGCGCTCTGCAATTGACGGCTATATTCCTCGCGCGTAGGGCGATGACTGGCGGACGCCACACGGAACTTCGCCTCGCCGGGGCAAGCGAGGCATTCAGCCTCCACAGGAATATCGCCGAGCCACTTGGTAACGCGGAGGAACGGCTTTTTCATAAGGACTAGTTTCCCACAGGTGCAGGCCCGTGGCCGCGGCAGATGCGGTTTTCCTCCCATTGACTCCCTCTGCGCCTCAGGTTAGGCTTTCAAGCAATGGTAGTGACTTGCCTCCTGGGCATGCGTCGTCCGGCTGGTCCCGTCTCGAAGCGAAACCCTGCTTTGTCTGTGAGGTGCACGAGCGCATCTCTGAAAAATTTTGTTGTTGCCGGGCTCTGTCGGGCGAACAGCCCTCGGCGGCTGTCTCCACATTTTTATTCTAAAGAGACTGAATGAAGAAAAGCGTCGGGATTAGTCCTAACATCGAGACCTTGTTCGGCACGCGGGATGAGAATGTGCGCTTGCTCGAAGACGGGCTCAACATCACCATCAATCTGCGATCGAACGCCGTCGAACTCGACGGAGCGGCGCGGGACGTAGCGCGCGCGGAACAGGTGTTCGCCGATTATGAAAGCCTGCAGCGCGCCGGCCATACTTTTCAAAACGGCGATCTGAACAGTATGCTGCGCGTGCTGGTGACCGACCAGAATGCGACTCTGCGCGGACTCGCCGACGCGGGGCGCAAGCGCTCGTTCGGTCAGCGCACGGTGCAGCCCAAGAGCAGCAACCAGCGCCGCTATCTCGAAACTATCGAGAAAAATGACATGGTGTTTGGCATCGGGCCGGCAGGCACGGGTAAGACTTATCTCGCGGTGGCGATGGCAATTTCTGCACTGCTGGCGAAACGAGTGAACCGGATTATTCTGGCGCGTCCGGCGGTGGAAGCGGGCGAGCGGCTGGGATTTCTGCCGGGCACGCTGCAGGACAAAATTGATCCTTATCTTCGGCCGTTGTATGACGCGTTGTACGACATGGTGGATCCCGAAAAAGTGGATCGTTACCTGGAGAAGAACGTCATCGAGATTGCGCCGATCGCGTTTATGCGCGGACGGACGCTGAACGATTCGTTCGTGATTCTGGACGAAGCGCAGAACACGACTTCCGAACAGATGAAGATGTTCGTCACCCGCCTGGGGTTTAATTCGAAGGCGGTGATTACTGGCGACGTCACGCAGATCGATTTGCCCAACGCGCGACGCAGCGGCTTGATCGAGGCCATGGAAGTGCTGAAGAACGTGGAAGGGTTGGCGTTTGTACACTTCGACGAAACCGATGTCGTGAGGCATCACCTGGTGCAGCGCATCGTGCATGCTTATGACGAACATAAGGCACGGGCCGAGCAGCAGATGCTGCTACTGGCCGATCCCCGAAATGCCGACGCGGCCAGCGCCGAAAAGCAGGCCGCGGCTGCAAACGCACCAATTATGAATCAGGAGAAACCGGCCTCGGCCGAAGCTAAGGGATAACGGCGTACCGAATGGGCAGGAGGGCCGAGACTTGGCCCTCCTGTTTGTCTTTCGGCGGCGTGAACAGTAAGGAGAGGCAGAAAAGACTTGGTGATTCTGCAGAAAAAAGTTGCGGGTTTGACGGCAGACGCGCTCGATCGCTTTGTGTTGCGAGCACGCAAAGCGGTGGGCCTGCGAGGCCGCGTGAATCTGCTGGTCACCAGCAGCGCGGCGGTATGTGCATTGAACCGCCAATTTCGCGGGAAGAACAAGGCGACGGATGTGTTGTCGTTTCCCTCAGCGTCCGCTTCGAACTTCGGCAAAAGACAATTGCTCGCCGGCGACGTCGCAATTTCCGCCGACATAGCGCTGCAAAATTCCATCCGGCTCGGTCATGCGGCGAGCGACGAGATCAAGCTTCTGGCGCTGCACGGCATCCTGCATCTGGCGGGCTTTGACCATGAGCGCGATAATGGTGAGATGGCGCGTAAAGAAGCGAAGTTGCGCCGGGCGCTTAAACTGCCGGCGGCCTTGATTGAGCGAGTGGAGAACGGCGTGCGCCGCAGTCCGCGCAAAAGGACTTCGGCTGCCAGAGGACGGGACCGAGTATGACTTTGGTCCTCGCCACGGTGTTGTTGTTGTTGCTGGCGCTCCTGACGCTGGTCTCCTATGTGGACCGCGTTTATCAGGAGGCGGGAAAATTTCTTTCGCGCGAATTTCAGGACAACATCGACGTCTTCGAACAGAAGGTCGAGCCGGAGCTGGGAGCAAAACCGCTCCCCGTCAGCCGCTTTCGCGCGGCGCTTTCCATGGCGGTGCTGACTCAACTGACCATGGCAGCCATCGCCATGATCGTGGGTTTCGTAGTTTTCGGCGATCGGCTCTGGAGCATTTACGAGATCCTGCAGGCCACGATCAGCCTGATTCTGGTGATCATTGTTTTCAATCGCTTTTTGCCTTTCGTATTCTTTTCTCGCACCCGCGGGGAGTGGCTGGTTCACTGGACCCTGGTTCTGAAAATTCTGATCTATCTGGTGCTGCCGGTGACGATCGTGCTGGGCTTCATGAAGTCAGTGGCTTCGCTGACCAAGCAGAACTCCGGCGAGCAGCCTGAGACCTCGGCCGAGGCGGTGGATGCGCTGATTGAAGCGGGGCAGGAAGAGGGGATCATTCAGGAGGGCGACCGGGATCTGATTCAGTCGGTGGTGGAATTCAGTGGCAAGACGGTGCGCGAGGCGATGAAGCCGCGTCCGCAAATGTTTGCAGTGCCATCCGACACGACGGTCGAACGGTTCATCGAGATGCTGCGCGTGAAGCATTATTCGCGCGTCCCGGTGTATGAGGGTAGCGTGCATACCATCAAAGGAATTGTTTATACACAGGATGTTTTGCAGGTACCCGACAGCGAAGCGCACGTGCGCACGCTGGATACGATCATGCGGCGCGATGTTTATTTTGTGCCTGAGAGCAAGCTAGGAAGCGATCTGCTGCGCGAAATGCAGAAGCAGAATATCCGCATGGCGATTGTGGTCGATGAATATGGTGGAGTCGCCGGGCTGGTGACGATTGAAGATTTGGTGGAGGAAATTGTAGGCGAGATTCGCGATGACCACGACAAGCCGGAGATTGTGCGCGAAGGAGAGCGCTCGTTCATTGTCGCTGGCGGAATGGACGTGGACCGCCTTGACGAGCTTTTCGGCAGCAAGCCGGAAGGGAAAGAGTCGGCCACGATTGCAGGTTTGGTGAGCGAACTTGCGGGGCGGATTCCTCGCAAAGGCGAGTCGGTCGAGGAAGATGGCTTGCGTTTTGAAGTGCTGGAATCCACGGACCGCAAAGTCGAGCGCGTGCGAGTCACGGCTGTACAGCCGCGGCAGTTGAAGTTGATTTGAAGAAAGCTTCTAGCTGCTAGCTCCTAGCTTCTAGCTAAGACCTTCGCGATTCAGTTCTATCAGCGCCTGATTCCAAAGTAGCCTAAGATGAATAGGTGACCTCACATGGGGAGCGGTCCGATATGTCTGACCTGATATCAGAGGCGACGGACAATTTTCCTAAGTCTTCCTCGGAAGTGCTCGATGTCATCGTGAATGCGGAGCGCCACCGGAAGTTTGTTTGGACGGCGGGAAGAGTTTTGCGGGAAACGGCCCTATGGACCCGTCTGGAGGCCTTGCCGTACAGCGAGCGCAAGCGTGTGCTCAAGCGGTTGATCGCGGTTCTCGAAGACTTGGCGACTCAAGGCGTTCTCCAGCGCCGCCGTGACGTTCAGAGCATCGGCTATGGAGATGAGATAGGTTTTGATTACATTGGCTCGGTGAAGAAATAGTTCTATGAGCGCCTTCCAACACAAGTATCTGATCTAGAAGCTAGTAGCTAGCAGCTAGAAGCTGATCCCCTATGCCATTTCGTTCTGGTTTCGTTTGTATTCTCGGACGCCCCAATGCGGGGAAGTCTACGCTGCTCAATGCGCTGGTGGGCGAAAAGCTGGCGATTATTTCCCCGAAGCCGCAGACCACGCGGAACCGCATTCAGGGCGTGGTGCATGTTCCCAAGCGCAAGGGCAAAGGCGGCGGCCAGATTGTGCTGGTCGATACTCCGGGCGTTCATAAGCCCGATTCTTCTCTCGGTCGAAAAATGATGGTCGAGGTGCGCGAGGCGCTGGAGGGTTGCGACCTGGTGCTGGTGATCATGGACGTCACGCGCAAGTTCGATCCCCGCGATCAGTTTGCGCTCGACTTGCTTCGGCGGCCGAAGACGAAGGCGTTTCTCATCCTGAATAAGGTTGACCTGATCCGCGAAAAATCGAAACTGCTGCCGCTCATCGAGCAATACCGGAAGCTTTACAACTTCGCCGAAGTGGTGCCGATCTCCGCGCTGAAGCGCAACGGGCTCGACACGCTGCTCGACATGGTGATCGCGACGCTGCCGGCGGGTCCGGCCTACTTCGCAGAAGATCAGATTACCGATCAGCCGGCGCGATTCATGGCCGCGGAAATAATCCGCGAGCAGTTGCTGCTGAATACCAGCGAAGAAATTCCTTACGCGACTACTGTCATGGTGGAGAACTTCGAGGAGGGCGCGCGGCTCACGCGCATCGCGGCGACGATCTATTGCGAGCGCGACGGGCAGAAGGGAATTCTGGTCGGCAAGGGCGGGAAGATGTTGAAGAAGATTGGCACTTCGGCGCGATTGCAGATCGAGCGCATGCTGGGGACGAAAGTATTTCTTGAACTCTACGTGAAAGCGGAGCCGGGATGGCGCGATTCGCGCCGCTTCGTGGAAGAGTTGGACTGGCGCAGACAATTAGAGCACCGGATGCTGGAACACGGAACTCCGCAGGATCGCGTGCTCGAAAATAGCGTTCCCGAACCTGTTGTGCGCGTACACCGCGCCAAGGAGACCGCCGCATCGGCGGTCGAGATCGCCGATGGCGCCTCGCGCCCCACAGAAGACTGACGTTGTGTTATGGTAACCACCGCTTCGAACTGGCGGCCATTGCCGGATTTGCGCCGTGCCACTAGAATTCGGATAGGCCCGCAGTCGCGACTTTCCAGCAAACGGGCGGACAGGGGACCAACGGGCCAACCATGGAATCTGGGGCTTCTTCCGAGGAACACTTTCCCGAACACGATTTCGATCCAGCCAAACTTGACCTGCGCGTGCGCGTGACCCTGGCGGCGAACCGCAAGTCTGTCGACCCGGTCGTGGCGCAGGTGATGGAATCCGTTCGCCAGATGAAAAATGTCGAGGGCAAGGAAGACGCCATCGAACTGGCTCTGCAGGAAGCGCTGGCCAACGCAGTCGTGCACGGCGCCAAGGAAGATCCTACAAAAGTGGTGGAGTGCCTGGTGGCCTGCGACGAGCAGCGCGGTCTGCTGATTATTGTGCGCGATCCCGGCCCGGGCTTCGATCCGCAGGCCATTCCGAGTTGCACCATGGGCGAGAACCTCTACTCCAATCACGGCCGCGGAATTTTCCTGATTAACCAACTCATGGATGAAGTGCAGTTCCACAAGAACGGCACTGAGATTCACATGGTGAAGCGATAGCCTCTTTCCTTTGGCGCTCCCAGCGCGCGCGCGTATTCTATTCACCGCTGGCGAGTGGTAACCTTGCGGTATGCCAGACCCTCCGGAAGTTCCAGTTGATGCGTCCTCTAGCATTTCCCCACCTCCGAACTTGAAGCGATCCCGCGCGGGCGTTGTACTGGCGCTCATTGTTGGGCTGCTCCTCGGGGTGATTGGTGTCGGTGCGATCGGATCGCTGCTGCTGGCGCGGAGTTCCGGTCGCGCGCTATTGAGCCATATGTGGTCGGCTGTGACGGGCAGAACTCTCACCATTGATGTGAGTCAACCGACCGTGGTCGATCGCATTCAGCGGCTGCAGCGGCTGGAGACGGTGATCTACACGATGGACAAGATCGTGAGCGGCGCGAAAGAGAATCCGGTGTTGCCAAATTTTCTCGCCGGGGACCGGCTGCTGATGCTGGTGCATGGCGAAGTTGTCGCGGGAATCGATTTCGCGAACCTGAAGCCGGGCGACGTTCGAGTCGACGGCAAGCAGGTATGGTTGCGGCTTCCTGCGCCGCAGATTTTCAGCACGCGGATCGACAGCGCGAAGACGAAAGTATATTCCCGGCAGACGGGGCTGCTGGTGTCCACCGATCCGGATCTGGAAACGCAGGTGCGGCAGGAGGCGGAACGTCAACTGCAAGAGGCCGCCATGGCCGACGGCATTCTGCGCAACGCCCAGCAGAATGCCGCGTCGACGATCATGAGTCTGTTGCAGGGGTTGGGGTTTGAGAAGATTGAGTTTGAGTAGCGGATTGGTGTTTGTCGTGGGCCGCTTGCCAGTAAGTCTTAACGTCTGTGATGACCTTGTTTCTGTCAACTCTTTGGAGGAATTTTCTCTCTGAGTGCCGTCCTCAGGAGGAACCAAGCCAATAGGAGAGCAATCGGTAGACCTATAAGGCTTCCTTTAGGTTCACTGCCACTGACTACCCCGGTAACGCCAATTACCATGGCGGCGACGTATATCAATCCTAGGCGGAGGAAGATGCGACGTCGATGTCGCAAGTCGGTTTCGGCACGCTCTGCCGATTTCCATCCCCGCCACATCATCCATCCAAGAATTGCGGTCGTGATTGATACGCCAGCTATGACGATCGCCAGCATAGCTGCTGGACTCCGGGCGCCCGCTTGTAATGGGACAGTCAAGCCGCTTCCTCGAAGATCGAAAAGTACCCGGGAATTCTACTCCTTGGCCGCGATCCCCAGCGCTTTCATCTTCCTATAAAGATGGCTGCGCTCCAGGCCCAGCACTTCGGCGGTGCGGCTTACGTTGCCGTGGTTCTGGTCGAGGGTTTTGAGGATGTAGTCGCGCTCGTAGGCGTCGCGGGCCTGGTGCAGGGTGGAGAATTCAGTCTTGGGGGCGCGGCGGCTGCCTTCGCGGTAGACCAGTGGCGGCAGATGTTTGGCGTCGAAGCGCGTGGTCGTGGGATTCATGATCACGATGCGCTCGATTACGTTGCGCAGTTCGCGCACGTTGCCTGGCCAGGAATAACGCATCAGGACTTCGATGGCGTCGTCAGTGATTTCGCGCGGGCGGCGGCCGTAGGTTGCGGCCAGCTCTTTCAGGAAATGGCGCGTAAAGAGTGGGATGTCTTCTTTGCGCTCGCGCAGCGGCGGCACAAAAAATGGAATCACGTTAAGGCGATAAAAAAGATCTTCGCGGAAGTTGCCGCGCGAGATTTCTTCCTCCAGATCTTTGTTGGTGGAGGCGATCACGCGGACGTCGACGGTAATCGTTTTATCGCTGCCGACAGGAGTGAAGCGCTGCTCTTCGAGCGTGCGCAGAACTTTCGACTGCGTCTTGAGGCTCATGTCACCGACTTCATCGAGGAAGAGCGTGCCGCCGTGGGCGCGCTGAAACTTGCCTTCCTTGTCGGCAGCCGCGCCAGGGAACGAGCCTTTGTAGTGTCCGAAGAGTTCGCTCTCGATCAGGTCTTCGGGAATCGCGGCGCAGTTGACCTCGACAAAAGTTTCGTCCTTGCGCAGGCTCTGGGCGTGGATGGCGTGGGCGACGAGCTCTTTGCCGGTGCCGGATTCGCCGTAGATCAGAACGCGGCCATTGGTGGGCGCCATCAGGCCGATCTGCTGGCGCAGAGCTTTCATGGGGATACTGTCGCCGACGATGATGCTCTTGCCCTGCAACTGCTTTTTCAGATCGACATTCTCGCGCTGTAGCTTCTTGGAGTCGATTGCGTTCTTGACCAGGATGAGAGTTTTTTCGAGCGAGAGCGGTTTTTCGAGGAAGTCGTAGGCGCCGAGTTTGGTGGCGCGCACTGCGGTCTCGATGGTGCCGTGGCCGGAGATCATGATGACTTCGGGAGGATTTTCGAGCTCGCGAATTCTTTCCAGAGTTTCGAGGCCGTCGACGCCGGGCAGCCAGATATCGAGCAGAACTACATCGAAAGCGGTTTTGCGAAGAAGATCGAGGGCGGCTTCACCACTGCCGACCGATGCAGCGCTGTAGCCTTCGTCGGACAAAATGCCGGCGAGTGAGTCGCGGATTCCGGCTTCGTCGTCGACGATGAGGATGTTATGCATGTTCCACCGGGACCGGTGCCGGAGTGGCTTCCGCAACGACGGGAAGCTCGACGATGAATCGTGTGCCGACGGGATGGTTTTCTTCTACCCGGATGGAGCCGTGATGATCTTCGACGATGCGGCTGACGATGGCCAGGCCGAGTCCGGTGCCCCGCTTCTTAGTGGAGAAATAGGGCAGGAAAAGTTTTTCTTTGAGCTCGCGGGTGACGCCGTGTCCAGTGTCGGCGACGGTGATTTCGACGGCATCGCGCGTCGCCACTAACGCGGTGGTAATTTCGATCTCGCGCACGACTGAGTCTTGGGATGCTTCGGCGGCATTGTCGACCAGATTAGCGATGGCGCGTTTGATGGCTTCGCTGTCAGCCATTACTCGCGGTAAATCCGAAGCGAGAGAAGTGTGGACGCCGATGCCGTCCAGACGGCCGTTGAACATCGACAAAGCATTCTCGATGACCTCGTTGATGTCGGCAGGTTGCGGCTTGGCGACAGGGAAGCGGGCGAGAGTGGCGAATTCGTCGACGAGACGGCGTACGGTTTCGACCGCGCCGGCGATAGTTTCGGCGCAGGAGCGGACGATGGCGAGCGACGCGGGATCGGTGGGCGTAGCGCGGTCGAGATGTCGCTGAATTCGTTCAGCCGAGAGCGCGATCGGGGTCAGCGGATTCTTGATTTCATGCGCGACCCGGCGGGCGACTTCGCGCCAGGCAGCCTGTTTCTGGGCCTTCAGTAGATCCGAGAGATCTTCGAACACCACGACATAGCCGGAGCCCTGGCCCTGATGCCGGAGAGTGGCGATGGTGACGGCGACGTTCAGCGAGACGCGGGGCAATTGCATTTCCATCTGGCTCGTAGTCATGCCCATGCGATCGGCGCGGCGAAGCAGCGGCTCGAAATCTTCAAGCACTTCAGTTGGGAATACATCCGCCAGCGATGCCTGGCGAAGAACTTGAAGTGCGCCGTCGTGGCCGCCTTCAGGGTGAAACATGCGGAGCAGCGCCTGATTGACGTGGGTGACGCGACGCGCGGCGTCAAGCGAGAGCACGCCAGTCGGAATGCTTTCGAGGATGGTTTCCATTTGGCGGCGGCGTTGGTCGAGTTCGGCGTTGGCGGCGCTCAGGTCGCGGCTGGAGGCTTCGATCTGGCGGCGGGTGCCTTCCAGGTCCTCGGCCATGCGGTTGAAAGAGCGGACCAGATCGCCGATTTCGTCGGCGGCGCTGACGGGGACGCGATAGTCGAGGCGGCCGCGAGAGATTTCCTGCGTGGCTTCGGCGAGGGCCGAGAGTGGGCGCGTCACAATCTTCGACAGAAACAATGCCAGCCAGGTGGTAACAAAGAGCACGATCATGGTCAGCAGCAGCAACAATCCCATGTAGGTGCGGCGCACGAGTTTGCGCTCGCGGGCAAGATCGTAGTAACGCTGCTGGCTGGCCTCGACTTGCTGCACGGTTTGAGCAAATTCGCGCGGAAGCGGGATCGCCACCAGAATCATGCCTCCGCCGGACACGGGGGCGCTGCCGAGAGTGTAGTCGGTCTGCTGCCAGGTGAACTGCGCGGGATGCCCGAGGACGGCGTCGGCCAGCGGGAGCCTGGGCTTGAGTATGGGCCACGGGGCGGGCGCATTGAAACTCGCTTCTTCGTTGTCGTCACGCACCGCGAGAGCGAATCCGCCTTGCAGGGTGAGGTCGTGGCGTTGGAATTCGGCGACGACGCCGGAGAAACCGTGGCTGGAGAAGCCATGCTCGATTTCAGGCGATGCCGCGATGGAGAAGGCTTCGACGCGCGCGTTCTGCATGGCATAGTTGGCCAGCAGCGTGGCCATGGCGCGCGTGTCGGCGCGGACTTCCTCGACCGGCGTAGAGAACCACTTGTCGATGGAGCGATTCATCAGTCCATAGGCGAACCAGTACATCACCATGACCGGCAGCGACGAGAGCAGGAGTGCGCCGGCGACCATGCGGGTGCGGAACTTTGAGCCCAGGACGCCCAAGCGCCGCTCGGCGAAGAGTTTAAGCAGGTTGCGCATCAGCACGAACGTCAGCGCGACGAACAGAAGGAAGATCAGCGCGGAGAGCGCGGCGAAGACGACGATGTCCTGATTGTTTCCGGGGCGGAGGAAGGTCTGGTCAAAGGAAGTTTGCGATACCAGAAATCCCAGCAGCAGGAATACAGAAATGGACAGCAGAATGATGACCTGCTTGCGGCGCGAGGTCTGCGGCGGGATGGCGGAGGTTGGGTGCACTAGCGTCTTTCATCCTGGCGCGGGCGCGTGTGAGCGTTTGAAAATCGCCCGGATGTGCAAGTCATTATAGATGCAGTGGCGGGGGCAGACGCTGCAGTGGGGGTGGCGGAAGTTGGTACGCCGGACGGCAAGCATTGCGGACCTGCGGTGCGCGGCCGCATTGGCCCGGACCGTCGTGAGAGATTGCGCTTAATGTGGACGATTACGACCTTTCGAGATTTCTTCGAAGATGGCGTCATAGGCGGGGTTTGGCTTGTAGGCGCGATCGAAGGGGAGGGCCGCGCCGCGGGTGCCGTGAGAGTGCGATCCGATCCATGAATATTTGTCGGTGAATCCCCAGGTTTGAATGGCAGTGCAGCCCCGGCTATGCAGGCAGGCGTGCACGATGCCGCGGTAGATTTCGGCCTGACGCAGAAGATCCTGTTTCGAGGCAACGCCATCGGCATTTACCGGCAGGGAGACATCGAGTTCGGTGATGTGCACCTGCACGCCCAGCGCGGTCAGGCGCGCGATGTTGGCGGCGACTGCGGCAGTGTCGAGCTCGAGGTTTGGAACGTGCATCTGGAGGCCGACGCCATCGATGGGGACGCGGCGCTGTTTGAAATCTTTCACCATGGCATAGATGGCGTCGGACTTGCGGCTGAGATCTTCGCCGCCGTTGTCATTGTAGAAAAGCAGTGCGTGGGGGTCGGCGTCGTGCGCCCAGCGGAAGGCGCGTTCGATATAGGCGGTGCCTTTGTCGGCCAGACCGATGCCGGGGTGGTTATACCAAATCGAATCCCGGAGTTGCCCGTTCTCGTCGAGAGCTTCATTGACCACGTCCCAGGCGAAGACTTGCCCGGCATAGTGGTGCATCTCGGAGGTGATGTGTTCTTCCAGTACCTGAGACAGTTGGTGCGGCGTGTAGTGATTATGCGTGAGCCATTCGGGATTGTCGTGATCCCAAACCAGGCAGTGGCCGCGGACTTTCATATCGTGAGACTGTGCGAAGCGGACGACTTCATCGCCCTCACGGAAGTCGAAGGTATCGGCATTCCGGCGGACGGTCGCCCACTTCATCGCGTCCTCGGGTTCGACCATGTTGAACTCGCGGGAGAGTGTTTCGGAGTACGCGGCCTCGGAAAAAAGGGACGGGCGCACGGCCGAGCCCACCAACACGTGAGCCTGGTCGGCGGCCTGCCGCAGTGACGGCGTGGCTGCCGACGCGGCAATGAACGGGATGAGGAAGGCTATTGTATGGGCCGAGCTTCGCATCATATTTTTCATTCCAGTTTCCGAAATTTCCGCACTTCTTTTCCTTCACCATCAAACGCGAAGCGGGAACTGTTGTAAAGGACATCCCTCACATTGAGGCTGTGTTCCACGCTTGATCGAGGACGCGATAGTAAGTGCGAAGGGCCTTCTCATTTTCGGCACTGAGCTTGCTTCGTTCTTGTTTGCGAATTCGTTTCTGCGGCCGCGACACATTAGAAAATGCTTAGTCCGAGTCTAATCGAGCTCATAACGCAGCTCTTTTCAACGCGACCGAGCGGGCCTTTGACTTACCGAAGTGCATGTACTTGAGCGGACTCTGTGCTCGATCGCCGTACACAAATATGCGATTGGCGCGGAGTTCAGCGCAAAGGCCGCTCTGTGAGCGGGGTTCCCCGCTAGGTCCAAGTACCAAAGTTACTGGTGAAGTAATCCGGCAGCGTTGACAATTTGTGTCAACGCGAATGAACTGCGTCTCTCCCCATAGATGAGCGGACGTTTGCGTTGTGCCCGCACACAGTGCGAGGTGTGGTTCCACCCACGTGGATAGGAGTTTTGCGTATGTCTCAACGGCTGGGTGACCTTCTTGTCAAAGAGAAGATCATAACCCCAGAGCAGTTGGAACAAGCGAATAAGGTTCAGAAGGAGCAGAGTTGTCGCCTGGGCTCCGCCCTGGTGAAGCTCGGCTTCCTGACGGACGAGGATGTCACCAACTTCCTCTCGCGCCAATATGGCGTCCCCGCCATCAACCTTTCTTATTTCGAAATTGACCCCGCCGTGGTCAAGCTGATTCCGTTTGAGACTGCAAAGCGTTACCAGATTCTTCCGTTGAGCCGTGTGGGAGCATCGCTCACCATCGCGATGGTTGATCCGACCAACGTGTTCGCGATGGACGACATCAAGTTCATGACGGGCTTCAACATTGAGCCGGTCGTGGCTTCGGAAAGTTCCATTCTGGCGGGCATCGACAAGGCCTACAGCCAGTCCAAAGACCAAGATCTCGAGACCGTGATGCAGTCGATGTCGGAGACGGGAGACAGCGACGTCGAACTGCAATCGGAAGAACAGCAGATGGAATTGGCCGAACTGGAAAAGGCGGCCGACGAAGCTCCGGTGGTCAAGCTAGTGAACGTGGTTCTGGGGGATGCGGTGAAGCGGGGAGCCAGCGACATTCACATCGAACCTTACGAAAAGGAATTCCGCGTCCGGTTTCGTATTGACGGCGTGCTGCAGGCCATTATGTCGCCGCCGCTGAAATGGAAAGACGCGATTACCTCCCGACTGAAGATCATGTCGAAGTTAGACATCAGCGAAAAGCGGCTGCCGCAAGACGGCCGCATCATGCTGAAGATGAACATCGGCGGGCGTAAGAAGCAACTCGACTTCCGCGTCAGCACGCTGCCCACGCTGTGGGGCGAGAAGATCGTGCTCCGGTTGCTGGATAAAGAGAACCTGCGGCTTGACATGACCAAGCTTGGTTTCGAAGCCGAGTCGCTGGTGAAATTCGAGAAGGCCATTCTGAAGCCTTACGGCATGGTGCTGGTCACGGGACCGACGGGATCGGGCAAGACCAACACGCTCTACTCCGCGATCTCACGCTTGAACCAGCCGGATACCAACATTATGACCGCCGAAGATCCGGTCGAATTTCAGTTGGGCGGCGTCAACCAGGTGCAGATGAAAGAGCAGATTGGACTGAACTTTGCCGCTGCTCTGCGATCGTTCCTGCGGCAAGATCCCAACATCATTCTGGTCGGCGAAATTCGAGACTTTGAAACCGCCGAAATTGCCATCAAGGCCGCGCTTACGGGCCACCTTGTGCTCTCTACGCTGCACACGAACGGCGCCCCGGAAACCATTACGCGACTGATGAACATGGGCATTGAACCGTTCCTGGTGGCCACGTCGGTCCATCTTATTGTCGCCCAGCGCCTGGTCCGGCGCATTTGCAAGGACTGCATCGAGCCGACCGAAGTGCCGATCCCCGCCCTGATCGAAGCAGGTTTAGATCCCGAGGAAGCCAAGACGGCGAAAATCCAGAAGGGCAAGGGCTGCGGGGTCTGCAACAACACCGGGTACAAAGGGCGCTGCGGTCTTTATGAAGTAATGGAAGTCGACGACGAGATCCGGGAATTGGTTCTGGTCGGCGCTTCCGCGCTGGAATTGAAGAAGAAGGCGATCGAGCGCGGCATGATCACGCTGCGCCGCAGTGGACTGATCAAGGTGATGGCGGGGATGACAACGCTCGAGGAAGTCTCGCGCGAAACGATTCACTAGAGAAGCGTTGTTGGTCGTTGGGCGTCGGTCGTCTGAAGCCTGACGACCGACGACCGACGACCAGAGATTTAGGAAGACCTTAAGAGCGTAACGGAAGGGAACTGACCATGGGTTTGTCGTTAAGCGATCTGCTCAAAAGAATGCTGGAGATGAACGGCAGCGATCTGCACATTACCACCAATTCGCCGCCGCAGATTCGTGTGCACGGCCATCTGGTGCCGCTCGACCTGCCGCAGATGACTCCGGCCGAAACCAAGCAGTTGGCCTATAGCGTCATGACGGATTCGCAGAAGCACCGTTTTGAAGAGAGCCTGGAGCTCGACTTCTCATTCGGCTTGAAAGGCCTGGCCCGTTTCCGCGCCAACGTCTTCAACCAGCGCGGAGCCACGGCTGCCGTCTTCCGCGTGATTCCTTTCGAGATCAAGTCATTCAACCAGCTCGGCCTCGCGCCGGTCGTCAGCAAGATGTGCGACAAGCCGCGCGGACTGGTGCTGGTGACGGGACCGACAGGATCGGGCAAATCGACCACGCTCGCCGCCATGATCGACAAGATCAACAGCGAGCGTCACGACCACATTCTCACCATCGAAGATCCCATCGAATTCGTGCACATGAACAAGAACTGCCTGGTGAACCAGCGCGAGCTGCACGCCGACACCAAGAGCTTCACCGACGCCTTGCGTGCCGCGCTTCGTGAAGATCCAGACGTTGTGCTGATCGGCGAAATGCGCGATCTGGAAACGATTGAATCGGCGCTGCGCATCGCGGAAACCGGCCACTTGACCTTCGGCACGCTGCACACCAACTCGGCGACCTCGACCATCAACCGTATCATCGACGTCTTCCCGGCCCACCAGCAGCCGCAGATTCGCGCACAGCTGTCGCTGGTTCTCGAAGGCATCATGTGCCAAAGCCTGCTGCCGCGAATCGATGGCAAAGGCCGCTCGATGATCATGGAGATTCTGGTGCCCAACGCCGCGGTTCGCAACCTGATCCGCGAAGACAAGATTCACCAGATTTATTCGTCGATGCAGTCCGGTCAGGAAAAATATGGGATGCAGACGTTCAACCAGTCGCTGGCCACGGCCTACTTCAAGAAGGAAATTACGCTGGACACGGCGATGGCGCGGTCCAGCAATACCGACGAGTTACAGGAAATGATCAATCGGGGCGCTACTTTGGCGAGCCGGCCGGCCGGGGGAGCAACTCTGGCGAAAGGCGCTGCACCTTCCAAGCACTAACTGGAGCGAGCAGAAACCTGGGCAGGCAAGTGAAGTGGTGAAATGCAGAAGGTACCTACAGTGAGGAGAAGCTAAACCATGCCAGTCTTTACATTTTCCGGCAAGGATGCATCCGGGCAGAAAGTTACCGGGGAGCGGATGGCGGCCAACAAACAGTCGTTGGCGCAGGCGCTGCGGCGCGAGCGCATCACACCCGGCGCGATTCGTGAAAAGGGCAAGGAATTTTCCATGCCCACGTTCGGATCGGGCAAGGTTGGTACCAAAGACATTGCCATCTTCTTCCGGCAGTTCTCGGTCATGATCGATGCCGGACTGCCGCTGGTGCAGTGTCTGGAAATTCTCGCGGCCAACCAGGAAAATCAGGCCTTCCAGAAGGTTCTTAACGGAGTGCGAACGACGGTGGAAGGCGGCGCAACTCTGGCCAACGCCATGCGCCAGTATCCCATCGTGTTCGACGATCTGACCACGAACATGATCGAGGCTGGTGAAACTGGCGGTATTCTCGACATCATTCTGCAGCGCATGGCCACTTACGTGGAAAAAGCGGTGCGCTTGAAGTCGGCGGTGAAGTCGGCGTTGATCTATCCCGTCGCGGTCGTCAGCATGGCGGGATTGATCGTCGGCGCGCTGTTGAAGTGGGTGGTGCCGATTTTCGCCAACCTGTTTGCCGGACTGGGCGTGGCCCTGCCGTTGCCCACTCGTATCGTCATGGGCTTGAGTTCGTTCGTGCAGACCTTCTGGTGGATGGTCGGCGTGGGCGGTTTCGGAATTTTCTTCGGAATCAAGCAGATCCGCAAGCATCCTCGTGGCCGCTACTACTTCGACAAGATGCTGCTCTACATCCCGGTGATCGGATCGCTGCTGCGCAAGATCGCAGTTGGCCGCTTCACCCGTACGCTGGGCACGCTGATCACCTCGGGCGTTCCAATTCTCGAAGGTCTGGGAATTACCGCTCGTACTTCGGGCAATGCCGTGCTGGAAGAAGCGCTGATGAAAGTGCGCAAGGCCATCGAAGAAGGCCGCACTATCGTCGATCCACTGCGCGAATGCGGCGTGTTCCCTAACATGGTGACGCAGATGATCGGAGTCGGCGAAGCTACCGGCGCCATGGACTCGATGCTGCAGAAGATTGCCGACTTCTACGAAGAAGAAGTCGACGCCGCCACCAAAGACATGTTGGCCATGTTGGAGCCGATCATCATCGCCGTTCTGGGTGTGAGCGTCGGCGGCATCGTCATCTCGCTGTACATGCCGCTGTTCGCCATGATCGCGAAACTGGCTGGCTAGGAACAACGGGTCCCGGGTCTTAGGCGCCAGGTCTTGGGCCTAAGACCCTGACGCCTCGAATGCGGACGACCCCAAGACCGACGACCCGAGATCTAAATGCAATCCACGTTTGACGAGCGCAATTGGCTGGTGTGGCTGGTTCGGGTCCGGATTTTCATTCTGACCCTGCTGCTCGCCATTGAGCTGGCGGTCGCACAATTCACTCCCGCGCCGCTGCCCATGCGGCTGTTTATCAGTACCATGCTGTTCTGGTACAGCCTGTCTTTGTTCTACGTGCTGTTGCTTTCCTTCTGGCAGGAACATCAGCTCCAGGCTACGCTGCAGGTTTTGACCGACCTGATTCTGGTTAGCCTAGTGATTCATGAAACCGGCGGGTGGGACAGCTCCCTGAACTTCCTCTATCCGCTGGCGATCATCGTGGCCAGTGTGCTGCTGCCGCGGGTGTGGTCGCGAATCATCGCAGCGCTGGCTTTCATTCTTTACGGCACGGTGCTGGAGCTGAATTTCTACGGCGTGGTTCCCTCTTACTCCACCACGCATCCCGGGCTGAAGACGCTGCAGGCGATCATCTTCGTCAACCTGTTCGCCTTCCTCACCGTGTCGTACCTCGCGGGACTGCTCACCGCCAAGTTGCGGCAGGTGGGTGTGCAGCTGAAAGACACCAGCGGCGCGCTCGAGAGCCTGCAGGCGCTGCACGAAAACATTATTCACTCCATCAGCAGCGGCCTGATCACCACCGGCCTCGACGGGCGCGTCACACTGGTCAACGCCGCCGCCCAGCGATTGCTGGAACGCAGTCCCGAAGATCTGATGGGCGCGCCGGTCAACCAGCTGTTTCTGGATGCGCTGCCTACGATCGAATCGCAGCACACGCACGGGGAAGTGCGCTTCGATGCGCCCACGAAATTCCGCAAGACGGTTCGCGTGCGAGTCGCGGCTCTGACCGTGCCCGAGCGCGGCGACCTGGGCTACGTTTACGTGCTCGACGATCTTACCGAGATTCGCCGCCTGGAGCGCGAAGTCCGCATGCAGGACAAGTTGGCCGCCGTCGGCCGCCTGGCCGCGGCCATCGCGCATGAAATCCGTAATCCGCTGACTTCGATTGCCGGGTCGGTCAGCATGCTCTCGGGTGTCCCCGAGATGAACGAGGATCACCGCCGCCTGCTCGATATCGTGACCCGTGAATCGCAGCGGCTGAACAGCATCATCACCGACTTTCTGGCCTACTCGCGCACCAAGCAATATCACTTCGACCGCGTCGATCTGATCCAGCTGGTCGAAGACACGCTGACCCTGATGGATCACCGCATGACCGCGGAGAAAACCGGAATCACCATCGGGCGCAAGTTTGCCGTGCGCCAGGCCTGGGCCATCGCCGACGGCGACAAGCTGAAGCAGGTGTTCTGGAACCTTTGCGAGAACGCGGTCCGCGCCATGCGCGATGGCGGAACGCTAACCGCCGCGGTCGAGTCGCTGGGCGATGACTGGCAGGTTTCGTTCATCGACACCGGCACCGGCATGACGCCGCAGCAGATCGAAAAAATCTTCGAGCCCTTCCAGTCGAACTTCGAGGGCGGCACAGGGCTGGGGCTGGCCATCGTTTACCAGATCGTGCAGGCGCATGAAGGCAAGGTGTGGGCGCGGTCGAAGCCAGGGCAGGGAACCACATTCGTTCTGCGCTTGCGCCGGCTCGATGCCGAGCGCGCCGCCTCCACGCAACCGAACGCAGACGTCATTGCGGACAAGGCCCGCGTACTGGCCGCGGCCGGCGCGGGAGCAGCTTCCGGAGTAAGCGCGGTCGCGGGAGCAGGAACAGGAGGGCGGCTGCGTGGCTAACATCCTGGTCTGCGACGACGAACGCTCCATCTGCGAAATGCTCGACATCTCCCTGCGCCGCGAGGGCCACCGCGTGGAGACCGTACAGGCTGGGCAGCTGGCGAAAAACAAGATCGACGGGGCGCTCTACGACGTCATCATCACCGATATCAAGATGCCGAATATCGATGGCATTGAAGTGCTGCGCCATGCGCATCGAGTTTCGCCCGACTCGGCCGTCATTTTGATTACTGCCGTTGACGACTACGAAGCCGCCGTGCAGGCCGTGAAAGCCGGAGGCGCTACCGACTACATCCGCAAGAGCCCCGGGCTGGTCGACGAAATCAAACTGGCCATTAACCGGGCGGTCGAGAAACTGAATCTCAGCAAGCAGAATTTTGCCCTGCGCCGCGATGCCGCCACCCGCAACTCGCTCGACAACATCATCGGTTCCAGTTCCGCCATGGAGAAGCTGAAGCAGACCGTACGGACCGTCGCCTCGACGGCTTCGACTGTTCTGATCCACGGCGAGAGCGGCACGGGCAAAGAGCTCGTAGCCCGCGCCGTGCACGTCTGTTCGCCGCGTGCCACTGACGCGTTTGTTTCGGTCAACTGCGGAGCTTTTCCTGAAACGCTGCTCGAAAGCGAACTGTTCGGCTATCTGAAAGGCGCATTCACGGGTGCGAACCAGAATAAGCGCGGCCTGTTCGAAGTGGCCGACGGCGGTACAATCTTCCTCGACGAAATCAGCGAGATGACTCTCGCCATGCAGGTGAAGCTTCTCCGCGTCTTGCAAGAACGCACCGTGCGCCCGGTCGGCAGCACGGGAGAAATTTCCATCGACGTGCGCGTCATCGCCGCGACCAACCGCGATCTTGACAAGTCCGTCGCGGAAAATCTTTTTCGCGAAGATCTCTACTACCGCCTCAACGTCATTCCCATTCGCGTGCCTTGCCTGAGCGAGCGCCGCGAAGACATTCCGTTGCTGGTCAACCACTTCCTAAAGAAATACGCCAGCGCCGCCGGCCGCAGCATTTTGCGGGTGAATGGTCCGTCGCTCGATTCGCTGTGCGGCTACGAGTGGCCGGGAAACGTCCGCCAGCTCGAGAACACGGTCGAGCGCGCGGTTGCGCTCGAAACCACCGACGAGTTGCATATCGAACTGCCCGTGGAACGTCCGAAAGCCCGCGCCGCCGCTGCTGCCGCAGGCGGATCGCTGCCCGATATCGGCGGCGACGTAACGTTACCGGAAGGTGTCGGTATGGAAAATTATGTGGCGGGCATTGAGCGCTCGCTACTCCAGAGTTCGCTCAACCAGTGCGGCGGGGTGCAGACCAAAGCCGCCGATGTGCTCGGCATCTCCTACCGGTCGTTCCGGCATTTGATGAAGAAGTACGGGCTGTAGGGAAGAACGCTCTTGGCCATTGGCTACTTTGGCTCTTCGCCTCGCTAATCGTTGCAGATGTCTTCCACCATGTACGATTGAGCCGTTGTCATTTTCGGGCGCAGTCGATCCCGAGATCGGCTTCAGGCCAAAAGCCAAAAGCTAAAAGCTAAAAGCTAGCTCTTCTTCAACTGCTGCTTCCAGCCCAGCACCCGCGCTTTAGCGCCTTCCGCCTCAGCCTCAGGGATCATCCCTTTTTTCTGATAGAGCACCGACAGGCTGGTATGCGCCAGCACGTCGTCGGGATCGATTTCCGCCAGCCGCTGCGCCACTGCGATCGCGTCGTCGTAACGCTGCAAGTCCTGCAACGCCCGGGTCAATCCGTGCATGGCATCGGTAAAGGTTGGGTCAGCGGCGAGAGATGCCCGGTAGGCGGCGACGGCCTTCTCCGTGTGCCCGTCGGCCATCAGGTCGAGCGCGGCGTAGTAGTGGTCTTCGGCTTGTTGGCGGGCTGGTGTATCAGGCATGCGAGGAAATCCCAAGCGGTGAGTGGATTTTAGCATGGAGTGCTGGCGGACCTCGGACCGCGGACCTCCGACCTCAGACCTCAGACTCAGACCGAAAGCCCCGCACCCGTCCGTGATGTACCGTTCCCGTCTTTTGCGTTTATGATGCCTGCATGCGCTACCGGCTCCGCTTTCTGTGGAATGCCACCAAGGGCCATCATCTGGCCCCATGGCGAAGCCCCTATCTGCTCTGGCGCATTGAGACCTACACCGGCGTGAAGATGACGCAGATTGGGTTTCTGGAGTTCTGGGAGTTCATGTGGCGCGAGCGCCGCGAGCTGTGGCTGTTCCTGAAGTGGACGGGCCAGATGGAACGTTATGTCCATCCCAAGCCCAAGAGTTCGTGAACAGCAGTGTCCAGTTGCCAGCGACCAGTCGCCAGTCAAAGCTGAGCCCCGAAAGTTCCGCCGGACGAGCAACGACCGACGACTGCCTACGCCCCTTTGCCCGCCGCGGCAGCCTCGCCTAAAAAGATGCTGACTTCGCTGCCCTTGCTGGCGCCAGTGAGTTGCGCGGCCGCGGCGCGGTTGGCCACGATTTCGAGATAGCCCATGCTGCCGATAATGCCGAATACCTCGCTGGGAGCGCCCTCCGCGTAGGCCTTCCGAATTTCCGTGATCTCGCGGCTTCCCACCTTGATCTTGAATTTCGCCGATGCTTCAAAGAGCGCGGGAACATCCGCCGGAGTCACGTTGGTGATCAGGTTGCCGAAGCGGTCGATCTTGAGCACCACGGCCCGCACGCTGCCCTCGCCCGTCTTCTTGGGCCGCGGCGCGGCGAACTTCACGTAGTCTTCAATCTCATCGCCAAACTTGTGCGAGTCAACCTGCTTGGCGAGGTAGGCCGACACCGGAGCGAAAATATCGCGGGCATGAAACGTGTTGCTGACCGGCATGCGGAAGTAGTGATCGGAGGTGATGTGGCGCACGTGCATGCGTTCTTCCTTGGCATACACCATCGAGAGCACGCCGTTGTCGGGCGCCACGAAGTGATAGCCGTCGCTCGAGGCCAGAATCGGCCGCCGCGCCGTGCCCACACCGGGGTCGACCACCACCATGTGAACCGTTCCGTTGGGGAAGTAGGAATATGCCTGGGAAATGGCGAGAGCGCCGTCGAGCACATCGAAAGCTTGCACGGCGTGGGAAATATCGACGATCTGAGCGTCGGGAGTGATATCGAGAATCACCCCTTTCAACGCGCCCACAAAATGATCGTTAGTCCCAAAATCGGTGGTAAGAGTAATGATCGGACGATATGGCAACTTTCCCTCGCTGGAAGACAAAATTCTAGGTACAGCGAAGGTAATTCGCGGGGAAACCGCGCGTCAAGGCACTGAGGTAATAGGGAGCAACGATCGCTAGCGGACAAGAAAAAGCCCGGCTCGGAAGAGTCCGGGCTTCGTCGTTATTCACGGCTGATGATCGCGGAGCTAATCCTCGCCCACCAGCGCGTTGATCAGTCCCTGGCCGTTCGGGCTGCCCCATCCGGTCACCAGATCATAGCCGGTCACGGCCGAGTAGCTGCCCGACTTGCCGCTGGTGATGTCGTGGAAGTCCGTGCCGTAGCTCGAACTCACCCCGAAGTTATACAGATAGGGATTGATGAACCCGATGTCCGAGAAGCCGTTGGTCTTCAATTGCTGGTTGACCAGCGCAATGTATCCCGCCCACATGGGTGCGGCGAAACTGGTTCCACCGTAATCGTTGGCCGTGCACGTCGTCTGGTCGGCGCAAACGTAGAAAGTGAAGTTGGCGTTGGCCGAGACATCCGGACCATTGCGATAGGTGGTTGAGCCTTTATTGCTGGAGTTGATCACGCCCGCCAGTTTTTGCCAGGAGGGAATCGCGATCTTGTCCGGAGAAATACCGCCGCCGCTGTCGACCCACGCGGTTTCCGATTTCCACGGCCCCGCCGCGCTGGCCGTGGTCAGGTCAGTTCCGCCGACGGAAACAACGTTGGCATCGTCTGCCGGCCAGGCTTCATTTCTCGACGACCAGGTCGAGCTGTCGCCCGATGCCGCGAAGAAGTTCTGGCCCTGCGCCGACATCTTTTCGAAATAAGGGTCGAGCGTGGAAGGATCGGCCGGCGTCCAGCCCCAAGAGCAGCCGATGGTTGTCGGCAGCGGGCTGTGCGTGGTCATGGAGCTGATGATGGCCGTATCGGTCGAGCCGACATACATCACCAGGCTAGAGAGGCCGGGAGCCATGCCCAAAGCCTGCGTCATATCCAGCGTCTGTTCGGTGTCGTCGCAACGGCCGCCGGCGCGCGAGTCGACGCAGCTGGTGCTGGTGCCGTCGGTCGAGAGGATGGTAACCGGCACAGAATTCGTCTGCTTGACGTTCTTGTAATAAGTAGTCAGGTCGGCGAGATCGGTGCCCAGATACTCGAACAATCCGAGATTCTGTCCCGAGCCGGTCAGAGCGGTTCCACCGTAATAAGCAGCGCGCATATCGCTGCCCAGGAACGATGCGGAGGGCCCGGACCCGGTCGTCGCGTGCGTGACCACGTCTTGCGGACGAATGCCGTGCGCCCTGGCATAATCGCTCTTCTTGACATACAGAGGATGCGGGATCGAATAGTTGTCGAGACCCGAAACGTGCCACAGCTGGAACGACAAGTCGGTCGTAGGCTCGCGGTCGGGCCCGTAGAAGATGCGGTTTTCGGTGGGATGCTGGTAGGTCAGCAGGTTTACGTGGAAGGCCGCTTCAATGGCCGAGACCGGTCCTTTGACCTGCACTTCCATGCCGTCGAGGGATCCGCCGACGATCGCGAGGCCGTGACCCTGAAGATATTTCACGACCGCGTCATAATGTTCTTGCGTGGGACCAAACCGAGCGGTGAATTCGGCCGGGGTGAGGAAATGGCGGTAGTTAGGAACCGTGGAGCTGTACAAGTCGGCGAGGAAGTTGTCCAGACCAGCCTGATCGCGCACCGGGAGAACCACATCGAGCTGCATAACCTGATTGAGGGGAAGTCGCCCGACGGGCCTGGCTTGCCCGTTGACTGAAACCGCGCGAACATGGCGCGTCATCAGGGTTTCCGCCCGAGCCTGAACGAGTCCGGCGGAGACCAGCGAACCAATTGAAAGCAGCATGATACAGATTTTCTGATTCACAATTCCTCCTGGCATTTCGATTTGATGGGTCTACGAATTCCTCCCCCGCATTTACGGCAAAAAAGTAGTTTTAACTTTGACTTGGAAAAGTCGGGGCAACTATAGCAGGGTGTTTTGTGGAATTCGCGCAGGAAGGACGGAGATTTACGAAATCAGGACAGGCTGTGGAAAACTTCTTGGCCACGGATTCGCACGGATATTCACGGATCAAGAAAAATATTGTTCTTAATCCGTGCAAATCCGTGCAAATCCGTGGCCAATGAACTTGTCAGGCCGCCAAGCTCAGCCAATGTGAATGTCGCCCGAGCCGGTGTGCACGCGTAGAAGCGGGCCACCGCCTCGAACCTTGCCGTGAATCTGTTTGTGCATGTCGCCGATGCGGCCCTGCACCGTCATCTCGACCGGCGCGCCCACGTCGACCGTGCCGGAACTGGTGGAAATATCCGCTTCAAACGCGGCGTTAGCGGGCAGCCGGACGCGAACGTTGCCCGAGCCGGTGTGAATTTCCCAGGAAGCAGTCTGGGTACCTTCGGCAGTTACATCGCCGCTGCCGGTTTCACCGCGGAAGCCGCCTTGCACGCCGCGAGCGGTAATGTTGCCGGAGCCGGTGTGCAGGTCGACATCGCCCGCGGCGGTCTCTTCAATTTCAACGTCGCCGCTTCCCGTGCCACCATGCACCGGGCCAGCAATCTGGTGGGCACGAATGTTGCCCGATCCGGTCTGCAGGTGAATCTCTCCGGTCAGGTTCGCGAGTTTCATGTCGCCGGAGCCGGTTTCCGCATCGACGTTGCCACGCGTGCCTTCAATAATCTGATCGCCCGAGCCGGTGTGGCTGCGGACCACCGTGTCGGCGGGCACCGTGATCTCGTAATTCACCGAGACGTTGCGCATGTTCACGTAGTCGATGTGAATGCTGTTGCCCTCCTGGCGGATGGGGGGATTCTGTTCGATCGAGTGGACGTCGGTGTCGCGGCTGCCCATCAGCCAGTGATCGCCCACATAGATTTTTCCGCGGATGGAGACCGAACCAGACGATCCGGCGCGGACGGTAACGTCACCGGAGCGGGTGAGCACTTCCAGATCGACCGGCCCGCTCACGTTGAGCGTGCGCTCGAACTCGCCTTGCGGACTCGATGCGAAAACAGTTGTCGCGGAGAACAGCACGACCAGCACAATCGTCGACAGAGCGACCGCGAACGTCGCGAACGCCGACCGGCTGGACACGGGAGTTGAGGGGGGAGAAAGTCTTTTGTGCATAATGTTGTCACTCCACTGATGTCATTCGCGGGCTGGCCAAAATATTCGGCCGGCAGTCGCGGGTGCAGCGAAAACGCAGCCAACTCAGAAAGGGGCGTCCGGCTCTCGGCTTCCGGAAGCCGTTCCCGAACCGGAAGCCGGACAGCGAAAACCGGCTTTACTGCAGTACTACCTGATCGCCTTCCTTCAAACCGCTGAGCACTTCGGTCTTGGCGCCGTTCGAGATCCCGATGTTCAGGGCAATCTTGTCCTTGCCGTCTTTCGCCTTCGGATCAGGAATTTCCACCGAGGCCTTCTTGTCCTTGTCGTAGAGAATCGCGCCTTCCGGAATCTGCAGCACGTTCTTGTGTTCTTCCAGAATAATTTCCGCGTTCGCGGTCATCTCGGCCTTGAGTTCGCCGCCGGGGTTCTGGATCGATACGCGCACTTCGAAGGTAGTGACGTTGTCCTTCTCCACGCCCATCGGAGAAATCTTGGTCACCTTGCCGTCGAAAGTCTTGTCCTTGAACGACTCAACCTTAATGCGCGCCCGCTGCCCCAGATAAACCTTTCCGATGTCGCTCTCGTCGACTTTGCCCTTCACGTACACCTCGCTGGTATCGCCCAGCGTCATGACCAGCGTTGCCGACGAGCCCAACACCAGGATCGAACTCACCGCGTCACCCATTTCCACATCGCGCGAGAGCACGATGCCGTCGATCGGCGAGATGATGTCGGTGTAGCTGAGTTGTTCATCGAGCTGCTTCAAGTTCGCCTGATCCTGCACTACTTGCGCCTGAGCCTGGGCGATCTTAGCCTTAGCACCGTGACCTGCGCCTTCGACACATTCTGCTTGTTCAACGCCATCTCATAATTCTTCTCGGCGTCATCGAGAGCAGAAGCCGAAACCACGCCATCTTTCGCCATGCCGGTCGCGCGGTCATAAGCGCGCTTGAGCAGGGGCACGTCCGGACCTTCGGCATCGACCTTGGCGCGTTCGAAGTCCGCCTGCGAACTCTTCAGATTGGCTTCAGCGGCTTCCAGTGCCGCCTGGGACTGCGCGACCTGGGCTTCAATCTCAAGCTTGTCGAGCTGGGCCAGGAGTTGGCCCTTCTTAACATGGTCGCCGTAATCGACCAGAAGCTTCTTCACGATGCCGCTGGCCTTTGATTTGACTTCAACTTTCGTGATGGGCGTGACTTTACCAGTCGCCACTACGCTCTTGGCGAGGTCACCCTTTTCCACCTTGGCCAGCTTCGAGGAATCAATCTTGGTACCGCCGTTCTTCGCGACAATGACTCCCACCGCGATCACCAGGACGATCACCACTCCAACGCCGCCCCAGATCATCAGTTTGCGACGCTTCTTCTTGCTATTTCCGTTACCGTTCACAACGCCTCCTGTAATTGCCGCCAAGCGAAGATGGGGAGCCATTCTGCCGCCCTCATCTTCTTGTACGGAGCCCGACTTACTTTTGTTCCTGCAAAACTCTTTTCCCGTAAAACTTAGGATTGCCGACCGGAATGCGAAAAAGACCCGCGGCAGCTCTAACCCATCTGCCGCCTGTTAGTTAGACCCACCACTTCCAAAAACGGTAGCCTCGCAGCAAAGAATTTTTCGGCACCGGCAAGTGGCCGGATTGAATCCGGTCACAAATGAGGACGGGCTGAGGAGAGCTGCCTGCGGAGTTAATCCTGGATCGCCAGAGTCGGATTTCTACAGATGGATCGCTACAGTTTGAGAATCGCGGGGGCCACGGCGCTCCAAGCCTCAGTTAGCGCGAGTCTTGCAGACGCTATGAAAATTATAACCCAGCACGCATATCCCACTGCGAACCAGCGATCGACGCTGCGGGTCAGCGCGCAGCGGATGATCAATAGCCCCGCGCCAATGCAGAAGACAGGCCCGAAAAGCCCCATCCAGCTGGCAGTGCCGAAGATTTCTTGCAGGAACGGAATGCGAGCCGTCGCCCCCGAAAGCAGGCAAAGGCTGGCCAGCAGCATCGCGACGCGATGGATCTTCGCCTTCGTGCGGGTGAAAATTCCTATTGTGACGAAGGCGGCGTAAAGGCCGATCTCGGTAAGCATCACCAGAAGGAACCGGGAATATTGCATGCCGAAGAAGTGGGCCTCAGCCGGCGTGATCTGCACCGAGCGAATGGCGACCCACGGCCCGGTAATCAGGATCGCCAGCCCGATGGCGACCGCGCCCCACCCCAGCGTGAAATGAAGGCGCCGGTTCCGCACCGCCATCAGCAAAGACTGGACGAAAAAGAGCACGAACCACGCCGCGATGGCGAACCCGTGAATAGAATCGACCCGGAAAATAACAGGATCGATCACCCGGCCCTGAGCGCCGGCGCCGCTCGCGACAAACGCGCGGAACCCCACCAGCATGGCCACCAGAAAGAAGGCGCCCGCGGCGCTATAGAACCAACGATCAGTTTTCATTTGCACCTGGGAGGGTGTCCTTGTCCGTAACCCGATTGGAAGACGCATGCGAGAGTACCATGCCTCGGCCCCAGCTGCCATAGAAAATGATGAGGGATTGCCTTTCCGAATAGCAGTTCCCGAATATTGCTTTAGGAGCGGCCCAGCGGAACGGTCAATCAGGAATCACGATCTCGATTACCGCGCGAAGCCCTCTCCCAGGGCGGAGGAACCTTCACCGAAGCCATTCTCGCAGCCTTCGCCGCCTGAATGCCCATGTCGGTATCTTCGAAGACCAGGCAAGCCTCCGGCGCTACTCCCAGCCTTGAAGCAGCCAGCAGAAACCCCTCCGGGTCCGGCTTGCTCTCCTTATAATCTCCCGCGCACACCAGCGTGTCGAAACGATCCAGAAGCTGCAGTGACTCCAGAGATGCCGTCACCGATTCGCGGGTACTTCCCGAAACCACGGCAAACGGAATCCGTCCGTGCCCATGTTCGATATGTTCCATGACTTCGGGAACAACTTTTAGCTGCGGCAGCCGTTCGTAATACAAGCTCTCTTTCCGCTTGGCGACCGCTTCCACCGGCATCTACAGTCCATGCCGCGTGTTCAGCGTTGCGATGATCTCCGCCACCGGCATGCCGCCCCAGGAGTAGAAAAGCTCCTCGTCGAAATCACAATTCCATTCTCCAAGCGCCTGCTTCCAAGCCAAGTAGTGCAGGGGCATGGAGTCGGCAATAGTGCCGTCACAATCGAACAAATAGGCGCCGAACGAGCCGGCCGGCAATTTCAGCTTCATAGATGCAGGAAATCCCCCTCACAATTATTTCACGGTTTCCCACCCGGTCGATCAGCCGACACCGCCAGGATCCGATTTTCTCAGCGAACTCAGCGGCCCTTCTCAGCGAACTCAGCGATTAAAAGCTTTCGCCTTTGCTCTCAAAACCAAAAGACTTTAATCGCCGAGCACGCAGAGAAAATCCGCAGAGATCGCCGAGAAAATCGAATACATGCTCGACCTTGCCCTTCACGCCCGCTTCGAAACCTCCCGTAAATGCTAGAATGACTCTTCCATGGTCGCTTTTGTGCTGCTCCGGGTCTTTCTGATCCTTCTCCTGGTGGCGGCCAATGCCTTCTTCGCGGCAGCCGAATTCTCCCTGGTCAGCGTGCGGGACACCCGCATCCAGCAACTCATCTCCGCCGGGCGCATCGGCGCGCGCACCGTGCAGCGCCTGCACCAGCGCCTCGACGAAGTCGTCAACGGTGTGCAACTCGGCATCACCATGGTCAGCCTGACCCTGGGCTGGATCGGCGAGCCCATGGTCGCCCGCCTGGTGGAAGGCATGGAATTCGTCCACAAGGTCCCCCATGCCGAGGTATACGCCCACACTATCGCCATCGGCATCGCCTTCAGCGTCATCACCTACCTGCACGTGATCCTCGGCGAGCTGGTGCCTAAAACTCTGGCTCTGCAGCGCGCCGAGCAAGTCGCTCTCGCGGTCGCCGCGCCCATGGAGGCTTTTCTTACCCTCACCCGCCCGGTTCTGTTCTTCATGCGGAGGTCCGGCGGTCTAGTGCTGCGGCTGTTCGGCGCGCAAGCCGGACGCCGTGGAGGCGGCGCCGTCCATTCTCCCGACGAACTCAAACTGATCGTGACCGCGAGTCGGCAGTTCGGCCAGATCCCCGAGTTTCAGGAAGAAATGATTCACTCCGCCATCGAACTCGACAACATCACCGTCCGCGAAGTCATGGTCGCCCGCCCCGACATTTTTTCCGTGCCCTCCGACCTGCAACTCGACGAAGCCCTCGCTCGCGTGGTCGAAGGTCAGCACTCGCGCATCCCGGTTTACGATCCGCAGCGCGGACCCGAACACATTGTCGGCGTGCTCTACTACAAAGACCTCATGCGCTGGATGCGCCTGCGCCTCAGCAATCTGGGCCAGACCACCTCAACCCGCATCGCCCGCATGCAGATCAGCCAGATCATGCACGACGTGCTGGTCGTGCCCGAAACCAAAGTCCTGGCCGAATTGCTCGCCGAATTTAAAGATCGCCGCCGCCATCTCGCGGTCGTGGTCGATGAATTCGGCTCAACCGCCGGCGTCATCACGGTCGAAGACATCCTCGAACAACTGGTCGGCAACATCGAAGACGAATTCGACGTCTCCCCCAGCGAGCCCGCGCTCGAAGACGAATCGGTTCTGTCCCTCGAGGGTTCCGTGAACATCCGCGACCTCGAGGCCCAGTACGCCCTGACCCTCCCGCGCGACGCCGGATTCGAAACCCTCGCAGGATTCATCCTGGCCCGCCTGCAAAGAATTCCCGAACTGCGCGACAGCTTCGAATTCGAAGGCCGCCGCTACACCGTCGAAGAGTTGGAGGGCCACCGCATCGCGCGAGTCAGAATCGAGAAAACCGCCAAAGTAGAAGGCGAAGCCGAAGCCGCGAAAGGAGCAGGGAACTGATGCAAAGGCCGACTCGACATCATCCCCCGGCGCCCTGTCATCCTGAGCGGAGCGAGCGCGAACGCGCTCGCGGAGTCGAAGGATCCCTTGCATCTGGGCAGCTCCTGCCGGCGCAGCTGGGAGTTCTTTTCTCTGAATGCGAGAGCAGCAAGAGTAAAGGGAGAACTCCCCGACGCGCTCGCGGCGGCCTTCGCAGGGTAGGGATCCTTCGACTGCGCGCGGCGGCTCGCGTTGCTCGTCGCCGTGCTTCGCTCAGGATGACAAACATAACCATCAACTGAGAACCGCCAATTGAAACCCCTCCTCCAACGCGTCCTCTACACCCTCCCGGTCATCTGGCTGGTGGTCAGCCTCGTCTTCCTGCTGATCCACCTCGTCCCCGGAGACCCCATCGCGCAAATGCTCGGCGAAGGCGCCCCCGCCGCCGACATCGCCGCCACCCGCCACACCTACGGACTCGATCTCCCGCTCGGCGAGCAATACATCCACTACTGGAAAGGCGTTCTCCACGGCGACCTCGGACGCTCCCTCCGTTATAACCAGACCGTCACCAAACTGATCTTCGAGCGCTATCCCTACACGCTGCGTCTGACGCTGGCCAGCCTTCTGGTCGCCATCGTTCTCTCCATCCCCGCCGGAGTCCGCTCCGCCCGCCGCCGCAATCGCTGGGACGACCGCGTGCTCTCCATCGTCAGCCTGTTCGGCCTGTCGTTCCCCAACTTCGCGCTGGGCCCGATCCTGATCCTGCTCTTCGCCATCAAGCTGGGATGGCTCCCCGTCTCCGGCGCCGGCTCGTTCGCGAATCTCGTGCTGCCCGCGCTCACCATGGGCAGCGCGCTCGCCGCCATCCTCACCCGCATGGTGCGCACCTCGATGCTCGAAGAGTTGAGCCAGGACTACATCCGCACCGCTCGCGCCAAAGGCCTGCCCGAACGCACGGTGGTCTATCGCCACGCCCTGCGCAACGCCATGATCCCCATCATCACCGTGCTGGGCCTGCAATTCGGCGCGTTACTCGCCGGCGCCATCGTCACCGAAAAAATCTTCTCCTGGCCCGGCATCGGACGCCTCACGGTCGACGCCATCTCCAGCCGCGACTATTTTTTGGTCCAAGGCTGCATCCTGGCGATCGGCCTGACCTATGTCGCCGTGAATCTTCTGACGGATGTGCTGTACTCGGTGGCGAACCCGCGGATTCGGCAATGAAGGAGCCGTCATGAGCGAGCAGCTCTCGAGTCTGTCGAAGCTGGAGCAATGGTATGCAAGTCAGAGCAATGGTGACTGGGAGCACGCCTACGGCGTTCGAATCGATACATTGGATGATCCCGGGTGGAGTGTCGCGATCGATTTGCGCGATACTCGAAAAGAGTTCTGCGTGCTGGAAAGACAGAAAGTAGCACGTTCTGAGAATGATTGGATTCAGTACTGGGTGGGAAAACAAAAGTTTCATGTCAGGTGCGGCCCTCTGAATCTCTCGGAGGTCACGGAGATTTTTGTTCGCTGGTTTGCTTCGAACTCCGACTGAGCTAAAGCCTTTGTCCTTGACTGTATATACAGATTATATAAAATGTATATAGCGGGAGGCTGACAAGATGGCTGTAACCATGACATCGATTCGTTTGGATACGCAACTGGCCGACGAGGCGGTAAAAGTCCTTGGCGCGAAATCTCGAACTGACGCCGTTCACATCGCCCTCCGAGAAATCGTCGCGCTCAAGCGCTTCAAGAAGTTGATGAAGAAGTATGAAGGCAAGGCCAAGTTTGAAGGATACGTCGATTGATCGTCGTTTTCGACTCGTCCGTTATCATTGACGATCTCCGGACGCTACGTCATCGCGAGAGGATCCAGTCCCTGATCGGTGTCATCCGGACATCTTCTGTAGTCTTGGCAGAGCTGTGGCGGGGAGCGGCAAGGCCTTCAGATCGCGTGTTTCTCCGGCTTTTGGCGAGAAATCATCCCATCCTGACTCCGACGGAAAATAATTGGATCGAATCGGGCGAGATCCTGGCCAGCATTCGCGGCGATCGCGGTTTCGCGCCAGCCAAATTGCGCGACCTGCATTTCGACCTTCTCATCGCCCTTACTGCCCGCTCCCATGGCGCCCGCCTCATCACGACCAATCGGACAGATTTTGAGCTAATCCATCATTATCGACAGTTTAAGCTGGAGGTGTGGTGAGTTGTGGCCCCATCGCGGGTGGCGATCGATACCGAACTCCCTGTGAAACCTGGCGACCTCTGTGTCCAAGCCTTTGACCTTGTCCTGCCGGGAACAAAAAGTTAAAAGGCGGGGCATGGCCGCCCCGCCTCGAATCCTACTACGCTGCCTGCATCATCTTCTTCATCCGCTCTTTCATTTCTTGCGGTGACACGTCTTCCACGTGAGTCGCCACGCCCCATAAATGTCCGAACGGGTCTTGAATGAAGCCGGAGCGGTCGCCGTAGAACTGGTCCTGGACCGGCTTCAGGATTTTCGCTCCCTCGGCCGCCGCCCGCTTTACCACGGTATCGACGTCGGGAAGGTAAACATACAGACTCACCGGGCTGGCGCCAATGGTGGCAGCGCTGGCGTGTCCCTGGCCCATGCTGGGATTTTCGTCCGCCAGCATGATATGCGAATCACCGATCTTCAACTCGGCGTGACCGACCTTGCCATCGGGGCCATTCATGCGAACAGTTTCGGTCGCCCCAAAAACTTTCTTGTAGTATTCAATGGCCTGGGCTGCGCCTCGGATGATGAGGTAAGGGGTAACGGTGTTGTAATCCTTGGGAATGTACGAAACTTTATTCATGATTTTTCTCCTCAGAATTCAGGCTAGGGGTGGAGGTTTACGGCACGCGTGCGGAGATGGACGCGGTCACATCGTTTCTTCTTTTATTATGAAAACATAGTTCGCGCGCGAACTCAAGACCTCATGCTCGCGATTTAATATTCTTCGCAATGTCCACCTCCACCATCCCGCTGCGTAGCCGTGTAGCCGGCAGAGTCTTGGGAAATGCCCGGCATAATCCGCTGGCGGCGATCGGCGTGGTGTTGGTTGTGATCTTCGTGATTCTCGCGCTGTTCGCGCCGTGGATCGCGCCCCAGGACCCGGCCGCCATCAACCTGCCGGTGCGGCTTGATCCTCCGTCGCGCGCGCACCTGTTTGGTGTGGACGAACTCGGCCGCGACATTTTTTCCCGCATCATTTACGGCGCTCGCATTTCCATGCTGGTGGGCAGTTGCGTCGTGCTCGCGTCGCTCGGCCTCGGACTCATCATCGGCTCCGTCGCTGGATATTACGGTGGGGGCATCGACCGCTTCGTCAACGTGGTGCTGATGAATGCATTTCTTTCGTTCCCCGGAATTCTGCTCGCGATCGCCTTCATCGCGTTCCGCGGTCCCGGCATTTTCAATCTGGTGCTGGCACTCTCGCTCGGCGGATGGGTCGGCTACGCGCGACTGGTGCGCGGACAAGTGCTCGCCGCCCGCGAACGCGAATTTGTTGAAGCCGCCCGCGCTCTCGGCGCTTCCGATCTGCGAATCATTACTCGCCACATTCTGCCCAACATTATTCAGCCGGTCGTGGTGCAGGCCGCGATCGGTATGGCTGGCGCAATTCTCGCCGAAGCCACCATGAGTTTTCTCGGACTTGGCGTTCCTCCTCCGACCGCGAGTTGGGGAGCGATGCTCAACGATGGCCGCGCCCATTTATTCGACGCGCCACATCTTGTACTGTTTCCCGCGCTCGCGGTCATGCTGGCGGTGCTCAGTTTCAACTTCATCGGGGACGCCCTGCGCGACTATCTCGACCCCCGCTCGCGCATCGAAGCCGGCCTCTAATTTCGCAAATCAAGCTGTAAACCACTGTAAACCGCTGAATGCGCACATCCATCTCTTGACATAAATTACATATTGCAATATAAATATTACATATTGAGATATGAACTGGGAGCGTGGCCGGTGAAGCTGGGCGAAAAAATCCGTTATCTGCGCGAGGTCGAAGGCTCGTCTGCGCGGCATGGGTCGGCCCATGACGCAGCTGGAGCTGGTCCGCGCCATCCGCGCAAGAAGCGGAAAAAGGCCGCGGTCGCGCCAAAGGTGCGGGCAAAGGAGAGTTCGCATCAGCCAGTCCTATCTTTCGCAGATCGAAAACGGCGCGCGCCCGCACATGACGCAGTCGTCGCGCGCGCTGCTGGCGAAATTTTTCAAGGTGCATCCTGGCTTTCTGGTGGATGACCCGGACGGCTACCACGCCGAGCTGACTTCCGATTTGCGAACGACCGAAGGCCAGCTGGATGTTTGGCTGCTGCAGGGCTCGGAGAAGTTCGCGAACGATCCGGAAGTCAGCAAGGTGCTGATCAAGGCCGCGCGCGAAAAAGATACGCGCCGTTGCTTTCTGCTGCTGGGCGCGATTCTCGACACGCCCGGCCTCGCCGACCGGCTGCTCGAGGCTCTGCGGCCGGAGCTCGCAGCCAGCAACGGCAATCGGCAGCGAATATCGCAGTGGGAATCGAACGCGGAAGGGAGGCGAATCCGATGACGGCTTCAGTACTGGCAACAGAATCGCGACCGGATTTGACTGGTCGGATTTTTATTTGATCTGTTTCGCGGTCGGCTTCTGCTTCAGTTTCTTTTCGTTTGTGTTTGGCGGATCGCGCTTTGGGCGCCTGCACCTGCCGCATTTTCACGCGCATGGCGGCGGACATTTTCCGGCGGCGCATGGCCCGGGCGGGCATGGTCCGGTCGCGTCATGGTCCGGTGGTCGCACGTGCCAGGCGCGGGCGGTCACGCGGCGGCGCACGGGCCTGCGGCGAGCGATTCGTCGGATCCGAATCAGGCCGGCAGCGGCGGCGTGTCGCCGTTCAACTTCGTCACGCTCACGGCTTTCCTGGCGTGGTTCGGCGGCACAGGCTATCTGCTCACGCGCTTCTCGACGGTATGGGTCGGCCTGGGATTGCTGTTCTCGGTGGGCAGCGGACTGGTGGGCGGGGGAATTATTTTCTTCTTCTTCAGCCGCGTACTGATGTCGGACGACGAAAACATGGATCCGGCGGACTATGAGATGGTCGGCGTTCTCGGCCGGGTGTCGTGCTCCATCCGCGAAGGCGGAACCGGCGAAATGATTTATTCGCAGGTTGGAACCCGCCGTGTCTGCGGGGTGCGCAGCGAAGACGGCACCGCCATTGTGAAGGGAACCGAAGTTGTGGTCACCCGCTACGAAAAGGGACTAGCGTACGTTCGACTGTGGAGCGAGATGTGCGGAGAGGATGAATCCGCCTCGAGTAGTTCGGCGCAGCGTTGATTCACCGTGAGCTTTGGGCTCAGGAGACCTTATGAACGCAAGCTGGTACAAAACGCTGGTCGGGCTGATGTGGCTGGCTCTGCCGATCACCGCGCTGAACTACTGGCGCAACTGGGACCAATTGCCGCAGAGGATGGCGGTCCACTTTAATGCCAACTGGCAGCCAAACGGCTATACCACGCGCGAAGGTTCGTTGACGATGGGGCTGGGGATCATGGCATTCATGCTCGTCGTGTTCACCATCGGACTACTGGTTGTACAGGCGCAGAAACCGGCTGCGGCGTGGCCGCTGCTGCTGACTTTTTATGTCGCGCTTGGATTTTTGTGGTTCGGGAATTATTCCATCGTGAAGTGGAACCTGAATCCGCCGGCCCGCTCCGAGTCAGTGGGCCCGAACTCCCCCGCGGTGAGTGACTCCAACGCAACGAAGTTTCTCACGCTTTATTCGTAAACCGCATTCGTAACAGGAGGCGTTATGTTTGGCTTGTCGACGGTAATGACGATTTGGATTTTCGCCGGGCTGGGAGTGATGGTCCTTCTGTTCCTGATGAGCGGAATGGCCAGGCTGTATCGCAAAGCGGGGCCGCACGAGGCGCTCATCGTGTACGGCCTGGGCGGAACGCGGGTGGTGCAGGGCAAGGGCACGCTGGTGTTCCCGATGGTGCAGATTTGCCGCAACCTTTCGCTCGAACTGATGTCGTTCGACGTGGCGCCGCAACAGGATTTGTACACCAAGCAAGGCGTCGCGGTGACGGTCGAAGCCGTGGCGCAGATCAAAGTAAAGTCCGATCGCGAATCGGTGCTGACTGCGGCTGAGCAATTCCTGACGAAATCTGATCAGGAGCGCGAAGGCCTGATTCGACTGGTGATGGAAGGTCACCTGCGCGGCATCATCGGCCAGCTCACGGTGGAAGAAATCGTGAAGCAGCCGGAGATGGTTTCCGACCGCATGCGCGGCACCTGCGCCGAAGATATGAACAAGATGGGACTGGAAGTGATTTCGTTCACCATCAAGGAAGTGCGCGACAAGAACGAATACATCACCAACATGGGCAAGCCGGATGTAGCGCGCATCAAGCGCGACGCCGACGTGGCCACCGCCGAAGCTGATCGCGATACCGCAATCAAGCGCGCCGCGCTGACGCGGGAGTCGGCCGTGGCGAAAGCGCAAGCCGATCAGGAACGCGTTCTCGCTGAAACGTTGTCGTTGGCCAAGCAAGCGGAGTCGCAACGCGATCTGGAAGTCAAGAAAGCGCAATACCTGGAAGTGACCAAGCGCCAGCAAGCGCAAGCTGACAAGGCCTATGACATCCAGACCAACATCATGCAGCAGCAGGTGATCGCCGAGTCGGTGAAGGTGCAACAGATCGAAAAAGAACAGCAGGTCAAAGTGCAGGAAGCGGAAATCAATCGCCGCGAAAAAGAATTGATCGCGACGGTGTTGAAGCCGGCGGAAATCGAACGTCAGAGAATTGAAACTCTGGCTGCTGCCGAGAAGCAGCGGTTGATCGCGGAAGCGGAAGGCCAGGCGTCAGCGATTCGAGCGCAAGGCGAGGCCGAAGCCGAGATCATCTTCAAGAAAGGCGAATCCGAAGCCAAGGCGATGAACGTAAAGGCTGAAGCTTTCCAGGAGTACAACCAGGCGGCAGTGCTCGACCGGCTGTTCGCCAGCATGCCGGAGATTGTGAAGGCATTGGCCGCTCCGCTGGCCAACGTCGACAAGATCACGATCGTGTCGACGGGGAACGGCGCAGAGTCGGGCATGAACAAAATCACCGGCGACATCACCAAGATGGCGGCACAGGTGCCGGCACTGTTCGAGACGCTCTCGGGAATGCCGTTGTCAGAGTTGATGAACAAAGTACGGCTGATCGGCGATAAAGCTACAAAACCGACCGATGCGCCGAAAGCCTAAAAAAGTCTTGTGTGGGGACGGGCGCCTTCGCCCGTCTCGCCAAGCGCAGCGAGGCGTGCTGTTGAGCAGCAAGATCTGGAGCGCTTATGAAAACGAAAGCACAGTACGCGGCATTAGGCATCGGCCTGGGAGCGGCTCTGGGAGCGGTGTTCGGAGTTCTGTTTGGACATGGGAGTGTTGGGCTGACCATCGGCATGGCGATCGGCCTCTTGAGCGGCGCCGTGTTTGGTGCAAGGCAATGAATCGACGGAAATGCGCGCAGATGCAATGCGCGCACGAAATGAGAAATCCCAGGCAACAAGCTAGCAGCTAGAAGCTAGTAGCTGAATCAAAAGGAGTCCACCATGGCACTACTAGAGCGCGTTTCCACATTAGTCCGAGCCAACCTCAACGACTTGATCGATAAGGCCGAGGAGCCGGAAAAGATGATCAAGCAGGTCATCCTCGACATGCAGAACCAGCTTCTGCAGGTGAAGACGCAGGTTGCGATCGCCATTGCCGACCAGCACCTGCTCGAACGAAAGCAAAAAGAAAATGCTGACAAAGTCGCCGAGTGGATGCGCAAGGCCGAGCTCTCGGTCGACAAGAAACAGGATGATCTGGCGCGCGCCTCTCTGCTGCGCGTGGAGAGCTACCGCGAACTCAGCGAAAACTTCTCGCAGCAGGTCAGCGACCAGAAAGCCCAGGTGGAAAATCTGAAGTCCGCCCTGCGGCAACTGGAGCAGAAACTCACCGAGGCGCAGGGCAAGGCCGACGTCCTGATCGCGCAGCATCGCCGCGCCCGCGCTGTGGGCAAGGCCAGCGACGCGCGTCTGGCATCAGGCGACGGCTTGAAGGCTGCGGCCTTCGACCGAATGAAACACAAAGTCGAGCACTCGGAGGCGCTGAGCCAGGCGAAGGCAGAAATCGCCGGCGACAACCTCGACGACCGCCTGGCGGCGCTCGAAAAAGAAGATCGCATCGAGCAGTTGCTGGTCGAACTGAAGTCGAAGCGCGGCGCGTAAAAATAGAGGTCTTCGAATGAATGCGCCCGGAAATGATTCGAGAGATGGCGCTTTGCAATTCGCTAACGCAGCGGTGATGGCCTGGAGGCGGGCATGATGCGGCACAGAAGCGTTTTCTTTACTCTGGTGGGCTTGTGCGTGCTGGCGATCAGCATTGGCCTGCAGCACTGGATCCAAGGCAACCACGCGGACATCGCCAGCGGCTTTCTGATGGGCGTTTCCATCGGCCTGCTGATCCTGGGGCTGGCCCGGCCGAAGCGGCGGGTTTCGCGGTAACGTCGCAAGCGTGGGTGCGAGCAGAGACCGCTGTCAGCGTATCCTGGTCCAGTCTTCGATCTCCAGGTTCTGTATGCGCCGAAACACGTGGTCGTGAGTCACCAGCACGGCGGCTGCGGCCAGCGCCTGAGCCGCGATCATCATGTCGAGGTTTCCCATGGGCCGGCCGGCAAATTCCATCGCAGAGCGGAGGGCAGCATAAGTCTTCGCGGCGGGCGACTCCCAGGCGAGAATCTCAACCCGCAGGAGGAATTCTTCAACCGCGATCGCGAGTTTTGAGGCCTCAGGTTTTCGCGCGACACCGAATCGCAACTCGGCCTCTGTGATCACCGAAACGCCGACTTCCGCCATGGGCACTTTCATCAGCCTCTCTCGCACGCGCGGAAAATTCCCCTTGATCACATAGCTGGCCATATTCGTATCAAGCAGGTAGCGCACCGGCATTTAAAACAACTTTCGCTTTTGCGGCGGGGTGTCGCGGCGCTCGGTCAGGAAATCTTCGGGAATGTCGATCGACGCCGTCAGATCGAAGAAATCCTGCCAGGACTCTGGCCGGCGGGAGAGAATCACATCGCCGGTCGCCGGATCGCGGCGGACGAAGACTTCTGCGCCGCTAAAACGAAAATCAGCCGGCAGGCGAACCGCCTGGCTGCGGCCGTTGCGAAACAGTTTGGCAGTGTGGGGCACGCGTATCTCCTGATCGATATCAGAGTATATCACATGGTATCGATCATAATATAGATCGCCCACAGCGGTGATGAGCTGGCCACCAGCCAGCTGCATTCGATATTTCCTCCTGGCCTCCGCAACCTTTCGGCGAGGCTCGGGTTTTCGTCATCAGCACACATGCCAGCCGCCTCCTGGCATCCGTGCAAAGTACCGCTGGCATTCTCCCAGAATGCCGATTTCCGCGTCCCTGAAAAGGGTAAGGGGTCCTTGCGCATGAAACAATTCACTGCAATCGCTTTGCTTGGCATCAGCTTGATCCTCTCCAGTTGCGGAGCGAACACACACGCCACCGGCAATATCAACGGCCTGTGGACGGCTACGCTCGCGAGCTCGGGCGCCACAACTTTTACGTTCATGACGAACCTGACGGTGAACGCCGACGGTTCGCTGGGTTCAACCAGCTTCAACCTCACGCTGAATAACTCACCCTGCACCTTCCCAACGACTTCAGAGACGGGGACGTTCACGATCAGCGGGAACTTCAACGGCCAGGTCTCCGGAACATTTCATTATGTCGTTATGTCCACCGGAGCCGAAGTGAACACCCTTACCCTGGACGGCACCGTGACCGGCGGAGCGATCACGGGCACTTGGAAGGTCGCCGGAGCCACGACCTGCACTGGCAGCGGAACCTTTACCATGAACCAGGTTCTGGTCCCAGCCAAGGGATAGAAACGGCGAGGCGCGCCGGAAATGATGCTTTCAAGAAAAGCCTGCCTGGGCATCGGGATGACGAGTTCACGGAGTCTCAGGCTTCGGGCGAAGATCTGGGCGGGCCTAATTTCCCCTCGTCCGAATTCCGGCCGTTTAGCATCCATTGACGGCCCTGCCCGCATCTCTTTATTCTCATAGTGATCCCAATTCAAGGACGGTTAATGAAGAAGCTTGCAATCCTGATGGTGCTGGCGCTGGAACTCGCGGTCTGCGGCTGCGGCACAACTCCTCCGTCAACCATCACCAATACCCAGACCACCGGAAATTGGGAGGCCCATCTGATTGGGGGCACGGGCGCCGCCAGCCAGTTAAACTTTGTGACTTCGTTTAACGTCACCAACAACGGCCCACTCGGCGACATCATCGTTGGCTTTTACAATGACGGAGCTTGTTTTACCACCGGCGATAACACTTCGAGCGACTCTGGAACCGCCTTATTCACCACCAATACGCAAACCGACCAGGTTACCGGCGCTCTCACCTTAGTTGTGAACTCGGTCTCGCCGCCGGGCAATGTCCTGACGCTCACCAGCTATCCGAACGGCCTGACCGGAACCTCAAACGGGACCTCATCCACCACCGGCACGTTAAGCGATGGCCTTGTCGTGGGGACCTGGACTTTGACCGGCGGTTCCAGTTGCACGGGGAACGGCACCTTCTCCATGTGCCAGACCCTCACTTCTAATGGAAACTGCCCAACCCCGCCGTAGAGCAGGTTGCCCGGTTGAAATTCGGACCGCAAGTCCTGCTTCCTTCTGTGCCTTTGGCCTTCATGGGCTTTCCGCTTCTGCCCTTCCTTCCGCTCTACCCGCTGCTATACAGTGAGAGCGATGAAGCGCACTCTGCAACAGATTGCCGAGGCCGTCGGGGCCCGCCTGATCGGCAACGGGCCTGCAGCGGGCCGCGTCGAGATTAGTTCCGTGGCCAGCATCGAATCGGCGACGCCCATCGATCTCGTCTTTGTCGAGGACGAGAAACATTTGACGGAGGCTTTGAAATCACAAGCTGGCGCCATCATCGCGGGCGAGTTCGCGGAGAAGCTCTTCGACAAAGCCGCAAGCTCTGAGTCGCGCGACCGTCCGCTTCTGATCAGCGCTCATCCCAAATTTGCTTTCGCCCGCGCCGCGCGTTTTTTCCTTGAGCAAGGATCGTCTGACGGCGCCGCTGCAAAGGGAAGTATCCATCCCACCGCTGTAATTCATCCCTCGACGATCCTGGGCCCCGGAGTGCGCGTCGAGGAACGAGCCGTGGTCGCGGAAGGCGCGCAGCTCGGCGAGAACACGCGCATCGGCGTGGGCTGCGCGATTGGCGCAGGAGTAAAGATCGGCCGCGACTGCGAGATTTATCCCAACGTGACGATGTATTCCGGCACCACGCTGGGCGACCGCGTGATCGTTCACGCCGGTGCGGTGCTGGGCAGCGACGGCTTCGGCTACGTGCGCGACCGCAAGACCGGGCGCTATGAAAAATTTCCGCAGGTGGGGCGCTTGGTGATCGGCGACGATGTCGAGATCGGCGCTAATGCGACCATCGACCGCGGCGCGCTCGATGAAACCCGTATCGGTCGCGGCACAAAGATCGACAATCTGGTGCACGTCGGACACAACTGTCACATCGGCGAAGACGTCGTAATCGCCGCTCAGACCGGACTTTCGGGAAGCATCGTGATCGAGAACGGCGTCGTGCTGGGCGGCCAGGTGGGAATCGGCGAACACGCCCGCATTGAAGCCGGAGTCATGCTCGGCGGTCAGGGCGGCGTGCTCCCCAACAAAGTTTTGCGCGGCAAAGGCGTTGCATTCTGGGGAACGCCCGCGCAACCGGTGCGGGAATATCTGAAGCAACTGGCGACGCTGGCGCGCCTGGCGAAAAAGGAATAGAGCCGGACTGCAGACCTCAGACCTCGGACGTCAGAATTCGGACTTCGGGACGACATGGCCGATGTGCCAGAGGTCCGAGGTCCGAAGGCTGAGGTCCGGTTCTTCACATGGCAATCATCGTCGTTGGTGGACACTCGCGAAACGTGGGCAAGACCAGCGTAGTCGCTGGCTTGATCGCGGCGCTGCGCGATTTCGACTGGACCGCGGTCAAGATTACGCAATACGGCCACGGCGTCTGCTCCGCCAACGGTGAGGCCTGCGACTGCGCCACCGCCGACCATTCCTGGGCAATCTCCGAAGAGCGCAACCGATCCGGCGAGTCCGACACGTCGCGATTTCTCGTCGCCGGCGCAGCACGCGTGTTCTGGGCGCGCACTGAACAAGGCCGCCTCGCCGAAGCCATGCCCGCATTGCGCAAGCGCATGGAAGGCGCGCGCAACGTAATCATCGAATCGAACAGCGTGTTGAAATTTTTACGTCCTGACTTGTATCTGACCGTGCTCGATCCTTCAACCGCCGATTTCAAAAACTCCGCCCGCGAATTTCTTGACCGAGCCAGCGCGGTGATCCTACACAACTCTTCCAACGGCTCCGCGTGGCAAGCCGTTTCCTTGAAGCCGGTAGTGGAACGTCCCATATTCCACATCACGCCGCCGCAATACGTAACGCCCGAAATAGCAAACTTCGTCCGTGAACGCATCACCGCCGAAAATCCGGAACTGGCAACTGGCCACTGACCTCTGGCAACTGTACTTTGCTATCCTTCTTTGTGCGGCAAACCGTGCGGCAAATTCATTCGAGCGCGTGGCTGTTGGTCGTCCTCTCGGCCATTCTTCAGGTCATCATCTTTCCGCTTCCCGGCGTCTACGTCTTGTCATGGTTCGCGCTGGCTCCGCTGTTGGTGGCGTTGCTGCGGGCGCGTCCCGCGGGAGACCTCGAAATTGCCGGCTCCCTTCGCCTGCGCCCCGCATCTCCCTGGCAGGGATTTCTGCTCGGCTATGTCTGCGGCATCCTCTGGTATGCCGGCACCTGTTATTGGATCTACGACACCATGCGCCAATACGGCGGCCTCAGCACACCGGAGGCGCTGCTCGCGCTGTTCCTGTTCTCCTGCTACCTCGGTCTGTATCACGGATTTTTCGGACTGCTTGTCTCGCTGCTCGCCGGCGCCGGCCGCGACTTCCGCCGCCCGCTGGTTGCCGCTCCGTTCCTCTGGGTCGCGGTGGAACTGGCGCGCACCCGCATCACGGGCTATCCCTGGAACTTGTTAGGGATATCGCAGGTTGACAACCTCGCGCTCTCCCGCATCGCCGGCTCGACCGGCGTCTACGGCATCTCGTTTGAAATTGCTCTGGTGAATGTCGCGGTGGCCGCGGCGTTCCTGGTTCCAAAGGAAAAACGCACCGCTCTGCTAGTGGCGGCGCTGGCGGCGGCCGCAGTCCTGCAGGCCGGAAGGCTGGTCGACGCCCCTCCCGCCAAAGCCGATCACGCCGCGCTCCTGGTGCAGCAAAATATCCCGGTTGGCGTGGATTGGACGTCAGCCACGACGCAGCAAACCTTGAACGAGCTAACCGCACTCACCGAAAAGTCGGCGGCCAAGAGCGCGGGCATGAAAGCCGATCTCGTGGTCTGGCCGGAATCGCCGGCGCCGTTTCTTACCAACGACGCAGGATTTCGTCAGGCGGCGAGCGCGATGGCTCGCAGCCTCAACGCCTGGACCGTCGTCGGCGCGATCGGAATCTCGCCCAACCCGAGCGGAACCCAACCTCAGACCCAGCCGCTATTCAACTCTGCCGTGCTCATCAGCCCGCAAGGCGAGTGGACCGCGCGCTACGACAAGATTCATCTCGTGCCGTTCGGCGAATATCTTCCATTCCCCAGCGTGTTCTCCTTCGCCGGAGGCCTGACCAAAGAAGTTGGCGAATTTCAGCACGGCGCATCACGCCAGCCGCTCGATACAACAGATCAGCGCCTCGGCCTCTTCATTTGCTACGAATCAATATTCCCGGATGAAGTCCGCCAATTTTCCAATAACGGCGCGCAGGTCTTCGTCAACATTTCCAATGACGGATGGTATGGTGACAGCGGCGCTTATGCGCAACACCTGAATCAAACCCGCATGCGGGCCATCGAAAACGATCGTTGGCTGCTGAGCGCTACTGATACCGGCGTCACCGCTTCGATTGATCCCTGGGGACGCGTGGTCGCGCAAATTCCGCGCAAGCAGCGAACCACTCTGCTTGCTCCCTATGGACTCACCTCCGTAACCACGTTCTACGCGCGCCACGGCGACTGGTTCGCATTTGGGTGTGCGATAATTTCATTGGGAGCGCTGCTCTCGCGATTTGCATTTTTGAAGAAGGAAAAGGCTCGACGCATCCTCATGAATCAAGAGTTAGTCCTCGAATACGAAAAGCTCAGCAAGAAGGTCCACGAACTTCGGGAGTATCTTTGACGCGGAAAAAGTCCGTCCGCAACTAGTTGAAATTGAAAAGCAGTCCGCCGACCCCAACCTGTGGTCGAATCCCCAGCGCTCGCAGCAAGTAATGCGCGAGAAAAAACGGCTGGAGCAGGTACTGGCGCACGACGCCGACCTGGCGCGCCGCAGCGAAGACATTACCGCCTACTTCGACTTGTCCAAGGAAGGCGAAAATGTCGACCCTGACCTGCAGCGCGAAATCGGCGCGCTGCGCGACGTGCTCGACCGCCTCGAAACCGAAACTTTACTCTCGGGCGAGAACGATGCCCGCAACGCCATCGTCACCATTCATCCCGGCGCCGGCGGCACCGAGTCGCAGGACTGGGCCGACATGCTTCTCCGCATGTACCTGAGATGGGCCGAGCGGCGAGGGTTTGAGACCGTGCTCTACGACTACCAGCCGGGCGAAGAAGCCGGACTCAAGTCCGCAACTTTCGCGGTCAACGGCGAATACGCCTTCGGACTTCTGCAAAGCGAAATCGGCGTGCACCGCCTGGTGCGCATTTCGCCCTTCGATCAGGCCAAGCGGCGGCACACCTCTTTTGCCAGCGTTTACGTGTCGCCGGAAATCGATGAGAGCATCGAAATCATCATCAAGCCGGAGGACATCCGCATCGACACTTACCGCTCCAGCGGCAAGGGCGGACAGCACGTCAACACCACCGACTCCGCCGTGCGCATCACACACATTGCCACGAATCTGGTCGCCAATTGCCAGAACGAGCGCTCCCAGCACAAGAACAAAGAGCGCGCCATGAGCATGCTGCGCTCGAAGCTGTATGAATTCGAAATGGAAAAAAAGCGCGCCGCGACGAAAAAAATCGAAGACTCCAAGCTCGACATCGAATTCGGATCGCAGATTCGCTCCTACGTGCTGCAGCCCTACCGCATGATCAAGGATCACCGCACCAAGACCGAGGTCGGCGACGTCGATAAAGTGCTCGACGGCGATCTGCAGCCGTTCATTCGCGCCTATCTGCTAGCGCGACGCGGAGAGAAGCAGTAGCGATGTCGCCCCTCGCCAGAGAATCGCAGAAAGCTCAGAAACCGATCAAGCTCGGTTCCCGCTTCCTGCAAGCCTTCGTGTTTGCGGCGGAGAAGCACGCCGGCCAGTCCCGCAAAGCGTCCACCATCCCTTACATCGCCCATCTCATGGGCGTCGCCTCGCTGGTGCTCGAAGCCGGCGGCGACGAAGACCTGGCCATCGCCGCGCTGCTGCACGACGTGGTCGAAGACTGCGGCGGGGCGCCTATGCTGAGAGAAGTTCGCCGGCGTTTCGGAACTCGCGTCGCCAAAGTGGTCGACGGTTGCACCGATTCCTACGGCGAGCCGAAAGGCCAGTGGCGCGAGCGCAAAGAAAAATACATCGCCAGGTTGAAACGCGAAGATGCCGGCACGCGCCTGGTTTCCGCCGCCGACAAACTCAACAACGTCCGCTCCATCCTCAGCGACTATCGCGCCGTCGGAGAATCCGTCTGGTCACGGTTCCACGGTGGGCGAGAGGGCACTCTTTGGTACTATCGGACTTTGCGGGATGTATTTCTCCGGCACAAGCCCAATCGCATCACCCGCGACTTGGAACTGGCCGTAAACGAGCTTGAAACACTAACCAGGAGCAAGACGATTTCCAAAACGCGGCGAGCGTAATTTGTCCATAACTCGCCGTTGAGGCATGAAGCTATGGCGCGCACCATCGATCAAATCCGCGCTTCGAAGCTGCCCTCCAACCTGATGCAGTTCGCTGCCCGCGGTGCGCTCCAGGTTTCGGCGGCCGAGAACCTTGAAATTCTGGTCTACCTCGCCAAACATAATCCAGTCTTCGGCAGCACCGCGAAGATGACGCTGGCTGGCTGGGACGAGAAATCCTCGCTGGCCGCGGCGAAGGATCCCGAGACTGCGCGCGAAGTATTGGGCTACCTGATCTCGCCGGACAATTTGCGGCCAAGCTTGCTGCCGGCACTGCTCGAAAATCCGTCCATCGTGGAAGACCAGTTGGTCAAGATCGCAATCGGAGCTTCGAAAGACTCGATCGCCATAATGCTCATGAGTCCGCGCGTCCGTTCGCTCCGCAGAGTCCTCGAAGCTCTCAAGGCGAATCCATACCTCGACAAGGAGAAGATCGACGAGGTGCGGACATTGTTGTCGAGCCTCGGGAAAGCTCCCGTTGCGCCGGTCGTTCAGGTTGGGCCCGTCGCCGAATCGTCAGCGCTCGCTATTGAAGATCCAGGGGCGGAGCCGAGCGTCGTACTAGATGAAGATCCGGCCGTCGATTCCGCCGTCGTTCCAGCCGACGAGGAAGCCGTCGCCGCGTACCTCAAAGAAAACGCAGACGCAATCGCCGCCGAGGGCGATAAGCCGTTCCATGCCGTTGGCGGAATTGTTGATCTTCTCGGCGAGGATTATTTTCCGGTGACGCAGTCCGAGGACGTGCCTGCGCCTGCTCCGGTAGAACCCGCCAAGGCAGCGCCGGCGGTAGCGGCGAAGGTCGCGTTCAAAAAGGCCCCTGTCGTCGTCGTGCGCGAGAATGCGCTGCAGAAAATCAATCGCCTCGATGTGAAGGGCCGTATTCAGCTGGCTCTGAAAGGCAACAAAGAAGAACGTTCGCTGCTGATTCGCGACGGTACTAAAGTGGTCGCGCTGGCGGTGCTCGAAGCTCCCAAACTCTCCGACGGAGAAGTGGAAAAATTCGCCCTCCAGAAAAATGTGCTCGAGTCCGTGCTGCGCCAGATCCCTATGAAGCGCCGCTTCATGAAGAACTACAAAGTCGTGCGCAATCTGGTCTCGAACCCGCGCACCCCGCTCGATCTCGGCCTCGGCCTGATGAAACACCTGCTGGCGATCGATCTGAAAAACATTTCCGGCAACAAGGAAGTTTCCGAGACCGTCCGCAAGCTGGCCATGAAAATGTACAAACAAAAGGAGGAGCAGGCGAACAAGAAGTAAGCCCACCAAAGCGCAACTCGCTCAACCGAAACCCGCCTTGAGGTCATGACCCAACCGGATCCAATCGCCGAACTGCTGCGCCGTTCCAAAACCATCGCGGTCGTTGGGCTCTCACGTAATCCCATGCGCCCCAGCCACGGCGTCACGGCTTACATGCAGAGCCACGGATATCGCATCATCCCAATCAATCCTCAAATCGACGAGTGCCTGGGCGAGAAAGCCTACGCGTCATTGCTCGATTTGCCGAAAGACGTGGCAAACACGATCGACATCGTGAACATTTTCCGCCGCTCTGAATTTGTAGAAGAAATTGTCGATCAGGCAGTCCAGCTCAAAGTGCCGGCCATCTGGATGCAAGAAGGGGTGATCGACGAGGCGGCCGCCGAAAAGGCGCGCCAGGCGGACATCTTCGTGGTGATGGATCTCTGCATCCTCAAAGAACACCGCGCCCGGCTTCGCTAGGTGCATGCACCGGGTCAGGATTTTTTCTCAGCGTCCGCACCGCCGCCGTGCGTCGCCCGTAACCGCTGGCGTTTCGTTTCTTCCATGCGCTCGCGAATTCGCTTCTCGATGCCTTCATTCGTCGGCCGGTAATAAATCCGCTCTCGCAGATTGTCGGGCAGGCATTGCATGTCGGCGACCTTGGCCTCGAGGTTGTGAGCGTACTGATAGCCTTGCCCGTAGCCCAGCCCTTTCATCAAAGAAGTGGGCGCGTTACGCAGGTGCAGCGGAACAGAATCGGCGGCGGTCTGCTCCACATCCTGCTGCACTTCGCCATAAGCGGTGTAGAGCGCATTCGACTTGGGCGCGACTGAAAGATATACGACCGCCTGGGCCAGCGCGAGATTGCCCTCCGGCATGCCGATGAAATCCACCGCATCGCGCGCCGCCATGCAGAGAGAGAGCGCATTGGGATCGGCCAGTCCGATATCCTCGACTGCCATGCGCACCACCCGCCGCGCCACATAAAGCGGATCTTCTCCCGCCTCCAGCATGCGCCCCAGCCAATAAAGCGCCGCATCCGGATCGCTGTTGCGCACCGACTTGTGCAGGGCAGAAATCAGGTTGTAATGCTCTTCGCCGGTCTTGTCGTAAAGCAGGATCCGTTTCTGCAGAGCGTCGCGAACAATGTCGTCCGTGATCTCCGGCGAATTGCTTTCGACGGGTGCCCCATCCTTCTCGCGTTCTTTGCGAGAGGGTGGGGAGTCTGATTTCGCGAGCCCCGCCGCCACTTCCAACACGTTGTAAGCGCTGCGCGCATCCCCGCTGGTATAGCTGGCGATTTTCTTCAGCACGTCGTCCGAAGCCGTCACATTCATCTCGCCAAGACCACGTTCACGATCCGCCAGCGCCCGCCGCAGCAGCATCACGATCTGTTCTTCCGTCAGCGGTTTCAGCACATACACGCGACACCGCGACAGCAACGCCGAATTGATTTCAAACGAAGGATTCTCTGTCGTAGCGCCAATCAGCCGGATGTTGCCTTTCTCCACGTGCGGCAGAAACGCATCCTGCTGCGCCTTGTTGAAGCGGTGAATCTCGTCGATGAAGACGATCGTCCGCGTGCCGTATTGACGCGCGCGTTCCGCGTCGGCCATTACCTGCTTGATCTCTTTGATCCCGGCCAGCACCGCGGAAAACTCGATGAACTCCGCCTTGGTCATGTGCGCGATGATTTTCGCCAAGGTAGTTTTGCCGGTTCCGGGAGGGCCCCAGAAAATCATCGACCCGGTATCGTCGCGGTCGACTTGCGTGCGCAGAGGTTTGCCAGGGCCGATGAGATGCTCCTGCCCCGCATACTCATCCAGCGTGCGCGGCCGCATGCGGTCCGCCAGCGGCCGCGTGGCCTCGGCGGAGCTTCCAGTATTCGGGATGGGTTGAAAGAGGTTCACAACCTCAACTGATTGCGACGGCTTTCGTCGCTTCCACAAACTGCAAGTCCGGCGCGGCCGGCAGGGCGCCGATTTCCGCCGCGTATTGGTAGAACAACCGCAAACCTTCCAGGCAGCCCGCGTCGAGCTGATAGTGAATATTCTGCGTCAGATAACTTCGCACATCGCCTTCACTCATCTCCAGCCGCGCCGCCCATTCGCGGACGATCTGGTTGAGATTTGCGGGCTCCAATCCGTGATCGCGAGAGCGCTGAAACACCGCTGGCAAGTCGAGCGCCGAATCAGCCTCGCGCAGAGCCGCGCTACGCACCGCCCAGAATGCGAACACAAACGGTTTGCCGGTGTGGCGAATCCATTCCTCCGCCAGGTCGAGCGTCTCGTAGCGCGCGCGATCAACCTTCAGCGCCGGATCTCCGATGAGCAGCCCAGCATCGTGCTCAGCCAACATCGCGTCGACATCGGGGTCCATTGCGGTGAAAGTTCTTCCGCCGCCCAGCCACTTCTCGAACAAAATTTTCGTCAGCGCCACCGACGTCATCGATGAAGTGTCGAGCGCGACGCTGCGCACTTTCTCAATCGGAACTTTGCTGACCAGCAGAATCGACCGCACCGCCCGCCGCGACGCGATCGCCACCTCGGGCAGCACCATCAGTCCCGGAATCCCCGCGTAAGCCGCCGCCGGGATAATGCCGATGTCGGCCGTTCCCTCCGCCAGCGCCCGCGCGCAACCCGACGGCAGAGTGTAGGAAATATCAAACTGGCTGCCTACCCCGCCATGCTCAAAATCCCACATCAGAGGCGCAGTATTAAGGTAAGAAATGGCGGAAATGCGAAAACGTCTCATTTTCCACAATTTTAACAAACATCGTGTGACGCATGTCCTTGACTCGGCTCTCGGCCCGTGATTACAGTCCGCTCGGAGCTCAATGTGTCCAACGCCGTAGCATCTTCCGCCGCCACTCATTTGCCCGCAGTTCATCTATTGGAATGGCTGGCCATTTCACTTACGCCTGGACTGGGGCCGACCAAGTCGCGAAGGCTGGTCGAACATTTCGGCTCGGCCGAAGCCGTCTTTCGCGCGTCTCTCACGGAACTGGAAGCCACCGGCATCCAGGCCGTTTCTGCGCAATCGATCGCGACCGGCAAGTCCGCGGAACTGGCGCGCGAAGAAATTGCCCGCGCCGCCGCGGCTGACATCGCCATGATTTCGCTCGACGATCCTTGCTACCCGCCGCGCCTCAAAGAAATTTACGATCCTCCGCTGATTCTGCGAGTGCGCGGCAACCCCGAGGTCCTGACCCGCCCCGGCATAGCGATGGTTGGGACGCGCCATCCCACACCCTATGGCTCGGGCATGGCCGAGCGCCTGGGTTGCGATCTCGCGGCGCAAGGCCTGGTCATTATTAGTGGCATGGCCCGCGGCGTCGACACCGCCAGCCACCGCGGCGCGATCTCGGCCAAAGGTAAGACCATCGCCGTGTTCGGCACCGGAGTCGACGTAATCTACCCGAAAGAAAATTCGCGGCTCGCCGAGCAGATTCTCGCCCTCGGCGGCGCGCTGATCTCCGAATTTCCTCTCGGCACGTTCGCCGCGCCACAAAATTTTCCCATCCGCAACCGCATCATCAGCGGCATGTCGGTCGGCGTGCTAGTCCTTGAAGCCGCGGAATATTCCGGCACCCGCATCACTGCCCGCTGCGCCTTAGAGCAGAATCGCGACGTCTTCGCCGTCCCCGGCAACGTCACCAACAAAAATTCCTGGGGACCGAACACGCTGATCAAACAGGGTGCCAAGCTGGTCGCGACCTGGGAAGATGTATGGGAAGATCTCCCGCCGGAAGTGCGACTTGCACTCACTCCGCCCGCCTCGCCTGAATCCCCAGGCTCCGCGTCCGCATCTCTATTTCCGGACGAAGGGCTCCCTCCGCACGAGAAGCGAATCCTGAGCCTGCTGAAAGCCGACGAAACCACGCACATCGACGAAATTGTCGAAAAGCTGGAGAACGACCTGTCCTCGTCAGAAATCTTCGCCGCCCTCTTCGAGTTGGAATTGGCCGGCAAGATCAGGCAGATGCCGGGGAAGAATTTCGTAAAAAGCTTTTAGCTTTTGGCTCTTGGCCTTTAGCTTTTGGCTTGAACCGTTTTGTATCGGAGGGAGTCGATGAGGAACTACAGAGACTTACGCGTTTGGGTGGAGGCCCATAGGTTGACTCTTGCAGTCTACAGAGCGACGCAAGTGTTTCCGAAGGACGAGCGGTTCGGCCTAACCAGTCAGATTCGACGAGCTTCGGCATCGATAGCAGCCAACCTCGCCGAAGGGTGCGGAAGGCGATCCGACGGCGAGATGGGCCGCTTCGTCCAGATTGCGATGGGTTCGGGCGCGGAGCTTTCCTATCACCTGCTTCTGGCGAAGGATTTTAGGTTTCATGAAAACCGAAGAATTTGCGGAACTGAGCGCAAGTCTTGAGCGGACGATGAGGATGCTCTCAGCCCTGTCGGCGAAGGTCAGAAATCTCTCGGCGGCGTAGTCGTTTCAAGCCAAAAGCCAAGAGCCAATAGCCAAGAGCTTTCTCCCAGTAACTTGTTGCGCACTTGACATTCGTGCTAGCTTCAAAACGAACTCCCAGGAAATTGAGGATCCATTGTCAAAAGGTTTAGTCATTGTCGAATCGCCCACTAAGGCGAAAACGATCGAAAAATATCTCGGTAAAGGTTTCACGGTCGAGGCCTCGATGGGCCACGTCATGGATTTGCCCAAGAGTACGCTCGGGGTGGATACCGACAACGAGTTTGAGCCCGAGTACGTCGTCATCCCGGGCAAAGAAAAAGTTCTGGCCAAGCTGAAGAAGCTGGCGGCCTCGGCGGATTTCATCTTCCTGGCGCCTGACCCGGATCGTGAAGGCGAAGCGATTGCCTTCCACCTGGCCTCCGAACTCGGTGAAAACGGCGACGGGAAGAAATCGAAAGCCAAGAAGAAAAAGAAGAAGGCTGACCCCAACGAAGTCCCGCGCATTCAGCGCGTCACGTTTAACGAAATTACCAAGCGCGCCGTACAAGCTGCCTTCGAGCATCCTCGCGCCATCGATCAAAATCTGGTAGACGCGCAGCAAGCCCGCCGCGTTCTCGATCGTCTCGTCGGTTATCAGGTGTCACCGCTGCTTTGGGACAAGGTTCGCCGCGGCCTTTCTGCCGGCCGCGTGCAGACCGTCGCGCTTCGCCTGATCGTTGAACGGGAACGCGAAATCAAAGCCTTCCAAAAAGTCGAATACTGGACCATCGACGCAAATCTTGCCGCCGCCAAACCTCCGGCTTTCGACGCACGTTTTCTGGGCAAGGGTGAAGAGAAGATCGAAGTCAACAACGGCGAAGATGCACAGAAAATCCGCACCGCCCTCGAAACCGCCGCATGGACGGTTCGCTCCGTCGAGAAGAAGGAGCGCCGCCGCAACGCAGCCCCGCCGTTCACCACCAGCAAGCTGCAGCAGGACTCTTCGCGCAAACTGCGCTTCAGCGTAAAGCGCACCATGATGATCGCGCAGCGCTTGTATGAAGGTGTGGATCTCGGGGGCGAGGAAGGTCTGACCGGACTCGTCACCTACATGCGTACTGATTCGACCCGCGTCGCGCCTGAGGCCATTCAGGAAGTTCGCGAATATGTCGGCAAGGAATACGGCGCAGCTTATCTGCCGGAAACGCCGAACACGTTTAAAGAAAAGAAAGAGGCGCAGGGCGCGCACGAGGCCATTCGCCCGACCTCGGCGATGCGGCATCCCGATCAGATGAAGCAGTATTTAAAAGAAGATGAGTTCAAGGTCTACAAGCTGATCTGGCAGCGTTTCGTCGCGTCGCAGATCATGCCGGCGATTTTCGACCAGACCACAGTCGATATCGATGCGAAAAATGGTGCCGACACGTTCTGGTTCCGCGTGACCGGCTCGGTGATGAAGTTCGACGGATTCCTGCGCGTGTACGAAGAGTCGAAGGAAGGCAAAGACGAAGAAGACGAAGAACTGAAGCACAAGCTGCCCGCGCTCGAATCCGGTGACAAGCTCACGCTGAAGGAACTCAAGCCCGAGCAGCACTTCACCGAACCGCCTCCGCGCTTCAACGAGGCCTCGCTGGTGAAAGAACTGGAAGAGCGCGGGATTGGCCGACCGTCGACCTATGCGGCGATTCTCACGACCATCCAGGAGCGCCAGTATGCGCAGAAAATCGGCGGCAAGTTCACGCCCACTGAAATCGGATTAGTCGTCACCGATCTGCTGGTGGAAAATTTCCCCGACATTTTCGACATTCAATACACGGCGCGGCTGGAAGAAGATCTCGACGGTATCGAAGAAGGCAAAGAGAAGTGGACCGACGCGCTCGCCGACTTCTACAAGAAATTCCAGAAAGATCTCAAATATGCCGAGAAGCATATGGAGAACATCAAGCGGATGGCCAAGCCCACAGACGAGAAATGCGAACTGTGCGGCGCGCCGTTGGTCATCAAGTGGGGCAAGCACGGGTCGTTCTACGCCTGCAGCACGTTTGATAAAGAAAATCCGGACACCTGCAAGTTCACCAAAGAAAATCCCATCAACCTGCCCGACCTCGATTCCGCCGACGTGCAGGAAACCACGCAGGAAGAATATTGTGAAAACTGCGGCCGCCTGATGGTGCTGAAACGCGGGCGCTTCGGCCAGTTCATGGCCTGCACCGGCTATCCCGACTGCAAGACCACGCGCCGCCTCGACCAGGGCAAGAAAGTTCCCGACATCCCGCTCGACGAACTCTGCCCCAAGTGCGGCCGCAACATGATGATCCGCCACGGACGTTACGGCGAGTTCACTACCTGCAGCGGATATCCCGAGTGCAAATACGTGAAGCAGAACTTCATCGGCGTAAAGTGCCCGGAGTGCAAAGACGGCGAACTGGTCGAAAAACGCGCACGAAAAGGAAACACCTTCTACGGCTGCGGAAATTATCCGAATTGCAAATTTACGTCAGCCCACAAGCCGCTTCCAGAGAAGTGTCCGAGTTGCGGCAGCGAGTATCTGGTCGAAAAAAATCTGAAGGCCGGTCCGGTGATCGCCTGCCCCAACAAAGAATGCGACTTCGAGCGGGACGCACCACCACCGCCACCAGAAGCCGCGGCAACAACCACGGCCTGATCGATTGAGTAATTGAGGAACTTAGCAGTTGGGAAACTTGGAAAGTTAAAAACCAATTGCTCGATTTTCAATTGCTCAATTCCCAAATTTCCCAATTACTCAATCCCCAAGGAGCGTCCCATGTCGAAGAAGCCAACCACCGCCGATGCCCAGCTGCTCCTGCAGCTTTACGATCTACGCCGCGAACCGGAGATGCGCAAAGCGCGCAACTGGTGGGGCGGAGAATTTTTTCCGCAGAGCGCCGACGATTACCTGAAAGTTCTGTGGGCCATGAACTCGCAGGAGAATGCGTGGCTGCGCCAGGTTCCCAGCTACTGGGGCATGGCCGCCGCTTTCGTGCTGCAAGGCGTGTTGAACGAAGAATTGTTTTTGCAGCCCGCGTTCAGCGGCGAAATGTTTCTAATCTTCGCCAAGATTTATCCCTTCCTGAAAGAACTGCGCCAGAAGATGAACGATCCGAATGTGTTTTCGACAATCGAGAAAGTCACTACGCGCACGAAGACCGGACGCGACCGCCTGCAATTTATGGTCAAGCGGGTGGAGACGATGCGTCAGAAGCGGGCTGAGCTGAAGGCGAAATAAGCGATCTCGTCGATTATTGGATCTAAGAGCATTCGACCTGAAAGTCAAAATCCCCACCCTCTCGCGAAGAACGCAAGAAGGGCGTGGAACCCTTCATCTACCCACCGCCTACCTCTCTGCATCTGTTATCCTAATCGGCTGTGCGGATGATCTGGTGGTTTCTGATCCTGGGCGTAAGCACGCTGGTCGTGGTGTGCGTGGCCATCGCCCTGTATGTGCGCCTCCGAAGCCACCTGCAGAAATCCCAGGCCTCGCACGACGGCGGCAGCGGTGATGCGCAACGCTGAAGGGAAGCGCCTGGAAGCTCTGCGTTTCCGTCAAGAGCCTCGGGTTTTGCAGGAACCCACCGAGCACTCAATTTTGATTTTCGCTTTTGGAGATCGATTATGGCAAAGTCGGCAATTCAAGCCTTAAGCACTCCGCAGGAACGCGCCCTCGAGGCCTCGCGCCAAGTCGCGCTCGTGGTCGGTGCAAGCTTGGTCGTGGCACTGTGCGCTCACATCACCATCCCGCTCTTGCCGCTCACCCCGGTTCCACTGACCGTACAAAATCTCGGCGTCCTGTTGGTCGGCCTGCTGCTCGGAAGCCGCCGTGGCTTTGCAGCGCTGGCGCTCTATCTGGCAGAAGGCGCGGTCGGCTTGCCCGTGTTCAGTCCCACCGGCCCCGGCGGCATCGCGCAGTTATTCGGACCTACCGGCGGATTTCTCATGGTCTATCCCTTCGTCGCATTTCTCGCGGGATATATTTTCGAACGTGGAACAAAAAGTTTCCTGCGCGCAGCCGTTGCCGGCCTGCTTGCCGAGGTTCTTCTGTTCGCCGGCGGCCTGACCTGGCTTTACGTGTTCACCCATTCGCTGGCCAAAGCGGCTTATCTCGGCCTCTACTGGTTCATCGCCGCCGAAGTCATAAAAGTGATGTTCGCTGCCGCCATCGCCAAGCGCTGGGGCCATACCGCGGTTCCGCAGTAAATTTTCTGGAGTCCATTCATGACAGCAGTAACTGACACTACTAAAGCGCCGGGCACCAGTGCCTCCGGACAATTGCGCGAAATCACCGTTGCCCACAGCCCCGATTCCGACGACGCCTTCATGTTCTACGGCCTGGCCACGAACAAAGTCCGCACCCCCGGCCTGCGCTTCACCCACACGTTGTGCGACATCGAGACTCTGAACCAGAAGGCGCGCGAGGGCGTCTATGACGTCAGTGCGATTTCGTTCCACGCCTATCCCTACGTACAAGATAAATATGCGTTGATGTCTTGCGGCGGCAGCGTCGGCGAAGGCTACGGCCCCATGATCGTCTCGCCGCGCCCGTTTACCGCCAACGAAATCAAAACCAAACGCATCGCGGTCCCGGGCACGCTCACCACCGCATATCTTGCGCTACAACTCTTCGCTCCCGGAGTCGAAACCGAAGTCGTGCCCTTCGATCAGATCATCCCGCAAGTCCTCGAAGGAAAATTCGAGGCCGGCCTGATCATTCACGAAGGCCAGTTGACCTACGACAAATCCGGCCTGCACCGCATCGTCGATCTCGGCCGCTGGTGGCAGAAAGTCACCGGCCTGCCCCTGCCGCTCGGTGGCAACGCCATCCGCCGCGCCCTCGGGCCGGAGCTCATGCCGCTGGTTTCAACCGCACTGCGCGAGAGCATTCAATACGGCCTCGATCATCGCGAAGAAGCTTTGTCCTACGCGATGCAGTTTGCCCGCGATCTCGACACCCAATCCGCCGACAAGTTCATCGGCATGTACGTCAACGAGCGCACCCTCGACTACGGCCCCGACGGCCGCGAAGCCGTCCGCCGTCTGCTCGACATGGGCCACAAAGCCGGCATCATCGGCCCCGAAGCGAAAGTGGATTGGGTGTAGTAGGGCGCTCTTGGCCTTTGGCTCTTAGCTTTTGGCTTGAAGCTCCTCTACTCTGATTCGGAATGTGTTGCTGGCCCGGACCTCATCAACTTCTTGTTTGTCGGCGCTCACCGGCGGCGAATACAGCGGCTTGAGCCAAAGGCCAAGAGCCAAGAGCCAGAGCTTGCCCCAAACCCTCCTCATCGACGCCGACGACACGCTCTGGGAGAACAACATCTACTTCGAGCGCGCCATCGCGCGCTTCATTTCGTTTCTGAATCATCACGAGTTCTCGCCCGAGCAAGTTCGAGCCGTGCTCAACGACGTCGAACGCGAATGCATCGTGACCCACGGCTACGGCCTGCACAGCTTCGCCCACGCGCTGGCGGCCACGTTCGAGCGCCTCAGCCCTCAACCGGTTAGCCCGGAGTTGCACGCGCAAGTCCGCAGCTTCGCCGCCACCATTGAGAATCACGCCATCGAGTTCATCGCCGAAGTCCCCGAAACTCTTGAATATTTGTCAACCCGGCAGCGCCTCATCCTGGTGACCAAGGGCCACGTTCCCGAGCAGTCGGGAAAAGTCGAGCGTTCCGGCCTGAAACATTATTTTGAAGCAGTCGAAATCGTGGCCGAAAAAAATCCCGCCGCTTATACGCGCATCGTCGAGAAATACGAACTCTCGCCCGACTCGACCTGGATGGTCGGCAATAGCCCGAAGTCCGACATCAATCCCGCACTCGCCGCCGGACTCAACGCCGTCTTTGTCCCTCACGGCGACACCTGGATTCTGGAGCACGAAGAGCTCAACCCGGCTCCGGCCGGTCAGAAGCTCCTCATCGTCGGCCGCTTCGCCGAACTCCGCGAACATTTCTAGTCCCGACAAAAAATCTCCACCACAGAGGACACAGAGGAACACGGAGGAATCAAGAACCTCTGTGAAACTCCGTGTCCTCTGTGGTGAAGCCTTTTACGCTGTAAAAGCAACGCGTGCTTCCGTCCATGGCCCACCCGTGGAGGAACCATCCCCGTTACTCCGTTTTCATCCTGGTTAATACCGCATCAAACTAACCAACACGCGTTCTCGCGGCGCGGGCATTCCCGCATGGTACCCTCGTCTTGCTCTGCGATCTGGCTCCCACTTCGTCGGTGGCGATACAGACCCAAAATTTACGGCGGCTGCTGCATACGGTTGAGGCGCTTTCCGAACTCGGTCCCGCGCTAACGGCGGAGCGCGAGTTCTCGGAAACCTCGCGGCTCATGCTGTCGGCCATCATGGAAGCGGCGGGCGCGCGCGAAGGTGCGCTCCTGCTCTTCAACGACAAGCCCGCCATGCTGACCTCCGCGTCGGCGCAGGGGTTCGCGCTCATGCCCGACCCTGCCTTCATTCCTCTCCTGCCGAAACATGTGCACGCGTTGACCGCCGCGCGCGGACCGATTGTCCTGAACTCGTCGACGTACTCGGTTTTCCTCAGCTCCAACGGAAACGTCGCGCCCGAGCTATTCAAATGCCTCGCCCCGCTGAAAGCCGCAGGCCGCCTCGCCGGAGTAGTCGCTCTCGGCCGCCGCCCGGGGGACGCCTTGTATGAAGACAGCGAACTCGACGCCCTCGATCTGCTGTGCAGCTACGTCGCGCTGGCGGTTCAGAATCACGCCCTGACCCAAAGCATCGCGCAGCGCGTCACGCGAAAATCTGCGCCTGATGGCCTCGCTGCACGGTTTCTACGACAACGCCCTCGAAGCCTTCGCCACTGCCATCGACGTGAAGCACGTCAACATTCACGGCCACTCGCTGCGCGTCGGCCGTTACGCCGCCGCCATCGGCGAAGCCATGGGCATGGAGCCCGCAGAAATCGCAGCCCTGCGCAGTGCCGGATATCTCCACGACATCGGAAAAGTTGCCGTCGACCGCCGCCTCTTCGGCAAGGCCAGCGCGCTCGACGCCGAAGAGATTCGCGAAATGGCCGACCACACCACCGTGGGCCACCAGATCGTCAGCAGCGTGCAATTCCCCTGGCCCAAAATTCCTGAGACCGTACGTTGGCACCACGAACGCAGCGACGGTTCCGGCTATCCCGACAAACTCAGTCAGGACGAACTGCCCATGGCCGTCCGCATCGTTGGTTTAGCCGATTCATTCGACGCCATGACCAGCGCGCGCCCCTACCGCGCTCCACTCTCGGTCGGCAGCGCGCTCAGCGATCTGGTCCGCATGGCGCCCGATAAATATGATCCCAACGTGGTGCAGGGCCTGCTGATTCAAGTGCGCCGCGAAGCCGTGGGCAGCAATCGCACCCCGCTGCTCGACAGCATGTCGGTAAACATCGCTGCGACCGACATCGATCAACTCGCCGCCACACTTCAGCACAAAGTCTCTCGCGGACGCATGTATCTCACTCAGGAAAGCGGCCACTAGCCTCGTACTACCGTACTCGCCCTGCCGTACTCTTGCCCATAGCGAAAGCCTTGTCCTACAATGACTTTCAAGCCCTTCCGGAACCACGCCAGACAGCAACTTTTTCTCCCGTAGGGGTTCATAATCAAGAGACCTTGGTGTGTCCGGGAGCGTTCATGAGACCCAGCCCGAAAAAACTCAGCGTGACCAAATCCCGTTTGGCAGGTTCCAGGCTCGGAAACATCGCGCTGGGTCTGCTCGGCCTGAGTCTTGCCGTGGCGGTCCCGCAACTGCTCGCCAAGAAAAAAGACAAAGCTGCCGACGAAAACTTAACCGAACAGAAACGCGCCGTACAGGCACTCAACCGTCTCACCTTCGGCCCGCGCCCCGGTGATGTCCAGCAGGTTACGGCCATAGGCGTCGACCGCTGGATCGATCAGCAGCTTCATCCCGAAAAAATCAACGACAGCGCCGTCGAAGCCCGCCTCGCACCCTTCCGCACGCTGCGCATGAGTTCGAAAGAAATTGTCGAGGAGTTTCCCGACAATCAGATGATCAAGCAGGTCATGGACGGCAAAAAGCCGATGCCGTCCGATCCCGCCCGGCGCGCGGTTTTTGAAGTGCAGATCGCGCGCCTGCAGGAAAAGCAGCGGGCGAAAAAGCAGGAAGCCGCCGTACCCGCTCCCACGCCAGCCGTCCCCGCCGCCAACGACACCGCCAAGACCCCCGAGGAACTTGCGGCCGCCGCCGCAGCGACCGCTGAGCCAGCTCAGGCCGATGGCAACTCCATGTCGAACGGCAGCGCCGCCAACGAGATGAGCGCGCCGAGCGCGCCCGCCAACGATATGGCGATGGCACCGGCGCCGGACGTCAAACCCGCGTCCATGGATGCGAAATCTGGTTCCTTAAACAACGACCGTCAGGCCCGCCGCCGCGAAGATCGTCTCAACGCCGATTTGAAATTTCGAGGGCTTCTCGATCTTTCTCCTGACGAGCGCTACAAGAAAGTCATGGCGATGACCACCGCCGACCAGCTTGCCTTCTCCGAAACCCTGCGCGGCAAAGGCGAGAATTTTCTCGATGGCATGGAGCCCAGGCAGAAAGAAACTCTGATGGCCATGAACAATCCGCAGGGCGTGGTGCTCTCGGAATTAGTCCAGGCCAAGCTGCTGCGCGCCATCTACAGCGATCGCCAGCTCGAACAGGTGATGACGGATTTCTGGTTCAATCACTTCAACGTCTTTGTCGGCAAGGGTCCCGAGCGCGAGTTCGTCACCAACTACGAGCAAGAAGTGATCCGCCCGCGCGCGCTGGGAAAATTTGAAGACCTGCTCATGGCCACCGCCAAGAGTCCGGCGATGCTGTTCTACCTCGACAACTGGATGAGCGAAGGCCCGAACTCCCCGCAGGCGCTGGGCGCGCCCGCGCATCCCGGTCGCCCCTACGGACCTTATGGGCAGCGCCGCCGCTTTCCCCAGCAGAATCCCAACGCCAAACGCAAACAAGCCAGCGGCCTGAACGAGAATTACGGCCGCGAGTTGCTCGAACTGCACACTCTCAGCGTGAACGGCGGTTACTCGCAGCGCGACGTCACTGAAGTCGCCAAAGTTTTCACGGGATGGACCATCGAAAAGCCCTACCAGGGTTTCGGCTTTAAATACGATCCACGCATGCACGAGCCCGGGCCCAAGTTTGTTCTCGGAAAAAAGATCAAACAGAATGGCGAAGACGAAGGCAAGGAAGTGTTGCACCTGCTGGCCACCAGCCCCAAGACGGCGCACTTCATTTCGCTGAAGCTGGCGCAGCGCTTCGTCTCAGACGATCCGCCGCCCGCGCTGGTCGACCGCATGGCGAAGACCTTTGAGAAGAAGAAGGGCGACATTCGCGAAGTCCTGATCACGCTCTTCCACTCGCCTGAGTTCTGGTCCGACAGCGCGTATCGCGCGAAAGTAAAAACCCCGCTCGAGTTCGTCGCCTCCGCCGTTCGTGCCACCGGCGCCAGCGTCGACGATGCTTTCCCGCTGGCGCAAAGAATCGGCAACATGGGCATGCCTCTCTACGCAGCCCAGCCGCCCACCGGCTATTCGATGAAGGCCGACACCTGGGTGAGTTCGTCCGCATTGCTGAACCGGATGAATTTCGCATTGGGCTTGACCGCAGGAAAAGTCCGCGGAGTCACCGTCGATGCCTTGCAATTGGCAGGAGGTCCGCCCGCGCCGCCCGATGCAACCACCGCGCTGTCCGCGCTCGAAGCGAAGATATTAGCCGGCGACGTCTCCAAACAAACCCACGACTCAATCATCGCGCAACTCGCAAGCCCGGCGAAGAATACGACTTCGGATGTAAAAGGACAGAGTAACGGTAATGACGAGCAAGCGGAAAAGATGCCGCCGCCGAAGCCAGCAAGCCAGCCCCGTGCGCCGGACACAAGCACGATCGCCGGCCTGCTGTTAGGTTCTCCGGAGTTTCAGAAAAGGTAGATAGCTTTTGGCTTTTAGCCTTTGGCTGCAATCAAAAACGCCACGGGCAGGCGATCGGACTTGCGGAGATCGCACGATCGAAGCCAAAAGCCAAAAGCCAAAAGCCAAAAGCTAGGAGCTGTTCTTATGTCCCTAACCCGTCGCATCTTCCTTCGCAACAGCGCCATGGCCGTGGTCGGCACAGCCGCGGTCCCCAGCTTCCTCACGCGTGCCGCCTTCGGCGCGGTCGAAAGCAGCGGCCGAACGAAGCGGCTGGTCGTAATTTTTCAGCGCGGAGCCGCCGACGGACTGAACATCGTCGTGCCCTATGCCGAGCCGCAGTATTACGCCATGCGGCCCAGCATCAACATTCCGCGCAAGTCGGTGATCGATCTCAACGGCTTTTTCGGCCTGCATCCATCGCTCTCGTCGTTTCAGCCGCTGTGGCAGCAAGGCCATCTCGCCATCGTTCACGCCGCCGGATCGCCCGACATCACGCGCTCGCACTTCGACGCGCAGGACTTTATGGAGACCGGAACTCCCGGCGTAAAAATCACCGAAGACGGATGGCTCAATCGCTCGCTGCACAGTCTGCCTGCGACCGCAGGAGCGCAGGTATCGCCGTTTCGCGCGATCGCGCTCGGGCCGTCCGTGCCGCGCATTCTCAGCGGCGCCGAACCTGCCGTCGCCATGAATAACATCAACGACTTTTCAGTGGGCGGTAAAAATCCCAAAGCCTCGCCCGCCGCGACCGCGTTCGAAGCCATGTACGATCACTCGTCCGACAGCGTGCTGCACGGCACCGGCGAAGAAACATTCGACGCCGTGAAAATGCTGAAGGCCGCCGATCCTGGAAAGTATGCGGCCGCTCCCGGCGCGAATTATCCCAAGGGCCGCTTCGGCGACAGCCTGCGGCAACTCGCGCAACTCATCAAAGCCAATCTCGGCGTGCAAGTCGCCTTTGCCGACATCAGTGGATGGGACCACCACGTCAACGAAGGCGCGACCGAAGGCCAGCTCGCTAACGTCCTCACCGATTTCTCGCAATCGCTGGCCGCGTTCTGGACCGATCTCGGCGATCTCGGCGAAGACACCGTTGTCGTCACCATGTCAGAGTTCGGCCGCACCGCGCGCGAAAACGGCAACCGCGGCACCGACCACGGCCACGCCAACGTGATGTTCGTGCTCGGCGGCCCGGTGAAAGGCGGCAAGGTCTACGGCCGCTGGCCGGGCCTCGACCAGTCGCAACTCTACGAAGGCCGCGATCTCGCGCTCACCACCGACTTCCGCCAGGTCATCGGAGAAGCCGTCGCGCGCCACCTCGGCAATAAGAATCTGCCGAATGTTTTCCCCGGCTACGACAATCAGCCCGGAAAATTCCTGCGTGTGCTGGGTTAGCCGCGCTGACTGTGCAAGTTGGTCAGACAGGTTCATCCGCTCGCGGGAAGCGCCTTCGCAGCGCTCCGATAAAAGCGGCGTCGGCCTTCGCGGAAATCATTTCGAGCGGCGAAAATCCGCGCCGCCATGCCAGCCAGAATGTCGACCAGCAAAAGAATCACCGTCAGCAGAACATTGGGCCATGCGTTAAGACCCCACTGGCCGCGCCACGTCAACTGCACAGCCGACGAAAACGGCGCCAGGTAGGGAATCGGCCACTGATCGCCGTCCGGCCCGCGCGAGCCGAGCACATCTTCGAGCAAATGCAGATGGAAGCTGAGGAATACGAGTGGTCGCAGTAATCCACTTTCGACGCGCGACCGCAAATGCCAGCGCCGTGACGACCAACGCGAACGCCAAATTGTGCAGCGAGTGGTGATACAGCGAGAACCACAACAGCGGATGCGCGGAGTGTCGCGTGAGCAACTCAGGAATGATGCCGAGCCCATCGATGTCGGGGATGACGCAGGCCAACGTTACCAACGCACGATCCCGGCGCTCCAACTCCGCACAGTTGGCCAGCACCCATCCGGTGAGGAAATGCGTGACCGGGCTCATGGCTGCTATCCCAGGTCGATAAACACTTCGCCGTTCTCAACCTTGATGGGATAAGTCTTCAGCTTCTGATCGGGATGCCCCTCGGCCGCGCCCGTCTTCGGATCCCATTGCCAGCCGTGCCAGGGGCAGACCACTTTGCCGTTCTCGATCGAGCCCCTTGGCCGAGCGGGCCGCCGTGGTGCAGGCAGTCGTTGTCCATCGCGCTGACGTTCCGCTGATGTTGGCGATGCAAATGATCTTGCCGTTGCAGGGAAATTCTCGCGCTTCGTTGGTGGTGGGAAGATCGGGCCTGGAGAATGAGTTTGACGAAGGCCATAGTCGGTTCGCGGAATACGCCGCAAGTTTAGAACCGGCGGATGGCCGATGGAAGCGGCTGAATTGGATCCTCGCCTAACAGCTTTATTTCGGCTGCATGGTCTGCGCGATCATCACCTGACGCTTGAAATTCTCCACCATGTTCGGATCGAGGCGCACTGCCGTCGGCTTCTTGGCGATCGTCATGGTGTCGATCTTGTCCTGCAACTTGAGCAGCGCGTAGAAAAGATTTTCCGGGCGCGGCGGGCATCCGGTGACGTAAACATCGGTCGGCACAATTTTGTCGACGCCTTGCAGAACGGCATAAGTATTAAACGGGCCGCCGACCGACGAGCACGCTCCCATCGAGATTACCCATTTCGGATCGGGCATCTGATCGTAAATACGTTTCACCACCGGCGCCATTTTCAGCGTGACCGTGCCGGCCACGATCATCAGGTCGCTCTGCCGCGGGCTGGGGCGGAATACTTCCGAGCCGAAGCGCGCGATGTCGAAGCGCGACGTGGACGAGGCGATCATCTCAATCGCGCAACAGGCCAGGCCAAACGTCATCGGCCACACGGCCGATTTGCGCGCCCAGTTGAAAACGTAATCCACCGTGCTGATCATGAAATTCTTTTCGAATTTATTTTGCAGCCAGCCCATGAGGTTCCTTCGTTGGAGCGCTCAGATCTGTTACACAGGCAGTCTAGGTAAGCGGAGATGCGGTGTCAAACGGAGCGGCCGCCTGGGTCATCAGTACGCTAGTAAATTTCCATCACGAACGTATTCGCGCCATTCAGGATGTTGGCGTAGAGATAGGTGTCGGCAGCGCTGTTGTTCAGGTTGAAGTAATCGGAGCTGCTTTCGAAGCCGAGTCCGGTGAAAGTCCCGGTGATGGGGCAGGTTGGCATCAGGGTGATAGAGACATCGAAGACGTTGCTGGTGGATTGTTGGGTGAAGGCTCCGTTGGCTTCGCAACCGGCGAGGTTGGTGGAGGCGAAAGTCATATCGTTGCCGGTTCCGCTGGGCGTGAAATTGAGAGACAAGAGAATGGGCTGGCCGTCGATTGCGCCCTGCACGGCTCCGGTCTTGCTGCCGGTGATGGCCGTGACTGCGCCGGTCAGCGGAGTGAAACTCGCGAGGGTGAAAGTTCCTGTCGAATTGCCGGAGAAGCTGCCGCTGATGGAGGTCGACGAGTTGATGGTGCCGGCCGCGGTGTCGGTTACGACGGGATCGATAGTGTTGGTGCCGGACTCGGCGTAGGCGATGATGTTTCCGGAGAAGGAGCAGTTGCCGGAGATGACCGGCAGTTCGACTGTATCCCCGGTGCCTCCGTATAACGCGTTGGTGTCAAAAAAGAGAGCGAGGCCGGAGGAATCGATCGCACCATAGCCGGCGACCGAACCGCCCTCCGACTGGCTGACAGTGATTTGCCAGTTGCCGACCGGGTTGTAGACGGTCCGGCACACGGTCGGATTGCTGCCAGAACTGCCGCACCCGAGGCTCATGGCGGCGATGAAGATGAGGACCGCCAGCGAGAGGAAGTAAATCCCGGATTTACTCATCAGGCGCATGAACGAATTCTACTCTGGTCGCCAGCTTGGCGAAATCGGCCATTACGCTCGTTGAGGGCCGTAGATTGCATCGATGCGAGCGGCAAAAATTCTTGTACCTACAATGGCTTGGACGTGCTGGCAACGACTCCGATAAAATCAGTGCAGCTTCTGTGAGCCCACTATGTCCTTGACCAAACAGCAAGCGCTTGACATGTTCAACTCCGATGACCTGATCGGCATTGGGATGGAGGCCGACGCGGTGCGGCGGCGGCTGCATCCCGAGGGCACGGTTACCTACATCATCGACCGCAATATTAATTACACCAACTTCTGCACCGAGTACTGCACGTTCTGCGCGTTTTACCGGCCGCTGAAGGGGCCGGCGGCGAAGGAAGGGTACATTCTCGAGTTCGACACGATTTACGAGAAGATTCGCGAGACTGTCGAACTCGGCGGTACGGGCGTACTGATGCAGGGCGGGCTGCATCCGGATTTGAAGATTGACTGGCATGAGAGGATGCTGCGCGGAATCAAGGAGCGGTTTCCGCAGATTCATCTGCATTGCTATTCGGCATCTGAAATTCTGGCCATCGCCGAATACAGTAATCTGAGCGTACGCGACACCATTCTGCGGCTGCGCGATGCGGGGCTCGATTCGATTCCGGGCGGCGGGGCGGAAGTGCTGGACGACGAAGTGCGCTACAAGATTGCGCGGCTGAAATGTTTGACCGACGACTGGCTCAACGTGCATCGCACCGCGCACCAGATCGGAATGCGGACCACTGCGACCATGATGTTCGGCGTCGGCGAGAATTACGAAAATCTGGTCAACCACTTTCAGCGGCTGTATGAATTGCAGGAAGAGACCGGCGGGTTCACGGCGTTTATCCCGTGGAGCTTTCAGCCGCAACATACCGCGCTGGGCGGCCGGCATTGGGACGAGGCCACCGCGGTTGATTACCTGAAAGTGCTGGCGATCTCTAGAATTTATCTCTCCAACTTTTTGAATGTGCAGTCGAGTTGGGTGACGCAGGGATTGAAAGTCTGCCAGATGGGTCTGCGCTTCGGCGGCAACGATGTGGGCTCGGTGATGCTGGAAGAGAACGTGGTTCGGGCCGCGGGCGTTACGAATTGCACGACCGAAGAAGAGTTGCGGCGGATCATTCGCGATGCGGGGTTTCGTCCGGCGCAGAGAGATACGTTGTACCGGCAGTATTTCTTGAACTAAGCGCGGACGGTGATTTCGGCTCGGCCAAAATGCATAAGCGCGGACGGTGATTTCGGCTCGGCCAAATGCAAACGGCCCCGGAAACCCGAGGCCGTTCGCGAGAACCGATAAATCGGTTCCCCGTCAAGGTCACGATTATTATCAGAACAATTCCGCCGGAAATCAAGTTACTTTAAAGAGGGTCGCACCCCGTCTTGCGGACCCTCCACTTGTCCCTGAGAGACAAGCCTTCCGAAGAAGGCATGGACCTGGAGGGACTCGAACCCTCACCCAGACCTTGACGGGGTCCTGTGCTGCCGTCACACCACAGGCCCACGCTCAAGAGCATATCCCCCGGCGACGCGGCACTAGCGTTTCTAAGTTGAAATTCTGGCAATCGCGTTTCTATTTTGGGAAAATAGCAGTGTTCGCAGTCGCGCTAGAATAAGGGACATCAATGCCATCCTTTCCGATCAAAACCTGCGTAGTTTGTAGTGAGGAGTTCGAGCTGAAGCCGGGGAAGCCGGGGTTTGCCAACCGCTGTCCCGCGTGCAGTGAAGATGAGTCTGACGCGAAGTCGAAATCGACCGACGTTCTGAAGACGGACAAAGGCGCGAACGCGGCGCGGCGTGAGGCGATGCGGAACTTGCTTTATCGCAAGGATAGCTAGAGACTTTCCAGGATGCTTTGTGCGAAAAGCGGATTCCTCCGCCGTTCGCTTCGCTCACGGGTCGGAATGACAACCAGAGTGCGAGGATCCAACGGGCCGCGCTGCGCGCGGCGGACAGCCGAGGGCGGCTGTCCCCACATGACCTTAAGAGCTATTGCTTCAGAATCCAGGTTGCCATTTTGTCCAGCGCTACGGGTGACATGGTTTCTTCGATCTGGGCGTATTCCGAGGGGGAACCGGTTTTGGCGGTTTGGAATAGATGATTCAGGCCGGGGAGTTCGTCGATTTCGGCGTGCGGGTTGTTGGCCAGCGCTTTGCGGATGGCGGGAAGATTCTGGTCGGGCAGGACTTGCTTGTCGAGTGATCCGTTAATGGCGAGGACGGGACACTTTATTTTTTCCAGCGCGAGGGCAGGATCGTAAGTGAGGAAATAGCGGAACCACGGCGATGTGACCTGCTTGATTTGCACGTCCATCATCTCTTCGGGAACATCGCCGGCCATTTTTTCTTTCATTTCTTTTTCGAGCACGGTCTCGTCTTTCTCGGTTTCAACGAGCGTCAGCAATTCTTTTTCTTTGGCGGCTTTTTTGGCGGCTTCGTCAGGGTTCATGCCGGCGGCGATTTGAATGGCTTCACTTTGCGCGACCAGCACCTGATCTCCCGGGACGCCGGTGCCCGCCATCATCACGATGAAGGCGACGTCCCGGTTGCGGGCGGCGATCATGGGCGCGATGACTCCACCTTCGCTGTGGCCAATGAGGCCGAGTTTGTGGGGATTAATTTCCGGGCGCGTCTTCAGATAAATAATTCCGGCTTCGGTGTCGGTGGCAAAGTCGGCGGTGGTTGCGGTGGAAAAATCTCCGGTGGATTTGGCGGTGCCGCGATCGTCCGCGCGCAGCACGGCGATGCCGTGGCGGGTGAGGTAGTCGGAGAGAACGAGGAACGGCTTGTGGCCGAGCAGGGATTCGTCGCGATCCTGCGGGCCGGAACCGGTGATGAGCACAACGGCTGGGAACGGGCCTTTGCCCTGAGGAATAGTTAGGGTCGCGGCCAGCGTGACGTTCTGAACTTTATTCTCGTAAGTCACATCTTCGTCGCGATAGGGATAGGGCTTGACCGGATTCTGCGGACGCTTGGGCTCGAGTTCGGCTTTTTCTTTATCCTTAACCGGCTTCAGGATCAGCGGGTGGGCCGAACCGAATTGCGTGAAAGTGCCGTCGATAGAGGAAAGATCGGCAGCGATTTTGCCCTCGAAGGTGCCATTAATCTTTTTGATTTCGATTTTCAGCGAAGCGCCGTCACGAGTGATCGAAGTGGTCGGAATGCCGCTGGCACCCTGGTCGGGACTGTCGAGCGTCGCGGACAGGCCGCTGGGGCCGGTTTGAATGTTGAACACGACGTGAAGTTTGAGGGTGCCGAGGTCGAGCAGGCCCATCCATGAGCCGTCGATGTCGGAAGGCTTCGCGGCGGCGGGCGTGCCGGGTTTGAACTCAAGCGGAAACGTCTGGCCGCCTTGACTCCAGGTACCCGTGATTGTCTTCGCGTCAGCCGAAACTTTGGCGTCATAGCTGGCGTGGATGACGGCCACGTCGAGCGTCAGTTTGGAATCCTTGAGCGCGACGGCGGCGACCGGGATGCCGTTGGCCCCGGCCTGATCGAGGCTATCAAGGGTGGCTTTGAGCGAGTTGTCGGCGGCTTTGGTCAGGTGCAGCACCAGGTGCAGAGTTTGACCGCCGGCGTTGAGAGCGCCCTGCCAGTCGCCGGTAATGTCCTGGGCGTGGGCATAGGCGGTCGAGATCGACAGCAAGGCCAGAATCAGAATGTGTTTCATAATTTGCCCCTCCTTGGGCGAGACTTCCTGCGGGGCCCAGACGTTACCTTCTACATCTCTACGACGGTGTGCAGCTATAGGTTCCCGGCGCGCTCCAATTGCTTGTAAAGGATCAGAGAGTAAAACGCGGGAACCAGCGCGGCGGCCAGGATTATGGCGATTGCCACCCAGAATGGCGCCCGCAGAAACACTGCGATAAGGCCGAGCAGGCCGCCGGCGAACATGGTTTTCGCGGCGAAGCGGTGCGTGGCGTTCCAGACCGGTTCGCTGGCGATGGTCCAGGGGGTACGAATGCCGATGAAGAAATTGCGCCGCACTTTTCCCATCACGTTGCCGAGCAGAGCGACCATCAGGCAGATGCCGCCTTCCACGGCGCGGGTCACGTCAAGCGTAATGCCTCCCGGCGAACCCAGCGCCGACATCAGGATCAGCAGGTCGCAGTACGCCATCATGGCGATGATGGCAATCATCATGTAGAGATAAGTCGCGCGGAAGGAATCGACTTCGAATTTTTTCGGCGAGAGCCAAGGCAGCGCCGCAAAGATCAACACGAGGAACAGCATCATCCCGGGGCCATAGAGAAACAGCGACCACTTCGGGCCCCAGCCGTTGATGTGGCCTTGTATGTTCCAGTGCAGGGGGACGAGGTTGGGCAGGGACGGATAGGCGGCGATGATCCCGGCGAGAACGGCCAGGATGACTGCGGCAGCGCCGCCGAAGTATTTCTGGTTGAGCGTCATGTGTCGGAGGTTCACTTTGCGTCTTCTTCCTGCGCGGGGCTGGCTTCGGAATTGTCTTTCGGTCGGGCTTCGCTGCGCATTAAATCCATCGCCCAGGCCATCAGGTCTTGCACGACCGTTGTGTTGAGGCTGTACCAGATTTGTTGGCCGTCGCGGCGGCTGGTGAGCAGGTCGGCATCTTTCAACACGGCGAAGTGGTGCGACATCGTCGGCTTGGTCATGTCGAAGCGTTCGGCGAGGTCGCCGGCAGTCATCTCACCGCGGCGAAGGAGACGAAGGATCTCGCGGCGGGTGGGGTCGGCGATGGCTTTGAAGGCTTCGTTAGAGGATGGAGGCATGGTTAGATGGTCATGTAATTAGATAACTATCTAAATATAAGGTAGGCGCGGGAACCTTGTCAAGGGCGTTGGACCCGGCCCTGTCATCCTGACCGGAGCCGTCCTTCAGGCGAAAGGGAGGGATCTCAGTCTCGCAGGTCCTATCGCGTAAGCCCGGACCCGCTTCTTTGCTGAGCTGCGAAACCTCTTGGGCTGGGCGACGGTTCAAGATAAAATTGGCTTGCTCGACCGATCCTCCCGGTCGATGAGTTTTCGGCCTCCCTTCGAAATCCATGAAGCGTCTCTTCTCTTGTCTCGTGGTCCTGGTCGTGGCGTCGATTGCCGGCGCGCAGGTTGGAGTGTCGAAGCCGACGAGCCGCGTCGTCATCGAGGGCGTGGTCACGAAGGAGCCAGGCAGCGAGCCGGTGAAGAAGGCGCTGATTGAACTCATTGCCGAGAACCAGACCGAGGGCGGAGATTACACAGCCGTCAGCGGGCCTGATGGGGCGTTTCGCATCGAGAGCATTGTGCCGGGGCGCTACCATCTTTTTGCCGAGCGCACGGGATTGCTGGAGGTCGACAAGCATCGGGCGCGCAGTGATGGGCGCGTGCTGACGCTGATGGCGGGACAGGAACTGAAAGATCTGCGAATCACATTGCAGGCGGCGGCGGTCGTGCGCGGGCGCGTGACGGACGAAGACGGCGATCCGATGGTGAACGCGCAGGTGACCGTGCTGCGGCAAACTTATGTGGGCGGCCGCTCGCGGTGGGAGCAGGCCGGCGCGGAGCGGACCAACGATCTCGGCGAATATCGCGTGGCAGGACTGGGGGCGGGGAATTATTACGTGTCGGTGAGTCCGCCGCCGGACTTCAAGAGCATGATCGAGGCTGCGGGCGCGGACGCGCGGGCCGCCAACGAGAGAAGCGCAGCCACGTCGTACCAGACTTCATATCAAACCACATACTATCCGGGCACGCCGGATCGGAGTCAGGCTGCGCCCGTGCAGTTGCATGCCGGCGATGATTTCCCGGTGAACTTTTCTCTGACCCCGAGCCCGAGCCTGAGCATTCGCGGAGCGGTGGTGAATTTGCCGCCGAAGTCTTCGGCGGTGATCATGTTGCAGTCGCGCGATTTCAACCTGGTGCTGAATGGCGCGGAGATGCATGCGGACGGCAGTTTTGTGATTCGCGACGTGGCGCCGGGCGCGTACACGATTCTGGCCACGGTGGAGAACGCTCCGGTGCCGATGATGGCGCGGCAGGCGCTGCAGATTGTCTCGAACAGCGTGGACGATCTGCGGCTGTCGCCGCAAGCTGGCGCGTGGTTGCACGGGCGGCTGCGTTTCGAGAGCAAGAGTGGCGCGAGATTCGATGCCAGTCAGATTTTTCTAACGCTGCGCTCCGCCGATGGCGATGACGATTCGCTGAGCGCGTTCAGCATGGGCGAAGGATTTTCGCATCTGGCGCATGTCGCTGCCGACGGGTCGTTTGAGTGGAAGAGTGTGCCGCCGGGAAATTATTTCGTGCAGATCGCAGGCGAGGGCGGCGGTCTGAACGGTCCCATGAATGGCGACCTGTTTCTGAAGTCGGTGCTGGTAGGCGGACGCGAGACCGGCGATGCGGGCGTCAGCGTGAGTGGCGGCACAGTCCAACTGGATCTGATTGCCAGCGGCGATGGCGGGGTGGTCGAGGGCATCGCGACCGACTCAAAGGGCGAGCCGGCGGCGAATGCGGTGGTGGTCGCCGTGCCTGAGATGCGGCTGCGGGCGCGGGTGGAGCGCTATCGCAAGACGGTCAGCGACCAGAGTGGGCGATTCACGCTGCGTGGGATTGAGCCGGGGGAGTACACGATCTTCTCGTGGGAGAGCGTCGACGGCGAGGCTTACTACAATCCCGAGTTCTTGAAGAATTATGAGGGGCAGGGGAGTGGGTTGCAAGTCGGAGAAGGCGAGCGGAAGACGGTGCGGGTGGGGGTGATTGCGGAAGGGCAGGATCAGCCTTAGAACGTCATTATCGACTCGGTCGCGAAGGTCAGAAGTTTCCGCGTCAAAAATCTCAAGTCAAAAATCTTAGGGCCAAAAAATCTCAAGTCAAAATCCCCACCCTGTCGTGTAGTGCGCGACAAGGATGGGGCACCCGTTACTTCTTCGCGCTCTACCAATGATGAGTCTCCACAACCGGAGAGTCCCCGTCGGCGGGTTTGGTTTCTTCGGCATGGATCTTGCCATCGTTTTCCGCGTAGAACGACCGGTGCTGCGCGTCCAGCTGCTTGGGCGTCATGGTCAGGACGAAATTGTCTTTCTTGCCTTTGTATCCGACCGTGTAGTCGCCGCGGTCGGGATTCACCATGCGCTGGGTGAAGGTTCCGCTGTGAATCAGTTGGGAGAGTGAAGTGGCGTAGTGGCCGTACTGTTTGTTGAAGCCTACCTCTGCGCGCATCACGACCCGCATATAGGCGAGCGCGGCGAACTCGGAATCCGAGTGGGCGGGATCGCTGTGGTATTTGGGCTGGTACGCCGGACCTGATCCCGGCGCAGCCTGCGGCGCGGCCGCAGAGTCCTGTGCCGACAGGGTGCAGCCGAGCAGCGTGATTGCGGCCAGTGCTGTGAGCTGAAGCATCGTTGCGAGATTGGTTGATTTTCGTTTCGAGATGAAGGCAGCAACGGATTTGAAAACGGTCATGCGAGCAGCCATGCGAGTCGACATGCGAAAGGATTCTCCGAATTGCGCAGGTTACCAGTGGTTACGTGCTGCGAATGTGCACGCGAGCCGCTGGAAGTTCGAGTGCCATTGCTGAGTTTAAGCTTATTTTTCCATGTTACTCCCGTAATTTCCTTGGGGTCACGTTCTCTTTGCATCGTGAGGAATTATCACTATGCTGGTTACAAGAATCCAAGGCCCTACAGGGAAAACTATGAAAGCAGCAGTCGCCAGAAAACCAGTTATCAAGATCGCAGTAGTAGAAAGCGATCCATTGCGCTTTGTTGGGTTCCGCGCGTTGTTCGACTCCGAGCCGGAGTTCGAACTCGTCTCCGCGGCGCTGCCTGAAATCAGCCTGCTGCAAGGCATTGACCTCATCCTGCTGGGCAACCGCAACGGACAAAACCTGTTCGACGTGATGGCCAGCCTGAAGGCCACGCGGCCGGATTTGCGCATCATCGTGACCGGATCGGGAATCGATGAAGAAACCATTCTGAAGGCGATCGCGTCGGGAGCCAAGGGTTACGTCGACGAAGCGGCGACTCCGGCGGAATTTGCGCAGGCGATTCGGATTGTGAATCAGGGATCGGTGTGGGCACCGCGAAAAGTTCTGTCGATGTTCATCGAGCGCGTGTCGTCGTCGCCGGGACGGATTTTTCCCGCGGGCCGCGTAACCTTCACCGACCGCGAAAAACAAGTTCTGGAAATGCTGGTCGCGGGACGATCGAATAAAGAGATTGGCGGTCAACTAGGAATTGAAGAGCGCACGGTGAAAGCACACGTGGCGAAATTGATGCGCAAGGTGGGCGTGCAGAATCGGATTGCATTGTCGGTGCATGCCATTACGCATTCGCTGGTGACGGCGAAATAGGGCAGCTTTTGGCTTTCAGCTCTTGGCTTTTGGCTCAGATCCTTCGGCGGGTAGAGGGCGACCCTCAGGATGAACAACCCTAACGCCGCAGTAACTTTAGGACACTTACCTTCGTAATCTTGTGGGGTTTGAAGGCGTGCGGCATACTCGCCTCACCTACCACAGAACCTGGGAGACGGGGTTGAGAGTGGCGATTAGGGTCACTACTTTCAGCCCCGCATTTTTTTGTCCCGGTCACGAACTCTAGCTTTTCACCCCCATCCTGCCTGGAAGGAAATCTCCCACGTCACAATTCTCGGTCACGATTCCGAGTCCAAATGACTAGACTCGGGTCTGTGCGCTGGACCCACCCTGCAGGATTTCGAAGAGCGGGCACAATCTGCGCGCGCTGTACACGCGCGCGCGACCTAGGGAGTGATCTCGAACACCACGCCATCGCCGCCGCTACCGCCGCCGACGGTGCTTCCGTAGAGATTGCCGGCTTTGTCCACAATGAGTGTGGAACGCGGAAAGGCGCCGTCGGTGCCGGTGAATGCGTGGGTTACGGCTTCGCTCCAGGTGTCATCGGGGTTGCGCGAGAGCTGGAATACGACGCCGCCGTTTCCGCCGGTGTTAGCGGAAACGCCGCCGCCCCAAGTAGTGCCGTAAAGATTGCTCTGATCGATAACGAGGCCGCCGTCCGGCTGGCCTCCGTCGGGGCCGTCGGTGAAGGCATAGAGTGCGGTTTCCTTCCACTTGCCGTTGGACTGAGGCGACAACTGGAAGACTACGCCGCAGCCCATGGGGCCGTAGCCGGACCAGCAATCGTCGAGGATTCCTCCGTCCGCACCCGCGCCATAGATGTTGCCCGTCTTGTCAAAGATCAAAACTGAGGGAAGGCCGCCGTCGGTGCCGCCGGTGAAGGAGTAAATGACGGAGTCTTTCCACGGGCCGCTGCTGGTGGGAGTGAGTTTGAAGACCAGACCCGGCTCGCTGGGCAGTTCGAAGCCGCCCCAGGCACCGGCCGCTGAGCCGAAAAGATTGCCTTTCGCGTCAAAGGTGAGGGAAGCGGGACCAACGCCGTCCCATCCACCGGAAAACGTGTGCAGCAGGTTAAACTTCCACTTGCCGTCGGCGGCGGGCGACAGCTGAAACAGCACGCCGCAGCCGCTGGTATTCGAGCAGGCCTCGGAGGTCACGTTGGCACCGCTGACGTTGGAGCCATAGAGATTGCCTGATTTGTCGAAGACCAGGTTTCCCAGAGTCGGGGCAGCGCCGTCATTGTAGCCAGTAAATGTATAGAGCACCGTCTCCGTCCATTCTCCGCTTGTAGTTGGCGACAGCTTATATACCACTCCGCAGCCGTATGGTCCGCAGGCGCTGGTGCTGAGATTGCCTCCGATGGAGGCCGTACCGTAGAGGTTTCCGTCCTTGTCGAAAATCGGAGTGGAGTAGGGGTATCCTCCGCCGATGCCTCCCCCGAAGCTGAAGACCACGCTCTCCTGCCAACCGCCGGACGCGGGAGTGAGTTTATAGACCACGCCGAAGTATCCGACGCCGCCGAAAGTAGAGACGCCGTAGAGATTTCCAGCCTTGTCGAATACTGGGCCGCCCGGCGGCGAGCCGGGGGCATTCTTGCCGTAGGCGAAGTTGTAGAGGGTGGTCTCGGTTTGAGCGTGGGCTTTTATCGCCAGGCTGCCCGCGAGCGCTGCTGTCACCAGGATGGCAGTCAGAATGTGGGAAGGGTTTTCAAGTTTTGGGAGGTTGGGAGTTGGCATACGAGTGTCTTCTCCTTGATATCTGGATGCGGACAGTCCCCTGGGAACTATGGAGACGGGGGGAGACGCAACTACGGGGCCGGAACCACGCAACTGCCAGGCCGGGAAATATAGCATGAAAGAGAAAAAGGGCGCAATCGCCCGTTTCCCAAGCTGGTGCGCGCCTCGCGCTACGAGTGCAACTCACAGCGATTCATTTACAATCCAAGCATTGGATCCCAGAATCTTTGCGTGGTGAGGAACATGAAAAAATCTGTTCTGCTGACCCTGGTTTTAGTGGTGGGTTCGTGCTCGTTTTCGTTTGCCGCGGATGATCAGCCGAAGGAATCGAAGGCTGCGGACCGCGTGCAGGCGGCGGGCGATGTGCTGAATGAAATTGAAGCGGCGCCGGACTCCGGCATTCCGCAGGAAATTTTGGGCAAAGCGGAGTGCGTGGCCGTGGTGCCGTCGATGCTCAAGGGCGGATTCATCGTCGCCGCGAAATACGGCCGCGGTCTGGCCAGTTGCCGCACTCCGAAGGGCTGGAGCGCACCAGCGTTTTTCACTCTCACCGGCGGCAGTGTGGGATTTCAAATCGGTGGACAGGCGGTCGATCTGGTGATGCTGATCATGAACAATGACGGCATGCAGCATCTGCTGTCGAGCCAGTTCGCGCTGGGCGCCGATGCGTCGGTGGCGGCTGGGCCCGTAGGCCGGCATGCCGAAGGCAATACGGATTGGAAGATGCGGGCCCAGGTGCTGACGTATTCTCGGGCGCGGGGAGTGTTCGCCGGAGTCAGCCTGAACGGCGCGGTGCTGAAGCAGGACAAAGACAGTACGCGCGAGTTCTACGGGCACATGATGACTACGAAAGCGGCGCTGACCGGCGAAGTGGATCCGCCGCCAGCCGCGAATTCCTTTCTCAGTGCGCTGGCGAAGTGGGCGGAGGAGGCGGCGAAGTAGAAGTCCGACCTCGGACTTTCGACTTCGGACCTCGGCACGTCGTCCTACCTGATGCGGCGGAAACTTGAATACGCGGCGGCCTGGCCGTTCATCAAAATTCTGGGTCTGATGCCGCGCCCGCTGGCGCGCGCATTCGCGATTGGCCTGGCACAGATGGTGTATCTGCTGCACGGGCGGTTGCGGCGCGTAGGCATGCGCAATCTGGAACTTGCCTTTCCGGAAAAATCTAAAGCGGAGCGGAAACGCATTCTGCGCGCGGAATTCACTTCCCTGGGTCGGCAGCTCGCCGAACTCTGCCGGTTTCCGAAATACACGCTGGCCAACGTCGATCAGGTTGTGGTCTACGAAAATTTCGAGAACTACGAGCACGCCAAGGCGCGCGGCAAGGGCGTGCTTTTGTTCGCCGGACACTTCGGCGGCTGGGAGCTTTCGTCGTTCGTGCTGTCCATGCATGGGCACTGGATGCACGTAATCATGCGCGGCATGGACAACGAATATCTCAACCGCATGATTCTGTATTACCGAACCATGCACGGCAACCAGGCCGTCGACAAAGATGAGTTCGTGCGCGGGCTGCTGTCGGCGATGAAGAAGGGCGAAGTGGTGGGCATGCTGATCGATACGAATATGACCCCGCCGCAGGGAATCTTCGTGAATTTCTTCGGCATTCCCGCATGCACCGCGAGCGGCATGGCGCGCATTGCTTTGCGCACCGACGCGGCGGTAGTGCCTACGTTTACGATTTGGGATGAGGAAGCTGGGCAAGTACCGTCTGCGGCTGGATCCGGCGCTGGAGCTGATTCGCACCGGCGATCTGGAGGCGGATATTGCCGCTAATACGCAGATGTTCACCAAGCGTGATTGAAGACTATGTGCGGAAATATCCCGAGCAGTGGCTGTGGGTGCATCGCCGCTGGAAGACGCGGCCGGAAGGCGAAAAGGGATTGTATTGACGCCTGGTTACATTCGGAGCTGCCACGCGTCGAACCGTCGTAGGGTGGAGTTTGTTTCGTTTCGAGCAGAGCGTTGGCCTCGTTCAAAAACGCGATGTCATCCTGAGTGGCGGCGAAGCCGGCACGAGGGACCTTACGTCGGCGGACAGGGTTGATGGGGTAGCGAGGAATCGCAGCACTGCGTGCACCGCCTTGGTTCTACGACGCCGCATCTAGGCTGACACGATCGTTGGGTCCCTCACCGTGGCTTTGCCACGGTTCAGGATGACGTTGGATGTGAAAGTCCGAGGTAGTAGAAATGTCGACCATCACCAGACGCGCGTTTCTCGCAATGGCAGGCGCTGTGGGCGCCACGGCGGCATGGAGCCGTTCGTTCACAACCAAGTCGCGTATCGCGTGGCGCGAGCGCCGCGATCTTTTTCCTGAGGGAGTGGCTTCGGGAGATCCCGATAGCACGAGCGTTTTGCTGTGGACTCGCCGTCCGCCGAGCCCGGAAAGTTCCGCGGTGCAATCCAGCAAACTGAAGTTGCAGGTTGAGGTTGCCGAGGACGACGGGTTCGCTCGCGTGGTTGCGACCACGTCGACCGAGGTTTCCGCGGCATCCGACTGGACTTGCCGAGTGCTCGTGGGCGGACTCAAGCCCAGCCGCATCTACTGGTATCGCTTCACCGATGCGGACGGATTCGGCAGCCGCGTGGGAAGGACGATCACCGCGCCTGATGTGAACGATGCGCGGCCCGTGCGATTCGCTTTCGTGAGCTGCCAGAACGCGAATGACGGCGCGCAGAACGCTTATCGCCGAATGATTTTCGAGGACGAGCGCGCGCCGGAAGCGGAGCGCATCGGCTTCGTGCTGCACCTGGGCGACTTCATTTACGAAATCGTGTGGTATCCGGAAGACCGGCCACAGATGTATGACCGGCGGGTGCGCGAAGTCGTCCGCTATCCTCATGGCGAGAAGATTCGCGACTTTCACATTCCGACGACGGTAGAAGATTATCGCGCGGTCTATCGCGGCTACTTAAGCGATCCCGATCTGCAGGACGCGCGGGCGCGCTGGCCCTTCGTCAACATGTGGGACAACCACGAGTTCAGCTGGATGGGCTGGCAATCGCTGGAACGGTTCGGCGGCAAAACGCTGCCGGCGCAGACCCGCAAAGTCGCGGCCAACCAGGCGTTCTTCGAATACCAGCCGGCGCGAATTACTAAACCGAGTGGGCCGTCACTCGATCGCTTCGACGGTCCACAGGTCACGGACGCGCCGGTCACGCGCTTCGACGAGCACGGACTCGGACTCGAGCCAAACAATCTGGCGGCAATCGGAAGCCTGAAGGGTTATCGCACGCTGCGGTGGGGGCGCAACGTGGAGTTGATCGTGACCGACCAGCGCAGCTATCGCTCCGAGACCCCGACCGATCAACCCGAGGCCGCGCCGCTTTCGAGCGATGACTTTCCCGAGTTCATTGCCGAAGAGGCCATGGAAATCATGGACGCGGGAAAAACTTATGCAGCCGGGCAGCCGCCGGCGTCGATTCGATTCGGCAGCGTCGAGGTTGCGAATTTGTGGAAGGATCGTCCGGCGCAAACCATTCTTGGCGCCGAACAGAAGTCGTGGTTTCTGGAGCGGCTGCGAGAGTCGAAAGCCACCTGGAAGATTTGGGGCAACACCACGGCCACGCTCGACATGCGCGCCGATCTGAAAAATCTGCCCCAGGGCATGACGAAACCGTGGCCGGGTGCGGGTTTCGCGACTTCGCCGCTGGGCGACCACGGCACCGCCTATGTGGAGCGCGGAGAGATTTATGACTTCGTGCAGGCGCATGGCATTACCGGATTCGCCACGATCGCCGGCGATCGCCACAGTTTCTGGGCGGGGCTGGCGGCGAAGACACTTCCGCCGAAATCGTTCGCGCCGGTTGGCATCGCGTTTGTGACCGGTTCAATTTCCGCTCCCGGCATTGTGGAAGCGCTGGAACACGGTTTGCCCAAGGACCATCCGCTGCGCTCGTTTTATGTGGGGCAAGGGCCGGGCGACTCTGCCCCGCAGCCGATTCTGAATATGCTGGTGCGGCACGGCGTGCGGTCGTGTCTTGAATATCTGAAGACCGGAGATGTGGCCAAGGCGCGCGCATTGTCGAATCCTGAATTATCGCCGCATCTTTCGTTCGTCGACATGGGAGGTCACGGCTACTCGATGGTTCACGCCACGAGTGATTTCCTCGAAACGGAATTCGTCTGCATCCCTCGCCCCATCGAACGCAGCGAGCGCGCCGACGGCGGCGCACTCAGCTATCGGGTGAAATCGCGGACCCAGATTTGGAAACGCGGGGAAATTCCGAAGCTGCGGACGCAGCTTGTGGAAGGCGATCCGAAATTTTCGCTGTGAGGCGGAGTACGATGGCTCCGCTGCCGCATCACGAATTCATCTGGATCAGCCATCCGATCATCAGCAAAGCAATGTCGGCGACCATGGCGAGCAGCAGGCCCAACGCGAACCGCGTGCCATCCCGCCGGCTGGCCGCGGGCACGTCAGCGCGTTTGCACACGAGGGTGTCAGCCCATCCGTCGCCGAGTCGCTTTTGTTGCGGGTCTCGGCTCATCACAAAATAGGCGACGAGTCCGAAGACCATGGCGTCCGCGAAGAAGGCGAGTTCCCGTCGGATGGCGGACGCCGGCCGGCAGGGAGAGCCATCGTCCTGAATGACCTGCATCGAGAGCAGCAGTTTGCCGGGTGTGCTTCCAGAGATGCTGGTGCAGATCACGTTATAGGCGATCCAGCCCAGGATCGCGGCCACGGTGGCAATTATGCCGTGTTGCGAGAGCCGTTGCAGAATATAAGCCGGAGGTCGGCCGCCGGAGGCGAGGGCCAAAAGCAAAGCGAAAAGCGTTCCTCCCACGAATCCTGCGATGTAGTGAACCATCACATCGAGGACGCGGGCGGCCAGACGGGGCGCGAATGACACGCCTTGAAAGCCAACGACCGGCTCGGCATATCCGGCGAAAGATGGCACGGCGGAGGCGGAGAATCGGTAACTCGAGTCGAGAGCGGAACTGGCGGTGGTCCTGATCGATTCGAAACCGGGCCCCGGCTCCGATGTCAACTCGAACAGCGTTTCCGGCATTTCCTCGAACTTCACGCGATAGTAATTGGTGTCGGCGGTGCCGCGTTTGCCTCGACCCCACTCGGGACGCAGGCGGTAGAACGCCTCGACCTGCTCGATCCAATCCGCCCAATCCGAGAGGCTGGTAACCCGAACCGGCAACTGAGGCGCAAATCCGAGCACGTTGCCGAGCGTGGAGCCGAGCTCAGGCTGCGCGGCTTCTCTCGGGAATGCAACCACCAGGCCACCGCGCTCAGACGCAACCTGTGCCGCTACTTGCCAAAATTCATCTGCCGTGGGCATAGCTTAGGACTGCGATCTCTCCCCGTCGAAAAATTATTCCATGCTGACACTAAGCCCGTCGAAGGCAAGGAGCAAGGCAAGTCATCCTAAGCGGACGCGGTGTGCCAGTCAATCCGAGCGACTTGAAATTGAAATTCTGCTTGTGAGACGGCGAAGGCCAGCCTGCATTTCCGGTAAAATCATTTCATTCCTATGAATACCTTCGAACAAATCGCTGAACGGGAGCGGCAGTTTTTGCTGCAGACTTATAACCGGTATCCGGTCGTGCTGACGCGGGGCAAGGGCGTTTTTCTGTGGGACATCGACGACAAGAAGTATCTCGATTTTGTTTCCGGCCTGGGCGTGAATGCGCTGGGGCACGCGCATCCGCGGATTGTGAAGGCGATTCGCGAGCAAGCGTCGAAGATTGTGCACGTGTCGAATTTGTATTACCACGAGTACCAGGGCCCGCTGGCGGAGAAGCTGTGCGGACTGGCGAGCGCGGCGTCGGGAACGAGCTCCGGAATAAAGTTCCGCGCGTTTTTCTCTAACAGCGGAACCGAGGCGATTGAGGGAGCAATCAAGCTGGCGCGGCTGGCGGGGCATCGCGAGGGCGGAGAGTCGAAAAGCAAACTGGTTGCGCTCGACGGTTCCTATCATGGGCGGACGTTTGGCGCGTTGTCTCTGACCGGGCAGGACAAGCATCGCAAGGGATTTGAGCCGCTGCTCGAAGATGTAACGTTTGTGAAGCAGAACGATCTGGATGGCCTGCGGGCGGCGATCAACGACAATGTGTGCGCGATTGTGCTGGAGCCGATTTTCGGCGAGGGCGGAATCTACGAGTGCTCGGTGGAATTTTTGCGCGAGTGCCGGGCGCTGGCGGATCGCCACAAAGTCGCGCTGATCTTTGACGAGATTCAATGCGGCCTGGGGCGCACGGGAACGATTTTTGCGTTCCAGAGTTTTGGAGTGACTCCGGATATTGTGGCGATTGCCAAGCCGATCGCGGCGGGGTTGCCCTTGGGCGCGTTCATTGCAAAAGAAGAATTCGCGACCGCGATTTCTCCGGGGCAACATGGCACGACGTTTGGCGGAGGTCCGCTGGCTTGCCGCGTCGCACTCGAATTCTTGGCGATTGTGGAAGAAGAAAAGCTGCTGGAGAACGTGAATAAAGTCGGCGCTTACTTGCATCAGGAGTTGAAGGGACTGGTGGAGAAGCGCGCTGCGGCTACGGGAGTGCGCGGGCGCGGATTCATTCAGGGGATTCAACTGGAGATTCCGGCGCGTCCGATTGTGGATGCGGCGCTGGCCGAGGGTGTGCTCTTCAACAGCACGCAGGATACGGTGGTGCGCTTCCTGCCTCCGTTCCTGATGGAAGAGAAGCATGTCGATAAGGGGATTCGGGTGTTGAAGAAGTTGTTGGGGAAGAAGCGGAAGGCGGCGTAGTGATTCGGAGAGGGTTCCGGTGGCTGGGATTCCCACGTCTCGCAAAAGACGCGAGACATGGGGCACCCCGCTTTGGGTTTGGTAGCCGGAAACAAAAACGGGGAGCCGAGGCTCCCCAGTGAAACGACAGAGGCGTTATTTCACTTAAGTAGGAATGTTTTGGGGATGGAAGAGTTGTCCCGTGGCCGGAAGATTTTTAGCGATGTAGATTCTGCGATGACTGAGATGCAGGCAATTTCGCCGAGTGCCGTTGTGGACCCTCCCTCTGCTTTCGATGTGGGCGCGCAAGAGTGCTGGATGGACTTCGACGGGGCGCGCATGCGGTATTTGCGCGCGGGCTCGGGCCCTGCGCTGATTTTGCTGCACGGGTTGTTGGGATATTCCTATTCGTGGCGATACACCATGCCCGCGCTGGCGCCTTATGCGACGGTGTATGCGCCGGATCTATTGGGTGCGGGATTTTCGGACCGGCCGCGCGGGATCGACCATTCGATGCGCGGAACCGCGCGCCGGGTTTTGCAGTTTGCGGAGCGATTGGGGATCACGTCATTCGATTTGTTGGGAACGTCTCGGGGTGGGGCGGTCGCGATGGCTGTGGCTGCGGAATCGCTGAGCGAAAAATCTGCGGCGGCGGGTTGTCCGCAGGTGCGGCGGTTGGTGCTGGTGGCTCCGGTGAATCCTTACTCGGCGCATGGAAAAAAGCTGGCGCCGTTTTTCGGGACGCGCTTCGGGGCTGCGCTCTTTCGTGCGTTGATTGTCCCCTCGAAGATACTGTTTCCCTACTTTCACGCGCGCATGTACGGCGATCGCGAACGAATTCCTCCTGGAACTCTGGAAGGCTATGTCGCGCCCCTGGCGATTCCTGGATTGTTCGAGCATGGGCTAAGTATTGTTCAGACCTGGACGGCCGATCTCGGGGAACTCAAGGAACTTCTGCCCAAGCTTTCCGCGATTCCGACGCTGCTGATGTGGGGCAGTAAAGATCCGGCGGTTTATGTTTCGTCGATGGAACCGTTGGCGCGGAACTTTGCCAACGTGCAGACGATCGTGTTTCCGGGCGTGGGGCACTTGCCGTATGAGGAATGTGCCGACGAGTTTAACCGGGCGCTGATTGAGTTCCTGAGAGGATGAGTCCAACTTTCCCACGTCTCGCAAAGGACGCGAGACATGGGGCACCCCGCTGTCGTTGCGATTTGCAATCCATACGGAAATCATGACCCACTCCATTCTCGAGTTCCTGCGGAATGCGGTGGTGCACTACGGCTATTGGGCTGTGGCGGCGGCGCTGCTGCTCGAGAACGCTGGAATTCCTGTCCCGGGAGAGACAGTGCTGTTGCTGGCGAGTTTCCTGGCATACTCCCAGCATGAGCTGCAGTTGCCGTGGATCATCGTGGTAGCGACAGTCGCGGCGACGGTCGGCGATAATCTCGGCTTTGCTTTGGGCTATTACGGCGGCCGACCGGTGCTGGCGCGTTACCAGTCTCTGTTCAGAATTCAGGATGCGGCGCTCGCGCGCGGAGAAGATCTCTTTTCCCGCTATGGCGCAGTCACGATCTTTTTTGCGCGCTTTGTTTTTGGTATGCGCATCATCGCGGGGCCGCTGGCGGGCGTGCTGCGCATGCCGTGGCGCAAGTTCGGCATCTTCAATTTTCTGGGCGCCGGCGTGTGGGTCACCGTGATCGCCGGGGCCGGATATTTATTCGGCCAGCACTGGCACCGGCTGGAGCGGATCATCAAGCGCTTTGACTTGGCGGTAGCGATTGCTGCGGTATTGGTCCTGGCATTCCTGTGGTGGCGCAAGCAGCGGCGCCCGTGACGGAGCATCTACCGAGTAACCTTTTGCACAGGGACTAGGTTGCATCAGCGACTATACTGTGCGGGTGTCGCGGTCGGGCTCACAGTGCAACAGAATTATCCGCGACCACTGGAAGGAAACAGACCGGTTGCGTCCGAGCCGGAATTCGGACGAGGAGGAACACATGAAGAAATTCGGGCTTCTGACTTTGCTCGTTCTAGTAACAGTTCTCTTGACGCTGGCCTTCTCGGCGGCAATAGGCGGGACCAAAGCCTCGGCCGCAGCCGCCCCAGCGGTGGTTGCGCCTGCAGCCGCTGTAGCCATGCCAGCTCCGCCGCCGCATCCGCACATTCATGAAGGTTTGGAGGCGATGCGCTCCGCCAAGCATCACCTGGAATCCGCGGATCACGATTTCGACGGACACCGCGCCAAGGCGATTGAACACCTCGACATGGCGATCCACGAAGCTGAGATCTGCATGAGCATGCCGTAGAGTAGGTAGCAGAAAAAATGCGAGGCAGCGCCAAGCGGCGCTGCCTTTTTTCTTTGCCGGTTCTTCCGCTTCGGTGAGCGCGATCGGCGGGGCGCGCCGGAACTCAGTCGCGGTGGAAGGTGACGCCGAACGAGGCGCCCAGCCGGAGCACGTTATCGGAATGGAATTCGTAGTTATCGAAGACGTGGTAGAGGTTGGCTTCGGGACGAATAAACAGGCGGTGCCACAGCATGTAACGAACCTCGGCCCCGGCGTGAACCATGAAGTGATTGCTGTTCACACTCGCGGCGCAGGCGGAGTAATTGCAATTTCCATACTGGGTGTAGAAAAGAAGGCTCTCACCGCCCACGCCGCCCGTAAAGTCGATGCGGGTTTTCTTGGCGACGCGAGCGGGGAAGATTCCATTCAGTCGGGACACATACACGCCATTGAAATCATAAAAAATAGGGCGCACGGGTTGATAGCCGTTATAGAGATCCCGGTGGTAGCGAAAGGCGAGTTCCGCGCTGTAGCCGAAGTGGTTCTTGAAAGTCCGCTCGATGCTGACGTTGGGATAGACTCCGCCCTTCTCGGCGGGAGGCTCGAAGGCCAACGAAGCGGTCGGGTTCTTAGTGGAGAAAAGTGTGCCGCCGCCGACGGCGACGTCAAATTGCTGGGCCTGGGCGAAGGTGGGCACCAGAAATACCGCAGACAGGAATAACCCAAAGATCGTGAGCGCGGATTTCATCCTTTTGAATTGCATTAAATCAGATTTCATCCAGGCAGATTTAGTTCCCGCGATCTGGATCGCGAACCTTCGCAGCGCGAACTTTCTCAAATACAGCCCCCTTGTCTGTTTCAGTGGCTCAGAATTCTGGGATGCAGGCGCGGGCAGATTGGTGGGTTCAGCCTGGCGATGCGGCCGCGAATCGGCGAGGAGAGAAGATTGCCTTCTCCCACGACGCCGACCCGCGACCGCCTGCCCAATCAGAAATTTATTCAGGACCACCGATAGTGTATCCGATGGAGGCTCCGACGCGGACCACGTTGCCGGAAGTGAACACGTCGGTATTGTTCAGGATGTGGTAGAAGCGGGCTTCAGGACGCACGAAAACGTGTCCCCAGACGTAGTAACGGATGCCGCCGCCGACATCCACCAGAAAGTGATTGCTGCTGGTGTAGTTGTTGCAGGTGAAACCGTTGGTGCAATAAGGCAGATAGAAACGGGTGGTCTGCCAGCCGATGCCGGCCATGAGATCAGCGCCGACTTTCTTGCTGATGCGGGGCTGCCACACGCCGTTGAAATCGAACAAGATGGGACGATAGGGCTGGCCAGCTCCGTCGAAATTCCCTTGGCTGCCTCTCCAAAGGGCGTCAAAACCGAAACCGAGGCGCTTGTGGAAGATGACATCCGCGCCAATGTTGGCGTAGAAGCCACCCTTTTCAGGGCAGAGAACGCCGAGCTCGGCGTTAGGCCCGCCTTCGCACGGTGCAGCTCCCGGCGACACCAGGGTGCCGCCTCCGAACATTGCATCCCCCTGCTGGGCCTGGGCCAAGCAGGTTAGGAAGATGAATCCACTCATGACGGCGAGCAGGGCAGTCTTTCTCAAGAGAACCTCCTGTATTGAAGCGTTCGATGACGGTGAGATGCGACCGCCAAAGCATTTGGATGCAGGTGCATGGATGACCTGTTCATCATAAATTTAACCGCGGCGGAATTCAATTGAGCGGGGTCCGCGGGGGTTGGGTTGTGCTGCCCTCTGGCGCGCTGCAAGGGGCAGATTGCCCACAATCAAACCCCGCCGCGGCGAACAAGTTGCGTCCGTTTCTAGCGGGGGGCGAGTTCTGGCGGATGAAGCTTATGAGCGTTTCGATGGCCCGCTGCCGCCGCCGCGCAGCACGTGGTCGAAGGCGATGGAACCGCCCCCAAAGAAGATGAGGGCGAACGCGATGGTGGCGGCAGCCAGGGGAAATTCATAGCCCGGATGGTCGGGTGATCCGAGGAGTCCATTGTGGAAGTGTACTTTCCAGATGGCGACAGCCAGATCGATGCAGACCGCGAAGGCGGCGGGGCGCGTGAAAAATCCCGCGAGCAGCAGCAAGCCGCCGACAAACTCGGTGAATGAAGACACGTAACCCAGCCACGCAGGTATGCCAAGGCTGGCCACGACCTGAGCGTGGTGGTGTAGCCCTCCAAAAACCTTGTGAGAACCGTGAGCGACCATGATGGCGCCGATGACGAGGCGCATGACAAGAAGGGCGAGCGGCTGCAGACGATCAAGATAGCGCAATGGAATTCTCCGGAAACTCTTCTCCGAACCTTACTCTCCCGAACATTCGTCGACCAACATTCCTCTCCGACCGAAAAAGTCGGCGAAGAGTTCCTTCCAAAATTCTGCAGGATGCTCCTGCGAACTTTCCTTGGAACCCGGGGTTGAAGATGCTTAGCAAGTTGAGGAACTAGATTACAGCAGAAGAGCGGCGCGGCGGAAGCAAGGGAATCGAGAAAACGATTGCGCGGGCAGGCGAATTTTTGATAACGTTGCTCCGCCGCAGGATGCCAGTCTCGGGCGCTTTAGAGACGCCTCACCTGGCTCCGTGCCGGTCTTCTCACTTGGGCCCTGAAAAGAGTTTGGAACTGTCCGTCCGCCGCTGCCTGCACGTTTGCCCCCCGGGCGGTCGCGTGAAATCTTTGCAGTTTAGGAGTTTGCGATGAAATTCCCCAGCAATAAGAATGGTCTGCGGAAGTATGCTTCGGTGGCACTCGTGCTGCTGGTTCCGGCGCTCCTGATCGCCCAGCACAAAACCGCTTCGGCGCCGCATTCCGCGCCGGCGCCTCACGCCAGCGCTCCGGCCCACACTTCCGCGCCGGCGCAACATTCAGCGCCCAGCCATACCAACACGACAAGCCATACCAACACGACGAGCCACACTGGCACCACGAGCCACACCGGCAGCACCACCCATGCCGGCGGCACCACCACCCACACCGGGACCACCAACCACACCGGCACCACCACGCATGCGGGCGGTACGACCACCCATACGGGAACGACTACCCATACCGGAACCACGACCCACGCGGGCGGCACCACGACGCACACGGGAACGACCACCCACACCGGCACGACGACGCATGCCGGCGGCGCCACGACACACGGCGGCGCGACCCACTCGGCCTCAGCCAGCCACACCGCACCTGGCCGCAACGTTTCGCTTAAGGGTGGCGGATCGGCGCACATCCGGCCGAACGGGCAGATTCGCTCGGTCAACCGCAACGGCATGCACATTGAGCACAACCTGCATGGCGGCCGCACGATTGTGCGCGATCATAACGGCGCGCACATCGTGAGCACGGGACGGCATGGCGGCTATGTGCAGCGCGCCTATGTCAGCCGCGGCGGGCATTCCTATTATTCGCGGACGTACTACTACCATGGCGGATACCGTTCGGGCGTTTATCGCGGCTATGGCTGGGGCGGTCATACCTACTACGGCTACTATCACCCTTATTATTTCGGCGCGGGCTACTACGGCTGGGCGTATAACCCGTGGGCAGCGCCGGTTTACTACGGATGGGGATGGGGCGGCTCGCCCTGGTACGGATACTACGGCGGATACTTCGCGCCGTATCCCGTATATCCTTCGGCAGCTTTCTGGCTCACCGACTATCTGATCGCGGCCAATCTGCAGGCGGCGTACGCGGCGCAAGCGGACGCCAACGCAGCAGCCGAGGGCGCAAACAATGCCGCGCCGGCGGATAATCAAGTGGCCAGCAATGGTGGCGGAGCGGCGCCGGATGCTCCGGCAGCGTTGTCGCCGGAAGTGAAGGCGGCGATCGCAGATGAAGTGAAGGCGCAGATCGCGGCTACGCAGGCCGACGCTGCCAAGGCGGGTTCGTCCTCAGCCTCGGCGGGCGGAGCGCAAGCGGCGGGCGATCAAGTGCCTCCCGCATTGGATCCGGCGCGGCGCACGTTCGTAGTCTCCGACGATCTGGCGGTCGTTGCCGATGGTCAGGAATGCTCGCTGACGCAGGGGGATGTAATCACCCGGCTCACCGATACTCCCGACGACGACCAGAAAGTGAGTGTCAGCATTGCCAGCAGCAAGAAGGCCGATTGCGCCGCGGGTAAAACCGTATTGGTGGCGGTCGACGACCTGCAGGAAATGCAGAACCACTTCCAGGAGCAGATCGATGAGGGCATGAAGTCCATGGCCTCAAAGAGCGGAACCGGCGGCCTGCCAAAGGCTCCGGATACCAAGACGGTTGCTTCCGATGTTCCGCCGCCTCCGCCGGACAAGACAGTCGGCAAGACGCTGGACGAGCAGGATGCCGATGCCGACAAGACCGAGGCGGACGTGAAGGCCGAGGCTGCGTCTGGCGGCTCGCAGTAAACTTCGCTGCCGGGCTCGGGCTCGGCGGTGATTTCAAAATCGCGCGTGGAGCGCCGCTTGCTTGGGAGGCGCTCCACCGCTGATTATCCGGGTTGTTTTGTAGCGCGGGTTCCTGAAACAAAATCCGGTTGGCACATCCTGCCTGGCAGCAGGCAGATCATGAGAAGGAGAACTCCGGCCATGGGGCACAAGTTTGAAAGCAAGTTTCGAAGCGGGTTCAACCGAATGATTCCTGCTCTCGTGGTTGGGGTGTGTGCCACGATGTTTCCGGCGCAGCAGGCGGCCGCGCAGGCGGTTTCATTGCAGGAGCAACTGGCCGCCCAGTACAAGGCGGTGAAGCTGGGCTCGGATACCAGTGGGTATTCCGTGGTGGAAGAAGGAACCGTGCTGGCCATGCAGAAGGGTGGCGTCCTGGGCGTTCCCTATTCCGACAAGACCTCGCTCACCAGCAAGTACGAGGGCGGCGTGGTGCACGGCCCGAGCGGATTGATGGTGTCGGGAAAAAAGGCGCTGCTAGGACATTTTTCGCAGACGCAATCAGAGGGACAGACCACCAAGTTGTTCGCCAAGGGCGACAAAGTTTATCCCACCAAGATTGAAGTCAACGTCGCCAAAGACACCGTCACGATGGGCATTGTGGCGTGCGATACCTGCAACAAAACTGATCCGCCGACCTACAACAAGGCGAATGTAGTGTTCGTGTTCCCCAAGGGATCACTGGCCAACGCCAGCGCGGGATCGGTGGAAGACACGATCGGACAACTGCTCTCCATCAGCGACGCCTCACAGGATTCCGGCGGAGATCAGCAGGGAGCGCAACAGGGTGGAGATCAGCAGGGCGGAGGACAGCAGGCCCAACCGGCGGCGCAGCAACCCGCAGCGCAGGCCGAGCCCGAAACCATCGAAAAAGGACAAACCACCGACCAGGTGCAGGGTTCGCTGGGTAAGCCCGACAAGATCGTGAATCTCGGCGCCAAGCAGATCTGGGTCTACAAAGATTTGAAAGTCACGTTCGTGAACGGAAAAGTTTCCGACGTGCAGTAAGGCGCCTCCTGGGACGCGCTTGCGCGAGCGACGCATCGTAGACGAGGGTGTGCTGCGCCTGCAGCCATCGCGACAAGGCTAAGAATGCGGCGTCCCGAGCGTCCGGGTTCAGCCATCGAGTAACGGATTGCGCCGGAAAAGCCGCGCAGCTAACTCCTTCAAATGCTGCAGCTTGAACCAGCGACATAGTACCTCCGTACCGTGCGTAGTACTTCAGTTACCTGACAGGGAGTGACCTGTCGTCTTCCAGACCAGAAATACTTCTAATAGTAGCTGCGATTCAGGACACCACAAGATATAGATTTCGGCCCGCCCCTCCAAATTCCCTAATTCCAGAAAATGGGCAAAAAACCCAAGGAAACGCGGAGATTCGCTCCGAGCCGGGGTTTTTCGGGGTTGAGATATGCTCGGAACACCGAAAGCCCTCGGAGAGGCAATTGAGGGCGAGGCAGTCTCCCGAAGCAACCGCGGGCCGAAGGCAACCGAAGCGGGAAATGGGTTGGGTGGAAAAGGCAAAAGGATTTATGGCCGACTCGCGAGAAGTGATGAATATTCGGCAGGCGTCGCAGTATCTGGGCGTGAGTCCGGACACGCTCTACAAGTACGTAGGCGAGCAGAAGATTCCCGCGTTCAAGTTGGGCAACCGCTGGCGCTTCAAGAAATCGCGGCTGGACCAGTGGATGGAAGAGAAGTCGAGTGAGATGGAACCGCAGGCGAAACGAAAACCGAAGGCGGCTTCGAAAGCTGCGGGGTCTTAGCAGAGGTAAGGCTGAGGGCGAGTCGCCCTCAGGACAGCCGGCGGGACGCCGGCGCTACAAAAAACTGCCGGGCAAGCAGCCGGCGCTTACAAAGGTGGGCACATGTTTGGAATGGGATCGAAGTCCATTGTTGGCCTGGATGTAGGCTCCTCGAGCATCAAAGCGGTGGAGCTCAAGAAAAAGGGCGGGCAGATTGAAGTCTCCCACCTCGGGCTGGAACCGCTGTCTTCCGACATCGTGGTGGATTCCATGATCGTGGACTCGGGCACGGTTTCGAGCGCGATTTCGAAACTGTTTCTGGACAACGCGATCAAGACCAAGGCCGTGGCCACCGCGGTGAGCGGGCACTCAGTGATCGTGAAAAAGATCTCGCTGCCTTCGATGAGCGACCAGGAACTGGCCGAGACCATCGAGAAGGAAGCGGCGCAGCACATTCCCTTCGATCTGGCCGACGTGAGTCTGGACTACCAGATTCTGTCCGACGAAGTGGGCAGCCCGCAGATGGACGTTCTCCTGGTGGCGGTGAAGAAGGACAAGATTCTGAACTACACCAACGTACTCTCGATGTCCGGGCGCACCCCGGCTATTGTCGACATTGACGCGCTGGCCCTGCAGAACTGCTACGAGTACAACTACCAGCCGGCGCCAGGGCAGGTTGTGGCTCTGCTGAACCTGGGCGCCAGCGTCATGAACATCAACATCGTGAAAGGTACGACGCCGTTGTTCCCGCGCGACGTCAGCGTGGGCGGCCACCAGTACACCGACTCGCTGCAGAAGGAACTGGACCTGAGCTTTGAAGACGCCGAGTCGCTCAAGCTGGGCAACAAGGTGGGCACGGTGAGCGAGGATGCGAAGCATCCGATCCTGCAACAGGTGACGGAAATCATCGTGCTGGAAATTCAGAAGACCTTCGATTTCTTCCGGGCCAGCGCGGCCGGCGAGCACATCGAAAAAATCTACCTGGCGGGCGGTTCGTCGAAGGTGCCGGGCCTGGTGGAAGCGTTGCGGCAGGAGTTCTCGATGCCGGTGGAGTTGTTGAATCCGTTCCAGCGGGTAATGCCGCCCGCGGAAGGACACGGGGCGGAACTGGTGGAACAGAATCCCGGCCAGATGGCAGTGGCGGTGGGCTTGGCCCTGAGGAGCTTTGAATCGCTATGATCAAAATCAATCTGCTGGAAAATTCCAAAGGGAAGGGCAAGCGCGGTGGTGGCGGCGGTCCGTCGATGCCCTCGATGGAAATGGGCGACATGGGTTCGCCCAAGCTGAAGGTGCTGGCGGTGCTGGTCATCGCCGGATTGTTCAACCTGAGCTACTGGTACCGGCTGGACCATCAGTCCAAGGCGATCGCGGTCGCGCATGAAGGTGGCGGAGAGCCAACAACCGCGAGCTGGCCGACGTGAAGGCGCAAATTTCTGGAGCGCCAGACCCAGGCCAACGCCTACAAGCACCGGGTGGATGTGATCGACGGGCTGCGCGCTCGAACCAGACTGGTCCGGTCAACCTGCTGGCCATGCTGGGCGAGACGGTGAACAACACCGAAGCCGTATGGCTGAGCAAGATGGACGATCAAGGCACCGAGCGTGAATCTGGAAGGCACGGCGCTTGAGCACGGACGCGGTGGCGAACCTGATCGCGAACCTGCAGAAGACCGGCTACTTCAAGACGCGTCGAGATCAAGGAAACCTATCAGGACGACAGATCAAGGACATGCAGGCATTCCAGTTCACCCTGACCTGCGAGAAGGGAAAGTCCTAAGATAGGGACGAGGCTGACCTATGGCGAACTTTAGCGAATTTTCGGGCATCAAGCAGTGGGGAGCGGTGATTCTGGGCGGCGCAGTGGTAACGGCGGCGCTGTACTTCACGCTGTTCAAGACCCAGAACGATCACAACGCGGCGGCGCAGCACGCGCTCGAAGACAAGATTCGGGAAAACAACGAACTCGAGTCCTACCGGCCGAAGCTGAAGCAGATGGATCAGCAGCTGGCCGAGCTGAAACAGCAGCTGGAGATCGAGCAGCGCATCGTTCCCGACGAAAAGCAGGTGGATGGTTTCATCACCATGCTGGACGCGGAAGCCCAGAAGGCGGGCGTGGAACTGCGGCGCTATACGGCGAAGGACACGAAGTCGCAGCAGTACTACACGGAAGTGCCCTTCGACATTGAACTGGACGGGCCGTACTACTCGATGCTGAATTTCTTCGACCGGGTCAGCAAGCTGGAACGGATCGTGAACATCAGCAGTCTGCTGGTGGCGACGACCCGGACTCCCAGCGCGGCGAAGGCCAAGCACACTTACCAGTACGCGCCCAACGAGAGCATTATCGCGACCTTCACGGCGACCACATACTTCAGTCACGATTTGACACCTTCAGCAGCCAGCGCCGGGACGAAACCGGGAACGCCGGTGAAGAAGTAGGGATGACTATGAAGCAGACGATCAAACTGACGACAACTATTCTGGCAGTGGCAATGGTGGTGGGCGGATCTGGGGCCATGAAGGCTATGGCACAGACTCCCGACGCTATCGACAACGCGCGCAGCACGGCAAAATCGCTGCAGCAGAAGCAGGCCAAGCACCGGCTCTGGACAGCAAGCCGGCACCGGGCGCTCCGGCACCCGCGGTGAAACCCGCGGCCGATAGCCGGGGTCGAAGCCGGTCGGCGGCGAAGGCGGCGGCTTCGCTCCAGTCGCTTCTTCTCAGCCAGACAACCAGCTGCAGCATGTGAGCGTGGTGCCAGGAGCGGACGGGATCGCGATTGAAATCAGTTCCAGCCAGGCGGTAACGCCGCGGGTGAGCAAACTGAATTCGCCGAGCCGCATCGTGGTGGAACTGCCGGAGACGGTAGTGGCCAGCGCGCAGAACAAAATTCCTGTGGGCAGCGCCGGAGTCAAAGGCGTGCGCATCGGCATGGACGGCAAAACTCCTCCGACCACGAGCGTTGTGATCGATCTGGAAAAGCCGTTGGCCTACGAGCTGACTCCGAGTGCGGCGGGCAAAGCTGATTCTGACCCTGCATTCGCAGGAAGCTGCACCCAGCGTCGCGAAAGCAATGCCTGCGCCGACAGTGAAGTCGGCCGCGGTCAAGTCATCGTCCGCGAAGCCTGCGGTGGTGAAGACGGCTGCGGTGAAGCCGGCACCCGCGAAGGCAATTGCGATTTCGTCGATGCCAGTAAAGCCGGCTCCGGTGGCTTCGCCAACAGTGGCGGCCAAGGCTGTGCCTGCACCCGCGAAAGTCGCGGTGGTGAAGGCATCTGCCGAAAGCCGGCGGTTCAGGCTAAGAAGCTTGACCCGAAGGAACAAGTCAAGGCTGCCGTCAGCCGCCAAGACCGAAGCTGCGGCCGAGAACGATTCCGGATGCGGCTCCGACCAAGACCGCAACCGCACCCAAAGCAACCCAAGCCGGAAGACAAAAAGTGGGCGATGAGCGGGAGACGCGATCCGTTCTTCAGCCCGGTCGTACAGCAGAGCGGCTCGGGCTGCTCGACCGGAAAGAAGTGCCTGGAGATTGGCGCGATCAACCTGCGCGGCGTGGTGAAGTCCGACAACGGCTTCATCGCAGTCGTTACCAACAATCTGGGCAAGGCTTATTTCCTGCGGGAGAACGATCCCGTATTCAACGGCTACGTAGTGAAGATCACGGGAGATTCGGTGGTGTTCCAGGAAACGATTCAGGACAAGCTGGGCAAATCGTTTACGCGGGAAGTGGTGAAGAGAATCTTCACGCCGGCGGTTTAGAGACTTTCATGCAGGACGGCGCAACCGGAAACCGGGAACGCCGAAATCAAGTTTGAAGAAGGACACGCGGGCCAGGCCCGCGGGTGGGGAGAAGCGAAATGCGAAAGCAACATTTGACACAGTTCGTATCGGTGCTGATTCTGGGCGTGGCCGCGGCCGCGCAAACCCCGAGCCAGCTCGATCGAGTCAACGTAGTCCGCAGCACGGACGACATCCGGGTCGAGATGAGCTCGAGCGGCACAGCTGACGCCGAAGCTCAGCACTCTGGACTCGCCCGCTCGCGTGGTGGTGGATCTGCCGTCGACCATCATGGCGACTGGCCAGACCCGCATCGCCGTGGGCGCCGACGGGGTCAAGGGCGTACGCATTGGCATGGACGGACAGAAACATCCGACCACGCGCATCGTCGTCGACCTCGACCAGGCTTGCACCTACGATCTGACGCCCGGTGCCGCAGGGAAGCTGGTTCTGACCCTGCATGCCGGCGCGATGGCCAAGGCCGCTGCCGAGACCAAGACTTCTGAAGCGAAGACTGTGGTCGCGAGCGCGACTCCGGCCAGCCCAGCCGCGTCGCCCTTCGCGCCGCGAGCCGCTCAGGCGGAGACTGCGCCTGCGGCACCTTCGGACTTTGTGGTTCGTGCAACCTTCTTATCAGGCTAAGAACGATGCACCCAAGAACGACGTCGCTGCCGACGAGCCTGCGGCTCGGGCCCAGGAAGCGGCTGCGCGGTTCTCCGATAAGACGGCCGCGGAACTGCTTCCGGTGAGCGTGCACTCTGCGCAACAGCAGAATGCCGCTCCGACGATCACTCCCGCGGTGAATCTGGCCGCGGAGCAGAAGGCGCAGGCCGGCCAGCAAGCGGCCGCGACCGGACCGAAATATACCGGTGAGCCGATCTCAGTCAACCTGAAAGATGTCGACCTGAAAGACTTCTTCCGCCTGATTCACGAAATCAGCGGCCTCAACGTAGTGCTCGATCCGAACGTGCACGGCACACTGACTGTGGTTCTCGATGACGTGCCGTGGGATCAGGCGCTGGACATCGTGCTCAAGAACAACGACCTGGCTCGCGAACTGGAAGGCAACGTTCTGCGCATCGCCACCGTCGACACCCTGAAGCACGAAGCCGATGGACGCCGCGCCCAGATCGAGTCAGAAGCCGCGGCCGTCGAGAAAGTTTCGGTGACGCGCTTCCTGAGCTACGCCAAGGCGAAAGACGTAATCGTCACGGTAAAGAAATTCCTGTCGCAACGTGGCGACGTTGTCGCGGATGACCGCACCAACGCCGTGATCGTCAACGACATTCCGCGAGTGCTTCCGATCATCGACCGCCTGCTCACGCAGTTGGACCGCAAGACGCAGGAAGTTGAAATCGAAGCCCGGGTCGTAGCCGCGACCCGGCAGTTTGCCCGCGACATCGGCACGCAGCTGGGCTTTGGCTGGGGCAACGGCCACAGCGCCATCGGTGGCAACCAGGCAGTCGGGTTCCTCACCGACCACGGTGGGCGGCCTGACGCCGGGCTACATCACGGTGCCGGGAACCGGTTCGTCGACCACTGGATCGTCGATTCCGCTGTTCTCGAACCTGGGATCGACTTCGCCTTCGAGCGGTCTGTCATTCATCAACGCCAGCAACACCGTGCGAATTGACGCGGTGCTCTCGCTGGCCGAGTCGCGCGGCTTGCTGAAAGTGCTCAGCCGTCCGCGAGTCGTCACCCAGAACAACATTCAGGCTCTGGTGAAACAGGGCGTGCGCGTTCCGATCGTCACGCAGGCGCAGTTGGGTGGTCCTCCGACGGTGACCTACGTCGACGCGTTCCTGCGCTTGACGGTGACTCCGCAGATCACTTCGGAAAACACCATCTTCCTGAACGTCGACGTGGAAAACACCACGCCGAACTTCGGTCAGGAAGTACAGGGCAACCCGGAACTGATCACGCAGCAGGCCACCACGCAGGTACTGGTGACCGATGGCGGCACGGTGGTGATCGGCGGCGTCATCCAGACGCAGAACTCGATCAACATCTCGCAGGTGCCGCTGCTCGGCAACCTGCCCTACCTGGGCAACCTGTTCAAACACACGCAGGTCACGACCAGCAACCAGGAGCTGATTTTCTTCATCACTCCGCGAATCATTCAGACCTAACCAGTCTCGAGTCGCGAGTACCGAGTAAAGAAGAAAGAGCCGCCGTCCTGAAGAAACTGTCAGGGCGGCGGTTCTGCGTTTGCGGAGCCCGCCGCGTGGCGGCGTTCATTGACTTGGCGGTTTCGCCGACGTAAGATTCGCCCCTTATGATCTGTGCATTATGATCGGCGAAACCATCTCGCACTACCGCATCGTCGAGAAGCTCGGCGGGGGCGGGATGGGTGTGGTCTACAAAGCCGAAGACCTGAAGCTGCACCGCTTCGTCGCGCTGAAATTCCTGCCGCAAGAAATTTCCAAAGATGCGCAGGCCCTGGCCCGTTTCGAGCGCGAGGCCCAGGCCGCGTCCGCGCTGAATCATCCCAACATCTGCACCATCCACGAAATTGACGACCAGCACGGCGAGGCCTTCATCGTCATGGAATTTCTGGATGGCATGACGCTGAAGCACCGCATCGCCGGCCGCCCAATCGAGACCGATGTGCTGCTCGCGCTGGCCATCGAAATCGCCGACGCGCTCGACGCCGCGCATGCCGCAAGGCATCGTCCACCGCGACATCAAGCCGGCGAATATTTTTGTCACCAAGCGCGGCCACGCCAAGATCCTGGATTTCGGGCTGGCCAAAGTCGCGGCCCCAGCTAGCTCGTCGAGCCAGATTGCCGCCGCCAACACCGCGACGGAAGCAGTCGAAGAGCAGCATCTCACCAGCCCCGGCACCATGCTGGGCACAGTCGCCTACATGTCGCCCGAACAAGTCCGCGCCAAAGAACTGGACGCCCGCAGCGATCTTTTTTCGTTCGGCGCAGTCCTCTACGAAATGGCGACGGGCAAACTGGCCTTCGAAGGCGAAAGCTCCGGAGAAATCTGCGGCGCCATCCTGCACCAGAAGCCGCGTCCGGCAACCGAACTCAACCCGCAGCTTCCGCCGCAAGTCGAAGCCATCATCGACAAAGCCCTCGAAAAAGATCGCGATCTCCGCTACCAGCACGCCGCCGACATCCGCGCCGACCTGCACCGCCTGCAGCGAGACGAGACCGGTCGTGTAGGGACGGATCGTGTGGGGACGGGCACTCTTGCCCGTCCGGGCCGAGCAAAGCTCGGCGCCTATGTTGCAGCCGCCATCCTGCTCGCTCTCATCCTCGCCGCCAGCTTCTACTACCGCTCTCGACAACAGGCCGCGCGTCAGCTCACCGACAAAGACACCATCGTCCTCGCCGACTTCGCCAACAGCACCGGCGACCCAATCTTCGACGACACGCTAAAAACCGCCCTCACCGTTTCCCTGCGGCAATCGCCCTTCCTGAGCGTGCTCTCCGACGACGAGGTCGCGAAGACGCTACGTGAGATGACCCGTCCCGCAGGTACGAAACTAACGCCCGAAGCAGCTCGCGAGCTTTGCCAGCGCGCTGGCAGTAAGGCATATATCGCCGGAACCATCGGCAGTCTCGGCAGCGAATATGTGCTGGGCCTGAAGGCGGTGAATTGCCAGAGCGGAGGCATGCTGGCCGAGGAACAGGTGACAGCTGCGGCCAAGGAGAAGGTACTGGATGCTCTGGGCGCGGCGGCCTCGAAGCTGAGGGGCGAACTGGGCGAATCGCTGGCCACGGTGCAGAAGTTTGACGTCCCACTCGTCCAGGCCACCACATCTTCGCTGGAAGCTCTGAAGGCCTATAGCCTCAGTAGGCAGGCTGCGAATCTGAAGGGAACCGCCGCAGCCGTGCCCTACGATCAGCGGGCGATCGAACTGGACCCGAATTTTGCCATGGGCTATGACCGATTGGCCGGCGAGTACCGTGGTCTCAACGAATTGGGACGGGCCGTTGAGTATTACAAGAAGGCTTTTCAGTTACGGGACCATGCCAGTGATCGGGAAAAGCTCAGGATCGCCGCTGACTACTACGAGAGTGTCACCGGGGAATTCGATAAAGCTGCCCAGACCTATCAGGAGGAGATCGACAGCTACCCGCGGGAAGCGGGGGCGTACGGCGCGTTAGGCATTCTGTACGCCGAACTGGGCAAGTATGAGCAAGCAGCAGAAATTACGCGGCGGGCGCAACACCTTGGGCCGGATCAGTCGTCATTCTACGAAAATTACACCCTCTACGCCATCACGTTGCAGCGTTTCGACGATGCCCGACAGAATATCGACGAGACTGAAGCAAGAAAGCTGGATGATTACCCAACGCACACGGCGCTTTATGCTCTTGCTTTCTTCAACTCAGACCCGGCCGCGATGGCGCAACAGCAGCAATGGCTTGCGAACAGCAGCGAGTATGAGAACTTCGGACTGGGGCTCGCGGCGGACACCGAAGCGTATGGCGGTCACCTGGGCCATGCGCGCGAACTAACCAAACGGGCCGTTGACTCCGCAGTGCGAACCGACAATAAAGAAAATGCCGCGATCCATCTCGCGATAGCCGCTCAATGGGAAGCGGCTTTCGGCAATCCTGCGCAAGCCCGGTCAAGAGCGCTCGCAGCCTTAAAGCTTGCCCCCGCAATTCAAGGCGTCGAAGTTGAGGCCGCGCTTGCGCTGGCCATGGCGGGCGACACCGCGCGAGCCGAGTCCTTGTCGCAAGACCTGGAGCAACGCTTCCCGCTGGATACGCAAATGCAGTCGCTCTGGCTGCCTGCGATCCAGGCACAACTGGCGCTGGACAGGAAGAATCAGTCTCTCGCCGTGAATGTCCCCCAAGCACCTTTCCCCCTTGAGCTAGGCAATATCTCGTTTATCACCAATATTTCCTGTCTTTACCACGTGTACGTGCGCGGAGAGGTATACCTCGCCGCCGGACAAGGCAACGAAGCCGCCGCGGAGTTTCAGAAGATCATCGACCACAGCGGCATCGTCTGGAACTGCTGGACGGGAGCGTTGGCGCACTTGGGCGTGGCTCGGGCGAATGCGTTGCAGTCGCGAGCTTCGCAGGGTACCGATGCCGATGCGGCCCGCGTCCGCGCCCTCGCCGCCTACAAAGATTTCCTCACCCTCTGGAAGGACGCTGATCCCGACATCCCCATCTACAAACAAGCCAAAGCCGAGTACGCGAAGCTGCAATAGCCGAGCCGAGATGGGTCCCTCCCGATCGGCAGCACCGATGCTTCTAGCTTCTCAGCCTGATAAACTGGGGCGTAATGGACTTCCTCACGCGCCAGCGGAAATTGCGGGAGCATCTCGCGACCACGCGATTTGATGGGCTCCTGATCAGCCATCTGCCCAACATCCGCTATCTTTGCGGCTTTACCGGGAGCGCCGGTTGCTGCTGGTGGAGGAGGCGGGGAGCGTTTTCTTTACCGACGTCCGCTATGACACCCAGGCGCATGAAGAAGTGAAGGCGGCGAAGGTAGTGATCGCGAGCAAGTCTGTGCCGGCGGCTCTGGGAGAATTTCTAGGCTCACGGCGCAGACGTACTAAAGGCTGGACGATCGGGATCGAGGCCGAGCACTTCACGATTGCCGAAAAGAAGCGCCTGACCAGGCTGCGGCCCTCCGGCGTAACTTTGAAGGATGCTCCGGCGCTCGTGGAACGCGCGCGCATGATTAAGGATGATGACGAGTTGCAGTTAATCCGCGCGGCGGTTGGCCTGGGCGCGAAGTTGTTCGATCGGGCGCTGGAAGTGATCCGTCCGGGAGTGAAAGAGGTCGAGGTTGCGGCCGAGATGGAACTGGCAGCACGCCGGGGCGGGGCGGAGGAGATGTCGTTCGGGACCATCATCGCTTCGGGAGCACGTTCGGCGCTGCCGCACGGGCGGGCGACCGGGCAGGCGATTGCGGCGGGTGGGTTCGTGGTCTGCGACTTCGGTGTTATACTTTCGGGTTATTGTTCCGACCAGACTCGCACTGTGTGGGTGGGACCTGTTTCTGAAGAGGCCCGCCAGGCGTATGAGGCGGTGAAGGAAGCCCAGCAGGCAGCGGTTGATGCAGTCCGGCCAGGAATTGCCGTGGGCGAAGTGGATGCGGCCGCTCGTAAAGTGTTGCGTAAGGCCGGGTTAGGGCGTTATTTTACGCACTCGACCGGGCACGGCGTAGGGCTCGAGATTCACGAGGCGCCGCGCATCGCCGAGGGCCAGCGGGAGATCCTGCAACCGGGTATGGTCATCACGATCGAGCCCGGAGTATACTTCCCCGGCAAGTGGGGCGTGCGGATCGAGGACATGGTGGCAGTGACGGCCGGCGGTTGCGAAGTGATGACGCCGACCAGCAAGGAATTTTTGGCGGTTTAGTCTTCTTACAGAGCGTTTATTGAATCTGGAACGTTTGTGAACTTTCAGCCGGGCAGGACAACGAGCCCGGCTTCTTCGCGCGTGCGCCTTTAGGCGCCTGGTTCGCGAGTTTGGTTCGCGAGTTTGGTTCGCGGCACAGTGGCCAAAGGGTCCCACCCTATACGAATGAATCAAAAAGAGCTGAAAGAACTCATCGAGTTTCTCATCGAAAAGGATATCGCCGAGTTTGAGTTGGAGCGCGGCGATGTCAAGGTCCGGATCAAGCGCGCCGGGGAACAGACCATCGTCCACAGCCACGGAGAGCCGCGGTTTTATGCGGTGCCTCCGGCGCCGGGGGCTGCGCCGGAACTCGGGGCAGTGCCAGTGATGGCTGCTCCGGCCGCCGCTACTCCGGCTGCGCCCGCTCCTGAGGAGGGGCTGCACTCGGTGAAGTCTCCCATTGTCGGCACATTCTATGAAGCTCCGTCGCCGGGAGCGCCTCCGTTTGTGAAGGCGGGAGACTCGGTCGAGGTGGGTCAGGTTCTTTGCATCGTGGAGGCCATGAAGCTGCTCAACGAGATTGAGTCGGACTTCGCCGGCGAGATCGTCAAGAAGCTGGCGGTGAACGGGCAGCCGATTGAATACGGCCAGGAGCTGTTCGTGATTCGGCCGAAGAAGTGAGAGAGTCGCCATTCTTGCGGCGCGCCGGTTGCGCGCCGCTTTGTGTTTTCAGCCGGAGTTTAAAACAAAACCGCCGGGCTCGTGCCCGGCGGACAGCCGAGGGCGGCTGTCCCCACACAGACGATTCAGCTAGGAGCTAAGAGCTAAAAGCTGCACTTCTCATGTTCAAGAAAATTCTAATTGCCAACCGCGGGGAAATTGCACTGCGCGTGATTTGCGCCTGCAAGGAGTTGGGCATCCGCACGGTCGCCATTTACAGCGAAGCCGATCGCAACTCGCTGCCGGTGCGTTTTGCCGATGAGGCCATTTGTATTGGCCCGCCGCAACTCGCGCTGAGCTATCTCAATATTCCTGCTGTGATCAGCGCGGCGGAGATTGCCAACGTCGAGGCGATCCATCCTGGCTACGGGTTGCTGGCGGAGAACGCCAACTTTGCCGAAGTGTGCGAGACCAGCGGCATCAAATTTATTGGCCCGCGCCCGGAAGTGACGCGGCTGATGGGCGAGAAAGAAAAAGCCCGCGCTGCGATGAAGCGTGCGGGCGTGCCGATTCTGCCCGGGTCGGATGGAATTATCGCGTCCGATGGCGAGGCGATTGAATGGGCGCGGCAGGTCGGCTTCCCCGTGATCGTGAAGGCGTCGGCGGGAGGCGGCGGGCGCGGCATGCGAATCGTCCGCAACGAAGAAGAATTGCCCACGCTGTTCAGAGCGGCGCAGGCCGAAGCTGCGGGCGCATTCGGCAACGGCGACCTCTACATGGAGAAGTACGTCGAGCATCCCCGGCACATCGAATTTCAGGTGCTGGCCGACGAGCACGGCAACGTGGTCAGTCTCGGCGAGCGCGAGTGCTCGATCCAGCGCCGGCATCAGAAATTGTTGGAGGAATCGCCCTCCACGCAAGTCACGCCTCAACTTCGAGATGAGATCGGTGGAGTGCTGTGCAAGTCGCTGGCGGCGATTGGCTACAGCAACGCCGGCACTATCGAATTTTTGATGGATCAGGAGCGGAAGCTGCATTTCATCGAAATGAACACGCGCATTCAGGTGGAACATCCGGTGACGGAAATGGTGACCGATGTCGATCTGGTGAAGAGCCAGATCATGATTGCCGCGGGCGCGAAGATGAGTGACGTGCTGCTGGGGCCGATCGTGCATCGCGGCCATGCCATCGAATGCCGCATCAACGCCGAGCACCCCGAGAAATTCACGCCCTCGGCAGGGAAGATCACGGCGTTCAATCCTCCGGGAGGAACCGGAGTGCGCGTCGACACTGCGGCCTACGCCGAGGGCGTGATCCCGCCCTATTACGATTCGCTGATCGCCAAGCTGATCGTGCGCGGCAAAGACCGCAGCGAAGCCGTGTCGCGCATGTCGCGCGCGCTGGAGATGTTCATCGTCGAGGGCGTGTACACGACGATCCCGCTGCACCGGAAAATTCTGGCGGATGAAGATTTCCGGGCGGGCAAGTTTGATACCGGCTTCATTGAGCGCTTTCTGGCGAAGAACGGCAAGTGATCGGCGCGTTGGACTGCGATGTTTTGCATCGCATGGAATCTACGAAGCAGAACACTTCCAGAGATATAGACACTGAAGGGAGCGCGTCTTTCTGGTTTTGCTCGCGGGTTGAACTGGCAGCACGGGGCTCGGCTCGTCCTCGATGACGTTGGGAAGGTCCGAGGAGACGGTTTGTATGTCGATCATCGGACCGATGCAGGGGCCGCAGGTAACAACCGGACCCGGCTCCAGAGCAACCTTGAGTTCACCCGGCACCGGGGCGACGACCTGAAACTCAGGCACATTGTTTTTCAGGAATCCGAGCGCACTGACGGTCACGGAATACTGACCGCTCGGCAGTGTGACGGTAGCTGCCCCGTCGCTTCCCATATGCGAAACGATTGTCCTCGAGTCGCCCTTGAATGTCACCTCGCTGCCGGGAATTCGCGCGCCCATCGGATCAACGACGATGACTTTGATTTCTGACAAGGGTGCGGCAACCTGGGCATGGGTTCCTGCAGTTAACAGAGTGAAGCCGAGCGCCACTGTTGCCGCCGCCACGCGGTTTGTGAGGTGAATCGTCATTGCTGAGTCTTAAGCCTCGGCACCCTCCCGGGAAGAACGCGGAGACCGCCCCTTCTTGCGGATAAAATCCTTGACCGACGCTCGGCGTGCCTCGTCTGCCTCGATGTTCGGCCGAAGTCCTCGCGCATGGAGCAGTCCTTCTCGCCCGACGGCGGCAAGACCTGGGAAGTGAATTGGATTTGCGAGCTGTCGCGATAGCAATCGTCTGCCCTACAATGATGCCCATGAAGCAACCGATTCTGATCCGATCGTTCGTGCTCGCCGCCTCGCTGGCTCTTGTTTGCTTGGCTCCGGGGTCGGCCGGCGTAGTTGCCCAAACGGCCAGCCAGGGCAAAGTTCAAAACCTCAAGATCACAATTCTCTCGACCATGCTCTCGGATGAAGCGATCGGGGAGTGGGGCTTCGCCGCGCTGGTGGAGGCCGACGGTCACCGGATCCTCGTCGATACCGGGGCCAAGCCCGACACGGTTCTGTTGAACGCCCGACAGCTGGGCCTCGATTTGAGTGATGTCCGTGAAGTCATCCTCACTCACAATCACGACGACCATGTTGGAGGACTACTGACACTGCGCCGCGAGCTGATGAAGAAAAATCCGGCTGCGCTTTCCATCGCGCATGTAGGCAAGGGCATTTTCTACAGCCGCCCGCTCGATGGCAAAGAAGATAACGTGATGATTGAATTGCGTAAAGAATACGAAGCCACCGGCGGCAAATTTATTGAGCACGATTCGCCTGCCGAGCTCTTCCCGGGGGCTTGGCTGACTGGGCCGGTTCCGCGGCCGTATCCGGAGCGAAATTGGTCGGCCACAGGGAAGGTGCAAACCCCGGCGGGATTGGTGGAGGACAACATCCCGGAGGATCAGTCGCTGCTGCTGAACACAGATAAAGGCGTAGTCATGGTTTCCGGCTGCGGCCATGCGGGCGTCGTCAACACCATGACATTTGCCGAGAAGGAATTTCCCGCAACGCCGGTTTATGCGCTGGTCGGTGGATTTCATTTGTTCGCGGCCACCGATGCCCAGCTCGATTGGACCGCCGACAAGATGAAAGATTTTGGAGTCTCGTATTTAATTGGCGCGCATTGCACCGGAATCGAATCCGTTTACCGCATACGGCAGAAGTTGAACTTGCCGCGCCAGTCCGCGGTCGTGGGCGCGGTGGGTGCAACTTTCGTCCTTGGCGAAGGCATCCATCCGGGGCGCATCGCGCAATGAAAGTGAATTCGCTGCGTTGTCGGCGGCGCTTGCAGGACGAGTAGGCGGCCGTCATTATGCTTCTTCCTCGTTTGTATCCCATTCTCGACGCCGGTTTCTTTGCTGACACGAATGCATTGTTGGCGGCGGCGGAGGAGCTCGCATCAGCGGGCGTGACTCTGATTCAGTATCGCAACAAGTCTGGAAACGCGCGCATGATGCTGGAGCAGGCGCGGGCGTTGCGAGGGCTCTGTCGGACAGGAGCACTGGGGTCGCAGCTTCGGCTCATCATGAATGATCGGGCAGATTTGTGCCTGGCGGCGGAGTTTGATGGCGTGCATGTCGGGCAGGAGGATCTGTCGCCGGAAGCCGTGCGGGGGATCATTGGTCTCGAGCGCTGGCTGGGAGTTTCTACACACACTCCTGAGCAGTTGAGCGAAGCCGATCTGACTTCCGCGGATTATCTCGCCATTGGGCCGGTGTTCGAGACTTCCAGCAAAGAGAGGCCTGATCCCGTGGTGGGCCTCGAAGGAGTGCGCCGGGCGCGGGCTTTGACGCGCAAGCCGCTGGTGGCGATTGGCGGGATTACGCGGGCGAATGCCGCTTCTGTGATCGAGGCCGGGGCCGACTCGGTGGCCGTAATCTCTGACCTGCTGCGGGAGCCGCGAAAATCAGCAGAGGAATTTTTCCGCGTATTGCGGTAAAGTGCTCAGGAATCGTGAAATTTGTTTTTGATTGTCATCCTGAGCGAAGCGAAGGACCTATGTAACTTGCGGCATCATCTCACCGCCCGCAAGTTGCATAGTCCTTCGTCGGGCGAAAACCGCCCTCCTCAGGATGACAAGATGAGTTGCTGACGAACGACCAACAACCAACGACCGAAGACCGAAGACCGAACGACCGATCCAGGAGGCTTCCTGAGTACACCGACAACGCAGCCGTCCGCGGGCAGCGACTGGGACATTCACAGTCATCAGGATAAGGAACTGGTGCAGGGCCTGGGCCTGACCAGCGCCACCATGCTGGTCATGGGGTCGATGATCGGCTCGGGCATTTTTATTGTGTCGGCGGAAATTGGTCGCGAGACGGATTCGCCGGCGTTGCTGATCGCAGCCTGGGCCGTCGCCGGATTCATGACGATTGTGGCCGCGCTCAGCTATGGCGAACTCGCCGCCATGATGCCGCGAGCGGGCGGGCAGTATGTTTACCTGCGCGAAGCGCTGGGGCCGCTGTGGGGATTTCTTTACGGCTGGACTTTATTTCTGGTGATTCAGACGGGGACCATCGCCGCCGTCGGCGTGGCATTCGGAAAGTTTCTCGGCGTATTTGTTCCTTCGATTTCATCTTCCAATTGGATCTGGCACATCTGGAAAGTTCCGCCGATTCATGTTGGGCCCATGGTGTTGGGCAACATGGATGTGGGCATTAACACGCAGAATCTGATGGCGATTCTGCTGGTGATTTTCCTTTCCGTCGTGAACATTTTTGGAGTGAAGACAGGCGCGGCCATTCAGAACATCTTCACCGCGGCGAAAGTTGCGGCGCTCCTGGGCCTGGCATTATTCGGGCTTGCGCTGGGTCGCAACGCGCAGGCTCTGGCCGCGAACTTCGGCGCGAACTTCTGGCATCACGCGGGATTGAGCGCGCAGCACGCGGTACAGGTTGGAGTGGGCGGCCCGATCGTCATGGTGAGCACGTTGACGATTCTGGCCGTGGCGCAGGTGGGATCGCTCTTCTCCGCCGACGCGTGGAATAACGTCACGTTCACGGCCGGGGAAGTGAAGAATCCCAGCCGCAACCTGCCGCTCTCGCTGGCGCTGGGGACGGGCATTGTCATCGCTCTCTACATCGCCTGCAACTTTATTTATTTGAGCGCGCTGCCGCTGGATGGGTCCGTGGGCGCGGCTACGATTTTGGGACGCGGAATCAAATACGCCGCGGAAGATCGCGTGGGCACCGCCGTCATGACGCAGATGTTCGGCGCGGCTGGCGGCCTGCTGATGGCGGGCGCCATCATGATTTCAGGTTTCGGCTGCGCCAACGGGCTGATTCTTTCCGGAGCTCGCGTCTACTACGCCATGGCGAAGGACGGCCTGTTCTTCCGCAACGTGGCCAAGCTGCATCCTAAATATAAGACGCCGGCGGTTTCGCTGATGGTGCAGATGGTCTGGGCGTGCCTGCTGTGCGTTTCGGGCAGCTACGGACAGCTTCTCGATTACATTATTTTTGCCGTGCTGGTGTTCTACATTCTCACAATCGTGGGACTGTTCGTGCTGCGGCGAACGCGTCCCAACGCCAACCGGCCCTACCGGGCCGTGGGATATCCGATTCTGCCTATCATTTATATTGTGATGGCTTTATTCATTGATGTCGTACTATTGCGCTACAAACCGCAGTTCACCTGGCCGGGGCTGATTGTGGTGTTGCTGGGGATTCCGGTTTACTATGCATGGTCGCGAAGTTCGCGACGCGGCAACGCAAGTGAGTCCGCCTGAAACCCAAGGAAAGACCCAAGGAGAAACCAAACAGATGGCAAATCTGTTCGCAAAAAAAGACCTGCCCACACTGATGAAGGAAGCCGTAGAAGTTGAAGGCGAACAGAGCCTGCGGCGCGCGCTGGGCCCGCTGAATCTGCTCACGCTGGGCATTGGCGCAATTATCGGAGCCGGCATTTTTGTGATCACGGGCCAGGCCGCGGCGCAGTTTGCCGGACCCGCGATTGTGATCTCGTTCATCCTCGCGGGCATCGCCTGCGCTTTTGCTGGGCTGTGTTACGCCGAGTTCGCTTCGATGATTCCGATCGCGGGCAGCGCGTATACGTACTCTTACGCGACGTTGGGTGAATTGGTTGCGTGGATCATCGGCTGGGATTTGATTCTGGAATATGCCTTCGGCGCGGCCACCGTGGCTGTGGGATGGAGCGGCCATTTACGGGCCTTCCTGCACGATCTCGGCTGGAACCTACCGCCTTTTCCTACTTCTGATTTCATGCTCTTTGGAACGCCGGTGCATTTGAAGTACGACTACATCGGGTTCGTCGTGATCATGGTGATTACCACCATCCTGGTAATTGGCATTAAAGAGTCGGCGAATTTTACGACTGCCGTCGTGATCATGAAAGTTTTGGTGGTGTGCATGTTCATCGCCCTGGCTGCGGCGTTCGTGTTTTCACATCATGGCAAGCCGAACTACTGGCACCCCTTCATCCCGCCCAACACGGGCGAGTGGGGACACTTTGGGTGGTCGGGGATTCTGCGCGGGGCTGGCGTGGTGTTCTTTGCTTATATCGGTTTTGACGCGGTATCGACGGCGGCGCAGGAAGCCAAGAATCCGAAGAAAGATATGCCGTTGGGCATTCTCGGGTCGCTCGTCATTTGTACGGTGCTGTACATCTTGGTTTCCGGCCTGCTCACCAATATTGTTCCTTACCAGCAACTCAATGTTCCCGATCCCGTAGTCGTAGGGATTCGCGTGACGGGTCATCAGTGGGCCACGTTTCTAGTGGAGATCGGCGCGCTGGGCGGCCTGGCCACGGTGATGCTGGTGATGTTGCTGGGACAGTCGCGAGTGTTCTACTCGATGTCGCGTGATGGGTTGCTCTGGCCCTGGGCGGGAAAGATTCATCCCAAGTTTCGCACGCCGTACCTCAGTTCGATCGTGGTCGGCATTTTTGTGGCGATCCTGGCCACCGTGATTCCACTCAATGTGCTGGATGAGATGACCAGCGTGGGAACGCTGCTGGCGTTTGTGCTGGTCAGCGCGGGCGTTTGGGTGATGCGCCGGACGCATCCTGAACTGAACCGGCCATTCCGAACGCCGATGGTGCCGCTGGTTCCGATTCTTTCGATTCTTTTCTCGGGGGCGCTCATTGTTTTTCTGTCCCCAGCTACGCAGATTCGGCTGGTGGTCTGGCTGGTGATCGGCCTGGCGATCTACTTCACGTATGGGAAAAAGCACAGTAAGGTGCAGGCGATGCTGTCAGGAGCCGGGCCCAAGGGTAGCGGCCAGTGATTCGTGGTCGGTGATCAGTAAGTTAGAGAGGCCCTCCGCGCGGCGCGGAGGGCCTTTTTGTTTTATAGTCGTGGGCGGCATGAAAATTGTTACGGCTGACGAAATGCGGGCCATTGATCGCGCTAGCAACGAGCGCTATGGCGTGCCGTCTCTCACGCTGATGGAGAATGCTGGTGCGGCTGTGGCGGAGCATGTCCTGGCGCATTTCGGTTCGGCGCAGAAGATCGTGGTATTTTGCGGCAAGGGAAACAACGGCGGCGACGGATTTGTGGCTGCGCGGCGGTTGCATGGGGCGGGGAAGACGGTTCAGGTGATTCTGCTCGCCGATCCGGCCGATCTGCGGGGCGACGCGGCGGTGATGTTTGGCATGCTGCCTGTGGCCGCTACGATCGTTGCTTCTAGCGAAGACTTCCACAGTGAACGCGCGCGGCTCGCGGCGGCAGCGGACCTGTATCTCGACGCGATTCTTGGGACTGGCTTTAAGCCGCCGGTCAGCGGGCTCTACGCTGCGGCCATTGCATTTTTGAATGCGAGTCAGGTCCCCGTGGTGGCCGTGGATATTCCCTCCGGCGCCGACGCCGATGCGATGGGGCCGAAGGAGGCCACAGAGAAGGGAATCATCGCACGGGCGGATGCGATTGTGACATTTACCGCGCCGCGGCCTGCGCATGTGCTCGGTCAGCTCACGGCAGGGCCGACCTTCGTTGCGGATATCGGCTCGCCGCCCGAGGCGATCGTTTCTTCTCTGCGACTCAATGTGATTACGGCGCGCGATTTCGCCGCGCTCATCGCGCCACGTCCGGCCGAATCAAACAAAGGAAATTACGGGCACGTGCTCGTGGTGGGAGGAGCGGTCGGCAAAGCCGGGTCGGTTGCGATGGCGGGGATGGCCGCGCTGCGTGCGGGCGCGGGATTGGCGTCGGTCGCGACTGCGAAGTCGGGCCTGGCGACGGTTGCAGGATTTCATCCGGAGGTGATGACCGAGCCGCTGGCGGAAACCAGCGAGGGCACGATCTCGGCGCAGGCGGAATTGCAAATCGGCGCGCTCATGAAAGGGAAGAGCGTGCTGGCGATCGGGCCGGGAATCTCTCGCGTCCCTGAAACCTCTGCGCTGGTGCGGAAGCTGGTGAGCACGAACACGATTCCCACTGTGCTCGACGCCGATGGGCTCAACGCATTCGAGGGCCGCACGGATGAGTTGACGGGCAAGGGCCGCACGCTGGTGATCACGCCGCATCCGGGCGAGATGGCGCGGCTGTGCGGATGCACCATTGCCGAGGTGCAATCTGATCGCCTGGAAGTAGCGCGGCGATTTGCGCGTGAGCATGAGGTGATCGTCGTGCTGAAGGGGCATCGCACGCTGGTGGTTGCGCCCGACGGTGAGGCGTGGGTCAACACCACCGGAAATCCTGGAATGTCGACCGGGGGCACCGGCGACATTCTTACCGGGATGGTCGCCGGCTTCATCGCGCAGAACGCGAGTGCGCAGAAGTCCATGGCGAGTCCGAACGGCACGCTGCGGGCGGTTTGCGCAGCGGTGCACTTGCACGGGCTGGCAGGGGATGTGATGCGTGAGCAGGTCGGCGAACACTCTCTGGTGGCGACGGATCTTCTGAAAGGCTTACCCGAAGCGTTTCGGCGCGCACAGCGTGCGGCGCAAGAGACATCGACTTGCTGGCGCGGATAGAGAACAAAGCGTTTGCCGATCGCCCGGACCCCAGCTGCCCGGCGCATTTTGCATGCGGAATGGCGCATTTTGCATATCGTTCCGCTGGGGTTCTCGTCTACATTAACTTACATGCCCAACGCAAAGGCTTATTCGGCTGCTTCCGCGAAGTCGCCGCTCGCCCCCACCACGATTGCACGGCGGGATCCAACTGAACACGACGTACAGATCGAGATTCTTTTCTGCGGCATCTGCCATTCCGATCTCCACCAGGTGCGCGACGAGTGGAAGCAGTTTCTGCCGACCGTTTATCCCTGCGTGCCCGGTCACGAGATTGTCGGCCGTGTAACTAAGGTCGGCGCTGCCGTTACAAAATTCAAGTCTGGCGACCTGGCCGCGGTGGGCTGCATGGTGGATTCCGATCGCACCTGCCCGGAGTGCCTGGCCGGCCAGGAGCAGTTCTGCCCCAATCCGACTTTTACTTATAACTTTCCCGACAAGCATCTCGGCGGCGTCACCTACGGTGGCTATTCCGACAGCATTGTGGTCGACCAGAGATTTGTGCTGCTCGTGCCTGCGAACCTTGACCTCGCGGGGGCGGCGCCTTTGCTCTGCGCCGGAATCACCACATACTCGCCGATGCGGCACTGGGGCGTCGGCAAAGGCAAGAAGGTTGGTGTGGTGGGCCTTGGCGGACTCGGCCACATGGGCGTGAAAATCGCGCATGCGCTCGGGGCGCACGTGGTGATCTTCACCACTTCGCCGAACAAGAAAGCTGATGCCCTGCGTCTCGGCGCGGACGAGGTCGTTCTCTCGAAGAGTGCGGACGAGATGCAGAAGCACGCGGGCAGCTTCGACTTTATTCTGGACGCGGTCTCGGCGGATCACGACATCAATGCTTATATGAATTTGTTGCGCCGCGACGGCAACCTGACGTTGGTCGGCGCGCCCGAGAAGCCTCTGCAGGTTTCCGCCTTCGGCCTGATCATGGGACGCCGCAGTCTCTCCGGTTCACCCATCGGCGGTCTGCCTGAAACTCAGGAGATGCTCGATTTCTGCGGGCAGCATAACCTTACCGCCGACGTGGAAGTCATCCCGATTCAGAAGGTCAACGAAGCTTACGAGCGACTGCTGAAGTCCGATGTGAAGTACCGCTTTTCGATCGATATGGCTTCGCTCAAATCCGAGTAAACCGATGAATAAACATTTTCGCGTTTCCGGCAACACGTTTCGAAAGCTGGAACAGGTGGGAGTCAGTGCGGCCGCGGTCCTGCGCCTTGCGGGACTTCCGCAGGCGTATAGCAAAGAGCCGCGCGTACTGCTGAAGACCGAAGAGTTGTTTGCGCTGTGGCGCGCGATTGGCGAAGTCAGCGCCAATCCTGCAATCGGAATTCTGCTCGGCGCAGAGACCAGGGCCGAACGATTCAGTCCGGCCGGTCTCGCGGCGCTGTCGTCAGAGAACTTCGGCGCGGCGCTGAACCAGATGGCGCGTTACAAGCAACTCACCTGCCCGGAAGAGATTGTGCAGAAGAAGAATCGGGAGGAGTGGAGCATCCAATTCCGCTGGCTGCTCGCCGATGAAGTAGAGCCTCCGGCGCTGATCGAATGCGCCTTTGCCTGGGTACTCTCGACGGCCCGCCTGGGCACGGGCACGCGCTTGTCGCCGCTGCGCCTGGAGTTGGTTGAGCCTCGCGCCCATAAAAAGACCATCGAGCGGCATTTTGGCTGCCCGGTCGATTGTGGAACTTCGCGCAACGCCATGGTGTTCCGCGTGCGCGATGCCGAACGGCCCCTGGTCACACGCAACGCCGAGTTGCTGGGAATGCTGGCGCCGCAGTTTGAACAGGAACTGAAAGAGCGGGGGAGCGATGAGAATTTTGTCGAGCGCGTTTGTGTGGCGATCCAGCAGAAGCTGACGGGCCGACGCCCGACGATTGAAGATATCGCCGATGCGCTGCATGTGAGTTCGCGCACGCTGCAGCGGCGCTTGCAGGACGAGGGCTCCAGCTTTCAGCGCGTGCTGGAGGATGCTCGCCACCACCTCGCGCGCCACTATCTTAATAATTCCGTGCTTGAGTTGAACGAGGCTGCCTACCTGCTCGGATATGAGGACTCAAGCTCCTTCGTCCGGGCGTTCCGAACCTGGGAAGGTGTGCCGCCGGCGCGATGGCGCGAAAACCAGCGGGCGCGAGCCGCATCCTAAGAGGCTTTATTTTCAGGAGAGAATAATTATGCAAAAACGCAAACTTGGAAAAAGCAATCTGGAAGTTTCCGCACTTGGGCTTGGTTGCATGGGCATGAGTTTTTCCTATGGCCCGCCCAAAGATAAAAAAGAAATGACCAAACTTCTGCATGCCGCCGTGGATCGCGGCGTCACATTTTTCGACACCGCCGAAGTCTACGGACCGTACCTGAACGAAGAACTGGTGGGCGAAGCGCTTGCTCCCTACCGCGGCAAGGTGGTCATTGCGACCAAGTTCGCTTATGAGCTCAAGCCGGACGGAAGTCCGGGCTGGGTGCGGCTCAACAGCCAGCCGGAACACATTCGCCAGGCGGTTGAGGGTTCGCTCAAGCGACTGCGCGTCGACACCATCGACCTGCTCTATCAGCACCGCGTCGACCCGGAGGTTCCGATCGAGGATGTCGCGGGAACCGTGAAAGAATTGATTCAGCAGGGCAAGGTGAAGTACTTCGGCATGTCAGAAGCTGCGGCCAAGACGGTTCGGCGCGCGCACGCGGTTCAGCCTGTCACCGCGGTGCAGAGCGAATACTCCTTGTGGTATCGCGATCGTGAACAGGATCTGCTGCCGACGCTCGAGGATCTTGGCATCGGCCTGGTTCCTTACAGCCCGCTCGGGAAGGGCTTTCTTACTGGGGCGATGAGCGAGAGCACCAAGTTCGAGAGCAACGATTTTCGCAGCACGTTGCCGCGCTTTACTCCGGAGGCTCTGAAGGCGAATCAGGTACTAGTCGACCTCCTCAGCAAGATCGCACAGCACAAAAGAGCGACCGCGGCGCAGATCGCGCTGGCGTGGCTGTTGGCGCAGAAGCCGTGGATCGTTCCTATCCCCGGCACGACCAAATTGAATCGTCTGGAAGAAAATATCGGCGCGGCCAATGTCGAACTTACTGCCGCCGATTTACGTGACATTGAAAACGCCGCATCCAAGATCACCGTGCAAGGCGCGCGCTATCCTGAACACATCGAGCGCATGAGTAACATCTAATGGCGGCCGGGAAGGAACGAAAGGAGGAAACATGAAAACTCCGAACCATGCTCTGAGCGATATTCTGAAAGATAGGCTTTCGCGCTATCGTGAGATCAATCTCAGCGTGATCGGCCGAAAATCCGGACGGACCATCACACAACCGGTCTGGTTCGCATGGGAAGGCGAGCAAATCTTCCTGCTTCCGGTGCATGGTTCTGACACGCAGTGGTATAAGAACGTGCTCAAAGACGTGTCGATTCGGGTTGAGGCGGGCGGGGCCGACGCTAAATTTCGCTCCGTTCCCATTACAGATCACAAGCAGGTTTCGGTGGCGATCGAGAAATTCCGCGCCAAGTACGGGGCCAGCGATGTGAAGAAATACTATTCAAAGTTCGATGTTGCGGTGGTTGCCCACGCCGACGCCACCTGAGCGCGGTTGCGGGTTAAGATGTCCTGTACAACCCAGCTTTCAGTTTCACCCGCGGAGTCAGTCGAGTTGCGACCCGCCGAAGGGAGTTTTCGATGATCACACTGAACGTGAATGGAAGCCGTCACGAGGTGCAGGCACCGGACGATACTCCGCTGCTCTACGTGCTGCGCAACAATCTGGAACTGATCGGCCCGCAGTTCGGCTGCGGCCTTGCGCAGTGCGGAGCGTGCGCGGTTCTGGTTGAAGGCAAAGAGGTGCGATCCTGTATTACTCCGGTCGCGAGCGTGGCGAACCAGGAGATCACCACGCTTGAGGGCCTGCCGGCGCGCTGGGCCAAGCAGAAAAATCTCTCCGCCGAGGAAGCCAAGAACACGCTGCATCCCGTGCAGGAAGCCTGGATCGAGGCGCAGACTCCGCAGTGCGGATTTTGCCAGAACGGAATGATGATCAAGGCCACCGAACTGCTTGAAAGCAATTCGAGCCCGACGCTCGCGCAAATCAGGAACGCATTCACCAATTCCGGCCCGTCGCCGAACCTGTGCCGCTGCGGAACTTACGTGGCGATCATTGAAGCTGTACAACATGCCGCCACGATTATGGCGAAAGGAAGGTAGGCGATGGCCACCTTAATCGAGACACCAGCGAATGTGGTCGGACCGACGCTCTCGCGCCGTCAATTTCTGAAAGCCGGCGGCATCATGGTCGTAGGGTTCAGCGTGGTTGGCCCCGCGCTGTTGAAGGGCGACACCACGAAGCCCGCGGTGCTGAAGAATTCGCTTGATCCTACGCTGGGCAGTTCCTGGATCGAGATTCATCCCGACAGCACGATTCTGATTCGCACTGGCAAGAACGATTTCGGACAAGGCTCTACCTTCACCGCCTACCGGCAAATTGTTGCCGAGGAGTTGAGCGCGCCCTTTGAAGCCATCACCACGGTGATCCAGGGAAGTACCGATCAGACACCCGACGGCAGCGGAGCGTTCGATTTTCTGGGCGGAGGAACGCCGAACATCCGCAAGGCAGCCGCCTATACATATCAAGCTCTGCTCGATCTTGCGTCGGAGCGGCTGGGCGTGGCGAAGGACAAACTTTCTGTCAAGAACGGCATCGTCTCGGGAGGCGGCAAGAGCATTTCCTACGGCGATCTCGTCAAGAATCAACAGCTGAAGCTTACGATCCCGGTCAAGGGCGACCTCACCAGCATCATGGGATTGACCATCGAGGGCAATCCTCCGATGAAGCCGGTCAGCGAGTACACGGTCATCGGCAAGTCATTCAAGAACTCCGTAATCAGCTCGAAAGTTGCGGCCAAGGAAACCTGGGCGACCGATGTGCGCTTGCCCGGCATGCTGCATGCTCGCGTCGTGCATCCGAAATCTCTGGGCTCGACTCTGGTGTCTGCCGGGGCACTCGACAAAACCAAGTTCCCGAATTCGCAAGTCATCGTGAAAGGCAACCTCGTCGGAGTGGTCGCGCCCACGGAATGGGAAGCGATTCAGGCCGCCGATCAAGTCGCCGGCGAAACCAAGTGGACCGACTGGAAGGGCTTGCCGGGCAACGCGAAACTCTACCAGCATCTACGCGAAGAAGCGGATTGGAAAACCGCGCCGGTGTCGAAGAGCGAGGCCGCGAAAGGCAACGTCGACTCGGCGCTCGCTTCAGCGCACAAGAAACTTTCGGCGACTTATCAGCTGTCATACATGAAGCACGCGCCGATTGGCCCGACCATGGCTCTGGCCGACGTCAAACCCGACGGCACGGTGCACATCCACACCCACAACCAGAATCCGCAGGAACTGCGCGGCGAAATCGCGCTGATGCTCGGCACCTCGCCCGATCATGTAATCGTGCATGCTTATCCCGGACCCGGACATTACGGACGCTCCAACGGTGGAAACGCCGGCGCGGAAGACGAAGCGGTGCTGTTGTCGCAAGCTCTGGGCAAGCCAGTGCGGGTGCAGTGGATGCGCGCCGACGACATGCAGTGGTCGACGAATTCGCCCGCTGCATTTTCCGATGTTCAAATCGCGATCGACGACAAAGGAAAAATCGCCGCCTATCAAATCGACCACTACATGCCGCCCATGCAGGACGATCGCCCGATTGGCGCGGTGCTTGCCGGCCTGCCCACCATGCCGGCTCCGAACGTTCATTCCGATTTCATCACCTCGACCATCAACAACATTTCCGACCCCTGGGTGTACGCTCCGGTTCCGAATGTTGCGGAGCACGGCCACGGCACGTTCCAGGTGGGGCAGAAGACTTCGCCGCTCGCGGTCGGCCTGCGCGATCACAGTATGCGCACGCCGGTGCAGTTCCAGCAGAATTACCCGCGCGAACTGGCGATCAGCGAAGCTGCAGCCCTCGCGGGCACGGACGCCCTGCAGTTCCGCCTCGACCACGCCAGTGAAGAACGCGCGATCGGTGTACTGAAAGCGGCGCGCGATGCTTCCGGCTGGGACACACGTCCATCGCCTCGCCCGAACGCCGCGTCCACCGGGACAACGCCAGTGCGGGGCCGCGGTGTCTCGCTGATGTTCCGCAACGGAACCTACTGGGCTTGCGTGTGCCACATCGCCGTGACGCCCAGCACCGGCGCGATCGCGGTAGAGAAGGCCACAATCGCCGTTGATCCCGGCATCGTGGTCAACCCGACGCAACTCAAACGAAATATCGAAGGCGGCGCCATGATGGGAATCAGCCACGCGTTATTCGAAGAGGTCATGTTTGACGAAAGCGGAATTACCACCGATGACTGGATTGCCTATCCCATTCCCACCATGTCGGATGCGCCTGAAATTAAAGTTGTGCTGATCAACAATCCGAAAGTCGGAGCCTATGGCGGGGGTTCGGAAGCGCCGAATGCACTGGCTGCGCCCGCGATCGCGGCGGCGCTGCACGATGCAACCGGGAAAGTGATCCGGCGGCTTCCGATGAAAGCCGCGTACGTACAAGCGATTTTGAAAGCCTAACCGCCGATCAAAATCGATCCACTGGAAAAGCTGGACGACTGAAAAAGCTGGACTCAGCAAAGTATGGACATCAAGCGAAGCGGTTCACAGCCTTCCGCCAAGGGCCCGGCGGATTGGTTCACCGGCACGGTGCGGATCGACCCATTGTTTCAAGCGCCCGATCCGGCGTTCGTACAAGGCGCCAGCGTCACGTTTGAGCCGGGTGCGCGGACGGCGTGGCATACGCATCCGCTCGGCCAGACGCTCATCGTGACCGCGGGCCGGGGCCGGGCACAGCATTGGGGAGGCCCGGTCGAAGAAATTTGTCCCGGCGACGTGGTCTGGTTCCCGCCCGGAGAAAAGCACTGGCATGGCGCTTCGCCGACGACCGCGGTGACGCACATTGCGATTCAAGAAAAGAAAGACGGCAAAGTTGTCGACTGGATGGAGCACGTGACCGACGAGCAATACGGGAAGTAAATTCGTTGCTTCCGCGAAACGATCCCGAAAAATCAGATTCATGCGCGAGACTACTTCGCAGCCGGTAGCGCTGATCGTTTTTCCCGTGGCCGCGGAACGCCGCGCTGCGTCCAGGATCTCGGTGACCGTCACATTGGTCTCGAGCGATGAGAACGCGTCCTCCTTGGCTCCGTCGAGAACCACGGCTCTGAAATACGAAATGGAATTGTCGTACGGAGCTGCCACGGGCTTGGCGGCGATCTGTTGTTCGGCGTTCTCTCCGCCGCGGCGCACGCGAATGTCATTCGCCTGAACCGTGATGGCGTATCCGGTCTGGCCGTAGACTTCCATGTCTTTGCGGCCGAAAGGCCAGTTCCACGAGGCCTGCACGATGGCCTGCGCTTTCGGGTAGGTCAGGATGATGGTGGCCTCGTCGTCGACGCGTGAATAAATTTCCGGCTTGAATGTTTGCGTGACGGCGGTGACGGTTTGCGGGCGCTGGCCGTCCATCAGGAATGTCATCAGGTCGGCGCCATAGCAGCCGAAATCAAAAAGCGCGCCGCCGCCGTTGAGTTTCGGGTCGGTGAGCCAGGCGAGAAATTCCGGCTCGACGCCGATTTCTTTGGGGCCGTTGTGGCCGTCGTGAATCACCACTTTGCGGACGTCGCCGAGATCGCCTTCATGCGCGAGATCATAAGCGGCGTGATTGCTGCGGTACCAACTGGTTTCGTAGTTGACGAGCGCGTGAATCTTGCCGGCGTGCGCGGCCTTCTCGATGGCCAGCGCGTCGTCGAGACTGACCGCGAGCGGCTTTTCCATCAGCACGTGAACACCGTGGCGAGCGCAGATTTCGACCACGCGCCGATGGTCGTATGTATTTGTATAAACCAGCACGGCCTGCGGGTGAGCCTTGACCAGCATGTCTTCGAGATCGGTGAAGAGCAGGGAAGCAGGGAAGCCGTAGCGCGTTCCCGCCGCGGCCAGCAAGCGCTGATCAGGTTCGGCGACGCCGACGATTTCAATCTCCGGATTGTGCAGCGACGCTCCGAGAAATCCGTGGACGTGTCCATGAACCAGTCCGACAATGCCGACGCGGAGTGGAGGGTGCTCCGGCGAGGCCGCGAATGAGAGTGTGGCAGCGAGCAGAGCGGGGACCAGCAATAATCGCGCAATTCGGTTCATGAGGATTCTCCAAAGGATCGGTCGGACATTTGTAATTCAGACATGGTAAATGGGCGGAGTTCGCCCGGCTCTGCAATCGCTGCCGGCAGCGCCTGCCCTGTCCTATCGGACATTAATCAACTGGTTAACACGCCGCTAACTCCTTCATAAATTAAGCATCCGATGCGTCCAATCTCCGCGTCCAGCACGGGAATCCGGACGAGGGGCTTCAGTAATCTATTACTTAACAGGGGATGGTGCGATAGTTCAATCACCTTATGACCCACTTCCCCCAAGTACATCCTTCGCGGCGCGCGGCCCGGGTCCAGCTAGGCGATTCTGTCCTGGCTGCGATCCGTTTAGAAGACGGGCGGCGCACCAAAGCCAAACTTCAAACCATTTCCGTAACCGGCGGATTGCTTCAGTTGGCGCAATCGCTGGCGCAGGGTGACTTCGTCGAAGTTGCCTTTCAAACCCAGGCCGGGCCGGTGCATGGCATGGCCGAGGCCCTCACCCCGATGCGGAAGCTGAACGATGGCGTGCTGCAGCCGTTCCGCTTCGTCGCGTTGGAGGATGAGGACCATCGCCGTCTGCGGACTTCGCTCGATCACGTCGTCGATCGGAAACTGCTGGGCATGAACGCCCGTGCGTTTTCGACGTACTGAGCGGGTTCGGGTGGGGACAGCCGCCCCTTCGACTTCGCTCAGGGCAGGCTATCGGCTGTCCGGCGAGCGTAGCGAGCCTCTGGGGCTAAAGCCCCGATTGAAGTTGGTGCCGCTAACGCGGCGCTAAAGCGCCGCTCTTCCACGTAACCGCTCTTCCACGCACAGCCGCTCTTCCACTTATACTCGTGGTGTGGACAGCCAGGTCAGAACCAGAGTTGCGTCGGAGATCACGACGCACTCCGCGGAAGACACCATCGCCTTCGGGCGCACGCTCACCGAGTTGCTCGCGCCTCCGAAGCTGGTGCTGCTGCGCGGCGATCTGGGGGCGGGTAAGACCACGCTGGTAAAGGGAATCGCGGCCGGGTTCGAGGCCGCCTCCGAGGAAGACGTCACCAGCCCCACCTTCACCCTGATCCACGAATATCGCGGGCCGCGAGCCAATCTCTATCACATCGACCTGTACCGCATCGACACGCCGCGCGAATTGGAAACGCTGGGGTTGGACGACCTGCGCTCCGACAACAGCATCCTGCTGATCGAGTGGGGAGAAAAATTCCCGCGGCTCCAGTGGGATGTGGAGATTGGGTTAGAGCGGAATGGCGAGAATGGGCGGCGGATCAAGGTAAGCGGATAGCTCTGGAGGCCGTTCCAGGTGGGTTTTGAGTGTAATCTCCGGCTTACAACAGTTAAGGTTAAGGTGTAGACTCCATTGCATGCGCTCAACTGCGGTGGCAATGTGCGCGTTCGGTCTTCTGGTAGCGTCTCTCCTGAGCTACGGGGCTGCGGTCAGTAATGATTATTCGCAGAGATCGGTAGCTGAACTCATTGACGATCTCACCCAGATCGACTCGGAGTCGGTTGCAATCCACAGTAGTTATCTGCCGCCTGTCGGCTTCATCGTCGACGAAACCCCTGTCTCGCTTCGCACTACCCGCGAAGGGGTTATTGTTCCCGATGCCCCACCGCAGATGCGTGAACTAGTTCGGCGTGGCCCGGTTGCTTTGCCGGAGTTGATTAAGCATTTGGATGACAGAAGGCCAACGAAGCTCGAAGTCGGCCGCCTCCCGGCCCCCTATGGTTTTATGGGCAAGTTCTTCGGTGACATGTATGACCCCCGTGTCCGCGATTGGGAGCAGAAAGGGCCCCCTCACCCTTTTCGACCATTCAAGGCTATTTGGGTCAAGGACACGTATACGCTGAAAGTTGGGGACGTCTTCTATGTGCTCATCGGACAGATCGTAAATCGTCGCCTTGCTGCCGTCCAACCTGTGCCGACTGGATTGTTGGTAGTTAACTCCCCCATCGAGGTCCCAGAGCTTCTTGATTTGGTGAAGAGCGATTGGGGTAGTGGAGATGCCGAGACGGTCAAGGCGTCCCTTCTGGCGGACATTCGCGGCACGAACTATCAGGCACATTCCGAAACACTGGTAAGTCCTAAGCAACGGCTTTTCATCGAACAACAGCATGCCAAATACGTTGTGGATCCGGCGTTACGGCGGTTGAGGCTGTACTTCCCGGATGCCTATAGGGCCCTTGCGAGCGACGACCTAACAAAAAAAGAGGAATTTGAGAGGCGCGAGCGAGCAGGGAATCCCGCTTCCAGCCCATAGCTGTTGATAAATCGCCATATCGCTCATTGACCGAGTCCGACTAGGTGCGTCTGGTCGATTGCGATTCGCAGGCAGGCGGATGGGGCGCTCCATTCCTTCACCATCGAGAACAGGATGGCGGCGGCGAAGAAGGCGAACGCTAGGCTTCGAGCGCGCATGGACATGATTATCCCACGGGCCGCTCGCCTCCGACGAGCATTGGGCAGGGCTCGTCGGGTGATGCCGACTTCTCGTCGAACTCTTTGAGGGCGGTCTGGTGTTTTCTTTCGCCCCTTGCGGGGCTTGGTTCCTCCCTGGCTTCTTACCCACGCCTTACGGCGTGGGCTGCATTCTTTTGCCGCCCTTCGACTCCGCTCAGGGCAGGCTTTTGCGGCTGCTGTTCGCCAGCTATTTCATTTGCCCACTTCAGTGGCCAAATTTGTTTGCTACCTGACTTTGCTTGCTACTCCCTTCACTTGCCATTGCCAATAAAACGTCAGGAGTGATCACTCCCACAGCGGGTGCCAGATCCCGAGCAATTCGGGTTTGCTGTCTGGCGCCTTGGCTTTCGGATGTCCCTGGCTGTCCCTCACTCACGTGGGGAGGTTGCGGGGGTCGCGAGTTTCCTAGGACTGTGCGCGTCGTTGCATCCGGGCCCTACATTCGCCAGATTGCGCGAAACGAAATGCTCAGTCAAGGATGTGCGTCACAACTGGGAAATTTATTTCTGTGGAAAACTTTCGGGGGGGCCTGAAAGTGAAAATCCCCACTTCTCGCAAAAAACGCGAGAAATGGGGCACCCGCTGGGCTGAGAACCGGGAACTGAGAACTGCTCTCAAAATCCCATGATGTTATATCCGCAGTCCACGAAGATGACTTCGCCGGTGATGCCGCTGCTGGCATCCGACGCGAGAAATACTCCGGTGTTGCCGACCTCTTCCACTTCCACGCGGCGGCCGAGCGGGGCGCGTTCTTCGTGGCCTTTGAGCATGTCGCCGAAGCCGGCGATGCCGCGGGCGGCCAGGGTTTTGATGGGGCCGGCGGAGATGGCGTTGACGCGAATTTTCTTTTTTCCTAGCTCGTAGGCGAGATAGCGCACTGAGCATTCGAGTCCGGCCTTGGCCACGGCCATCACGTTGTAGCGGGGGACGACTTTTTCGGAAGCGTAATACGTCATCGTGATCATCGAGCCGCCGTCTTCCATGAGCGGGGCTGCGGCGCGCGCGACCGCGACCAGCGAGTAGACGCTGACATCGAGCGCCACGCGGAAGCCTTCGCGGCTGGTGTCGAGGAAGTCGCCTTTCAGTTCGTCGGCGGGGGCGTAGGCGACGGAGTGCACGACGGTGTGCAGTTTGCCGTGGCGTTCTTTCAGAGTGGCGAAGAGGCGGGCGATGTCTTCGTCTTTCGAGACGTCGCACATATAGGCTTCGGCGCCGGGCAGCGAGAGGATGAGGTCCTTGGCTTCCTGCTCCAGGCGTTCATTTTGATAGGTGATGGCGAGTTTCATGCCGGCGGCGTGCAGTCCCAGGGCGATGGACCATGCGATGGAGCGTTTGTTGGCGACTCCGAAGACGACGCCGGTGCGGCCCTGCAGGTCAGCTGACATGTTGGCTCCTTGTGCGCGGCAAAGGGGAAAGGATAACAGCCGGAGGCGGTGGTTGACCACGGAAGGGCTTTCTTCTTGTCGCGGGATTTGAGATTTCGACTCTCACGTATCCCTCCGATGTCATCCCGCAGAAGCGCGTCAGCGCTCTGCGGGACCTTACGATGCTCGTGCATCAGCTGTGTTGGTGCGAGGAACGCATGCGCTGCAGGAAGCATATGCACTCGTCCACGGCATTCAACGGCGTCGGCCGTCGTCACGGTCCCTCACCCGGCTTTCGCCGGGCTCAGGATGACATCGGGGTGGGAGGAATTGTGAGATCGAGAGCTCGGCACCCGATCGATTTCACTCTACGCGACTTCTTCGGCCACCGGCGCTCCCGCCGGCCAGCTGGCGGCCACGAACGACAATCCATAAACCACGGCGAGGATCGCGAACGCGGCGACCAGGCTGACTTTGTGAGCTGCCGTGCCGACTGCTATGGCGAGCACGAGCTGCAGGAACGTGCCGAAGAAATAAAAAGTATTCTGCACCCGGCCCATCAGGTGGTTCGGGACCATTTCCATCAGGCTGGTGTTCATGGCGACTCCGCCGAGGCCACGGGCCGAGCCCATGACGAAGTAAATTGAAATTGCGAAGATGAGAAACGGCGCAATCGGCGCGCAGATCACGCACACCGACAGCACTGCCATGGAGAACGCGACCGCGCGCCGGCCACTCAGCCACGCAATGGCCTGCGGCGCATACAACGCACTGATAAATGCTCCGCCGCCCCACCCCATGTTGAGCCAGCCGTAGCCTTTGGCTCCGGCGTGAAAGACACGGTCAGCGAGCGACGGCGTAACCACGACTCCGGTGACCATCGCGCCCAGAAATAGCGCCCAACTGATCCCGAGCAGAATCACTGCCCGATGATCGCGCAGAAAATGCAAGCCTTCGCGCATCTCGTACCAGAAGTGTTGCAGCTGGCTTTCGGCGGCGAGGATGTCGGTTTTCAATTCGTCCGGGCGCAGCACGACGTGGCGTCCTTTGCGCACGGCGAAGTAACAGAGGAACGACACCACATAGGTCGAAACGTCGATCACCAGCACGCCTCCCAGTCCGATGTGGTCATACATGAAGCCGACGATCGAGCCGGCAATGAGCCATCCGCCCTGCACGCCCGCCATCAGGAATGTGTTGGACTGCACGAACTGGCCCTCGGGCGTGAGTTCCTGAATGAGCGCGGTGATGGTCGGCCAGAACATCCAGAAGCCGGCGGCGACGAGTGTGTTCATCAGGTAGAGTTCCCAGATTCGCACCCGGTGTTGGAACGCCAGGATCGCGACGGTCACGATAATCACGGCGCGGAGGGCGTCGAGCCACATCACGAGCCGGCGGCGATCTTCGCGGTCGATGATGACGCCGGTGAAAGGAAGCATTAGCATGGCCGGGACGGTCTGCAGAACCGCGAACGTGCCCAGCGCCATTTCAGAGTGCGTGGCCTGCAGAATGTACCAGGCAACGGCGGCCGAGTTCATCCCGCTGCCCAACATGGAAATCACGTTGGCGGCGAAGACGAAACGCAACGGTCGTTGGCCGAGGATGGCGCGCATGGTTCTACTTTAGCTGACGTGGCGTCGCAGGGGATTAACCAGCAAGGACACGAAGGTCTGCGAAGGAACTGCGCGAAGGGAGTACCTGCGCTTCGTGCAGTGCAGGCATTCCTTAAATCTGCACAGCCGACGACTGGGTTTCGTAAGGTCCCACAGGAGCGCTCAGCGCGCTCCCGCGGGATGACATCATTCGGTGAGTGCATGGGCCTCAATTTCCAGTTGAGGCTACTTCCGTCTCGCCTTTGGCCTTGCATGCGACCGGGTTCAGCGCTAGGATTCGCCTGCTGTTTTCTTGTTTGCTCTAGCGTATATCGGAGGCGGGCTATGAAACGCTGCAGCGGTCGTCTACTGCTGGTTGTGTTTTTTCTCTCTTTCGCCGTCGTCGTTCCTCGACTCAGCGCCCAGGTTGATCAGATCGAGATTGCCGCGGGCACCGACGAAGACAAGGCACTGCAAGCTATCTCCAGCGAGCAGGACGCCCAAAAAAAACTTGCCATGTACCTGGAGTTCGTGCAGAAGTTTGCCGCGAACCCGGCGGCCGTGGCCTACGGCAACTGGCAGATCGCGCAGACTTATCAGGCCAGCGGAGACCTGGAGAAGTCGCTCGACTTCGGTGACAAGGCGCTGGCCGGTTCGCCTCACAATCTCGAAATTCTGGTATCGCAGGCGACCGTCGCGCTTCAGGCCAAGAGCTATGACAAGCTGATGGATTATTCCGCGAAGGGCGGCGAAGTCTGCCAGTCGCTTGCGAAACAGGCCAAGCCCGAGGGCATGAGCGACGACGATTTCGCCGGAAAGGTGAACCAGGAGAAAGAGTCTGCCAAGGCCAGCTGCGAGTTTCTCGAAAGCTCGGGATTCAATGCCATCGCCGGTGAGCCCGATCCCGGCCACCGCATGGCTGACATCGAAAAATTTACCGCGGCGTTTCCCAACTCGAAGGAACAGGACAACGTGTCGGCTTTCGCGCTCGACGCGTTAAGCCAGTTGAAGGACAACACGCGCCTGGTCGCGTACGCGGAAAAGACTTTGGCGGCGAATCCCAACTCTTTGCCGGCGTTGCTGCTGCTGGCGAATTTCTACAGCCAGGATTCGAAGCCCGGCAGCGCGGCCAAGGCGATCCCCTACGCGCAGAAAGTCATCGAAATCGCGAGGGCCGACGCGCCCGACGCCGACAAGTCGCGAAAGATGTCGGCGGGCGCGGCGCACAGTACGATCGGCTGGGCGTACCTGAATCAGCAAAAAACCGCGAGCGCCATCCCCGAACTGAAAACCGCCGCGGCGCTGCTGAAGGGTAATGACGATCAGCAGTATGCGCGCGCCATGTATGGTCTGGGGTTCGCTTACGCGAAGTTGAATAAGCTGACCGAAGCCCGCGACGCGTTGACCGAGATCGCAAAAACTCCCGGCCCGCTGCAGGCCGTATCGCAGAATCTGCTGGCCAAAGTGAATACGGCGCGGGCGAAGGGACAATAAAATTCTTCGCCGCGAAAAAGCTTTTCCCGCAGAGCACGCAGGTGCAGCAAGGATTTCCCTGTGAAACCCTGTGTCCTCTGTGTTTAAGCTTTTGACTATTGTTCCGGCTTGACCAGTTCTTCGGAGAGCACTTGCGCCTTCCACGCCAGGGTGCGGGCGCGATCGAGGTCGCCGGCCTGGACTGCGTCTTTCGACTGCTGCATGAACTGACGCGTCTGGCTCACCATGTCCTGCTGGTTTGCGGTGAGTTGCTTGCCGGCAAGTTTTTTCAGGTTCGCTTCGGTCGCGTCCAGCATCTGGTGGGACGGGTCGCGCTGGTTGGAGGTCGCCGTGATTGCGGGGCCTCCTGCCAACTGAATGCTGGGTTCTGAAGTTCCTCCGTGGCGCACGATAATTTTTTTGGGAGGGCAGTTCGTCGCCGCGGTCGCCACCGCTGGGGTTGCCGAAGTTGCCGTTGGCGTGGCCGAATCTCCTGCGGCTGGGGCGGAGCCAGAAACAGCGGGTGATGCTGCGGCCTGACCAGCGCCAGCAGGCAGGCTGCCGCAGTTGGATGGATGCACTCGCTTTTTGTGGTGCGGTTTAGGGGGGGTAGGCGACTGCGGTGGAGACGCTGTCGTCGAGTTCGTAGCCGGCGACGGCGTGGGACTCTGCGTGGCTGGCGTCGTCTGTGAGGCAATCGCATCCCCGGCCACGATCGGCTGTGCCGGTCGTACGCTGAACATCACAACCAGGATGAATGCGGCCAGAGTCATACGAGATCCCAACGATACCAACCCCAAAGTAGCTCGATTTTACTCCTGCGGCAATAGAGGGTTGCGCAGCGCATCAATCTCCGCGCTGCCCGGTTGCGTCGGCAGTGTATGCGGCAACCGCTTCCACCGGCGCGACCGCTGATGGAATGTGGAAGCGGAAAATTGTTCCGGCTCCCTCGGTCGATTCGAAGTCAACGGAACCGTAGTGCCACTGCAATACCTGATAAGTCTGCGCCAGTCCGATGCCGCTTCCGTCTTTCTTGGTTGTGAAATAAAGCTCAAAAATCTTTTCGTGCAAATCCTGCGGGATTCCACCGCCCTGGTCTTGCACTTCAGCGACCACGAGATTATTTTCGCGCCGTGCGGAAATCGTGAGCAATCCTCCGTTGGGCATGGCCTGAATGCCATTGAGCACCACGTTGAGAAAAGCCTGCTTCAGCAGATCGACATCGACCTTGATGGCCAGACGCTGCTCGGGCATGTGGCGCTCGATGGTGACTCCGTGCTGTTCGGCATCGGGCGCGGCGAGTTGCGCGACTTCTTCCATCAGGCGGCGCAGGTCGATTTCCTCCAGATGAAGATCGCGCGGGCGGGTGAAGTCGACCAGCGTCTGCACCACGCGATCGAGGCGGCGGATTTCGCTGTCGATAATGTCCATGTGGCGGCTGGTGTCGGGCTCTTGCGAAACTAATTTGTTGCGCAGCAGTTGCAGGTGCAGCACGATGGCATTGATCGGATTTTTTACTTCGTGGGCTACGCCGCGAGTAAGGCGTCCGCTGGCGGAGAGGCGGCGCGACATTTCGATTTCGTCGCCGATACGGCGAACCGATTCCGGATCGCGCATGATGAGCAGCGCGCCGATTTGTGAATTTTTCTCCTGCACGAAGTCGAGCGACACCTGCACGCGTTTGCCTCCCGCGGCCTCGAACTCGCGCTGCGAAAGTGGACGCCGCCGGTCGAAAGCATCGAGCAGCGCCACACCGAGGAGGGAATCGCGATCAAAGACTTCCTGCACGGTGTGGCCCAGCAGTTCGGCCCGAGGCCGGCCGAGAAAACCCTCCACCGGCGCGCTGACCAGCACCACGCGCGAGTCGCGCGCGAACAACATCAGGCCGTCCTGCAGCTTGGCCATGAGTTGATCGACGTTGTCTTTCAGCGCCGAGAAAATTTCGCGGCTGTCGCGAATCTGCCGGCCCAGGTTGGCGATTTTCAGGGAAACTAGGCCGTATTCATCGTGTTTCGACTCGTCGCCTGACAGCGCATCAGCTTCGCCGGCGCTCACGCTGTCAAGATTCAGGCTGATTCGTTTCAGCGGCCCCAGAGCCAGATTGGAGATTCCGGCGGCCAGAAACAGCGATCCAAAAATCAGCGCGATCGAAATGTAGACCGCCTTCATCAGCCGCGCCTGCACTTCACTTTTCAGAAATACCGTCTGCACGCCGATGCGGATCGCGCCGAACGGCTGGCCATTCAGTTCCAGCGGGTAAGTCACGTCGTACACCTCAGCAGGGCTGAAAACCAGGCGGATTTGTTCGCGAAAACGCGCGCCGACCACTTTCTGAAAATTTGGCCGCGGCGCGATGAACTTGCCCACCATGCCGGCGTTGGTGTGCAGCAGGGCTTTCCCGTTCACATCGACGATGGCAACGTCGTAAATAAATCGCCAGTCGCCAGGGTCGGATTGCAGCAGATTATTAAGGGCGACGTCGGTCTGCACGTAATCGGTGAGGACGCGACGCACCGCGGCCGGGTCATTGGTGTCGACCGATGTGCTGCTGAAGTCGGGGACAGCGTTGGCTACCGCATACGCCAGTTGATGGGTCAGGTTGGTTGCGGTTTCGTTGGCGTTGGTGATGCGCAGCCGCAGAATCTGCGACAGGTAGAGGAAAGAGAACGCGCTGACCATCGCCGTCACCATAAGTGTGATGACCAGCACGATGATGGTTTTTCGTCGCAGCATGAAGGGAATCGGACTTGGGCTCGCTCAAAGAGATGCGAATGCCGGGCGAGGCGATCTCAACTACTGGGTACTTCCTCCTTGCCGGGAACGGTTTCCGCGCCGGCGCTGCCATACTCCTTTAGTTTGTTGTGCAACGTCTTCAGGCTGATGCCGAGAATTTCCGCGGCGCGGGTTTTATTGTTGCTGGTGGCCTCGAGCGTTTTCAGGATCAGCATTTTCTCGGCTTCTTCCACAGTCGTGCCCACACCCAGGCGAACCGCGTCCGGATCGTTGGCGGCGGTGCGCAGCGGAGCTTGTCCAAAGCCGGGTGGCAAATGTTTGGTCTCGACCACGCCGGCGTCGCACACGATGACCGCCCGCTCCAGCGTATTGCGCAGTTCGCGGACGTTGCCCGGCCACGAATAATTGTTGAACTGGTTGAGCACCGCCTCGCTGACGGCGGCGACTTTGCGGCCGTGCTTGGCGCTCATCTCCGCGATCAACAGTTGCACCAGCGCGGGAATATCTTCTTTGTGCTCGCGCAACGGCGGCATGTGAATGTTGAACACGTTGAGCCGGTAATAAAGATCGCTGCGCAACTCGCCGCGAGCGACCGCTTCGTCGGGAATCTTGTTCGTGGCGGCAAGCACGCGCACATCCACCGAAGTCTCGACCTTGCTGCCCAAACGGCGCAGCTTGCGGTCTTCCAGAACGCGCAGCAGTTTGGCTTGCGTTCCTATCGGCATTTCGCCGATTTCATCCAGCAGCAGGGTTCCGCCTTCCGCCAGTTCGAAGCAGCCGGTGCGGCGCTCCATAGCTCCAGTGAACGAACCTTTTTCGTGGCCGAAGATTTCACTCTCCATCAACGTCTCAGGAATCGCGGCGCAGTTGATGGCGACGAACGGCCGGTCTTTCCTCGGACTCAGTTCGTGAATTGTGCGCGCCACCAGTTCTTTGCCCGTCCCGCTGGCGCCGGTGATCAGCACCGAGGCGGTGCTGGGTGCGACCATTTCGATCAGCCGGAAGATTTCCTGCATCTTGCGCGAGCCGCCGTTCAGGCGCCCGAGCGATCCGGCGTCGCGCAGGCGGCGGCGCGTGGCCTCGAGTTCGGCGCGGGTGCCCAGCAACTCGGTAGCGTTGCCCAGCATGGTGCGCAGGCGGTTCGTGTCGATCGGTTTGGTGAGGTAGTCGTAAGCGCCCATGCGCATGGCCTGCACGGCGCTGTCGATGGTCCCTTGCGCGGTGACCAAAATTACCGCAATGGTCGCTGCCTGCTCCGCCAGGCGGCCGAGCAACTCGATGCCACCCATCCGCGGCATCTTCATGTCGGTGATGACGATCGACGGAGACCACTGCGTCGCCTTCTCCAGACCCTCCGCCCCGTCGCGCGCCGTCTCCACGCGAAATCCCCAGGAAGACACGAGCTCCGCCAATCCGGACCGCTCGTTTTCCTCGTCCTCGACAATCAGTATTTTTTCGTGGCTCATCGGCTGGCTTGGTTCCTTGTCTGCGTCATCGAACTCCAGTTCATCCAGGAATTGAAACCCCGGCGGCCGATCACTACCTCGCCTCCGGATCGAATCTTCAACCATACGCGGCCAGCTTGCCGCCCGGCAAGGTCTTGACGGGGGATGCGAAAAGCCGTCCAGTCAGGAATTTCAATTTGAGACAAAACCGTATTGTTTGGTTGCTTTGGGCAAACGAACACTTCGAGTCTACGCTTCCGCTATCCGCATTGGTGCGGTAGAATTCTTGTTCCCCGTCATCCGGTCTCTCGTATTCCACAAATTTTTGCGGCGGGGTTTTCTTGCGGCATACATTTTCCAGGCACGTCCGGTTGCGCACGCAACCGCTAACTTCAACAATTTTGGAGGCTTTATTTTGGAGGATTCCATGATTCTCAGCATCCCCTTCGCCCGCCGACGGCTAAGTGCCCCTCTGGCAGCGCTGATCGCAGTAGTTGTGCTTTCCATTTCCGCGGTCGCGCAGAGCGATTCCACCCCCAAATGGGATATCTTTGCGGGATACCAATACTTGAATCCGGGAGCCACGGTTCCGGCTGCGAACGGCGATCCCAACAATCCTACGCCGTTTAAGCTTCCGGCTGAGGCTAAGGGATTCGGCACTGCCCTGACCTATAATCTGGATCCGCACTGGGGCATGGAAGCGGATTTCGGCTACAACCGTGACAGCGGCAGCGCTTCTTCCGAGTGGACAGCCGCCGGCGGACCCAGGTTTATCGTCCGCGGCGAGGATACTGCATTTTTCCTGCACGCCCTGGCCAGCTTCAATCGCGCCACTTACAACAGCGGATTCAACACCAGCAACGGTGTGGGTGTGATTGTGGGCGGCGGCATGGACCTTAAGCTCACCAAGATGATTTCGTGGCGCGTGTTCGGCCTCGACTTCGTTTGGGCGCAGCACAATTTTTCTGATTTTGCCGCGCCGGAGTTTTCCTCGCTGCGGCGTCCCGGATTTGACGGCACCCGAGTGCGCACCGGTATTGTCGTAGCCTGGGGCGGCGCTGAGCCGCTAGTTCCAGCAGCGGTATGCACCGTGCAACCCGCTGAAGTGATCGTCGGCGAGCCCATCGCGGCGACCGTGACAGCCAGCAATTTTAATCCTAAGCACACCGTAACCTATAGCTGGAGCGCCAACGGCGGCGGCCAGGTGACCGGAAAAGATACGGCCGCCACGATCGACACCAACGGCGCGGCTCCCGGCAGCTACACCATCACCGCCCATGTAACCGACGCCAAGGCGATGAAGAACAACGAAGCCAATTGCACCGCGACCTTCACCGTGAAGCCCTTGCCGCCGAAGAATCCTCCCACCATGTCGTTGTCGGCAAGCCCGACCGACTTGGCCATTGGCGGAAGCGTGAACCTCTCGGCCTCCTGCACCAGCCCTGACGGCGTTCCCGTCTCCGTCGCCAACTGGACGTCTACCGGCGGCACTGTCTCCGGCAGCGGCAGTTCGGCAACGCTCAGCACCGCTGGAGCCGCAGCCGGTCCGGTAACCGTTACCGCAACCTGCACCGACTCTCGCGGACTCACCGGTCAAGCTTCCACTCAGGTTACGCTGGAAACTCCGCCACCGCCGCCAGTCAATGCCGAGGTTGTCCGGCTGGAGGCCAAGTTGTCACTGCACAGCGTTTACTTTGTAACCGATCAGCCCCGGCCCAACGATCCTAAGCGCGGCCTGCTGCTCAGCCAACAGAAGACGCTGATCGAGCTGGCTTCCGACTTCAAGAAGTATCTGGAGAGCAAGCCGGATGCCCACCTGATTCTCGGCGGCCACGCCGATCATCGCGGAGGCGTCGAATACAACCAGAAACTCTCCGAGCGCCGTGTCGAGCGCACCAAGAGCTTCCTGGTTGAACAGGGCGTTCCCGAGGCCGACATCGAAACCAAGGCGTTTGGCATGGAACACAACCTGACCAGTGAAGAGGTGCAAGGCGAGGTCGACAGCAACACCGAACTGAGCTCGGAAGAAAAAGCCAGAGTGCTCAAGAACATCGATGTCATCCGCATGGCCAGCAACCGCCGCGTGGATGTCACCCTGAGCACGACGGGCCAAACCTCGAAGCGCCAATTCCCCTTCAACGCCACCGACGCGCTAACCTTAATCGGCGGCCGAACCCCGGTGAAGAAAGCGCCCATGACCAGGAAGGCAGCTCCCAAGAAGAAATAATTAGAGCTACGGGAGTTGTCCTGAAACCATTCCGCGGAGAGCGCACATGCGCTCTCCGCGATTTTTTTTTGCATCCTAATACTTCAGAGCGAGAGAAGAATGTACTCGGCCGGCCCGAAAGTGCTATCGCCAAGCTGTTGATTTGATGAGAGTGTGTGTGGTATTCGGCTTGCCACTTCCAGGCTGAAGAGACGCGCGCGAGGATGATGCTGATGAGCCGGTTTCGCGGGCTGAAGAGTCTGACGATGAGGCCGAGGTTGCTGACCCTGCTGCGGGCCATGCTTCTGGCTTTGCTGGGGGCCGCGAGCTGTGCGCGTCCTGGAGGGCCGCCCAGTGACGAGGGTGCGGCGCATGCCGACCAGCATCAAGTACCGTTTGAAGCCGGGGATGCTGCCACGCCCGGTCATCCGGACGAGTTCTCGACAGCCAAGGGGACGAATGCGAACTCAGGCTCCAATTCCGGAGCAGGCCTTCCGTTCCACGATACGCAGAATCTGCCGGCCGGCACGCTGCTGACGGTGCGGCTGAAGAATCCAATCTCCGCCGATAATTCCGGCTCCAACTCAACCTTCGATGCCGTGGTCGACGAACCCGTGGTAGTTGCCGGGAACCGGCTGATTCCACGGGGAGTTACGGTTTCAGGTCGAGTAGAGTCCGCGCGCGCGTCGAGTGTGGGCAAGAATCGCGGCTATGTTCGGCTGGCCTTGGATTCGATCCAGTTTACGGGCGCGAACCTGCCGGTTCAGACCTCCAGCCTGTTCGTGCGCGGGCTAGCCAGCCCTGGCGGTGCAGGGAATGACGGAGTCGCGCCCGGCGGATCTGCGCCCGGGGAATCTCCGGCTGGGATTCGTCTGGAAAAAGGCCGCCGGCTCACCTTCCGCCTCACCGAACCGGTTTATCTGGCCGTTAGCCATCCTCAAACTGGCCATTAAGTCATTCCGTCCGAGTTTTCCACAGGAATAATTCCCATTTCAGTGACATCTGCCCTTCGCTCGGGCAGTCCCGTTTCTCTATAGTGACCTCGAAACAGGATTTGATTTGGAAACGACGCCCAGCATTTCCCAATTCAGGAAAACCAAGGTCTCAAGCACCGGAGTATCCGGTTCCTTCCCGGAATGATTCCGCGCAAAGTATCTGTATGAGCAGCGCTGCCGAAATGCCGTGGACGCCGCAGGATGCGCCAGCCGACCTGCATTCCCTTTTTGCTACTGCGCCTTTCGCTCTGGCGCAGTGCCAGCGCGCGGGCAACATTACGGCACTGAATCCCGCGCTGGAACACATGCTGGGCGGCCGCGCTCGCATCGCTCGCTCGCTCAGCTTCGGAGATCTGATTCATCCCCAGGAACGCGCCGAGGCCAAAAGATTGTTAGGCGAGTTATTTGACCGCCAGCGCGACAGCTTTCAGATGGACTCACAAACCACCGGCGCCAATAGCCGGCCCGTGCGCTGGACCGCGTGGCGCGTGACCGGAGCGAACGGCAATGCGGACTACGCCTTGGCCTCAGCAGAAGATAATCCGCGCAATCACGAGGCGGAGCAACGCTTGCGGCAGGCCGAACGACTCGAGGCCGTGGGCCGGCTGGCCGGCGGAGTGGCGCACGACTTCAATAACTTGCTGACGGGCGTGCTGCTCTACTGCGACCTGCTCATCGCCAACCTTGAGCCTTGCCACCGCGTGCGTAAGTATGCGGAAGAAATCCGCAACGCCAGCGTGCAGGCGACCGGGCTGGTGCGGCAGTTGCTCGCGGTGGCGCGTCCGGCGAATTCCGGGGCGCGCGTGTTCTGCCTCAACGAGATTGCCGAGGGCATGCGCAACCTGCTGGTGCGCCTGATCGGGGAAAACATTGAACTGAAGTTTCAACTCGACGCTGACCTCGGCCTGGTCAAGATGGATCCCGCGCAGTGCCAGCAGATTCTGCTCAACCTCGTGCTGAACGCGCGCGATGCGGTGTCTGAAGCGGGTGGCCAGATCACGGTCGAAACCAGAAATTGCAAAGTACAAATTTTGACCGAACCGGTTCCGTCCGAATCGGGCAGCGCCGCCGCTGGCAAAGCTTTGCTGCCCTGCGCGTTGTTGGTGGTGGCCGACAACGGCAGCGGCATGGATGCGGTCACGCGCACGCATCTCTTCGAGGCTTTCTTCACGACCAAGGCAGGCAAGGGAACGGGTCTTGGCCTGGCGACGGTCTACGACATTGTGACGGCCAACGGCGGCCTGCTCCACGTGGAGAGCGCACCCGGGTGCGGCACGCGCGTGAGTGTGCTGCTGCCCCTGGTGCCGGAGGCTGTTCTGAAATCCGGCACGGAAAATTTCCGGCAGAGCGCCGCGCTCGGCCATCACGATTCTGGCCCCGGCTCTTCTGGCCCCAAGGCTTCTGGCCCCCACGACTTTCAACTCGTACGAAATCCGGGAGAACTTTCGCCCGTACTTACGCCCAAAGAATAGAAGGAAAAAGGATGAATGCCATGACGTCCGCCGCTTTGAGTCCGATGACCGCTACGCCGCAGATTGAAGCCGCCAATTTTCTCAACCTTCTCATCGTGGACGACGAACGATCGATCCGCGAAGCCTGCCGCGAGGTCGCGCAGTCGCTGGGCTACACCGCCTACGTGGCCGATTCCGCCGAACACGCCTACCGTTATCTCGACACCCAGGCCTTCGACGCCGTCCTGCTCGATCTCCGCCTGCCGGGCGCCGGAGGCCTCGACGCTCTGCGCCGCATCAAGGAGCGCCGGCCGGATGCAGTGGTCATCGTCGTGACCGGCTACGGCACGGTGCAGTCGGCGGTGCAGGCCATGAAGAATGGCGCCTACGACTATGTGACCAAGCCCTTCAGTCTCGACGAGCTGAAGCTGCTGCTGGAACGCGTGGCGACTCACTTGAAGATGAAATCAGAGAATCGACTGCTGCGCGAGAAGGTGAAATCCAAACAAGGCTTCGGCGGAATCGTGGGCCGTGCGCCGGAAATGGAGAAGCTCTACCGCATCATCGCCAAGGCTGCGAACAGTGTGCATCCGGTGCTGATCTTGGGCGAAAGCGGCACCGGCAAAGAGATGGTGGCGCGGTCCATTCATTATTCCGGCCCCTTCCGCGACAAGCCTTTTATCCCCGTGGATTGCGGATCGCTAGTGCCCACGCTGATTGAGAGTGAACTGTTCGGTTACGTGAAGGGCGCCTTCACCGGCGCTAATCAGAACAAAGAGGGATTGATGGCCATGGCCGAAGGCGGGACCATTTTTCTTGACGAAGTCGGCGAGCTCCCGGTCGATCTGCAGGCCAAGATGCTGCGGGCGATTCAGGAAAAAGAAATTCGCCCCGTCGGCAGCACGCGCCGAGTCCCCATCAACGTGCGTCTTCTAGCTGCCACCAATCGCGATCTCGAGCAGGCCGTCACCCAGGGCGAGTTCCGCCGCGATCTTTATTTTCGCCTCAACGTGCTCAGCCTGCGCATTCCCGCGCTACGCGAGCGCCGCCAGGACATTCCTTTATTGATCGGGCATTTCCTCGAACGCATGACCCGCACTTCCGGCCAGGAAAAAATATTGAGTGACGAAGCCCTCAAAGCCATGATGGCCTACGACTGGCCGGGAAACGTTCGCGAGCTGGAAAACTGCCTCGAACGGACGTATGCCTTTACCAGCGGCCCGCTGATTCACGCCACCGATCTGCCCCGCGAGGTGGCGAATCTTCCTGTGCAGGAGCTTTCGGGCACGAATGGGAACGGCGGCACGCGTGGGCGAATCATCCCCATGGCGCAGCTCGAAAAGCAGACGATTTTGAGCGCCATCACCGAACTCAACGGAGACAAATTGCAGGCGGCCCGGCTGCTGGGCATCGGCAAGACTACGCTCTACCGCAAGCTGAAGGATTACGCCGCCCACGAGTATCAATCGTGAAGAACGAGCGGTGATGGGCCAATCGGATGCGCCCAATCGTGCGTGACCGATTCCGAACCAGCGGCCGGGAACGCGAGTACCGCAACGGGAAGCCGCCAGATCGCGCGCACGGCTAAGCGCCGTATTTTCAGCGTGCCGCATTGTGGCGGCAGAAATGCTACGGAAAGTGCATGATTCTACTCATCACGTCGTCAGCCAGCGGCCCTCAATGTGCCGAATCCCTGCACGTCGCCACCGGGCAGGAAACGCAGTGGGCCCAAACCTTGCAAGCAGCCGCCACCTGCCTGCGCGAACGCGTTTATTCCGCCGCCGTCATCGATCAGTTCCTGCTCGAAACTGAGCCGGATGAAAGCGATTCCATGATCGAGCACCTGGGCACGGCGTTCCCTGTCTACATCAACTTCGCGGTGACCGGCATGGACCGTCTGGTGCGCGAGGTGCGCTCGGCTCTGCATCGCCGCAAGCGCGAAGAAGACGCCGCGCGCCGCGCCGTCGCCGAGCAGATGAACAGCGAAATGCGCGACACCCTCACCGCCATGCTTCTCTCCTGCGAACTGGCCATGTCGGTTCCGGACGTCCCGCATCCGGCAGTAGAAAAGATTCGCGTCATCGATAACCTGGCGCGCGAGCTGCGGCTCAGGCTGGAATTGAACTGAACGAATTCGAGGGAATGCTGGGATGCCCGACGTCTCGCCGATCTGGCGAAACATCGCACCCATGGCCGCGCCCGCAAAATCCTGCACACTCAGCACCATAAAATCCTTCCTGTCTCCTCGAATACCCACTAGAATAGACCCCGCCTGGAAATCGGAATCCCCGGCCCATCGCGGTATTCCGCATCTTCCTAGGCAGGTTCCGTCCGGAGGGTTCTGTGCACGTCCTGGTCACTGCCGACTCGCTCTCCGGATCCTCGCTCTCCGGATCATGGACCTACACCCGCGAGCTGGTCACCGGGCTGGTCACGCGCGGCGTACGCGTCACGCTGGTCAGCTTTGGCGAGATTCCGCTCCCCGACCAGACTGCGTGGATGGATCACCTGCACGGCCTCGACTACCGCCCTACTGCTTTTCATCTGGAATGGATGCAGGAAGCGGAGGAAGATTTTGCCGAGTCGTCAGACTTCCTGGCCGCGCTGGTGCGGGAACTGCGGCCGGATATTTTGCATCTCAACCAATTTTGCTACGGAAATCTTCCGGTCGATGTCCCGCGCGTGGTAATGGCCCACGGTGATCTGGTCACCTGGGCGCATGCGGTTCACAATCACGCTCCGCGCCCAGAACGATCGCTCGCCTGGTATCGCGACACTGTGAGCGAAGGCTTGGCAGCCGCGGATGCAGTTGTCGCGCCCTCAGCGTGGATGCTCGATCGCATCTCAGCTTGCTACGGCATGCCGCAGCGTGGAGAAGTAATCTACCCCGGCCGCAATCCGATTTTCTTCAATCCTTATTTGAGCAAAGACGATTGCGTGCTCGCAGTCGGCCGCATGGTCGATGCCGGCAAGCAGGTTTTTCTGCTCACCCAGCAGCCGCATTCGGTCCCGGTTTGCATTGTGGGCGCGGAACATACCGTGCCGGTGCCGCGCATTCCGATTCGCGCCGACGTCAAAGTTTCCACCGACGAAACTTCAGTGGCGATTCGCGGCCCGCAAACTGAGGCGCAGTTGCGCGCGTTATATAGCCGCGCATCGATCTACGCCGCAACATCGCGCTATGACCCGCTGGGCATGGCCGCACTCGAAGCCGCGTTTTCGCGCTGCGCGATCGTAGCCAACGACATTCCGAGCTTTCGCGAAATCTGGGGAGACGCCGCTCTCTACTTCCGCACCAACGATTCCGCCAGCCTCGCCGAGAATATTCAAATGCTCAACCAAGATCGTTCCATGCGCCGCGCCTACGCGGAGCTGGCCTACTCGCGCGCCCGAGAGCGCTTCACCACTAAGCGCATGATCGACGACTGTCTGGAGCTTTATCGCAACCTGGTGTCGGCTAAGTCGTTGGCCGCCTGAGTCCATTCGTTACTTGGCCCGGGACCCGACGCGCCTGTTCGCATCATCCTACAACAAGTCGGTTCAGCCGGCAAGACAGGCGCACATACTTAGTGGTATCTTTGATCCCTACTAGAAACCCGTAAGGTTGGAGGAATGAACTCATGGCTCAGGTAAAAATCACGGTCAGACCGAATGGACCGTTCCGCGTGGAAGCTCCAGAAGGCTCGGTCGAACTCGTCGACGTTAACGGCACGCCCTACGATTTGACCGGCAAGCCCGCGTTTTCGCTGTGCCGCTGCGGAGGATCAGTCAATAAGCCCTTCTGTGACGGAACTCACAGCCGCATCGGATTCCAGGGCGCTGAGCTGGCGGTAAAAAAAGCCGACGGCGGACCGACTTCGTAAAGAAGTCAAAGTGGTCAGCAGTCCATCGCCGCCGGAAGACCGGGTTAGGGAAGGGCACGGCTTCAGCCGTGCCGGTGACGCCGCGCTGAGCCAGAGCTTTTGCCGCTGAGCGAAACGTCGTCCATCTGCGGAGGAGATCGTGCAGGATTCACGAGACCATGATTCAAACGATCATGAACTGGGGATGCGCCGCAGGATCACGCGCCGAGACTTCCTCAACGGCGTCGCCGTAACCGCTGGCGCGGCGATGATGCCCTGGGATCTTTCCGCCGCCGGACTTGCGGAGGGCCAGGCCGCAGTGGGCCCGGAAAATTCCCCAAACTATTATCCGCCCGCGCTGACCGGCATGCGCGGCAGCCATCCTGGTTCGTTCGACGCCGCGCACGGCTTGCGCGACGGCACCTTCTGGGATTCAGCCGGCAAGCCCGAAGACACTGGCGAAACCTACGATCTGATCATCGTCGGCGGCGGCATCAGCGGACTCGCCGCCGCGCATTTTTATCGCAAGGCCACCGGCGGCAAAGCCCGCATCCTCATCCTCGAAAATCACGACGACTTCGGCGGACACGCCAAGCGCAACGAATTCCGCGTCGGACAACACGTTCCGTCTCGGTTTCGGCGGAACGTTTTCCATCGAGAGCCCGGCGCCTTACAGCGCGGTCGCCAAAGGCGTGATCGAAGAACTTGGCATCGACGTTTCGTCGTACCCGCAAGTATTTGAGCAAGAATCTGTATTCGTCGCTGGGCATGCGCCCCAGGATTTTCTTCGACAAAGAAACCTTCGGCGTCGACAAGCTCGTCATCAATCCCAACGCGCGCGGCGGCGGCGAGAGCGAAGACCCCGCTGCGACTGGCGCCCGAATTATTGAAGCAATTTCTCGCCGAGGCTCCGCTGGCCGACCAGGCCAAGCGCGATCTGCAGCGCCTGCACAGGAACCCAAAGATTATTTCCCCGGCCTGACTTCCGATCAGAAAAAAGCAAAGCTCGCGCGCATGAGTTATGCGAGTTATCTGAGAGACGTTTGCCGGCGTGCATGAAGACATCGTCAAGATGTACCAGGCGTTGCCGCACGGACTGTTCGGCGTGGGCATAGACGCAGTCGCGGCGCAGGATGCCTGGGGATTCGACTTGCCCGGCTTCGATGGGCTGAAGCTCGATCGACAAGCCCGGCAAGGGCATGAACCGCGACGCGATTCCCAACGAAGAAGCGGAGAAATATTTCTTCCACTTTCCTGACGGCAATGCCAGCATCGCGCGCTTGCTGGTTCGCAAACTGATTCCAGACGCGATTCCCGGCAATTCGGTTTCAGATGTGATTCTCGCCAAAGCGAATTACGCCAAGCTCGATGACTCGAGTTCGCCGGTGCGCATTCGCCTGAACAGCACGGCCGTGCGTGTGAAGCACGTGGGCGACGCTGCCAGCGCGAAGGAAGTGGAAGTCAGCTACGCCCGCGGCGGCAAGGTCTACACCGCGACGGCAAAGAATTCAATTCTGGCCTGCTGGCACGTGGTGATTCCATACATCTGCGAAGAACTTCCCGACAAACAAAAAGAAGCGCTCGCCTCCGCGCAGAAAGTTCCTCTGCTCTACACCAACGTCGCGTTGCGCAACTGGACGTCGCTTCAAAAAGCGAAAACGAATTCAGTCTATGCGCCCGGCATGTATCACTCCTACGTGAACGCTCGATCTGCCGGTGAGCATTGGCGGATACGAATGCGCGCGCAAGCCGGAAGAGCCGATCATCCTGCACATGATGAAAGCACGCCTGCCACCCGGGACTTCCCGCGCGCGAGCAGCACCGCATGGGCCGCATGGAACTCTACACCACGACATTCGAAACCATGGAGCGCAAAATCCGCGACCAGTTAGCCCGCACCTTCGGGCCCGGCGGATTCGATCCGGCCCGCGACATCGCGGCCATCACGGTCAATCGCTGGCCGCACGGCTACGCCTACGAATACAACTCGCTGTGGGATCCGTTCTGGCTGGAAGGCGGCGAAACTCCGTGCGAAGTCGCCCGCAAGCCCCATGGCCGCATCGCCATCGCCAACGCCGACGCCGGCGCCTACGCGTACACCGATGAAGCCATCAATCAGGCGTGGCGCGCGGTTGGGGAAATCACGAAGACTTAATCGAGAGTTAATTCCTGCCCTGCCCGCGTAATTGTGCCGCCTTGTTCCGCGCGTCCTGCGCCTGCTGCGTCATGCCTTTGGCTTGATAGGCTTGCGCCAGCGCGAACTCAACGTCTGGCTGATCGCCGTCTTTTTCTTTCTCTCTGACATACGCAGCAATGGCATCGTCATACTGCTTAAGCTCGGCGTAGGCGCGACCCATCTCGTAATACAGGCCCGAGATCGGCGCGCCCGAGTTGGCCGCGGCTTTAAATTCGTCAATCGCGGTCTGATATTTTTCGCCATCGGCCAACACCAATCCCAACCCGTAATGAGCGTCGCCGTTGTTGGCATCCTGCGCCAGCATTTGCGTGAATGCGGCTTTGGCTTCGTCGGAGCGCCTCTCATTCAACAACGTGATTCCCAGGGCGAATCGTGCCGCAGCATTTTGCGGTTGTAATTCCAAACCCTTCTTGAATTCCCCCTCGGCCTGGGGATACTGCTCCCGGTCAAAATAAGCCTGCGCCAGCGCGAAGTGCGCCGCAGTCAGGCTGGGCTGCTGCTTCACGATTGCCTGCAGCTTGGCGATGGATTGATTGGGATCGTCCGCAGAAATCGACGCGAACGCCAGCCCCGCGCGAATCGCACCGCCGCGCCAGCGCTGTACGCCGAGCGCGGCGGTCACCACCATCAGCGCAACCAGCGCTACGACACCCGCGCGCCGCAAAGCGTCGTGCCCCGGTGCAAGTCGCGCGATCACGGCGCCAAGAATAAGCCCACTCAACAAACCGCCGGCATGGCAGGCATTGTCGATACCGGGAAACATGCTGCCAAAAAGCACGTTAAAGCCCACGAAGAAAACCAGGCTCTTCAGGGTGGCCTGGATCGCCATCTTGGGCAGCGAAAACTCGCCCAGATAAAACGATGCGATCAGCGCGCCCGCTAATCCAAAAATTGCGCCCGACGCACCGACGCTCCAAACCCCTGGATTCCACGCCAGACTGCCGACGCCCCCCGCGATGCCGGTGATCAAGTAGATGCCGGCGAAAGTCCAGCGCCCATAAAGCGATTCGCAGAGCTGCCCCAATTCCCACAGGCACCACATGTTGAAGGCGATATGCAGGACGCTGCCATGCAGAAACATGTACGTAAGCAGCCGCCACCACTGACCGGATAAAGTGTAAAGGCCGTAGTTCGCGCCGAAACGCACGCTCACCGGAAAGGCGAACTCCTGCATTGGATTAAGGAAGGAGCTCGGATCATGGCTGGCGATCACCATGGCGATGAACACCATCACGTTCGCGCCCAGGATCACTTGCGTGAGGCTTACGCTCGATTCGCCTCGCCGCACCCACGGCGCGGCCATGACGGGCTGCGGAGCATCGTCAGGCAATTCGCCGCGCTGCGCCGCCTCATGCTGCACGCACCACTGGCAGATCTTCTTGCCAAACATCAGCGAAGGAAGTTGCCGGCCGCATCGAATGCAGTTCGCCATTTATTAAAAGAGTATCAGCAGTCAACGCACTTTTGGGAGGGGCGAGGTTCTAAAGACGCTGGTTGTGGAAGGGCGAGGTGTCGGGCAGAGTCCGAGCCGCGCTCGTGCCGTGGAAGAGCGGCGCTTCAACGCCGCATAAGCGGCGATAAATATCGTGCGCTTCAGCCCCTGAGGGAATCGCGGCGACTCAGTGGATGGTTTTAGTCTTGCGCGACATGTAATCCATCAGCAGATACTGCCCGAGCGTATAAGGCGTAGTGAAGTAAGCCTTGCCGCGGCACATCTCGGTAACTTTCTGCACGAACTGCACCAGCCCGTAATCGGACGCTAACATGAACGTGTTGATGAGCACGCCCGCGCGCTTGCACTTCGAAACTTCTTCCAGCGTCTGGCTCACGACCAGCGGGTCAAGGCCGAAAGCGTTCTTGTAGATGCGGCCGTCTTCGAGCGTGAGGGCCGACGGCTTGCCGTCGGTGATCATCACGATCTGCTTCATGTCTTTTCTCTGCCGCTGCAGGATTCTCTGCGCCAGGCGCAGCCCTTCGCGCGTGTTGGTGTAGTAAGGCCCAACCTTCACCCGCGCCAGCTGCGACAGCGGAATCTCCTCCGCCGAATCGTGAAACAGCACCAGCGAAAGCGAATCGCCGGGATACTGCGTGCGGATCAAATGCGAGAGCGCCATCGCAACTTTTTTCGCCGGAGTAAATCGATCTTCGCCATAAAGAATCATCGAATGCGAACAATCCAACATCAGCACGGTCGCGCAGGAAGACTGGTATTCACATTGGTGCACCTGCAAATCTGAATATTCGATGTTGAGTGGCAATGCTCAGCCCTTCGCGCTGAATCGCGTTCGATAGCGTAGCGGTGATGTCGAGATTGAGCGTGTCCCCGAACTCATAAGTCTTCGACGATCCGCTGGCCTCGATGCCGGTCGCGAGATCGCGCGTGTCATGCCGTCCAAAGCTCGATTTGCCCAGCGAGCCCAGCAGATTGCGCAGCGATTTGAAGCCGAGAAAGTCGAGACTTTTGTCGGTGATTTCAAACTTGGCCTGCTGGGCGTTATCCGTTCGATCGCCCGTCTGCCCGCCAACGCTCGACCGCTTCGACGGATCATGTGGATCGTCGATGGAAATGTAATCTTCCTGCTGCATGCGCTCGATGAGCTTCTCGATCAGTTCGTCGAGCTGGCCGTCGGCAGCCATCTGCTCAATTTGCTCGCGCAGGTTCTCGTCGAACGCGTCGCCATTCATCAGCGCCTGCTCAATGGCGCGGCGAAGTTCGTCCAGCGTCTGCTCGCCCTCCGGAAGTTCGTACCACATCGACTCCTGAAATCCGCTCTGCAGCAGATAGTCCGAGAGCGCGCCGAGCAGGTCCTCCAGGCTCATTTCGCCCGCGGGGTCCGGCACGTATTTGGAATAGCGGATGCGTTTCATAAGAACAGCTTCTAGCCGCTAGCTTCTAGCGACTAGCTAATCAGATTCGAGCAGGACAACAGGCCTTGGCTAGAAGCTAGAAGCTAGAAGCTAGAAGCCCTTCAGTTAAACTGCCGCCTCTGCCGATACGGCCGCTCATCCGGCTCGCCGGATTTCTCCCGCACCGGTTCCGGCTTTTTCTCACCGGCCTTGAACACGCGCTCTTCGCTACGCCCGATGCTCTTGTGCGCGTGCAGGCCTTCGAGGATGAACTCTGCCGCCGACACTTGCTGCTCCGGACTGTCTTTCAGCGAAACGTGCAGCGGCCCGAGTTTGTCGACCAGTCCCTGAATTTCTTTCAGATTCTCCAACGCTTCCGCGGCCGGCACGGAATCCGACAACTGAATCTCGCCGCCCAGGTCGAACCACTGCACGATCTGCTGTACGTTAGCGCCGGTGTAATATTCGTCGTAAGTCTTGGCGATTGCGGAGCGAATCAGCTCGCGGCCCACATGATCCGCGCCTTTCATCTCGCCTTCGTATTCGAGTTCGAGTTTGCCGGTGATCGCGGGCAGCGCGGCGTAAACGTCGCTGATGCGCGGGACGACCAGTTTTTCGTCGTTACGGATCGCGCGCCGCTCCGCGTTCGACACCACATTCTCCATCGCCGAAATCGGCAGGCGCTGGCTCACGCCGGAGCGCTTGTCGATTTTCTTGTCTTCGCGCGCTGCGAACGCGACGCGTTCGATCACTTCCCGCACATAATTCGGCAGATGCAGCGGATGCCCGTTGCGCCGCGTCCAGGCTTCCTGTGCTGTAATGGCGATTCCTTCTTCCACCGTCGCAGGGTAATGCGTGCGAATCTCCGATCCAATGCGGTCTTTCAGCGGCGTGATGATTTTGCCGCGGGCCGTATAGTCTTCAGGATTCGCGCTGAACACCAGCGCCACATCGAGCGGCAGACGGATCGGATAGCCCTTAATCTGCACGTCGCCTTCCTGCATGATGTTGAACAGGCCGACCTGAATCTTTCCCGCCAGATCGGGCAATTCGTTGATCGCGAAGATGCCGCGATTGGCGCGGGGCAGCAGGCCGTAGTGAACTGTGAGCTCGCTCGATAATTCGTGGCCGCCGCGCGCGGCTTTGATGGGATCGATGTCGCCGATCAAATCGGCGATCGTAACGTCGGGCGTGGCCAGCTTCTCCACATAGCGTTCATCGGGCGAGAGATACGCGATCGGCGACTCATCGCCGAGTCGCGCGACTTCCTCGCGGCAACGCCGGCAGATCGGCGCGTAGGGATTGTCGTGAACTTCGCAGCCGGCAAGATATGGCATGTGCGAATCGAGCAGCGTCGTCAAGGCCCGCAGGATGCGGCTTTTGGCCTGACCGCGCAATCCGAGCAAAATGAAATTGTGTCGCGAAAGAATGGCGTTGATGATCTGCGGTACGACCGTGTCGTCGTAGCCGACGATGCCGGGGAAAACCGGAGCATCGCCGTTCGCGCGCAGCCGAGCCGTCAGATTCTCGCGCAATTCATCCTTTACGTGGCGCGTTCGCAAACGCTCTTCGGAAAAAATACTGCGGCGCAGATCACCCAGAGTGCGCGGAAGACTGCTCATGAAAGGAACCCCCACAAATAAAACTGGTCCGATTATACGCGCCGAAACGCGAGCGCGTTTTCGTGCGGCTTGTGCCGCAGGTCTGCCAATGAAGATTAAGTGAAGACCGAAGACGCAGGGCTTCTCACCGCGCGTGCCCGTTGCCCCCGGCTTTTTGCCTCGCCCGTGATGCGCGCCGCAGATTCGGAAGAGTGCCTTCGAGATAAGCCGCGACCGCACGAATGCGCTCAGCCTCCGATCGCATGGCGAGCAATTTCTGCTTGAAATCGAGATCGAGTGGCAGCGAGCCGGCCAGATAAAATGAAAGTGCACCTGAGTCCGCGGCGGAAAGATCCTGCACGGCTCCAGCCAGCGAGAGAATCTCCAGATGCGCACGAATCGCCCGGGCCTTGTCGGCTTCGCTGGCAGGGACCGGTTCATCCGGCACGAACAGTATTTCCGCCCGCAGAAACGAGCGGTCGCGATTCAGTTCGAGTACCTCGAAACGCTGGCGCCCCTCCGCCACCAGATCGAGACGACCATCCGGATATTCTTTCGTGACACTGACGATTTCGGCGGTGCAGCCGATGTCGACAATGCCCTCGTCCAAGGCGCGAATCACGCCAAAGGGCACTTCGCTCGCCCGGCACTCGCCAATCATTTCGATGTAACGCGGCTCGAAAATATGCAGAGGCAACGGCGCGCCGGGGAGCAATACAAGGTCGAGCGGGAACACGGGTAGCAGGGCCAAAGAGTCTCCGATTTTCGCCGTTGTTGCGTCGCCTTCCCAGCGAATCGTGGCGCAGCGAAACAGAACGCACCGATTGTACGACAGGAATTGCGACTGCCGATCGCCGGACGCGCACCTTGACTTGCCGCGCCGCAGAGAATACAACGCGAGCATGGAACTTGACGGGCAAGTCGTGGTGGTCACCGGCGCTTCGATGGGCATCGGCGAGGCGATTGCCAAAGTGTTTGCCGAGCAAGGCGCGAGCGTTGTCATGCTGTCGCGCGATTCGGCGCGGGCCGAAGCCGCGCGCGTGCGCATCGGCTTTCTCGATCGTACGGCGGCGTTGTCCCTTGACGTTCGCCACTCTGAAGATATCGACCGCGTGCTCGCGCTCACGCTGCATCATTTCAAGCGCGTCGATGTCTGGATCAACAACGCCGGACACGGCCTGCTCGATTCCGTCGCGCAAACCGACATGCAGGCCTGCCACGAAATGTTCGAGACGAACTTCTTCGGCGCAATGTCGGCCATGCAGGCGGTCATTCCTGTGATGCGGCAGCAGGGCGGCGGGACGATCATCAACATCTCGAGCGTCGCCGGGCACATTCCTCTGCCGTTTCACGCTTCGTACAGCGCGACCAAGTTTGCCCTCAATGCAATCGGCAAAGCTGCGGGAGTTGAGTTAAAGAAAGACGGAATTCACGTGCTCACCGTCTGCCCTGGCTACGTGCGCACGGCGTTCGGCGAAAATGCGATTCGCGGGACTGAGCTGAAAAAAGTGCGGCCGGGTTCGGTCCGCGGCATTACTGCCGAACGCGTCGCTCGCGCCACTCTACGCGGATATCTGAAACAAAAAAGGGAAGTGATTGTTCCTTGGACGATGCAGGTGCCGGTGAAGTTGTATCAAATGTTCCCGTCTTTGGTGGAGTGGTCGATGGCGCGGATGGCGAAATAATAGAGTGCCCTGCTTCTGCGGCCTTTCTATCCCAGCTCTGCCAGCATGGCTTCCATCTCCGATTGAGCGTGCAGGTTGCCGGTGCGCCGGGCTGAGGCGATGCCGTCGGTGAGCATCTTCTTTGCGTCGTCCACTCGCTCGGCGCGCACCAGGGTCTGCGCCGCCATGAAATATCCGGCTGTGTATTCGGGATGGCTCTCCAGCAGAATCGAAAATTCCGCCAGCGCCCGGTCGAAGTCGCCCTGCTTGGAGTACTCCATGGCGAGCCCGTAGCGCGCGAACGCGTCCTTGGGATTCTCGGTGAGAATTTCGTTGAGCATCGCGATTCGATCCATAAGAGTTGAGCGGCCTCGATCACGAGATTACTACAACCGGCGTGCTCGCGCGCGGATGCCCGTCACTTCCTCGATCCGCCGATCGATGTCATCCCGCAAAGAGCCCCTCGTGCGCTCATGCGGGCCCTTACCAAGTCGTACCTTGTCTGCACGGGCGCGAGGATCGGGTGTGCCGCATGAAGCGCGAGCACTCCCGTCCGCAACATCGACGGCTTCGGGCGTCGTAAGGTCCATCGTCCGGCTGTCGCCGGGCTCAGGATGACATCCGGATTGGAGAAGAGTTCTAAAATTGGTCACGCTATGCCCGGCGGACGGTGGCGAGACTTGCGGCGACTGATTACAATTGCCAGTCCCAACCATTCCTGAATCTGTGAGGGAGCATAGTGGCCTGTCCGTACTTCATGCCGGTGACAAGACTGGAGAACGGCTCGTGGCCGCACCCTGCCAGGCTTCCGCTCGGCAGCGGGTGGTGCGGGCACTGCACTGCGCCGGGGCACGAAGGTGAAATTCCCGCGCAGGACGTGCTTGAAGCTTTCTGCAATCTGGGCTACGCCAGCAGTTGCAGTTGGTCGCCGCAGGAGCGGGTTTGGGACGCGGTGCGATTCGCGGTTTCTGCTCCGCAGGATTCGGCAAGTCGACATGAAGCAGGGGAAGTTGCGGCGCGTCTGCTGATTCTTCGATATGTGTGCGAGCATGATCACAGGCCGGCCGCGCATGGCGATCTGGAATTTGATTTGTCGCGCGCGGTCTGGCTGCGGCGCCATGACGATGCGCGCATTCAGAAGATGGCGGAATGTTTTCTGGAGACATATCTGAAGAAGAAGGCATGATAGAAGGAATCGGCGTCTGGAAAGGAAGACACCTATGACCGACGACGGGCTCGAGCCCCGACCGGTGCGGGATTCGCAATCGGAGATGGCAGAGATTGTGTTGCCGAACGATGCTAATCCGCTGGCCGCGCTGCTGGGCGGACGGTTGATGCACTGGATCGATCTGGCCGGAGCCATGGCGGCGCACCGTCATTCGCGCAAGCACGTGGTTACGGCTTCGGTCGATCACATTGATTTCCTCGTGCCGGTGCGGGTGGGAGATCTCATTATTCTGCGGTCGTCGGTTAACCGCGTCTTCCATACCTCGATGGAAGTGGGAGTGAAGGTCTACGTCGAAAATTATATTGCCGACACCGCGCATCATGTCGCTTCGGCATATCTGACGTTCGTCGCGATTGACACTTCCGGGAATCGATTGAAGGTCGCGCCCGTGATTCCGGAGACCGAGGAACAGCAGCGCCGCTACGATGATGCCGGCCGACGCCGCGAAATTCGACGCGCCGAATTGGAACGTCGGCGCAAGGCGCGCTGACTTTTCCTCGCGGAGTGTGATCCAGATCACATTAAAATCTCCCGGAAAACATTTAGCCTAGCGGCACGCTGAGGTCTTCATGGATAGTGCCCTCTTAGTTCATCGCCTGCATTTCGCATTTACCGTCACCTTCCACTATTTGTTTCCGCAGCTCACCATGGGGCTGGCGCCGCTGATCGTCGTGCTCAAGACGATTGCGCTGCGGCGCAATGATGAGACTTATCACAAGGCGGCGCGTTTCTGGGTGCGCATTTTCGGCATCAACTTTGTGATCGGCGTGGTGACCGGGATCCCGATGGAATTTCAGTTTGGCACCAACTGGTCGCACTTCTCGCGCTTTGCCGGAGGCGTCATCGGGCAGACGCTGGCCATGGAAGGAATGTTCGCGTTCTTTCTGGAGTCGGCATTCCTGGGACTTTTCCTGTATGGCGAGAAACGGCTGAGCCCGCGGGCGCACTGGTGGTCGGCGGTCGCGGTGTGTGTGGGTTCGTGGTTGTCGGGATTTTTCATCATCGCGACCGACGCCTGGATGCAGCATCCCGTGGGCTATTACACGGCTGCGAATGGATCGGTGCAGCTCGCGAGCTTTTGGGCGTTGGTGCTGAATCCGTGGGCGGGGTGGCAGTATGCGCACAACATGTCCGGCGCGGCGATCACAGGATCGTTCGTGATGGCGTCGGTGGGCGCGTTCTATTTGCTGTGGGGAAAGTTTGTGGAGTACGGCCGCATCTTTGTGAAGGTTGGCGTAGTTGCGGGATTGATCTTCAGCGTGTTGCAACTTTTTCCGACTGGCGATGGGCAGGGGCGGATGATTGCGCAGAACCAGCCGGTGACACTGGCTGCGATGGAGGCACTGTTTGCCACGCGGCCGGGAGCGCCGCTGGTGCTGGTCGGGCAGCCGAATGTGGAAGAGAAGAAGATCGACAATCCGCTGGTGATTCCGAACGCGCTGAGCTTTCTGACTTACCGCGCGTGGACGGCGGAGGTGAAGGGACTGGACGCTTTTCCGCAAGATCAGTGGCCGTCGAATATTGCGCTGCTTTATTTCAGCTATCACATTATGGTTGGCCTGGGGACGCTGTTCATTGCGATCGCGGTGGTGGCGGCGTTGCTGCTGTGGCGCGGGAAATTGTTTTCCAGCCGATGGATGCTGTGGATTCTGCTGCTGGTGCTGCCGTTTCCCTATATTGCAAACACGGCTGGATGGATTACGGCGGAGCTGGGGCGGCAGCCGTGGCTGGTGTTTGGGCTGATGCGGACCGCGGACGGATATTCGAAGACAGTGTCGGCGGGGAACGGGATGTTTACTCTGCTCGGATTCATGGGCATGTATATGGTGCTGGGGATTTTGTTTCTGTTTCTGGTACGGCGGGAAATTGAGCAGGGACCGGAGGCGGAGCCGGAAGCGGGGCACTGACGGCGCCGGCTGAAAGCGGATTTCTCGCTGCGCTCGAAATGACAAGCTTGGGGGAGAGATTTAGAGAGGGCTCATGGCAACGCTTTGGTTCATGATTGTCGCGGTGATGGTGGCGGCTTACGTGGTGCTCGACGGGTTCGACCTGGGCGCTGGTGTGATTTACCTCGGCGCGGCGAAGACGGCGGACGAGCGGCGCAGCATTATGCGCGCCATTGGGCCGGTGTGGGACGGGAACGAGGTCTGGCTGCTGGCCGCGGGGGGCACGCTCTACTTTGCGTTTCCGTTGCTCTATGCTTCGAGTTTCAGCGGGTTTTATCTGCCGCTGATGATTGTGCTGTGGCTGCTGATGCTGCGCGGGATCGGCATTGAACTGCGGGCGCACATGCAGAATCCGGTGTGGCTGGGATTTTTTGATGTTGTGTTCTGCGTGTCGAGTGCGCTGCTGACGATTTTCTTCGGCGCGGCGCTGGGCAATGTTGTGCGGGGCGTTCCGCTTGGAGCCGATGGATATTTCTTTGAGCCGTTGTGGACTAATTTTCGAGTTAACGTTGGCAGAGCCGGCTCGAGTCCGGGGATTCTTGACTGGTATACGGTGCTCACCGGCGTGATGGCGTTGGTTACGCTCACCGTGCACGGGTCGCTGTATGTCGCGGTGAAGACGGAAGGCGAAGTGAACCGGCGGGCGCGGACTGTGGCGCTGTGGGCTTGGCCGGTGCAGGTGCTGCTGACGGTTTTAGGGCTCATCGCGACCATTTATGTTCGGCCTACGGTGCTCGAAAACTACAACCATCATGTGATTGGATATCTGGTTCCTGTGGTCGTTTACGGCAGTCTCGCGGTCATGATTTACGCCATGCGTCAGGGCGCGGCGAAGGAGAAGGTAGCGTTCGTGGCCTCGTCGTTCTACATCGTTGGGATGCTGGTGGGGGCGGCGTTTGCGCTGTATCCGGTGGTGCTGCCGTCGAGTGGCGATCCGGCGCTGAATTTGACGATTGCGAATACCGCTGCGGGCGATCATGGATTGAGCGTCGGACTGACCTGGTGGATTCCCGGGATGATCCTCGCGCTGGGGTACTTCACGCTGCTGTTTCGCATGTTCAAGGGCAAGGTGCGGGCAGAGGGCGGAGGATATTGAAGGCGGAATATGAGCGCAGTATAAGGTGGGATATCGATCTACATTTTTTTTATACCTTGCCGCTAAAATATTTGTTTTCTTGGAGTTGCGGAGCGGGGGTGTGGGGTGATCCGGGCAAAATATTGAGGCGCAAGGGGTTATCGGTAAAATATTGCGGAATAAGGAGTTAGCGGCGGGGCCGGGGGCCGGGGATGGGGCGAGAAGGGGGTTTGCGCGCATGTCCGAATTTTCCGCTTGGCGATTTCCTCAGTCAAGGTTGAGCGTCACAGTCTGAGCTGTGGATGGTTGTGGAAAACGGCGGGACTTTGGGCGGGGCGCGGGTTTGGGTGGGGTTGTGGAGGGTGAAAATAAATTTTGGTTTCGGGCTTTTAGGGCGCTATCCCCCAGCGGCTAAAGCCGCAATTCATTTGTGGCGATTTACGGCGCGGCTGAAGCCGCGCCCTTTCAAAGCGGAGCGCGCCGACTTCTCCGGCGGGGATGTTCTTCAGTCCCGGCATCGTGCCGCCGAGGGCGGCGAGCCTGCGGGCGGCCTCGCGTTCTGTGATGGCTTTCCGCGCTTTCCGGAGCGATGCCCTTTTCTTCGTCACCCCGTTATTATCGCATCGGGTGGTGGCCGCCTGTTCTGGGAATTCAGTGGGCTGCGAATTCGAGGCGGATCATATCCAATCATTGTCGTCTCTCAAAAGTGTCCTCATATTCCTTCCTGCTAACGCTTCGATTGCGTTCATCGAGATGCCAAATAACTTCGGGAGACCGTCCCGGACGCACGACATCGACCGAAACAATGTTGCGTCGAGTTCGGTCCAGCAGTTTGTTTGTCACACCCAACTTGAATGTCTGGCCCACATCAACGGCGAACTGATATCTGTCGGCGCCCCCCCAAAGCCACGCTTGGACCATCCCTTCTCCATGTTCTTCTCTAGGAGTTGACTGGTTCCGTCAAGTCGGTGCTGCTCTTCCTCTGTCGTTACCTCGAATTTGTTCCCGGTCCACTTACAGAGATAGCCCTCGCAATTCGCGTAAATGTTGCCCTGGCGCCGTGTGAAAAGGATCGGATTTTTTGCCGGCTGTTCGTCTAACATCTCCACTACGTGCTGCTCAACTCCAGACGCCGCTATATGAATCACCGTGACGGAAGTTCGCTGATCATCTGGAGGGAGGACCCCAAAGTGATTCCTTGATATCACCCACGGATACTCGCGGTAGCTTATTCGGAAGCCCTGGCGAGCCACGCCAATGAACAGATATGCTTCATCGGCATTCCACAGCAGCTCGCCGCCGCAGTCGTCTCGGATAGCATAGATCTTCCGAAAACCAACGACCATGATCCGCCGATGACGTGAACCGCTATAAGCGCTACCGGTTTCCACTTTTTCGCATCTTGTCCTCAATTGCAAGAGTCTGGCGGGTGGCCCAGCTCCTGTCAGAAGTAAGTAATTAGCGTGTCGTTCCAGCCTTTAAACCGAAGTCCCAATATTTTGCTGGAGGAACCAGAGGCCTTTACGGGCATACGATAATCTTGGCTGCCGTACCGATTCCGAAAGGCTTCTCGGACTTGGATTCTCTCAATTGTGCAGACTTCGTATTCGCCGACGTTCTTCGGGAGCACCTGCCCTTGATAACCAATCCTGTCGCGCACAGTTGTCACTCGTATAGCAGGACGTGTTCCCAGGGAAAAGCGTAGATTCGATAGCTTCCGAATGAGTGCGTCTTGCCTTCTTTCGAGACTGCGGTGAGAAACAGGTTGGCAGGTTTTCTTGCAGTCCAATGGTTCCACAGGAACTGACGCATCTCAGCCGACTTCGCGTTGCGATCTTCCATTCTGGTGAGATTATCCAGCTTGACGGTGAGTTCATCCGTCCCGAGAGTTTTTGCTTTCGCATGAGATGAGTACGGCCGCAATTGCGACGATAGCATTTGCGCTCGGCGGGTCAGTATAATCTTCGCCATTGTGGTTCCGACACTGAGCATACCGCAAACAGTTCCTGACTCTGAGTTGGCGGGTGGCCCAGCCTTCTTGATCTTCCCGATACTTCCAACGCGGTGGGTGCCCCGTCCTTTGCGCACTCTGCAAAGGGCGGGTACTGCGAGCCCTGCACAGCGGGGGTTTGTGCCGGGGCATCAAGAACTCGCGTCGGCAGCATCGTGCCCACCCTTGCAGAGAACGCAAGGATGGGGCACCCCCCCGTCGGAAAATCCCCACTTCTCGCGCAAAGAGCGCGCGAGATGGGGCACCGGGCAGGATGGGGCACCCGCCGTCGCAAAATCCCCACTTCTCGCGCAAAAGACGCGCGAGAAATGGGGCACCCGGCTGCTCGCGCCGTATAATCATCTAGAGGACGATTCCTCATCTTCAACTTTGTAATTCTTTTCTGGAGTGTGAATCTTTGAGCTCGCATATGCCGCATCAGCATGGGGGGCCGGCGCCGGCGGGGCCGCAGCCGTTGCCGGGGGTGGGTGCCATTATTGCCGTGGGGTCGGGGAAGGGCGGGGTGGGCAAGACCACGCTGTCGGTGAATCTGGCGGTCGCGCTGGTCAAGATGGGGCACAAGGTCGGGCTGCTCGATGCGGATGTGTATGGTCCGAACGTGCCGCTGATGCTGGGGGTGAACGACCAGCCGCGCATGATTGGGGAGAATCGCATTGAGCCGCTGCAGGCGTTTGGGTTGAAAACGATTTCGGTGGGGTTTCTGAATCCGGGGGACAAGCCGATTATCTGGCGGGGGCCGATGCTGCACCAGATTATCCGGCAATTTCTGGGGCTGGTGGAGTGGGGAACGTTGGATTATCTGATTGTGGATTTGCCGCCGGGCACGGGGGATATTGCGCTGTCGCTGGTGCAGACGGTGCCGCTGACGGGGGCGGTGGTGGTGTCGACTCCGTCGGACGTTTCGCTGCAGGATGCGCGCAAAGCTATCGAAATGTTTCGCCAGATGAAAGTGGATGTTGTGGGCGTGGTGGAGAACATGAGTTATTTCACTTGTCCGCATTGCTCGCATGAGGTGGATATTTTTTCGCGAGGCGGAGCGGAGAAGATGGCGGAGCGGTTCAGCACGCCGTTTCTGGGGGCGATTGCGCTGGATCCGGAAGTGCGGAAGTCGGGGGATAGCGGGACTCCGGTGGTGCTGGAGGGGGAGAATTCTCCGCATGCGAAGTCGATTTATGAGTTTGCGCGGAGAGTGGTGGCGCGGGTGGATGAGATTAAGGCTAGCGCGCAGCCTAGCGTAATTCAGATTCAGTAGGGTGCGCGACAGGTGCAAGGTTTGTCATCCTGTCTCTAACGACGATGCCGCGTGTCAAGCGATTTTGAGCGACACCTCTCCTGGGGGCACTTTTGATTTTTCAGAAGCGCCATTTCGCTCTCGTAAAAGGCTTTAAATCCCAGACCAAGGTCGTCTTTCGATTTCAATCGCGCAGTGGACCCGTCAGGTTCCACCATCCATCTCTTCGGGACTTGCTCCCACGATTACTCAGTTCGAACTCCCCGACTTTTTCAGGGAGGCAGGCTGCCCACTCAAGTGCTCGGCTCGATTACTCGCCGGCCACAGGATGACTCGGGCTCGCCTGCAGGACCGCCTGACACAGTTGCGCGTACGTCCAGTCTTCACGCAACATCAGGTACAACCGCGTGGCCAACTTTCTGGCCACCGCCACCTTGGCGACGCTGCGATTTTTGCGCGCCGCCAGGCGTTTGTAGAAGCGCTTCAGTTGCGGATCCAACCGCGCCGCCGTCTGTCCCGCTTCCACCAGCAAAAAGCGCAGAAACGAACTGCCCTGTTTGCTGATCTTGCCCAGCCGCTGTTTTCCGCCGCTGGAGGCTTCGCTCGGAATCAGCCCAAAATAACTGCCCACCTGCTTGGCCGATTCGAACCTCTCCGCCCGTCCCAGCGTCAGCACCATCGCCAACCCCGTCACCGCCCCCACTCCCGGATGCGTCATCAACCGCACCGCCTCCGGCCGCTGCCGCGCTTCGTCTGCGACTCGCTCGTCCAGTTCGCGGATCTCCACTTCCAATCCGTCCAACTCTTCCAGCAACTTCTTGCGACGTTCGGCCGCGTACGGCAACAACGACAACTGCTCCAGCTCCGCGCGCCCGGCCTTGCTCCACAGCTTGCGCTTTTTCTGCACGCCCTGGCTCAGCGCCATGGCCTGCAGCTCGTTCTTGGTCCGCGTCCGCGCCTGCACCTGCTTGTGCCGATGCACCAGTAACTGCCGCACGTCCCGCACCTCCAGACTCGGCACCCAGATCCGCGGAAACCGATTCTCGCGCAGCAGATCCATCAGATGCTCCGCGTCCCGCCGATCCGTCTTCTGCTTGCGCACCACCGAGGCCCGCACCTGCGCCGCATCCCCGATCCACAGCTCGATGCCCAACTCCGCCAACAGCCGCTCGAACCACGGATAGTGTCCGCACGCCTCCATCCCCACCCGCACTTGCTGCCCCGCCAGACCGCGGTAAAACTGCTCCGCCTCCGCCCGGTGCTGCAACCGCTTCTCTTCTATCTCCCCCGTTAAGTTGTCAAAGATCCCGACCTGCTGAAACCCAGGATGAAAATCACAGCCTATAATCAGCATGACGTTGGCTCCTCTCACGAGCCCTGGTCTTGTTCGTCACAAACCACTCTACTCGCGACGGACACAGGGGTTTCACTAGGGTAATTTTCTGTGGGACTCTGTGTCCTCTGTGTTTAGGGCTTGTTGAATCTTGCCAGGCGAAAGATTGCGTCTGGCTCGCGGTCTTTCTCTTTCAGAATTAAATCTGACAGCATTTCGCCTATTGCGGGGCCGTGTTTGAAGCCGTGGCCGGAGCCGCCGCCTAGCAGCCAGACGTTTTCATTGTTTGGATGACGATCCAGGATGAAGTTGCTGTCGGGGGTTTGCTCGTATTGGCAGACGCGGGTTTCGAGGAGTGGAGCGTTTTTCAGGGCGGGGAAGCGGAAGGCGATGTATTCGCGGACGTCTTTCAGGGTTTCGGGATTGACGACGCGCTCGCCGGTGGTGGGATCGAAGGCGGGGCCGCGGGTGTCGTCGGCGATTTTGAATCCGCGGGAGTCGCTGCCGGGGATGCCGTAGAAGAAGTGATTGCGGTGATCGCCCCAGACGGGGAGATGTTGGTCGGTGAAGCGGGCGTCTCCGGGCGGAGCGCCGAAGAAAAAAATATCTTGCTTGGTGGGTTGGATTAGGTCGCCGATGGTTTGGGGGAATAATTTGCCGAGCCAGGGGCCGCAGGCGAAGACGTAGATGTCGGCTTTGAGTCTAGTTTCGTCAGACAGCGCGAGGCTGCGGATTGGTTCGGTCTCTAATCCGTCGGGCAGCACTGCGAGTTGGAGGTATTTGCCGCCGGCGGCTTGGAAGGCTTCTACGACTGCATGGCAACTGGCGCGGGCGTCGAGGTAGCCGCAGGTGGGCTCGAAGATGGCCCATTCGATGCCTTCGAAATTGATTTGCGGCCAGCGCTTTTTTAGTTGCGCGGCGGAGAGTTCTTGGAATTTTATTTTTGACTGGCGGAGGGATTTGATTGAGCCGCGTTCGAAGACGTCGTCGTTTTGCGGAGCCATCCAGAGGACGCCGGTGCGGTGGAGGAATTGGCGGTGCCAGCGGCATTCGTACTTTGCCAAAGCTTCAAAGCTCGTGGCGGCCATTTCGGTGTAGGGCTGGTCGGGGCCGTAGGTGCCGCGCATGACGCGGGTCTCGCCGCCGGAGGAGGCGCGGGAATTGCCGGGGCCCCAGGCGTCGAGGAGGGTGACGCGGGCGCCGCGTTCGAGGAGATGGAGGGCGGTCCATCCGCCGAAGGCTCCGGCGCCGATGACGGCGATGTGGGGCTTTGCTTTCATGAACGATCGTCCATCATAGCGGGAAGGGTCTGCGGATCAAAAGCCTTTAACCGCTGAGGGCGCTGAGAACGGCCGCTGAGAGCGCAGAGAAAAGCGGTGTCTTTCTTCGTGTCTTTTGAGGCTGGCCTTGTGCGAAACTTCTCTTTATGGGCGATGATCCGGTGCAGAAGATTGAGCGCGGAGAGCATCTCGTGCCGCGATGGATCGGCAGGCTTTGGCTGGCGTTGGTTGCATGCATGGTATTGACGGCAATCGTCATGGCTGTTCGATCGGGTGGTGACCTTGCGGGAATGCTCGGCTTCCTTGTGCTCACTTCTTTGGTCATCTTCGTGCTGTCTGCGGTTGCGTATGTTGCCCTGTACGGGTTGAGCATACTGCTGGAGGGAGTCGAGTATCACCGGATCCATTGCGATGACAGCAAGCATTTTGCGGGGATGGTGGACTTCATGCGGTGACTGACTCTTCTGCCTTCCAGGCGGAGGCGAGCCGGATCTAAAAGGCGAGCCGATTCAATCCCGCGGAGAGGAGGGTGACGCGGGCGCCGCGTTCGAGGAGATGGAAGGCGGTCCAGCCGCCCGAAGGCTCCGGTGCCGATGACGGCGATGTGGGGGGCGGATTTCATGCGGCTCCATCATAAGTGGCAGGAGTCTGCGAATCAAAGGCCTTTAACCGCCGAGTTCGCTGAGGACGGCCGCTGAGAGCGCAGAGAATATCTGGTACTGCTCTCTCTGCGATCTTGACGGTCCGAAGCCGGGCTCCGACGGTTGTAATGGCATTAGCGACTGCTTCTGTCGTAATATCAATTTCATCGACGCGGAGCGGGGAATGCCGTCACTTGATGCCGTTGGTCACTCTCAGGATGCTAAGAGTTGGTGGGAGCAGCGTCGTCTGCGGTACAACATCGGGCTTGTCGTTGCTGGTCTGCTGGCTTTTGTATGTTACGTTGGCGTCGTTGACCGAGGCATTTCCACCGGCGCGATGCCCGATGCGGAAATTACTCTTTTCACGACAGCCTTCCAGGCGGTTGGTTATCTATTCATGATGGCTGTAGCGAACGTCTGCTTCCTCGCAGGGCCGCTATCCGAGTCGCTCGTCAAGCCGACGAACCTTGATAGGTACCGCCGCGTTACGTATCAATTTGGGTTTTGGTTCTCGGTGCTGTTGCCGTTCAGCATTCCTGCACTCGTCACCTGGTCGTTCCTCCACCCTTCGACTACTGTTGGGCGATAGCCAGTCAGTTGGCCAGATAGGCAATTGCGCCTGTTACCATGCGAGCATTTTGAGCCCGGTCGTTTCGCCTTGACAGGCTTAGCCCGCGACTTAGAATCCGGACTGTCTCCCATCTTTGGTTCAAAAGGCAAGCTTCTGCATCTAAGATAGTTAGGTAAAATAGATGGGAAGCGGTTTCTCCCCTGGCTGGCGCCGCTCGGAGTTGTTACAACACAGACTGTAGATGCCTGCTGACCCTAATATCGGGAATCGCGAACGCGAAATTCTGACTGCGCTGGTTGAGACTTTTATCTCGACGGGCGAGCCGGTGGGGTCGCGGACGCTGGCGCGGTCGAATCGCGAGGGGCTGAGCCCTGCCTCGATTCGGAATGTGATGGCCGACTTGTCGGATGCGGGGCTGCTGGAGCAGCCGCATGCTTCGGCGGGGCGCGTGCCGACGACGGAGGGGTATCGGTATTACGTGGAGCAGATTTCCGGGACGGCGCGGCTGGCGCCGCAGGAAGAGGCGATGATCTCGGATTCGCTGGCCGGGATTACCGACGTGCAGGAGTTTATGGAGCGGACTTCGCGCGTGCTGTCGCTGATTTCGCGCAATGTGGGCGTGACGGTGGCGACGAGCGGTTCGAAGAACGCGCTGGAGCATGTTTATTTTTCGCGGCTAGGGGAACAGAAAGTTTTGGCGGTGCTGGTGACGCGGTCTGGGTTGGTGCGCGACCGGGTGCTGCGGCTGGATTTGTCGCAGTCGGAGCTGGACCTGGCGGCGCGTTACATCAACGAGAATTTTCGGGGATGGACGATGGAATCGATGCGCGCGGAACTGGCGCGGCGGCTGGAGCAGGAACGCAGCGAATACGACCAGCTGATGAATTCGATCGAGCAGCTCTACAAGCAAGGCGCGCTGGCGGCGGAGCAGGGTTCGCAGGTTGTGTTTGTGGAAGGCGCGTCGAACCTGGTCAGCGGAGATCATGACAAGCAGCGGCTGCAGGAGATGCTGAAGACGCTGGAGGAAAAAGAAAAAGTTGTGCAGTTGCTGGGCGCTTATCTTGATGTGCAGCAGGAGGCGGTGCGGGTGGTGATTGGGCTCGACCAGGCGCTGCCGTCGATGCAGAATTTTGTGCTGATTGGAGCGCCGGCGCACGCGGGGAATGAAGTGATGGGATCGCTGGCGGTGATTGGGCCGACGCGGATGGATTATCAGCACACGATTACGGCGGTTTCATATATTGCGCGGCTGTTCGACAAGATTTTGAATGATGCGGAGTGATGCGGGTGTTTTTGTGACGGGCACGCGCTGAAGATTGTGAAGGTGAAGTTTTGAAGATAAAGGTTATGAAGAAGACAAACGGAAAATCGGAGACGGAAATGGCTGGGCTTGATTTGGAACATGAACTGCCGCCTGCGGACGGCGATGACATTACATCGGAAAATGCTGTTGGTGGAACTGCGGCTGGGGATGCTTCGGGTGCGGCGGCGGAATTGCAGAAGCTGCGGGCGGAGCGCGATTCGTTGCTCGACCGGTTGGCGCGGGCGCAGGCGGAGTTTGAAAATGCGCGGCGGCGGGCGGTGAAAGAGCAGCAGGAGTTTCGCGACTATGCGGCTGCGGATGCGATCAAGTCGTTGCTGCCGGCGATGGACAGCCTGGAGCGGGCGCTGCAGGTGAAGGCGGATGCGGCGGATCTGCGCAATGGCGTGGAACTGATCTACAAGCAGTTGCAGGATGCGCTGGCCAAGCTGGGCGTGAAGGCGATTGCGGCCAAGGGTGAGCAGTTCGATCCGCATGTGCATGAGGCGATTGAGATGGTGGAGACTTCGGACGCGGCGGATCATGAAGTGATCGAGGAATTGCAGCGCGGGTACAAGATTAAGGACCGGCTGCTGCGTCCGGCGATGGTGAAGGTGGCTAAGAATCCTTAGGGCGCGGATTTTTTTGGGGCTGACTGCGCGGGAGGGATTTGCAGTGAGTGAGGTCCCTCACACTGGCTTGCGCCAGCGTTCAGGATGACAAGCTGGCTGGGTGTTTGCCTATTGATGGGAGTCTGCCTCGATTTGGTTTCTGATTTGGTTTCTGACGAAAGGTTTATTTTCTGACGACGAACGCAAAACGTGATTACTACGAAGTGCTGGGCGTGACCCGCACTGTCACCGAGATTGAACTCAAGAGCGCTTATCGCAAGCTGGCGCTGCAGTTCCATCCTGACCGCAATCCGAATAATCCGGACGCGGAAGATAAATTCAAAGAGGTCAGCGAGGCTTATGCGGTGCTGGCCGATGGGGATAAGCGCGCGGTCTACGACCGTTATGGGCATGCGGGGCTTGGTGGCTCGGGGCAGGGTGGGGGATTTGACCCGACAACGTTTCAGGATTTGGGCGACATTTTTGGAGAGTTTTTTGGATTCGGCGACATTCTTGGTGGCAGCGGCGGACGGCGCCGCAGCCGGGTGCAGCGTGGAGCGGATCTTCGCGAAGATTTGACGCTTGAGTTTGAAGAAGCATTTTTCGGGACGGAGTCGCGGGTGACGGTGCGGCGGCATGAGGCTTGCGAGGAATGCCACGGGGCTGGTTCGGCGCCGGGCAAAGGCCCGACCAGTTGCCGGTCGTGTGCTGGACGCGGGCAGGTGCGATATCAGCAGGGATTTTTCAGCATTGCGCGGACTTGTCCGACGTGTCAGGGGACGGGGAGCGTGATTACTGATCCGTGCGCGAAGTGCAAGGGCGAGGGGCGGATTCTGCGGCAGCGGACGGTTGATGCGAAAGTTCCGGCGGGAGTTGAGGACGGGACGCGAATTCGTTTTTCGGGCGCGGGTGAGGTGGGACAGTTCGGCGGGCCGGCGGGAGATTTGTATGTTGTGCTGCATGTGAAGGAGCATCCGTTCTTCATGCGCGAGGGCAATGATCTGCATTGCGTGGTGCCGATTTCGATTACGCAGGCGGCGATGGGAGCGGAGATTCGCGTGCCGACGATGGAAGGCGAGCACGCGCTGAAGATTCCCGATGGCACGCAGCCGAGTTCGACGTTTCGGGTTCGCAACAAGGGCGTGCCGGTGCTGAATGGGCATGGCAAGGGCGATTTGTATGTCGAGGTGCGGGTGCAGGTTCCGACCAAGCTGAACAAGCGGCAGAAGGAATTGCTGCAAGAGTTGGATGCGCTGTCGAAGGTTGATAACCAGCCGTTGCTGCGATCGCTGCTGGGCAAGATGAAGGATATGTTCGGGTAGCGGCGGAATTGCTTTTCGCTGGTGCGCGGCGGCTAAAGCCGCAGGCTTAGCAATGGGTTCACGGCGCGGCTGAATCCGCGCCCTTTCAAATCGGCGACAGACGCCATCTCTTTCGCAACGTTTCGCCGCTGATCTGCAGGTCTCTTGTTCATCCCATGACACGACGACGATGGATCGCCGAGGAATTTTCGGGGAATCGCGCCGCCCTCACGGGCGATCATGCGGATCATCTCGTTCGCGTGCTGCGGGCGCGGGTGGGGCAGGAGTTCGATATTGCGACGGGCGCAGTAGTGCGGCGCGGGCGGGTTGTGAGCGTTGGTGATGGGCGAGTTGAATTTGAGTTGGGCGAGGAAGTTTCCGCGCCGTCGATGGCGCAGGTCGCGATGGCGCAGGTCACGCTGCTGCTTGCGATTTTTAAGTTTGATCGGATGGAGTGGGCGATCGAGAAATGTACGGAGCTGGGCGTTGAGCGGATTGTGCCGGTGATCGCGCGGCGCACGGATGCTCGACCTGGCTTCGGCCGCGGTGCAGCGGGCGGAGCGCTGGCGCAGGATCGCACTGCAGGCGGCGGAGCAATCGCGCCGGGCTGCGCCGCCGGAGATAGATGCACCTGTCAAATTGTCAGAGGCTGTGACCCTGAACGGCGAGGCTGTGCGCATTGTTCTGGCGGAATCGGAGCAGGAACATCTGCTGCGGGATGTTTTGGCATCGCGGCGCGGCGGGGAGATTGTTCTTGCGATTGGGCCTGAGGGCGGATGGGCCGATGATGAGATGCAGCTTTTCGTGAAGGCGGGATGGATGTCGGCATCACTGGGGCCGACGATTTTGCGGGCGGAGACTGCGGCCATCGCGGCAACGGCGATCACGGTTTCCGAACTCACCTAACTATGGGGTCAGTGCGTGGAAAACCACCGCGGACGAATGCGTCCGGGGCTACGTGATCTGATCTGGAGCTCGCCGCATTTTTCAACTTCGACAAGTGATATGCTGAGCCGCAGTGTCCTCCTCAAAATCAAATTCTCGTTCGACTTCGTTTACTCCTGACGATCGCCAGCGCGAGGCGATTGAGCATGTGCATGGGCCGATGCTGGTGGTTGCGGGCGCGGGTACGGGAAAAACTTCGGTGCTGGTCAACCGTATCGCGCGGCTGGTGAAGGAAGGGCACGCGCAGCCGGAGGAGATTCTCGCGCTTACTTATACGAAGAATTCTGCGGCTGAATTGGGCGAACGCGTGGGCGCGCTCGTGGGCAAGGCTGGAGTGCATACCGCGACGTTTCATGATTACTGTCTTGATCTGCTCAAGCGTTCGAAGAAAGATTTTGGCGTGCTGGATGAGGCGGACCTTTGGATTTACCTGCGGCGGCGGCTGCGCGATCTTCATCTGGGATATTTTGTGCGGGCTGCGAATGTTGGTGAGTTTCTGCGGGACCTGCTGAATTTTCTGAGCCGGTGCCATGACGAACTGGTGACGCCGGAAAAATATGCGGAGTACGTTTCGAAGATCGAGAGAGGCGAGCTGGCGATTCCGCGGGTGAGCAAATCGAGTCACGACATCAGCGATGCGGAGGTTCTGGGGCGCTGCCACGAAATTGCGCGGGTGTTTGCGAGTACGGAGCGATGGCTGCTGGAAGAAAATCTCGGCACGTTCAGTCACATGATTACGCGTGCGCTGGCTTTGTTGGAGGGTGATGCGGGGGTGCGTGCGGCCGCGAGGAGTCAGGCCAAGTTCATCCTGGTGGACGAATTTCAGGATGTGAATTTTGCGCAGGTGAAGTTGCTTTCTGTGTTGGCCGGAGCACAGGGAAATATTTTCGCGGTCGGCGATCCGGATCAAGCGATTTATCGTTTTCGCGGGGCGTCGAGTGCAGCGTTCGATCTTTTCTACCGGCGGTTTCCTGGGGCGCGGCGAGTGGTGCTGGGAATTAACCGGCGGTCGCGCACGCCGATTCTGCGGTGTGCGTTTGCGGTGATTGAGAAGAATCCACCGGCGTTTGCGGGTAAGCACAGTTCTGCGGCTGACTATCATCGGACTACGCTGCTTTCGGCGCGGGACCAGGGTGCGGGGGTGGGAACGCTGGCGCCGGCGGCGCCGGTGGAGGGGATTTCGTTTGCGCGCAGGGATTCGGAAGCGGCTGACGTGGTCGAGACGATTAAGAGTCTGCGCAAGCGGCTGCGTTGTCGGTGGAGTGATTTTGGGGTGTTGTATCGGCAGCATCCGCATCGCGACGATTTGGTGCGCGAACTCATGGATGCCCGAGTTCCGTTCGTCATCGAAAATATGGACGTGAGCGATACGCCGGAGGTGCGCGATCTGTTCGCGTGTCTGAGCGTGGTGGTTACTGAAGGCGATGATGTCAGCTTGTTTCGGGTGGCGGCGTTGCCTCAGTTCAAGGTTGACCCGGAGGCGCTGCGCGCGACTACGCGCGGCCTGGCGAAGAAATCGCGCGAGGGCAGGATTGTTTCGTTGGCATCGGTGCTCGGCGAGATGGATGGGGGTGCTGAGATTCTTGCGGCGGTGAGCGCCGCGCGGGAGCAGATTGCACGCACGCAGGCTAAGGGACGTCGGGCGCTGGAGATTGTGGCGCGCGCGTTTCAGCTCGACATGGGATCGCCGATTCTGGCGGCCGCGCTGAAATTTGGAGAGACGTGGCAGGCCAAGAAAATTAATAAGACGACTGAACTTGCGGAGTTCGTGGATTACATGGCTTTGTTTCGCGAGGCGGGCGGCGTGATTCCGATGGAAGCGAGCGCGAACGAAGACGCGGTCCGGCTGATGACCGCGCATCTGGCCAAGGGGCTGGAGTTTCCTCACGTTTTTATTCTGCGGGCGAATAGCGGATCGTTTCCGCTTTCGTATCGCGAGACGTTGGTGGAGTTTCCGAACGATCTGCGGGATCCGGACTCGGCGGGCGAGGGCGATGCGAAGACGCTGCATAATCAGGATGAGCGCCGGCTGTTTTATGTTGCCATGACGCGGGCGCGGGACACGCTGCACATTTATGGGAAGCAGGGAACCGGGAAGAAGGATCCCACGCCGGCCGGGCTGATCCGCGAGTTGCTGCTGGAGAATTCGGTGCGTGGCGCGGTGGTTGCGCGCGCGACGATGGGCGCCGCGGTGGAATTGTTTGCCGAGGAGTCGGCGGGGTATCCGGAACCGTCGCGGCTGGCGAATTGGTTGGGTCTACCGGCGACGCAGGGATTGCAGATGCAGTTGAGCGCGTCGGCGGTGGATACGTATGAGCGCTGTCCGCTGCGGTTCAAGCTGGAACGCGATTGGAGGATTGCTTCGAAGCCGGCGGCGGCGATGCAGTACGGGGCGTCGATGCATCGGGTGCTGCGGACTTATTTCGATGCGCTTGCGGGTAGGTCGGCCTTATGGCGAGCAGCAGTTGATTGACGAGTTCCGCAGCGATCTGGCGAGTGCGGGAATCCAGGACCCGTATCAGCATGAACTTTATGAGAAGCAGGGAGTCGCGCAGTTGAAGGACTTTTTTGCGGCTGCGCAGCGATCGACTCCGGTGGAGGTGCTGCATACGGAGGAGTGGTTCGAGATCAAACTCGGGGAGACGCGGCTGACGGGACGCATCGATCGGATGGACCGGGCGGCGGATGGCAGCGTGGTGGTGGTGGATTACAAAACCGGGAAGGCTCGCGATCAGGAAGATGCGGATGATAGTTTGCAGCTTTCGATTTACGCGATGGCGGCGCGCGAGAAGTGGGGTTACGACGTGGGGTCGCTGGTGTTCTACAACCTGGAAGAGAATGTTCCGGTGACGACGGCGCGGAGCGATGCGGAGTTACGGATCGCTGCGGAGCGTGTGGCCAAGGCAGCTGCACAGATCGCGGCCGGCGAGTTCAAGCCTAAGGTTGATTTTCACTGCTCGTGGTGCTCGTTCCGCGCTTTGTGTCCGGCGAAGGAAAAACATTTTCCGAATCTGGGCAGGGCGGAGTCGGAGAACTGAATGAGTTGAGAAGCGAGCTGTTGGGTGCGTCCGTGAAGTTGTGATGCAGAAAATCTGGTTCTGAAAAACTAAGGGGACGCTCGAGAGCGTCCCCTTTATTGCCTTTACTGAACTTCTTAATGCTTCTTTTTCTTTTTTGCCTTTTTCTTGGTTGCCATGGTTCCTATTCTCCCTTCCATTTTTCATGGAAAATGTTGCAGTGGTCTTCAACTGCAACTAGTTGATGTATAGAGTTAATAAAAAGTGAAGTCAAGAAAAAAATGACGATCGAACGGCGCGAGTCGCGATACCAAAGTCACCGCGAGAGAAGTTCTGATGCAGAAGTCAACAAGAATTTTCTAACTTCGCTGCATGACGCGGGGGATTTTTGTTTTGCGAGCGCTTCGCGAGTCGAGTTGAGGACGAAGTTGGTGATGGGAATCGCATCGCGGTTGTGCGACGACCGAGAGTCGGCGTTGGCTTCGTGCGCGACGCATTCGAGTGTGCGTGCATCTATAATCAGGAAGGCGAAAATCTTCGCGGGAGCTTGATTCATGGCCTCTTTTGATGATGTTGTAATTATTTCCGGGTGCCGCACGGCGGTGGGAAAATTTCAGGGCAGCTTGTCGGATTTCACGGCGCCGCAACTCGGGGCGATTGTTGTTCGCGAGGCAGTGAAGCGTGCGGGTCTCGATCCTGCGCAGGTTGACGAGTGCATTATGGGTAACGTGGTCTCGGCTGGACTGGGGCAGAATCCGGCGCGACAGGCGGCCATCTACGGCGGACTGTCTCCGGCGACAGGTGCCATGACTATCAACAAAGTTTGTGGCTCAGGATTGAAATCGGTCGCGCTGGCGGCGCAAGCGGTGCAGACGGGAAACAGTTCGATTGTGGTCGCAGGCGGAATGGAATCGATGACCAACGCTCCTTATTTGTTGCCGCAGGCGCGCAAGGGATATCGGTTGGGTAACGCGCAGATTGTCGATTCGATGGTGCACGACGGGCTGTGGGATATTTACAACGACTACCACATGGGCATCACGGGTGAGAACGTCGCGGAGAAATATGGGATCTCGCGCGAAGAGCAGGATGAGTTTGCGCTGCACTCGCATCGCAAGGCGCTGGCGGCGATTAAGGAATGCCGCTTCAAGTCGCAAGTTGTGCCGGTGGAGATTCCGGCGAAGAAGAAGGGTGCGGCTCCGACGATTTTCGACAAAGACGAGAGCCCGCGGGAAGATACGACCATTGAAGTGCTGCGGTCGTTGAAGCCGGCGTTTAAGAAAGATGGCACGGTCACGGCGGGGAACGCGCCTGGAGTGAATGATGGGGCGGCTGCTTTGGTTGTGACGAGCGCGAAGCGGGCTGCGGAACTTGGGGCGAAGGCGATGGTGCGGATTGTGGCGCAGGCGACCAGCGGGGTTGAGCCGAAGTGGGTGATGATGGCTCCGGTGGGCGCGGTGCGGACGATTTGGGAGAAGACTGGGTGGAAGAATGAGGACGTGGATCTTTACGAACTCAACGAAGCGTTTGCGGTGCAGGCGCTGGGAGTGATGCGCGAGTTGGGGCTCGACCCTAACAAGGTGAATGTGAACGGCGGGGCGGTGGCGATCGGGCATCCGATTGGGGCTAGCGGGGCGCGGGTGCTGGTTACGCTGATTTATGAAATGATCCGGCGGGATGTGAAGCGAGGGATTGCGGCGCTGTGTTTGGGCGGAGGGAATGCGGTGGCGATGGCGGTGGAACGGTAAGACTCTATGCTCAGTTTCGATGACAAGCGCTGGGATGGCCTTGAGGGCGGGTATCGGATGCCGTGCGATCCACGGTCACTGCTCGAGAGGATCGAATCGGGTAGCGATTTAGAGAACGCGTGGTACGAACTCTGGGGAGAACTTCATCATCAGGGCGAGGTTGGTGAAGCATCTTATGCGAGCGTTCCGCATCTCGTGCGAATTCACCGTAGACGCGGAGCTCCCGATTGGAATCCCTATGCTCTCGTCGCGTGCATCGAGCTCGCTCGCACGAAAGGCAACAATCCTGCTCTACCCGGCTGGCTGGCGGAAGAATACCTCGATTCCATTCAGGAGTTGGCGAAGATCGGACTCGCAGAATTCTCACTAGCGAAGACGCCAGAGGACATACGCGGGATCCTAATGATACTTGCCCTAAGCAAGGAAGCCCGTACCTATGCGAGGCTGATCTTAGAGTATTCAGAGGAGGAGTTGCTCGCTCTCGAGGTGATTGATCTCGTGTCTTAGACTGGGTGTGCCGGCTGCGCTGATCCCAACTCAGTTTGGTGAGTTGCGATGGATGCGGTACCGCGATGCTTTGAACGACTTGCTTGTCGGTGGGATCGTGATAGTTGCGCGGAGCTTCGCTCCAGCTTGGACGGCCGAAGGCGGCCGTCGCTACATCTTTCTCTTCTTTCTTTTTTAGCTTACCGCTGAGATTGGCAACGTTACTGTGAACACGGCTCCGCCTTCGGGGGAGTTGGCGGCTTCGACGCTGCCGTTGTGTTCTTTCATGACTGATTTGCAAATGCTTAGGCCGAGGCCGGTGCCGCGGCCGGGGCGTTTTGTGGTGTAGAAGGGGTCGAAGATGCTGGCCAGGGTTTCTTTGGGGATGCCGGGGCCGTCGTCGTGGAAGCTGACCCAGACGGAGTTGTCGCCTTTGCCGAGGCGGATGCGGAGGGTGCCTTTGTCGCGGGTTTCGCGGATGGCTTGCTCGGCGTTCACGATCAGGTTGAGAAACACTTGCATCAGTTGGTGAGGATCGCCGAGGGCGTAGGGGACTCCGGCTTCTTTTAGAAAGTCGACGGTGACGTTATTTTTGCGCAGCGAGTAGGCGTGCAGGTTCAGGGTGCGCTCGACGACTTCGACTAGATTGATGCGGCTCTTGCCGGGGGCGGGTGGGCGCGAGAAGTAGGTGAGGTTCTGGACGATTTCGGCGGCGCGGCGGGCCTGCTGCTGAAGCATGCCGAGTTGTTTGCGCGAATTTTCGTTGGTCTCGGTATCCTGCAGAAGTTCGCTTACGCCCATGATGGCGGTGAGGGGATTGTTGAGTTCGTGGGCGACGCCGCCGATCATGGCGCCCATGGCGGCGAGGCGTTCGCTTTGGACGACCTGTTGTTCGAGTTTGCGTTCGACGGTGATGTCGCGGACGGAGATGATCACACCGCTGGTTTTGGATTCGGCGTCGACCAGTTGGCTGCCGGCGGCGCGCATGGTGCGCCAGGTTCCATCGCGGTGGCGCACGCCGTATTCGGCGGCGGCGAAGGCCTGGTGGCCGGTAACGACGTCGTGATAGAGAGCAGCGAGTTCCGGGGAATGGTCTTGCACCTCGGAGATTTTTTGGCCGAGCATTTCCTGCGGCTCGTAGCCGAGAAGATCGCGCGAGCGGGAACTGACGAAGGTGTAGCGCTCTTCGAGGTCGACCACCAGAATGAGATCGGGGAAACTTTCGAGGAGGCGGGAGCGGAATTCTTCCTGCTGGGCGAGTTGGCGCTCCATCTTGCGGCGCTCGGTGATGTCGACCAGCGTGCCCTGATAGCGGACGATGTTGCCGGAAGTGTCCCAGACGGCGCGGGAGGAATCGAGGAAGACGGCGGCGGAACCGTCTTTGCGGCGCAGTTTGATTTCGCGAGTGCGGACGCCGCCGCGATCGTCGATGGCGCGGCCCAGCACGGGTTGGCCGACATCGAAATTCAGCGATGCCGGTTCGACGGCCATGAGGTCGCGCTTTTCGGCGTAGCCCAGCATGCTGACGAGAGCGGGATTGGCGTCGAGTAATTGGCCGTCGGGACTGCTGAAGTAGACGCCTTCCTGCAGGGTTTCGAATAATTCGGTGAAGCGGAGTTCTTTTTCGCGCTGCTGGGTTACGTCACGGCCGAGCATGCTGACGCCCATGACTTCGTCGCCTTTGACGATGGCATTGAGCGCACATTCGAAATAAAGCGGGCGGGAACTGTTCTTTAACCGGATGCGCACGGTGCCGGCCCAGCGCTTTTTGTCGAGGAAGTGACCGAGACCTCGTTCGACTTCCTGCTGCATTGGTTCATCGACCAGATCGTAGATCTTGCGGCCTACTAATTCGGCGTAGGGCAGTCCAGTCACTTCGGTGACGCGCTTGTTGACGGTGCGGATGGTGCCGTCGAGCGAGACGGCGCAGGCGGGGTCGTCGAAAGAATCGATCAGCTCGCGGAAGTTGCGCTGCGAGCGCATGATGACCTGGCTGAGCTGGTCGAGTTGTTCTTCCGAGGGTGCGGCGCCGACGTGCTCTTGTAGCCCGCGCAACAGGCCTTTGAGCTCGCCGACTTCGCGGCGGCGGCCGTAGGCGTAGACCGCAAACAGAAGCGACAGAGCCAGGATTCCGATGGGGATTGCGCGCAGGGAATACGGGATGTGCTCCAGACGTTCCCACAACAGCGCCCGCCAGCGCAACCGACAGCATGACCATGAAGAGCAGGAGCCATCGCCATAATTGCGATTCTTCGCGCTCCAGGTTGCCGGGAGGGCGAGGAGTGCGCGAGCTGTTTGCGGGGTCTGGAGTCATTGAGGGAAACGGCCGAGCTTCAGTAAAAGGCTTGGCAATGCTTTCTTAATTCTATACGCCTTGGCGGAGCGCGGGCTTGTTGGACATCTTGGTTCGCGACACCTTAGTGCAGCGACCTCTTGATGCGCCGAATCGCTGAGTAAAACCTTACTCGTCCGGTTCGGGCGAGGCGGCTGGGGAATCTGCTGGCTTTGCGTGATCGGCGACGATTGCCTGCCAGTTGAGGAGGGCGTTCCAGAGCAGGCGTTGGTCGCCGCGGTTGAGGTCGCGGTGCATGGGATTGAAGTTGAAGCTGACGACGTGGCCTTTGCCGACCGGCATGTCGAGGATCGCGGGGCGGCCGATGAGATTTTCTTCTCCCCAGGCCTGGCCGCTCACGACGAAGGGCGTGCCGTCGGTGTCGCCCCATTCCATGACCATGCCGCTGCGGTCTTCGGGACCGTCGAGACAGGTGGTGCAATAGGCCATGCGCAGCCAGTGGCGTGGGATGTTGTAGAGAGGGAAATTCTGGCGGAAGACGTAGGTGTGGGCGGGATATCCGTAGGCGATGGGGTGGTCGGGGCGGTCGAAGGTTACGCGCACGTGGGCGCCGGGAGTGCGGGTTGCGGCTTGTTGGGATGCTGCGGAAGATGAGCCACCGCCTCCGGCTGCGCTGCGCGGCACGCCGCCGGATGAGCGGCGAACGAAGCGGACCAGGCCGCCTTCGAGCGCGAGCATGCTGCCGCTGCCGAGCGTGACCATCAGGCCGCCGTCGTCGATGAAGTGCTGGATTTGGGCGAGGCCTTCGTAGCCGATTCCTCCGGTAATGTCGTCGGATTCGGCGGGGGTGCCGAAGCTGGGAGTTTGCGGCGTTTTCTTGAAGGGCATGGGCGACCAGGTTTTTGGCAGGCCTTCGATTTGTTCCGCGAGTTCGAGATCGACGTGGCCGTAGAGGAGTACGTCGATGCGGGCGGCGAGATTTCCGGCGCGAATGTCTTCGTCGCGGAGATAGGTGTAGGGGACTTTGCGCTGATCGAGGGAGTAGCGGATCCATCCGATGGAATCGGTGTCGGCCCAGGGGACCCAGACGCCGATGCGTGGGGCTTGGGCTTTGTGCTGGGGAACTTTTGGTGGGGATGCAACTTGCGTGAAGTCCAGGCCGAGTTCTTTGGCAGTTGAAGCGACGGCGTCGGGGAGTCCGGATTTGATCGGAGAGAATCCATGATCCGGCGGGGAATTTTTCGCCTGCGGAATCGAAGTCGCGCTCGGCGATTTGAATTTCGAAATTTGACAGGCGGTAGCGGGCGGCGAGGAAGGATTCTTGTCCGGTGTCTTTCAGCAAGTAGACTGGGCCGACGCCGGTGACGTGGCCGGCGGGATGTGGAGCGTCGGTGAGCTGGAGTTAGCGCGGCTTCGCGGATTGAGGCGTCGGCGGTGGGGATGGCTTGCAGATGATAGTTGGCGGGGAGCTCCCAGGAGACGTCGTCGTAGGGAGGTTCGCCATCTTTGGGATAGCGCTGCGGGGTGAGCAGGTCGACGGCGTAGTTTCGGTAGGGCTGGTCGAGGCGGACTACGTAGGTTCCGGCAGGGAAGTTGCCTTCTTTGATTTGGATTGCAGTTTGCGCGCGCGAAACTTCGATGCGCTGGGCCATCAGGCGCTCGACCATGGCGGCGACGCGGGCGGGATCGCCTTGATCTTGCGGAATCACGAAGGCGTAGGGCGGCTCGGTCAGGCCTTTCTGCCAGGAGTCCCACGACTTTTTGTAGAAGTTGCGCAGCATTTGTTGGGATTCGCCGGCGGCTTCGTCGAGGGCGGAGAGTGCTCCGGTTTCCTGGTAGTTGAGATTGTCGCGGGCTGACCAGAGGACTTCGCGGGGGGCGGGGAGCGGGCGGTACCACTGCGCGCTGGCGGCTGAGGCAGAGACGGATCGCTTCTCGGTTTCGGCGCTGCCGTTGCCGAAAGTTTCGTAGCCGCGGCCGATGCTGTTGTGGTTCATGGCCACGGAATCGAGATAGAGATGCGCGAAGGCTTCGCCGAAATTCCAGGTGGAGACGCCGGGCATGCCCATCGCCGTCATGGCCTGCGACTTCGTGGAAGCTCATCGCGAGGAATTCGGCGTAGGTGATGGGATCGATGTTGGGGTTGTAGGGGCCGGTGCCGTTCCAGGTCATCATGAGCGGCGAGCCTTCGTGCAGGTCGTGGACGACGGTGGGATGCCACTCGTGGAACATGCGGTGCACGGCTTTGGTGGTTTCGTGGGTTTGCTGGTGGGTGTCGCGGTTGATGTCGACGAAGGTGTACTTCGACCAGTAGGGCGGCGACTGGCGGGGGAGCGTGTTGCGGTCGGTTTTGCCCTTGAGATAGCGGTAGAACCAGTCGACCATTTTGTCGCGGCCGTCGGGGTTGGAGATGGGGTTGATGAGGACGACGACTTTTTCGCGGATGCGGCGGATCATGGGCTGCTCGGAAACCGCGAGGCGGTAGGCGAGTTCGACCATGGCTTCGGTCGATCCGGTTTCGTCGGAGTGGAGGGCGGCGTTGAAGTAATAGATGGGGCGCGAGGTGGCGATTAGTTTTTCGGCGGCGGTTTGGTCTGTGCGACGAGGGTCGGCTAGTGCGGCGGTGGCGGATTTCAGGCGGTCGAGATCGCGGATGCCGGCTTCATCGGCGATGGCGATGAGGAGGATGTCACGGCCTTCTTCGCTGTGGCCGATGGTGAAGACGCGGACGCGCGGGCTGGCGGCGGCCAGGGCGCGGGCGTAGGCGTAGGTTTTTTCGGTGCCGAGGAGTTCTCCGGGGGCGCCCATGATGCGGCCGAGAAATTTTTCTGGTGACGGGACGGTCGAGGATTGGGGAACGTAGGAGACCCAGGGGGAAACGTAGTGCGGATCGGTTGTGGCCGTGGCGATGGCTTCGGCGGAGCCGGGCTCAGGGATGTCGGGGGCTTGGGCGTTTGCGGCTGCGGCTAAGAACGTGACGGACAGGATCCATAGCAGAGCGAGTCGGAACATTTTGGGCTCCCGGAGGTTGTTTGAGGCGAGAGTTTAGCACGGGGTTCCGTCCTTGCGCGGCGAGGCTGGCGGGAAGGGCCGGAGAAAAGCTTTTAACCGCTGAAAACGCTGAGAAAGGCCGCAGAGGACGCTGAGAAAGGCATTCTGGTTTTCTTCGCGATCTCTGCGGCTTTTCTTTGCGTTCTCGGCGGTTAACGGCTTCTCTCTTGCGAATTGTCCGAATGGCCAGCAGCGGCTGAGTTTTCCACAGCGGAAGCTGGTGACATCCGTCACAGCCAGTCTTATAGCAATATCCGTATGGTGGTGGCTGGACCCTCTTTTCGAGGCTCAGGGCGTTGTGTGCCTGAGGCGCCACTCTTCTCATGCTCTATAAAACTCTCAGTGCGGCGGTGTACGGGATCGACGCAAACATTATTCAGGTAGAGGTTGACTGCTCGGGGATTAAGTGCGATCAGGACCACTTTCATACCGTCGGGCTGCCGGACGCGGCGGTGCGGGAGAGCCGCGACCGGGTGCGGGCGGCGCTGAAGAACTGCGGGTATGACATTCCGCCGACGCACATCACGATTAATCTCGCGCCGGCCGACATTAAGAAGGAAGGGTCGGGATTCGATCTGCCGATGGCGCTGGGGATTGTGGGGGCTTATGGCGGCCTCACTAAGAAAGAGATGCCGGACTGCCTGTTTGTGGGCGAACTTTCGCTGGATGGCGGAGTACGCGGGGTGCGCGGGCTGTTGCCGATTGCGATTGAGGCGCGGGGGAAAAAGATTGCTCGCATGGTGGTGCCGGAGGCCAACGCCAAGGAGGCGGCGATGGTTTCTGGCTTGGACGTTTATCCGGTGCGGTCGCTGCTGGATGTGATTCATTTTGTGAATTCGGGCAACGGGATTGTGCCGATCAAGTCGGACGGCGATTCGCTGCTGCGGGAGTCGCAGCAGTTTTTTGTCGACTTCAAAGATGTTCGCGGGCAGCAGACGGCCAAGCGGGCGATTGAGATTGCCTGCGCGGGTGGGCACAACATTCTGATGATTGGGCCGCCGGGGTCGGGCAAGACCATGCTGGCGAAACGCATGCCGACGATTCTGCCTCCGTTTACTTTTGAAGAGGCTCTCGAGACCACGAAGATTCATAGCGTGGCGGGTGTGCTGGATCAGGGGTCGGGGCTGGTGGGGACGCGGCCTTATCGTTCGCCGCATCATACGATTTCTGATGCGGGGTTGATTGGCGGGGGAGTGATTCCGCGGCCGGGGGAAGTTTCGCTGGCGCATAACGGCCTGCTTTTCCTGGATGAACTGCCGGAATTTCCGCGCAATGTGCTGGAAGTTTTGCGGCAGCCGCTGGAGGACGGGACGGTGTCGATTGCGCGGGCGTCGATGTCTCTGACTTTTCCGGCGCGGTTCATGCTGGCGGCGGCGATGAATCCTTGCCCTTGCGGATTTCATAACGATCGCAGCCGCGATTGCCAGTGCACGACGCCGATGATCCAGCGCTATGTGTCGAAGATTTCGGGGCCGCTGATGGATCGGATTGATATTCACATTGATGTGCCGGCGGTGAATTACAAAGAGATGCGGTCGACCAGCGAGCCGGAAAGTTCGGCGAAGATTCGCGAGCGTGTGGTGCGGGCGCGGCAGAAGCAGTTGGCGCGCTTTTCTACTTCGCGCGAGAAGCTTTATTGCAATGCGCAGATGTCGTCGCGGCATATTCGGACGCATTGCGAGCTGTCGGCGGATTGCGAGCGGCTGCTGGAACGGGCGATGACGCAGCAGGGGCTGAGCGCGCGGGCGCATGACCGGATTCTGAAAGTGGCGCGGACGGTGGCGGATCTGGAAGATGCTCCGAACCTGGAGCCGAAGCATATTGCCGAGGCGATTCAGTATCGGAGTTTGGACCGGACGTATTGGGCGTAGGGCACGTGCTGCCATAACCGCGAAGCAAATCCAGTGAGGATGTACGAGGGCTAGCCGCAAAGCGGCGCAAGAGTAAGACCCACGGCTTGCGCCGTGGGCTTTATTCTTCGGCCGCTTCACGGCGGGGAGAAAGACATCTTCGCAGGGCGTCGAACTCACAGCGTGTCACGGCTTGGCGGAGGTTGGGAGCTTGGGGGTGAATCTGCGGACTACGAACTCTTGCAGGACGTTGGTGATGGCGCTGGCGCCGATGCCGATGGCGGCGTTGGCGAAGGTGAGTCCGGCGCCGTTGCGGTTTTGCGAGGGGTAGTAGAGGTTTGAGATGCCGCCGGCGGCCAGGCTGCCGATAATGATTGAATAATTGGTCTGCCAGTGGCCGTTATCGCCTTTACAGATGACGGCGTTGGCGAGGGCGTAGAGAGTTCGAGATGAGTTGCTGCCGGTGCCTTTGTAGAAGTAGCGCGGATCTTGCTTCAGAAGTGAGGGCAGGATGGCACTGCCGATGAATGTGCCGGAGACGTTGTCGGCATAACCCGCGCCGAAGCGTTTGGCGTAGCCTTGTGCGCCTTGACCGTAGCCGCTGAAGGAGTTGGTTGCCTGCTGGACGCCGGCGACGCCGCCCACCAACAGGATGCTGACAGGGTCGATGACGCTTTTCCACGCCAGCTCGAACTTCTGCTTGGAACTGAGCGGGGCAGCGTCAGGGATGTAGGTGACATAGAAATTGGGGAAGACGCCGAGCACACGCTGCTTTTCTTCCAGATGAATCTGCTCTTGCGCGACTTCGATCTGAGAAAGCCCGACTTCCACATCGGTGACGGCGGTGGCGACGGCGAGCGCGGCGTTCAGGACAACGTAGTTCTCGCCGGGTAGTAGAGTTCCGGAAGTGGTGCGGGCGGCGAATCCCTGCGCGGCAATGGTGAGCTGGAAGGGGCCGGGAGCGACGTTGGTGAAGCTGAATTGGCCGTCGATGCCGGTGATAGCCTCAGGGACGGCGGATTGATTGTCGGCGGTGAGTTTTAAGTGGGCGCCGGCGAGGACGGCTCCGCTTTGATCGACTACGGTTCCGGAGATGGTGCCGGGAGCGGAGGAAGTCGGGTCCGGGCTGGGATTGGCGGATGGTTCCTGGCTTTGTCCCAGGCAGAGGGCGCAACTCAGAAAGAGGAGTACAAAAACGAGCGGGGAGTCGAATTGGCGAGCCATGCTTAAGTTAACTTTACCTTCTGCCTTCGAACCTATCCAAGTCACCAAAGGCACTCTTTCTTTACATTCTGTTTCGACGTCGAACGCGGATTGCCCCTGGCTCAGATCCGCGCTCCGAACTTGGATGCACGATTTCCGGGGTGCGATAGCTCTGGGCGTCGCGCCGGAAGGGCAGTGGGGCGGTGAGGGGTGGTGGTGCAGTTTGGCGTACGCACAGGGCCGGTTCACCGGGAGATCCCTTCGGCTGCGCTCAGGGCAGGCTCTTCGCTACGCCTGAAGAGCGGCTCCGCTCAGGATGACAGAGTCGTGGACGAACTGGTGCGTGTCAACGATCGGAGCGGCGGGCACGTGGTGGTGAGTTGGCGGCGCGTAAACGACTAAAATCCTTTCGCCTTCAGCATCACGTCGAGGTCTTCGGGATGCAGGGCCCTCACCATCGCATCCTCCCGAGCTAAATCGTTCTGAAAGACCAGCTGCGCTAAGGATTCTTCCAGGGTGAAGGAACCTTGCTTGCGGGTGATGGTGATTTCCTGCTGCAAGTGTTGCAGCGCGTTCTTGCGGATGTGCTGGCGCGCGCCGTAGCCAACCACTAAGAGTTCGGCGGCGGGGACGCGGCCTCCGTTTTTGCGTGGGATGAGAGTTTGGGTCAGCATGGCGGCCAGAGCCATGGCCATCTCGGCGCGGACGGTGTGTTGGCGTTCCTGCGGGAAAGAATCGGCGATGCGGGAGACGGTGGAGGCGGCGTCGGTGGTGTGGAGCGTGGTGAAGACGAGGTGACCGGTTTCGGCGGCGGAGAGTGCGATCCGGGCGGTTTCGGGATCGCGCATTTCGCCGACAACGATTACGTCCGGGGCCTGGCGCAGGGCGGCGCGGAGGGCGGTAGGGAAGTCGGGGGCATCGATGCCGATTTCTACCTGCTCGATCACGCTCTGGTTGTGGGCGTGTTCGTATTCGATGGGATCTTCGATGGTGACGATGTGGCGGGCCTCGTGCTGATTGATTTCGTTGATGAGGGCGGCGAGGGTTGTGGTTTTGCCGGAGCCGGTGGCGCCGCCGATAATCACGAGGCCGCGCTGTAGTTTGGCGAGTGCGGCGACTCCGGAGGGGAGATGGAGTTCGTCGAGGGTCGGGACTTTGGTGGGAAGGGCGCGGACGGTGGCGGCGGCACGTCCGCGCTCACGATGAAGATTGATGCGGAAACGGCCGAGGCCTGCGATGCGATAGGAGGAATCGGCGATCTGAGACTGGCGGTAGTCTTCGCGGGCATGGGGAGCGAGCGCGGGCAGGACCGCAGCTTCGATTTCGTCGCCGGTGAGCGGATGGTCGCCGATGGTGACGAGAGTTCCCTCGACGCGCATGGAGGCTGGAGCGAGCGGGACGAGCAGCAGATCGCTGCCCTTGGCTGTGACGAGGTGGCCGAGCCAGTCATTGAGTTGAGCGCTGTCGCGGGGCGCAGTTTCGGAATCGATGAGTTGAACGCGGCTGGAATTGGCTTCGGCTGTCATGGTTCCAGTTTAGATGCAGCGACCGTATTTTAAAGGGCCGACTGTCGGGCGAAACTGCGGCTCCTTGAGTCGCGCACGAAGGGTATTTCCCGATTTGAAATTCTGCTAAATGATTGATTTCAATACACAGTCCCTGGGTTGTGTGGTTCGCTGAGAGGGGGTAGGCGACGCAGTTTACCCAGCCGGAGGGGGATTACAAATAATTACTTGACCTGTTTCCCTGCTGCAGCTACATTAGCGAGTTCCAGGTTATATCCGGAAGCTTCAGGGCCATGTTTCAGCCACCTGCGCCTGCGAAGCCAGCCCAGAAAATTGAGCATCTTCGGGGACCTGTGACGCATCTATTCAAAGTGAGTTTAACGCTTAACTCCTTTACAACCTAATAGGAATCAGTGACTTAGGACGCGGTCTGAGTTTTCCGGTCACCCTCCCTGGCGGAAGGACGAAGGCGGAAGGCCACCATCATAAAGTAAAGGAGAACGAAAGCACATGCGCTCTGATCGTGTGTTTGATGCTTTACAGACCCTGCGGAATCGTTATATGCTGTGTCAGCTTGCCTCCAAGGCCACGCGGAAGTTCCACCGGCCCAGCACCAGAATCCAGGAAACGATGAATGGTAGTGTTGGACCGGATTGCTGGCGCGCAGCGGCAAGATGTATTGTCGGAACCAGAGAATTTTGCTGAGGCACAACGGCGGGCTGCTTAACCCAGCCCCGCCTTCCTGCCTCGTATCATTTGCGTCTTTCCTGCGTCCCCTCCTTTTGAAAAATCTCCCGTAGACACTACTGAATAAGCTCTAGTGCGCGGGTTCCAGGTGAATCATGACCATTGCTGAACTGAAAGAAAAGAACATCACCGAGCTGACCAAGATCGCAAGGACCTTGGATCTGCCCGGTGCCAGCGGTATGCGCAAGCAGGACTTGATCTTCAAGATCCTGCAGGCGCAAAGCGAAAAAGAAGGCCACATTTTCGCTGAAGGCGTACTAGAAATCCTGCCCGATGGCTACGGTTTCCTCCGCTCTCCCGATTACAACTATCTGCCGGGGCCGGACGACATTTATGTGTCGCCGTCGCAGATTCGCAAATTTGATCTCAAGACCGGCGACACCATCAGCGGCCAGGTGCGGCCTCCGCATGAGGGCGAAAAATATTTCGCGCTGGTCAAGATTGAAGCGGTCAACTTTGAGTCGCCCGATGAAGCCCGCAACAAGATCCTGTTCGACAACCTGACGCCGCTGTACCCGCAGGAGCGTTTGAAACTGGAGACGACTCGCGAGAATGCCAGCGCCCGCGTCATGGACCTGCTCACGCCGCTTGGCAAAGGCCAGCGCGGACTGATTGTTTCTCCGCCACGCGCCGGCAAGACCATGCTGCTGCAGAATGTCGCCAACTCGATTACGGCGAATCATCCGGAAGTGGTGTTGATGGTGCTGCTGATCGACGAGCGGCCGGAAGAAGTTACGGACATGCAGCGGTCGGTGAAAGGCGAAGTGATTTCGTCGACGTTTGACGAGCCTGCCGCGCGCCACGTGCAGGTCGCCGAAATGGTGATCGAAAAGGCGAAGCGCCTGGTCGAGCACAAGCGCGATGTGGTGATTTTGCTGGATTCGATTACGCGTCTCGCGCGCGCCTATAACACGATTGTTCCGCCTTCTGGCAAAGTGCTCTCTGGCGGCGTGGATTCGAATGCGTTGCAGCGTCCGAAGCGGTTCTTCGGGTCGGCCCGCAACATTGAAGAGGGCGGCTCGCTGACGATTATTGCTACGGCGCTGATCGATACTGGTTCGCGCATGGATGACGTGATCTTTGAAGAGTTCAAGGGCACGGGCAATTCGGAAATCATCCTGGAGCGCAAGTTGGTCGACAAGCGCGTGTTCCCGGCGATCGACATTCAGCGCTCGGGCACTCGTAAAGAAGAGTTGCTGATTCCGAAGGAAGACTCTGCAGCGCATCTGGGTTCTGCGGAAAGTGCTGAACCCGTTGTCGCCTGTGGAAGCTATGGAACTGCTGGTCGAACGACTGAACAAGACGAAGACCAACGCTGAGTTCCTTTCAAACATGAGCTCGCTGTAGATCGCGTTTCAAAACATAGAAAGGCCAGAGCCTCGGCTCTGGCCTTTTCTGTTTTGCATGTTCTTCGCGCCAGCAGTGGCTCCGTCTTTTCGGCTGCGGGTATAATTTCGCAGAACAGTCTGGTATGACTGTCTGCGAGGTTTCCGTGCGATCCCGAATGTTGGCATGGATGGTCTTTCTGTTTTGCCTGGGGTTCTGGCCTGCGACTGCGCCTTACGCGAGTGCACAACGGCAATCGTCAGCGCCGCCTCCGCCGCCACCGAGGAGTGACGTCAACCAACCCCCCATCACGAATGCGGATGATGAGGAGGCCCGTCTGGCGAACGAGATGGCCAAGAAGGCGGCGAAGGAACGGGTGGCGTCCCTGAAGCACGACACCGAGAGGTTGCTGAAGCTGTCGGTTGAACTGAAAGATTCGGTGGACAAATCCGACGAAAACGTTCTGTCGCTGGATGTGATCAAGAAAGCGGAGGAGATCGAGAAGTTGGCTCGCAGCGTGAAGGAGAAGATGAAGGGGCCAAACTAGGTATTCACGCGGGCATTTGCAAGTAACGTCTCCATAGAAAAAAGCGCCATCCGGATCGTTCCGGATGGCGTAGATGTTTTCTGCGGAGTTTTCTACTCTGCGCCTTGCTTGATGCGCATGCCGTAGAACGAGCGGTAGACGAAGGTGAACGACACGGCGAAGAACGCCAGAGCCAATATGCGCGTCAGGGTTGTGCCTTGATCGCTGGCCAGTTTCACGGCAAGTTCCACTGCGAGCAAGCCGAACAGCGTGGTGAACTTGATGACCGGATTCAGCGCGACTGACGACGTGTCTTTGAAGGGATCGCCGACGGTGTCGCCGATCACGGTGGCGTCGTGCAGCGGCGTGCCTTTTTGCTTCATCTCTACTTCGACAATCTTCTTGGCGTTGTCCCAGGCGGCTCCGGCGTTGGCCATGAAGATGGCCTGGTAGAGACCGAAGATCGCGATGGAAATCAAATAGCCGACGAAGAAGAAGGGATCGACGAAGGCGAAGGCCAGCGTGCCGAAGAAGACGGCGATGAAGATGTTGAGCATGCCCTTTCTGCGCATACTTGGTGCAGATTTCAACGACCTTCTTGCTGTCCGCCACGGATGCCTTCACCACGCCTTCGAGTTTGATGTTGGCTTTGATGAACTCGACGGCGCGATATGCGCCGGTGGTGACGGCTTGCGTGGATGCGCCGGTGAACCAGTAGATCATGGCGCCGCCGGTGATGAGTCCCAGGAAAAATGGGGCGTAGAGCAGAGAGAGTTTGGCCAGGTCGGCGGTCAGGCCGTTGGTGAGGGCCATGATGATGGAGAAAATCATGGTGGTTGCGCCGACGACCGCCGTGCCGATGAGCACCGGCTTGGCTGTGGCTTTGAAGGTGTTGCCGGCGCCGTCGTTGGCTTCGAGTAGATATTTGGCGCGCTCGAAATTCAACGCTGAGGTTGAAATCTTTTTTGATCTCGGCCTCGATGTTGGGCACGTCTTCAATCAGCGAAAGTTCGTAGACGGACTGTGCGTTGTCGGTGACTGGGCCGTAGGAGTCGACCGCGATGGTGACCGGGCCCATGCCGAGAAATCCGAACGCGACCAGACCGAACGCGAAAACCGCCGGAGCCAGCATGCCCGCGGCCAGCGCCAAGCCCATCGTGCTCATGTAATACCCGACCGCCATCAGGATCATCATGGCGAGGCCGAGGTAGTACGCTGAGAAATTCCCGGCGACGAATCCCGAGAGAATTCCCAGTGACGCTCCGCCTTCCTGCGCCGAGATCACGACTTCTCTCACATGCCGCGATTCCGTCGAGGTGAAGGCTTTTACCAGTTCCGGAATTAACGCGCCCGCCAGCGTGCCGCAGGAAATAATCGTGGCCAGCTTCCACCACTGCGTGCTGTCAGTGCCCAGCATGGGAATGACGAAATAGGAAATCAGGTAGGTGATGCCGATGGAGATGATGGAAGTGAGCCAGACCAGCGAGGTCAGCGGAGCTTCGAAGTTCATCTCGTTCGCCGAGCCGTATTTGGCTTTGGCGAATGCGCTGTTCAGGAAATAAGACAGGGCACTCGAAACCAGCATCATGACGCGCATGACGAAGATCCAAACCAGCAGCTGGACTTGCACATTGGAATCTTTCACGCCGAGCAGGATGAAGGTGATGAGCGCGACGCCGGTGACGCCGTAAGTTTCGAAACCGTCCGCGGAGGGGCCAACTGAATCGCCGGCGTTGTCACCGGTGCAGTCGGCGATGACGCCGGGGTTGCGCGCGTCATCTTCTTTGATTTTGAACACGATCTTCATCAGGTCGGAGCCGATGTCGGCGATCTTGGTGAAGATGCCGCCGGCGATGCGGAGAGCGGCCGCGCCAAGTGATTCGCCGATGGCGAAGCCGATGAAGCAGGGTCCGGCGTAGTCGCCGGGGATGAACAGGAGGATGATCAGCATGATCAGCAGTTCGACGCTGATCAGCATCATGCCGATGCTCATGCCGGCTTCCAGCGGAATTTGATACACGGGATAGGGCTTGCCGGGGAGGGAAGCGAACGCGGTGCGGGAGTTGGCGAAGGTGTTGACGCGAATGCCGAACCAGGCCACGCCGTAACTTCCGGCGATGCCGACCAGACTGAAGCCGAGAATAATCGGCAGAGTCAAAGCGACGGATTTTCCTGGCACCGGCGAAAGCCAGCCGAAATATGCGGCAATGATCACCGCGATGAAAGCCCACAGAAAGAGAATGAATTTGCCTTGCGTGATCAGATAGGTTTTGCAGGTTTCGTAGATCAGTTCGGAAATCTCGCGCATGGAGCGGTGAACGGGCAGATTCTTCAGGCGGAGATAGATCGTCATGCCAAAGGCTAGGCCGAAGAGGCAGAATACGATGCCGATCAGCAGCAGATTATGGCCGTTGATAGAGGCATTGAAAAAGCTGACCTGGGAAAGGTCAGGCAGTTTAAGAGCCGCTTCGCCGCCGGCCTCGCCTGCGGGTTGAGCCAAAGCGGTGGCGGCGCCGACGGTGAGCAGCGCGACAACAGCCGAGAATTTCGAGGCCAGGCCGCGTGTAATCGACGCAGCGGTGGCGAGCCAGGTTCGCATAATGAGTCCTCCGAAAGAAAGCAGACAACGGTTTTATAGGAATTCCAAACGTGTTTAGGCAGCGCCTTCCGAAAGCAGCGTCCCGGCTCGCGGATCAGGTTGGCACAGCGCTGCTGTAAGCGCAACCGTGAGCACGCTAATTCGAGCCTCAGACATCTGTTCCGGAATTCCGAACACGCTTCCACCGCAAAACCTGAAGGAGTGTTGGAGCTTGGCCGCGTCGGGTTTTGCGCCGGGTTTACCGAAATCCATGCCGCAAAAAACAGACCAGAGGAAGCAAGACCCCGGTCCCGGCACACCAGCGCAAAACGGGCATTTATAACACGTTGGATGGGATGGGTCAAACCTATTCAGGAGGAAGGAAAACCCTGCTTCTGGGAGCTTGAAAATAATCGATATTCTAAAGTGCGCGGGATGGGGCTTGTCCCCGGCGACGCCTTAGGCCAAAAACTTCTGTAGCGGCTCCCAGTAGTGGGACCACCAGCCGGGAGCGAGACTGGAGGAGGCACCCGGCGGGAAGCCAGTGTGATCGAAGACCAGTTTGGTATTCCCGCCCTGATCTTCCAGCTGGAATCTGACGATCGAATAAACACCCGCCGGCCAGTCCTTTTCCCGCCAGGCCTGAACGATGCGTTGGTCGGGAACGAGTTCGATGTGCCGGCCCGAGATGACGCCCCCGAAGATCGTGAAAGTGCCGCCCACTTCGCGGCTGATTTGGGTAGAAGCGCCTTTCATGATGAAGTCCGTGACCTGGCTGAATTTTTTCTCGTCGATCAGGGCATCGTAGACGCGCTTTCGCGGAGCCTTGAAAACTACTTCCTGATGAATGCTCTCACAGGTATGCGAGATGCCGTTGCGGTCGGCCTGCGGAATGGGCAGGCTGAACGCGCCCTTGGCCAGCCCGAGCAGAGGCAGGATGGCGGCGAAGCGCACGGGGAAATCTCGTCGCGTGTGGCGCGGAAAGTTCATGGTTGATTCAGCTCGTTGAGCCACTCAGTCATCGACTTTGCAAATCTATTTTTTGCTGCCAAGCGAGGCGTTGTACATGGCCGTCAGCAAGTCCTGGGTGTGGCCGTCATAGTCGGCGTCGAGCGACCACATGAAGGTTCCACCGAGTCCGAGATTCCAGTCGGAATAAAAGACGCGGTAGTAAGTCGAGTAAGCGTCATCGTAAGTGATGTAGCCGTCGCTGCCGTCATCGCGCAACATGTAGGGAACGAGCGCGATGGGATCGTAAATCGTGTGCCAGCCGTTCTGGTTGATGCGCGATTTGAATGACGTGCCATAGTTTCCGCTCTTGACGGTGTTGTCGCAGGCGCCATCGGGGGTGAACGCGGCGTTGGGACACAGGCCGAAAAGCTGGTGGATGTTGGTGTAGTAGTAGCCGTAGAAAGGCGTGCCCATGTTGAGTTGCTCGGCCGGGACTTGTTTCAGAAAGTATGTTCCGGTTTGGTTGACGCTGCCGCCGGGCTCACATTCGTAAGGTGCGGGGTCATGGATCTCCCAGAAGATCGGTGAATTGAGCTGACCGTGGGCTGTCCAGGGGCCGGCGCAGTCGTACATCATAATGTTGATGTAGTCGAGCGAGAGCGGGAGTTGCAGCAGGTCGTAACCGTAGCCACCCCACGGTGCAGCGTCGATGGAGAGAACATAGCTTGGATTCGATTGCCGGAACAACGACATCAGGTTCACCATGAAGGCGCGGTCGCCGCTGGTTTCAGGGTATTCCCAATCGATGTCGAGGCCATCGTAGGCGTATTGAGTTTCGAAGGCGGCAATGTTGTCGACCAGAGTCTGCACGGCGCCACTGGTTTCGAGGCCGACGAAGTCTCCGCCCAGAAGCAGCAGAACTTTCACGCCGGCGGCGTGGGCGCTGTTGTTGAGCTCGGGCTCGATGAAACCGTCGGGCACTTGCAGCGCGCCGGTCGAGTCAAACCCCACTCCGGCGTGATTGATGTGCGTGAGTTCGTGGTAGGGAATTTGCGCCGCGCCGTAGGGAGGGTCGTCATACTTGCTCCAGTATCCGTAGTCGCCGACGACGCGCTTGGTGAGGTGGTTGGGCAAGGCGTGGCTTGCGTGCGTGGCTTGTGCGTGAGCAGACGGCGTCGACGCGGCTGCGATCAGAGCGGCGAATAAGATGCATGCCAGACGCGGGAAGGGCAGGGAACGAGAGACCATCACGGTACACCCCCGGGAGAAATTTCAGGCCGGCACAAGGGCGCAACGCGGCGTCCCGGCCGGAAGTGCGAGGATTCTACCACGGCGGGCTCGCTCATTAACGTGGGTGGGGTCGAAGGTTTTTTCCCGGTCGCGGTGGATTTGTCGCGGGTTGTGAAGTCAGTGCACGGCCATAGCTTCGCGCAATCTTCTCTCGGCATCGGCGGTCCAGTAGCCGCAGTCGAGGCGGATGAAGACCGAGGTGTAGGGAATGGTCAGCGTAGTTTTCAGAATCAGGATGTGGAACGTTTTGCCGGCTTCGTCGAGTTTGGAGATGATTTCTTCATGGGGCAGGGGTTGCGGCTCGGAATTGTCCGGCCCTGCTTTGTCCGCTCCCGATTTGCTTAAGAGTTTCGCCAGCGCCTCGCGATAGGCGGTCACTCCTTTGGCGTCGGCCTCGGGGACCAGTTTCAGCTCTGCGTCGGTGAAGATGATGGGCCGCACGTGCTTGGCTTTCGCGATCTGATCGAGGACGGTCTTGACGACTCGGAGTTGATCGTCGTTGGTCTCGATGGTTTCGACGCCGGCGCTGGTCTGCAGCGGATAGGCAGAATCGACTACGGCGATCCAGTTGCGGTGTCCCATTAACTGGAGTTGCTGATTCAGGCGGGCGCGCCAGTCGGTGGAGGAGTGCGTGTCCGCCGATGTGCGGGTTTGCGCAAGCGCTAATGCTGGCAACAATAACACTGCGAAGATCAGACGCTTCTTGAGTATTGCGATCATTGGGTCGCCTCCCGAACGTGCCCCATCCTACCGGAAGGCGTCGCGTCCCGCCCGGGATCGCACTAACGGGCTATTACTCTCGGGCTTTCGGGCCATTACCTGTGCGCGGTTACTGTTCTAGAGTAGAGCTCTTCCGGCCCAGGCACGTTCAGTCGAGCGGACTGAAATTTCGCTGCCTCCCCTGCTGGTCCGCCGTTGTTGGCGCAGGGTTCCTGTGATACGTAATGCGTTCGACGGGATGCGAGGAGAGCGAGAACGAATGTCAGACGAGATGGTGCGCTGTCCTTATTGTGTGATGGAGAGCGAATTCCGGCCGATGCTGCGGCAAGCGATCCTCCGGCGAACGAGGAGGAAGTGGTTCGTCTGCGTAAGCTGTGGCCACACGGCGACGCCGGATGATCCTTACGCGAAGTGCAGTTGCTCGCGCTGCAGCGAAATGAAGCGCATTGCCGACCGCTGCCGAAGTTTGGAAGACCTGCGGCGGCGGGAGAGTGGGGAGTTGCCGGTGCGAGTGTAGGGGCTTGCGCGGAAATGGGGATGTCCCGTCTGTCCGCGGATTTCGAGGACTGCGATTGAAGGCTAACGGATCAAGAAGTAACGGAGCAAAGATTAACGGTGCCAAGGCGAAGGCGCGCGAACCCGAAGCGCGGCACGGGCACCGATTGGGGCGGGTTGCGGCGCAAGAGTGCGGCGAGCATTCGCAAGGGTTGCGGCTGATCCTGATGTTCAGGCCACGGATGCAGAATTCTGGAAGAACGCCAAGGTCGTCATGCCGACGCCGAAAGAAATTGTGACCATGCGCCTGGACGCCGACCTACTCCGCTGGTTCCGCCAACAGCGCGGCTACCAGACCCGCATCAACGCCATCCTGAGGGCGTATATGCAGGCGCGTGGGCCGGTTGGGTCGGGCGGCTGACGAATGCGGTAAACCCTGACCGCTCTATTGATGCCAAAAGCAAAACAACCCCGATAGCCAATCGGGGCTGTTTCTTTAGCTTGGTAGGAAACGCCGCTTGCCACTAACATCGTAACGCGCGACGGCCCCTTGTCCGACGGAGATAAAAAGCGGGGCCCTCAGCGGCTAAAGCCGCAGTCTTTCTGGCGACTAACGGCACGGCTAAAGCCGTGCCCTTTCACGAAACGTTCTACTCCTTCACGCCTAGCTGCCAGAACAAGAACGAATACACGTCCGTGAATTCCTCGATTTGCTTGGTTACTGGTTTGCCTGCGCCGTGGCCGGCTTTGCTTTCGATTCGGAGCAAGATTGGCCTGGTGTGACTTGTGCCATTCTTCGCCTCCGCTTGCATTTCGGCGGTCATTTTTTTTGCGTGCATGGGGTCGACTCGGGTGTCGGTGTCGGCGGTCATGAATAGGGTGGCGGGATACTCGGTGCCGGGCTTCACGTGGTGATAGGGGGAGTAGGCGTAGAGCCATTTGAATTGCTCGGGGCTTTCGGAGGTGCCGTATTCGGGGATCCACAATTTGGCGATCTGGAAATCCTGGTAGTGGATCATGTCGAGCAGCGGGACCTGGCAGATTACGGCGCGGAACAGGTCGGGGCGCTGGGTGATCATGGCGCCCATGAGCAGGCCTCCGTTGGAGCCGCCCTGGATGGCGAGGTGATTTTTGTCGGTATATTTTTCGGAGATGAGATGCTGGGCGGCGGCGATCATGTCGTCGAAGACATTTTGTTTCTTGTCGAGCATGCCGGCGCGATGCCAGTCTTCGCCGAACTCGGCCCCGCCGCGCAGGTTGGCGACGGCGTAGATGCCGCCGTGCTCCATCCACAAGATAAGCGGTGCGGCTGAAGGTGGGAGTGAGGCTCACGTTGAAGCCTCCGTAGGCGGTGAGCAGCGTGGGATTTTTCCCGGTTTTCTGGATTCCTTTTTTGTGAACTACGAACATGGGCACTCGCGTCCCGTCTTTCGACTTGAACCATTCCTGCGCGACTTCGTAGGCGGCGGGATCGATCGACGGGGCGTCGACTTTGGTCCAGAGAGTGGGTGCCGCAGGGAAACTGGAATCGGTTTGTTTGCCGTCGGCGGCCAACACGCTGATGTGCGCGGGCGACAGTTCGACGCGATAGATCGCGGGAGGCGTGGTGAAGGATTGAAATCCGAAGAAGGCTTCGTCCCGATCCCAGCGGCCGGTTGTTCCAAACACCGTGCCAACGCTGGGAAGCGCGATGTCAGCGATCTTCTTTCCTTCAAGATCGAAGAGTTTCAACTGCGAGGTGGCGTTCTGTTCGTACTGGACGAAAAGTCTTCCGCCGTAGACGGCTGCGCCTTGGAGGACGGCGTCGGATTGCGGAATTAATTCTTTCCAGGCCTCGTGATCGTAGTTGCCGGCGTCGGCGACGAAGACGCGGTAGCGCGGGGCGTCTTCGTTGGTGGTGATGTAGAGCTTGTCGTTGTAGATGTCGGCGCCGTAGAGAAAGTTTTTGCCGCTGGTGATGGCGGTGGGCGGCGTGCCTTTCTTCAGGTCCATCAGGTAGAGTTCGGATTTCGTCCAGCCTTCCGAGACGCTGATGAGCAGCCAGTGGGCGTCGTTCGAGAGATGCACGCTGGGCCAGTCTTCGGGGTCGCGGCCTTCGCCGAAGATGGGCTTGTCGTCGTTGTCGGGGTCGTCGCCGAGTTGGTGGAAGAAAACGTGGCGGTTGTACATCTCCTGGCCGGCGGGGACGTCGCCCTTTTTTGGATAGCGCGTGTAGTAGAAGCCGGAGTTGTCGGGGAGCCATGCGATGGAGGCGGCGCGGGTGCGCTCGATGGTGTCGGGGAGAATGGTGCCGGTTTTGGTTTCGATGATGTGGAGGGTGCTCATCTCCGAGCCGCTGGGCGATGTGCCGTAGGCGACGTACTTTCCGTTTTGGCTGGGCTCGAACCAGTCGAGCGCGATGGTGCCGTCGGCGGCGAGAGTGTTGGCGTCGACCAGAACCGGTCGGTCCCCATCAGATCGACGGGCCTATCTGGTTCTCGACCACTGTCACAAGACTATCCCGGACATAAAGCATCGGCTGGTTCTGCATGCCTTCGCGCTTGGTATAGAAATAGTGGTGGCCGGCGATAACCGGTGGCGTGATGCTGCCGATGGAGAGCAGTTCGGTGAGGCGTTTGTGGATGGCGGTGCGTCCGGCGAGGCGGTCGAGCATGCCGCGGGTGTAGGCGTTTTCGCCTTCCACCCACTTCTTGGTTTCGGGGCTGTTGCCGTCCTCGAGCCAGCGGTAATTGTCGAGGACTTTGGTGCCGTGGTACATGTCGATGATCGGCTTGATTTCGGCGACGGGAGGGCGCAGAGGGCGGAGCCGCAAGATGTTTGGTGTCATCTCCCGCATACGCAGCGGCGGCAGACTATAAACAGGGACGAGAAAGACCAGAACAAGCGAAAACCTCCTGCCATAAATACCTCTCGGAATTCGATGACTTGACCAGGGACACTGCCACGATAGATGCTGCGCTGAGCCGTGGTCGATGCCCGGGAAGGGGAGCGAAGAGCTAGGCTATCAGAATGGCGCGGGGAACTCGCACGTTAGTCTCACTGATCCGAAGAACGGGTGCGCTGCGTGACGCGGCGGCATTCCCGTCTGCCGCATTTATGGCGTCGGCCTGCGTAGGGTCCTTCGCCCGGCTGTCGCTGTGCTCAGGATGACATCAGATCTGGGACAGATGGCATTGGGACTGGATCAGTTTTGAAATTACTCTGCCCGCCCGTGCCCGGGTCGTGGTTCCTTATGCTGACCCAACTATCTGTGCTCGGCAACTGTTTTCAGACCGCAAACGGAATGCTATGATAAGACGACCGCGAAGTTCGGGCTCATCCCCGGTCGTCGCTCGATCATCCACACTCCTCAGTAGCTCAATGGCAGAGCATCCGGCTGTTAACCGGAGGGTTGTAGGTTCGAATCCTACCTGAGGAGCCATTCTTTTTGACGGCTTTCGGCTGTTAACGCCTTCCGCTGCAACCCTCACAAAACCAGCTCTCGCTGCCGAGTCTCATTGGCAAATCGCATCGTTCGATGGATGCGGCTTCCACGGCCCGCCTATGGATTCGGTTGTAAACCGTAGGCGACATTTCGGCATCCTAACGCTTCCAAAATCGTTTTGTGGGGCTTTTGGAACACCTCGAAGACATGAATCCTCGGTATAAGGCTGTTTGGGATGCCGGTCAGCGCACGACCGCTGAGGTGAAGGTGCGGCTGACGTGGTGGACCAAGTCTTCGCGACAGCATGAACTGATGGCTTCGCATGACCGGGTGCTGACTGCGGTTCGAGAAACGCTGCTGCGAAGAGCGCACGATCAGTCTGACGAGAGCAAGGCGCGCGCGGCGTGAGGCGAGTTCATTTTCTAGTGTTTCAAGAAATGCGCAACATCGACCTCGCAGCTCTAAGTATTGTGCGTTATGGGACAGTTCAGCGATGGGCGAGCTTATATAGTTGCCATGAGGATGCAGCCGAATGCAAGAGTGAGCCCGTTTGATAGAAAAGAAGAGGGAAAATCCTCGCTGTCCCTATTGTGTTGCGGGCCTCGGGTTCAGGAAGATGAACGTTCTCGAAAATGGGCGGCAGATCTGTGACAACTGCGGGCACATCATCTTCCCCAATGACATGGCTTTCAAATGCCCGTGTCAGAAATGTCTGGAGGTAAGTTTCTCTCCGCGAATTCGGCGTCTGCGCCGTTAGCGTTGATCTTTTTTGCGAGTGGAAAGTGGCGCTCGAGATTGACCTGACGGTTTTGAGCGCGGACGCTGCAGATAGTTAGCCGATCCTAAGCGCCTACAGCATTGACTGTATGGAACCTGCCTGAGGACGGAGTAGGGTTGGCAGGTCACGTCGTGTGTCGACTGAAATAATTTAAAGTCCCGATTCGGTCGATAGCCTCTCACGCTCGTTTCCCGACCAAGAAAAGTTTCACAAGAAAGATCGATGCGGTGCGGCCGCCCGGCGCAACGAGGTGGCCGGACATGCCGTATTGGTATCGCGATGGGGCACGATGCGAATTCCTTACTCGCAATGAAGGAGAATATATGGTGCAGGTCACGGGTGTTGGGAGTCCGGTTTCGGAGATTCTGGGCCGCGACGATCAGTCTTTCCTAACCGAGTGGATGGAACAAATCCATTCATCGTCACGCGGGGCTGGTTCGATACCCGAAGCTGAGTTGCGACAGCAGTGCCAGAAATTTATCTCGGTGTTTCGCGCCGGACTCGACGATGTGGGCGCCAGCAATGCCAAGGATCCTCGCTGGAAGGAGTTGCGCGAATTTCTGGCCGAGGTTTCAAGAAGCCGGGCGATTCAAGGCTTTACGCCCACGGAGACGGCGACTTTCGTTTTCTCGTTCAAGGAACCTCTGTTTCGCCGGTTGAGAAATGAGGTAAAGGATCCGCAGGTTCTTGCGGATCAGATTTGGGGCGCTTCGGAACTGCTGGACGCCTTCGGCCTCTATACCGCCGATGTATTTTTGCAGACCCGCGAAGACCTGATCCGGCGGGCGCAGGAAGACATGCTGGAGCTGTCGACGCCGGTGGTGAAGTTGTGGGACAACATTCTGGCTCTGCCGCTGATTGGCACTTTGGACAGCGCCCGTACACAGGTGGTGATGGAAACCCTGCTGGAGGCGATTGTGAGCACGAACTCGAAGGTTGCCATCATCGACATCACCGGGGTTCCGACCGTGGACACGGTGGTGGCGCAACATCTGCTGAAAACGGTGACCGCGGCGCGGCTGATGGGGGCGGATTGCATCATTAGTGGTATCCGGCCGCAAATTGCGCAGACCATTGTTCATCTCGGCATTAACCTGCTGGATGTGACCACCAAGGCCACGTTGCGCGATGCTTTCGAACTCGCATTGGCCAGAACCGGCCAGCAACTGGTGCGAGGGCAACATTCCGAACGAGATTAAGGGGCTCGGTCGGCGGGGTTCTACAGGAAATGCTGTATGTCTTGACGGCGTGTGCGCCCGCTAGCATGACCAGTCCGCAGGTGGCCCGTTGCCGGTAAATCGGCAGCTGGGCAGGACTGTTTTCTGACAGTTTCATCTTGGAGGAGTCACACATGAGTAAAGGAGTGCAGAATCCCAAGACAGCTGTGTTGGCTGACGTTCTTGCGAAACACGAATCCTCCGTGATGGCTGCATGGATCAGGGAGATGGCCGGCGCGACCCGGCGAGCTGATCTGATGAACGACTCGGAGTTGCGAACCCAGTGCTCGAAGTTTCTTAAATTGCTTCGCGCAGGAGTGGAGTCGGGAAGCTTTGAGATTGAGACGGCGCCGTGGGAGCCGCTCCGGGAACAACTGACCGAAGTCTCCCGCACCCGGGCCCAACAGGGGTTTTCGCCGACGGAGACGGCGACCTTTGTGCTGTCGGTGAAAAAGCCGCTGTTCGAGTTACTGCGCGATCGCGTGGGTGCGGACCCGAACTCTCTGGCCTCTGAACTGTGGTCGACCACGGAGTTGATTGACGGCCTGGGACTGTATACAGCGGAAATGTTCCTGAAGACGCGCGAGGAAGTTATCCGCCGGCAGCAGGAAGAGATGCTGGAACTCTCCACGCCGGTAGTGAAGCTTTGGGATGGAATTCTGGCGTTGCCGGTTATCGGGACGCTGGACAGCGCTCGCACCCAGATCGTGATGGAGGCGCTGCTCGAAAGCATTGTGAAAACCAATTCGCGAGTGGCGATCATCGACATCACAGGTGTGCCGACCGTCGATACCGTCGTGGCGCAGCATCTGCTGAAGACCGTCACGGCGGCGCGGCTGATGGGAGCGGACTGCATCATCAGCGGCGTGCGTCCGCAAATTGCGCAGACCATTGTGCATCTCGGCATCAACTTACTCGATGTGACCACCAAAGCCACGCTGGCCGATGCATTTGCCGTGGCCCTGGATCGAGCCGGGCTTTCGCTCGAACGTGCGCTGAAGACTGCATAGGAGTTGTCTTGGAAAAAATACCGATTCTTCGGATGGGCGAGTTCCTGCTGGTCACGATTCAGGTGGACATGCATGATCGCCTGGCCATGACGTTGCAAGAGGATCTGACGACCCGCATCAGCGAAACCGGGGCGCGCGGAGTTCTGATCGACATTTCAAGCCTTGAAATCGTCGATTCATTTATTGGCCGCATGCTGGGCAACATAGCGGCCATGTCGCGGGTTCTGGACGCGCAGACGGTAGTGGTTGGAATGCAGCCGGCGGTCGCGATCACGCTGGTGGAACTGGGGATGTCGCTTCCTGGAGTGCGCACGGCATTGAATGTTGACGCAGGCATGGAACTGCTGAAGGCAGCGTTGAACGGTCACAAGGCAATTCATCATGTCAATCGTCGATAGCGAGACGATTCCGGTAGTGTCCGAGCCCGACATGGTTGTCGTGCGACGACGCGTGCGTGAAGCAGCATCTCGCACAGGGTTGTCGCTGGTGGACCAGACCAAGCTGGTGACGGCGGCCAGTGAGCTGGCTCGGAATACTCTTATTTACGGTGGCGGCGGCACCATGCAATTGGAAACGCTCAACGGTCCGCGGGTCGGCATCCGACTGATCTTCGTGGACCAGGGGCCCGGCATCCCCGACATCGACATGGCCCTGCGCGATGGTTTTACGACCGGCTCCGGGCTGGGGTTGGGACTCAGCGGCTCGAAGAGACTGGTGAACGAGTTTGAAATCGATTCGAAGGTGGGACAAGGCACAAGGGTTGCGGTAACGCGATGGAAGTAGGGCCCAAATCTGATGATCATCCGAGTGACCGACCCCACGCATGCAGGAGAGGCGCGAAGACACGCAGCCGTGTGCGCGGAAGCCGCGAACCTGGGCGAACGCGAACGCGGGTCGCTGGCGATTGTCGTCACCGAGATGGCGACCAATCTGGTGAAACATGCCGGAACTGGAACCATGGTGGTGGAAGGAATCACGCGAAACGGGAGTTCCGGCGTGAGAATTCTTGGGCTCGATAAAGGCCCGGGCATTCGCGACCTGACGACGGCTCTGCGAGATGGGTATTCGACCGCCGGCACTGGCGGCAACGGGCTCGGGGCTATTAAACGGCTCTCGAACGCGTTCGACATTTACACCGCGCCGGGTCTGGGAACGGCCGTGCTGGCGGAATTCTGGCCCGTGAAAAAGAACGGCCTGCACATTACTCCGATTGAGGTAGGCGTCGTGTCGGTTCCGATCAAGGGCGAAGATGTTTGCGGAGACGGCTGGGGCGCCCGCCAGACTGCGGAGTCGATGTTGCTTATGGTGGTGGATGGATTGGGCCACGGCATTCTGGCTTCGGAAGCGGCGCGCGAGGGGGAACGAATTTTCACGGAAATTCGCAGCGCTTCACCCACGCCGATTCTGCAGGATTCGCACGACGCGATGAAAAAAACTCGCGGAGCAGCCATGGCTGTGGCTTCGGTGAATTTCGAGAGGGGGCTGCTTTCATTCGCGGGAGTTGGAAATATTGGAGCGTCGATCGCAACGCCCCTGGCGAGCCGGGGTATGGCTTCACACAACGGCATCGTTGGCCATCAGATGCAAAGAATCCAGGAATTCAGTTTCCCGTGGAATCCAGACAGCATTCTGGTGATGCACTCTGACGGACTGAAATCAAGTTGGGACCTGAAACTTTACCCTGGGATCTGGAGTAAGCATCCCGGGCTGATCGCGGGAATGTTGTACCGAGACTTCAGCCGCGAGCGCGACGACGTGACCGTGCTGGTGGCCAAGAAACGTTCGGAGGAGGCGGCATGAAACTCAAACTCCTCACGATGGATGTTCGGTACGAACACGACGTGGTGCTGGCACGGCAGCGGGCGCGCACCATCGCCGCGGCGCTCAAGTTCGATGTGCAGGCGCAGACTCGTATTGCCACCGCGGTTTCGGAGGTCGTGCGCAACGCGTTCCAGTATGCGGGCGGCGGATCGATCGGATTTGAAATTGAAAACGGCGCCGAAAAGATGCTGCTGATTTCTGTCCGCGACAGCGGACGCGGCATTCCGAATCTGGATGAGATCCTGGGCGGAAAGTATGTTTCGAAAACCGGAATGGGGCTGGGGATAATTGGCGCGAAGCGGCTGATGGATCATTTCCAGGTCGAGACCGAAAAGAGTTCTGGAACCCTGGTGGTACTCGGCAAGAACATCCCCGATCGATTCACCCGTCTCGACAATCTCGAACTGAACTCGCTGCTGGCGACGATCGAGCGGAAGCCGTCTGAGAATCCTTATGAAGAGCTGCAGCAGCAAAATAAAGAACTCATGCGGACGCTGGAGGAATTGCGGACGCGGCAGATCGAGTTGGCGCAACTGAATCGCGAACTGGATGAAACCAATCGGGGCGTAGTGGCGCTCTACGCGGAATTGAACGATAAAGCAGACTTCCTGCAGCGCGCGTCGGAATTGAAGAGTCATTTTCTATCGAACATGAGTCACGAATTCCGCACGCCGCTGAATTCGATTCTGGCGCTCAGTCAGATTCTTCTTGATCGTATGGATGGAGATCTCACGCTGGAGCAGGAGAAGCAAGTCACGTTTGTGCGCCGCTCGGCGCAGGACCTTACCGATCTCGTGAACGATCTTCTCGACTTGGCGAAAGTCGAGGCTGGGAAAGTGACGATTCGGCCCAGTACTTTTTCTGTGGAAAGTATATTTGCCGCGTTGCGCGGAATGCTGCGGCCGTTGCTGGCGCAAAACTCTTCGGTATCGCTGGTATTCGACGATCCGGAGGGAATTCCGGATCTCCACACGGACGACGCCAAGGTGTCGCAGATATTGCGGAATTTTATCTCGAACGCGCTGAAATTTACTGAGCGCGGAGAGGTGAGAGTCGCGGTGCGCGGAGGACACGATCAGACGGTCGTATTTTCCGTGGCTGACACGGGGATCGGAATTGCTCCGGACGATCAGGATCGGATTTTTCAGGAATGGGAGCAGGTGGAAGGAACGCACCAGAAAATTGCCAAGGGGACCGGGCTTGGGCTGCCGCTCTCGCGGAAACTGGCACAACTGCTGGGCGGAGATGTCTACGTCAAGAGCGAAGTGGGGATTGGCTCAACTTTCTTCGTTGCGGTTCCGGTCAATTATGCGGGAGAGACCGAGGCGGTTTATGTTCCCGACGTAAAGCGCGATCTGGACGCGTCCAAGCTGCCGGTGCTGGTGGTGGAGGACAATCGCGAAGCACTTTTCATCTATGAAAAGTATTTAAAAGGTACAGGCTTCCAGGTGGTGCCGGCGCAGGATCTGAAAGAAGCGCGAAAGGCGCTCAAGGAATTCAAGCCGGTGGCGATCGTTCTGGATGTTCTTTTGCACGGCGAACATTCGTGGCATCTTCTGCAGGAACTAAAAGAGAATCCGGCAACTCGGGACATTCCGGTTTACGTAGTCACTGTCGTTGAGAATGAGGGCAAGGCCATGGCCTTGGGGGCAACGGCTTTTCATGCCAAGCCGATTGATCGCGCGTGGCTGCTCGATCAACTGCGGCAAACCTTGGTCCGGGAGCAGGAACAGATTCTAATCATTGATGACGACGAGATCTCGCGCTATCTGCTGAAAGGCGTGCTGGGCGGGCGCGGTTACCGGATGTTCGAGGCGCGCGGAGGGACCGAAGGATTACGGTTCGCGAAAGAAAAGAAGCCGAGCTTGATCATCCTGGACTTGTCGATGCCCGATCTGAGCGGCTTCGAGGTGTTGGAGCACTTGAAAGCAGACCCGGAGACGCAGCAAATTCCAGTCGTGATCTATACCTCCCAGCGATTGGAAAGTGGGGAGCGCGAACGCTTGCACGCGGCGGCGGACATTGTGCCAAAGGAAACGCAATCGCGAGAACTCACCGAGGCGCGCTTTGCCGAAGCGCTGGCCCGCGCCGGTCTTGGCGCGGAAGGTGCGGTCACAAAGGGCGTTGCGCGAGTAGATGTGCCGGTGCATGAATTTCGTGGAATGAGTTCGTAGGAGTGGCTTATGGTCGAACCCAACAACATTACCATTCTGGCAGTCGATGACAACGATGCGATTCGTTACTCGTTATCGCGGGCGCTCCGCGGAGGCGGGTACCGTGTCATTGAAGCGCGCAACGGCACGGAGACGTTGGCGCTGGCGCATGAGGATCCTGATCTCATTACGCTTGATGTGCATCTGCCGGATATGGACGGATTCGAAGTGTGCCGGAGGCTGAAGGCCAATCCGCAGACCGCGCACATTCCGGTGTTACATATTTCCGCGACGGTCACTGACACCGAGAATCGGGTGCGGGGCCTGGAGGCGGCCGACGGATACTTGTCGGAACCGGTTTCGCGCGAAGAACTCTTGGCAACGGTGGGATCCCTGCTGCGTTTGAAGCGGGCGGAGCGAGAAGCTCGTTTGCAGGCCAAGGAAGCGGAGAAGGCGCGCGAGGAACTCAAGCAGGCGCACAACGAACTGGAATTGAGAGTGCAAGAGAGAACCAGGGAATTGTCCGAGAGGAACGACCAGGTTCGGGCCCTGAGCGTGCGGCTTCTGCGGCTGCAGGATGAAGAACGAAGGCGCTTGGCGCGCGAATTGCACGACAGTACCGGGCAAATGCTGGCCGCGATGAAGATGGTGCTCAACGAAATGCTGCTCGAAGCCAAAGGAGGGAAGGTTGCCGAACTCGCGGCGCAGAGCGTTGAGATCAACGATGAAATGAGCCGGCAGCTGCGGACCATGTCCTATCTGCTGCATCCTCCGCTGCTCGACGAAGCGGGACTGCCTTCGGCTCTGAGCTGGTACGCGGAAGGTTTTGCAGAGCGCAGCGCGATGAAAGTGGATTTGCAGATCAGCGAGAATTTCAATCGGCTTCCGCAGGAGATGGAGATCGCGCTTTTCCGCGTGGTGCAGGAATGCCTGACGAACATCCATCGGCATTCGGGCAGTGCAACGGCCGATATTCGGGTGAATCGGAATGCGGCGGGCGTGGACGTGGAGATTTCGGATACCGGACGGGGAATCCCGCCTAACCGGAGGCGCGACGGCAAGATTATTTCCGGCGTGGGGCTGATGGGAATTGAAGAGCGCATGCGGCAGTTTGGTGGAAGCGTGCAGATCATGTCTTCGGAGAAGGGTACGGCCGTGGTCGCGCACATTCCGCTGGCGAATTCCGCCTCATCCTGACGTAGGGATCTGGCTGAAGCTAGCCCGTGCGGTTCAATCTCAAGCTGCGTTCGATGGGGACGCCACGATCCGGCCCTCCGCACTCATGAGGGGCACAACCTGGGCAAGTGAGGTTCCGATCAGATCCACGCAGCCGGTCCCGATCCTTTCCTGAGCCTTGGCGACCCCGCCGGGAAATTCCCACAATCCCAGGACTATTTTTACCGCCGGGTATTGCTGGCGGATGCGCCTGCAAAGCGATTTGGCCTGGCCGGCTGCGAAGGGCGGCAGTGCAGAGATGCAGACGATACCAGGACGCGCTTGTCCGATTCGTTCTAACATCGTCGAAACCGCAGTGATGGGAACGGACTCTGCGTTGCAGCCGGCGCGCCAGAGAAGCTGCACGACCATGGCGGCCACGATTTCATCGGCTTCATCTCTTGCGGGCACGCACAGGATTTTCGGTCCGGACCGAGCCGTCGTCGCAGGGCTTGCGGAAGCGTCGCTATCCTCCGGTCCGGCCGCGTCTCGGGGAGTTTCATTTAATTCTTCGATCAACTCTCTCATGCTCTGATGAACGAATCTGGTCCGGGTTTCATCGAGGATATTCCGGTGCCGATCCTGCTCAGCTAAACCCAGTGCGGGAATCAAAACGGAATCGTAAAGTGTTCCAATGGCATTGTCTTTCAGGTATCGATTCGCAATGCTGTGGGCTTCTTCGTCATCGAGTGCGAGGAGACGAGAATAAAAATGCATCTGCGGAGAGAGCACCGGCTCGTCTCCTAACATGATTTCCAGGAAATTCAATTGTGGAATGTACCGGCCGAGCAAGATCAGACACACGGTCAAAGGCGTAGACAGGACCAAGCCGACGGGACCCCAGAGCATGCCCCAGAAGATGGCAGCGACGAGGATTGCCAGCGACGAAACGCCGATATGCGAGCCGTAAAGCCAGGGTTCGATGAAGTTGGCAATGGTCACCTCCAGAATCAGAAACAAGGCGAATACGAGACCAACTTGAGACCAACCCGGAAATACCGCCATCGCCATACCCATCGGAAACAGGGCCGCGACAGGCGTGCCGATGTAAGGAACGAAACGCAGAAGAGTTCCCAGAGCACCCCACAAGAGCGAGTGAGGAACGCCGATCAGATAGATTCCGAAGCCGAACAATACTCCGTAAGCTGCGTTCACCAGAAACTGCAATAGCAGGTAGCGGCCTAAACGATGGGAAGCGTCATCGAGCGCCTGCGTCATTACATTTAATTGGCCGCTGCCCGCCAGACGAAGCATGCGATTGCGCAGGTCTTCGCGCTTGACCAGAATGAAGAGCGTGAAGATCACGACGATGCCAGAGGTTTCCAGAATTCCGGTGAGCGGCCCGACCGCATCTCGCAGATACTCCGCTGCGTTGCGGGGAGGTGTGGCGACCTGTACGGGAATTGGAGCAGTTTTATCCTTAACCAGATTCCTATTGGCCGCGGTGTCGGAAGCCGAGGACAATTCTTTGCTGAGATCATTGACGGTTTGGGTGGCTTTGCCCAAGCCGCTATTTCCAGGGGCTCGAACCGCTTCAATTTTGTGGTGAATATTTGTTTTGTAGTCGGAGAGGTGGGAGAGAATTTCCATCAACTGAGTGGTCATTCCCCAACCGACCCCCGCGAGCATGGCGAAGGACAGAGCGAGGACCACCAGTACAGAAGTGACGCGGCCCAGATGGCACTTTTCGAGGAGGTCCACGACCGGGGACAGCAAGAAGGCCAGCACGGTGGCCAGGGCGAGCGGAATGAGAACGGTTCGCCCGAAATGAAGTCCCGCGATGACGACCACCGTGCCCAGGAGCGTGAGCAGGCGCGATGCATCGCGAGAGTCGGCAATCGGAATCAATGCAGGCGGGCTATCCATATCGGCTAGCTGTTAGCACCGAGAACCGTTCTGTCTTTTATTCCGTTGCCGACTCTCCGAACGGCATAGTACGACGAGTTATCGCGACGAGGCATTGCGACAAGTCGGCGCGCGCGTCGCAGGCCATGCCGGTTGCTCATCAAGCTAAGGAACAAGGTTCGTGTCCACATTCGCAGCCGATTTCGACCTCGGCCCTGCCCGCATCTTTGCAGATCTGGCTGCAGTAGGCGTCGCCAGGCTGTGACATGCAGTTGCACGGGGGGTGGGCACACTTCTTGTTTTCAGTGGTGGCCATGGTGTTCTCCTTCCATTCGGTTGCAATCAAGAAGTTGGAGCATCTCAGGCGCTGTGGCGCTCTTTGATCTCCTCGATCTTGCCTTTTACTTTTTCTTTTGCGTCCTGCACCGACTGGCTGACCTTGCCGCGCTGTTCGTTGGCGGTTTCTTCGGCGGCGTTCTTGTGCGATTCATGAATTTGCTTTGCGGCGTCTTTGGCATCGCCCCAGGTCTCTTTTGCCGCGCCGGTGGCTTGGTCGACGACGCCTTTGTTGGCCAGGTTTTGATTGCCGACAGCCTCACCCACCGTCTGCTTAACCTTGCCGACTGCTTGATCCACTTTGCCTGATACTTGATCCTTATTCATGGGGTCTCCTTTATTGAGTTCGCGAGTACATCGCGACTTGAGTTTTATTGACAGCTCGTCAGCGTTGCGAAAATACCCGGCGCTAGCGCCAGCCGCCGGGTTTGAGTTGCATTAGGCCGCGCGCTCCGCGGCGGTCTTGTCGCCTGCAGCTTCGCCGGTCGACGAAATATCCTGCGCTCCGGTTCCTTCCAGGATTGCTTTCGCGCGCTTCACTTCTTCCGAACTGTTGGAGTGAACGGAGAGAAGAATCCCGCCATCCTTAACGCGACCTTCATATCGCTTGGCCTCGTATTCAGGAATGCCCATGCCGATCAACGCTCCGGTAAGTCCACCGACCGCGCCGCCGACGCCGGCACCAGCAAGCGCCGCCATGATTGGTCCAGCGGCGATGAAAGGTCCAAGGCCGGGGATCGCCAGGGCGCCGATGCCGACGAGCCAGCCCAGGCCGCCGCCCAGCACGGCTCCCGTACCCGCGCCGGCTGTAGCACCTTCCGGCGCCTTCGTGCTTTTCTCGTGCGCGAATTCTTTTGTGCTGTCACTTTGTGGGAACAGCACGGAAATATCGTTGTATGAAAATCCTGCCGCCTTCAGCGCCTGAACCCCGTTCTCGACGCTGGTTTGGTGAGGATAGATGCCAAATACCGCAGTATTCTTACCTGACATTTGAGTCTCCTTTGTCTTAAGTCTTTCCTAATTCTTGGGCTTAACTTCCAGCTCGCTGGTTACTTTGTCCTGGCCGACGACCTGAGCGGCCATGGCTTCGATGGCGCGCTTTTCGTCATCCGAGCGGACCGGCCCGCGCAGGGTTACTGCGCCGTTTTGCGAAACGATCTTCACGTTGTGGGCGTAGGTGGAAAGCGATTTGTCGTTCATGACTGAGTGGCGGATCTGCTGAGTAATGTCGCGATCCGATTTATCTTCCGACTGCTGATCCGCGGTGGGGTTCGCTTTGTTTTGGTCGCCTTGATTGACCTTTGTATTGTCGGGCGCCGGGGATTGCGAACTATCCTGCGCCAGCATGAGGCTCGCGCCCGTTACGCCAGTGAACAACAACGCCGTAAGCATGAATCTCGAAGCGAATTTCATCGTCTTCACCCCTCCTGATTGACAGAGCTCACCCGTCGAGCCCGTAGTTAAAGACTACGCTCGGCTGTGCAGGACACCATCAGGTGTAGGCCGTACTTGGAGGGGGCGGGGCGGGTAGACGATGCGTGAGAGATCAATTGTTGCGGAAGGCGAAGCACTTGGCCGAAGACGAAGCGTCAACCGCGAATAACGAGCGACGACTCGCTCTTTGGTCAGTGGGAGTCGCGCGCTACTTTGGATCCACTTTTGCCTACCAGAAAATCCAGGTCGGCTCCGAGATGCGCCTGCTGCACATGCTCGACATATAAGCGCTCCCAACCGCGGACGGGGAGTGGGGGCGGAGTCCACTGGGCGCGGCGGGCCGCGAGAGTGGGGTCGTCGAGTTCCACGCGGATGACGCGTTGCGCTACGTCGAGAACGATGGTATCGCCGGATTGCACGAGCGCCAGCGCGCCGCCGGCCGCAGCTTCCGGTGACATGTGCAGGACAACGGTGCCATAGGCGGTGCCGCTCATGCGGGCGTCGGAGATGCGGACCATGTCGGTGATACCTTTGCGCAGGAGCTTCGGCGGCAGCGGCAGGTTCCCGACTTCCGCCATTCCGGGATAACCGCGCGGTCCGCAATTCTTGAGGACCATCACGCAATGCTCGTCGATGTCGAGAGCCTCATCGTTGATGCGGGCGTGAAATTCTTCAATGGAATCGAAAACGACCGCGCGCCCGCGATGCTGCAGCAAGTGCGGGCTGGCGGCGGAAAGTTTGATTACCGCGCCATCGGGCGCGAGATTGCCGCGCAATACGGTGATGCCGGCGTTTTGCTTGAACGGTTCGCTGAATTTGCGAATCACCTCCCGATTCCAGCAGGGCGCTTCGGCAACGTTCGCCCAGATGGTTTTCGCGTTGACGGTGAGAGCTTCACGGTTGAGCGCGCCGCCTTCGCCTAGCTCGCGAAGAACCGCGGGCAAGCCTCCGGCGTAGAAAAAATCTTCCATCAGATGCTTTCCGGAGGGTTGGAGGTCGACGAGGCAGGGAAGCGCTGAACCGAGACGATCGAAATCGTCGAGCTTGAGCGGCACTCCGATGCGGCCGGCGATTGCAATCAAATGAATCACGGCATTGGTTGAGCCGCCGATGGCGGCGTTGGCGCGGATGGCGTTTTCGAAAGCTTCCTGCGTCAGGATGCGCGACATGACCAGATCTTCGCGCACCATTTCCACAATGCGGCGTCCGGTCAGCTGGGCCAGGGTGTTTCGCCGGGCATCGACCGCGGGGATAGCGGCATTTCCCGGCAGGCTCATGCCGAGAGCTTCCACCATGTTCGCCATGGTCGATGCGGTGCCCATGGTCATGCAGTGGCCCTTGGAACGGTGCATGCAGCTTTCGGCTTCGAAAGCTTCTTCGATCTTCATTTCGCCGGCGCTGATCTGTTCGAACATTTGCCAAACGCCGGTTCCCGAACCAAGATCGCGGCCACGGAATTTTCCCGAAAGCATCGGCCCGCCCGACAATCCGATCGTGGGCAGATCGCACGAGGCCGCGCCCATCAGCAGAGACGGCGTGGTTTTATCGCAACCCATGAGCAGGACGACGCCATCCATGGGATTGCCGCGGATGGATTCTTCAACGTCCATGCTGGCCAGATTGCGAAACAACATGGCGGTGGGTCGAAGTTGGGTTTCGCCCAGCGACATCACAGGAAATTCCAAGGGAAAGCCTCCGGCTTCCCACACGCCGCGCTTCACGAAGTCGGCGAGTTCGCGAAAGTGGCCGTTACAAGGCGTCAGCTCCGACCAGGTGTTGCAGATGCCGATGACCGGGCGGCCATTGAACAGATCGTGAGGGTAGCCCTGATTCTTCATCCAGCTGCGGTACAAGAATCCCATCTTGTCCTGGCGGCCGTACCATTCCTGACTGCGGAGCTTCTTCATGCGAATATTCTCGGGCCTGGGAGTTGCGGGTGCAAATCTAAATCGCTATTTTTGAACTGCTGCCGATGCTAACACGCGGGCTGCTTGCCGCTGACATTCGGAGTCAGCGGCCAGTGCGGTTTGCTACACTCATTCGGAGTTTGAGCCAATGACGATTGTTGCTGGAGTCGATTTCGGTACCCTCAGCGTTCGAGTTTCTTTGGTGGATAGTGTGCGCGGTCTGCTCGGCTCGGCCGTTGCTGAGTATCCTCTGCATCGCAAGCGCGAAGATCCAAACTATGCCACGCAATCGCATGACGACCAGATGCGGGCGCTGGCCTCGGCTACGCGGCAGGCAGTAAAGGCGGCCGGGATTGCGGGTGAGGCTGTCGCCGCGATCGCGCTCGATACCACCGGCTCGAGCGTAATTCCCGTTGCCGCGGACATGACTCCGCTCGACGACTATTACCTGTGGTGCGATCATCGGGCGAAACAAGAAGCCGCTGAAATTACCGCACTGGCACATCGCGAGCATTTAGAAGCGATTCAATGGTGCGGCGGCGTGTATTCCTCGGAGTGGGGGTTCGCCAAACTGCTGCATTGGTTGCGGCATAATCCCGGCAAGCGCGATGCGTTCGCCAGCGCCTTCGAGCATTGCGACATGGTGGCGGCGACTCTGTGCGGGATCGAAAAGCCGGCGCAGGTGAAGCGCAGTATTTGCGCCATGGGCCACAAGTGGATGTGGAACGCGGCGCTCGGCGGCCTGCCACCGGAAAGTTTTTTGGCCAAAGTTGATCCGTTGCTGGCCGGGGTTCGCACGAAACTCGACGGAGAGTACGCAACTTCTGACCAGATTGCTGGCACGCTGTCGCCGAAGTGGGCGGAAATGCTGGGCCTGCGCGCAGGTATTCCGATCCCCGTTGGGGCTTTCGATGCACACTGGGATGCGATCGGCGCCGGCGCCAGAGAAGGTGACGTGGTGAATGTGGTTGGGACTTCGACCTGCATCATCGCTTATGCGAAGCAAGCGTCGCTGATCCCGGGCACCTGCGGCGTGGTGAAAGGCAGTGTGCATCCGCAATTTACCGGGATCGAAGCAGGCCTCTCGGCCACCGGTGATATTTTCAGCGCGATTGCGACCCGGGCCGGCACGACTGTCAGCGATCTGAGCAAGGGCCTGGAGCATTATCGCGCCGGGCAAACTGGATTGCTGCGGATGACGTGGGACAACGGCGACCGGACGGTGCTGGTGAATCCCAACCTCGGAGGGATGACGCTGGGATGGAATCTGCAGCACACCGCACAGGATGAACTGTTCGCGGCCATCGAGGGAACCGCTTTTCACACCCGCGTGATTCTCGATCGCATGGGCGAATATGGGGTGCTGACACTGCGCGTTATCAACGGCGGTGGCATCCCGCAAAATAACGCAGTGCTGAATCAGGTCTATGCCAATGTGCTGGGCAGACCGGTGCTGGTGCCCAGCGGAAAAGTCACGGGAATCGGCTCGGCGATTTTTGCATTTCTTGCGGCCGGCGCGTTCAAGACGATTGCCGAAGCACAGGACAAAATCTGTTCGCCTTTCAAAACCTATCTGCCGGAAGAGCACGCGCAGCCCGTGTATGAAGGTCTCTACGAGCATTATCGAAGAATCTATTTTGCTTTCGGAGAGCCGGAAAGAGGTGAGTTCGGGCAGGTCTTGCCGGCTTTAATTCGGGCGGCGCAGCGTTGAAGGTTGACGCGCAAGCTGCCAAGTGAGGATGCAAGAATGTTTTCTCCAAAGAGACGAAAATTTCTTCAACAATCCGCTGTGGCCGGCGTTGCCTGCTCCGCCAACCTGCTGGGCAGTCGTTTCGGGTGGGGCCAAGCAGCCAGGGAGGCGGCCGGCACGCGCATCTACATTGATTCCCGACGCACCATCGCCCCGTTGGATCGCAACTTGTTCGGATCGTTTCTGGAGCATCTGGGGCGCGCGATCTATGAGGGAATTTACGATGCGGGGTCACCGCTCTCGGATGAAAACGGATTCCGCAAAGATGTAACGCAGGAAGTGCGCCAGCTTGGCGTACCCATTATTCGCTATCCCGGCGGGAATTTTGTATCGGGCTACGACTGGCTCGACGGCGTGGGGCCGAAAAAAGATCGTCCGCGGGTTCTGGACAAAGCCTGGAACAGCATCGAGACCAACCAGTTCGGGACCAACGAATTCATGGCGTGGAGCAAACTCGTGGGCGCGCGTCCGCTGATGGGATTGAATCTCGGCACGGGGACGCCGGAGAAAGCGGCAGCGCTGGTCGAGTACTGCAACATCGAGAAGGGAACCAAGTGGAGCGACCTACGCCGCAGCCACGGCATTGAACAGCCACACAAAGTGGAGCACTGGTGCCTGGGCAACGAGATGGACGGCCCGTGGCAGATTGGCCACATGACGGCCGCGGAATATGGCCTGAAGGCGCAGGACTGCGCCCGCCAGATGCACGCGGTCGATCCAACTTTGAAACTGATCGCCTGCGGATCCAGCGGCCCGGGCATGCCGACCTATCTGGAATGGGATCGCGAAGTGCTGGAGCAGTGTTACGAGTATGTGGATGCATTATCTCTGCACCGCTACATCGGCAACACTAAAAGTGAGACTGGTGAAGACAGCGCGAAGTTTGTGGCGATGAATCTGAGCATGGAGAAGCAGATTGCCGAAACCCTTGCCGTTTGCGACCTGGTGCGCGGGCATAAGCGTTCAGCGAAAAAACTCTGGTTGTCGTTCGATGAATGGAACGTGTGGTATCGCGCCCGCACGGGCGATGCGGTCAATGGTCACGAACAAGTGGCTCCGCATCTGCTCGAAGAAGTTTACGATTTGGAAGATGCGCTGGTAGTCGGCGGAATTCTCAACACATTGATGCGTAATGCGGACCGCATCAAGATCGCATGCCTGGCACAACTGGTGAACGTGATCGCGCCGATCGTGACCAACGCAAAAGGGTTGCTGCAGCAGACCATCTATTACCCATATAGCTGGGCGCTGCAGTGGGCGCGCGGAAATGTGTTGCAGTTGCTGGTGGAATCGCCCACTTATGCGGTCTCAGAAATGGGGCAGGTTCCCTACCTCGATGTGGCCGGAACCCTAAACCCGGACGACGGAAAGCTGTCGCTGTTCATCCTGAACCGTGATCTGGTCAAAGCGCAAAACGTCGAGATCAACTGGCAGGACCGGATGCCGGGCAAGCTCATCAATTCTGCAGTTCTCACTGGGAATGACTTGAAAGCGTTTAATACTTTCGAAGCTCCGCAGCGGGTTGCGCCTCAAACCGCCGACAAGCTCTCAACCAGCGGCGGACGTACAAAACTCGAAGTCCCGGCGCGATCCTACACCGCAATCCAGTGGGCGTCGTAGCCGAGTCGAACGACTCCCTATGCAAATTCTTTCATCTTTTGCGAGGTGGAAAAACTATCTAGAATGGCCCTCGCTTCGTCCGCGGTAAAAAGGGGTCTGGCTAAGAGATCAAGATGAGAAATGAATCGGGAGTACCCTCGCTGCTTCTAGTCCTTGTCCTTCTGCTTCTGGCCGGTTCAATGCCCCTGGCCGCCCAATCAAACCCGGTGATTCTGCCCGAGGGACTCGCCTACAACTACATCCCTTCCGGTACCAGCCAGACGCAAACCGTCAGCGTATACAACATCAGCGGTGGGGCCACGATCACGGTGAACTCCATCACTTCCAACATCACGCAACTGAAAGTCGTGAGTGGAACGGTTCCCATTACGTTGGGGCCGGGAGCGCGCGCGGATTACGGGGTGGAGTTTACTCCCGACTCGGTCGGAAGTTTTTCCGGGCATCTGACTTTTTCCGTGAGCGGTGGCGGCGGCAATGAGGCGGTAAACATAACCGGAAACGGCACCAACCCGGCCGCAATCCCCACCTTAAGTGCCCAGACGTTAAGCTTTGCGAACCAGCCTATGGGCACCACGAGCAAGGGCCAGGCGCTGACTATCACGAATAACGGAACGGCTGCGGTTTCGCTGACCGGCGTGGTCGTGACTTACCCTTACGCGCAGAGTGGTTGGACTACTTCCACATCCATCGCCCCTGGTAAGTCGCTGAAGCTGACGATCGGATATGTGCCGACCGCCGTGGCCAGCCAACCCGGCCTGATCTCTTTCACGTATGACGTGGCTCCCCCGAACGGCGTCAGCCTAACCGGAAACGGCGTGGCACCCACGGCTCTCGGGATCAATACCTTCCCCACGCTCCCCGGAGCAACGCAGAATTATCCGTACCAGGCGAATCTGTTTGCGACCGGAGGCACGGCGCCTTACACGTGGAAAGTAGAAGCCGGGTCGACTTTGCCGGCGGGATTGTCAATCGCGGCGGACGGTTTGATCAGCGGATCGATTGCTTCGTCGGTCGGGGTGGGGAACTACGCCTTCACCGCGCAGGTCACTGATTCTTCAACCACCAAGAAGAGTTTCAGCAAGGTATTCACCTTACCTGTGGGCGCCTACACGGGATACAAGAACTGCAATAACACAAGCTTCGATGCGGGCGATGGATCTGGACCGATCATCCCGATCAATGATCTGGGAACCAATTATTATCTCGGGGCGGAACAGGGCGGGCTTTATGCCGACGGCAGCAACGTGGATGATTCTGCCCACGATGCCTACGGCAAAACGGCCGCGGCTGGAATCCGCCCGCTGGACGCGAACGGCAATCCCAGCCCGACCGGGAAATATGTTTTCATTTCTGTCGGATTGTCGATGGCACAGCAGCCGTTCGGCGAGTTCGTGAGCCTGGTGGACACAGATCCGTCGAAGAATCCGCACCTCGTGATTGTGGATGGCGCGACCGGCGGAGCCACGGCGGCGCTGCTGGCATCCTCGACCAACAATTTCTGGAACGCGATTATCTACGACTACCTGCCCAACGCCGGAGTCACCGCCAATCAGGTGGTCGGCGCGTGGATTCTGGACGTAGATGGTGGACCGGGCGGAACGTTTCCCGCCGATATGACTGCACTGACGTCGCAGCTGGAATCGATCGCGCAGAATCTGCAGTCGAAATTTCCCAACATTAAGCTGGGCTATTTTTCGAGCGTTAACTATACCGGATATTCCAATGGCGCGGCGGATCTTGATCCTGAGCCGTATGGTTATGAAAACGGGATGGCGGTGAAGAATACGATTCAAGACCAGATCAGCGGCGACCCCAACATGAATTTCAATCCTGCCCTGGGCGCAGTGAAAGCGCCGTGGCTCGCTTGGGGTCCGTATTACTGGGCGAATGGGATGATTCCCCGCAGCGATGGGCTGGTATGGACTTGCCAGGATCTCGACGTAGATGGAACGCATCCCTCGCCCACAAGCGGGCGGATTAAGGTGTCGACGCAGTTGCTGAACTTTTTGAAGACGGACGACACGGCGTCGAAGTGGTTCCTGGCGAAGTAAGCGAAGATCAAAAGCATCAACCACTAAGGGCGCGAAGGTTCACGAAGGAAGCCATACTTTGAATTCCTTCGTGAACCTTAGTGTCCTTCGTGGTTTATGGTTTTGTTAGGCAGCGGCTTGATGTGCTCACGAATCCAGTCGACGATTTGCCCAAACCGAAATTCTCGCCGTTCCATCGAGCCGACGATGAAGGCGTGTCCTGCCAAGCCTTTGACCTCAATATAAAACCCGTTGCGCCGCAGGAACACATCGGCGACCACGAACGCGATTCGCTTGTTGCCATCAACGAATCCATGGTTGTTGCCAAACGACTCCATGAGCGCGGCCGCTTCTTCTTCGATGGAGCTGTAATATCCGGTTTGCGGACGAAAAACCGCAGCCTCTACCGCGCCCTGATCTCGTACGCCATGTAATCCGCCGAACAGTTCGATCAATCGATGCTGCATCCGGTAGACTTCCGCGACCGTTAAGTAATCCGACATCTATTTAGCAAGACGGTCTAAAAGATCACGGTTGCGAGCCACGGATTGTTCGAAAGCATCCATCACTTCAGTCCTCACCAAGTGCTGCGACGGGACAACATTCTGCAAATAAAACCGTAAAGCCTGCTCGAGAACATGCCGCTTGGTTTGGCCGTTCCGCTCGGCTAATGCCACGAATTCATCGTAGAGTTCGGCGTCGATCTCGGGCGTAAACTTCTTAGTCAGATTGGCAGGCATGTGATCCTCTCGTCACGGCTGATTCTCATTTTCATCTCATGGCCCAGATAAATCAATATAAATCAATCTATACCTATACTGCTGATAATGAATAGTTTATAGCCTGCATAAAATCAAAGCCCCACCTTATCTCGCACAGATCGCGAGATAAGGATGGGGCACCCGTTTGAGTTGAGATTGCGCTTACGGCTTGACTACGAAGTTCTTCCGGCTGAGTAATGTGCCGTTGGGGGTGATTACGTGAATCGGTCCGGTGGTCGCGCCCGCGGGAACGATTGCGGCCAGGTGAGTATCGGAGAGCACTGCGAACCTGGCCACGCTGCCGTTGAAGGAAACTTCTTTTGTGCCGGTCAGGTGATTGCCCAGGATCGTGATCATCGCGCCTTCTTTTCCCGCAAATAGCGCCGTGTTCACGAAGGGTGTTAGGCCCATGTTCAGGCTGTAGATGGTGCCGTCATTTCCGGGCCCGCCAAACTCCGTCATTCCGTAGAGCAGACCGTTGGTCGCCTGCACCGGAGGAGAGAGGGGCGACATCTGGGTGAAGTTGGCGGTGTTGTTGAAGCTGTAGAGAGACGTGTAGGTTCCGCTGGTGCTGGTGTTGAAGACCGTGCCGTCGCCGCTGGAGCCGCCGTCGGAGGTTGCGCCGTAATAGTTGCCATCGGTGGCGAGCAGCAGGCCGGCGCTGGGGAATGTGCCGTCGCCAAAGACTGCGCCGAAGCTGTGCAGCACAGTTACGGCCAGGCCGGTTGTGACCTGATAAATCGTACCTTCGCCGTTGGTGCCGCCATCCTGCGTGGTGCTATAGAAGTTTCCGTTTGCGGCCTGCACCAGCGGGCCGATGGGGAACGATCCGCCGGGGCCGCAGGGGAAATCATAGGTATTGTTGATTACGCCAGCGGTCGACATCTGCAGAATCGTTCCACAAAAAGATGTCCCGCCCTCGGAAACCGGGATGTAGAGGAAGCCGTCAGTACCCTGCGTTGGCGGGGCAATCGGCGAGAAGCCGTGGGTCACATCAAACTGATAAACCTTTGAGACCGTACCGGAAGTGGTCATCTTGTAGACGATTCCGTTGCCGTTGATTCCGCCGCCGCTGGTGGTGCCGTAGAAGTTGCCGTCGGAGGCGAGAATCGGAGGTCCCCAGGGAAACGCGCCATCCACGAAGGAGTTGAAGCTGTGCAGGATGGTGATGGTGCCGCTGGGTGTGACCTTGAACGCCGTGCCCATCTGATGGGCTCCGCCCTGCTGCGTGGTGCCATAGAAATTGCCGTCGGTGCCGAGCGTGAGGCCGCCGGTGGGGTAGGCGCCATCGGTCGCGGTGCCGGTGAAACTGTAGATATCTTTGAGTGAACCGGTCGTAGTGACGTTAAAGACCGTGCCGACAGCGTCTTTGCCGCCGTTATAGGTGGTGCCGTAGAGGTTGCCGTTGGTGCCCTGCACGAGGGTGACGTACCAGGGATTGGCGCCGCTATTTTGAGCATCGGTGAAGTTGTAGATGGTAGTGACCGTCTGGGCCGGTGCGATGGCCGCCGCACACAGCACCGCCGCAGTCGCGAGCAATGTGGCACGAAAAATCGAGTTCAAAGTGCGCGGAAATCCCGTAGTGCGGCCTGACTCCATGACGATCCTCCTGGGTTCTGAAACCTTGCTCGTAGAGTGCGCGAGGGGGTTGCGGCGCACTTGCCTTGGAACGCTACATCACTTTTCGTGGGCACCGCAAGATGAAGGAAATTGCATAGTTCGAGCGGGAAATGGGAAGCTCGATCAAGCGGGGCTCGGCTATTTTTGCCGCCGCGCTTCGGCCTCGTCGAGCCATCCGCGGCGCAAGGTTTCAGGCAGGATGCTGGACAGATAGGGCTTGAGATCGAGGATCGGCGTTCCGTCGAGCATGTCAACGCCGCGAACGTGCAGGACGTTGCCATCGCGACGGAGGAGTTCCACGACCGTGAGTCCGATGGGGTTCGGACGCCGGGGCGAGCGCGTGGCGAAGACGCCGTGCGGGCGATCGTCAATCGGTGGAGTGCCGAGCAGTTCGAAATCGTGGGAGCGATCGAAGACCCAGAGAACGAAGAGGTGAGAGAAGCCTTCGATGTCGGTGAGTCCGAGAGCGAATTGCGGCAGGATTTCGAGAGTGCCTTCGGCGTCGTGTTTGGCGCCGGGGCCTTTGGGGATTTGTTTCGTTGACTGATAGGGACTCTTGATGTGGCCGATGGGTTGAGGGGTGAACATGATTTCTCCCGTCCATTGTGGGACGCGATTCCATTTCTCAGCCCCCGACCCAGGACTGAAGTCCCTTTGGCTTCGCTCAGGGCAGAGGGGCTACCATTGGTCGCAGTGTCTGCGGATCGAGGAAACGTCTCTTGTCGGAAACGTCATCGAAAAAAATATCACGAAACCGATCAGTTTTTCTTTTCTGGTTCCCTGGGCAACGGCTTCTCGATTGGCTTGCGGGGGAGCATCTGGTCGCGCATGGCGGCGTCGTAGACGAAGCTGGCGACGATGACCGAAATTTGTTTCAGGTCTTCGGGTTGCAGGCGGTCGTAGACGTCCATGTTGGAGTGGTGAGTGCGGGTTTCGTATTCGATGGGATCCTGGATGAATTGGAATCCGGGGATGCCGACGGCGTCGAAGGAAAGATGGTCGGTGCCTCCGGTGTTGCGCATGCTGAGCGTGGTCATGCCGAGATCTTTGAAGGGACGCATCCATTGTTCGAAGATTGGCGCGACGGCTTCGTTTTCCTGGAGATAGATGCCGCGGACTTTTCCGGTGCCGTTGTCGATGTTGAAGTAGGCGGAGACTTTTGCCTGCTCGGGCTTAACGGTGATGGGTCCGGCGTCGCGGCGTAAGAGCGTGGGCATGCCTTTCATGGCGGGATCATCAGATGGAGGGCGCGAGCCGAAGTGCTGTTCGACGTAGCCTTGCGAGCCGAGCAGGCCTTCTTCTTCGCCGCTCCACAGGCCGATGCGGATGGTGCGGCGCGGTTTGATGTCGAGGGCTTTCAGGATGCGCATGGCTTCCATCATGACGATCGTGCCTGCGCCGTTGTCGGTGGCGCCGGTGCCGGCGTGCCAGGAATCGAGGTGCGCGCCCAGCATGACGACTTCATCTTTCTTATCGGTGCCTGGGATTTCGGCGATAGTGTCGTACTGCATGGGGTCATCGTCGTAGAAGGTGTTGGTGACGTTGAGTTCGAGGGTGACGTCTTTTTTCTGCTGCAGCAGGCGGGCGATGCGCGACCAGTGCTCAGTGGCCATGGTGAGCTGAGGAATTGTTGTGGTCTCGCCGGGTTTGTAGGAACCACCCGACTGGACGAAGACGGTGCCACCTCCGGCGGTGCCGCGGCTGTGATCGATGACAGCGAGAACCTTTTCGTCGGCGTAAAACTGGTTGAGATCCTTGGCGAACTGGCGGCGGCGGGCGAATTCGGCCATGCGCGAGGGCGAGCGATCTGGGGGGATTTCGTATTCAGATTCCTTGGCGAGATCGTCGTCGGTGTAGCGCTTGTAGGGAGCCTCGGTGATGGGTTTCACGTCGGCGTCGGGACCGGCGATGACGATCATGCCGGCGAGCTTGCCCTTGTACTTGTCGAAGTCCTCTTTTTTTTCAATGTTCACGCGAATGCACTTGCCGGTGACGACGCCGTTGGTTCCGGGCGTCCAAGCCTTGGCGTAGACCAGCAGCGGGACGACGTCGGGGTCGGTCATGCGGGCGTTGACGTATTGATTGGCCCATCCGCGGCCGAAGGGGCCCCAGGGCTCGAGGTGGGAGTTGCTCAGGCCCATGGCGGTGAGTTGATCGCGCGTCCACTCGTTGGCGCGCTTCATGTTGGGTGAGCCGGTAAGGCGCTCGCCGATGGAATCCATCAAGCCGGAGGCGTAGTCCATGACTTTGGAATTGCGGAAGCCCTCGTAGCGAATGCGGGAGATGGTTTCGAGGTCGACTTTCTCAGGCTTGTCCTGGGCGCGAAGCGCGGGGAGGAACGACAGGGTGATGAGGACAGAGCAAACTAGTCGGGCGGAACTCTTCATGGATGGATGCTCCTGAGCGGGAAGTAACGGGGGATTATACAGCCGAGAATGCGATGGGCCGGAGCGGAGAATTGTAAAGATTTGAGAAGCTATAACGTTGGCGCGAGAATCGAGCAAAAGCTTTTAACCGCTGAGTGCGCTGAGAAGGGCCGCAGAGTTCGCTGAGAAAATCATGAGTCTATGGCCTAGATTCGTTTGAGGTGTTCGAGTTCGCGCCGCAGAAATAATCTACTTCTTCGGCGCTTCAGCGGGTGAGGCGGCCTTCTTCTCAGTGCCGGCTGTCGGACTTATTTTCAGCAGGTTTGCTTTCGGCGGGCTTGTTTTCGTTACCGGCCGCGGGTTTGCCGTCTTCGGTTTTTTTCTCGCCTTCGGCCCCGGGCTTTTCGTCATCGTCGTCGCGGTCTTTGATGACGTACTGCACGATTAGAGAAATGCGGCGGTTGGCGGGGTCGAGCGGGGCTTCGGGCTTGCGGAGGCGCTGGTCGGCGAAGCCGCGCACTTGCGTGACCTGGTCGGGACGGACTCCATTCGCTTGCATGACGCGGCGGGCTGCGTTGGCGCGATCGGAGGAGAGTTCCCAGTTGCTGTAAGTAGGCGAAGAATAGGGCTGCGAGTCGGTGTGGCCTTCGATGGAAAGTTTGTTGGGGAGTTTGCCGAGCTCCTGCGCGAGAGTGATGAGCATTTCGGTGCCGTCGCCTTTCAGCTTGGCGCTGCCGCTGTCGAAGAAAGTTCCGTTGGCGGCTTCGGAGAGTTCGATGCGCAGGCCTTCGGTGGTGAGTGTCATTTCGATGTGGCTTTTAAGTTTTTCGAAATCGGTCATCTGTTTCATGGCCTGCTGAAGTTGTTCTTTCAGCTTGGGCATGTCGTCCTTCTTGAGTGTGAAGTTCTCTCCCGTGCCCACCATGTTCGATCCGACTTTTTTCGAGGTTCCCGTGGGATCTTTGAAATATCCGCCGACGGCTTCCTGAATCTGTTTGCTGGAGTTGAGCAGCCAGAGGACGATGAAGAGCGCCATCATGGCGGTAACGAAGTCAGCGTAGGCGACCTTCCAGGCGCCGCCGTGGTGGCCGCCGTGGCCGCCTTTTTTCTTGAGGATGATGATGGGGCGGGATTTGTCCATGGTCGTGGTTGGAATTTGTTAGTGAGCAGCGGCTGCGGCGGCCGCGCCTCCGCCACGGCAGGCTGCTTCCAGTTCCTTGAATGAGGGGCGCACGTGGCCGGGAACGGCGCGGCGCGCCATTTCCACGGCCATGATGGGCGCGCTGCCTTTCAGAAAAGAAACCATCAGCACGCGCATGACGTAGAGGAACGCGTGTTCGTCCTCTGAGGCTTTGGTCATGTTGGCGGCGATGGGGCCGACCAGACCGTAACAGAGCAGAATTCCCAGGAAAGTTCCGACCAGCGCGGCGGCGACTTTGTGCCCGATTTCCTCAGGCGGGCCGCCGAGTGCGCCCATGGTGATGACGACGCCGAGCACGGCGGCGACAATGCCGAGGCCGGGCAGGGAATCGGCCATAGTGCTGAGGGCGGCGGTGGGCTGGGTGGAATCGTGGTGGTGGACTTCCATGTCGAGATCGAGCATCTGGTCGAGATCGAAAGCGTCGATGCCGGTGATGGCCATGCGCAGCGAGTCGCAGACAAAATCGCAGACGTGATGGTTTTTAATGAAGGATGGATTCTTGGACAGGACAGCGCTCTTCGACGGTTCTTCCACGTCGGCTTCGAGAGCCATGAGTCCGTCTTTGCGGGCTTTGTTGAGCAGGTCGTACATCATTTTCAGAGTGTCGATGTAGGTCTGCTTGCCGAACTTGGAGCCGCCGAAGACGCCGCCGATGCCTCCGGCGATTTTCTTGATGATGTGCAGAGGGTTGCCGATCAGAACTGTGCCGATGGCGGCGCCGCCGATGATGATCAATTCCGCGGGCTGCACCAGGACGCGGAGGTTACCGTGCTCCATGAGGTAGCCGGCGACGACGCATCCGAAGACGATCACGATGCCGATGATTGCAAACATTCCTAAGTCCTTAACTCCCGGAAGTTCCGCTGGCGGCAGTGTGAGTGCGCCAGGCTGTGGCAGTGTCCATTGATTTTTCGGCGCGCTCGATCAAGGATTCGATCGTGTCATCGAGCTGCGCGGTGGCCTGGCCGATGGAGAGTGGCAGGCTGTGGCGTTCGCCCCACCACTCGATGCCGTCGCCGGCCAGCAGCCGGCGTACGCGTTCGCGCACGGCCGCGAGTGATTGATCGGGACAGTTGTTCAAAATGACAAGGAACTGATCGTCGGCCCAGCGCCCGAGGAAGTCAGTCGGCCAGACAGCATTTTCGAGCGAGCGGGCGACGACTCGCAGCAGGGAGGAAGCGGGTTCGGGACCGAGGCTGGCGCGGAAGTAGGCCAAGCCTTCCAGGCGCAGAAAGAGCAGGCCGAACGGAATGCGGAGTTCGACGAAAGTGGCCATGGTTTCGCGCAGGTGCGATCGCATGAGAGTCTGGCTCGCGAGATTGGTGACGTCGTCGACGCAACCGGGAAGGTTGGGGTTGTCACCGCGAGGATCGGAACTGGCGGCGGTGGGTTGTAGTTCCTCGAAGGTTTCGGCGGCGCCGATGATGGAGCCGTGCTGATTGTGAACCGGCACGGCCCGGATGCGGACGGGAATTTCGTATCCGGCTTTGTGATGGAGGACTCCCGTGGCTTCGACGGAGTGTGAAGTCTTGATGGCGCGGGCGACCGCGCAATCTTCGCCGCAGAATTCGCAGCCGGGCTGCTCGCAGTGCAGCAGCGTACCCGAGATGCAGGAGTGGCCGATGACTTCATGACGCAGGTGTCCGGTGATGCGCTCGGCACCGTCGCTCCAGAAGACGATCTTTTTGTGCATGTCGATGACACACAGTCCGGAGGGTAGGCTGTCGAGGATGCTGCGACAAATCTCGGAGTCGTGAAATGCGGACATGGGTGGTCGAGAAAGAATTCTGACTGTTGGGAATATCGGCAAAATCCGCAGAGACTTCAGGGGAGCGATTACGGGAGTTTGCGGGAGGGTTCCTGCGCTGGGTCTGGGGTTGACCAACCTCTGGCTTGGCCGTAACTTTGTGAGACTTGGCGAATCCTATCGTGGGGATCGTGTAAGTGGGGAGGCGTATGGAACCTGAGAACAGCAAACCGGAATGCGGCGAGCCGATTGGGGATGAGACGGCGGCGGCCCACGCCAATGAGGGGAAAAGGGAGGACGTTCACGCCGAGGTCATGGAGATCGTGCAATCGAAGGCGAGCACTCCGGAGATTGCTCATCCCACGATGGATCAGCGCCGGTTCGGGCAGGTGTCGCGGCGGGAACTGCTGAAAGTGGCGCCTGTGCTGGCCTTGGGAGCGTTTGCCATTCCGAGCTTTCAGGAAGGCTTGTTGAAGAAGGGACTGGGGTTCAGCGATTGGATGTCGGCGCGGCTGTTTCGCCGCGGGCACATGGCGACTACTTTTACGGATGCGGAACTGACGCCGTTTGAGAAGTTTCCCATCAATGGCTATGACGTTGAGGATCCAGGCGTGATTTTTGAGAACTGGACATTGACGGTGAGCGGCGCGGTGAAGAAGCCGGGGGATTACAAGCTGCAGCAGATTCAGGCGCTGCCGCGAGCGCGGCAAAATACGCGGCATGTGTGCGTCGAAGGGTGGGATGTGATTGGGCGGTTCGGCGGAGCGCGGTTGTCGGATTTTCTGAACCTGATTGGCGCGGATACGTCGGCGCGATTTCTGACCGTGGCCTGCGCGGATGATTATTACGAATCGCTGGACATGGCGACTGCGCTGCATCCGCAGACGCTGCTGTGTTACGAGATGTACGACCAGCCGCTGACGCGCAAGCATGGGGCGCCTTTGCGACTGAATATTCCGACCAAGGTGGGATATAAGCAGGCGAAGTATTTAACGGACATGAAAGTCACGAACGTTTTGGAGAAGGTTGGATACTGGGAAGATCAGGGGTATTCGGAATTTTACGGGCTGTGAAGAGTTGGCAGAACCGGGAGGGGCACGACTTTAGTCGCGCCGCACGTGGGGGAGATTCCAACGGCTTCAGCCGGTGAAGGCGAGGTTAATCCATGAGTGGTGTGGTAGTTGAGATCACGCGAACGACGGGCGACGAGACTGAAACGGTGGGGCGGGCGGCGTATGAGCATCCGCTGGTGGTGCGGGTGTGTCACTGGGTGAATGCGATTTCTTTGTTTGTGATGGTGGGGAGCGGGTTGCAGATTTTTCGGGCGTTTCCGAGTTTTGGGGCGAAGATTCCGCAGAAGGATTTGTTGAACTGGCCGCGATCGTTTGCGATCGGGGGATGGCTGGGTGGGGCGCTGCAGTGGCACTTGACGTTCGTGTGGATTTACATCGCGACGGGAGTGATTTATCTGGGGTACCAGATTGTCAGCGGCAATTATCGGCAGGTTTTGTTCACGCGTCGAGATATTCCCGGGGTTTGGCCGATGGTGAAGCATTATTTTTTCTTCGGGCCGAAGCCGGAGCAGCGTGAGGCTTACAACCCGCTGCAGAAGCAGGCTTACACATCGGCGATTGGGCTCGGCGTACTGTCGGTGTTGACCGGGCTAGCCGTGTGGAAGCCGGTGCAGTTTTCGTGGCTGGCGTGGCTGATGGGTGGATTTCACTGGGCGCGGTTGTGGCATTTTCTGATCATGTGGGCGATCTTGGCGTTTGTGTTCGGGCATCTGGTAATGGTGCTGCTGCATGGGTGGAATAATTTTGTCTCGATGCTGACGGGGTGGAAGAAGGATCCGGAGTATTGATGCGAACGCGGAGCCTAGTTCCTTCATAGGCTCTCAGAAAGAAAAGTTTGTATCGCGGCACTGAAAGTGCCGCGCCGCCCAAAAGCGAAAGAAAGAATGGCTTCGAACATCGTCGTGAACAATCCGGAGCAGGCGGGCATTACGCGTGAGCAGGATTTGATTGCGCGGGTGCAGCGCGGGCAGAACGAATTGTTCTATGAGTTGGTGCGGCCTTATGAACGGCGGGTGTATGCGGCGGCGCTGGCGATCCTGCGCAACGAGACCGACGCGGAGGATGCGGCGCAGGAGGCGATGCTGAAGGCTTTTGCCAACATCCGGCAATTTCGGGCAGAGGCGCGATTCAGCACCTGGCTGATTCAGATCACGGTGAACGAGGCGCTCATGCGGCGGCGAAGGGAGCGGACGGTGGTGATGGAAGCCATTGACGATCGGCGTGAAGAAGAGAGCGAGTATGCGCCGCGCGAGTTTGCGGACTGGCGCGAGATTCCGTCGGAATCTCTGGAACGCAAGGAAGTGCGGCAGCGGCTGGCGGAGGCGCTGGCGGCGCTCGACGGAAAGTATCGCGAAGTGTTTGTGCTGCGCGATATGGAGCAACTGAATATTCAGGAAACGGCGGAAGCGCTGGGAATTTCCGTCGCATCGGTGAAGACGCGGCTGTTGCGGGCGCGCTTGATGTTGCGCGATCTGCTGGCCGCTGGATGGGAGCAGGGCTGGTTCAGCCGGCTGCCGTTCGAGAAGGGAAACAAGCCATGGTGAATTCCAACGACGACAAGAACGATAAGAACGCAGTGAACTGCGAACGAGTGTGGCAGGAGATCTCGAACTACATTGAGGGCGACGTCGATGCCGGGCTGCGCACGGCGATGGACGCGCATTTTCTTGCGTGCCAGCATTGCCGGTCCGTGCTGGAAGGGACGCGCAATGTAGTTGCGCTGTATTCCGACGAGCGCATGGTAGACGAACTCGCGATCGTGGCGCCGGCGGGCTATGGGCGTCGTCTGGAGAAAAGATTGGCGCTGACTGCGAGGGCCAGCGGTGGGTCGCGGTGGTCGACATGGTCCGCGTGGCTGGTTCCGGTGGCAGCGTTGTTATTGTTCGCTGGGGGATTGCGGGTGGCGAATTCTTTGACCGGACCGGAGCTGAAGTCGGAACATGCGCAGCCGGGGAAGGGCGTTCCTCCAGACTTGTTGGTGGTGGTGACGACGGGTGCCAAAGTTTTTCATGTGCCGGGATGTGGGGTGATTCATAACAAGGACACGGAGCGGACGCTGACGGCGAAGCAGGCCATGGAGCAGGGATACGTTCCGTGCCTGCGCTGCTTGCGGCAATATCTGCAGACGGCGAAGGCGGGGCATGTGGCGCTGGAGTCGGAAGCGGACGCGGATGGGGACGGGGATGAGGATGTGCATGGCGCGCGATGAGTTTTAGGCGAAGAAAAGACTGGACGAGATTGCCGAGTAGTTCAGAAAGCAAAAACAAAAAAATGAGCGCGGGCCGTTAGCCCGCGCCCCGAGTTCATGACGGCCGGTTAGTTCGGCTTCATCTGATCGTTCTTCATCGAGTCGTCCTTCTTCATGCTGTCCTTGCTCATGTTGTCTTTGTTCAGGGCGTCTTGCTTGGCGGCTTTCTTGGTTTTTGGCTTGGCGGTCTTGGCGGGAGTGGTGCCGGGCTTCATCTGATCGTTTTTCATCTGATCATTCTTCATCGAATCGTTCTTCATGTGATCAGGCTTCATCTGGTCGTTCTTCATGGTGTCCTGTTTGGTGTCGTCCTTCTTCATGGTGTCTTGCTGCGTCTGGTCTTGCGCGAAGGCGGACAGGGAAGCGGCGAGGACGCAGGTAAGCATCAGCGGGCCGAAAATGTTTTTCATGGATTCTCCTTGGGTGAGTTTTTGATCCGCGGGCAGGTTAAACCTGCGGGCGAAGATGGGATGAGCGGGGCGGGGAGAAGTTACAGCCGCAAGATACCTCAGCGGCTAAAGCGTATTATTTTGTTTGTGAGGCTTGCGGCGCGGCTGAAGCCGCGCCCTTTCAAGGCGAAGTCGATCGCTTTCAACACCAGACCAACACACAGCTTCAACAGGCCAATTGATCTCTGGTGATTTTCAGACCTGGCAGGTTTCCGAGAACTGTCACGGCGACCGATTCGGTTTTGAAGAATTCGTTGGCCAGGTCGGTCAAGTCTTCGGCGGTGACGGCTTCGATTTTTTCGATCAATTCGTCGAGGTCGTAGAAGCGGTCGAAATACATTTCCTGGCGGGCGAGGTTCGACATGCGGGCGGTGCTCGATTCGAGGGAGAGCATCAGGCTGCCTTTGAGCTGGGCTTTGGAGCGCTTCAATTCTTCTTCGGGCACCGGCGTTGACTTGAGGTTGCGGAATTCGCTGACTACCGACTGCACGACTTTTGAGGCTGACGCCAGCGAGGTGCCGGCGTAGACGGCGAGGCATCCGGTGTCGCGGTAGGGATTGAGGTCGCTGTAGATGGAGTACGCGAGGCCCTGGCGCTCGCGGATATTCTGGAAGAGGCGGGAACTCATGCCTCCGCCGAGCAGGGTGTTGAGGATGTAGCCGGCGTGACGTTTTTCGTGCGCGATGGGATGCGCAGGAACGCCGAGGCAGAGCTGAACCTGTTCGAGCGCCTTTTTGTTTCGGAGAATGATGCGCGAGAACGTTTTTGGCGCGGAGGTGTGGAAGCCATTTTTGGTGGGCTTCATTTTGTCGAAGTGTCCAGTGACCAGTTCGACGAAGCGATCATGATCGAGATTGCCCGCGGCGCTGACGATGATGTTACCGGGGGCGAAGCGGTGGGCGTAGGCGTCGACGACGGGCGCGCGCTCGAAGCGCTTCACGGTTTCTTTCGTGCCCAGGATCGGCTTGCCCAGGGGATGATCTTTGAAAAAGTTTTGAGTGAAGATTTCGTGGACGAGGTAGTCGGGATTGTCTTCGTCCATTTTAATTTCTTCGAGGATCACGCCGCGTTCGCGGGCGATGTCGGCGGAGTCGAAATTCGGATTCAGAACCAGGTCGCTGAGAATGTCGAGCGCGGTGGGGACGTGCTCGTCGAGGACCTTGACGTTGAAGCAGATGCACTCCTTGGCGGTGAAGGCGTCGAGGTTGCCGCCGATGGAGTCGACTTCGCGGGCAATTTGCTCTGCGGTTCGGTTCTTGGTGCCTTTGAAGACCATGTGCTCGAGGAAGTGAGAGATGCCGTTCCATTGGGCGTCTTCGTCGCGCGAACCGGTCTGCAGCCAGATTCCGATGGAAGCGGAGCGGATGTGCTGCATCTGCTCGGTAATGATGGTCAGGCCGTTGGGCAGTTTCTGACGACGAATATTGCGAACTTCTTTGGGCATGGCTTTCTGCATTGGGTACGACTTAGTGGACCGACCTAATAAACTGATTTAACAAACCCAGGGAATAGTGCGGGACTGTCTTTACTATTCTGACATAGGGGCGGCGGGTGTGCGAGAATAGTTTAGTTATTTAGAATCAGCGGGTTAAGTCGAATTGGAGCTATGGTGGACCGGTCAAAGATTGAACTGCTGGGGATGGATCGGGCGGAGCTTGGTTCGCTGGTTGAAAGCCTCGGGGAGCGAGGGTACCGCTCAAAGCAGTTTACGGAGGCTGTGTACCGGCAGCGGGTGGAGTCGATCGATGAGATCTCGACTTTGTCGCAGGCACTTCGGGCGCGGCTGGCAGAGAACGGGGTTTCGGTCGGGCTGCCGCGGATCGAGCAGCGGTTCGTGTCCGTGGATGGGACGGTGCGGTATCTGATTGGGTTTGGGGATGGGCAGAGTGTGGAGACGGTTTGGATGCCGGAGGGGGATGGCGGGGAAGCGGGGGATGGGTCAGATGCGGGGTCCGAGGCCGAGGGTTCCATCGGAACCACGGCAGCGGCTGAAGCCGCGGTTAATTTTGTCGGGTCTTACGGCGCGGCTGGAAGCCGCGCCCTTTCAAAACAAGGCTCGAGAGCGAATTCCCGTGGGCGGTCGACGATTTGTATTTCGAGCCAGGTGGGGTGTGCGGTGGACTGCCAGTTTTGTTTGACGGCGCTGCTGGGGGTGAAGCGGAATCTGACGGCGGGCGAAATTGTGGGGCAGGTTTGCGCGGTGCTGAAGGATCAGGGGGTGTCGCCACCGGAGGATCGCATCAATTTGGTTTTTATGGGCATGGGGGAGCCGTTCTTGAATTACGACAACTTCGTCAAGGCGGCGCGATTGCTGGTGGAGGAAGTCGGGATTGCGGAGCGGCGGATGACGGTGTCGACGGCAGGCATTGTGCCGCGCATCCACGATTTTGGAACAGAGAAAATTCGGCCGAAGCTGGCGATTTCTCTCAATGCTTCAAATGACGAGATGCGCACGCGGCTGATGCCGCTGAACAAGAAATGGAATCTGGAAATGCTGATGGTGGCGGCGCGGGCGTATCCGCTGCGGCCGCGGGAATGGATTACGTTTGAGTATGTGCTGCTGGGGGGCGTGAACGACGGGCCTGAGCACGCGAAGGAAGTAGTGGAATTGCTGCGCGGGATGAAGTGCAAAGTGAATCTGATTGCGCTGAATCCGGGGCCGGGGATTGAGTTTACGACGCCCGATGCGGAGCGGGTCGCGGCCTTTCAAGCGAATCTCCGGGAGGGTGGCATACCGGCGTTTGTGCGGCGTCCGCGCGGGCGGGATATTTATGCGGCGTGTGGACAGCTCAAGCGTACGGTTGAGATTGCCACATCACCGGCACCGTAGAGTTCTTGGATTTGGACGGAACGGAATCAGTGATGGGGAGTTCCACGCGCAGCAGCATGGCGCCATCTTCGTGACGCTCGCAAACGACTTGCCCGCGGTGCTCCTGCAGGATGCCTTGACATGCGCTCAGGCCGAGCCCGTCTTCCGGATTCGATGAATCGCTATCAGTCTGCGAAGGTGAGGCCAGCCCGGTGCGTACGGGTTCGGTTGTGATTTGAAGGACCGCCGTGCAATCCTGTCGTTCTGTGCTGACGGTGAGCATCCGGCCGCCGCGCTCGCTGAGCACGTGCAGGCTGTTCGAAACGAGCTGCAGGCAGACCTGAAATAGCTGATTGGAATCCCCTAAAACTTTGGGCAAGGCGGGATCAAACTGGGTGTTGATCACGATGCCGAGCGTTTCCCACTGCGATTGCGTCAGCTTCACGGCGGTACGGGCGAGAGTGTTGAGATCGACCGGTCCCTTGGGGACGGGCGTCTGGCGCGCAAAGCTGATGAGGCTGGCGACTAAAGATTTCGTGCGGCGAACGTAGTGTCCGATGGTGGTGGCCAGGGGCTGCTGCTCGGGCGTGAGCGCGGTGCTGAGCAGCATGTCGGAGTAGCCCAGCATCGCGGTGATGGGATTGTTGAGTTCGTGTGCGGCGCCCCCCACCAGTTGGCCGATGGATGCCAGTTTTTCCGACTGCAGGATCTGGGCTTGTAGACGGGTGAGATTGTCGAATGATTTTCGCGAGTGATCGAGCAAGTGGATGAGTTCGCGATCCAGCAGGTGCTGGCGGATGAAGATCATCACGCCCATAAAAAATGCGGCGATAAGAGTGAGTGCCAGCCGGAACACGCGCACCCGGGCCGGAAGGGCGCTATCGGAAAGAGCCCAGGCGGCGAACAGCGGCAGCGAAAAGACCGCGATCATACTGCAGCGGGCTACCCATACCCCGTAAATGGTAGAAACTTCGCGGGTATCGGCGGCGGGAGTTTCCGCCTGCGTGCGCAGGCCAATCCAGGTCAGCCCTGCCATGGAAGCGACCATGGGAATGTCGTAAAGACTGCCACTGTAATACAGATGCCGGCCGATGGCCCAGTTGGCCACGCTCGAACTGGAGGCATAACAGAGACTCATGCCGAACAGTCCGGCATAAAGACTTCTCCATATGCCTTTGCTGGTAATCCAACAGGCTGAAAGGGCGAGCAGGAAGGCGACTTCTTCCGAGATATAGACGGCGTTCAAATGGTGGTTGTAGGCGAGGACATCCTGTACGACGTACTGCCAGGGGATGACGAGCAGGACATAAAGATAGAACCACCAGACCAGCAAGAGCGCGAAATCAAGCCGCCCCACGCGCGCCGAATATTCGTCGCGCGGAACGTGAGGACGGACGGCTAGCGCGGCCATCAAGGGAACAATGTGCAGGAAAAGAATAATGTCACCGGCGAAGAGGTCCGGTACGTCGGTGTGCAGAAAGACTTCGTAATAGGTCCAAAGCAGTTGATAGAGGAGCCACAGGGAAACACCGAAGGTGATCAGCGACCAGAAGAGGCGGATGCGTCCTTGAGAGCGGAGCACGAGCGGGACGAAGGCGGCGGCGCCGGAAATCAACAAAACACTCTGAACAATGTCGCTGAAAGCGGTCAAGCGAAAGGAGCGGGGCGAAAACAGAGCAGCCAGAACGAAGGCCGCCAACCACCCGGCAATCACGGCCAACCACACTTTGGAACGCTTGCTCAAGACACTCCTCTGCGGCCATCTTAAACGGGAAAGTGGAGCAACTCTGGTTACTGTAGTAACCTAAGCGGAGGGTTAGGGGGCGGACAGCCGGAGCGGGCCGGCGAGCGGAAGACCACAGCCTCACTTGCCGATAAAGTTTTCTTCCTCAATAATATGCAGCGCAGACTCCACCCCCATGGAGAATCGATTGAATCCTCGCGTTGACCGCTATCGCCACTCCTGGCGACTGAGAATCCCTCCTGATCCCGGCGAGACGCGGCGGATTGAGCGCTGGCTGGCAACGGCACGGGTTTTTCTGGCGGTTTCGACGCTGGTGGCGATCCGCATGGACCCCACCGAACTGGGAAATTCGTGGGCAGCCTACGGACTGTTCGTGTTTTATCTGGCGAACGGCATTCTGATTCTGATGCTGCTGCGGCGACGACGCGAGTCAACCGCAGGATTTCGCCTGCTGGTCCACGCCGGAGATATTGCCTGGCCCGCGCTCATCTCAATTTTTGCGGAAGGGCCGAGAACGCCTTTCTTCCTGTTCTTTTTTTTCGTGTTGGCGGCAGCGGCTTATCGCTGGGGTCTTTGGGAAACGTTGGGGACGGCCGCGGCTGAGGTCGCGCTGCTGTGGATTGAAAGTTTTGTTCTGATTCATTACTGGCTCGGGGCGGGAGGATCGGCGCATTGGCGCGCGTTACTCGGCCTTCGAGTAAATGCGGGAACGTTCGAGCCGCAGCGCCTGTTCATGCTGTCGGTATACCTACTCGTGATGGGACTGCTGCTGGGATATCTAGCGGAGCAGCAGAAGCATCTGCGGGCGGAGAAGGCAGTCGTCACCGGAACACTGTCTCGGGTGCGGGTGGAAGCAGGGCTGACGCGCACGATTGAGCAGATTTTTACCGAAGCGATGTCGATGTACGGAGCGTCGCGAGTGGTGGTCGCATCGCAGGAGTCGCACAGCCAGCGGGTGTTCGTGGGCGAGTTGGATATGGCGAACAGCAAGGGGCCGTCTGAATTTCGCTGGCTGGAATCCGGCTCGCGCGACACCAAGACCTATCTGGACGATTTTCCCGGAGCGGTGTGTTACGCCTCGGTCGACGGAGACCGGTGGAAGACTTTGGCGCTGGATGATGGTGGCCACACCGTGCCAGTAACGAACCTGGCGCCGATTTCTCAACTGCGGGATGTGCAGAAGTTTGATTCGCTAGTTACGGTGGCGTTTTTATTCGGTAGCGAATGGCGAGGCCGGGTATTCCTGTTTAATCCGGCGTGGCGGGGCGAGAAGCAGGAGGAGTTGCGTTTTCTGCTGGATCTGGTGCATCAGGTGGGGCCGGCGGTTTACAACGTTTATCTCCTGCATCGTTTGCGGCGGCGGGCCGGAGCGGCGGAGCGGGCGCGCTTCGCGCGCGAATTGCACGATGGAGCGGTGCAGTCGCTGATTGCGGTGGAAATGCAGGTGGATGTGTTACGCCGGCAAACCGATGCGGGCAAGCCGATTGGATCGGAACTAGGCCGGATTCAGGGGCTGCTGCGCGAGGAAGTGCTCAAGCTACGGGAACTGATGCAGCAGATGAAAGCCATCGACGTGGACTCGCAGCGCTTGCTGGGAGTGTTAAATGACACGGTTGAGCGCTTTCAGCGCGAGACCGGAATCAGCGCGCGATTTGTTACTGACCTTGACAGTCTCGACATGCCGCAGAGAGTGTGCCGAGAGATCCTGCGCATTGTGCAGGAAGGATTGGTGAATGTGAGAAAACATAGCGGAGCCCGGCACGCGCTGGTGCGATTGGCAGCGAATCCGGAGAAGTGGACTCTGACCATCGAAGATGATGGCAAGGGATTTTCTTTCGCGGGACGTTACACGCAGGATCAGATGGAAGAAGCAGGCAAGGGGCCAATGATCATTAAGGAACGTGTAAGTTTGATTGCGGGGAAACTCACGGTAGAATCGAATCCCGGACAAGGAACACGCCTGGAAGTTATCGTGCCTCGGAACGAGGAAGTGCCTCATGAATTTTAGAAAAGCGCAGCCAGTACGTCTTGTGATTGCCGATGATCATCCGATTTTCCGCGACGGCTTGCGCCGCCTGCTGGAGGCGGAGTCCGACCTGAAAGTCCTGGGAGAAGCATCGGATGGCGCCGAAGCGGTGAAGCTGGCCAAGCAGTTGAAGCCGGACATTTTATTGCTCGATCTGGCCATGCCGAAACATCCGGGGCTGGAGGCGTTGCGGGAATTGAGCTTGCCCGCGAATGCGACTCCGGTGCGGGTGATTCTGCTGACCGCGGCGGCGGAGAAGAGCCAGATCGTGGAGGCGCTGCAACTGGGAGCGCGCGGAGTGGTGCTGAAAGATTCCGCCACGCAGTTGCTGCTGAAAGCGATTCATACCGTGATGGCGGGGGAGTACTGGGTGGGGCGAGAGAGCGTCTCGAACCTCGTGCAGTACTTGCGGACTCTGATGCAGTCCTCGCATGATGAGGCGAGACAGAGGAAATTTGGATTGACTCCGCGCGAACTGGAAATCGTTTCGGCCGTAGTTGCCGGGTACTCAAACAAGGAAATTGCTGAGTACTTCAAGATCAGCGAAGATACAGTGAAACATCACCTCAGTAACATCTTTGACAAACTGGGAGTGTCGACTCGCCTGGAATTGGCATTGTTTGCAGTCAATCAGGCGCTCCCGCTCAAAAGTATTGCCTGAGCGAGAGTTATGTTACCCGCCTAAAGGTTGAGTCCGGTGGCACTTCGGTGCTATTGGCGCGGGCATTGGCGGCTACTAGAATTTTCCTTACCGACAAGCCCCCAAGGGAAACTGCCGATTTGGCAGATTTTCACTGATGCCCTGATTCAGCGGGGGTGCAGCGCGTAGCAGTCAGAAAAGAGGAGCCTTTGGCAAAACGCTTACAGCAGCTCTGGAACGATGAGAGTGGACAGGACATTGCGGAATACGCAGTGATGTTGGCTGTGATTCTGGTGATTGTCGTGGGCACGATCCGGCTCATCGGGTCGAATGCCAACAACGTATTTTCCCAGGTCGGCAGCGCGATTCAGTAGGCCGGCGATCCGCCATTCCGAGACTCAAAAGCGGGTGAAGGCTGCAGCCTTCCTCTCGTGGTCGTTTCCCCGACCAAAAATCCCGACAATCTATTTTTGCCCGGTCTGCGACGACGTAGTCGTGAGCGCTACTTTCTCCGCGCCTCCGGTCGACAGCCGCGTGAGATAGGGGAAGAACGGAGTAATCTCAAACTCCATCTTCTCGCGCGCCGAAGTCAATGCTACGGGCTTGGCTTTCGAGAGTTCCACCTGATCAGTCCAGGGATCGACCTTGACGCGTCCGCCCAAAGGCAGAGCCGCGATCTGGTCGAGGCGTTTTTCGTCGAGCGCGGGTGCGGCGGCCAGCAAGCTCGCCATTCGGACCGTGTTCTTGCCGCCGGCGAAGCTGTTGCCTAAGTGCGGACGAATCAAGTGCGATAGTTCCGGTCCTTTCTCTTGCAAGGCCTTTAGAAACAATCCGGCATTGCCCAGCTTGTCTTTATAAGGAGAGTTTTTCAGAAGCTCCAGAGCCTTGGTGTCAGCGGCTTCTTCATCCGCAGGGCTGCGCTTGAAGTCGAAGCGCTGGAAGGATTCTTCGTCCGGGAAGAACAGCTTGTCGTTGAAGGCGAGCTTGGTGTCGAAGTGATGACCCAGGACGATGTGGCTGAGTTCATGCGCCAGCACCATGGCTAGCGAAGCTTCGTCGGGAAGAACGTCGATCAGGCCGCGGCTCATGACGATGGTGTGGCCGATGGTGAACGACTCAAGCGGAGAAGTCAGGAGAACGCGGCAGTGGATGTCGCCCTGCAAGTCGATGTTATTGGTGACCATGAGATTGTTGACCACGGTCGCTAGAACTTTATCGACTTCGCCGGCGGGAGCGAGCAAGCCAATCTTCTGCAGGCGGTCGACTGGCATTTTCCTCCGCCTGGCGTTCCCACATGCGCTCGGCGACGATGGGAGTGGCATCGGCGGCGGCCGCGCTCTGGTCGTTGATCGATTGCGGAGAATCGATCAGAATCTGCGTGAATTCCTCGTTCTTGTTCAGGCCCTTCAGGTCGTAGCCCCAGAGTCGAGTCTGCGCCTTGAAGTGAAGCGTCTTGGTGAGGCCGGTCTTAAGGTTCGATTCTTCGGTGTAGACGTAGGCCGGAAGCCAGGTTCCGGGGCGCATGTTCAAGCGCCAGCTGTCGAAGTGAAAAAAGAAATTCACCTTGGGCTGGGGATAATAACTGCCGTTGAAACGGACGATGTTGTAATCCTGATCTTCGACCCAGATGCGGCCCATGAAACGAGACGACCTTCTGGTCTTCGCGGGGCTGGACATCGATGACGAGGCAACGAACTTCCCCAAGAAACTCGCGCCGCACGAAAGTGAATTTGTAATACTTTTTCTGAAAATCGTTGTCGAGGACGACCATCTGGGCGAAGCCCATGGGCAGGAAGTGCAGGGAATAGACGCCGGTCAGTTTGGTGAGCATGCGATGCCCGAATCCAGGCTGGCCGACGAAAGAAACATCCTCGGGGCCGTCGGACATGTCGAGGCGGCCGAGGAAATATTGGTCTTTGACGGGAGTGGTGTTGTCCTCACTGTCATTCTTCAGGTCCTGCAGGTAGGTCTCGACCATGGGATGCATGTGGCGCATCTGGGCCATGAAGAGGTGCTCGCGCTGTACCACTCGATCGAGCACATCATTGAGAGTGACGCGCGGGAAGCGATTCGGAGCTCTGCACCGGGCTGGGAGCGGGCGTGGCGACTCCAGAGCCAGAGCCTCCGCCAGAAGCGGCAGTCGCGGGATTCAGAGCCGGCTGTGCCACGGCCGGTTCTGCCGATACCGCGGAAGGAGAAGACTCTTGCGCGCTGGCGGCCAACCCGCATGCCAGCAAAAGAAGAACCACGACAGAACCCGAACGGACAATTCGCATAAAAACCTTCTGGGAGATCACGCTAACTGAAAAACAACGTGCAGGACGGCCGTGTAGTCCGAAGGTTGGCCGTCTTTCAGGGCTGGCTTGAATTGAATCTGTTCGGCGGCTTGTACCGCCGACTCATCCAAACCATGCCCGAGTCCGCGAACTACTCGCAACACGCGCACCTTCCCGTTGGCTTCAAAAACCACTTCGAGAAGCACTTCACCTTCAATGTGTTTGGCGCGCCCTTCCTCACTGTAGACGGGTTTCGGCTTGGCAAGGATGTCTGGGAGAATTATTTTTGCGGCTGCCTGAGCTGCGGGACGCGACTGAACTGTGGGCGGAGCGGGAACGTCGGCGTCGCCGAATCCTGCCTGGTGGACCGCGCCTTGCGATGCACGGGCATTGCTGGTGGCAACACCATTGCCGAATCCCGCTGCTGGCAACCACGCCGCGCGCGCCGTTGGCGCCCCCGGTTCCGTTGCCGGAGCCGGGGCCGACCGGCATATCGAATCCGCCGGCCTGCGCGATGTTGATGGCCCGGGTCTGCGTAGTTTTTGCGGGGATGCCGTTGGGGTCGCCGAAGCCGCCAGTCTGCACCCTGTCGGGAGCACGCCGGATGGTTTGCGGCGCCGAGCTTCCCGTCGAAAAGCTGTTGAGCACGACCGGTTTCGGAATGACGGGCGCCGTCGAGGGAATCGGGTCAAGCTTTCTAGTTGCCAGCTTTACTTCGGGAGCGACCGCTTCTTCGACTCTTGGTTTGGGATGCGGCAGGGGAGCAGGCAAGCGCAGCGCGGCTGGCGGAGGATCAAGCGCCGCCACCAAGAACCGGCCGCGGAAGCTGGCGCTGGGGCGCGTGATTCACCGGTTGAGGAGCGGGCACCAACGCGATGTGATAATCCTTCGCCGGGCTTGCAAGAATTTCCGGATGCAGAACCGGAATCCAGACCAGAATTCCGATCACGACGGCCTGCACTCCGTAACTCAGAACCAACTCAGACCAAGGCGTCTTCCACCGCGGAAGCGGCGAGAACAGGCCTGACTCAAGGGACGACGCCATAGTCAAATCTCGAGAAGCAATGTCTCAAACCCGGAATCTAGTGTAAAAGTTTTCCTGCCCTTTCGAACGCTGGGAACCTGGGAAGGCAGGGGGTAAGTTCAGTGTACTATTCCGCCATTAGTTATGCACGGCGGAGGCCATTTCGAGAGGCTTTAGTAGATCGGCAACCCACTTAGGATCAGTATGTTACAAGTCGCCACGGACCTGCCAAAAGTATGAATAAGGCGGGACCATGCAAAAAACTACACCCTGCAGGGACAGATTTGCAGTGGGCGAGGTCCTTTGGATTCGGCGGCGAGTTCGTTACTACGAAGAGCGCAGGTCTCAAGAGGCGGCCGAACGCCGCGCCCTCAAAATTACGCTGAAAGAGAAACGGCGACGACTACCCCGGTTAGCAGCGCACGATCTTGTTGCTCTGAATCCCTTTCGTGGCATTGCGGGTATCGACGACCACCTTCGCTTCCTCGACGATTTTGCGATAGTCGTAATCGGAGTGGTCGGTGACGATGAGGACGCAGTCGTATTGTCCGAGATCTTTCAACTCGACGCACTTCATCTGCAGATCGTATTTTCGGCCCTTGCCAATGAAAGGAAAGTAGGGATCGTGGTAGCTGACCTGGGCTCCGTCTTTCTGCAGGAGTTCGATGATGGTGAGCGCAGGCGACTCGCGTAAATCGTCGATGTCTTTCTTGTAGGCCACGCCGAGGACGAGCACACGCGATCCATTCAATGCCTTCTTGTGGCCGTTCAGAGCGCCCGCAACCGAGGAGAGGACGTGATACGGCATATTGATGTTGATCTCGCCGGCCAGTTCGATGAAGCGCGTCTGGAAATCAAACTCTTTGGCCTTCCAGGAGAGATAAAAGGGATCGACGGGAATACAGTGTCCGCCGAGCCCCGGACCGGGATAGAAGGGATGAAATCCGAAGGGCTTGGTGGAAGCCGCGGCGATGACCTCCCAGATGTCGATGCCCATGCGCAGGCACAACAGTTTCAGTTCATTGACCAGCGCGATGTTCACGCAGCGGTAGATGTTTTCGAGCAACTTGGTCATCTCAGCGGCGGCTGGAGAGGAAACGGGAACCGTTTTATTGAAGATCGCGCCGTAGAGAGCTCCTGCGACTTCGGAAGCCAGAGGGTTCAATCCTCCGACAACTTTGGGAATATCGCGGCGCGCGACCGAGGTATTACCGGGATCTTCGCGCTCGGGCGAAAAGGCGACGAGGAATTCTTTTCCCGTAAGCGGCTGGTTGCGGGCGGCTTTGAGGCCAGCGCGATTTTCCTTCTCAAGAATCGGAATCATCACTTCTTCGGTGGTGCCGGGATAGGTGGTGCTCTCCAGCACGACTAACTGCCCGGCGCGCAAATGCGGGGCGATGGAGTGAGTCGTGTCGGTGATGTAGCTGAGGTCGGGTTCGTGGTACTCGTTCAGCGGAGTAGGGACGCAAATAATGACGGCGTCCATCTCGGTGATCTTGGAATAGTCAGCGGTGGCGGAAAAACCGTTGGCCTGGGCGGACTGGATTTCCTCGGGCTGGATGCGATAGATGTAGGAGCCGCCTTTTGCCAGAGTGTCGACTTTGCGGGCGTCGATATCGAAGCCGGTAACCTGGAACTTCTGTTCGCTGTAGAGCAGAGCGAGGGGAAGCCCGACGTATCCGAGGCCAATAATGCCGATACGGGCCTGGCGCTGTTGGATCCTGGTCTTGAGTTGATCAAAAGATGCGTCGGCGGCGGAGTAAGTCGTCATTAAGTTTTCCGGGGTGAAGCGTAGATGGGCCACATGAAAGAACATTTTGATTTTAACATGCTGACTCGTGGCACTCGATAGAGAGGTAAAGAACATGCGGCATGAATCCGCAAAATCGCAATCCGCGGGGTGATGGGTTGAGGAAAACGGTGAGTCGAAGCGGGCGTGCCCGGATGATTGCGGGAGCAATCGTCTTGGTGATCTTGGTGACGATATTCGCGGTCAATGCGGGCAGGCTCCTGGTCGTGAACGCGCCGCAGCCTTCGGACGTGATTCTAGTGCTGGCCGGAGAAACGAATCGCCGCCCCACGCACGCGCTGGAGCTTTTGGGGCAGGGCTATGCCGGCAGGATCGTGCTCGACGTTCCTGCAGCGGCCCGGATTTTTGACTCGACTGAGCTTCAGTTGGCCGAAAAATACATTCAGGGCCTGCCGCAAGCAGCGGCAATCCGAATCTGTCCAATCACGGGGTTGTCGACGCGGGATGAAGCGCGCGACGTGGAAAAATGCCTGACTGCGGCAGACGGAAACCGAATCCTGATTGTCACATCGGAGTTTCACACCCGCCGAGCGCTGAGTATCTTTCGCCATGAAGTGGAGGGGAAGACCTTTTCGGTAGCGGCAACACGCGACGAAACGCAGTTTGGAACGCGCTGGTGGACTCACCGGCAGTGGGCCAAGACCTGCCTCGACGAGTGGGAGCGGCTGCTCTGGTGGAGTTTGATCGAGCGATGGCAGTGAGCAGAACCGCCTGTCTACAGCGCAATTCGCCCGACACGGCGGATGAGTTTTCCACACCCAAACGGTTTTCTTAGCACAAAAGGGATTGACTGACAACAGAGAGGAGGGTACGATTCGGTGCAAGGTCACCAAAATAGTTATTAACGGAGTGTGGGAATGGGTAAGTCCGCGTTTCGCGGTATGGTTAGCTGCGTGCTGATGTGTCTATTCCCCGGTTCGATGTTTGCCGCCGACGCCAATGCGGCGATGTTGTATACAAACGGAGCCGCCTGGGTGAATGGCGCGCACGTTCCTCGTTCATCCTCCGCAATTTTTCACGGCGATCTGCTTCAGACCCGTTCCGACTCGGTGGCCAATATCAACGAAGCAGGCTCCAGTATTACTGTTCTGGCGGATTCCCTGGTGCAGTTTCAAGGCTCGTCGATCGACATCCAGCACGGCGGCGTAACGGTCGCGACCTCAAAAGAGACCTTCGCTACTGCCGGCGACGTGAAGGTGACGCCGAAATCAAACGCCTGGACTGAGTTCAGAGTGATCGATACCGACGGAACGGTGCGGATCCACGCAGAAAAGGGCGATCTGCTCATCGACGATGGAAGCAAAGTAGTGACGCTGGCGCAAGGCCAGGCGGATCAGACCGTCGATGAAAATAATCCGCAAGCGCAGAATAGTAAGAAAAAAGGCAAGAACAAGAAGCAGGCAACCGGGGCTGCGCCAGCAGCCGGCGGAGGGATTCTGAGTTCTCCGTATGCGATTGGAGTCGGCGCGGGGGCCGTGGTGGGCCTGACGACCTGGGTGCTGATCAAGAACGACAATCCGGCGAGCCCCACTCGACCGTAAGAGACCGCGGCGCCTGCCGCGTCTGGATAAGAAAACCCCAGCGGAAACAATCCGTGGAGTCATTCGAAGGATTTACCTCGCAACTGGAAGCGATCGCCCTTGGAAAGTCGGCTTCTAAACGACTTCCGAAGCGGGGAAGACTTCTTCTTGTTCGGTGGAGACGGGCCGCCGCTTGCGGGCGCGTTGCAAGAGCGGAGGCGCGGCGGCGAGAGTGCAGAGCACATAAAAGAGTGCAGCATTGGCGGGAATTTGCAGATTGAAGTCGAGGAAGCTGTGCACCAGAATGCCGCTTGTGCCCAGAATGCAGGCCAGGGTGAGCGCGCCGCTTACGTCAGAGGTCCAGCTCTTGATCTTAGGAATCGCGCGGCGGTAAAGGACGATCAGAAACCACACCATGGTACCGAAGCCGAGCAGGCCTGTCTCGCACAACAGTTGCAGGTAATCGTTGTGGGCTTCATTGACAAAGAAGTTGGTGTAGAAGCTGCGGAATTGTGGATAAACCGTAGGGAAAGTTCCCAGGCCCCAGCCGAGTACCGGCTTCATGCGAAACATGCGAAACGCGTCGCGGTCGATGGAAACGCGCATGCCGCCGGAGAGTTCAGTATGAGTCTCGGTGGAGATGCTGGAAACCCTGGAGACCAGTTGCTGGCCGCCCAACCACGTCAGCAGACTCACCAGCACGAGCAGAAACGCCGCCGCGTTGACGGCCAGCCGCACGCCCCTTTTCCGGCCAACGAAGCCGATTCGGTGGCGGAGGACGATCACCGCCAGGACCACCAACTCGACGAAGATGGCGATCATGCCACCGCGAGACGCGGACAGAAAAACGGTTGCGACCATGATGGCGGCGGCGATGCCGGCGGCGATGCGCACTCGGTCGCTGGCCAGGCGCGAAAGCGACAAGACCAGTGGAATGGGCACCAGGAGTTCCATCAGTCCGGCGTAGTGGTTGTGATTTACATAAGGACCGTAGATCGCGCCGCCCATCGTGGGCGTGCGGAGCCAGTACAGCTTACCGTTGGGAGCTACGCCTTGCAGCAGGGAGAACGCGGCGATGGCAAAGCCGAAGATGCCGAGGGCGCCGGCGACGATGCGGGCCTGCGAACTGCGCAACAGAGTTTGCCCCGACAGGAAACAGAGCATGGCATACGCGCAATACAACAGGGCGCCGGAAATGGTATCGTGCCGGTAGGCGCTGGCGCCGGGCACTACGAGCTGGATGACGATGAGAAGGCCAAACACCGACATGGGAAGAAACAGCGGGTTTTTCTCAATGGTTAATTCGCCCGCGACCCACTGCTTGCGGAACCAGAGGAGCATAAGCAGAACCGATCCTGCCTCCAGAACAAAAGTTGACCAGGGCTCAACCGCGCCGAAGGCGAGCGGACCAAACATGAGCAGCCCGAACGTGCCGTAGAGCAGGATGGCGTCCATGTGGGAGGAGAGCCACTCGCGCGCGACGGCTACTTTCTTTTTTCTGTGAGTTCGCATGAAATCGATCGAGTCTTTTTCTTAAAGTCTCTCGTCAAACGTTTCGTTCATCGGCCATCTTATGCTGGCTTTTTGATGAGCCGAAAGTCGTCGACCCAGAGCTTACCACGGAAGGGATGGCCCTCCGGGACGCGCCGGATGTGCACGACCAGTAGCTTGCAGGTCGGGCTGGTGGTGAACTCACCTTGGACCGTCTTGCGGGAGTCCACATCCTTCAAATCGTCACTATCGGTCGGCTGATTTACGGGCTTCAACACTTCGCTCTCATAGTAGATCGCCTGGCTGTACATATCCTGCACGGTGAAATGCGGACCGCCGGCGCCTTCCTGCTGACCTTCGTTCCGGTAGTGTGCGGAAAAATCATACGTGGTGCCGGGCTGCACGGCGACAAGCTGGTAGAAGCCGGCGTCGGAAATTCCGGGACCGTCAAAAGTAATCCTGAGGGAGCGCGGGCCGTGAAGCTCTTTCGGATCGAGTGGATCGAGCGACAGCTTGACCCCATTCTGCTTTTGATATCGCCAGTCAAAGCCGGCATTCAGCACAGGCAGGCTGAGTTGTCCATTGACGATCAGGTTGGCGGGCGACGGGAGATAAGAAGAGAGCTTGAAATGATCGGTGGTCTGTTGCCAGACTTTCACGGCCTCGTCGACTTCGCCGTGTTGGATTAGAAACGTCAGGAAGTCGGAGGCGTAGCGCTGCTCGAATGGTTGGCCGCTCACCACCAATGCGTTCCAGACCTTGAATGATGCCGCAGTTTCGTTGTGAATCTGCGCGCCTTTATTCCGAATCTGCGCAAGTGTAGCGGGGTCGTTGGAGTCCGCTTGGGCAGAGGCCGCGGTGATTTCGCGGATTTGGCGATCCACTTCATTCTGCAGAAAAGTGAGGAAAGGGATATACGCTTCGCTGGTTGGGGGAACCACGTCGCGGAGCAGGACGTCCACATCGGGTTCGAGGCGCCAGCAATTCTGGATCGCTTCCGGTGCAGATGGGGGATCGTTGGTCAGAACAACACGGAATTCCCGCAGAGCCTTGGTCGCAAGGGTTTGCTCTAATGCGGGGTCTTTCTCGTTTGTGGCCAGGACGAGGTAGAAGTTGGCCGCGGTCCGGGCAATTTCGGGTTTGGTGGGCTCCGCCAGGATGGCCCGCTCGAGAGCCGCAGTCTGGTGAGCCGTGTCCTCGCGAACCCAGTAAGCGAACGCCATATCCCGCCAGTAGTCGGCGGAGTGAGGGTTCAGGGCGACCGCTGCCTGGTATTGCGGAATGGCGGCCGCCTGGTCGTGGGCCACCAAGTCATAATATCGGCCCAGGTCGTAGCGATAGTCGGAATCTCTTGGGTCGAGGCTCACGGCGCGTTGAAGGCTGCGCAGATCGGCCCTTTTCTCCCCGCGATCGTCAAACCATGACGCCGCAAAGCGGGATGCGGCTAAGCCGACGTACACGATCGCCAGGGCGAGAACGAACGCAACAGAAAGCCACTTGCGAGCGGGAGTTGAAAAAGGAGTCTTCATGTTCTGGGCCGGAAATGCCCTCAGTTATGCGCTGCTCGACGACGGAGCGTTTTCTTCTACGTGGCCTTCTTCATCGTGCTCCGATGAGTCGCCCTCGCGGTAATAGCGGGCGTACTTACCCTGATATTCGTAGTAGTAGTAGTAATCGGGTGAAGTCAGGTCAACGGCGTTGAGCAAGACCCCGACAACCTTGGCGTTCACTTGCATGAGAATATCGCGGGAGCGGCGCAGGGCCTGCTTGGAAGTCTTTTCTGCGCGAATCACGAGAACGACGGCGTCGGCGCTGGGCGAAAGCAGGACGGAGTCCGTTACCGAGAGTGAGGGAGGGGTGTCGATGACAATGTGATCGTACTGCTCGCGCAACTGGGTGAGCAAATCCCTCATATTGGTAGAGGCTAACAGTTCAGCGGGGTTAGGCGGTGGAGTTCCGGCGGCTAGCACGTCCAGATTCGGAAGAATTGAAGTGTGCACCACAGCCTCTTCAAGCGTCGTACTACCGGTCAACACATTGCTCAGTCCGGTGTGCGGCCCCATCCCCAGATTTTTGTGAACACTGGGGCGGCGCAAATCGGCGTCAATCAGCAGGACGCGCACGCCCTTCTGGGCGAGCACGACCGCAGTGTTCATGCTGGTGGTGGTCTTGCCCTCCTGCGGCAGAGCGCTGGTGACCATAATGACCTTGGGAGGCGCTCCCAGGCTCGATAGCAGCAGCGAAGTTCGCAAGGCGCGATAGGATTCCGCCATCTGAGACTGCGGCCTCACCATGGTCACCAGCTCCACTGCTTCTTTTGAACTGGCAAGGGCCAGTCGCTTGGGATTGGGACCTTCGCGAGCAGACTTGGAACCCAGCGGAATCATTCCGAGCGAGGGCAGGCCGGAGATTAGTTGGGCCTGCTCGGTGGTGCGCACGGTATGATCCAAGCCTTCGAGCAAGAATGCAAGTCCCACGCCGGAGGCCAGGCCGAGGACCAGGGCGAACATCAGGTTTCGGGGAATGTTTGGTTCGATTGGTCCCGAGGGGGTGGTCGCCTTATCCAGAATGCGGAAATTGTTCGACTTAAGGCCGGCGGCGACGCCAGCTTCTTTGAGTTTCTCGAGCAGACCCTCATACAGTTGACGATTGGTGTCGACGTCGCGTTTCAGAATCGTGTACTGAATGGCACTCTCGTTGAGCTTATTAGCTTCCTGCTTCTGCTTTTCGAGGGCGTCGTGCAGCATGTTCTCGCGCTGCAGGGCGGTGGTGTACTGGCCGCGGATTTTGGCCGCGACCTTTTTCATCTCGCCTTGAATCTGAGCATCGATTTCCTGCAGCTGATTGTTAATCTGCGTCAGTTTAGGGTACGCGGGGCCGAATTGCGTATTGAGATCGGCGGCCTGGATCTTGAGTTCGGCTTGCTTGACGCGCAGGGTTTCGAGCAATTGCGAAGCAGATTGTGAGCCGGGAGTTTCGTCTTCGAGAGTGCTGGCGCTGGAGGCGATGGCATCCGGATCGCCGGACTGAATCACACGATACAAGGCCTCTTTGTCCATGCGTTCGCTCTCGGCGGCGGTGAGTTCCTTGTTGAGTTCGTCCAGTTTCGACATCGTGATGTTCTGCTTCTCATCGGTTCCCACAATCTCGTGCTCTCTCTGGTATTGCACGAGCTTTTCCTGGGAGGTTTCCACTTTGATCTGCAGATCACTGAGCTGGCCAGTCAGCCAGTCGGAGGCTGCCATGGTGGAATCGAAACGGGATTTGAAGTTGTTCTCTACGTAGATCTGCATCAGCGCGTTGACGATGGTGGCGGCTTTCTGAGGATCGGGGCTGCGGTAGTAGACCTCGATGATGCGGGTGTTGGGAACCAGGGCGACTCTCAGATTTCCTTTAAAGTTGCCCAAGGCGGCCGCAGCGAGTGCGGGGTCGGCGTCAAGCGGGTCAGGAGCCAGATCGACCGAGGGCGAAGGCGGAGCCTGACCCGAAATCTCCGAGCTCCGGTCCATGTGCAGCTCCTGAATGACCTGCATGGCCAGAAGATCACTCTGAATGATCTTCATGTCGGTTTCGAGTTCGGTGGGATCGAAATAATCCAGGCTGAAGGTGGCGGAGTTCTGAAAGTTCAGGCTGGAATCGGGCTTGTTGATTTCGATGGTGCCGCTGGCCTCGTAAACTTTGGGCAACTTCAGGCTGGCGATGAGGACGACGGAAAAGATGCTCAGCACGCAGCCGATGATCCACCATCCGCGCTTGCGCAGAGTGCGCAATGAATCGCCGAAGGCGGATTCCTGGGAAGGCAGATCAGGATAGAGGCGTGGCCCCGCGGGCCGGCTCAGGTCTAAAGCCTGAGCCGGTTGAAACTCGCGAATGGCGGGGTTATTCGCCGGTATCAGGGGTCCGGAATCCATGCCTGCTCCTCAAGGGATCTGTCACTGCTCCATAGGCCCGAAAGGGGCTGTCCTGCACACAGAGAACTACATCCCGGGTCGAAGAGGCTGGTTCGTCGCGCAGGGAATTATTTCGCACTGAGTGGCTGAAGAGTTCGTTGGACATTCTAGCATTGGAAAAGGAAAAGCCGCGGCGAATTTTCGGCCAGGAAATCTGGAACGATGCGACGGCGCGCCCGGTTTCGAGGAAAGTCCGTTATACTAGCGGGCAACGTGAGACCCAGCCAGTGGCGATTCATTGCAGAAAAGTTGGGATGGCTTTGCCGATGAAAATCAGGATTGGGGCTGCGGCGTTTTGCCGCGAGATTGTGTGATTTTAGAGTGGACGAGGCGGATGGGATGAATTGGTCGGAACAGGCAGTGCTGGTGACCGGCGGGACGGGGTCTTTCGGGAAGAAATTCGTCGAGATCATGCTAAAGGAGTACCGGCCGAAGCGACTGGTGATCCTGAGCCGCGATGAACTCAAGCAGCACGACATGCGGGCCTCGGGGTTGGACCATCCGAGCATGCGTTATTTCATCGGGGACGTGCGAGATGCGTCTCGGCTGGAGCGCGCGTTTTCCGGGGTAACGGTTGTGGTTCATGCGGCCGCATTGAAGCAGGTGCCAGCCTGCGAGTACAACCCGTTCGAAGCCATTCAGACCAATATCATGGGGGGGCGGAATGTGATTGACGCCGCCATTAATCAGGGAGTGCGGCGGGTGCTGGCGCTGAGCACGGACAAGGCCGTCAATCCGATCAATCTTTACGGCGCAACGAAATTGTGCGCGGAAAAAATGTTTGTGCAGGCCAACGCGTATGCGGGTGCGCAGGAGTCACGATTCAGTTGCGCGCGCTACGGAAATGTGGTGGGAAGCCGAGGCAGCGTGATCCCGGTGTTTCAGGAACAGAAACTGCGCGGGCGCATCACGCTGACCGATGCCCGGATGACGCGCTTCTGGCTGACACTAGAGCAGGGCGTGCGCTTTGTAGTGAGTAGTCTGGAGCAGATGCACGGCGGCGAAATTTTTGTTCCGAAGATTCCGAGCATGAGACTGGTAGACCTGGCCGAGACCATAGCGCCGGGATGTGAAATCGATACCATCGGAATTCGGCCCGGAGAAAAACTGCACGAAGTTTTGGTTTCGGAAGATGAAGCGCGGAATACGCTGGAGGTCGACGACCGGTACGTGATTCAGCCGGCGCATTCCTGGTGGCGGCGCGAGAACTGGGTGCAAGGGCGGCCATTGCCGGATGGATTCCGCTACGCCAGCGACACCAATGAGCGCTGGCTCACGAACCGCGAGTTGCGGGAATTAGTTTCGCCGGCCGCGAACGAAGAAGAACCGGTGCCGACGCGAGTTCCGGCCTAGAATTCAACAATCATGAGTACGACCTCTGTCAGTCCTTCGACCCTGGCCATTAACGGGGGATCACCCGTGCGCGCGACGTTGCTTCCGTATGGTCGGCAGTCGGTGGATGAGGCAGATGTTCAGGCTGTAGTCGAAGTTCTCCGCTCGGATTGGCTGACCACCGGGCCCAAGGTTGGCGAGTTTGAAGAAGCATTCGCGGCGCGCATGAGCGCGGCACATGCGATCAGTTTCAGTTCCGGTACGGCTGCATTGCACGGCGCGGCGTTCGCGGCCGGACTCAAGCCGGGCGATGAAGCGATCACTTCGCCGATGACCTTCGCCGCCACGGCGAACTGCGTTTTATATCAGGGCGCGACTCCGGTGTTTGCCGATGTCAGCGGGGATACGCTCAATCTTGATCCGGATCAAGTTGCAGCAAAAATCGCGGCGAAGACGCGTGTGCTTCTTCCGGTGGATTATGCGGGGCATCCGGCGGACCTTACGCCAATCATGGCACTCGCGCGCAGCAAGGGACTGATTGTGATTGAAGATGCCTGCCACGCACTGGGTGCGGAATACGGCGGGCGCCGCGTGGGCAGCATCGCAGATATGACCGTATTCAGCTTTCATCCGGTGAAGCACATCACCACCGGGGAAGGTGGAATGGTCACGACCAATGATGCGAAGCTGGCGGAGACGCTGCGGCGGTTTCGAAATCACGGAATATCGAGTGACGCGCGGCAGCGGCAGAGTGCTGGGCAATGGCACTATGAGATGGTGCTGCTCGGTTTCAATTACCGATTGCCTGATATTGTGTGCGCGCTCGGGATTCAACAGTTGAAGCGGCTGGATGCGAATCTGGCGCGGCGGCGGGAGGTTGCTGCGGCCTATACAGCGGCGTTCCGTGAAATGCCGGGAGTAATTCCGCCTGCTGTGCGCTCCGGAGTGAATCCGGCGTGGCACCTGTATCCCATTCGGCTCGATTTGGAGAAGCTGACTGCGGATCGGGCGGAGATTTTCCGGGCGCTTCGGGCGGAAAATATTGGCGTCAATGTGCATTACATTCCCGTGCATCTGCATCCGTACTACCGAGATCGCTTTGGATATCAAGGCGGAGAATTTCCGGTGGCCGAAGACGCTTATGCCCGGCTGATTAGCCTGCCTATGTTCCACGGCATGAGCGATCAAGACGTGGAGGATGTGATTCGCGCGATGACGAAAGTCGTCTCTTGTTTTGCGCTGTTGAGCAATCTGAGTCCGCCTCAGTGTCGGCCAGATCGGCCAGTTCCCAGAGAAACTGCCAGAGCCAGGTGAGGGTTGAGAACAGTTACGATCATGCAGGCTCGGACCAGCAGTTCGCGCTTGCCGGCGAAGGCCCTGCTGCCCATCGCAGGATATCCCAGCGCGGTGCTGGCGACTTTGCGGGCCGCTAATCAGCACAACGAAACCATCCTCGCGACGTCGGACGATGCTTCCGATGACGAATTGGCGCGACTGGCAAGCGATTCGGGGCTTACGGTTTTTCGCGGGCCATTGCATGATGTGCTCGGTCGTTACTTCCTTGCGAGCGCTGCGTTGCCGGACGATTGCTGCGTTGTCCGCCTGACTGCCGACAATGCGGTCCCTGACGGGCAATTTGTCATGGAACTGGTTTCAGCTTTTGCGTCGTCTGGAGCAGACTACCTGGCCGCTGATTCTGATTCATCCGGGCTGCCCTACGGTTTGGCCGGGGAAGCATTTTCGGTGGCGGCTTTGCGCAGAGCTTATGGCGAGGCCACGAGTGCCAGCGATCGGGAGCACGTTGGTCCATGGATCGCGAGGAATTGCCGCACGGCGAATTATCGGCCCAAAGGTTTGGGCGAGGCAGATTTCAGCCACTTGCGCTGCACCATCGATGACGAAGAAGATTATCGCCGCATGCTTCGTTTGTTCGATCAGGTAACCGACCCAGTGGGCGTGACATGGGAAGAACTCATGCAAAAATTGGCGGAACTACCCGGGGAACCCAGATTTCGCATTGCGCGCCGCAACGTTGCAGGACGCGCGCACAGCGAACTCACCCTCGGCACTGCACAATTGGGCATGGAATACGGAGCTGTCAACGATCATGGCAAGCCGTCGGTTGAGCAAAGTATCGCGATGGTTCGGCGAGCGATTGCTCACGGCGTGACTGCGATCGATACGGCTCGTGCTTATGGGACGGGTGAGGAAGTTCTGGGCGATGCGCTGCGCGGAGCATGGGCTTCTCGGGTTGAGGTCATCACGAAAGTTGACCTTAACGCGCTTCCGGATGATGCTTCGGGTGAGCAGGTGCGAACGCAGGTTGATGCGAGCATTGAGCGGTCGATGAGGGCTCTCGGTACGTCCCGGCTTGCCGTGGTATTGCTGCACAACTGGCAGGACCACGATGCGCGAAACGGGGTCGCGTGGCAACGATTGTTGGAGCTTCGCGAAGCAGGAAGCGTCGCGGTTCTTGGTGCTTCTGTGTACGAACCGAAAGAAGCTCTGGAAGCTCTGCTGGATCCCGCAATCGAACATCTGCAGATACCGATGAATGTTCTCGATTGGCGGTGGGAAGCGGCAGGAGTCGATCGCGCGGCAGCGAGTCGTCCCAAGGTTGGGATGCATGCGCGCAGTGCATTGCTGCAGGGAGTGTTAGCGCATCCCGCGAGCAGGTGGCCGGTGGTTGACGGCTTTCCAGCTTTGGAGTGCTCGAGGATGCTCGCAACGCTCGCGGACGAATTTGGGCGGGAGAGTGTTACCGACCTTTGCCTGGCTTATGTGCGTTCGCTGACATGGGTGACCAGCGTAGTGGTGGGATGCGAAACTATGGATCAGCTCGAGGAGAATTTGAGATTGTGTCGAACTCCCAAGCTCAGCGCGGAGCAGTGCGAGCAGTTGCGGCGAGTATTGCCGAGAGCGCCCGAGAATTTTCTCAATCCGGCGAAATGGAAGACTACTCATGAACAGTCAGCAAAGCGCTGAGGACGATGTTCTGCGGCAGTTTCGCCTCGACGGGCGAGTCGCATTTCTTTCCGGCGCGACCGGCCATCTCGGGCGTTGGATGGCCGAGGGTCTGGCCGCGGCCGGCGCGCATGTGGTTCTGAACGCTCGAGGAAAGGATCGACTTGAGGCTCTCTCCGCTGAAATGCGATCCAAGAGTTATAAAGTTTCGACCGCCTGCTTTGATGTTACCGATGAAGCCGCGGCGGTGAAGAATATTGCGCTCATTGGCGAGCAGCACCGCCGGCTCGACATCGTGGTCAATAATGCGAGCAACGGCCATTCGGGAACAATCGAAAGCACTACCCCAGCCGACTTTGAGAAGCTTTATTGCGTGAACGTCGTGGCGGCTTTTCGGATTATTCAGGCTGCGATTCCGTGGCTGAGAGAGTCAGCGAAATCGACTGCCGGGTCGTCGGTGGTGAACATTGCTTCGATGTATGGCAGGGTGAGTCCTGACCCTTCGATCTATGGCACCAGTGGCGAGAATAATCCGCCGTCGTACGGAGCGGCCAAGGCGGCGCTGATTCAGTTGACGCGCTACGCGGCTTGTCATCTTGCTGGAGATGGGATTCGAGTGAACTGCATCAGCCCGGGTCCATTTCCGGCAGCGGCCGCGCTGGAGAGCGATCCGGGATTTCATGATCGATTGAAGAAGAAAGTTCCGATGAAACGCACGGGCAATCCGAGGGAGATGCGTGGGCCGCTGCTGTTCCTGGCCTCGGACGCTTCGTCCTATGTGACGGGAGTGGATCTGGCGGTGGACGGGGGTTGGACCGCGTGGTGAAGCGTGCGTGCAGTTTCTCCTCCAACCCAAGATCCGACTCGACCTCTTGGCTTCACGTGAATTTCCTGGGCGCGCGGAATGATGGCCGGCGATAGCATCCTCTTTCGCTGCGACGCCAGTGCCGCCATCGGCAGCGGTCATGTGATGCGCTGCCTGGCGCTGGCGAAGGCTTGGCAACGGACTGGCGGCCAGGTCTGCTATTTGACGGCCGAAACGATTGCCGCATTGGATGGGCGCTTCGCGGAGGAAGGATTTCAGCACGAGCGGTTGGCGGTGCCGCCGGGATCGTTGCAAGACGCTCAGCAGACCGCGGAGTGGGCGAATCGTCTAGGAGCTAAATGGGTCGTGGTCGACGGATACCAGTTCGTCCCCGATTTCATTCGTCGATTGAAGAGTTCGGGCGCGCGCGTGCTCATGCTGGACGATGACGCGCGATTTGATTCCTACGAAGCCGATGTGGTCCTCAATCAGAATATTGATGCGAAGGCCGAGCATTACAAAGTCGGGGCTTGTTCTCAGCTTCTTCTCGGCGCGGATTATGTTCTGCTGCGGCCGGAATTTCTGGCGGAGCACCCGCCCAGAGAGACTGCGAAGGTGGGGCGCAAGCTTCTGGTCACTTTGGGGGGAAGCGACTCCGAGGATGTAACGTCGTCAGTGGTGGGGGCACTGTCTCGGCTGGGACATGAGTTTGAGGCTACCGTAGTTGTGGGAGGTGGAAGCCCACACTATGATTCGCTACGAATACTGGTGGAAGAATTGCACGGGAAAATTCCGGCAGGAGAGATTCGGCTGGAGAGAAGTCCGGCGAATATGGCTTCGCTGATGCGCGAGGCAGATGTCGCGATCGCCGCGGCTGGCGGAACGTGCTGGGAGCTGGCGTTTCTTGGCGTCCCGATGATTTTGATTACGCTGTCGCGCGATCAGGAAGCGAATGCGGCCGCGCTCTCGAGGACGGGCGCGGCGCTGAGCCTGGGATGGCATGCTAACCTTTCCGAACGTGAGATCGGCGACGCGATCGGCCTATTGATGAACGATGTGGAGCGGCGGCGCACGATGAGCGAGCGCGGGAAGAGGTTGGTGGACGGCAGGGGCGCCGACCGGGTGGTGAAGTTTCTGCAGGGTTGCGTATGAAAGTCGTGAGCATCGGCCAGCGATTCGTGGGCGAAGGTCAGGCTTGTTTTCTGGCGGCCGAGGTGGGCATTAATCACAACGGAGATCTGGATCTCGCGCACCGCTCGATTGATGCCGCTGCCGACGCAGGCGCCGACGCGGTGAAGTTTCAGAACTACCACACCGAAGATTTCATCTCAGACCGCTCGTTGACGTATGAGTATGTGTCGCAAGGCAAGACCGTGGTTGAGCCGCAATATGACATGTTCAAACGCTGTGAACTTGCGCCGGAGAGCTTGCGCGAACTGCGTGAGCATTGCGAGCGGCGGGGCGTAATTTTCTTCAGCACGCCGATGTCGGAGAAGGGAATCGCCGAATTGATCGAGGCGGGTTCTCCGATGTTGAAGAACGGTTCGGATTGCCTGGTTCATCTTCCGCTGATTCGGGCCATGGCGCGAACTGGCCTGCCGACTGTGATTTCGACCGGAATGGCGACTTTCTCTGACGTGAAAGATGCGGTCGAGGCGTTTCAGGAGGCGGGCGGCAGGGAATTGATCCTTTTGCATTGCACGTCTTCCTATCCCACCCCGGCTGAAGATGTGCACCTGCGTAAGATCGCGGCGCTGGGTGCGGCTTTCCAGTGCCCGGTGGGACTGAGCGATCACACCGATGGCATTGTGGCTGCGATCGGAGCGGTCGCACTGGGGGCGTGCATGATTGAGAAGCACTTCACCCTCGACAAGACCCTTCCGGGTCCGGACCATCGATTCTCGGCGGACCCTGGAGAATTCAGGGCGCTGATTGAGGCGGTTCGATTTCTGGAAAAAAGTATGGGGATTGCGGAATTGCGGCCGGCGGCCTCAGAAGAGCTGGCGCGCCGGGAATACCGGCTCTCATGCGTGGCCGCGCACGAACTTCCGGCAGGACACCGGCTGATCGATGCCGACATCGCGTTCCGGCGGCCGGGATTCGGTTTTCCGCCCAAGGACCTCGAGACTTTGATCGCACGCGAACTCGTAAGGAACGTTCCGTCCGGTCATGTTTTTGCGCGCGAGGATTTTGCTTGAGCGCCGATGAAGGAATGATTGCACTCCGCCCGGCGACGATGGCCGACCGGGAGATGGTTTTTCGCTGGAGGAACGATCCATTCATCTTGAGTCACGGTTCATCCCAGCGAGAAGTGCAGTGGGAGGAACATAAGAAATGGTTTGAGAGTACGATCTTCGGCGAAAGCCGCAAGACGTATATTGTGCTCTGTCAGGGCAATCCCATTGGCCAGGTCCGATTTGATCGCCGGGGGCAGCAAACGGCGGTGGTCTCGGTATACTTGCTGCAAGCTTTCACCGGCCGGGGATTGGGAGTGCGGGCAATTCGATTGGGTTGTGAGGCAATTTTCGAGGCCTGGCAAATTAAGAAAATCGTTGCCTGCGTGCGGGAGGACAATCCGGCTTCGCGGTCGGCGTTCCGGAAGGCCGGATTCCAGGAAGCGAACGCTGTCGGAGTATGTCCAGGCAAACATTTCTCTCTGCTGCTGGTAGGAAAATAGCGTGAAGATAGAGCCCGGAAAGTATTCTCAACTCTTCCCATGACCGAGGTTTTCCGCGACAGCCTAAGGTTCCGAGACCCCAACCGCGGAGCTGCTATTCGAATAGCAATGGGGAAAAACTGACAGGACATGATCGTCTCCATCAATCAGCCAGCTTACCTGCCGTGGTTGGGATACTTCCATCGCATCGCGGTCTCGGATGTGCACATCGTTCTGGATAGCGTGCAGTTCGAGAAAAACAGCTTCACCAATCGCAACAAGGTTCGCACGGCGGAAGGCTGGTGCTGGGTGACGGTTCCGGTCAAGACCGCGAGCAAATTCGGCGACTTGTCTATCCAGGAAATCGAAATTGCTAACGAAAGACCGTGGGCCGCAAAGCACTGGCAGACTTTGCGCCTCAATTATTCGAAGGCGCCTTTTTTCGGGCAGCATGCGGTGTTTTTCGAAGGCATCTATGCGCGTCCATGGGAAAAACTTGCAGACCTCACCCGCGAGACTACGGCTTACCTGCTGGACGCGTTTGGAATCAAGACGAAGCTTTACTTCAGCTCGCAGCTGAGTGCTTCTGGAAAAAAGGATGAGCTGGTTTTAAATCTGTGCCGCGAATTGGAGGCAACGGACTATCTTTCGGGTGCGCTGGGAAGAAATTATTTGCGGGAAGAGTTGTTCCGCGAGCGCAAGATTGCGGTCCGGTATGATGACTACCGGCACCCGGAGTATCCGCAGGTGTATCCGGGCTTTGAGCCTTACATGGCGGCGCTTGATCTTTTGTTCAATGCCGGTCCGGCGAGCCTCGAGATCATGTTGAAGAATCAGGAGCCGATTGCGTTATGAACGTTCTGGTGGTGGCGGCGCACCCGGATGATGAACTACTGGGATGCGGTGGAACTGCGGCCCGGCTGGCGCGTGAAGGGCATGCGGTCTACATGGCGGTTTTGGGCGAGGGGCTGACCTCGCGAACGGCGCAGCGCGAAGACGTTGCAGCGTCAGCATTGAAAGACCTGGGGGGTTGCAGCCATCGGGTTGCGGCACTGCTGGGAGTGAAAGAGCTTACGTTGCATGGATTGCCCGACAACCGCTTCGACACGCTGCCCTTGCTGGAAGTAGTCAAGGTCGTGGAAGGACTGATTGAACGCTGGCGTCCGACTGCGATCTATACCCATCACGGCGGCGATTTGAATGTCGATCATCAGGTGGTGAGCCGCGCTGTTCTGACGGCGACGCGGCCGATGGAAGATCATCCGGTGCGCGAGTTGTATATGTTTGAGATCGCTTCTTCGACCGAGTGGACGTTTCAGCAGCTTTCTCCGGTCTTCAAGCCCAACGTTTTTGTCGACATCGAATCCACACTGCCGCTAAAGCTGGAAGGCATGGGAATGTATGAGAGCGAATCCCGGAAATTTCCTCATCCGCGGTCCGGCGAGGCGTTAAAGGCCATCGCTCAGCGGTGGGGCAGCGTGGTTGGCCTGAAAGCGGCCGAGGCTTTTGAGGCAGTGCGGTTGATCCGCTAGGGCGAGTTATCGCAGCCGCGAACGGCACCATCCTGCAAGTCCGAGAGCTGTGACTCCTGATGAAAGTTTTGCTGCTGCATCCCGACGACACGCCACTACGCCGCGAGTGTGCTGGATCGCGGTGGGATCTGATCGTTGATTTGGGTTTTGCAGGCGCGAGTGTTTACGAGGAATGGTCGCGGCAAACTGATTGCAGGATTATTACCTTGCATCAGTTTGCCGTCATGGACAGCTATCGCTGGGTGAAACAGGGCCTTGCCCTGGGTCGAGGCCGATTGCTGGATCGCATGGGCCTGGATTGGTGGGAACTTCTAGCGCCATGCGCTTATCAGGAGCACCAGGCGCTTTATCTAGTCGACCAGTTGCGGCGCGAGATTGGACCGGGTCCGGTTGAGCTGGCTGCCACCCGCGCGCACTCCCACGCTCGGCTGCTAGGGCTGGTGACGGGATGGCCGGTGCGCTATCTGATCGCAGAGGCCTCGACTACGCGAAGGCTGATTTCGAAAGCTGTCGTCGCTGCCCAAAACCTGCGGCCATCGCAGATGGTCGAGATTGCCTTCGACAAGTGGGATCCTACTTTCGCGATTCGGCGCAGAGTTACAAAACAACAGCGAGTACAGTCGACGGAGCCAGTCGTGTTGTTGCCGTCCGCGTACTCGAATGTAACGCGCACTCAACTCGCCTACGCGGCTCAGTTGCGCCACCGGAGTTTTTTGCTGGCCACCACGCGGCGCAACGGCGAGTCGGCGGATCTGCCCGCGAATGTCGATTCGGTTCCACTTTCCGCTTATGCCGAGACTTCTGCTGGCACGACGATTGAAACCGCGGAACTGATCAGTGCCTGGAACACGCTGAAGACGAAGCTGGGAGAGATCGATGAACTTCGCCAGAGTTTTCAGGCTGGCGTTTGGGACTACTTCACTCCGCAACTGGAAATGGGATTACGTCTGCGCGATGCGTGGCGCGTGCTGATGTGCTGCGAGCCGGTGACAGGAGTCCTTTGCGGTGACGATCTCAACTACCATACCCGCCTGCCGCTGATTATGGCCGATAGCTTCGGCGCCAGGGCTGTGTATTGCTATCACGGCGCGCTCGATGGTGGATTGCTATTCAAGAAGTCGTATGCCGACGTCAGCCTGGTGAAGGGCGCAATGGAGCGCGACTACATGCTGCAGGTGAGCGATGTGGCGCCGGAACGAATTGAAATTGCTGCGCCGCCCGAACGCGGCGAGGTTGAGCGGAGAGAGTTGAGTGGTCACGCTACCCCTGGAGGCGAGATCGTGCTGTTTTCGCAGCCTTACGAAATTGGCGGAGGGCGCACGCGAGAGATCTATCAAGAGATTCTTGGCCCGCTGGTCCGAGTGGCGCAGCAGTTGAATCGAAGGATTATTTTGAAGCTTCATCCTTTCGAAAGCAGCAGAGGACGGGCACGGTTGGTGCGTTCAATCCTTACGCCCGACGAAGTCGACGGGATAGAAATCGATACAGCGCCGGCATCTGAAGTTCTGCCGCGCACGTTACTGGGCATTGGATTGGACTCGAGCGTAGCGGTTGAGTGCGCGCAACGCGGCATTCCGTATTTTCTTTGCAGCTGGCTCGACTTCAGCGGGTTTGGCTATCTGCCGCAGTTTGCCCGATTCGGGGCTGGAGTCGTGCTCGAGAAGCCCAGCAAGATACTCTCGATTCCGGAACGGCTCAGCGAATACAAACCCGATCCCGCGAAGATATCGCTGCTCTCGCAGACCGCGAATCCGGAGCGTCTCGATCAAATATTGTTCGGCGGCCACCGCAACGCTGCACGCGAGAATCGCGCGCGTTGATCTCGATTTAGTTTTCCGCCGCTCTTCCGGACCATTCTGGTCACTATTTTCGATCCCTCCAAACCACTTAAATGAGGGAATGTGGCTTAATCCATCCCATCTGATTCATCGCATGGTTTATCCGACCCTCGGAAACGTTGGATATTTTCATTTTCATCCCACCGCTGTCGTCAACGTGATTACTTATCATGGCGTTCTTCCGGACGATTACACCAGCCAGGATTCATTTCTCGACAACACACTGGTGAGCGCGGAGGCGTTTCGCTCTCAACTGCGATTGCTCAAAGAGTATTACAACGTGATTTCGCCGGATCTGTTTCTGCGCTGGTTGCGCGACGGAGAGCCGGTTCCCGAACGCGCCGTCGTGCTGACTTGCGATGACGGACTGGTTAATCATTTGACCAGCATGCTGCCGGTTTTGCTGGAAGAAAAATTGCAGTGCTTGTTCTTTGTGACCGGGGCATCGTTGAAGGAAAATCCAACCATGCTTTGGTATACCGAGCTGTATCTGATGCTGATGGAAGCTCAGGAACAAGGGGACCGGATTACTTTGGGCGCAACTGTGATTCCCCGGCTTTCCGCGGACGCAGGGCAGCGGCGGTCGGTTTGGTTGGGATTGTTGAAGAACCTATCGCGGATCGACGCCGAAACCAGAAGCACCTTCATCGCCGAGGTGGGTGTACGACTGGGGCTGCAAGGGTCGTGGAAAACGCGTTATCTGGACGATCCTGGCCTGCGCAGCCGCTTTCAGTTGCTGCGCTTGCCGGAGTTGAAACAGATGGCCGATGCCGGAATGACCTTAGGCTCGCACACGCTGAGTCATCCAGCGCTGTCTGAGTTATCTCCGGACTTGGCGCGGGCGGAGATCGCGGAATGCCGTGAGGCCCTCGAGACTTCCTTGGGCCGGCCAGTGTGGGCTCTCGCCTACCCGTTCGGAGACCCGGCTTCGGTGGGCGCGCGGGAGTATAAGCTGGCGGAGGAGGCAGGCTACGAGTGCGGTTTTGTGAATGTCGGCGGAGGCTTGAAGTCGCAGTCCCCCCGGTTTGCACTTTCCCGCATCCACGTGACCGCGGAGATGTCGCTGGAAGTCTATGAGGCTTACATCTCCGGATTCCACGATGCTCTCCGCAGCCGGTTCAAAGGTCGACCGGATCAACCGAATGCCAGGGCATCCGGCAAGAAGCAGTAGTCCACACGCTTCGCGACCCTGAGAAACTTCACAGCTCAGATTTAGCCTGAGAGCAGGGGATCAGTGCGTAAGTCTGCCCACATGAACACCGGAACGATCTAGCTGGTTGGTATTACTATGGATTCAATAAATTGAGATTTGCGGGATCGGTGAACACTTGCGGATTGTGGTGGAAGAGGAGATTCGGGAAGACTCGGAATTGCGACGCGCGTGGAATGAACTGGCCATACGCATGGAGCATCCTGAAGTCTTCTACACCTATGAATGGGCGCTTGCCGTCCAGCGATCCTACGGGGATCAGTTGCGGCCTCTGGTATTTCTGGCCTATGAAGATGAAACGTTGGTTGGCGTGGTCGCGCTGGCCAATGACAAGGCTGGCTGCCTGGTTTTTCTGACCGCAAGCACTGCGGACTACTGTGATTTCCTGAGCGCCCCCGACCGGCGGCAAGAATTTATCGACGCTGTCTTCGAGGAGTTGAAGAACCGAAGAGCAACGAAAATCGTTTTGACGAATCTGCCGGCTGATTCTTGCTCCTTCGTCGCCTTGGGCCGCGCTGCCTCTGATCGGCATTATTATCTGCACTCCCGTACTGCGTATGTTTGTTCCCGGGTCGTGCCTGGGATCGGGGAGGAGCGCGCCACCTTGAAGCAGGCGGTGGCCGGGAAAAAAAGGCTGCGGCGCAACCTTCGTGAACTGGAAAAACGGGGCGGTGTATCGGTCCGGCACGACACGCAGTGGGACCAGATCGAGCCGGTTTTGCAATCGTTCAACCGGGCGCATATCGCTCGATTCCTGGCGACGGGGCGAATCAGCAATCAGATTCGGCCGGAGCGGCGGAATTTTTTGTATGAGTTGGCGCGGGAGTTGTCGCGTTCGGGATGGGTCGCGGTCAGCCGGTTGTTTGTTGGCGAAACTGCAGCGGCCTGGAACTATGGGTTCCGTTTTGCGGGAAGCTGGTTTTGGTACCAGCCCACTGTCAGCGGCAATTACGACGACTTCTCTCCGGGTTACTGCCTTCTGGCGAAAATTGTGCAGCTCTCCTGTGATAGTCCTGACATCGACGTAATCGATCTTGGGCTGGGAGCCGAGGATTACAAGGAGCGATTTGCGACCGCGGGACGGGAGACTCTGTACGTGGTGCTGGACCGGTCATTCGCGGGCCACTTGCGCGAGGTGGTGCGGGAGAAGGCCGCCGCGATCGTCAAAGCGTCGCCCAAGATTGAGAACGGAATTCGATTTCTTATTTCGCGCGCGGCGAGGATGACAGCACGCCTTCGCGAAGGCGGCATCTCGGGGCTGCTCAAATGGATCTGGCGGCGGACTGCCAGTTCACTGTTTGCATTCGACAAGGTGCAGTTCTTCGATTGGCCCGCTACCGATGAAGGGCAACCGGCAAGCAGCGGACTGACGCTGAGAAAGCTCGACTCCGATATTTTGGGCGCAGCGGCGATCAGCTATGAGCGCGACTCGGTCACGCTGAATTACTTGATGCGCTCGGCCCATCGGCTGCGATCCGAGGAAAGTGTTGGATTTTCGCTGCTCACCGCTGAAGGCACGCCCGTGCATTTTTGTTGGGCGAGGAATTTCGAGGGATTTGAAATGGCAGAACTGGGGCGCACGCTGCAAGCACCTTGTGCGAATGCCGTCATGATTTTCGACTGCTTCACCCCAGTCTCGGCCCGAGGGCATGGATTCTTTGCCGAGGCGATCGCTGCGCTGGGGTGTCGGTTGCGCTCCGAGGGCAAAGCTCCGTGGATTTTTGGCGCGGCAACAAACCAGGCGTCGCTTCGCGGTATCGAGAAGTCCGGGTTTGCCTTGAAGTTCTCTCTCGGCCGCAGAAAGATGTTCGGCTTTGTGAAGGAGGCAGATTCACTCCCCAGTCAACAGTTCGCAAACGCCTCCAGTCCCGTGCCGATGCCCTGACCGGACTTACTCAAGACTTTGTCGTACACCACAGGCCAACAAGACCCGATGAAAGCTCCGCCCAACGACGTTGCCCCGGGCTCTCCGCTTGCTCCCGCCGAGAGCGCGCCGGAACTCTTTGGCCTGGAGTTCAGCCGGAACCTGGGCCAGATATCGCGGCAGTCCGCGGTGTTTTTTCTGGGCACGTTGTTCACGATGGGCGCCGGCTATCTGGTCAAGGTCTATGTCGCTCGCGTGTTGGGCGCGGAGCAACTCGGTCTCTACGCGCTCGGGATGACGATGGTGAGCTTGGTGCAAGTGGCGGGAATGCTCGGGCTGCAGGGAACCGCTCCACGTTTTGTTGCGGTGTACAACGCGACGGGAAAGCCGGACGAGTTGCGCGGGTTCCTGACTCGAAGCCTTGGCATCATCATTTTCCTGAATGTTGTGTTGTCAGCCAGTCTTATATTAGGTGGCCGCTGGATCGCGCAGCGGTTTTATCATGCGCCGGCTCTGGCGCAGTACGTTCCTCTCTTTGCGGTGCTGGCTGTGCTGGGAGCCGTTACCGGCTTTTACTCTCAGGTGCTTGCCGGCTTCAAGGACATCGCGAAGCGCACGGTGATCACCAACTTCGTAGGCAGTCCGTTGGTGATCGCGCTGACGGTTGCGCTGCTGGCCCTGGGAACGGGCATGTGGGGCTACCTGGGTGCGCAGATCGTCAGCGCAACTATCGTCACGGTGCTTCTGGTGGCCGCGGCGTGGAGGCTGACTCCGCCGGGGGCGCGGTTTTCGCTGGCGTCTCTGCCTCCGCTCGACCCCGAAGTCAAATCGCTGGCCCTGGCTTTCCTGGGAATGAATGTCCTCGACTTTCTGGTGACCCAAGCCGACAAGATTCTGCTCGGGATCTATCTGAATCCGCGCGTGGTGGGAATTTATGTTTTGGCGTCGACGCTTTCGGCGTTCATCCCCATCATTCTGCAATCGGTGAATCAGATATTCGCTCCGGTGATCGCGGACTTGCATGCGCTGGGCCGCCGGGATGTATTGCAGAAACTGTTTCAGACGCTCACCAAGTGGATTCTGGGCCTGAGCTTTCCTCTGGCCTGCGTGATGATTGTGTTCGCTCCCCGCCTGATGAGGATTTTCGGACCGGATTTTGAAAGTGGCTGGCCGGTGCTGGTGATTGGCGCTGTGGGACAGTTAGTGAACTGCAGTGTCGGCTCGGTCGGATTTCTTTTGTTGATGTCGGGGAACCAGAAGCGGTTGATCAAGGTGCAGTTCGCCATGACGATTGTTTCGGTGGTGACGAACCTGGTCCTGATTCCGATTCTCGGGATAGTGGGTGCCGCGCTGGCCTCAGCGTGCGTCAACGCCGGAGGCAACCTCTGGAATTTATACGAGGTGCGGAAAGCCCTGGGGATTTCCCCCTATAATCGAAGTTACTTCGCGCTTTGGGTTCCGTGTTTGTCGGCACTGTCAGCGCTACTGCTAATGAAATTCGCAACCAGTTCGACCGCTTGGGCGCATCATCCGTGGTTCGCGGTTGTGCTTTCGCTCCTGGTGGTCTACGCGGTGTTTGCAGGAGTAGCCGCCTTGTTTGCGCTTGATTCGGATGATCGAATGATTGCGCGCGGCGCATGGGCGCAGCTGCGATCTGGCGTGCAGAAGCTGGGAATGAATTCCTGATGACCGAATACCGCGAGCTCAAATTGCCCGAGGACCTTTGCGCGGCGGCCGAGAAGTATGCGGCCGGGCGGTTCGACACCGTCGAACATCTGGTCAGCTTTCTGCTGCAGGAAATTCTGAAAAATGAAGGCATCAAGTTTGACCGCGCAGAAGAGGAGATGATCGAGCAGCGGCTCAAGGATCTGGGTTATATCTGATCAGCCTGAAGTCTCGAGCGCAATCGCTCTTTTCGCTGAGTTCACCAAACGAGAGCGGTCTCCTGATTTGTATTTTCTGAGCGACTTCGCAACGCCATGAAGAAACGTTCACTGGTATTGGTGACCGTGGATTGCCTGCGAGCCGATCATGTCGGCTTCCTGGGATACGACCGCCCGGTCACCCCAAATCTAGACGCGCTGGCTAAAGAAAGCGTAGTTGTGCCGAACGCGATTGTGGCGGGAGCGCCAACTTATTTTTCTCTCCCCGCGATCATGGCCTCGCGCTATCCTCTGGCGCTGGGCCGGGATGTGCTGGGCCTGGCGCCGGGCGAGTCGACGTTGCCCACTGTGCTGCGAGGCGAAGGTTATGCGACGGCGGCATTTTTGGCGGGGAACCCCTACCTTAGCCGGCGCTTTGGTTACGACCAGGGGTTCGACACGTTTCACGATTTCCTGGCCTCTGAGATCGTCGCCGAATCTCCGGTCGCCGCACCGGCAGCGAAGAATAAATTGTCGCAATTCAATCGCTGGTTGCAGGACGGCTTCCACCGAAACGGTTTGGCTGGGAGTGCCTACGATGAAGTTTATTTCTGGTACTGCCAGTGGGTTTCCGCACGCGAAGGCCTTTCCATGGACACGCTGCGGCGCTATCCGGGGGCAAACGTGATTGTGGATGAATCTACATCATGGTTGACCGACGTACGCGAGCAGCCATTCTTTTTGTGGCTGCATCTGATGGATCCGCATCACCCTTACTATCCGCCGGAAGAATCCTTGGCCGCGTTGGGTTCGTCCGAGATAACGGCTCGCCGGGCGCGACTGCTAAATTCTTTTTGGAATCGTTGGGATATTGGCGCGGGAAGATTCGAGAAGTACCGGGCCGAGATTCTTTCGCTCTATGATGCCGGGGTGCATTGGGTGGACCGGCAGCTTTCTCGGTTGGTGGACGCCCTGAAGGTTTCTGAGCGATGGGATGAGACGGTGTTTGTGGTGACGGCGGATCACGGAGAATCGTTTCTCGAGCATGGTGAGCGTTATCACTCTCCTACAAGTTTGCCTGAGCAGTTGATTCATGTGCCGCTGCTGATGCGAGCGCCTGGACTCTCGGGCCGTCGTCTTTCTGACCAGCCCTTCAGCCTGCTACATTTGGCGCCGACCCTGTTGGATGCTGTTGGCGTTGCTTCGCCCAATAGTTTTCAGGGTCGTAGCGGGTGGAATGAAATCTCGGCGGGAACTTTGCCGGATCGACCTGCGATTACAGAGTGCGTGGATGGGTGCAACAATCCCATGCGGCGGGAGGACCGGGTGCGCTCGCGGTTGTTGACGGTTCGAGATGAAACATTGAAACTGATCGTCGACTTCAAAGAGAAAAAGGATTATCTGTACGACTTGAAAAATGATCCGGGAGAGAATTCTCTGTTGCCGCCGGAGGTGCGGGGGCAAGAGCGTGCGCGGCTGTTGCGGGTTGCGCAGGAGCACTTGCGGAAAGCCGGCAACACCCAGAGCTCTGATTTGCGTTTGCGTGCACTTCTGCGCGAGGTGCAGCAATCGGCGAGAATGAACGGCGGCGCGCCGGTTTCTTCTGTTGCGGAGAAGGCGCTGGCTACAATTCCGGCTGATGGAGTACAGCGCTGATTTCTTCTACGAGCAAGGTTCGAATATTGTTCCTGGCGGCAGTGGATGAAGACAATACGAACGCTCAGAGTCTGAACGTTCGAGAAATTGCCTTGCGCCTCGATCCCCAAAAATTCCAGAGCACTCTATTGTATGAACGCGAGCCCGATGCGAGATTAAAGAATCGCTCGGGAATTAACCTGCTGCAACTGCCGGCGCGAAACAAGAGTTTGCGAATCCTGCGCGAAATGCTGGCGAACTACGACATCGTTGCTTACATGGACTATAGCCCGGCCAGTTATGTACTCCTTCACCTGCCGCGCATGGTCCGGCGCGCGACAGGCGTTTTGCATGTGGAAGCTCCGTCGTCCCAGCTGACCAATCCGACGCGACAGTTGCTCTTCCTTTATCGAGGCGTTCAATCCCGTTGCGATGTCCACACGGCAATTACGGAATTTATTGCGCGGGAACTACAGCAAAGCGCGGGCAAGAAGGCGAGCTATATTCTGCCCGTCGGCGTCGACACGCGTTTGTTCAGTCCGCCCGCGGAGAGAGCGAATCCCGTGCCAGTGGTGCTGTTTGCCGGGACGCTGATTGAACGCAAGGGGCCGCAACATGTGATCGATGCGGCGGCCCGGTTTCCTGGTGCCAACTTCCGGTTGGTGGGCGCAGGTCGAGGAGGGTTTGAACAACTCCTGCGAGAAAAGATCGCACAAGCCGGTTTGACGAACGTAACCCTCGATGGACCTAAGACCCAGTTGCAATTGCTCGAAATCATGCGAGTGAGCGATATCTTTCTGCTTCCGTCGCGCATGGAAGGAATCCCGAAAGTTTCGCTGGAGGCTGCAGCCACGGGGTTGCCGTGCGTTGTGTTTCGAGATTATGAAACGCCGTCGGTCATCGACGGCGTCACCGGCTTTCAAGTCGCCACCATCGAAGCAATGATGCAGGTTCTGGCGAAGCTGATTGCCGATCGCGGCTTGCGACAGAGAATGGGTGCTGCGGGCCGCGAACACATGGCCAGCTTTGACTGGGATTTAGTGGCCCGGCAGTGGCAGGATGCCTATCTGGCAATTGCGGGGGCTCGGTAACATGGCCGGTCACATCGGGGATGGAGGAAGCCGCAGCGAGGAGCTTCGACGAGATGAGCTCCGCGTTCTAACGCTGACTCCCTTCTATTCGTCCGAGCGCAATCCAGCCTTCGGTTGTTTTGTTTCCGAGCCAGTGGATTGGCTCGCCCGAGCCGGCGTGCAGAACACCGTATTCGCGGTTCACCCGATCTATCGAGGAAGGCTTCGGGCGGTGAGATCCAGGGTGTCGGCAGAGTGGCTTGCATACTTCGCGCTGCCGGGAGTACTCGGGCTTCCAACCGCGGGCGCTTTCGTGTTTGCCCGTATCGTGGGAAGAGTGCGGGAACTGCAGCGCTCGCAAGGGATCGACCTGATTCACGCGCACGCGCCGCTCCCCTGCGGTCACGCTGCCATGCTGTTGAGTGGCGAACTTGGTGTGCCGTATGTGGTGTCGGTGCATGGTCTGGACGCTTTCTCAAGCGAGCATGTCAAGGGGCGCGTGGGCGAATGGTGTCGCCGAATGTCTCAGCGCGTGTACCGCTCGTCGAGGCGGGTAATCTGCATCAGCGAACTGGTTCGGGAGCACGTGTTGCAAGGCGTGGGGCCTGGATGCCGAACCTCGGTCGTATATAACGGCGTGGATCCGGAATTATTTTCGCCCGGCGATTCTGCGGCTCCTACGGGGCCGATCGTGCTGTGTGTAGGCAACCTGCTTCCGATCAAAGGACATGAAGTCTTGTTGCGCGCCATCGCGTCAATCCGATCAGATTTCCCGACGCTGATTCTCGAGGTCATCGGGCACGGTCCGGAATTGGACCGCCTGCAGGCTCTCGGCCGGCAGCTCAATATATCCGAGTGTGTGCGTTTTCTGGGAGATCAATCCCGCGATCAGGTTGCCGCGGCCATGCGCCGGTGCACGGTGTTCGCGCTGCCCAGCCGCTACGAAGGCTTGGGTTGCGTCTATCTGGAAGCGATGTCGGTGGGCAAGCCGGTGATCGGTTGTCGAGGGCAGGGCATTGCCGAGATCGTGCGGCAGGGCTCGAACGGCTTCCTGGTGGGCCCGGATAATGAGAAAGAATTAGCGCTGGCGCTGGCGATGCTTTTGCGCGACGAACGGCTCCGTCATAATCTAGGCAATGCCGCGCGAGATACGATTCTCGAGAGCCATACTTTAGCGCATCAGGCGGAAACGCTGATTCGAATTTATCGGGAGTGCGTGGCATGAGGCGCCGTCTGGTAATTCTGACCGAGATCATTTCGCCTTACCGCATCCCGCTTTTTAACGAACTGGTGCAAAATCCGGAGGTCGATCTGCAAGTGATCTTTCTCGCCGAGACCGATCCCACCCTTCGGCAATGGCAAGTATACAAAGAGGAGATTCGGTTCTCGTTCCAGGTTCTTCCTTCCTGGCGAAAGCGCGTAGGCAAGTACAACCTATTGCTGAACCGCGGTTTGCGGCATGCGCTCGCAGCGGCGGCACCGCAAATTATTCTCTGCGGCGGGTACAGCTATGTCGCTGCCTGGCAATGCATGAAGTGGGCGCGGGCGCGGAAAATACCGCTGGTTCTGTGGTCGGAAAGCAATGCGCAGGATCAGCGCGGCCGCCACGCAGCCGTTGAATTTCTAAAACATAAGTTTGTCGGTATGTGCAGCGGGTTTGTGGTGCCGGGGCGGTCGGCGCGCGAGTACCTTCGCTCTCATCAAGTCGAGGACCGGAGAATTTTCACCGCGCCGAATGCCGTCGACAACGAATTGTTCGCGAGTTCGGCGGAAGTTGCCCGCCAGAATGCAGGCGCGCTGCGACGGGAGCTTGCTTTGCCCGAGCGCTATTTTCTGTTTGTGGGACGCCTTGTCCGGGAAAAAGGCGTGTTTGAATTGCTTGCGGCTTATGCCAAACTGGATGAACTGACGCGCCAGCAAGTCGGTCTGGTATTCGTGGGCGATGGACCTTGCCGCGAGGCACTGGAGCGACAGGCATCCTTGGTCTCGCCGGGAGTGATAAGATTCGCTGGCTTCGCCCAGCGCGAGCGACTCGCGGCCTACTACGCGCTCGCTGAAACGTTCATTTTGCCTACGTATACTGACACTTGGGGACTGGTTGTGAACGAAGCGATGGCTTGTGGCCTGCCCGTTATTCTGAGCCGGGCGGCGGGATGTGCTGCCGACCTGGTCAGCGAGAACTGGAACGGGCTGCTGGTAACGCCGAAGGATGAGTTGTCTTTGAGGCTCGCGATGAAGGAGATCGCCGGCCAGTCCAGCCTCCGCGCGAACATGGGGGCTAACAGCGCACAGCGCATCTCCGGGTATTCGCCGGCGGAATGGTCGATGGGAATTGCCGCGATGGTCGCAACAACGTTGTCGCAAAAGTCCTTGCCGGCGTCACACGGGGCGTAGATTCGGAACTGTCACGTTGCTGCTTTTCTTAACATGAACTCATGCGCTCCCGATCTTCTGGACATCATCGTGTGCCCGCGCGACAAGCAGTCGTTGCGCAGTGAGGGCGACTCCCTCGTTTGTCCTAACCAACATCGCTACCGGGTCGTCGAAGGGATCCCGATCCTGCTGGTTTCCGAAGCGCAACAGACACACATTGAAGGTGACCGAGCGCTGCTGGTTGCCGAAGGCGATCTGTCGCATGCGCCCCTGTTGAAATTCAATCTCGCCCCCGATGAGATTGATCCCTTCGTGAGGGATACAATCGGCGCGACCAACGGCGGGCTCTACGGGCACCTTGTGGGGAAGCTTGCCGCATATCCGATTCCAGATCTGCGAATTCCGCCGAGCGACGGCGACACTTTTCTTGAGATTGGCTGCAGTTGGGGACGATGGTCGATCGCCGCCGCGCGCAAAGGATATCGAGTGGTCGGGATCGACCCTTCCCTGAAGGGAGTTCTGGCTGCACGGCGCGTGTCTCGCCAATTGGGCGTGGAGGGCCACTTCCTGGTAGCCGACGGCCGCTTCTTGCCGTTCGCTCCAGGATACTTCTCGCGGGTGTTCTCTTACAGCGTGCTGCAGCATCTTTCAAAAGAGAACGTGCAGATTGTATTGAGCGAAATTCGTCGCGTGCTTAAAACGGGCGGAGAATCACTGGTGCAATTGCCCAATGTGTTTGGAGTGCGCTGCCTCTATCACGAGATCCGGCGGGGCTTCCGCGAGACCCGGGATTTCGAAGTTCGGTACTGGACCGTGCCCGAGCTCAGGACAACGTTCTCTCGCCTGATCGGCCCGGCGAAAATTTCGGTGGACGGTTACTTCTCGCTCAATGCGCAAGTCAGCGATGTCGGATTCATGCCGCCCCGCTACCGTGCCATCGTTTATGCCTCCGATTGGCTGCGCCGACTCAGCGCGCACCTGCCCCCGCTCCGCTATGTCGCCGATAGCCTTTATGTGACCGCCTCGCGCCAGGACGGCGTGGCAGAAGGCGCTGCGCAGGGCGGATGATGCACCTATTCATCAATTCTCTTGCGGCCTCTGCGGGCGGCGGACTCACCTACATTCGCAATGTGATTCCGCACCTGGCGGAAACGCCAGACCTTCGGGTGACGGTTGCGTTGAGTTCGGGCTTGCGTCAGGAATTCAGCGAATCGGGCAACCTCGAATTTCTGGAACTTGAGATTCCGGCAGCGAAACGCTTCTGGTTCGAGCAGTCCAGAATCCCTGACCTGCTTCGACGTTGTGGAGCGGATGTCCTGCTCTCTACGGGGAATTTCGCCCTACGCAACTCCCCGGTCCCGCAGATTCTGCTGTCGCGCAATTCGATTTACACTTCCGGCGATTTTTATCGGGATGTGCTAGCCCGGGGCGAATTTCGTACCTGGGTCGACACACGCATCCGGGCTCTGCTGGCCAAGAGGTCTATTTCCTGGGCGGACTGCACGGTGGCTCCGAGTGAGGCATTTGCGGAAGAGTTGCGACGTTGGACGGGCCGACCGGTGGAGGCGATTCATCACGGGTTCGACCGGGAAGCGTTCTTTTCCGAATCCGGCGCTCTGGATCCTGAGGTCGAGAAAAAATTAGAGCGGGCCAATGACGAGCTCCGGTTGCTGTTCGTCAGCCACTATAACTACTATCGCAACTTCGAGACTCTGATTCGCGCCCTGCCCCTGCTGCGACGGCTCCAGCCGAAACGGCCGGTCAAATTATTCCTGACCTGCAAACTGAGCGCAGGAAAAAATCCCGGCGAGTATCGTCCGGAAGCGGCAGCTCAACTGGCGAAGCGACTTGGCGTAGACGAGATGATCGTGCAACTGGGATCGATTCCGTACCGGCAATTGCACATGGTTTATCGCCAAGCCGACATATACATTACTCCGGCGTACACAGAGACCTTTGCCCACCCGCTGGTTGAGGCCATGGCGAGCGGCCTGCCTGTCATCGCGTCCGACCTGGCGGTGCATCGGGAGATTTGCGGGGAAGCAGCGATGTATTTTCCGCGATTCTCGGCAGAGTCCTTGGCGGAAACTATCGGCCGAGTTGCTGGATCAATTGAGCTGTCGAGTCGCATGCGTGCGGTCGGTCTGGAGCGCTCTCGCCAGTTTTCCTGGAAGACTCACGTGGAAAAGATCCTGGAGTTGTCGCGCGCGCTCGCAAGCAACGGGGATCGTCAGATTGCCGACTCCTCGATGCGCGGATGATTCAGGAACAATCTTGGTATCCTTATAAACTCACGATGTCAGTTAGGTTCCCTGGACGCACCGCCGCCGCCGTACGGAACATCTTTTGATGACGACGAGAATTATTGTCAACGCTGACGACCTCGGTCAAAGCGACGAGGTGAACGAGGCGATATTCCAGGGCATGCAGCGCGGCACAATCACATCCGCGACCATGCTGTCGAATGGCGCTGCCGTCGAAGCAGCAGCGAAGAAACTACATTTATTCCCCAACAGTTCTTTCGGCGTGCATCTCAACCTCACGGAGTTCCGTCCACTCTGGCAGGGGAGCTACGACTCTCTCAAGACTATCCTCGACAAGAACGGTTGCTTCAACGGCAACGCGATCCGGGAGGTTCCAATCACTCGCCCCATGGTTAGATCGATCTTTCGGGAGTGGTGCGCGCAAATCGAGAATCTGTTGCGGCTGGGCGTGGAACCATCTCATCTGGATGGGCATCATCATGTGCATACCATTCCGCGGCTGCTTCCGGTGTTGGCAGCGTTACGTCGACGCTACAAGATCAGCAAGGTGAGAATCAGCAGGAATATGTACGATGATTCAGAAAGACCCGGCCAGATGTTGCTGACAAAGAAAAGTGTGTTTAATTTAGCGTTACGAACGATTGGATTTCGAACCACGCGCATCTTCACCGACCTGGAGACGTTCATCAAGATGTGCGCCGATCATCCTCCGCGGCGCTTGAGTGTCGAACTCATGACTCATCCCGGATCTTCGCCAGGCGGCGAAGAAGCGAATCTGCTGGAAATCGATTGGACCCGAAGGCTTTCGTATCCAGCGGCACTTGTCAGCTACAAAAACCTCTAGGCAGGACTGACGGAATGTGGACCACCGACTGGGCTGAAAGGCCGCGACAACTCGCAAGCATCGAGATGCGGGAGAAGTCCGCGCTTGCGCCTGCCGTCGTCAGGTCGGCCTATCTTCTGCTTTGGGCCGAACACTGCATCGAATGTGCCATCCCGGACTGCTACGCCCTCTGCTCGCTGTATGTTGCCCGGCGGGACCGTAAGTGCGCGCGCTTCAAGTACGGCATTGCGCCGAATCTGAAATATCCGGGATTGTTGCCATTCGGTGCTGAAATCGAATTTCGCAGGTGGGGTAAACTCGAATCGATTTTTGGCTTCGGCTCGGTCCAACCATGGCAAGCCCGATGGTTGGACCGGATCGACCGGGCGATCCTGCGGTGCATTCGCCCGGTCTCTTCCCTGTTGCGAGGGATGAGCCCGTACCTCATGCTGAATGGTGCCTACGCAGTTTTCCGGGAGCGGGCGCTGCGAGCTCTCACAGGCAATCGAAGAGAAACCTTCGATGAATTCGTGATCGAAGTCTGGAATCTAGAATCCCAACCGGTTCGACTGGTGATCGAGTGTTGGCAACAAGGGCCGAAATTCCGCAGTTCCATTCTTCTCGAGCCCGGCCGCACGGTGCAGAAAATTCCGGTCGCTTCGATGAACATCGATTTGTACGGGGAGCTCGGAATGATTCGAGTCTATCCGGATCACGACGCTGAGGCGCATCTAGTATTCTCCTGGCTGGACTTCGTTCGGTATCGGCAAGACCCCGGGGTCGCGACCGCGCCAGACAACCGCACGGGAGGCGCGTTTCCGGTTCAGACGGCGAACTCGGCGAGCAAAGTGAAGTGCGTCATCTGGGATCTGGACCAGACCGTGTGGGACGGAATCCTGGGTGAGCAAGACGCGGAGGAAGTTTCGTTGCGGCCTGAGGTACGTCAAGTAATGCTCGCACTGGACGAGCGCGGAATTCTTCAGAGCATCGCCAGCAAGAATGATCACGACAGCACTTGGCAGTTGCTGGAGCGCCTGAATGTCGCGCATCTATTTTTACATCCGCAGATCAACTGGGAACCGAAGAGCGCCAACATTCGGAAAATTGTTCGGGCATTGAACATTGGGATAGATAGTTGTGCCTTCGTCGACGACTCTGCTTTCGAGCGAGCAGAAGTCGCGCATGAGTTGCCTGGAATTCGTGTGTTCTCGGATGCGGATGCAATTGAATTGCTGGAGCGGCCCGAATTCGATGTTCCCGTCACCGCCGAAAGTAAACGGCGGCGCTCGTTTTACCGGGCGGAATCAGAACGCCAGGAGCAGGCAGTACAATACGGAGACCGCTACGAAGCCTTCCTTAAAACCTGCGAAATGCAAGCGACCCTGTTCAAGCCGACAGAACAGGAGCATGTCGACCGGTGTCTGGAATTGCTGCACCGTTCGAATCAGCTCAATCTTTCAACCTATCGCTATAGTCGCGAAGAATTTGCACAGTTTCTCACACGCGCAGATGTGGTGTGCATTTGCACGTCGTGTCGTGATCGCTTCGGTGACTACGGTATCGTGGGATTCGCTGCATTCGTACTGTCGAAAGCCGGCATCGAGCTGAAGGATTTTGTGTTGTCATGCCGGGTAGCGCAGAAGAAAGTGGAAAACGCATGGTTCCACTGGGCGATCGGCGCCGCCCGCACTTCCGGTTACGAAAAGATTGCAGCTCCGTATGTGCGGACTTCGCGCAACGGAGTATTGAGGAACTCAATGCTGGATGCTGGATTTGTTGAGACGATGAAGACCGATGCAGGCTCGCTGCTTGAGTTGGATTGCGATGCAAATGCGGGCGCGGTTGACATTGTTGCGATCGTGGCGAGGGGCCTCGATCTGAGGCCGGCGGCTGGATGGTCAGTAGTCTCTCAAGAGAATTCAGCAAACGACGAGGGGCAGTCTCGCCACGCGACGTCCTAGTAAATCAATCGAGCGAGCCAAGGATTCGATGTTAAGAGAAGCGATACGTTTTCTGGGCCCGTTACGCCCGATGGCCAGGCGATCGACGCGGTTTTTCTTTCCGCGCTACTCGTGGTTTTTCGACCGCCTGAATTGGGAGGCGCGGCTGAATGCGACGATGAAAGAATTCACCTCGGCGATAGAACTTGGGTCGCGAGAAGAACTGTACCAATACGTAAATGATGCGTTGCTGGGAAACAGCAACCAGTCGATCGATTATCTGGAGTTCGGCGTTTTTGAGGGAGCCAGTATTCGCCAGTGGTGCGACCTCAACCAGAACGCGAGCAGCCGGTTTGTCGGCTTCGATTCGTTCGAGGGTTTGCCCGAGGACTGGCATTCGGGAAAACGGAAGGGCGCGTTCAATACCAACGGAAAGCGTCCGGAAATTACGGACACGCGCGTAAGCTTTGTTGCCGGATGGTTTCAGCAAACGCTGCGCCGCTTTATGGCGTCGTACAGCCCACAAGAGCGGTTGGTAATCCACCTGGATTGTGATTTGTATTCGTCAACTTTATACTGCCTCACAACCCTAGATCCAGTGCTGTCGCCCGGAACTCTGATCGTGCTCGACGACTTTTTCGACGCCTTGCATGTGTATCGGGCATTGAGTGACTACTGCTCCGCCTATGTTCGTCAATACAAACTGGTCGCCCGAACTCCTCAACTAGGGCAGGCTGTGATCGTGATGCTTTAAGATCTCCTTGTTTCACGGCGTGCTAACTTTATCGCGTCCTAAGAATAGCTGTGCGACGGGCGGGAGATCGTATTTTCAATTTCAGGGTTGCATCTTTGCACAACATGCCTGGCGAAGGGCCGCTGCGACTCGGTCCTGCTGTTCTTCGGTCATCTGCGAAAAGAGTGGAAGAATCACACCTTCCCGCTGCGCCCGCTCGCTTTCGATAAGATTCGGGCAACTCTCGCCCGGCGCGCAACCGGTTTGTGCGCAGCGCCAGCTCTCGGGATCTTGGTATGCCGACTCGAGATGTGCGCACATAATTCCTCGGCGGGTTGCGATCTCGTCGTCGAGCATGGCCTGCATGACTGCGCGCTGGTTAGTGCCCTCAGGAAGTCGTACGCAGTAGCTTTGCCAGTTCGTGCGTGCCCAGACCGGTTCTGAGGGCAGGACGAGTCCTGGAATTTCCGAGAGCAATTGCCGGTAGCGGCTGGCGAGCTGTCGTCGTTGTGCGATGGCTTCTGGAAGTCGCTTCAGTTGCTCGCGCCCGATGGCTGCCTGAATGTCGGTTAAGCGGTAATTGAAGCCCAGTTCCGGATACGATTCAAACACGACTTCGCGCGAGGAATGACGCACGGTATCGGGCACGCTCATTCCGTGTTGGCGCCACAGGCGAACCTTGCGATCGATCGCCGCGTCGGCGGTGGTCAGCATGCCGCCGTCTCCCGTGGTCAACAGTTTGCGGGGATGGAACGAGAAGCAAGCGACGTCGCCGTGCGGCTTGCCAATCTTCTCCCACTGTTCGTGCCCTGGATGATCCTGCCGCATCTCGCTGCCGATCGCGCACGCGGCGTCCTCCACGACGGGAAGGTTGTGCCGGTGCGCAATCGCAAGAATCGCTGTCAGGTCGCACGGCATGCCCATCTGATGAACGCAAAGAATTGCGCGTGTACGCGGGCTAATCGCCGGCTCGAGTTTCCGTGGATCGATATTGAACGTTGCTGGATCAATATCGACGAAGACCGGCACAGCTCCGCAGTAGCGGATGCTGTTCGCGGTGGCAATGTAGGAGTGGCTGACGGTAATGACTTCGTCGCCGGGGCGCACGCCGACGCCGAGCAGAGCCAGGTGAAGGGCAGTCGTGCCACTGGAGACCGCGCAGGCGTGGGGCGCGCCAACGAACTCGGCAAACTCGCGTTCGAATGCCGCAACCTCCGGCCCCTGTGTTACCCAGCCGGATAAAATCGCCCGGCCCGCGGCCGAAACTTCTTCGGGTCCGAGCTGGGGACGCGCCACGGGAACGAAATCTTTAGGCATGGGTAGGGACGTCCCGAGGCTCCCAGTTGCGAACGATTTCCTGCTCCAGCAATTGTTCTGGCGACCTGCCCTGGTTTGCGTACCAATCGCGAAGATGAGCTAAGCCGTCACGCAGCGAAACGGAGGGTTGAAAACCCAGCAGCTTTTTCGCCGTGGAGCTGTCCGCCAACAGACGCAGTACGTCTCCGGGACGGGGCTCAACATGAGTGACCTCCGCGTGCGGTCGGCCCAGGACTTCGGCGACAGTCTTGGCCAAGTCGCGTACTTGAATTTCTTTGCCGCTTCCCAGATTGATGGTCTGTCCGACGGATTGTGTGGAAAGTCCGGCGGCGAGAATTCCAGCTGCTGTATCGCTGACGAAGGTGAAATCACGCGTCTGGGTGCCATCTCCGAAAATAACCATGGGCTTTCCGGCCAGGCAGCGCAACATGAATTTTGGAATCACCTCGCCACTGTCGCCTTCGTGATGGCAGCGGGGACCATAAGCATTGAATGGCCGCAACACCACGGTGGGGTAACGATAGGTTTCCCAGAAGGCCCGCGTATAGGCTTCGCCCGCAAGTTTGGAAGCGCCGTACACGGTCATCGGCAGCGTGGGATGATCTTCGGTAATGGGCGCGGTTCGAGCCGTTCCGTAAACCTCAGAACTTGAGACGTACACAAAACGTTTGACGTCATTGCTGCGCGCCGCGTTCAGCAGGCCGAGCGTCGCCGATGCATTGACTTCGTGATTCTCCACCGGCGAGTGGATCGAGTGGCGCACTCCCAGGCAGGCAAGATGGAAGACGATATCTACATCGCGAAGAAGCGGGGCCATGGACTTCGCGTCGCGTATATCAGCAACGACAAGTTCGACGTCATTGCCCAATAGCTCGTCGAGATTTTCTCGCCGGCCGTTCACCAGGTTGTCGACCACGCGTACGGCGGATCCGCGAGCGGCCAATTGGCGCACCAGTTCGGAGCCGATGAATCCGGCGCCGCCCGTGACTAAGACGCGGCTGCTTTGGATTGCACTGCCCACTGGTTAAGCCTCCACGAAGAAAGCAGGAAAATTGAAAGGAAGATTCTATCAAGGTGTGCGATTCGGCCAACGAATCAGTGCGAAGGCAGAATCTGAGGTCCCGCGTCGCGATCGATTTCCATCTGGTTCCTGAGTTGTCCGAGGCTGATACCCTTGATCGCCAGCAGGCAAATGCCAACCAAAATGTTGGCGACAAACACCCACGCATGAATCACCACGGTCAGAGCCAGCGCCCCGCTTGCGGCGATGCCGGCCAACTTGAAGGCCTCGGTCCCAAATAATTCGTAGGTGCCCAGCCCGCCCGGCGCGGCCGGAATCATCAAGCTCAAACCCAGAATTGCCGAGGCGACGACCGCCGAGGTTAACGAGAGGGACAGGCCGAGGGCGTGAGCCATCCCCCAGACAGTTGCACCTTCGGTGATCCAGATGGCCGCAGTGATCGCCAGCAAAGTCAGCATCCGGCCGGCGGAACTCACCGCGCCGAGACCTTCGGCGAATGAGGTGAGTAACCCGTCGAATCGCGCTTCGAATGGAGAAAGATGCATCCAGCGAAAAATGCGGCGAACAAAATCGATCAGGGCGCGCGTCTGATACCGCAGAACCACCAGCAGCGCAAGCGCTCCGCCGAAAATCGCAATTGCCAAACGCAACAATTCGAGAACTAATTTCGGCAGGTGTAAAGTCCCCATCGAGAAAAGAACCACCCCGACCAGCGCCAGCCCGTCCAGGAGTTTCTCGACGGCCAAAGTCGCCAAGGTGCGAGTGCTATCACCGAGAGAGTTTGAGTTTCCGACCAGAACGCAGCGCGCCAGGTCGCCCGCGCGACCCGGCAGCAGAAAGTTCGCCATGTTGCCAATGCCGAGGACGGTGAGGCAATTCGCCAGAGTGGGCCGCCACGAAGCGGGGAAAATAAGTTGCCAACGCCATGCCCGCAAGGGCAGGTTCAGGCAAAATGCAGCGACCGGGATCAGCATGTACGGCCCATTCAGCCGCCCCAGCGCATGCCAGGATTGTCTGAGATCAACTTGCTTGAGCAGAATCGCCAGGCATCCCACTCCGATGAGGGCGCCGACCACCGCCGACTGGACCTGGACCTTACGTCCCAAAGCGTCGCTCCACTTTTTGCGGTTGTGCATGCTTGACGGCGCCGAGCGACGAACCTTCCGGGGAGCAGATCAAACGCTGCCGTGTGCCATCTAGTGTCATCCAAAAATATTCAGCCAGAACGTCCGATACGGCTTTAGCGCGCCACGACCGTTTGTGCCGGATTCGCAACCGCTTTTTTCACAGCGCCCGCAACTTCGAGGACTGCCTGCGGGGGAAGTTCGGGATACAGAGGAAGTGACAGAACCTGCTGCGCCGCTTTCTCCGAATGCGGAAACGCTCCGCGTCCGTAGCCCAGATCGGCATAAGCCGGCTGCAAATGTGCGGGCACGGGATAATGAATTCCGGTCTGAATTCCATCCGCCAGCAGAGCTGCCTGCAAGCCATCGCGATCGTCGGACCGCAGCGTGTAGACATGATAGACGTGACGCCCCCACGACATCTCCGTGGGCGTTTCCACTCCAGAGTCGGCCAGGTGTTCGTTGTATAGATTCACCACCGCGCGCCGCGCTTCGGTCCAGCGTTCCAGATGGCGCAGCTTAACGCGCAGGATCGCGCCCTGAAAGCCTTCCATGCGGTAGTTGAATCCTTTGAGCACGTGATGATATTTACGATCCTGTCCCCAATCGCGCAGCATGCGTATGGTGTTTGCGTACTCGGCATTGCTGGTGGTGACCGCACCGCCCTCGCCATACGCTCCCAGATTCTTGCCGGGATAAAAACTGAAGCAGGCCATGTCGCCGATGCTGCCGACCGGACGGCCCTTATATTTCGCACCATGCGCCTGCGCGGCGTCTTCAATCACGACCAGACGGTGCCGCCGCGCCACTTCCATGATCGGATCCATGTCAGCAGACTGACCATAAAGATGCACGGGTAGAATCGCCTTGGTGCGAGGCGTGATGGCCGCTTCAATCGCAGCCGGATCCATGGTGAAAGACCGTGGATCGATATCCACCAGAACCGGCCGCGCGCCGGCATAAGTGACCGCGGAAACGCTGGCAACAAAAGTAAACGGAACCGTGATGACCTCATCGCCGGGACCAACTCCCGCGGCCAGCAAAGCCAGATGCAAAGCGCTGGTGCCGGAATTCAGGGCGATGCATTCCGAGACCCCGCAATACGCAGCAAAGTCTTGCTCAAACCCCGCGACTTCAGGGCCCAGGACGAACTGGCAGCTCTCCAGCACGCGCGCGATCGCCGCATCAATCTCAGGCTTGATGCTCTGGTACTGGGTTTTCAAATCGAGATACGGAACTCTGATGTTGGCCATTAATATTCGGTGCCGGTGTGGGCAATTCTGGGTCTTATCTTCTCATTTTCCGGAACTAAGCGGTGGCTTCGAGACTAGTCAAGCGCAAATCCACCGGCCGGCCGTGCTGCGCCATCGACTGGGATGCGGCCTGCAGAATTTCCACCACTCGCAGCCCCGCGCTCGCCGCCGGTGATCGGTTCCTCCTGCTGCTCGACGCAGCGCAGGAAGTGATCAATCTCGCGGCGCAGAGCTTCAGTTCCGTCAAGCTGCGGCGCGAGCATGTCGCCCGTGCGATAGCCCACCATCATCTGGTACATTTTCTCCGGGCTCTGATGATTGTTCAGAGTGATGCCCTTGTCGTAAACCTTGATCTTTTCGCTCTGTTCCAGATCGTCGTAAACAATCATTTTGCGGCTCGCCCCAATCAACGTTCGCCGCAGCTTCACCGGGGCCAGCCAGTTGGAGTGGATGTGCCCGATCTGGCTGCCTTCGAAAAACAGGGTGAGATACGCGATGTTTTCGGTGCCGCCGGGGACATGGCTCAGGCCGGTGGCGGAGACTGCGCAGGGGCGGAAGGGGAGCACGTAGTCCATGATTGACAGGTCGTGCACCGCGAGATCCCACAGCACGTTGACGTCGTGTTGAAAAAGTCCCAGATTTACGCGGACGGAATCGTAATAGTAGATCTCGCCCAGGCTGCCGCTGTCGACAAGTTCGCGAATCTTGCGCACCGCCCCGGTGTAAACGAATGTGTGGTCCACCATGAGCACGCGCTTTCGTTTTCTGGGCCACGTCGATAAGATGCTGTACTTGGTCGGTGTTCGAGGCCAACGGTTTCTCGACCAATACGTGCTTGCCTTCCTGGAGCGCGCGCAAGGCGAGTTCGTAGTGGGTCGACACCGGCGTGGCGATCACCACCGCATCGATCGACGGATCTTCGATCAGCTCACGAAAATTCTGGGTCGTCTGGATTGTGGGATAACGGCTGCTCACCAGCGCCAGCCGGTCTGCCCGCAAATCGCTCACGCAGGCTACTTGCGCACCCTGAGCCTCAAAACAATTCCGCACCAGGTTCGGGCCCCAGTAGCCGTAGCCGATTACGCCGATCCGAATCAAAATTCCTCCCTGTTTAACCGCTTGTACTGACAAGCTCGCATCTAACCGATCAGGTTGAACTCGTCTTCGATCCATCGTTTCGTGGGATGGCCCGTCCCAGCCGCGCGGGAATGCCTTTTGCGATGTGGTGATCAGGTATATCGTGCGTGACGACCGCCCCCGCGCCGATCAGCGCACCTTCTCCGATAGTGACGCCTGCGAGAATCACGGCCCCGCTTCCGATCGATGCGCCCCGCTTCACGCGCGTTGGCACAACCACCCAGTCCGCCTCAGTTTGCAGTCGCCCATCTTCCGTCGCCCGCGGGTACAAGTCGTTGATGAACATGACGCCGTGGCCGACAAATACGTCGTCTTCGATGGTGACGCCTTCGCATATGAAAGTGTGCGAAGAAATCTTGCAGCGGCTGCCGACCGTCGCGTTTTTCTGGATCTCGACGAAGGCTCCGATTTTGGTCTCGTCGCCCACCCGGCAGCCATAAAGATTGACCAGGTCAGGCTGGAAGATGGTGACTCCGCGGCCCAGAACAACGTTGCTGGAAATTGGCATGAAGACCGTTGTTTTCGGCGGCTCTTTGAAAAACTCGGAGTCGACCGCACGCCGGCATTCGTTCGCCGCGTCTCAAAATGGAGCAACCCGCACGATACAACAGATCGGAGTCGGCATCAACTGCCGCGCAGGTGGTGCTTGTGAGTACGCAGCATTTCGGCTGACTCCACGTTGTGGTTTGTCGAAATCGACGCCCGAGCCTTAGAGTAACTCTGAACCTTCATAACCTTGCGTTGCCGCTAAATTTGGACGCTGCATCGCCAATCGATTCCCCCAGCCGACGAGGAGGCACTATGTTGAATCCAAACCGTTTTCCCGCCAGCTTACTGCGTGCGTGGAAATCCTCTTCGCTTCGGCGATGGCGCCGATCGATGCGCGCCGTCTGCGCCTCGGCGGGCATTCTGGCGATCATTGTGGGAATCTTTATCGGGGTGCATCGTGTGCCCTACGCGACAGCGTCCGACGCCGGGCCACTGGCGGCCAATGTCGTCCGGTCAGCGATCGACACAAACTGGCACCAGATGCCGGGGTCCTCGCTGATTACGTCGGGGAAAAAATTAGTGACTCTCAACCCGTGTCCCCTCGGCGTCGTTGCCGCTGAACCCTGGTATTACGTCTACCTCTCGGGAACCGGAACTCCCGAAGCCGTGCTGGTTACCGGCGGAACCTGCAAAGGAGATGGTCACCCCGGAACGCTCGAGTTCACCACCGCGAATTCCCATCCCTCGGGATATGTGATCAGCAGCGCGTCCAGCGGAATTCAGGAGGCTTCCATCGCGGCCCGGTTCACGCCGTCCAACCCCAAAGGGCTCACCCAGTCGGGCCGGGTGGTGATTCCTCCAGGCGAGTATGAGGTCTTTGCTCCCATCTCGATTCGCGCATCCAGCCAGACCATCGATTTCGCAGGATCCGTGCTCGACTGCTATACCCCGAACGATGCCTGCGTATTTGTCGGCGACCCAAAGAATTCGAACGCCTTCGAAAATATTACCCTGAATGGCCCGCGCGGCCGGCCCATGATGATGGCCGGCACCAAACCCTTTATCGAGGTCAACGGACAACAGACTCGCATCTTCAACGTGACCGCCCGCCGCCCGTCCGCCGGCGCAAGTTTCGGCTCCTATGTGCAAGTCGATGATGACGAATCATTCCTCCTCGATGGCCTGGACTCTAATCTGGGCGGAGGCGTTACTTGTAATCCCACTTACTGCGGCGCATTTGTTACCGCTCCGGGGCCCTTCCGGCGATGGGCCGCCGTCGGCTGGCTGAAGCACCTCACCCTCTCGCTGCAGTGCATGGGCGAGGGAGTGGATTGGCATTCTGGAAACGGGCTGAAGATTTCCGACAGCGTCATACAGGGTTGGTCAGTCTTCGGAGTTCGCGTCAGCAATCAGTTTGGCGGCTACGGCGGTTTTATTTCGGATAACGTGTACTACGAGGCCGCGCGATGCAAAGACGCCAGCCCTCTCGGTAACGTGGGGAATGCCGCAATCATCGCCGAAGGCATTCAGATGAGGATGAGCGGATTAGCCAACAACGGGGCCTCCGGTGCATTCCCCAACTGGGGCGCCCCGAAAGGTCTGCGCGACTGGCTGTACTGGGTAGTCCCGGTTCACGCTCAGTTTGGGGACGGCGTGCCCCTGCCTGCGGGACATGCGTTCAGCGGCGGTTCCGGCAACGTCACCGCCACCTTTCCCAGGGTCGTTGGCGCTTCCAGCTACAAAATCCTGAAGATCGACTGGGATGGACAATCGGGCCCCATCCCCTATCCCGAGGGCACCGGAAATTATCTCCTCACCACAGTGCAGCAGAGTTCGTGCGCGACGCTGACTTGCCAATTCATTGACAGCGGCGAAAAGCTTGCGAGCTACACCATCGCCGGCGAGAACCTGTCAGTAAATATGTACATGCCACGGTTGGATTTCTGGCCGGGAGCGATCGTGATTTCCCCGGGAGAAGATATGTCGACGGCCTCCTATCACAGCTTCGGGCCGCCGCTGCAGGCTGATGTTCTGGGCATCGGGGCAGTCGTGAGCGCGATTCCGTCGGCAGCGCTCACCGGAGTCGCGCAAACTCTGATCGTGACGGGCGCGACGCCTCCGGCCGCGGCCAACCTGGAGGCCTTGAGTACAAATGGTGCCGGGCCAATCCCAGGAGCAACGATTCTGAATGCGGCTAACGGATTATCCACCAAAGAGAACAGCCTCAAGGGGCGATTGAACTTTGGATATCGTGGCCTGGATGTCGGTTTCACTCCGCTAATTACGCTCGGAGACAGTAACTGGGGGAGAACCTGGGCGACCGGAAATCATCGTCCAACCGCGGATATTAACGATCTTGATCTCGGCTACGAAGGCAACATCGACACGCTTTACAGCCGAGCCCAGAAGGAGGTTCGCGAATATATCGGAAAGCTTCCCGACGGCAATCCGCAAGAGAAACTGACTGCGGCGGCAAAGACCTTTAATGTTCCCGTCACGATTAATGGAAATCTTACGGTTACCGGGAAGTGTGTCGGCTGCGGCAGCGACGCTGGAACAGGCGCTGCGATCGGGGGTCCAGGCGGGGCTCGCTGGACGGTTTCCCTGGCCGCACAGAAAGCGGCCATCGCGCCCACGAATCTGTGCGCGGCCAGCGTCTGCGGAGCCGGCCAATACCGCGTGACTTATTATCTCGATTCCAGTGCCACGTGTTCATCCGCCGGAAACGCCGCTGCTGGCCTCAATATTGGATGGAAGGATGAGACCAGCGCGAAAACTATCCGCGTGCCGCTTGCGGGCGCGGGCGTTTCCGGCGGCAACAGCCTGGCTCTAGGCGGCACCTCGAACTTCGGCAGCGGCAATCTTTCTCTCTGGTCGGCAGGGAATGCCGCGATTACTTATTCGACCGCCTACACCGGATGTGCCGCGGGTTCGGGCCTTTACGCGGTGCGGATTGTGCTGGAGAAAGTGCAGTGACGCCGAGCGAAGAGAAAGTTATTCGGTTATCGATCGGGACGGGGCAGTGAGCCTTGGGGTAACAGATCGGGTGACTGCTGGGCGCATTGCCATATCTCATCTACCACACTGTGCAATGTGCTAAACTTCTGCCCCCCCCCCAAGAATCTCGCTCATCAATTCGTCCAGCATATTGGCAGTACCGTGCCCATCCCAGCGAACCCCCTCGGCCGGCTCCTTCGTGTTGAACACCCTTGCCCGCACGGAATTGTAGTGAGCTTGAGACGGAGTGTTGCATCCCACAAACGTCGGATGGAAATTCAGAATCTTCAGTCCAGGGGTGAACAGTGATTTTCGAAATGAAGCGATCGAGAATGTCCGATCAGCGGCATCGAACGCAACATCATCTTCGAAATAAACCGGCAGCCGTAAAATTCCGGAAAAATGGATCATGGGTAACAGATATCCCTGGCATGGGCTAGGGTCCTGTGAAGCCGCGATAATACCCGCCTTCGCCAGCGCGCGCATCCGAAAAGTGTCCTCCGCGAAGCAGTGGGCTCTCGCGGTTCGTGCTCCGGGAAAAATGCGTTGGCAGTATTCAATGACCTCTTCGACGGTAGATCCGTGCGATGAGCCAGCCATGAAATTTGGATGCCAACCTTGCTCGATGACGCCACGCTGGGCTGCTTCATCCAGAACATCCGAGGGACTGGTACGGAATAGATGAACAGGCTGGCCCCATTTGCCGACGCGTTCGAGGAAAATTTTATTCGCCCACTCCGGCGCCCAGTCCTGGTCGGAGGTGAGAACGAATACGGGTTCGGTCGCGACCCGGCCCCATAAACGTCCAGCGTCAAACAATCTGCACCTGGCCCGAAGCGTCTAGTCCGTAGCGCTTACCGCACGCGCCGCAAGTGGCGAGTCCATGCTCGAACTGCAGCTTCGACCGGCAGGAGCAGACTTGTGCTGCGACCTTGGCGGGCGACCCATACGCCAGAGAGTGAGGGGGCAGGTTTCGTGTAACCACCGCCCCGGTACCGACATAGCAGTGGTTTCCGATCGTCAGGCTCTGGTTGACCGAGACGTTGGGGCCTAGCCACACGCCGTCGCCCAGAATCGCACTTCCGGAGATTTCCGAGCACGCGACAAGGGAGCAATTCTTGCCAGTTTGCGCGGAGTGCGCAAAATGGACGAGATTATCGATCGTCGTGCGCTCGCCGACGAAAGAGAAATTGCCGAAGAGCGCCCTGTCAATGCAGGTAGAGGACCCGACCTGCACGCCTTCGCTCAGCCAGACTCCACCAGCATGGGGAACAATTGTGCGCCGGCCCCGGATGACCGCATTTTCGAAGCCGTCTCCGCCAATGGTGGAATTCGGTTTGATGCGGACATCCCGCCCGACATAAGTGTTGGGTAGAATCACCGCGCAGGCTCCAATTACAGCGCCGGCCTCAACGTGGACGTTGTCTCCGATCACAGCCATCTCGTGGATGTGCGCGTCAGAACTGACGAAAGGCTGCAGTTGTTCGAAGTTGCCATTCTCAATCGCAGCAGTAAAGGCCGTGTAGAACAGATCATGCGGGTCGCCGCCTACGATGAGTGCCGTGTTGCCTTCCTGTAAGCATCCGCGCAATTCAGCGCGGGTCACGACCGCAACATCGCCGCCGCTTCGCAGCGAGCCGGCAAAGCGTGCCGATGTCAGGTAAGTTACGGCGATGTCATCGCTCCCGCTCACCAGGCCATCCAACGTTGTGAAGCGCTCGACCTGCCCATCCTCGCCCTCCAGCGTCATGCCACACTGACGGGCAAGTTCTGAAAGCAACAGCCCACGACAGCGAAGCCTGCGAGGCCGCCCGTCGCCGGTGACGAGTTCGTGAGCGGGAATCATTGAAATAGGAGGCCACGATAATAGCAGATTGGCTACGGGTGAAAGTCTTAGCTCGGCAGGACGAATGAACGGCAGCCGTGCCGTTTTCCAATCACGTAATATGATTCCTGACTGGTGGAAGCGGCTCTATGTGCGGAATCTTTGGCATTGTTGCGCGGAATGCGCGAATCCCGGACGGCGTGCTCGAACGCGGCACGCTGTCGCTGGCGCATCGCGGGCCTGACGATTCGGGCACGATCGTGCTGCGCGATTCTGCCGCGGATTCGATTGAGATCGGCCTGGGCAACCGTCGCCTGGCCATTCTCGATCTCTCCCCGCTCGGCCACCAGCCCATGCACGACCGCGAAACCGGCAACTGGATCGTCTACAACGGCGAGATTTACAACTTTCGCGACGTTCGCGGCGAGCTCGAAAAGGCGGGCACAACGTTCGTCAGCCATTCCGACACCGAAGTCGTGCTGAAAGCCTATGCGCGCTGGGGTGAGGCGTGCCTGCCGAAGTTTCGCGGCATGTTTGCGCTCGCGCTCTGGGACGCGCGCCGTCACCGTCTTCTCATCGCGCGCGATCCCATGGGCATCAAGCCGCTGTACTATGCCCAGTCTGGCTCGTATTTTCTTTTCGCCTCCGAAGTTCGCACTCTCCTGGGGACGGGCCTGTTGCAACGTCGCATTGATCCTGCCGGGCTCGTCAACTACCTGACGTTCGGGTCGGCTTATGATCCGCTCACGTTGATCGAAGGCGTTCGCGCTCTTCTTCCGGGCCACACCTTGACTTGGGAAGCCGGAATTCTGCGTCAGGCCTCGTACTGGGATCTTGTGGACGAACCCGGAGCTATACGACGAACTACATCTTCTTTCTCAGCTGAAAGCGAACAGCAGGCCGTCGAGTGTTTGCAGCCGATGCTTGAAGAAGCCGTTCGACTCCAGCTAGTGAGCGATGTCCCGGTCGGCGTATTTCTTTCCGGCGGCATCGATTCCAGTGCGTTGGTCAGCATTCTCAGTCGCGGAGGCGTCACACCCAGCACGTTTTCGATTGTGTTTCGCGAAGCCGATTTTTCTGAGGCTCAGTATTCGCGCGCGATCGCCGCCAAATTTCGAACCGATCATCACGAGATCAATGTTTCCCAGACCGATGTTTTAGCGGCAATTCCCGATGCGCTGAGCGCGATGGATTTGCCCACCATGGACGGCATCAACACTTTCTTCGTGTCACGTGAAACTCGGCGGGCCGGCGTGAAGGTCGCCCTGTCGGGTCTGGGTGGCGACGAAGTTTTTGCCGGATACTCCACGTTCCGCACCGTCCCCCGGATGGAGCGCTTCGCACAGTTCTGGAAACATCTGCCCAGCCTATTTCGAAGTCCACTCGCGTCGGCTTTTGCCACGTTCGCCCCGTTGAACGATCAGAATCGCAAGCTCGCTTCGCTTGCCCGCGACAACGGGCGGGTTCCAAATCCCTACTTTCTGAGCCGCATGCTGTTCACACCCAGCCAGCGCGATCTTCTTTTCAGCAGTCACGATCTCTCGATCGCAAGCAACGCCGCTGCCTCGCAGCGCGAAAGTCTCCAGCGTGCAATCCCACTCGACCCGGTGAATCGCGTTTCCTATCTCGAATCGCGGTGCTACATGCTCAACACGCTCCTGCGCGACGCTGACGTCATGAGCATGTCGCAGGGTCTGGAAGTGCGTGTCCCTTTGATCGACCACGAACTGGCGAAAGCCGTGCTGGCGCTGCCAGGAGAGTGGAAGCTGAACCGCACGCCCAAGAAGCTCCTGGTCGGCGCGCTGTCTGGATCGCTCCCGGACGAAATTGTTCATCGTCCGAAACGCGGCTTCACCCTGCCGTTTGAGCATTGGATGCGTCAGGAATTGCGATCTGAGATTGAACCGGTGCTGTCGAAAAAACGAATCAGCGCGGGCCCTTTGAGTCAACTGCTCGACGCGAATCAGGTGGAAAAAGTGTGGCGGGACTTTCTAAGCGGAGAAACTTCGTGCTCCCGCCCCTGGTCACTCTATGTGCTGCAGCGTTGGTGCGAACTGCATCTGACTTGAGTAGTTGCATGCCGCGGCTTAGCCGGCCTTAGTGGCGGTCATCAGCAGAAATAATCCCCACCGGCGCCCGAACCTGCGCACGAGTGCTCGAGGAAAAAGCTTCCAGACCAGCGGGTAAAACCCCGACTGAAATCTCGCCGAAGGCTGGTGCAGCAGGAGATCCCCTGGACTGAAAACGACGCGCATCTCCACGTCGCGAAATCCATCCAGCAATCGCAGTGCTTCCTGGCGAGTATAAGTTTTCGTTCCGGGACTCTCCAGATGATCGAACACGGACTGACGCAACGACTTTCCCCGCAAGATTCCGTAACGCAGCCAAAGCATGGCTCCGGTCAGCGAGGCATGGTGGTACACCATGATCCGCGCCTGACCTCCGGGTTTCAGAACTCGCCTGGCTTCGCGCACGCACTGCGCAGTATTAGGACTGTGGTGCATCACGCCGTAGGAATACACCACATCAAACGAGTTGTCGCCGAAAGGAAGTTGCTCGGCGTCCGCCACGCGCAAATCGGGGTGATACCCAGCCAGTTCGGCACGCTGCCGCGCTCGCTCAATCGACGCTCCCGACAAATCCACGCCCGTGGCCAGCGCGCCGGCCTTTAGCCATTCGAGGTAGTCGGCCCCCATACCCACGCCAATCTCTAAAACCCGCAGCCCACGCGCGCTCTGGAAGTGTGCAAAGTCGAAAATGAACGGCTCCAGCGCATATCGCGCCCGCGCGTGCGCCTCGAAATCTTCTTTCCCTCCCATGTAGCGAGTACCGCAGGGATCTGCGTTCCAGAATTCACGGACTTCTTCTTTTCGAACTTCTTTTTGAGGCGTGATCGGATTCATGAGCGGGTCCAACTGCGGCGTCCGCCTACCAGTATATCCGTGGCGGTCGCGCTCCGATGTCCTCTGAATCGTGCTCCACAGGCCGCAGTCAGAGTAGAATACTGAGAGCCATTCTGGTCCCGATGCCCAAGCTGGAAGACCCAAAACAACTGCGCACCGAGCGCCCGGTAGCGCTTCTCCCTATCACGGTAATCGTTGCCGCGCGCAACGAAGCCCGCAATCTGCCGCGCTGTCTCGAATCTCTGCGCGATGTTGGAGAGGTCTACGTCATCGACTCGCAAAGCAGCGACACGACGGTGCAGATCGCACAATCTTACGGCGCGCACGTCGTGCAGTTTCACTATCAGGGAGGTTGGCCGAAGAAACGGCAGTGGGCGATGGAATCCCTGCCTCTGGCCTATGACTGGATTTTTCTGGTGGACGCCGACGAAGCTCTGACGCCCGATCTGGCCAGTGAGATCCAGCGTGCCATTCAAGACCCTGTGTATGACGGTTATTACATCGCGCTTCGAATGTTTTTCCTGGGTCGGGAGCTGCGCCATAGCGGCGCCAGTTTCTACAAGCTGTCACTGTTCCGGCGCGGCAAAGGCCGCTTCGAATGCCGCCTGAAAGATCAGGATCAATCCATGGCCGATATGGAAGTCCACGAGCACATCGTGATGGATGAAGCCTCGAAAGGGAAGGCGGCCCGGCTCAAGCACCCTCTGCTCCATCACAACGTGGAGTCACTCTCGCATTACATCCGCAAGCACGACGAGTACTCCAACTGGGAGGCGCGAGTGTGGCTCGCGGGAGATTCCAACTCCAACGATCTCGCCCCCGAGTTGTTTGGATCGCAGGCCCAACGCCGGCGCTGGCTGCGGAAGACGTTCTTCGCGATGCCGGGCTCGCCGATTTTGTTTTTCTTTTACAAGTACATTTTCTCGATGGGATTTCTCGATGGCGTTCCCGGCCTGATTTATTGCGGCCTGCAGGGTGTACAGTTTTTTCACATCAAAGCGAAGATTTATGAGTTGAAGACGCGGTCGACCGGAAAGGCTCTGCCCTAAATGTGTGGTATCAGCGGCGTGGTGAATTGCGGAGATCGGGAAACGCTGGCGCGGATGACGCATGTCCAGGCGCATCGCGGCCCCGACGACTCCGGCCTGTGGGACCGCAAGTTTCCCGACGGCACCTACATTGGCCTGGGCAGCCGTCGCCTCGCCATTCTCGATCTGTCGCCGCTCGGCCATATGCCGATGTCGAACGAAGACCGCACCCTCTGGATCACGTACAACGGCGAGATCTACAACTTCGGCGAACTTCGCGCAGAGCTCGAGAGCAAGGGCCACCGCTTCATTTCTCACACGGACACAGAAGTGATCCTTCACCTCTATGAGCAGGAAGGCCCGGACTGCGTGAAGCGCCTGAACGGGATATTTGCGTTCGCGATCTGCGACCTGCGCTCAGGCACTCCGACGCTGTTCGTGGCGCGCGACCATTTCGGCGTCAAGCCTTTCTACTATTTTCGTGACGGCCGGCGCTTCGCCTTCGCTTCTGAGATCAAGGCTCTGCTGCAGATTCCTGGAATCGAGGCCGAGCTCGATCCCGAATCACTCCACCAGTATCTGACGTTTCTCTGGGTGCCCGATCCCAAAACCATGTTTCGGCGCATCCTGAAATTGCCGGCGGGCCACTACGCAATCCTCCGCAAGGGCGAACTCAAGCTCACGCAATACTGGGATCTGACTTTTCCTGCGGCTGATCAGTCCTACGCCCGCTCTGAGGCCGACCTTGCCGATGAAGTTCGCGAACGATTCCGCCGCTCCGTCGAAGCGCAGATGGTTAGCGACGTCCCCATCGGGGCTTTTCTCAGCGCCGGTCTCGACTCTTCTGGAATCGTCGCCATGATGACGCGAGCCACGAGCCAGCCAGTGCGAACGTACACGATCACGTTCCCACGTAAGTATCGCGTCGGCGAAACCACGCTCGACGATCCTGAAGTCGCCACACGGCTGGCGCAACGCTTGGGCTGCGAGAACCGGCGCATCGTGGTCGAGCCCGATGTGACTGATCTTTTACCGCGGTTGGTTTGGCACATGGATGAGCCCACCGCCGATCCTGCGATCATCACCGCCTATCTGGTGTGCCGGGAGGCGCGCAAACAGGCGACCGTGATGCTCTCTGGCGTGGGCGGCGACGAGCTATTTGCTGGATATCGTAAGCATGTGGCCCATTACTGGGCGCAGGCCTACGGTCGGGTGCCGTCCGTGGCGCGCCGTGCCGTTGAGGCTGCCCTGGCGGCGCTGCCCAGTCTTCGCGGCACCGCGCTGAAGGGACGCTTGCGTCTGGCGAAGAAAATGGCGCGCAGTGCGTCGATGAATCCCGTCGATAGCTTCATCACGAACTGTACCTACCTCGACAATAATCAGAAATCCGCGCTCTACAGTTCCGCGATGTCAGCTGAAATTTCAGGCTCCGACCCCGGCCGCGGGCACCGGGACAGATTCGATCATGTCCGCGACGCGGACTTCCTGCACCAGATGCTCTATCTCGACAGCAAGATTTTCATGCCCAGCCTGAATCTCACCTACAACGACAAGATGAGCATGGCCTCGTCCGTCGAAGTGAGGGTTCCGTTCCTTGACCGCGAGCTGGCGGAATTTGTGGCGTGGAATATTCCTCCGAAAATGAAGCTGAAGGGGCGCCTGCGTCCCACGACGAAATATATTTTCCGCCAAGCCATGCGCGACATTTTGCCGCGCGAAGTGTTGCAGCAACCGAAAGCCGGATTCGCCGCTCCGGTAGACTATTGGTTGGCGAACGATCTCAAAGAAATGGTGGACGATCTGCTCTCTCCCGGGCAGTTGAGCAAGCGGGGCCTGTTTCAGCCCGCGGCCGTGCAGCGCTATGTCGATGAACATCGCAGCGGGCGACAAGATTGGTCGATGCAACTCTGGCAGTTTCTGACTCTCGAACTGTGGATGCAGATTTTTCTTGATGACGGCGCGCGGAAATTCGAATCCGAATCGCTCCCACCGCAGCAAGTGGCCACGGCATGAAGCAAGTACTTCAACACGCGCGCACCGGCGAGATCACGGTGGAAGAGGTTCCGGCGCCGCAGTTGCTGCCGGGTTGCGTGCTGGTGCGCATCGCCGCATCGCTGGTTTCCGCGGGCACGGAGCGTGCGTCGACCGAATTCGCCCGCAAAAGTCTGTTGCAGAAGGCGAAGTCCCGTCCCGACCTGGTGCGAGAAGTAATCAGCAAGGTGCAGCGCGACGGAATTTTCTCGGCGATCCAGGCTGTGCGCAGCCGCCTCGACCAGCCCCAGAGCCCAGGCTACAGCAGCGCGGGCACAGTCGTTGCCGTCGGTGAAGGCGTGGTCGATCTGCAGCCCGGCGACCGCATCGCCTGCGCCGGCGCAGGATTTGCGGTTCACGCTGAAGTCGCGTGCGTGCCGCGCTTGCTGGTCGCGCGCATCCCCCCGCGCCCGCTCACCGGCGATCCGCCTCTGGCCAGCGAGGTGCCCTTCGACGAAGCTGCGTTCACGACGCTCGGCGCCGTCGCTCTCCACGGAGTTCGGACTTCCGAAGTCAAGCTCGGCGATACCGTCGCCGTCATCGGCCTGGGTTTGCTAGGCCAACTTACGGTGCAATTGTTGAAAGCCGCAGGATGTCGTGTTCTTGGCCTGGACATCAATCACTCGCGCGCTCAACTCGCTCGGCAGATGGGGGCCGATGGCGTGGCCAGTTCAGCTTCTTCTTTTCGCGACCTCTGTGCGGAGGCGTCGCGCGGCGCGGGCGTCGATTCTGTATTGATTACCGCTGAAACTCCGAGCAGCGATCCAGTCAACCTGGCGGGCGCCCTGGCGCGCGACCGCGCGATCGTCGTCGCTGTGGGCACGGTCGGCATGGATATCGAGCGCAAACCGTACTACGAAAAAGAACTCGATTTCCGCATCTCCCGTTCTTACGGCCCCGGTCGCTACGACGCCGCCTACGAGCAGAAGGGCCGCGACTATCCCATCGGCTACGTTCGCTGGACCGAAACCCGCAACATGGAAACGTTTCTCCGGCTTCTCGCGGATAGAAAAATCGACGTCGGTGGTCTGATCACGCATCGCTTCCCGGTTGATCGCGCGCAGAACGCGTATGACTTGATCACCGGCAAGCTGCGAGAACCGTTTCTCGGGGTCGTGATTCAATACGCGGAGGTGGCGGATGATTCGCCGCTTCTCGCAGCCGTTCGCCCGACTACACCGAATGCGGCCAGGTCTGCGTCTGCGGCGGAGGTTTGCATTGGCCTGCTTGGGGCCGGCGTATTCGCTGCCGGAACGCTTATTCCCGCGATGAAAGAGTCGGCTCACACTTCGCTGATCGCGGTTTGTGCAGCCAATGGATCGCACGCACAACATGCCGAGCGCAAATTCGGCTTTCGCTATGCCACGACTGATGAAGTCCAGGTCATTCACGATCCGAACGTCAATGCAGTCGTCATCGCAACTCGGCATAATCTGCATGCGAAACAGGTTCTCGGATCGCTGGCGGCAGGGAAGCATGTCTTCTGTGAGAAGCCACTCTGCTTGTCCGAGGAGGAACTGCGTCTCATCGTTGCCAGATATCTTGCGATTGACCCTTCCGAGCGGCCTGCCCTGATGGTTGGCTTCAATCGCCGCTTCGCGCCGATGACGGCGCGACTGAAATCTTTTCTCGCGTCCATCTCTGAACCGCTGGCGCTGCACTATCGAATCAACGCTGGATGCCTGCCGTCCGATCATTGGGTGAACGATCGCGAACAGGGCGGCGGCCGCGTTCTTGGCGAGGTCTGTCACTTTGTGGACCTGCTGATGTTCCTTTCAGGATCGCCGATCATCGAAGTTGACGCACGCGGAATCGGCAACTCCGGCCGATATAGTGGCGACAACGTCGTGATTGCGATGCGCTTTGCCAACGGTTCCGAAGGAACGATCAGTTATCTCGCCAACGGCGATCGTTCATTCTCGAAGGAGCGGATCGAAGTGTTCGGCGGACGCAGTGCGGCAGCGCTTGAGGATTTTCGTCGACTCGAACTCGTGCGCAACGGGCGCAAAGAAGCCATTCATTCGCGGTGGCGCCAGGATAAAGGACATCGCGGCGAGTGGGCTGCATTTTCGAACTCAGTTCTGCAGTCGTCGGAGGCGCCGATCCGGTTCGAGGAGTTGGTGGGCTCGACCCTGACCACTCTCCGCATCGATGAATCGATCGCAACCGGAAATCGGCTCGCCGTGGACGCTGGCGGCTTCCTGGAATCGATCCAGCGTACATTGAATCCCAAGTCGAGCGTCAGACCTGTTCTGAGCGCGAACTCTGACGAATGATGCGATTCGCACCCACCGCACCCATGCAAAATCACAGGAGACGAAAGTAGTCCATGCTCATTCTGGGCCTCAACATGTTTCACGCCGACGCTTCGGCAGCGCTCGTGCTCGATGGCGAGGTGAAGTTCGCCATCGCCGAAGAGCGCTTGAACCGGCACAAACACTTCGGCGGTTTCCCCGCGTTGGCTGTCAGGGCGTGTCTGGACGCAGTGGGCGCGAAGATTTCTGACGTTGAGCATGTGGCCGTCGGCCAGGACAGCGATGCGAACCTTGCGAAGAAAGTTCAGTACGCCCTCGCTAATCCGGCAAAGATTCTGAATTTCATCCGCCTGCGGCACCGCAAAGAATCCATGCGTAACGTGCGATCGCTTCTTGCCACCGCGCTCGACGCCGATCCCGCTCAACTTCGTTTTCAAGAGCACCATCTCGAGCATCACATCGCGCACATCGCCAGCGCCTACTATTGCTCGCCCTGGGAAAGAGCCGCGGGTTTTAGCTATGACGGTTCCGGCGATTTCGTCTCTACCATGATGGCCCGCTGCGAAGGCAGCGAGATCGAAGTTCTCGATCGCGTTTTCCTCCCGCATTCCCTCGGCAGCGTCTACACCATGATGTGCGAGTTCATCGGCTATAGCCAATATGGCGATGAAGGCAAAGTCATGGGACTTGCGCCCTACGGGAAACATACATACCGCGACGAAATCAGCAAGATCGTTGCCCCGAAGAATGGCGGCTTCCAGCTTGACCTCGATTACTTCAAGCCCCTTGGCAGCAATCAGGGAATGCAGGTTCTACCTGACGGCACGGTGAAACTGGCACGCCATTTCTCCGAGCGCATGGAAGAGTCATTCGGCGCGCCGCGCCTTCCGCACGCCGAAATCACGCAACGCGACATGGACCTGGCTTTCGCCGTGCAGCATCGTTTTGAAGAAATCGTTTTCCATCTGCTGAATCATCTTCACGCTCGTGTTCCTCTTGACGACCTGGCGATGGCCGGCGGATGCGCGCTCAACAGCGTAGCCAACGGCAAGCTTTTTGATCACACGCCGTTTCGCCGAACCTATATTCAGCCCGCCGCCGGCGACGAGGGCCTGGCGATCGGAGCCGCGCTGCACACCTATCATTCAGTCCTCAAACAGCCGCGCCGTCACGAGATGAAGCACTCGTATCTCGGGCCGGAATTCTCTGAATCGCGAATTCAAGCAGCGCTGCAGAACGCGGGCCTGGAGTTTCGCAAGCTGGAGCCCCAAACGTTACTCGACGAGGTGGCCGACCAGATCGCAGCCGGCAACGTGATTGGCTGGTTTCAGGGCCGGATGGAATGGGGCCCCCGTGCGCTCGGCAATCGCTCCATCGTTGCCCATCCCGGCCTGCCCAACATGAAGGACGTACTCAACGCCCGCATCAAACATCGCGAGTGGTTCCGGCCGTTCGCGCCCTCGATTATGGCCGATCATCAGCAGGAATACTTCGAGCACGATCATCCCTCGCCCTTCATGCTGCACGTTTATAAGATCCGGGCGGCGAAGCGCAAGGAGTTAACTGCGGTTAACCATGTAGATGATACTGGCCGCCTGCAGACCGTGGCTCGCGAAGAGAATCCGATGTACTACGATCTCATCGCCGCATTTCACCGCAAGACCGGTGTTCCCGTGATCCTGAACACCAGCTTCAACGAGAACGAGCCCATCGTTTGCACGCCGGAAGAGGCCATCGACTGCTTCCAGCGCACGCGTATGGATGTGCTGGCGATCGGTCCATTCATGGTTGTCAAACCGGGCGAAAAAGGAGAGAAGGTCACAACCTCTTCGGTGCCAACCAGGTCGGTTTAAATCAGCAAGAGACCAATCGGTCCGAATACGCGCGGGCTCAGTGCACCAGGATTGACGTGCCCGCGACCACCAAGCCCACTACGCCGAGCACAATTCCCAAATACCAGAAGATCCTGCGTCCGGAAAGTAGCGTGATCGACGTGATGACCAGACCAACTTCCAGGAAGACTTCGGCGAGGTCAAATCGATCTGCCCGGCCACGTACCGTCGCAACCTCGGCTTCCATGTCGTGCGCCTTGTCCTCGATATCCTTTTGCTCATCTTTGTAGCGCGTCGCCTCGCCTGAATACTTCTCGCGCAACTTGGCGAGGGCTGCTGCGTCGGTAGTGGCTTCGACCGAGGTCAAGTCAACGAAGAGTTCATCGGTGTGGCGCCGGATGTTCTTGGCCTGGTAAAACGCCCATTGGTCGGACGATTTGGCCTGCAGCACAACTTCTTCCGTGTGCGCGCGGTGTCCAAGCAGCGTCACTACGGCCACCATTACGGCCAGCACGGCCATCGTCAGCGACACAGGCGCCAGCTTGGGATCGTCTTTCGCGTGCTCGGCGTGTTCCTGCAGTTCGTTCAGTTCTTCCGACATTTGTCACTCTCCCATAACTTTCACAATCACTCGCTTGTCCCGTTGACCGTCAAACTCAGCGTAGAAAATGCGCTGCCATATTCCCAAATCAAGCTTGCCAGCCGTAATGGGCACGATGACTTCGTGATGAATCAGTAATGCCTTCAGATGGGAATCGCCATTATCCTCGCCGGTCTCGTGATGCCGGTACTCCTTGCGAAATGGCGCCAGATGCTCCAGCCATTGGTCGATATCTTCGATCAACCCGCTCTCATTGTCATTCACATAAACGCCGGCGGTGATGTGCATAGCCGAAACCAGAACCATGCCTTCTTTCACACCACTCTTGCCCACAATCTGTTCGATCTGCGGCGTGATATGAACGTAGGCCCGGTGCGTCTTGGTGTGAAACTTCAAATACTCCGTCAGCGTCTTCATCCCAGGTCTCGATCAGGTCCCTCAGGGTCAGCGGATCGCCTCGGCTAGCTTGCCGCTCGTGATCAGGGCTGCAATGCGCGCGAAGTCAGCATACATCACCCGGTCTTTTTCCATCGTCGCGCATACCGAGCGGATTGCCGCATGCGCCACCTGGCCGCGCTTGGAAGTTTTTAGCGGCGCCAGGAAATCGAGCGCCTGAGCTACCGCCATCGCCTCAATCGCCAGCACATTGCGCGTGTTGTCCACAACGCGCTTCAACTTGGTCGCGGCGGTCATACCCATCGAAACGTAATCTTCTTTATTGCCCGATGTCGTAATCGAATCGACGGACGCCGGATGGGCCAATACTTTGTTCTCGCTTACCAGCGCCGCCGCCGTGACCTGCGGCATCATGAAACCGGAATTCAAGCCAGCGCCAGCCGCGAGAAATGGCGGCAAGCCCTCACTCAGCGCAGGATTCACCAGTCGTTCGATTCGCCGCTCGCTGATGCCGGCCAGAGCGCTCAATGCGATCGCCAGAAAATCCAAAGCAAACGCCAGCGGCTCGCCGTGAAAATTTCCGCCGGAGATAACGTCGCCCTCGGAGTTTTTCGCATCGGTAAGAAACACCAGCGGATTGTCGACAGCAGAATTGGCCTCGGTCTCAAAAACGCTCCGACAGTGCGCCAGCGTGTCGCGCACGGCGCCGTGTACCTGTGGTATGCAGCGCAGCGAATAAGCATCTTGCACGCGGCCGCAGTCGCGATGCGACTCCCGAATCTGGCTGCCCTCCAGCATCCGCCGCAGGTTGGCCGCGGTCTTCATCTGTCCGGCGTGCGGTCGCGCCTTATGAATGCGCTCGTCGAAAGCCGCGTCAGTTCCTTTCAGCGCGTCGCAGCATAATCCCCCCAGTACGTCTGCAGTATCCACGAGAGTTTCTGCGGCGAGCAGCGCAAGAGTTCCGACCGCCAGCATGGCCTGAGTCCCGTTGATCAGCGAGATCGTCTCCTTGGCCTCGAGCACCAGCGGCTTAATCTGCGCCCGGCTCAGAGCTTCTGCACTGGGCACTCGCACAGCTCTTTCGTCGACGCATTCACCCTCGCCGATCAGAGCCAGAGCCAGATGTGCCAGCGGAGCCAGATCGCCACTCGCACCTACGCTGCCCTGCGACGGCACAACGGGCGTGACGCTGCGATTGAGCATTTCGCATAGCGTGTCAATGACAACCGCCCTGACCCCCGAGTGCCCCTTCGACAGCGAATTCGCGCGCAGCAACATCATGGCCCGCGTCTCCGTAACGGCCAGCGGTTCTCCTACGCCTACCGCGTGCGAGCGCACCAGATTCACCTGCAACTCCCGAATCTGTTCGCCGGCAATACGCACATCGCTCAGTTTTCCCACGCCGGTGGTGATCGCGTAGGCGAGTTTGTTGCCGGCTACAATTTCGTCGACCACGGCACGCGCCTGGTTGACGGCTTGCCGCGCATCCGGCGAGAGCAGGGCAGCGCGGCGTGCTTCGGTACTGGCGACCTCGCCCACATCCTCAAGCGTGAGATCGTTTCCGTTGATGTGCAGTGCGTTCAAAAAGAATCCTCGTGTGATTGTTTCAACGTCGGCCGGCAAATCAGCCGCAACCCGCGAGCGCTATTTCCCCATGGCCGCGCGAAACGCCGTCAAATACTTCTCCGGCAGCGCTGCTACTTTCATCCTGGAGTCCGTGACGATGTGCGTGGTCTCGCCCTCCGCCACCAGCGCACCGTTGTCGGCTCGCACCAGCTCGTAGCTAAACACAACGACCGATTCGCGCGCCGTCTTCAGCCGAGTCCGGATCAGAATCTCATCGTCATAGAACACCGGCGCACGGTAGCGGCATGTCGCCTCAGCCACGGCGATGAACCGCCCGTCCTCGCGCTCCATGTCGCGGTAAGAAAATCCCATCTCGCGCATCATCTCCACGCGGCCTACCTCAAACCAGATCAGGTGATTCGAATGGTAGACGACGCCCATCTGGTCGGTTTCGGCATAACGCACCCGCAGACGGGTTTCATGGAATTCGGAATGATTGCGTGAATTCATTTTCCCGTCCACACCGGCTTGCGTTTCTCCAGGAACGAGGTAATCCCTTCGCGAAAATCCGCGGTCGTGCGGATCGCAGCATTTTCCCGCAACGCAGCTTCAATCTGCAGGTCGAGTTCCGCACGTGCATGGTCGGTGAGCAGTTGTTTAGTCGCCCGCAATGATGCCGAACTGTTCTCCATCAGCAGCGCGGCGAGTTCGCGGGCCCGCGCCATCAAATTCTCGGCTGGAACGATCTCGCTCACCAATCCCAGGCGTGCAGCCTCTTCTGCTCCGAAAATCCTTCCTGTCAGAAGCAGATCCCGCGCCTGCTTCTCGCCCACTTGCCGCAAAAGAAATGTAGAAACGATCGCAGGCACGAATCCAATCCGCACTTCGGTGTAGCCAAACTTCGCATCGGGCGCGGCCAAGGTGAAATCACACAAGAGTGCGAGTCCGGTTCCACCAGCGATGGCGGCCCCGTTCACGGCGGCGATCGTCACCTTTGGAAACTCATACAGCGACCGAAACAACTGGACCATGGTCCGCGAGTCCTGCAGATTCTGTTCCGGCGAACGCCCCAAGAGTGACTTCAAATTGTCCAGATCCATCCCCGACGAAAACGCCTTGCCCGCTCCGGTCAAGATCAGCACGATCGCATCAGAATCGGCAACTTCGTCGAGCGCGCGCAGCAGATCCTCGATGAGTTCGAAGCTGATCGCATTGCGCTTCTCCGGGCGGTTCAGCGTGATCGTGGCCAAGGCGCCGTCATACGCGAGTTGTATCGTCTTGTAATCCATGTTTCTCAACCGCTGCGTTCGCTCCCGTCTACGTCTGAAGAGATGAATCTCCGCGATAGTTAGAATAAATCTGTGGCAAAACTAATCCGCGGCCTGCGAATCGGAAAACTTCGCTCCAATTCCGGCCGTTGCTTTGAGCAAAGAATCCAGAGGTTTCAGCGCCGGCAGCTCCGCTCCCCGCAGAGCCAAAGTCTCGATGACTTTCTCAGTCGGGATATTACCAACCAATGCGTCCTGCGCAAAAGGGCATCCGCCCAGCCCCCCCAAAGCCGAATCAAACCGCCGGCAGCCCGCATCGTAGGCGGCCAGAATCTTCTCCGCCGCTGCGTCGGGACGGCTGTGCAGATGCACTCCGATTTCCAGATAGTCGTATTTCTTCATCACGGCGCCCACCAGGTCGCCGACCTGCTGGGGACTTGCCATGCCGACAGTGTCAGCGAGAGAAATCATACGAAGGTTGTCGACTTCCATCAGTGCAATGGCCTCGATCACTTCCTCTGGATTCCACAAGTCCCCATACGGATTTCCGAAGGCCATCGATATGTAAACCACAACCTCAAGTCGAGCGGCGTCGGCCTTGTTCTGAATCTTCTCCAGTTCTTCGAGTGCGCCCTCCGCCGACTGATTCTGGTTCTTACGTAAGAATGTCTCGGAAATCGAATACGGAAACCCGAGCGTCGATACGGCTTTCGTCTCAATCGCCCGCTGCGCCCCTTTTTCGTTCACGACGATTCCAATGATCTCCACATCATCCGGCGGATCGAGTTCTTTCAGTACTTCTTCCGAGTCCGCCATCTGCGGCACAGCCTTCGGTGACACGAATGACACTGCATCGATGTGCTTGAACCCCACGCTGATCAACGCCTTCAGGTAGTTGGCTTTCAAATCGGCAGGAATCGTCCCCTTCAGCCCCTGCCAGGCGTCGCGTGGACATTCAATTAATTTGACAGGATCAGGCATAAAATCTTGGCCATGGATCTACAAGGAGTTTCACTGATAAACGAAGAGACAAATGTTTTTTTCGCTCCCCGGTCATCCCTGAAAATCCGTGACAACGCTACGTCTGCAACACTCCTACCTTGAACTCCGCCACGTCCGGATTCAGCGCCGCAGCCTCCAGAGCCTGTGTTATCGCATCGCGAGTTTCGACCGGATCGATAATCTTGTCGATCCACAACCGCGCCGCGCCGTAGCGCGGATCAGTCTGTTCGTCGTAGGTGCGCTTCACGGATTCGTTCAGTTCTTTGCGCTCTTCGTCGCTGAGTCTCTTGCCGCCGCGCTCCAGTTGTTTCACTTTGATCTCAACCAGCGTAGCCGCAGCCGCATCACCGCTCATCACCGCATACCGCGCGGTGGGCCAGGCAAAAACAAAGCGCGGGTCGAATGCTTTCCCGCACATCGCGTAATGCCCAGCGCCAAACGACCCGCCGACGATGACCGTAATCTTCGGCACTACGGAATTCGAAACCGCGTTCACCAGCTTCGCGCCCGCCTTGATAATTCCACTCCACTCCGCGTCGCGGCCCACCATGAATCCGTTCACGTCATGAAAAAAGACCAGCGGAATCAGATTCTGGTTGCAGTCCATAATGAAGCGCGCAGCTTTTTCCGCCGACTCTGTATAAATCACACCGCCGAACTCGACTCGCTTGTGGCCCTCATGATCGGTCTGCTGCGCATGCAGTTTCTGATTGGCGACGATTCCAACCGCGAACCCGCCGATGCGCCCGTATCCGCAAATGAGCGTCTTGCCGTATTCCGGCTTGTACTCGTCGAAGCGGCTGCCATCGAGCACGCGGGCCAGCACTTCTTTCATGTCATAAGGCCGCGCCGGCGACGAATCGTAAATCCCGTAGATTTCTTCCGCGGTCAATGCCGGTTCGACCGGTTTCTTCCGGTCCCATGGCGAAAGCCGCCGGTATCCCCACTTCTCCACAATGGATCGAATACGCGCGATGCATGCCTCATCATTCGGTTCCCGGAAGTCGACCGTGCCGCTGATCGCCGAGTGCATCGCTGCGCCGCCCAATTCCTCCGCCGAAACTTTCTGACCAATCGCGGCCTGCACCAGCGCCGGACCCGCCAGAAATAATCCGCTGCCGTCGGTCATCAGCACGTGGTCGCACATGACCGGTAAGTAGCCGCCGCCCGCCACACACATGCCCATGATGGCCGCGATCTGCGGAATCCCCTTCGCCGACATGACCGCATTGTTGCGAAACACGCGGCCGAAATCGTCCGTGTCAGGGAACACGTCTTCCTGCAGTGGCAAAAAAACTCCCGCAGAATCGACCAGGTAAATGGTCGGAATGCGATTCTCCAGCGCAATGTTCTGCGCCCGAATCACCTTCTTCGCCGTCATCGGAAAAAACGCGCCTGCCTTCACCGTCGCATCATTCGCGATGATCATCACCATCCGAGTCTGGACGCGCGCCATCCCCGTTATCACACCCGCGGAGGGAGCGCCACCCCACTCCTCGTACATACCGTACGCGGCGTACAGGCTCAGTTCGAAAAACGACCCCGGATCGGCCAGCAGCGCGATGCGTTCCCGCGCCGTCAACCGCCCCTTGGCATGCTGGCTCTCGACGGCTTTCGCGCCTCCGCCCTCGCAGATCTTTTCCCGCTCATTGCGAACTTGTGACGTCAAATCCGCCAGAAAGCGCATGTTGGCTTCAAAGCGCGCCGACGTAGGATCGACCTTCGTCGTGAGCACATTCTCCGGTGCAGTCGAGTTCGAAGCAGGAAGTTCGTTGCGGTCAGGCATGATTCAATGAGTACGGCTCAAGAAACGAAGAAGGCGCGGACTGATTACCGTATACCAGCAAGGTGGGAGCGCGCAATGCGCCCCGGCCTCTAGGCTTGTCGCTCCACCCACTCCGCCAGCCGGCACCCATCTTCTTCCAGCAGAAATGTTCCCACCCCAAAGCATTCGCCGACAATGCGGTGCGACTCCGGATCGCGCGCGGCTCGGGTGATCCACTGCTGCCCCACGCGATACTGCGCGGCCGTAAACCATTTCTGCGGCAGCACCTCCGCCAGTCCTGCCTGCGGGTATAAAACAAAAAGCGCAAATGCGGGATCGTCGTTCGACATCGCCTTATAACTGGTCGGAACGATCAGTTCGTCTACGCTCGCCAGTTCCGCAGGCGGTTCAATCTTGTTCATTCCCGGACCTAGAGTCAACGGCACTTCGAAATCCGCAATCGGAGCCGTTGCCGAATAAATCCGATCCGCCGAAGGCTTAAACCAGCCTGCAACCTCCGCCAGATCAAACGCCTTCAGTTGGTCGGGATCGAAACACACCAACCGAATGTTGCGTCCCTCCGGGCACCAGATGCCAATGAAATTCGGGGGCACCAGAAACGGCCGACAGTAAGTGTTGAGAGCGAGGCGCGCCTTGTCGGGTTCTTGCTCGAGTCCAAGCGTAACCAGGTGCGCGATCGGGCCTTGATCGCCGTGATGAGTCCACTTGAAACGTTGTCCGGACTGTGATTGAAACGCCGGAAAAGTTTTCCAGTACCACGGCACGGGGCCAACAGTTCTTGCGAGGATGTCCCGAACGCGGGACGCGTTGATCTCGGCCATCATCCGGCCGCCGGCACGCCCGGCGCCTTCACGTGCGTGCGAATGAACTGAACGATGTCATCCATCGCCGTGCCCGGCTGGAAGATTGCCGCCACACCAATCTTCTTCAGTCCCTCGATGTCCTGGTTCGGAATAATGCCACCCACCACGACGATCGTGTCATCCATTTTATTCTGCTTGAGCAGGTCCATCACGCGCGGCACGATCGCGTTGTGCGCCCCGGAAAGAATCGACAGCCCGATCACCTGCACATCTTCCTGCAACGCTGCGGTCACGATCATCTCGGGCGTCTGCCGCAGCCCGGTGTAAATCACTTCCATGCCCGCATCGCGCAGCGCACGCGCAATCACCTTCGCCCCGCGGTCATGCCCATCCAGCCCGGGCTTCGCCACCAGCACGCGAATCTTAAGTTCAGCCATCGCCAACCATTTAATCACACTGAGCACAGACGTTCACAGAGAAGGGAGTTTTCGCACTGGGGCAGCTTGGACCTTACACGGCTTTGTCACCCTAAGAGCAGCCGCCTTTCAGGCGTAGTGAAGGATCTCCGTCTCACCCGGCCCTATGCGTAAGCCAAACTGCACCACCCGAGTTTTGGGGCGCCCTACGGAGTCTTAATATCCAGACTCCGCCACATATACCAGCAAGCCACGCTGCGATACGGCTCCCACGCCTTCGCGATCTTCTGCATATCTTTCGGCTTAGGCAGCTTGCGTTTCTTGTAATGCTTCTTGATCGCCGTCTGCACGCCGTAATCGCCCGTAGGCAGCACATTCGGGCGCCGCAGGGAAAACATCAGGAACATGTGCGCCGTCCACTCGCCAATGCCCTTCACCTGCGTCAGATGCTCGATCACCGCTTCATCCGAAAGTTCGGAAAGCCGCGAAAAATCGAGCAGCCCGGCCGCAGTCTTTTCTGACAGATCTTTCAAATATGCCGACTTCTGTTTCGACAGCCCCACCCCGCGCAGTTGATCATCACTCAGTTTGAGAATGCCTTCCGGCGTCAGCGGTTCGCCGGCGAGCGCCGCAAAGCGTTCAAAGATCGTCGCCGCCGCGGCTCCGTTGAGCTGCTGGTAGACAATCGCCTCGGCCAGATTACAAAACTCCGGCTCGTCAAATTTCATGCGGCACGGCCCCACCCGCTCAATAATGGCGCGCAGCACCGGATCCGACTTCTTGAGATGGTCGACCGCTTTTCGCATCGCCTAATAGATTTACCACAAATCCTTTGCAAGGCGAATAAAAAACGAATCGCACTTAGGGGCGGCTTATTGCGTTTTCTTGACCGCGATCCCCATCACCTCAAACCTCGCCCCGCGCACCAGACTGGCCGCGCCAATAAACGCCCGCGCCGGATAGTTGTCGTGAAAGTAGGTTTTGTACACCGCGTTAAAAGTATCGTAGAGCTTCAGATCGGTACAGAAAATCTGCACCGAAGCTACGTCGTCCATCGTCAGTCCAGCCTGCTCAACGGTTTGTTTCACGCCTTCCATCACCATCTTCGCCTCATCTTCAGCGCTAGCTGGCGGCGCGCCCGTCTTAGCATCAAGGCCAACATGGCCCGCAATGTACAGCGTGTTACCCACCAGCACCGCCTCGCTGAAAGGCAGCGCCTTCACGTCGCTGGCTCGCGGTTTCACTATGTATTTTCGATCCGCGGCCCCAGCTGTGACACAAGAAACCAGCAGCACCATTCCTACAGCGATTTCGCGCAGCCTCATTCGTATTCCTCACAAGTGGGATTTGATTTCGCCGCAAGATTACCACCGCTAGACGATAGCCGCCAACCGGAGAGTGAAAGGAATCGCCCGGCTCAAAGACGCGCGATGAGATTGTGCCTCATGAAAGGAACGCCAACGTCTTCTCGATCAGATCCGCCGTCGGCTTATAAGGATCGCCCGGCGCGTCGTATTCAATCGAGCAATATCCCTTGTATCCATGTTTTTTCAAGATCGCAAATGTCCTCGCCAGGTCCACATGCGTGGGCTTGTCGTTGTCGTCTACTTCGCCGTCCTTCACATGGCAAATGCCGTAAGCATGCGCGAACATCGCATCCATGGCGCGATAGTTGAAGTCATCATCATGCGTGTTGAGCGAGTTGCCAAAATCCGGCAGCGCCCGCAGCCATGGACTGTTCACCTTGTCAATCACCTGCACAATAAAAAACGGATCCTCGCTGACCGCGTCATCATTCTCCAAGTGCACCACAACATTCTTCTTAGCCCCATATTCTGCCACGTGCGCCAGAGTGTCGGCCGCGCGCCCTACGTCCGGCTTTACGTCCTTGGCGCCCTGCACATGCGTGCGAATACTCGGGGACCCCAGCGCCGCCCCTACATCTACCCAGTGCTTGCTCGAAATTACCGCCTGCTCGCGTTCCGCTGCGTCCGGCGAGTATTGGCTGTGCTGCTCATCCACCGCAATGTCGACGATCGCCGAATGAGCCTTCTCCACGGCAACGCGGAATTGCTCCAGATACTTCGGATCTGTCGAAGGAAAGACCCGGCTCCAGGGTTCAATCTTATGAACGTTGAATTTGTCGGCGATGTGGGCGGCAAAATCTTTCAGCTCGATTTGCCGTGTGGCCGGAACCGGGCCCGGAGTTTTGCCGTCCCAACCCATCCATCCCTCAAGAAATTCGCGAAACGGATAAGCCGCCACCGCGACTCTCTCTCTCGGCACCGTGGGGAATTTAACCGAGGGTTCCGGCCTTCCGGATGCACGCGCAAATTCCGGTAACAAGTAGGCTCCGGCCGTGGCCAAAGCACATTGCCCAAGAAATTGTCTTCGATTGGTCCCGTTCATGCGCGCCAGTGTACCAGAGAAAGTCCGGCGAACCAGATCATGGCTGCTCGCCGTGATGATCGAGGTCTTGATGAACGGATTCGAGGCGAAATAAGTTGCGCCGACCCAGTTTCGATAAAGCAGTTCAGTGATCTGCCTAGAAATGGTAGTTGGTCTCCACAAAAATGAACTGCCCGTTCGCCCCGTCCGGGTAGATCGACGCAATCACGCCCTTGCCCCAGGCGTGGCCGTAGTAGAAAGTGGAACTAAACGACCGCGTGAACTGGTAGTCGGCGCTGAGGTCCCAGACATTGGCCAGTCCCCGGTTTCCATTGCTGGGCCGTCCGGTAAATCCAAAGGTCTTGGGCTGAAACGCGCCGCCGCCGGAGTACCAAAAGTCAGTTGCGTCCGCGAGTCGCAGCGTATGAACTTCGCTGCGCAGGGCAAGCTTGGCCACGGGCCGCACATTGAAAGTGGCATACAAATCTTCGTTGTTCATCATGTTGTAAAAAGGGAAGCGCGCATACTGGCGCGGCGTGGGCAGGTCCTGAAAAAAAGTGCCGTGACTGGTGTCGTTCGGATTCCCATCGCCACTTCCGTAGGAATATCCCGCACTCACCCATGGCTTGAGCACTCTCACCGGCGCCTGCCATCCCGCTTCCGCGACGAATGCACCCGCATGCTGCGCCTCAGCGCCCCACGATCCGGTTTGCAGCGCGCCCCAGAAAAGAAAATCAAACTTGCCCGCACTGCTGGTATTGAAGACATGGGCATAGTCCGCGCCCCACGTGGCAATTTCAATCTTGTTTAGATCGGTCGCGCGAACTGACGAGGGCCGATTATCGGTTTTCAGCACCATCGTCCGGTGATCGATGTAGCCCAAGGCGAAGACGCGCAATTCTCCGGCGCTGTGTTGCGTTGTGATCGACCGCGTATATGCGCCGTAATAGGTGTCCACGTCCAACTCATCCATCCCCTTTACCTGAAAGACGCCCTGAGTCGGCCGCGCTCCAAAAAACGTAAAGTTATTCTGCCCCGAACTCGCCGACATCTGCACTCCGTCAAACGTCCGCTGCACCGCAGAGAAGCCAAAGTTCGAAATCAATCGGCTCGAAATGCGAGTCTGCACGATCGTCGCCAGCAGCGGATCTTTGGGCGTGACTTCCAGGCCGTCAAAATATTCGAAGCGTCCGATCTTGAAACCCACCGGACCCAGATGCTTGAAATTGATAAAAGCTTGCTTCACAAATCCGTTGGCGACGTCAGTGTGATTGTTGTTCGCCGCATAGTAGCTTCCGCCTAAGCCAAGCTGGCCTTGCGGAGCCGCCACGACGGCGTCGTCGGGCAACCCCAGAATTGACGGCTGCTCGCCTTCCAGGAACCAATCAAAATGTTCGCCGGTCTGCCCGACACCGAGCCGCAGCAGTGAATCCCACAGGCCATATTCGCTGTTTCCGGTGGCACCCTGAAACCAGTACCAGCCCTCCGCCCGCGTCCGCCAGTTCACCGAAACCTCGAGCGGGCCCAGCATGTGCTTAGACGGGGCAGCCGGCATGGCCATCGTGGTCGCTTGTTGCTGGGGAGCAGGTTGAGAAGAATTGGGGGCAGATGCTGCTTGTGGCACAGCGGCTGAAACTGCCGCGATTGTTTCTTGAGCGAACACCGAGATCGTCGAACACAGGACCATCGCCAGGCAGGCACAGCAAGCAAATCGCAATTTCATTCTCATCCCCAGTCTGAACGGGTTACGCACTCCGATTTCGCGGCCCCGACCCGAGAAGTTTCAGGTGGTGCGAAACCTACGGAGGGTGCCTTGCTTTGTCCCTCCCGCAGTAATAGTGTCGGAATGCCGCCCCGTCAGGATTCTTATCGGCACTTCGAACGCCGGTCAATAACGCTTTCATACTAAAGTCACAGAACCGACGCATTGTAGCGATCTCTCATCGCCGCTGTGCCGCTCGTTTGACCGCTCCGCGCATCCTCGGCGACAATTCTCGGGAAGCACTGCATGAGATCTGGCCTTCTCCGGCCTACAACTATTCCATGCTCAACGACTCGCTCCGATCTCGGCCCTTCACGATCCAGTTATGAATCTCAACACGGCTCAGAGTATCGATGAGTACCTGCGCGAACGGCTGATGCCGGTCGAGGGCGCGATTCCGCACATCCCCGGCATCGAGATGTTCGGCAACTCCATTCCGGCTGGTACGGTGGGCGGTGACCTTTTTGAGTACATCAATTTTCAGCAGCGCTACGACATCGACGCACGCATTCACCAGGCTCAGCGCCTGGCTAAGGAGTTTCTCGAACCGCTCCCCGCAGGAGCGGCGGTCCGCAACTCGGTGGACGATCATGTGCAATGGATGAGAGGGACGCAGGGCTACACCCTGACGATGGAAGCGGAATACCGCTTCGCGCGGAGTTCTGAACAGGTGCGCGTTGCAGAAGATTTAAGGGACCTTTATTCGACGGCAGGGGTTCTAGTGGTCGACGCGCAGGGCCACGGACTCATCTCAGCCAAGATTGCATCCACCGTTCATGACACGTTCCATGCCTTGATGCTGACCGAACTGGATCGCTACGGCAAGACAACGCCGATGCTTCTCGAAAATATAAACCTGCGGCTGGCGCAGTCGGTGACTGCCCGCAACGCCCTCGGGATAACCGAGAAAGAAGGCGCGCGCGAAATCGCTACCATGCTGTACGGCGAAGTCGATCCTCTGGGCCATTTCCGTTTTGCGAATTTTGGGCATCCTCCGCCGCTGGTATTCTCGGCGGAATATCGCAAGTTCATGAAGATCGACAATGACCACATGGTGCAGTTCCTTGCTCTTGGGTTACAACTCCCGGCGCATCATCCTGACGTCAAGAAATATTATTCTCTAAACGTACGGCAGACCGAATTTAATTCCGCCGATCTCTCCGAGATCACGCTCATGAGTCCCGGAGATATTCTGGTCCTCTATACCGATGGAGTCTACGATGGCAGCGACCAGCAAGGGCGCGAGCAACTGGAGGCGGTCATGCGCGAACACTACCGGCAACCCGCCAGAGAAATTTGCAATGCGTTGCTGGATTACGCGACCAAGCAGGACGACCTGCTTCGCCAGAGCGGCGATGAAGCCCTGATCGACGACAAAACCGTCTTTATCGTCAAACGAACATAAATCCGGTCGGCTATTTGATCGGGCGCGATCCGCTGATGAGGATGTCCACCAGTCTTCTCGCGCTCTGCCGCCATTCCGGACCAGACGCCACATACGACACGCCGATCAGCGCCCGCAGAAGATCAAACGGCTCCAGATCCTTTTGAATGTCGCCGCTCTTGATCGCCCGCTTCACCAGCGAATCAATCGCTCCCTGGATCTGACTGCGAGAACCTTCATAAAGTTTTGAAGGCCCTCCGACCATTGAATTCAGGGCCGGAGCGATGATCTGCTTGGCCGCGATGTAGTCCACAAACAAAAGCATCCACGCTCGCAAGGCTTCCATGGGGGACATACTTTCGGAGAACTTCCGTTCCGCGGCCGCCATCTTCTCCACCTCAGTCCGGTAGACCGCTTCGATCAGCGCGTCGCGTGTAGGGAAGTGGCGATACAGAGTTCCCGCTCCCACGCCCGACTCTTTCGCAATGTCATCGAGACTGGCGTTGGCGCCGCTCCGGGTGAATGCCTCTTTCGCCACCTCCAGAATGCGCTCGCGGTTCCGCTGCGCGTCGGTGCGCGGTTTTCGCACGGTGGTTTTCTGCTTCTTGATAGGCATGGAAAAAAAATTTGCAACCGGAGACGATCTCCGGTTATCTTATCTCCAGATACGGAGACACTCTCCGTTTTAGCTGGAACGATTCGGCCTGTCAATAGCGGCATTCCGATTGGCGGCCTTTGACCTCCGGCCACGAAAGGTAATGGCTATGAATCCTCCCGCTCATCCCATGCCGTCCGATTCCAATCATGTCTGTTCCGATCTCGCGGCTCTGGCCGAGCGAGAGCTGGCGGCGTTCTTCCAAGCTGTTGCCCAGTTGTTCGGTTCGGAACAGGCAAAGCTCTCGGTCGAAGACTGGCTGCAGGAGGCGATCGAGGTTGACCCACTGCCCACTTCGGTCCGCGAATGGCGTTCGATCACAGCAAAAGTTTCGATCCGGCTCGCCAATCGGCTGAACACTTTCTCCCATTCCACTGAACCACAATTTGCTTAGGAGGCAAAGATTATGCGTGTTTTTGTTACCGGGGCCACTGGATTTATCGGTTCCGTTCTGGTTCGTGAGCTTATTGATGCAGGTCATCAGGCGCTCGGGCTTGCCCGCTCAAATGCCGGCGCCAAGTCGCTCGCCGCGACCGGGGCGAAGGTCCATCGCGGAGATGTAGAGGACCTGGACAGCCTGCGCAGTGGCGCAGCCGCGTCGGATGGCGTGATTCACACCGCCTTTGTCCACGACTTCGCCCGCTTCAACGAAGTCTGTGAGATAGACCGCCGCGCCATTGAGGCGCTCGGCTCCGTGCTCGTGGGTTCCGACCGCCCCCTAATCGTTACCTCCGGCACCGCTGTCGCACACACCCCGGGACGACTCACGACCGAAGAAGATGCGCCGAATTCTCCGATTCCCCGCGTTGCCTCGGAACAAGCGGCAGCCTCATTAGCTGAGAAAGGCGTGCGGGTTTCGGCCATGCGCCTTCCCCAGGTCCACGATCCGGTGAAGCAAGGCCTCGTCACCTACCTGGTCGCCTTGGCCCGCGAAAAAGGTGTCTCGGCATATGTCGGCGACGGACTTAACCGCTGGCCCGCGGTGCACGTGCTCGACGCCGCCCGACTCTACCTGCTGGCGCTGGAGAAAGGTTCTGAAAAAAACTGCGCCGGAGTCCGTTATAACGCGGTCGGCGAAGAGGGCGTGCCGCTGCGAGCGATCGCTGAAGCTATTGGCCGCGGCTTGAAGATCCCGGTCGTATCCAAGTCCGCTGCCGAGGCAGCCGACCACTTCGGTTGGCTCGGGCTCTTCGTAGGCCACGACATTCCGGCTTCGAGCGCTCTGACTCAGCAATGGCTGGGATGGCGACCCACAGGTCCGGGCTTAATCGCCGATCTGAACGCGATGAAGTATTTCGAGCCCGCTGCAGACGCCGTCACCGTTCACGGCTAATCCGGGCCCTCAATGAACAGCAACCAAACGCGACATCAGGAGACGAAAAATGATTGAACAAAAGAATCTTGCGGGCAGTTTCACCCTGCCCGCCACGTCAACGACTTTAAACCGCATGGGCTACGGCGCCATGCAACTGGCCGGCCCTGGAGTTTGGGGACCGCCGCGGGACGTCAACGCCGCCATCGCTGTTCTGCGCGAAGCGGTTGAGTCGGGCGTGAACCACATCGACACCAGCGACTTCTACGGACCTCATGTCACCAATCAACTGATCAAGCAGGCCCTCCATCCCTACGCCAAGGATCTTGTGATCGTCACCAAAGTCGGCGCCCGTCGAGGTCCGGACAAATCCTGGCTGCACGCACTCTCCACGCAGGAGCTCGTCGATGCCGTTCACGACAACTTGAGAAATCTTGGCCTCGACCATCTCGACGTCGTCAATCTTCGAGTCGGCGGAATCTCGGAGCCGGGGCAGGAATCGATCGAAGAGCCGCTGAGCGTACTCATCAAACTCAAACGCGAGGGATTGATCCGCCACATCGGTCTAAGCAACATTTCTCCCTCCCAGTTGGCCGAAGCGCAGGCCATGACACAGATCGTTTGCGTGCAAAATTTCTACAACGTGGCGAAAAGGAACGACGACGCTTTCATCGATGACCTGGCTGCGCAGGGAATAGCTTACGTTCCCTTTTTCCCGCTAGGAGGCTTCACTCCTCTGCAGTCTTCGGCGCTTGATACAGCCGCCGCTGCGCTGCAATCCACACCGATGCAGGTTGCGCTGGCCTGGCTGCTCCAGCGCTCGCCCAATATCCTGCTCATTCCCGGGACGTCTTCCCTCGCTCATCTTCGCGAAAATCTACAGGCTTCGAGCCTGCAGATGCCCTCGGAACTAATCGCAGCCCTCAACGCTATCGGATAAAACGTTACCCTTCACGAGCGCAACCACTAATCGCAGCAAGCACGAAAGGTAGAGACTCATAAAGAACCGTCGTCCTCGCTTTCCATTTGCCAACCGCAGCACGAGTGTAGGCATTCAATTTACCGAAATCCGCTGAGCCCCTGGATTGTCTTGCGAATCGCGTCACGCCGCGCTCAACATTGAAGCGCAACCCTTGGCGCGCCCTCCACATCGAAGATTCACTTCGCTGGAGAAGCGCCGCTCCTGCTCGCCAGCCCTTACTTCAATGAAACATCAGCCCACCCGAAAGGATTCATTATGAAACTGTTTTCAGCGCACATTGAAGATTTGCGAACGCTCTACATAAGCAGTCTGAAAAAAGCTCTCGACATGGAACAGAAAATCACCAAAGCCCTCCCCGACCTCATCGAAAACTCAAGCGACCCGCAATTGGCTGAGGCTTTCCGTAATCACCTCGAGCAGACAAAGGGTCATGTCAGCAAAGTCCAGGCGCTTTTGCGAATTAACCAGGGAGATGACTCCGCCGAGACCTGCAAAGTCATCGACAGTCTCACCTCTGAAGCGTCGGACACGATTAAGGATGTGACAGATCCATCGGTGCGCGACATCGCGCTGATCAGCGCTGCGCAACAGGTCGAACATCATGAAATTGCGGTCTACGGCACGTTACGGCGGTGGGCTGAAATCATCGGTCGCTCGTCGGATGCTGCCATTCTCGAAAGCATCGAAGCGGAAGAAGAGAAAGCCGACGAGCTTCTCTCGCAAATTGCCGGATCGGTGAACATGCGGGCCGCCGCATAAACTCAAAGGCATTCTCCGCCGGCCCCCGGCGAAGAATGCCTTTTTTCTACGCGCTATATCAGTCTTGCGGTGCGATCCGTCGTGCATGATGCCGAAAGCTTTCCGAGGTCATTACCCCGGATCTCGCATTAGTGCGCCGAAGCTGACGCGGTCGTCGGTTGTGCAATGGACTCTGCTTGTTTCAAATGATCTTCGAGAGTTGGCAAAGTCTGTGAAACGAACTTTTTCAGGTCCGGATCTTGAGCGGCCTTGCTCTCGCGCCGAAAATCGCCAACGTCCTTCTTGTGATCCTTCACCATGTCCTTCATATACGCCTGATCGAATTGATCGCCTGACAGCCCTTCCAGCGTCTTCTTGGTGGCCTTGTCCCTGGCGCTCAGGTTCTGCGGGAGTTCGATACTCTTTTGCGCAGCAAGCTGTTTCAATTCATCGTTGGCCTTGCTGTGATCATCCACCATGCGCTGCCCGAACTTTTTCACGTCGCTGCTCGCGGCCTTTTCTACTGCGAGTTGGCCAAGGGCTACTTCGGCCATTCCACCCTCAGCGGCTTGCTTCATGAATCTGCTGTCTGTCATGGGAGTTGTTGCGGACGTTTTTCCAGTGCTTGCGCCGGTTGCAGCCGACGGTTTCATCAAATTACTGGACTGCTGTGCGATAACACAAGTAGCCGAGAGTGCAATGCAGGCCGCCGCTAGCAAGAGTATTGATATGCGAAACATAAAAAACTCCTCACCCTTCAAATTCGGTTTTTTGACCTGCAGCTTGGATGTCACTGCGGCAGCTGCGGTTGGCGACTTCCCCGCGCGGCTGACTTTCCGCCCGGCGCGGGCTTTCAGTCGCATCGCCCGCCGGAGCGAACGTCGCGCTCGCAGACAGGAATATTTCTCCCCCGCCTGATAGGAACCCGAACCTATCGCTTCGGCCAAAATGGACTAGAGCCCCTTACGACGCTTTCTTGCGAGGAACCTTGGCCCCTTGCTTTCGCGCTTCGGAAAGACCAATCGCAATGGCTTGCTTCCGGCTCTTTACCGTTCCGCCCTTTCCTCCCGGTCCTGATTTCAGCGTGCCTTTCTTTTTGCGCCGCATGGCGCTCTCGATTTTTTTGCCTGCTGCTTTTCCGTATTTTCGATTTGCGGAAGACTTCTTTCTCGGCATAGTTCACTCCTGCGACTTAGAGAGCCTGGGAATGTAAGAGGTTGGCCTTTGATTTCAGCCGCACGCCTCACAGACACATAGACCAATGTTACGGCCCCGCTGACGCCGGACTCGGAACTTCTATTCATGTGAAGAATGAGCTTCTCCATGCTTGGGTTTGGCGGAGCGACCGCGGTGAATGCTCTATTCCTCACCAGGAGGTTCAGCCCGACGCCCTGCTCACTTTTCAGAGCCCAGGGCACAAGTTGCCAGCCTATCGCCTGTCGGGTTGACGCGGCTTGCTCCCCGCCGGTGCACCGGCATTCCGTTTGAAATGGAAAGTTAGCTTGACATGCGGTTGGTTTGGCACTATCCTGAAATGGAAAGTCAGCTTGACATGTCTCACACCATCGTCAATCGAGTCAAGGAGCTTCGGATCGGCAATGGCTGGACCCAGGAGCAACTGGCCCTGGCTGCCGGTGTTTCGCGCCAGAGTATCAACTCGATTGAACGAAATCGTTATGTGCCCAGTCTGGAGCTGGCGCTCACGTTCGCGCGCATCTTTACTTGTTCCACCGACCAGATTTTTCGCCTGGAGAACCAGTCATGAATCCACATATTCTCAGCCGCGTTCCTATTCTCGGCAAACTCGTCGATGAACGCTTTCTCGATCATCGCCGCCGCTCCTCGAGCGCCGCAGGCATCCTCACCGCTCTGCTCGCGTTGGTCTTTTTCGAACTCCGCCTCCTTCGCGGTCACGTTTGGGACTGGGATCTGTTCGCCCTGGTTGTCGTCTTCGTCGCCGTCAAGCTTTCGCTCTTCACCTGGTATCGATGCAACGTCTAACCGAAAAGGAGAACTAGAAATGTGTGTCCCAATTTACCGTCGCGATCGTAGAAGCAGAATCCAATTGATCATCGCGAACCTTTCCCTGGTTGCCGGACTCATTCTGTGGGTCTTCGTCCGCCCCTCGTTCGCCGAGCCGCACGCATGGCTCGATGCGGCCTGCGGCCTCTTTATGGGCATCTCCATCGCGGGCAATCTCTTTGCCGCACGCCGTTGCGCCGGAAAGCCGTTTTCACTCAATGGTTCGGAATAGCCTTTATTGCACAGGCAAGACTCGCTCGCCTCTTGCTTAACTAAGCTCATTGGGATTGTTTCGTTCCCAGGCTTGAGCCGCACCGAGCTTACAATTTGCGTATGGCTATGCGGGTAGCGATCCTGGTGAGTGTCTTCGCGGTCTCTTGCTTCGCGCCGAGTCCTGTCTTTGCTCAGCAGCGGTTGCAGACCCTGCTGGTGGACGTCGATCATCGCAATGGGACCAGCTTGAACGGAGAATGGCATTACCTGGTCGACCAATCCCCAGCCCGTGCGCTCTATACCTCGAATGGAGAGATCAACGACAAGGCCTACGCCTTGAACGAGCACCCAAACCTTGTCGGCAAGCACAATCAGGAATACGATTTTGCCACTGCTCCCACACTCAGAGTTCCGGGAGACTGGAATACGCAGATTCCCCAACTGTTCAACTACGAAGGGGTGGTCTGGTACGAGCGCGATTTCGACGCTGCACCGCGGCCCAACTCGCGTGCCTTTCTCCATGTAGGAGCAGCCAACTACCGCTCACACGTTTGGGTCAACCAGACTCGGGTTTGCGATCACGAGGGTGGCTACACGCCCTTTGATTGCGAAGTAACTGGCGTGCTTCATCCAGGCTCGAATTTCGTGGTGATAGCCGTCGATGCGACCCGCCTCGCCGATGGCATCCCTTCCACGGTCTTCGACTGGTTCAACTACGGCGGTCTCACACGCGATGTTTCTCTGGTCACGGTACCCCGAGCCTTTATCGACGATTACGATATTCACCTTGCCCGTCAGGCCAGCTTCGATCCAGCAAACACCGAGATCACAGGCTATGTTCATGTGCTGGATGCGCCGGCCGGAACCCAGGTCACCATCGATATTCCTGAAGCCAGGGCCCAGACGGTCGCCGCCACTGACGCCGCGGGCAATGCATGGTTCAGCATGAGAGCGGCAAAGCTCACTCTGTGGTCGCCTGAGTCCCCCAAGCTCTACAAGGTCGACCTGAATACTTCCGAGGATCGGCTGACCGATGACATCGGATTCCGCGACATTCGCGTGGATGGAACCCGCATTCTGCTCAATGGCAAGGCTGTATTTCTGCAGGGCGCTAACGTACACGCCGAGGCGCCAGTGCGCGGCGGTCGCGCCAACACCGATGAGGATGTCAGCACGATCTTTCGCTACCTGAAGGAACTCGACGCAAACTTTGTGCGGCTGGCCCACTATCCGCACGACGAGCGCATGGAGCGCGAGGCAGACCGCGACGGCATCATGGTGTGGTCGGAGATTCCAAATTGGCAGAACATCTCCTTTGCCCAGCCGGAAGTATATGCAAAAGATCTGGCCATGCTGAAGGAGATGATTCGCCGCGACCGGAACAAGGCGTCCGTAATCCTGTGGTCAGTCTCAAACGAGACGCCGGACAATCCCACCCGCACCAAATTCCTGAGCGATCTGGCAAACGAGGCGCGGAAACTCGATCCCACGCGGCTGATCACGTCGGCCATCATCGGCCCCCGGCCCAACGGCTTCGAGATGGTGAATCATGATCCGCTGTGCGCTGCGCTCGATGTGATTGGGCAGAACGAATACATCGGCTGGTACGAGATGACTCCCGAAGACGCCGACCAGATCCACTGGACCTTTCCACTCAAGCCCGTGCTGATGACCGAGTTCGGCGCCGAGGCCAAGGCCGGCAACCATGGCGCGGTGAACCAGCGCTGGACCGAAGAACAGCAGGTCTTCGTGTTCGAGCACCAGTTCGCAATGCTGCGGAAGATTCCGCAACTTCGCGGAGTCGTTCCCTGGATTCTCACCGACTTTCGCTCGCCAGGACGGAACATCCCAAAACTGCAAGACGGTTACAACCGCAAAGGCCTGATTGCCGAAGATGGCACGAAGAAACTGGCCTTCTCCGTGCTGCAAAACGCTTACCGCCAGCATTCGCTGGGGAAGCCCGAGTAGTTGAGTTACCGTGATGGCATTTATCGGCTGCCGGTCGCCGCCACCTCCAGCCAAATACGCCTACGCGCTTTGCATGACCTTCGACCATCCGTCGCGCTAACGGCCTCGGCATGTTTCTTCTTCCACTCCATCCAAAGATTAATCGAGCAAGGTTAAAAATTAACCTATAATGTGCAGCTTAGCCTTGCTCGTCAAACCTTGGCGAGTGCGAGCTCACATGGCCTGGCAGGGACTTCGCTCCGACGGAACCCGATACTCCATCGCGATCATCTCCGACGAAGAGTCTGCCTTTCCCGAGCTCTGCCGCTTCCTGGCCGACAACTTCAGCGCCGTCCTGGCCAAAAACGAAGAACAGATTCAATCTCTGGTCAGCAACCCGCAACTGGATGGCATCGTTCTCGATCTCGACAGCATCGGCGACGGCGCTGCCGACGGCCTCGAAGTGTTGCAGGAGTTGCGGCGGCTTCGCGAAGACGTAGTTCTCATCGCCATGACTCGTTCCACCGACCGCCGCGTGCCGCTGAAGGCGAGCCAGGCCGGCGCCGACGAGTTCTTCCAGGTTCCCGTGAACCTGACGGAATTGCAGGTCGTGCTGGCGCGCGCGATTGAAAAACGCAGCCTGCTTCAGGAAGGCCGCCGCTTGCGCGAGCAAGTGGAAAGCAAGTCCGCCTTCTGCGGCATGATCGGCGGCAGCGTGCCCATGCAGCGCGTCTACCAGGCCGTGCAGGCGGTCGCTGACAGCAACGCCACGGTTCTGGTCCGCGGCGAAAGCGGCACTGGCAAAGAACTGGTGGCGCAGGCCATCGTGCAATCCGGTGACCGCCGGGACAACCCTTTCATCTGTCTGAATTGTTCCGCGATTCCCGAGAGTCTGATCGAGTCCGAACTGTTCGGCCACGAGAAAGGCGCATTTACAGGGGCTGAAACCGCCAAGGCTGGACTGATTGAGATGGCCCACACGGGCACGCTCTTCCTCGACGAAATCACCACCCTCGACCCGAATCTGCAGGCCAAATTATTGCGCGTGCTGCAGGAGCACGCCACGCAGCGGATCGGTGGGCGATCGGTGAAGAAGATCGATTTCCGTCTCATCGCGGCCACCAACGACGACCTGGAAGACATGGTTCACAAAGGCCGTTTCCGCGAGGACCTTTTCTACCGCATCAACGTGGTCCCCATCACACTCCCTCCGTTGCGGGAGCGTGTGGGCGACCTGCCCTTGCTGCTGGACCACTTTCTCCGCGTCTATTGCGCCGCCAACAAAAAACCTCTGAAGCAGCTCCAGCCCGAAGTGATCGCAATTCTCGAGGATTATCCCTGGCCCGGAAACGTGCGCGAACTGGAGAACATCGTCCAGCGCATGGTGGTGCTGAACGACAGCTCGTTCATCGCGGCGCATCATCTTCCGCAGCACCTGCTGTATTCCAGTGCCGCCAGCCAGGAAGCCATCCTTATCCCCGAGGGAGGTGTGGACTTCGACGCGGAGATGCAGCGCATCGAAGTCGCCTACCTCAACGCCGCCCTGCGCCGCACCGGAGGAAAGAAATCGGCTGCGGCGGAACTGTTGCGCCTCGATCCTCAGCGCATGAAGTATCTGTGCCGCACTCTGAAGATCGAAGCGGCCCCGGCCTCCTACAAGGCGAAAAAGGTTAATAAATAACCTATCGATGGTTAATTATTAACCTCGGTCGAAAAATTCACCCATGGCAACCGCGCCCTGAAGCACGAGATTTCCTGCATCTCGCTGATTATAAAGAATTAGAGTTTTGCCGAATTCTCGCGCGGAGTTTGGCAACTCCCTTGCTATCTAGAAGGCCGTGCAGTAGAAGAAAAAATCCGGTTCACAAAACAGGAGCCCACAATGTCGATTCAGAAAAAGTCCCTAATCAGCAGCCTGAACGCAACCAAGAAGGCCAATGTGGCCAGCGCTACTCTGGCCGATGTGACGCCGGCAACCGCCAGCGCCAAAACCGAGAAAATGGCGAAGATGGCCAAAATGGCCAGGATGGCGAAGATGGCCAAAATGGCGAAGTTCGCGAAATTGGCAAAGCTGGCGAAGCGCTAAGCTCCAAGCCAGTAAAGATGGAGGCCGCCTGGGGAGGCGGCCTTATCTTTTTCCGGAGGCCCATTCGGAGCTCAGCATAATCGGCCCCGGACGGGCCGCCTCACCAGACCTTGCGGCCAAAAAAGTTGGCCACATCTTGTGCAACCAGTCCAGCCAGACTGCGGCGGTGTCCGTAGACTCGGGCCGTGCCCGCCATGCCCGGTTTCAGCAAACCATCCTTATTCGGAACCAGAAGGTCCACCACATAGAAGTTGGGTGGGCGCGTGCCCTGGTACTGGCCAATGTCCTCCAGGCCCGGCGCCAGCTGCGAGTTCATTGGGGCGATGTCGACCACGCGCGTATCCCGCTTGTTCGGAATTCCGTCTACCTGCAGGCGCGCCTCCGACCCCACCTGAAATTTGTAGATTTCATGTTCCGAAATGAAAATTCGGACGCGGAGGTTGCGAAGATCGGCAACTTCCACAAGCTCAGTGCCGGCAAGGGCAAAGGCCCCCAAATGGTCCTGAACCCGCGGCGTCACCACCACGCCGGAGATCGGGCTGACCAAACTCAAGTGGTCCGCTTCCGCTTGCAACTCGAGCGTCTGCTCGGTCAACCGGTCCCGCTCCTGGGCGGCGGTGGCGAAGTCGGCATTGCGCAGGGCGGCCGCTGTGGCCCGGCCCGTGGCCAGTGCGAGCTCCGCTTGGCTGTCAGCCAGCTTCGACTGCAAGGGCAGGTTGCGTAGCTGAATCACCGAAGCTCCCGCCAGCACAGGCTGACCTTCCTCCGCATAGACTGCGACCACGGTGCCCGGCACGGCCGTGCGTAGGACCGCATGCTGCGCCGCCTCAAGCACGAAGCGGCCGGAAGCCGACTCGTGCCACAACGGAAGCAGCAGAGCTAAGGCCCCGACCGAGGCGATGGCCAGAGTGCGAGTCGGCTTGAACCACGCCCACACGCGATCTTTCTTGTCGAGATAGACGAATTTCATAAAGTTGAGCAGCACGCGGATCCGCGATCGGAAGATGAGTCCAGCAGTCACCAGCTCCGGAATAAACGACCAGTCCGGATTGAAGTTGCGAAACACATTGCCCACGAACCGGGCAACTACATAGAGCACGGTGTAGCTATACAGGCCGGAAAGAATTGCATAAATTCCATAGCCCAGCCGCCGTTTCCGCGGAACGTAAGGCACGTCCACCGGCAAACCCCAGACGTGGCGCTTCACCCACGCGGAGACGAAAGCCGTCGACGCCTCTTTCAGATCCACAATGCCGAGGATTTCGCAGAGCATGTGGTAGCCATCCAGCTTGATTAGTGGATTCCAGTTGATCAGCGCTGCGGAAATTCCCGTGATCAACATCAGCACGTAGGCAGCATTGTGCAGAGCCGTGTCGGGCGGAGTGCCCCACCACAGCGGCGTAGCCAGGGCATAGATCATGAGCTCCGCCCACACGCCAGCCAAGGCAATAATCAGCCGCTCGTAGCGTGTTCCCTTGACGTCGCCCTCGGTGGTGTCCGTGTAGAAAGCGGGGGCCAGATAAATCAGCGCGAATCCCATCGCCGGGACGCGGCCGCCGTAGTGTTTGCATGCATGGCCGTGGCCGAGCTCGTGAAATCCCAGCACTCCCACGGCCAGCAAATAGAACTGGATCACATCTGCCCAGGACTTGTCTGCGAAGTTGTAGAACTCCAGAGTGTCGCGGCCGATCTCTGACCAGTGCGTGATGGTGATTCCGGCCGAGAATCCAAACGCCAGCAGGGTCAGTAACGTGAACCATGGGGAATAGAAATAGCTGGTGTACTTGTAGACCCAGTCGAGAAACTTGTCAGGATTGACGGCGGGAAAAAGAATGAGCGAGAGATCGCCGTATCTGCTTTTCTTTTTCAGCAGCTTGCGCCGCTCCTCGACGCTCTTCTGCATCAGGACGATATTTTTTTCCTGCGGTGTTTTGTACCAGAAATCCATCGCCTCCAGTTCGGCGGCAAAGTCGCGAACCTGCTCGGTGCTGTACTCCGACCGCGTTTGCTGCGAATAGAGCCTGGCGATTTCTTCGTAATTGCGTTTGCCGTCGAAGAGTTGAATCAGCGCCCAATTCTGCGGTGGGAACTTGTACATGGCCTCCGCGCTCGGAACGTAGACGCGGAACACCGCCTTGCCGTCCTCGATATGCTCGCGGAAGACCATGTCGCTGGCGATCCGCGGATACCGCTCCGCCACCATGCGCGCGGGCATCTCGGGCAGCGCCGCGTTGAGGGCTTCGGTAATGTTCATGGCAGGAAGCTCATCGCATGGCCCTCATCGGACGAAGCCCATTGCTAGATATTCGACCAAAACAAAACTCATTGCAGGCCGTCGAGGCGCACACTTGCCGTCATGCCCGGTCGAAGCTGGCCCGACGCGCCCACCACTTCCACCAGGATCTCGACCGTCCCACTCGCCGGGTCGACCACCGGGCTCACCTCGATGACTTTCGCAACATGCTTATCTTCGGGAACATCGGGAGACGCCAAAGCCACCTGCTGGCCTTTGTGCAGGCGGCCGAGATATTTCTCAGGCAGAGTGAAACGCAGGCGCAGCGGCGCTTCCGCCGTGACCCAGAAAAGCCGATCGCCCTTCGCCACCTGCTGCCCGGCGCGCACATAGCGGCGCGCGACCAGGCTGTCGAAGGGTGCCGAGATGCGGGTCTTTTCCAAGTCAAGTTCGAGGGAGCGTTCGGTCTGGCGGGCATCGTTGAGCAATTCCTTTACTCGCAGAATGTCCCAGGTTTCCGATTCCGCTTTAAACTTGGCGTGTTCCAGTTGCTCCTTGGTCAGGATCTGCGCATCCCACATTTTCTGTGCGCGGTCGTAGTCGGCCTGCATCACCTTGGCCTCTGCTTCCCAATTCTTCAAATCTGCCTCAATGCTGCGGGTGCGGGCGCGGGCAGCTTCCAGGTTGGCAGTAATTTGCCGGTCGTCCAACTGCGCAAGCAAGGTTCCGGCACGGACTCTTTGTCCCGGCTCGACCGCGATGCTGGCGACGATGCCGTCCTGCTGCGCGTCGACGTCCACCTCGTGCTCCACCACCAGCGGGCCCGACACCACAATCGGTGCCACCTTGGCAGCCGGCGCGGGAACCTGCGCCGCGACCGGATCTGCCGCGGCCGCGCTGGCAACGCCGGGTGCGCTCTCGTGGCAACCCACGCCCAGCACGGTGAGCCCCAGCACCAGCACCGCGGCAAAATTTCTACGCGCCATTTTCTCCCCCGACTTTACAGACCGAACCAATCCCACATGTGCGAATAAATCCAGATGCCGGCATGGCGAAAAATCACGTAGCCCGCCGGATACCAGCCAGCGCTGATCTTGCCCCGGCCTTCCATCCCGGCGCGGATCGCACCGTCCGCGTTGGGGATCGCAACCCGCGCGAAGAAAACTCTCGACTCGCCCTGCACCACGCCGACCGGACTGACCACCTCAACCACCCCGCGAAACGTTCGCGTAGGATAACTGTTCAGCTTAACCGCGCCCGCCGCGCCCACGCGCAGCAGGCTGGTATCGGTGTAGTCGATGGCCACATCCGCCAGCACTCGCGAAGTGTCCACCACCTCCACAAAGCTGTCGCCATACTGCAGGCGGCGTCCGGCCATGTCCTCGACGTGCGGTGTCGCGATGGTGCCGTCGATCGGCGAACGTAGCTTTGTCTGTTCGAGCTGAGCGCTCGCTCGGTCCACTTCCGACTTCCAGTAATCAGCCTGCACCCGCTGAATCCCGGCCTCGCTCCCGTCATTGCCGGCGAGAGCACGATTCATGTGCAACACCGCAGTCTGGTATTTCGCTTGCGCCTGGCCTAACGCCGAGCGGTATTCCCAGTCCTGCAGTTCGGCGATGACTTGCCCCTGCGTGACTCTTTCTCCTTCATGCACCAGCACGCGAGACACAACCCCTTCCACTTCCGGCTGCACTTTGCTCGCATGCGCAGGCGCGATCACAGCATCGCCGTCCACGCGCAGGGGAAGGGGAAACGCCGCCAGAAAAATAACTGCCGCAGCCGCCAGAATCGTAATCAAGGTGCGGCGGCGTTTTTCCAGGGCCATGAATTTGCGCTTGCGCTCGAGCACCGGCTCCAGCACCGAGATGAACGGCACTTCCTTGTACATCTGCGCATTGCGCAGGGCGACGGTGGCCTGCCCCGCCAGCACTTGCAGAATTTCCAGATGCGCGGTCGATAGAAAATCCGGATCGCTGCTTTCCAGTCCCAAAATTCCGACTCGCCCGGTGTCGTCGCTGAGTGGCGTGGCGTAGAAACCGCGCATTCCGGTCTCTGCAAAATAGGCGCGGAACTTGGCCTGGGTTTCCGGGCGGGGATCGGAAATTTCGTCCCCGTGCTGCTTTACGTGGATCACTTCCTCGGCCAGCAGAGCCCAGCGCAGAATGTTGTTGAGCGGCGCAATTTCCGGAGCATTGGAATCGAGTTGCGTGACTCCCGTGACCGCGCTCAGCTTGTATTTGCCGTGATGTTCCAGCGCGACGGCGGCACGTTCGTACGGGATGACCGCCTGCGGCGCGTTGACGATCGTCTGCAGCATGCGTTCCAGATTCAGCGTCGAGGTAATCTCATGGCTGACCGTGACCAGAGTTTCAAGAACCTCGACCTTGCGTTCGGCCGCGAGCAAACTTGCATTGTGCAGCGCGATGGCCGCCGACTCCGTCAGCCGGCTCAGCGTGAATAATTCGTCCTCGTCGAATGCGCTGCCATCCAGTTTGTTGACCGCTTCGATCACGCCTACCAGCGATTCCTGGTCCATGATCGCCGCGACAATCAACGACTTCACGCCACCCGAATCGGCCTCACCTTCGTCTTCGCCGGCGTTCGGCGAGACCATATTCCGCCGCAGCAGCCGCTCGTCATCCGAGTGCTCGATCAGCACCGCTTCGCCATTGTCCGAAACGTCGCCGGCCACACCTTCCCCCGGCCTTTGCAACGCTCCCACGCGCACCGTGAAATCGTCGCCGGATTGGTGCATCAGGCGCAGGCTTTCATCCGCTTCCAGCAGCCAAAGATTGACCGCCTCGCACTCCAGCATCTCGCGCACCTTGGAACCAATGATGGGAAATAACTGATCCATCTCCAGGGTCGAGCTGAAGACTTTCTCGATATCGTAGAGCTGGGTGAGCCGGGAGATCGATTCCAGCGTGTTGTGGTGCTCGTTCTCATAAATCTGAGCCCCAAACAGCGCCGCGCTGAACACTTCCCCCACCGCGCTCAGGTCGTCCATCTGCGCCTGACTGAGCGTGTTCTCGAAACTGAGGATCTCGATGGCGCCGATCAGCGCATCGTTCTCCGCTGAGTTCCGCATCAAGGGCAGATAGCCTAGCGAGCGCAGAGTTCGGCGGACGTTGACGTGGGCATAGTCCTCCCGGCTGACGCTTCGACCGTCGAAGAGGAGAGGCTTGAGGTCGCGGGCCAAAATTCCCAGCGTTCCGGTTTGCAGCGGTATGGCGGACTCGGGCGCGGCGGCTGCGCCGGCGCTGGCCAGAACCGCCCAGACGTCGCCCTCCGGTAGCGGCGCGACGGCGTACACATTGACCGCGCTTCCGGGCAAGGCATCCGCCAGGATCTGGGCAGTGATTCGGGCGCGAGGCAGGACTTCGCGTTCCTCCAGCAGTCGAGCGGACAGCGCAGCCATACTCAGCGAAAGTCCTGAACTCTGGATTGCCATGAAGTGGCCTAACGTCTTGCGCTGCTGGCCGCGCGGGGAGCGTTTGCGATTTGCAAATTCGCGGAGCTTCTTCTAAGTTGGAACGGCACTCTAGCAGACGCTCCAGCGAGTGTCAACCAGCGCCAGTCGCGCTGTCGCTCGAGTAGAGTTTCGCAGAGAACCTCTGCGGAGGTTCTCGGCATGCTCTGGGATGAGAGCCTTTTGCGCCGGGCCCGGCAAAGCGAAACACTTTAAGCGCGGAGCGCGCCAAGGCCAGCCGAACCGTGAGTCGAGAGAATCAAATTTGGAATCGCCCAGCCGTGCGGGCCGCGAAAACTGTAGTGGACTCGCTTCACCTGCAAAGGGAGAACCGGTGGATATAGAGGTTCGAAATCAATCCAGCGTCAAAGTCATCAAACTCCGCGGCCGCTTGAATCTGGGCGACGCGGTGGACACGATGCGGCAAACCTTCGACGATTTGCTGGCCGCCGGCGACACCAGATTTCTGGTGGATTTGGGTGAAGTCACCATGCTCGACTCCAGCGGCATTGGACTCTTGGTCCGCTGCCTCACCGCCGCCAAGCAAAGCGCCGGAGCGCTCAAACTCCTGAACCCTTCCAAGTTCGCAGTCCAGACCTTGAAAATGACCGGACTGCTCAACCTGTTTGAAGTATTCGACAACCTGGACCGAGCCGTAGCCTCTTTTGGCTAGACGGAAGGCTCATCGGTGCCCGGCTCGCCGGATAGGCTGCGCGAGGACGCCATCTGTGCCGGCACTACACAATTCCCAGAGTATCGCTCAGCAAGCTTTTCGTCTTCGTCTTTCCCCCGGTTTGCCGGCAACTCTTCCGTAGGGATCACTTCATGCTCGTCACGCCAAGTGGATTGCCTGAGGCGTGGCTCCGAGCTTCGCGGCCATTCTCACCAGGTCAGGCAGGGAGTTGGCCCTCATCTTCTGCATGACGCGGCCTCGATGTGCTTTTACCGTGATTTCGCTGATCCCGAGCTCGCCGCCAACTTGTTTGTTTAACAACCCCGAAACCACCAGCGTCATGACCTGCCGCTCGCGCGGAGTCAGTGATACGTGGCAGTTCCGAAGCTCGCGCACTTTCGTTTCGCGGTCGAGAGCAATGCGACTGCATTCGAGGCTTTGGCGGACAGCCGCCAGCAAAGCGTCACGGCTGCACGGTTTCACCAGGAAATCGAAGGCGCCGGCCTTCATGGCCCGCACTGCGGTTGGGATGTCGTCGAAGCTTGAAATGACAATAATCGGCATCTCCGCGCACTCCCGAGCGATGCGCCTCTGCATTTCGAAGCCGTTCGGATTCGCCTGCGAAACCGTAAGGATCAGACAGTTCGGAACACAAGGCCGCGGACGCGCAAGAAAATCTTGTGACGATCCGAATGTCTCCGCCTGCCAGCCTTCGGAGCGAATCGATAGCTCCAGAGACGCAGCAACTCGGGTATCTTCCTCGATCAAAAAAACGATGGGTGTAAAGTCCTGGATCGAGGGTGACTCTAACTGGTGACCAAATGTGTGCGCTAAGCTCATGCCTCACTCCTTCGTTCGCTGCTGGTTTGCATCGGATGATCACAAGAATGAGCCCGATGAAGTTTTCGCGCGACACCAAATGTGGTGGAGCTCGACCTGCAAAATTCGGTAGGCAGCAAAACGGCGGACTGGCACAAAAAGCAAACAATCAATAGAATTCCTGACTACCGCGAAAGTGTCCAACCTGGGTCCCATTTCATGACAGCTGCCGGTCCGATTCGCATCCTCTGCGTGGAAGATCATCCGGTCTTTCGCGAGGGGCTGAGGACGATCATCGGGTTAGAGCCGGACATGATTCTGGTAGCGCACGCTGCCAATGCAGCGCAGGCTGTCGCGGAGTTTCGCGCTCACCGGCCCGACGTCACATTGATGGATGTTCGCCTTCCCGGGAGCAACGGCGTGGATATTCTGATCGCCATTCGTGGAGAGTTTCCCCAGGCTCGTGTCATCATGCTGACAACTTCCGACGGCGACGCTGACATTCAGCGAGCCATGCGCGCTGGGGCCTCGGCTTACATGCTGAAGAGCATGCCAATGGAAGAGTTGCTGGGCGTGATTCGCTCGGTTCACGCTGGCCGGCGGCACGTGCCGCCGGAGGTGGCGGCCCGCCTCGCCGAATACATGGGCGACGACGAGCTTACCGCCCGGGAGCTGGAAGTTTTGCGCCTGATTCGAGAAGGTTATAAGAACAAGCAGATTGCCGATCAGCTCACCATCTCAGAGAATACGGTCAATTTTCACATCAAGAACCTGATGGAAAAATTGCGGGCCAACGACCGGACGCATGCCGTCACCATCGCACTCCGGCGTGGCATGTTGCAGATCTAAAGGTCGCGTTTCCCCCACCAAAAGCTGTAGGGTCACGGCTGCAGTTTGTGGTGTGTTCAAGATCCGGGCAAGACGATAGCCTGAATCTGCCCGACGACCGATGTATTCAAGTCCATGCTGAAGCCTGATAGCGTTGTGACCGAACATCCCCACATCGCGCGCAACTTCGCGCTTCTCGCAATACTCCTGGTCACTTCCGCCGGTCGGATCTTCGCGCTCGATCCTACAAGTCACGTCTCGCAATACGGTCACAGCGTTTGGCGCGTGCAGGACGGATATTTCGGGGGATCACCGCAGGCCATCGCGCAGACCAAAGACGGCTACATTTGGGTGGGAACTGGCGCAGGTCTCTTCAAATTCGACGGTGTGCGATTTGTTCCCTGGAAGGCCCCGTCCGGGGAAGAGTTGCCTTCCTCCCAGATCGATAGCCTGCTGAGCGCACGAGATGGAAGCTTGTGGATCGGAACCGGTGCCGGCCTGGCTCACCTCATCAACCACCAACTGGTCCTGTACCAGAAAAACGACTCGTGGGCGATTGAGGAAATCTATGAAGACAGAGACGGAAAAATCTGGTTGAGGCGTGTTCGGCCCGACGACAAGACACACTCGCTTTGCCAGGTGATCGATGCCGCTGTTCGCTGCTATGGAAGCGATGACGGAATGGACGTTTTTGGTACCGGGCCAATTGCACAAGATCCTTCGGGCGATCTCTGGGTCGGAGGCGACACAACTTTTGTCAGATGGCGGCCCGGATCTTCGAAAGTTTTCCGCCCGAAGGTACTGCAATCCAACGAGGGAAATCTTGGCATAAGCGCGCTCTTGCCCGCGGCCGATGGGTCTGTCTGGGTTGGGATGGCGCAATCTGGCCGAGGGGCGGGATTGCAGCGTCTGGTCGATGGCGCCCTAACACCGTTTCGGGCGCCCACCCTGAATGGCGAGTCTATGGAAGTAAATGCCATGTGCAGGGACCGTCAGAACAGCCTCTGGATCGCCACGAATCAGGGCCTTTACAGAATACGCGGCGCGGAGGTCGATCATTATCGAAGCTCCGATGGCTTATCGAGTGACTGGGTAACAGGCATTCTTGAGGATCGCGAAGGCAACATCTGGGTTGTCACTTCGCACGGAATTGACATGTTTCGCGATCTTCGTGTGAAGAGCATTTCCCATCGCGAAGGCTTGATTGAGGGAGCTGTGGAATCTTTGGCTGCTTCGCGGGACGGCAACGTTTGGGTGGGAACGTACCCCTTGTCGGTCATTGGGCCGGGCGGGCCATCTTTGTTCGCTCCGGCAAAAAGACTGCCAGGAAATCTGACTACCTCTCTTTTTGAAGACCACGCTGGCCGTTTATGGGCGGGGGCAGCGAACCGGCTATTCGTTTATGACCACGGAAGCTTTCGTGAAATCACGAAACCGGATTCTGGCCCCACTGGAATGGTCATGTCAATCGCTGAAGATTCCGGGCATAACATCTGGGTCGAGACTGGGGGACCGACAGGCTCGCTTCTTAAGATTCAGGATCTGAAGGTTCGGCAGCAGTTTCCAGCGCCAGCAATGCCGTTAGCCAGAAAGATTCTGGCCGATCCCCAAGGCGCAATCTGGTTAGGACTGGTGACCGGCGATTTGGCACGCTATCGCGACGGCCGACTCGATACATTTTCCTATGGTCAGCACCCAAACACTCGCGTTCTGGCAATCACGATGGCGTCCGACGGATCCATCTTAGGGTCAACTGCATTCGGCATCGTTGGATGGAAAAATGGAAAGCAACAAATCCTTACCGTGCAAAACGGCCTGCCGTGCAATACCGTGAACACCCTCATTTCGGACGAAGCGGGGAACCTATGGCTTTATGCCGAGTGCGGCCTGATTGAGATCCCGAAGCAGGAGATACAGCGCTGGTGGGAGCATCCCGAAAGCAAATTGAGTCTGAAGGTTTTCGATGTGTTGGACGGAGCGGAACCGGGTTGGGCTCCCTTCAACGCCAGCGCAAAAACTCCTGATGGACGACTGTGGTTTACAAACACTAGTGTGGTGCAAGTCATCGATCCGGCACACATTCCCGAGAATACTCTTCCGCCGCCGGTAAATATTAACGCTCTGGTCGCAGACCGCCAGGCGTACCTGGTGGATTCTGCAATTCGTCTTCCCCCGAGAACGCGCGATCTCGAAATTGACTACACGGCGCTCAGCTTTGTGGCTCCGCAGAAAGTGCGCTTTCGCTACATGCTTGAGGGTCACGATACTGGTTGGCAGGAGCCAGGAACACGACGCCAGGCCTTTTATAACGATCTGCGTCCCCGGCACTATCGTTTCCGTGTGATCGCGTGCAATAACGACGGCGTTTGGAACGAGACTGGAGCGTCCCTGGATTTTTCTATCCTTCCAGCGTATTACCAAACGGATTGGTTCCGCGCTTTGTGTGTGGCGGCCTTCCTATTCCTGCTGTGGTTCCTCTACAGAATGCGTGTGCGGCAGGTGGCGCGAGCCATGTCCGCCCGTTTCGATGAGCGCTTGTCAGAGCGTACGCAAATCGCTCGCGATTTTCATGACACGTATCTGCAGACCATCCAGGGCAGCAAGCTGGTTGCGGACTCCGCGCTCAGGCAGTCGCCCGATCCAGCCCGAATGCGTGGAGCCCTGGAACAATTATCGGTCTGGTTGGGACGTGCGACGGAAGAGGGCCGAGCGGCCTTGAGTTCCATGCGCACCTCTGCCACAGAGAAGAACGATCTTGCGGCAGCGTTCGAGCGCGCAATTGAAGAGTGTCGGATTAACAGCCCCATTGAAGCCGCTTTCACCGTGACTGGCGAGGTCAGCGAGATGCATCCCATCGTTCGCGATGAGGTCTACCGCATCGGGTATGAGGCGATCCGCAACGCCTGCGTTCACTCGCAAGCCAGCGACCTTCGGGTCGAGCTCGCCTATGCGGACGACCTGATACTGCGTGTACGCGACAACGGAGTAGGGATTAAGTCTGCCATCGTGGAAGAGGGCCGGCAAGAACATTTCGGCCTGCAGGGAATGCGTGAGCGGGCGCGCCGCATCATGGCGAAGTTCACGATCAATACATCTCCGGGCTCCGGAACCGAGGTGACATTGGTAGTTCCCGGCAGCATTATCTACCGCGCTACAAATTCGCGCGGCCGAAAGTGGGCTGCAATCAAATTGCTCCTGGAACGGATGGGCCTTAGATCCAACTCTGCTGGCTCCTAGCCAATTCGATCTCCGCGCTTATGAAATTACAGTGCGGGCGTACCCGCCAGATGATTGAGATAGTGGTGGAGGCGGCGGCAGCCGAACTATCTCGCGTGTTGACAGCACGTAAGTTATTGACCTCCAGGAACTGCCACACCGGCTAAAAAGGCCCCATTGTCCGATCCATTGTATGTTTATTGTACGAAAATTCTTTTGGCTCTGAGCCCAATGGACACCCGCGGAGCCACACTATCCCATAGATTCGCCGGCCTGAATTGAGAAAAAACGCTCAGCCCACCGGCCACCGACCTGCCATTCCTCGCGATGCCTGCTTACTCTCTCGTAATTTCCGGATTGGCCCGTTGCTCCGGAGAGGTTCAGCGGGCCATGGTTGATGTTGCCGTCCGGGTAACGGAGAAGTGCTCCGCGAAGTCCGCGTTGCATTTAACGCTAAACCTCTGTACTTTCTTGGTCGGCGCTACCTCATGAATAAGCGAAGAAACCCATTCCACAGCTAGCAAGTAAGCGGCGCAAGAACCAAGAACCAAGAACATGGATAAGAGCGGGTGACGCGAACGCGAATACGCTCGCCACGAAGGATCAGCCAATGAAACGAATCGCAATTGCAGTGGCGTATGCATTACTCGCCTCCAGCCAGGTGCAAGAGCCTAGCGCTCAGGCCCATTCCTCCGCTACAGGCGCCGAGCCTTCCTCGCAGGCTTCTAGTGTGGACTGGGCCGTTTATCACGGCAATCCGCAGGGAACACACTATTCGACGCTCGATCAAATCAATACAAAGAACGTCAAACGCCTGAGGGTCGCGTGGACGTTTGAAACCGGTGATGGCGCCCCGACCAACGACATGGAAGGGGACACCATCATCGTCAAAGGACGCATGTACTTCGCCTCTCCGAAGGGGCGCATTTTCAGTCTCAATGCGGCCACTGGCACGCAGAACTGGGTCTACGATCCGGCTGAGGGAGCACCGGTTAGCGGCAGTGGGCGATTGCGCGGCGTTTGCTATTGGGCCGACGGAACTGATGAGCGGATTTTGTTCACCTCGCGCAATCGACTGATGGCGGTAGATGCCAACACCGGAAAACTGATCGAAAGTTTCGGCGATACCGGCAAGGTCGACCTGAGTCAGGACCTTGGGCGAGATCCACGCTCGGTATCGGTGAACGTCAATTCGCCCGGCGTTGTCTACAAAGACCTCATTATCCTCGGTAGCACTGGCGCGACGCCCGGTCATATTCGCGCCTATGACGTGCGCACCGGAAAGCTGAGGTGGATCTTCCACACGATCCCGCAGCCCGGGGAATTTGGTTACGACACGTGGCCCAAGGAGGCATGGAAGACTGCGAATGGCGCCAACGTATGGTCCGGTCTGAGCCTCGATCCGGACCGCGGCATTGTCTACCTTCCGGTGGCGTCGGCGGGAATGGGATTTAAGGACTTCTACGGCGCCGATCGCGAGGGCGATACTCTTTTTGGCACCTCGGTGGTGGCGCTTGACGCCAATACCGGCAAGCATCTCTGGCACCACCAGCTCGTGCAACACGACGTGTGGGATCGCGATCCACCGACGCCACCGACGCTCGTCACCGTTCGCCGTGACGGTCGGGACATTCCTGCTGTAGCCCAGATTACGAAGTACGGTTTCGTCTGGGTGTTCGACAGGGTCACGGGCGAAAACCTATTTCCGGTGCAGGAGGTTTCTGCCTTTCCAAGCACCATTCCGGGCGAGAAGCCCGCGACACGCCAGACCTTGCCTGCGGCGCCTGAACCGTTCGCTCGTCAGCGACTCACGGAGGAGACGTTGACCCAGCGCACGCCCGCTGCCAACGCGGCGGTACGGGCGCACCTGGCGACGCTGAGCAACCGTGGCCGCTTCGATCCACCCTCGCTCGAGGGCACCGTCATCTTTCCGGGACTGGATGGTGGCGGCGAATATGGTGGCGCTGCCTGGGACCCCGAGACCGGCATCCTCTATATCAACTCCAACGAACAAGCCTACATCCTGCAGTTGCGGGCGCAGGTCAAGAAGACCAGCGGCGAGACCTCTCCTGCCGAGATCTACAGCGCCTCCTGCGCCGGTTGCCACGGCGTCGACCGCAAGGGCAACCCCCCGTCGTTCCCCGCATTGCTTGGACTGACCAAGCGGATGGCGAGCCCGCAGATCGCACAAATGATTGCCCATGGAGCGGGGAGGATGCCCGGATTTGAAGGCAGCCTGAGCAAGACTCAGATGGACGACCTGATGACTTACATCAGTGATGACAACTCGAAGCCGGCGACTACAACTGACAACGCGAGCGCGAACGTCGACTATGTGTTCCAAGGCTATACAAAGTTCCTGGACCCGGATGGCTACCCTGCGGTCAGCACGCCATGGGGCACGCTGAATGCGTTGAATCTCAACACGGGTCGATATGTCTGGCAGATTCCGTTCGGTGATTATCCGGAGTTGAATGACCCCACCACCGGCAGTGAGAACTATGGTGGGGGAATCGTCACGAAAGGCGGCATCTTTTTCATTGCCGCAACTGTCTACGACAACAAGGTCCGCGCGTTCGACAAGCTCACGGGCAAGCTCCTGTGGGAAGACACGATGCCGACATCAAGCGTTGCCACGCCCTCGACGTATGCCGTCAACGGCAAGCAGTATTTTGCGGTGTCGTCCGGCGGTGGTAAGAATCCCAAGGTGAAGGTCGGCGGTGGCATCATTGCCTATGCTCTGCCTTAGGGCCCAATCTCTTTACCCCACCCCCCGGGATCATCGATGGTGACGCTCAAGAGTACAGGGCGACGTCGTAGCAGCACAGCCGTAACGATTCGGACGGTTGCTGAGCAAGCGGGTGTATCCATGATGACGGTCTCGAACGTCATCAATGGCACCGGCAAGGTCAGTGACCAGACTCGCGCCAGGGTGCGTCAGGCGATTCGCAACACCGGATATGTTCCAAACTATGAGGCACGCAGGCTGGCGAGCGGCGGCTGCAACCGAATCGCTCTGCTCTGTTCAGATCGGCAGACTCCTTTCCTGGCGCAGGTCCTTCTGGCTGCGATCAATGCCAGCACAGCCTACGGGGCTCAGTTGCTCGTCCGTTCGAGCAATAGTCCAACCAAGAGATCGGCCGAGAAGCTGGTGCTCAACATTGCTCGCAGTGGTGTTCAAGGTCTGCTGCTCGTTCCGCCTTACGCCGAGCTACTCGCCGGAAGTGCGGTGCTTTCCGAAATGAAAGCAACAGCAATTGCGGCGGCAGGTCCATTGCCGAGTATGAACACTGTGCGAATTGATAATCGGGCTGCGGCTCGAAAGCTGACAACATTCCTGATCCGACTTGGGCATCAGCGAATCGGGTTCATTAGCGGTCCGCCCACTAACGGCGACAGCCTGGAGCGGCGCGCCGGCTATCAGGACGCGTTGAGAAAAGCCGGGATTCCAGTGCAGATCGAACTCACCAGAGAAGGAGACTTCACCTTTGAGTCCGGGCGCGTTGCTGCCAAACAAATTCTCGATCTCCAGAATCGACCGACGGCGATCGTGGCCAGCAACGACGATATGGCGTCAGGCGTACTGTGGGTGGCGCATCAGCGGAGGCTGCAGCTTCCCGGCGATCTCTCCGTGGCCGGATTTGATGACACGCCAACGGCCCTGAAGTCCTGGCCACCACTGACAGTGATCCGACAACCCATCGACAGGATGGTCGAGCACGGTGTCTCTTTGCTGTTGGACTCAGTGCGAACGCCAACGATGTCGGTGCCACAAGATGTCGTTTTTGACTATACGCAGGTTGAGCGCGCGTCCACGTCGGCGGTTGGCGCTCGGCCGCGACAGAGAGCTCGGCCTGATATCACCGAATGAGATCGATGATTTGCTCGAGCAAACGACGGCACGTCCGGAGGCACTGTGCGGATTCAAAACGAAATCCTAGTCGAGCATTGGGACGTCATTCAAGATGAATCGAGCGAAGAACAGTCGAAGAGCAAGTGGCCCATGTTCGGAACTTCATTTCCGACCTGGAATTAGGCCCGGCGCGTTCGTCGGTTTTTTAAAAGCAGCGATTTGGTCGGAAGCTGGGCGCTGGGTGTCATTTAGTGGCCACATTGCGAGCTGTTAACGTGCATATCAATCCGAAAGGTGGTCAAGATCGCCGAGCCACAGTGGTGCAACAGTCAGGCCTGCTGCTCTTTCAATTCGCTAAGGCGAGGAAATCTTCCCGACTGATACTCGGCAAAGAGCCTGGCAATGTCCTGCTGCGAGTCTCCTATAAATGGGCCATAGGAGACGATTGCATCTCCTTGGGGTTGTCCCGCATATAACACAAGCCGCGATCCGGACTCTCTGGCGAGCACACGCAACACGCTCCTACCACCGTCAGTCGGGTGATCGAGCCAGCCGACCTGCCCACTGTTCAGCGCGGTCTCGCCGATTTGAACCGAACCATCAATCACAAATGCAAAGCCGTTGTAGGACGCAGGAATGTCCAACTCGGCCGAGGCGTTTGGCTCCAAATTGATCTCGACGATCGTAACCGGTACATGGTTTCGCGTGCCGGACTGAAGGCCGACGGAGGAACCGCTATAGACTCGGATCTCAGCCTCATTCTCGCGGTGCACCGGAACCTCATTGACATTAATCGTTTGAAAATCCGGTGCGATCCAGCGTTTGTTCTTAGGCAAAGTAAGCCATAGCTGAAGCAGGCGGACCTTTCCTTTAGTCCTGACGTCCTCGCTGTGAATAATGCCGCTGCCCGCGGTCATCCACTGCACTTCGCCGGCGTTGAGTGCGCCGCCCTCATCGCGGTCAAAGATCGCGCCGTCGAGAATAAGCGTCACAGTTTCAAAACCTGCATGCGGGTGAGGACCACCAACCGGCCTTTCGCCAATGTCAAGATGATCGTCCATCAACAGGATGAAGGGATCGTTCATCTCGAAGTCTTCGGGGGACACGACGGGTGCTGCTAGATGTCCCGGACCGACGAATCCAGGTGCCGCCGCAGGAACGTTAACCACGCGACCGATACTGCGTTGTTGCGACATGTCTTCTCCTTCTGAAATCAATTCCCCGTTCACTCAAAACGCTTACTGAACGGGGCTTGCGCCATTCGAGTGCCGTATCGCCGATCATGCACTCAGCACGCAAGTACCATTCCTCTCATACTTGCGACGCAATTTATGCCTGCGTCGCAGTCTTCGCGCTAAAGATGCCCTTGAAACTTTCGCGGTACTGCAGGAAAACCAAAACCCACAACACGCTCGCGACCAGTGCGGGCGCGATGGTTCCCGGTGACATCGTCAGATGAAACGCCAGGATGTTGTAGAGCTCCGCAGCCAGCAGTGTCAGCGCAAGTGGCACAAATCGGCCAAAGAGCAGCAACAGCCCGCCAAACACCTGCCCCGCGAAGAAGAACGCGGCAAAGTGCGATCCCATGATGGCGCCAAAAAACTGCAACGCCAGCGGATTCGTGGGCGGCGGCTGGTGGATAAAGTTGAGAAATCCGTTCAACCCAAAGACCGTAAACATCAGGCCTAGTAAATAGCGAGCAACGATTGAAGTAGTTTTCATGAGTGTCCTCTCTTAGAAGGTCTGCGCGTGCGTCTGCACGGCTTGAAGGTGTGGTGCGAGAAATGTGTTCCGGTCCTTCCCCTGGTTCAGCGCGCTGGTCCCACCTGCGGTGAGGAAGGTCGCGTCCGTCACGCCAAGAAAACCAAATACGGACCGCAGATACGGCTCCACGAAATTGAACGAGGCCATCCGCGTCTGGGCGTCGTAGATGCCACCCGTTGCGATGATGAAGGTTGCCTTCTTGCCGGTGATCAGACCCATCGGCCCTTTCTCACTGTAGGAAAAGGTCCTGCCCACGCGCGCAATCTGGTCAATCCAGAGCTTGAGAACCGAGGGCACGCCAAAGTTATGCATGGGCACTCCGATGACGTACTCATCGGCCTGCTCCAATTCGGCGAGCAGCGAGTCGGAGAGCGAGAGCAATTCCTTCTGCTGGGGAGTGCGGGCCTGTTCCGGCGTGTAGACGGCACCGACCCATTCCGCATTGATTGGTGGCATTGCCGTTGCGTTGAGGTCGCGGTAAATGATCTTTCCATCCGGATGAGTCGCCTTCCATTGGGTGACGAACGCAGCCGTCAGTTCACGCGAGACTGATCGACCGTAGAGTGGGCTGGAATCGATGTGAAGCAGCGTTGCCATTGAGAATTCCTCCTGCACGACATATGATGAATAATAGACACATGTCGATTCAAAGAAAATAAACAACTGTCGCTTTGGTCTATAACCAGGTATGCTTTCATCAATATAGAAATGGCCCAGCTTCTCCAACCCGAGGCCGAAACGACGGATCCGCGCATCCTGCGGAGCCGCCGGATGCTCATGGAAGCGCTTGCCAGGTTATTGAATACAAAGGAGTTCGCAGACGTCTCTGTGCAGGAGATCGCAGACGAGGCCACGTTGAATCGGGCCACCTTTTACCTGCACTATGCAGACAAGAACGCCTTGTTGCACGCCATGACGGAATCGCGCTTCCGCGATCTGATCGAGCGCCGCGCAATCACCTTTACCGACTGCAACGGAGCATTGCGCGCCATTGCACTCGGCGTCTGCGACTATCTTGCAGAGAGCACAGGCTGTCCTACTCAGTTGTCGCGGATGGCTCTCGAAGGCTCGATCATCCCTATCGTTGAGGAAATGTTCAAGAAAGGACTTGCCCTTCATGGGATGGCTCCCGGTGAGGACGCGTCACTACCTGCGACCACCGCTGCCTGGGCGGTTTTTGGAGCCGCACGCCGCTGGTTCCAGACTCCGAACCGTGTCCCCGCCGAGGAGATGGCCGCCAGGATTGAAACCATAGTGAGTCCGGTCCTTTTCGGCGTCTCTCAATAGCAGAACAGTGGCAACCTGAAAAGCCCATCAATGACTTCTGTGTGGCACGCCATCGAAGCCATCGTGTTGCGACGTTCGTGACCATGACTTTAATTTGACACTTAACTTCGTCGCACGGAGAACAGCGTGATTTCCTTCACTTGCATCTGGAATCCCATCCATTCATTCTCTCCAACTCAGAAACGAGACGTTAAAGAAGTTCAACGGGAGCGCATCATGACTGAATCAGCAACGCCTGTCCGCGTCTTTGAGGAGTGACCGGAGTGGAACGTTATGGTACGAAATCAAAATACGTATTTAAGGATTGATAAAAAGCGAGTTAGTGGTGGAGGCGGCGGGAGTCGAACCCGCGTCCGAAAATGTTACTGGTCAAGAGACTACATGCTTATTCCGGTTCATGCCCTCGGCATTACCCGAGGACGTTCGCGGCCCACGCTCAGAACGGACAAGAAACGCTAGCCGCTAGCCTGAGGTCTTAGCCTCGCGTCCCAGACGTAGACGAGAAGAGCAGCCCGCTGTGTGACGTCCTGACCGCAGCCCACGGGCGAAGCCGCGGAGGACGGCAACTTAATTAATTAAGCTGCGTATGCCATCTGTTGATTGGCAATTATCATTTTGCCCACGATTACGGGTGTGTGCACCCCGGCATGCCTCTTGGCCGCAAGCATCTCCGTCGAAACCGTGACGCCCCCACTGGTGGGATTGGCCGATTCAAAGAACAGGACTCTAAGGTCCACTTCCAGACTAGGTTGCCCGAGTAGGGAAGTCAATGCGTTAGATGCTGGACAGACTTCCTAAGGTTCCGGTTGCCGCTGGTGGGGTATCCCCCCTCCCCCCCGAATCTTTCGATTCATGGAGTTAGCGGGAAATTGGCCGCAAAATCCGGATGGTAAAGGACTTAGGGGCTAAAATCCGTGAAACAAAGGACTTAGGTCGCGGCGATTGGCCTTGGGGCGGAACAGTCGCGGCTTTGGAGATGATTGCACGTTTTTATTGTGGAAGTCTGTGATGGATGTCACGGTTGGGTTGTGGAAAAAGCGAAGGATGTGGGCGCATGGCTAGAAAGGGCCTGCGCGTCGGCAGAAGAATGGGGAATGTCCCGTCTGTGCTCGCATTATCGTGATCGCATTATCCCAAGGTTGCGCCTATTTGGTCGTTGCGGGTCCGCGAGTACTATTCTGCCGTGCTACAAATCGACGATAGAGCAGCTGAAAGTTGTCGTATTCTTACTTGAACGGAAATTGGGGGCAGGTCAATGGCAAGCGCAATCGCCAAGTTGCTCAGCGATGTGACGGAGCCAAGTCCGTCTTGCTGATAGTAGCTCGCAGTAGCTGATCGGAGCTGGGTCAAGGGTTGATCGATGCCCTTGCCTTGCGTGTACTTCGCCAGGACGCTTCCTGAGTTGTCCACTTCCTCCTCGTCGTTGAGCCCGTCGTAGAGGTAATTGGTGGTCCCGAGCGGGCCGGCTTTTTGAATGCATCTGCCGAACGGGTCATACTTCAAACGTCGTGGTTCCGCCATTGGTGCCGGGCACCACCGTCTGGGTCATCCGGTTCTCGAAGTCCCACGTGTAGCTCTTGCCGCTGGCGTCGGTCAGGGTATTGCCGTTTGCGTCATCTGTGACTGTGAAACATGGTGTCGTAGCCGAATCCCCTTCGTAAGTATTTGTGTGGGCCCCAAAAATCGGATTGGCCGTCAATCGCGGAGCCAGATCTTATCCACTCTATTGCCGGTCCATGCGAATACGATAGCCCATGCGTTGTATTCGCAAAAAACGATAACCGGCCGTGTTGCCCGAATTTTCTTTTCACCGTAGACATCTTCGTACTCGCCCGGGCCTTGGCTCCAAGCGACGGGAATGGACGCTTCTGCCTTATCGATCAAAACAGCTTCCCACTTCTCCGCACTCTCGTGCGCCACAACGAGCTCCGCGTTCACCTTTTCACCGGTACCAACAATCAGAACTAACGCCAATGTCGGCTTGCCGTCACCATAGAAGTCGACCCTCGCTAGGCCGGGACAGTCATTTCCGTGTTCCTTTTGAAAGATAGCCCTATCATCCTGGGCGAGGTCTTGAACGGTAACAAGCCTCGACCCCGGATATTTGCTCGAAACCTCGCTCTGGAGGCTTTTCGGAAGACTGCAAGGATCCGTCGCCGGTGCAGCGACGGCAACTCGAACAGCGGCTAGCAGGTACAGCGCTAATACGATTGCTTTGGATCGCATGCGAACCTCCGCTCACTGCGGAACGGCACATCCACCCGGCGAGCAATTGGCGGTATCGGCTGATGAGATAACCGTGTCGGCTCCCTTCGAGCGAGTAGACTTGGAAGCGCTCAAGCGACCAAGGCTCGGAGGAAAGGAGCCGAGCGATGATGATTATAGGTTGCGATTTGCACACGCGCTACCAGCAGATAGCCATGGTGGATACAGAGAGCGGCGAGTTAGTAGAGCGCCGATTGGAACATGAGAGTGGAGAGGCGCGAAGTTTCTACCTCCGGCCTGAAGGGTGCGGTTCGAGTGGGGATCGAGGCCACGGGACACACGGCCTGGTTCGAGGCCATGCTGGCGGAGTTAGGGCACGAACTGTGGATGGGCGATGCGGCGAAGATTCGCGCGGCGGTGGTACGCAAGCAGAAGACCGACGCACGAGACGCGGCGCATCTATTGGAGATGTTGTGTACGAATCGGTTCCCGACGATCTGGCGGCCGTCGCTCGAGGAGCGGGATCTGCGGCAACTTTTGTGGCATCGGCAGAAGTTGGTGTGGATGTGGGGCGCGGTGAAGAACCAGATGCACGCCCTTGCGATGGGCGAAGGCGTTTGTCGCAAGCAGAAACTGTTCACGGCGAAAGGACGCAGCGAACTAGAAGGACTGAAGCTGGGTCCGTGGGCGAGTTATCGACGGCAGGAGTTACTGCGGATGTTCGAGGAACTGCAGAGCTCGGTAAAAAAGCTGGACCAGGCGGTGGAACTAGCCGCGAAGAATGAGCCGCTGGCGGCGCGTTTGATGACTCACCCGGGAGTAGGCCCGATTACGTCGTTAGCATTCGTCCTGATTATCGGGCCGGTCGAACGCTTCGATCGCAGCAAGCAGGTGGTGAGTTATCTGGGGCTGAATCCGCAGGAGCACAGTTCGGGCGGACGGCAGCGGCTGGGATCGATCTCGAAGCAAGGCAATCCGATGATGCGTTCGTTGCTGGTGGAAGCGGGGCACAGTGCGGCACGCCTGGACCCGCAACTGCAGCGCGTGTATCAGAGGTTGAAGTTCCGTCGCGGGGCAGCGGTGGCGAAAGTCGCCATTGCCCGCAAACTGGCCGTGAGGATGTACTGGATGCTGCGCAGCACGGCGGATTATGCGCAGCTCGTTCGCAAGCGAGGCAGCTCGTGGGCCACCCTGGTGGAAGACAGTCCATCGTTGGGCTGATTGAGCGCCTCGCCTCCCCGAAAGTTGGGGAGTCTGAACAACGAATCATGGTCGGGAGTCAGAGACCGAATAGATGGTTGGTGGAACGAGCTTCCACCGCGGGATTCTGAAAGCGAGCTGAAGTCGCAATGAGCAGAGGCAACACCAACAGCAACGGCAAAAGCTTTCTACTCAGTAAAAACAAAACCGAGATTCAGCGCCGCTTCGAAAGCACCGCGAATCACGGACACTCTACGTGTCTCTTGACAACGCCGACACGGTTATAGAGGGTGGCCCGGGCTTTCGGTGTTTTCGGCATCCCGTTCCGGAACTGGGGGTGCCCCGTCCCTTCGACTCAGCTCAGGGCAGGCTCTTGCGTTTCTTGCACGGGCGGGTAGCGATGCTGTTCTGTCTCTTCCCGCTCGAAACTCTTTGGGCAGGCGGTCGTGGCATCCGTCCATCGGGGTTCCGATTCCCGACATGGGGAGTCAAAGTCCCCACCCTCTTTTCGCAAAGTGCGCGAAAAGAAGGATGGGGCACCCGGCTCTGGTCATCCTGCTCTGGTCAGCCGGTACACCTCAGGCGCTGAAGTGCGGGTGATTTTTAGTTGACTTCACGGCACGAGTGAACTCGTGCCCTTCCCACAGGGCGCTCGCGGCGGATTTTTCAGATGGCTGATCGTGATGGGACTGGCCCCCACCTAAGCCAAAGGGCGACTTGGAGGAACCACGGCGTCGACGACTTTGGCTGGCGTTAGGTCCCTCGCCCGGCTGTCGCCGGGCTCAGGATGACATCGGGCGGGTGTGACTTTGAAATTGAGCCACCACTTTAGGGGCCGGGGTTCGCGGCTTTCATGCCGGTCATTACTGCGTCTTGCATTTGGTGGTAGAGGTCGGTGACGGCGCCGGGGGAGTGCGACATCAGTATTGTGTTGCTGCGGTCGTTGGCGCCGATTTCTTTCATGGTGTCGAGATATTGGGTGACGAGGACGAGCATCATTACGTCTTTCGGGGTTGAGCCTTCGACGGCTTTGGAGAAGGCTTCGACTGAATCTTTCAGGCCTTCGATGATGGCTTTGCGCTGGTTGGCGATGCCCTGGCCCTGCAGGGCTTTGCTTTCGGCTTCGGCTTCGGCCTGTTTTACTTTCAGGATTTTTTCGGCTTCGCCGCGGGCGGTGGCTGCGACTTGTTCGCGCTGGGCGGCGTTGATTTCGTTCATGGCGGCTTTTACTTTGTCGTCGGGTTGAATGTCGGTGACGAGGGCCTGGTCGATGGCGTAGCCGTAGGTGCGCATGACGTCGTCGAGGCCTTGCTTGATGGCGACGGCGATGTCGGATTGCTGGAGGAAGGCGTCGTCGAGATTCATTTTGGGGACGTGGCCGAGGATTACGTTGAAGACGTAGGAGGAAATTTGCTGGCGCGGGTTGGCCAGTTTGTAGAAGGCTTCGTAGACGTGGTCGGGGATGACGTGATATTGCACGGAGACGGGAATCTTGACGAAGACGTTGTCTTTGGTTTTGGTTTCTACGTCGAGCGCGAGTTGCTGGACGCGGAGATCGATGCGGGCGGCGATCTGGTCCAGCCAGGGGAGTTTGAAATTGATGCCGGCGCCGGCTACGCGCTGGAATTTTCCCATGCGCTGGACTACGACGGCCTCGGCGGTGTGGACCTGGAAAAATCCGCTGAGGATGGTGCCGATTATAAAGATGGCGACGATCAGAGCGACGGCCAACGAAAAGGGTTCCATCAGGTTCCTCCTCAGGCTTGAGTTTCTCGGGGGGGCCGTCGCGCTTGGTTATCTGCGAGCGCGAATTGCACGCAACGCATAATAGCGGGTTTGGCGACGCCTCACAACGAGTGATTCATTTGGTAGAGGGTCGGTTGCAAAGCGCGCTTCCCCAGCGGCTAAAGCCGCTGCTGATTTGGCGGCACTTTACGGCGCGGCTGAAGCCGCGCCCTTTCAAAGCAAGTTCATATCAAATCAAATTCAGATCAAATCAAATTCAGTCATCAAATCACAATTCATTGATCAAATCAAATTCAGATCAAATCAAATTCAGATCAAATCAAATTCATATCAAAGCAAATTCATACTGACCCTTCGCCGTTCAGCCAGACATCCGAGATTCGAGTTTGGCTTTTACGGCGGGCCATTCGTCGTCGAGGATGCTGAAGTAGATGCTGTCGCGGATGCGGCCGGTCCAGGTGACGACGTGGCGGCGGAGCGTGCCTTCTTGTTTGGCGCCGATGCGGAGAATGGCGTTGCGGGATTTTTCGTTGAGCGCGTCGGTTTTGAGTTCGACGCGGACGCATCCCCAGACTTCGAAGGCGTGGCGCAGCATTAGATATTTTGCTTCGGTGTTGACGGCGGTGCGCTGCCAGGCGGGAGCGATCCAGGTGGAACCGATTTCTACGCGGCGGTTGGCGCGATCGATGTTCATGAAGCGGGTGCTGCCGACGACGCGGCCGGAGGTGCGGTCGACCGTGGCGAAGACGACTGACTCGCCGCGGTCTTGCTCGGTGAATGCTTTTTCGACGAGGCGGTCGAAATCTTCGCGGAGCTTCATGGAGTAGGGAATCCAGCGGAAGATATCTTCGAGATTGTTCTTGGCGACTTCCCAGAAAAGTTCGGCGTGCTCGCGGCGGAGGGGTTCGAGGCGGACTACGGAGCCTTCGAGGGTTACGGGCGAAACAATGTTTAGCGGAGCATGATCGTCATGGTTACCTTTCGCAACGAGTCATAATCTTGCATCTTGGCGGGTTTGCGGGCATCTGTAATACGGCGCGATTCTGCGGATTCGGCTCCGCGGTGCTAATGTTGAGTTGCGATAGGAATCGAGAGTGTTGACCTGACATGATCTCATACGTCCAATCCTGGGTGATGGAGCGAGCTGGATTCAGAAAAACGCGGCGCTGTTGTCAGGAGAACATTTCGTGAAGTCGCATTGTCTTCCGTTCTCCCAGATCCCGCATACCACGCGCTTGTTCGAGGATTTTCTTTCCTACACGGCCAGGGTTCAGCCGTTTTATCCGCACTCACCGAATTTCACGGAGTGGATGAAAGATGAGGCTGGCAAGATTTCTTATGATGCCTCGCGGCGCGAGCGGGTCAGCGCGATTCTCGAGCGGCAGAATAAATCGTGGGGTGCTTCGGGGAAAACTCTGGCTAATCTTGAACGGCTGCGCAAGGGCGCGGCTGCGGTGGTCACCGGACAGCAGGTCGGGCTTTTTGGCGGGCCGATGTTTGCGATCTACAAGGCGTTGACCGCGGTCAAACTTGCCGAAGAAGCTACGGCGGCGGGAGTGGATGCGGTTCCGGTTTTCTGGCTGGCGACTTACGATCATGATCTGGCGGAAGTGAATCACGTTGCGCTTCCGGGCGCCGACGGGGCCTTGCAGGTGCTCACGACTTCGAGTCACGACGTTGCGGGTGCGCCGGTCAGCGCGGTGCGGCTGGGCGATGAGATTCTGTCTCTTGTCGAGGAAGCGGCGAAGCTGCTGGGAGATTCCGAGGCGGTTACGTTTTTGCGGGAGACTTATCGCCCTGGTGAAACTCTGGGCATGGCGTTCGCGCGTTTCTATTCTCGGGTGTTTGCCGAGTGGGGAGTGATCCTGCTGGATGCTTCGGATGCGGAGTTGGATCGGGTGGCCGAGCCGATTTTTCGTGCTTCGATTGAGCGGGCTGAGGAACTTGCCGCTACGCTGCTGGCGCGGGGTGAGACGCTCGATGCGGCCGGATATCATCAGCAGGTAAAGGTGACTGAATCGTCGGTGCTGCTGTTTACCATGCGAGATGGGGCGCGGACACCGATTCACCGTCGCGGGCAGGGAGCAACCTCGGAGTTTGTGATTGGCGGTGATGCGGGGGCGGAGAAGCTTTCGCAGAATGAACTGGTGGAGCGGATCGGGGCGAGTCCGGAGCAATTCAGTCCGAACGTGCTGTTGCGCCCCGTGGTTGAGGATTATTTGCTGCCCACGCTGGCTTACACTGGAGGCGCTGCCGAGACTGCGTATTTCGCGCAGGCTGGGGCGGTGTATGAAGCTTTGCTAGGACGGGTGACGCCGATCGTGCCGCGCTTTTCGGCGACGATCGTTGAGCCGAAGATGCAGCGGCTTCTGGAACGCCACGGAATCTGCGTGGCCGATATTTTCGCGGGGCCCGAGGCGCTGCGACGCGAGCTTGCCGAGCGCGGGTTGCCAGACGATCTTCAAGCCGCTTTCGAGGCCGCCAGGAAATCTTTGGATTCGCATTTATCTGACATTAAAGAAAAGCTGACGAAGTTGGACCGCACACTGGTTGATGCCGCGGATACGTCTCGCTCGAAAATCGAATATCAACTGGAGCGGCTGCATGCCCAGGCCGCGCGGGCGGAAGCGCAGAAAAGCGAGCTGGTTACTCGGCACGCGGAGACTCTGAGCAGCGCGATTTATCCGGACAAAGGTTTGCAGGAGCGCGGCATCGGAGGCATTTATTTTCTCGCCCGCTATGGGCGGGAATTGCTGCAGCAGTTGCATGAGGCGATCCAACCGGGTTGCCACGACCATCAGATATTGGAGTTGTGACGTCGGCGCGAAGTCGAGCCGATTCAACCGCCGTCCCTATCGGCTCTCGCTGGTCGCGAGATAAGTTCCCAGGCCGATCATGATCGCGCCCGTCACGGTTCGCTGCCTGCGGCGGAAGGTTGCCGAGGAGCGGATCTTTTCGCCGAGCGGGCCGGCCAGAGCAACTACCAGCAAATCTGAAGTCGTATTCAAAATTACTGAAATTGTACCCAACGCCGCGAACTGCAGGAAGACGTGTCCGCTCGAACGATTCACGAACTGCGGAATGAACGAGAGAAAAAACAAGGCCGTCTTCGGATTCAGAACTTCAGTTGCGACGCCCTGCCATAGCGGATTGCGGGCTGGTTTGCTTTCTTGCGCGAGGTCTGCCGAAGTGTCTTTGGAGTTTGCCTTGTCCTTTCGCGCGTTGAGAATCATGCGCACGCCGAGGAAGCATAGATAGGCCGCGCCGGCATACTTGACGGTCGCAAATGCGAGCGCCGACTTCGCCAGAAGGATCGATACGCCGAGCGCTGCCGCGAACACGTGCACCATTCCGCCGAAGAAGGTTCCGAATGCGGAGAGCACGCCTTCGCGCTTTCCGCCGGCGAGGCTGCGGGCAAGCACGTAGAGCATTCCGGGTCCGGGTGCGATCGCCAGCAGCATCGCTGCGGTAAAGAAAAGTACAAGGCGAGTTGAGTCGAGCATGATGGAACCCTTTCTTTCGTTGTTGATGCCAGGGCGACGTTTTGGTTGCTGGCAGGGATGCTTCGAGTGTGGTTGAGCTTTGCTTCGCGATGCTCAATCCTTGCTCAGCATGAGAGGGCTGCCGCGACGCAACGAAGCGACAATCCAGAATTTCAATCGCAATCTCGATTTCAATTTTAATTTAAATCTCTATTCAGGGTCGACGCAGCCAATTCTCCAACTCTGCCAGCGATTCTACGCGGGGAAATTCGCGGTCGCGATAGGCTCCGGCTACATCGAAGAGTACGGCTTGCATTCCGGCGTTGCGCGCGCCGATGTAGTCGACTGAATATACATCTCCGACATAGAGGCTCTCGGCGGCGGGAGCTTTCATCGCGTGCAGGGCGGTTTCGAAAATCGCGGGATGCGGCTTTTCGCAACCGACCGTACCTGAATCGGTGATGCTGGCGAAGCAATCGGCGATGCCGCAGCGGCGCAGGACGGCGTCGATTTTGCCGTCGGCGTTGGAGATGACGGAGGTTGCATATTCCTGACGAAGTCGATCGAGGGCTTCGCGAGTTCCGGGCAGGATTTGGTCCCAGTTGGCGGACTGCTGTGTGTTCGCGACCAGAGTGTCGCGCACGGCGTAGTCGAGCAGGTTCAGGCCCTGGAGTAGATAGGTGTGAAAGGTCCACCAGAAACCGTGATCGACTGTGCCGCCGATCATGCCTTGATCGAATTCATGCTTGGTGCGCCGTTCCAGCGCTTGCCAGGCCGCGAGGGTGGGATGGTGTTCGGCAGGGAGCGGCGCGAGCATGCGGGCGCGATTGGGAAACAGCAGCGTGTTTCCGACGTCGAAAAAAATGAAATGGCGTTTTGCCATGATTCATATTAAACAACGGCATCCGGCGGTGCATTGGGGCGCAGGCGATTCTTTTCATCGGCATCGAGGGTGTCGGCCGTCGTAGGGTTTTTCGCCCGGCCGTTGCCGCGCTCGGAATGACATCGGGCGGAATGAGTTTGAAAATTGAGACTCTGGCCAGCAGGTTTGAAGCGTGATCGAAACGGGGAAAAGATGTAATATCCAATGCTTGGCACTGCGAACAGGCTTGCAGGGCCGAGTTTGAGGCTATGGAGCTGACTGCCGCGGTATCGTTGATTGCTGGAGTCACCCGGACCACGCGGGCGGCGTTGACCTTGTATATGCTGGCTCGCGCGTACGCGGCCATGTTGTTCGGAGTGGCGGTTGCGGTGTTTTATCGCGGGTCGCGGGAAGATGTGTACAACATTCTGTGGGCGGTGGTGTTCGGGTTCGCTACGCTCAATATTCTCAGCCTGGCCGCGCGGCGGCTCGAGCCGACCAAGCGCGGACTGAGCTTCGGCGAGTTGATGGCGGTGATGGTCGTGCTGGTGTCGGTGGTGCTGCTGGGGTGGGAGATGCTCAGCCTGTTTCACATCTTCCCGATTCAGTTAAAGAGATGACGCGGAACGTCTCTCCGGCTGGGTCTGTCGTGGCCGAATTCATGGCAAAAATAAAAGGCTATTGATTTTTGGCTGGGCTGCAATCGCGGCATGAATCTGCGGTCACTCCCTTACCTTCGTCTATCGTCAGGATGCGGTCGACCGCTGATGGCTTGATCTGTTCCACCTTCCCGCTGGGCCAATGAATCTCGATGTTGTCGACGGTGGCTGCGTCACCGAGGCCGAAGTGAACGCGGAAATCGTTGGAGGAAAGATAGCTGCCGCCGCTGAGCACATCCCCGCGCTGGCGGATGCCGGCGCTGGTCAGGTAGACGGTGGCGCCGACGGCGTCGCGCGGACTCTTGGGGCCGCCGACTAATTTCAGTTCTATCCAGTGGTGGTGATCGGGATTTACGTTGCGAAGCAAGACGGGAGGGCGATCGACGGAGTTGATGACTACGTCGATTTTGCCGTCGTTGAACAGGTCGCCGAAGGCGGCTCCACGGCCGACCGTGACGACCGCCAGGCCGGTGTTTTCGACGGCGGGCATGGGCTCGAACTTTCCGTTTTTCAGATTGTGGAAGAGCAGCGGGCGTTGGGCGTAGGAGGTGCCCCAGCCTTTGGAATCGACTTCCTGGTAGACGTGGCCGTTGACGATTAGCAAATCTTTCCAGCCATCGTTGTCGTAATCGAGAAAGCCGACGCCGAAGCCGACGAAGGGAATCGTGGCATCGGCGATGCCGGTTTTGTAACTGACGTCGTTGAAGTTTCCGGTGCCGTCGTTCTGGAAGACTACGTCGTAGTCGTCGGAGAAGGTGGTGTTCACGAGGTCGAGGTGTCCGTTGTTTTCGTAGTCGCCGGCGGCGATGCCCATGTTGGCGACTTCGCGGCCGTCGCCGTTGACGGCATAACCGCTCGAGTAATTCTGATTTTCGAAGGTGCCGCCGCCTTTGTTGATGTAGAGGTAGTTGGGCGTGGAGTCGTTGGCGACGGCGAGGTCGGGCTTGCCGTCATTGTTGACATCGACGAATAGCGCGCCGAGACCGTAGTAGCGGTCGGGATTGTTGACGCCGAGTTTTTCGCTGACGTCGGTGAAAGTTCCGTCGCCGTTGTTGTGGAAGAGGTGGTGAAGTTCTCCGCGGAGCCCGTGCGGGCCACACAGGACGGGCACGCCGCGGAATTGGCAGGAAGTGTAGCTGACGGTTTTGGAGCCGGCGATGGGCGGCTGCTTCACGTCGTATTCAAGATAGGCGGAAACGAAGAGATCGAGATGGCCGTCGCCGTCGTAGTCGCCGAAGGTTGCGCCGGTTGACCAGTCGCCGAGAGCTACGCCGGCTTTTTCGGCGACGTCGGTGAAAGTGCCGTCGTGATTGTTGTGGTAGAGGCGGTTCTTGCCGTAGTTGGTGACGTAGAGATCGGGCCAGCCGTCGTTGTCGTAGTCGGCGACGACCACGCCGAAGCCCCAGCGATCGTTGGTGACGCCGGCTTTGGCGGCGACGTCGGTGAAGGTTCCGTCGTGGTTGTTGTGGAAGAGCGCGGCGTGCGGCGGAGTGGTTTTGCCGTCGAGGGCGTCGTAGGTTGAGCCGTTGACGAGATAGATGTCGAGCCAGCCGTCGTTGTCGTAATCGAGCAGGGCGACGCCGGCGCCTTTGGCTTCGAGGATGAAACGCTTTTCGGGAGTGCCGGCGGTGTGGTGCCAAGTGGTGAGTCCGGCTTTTTCTGCGGTGTTTTGGAAAATGATCGGGCCGGATTTTACGAAGCCACCGGCGGTGATGGGGCGATGCTCGGCGTCGTATTCTGGTTTTTGGGGAGCGCCGGCGGCCATGCCGCCTTCGGCGGATGCTTTCTGTGATGGGGCTTGCGCCGACAGCATGGTTGAGAGGGCGAACAGAAGGCTGACCGTGAACCTCGCGGCGATTGATTTGTTCGGGGCTTTGAGCATTGCAATTTCTTGTATCAATTCTGCAGGCAGAATGGAACGAAATTGCGGGAGCTATGGAGGATCGGCTGCGGCGGGGATCTCTTCTGGGCGGGGCAATTGATCGCGGCGGCGTGCCTGCTCTTGAAATTTGTTTTGCTGGCGCTGATCGCGCGCGGCTTTCATCTTGCGGAAGGCGGCGAGGGCGTCTCCGGCTTCGGCGGGGCGATGGAGATTGCGATAGAGCGTGGCCAGTTGATACCACGACATGATGCGGAGTTCTTCCGAGCCCTCCGGATTCGTCGCGAGGCGAAAGTGTGCGATGGCTGAGTCATCTTTGCCGAGGGCCGCTTCGCCTTTGCCCAAGTAATAGTGTGCGTCGTTCAGGTTGGGATCGAGGGCGAGAGCGTGCTGCAGCAGAGGGACTCCGCTGGCTGCGTCGTTGCGGGTTACGCGCAGGCTGCCGAGTTTGTAGAGAGCGATTGCGTTGGCGGCGTCGATTTTAATTTCTTGCGAGTAGGCGTCATCGGCTTGCTGGAATTTGCCGGCCGACCAGCAGGCGTCGCCGAGTTCTTCGTTCAGGCCGGGCTGGCGCGGGGCGGCACGAATCGCGAGCTGGAATTCGGCAATGGCGTCGTCTGGGCGGTAGGCTTCGGCGTCGGCCTGGCCGAGCACTTCGTGGACGCGCGAGGAGTCGGGACCGAGCTTAAACATCGCGGAGTAGCTTTCTTTGGAAATCAGCAGGTGGGCGCGGCCGCGGTGGTAGAGGATGTCGACGTTGGTGGGATCGAGGGCGGCGGCTTTGTCGAGGGCGGCGGCGGCGGCTTCGGGGTGATTGCGGGCTAGTTCGACGACGCCCAGCCACATCCAGCCGGCGGCGTTTTTGGGTTCGAGGCGGGTTTCGTTCGCGAGTTCGTCGTGAGCGGCAGGGAGATGGTTCAGTTTGTAATTTACGATGCCGGTGAACAGCTGAAGGCCGTGCAGGGCGGGCTGCAGGGCTGCGGCTTTGTGGAGCTCGGCGAGGGATTCGTCGAATTGGCTGGCGGACTGTAAGGCGAGACCGAGATTGAAATGGCCTTCGGCTGAAGCGGGTTGCTGTCGAACGAACTGGCGAAAATCCTGGACGGCTGTGGCGGCATCGCCTTTTCGGAGTGCTTCGGTGCCTTGTTCGAAGGCGGATTTCGCGCCGGCATCTTGGGCGCGGGCAAGTTGGCTGGTGAGGGCTAGAGCCAGGGTGATGGCCAGCGATCGCGAGGTGAGACGGAGCACGAAGCTAAGCATAGCCGATTGGGGGTTGAGAGCTTACGGATTCAATCATTCGTCATCCCGCTCGGGGCGGGTGCGCTGCATGAAGGTGAGGTGACCCTGTTCACTGCATCGCGGCTTCGGCGGTCGTAGGGTTCCTCGCCCGGCTTTCGCCGGGCTCAGAATGACAATGCTATAGGGGCTTCGGATTGCGACTTCAGACTTCAGACTTCGGACCTCGGACCTCAGACTTCGGGCTTCGGCTTCGCGTCCAGACGCCGATTTTATTAGAAGGTCACCCTTAGCACGAACTGGCCGTTTCTGGGGCCGAGCAGGGTGCTGCCTACCTGGCCGAAGTTGGTGTCCTGCACGCCGGAATCGGGTTTGTTGAAGGCGTGGCGGTTGAAGGCGTTGAAGAATTCTCCGCGGAACTCTGCTTTCACCTTTTCTGTGATCGCGAAAGTTTTTGCCAGGCTCAGATCCTCGTCGTAGAAGGGGAACGAGCGGATGTCGGAAGAATTGCGCGGCATGTTTCCGAATACGTAGGGAACATCGACCCCGGGATTGGGGTTGGGGTCGGCGAAGGCGGCGCAGTTCCAGTAGCCGGTGGTGCAGGCGCCGGAAGTGGGATCGTAGCCGGTGGTGCCTGAGTTCGTGAACAAGAAAGGATTGAACGAGCCCTGGCGGCGGACGGCTTGTCCGGGTACGCGATTGGGACGAATGCCATTGTCGAAGCCGGGAATGCCGTTGGCGCCAAAGAAGCTGACGGGCTGGCCGCCTAGGTAGCGCAGAACGCCGCTGACTCTCCAGCCGCCGATGATTGCGTTCACGGGTTTCGGTGCGGCTGCGAGGAAGCGCTTGCCGCGGCCTACTGGCAATTCGTAAATGTAGCTGGCGACAAAGTTGTTGGGAATGTCCTGATTGCTGACGGCTTTTTCTGCGCGCAGGTCGTAGGGATTCTGGGTTCCACCCTGGCTTTGCAGAGTGCTGTAGTAGGGCTGGATGCTGTCGGCATCGGTGAGCGTTTTTGAGAAGGTGTAGGAGACGAGGACGCTCAGGCCATTGTGGAAGCGGCGTTCGAGCTTGGCTTCGAGTGCGTCGTAACTGGATTGCCCGACGTTTTGCAGATAGCTGTCTTCGTTGATGTAGCCCACTTGCGGATAGGGGCGGAGCGCCTGCTCGACCGGCTCACTGATTCCGTAGGTGCAGCCGACTGCGCAGGAGAAGCCGGGATAGGGCTGAATTGGCGGCGAGCTAAATCCGTTGGGGCAGGGAGCGACCGCCCACCACAACAGGCAGGTGCCCTGGCTCAGATCGCTCAGCGGAATGTCGTTGGGATAGTTCAGCAAGCCGTGCAGGCGTGTGGCGTGATTGCCGATGTAGCCGAGCGAGAAGTAGAGATCGGGTTGGATCTGGGTCTGGATTTCGAGGTTCCAGGAATTCACCATGGCTGGACGGCCGAAGGTGGGCTGGATGTAGTCGACACCCTGGCCATTGGACTGAGTGGGATCGAGGTCGGGAGTGGTGGGCAGCACGGGGAGTCCGGCGTCGACTTGCGGGCCGGAGAGGGGATCTGCCGGTGAACAGGGTTTGGTTGGCGGTGAAACCCTGAAGCGTTCCCTGGCCGAAGTCGGCGTAAACCAGCGGGCCGTAGTAGATGCCGGCGCTGCCGCGGATTACGGTTTTATCGTGGAAGAAGCTGGGCGACCAGGCGAATCCGAAGCGAGGTTCGAAATCTTTGAAGTAGGTGTTGGCCCAGGTTTCGCCGGTGTTGCCGTTGCGTCCGACGCCATTTCCTGCGAAGACCAGCGCACCGGGAAAATTACTGGCTCCAGTGTTGGGCGTGGTGGGATCAAAGATGGAGGTGTCGCCGTCGGCTTCGTGGCGCGGAGTGTCATAGCTCCAGCGCAGGCCGAGGTTGAGGGTCAAGCTGCGCTTTACTTTCCAGTCGTCTTGCAGGAAGAGCGCGGCGGTGTGAGCGATCCAGCGCGGGGCGTGAATCTGATTCAGTGCGTTGGCGGTGCCGGACTGACCGAGGAGGAATGCGGCGAAGGCGTTGCCGTCGCGTCCCCAGTAGGTGGTGTCGGAGGCGGTCTGGTTGGGCCAGAAGGTGAAACAGCCGGAGGTGCCGCTGCAGGTGCCTCCGATTTTGCTGACGAAGGAATATTGGTGGTATTGGACTTCGCCACCGATGTTGAAGCTGTGCGCGCCGTGCTGCCAGTGCACGATGTCGTTCAGGGCGAGGGTGTTGTCGACGTCCTGCGCATCGTCATTCTCGCCGAAGTTGGGATAGGGGCTGCTGTTAAACACGAAGCCGGGAAAGACCGGGCCGGAGCCGTTGGGAATGCCGAGCTTGCTATCCCAGTCCGCGCCTTCGCGCGCGGCTGCCGAGAGGTTGTAGTTGTTGGAACGGTTGCTGCCGAAGGTCAGAGAATTGATCACGGTCGGCTTGATGACCCAGTCCCAGCCCGCGCGGGTGAGCTTGCCATATTGATCGACGGAGCCGCCGCCGGATGAGGTGAGAGGCGGAGGCAGGTTGGCGCCGTTGCCGTGGTCGGAATTTTCGCGATCACTGAAGAAGCCCCAGATCTTGTGATTCTGTCCGAGGTTCTGGTCGATGCGAATGCTGAAAACGGTTTGGGCAATGCTGTCCGTGGTGCTGTAGACGAAATTGTTGGTGCCTCCGGTGAGATTCGGCGCGGGCATGTAGCCCAGCACGGCCTTCGCCACCTGGCTCTCGCGGCCGATGGGGATCTGGTTGTTGGGGAAGGCTACGTTGTTGCAGTCGTTGGATTCTTGCGCGGGATCGAAGATCTCGCCGTAGTAGACCGGCACGGAATTGTTGCAGCCGCCGTAGAGTTGGTTTCCGTTGGCGTCGAGGATGGGACCGCCGAGAGTGGAAGAGAAATCGAAATATTGGCCGTTGCTGCCGAGTTCGGCGGGAGTGGGAATATTCGAAGTGACCGATGCGCCGGTGTGATAGAGCAACTGCTCGAAGCTGAACAGGAAGAAAGTTTTGTCGTGGCCGTCGTAGAGGCCGGGAATGCGGACGGGACCTCCGAAGGAAACGCCCCAGTTGTTCTTGGTGTCGGGCGGACGCTTGAGAAGTTCGCTGTCGGCGGGATTGGCGGCGAGGTAGCCGTTGTTGAACCAGTTGTTGCCGTCGAGGACTGCGTTTTTGTAATAGTCGAAGACGGCGCCGTGATAGGCGTTGGTTCCGGAGCGAGTTTTATAGTTGGCGAGGCCGCCGGTGGTGCGACCGAATTCGGCCGACATGCCGGAGATGTCGACGTGGAATTCCTGAATGGATTCGACGGAAGGGGCGATGACGTCGAAGGAGCCGGAACCGTTCTCCATGCGGTTGGTGGTGATGCCGTCGACGAGGTAGTCGGTGCCTTCGGTTTGGCCGCCGGCGATTTTGGTCATCTGGAAAGCGGAGCCGCCGGAAGAGGTTCCGGGACCGACGGTGCCCGGTACTAGAAATTCGAGCGACGAGATGGAGCGCAGGTTGCCGGTTACGGCCAAGGGGAGATCGTAGACCTGCTCGCGGGTAATGTTGGTGGCAACTTCGGAGCTCTCGGTTTCGAGCGTCAAAGTGTCGGCGGTTACGCTGACAGTTTCTGAGACCGCGCCGACGGCGAGGGCGATGTCGCGGCCGACGTGGGAGGCGACGGTGACGTTGACACCGGTGTAGATCGCGGTCTTGAAGCTCGCGGAGGGCTCGGCCTTGAGTTCGTAGGTGCCGCTGCGCACGGAGGGAAATACGTAGTATCCGGTGGAGGAACTTACGGTCTTGTAGGTTGTGCCGGTGCTGATTTCTCTGGCGGTGATGGCGACATCCTTGACCGTGCTGCCGGAGGGGTCGGTGACGACGCCGCTGATGGAGCCGGTGTCGAGCTGGGCGAGCGCGGGGAGAGCGGCCAGGAGCAGAGCGGATAGAATCCCGCGTGCGATCCAGCGCCGGTTGCGGGTGAGGGAAAGATCAAGGCAGAGTGAACGAAAAGTTCTGCGAACCGACCGTTGCACTTCTTGTGTCATCAGAGTCTCCCTGAAGCTACGAATCTCCGAATAAAAAATCTCGTCGTTCTTACGTCCAAATGCCTTCATCGATGCGACTGCGATGGTGCAGGTTCGAGCGCACTGGCGACGGTTGAGGTTCCGATTACTGGCCAATTGTTCGACCAGGTCAGCGAGCGCACGAATAAATAGTCCAGGCCGTTTTGCGAGAGCTGCAGGGCGTGAAAAACAATTAGATCGCCATCGGTAGCGTCGATGTAAGCGGTCTGGCCGCCGGGACCGGCCCAGGTGGAATCTCCCTGCAGCAGGACGGTGCCGCCGCCGGCCGCCATGTCGACGCCGTTCTGGTCGAGGAATGGTCCGTTGGGAGTGGTGCCGCGGCCCACGACGATCTTGTAGTCGCTTTGCGAGGGATTGGACTCGCAGCAGTAATCCCAGGAAACGAAGAGATAGTAATAGCCGTTTTCATAGACCAGCGACGAGCCTTCGATGGGATCGTTGACCACGTCGGAGGCACGTTCGGCCAGGTGATAGGTATTGGAGCCGGATTGGATTTGTCCGGTGGTGGGATCGATCTGCTGCTGGTAAATGCCGGTCCAGAAACTCCCGTAGGTGAGCCAGACGTTGGCACCGGCGTCGATGAGGATGTTGGGGTCGATGGCGTTGAAGTTGTCGGAGGACGAGGATTGCAGAATCAGGCCCTGATCAACCCAGTTGTAGTTCGGATCCGTCGAATCGAGCGTGCTGTTGGTCACGAGGCCGATTGCTGAAATGTTCGAGCCGAAAGAAGAGACCGCGTAGTAGACGTGATAGGTGCTGTTGAAATAGGAGACGTCGGGGGCCCAGATTTCAGTCGCTTGCGGAACTGCCCCGGCGACCCATGCCGGCAAAGTGCTGAAGACATAGCCGCAGGCGGTCCAGGCGATTTTGTCGGTGGAGCAGCGGATGGGGATGAATCCGCCCTGGCTTGAGGAGGCGTCGGTGGAGAAAACGTAGTAGGTGGATCCCTGGCGAATGATGCTGGGATCGTGAACCGGGGCGGTATCGCCGGTGAATTCGTAATTGGAGAGCGGGCCGACGCCGGCGATGACGAGACTGAGAGCGGCGCTGGCGGAAGTTTGTGAGGAATCGGTAACAGCGGCGGTGAAGTTGAAGGTGCCGGTGGCGGTGGGCGTGCCGGAGAGAACGCCGCTGCCGGAAAGGGTCATTCCTGCCGGGAGATTTCCGGCAGAGACATTCCAGGCGTAGCCGGTTCCGGTGCCGCCGGTCGCGGTCAGCGTGGCCGTGTAGGAGACGTTCACGGTGCCACCCACGAGAGATGTGGTTGTGACTGACAGCGAAGTTGTGGATGAAGCTGAGGAACCACCTCCGCAGCCTTGCAGGGGATAGAGTGCGAAGAGACAATGGAGAACGACGAGCCACTTCCGGGTCCGAAGGGATAGGCCGTTGCGGCGAACGTTACTTCGGCGAGCGTTACTTCGGCGAACATTACTCGGGCGAGCTTGGCTTCGAAGAACATGGCTGCGACAAACATGGGCGAGCCGGATGCTGGGCCTTTTCATCAGTTGCTCGGTTCGAGCATTGCTTGGTCGAACTCTCTGCCTGGGTCGGGCTTTACTTGGGTCGAACGTTGCTCGGGTCGAACAGGGACTCCGAGTAAACGTTTTGCATTACGAACGCGGACTGATCTGAACCCCTGCCACTGCTGTTTGCGAGTAACACACGGTGTGCATACGGTATGTTACGGTGGGATCTTGAATCTAAATCCTTGTACTGCAGGAAGATAGACTGACGGGAGCCAGCCATGGAAGAGAGTGGCGGCGTTAACTCCGATTGCGACCCGGAGTGCGCGGGATCTCGAAGTGCGAGAAAGATTTCTGAATCGGGAGGCGAAAGGGAACTGGCAAATCTGCTTTCGGTTTCCGGTCGCCTGCGGCTTCACCAGAAATAAGCTGCGACCACGTGGGGCGGGCTGGCGCCGGCGTCGATCACCGAGGTTTGTACCACCACCTGCATGTTCTTCTTCTCCCATCCGGCGGGAGCGGTGTGGGCGAACTCCGACAGGTATTCCGGGTCGGAGACGAATTGGGCCGCGGCGTCAGTGCCGGGTGCGGTAATTCCGGCCACGCTGACTACCGAATGTCCGGTTTTGGAGTCGAGCAAGCGGGTGACGACTCCGAAGTCTTCGACCACTTCGTGATGCAGGCCGAGGCGGCAGAACCAGCGTTTGTCGGCGGCGCTGCGATCGTGGATCCAGAGGATGCCGTCCTTTTCTTCAAAAACAAAACGCAGGTCGGATGTCATTTCCATGGTCCAGCGATTGCTGAAGGCTCCGATCAGCAGCGCGGGAGAAGTGCGCAGCTCGTCGAAAGAGGATTCGCTGCCGATCCTGATCTGGCTGGGCTTGCCGAGCCGGGTTAAAGCGTCGGAAATTCGGAAGGTGGCGTAAACGTCGCCGGATACCAGGCCGAAGTCAGGGTAGGTGACCATGTCTTTCCACTGGATTTTTTCATCCGGATCGAGCGGGAGCGGTTGATCAAAGCGCTCGACCTGAGTCTGGAAAGTTCCGGGGTGGGTCTTGGCGTATTTGTCGTAGAGCGAGAAAGATGGGCGATAGAGAATAGGCTTGGGAAGATAGATGAGTAACGGCTGCGAAGTGGCGAAGACCGGCGCCCAGAACTGTCGCAAGGGGGAAGGTCGGTCCAGTTTGCGATGGATGATGGGAGCGACCAGAACCGCCACCAGCGCCAGGTTGAGGGCCAGTGCGGTCCAGGCAATCCACTTCCACTGGTTGCGGCGGGGTTCAGTCAGAGGGAAAGGAAGAGTTGGAATTGGAGCGGCAACCGGCGACTCGACTGGTGGGTGGTGAATTTCCGGGACGTAGGTTCCTACGGGAAGATCGATGCGGACGTCGGAGGGCTGGGAAAATTCATGGTAATACTGCTCGAGCCGGCGGCGAACTTCGCCGGCTTGCACGCGAACCACGGGATCGTCGCCGGTGGCGTAGTCGGCGGGACGGTGGAACAGGTCGGCGCCAATGCTGCGTTCCTTCAGTAATTCGTCGCGACCTTCAAGCTTGTGTTGGATGACGTAGGAGAGAAACTGCTTGCTACGGCCGCTATTGCGAAAAGGCGGGCTGGCGAGGATATTTTCCAGTTCCTGGAGAACGGCGGACTTGTCGATCTCCTCGACGAGGGGCGGACGGCCTTTTGAGGAATCGACATTGAGGGTTGAGCCGGAAGATGCTACAGCCACGGAATCGCCCCCCTTCGTCACAGCTTGGTGTACCACGCAGGGCTTACCGTTGTCATCCGAAAATCAGCGGGAGGTCTCGTCCGGCGCGGCAATTGCCCGCATGGAGCTGACTTTATCTCGTTGTATCTAAACGGAGTCTACTGTAATACACCGTGTGCTACTGGTTCCGTGCCGCAGAAAATCATAGACAAGCTTAGGGAGATCGGCAATCGGCGGCTGCAGTTGGCCAGGTTGCGGGAAGATTATGCAGGAGGATGTTGCGAGAATATCCTGCAAAACCGAACTGCAAGGCTTTCGCCGCAACTCCCTGTCGCAAAGCATTTTGCAGTTCCTGTGGAGGGACACAGCATGAGAGTGGGAATGACGGTGTTGATGCTTTGCGGGGCGGTGCTCGCGGTCGCCTTCACCAGCGGCGACATTCAAGCGCAAGCGAACGCATCTCACCTGCCACAGGTGGTCAGCGTTAGCGGCGATGTGGAAGGCACGCACGACCCTTCGATCGCGAAAGACGGGAGCACCTGGTATGTGTTCGGCACCGCGACCGAACATAAGCGGGACGGGGAACTGCCGGTGCGGTGCTCGCCGGACTTGCATCACTGGACGCGATGCGGATATGTGTTGCCGGGGATTCCGCAGTGGATTCAGAAGGAAAGTCCGGAGACCAAAGAATTGTGGGCGCCGGATATTTCTTATTTTGACGGGCTTTATCACCTCTATTATGCGTTCTCCGCGTTCGGCAAGAATACTTCCGGTATCGCATTGCTGACCAATAAGACTTTGAATCAGAACAGCCCGCAGTTTCATTGGGCGGACGAGGGACTGGTGCTGGAATCGAAGGCGAGCGACGACTTCAATGCTATTGACCCGAACCTGATCCTGGACGCCGAAGGACAGGCGTGGCTGGCGTTCGGCAGCTTCTGGAATGGGATCAAGATGCGGAAGCTGGACCGCAAGACGGGGAAGCTTTCCGCGGAAGATACGCATCTTTATTCTTTAGCGAGCCGAAAGCGCCCGGAGGATCCCGCGCCGGCGCCGCCGGGTTTGCCTCCGAATTGGCAGGCCATTGAGGCGCCGTTTATTGTTCATCATGGGGAGTACTACTATCTGTTTGTATCGTTCGACCTGTGCTGCCGCGGGACCAAGAGCACTTACAAGACCATGGTCGGCCGTTCGCGCAGCGTGACCGGACCGTACGTGGATAAGAACGGAACGCCGATGCTGGAGGGCGGGGGCAGTCCATTGTTAGTGGGCAACAGCCGATGGCTGGGGCCGGGCGGGGAATCGGTATTGATGCGGAAGGAGGGGGACGTCATGGTTTTTCACGCCTATGACGCGAGCAGCGGGCATCCTTCATTGCAGATTTCTACTTTGAGGTGGAACGAGGGCTGGCCGGCGGCGGCGCTCGAGGGAAATTAGAAATCCTGAATCTGTTTGGTGCCTGGAGAGTTGTGCGCCGATCTCGGGCCTTCTTGCTTGACCCGATTTTGCGGTATGATTCGCTGAATGGCGAAGAAGTCCCCTATTTTCGAAGTTACCTGTCCGTGCTGCAGCGGGATGCTCAAGATTGACAGCGAGACCCGAGCGGTTATCGCGCACACCGCGGCGGTGAAGCCCAAGACTTTCAGCGACATGGAGGCTGCGGTTAAATCCATGCGGGAGCAGGACAGCCGGCGGGAGTCGATCTTTCAGCAGTCGGTTGAGGCCCAGAGGAACGCCGCCGATTTGCTCGAGAAAAAATTTCAGGAGGCGGTCAAGAAGGCGAAAGAAACTCCTGACACGGGGCGGCCGATTCGGGATTTCGACCTTGACTGACGGCGTCTTTAGCGTGCGTGCCCGCTGGATTATCTTCCTATGAGCCGGCCTCTGCTGCTCGGCCATCGCGGCGCCCGGGCCGCCAAGTCGATTCTGGAAAATACTCCGGCCTCGTTCGATCAGGCGCTGGCTGACGGCTGCGACGGATTTGAGTTCGACGTGCGGCTGACCGAAGACGAAGAGGCAGTCATTTGCCATGATCCGAAGGTTTTCGGATACGAAATTTCGCGAACGCCCGCGAAACTGGTTTCGCAGTTGCCGCGCCTGCGTGACGTGCTGCAGCGCTACCGCGATTCGTTCCTCGACATTGAACTGAAGGTGAAAGGGATGGAGCGGATCATGCTCGATCTTTTCCTGCGGCACAGGCCGCGCCGGGGATTTGTGGTTTCGTCGTTTATTCCTGGGGCGCTGAAGGCGTTGCGCACGGAAGATAAATCCATTCCGCTCGGCCTGATCTGTGAGTCGAAGACTCAGCTGAAGTTGTGGACCGATCTTTCGATCGAGTATGTGATTGCGCAGCATGAACTGGTGGATGCGGAATTGATTCGCAAGGTGAAGGGCGCGGGCAAGAAAATCATGGTGTGGACGGTGAATGCTCCTGACGAGATGAAGCGGTTCGCCGAGGAGGGGGTTGACGGAATCATCTCGGACGAGACCAAGCTTCTGTGCCAGACTTTGGTTTTGTAGGTTGGATTTTGTAGATTGGATTTCGGAGTTTGGACTTCGTGGGTTGGAAATTCGGGACTGGTTAAAATTCTTTTGCCGCTGCGGCGATGGTCGGATGCAGGGAAATGATTCGGCTCACGTTGGTGATCTTCAAGAGCTGATTGATGTGCGGGCTGGCGGACGCGACGCGTAACTCACCGCCCGCGGCTTTTACTTGAGCGGCCAACTTCACGATCGTACCGATGGCTGAGCTGTCGATGTGAGTCACGCCGCTGAGATCGAAAATGATTTTCTTCCGGCTCTCGGAGAGCAGTTTCTGAGTCGTGCTTTCGATTTGCTTGCAGTCGTCGCCCATCGTAATTTTCCCCGACATCTCGACGACGGTGAGGTCAGGCTCGATCTGCTTTGACTGAATGACCAAAGACATAATCCCAGCTTTCTTCCAAACCCGAAAATGAGCCGGGACCGGGGCGGCTTCCGAGCCCCAGTCCCGAGTATTGTCGACTGCTCAGCGTTTGATTTCGAACGCGGTTCCCTGGGCGCGGCTGCCACCTTCGCCGGTGGTTCCGAAGATGCTGCCCGAGGTGCTGAAAATTAATCCTGCATTCGGGTTGTAGCCGTCGGTATCCTGGTTGCTGAAATCATGCAGGATGGTTTCGGTCCAACTGCCAGTGGTGGTGGGTGACAGCTCGAACGCCGTGCCTCCGCCACTTGTGCCACCGATCAGAGTGACGCCATAAAGATTCCCGGCACTGTCGAAGAGCAGGTTTCCGGCGGGATTGTTGCCATCTCCGAGCACGTCGTTGAAGTTGTAGAGAATTGTTTCTGACCATTGCCCGCTGCCGCCCGCTACTGGCGACAACTCGAAGACGACGCCGCGGTTGTAGCGCCCGCTGCCGCCGCCCTCGCCGACGGAGCCGTAAAGATTTCCTTTGGCATCGAAGATCAGACCGGCGGAGGGGAAGCGGCCGTCGCCACTACTCTGACCGAAAGTATGAACGACCTTCTCGGTCCAGTTTCCAGAGGCTGTCGGGCGCAGCTCAAAGACCGTGCCGCAGCCGTAGCGGCAGACCGTTGTGGTGGTGCCGCCGGCCGAGGTCATGCCGTAGAGATTTCCCTTGGGGCCGAGCAGCAGGTTGCCGTAGGGAACGCCGCCGTCGGTGCCGCCGGTGAAGTTGTAGAGGGTTGACTCGGTCCAGGTTCCGCCTGCGGCGGGCGATAATTCGAAGACCACGCCCTGGCTGTAGGCGCCGCCGTTGGCCGTGTCGCCGTAGAGATTGCCGGCGGCATCGACGATTAAGCCCGCGTGCGCTTCGAAGCCGTCGGAGCCCTGGAAGTTGTAGAGCGTGGTTTCAGTCCAGGTGCCGTCGCCGTTGGGACTCAGCTCGAAGATTGTGCCGCAGCCGCCGATGCCGGTGGTGCATCCGCCGGTGCCGCCGAATTCCGTGGTGCCGAAAAGATTGCCGTGGGTATCGAACACCAGGCCGCCGGTGACCCAGAATCCGTCGGTGCCGTTGCCGAAGCTGTGGAGCACGGTCATCTTCCAGCCGGTGGCGTCAGGACTCAATTCAAAGACCATGCCGTCGCCGTAGGCGCCGCCGTAAAACGTGGTGCCGTACAGATTGCCGGCCGCGTCAGAGATTACGCCGGCAACGGGTAGGACGACTCCACCACTGTTGTAAAAGCTGTACAGCACCTTCTCCTGCGCCGTAGCGTTGGCCGCGAGCAAGGTCAGAGCAAAGACTGCTAGAACTGCCTTTACTGCCGTGGAAAGTGTCTTGGGTTGCATGCGTTCTCCTCGTTCAGTTTGAATGTTTAGTTTTGGTGACCGATCTGCCGGTCGGGGTGAAATTCAAAGCAAGCTCCGAAGTGTGCACTCCGCGCGTCGGGCCGGAGCACTATATCATGACGGTCAGGCGATGGGACGGCATCCTTCATGAACATTCTTGATCTTGTAGTCGGCAAGCCGATTAAAACCAGTGACGAGCGTGCCGAGCAGATCGGGCCTGCGCAGGGCATTCCGATCTTTGGCCTCGACGGACTCAGCTCGGCCGCGTATGGACCGGAAGCGGCGCTCAGCTTGCTGATTCCGCTCGGACTGGTGGGCGTGCGTTATATCGTTCCGGTCAGCGCGGCGATTATCACGCTGCTGGTGATCGTTTATTTCTCGTACCGGCAGACGATTGCGGCGTATCCCTCGGGCGGCGGTTCTTATACCGTGGCGCGATTCAATCTGGGCGCGCCGGCCGGACTGCTCGCGGCTGCTGCGCTGCTGGCGGACTACATTCTGACGGCGGCGGTCGGGATTTCGGCGGGAGTGGGAGCGTTGGTCTCAGCGGTTCCGTCGCTGTTGCCGCACACGGTTGGGATGTGCGTGGCAATTCTGATTCTCATCACGATACTTAATTTGCGCGGCGTGCGGGAAGCGGGGAACATCTTCGCTGTGCCCACTTACTTATTTGTCGGCACGCTGCTGGTGACGATTGGCGCGGGAGTTCTTCGCGTGCTGTTCAGCGGAGGGCATCCCACACCTGCGGTCGCGCTTCCGCCTCCGCCTGCGGTGACCGAGGCCGTGACCCTCTGGCTGTTGCTGAAAGTGTTTGCCAGTGGCTGCACGGCGTTGACCGGCGTGGAGGCAGTGAGCAACGGGGTGAAAGCGTTTCGCGAGCCGGCGGTGAAAAATGCGCAGCGCAGTTTGACGGTCATCATTTTTCTACTGGCGGTGCTGCTGGCGGGAATTTCTTATCTGGTGAAGGTGTATGGGATCGCGGCTACTGACCCAGGACACGCCGGATATCAGAGCGTGCTCTCCATGCTGACGGCGGCGGTTTTCGGCAAAGGATTTTTCTACTATCTGACGATGGGGTCGATTCTGGTGGTGCTTTCGCTTTCGGCTAATACGGCGTTCGCCGATTTTCCGCGACTGTGCCGCGCTATCGCGCAGAACAATTATCTGCCGCACGTCTTTGGCTACCGCGGAAGGCGGCTGGTTTACACGTATGGGATCGTTGTGTTGTCGCTGTTGTGCGGCGGGGTTCTGATTTCGTTTGGAGGCGTTACCGACCGGCTGATTCCGCTTTATGCGGTGGGCGCGTTTCTTGCCTTCACGCTATCGCAGGCTGGAATGGTGATGCACTGGCGAAAATGCCGATGCCGCGGTTGGGTGAAGAGCGCGATGGTGAACGGGCTCGGCGCGCTCGTCACGGGTATGACCACCGTTGTTGTGCTGGTGGCGAAATTTGTGGAGGGCGCGTGGATCACGCTGCTGTTTATTCCGCTGACCATTCTGGTGTTCTCCGTTGTGCGGCGACACTACCATTCGGTGAAAGTGCTCACTACCAGCAAGATTCCGGTTGATGCCGCGGGGCTCAGCCGGCATCCGATTGCGGTGATCACGATTGACCGGTGGAGCAACATCACGCGGCAGGGAATTGAATTCGCGGCGCGGCTTTCTCCGGATGTGATCGCTCTTCATGTGGAGCCCAACGAACACTCGGAATTGCTGCAGGATGATTGGGAGCAGTATGTGGTGCATCCTTTTCGCGCGGAGGGCAAGGAGCCGCCGCAACTGCAAATCCTACCTTCGCCCTACCGCTTCGTGATTATTCCGGTGGTGCAGTTCGTGCTCGAGCTTTCGAAGAAGAATCCGGATCGGAGTATTGTCGTCGTGATTCCGGAACTGGTTGAGGACCGGTGGTACGAATATTTCCTGCACAACCAGCGCGGGCGAATGCTGGAGTGGGTGCTGCTGGCGCGGGGCAACGAACGCATCTTCACGGTGAGCGCGCCCTGGTATGTTGGCCACCAGAACTGATTTTCCAGTGCTCAATTCCGCACAACGACAAAGCAGGCGCCATCTCTTCCCGGAGTTGGCGCCTGGCGGTGTGATCTTATGGTGCGGTTTAGATGCGGCCGAGCACGAGCAGGATGACGACGACAAAAAGAACCAGGCCAAGGCCTCCGGTCGGGGCATAGCCCCAGTCGCGGCTGTGCGACCAGCGGGGCAGGGCTCCCACCAGGGCCAGAATCAGGATCACGATCAGAATCGTTCCAAGCACGAATTTCTCCTTTTTCCTCTAAGGCAGTTTCTAAACGAAAGGGAAGGGCGAGGGCGGGAAAGCCCTGCGCCCTTCACGATCGGCGACAGCTAGAGGGTTACGGTGAGCATCAGGTTTACGCCCGGATAGTTTGCGTTGCACAGGTAATAGACGCCGTCAATTTCGACGACGTAAACATCCTGCGAGTACAGCCAGTTGCTGGGCCAGACGGAAGCGAATCCGAACCAGTAGCCGCCGTATTGGAAGCGGCGATTGCGATAATCGCTTTCGTTCACGCGGAAGCTGTGCTCGCGTCCGAAGTGGGCCTTGAAGCGGTCGTCGGGAATGCGGTTCGCGGCGGCGTGCTGCTCGGGCTTTGCCTGGGTGTGCTCTTGTGCAGTTTTCTCTTCGGGCTTGCGGTTTTGCTCTTGAGCGTTTTTCTCTTCCGGCTTGACCGCTTTCTCCGGCTGCGCTTTCTTTTCTTTTTCCTGAGCCGGCTTGTCTTTCTGTTCTTCCTGTTCGTGCTGGTCCTGCTGGGCGTAGGCGGGAATTCCGATGCCGAGAGCCAAGGTTAAAACTGCTGCGCTGATTGCGATGAGTTTCATAGAGTGTTGCCTCCGAAAATTTACGATCGCGTGCCTGGTAATTACTGCAATTCACCGGTGGTGGCGTTGACCGGAGTGCCGATAGCATCGCCGGATACGAGAAGCTCGACTCTGCGGTTCTGCTGGCGTCCGGCGGAATTGTCGTTGGAGGCGACCGGCAGAGTATTGCCGAAGCCTTTGGCGCTGACCGAGCCTGTCGCTACGCCTTGTTGGACCAGATAGTCGCGCACGGATCCGGCGCGGTTCTCAGACAAGGTTTGATTCATGGCGTCGCCACCGACGTTATCGGTGTAGCCTCCGACTTGAATGTCGAGTCCGGGGTAGGACAGGAGGATGCCGGCAACTTTTGCGAGCTTCTCGCGTGCTCCCGGCTTCAACGAGTATTTCCCGGTGTCGAACAGAACATCGGACATGCTGACGATGAGTCCGCGTGCGCTGTCGCGAGTGTGGAGAATCGAATTCAGTTGCGCCGACAATTTTGCGCGCATGGCTGCCCGATCGGTATCTGCTTGTTGAGCGGTTTGCTGGGCGGCTTGTGCCGCGAGCCTGGATTGATCGGCATCGGCTTGAGCGGCAGAGAGTGCAGCGGCCGATGCAGCCTGGTTGCTAGCTGCATCAGACGAGGTTTTTGCGGCTGCGGCTTGTGCGTCGGCAGCTTCCGCCTGAGACCTTGCTGCATCCGATTCAGCTTGGGCTCTTGCCGCACGCGCGCTGTCGGCGTCAGCCTGAGCTTTTGCGGCATCTGATTCTGCCTGGGTTTTTGCCGCCAGCGCGGTGCTGGCGTCAGCCTGAGCCTGCTTCTCTTGCCGGCGGGCGTCATCGGTTTGCAGTTGCGCTTGCGCCTGGGCGTCCGCCGAATTCTGCAGTTCATTGGCTACGCGAATCTCGTCCATCTTTTTCACGGCGATGGCGCGGGCGTCTTCCGCGGTCTGCACCGCTTCGCGAGAGATCGCGATCAGGGGCTTGCGGTCGATGTGTTTCTGGGTGGCATAGCCGTCGGCAGTGTCCATGAGCTCGACTGCGTGCTTGTAGCTAGAGTCGGCGTATTGGCCCGCGCCTTCGGACTGTGCGATGCGCACTGCGTTGCGCGCTTCGAAGAATTCCAGGGGCAGGTTGGCCTTCAGAACCACGGGATCGAATTTGTAGCCGGTGGGAATGTAGCCGCCGCGCTCCATCAATTCGTATTTCGCATTGACGGCTTCGCTGGTTCCCTTGGTGTCTTCGCGTATGACGTTCTCGAGGACGACCACGTTGCTGGGCTGGCGGGTCGCATAGTAAGGCTCGGCGGTCACGATCAGGGCAAAAGCCTGAAGATCGGTGGTGACGCTCAGCTTGCTGCGATGGTTTCCACCGACCAGCACTTCGCCAAGATTGACGGCGCGGCCTTCCGGCGAAATCGCCCACAGAACGTAGGTGAGATATTCGTTGCCAAAGCTAGTGGGCTGCTGAAGATTGCTGAATTCGGCCGTGATGGCGATGGCTCCGCGTTTGCTGTTCACCTCGGCGACGCCAGTTGCCATGGGCATCAGGTCAGTGCCAGCGAAATCGAGTTTCGAGGATCCGCTGCGATGCTCATAGTTGACCGCTCGCACGCTGCGGCTGATGACGGTGACGCGGAACAGAGGCGTGGTGGCCATGGGCTCGACGGCGAGCGTTGTCTGCGAATTGGTTTGCGCAAGCGCACTCAGACTGAGAGTGAGGATGGCGGCGAGCAAAAGTTGTGTTTTCAAGAATTTCTCCTAGTGGCAGATGTCTGCCGTATTGCGTAGTACGAATCGAGGCTGGATTATGGAAGCAAGAGGCTGCCGACTCGAACGTGCGACAGTGAGTGAAACAGGCCGAAAACATTGAGCAGCCATAACACGACGGCGATGACCACCACGCCGTTCAGGATGGACTTGATGGTCCCTTGCATGGGGATGAAACGATTCACCAGCCACAGAAGAACGCCCACCACGATCAGAACTTCGAGCAGTTGAATTAAAGGCATAATGTGTGACCTTCCTGTTGCTTAGGGTCGAACCCGTGTGCTGCCAGTTTGGCGAGGCACGCGGATGAAGAGTGCCGATTGGCTGGATGTGGCCGCTGGCTATGTGTTGATCAGGAATCGTTCGCAGCGGCCTGAGGATGAGAACTGCGAATCAGCGTCCGCCGTTCCCTACTGCACACTCAGGAGAATTGATCATGACAGGGTTGGAGTTGCGCGTCTGAGCAAGATAGCTCACATGCGCGATTTCATCGAGGTGGCTGAGTTGCGATCAATTGTGGGATCAATTGTCAAAAAATCCGCAACGATCACTATTGACCATTCTTATCGAGGGGCGACGGCGCATGGTGTTCTGGTGGACATCAAGGAAAAACCTGCCCTCTCGGTTCGTTGCCCGACCTGCGGCGCAAGACCGGGGGAAAGATGTGAGCTGAGTACGGGGTTCCCGCGTACCGAGCCGCATCGTGACCGCGGACTGGCTAGCGCGGGCAAATAGCCGATGCTGTCATGTCGGCGGATGCGTATAGGGCAGTTTCTTCGGGAACCGGTTTCCTGAAGTTGAGTGGCTTTATCACCCCGGCAAGACAGAGGGCGGTTCTACAGAGCGATAACTCGCTGCTCAACGTAGTTCTGCACGATTGAGTTCTTCGAGGAAGGCAGCGGTCGGATTTTGGTCATCGAGCGGGCGCGACTCCCAGGCGATGGGCAGCAGATGCCGAACCCGCGCCGGTTCGGTGGCTTTGTCCTGCTGGTGACCGCAGGATAGGCAGATTGGACGGCCCAGGTTTCGTATGTCAGTTTCTTTTGAGATCTCGCTCTCGCGAACCGCCGTTGAGCCGGAAATGACCGGACCCTTGCAGTGGTCGCAAGGGAAGGCAGAGAGGTGAAGAAAATGTTTTCTCATTGTGAACTCCGATACCTACGCTATGGCTTGTCGGCTGAGCTTAGATCGCGCCGCGCCGACCGGTGATCAAATTGACCACGACCACAATCAAGGCAACGACCAGCAATAAGTGAATCAAGCCTCCGGCGATGTGCAGGCTGAAGCCCAGCAACCAGAGAATTAAAAGGATAACGACGATGGTCCAAAGCATTCTGGGATCTCCTTAGAACTGATCTTTAAAATTAGAGCCCGAAAAAAATGATTTTGAGAATTGATCTTTGAAGTGGTGTGGCATCGATGTCACACCGACCTGCCGAGCGGGCTTCCGCACTCCAGACAATGAAGTTTGGCCCGCGGTGTAATCCGCGCGCAAGAAGGACATATTCTTTGCGTTCCGACCTTCAGAGTCGCAGGCCTGATCCGCGACAGCAGCATTTGCAAGAATTTCATCAAGAGCGTCAGTCTCGGCGGGGACAGAGCAAGAAGCGAATCTTGATCCGTCTCCTCCAGCAACAATGACAGACGGCGGCTCGGGAATCTGTGCTGGATTGCTCACATTGCGCGAAAGTCTGCCGCACCGGTTTTGCCAACCGAGGCGCGCGCATGACGGCCGCCGCGACCGCCAAGAAATCTTTTCACTCTCCAATCCGATTCCGGTTACTTCCCGTACTTAGCCCAGAGCGGGTCCAAACCCGTCTGTGGAGGAAGCAATGAAACTCTCAATCTCTCGGCCAGTTCTGCTGTTGGCCGCTGTCGCCGCAATCTCAGTCGCCGCATCCGCGCAGTCGAAACCGAATCAGACCCTGGGCTACGGGGAAGGCAAACTTCTAACCTTTACTTACACGGAAAACTTTACCTGCATCGATCAGCCGGGCAGCGACCTGAACTTCAACGGCATCCTGGCGGAAAATGATCCGGCCGAGATGCAGACTCCGATCTGCCAGGTCGGCACCCAACCCACCATCAATCCGAACGGTATGAAGGGCAACCCTGCAGTCACGTCCGAGCCGATCTTCGTGCTCGTGCCGATGTTTTCGAGTGACAACGATCAGAATCCTAACGATGCAATTTCGTGCGCGAATGTCGTCGCCGGCACCACCTGCGGACCGACTCTCGGTTCCACGCTGATTTCTCTGTTCGGAGCGCTGCCGGAAGCTTTCAAGGCCAAGCCGAGCGTTTATACGCAATGCCCTGAACCCAACTCCGCACCTGGCACCTGCACGATGCACGCATCGCGGCTTGATCTGGGCCCGGTGCTGGTTGCTTTGGGCTATTTGCAGCCGCCGGTTTCGAACGTGTTTGTTCCGACGCCGAATCACAGCCACGTGCTGATCAACGCCGACATTAATCTTCCGGCGATCTGGTGGCAGGTGGTTCCGGTTCTGGTGTTGAACCAGAGCGAATGGCCGAACGCGGAAGGGACCAGCGGAATCACGTCATTGGCGGGCATTCAGGCCGCGTTGAAGGCGGGCACGGCGGTGGAAGCGCCGTCAAACTTCTTCCTGTTTTTCAGTTCGTACGCGACTGGGCACGGACAGCACATGGCGAACATGCCCAACATGCAGTAACGCGACCGCCTTCTGGGAAGGCTGGCCGCAAAGGCAACAGGCCCGACTTTTTCGGTCGGGCCTGTTCTTGTTTTGGAATGGATGTGTGCTACTGCGCTCCGGCTGCGGCCGCATTTCCTGACGATATCGCGGCCTTCGCTTCCTTGATGCCGGCCTGGATGTGCTGATCCCAGTCGAGATGCGGAATCGGAGATGCGGCCGCGGTCTGATAGATGGCCAACGCATCCTGCGGACGATGCAAGCGTTTCAAACAGAGCCGGGCGGCACTTAGTTGTGCGGTGAGCGCCTGGCGCTCGGCGGGATAGGCCTGCGCCAGTTGTTCATACTCGGCGAGCGCGCGATCAAATTCCTGCATCTCTTCCGCACCCTTGCACAGCTCAAGCCAGGTGGCGGCGGGCATTTTGCCGCCGCCGCCATCGATGAATTCGGCGTAATCCTGGAACGCGGCCTCGACCTGATGCGCCTTCAAATGCAGGGAACAGGTCTTGACGGTCGCGTCGAGAAATTCTTTCGAATTGTTTTGCCGGGAGTGAATCTGGCGAAGGAGGGTCCAGGCGTCGAGTGAATTCGGTTTCGCCGCGACGTAGTTGGTCAGCACGATCTGGGCTTCGCCGAGTTGGCTGTGTTCCATCATGGCGCTGGCTTGTTCGAGTTCGGGGTCGTTGGTCCAGGCGAGCTGTTCTTCGATCGACTGGTTGGCTTTTTGTTCGATGCCGGAGTGCTGAATGGCCAGCGCGGCCACGGCTCCAAATAAAAATCCGCCGACGTGGGCCCAGTGGGCCACGCCGCCCGACGAGCCTTGCAGCGATCCGTAAAGTATTTCGATGCCGAGCCACAAGGGCAGCAACCAGTAGGCGGCGGCTTTGAACTGAAACATGCGGAAGGGATTTCCGGTGCGCAGCATCTTGGCAATACTGAACCACCAGATCCACGCCATTTCGATTTTCATTTTCGGGAAGCGGACGAGAAACGCGCCCATGAGCGCGGCGACCGCGCCCGAAGCGCCCAGCGTGGGCGTAATGCTGCCGGGATTCGTCCAGGCGTAGAACTGCAGCGCGGCCGCGCCAGCGATCAAGTAAAACGCCGAGTAGAGCCAGCGACCCCACACGTCTTCGAGCACAAATCCTGCGAGCCACAGGAACCACATGTTGCCGATGAGGTGCAGCCAGCCGCCGTGGAGAAAATTTGCGGTGAGATAGCTGATGGCCGTGGGATTGGCCGGCACGAACGCGTACTGCTCGGTGAACGAAGTTTTTGAAAGGCTCAGCAGTTGCGTGTTGAGCGAGTCCATTTCGTCCTGGAGCTTCGACGGGTCGTCCATCATTTTGATTTTGGCGTCGTAGACGTTCATGACGTCGCGGTAGGGATTCTGGATTTGCTTCCACTGGTCGGGGTGACGCTCTTTGAATCCGTCGACGATGTGCTGCGACTGCGGGTTCATTTTCAGTTCGGGATGGAGGGCGGCGAGCATGAGGATGTGCGATTTTACTTCTCCAAGCTGGGGCGACTCATCGCTGGCGACCGTCAGAGTGAAGAGGAAGACCACGGTGTTGATGGCGATCAAGGCTAGCGTGATAACGGGCCAGCGCCGCGCCGCCATGTTTTCGTGTTTGATGGGAAGCAACATCGCTTGTGTCCTTAAAGCGAAAATCCCGACACACTCGCGCCAGTTTAGTTTGGGCCTGGGGGCATTCCCAGATGACTGGCGGTCGTGGGGAATCTTTGGTAACCGTTGGGACCCTCGGTATCGAAGATTCGTATCAGGGCATGCCTTCAGGCATGCCGCACCGACGGCGAGATGACTTGCGGCTTAAGCCGCTGTCGATGCTGCAAGAAATGGCAGGGGCTAAAGCCCGTCCACTTTTGGCAATTGGCGGCATCGCTGAAGCGATGCCCTGATACGAAACGGGATCTCAAAGCGCGTCAGGGAAGGCGGGTAGTGGCTCAGTTTGAATTGAGCCACTACCGGAAGGCGACGGAACTCGATACAAATCGGCGGCTGCGATATACTGCCGTAACTTTCACACCGTCTCTGGGGATTAACCTGTATGGCTGTCGGCGTTCGTACTCAAGACTTGCGCAAGACCTATAACTCCGCGCCACCGCTAGGCGCGGCGGGAGGCTTTGTGGCGCGCGCCGATGCCAAGGGCGCGAAGCAGCAGGCCAAGACGCAGATTCCGGCGCTCGACGGACTTTCGCTTGAAGTGCGTCCGGCAGAAATCTTTTGCCTGCTGGGGCCGAACGGCGCGGGAAAGTCGACCACGATCGGGATTCTGACGACGCGGGTACGCCCGACTTCCGGGCAGGCCTGGATCGGCGATCATGATGTGTGGAAAGAGCAGGCGGTGGTGAAGCGGCTGATCGGGGTGGTGCCGCAGCGTCCGAATCTGGATTTTTCTCTGACTGCCCGCGAGATTCTGGTTTTTCACGGCGCGTATTTCGGGCTGGCTTCCAAACTGAGAAACGAACGGGCTGACTCGCTGCTGGAAAAGTTCAAGCTCACTGAGCGCGGGAACCAGATGGTGCGGGGATTTTCCGGGGGCATGATGCAGCGGCTGTCGATTGCCCGCGCCATGATGCACGATCCGCAAGTTCTGTTTCTGGACGAGCCCAGCGCCGGGCTCGATCCGCAGACGCGGATTCTTTTGTGGGAGATTATTCGCGAATATCACCAGGCAGGGAAGACGGTGGTGCTGACTACTCACAACATGGAGGAAGCTGACGCGCTGTGCCAGCGGCTGGCGATCGTTGACCACGGACGGATGATTGCGCTGGGCACTCCGCAGGAATTGAAGGCGTCGATCCCCGGAGGATTTCTGCTGCGCCTGCGCTTCGGCAATCAGACGGCGGAGCTGCTGCAACGGCTGCAGGCGCTGGCGGGAGTTCGGGAAGTGCGTGCTCTAAGTTCTGCAGGAGCGCTGGTGAATGCAGCGGAAAATGCGGTGAAGGGCACGGCAATTCAGGATGGCGTCGACATTTATGCCGACCGCGGCGGCTCTCTGATTCCCGAGATCGCGAACGTCGCGGTGAGTGCGGGAGCGGAATTGTCGGACGTTCATATTTCCGAGCCGAGTCTGGAAAATCTGTTTCTGCACCACACGGGAAGGAGTTTGCGCGATTGAACTGGAAAACTTTTTTCGCGATGCTCGGCCGCGACGCGCATGTGGCGCGGCGCAATGCGATTCAACTCCTGATGCAGACGTTTCTGCAGCCGCTGCTGTTTGTTTTCGTTTTTGGCAAGGTGATGGTCGACAGCGGTTTTATGCCCGCCGCCTACAAGAGCATTCTGCTTCCCGGGATCATTGCGATCAGCATGACCTTCACCGGAGTGTGGGCGGTGGCCATGCCGCTGATCGCCGAGTTTCAGTGGACTCGCGAAATTGAAGACCGGCTGCTCGCGCCGATCAGCGTGGGCTGGATTGCGATCGAGAAGATTATCGCCGGCATGCTGCAAGCGCTGGTGGCGGGGCTGGTGGTGATCCCGCTGGCCTGGCTGGTGCTTCGACCCGGAGTTCAAATCAGCGTTGGCTCGCCGCTGTCGTTCGCGATCGTGATCGTGCTGGTGGCTGGTTTTTCGGCCTGCGGGGGACTGGCCCTGGGATGCAGCATCAATCAGCAGCACATCGGGCTGATGTTCAGCATGGTAATGACGCCGATGATTTTTTTCGGATGTACGTACTTCCCGTGGAGCGCGCTGCACACCTTTCCGACTCTGCAAAAGGCTGTGCTGATCAATCCGCTGGTGTATGCGAGTGAAGGACTGCGGGCGACTCTGGCTCCGCAGGTCCCGCACTTGTCGGTTACGGTGGTGATTCTGGCGCTGCTGTTTTTCGATATTTTGCTGCTGGTGGTCGGGCTGCGGCAGTTCGAGAACAAGTCGGTGACTTAGTCGGCGGCCAATTCCAGCGTGGCGCTGCCGCGCGAGGGGCGCTGGAGGAATGCGGTCCGCTCCATTTCAAATGATTCCAGATTCTCGCCCAGGGCCTGTTCGTTCCAGCCCATGACCGCGCCAATGCGCAGCGCGGCTTCGCGGCTGCAGGATTCCGACCAGCAGGCGCCCAGAGTTACGGGAACGCGGCGCAACAGCACGTCGCCGAGGCTGACGGCGAATTCCGTGCGGTAGGCTTCGACCACTTCCGCGACAATGTGCGAGGAGTGGGGGCAGATGGGCGCGCGCAGTTCTGCGCTCACGAGTGCCATGCGAGCAATGTCCATGGCGCGCTGGCCGTGCCACTCCATCAGGCCGCGCGCAGTTTCTTCGCTCACCGAGCCGGCGCGGGCGATCTCGATTACTTCCTGGTCGAGCATGGGATCGAGCGAACTTCCGGGTCCCATTGCGATCATCTTTGGCTCGGCGACTGTGAGTCCGATCTGGCGGGCGCATTCGCGAGCCATTGAAGCCGCCGTGGTTAACTTACCGCCGATGGCGGAGATCAGGCGCTCGGCGCCGTCGGCTTTGTGGTCGTGGAGAAAATGACGGCGAGTGACGGCTGAGGCGGAATTTCCAGGCGAATTCGGAAGTGGGCGAACTCCCGCGAACGCATATTTGATATCGTGCGCCGCTATCTTCGCCTTCGGAAATAACTTCGTCACTGTGCGCAGCAGGTATTCGATTTCTTCGTTGGAGGGCGCGGTCTTCGAAGGATCGCCTGTGTCGGCGACTTCCGTCGTGCCCACCATGACCTGTTCATTCCAGGGCAGGATGAAAACCGGGCGTCCATCCGCGGCCTCGGTGTAAAGCGCCGCGCTCGGCGCGCCGGGAAATCTCGGCAGCACGATGTGCGATCCGCGGACTCCGCCGAGCATGGGCTTGCTGGTGCGCACGGCGGAGCGCTGGCAGATGCGGTCGGCCCAGGGGCCGGTGCAGTTGATGATCCAGCCGGCCTCGACGCGTTCGTCTTTATTTGTGATGCGGTCGCGCAAGAGAACGCCGCGCGCCCGGCCCTGCGACACGTTCACCGCCAGCACTTCGCAATGGTTGCGCACCACCGCGCCAGCTTCGGCGGCTTCCATCATCCACTCGGCGACGAGGCGTTCGGGAAATTCGCACTGCGCATCTTCATAATTAAAGATGGACCACTTGTGGCCAGCGTCGAGAGCGCGCTCGACGCGCTTCAATTCCATCTCGGTCAAGTCGGCGGATTTTCTTCCGGCAATTTTTTCGTAGAGCCAGAGCCCGGCGCGGACTTTCATGGCGCTGCGCTGGCTCGTTTCGTTGAGCAGAAAAAGAAAGTGCACGGGATGGACGAGGTGCGATCGTTCGCGGAGCAATCTTTCGCGCTCGCGCACCGATTCGCGGACCAGGTCAATTTCGCCGTGTTCGAGGTAGCGCAGGCCGCCGTGAATGATGCGTGTCGAGCGGCTGGTCACGCCGGAGGCGAAATCGTTTTGCTCGACCAGCAGGGTGCGCTTGCCGGCTCGGGCACACTCGCGGGCCACGGCGACTCCGTTAATGCCGCCCCCGATAATCACGACCTGGAAATGCTGATTGTCCAGGGACGGCCGGGGTTTGATGGCTAAAGTCATGTATTGGAACCAGATAGTGCTGGCGTAAGTGCCGCTGCAAAGGCGCTCTCGCTCAGTGGCAGACCTGCTTCACGCGATACCTTAATTCTGCGCTAGAACCAGCCAGAGTTAAAAGGTAACGAGAGTTCACTTCGAAATTAGCCGATTCCGAGACTCGCGAAGGAAAAGTGGTGCCCGAAGTAACCACCTCCGATAGGAGACCGGCCCGGTCGCGGATTACGTTGGCGAATCGCGAACGCGATCCGCGACGCAGGCTTTCGTGGCACGGGCAACCGCTATGCAGTCTTTTTCAGCCCCGGCGAGTGCGCAACGTCGGCGAAGAGGCGAATCATCTCCCGGTTGAAGGCTGGGATGTCGTCCGGTTTGCGGCTGGTTACCAGGGTGCCGTCGACCACGACTTCCTTGTCGACCCAATGCGCTCCGGCGTTGGTCAGATCAGTTTTCAATGACGGCCAGGAGGTGATGGTTCGGCCGCGAACGGCGCCGGCTTCCAGCAGGGTCCAGGGACCGTGGCAGATCGCGGCCACCGGCTTGCCGGCTTTTGTGAACTGCTTTACGAATTCAACCGCCTGCGGATTCATGCGCAACTGGTCGGGATTCATCACGCCGCCCGGCAAGAGCAAGGCATCGAAATCGTCGGCATTGGCGGAGTCGAGCGCAACTCCGACGGCAACTTCCTGGCCCCAATCTTTATGGTTCCATCCTTTAACTTTCTTGCCCGCCGGAGAAACCACCTGGGTGGTCGCGCCGGCTTCGTCGAGGGCCTTTCGCGGCTCCAGTAATTCCGATTGCTCGAATCCATCGGTCACAAGAATTGCCACTTTCTTTCCTTGAAGATTACGGTTCGTCATTATTTGTCTCCTTGATGAAAGTCATCCAGTCGTGCGCAGCGAAATGAGCGGGATCATTCGGTGTCTTTACGATGCCGTTTTTCGGCCTCGCGGTTGGCAGGAACACGCGTGCTGGCGCATTGCTTCCGGCCTTCGCACTCATTTACATTGGTTGCCTCATGCCCTCTACCGGAGAACGTTTCGAGCGCGCGGTGGCAATCATGGAGCGGCTGCGTGCGCCCGGCGGCTGCCCGTGGGACCGCGAGCAGACCTTTGATTCCATCAAGCCGTATACGCTCGAAGAAACTTATGAAGTGCTTGAGGCTATCGACAATCGCGACTGGCCGGAACTCGCGGGAGAGCTGGGCGACTTGCTGCTGCAGGTTCTCTTTTATGCCGAAATGGCTAAGGAGCAGGCTTCGTTTTCCATCGATGATGTTCTCGACCGGCTTTCGAGCAAGCTGATTCATCGGCATCCCCATGTTTTTGGCGACGCGAAGGCTGACACTTCTGCTGACGTGAAGCGCAATTGGGAAGCGATTAAGGTGGAAGAGCGCAAGTTGAAGGAAACGTCGAACGGTCCGGCGAAAGACGAGCAGCGTTCTATCCTCGGCGGAGTTTCCTCCGCGATGCCGTCGCTGCTTGAGGCTTACAAACTTTCTTCGCGGGCGGCGCAATCCGGGTTTGACTGGCCGAACGTCAAGGGACTGTTCGACAAGCTGACCGAAGAGACGGATGAATTGCGCGAGCAGTTGCAGCTATTTCCTGCGCCGGGGCCGAGGCCGCAAGGGCGCGGTATTGCGGGATCGGGACGAACCGCCGTTCCGGCGGATTTGCAGGCGCGACTGGAAGACGAAGTAGGCGATCTCTTCTTTGTGCTGGTTAACATTGCGCGGTATCTGTCGCTCGATCCTGAATCCGCTTTGCGAAAAACTAATCGCAAATTTAAGCGGCGCTTTCAGTGGATGGAGGCGCGGCTGCAGGAATCGGGACGCACGGCGGATCAGGCGGCGATGGAGGAATTGGAATCGCTTTGGCAGCAGGCCAAACGCGCGGAGCGTCCGGATGTATAGCCCTCTTCGACGGCGTCATCCCGAAGCCCCGCGGTTTCTCCAGCAGGGCGAGGGATCTCGCGTGGGCCATTGTCGTGCCGTCGCCGGCCGTCAAGTGGTCCGCGCCAGATCCCTCGCCCGGCTGAAGAACGCCGTGCTTCGGGATGACGCAATCGATGGATACGCGATCGATGGGGATGATTGCGAGAGGGCGAGACGATGACCGATGGCTCCATTGTGCTGCGGCGGTGCCACGGGATTGAGGAATTCCGTGCGTGCGTCGCGCTGCAGAAAGAAGTGTGGAATTTTTCGGACGCAGAGTTGGTGCCGCTGCGCATGTTTGTTGTCGCCGACAAAGTTGGCGGGCAGGTGATGGGGGCTTTCGATGGCAATACGATGGTCGGCTTCGCGCTCTCCGTGCCGGGCACACGCAGCGGGCATATTTACCTGCACTCGCACATGCTCGCGGTTAGAAAAGAGCATCGCAACGGAGGGCTTGGCCGGCGCCTGAAATTGTTGCAGCGCGAAGAGGCGCTCTCGCGCGGGATCGAACTGATTGAGTGGACTTTCGATCCGCTGGAAATCAAGAACGCTTATCTCAATATTGAGAAACTGGGCGCCATTGCCCGTCGCTACAACATTAATCAATACGGGATCACGTCGTCGCCGCTGCAGGGCGGGCTGCCCAGCGACCGGTTGATCGCCGAGTGGTGGCTGAAGTCGAAGCGGGTGGAGACGCTGCTGGCTACGGGGAAAAATCCGTCGGTCGCCATCGAATCCACCATCGAAGTACCCGCGCAGATTTATGACTGGAAAGCCGCCCCCGAGACGCGGGGCAAAGCGCAACAGGTGCAGGAGCGTAATCGTGAACAATTCCTGCTGGCTTTTTCGCACGGACTCGCAGTGTTGGGCTATGACCGGGACGCGGAGGGCAACGGCAAATATTTGCTGGGACGCTGGGACGAAAATTGGTCGTATGCTTCTGAGGGTTAATTCAAGATCGATTCAGCACAGAGTCACCGAGAAAGGCAAAAGGCTAGGAGCTGATGGTTAGAGAGGTACAAACCTCTCAACCAGGGATTTAGTCAGTAGTGCAGTTGGGGGATCCCTTCGACTTCGCTCAGGGCAGGCTCTTCGCTGCGCCTGAAGAACGGCTACGCTCAGGATGACAACGTCGCCTAAAGGATCAAACCCTACCACTGCCGGGTTCTTGCAATGATTTGTTTTTTTCTCTGTGACTCTGTGACTCTGTGGTGAAAAGTTTCTCTTATGAAAATCGAAGCTATCACGCTCCGTGAAATTCATATGCCGCTCGTCCATTTTTTTGAGACGAGCTTTGGCCGCACCTACAGCCGCCGCATTCTACTGCTTACCGTGCACAGCGAGGGCGCTGACGGCTGGGGTGAAAGTGTGGTCGGGGAAGATCCTTACTACAGCAGCGAGTGGATCGACAGTGCCTGGCCTACGCTTACGCAATATCTCATCCCGGCGCTGCTCGGCAAGAGTATTGATTCGGCCCGCGAATGCCCCGCGCTTTTCGCCAAAGTGCGGGCTCACCGCATGGCGAAAGCCGGACTCGAAAACGCGCTGTGGGACGCGGAAGCCGCGCAGAAAAAAATGCCGCTGTGGAAACTGCTGGGCGGCACGCGACGGCAGATTCCCTGCGGGGTTTCGATTGGCATTCAGGATTCGATCGAGCAGTTGCTGGATAAAATTCAGATCGAACTGGCTGCCGGATATCGCCGCATCAAGGTCAAAGTCAAACCTGGCTGGGACATCAATGTGCTTGAACGCATTCGTTCGCGCTGGGCCGACATCACTCTGAGCTGCGACGCCAATTCTGCTTACACGCTCGACCAGGTCGAGCACCTGCGGAAGTTCGATCAATTCAATCTGCTGATGATCGAGCAGCCACTATGGAACGACGACATTTACTACCATGCGCGCCTGCAAAAGGAATTGCGCACCGCGATCTGCCTCGACGAATCGATCGTGAGCGTGCGCAGCGCGGCTTTTGCGGCCGATACCAACGCCTGCCGCATCATCAACGTGAAAGTCGGCCGCGTTGGCGGATTCACGGAGGCTCTGAAAATTCACGACGTATGCCAGGCCCACAGGATTCCGGTGTGGTGCGGCGGGATGCTCGAGACCGGCATCGGGCGTGCCCAGAACATCGCTCTGTCGTCGCTGGAAAATTTCAGCCTGCCCGGCGACGTCTCCGCTTCCAAGCGCTACTGGAAGGAAGACATCATCGAGCCCGAGGTAGAAGTCTCCGCTGACGGAATGATCGCGATCAGCGATCAGCCAGGAACCGGCTATCGCGTGAAAGAAGATTTGATTGAGAAGTTGACGGTAAGAAAAGAAACGCTGCAAAAATAATTCTGCGGGCCGCCAAAGTCGATGCGAAGAGATTACTGCGAACTGCTCTTGGCCTGGGCGCTCTTGGTTTCTGCGGGCTGATCGGAATGTGAGTTGCGGGCCAGCTTTTCCTGCTCGGCTTTTAATCTCGCGACGCCCTGGGCAAACGTCAGATTGGCGGGCATGTTCTGGAAGTCGCTCAACACTTCATCCGAGATCATGCTCAGGCTCTTGAACAACAGAATCTTCCCGGTGATGTTCAGCGTCATCCGGGTAATGCCCCACGTGCCGTCGCCGGTCTCCAGGTCACCCTGCTGCACGCGAAAGTGGCCGCCCTTATTCAGACGTCCGAGAAGCCCCCAGCCGAACGAGATGTCGCGGAAGAGCGTGCCGTCGATTAAAGCCAGGCGCTTGCACTCCGCATCGATCAATACTTCGCCATCCATTCCCTCGAGCACTTCTTCGACGCGCGACGGCGGCGAGTAATCCGGATTGGGCGTGAACCTTAATCTCGCCAAATGATCGCCAGGTTTCCCCAAGCCGGGTTCGCCGTTTTTCCAGCCCACGAACTGGTAGCGGAATGCGTCGGGCAATGCCTTTACGATGCGCAGGGAACGGTCGTCATCTTCTTTTTCGCGGGCGCGCTTTTTGCGTAACTGATCGGGATTGTTCTCGAGCCAGGCGAGATGGTTGGTTTCTTGCTGCTGTTGCTCCGCGGTCAGCGGCCGATCGTTGATGGCAATTGCCATGGCCGCGAGAGAGTCCTGGGTCTCGACATACAGCCGGGTCTGCGAGCCTGTCGGAGTTTGTTTGCGCGAGCGGAACATGTGCAGAACGTTGGTGCGTTGGTCGGCTTTGACTTCGTTCGCGACCGCGATGCGAACCAGTTCTGCGGGAGCCATCTCCAGGGGCTTGGTTGCGGGAGCTTTTGAGTCGTTTGCGTCCTGTGCCGCGAGCGCTGTCGCCGCTGCCAGCAGAAGCACGAGCGTGCTGATCCTTGTCCGGGCCGCCGCCGTTCGCGTTGGACTCAGGGATCGCATTCTATTTGCTTAGTGTAGCAATCTGTCCGTAGGGTTGTAGTGGGTAATTGTTGGAGGCCGGACTTGCTGGCTTACCGAAGTACTAGTGATCCAGCGCCAGGCGGGTTCGTATCAGGCCGCGCCATTAGGCGTGCCACGAAGGGCAACTGCCGGTGCGTAGGTTTCCGCCCCTGAGTTTCGCCGGGTCACGACGCAGCGGCTAAAGCCGTCCGGCTCCGCAACATTGACGGCATCGCTAAAGCGATGCCCTGATACGAAAATGCGAAGCCCCGATACGCTAGAGCGATGCCCTGATACGAATCATTTTCGCCGAAATGTGACGCCGCCCTGGACTACGTCGCTTGCCGCGCGCGCGCGGAGTTGGGTATAGTCGATGCAAGCGACGCGGCCGTTTCCGGTACCTGCCTTCCCAGATTTCCTGGTACTGCAGTATTCCGCTTCCCTTAAGGAGAACATCCATGAGTGCTCCGTTGTCGGCAGATTTGGCGCAGATTGGCAAGTCGGTAGTGATCAAAGGCGAATTGTCGGGCAGCGAAGACCTTTATGTTGATGGCCAGGTCGAGGGCAGCATCTCGCTCAAGAACAATAGCTTGACGGTGGGGCCGAATGGTTCGGTGAAAGCTACGGTGGAGGCCAAGGGCATTGTGGTGCAGGGGAAGCTCGAGGGCAATGTGCAGGCCAGTGATCGGGTGGAACTGCGGAAGTCGGCGGTGGTGACGGGCGACATTGCTACGCAGCGGATCTCGATTGAGGAAGGCGCTTACCTGAAGGGGAAGGTCGACATTCAGGGCAAGTCAGAGAAAGCCGCGGGGAAGTAAGCGGCGCGGAAGTAAGCCGCAGGAAAGTAACTTCCGCGGCTGTGCGCGATGCATTAAAGTGTTGCTTTCAGGGGTCGATGCAAGAGTATGGGGTAGCAGTCGCGGTGTGGGCCGGCTGTTCGGGATATGTGGGCGAGCAGATAATAAATAAAACAGGCGGCGCGTAAAGTCGAATGGCATCCGTTAGTCAGAATTTCATGAAGCTCTTTCGCGGCTCATCGGGCGGGGCAGAGGCGGCGACTCCGCAGGTCGCGCAAAAACTCACGCGCCGGTCGAGCGGCCTCGGCGAACTTTCGCGCTTCTGGGAGGCCGACACGCCGCTGTGCGTGCTTGATCTTGGTTCGACTTCGCCGTCGAATATTCGTTTCTTCACCGAAGGCAGCCACAAGATTTATAGCGAAGATCTTCTCGTCGCTTCGACCGATCCGAGCTTGGTGACGAAAGATGAGCAGGGCGCGGCGGTGCTCGACAGCCGGCGGTTTCTGGCCGACAACCTGGTTTATCCGGCGGCGCATTTTGATGTGGTGCTTTGCTGGAATCTGCCCGACTATTTGGATGAGAGCCTGGTGCGTCCGGTGATGGGACGGCTGTGGTCGGTACTGAAGCCGGGCGGGATGCTGCTGGCTTTTTTTCACACGAAAGATGCGGGGCCGGATTCGCCGTGCTACCGTTTTCACATTATTGGAAAAGATACGCTGGAGATGCAGCGGATTGTGCTGAAGCGGGAGGCGCGGCGCGGGCCGACCGGGGCGATTCATACGGCGATCAGTGACGGGTTCCGGTTGCAGCGCGTTTTCAACAACCGGCATATTGAAACTTTGTTCAGGGATTTCGCTTCGATTAAGTTCTTTCTCGCCAGAGATAATGTCAGAGAAGTTCTCGTCGTGCGCTGAAACTTAACGGTTGATTTCGCCACCTGAGCGCTGGGTAGTGCAATTGGGAGGATGATCGTGATTCGCCGTTGCATGGCTGTGTTCTCGCTAACTGCCCTAATGTTGGCGCAGGCAACTCCGGTGCGAAAGGCGAGGATCGTTCTCCCTGACGGGGTTCCTTCCGAGAAGGTGTATGTGCGCTACGGGCTTCGTCAGCCGGGGGGAACGTATCCTTCCCTCGTAGCCAGGATGCCTGCTGGCGTTTCGTCGATTGAGATCCCAGCTCCGACAGATCGATTCAAGGCTTTGGTTTGGGCGCCCGGATGCAAGATAAAAGAATTCGACGTCCCTGTCGAAAAGTCGGACGTCGAGTTGCGGTTTGTCTGCGATCCTCTTAAAACCGTCACATTGCGTGGGCGCGTGACGCATGTTGACGTCATCGGGCCCATGACGCTCCGAGTCGCCTACGCGGGAATGATTGCATGCCTCTGGAGGGACGACCCCAAGAGTGTGTGGCTTGTCAGTTGCAGTCCGCTCGATATTTCAGGGATAGCAACGGCTGCGGTTGCGCCGGACGGTTCTTTCAAGATCGAGTTGCCCGATTTGGATAATGATCCGATTGTTTCGCACGCGGATCGTGCACTCGAATTTTTTCTAAGCGGAATTAGGGGCATGCCGTTTCTGGTGCCCGAATCGTCACCGACGAACACGTTCAACGTTGCAGCCTCGTACCCAACCGAAGTGATTTTCGTGCCGCTAGATTTCAAAGACTCTCTCCGCCAGTCGCACTCAGCGTCATCGGCATTCCACACGAATAGCTGGCGATAAATCCCCATGTCACGAACATCACCCAGGCTGTTCCTTATCCGGAGCTTGCGAAGGTTCGACTCTCCTGCGGATTCCAGACGATCACTCCGATACGAAAAAGATAGTGGCGGGCAATCTCTAGTTGCAGTTCTGAACCGTTCTGGCTCGCCGACGCAATAATTTCCTTCATTTCCTCTGGAACATAGGCTCTCCGCACCGAGGCTACACCGTCGAAGCGGGAGACGTAGCTGCGCATTAGGGGGAAGCCGGCGTAGACCAAGGCCAGGTGCAGGGGATGGCGGATGAGGTCGTTGATCAGGACGGCGACGCGGCTTACGCGGAGGGCTTCGGCGGCGAAGCGCGAGAGTTCGGCGGGCTCCAGGTGATGCGCGAAGAGGCTGCTGCTGATTAGATCGAAGCTTGCGTCGGCGAAGGGGAGCGCTAACGCGTCGGCGACTATGGCGCGGGTTCCGGGGAGCAGGTGCGAGGGGACGAGATCGAGGAGGGTGACTTCGATTGTGATTCCTTGGCGCGAGAGTTGTTGAGCTGCAAGCTTTGGGACTTCGCCGAATCCGGCGGCTACTTCCAGCACCGAGAAATGCTTCTTGCCGGTGACTTGCGCTACGCGCTCGATTAGTTTGCGGGTGGTGGCGACTCCGCCGAACCAGCGGTTGATGCGACTTAGGTCACGGAGGGAAGCGGCGGCATCGAGCGGCGGACAGTCGTTGGAGTCGAGGAGTTCCTGGGTGGTGATGCGCTGCATGGGAGTGCATCAGTGTAGACGAGCTTGCTCGCGGGATTGTCAGGAAAAACAATGTGGCGTTGTTTTGCGCAGGACGCGTGAGGGGTAGGACATTCGCTCAGTCACGGAGTTCCCACTTCTCGCGCAAAGTGCGCGCGAGAAATGGGGCACCCGAGCTGCAAGCAAGGAGCAGATTCCTTGCGCCATAACCCGGCGCTTCGGAATGACAAACCTTTGGGATGAAATTTGGACATCGGACCTCAGACTTCAGACTTCGGCTAGTTCTTCTTCTAGCAGTTGTTTGTTGTAGAGGTCGTTGTAGTAGCCGTTCAGGGCGAGGAGTTCTTCGTGGGTGCCGAGTTCGACGATGCGGCCGGCGTGCAACACGGCGATGCGGTCGGCGTTGCGGACGGTAGAGACGCGGTGGGAAATGAAGATGGTGGTGCGGCCGCGCATTACGTCGCGCAGGTGGTTGAGAATTTTGTCTTCGGTGTGGGTGTCGACGCTGGAGAGGGCGTCGTCGAGGATGAGGATTTTGGGATTGCGAATGAGGGCGCGGGCGATGGCGGTGCGCTGTTTCTGGCCGCCGGAGAGGGTGATGCCGCGTTCGCCGACCATGGTGTCGTAGCCTTCGGGGAAGGCTTCGATGTCGGTGGCGATGTTGGCGGCTTCGGCGGCGCGGCGGATTTCGGCGTCGTTGTCTCGTTCAGGTCAGTATTCGTTGAGTCAGTATGCGTTGAGTCAGCGGAGTCGACGCCGAGGGCGATGTTTTCGCGGATGCGCTCGCTGAAGAGGAAAGTTTCCTGGGGGACGAATCCGATGTTTTTGCGCAGTGAGGCGATCGAATAGTCGCGGATGGGGTGGCCGTCGATCAGAACTTCGCCGGGGGGCGCGTCGTAGATGCGGGGGATCAGGTTGACCAGAGTGGTCTTGCCCGAGCCGGTGGGGCCGACGATGGCGAGGCTGCTGCCGGCGGGGATGCGGAGGTTCAGGTCGTGCAGGACTTGTTTGCCTTCGTAGCTGAAGTTGAGATTGCGGAATTCGATTTCGCCGGTTATCTCGCGGGACTGGCGCTTCGGGAGCGTCTTTGATTTCGGGCTGCTCCTGCATGATTTCGTTGATGCGGATCAGCGACGCGGTGCCGCGCTGGAAAATGTTGATGACCCAGCCGAGGGCGATGATCGGCCAGGTGAGTTGCATCATGTAGGTGCTGAAGGCGACGAATTGTCCGACGGTCATGGAACCGGAGAGCGAGAGCGTGGTTGTTACTGCGGGCAGCGAGATTCCGGGATGCGAGTTTCCTAGATTGGTGACCAGCGGGACGTGCGCCAGGCCGTGGATGACTTCGCGGCCGCCGAGCCAGAGCACTAAGACCACGGCGCAGCCCAGCATGAGTTCGAGGGTGGGCCAGAGCATGCCCATGAGGCGAACCAGTTTCAGGCTGCGGCGGATGTATTCCTGATTTTCGGCTTCGAAGAGACGGATCTCGGCGTCTTCCTGCACGTAGGCGCGGACGAGGCGGGCTCCGGAAAAATTTTCCTGGGCGCGGGCGGAGATGTCGGAGAACATCGACTGAATTCTTTCGAAGCGCTCGTGAATGCGGCGTCCGAAGGTCTGGATCACGATGCTGACCGCGGGCAGCGGCAGAAAAGTGTAGAGCGTGAGCCAGGGGCTGATCGAGATCATGAAGGCGAGCGCGCCGGCGGTGTAGATGAATGTGTTGGCCGAATACATGATCGCGGGGCCGAGCAGCATGCGGACGGCGTTCAGGTCGTTGGTGGCGCGGGCCATGATGTCGCCGGTGCGGTGACGCTGGTAGTAGGAATAGGAGAGGCTTTCGAGTTTCGCGAACAAATCGTTGCGCAGGTCGAACTCGATGTCGCGGGAGACGCCGATGACGATCCAGCGGGTGAGGAACTGGAAGATGCCTTTGGTGGTGGCGATGGCGAGCAGGATTGCGGCGTAGACCAGGAGCTTGTGGCGAGTGACGCCGTTGTGCAGATCGTCGGCGGCGCGGCCGAGGACAAGGGGGAAGAGGATCCAGATGCCTTGGGTGAGGAAGATGCAGACGGTGCCTCCGGCGTAGCCCCAGCGGTAGCGTTTTACGTAGGGGAGCAACGGGCGCAGGCTTTTGGGCAGCATGTTGGTTGAGTAGATGAGATTTTAGCAAGGTGGATGCGTGGGTTTGGGGCCCGATCAAAAAGACGCTAGAAATGGGGCACCCTGCATCTCGTCAATCAGTGAAATGGGTATTTTTCGCGAGCGCAGCGAATTCCGAGATGTGGCCAGGGCTCAGGCGAGGGCCAGATTCAGGTTGCTGATTGCCTCGTCAATCTCCTGGCGGTTCTTGAAGCCGACGGTTGCGCAATCCACTCCTGCGTTCTGGAAAGCGAACCTCATGGCTTTCACGCGATCGTCATGACTGTGCTCGAACTGGCCGCCGCCGCAGAGCTTCATGCCGATCACACCCAGCCCTTCCTTCTTCAACTGCTGGATGTGATTGACCACTTCGCTCACGTTGTCCGGGTGGTTGGTGTCCTCAGAAGTCGGGCCGTCCATGCGCGCGCCGTTGTGGTTGATGCGGATCAGTCCGACGTCGAGCCAGTTTGTGCCGGGCATCTGGCGCAGTGCCGGCAGTCCGTGCACTGAGGCGCCATGGGTGCGGATGATCTTTCTCTGCTGCGCCTCAAGGATTCCGTCCTGCCAGCGTTTTGTAGTTTCCGGCCAGTCGGCGGAGTGCTGCCAATGCAGCAGCATGATGTCAAAGTACTCTGTCTGCGAGATGCGCCGCAGTTCGTCGAACTTGGCCTGCGGGTCGATGCCCTGGTGGAAGGTGGTCACCTTGCTCATGAGTTGATAGCTGTCGCGCGGCAAGCCTTTCAGCGCCTCGCCCAGCATGCCGGGCGTCTCGTAGGCCTCAGCGGTCTCGAAGAAGCGGATGCCGCGATCGTAGGCATAACGGATCAGGCGCGTGAACTCCTGCTGGCCCAGCGCGGCCTGTACCGCGCCGCTGTTTGTCCCGGTTCCGAAGGCCAGCCTGGTCGCCTGCACTTTTGAGCGGCCAAGTATGACGGTATCGGCTGCGGTGCGCTTGGCGGCGGCCAGGGGAAGAATTCCTGTGGTCGCCAGGGCTCCAGCGGCCAGACCTGTTTTGAGAAAACCGCGCCGTGTGATTGAACTCATCTTGACCTCCGTGTGGCTCAAGCCGGTGGGCGAGCCGGATCAGTGGATCTTAGCACGCACGCGGCCGAGCGGATATTCACTACAAGAGTTGTTGACGAAACAGGCCATAGCGCTCAGAACCCCGTGGCAGGGGTCGATGAGTGCTATGGGGATTTACCGCCAACTCATCAGCGGTGGAATACGTATCCGATAGCCCAGTCCTGGCCAAACACTGCGACGAGAAGAGCCGCAAAGCAGATTGCGCCCACCAGAAACGCCCACCAGATTTTCCGGTTCGATTTCATTCCTCACCCTCGATGATGAGTGTAATCGCGATGTTTCAGCAACTGTGCGACTCTTTGAGAAATATAATGCGTGGATGCATAAGCGACTGAGGCTTGATTCGCTCTGTGCCCCGATTCTCCTAATTGTCGGGTTGTGTCCCCTTTCTCTCGCTCAGTCGGTTCGATTTGAAACATCCGTAACGCCATTGCCAGATGAAGATATTGCTTCGAACTGTCACTATGAACTGACCATCCCCTCTAAAGTAAAGAAAGTGATGGCGGTCTGGGTCATATTCGACCGTGGCCGCGATGTCCACGAACTTTACAGCGACGAAGCGGTTTTACAATTCGCCGGGCGTTTTCGCATCGCGCTCTTGCTGCATGGACATTGCCCGGGAAAGATGCCGGAGGATCACGACGACATGAGCATGGATCCATCCAAGGGGCTAGGTCGAGCGTTGTTCGCTGCACTTGATCAATTCGCCGCTGCTGCTGGTCATCACGAACTGACCAGCATCCCACTGATCTTCCTCGGATTCTCAGGTGCCGGGCCGCTTTCCGCGCGATTGGTGGGGAGTGCTCCAAAGCGTGTGCTAGCCGCCATTCTGTCTTCGCCGGGCCATTACGAGCCACTCGGCATCGATACGGTTGAACTGAGCAGCGAGTCGCTCCGAGTCCCTCAGTTGATCATTGCGGGGGGCGCCGATGAGGTTTCTGGGACCGCTCGCCCGTACCAATATTTCCGAAAATATCGTGATCGCGGTGCGCCATGGGCGTTCATCGTTCAAAACGGATCGCCGCACTGTTGTACCGCTAATGCAAAACAGCTGATTCTCAGCTGGCTGGAAGTAGTTGTGAAGGAAAGAAGCTCACCAGAGGACACTCTTCTTCGCGAAGTTGATCAGCGGGTCGGATGGCTTGCGTTTTTCAAATCGCGGCAAACTGAAATCACAGACAGCTTTCGGCTGAAGACGTTCGACGCGACCTCAGCGACAATCGAAAGCATCCATTCCGGGAAGACTGCACGTCCAGGATGGGAATCGGCGGGATGGCTACCCAATCACGCCGTGGCCAGCGATTGGCTCGCTTTCGTGAAGCAAGAACACCATCCCATATTGCCTCTCAACTGATGTCGCTTCACGGGTTTCACGTCAACTGTCGTTAGCAGGCCATAGCGCTCATTGAACGGCGGGGCTGTGTTGGCTGCGGGTGTGGTGCATCGGGGAAAGCTAGCGGGCGGTGGGGTGGGTGGGGCTGGATGGGTCGGAGGATTTGCGGGCGGGATCGGCGGTTCCGGGCAGCAGGTCGCGGCCGAAGGCGGTGATGGTGACTGCGGCGATGACGACGAGGAAGGCGGCGAAGAAGAGCCATCCGGCGTTGAAGAGGAAGGTGTCGGTGGTCATGAGTTCCTCCGGTGTTTCTTCGGGCGGTTCCTCAGGAGCTAAAGCCCCAGAACTTAAGGAGAGCAGGGAGCTAGATCGCAGAGCTGAAAGCACTGCTCCCACCGAAAGGCGGGCGCGAGGATAGCGGTCAGATCTGCCCTCGCGCCGCGACGATGAACTCTCGGCGGTTCTCAAGCCGAGACCTTATCCCCTCAAACTTATTGCTCGGGAGCGGGTGGGGCTTCGTGCATGTGTTCCTGCATGCGGGCCTGGTGGCTCGCTTCGATCTGCTGGAGTTGCGTGCGCTGGTCGGTGGTCAGGAGTTGGTACATCTCGTTGTGAAGGCGGGTGTGGGCTACCGTCATTTCCACTTCGAGTTGCGATTTCTGGGTGGCCAGGGCGCGGACTTTGGTCTCGTCGTAGGTGCCTTCGGAGAACTGGCGGAGCTGCTGATCGATCTGGCGCTCCTGCTGGAAGAGCGGCTTCATGGTGGGGCGCTCTTTTTCCATGATGGCCTTCATCTGAGTTTTCTGGTCATCGGTCAGGTTGAGGGCTCGGGGAAAAAAATCCGCTCGCATGAAGTGGCCGTGCATGCCGTGGTGGTGCGCGGGCGGCGGGGGAGCGTCGGCAGTCACGGTCTGGGAATTGGCGATGGCGGTGCCCAGCAGAACTGCGGCGGCGGCGATTAACAGACGGAAGCGAATCGATTTCATGTTGGCTCCTTCGTATGGACTTCTGGAACTCTCCGGGTGGTCCCGGGACTGTGGGTGCTTCTGATAGGAACACGGGGCGGGGGGAAAAGGCGGTAAAAAAATGGTCAATGGGAGTAAAGTTTTGTCAAAGTGGGACGGGGGCTGGGTTCGTCGCTGGTTGATTTCTTCAGATGAGTCCGTCGTCTTCGTGTGATCCTTGGGAGTTCCCACCCTTTTCGCAAAGGACGCGATGGGCACCCGAGTGTGTATCCGACGATGCGAGGGCGAGACGCCCTCGCGACGGCCGGCGGGACGCCGGCGCTACTTGGTTTGACAATTCTTTACTCCGGGCTGGGCGTGGCGGGTGCACAATGATGTGTTATGGAACGAATATTGGTGATTGATGATGACGTGGAGCTCTGCCAGCTGGTGGGGGAATATTTGCGGGCGGAGGGGTTTGTGGTCGAGTGTGTGCATGATGGCGAGAGCGGGCTGAAGAAGGCGACCGCGGGGGAATATCTGCTGGTGGTGCTGGATGTGATGCTGCCGGGGATCAATGGATTTGAAGTGCTGCGGCAGGATTCGGGCGACGTCGCGGCTGCCGGTGTTGTTGCTGACGGCGCGCGGCGAGGATGTCGACCGGATTGTGGGGCTGGAGATTGGGGCGGATGATTATCTGCCGAAGCCGTTTAATCCGCGGGAGCTGGTGGCGAGGATTCGGGCGGTGTTGCGGCGGACGCGCGGAGATAACGGTGGGGCTGCTCCGGAAGTGGTGAGTGTGGGAGATGTGGAACTGGATCCGGCGACGCGGACGGTGCGGCTGGAAGGCAAGCCGGTGGAGTTGACGTCGGTGGAGTTTAATTTGCTTGAGGTGCTGTTACGCGAAGCGGGGCGCGTGGTTCCGCGGGAACGGCTGGTGAATGCGGTTTTGAGCCGGAAGTTTTCGCCGTTTGACCGCAGCATTGATATGCATGTCAGCAAGGTGCGGAAAAAGTTGGGCGATACGGACAGCGATGAGCATATAAAGACGGTGCGGGGTGTGGGGTATATTTTTGCGCGGCCGCGGGAGAAGGTGAAGGCGTTAGGGCAGGACGCCACAGGGGCTAAAGCCCCTCGTTCCTGGAGCTTTACGCGGCCCTGAAGGGCCGCTCTTCCACGGTCTGCAGGCGGTTGCAAGCTCGCGCTTCGCGCGTTGCTCGGCCGAACGCACGATATCGAAGAGTTGATGATTGACGAGTCGACGATGAAAAGTCTTTTCTTGAAAATCTTTCTTTCGTTTTGGGTGGCGCAGGCTTTGTTTGTGGTGCTGGCCATTCTGGTGACGCTGGCGTTTCGGCCGCGGGGATCGTCGTGGGAGCCGTTGCGGACTACGGCGCTGAATGAATCGGTCGGCGCTTATGAACAGGGCGGCCCGCACGCGGCGGCGGATTATCTGGATGGATTGTCGGCTACGGCACATGTGCGGGCTTATTTGTTCAACGAGAAAGGTGAGGAGGTTTCGCAGCGGGGCGCGCCGGACTGGGCGGTGCGGATGTTTCGGAGCGGGTCGCCGTCGCCGCGAGATGGATTTATTATTCCGGCGCCAAAGGTGATGAAGGAAACGCGGGCGTCGTCGGATGGGCAACATCAGTTCACGCTGGTGATGGGGTTGCCGCCGGGGCCGCGAGTTGTTTTTGGGGCCGAGAGGGATGCCGATTCCGGGGTTGATCATTGGCGTGATTACTTCCGGATTGGCTTGTTATTTTCTGGCATGGTATTTGACCAAGCCGATCGTGCGGTTGCGGGCGGCGACGCGACAACTGGCGGCGGGCGATTTGACGGCGCGGAGCGGATCGCCGGCCAGCGCGAGGAGAGATGAAGTGGCGGGGCTGGTCAGGGATTTTGACGCCATGGCGGAACGGCTGGAGATTCTGGTGAAGGCGCAGTCGCGCCTGCTGAATGATATTTCGCATGAGCTGCGGTCTCCGCTGGCGCGGTTGAATGTGGCGCTGGGACTGGCGCGGCAGCGGGCGGGCGTGGAGAGCGCGGACATGCTGGATCGCATTGAACTGGAAGCCAGCCGTTTGAATGAGTTGATTGGGAGGATTCTGACTTTGGCGCGGCTCGAAGACGGCGAGCAGGATGTGGCGCAGACGCCGGTGCCGCTGGGGGAGTTGGTGGCGAGCGTGGCTGAGGATGCGGAGTTTGAGGCGCAGGAGCGAAGGTGCCACGTCCACACCGAAATTCCGGAAGGGGATTGGGCGGTGCGGGGGAATGATTCGTTGCTGCATAGCGCGGTGGAGAATGTGGTGCGGAATGCGATTCGTTATACGGCGGAAGGATCGTCGGTGGAGATTTCGCTGGCGAGTGAGGAGCGGGGCGGCGGCCGGGAAGCGGTGCTGCGGGTTTGTGATGCAGGGCCGGGAGTTCCGGAGGATGCGCTGGAGAAAATGTTTGAGCCGTTCTACCGGTTGGATGATGCACGGGGACGGCTGACTGGGGGAGTCGGGTTGGGGTTGGCGATTACGGAGCGAGCGGTGCGGTTTCATGGCGGGAAGGTTTCTGCGTTCAATCGGGCGGAGGGTGGGTTGATGGTGGAGATTCGGCTGCCGCTGATTGGGCGGGTCGGGGTGGTTCCAGTTTCGAGTCAGGTTCGGGCGGTGGTGGAAATTCCCTGAAGGGCTGCGGGAGCTGTTGCCAAACGCGAGGTCCTTCGACTGTGGTTTTGCTCCGCTTTCAGCGGAACAAAATCCTCGCTCAGGATGACAGGGCGGTGGGGGCGACGGTGAACTTGCCGTCGACGGGCAGGTTTTCGGAACATCTTCTATACTGTTGGACTGCTGGGAAAGCGGGGCAACTCCGTGGCGTTCCCAGGGTTCCAATAGCGATTGTGGGGAGTTTGCTCTTCCCACGCATTCCTGATACACAAATGGATTGAGATTTTCCCGCATAAGCAGAGTGCAGAACCCGGAGCGCCGGGCGTGTGTGCACTGTTAATCCTCATGATACATCATACATGGAGATCAAGCAGAGAATGTCGAAACGATTGGCGTGGGTGCTTGGGGTGGTGGTGCTGATTGCGATCGGGTTGCTGGTGGCGTGCGGGAGCAACTATCAGGCTTCGACCGATGGGTTGTTGCTGGTGGGGAGTCAGGGGTCGGGGCTGATTGAGACATTCAGCTTTAATCTGGGGACGGGCGCGACGGCGGCGGTCAGCAATACGCCGCTGGATACATCGAACGAAGTGTGCGTGCTAGGCGGGTTGCCGTCGTCGCTGGTGGTGGATCCGGCGGGGGCTTATGCGTATTCGATCATCAACGGGAACTCGGCCTGCAACACAACGACGAACAATATCTTTGCGTTTAAAGTGAATTCCGATGGGACAACCACCGTGGTGGGGAGTCCAGTGCCTTTCAACCTGGGAACTGTTACGCAATGCATCCCGAACCCGCCGAATTCTTGCCAGCCCGCCTCAGCACCTGAGCAGGTAACTGTGGTTCCCGGGTCGATGGTGATGGACGTGACCGGAAACTTTCTGTTCGTGGCGGACCGATCGACGACGGATAGCATGGGGTTTTATGTGCCGGGTGCGGTTTCGGTGTTTGCCATCGGGAGTGGTGGGAGCGTAACGGAAGTGCCGGGTTCGCCGTTCTTTACGTCGAGTTTTCCGTTAACTCTGGCGCAGTCAGGGCTCGACATTGTCAGTGTGGCGCCGACCCCGACGGTGTTTCCTGCAGATCGGGGTTAATGGAGTGCAGAACGCGGTGTGCTCGGCGATTGGGCTGAACCCTCCGACGGCGGAATATCTTTATGCGGTGGATGGGCTCGGGAACCAGGTGTTTGAGTTTGCAGTGAACACCACGACGGGAGTTTTGACGAATCCGGGAACGGGCAGTGTGATGCCGGCGTTTGGAACGGACCAGACGCCAGCGGGAGTTGCCGTCGATCCTTGCAATCGATTTGTTTACGTGAGCGACAGCCTGACCGAGCGAGTTAACGCCTACACGATGTGTAACGGGTCGGCGACGAGCCAAACGAATCTGTGCGCGGGGCTTGCTCCGGGCGGCCTGGTTCCGGTTACGGGTTCGCCGTTCGCTTTGTCGGGGAGTCCGAATGGGGCGGGGCCGCTGGTGGTGGATGCGTACGGAAAGTATCTGTATGTGTTAGGGACGTTGTCGAATACGATCAACCCGCTTCAGATCAGTCCGGTGTCGGGGAGTTTGACGGCGGTGAACCCGGCGGCGGTGAACACGGGGGTGGGACCGAGGTCGATTGTGATTCGCGCGGACGACAGCTGGATGTTTGTGAGCAACTTTGGTTCGACTACGGTGGGTGGGAGTTCGGTCTCGCAGTATGCGATTACTCCAGAGACCGGGGTTCTGGTGCCGCTGCCGGCGATTCAGACGGATAATTATCCGTGGGGCGTGGCGGTGAAGTAGGGCGGGCGCGTGGGTCAGGCGCGCTGGGGAGTAATCTCGGAAACTCTCGGCGTGTGCGGTTTGGCTCGTGCGGTTGAGCGGGAGATCCCTTCGACTTCGCTCAGGGCAGGCTCTTCGCTGCGCCCGAAGAGCGGCTCCGCTCAGGATGACAAAATCGCGTAAACGACGAACCGCACCAGTAGCAAACTTTCAAATCACATAGATGTTGGCACTATAGCCCTGCTTGAGGCGTGGTCGGACTCGCCTCGCTGCGCTTGGCTGGACGGACGAATGCGTCCGTCCCTACATGGTTCGTCCTTCGTCGCCCACAACTTATGTAGGTACCTTGAGTAGCAGGTAGCCGCCGGCCAGGGCGAAGATCAGGTCTGGGGACCAGGCGGCAAGGGCCGGGGGCAGGAGGCTTTGATCGCCCATGGCTTCGAGGGTTCTGGTGACGACGATGTAGAAGACGGCGATGCCGACGGCGACGGCAACTCCGGTGGCGGCGCCTTTTTTCCCGGTGGAGAGTGAGAACGGGATGGCCAGGACGGCCATGATGAGGGTGATGAGGGGATAGGAAAGTTTTTTGTTGAGTTGCACGCGGAGGCGAACCACATCGAATCCGCTTTGCTGCAGGTCGCGGATGTAGCGCTCCAGTTCTGCGTAGTTCATCTCGGTGTACTGCTTTACTTCCTTCTTAAAATAGGCTGGCGTTTCGCTGATCTCGGGAAAAGTGGAGACGTCGAAGACGCGGAAACCGTCGGGCGCGATGGCGGAGCCGTGGAGGGTGCGCTGCCAGCCTTGTTCGAAGACCCAGCGATTCAGGTTATCGGCCCAGTGGGCGCGCTCGGCGTGAATGCGGCGGGTCATGGAGAACGTGGTGCGGTCGAGCTCGAAGACGGTGACGTTGCCGAACTGGTCGCGGTCGGGATCGAAAAATTGGTAGTAGTAGATGTCGTTGTTCTGTCCGAAGATCCATTTGCGGTCGGGGCGCAGGTAGGTTTGCGGAGGCTTGCCTTTGATTTGGTTGTGCAGAGCTTCCTGGCGCTTGTTGGTGTGCGGGAGGTAGAACTGGTCGGCGAAAAATAATCCGACAGCGAGCACGGCCGCGGCCACGATGACGGGAGTGACGATGCGGTAGATGCTGGTTCCGGTGGCTTTGATGGCGGTGATTTCATTCGAACGCTGCATGATGCCGAAGGTGACCAGGACGGCGAGCAACATGACCAGCGGGGCGATCGTATAGAGGAGATAGGGCGCGACGTTGAGCGCATATTCCGCGACTACCGTGGCGGGAACCTGATTACGAAGAATGTCGCCGATCAATTCGAAGAGGGTGAAGACGATGACCAGGACGAGGAAGGTGGAGACGATCATTCCGAGATAAAGGAAGAAATCGCGCAGGACGTAGTCGTCCAGCAGGGTGGGGAAACTGGCACTGAACATGCGGCGGCGGGTGGAAGCGCGCTCGAAGGCGTTTTCGCGGCGAGCCCGGGCATGAGCGGGCTGCGGACCTGAGGGATCGCGCTTCCAGAAAGCGCGGAAGGTGGCTAGTTCGAAGGGACGCTTCTCGGCGCGGGCCAGGAGAAAAATTCCGAGTGCGAGAAATACGAAGTCGGCGAGCCAGGCGCCGAACCAGGGGGAGACGCGGCCTTGCCGGGCCAGTGAAACGCCGATCAGGGAAATCAGGTAGTAGACGAAGACCAGCAGGATGGTGATGACGAATCCGCCGGACTTGCCGCTTTTCTTTGACGACAGGCCGAGCGGAATGCCGACCAGCGCGAGCACGAGACAGGCTGTGGGCAGGGCGAAGCGCTTGTGGAAGGCGATGAGATACCAGCGGGCGGAGATGGCATCGGTGTGGGCGGCTTTTTGCCAGAGGGCGCCGGTGTCCATGACTTCGGCGGGGAGAGATTCGTCGGGCTTGCTTTCAGTGGACGGGAGATCGAGCGGGATGTCGGTCTGCTGGAATGTGGAGATTTGATAGTGGCTGGTGTCCTGCGGATCGGTATCGTGTTCGGAGCCGTCGATCAGGTGGAGGTGCAGGCGGTCCTGACCTTCGCTGACGACGATGGCTTGCTTGGCTAGGGTGATTTTTGGATTGGTGGCGTCGGTTAGGTCGGCCATGAAGACGCCTTTCCAGATGGCCGCGCCTTGGGCTGATTTTACATCCTGGACATAGAGAACTTTTTTGGGGAATCCTTCGTAGAAAACTCTGGGTTGGACTTCGAAGGAGACTTGCGAGCCTTTGAGGCGGTCTTCGAGACGTCCGAGCGCGGCCTGGGAGCGGGGTGCGATGTAGAGGCCGTTGACCATGGCGATGAGCCAGGCGGCGAGAACGAAAAGGGAGAGTGCGCGGAGGAAGCTCCAGATGCCCATGCCGCTGGCGCGCATGGCGGTGATTTCGCTGTCGGCGGCGAGGCGGCTAAGGCCGATGAGGATGCCGACCAGCACGCTCATGGGCAGCGTGTAAGTGAGCGCGAGCGGGACGGTGAAAAAGAAAATTTCGGCGACGCTGGGCAGTGGGGCGCTGGCGCGGACGACGAGTTCTAGGATGCGGCCGAGGTCGCGAGTGAAGAGGACGAAGGTGAAGATGGCCACGCCGATCAGGGCGTGAGCCGTCACTTCGCGTAGGATGTAGCGGGTTAGAATCCGCATTTGGCGCGCTTGGGTGAGGATAGCATAGGCAAGGCTGATGGCCTGTCGTAGGGCGGTGTCATTCTGAGCGCGGCGACCGCCGGGCGAGGGATCTTGCGTGGGCGGGAGTGCCCGCGCTTCGTGCTATGCATGCTTGCCTGGCGCCTGCACAACCGCTGTACGAGTTTCGTAAGGTCCCTCGGAGCGCTTGGCGCGCTCCTGCGGGATGGCATCAACGAATCCTCGATATCAACTTGAGGCGCAAGCTTCGCGTAACCGAATCTGTTCTGGGGCTTATGGATTCTAGAGGATGAGGACGAACTTGGAAAATAATCGGTGGGACGATACTTTTGCGATCGTCGGAATTGCTTTGAGCGTTGCGCTCGTACATTTGTTAACTAACGGGCGGTATGGGTTTCATCGCGATGAGTTGCAGGTGTTGAGCGATGCGCGGCATTTGGATTGGGGGTATGTGCCGTATCCGCCGCTGACGCCGGTGGTGGAGCGGATTTCGATGGCGGTGTTTGGGCTGTCGTTGGTTGGACTGCGGTTGGCGTCGGTGATGGCGCAGGCGATTCTGGTGGTGGTGGCCGGGCTGATGGCGCGGGAACTGGGCGGGGGGCGATTGGCGCAGGTTGCGGCAGCGTTGGCGGCGGCGCTTTCGACTTTGGCTTTGTTTGAGGGGACGGAGTTTCAGTACACGACGTTCGATAATTTGTGGTGGGTGCTGATTGCTTATTTTGTGATTCGGTTGTTGAAGACGGACGATCCGCGGTGGTGGCTGGGGATTGGGGCGACCATTGGGATTGGATTTCAGACCAAGTACACGATGGGATTTTTTCTGTGCGGGGTGATGGGCGCGGTTTTGTTGACGAGGGCGCGGAAGTATTTGGCGAGCGGGTGGTTTTGGGGCGGGATGGCGCTGGGGTTTGCGATTTGCGCGCCGAATTTAATCTGGCAGGCGCGGCATGAGTTTATCTCGCTGCATTTTTTGCGGCACATTCATGCGCGCGATGTGGCGGAGGGGCGGGCGAATGGATTTCTGTGGGATCAATTCTGGATCTGTACGAGTTTGTTGGCGGCGCCGTTGTGGATTGCGGGGCTGATTGGATATTTTCGGGACCGGCGATACCGGATGGTGGGGTGGATGTATGTGATCCCGCTGGCGCTATTTTATTTTGGCAAGGGGCGCGGGTATTACATGGGCGGCGCGTATCCGATGCTGATGGCGATGGGTGGGGTGGTGGGAGAGCGCTGGGTTCGGGCGATGTCGGCGATTCCGCGACGCGTTGTGCAGACGGTGTTCTTTACGGGGGTGGTGGCGTGTGGGCTGACGGTGAGTGCGGTGATTATTCCGTGGACGTCCAGCGGGAGGCTGATGAAATTTGCTCTGGAGAAGAACGGCGATCTGCGCGAGGAGATTGGGTGGGAAGAGATGGTGAAGACGGTGGCGGGGATTCGGGATTCGCTGCCGCCGGAGCAGCGGCAGAATTTCGGCGTGATGGTGAGGAATTATGGCGAGCAGGGGGCGATTGAGATTCTGGGGCCGGCGTATCTTTTGCCGCCGCCGATCAGCGGGATTAATTCGGCGTGGCTGCGCGGGTATCCGGCGAACCCGCCGTCGGTGCTGATCGTGCTGGGGACGTCGCGCGAGGATGCGGAGCGGATGTATACGTCGTGCTGGCTGGCGGGGCATAACGGGAATTCGTTGGGCGTGAAGAATGAGGAGAGCGAGGATCATCCGGATATTTTTGTGTGCGGGCCGCCGCGGGTGCCGTGGGCGGAGTTTTGGGAGGATTATCAGGGGTTCGGATAAGGAAGATATACGCCATCAAAATCCCCACTTCTCGCAAACGACGCGAGAAATGGGGCACCCATGTCGTGATAGACTCTCCGCCGGATTATTGACATCGGTCAGAAGGTCGTTGGAGGAATATTCGATGATTGGAACTTTTCGGATCGTCGCAATTGGCATTCTCGCGTTTGGGGCTTTAGTTTCGTTGGTTCAGGGGCAGCAGGAGTTTCCGCCGGCGCAGGGGAAGGGGCGTGTGGTGGTGGTGGTTTCGGGGATGTCGGGGGCGGCGCATTATGAGGCTGCCGCGCGGGACATTGCGGCTCTCGGGTATGACGCGGTGTTGTTTGATGGCAATCCGATGGAGGGGACGCACGGCGATGCGCTGAAGGCGGCGATTGTGCAGGCGGAGGCGATGCCGCATGCGCTCCCGGGGAAGGTTGGGCTGGTGGGATTTTCGCTGGGCGGCGGGTTGTCGCTTTATTACGGGACGCAGTGGCCGGATCTGGTGGCGGGGGCGGTGCTGTGGTATCCGGCGACCACGTTTATTAAGGATGTCCCGGGGTGGGCGGAGCGGTTGAAGGTGCCGGTGCTGATGTTTGCGGGAGAGAAGGATACTTTTCGCGGATGTTGCCTGGTGGCGACGGCGCATAGTTTGGCGGATGCGGCTAAGGCCGGCGGCAAAGCGTTTGAGTTGATTACGTATCCGAAGACGGAGCATGATTTTGTGAAGGGTGGCGGGCATTACAACGCTCAGGCATATTCCGATGCGCTGCAGAGGACGGCGGAGAGGCTGAAGGAGTATTTGGGCCAGTAGGCTGCGGGCTTGAGATGGAAAGTCAAAAGCCCCACTTCTCGCAAAGTACGCGAGAGATGGGCACACGGCAGTCTGCTTTAGTCAGAACGGCTCGATTTCCAAGCAATCCCAGACACGCCTGCACACACAACGAACCCTATCAACCCGGAGCTGACACGGTGCTGGGTGAGGCTCACTATCAAAATGACGATCCCGGTGAGCAGAAGTGCTACAGGGCGATTCTTGCGCCATGCATCGCCTCCTGCTTGGTAGGCGTCCCGAATCGGTTTTGGTTGTGATTCTGTTGTAGGTTTATCAGGATTCAATAACGTCACATATCCTCCACCTAGCAAAGTACATCCTACGTTGCTTTGAAGAATAATGCTGCCAGCGGGGGTAGCGTCAGGTTTAGCGAGAAGGGTCTGCCGTGGGTTTCGATTTCTTCGGCTTGAACTCCGCCTAGATTTCCTTGGCCGCTGCCGTCGTATTCTTTGGCGTCGCTGTTGAGCATTTCGCGCCAGTAGCCGCCGTGGGGGACGCCGACGCGGTAGTTGGTGCGGGGGACGGGAGTGAAGTTGCAGACTACCAGCACGGTGTCTTGCGGCTGTTCGCTTTTTCGTAACAGCGAGATTGTGCTGGTGGCGTTGTCGTTGCAGTCGACCCACTCGAATCCGGAGGATTCGGTGTCGAGTTGGTGCATGGCGGGTTCGCTGCGATAGAAGCGGTTTAACTGTTCCATCCAGGCTTGCACTCCGCGATGGACGGGGTACTTCACGACATCCCAATCGAGGCTGGAGTCGTGGGCCCACTCGCGGACCTGGCCGAATTCGCAGCCCATGAACATCAGTTTTTTGCCGGGTTGGGCGTACATGTAGGCGAAGAGCAGGCGCAGGTTGGCGAATTTCTGCCATTCGTCGCCGGGCATTTTGCCGATCAGCGAGCCTTTGCCGTGGACGACTTCGTCGTGCGAGAGCGGCAGCACGAAATTTTCCTGGAACGAATACAGCATGCGGAAGGTGAGCTGGCTGTGGTGAAACTTGCGATGGATGGGATCGTTCTGGAAATACTTGAGCGTGTCGTGCATCCATCCCATGTCCCACTTCATGCCGAAGCCGAGGCCGCCGACGTAGACGGGTTTTGAGACCATGGGCCAGGAAGTGGATTCTTCGGCGCATGGTTTGAATTTCGGGATGCTCTTTGTAGGCTTCCTGATTGAAGCGGCGGAGGAAGTCGATGGCTTCGAGATTTTCGCGTCCGCCGAACTTGTTGGGGATCCATTCGCCCTGCTTGCGCGAGTAATCGAGATAGAGCATGGAGGCGACCGCGTCCACGCGCAGGCCGTCGATGTGATATTTGTCGAGCCAGAACATGGCGCTCGACATGAGAAAGCTGCGCACTTCGGGGCGGCCGTAATTAAATATGTGCGTTTTCCAGTCGGGATGAAATCCCTGGCGGGAGTCGGCGTGCTCGTAGAGGTGCGTGCCGTCGAAGTAGGCGAGGCCGTGCGCGTCGGAAGGGAAGTGCGACGGCACCCAGTCGAGGATTACGGCGATGCCGTGCTGGTGCAGGTAGTCGACCAGGTACATGAAATCCTGCGGCGTGCCGAAGCGCGAGGTGGGGGCGAAGTAGCCGGTGGTTTGATATCCCCAGGAACCGTAGAAGGGATGCTCCATCACGGGCAGGAATTCGACGTGGGTGAATCCCATTTTGTTGACGTAGTCGGCGAGCTTGGGCGCGGTTTCGCGGTAGGTGAGCGAGCGATTGTGATCTTCGGGGACGCGCATCCAGGAGCCGAGATGAACTTCGTAAATCGAGTGCGGGGCGCGCAGGGAATTGCGGGCGGCGCGATTCTGCATCCAGTCGTGTCGGTCCATTGGTAGTCGAGATCCCAGACGACCGAGGCGGTGCGCGGAGGTTTTTCGTGCAGAACGCCGAGCGGGTCGGCTTTGTCGACGCGGTAGCCTTTGCTGTGGGATTCGATGTGGAACTTGTAGAGCGCGCCTTTGGTGACGCCGGGGATGAAGCCTTCCCAGATGCCGGAGGAACCGCGAGAGTTGAGGTAATACGATTTTGGATTCCATCCGTTGAAGCTGCCGACGACTGAGACCGTGCGCGCGTTGGGCGCCCATACGCTGAAGACGGCGCCGGGCTCGCCGTTGACGGTGACGAGGTGGGCTCCCATTTTTTCGTGGAGGCGGTAGTTGCTGCCCTCGTTGAAGAGGTAGAGGTCCTGGTCGGTGAGGAGTTGGGGAGTGGCGAGGGTAGGGTTCGGGCTCATGCGGAAGCAGATCGCTTGCGCCTTAGTTTACCGGAAGATGGGTGGTGCTGCCGTTTTAGTTGTGTGATCGCAAGGGCCAGCGGCCCGATAGTTCCGGGCCGCTGGACAGCCGGGGGCGGCTGTCCCTAAATCAGCCGCTGTGATGTCAGAGAAAATCTTTCTTTCTCGATTGCAGGAAGAAGGTGCCGCCGATCATCAGGGCGATTATGGCGAATTCCGCGAACAGCAGGGCGGAGGCAGCCGGGGTCCATTGAATGCTCGAACCTTCCATTCCTCTCTCGATGCTGGGGACGTGGGCGACCAGATATCCGACAATGTTCAGTGCGATGTTGCCGATCATGATGGCGGCGATCATCCATGCTTGCGATTCGGTGATCACCGACACCGCGATGATGAAACAAGTGCTCACCAGTATTTCGGTTGCCATGATCGCGGTAAAAGGCACCAGGCCATGGGTCTTGGGCGCATAGAGAAGTAATGCCAAACTGGCGACCAGCATGGGTATCCACGCGGTCAGGAAGATGAGCAGGTTGCCCACGATTTTTGAGACGGTGTATTCCTTGTAGGAGATGGGCAGGCTCATCACGAAGGCGAGAGTCTGATCCTTGCGCTCGGACACGATCGTCGATCCGGCAACCTGCGCACCGATGACAATCAGGGCGGTAATGAGCAGAAGAAGTCCGATGTAAAACCCACCTTTGTTTCCCGTGGCGATGACACCGAGACTCGCCACTCCTCCGGCAAGACAGCCCAGAATTGTCCAGCGCTGCAGATACCAGTCTTTCAAGATCAGCCGTTTCACCATGGCGTAGTTCATACAGTTTGCCTTTCCCTTCGGGTGTGCACATTGGCGACGAAGATTTCTTCCAGCGTCATGGTGTCGATGCCTTGAACAGTTGCTCCCAGTTCGTTACAGACCGAGACCATGGCGGGTTCGAATCGGTTCGTGGTCAGCACCGGAAGCCGGTCGCTTCCGCCTACATCGATGACCCCTGGAAGCTTGGGCACTGTGGCATCTGGAGGGAGCATAAGCCGCAGGCGGCGCCAACTGTCGAGGAAAACTTCCTTGTTGTCGGAGGCGATGATGCGGCCCCGGTCGATGAAAGTGATCTGGTCGGAAATCTGTTCGACATCGAGAGTGTTGTGCGACGAGAAGAGAACCGTGCGGTCTTCGTCGGCGAGAACTGCCATCAGTTCGCCAAGAACTTCTTGACGCGCGACGGGATCGAGCCCGGTGGTCGGCTCATCCAGAACGAGCAGGCGGGGACGGCGGGCAAGGACAAGGAGCAATGCCGCTTTTACGCGTTGTCCGTGGGACAAACCCTTGATTTTCTGCTGCGGCTTGAGGTCGAAGCGCTGCAACAGACTCTCGGCATAATTCCGATCCCACTTGGGGTAGATCGACCGGACGAACTCCATGTGCCATGCCAGTGTGGCTGATCCGTAGAGGCGCATGTCTTCGGAAACGAATCCGATGTCGAGTTTGGCCGCTGCCTGGTCTTCGGGCATCGCGTGGCCGAGAACGTGCACTGCGCCTCTGTCCTGATGAACCAGGCCCATCAGGATGCGGATGGTGGTGGACTTGCCCGCACCATTTGCGCCGATGAATCCCATGATCGTGCCGGTGGGAAGCTCCAGGTTGATCTGGTCGAGGGTGAAGTGAGGGTAGTGCTTGCTCACGCCTTCGAAGTGAACAGAGAGGTCGCTCATGAATACTCCTTGGTTAGGCGGTCGTTCATCTGCCGGTCGTTCATCTGTTGGTCCGCGGCGGCGCGCAATCGGGAAAGAAGCTCTTCGAAGGGGAGACCGAGCAGCGCTCCCAGCTGCACGACGTGCGCTATGTGCGTTGCCAGTTCCTGCTCGTAGAGCCGTTCGCCGAGCTTGGGGTCAGGAGCGACGACCGATCCCTTGCCATGCTGCGTCACGATGATTCCTTCGCGTTCAAGCTCCAGATAAGCGCGCTTGACTGTGATTACGCTGACGCGGAGTGTGACGGCGAGCTGGCGGATTGAGGGAATTTCCTGGCCTTTGGCCCAATCTCCGACAGCGACTCTCTGGCGGATCTGCTCCATGATCTGGAGGTACATCGGCCGGCCATCAGATTGAGAGATCACCAGATCGCTGTGCATGTCTATATACTGAGTATATACAGTTGGGGTGAGATGTCAAGGATTTTCTTGGATCGCTGGCCGACGAGCGCTGGCACGCTCGCTTCGCTCGCGGGGGAAACCTTGATGTACATAATTATTTGCGCTATGTACATCCACTGATATGCTGAGTCGAGTGAGGATTGGACAATGGCAACCACAAGAAATCGAGTGCACAAACATTTTCAATTGGACGGGGTAAAGATCAAGCGTGCTCAAAGAGCTCTGAAGGCCAAGACCGAAACAGAGGCCATTGAACGTGCCCTGGATTTCACAATCGATGAGCTGCGAAAGAATCGGGTGCTCGCCGAAGCCAATGAAAGATTTATCCGGAGCGGAGTTGAGATACGGGATGTGTATGGGAATCTGGAGGATTAATTGTCGGACACACTGTTCGATACCTCCATTTACGTCACCGCGATGAGGCGTACTGGCGATTGGGTTCGACTCCTGCAACGGTTGAGCGTAGGCGGAAGTCTTTGGCTGAGTGCGGTGGTGCTGGAGGAACTCTACGCGGGAGCGGATGAACGCTCGAGGGCGTGGGTGGAACGGTTGGAGCGGGAGTTTGCCCGCGAGAAGCGTATTGTGGTTCCGAATCTCGAGGATTGGACTCAGACGGGCGAAGTTCTAAACCTGTTGGCCCTCAAATACGATTACGAACAGATCGGCCGAGGCCGCCTGACCAATGATGCGCTGATCGCAACCAGCGCGGGCAGGCTCGGGATCAGAGTCCTCACGGCAAACGCAAAGGATTTTCGCAGGCTCGCGGAATTTCGCAGCTTTCAGTGGCAGATGGCTACGATCTGAGCGTGTCGCTTTTGGCTTCTCGATTCTCTATACATCCATTCGTGTAATGCTGCCTGAAATCTCCATGCTAGACTGACTGCTCCAGCCATGCCTGCTTTGCGCGTCATTCTTCTTTGGCATCAGCACCAGCCGTTTTATAAGGATCTGGTTACGGGGGAGTATCGTCTGCCGTGGACGCGGCTGCACGCGCTTAAAGATTATTACGGGATGGTGAAGTTGCTGGACGAGTTTCCCAACGTTCACCAGAATTTCAATCTGGTGCCGTCGCTGATGGTGCAGATTGAGGATTATGCGGCGGGGACGGCGGAGGATCCGTTTCTGCGGGTGGCGGCCAAGCCGGCGAAGGATTTGTCGGTGGAGGAGCGGCGGTTTGCGCTGCAGTATTTGTTTCAGGCCAATCCGCTGAATGTGATTGGGCGGTATCCGCGGTACCGGGAGTTGTGGGAGCGGTTTCGGGAGCATGGGGACCATCCGGAGCGGGCGGAGCGGTATTTTCAGGCGCAGGATTTTACCGATCTGCAGGTGTTGTCGCAGATTGCCTGGTTTGACGAATTTTTTCTGGAAGAGAAGGACTTGGCCGCGCTGGTGGCCAAGGGGCACAACTTTTCGCTCGACGATCAGAAATTTGTGATTGCGCAGGAGCGGGAGTTGATTGGGCGGGTGCTGCCGGCGCATGCCGAGGCGGCGAAGAAAGGGTCGATCGAGCTTTCGGCGACGCCGTTTTATCATCCCATTTTGCCGCTGGTGTGCGATACGAACGCGGGAGCCGTGTCGTCGCCGGGGCTGCCGCTGCCGCAGAACCGGTTTCGGCATCCGGAGGATGCGCGCGAGCAGTTGACGCGCGGGCTGGATCTGCATGAGAAAGTTTTCGGGATTCGGCCCAAGGGCGTGTGGCCTTCGGAGGGTAGTGTTTCGGAGGAAGTGTTGGCCATTGCGCACAGCGTGGGCGTGAAGTGGATGGCGACCGATGAGGGCGTGCTGGGGCGGAGTACGGGATCATTTTTTGCGCGCGAGGGCAGCGGGCGGTTGCCGGGACATCTGGCGGAGAAGCTCTACAACATTCATCGCTATGAAAATGGCTCGGCGGAGATGCATCTGGTGTTTCGCGATCACACGATTTCCGATCTGATCGGGTTTGTGTATTCGGGGATGCCGCCGGCGGACGCGGCGGCGCATTTGATTGGGAATATCAAGGAAGCGGCGCGGCCGGTGCTGGCCAGCGGGCGCGATGCGGTGGTGTCGATCATTCTCGATGGGGAGAATGCGTGGGAATATTATCCGAAGTCGGGGCGGGAATTTTTGCGGCGCTTTTATGATGGGCTGCAGCGCGAGCCGGGCGTGGAGGCGGTGACGATTTCGGAGGCGATTGCGCGGCACAAGGATTTTGGGCAGATGAACTTCGCTGGTGCCGGGGTCGTGGATCGGCGCGAACTTTAATGTTTGGATTGGCGCGCCGGAAGACAATCGGGCCTGGGATTATCTGCATCACGCGCGCGAGTTCTATTCGCAGAATGCGGCGCGCGCGACTGAGGCGCAGAGCAAGCTGGCGTTTGAGGAAATTCTGATCGCCGAGGGCAGTGACTGGAACTGGTGGTATGGGCCGGAACATCACTCGGCCAATGACCGCGATTTTGACGAGCTTTACCGCAAGCATTTTCGAATGTGTATCAGGCTTTGGGAGCGGTGCCTCCGGATTATCTGGCGCAGCCGATTAATGGGGCGGAGGTGCGGCCGTCGTTTGTGCCGCAGACGGCGTATATCCATCCGCGAGTGGCGGGCGATAAGGTGCGGTACTTCGAGTGGATGGGAGCAGCGGTTTATACGGCGGACCATCGGGCGGGGGCGATGCACGGGAAACAGTTTTTGCTGGATTCCGTGTATGCCGGGATCGATTCGATCTATGTGTACGGGCGGCTGGACTTCATGGGCAGCGTTCCAGAAGAGGATTTTGATCTGGTGGTGAATATTGAGTCGTGGGCCAGCGGCGAGCAGCGGGCGCGGCGTACGCTGCGGGTTGAAGCGGCGGTGCATGAGCGGAAGCTGAGAGACTGGAAGGTTGAGAATTGTGCCGAGGATGAAGTGAAGGCTTCGTCGTCGCAGCCGGATGAACATGTGAAGCTGGCGCTGCTGCGGAATTTTGAATTCAAGCTGCCGCTGGCGTGGTTGCTGGCGAATCCTGCGGAGGGCCCAGCGACGTCCGCGGAGCGCGGGGCGGATCGCAAGGCTGCGGCAGTTCCGGCGACCAGCAAACTTCGCCTGCGCTTTAGTTTGTGGCAGAATCGGCTGCCGGTGGATTCGCTGCCGCTGGAGGGGTGGATTGAGTTGCTGGTGGTGAGCGAGGGGGATTTAATTTTCGGGACGTGAGAGACGAAACGACTAGGGCTGCCCTGACTCGATCACTGGAGGCCTGCGGATTGCCCGCGGTTTCTCCCTATCCCCGAGAAGGCTGCGAGCCGATCTGACAATGAAAGCACTGATACTAATCTTTTCCTGCTGCGCTCTCTTCTCCAGTTTTGAATAAAGCCTCTCCGGGATGTCGAGCCTGACCTTCATAATCCAAATTATTTCATGGAATCGTAAAAGTGAAACGCCGGAAGTTTGCGCTTCCGGCGTTCAAAAGAGGATTCTAACGACGTCTACTGGCTGCCGCCGGTGGCGGGGGCCACCACTATGGCCGGGGCGGTCAGGGTTAGCGGGCGGTTTAGTTCGAGCGTGAGTTCGGTGCCGGCGGGCAACGTGGCGGAGCGGTGTTTCGAGAGCCAGTGTGCGGTGGTGGAGGTTGCGCCTACGGCACCGCCGATGAGGATTCCGGGAGGGCCGCCGATGAGGCCGCCGACCAGCATGCCTCCGGCGGCGCCACCACCGACTTCGAGCTGGTCACGGCGGTCGTGGCCGAGTCCTTTGAACTGGCCTTCCTGATTCACATCCGCGCCGGGGATATTGGTGTCGACCAGGGTGGCGTCGAGGTAATAGCGCTCGCCGCTGGGCAGGATCACGGCCTCGGGGAGAAGTCCGAGGGTAGGCTTGCCGTTGATGCGGCGGGGCTCGGTGACTTTGGTGACGCGGCCTTCGATGGTGGTGCCGGCGGGTAGCAGCGTGTTGCCGTTGACTACGATGGCCTGGCTGAGGCGGCCCTGGAAGGGATCGCCGACGCGGTTGCTGAAGGTGGCGAGCGTGGTATCGAGGCGCACCATCAGGGCGGTGCCGGCGGGCACGGGGGTCTGGGCGGATAGCAGGGTCGACAGCAGAAGGCAGGGGAAGGCCGTCCATTTCAACATCGATCTCATGAATCTCGGCATGGGGTACCTCTCAGGGTCGGAAGAGTTCTACTCACTATCCAATGTAGTCCAACCCGGGAGGCGGGGACAATATGCGGTGGGGCGGGGAACCAGCGGAGATAAGGGCAGGTGGGGGCGGCCGGATGGACGGGCCGGGAGCGGGAAAACGGAGCGCGAGCGTGCCTCGTCGGTGGCGCGGGGCGGAAGTGCCATCCGATATAATCTTCAGTTCCCTCAGCGACTAAAGCCGACAATCATTTGGAAGGGTTTACGGCGCGGCTGAAGCCGCGCCCTTTCAAGGCAGCGGCGTTCAGGTGGCGGGAGGTGGGCGCTCGGATTGCGGCTGGGGACCGGATTTTACGGCCAGGCTCTCATTACTAAATCAAAGAAAAGAGACTTGATCTATGTCGAATATTGCAGCGATTCATGCGCGGGAAGTTTTGGATTCACGGGGCAATCCTACGGTGGAAGCGGAAGTGTTTTTGGCCGACGGGTCGATGGGGCGGGCGATTGTGCCGAGCGGGGCGTCGACGGGCGAGCACGAGGCGGTCGAGTTGCGCGACAGCGACGCGACTCGGTTTCTGGGTAAGGGCGTGCTCAAGGCGGTCGAGAATGTGAACGGCGAGATTGCCGAGGCGCTGGCCAACTGGGATGCGTTTGATCAGCGCGGGCTGGATGCGCGCATGATCGAATTGGACGGCACGGAAAATAAGGGTCGGTTGGGGGCGAATGCACTGCTGGCGGTTTCGATGGCGGCGGCGCGGGCGTCGGCGGTGTCGCTGGATATTCCGCTGTATCGGTATTTGGGTGGGGCCGGAGCGAACACGCTGCCGACGCCGATGATGAACATTCTGAATGGCGGAGCGCATGCGGATAATAACGTCGACTTTCAGGAATTTATGGTGATGCCGGTGGGCGCGCCTTCGTTTTCATGAGGCGCTGCGCTGGGGCGTGGAAGTTTTTCATACGCTGAAGGGCGTGCTGAAGAAGCGCGGGTATAACACGGCGGTCGGCGATGAAGGCGGGTTTGCGCCTTCGGTGAAGTCGAACGTGGAAGGGATTGAAGTAGTGCTGGAGGCGATCACGAAGGCGGGATACAAGCCGGGAGAAGAGATTGCGATTGCGCTCGATCCGGCGGCCAGTGAGTTTTTTCAGGATGGAAAATATGTGTTCAAGAAGTCGGACAAGTCGGCGAAGACTTCGGATGAGATGGTCGCGTTTTGGGCGAAGTGGGTGAAGGATTATCCGATTGTGTCGCTGGAGGATGGGCTGGCGGAGAATGATTGGGATGGCTGGGAGAAGCTGACGAAGGAACTGGGCGGGAAGATTCAGTTGGTGGGCGACGATTTGTTTGTCACCAATGTTCAGTTTCTGCAGGAAGGGATTGATAAGGGCGTGGCCAATAGCATTTTGGTGAAGGTGAATCAGATTGGCACGGTCAGCGAGACTCTGGACGCGATTGATCTGGCGCGGCGGAATGGATATACGTCGGTGATTTCGCATCGGTCGGGCGAGACCGAAGACACGTTTATTGCTGATCTTGCGGTGGCGACTGGGCGCGGGGCAGATCAAGACCGGGTCGGCGTCGCGCACGGACCGGATCGCGAAGTACAACCAGCTGCTGCGGATTGAGGAAGAGTTGGCGGGGACTTCCGGGGTTGAGGGCGCTGAACTATAAAGGCTGATGAGATTTCCTCGAGGGGTGATGCGATGAGATGGAAGTCGTGCTTGGGTGTGCGTGTGTTTCGGCTGGCGTGTGCACGGTGCGCAGACACGGTCGGATCGCCCGGATGCGCGTCGGAGCAAAAAGCTTTTGACGATGGCCAGCTGCACAGATGGCGCAGATGATGCAGCAGATGTTCACGCAGATGAGAAATATGAATCGGGAAATGATCGAAGAAGCATCCGGAGATGACTTCGATCTGCGCGGGCGACCGGGAGTCGGAAGACCTGATCAAGAATTTTCCGATGGATGAAATGCTGAACGACATGATTCCGATTTACCAGCGGCACTTTCGAAGTCGGATATTGACGCTTTGATGCATTTCATTCATCCCCGGCGGCAGAAATTTCTGCATGAGACGCCGGCAGTGACGGCGGAGACCATGCGGGCGGGTATCCCCGAATGAGGTCGTCGACGCGGCGATCAAGCGTGCCGACAATGCCGAGGCGCAGCAGAAGTAGTTGATTAGTCCCTGCTTCTAGAATCCCATCTTGTCGTCCGCCGACGGGCCGTAGGTTGCGGGCACGGGTTTTCGTTCAAGCGCAGATAAACCCCCAGCTGGGCGCGATGATGGACCAGATGATTCATGAACATCTCGCGGTAGGCCAGAAAGCGCTCGTCCTTCGAAGATGGTCTTGCCCTGAAAACTCAGTTTCCATTTTTCTTTCCAGGCGCTGTCGGGCGTGGACTTGCAGCGCGGCGCGAACCTGGGCTGCGCCTTCGTCGAGAGCCTGCACCAGTTGGGCTGACGACTCAAATGGCAGGGGCTTGATGCTGCCGTGGAGAAGTCGTAACGAGGGCGTGGTCAGGATAGTCAGGCCGAAGCCGGCTAGCTGCGCTACGTGCGGAGCGAGTTTGCCCATGCGGCATGGACTTGGGATGAGGGGCGTAATCTTTTTTGTCGGCGGGGACGCGCTCGAGCATCGTGCGCGTCTTCTTAGTTTCTTCGTCGAGTTCCGGCTAAGCAGCAATTCGCTGATGGGCATGATCGCCTCCTTCCGTCAGTATAACCACATTTCAACACAGGGGGCACTGCGGATCACGGAGGAAAGGCTGGGTACATCTCTTTTTGAGCGGCCTGCGACAGTTTTCGGGGCGGAAGAGAATGCCATCCGAAAGGGCGGCTGGGGAATCCAATGAGGCATGCGAAATATAGAGGCTTGATCGGTCTATCGCCAGTCATTCAGTCTGTTCTTTTTTTGGCGCATTTGCTGCTTTATAAGACTTGGACGTTTTCGCTTGCGGGGCAGGCTCCGGGGGCGCTGGGGATCAAGATTGTTCTCGGCTGTGTTGTCGGTGAGTTTTGTGGCTGCCTCGCTGCTGGCTTTTCGGTATACCAATCCGGCGCTGCGCGTGTTTTATCGGGCGGCGGCGGTTTGGCTGGGGCTGCTGACTTTTGTTTTCTTCGCGGCTGGTCGGGTCGCTGGATTATTTTTGGAGTCGCGCGGATCGCCGGAGTCTGATTTGAATTTTCATCGCATGGTGGAAGTGGTTGTTCGCGGCTGCGGTGCTGATCGGACTCGTGCGGAGTCTTCAATGCCAGTCTGGACGCGGATCACGCGGGCGACGGTACGGCTGGCGAATCTGCCGGAGGCCTGGCGGGGGCGAAAGGCGGCGCTCATCAGCGATCTGCATCTGGGGCACGTGCGAAATGGCGAATTTTCTGCGGCGGATGGTGGCGAAGATTTTGCGGGAAGAGCCGGACGCGATTTTTATTGCCGGGGATCTGTATGACGGCACTGCCATTGATGCGGGGCGGGCTGCCGAGCCGCTGAATAAACTTACGGCACCGCAGGGGGTTTATTTCGTCGCGGGAAATCACGAGCAGTTCGGCGACGACAGCAAATATCTGCGGGCCGTTGCCGCGGCGGGTGTGCGCGTGCTCAACAACGAGAAAGTAGAAGTCGATGGGCTGCAGATTGTCGGTGTGCCTTATCGGAATGCGACGCAGGAGGGGCATCTGGCGTCGGTGTTGCAACGGCGTGCGGTCTGGATCGCGATCGGGCCAGTATTCTTGTTGGTCCATGCGCCCGACCATCCGGCAACTCGCGGAGGCGGCGGGAGTTTCCCTGCAATTGTCCGGGCATACGCATCTGGGGCAGTTCATTCCGTGGAGTTGGTTTGCGCGCAAAATGTATCGGCAGTTTGTGTACGGGTTGAGCCGCATTGGGAAGATGCAGGTATTCACTTCGAGCGGGGCGGGAACTTGGGGTCCGCCGCTGAGGTTGGGGTCGAATCCGGAGATTGTGATGCTCCAGTTTGAGTAAGGGGAGCCGTGGCGTGATTGACTTAGCTCAGGACTTAGGCTATTATGTCTGATCATGGAAGTCAATATCCACGAGGCGAAGACCCATCTTTCCAAGCTCTTAGAGCGAGTGGCGTTAGGGGAAGAAGTTGTGATTGCCAAAGCGGGGAAGCCGGTGGCGAAGCTTGTGCCGCTGGACGAACAGCCGAAGCGACGGTTTTCGGTTCCGCCAAGGGAGATTTCACCGTTCCGGACGATTTCAATGATCCTCTGCCGAAAGAGATCGAGGATCTGTTCTGGGAATGAAGGCATCTGCTGGATACCCACACCTTCTTGTGGGCGATCTCCGACGACCCCGGCTCTCCCGTCAGGGCGCGGGAAATATTCACCGGCGCGAACCATCTGTGGCTGAGTGTCGCCAGCATCTGGGAAATATCTAATCAAGACCAAAGCTGGAAAGCTCTCTCTGCCTTCGCCCTCAGGCCCTTATCTCATCAAGAACTCGGCAAGAACCGGATCGAAGTGCTGCCGATTGCTCTGGATCACGTGCTCAGAATCGAAAAACTGACGACACATCATCGTGATCCCTTCGACCGCCTTCTGATCGCGCAAAGTATCGAGGAAAAACTTCCGCTGATCAGTGCCGATCCACTATTCCAACGCTACCCGGTCGACTTAATATGGTAGCTGGGCACTCTGCTCGACACTCTCTGGAGAGTCTTCACACGATCTTATGTCCCGTCCTAAACCACTCGTACTCATCATTCTCGACGGCTGGGGATACCGAGCCGAAACCAAGGCGAACGCCATCGCGCTGGCGCGCAAGCCCACGTATGACCGGCTGCTGCGGGAGTATCCCAACACACTGCTTCATACCAGCGGGCCGTTCGTGGGACTGCCCGAGGGGCAGATGGGCAATAGCGAAGTCGGGCATCTCAACATGGGCGCGGGACGCATCGTGCATATGGACATCACGCGCATCGATCTGATGATCCAGAACGGGGAGTTCTTTTCGCATCCCGTGCTGCTGGATGCGATGAAGCACGCGCGCACGGGCGAGCGGCGGCTGCATCTGTTCGGGCTGGTTTCGGATGGAGGAGTGCATTCGCAGCAGGCGCATCTCTATGCGCTGCTGAAGATGGCGAAGCAGAATGGGCTGGATCGCGTCTTCGTCCATGCGTTCATGGATGGGCGCGACACTTTGCCCACCAATGGCGCGGGATATCTCGAGCAGCTGCAGCAGAAAATGCGCGAGTACAACTGCGGCAAGATTGCCACGGTCAATGGTCGCTACTACGCGATGGACCGCGACCGGCGCTGGGAGCGCATTGCCAAGGCTTACAACGCGATGGTTTTTGCGGATGCGGAAGGCGGGAAGTGCGCCGATCCGGTGCAGGGGATGAAGGATTCGTATAACCGGGGCGTGACTGATGAGTTTGTGATTCCGTTTGTTTGCACCGACAGCCAGGCGCAGGCGCTGGCTACGATTCGCGATGACGATGCGTGCATTTGTTTTAACTATCGCGCCGATCGGGTGCGGCAGATTACGCGGGCTTTGGCTCGCAACAGCGGATTGAATGCCAAAGGTGGGAGCGACCTGCCGGGGGCGGCTGATCTCGATGCCACGATTTCGCGCGACCGGGTGCCGAAGAATCTGCGATTACGTGTGCATGACGCAGTACGACAAGAATTTCAGTCTGCCGGTGGTGATTCCGGCGGAGTCGATGGCGAACATTCTGGCCAATGTGATGGGCGGATCAGAATATGCGCAACCTGCGCGTGGCCGAGACGGAGAAGTATGCGCACGTTACATACTTTTTTAATGGAGGCGTGGAGCACCCATTCCCCGGCGAAGAGCGGCTGATGGTGCCTTCGCAGAAAGTCGCGACTTACGATCTGAAACCGGAGATGAGCGCGGCGGGAATTGCTGATGCGGTTATAAAGGCGACGGAAGAAGGAACGTTCGACGTGATGATCGTGAACTTTGCCAATGCCGACATGGTCGGGCATTCGGGCAAGATCGAGCCTACGATCAAAGCGGTGGAAGTCGTCGATGCCTGCCTGGCCCGCATTGAGGCGGCGGTGCGCGCCAAAGGCGGGGCGATGCTGATCACCGCCGATCACGGCAATGCGGAGTTGATGATCGATCCGGTGACGGGCGGGCCGCATACGGCGCATACGACGAATCCGGTGCCGTTTATTGTGGTTTCGGACAATGCGAAACAGTTCACGCTGAAGCCGGGCGGATCGCTGCGCGATATTTCGCCGACGCTGCTGGGCATGATGGGACTCGATGAGCCGAAAGAAATGACGGGAGCGGATCTGCGGGTTCCGGTGAAGGAACTGAAGGCTAAAAGCCTTTAACCGCTGAGGTCACAGAGAAGGCTGCTTAGGTCGCCAGAGCTAAAGGAATTTAGACGAATCGCCTCGCTGCGACGTTCTGCGACTTTCGAAGATTGAAATCTAGTTTGCGAGCAGCGCGGGAGCCGTGGCCAGCAACTCCGGCGGCCAATTCCAGGTCGTGCAGGTCTTCGCGGCTGAAATCTTTGGCGAACTTGGGGTCGAGCGCTTTGCGCGAGATCTGAATCACGCCTACCACTACGGAATCCGGTCCATGATCGGCACCGACATCAGCTTCTGAATGGGTGCCGGAGGGTGCGGGTTCGTCCGGAATCGGTTGGGCCGGGCTTTAACGGTTTCAAAAATGCTGGCGTGCTTGACGCGGGCGAAGTTGTTGAAAATCTCCGCCTTCTTGCTGAGGGCGGTGTGCGCGGCTACGGCTTTGCCGGAGAGCGGAATCGCGCCTGAGGTGCGGAGGTATTCGGGAAACACGAAATGGCAGCGAGCCCTGTTCCAGCCGCATGAGTGCGACTTCGGTATACTGCACGCTGAAAAATCTTGGCCAGGACCATGCACAGATCCAGCGCCGTACTCCCTCGCCCAGCACGGATCCCAAAGGGAGCAGATGCTCGGGAAGTACGATTTCTTCCATCTCCCCGACTCGTTATTTTGGGTCATAAGTTAGCCCGCTACTCCGGTTGCGCGAGGAACTTAAACTCTATCGCACTTTGCGCGCCATCAGGTACTTCCTAAAGTAACTGAGGGTCGAGCCGATAAGTGTCTGTGTTTTCAGTGGGGACGCAAACTCGAGGGGGTTTTGAACAGCCCATGGGCGGTATCCGCCGCAAACGCTTCGAATCGGCTGACAGTTTTTGTCATTGGCAGCAAAATTGGGCTGCGGCATGGCCATGGAGCAGGTTACGCGGCCGCGGGTTTCTTCCGGGACCACAAACTCATTTACACTTTCGGCTATGAGTAATCCGACGCAACCCAATGTGAAGTCACTCAATGGCGCCGACTACCGCGAAAATTATGCCAACAGCGTGCAGATGCGGGTGAATATCTGGGACTTTTTTCTGGTCTTCGGTACGCTGCAGCAACAGACTGAAACCCATGTGGAGATCAAGAATTTCCAGGGAATTTATTTGAGCCCGCAGCAGGCCAAGGCGCTGCTGGGACTGCTGCAGCAGAATGTGGCCGGCTATGAGGGCGCGTTTGGCGAGATCAAGCTGGATCCGCGTATGGGGCCGCAGGGGCCGGTGCATTAAGCCGAAATTCTTTCGCCACGGATAGGCACGGATTCACACGGATCAAAAACGAAAATTGGAAACGAAAGACAAACCATCCGTGGAGATCCGTAGTGCTTCGTGGGCAGGTGCCGGACCGGGATACCATCCCGCCGTTGTGTTCGCAACCATTCTGGTTGGAATCTTTCTGCTGCATTGGCCACTGCTGCAACTGCCTTATTTTTGGGATGAAGCGGGATACTACGTGCCCGCGGCGCGCGACCTGCTGCTCAGCGGGAGCCTGATTCCGCACACGACAGTTTCAAATGCGCATCCCCCGCTGGTGATGGCGTGGCTGGCGCTGTGGTGGAAGTGTGTGGGCTTTGCGCCGGTGGTAACGAGGTCGGCGATGCTGGTGGTGGCGGCATTTTCGCTGCTGGGAGTGTTTCGGCTGGCGGAGCGCGTCGCGAATCGGCAGGTGGCGATCGCGTCGACTTTGTGCACGGCGGTGTATCCAGTATTTTTTGCGCAGAGTTCGCTGGCGCAGGTGGATCTTGGCCGCGGCGGGACTCATTGTTTTGGGGACTGTGCGCTTATTTGGAGGAGCGTCCGGTCGGCGGTGGCGGTTTGGTTTTCGTTGGCTGTAATGGCGAAGGAGACTGCGATTCTGGCGCCGGTGGGGCTGGCGGGGTGGGAAATTTTGCGGTTGCTTGCAGGGCGGGAGACGGCTGCGATGTTTGTGGGCGGAGGCGGCTTCTGAAAACTCTTTTGTTAGATCCTCTTCGCCAGTGTCTTCTGAAGTCGGCGACGGCGCGATGGTCGAAGCGAATCCTGCCGCTTTTGTTTCCTCTGCTGCCGCTGGTGCTGTGGTATGGGTATCACTATTCGCGGACGGGATATGTGTTCGGCAATCCGGAATTTTTTCGTTACAACGTTGCCTCCACTCTGAATCCGTTGCGATTTCTGCTGGCTCTGGCGCTGCGGTTGTGGCAGGGCTTCGGGTATATGCATTTGTGGGTGCTGACGCTGGGGATGCTGCTGGCCATGCTGTGCCGCCCTGCGGTGAAAAGATGACGGGCGTCGAGCGCTCGCGGATTGCGATCCCAGTGCAGATGGTTTTTCTGGTGGTCGTGAAAGTGTACGTTGTCGCAATGGCATTGATTGGCGGGGCGGTGCTGGCGCGGTATATGTTGCCGGCGGTGCCGCTGGTGATCATCGTGGGAGTTTCGACTCTGCGGCGGCGATTGCGCTACTGGCCGGCGGCTGTGGCGGTGGTTGCGATTGCGTTTGTGGCGGCGTGGTTTTGGAATCCGCCGTACGGATTTTCGCCGGAAGATAATCTGGCCTATCGCGATTATGTGGTGCTGCATCAGGATGGGAGAGCGCTTTCTGGAGGCCCGCTATCCCATGGCGCATGTGCTCACGGCGTGGCCGGCGTCGGATGAACTGGCGCGTCCGTGGCTGGGATATGTTACGCGCCCGATGCAGGTGGTGCGGATTGAAGATTTTTCGCTGGACGAAGTGCTGTCGGCGGCGGATTTTCGTTCGCACTTTGAAGTCGCGCTGGTGTTCTCGACCAAGTATGAGCCGGCGCATCCGCTGCTGGAGCGGTTGATGCCGGATGGAAGTGAGATGAAGCGGAGAGTTCTTTGGATTTCATCGCGACTTGCCGCCGGAAGCTGCGGCGCAGATTCTGGGTGGGCGGGTTGTGTTCAAGGAAGAACGCAAAGGGCAGTGGGTGGCGGTGATTGAGATGGAGCAGGAGGAGGTGCAGAATGCTGAAGTCAGAGTGCTGAAGTGAACTCAGGCACAGACAAAACGAATTGGTAATACGGTTTCACGGTCTTGACCTCTGCATTCTAAATTCTGCACTTTGAGTTTTTACCTGCCTACCTCTGCATCAAATGGCACGAATGCGTTTTGATTACCAGCCACACTTCTTTGCCCGGGGCGAGTTGCAGGGAATCGCGGGCGGCCAGGGTGAGGTGGACTTCCATTTCGACGCGGCATTTTACGCGGGCGGAGACGATTACATCGCGCTGATCGAGTGATGTGATGCGGCCGGGGATTATGTTTCGGGCGCTCAGGCCTACGGGCGGCGACGTGGCTAGAAGAATGTCGCCGGCGCGAATGCCGATGCGCAAGGCTGAGCCCACTCCGCCGCGGACCAGCGGAGTTTCGAGCACGAGCGGTGCGACATCTACGGCTACACCGCCGTTTATAACTCGGCAAACCATCGTTCCGCGCTCGGGATGAACCGACTCCACCACCGCGTCGAAGACATTTTCGAATCCCGTCAATTGCGCAACGGTTTCCTGCTGGGTGCGGCGATCACTTCGTGGGGCGTGCCCTGGGCGACGATGCGTCCGGCATCGAGGACGAGGACGCGCTCGCCCAGCGCGAAGACTTCTTCGCGGCTGTGCGTGACATAGAGGATGGGGATGCGGTGCGCCTGGTTCCACTGGCGGAGATCGTCGATGATTTTCGATTTTGTGGCGGCGTCGAGCGCGGCCAGCGGTTCGTCGAGCAGAAGGACGGCGGGATCGGTGACAAGGGTTCGGGCTAAGGCGGCGCGCTGGCTTTCTCCGCCGGAAATTTCGCGGGGGTAGCGATGGGCTAGATGCGGGATGCGGAAGGCCTGCAGAATTGCGGATGACTTGGCCGAGCGCTCGGCTTTTGGGAGATGCGCCAGGCCGTATTGGACGTTTGCTTCTACGGTCAGATGCGGGAACAGGGCGAGGCCCTGAAACACGTAGCCGACGCGGCGTTTGGCTACGGGGAGGTTGATCCGTTGTGCGGCGTCGAACAGGACGCGGTCGGATAGGGCGATGCGTCCGGAGTCGGGGGTGGTGAGGCCGGCGATGCAATCGAGTAGCGTGGTTTTGCCGGCGCCGGAGGGGCCGAAGAGGATGGTGAATCCGGGTGCGGATTGGCAGTCGACTTCGAGGAGGAAGTCGTGGGGGGCGGCGGGGAGATGTTTACGGAATTGGGCGGTGAGTGGAGAGTTTGCTTTGTTACGTTCCGCTACCGCCCGCGAGGATGTGGGCGCGGGTTCGGTTGCGGCGGGTGCGTGGGGAGCGTTCATTCGAGTTCATTCTAAGGAGATGTGGGTGGGTTGGCAAAGACTCGGCGGCAGCATCGTGGGTGCTGGCGGTCGGTAAGGGTCCCTCGCGCCGGCTTCGCCGCCGCTCAGGATGACAGGGCGGGAGGCGGGAGGGGAGTTTGTGCTGACTACTTTACGGGGCCCATTATCCAGGCTTTGCGGTTGAGTGCATAGACTGTGGCCAGGATGGCGAAGCTGAAGATCAGTAGCAGCAGTGCGGTTGCGTTGGCTCCGGCGTAGTCGGAGGCTTGGACGCGGTCGTAGATGTCGATGGAGACGGTGCGGGTGATGCCGGGGATATTGCCGCCGACCATGAGGACTACGCCGAATTCTCCCATGGTGTGGGCAAAGCTGAGGGCGGCGCCGGTGATCAGGCCGGGGATGGAGAGCGGGGCGATGACGCGGTAGAAAGTGCGCAGCGGGGATGCGCCGAGAGTGGCGGAGGCGGCGATGAGTCGGCGATCGACGGCGGCGAATGAGGCGGCGAAAGGCTGGACCGCGAACGGGAGGCTGTAGAGGATGGAGCCGATTACCAGGCCTGAGAAGGTGAAGGCGAGGGTGTGGCCGGTGAGGGAGATCCACCAGCGGCCGAAAGGGCTGTGGGGGCCGAGGGCTACCAGAACGTAGAATCCGAGGACCGTGGGGGGAAGAACAATGGGGAGGGCGACTACGGCTTCGATCAGGAATTTCCAGCGGCGGCGGGAGAAGGCGATCCAATAGGCGATGGGCAGGCCGAGGAGTAGCAGGGCGGCGGAGACGGTTAGCGCGAGTTCTAGGGTTAGGACGAAGGCTTGCCAGTCGATTGCCATTGGGTTTCCCGGTGTACTTTTGGGTGCTCCTGACTCCGCGGGCGAAACTCCCGCGGGACCGTTCGTCTTCGCTCTATCGAAAATCCCCACTTCTCGCGCAAAGACCGCGCGAGAAATGGGGCACCCGCAACTCTCTTTTTTACGGCAGAGTGAAGCCGTAGGTCTTCAGTAGGTCGCCTACTTCTTTGGTTTTGAAATACTCCAGAAAATCGTTCGCTTCTTTTTTGTGTTGCGAGTGCGAGAGGATGACCACGCCTTGCGCTAGCGCGGGGTAATCTTCCGCGGGAACGATCCAATATTTTCCTTTGCCGCGCATGGCGGGAGACGCGGCGTGGGCGAGGGCTACGAATCCGGCCTGGGCATTGCCGGATTCGGCGAATTGTGCGGCTTGCGAAATATTTTCGCCCAGCACGAGACGGTCGGCGACGCGGTCGTACATTCCGGCGTGTTTGAGTGCAGCTTCTGCGGCGCGACCGTAGGGGGCATGTTGGGGGTTGGCGATGGCGATCTTTTTTACGGACGGGTCGAGCAGGATGTTGAAGCCCTGGTGCTCGACGTTGAGGGGAGAATTGGCCGGGACCCAGAGGACGAGTTTGCCGACGGCGTACTCGTAGAGGCTGGCGCTGTCGGCGTCGCGGGCGGCGATGAGCTGGCGGGGATAGTCCATGTCGGCGGAGAAGAAGAGGTCGAAGGGAGCTCCGTTTTGAATTTGTTGAGTGAGCGCGCCGGAGGCTGCGAAGGAGAGTTTCACGGTTGTGCCGGTCTTCTTCTCGTAGCGGTCTCCGATTTCTTTTAGGGCCGAACTCAGATCGGCGGCGGCTGCGACGACCAACTCAGTGGCGCTCTTCTTTTTCTTTGCTTGCGATTTTTCTTGCGCCCAGCCTGACGCGGCACTCAGAACCAAGCATGCCATCAGCAACGTGGACATGATTGCGTGCGCGCTTTTGTGGATTTGTTTCACGTGAACTCCCTGTCAGCGACCGGTCGAGCAAGCGACAGATGCAGATTGTACAGGGACGGGGGCGTTCGACGCTTCTGGCGGGCGCAGTTTTTCCCAAAGTGGTCCGAAGTCCGCGTTTTATGCCGGTTTTGCGTTGCTTCGACTGCGTCTCGTCCCGATACTGGCGGGTGAGCGTGATCCATGCATAGTCGTCGTTCTGTTTTTTTGTGGATGCTGGGTGTCATTTTGTTTTGCTGTGCTGCCCCTCCGATTCTGCTGGCGCAAGGAGCGAAGCTGACATCGGGTCAGACTTCAGTCGCCGATAGCGACGGTGACCATGTGAAGGAGCGCAACGAATGGTTTTTTCGCGGGCGGCTGGTGCATGGGAAAAATTCTGCCGAGTTGCGGCGGCGAGCTTACCTGGCGAAGTTGCAGATGCGGGCGCAGCGGGCGGCGGCACTGGCGGCGGCTCGGGCGCAGACCGGCCGAACGAGTGCGCCGGCTTCATTTTCGTTTGGGGCATGGGTGCCGTTGGGACCCATGCCGCTGGCTTCGGACGCGACGGGGAACGGCACGCAGGACTATCACCAGGCTGCGGGGCGTGCGACGGCGGTTGCGATTGATCCGGCCGACCCGAGCGGAAATACGGTGTACATTGGCGGCGCGCAGGCCGGGGTGTGGAAGTCGAGCAACGCGGCGAATGTGATTGCCAGCAGCGTGCTTTGGTCTCCAGTCACCGACGATCAGGCAACGCTGGCGATTGGGGCGATTGGAATTCAGCCGGGGAATACTAATCCAGCGCAGACGGTGGTGCTGGCCGCGACGGGTGAGGCGAACAATTCCGGTGATTCATATTTCGGATCGGGAATTTTGCGGTCGGCCGACGGCGGCAATAGTTGGAGTCTGATTCCGACTGCCAACAGCGGGACGCTGTCATTCAGTGGGCTGGGCGGAACACGGATGGTGTTCAGCACCGCGAGCGGGCAGATGAGCACGGTGGTCGCGGCGATGGCGACCAGTTCGGAAGGCATGATTGACGGCGCGGTTACGGCCGGGACCACGCGCGGTCTTTATACGTCGCTGGATGCCGGGCAGACCTGGAATTACAACGCGCTGATCGATCCGGGCGGCGCGACGGATGCGACCTCGGCGACATCGGTGGTTTATAACGCCGTCGCGGGATTGTTTTTTGCGGCGGTGCGCTATCACGGATTTTATTCTTCGCCGGACGGAGTGAACTGGGCTCGGCTGGCGGTTCAGCCAGGAGGATCGACGCTGAGCACTGCGGCATGTCCACCGCAATCGACCTCCAATAATTATGGGTGTCCTATCTACCGCGCAGAACTTTCGGTTGTGCCGGGGCGGAACGAGATGTATGCGTGGATCGTTTATCTCTCTACTGCTGGCAATCCGGTTGATGGCGGAATCTGGTTGAGTTCGAACGGAGGTGCGTCGTGGAGTTCGATCTCGGACAGCGGAATTACAAATTGCGGGGACTTCGACGGGTGCGGCGTGCAGCAGGGGGCTTACAACCTGGAATTGCTGGCGGTGCCGAATGGAGGGGCCACGGATCTGTATGCCGGGGCGGTCAATGTTTATAAGTGCAGCATTACCGCGCAGAATCCCACGTGCGCAGCAGTTCCGTTTCTGAATCTCACGCATGTTTATGGATGCGCTCCTATTGGCGCGCCGGCGCATGTGCATCCCGACCAGCATGCGCTGACGTATGCGATTCCTTCCACAGGGAGCGATGAAGGCAATGCGCTGCTTTATTTTGCGAATGATGGCGGGATCTATCGCGCGCTCGATGGATTTACCGGGCTCGAGACCGGGGCGTGTTCGGGGACGAATCTGTTTGACGACCTGAATCAGAATCTGGGATCGATGACGCAGTTTGTGAGTTTCTCGCAGCATCCCACTGACCCGAATACGATGTTGGGCGGGACGCAGGATAACGGGTCGCCAGCGACCAGTCAGGCAACGACGAATCCGGGGTGGGTGAACGTGCTGGGCGGGGATGGCGGCTATAACGCGATTGATCCGAATGCGCCGGTGAACTGGTACGCGTCGAATCCGGATGTTCCGCCGGGAGGGCTGGGAGTGCAATTTTGTTCGAGCGGGGTGAACTGTACGGACAGCGGCTTCAGTTTTGTGGTCACGAGCGCTGCGGTTGGGGGCGACGATGGCGGATTTTATTTTCCTTACATTCTCGATGCGCAATCGTCGTCGGCGATGCTGGTGGGGACTTGCCGGGTGTGGCGGGGGTCGCGCGCGGGCGGAGCGTTCACGGTGTTGAGTCCGAACTTTGACACGCTCAGCTCGGGTACGTGTTCGGGGAGCGAAGTGAACCAGGTGCGCAGTTTGGCTGCGGGAGGGCAGACGGATAACAACGGATCCAGCGTGATCTATGCGACTACGAGCGGACTTGGGCCGCTGGATTCAGTTGTGACTTCGCCCGCCGGCGGGCACGTTTGGGTTACGCCTTACGCAACGGGCGGAGTTCCTGCCTTTGCCGATGTGACCAACAACGGGCCGGCGGGGAATATTAATCCGAACCAGTTTCCGATTTCGGGGGTTGCGCTGGACACGTCGGATGCGAAGGGCGCGACGGCGTATGTGACGGTGATGGGCTTTACCGGCGGAACGGGGCATGTGTGGAAGACGCTCAACACGGGCGCGAGCTGGACGGATTACACGGGCAATTTGCCGGACTCTCCGGTGAACGCGGTTGTAGTTGACGCTGCGCTGTCGCAGGTTTTTGTGGCGACCGATGTGGGAGTGTTTGCGAGTTCGACAACGCCCCCGGCAAATTGGACGGAATTAGGGCCGAGTCCGGGGAGCAACCAGACCGGATTTTTGCCGAATGTAGCGGTCACTGCGCTGGGACTATTTACTTCAGGCGGACAGCAGTTGCTGCGGGCGTCAACTTATGGGCGCGGTATTTGGGAATTCAATTTGGTGATTACGCCGGATTTCGAGCTGACGGTTTCGAATCCACTGCAGACGATTTTTGCCGGACAGACTGCGACTGTGAATGGATCGCTGACTGCGCTCAGCGGATACGCCAGTTCGGTGGCGCTGAGTTGCGGCCAGGGAACAACGGCTCCGCCGGCTACGTGTTCGGCTTTACCGCCGACTGTTACTCCAGCGAATCAGACGCCGTTCACGATTAGCGCTTCCGATGTGGTGGGTGATTACAACTTCAATGTGCAGGGCGTGGGATCGGACGCGAACAATACTACGCACCAGGTTCCAGTCACGCTGCACGTGGTGAGCTTCGCGATCAGCACGCCTTCGCCTCTGACGGTCACGGTACCGAGGGGGACGTCGTCCATGCCGGTGAGTTTTCAGGTTTCGGCGGGAGGATCGTTCGATCAGAGCGTAGCGGTTTCATGCAGCGTTGCGATCGCGGGCGCGATTTGCACGCTGACGCCGGGAACTACGATTAATCCGACTGCGAGTTCGCCGGTGAGCATGACGGCGAGCGTGTCGGTGCCGGCGGGTACTCCGGTCAGTAATTATCCGGTGACGATTCAGGCGAGTACGGCGGGGGCTCCGGCGGTGCTGACGACTTCGTTCACGCTGGATGTGGTTTTGAATCCGACTTTTGTTTTGACCGAGGCCACCGCGTTTCCTGAGGTGAACGCGGGCAGCAGCGATACGACTGGAGCACTTACGATTTCCTCGCAAGATGGATTCAGCGGGACGGTCAGTTTGAGCTGCCCGACGAATTTTAGCGCGGGGAGTTGCAGTATCGCTCCGGCATCGGTGAGTGCGTATCCGGCGATTGTGACACTTACCATCAATGGCGTCGATTTTACGGCTGGGAGCTATTCGGCGGTGATCACGGGGACGTCTGGTTCGACGACGCACACTTTGGCCGTGCCGTTCAACGTTGGAGATTATTCGATCTCCGGAACTCAGACGGTGGCGCTTGCGCCGGGAGGGCAGGGAACGGCGAATCTTACGCTGACGTCTTCGTATGGGTATAGCGGGATGATCAATGCGACCTGCGATGCAAGCGCGCTGGCGGGAGCGGTGTGCACGCTTTCTCCGGGGAATCCCTTGAAGCTGGGCAGCGGCGGCGCGGAGAATTTCACGGCGGTGGTGAGTGTGCCGATCAGCGCTGCGGTGGGCGCTTACGACGTTAATATCGCGACTCAGGACACGATTGGAGAGCCCAGCCACTCCTATGCTTTCGCGCTGACGGTGAACAGCGGGTTCACGCTGGCGGAGCCTTCTGCGTTTCCTGAGATTAACGCCGGCAGCACCGGGGTGAGCGGGCCGTTGTCGATTACTTCACAGTACGGATTTAACGGCACGGTCGCTTTGAATTGTCCGGCGACGTTTGGGGCGGGGAGTTGCAGCATCAGTCCAGGGTCGGTGAGCGCGTATCCGGCGAGCGCGACTCTTACGCTCAACGGGACCGGCTTCGTCGCAGGAAGTTATGCGGTCACGGTGACGGGGACGTCGGGATCTGCGGTGGATTCGCTGGCGGTTCCGTTTAATGTGGGAGACTATTCGATTTCGGGGACGCAGAGTTTATCGTTGACGCCGGGCGGCGAGGGCACCGCCAACCTGAAGCTGACCGCGTCTACTTTCTACAGTGGGATGATCAACGCGAGTTGCGATGCGAGCGCGCTGGCGGGAGCGCAGTGTGTGCTCTCGCCGACGAATCCGCTGGTGCTAGCGACGGCGGGAACGGCGAATTTGGTTGCGACTATCAACGTTCCCAATAATGCGGTACCGGGGACTTACAACATCAATATCAATACGCAGGATACGACTGGGGCGCCGAGCCATTCGTTCGTGGTGGCGGTGACGTTGGCGCAGGATTTTATTCTGACTTCATCCACGCCGAGTCAGACGGTGAGCGCGGGACAGACCAGCGGGCCGTATCAATTGACGATTCAGCCGGTGGGGGCTGCGTTTGATGCAGCGGTGACGCTGACTTGCCCGACGGGACTGCCGCCGCAGGCGGAGTGCGTGTTTAATCCGTCGACGCCACAGACTCCGGGAAACGATGCCGTGGATGTGGTGTTGAGTATTACGACTACGGCGAACAGTAAAGCGGCACGGCGAGCGAAGTCGGGTGGTTCAGCAAGAATCTTTCCTTATGCAGCGTGGCTGGTGCTGCCGGGAATTGTGATCTGCTGGAGTGCAGCGGAAATGCGCCGGCGGAGATGGCTGAGAATTCTGGCTTCGATTACGGGAGTCGCGGTGCTGGGGGGCGCGTTGCTTTCCTGCGGCGGGGTCAGCACCGGAGGGGGCACGACGGGAAATGAACCGGTCATTTATCAGGTGACTGTGACCGGCACGTCAACGGGAACACCGGCGGATGCGGGGCAGAGCGCGGTGGTGGTTCTGATTGTTGAGTAGACTGCTGGGCAGGATTGTGAGAAGGATTGTGCGGTAGGTCGTAGACTGTTCCAGAGACTACGGAGGCTTCGGTTCACGTTTCGGCTCAAGCCTCCGCTCAATGTCTGCGGCTCAATGGTCGATTCCAGTTACAACTTAATCATTATCGGTGGGGGCGTGGTGGGGCTCGGGGTCGGGCTCGAGATCACGCGGCGCTTCCCGGGACTGCGGTTGCTGCTTCTGGAGAAAGAAGACCACGTGGCCCGCCACCAGAGTGGGCATAACAGCGGAGTGATCCACTCCGGCGTCTACTACAAGCCAGGATCTTTGAAGGCGCGGCTGTGCGTACCGGGGGCCGCGGCGATGGTCGAGTTTTGCCGCGAGCACGGCGTTGCCCACAATGTCTGCGGAAAACTGATTGTGGCCACGCAGGAGGAGGAGCTTCCGCGGCTGGAGGAATTGCGACGGCGCGGAGAAGCCAACGGGCTTCGTGGATTGCGCTTGATCGAGCCCGCGGAGTTGCGGGAGATTGAACCACATGCCGCGGGGCTTCGAGCGTTGTGGGTGCCGTCGACTGGAGTCACCGACTACGCGCTGGTCTGCAAAAAGTATGCGGAGCTGATTTCGGCGCGAGGCGGAATGGTTCTTACTTCGGCTGCGGCGACGGGCATTCGGCGTATGGCGAACGAAATCGTCGTCGAAACTTCCAAGGGGGTGTTCGCTGCGGATTCGCTGATCAACTGCGCTGGATTGTTTGCCGACCGCATCTGCCGGATGGCGGGCGACGAACCTGGAGTAATGATTGTTCCGTTTCGCGGCGAATATTACGATCTGGTGCCGGAGCGGGCCTCATTGGTGCGGGCGCTGATTTATCCTGTGCCTGATCCGCGGTTTCCGTTTCTTGGCGTGCACTTCACGCGGCGCATCACGGGCAAGGTGGATGCCGGACCGAATGCAGTACTGGCGCTGGCGCGCGAGGGATATCGTCACACTGACATCAGCGTGCGCGATCTGGCTTCAGCGATTGCGTTTCCTGGATTCTGGCGGATGGCGAGAACTCACTGGCGCAGCGGCCTTGAGGAGTGGCAGAGGTCGTGTCGAAGCCGGCTTTCGTGCGCGCACTGCAGCGGTTGCTGCCGGAAGTGGAAGAGAAGGATCTGGTGCGGGGCGGATCGGGCGTGCGCGCGCAGGCGCTGAAGCCCGATGGCGCGCTAGTCGACGACTTTCAATTCGTAGCTTCGGGCAAGGTGTTGCACGTGCTCAACGTTCCTTCGCCGGCGGCCACGGCATCGCTCATGATCGGCAGGGCGGTGGTCGATCTTGCAGCAGAGAGTTTTGGTCTGGCTTAAGCGGCGCTCTTTTCTGTCCTCTCCGACGCTGAACCTCACGCAAAAAACATTAGAACGTCAGGTGCAGCGACATCTGAATTTGGCGCGGGCTGCCGATGGTTTTGTTGGTGATGCCCAGGCCGCTGAGGGAAGGGCAGACATACAACGCGGTGTAGTCCGTGTTGCAGGGCGTAGTTGCACCGGGCTGGCCTTGGTATGGGAAACCCTGAAAGTTAATGTTCTGGCTGACGTCGTCGATTGGAATATCGAAACTCGCGGTGTTGGTGAGGTTGAAGATATCCATCTGATACTTCAGCGCGAAACGTTCGGTGAATTGGATGACCTTCGAGACGGAGAGATCGGCGCGCCGTTGCCATGCCTGGCGGAAGATGTTGCGCTGGCCGTGGTCGATGAAGTTGGTTTCGTAGGGATCGTTGCTGGGAATGGCGCCGTTCAAGTCGCCGGGATTCAGCAGAGGCAGGCCGAAACATGCTGCGTTGAGCGCGGGTTCGCCAGGAGTGGCGCCCGACGCCCCGGTGAGCGCCTGCTTGGGGCTGCAGCCGGAAAGCGGAACGACCGGGTTGGTGATGCCGTCATTGACGCCGTAGAAAATGCTGCCGACGGCGCCTGAATAATCGACGATGCTGTAAGGCTGGCCGCTTTGAATGACGGTTAGACCGGAGATCGCCCAGCCATCGACGATCATGCCCTTCACCGAAGTGGCGGAGAAAAACTTGGGCAGTTCGTAGGTGTAGGTGAAGTTGAGCACGTGCTTGCGATCGAAATCGGAGAGGCCGTAGCCGGATCGCAAATTCAACGGGTTGTTGCCGTTATAGAACAGGCCCATGTCGCTTTGTTCGTCGGTGGCGTGCGAGAAAGTATAGGAGGCGCCGACCCGCAGGCCATGACTCAGGCGCTTTTCCAGATGGGTCTGCAAACGCGTTATAAGCGGAGATTCCGGCAGCGGTGTAGGACTCGGACTCGGCGGAATATCCGATGTAGGGAACGCGGAGGTCGACGTTGCCGCCTTCGAACGTCTGCTGATACGGCTGACCGTTGGGCAGGGAAATCGATGGATAGGGATATGCGGTATTTTCTGTGACGATGGAATAACCGTAGGTGTAATCCTGTTCACCCACCGGGCTGCCCGTCAGCAGGGGACTGGTCGGCGAGGCAATCTGCGCCTGGTTAAAAGGCAAGGGAACGATGGCGTGGCGGCCGAGGTTTCCGACGTAGCCGACTTCCACGACGAGATCGTTGCGGGGCTGCCATTGAATGTCGAGCGTCTGGTTCATGGAGTAGGGCAATTTGTTGGCGCGGTTGTAGTCAGCAAAAGAAAACAGAGGGGAGCCCGATACGATTGCCGCGGCGTTGGGAAGTTGCAGGTCGGCGGGATTGCCGCTGGGAGCTGGCCCCAGGGTAGTGCCGAACGGAGCTTCGAAGTTGCTGCAGTAGGAATATCCGTAGGTGCTGCACGAGGTTTGGTTCACCCAGGGCGGAGTCTGGTTGACGCCGAAGGGTCCGCCGGCGATTACTCCCGAGGCGAAGCCGGGCGAGAGATAAGTGAAGAGTTCGCCGCGATCATAGTAGAGACCCCAGCCGCCGCGGACTACAACTTTATCGCTGAACATGCGCGGACTCCAGGCGAAGCCGAGGCGGGGTGAAATTCCCCACTGGCGGCCGGTGAGAGTGGAGTCGCTGACTCCTTTGGTGGGGAAGTCGGGATTGTTTCCCGCGACGATGAAGCCGTTGGATTTGATGATGTCGTCGGCAACGTCGTAGTTGTAGCTGGACGGATCGAAATTGAAAATGCGGCCGTTCTTTTCGGTGAGGCCGCCGTGATCGTCGAAGCGAAGTCCCATGCTGAAACTGAGGTTGGGACGAATCTGAAATTTATCCTGAAGATACAGACCCGATTCTTTGGAGCGATAGTAACGGTTGGCGTCGCCTTGCAGGAAGGTGGTGGCGATGAAACCGTCGGCGGTATAGGTGATGGGCGAGCCGGTCAGGAAATCGTCAAAATTGACGAAGCCGACCATGCCCGAGTTGGGCCGCTGGTCGCGGGCGTTGAGCTGGGTGTAAGAAAAGCTGCCGCCGAAGGTGATGGTGTGTTTGCCGTGGTTCCAGACGGCGCTGGCGGAGGGCATCCATCGGTTCTGGAAAATGCCGGTGAAAGCGCCTTGGGACGCGGCGGTGGAGCCGATGGTGGTCCCGGCGTTGAAGACGAAATTGGTATTCAGCGGGGAGTCGTTGCCCAGATCATCGACGATGGTGATGCCGGGAAAAACATTGGAGCCAAAGTTATTGATACCGATCGATGCCGGAGTGAAGGGCTGGCCGATTGTGCTAAAGACTTTTTCGCGGCTGAAGCCGATCACCTCGGAAACGTTGAAACTCGGCGAGATCGACTGGGTGTTGGTGAGGGATGCGACCTGGCTGCCGGCATCCAGATGCTGGGGGAAGCCTTCCACGGCGGAGTAGCCGAAGGGCGCGAGCGTGGGGTCGTGCTGGTAGTAGTACTTCAGCGACAAAGTATCCTTCGAGGTTGGCTGGTAATCAAGATCGGTGACGGCCTGATCAGTGGTGAAATAGGCGGCCTGGGTGAGGAAAACATTCTCTGGGAAGTTCAGGCTGGGCGTGAAATTCGGATTCGCTGACGGGAACAGATACTGGCCGTTCGGGAGTTTGGCGGTGAGTAACGCGTAGGCGACGGGATCGATGTTGAGAGTGCCGGTTGCGCCCGGCGCGTTCGGGGCGACCACCGGATTCACGGCGGTGCCCCAATTGTTCAAGACCACATTGGCGAGTGCCGCGGGACTGCGATCGTCGGACAGGCCGGTCGGCACGGCGGTGCGAGAGGTTCCGATTTCCAGATCGGATGCGTGGGTGTGCTGGTAGCTGAGGAAAACGAATAATTTGTCTTTGATGAGCGGGGCTCCGATCTGGCCGCCGGCGGTGTAGCGATGCAGCTGAGGAACATCTTCGTTCGCGGGGATGTTGCCGTCCTGCTTGTAAAAATACGGAGCCGCATTGAGTGCGTCGGTGCCGCGATGAACGTAGGCCATGCCGTGAACATTGTTGGTGCCGGAAGCGGTGCTGATGTCGAGGTGAGCGCCGCTGGTCGAGCCTTGCTGCGCATCGTACATGGAAGTGTTGATGTGAAATTCCTGGACGGATTCGGGTGCGGGGGTGGGCAAGGCCTGGCCGATCGCGAGGTACGGCGATGCGGTACTCTGAATTTCTTCGGCAGTCGTGCTGCCCGCGCCGGAGACGCCGGTGTTATTCACGATGCGAGCCGACGCGACGGAGCTGGTGCTCTTGCCGTTAAACAGATTGCTGGCGTCGACGCCGTTGAGGAGGAACGTGTTGCTGGTATCGCGCTGTCCGTTGGCCCAGATGGGTTGATTGCCGAGTCCGTTGTTGACGCCGGTGCCGCCGGGAAGTTCGGCGTTGACGCCGGGAGAAAGAATGGCGAGTCCGGTGAAGCTACCGGTGGGGAGAGGGACTTCCTCGATCTGTTCCTTTTCGAGCACGTAGCCGTTCGTGGTGTCGACCGCATTCATGGCGGGGGCGGCCTCGACCTCGACGGTGGTGCCGACCTGCCCGATCTTCATGGCGACGTTCAGCGTGGCGGTGCGATCGGCTTGCACCAGGATGGCGGGGAGTTTTTCGGTCTCGAAGCCGTCGTGTGAAACGGTGACGGTGTAGGTGCCGATCGGCAGGTTCACGAAGTCGTAGGCGCCATTGCCGTTAGTCTTCAGAGTACGCGTGAGCTTGGTTTGATCGCCGACGATGGTCACTGTGGTGTCGGGCAGGACGCTGCCGCTTTTGTCGGAGACCGTGCCGGTAATGCCGCCCAGAGTCTGCTGGGCGGCCGCGCACAGGGTCAACTGGCTTACTACGAATAGCAACAGAATCGCAAGCTTCGTTCCGCCGACTTTCGCCCTGCTATGCTTCGCCATGAATGTAAACCTCGTTGTGAGTGAAGAAACACAAATCCACCGCAACCTTTAAGGCCGCGTTTTTTATGCTGCACCTTGCTGGACTCTGTACGACGTCGTCGCGGAACTGGCTTGCCCCGTATCTGTACAACCCTTGCCTTGCAACGACCGGCTGGAAAGCTGGTGCGGCCAATGTACGCGAACTCCGGCGAAAGCGGAAGGACGAGGCGTAGTGAAAATTCTTTTGACTGGAATCAGTAATTTTTATGGCTGGGGAGGCGCGAGGCTCCTGGCGAGCTTGCCGCGCGCACGAATAAAGAACCATGCGAGCCCGGCGAACAGATACGCGAGATAGATGTAGGGAAGTTTGCCCTCAGGCCCGGGCGGTATGGGATAAAGATTGCCGACCAGCGCGAGCAGCATGGCCGCTGCCGCGAGCCACGGGACGATCTGCGCGCCGGGCCGGAACACGTCGTGCTGCCGCAAGTAGCGCGGCAGAGCGAGGCAGACCATGGCGTAGGCCACGATGAATCCGTAGGTTGCTAGTGCGCCCAGCCAGCCGTAGACGTTGAGGCCGCTGGATCCGCGATAGGCGAGAACGGCCACGGGAAGCACCGCAGCGACGCCGGTGATGACCACCGCGCGGTTTGGAGTGTGGTTGCGGGCGTGAGTCGCTCCCAGCGATCGAGGGGCGAGACCGTCGTGGGCCATGCGCATGAGCACGCGTGCGGCGGCGGTGATGCAGGCGAGAGTTCCGGCGAACATGCTGACCAGTGCGCCGATGTCGATGAGAATTCCCAGCACCGGCACGCCGCCGAGTTTTGCCAGCACGTACATGGGAGCCTCACTCGTTCCAAGGTCCTGCTTCACGATGTGAAAGCCCAGTACTTCCGCGTAGGCGCAGACCGCGAAGAAGGCTCCGGCGAGAACGGCGCTTTGAATCACGGCGCGCGGAATCGTTTTGAGGGGGTTGCGCGCTTCGGATCCGAGCGTGGTAGCGCTTTCGAAACCGACGAAGCTGAACAGCGCCAGCACCAGGCCGAGGCGAAGCCCGCTGCCGGTCATGCCGCGGAGATGAAGTTGATCGGCGTCGAGATGCGGGCCATGACGAAACAGCAGGAGCCCGATGACGATCACGATCACGGAGACGGATGCGGCTTCGATCCACAACATGAGGCGCGCAGAAATTTTCACATCGCGATAAGCGATCCAGATGGAGACGCCGGTCACCAGCAGCGACAGCAGCACGGTGGAGAGAACGTGCCCAGTGGCGTCGCGCAGGAGCAGGTTGGCGTAGTGGTAGAAGCCGCCGATTACGCTGGACCCCGTCGCAACGTAGGCGAGCAGCAGGCTCCAGGCGACGGCCGCCGAGAGCCACGGGGATAAGGTGATCGAGGCGTAGGTGTAAAGCGAACCGGGCGATGCGGAGTGGCGCGCGTAGCGCGCGATGCACAAGCCGACTAGAAATATTGCTACAGTTGCCAGAGCGTACGCGAGCCAGGTGCCGTTGCCGGCGAGAGCGCAGACCAAGCGGGATGGTCGCCGCCGGGGTGGTGGTGGGAGCCATAGTGGAAACCGATTGCGCCAAAGTTTCCATGGGCGAAAGAATGCCGTGCCGCAAACCGTCAGCGCCTGGCGTGGGCTCCGGTGGTGTTGGCTCCATGGGTGCGTGTCTCCTTGTTGGCGCACAGTTGCGAGTGGGGCGGATTGTACAACACTTGCTGCGAGAGTTTGCCGCGGAGATAGTTGCGGCCGAGCTAGAAGAAAAATCAATAAGTGGCAACGGAAAACAGCGTTCGATTCGCCTTCGTGCTAGTGAGCCGTGCTAGTTTGAAGTCTGAACAGCTTTGCGGCGTGGGGAGGTCGAGATGAGAACCTGTGCGAATAGCGAGTGCGTGGCGTTTGGCCGGATCGTTTATTCGGTTGCGACGCGATGTCCGTTGTGCCGCTGGGATCTGAAGATCGCTCTTCCCGCAAGTGAAACAGCGTCTCCGCCGAAGCCGGATCGGCAAGTTTCCGCGCGCTGACCGCGCAAGATACAATATCTTCGCGTGAAAATTTACTCGCGTTCACTCACCGCCCAATATCTTCATTCCATAGGTCGGGGTGCGCGGCGATAAATTCGCTCATCAGGCGAATGCATTCGGCGTCGTCGAGAACGATGACGCTGGCGCCGTGTCGACGGAACAGGTCCTCGGCGCCGAGGAAGTTTCGATTTTCTCCGATGATGACGCGAGGAATGCGAAACAGCAGCGCGGCGCCGGCGCACATGATGCAGGGGCTAAGCGTGCTGACGAGGGTGAGTTCCGTCCAGTCGCGCCGCCGGCCTGCGTTGCGGATGCACACGGTTTCCGCGTGCGCAGTGGGATCGCCGCTCTGCACGCGCAGATTGTGGCCGCGAGCGATGATTTGTCCTTGTGGGTCAGCCAGAACCGAACCGATCGGCAAGCCGCCTTCGCGGAGGCCCTTTCTGGCTTCTTCGAGAGCTTCCTGCAGTAGGGCCTGATCGTTCATCGTCCGTTATGCATCGTGGTCGTGGCCGAAACATTTGGTGCGAAAGGGGGGACTCGAACCCCCACGGTTTTACCCGCCAGATCCTAAGTCTGGTGCGTCTGCCAATTCCGCCACTTTCGCAATCCGAATATAAGTTTACTGCCTTTGATTGCGGCGGGGAAGAGTTCACCTCAAGCGACATTCCATCGCGAGTTGTGCTAGTGGGTGAGGTCTGCGATCTGCACATGATAGGGCTCGAGCAATTCGCCGGTGGCGTGATCGAGGCCGGCGACGGCGAGTTGATAGTTGACTTCGGCTTGCAGCAGGCCGAGTTCGGCGCTGGCGAGTTCGGTTTGCGCTTCGAGCACGAAGAAGATTGTTTCCGATCCCAGGTCGTATTTGCGCTGCTCGGCAGCCATGGTTTTCTTGGCGAGGTCCAGCGCTTCCTTGCCGGCGGCAATGCTGAGCTTGGCTTGTTCGAGTTGATGGACGGCGTTGCTCACGTCGAGCGTGACCTGCTCGCGGAGTTGCCGTTCGTGTATAGAGGTCGCTGCGGCGCGAAACCAAGGCGTTGCCGATTTCTGCTTGTGCGGCCCGGTTCTTGACAGGCAGAGTCAAAGACAATTGCGCGCCATAAGTAGGGTAGTTGAAGTTCGCCAGTTGACCGAGTGATGAAGTCGAAAGGAGTTGATTGGTGCTTGCGAGTTGGGTGCCGCCAAGCCCGTTGCTGGCGTAAACGCCGGTCACATCGAGTTCGGGCAAGAGGTGATTGTGAGCGAGACGAATGCTGGTTGCGTCATTGGCGAGGGCGGCGCGGGCAGCGTCGAATTCCGGTCGCTTGGTCAACGCCTGCTGCAAGGCGGTGGCGGTGTCGATAGTGCGCATCTCGCCTTCTGGTTCAGGTTTCTCTGTAAGTTCAAGATCGAGAGCTTGAATATTTGGATCCTGATCCGCGCCGATGGTCATGCGGAGTGCATCTTCCGCTTGCTTTGAGCGCGTATTCGCTTTGGATGACCTGCACGCGACGCGACGCGACCTGAGATTCGGAGCGGTAGATATCGAGCGGAGGGAGAGCGCCGAGTTCCAGCGCTCGCTTATCGCGTTTGTATGTGACTTCAGCTGCGTCCATGGAGCTACGCGCGACCTCCAGATTTCCCTGCGCTTCGACCACCGACCAGTACTGCCCCACCGCCTGCAAAATGTTGTTGCTCACTTCGGCGGCGAAATTGGCGCGCGACTGTTGCAGATTGCGGCGAGCGATCACCAGCGGCGCCTGATTTGCGAATAGCCAGCCATTCCGCAGCAGGGGCTGCGTGAACTGAAAATTGAGAGTCGAGTTGACGGAAGGATTGAGAATGCCAGTAGAACTGAGTTGTTGGTGAAGGAGTGTTGCTGCTGCTCAGTCCCGCCTGGACGTTGGTGCCGGTTTCGAAGGTCTGCGAGTAGTTGAACTGAGCAATCTTGTGTGGTCTGGTTGACAGGTGGACGCCGGTGCCGGTTCCCAGCAGTTGGCTGCGGGGCGGAAAGTCGAATTATTCACGTTGTAGGATCCCGTCACCGACGGGTCGAATGGCGAGTGCGCGCCCAGCAGGCTGAATTTCGAAAACTCGACCTGCGTTTCCTGAATTCTTACGACGCTGTTGTTTTCCAGCGTGAGCACGACTGCATCCGCAGGCTGAGGCGTCAGCTTTCCGTCAACGACATATTTTCGCAAATGCTCCGGCGCGGCCAATTTGTCGGAGCGAACCTGGGGCGTGAGCATGTCGCCGTATCCCTCGCGCTGTTGCGCCCAGACAGGGCGCGACGTGAAAACCACCGTCAGAAAAATGACGCTCAGAAAAAAACAAGCGGAAACGCCCGGGCGAGAGTCTTTCATTCCTCAATTCCTCCAAGGTGTATGGGCCCGTGCAGTGCAGCGTGACAGCATTGAACGGTGCAGATGTGCGGCGACCTACTCCCAACGAATGGCTTCCACGGGATCGAGGCGCGCGGCTTTGACTGCGGGATAAATTCCGAAAACCAGGCCGACTGTGATCGAGACGATGAATGCCAGCAGGATGGAGCTCAGCGTCACGATAGTCGACCATCCTGCCAGCCAGCGCGATCAGGCGCGACATGACGAAGCCGAACATGATGCCGAAGCTTCCGCCCACAAAGGAAATCAGCATGGCCTCGACCACGAACTGGCGAATGATGTCGGACTGGCGCGCACCGACGGCGCGGCGAACGCCGATTTCGCGCGTGCGCTCGAGAATGCTGGCCAGCATGATGTTCATGATGCCGATGCCGCCGACCAGAAGGGAAATGGAGGCGATCGCAACCATGACGGCGTTGAATAAACGTTCGGTGCGCTTCTGTTCGGCGAGCAGTTCGGCGGGGACGATCACGCTGAAATCTCCGGCGGAGTGGTGCGAGGAATCGAGGATCGCGCGCACGAGTCTGCGCCACCGACGCCATATCCGCGCTGTCGCGAATGTTCAGGTAGATGCCGTCAATCTCGTCGCGCACGTCGCTGTAGTTGTCTTCCAGACGCAGAATCGCCGAGTTCAGCGGGACATACATGATGTTGTTGAGATCCTGCGTGGGCACGCCGGCGACTTCGGTTTGCGAACTGAGTTGCGGCGAAGCGACGCCGATCACGCGGAACCAGGTTTCGTTGGCCTTCACGTACTGGCCGACCGGATCGGCGGAACCGAACAGGCTTGACCGCGCGGCCGCGCCCAGCACGACGACTGGCGCGCCGCGCGTGTCTTCGTCCTCGCTGAAGAATCGGCCCTCGCAGCACATGCAGTCCCGCGATCTTCAGATAGTCGGGATTCACGCCGTAGACGGTCGGCGGTTCCTGCTGCGATTTCGGAATGGTCTTCGAGGGAGTCATTCGCTTTCGCGGCGTCGCCGCGACAATATCGTTCACGTCGTCGCGGATCACGCGATAATCCTGGAACGACAGTCCCTGAGAAATCTTGCGAACCTTCTGGTGCGCTTGCCACTCGGTGGTTTCTTTCGCTTCCACGATCAGGTTGTGCACGCCCATCTGCTCGATCAGGGCCATGACTTTCTGCCGCGCGCCCGCGCCGATCGAAAGCATTGAGACGACGGCCGCGACGCCGAAAATCATTCCCAGCATGGTCAGCAACGAGCGCAGGCGGTGCAGCAGCAGATTCTGCAGCCCGAGTTGCATGTCGGGCAGCCACTGCTGATAGCTGTGCACAATGCGCGTGGAAGGAGTGGGGCGACGGTCGCCATTAGAGTGCGCCTCCTCCGCCCGGGCGAGGCGGCGCTGGAATTTGCGGTCTTGCGCGGAGCCGTTGGATCGATCAATGCGATTTCGGTGCCGGCGCTGATGCCTTCGATGGCAGCGCGGCTTTCGTTCTCGGCCTGAATCTTTACTTCGCGCGGATCGAAATTGCTTCCGTTGCGAACGTAGACCAGGCGCTTGTTGTCTTTCAGGAACAGCGCCTGGCGAGGCACGTAGAGCACATCTTTTCGCGGATCGCCATTGATGAACATCTGCGCCGTCAGTCCCGGCCGCATGCGCGGGTCGGTGGTGGCGAGCGTGATGGTCACTTCGAACTTGGCGCCGGTGTCGCCTTCCCAGAACATGCGCGGGTTGTTGGATCCGCCGACGGTTTTGACGGTGCCATGAAACATGATGCCGGGGAACGCATCGAGCTGGATGTCGACGGACTGGCCCTCTTTAACGTTGTTGCGATCGAGTTCGCCAACCTTGGCGACCGATCTCCATTTCTTTGGGATCGACCACCTGCCCTACGGTTCTGCCGGGCTCAACCTGATCGCCTTCGCGATACTCCGGCATGGTCAGGCCCGGGAAACAGCAAAATCCGCCCATGGCACCTTCGTTTTTTTCCAGCGCGACCAGGCCGTCCATGGGAGAAGTCACGCGCATCTTGTCGATGTTGCCCTGCGCCTGATCCATGGCTAGTTTTGCTTTGTTGCGTTTTTCTTCGGCCAGCGAGATGGTGGCTTGATTCGATGCGCTGCGCGACTTCACGTCCTGCTCGAGTTCGGCGAGCACGCGCTTGGCTTGATCCAGGGCGAGATCATTTTTCTTGGCGTCGATGGAACTCACCAGTTCGTTTTTCTGGACATCTAACTCCGCGCGGCGGACGTCGAAGCGCGCTTTGAGCAGCGCGACTTTGTCTTGCGCCGTAGACGACGGCCGCGTCGGCCTTGGCCTTGGTGATCTCCTGATCGGCCTGCTGCAGCTCGGAACGATTCTGATCGAGCTTGAAGATGTTGCTCGCTGGGATCGAACTCCATCACCAGTTCGCCCTTCTTGACGGCCGCGCCAGTGTGCAACAAATGCGTAATCTGCAGCGCAGCCGCCACCGATGGGAGGAGCGATCAGCATCTCCGAATGGCTGGCGCGCAATTCGCCGGTGACGTAGACCTTCATTTCGAGATCGCCGCGCTTCACGTGCGCCGGTCGGGAATCTCATCGCCGGCGCTGGCTGGCGCGGTGCGGCGCACGGCCGCGACAACGCCGACCACGGCGCATAGCACGACCGCCACTACTGCCCACGTGATGGCACGCCTGCTCTTCATGTCAGTTCGCTCCGGGTTACTCTTTCGCCGTCGGATCTTTTAACGCCACTTGATCGCCGTCGCGTTACGCCCTTGGCGACCATGATCTTGTCGCCGCTTCTTCTTCCGACATCAATCGCGCGTTCCTCGAACTGCGTTCCACGCCACACGTAGGCGACATTCTGTCCGGATTTTTGAAACATGGCCTGCGCTGGGAATCGTGATCGCGTTGGGCACGCGGTCCACAATGACGGTAACTTGCCCCGAGATGCCAGGCTTGAATCGCGGGTCGGTCTGATCGAGAACGATCTCAAGAATGAAATTGCGGGTGATGGGCCAGCCGCTGGAGAAATCCATGCTGGCGATGGCGCCAATTTGTTCGATGTGCCCGGTGAACTGGCGATCGGGGATGGCATTGAATTGAACCGTAACTGGCTGTTTGGCGCGAGCCGGCCGCGTTCGGTTTCATCGACGCGGGCGGAAATGCGTAGCGTGGTGGCGTCGGGCAAGTTCGCGATCGCGGCACCGGGCCAAGCTCGATCTCCCGGACGGTACGGGAGCATCGCCGGAGCCGGTCCAATGCTGAAGACAGGCTGATGGTTCCTGCCGAGGGCGCACGCAACGCTCATTTGCTCCAAGGCTGCTCTCCGCGCGTTTCACGTCGAAACTTTGCTTTCTTGCTGGCCTGCTCGGTGCTCTCGATGGTTGCCTTGTTGAGCGTCTGGTCTGATTTCTGTTTGGTTTCGGCTTCGCGCAGCGTCTTGCTCGGCGTCGGCCAGCTTCAGGTTGGCCTCTTGCGCCTTCAATTTTGGATACGATTTCCTGCTTGCTGGCCTCCAGCTTGGCCGACTCCACCGTCGTAGCGCGCTTTGAGTACCGTGGTCTTGTCTTCTTCTTCGGTCAGGCGGGCCTGGGCGCGGGCCTGGTCGATGTCCTGCCTCCGCCGACTTCAAGGTCGACGGAACTGCGCCAGATCCTGTTCGGTTTTCGTTTTGTCGAACTCAACCACTACGTCTCCGGGCTTCACCACGGTGCCTTCCGGCGAAACTTTGATGATTTGCAGATCGCCCGCTTGCGCCGGGGCGCTGATCGTCACCGACTTCATAGCCTTCACTTCGCCGCGAAATTGCAGCGAGTCGAGAAACTCTCCGCGCTTCACTTCGTAGGTGGGAACCGTGCGGTGTGCGCTTGCCCAAACGCACCGCGCCCAGCACGACTCCACTCCCGGCCAGCACAAGGATCAACGATGGCCATCGCCTTGCCTCGCAGCGTAAGTTGGCGGAAGCGTCTGAATCATTTACGATTGAACCACTCCCGCGGTTTCATTTCGGCTTGCTCGACTGTCGGATCCGTTCCGTCCTTCAGTTCTGACCGTCGTTCCACGTCGACCGCGGCGGAAGATCGGGCATGAGCTTGGGATCATTTCCCTCGATTGCCACAATCACCACGAAGGAGCGCAGCTTGTTGGAAAAATCTCCGCCTTCGCCGATGGGCGCCAGCTGATCGAGTTTGGCGGGGAAGACGAGGTCGGGATACGCATCCAGCCGGACCTTTGCGGTTTGGCCGACTTGCAAGCTGGGAAAATCCTGCTGGTTCGCCATGCACCCGCACCTGCATCGTCACGGGTTCACGACCTGCATGAACGGCACACCCGGACGCACCTGGTCGCCTTCCTGCACTTCGCCCATCGTTCCTTGTTTCCAGATCGTGTTCAGCACCACGACGCCGTCGAGGGGCGAGCGAATCTGCATCAGGTCGGCGTTGGCCTGAGCGTGCAGCATGGTCTGCTGGGTGCGGTCGCGCTGAATTTCGAGAATGCGAATCGCGGCCTGGGCGGCCTTTCGTTTCAGGTCGAAGGTTTCGTGAAGCTGTTGGTATGTTGCTTTGGCTTCGTCGAGGTTCTCCTGATTTTTTTCGGCGTCGATGCGCGAGACGATCTCCGCTTTCTGCATCTCCAGTTCAGCCTTGCGGAGATTGTCTTCGGCGGTCTTCAGCTCGGTTTCATCTTTGGCGCGGGCCGCGTTTTCTTTCGCTTGCTCTTCCGCAACTTGATCGACGAGCTTGGAGTAGTCGGCCTGCTTGTCGACGAAATCGCGCATCTGCGCCTGCCGGTCGAATTCCACCAGAAGATCGCCCTTCTTGACTCGCGTCCCAGCGGGCGTGAGGTGGATGATGGTGAGCGTGGGAACCGTCTGGCCGGCCAGCAGAGGAGCGAGGATGGCGCGCGCCTGCACTGCTTCGGTGGTTCCTTTGAGGCGAAGAACCTGACTCGGAATCGTGGGTGGATCACCGGCGAGGACGTAGAATTCCCGGAGCGTTGCTGCGGTGTTGCGCTGAAGAAAATGGCGACGAGCGCGACTGCCGAGCGCGGCTGCAGCGGCGATCACGATCCGTGCGGCGCGATCGCCGCGGCGTGTTCGCTATCTGGGTTCCGGTGGTCCCGGTCGTGTTCCCGGCTGGTCGGGTGGAGACTCGGAGTCGGGAGTCACTGCCGCAGGAGCCGAGTGCATGGGTGGAATTCTCCCGCTGTAGGAATCTGCTTGCACCGCAAAAGTTGCCCACAGCGCTTGGCTTTACTAAGTTATCTGACGGAGCGCCTGTTTCCAAGCCCCTATTAGATCGCGGGGATCGAGCGGTCTTGCGCATCGGTTTTAAGGTTTTCTGCTGGAACCTTAGTTATCAACGCTGAAATGAGCCCTCCTGTTAGAACGATGGAGAACAGTGTTCGTTAGCAGGAAACATTGCGAGTACCCAGTTGGAAACATCATTGCACGCGAGGCCTGCAAGGATGCGGGCATGACCAACCGCTGCCTGAAAAAAAGAGAGTCCACGACCGCGACGAGAATATCGCGGCCGCGCCTTATGGCAACCCGCGAGGATGCGCCGGGATGGCGCAGTTTCCTCGCCGATGACGGCTACTGCACTTCGTTCAGTTTTTGATAGATCAACATCGCGACCAGCACCAGCCCGAACACTCCCGAGCCGATGCTGAAAACGCGCATCGGGATCGTTAGCCGGTTCACCTTCACCAGCAATTCGGTCTGCTCTTCCTGCATGTGTGAATTGTTGTCATCGAGAAACAGTTGATCGTCCTCGTGCATGGTGAGAGTGCTCTTGTAGATCAGAAGGAGGATCAGACCAATCGCGAAAATCCCGAATACCACAGCGACTACGGTCAGCAGCGTCATAAACCACCTCGGCAGATTCCAAACCCAAACGCAGAGGCTTTCCACTTCGTGGTGGGAGCACGCAGAACCCCGCACCGAGTCCGGGGAAGGCCCTAACGGGAATGATTATAGACCTGTTGGCAAGCCCCGGCGCCGAATTAATCCCTTTGTCCGGAGTCTGTTACAGTTGGGAAGAAATGCGACTTCCTGGACCGATGGCCTGCATCCAATTGAGGGTAAGGTCACTTGCTCCAAGTTGTCCGAATCTAGTACTTGTGACCAAAACAACTTTTGCTATAATCAAACAGCTTTAAAGCCAAGGAGATACCAATGGCCACGACCACCGCTCCTCAAGTTACGCACGCCTGAAGTGACCAAGAAGGCTGCGCCCGTCACTCTTTCGCCCAACGCGGTCGTTAAGGTGAAAGAGATCATGAGCCAGCAGAGCCCAGTTCCCGCCGGCTTGCGCATCGGAGTCGTGGGTGGCGGATGCTCCGGTTTCTCCTACTCCATGCAGTTTGAAAACGGCGCCGGAATGATGGACAAGACTTTTGAAATGGACGGCCTGAAAGTGTTCGTCGATGCGACTTCGGTGATGTATCTGAACGGATGCATCGTCGACTACGTCGAGACGCTGGAAGGCGCAGGCTTCAAGTTCGAGAATCCGAACGTGAAGAGCACCTGCGGCTGCGGCAGTTCGTTCAGCGTGTAGCGCCGCTTTCGAATAACTCCGTGAGATTGGAACGGCCTCATCGCTAGCGATGAGGCCGTTGTATTTTCGGACTGGAATTTTCGATTTGACTTTATGTGGGGACAGCCGCCAAGCCTGCCCTGAGCGAAGCCGAAGGGGCTGTCCGCCGTGCGCAGCGCGGCTGGTTCCTGGCGGCTATTGCTGCTGCTGGCGGTGGAGGATTGCTGGGCGGAGTCGGCGCGCCAAATCCCGGGCTCGATGGAACGAGTTCGGACTGTTCTGGTATTTCCGAAGGGCGACGTGCCGAAACTACTGTTCCCGCTGCCCGTTGCCGAATCCGCTGGTGCTGCCATTCTGTCCGTTGACGTTGGGCGCACCCTGGCCGAATCCCTGGAGTTGGGGCTGATAGGGCGTCCGGATGAGGAGTCCTTGATCCTGCGCGGGATCGTAAACGAACACCCAGTCTTTATATTTTTTCTTGTGGTTGAATTCGCGGATCGTCGGATTTTGCTTGGCTGTTGCTGGCCACGCCCACGATCTGCCCGCCGATGACCTGGCCCGAGCCAATCTGATTGCTTCCGGGAGTGCCGACGCCAGTTCCTGGTGGATTCCGGTGCCGTCCCCCGTGCCGTCAGTCGAACCGGGAGTGCCGGCCTGCGAGGGATCCGTTCCCGGCGGCGTGGTGCCGGGTCTGCTGATTCTGGCCCAACGCCGTTAGAGTTCCCCCCAATTCGGCTGCTGCCAAATGGGTTGCGACATGCCGCCGGGACCGTTCAGTCCAGGTGCTCCTGTTCCGCGATCCTCGCGCCGGGAATCGACGCCGCCCATATGCGCTGAGCGTCATCTGCACTTCGCCGAAGTGCAGCAGCTTGAAGTCGCCGCACTTGCCGTTCTTGCAGTTCAGAGGATCTTTGTATCGCTTGCGCAGGTACCGAGACTGGTTGGTGTCTTCGAGGTCTTCCAGCTTGGTCGGATAGTGGCCGAATTTTTTATAGTAGGCGCGAATGGCCCGCGAATACTGCACGCCGCGATGAATCATTTCCTCTTCGCGGTCGCGCCTGATCTCGAAGGTGATGGAAGGCACGATTTTCGGCCGCGAAGATGGCCATGGCGCCATGACAGCACCAGCGTCAGCATGACATAGCCGCAGCTGCGAGATCGCCGGGTTTGCAAACAGGTGCTCATCACAGAATCATGTTCATCCCGGGTCAGCGGAATGTTCTGCGGGGGACTGCTGTAGACCATGTCCTGAATCGAGACCGAGGTTGGAGTGATTCGAATCACTTTGTACCGCCGGTCGACGATTTCGCCTTCACCCGCAACCCAGACATCCTCGCCGCTCTTGAGAAAAATTTTCTTCGGGCTTCGCCGACGGAACTGGCGAAGCCATAGAACTTCAGCGGGATCGGCGGCGGCGCCTGATATGAGGGCGGAACATATGGGGTTCGGATCCGCCTTCTTTCCGTGGTCCGTCACGCCAGAGCACCGGGCATCGGGAATGACCACATCTTCCGCCCGCGAGACAAAAATATTTCTTCCGCTGCCTTCGTAGTTCGTCTGCTCGCTGGCCGCCAGCAAATCCAGCCGCAACGTGGGATCCAGATTTTCCTTGCGCGGTTTTTTCCCGGGCTTGGTTCCGATGCGCGGCGGCAAGGCACGCAAGGCCACGGGAGCCGGGCTCGGCAGCGCTGGAAGCCGTTACCGACGAACCACTGAACATGGGGACGACTTCATAGGCCACGGCCAGAAGCGCCACGATGCCGAGCACAGCGGCCCATGTCGTCTGTTTCTTGTTTTCGAATCCCAGTTGCACTTACGAATCCTCTTTTACGATGCCACTCTTCGCGAGCCGCTTTACGATCCCGTCTTCAAATAAGTTTCCAGCTTCACGCCCAACTTGACCGGGCCCTGCTGCTGGCCACCGAGGGTGATGCTGTTGATGATAAAAAACATGTCGTCGCGTTCGATGCCGTTGATCAGCTTGGCCAACGAAGTGTAGTTGCCGGCGAAATCGACTTCGACTTCGACCGGAGCCAGGCCGCCGGTTTCCGCGTCGAGCACCTTGTATTTTTCCTGATCGATGGTTACGCCGTTGGCGGCGGCGAGCTTGCCCAGTTGAGTCGGAATCTGCGAATCCTCAGTAGGGAAGCGCTTCTTATAGAAGTCGCTGATCTCGTGACCGGCCAGCACGACTTTCTGCGGAAGATCTTTGAGCGGCGCGACTTCGCGCGTCTTGGTGACCAGTTCGGTTTGCAGCGTGTTCAATTCCATGCGGCGGGATTCGGCCGAGCCCACCAGCGGCGAAAAATAGATCACAGCCGCCAGCAGATCAACGCCAGCCATGACCGCGAGGGCCGTTTTTAAATGCTTTCGGGTTCGCCGCAGGTCGGGCATTAGTGCTGGCCTCCTCGGGGCGATGCTGGCTTCGGCTTCCGATTGGCTGCGGGCTTGATTTCGTTTTTCGGTTTTGCATCGCTGCCCGGTTTCATGTCCGGCTTGGAGGGAAGCTTCTGCGCCTCCGGTCCGGCGATGACCAGCGGCTCGGGAATGTAGATGGCAACAATCTCAACCGTCGCATTGTCTCCGGTGGTCGACGGGGAGAAGCGAACGTTGGTGATCTGGGTCTGGGAGAAGCGGTGCGATTCTTCCATCCGCCGCGCCAATTCCAGAGCCGGCTCTCGCGAGTCGCCCGCAACGGTCATCTTCAGGCCGAGCTGGTTGTCCTCATCCAGTTGCGGGCTGATGGATTCCAGGTGCACGCGCGGCGGCATTACCTTTTCCAGATTTTCCAGCACGCGCGTCCAGGAGAATGCCTTGCGCTCGATGAGTTCGTTCAGAAATTGCGATTCGTCGCGGGTAGCGCGGTTCTGCGGCAGGTTGAGAATTCTCTCCGCCTCGGTGCGCAGCCGGTCACGATCGGCGATCATCGATTCTTTTTCGGCGATGGCCGTGCGATCCCGCCGGGCGTTGACCCAGCCGGTGACGTCGAGCGTAAGCAGCACCAGAGTCAGCAACGCGAGCGCGCCCACGGCGGCGCCCCAACGCATCCAGAATTGCCGGGCATCTTCGTAGGCCTGACTCGCGAGATTGATGTCTAAACGCATAATGAATCATGTAGCCCCGGACGCATTCGTCCGGGATTTCGGTTCGCGTTGCAAGCGGACGAATGCGTCCGCCGCTACGTACTTCGTCTACGAAATCAATGCTCCTACTACTCCCGCCATTCGCCAGCGCGGAACTGCGCCGCCGGTGCTGGCTCCGAGTTGCGCGGACGAGACCAGTTCCTGCACGTCGGCTCCGGTCTGGGCTCGCAGCGCGGGGGCTGCGCCGCCCGACTCCGGCAGGCCCGAGACATAAATCTGCTCAATATTTAGATGATACGTATCCTGAAAAAAGACCACCGACGGGTAGACCTCCTCGGCCAGTTGCTCGCCCGAGATGGTCACGCCGCGGGTGTTTTCGAGAGTGCGGAACAGCTGCAACTGATCTTCGTTCAGAATGGCAATGCTGGTGGTGTGCGCGTCGACTTTGATTACCAGCGTGGGCTTGCGCGCGTTGGCGGCGCCGATTGCTGCCAGAGTCGAGGGCAGCACCACGCCGGGATTAAATCCGGCATCGCGGAACGCGGTCTCGTAGTCTTCGATCACGCTGGCCATGGCGACCGCCGCGACTACGTGAACTTCGTTTTTTACTTTCTGCGCGTGGTAAGAAACCTTGGCTTTATCGACGTCAAAGGGCAGTGACTTTTTCAGGCGGAACTTGACGACCCCGAGGGCCTCTTCGTGATCGGAGGGCAGGGTATCGAATTCCACCAGCATCACGCGCACGGCGGCGTCGGGCACGATGGCAATCACATCTTTCGAGCGTTGCGCCACGCTGCCCAGCGCGGACTTCAATGCCCTCACGCACTGCTTCCCGCTGCCGCAGATTGTTCTCCACCAGGTCGGGGACCACGCTGCCGGGCGCGAGTTCGCGCGCTGCCGAAGCTTCCAGGCCGCCGCCGTTATCGCTGAAGCGGCCGGCAAGCACGCGATCCGCCGCGATTTCGCAGGCCAGCTTCGGCTTCGGTGTGTTTGAATTCGAACTCATTCCGGAGAGCGCCCCTTGAGAAAAACCTTAGTTCTATAAATCAGAAACCGAATCACTCACAAATGCAATAGCTGAAAGGGCACTTGGCCCCGAGCGGAGAGTTCGATTGTCATCCTGAGGATGGCGGCGTTACCGCATAGCCTCGATGAACGTGACTTTGTTGATCTCTTTCAGCGTGGTCATACCCAGCCGCACTTTGTCGAGCGCGGACTCGCGCAGGAAACGCATGCCTTCATCGCGCGCGGCGCGCCGGATTTCCGACGTCGGCTTCTTGGCCAGAATCATTTCGCGGATGCGGTCGCTCAAGTCCAGCAGTTCGTGGATGGCGGTTCGTCCGCGGAATCCCGTGCCCGCGCACTCGATGCAGCCCGGCCCTTCGTACAAGGGAACGTTGCCCCACTGCGCAGGATCGAGGCCGCTGGCTTCCATCACATCCGGAGCATAGTGCACTTCGGTGCGGCAGGATTCGCAGATCAAACGTACCAGCCGCTGCGCCAGAATGCAGTTCAGCGCCGAAACAAAGTTATAAGGCTCGACGCCCATATTCAGGAAACGTCCGATCACGTCGACCACGTTGTTGGCGTGAACCGTGGTGAAGACCAGGTGGCCGGTCAGCGCGGATTGAATGGCGATCTGCGCGGTTTCCGCGTCGCGGATTTCGCCAACCATGATCTTGTCGGGATCATGACGCAAAATCGAGCGCAGCCCGCGGGCAAAGGTCAGGCCTTTTTTCTCGTTGACAGGAATCTGGGTAATGCCGCGCAGTTGATACTCGACCGGATCTTCAATGGTGATGATTTTGTCTTCGTCGGTTTTGATCTCGTTGACTGCGGCGTAGAGAGTTGTGGTCTTGCCGGAACCCGTCGGTCCGGTGACCAGCACCATGCCGTATGGTTCTTTGATGTAGCGGCGGAAGCGGCGCAGGTCGTCCTCATCAAACCCAACGACATCCAGAGTCAGAGTGCGGAACTTCTCGCTCATCGACTCCTTGTCGAGCACGCGGAGCACGGCGTCTTCGCCGTGAATCGAGGGCATGATCGAGACGCGGAAGTCGATGGCGCGGCCGTTATACTTCACGCGGAAGCGGCCGTCCTGGGGCACGCGGCGCTCGGAAATGTCGAGCTCGCTCATGACCTTGATGCGCGAAATCACGGTGGAGTGGTGCTCTTTGCCGATGGGCGGCATGGCCTGCGTGAGCACGCCGTCAATGCGAAACTTGATGACGACCGAATCGTCGCGGGTTTCAATGTGAATGTCGGAAGCGCGCCGCTGCAGCGCGGTGAAAATCGTAGTGTCGACCAAGCGGATGATGGGGCTGGTGTCGCCGGTCGCGGTCAGCTTGTCGATCGAGAGGGTTTCTTCGGCGCCCGTGTTCTCGTCCTCGCGAATAATCTGGAAGCCTTCGCTGGCTTCTTCGAGCACGCGCTGCGACTGCTCGGTCTTCGTGAGGATGTTGTCGATCTGCTTCAGCGTGGAGACTTTGGTGATGATGCGCTGCTTCAGCAGCAGGCTGATTTCGTCGATCATCATCAGCTGGCTGGGATCGGCGATCGCGATGGCCAGCTTGCCGTCCGCGGTTTCTTCCAGCGGAACGAACTTGTAGCGGAACATCAGCTCGACCGGAATCTTCTTGAACAGCTCGTGATGCAGTTCAAAGCCAGCCAGGTCAACGAATTCGCAGCGGTAGCGCCGCGCCACGTCCTGGGCGCGCTCGAGGTCAGTGATGGGATTGCCGGTCGGGCTGAGCGGCCCGCCATTCCCGCCGCCTACAAATATCGATTTCTTATCGGCCGTTGCCATTTTTCCCTTAAATCCTGTTGTTCTGGTCCGTCTGCTCTTGTCACTCGGTCCTTAGCTCTATGTCATTCGCGACCGAACGGACGAATCTGCTTTCATCACGATCTCCGCCGCCCTCTAATGCACTCCCATGCTGAAGATCGGCAAATATAGCGAGATCAATACTCCGCCAACAAACACCGCCATAATCATTAGAATCATCGGCTCAATCAGCGCCATGGACGCGCCCAGCGCCGTTTGCACGTCCTCCTCGTAAAATTCCGCCACCGAGTTCAGCATGGCCGGCAGGGCTCCGGTGGCCTCGCCCACTTCGATCATCTCGACCGCGAGCTCAGGGAAAATCTTCCTGCTCTTCCAGGCTGCCCGCCAGTCCCTGACCTTCGCGCACCCGGATGCCCGCCCGCATCACGCCTTTACGAATGCGCCGGCTGCTCATCGACGAGCCCGCCGTTTCCATTGAGGGCACCAGCGGCAATCCGCCCTGCAGTAGGGTCGGCAAGCATGCGCGAAAAACTGGCGACCTGGTGCTTCAAGCGAATATCGCCCAGTAGCGGAATGCTCAAGATCACGCGATCAATCTGGTCCGCGCCGCGCTCGGTATCTTTCCAGCGCCACAGCCGCGAACCCGAACACCACCAGCCCTACGAAAACATACGGAGCATATTTCTGCGCGTTCTGCCCCACCGTCCAGCATGAACACGGTGATCGCCGGCAGCTTCTGATCCAGACTGTTGAACAGGTCGGCAAATTTGGGCACAACGTAGGTGAACAGGAACGTCACCATGATCATGACCACCGTGATCAGCAGAGTGGGATAAATCAGACGAAACGAACAGCTTCTTGCGGAATGTCATGGCGAGGCGCTGGAATCCGATATAGCGCGTCAGCACTTCGTCAATGTTTCCGCTCTTCTCGCCCGCCATCAGCGTGGTGGTATAGATCTTTGGGACGATGCCCTGGGCGGCGAACGCGTCGGAGAGCAACTCTCCACCTTTGACGCGATCACGGACGTTTTCGAGAATCTGCCTGAGTTGCGGGTCTTTCTGCCGTTTGATGAGCAGTTCGAGCGAGTTCAGGATGGGCAAGCCGGCGCGGATCAGGGTGAGAAACTGCTGGTTGAAAATCAGAAACGTGCTCTGCTTCAGCTTCCGCCTGCGGCGCAGCGCGACTCCCGAGTTCAACATGCCCTGGGGCTTAACCCAGTAGACCAGATAGCCCTGCTGCGAGAAGCGGTCGCGCACTTCGGCTTCCGAATAGCCTTGCTCGATGTGCTGCTGCACGCGCCCGCGATCGTCCGCGACTTTGACTACAAATTCCGCCATCGAAAGACTCTTCCGCTACTTTCTGCTGCACTTCTGCTGCTGAAAACCGATGGGTGAAGCGAGCCTCGCCTTACCGCTCAGTCTAACATTCCCAGTTAATATTCTAATCTGCCGGCGACCCAGAATCGGCATCCGCCAGTACCGCAAGTAACCCCCGAGAATCAGTCGAAGGTCTGTAGCTACGTCGGCCAAACCGAGCCATGCTCCTGCCTGACTATTCGTTCCAATCCGCCCTCCACCGTTTCAGTCCCGGCAGGAGGCTTGAACTGAAACCGGCCATCCCCGATGGCCACGTTTTCCTTCATCCCGCCAAACGGTACTCCGTGGCCGCCCCATCCACTTCCTGGATGATAATCCGGGCAATCTGGTGGTCTGGCGTGATCTCCAGCAGAATCTCGCTTACCCGGTCAGCCAGCGCCTGCGGCACGCCACGCAGCACGACGTCTCCGGGGGCTAAAGGCGCTACATCCGGCGCTAGAGATAATCCTTGTAACTCTTTCTCCAGCTTGGTCTTGCCAAGTAAGAAATGCCAGCGGAGAGCGAATATCCTCCAGCTTCTTGGCCGATGTTTTCCGGCCTGCCGATCCGCCGGGACATAAAACCACGCATCTCTCCCATCGCTGACAAACAGCTTCTCCCTGGGAGAACGGTACTCCCAGCGCATCTTGCCAGGTTTTTTCAGCCAGAGGGTCCCGGTCTCGGTTCGCTCCATGCCGGAGCCGCGATAGACCTCGGTAAACTCGGCCTGCAGAGACCGCAGATGGTTGTAATGGGCATCGACCGCAGCGGAGAGCGCCTTGACGTCGACGGGCGCGGTCGAAGTCGCGGTGGAACCCAGCGACGTCACGGCGAAAACCGTTAGACCGACAAAGATTGCAAAGTGTGGCCGATGGCTTCGCATGAGGTGGCTTGTTCACCGGGTACTGCCCACGCGTCATCACCCTCACGCAAATTCGGGAGGGGAAACACGAAGCAGGTTCTTCGGAGGGCTCCTGTGACGATTGTAAGCCGCGAGGCCAGAGTTGTCATTTCCATCCGCGTTCTCTGATCGACTCGATAGGGGCGAATTAGAAACTCACGAACAGCGAGTATTGGTGCGCGCCCACAATTTTCTTCAGCAAGGCGCACTCGCCGAGCGTGTGCTCCAGCAGGGGATTGTGGTAGAGCACATACACCGGCCTGGGATTCGCGCGCAACGATTGCTCTATGTTCGCGACGACCTTGCGCATGCCGGATTCTGGAAACGGATTGAAGAGAAAAATGACCAGCGGATCGTTGGGAAAGCGGAAACGCCGTCGCGTCGGCGCAGATCGATTCGAGGGCTGACCATTTTTGCGATTCGCTTTTGTAAAGCCGCAAATTTTCTTGTGCAATCTGGTGCAGCGAGTGCAGAAGCTCGACGCCGACTATGCGGCAGAAGGGATAGTCCGAGGCCATCAGCAGGGTGCGTCCCTTGCCGGAGCCGAGATCGAGGAAAGTGAAGTCGCGGAGGGTGAGCGCGGTCGCATCCGGCGTCGGTTGAAGTCTCTGTTGAATCTGCTGCTGAACGTCGTCGAGCATCTCGCGAAAAGCTTCCGGCGCGGTGGGCTGATATTCAGAGTGGAACATGCCCAGCAGCCGATCGCGCCAGCCTACAGCGCCGCTGGTGGTGTTGACGCGGTGGTCCCAGTCATAGTCGGCGTCGCCGAAGCGCAGGCGCCGGCGTTCGGGAGTGGAATCACGCGCGAACTCCCAGAGCACGCCCAGCAAGCGGCGCGTGGCGCGCACGGATCCTTCGTAGCGGGCAGCGTAGATCCACCATTGCCGGGCGGTCGCGAGAACGCTGATTTGGGAAGGCACGGGGGAATCGGTCACGGAAGAATCATGGACGATCAACAGGCATGATACCGCAGCGGCTAAAGTGGATTTCTCTTTAAGAGCGGATACGACGCGGCTTTAAGTCGCTCCCTTTCAAAACGGAGTCCGGAACTGAGTTTTTCGACGGCTCGGGCTAGCGCGGCTTGTGGAATTTCGGCGGGCCCGGCTTGTATCCCTCGGGCAGGCCTTTGGTGATGAAAGGGAAGTCGTCCGGATCGTGCAACTGCACGCGACCAGCGGGCGTGACCTCATAAGCGTCGCCGTCCGGATCGACAGGAATTCCGCGCAGGCGTGAGGCGGCGACCAACTCTGTCATGCTCGGATGGCGCCCGTCCGTTGTGCTCTTCAAATGCTTTCACCAGAGCTTCGAGGTGGGTGACGTCTTCGTCTACGGTGATGGCGCGCAGGTGTTCGACGGCGTTCTGCCGGATGTTGGCCTCGCTGCTCGATCTCGTAGGTGGCGCTCCACAACATGCGGGCGGTCGCGAAATCGCCGGCGTGCGCGGCCATTTGCGCCGCCATGATCTTCATGAAGGGATGCGCGTCGGGAACTTTCGAGCCGCGCTCGAAAACTTCAGCGGCGTTGCGGTAGTCCTTGAGTTCGGTGTAGTAGACGAAGCCGAGATCGTAATAAAGCTGCCAGTTGTTGGGATTGTGCGCGATGCCATACTCCATCAATTGAATTGCGCGCACCGGTTCGCCGGCGCCGGCCGGGGGTTTGGGCGCGAGAAAGCTCGCGCCGAACTGATATGCCGGAAGCAGATGCGGATCGAGCGCGGTGGTGATCTCCAGCAGCGGCGCCAGTTCGTTGTAAGTGTGCGGCGCGATCGTAGTGGCGGTGGCCGAAATATTGCACGGTGCGGGTCCAATAGATGCAGGCCATGAGGCCGTCGAAGCCCAGGCTGGCGCGCTTGATCATGGTCGGAGAATTCAGGTAGAGCACGTCTTCGATGCTGGCCTTGCGGACGAATCCGGTCGATGTGCCGCAGGAGCAGAACGCAGGCGACCATTGAGACTCGCCAGGCCAGCGATGCGGCGATGATGGTGGTGCGCTGCGCGTGGAAGTCATTGTCATGAGATTCCGCGCTCGAGTCCGACGCAATCATTTCAAATTCCTGCGCTCGAAAATCAGGACTGCGCCGCTCAGCGCCATCGCCGTATAGAACATGGCATAGAGCGTATTCTTGCAGGATGAGCTGCGAGCTCATCGGTTGCTGATGCGCCACCGCGCTGATCACGTTGAGCGCCGAGAAATTCGGTACCAGATAGGCTGCGCCCGTTGCCACCCAGCGCGTGACTCCGTGAGCCATGCCGGCAAATCCGCGGAGGTCGTCGGCGAAACTTCCGATCACGAACAGCGAGAACGCGAACACCGCCGAAAGCAGCGGCGAAGAAAACGAGGAGAACAGCAACGCCAGCGAACAGATGATCAGAAATTCGAGCACGATGAAATAAAGCGCGACCAGAATCAGCGCGTCGGGCCTGGAAAATTTGTGCGCCACATAGAGCAGCGCGCCGAATACGCCGATGGCCATGAAGAACGTGTTCACCACCAGCGTTCCGGCCAGGCCAAAAAATTTGCCGACAATAAATTCCCAGCGGCGGACGGGCCGCGACAGCACGGTGTAGAGCGTGCGCTTTTCGATTTCTTTGGATACCAGACCGATGCCAATGAAGATGGCGATGACGACTCCAAACAGCGAAACCGCGGTCAAGCCCAGATTGACGACCACCAGGCGCTCGATGTCGATGGAAATCTGGCCGACGAAAATGGCCGCGCCCGAAAGCAGCAGGGCGAACGCAATCAGGTTGTAAAGCACGCGATCGCGGACCGCTTCGCGGAAAGTGTTGAACGCGATGTAGATGATGCGCGGGCTCATACGGCAGTCCCCAAAGTTTTTCCGGAGGCGTTTGTACTTGTGGTTTGGGTCGAGGAGTCTGCAGCTTCTCGACGAAATAAGTTTCGAGCGAAGTGCGCAGCGGGGTAATAGCAATCAGCCGGATGCGCTCGCGGCGCAAGGCATCGATGGCGGCGTCCTGCTGATTTTCCGGAATCACGGCGCGGACGGTGTCCCCGGTGACATGGCATTCCGCGCCCAAGCCTTTCATCGACGCCGGAATCTGCGTGCCTTGCCACACCACTTCCACCTTGCCTTGCACCGTCGCTGTCAAATCTTCGACGGCGCCCACGCCGCGCAATTCTCCTTTGTGATGATGGCCACGCGGTCGCACAGCGCCTCGGCGTCCGACAGAATGTGGGTCGAGAAAAATACCGTCTTGCCTTCCTGCTTGAGTTGCTCCATCAGGTCGCGAACCTCGCGCCGGCCGAGCGGATCCAGGCCCGACATGGGTTCGTCGAAGAAAACTAATTTCGGATCATGCAGAATCGCCTGCGCGATTCCGGCGCGCTGCAGCATGCCCTTCGAAAACTTGCGCAGCTGCACGCCCTTAACGTCGGTCAGTCCCACGCGCTGCAGCACTTCTTCCATGCGGCGCTTGCGGTCTTTGCCGGGAACGCCGGAGAGCTGCCCGTAGTAGTCGAGCAATTCGTGGGCGGTCAGGTAGTCGTAGAAGTAGGGCTGCTCGGGCAGAAATCCGATCTGCGCTTTGATTTCAGGGTCGGTCCAATCGCGGCCCAGGATGCGCGCGGTCCCGGCGGTCGGGAACACCAGGCCCATCAGCATTTTCAACGTTGTGGTCTTGCCCGCGCCGTTGGGGCCGAGGAAGCCGAAAATCTCTCCTTCCTCGACCGTGAGGTGAAGCGGCTGCAGCGCCCGCTTGGGGCGCTTGCGCCAGAATCCCACCATGTAGGTTTTTTCCAGTCCGAGGATTTCAATTGCGGCCATTGCCCATGCCCATGCTGCTGCAGAAGTGTTTCCGAAAAGATTATAAGCAAGAGTTGGTGAGAGATGATCCCTGAACCCGTTACGACGGTCACGTCGACGTTGAAGGGAGGAAACACAAACGCCCTCGTCGCAACACCGAGGGCGTGCTAGATCTGAATGATTCTCAACCTGATACGAATTGCATCATACTTCGGTCCAACAATTTCAACTCGCAGATCGCTACTGCGTTACCGCGAAAGCCAGGCACGCTGCCAGCGTTGTCGACCGGAGTGTCGCCGGACTGGCCCATCTGCGAGCGCAGAACGCCATCGTTGGTGGAGCAGTAGTCGTGGTTGCCGGTGGAGTGCGACCAGCACGGGTGACGCCGCAGCCACAAAGGCCGCGTTGTTGATCGCGCCCGCGGGGATAATGCCGGTCGCCAGGAAAACGAATCCACTTTTGCCGCCGCTGCCGGGAGTGGACGCCGACAGGACGCTATCGAGCAAGCACGCCGTGGTCGAAGACGGAGTGCAGGGCGAAGCCCCGCCGAGAGTGCCGATGTCGGGTGCATACCCGACCGTCGGGATAAGCGGTGGTGTAGGTCACTTCCGAACTCTTGATGGCGCTGAGCGAGCCGACGGCGGAGGCTTCCTTGGGCGGCGATCCGCGCCTGCAGCAGGTTGGGGATCGCGATGGCGGCGATGATCAGAATAATCGCCACCACGATCAGCAACTCGATCAGTGAGAATCCCCGGGTTAAGTGTCGATTTTTTGAGTGCATCGGATTGCCCCTTCAACGGTCGTGAACAAAGCCCTATCACCAATTAGGGAGTCGGACGCTAAGTAAGTTGCAATCTCAGTACCAAGATGGGCCGCAGGCCAGGAAACCTTAGTAAGCTCAGCGCGCCGCGAAATGCTATTCAAAATCAATGAGTTAGCTGGGAGCTTGCATGTGGAGCATTTGACGTGGGCAGCGCCGAGCGGCAACCCTGCCAGAAAATGTCAACCTGCGGCGGGTACGCGTATCTTGCCGATGCAAAAAAGCCGAAGGGCAGCGAACGCGAGCTTCGCTGCCCCTGGAGTACGATCACTTGTCTAACACCGTCGCCAGCTGGCCAACCACCGACGACCGACGACCGCTTACTGGTTGAGCGGATTCAAGGCCGCGATGCCAGCTTCCGTGCTGGAGCAAACGCCCGCGGGGTCGACGCGAATGACGGCATCTTCCTCGGCGCAGAAGCCGCGGATGCCAGTCTGGTTGACTGAGAGCGGGATGCCTTTGATGGTGTAGCCCACGTTCACGCCGCCCACGACGGTGCCGGCGCCGGTGGTGAACGAATAGCCGCTCTTGCCGCCGCCCGCCGGGTTGCCGTTGTTGGCGAGCACGGAGTCAATCAGGCAGGCTGTGGTGGAACTGGGCACGCAAGCCACTGCCCAAAGCGCCGCCCAGGTTCACCAGAGCCGGAGCATAGCCGACCGTCGGATAAGCCGTCTGGTAAGTGACTTCGCCAGTGGTGATGGTACGGATGGAAGCGACCGCAGACGACTCATTAGCCGCCATGCGAGCGCGCAGCAAGTTCGGAATCGCGATCGCTGCAATGATCAGGATGATGGCCACCACGATCAGCAGCTCAATCAGTGAAAAACCCTTTTGTTTCCGCATTTATAATTCTTTCCCCAAGCTTTCGCTTGAATCTAATTCGGTTACGAATGACGTTCAGTCGCGATTACTTGTTGCACTTGCGTGGCCAACGCCGCTAATGACCATGGTTCCGGGGCCACGAAGGGAAGGCCTTTGCTTGCCACGATCGCACCAGCTCCTGACTCAATTCTACCCTTTTCGAGGCCACGTGGCGGAAATGGCCTTCGGCTGACAATTCGTGTCAGTTTAGTACTAGAACGCGACAGAGGGGCGCGGCTTGCATTATTTCGATGGATTTTGGGAACAGGCAGGCAGCGATCTCCGATTCGGAAGACTTCGTGCGATAAAAACCAAAGGGCAGCGAGCTTGAAGCTCGCTGCCCTTGGCTTATACCTTCCCCGAGGTATTCGCCGGAATCAACTTACTGGTTCAGCGGGTTGAAGACCAGGATGCCCGCTTCGGTGGCTGGAGCATACGCCCGCCGGGTCGACGCGAATCACTGCATCTTCCTCAGCGCAGAAGCCGCGAATACCGGTCTGGTTGACCGACAAGCGGAATCGCCTTGACGGTGTAACCTACGTTGACGCCGCCCACAGCTGTGCCGGCGCCGGTGGTGAACGAATATCCGCTCTTGCCGCCGGCTGCCGGGTTACCGTTGTTGGCCAGCACGGAGTCAATCAAGCAAGCCGTGGTCGAGCTGGGAACGCAAGCCACGCCCAACGCGCCGCCCAGGTTCACCAGAGCCGGAGCATAGCCGACTGTCGGATACGCGGTCTGGTAGGTTACTTCGCCCGTGGTAACGGTACGAATGGAAGCGACCGCAGACGACTCATTGGCCGCCATACGGGCGCGCAGTAAGTTAGGAATCGCGATCGCTGCGATGATCAGGATGATGGCCACGACGATCAGCAGTTCGATCAGTGAAAAACCCTTTTGTTTCCGCATCTCTTTTTTCCCCCAAGCTTATTTTTAGTTTTTGAACTTGTTCTGGTCACGAATGACTCAGTCGGGCTTGATGGTTGCACTTGCCTGGCCAAATGCGCCAGTTACATTGGTTCTGAGAGAATGAGGGGAATCGCTTTGCTTTCAGCAGGCAAAGCAAACTTCGGTTCCGCCTCGAAGGCCGCGGCGACGGATTTTTGGCAATTTCATGCTGCTCGACTGACAATTAGTGTCAGGTGGGTCGCCAGTGGTGGCGTTCAAGTCCTGAAACCGGAATGATTTGTAGGAAAGAAATGCGGGAAATGCGCTGGGCGGCCAGCTGCTGAACTCGATAGTCCATAGGCTGGACGCTCGGGACGTAATCGAGTATCGCCCTCGACGGGGAATTGCAAGGCTGGGAATCAGAACCGAGGCGGGGAATGACGGGGCAAACAAAAAGGCAGCGAGCCGAAGCTCGCTGCCCTTTGAGGCTTATACCCTCCCCAGGTATTCGCCAGATTGAAACTTACTGGTTGAGCGGGTTGAAGACCAGGATGCCCGCTTCGGTGCTGGAGCAAACGCCAGCCGGGTCGACGCGAACCACTGCATCTTCCTCAGCGCAGAATGCGCGAATGCCGGTCTGGTTGATCGCCAGCGGAATCGCTACGACCGTGTAACCAGCGTTGACGCCGCCCACAACCGTGCCGGTGCCGGTGGTGAACGAATATCCGCTCTTGCCGCTGGCGGCGGGGTTACCGTTGTTGGCCAGCACGGAGTCAATCAAGCAAGCCGTGGTCGAGCTGGGAACGCAAGCGACGCCAAAGCGCCGCCCAGGTTCACCAGAGCCGGAGCATAGCCAACGGTCGGATACGCGGTCTGGTAAGTTACTTCGCCCGTGGTAACGGTACGAATGGAAGCGACCGCAGACGACTCGTTAGCCGCCATGCGAGCGCGCAGTAGGTTAGGAATCGCGATAGCTGCGATGATCAGGATGATTGCCACCACGATCAGCAGCTCGATCAGTGAAAAACCTTTTTGTTTCCGCATCTCTTTTTATCCTCTCGTTCGGTCGAATGTTTTTGTTGTCGATCTCTGGTCACGGATGACGCAGTCTTCACGATATTTGCACTTGCTTCGCCAAAGCCGCTAATTACCTTAGTGCTGACACGGGAAGGGGGAAGGGCTTTAGTTTCAGCGGGAGGGTAAACTTTCGTCCCTTTTCGAGCGGCGCATTCAGATGCAAAGCTGGCAAAATTCGTCGAACCGTCTGACATTTCATGTCAATTGGAGATCTATAACGCTCCCACTTGAAACCGAAGAACAGGCGCTTTCATGCCCTATCGAATAGGGTGCGGCGTAGGTGTTTCCGGGTTGGCTGCGCCCGCTATTCTCCGCATAGAATGAAGCGGGGAATCCCGGTAACCTTGCATTGCGGTACTTTAGTTCGGCGATCATCAGGGTATTTAAGAATGCAATATCCGAAAGAATCGTTTCAAGTGGATGCTGAGATCGCGCGCGCCTGGACGCTGCCCGCGCCGCTCTACACGGACGCGAGCATTTTTCTCGCCGAAAAAGAAAAAATCTTCGCGCGCACCTGGCAGGTAGTCGGCCACGCCAGCCAGGTCGAGAATCCCGGCGATTTTTTTACTACCGAACTCATCGGGGAACCTCTGCTGCTGGCGCGCGGCGGCGATGGACGGTTGCGAGGTTTTTATAATGTCTGCCGGCACCGCGCCGGCCCTCCCGCCGAGGGCTGCGGTTCGCGAAAACTCTTTCGCTGCGGATATCACGGCTGGACTTATGGCCTGGACGGTGCGCTGCTCAGCGCCACCGAGATTGACGGCGTGGAAGGATTTCGTGCCGAAGACTTTGCTCTGAAGCCGGTTCGCACCGAAGAGTGGTTCAACCTGGTGTTCGTGAACCTTGACCCTGACGCCCGCCCGCTGCGGGAAAGTCTGGGCGAGTTGCCGGCGCAGGCGGAGAAGTTTCCGTTCACGCAGATGAAATTGTTCGAGCGCCGCACCTACGACATGAAGTGCAACTGGAAGACTTATGTGGACAATTATCTCGAAGGCTATCACCTGCCCAGCGTGCATCCCGGGCTGAATCGCGAATTGGATTACAACGCCTACGTGGTTGAACCACACGTGTCGAGTCGTGAGGTACAGACCGGATATGTCCGGCAGTACAGCCCGATCCGCGGCACGCAGCCCGGCGATGCCACGCCGCGCCGCTATGCGGACTCTGGCGCGGATTCGGGTTCGCCTTTAACCACCGACTACTTCTGGATCTTTCCCAACTGGATGCTGAATTGCTATCCCGACAATGTTTCGCTGAACATTGTTCTGCCAGTCGAGCCGGAGCGCTCGCTGGCGATCTTCGAATGGTATCTGCCGGAGAAGGATCACAGTTCTCCAGCGGCCAAGGCGTCGGTGGATTTCAGTGACCAGATTCAGATCGAAGATGTAGGAATCTGCGAGACGGTGCAGAAAAATCTGCGGTCGCGCAGCTATTCGCGCGGGCGCTTCAGCGTGAAGCAGGAAAAAGGCGTGCATGCATTTCATCGGATGTATGGCGAGGCAATGCTGGATTGATCGGCTTCGACGTCGATCCTCTTCTGTTCATTATCGTTTCCATATTCATTTTGTCATTCCGAGCGCCTTGTTTCTGGGGCGAGGAATCTGCTTTTCCTCTCGCGCGTAGAAACGGCAGGTTCCTCCGCTACGTCGTCGCCTTCGCTCCGGCTCCGGTCGGAATGACAACTCTGCTGGATGGCGAGCGTCGCGCTAGAAGTTTTCTGATTTCAACAGCAGGCAGGTGACGTCGTCGTGCTGGGGAGTGTTACCGACGAAGAGGTCGACTTCGGCCAGCATGCGCTTCAGCATTTCGGCGGGCTCGACGGATTGTCCGGCTTCGATTGCGGCCAGCAGGCGGGCTTCGCCGTATTCGTCCTGACCGGCGTTTTCGGCTTCGATGAGGCCGTCGGTGAAGATGATCAGCCAGTCGCCGGGCGCGAGCGTGATGGTCGCCGATTCATATTTCGCGTCGGGCAGGATGCCGAAAGGCAAGCCGCCGACATCGAGACGTTCAATCTGCCCATTGGCGCGGCGCAGGATGGGATTGTTGTGGCCGGCGTTGATGTAGTGCACCGTGCGGTTGACGGGATCGTATTCCGCGAGGAACGCGGTGGTGAAACGCAATCCGCCCTGGCTGTTGCCGCAGGCATAGCGGTTCATGTTGGCAGCGAGTTCTGGCAGAGCAACCTGCGCGGTGGAAAGAGTCTTGAGGCTGGCCTGAAAAGTCGCCATGAGCATCGCCGCGGGAATGCTTTTTCCGGCGACATCGGCGACGGCGAGCACCACGCGGTTTTCATCATTGGTGCGGCCGGGACGCGGAAAGACGTCGTAGTAATCGCCGGCGACGGTGTTGGCCGGGCGCGTGGCGTAGGCGATGGCCAGGCCGGGAATCTGCGGCGGAACACCGGGCAGAAGCCAGGTTTGAATTTCGCGCGCAATCTGCAGGTCACGCTTCATGACCACGCGGTCGGCGATCTCAAGCATCAGCAACAGAAGTAAGAGAAGTCCCGCCCAGAAGTGCAGATCGAATTCCAGAGCCTGAATCTTTCCGGCCTCGCCGGTGTATTCGATGGCGGCGTGCGGGATCACCAGCAGAATCAGGGCCAGCAGCAGCAGCACGCGGCGCGCGGGCGTGAGCTTTTCAAACACCGCCCAGAAAAATTCCTTGATGACGTGCATCCGGCGGCCGCCCGTAGTCAGGCCGTCGGGAGTTCTTGCCTCCACGTCTTTGGAGTAAAGCCGGTAGCTGGTGCGGGCTTCGGTCTCGAACTGCGACCAGAGTTGGCTCACCTCGAGCCCTTCGGTGACGCGGCGCCAGAACCGGTGCATGCGCACTCCAAAGGTGTTGGGCTGTCCGGGTTGCGGGGCGGGCGGGGAGGCGGTGACCATGGGCCTGCGAAGATTATAGAGGAAATGAAATGGGCGATTTTCGAGGGTGCTGGGGAATCGAGCAATTGAGTATTTTGTAATTGAAAAATTGTTTTTCTCGGACAGTGCCGCGAATACTCAATTTCCCAATTCCTGAATTTCCCAATTACTCAGTCTGGCTTTCAGAACAGCTTCAACTGCTCGTCAAAAACCTGCACCGGCCACTTGGTGGCGTAGGCAGAGCTCTCGCGGCGGGGGCGAGTGATTTTATGTTTCTCGCGCAGACTGGCGATCAGCTGTGACAGTCGTTTGGCGTAGGCGGGCGGAAGAAAGGCGCGGTCCTGATAGCGCTTGCGATAGTTTTCGGCGAGATGCGGGAAGTTCTGCTCAAGAAAAGGCAGAAACACGGCCGCCGAGCAAGGCTTCAGAAAAAGTGGGTTGGCAAAAACGTAGTCAGCGCCCGCTTCAGCGGCAGCGCTGATAACAGCCTCCAAATCCTTGGGCGAATCCGTGATTCCCGGCACGACTGGAGAACAGCTCACGCCGACGCGCAGGCCAGCCTGCGCCAGCGTTCGCACCGCGTCCATCCGAAGGTCGGGGCGGGGAGCGCGAGGTTCGAGAATGCGCGCCAGATCGATATTGAGTGTGGTGATTGTCACATGGACCGATAGGCGGTTCTGCTTCGCGATTTCTTTCAGCACATCGAGGTCGCGGACCATCAGGTTCGACTTGCTGATAATGCCGAGTTCGTAACCGCGATGGCGGGCGAACTCTTCGAGGATTGTGCGCGTGACTTCGTAGCGCCGCTCGGCGGGCTGGTAAGGGTCGGTGGCCGTGCCGAGAGCGATAGCTTCCCCGGGCTTCACGCGATGCAGTTCGCGGCGCAGCAGCTCGGCGGCGCGCTGCTTAACATAAATCTTGCGCTCGAACTCCAGGCCATCGCGCATCTCCATGAACTCGTGGGTGTATCGGGCATAGCAATACTTACAGGCGAATTCGCAGCCCCGGTAAGGATTGATGGTCCAGGTAAAAGGCATTTGCCGGTTGCTGACGCAGCGATTCAGCAGCGACTTCGAAGCCAGCGTGAAGTATTCAACGTGATGGCCTTCGCGCAGAGATTCGCCCTCCGACGCCAGCCGCGCGATGCCGATGAGGCGAGGCTTTTCGGAGGGACTATCAGGAAGGGGAATGAAGGGCAGAGAAAACATTGTATTCGCCGTTTGTTCGCCTATGGTACGGCACCCCGCACGCTTCGTCAAGCACAGGCAAGGGCCGTTAATATGCACCTGAGCCTTCTCCGCAGTGTGGGCTGAAAGTAACCAGGTTCGCCTTCAAGAACAAGCTGGATTTGGCCGAAGGAGGTGGTATGCGGCCTTTGCGCGGCGACGGCTTTGCGCGAGACTCCAAGTCCCTGTCGAGGCACAATTGCAGCATCTCCTGGAACAGTTCCGCATTTTAGCCGGCTGTGAGCAGGAGGCCATGGGTGAGACTCCGGGAACAACGCGGGCGCTGGCAGAAATGCAGCGCCGTATGTGTGATGTTGCTCGGCTTGGGTAGGGCGGTTTCGATAGCGCAGCAGGACGCGGGAGGGCAGAAGAACTCTGGCGCGCAGCAAACCGCCGACCCGCAATCGGCCAGGGATCCTCGGCGACGTCAGTTTGCAGGAGTTGGGGAATATTCAGGTTTACAGCGCGTCCAAGCATCTGCAGAACGCCAGCGACGCGCCCTCTTCAGTCACGGTAATTACGGCCGACGAGATTCAGAAATATGGCTACCGCACCCTGGCTGAGGAGATTCTGCAGAGCGTGCGCGGATTCTATGTGACCTACGATCGCGATTACGCGTTCGTGGGCGTACGCGGCTTTGGGCGGCTGGGCGACTGGAACAGCCGCGTTTTGGCCGATTGACGGGCACCGCATCAACAACAATGTTGACGGCCAGGCCATGATCGGCAACCGAGTTTATGGTGGACGTGGATTTGATCGAGCGAGTGGAAATCATCCGTCGGGCCCAGTTCTTCACTTTACGGCGCAGATGCCTTCCTGGCCGTTATCAATGTCATCACCCGCAAGGCGTCTCAGTCGAAAGGCGTCGGAAGTGGTTTTTGCGCCCGGCAGTTTTGGCACTTATCAAGGCCGGGCCACCTATAGCAGCCAATATCGGGGCATCGGCGTGATGCTTTCCGGGACGTTCGAAAACAGTCGGGGTCAGACCCTCTTTTTTCCGCAGTTCAACAGCCCGGCCTACCAATAACGGCGTTACGCAAAACACCGACTACGAGAGTTTTCAGCATGTTCTGGCCACCCTGAGCTATGGGGGATTCACGCTTGCAGGGCATGTTCAGCTGCGGACGCGATAAGGTGAGTGCCGCCCACGGACTCGATATTTCTGGTACGGTTTTCAACGATCCGCGGACCGCCAATCTCGGACTGATCACCGAATGGATTTCGATCTCAGCTACCAGCATGCGATCCCGATTGGCGAAAAAGTGGTCGTAAGTTGCGGCCGAAGCCGTTACGTTACGAGGAGCGCCCGCACGCCTCTTCGTGGCTCAACGCCACAGGCCTGCTTGCGCACGATTTTGTGCGGGACCACGGGTCGATACCTTCTAGATGCAATACGCGGGTAAGCTCTTTGGAGTCTTTCAGCGGCTACACAAGGCCCGTGACTTCGGGGGAACTGGTTGGGTTGGCGATTAGCGAAACATCGAAGCATGTGGAACACATTTGGGTAGAAACAGAGCTCGATCGAGGAGCCAGGTTCTTCTTTACACTCGGGACATCCGGGAGGACTCAAGGATGAAATTAGAATCTACGATCAAGAAAGAGGTAATTCATTCCGAACGAAATCGAGATACTGCTGGTAGACGATAGCACCGAAGATGTGGAGCTGACGGTTCTTGCCTTGCGTCGAAGCAAAATCTCTAACGATATCCAAATCGCCGAGGATGGGCTGAGGCCCTGATTTTGTGTTCTGCCGCGGTTCGCACAGCGGCCGACGTTTTCGCGGCCCCGAAACTGGGGCTGCTCGACCTAGCTTCCGAATCCCACCACCTCAGTGCTAAGCCGTTGGGGGACGAAGTACGAGCGTTCCGGGTCCTGATTCTCACTTGCTCCAAGGAACAGGGATCTTATACGACGGGTACAATTTGGGCGTGAGCGCCTACATCCAGAAGCCTGTCGATTTCGATGCAACTCGCCGAAACATCGTGCGAGTGATTGTTTGGCTCGGGATAATCAGCCGCTCCTCGGACTTTCGAGGCGCGCGATCGAGCGGCCTTGAATCGCGGAGTTCCTAACGGTCGAGTGTCGCGCGGTCCCATTTGCCGTTGTCGGCGGCCGCGGCGTAGGTGCTCACAAGAAATTCCATCAGCGTGGCTTTAGGAGAAGCGGCGCCGCGCACATCGTCGTACATCAGAAGAAATTCTTTCATCTGAGGATGGTAGTAAGCTACCTGCGGACGAATTGGCGTGGTCGAGAACCCAGCTGGTTCGGGTGCGGCGTAAGAGTAAAACGCCGGCCCTTTCAGGTCGCCGCCGCCGGGCCAGAAGCCCGCGCTGCTCGCTTCATGCGAGTACGCTTCGCGCGTGACGGGATCGGCTCCCGGCCGCTCGGGCGCTCGTCGGCCGGAGAAGCGTGTCACCGCCAGATCGAAGCTTCCCCAGAAAAAATGGACAGGACTCACCTTGCCCATAAATCCGGCGCGGAACTCCTTCAGCACCTGATCAACCCAGAACAGGATGCGCCAGAATTTGTGCGCTGCCTCAGCATCGTAGGCGGCGTGCGTGTAATCCTTCTCGAAAGGAATCGGATCGGGAACCTCGCAGGGTGTGGTCCAGATCTTCACCGGAGCGCCAAGTTCGGTAAGGGCCGCCATAACTTTCTGGTAAAACTCGGCGACGCTCTGCGCTTTCAGCGGAATCGTAATGGCGCTGCCGTTGCTGCTTTCGATCCGCAGTTCATGCGAAACGAAATCGAAGCGGATTTCGACGGTTGACCTGAGGGCTGCGCTATCTATCGCGCCGGGATAAGGCATGGCCGACGTCGTCATGCCGCGCGCGGTCAGGTAAAACGGGACGTTCCAGAAATGATTCACCAGCGGACAAAGTTTCAGCCGCACTTTTCCGACAACTTGCGTCCACATGTGCACGGTGGCAAGCGTGTCCTTCCAACTGTCGAACGGCAATGCGGGAAGAAGTTCCTGATCGCTGGGCGGGTTAGTCATGGCATTCTGTCGAGGCGATCCAATGTACACCGAAACCGCGGGGAGTGGTGCGGGGACTATTTCTGCTCGCGAATTTTCCCTGAGCGCATCGGTGCCGTTTCGGTTCTGCGGGTTCAATTTGACTGATTTCTCTTAAGCTCTGCATACAGGTCTTTCTCGCCGGCTTTCAGCAGTGCCGCTGCGTGGCCACGCGTCTATTTCAACAAGCCGTAGACTTCAACTTCGCCTCTCGCGGCGAAGTAGACGCGGCCATTGACCACAACCGGAATGGCGAATCTGGTCGCGTACGCGGCGCGATCGCGCTGGCTGTTCTGCTCGGAAGTGTAGATCGGCTGGCCGAGTTTGGTAGCGTCGAAGGCGTAAAGCACTGCAGCGCGGTTGTCGGGGCCGTTCCAGGTTTTGGTCGAGAGCGCCCAGACGATGGCATTCTTGTTGCCGTCGGCCGAGATCGAGGGCGTCGCGCCGGAAGTCACGAATTTCATGGCGGAAGACTCGCTCGGGATGAGCCGGCCGTTTCTGATGGCATAGCTGCGCAGGTAGTCGTCACTGGCGGCGAAGAACGCGTGGCCGTTCCAGTAGGCCATAGCCCCTAAGCCCGCCCCGGGCAAATGGATGATCTGCACCAGATCATTGCGATCGCGATGGTACTGGCCCATGTTGTCGCGATCGATCACATAGATGGTCGAATCCTTGGTGGGCTGCAGCAGAAGGTGACGATGCTGGCCGGGTTGATCGGGCAACAGCGTGGGGCCGCTGGATCCAACGTCTGCATCACCCGCCAGGATGGCGGCCTGATTGAAAGGGGTGAAGTAGTCGCGGATGGCGAGGGATGAACCATTCAGTTTGAGAACGGAATCGCCGTAGTCGCGGCCTCCGCTGGTGGCGTCGAAGGTGCCGTTTCCAGTAGGGACGTAAAGATTGCCTTCAGAATCGACGGCGGGCCCGGTGTCGCTGAGCCAGATTCCGGCTTCGCTGCCGTCAGGATTCACATTGAGCACGGCTTTTTGCGCGAGCGTCTGAGCGTCGTAGGAGATGACCCAACCGTGATAAGGATCAACATCGCAGGACGAAGCCCAGGTTAAATACACGTCGCCATTGGCGAGCGTGAGCGCGGCGCGCGGGTTTTCGTGAAGAGGATCAAAGACAACATCCCGGTTCGATCTGCCCGCTCCTCGGCCGGGCACCGATGCCGTGATGAGCTTCGGGCCTCCGAATTTTTCGACGCCCGTGGTGATGGCCAGCGCATGGAGGTGCTGAAAATATTTGTTGTCGCCGATCGCGGGACGGATGGCGGTGCGCGCCAGCACGTAGAGTGTTCCGGTCTTGATGTCGATGACAGGCGTGGAAGTAATGCCGACTTCAGGGCGGATGAACGGGCACTGCACCATGTCCTCTGAGAGTGGAATCGTGCCGCGCGCCTTGTCGAGAAAGCTGACCTGCCACAAGGGCGGGTCTTCGGGGCGCGTGGCGTCGAAGGCGTAGACGCTGTCGTGCTCGGTGGCGACGAAGAGCACGTCGTGCGTGCCCTTCCCGGGAACTTCGACGCCTGGGATGAAAAGCGGTTGGGCGTAGACCGCGCCATCGACCTTGAACGCGCCCAGCTTGCCGAACTGTTTTGCGTTCACGTTTTGCGGATTTAGAGTTTTTTCGTGCAGGGTTGCGCCCGTGCGGGCGTTGTCGTATTGCGAAGTCGTAACCTGCGCGAGAGCGGGGACAGCGGCGACGGCGAGGATGAATAAGACGCGGAAGAAGGGAAGCGGCTTCATCGGAGTTCCTCCCGGATGGCGTAGGGCTTCTATTGTTTCTCTTCTTTGTTCGCCGGAGCCTCCGCGGGCTTGACGAAAAGTTTCGGATCCACTGTTGGGTTGAGTTCGATCTTCTTAAATTCCGCGGTGCTGGTTTCCTGGCCGTTCTGCTTGTTCGCATGCTTGTAGGGCATGGTCAGGCCGTCGACGGTACGCCAGTCGGAGAGATTGGTTTCGCCATCGAAGGTGCCGGCTTGTCCCAGGGCTTTGTATTGTTCACGCAGAATGTATCCGGTCTTAGGATCGACGTACCATCGCACCCAGGGGATGGCGCCGCCGATGTCGAGGATGGCGGCTTCAACGTCGCCGATTTTTTCAGTGCCCGCGGCGGTGAAAGTGAATGCGGGATCGTCGACGTGCTGCGCCACGTAGACCAGATCGTGGTGCATTTGCGCCAACATTTCTTTCGTCTGTTCGGGAGGCATGCTGCGCGTGCCCATGCCGGCCATGCTCATGAACGCCGTGTCAGGAGCCGCGACAATGGCCAGCGTACCTTGCGCAGTTTGAATGTCGATGTGCATGCGATCGGGGAACGCGACGGTGACATCGACCGGATTCGGCGCACTGCCGCCATCGCTTTCGGCGATGCTGACGTGCATGGTTTTGATGGAATGCAGCTTGGGCAAGCCTCCCATGGCGGCGGCGACTTTGGCGGCCAGGGCTTTGCCTTCGGGATTGGAGGCTGCGGGCTTGGCCGCATCATCACTTGCGGCTTTTTCGGTGGGCGGCGGCGGAATCGTAATGTCGATTTCTTTCACCGTTCCGAGCGACGAGAGCGGCTTGTCGAATTCCTTCGTGTTTCCCACGACCAGCACTGCGAGTTGATCTCGATGCAGATATTTCGTGGCCACGCGGCTTACGTCGCCCGCAGTGACTTTTTTAATCTCCGCCTGATATTTGTCGAGCCAGTCGGGAGGATATCCGTAGTACTCGTAAGTCATGCGCTCGCCAAGAATTTTGTCAGGCGAATCGAGGCGGAAAATGAAAGCGTTGAGGATGTCGTCTTTGGCGCGCTGAATTTCTTCTTCGGTGATGGGATGTTTGGCGAGATCGTCGATGTCTTCGTCGGCGGCCTTAATCGCTTCGACCGTGCTTCCGCTCTTGGTGCCAATCGAAACTCTGCAGAATTCCCGGATGGCCGAAGTTGGTGCCAATGCCTCCGCTGACGCCGTAGGCCAGGCCGCGCTGGGTGCGAATGTCGTTGAACAGGCGCGAGGAGAAGCCTCCGCCGAAAGCTTCGTTGAACACGCTGATGGCGTAGTAGTCGGGATTGTCACGCGTGGTCCCGAGCCCGATCATGTGGATCGTGCTCTGGTTCACGTCATCTTTGGGGACGAGATAGTAGCCGGGCTTCGCGGGTGTAAATTTAATTTCGTTTTTCGGTGCTGCCGGGCCTTTGGGCCACGCGTCGAAAGCTGCGCGCAGCCGGGCTTCCATGGCCTTGGAATCGAAGTCGCCGCTGATGCCGAGAATAATGTTGTTGGGGTGCACGTACTTGCCGTGCCAGTCGATCAAATCCTGGCGGGTGATGGCGGCGATGGTCGCGTATTCCGGCACGCGCGCGTAGGGATTGTCAGCTCCGTAGGCCAGCTTCACGGTTTCCCGCGAAGCGATTTCGCTCACCTGATCGTTCCGGCGCGAGATGCCGTCGCCTTCTTCTTTCTGAGCGATGTCGATCTTGTCGGCGCGAAATTCGGGATGCTGCAGCACGTCGGTGAAGACTTTGAATACGTCGTCGAGATCGGCCTTAAGGCATGAGAAGCTGATGCTGGTCGAGTCGGAACTGCTGCCGGTTTCGACTTTGGCGGCGCGGACTTCGAGGAAGTCGTCGAGTTCATCGCCAGTCTGCGACTTGGTGCCGCCAGTACGCCAGACTTCGCCGTAGATATCCATCAGCCCGGCTTTGGCGGCGGGTTCGTTGACCGAGCCGCCGCGAATGCGGGCGGTGCCGTCGATCAGCGGGAGTTCGTGATCCTCCTGCAGGAAGATCACCATGCCATTCGCGAGTTCGATGCGCTTCGGCTGCTGCGGTTTGAACGCGGGCAGGGGCGGAATGGGAACCTGCTGCCAACTCGTCGCCTGAGCCGCCGCGCGGGGAACAGTGGTGAGCGTCGCAGTTGCAGCGAGCAGGATCAGAAGAAAGGTCCGCGTGAGTTTCATTTTCGTTGCGCGCATTTCTATGGCGAGGCTCGTCATTGCGCACCTCCCTGGTCGGAGCCGCCGGAGGGTGGCTGGTCTCCGCCGGCAGCGCCGCCGGCGTTTTCGATAATGCCGACGGTGCGGTTGGTGTCGACGAAAATCTGCGTTGGCGATGCGGCGGATGTCCGCCTTGCTGACCTGGTCGATGCGGTCCACCGATTTGAAAAGTTCGCGCCAGTCGCCGTAGCGCGTCTGGTAGATGGCCAGCTGCGTGGCCAGGCCTTCGTTATCGGCCAGGCCGCGAATCAGATTCGCTTTGCTGCGCGTCTTGATCATCTTCAGTTCGTCGTCGGTGATGTCTTCTTTCTTCAGCTTGTCGATCTCGACGTGAATGGCGTCGGCAACTTCCTGCGTGGTGTGGCCGGGCAGCGGGAAAGCATAGAACGCGAACAGGTGCGGATATTTTGTGCCGGGCATGCCGGTGAAACCGGCAGAGAAGGACGCGATTTTCTTGTCACGCACCAGCGCCCGGTAAAGCCGTGAAGTGCGGCCTTCCGACATCAGATCGGTAATGGCGTCGAACACGGCGTCGTCTTTGCTGCGATAATCAGGCCGGTGATAACCCTCTAGATAAAGCGGCTGCGCATGTTCCTTGAGCACCACCTTGCGTTCGGAATCTTGCGGCGGCTCGGTGGTGGTGCGTTCGTCGGGCTGCGGGCGCGCAGGCAGGCGGCTGAAATACTTTTCGAGGATGGGCATGGCCTCGGCGGCCTTGATGTCTCCGGCGACCGCGACCACCATGTTCGACGGCACGTAGTATTTGTCGAAAAATTTCTGCGCGTCGGTGGCGGAGAATGAATTCAGGTCAGACATCCATCCCACGGTCGGGCGATGATAGGGATGGGCAGTGAACGCGGCTTCGGTGAACTGCTCGACCAGTCGTCCGATGGGATTGCTGTCGGTGCGCATGCGGCGTTCTTCGATGACGACGTTGCGCTCTTTGTAGAACTCGCGCATCACCGGATGCAGGAAGCGCTCAGACTCAAGGTAGGCCCACAGTTCAAGCCGATTTTCGGGCAGAGAATAATGGTATTCAGTCTCGTCATAGGAAGTGGAGGCGTTCATGTCTTCGCCGCCGTTCTGTTCAACCAGTTTGCCGAAGGCGTTGCCTGACTACGAATTTGTCGGCGGCGGCGATGTCATCCTTCCAGGCTTTTTCCAGTTCCTTCAGTTTGGCTTCATCGCGGCCGACGGTCTTGTCGCGCTCGGCGATGTAGTCCGCGTAGGCGACTTCGACCTTCGCGAGAGCGGGCTTTTCGGCGGCGTAGTCAGTCGTGCCGATCTTGTCCGTGCCCTTGAACGCCATGTGCTCGAACATGTGCGCCAGTCCGGTTGCGCCCAGCGGATCCTGCGCGGATCCGGCGTCAACCATGGTGTAAAAGGAAAAGACCGGCGCCTCCGGGCGTTCACAGATCATTAGCGTGAGGCCGTTGGCGAGATGTTTTACGGTGATCCGCTTCTCGAACGACGCGACATTCTGGGCGAGCGCCACGCTTGCAAATACAAATAAAACGGCGACTTTCAGAACGGGTTGCTGCATGAATCGTTGCTTCACGGGACCTCCAACGGCTGGACGGGCATCTGGTGCGATAGACATTCTGCGATACACACGTATTGGACGGGCCAGAAAGGCAGAAGTTTGAAAGTACGTGGGAGGAAGGGCGCTTGTCAAACGGGCAGATCGGCGCGCTTTGTGATGAGGCAGTCCTTTCAGGCACAATGGCTGGCGGAGCGCGCATGACTGATTCGGCCGTCGACATTCAGGGCAGGCACCTCAAGCTTTCGAATCTGGAGAAAGTGCTGTATCCCGCCACCGGCTTCACCAAAAAAGATGTGATCGATTATTACGCGCGCATCGCGCCGGCGATCATCCCGCATCTGGCGGGGCGCGCGCTCACGCGCAAGCGCTATCCGGACGGCGTGGAGGGCGAGCCATTTTTTGAAAAGAACGCGCCCATGCACAAGCCGGATTGGGTGAAGACCGCGCCGATCTGGAGCGGCCGCAACCGGCGCACGGTTCATTATGTTGTGGCCGATGATTTGCCGACGCTGGTCTGGCTGGCCAATCTCGCGGCTCTGGAATTGCATCCGTCGCTCGCGCTGGCCAGTGATATCGCGTGTCCGACGGAGATGGTGTTTGATCTCGATCCTGGGCCGCCGGCGAATATTGTGCAGTGCTGCCAGGTGGGCCTATGGCTGCGCGAGATTTTCGAACACTTCGGCCTGCAGAGTTTTCCTAAGACGTCGGGGTCGAAGGGACTGCAGATTTATGTTCCGCTGAATACGCCGACGACTTTCGACGCCACGAAAACGTTTTCCCACGCTCTGGCTCAACTTCTGGAGCATGATCACCGCGATCTCGTCCTGTCGGAGATGAGCAAGCAGGCGCGCACTGGGAAAGTCTTCGTCGACTGGAGCCAGAATGACGAGCACAAGACGACGATCGCGGTGTATTCGCTGCGAGCCCGCGAGCATCCCACGGTTTCGACTCCGGTGACGTGGGAGGAAGTCGAGAAGGCACTCAAGAAGAAGGACGCCGGGCTTCTGGTGTTTGAAGCGTCAAAAGTGGTCGCGCGCTTCGAAAAGTTGGGCGACCTGTTCGAGCCGGTGCTCGAGCTCAAGCAGAAGCTGCCAGACCTGAAAGCCGCTGCTGCCGAGCCCGAACGCATCGAGATCGCCGCGCAGGCGGAAGATGAGCCTTCCACACCACGGCGAAAGCCGCCCGGCAAAAAGAAAAAACGCTAACCGCGAAGGGCACGCTTCGACTTAGCTAAAAAACAGATTCAGTACGAAGGAAATCTGACTATGCCACAACTTTTTGCCGGAACATCGGGATGGGCTTACACAACATGGAAGCCCGATTTTTATCCCGTGAAGTTGGCGCAGAAAAAATTCCTCGGTCACTACTCGTCTCAGCTCAATACAGTGGAGGTCAATTTTACATTCCGCCAACTGGTCAAAGAATCGACCATTCAAAACTGGCTGCACGACACGCCTCCGCATTTTCGTTTCGGCATCAAGGCGCATCAGGTCATCACGCACATCAAGCGGCTGAAGGCGACGGAAGACTTTGTTCCGCGATTTCTCGCGACCATCGAACCGCTGGCCGCGGCGGGGAAGCTGGGTCCGGTGCTGTTTCAGCTTCCGCCCAATCTCAAGGCCGATGCGGCGCTGCTCAAGGATTTTCTTGCCATCCTGCCGCGCACGCTGCCGGCTGCGTTTGAATTTCGCCATGCGTCTTGGTTCAGCGATTCGACCTGGGATCTGCTGAAGTCGAACAACCTGGCGCTGTGTGTCGCCGAGACCGAAACGCTGACCACGCCTGAAATAGCCACGGCCCCATTTGTGTACTACCGTTTTCGCAAGCCGAGCTACAGCGGCGAAGAACGGCAGTCAATGATCGACCGCATCGGTCAGCACATCGCTGCCGGCCGCGACGTGTTTGCATACTTCAAGCATGAAGAAACGCCCGAGGGCGCACTCTACGCGGTGGAATTGTTGCGGGAAGTCAGTCGCGCGGAGGGAAAGTGAAGAGGACGGCGTTGGTAGGGCTCGCGATCTGCCTGGCAGCGGCGGCGGTCTCGGCTCAAGAGTCGGCGCTGCGCACAGTTCACGTGTTTGTCGCGCTCGCCGACAATCAGAGTCAAGGCATCGTTCCCGTTCCGGCGAAGATTGGGAACGGGGACGATCCCGAGCGCAATCTCTATTGGGGTTCGGCCTATGGCGTGAAGACGTTTTTCGCACGCAGCGCGGAATGGGAGCGCGTCGCCTGTGGCGAGAAGCCCAAGGCCGAAATTCTGGAACGCTGCGTTTTCAAGTATCGAACCGCGAACGTATACCTCGTGGCCGACGCGTATCGCGGACGAGAGATTCGGCAAGCCATTCTCGATTTCCTGGCGGCGGCAGCGGGAGACGGCGCCGCGACCGAGAGCGTGTCATCGCAATCGGGCGCGCTAAAGCTGCCGATTCGTGGCGGCGCGAATCTTGTGGCCTATATCGGGCACGATGGTTTGATGGATTTTCAATTACCCAAGTTTCCCCAAGAGAAGAATGAAATCCATCGCGACGCGGTCGTGCTGGCATGTGCGAGTAAACAATTTTTCGCCGAGCCGGTGCGCGCATCAGGCGCGTATCCGCTTATATGGACTACCGGGTTGATGGCTCCCGAGGCCTATACGCTGAAAAGCGCGCTGGACGGGTGGATTGCAGCTGAGAACAACGAGCAGATTCGCGATCGCGCGGCTGCCGCGTATGACAAGTATCAAAAATGCGGAATTCGCGCGGCGCACCGCTTATTGGTCAGCGGCTGGTGACGTGGAGAGCGAGAGCCGCAGCAAGCCACGTCTCGATGTTTTCTTCCGGCATCCGTTTCGGCACTTTTCTCGGTGTCCGATAACGCGCATACTCAAAATCTCCTTCTGCTATGGCTTCCGATCCGAACTCGCTCGTGCTTTCCGGCTTTCTCGACTACCTGCGCATTGAGAAGGGGTTGGCGCGGCTCTCAATCAGCGCCTACACGACCGACGTTCTCCAGTTTTGCGAGTTCCTTGAAAAACACAAGCGACTTCTGCTGACCGCGCGTCGCACTGACGTGCGTGAATTTCTGCAACAGCTTTTTTCACATCAAGTCGACGGGCGCAGCGTGGGCCGGAAGCTTTCGGCGCTGCGGCATCTTTACCGTTATCTGCTGCTCGACAAAAAAATCGAGCACGATCCCACGCTGGACATCGAATCGCCGCGGCAGTGGAAAGTGCTGCCGAAATCTCTGGCGCGCGATGAGGTGGAATCGACGCTGGCTTCTCCGGCAACGACGCTGGCGAGCGGGCATCGCCACTCGAAAGATGCGGCGGCGTTGGCGGCGCGCGATAAAGCGATGCTTGAGTTGTTGTACGCAGGGGCGCTTCGCGTTTCCGAAGTGGTGAACGCAACGGTGGAGGACTTGAAACTCGAAGCCGGGTACATGCTGGTGCGCGGCAAGGGCGACAAAGAACGCATCGTGCCGCTCGGCAAGCCGGCGCAGGATGCGTTGTCGGCATACTCTAAACTCCGCGCGTCCAGCGTTGGTGGGAATGCCAGCGGCGAAGCAGGCCAAGGGCGCGACGAGACCGCCATCGATCTCCGCGAAGAATTCGCCTCTCTTGTTCATCGCGCGCGGCGGCCGCCGGTTGACGCGGCAGCGAGTGTGGCAGATGGTGGGCGCAGCGTCGGCAGCGTCAGGCCGGCATGCCTCGCCGCACATGTTGCGGCATTCCTGCGCCACGCACATGGTCGAGAACGGCGCTGACTTGCGTACGGTGCAGACAATTCTCGGTCACTCCGATATTTCGACCACGCAGGTTTACACCCACCTGGCGCTGGATCGGCTGCGAACGGTCTATCAGAAGCATCATCCGAGGGCCAAGGCGCGATGACGACTAAGGCGAACACCGTCGTCGAGAAGGCCGTCGCCGACTTCCTCCGCCATCTGCGCGAGCGCAACGCTTCGCTGCACACGATCAAAGCCTACAGCGGCGATCTCGCGAACTTCGCGGCCTACGCCGGTTCGAGAGGATGGAAGTCGATCGACCATATTGCGATTCGCGGGTTTCTTTCGCAGCTGTATGAAAAAGGATTAGGCAAGACCTCGGTCGCGCGGTCCCTGGCAGCGGTGCGGTCGCTGTATCGCTGGCTAGCGCGGGAGGGAGTGGTCGAACAGAATCCCGCGAAGCTGGTGGCCACTCCGAAGCTGGCGAAGAAACTTGCCGCGCGTCCCGACCATCGAAGAAATGAATTCTGTGCTCGACGGGCAAGATGCCGGAGATTGCCGCTTTTCCTGAGCGCGATCGGCTTGATGCTCGAACTGCTTTATGGCTGCGGCATTCGTAACTCAGAACTCACCGGGATCAACCTCGACGACATTCGCCTGAGCGCAGAAGCGATTCTGATTCGTGGCAAGGGAAAGAAGGAGCGCTACGTTCCATTCGGCGATTCGGTCAAGAGCGCGCTGGCTGCCTATCTTCCAGCGCGACAGGCTACTCTGGCCGACACACGCAAGAACCCAGCGGCATTGCTCATCAACCAGCGCGGCGGACGGCTCACCACCCGCAGCGTCGGCCGCATCATCAAGAAAATTGCGGTCGCCAAGGGACTATCACCGGACGTCCATCCGCACACCTTGCGCCACGCCTTCGGCACGCACATGCTGGAGGAAGGCGCCGACCTGCGCGCTATTCAGGAATTGCTCGGCCACGAGCGCCTCGCGACCACGCAACGCTACACGCAGCTTTCGATGAAGCATGTGCTGCAGGTCTACGATCAGACGCATCCGCGGGCAAAGTAAGAAAACTCCGTCTTGTCATCCTGAGCAAAGCGAAGGACCTGTGCAATGTGCGGAAGGTTGCATAGATCCTTCGGCGCCAAAGGGCGGCGCCTCAGGATGACAAGTGTTTTGGAGTAGCACTCAAGAGCGCAAGCCCTCCCACATCTCGACGATGCGCGCCTTCAAATCTGCGGTAAGTTTTTCGTAGGCCGCCTCCGATGCCTCCGATTCCGGCGGCGGCCAAATCGGGTCGCCGAAGACCATCTTCAGCGGCTCGAATCCGCGGAACGCCTGGTTGCGCGGCCACGCATCGTAGAAGCCTTCGATCGCGATGGGCACGATCGGCACCTGCAGGTGAATCGATAGAATGGCCGCGCCTTTCTTGAATATCCTCGGCTTGCCGTCGATCGACCGCTCGCCCTCGGGATAAAGCATGAGCGCGAGCCCGTGCCGCAGGCCGAATGCTCCCGCGCGCATGGCCGGAACCAGATTCGCATCCGGATCAAGCACGACGACTTTGATGGAGCGCGCCAGGCGGCGCATGAAGCCTTTGCCGAAAATGTCGCTCGTGCCCACGGCAAACAGCCGCTGAAAAACTTCCGGAGGCAGAACGCTCGCCAGGATCAGCGGATCGAGATAGCTCTGGTGGTTCGAGCACAGAATGTAAGGCCCAGTCTTCGGAAGTTTTTCGAGTCCGCTCACCTTCAAATCAAAACGATCCAGCGCAATCATCTGAATGAACCGCGACAGCACGAACCACGCCGCATCGGGCGCACGATTGCGCTGTGTCAGCGCGAGCACATCAGGGTCATCGGGATCTTCCGCCAGAATGGATTTCCATCCCGCAAACGCAACCCGCGTCCCCGGGCCACCAGCGCCACTGGCCGCGCTCGCGAGTACGGCGTCGATCAGATCGCGGACGGTATAAATCTCGGCCAGTTGCGATTCTTCGACGTTGCCGCCGAGTTCTTCCTCGATGCGGCTGAGCAGTTCGACGCGCTGCATGGAGTCGAGGCCGAGGTCGAGTTCCAGATTGAGCGAAGGCCGCACGATCGGCGGTGCAGAATGCGCAGCCTCGCGGACAACTTTCAATCCGCGCTGCACCTCCGGCTGATCGAGCCATGCGACTTCGTCGTCGGTAAGTGGCTTCTCCGCCGGCAGATCAGAATCGTCGGAGCCCTTCTTGCGCCTGATTCGCTCTCACCCGCTTCTCAACTTCGAAGCGCTTGATCTTGCGCGTGGTGGTGCGAGGCAAGATCTTCCTGCCAGATTTCGTAGCTGCCAATGCGCTTCGTCGACGCGATCTCAGGCGAGAGGCCTTCGATATCGAATCGGATGACTTCTTTCGCATTGACAATCTTGCGCTGCCGCAGCACATCGAAGTTCGGCACGATCACGGCGTGCAGGCGGTCACCGCCTTCGCCCGGCTTGCCTTCCAGTCCCATCACTGCGATTTCCTTGATGAACGGCGACTTCAGATAATGCGCTTCGATCTCTTCCGGGTAAACATTCTTGCCATTGCTGAGAACGATGACTTCTTTCTTGCGTCCGGTGAGAAATAGATGGCCGCCGGAATCGAAATATCCCAAATCGCCGGTAAGGAACCATCCATCGCGGAAGACCGCGGCAGTCGCGTCGGGACGATTCCAGTAGCCCTTCATCACGACCGCGCCTCGAACCGCGACCTCACCGACTGCGCGGGCCTTCTTCCTGCGGCTGTGGGTCGATGATCTTTCCCTCGACGCCCTTCATCGCCGTTGCCGCACGGAGCCGATCACGTTGTCGTCCGGCGAATTGACGAAAACCGCCGCGGTGGTTTCTGTCAGGCCATAGGCCTGCAGCACGTCGATGCCGAGATCGCGAAAATCACTGCGCGATGGCAGGATCGAAGCGCGACCCGCCGGTGGCCAGGTAGCGCATCTTCGGTCCCAGCGTGTCATGAACTTTCTTGAAAAGGAGGGGCCCGGCGTTGATTCCAATCTTGCGCAGGGTACGATTGAGCGCAACCATGCCGGCAAAAATTTTCTTCGTGACTGCGCCGCGCTTCGCGATTTCCTGGAAGATGCGTTCGTGAATCAGGTAATAAAACTGCGGCACCACCGCGAACGCGGTGATGTTTCGCTCGCTCAGAGCGCGCAAGAGTTCGGTGGTGTTGAGCGTTTCGAGATATACGACGCGCGAGCCCTTCACCAGCGGCAGCAGCAGATTCGCCATCTGCGCCAGCACGTGAAAGAGCGGCAACACGCCCAGCAGCGCATCGGTGGGGCCGAGGTCGATCCAGTTGAAGACGGCTTCCACTTCGCCCATGAAATTCGCGTGCGTCAGCATCACTCCCTTGGGGTCGGCCGTGGTTCCGGAGGTGTAGAGCAGGGAAGCGAGATCGTCGTCTTTCGCAGCGGCGGTTTTGAACTTGCCGGGGCCGGCGTCGAAAATGGCCGGCAGATTGCCCAGCCAGTGCATCTTCAGATGGAGTGGGTGCCGTCATGCGATCCGGGTCCATGAGGACCATGCCAATCTTCAATTCGCTGGCGGCAGGCCGCGTCACCGGAACATGTTTCGCGTCGCAGAAGATCGCGGACGTGCCACTGTCTTTCAGCAGCTTCGTGACTTGGTCGTCATGCAACGCGGTGTCGAGCGGAACGGCGGCGCAGCCCGCGGCAATGATTCCGAGATAAGCCGCGACCCAGCGCGGATGATTGTCGGCCAGAATCGCGAGCCGCGCTCCGCGAGGGAATCCGTTTTCCGTAATCCACCGGCCAACGGATTCGGCCATGCGGTGAAGTTCGGCGTAAGTGCAGCTCTCGATGTGATCGTGGCGCTGCAGTTCCAGCGCAACGTTGTCCGGCCAGCGCTCGGAGCATTCAACAAAGCGATCGTAGAACGTGGGCATGGGTTAAATTGGTATGAGGTCGTGGCGAATATACACGAAAACGGGGCCCATCGCCGAGTCAGCGGGGTTCCGCATACACGAGTACTTCACCTGCTTTCCGAGCGCCGGAACCGGTCTATCTGTTGATTCCCCGAGCCATCCGCAGCATCTAAGTATGCTAGGCTTTAAGAGATACTCTTGGGCGTGCTGCCCTCTGAAGGACTTCGAGTTTGATTAATCAGCTATTAGGCAAGGTTTTCGGCACCAAGAACGAGCGCGTCGTCAAGTCGCTGATGCCGAAGGTGCGCGCGATCAACGCGCTCGAGCCCGACATTGAAAAGCTTACCGACGACGAACTGCGCGCCAAGACGCGACGAATTCCGCCAGCGCATTCAGGAACGGCTCAGCCGCGTCAGCAAAATTTCCGCAGCCGGAGGCCGCAGGCGCGGCGGCCGACGACGAGCCCGATTTTGATCAGCAGAAGGAGTTCCAGAAACAGGAATACGAAGCGCTGCAGGAGGTTCTCGACGACATTCTGGTGGAAGCCTTTGCGGTCGTGCGCGAGGCTGGGCGGCGCGTGCTCAAGATGCGGCACTTCGACGTGCAACTGATCGGCGGTATGGTTCTGCACCAGGGCACGATTTCAGAAATGAAGACCGGCGAAGGCAAAACCCTGGTCGCGACGCTTCCGGTATATCTCAACGCGCTCAGCGGGCGCGGCGTGCACGTGGTCACGGTCAACGATTATCTGGCGAAACGCGATTCCGAATGGATGGGCCAGCTCTATCGCTTTCTCGGCCTCACGGTTGGCGTAATTGTGCACGACCTCGACGACGAGGAACGGCGCGCCGCCTACGCCGCCGACGTAACCTACGGCACCAACAACGAATTCGGATTCGACTACCTGCGCGACAACATGAAGTTCGACATCAAGGATTGTGTGCAGCGCGGCCACAATTTCGCGATCGTTGACGAAGTCGATTCCATCCTGATCGACGAAGCCCGCACCCCGCTGATTATTTCCGGCGCTAGCGAGGAATCCACCGACAAGTATTACAAAGTCAATCGCATCATCCCCAAGCTGGAAAAGGGTGAAGAGCTCAGCCAGAACGAAGTACGTGACCAACTGGAACAGGAGAAGTTTTCGCCGGAGAGAAGAGAAACCCTGATTCGCGAGCTGAATGAGTCGGCTGCCGATCCGCAGCGAATGATCCTGACCGGCGACTACGCCATCGATGAGAAGCATCGCAACATTACCGTGACCGACGAAGGCTGGGTCAAGGTCGAGGGCCTGCTCGGCATCGGAAACATCGCCGATCCGGAAAACTGGCCGCTTGAAGCATCACGTCGAGACCGCAATCAAAGCCCACGCGCTCTACCGCAAAGATGTCGAATACGTCATCAAAGACGGCGAAGTCATCATCGTCGACGAATTTACCGGACGCATGATGCCGGGGCGGCGCTGGTCCGACGGCCTGCATCAGGCGATCGAAGCCAAAGAAGGCGTAAAGATCGAGCGCGAGAACCAGACGCTCGCCACGATCACCTTCCAGAATTACTTCCGCATGTTCAAGAAACTGGCGGGCATGACCGGCACGGCGGAAACGGAAGCGGCCGAATTCGAGAGCATTTACAAGCTGGACGTGGTCGTGATTCCGACCAACAAGCAGATGTTGCGCATCGAGAATCCCGACATCGTTTACCGCACGGAGAAAGAAAAATATTTCGCCGCTGCGGATGAAATCCAGCAACTGGCCGAGAAAGGCCAGCCCGTGCTGGTGGGCACGACGTCGGTCGCAGAAATCAGAAGGGCTGTCGGACCTGCTCAAGAAAAAAGGCATCAAGCACGTCGTGCTGAACGCCAAGTTTCACGAACGCGAAGCCGAATTCGTTGCCCAGGCCGGGCGCAAAGGCATGGTCACCATCGCCACCAACATGGCCGGCCGCGGCACTGACATTTTGCTCGGCGGCAATCCTGAGTTCATGGCCAAGCAGGAATTGGTGAAGAAGGGAATCGCGCAGCAGTTGCGCGTGGCCCAGGGAAAGATTGAAGGCCCGCAGGAGGATGGCATCACATCCATCTTCTACTACAACGGCAACGAGTACACGATCCCAACTGCCGCGTGGACGGAGGCGTTCAACCGCTACAAAGCGCAGACCGATGCCGAACACGATGAAGTGACCGCAGTTGGCGGCCTGCACATTCTGGGCACGGAACGGCACGAGTCGAGACGCATTGATAACCAACTGCGCGGGCGCGCCGGACGCCAGGGCGATCCCGGATCGTCACGCTTCTATCTCGCGCTCGAAGATGACCTGATGCGCATCTTCGCCAAGGAATGGATCTCGACCCTGCTGCAAAAGTTGGGCATGGAAGAGGGCGTGCCGATCGAGTCCAAGATGATTTCCCGGCGCATCGAGACCGCGCAAAAGGCAGTCGAAGGCCAGCACTTCGAATCGCGTAAACATCTGATCGAGTATGACGACGTGATGAACAAGCAGCGCGAAGCCGTCTACGGCCTGCGCCGTCGCCTGCTCGAAGGCACCGATCAAAAAGATCTGATTCTGGAAGATTATGTTTCGGCGATTCTCGCTGAGTTGATCGAAGAATATTGTCCGGCCAAGGCGCACGCCGCCGATTGGAATATCAAGGGGCTGAAAGACGCGGTATTCACGCGCTTCGGCGTAGATTTTATTGCCGAAGGCGTGAAGGCCGACGATCTCAATCGTCAGGAACTCGGCGACGCGATTTTCGAAAAGCTCAAAGAGCGTTACGACGCCAAAGAAAAACTCATCGGGCCGGAGGCCATGCGCCATCACGAGCGCATGATCATGCTGAGCGTGATCGACCAGCAGTGGAAAGATCACCTGCTCAGCATGGATCACCTGAAAGAAGGCATCGGGCTGCGCGGGTACGGGCAGCATGATCCGCTGGTCGAGTATAAGAGAGAATCCTTCGACATGTTCGAAGCGATGATGCAGCGCTTCCAGGAAGACACGGTCAACTATCTCTACCTGATGCAAATTCTGGAGCGGCCTCGCAGTGATTCTGCCGGACCGGGCGGCGAGGGCGATGGCGGCGGCGGTCAGCAGCTCAGCCCCGCAGGACAAGGCGGCCCATCCGGAGCTCCTGTGCCGCGCGGCAGCGATGGCAATGGAAAGCGTCCGGCAAGAATGGTTTCGACTTCCGCCGACGAACTGGAAGAAGCGTTCATGCGCCGCAAGCGCCGCGAACTCGAACAAGCGCGCATGGCTGGCGCCGGTGACACGCAGCAGGTGCAGCAGGTCGTGCGCGGCCAGGAGAAGATCGGACGCAATGATCCTTGCCACTGCGGCTCGGGGAAGAAATTCAAGAAGTGCCACGGCGCATAGCTGCGATCGCGCCCTGAGTATTTTCCACAGGCGGGTTCTGCAAGTCCTTTCGGTTCAACTGCGAAGGTTTTCGGAGGGTGCACCGATTTTGGTGCAGAGGCCGGCATCGGGCTGAATGCATGCGAGTTGCGGGCTCGACTGCCTGTTGATAATTAATGGCATAAGTAATTGAAAATAATACAGTTAAATAGCGAAGATAAATCGGTTTAACTCGCCACTGTAGGGGCGCAGATTCCCCTCGTATTCCGCCTCGACCGAGGCCATCAACCCCCGCGGGAGCGTCGGCAAATCGCCGCACCGGTGGTTTTATGCACCGACCGAGACCGTCAAAGCCGCCGCAAAAATTCTGATGACTTAGGGCAGGGAGTCAACTCACTCTGTCTACAGCTTGCCTACAGCTTTGAACGTCATCTCCGTTGCGGTGCGCTTCGTTCGCAATTTCCAGTCTGCAAACAGCGTCGCGTAATTCTTCGTGATGTAGTCTTTCGCGCCAACTCCCAACTTCTTCGCCGTCGCGTCGATCCAGCGCGGCGGGCCTTCGATCTCGCAGAAATTCCCGATCGGAGTCTCGTCGACGACCACGGCTCCCTTGCCGTCAGTCCACTCGGCGCGGAATTTTTCGTAGCGGAACGTCGGAGTGTATCCGAGGCCGCGCAGGATCGCGTCCATCATCTTCCCGTCGGCGACGGCGGTCTCCAGTTCCACGCGGCTGCTGTGGCGGCCTCGTGTGGTGCCGCTCTTATGAGTCAACGTCCAGGTCGAGCCGTATTTGCGCAGCCGGAGCAGTTGCTTCCGCGCGCGCAGGATTCCTCCGGGCAGATCGTAGAGCGTGTTCATCTCATGCGTGCGCGGCGTGACCAAACGAAATCCAGCCTCGCGCAGGGCTCGAGCGAGCGCTCGCGGACTCTTTATCTGAAACTTGATTTCGATTTCGCGCGGCATGAAAACAGTGTATTACGTTCACGCCCCATCGGGAGCGGGAGCGCCGGGAAGCGAAACAGGAGTCCGCCTCTCCCAATTGATTTCCTCCAGAGGGCCAACCACGAACCACCAACTCACTCCGCCAATCCAGGCTACGGCGGCGGTGATCAGGAATGGCCAGTCGTAGGAGTGCGTTCGGCCCAACAGAAATCCCGTAAGCGCGGGAGCGATGGCGCCGCCAAGATTTCCGACAAAGTTTTGCACGCCGACCCAGCGGCCCACCATGCGAGGTCCGGCCAGAATCTGCGAGATGCACCAACTGTTGCAAATGCTGATTCCCAGGAATGCTCCCGTGAAGCACAGCATCGCAGTGAATAGAGGGCCAGTTGCGATCACGGAAAGCGCCAGCGAAATGCCGATGCCCACGTGGCCGAAGAGCATCATGCCCTTGCGCACCAAAGTCGCAGACGCGCCTGCGTGGATCCAGCGATCTGAAAGTTTTCCGCTGATGGCGGAGGAAATCGCGGCAATCAGAAAGAGCATTCCGCCGGCATTGGCGACGTCATGCAGGGAAAGATGGCGTCCGCGCTGCAGATAAGAGGGCAGCCAGGTCACGAGAAAATACAGGAAGTAATTGATCGAGGCCTGTCCGATGCAAGTGCCCCACGCGGATCGCTGCTGCAGAATGTCGAGCACGCCTGACGTTTTTTCGCGCGACCTGGCGGGAAGGTACGTCCGGCGCGGCATCCACGCAAACCAGAGCGGGAGCCAGAGAAAACCCGCGAAGCCGAGCGCAAGAAAAAACGGCCGCCAGCCGAAGCGGCCGACGGCGCGCCCTCCCACCCACATTCCGAGCGCGGGGCCGAGCGCCAAACCCACCAGCAGCATGGAGTTGGCAAAGCCGCGGTGGCGATCTGTGAAGTAGGTGCCCAGGATTTTGCCGCACGAGGGAAATGCCACCGATTCCCCGAGGCCAAGAATCACGCGGATGATCAGCAGCGCTGCGAACCCGTGCAGAAGGCCGGTGATCGCGGTTGAAGCCGACCACAGAAAGAAGCCCGCGGCAAAGACCCACTTCACATCGAAGCGGTCGACCAGCCAGCCGGCGGGAATCTGCATCAGCGCGTAAACCCAGAAAAACGCTGACAGCAGAATTCCCAACTGCAAATCCGAGATCAGGATTTCGTGCTTGATCAACTCCGCGGCGATCGCCAGATTGCTGCGGTCGATGTAGTTGATGAGTATCGAGAGGCTTAAAAGGAAAAGGACGCCGTTCATGCGAGCGTTGCTGGGCGCTTCGCGGGTTGTCGGCGTAGTCATCGGGGAAAGCGGAACTATGCTACACCATCGGCGCAATCGCGATGGGAATTCGGCGATTCAGCGGATAGAGTCGCTATTGCTGCCGCGCCGCCGTCTTCCAATATCCGTTCAACAGGCCCCATTCATAGCGGTCTTGCTTCCATGCCTGGGTTCCGTCGTTGAGCCACCAACGCGTCGGATAGGCTCCGTTGTCAGGAGGATCCTGCTGACGCTGGTTCGGCTTGAACAATTTGTCGACGCTGTTAAACGATCGTACGCCGCCGCCAGAGTGGCAACTCAGGCAGCGCTGCAGCACTGGAACCCACATTTTCTTGAACTCCGGATGCTCGTCGAACTCTTCGATTTCATCGTCTCCCTGCTTCTGAAATGTCGAGAATGCTCTTTCGCCGAGTCCGGTGGCTCGCAGGCCGCCATTTTTCCCGGCAAACAGCAAGGCGCGGTTGAGATTGATCTCATAGAAATCCTGTCCGCTGTTCTTGGCGACCTGGTTCATATCGCCGTTGCCAAAATACCGAGCCGGTGTCGTTGTGATCGCGTGATACACGCGGATTTGTACGCTCTCAGTGATCGGGGCAGGATCTATGTCGCCCTGGTCATCAAACAGATTCGTCTGGCGCACCAACGCAACTTCCGTTCCGGAGGGAAACGACGGCAGATCTGGGTTGATGACTAAGCGGTCCCCGTTCGGCTCTGGCGATTGAATCCACGGTTGCGGGAAGCTCCACAGCGCTTGCAAATACGCGAGCGTGGCCTTGTGCCCCTCTGGAAGCCGTATAAACACCAAGAACCGGGAGCGGCCGCCAAACGCGTAAAGATGCTCCTGGGCGATGCCTAAGGAATTGAATGGTTCCGAGCTCGAATCGAGATACACCCACGGCCCACTCCGGTCGAGCAAATCAGGCGGAAGGAAAGGCTGGTCGGGATGCGCCGCGTCATATTCCTTGGCGAATTCGCCCGATGTCACCGCTTGGGAATAATTGTCGGGCAAGGCTTCAATCTCTTTCGGGCTCAGGGCGATCCGGCGCAGGACCTCGGCAAGGCGTGTTTGCAGCTCCTGCTTCTCCTTGTCGTAACGCGGTTTTTCTGAAGCCGAATCCTGCTGCGCTGACCAGTCGAAGATCGCCCACAGGTCGCGCTGCATCAGAGCGCGCTTGAGCGGATCGCGAATCAGACCATCCGCGTGCATTTTCAGAAATTCGTCCAGAGCGTGCAGAGCGCGTTGGTGAGATGGCTTGGATAACAGGTGCTCTGAGTCGGCCCATAGAAGTGGATCGAGTGCGTCCGCGCCGAACTGCGCCCCGTGTCGGTCCTCGCGGATCAATAGAGCAGCGTAGAGGCGATTCCATGGGTGTGAAGGATTCGGATCGTAGATGGTCGTGGAAGCTTCGGGATGGCCGGGCGACGCGGCCAAGTTGCAGAACGTCAGAGAGAATGCGATGAGCAGAGCGGCGATGACAATCAGGCGCATGGCCATCTCCAGACGCGCGGAGGCTTATTTTTGGTTCAACCCCGCGCTGAAGAAAAGTTTCGCACCAAGAAGATAGAGTACGGGCCGCCAGACTGCAATCTTCGCCGTCGACTAACTGAAAGTCGGCAGCTTGATCAGGTCGTTCTTGGGGACCGACTCCAGCGGCTCGCCGGCCTTGCGCCAGGCGGTCAGTCCGCCGACGATGACGAACGTGTTGAATCCTCTTTCCTGCAGCAGATGCGCCACCCGGGCGCTTGTGCCTTCGCGCGCTCAAGTACAGTAGAGGTAAATGTCCTTGTCTTTGGAGAGATTCTTGATCTCTTCGTCGAGATTGTTGGGCTCGATGCGGATCGAACCCTTGATGCGCTCGGCGCCAATGTCGTAATAGCCGTGGCTGCGCACGTCGACGATCTGCACGTGTTCGGCCTCGTCCGAGGCCAGGCGCGCGGCCAGTTCCTGCACCTGCACTCGCGGCATGATGCGATATTTTTTGATACCTCACGGAATTGCGAGATGCGGTAAATCGCATAGACGATGAGGGCGGTGAAGATCACCACTTCCATCGCGCGTCCCGCCTCGTGAAACCCCTCCAACGTGGCGCAGGAAATCGCGAGACAGATACCCTACCAGAAAAGTACGTCAGCGCGTAGAGCAGGCCGCCGAGCGAAGTCCAGTTGCAGGAATTGGCCGAAGCGCATTTTCATACTTCCCGCCAGCGGCGCGGCCATGGTGTTGATGCCGGGAATAAACTTGGCGATGATCAGCGTGGTCTTGCCGCGCTTGTAGAACGATTCGGCGGAACGGAGAATGCAGGTCTCGGGATTCATCGAGAGGCGGCAAAGAAAACCGAGCAGCGCCCAGCCGGTGTAGCGACCGAGCCAGAACTGTGCGGTGTCGCCGAGCAGGAGCGCCACCATCGCGGTCAGAAGAACTGTCGGAGCCGACAGAGTGTGCGATGCGATGCCGCTCCGGCCGCCACCAGGGCGAGCGCAGCCGGGAAGGGCAGGCCGATCGCCTCCGCCAACAGCAGGGCGAACGTCAAAGCATAGCCGTGGCGCGCCATCATCGAAAACATGTCAGTCATAGTCGGTCTTGCATGGACGGACTTGCATTATATGGGTTGGTGAAACGAGACCCCAGCAAGCCTTTTGATTCGAGAGCGCGGGGAAAAGGTTCAGTAAAACCGGGCCTGTGCGCCGCTTCAGCGGGCGAGGCGGGACGCCGAAGGGCTATTTCTCGCGAGCCACTACGAACTCTGGCGCCCAGAGCAGGGCGCGCTTGATCTCCGAATCCGGGAAGGTGCAGATCGCTTTGCTGGCCGATTCGGCGTAGCGCGCGGCGCGGGCTGTGGCCGCGTCCAGCGATCCGTAACGCTCGCAGGATTTCCAGAATCTGAGCGTGGGTTACGCCGTTGAAGGCTCCGTGCTGGAGTACGGTTTCGATTTTGGCGCGCTCGTCTGGAGTGCAGCGCTCCAGCGCATGAATCACCGCCATGGTGGCCTTGCCCTCGCGCAGATCGCTGGCTACGGGCTTGCCGAGCACGTCTTCCGATGCGGTGAGGTCGAGCACATCGTCGACAATCTGAAACGCCATGCCAAGGTCGTGCCCGTACTGGCCCAGCGCGGCTTCCTGCTCGGGCGTCGCGCCGGCCAGGATCGCGCCCAGGCGCATGCAGACGGAAAACAGGCAGGCAGTCTTGCGAAAGATGAGGTCGAAGTGTTCGTCGAGCGTGATCGACTTGCCCAGCTTCTCCATCTGCAGCAGTTCGCCCTCAACCATCTGCTGCGTGAGTTCGATGAGCGTGTCGAGGATGCGGAAGTTGCGCTCCTGCACCGCGATCTTGAAGGCCTGCATGTAAAGCCAGTCGCCGGCCAGCACGCATTTGGAATTTCCCCACTGCGTGTTGGCCGCGGGACGGCCGCGGCGCGTCTTGGCTTCGTCAATGATGTCGTCGTGCACGAGCGTAGCGGTGTGAATAATTTCAACCACGGCTCCCAGTCGAACCGCGCCCTGGCCATGATAGTCGAGCAGCTTCGCTGAGAGCAGCAGCAGTGCCGGGCGGATTCGTTTGCCACCGCCGTTGCGTAAATATTCGCCAATCTCGGTGATCGCCTGCACGCCGGAGACGGTGTCGCGGCCGAACTCGCCTTCGAGCGCGGCGAGGTCGTCCCGCAGCAGATCGAATACTTCTTTCCCGTGGATAGCGGCCGATGCGCTCAAGTAAATCAGACCTCAGACTTCGGACCTTGGACTTCGGACCTTAGACCTCGGGCTTCAGGTGTTGGCTGAGGTCCGAGGTCTGGCGTCCGCTTTTAGTTCGTTCTGAAATTCGTAAACTGCAAATCAATTCCGAAATCGTGGCCCTTCAGCAGCGCGATCGTTTCCTGCAGCGTGTCGCGGTCTTTGCTGCTGACGCGCACCAGGTCGCCTTGAATCGAAGCCTGCGCTTTTTTCTTCGAATCTTTCACCAGCTTCACGATCTCTTTCGCCTTTTCCATGGCAATGCCTTGCTGCATGGTGACTTTGCGCTTGGCGGTGCCTCCGGCAGCGGGCTCGACGGGGCTGTAGGTCAGGCCTTTCAGCGACACTCCGCGTTTGACCAGCTTAGCTTGAAGAACGTCATTCACGGCCTTGAGTTTGTATTCGTCGGCGGAGTGCAGGACGATCGCGTCTTTTTCGAGTTCTATGTTCGACTTCGAATCCTTCAGGTCGAAGCGGGTATGAATCTCCTTCAGCGCCTGCTGAATGGCGTTGGAAACTTCGGTCAGATCGATTTTGCTCACGACGTCAAAGCTGCTATCGGGCATATTTCTATTCTTTCTGAAAACAATGGAATCTTACTGCGAGGTTAACAGAACCCGTGCATTCACGGCAGGGATACTTTGCTTTCAAAGATTTCAGTCAATTTGAAAAATTTGTAGAAATTGTTAGAAGTGCGCTCGCCCAAATCTTCCATCGAGAGTCCGCGCAGTTCGCCGAGTTTGCGGGCAGTTTCCTTCACGAACGCCGGCTCGTTGCGCTTGCCCCGGTGCGGCACGGGCGCTAGATAAGGCGCGTCGGTCTCGATCAGCATGCGGTCGAGAGGAATTTCGAGGGCTGCGTCGCGAATCTGTTGAGCCTTGGGGAAGGTCAGATTTCCGGCGAAGGAAATCATGAAGCCAATGTCGAGTGCGCGTTTTGCCTGCGCGGCACTTCCGGTGAAGCAGTGCAGGATGCCGCCGATTCCGCGCGGCGCCCACTGATCTTGAATCATGCCGAGGCAATCTTCCCAAGCGTTGTCGCTCCCGTCCGAGGGGCGGCAGTGAATTACAATCGGCAACTGCGCGACCGCGGCGAGTTCCATCTGCCGCGTAAACACTTGTTTCTGTGTTTCTCGCGGAGAGTGGTCGTAGTGGTAGTCGAGCCCGATCTCGCCCCAGGCAATCACCTTGGGATGTCGCGCCAATTTTTCCATCGTCGCGTAAGCCGCATCGTCTGCAAGCCGAGCTTCGTGCGGATGTATCCCGATGGTTGCGTACATGAACGGATACTTTTCCGCGAGTTGGATGCCGGCGTCGAGCGTGGGAGGGCCGTCGCCGTTGCCGATCGCGACCATGGTCCGCACTCCGGCTTCCAGCGCGCGAGCGATCACCGCTTCGCGATCGGAGTCGAACTGCTTGCCATCGAGATGTGCGTGGGAATCTACGAACATTGAACCTCAGACCTCAGGCGTCGGACCTTGGACGTCGGACCTCGGACTTGAGTCGGCACTGGCTGTTCAACGGCTGAGGTCTGACGTCCGAGGTCTGGTCTATTTCAGCCGTGCGCCTACCGGCACATCCTCTAGAAAGCTTGCCAGCACTGGTTTCCCGCCCTCCAGCGAGGCGGCGACGATCATTCCGTTTGATTCCAGACCACGCAGTTTTCGCGGAGCCAGGTTGGCAACGATTACCACCTTGCGGCCCACCAGCGTCTCCGGCGCGTACGCCTCGGCAATTCCGGCCAGAACCTGTCGCACTTCTGTGCCGATGTCGATTTCGAGGCGCAGCAGTTTGTCGGCTTTGGGAACACGTTCGGCAACCTTCACGATGCCGACGCGTAAATCGATCTTGGCGAAATCGTCGATGGTAATTTTTCCGTCGCTCGCCGCGACTGGCACGGGTGGCGCAGCTGGCGAAACTGATGTGGGTGCTGCTACGGCTGCGGCCGCCACGGGTGCTGACTTCGATTCTTCAACCGCCGGGCCTCGTTGCTGATCTTCCATCTGCTGCATCCTTTCGATTGCGCTTTTGTCGGCGCGCGGAAAAACCGGGTGGACTTCGCCGAGCTTCGTGCCCAGCGGCAACTGTCCCCAGGCGAGATCGGCCAGAGCGAGTTTCTTGATGTCGCCGAGTCCCATCTGCGCCCAGATTTTCGCGGTCGCGTCGGGCATGACCGGATGCGCCAGCGCTGTCGCGATGCGCAGCGCCTCGGCCGAGGTGTAGAGCACAGTGGCGAGGCGAGCGCGGTTTTCGTCGTCCTGTTTTTCGCCCAGAGTCCAAGGCTCGTTTTCGACGATGTATTTGTCGACCGCGGCAATCAGTCCCCAGGCGGTTTCGAGGGCGCGGGAAAATTGAAATTGATCGAACTGGATTCCGAATTCGCGAATCGCGTTGCGCGCCGTTTCGGCGACGGCCTCATCACCAGGCTTCAACGCCGACGGCTGAAGGGTACGGCACTTCGCCTTTGAAGTACCGGTTAATCATGGTTAACGTGCGGCTGGCCAAATTGCCCAGGCCGTTGGCGAGATCGGAGTTGTAACGCTGCACCAGCGCGTCGAACGAGAACGAGCCGTCCTGCCCGAAGACGACTTCGCGCAGCAGGAAATAACGCAGGGCGTCCGCGCCGAGAACGTCGAGAATGGTTTCGGTGCGCACGATGTTGCCGCGTGACTTCGACATCTTGCTCTCTTCAAACAGCAGCCAACCGTGCGCCACAATCGCTTTGGGCAAAGCCAATCCCGCGGCCAGAAGAAAGGCCGGCCAGTAGACGCAGTGGAAGCGGACGATTTCTTTTCCGATCATCTGGACGTCGGCGGGCCAGTATTTCTTGAAGGCTTCCTGCGCGCCCGCGTGATTGGAACCGTAGCCGATCGCCGTGATGTAGTTCGCGAGCGCGTCGAGCCAAACGTAGATCACGTGCTTGGGATCGTCGGGGACAGGAATGCCCCAGGAAAATGTCGAGCGGCTGATCGAGAGATCGCGCAGGCCGGAGCGCACGAACGCTGCGACTTCGTTTCGCCGGGACTCGGGGCGGATGAAGTCTGGATTCTCATAAAGCTCAAGCAACTGGTCTTGAAACGCGGAGAGTTTGAAGAAATAATTTTCCTCGTGAACCGTTTCCGTGGTGCGACCGCAGGTCGGGCAGGGATCGCCGGGCTGTGCGCCGTCGACGTAGAGTTCGTCGGAGACGCAATATTGGCCGGTGTAGGTGCCCTTGTAGATGAAGCCACGATCGCGAAGCTGACGGAAAAGTTCCTGCACGCGTTTGATGTGGCGCTCTTCGGTGGTGCGGATGAAGTCGTCGTTCGAAATGCCCATCCGCTTCCAGAGATTGCGGAATTGGGCGGAAATTTCGTCGGCGTACTGTTGGGGAGTTTTTCCGGCGGCTTGGGCGGCGCGCTCGATTTTTTGTCCGTGCTCGTCGGTGCCGGTGAGAAAAAATGTGTCAGCGCCCAGCAGTCGCTGCCGCCGCGCGATCGTGTCGCAGGCGATCGTGGTGTACGCGTGGCCGATGTGCGGGCGCGCGTTCACGTAGTAAATCGGGGTCGTGATGTAGAACTTGCGAGTCATAAATCTTAAACACAGAGGTCACTGAGGATCACAGGGTACCCCGGTGCCTCGGTGGTTAATGCTTTTCGCCTTTCTCCAGATATTCTCGCGCGGCTTCCTGCATCACGGTTTTCAGCGGCACATGTTGTGCGGTGGCGATGCGGCGGCAATCTTCATATTCGGGCGCGTAGTTGGTGACGGTGCCGTTCATGCTGGCGATCTTGATGCGGACGTCGCCCCATTGGGTGCAAACGTTCTCCCAACGCCGCGCGAGAATTCTGCCGAACTTCGTCGCGGCGGCGCACGCCCAGCGTCGTCGTCTCGGTGAAGATCAGTTGCGTCAGCTTGCTCGCGTCTTGCGGCTTGCACAGAGCGGTGAGCAGCATGCCGGGGCGATTCTTCTTCATCTGCACGGGCACTCCGAATGCGTCGAGCGCTCCCTCTTCCAGCAGACGATCCATTACGTAGCCGAAAACCTGGGGATTCAGGTCGTCGAGATTCGCTTCCAGCACGGTCACGATTTCCGAGGCGGTCTTCTCGGCCAGCACTGAAGCGGCTTCTCCGATGATCAGTCGCACGACGTTGGGATATCCCGGAAACTCGCGCGTGCCGGCTCCGTATCCGGATTTCTCTACCGTCATTTCAGGAAACGCTGCGAAGCGGGTGGCGAGAACTTTTACAATCGCAGCGCCCGTGGGAGTCACCAACTCGGCTTGCAGGCCGGACGCGTATACTGGCGCATCTTTTAGCAACTCGACGGTGGCTGGAGCCGGCACGGGAAATGTGCCGTGGGCGCACTTCACCATTCCCCCACCAACGTTGAGAGGCGAACAGATGATTTGATCGACGCCGAGCGCTTCTGCTCCGACCGCGGCACACACGATGTCGACCATGGCATCGACCGCGCCGACCTCGTGGAAGTGCACCTTTTCGATCGTAGTGGCGTGAATTTTGGCTTCGGCTGCGCCGAGCCCTTCGAAGATCGCAATCGCTGTCTTCTTGGCAGTTTCGCTGATGGCGGCGTCGCCGATGATTTCGCGAATCTCGGTCAGGCCGCGGCCATGTGCATGGGCGTGAGGATGTGAATGCTCGTGTGGCACGGGCGTCACCGTCGGCGAAAACTTCCTGCACGGAAGAATGTTTGTGATCGTGATCATGCCCGTGATCGTCATCATGAGCATGGTGAGTGTGCGAGTGGGTCTGAGCTGCTTTCTGCTCTTGCTGCACCCAGAATTCTTCGCGGGGCATGTCTTTCTCGCCTTCGACCCACACGTCAACTTTTGTCGCGGAGATGCCGCTGCGGACAACACGAGAAATTTCCAGGCGCGCGCCTACGTTGAGCGCCGCGACGGTGTCTTCCAGCACGCGGGGCGAAACTCCGGCATCGATGAGCGCGCCTAGAAACATATCGCCGCTGATGCCGGAAAAACATTCAAGGTAGGCAATACGCATAGGAAAATCGTCGTTGGCCGTTCGTCATTGGTCGTTGGCCAAAATCCCGCATTTCGGCGGGCGGTGGGCCTCGGCTAACGAAAACGACTAATGATCGCAGACGGAGTTTTCATCATAGGGAAGCGTGCCATCTGCGTCAAACGCGCGGCTGCGCGCCCGCTCTGGTAAAATCGCTGTTTCTTCAACGCCTTAGAGGGACTTCTTGTATCGTCATCTCGAACATCGTCTTGGCGCAGCGCGTGCTGGAGTGTGTGCAGCGCCGTTATCCCGGCGTGGCGTTGCCCGGCGTGGTCATCGAACAGCCGCCGAAGGTTGAACTGGGCGACTACGCCATTCCGATTTTTCCGTTCGCCAAGCCGCTGCGCTCGGCGCCGCTGAAAGATTGCCGAAACGATTCGGGCCGAGATCGGCGCGATCGAAGGCATTGCCGAAATGCAAGTTGCTCCTCCGGGCTATCTGAACGTCAGGATCGACCGGGGATGGATGGCGGCGGCGCTGGTTGCGGATCGGAAGCCGCCGGTCGAGATTCCTGCCGGGAAAATTCTGGTCGAGCACTCGAGCATCAATCCCAACAAAGCGGCGCACATTGGACATCTGCGCAACGCCATTCTCGGCGACACGTTTGTGCGGTTGCTGCGCAACGCGGGCAGGGAAGTCGACGTTCAGAACTACATCGACAACACGGGTGTGCAGGTCGCCGATGTAGTGGTCGGATTTCTACACATCGAGAAGAAATCCCGCGCGGAAATCGAGGCACTGACCAAGCAGCCGCGCTTCGACTACTACTGCTGGGATCTCTATGCCCGCGTTTCGCAGTGGTACGCCGAGGACAAGCAGAATCTGCAGGTGCGGTTGCAGACGCTGCACGCAATTGAGGATGCGGCGAGCGAAGTGGCGTCGATTGCCGATCTGATTTCAGTGGCGGTGCTGCGCCGCCATTTAGAGACGATGGACCGGCTCGACATTGAATACGATTTTCTGCCGCGCGAGAGCGAAATTCTGCACCTGCATTTCTGGGATGCGGCCTTCATCAAGCTGAAGGAATCGGGCGTGCTCACTTTCGAGAGCGAGGGCAAGAATAAGGGCTGCTGGGTGATGCGGCGCGCGGGGACTGGGAAGTCGAACGCCGCGGCTGAGCTCGCCACGGGCTCATCGGAGGAAAATAACGCAGATGAAGACAAGATTGCCGAAGAAGACCAGAAAGTCATCGTGCGTTCGAACGGGACTGTTGGTTATGTCGGCAAAGACATCGCCTACCACATGTGGAAGTTCGGGTTACTGGGACGCGATTTCGGATATCGCAAGTTTTACCGCTATCCGAACCATCACGAATGCTGGATCTCGGCCGTCGACGGCGAAAAAGATCATCCGCACTTCGGCGACGTTGCTGAAATCTACAACGTCATCGATGCGCGGCAGTCGGAGGCGCAGAACACGGTGATTGAGGCTCTGCGCGGCCTTGGCCATGGCGAAGCGGCGCAGCACTACACGCATTTTTCCTACGAGATGGTTGCGCTCACGCCGCGCTGCGCCGCGGAACTCGGCTATACCTTGAGCGAGGAAGACAAAGCCCGGTCCTACATTGAAGTCAGCGGGCGCAAGGGCTTTGGCGTGAAGGCCGATGATCTGCTCGATCAGCTGATCGCATCGGCAAAAAAGGAAGTGGACTCGCGGCATCCGCAACTTAGCGACGGCGAGCGTTTGGCGATTGCCACGCAGATCGCGATCGGCGCGTTGCGCTACTTCATGCTGAAGTTCACCAAGCAGTCGGTAATCGCCTTCGATTTCAAAGAGGCTCTCAGCTTCGAAGGCGAAACTGGACCTTACGCGCAATACGCGGTGGTGCGCGCCACCAGCATTTTCCGGAAAGCAGGATTCGATCCCGAGACTTTTCTGAATGAAGCCGGCAAGATTTCGGCCGACGAGCTGGCGAGCGCTCTATCCGGCGAGGCCGCCAACGAAATCTGGGAGCTGTGGCTGGCGTCGTCGCAGACTTCCTATGTGATCGACAAGTGCATCGCCACCACCGAGCCTGCGCATCTTGCGAAACATGTGTTCCGGTTGGGGCAATTGTTTAACACCTTCTACCATCGCCATCCCATCCTCAGCGAAGCGGACGAAACGCGAAAAAGCTTTCTCCTGGCGACGGTTGCAGTCGTCCGCCGGGAAATGATTCGCTGCCTGGCAGTGTTGGGCATTGCGGTACCCGTAGTCATGTAGAATACGGCGACTGCACCGCGCGACAGGTCGCGCTGCGGGTCGGCCTTCATGCACAATGTTGCGGCTCCATCTGCGTCGTCTCCTTCGTGGCTCCGCCGCATTGTCCTTGGTCTACTGGTCTGTGTCTTATCGCTCGCGGTTGTCGGCATGATCTACGAAAACATTTGTGAAGCGCGCGACCGCCGCTTTAATCCCATGAGCGGCAGGCGGTTCGACGTGGGCGGCTACCGGATGCACATTGACTGCACGGGCGAGGGCAGTCCCACGGTGATTCTCGAATCCGGACTGGGCGATACGTATGCGTCCTGGCGTAAAGTGCAGCCGCAAATCGCAAAATTCGCGCACGTATGTTCCTACGATCGCGCTGGACTTGGCTACAGCGATTCCAGTCCGCTCCCTCGAACCAGCAAGGTGATCGCCGGCGAACTACACACACTCCTGCAAGCCGCCGGCGTTGCGCCGCCTTACGTTCTGGTCGGGCATTCGATGGGAGGATTCGATGTGCGGCTCTACGCCAGCCTCTATCGCAGTGAAGTCGCAGGCATGGTGCTGGTCGACTCGTCCCATCCTGACCAGGAGAATCGGTTTTCGCCCGAGGTCAAAACGATGGAAGGCAGCTGGCGGCGTGAAGCGGAGTTTCTGGAATATTCCATGCCGTTCGGCATTCCGCGGGCGCTCGGTTTGTGCGACGAAGATCCGGTGCTGCGCGCTGCGGAGTGCAACTATCACACCGCGGTTGAGAGCGTGGCGGAGCTGAAGAGTTTTCCCGAGAGCGCGGCTCAGGCCGGCGCCACCCCCGCGCTTGGAGACCTGCCGCTGGTGGTGCTTTCGCACGATCCGGACAAACCGTCGGCCGATCTTCCGGCCGACGTCGCCAGGCCGCTTAATGATAGCTGGGAAAAAATGCAGAAAGAACTCTCGCAGCTTTCTACGCGCGGCACGCAAGCGGACGTGAAAAACAGTTCGCACTATATTCAGCTTGACCGCCCCGACGTCGTCATCGATGCTGTCCGCGGAGTCGTCGATCAAGTGCGCGCGATGCCGTCATCATCGGCGAAGTCGAACTGACGTTCTCCTTCGCCTGACTCTGCCCGCCAAACCTGCTAACCTTTTTTCCTCGCCTCGGAATCCGCGTTGAGTTGACGCTTCGTTTCCGCACCGCAGGAGCCCATGATGAAAACAATCAATCGGACTGCCTCAGTTCCGATCGCTCTGGTACTAATGGGGGCCGGGATCTTTCTCGGAATTTTCCTTCTCCCTTCCTCGTCGCACGCACAGGACGCTTCCCCAGTCGCTCCGTCGTCAACCCGGGATCACCGTCCGCGCATCGGACTCGCTCTAAGCGGCGGTGGCGCGCTCGGACTGGCAGAAATTGGCGTGATCCAGTGGATGGAGGAGAACCGCATCCCGGTCGACCGCATCGCGGGAACCAGTATGGGCAGCATTATCGCAGCGATGTATGCCACTGGCATGTCGCCGGCGCAGATGCAGGCCTTCGCCGAGAAAATTAATTGGGATGAAGCTTTTCTGCCGGAGCCGATTTATTCGCAGCTGTCCTACCGGCGCAAACAAGACCGGCGCGATTTCTTAATCGACGCGCGTCTCGGCCTGAAGCACGGTCTCAGCGGTCCGAACGGGTACAATCCCGGCCAGGGTGTGGGATTGTTGCTCGATCGCATCGCCTTCCCCGAATCTGGCGCGGAAAGTTTTGACGACTTGCCGATTCCATTTCGCTGTGTTGCGACCGACATGTTGAGCGGTGAGGGTGTGGTTCTCAGCGACGGACCCTTGGCGCAGGCGGTGCGGGCTTCCATGGCGATTCCCGGCGTATTTACTCCTGTGGAGTTGAATGGCCGCGTGCTGGCCGATGGCGGCATGGTGCAGAACATCCCGGTCGAAACTGTCCTGGCCATGCATGCCGACGCGGTGATCGCCGTCGAACTGCGACTTGGCGCCAGGCAACCGCACGCAACTCGAGACGCTGACCGGCGTACTGAATCGCGCGGTCGACGTTATGGTCACGCAGAATGAGCACCGTTCGCTGGCGCTCGCCCAGGCCAAGGTCAGCGTGGATATGACCGGTTTCACGGCGACCGACTATTCCCGCGTGCAGGAATTCATTGCTCTGGGCTACAAGAGCGCGGCCAGCCAGTCGGCCGCTCTTCTGCCCTATGCGATCCACGATCCCGCCGAGTGGGAGAAATATCTGGCGGCTCGCGCCGCGCGCAAACACCAGCAGCCCCGAAAAATCGAAACTATCGAGGTCACCGGGGCAGACTCCGACACGGACAGCCGCATCCAACACCAGCTCGACAAGAAGTTGAGCGAGCCCCTCAATCTGAACCAGCTCGACACTCAACTGACGCGAATCGCAGGCGAGGGCCAGTTCGATCGCCTGGGCTACGAGGGTTTCACGCAGAATGGAGTGGCCGCGTTGCGCGTTACCGCGCACGAAAAATCGTACGGTCCGCCGTTCGTAGACCTCGCGATTAACGTGGAGGGATCCGGCGTGGCGGCGTTCGATTTCTCAGCGGGCGCGCGCGTGACCTTTATGGATGTGGCGCATCAAGGGGGCGAGTGGCGCAACGATCTGCTTTTTGGGTCCAGCAATCTGGGCGCGACCGAGTTCTACCAACCGCTCGGGCAGTCGAGATTTTTCGTGGCGCCCTATGCCTTCGCCTCAAAGTTTGCCCGCAACTCTTTTACTGGGTTGACTCGAGTTGCCGTTTTCGGCGACGAGCGCGCGGGTGGCGGATTCGACATCGGTTATAACTCCGGCCGGCGCAGCGAATTTCGCGTTGGCTATGAAATCTTCGATGGCAAGCTGAGTCCGCTGATCGGAGCCGCAGGTCTGCCCATCGTCAACGGCAGTACCGGAGAATTCCGCGCGCGCTATGTATGGGATGGGCAGGACAGTCCGTCTGTGCCGGCAAGCGGAACGCGCGCGGTCATCACACTTTCGCGGGTGCTGCAAAGTCCCGGGCTCGCGAATCCAATTGCGCAGCTCGAAGCGCAGACTTCCAGTTTTCTGCCGCTCGGTCCGAAGACCTCGCTCTTCTCTGACATCTCCGGCGGAACAACATTTCGAGGCTCGGCCGGGCCGTTCCAGGTTTTTGCGCTCGGCGGACCTTTCCGGCTGGGCGCATATCTTCCGCAGGAATTTCTGGGTAATCACTATGCATATTCGTCGATTGGATTCCGCCGCGAACTTTATCGCATGCCTTCTCTGATCGGGGGCAAAATCTATTGGGGTGGCTGGTATGAGGCAGGCACGGCCTTCGGCACGACAATCGCCGATCCCGGGCCGGTCGTCGTGCGCGGCACTTTCAATCTGGGCGTGATCGCCGACACGATCGTCGGTCCCCTCGCACTGGCCGCGAGCGTCAGCCCAACCGGGCAAAGCCGGATCAACTTCTCGATGGGCCGGCTATTCTGATTGGTTCTCTCAGCGAACTCTGCGGCCTTTCTTCGCATGCAGAGAACCTCCGCAGAGTTCGCTGAGAAAATCAAACATTTACCCTGCTCGTTGAGGCGCTCGCTTCCCTCGGCTACGACGGATTGTTATACTTCGGCGCACGCTTCAACTGAGCCAGGTTGCATCTCAGCCTGTGCTGCGCCCGGAGGAAACCAAGTGCGCTCATCCAATATGCGTGTCGTTCTGGCCTTCTCAGCTCTATCCTTGGCCGCGGTCTCCGCTCGTGCGCAACAGACTCCGCCGGCGACTCCGGCGAAGCCGCTGTTCACGCTGCAGGAAGTGATGATTCCGGTGCGCGACGGAGTTCATCTGCAGACGGTGATCCTTACCCCCGTCGATCAGACCGGACCGTTGCCGATTCTTTTTCGCCGCACGCCCTACGGAGTTCCCGAGAAGCCGCCTGAGCAGATGCCATCGTCGATCAAGGAACTCGCGCAGGACGGCTACATTTTCGTCATCCAAAACCTGCGAGGCCGCTTCAAGTCGGAGGGCGTGTTCAACCTCTCTTCCTGGGTCGACCTGAAAGATCCAAAAGCCACGAACGAAACTACTGACGCCTACGATTCGATCGAATGGCTCGTGAAAAATGTTCCCAACAACAATGGCAAGGTTGGGATGTACGGAGTCTCCTACGACGGACTCACGACGGCGCTTACCCTGCTGCATCCGCATCCGGCGCTCAAGGCGATCAGCGAGCAGGCCTCGCCTGTCGACCAGTGGATGAATGATGACGACCACCGCTTCGGCGCGCTGCGCGAGAGTTACGATTTCGAATACGCAGTCATGGAGCAGGCCGACAAGAGCAAGAATACTCATTTCGATTTCGAAACCTACGACACTTATCAGTGGTATCTCGATCTCGGTCCGCTCTCGAACATCAACGCGAAATATCTTCATGGCTCCATTCCTTACTGGAACTCGACCGATTGACCATCCTGACTACGACGACTTCTGGAAGAAAGAAGCGTGGGTCAACCAGTTGCACGCCTCGACCGTGCCGAACCTGAACGTTGCGGGATTCTGGGATCAGGAAGATCCCTGGGGCCCGTGGCAGATTTTTCGTCACGCGGAAGAAAACGATCCGCAGCACACGAATTTCATGGTGGCGGGGCCGTGGTTTCACGGCGAGTGGGCGGGAGTGCAAAGGTGACAGCATCGGCCTGATTCCGTTCGGCGGCCATGAAACCTCGCGCGAATTTCGCGAGAACATCTTGGCTCCATTCTTCCGCTACTACCTGCACGGGCAAGGCGACAAGCCGGCGTGGCAGGCCAGCACTTTTCAGAGTGGATCGAATACCTGGCACACCTATGCTGCGTGGCCTCCGAAAGAGGCGAAGCCCACAAATCTGTATCTGCACGCCGACGGAACGCTTTCATTCACCGCGCCGACGGCGGCGCCAGGCGCGAGGCTTATCGCGAATATGTTTCCGATCCTGCGAATCCGGTGCCGTACCGGCAGCGCCCGATCTCGCCGACTTATCCTGCGGGCGACTGGCGCACCTGGGAAGTCGCCGACCAGCGCTTCGTCGATCACCGGCCCGACGTTCTCACGTTTGAGAGCGCGCCGCTCGACCACGACCTGACCGTCACGGGCCCGCTGGCCGCGAATCTTTTCGCTTCGACTTCCGGAACCGACAGCGATTTTGTGGTGAAGCTGATCGACGTGTATCCGCAGGATGCGCAGAAAAATGCCTGGACTCCCGACGAAGGACCGAAGCCCGGCCAGTACGCCCAGTCGCTGAACGGATACGAACTTCCGATCGCGATGGAAGTGCGCCGCGGGCGCTATCTGAAGAGCTTCGAGAAGCCCGAGCCCTCGACCCGGAACAAGCCCGCCGAATGGGACATCTCACTGCGCGATCACGATCATGTTTTTCTGAAAGGGCACCGAATCATGGTGCAGATACAGTCGACATGGTTTCCTGTGATCGACCGCAACCCACAGAAGTTTGTGCCCAGCATCTACAAAGCGACTGCGTCCGATTTTGTGCCGGCGACGCAGCGCATATACTGCTCGCCCGATCTGCCTTCGCATCTGGTGCTGCCGGTCGTGCCGTAGAATCGACGTCGGCAAGATTGTTGCAAAAAAAAGGCCCGGAAAATATTCCGGGCCGTCTGATCCGTCGAGCGAAAATCGACTCGCCTTATTTTCCGCCAGCCATGCCGTGTTGCCCCAGCCACGACGCCAATTGCGTCTCCTGTTGCGACTTCAAGTCAATGCAGTTATTGATGCGCTCAATCGATTGCTTGTACGTGCGTTCCGCCGCCTCGACCTTGTGAGCGGTAAAGAATTCCGTTACCTGGTCGCGTTCCGCGGCGTCGCAGAAAACGCTGGTGGCTCCTACGATCTCGGCGCTGGCAAAAGGTCCGCCGGCTTTTTCAATTTCCGGCCAATGCTGGCGCACAAAATCCCAGGCCAGTTTCTCGCCCGTCAGGATTCCCCATCACGCTCGAAATGACCTGCAGAGAATCCTGCGAGCGCACGTCGGGCGAAATGGCAAACTCCAACGTGCGCTCCAGCAGCTTCGGATCGCGGAAGCTGGGCAGCGTGTAGAGGTAGATGTAATATTCCTCCGGCGACTTCGGATGTTTTAGAGCCGCCATGACCCGGTCGTAAAACGCAGCGTCGCCGTTCAAAGCCGCCAGCCCGAAAGCGCCTCCGGCCATTTCGTGATCCACCGACGACGGATCGTCCAGCGCCTTGTCCGCAATTTTACGGGCCTCGGCCAGCACTTCCGGATCGCGGGCGTCGTAGCCCAGCGAGCCGAGCACTCGCAACCGCAAAGTGCGCTGTTCGTCGCTCTCGCCCGGCTTCGGCTCATAGCCCAGTTCTTTCATGGCCGGCGCCAGGTACTGGCGCAGCCACATGCGGATACGCATCCCGATCGCTGTCACTCACCAGATAGCGCCCGATGTAATTGAGCCGGCCGAGAACGTCCTCCAGCACGGCGCGGTTGTGGTCGGACTGCAGACCTTGCGCGAATGCCAGATAGTCTCCCGCCGGTTCGCGGCCCACGCGAATCGACGCCCAGATGTCGCCCTGCAGCGCGATGCGCTCGGCCGGAGTCAGCTTCGTCTCCGCGTCGCTCGGCCAGCGCCCGAACCGCATCGGGCTGATAGCCGGTGCGGTAGTAGCCGGTGGCGCCGGCATTGGCCAGAACCCAGGTCGAACATCCCGGCAGCGTGAAGGTTTCTTCCTTCTTGGTCATGAGCTCGCACTTCGCGCTCTCGCCACTGGCCGAACCCTTCAGGCACAACGGAATCTGCCAGAGTTGATCGTTGGGTTGTTCGAACTTCGCGCGGTCAACGAAATATCGTTGCTGCGATAGGGTGACATTCGTCGAGTTGCCCGAGCACTGCGCTTTGACATTCACGATCGGAGCGCCCGGCTGTTTCACCCAGGTGGGCATGATTTTGTCGACGGGCTGCTTCGAAGTTTTCGCCTGCGTATCCCAGAAATCGTCAGCCGTCGCAGTTGCCGTACTGATGCTCTTTCAGATAAGCGTTCACGCCGGCGCGGAAAGTTTCTTCGCCCAGATAAGACTCGAGCATCCGCAATACTGACGCCGCTTTGCCGTAGGCGATGCCGTCAAACAGTTCCTGAATCTGCGCCGGAGTTTCGGCTGCCTGGTGAATCGGACGCGTATTGGCCAGCGAATCGAGATTGAGCGTTCCGCTGGTTGCGCTGACATTGTCGAGATCGTAATTCCATTCCGGCTTCCATTTGGCCACTGGCTTGGTTTCCATCCAGGTCGCGAAACCTTCGTTGAGCCAGATGTCGTCCCACCACTTCATCGTAACCAGATCGCCAAACCACTGGTGCGCCATTTCATGCGCGATGACGCTGGCGATGGTCTTTCTTCAAGCCGACCGATCCCTGTTTCTCATCGATCAGCAAAATCACTTCGCGGAATGTGATGCAGCCCGTATTCTCCATCGCTCCGGCGGAGAAATCAGGCAGGCCGATCAGGTCGAGCTTTCCGTAGGGATATTTGATGGAGAAATATTTGTCGTAGTAGCCGAGAACGTATTCCGCAGTCTCCAGAGCAAACCTGCCCATTTCTTTCTTTCCCGGAGTGCTGTAGACGCGGATCGGAATGCCGTCGGCTTCACCTTCGATGTACTCGAAGTTGCCGACCACCAGCGCGGCCAGATACGACGACATCTTGGCCGTGGTGGCGAACTTCACGGTATGTTTGTCCCTCGGGGCCGGCGGTGTCGGAAACAACTTTCTGGTTCGAGATTGCGACCAGGTCTTTGTCGGCGACCGCGGTAATGTCGAACGTGGCTTTGTAGTCAGGCTCGTCGAACGAAGGGAACGCACGCCGCGCGTCGGTGGCTTCAAATTGCGAGGCGGCGTATTTGCGGCCCTTGTCGTCCTTGCCAAGGTACAGGCCTCGCATTTCGTTGTTGAGAATCCCCGTGTAGGTGATGTGCAAGCTGGCTGTGCCTGCTGCCAGCGGCTTCCCGACGCTAAGCACCACCATCTCCTTTTCTTTTTCGGGCGTCACCTTGACCTGCTGGGTGGCGCCGCCGCTGGTGATGGTGACCTCGTGGAAATCGATGTCGACCGCGTTCAGCGTAATTTCTGTGGTCGGCTGCAGCAGTCGCAGCGAGATGGTTTCGTCGCCTTCAAAGTTAGCCTTCTCGAGATCAGGCGTGAACTTGAGTTTGTAATTCTCGGGCTTGGCCACGCCCTCGGGCAGTCGCTGCGCCGAGGCCAGCGAGATTGTCAGTACGATAAAAGTCGTCACCGCTAAAATTCGCTTCATTGATTTCCCTCAAGAGATTGGATCGGATTGTTTCCTTAAGATCAGAACTGGTCCAGGTTTCAAGCGCCTTGCAGAGAGCGCAGAAATCGCTCCCTGATACAGATTGGTACGGGTGACCATCCGCGAAAGTTCAATTGCCGGACCTCACCGCGCCATTGAGAACCGCCATCGAACAATGATTCGAGCCGAACCAGTAGGCGATCTCACGGTAGTCCTTTACGTCAAACACGGCGAGGTCGGCGTCCTTGCCCGGTTCGATGCTGCCTTTGCGGGCGGCCACTCGAAGCGACCATGCTCCATTGATGGTTGCCGCGGCAATCGACTCCGCCGGCGACATCTTCATATGCGTGCACGCAAGTGACATTGCCATCGGCATGCTGATCGTCGGAGATGTGCCAGGGTTGTAGTCCGTTGCCAGCGCCACCGGAACACCCGCATCGATCAACCGGCGCGCCTTCGGATACGCTTTCAATCCCAGAAAATAATTTGCTCCCGGCACTAGCGTGGCTACCGTATCTCGCGCCGCCAAACGCAGGATGTCGTCGTCGCTCACATGATCCATGTGATCGAACGACGCGGGGTTGAAGAGCAGAAACGGCGCCAGTGTCGTCTCCGAAAGCTGGCCCATGTGTGCCCGGACGCTCAATCCGTGCTTCTCCGCGGCGGCAAAAATCTGTTCCGTCTCTTTCGCCGTAAACGCCCCCTGGTCGCAGAAAACATCCACGAACTGGGCGAGCTTCCGCTTCGCGGCCCGGGGAATCATCTCTGTACAGACGATCTCAACATACTTTTGTGAGCAGCCCTGAAACTCTTTCGGTACAACATGGGCTCCGAGCAGCGTGGAGATCACCGTTCCCGGCCAGAGCGAGGCCGCGTCGCGAATGGCCTCCAGCGATTTCAACTCTGACTCGACGGTGAGCCCGTATCCTGACTTGGCCTCGACGGTGGTCGTGCCGTGAGCGGCCATGGTGGCGAGAGTTGTTGACACTCTTGCCGTCAAAGCGCTTTTCGTAGCCTTGCGAACCCCTTCGACGCTCGAGCGAATGCCGCCACCCGCCTGCGCGATTTCCTCGTAGGATGCGCCTTCGATGCGCTTCTCGAAGTCCACCAGTCGCGGAGAGACGAAGACGGGGTGGGTATGCGAGTCCACAAACCCGGGCAGTACCACTTTACCGGCGCAGTCGACCTCGACGATCTTGCCGCGATTGCGCTTCAGCCATCGGTCGCGCAGAGCGTCCTTCGTGGTTCCCACGCAAACAACTTTTCCGCCCAGGCACAACACCGCGCCGTCTTTTATGATCCCAAGCTCTTTCAGATCAGATCCGCGACGGGGACCATGCTGAGCCGGCATGTGCAACGTGAGCAGCTGGCCGATATTTACCAGCAGAAGTCCGTCCGGTTGAGATTTTCGTTTAGCGGTGCTCACGCGTTCTTTCAGTCTAGCAGTACCTTCAGCGCCAATGGGAAACAGGAACCTTCCCGGGTTGGGCCCAGCATCCTGGGCTACAATTTCGGTTCGAAGGCCTCCTATGATCAACGCTTGGGTTCGACCTCGAGTTCACCTGAGTATTCTTCACCGCGCCGGAACACTTTTCGCTACGGTGGTGCTGTGCGGATTTTTTTTCCAACCCGGGTCCGCCTCGCCCGAGCATCGTCCTGTTCCGCCTGCGACTGGAACGCTGCGTCAGGCCGGAGACGGCCGCCACATCTTCATCGGCGCAGCGGCGGCTTCGAAGCACCTCGATGATGCCGAGTACGCTGACATCCTCGGAACCGAATTCAGCCAACTCCAGGCCGAGAACGAAATGAAGTTCGCTCTCATCCATCCGCGCCCCGACACCGACCCGAACCCGTACGACTTCACGGGCGGCGACGCGCTGGTCGCGTTCGCGCAGGCTCACAACATGGTCGTCCGTGGACACACTCTCGTCTGGCACAACCAGGTCCCGGGCTGGATCACGAAAGGCGGCCATACTCCGTCGCAGCTCGCCGAAATCCTGCGCGGCCACATCCGCACCGTGATGGCGCACTATGCTTCGAAAGTTTATGCATGGGATGTCGTCAACGAAGCTTTCAACGACGACGGCACCATGCGCCATACCGTCTGGTGCGACCAGCCGGGAATCGGCGCGGGGGAAGGAACGCAGTACATCGAGCAGGCTCTGCGTTGGGCCCGCGAGTCTGACCCGACTGCCAAGCTCTTCTACAACGACTACGATGCCGAAGCCATGAATAAAAAATCGGACGCGATCTACGCCATGGCGAAGGACTTCAAGAAGCGCGGCGTGCCGCTGGACGGGATCGGCTTCCAAACGCATGTCAGCCTGAAGTTCGACAAACCTGAAACGCTGGCCTCGTACGCGAAAAATATGGATCGCTTCGCAAAGCTGGGACTGGAGCTGCACATCACGGAGTTGGATGTCCGGCTTAGCGATGCGAGCTCTGCCTCGCTCAGGGCGCAAGCCAAACTCTATGGCGAAATCACCGCGCTCTGCGTGCAGCAGCCTGCGTGCAAGTTAATCCAGACCTGGGGCCTCGACGACAAGCAGTCGTGGATTCCGCAGTTCTTCAAGGGCATGGGATGGGCTTTGCTATGGGATGACAAGTATCACAAGAAGCCGGCGTATGAGGCGGTTTACAACGCGCTGGCAAAGTAGGCTAGGCTGAAAGAGAAAACTGGTGCGCTGCGCTCACCGGACAGCCGAGGGCGGCTGTCCCCACATGAGTTTTCGGTCGGCGCACGCGGCTGCTCAACTTTCCATCGGCACTTTTACTCCGCTCTTCTTCGCAAATTCTCTCGCCTCGTCGTAGCCCGCGTCCACGTGGCGGATTACGCCCATGCCTGGGTCGGTGGTCAAGACGCGCTCGATGCGCTTCGCCATTTCGTCAGTGCCGTCGGCGACCGTGACTTGCCCGGCGTGCAGCGAGTAGCCGATGCCGACGCCTCCGCCGTTGTGAATGGAAACCCACGACGCGCCCGCCGCCGTGTTCAGCAGCGCGTTAAGCAGCGGCCAGTCGGCCACGGCGTCGGAGCCGTCTTTCATGCTTTCGGTTTCGCGATACGGTGATGCTACCGAGCCGCAGTCGAGGTGGTCACGGCCGATCACTATCGGCGCTTTGATCTTGCCTTTTTTCACCAGATCGTTCATGGCCAGTCCGAATTCGGCGCGTTCGCCGTAACCCAGCCAGCAGATGCGCGCGGGCAGGCCCTGGAATTTAATGCGCTTGCGCGCGAGATCGATCCAGCGGCGCAGGATGCGGTTCTCCGGGAATAGTTCCAGAACGAGATTGTCGGTGACGTGAATGTCGGAGGCTTCACCCGAGAGAGCGACCCAGCGGAATGGTCCGCGGCCCTCGCAGAACAGAGGGCGAATATATGCGGGCACGAATCCGGGGAAGTCGTAGGCGTTCTTCACGCCGCGCTGGAAGGCGAAAGTCCGAATGTTATTTCCGTAGTCGAATGTCACCGAGCCCATCTTCTGCAGGCGCAGCATGCCTTCCACGTGCTTCGCCATCGCGTCGAGCGATTTTTCCTGATACGCCTTGGGATCGATTTTTCGTAACTCGAGGGCATCGGCAAAACTCATGCCGTTCGGAACATATCCGTTGAGCGGATCGTGGGCCGATGTCTGGTCGGTGAGGATGTCGGGCACGACGCCGCGCCCGGCCATCTCCGGAATGATGTCGGCACAATTTCCGACCAAGCCGACGGAGATATTTTCTTTCTTGCGAATGGCGTTTTTCAGAATGCGCAGGGCTTCGTCCAGCGTGGTGACCATGAAGTCGCAGTAGCCGGTTTTGAGGCGCTTCTTGATGCGCTCGGGATCTACGTCAATACCCAGAAACGCCGCGCCGGTCATGGTCGCGGCCAGCGGTTGCGCTCCGCCCATGCCGCCCATGCCGCCGCTGACGATCAGCTTGCCGGCGAGATCTCCGCCAAAATGTTTTTCGCCCGCGGCGGAAAATGTTTCGAACGTGCCCTGCACGATTCCCTGCGAACCGATGTAGATCCATGATCCTGCGGTCATCTGCCCATACATCATCAGACCGGCGCGTTCCAGTTCGTTGAACTTTTCCCAGTTCGACCAGTGGCCGACCAGATTTGAGTTGGCGATCAGTACGCGTGGAGCGTGGTCGTGGGTCTTGAATACGCCGACCGGCTTGCCCGATTGCACCAGCAAAGTTTCGTCGTTCGCTAGATTTTTCAGTGATGCAACGATCGCGTGATAGGCCTCCCAACTGCGCGCGGCGCGGCCGGTTCCGCCGTAGACGACCAAGTCCTGCGGGCGCTCGGCGACTTCCTCGTCGAGATTGTTCATCAGCATGCGCATGGCGGCTTCCTGCTGCCAGCCTTTGCAGGTGATGGAGTTGCCGCGCGGCGCGCGAATGGAGACTGGGGCCTTGATTTCGGTTTCAACGGGCATGACTAGATGTTACTGGCTACGCGCAGGCGCGCACAACTTGGGCTGCAAACGATCGCAAGAGCCGACCGCTTGGCGGGAGATTCACCAGGTACTGTAGGCGGTGCCGTCGCTGGCGGTGCCGCTGGAGGCCGAGTGCACGTCAACAATTCCAGGTTCCTGTTGATCCACGGCCATCAGGGTATCTTCCTGAACCACTTCCCAGTTAGTTTCCTTGGTCATGGGATCGACGGGGACTTGGCGCAGATAGCCCGCCGTGACCAGATCGTCGAGCGACTGCGGGGCCTTCTGCTTGTCGAGAGTGTATTGCGAAATGACGCTGCGCAAGGTGCTCAGGTTGGAGCGCAAAACGGATTCGCGGGACTGGATGACGGTGCGGTTGTAGTTGGGAATCGCGATGGCCATCAGAATGATGATGATGCTGATGACGATCATCATCTCCAGCAGGGTGAAGCCGCGGGCATTCTTCCAGCGCCGGCTGCCGACGAGTCCGCGCGCAGATCTGCCGCCGAAAGTGTTGGTGACTCGCCCCAAGCTGTGTATGCCCGCTAGCATTTACCAGTCCTTATACTTCGTCCCGTCGAGTGCGGTGCCTTCCGACTTGGTGTAGACGTCGAACACGCTCTGCCCGCCCCAGGAATCGGAATCCGGATCGTCCTGCATCGACCGCAGGCCCCATTCCTTGCTCTTGGTCATGGGGTCGGTAGGGATAGCACGCAGGAAGCGAAGTTTCTTGCCACCCTGCGACTCCACTCCCTTGACCAATTCCTCAAGAGTCGGGGGATAGCCACCGCTGTCGAGCTTGGTCTGAAACGCGTTGCGATCCGCGCCGTCTTTGTAGCGGTCGATGGCGTCGCGCATGTCCCACAAAGCCCGGCGCAATTCCTTTTCCTTCTCGCGCTGAATGGTGATGCGCGCCAGCGGCAGCGCCATGAGCGTAAGAATCGACAGGATGGTCGCTGCGATAATTAACTCAAGCAGAGTAAAGCCGTGTTCTGACTTTGCCCTGAGCCCACGATGCAATTTCTGAACCGTCATCGTCTTAAATCTCTATTACTGAACTGTCACCGAGGCCTGCGCTCCATTGACCGTGATCGCCTGCAAGCCCGGATCGCGGGCTCCGCCGCGGGTAATGGTCAGCGGAGTTTGTCCATCGGCTTTGGCCTGGAACGTGATGGTCACCACCGCACCCTGGCCGGAAACTCCACCGGCTCCGGGCGGCCGCGAGGCCGTAATCTGCGACTGACCCACCATCTCATCCTCGCGATGGGCGACGGTGACGACCTGGCCGTCCTGTGACAGGAAGCCGCCATTCGATACGTTTATGATCTGCAGCATTTTCGGATCATAGTTCAGCTGTACCGGCACGGAATGAACGTTCTGAGCGCCGGAGAGCAACAGGTTGACGACGAACGTGCCGCCCTTCACGGCCTGCACGGTTGGCGGATCAAACAGGAAACTGGCGGGGCTCGTTGCGCCGTTCGGGGCCGGTGTCTGCGTTGCCGGAGTTTGCATTCCAGCCTGCGGGCCGGCCGGAGCCTGCGCCGCCGGCTTTTCCGGCTGAGTCGAGGTTGCCGCTGGAAGCGGCCTGCGGCCGGGCGACGTGACGCAATGCGATGGTATTGGCGGTGCCAATATCAATCGCCTCCTGGTTGAACTGGCTTACGTCGGTGCCGCGAATGATGTGGGGCGTGATGGCGAAAACAATTTCGTTTTCGGAATGATCCTGCGTGGTCTGGCCGAACAGATACTTCAGGATCGGAATGTTCGCCAGCCCCGGAATTCCCGCCAAGGCCTTGGTCTGCTGGTCTTCCATGATGCCGCCCAGCAGGTTGGACTCGCCGTCTTTCAAGCGAATTTCGTTTTCAATCTTGCGCTGCCCGATAATGGGCTGGCTGATGCCGCCGATGTTGGACTGTCCAGTGACGGCTGAAACGTCCATCGTCATCTTGAGCGTGATTTCGCCGTTGGCATGAACGTGTGGAGTGATTTCAATGTTTACGCCCACGTCAAGATACTGGAACTGCGTATTGACCAGCGGGTTGATGCCCACGCCGCCAATGCCGGGCTGGAACGATCCGGTGGCGACTGGCACGCGGTCGCCGATTTTCAGCGAAGCTTTCTGGCCATCGAGAGCGCGCACCTGCGGATTCTGAATTAGTTTGGTGTCGCTGTTGCTCATCATCGCCGAAAGGTTCGCCGACCCGATCGCAACATTGAAGTTTTCCGCGGTCAGGCTGCCCAAAGTGTTGAGATTGATTCCGCTACTGCTGGTGGTCGATGTCGTGGAAGTGGTGGTGGAGGTGGAGGAAGTGGTGTTGAGGTTATCCTGCAGCGTGACCGTCGCACTGGTCGGTGGGCTGAATCCCAGCGTCTTCGATTTGTCTTTGCTGACCTGCATCACCGCGATGTCCACGATGACTTCCGGACGAGCTTTATCCAAGTCCTCGACCAGTTTTTCCGCGAGCGCGATCTGATCGGGGGTGCCGCGCACCACCAGGGCATTCTGTGAGAGCAACTGCTGCACGCGCTGCACATCCAGCACGGCGCGAATCGCGTTCACCACATCCTGCAATTCGGTGGGGGCCGAGAGATTCGTAAGATAAAAAGTCTTGAGGACGCTCTGTTCCAGTTCCTTGCGCTTGGCCGGATTGTCCTGCGCCACAAAAATCGTATTCAACGTGACCGGGCGCCAGAAGGTTTTCGACTCCAGCGCGGTAATTTCCAGCGCCTCTTCCAGCGTGACTCCGTTCAGTTCTACTTTGATCTGGCGGGGAGTGTAGTCGGGATCGAACAGCACGTTGATTCCGGCTAACTGGCCGATAGTGCGGTAGACCGTGTCGGACTTGTCTGTCAGTTTGACCGTGATCGGAATATTCGAGATGGGCGCGAGTTCGACCGGGCCGGCGGCCTCGTGAACTCTCTTCTCAAGGCCGGCGGGCGGTCCAGCGGCTTGCGGCATGGGGTTTCGCTGGTCGCTGATCATCTTCAGGGTGCGGTTCAGTTCCTGCTTGGCGATGAACAGCGACGGGTCGATGGCCAGCGCCTTGCGGAACTCGGCCACGGCGTCGTCGAGCTTGCCGTCCTCGCGCAATTTCTGGCCGTTGTGAACGATGGAGGCCGCAGCTTCGAAACGAATGCGTTCAAAGGCGGCGCGATAGGTCAGATCTTTCGGCTTGAGGTCATAGGCCTGCTTGAAAAAATCGTAGGCCGCGACGTAGTTCTGACGCGCCTCCGCGTCCTGACCCTTGGCGTATAGATCCTTGGCTTTGTCGGCGATGGCGGGCAGCGATACCACCGCGACCAGCACCAGCAGTAGTGCCGGGCGCATCAGGCGTCTCATTCGATAATCCTCACGAGATGATCCTCTTTAACTACAGTCTTTACTCGGTACCGGGCCCGTTGAAGCGTGAATCTTGCGGACAAACAGTACTGCAATGCGCTTGCCACGTCAGGGCAAGCTTTTTGCGCGAAAAAATCCGCTTGATGTACGAAAAAGCCTTCCGGTGAGCCGATTATAGCATCGCCCTTTCCAGCTCCCGAAGTGCTTGTGAGTACGGGAGTTATACTCTTTGGTCGTAGGCCTAATGGGTCGGAAGGTCGGCCTTGGACCCCGGACCTCAGACGTCGGACCTCAGCCACCGCGTATTACTCCGAAGGGCCGAGGTCCGAAGTCTGAGGTCCGAGGTCGGTGCCGAGCTCACGCGATCCTGCTGTTAAGATAAAAATCAGCCCCATGGCCCGCCAAACCACGCACCAAACTAAGGCCAACCCGGAGAAATCCCCGCGCCGCGACCCTACCGCCTCGGGCGACCGGGACGCTGCCGTTAATAGGATCGCTTCACATAACTACTTCTTGCTGGAAAAATTTGAGGCGGGGGTGGTTTTGACCGGAACCGAGGTCAAATCCGTCCGCGGCGGGCTGGCCAACCTCAAGGACTCCTATGGGTTGGTGAAAGACGACGCCGTGTGGCTGCTGAACGCCCACATCGGCCCCTACGAGCACGGCAACATACACAATCACGCTCCGCTCCGCACCCGCAAGCTGTTGATGCATGCAGAAGAGATCCGCAAGCTGATCGGCAAGACCCAACAAAAGGGCCTGACCCTGATCCCGACTCGCCTGTACTTCAAGCGCGGACGAGTCAAGGTAGAGTTAGCTCTGGCCAAAGGCAAGCAGCTCTGGGACAAGCGCGAGACGGAACGCCGTAGGACTGCCGACAAAGAAGCCCGGGACGCGATCGGCCGAAGCCGGAAGGCGTAGGGAAAATGACGACTCGGAGTGCCAACGTCGCATACGCGCGCGTCCGACGCTCCTCAAGGAAACGAGTTAGTTCAGTCGTGTCGGACGCGGAGAGCCGGTGCACTTTCCAGTTGTCTCTGATCCGCCTTTCTCTTAACCTGAGAGATGAGTTGGAGGGCTACCGCATGACCATCAACCTCACCCCGGAGCAAGAGAGTCGCCTTCAGGCCATCATGAGTCGTGGCGTCTACACGTCCGTAGAGGAGGTTGTCGAGGCCGCTCTGGCCGCGGTTGAACAGCGCACGCTTCCCGGGTTTACAGGAACGCCTGACGAACTGGAATCGTTGCTCTCGGAGGGACTCGCATCCCACGAATTGTCCGAGGCTCAGTTCTGGAGTTCTGTGAACCAAAGAACCGACGCCTTACTTGCACAGCACAAATCCGGCCCTGGTTTGTGAAGGTTGTCTATCGCCAGGCTGCCAGCGACGATGTTGTTCGCCAATTCCGCTATTACCTCGTCGACCAGAATGTTCCCGAAATTGCCACTCGTTTCACCGAGGCCCTGCAGCGGACAATTGAGAAATTGCGAGAGCATCCTCTGGTGGGCGCTCGCTGCCGGCTCGGCAAGCCGGAACTGGAGAATCTGCGATCATGGCCGGTGGCAGGCTTTGAGTCGATCCGAATCTACTATCTTGCGTATCATGATGCGATCCAAGTGATTCGCGTTCTCCACGGGAAACGCGATCTGAAGCGAATTTTAGAGCGCGAAAGTTCAACTTAGCCCCGAAGCGGAAAACAGCCCCACGCAACGCCTGCTAGAAGGAGAGCCCATGAAACTGAACCGGCAGAAAGTGGAAGACGCTGTTCTTGCCGTTCTCTGGCTTACCCTGCACGACGAAGGCCTGGCCTGGAAAACCATCGACTGGGACACGATGGATCGTCTGCATCAAAAAGGATATTTCTCGAACCCGGCCCGCAGGGCCAAGTCGGTGGTATTCACCGAGGAAGGGTTGGCCGCGGCGGGACGCGTGGCTGAAAAGCTACTTACCTAGCAGGCTCTTGAGTTCCAACGGGCAAAGCACTACACTGTAGTGCATGAAGAGCGAAGTCTACAGCTGGCGTCTTTCGGCTGACCGCAAGGCGGAACTCGAGGCAGAGGCCCGCCGCGAGGGGACTTCATTGTCGGCGCTGCTGGAGCGTGTCACTGCCGACTGGCTGGCCGAGCGCCGCAATGGTCACTCCGATGACGAGGCCGAGCAGGCGGCGATCCGTCGACGCGCGATGTCTGCCATCGGTTCGATCCGCGGGGGGGATCCAACCCGTTCGGCTCGAACCAGCGAGCTGGTGAGTGAAATCATCGCGCGTAAACATGCAAAGGAATCCCGTGCCTTCGCTCGTCGCCGCCAGGCCCCAATCCGGACTGCCCGCCGGAGTTATTGATACCGGCGCCATTCTCGCGCTGGTCGACCGCGACGACGATTGGCATGAGGCCTGCCTCGACGCTTACAACCACAATCGTTTGCCCTGGCTGACTACTGAAGCGGTATTGACCGAAGCCTTTTATCTGGTCCGGCGCAACCTCCGGGATGATCGCGGGGTTTGGACTCTCCTGCGTTCGGGCGCGATCCGAATGTCCGCGGTTACCGACTCGGAGTTGCCTCAAATTGAGGCCCTCATGGCCCAGTATGCCGACCGCCCGATGGATTTCGCCGACGCCACTCTGGTCCACCTCGCGAGTCGAGAAAGCCTGAGCACGGTTCTGACCATCGATCAAGACGATTTTGAAACCTACCGCCTCCCGGGGAGGAAAAAGTTCACCGTCCTGCCCCGCCGGCGAGAATAGCAGAGATCGTCATCAAAACCGTAGACCTCAAATCCGACATGCCGACGGTGCAGGAAGCTCTGCAGCGGCTGGCTCGCGAGCTCGCTGTCGCTCGCCGCGACAAAGTCGCTATGCTCAAGATCGTCCACGGATATGGATCGAGCGGCGTCGGCGGAGATATCCGCATCGCGGTGCAGAAGCGGTTGCACGCGCTAGTCGAGGCCGGTCAGATTCGAGTCTGTATTTTCGGGGAGGATTGGTCGAAGACTGACGATGCGACCTGGAAACTACTGCAGTCGCAGGGCGAGTTGAAGGGCGATTCCGATTTAGGTCGCCGCAATCGAGGGATTACGGTAGTTGTGCTGTGATTGCGTGCGTTTGTTTACGTCGGGCCAGCCGCCCTCGGCTATCCGTCGAGCGCAGGTCGAGTGTGGTTTTTGCTAGCGTGCAGAAAGAGCGTCGGACCTGCGGCCCGAGGACAGCCGAGGGCGGCTGTCCCTACATAAAACCCTCAGCCTCAGACGACCGAACAGCGTCAAGAACCGGGCGTGGGAGTTGGAGGGATTGGCGTCAGGGTTGGAGTGCCGCTCGGACCCACCGGCGCTCCATCCGAAACTACCGACATCGGCACCGGCTGCGGTTCAATCGGGCGCATCGGCACTGCCGGTGCCATCATGTGTTGCTTCCAGTACTCCACCGCAACTCCACGCTGCCAGAAGCGTGGGATCAACAACAGAAATAACGTAATCTGGCCGACCATGAAGGCCCCGGCCACACTTTCCGGCGCAACCAACTTCATCCAGAGGCAGATGCCGCACACCAGAATTAGGGCCGCGACGACGGTCGCCACCAGATAGCTGCCGAGCAAGCGACCCAACCCTCGAAACGTGTGGCGAAAGCCGGCGCCGATTGATTTGCGCACGGCACGCTGGTCGCTCAAAACCACGTCGGCCTCCGCCAGGTCGAACCAGATGCGGAACACCGCCATCACCAGAAAAATTACGAGCAGTCCGCCGTAGCGCACTCCGGGGAGCAGCAATTCGTTCGTGCTCTCGCCGGCCTTTTTCTCAATCGCGCCCTGGATTCCGAACATCACGCCGGTGGCAATTCCCATCACGATGCCGGCCAAAATCAGCAATCGAATGTAACGCCACAGATTCCGGCCGCACGCGCGGAAGAAATCTTCACGCGGAAGGCGATAAGTCGAGGCGTAGCCCTGAAACACTCCCGGCAGAAATAGCGCGGTCGCTACCATGAAGAGCACAGAGAAAAATATTGCCGGCCCGCTGGAGGCGCCGGTCGGCCCAAATTCCGGCCGGGCAAACATTTCGGTAAGCACGCCCAGGGAGAATCCATGCAACAGCCGCTGCGAGTGGAGACTCTGGTTGAGAATCGTCCCCGCCTGATTCGCAAACGCCGCCGTGCCGAACAAACCCAGCAGAAGATTCAGCACATAAAACCAGACGATATAACGCTTGTTATGCAGCACCATGCCCAGCCCGCTGCTCAGAAGTCCCTTATTCTCAGTCATGCGTAATTGCCCTCAATTCGGCCTGCCCAGAATATCGGTGTGACGAAACCTGCATTACAGAGAAACTTCAAACCGCCCACCATGCAAAAGCCTGGCTCACGACCTGCGTCATAAATAACCAGAAATTTGCGACTTTGTGCGCCGGCTTTGCATTCGCATCGACCGTAAAGCTGTTGTTGAAGTCGTTGCGGTCGATCTGCACCGTGTGGTCCGGATCAATTTCCGCCGATACCACTTTCGCTTTCTTCTGGTAGGCGAACCTGGTCCAGCGGTCTTTGCCGTCCCAGTGTTCCCGAACCTTCTCGCCGTTGTCGAAAACAATCTCGACCTCGACTGGCATTACAAAGTCGCCTTTGCGCTGCAGCGCCACATACGACTGATACACCGTGTCATCCTTGGCGTCTTTCTTCTCGTCCTTCTTATCCTTCTTTTCTTCGTACCAGTTCACCGGGAACGAATCGATGTTGAGCACGGAATAATCCATGACCTGCGATCCGTACACCGCCTGATTGAAGTACCAGCGCAAGTCCTTGCCGGAAACCTCTTCAATCGTCTTCAAAAAATCTTCCTTCACTGGATGGGTGAAACGGTATTTCATGAAATAAGTGCGCATCGCCTTGGCCATCGTGTCTTCGCCCACGATGCCTTCGAGCGTGAGCAGCACGCTGGCGGTTTTGCCATACGTCACTCCAGCGTATGATCTCGAATTGAAATACGCGTAAGCGTTCTCTGCCATGGGATCGAGGTCCGGCAGGGTGACGTAGCTCAGGCGTTGCTCTTCTCGCTCGCCCATGGTCGCGCCCGCCATGTTCATGATCGAAGTGTTTTTTCCGAGAATCGAATCCAGCACTTTCACTTCGGTGTAGCTGTTAATTCCTTCGTCCATCCAGGCATCTTCAAATTCGTTGGTGGCGACCATGCCGTACCAGTACTGGTGGCCAAACTCGTGTTCCACGACCAATTCCGGCAGGTAGAATCCGTCGGGCATGAACCAGCTCGTGTCGCCGGTAATGAACGTTGGATACTCCATGCCTCCGGCCGCCGAGTCCGGTTCGGGGTCGACCACGGTCAGACTCTTGTAGGGATACGGCCCGTACCATTTCTCGAAGCGGTCGAGCGTGTTGCGCGTGATGCGCTCGTGGCGCTCGGCCTGGCTCCAGTGCGCGGGCTGCATCAGAAAGCGCAACTTGATCGGACCCATCTGCGACTGGTAAATGCTCTCGCGCACCCTGTAGCGCGGGCTGGCCGTCCAGGCGAAGTCGTGAATGTCGTCGCCGTGATAGGTCACGGTCTTGGTGTTGTCAGAATTATTTTTTTCGTCGGTCATCACTCCGCTGGCGCCAACCACTTCGTATTGCGGAACGGTCAGCTTCACGTCGTAGACGCCGAAGTCGGCGAAGAATTCGGTTGTGTTGTGATACTGATGGCAATTCCAGGCTCCGTGCCACCAGACGCCGACTTTCGGAAACCACTGGCCGCCAAGAACGAAATCGCGCTTCCAGCCCGAGCGCGCCTGGGTCTCGGGAAACTTGGTTTGAAACGTAATTTTGAATTGAACATATGCTCCCGGCGCGATGGCCTTCGCCAGCCGCAGGTCGACTACGGTCTTGTCATCCTTATTGCCATCGTCCGGCGCCTGATACTGCAGTCGCGAAGTCAAATCGCCCTGGCCGACGACTTCAATGCTCTTGACGTCTTCCGAACCGTAATACTTGTCTTCCCACTTCTCATAGCCGGTGTCGCGGCTGCCCATCAACTTGGCGTCGCGAACGAACGTGGCCTTGGGCTGAAAGGCGTTCTGATAAAGATGGAAAGGGAAGTGGTCGAGCGCCTGCCCGGTGAGGTTGTGATAGGTAAGCACTTCGGTGGCATCGACGATGTGCTTGGTCGCGTCGTACTTCGCGTCAATCTCGTAGTGCACCACGCGCTCCGACATTGGCTTGTCGGAATTGATCGCGATCGTGGTCGCGGGGATCGAGAACTCGCTTGCTGAGTTCGGCGTGGGTGCCCCATTTCTCGCGTCTTTTGCGAGAAGTGGGGATTTTGTCGCCGGGGCCGCGGCTTGAGGCGCGGCCGCTCTTGCCATGGTCGTCTTGCGGTTTACGAGTGTTGCGATGCCCAGAGCCAACACGACAATAAAGCAAACAATCTTCCACCGAATCTGCATGAAAACCTCACCTGTCTAAGCTGCGGCCTTGAATCATATCGCAGGCGTAGGAATGCCGCCACACGGGTGGCTACCCGACCTGAAAGAGTACGGCGAGGACGGCGCATTTGTTCAGAAATATCGTGCCAAGTCAGGAGTCACTCGGAAGCTTTCGTTTCATGGGCGTGGTGAGCGCACCAATAGTTTTACAAATCTTGACCATAATCTTGTATCCCACATTCGCGTAGTGGCTATCATGAAGACGTTCGCATGTGCACTCCACTTTGGAGGAAGCCATGAAGACCGCCCTCGTTGTCATTCTGATTGCCGCTTCGGCATTTGCACAGGATCATGCGGCTGTGGTTGCCGCGAAGTCCGCAGCCTGCGGACCGGCGTCGACGTCGTTTACCGTCAATTCCGACTCAACTCAGCACCCCACTCCTGAACCGGACCCGGATAAGGCGCTGATTTTTGTGGTGGAGGATCTCGGCCAGTGCATCGACTGCTACAGCTCCAAATCGCCGCTGAGCGTGGAAGATGTCAGTAACGCCGTGATCAAAGTGGGCGCGGATGGCGACTGGGTTGGAGCCGACAAGGGCAACTCATATTTGTTCTTTACGGCCACGCCCGGTGAGCATCACCTGTGTATAAACTGGCAATCTCGGCTGATCGAGCGATCCCAGGCTTTTGCGATGGCGTCGCTGACTGTCGAGGCGGGGAAGGTCTACTATCTTCGCGCCCGGCTGTTTCCTGGCCGCGCGAATTTCTCGTTTGATCTCGACCCGGTCAATCGTGACGAAGGCAAGTTCCTGGTGGCAGCATCGGGGTACAGCGTTTCGCACGCCAAGAAATAAAACGCCGAAGCCGCCTTCATTCTGAGCGCGAATGCTGAGGGATCGCGCGACCGCATGTCTTCGCGCGTCCCGGCTTGCGTAATCGCCTCCCCGCCGACGATACTGGAAGCATCACTCCAGCTGACCGAAAACTAATTATGAAGACGACAATTTCTACTGCTACGCCCGCCGAACTTCGAAACCGAATCGCTGGTTGCCGTGGTTCTCGACCACGCCGAACCCGCGCCGAACCAAAAAGAAAAAGATAAGAAGCCGCAACTCAAAGTCGCCACCAGCGACCCCGCCGTGCAGTCGGTTGCGGCCGACCTGCTGGCCAGCGGCGAACTCACCGGCAAACCCTGCGAGACCAACCTGATGCATCGCCCGGTCACGCTGATGGCGAAACGCCTGCTCCTGGTGAGCGGCGGCGGGGCCAAGAAATTTTCGAGCTATGATCTGCGCCGCCTCGCTGGCGCCGCCGTGCGCTCGCTGAAGTCGCGCGGCATTCGCAGCTTTGCTTTCATTGCTCCAACCGGCATCCCCGCAGAAGAGGCAGTGCGCGCCATTGTGGAAGGCGCACACGTGGGCAACTTCGATCCCGATTACTACCGCAGCGACCGAAAAGACCAGAAGATTGACGAACTCACCGTCGTCGCCACCGGCGACAAGTCCGCGCTCGAAAGAGCAGCCAACGAAGCTCAGATCATCGGCGAATCGCAGAACTTTACCCGTGATCTGGTGAATGAGCCCTCGAACCGCATGACGCCGACGATTCTCGGCGAGCGCGCCAAAAAAATGTGCGCAGAAGTCGGCTTGAAATGCGAAGTCTACGGCGGCGACAAAATTAAAGAATTAAAGATGGGCGCATTCTGGAGTGTGGCCCAGGGCTCCGATGAACCGCCCGCGCTGATCATCATGCGCTACGAACCGGCGGGCGCACCGGCGAAACCAGTTCTCGGCCTCGTCGGCAAGGGCGTGACCTTCGACACCGGCGGCATCTCCATCAAGCCCGCTGATGGCATGGAGAAAATGAAATACGACATGGCCGGTGGCGCAACCATGATCGGCGTGATGCGCGCCATCGCGCTGCTCAAGCCGAATGTCAGAGTGATCGGCATCGTCTGCGCCACGGAAAATATGCCTTCGGGAAAAGCGCAGAAACCCGGCGACGTGCAGATCGCCATGTCCGGCAAGTCAATCGAAATCATCAACACTGATGCTGAGGGCCGCCTGGTCCTCGCTGACGGCCTGTTCTACGCGCGCCAGCTCGGCTGCACCAACCTGGTTGACGCCGCCACGCTGACCGGCGCGGTAGTCGTCGCGCTCGGTTACGCCAACGCCGGCATCTTCGCCAATGACGACGACATGTACAACCGCTTTCACGCCGCCAACGCCAAGGCCGGCGAAAAAATGTGGCGCATGCCGCTCGACGACGAATACAAAGAGCAGATCCGCTCCGGCATCGCCGATATCGTCAACTCCGGCGGACGCTGGGGCGGCGCCATCACCGCAGCCATGTTCCTGAAAGAATTCGCCGAAGAGACGCCGTGGATCCATCTCGACATCGCCGGCACCGCCTGGACGGAAGAGCAGAAGCCGTGGATCGCGAAAGGCCCGTCAGGGATCGCGCTGCGCAGCCTGGTCGAGTTCGTGAAGGGCTTCGCGGGATAAGGACCGGACTTTAAAATCGCGCTTTCGAAGTCTCCCCTTGAAGGCTTTTGAAGCTGCGATGCAGGGAGATTGCCACACAGCATCCTTGCTTTCTTTTTCTGGACAGCCTTTTCCGCAGAAAGCGCGTCCAATCGGCGTCTTTCTGCGGTTCGCACGAGTCTCAGGCTAGCAGCTTGCACGCGAGTTCCAGATCGTCTTAAGGAGAAATTCTATGAAGGGTTTGGCTTTGATCGGAGTGGTTCTGCTGGTCCTCGGAGTTCTCTCTTTTGTCGTGCCGTTCCCGCACTACCATCATCACGGAGTCAGCCTCGGCGACTCGCACATTGGGGTCACCACCGAGCATGATGAGAAACTGCCCATCGCTGCCGGAGTGGTGATGCTCGTAGTGGGCGCCGGTTTGGTCATCGCGGGGAAAAGTTCGTAGTCGCTTCTCACCCCAAGAATCCAGACTGCCAATAAATTCTGAAAACAGGCGACACTGAATTGAGCGAAGCGCCTTCCGGTTGCTATAATCGGTGCGTTCCGCACGCGTCCGCATTGCTGCGCTTTGTCCCAGCCGGTAGTCCGCCATAATCAGCGTGAAGTGAACAACTGAAGTGAACGGGTCTCGCAACCCCCGCCGCAGTCGGGTTTCGAAACGTGGCCAGGTAGCTCAGGTGGTAGAGCGCAGCCCTGAAAAGGCTGGCGTCGGGGGTTCAACTCCCTCCCTGGCCACCATCATTCTGAAGACCTTAGGGGAATCACCGCCTTCCCCGACTCAGGCGAAATGATCGAACGTGATTCAGTCTCTGGCGTCCCCGACTCTAGAGTACGCCAGCACCGGACGATAATTAATCGCGATTACAAACCACGCCGTTAGACCGGCGCGGTCATATGCCGCTTCGCTAGCGCCTCAATTTCAGGCTCAGTCACTGCCGATAGGTCTGCGTTTTCGGTGGCGATCACCCGGCGAGAAACTTCGGGATGACGAGTCTTCAAGTATTCGTTCAAGAAGTCAGCGGCGTTGCTTTTTCCGGTGGCGTGACCGATGAGCACGATCTCGGTCGCCGGAGTGACATCTTTCGCGATCTCTTCATAGAACGAATCCTCTTCGGGCACGCGCTCGCCCCGGTAGTGAGCTTCCTTTCGATGAATTAAATGATGATGAAAATGATAAGGATCGTAAGGCTGCACCTTGTTTTCGTCTGCCGGACGACTTCCGCCGAGGTCCTTATAAACGTGGGCGGCGTGGTGGTCGATGACCACTATCATCCGGCCGGGTTTGGCCAGTTCTTCCGCTGGCGAACCTGACTGATTCGCACTCTGCCCGGCTTGCTTTCAAGAATTTACGCAGCCGAGAAACTTCCTCCACGCCAAGATCGTGGGTATGCGGCTTCTTGAAAAAGGCGCGTTGGCCGCCGACGCGGAACACGAATTCATCTTCTCCATGGGGTTGAACCTCCCCAATATGCTCGATCAGTTCGACGGCCTCGCTCCAGCTTAGGTTATGTGGCAGCTTGCCGTTGAGAAGATTCTGATGCAGCGATTCAAGGTGCTTACTCATTGTTCGTTCTCCTTCACAGACAACTCTACACTCGATCAGCCTGCCTCTCGTGCGATCACCATTAAGCCGCGAGCGACGGGACTAAAGCAATTGGACCTTGGTATCGACGACATCTCGTATCCAGTGTCCGACAGCGCAGCGGCGGGGACACCGCGGCCGACACGAAGGTGTGGGCGATACCATCGTCCAATTGCGCGGGCTGTTCTGTTGTGGCCGAATGAATCCAACGCCTGAAAGGCGCGATGACGGTAACGACGAACTTTCAAGCTAGCCCAGAATCAAGAGCACAGAATTCGATTTCAAAAAGGAGCACAACAATGACAGCTAAAGGAAAAGTCTTAGTACTGGTATCGAGCGGTCGTGGCTTGCCCTTGAAGGATGGCAAGGTTTATAAGGGCGCAGGCTACTACCTGAACGAGCTGACGGTTCCGGTTCGGGCCCTGATGAAGGAGGGTTACGAAATCACTTTTTCCAATCCCAAGGGCAACACGCCGCAGGTGGATGTGCATTCAGAGGTCGCCGATTTCTTCGGCGGGGACGCGGCCAAGCTTGAGGACTATATGCTATTCCGCGACGGCCTGACTGGGCTCCGAGATCCAATGCGCATCGCGGATGTCATCGCATCGGGCCTGGATCAATATGACGCTGTATTCGTTCCCGGAGGCCATGGCCCGATGATCGATCTTCTCGATGATCCCAATGCCGGCATCGTGATGAGACACTTTCATGAGACATCCAAGCCAACGGCAGTGCTCTGCCATGGCCCGATTTCACTTCTCTCGGCTCTTCCCAATTCTTGGGAGTTCGTGGCCGCGCTGGCGGCGGGCGATGTCGCCGGGGCGCACGCCAAGGCTAAAGGCTGGATCTATGCCGGATATAAGATGACGATCTTTTCGACCGCGGAAGAGCAGCAGCGGGAACCGCTTGAGATCGAGGGGAAGGTTCTCTTCTATCCGGACTTCGCGTTGCAAACGGCGGGCGGTGACGTGAGTGTGCTCGCGCCATGGTCGAGCTATGTGATCCAAGATCGCGAGCTGATCTCCGGTCAAAATCCGTTTTCTGATCAAGCGCTTCTGAAACTGCTCCTGCCGGCACTCGATGCGAAGAAGAAGTCGCTTTCTGCAGCATAGGATCGGAGGAAGGCTGGGACAGGCGGGACGTTTTCGATTTTTCGACAATGGAAATTAGCGGGTGTCTGGTCTGTTCCCATTTTTTTCCATTTAGAAAAGGAAAAAATAAGTGACCGAGTCAATTCTACGATCAATCGACTCACCCGAGCGCCACGCCGAGGCCTTCCCTCTGCTGACCCCCAGCCAGATCGACCGCATCCGGCCATATGGCACGGTGAGACCAGTTCGGGCCGGAGAGATCCTGTTCGAAGCCGGGGATCGTTTGCCTTTGTTTGTTTTGCTTTCGGGAACGCTCGACATTGTAATCACCACGCTCTCTGGCGATCACGTATTTGCGACTCATCGTCCGGGCGGTTTTTCCGGAGACATGGTCTTGATCTCCGGGACCGGCTCGATGGCGCGTGGACGCGTGGCCGAGTCCGGGGAATTTCTCGAAGTTAGCTCAGGCGCCTTGCGCTCGTTGATCGCGAAAGATGCCGAGCTCAGCGACATCTTCATGCGCGCTTTTATCCAGCGCCGCCTCGCGCTCATTGCGGGCGGCATGGGTAACGTCATTATTCTGGGGTCGCGCCACTCGGCGAATACGCTGCGGTTGCGCGAGTTTCTCACCCGCAACGGACAACCGCACGCCTATATCGACCTTGACACTGACGCAACCGCGCAGGAGTTGCTCGATCGTTTTAACGTGAAGATCGACGAAATACCGATTGTGATTTGCAGCGGAAAGGCCGTGCAGCGCAACCCCACGACGCAACACTTGGCGCAATGCCTGGGCCTCTCGGGCAAGGTCGATGAATCGCACATTCTCGATGTGGTCATTGTGGGCGCCGGTCCGGCCGGGTTGGCGGCAGCGGTTTACGCAGCCTCAGAAGGCTTGGACACGGTCGTGATCGAGGCTGACTTTCCCGGCGGGCAGGCGGGCTCGAGCTCAAAAATTGAGAACTACCTTGGCTTCCCCACGGGCGTCTCCGGTCTGGAACTGACGCGCCGTGGCGTGGTTCAGGCGGAAAAATTCGGCGCACAGATGATGGTGGGACAGCGAGTGGTCAAGTTCGAATGCGATCATAGGCCCTATCGGCTCTTGCTGGAGAATGGCAATATTCTGCAGGCTCGAAGCATCATCATCGCCACAGGTGCACAGTACAATACGCCGAACGTCGACAACCTGAAGAAGTTCGAAGGAAATGGAATCTATTACGCTGCCACATTCATGGAATCGCAGCTCTGCGGGGGGGATGAGGTCGTCGTCATCGGCGGAGGAAACTCGGCGGGCCAGGCCGCCATTTTCCTGGCGGAAACTGCCCGGAAGGTCTACATGCTGGTTCGTGGAAAAACCCTTTCCGAGACCATGTCGCGCTATCTGACTCAGAGGATCACAACGCATCCGGTGATCGAGCTGCATCTGCAGACTGAACTGGTGTCCTTAGAGGGCGAATCGCACCTCGAACGGGTTACCTGGCTCGACCGCTCGTCAGGGGAGCGGACGACGCGCGATATCCGGCACGTTTTCGTGATGGCGGGTGCGTCACCTCGCAGCGACTGGTTGCGCGGCTGTGTCGTCCTTGATCAGCAGGGCTTCATTCTTACCGGACGGGATCTGGATCCGGTTCTGGCCAGCGCTCCACAAAAATGGCCTCTTGGCCGGCCGCCGCAGATGCTTGAGACCAGCTTGCCAGCAGTTTTTGCGGTAGGAGACATCCGCTCCGGGAACGTGAAGCGGGTTGCGTCAGCCGTTGGCGAGGGTGCGATCTCAATCCATCTTGTGCATGGCGCGCTAGCGGAAGTATAGGGTCGACGAGTAAGAGATCAGCTTAACGGTGGCTGTTGAACCAGTCGATTGCAAGTTGAGTCTATTTCGCCTTGCGTTCGGAGGTTTTTCGCCGATGCCGCCTGAAAACGAGGCAAGTGTAGGCCACCCGCCCAGCTGAGCACTGATTATCGGATTTGGAGCCGTCAATGAGCAGCGGACGAATCGAACAGAAGAGCTATGAGATGCCCCCGCGCGAGGGGTTCACCGTCACACATTTCATCACCGTCGCCGACATCGACCGGTCGGCTGATTTTTATGAAAAGGTTTTCGGCGGCCGCGTTCTGAGCCGAGGCGACAGCAAGGGTGCGTCTGGACATATTCAGATCGCGAACACTTGGCTGATCGTCAACGTCGGAGGCGGCCCCACTCCCGACAAGCCAACGGTAACGCTAAGCGTCCCCGCTAACCCGGATCAGATCAGCAGCTTCTTGAATCTCCGCGTTGCGGATATTCAGGCGTGCTATGAACTATGGAAAAGTCGAGGAGCCGGGTTCATCACGGCGCCGATCGCCAAGTACGGCGAGATTCGCTGCTACATCCGCGATCCTGACGGTTACATTATCGAGGTCGGACAGAGCACCAATCTCACCTAAAAGCTGACCTCGCCGCGGTTGCAGGGCAAGCAGGTCGACATCGGCTGTCGTTACAGCAACTCCATCGCGAAATGGGACAGCTTCGTTTGTCCCCGATCGCTCGTCCAGTGCTGCCGATTCCAACAATCAATCCGGAAAAGCTGCAGTCAACTGTGACGGCGACGTCGGAGTTCAAGGGCCGCGGCATCCTCAAATCAATTGATACCAAGGTACTGCCGATACCATCGTCCAATTGTGCGGCCAAGTTTGTTCTGGCTTAATCGCGAGAGCTCATTTAACCAGGAGATAGAAATGAAACTCTCGCAAATGTGCCGAATCGCTTTCGCCGCAATCACAATGCTGATCTTGTCGTCTGGACTCGAGACGAAAGGATTCGCTCAGCCAAACTCTCCGCAAGGGATTAAAAATATTGTCCTGGTTCACGGCGCCTGGGCGGACGGATCTTGCTGGTCCAAAGTGATCGCGATGCTCGAGGCGAAGGGTCTTCATGTGGTCGCCGTGCAGAATCCTTTGACCTCGCTGGCTGACGATGTAGCGGCGACCAAGCGCATCATCGCGTTGCAGGATGGGCCGGTAATACTAGTCGGCCACTCCTACGCCGGCGTGGTGATTACCGAAGCGGGGAATGACCCAAAGGTTGTCGGCTTGGTCTACGTTGCGGCGTTCGCGCCTGGGGACGGCGAATCCATCAACTCCGTCAGCAAACCGTATCCGCCCGCTCCGCTGGGTGGCGAGCTCCGGCCCGACGCTCAGGGTTTTCTGACGGCGACTCCAAAAGGAATTGCCGAGGACATGGCGCAGGATCTGCCGGCCAGTGAGCAGCGGATACTCACGGCTACACAGGGCCAAACCTCGTCATCTGTTTTCGGAGCCACGATCACGACGGCTGCGTGGAAGAGCAAACCCTCATGGGCCCTGATCGCGGGCAACGACCGTGCGATTCCGCCGCAACTTGAGAAGGACGAAGCAGCGACCATAAAGGCAACTGCGATCACCGTACCGGCGAATCATCTGGCCATGCTGTCTCACCCTAAAGAAGTGGCGGAGTTGATCGAGCAAGCGGCGGCGAAAGCCAAATAACATTTTCTTTCTACCGGCAACCAGATAGCAGTTCTCCGGGATTCGCTTGGCGCGCTGAAAGGATTCTTTGAAATGGCAACCTACGTTCAGACGGTTGACTTCGGGCATTTTGCAACGGAGGATGAGCGCGAAGCGCTCACTCGCGAAGCTCTGACTCGCGAAGTGCGGCGCGGCTTGACCGTGCGGCCGCGTTCGCTCTCACCCTGGATGTTCTACGATGCGGAGGGGTCGCGCCTTTTCGAGCGCATTACGACGCTTCCCGAGTACTACCCGACCCGTACAGAAAGGGCGATCCTGGCGGGACACGCAGACGCGATCATTGCCGCGGCTCACAGGGAGAGATCCTTGCCCTTGCGCCTTGTTGAGTTGGGTGCCGGCACCGCCTCCAAAACCTGCATTCTGCTCGAAGCCGCCTTGCGCGTTTCGGACGATGTAGCGTACGTGCCGGTCGATGTTTGCCCCGACGCTCTTGAGTTGGCGTGCCAAAACGTCGCGTGCGCATTGCCGGATGTGCGCATGCAGCCCATCGTGCGGAATTACGTGACGCACCCGCTGCAACTCGAGCCCTTCGGCGGCACCACGCTTGCACTCTATATCGGCACCAGTATCGGCAATTTTTCGCCTCAGGAAGCGCGACTTATCCTGCGAAATCTGGGCACTCAGCTGCGAATCGGAGACGCGCTGTTACTCGGCACAGACATGGTGAAAGACGAACCCACTCTTCTTGCCGCGTATGACGACCGCGAAGGAATCACCGCGGCTTTCAACCTGAACATCCTGCATCGCCTCAATAGACAGCTGGGGGCGAACTTTGATCTCACTTGCTTCCGGCATCGCGCACTTTGGAATTCCGTCGAGTCTCGGATCGAGATGCACCTCGAGAGTACGCAAGAGCAGGGCATAAGCATCGAGCATGCGGACCTCGATCTTCAACTCGTGCAAGGCGAAACCATCCACACCGAGAACAGTTACAAGTTCACCGACAGGGACATTCGAACGCTTCTCAAAGATGTCGGTTTTGAGATCAGAGGGGTATGGAAAGACTGCCGTGGTTGGTACACCCTCACGCTTGGGTGTGTCGGGTAGCCGCTTAAAGTTCTTACCTGGTGGGCCGAGGTGATCCGGGCCGCCATAGATAGACGCGACAAATATGCATCTTGGAAAGGAGCGCACGGCATGAAAGGGTTCGCTTACTGGTTGGTTGCGGTTGTAGCGATGACCGGTGTGGTTGTCTACATGGCCCGCGCGTCTGGAAGGTCCGATGGAGCTGCTGATCCGATATTTGGAATCGAGATCCCTCCCGGATACCGCGACTGGAAGCTGATCTCTGTGGCCCACGAAGAAGGCAACCTCAATGATCTTCGCGCGGTTCTTGGCAACGATGTCGCGATCAAGGCCTACCGGCGGGAGAAGTTGCCGTTTCCGGACGGCACCATCATCGCCCGCCTGGCCTGGAGCTACGTTCCGTCTGAGGAAAACAACAAAGTGTTTGGCCGCGCTCAATCGTTCGTGCCCGGACCTGCCACGAACGTTCAGTTTATGGTCAAGGACTCAAAAAAATATGCTGCGACCGGAGGCTGGGGCTTTGCTCAGTTCAAAGACGGCAAACCGGCCGACGCTGCCCTGCTCAAAACTTGCTTTCCCTGCCACGAGCCGGTCAAAGCTCGCGACTTCGTCTTCACCCATTACGCACCGTGAATGCGGGGAGATCCGGCGGGACGAGGGCGGCCTGACTGCTCCGACGCGAGGTTACTCTGTGACCACCGCCTTCACCAGGTTCCGCGGATGGTCCACGTCGTAACCCTTGTTGACGGCGACGTGATAGGCGAACAGTTGCAGCGGGATGACTTCGAGAATGGGCAGCAGGAGTTCGGGCGCGGCAGGTACATAAAACACATGGTCGGCGATGGCGGCGACTTCGTTATCGCCCTCGGTCGCGACCGTGACCAGCGGCCCGCGGCGCGAACGAACTTCCTTCATGACCTCCAGTGTGCGCTTGTAACGCAGCAGCGAGTCGGGATCGTGCTTGTCGCAGGTGGCGAGTACGACGACGGGAAGTTTTTCGTCGACCAACGCGTTGGGGCCGTGCTTGAGTTCGCCTGCGGGATAACCTTCGGCGTGCGCGTAGGAAATTTCCTTGAGCTTGAGGGCGCCCTCGCGGGCGATGGCATAATGGACGCCGCGGCCGAGGTAGAGAAATTTCTCCGCCTTGAAATGCACCGCGCCGAACTTTTCGGCGAGGCCGTCCCAGGTCGCTAGATTCTTTTCGATTGCCTCGGGAAGGCGCTTCAGGCGTTGCAGGTAGGAGCGCGTTACTTCTGACGTCATACGGCCGCGCTTGCGCGCGAGGAACAGCGCCATTAGATAAAGAATGGTGAGCTGCGTGGTGAAACTTTTCGTGGCTGGAATTGAGAGCTCAGGTCCTGCCCCTGAGATCAATGCGGCTCCGGCCTCGCGCACAATCGTCGTGTCAGGGACGTTCGAGATTGCGATGGTCTTCACGCCACGGGTTAAAGCTTCGCGCTGCGCCGCGATGGTGTCGGCGGTTTCGCCAGACTGCGTAATCACCATCACGATGGGATCGACTGCGGCGTGGGTGGAGCGGTAGCAGTATTCGCTGGCGTATTCCACGTCGACAGCGACGCCGGAAAGATCTTCGATCATGATTTCGCCCGCCAGGCCTGCGTGCCGACTGGATCCGCTGGCGGCGATGATCAGCTTTTCAAAGGTCAGCAGCGCGCTCTCGATGGGATCGAGTTCGCCGGGAAAGATGATGTCGTCTTTGAGATGCTTCGCGATGGTCTTGGCAATGGCCGCGGGCTGCTCGTAGATTTCCCGCCGCATGGCGGAGGATTGCTTCGGCTTCGATGCAAGCTTTTTCTGTTTTGTGGGAGTCATGGGGACTGAGGATGAGAGTAAATTATCTCCGTGAAGCGAGCAAATTCCTCAAGGTAATGGTGAGACTTGAGAAAAGACTTGGAGCCGGAGATTCGTATCAAGGCATGCCTTTAGGCATGCCGTATAAGCGCGGTTGTCGCTCCGGCTTTAGCCGCTGCGTAGGTTGTCGAACGTGATCCAGCGGCTAAAGCTTTGCGATCTGGCGGAACTTGACAGCATCGCTGAAGCGATGCCCTGATTCGAATCACTCATCCCTAGGCCAGCGAGATTGCCGGGACGGCGGCGCTACTTTGCGACGGCTATGCCCTCGAAGTGTGCCTCGATTTCTTCCAGCGTCTTGCCTTTTGTCTCTGGCAAGAACCACGTCGCCGTGATGAAATAAATTACCGTGCATGCGGCGAATCCGAAGAACATGGTCGAATATCCATACTTGCCGACGGTCGGCAGAAAGACCGCTGCGATCGTGGTGGACACTGCTTGATTGAGCACGAGCGCAATGCTCATCCCGTTGGAGCGGATGCGGGTCGGCATTAGTTCCGAGAGAGCTAGCCAGACGCACACGCCGGGTCCGATCGCGAAGAACGCCATGAAGGCGTAGAGCGTGAGCGCGACCAGCCATCCGTTTTGCGTGGTGGGGATCGGGCTGATCAGGGCGTTGTCGATTTTCAGAGGGCCTTCGCGCGAGGCTTGCAGATCGCCGAACGGATTGCTGAAGAAAGCGTTGACTTTGTTTTCAGGCAGACACGCGTCGCGTGTAATAACGATGGGCTTAGCGGCGAGGTCGTCGGAACGCACTGCGGAACTTGCCGCGCGATAATCTCCGCACGAGTAGATCACGACCAGCGAAGTCGGCCGGCCCAAGCCAAATTTTCCGTCGGTCAGCTTTGCGGCCCAGTCTTCGTTGTAGGGCAGCATTAGTTTCTGGTCGGGCGTGACCATCGACTGCACTACGGCCTTCGCATCCATGCGCCGGTTTTCGGATCGGACGAAGAGTGTTCCGGTGCAGATGAGCGAAATGATGATGCCCGCGGTTCCGAGGCTCAGAAGAAATTTTCTGCCTTTGCGGTCGACCAGCAGCACCCCGCCGAAGGTCACGGCAAAATTCACGATCGTAAATAAGACGTAGCCAAAGTGGGCGGAAAAATCCGACAGCCCGCTCTGTAACAGAATATCTGTATTGAAGGCGATGATGGAATTGATGCCCGTCGATTGATTGCAGGCAAGAATGATGCACGCGAGTATAAAGGGGATGACATACTTGCGGCGTAGCAGGGAATCGTTTGTTTTGGCCGCGGTCTTGCTTTTTTCCGCCGCCAGCGCTTCCTGCATTTCTTTGAGCTCGAGATCCGCCTGACCAGGCATCCGCGAGCGCTGCAGCGCGGCGTACGCGCCTTCTTTTTTGCCGTGCCGCAATAGCCAGCGCGGCGACTCCGCGACCATCAGGCTGCCGATTACGAACAGGATGCCGGGCGGCAGCGAGACCCAGAAAATTCTGCGCCAGACTTCATTTTTAAAGTCGAAAAGCAATTTTGCGTCGCCGAGCTTGGCAACTTGCGCGACCTGGAAACTGTAATAGAACGCGACGATGGCCGCCGCCGCGATTCCGGCGGTCAACAGCCACTGAAAAATTCCCGTGCCTTTGCCGCGACTCGATGCCGGCAGGCACTCGGCGAGATATAGCGGGACGACGACTCCAATGAAGCCCCCGCTCACACCTTGCAGCAGCCGCCCAAAGACGAGAGCTCCGTAGCCCTGCGAAAGGGCGATCAGCGGGATGCTGATGACGAACATCACGCCGCTCAAGGCCATTAGCGGCTTGCGTCCCATCCAATCGGCTAGCAGTCCCGCGAACAGCGTGGAGATGACGCTGCCCAAAAGCACGGCCGCGACGACGATCGAGAGTTGGCCGCGCGATAAAGTTGACGTCGCCTCGAGATAGGGCAGCGCGCCGGCGATGATGCCGACGTCCACGCCGTAGAGCAGCCCGCCCAGGCCGGCCACGAGCAGCAGAAAGCGGTTGTAGAAAATCTTTTTGTCGTCGAGCACTGCGGCAGCGCCGGATGCGATCTCAGCAGTCATAAACTCGCGTTCACCTGGCTTGTTAGGAAATGCACATGAATTGTACACGTCACGCGGCAGCCTCAAAGCAGTCACTCATTGCGGTATGACGGTCGGCTACAATACACAGGCCGCGCGGGAGTTGGGCCGCCGGCGGGGTAGGGAGAGTCGAGTTCGGGAGTTCGGGAAAACCAGGTAGAAGTTCGGATGAGATACGGGTTCGTTATTGATAACCGCAAGTGCATTGGCTGCCATGCCTGCACCGTGGCGTGCAAGACGGAGAACCATGTTCCGCTTACGGTGAACCGCACCTGGGTGAAGTACGTCGAGAAGGGAATTTTTCCGAACGCACGCCGCGTGTTTCAGGTGACGCGCTGTAACCACTGCGAGAATCCGCCGTGCGTGACGATTTGTCCGGTCACGGCGATGTACCAGCGCAAGGACGGCATCGTCGATTTTAGTTCCGACCGCTGCATCGGCTGCAAGGCCTGCATGCAGGCCTGCCCGTACGACTCCATTTACATCGACCCGGATGAAGGCACGGCGGCCAAGTGCCACTTCTGCGCGCACCGCACGGAAGTCGGCCTGGAGCCGTCGTGCGTGGTCGTGTGCCCCGAGCATGCAATCATCGCGGGAGATCTCGACGCCGTCGATAGCGAGATTGCGCAATTGCTGGCGCGCGAGCCGGTGCGGGTTCGCAAGCCGGAGCAGGGAACCCGGCCCAAGCTTTATTACATCGACAGCGACGAGAGCGCGATCGTGCCCACGGCGGCACGGCATGAATCGATTTATATGTGGGCGGAGCGCAACCAGAAAGTGCACGGTGGAGGCGCGCTGTATCCGCCGGACAGTCCGCTGCTGCAAAAAAATGCGCTCGCGGCCTATGACGTTTCGCACGCGCGGCCCTGGGGCTGGCAGGTTCCGGCGTATTGCTGGACCAAGGCGATTGGCTCGGGCGCGCTGGCGATTCCGGCGATAGGGATGCTATTGGGAAGTCTAAGGCCAGATCGACTAAGAGACTTGACGCTTTCGACGATTGCCCTGATCTTTACTGCGGTAACGACTGTGCTATTGGTTGCCGACCTCGAACATCCGAAACGCTTTTTGCGCGTGGTGTTTACGCCGCAGAGCAAGTCGTGGCTGGCGCGTGGCGCGTTTATTTTGATTGGATACAGCGGTCTGACCGGCGTTTTTTGGCTCGCGTCGCTGTTGGGGTTGTCGGCGCTTTCATCTATTTTGTTGTGGCCGACGGTACTGCTTGGTTTCTTGGCCGCGATGTATACCGCGTTTTTATTTGGGCAGTGTGAAGGCCGCGACCTGTGGCAGACTCCGCTGCTGCCGGTGCATTTAGTTGTGCAGGCTTTGATGTGCGGCGCGGCGGTGCTGGCTTTGTTGCCGGCCTCGCTTGGCGGTTCAGAAGACACATGGAGCGCGGCGCGGATCGCGCTGATCGCGAGTTTGATTTTCCATTTGCTGATCGTCGCGGCGGAATTCTTGATGCCGCATTCGACTGACAATTCCGCTTATGCGGCACGGTTGATCACGCATGGGCCATTCAAAAATTGGTTCTGGATCGGCAGCATAGTTCTGGGTGGGATTTTGCCGCTGTTTCTTTTATGGCTCGGGGATCCCGGTTCGAACGCTTCTCTAGTCGCGGCAGTATTTGCTTTGCTGGGGTTGCTTAGTTTTGAGTGGTGTTTTGTGATGGCGGGGCAGAGTGTGCCGAACAGTTGAGTTCGTAGTTGGGTCCGAGAATCTGAGTGGAAGTCGCATGTCTCGCGAAGGCAGTGACACAAGGGCCATCCTGATTCTGGGGCATCCGAGTTTTGCCGGAGATTTCTGAATGAGTAATGAGTTCAAACGCGACGGGAGCCATCTGTCTTACTGCCCGCCCGTGGAGAAATGGGACGACTGGACTGAGCTTGATCCCGAGGCGTGGCCGCGGCGTGTCGAGAAGCACTACGACCTCGTCCCCACGATTTGCTTCAACTGTGAATCGGCGTGCGGGTTGCTGGCTTACGTCAATAAGGAGACGAAGCAGGTCGACAAGTTTGAAGGCAATCCCATGCATCCCGCGAGCCGCGGGCGATTGTGCGCCAAGGGGCCGGCGACCATCAATCAGATTCACGATCCCGATCGCGTGCTGTATCCCATGAAGCGGGTGGGCGCGCGCGGGGCGGGGAAGTGGGAGCGGACTTCATGGGATGAGGTTCTCGAAACTTTTGGCTCGCGCATTCGCAAAGCGATTCAGGAAGAACGCGGCGAAGAAGTCATGTACCACGTCGGTCGCCCCGGGCACGACTTCATCATGGAGCGCACGCTGCAGGCGTGGGGCATTGACGGGCACAACTCGCATACGAATGTTTGCTCGTCGTCGGCGCGCCTCGGCTATTTGTTGTGGCACTATGCGGATCGGCCGTCGCCGGATCACGCCAACGCGCGCTTCATTCTGCTGCTCTCGGCGCATCTGGAGTCGGGTCATTATTTCAATCCGCATGCGCAACGCATCATCGATGGAAAAATGGCGGGCGCGAAGTTGGCGGTGATGGATCCCCGACTCTCGAACACCGCCAGCATGGCTGATTACTGGATGCCGACATATCCCGGCACCGAAGCCGCGGTGCTGCTGGCGATGGCAAAGGTGATCCTCGACGAGAACCGTTTCGATGCGACCTTCGTGAAGAATTGGACGAACTGGGAAGAGCTTGAAGTTGATGGCTTCAAGGCGAAAGGCCAGAGTTTTGAAGCGTTGATTGAGGTACTGAAAAAACACTACGCGAAATTCACACCGCAGTTCGCCGAAAAAGAAAGTGGAGTGAAGGCGGATGTAATCGTCAAGACGGCGCGCGAGATTGCAACCGCCGGCAGCCGCTTTGCTTCGCACTTGTGGCGTGGCAGCGCATCTGGAAACTTGGGTGGATGGCAGCCGGCGCGGGCCTTGATGCTGCTGCACGTGCTGACTGGATCGGTCGGAACCGAGGGCGGCCACAATCTGAATGCGTGGAATAAGTTTGTGCCGAAGACCTTCAAGGTTCCTCCGCCGCAGAAGCGCTGGAATGAATTGCTGTATCCGCGGGAGTGGCCGCTGTGCACCCATGAAATGTCGTTTCTGCTGCCGCATTTTCTGAAAGAAGGCCGCGGCCGCATCGAGGCTTATTTCACGCGCGTGTTCAATCCGGTGTGGACGTATCCCGACGGCTTCTCGTGGATCGAGATGCTGCGCGACGAAGAAAAAGTCGGCCTGCACGCCGCGCTCACGCCCACTTGGAGCGAGACTGCATGGTTCGCCGATTACGTGCTGCCCATGGGATTCAGCTCGGAGCGTCACGATTTGATGAGCATGGAATCGTACGCGGGAAAATGGATTGGATTTCGCCAGCCGGTGAATCGCGTGCTGCGGGAACGCGCGGGAGAAAAATTCGAGTACACCTATCAAGCGAATCCCGGCGAAGTGTGGGAGGAGGACGAGTTCTGGACGAACCTGTCGTGGAAGATCGATCCAGATGGATCGATGGGCATCCGGCAATATTTCGAATCGCCGTACCGGCCGGGAGAAAAGCTAACGGTCGATGATTATTACGGCTGGATTTTCGACAACTCGGTTCCTGGCCTGCCCGAGACCGCAAGAAAAGAAGGGCTCACGCCGCTGCAGTACATGCGCAAGTACGGTGCCTTCGAAATTACCCGCGACGTTTACAAGCAGAACGAGAAGCCAGTGGCGGCGGCCGATCTCGTGGACTCGAAAGTGGAATCGAATGGCGTGGTCACGAAGGCGGGGAAGCCGGTTGGCGTGATGGTCGACGACAAGCCTGTCGTGGGCTACAACACGCCTTCGCGCAAGCTGGAACTGTTTTCGAAAACCATGGCCGACTGGAAATGGCCGGAGTTCACGCTGCCCGAGTATTACCGCAGCCACATTCATCGCTCAGCACGGGAGGCTTCGCAAGGCGAAGCGCCGGACGATTTCGATCCGAAATACGCGCCGGTGGTAGAGTGGCCGAAGGATTCTCACGGCGAGGTTTATACGCTGCTGCCGATTTTTCGGCTGCCAAATCTGATTCATACGCGGTCGGGCAACGCGAAGTTTCTCTACGAGATCTCGCACAAGAATCCGCTGTGGGTCAACCCGATCGACGCCAAGAAACTTGGGGGCGTGCGCACGGGCGATCTGATGAAGGTTCACACCGAGATCGGCTACTTCGTGCTGCACGCCTGGGTTACGGAGGGTCTAACGCCGGGAGTGGTTGCGTGTTCGCATCATCTCGGGCGCTGGCGGATTAATAAAGAAGATCAGGTCGAGCGCATGTCGAGTGCGTGGGTCGATCTGAAGGAAGTCGGCAAAGGGCAATGGAAGATGCGGCAACTGGAAAGCGTGTCGCCGTATGAGAGCGCCGACCCGGAGACGAAGCGCGTGTGGTGGAGCGATGCAGGCGTGCATCAGGATATTACATTCCCCGTGCATCCGGACCCGGTCAGCGGAATGCATTGCTGGCATCAGATGGTGCGCGTCGAAAAAGCTGGCGCGGACGACCGATATGGTGACATTTTTGTAGATACAAATTTGTCATTCGCGGTTTATCAAAGATGGAAGGCCTTGGCGCGCCCGGCGCCGGGACCGGGCGGTCTGCGGCGCCCGCTGTGGATTCCACGCGTAGTGCGGCCGGAGGAATCGGCTTTCTACTTCAAAAAATAATCCCGCATGGGGCCTGCGTATGACTCCGTCACGGTCGCGAACTCTTCTCTAGCGGCAAACTGAATGAGAACACCGAGCCGCTGCCCAGCTGGCTGACCACGCCGATCGTACCGCCATGAGCTTCCACAATTACTTTCGCGATGGCGAGGCCCATGCCCGTTCCGGGGGCGGTGTAGCGCTGGTGCTGGCCGCGATAGAACTTCTCAAAGATCAGCGACTGCTCGAACGAATCGAGACCGGGGCCACGGTCAGCGACGCTGGTAACGAGTTGGTCGCCCTGGACTTCGCTCGTGACTTTGATCGGCACCCCGGCATCGGAATACTTCCCGGCGTTTTCGAGAAGGTGCATCAGCACTTCGCGAATCCGCTGCAAATCCATTCGCATCTTGGGCAAGGCCGCATCCGCGATCACTTCTACCGGATGATTCTCGACTGAACCTTTTGCATCCTGCAACGCTAGTTGCAGCGCGTCCTGAATTGCATTCGGCTGGAGATCGAGCTTGAACATCCCGGAATCCAGTTGCGCCATCTCGGCGGCCTCGCCCACCAGGCGATTCAGGCGATCGGTTTCTTCATCGATCACCGTCAGCAGATCGCGTCGTCCCTGATCGTCGATGGTCGCGGCCGACAACAAAGTCGTGACGCTGGCCTTGATCGAAGTCAGCGGCGTGCGGAATTCGTGTGTAACCGAATCGAGCAGCGCAGTGCGGAGGCGCTCATGTTCCTGCTCGGCGCGGTTCTTGCTGAGGGCTTCGAGAGCGCGGGCACGCTCGATCGCCAAGCCGGCGAGACTTCCCAGGGCATCGAGCGTTTCTCGCGAGAGTTCGTCTCCAGTGACGCCCAGGGCTCCGACAGTACGCATTCCCAGCCGCAGGGGCACATAAGAAACGCCCGCCTGCGTAATGGGCTCGCCGCGCAACAGCGTGGAGCGCAGCACAGTTTCGTCAAACTTCGCGTCAAGCGATGAGCGATAGACGGTCGGATGGTCGGGCGCCATGACCACGACGCTGCTCACCGCAAATGTTTCCTGCACATACTTGGGAAGAGCGTTCAGAAGTTCGAGAACGTTCTCCGATGCCAGTAACCGCTGGCTCAGGCCGAAAAGTCGCTCGACTTCGCGCCGGCGCTGCTTGGCGCCCTCGGCCTCGCGGCGCGCGCGTTCCGCCAGATTGCTGGCCACCAGCGCCGTCACCAGGAAGGCGAAAAGCGCGACCCAGTTCTGCGGGTCGGCGATGGTAAAAGTTCCGATCGGAGGCAGAAAGAAGAAATTGAACGCCGCTGTGGCCCCAATGGCCATGACCACCGCGTAGCGAAGTCCCCAGTATGCCGAGGTGAGCAGCACCGTTACCAGAAACATCAGTGCGACGGTCGTGTGATTGACGTGCAGCTCGAAATCGACGGCTGTGATGACGCCGATCGCTGCGAAGACAAACGCGTAGCGCAGAAGGTGCGCCTGAATATCACGCACCCTGCCGGATTTGTCCTCGTTGTTCACTGCCTCATCCACTCGCCCACTCGCCCGCTCACCCCCGCATTGTACGATGGAGGTGACAATTCTGAGTTTGCGAAAGACAATAGCTGCGATGAACAAGATGCCCGCCAAGACGCCGGAAGAATGGCTCCAAGAAGTCTCGCCCGAAAAACCGCGCGGCATCTTCAAACTATTTCTCGGCTACGCTCCTGGCGTAGGCAAGACTTACAGCATGTTGAGTGAAGCGATTCGCCGCGCCAGCCGCGGAGAAGACGTCATGGTCGGCGTAGTGGAGAGCCACGGGCGCAAAGCTACCGGCGAGTTGGCGGCTAAGCTTGACCGCATTCCGCCCCGCAAGCTCGAATACAAGGGCACGACTTTTGAAGAGATGGATGTGGATGCGATCCTGGCCCGGAAGCCGGCGGTCGTGGTGATCGACGAACTGGCGCACACCAACATCGAGGGCAGCAAGCACGCGAAGCGCTACGAAGATGTGATGGAGTTGCTGGAGGCGAAGATTGATGTGCTCTCCACCATGAACGTGCAGCATGTGGAAAGTGTCGGCCCGACCGTGCAACAGATTACGGGAGTGCAGGTTCGTGAAACCGTTCCCGACTGGGTGATGCAGCGAGTGGATGAAATTGTGCTCGCCGATTTGACGCCGCAGGCGCTGCAGAAACGTATGGAGCGGGGCGACATTTATCCGGTGGACCGCGCGCAGCGGGCGCTCTCGCATTTCTTCCGGCCGGGCAACCTGATCGCACTGCGCGAGTTGGCCTTGCGGCAGGTTACCGGAGTGGTTGACCGAAGTCTCGACGCATTTCTCGATAAGGATGCGACTCAACCCGCGCACACGGTGCGGGAACGCATTGGCGTGTGCGTGAGTTCGAATCCGGCCGCGCAATATTTGGTCGCTCGCGGATCGCGCATGGCCCAGGCCATGGGCGGGGAGTTTTACGTGTTCTATGTCGATGTCGGACGCGACACGCGGCCCGAAGATCAGAAATCACTGGCCGAGAATATTCGCTTTGCGGAAAATCTGGGAGCGAAAGTCGTGCGCGGTTCGGGACGCAGTATCGCCGACGGCGTGGCGCAACTGGTTCGCGAGAATCACATCACGCAGGTAATCTTCGGTCGATCGGCGCGCACCGGATGGCAGCGCTATTTGTACCTCTCGGCGATCCAGCGTTTTCTCCGCGACTCGCCTTCGGTCGACGTGCATATCGTGACCCAGGAGGCGCGCTGATGGCGGACCGCCCGCACATCCTGGTCGTGGACGACGAACCGCAGATCACCCGCGTGCTGCGCACCAGCTTGTCGGCGCAAGGCTATGACATTCGCGTTGCGAACAGCGGCGAGATGGCGCTGGAGATAATGAAAGACTGGTCGCCGAGTCTGATCATCACGGATTTGTCGATGCCGTCGATCGACGGCGTTCAATTGTGCCGCACGGTGCGCGCGGTTTCGCAGGTTCCCATCGTGGTTCTGTCGGTGCGCGACAAGGAGCAGCAAAAGGTTGAGGCGCTCGACGCCGGCGCTGACGATTACGTGACCAAGCCCTTCGGCATGAACGAACTGCTGGCGCGGGTGCGGGCCAATCTTCGCCGCGCGCCGGCGGAGGACGAAGCGCCGGATCCGGTGATTGAGATTGGAGATTTTCGCATCGACACCGGCGCGCACAAAGTTACAGTGCGGCGCAATGAAGTAAGGCTGACTCCGAAAGAATTCGATCTGCTGCTGTTTTTGGCGCGGCGTCCGGGCAAAGTTGTGAACCATCGCACGCTGCTGGCTGCAATCTGGGGCGGCCAGAGTACCGAGCAGGTGGAGTATTTGCGCGTGTTCGTGGGGCAGTTAAGAAAAAAGCTCGAGCCCGACGCTTCTTCTCCGCGCTATATCGTAACCGAGCCGTGGGTTGGTTATCGGTTTGAGCCCGGCGAATAAGCCGGAACCGCGGCCACTGGCGCTTTGCTTCGCCGCCTGTTCGTCCACTCGCTGTCGTACTTGAATCCCCTCGCGTTCCTTCCATCTGTTTTCTTTATGAAATCTTTACAAACTCTTGTCTCCGCTCTTACGGACTCGGTCGTTCAATGGCTCTTACCTCCTCGAGGAGTCTGAGAATGCAGGACATCTTGTGGGTTGCCGTAACGATCTTATTTTTTGCAGCTTCGATTGCCTATGTGCACTTCTGCGACCGGATCAAGTAAACACGGAGAGGTCGCAAAGCAGGAGAAAGTCATGGACACGCAGTCAATCATCATGCTCATCATCAGCGCGGCGGTGACGGTGTATTTACTCTACGCGCTGTTGCGCCCGGAGAAATTCTGAAATGACTTTGAATGGCTGGTTACAGATTCTGCTGTATCTGGCGCTGATCTTTGCCGTGACCAAGCCGCTGGGCGCTTTCATGACGCGCGTGTTTGCTCGCGAGAAAACTTTTCTTGACCCCGTGCTGCGGCCAGTCGAGCGGTTGCTCTATCGCGTGACCGGCGTGGATGAGACGCACGAGATGCGCTGGACGGAGTACGCGACGGCCATGCTGGTGTTCAGCGCGGTCTCGATGCTGGTGCTGTATCTGATTCAGCGCGTGCAGGGCTCGCTGCCGTGGAATCCGCAGCATTTCGGGGCGGTTACGCCTGAGCACTTGGCGTTCAACACAGCGGCTTCGTTCACTACCAACACGAACTGGCAAGCCTATTCAGGCGAGACCACGATGAGCTACTTCACGCAAATGGCGGGGCTCGCGTTTCATAACTTTGCGTCGGCGGCGACGGGGATTGTGCTGGCGATCGCATTCATCCGCGGAATCGCACGCCGCCAGATGAATACGCTCGGAAATTTCTGGGTCGATTTCGTGCGCTGCTGCCTATGGGTGTTGTTGCCGTTTTGCGTGGTGGGATCGCTGTTTCTGGTTTCGCAGGGAGTGGTGCAGAACCTGAAGCCCTATGACACGGTGAAATTGATCGAACCGCAGCAGGTGCAGCGCGTCGGTGCCGACGGCAAGGGTGTCGTCGATGCCGCCGGCAAACCAGTCATGGATCCGGTGACGACTCAAGTGATCGCGCAGGGTCCGGTGGCGTCGCAGGAGATCATCAAGGAATGGGGCACGAACGGCGGAGGATTCTTTAACGCCAACAGCGCGCATCCGTTCGAAAATCCTACGCCGATTACCAATCTGTTCGAGTTGTTCTGCATTTTCGCGATCGGCTCTGGTCTCACTTACACGCTGGGGCGCATGACCGGATCCCCCGCACATGGCTGGGCGGTGTGGTCGGCGATGGCACTGCTTTTTCTCGTGGGCGTGAGCATCGCCTATTGGGCGGAGGCGCAGGGTAATCCGTTGTATCCCGCGGCGGTCGCGCAGAATGCCACTGCGTTGCAGCCCGGCGGAAACATGGAAGGCAAGGAGACACGCTTCGGCATTGCGAACTCCGCGCTGTTCGCCACGGTTACCACTGACGCCAGTTGCGGCGCCGTCAACGGATGGCATGATTCGTTTACGCCGCTCGGCGGCATGGTGCCGCTCGTCAACATCATGCTGAGCGAGGTGATATTCGGCGGCGTCGGCTCGGGCATGTACGGAATTCTCATCTATGTGGTGCTGGCGGTGTTTATTGCGGGGCTGATGGTAGGGCGCACGCCGGAATATCTGGGCAAAAAAATCGAAGCCTACGACGTGAAGATGGCCATGCTCACTTCACTGGTGTTTCCGCTGATCATTCTGACGCTGGCCGGAATTTCGGTGGTCAAGGGATTCGGGACCGGCGGCATTTTGAATCCTGGCCCTCACGGCCTCAGCGAGATTCTCTACGCTTTCACCTCATCGGCCGGGAACAACGGTTCCGCGTTCGCAGGGCTTACCGTGAACACGCCCTGGTATGACGTCGCAACCGGAATCACCACGCTGATCGGTCGATTTTTCATGATCATCCCGATGCTGGCCATTGCCGGCAACCTGGCACAGAAAAAATATGTGCCGCCGTCTCTGGGAACGTTCCCGGTTACGACGCCGCTGTTCACGCTGCTGCTGATCAGCGTGATTCTGATTCTCGGCGCGCTGACTTTCTTTCCCGCGCTGAGCCTGGGGCCGATTCTCGAACACCTTCTTATGCACGTGGGGAAAACTTTTTAGGCTTTTCTTAGGAACGCTGATTAGGCAATTATGGCAAGCAATCGCAAATCCGCCTGGGACTTAAATCTGGTGCGCAGCGCTGGCTGGAGTTCGCTGCTCAAGCTGAATCCGAAGAACATGATGGGAAATCCGGTCATGTTCGTGGTCGAAATCGGCAGCGTCATCACGACCGTGCTTCTGATTGTGCATCCGCACCTAGCCTTTCGCTTCAACCTGCAAATTACGCTGTGGCTGTGGTTCACCGTGCTGTTCGCCAACTTTGCCGAGGCCATGGCTGAAGGCCGAGGCAAAGCGCAGGCTGAGACTTTACGGCGGGCGCGGTCGGAAACCGTCGCGAAGCGCATCGACTGCAACGGAACCATCGAAGAGATTCCCAGCGCGAAGTTGCGCTCAGGCGATCTGGTGTCAGTGGCTGCGGGTGAATTGATTCCAGGCGACGGAGAAATTGTCGAAGGCGTCGCGTCGGTGGATGAATCCGCCATCACGGGCGAATCTGCGCCGGTGATTCGCGAAGCCGGTGGCGACCGCTCGGCGGTCACCGGCGGCACGCGTGTGCTTAGCGACTACATCAAAGTAAAGATTACGTCGAACCCTGGCGAAACTTTTCTCGACCGCATGATCGCGCTGGTGGAAGGAGCTTCGCGGCAGAAGACGCCAAACGAGATTGCGCTGAATATTTTGCTGGCCGGACTGACAATTATTTTTCTGCTCGCGGTGGTTACGCTGCAGCCGTTCGCGATCTATTCCGGCTCCCCGCAAACCGTATTTGTGCTCGTCTCGCTGCTGGTCTGCCTGATTCCAACCACGATCGGCGGATTACTTTCGGCAATCGGAATCGCGGGCATGGACCGGCTGGTGCAGCACAACGTGCTGGCGATGTCCGGGCGCGCGGTCGAAGCCGCGGGCGACGTAAATACTCTGCTGCTCGACAAGACGGGCACGATTACTTTCGGCAACCGCCAGGCCACCGAATTCTTGCCGGCGCCGGGAGTCAGCGAAGCTGAAATGGCCGATGCCGCGCAACTCTCGTCGCTCGCTGACGAAACTCCGGAGGGCCGCTCGATCGTGGTGCTGGCCAAAGAAAAATACAAACTACGTGGCCGCGACTTCGCGACGCACGAAGCGGAGTTTATTCCATTCACAGCGCAGACCCGGATGTCAGGCGTCAACCTCGATGGGCGCGAGATCCGCAAAGGCGCCGCTGAATCCATTGCCCGTCATCTCGAACAGAATGGCGGCGCCATGCCTGCCGAGGTTCGCTCTGCGGTCGAACGTATCGCGTCTTCCGGCGGAACGCCGCTGGTGGTTTCGGAAAACCGGCGGGCGATGGGCGTGATTCATCTGAAGGACGTGGTGAAGGGCGGAATTCGCGATCGCTTCGCGCAGTTGCGCGCCATGGGCATTCGCACCGTGATGATTACCGGCGACAATCCGCTGACCGCGGCGGCCATTGCGCGCGAAGCCGGAGTCGATGACTTTCTCGCGCAGGCCACGCCCGAAGACAAGATGAAACTCATTCGTGCCGAGCAGGCCGGCGGAAAACTCGTGGCCATGACCGGCGATGGCACCAACGACGCGCCCGCACTTGCGCAGGCAGACGTGGGCGTCGCCATGAATACCGGTACTCAGGCCGCCAAAGAAGCTGGCAACATGGTCGATCTCGATTCCAATCCGACGAAGCTGATCGAGGTCGTTGAAATCGGCAAACAATTGCTGATGACGCGGGGCGCGCTAACTACGTTCTCGATCGCCAACGACGTCGCCAAATATTTTGCGATCATCCCCGCGATGTTTGCGGTGACGTTTCCGGTGTTGAACACCCTCAACATCATGCATCTGAAAACGCCGCAGTCGGCGGTGCTCTCGGCGGTCATCTTCAACGCGCTGATTATCATCGCGCTGATCCCGCTGGCGCTGCGCGGCGTGAAATACCGCGCCATGAACGCCGAAGCCCTGCTGCGGCGGAATCTCTTCATCTATGGCGTCGGAGGACTGATCGCGCCCTTCGTCGGCATCAAGCTCATCGACATGCTGATCACCGTGACTGGACTGGCCTAAGAACGACTGGCCGGAGGACACCAATGAAAAGACATCTCATCACTGCATTTCTGATGACCATTGCGACCACGCTTCTGCTGGGCGTAATTTATCCGCTGCTGATCACAGCCGCGGCGCAGATCCTGTTCAAGGACAAGGCCAACGGCCAGATTCGTTATCGCAACGGCGAAGCCATCGGTTCCCGCATCATCGGGCAGCCTTTCACATCGGCCAAATATTTTCACTCACGCCCCTCGGCCGCGGGCAACGGATACGATGCCGCCAATTCTGGCGGCACGAACCTGGGTCCCACCAACCAGAAGCTCATCGACCGGATTCAGGCCGATGCCAAAACACTCCACGAAGAAAATCCGGCGCAACCGATTCCTGTCGACTTGCTCACGACTTCTGCTTCCGGCCTGGATCCGGAAATCTCGCCAGCGGCAGCGGAGTTTCAGGTCCCGCGCATCGCCCGCGAGCGCGGCCTGCCCGAATCGACGGTCCGCGACCTGATTCAGAAACACACCGCACAGCGCGATCTGGGCCTGCTCGGAGAAGCACGAGTCAACGTGCTCGAACTCAACCTCGCGCTGGATGATGCGGCCCCCAAGCCCTAGCAATCGGCGCGGGCAGAACATCGGGTTCTCTGCCCAAGGCACGAACGATTGCCAGCGAATCGCTCTCGGGTTGATATTTGTCCCCGCAAATCCTCGTGAGATAATGGCCGAAACCCGCATCGGCCCCGTAGCTCAGATGGATAGAGCAGCGGTTTCCTAAACCGAAGGTCGGCAGTTCGACTCTGCCCGGGGCCACCACCTCTTGCAATCTTACTGAATCCAAAGCAGATAGATAACCTGTCAATACTCGTCGACGAGCCGCCAGTTTCGTGAGACAATTCATTTCGCTTCTCCCCCCTGTCTCACTCCAAACCACGAGTTGTAAGGAGCACGTTTTGCGATTTGCCTGGGGACTGTGGTCCTGCGTCCGGCGCAGGGTGGTACGCCCGTTCGTCCGTTCACGCGCCCATGCCGGCCTGTGGATCGCTTTGAGCCTGATTCCGTTGTGCAGCGTGGGTGCGTTTGCAGGCGCTCCTGCGGTTACGTTTTCGCCTACCAGCCTCAGCTTTCCGACCCAGCTCCGCGGCACCACCAGCCCGCCTCAAACGGTGACTCTGACCAACACCGGCACGGCCAGCCTGACCATCTCGAGCGTCCGGGCCAGCGCGTATTACGGCCAGACCAACAACTGCCCGGCGAGTCTGGCTGCTGGGGCGAGTTGTTCGATTTCTGTCACGTTCAGTCCCGCCGCCAACGGAACCATCGCTGGCACGGTTTCAGTGGTCGACAATGCGGCCGGAACGCCGCAGTCGGTCACGCTATCGGGCATCTGCACGGTGGTCAGCCTGAGCCCGGCGAGCCTGACCTTTCCCAACGAGCCCGCAGGAACATCCAGCCCCTCGCAGCCGATTACGCTATCGAACGTCGGCGCCAATTCTGTTCACGTATCGGCAATCACCTTTCAGGGCGCAAGTCCGACTGATTTTTCACAAACCAACAATTGCGCAGCCGTGGCTCCCGGCGCCACTTGCACCATCAATGTGGTCTTTACTCCGGCATCCGCGGGCAGTTTCACGGCCAACGTCAACGTCGCGTTCACAGGCTCGGTGTCGCCGGTTCCGGCCACGCTCAGCGGCACGGGATTGGGCCGGTCTGCCGCCATTCCTTTTCTGCAACAGCCGCTGGCGCCCATGACGGCGCTCCCGGGAGGATCCGGGTCAACGCTCACGCTGAACGGTTCCGGATTCGTTGCCGGCTCCTCCGTTCTTTGGAACGGAACCAGCCGAGCCACGACATTTATCAGCGCCACGCAATTGCAGGCAGCGATCCTGTCCACTGACGTCGCCAGCGCCGGCACCGCACAGGTATCGGTCACGAGTCCTGCGCCGGGCGGCGGCGTTTCCAATGCGCAATCATTTCAAATCACCAGTCCCACGAATACGATCTGGCTGGGGCAAAATGTTTTGAGCGTGGGCAGCGATCCGCGCGGCATCGTGATTGCTGATTTCAACGGCGACGGCAAGCCAGACATGGCCATCGTCAACCGCGGCTCCGATAGCATTTCAATTTTGCTGGGCAACGGCGACGGCACCTTCGCGCCCGCAGTGACGTACGCGACGGGCGCGGATTGCATCGCCATCGCCGTCGGCGACCTGAACGGTGACGGCAAGATGGATCTGGTTACCGCCAATCGCGCCGCCTACACGATTTCCGTTCTGTTGGGCAACGGCGACGGCACTTTCGGCAGCCACACAGACTATACCGTTGGCACCGAACCGATGGCGGTCGCACTCGGAGACTTCAATGGCGACGGTTTCCTCGACGTGGCCGAAGTCAACAACGCCGACAATACTCTCTCGATACTTCTCGGTGTGGGCAATGGCGCGTTGCAGAATCCGGTCACCTATTCGGTGGGGTCGAGCCCGATCGCGATCGTGACCGGCGATTTTAACGGTGACGGCTATCTCGATCTTGCCACGGCCAACACCGGTGGGAACAACGTCAGCGTTCTTTTCGGCAACGGCAATGGGACTTTTCAGGCAGCTGCCTTCTATGCCACGGGCGACGATCCCGACGGCATGCTCGCCGCCGACTTGAACGGCGACGGAAAACTGGACCTCGTGGTGGCCGACAACGGAAGCGATAGCGTTTCCGTCCTGCTGAATGCCGGCAACGGAACCTTCGCATCGAATGTTGTGTATCCGGTGGGAACGCTGCCCTTTGCGGTTGCGGCTGGAGATTTTGTCGGCAACGGAAAAATTGACATCGCAGTCGTCAACTCCGGTGACGACACGGTTTCGATCGTTCCGGGCAACGGCGACGGCACTCTGAACCCGGCTGGAACTCTAACCTTCGCCACCGGAAATAACGATCTGGCGCTGGCGACGGGCGATTTCAACCATGACGGCAGAGCCGATCTGGTGGTCTCAAACTCGCAGGACAATACGATCTCGGTGATGTTGCAGGTGCCCGGCGTCTCGCTTTCGACCGCCAGCCTGGCTTTCGGCGCGGCCAATGTGGGCGCGGTCAGCGGACCTCTGTCGGTGGTCTTGACCAACGCCGGCAGCGCGGCTCTGACCATCGGCAGCGTCGCGGTGAGCGGCGCCAGCAGTTCGCAGTTCAGCCAGACCAATAATTGCCCCCTAAGTCCCGCCGCGATTGCGCCGCAGGCGAATTGCACGATTACAGTCACGTTTGCTCCAACCGTTACAGGCACAGCTTCCGCGAACCTGACCATCACCGATGGTGCACTCAGCAGCCCGCAGACCGTCGCTCTGCTGGGAACAGGGATCGCGTCGGTGGTCGGATTGTCGCCGGCCAGCTTAACCTTCCCATCACAGGTTGTAAGCACGACCAGCGCGCCTCAAGCTGTCATGGTCACGAACTCGGGCAGTGAAGCGCTGGCTTTAACCTCAATTACCGCCAGCGCCGGCTACGCCCAGACCAACAACTGCGGAACTTCGCTCGCCGCCGGGGCAGCCTGCACCATCAACGTGACATTCACACCCACCGCAACCGGAACCGTTACCGGCACCGTTACGCTCGTCGATAGCGCCGCGGGCGGATCGCAGACCGTCAGTCTCAGCGGAATTGGCGCGGCCGCGCCCACTGTGACTCGTGGCGCCCACATCGCTCACTTTTACCAGCCAGGGCGTCGATACCTCGAGCGCATCGCAGAAGGTTACGCTCACCAATACTGGCGCGGGACCGCTCACCATTACCAGCATTGCTACGACGGGCGACTATTCTGAGACTACGACCTGCGGAGGCTCCCTGGCCGCCGGCGCAAATTGCGCCATCAACGTAGTGTTCACTCCCACTGCTACGGGCACGCGCCACGGAACTGTGGTCGTCACCGACAACGCCGCAACCAGTCCGCAGAGCGCGAATCTGACCGGCACGGGAGTCGCGCCGAATCTTGTCTTCGCTCCCACGAACCTGAGCTTCGGTAACCAGGCGCTGAATACCACCAGCGCCATGAAGACCGTGAAACTTACCAACAATACCGGCGCGAAACTAACCATCTCCAAGATCGCGGCGTCTGCCGGTTTCTCAGAAACCAATTCCTGCGGCACGGGCGGCGGGGTGGGCGGCACCTGCGTCATTGCGGTCACCTTCACTCCCACGACTATCGGGACCGTCAACGGAACCATCAGCGTCACCGACAATGCGACCGGCAGCCCGCAGACCATTCCGTTGACCGGGGTTGGTGTCACCGCTTCCGTTTCGTTCGCGCCCGGCAGCCTGACCTTTGCCGATCAGACTGTGGGCACGTCGAGTGCGGCCGGAGTGGTTGTGCTCACCAACACCGGCGGCGCGGTGCTCACCATCAACAGCATCACGCTGGGAGGAACCAATCCCGGCGACTTCTCGCAAACCAACAACTGCGGCGCATCGGTCGCGGCCGGCGCGTCTTGCTCCATCAGCACGATCTTCGCGCCTACTGCGTCCGGCATTCGCACCGCCAGCGTCACGGTGAGCGACAGCGCTTCCGGCAGCCCGCAGACTGTGCCGCTCATGGGAACCGGCATCGCGCCGGTCGCGTCGTTGTCGCCGACGAGTATCACCTTTGCCAGTGAGCCCGTCGGTACCAGTGGACCGCTCAGCGTGCTGACTCTGAGTAACACGGGCAATGCCACGTTGACCATCAACTCGATCGGCGTTACCGGGACAAACAGCGGTGACTTCGCCCAGACCAATACTTGCGGATCTTCTCTGGCCGAGGGAACCAGTTGTTCGATCAGCGTGCTGTTTACTCCCGCTGCCGCCGGAACCCGCCAGGCCAACATCACCGTCATCGATAATGCCTCGGGAAGCCCGCAAACGGCATCCCTGACCGGGATAGGCACCGCCGCTACGGTGAGCTTCAGCAGCAGCACCATCACTTTCGGCAGCACCAGCGTAGGAACTACCAGTCCGGCCGGCGGAGTCACGCTGTTTAACACCGGCAATACTTCGTTATCGGTGGCCAGCGTTACCATCACCGGCACCAATGCGGGTGATTTTTCACAGTCGAATAATTGCACTCCGTCAGTGCCTGCGGGAGGAAATTGCGCCATCAGCGTTTTGTTCACTCCCAGTGCCGCAGGCACGCGCACTGCGTCGATCCTGGTTACGGACAGCGCCAACGGCAGCCCGCAATCGGTCGGTTTGTCGGGAACCGGCACGACCGGCGGACCCTCCGCCTCCATCTCACCCACGAGTCTGACCTTTGCCGCGCAGAACGTTCTAACCACGAGTGCGGCGAAAAACATCACGCTGACCAACAACGGCTCCGCCGCGCTGAGCCTGAACAGCATCGTGGCCAGCGGCGACTATGCTCAGACCAACAACTGCGGCGCTTCTTTGGCCGCGAATCTCAGCTGCACGATTCAGGTCACGTTCTCGCCCTCTGCGGCCGGCACGCGCACCGGCTATGTCACCTTCAGCGATAATGCGTCCATCGACGCTGCAAACCGTCACGCTGACCGGCACGGGCACGGCTCCGACAACCACGGTTTCGATCTTGCCGATTCAGGCGTCAGTCACGCCCGGGCAGAGCGCGCAATTCCAGGCCTTCATCAGCGGCGTTTCCAGCACCAGCGTCACTTGGGCCGTGGACGGCGTTACCGGCGGCAACAGCACCATCGGCACAATTTCCACTTCCGGCCTCTACACCGGCCCCAGCACAGCCGGCTCGCACACTGTTACCGCGACCAGTACCGCGAATACAACGCAAGCCGCCAGCGTGCCGCTTGTCGTCACCAACTACGCGGGAACTTACGTCTACCACAACGACAACGGCCGTACCGGACAGAACCTGAACGAAACCGTTCTGACCACCGGCAACGTCAACGTCGCGCAATTCGGCAAAATTTTCACCTATCCCGTCGACGGCCAGATTTACGCCGAGCCGCTCTATGTGGAAGGTGTCAGCGTCGCCGGCCAGGGCACACATAATGTGGTGTATGTGGCGACGGAAAACGATAGCCTCTACGCTTTTGACGCCGACGGTGCGGTCACCACGCCGCTGTGGCAACTCAGCCTGATCCCCGCCGGAGCGCAGGTTCTGAACGACGCCGATATCGGCGGCTGCTCCAACATCTCTCCGCAGGTCGGTATCACCTCAACTCCGGTGATCGATCCGGTCACGAACACAATTTTCCTGGTCGCCCGCAGCAAGATCACCACCGGCGGCGTAACTTCGTACTATCAATATCTGCACTCCATCGACATCACCTCCGGCATTGAGCGCTCGGGCAGCCCGGTGGCGATTCAGGCTACGGTTTCTTCCACGGTCAACGGCACGGTCACCTTCAACCCGCAAATGCAGAACCAGCGCGCCGGACTATTCCTGGACAACGGCGTGATCTACATCGCGTGGGGATCGCACTGCGACATCCTGCCCTACTACGGATGGCTGATGGGCTATGAGGAGAGCACGCTGCAGCAGGTTGCCGTCTTCAACAGCGCTCCTAACGGAACCATGGCTGGAATCTGGCAGAGTGGCGGCCCTCCTGCGGTTGACGAGACGGGCAATATCTTTCTAATGATCGGCAACGGCACCACCGACGCGAATTCCGGTGGCAGCGACTGGGCCGAGGCGCTGGCCAAGTTCAATGCCAACAATCTGTCAGTTGCGGATTACTTCCTGCCCTCGAACTTCAGAACTCTGAACGATTCCGATCTCGACTTAGGATCGGGCGGCCCGCTATTGATTCCGGACCAGCCCAATCCGCCGACCAAGATGCTGGTCGCCGCCGGCAAGCAGGGCATGGTGTACCTGGTCGATCAGACCAATCTCGGCCAGTACAACGCCAACGCCAACCAGGTGCTGCAGGTTCTGCCCGCTGGAACCGTGCCCACGGCGCACAGCATGCCGGCCTACTGGCAAAACAATATTTATTTTGTGGGAGTTGGGGATTCGGCGAAGTCCTACCTGTTGTACAACGGACTGCTGTCAACGTCTCCCACTTCGCAATCTGTAGTCGCCTTCGCTTATCCGGGAGCGACTCCGGTCATCTCCGCCAACGGAACCAGCCAGGGTCTGCTGTGGGCCTTAACGACGTTCAAGCAGAATCCCGCCGTGCTCCACGTATTTGACGCGACCAATCTTTCGCGCGAACTCTACAACAGCGGACAAAACCCTACCCGCGACCAGGCCGGCCTGGCCGCCAAGTTCGCGGTGCCCACGGTGGCCAACGGCAAAGTCTACGTCGGAACCTCTACCGAGCTCGACGTCTACGGGTTGCTGCCGTAGCCGCAAACTTTTCGGATCAGTCGAGTGAATCGCCACGAACGAAGGGTGCCCCATTTCTCGCGTCCTTTGCGAGAAGTGGGACACGACGCGGCCGGCTGCCAAGATCGCCGGTTTTCGAGCCCCATCAAGCTCCCCGGCACAAAAGTGAGGAAGGCGAATCGACTGGGCGGCGCTCCAGACGATCGCGCCGACTCCCCGGCGCTAAGAGTACGCTCGAACCTCACCCTTCCGGAGTAGCCCAAATCATCACGAATGAGGGTGCCCCATTTCTCGCGCCCTTTGCGAGAAGTGGGACACGATGCTACTAAGACTGCGCTCTCTTTCGCGTTTTTCAAAAGTGCAGCCCCGGACGAACGAGGCCACGATCAGCGGCGCATCGATCATCTTGCTTGTGTTGGCCACAATTCGAAAGGACAATCCGTCTGGGGACTCTTGAAAAAAACGAAAGAGAGATCCACTTTCGCCTTTGGCCTCGGAATCTTCCCGGGATCGACAGCATCGCACCCCATGTCGTGGTGATTTGAGAGGGAAGGGAGGTGGAATCGCGGCGCGCACCTCCAGAAGCTTTCCATCCGACTTTCCTTCCTGACTTTTCTCGCACAAAAAAAGGCCGCCGGGTTTTAGCCCGGTGGCCGAGTGAACAGGGGGAGGACTTGACTTCCGGTTTACTGCCCCTTGCCGGTCAGCGTGAGAGACTGCGGGCTGCCGACAGTGTTGTCAAACACCTTGTACACGGCGTTCTCCGTTCCCACGATGCTGGGATCGAAGCTGACCGTCACCTGGCACGTCCCGCCCGGCTTCAGCGGATTGCTGGCCGTGTTGTTGCAGGGCGCGCTGTCGTTGTAGTTGTCGCTGAAGTCCGTGCTGTTGGCCCCCGAGATTTCAGCGCCGGTGAAGAACACGTTGGTGGTTCCCACGTTGGTGATGGTCACCGTCGAAGAAACCGTTTGACCGCGCGTGACCGTACCAAAGTTGATCGTACTGGACGAGAACTTGATACCGGTCCCGTAACCCTGCAGGGATACGGATTGCGGGCTGGTGACGTCGCTGTCGTTCACACTGACGCTGCCGAGAGCGAAGCCAACTGCCGTGGGTTTGAAGTTGACGTTGATGACGCACGTACCGCTGGCCGCGATGACCAGGGCGTTCGTGCAGGTGGTGGTGGTGGCGCTGGCGAACGGCCCGCTTACGGTGATGGCCGGAGTGGCCAGCGTCAGGTTCACGCCAGTGCTATTGGTCAGAGTGATTTTGGTATTGGCGCTGGTCGCTCCCACGGCGGTGACCGCGAAGACGACTGACGTCGGACTGAGCGCCACGTTGCTGATGCCGGTCCCGCTCAAGCCGATCAACTGCGGCGTGGAAGGATCGCTGTCATTGATGACCACCGAGCCGCGTTTCGCCCCGGTTGTGGTCGGATTGAAGGTTACGCTGATGGTGCAAGTCGCGCCGCCAGCCAGCGTCTTACCCGATGCGGGGCAGGTATTCGCCGAGATCGTGTAATCCGTGGTGTCGGTCAACGTGATCGCGCCCATCGTGATTGCCGCCGTGCCGGTGTTTTTCACCGTTACGCTCTTGGCAGTGCTGGTGGTTTTCACCAGTTGGTTGCCAAAGGCCAGCGGAGCACCCGACAGTGACATCGAGCTTCCCAGACCGGTCAGAGCGACTGTGTTGGTTTGGCTGAAGAAGCCGTTGGTGTTGATGGTCACATTGCCGGTCAAGCTTCCCGACGCCGCGGGCACAAAGTACACGTACATGGTGCACACAGCGTTGTTGGCCAGTGTCGCCGGGCAATCGTCGGCTTCGCTATAGTTCGCGCTGGTGGAGATGTTGGTGATGTTCACCGCCCCGTGAGCGCTCACAATCACGGTTTCCGGGGAGCTGGTGGATCCAACCGCGGTCAGCCCGAACGACAGGTTCCCGGTGTTGGTTCCCAGCGCCGCAAAGGCCGAGATGCTGCGCACGCGCGAGTTGTTGTAGTCCGAGACCAGAACATCGCCCGCGGAATCAAGCGCGATCCCGGTTGGCTCATACAGCTCGGCGAGAACTGCCGAACCGCCGTCTCCGGTGTAGCCAGCCGCGCCGTCTCCGGCGATAGTGGTCATGTACCCGTTCGGGCTGACCCAGCGAACGCGTTCGTTGTAGTCAGAGATGAACAGGTTGTCGTTGGCGTCCACGGCAACGCCCTGCGGAGCGTAGACGCTGTTGCTGGTGGCCAGGCCGTCGCCCGTGAAAGCGCTGCCGCCGGTTCCAGCTACGGTCGTGATGATGCCCGTGGCGACGTTGATCTCGCGAATGCGGCTATTGCCGTAATCCGCAATGAACACGTTGCCTGTGGGATCGACGGTTACGGCGACCGGTTGATACAGCAGCGCATTGGTCGCCAGCCCACCGTCTCCGGAGTAGCCTGCGATGCCGCCGATGCCGGCAATGGTGGTGATGGTTCCGCTCGTCACTTTGCGGATAACATGCTCGGCGTAATCCGCAATGTAAACGTTGTTCTTGCTGTCGACCGCCACCCCATACGGCTGGTACAGTTCCGCGCTCGTGGCCGCGCCGCCATCGCCGGAGAAGCCGCACCGCGGGTTGGTTTCCACCAGGCCAGCGAAGGTCGTGATGGTTCCGCTCGTGCTCACTTTGCGAATCAGGCAGTTATAGGTGTCGGCGACGTAGACGTTGCCCGAGCTGTCCTTAGCCACGCCAAAGACGTAGCTGAGTTCCGCGCTGAGTGCCGGGCCGCCGTCTCCGGTGTAACCGTAGGTTCCGTCCCCGGCGAAGAAGTTCACCAGACCGGTGGACTTCACGTCCTCCCGCACCATGTAGTTGTGGCTGTCGGCGATGAAGACGTTGTTTGTGGAGTCAACGGTAATGCCATAGGCATCGTTTAACACCACGCCGTTCTGCCGGAGCACCGGTAATCAGCGTTTCGATATTGGGCGAGTGGTTGCCGGCTACACGGTTCAGATTTCCACCGACCGTGAAGCTGTCGACCGCATAGTTGTCGTTGTCCCCAATGTAAATGGTGCCGCCGCTGGTTTCTGCGACTCCCACCGGATAATAGAGTTCAGCGCTGATGGCGGACCCGCCTTCACCGCAGGTGCCGGAACAGGCCGTGCCGTTGCCGGCCACGGTGTTGATGTTTCCTCCGACCGTGAACTGGCGAACCCGCTGGTTGTAGTAATCAGCAACGGTAACGGTTGTGCCGCTGACCGCTATACCGTACATCTGGTTCAATTCCGCCGAAGTCGCCACGCCACCGTCGCCCAAAAAGCCGCAGGTGTGGTTTCCGGCTACCGTGCTGATTTTGCCCGTGGACTTGGTGACTTCGCGGATCACGCAATTGCCCTGGTCCGCGATATATAGGTTTCCAGTGCTGTCGGCTGCCACTCCCGCGACGGAGCTCAATTCCGCGCTGGTGGCCGCGCCGCTGTCTCCGCTGTAACCGCAAGTGTGGTTGCCGGCGTAGGTCGTGATGATGTTGGTCGACAGAACCAGCTTTGCGCACCACGCAGTTGTTGTAGTCGCCAATGTAAAGATCGCCTGAGCTGTCGACGCCGACGCCCTGGGGATAGTAGATTTCCGCCGCAGTTCCCTTGCCGGTGTCGCCGGAGTAGCCGCAGGATCCGGCAATTCCGGCAATGGTGGTGATGGTATTGGCGGTAGTCACCTTGCGGATGACGCAGTTGTACTGGTCCGCGATATATACGTTCAGGCCGCTATCCACCGCGACCGCGAAGGGATGGTACAGGCTGGCATTGGCGGCTCCGCCGACCACGCCGTCGCCGGTGTAGCCCTGCGAGCCACTGCCGGCAACCACGCTGATTACTCCGGTCGAGGCGGTTACCTTGAACACTCGATTCTGGTTGAACGACGCAATGTAGAAGTTGCCCGAGCTGTCCACGGCAACTCCGTAAGGGTTGTAGAGGTCCGCATCAATGGCGGGAATGCCGTTCGGCCCGCCACCAATTGCGGTGGTGATGATGTCCTGGGCCAGCGTGGGTAAACTCACCAGCAGCGCGGCCAGCAGAAGAAAAGCAAGTGTAGTGAAGCGACGCATGAAATTTTCTCCTCGACAGATTCGTGTTTCGTGGTTGAGAGCCTTCGGTTGGCAACTTTCAGCCGGCACGTTTCAGCTGCGAACGTGCGCGTCCGTTTAATGAAGCAGCGGCCGGCGGCTGATTTGCGCACCCTTTTGCCAACTATTTCCTTTGCTGTCCTGGAACAGAATGATCAGATTGGGCTGAGCCGGCGCGGTCATCCATTCGGTGTATTCCCGCTTGGTCACCGAAAACTGCTGGCTCATCTCAATGAACTTCTGGCTCTTCCAGACTTTGACGGGCGCGAAGTTCCCGCGCAGCGTCATCGCTGGAGACGAATCCACCAGCGTGACAATCACGCTGTTGACATCGGCGTCGCTGTGGTTGAACAACTTCAGGTGAAGGGTGACTTGCACGAGTTCTCCCTGGGCCTGTACTCCGCTGATATCGAAGTACCCGGAAAACTCACGACCGTTGTTACTGTTTGCCAGAGCGGCCACGGTGGCCAGCAATAGGGCAGCGAACACGATGCATATCATCCGTGCTCGGGAAGGGCGCAAGAACTGCATAACTATCCTCCTTGAATCGGTTGGTTCAAACAAAAGTGGTTCACAAGTCTTCCCCGAGCCAAGACAGGCCGCGCAAATGCGCAGCTCTTCCTCAGCCGAGGAACATTTTTAAAAGTTGAGGTTGCTGGAGCCGTTAAACCTTGGGACCTTCAAACTACAAACAGCTTCTTTTAACTGAACCGCTTCATCGTTGCCGCGTCGTCTTTGGGGGGCGACACCGGGAGGCAGGCGAAAAAATGCCATCTCCCAAGCGGCGCAATTGTCGGCGGTATGCAAGTTCTTGTCAAGATGAAGAGTTTTTCACACCCGGTAAACCGCGCTGCGATTCTCCCTGGAATTTTCGGGAAAAGCTTCACGTTCGTGATTTTCGGCAGAGAACGTCGGCGTAAATTCCGAGCTTCAGAACAAGAACCCGGCAGCCTGTGGAAAATCGCGCCGGGGAAATCTGGCCAATGGACCAGAATCTCTTTACGTCTTGGGCGGAAGATCTTCCTCCTCCGCCTGATGGCTTTCCTTCGACAACTTGCGCAACGACAATCGCTCATGGTGCGCCAGCGCCAGACCGGTCGGCACCACAGAGGCAAACGTCACCAGCCATAGCAGAATCCCGCAACTGGCGGCCATTTCCGGGGGTACGTCGAACACGCTCGACAAGGTCGCGATGGTCGCCATCTGCGAACCCCCGCCCACTGCCGGCAACTGCAGCATCGAGCCCGCCATGCTGGCCCCCATCAGGATCAAGAGTTGCGACACCGGGATTTCCAGCGCGTCCACTCCGTAGGAGTGCGTCACTTCCTGATAAGCCAGCGCCGTCACGTACCAGATTCCCACCGAGAGCAGAGTCAGCCACAACAACGACCAGGGCCCGTGAATGGTATTCAAACCGGTACCGAACTCGCGAACTTTCTGCGCCAGCTTGTGCCCGAATCCGGCAGGCGTGCGGACGGAGCGATTTTCGATCCAGTGCGCGATCACGTCGCCGAAGCGACTGATCAGAACCGCTGCCAGTGCAGCTCCCGCCACTCCCACGATCAGCAGGAATCCGGCATCGCGAAACTGCCGGTAGTACTCCGGATGCGGAATCGATTGCAGTGCACTGGGCAGGAAGATCGCCAGAACAATCAGCACCGCAAAGGCTCCAATATCAAACGTGCGTTCCACCGCCCAGACCGCCAATTGGGAAGAAAAAGAAAGATCGGTTCGGCGCGACACCAGATATGGCCGGATAAACTCGCCCGCCCGCCCCAGCAGCGCCAGCCCGGTAAAGCCGATCATCATGGAAGGAATCAAGGCGAAAGCCGTTACCTTCGGCCGCACTGGCCTCAAGAATATCTTCCACCGCAATGCACGCAGCACATAGGCCGCATAGACCAGCGCGATCCCGTGCAGGACGTGGATTTTCTTGATCCGATGAATTTGCGCCCAGAACGTTCCCCAGTCAAAACTGCGCCAGTGGCGATATTGCAGATAAACCAGAACGGCCAGGATGAGGAACACAACAACACTGGCCAGAATTCGCTTCTTATCCATGAAAGGGGAAGACTTATGTCGCAACGTCGTCAGGCAACCGCACATCCCAAGGTAAACGACCCAGCCAAAGGGGTCAAACCAGCTGCAAAGACTAAAGAGGGACTTTCAGTGCCGTGTATCCTCTCGCTCTTAGCGGTTGCAAGGTTGGATTTTACTCGTGGGCTTGAGCCGGCCCGGTCTTGGCCTGCATCACCGTCGAATTCCGCGTCTCACCGGCAGGCCGGATAGCCTTCCCAACACCGGCCTTGGGCGCACTCGGTTTCGCCGCCGCCTTCTTCTGCGCTTCCTTCTTCCTGTTAAAGTCGCGCACTATTTTAGCCACGTACACCCGCGTCTCGTAATAAGGAGGCACGCCGCCAAACTGTTCTACCCGCTGCGGCCCGGCGTTGTAGGCCGCCAGCGCCTTCACCAGATCGAAGTTGTAGCGCTCCAGCAACTCCCGCAGATATTTCGCCCCACCCTCAACGTTGGCCTCAGGATCGAACGCATTCGGCACGCCCAGCTGCGAAGCCGTCCCCGGCATCAACTGCATCAGCCCCTGCGCGCCCTTGGGCGAGACCGCCCGCACGTTGAACCCGCTCTCCGCCTTGATCACGCTGTTAACCAGGTCGGGGTCGAGCCGGTATCGCCCGCTAGCGGAATTCACCACTTCATTCAAATCGACAGCGCCGTTCGTAGGGAATCCGGATGCGGATGGAAATATCGATGCCCCGGGTGCCCCATTTCTCGCGTTCTTCGCGAGAAGTGGGGACTTTGATTTCGCCGCGGAAGCCGAAAGCCGGGAGCCGGGAGTCGGCAAATCCGGCGCAGCCTCAAAATGCTCAATCTCGGCCGTAGGCACATCGACGAAACTCGATCCATCTGCCGTCGTGTACAACCGAGTCGTGTCCCCAACAACCTCGCGCCGCTCATGCCGAATCGAGAATCCATTCCGCAGCACCGCAACCTCGCCGCCGAAGCAGGGAAGCGTCACCGCGAACCATCGCGAAGATGCAGACCGCTATCCGAAATGAAGAAAGAATCCGCATCCGCGTTTGCCGACAACTAACGACCAAGGCCCGATGACTAATGGCCGACGACCGCCGCCCCCAGTGCCAGCTCCACCGCCGCAGCCAAGCCGCACTCATCGTTCCCGCGAGTCACGGTCCACCCGCGATTGCGCAATTCCTCGCAGGCATTCCCCATGATAACCGGATGCCCGGCAAACTCAAGCATTTCAATATCATTGTGATTGTCACCGACGGCCATGACCTGTTCGCGCCGGAATCCGCGATGCCCGGCCCACCGCTCCAGCGCATGTCCCTTCGAACAGCCGGCCGTCAGCACATCAATCATCGACAAATCCCGCTCCGGGTATTCCGTGCGCAATACGGTCACACTTCCGTTCATGCCGGCTCCATCGAGCGCCACCAGCGCCTCGCGCATCCGCGCCATGGTGCCACAAAACATCGCCTGCACCGGATCGCTCACCAGCGCCGTCTCAATCGGCACCATGAATTCGATGTACTCCATATTCTTTTCCAGCCAGCGCCGGATGCTTTCGCCCAACTCGTCAAGCCGTTCCAGCACGATCGCGCCCTTGGTTTCCTTGTCAAAAGTCAGAACGGTATGGCCGCGAAATTCTTGCATCGCTCCGCACAGCTTCCGGCAGGTCTCCGCCGGCATCATTTCTCGATGAAACGTCTCTCCCGCCAGCGATCGCGTGACCGCTCCGTTGGAACTGATCAGCCACAAGTCGAACCCCAGTTGCCGCGCGATCGGCATGGCGAACTGGTGCCGCCGTCCTGTGACCAGCACAATCTCAATGCCGGCAGCATGCGCCCGCCGCAGCGCCTGCAGATCGCCGTCAGAAATCTGAAATTGTGGATTGAGCAGCGTGCCGTCGATATCGGTCGCCAGCAGCCGGATGGGAGGTTTCGAGGTCACCATCTATTTTAACATCCGGATTTCGGCCGTCGGGGCAGGGAAGACGGAAAGCAAAGGGTTTGAATCGCAGAGATCGCGAAGAAACACGCACAGAGATCGCACAGAAAATCGAAAGGGGTTGCACTTCTCAGCGTCCTCCGCGGCTCTTCTCTGCGCTCTCAGCGTTTAAAGGCTTTTTGTCTGAATGCGGCACTTGGAATGTCGAACCAGCACCGCGATCACTTGACAGGGAACCTACATCAGGCAGAATAGATGAGGATTCCGATTATGTTTTTCCGCCGCCTTCTTCTACCCACTTTCGGCTTAGCATTCGTCGCCATGGCGATATCGTCCTGCGGAACCACGACCATCCCCAACGCCGGCCGCGTCTTCTTGGCCATCTCAGTGACACCTGCAACCGCCGACGCGCGATCCCCGGAGCCAACGGACAAGTCGTCTTCACCGCAACCGGAACTTACAGCGTTGCGCCGTCTCCGGCCCCGGTTACGTTCGCGGCACCCTACACCGGCGGATTTGTGGTAGCGCCAAACAGTTCCAATCAAGTGATCGCCAGCATCGTCTCTACCGGGACAGGAACCGCGACGGTGCATGTGCTCGCCGGAATGGCTGGCACGGTCGAGGTCGGTGCCACCGCGCCGCCAATAACGGCACCGCCACTACCGTCAGCGGCATCGCCCAAATCAATTGCCCCTAAATGATTCTCGCAAGAGAAGAAGGATTAATTATTTTGACGGGAAGGGCACGACTTCAGTCGTGCCGTTATGGCTTCAGAAGCAACAGCGCTTTAGCGCCTGAGGCCCGCTCGACCAACGGCTAGGACTGCGCCGGCAACCGCGCCAGCAGAGCGCTGGCCTTGCGAAACCAGGGCCGCTCCCGCCGCCGAAGATACCCCGGCATGGTCGGTCGCTTGTCGAGAATCTTCTGCGACCACTCCCGCGCCTCGGCAGCCCGCCCCTGCGACTGCAGAAACAGCGCGTAGTAGTAATAAGTCTCAGAGATGGTAGAAATCCGAACGGCCTCGCGAAACATCGCATCCGCTTTTTCGTTTTGCCCGGTCTGCGCGTAAGCCCACGCCAGCAGCCCCTTGGCGCGGTGAAAGTCGTAATCGGGATCAGATATAACCGCGTGCTCCAAGTCGGGCACGGCCGCTGCGAAGTCGCCGAGTTCAACCTCCGCGACGCCACGCCGGTAGAACGCATCCACGGAGTCGGATCGCGAGGAAATCGCTTTGTCATACGCGGCCCGCGCCCGCGCGTACTTGCCGTCGTCCAGATACAACAGCCCCAGTTCCTCGTAGTTCCCCGCCGAAGGATTGTCGAGGATGGCGCGCTCCAACTCCTGTATCCGCCGCCACCGCGGAAACACCTGAAATGAACTGCGCAACAGCCCCGCGTCTGGAATCACCTCGAAGATGATGTAAACCAGCGCGCCAATCCAGGAAAACAGGATCACCCAAATCCAAAAAAAGTTCGGCCGCCGCCGGATGAAGTGGATAATCGCCACAATCCGCAGGGCGATCGACCACCACGAAAACGCGAAAAATAGAAATGATCCCATGAGCGATTTCGCACTATAGCATGCCGACCTTCGGCCCGGGTGCCACCAATCCGATCTGTCTCCAATCTCGTATCTACCTATGAAAGCAGTTCACAGGAACAGGTCAGGTTCGGAGAGAAGATCGAGTCACCTCGATCGCCACGAAATTACTTCAATTCAGGAGACACTTATGAAGCGCAAATCCGCAGTTCTGCTGTTGAGCCTCGTCATGGCATGCACGGCCTTCGCGGCCGACAAAGCTCCCATCGTCGGTGGACAGCCCATGTACCCCAACAAAGACATCATCGACAATGCGGTCAACTCCGCCGACCACACCACCCTCGTCGCAGCCGTAAAGGCGGCCGGCCTGGTTGATACTCTCAAAGGCCCGGGGCCGTTCACCGTCTTTGCTCCTACCAACGAAGCATTCGCCAAGCTGCCCGCAGGCACGGTCGACACGCTTCTGAAGCCGGAGAACAAAGACATGCTGGTAAAAATCCTGACCTACCACGTGGTCGCCGGACGCCTCAGTTCCGCCGAATTGAAGAAAGAAATTCGCGCCGGACACGGCCAGGCAACGCTCAAGACGGTCAGCGGCGGCACACTGATCGCCATGATGCAAGGCTCGAACATCGTGCTGAAAGACGAAAAGGGCGGCATCTCTACCGTGACCATCCCCAACGTGTTTCAGTCCAACGGAGTGATCCAGGTAGTGGACACCGTCTTAATGCCCAACTAGCTGCTGCGAAGCTAGCCCGCGCGGGTGCCCCATCCTTCTTTCGCGTTCTCTGCGAAAGAGGGTGGGGCTTTTGATTTCTATTCCCGAACGGACTCGTATGAGCAGCCTCGGGCGAACATTACGAAAGTAAATTGCCCCGACTCGCGCCGCTCCCTAGGATTGGAGGATATCGTGCTACGGGCCTGGATGCTTGAACGCGGACAGCGGCCCTGGCTTGGGAGATCGTAATGCGGGTTCGGTCAGCGAAACTTTGCGGTTCGCTCGTTCTCATCATTGTTTCTATCGCGGCCTGCCGGGCACAAGATGCCCAGCAGAGACCTTCCATCAAGATTGGATTTTCCCTCGAGAACACCAAAGGCGAGCGCTGGCAGACCGACCTGGACGCATTTCAATTGCGCGCACAACAATTAGGCGCGCAGGCCATCACCCGCTCCGCGGATGGCGACGACGAACTGCAGTTCAAACAAGTTCAAGAATTGCTCGATTCCGGCATCGATGCCCTCGTGCTCCTGCCGCACGATTCCGCGAAAGCGGTGCGCATCGTCCAAGCGGCGCATGCCAAACATGTGCCAGTCATCAGCTATGACCGCCTCATTCCCAGCCGGCACGTCGATCTTTATATCGGGTTCGATCTGTTTTCCGTGGGCATGTTGCAGGCGCAGTGCCTGACCGAACACGCGCCCCGGGGCAATTACATCCTGATGGGCGGTTCGCCGCTCGATCCCAACTCAAAAGTGGTGCGCGCCGGGCAGATGAAAGTGCTGCAACCGTTCATCGATCGCGGCGACATCAAAATCGTCGCTGATATCTGGATTCCCGACTGGAGTCCGACCCAAGCCTACATGCTGGTTGCGCAGGAGTTGAGCAATCTGAAAGTTCCTCTGACTGCGATCCTGGCCTCGAATGACGGCACAGCCGGCGGCGCCATCCAGGCACTCGCCGACAAAAATCTTTCAGGAGAAGTCCTGGTCACCGGACAAGACGCCGACCTCGCCGCCGTCGCACGTCTCTATGACGACTCACAACTGATGACGGTCTACAAACCCCTCACCCAGGAAGCCCGCACGGCTGCCGAAGCCGCAGTAATGCTGGTCCGGCATCGCGATGTGAGAACCAGCACGACTGTGAGGAACGGCGCGCACACCACCAAGGCCATCCTGCTCACACCCATCGCCGTCACCCGCCTGAATGCAAAAGAAACCGTGCTCAAAGACGGCTTCCAAAAGCTCGAGACCGTACGGCAGTCCTTGCCAAAAGATAAGTGGGCGGAGCTCGATCGCTAAAGCGATTCGGTTTTGAATTCGATCGAGTCATTCGATCCCCGAGACCATCCTGAGCGATACACCTGATTCCCGGCGACCTGGGATCAGCCTAGAATGTGAATTATGGAATGCGAAACCAAAGATGAATTGGAGCAACATCTGTCGGACATCCGCGGCCTCGCGGTAAGCGCGGGCCTGACCTCCCAGCAAAAGGAAGCCGTCGCCCGGGCCGAGCGCTTTGCCATCGGCCTGCTGCGGGAACACGACACAATCGGCCACAACGGCAAGCGATGCCCCTACGCCACCCGAATCTCCCCGTCGTTGGAGAGGTAGGTCGATCAGAAATCGGGAATGTCCCGTCCGTCCCGGGATTTTCCGTCCGTCCCGGATTTTCCAAATCCGGATTTTCCAATTCAGCGATGCTCCCTCAGCAGCGCTTCCCGGAATCTCGTCAGTTTTTTCCGAATGTTTGTCGCAGAACGGGCCTGAGAGCTCGTTCGAACGCCAGGCGGTGCGACTTCCACCGTCCCGGATAGGGTACTTCGAGATGAGTGCCGTCCCACTTTGCGCGAGCCTGCGAGCGCCGCACGTTGGCCGCGATGGAGCGAACAATCGTGACGATGACCTCAGGATCGAGTTGCCGAATCGTGGCAGCGAGCCTGGTTTCGCCCCGCGCGCACGCGAGCCGGCGTTGTTTTCCAGGCAGGTTGTCGACGGGATATCCGCAGAGATCGACCAGGTAGCAATCCAGGTTGCGAAATGATTGCAGAAAATCGGCGTCCTCGAGCTTAGGGAAGGCCGAGAGAAAAGTTTGCCGCATCGCGCGGTAGAGTCCGGAATCCGCCCGGTAGAAGAACCGTCCGGAAGCCGGAGGCGACTCGCCCACAAACAGCATCCGAACCCGCCCCGGCCGATAGCGCCGCCGCAGCCGTTCCCTGGCCGCCGCAGCTTTCGGCGGACCGACTCCGACTGGATTTTTTGCTTGGGCGCTCATCCCGGTTTCAACTCCAGCCTTCCAAGACGGGCGGAGCGTTCCCTCCACAAACACAAAGGGCGGCCTCGTCGGCCGCCCTGAACTCAGCCTAGTCGAAGCGACCAGGTTCGCACCTTACAATCACAGTCTCGGGCTCACTTCCGCGGATGTCAAGAAAGAACGCGCCTCCTGACAAAACTTAGGTGTGGCCCCGGTGAGACTCGAACTCACGACCTCTAAGGTGCGAACCTAGTGCTCTATCCAGGCTGAGCTACGGGCCACTTCGCGTGTCGCGCCCAACCATCAGAACCTGTTTCGCACCATCCTGTTCGGACTCACGACTTGCTTCCGCAACTCTTTCACTGAACGCCGCGTCTTGTCGGTGACGAATGAACATTGCGGCCTGTGGATTTCCTAATCCGGGAATTGGCAGAAACAAAAAAGCCCCGCTCGTGCGAGCGGGGCTTTTGATCTTACTCACGGCTGAAAGCTGATAGCTAACAGCTGTCCTAGTACATGTCGCCCATGCCGCCGCCGCCACCGTGGCCGCCGCCGGCGGGAGCTTCCTTCTTTTCAGGAATCTCCGCGACCAGGGCTTCGGTGGTCAGCATCAGGCTGGCGATCGATCCGGCGTTCTGCAGGGCGGTGCGGACGACTTTCGTCGGATCCAACACGCCTGCCTTAACCAGATCTTCGTACTCGTTGGTGAAGGCGTTGAAGCCGAAGTTGGTGTCCTTCGACTCGAGCACCTTGCCGAGGATGACTGCGCCTTCTTCGCCGGCATTCTCGACGATCTGGCGCAGGGGCTCGGTGATGGCGCGGCGGACGATGTTGATACCAATCTGCTCATCGCCTTCGGCCTTCACCTTGTCGAGCGCTGCGGCGCAACGCGCCAGAGCCACTCCGCCGCCCGGGACAATGCCTTCTTCCACGGCTGCACGGGTTGCGTGCATGGCATCTTCCACGCGGGCTTTCTTTTCCTTCATTTCAGTTTCGGTTGCGGCGCCGACTTTAATCACGGCTACGCCACCGACCAGTTTCGCCAACCGCTCCTGCAGTTTCTCGCGGTCGTAGTCGCTGGTGGTCTTTTCAACCTGGCTGCGAATTTCCTTCACGCGGCCTTCGATTTCAGCGTGCTTGCCCTTGCCTTCGACCACCGTGCAGTTGTCCTTGTCGATGGTGATCTTCTTGGCCTGGCCGAGGTCGCTGATCTGGACGTTCTCGAGCTTAATGCCCAAGTCTTCCGTGATGGCCTTGCCGCCGGTCAGAATCGCGATATCCTGCAGCATGGCTTTGCGGCGATCGCCGAAGCCAGGAGCCTTGACGGCCGCGACTTGCAGCGTTCCACGCAGTTTGTTGACGACGAGGGTGGCGAGCGCTTCGCCTTCCACGTCTTCCGCAATGATCAAGAGCGGCTTGCCAGACTTGGCAATCTGCTCGAGCAAGGGAAGCAGGTCCTTCATCGAGCTGATCTTCTTTTCGTTGATCAGAATGTAGGCGTTCTCGAGTGCGACTTCCATGCGCTCGGGATCGGTCACGAAGTAGGGCGAGAGGTAGCCGCGGTCGAACTGCATGCCTTCCACGACTTCCAGCTGAGTCTCCAGCGTCTTCGACTCTTCAACCGTGATGACGCCGTCCTTGCCGACCTTCTTCATCGCTTCCGCGATGATCTTGCCGATGGTCTCGTCATTGTTGGCGGAAATCGTGCCAACCTGAGCGATCATGCCATCGTTATTAACCGGCTTCGACAGTTTGTCGATTTCGCCGTTGACGCGGTTGCCTTCTTTATCGATCTTGCCGCAGATCACGGTGACGGCCTTCTCGATACCGCGCTTCAGGGCCATCGGATTCGCGCCGGCGGCAACAGTCTTGACGCCTTCGCGGAAAATGGCCTGGGCAAGAACAGTGGCGGTGGTGGTGCCGTCGCCGGCGACGTCGGAAGTCTTGGAAGCGACTTCACGAACCATCTGTGCGCCCATGTTCTCGAGCGGATCGCGCAGATCAATTTCCTTGGCTACGGTGACGCCGTCTTTGGTGATGGTCGGCGAACCGAATTTCTTTTCAATAACAACGTTACGACCCTTGGGTCCGAGCGTGACCTTCACGGCATCGGCCAGAAGGTTGACGCCGCGGAGGATCGCCTGACGGGATTCTTCTCCGTGAACGATTTGCTTTGCCATTTTTTATCTCCTATTCAATTCTGTCGCAGGGTTAACCTGCTGAATGTTGGTTGAGGCTGTGCAGCTCTCGGTCGCTAGCCCTTGGCTTTTGGCTATTAGCTTTTGGCCAAAACCCTAAAAGCCCTTGTCATCCTGAGCAACGCGCAAAAGCGCGATGCGAAGGACCTGACGAGCCGCATGAACCGGCAATACAGTCGGCGCTCAAGAAAGCGCCAGCCGCCACCAGTTACTTGCGCGATCCGGCCGTTTCCTTCTTAGCCGGAGTTGCGGCGCCGGTGAGGATTCCGAGAACTTCCTCTTCCTTCATGATGATGTACTCTTCGCCATCAATCTTGATTTCGGTGCCGGAATACTTGCCGAACAGAATGCGGTCGCCTTCGCTGACTGCCAGAGGGAAAGTCTTGCCTTCGTCGTTGGTGCGGCCTTTGCCGGTGGAGATGACTTCGCCTTCCTGCGGCTTGTCTTTGGCCGAGTCGGGGATGATGATGCCGCCACGAGTGGTGGAAGCCTCTTCCACGCGCCGGACCAGAATGCGGTCATGGAGTGGTGAAAATTTCGCCATGGGTGTTGCTCCTTTCAAGGATTGTGAAGGAATGAGGTCCTTCGGTTGATCTTGCGTAAACCTATGATTTGTTTGGGTTAGGCGAGTGTGTTAGCACTAACGCCTTACGAGTGCTAATTGTAAAAGCGATGGGATGGATTTGTCAAGGGGCGCAACCCAGCTAAAAATCTTTCCGGCGGGTGGCCCGCATCTCCCATTTGCGACACAGCGCTCAAGGCTGGGTGCCCCATTTCTCGCGTCCTTTGCGAGAAGTGGGGTTTTTCGACTGTCGCTCACAATATGCCCAGCCATGTTCATCCGTCACAGACATCCACTGGCATTGGTGCGTACAGTTCCCTCATGCCCTGGAGCCTAAGGCGCTATTACGGCACGGGAAGCCTCCATTTCATCACGTGGAGCTGCTTTCGACGCAAGCCCCTGCTGGCCAATCCCGCGCGCCGCGACCTGCTACTTACTGTCCTCGAACGGATGCGCGTTCGCTATCGTTTTGCCGTGATCGGATACGTGGTCATGCCCGAACACGTACATCTGCTGATCTCCGAACCCTTAATAGGCGATCCCTCGAAGATAGTTCAGGCCGTGAAGTTAAGCGTCTCCCGGCGGCTGGCCATTGGAAGCGAATTCTCCGGTCGGTTTTGGCAGAGTCGTTTCTATGATTTCAATCTGTGGGGCCAACAGAAAGAGGTCGAGAAGCTGAGGTACATGCATCGCAATCCGGTGGTACGCGGACTGGTGGCCAGTCCGGAGGATTGGCGGTGGAGTAGCTACCGCTCCTACGCTTACGGAGAGGCGGGATTGGTTCGCATCAACGACTGTCGGAGGAGAAAATTCGACTGAGCGCTGGTTGAGGATTCAGGAACGCATCAAAATTAGAATTGGGTGCCCCATTTCTCGCGCTCTTTGCGAGAAGTGGGGGTTTTGACTTATGGCCCACGATGAGCCCGAAGTTAGCCCCAACGTTCATCCGTCACACACGTGACCTCGCAATTGGGGCTACAGTTTTTTCATGCCATGGGGCTTAAAGCATCATTGCGGGGAGGAGAAAATTCGACAGAGCGCGGACGAACTGGCGGGTGGTCCACATCTCCCATTCGCGACGCATCCCTCAACTAGGCTGGGTGCCCCATTTCTCGCGTTCTTTGCGAGAAGTGGGGATTTTGGCTTATAGCCCGCGACACGCCCGAGGTTAGTTTGTGAGGTAGGGCTGGTTCGGATCAGAGACTGGGCATGGGTGGAGGAGAAAATTCGACAGAGCGCTGGGTTGAGGGTCGGGAGGTGTCGGCGAGAAGCCCCACTTCTCGCAAAGAACGCGAGAAATGGGGCACCCGGCGCAATGCCGTTTTCCCGACTGACCGCGCGTAGTCAACAGGTTCTAACCTTTTCCACAACCTTCCACAGAAAAATTCCCAGTTCTTGTGACGCAGCATCCTTGACCGAGGATACAGAAAGCGCATAGTGGGACTGTGCGCACAGCATCCATCCCAGCGAGCGGAAAACCGGTTGTCAGGCAAAGCCTCCCCACTCCGGCTAACTCCTTATTTCGCAATATTTTACCGATAAGTCCTTTCGTTCCAATATTTTGCCGCCAAGCGCCCATACCCATTCCCCGCAACTCAAAGAAACGAAAGATTTTATCCAGTCGGTGTAAAAAAAATATGCAGATATATCCCGGGCCTCTCCCATCCCCACACCCGCCCCAGAGAGCGCGCGCGACCATACAACTTTGTACGTACATCGAGCGAGCTCAAAAGACCCACCCTCGTTCGCACAGAACGCGAAAGAAGGATGGGGCGCCCCGCCGTAGAAATCATTGGATTTGACGCTGTACTGAATCGCTCTCAGCGATCGAGCTCGGCCCACTGATCTCTTGGTGGCGTTCGGGAATCTTTCTTCGTACTTGTGTCTGCACAAGTGCGGGGGTGAGAGTGAATGCTGAGACCGGTGGTCATTCACGACTAAGGACGGAAATCTTGCAGACTATTTCTTGTTTACGCTGTCGGCGGGAGATTGAGGCGGGGCATAAGTCGGTGGCGGTTTACATGTTCGCGCAGACGGTCGGGGTGAAGCCGCGGCAGAAGTCGGGGGCGCAGCGGATTTGTTTTTGTCCGCAGTGCGCGGTGTCGCTGGCCATGGGAATGCCGCCCGAGGGAGCGCTGAATCTAGCGGCGTGGGACATGATCCGGGACATTGTCAGTGCGGAGCCCTCGCTGAATCATGCGGCCTGGGAGAGTTTGCGAGGCGGGGTGGCGCTGTTGGGCTCAGGGGAGGAAGTAGAGTCGGATTCGGGCCGGAGATTTCGTCGGGCAGGATGAGAAGGAGCAATCATGCCTCCTACATTGGGCGACGGGAAGATTTGCTATATCGAGATTCCGGCGACGGATGTTGAGCGCTCGGCAGTGTTCTACAGAAATGTGTTCGACTGGAACATTCGCCAGCGCGGGGATGGCGCTGCGGCATTTGACGATGGCGTGGGCGAAGTAAGTGGGGCCTTTGTGCTGGGGCGTCCGCCAGCGGTGGTGCCGGGGTTGATGGTTTACATCTGGGTCGAGAGCGCGGCGGCGACGGTGACTGCGATCCTGGCCAACGGCGGAGAGATTGTGCAGCCGATCGGCGGGGATGCTCCAGAGATTACGGCTCGGTTTCGGGATCCAGGCGGGAATGTGTTAGGGATTTATCAGGAGCCGGTGTGAATGGAACCACCGGGCTGAAGCCCTTGTATTTCGTTTGAGTGCGCTGACGCGGCGCTGAAGCGCCGCTCTTCCACAGCGATAGCGCGCCGCGGCGTATCATACAAAACCATGACGAAGAAATTTCGGGTGTTTGCTACTTGCGATATCGGCGAGGCGATCGGGCTGCTCCGCTCGCGGGGATATGAGGTTGAGGTGTATCCGCGGCCGGAGGCGCCGGCGAAGAGTTTGATCGTCGAGAAGGTGAAGTCGGGGATCGATGGGTTGATCACCACGCTGCGCGATCCGATCGACGCCGAGATTTTTGAGGCGGGCAAAGGGACGCTGAAAGTCGTGGCCCAGTTTGCGGTGGGATTCGACAACATTAATCGGGCGGACGCCAACCGGTATAAGGTTCCGTTCACGAATACCGCCGATGTGTTGACCGAGGCTACCGCAGAGTTTGCGTTTTTTATGATGGGAACTCTGGCGCGGAAGATGTGGGCCGCGGAGCAACTCACGCGTGAACTGAAGTGGGGGTACTGGCATCCGTTCTTGCCGTTTCTAGGGGATGAAGTTACCGGCAAGACCGTCGCCGTGATCGGGACGGGGCGGATCGGGCTGGCATTCATCAAGAAGTGTGTGGGATTCGATATGAACGTCTTGTGTTACGACCCCGCCTATGAGAATCACCCGTTTGTGCAAACGATTCAGGAGATGAACGACTTCCGCCACGCCAAGGGATTTAACAAAGAGAAGGCATGGATCAAGTATGTTCCGTTTGAAGAGGCGCTGCGCGGGGCCGATTTCGTCAGCGTGCATGTGCCCTTGCTGCGCGAGGGGGAGAGCGCGACGCCGACCTATCACTTGTTCAACGAGAAAAACTTGCGGCTGATGAAGCCGACTGCCTACCTCGTGAATACGTCGCGCGGGCCGGTCGTGGACGAGGCGGCTCTCGCGAAGGCGCTGCGCGAGAACTGGATTGCCGGAGCGGCGCTCGATGTTTATGAGAAGGAACCGCTGCCGACGGATTCTCCACTGCGAGATCCGGCGATTGCCGATCGCTGTCGGCTGATGCCACACTTCGCAAGCGCGGCGCGGATTACGCGGCTGTCGACCGATCCGGAAAAGGGAATGGCGGGGCGGTGTGTGCAGGGGCTGATTGACGTGCTGGAGGGCAATTATGGCGGCGATGTGACCAAGATGCCGTATGTCGTTAATAAGGAAGGGTTTGCGAAGTAATTTCGATTTCGAGAGGAATCATTCCCGGCACGGGGTTTAATTAAGAGGATCAAAACGTTTCATGGTGCGCCGGGACCGGTTGCGCGTACAATGTTGGGCGAAGATTGTTCGCGAAGGATGTTGGCTCGAACGAAGGATTTTTTCGGTTCGCCGGTGAAGTTTTGGGAGTCAGAGATCGGAATGCATAACAGACCGTTGTCGACTGTTCCTCGCTTGTTGCTGTGCGGCGCATTGCTGGGCAGCGTGATGTTTTGCGGTTCGGCAGTGGCGCTGGATTCCGGTGTCCGGGCGCCGCTGACGCTGGAGCCTACGCCGAAGGAAGTGCAGCAGCGCGATGGCGGATTTCATGTGGGAGCGCGGACCAAGATTTTTGTATTCCTTGGGCATCAATCGGAGGACCGCATCGCCGCGGAAACGCTGGCGGAAGAAGTTGCGGATCAGTCGGGGTTGAATCTCGATATTCTGGGAATGAAGCCTGCTGGTAGGGCGGAGGGCGGCGCGATTGTGCTGGCCCGCTTGCAGGATGCGCGGGTGCGGCGATTCCTGGCGCGGCGAGGACTCCGCGCCGACGATGTGGTGGGCGAGGGCGGATATCTGTTGTTCTCCGACAAGAACCATCTGATTGTCGCGGCGAATTCGGGCGAAGGATTGTTTTACGGCGTGCAGACTCTGCGGCAATTGCTGCGGCCGGCGGGCAAGGGCTTGATTTGCCCGGCGGTGGGGATTCGCGATTGGCCGGGTATGGTGAGTCCGGAATTGGCGAAGCGGTAGGCTCGCGGTTTCGATTTTTGCAGGCTCAGGCGTCCCTCCGGGACGCCGTTTCATTTTGCGCGGTCGTTCCCTCTCATCGCATAGAATCCCAGCATGTTTTCGGAACGAAAATTTTCTGAGCGGACGAATTGGACGCTGGCGCAGAACCGCTTTACCCAGGCGGTGGAAGAGGTGCGGGCCAGCGGGACCAGGATTCTTGACTTAACGGTTTCGAATCCCACGCGGGCGGGATTGCGTTATGCCGAGGGCGCGATTCTTTCGGCACTGAGTTCGCCGCGGGCGCTGGATTACGATCCGCAGGCCAAGGGGCTGCTGGCGGCGCGGGAGGCAGTGAGCGGGTACTACCGGGATCGGGGTGGTCGAGGTCAAAAAGACGTTCCGAGCAACGTCTCTACGGATGGGGGCGTGGATCCCGAGCACATTGTTCTGACGACCAGCACCAGTGAGGCATATTCGTTTGTGTTTCGGCTGCTATGCAATGCAGGGGATGAGTTGTTGGTGCCGAAGCCGAGTTATCCGCTGTTTGAGTTTTTGGCTGATTTGCAGGATGTGCGGCTGGTGCCGTATCCGCTGATTTATGACCACGGATGGCAGATGGATTTTCCGTCGCTGGAAAAAGCCGTGACGGAGCGAACCAGGGGCGTCGTGGTGGTGCATCCGAATAATCCGACGGGATCGTTTGTGTCGGCGGGGGAGGTGGAGTTGCTGAATGAGTTTTGCCGCGAGCATGGGTTGGCGGTGATTGCCGATGAGGTGTTTTTGGATTACGGGCTGGACGCGCATGCAGCGCAAGGTTCGTATCAGGGCATGCCTTCAGGCGTGCCAAGGAAGACGGTTCCAAACAGCAGCGCCTTCAGGTGCGGGAATTCGGATCGGCCTACGGAGTCGACGAGTTTTGTAACCAATCGCGAGGTGCTGACGTTTACGCTGAGCGGGCTGTCGAAGGTGGTGGCGCTGCCGCAGATGAAAGTCGCCTGGGTGGTGACCAGCGGACCTGCGCGGGAAGTGGATGCTGCAATGGGGCGGTTGGAGGTGATTGCCGACACGTATCTGTCGATGAACGCCCCAGTGCAGTGGGCGGTGCCAGCGCTGCTGGAGCAGAGGAACGATATTCAACGGCAGTTGATGGAGCGGGTTCACGCGAATCTGGCTGAGCTTGATCGGCAACTGGCAGCCCAGAAGGCTTGTGAGCGGCTGAGCGTGGACGGCGGATGGTATGCGGTGCTTCGGGTTCCGGTGACGCGGTCGGACGAGGAGTTGGCGATTGAATTGGCGCGGGAGAAAGCGGTGGTCGTGCATCCGGGACATTTTTATGATTTTCCCAGCGACGGGTATTTGGTGTTGAGTTTGATTACGACGGAGCGGGAGTTTGCGGAGGGGATTGAGAGGGCGTTGGAGTACTTGAACTCGTGATTGGACGCTCCTCCACGGCGCATCAAGAACGTGCGGGGGCCTCATCGTTTGATCAGAAACGGATTGCTCTCGCGCTCCTGGCCTATCGTGGTCAACTCGCCGTGGCCGGGAACCACTACAGTTTCGTCTGGGAGGGCCAGGACAGTGTCGTGAAGAGAGCGCATGATTTTTTGCATCGATCCGCCGGGCAGGTCGGTGCGGCCGATCGACCCGGCGAAGAGAGTGTCGCCGGCGATCAGCTTTTTCTCGGCGCGAAGTAGAGGCAGATGCTGCCTTCGGTGTGGCCGGGGGTGTGCAGAATTTGGGCGGCTAACGATCCGGCGGTGACCGTTTCTCCCGTGGTGACGCTGCGGTCGATCACAACCTCTCCTGGAGAAGCCACGCCGATCCAGGCCGCCTGCGCGTCGAGCATTTTCAGAAGATCGTAATCGCTCTGGTTGAGCAGGATCGGAGCGCCGGTGGCGGCGCGGAGTTTCATGGCTCCGCCGACGTGGTCGATGTGGGCGTGAGTGATCACGATTTGCTTGACCTGCAGATTGTGTTTGCGAATTATTTCGAGGATGTCTTCGATTTCGTCGCCGGGGTCGATGACCATCGCTTCGTGCGAGGTTTCGTCGCCGATGATGGAGCAGTTGCACTGCAACGGGCCGACGGGGAGGATTTCGTGGATCATTTTTACATTGTAGCTAGGTCGTGTCGTGGTGGCGGATGCCGTACTGAAATCCCACGTCTCGCAAGGACGCGAGACATGGGGCACCCATTTTCATGGGGCGTCTCACTTGTAATCCACTTGCCCGGCGGGGATGGTTGGCGAGACAATACGCGCGCGTGCTTCGGAGGGCTAGTGGCGAAATATCGGCAGCATGGGTATCAGGATCGCGATCGGGAACCGCGCGGTGAGTCGCGGGGTGAGTCGAGAACTGAGCAGCCGCGGAAAGCGCCGGTGGAACGCAAGAGCGGTCCACCGAAATGGGATCATGCGCTCGGGCCGAAGCCGATCAATCTGCCGGGCACCCGGGCGGTGTCGCGCTGCGCGCAGTGCGGGACTTTGCTGCAAGGAACTGCGGGAGATGGGCAGTGCCCGAAGTGCGGGTTTGAATTGCATTCGTGCAAGCAGTGCACTTATTTCGATCCTGGAAGCCGCTTTGAATGCATGCAGCCGGTGAAGGAGCGGATCGCGAAGAAGGACACGCGGAATGAGTGCGGACTGTATGAGATTCGAGTAACGCGGGAGAAAGAAACTTCGACTCCGGCGAGTCTGCGACCTACCAGTGCGCGGGCCGCGTTTGATAATTTGTTTAAGAAGTAGGGCGGACTTCAGACCTCGGACCCGAGGACCTCAGACATCAGATCCCAGACTACATACCTTACGCTTCGGACTACGACCTCGACGCCCGGGCTTACGCAGATTTTGCGGAGGTCTGCGGTCCGAGGTCCGACGTCGGGTTCTTACGGCTTCTGGGTCGGTCTCAGCAGGATTTCACTCATAAAACTTTGCGGGGCCTGCGTGACCAGCATCGCGACTGCGTGCGCGATGTCTGCGGGCTGCAGCATTTTTGCGGGGTCTTTGCCGGCGTGGGGGCTGAGCTCGGTTTCGGTTGAGCCGGGGCAAATCACCGAGGTGCGGATGTTGTGCGGGCGCAGCTCTTCGGCGACGGAGTAGGTCAGGCCGTTGAGTCCCCACTTGGAGGCGGCGTAGGCTGCGCCGTTGGGCAAAGCGTTTTTCCCGGCGAGCGACGAAATGTTAATGATGTGGCCGGAGTAGTTGCGGATCATGAGTGGGGCGAAAACGCGAATCGAAAAATAAACGCCGCGCAGGTTGGTGTTGACGATCCGGTCCCAGTCTTCGGGGAGAAGATTGTGCAGGGCTTCGTTGAAGCCTCCGACTCCCGCGTTGTTGACCAGGATGTCGAGGCGACCGAAAGTGCTGTCAACGCGGGCCGAGGCGTATTCCATCTGATGCAGCACCGTGACGTCGCAGGGAATGACTTCGGTCTTGCCGCCGGCGTCCAGGATGGCGCGGGCGGTGGCGTCGAGGGTCGACTGGGTGCGTCCGCAGAGAACAGTTGTGGCGCCGAGGCTGGCGAGCTTGAGCGCGATGGCAGCGCCGATGCCGCGTCCGGCCCCGGTGACGACGGCGACTTGACCGGCTAAGGGCGGTCCAGGGAAAGGCTGTGCAGCTAAAGGCGACCCGCCAGAGGGCTGTCCGGTGTCCATAGTAAAGGGATCTCCTTGCTCGTCGGATGCGTTCCGGTCTGGGACGCGTCCCGATCGGAACAGGAACATCCGTCTCATCCGTTATGCGCATCTTAGCAAGCGTATGCAGGAATCGTATCTAAGAATTCGATCGTGAGAATCGCAACTACAGAATCGCGAGTGAACCAGATTGACAATAAAGTGTATGACCAATGGGAAGGAACTTGCCTTCGGCGGAAGAGGTACATATAATCCGGCCAACCGGGGAAAGGGTTAGGGCGCCTTTGTGCTCGCGCGCGCGGCCCACGTCTTCCGGGACGCTGCTGCGTGGACGGCATTCTAGAGCAGGATTTGGACGGGCAGCGGTCCCCGGTGCAGTGGCTGCTGAGCGGCAAAGAAATACGATTCCCAAGAAAATATCTCCCAAAGATCCAAGGAGCCATACTGATGAAAAAGATTCTGCTTACGGTTGTGCTTGGGGTAGCGGCGAGCGCGGTAGGACAGACCACCACGCCACCCGCGCAGGGACAACCGGCTACTCCGCCCGCGGGACAGACTGCCACGCCGTCATCCCCGACAGCCGCAGCACCCGCCCAGGCAGCGGCACCCGCGGCTGCACCGCAGGCCGCGCCCCCGGTGATTAAGGATCCGGCGGAGTACAACGCCTACGTGGCCGCGATTCAGCAGGCAGATGCCAACGCGAAGATCAGCGGGCTGGAAGCGTTTTTAACGCAGTATCCCAACAGCGTGATGAAGAATCAGGCGCTGGAACTTCTGATGGGAACCTATCAGCAGGCGGGAAACAAGAAGAAGGCGATGGAGACGGCTGTCAAGGTGCTTGCGACCCAGCCCTGTCAGGAACAGGCTTTGTTCCTGCTGTCGTATTTCGACCGCCAGGACTCGGAAGGTGGAGATCCCAATTTTAAGCAACTTGCGGCCGATGGCGAGAAGTCCGGCCAGCAAGGACTGGATTGCCTCGCGAAGTTCGCCAAACCGGAAGAAAAGATGTCCGATGCGGACTTCGCCAAGATGAAGGAGCAGATGAAGGAAACCTTCCTGGCGGCCGTGGGATGGGGTGCGCTGCAGGAAAAGGATTATAAGAAGGCAGCCGACTCGTTCAAGGCCGTGCTGGATGCCAACCCAGATGATCAGAAAGACTTGGGCATAGTGTATCCGCTGGCGACGGCCTATTTGGGGCAGACGCCGCCGGATTATCAGAACGGCATCTGGTTCGCGGCGCGAGCCTCGGTGATTGCTCCGCCGGCCAATCAGCCGGCGCTCGAAAAATATGCACGCGGGCAGTACATCAAGTTCCATCAGGCGGACGACGGGTGGGCGGATGTACTGGGAGCGGCGAAAGCCGGGACCACGCAGGTTCCCATCAAGCCGCCACCGACTCCGGCCGAGCAGGCGCACAAGATGGTGACGGACACGGAGCCGGAGAAGATGGACTTCGCTACCTGGGAGTTCGTATTTACCAACGGCGCGCAGGCGGATCAGGACGTGATTTGGAACGTCATCAAAGGCAAGGCTATAAAAATGAACGGGACGATCATCAGCACGACCCCGACCGAGTTCCAGATCGCGGGCAGTTCGGATGATATCGATGCGAAGAAGGCGGATATCACGCTGAAGTTCGACGAGAAGGTTCCGGCCAAGATGATTCCGAAAGACGGAGCCAGCTTCGACTTCCAGGGCGAACCCGCGTCGTATACCTCGACACCGTTCATGATGACGATGGAAAAGGGCGTACTGATTGTGCCTAAGGCGGCGCCGAAGCCGGTGGTGCACCACAAGCCCGCGGCTGCGCACTAGACAGAAAACGTTAGACCACGAAGGCAGCCCGCGAGGGCTGCCTTTCGTTTTTGGTGCCGTACGTCTTATTTGGAACTGATGTCATCCTGAAGGCTGGCGGGAGCCAGCCTGAGGGACCTCTACGTCGGTCGGCGGTTACGATGCGCTTGCTAGGAGCGGCTACGAGGCCTGCGGCTGTCCAGATCTCCCATTGGCTGCATCGCCTCCGCATTCGCATCGTAAGGTCCCTCAACGCGGCTTCGCGCACGGTGCAGGATGACAACGCGAGAGAGCTCGCCTAGCGAACGATCTTTTTCTCCATGGTGACGGGGCGGGCGCTGCGGGGCGGGCGCTTGACGCCGTCACGGAGCTGGCGTACGTCAATCTTCAGCTCGGTGATGGTACGGCTGAGCGTGTTGCGGTGCATGCCCAGTTCGCGGGCGGCGCGGCACTGGTTGCCTTTGTTCTCCTGCAGCACGGTCAGGATGAAACGCTTCTTGAATTCACGCACGCCTTCGGAATACAGAATATTGCTGCGGTACATTTGCAGGACAAGTGCTTCCAGTTGATCTTTCACGATGCATCTCTCTTTGCTATGAATTTTTCACTGCACCGCAGCCTATTTCGGCGGGGAAGCCGGGGAGCCGGATAACCTGCGCGGCGCCTGATGGAGCAGATCGAGACCCTGATTGAAGCGGGCACGCAATTCGGCCGGAGCCAGCCAGATCGCAGCATTGCCCACGACTAAAAAATAGGGCGCGAGTTGCGAATTCTGCAGCAGCTGCGAAGCCGGTTCGAATGCCGTCATACCCATCAGGATCACCGCTACCATCAGACCGCCCTTCAGCAACCCCAAAATTGCGCCGAGGAAACGGTCAAGACCGCTGAGTCCGGATTGCTTCATCACCCAGCGTGCAATCCTGGCGGCAAGGCCGAACAGAAGCAGGATGGCAAAAAAGATAATGAGAAATCCGAGAACCTCAGCTAACCACTCGTTCTTCAAAAACGATTCCAGCCACTCCGCGACGCTGCGATACCGCCAAGCCGCCACGATGTAGCCCACGACCAGCCCAGCCAATGTCAGAGCCTCGGAAAAGAAGCCCTGCATGGCGGCTGTGACTACGTTGACCAGCACCAACGCACAAATCATCCAGTCCGCGAGAGTCATCTACACGTCCAACTTGTGTCCCGTGAGCTGGAAATACGCCTCGAGATATTTTTCGCTGGTGTGGCGCGCCACGTCCGCGGGAAGCGCGGGCGCAGGCGGTTGCTTGTTCCAGTGAATCTCCTCGAGGTAATCGCGAACGTACTGCTTGTCGTACGAATCCTGCGCCCGTCCTGGAGCGTACTTATCTGCCGGCCAGAAGCGGGAAGAGTCGGGAGTGAGGACTTCATCGGCGAGCGTAATGCCCTTGGGGGTGCGTCCAAACTCGAACTTGGTGTCGGCAATGATAATGCCGCGGGTGAGAGCATAGGCTGCGGCCTTTTGGTAAACGCGCAGCGTGAGATCGCGAAGATGGCCGGCGGTTTCGACGCCGACTAGTTCGCACATCTGATCGAAAGAAATATTTTCGTCGTGACCGGTTGTCGCTTTGGTGGATGGCGTGAAAATCGGCTCGGGAAAAGCGTCCGACTCTTTCATGCCTGCGGGGAGCGTGATGCCGGAAACTTTACCGGAAGCCTTGTATTCCTTCCACGCGGAGCCGGAGATGTAGCCGCGCACCACGCACTCGACCGGAAACATTTCCGCGCGATGCACCAGCATGGAGCGTCCGCGGAGTTGGTCCGCGTACTTGTGAATGGCCTGAGGGTATTGTTCGACGTCGGCGGTGATCAGATGGTTGGGGACGATGTCGGCGAGATAGTCGAACCAGAAGAGAGAAATCTGGCTGAGCACGCGTCCCTTGTGCGGGATGCCAGTAGCCAGAATGTAATCGAAGGCGGAGATGCGATCGGTGGCGACAAATAGCAGTTGCTGGTCGCCCACGGAGTAGACGTCGCGGACTTTTCCGCTGGCGTGCAGGTGGAGGTCGGGGAAGTCAGTTTGCAATAGGACGGGATCGAGAAGTTCGGAGGCCATGATGAAATTTTACTAGGGAGCGAGGCGTATTCTAGCTGCTCAGAAAAAAATGTCAACGCTCATGATCACAGTGTGCGGTGCCGGACGTAATTCGTTCCATCGAAAAAAGTTGACAGCAAAGAGGATCGGAGAGAAGTAGCGCGGGGCGAGGGATTCGGCGCGGTGGCGTTGTGGAAAAGCTGAGGATGAGGGTGGAAAACGCGGCGAATTCGCTGCCAGCCCTCGCAACTTGTCTTTTTGAACTGCCGCCATGTTGCGGAAAGGGACCTTGCCACGACCTCGTCACGTCGCAAATGCAGCCGCGGGAACTGAGCAGCTCGTCTAGACCTTTCTTGATTTCCTGCGATCTGCATCGTTACGACTGGATCACGTAACGTCCCTCGACGCTGGCTTGCGCCAGCGCTCAGGATGACATCGCGTGAGGGCAGAGCTATGCCGGTGCTCCGAACCTCACCGACACCAGCTTCGAAACTCCCGGCTCCTGCATCGTTACGCCGTAAAGCACCGGAGCGATACTCATGGTTTTCTTGCTGTGGGTGATGAGCACGAACTGCGTCTGCACGCTCATTTCTTTGACCAGTTCCGTGAAGCGGCCGATGTTGGCCTCGTCGAGCGGGGCGTCGACTTCGTCAAGAATGCAGAACGGGCTGGGCGCGTACTGAAAAATGCCGACCAGCAAGGCGAGCGCAGTAAGCGCTTTTTCGCCGCCGGAGAGCAGGAGCACGCTTTGCAGGCGCTTGCCCGGAGGCGAGGCGACCACGTCGATGCCGCTTTCGGCGCTGTTTTCTTCGTCGGTCAGTTTCATGAAGGCGTGGCCGCCGCCGAAGAGTTTCTTGAACGTTGCCTGGAAGTTTTCGTTGATCTTGCCGAAGGCTTCTTCGAATTTCTGGCGTGAGATCTGATCGATCTCTTTGATCGTCGCGGTTGTGTTCTCGATCGAAGAGATTAAATCCTTACGTTGAGTGTCGAGGAAGGAATGACGCTCGGCGCTCTCTTTGTATTCTTCTAGAGCCATCATGTTAACCGGGCCCATGGCGTCGAGCTTGGTGCGCATCTCTCGATAGAGTTGGTCTTCGGCAGCGAGTTCGTCGCCGGTAACCATGGTCAGGGTTGTATCTTCCATCAGTGCCGCGCGTTCGATGCCCAGTTCGTTGAGGCAGGTTTCGGACATGTATTGCGCGTCGGATGCAAGTTTGGCGGCGGCCGCGGAAAGCTCTCCGCGGCGGTCGCGGGCTTGATCGAGCAGCAGGCGGCTATTGCGCAGAAGTTCGTCGATCTCGGTGAGGCGGGCGCGGAGCTGTTCGGTTTCAAATTGCAGCAGGCCTTCGCGGACTTGCGCGGCGTTGCGTTCGGCTTCGAGGTCGGCGGCGTGTTGCGCGAGTTGCTCGTTTTCGGATTCGCGCTGGAGTTTCTCGGCAGCGGCGGATTCAATTTGAGAGGCGAGAGCGTGAACGCGTTCGCCCATTTCCGAGAACAGTGACTCGATACGCTGCAGGACGGACGCAGCTGAGCGATGACGCTCTTCAAGCGTGGCCACGCGGGCGGCGTGCTGCGATGTGGTTTGCGCGGATTCTTCGCGGCGCTGCCGCAGGGCGGTGAGAGATTCCTGGGCGGCCGCGATTTGTTGCTCGAGGCGGACGCGCTGCTCTTCGAGAACCGCGATCTCGGACTGGCGGGCGGTCACGATGCTTACCTGCTCTGCGCGCTCAGCGGCGAGGCGGCGCAGTTCGAGCTGTGAAACATTCAGGCGTTCGCTGACGCGGGACATTTCTGCGTCGAGTTGCTGCAGCATGTGGCCCGACGTCATGGCTTGATGTTCGGCTTCACGCTTTTCACCGTCGAGGCGTTCAAGCAGGGAACTGAGGTCTTTGATTTCGCGGCCGAGAGTCAGCACGCGCATTTCTTCGTCGCGCAGAGCGCGTTCGAGATCTTCGAGCTGCCGCAAGACTTCGCGCAGTTCGCGCTTCATCGAAAGCGGGCCTTCGGAGCGCTGTTTGCCGCCAGTGACGGTGACGTTGTGGAAACATTCTCCAGCCTGGGAAAGGAAGAACGCGTCCGGGTTTTCGAGCGCCAGGCCGCGCGCAACGTTGGCTTCTGGGACGATGTAGCCATCGCGCAGTTTGGGCAGGATGACTTCCAGCGATTTGCCAAAACCGTCGAGCACGCGAATCGTGCTCTTCAGCGGGATGATCTGCGCGGCGGGCGGAGCGCAGTGCGCGGCTTCGTCGAGGACGAAGGAGAACTTGGCCTGCGCGTCTTCGGGATGGACGAGGAACGTCGCGCGGCCGTCGACGCCGGTGCGCAACATGCGCAGGCCTTCGTCGGCTGCGTCCCATGACTTGACGACGACGTAATTGAGTTCGTCGCGCAGAAAATCTTCGACTACGCGTTCGTAGCGCGGCTCGACTTCGAGGAAGTCGGCGAGCACGCCTACGGGCGCGAGGCCTCCGTGCATCACGCCGGATTGAAAGAGGCGGCGGACGGATTCGGTCGAGTAGCCGTGTTCAGCAATGACCGCTTCGAGGGAACCTTTCTTTCCGAGCGCTGTTGCGTACTCGGCTCGCAGAACGTCGAGGTTGGTTTTGGCGCGAGTCTCTTCGAGTTTTTTCTGCTCGATGAGGCGGCGGAGTTGGCTGATTTCTTCCGTGATTCCGGTGGCGCGCTGGGTGACCGATTCGAACTCGAGCGCGAGTTGGCCCCGTTGTCCGCCGAAGGCTTCGACCTGAATGCTGGCGCTGGCGATTTCGGCTTCGAGGCGGCGAGCTTCGCGGTCGGCTCCGGCGAGGCGCTCTTCGGCTTGCGCAAGTTGATTGCGCAGACGCGAGGCCGAGGAGACCGTGTCGAATACAGCGACGCGGGATTCCTCCTGCCGGCGCTCGAGTTCGGCGAGACCCGCGGCAGCGGCAGCGGCGTCCTGCTGGCAGAGAGCGAGATCACTTTGCGCAGCGGCGAGGTCGGCTGCGGCGGATTCTAGAATCTGGCGGTTAGATTCGCGTTCAGCTTCTAAGGCGGTCAGGCGATGATGGGCCTGCGCCAGTTCAGCTTCTGACGATGCGGCGCGCACCAGCAATTCGGCGCAACGTTCTTCGTTGTGGCGGCGGCGGGCGTGGGCGCGGTCGATTTCGAGAGCGATCTGGCTGATGCGGTCGTGGTTCTCACGCAACTCGGCTTCGATGGTGTAGCCGCGCTGCGTGCGCTCGTTGTGCTCACTCTCCAGGTGCTGCACCACCTCGGTGCGATGCTGCATTTCTTCGGCGAGAATGTTGAGCTGGGAATCGAGCTCGGCGCTCTCCAGTTCGATGGCGGCGAATTTGCTAGCCAGAACCAACCGCAGCTTGGCGCGCATTTCTTCGCGCAGGCGCGCGTAGCGCTCGGCTTTGGCGGCCTGGCGTTTGAGCGAATTCATTTGGCGCGTGACTTCTTCGAAAATGTCATTGATGCGGGCCAGGTTCAGCTTGGCGTCTTCAAGGCGCGCTTCGGCGAGGCGTTTCTTGGTCTTGAATTTCGTAATGCCCGCGGCCTCTTCCAGAATCGCGCGGCGGTCGGTGGGGCGGCTGCTGAGGATCTGGCCGATGCGTCCCTGCTCGATGAGGGCATAGGATTCGGGGCCGAGGCCCGTTCCCATGAACAGTTCCTGAATGTCGCGAAGGCGGCAGAGTTTGCCGTTGAGCAGATATTCGCTGTCGCCGGAGCGGAACAGGCGGCGCGTGACGTGGATCTCACCCCGATTGAATTGCTGCTGATTGAATTTGCGGCGGCGGATTTTCAGCACCACGTGCGGAGCCACTGTTCCAACCGATGCTGCCGTCGCGGGCGCGATGACATTGTGCGCGGGCAGCGCGAAAACCGGCTCGTCATCAGGGAATGCGACGGAGAGCGTAGTGATTTTCGAGCGAGGGACTTCGACTTCTTCGGTTCGGCCGGGCTGCGCGTCTTCGACGGCGTCTTCAGTGGCTTGGGCGGCGCGGGCGCGGATAGAGGCTTCGTCCCAGTCATCGGAGATATTTAATTCGGGCAGATCGTCCTGGATATCGATTTCTGTGGGCGCGTTCGCGTCGCCGCCGCCATAAGATTCGGGGTCGATCAACGTGAGCGAAACTTCCGCCATCCCGGTAGGTTTGCGGTCGCGAGTGCCGGCGAAGATCACGTCTTCCATGCGGGCGCCGCGCAGAGTCTTGGCCGACTGCTCGCCGAGCACCCACGAAATGGCGTCGGAAATATTGGACTTGCCGCAGCCGTTGGGGCCGATGATGGCCGCCACACCGTCCCCGTGGAACTTGAGTTCGGTGCGATCGCAGAACGACTTGAACCCGAGAATCTGAAGCCTCTTCAGTTTGAGCAACGTAAACTCCTTGGTAAAAACGGTTGCCAGTGGTCGGTCGCCAGTTGCCAGTCGCTCGACTCGCTTCCGAGCGGCTGCACTTGGGTGTAGACCTTGTTACGGAGCATGTTTACCAGCAAGGTTCCACCCTCGCCATTCGATGCGTGCTTCGGCAATTTCACGCCCCAGGCTGGGTAGGGCGAGCACAAAGATAAGCTACTGTAACGGTGAAATTGGGGCGGGGTCAAGCAATATAACACCATATATGGTGTGACCTTACGAGCGACCGCGTTGGGTTGCACATACATTGCAGCAATTGGACGTTTTGGTGGTGGGGAAGGAAAAAGAGGTGGGAGAACCGCGAGAGCCAGATAAGGCTAGCGCAGTTGAATCAATGAATGCAATGGCTGATTACACGACTTCAGATCAGGCTTCGCAGAAGCCGAAGACTGCCTTGACGCCATCAACTTCGACGACGTCCCCCGCCTCGATCTGTTTCTTTCCGCCCTGGACCAGGGTGCCGTTTATGCGGACGTTTACGTTGTCGCCGGACGCGGCGATGTAGTATCCGTCGTCGGCGCGGTAAATCGAGGCGGCGACGTGGGGAGCGAACCAGCGCTTGAGGCGAATTCCGGCCATCTTCGATTTTCCGACGACGGTCAGGCGACTGGTCAAAACGTAACTTTTCTGGTCGGTGCGGCCCTGCATAATCGTCAACGTGCCGATGGTCTGATGTACGACCTGCGCGGCGGGAGCCGGCGCATGAACTGCCGCGCTGCCTGGCGCCGGGGCCGCTGCGGATCCGGCGGAGGAAGCCGCGGCTGCCATGGCAATCATTTCTTTCGCTTTCGCCGTGTCCAGGAAAGCGGTGCGTTCGAGTTGTGGAGGCCTGGCTTTTACGGCTTGCCCTTGGCCGTCGAAGGTGGATGCCCCATGCCAGACGTCTTGCGAGTGAGCGCTGAATTCGATGGTGTGCTTGCCGATGACGGCTTTGTCTCCGTCTTTGAGCACAACTTTCTTGATGCGGACATTATTGACGGAAGTGCCGTTAAAGCTCTCGGCGTCTTCGAGCACGTATTGGTCGCCCTCCGTGTAGACCTTGGCGTGATATCCGGAGACGGCGGGATTGTCGATGCGCAGGACGTTGTCAGGCTGGCGCCCGATCGTGATGACACCAGTCGAAAGAGACACTTCCTGAATGACTTTGTCTTCAAACTTGAGAAGCAGTTTTGCCATTGCCCGGCTCCGAGATATGCGATCTGGAAACACATTCGAGGCGCAGAAGGAGTTTGCCCTTAGCGCTACGACTCGATGTTCACCCTTAGGATGATCACAATCCATTGTGGCTGAGGAATCGGGCAGGAAAAGAGTACGAAGGTACTCGACTTTCTGTTTGGGATTGTGGGTGGTCGCCATAGGCCCGAAGCGACCGTACACAGTGAACCTCTCGCGCAAGCGAGTGAGCGAAACCTCAGTCCTCGCCGAACTCGGGCAGGAGGAACGACACTGGATGCGCGGCGAGCTTTTGCAGCACTTCCGTGAGGAAATGGCGCGCCTTGCTTTCGTGGATGTCTCGGGCCCGCACGGCCAGCAGGAAACTCAAGGCGAACGAAGTCACGATATTGAGAACGCCGATAAGGAAAATTCCGACGAAAGAAAAAATCACATCGGAACGATGCAGAGCGTGGCCGATCCAGAGCGCATCGAGTGCATAACCGAGGCTGGCGGCGGAGAGAGTCACGTGCCGGACCTCGAGCGGGATTCCGAACAGCGCCACAACGATGGGGACCGAACCGAGCAGAAAGCCGAGCACGATGTATCCGACGGATCCGGCGGCGTGATGTTTTACCCAGTGAGCAATAGCGTTGGCGCGCGCCGAGCCCAGGCGGCGCCGAATGCGCAGGCTGTTGGCGATCGCGGATTCCATCCGAGTCAGGGCGAGATAGTTCGCGGTCCAGCCGGTAGCGAGCGAAGAGATCCAAAGAAAAATTCCGGTGACGATGGCGAAAGGGATGGTTGCTGAGAGCAGCGGGTGGAGCATTTCGACACCATGGGTTGCACGTTCGATGTCAAGAAAGGGATGATGCGCGACAGCATTCCAGATCCTGTCGACGGCGATGGAGCTCAGCACGGCGCCGAAAATATTTCCGATCGTGACTACAGTCTGGGTCTGAGAAATCGCTTGCAGGCTGGCCAGATGATCTTTGTTCGGGTCTTCCATGGCGTCGACGAGCGTGGAAGCCGTGGCGGCGGGCATTTTCGAGGCCAGCAGGAAACCTCCGGCCTGCATGATCAAAAAACTGATCACGTAATTCAACGAGTGGCCGACGGCGACCAATAGCGGAGCTTGAATCAACGACGAGATCGAATATTTGATGAGCGCGGTGAAGCAGGTGATCACACCGGCGAGAATGGCGCCGCGGCCCATGGTTTTCCATTGCTCTGAATTTTTCGCGATGTAGTGTTTGCCGACCCGTCCGGTTTTTTCGACCACGCTGCGGGCCAGCCTTCTGGTGCTGGCGCTCAGGACAGTTCCCACTTTTCTCTGCGCGGCAAAGCCGTGAACGATGGTGACAGCGAATTTTCGTGAATCGGAACTGTCGCGTTGCAGATTAAGCACCTGTTGAATACGCCACAGGAGCGAGCGCAGAAGGCGAACTCGAAATACCAGGCTGGCTGACGATCCTCTCTTCTCAAGTAGGTCGGTGACCTCGCGCAGGCGCGCTTCGCAGGCGTCACGGCGCGCCTCCCACTGCGGAAAGTCGTCGGGGTTGCGCACCAGGTGTTCAACGAGGGGCGGCAACGTGAAGAAAGACGATTCGGCGACGTTTTCGTCGTCGGCCAGAGTGAGGAAGTCTCGCGACAAGGCCACGCTGGTGATACGCATGGCCAGCAGTTTGCACGAGACCAGAATTGACGACGCTGAGGGACGAAAGATATCTGCCCACCAGACCAGAACAGAATCTGGAAGCGACGCGACCCACTGCGCGTCGGCCTCGGTCAGGTTGAGAGAATCGAGCAGGATGTAGAGATCGCCCTGCACTTCATCGACAGGGGTGAGATGACGGAGCGCTCGGGCCAGTAACTCACGCACAAAAAAAACTTCGTTGGGAAGCCCGGCCTCTGAAATCACGCGAATATAGGAATGGTGCGACCAGAAGTCGCGGAGAATTTCGCGAATTTCCGGGCCGCGCGGATGAGAATCGATCTCGGCGGAAAGAAGCAGAAGACGGTCGGTGCGCAGGGATGCAGGGACGTCGAGAAGATCCCGAAGTGCACTGTAGACCCAGGTGGCTTGCTCGCGAGGGGCGCTGGGATCGAGGGCTAGCAGGTCGTCGAGGCGGGCGGACGTTGCGGTGAGAGGTTCGGTGGGCGTGGACGGCATCGGGGCGACTCCGAACGATCTCGCTAAGCAGATTGTTGCGAGGAGTCTATCTTACGACAACCTGAGCATGGAAGCCTGATGAGCATCGCCGTCTGTGCTCATCAGGCCAATTCATCGTCTACTGTTCGTAGGCACCGATGTTGATCTGCCCGCTGGAGTTGATTCGCGGGTTGCCAGCGTAGTCGGTGCTTCCGTAGATGGACGAGCCGTTGCAATAGCCCACGCTGCAGGTCAGGCTGGTGCTGCCGGCGTTGATGGCGGGTGAACCGGAGGTTACGTCCAGATTTGGAGGCGTGGAAGTCAGGTTGACGAAAAGAGGATTGGCATTGGGAGAGCTGGCATCTTCTCCGCTACCGGATTGATAGGCTGCATAGGTCGCGTAGTTATATTTGCCACCCCAGTCGATCGAGGTTCCCTTCACGTAGCCCTTGGTGGAGTAGTAGAGGTTCCAGTTGGCGGTTGCGGTTGAGCCGCTGACATAGCTGTAGGTCCAGACATTCTGCGTGCCGGCGTAGACGATGTTGTTTTCAAAAATGTTTCCGGCGGTGGGCGGAGTGTTGTGCTGGATCTGAAATTCGCCGCCGCCGTTTTTCGTGTTGTTGTTGTAGAGGGTATTGTTGACGACCACGATGTGGTCGCTGCCGCCGACGTTGGCCGAATAGCCTCCGATGGAGATGCCGACCGTATTGGCATCATAGAAAACGTTGTTGCGGATGGTGACGTAGCTCGAGTCGTGTCCCTTGTGCTCGCTCGCGGCTTCCATGTTCAGGTCGCAGGCGTAGACGGTGTTGCGTTCGAAGATCACGTAAGCGCAGCCGTCGCAGTAGAGACCGTCGGCATCGTAGGATTTGCCTTCGCCGGCATTGTTGATTCCGCTGATGTTGTAGACCGTGTTGCCGCTGACCAAGCCGTGATTCGCCTGGTCTGATCCGGTGGGGCCGACGCCCTCGAATCCGATGGCATCAATGCCAATATTGTCATTGTCGTGGACGATGTTGTTGGTGATGGAAAAATTGGTTACGTTTCCGTCCACATTCATGGTTTCGCTCTCGCCTGTCTTCAGGCTGTAAATCTGATTGCCGCTGATCGTAATATTGCTGATCGGCGTGCTGGACGTGCCGTAGACGGCGATGCCGAATGCGTTGCCATTTTTTTCCGAGGTGGTGGTGATGTTGTGAACGATGTTGTTGAGCAGATTCAGGCCGGTGCCGGATCCCGTGACCCAGATCCCTGCCGGAGTGAGAGTTGCCTTGGCAGTGGTGTAGTTGCGGATTTCAAATCCGCTGACCGTGATGTAGCTCTGGTTGATGATGTTGATAAGACCTTGGGTGCCGGTTACGCTCAGTCCCGTGCCGTCGATGGTTGCGGTTTGTCCGGGATAGTTTTCGAAGGTGACATAGTTCGACGCTGTTCCGGACGCGGGGAACGTAACCGATTCGTTATAAACGCCCGCTTCGACGTAAACTGTCGCTCCGGCCGTTACCGAGTTGGCAGCGTGCTGAATCGTCAACCAGGGTGCGGTAAAGCTGCCAGAGTTGCCATCACTCCCGCTTTTGGACACGTAGAAGCTTGTCCCAGACTGCGCCAGAAGTGAGATCGAAGTGAATACCACCAAAGCGAAGCACAGTTTCCTTAGCGATGTCATGACCATCCTCCCTTTCTAAGTAGATCGAGAAGCCGGGAAACAGGAGGAACGCACCGCACGGCGTCTTTCCAAAGCGCCCAGCCCTGATCGGGCAAAGAGTAGGCCGGTTACGAATAAGTGTCAATACTTATTATTAGCTTCGATTAGTAGGAAGTTCTGCTTTCGAGTAGTTTCTAATGCCGAAATTTGGACGATGGGCAGACGGGCAACTCCCACGAGCGACGATCCCAGAGTGGCCGTCTTTGCCGCTCATTTTTCTCCCAGCTTTTCGAAGAAACGGCAGATGGTTTCGATTCCGCGGTGAAAGTTGGGGATGTGGAACTTTTCGTTGGGCGCGTGCAGGTTGTCGTCTGGCAGTCCGAAGCCCATCATCACGCTGGGAATTTTCAGCACATCCTGAAAGCCGGTCACGATGGGAATGGAGCCGCCGCTGCGAATGAAGACGGTTTCTTTCTTGAAAGTATCGTGCAGGGCTTCGGTCGCGGCTTTGATGTAGGGGTTGTCAGTGCCAACAACCGCGGCTGGGCCTTTGCTGTGCACGGTGATCTTGGTTTCGATGCCTTTAGGCGTGAGCTTCTTGACGTAAGCTGAATATTTTTTGAAAACCTCATCGGCATCCTGGTTGGGGACGAGGCGCATGGAAACTTTCGCCGCCGCTTTTGCCGGAATCACGGTCTTGGCGCCAGCGGCGATGAAGCCTCCGGGCATGCCGTGGACTTCGAGCGTGGGGCGCGCCCAGGTGCGATAGAGGACGGAGTAGCCGGGCTCTCCGGTGAGCGACTTCGAGCCGACTTCAGTTTTGCGGTAGTGCTCTTCGTTGAAGGGCAGACGCTTCCAGGCTTTCAGTTCGTCTTTCGTGGGAGCTTTCACTCCTTTATAGAAGCCGGGAATCAGAATTTTCCCTTTGGCGTCTTTGAGCTTGCTGATGATCTCGATCAGGGCGAAAAATGGATTCGGAGCCGCGCCGCCGTAGACGCCGGAGTGCAGGTCGACCTTGGCGCCACGCGCTTCGATCTCGGTATAGACCAGGCCGCGCAGGCCTACGCACAACGTAGGAAGGTTGGGCGCGAACAGTTCGGTGTCGCAGACCAGGGCGAAATCGGCTTTCAGCTTGGCTTTCTGCTTGACGATGTATTCGTCGATGGATTCTCCGCCGACCTCTTCTTCGCCTTCGAAAATTACTTTCACATTGATGGGCAGTTTGCCGCCGCCGGCCTGCATGAGTGATTCGAGGGCTTTCACTTCCATCCAGAGCTGGCCTTTGTCGTCGACGGCGCCGCGGGCGTAGACGTTGTTGTTGCGCTCGGTGGGCTCGAAGGGCGGAGTAATCCATTCGTCGAGCGGCTCGGCGGGCTGCACGTCATAGTGGGCGTAGCAGAGAACTGTGGGCTTGCCGGCGGCATGCAGCCAGTCGGCGTAAATGAGCGGATGGCCTTTGGTGGGAATGATCTCGACGTTTTCCATGCCGATGCGGCGCAGGTCGTTGGCCACGTAGTCGGCGGCGCGTTGAATGTCGGGCTTGTGTTCTTCGAGCGTGCTGACGCTGGGAATGCGGAGCAGATCTTTGAGTTCATTCAGGAAGCGCTGCTGATTATTGCGGGCGAAATCGACGGCGGAGGAGGCCATGGGTGCGTCCTTTCACGGGAAATCAAGATTGCGGAATCGAGATAGGGGAAACAAAACAGTATAGCGCGATCGGCGTCAATCCTTGCTCGATCGGGCAATATCCCAATCAAGAGGCAGGATCTTACTTGTGAAATCTTGCTGGCGGGAACGGACCTAGGTCGAACTGCGGAGCGCGGCCTTCGATTAGCGTGGTCATGACTTCCGCGGTGATCGGCGCGAGCAGGATGCCGTCGCGGAAGTGGCCGGTGGCGACGTAGTAGCCAGGAGTTTCGGTCGCACCGAGGATGGGAAGCGCGTCGGGGGTGCCGGGGCGGAGACCGGCCCAGTCCTCCAGGATTTTCGCGTGGCGCAGTTCCGGAACCAGGACGAGCGCGGCTCGATGCAGGCGCTGGATGGTCGGGACGTCGGTGCCTTTATCGAATCCGGCTTCTTCGACAGTCGCGCCGACGAGCAGGCGTCCGTCGCTTCGCGGGATGAGGTAGACCTCGGGTGCGCGAATCACATGTTTGAGAAATGTGGGCGAGGGCATCAGGAGACAGAGCATCTGGCCTTTGACCGGGCGGGTGGGAAGTGGATGCGGGCCGATTTGTCCCGACCAGGCTCCGGCGCAGTTGACGACCTTGGCGGCGGCGAATGCGGTCCTCGTTGTCTGGACGCCTGTGGTTCGTCCGTCGATAACGGTGACAGCGGTGACTCCATCGCCGGAAGAAAAGTCCACGCCGCGATGTTTAGCAGCCTGCCATGCGGCTTTGGAGAGTGCGCGGGGATCGACGCTGCGCTCTTTCAAATAAAATGCCGGACGATCGCGATTTGATTCGGCGAGTGACGGTTCCAGCTCCAGAAGGCTCGCCGGAATAAAATTCAACGCTTGCGCTTGGCCCAGATGCTCTGTCGAAGGGAATAAAATCGTCCCTTGGTCGCGCAGGTCAACTTTCATCCCCGACTCGATTTCTATTTCATGCGACGAACTCGGGATACAGGCGCGCGCTGGCCGTGGCGAGCGGCTGAAGCGCCGAGGGAGTTTCAAGTTGGCAGTCGACCAGCATGCCTCCGGCGGCGTGGGAGGCTTCGCGGCCAGGTTCTCCGCGTTCGACGATGAGAACTTTCGCGCCGCGTTTGCGCAGCGCAATCGCCAGAGAGAGCCCGATAATACCGCCGCCGATGATGATTACATCCCAAGTCTTCACGTTCGCATTGTACAAATTCGAGGGATGGAAGCTTGCGGCGAAAAGCATTTAATCGCAGAGATCGCAGAGAAAAGCCGCTGAGAACGCAGAGAGAATCTTTTGGAACTGGCTTTTCTCGGCGGTCTCTGCGGTGCGATTAAAAGCTTTTCCCGGCCGCATCGAAACATGGGATGACAGGGAGGGCGCGGCTGCATAAAATGGAGCGCATGAAGAAGATCCTGGGAACTAGGGCCGCGGCATCGCTCAACCTGCCGGCGATGATCGTGCTGGCGATGCTTTTCCTGACCGGCGTGGCCGTGGGACAAAAAGATAAAGACGAGGAACCGACCTCGTGGATGTATTTCGTCATCCTCAAGGAGGACAACGGCAAACCGGTGCGCAACGCAGCGGTCATCATGCATCCCGTGAATGCCAGGGGCAAACAGGAACGCGGCGGTATGGAGTTGAAGACCGATGCCGACGGCAAGGCGAATTTTGACGGCGTTCCGTATGGTCCGCTGCGCGTGCAAGTGCTGGCTCCGGGGTTTCAGACTTACGGTGAGGATTACACGGTCGACCGGGCTAAGATGGAGATCACCATCAAAGTAAAACGTCCGCAGGATCAGTATTCGGTGTACGACGATCACTCGAAAGATCCGGGCGCGACGCCCAAGCCGGACGCGCCGAAATCCGACCCGCCCCAGCCGGCGCCCCCGCCCGCCCGCGGATCCGAACCAGAAGCCAAACTAAAAAATAGACTGAAGGATGACGATGGACTACTTATTGAAAACGGAACCGTCGACTTATTCGTTCGCCGATCTGCAACGCGAGAAGATGACCAATTGGGATGGCGTCTCGAATCCCGTGGCGCTGAAAAATCTGCGCGGCATGAAGCCCGGCGAGCGGCTGGTAATTTACCACACCGGCGACGAGAAGAGCGCAGTGGGAACAGCAACGGTCGTATCGGTAGACGCTTCGGACCAGAAGAATCCCCAAGTGAAGATTAAGGTCGGCAAGGCCAACGCCAAGCCGGTGACGTTGGCCGAGGCGAAGGCGAATCCATTGTTTGCCGAATCACCGCTGGCGCGGCAGGGAAGACTGAGCGTAGTTCCTCTGAATGCTGCGCAGTTTAAGTTTCTGACGGGAGAGTGACATCGGTTCCGGATACGAATCATCCTCAAAATCAAAATCCCCACCCTCTCGCGAAGAACGCGAGAAGGGTGGGGCACCCGCTTCGTTCGTTTTCCCCCGTGTTTCAAACTCCATGCCTACGACGCGCGGGCATCGCGGCGGATCAAAGTGGAGTCGAGCAAATATCCCAGACCCAGGGCGAAGGGAATCGCGCCGAAGGAGCTGACAATCAGGGCGTCCGGCTCGACTCTGGCCATGATGCTGAAGGCCAGCATGTAACCGACCGCGCCGGCGATCAGCAGGATTCCCGCGCGCCGGGAATGAGCGGCTTCGTTGAGGTCGGGCTCCATGGGAACGCTCACCCCGCGCTGCATTGCGGCCAGTCGTTCTTCGGTGCGCAGCCTACGCACGCGATAAAAGGTGTACATTCCTAGTACGGCCGTGGGCATTCCGAAAAGCATGACGACCGCTGCGAGACCGGTGATTCCGTCCATGATGGTTTCTCCTTTTGCCACTGGCTTGTCGCGCTGGTCGCAGTTTGCGGGAAGCGCGCGCCGGATCTGAAAATCGCTTGCAATCAAAGATACGGAGAGCCTGACCGGAAAGTTCCTCTCGTTCGCTCCCCTGCGGGCCAACTCCCGCCGGAGCGGATGCTTCCAACAAGAAGGAAACTGGGGATTTGCCGGGTCACTCTTCTGGAGAGATGATGAACTTGGGAAAACTGCTAGAGATCGGTTCCACGAAAGCTGTCGTCGGCCTTGCCTTCGCGTGTCTGGCTTTGCTGAGCGTCGTTCCGGCGCTGCGGGCGCAGGAAACTAAAGAGAAGGTCACCGTCGATGACGTGGACCGCAACTTTATGGTGCGGTTGCCCAAGGGCTACGATGCGACGAAGCATTACCCTGTGGTGATCGTGCTGCATGGCATGAGTCAGGATGCGGACGACATCGAGCGACTGTCGCGCTTCGATGAGGAGGCTGACAAGGACGGAATCATTTCCGTCTATCCCATTGCCCTGCACGGGCGCTGGAATGTTGGCGTACGTCCGGAACAACCGCAGCGGCCGATGGGAATGGGGCCCGGCCGGCGCCGTTATGGCGGCGGATATCCCGGTGGCGGCTACCCCGGTGGTCGCGGCGGATATCCGGGAGGTCAACGACCCGGGGAACAGGATCCGAGCCTGGATCGCCGAGCGGAGCCCGCCGATGACCTCGCTTTCTTTAATCACATGCTCGATCAGATGAGCACAAAGTTTTCGGTGGACTCTTCGCGCATCTATGCGGCAGGACTGTCGGAAGGCGGCTTCATGAGCCTGCGCGTAGGCTGCGCACTGAGCGACCGCATCGCGGCGGTCGCCGCCCTGGGTGCGGCCATGCCGAAGACCATGATTTGTGTGCCGACGCGCCCCGTGCCGCTGGTGATGATCAACGGAACTTCTGACCCGGTCGTCCCTTATGGCGGGGGCACCGAGCACAACCGGAATCTGCGGGTGATTTCCGTCGAGGATAGCGCCAAGGCATGGGCGAGGATTGATCGCTGTGCGGAAAAGCCCGACAAGAGCAAGTTATCGCCCCACGCCAAAGGCGGAATGGAAACTAAAGTCGATACCTACAACGGCTGCCAGCAGAACGCGCAAGTGATTCTTTACAGCGTGAAGGGCGCCGGGAATACCTGGCCGGGCGGCGAGCAATACGAAGCCGAGAAGACCATTGGCAAGACCAGCCAGGATTTAAATGCCAATGAAGTGATCTGGAAATTCTTCGCGACGCGCACGCTGCCGGCGGCGAGCGGAGATCAGAAGTAGATCGCAGCTCCACGGGATTCCCTCCGAAATCCCGCCCCGCCCTCTCGCTAAGCGCGCGAGTACGGGCCGGGGCACCCCGTCGATTCCGAAAAAATTACCGGCGATGATCATGCCCGAACGGTGGAGTCAGTCCGGTGTAGTCGCCGATCACTTTGGCATCGTAAGGGCCGTTCAACAGATCAAATCCGTTGCCGGCGACGCCGATTGTGCCTTGGCTCCAGACGATGTTCTGACTGGCGTCGATTTCAATCACCTGCATGTTGTACTGGTCGCTGATCAGGACGTTGCCGTTCTTCAGCATCACAGCGCGGCTGGGAGCTGGGTTAGAGACGCTGCCGGCCCGCGCATTGGTGTAATAAGTCCAAACCACGTTGCCGCCGGAGTCGACGTCGACGATGCGGTTGTTGCCGCCGTCAGTGATCAGGGTGTCGCCGTTGGGCAGGCGGCTGGCGAAAGCAGCGGCATTCAGTTCGCTGCATTGCGCGCAACCGTAGCTCCACACAATCTGCTTCTTGCGGTTCACTTCGATCACGCGGTTGTTGCTTTCATCCGCGATCAGGATGTTGCCGTTCGCCAACAGCTCCGCGCTATTCGGGCTGTTGAGCTGATCGGGTCCAGTGCCGGCGACTCCGGTCTGGCCGTACTGCCAGACAATTTTTTTCTCCAGTGTGACTTCGATCACACGCATGTTGCCCTGATCGCTGATCAGAATGTGACGATTCGGCAACCAGGTATTCTGCACTGGAGTGTTGAGCTGGTTTGGTCCCCATCCGGTGACGCCCGCCATGCCGTACTGCCACAGAATGTTGCCGCCCTGGTCGACCAGCATGACGCGGTTATCAGGGCATCCGTTCGGGCAAGTGGGCTCTGCTCCTGCCGGAACACCAGTGCCCGCGACCAGCGTGATGGGTCCGATGCGCTGCGCGTCGTTGACTCCGACGACTGAGTGCGGCCCCGCAACACTCGAGCCGTTGCCGAAGGTCCAGACCACCTGATTGTTGTTCGGATTCACTTCGATAAGGCGGTTATTGTACTGGTCGGAAATCAGAACATTCCCGGGTGTGTTGAAACCATTTCCCTGAGCCTGGGCAGAGAGCGCGCTGGCGGCGACGAGTGAAGCCGTGCATGCCCAAATTTTCAGTTGCGACAAATTCATGACAATCCTCCTGAGAGTGCCGATCGTTTTGGAATTGAACCTGGCTGTGTCCTCGCCCCACGAAACAACCGGCGACGCAGGACATTTGGCTCGCGCCCGATGCGTGACAACTATCGTTGCGCGTAGTGGAATCCAGTGTGCGGTCGCTACCACGTGGAATTGTCAGAGGGGTGTCAAAACGGTGTCACATCTTGCTGTAGAGCAGTCATCGGTGGTTTGCTGTAGTCGGAGATTGCGTTGGCTCAGCCTGATGATTTGCTCAGCTCAAGGATTTCCTGAGTTCGCGCCGCAATATCTTCCCGGATGCTGTCTTCGGAACGGAATCCACAAAGTGGACCTGGCGCGGTTGTTTGTAATGCGTAAGCCGGTCAGCCACGAAGCCGCAGAGTTCGTCTCCAAGCTTGGGGCTGTCGAAAAATCCGTCGCGCAGGGCGACGAATGCGACCGGAATTTCACCGGCTTCGTCATCGCGCCGGCCGATCACGCCGCACTCTTTCACCGCCGGATGTTCGAGCAAAACGGCTTCGACTTCCGCAGGCGCGACGGCGAAGCCCTTGTACTTGATCATTTCCTTTCGCCGGTCCACGACGCGGTAGAAGCCTTCACGGTCGCGCGTGACGATGTCGCCGGACCAGAACCAGCCGTCTCGCAACACGGCGGCCGTAGCTTCCTGTTCCTTCCAGTAGCCCAGCATGATTTGCGGTCCGCGCATCACAAGTTCGCCGGGCTGACCGGACGGCGCTTCCGTGACGTCATCGGGCGATTCGGCCGGCTCGAGATCGGATTGCGCGAGGACGCGGCAATCGGTGAGAGCCATCGGATGCCCGATGGAATCCGGGCGGTAAAGTTCTGGCTCGAGAAAGCCGACATGCGTCACCGGCGACGCTTCGGTCATGCCGTAGCCCTGACACACCAGAATGCCAGTAAGCGCCGTGAAGCGGCGCGCCAGATCGGGAGCCATCGGAGCCGCTCCGGACTTTACCCAGTGGACTTGATGGTCGCGGGGAAATTGTCCCGCCTCGGCCGCCTGGCAGAGCGCATTCATAGCCGGAGGGACCAGCGGCATCATGGTGATCGATTCTTCGACCAGACGCTTGGCAAAAGTTTCGGGATGAAAGCGCGGCACCAACACCAGCTTCGCCCCCAGAATCAGCGATGGATTCAAAACCACATTCAGGCCGTAGATGTGGTACAGCGGCAGGCAGCAGAGAATGTTGTCGGATGGATTCGGCGCTGTGCCGTTCGGCCCGAGGTACTGATACACGTTGGAGACGAGATTGTAATGCGAAAGCATCACGCCCTTGGGCAGTCCTGTGGTGCCGCTGGAATAGGGAAGCGCCGCCAGCTTTTCTTCGGAAGGCTGATCCGGCTTTGGGTATGTCGCGGTCACTGGAGTGAGAAGGTCGGAAAACGGCTGGGTGCCGGAAGCATGCTGGCGCGTCGTGTACACGCGGCGCAGCTCGGATAATCCTTCCAGGTGAATGCCTTCGATGTTTGCGCCATCGGTGATCAGGAGCGCCGCACCGGAATTCTCCAGTTGATAGCGAACTTCACGCTCGCGGTAGGTAGGGTTGAGCAGAGTAGGAATCGCGCCTGCGAGTTCGATGGCATGAAACGCGATGCAGAACTCCCAGGAATTCGGCAGGAAGATCGCGACCACTTCGCCGGGCTTGAGTCCGGCGGCAACTAGCCCACGGGCGGCGGACTCGACGGCCTCACCATATTCGGCATAGGTCAGTCGGCGTCCGTTGGATGTGTCGACCAGTGCTGTCTTCGGTGCGTTGCGGCGGCAGGAGTCGAGCACGAGATCGTGCAGGAAAACGTGGTGGGCCTCGGCGTAGAGTTGGGTGCGCAACATGCCGGGAGAGATTGTACTGGATTGCACTCGCGTCGATTGGTCCAGTGGAGAGTGAACCGGCAAAGATGAGGACTCGAACTGGGCGTCCCTAGCTGGCCAGCCTGCGCAGGAATTCCTGTTCGTCCATGCGGTACTTGAAGGCTTTGTGGCCGTCGATGAAGACCACCGGGACTTCGTCGGTGTACTGGCGGCGGAGTTCGGAGTCGCCGTCCACGTCGATTTCGTGCCAGGTGAAGCCGCCGCGGCGCGAGAGCTTCGATAGGCTCTCTTTCACCACTTCGCACAGATGGCATCCCTTGCGGGAATAGACCACGACGTTGCGCGACTCGGCCATGCGAAGCGATTCTAGCGCGCGGAAAAGGAGTTTTCCAATAGCAAAATCGCAGGTGAGAAGATGATAATCGTTTGCCAGGTACGATGGTCGGACCAGCGCTAGCTCAACCTACCTTCCCTCAAACAACATACGTAGGCGCGGACGCATTCGTCCATCCCCGAGCGAAGCGAGACCCATCCAATCCCTCGCCAGGAGCACGAGGCGTAGAATTCCTTCATGCCAGAGCGCAGGGAAAATGTTTGGTCAAAACCTCTTCTCGGAAAAACCGCGTTAGTCACGGGAGCCGCCCGGCGACTGGGACGCGCCTCAGCACTCGCCTTGGCTCAGGCGGGCGCTGACGTTGCGATTACCTTCAGAAATTCGGCGCGCGAGGCGCAAGAGACCGTCGTGGATCTCTCCGGCTTCGGCGTTCGCGCGTTCGCCCTGCGCTGCGATGTGACCGATGAAGCCAGTGTTCGTGCCATGATGAAAGAGATCGGCCGCGAACTCGGCCGCATCGACGTCCTGGTCAACAACGCGGCAAACTACGAGACCGCCGAATTCGAAAAGTTGACGGTGCGGCAATGGGACGCGATTTTTGCCTCCAACACGCGTGGTCCGTTTTTGGTTTCGCGCGAAGCCCTGAAGTTATTGCGCCGGAAACGCGGCAAGGGCGCGACCCCGATCGAATCGAAGATTATCAACATGGGATCGCTCGGCGGGCTGCGACCGTGGGCTACGCACGCGCACTACTGCTCGTCCAAGGCAGCCGTACACATGCTGACCAAGGTCATGGCCAAGGCGCTGGCTCCGGAGATCGCGGTGAACGCCGTAGCTCCGGGGATGATTGATCTGGGAGAGAAATCGGCGGCGGCTTTCATGCGGCGCATGGCCAGGCAGACTCCAATGCAGCGCAACGGCAGCGACGAGGAAATCGCCCGCGCAGTATTGTTCTTCGCGACCGCGCCGCAATTTATCACCGGACAGATTCTCGCGGTGGACGGTGGTTTGGGCTTATAGCTTCCTGCGCACGACTCGCTCCGCCCGGCGAGCGGACGAATGCTTCCGCCGCTACGCGAGTGAATTCGCCATTGTTTTCCCGGCACGGTATATTGGGGCAAATGAAGAAATCGAAAGGCAGTTCTGTTCGGCCCGCGCTCGCGAAACCAGTCGTGTCTTCTGAAACTGAGTCCGCCCCGCGCGTGGCCGTCGTCATTATGGCGGCGGGCAAGGGCACCCGCCTGAAATCGCAACTTCCTAAAGTGTTACATGAAGTGGGCGGAAAGCCGCTGCTGGAGCACGTCATCCGAGCCGCAGTACGCGTAGTCCCGGCCGAGGACGTTTACGCCATCATCGGCCACGAGGCTGACCGGGTGCGAGCGGCGATGGCGCACACCCGCGTCAACTATATTCTGCAAGCCGAGCAGCGCGGTACTGGCCATGCTCTGATGGTGGCTCGCGAAGCCCTCGCAGATTACGACCATGTGATCGTGCTTTCGGGAGATGCTCCGCTGATTACCCCGCAGACGATTGCGCGCCTGCTGAATTTTCATCTTGATGAGCAAGCCGCCATGACGCTGCTCAGCGCTGACCTGGAAAATCCCACCGGCTATGGCCGCGTGCTGCGGAAAAAACTCGGCAGCCCGGAAGTGCTGGCGATTGTCGAAGAGAAATCCGCCAGCCCCGCGCAGAAAAAGATTCGCGAGATCAATTCCGGCTTCTATGTTTTCGCGGTAAAGGAGCTCTACGGTCACATCGGCGAACTCTCCACCAACAATGCCCACCATGAGTATTACTTGACCGATATGGCGGGGGTTCTTAGGAAAGCGCGGGCCAGCGTCGTGGCCTGGAAGACGGAGAATCCCAGTGAAGTGCTGGGCGGAAACACTCGCGCGGACTTAGCCGACATCGATCAGGCAATGCGGCTTGGCAAATGCCGCCAGTTGATGGCCGACGGCGTGACGATTTTTTACCCGGCGACCTGCGTGATCGATGCCGATGTCGCGATTGCGCCCGACACTGTGATCGAGCCTTACGTGCAGTTGTTGGGCAACACGAAGATCGGCGCGGGTTGCCGAGTGCGATCGTACTCCGTGATTCTGAATTCGAGGATTGGCGACGGAGTGATGGTTCGTCCCGGCTGCATCATGGAAGACGCTCACATCGCGGCTGGTGCAGTGATCGGGCCGTATTCGCACCTGCGTCCAGGCAGTGAAATTGGCGAGGGCGCGCACGTGGGAAATTTTGTCGAGACCAAGAAGATCAAGCTCGGCAAAGGTTCAAAGGCGAATCATCTGACGTATCTGGGCGACGCCGAGATTGGCGCCGGCGTCAACATCGGCGCGGGGACCATCACCTGCAACTACGACGGCGTCCACAAGCACACGACCGTAATCGAAGACGAAGTGTTCATCGGCAGTGACAGCACTCTGGTGGCGCCGGTGCGTGTAGGCAAAGGCGCTTATGTGGGCGCGGCATCATGCATTACCGAGGACGTTCCCGCGGACGCGTTGGCGGTCGGCCGCGCGCGGCAAATGATCAAGCCGGAATGGGCGGCTTTGAAGCGAGCGCTGCAGAAGAAATAACCGCCGACACATTCTCGATAAACAACCCTGGAAGACGATCTTCCGAAGAGATTTCGAACAGACAATCCCGATGACAGGAAAAGTAACGAAAATCTTCGATCCGGCGGAGGGCTTTGCGCCGCTGACCAATCTCAACGAAGTCACCGACTCGACCGTCGTCAGGCGCGGCAATCGCTGGTGGATGTATTTGGCCGGCGAAGCCCACGGACATCAGGGCATCCAGCTTTTCAGCGCATCTCTGCCCGAAGGCGCTCCGCTTTCGGCCCAGGGATGGACGTTAACGCCGGACGGCGGCAACCCTACACAGGTCGCGCTGCTGGCCGGACACCAGGCCAGCGCGGCCTGGGATCTGAAGGGCGGTCGCCACTGTCCTGCGTACGTGCGGGGCTGGGATCCGCAGCGCGAAGCCTGGGTCGAGCGAATTTATTACGCAGGCGGCGCTGAAAATCTCTGGGGCCCGTACACGATCGGCTATCTCGAATGGGACGGCGTGCAGTGGGTCGATCAACCCGAACCGGTCTTCGTTGCCGAAGAAATTTGGGAGCACGGCAGCGTATATGAGCCCAATCTGATTTACGCCGACGGCAAGTGGAAGATGTGGTATGTCGCGGGATCGAACTTGGAAGATTATTTGGTGCAGGGATTTGCCGAGAGCGCCGACGGGCGCACCAACTGGACGAAGCACAAAATATTCATTCCCGCCGAAGAGAAAGTTTTTGATTTCTGCGTGTTCAAAGGGCCCGCGGGATATGAAGCAGTTTTTTCCAGAGTGTGGCTCGGCGGGACGGCTGCGCCGGATGCTACGGGCCTGTGGTGGTGCGAATGCGCAACGCCCTCTTCCGAGTTCAAAGACTGGAGTCCGCCGCGTCAGATCATGACCGCCGAGCCTCGGGGATGGCACGCCGGCCCCTGGAAGCCTTCGGTGCAATACGACCAGACTGATCCCGCGCGCCTGTTCGTCTTTTTCGATGGCGGATACGTTAAGGAAGGCGATCCCGGCGGATTTCCTTTCGCCTTTACGCTGGGCTGCCTGGAGATTGAGCGGCCGAAGTGATCGTGGAAATTACGGTCCTGAACAAAAAAGGCACTGAGCCGGCTGGTTTTTCCAGTCTCAGTGCCTTGATTCCGTTTCTGTGAAATCTAGTGCGTGACCGCCGCGAACAGTTCTGAGTGCATCAGCGACTGGAACTGCTGGTCGTTGGCTTTGAAGTGTACGGCCACATTGGCGCCGTCAGAGTCGACTGTAGTATTTTCCACCGCGATCTTCTCAGCGGGCGTGGCGCTCATCTTCTTCAACATAATGCCAGCCTTGACCAACGATGCCATAGTTCCAGCGGTCATCGAGTCGGCCGTCACGACGGTCAGGTCGAAGTTCACGCCGCTGTTGAAGCTCATGGTGTAGCGCGAGCCCAACAGCTTTTTCTTCACGGTGTCATAGTCGGCGACTTTCGAAGCATCGCCCATCGCCGAGTGCATCGCATTCTGCGTTCCTTGCTGGTCGAGAATGCTCCACACCGGCGCGGAGTCAACGCTCGACATCATGTCGGCCATGGTGCCGTTAGTGTCCAGGCTCAGCACCTGCCCATCGCGGGTATCGAGCGCCACCCGGATCGAGGTGGAGTCGCCGAACAGCAGCGTGCTGTCGTCGAGGAAGCTCATCACGAAGCCGCCGTCCATGGGATAAATGTCGGAGTTGTTGTACTTCTTAGGCACAAACTTTTGCAGCTTCATTTTCTTGAGCACGGCCTTCATGTTGAAGGGGCCGGCAGCCACCCCGACCGTCTTGACGCCCTGCTTGCCAGCGTGGAACGAGGCGAAGGTAAGCGTGTCGATATCTTTGTCGGGGTCGAGGCCGATCGACTTGAGCGCCGCCTCAAACTGCTTGATGTTGTCGGGCATCATCTGTTGCTTGAGAGCCATCGCCGTGGGCGAGTCTTTGAGCGCGCGATAATCCACCGAGATCAATTGCAGCAGATCGCCGGGAACGCAGGAACGGGCGGACGAGTTCAGCGGCATGGCAAAGGCCATGCTCACCAGGAGGAGAGAAGCCAGGCAAATCTTGAACAGTTTCATAACGCCTCGAATCGGAAAACGTTTAGGGTTGCGCGTGCTCATACTTAGATGCACGAACCGCCCGTCTAGTGATTAGATCGCTTTATTCTATTTTACTTGCAATCGGAATGAATGGACCAAAAGGACATGCCCATTAACCGAGCGGAGTCAGGGTGGCGCAAATCAGGCGCCTTTAATCGAGCGATAGGCTTGATGTCCGGCGTCGCACGTCGACGATGAAGGCCTGATCTTTCAGTGAGGCAAGATTTATTTCTACGTTGGCTAGCGCGCCTGTGATGGCCGCCGCCGACAGCGCGAGCGCCGTGGTCAAGTCCGACCTCATGTTGGGATTGGATATCGGCTCGAGAGATCTGACGATCTGCGCGATGGCGTACGCTTTTTCGGCAACACTTAGCGGAACTGTCGTCGCCTCTTTCAACGCAGCTTCAATCAGCTCCGCGCCGGATTTTTCATCCCCGGTCTTGGCCTGCTTGTAAGCCTTCATGACGGAGTTATACGACTCGGCATCGGCGTCAACCGCGGCTTTAAGCTCTTCGCGCAGCGGCGTGAGTTGCGCGATGGCGGCGCTGAGCTGCGCTTCATATTGAAGATAGGCCTTCTTGCCCCGCGACATGGAGGCAACCATCACGGCCAGACCCGCGGCCATGGCCGCAGCCGCTGCGGACGCGCTGCCGCCGCCCGGAGTCGCCGTGGGCGCAGCCAGTTGCTCGACAAAAGGCTCGACTCCAGCGCGCAATCCGCCGACCGCCATCTTTCCGCCCATCACAGACGCAAGACGGTTCTCCAGAATCAGCGACGAATCGAAATTCTCGACCTGCAGAAACCATTCGGCGGCTTGCTCCAAAGCTTTCTTCGGAATCAGTCCGACAATTTCGCTCGATACCGCGACCACGCCGTAACGCGCGGCCTCGCGCTTGACCATCTCAAACACGCGATGTACCGGTGTCTGCTCAAAGTCCGTCAAGTTCATCGAGACCTGGGCCAGGCCGCGCACCAGAAACCCCGCGCCCTTCACAAAACGCATGCCGCCGTTCGAGAAGCGCACCGCCTTCGCAATCTTCTTGGCCACATCGACGTCGGGCGTGTTCAGAAAAACGTTATAAGCGACCAGAAATTTGCGCGCGCCCACCACCGTCGCACCGGCCGAGGGATGGACGCGGAGCTCGCCAAAATCCGGTCGGCGCGCCGGGTTGGTGGCGATCTCCGCGCGAATGCCTTCGAACTGGCCGCGGCGAATATTCTCCAGACCCTGCCGATCCGGAGTTCGAGCCGCTGCCTCGTAGAGATAAACCGGAATCTGAAAGCGCTTCCAGATTTCTTCGCCAACATGATTGGCCATGGCCACGCAATCTTCAATCGTGACGCCGTCGATGGGGATGAACGGCACCACGTCGGCCGCGCCCATGCGGGGATGCGCGCCCGTATGCGAGTTGAGGTCGATCAATTCCGCGGCCTTGCCCACGCCGCGAATCGCCGCTTCCTGAATTGCTTCGCGTTCGCCGACCAATGTAATGACGCAGCGGTTGTGGTCCGAGTCCATCTCGCGATCAAGCAGGTAGACGCCCGGCATCTTCATGGCGCCAACAATCGCGTCAACCTTGCCTTTATCGCGGCCTTCGGAAAAATTGGGAACGCATTCGACCAGCGTGGACATAAGGGAAGAGGATAGCTGGCCCTCGCAGGGGCTGCAACTCGCGAAAGTTTTCTCTGTTGAAATCGAGACCACCTACGACAGGCGCGTAATCCCCGGGACGCCGTCGAATCCTGCATCGAAGCTCAGGATACTGTGGATGCCATGCTGCTCCATCACCGCCAGATGGACTGCATCGCGAGCCGAGAGGCGCGGGTGACCAAAGACAATCTTCTTAGCGCGCTCAAGGATCGCTTGGTCGATGGCCATTACCTCATCGACCACGCCCAGCAGCGAATCAAACGCGGGCTGAATGGCGTCGCGGCGGTTGACGGCGATATAGCGATGCAGTATTTCCTGGAGAACTTCGGCGTCGGTGACCAGGCGCTGGCGCTCGCTCAGCAATTTTTCCATCAATCGCTGCGCGTCAATCTTATGCGGATGAGATCCGCCCACCAAGTACATCGGAATGTTGGAATCGACAAAGATCACGAGTGCTAGTCCTTCAGATAGCCTTGCTCGATCTCGGCCAGCATCGTCTCAATGTCGCCCGTGGGAAACTCGTGCTTCACTGCGGCACGAATGGCGGCCAGTTTCTTCTCCACGTCTCCCAACGGTTCGCGTCGGCGCGCATGAGCCAAGCGCTTGCCGGACCCACTCGGCGATCGACATCTGGCGCGCGCGGGCAGCGCGCTGGACTTCCCGGTATTCCGGATCCTGAAGGATCACTTGCAGCCGTTTAGCCATACGATGAGTCTAGATGACTCATCCTCATGAGTCAATGGGCGCACGGATTTATGGGAGTGGGATCTGACGGGTATAGCACGGCCTCAGAGCGATTTCAGCGAGCGCCGCCACTTGGCATGCAGCCATAGCAGGATGCCCAGCCCGCAGACTTCCACCGGGCCCGGTGGCATGATCTGCAGGCGTAAAAGTGAGTCATAATCGGAAGTGGCGACGTAGACGGCCCAGATCATTCCGCCGGCCGCGATCAGGCTGGCGATTCGTTCTTGCCCGCGAATGCTAAAGGAACTGGACGGTGCCGGCGGTTTCGCGGCCTTTGCAACCGGCGTATACTTCGCCGCCTGCGGCACGTCGACATAGCCTTCTCGACCTCTGTCCCATCCCACGTCGTCGTTCTGGTAATGCTGGACCATGCCTCTACAATGCCATCGCAGGGGCGTCGATCGCACGTTACGTGGGTACCTGTACCGGTCGCAGCGCCGATGTTATTGCTTTTTACCGCTAAAAAATCTGCCGATTCCCAGCCGCATCTGCACTGTATTGACACCTGGATTCAGGTCGCCCAGGCCTGCGTTGGAAATGTGCATGTAGCGCACCTCAATGCTCCAGTTATATTTGGCGCCGAGAATGTGGGTGCCGAGCGCGGCCTGGTCCATGAAGTTCACGGTGTTGGTGTAGGCAGGAACGTTTTGGTTGGTAAAAAGCACACCGCCGGTAAGTTCCAGATAAGGCGAGAATTTTCCGTGGCGCTCGAAATTCCACTTCAAGCCGAGCGGATCGAAGCCCGCGCCGTAGGCGGTGCCGGTGGGCTGGAACACAAAAAAAACCGGGACTGCGTCGACCGCATATTCGAAGCGTCCGCGCAGAAATCCCGGCCAGTGCGGACCGGTGATGATCCACCCGTAGCGCACGCCGGCATTGAAGGCGCCGGTGTCGCCCCGTCCGCCGGCGACGGAATGGCCGCCGCCCGTCCAGAGTTCGATTTCGTGGCCGCCCTGCTCGGGCCCGGTCTGGGCGCGGCTCAGCGTTGCGATCAACAGAATGATTGCGACGAGAAGGGAAGAGCGCATGATGATTTGACCGCTCAGCCCCGCAGCGGAAGGATCACGATACAGGAAGGGGTGAGTTGCGACAAACGTCGTCCGTTGGGCGGCGGCCGAAAAAACAGATTCCTCGCTTCGCTCGGAATGACAAACTCTTAAGGTGGGAGAACCAGACTCTTACGAGTCGGATCTCACCGAGGTGCCGCGCTCGAACTCAGGGCGCTGCGCCACAAGTTCCATCAGGTCGCGGGCGACCCGGGCGGTGTCGTGGCGGGCCACGCCGCCTTCGTCGAGATAGTCGCCGAGGACAGGTATCACGCCCAGCGCTTCGATGGCATCCAGATCGTTCACGATCTGGCAGGCGCCTTCGCTCGCGTACTTCGCCTTGAGTTCGTCCGAGACCGGCGTTCGGTTGATCAAGGCGAAATCGAAAATCTGTTTTTGCGCGTGGCGATTCAATGCGCGGATGTGGTCGGCCGCGGTCAGTCCGAGGCTCTCATTGGCCTGGGTCATCAGGTTACAGATGTAGACCTTGGTAGCCGGCGACTCAACGATCGCCTGGGCAATTCCGCGCACCAGCAGATTCGGAATCAGGCTGGTGAAGAGCGATCCCGGGCCAATGGTGATCAAGTCGGCATTGGCAATAGCTTCCAGCGTCTGCGGCATCGGCCCCACGTCGGGCGGCACCAGAAACAGTTCGCGGATGCGGCCTTTGCTGGCGGTGATTTTAGTTTCGCCGCGCACCCGCGTGCCATCTTCCATCAGCGCTTCCAGTTCAATGTTCGACGTGGTCGCCGGATAGATGTGGCCGCGAGTAACCAGAATCTCTGACGAAAGCCGCACGGCTTCAGAAAAATCGGAAGTCAGCGAAGTCAGCGCCGCCAGAAAAAGATTGCCGAAGCTGTGGCCCTCAAGGCCAGAGCCTTTCTCAAAGCGGTGTCGAAAAAGTTTGGAGAGCAGGGCTTCATCTTCGCTGAGGGCCACGATGCAGTTACGGATGTCGCCCGGCGGCAGCATATTGAGTTCTTTGCGCAGGCGTCCGCTGGAACCGCCGTCGTCGCTGACGGTGACCACGGCACTCAGATCGCTGATCGCCGTCGATTCGGGTTGAGAAGGAACTTCCGACGGCCAGACCACGAAACGCTTGAGCCCCTTGAGCAGCGTGGAAAGTCCAGTGCCGCCCCCGATCGCGACCACGCGGAGTCCGCGCCCGCGCACGGTCTTTTCCTGCGCAAAAGAAGACGCCGTCGACAGGGACGGAGCGCGCGACTCAGCAGTCTTGGTTTCCATCGTTTCCATCGTCGCAATTGACGGAGTTTCCCCGTAGGCCAGCTACACCGGCTCTTCTTCACCCATATCGGCGTCGGCGGCGTCGAGCTCCGCCCCAGGATCTGGATACAGCAATTCCGTGAAGCGCGGATCCTCCGCCAGGTTCTGGAAGTCAGAATCGTTGCGCGCCTGGAACCGCAGCTGCGCATTCAAGCGCAAGGCCTCGTCCAGCCGGCGCAAGGAATCTTCGACGTGTCCCGTGAGGCAGTCGAGCGCGGCCAGACCGTAGACCACATAGTCCGACTTGGCATTCTGCTTGAACAACTTGTCGAGATGCTCGCGGGCGGTTACATAGTCGCCGACATTCATCAGCGACACCGCGTAGTCGAAGTGCTCCTCGGGCGTCTTGAACTGCGTGGCCGCCGAGCGCTCCAGATGCTGGTTGCAGATGCTGAGATGAACGCTGGCCCGGTCAATCAGTTCGCGGATGGGCCCGGCGATCACCTTTTGAAAATGCGGCTTCGCCTTGTCGAATTTATGTTCCTGCAGGGCCCGCAGTCCGAGTTCGTAACTCTGCAGAGCCTGCGTGTAACGCGGATCTTCCGCCACGGGCTTTTTCGCGGTTGGTTTCTGAGCCATGTGCAAAACTCTTCCTGTGCTCTTGGTAATGGGGAACTCCTTAGGATCACTCGATCCGGATCGCGCTGAATCGCTGAGGCTTAAAGTATGACTCAAAGTGTGGCTGGAGGTCCAGTTACCGACCGAGTACCGAGTCGTGAGTACCGAGTTGCGAGACAAAACCTAAGGCTTACCGGCGACTCGAGTTTGCTCGGGACTCGCGACTCGGAACTCGAAGCTAATTCATCGACGCCGCCGCGATCAGGTCGATCTGCTTCCATTCGCCCTTGATGATTCCGGCGCGAATCTGCGTGGCCGTCTTGCCTTTCTGGTGCTGCTGGTAAGAGTAGTAAAGCTCCTTCAGGCAGGTGGAGCACTCGGCTCCGTGCGTCCCCTCAAAGCAGCTGTGAAGGCTGTTGTGGCCCGACCGGTCGCAATAGCAGTAGCACGGCTGCTGGTGCAGCACGTTCGGAATCTTCGCCGCCAGTTCATAGGCGTGCGTCTGGTAAGGATTCTGCGCGTCGGCGCCCCACAGGTCGGCCTTGGTCAGAATCCGCGGCAGCTTCGTTCCCTTCGGCGGAGGCCCGGCATTGAACGCCGGAACGCCCCCGTCATCGCTGGCGAAAACGTCGGGCGAGGCCCATTGCGACGCCATTGCCGTTACCGCGAAAAGGAAGGCCAGGGTCAAGGTCCGGTACACAATCTTGTTCCGAAATAAGTTGCGCGTCATCGATGATGCCCTCGCGAGTCTTCATTGTAACCCGACTCCCGATCAGGCTGAAAGCGAGAGCGCCGGGTCTGAGGGCCATGTCCGCCAAAGCGACGTTCAAACCATGATGGCCCATGGATTCATCCTGCTACGGCCGCCGTCGCTTCTGTATACAATAGGAGCCAACATGCCAGGCGCGGCCTCAGACCCGAATTCGGTAGGACCGTCCGCAGAGCCGACCTCTTCGACAATTGCGACTTCTCAGCCGGGGCCGGCCACTCCCGTTCGCGCTGCCGGGATCGGCGCCTGGGTGCGCGACCTGATCATCTCGCTGGCCATCTCCGCCTTCATCATCGTCTTCCTCTATCAGCCGGTAAAAGTCGAAGGCACCAGCATGATGCCCTCGCTCGAAGACCAGGAACGCATCTTCGTGAACAAGTTCGTATACCGGCTGGAACCCATTGAGCGCGGAGACATTGTGGTCTTCAAATATCCCCGCGATCCCTCCAAGAGCTACATCAAGCGCGTGATCGGCATGGCCGGCGACCGCATCCGCATCGATGGCGGCCAAGTCTACGTCAACGAGCAGGCGCTCGACGAAGACTACGTTCCCCCCGCCTACACCGACGCCCGATCGTATCCAGAAATCACCGTGCCGCCGAATTCCTTCTTCGTGCTCGGTGACCACCGCTCCATGTCGAACGACAGCCGCGATTTCGGTTCGGTCAACCAAAGCTTCATCTACGGCAAAGCCGTCTTCGGCTACTGGCCAATGGATAAGCTGGGGCGCGTGCGCTAAGTTCGACGCCTTGCTGAAACTCTGGTTCGGACGTTGCTTGATCGGATACAGCTTTGAAAGGGTGCGGCTTCAGCCGCACCGCACGCCCCCAAGTTTCAACCCCGGCTTCAGCCGGCCCAGAAACGAATTCGATCCCAACAATCCACAGATTTATTTCTCGATCCCGCGTTCCGCCCTTGGCCCCCGCGCTGTTTACTGTTAAGATTCGTAAAATCCACTCACCGGAGCGAGAATGCAGGCTATCCTTGCGCTGGAGGACGGCAGAGTCTTCCGAGGCAAAGGCTACGGCGCCAAAGGCGAATGCTACGGCGAAGTCGTTTTTAATACTTCCATCACTGGCTATCAGGAAATTTTCACTGACCCCTCCTACTCGGGTCAGATCGTCGTCCTGACCAACCCCGAAATCGGCAACTACGGCACCAACCACGAAGACAACGAAGCCACGCGTCCGTGGATCGAGGGTCTGATCGTCCGCGAGTTTTCGCGCGTCAGCTCGAACTGGCGTTCGCAGCAGGTCGCCGAAGAATATCTCGAACAATTCAAAGTGCCGGTGCTGTCGGACATCGACACGCGGGCGCTGGTGCGGCATCTGCGCGATCACGGCGTGATGCGCGGCGTAGTCTCAACCATCGAGAGCGACGCCGACAAGCTGATTGCGAAGGCGCGGTCGATCCCCAAGATGGACGGCATGGATCTCGCCAAAGAAGTCAGCACCAAGCGCCCCTACGTCTGGGAAACGGGCGAGCGTTCCCACGAGCCGGTGGCGGTCGTCGGAGTAAAAGACGAGCCGCCGCGATTCAACGTGGTCGCCTACGACTTCGGCATCAAGCTGAACATTTTGCGCAAACTGCGCGGCGAAGGCTGCAAAGTGACGGTTGTCCCCGCGCAGACTCCCGCAGAAGATGTTCTGGCCCTGAAGCCCGACGGAGTTTTCCTGTCCAACGGCCCCGGCGACCCCGAGCCGTGTACCTACGCAGTCGATTCCATCCGCCGCCTCATGGGCCGCCAGCCCATCTTCGGCATCTGCCTCGGCCATCAACTCACAGGGATTGCCCTTGGCGGCAAAACGTTCAAGCTGAAGTTCGGCCACCACGGCGGAAATCATCCCGTAAAGCAGTTAAAGACCGGAAAGATCGAGATCACCGCGCACAATCATAACTTCGCGGTCGATCCCGATTCCCTTGCCGACAGCGAAGTCGAACTGACGCACGTCGATCTGAACGACCAGACGCTGGAAGGCCTGCGGCACCGGAATCTACCTCTGTTCACCGTGCAGTATCACCCGGAAGCTGCGCCCGGCCCGCACGATTCGCATTATCTGTTCAAGGAATTTACGAAGATGATGGAGGAGTGGAAAGGGTGAGTAGGGTTGCGAAAGAGAACGGTTGCAGCGTGAGTTTTGAAAGGGCGCGCCTTTAAGGCGCGCCGTAAGATGCTACGAAGGATTTGCGGCTTTAGCCGCTGAGGTACCGTTGTGAGACCTGCCAGAGAACACGCCACAAACACGGGCCATACCTACATGATCACCTCCCCTACGTGGGGCCGGCGATCGCTGTTTTCAAGAGAGCCGTGGGCGCGCCTTCTGATCGATACGCTTTATCACTATCGCGGCTCCGCCTACTTGCTCCATGAGTTCGTCGTAATGCCCGACCATCTCCACGTTCTACTCACGCCGAAAACGAGCCTCGAGAAAGCGGTCCAATTCATCAAGGGCGGATTTTCGTTTCGTGCCAAGAGGGAGCTTGGATCGAACATGGAAATCTGGCAGAAGGGATTCTCGGATCATCGCATTCGCGATGCGGCGGACTATTTGCATCATGTCTCGTACATCCGAGAGAATCCGGTGCGCAAACATTTGTGTGAACGGGCCGAGGAGTACCCATACTCATCTGCATTCCCAGGGATAGAAATCGACGCGGTACCTGAGGGGCTAAAGCCCGTTGAATTGAAGAAGCCCAGCGGCGCGGCTGAAGCCGCGCCCTTTCAAAGCAACATCCCCCAGGTCCTTCAAAGGAATTTCGTCGAGAGCGGACCTGATCGTGGCAAGCCGGCTGGTAAAGCTGAGGCAACTCCCTCGCAAAGCAACTCCGGAAAGATTGCATCGTAAATGCCCAAACGGACTGACATCTCGAAGATTCTGATTCTCGGCTCCGGGCCCATCATCATTGGCCAGTCGGCGGAGTTTGATTATTCCGGCACGCAGGCTTGCAAGGCGCTCAAGGCCGAGGGTTACGAAGTGGTGCTGGCGAACTCGAACCCGGCCACCATCATGACCGACCCGGAGTCGGCCGACCGCACCTACATCGAGCCGCTCACGCTCGAATATCTGGAAGAGATCATCCGCATCGAGCGGGAAATGTCGCCGGGCGCGGGTTTTGCCGTGCTGCCGACGGTCGGCGGACAGACTGCTCTGAATCTCGCGATCGAACTCTCCGACGGCGGCGTGCTGGAAAAATACAACGCAATCCTGATCGGCGCCAACGTCGCGGCCATCAAAAAAGCCGAAGACCGTCTCGTCTTCAAAGACGCGATGCAGCGCATCGGGCTCGACGTGCCCAAGTCGGCGCTGGTCAACAACACGAAAGACGGGCTCGAGTTCGCCGGCAAGATCGGATTCCCGGTCATCATCCGCCCCTCATTCACGCTGGGCGGCTCGGGCGGCGGCATCGCCTACAACCGTGAAGAGATGGTCGAAGTGCTCAGTCGCGGCCTCGATTTCTCTCCCGTCCACGAAGCGCTGATTGAAGAGTCGGTGCTGGGCTGGAAGGAATTCGAACTTGAAGTGGTGCGCGACTCCAAAGACAACGTCATCATCATCTGCTCGATCGAAAATTTCGATCCCATGGGCGTTCACACCGGCGATTCCATCACGGTTGCGCCGATCCAGACGCTCACCGACCGCGAGTACCAGGCCATGCGCGATGCGGCGATTGCCGTGATTCGCGAGATCGGCGTCGATACCGGCGGATCGAATATTCAGTTCGGCGTGAATCCTGAAACTGGACGCATGGTCGTCATCGAGATGAACCCACGCGTCTCGCGGTCTTCCGCGCTGGCCTCGAAGGCCACCGGATTCCCCATCGCGAAAATTGCGGCGAAACTTGCCGTCGGTTACACGCTCGATGAAATTCCCAACGACATCACGCGCAAAACTCCCGCGTGCTTCGAACCCACACTCGATTATGTTGTCGTAAAAATTCCCAAGTGGCAGTTCGAAAAATTTCCCGGCGCCGACGACACGCTCGGCCCGCAGATGAAATCCGTCGGCGAAGTCATGGCCATCGGCCGCACCTTCAAAGAAGCGCTGATGAAGGGCATCCGCTCGCTCGACACCGGCAAGCGCGTCGGCGGCGAAAAAATCGAGCCGAAGATTCTCACCAAGCGCCTGGTCACGCCGCATCCCGAGCGCCTCGCCTACGTGCAATACGCCCTGCGCCAGGGACACACGGTAAAGCAACTCGCGAAAATGACCTCGATGGATCCGTGGTTCCTGTATCAGCTGAAAGAAATCAACGACCAGCAACTGGAACTCGAAAAGCATCCCATGGAGTCGATTCCAACCGAAGTGCTGCGCGATTGCAAGCGCATGGGATTCTCCGACGGCCGTCTGGCCGCGGCCTGGCGCCTCGAAGGCCAGGAAAAAGTTCGCCACATGCGCAAGAAGCACGGCGTCATGCCGGTTTATAAGCGCGTCGACACTTGCGCCGCCGAATTCGAAAGTTTCACGCCCTATCTTTATTCGACTTACGAAGATGAAGACGAAGCCGAGCCGACCGACAAGAAGAAAGTGATTATTCTCGGCAGCGGCCCCAATCGCATCGGGCAGGGAATTGAATTCGATTACTGCTGTTGCCACGCGTCGTTCGCTCTGCGCGATGACGGTTACGAGACGATCATGATCAACTGCAATCCTGAAACCGTCTCCACCGATTACGACACCAGCGACCGCCTCTATTTCGAACCGCTGACGTTTGAAGACGTGTTCGCGATCTATCAGCACGAGACCTCGAAAGGCGCGCCAGTCGGCGTGATCGTGCAATTCGGCGGCCAGACTCCGCTCAACCTGGCGCTACCGTTGAAGGCCGCCGGAGTAAAGATCATCGGCACGTCGCCCGAGTCGATCGACCTGGCCGAAGACCGCAAGCACTTCAATAAACTGCTCGAAGAATTGCAGATTCCGCAGGCGCCCGGCGTCATGGCCACATCAATCGAAGAAGCCGTCGAAGGCGCAGGCCGCATCGGCTACCCCGTGCTGGTTCGCCCTTCCTACGTGCTCGGCGGGCGCGCCATGGTGATTGCCCACGACGAGGCCTCGATCGTCCGCTACATGAAAGAAGCGGTCGAATACTCGCACGACCGCCCCGTGCTGATCGATCATTTTCTGGAAGACGCGATCGAAGTCGACGTCGACGCGCTCTCCGACGGCGAAGATGTCGTCATCGGCGGAATCATGCAGCACATCGAAGAAGCCGGGGTGCACTCCGGCGATTCCTCCTGCGTGCTGCCCGCGGTCGACATTTCGCAACCTCTGCTCGAACGCATGCGCGACTACACTTTTAAGCTGGCGCGCGCCCTGAAAGTTGTCGGCCTGATGAACATTCAGTTCGCCATCCCGCGCGGCAACGGCGGCAGCGGCGAAGGCGAAAAAGTTTACGTGCTCGAAGTCAATCCGCGCGCCTCGCGCACCGTGCCGTTCGTTTCGAAGGCAACGGGCGTGCCTATGGCAAAAATCGCCGCGCGTCTCATGACGGGCCGCAAGCTGCGCGAGTTCCTGCCGGAGTTCATCGACCGCCGCGCCGACCTTGATACTGGCAGCCACTTCTACGTGAAGTCTCCCGTCTTCCCGTGGAATAAATTTCCCGGCGTCGACACCGTACTCGGCCCGGAAATGAAGTCGACCGGTGAAGTCATGGGCGTGGCCGACAACTTCGGCGAAGCCTTCGCCAAAGCTCAACTTGCCGCCGGACAAAAGTTGCCCACCCAGGGCGCCATCTTCATCAGTGTGACCGACCACGACAAACGGCACGTTGCGCAGGTCGCCCGCAAATTTGTCGACATGGGTTTCAAACTCGTCGCCACCGCCGGCACCGCCGACGTAATCGAAGAAGCCGGCATGAACGTGGAGCGCGTTTACAAAGTAAAAGAAGGCCGCCCCAACGTCGTCGACTTCATCAAAGGCCAGCGCATTCAACTCATCGTGAATACTCCCACCGGGATCGAGCCCTGGTTCGACGAGAAAGCAATCCGCCGCGCAGCCGTCACCGCCCGCATCCCCACGATCACAACACTCGCGGCAGCACGGGCCGCAGCGGAAGGCATCGCCGCTCTTCAGCGCGGAGAAGTGAATGTGAAAGCGCTCCAGCATTTGCACGCAGAACGTGCGGTACGGAGCTAAACGACTATCGTTCATCTTCTGTTTGCAAAAGGATTGGCAATGACGCCGTCAAGTCAGGCAGGGCCGCCAACTGATGCTGAAATAAAGGCCGGGGCCGAGCGATCGTGGCTTATGATTGGAGCGTTGTTTGCCATTTTAGGCATTGTTTTTTGGTGGAGTTGCGGAAGTAGCATGTACCACAACTACGGCGCCGCTCGCTCGGCCGTGGAGCAGTTTCACCAGCGTCTCGATCGCGCGGATTACGAGGCAATTTACTCAGAGACAAGCGCAGCATTTCGGGGTGCTGGCTCGCGCGAAGATGAGATCGCATTTTTAGGACGCGTCCATCAGAAAATGGGCGCTTCTGGAACGATGACGGCCACCGGGTTCCACGTCAACTGGCAGTCCGGCTACACCTTGGTGGATCAGTCCTTCAGCACGCACTTCGCGCAAGGACAGGCTCAGGAGAGCTTTGTGTGGCTGATCGACAGCGGCCATGCGCCCTTCTTGCAGACGTATCGGATCGAAGCCCCGCAGCTTCAGCAATAGCCTTATAGTATCGTTACCGGTCAGGCTTTCTGAGGAGTCGCTATGCTTCTACACGGAATTTTTCCCCCTATCACGACGCCGTTCTATCCCGACGGCAACGTGTATTACAAAAAGATCGAATCCAACGTCGAACGTTATTCGCGCACGCCCATTGCTGGAATCGTGGTGCAGGGCTCGACCGGCGAGGCGATCATGCTCTCGGACCACGAACGTCGCGACGTGCTGAAAGTCGCACGCGCCGCCGCCGCGCCGAACAAAGTTCTCATCGCCGGAACCGGCGTCGAATCGGCGTTCGAAACGTTGCGCCTGACGGAATACGCCGCCGAACTCGGCTACGATGTCGCGCTGATCCGCACGCCGCACTTTTATCGCAAGCAAATGTTGCCCGCCAACCTGCTTGCCTTTTACCGCACCGTGGCCGACCGCTCGCCGCTCCCGGTGATGCTCTACAACGTTCCCATCTTTACCGCCTACGACCTCCCTGTAGAAGTCGTGATCGAACTGGCCAGCCATCCCAATATCATCGCCATCAAGGAATCGAGCGGCGACGTCGAAAAAGTTCGCAGGATGGTCGACGGCACGCGCCACATCAGACGCAGCGCCACCGCCACCGAAACCTTCGAAGCCGTCACGCCGCGCATGCTGGCCGCCGCAACCGCAGGAGCGAATGAAGGCGGACAGTTGGTCCCGGTCGGTGCGCTGTCAGGATCAGGCTCAAGCGCCTCAGATACCAAGCCTTCCTCATCAGCTGTATCGGTCGTGGGCAAGATGAAAACTCGCCAGAAAGAGGTCGGATTCCAGGTCCTCATCGGCGCGGCGCAGAAGTTGCATCCATCGCTCGAAGCCGGAGCGGTCGGAGCCATCCTCGCATTCGCCTGCCCCGCGCCCACCGCGTGTTACGAAATCTACGCCGCCTGGAAAGAAGGCGACGCCGACCTCGCCCGCCTGAAGCAGGAGCGAATCGCGAAAGCCGCGCAACGCGTGGGAAGCGATCTCGGCGTCCCCGGCATCAAGCATGGCATGGACTTCAACGGCTACTTCGGTGGTTCCGCGCGTCTGCCGTTACTTCCGCTAACGGCCGACTTGAAAGTCGAAATCGAGCACGTTCTGGCTGACATAAGAAATTAATTCTGAGCCCCAAATCCCGCGTTGCGCGGGATTCAGCAATGTGCTAAAACTCACGCCCAATGGGGAAGAGAATGAGAAAGTCTGCCCAGCTAATTTGTTCTCTCATCGTCCTGTGGAGCACATTTGCCGCGGGGCAAACCGACCAGCCGCTTACCGTCCCCTGGCCAAGTAATGACAAGCCCACTCTGAAATTTACCTTCGCACTGTTCCAGCGAAGCGCGATCGAGAACGGTCAGGGAATATTCGTCTCAGACGTTACGGCGCAGAACGTATCCGAGCAGGGGATGCCGAAGTCGACGTTCACGATCTTTGTGCTGGACAAGAACGGCGTCCGCATCGGCCGCGCGCGGCTGCAACTTCCGGAAATCGGCGCCTACCGCACGCAAAAAGGCCAGATACAGTTTTCAGCGGCGGGCATACCCGCATCGGTCACACTCTTGGCGGGAAAAGTAATTCCGCTGAGAATCGTCTCCGTCCCCACCGGAGCAAAATTCAAAGTTGACGGCGAAGACTCCGGCACCACCCCGAAGCTAATAGACTTCACCATCGGTACGCACACTCTGGAATTCAGCAAAGAGGGCTACGCAACGAGCACAACTCCGCTCGACGTTGGCTCCGACGAACTCCCCGGCGGCAGCGTCAGCGTGGAACTCGGTGGATTGTCGCAGGACAGCATTGAACTTCGCGACGGAACCACGGTCCTCGGCGACGTGATGTCAATGTCGCTATCCACGGTCGTAGTGCGAATCGACGGCAAGGATCAGAAGTATGACCGCAATCAAATCAAGAAAATGATTCTGGTCGAGCGCGTCACGACCGAGCAGAAGCCGGTAACGCAACCAGCGGGTACAAAACCTAAGTAACGGTTGATCAGGACAAGTCCATGAAGCCCGCAAAGCGTAAGCCAGCCTCGTTGCCCGTCATTCCCGACGAGATGAAGGTGTGGTGCGCCTCCCTTGCGGCCGAGGTCACCGACTGGCCGCAGGCGACAGCGCGCTCCTTCTTTGGATTCACTGCGCTCTATCGCAAAGATAAAATCTTCGGCGCCCTGCCTCGCACGCGCATCTGGGAGACTGCAAACTCCATCGCTTTCAAGCTGGAGACTCCCGCCCCAGCGGTACGGGCTCGGCTTGAGAAAACTGCGCGTCCCTGGTCAAGTTCACCGGACAAGGCGCGCTGGTTTACTTTCGAACTCCACTCCGACGCCGACCTGCATGGCGCCCTCGATTGGCTAGGCCGAGCCTACGCCGCGGCGAGAAATAAGAAGTCACGCTAAGCCCGCACTTGTGATCTGTGTCACATCAGGCATATACTGGCTTCGAACGAACGTTCGAATGATACGCCCCTGAGTATGGCCAGCCCTTCCACCGCAACCCGAGTTCGCCCGCGTCGGCATCGCACTCCGCCCGCTTCGGAGACCCGCTACGACCGCCGTCTGGCGGAGATCCTGACTCACGCCACAGAAGTCTTCTGCCGGAAAGGTTACGAGGGCGCTTCCATGCGTGACCTTTCGCGCGAGAGCGGCATGTCCCTGGCCGGACTTTATTACTACTTCGAGTCGAAAGAGCGCCTGCTCTTCCTGATCCAGAAGCACACCTTCACCACCATCGTGCAGCGCCTGAAGACGCGACTGGAAGGCGTGACCGATCCCGAAGAGCGCATCCGAATCTTCATCCTCAACCACCTGGAATATTTTCTGGCCAACCAGGCCGCGATGAAGGTTCTCTCGCACGAAGCCAACGTATTGAAAAACGGCTTCGGCTCGGAAGTCGCGTCCATCAAGCGCGAGTATTACCGAATCTGCGTTGGCCTGCTCGACGAGTTGAAAAACGACCGCGGCCTGCAGTTCTCTACGCGCATCGCCGTCCTCAGCCTGTTCGGCATGATGAACTGGATTTACACCTGGCACAATCCACGAGTCGACGCAGACGCCGCTTCTATTTCGCGCGAGATGGGTGAGGTTTTCCTGCGCGGCGTCATGGCCGGCGGCAAAAGCCGGAAGAACGGGCGTTGAATCGAAATCGTTCAGCGCTGCCGACAGCAGATTTTTTCGCGGCGCTCGGACGCGTCAAAGTATTTAGGGAACGGCAACAGATATTAGAGAGATAGAAGGAGATACGTTCATGGCAACTACAGTACAGCCCGCAACCGGCGAGACCGCAAAACAGCTCGTAAACTATCGCACCGATGGCGGCGTCGCCGTGATCGAAATGTGCGATCCGCCCGCTAACACCTACACCTACGAAATGAACCGCCAGCTCGACGAAGCCATCCTCAAAGCCCGCATGGATAACGACGTCTACGTCATCGTTATGACCGGTGCAGGTGACAAGTTCTTTTCCGCCGGGGCGAACATCAAGATGCTCACCAGCGTCGATCCCACCTTTAAATATTATTTCTGCCTGCACGCCAACGAAATGCTGCTCCGCCTGGAGCACACACCGAAGCTAGTCATCGCGGCCATCAACGGCCACTGCGTCGGAGGCGGCCTGGAAATCGCCATGGCGGCCGACCTCCGCATCGCACGAAAAGAAGCAGGGAAGATCGGCCTGCCCGAAGTGAACCTCGGCGTCCTTCCCGGCACCGGCGGCACGCAGCGCCTTTCGCGCATGGTGGGCAAGAGCAAGGCCATCGAACTCATGGTGACCGGCAACACCTTCTCATTCGAAGAAGCGCAGGAACTCGGCATCCTGAACGACATTTTCGAGCGCGATGGTTTCATGGACAGCATCATGGAATACGCCAAACAATTCTGCCCACCCAACAAGGCCTCGAAAGCCGTAGGCCGCATCAAGCGCGCCGTGCAGACTGGCTGGGAAATTCCGATGGAGTCGGCCCTGGCCCTCGAACGCGAAAACCAGCAGTTGCTCTTCCAGAGCGAAGACGCCAAAGAAGGCCTGGCCGCGTACGTAGAAAAGCGGCCCGCAGTTTTCAAAGCCAAATAGCTCGCGTGGGGACGGACGCAATCGTCCGTTCCCGAGCGCAGCGGGGCGGATGGTCGCCCAAGAATCGCACAGACCATAAGGACTCAACATGCCCGGCAAAGTAGCAAAAATCGGAACCTTCAGCGACTGGATCGGCTTGTTCAACGACTGGCGCAAAGACATCGGCGTCAATTCGGCCGACATCGACGCCTTCCATTTCGACACGCTCTACGGCTCAATCGACACCGAAGAAATCGAATTCGGCTCCTACAAAGGCCGCCGCAAGTGGGAGAACCTGCGCCAGATTCCCACCCAGCAAATGCGCGACGCGCTTATGAACATGATCGTCTATCAGGGCGACACCGAATTCGCCAGCGTCGAGCAGCAACGCAATCTGCTGGCGAACGCCCCCACCGAGTGGGACCGCCGCGCCATCACCCGCGTGATGATCGAAGAAATGCGTCACGGCTGGCAGATGTGCGCGCTGCTGGTCGACCACTTCGGCTATTCCGGCAAGGTCGAAGCGCAAAAAATGCTGGAGCGCCGCGCATTTGAAAACAAGCGTTTGCTCGGCGCCTTCAACGTTGACGTCGACAACTGGATGGATTTTTTCACCTACACCGACTTCGTCGACCGCGACGGAAAATTCCAGCTACAGATGTTCAAGTACTCCGCGTTCGCTCCGCTCGGCCGCTCCATGTCGTACATGCTGCGCGAAGAGGCCTTCCACATGGGCACGGGCAACGACGGCCTGCGCCGCATCGTGGAGGCGGGAGTGATTCCCGCGTGGCTGATCCAGAAATATCTTAATAAGTGGATCTCCAGTTCCTACGATCTCTTCGGCACCGATCATTCTTCCTCCGCGCACTGGGCCTATGTGTGGGGCGTGAAGGGCCGCTACGACGAACCCAAAAACGAAAAGGCTCCTGACCTCAACGACCTGAATGACTACAACCGTAATCTCTATCGCGACGAAGTCGCTGGGCTGATCGAACGATTCAACAGCGCGCTGCGCGCGGGCGAACCGAAACTCTACGCACCCGACATCAAATTCAATCGCGCCATCGGAAAATGGGCGGGACAGAAATTCCACGCCCAGACCGGCGAACCCCTCGACGACCGCGCTTACGAAGAGCACCTGAAGGACTACTTGCCCTCGGCGGCCGACAAGAAGCTGCTGCTCGACATCATCAACAACGAAAAGAAATGGATCGCGGAGAAGACGGGCGCTCGCGATCCGCTCTCGACCATCGGAGAAGTGCGGAAGTCGGCAATCAATCTCTAGCCAGCACATGACCACCACATTCAGCGCAGCCGACCTCGTCCGAATCACGTTGATGATCGACGATCCTGTTGCGCGCATTGCACTGCGCAACCCGCCGCTGAACGTAATCGACATCCCAATGATGGAAGACCTCTCGCGTTCCCTTGCGGAGATCGACTCCCATGAGCACATCTCTACGATCATCCTCAGCGGAGATGGCAAAGCCTTTTCCGCCGGTGTCGATGTCGCTGCGCATACTCCCGACAAAGTCGAAGAGATGCTGACGAAGTTTCACGGCGTAATCCGCGCGCTGTTGGCCACCAAGAAGGTCACCATCGCCGCGGTCCACGGCCACTGCCTGGGCGGCGGAGCGGAACTGGCGATGATGTGCGATATGGTTTTCACCACGGAATCAGCGCAGTGGGGCTTTCCCGAGATCAAGCTGGCATGCTATCCGCCAGTCGCATGCACAGCCCTGGCTGCGCTCGTCGGCCAGAAGCGTGCCGCGGAATTGATTCTGACGGGGCGCACTATCGACGGCGGGGAAGCAGCGCAAATCGGCCTGGCCACTCGCCCAGTTCCCGACAGCCAACTGGCCGCGACCGTTGATGAGACTGTTAAACATTTGCGCCAGCTCAGTTCGTCCGCATTGGCGCTCGCCAAGAAAGCCTCCTATGCCTGGGACTCGATGCACTTCGACAAAGGCCTGGCTCGCGCCGAACGAATTTATTTCGACGAGCTAATGAAAACCGCCGACGCACACGAGGGCATCCGCGCTTTCATGGAAAAACGCAAGCCAAAATGGACAGGAAAATAGACAATCAATGGACTACGAAATTACTCCCGAACAAGTGAAGTCCAAGCTCGATGCCGCAGAATCCTTCACGCTGCTCGACGTGCGCGAGCCCTGGGAAGTTGACACCGCCAGGATCGAAGGCGCCAAGCTGATTCCCATGGGAGACATTCCCTCGCGGGCGCACCAGGAACTCGATCCGGAGGATCAAGTTATCGTGGTCTGCCATCATGGCGTCCGCTCGATGAACGTGACCGTCTGGCTGCGGCAGCAGGGATTCGAAAGAGCGCAGTCCATGCGTGGCGGCATCGACGCGTGGTCGCGGCGCATCGACGGCAAAGTCCCCACGTACTGAACCACTTCGATCTCCGTGTGCCACACCGCCCGCGGCAATCTGATTCCTCTGGTATATTCTGCTGACGGTGTTTGACCGACCAACGGAACAACAGCCACGGCCACCGAATGATCACTGACTGCCACATCCACATCCAGCCCATGGAAATGTTCAATCCCCCGGCGCTGGAGCTCATGAAGCAGAAGCGGCCGAACTTCGATCAGATCGTCGAATTCTGCAGTTCGCCAAAAGCTTTTCTCAAGTTCCTCGACGCCAGCGGCATCGATCGGGCCATGCTCATCAACTACGTGGCCCCGGAAGTGATCGGCTTCACCAACGGCGTCAATCAATTCGTCGCTGACTATGTGAAGGAAAATCCTCAACGCCTGTTGTCGTGCGGCAGCCTGCATCCCCGGCACACTACAAATGTTCTCGCCGACGTGGAGCAGATTCTCCGTCTCGGCCTGCAGATGATCAAGATTCATCCCCCGCACCAGCTGTTATTCCCCAACGACTATCTGAACGGCGTGAAGGAACTGGAAATCATCTATCGAGCCGCAGAAGCCAACGGCGTTCCGGTCATGTTCCACACCGGCACTTCCATCTTTCCCGGAGCACGCAACAAATACGGCGATCCCATTTACCTTGACGACGTGGCCGTCGATTTTCCCAAGCTCAAAATTCTGCTCGCCCATGGCGGCCGCCCGCTGTGGATGCAGACCGCATTCTTTCTCGTTCGTCGCCATCCGAATGTCTATCTCGACATCAGCGGCATCCCGCCCAAAACGCTGCTGAAATATTTCCCCCGCCTGGAAGAAATCGCGCACAAGACTCTGTTCGGCACCGACTGGCCTGGCCCTGGCGTGCCCGACATCAAGAAAAATCTCGACGACTTTCGCGCGTTGCCCTTGAGCGCCGCCATCCAGGATCAGATCCTCACCAAGACCGCGCTCCGATCTGGCCCGCCTGATGTCTCGCCGAAAACTCGGAAGCTAGGTTTGGCATCTCACTCCGTTTCAGGTATAAAAAAAGGTTGCAGTTCCTGCGTCCCTCCTCACGCGGTCCAGCAACGCCAATCCAGCAATCGAAGCGAGAGCCCAATGTCCAGCGTGACCACAACTCAAGCTCCCAAGGGACTTGAGGGCGTCGTTGCCACCACTTCCAAGATCTGCTACATCGACGGAGATCGCGGCATTCTGGCCTATCGCGGCATCGACATTCACGAACTCGCGCAGCATTCGAATTTCGAGGAGACCTGCTATCTGCTGTGGTTCGGAAAATTACCCACGCAACCCGAACTGCAGGAACTGCGCGGACGCCTGGCCGACGCGCGCAAGCTGGACCCGGCCATCATCACGCTGCTGCGCAACGCGCCCCGTCATGCTCTCCCGATGGACGTGCTGCGCACCGCAGTTTCGGCGCTCTCGTTCTACGATCCCGACGAAAAAAACAACGACAGTCGAGCGAACGTCGACAAAGCGATTCGCATCACCTCGCAACTCGCCATGATCGTCGCCGCCTACGACCGCATTCGCAAAGGACAGTCCGTGGTCAAGCCCGACCGCTCGCTCTCGCACGCCGCGAATTTCCTGCTCATGCTCAACGGCACGGCGCCGTCGCAAACGGCCGAGCGCGCCCTCGACATCGCTCTGATCCTCCACGCCGATCACGAACTCAACGCTTCCACTTTCGCCGCGCGAGTCACCGCCGCGACTTTGTCGGACATGCACTCCGCGATCACATCGGCGATCGGCGCCCTGAAAGGCCCGCTGCACGGCGGCGCCAACGAAGCCGTATTCATCATCCTTGAAGCGATTGACGCCGCCGGCGCCGATCCCATCGCCTACATCAAGAACATGCTGGCGCAGAAAAAGAAAATCCCCGGCTTCGGTCACCGTGTCTATCACACCGAAGATCCGCGTGCCACGCACCTCCGCGCCATGTCCCGCGACCTCGGCAAAACCAGCGGCCAGCCCAAGTGGTTCGAGATGTCGCAAAAGATTGAAGAGTTTGTAAAGGCCGAAAAAAAGCTGAACGCCAACGTAGATTTCTATTCCGCGTCGACCTATCACACGCTCGGCATCGATGTGGACCTGTTCACCCCCATCTTCGCCGTCTCCCGAGTAAGCGGATGGGCCGCGCACGTGATCGAACAGCTCAACGACAACCGCCTGATCCGCCCCCGCGCCGACTACCTCGGCCCCGAATATCCGAACCCGTACATCCCAATCGGCCAACGCTAAGAAATATCGTAGGTGACTGTAAGTCTGGATATGCATGAAGGTTCGCGATATCATACGAATGTTGGAGCGTGAGGGTTGGGCTTTGAGGAGAACCAAAGGCAGTCATCGCCAATACAAACACCCGTCGAAGCCCGGACGTGTGACATTGCCGGGCCACCCCAATGATGATCTTCCGGCTGGTACGCTGAACAGCGTTTTAAAGCAGGCAGGGCTGAAATGATGAACTACGTCGTGGTCTACGAGAAGTCCTCCACCGGATGGGCGGCCTATGTGCCTGATTTGCCTGGGGTCGTGACCACCGGCCGAAGCAAAGAAGAGACGAAACAACTGATTCGCGAGGCAATTGAGTTTCATCTTGAAGGCCTGCGCGAGGATGATCTTCCCGTCCCCGAGCCGAGCGCGTCCGCGGAGATAGTTAGCGTTTCTTGAAGAATGAGGTCGTTCGCTATTTCGAGTCCTGCGCGGGTTGCCCCCGTCGCAATGTAGAATAGAAGCGGCCTCCGCATGCACCGCATCTACCTCGACAACAACTCCACCACTCCGGTCCTCCCCGAGGTCTTCGAGGCGATGCGCCCCTATTTCACCGACCAGTTCGGCAACGCCAGCTCCATCCACCATCACGGCCAGCACACTCGCGCAGCCGTAGAAGACGCGCGCGAGTCCGTGGCGCAAATGCTGGGCTGCCGAGCCTCAGAAATCATATTTACCAGCGGCGGCACCGAAGCCGACAATCTCGCCATCGCCGGATTGGTGGACGCGGGCGATCACATCATCACCTCGAGCATCGAGCACCACGCGGTCCTGCTGGCCTGCAAACATCTCGAAGAGACCGGCTGTGAAGTAACAGTTTTGCCGGTCGACGGCCGCAGCCTCGTCGATCCCGACGACGTGCGGCGCGCCCTGCGCCCCAACACGAAGCTGATCTCAGTAATGATGGCCAACAACGAAACCGGAGTTCTGCAGCCCGTCGAAGAAATCGGAAAAATCGCAGCCGAGGCGGGGGTCTATTTTCACACCGACGCCGTCCAGGCCGCCGCCAAAGTCGCAATCGGTGTAAACCGAATCGGATGCCACGCGCTCTCGATCTCCGGCCACAAGATTCACGCCCCGCAAGGTGTCGGCGCGTTGTACGTACGAAAGGGAACTCGTCTGCAGCCGCTGTTCTACGGCGGACGCCACGAACGCTCGCGCCGCGCCGGAACCGAAAATGTCCCCGGCATCGTCGGCCTGGGCAAAGCCGCGCAGATCGCCAAAGCCGCCCTCGACCGCAGCGACGACGAAAAAATGGCCGCCATGCGCGACCGCCTGCAGCAGGGAATTCTCACCCAGGTCGAAGAGGCCGGCATAAATGGCGGCGGCGCCCCGCGCGTCCCCAACACCACAAACCTTCACTTCGACCACATCGACGGCGAAGCGATGGTGATCGCCCTCGATCTGAAAGGCCTCGCGGTCTCGACCGGCGCAGCCTGTTCCTCCGGCGCAATCGAGCCCTCGCACGTCCTGCTGGCCATGGGCCTGCGCAACGATCAGGCGCGAGCCAGCATCCGCTTCAGCCTGGGCAAGCAAACCGTCGATGACGACATCGATTTCGCGCTCGCCCTGGTGCCAGAAACAGTGGCGCGCCTACGCGAGCTGAGTCCGACGTATAGGAGACCCGCTCTTAGCTCTTAGCCTTTGGCTTTTGGCTTAGTGCGTTCGTTCAATCGATCCAAGCCAAAAGCTAAAGGCCAAGAGCCAAAGGCGTCTTATGCCAAACACCGAAACCATTGCCGTAGCCATGTCCGGCGGAGTCGATTCTTCCACCGTCGCGGCCATGCTCCGCGCCGACGGACACAACGTCATCGGCCTGACCATGCAACTTTGGAACCAGCGCCGCCTCGCCGGCAAGGAGGGCATGCCCGAGTCCGTCCAAGGCCGCTGTTGCTCGCTCGACGACGTTTACGACGCGCGCCGCGTGGCCCAGCAGCTCAGCATCCCATACTACGTCGTGAATCACGAGGAGCGGTTCGAGCGCGATGTGATTCGTCCGTTCGTCGAGGAGTACGTTTCCGGTCGCACGCCCATCCCCTGCAGCCTGTGCAACAATCACTTGAAGTTTGACCAGCTGCTCATCGTCGCGCAGCAGATCGGCGCCGAGCGCGTCGCCACCGGACACTACGCCCGCGTGGCTTTTGATGAAACTCGCAACCGCTGGCTGCTCAAGCGTCCCGCCGATCACAGCAAGGACCAGACTTATTTTCTCTTCGGCCTCACGCAAGAGCAACTGAGCCGCACCATCTTTCCGCTCGGCGACATGACCAAGCCCGAAGTCCGCGAACTCGCGCGCCGGCACGGCCTCGCGCTCGCCGAGAAGCCCGACTCGCAGGAAATCTGCTTCGTCCCCGGCGGCGACTACAAGCGCTTCATCGACGCCTACCTCGCCGAGCAGGGCGAGGCCTTGCCCGACACCGCCGGCGACCTCGTCACCACCAGCGGCGAAGTCCTCGGTGAGCACGCCGGCATTCACAACTTCACCGTCGGCCAGCGCAAGGGACTCGGCGTCGCCACCGGCTCGCCGCTCTACGTCATCCAGATCAGCGGCGCCGATAAGCAGGTGATTGTCGGAAGCGAAGACCATCTCTACTCGCGCACGCTGCGCACCCACCGTGTGAACCTGATCGCCGTCGAAGATCTGCACGAGCCCATGCGCGTGACGGTAAAGATTCGCCATCGCCACGAACCGGCCGCAGCCATAATCGAGCGCGTAGGCGACGACGAAATCCTCGCCACCTTCGACGAGCCCCAGCGCGCCATCACCCCCGGACAAGCCGCCGTTTTCTACGACGGCGACATCGTCGTCGGCGGCGGCTGGATCGCCTAGCGGGCGATAGAAAAACGTCCGTCTCGTTCTTGGGAAGGTTTTGAAGTAGGCGCGACTCGGGAAGGGCACGACTTCAGTCGTGCCGTTAAGTCGCATAAAAATCAATCGCGCTTCAGCGCCCGAGGTAGCCTTCCGCCGCCGACAGGGGTTTTTCGATATCCGCTCGGAATCCGCACTCGCGATCAGATCCTCACCATCGATTGAGCGCATATAATCCCCGCATGTCGTCCGAAAATTATGAACCCGCCGTTTGGACGCGCGCTGTGAGAAACCTGTTAGCCCTCTTGGTAATAGCGCCATCCTTCCTATTCGCCCAAAGTCGCTTCGACGGTACGTGGGAAATGAAGATGGACACTCTTCGATTTTCCGCCACGCCCGAAGAGTATCTCCTGGAGAAAGGCGTGTACCATTGCGTGACTTGCGCGCCACGAGTTGACGTCGAGGCCGACGGGGCGGATCAAAGCGTGGCAGGGCACTACTACAACACCATTGCCGTTCGTGTGGTTGACGATCACTCGGTCGAATTTATTCAGAAGAAAGAAGGCAAAGTCACGTTCTCAGTCACCGAGACCGTGTCGTTAGACGGGGCAACCATGACTGAAGAGTTCGTGAACACAGCGGAAGCCGAAACTGTCAGCGGCAAAGCGCGGTTCACGAGGGTGAGTAACGGTCCGCGAGGTTCGCACCCGCTATCCGGAAAATGGCAAATGCAGACAGTTAAGAACGTCACCCGCGCCGGTACTCTGACCACTTACCAAAGTATTCCAGATGGGCTGAAGATATCCGACGGCAGCCGAACTTACGAAGTGAAGTTCGATGGCAAGGACTATCCCGCCGGCGGGGATTCGCATGCCACCACGTCCCTGAAACGCGTCGACGAGTCTACGATCGAAGAAATCGACAAGGAGGAAGGAAAAGTAGTTGTCGTTACTCGAATGGCAGTTTCGAAAGATGGAAAAACCATGAGGGTCGAGTCCGTCGACAAATTGCGGGGTTCGACGATGTCCTATACCGCGGGAAAGCAACCATAGCACCTTCCGCCTAAACCGCTGTTTCTCCCCCGCCTATAATTTCCGCATGTCCTCCGCAAATCTTCCGCTCCCTGCAACCCCGCCATCCCTCTGGGCCCGCCAATCCGGCCCGCTCAAGCAGGGAATCAAGACGGGCCTCGCCGGCACCATCACCTACGCCATCTATATCGGATTCCACCTGCCGCAAGGATACTGGGCCGTATTCGCCGCGCTCGTAGTCACGCAAGCCAATCTCGGCGCGTCGTGGAAAGCGGCGCTGTACCGCACCATCGGCTCGACCTGCGGAGCGCTCGCCGCCGCGCTCCTCATCCCGATTCTGGGCAAGGGCCCGATCGGTGTACTGGTCGTACTTTTTCTGCTGGCAAGTTTATTCGGCTATCTGACCGCGCAGCATCCCGCCTTCACTGCCGCCGGATTTACCGCCGCCCTCATCATCGTGTTCGGCGGCCAAGGCGAACCCTGGCGCTTCGCCTGGATGCGCGTGCTCTACACCATCATGGGTGCGGTCATCGCTTTCGCCGTCGGCGCGCTCATCTGGCCAGTACACGCGCGCGTCGGCCTGCGCCACAAACTGGCCAGCATTCTCGACGGCGCCGGAGCTCTCTACCGCGCGGTCACTGCCGCCGCGTTGCAGGGCATCGACAACGAGCCCCAGGTTCGCGAACTCAACCGTCAACTGCACGACCTGCGCCGCGGTATCACTCAGCAAATGGATGAAGCCCGCAACGAACTTTCTTTCTCGCGCTTCAACCAGGGCGAATATCAGGCATTCGTCGATCAGGCCGATCAAGTTCGTCGCCGCCTGACCGCCATGGCCGAAGACAGCGCGCTCTACGTGCAAGTTCAACTGCAGCCGGGCTTGGTCCCGTCGCTGCCGACTCTCGTCGAGAGAACGGCCCATTCGTTCCTCGCGATCGCAGACGCAGTTCGCAAGCCGGGTGAGGTCTTACATTCGACGGACCTCGACGCCGCCATCTGCGCTCTCGACGCCGACCTGGCTAGACTTCGCGCGCAGCGCGCCACCGCGCCCCTGGCGCTCGACCGCATGCTGCCCTTCTGGGCCCTGGTCTTCAATTTAAGGGAAGTCGCGCAAGACTTGAATCAGCTCCGATCAACCCTGCCGCAGCTGACATGAGAATCGGGCAGCGATGCAATCTAGCCTGTTCAACAGCCATCTTTCAAACAGCCATGTCATCCCGAGCGGAGCCGCTCTTCAGGCGAAGCGAGGGATCTCCCGCTGCTCCGACCTGGCGCGAAAGCCAAACCGGAGTTACGTCTTCCCCGCAGAGTCTGAAATGTTGGTGAGCGAGTCGCTGCCAGCAACGTCTCTACGGAGCGAATCCAGAAACGACCGTCCTGACCCTTTCAATTTCTGTTCCAGCCGCGCCGTGCAATCGCAATCCCCGCAAGCCCAGGCCTCGCTGCCGTTCTCGTCGCGGCATTTCCGCCGGTCATGCGCATCCTGCACTTTCGTCAGATCAAAATATTGTTCCCAGTACGGCCGCTCTTCCAGCAGCGGCGTCGGACAATAGCAGACTTCCACCCAGCGCGCCGTTTCATCCGCACCAACCTGCGCCTCCTGCATGTTCCGCAGATACTCGCCCTCGGCAACCGAACCCCGCCCCAGTCGCTGCTGCTCGACGGCCTCCAGCAACTCGGCCTCACGCCCAGCCTTCACTCGAGCTCGCACCAGATATCGCATAAAAAACACATAGCCCCGGACGCATTCGCCCGGCGGCAAAACCTAACTCACTGATATTTGAAAGACGATGCGGAGGGCTAAGCGCGTTCTAGACTCAACGTTTCCAAACTAGATAAACATCTCATCCTGCGGCACCGGCCGCCGCTCTTCGCGGCTGCGGCCGTTCTTGCGCGCGCGTCCGCCGAACAAAAACTCCAGCCCCACCGTAATGCCCTGCATCAACCCGGAAAGCTGCCGGATCGGCGAGATCACCGTCTGGTGCACCATGTCGGAGGTCTGTTCCACGCGGTCCAGCGTCCGCGTCAACAATTCGTCCGCGCGAATAATCTGCAAATGGCCGCGATCCACCGCGTCCGTCACGCTCGCATCCACGCGCTGCACCTGGTCGCGCAACACCGTGGTCGATTCCTGCAGATTGTCGGCGATCACCTGCAGCTTAGGCCGGATCTCCGTCAACATCGCCTCGGCCTGCTCCACGGTCGGCAGCACCTTGGTCTTCACGTCCGCGACGATCGCTTCAATGCGCGCGCTACTGTTGCGCATGGCCAAATACATGGCCAGCAGGATGCCCGCCTGCAACATCACCGCCGCCCCGGTCATGAAGATGAATACAGGAGTGAGTTTATCCATAAGAGTGCTCCGTCAAATGTTCTCCGAAACAAGGTTCCGGAAAATCCAGTCCGAGCCGCAGCCCGGCACAGAGCCTACAGATTCTTGGGCGCGCCCGTCTCGGTCGTGGCTTCTTGATAAGCCTGACGGCCTGCCTCGTAAGCGGCGCGAAACTGTTCTTTCTGCTGGCTGACGACGTCGCGGCCACGATCGGCCCACTGCGCTGCCTGATCGCGTGCCTCACGCGCCCGTCCGCGAACATAGTCGCGGCCTTCCTCGGCGCGTGCCCGCAGCACTTCGCGCGTCTCGCTGCCCGAACGCGGCGCGTAGAGAACTCCCGCCAACGCTCCCAACCCTAGTCCCGCCAGAAACCAAACAAAGCTGTTGCCGTCACGATCCGCCATGGAAATACCTCCGCGTAATCCGCTAAACGAATGTTACATCCTCTGTCATGCAAATACAATTACGGGGGAATGTGTAGATTGCGCCGGAGCGCACAGCAGAATGTCCACCGCGCATCCGATCGCGCTTGTGCGCGTCGTATGCCGGGGAAATCAGTCAACCGGATGCAAGCGGAACTGAAAGTTCGGCACTTACTTCGGTTGCGTGGGAGGAGTTGCCGGGGTCGCGGGCTGCGTCTTCACCGGCTGCGACTTCAGTCCCTGCAGCACGGAACCGGGACCCCCGCGCCGGGTGGCGTAAATCGACAAAGTAATGGACGTGATCATGAACGCGACCGCCGACCAGGTCGTAGCTTTCGACAGCGCGCTGGCCGCGCCTCGCGGACCGAACGCCGTCTGGCTGCCCTGCCCGCCAAATGCCGCCGAAATGTCGCCGCTCTTGCCGCTCTGCAGCAGCACCACAATGATGATGAAGAAACAGACCAGAATATGGATGGTGGTGACGAGGTAAATCATAATTTTGAGTTTTTTCCCTGATGCCGCAGAAGTCCAAGCCGCAGAAACTCCGGCTGCAGAAATTCCCAATCCACAAATTCATGGTGCGGAAGGGGGGATTTGAACCCCCACGCCTTTCGGCGCCACCCCCTCAAGATGGTGTGTCTGCCAGTTCCACCACTTCCGCACGCTGAAAACCTAATGCGCTCAATATCTTAGCAAGATCGGTATCTGAGGGTGCTTCCGGCTGCACCGGATTTTGCACCGACCTTTTGCATTCTACACGACTCTCCGGGCGCGACAGGTTGCCCAGCCGCACAAACAGCTTTTCGACCGCATCCTCGCGTGGATGCACGTAGCGCATCGTCGTCTTAATGTTATCGTGTCCAGCCACATACTGCAATGTAAACGGGTCGGTGTGTTCGCCGGCCTCCGTCAGAAACGTGTGACGCAGGGCATGCAGACCAGCGTCGGGGTGCGTAGTCATCTTCTTCCGCACCCGCGTGATTTGCGTTTCGAGCACCCACGGTGGCAACGGTTCCGCTGAGTTTTGGGGTCTGGTGAACACGTACTCGCACTTCGAACGTGGAATGAGCGTCTCTAACACTCTCCTCATCTCGCGATCAATCACGAGTTTCCTCTTGCGAGCGCGCCGCTTCAACCCGCGTTTGATCGTAAGCTCTCCGCACACGCTCGCATCCTCAAGCGGCTCTGGAGAAAAGTGGATACAGTCCTTCATAAGCTTCAGCATTTCGTTACGGCAAATCCCCGAGTGACGCGCGAGTATAGACGCTGAGCGCAACGGTTCCTCGGCTGCCATGATCCAAGCGATGTATTCCGAAGAGCTGAACACATAGTCCGTCTCGCGCTCCGCTCCTTCGTCTTTGCCGTATTGATCGACAACCGGCACTTTGTCAATGAGCTTCAGTTTGAGATGCGCGTAACGCAGAGCCTTGCGGAGCGTCGCAAGGTAGCGATTCACGGTTGTTTTGCCCACTGGAGTCGGTTTCCCGTCGCGTCGCCGTCCAGCCTGCTTTAGAGCCCAAGCTTTGAATCGTTCGATCTGCGCCTCGTCAATCTCATTAAGGCGGAGATCGGCCCAAGGGCCGTAAGAAAGGAGTTTCCGATAGCTTTCCTGGTAAAACTTCACTGTGCCGTTCTGCTCTGCTTTTGCAGTGGCAACCCACTCGTCGAAAATCGTTTGGAACTGCCTCAGCGTAGGAATGCCGTTGCGACTTGCATCAATCGCCAGGGGTCTTGATGGTGGGTCAGGTTCTTCCAGTCCGGCGGCTTGCCGAATGACCCGAGCGCGAGCAACGGCAGCTAAAGCCTCCGCTTCACGCCGGTTTTCGGTTCCAGTCGAGCGATAGTATTCCTTGCCGCGATACTGGAATTTGTACGCGTAATACGAACTACCGGAACGTTTGAATACTTTCATTAGCCTGCCGCACGTCGCGTATTGCTGGTCACGAACTGACGAATCGTTTCGGGCCGAATCATCACTCTCGTGCCGACCTTGACGTATTCAATCCTACGACCCTGAATCCAGTCACGCAAAGTCTTGACCGAAATGCCTAGCAAATGCGCAGCTCTGTTTACATCGAGCAAAGGTTCGATCGGATCGGATGCAAAGGCTGGGGGCTTCGCTTCGTGCACTTGCGCACCTCGACTATGGCCTGGTACTTGACAGTAGCGCATTTGTGCACGTACAGTCAATATGTAACGTTACATTATTTTCGCTTGTAGTCGGAGGAAAGGAGCCGGATGGCAGAGAACGCCGCAACACCGCAGCAGCCAGTCATCTCTATCCGCATTTCGGAGGCGCTGCGCTTGAGGCTTGAAACTCTGAGGAAGATTATCTCGCTCAAGAGCGGCCAGACTGTCTCGACATCGGAGGCGGCAAAGCAGCTTCTTGAGTCTGCCCGAGACGACCGTCTTGAGTTGGTAAACCTGCTGAGTGAGCCGACAGATTCCCTCCTGAGAATTCGTGGGAAGGCAGACTCAGGACTCCCGCTTTCGCAGGCAGAATGGACCATGGTGGCCCACTACTGTGCGGTGGGTGCAGAGTCATTTGTGAACACCGCACAAGGCCAGATTTCCTACGAATCCTTGGCCGAAATCCTTGAGGCATTCCTTGCTGCTTACGCCGTCGCACGCAGACCGAAGAAGTCCCCACTAGACTCCCTTTACTTGCGGACTCTTCCTGGCGACAAACAGGTAGATGCCAAAGACCTTGAGGACATTGGAAGTGATGATGTTCGCCGGGTGGTTATGCGCACTATCCAGATGCTGCGGAACCCGGCTCAAAAGCGGCGAAAACCGATTCTCTCCGTCCGGAATCTCTACACGCTTCTGGACGAAGAGAAGTTTTCGAATGTCGAGAAACTGAACGGGGCACTTTGGCCGCACTGGCCGGCCCTGTGGCGGGTGTGCGCGCGGGGCCACTATTCTCTCCACCGAAAACCCCTTCGTGAGAAGGTGCCTTCGGAGACAGACGACGAGGATTTTGAGCTTGCGGTTCGGCCAGCATTGCCCTCTTTAGAAGAAGGCCAATATCGCCTTGATCTGGTACGGGAAGAGGGGAATGAATTCTCCCCTCGTTTGCAGTTTCCCGGAACCCTCACCCCGCGGTATCCGGTGGTTGGATACCCGAGGATTGCGGAGTTTCGAAGGCTGCTTGAAGAGCTCGATTTGGAGCGGGATCTTTGCCAATGGCAAGGGTACTACTTCTATGCGCACACGGAGATTCTGGAGAACAACGAACGGGGAGTGTTTTTCTTTGCGCGTGAGAACGGAATCACGTTCGGATTCCCGATGGAGCACTGGAAGTCGATCAGGAATCTGTTTCGTCGCGCATGGCAGGCCCCCGAAGTGATCCATACGTGGGAGGCTCAAGCACTTGAATATGGCGAGCTGTAAAACCGCGCGGTGCTTCGCACCGGAAGAAATGTGGACACGTCACCCCCAAATCGGGAACTGCGGAGCGCTCGCCAGCGCCGAAATGTTTACGAACGTGAACTTGTTTTGGATGAGCATCTTACTTCGCGATGGAGGGTCCGCACGTCCCTGGCGTTTACGTTCGTAAACGACCAAGTGCCCTTAGGTGCACTTCGTGTAAACACGTTGAACTGCAAAGGCTTCGCGTGAATCGTCGCAACTTGGCTACTGGCAGCCCATTTGCTAATAACCATGAATAGGATTTCCCATGAGTACTCCCGAACTTCCTTTTCCGATTCGGAGCGAGGCACCTCTTAGAGATGAGACTAGGCCCGGCTTTCGCACTAAAACGATAGCTACACGCCTGACTCCCGGAGAGCTAGCTGAAGTCGAAGCAGCCGCAGAAACCGCCAGCCAATCTCTCGCCGAATGGCTCCGCGAGACTGCGCTGCAAGCAGCGCGGCAACGACCGGCTGATCCTATTGAATTGCTACTTGCCGAAGTCTGGGCCTTGCGATACACGCTGCTGAATTTGTTTCATTCAAAGATGAAAGCGGCGTCAGAAGGTACACAATTGCTGCCCGATTCCATCGTGAAAATCCGCGATCGAGCCGACGCAGTGAAGCTCCAGAAAGCTCACAACATTCTCGCTGACTTCCTTGCACTGACCCGAGCCAACCGAGCCGACAAATAAGGTGTTTGTGTCATGCTTACCATCTCTAAACCGCTCTCGGCCGGTCAAGCGCGAACCTATCACAAGCGTGAGTTTGCTTCCGAGAGACAGAACTACTGGAGTCGCGACCAACAAGGCCGCAGCGAATGGCAGGGTAAGCTCGCCGACCAGTGGAAGCTTGCCGGGATCGTGGAATCGGAGCATTTCGCGCGGCTGAGTGAAGGTCAACATCCTCACACCGCCGAGCAGCTTGTTCGCCACCAGGTCTCAAGAACTTACGAGGGCAAATTCGGTAAGGAAGTCACCAGCGCTGAGCATCGCGCCGGGTGGGATGCTACATTTTCTGCCCCCAAGTCAGTGTCGCTCACGGCACTCGTGGGAGGCGATGAACGAGTTCGGGAAGCCCATCGCGAGAGTGTCCGAACTGCTCTTCGCGAGTTAGAGAGATACACACAAGCCCGTATCGGCAATGTTCACGCGCCGGAAACCACCGGCAAGCTTATTACTGCCACTTTTGAGCACGATACCGCCCGTCCCGTTGATGGCTACGCCGCCCCGCAGCTTCACACACACGCCGTCATCTTCAACGTCACCGAGCAGGCGAATGGAACAACGCGCAGTCTCCAGCCCCACGAACTCTTTGTTTCACAGCGATACGTGACTGCGGTCTATCGATCCGAACTCGCAATGCGGCTGCAAATGCTGGGCTATGAATTGGAGCGCGGGAAGCATGGGCAGCCGGAAATCCGCGGCTACACCAAAGAGTATTTGGAGGCGTCCAGTCCACGACGGGAACAGATTAAAGACCATCTGCGCGAACAAGGAATCGGTGGCGCAGCGGCAGCACAGATCGCTGCCCACCACACGCGGGATCGGAAGGAACTCTTGTCCCAGGGCGAGGTATTGCAGCGACACCGCGACCTGGCAGCACAGTACGGATATCAGGCCGATCGGGTCGTGGCCCACGCTCGCCAACACGGTCACCAGCGAATGCAGGAGGTTAAAGCTCAGGCGCGGAGTGCTGTGACTTGGGCACGCGATCACGTATTCGAGCGGTCAGCAGTGCAAGATGGTCGCGCAATCTTAGAAGCAGCGCTGGCACGCAGCATGGGAGAAAGCACCAACACCAGCATCCAGCGGGAGTTCCAGCGCCGGATCAACACGGGAGAGTTCCAAGAACTTTCGCAGACTGGCGCACGCAGACAGTACACGACGAGAGTCATGGCAGGGATGGAACGCGAGATCGTCGGCAGAATGTTGGAAGGCAACCGACAGGATTATGGCGATTCAATGCTCGTTTCGCCCCCGATCCGTATCGCCACTGAAGACCGTCATCCACAATTGAATCCTTCACAGCTCGAGGCGGTTGACGAGATTCTTCTCTCGCGGGAAAAGATCGTGGGTCTGGACGGTGTCGCCGGCGCGGGCAAGACCACGACCTTGGCCGTGATCCGCGAAGCCGCAGAGATCGATGGCTATCGAGTCGAAGGATTCGCCCCAACATCGCGAGCAGCGCAGAAGCTCAGCGAAGCTGGAATTGAGACTTCGACTCTACAGAAACACTTGGCACGCGGGCAGCCACCCGACACGGGTGAGAAACGGCTCTACGTGCTCGACGAGTCTTCACTCGCTTCCACTCGGCAATTGCATGAGTTCATCGAGCGGCTGCGTCCGAATGATCGAGTCTTGTTGGTCGGGGATCGGCGACAGCATGAAGCGGTTGAAGCCGGACGCCCATTTGCCCAGCTTCAAGATGCCGGTATGACGACGGTCAAACTGGAAGAGATCGTGCGGCAGAAGGACCTCGATTTGAAGGAAGTGGTTCAACAGCTAGCACGGGGCAATGTACGGGAAGCGATCAACAATCTCGATCAGCAGGGCCGGGTCCACGAAATTCGCGGACATGACGAGCGCATTTCGGCCATCGCGAAAGAGTATGCGAAGTCGCCGGAGAACACCCTCGTTGTGTCGCCGGACAACCGCTCCCGCATGGAGATCAATGAATGCATTCACGGGGAATTACAAGGTACGGGCCGGGTCAGTGGCGAAGAGCATCCGGTCCGAACTTTGGTTCCGCGACAGGAACTCACCGGCGCCGACCGTACGTGGGCAGCGAAATATGAAGTAGGCGATATTCTGCGCTATTCCCGCGCATCGAAGGAGACAGGGATCGGGAAAGGCCAGTACGCGCAGGTGAGGAGCATTGACGCCGCCAGCAACCGGCTCACCGTTCGGCTGCAGGGCGGGACCGAGCGCACATACGATCCTCGCCGACAGCGAGGCGTCTCCGTTTTCCTCGAGGAGGTACGAAGATTCTCCGTTGGTGACCGCATTCAATTCACTGCCCCAGCCAACGACCTGAAAATTGCAAATCGCGAATTGGGAGTGATCGCTGGCATTGACGATGCCGGAAGATTGAGTATGCAGCTGGATTCTGGCCGCTCGATCGAAATCGATCCAACCAAGCATCCGCATCTCGACTACGGCTACTCAATGACCAGCCATTCCAGCCAGGGGCAGACTGCAGATCGGGTGCTGATTCATGTGGATACTGAATTGGCGGCCAAAGACCTGCTCAATTACCGGATGGCTTACGTGTCTGTTTCGCGAGGAGCGTTCGATGCGCAAATCTTCACGAATGATCGTGAGAAGCTGCCGACGGTCCTCGGTCACGATGTTTCAAAACAGACCGTGCATGCGCTCAACACCACGTCGAGCAGACAATTACGCCACAGCAGGAAATCTCCGGACCGCAACGAGAGAACGGCATGGGGCTTGGAATCAGCATTTTAGAACCCCTGCCTGCCCCGGATGATGGCAGCGTAGCGCGGGCGCAAACTCCGTCAAGGCCGACCAAAGGTCGCCGCTATCGCGGGCATGCGCCTTGACAGAGTTTGCTCGACCCGCGCAACAATCTCCGCCATTCCGGGATAGGCAATGAAAGAGTCCACAACTACGAATCTCCAAACTGCTGCTCCTCACGTCCGCTTTTCACCACTCACATGAACTATCAAGGTTTATCGCCAAAACACAATGTATTGCAGATCGCAGCGCTGTAACAATTTCTCGGTACTTATCGATATTTACCAATGTTTTATTACTCGACGGCAGGACACACAACGAAAACGAGGGTGTAAGAAGTGAACGGTCCGCACAAGCGGCCACACCTCACGATTGGGATTACCGTCTATGCGCGTGACTCTGGCACACGAGCGCCACACAACGTTGCCCCCCGTTTACTTTCGGTTTGCCCGCGTTCTCGTGACGGTATTCGGTGTGCCGCGAGTGTGCTTTATCTTGTGGGCTTGATCGATCCGCGAATACGCACGACAGCGGTGGACTGACTGCCAATCAGTCGAGAACCAAGGCTTTGCTGGAGTTTTTGCCGAACCGGTGTGCCAGTTGTGCGCCAGATTCAAAACAACAATGTAGGTCCAGGATGAAAAGCAAATGAGCACGTAATTCAGTTGATTGGCCGTGACAGGCTTGGAGATCCAATCTCGTTTCCATATTGCTACCGGCATCGCTCAAGACCTGGATTCTAGAGTCTCGAATCTTCTTCGAGGGGCTGCCGCTTAACTACCCTTTCACCATGAACGTGGGAATGATTTTGTCAGCCAGGGCTCCAGCAAACTTCTTGTCGGCTGGAGCGTGGCCTTGCAACCATCGAAAAAATAGGGCCCGCTGAGGGCGTCCAGCAGTAGTTCCGGGTCGGTATCCCGTTTCAGTTCCCCACAGGCGACAGCCTCTTCGATGACCTCCAGCTGGATTTGACGGCGAGGGAGATAGAACCTCATGACATGCTCAAAGCAGGCGTCGAACATGAGCGCCTCTTTTGTTTCCCACCAGCGATACAGGGTTGCGGTGCTCACGCCCGCACCGGTTGCAATCTCTTGGGCTGCGACAGCACTAATCCCTTTCATTTTAAGAAGCTTATAAGCCTCGGCCGTGCTTCAGCACGGCCACGATCTGCTCGACCGAAGACCGCTTGCGCGCTTGCGCTTCATTGGCAAAATCCTCCTTCGTCGGATTTTGCCGAAAACTAACCGTCAACCTGTATTAACCTTCGGGAGCCGCTCAGACCACAGTGAATCGTGATTTCAGGTTGGAGACGACGGAGTCAATAGTTGAGCATATAGCGCCGGATGCGGTGACTTCCACGAGACTTTGGCTGCTAGAGATGCTGCCCGACTACTTAGTATTTCTTCGACACATGCCGTCGAGAACTTCTCCCTTACCGCGCGCGCAACAGCCCGCTTGTCCATGTATTCCTTCGATTGCGGCGCGGCGCCGGTCTCATTAAATACCTCAGCCAGCCTTTCTAGATCGGGCTCTGCCCACTGCATTGATGGATCAAACAAACCATACGTCTCTGTGCTTGCGACATTCACTACCTTGTACGGCAGCAAGATGCTGTTATTTTCAAATAAATACTCACGCGGTCCCGCGTAATCGGTTGCAACTACTAGGCATCCTCTTACCAGTGCGTCCGATATGCACAGCCCAGCCCTCAGATCGGTGTGCGCTTACAAATACATCCGTTGCTGCATATAAGGCGTTCATCTGCCGCTCTGTTAGCGTCTCAGTAATGACTATCAGCCTCTCATCTTCAGCCCTGAGCAGATCATAATCATCATCCGGGAGTGTCTTCACAATTAGGCGCGCATTAGGATTCTTGCTCCTCATCGACCCAAAACTTCGAATTACTCCAAGAATGTTCTTGCGCCTATCCCATAGGCGGCCTATACGTCAGGAAATATACGTGCTTTGGCGAGCGCTGAAGCAGACGGTCAATATGAGCGGCATCGTCGGCACTGTAGACGTCATCTCCCTCCGCAATGTGGGGAACAACCTCTACATGGGGATGATACCTGCTGAATATATCATGGCAATAATGTGAGCATGTCCATACTTCCTGTACAAGTGATATGCCCTTTATGTATTCACTCGGCAAGATAGACGCTTCCCATACAGCGTAAGCAACTACATAACGTTGTCGCAGGAAAGGATAACGGGCAAAGTACTGTGAGTATAAGTGTGGCTCATCATGAATAATTACGACGTCCGCGCGCTCAGGCCGCTCCACCATTTCGACGATCGCCGCTAAAATTGTGCGATAAGAGGCTGCAACGCGTGCATGGCTGCTATATGACGATGCCAGATAGCACAGTTTCATAAAATATACCAACTGTTGGCGCGTTATGCCCGCGCACATTTGAGCTCTATGCTACCGCCAAATAGCCGTATTTTATCATCCACATGATGTAGCGATCAGCTTCGCTCCTACTGCATGACATGCGCTTGGAAACTCGGTCTCCGCACTCGCCAAATGTACCGAGGGGGGACAACTCTCTAAGTAGTGCGGCCGGTTCATCTGGGCAGCATGCCTCCATATCGGCGAAATGTCGTCTAAACTCTTCACTTTGTTGCGGTGGCATAATGCCCACTTCGGTCGGAATCAGGCGCGTATCGTCTTCCAGGATTGAGGTCGCGAAATGTTTGGATGCAGAAAAGAAAGCCGGCAAGAATGGAGCGCGCTTGGCAGCCGGCTTAATCGATGATTTCCTAGATAGCGCGCTGCGCTCGCAGATCAGATCGCTGTAGCGGCGCATTACAACATCCCAGCCGTAAGTTGTCCGAGCACGCGCAACTGATGCTTTCTGCATCTCCAACCTCATTGTTTCGTTCAGTGCTAACACTACAAGTCGCTCACGTAACACACGCAAATCAATCGCAACGGACTGCGCCAGGTTGTAGTGGCTCCATGCCCACATACTCGGGATGACCGGGGATAATGTACAGATGTCATGATCGCATTCTTTCCAGTACGTTGGAATTCGATAGCCAGTAACTCCGTCAAGAACGGTATCGCGATAGCCGCTCCAGTCGGGTACGACTTGCGGAATTCCCGAGGCTAGCGCCTCAATGGCCGCAAGTCCGAGACATTCTTGTATATTGTCGCTAAGTGACAAGAACACATCCGCAGCGGAATAAAAGTCTGGCAGTTCTCTGTCGGGAATTCTGTTGAGATGCTTGACCATGGAAGAAAGGCCCGCTGCTTTGATGTACTCCTTAAACAGTAACTCGTAACCATGATGGCTACCGCCTCCGATAAGAACCTGCAGGGGTCGTGGACGAATCGCATACGCAATACCCTTCACCGTACTCAGGAAGGGAAGCAGGTCAGCTTTATCTACAGGGGAGAACCTTCCAATGTAAAGAATTACAAAAGCATCCTTCTTGATGCCTAGTTTCTTTTCTTAGGGGAGACCGATCGCGCGGGCGATATACGTCGGTGTCAACTCCAAAAGGTATTACCTCAAATGTGCCATTGAACTGCCGGGCTACCCCGAAGTGATACTTAAGTTCCTCGGTAATCGATGCGAGCAAGTGTTTGCAACTGAAAACGTGCACTACTGCTTGAACACACTAATGCGTCGAAGGGATATGTCTCACAGGAAACCAGTGGGAGGAACGTTTGTGTAGCCAAGTGCGGATATGACACGCTGTGGTGAGTGACGATGACTGGAAACTGTCTTTCGCACAAGGCCTGAGCGCGGATATGGAAGGGCACTGCACACTCTCCTACTGCATCCAGCCACGCAGTGCAGCCGTACTTCGCCATGGCGGGAAATAGCTGCCTCCTGGGTAAGAGCACTACCGATCCCGGAGAGCGGTTCAACAATGCAGTTTGCCTCAACACCTCGGCGTGCATGCTGGGCGGAGAGACTACTGCCAAGCTGTGCGCCAAGTATTGCAGAACTGCACTATTGAATCCTCCTCCCGCCACACTACACCCGTATTCAGCGTCAGACCGTTTCTTGTACTCGTCTCGGAGTTGCTTCCATTTTCCACGCAAGGTGCCGGGCGACGGTGACGTAGTGTCCCGCGACAGTTGGGGGCACAGCATCCATATTGGGCTACTGTTGGAGGTACTATCATGAGTCATGAACTCATAACCTCGTTTGCGCCAATTCAAAGATAGTAAACTTGGTAGCGGCACCCTGCGTCGCGAAAGCGGTCTCCACCGGCTTCAGGTAGAAGGACTATGGCGGGCCTGTCAACCTGGAATGCAATAGACTCGCCAGCAATACGAAGCCATCGCCATATTCCGGCGGAAGAATTCCACTACCGGCCTCAATCTAAGGTGGCTGCACAGCGGGCCGGCAGGTATTATCTCCCACGCCCGCGTTCTACAGATGCTCACTGGGAGGCGTGGCATTCATGCCCGGCAGCTTGATCCCAAGCGTCGATTCGATCTCCTTCTGAAGATCAGGCGTATAGGCGCCCTCCCAATTGCGTACAACCACGCCATCCGCAATCATGAGGGTTTGTGGCGTACCGCCCATAGCCAAGCGTGCTCGTTCATCCGGAGCAACATTGCTGTACACCGGAAATGTGAAGTGTTCACTTTCGACGTACTGTTTTAGATCGTGATCGTCGATCGATATTCCGATTAGCCGGAAGTGCCGAGCGACAGTCGATCTTTGCATCGCCTGCAGGTTAGGCAGATTCTTCGCGCACCACCCGCATGTCGGGCGAAAGATATACAGAATTGTGGGAGGTTCGTTCTTTGTGAATGATATTGTCGCAGCTTTACCGTCCAGACCTTTTGCATGGATCTCTTTTACTGTGGCTCCGAGCACGTGGGCGTGGTTGCCCGAGCCCTGCAGATCTCGCAGAAGGCTTTGCTCCCGATGCACTTTGTACGCGAGACCAATGTTGAGTAATCCAGATGCTATCAAAAGCACAACAAACAATCTGTTCTCTGTAAGCGACTGCCCCATACACTTTCTCCATATCATCGAGTACGGCCATCTAGCTAGTGGGCACAAATGACTGATGCCCCCCGAACAGACACAAGCAGAGAACTAGTCAATACGAAGTTCCCCAGCCATTTACTCCGAGTTCGGGCCAGCAAGCTATACTTTGGAGCAATTGGCGCGCAGTTCAGAACAACGCCATAAGTCGGGGAGAGCCGCGCGCCGCTACTGGAGCACCATGGCACATGTTAGTTTGCAACGGTGACACAATATTTCGCTTTGCTCGCGCTGCAATCAGCCAAACCTTCGACCGACGTACAGTACTGATTCGAAGCGCAGTCATTCGTCTCGCTACAGCAACGCGCTGTGGCATGGACTGTAGTGGGGTGAAATAACATCGTGAAGGTGCCATATGCAATCCCGATGATTCCGGGAATACACAGGATGAAGCGAATTATCCGCCGTTTCATTAAGCATCCTTTCGTGACGACCTCAAGATTGATTTTTGGAGCACACGTAATAGTTGCCTGCGGCAATGCCACCTGAATTTTCGCACTTTACGGTGGTAAGGCATAAATTCCCATCGCCTTTGCAATCGGACGTGTATTGACAACAAACCTCGGAGGCGCGAGCGGATCCGAGTCGGGAGCAGCATCTGATAAAGCCCATAACAGAATGTGAGCCCTGAAAATGCGCTCATTATTGTCGTCAGCAGGTTGCGTTTGGTCATCGGCTAGCACTTCCTTTCTGGCTTTAGCTCAAATAAATGAAGCTGGACAGCTATCGCACACTTAGTCACTAATTATCGCTAGGCAACGATACATTATCAATGACCAACGATTGAATCGTGCCAGTGCTTTTTGTCAGTTTGAGTCCCAACTGCTCCAGGGACTGAGAAATACTGTCCTCTAGTCCGAGCGATGCAACCTCATCAGGCTCGATAGTAGCTACAAAATCGAATGACCCTGACAAGCCAGTCCGATCAATGACGGGTGTCACTAACCATTCCGTCAGGCGATGGGCTAGATCAGCCATGGAGTCGTTTGTGCCGCGGAGACCGGTAGTTTCAGGGTAGCCTCCATCGACCCCTCCCGCCCAAGGGAATTCGTGTGTATCCTTTGGCGTGCTTAAGCGCAAAGGATGGCCGTTCTTTACAAGCTCGTAAATTCGTCCTCTCTTTTTTCTTCAGTATGTACCTTGAGGTGAAAACGCTCGACCAACAGGTCCTGTAGCATTTGGCGTATCTCGGCGGGCGGTGGATTCTTTGGGATTTCGCGGGGCCATATAGCGCGATGCTACGTCGGCTGGGGGCTTTGCCTCAATATTCAAACCGGGTTTTGTCAATCCAAGCAGGTTCTCCGGTGATTTGCGCCGGCGGAAGATTGTAAGCCGCTTTGATGAGGAATCGCAGGGTCGCACCCAGAGCTACTACTCTCGCGCCCGGATACGTGAGCAGAGCATTGGCGATCATCTGTTTAGGCCCGGACAATTTGACGGAGGCTATTTCAAACCGGGCAGCCGCTGCACTTGACGTGGAAGACGCGGAAGCGGATAAATTATGAAAACTAGACTGAGCAGCGGCTTGTAATGCCAGAGTTGCCAATACCGAGAACAAAGCCGAGGAGAAGGCGTGACACCTGTTCCGGTTCGTCCGCATATCTCAATCTGCCTTTGCGTTTCCAAAGTATAAACTGCACATAAGTGCGGTCCGGGCATCCTAGGGATGCAAATAAGCTTAACGTTATTTCTCTGAGAAGGTCCAGTATTCTGTTACTGTGTTACGAATTGTGAACGCTGTCCCATTTCGGGATAGTGCATTTCAACAGATTGTATGCGGTCAAGAGTGAGTTTTCCACACAGTCGATTCCGGGAAACGGCATCCCTTCCGCAAGTGTCCACCCTGTTACGAAAAACGAACTCGGTTAGCAAGCTCGAGAAATGTGAAGGCTGGCAGACTGCAACGGCTTCTACAAAATCACACACTGTGCGGGCTGCGCTTTTTGCTGCTCTGGGGCACTCTTAGTCGCATTGAGAGAGACATCAACTCACCGTGCTGAGGTGTTGCTGCCCTTTATGTGTATTATAGGAATCTCATTTTCCTTATCCTTCGGTGTCATCTCAGCATCGGAGATACGAAGTGTCACAAGCTAGGCGGACGAACGGTCTCGACTTGGGCAATAAGGATGTTCGAGAGCAGGGCCAAGTGCTGCAAATAGAAGCGAGCCGGTACCGAAGCAAGTATTGGCTGGCAGGTCATCTCACTGTAGCGTGTCTTTTGTGTCTTTTGTGCGCCACAGGGGCGCATGCAGCAGAGCATCAGGGGCAAATTGTCACGAACCACTTACCTGTGCCGGGTGCATTAGTCACGGCCACGCAGGGCGATGAAAGGTTCACCACCATCTCTGATGCGAACGGTATTTATTCGTTCCCCAACCTCACCGATGGCGTCTGGACAATCAGCGTTCAGATGCCGTTCTTCGTGCGCTCAGAGCAAGATGTCATTGTAGGTCCTGGAGCCCAGCCAGTGCACTGGGAACTGAAGATGCTCCCGATTGCGGAGGCGCTGGCGCAAACGAAGGTCTCCAACCCAGGGCCGCGTGCAGAAGCCAGTGCAGCCTCAGTTCAGCAGGCGCCGACTGGCGCAACCTCTCCTCAACCATCCACCCATATGGCACTTGAGCCGGAACCAACGCCGGGAGATTCGTCTGACGAAGGATTGCTTGTCAATGGCAGCGTAAACAATGCGGCCACGTCGCCGTTTTCTCTTAAGCAAGCATTCGGCAACACACGCACCAACTCGCACAGCCTTTACAACGGTGGTATCGGGATCATCTTTGGGAGTTCTGCTCTTGACGCGCGCCCCTACTCGCTGACCGGGCTGAACACGCCCCAACCGAGCTACAGCCAAACAATCGCTACCGCCAGCCTCATAGGACCTCTGAACATCCCGCACCTCCTTCCTCGCGGTCCGAACTTCGGGTTGACGTATCAAGGGACGCGCAGTGATAGCGCGCTCGTTGAGAGCGGTCTGGTTCCGACTCTCCAGCAGCGCGCGGATACGGTTGCGTCCATTAATCCGGTGGCACAGGCGTTGCTCGCACTCTATCCCCTGCCGGATGTGGCTGGCAATTCCAGTTACAACTACCAGGTTCCAGTGCTGAACGGTACGCACAGCGATGCCATCGACGCTCACCTCGGCAGATTTATCGGTGGGACCAATCTTTCAGGAGAACTCGGCTTGCTCGACAGCCGCGCAAATCAAACCAGCCTCTTCGGTTTTCGCGACACGACCGACTCGCTCGGGCTGGAGGCGAAGATTCAGGCCGACCGTCGCTTAGTCCATAACCTCCGGATGCACCTAAACTACAACTACAGTCGCCTGCGGACGCAGGTGACGCCGTACTTCGAAAACCGAATCAACATCTCTGGCGACGCCGGCATGACAGGCAACAACCAGTCCCGGAGAACTGGGGTCCGCCCACGCTGGTCTTTTCCAGCGGCATTGCTTCTCTCACCGATGCCAACAGCTCCTTCGACCGCAACCAGACCAGCGGCTTAGGTCGGTGGATAGAGTGGTATCGCGGACACCACAACGTGATCGTAGGCGGCGATTTCCGCCGCCAGGAGTTCAACTACTTTTCACAGGCGAATCCGCGTGGAACCTTTACATTCACTGGGCAGACATTTGGATCTGACTTTGCCGATTTCCTCGATGGCGTTCCGGATACGGCCGCCATTGTCGTTGGCAATCCGGATAAATACCTGCGACAGTCGGTCTACGATGTCTACGCCAGAGACGAGTGGCACCTTGAGCCGAATATGACCCTCAACGTCGGGGTGCGGTGGGAGTACGGCGCTCCCATCACGGAGCTGAAAAATCGTCTCGCCAACATCGACGTCGCACCTGACTTCATATCAGCGGCGACCGTAACTGCGGCCGATCCTGTTGGCCCCGTGACTGGGCAGCGTTATCCTGCTTCGCTGCTGCGGTCTGACCGCAGCGACGTGGAGCCGCGCATTGGGTTCTCATGGCGCCCTCAGCCCGGCTCGTCAATGGTCGTGCGCGCGGGCTACGGCATCTACGCGGACACTTCACTCTACAATAACCTTGCTCTGTCCATGGCCCAGCAGTCGCCATTCTCGCTGAGCGTGAGCGCCAGTAACAGTATCTGCCCGCAGTCGCTGAAAACCGGCCCCAACCCATGTACCTCGCTTACTGGCGATACTCTTCGGGATAGATCCCAACTTCCGCGTCGGCTACGCGCAGGTGTGGCAGCTCAGCTTGCAGCGCGACCTGCCGGCTGCCCTGCAGGTCAGCGCCACCTATCAGGGAATCAGAGGTTCGAACGGAATGCAGGAGTTTCTACCGAATACATATCCCCTTGGCGCAACCAATCCCTGCCCCGGTTGCCCGAGTGGCTTTGTGTACAGCACTTCCTCCGGAAACTCGACGCGAGAGGCCGGTATCCTGCTGCTGAGGCGAAGGCTGCGCAGTGGACTCACCGCATCGCTGCAGTATACCTGGTCGAAATCCATGGATGACGATTCCATTCTAGGTGGCCAAGGGCCACTGGCCGCCGGGGCGAGCAGCGCCGTGACTATCCCGCAGTCGATTGCACAGAACTGGAGGGATCTGGCGGCCGAGCGAAGCCTCTCCACTTTTGACCAGCGCAACCTGCTGAACGCCACGCTGCAATACACAACCGGGTTGGGCATAGGTGGCGGTACTCTCTTGCGAGGCTGGGTGGGGCGTATCTACAAAGAATGGACAGTTCTGAACGTAATCACGTCTGGCAGCGGACTACCGGAAACGCCCGTTTACTTGGCGGCGGTTAGTGGGACTGGCTTTTCGGGCAGTATCCGGCCGAACCGTACTTCGGCTTCAATCTACGCGGCGCCAGCAGGGGCATTATCTCAATCCCGCTGCGTATACCGCCCCAGCAGTTGGACAATGGGGTGACGCCGGACGCATCTCTATAGCGGTCCCGGAATTTTCGCTCTTGACAGCTCTCTCGCACGAACCTTCCGTCCCACGGCGCACACGTATCTCGATGTCAGCGCTACGGCGACAAATGTGTTGAATCATGTCGTTTTCACCAGCTACAACACGACGGTCGATCCAACGATCACCAACCCGGTCTTCGGACTGCCCACTTCAGCCAAGGCTATGCGTAGCCTGCAGATCCATGCGAGACTTAGGTTCTAATTCGATGCGCCGTGTGATGCCGCTTTTGCTCGCCGTTGTGCTTTCCACCGCTGCCGGTGCGCAGACCATCGGCCAGAACGGCAGCGCTGATAAGGATAAGGCGTTCACCCTTTCCATCCGGTCTCAACTCGTCAGCGAAACGGTTACAGTTCGCGACAAGGCAGGCAATCCGCTCTCAGGACTCACCGCTGACGATTTCTCGCTGACTGAAGACGGCATCACGCAAAAAATTCGCTTCTGCGAACATCAGAAGTTTCCCGTTGCCGCCACAGCCATGCCCACGCTCACCGCCGATCAGGAAAACATCACGATCTACAAAAGCCTCGGCCGTAGTAAGATCGCGCAGGAATCCTCGGAGGAGCTTCGCTATAGCGGCCATCGCTTGTTCGCCCTGTATTTCGATATCTCCGCGATGGGGATCGCAGATCGGTATCGCGCCATCGACGCCGCGGAGACTTTTGTCCGTACACAGATGACACCTGTCGATCTCAGTCGCCATTCTCCGCTTCAACGAGGGACCCGTCGATGTCCTACAGGATTTCACTGCCGACCGCCACCGCTTGCTTAGCATCCTCGCTACGATGAGGATTGGTGAGGGCCAGGAATTCGCCACCGCAATCGATGACGCGAGCAGCGCGGATACCGGTGCGGCTTTCGGCCAGGACGACAGCGAATTCAATATCTTTAACACCGACCGCCAACTGGCCGCCCTGCAAACGGCAGCTCAGATGCTAGGCCACCTCGGCGAGAAGAAGGTTCTGATCTACTTCGCCTCCGGGCTTACGCTGAACGGCGTCGATAACCATGCGCAGTTGCACGCTACCGTCGATGCGGCCATTCGTGCCGGTGTCAGCTTCTGGCCAGTCGATGCTCGCGGACTGGTAGCCGAAGCTCCGCTCGGCGACGCCACACAGGGTTCGCCCGGCGGCCTCGCTATGTACTCCGGGGCATCAGAGCAAGCCACGCAGGCCGACTTCGCCCAGTCACAGGACACGCTCTATTCGTTGGCGGAAGACACGGGCGGCAAAGCGCTGCTCGACACCAATGACCTGACGCGCGGCATCACGCAGGCGCAGCGTTCCATTTCCGACTACTATCTACTGACCTACTACACCAGCAATACTGCGCTCGACGGCCGCTTCCGCCGCATCAAAATCTCCATCAACCATCCTGACGTTGCAAAGATCGACTATCGCCAGGGCTATTACGCCGACAAGGAATTCGCGAAGTTTACCGCTGCCGACAGAGAGCGCCAGCTTGAAGACGCTCTTATGCTTGAAGATCCCATTACTAATCTCACCATCGCTATGGAACTCGACTACTTCCAGCTCAACAGCGCCGAATAATCCGTTCCTCTAGTAGTCAAGATTCCTGGCCATGAGCTCGCCCTAGCCCGGCACCGTGGCGCAGAGCATACCCTTCTCGACTTCATTGGCGAGATTAAGGATGTCCGCGGCGCCTATACCGTTACTAACATCCGCGACAGTATCAACATTCGGCTGACGGATCAGACTGAGGCGCAGCTCGCGCGGGTTCCGATCGAGTACGATTCCGGTTTTACGCTCCTTCCTGGCACCTATCACATCAAGATCCTCGTGCGCGACGACGAAACGGGCCGCATCGGCACCTACGAAACCACCTTCACCATCCCCAATCTGAACAAAGAAGGTCAGCGTGTTCCTATCAGTTCCGTCGTCCTCAGCAGCCAGCGTGTTCCCCTTCAAGACGCGCTCTACAACACAATGAAGGGCAAGGAATCCGCTCTGGAAGCCGCCGCTAATCCGCTGGTTTCTGATGGCGGTAAGCTGATCCCGAGCGTCACTCGTGTCTTCAGCGGCAAACATCCGCTATATGTTTACTTACAGGGCTACGAGTCGGCGACGGGGTCCCCGCAGCCACTAATCGCCTTCGTCAGTTTTTACGGTGATCAAGCGCTGCAGCTTCAGTCGCAGCCGATTGCAGTCACTCCGCAGCCATCGCAGCGACTCAAGCCCGTGCCCCTTCAATTCACTATCGATCTTAGCGGCCTTGCTCCGGGCCGGTACGAATGCCAGATTTCTGTTCTCGATCCAACCTCCGGCAAAAGTACCTTCTGGCGCGCTCCCGTGGCGGTCAACCCATGAATCTTGGTCCGGACGGGGCTCCAAGGATTACCTCAGCGCTGCTCGCGCTCGAACTACGGTGGGGTCCGCCTGTGCTTCGGCACTGCGATGTTTCACTGGACACCTTTATCTGTTCCTTGAGCACATCGATAACTTGGGAGCGTACAACCGCGTCCCAGTCCGGAGACTGGTATTCTCCATCTGACTTCGACGGGTGACTGGAAACCGCACTATTGGCCGTTTTTCGCTCTTAGCTGAACATCGACATCGTCCGTGTCTTTGCTTAAGCTCACAGATTGGGTTGAGGCTTCGTACTCCTGTATAGTGTGCGACCCACCACCGTCATACAATGCATCCGATCCCTGCACGCGCAGGATATATTGTCCTTCTGGAACCAGAGCAAATCGAAATATGCCGTCGCGGAGTACGGGAGCATCCCCGACTTTCGTTCCGTCGTCAGCGTAGAGCAGTTCGGCGCTTCCGCCGTTCAGTAAGTGCCCATCACTTAAAGCGGTCACTCGACCAGTCAATGGATGCAATTTCGCCAAAGGTATAACAGTATCAGCGTTGTTCACCGCGCCGCTTTTCAACTCGATGATCTCGGCATCCTTCTGGCGGAACGCGCCTCCGCTGTAGATATCAAATGTGCGCTCTGCACCGATGAAAATCGGGGCTGGCGTCTGTCCTTCAGGGAACGCATACTGTTCTTCATGGATCACGAATCGCATCGTGTACTTGATGACGTACTTACCTGGTCCCATGCCCGATATCCGGTATTTGCCCAGATCGTCGGTGGTCGCCCGCACAGTATCTCCGAAGCTAGTGCGCCATGAACCATCTTGCTGCCGCTGGAGCACCTGGACCGTGGCGCTGATGGCCGGACTACCATCGTCATAGCGGAGACTACCGTTGACCGCCGCGCCACGCTGAAGCTGGATCACGATATTAGCCGTTAAGCCTGTATTGATAGTCACACGTGGTATTTTCAGGTCCATGTCTTCTATCAATTTCGAAGTAGGGCTCTCCAAATCATCATTAGTGAACTGCAGCGCTGGATTTTGGTATCCAGGGTAATCGACGAACACGTAATAAGAGCCGGGGTTCAGCGTAGGAACGATGAACGTTCCATTCATATCTGTCGTTACGGTGTCATGCAACACCGAGGATTCGGAATATAACTCCCCAAAAGGCTTCGCCGTCTTGTCAGGTGCGGGGCGCAACCATACCTTCGCCAGCCTTGCTGGCCGACCATTGGTGTCGGAGCAATACACATGGCCCACCAGCCGTCCGGTTGCCAGATAAGACTGGGCCGTGCCCTTTTCTTCCAAAAAGGATACGGTAGCGAACAAAAGGACTAGTGAAACCTTAAGCGAATTTTTCACGGCGTTGCTCGGTCGAATTCATTGTTATCGCGTGCGCCGCGGTCCGAATGATCCTCTTTGGTTGTTTGTGCGCTCGCGTGAGCGAACAGCTCCGCGAGATTGATTCGCTGCACATCGATTCTGCACCGTGCGCCACATTGTAATCTAGAAAAAAGGGGCAAAAAACGTATTCCAGCTCAAACCTCAAGATCCAGTTTGCTCTCGCCCGACAGTCGGCTCGCGTAGCGTACCCACTGCCCCTTGACGCCAGTGCTGAGCGTCAGCAAAGACGCGGTGCATCGAGTCTGGCAAGAAGCTGGCCTCAACTCTCACCGTCTGGAGCGTTATCTGGCCAGCAACGAGCCGCCGACACCGATAAAAACTGGGCCTCCCGAGGCTAAAGCCCGCGGTTTCAATCGCGCTCCCAAACCGCGCCGCGGTTCCCGCCTGGGATGGATGAAGGCGATTAGTAGCGTGATCGGCGGGATCTGTTCAAACTCCTCGAACGCCGCTTTCAAACTATTCGCCTCCAGACCAAACATCTTCTCCCGCCCGTTCGTGCCAAACCTTCCATACATCGCTGCTAGTAGAACTCTTTTTCCACCCGCAGAATGAGCGTTTCCTCTTGCAGGTCCGCGAAACGCATGAGTCTTTCTACGAGAGCGGACGTGGGGTCCTGCGGCCTCCTTCCCAATGCTTGATCGCGTCGAGGCTGAAGCCAAACGTGTCAGAGAATTTGGCTTGCGTCATACCCAGTCGATTACGGATCGCCTTCACGTCAACGTCCTGGGGCACGTGCGCTTTGAATCCCTCTTGCTTCCCGGCAAGAAAAGCCTCAACGTCGTTAAGGCTGCGCCTGAGCTCCCAAGCGATCCAGTCCGTGTGGCCTTAGTCTTTCAACGTAATCGCCGCACAGAGCCACTCTCATTACTCCGAAGAACTGCACCGGATTTTGCACCGACTGCCTGCATCCGGCGCTTGCTGTTGGTTACTGGCCCTTCCGAGGCAGATCACCGGAAGTGATTGAGGTGAAAGGTAATAGGTTTGATATCAAAAGCTTGTAGAGAATTCCTAGAATGATGAGAGCAGATGGTGTGTCTGCCAGTTCCACCACTTCCGCACAGTATCGAACCGCGACTGCCAGGCAGCATTTAATTATAGCAAAGCGAGGCCCTGGCCTTAACGATCAGTACTTCACCAGCGCGGCAAACGATTTCGGATCGAGTGACGCGCCGCCCACCAGTGCGCCATCAATCTCCTCCTGCGCCATGAGCGAGGTCACATTGTCCGGCTTCACCGACCCGCCGTAAAGAATGCGCAGCCCCGCGGCAAATTCGGCGCCGAACACTTCGCTTGCTTCCCGCCGGATCACCGCATGCGCCGCCGCCGCCAGTTCCGGCGTCGCCGTCTTGCCCGTACCGATAGCCCACACCGGCTCGTAAGCGACGATCATCTTTGCTGCCTTCTTCGCCGAGATCGCATGGAACGCCCGCACGCACTGCCGCCGCAGCACGTCGTCGGTCAGCCCGGCTTCGCGCTCTTCGAGCACCTCACCCACGCAGCAGATCGCCGTTAGCCCTGACTCCAGCGCCGCTTTCAGCCGCAGGTTCACCGTGTCGTCAGTCTCGCCAAAATATTGCCGCCGCTCCGAGTGCCCGACGATCACGTGGGTCACTCCCAGGCACACCAGCATGGGCGCGGAAATTTCTCCGGTGTAAGCCCCGTCCGCCTTCCAGTGAACATTCTGCACGCCGATGGCAACGTTCGATCCGGCCGCCGCCTTCATCGCCGCATCCACATCCGTGTAAGGCGGGCAGACCACAATCTCATCGCGGTCATGCCCCGCCACCAGCGGCAGGAACTCGCAAAAATAATCCCGAGTCTCGTCCGGCGTCTTGTTCATTTTCCAGTTCGCGGCCATTACTTTTTTTCTCATGAGTGAGCCTTTTCAATGCGGAATGAAGAAGTGGTCTTGAAAGCTTGAATTGTCGGGGTGTTGCCGAAATCTGGTAGAGGCATGGGCCGAAGTCCGAGGTCCGAGGTCGCCCACGTTGTCTCTTACTTCTTATCCGTGAGCGCTTCCACTCCCGGCAGCTTCTTTCCTTCCAGAAATTCCAGCGATGCGCCCCCGCCGGTGGAAATATGCGTGATCTTGTCGGCGACCTCAGCCGCGTGCACGGCCGCCACCGAATCGCCGCCGCCCACAATCGAAATCGCTCCGCCATTGTCCGCGATCGCATGCGCGATCTTGAACGTTCCCCGCGAAAAGCCCGGCACTTCGAAGACTCCCATCGGCCCGTTCCACAGAATCGTCCGCGCCGTTGAGATTTCCTCGGAAAACAATTCAATCGTCTTCGGTCCAATGTCGAGCGCCATCTTGTCGGCGGGAATGGGTTGCCCCTCGCCGATCTGCTGCACCACCGCGTTGGCCTCCGGCTTCATCGCCACCACGTGATCAATCGGCAACAGGAGTTTCACATTCCGTTTCTTTGCCTCTGCGAGCAATTCCTTCGCCAGGTCGACCTTGTCGGCTTCGAGCAGCGACTTGCCGATCTCCTGCCCCTGCGCTTTCAGAAACGTGTAGGCCATCCCGCCGCCGATGATCAGCGAATTCACTTTGTTCATCAGATTCCGGATCACGCCAATCTTGTCGCTCACCTTGGCGCCGCCCAGGATCGCAACGAACGGCTCCTCGGGATGCTCCAGCGTTTTGCCCAGGTATTTCAATTCCTTTTCCATCAGCAATCCGGCCGCGGACTGCTTCACAAACTTCGTCATCCCCACCGTCGACGCGTGCGCCCGGTGCGCCGTGCCGAACGCGTCATTCACGTAGTACTCCGCCAGTTTCGCCAGTTGCTTGGAAAACTTCTCCTCGTTAGCTTCTTCTTCGGCATGAAAGCGCAAATTCTCCAGCAGCAACGTCTGCCCCATCTCCAGCTGGGTCGCGACTTCCTCGGCTTCCGGGCCCACGCATTCCGGACAAAATCCCACGTTCTCTCCGCGCGCCAGTTCCTTGTCGAGCAACATGCGCAGCCGCTCGGCCACCGGTTTCAAACTCAGCTTCGGATTGGGTTTGCCCTTGGGCCGCCCCAGGTGCGAGGCCAGAATCAACCGCGCTCCATGACGCAGCGCATATTCAATGGTGGGCAGAGTTTCGCGGATGCGCGTGTCGTCCATCACCCGCCCGTCTTCCAACGGCACATTGAAATCCACCCGCATAAAGATGCGGTTGCCGTTCAGCGGCAAATCACGAATCGAAAGCTTGGACATGGCTGGTTGTCCTTTGTGTGCAGGCAAAATTAAAAAGTAGCGCCGGCATCTTGCCGGCTGTCGCGAGAGCGTCTCGCCCTCGCATATGGCGGCGAGACGTCGCCACGACAGCCGCCGGAGCCCGCCCTGAGCTTGCCGAAGGGACGGCGGCGCTACGAAACTCTACAGACCCTTGCTCGCCATATAGTTGATCAAATCGCGCACGCGGCTCGAATATCCCCACTCATTGTCATACCAGGAGATCACCTTCACGCAATTGCCGCCCACCACCAGCGTCATTGGAGCATCCACAATCGAACTCCGCCCGTCGCCCTTGAAATCCGACGACACCAGTTCCTGTTCCTCATACCCGAGATACCCCTTCAACGGCCCGGTCTCCGACGCCTTCTTCAGCGCGGCGTTCACTTCTTCCTTGGTTGTTTTCTTTTCCACCCACACCACGAAGTCGACCACCGAAACGTTCGGCGTCGGCACCCGCATCGAGAAGCCGTCGATCTTGCCGCCCAGTTCCGGAATCACCAATTTCAGAGCCTTCGCCGCGCCCGTAGTCGTCGGAATCATATTGATCGCCGCCGCCCGCGCCCGCCGCAAGTCCTTATGCGGAAAATCCAGAATCACCTGATCGTTGGTATAGGAATGAATCGTCGTCATCGTCCCGCTGACAATCTTGAACTCATCCTGAATCACCTTCGCCACCGGCGCCAGGCAGTTCGTGGTGCACGACGCATTCGAAATAATATTGTGCTTCGCAGCATCATACTTCTCGTGATTCACGCCCAGCACCACGGTGATGTCTTCATTCTTCGCCGGAGCCGAAATGATCACCTTCTTCACCGTGCCGCGCATGTGCTTCTTGGCGTCGTTGGCGTCGGTGAAATGTCCGGTCGATTCAACCACCACCTGCACGCCCACCGATTCCCAAGGCAGCGCGCCCGGATCCCGCTCCTTGAACACTTTGATGGTCTTGCCGTCGATGGTAATGCTGTCGGCTCCCGCGGAAATCTGGTTCGGAAGATTGCCCAGAATCGAGTCGTACTTCAACAGATGGGCCAGAGTCTTCGGATCCGTCAGATCGTTGACCGCGACGATATCGATGTTCGGATCCTTCAGCGAAGCGCGAAACACATTGCGCCCGATGCGTCCAAAACCGTTGATGCCTACTTTAATTGCCATATTTTCCTCCGTGAGATTTATGAAGGCCCGATCAGGTTGGGTTGAGGTTGAGTTGTAAACAAACGATGTTAGCAGGGAAGACGAATCGGCGTAAATAACGCCGCCTTACTTTTGGCCATCTCAACGTCGGCCGAGTCCCTGCGGAAACTGGGCTCAGCGTCGGCGAAATGGGCAAAACGTGGGGTGCCCCATGTCTCGCTGATTTTGCGAGACGTGGGAATTGCGGCAGGTGACTAAAGATACTTCCACTCGTGCCATCCGGGCGGCCCGTTCGCCCGCAACTGCATCTACTGCTAAAGTAAGAAAAGAAGTTCTCGCGTCCGAGTACCGCCAACATCGCCTCGGCGATGACATCTTAAGCAGCTACATTTGGGACTGGAGCCGTCACCAATTTGAATTTGAATCTGAAACTGTGCGCGGCAGCGTTCGTAAGTCTATTGGCGGTATCGATCGTATCTTCTTCGGTTTGTTTCGCTGCCCAGAGCTCTCCGCAGACTCCAGCCTCTGAACCTGCCCAATCCACCGCGCCGTCCTCGGCCACTCCACCGCAGCAGGAGAAGGGCAGCGATCAGCCAGCAGCGGCTCAAAGCGCCCCCGCCCAGCAAGCTCCGAACCAGGACCAAACCAAAAAAGACCAAGCCAAAAAAGACGAACCGGCCAAGAAAAAAGACGACCGGATGTTCTATGTGATGCCGAACTACTTGACCGTCGACAACGAAGCCGATGCCAAGCCCGTTTCCTGGAAAGAGAAATTCTCCATGGCTGCGAAGGGCTCGTTCGACCCTTATGAATTCACCCTCGTCGGCGTTGTGGCGGCGATTCACCAGGCCGCCGATTCCGATCCCGGCTTCGGACAGGGGTTTGTAGGATATTCGAAACGCTATGGCGCCGCCTTCGCTGATCAAGTGGATGGCAACATTATGGTCGGTGGCGTTTTTCCGACCATCCTGAAAATCGATCCGCGCTATTTTCGATTGGGCAAAGGTTCATTCGGGCACCGGCTTGGCTATGCGGTCGATCGTATTTTGATCGCTCGAAAAGACTCCGGCGGACACATGTTCAACATTCCCGAGTTTGCCGGCAACGCTGCGGCGATCGGCATTTCCAACGTCTATTATCCCGCCGCCGATCGGAACTTTTCCGGGAATTTCAGCGACTGGACTACCCAAATGGGTCTCGATGCTTTCGGCAACACCTTGAAGGAATTTTGGCCCGATATCCATCAGTATCTGCAGCAGAAACATCAGCGCAAAGTTCAGAAACAGCTACAAAAACAGCAGTCGAAATCTCCAAATTAAGTTTCTACAATCTTTCCAACCCCGATTCCGCTCAACTGTTTTCTTCCTCTGGAATGCATCCAAAAGCCGATTCAAACAATCCAATGCTGTTTGCCGGCGAATTGTTTGCGGGGCACTGCGCGCGTGCTCGAACGAAAAGACTCGAACGAAAATACGGTTGTGGGGGAAGCTTTTGAAAGTGATTGGATCATTTGGCACGGCGGTCGCGCTGACCGCGATGTTGGCAGTCGCGCCTCTTCAAGCCCAGGAACCAGCGAGCTCGCCAGCCCAGGCCCGAACCTCAACGCCCTCAGTAGAAGCGGCTGCGGATACGACCCGGTCTTCGCTTGCGGATATCTCCCAAATCTCTGCGGCGCAAATTCGCCTTGTCCAGACTCATTTTGCGCAAGTTGACGACGCGCAGGTCGTGGTCGCACCTCCCGGCGACGACGAGAACCCTCTGCTGGATCCTGCGGCGCAAAAGCCGGATGCTCCCCCCACCGCCGATGCCAAATCGTCCCTGCCCGACGGCCCCAAGCCCCAGGCTGGCACTTCAACGCCAGGCGACTCCGACCAGGACTACGGCAAGCAAAACAAGCGAATCCTGTGGGTCATCCCCAATTACCGCGCCGTCAGCGCCAACGCGCATTTGCCCCCGTTGAATTTCAAGAGTGAACTTTGGCTCGCCACCCAGGATACCTTCGACTACTCCGGCTTCATTTTCGTCGGCGCGCTCTCCGGACTAGATATGGCCAGCAAATCGCAGCCCACTTTTGGCCAAGGCGCCCAAGGCTACGGTAAATACTACTGGCACGTCTTTGCCGACAGCGGCATTGAGAACTACCTGGCAGAAGCAATCGTCCCCGCCGCGACTCGCGAAGATCCGAGATACTACACCCTGGGCAGGGGCGGATTCTTCAAGCGCACCGGCTACGCATTAGACCGCCTTTTCATCACCCGCACCAACTCTGGGGGAAGCACTTTCAATTTATCGGAAGTAGTGGGCGCCGGAGCGGCCGCCGGCATCGGCAACGCCTACTACCCCGCAGAAGCCAATCCCTGGGTCAAAACCTACCAGCGCTGGGGCACCCAGGTGGGCCTGGACGGCGTGTTCAACGTGGTCAAAGAATTCTGGCCCGACATTAATCGGGCGGTATTTCGCGGACGCTACTAATCAACCTGAAACATAGAAACAGATCCCGATGTCATCCTGAACCGGGGCGAAGCCGCGGTGAGGGACCTTACGATGCAGATAAAGCGGCAGCCCAGGAGTCGGGTCCGATCAACTGCATACGTCGCAGGCAGTTCCGATCCACCGCATCGTGATAACTGGCCCACGTAGGGTCCTTTCACGCTGGCTCGCGCCAGCGTTCCGGATGACATGGTTCTGGAGGATGCGATCCGTGGCCCACATCGAGCCGCCATTTCTGCACGAGTCGTCACCCAGCCCTCAACCGGCCCTAGAAGTGAAATCCGATCTCCGCCGTCAGCGCCCGCGGCGTCACATAATGCGTCCCACTGAAGGTCGACAGAAAATTGTAGAGCGCATACTTATTCGTGACGTTGATCGCGGTAAGCCGCAGGCTCACTTTGTACTTGTCGCCGTTGAACACATTGTCATGCCCAAGAGCGACATCGAACAAACTCCGAGGCGCGATTCTCGGAGGATTCTTGTCATCGTTCTCCGTTCCCGGCGCCGGTATCTTGATCAGCGTCGATCCATACTGCGAAGCCGGACACAGATCGTTCGCGCTGATCGGAGTTCCAATCGGATTCGCCGCACTCGGCGCAGTCGCATGCACCGGCCCGCAAAATAATCCCGCCTGGAACTGCTGGTCCGGACTCAGCCCCGAAACATCGATCGTGCTGACGTTGCCCGCCGGACCGTTAGCGCAATTTCCTCCCGCACATGGCGCCGGACCCGCCACCAGCCCGCTGTCATACCTCCAGTTGAAGCCCATCCACGGCCCTTTCTTCCACGGCTGATATTGCAGATGCGAAGTCATGTTGAACTTCTCATCGTGGTCGATGCGGAACGGACCGACCGCGGAAGGAACCGCCCCGGCCCCACCAATCTGCGGCGTGAAGAACCGCGCCGCCACGCTCGAAAACACCACCAGCCCAGAGAATCCATGCAGGTTCGGTACGCTGACCCGCCCCGCATATCCCGGAATCTTCGACCGGTCCCATTCAATCGGAAACGTGATCGGCGTCGCCCCCAGCACGCTGAAATCGTAGGCGTTGTGCGTATATTTCCAGATGTACTCGCCGGAAAATACCAGGTATTTCCCGAAAGCCTGCTGCAGCCCCGCGTGAAATTCATTGCGCCACCCCGGACTGAACGGCGTGATCCCCGGCGACGAACAAAGCAGCAGCGGATTCAACACCGGATCGCCGCATCCCAGGCTCGATAGCACCAGATTTTCGTTGAATGGACTCTCCATCGTGCGCGCGTAAGAAATCCGCAGAATCGAATTTGTTCGCTTTACGTTGTAAGCCAATCCCAGCCGCGGTTCGGCCTCCTGATGCGTAGTCAGCCCGTTATAAAAATCGCCGCGCAGCCCAACATTCAACGCCCAGTTTCCTTTCGTAATCGAATCCTGCGCATACAGCGCAACCTGCTTAATGTCAGTATGCCCGTGATACCCATAAATCCCGCCGCCCCGCGTCAGATCGTAAGGCAGCAGCGTCGTACACGGCGCATCCAGCGCGACTCCGCCCGCAAAGCAGGGCAGTCCATTCGCATCCGTCAGCGACCCAAGATAAGTCGGATCGACAATGCCAAGATCGTCGTTCTCCGTGAGAAACGTCTGCTCATAAACCGCGCCGACTTTCACGTTATGAATCCCTTTCACATACGAAACCGACGACCGCACCCCAGTATTGGCCAGAGTCCGGTTCTGCCCCACAGTTTCACTCTGCACCCCCGGCGATCCCAAATCCGCAAACGGATTCGCGCTCGGATAATAGTTGTAATCGTCCCGCCGAATGAATGCTCCCAAAGTAAACACGGTCGTCGGACTCAGCAGCCGCGTCCACGAAGGCGCAATGTTGAACGTGTTGATCTGCGACCGCTGGTCGGCCGGGCCCACAACGTTTCCATTCGGATCGAGCCCGCCATTGCACACGACAACGCAATTCCACGGAGTCGCATCTTGAGCATCATAGGAATTCGGCGTCTGAAACCACGAGCGCGTGTAGCCGAAATTCAAATGAATCGAATCCGCCTTCGAGACCTGGTAGTCCACCCGGTCAAACAAATTTTCCTCGTTCCCCTTATCGTGCATCACCTCAAATTCCGGAGGATCCAGAAACCGCCCGCTGTTCAGTCCGCTCGCCGAAATAAAATTTCCCCAGTTCTTGCCCCCGTACGCCAGATTGAAATCCACATTCGAAGTCCCAAAAGATCCATAAGAAGTAGTCAGGCTGCCGTGCGGCGTGGTCACCCCTTGCCCCGACTGCGTGGTCACATTAATCACCACGCTGGTCTTGTCGCCGTACTCCGCCGGCGGCGCGCCAGAAATCACTTCCATCGACTGAATCGCATCCAGAGGAATCTGATTGGAGAACACTTTGCTCTGCTGATCTGTAATCGGCTGCCCATCCACCGAAAAAGAATTCTCCGCATGATCCCCCAGGCCGTGAAACAGCCCATTGGAATCCGCCGCAATCCCCGGCGACGACAGCGTCACCAGCGAACTCACCGACGACGAAGCGCTCTCCAGCGGCAGCTTCTCAAACAAACTCTTATCCACATCGGTATGGAACGTCGGATCGTTCTCCACCAGATCGCCGCCCTCGGCCTCGACCGTCACCGCCGTCGTCGACCCAGCGACATCGAGCTTGATCGAAACTTCCACCGGCACCGCCGACCGCGGTTCCACATCCTGCGCATGCGCCATAAATCCGTCGGCAATCACGGTGAGGTGATACGGATTAAACGGAATGTTGGTGAACGCGAACTTTCCGCCGCTATCGGTGGTCGTCGATCGGTCATATCCGCTGACCGGATTTCGAATCTCAACCTTCGCATTCGGAACCACCGCTCCGGTCGGATCGAGCACTGTTCCAGTCACCGAACCGGAATTGCCCACCGACTGCGCCCCCGCCATCGCCACCGCCAGTGTCAGAGAAATCGCCGCCAAAAACGCGAAACGCACCTTCTGAGAAACAGAAATAAATTGAGAAATAGGCATAAGCCCTCCTGTATGAAGAAGAAAAACAGGGAATTGCCCCGGCCCAAACGTTGCAAATGAAGAAGCAACGTTGACCTGCAGCACTGCCCTGCAAGTTCAAGCCGGAAGTTTCAATTGTGAGAGTTCCCTACAGGAGGACCGGAGGACCGCGACTGCCCAGTTCCGAAAAATCGAACCAGGCCTTCGCCACAACATCTTCTTCTCGCAGTAATCCAATCGCGGCAAATACCGGAGCGGATTGACTGGAGCTAACCGTGGGACTAGCGCTGTGTGCCGCCACGCAAATCGAGCACGACGCCGATTCCGTCTGCGTCGGGTGATTATGAGTAGACTCCGCCGCCACCGTCCACAACATCAAGGACAGGCACAGCCACGTCGACCATCTCACCCACAAACGCATGAATTTTCCGAAAACAAAATATCAGACGACCCGAGAAGCTTTCCTGCTTCGGGATTAGACTCCAGAAGCTTACAACGGTTATCCACCGCTAAGCAATGCCGGGCACGTTACTATAGTTAAATAGATGAACGAAGCCGCGAAGCGGCGAAAGAATGCAGCCCACAGCGCAAGCTGTGGGATAGCCAAGCATGAATCAGCCAGCCCCGGAGGGGCGAAAGAAAACGCTCTCACCACAATTCTCCAGGCACTCATATCAAATCGCGAGGAAAAGCATGACCGAACCTACCTACGAAGAACTTAAAGCCAAACTCTCCCAACTCGAAAAAGAAGTCGAAACCAAGAAACGCAGCGGCGACCTCATCTTCAAAGTCGGAGAAAAAGGCGGCGTCAGCGTCTACGGCCTGGGCCGTTTCCCGGTCACTCTTTACTACGAACAATGGAACCGCTTGCTCGGCGCCGCCAACGAAATCAAAACCTTCATGGAAGACAACAAAGCCAAACTAAAGCTCAAAGAACAGGGATAGGAGTCGAATGCCGCCCGTCCGCCAACCTGTTCCGGGGAGAGTTTACTCTCCCCGCCCACGGCCCGCGAAGCCCGTCTTCCCGTCAGGATCGCCTCTCTAAAGCGTCCCACTCGGCCCGCCGATGATTCCCTAGGGACCCGAGCGTTCTAGATTCAAGTGGCGCGGAAGCGGGAACGCTCTGCTTTCCGCGGGAGGTGAAATGACGGTTGCCGGAAAGATTAAAAGCCTGGTCGCCACCACTCTCTGCGTAGGCGTGCTGGCCACCGCCGTAGTGATGTGGAGCGGAGTCATTCAGGAATCGGAATACAACTCCCTCCTCACCCACGAAGTTGCCCAGGTTGAGAGCTCCCGCCAACTGCAAGTCACCTTCAAAAAGCAGGTCCAGGCCTGGAAGGACATTCTTCTGCGCGGCAGCGATCCCGCCAGCTTGGAAAAATATTCCACCGAATTTTTCTCGCTCGATCAGAAAGTCGCCGACGGCGCATCCCATCTTCAGGCAGAGATCCAGAACCCCGAAGTGTCGGGCAAAGTCCGCGAGTTCGCGGACGCTCACCAGCGCCTCGGCGAAAACTACCGCGCCGCCCTCGAAAAATTCCGCGCTTCCAGCGGGAAAGACTTCGCCGCCGCCGATTCCTCCCTCAAAGGCCAGGACCGCGCCCCCACCGATTTGCTCGACGGAGTAGTCAAGAGTCTCCAGGAAAGCTCCGCGGCGCGCGAGGCAGCCATCGTGGCCTCGGCTCGTGCGGGCCGGCGAAACATCATCCTCGGATTAATCCTCACCGTCGTGATCGCTGGGATCCTCGCTGCCAGGCTCAGCCGAAAAATTGCCCAGCCGATCCACAACGCATTGCAGATCGCTCAGACCATCGCCGCCGGCGATCTGACTGGCCACGAGATCCCAATCACCAGCCACGATGAAATCGGCGAACTGAGTCAGGCCCTCAACCAGATGCAAAGTACGCTGCATGAGATGATTCGTTCCATCCGCGGCACGGCCGAGCAGGTCGCCGCCGCCAGCGGCCAACTCTCTGCCACCAGCCAGCAGATCACTTCCAGTTCCAGTGAAACTTCCGCCCAGGCCGCGGTCGTTTCTCAATCCTCCCAGCACGTGAATCAAAACCTGCACAGCGTCTCCACCGGAGCCGCCGAGATGAGCTCCACCATTCAGAGCATTGCCTCCAACGCCCATCAGGCCGCGACCGTCGCCTCCAAGGCAGTGCAGACCATGCAGGCGGCCAATGCCACCGTCGGAAAACTGGGCGACTCCAGCGCCGAGATCGGTGCGGTCATCAAAGTCATCACTTCGATTGCCCAGCAGACCAATCTGCTCGCCTTGAACGCCACCATCGAAGCCGCCCGCGCCGGCGAAGTGGGCAAGGGTTTCGCCGTCGTGGCCAACGAAGTGAAGGAACTCGCCAAGCAAACTGCCCTGGCCACCGAAGACATCAGCCGCAAAATCTCCGCCATTCAACTCGACACCAGAGGCGCGGTAGACGCCATCGCAACCATCTCCGGCGTCATCGATCAGATCAACGGCATCTCCGCCACCATCGCCACCGCAGTCGAAGAGCAGAGTGCGACCACCAACGAGATGACCCGCAATGTCGCCGATGCCGCCACCAGTTCCGGCGAGATCACCCGCAACATCGATGGCTTGGCCGAAGCCGCCAGAGGCACCTCCGCCAGCGCCCAGGACTCTCAGAACGCCGCCCGCCAACTCACAGAAATGGCCAATCACCTGCGCGACCTGGTGGTCCGCTTCAAAGTCGACGCCGAGAGCCCGCAATCTCGCAACAGCTCGAGCCCGCGCGCCGCAGCCCACGCCGCCGGCATTCATTAGGGATTTCTCAGGAAAATGTCTAGGACTGCCAGCCCTACGGTGTAACCGCAAACACGACGCCACAACCGCACTTCGCGCTCCCGCCCGCGAACGTCGTCCCATATAGATTCCCGGCCGCGTCCACAATCACGCCGCCATTCGGATCGGCCCCGGTTGCGCCATCGAATTCGTCGAGCATGCTGAACGCAAATCCGCCCCCGGTCTTGGGCGAGAGTTTGAAGATCGTTCCGCACCCGTTGCCGTTATTGCATGCGGCGTCGCCTCCCGTGCCGGTAGTCCCATACATGTTGCCCGCGCTGTCGATGGCCAATCCACCTGAGGGCTGACTTCCTTTCGTCCCATCCACGCCGTTGAACGTATGTGCCACGCTGAATTTCCAGCTGCCCGCATCGGGCGACAGCTCGTAAACCACGCCGCACCCAACCTCCGGACAAGCAAACGATCCGCCGTCAAACGTCTCTCCAAAAAGATTCCCCTCATGGTCGAACACGACACCGCTGCTGGGAAGTCCCCCATCCAGTCCGTCATTGAAACTGTACAGAATCGTCTTCTCCCAACTCCCGCTGCCACTCTTCGGTGGACTCAATTCAAAAACCGCGCCCTCCGACTGAACGTCCCCTCCACTGATCGTCGTGCCGAAGAGATTTCCCGCGCCATCCACCGCGAGAGTGTTCGGGAACCCTCCATCCAGGCCGCCCAGAAATGTATAAAGAAGACTTTCCGTCCAGGTTCCGTTCCCGCTCGGTGCGAGTTTAAAGATCGTACCGTTGCACGCCTCAATGCACCCGCCCTGCGCCGCGCCGTAAAGATTCCCCTTAGCATCGAAAACAACCCCCAACCCCGGTTCTTCCGGATCTAAGCCGCCCAGAAATCGGTAAAGAATCGTTTCCGTCCAGGCTCCGTTCTCGCCTGGAGACAGCTCAAACACCGTGCCGCAACCTTCCGCACAAAGGTCATTGCCCCCGGTGACCGTCGTCCCATAAAGATTGCCGGCAGCATCGAATACCAGCGCGCCGGAGGGCGCTGCGCCGTCGCTGCCTCCCTGGAATTTGTAAATCACGCTCTCTTTCCAACTCCCATTCTGCCCCCGAGTCACTTTGAACACGGTTCCGCAAAATGGCGCGCTAAAGCCACAAACGCTGAGCCCGCCGCCGTCGGTCGTGCCATAAAAATTGCCGGCTCCGTCAGAAACCAATCCGCTCGCCGGCTCAGAGCCATCCGGCACACCCTGAAACTGATGCAGCTTGACCGAGCGAAACGCCCAGGACGCAGGCGCAACACTCAGCGCGAACGCGATCGCAAGCAGCGCCCTGCCCATCGAAATTCTGAAACTTCCTGTACCGGATTTCCTGATCATCATGGCTCACCTGTTCCTTGGGATTTCGCGCGGTGCTTCAGTCTGCGCGGATTTGCTCGCAGCGCGATGAGCCTATGTCAGCCAGCTCTGGCGCATGTCCCGGCCTTGTAAAAAATTTGTCAACTGTAATGTGCAGCAGAATCCCCGGCGAGAACGAGCTGTCCCTTATTCAGCCGACACCCCAACGTACCCAACTCAGAACCAAGAACAGGGAACTGAGAACCCGCTTTTAGGTCTATAATAAAAATACCGTGCCCAAGTATTCAATCGTCGTCCCGCTCCACAACGAGCAGGAGAACGTTACCGACTTATATGACCGCCTGAAAGCGGTCATGGAAGCGCACGGCGAGACTTTCGAAATCGTTCTCGTCGACGATGGTTCGGCCGACCACACCTTCGCCATGCTGCGCGAAATCGCAGCCGTCGACAGCCGCGTAACGGTCGTCAAACTGCGCCGCAACTTCGGCCAGACCGCCGGCCTGGCCGCCGGTTTCGACCACGCCCGCGGCGAGTACATCATCGCCATGGACGGCGATCTGCAGCACGATCCCAACGACATCCCACTCTTCCTCGAAAAAATCGCCGCCGGCTATGACATCGTCAGCGGCTGGCGCAAAGTCCGCGTCGACAATTTCTGGATGCGCCGCATCCCCTCCCGCATCGCCAATTGGATGATGGCCAAAATCAGCGGCGTCGACATCCACGACTTCGGCACCACCTTTAAGGCCTATCGCCGCGACATCCTCGAACAAGTCCCGCTCTACGGCGAACTGCACCGCTTCATCCCGGCGCTCGCCTCATGGCACGGCGCGTCGATCTGCGAAGTCCCCATCCGCAACGTCAACCGCGAGCGCGGCGTTTCGCACTACGGCATCACCCGCACCTTCCGCGTGTTCTTCGACCTTCTCACCATTCGCTTCCTGCTGCGCTACCTCTCCCGCCCGCTGCACTTTTTCGGCAGCATCGGCATGGTGAGCATCTTCAGCGGCAGCGGCATCGTCCTCTGGCTGGCCGCGGAAAAATTCCTCCGCCACGTCCCCGTCATGGGCGAGCACGGCCCGCTCATGATGGCGGCTCTCGGCCTGCTCCTCGGCGGCCTGAACCTGCTCGCCATCGGCCTGCTCGGCGAAATGCAAGTCCGCCACTACCACGAACCCAGCCGCCGCGCCCCCTACTCCGTCGACCGCGTCCTCCGCAGCCAAAACGAAGAACACAGCGTCTCGGAATAAATCTCGTCTCGTAGCCGATTCGACTTCGATATTAATTTCATGTACGCCCGCTCATTTGAGCGGGTGCGAATCGCCGGTCGCGCTTTGAGGAATCAGGAGACGCCTCGTGACAAAACGTAATGCTCAAGCAAGTGAAGCCGCACGCCTCCGCCAATTGGGGCAGCACCAGTCAGATAACGGGGCTGGCTACCAAGCATTCCAGTCCCTTCTGGCTGCCGCCAAGCTCGGGGACGAAGAGGCCCAAGTATCAATCGGTTATGACTATGCCTACGGTATTACGCATAAGGTACATGTGGATGAGGCGCTCCGCTGGTGGAGGCGCGCCTACCGACAGGGTTCATGGGCTGCTGCTTTCAATCTGGGGATGTTTTTCCGTGACGCGAGACAGTGGACACAAGCTGTGAAGTGGTTTGAGCGTGCCATCGAGGCCGGTGATGAAGACGGGCTGATCGAGATCGCCAAGATCCACCTTCGCTATGCGGGCGACCGTGCCGCGGGTCTCAGCTATCTAAAGCTCGCGGTTGCCGCAAAGAACAGGCTCACCGAACCGGCGCGTCTCGAAACAAAACGTTTGCTCAAAGAGCAGAGAGCCCTGTCCGCCGGCGATCTATGCTATATGGAGGCAGATTTGCTCGATTCTCGCCGGCGATACTCCGAAGCCCTGCCGCTGCTGCTGAAAGGCGCGAAGGCCGGCGACACCAGCTGCCAGATCCTTGTCGGAAACTATCTTTCGGATGGTCGAAAGAGTATTGCGATTGATCGGAAGCGTGCCGTCTATTGGTACAAGCGAGCCTACGACCAGGGATCTAGTACCGCGGCTTCGAATTTGGCGATGCACTATCGGAAGCAAGAAGATGTGAATGAAGCGTGTAGATGGTACGAGCTTGCAGTGAAGTCAGGAGACAGTGAAGCGCACCTCGCACTTGCGGAGATTTGGTTTCATGACCGCGGGAACAAGGCAAAAGCGATCAGACATCTCAAGGCAGTGTTCCGGGGCAACCCTCGAGAGGTAAGCGAGCTTGGCCGTGATGAGGCGAGAACAATGCTCAGGCGTCTACACACGCTTACGAATAAGATGTGAGCATTTGCGCCCGGTATCCCCGAAGGCCCCCGGTCCCCCGGCGTTATAATGAGCCGTTTGCCCCGAGGAGTTTCCCGCCGGAGTTCTAAAATATGTCGAGAGCCACCCAACACGAACTGCAACTCGCCCGCCGCATGTCGCGCCTGGGCACCGAGACCGCCTTCGAGGTTCTGAACAAAGCCCGTGCCCTCGAGCGCCAGGGCAAGAGCATTATCCATCTCGAAATCGGTGAGCCCGACTTCGACACCCCGGCCAACGTAATCGACGCCGGCGTCGACGCCCTCCGCAAAGGCTGGACCCACTACGGCCCCGCCGCCGGTCAGCCCGAGCTCCGTCAAGCTCTGGCCGAATACGTCAGCCGCACCCGCAACGTGAAAGTTACGCCCGAAGAAGTGGTCGTAGTCCCCGGCGGCAAGCCGATTATTTTCTTCACGATCCTCGCCTTAATTGATGAAGGCGACGAAGTCATCTACCCCAACCCCGGGTTCCCCATCTACGAGTCGATGATCCACTACGTCGGCGGCACCGCCGTCCCCATCCATCTAAAAGAAGATCGAGACTTCGCGCTCGACGTCAACGAACTGGCCGCTCTCATCACCGACCGCACGAAACTCATCATCCTGAATTCGCCCGAGAATCCCACCGGCGGCATCATGGAGCGCCGCGACGTCGAGCAGATCGCTAAAATCATCGGCGACCGCAACATCATGGTCCTCTCCGATGAAATCTACAGCCGCCTGCTCTTCGATGGCGCACAACATTTCAGCATCATGTCGGTGCCCGGCATGCAGGAGCGCACCATCCTGCTCGACGGCTTCTCCAAAACCTACGCCATGACCGGATGGCGCATGGGCTACGGCGTCATGCGCCCCGACCTCGCCGCGCACATGACCCGCCTCATGACCAACTCCAATTCCTGCACCGCCAGCTTCACGCAAGTTGCCGGCATCGAAGCCATCCGCGGCGACCAGACTTCCGTCGACCACATGCGCGACGAATTCCAACGCCGCCGCAACGTCTTCGTCGCCGGCCTGAACAAAATCAAAGGCTTCTCCTGCCGCATGCCCAAAGGCGCGTTCTACGTCTTCCCCAACATCACGAACACAGGATGGAAATCGAAACCCCTCGCCGACGCCCTTCTCGAACAAGCCGGAGTCGCAGCACTCTCGGGAACCGCCTTCGGCGCCTACGGCGAAGGCTACCTAAGATTCAGCGTAGCCAACTCCCTCGAAAATCTGCAGCAAGCCCTCGACCGCCTCGACCAATGGACGAAGAAAAATCTCTAGAAGAAAGTCCAGGCGGAAAGGGAAAAGATCAATCAACACCAGGGACCGACGGTCTCCACTCGTCCAGATCGACGCTTTCTTTTCGCGGCATCCCCGGAGAGTAGATCGTGAACAGCGTCTTTAAGAATTCCCCTTCTCCGCAAACCGTGAAGGACGAAAATTTCTTATGCCAACCCGCCGGAGATTCTTGTAAGTCAGGCGCCGATGGACGCGTCTGCAGCCAGACCGCGAGTTCCTCAGCCATTCCGCGGAGAAATCTGCGATCGCGGATTCGTTCGATTAAGTGTTGTTTGATTGCTGCAGGATACCGGCGATAGTCCGTTTGGACTCTAGTCGGCATTCGTATCTGGGAAGATCGCTTCCAATATCTTCTCGGCGGCTTTTTCTTCTTCCCCGGATCCCTCGCGGGTGCGGTCGCGTTCGTCGAAAAGCTGCTTCAGCGATTTCTTTGAACGGATCGTAGGGCTTGGTGCGCTCTTCGCAGTTTGTACTTGTTTGGCCATACTCTACCTTTGTCTATAATACAGCGCTAGGCAAGCGGGACCAAGTGCTGGGCTCGGAGAGTATATCGTGAAGAGAACAACATTATCCCCGCCTTTGAAGCCCACCCCCAGTCGCCTCCAGACCCCCGGCTACGGCTTCCCCACAGGCACAGAAGGCCTGCTCCCCTGGTCGTGGGCCGAGCACCGCCTGAAAAAATCCCACAACTACTGGATCTCAACCATCACCCCCGGCAAGCCGCCAAAGCCGCACACCATGGTCGTCTGGGCCCTCTGGCAAGACGGGCACCTCCTCTTCAGCACCGGCAGCACCTCCCGCAAAGCCCGCAACCTCGCGCACAATAAGAATTGCGTCATCTGCACCGAGCACGCCCACGAAGCCATCATCGTCGAAGGCATCGCCGAAATCGCTGACCTCGCCTCCCGCCGCAAATTCCTTCCCGCCTACGAAAAGAAATACAAATTCGACATGAGCAAAATGAAGGCAGACATCCTCTCCCTGAAAGAACCAATCTTTTCCGTGCGCCCAAAAGTCGTCTTCGCCCTCTGGGAAAAACATTTCCAAAGCAAATCCACCCGCTGGAAGTTTTAAGCCTCTGAAGTAGTCCGTACGGTCTCGCTGTCGGGTGCCCCATTTCTCGCGCGCTCTTTGCGCGAGAAGTGGGGATTTTCGACAGAGCGAGAGTCCAGGGTGGCGCACGCTGCCGCCGTTACCTTCGTTACTGCTCCCGCACCCTCCCAGCTACCAGTGATCGCAATATCCGCACCTATAATTTCTTCAAGCCGTATGTCGAACTCCCGCCAAAATCCGCCCGCCCCATCCCTCTGGCTCTACAACCCCTGGCTCGACCTCACCGTCGGCTGCGGAGCCTGGTCCCTCCCGCTTCTGCTGCTCTCATATCTCTCTCTAGCCGCAAACGCCCGCGCCTGGTCGATCGCCTTCTACGTGCTCGCCCTCTTCTTCAATTACCCGCACTACATGGCGACCATCTATCGCGCCTACCATCGCAACGAAGATTTCCAGAAATACCGCATCTTCACCGTCCACACCACGGCGCTGATCGTGCTCACGCTCCTGCTCTCGCATTATTGGCTGCATCTTCTGCCCTGGATCTTCACCATCTACCTGACCTGGAGCCCGTGGCACTACAGCGGTCAAAACTACGGCCTGTTCATGATGTTCGCCCGCCGCGCCGGCGCCGATCCCGACAAGTCCACGCGCCGCGCGCTCTACGGCGCGTTCGTGGTTTCCTATCTGATCCTCTTCCTCGGTTTCCACACCGGCCCATCTACTGATCCATTATTTCTGTCGCTCGGAATTCCCACAGTCGTCAGCCGCTGGGAACAAATCATCCTCTGCATCGCCTTCGTCGCGCTGTCAACCTACGGACTCGGCAACCTCGCCCGCGCCACCGGATGGCGCAAGCTGATTCCGTCGCTCACGCTCTTCTCGTCGCAGTTCTTATGGTTCCTGCTGCCCGCGGCAATCTCCCTGATCAAAGGTCTGGAGATTCCGCAGAATCGTTACAGCACCGGCGTACTCGCGGTGATGCACTCCGCGCAATATCTCTGGATCACCAGCTACTACGCCCGCCGCGAAGCCGCCAGCGAAGCACCAACCGAGCCCGTCGGCGGCATCGTGCGTCGCCGCCGCACCTGGCGGCCATTCGCGTATTTCGGCGTACTCGTCCTCGGCGGCATCGCTCTGTTCGTCCCCGGCCCTTGGCTCGCCAGCCGTATATTTCATTTCGATTTCACCGCCAGCTTCCTCATCTTCACCGCGCTCGTGAACATCCACCACTTCATCCTGGATGGCGCCATCTGGAAACTCCGCGACGGCAAGATCGCCTCGCTCCTCCTGAATTCCCGCGACCGCATCTCTGGCGCAGCCGCCGAAGCCGGCGGACTCTTTACCAACACCGCCCGCTGGCTGGTCGGCAGCACCACCGCAGCGCGCTCGCTCCGAGTCGGCACCGCGATCCTGCTCCTCGTCTGGGGCACAATCGATCAGGCTCGCTACTACTTCTCGCTCCACACCGATGACATCCACGCTCTCGAACGCGCCGAGGCACTGAATTCTTTCGACAGCTCCGTGCAGATGCGCCTCGCGCACCGCGCCCTCGAAGTCGGCCAGCCCCAGCGAGCCGAAGCTTCATGGCGACGCGCCATCCAGGCCAATCCAATCGATCCCGCGCCGCGCCAGGCCTTACTTCAATTCCTGATCGACCAGAATCGCTACGACGAAGCCTTCACCCTGACCGAATCGTCGCTCAAGCTAACGCCCAAAGATGCGAATCTGCTGGTTGATCGCGGCTTCCTCACCCAGCGCCGCGGCCACACCGCCGAGGCTCTCGCCAACTGGGACCAAGCTCTCGCCGTCGACCCCGATCAGCACCTCGCTCATCTCTACATCGCCGACGAACTCGATCGCGAAGGCAAGTCCCGCGACGCTGCCGCCCACTACAATTCTTTCCTCCGCCAGATTGCACAACTGCAGCCGCAGGATCGTCCAACGCCCGACAAAGTCATCGCCATCGCCATGCGCATGGCCGATTGCCAGGCCCGCTCATCTCAACCCGAATTAGCCCTCAAGTCCTACAGCCTCGCCGAGAAACTCGCCGCCCAAACCCGCCAGCCGAATCTGGAGAGCCTGGCCGACGTCAACGAAGCCGCGCTGCAATCCAAATCCGGCAACCTCGACTCCGCTCTTCAGCACTACCAGCGCGCCATCGGGCTCGACAACCAAACCTCCGACGTCGCCGCCAGCGCCGAAGACTGGTTCGCCTACGGAAAATTTCTCGACGACTCCGGCTTCTCCCCGCGTCTCGCCTATGCCTGCATCCTGAAATCGGACTCCGTGTCGCAATCACTCAACCACGCCGCGACCCTGCCCGTCCGCGCCGCAACCCGGCAGCAAATCGAAAAGCGCCTCGGCCCATCCGCTGCGGAGGTTCGCCGCGAATTTCAAAACAACCCCGGCCCCACCTTGCAGCAGGCCTTGGAGCTACGCCGTTAGAGAGGCGGCGGGGAACTCTAGCTCTCACCATTTTTTGAAAGAGCTCGCATGGAAAAGAATTGGCCCGAAGAAAAGATGACTGGAAACGAGTTTGCTTTGAAGGGGCGCTGCGTTAGCCGTGCCGTGATTTGGCTTGAAAAGCTTTTGCTTTGAAGGGGCGCGGCTTCAGCCGCGCCGCGATTCGCGTCAAATGATTCGCGGCTTTAGCCGCTGAGGAGATCTCCAAAGCATCCGTCCACCGCAGCTTCGCATCCCACCTGCCAATTGACACTGGATTGATCCTGCTCAACAATCAAAGGTATCCTTGCAATTCATTCTTTAGCTTCCTGAGGAGGAAGACGTATGGCCGACGAAGGCGATCAAATGCACATGGAACAGCAGTCCAGCGCCGGTAAATGGATTCTTATCGTGCTTGCGATCCTGGTGATAGCCGGTTTCGCATATGCCCACTACGCCACGCATATGGCGATGCTGAACCTCACCCAGGCGGTGGCCAACAACCAGACCGCGGTCAAAGAGCTGCAGAATCGCATCCAGCAGGCTGAAGCCGAAGAAGAAACCCTGGCCAGCCAGGCCGGCATGACCAAGAAAGATCTGCTCCAACGCACTGCCGCTCTGCAGGCCGAGCAAAGAGCCGCCGAAGCTTCGCCTTGAAAAAGAGCAGAAAGCGCAGATGGGCCAGGTCAGCGGAGAAATCGCGGGCGTCAAGACCGACGTTGGCGGAGTAAAAACCGATGTCGCCACCACCAAGGCCGATCTCGAAGCCACCAAAGCCAAGCTGCAAAGCACCATCGGCGATCTCGGCGTGCAGAGCGGACTTATCGCCCACACCGCCGGCGACCTAGACATTCTCAAACACAAGGGCGACCGCAACTACTACGAATTCACTCTGCTCAAGGGCGCCAAACCTCAGCCCGTCTCCACCGTCAGCCTGCAACTGAAAAAGGCCGACGCCAAGAAGGGCAAGTTCACCATGAACGTGACCTCCGACGACAAGACCATCGAAAAGAGAGATCGCAACGTCTCCGAGCCCATCCAGTTCTACTCCGGACGCGATCACCTCTTGTTCGAACTCGTCGTCTGGACCGTCGACAAAAACAAGGCCACCGGATATCTGAGCACGCCGAAAAGCGCCCCCGTTCCGATAACGGCGAACTAAAGCAAGACCAATTTGATCTTGTCATCATTGATCTTGTCATCATCGGTCTTGTCATCCTGAGCGTCGGCGAAGCCGCCGCGAGGGACCGTACGACGGTGGAAATCTTGAATGAAGTCGACAGGAACGGGGTCAAGCGCGTTAAGCTTCGCGACTCGCAAGCTGCGCTGCAAGCTCCTGGCGCTGTAGAGTAACGCGGAGTGGCGCCCCTGTCAGGCTGACAACGCACAAGTAGCAAAGATCTCTCACTATGACCGGAGCCGTCTACCCCGGAGTTCACGTTCTGCTGCAGATCATCCTGCGCACCGGCGTGATTTATCTCCTGGTCTTGATCGGCGTCCGTCTCAGCGGCAAGCGTGAGGTCGGCCAAATGACCCCCTTCGACCTCACCCTGCTCCTCCTGCTTTCCAACTCCGTACAAAACGCCATGACCGGCCCCGACACCTCACTGCTCGGCGGCGCCGTCGCCGCCGCCACCTTACTGATCCTGAATTATGCAGTCGCCAACCTCTCCGGCAACAGCCGCGGCTTCCGCAAGATAGTCGAAGGCGAGCCCTCGCTCCTGGTTCACGATGGAAAAGTCATCGACTCCCACATGGCGAAAGAGCGTGTCAGCATGGACGAACTCAACCGCGCCCTCCGCGAACACGGCCTCAACAGCCCCGATCAGGCCGCGCTCTGCGTCCTCGAAGTCGACGGCTCCATCAGTTGCCTGAAATACGACGACATCAACTCGACGGCGAGCACTCACCTGGCCCGACGAAGAGGAATTCAGAAGAAGCAGTAGAAGCGCCTTCCGCAGTTGCGCGAAACCATTTCCCGATGTCATCCTACGCGCGACGCAGTCGGGCGTGGGACCTTACGCCAGCCGACACCGTGGATGACGTAGATAGGAATGCCCGCCATTCCTGCAGGATCCCTCGCAATCAGTACAACTGATGTCCGGAGCTCGCGAGGATCGGTCGCGCACAGCTCCGCCGCACGCGAACCGATGGTAATATCTGGAGCTCGGGCCGAGCGTCAATTCCCGCAAACAACGGAGCCTAACCGTGGCCAGCGCACCCATCCCCAAGCACAGAGAGTCGGCTCGCATCGCTCTGGTGGAAGAGCACATTCGCCTCGAAAACCAGCATGATCTCGAAGGCGTTCTCCGCACCTTCGGCGAGTCCGCGTGCTACGACGATCAGGCCTGGGACGACCACTACCACGGCCGGGACGGCGTTCGCCGCTTTTACGAACAGCTCATGCAAGCTCTTCCCGATCTGCAAATCGATGTGCAGCGCCGCCACGTCACCGGCGACGCGATCCTGGTGGAAGTCATCATTCGCGGCACTCACCTCGGCCCCTGGCGAGGCCTGCCCGCGACCGCGCGCAGAGTCGAGTTCCCGCTGTGCGGCGTCTACACCTTCGACGCCCACGACGCTCTCGCCGGCGAAAAAATTTACTACGACCGCGCCACCGTATTAAAACAACTCGGCGTCTTCCACGAGCCGCAAACCCTCTTGGGACAGCTTTCCACGCTTGCGACTCATCCCGTCACCATCGCCCGCGCCCTCGCGCGCAAGCTTTTTCGCCGCTGAACTAGTAACGGTGCAGTTTGCATGTCATCCCGAGGAAGCGTTCTTTCCGCGGCGAGGGATCTGGGCGAGCCGCGCGACGTGTCGCGTCTTTTGCGACACAAGAATCGCGCGTTTGGCTCGCTTCCTTACTTGTGGCGGGACGCCTTTCCCCGGCCCATCGAACTATTCCGCCCGCACAAATTTCAAGCAAACTGGCGACCCCACTTCGAACACTTTCCCCGTAGCCGTCAGCCCGCCAGTCTTCTCATCAATCCGAAACACCACCACATCATCCGACTTCTGATTCTCCGCCAACAAAAATTTCCCCGTCGGATCAATTTCAAAACTCCGCGGTTCCTTTCCCCCGGTCGGAACCCTCCCCACCTGCGTCAGCGTTCCCTTATTGCCATCAATCGCATAAATCACAATCGTGTCGTCCCCGCGATTCGATGCATACAAAAACTTCCCTGAAGGATGCACCGCAATTTCCGCATCGTCATTGCGCCCCGTAAAATCCGCCGGCAGCGTAGAAATCGTCTGCAGCACCTGCAACTTTCCCCCCGCCGCATCATTCGAAAACACCGTCACCGTATGTCCCATCTCCGCGATCACATAAGCAAACTTTCCCGAAGGATGCATCACAAAATGCCGCGGCCCCGCCCCCGCAGCCACCTTGGTAAACGGAGGATCATTCGCCGTCAGCGTTCCCTTACCGCTGTCGAATTTATAAACGTCCACTTCATCCAGTCCCAGATCATCCACCATCGCGAACCGGTTATCCGCCGACAAATCAATCGAATGTGCGTGCGGCCCCTCCTGCCGCTCCGCATTCGGCCCATGCCCGCTGTGCTGCACAAAGCTGGAAGCCTCGCCCAGCCCGCCATCCGCCGCCACTGGAAACACCGCCACGCTCCCGCCCGTATAATTCGCCACCAAAACAAATTTTCCCGTCCGGTCCACCGTGATGTAACACGGATCCGCCCCGCGCGAAGCCACCTCATTCAAAAACGTCAACTTACCAGTCGCGTGGTCAATCGCAAACGCGCTCACCCCTCCGCTATTCGGCCCCTTGTATTTGCCAACTTCATTCACCGCATAAAGAAATTTCCCATTCGGGCTCGCCGCCACAAACGAAGGATTAGTCGTCTCCGCCGCCAGCCCCAGCGGTGTGACGTCCCCCGTAGCGTCGTCAAACCGGAAAGCATAAATACCTTTACTCTTGCTCCCCTCCTCGGTGTAAGTCCCAACATAGAAAAGATTCTTCCCCGTCTGCGCCGCTGCGGGAAGGATGGTCAAAAGAAAAACCGCCGCGAACAGGGCGATCGAGGAAAGGAAGCTGAAAAAACGAAGAGAGCGCAAAGAATAGCAAGATTTCGTCATCCCGCTATAAAACCGCATTCGAGGAATAAGCGCAAGCGGAGGAGCGAAGAAATAAGAGGAAGTAGCCGAAAAGAGTCCATGTAGGGACAGCCGCCCCCGGCTGTCCCTCGAGCGCAGCTCGAGGCCTTTCGCGTGCACGTCCACGACCGGCGCGGACCAGTCGCTACCGGGTCATCGTCACCGCCACCGTCTCCCCATAAGGCCAAACCATCACACTCGTCGAACTTCGCTGGTTAAACACAGCAAGCGGCACCGGAAACGCCACAATAATCGTCCGCGTCACCGTTTCCCCCGGATGAATCTTCGTCTCCGGCGGCAGCGCCGGCTGCGCCCCCACCTTCAGCGCCGGAAACGCCTGAAAGTATCGATCGAAATCCACTGCCGACACCGCCTCCGCCGTCGACTCGCCGCTGCTCGTCTTAACTGATCCCTGCAGAACCCGCACGTACAAAGTTTTCTCGCTGGTATTGCGGATCGTAAACGTCAACGCCGCCATCGTCGACCCCTGCCCCGGAATCTCCACCGCAACCACGTTGTCCAGCGTCCCCGAAGCCTGCGGCTTAGCCCGATTCAGAAACGAAACAATCACCACCACGACTAACAGAGCGCCCGCAGCCATCAGCAGAATCATGACCGGCGGCAAATTCTTCTTCGCCGTCCCAAATTCTTCCCCAATGCGAATGGTTGGACCCGCGGGAGCAGCCGGCCCCGCAACTTGCGGCGAAGTAGGCGGCACAGTCGGAGGCGGAGGAACAGCTGGCAAACCAGGATTCTGATCAGGCATATATTTCGTCAAAAGACAAACCGCGTCTACCCCGCCGATTCTACGCCAGATTCGAGTGATCGAAGAATTGAGGTTTGATCTCGAAGTATTTTAGTCTCATGTCATTCTGAGCGCGGCGAACGCCGGGCGAGGAACCTTACGACATCCGACACGAACAATGCCATGGACGGGAGTGTCTGCGGTTGCGGTAGTGCGGGCGCTCTTTGCATGATTGCGACTCAGTTCTGTTTTTTGTAAGGCCTTCCGCGGCGCACTCGCCCTGCTTCGTGTAGATTGGGCCCTGGCGATTCACGGGCTGATCGTGACGAATACTTTCCTGCGCGCTTCGGTTTGCGACGGCCCAACCTCGACGGCCCTTTTCCGCGCAGCCAAGCCGTTTCCATCATCATCCAACCTAACCAGGAGAACGACTATGTATCACGTGCGCCAGGAGAACCTGCCCTTCGTCGGCAGTTCCCACGAGTTTGTCGGCACGGAACAAGGCAACGCCGGAGTCTCAGTGTTCCTCTACCACGGCAAGCCCGGCTCGGGCCCCGGCCCGCATCGCCATCCTTATGACGAGATCCAGTTCATCCGCGAAGGCCGCGGACTGTGGACCGTTAACGGCGAATCCTTCGAGGGCGGCGCCGGAGACATCTTTGTTATCAAAGCTGGCGAGATCCACGGTTTCAAAGTTATCGGTGATTCGCCCCTCATCCAGTTCGACATTCACCTCAGCCCCCGCTTCATCCAGGAGAACCTGTAACGGAGACTGAAGGAACACTGAAAGTTTTCCACAGCTTCCACAGAAAAAAACCTTCCGGCTGTGACGCTCAACCTTGACCGAGGCTGCGGAAAGCGCCAACATGGCTCCATGCGCGCAATTCCCACGCCGACCGTTCACCAAAAACCGGCCCAGAAGGCCAGCGCTAAGTCCTTGTTCCGCAATATTTTACGTGCAACATCTTCAGAATCAATATTTTGCAGTCGCGCCAGCATACCCGCGTCTCATAAACCCAACCGAATGAGGATTTTACCCAGCTCGATAAAAAAAAATGTGAAGGTATATCCCACCTCACCACCCATGCTTCATCGCCTTGCCAAACTTCGCCGCCGGCAGCGTATTCAGCACGTCATCCTTGGTCAGCCACGCCCGCCGCGCCTGCAAAATGCCGTAGCGAATTTTCTCCATGTGCGAAGTATGGTGCGAGTCGGTGTTGATCACGATCTTCACCCCCTGCTGCTTGGCCTGCCGCAGATGCACATCGTTCAGATCAAGCCGGTCAGGATAGGAATTCAATTCCATCGCAACCTTATGTTTCGCTGCCGCGGTCAAGACCGCATGCATATCAAACCCATAGGCGTCGCGCCGCAACTGAATCCGCCCGGTGGGATGTCCAATGAGTGAAGTGTTCGGATTCTCAATCGCCTTCAACAGCCGCTCCGTCATCTTCGCTGGCTCTTGGTTGAACACCGAGTGCACGCTCGCGATCACCAGATCCATCTGCGCCAGCACGTCGTCCGAAAGATCCAGATCGCCGTCCGCCAGAATGTCGACTTCAATGCCGGCAAAGATCGTAATGCCGTCCATCTTCTCGCTGGCTGCACGAATCCGCGCTATGTGCTCGACCGCCCGCTTGTCGTCGAGCCCATTGGCGAACGCCAGATTCTTCGAGTGATCGGTGATGGCCATGTATTCATAGCCGCGCGCCCGGGCGGCCTCCGCCATTTCTTCGATCGTGTTCTTGCCGTCGGTTTCGACGGTATGCATGTGCACGTCGCCCTTCAGATCAGCCTGCGTGATCAACTGGGGCAGCGCATGATTCTGCGCCAGATCAATCTCGCCCAGGTTCTCGCGCATCTCCGGTGGAATGTAATCGAGCTTGAGCTTGGCATAAATTTCTTCTTCAGTTTTTCCCGCAACCGGCTTCTCGGTCTCCAACGATGCCAGGCTGTACTCGTTCAACGTGTAGCCCATCTTCAGCGCACGCTGCCGCAGCGCCACGTTGTGGGCTTTCGATCCCGTGAAGTACTGCATGGCCGCGCCGAAAGATTCCGGCGGCAGCAGCCGAACGTCCACCTGCAGCCCGCTGCGCAGGTGAAAGCTGATCTTGTTATCGCCGCTGGCAATCACATCCATCAGCGGAGGATATTTCGCCACGTGCGCAATCGCCGCTTGCCGCCCTTCTTCAGTCGAGCAGGCCGTTCCGGTGACGAGGATGTCGAGGTCGCCCACCGTATCGCGCCCGCGCCGCAGCGATCCCGCCGGCGTGATCTTGTCGATGCCGGGGAACTTCGCGAGATACTCGGTCAGCTTCTCCGCTTCCTCCTCAGCGGAGTCGACCAGAAAGCGCCCGCTGATGCGCCGATAATCCGCGATCGCCTTCAGCAGCTTGGCTTCGTGCTTCTCGCCCATGCGCGGCAGTTCGCGAATCTTTCCTTCCTGCGCCAGTTTCTCCACGCCGTCCACGTCGCTGACTTTGTAAGCGCTCCAGATCAGCGCAATCGTCTTCGGACCCAGCCCTTGAATCTTCAGCAACTGCAGCATCGACGGGTTGTACTTCTCCAGCAGCTCTTTCTGCGTGCTCAGCTTGCCTTCGGCGAGAAGTTCCTGCAGGTTGCGCAGCATGCTCTTGCCGATGCCGGGAATCGCGAGCACCTGCTTCGGATCGGCGATCAGTTCCTTGATCTGCTGCGAATAATTCTCAATCGCCTGCGCGGCGTTTCGATAAGACCGGATACGAAACGAATCCTGCCCGTCAATCTCCAGCAGATCAGCAGTCTCGTAAAGAATGTTGGCGATGGCCTTGTTGTCCATGGGAATGGAACAAGGTTAAACGAGTTGAGCAGAGAGAGCCAGAAGGCGAAGGAAATAGTCGATGCGAATCAGAACTCGGCGTCGGGTTGTCCCACGGCCTGGGCAAACCAAATCGTCCGACCTTCCACGACCCGAGCTTCTTGCTAACTGGCCTTGGTGACGTTCGCCGCTTGCGGGCCTTTTTGGCCTTCGGTGATTTCGAACTCCACCGGATCGCCTTCCTGCAGGCTCTTGTAGCCTTCGGAGGTGATGGCGCTGTAGTGCACGAAAACATCCGGCCCATCCGCGCGCCCGATGAACCCGTACCCTTTGGCGTTATTGAACCACTTGACGGTTCCTTTCAGACGTTCCACGTACCCCCCGCTTTCTGCACGTCCATAATCGGGGGCCCCAGGACGTGCGCCGCATTACCTTTACATAAGATGCATTTTGGTACGGCCAGGGTGGGCTGTCAAGCGATTGTATTGCGAGAAGCAGCGGTGAAGTTTCAAACTCAGGCGTCAGGGATACCCCCCCGATGTCATCCCGTCGGAGCGCCTCGGGCCTCAGATGGGACCTTACGTCGCCGGAACATCTCTCGTGCAGGTGCGAGGATCTTCTGCGGTGCGTGAAGTGAAGGCAGTCCCCGTCCACGCCATCGACGGCTTCCGCCGACGTACGGTCCCCCGGCCGGCTTTCGCCGGCATCAGGATGACAAGCCCTCATTATCCTGAAACTACCGAGCTACTTCCTGACGCGTCGTTTCGTTTTCGGCGCAGGCTTTGTCTTCGCCGCGCGCGATGCGTGATCGAGCCACAGCACCGACGAGATGGTTTTCGCATCGCGGATGGTTCCCGCAATCACCATGCGGACCGCGTCCGGAAGCGGGACCATGCGCAGTTGGATGACTTCGTCTGCTTCAGGTTGCGCCTCGCCGGCACGCAGGCCAGTAGCGAGAAAGACTGCCATGGTCTCGGCCACGAATCCTGGGCTGGCGTAGAACTTCAGAATGCGGCGCCATTTCGCGGCGGTATATCCAGTCTCTTCGAGCAGTTCACGCTTGGCAGCCTGAAGTTCCTTCTCGCCGGGATCGATGCGCCCAGCCGGCAGCTCCCACAGATAGTCCGACGCTGCGTGGCGATACTGGCGCTCGAGCAGCACGCGCGGCGTCACGCCCGAGTCGTCCACCGCCAGCACTACCACGGAGCCAGCGTGGTGGATGACGTCGCGCCGCGCAGTCACACCGTTCGGTTCTGCGACGTGGTCCGTGCTGACAGAGAACACAGGTCCGCTATAAACAGTTTCGGACGAGAGGAGGCGGGCGCGTTTCTTCGAAGCGTTCGGCATGACTCCAATATAAAGCACGGCTTCAGACCTCAGGCCTCAGACCTCTGGCCATGAGAGTTTTGCAGAAGAAGCGCCGAGGTCTGAGGGCCGAGGTCTGAGGTCCGCTTTTCCTATCTGCTATGCTGCCGGGCATGGTGGCGAAGCCGCGGGTCGCGATTGTCGGGGCAGGGAATCTAGGGACGGCCCTTGCGCTGGCATTGCGGACTGCGGGGTATGAGATTGACGCTGTGCTTGCGCGTTCGCGCGCGACGTCCTCGGGCCGAGCATCGTCTCGCGGAACCGGAGCGAATTCTTCGCAGCGAAAAGCACGCAGGCTGGCAAGACTCGTGGGCGCGCGCGAGTTGACCGATCTCTCGACGGTGCAAGCCGAACTGATCTGGTTCTGTGTGCCGGATGCGGCGATCTCTCAATCTGCTCGCTCGCTTGCGGAGAAAGTTGAATGGAAGGGACGCATCGCGTTGCATTCGAGCGGCGCACTCACCAGCGACGCACTCAGGGTGTTACGTCGGCGGGGAGCGAGCGTGGCCTCGGTGCATCCGATGATGACGTTTGTGCGCGGGGCGTCTACCTCAAAATCGCAATCCGTAGAATCGCGACGCGAGCTAGCCGGAGTTCCGTTTGCGCTGGAGGGCGATGCTTCGGCGGTGCGCATGGCACGGCGTTTGGTTCGAGATCTGGGCGGCCGGGCGTATACCATTCGCAAGAAAGACAAGGCTGCGTATCACGCCTGGGGAACGTTTGCCTCGCCATTGCTTACAGCTCTGCTCGCCACTACCGAGCAGGTTGCAGAATTGGCGGGAGTGAAGCGGACGCAGGCGAGGCGTCGCATGCTGCCGATCTTGCAGCAGACGCTGGCCAACTACGCAGCGTTCGGCGCGGCGGGAGGGTTCAGCGGGCCGATCGTGCGCGGCGACGCGGAAACGTTGAAGGAACATCTGCGCGCCCTGCGCGGCGCGCCGGTTGCGCGCGAAGTTTATTCGGCGCTGGCACGAGCGGCGCTGCAGTATTTGCCGGCTAAGAACAAGAACCTGCTCAAGCAGCTTCTTGATGCCGAGTCAGATTAATTTTCATAGCGTAAGCAAGTAGAGCGAGCACCGCGAAGGGAAGCGATGCCGTAGTCCGAATGGGCAATGCGAACACGGCCGTTGAGCCAAACAGCGCTGGCGTCAGCCACGGGCGCAGCATGATCAGCGCGAACGCGGCTGCCCACGGCCAGAACAGCACGATCGCGCCGATCGCCGTGAGCATGCGAGGGACTCGTCCGGCATTTCGAAGTTTCCGCCAGTGCTGCAGCAGCAGAAATATTCCGGGCAAAAGAATTACGTGGTCATAGATTGCCTGACCGGGAAGCAGGGTGACCGAGGTGATTGCGAGCAGCAGACTTAGAATCAGCCAGAAACTTGCGGCCTCCGCACTCACTCTACGGCCCCGCCACGCAAGCCGTGCGCCTACCACCAGAAGAATGGCGGTTGCAGCCGGACCGATGTAGCCGCCCATGGTCGTGCCGGGCAGCAAAGTGACCAGCGGCGGCATTGCGTAGAGATGATAGCCGAGCAGAACTCTCATCCATTGGCCGATCCAGTGCGGCCAGATCCACAGCGAAGCGCCAATCAGAAATAGCGTGGCGCCGAAAAAGCTGATCCAGAATCTGGCGCGATGGCGCTCGGAAAAGCTCCACAGCAGCAGGAACGCGATCCCCAGCATGGTCATTTGCGGCTTGATCAAAGTCAGGGCCATCAACACTCCGGCCAGTGAAAGGCGGTTTCGCCGCAGAGCGAGCGCTGCGGCCGCCAGCAGGAATCCGACGATCAATCCTGGTTGCTCGGCGAAGAGCGCTTCGAGAACCTGATAGTTGCAGAGCCCGAGCAAGGTGAGAATGGCAATCCAGATTGTACTGACGCGCCAGTTCAACGCCAGGAACCACAGCCCGAAACCAGCCGCCGTCAGAAGCGGCAGCAACACTGCGAGAGCGATGCGAAGATGCCGGAAGTCGAGCAGAACGGCGGGCCACAGAATCAAGTCGGTGAACGCCGGATAGGCAAACTCGCGATAGTCGGAGGGTGGGTCGGTGGCATTGCGGGGGTCGAGCGCGCGTCCAAAGAGTCCAGTCTGAATTTCGCGAGTCATCTCGGGGCTGTAGGGGCCGCGATGTGAGGCTCGCCATTCGCGTGTGGTCAGCCAGATGGGATAGAAGTCGTCGCCGAAGGAGTAGCCATTGCCAAGTCTGATGGAGGCGCGGTGCTCGAGCGTACGCGGGAGGAAGAGGGCGAGGTGGTAATAGAGCATGGAGGTGGATCCGATGAGGGCGAGCGTGAAGAAGATGGCGGCGGTGCGCGAAGATGAGCGAGGTGCAGGATCGGACGTGGGCATCACGAGAGTAGATCAGCGCATTAGAGCACGGGGAGCGGTTTCGCGCAAAATGATTGCCGCATGAAGCCGTTGTCCTCCTGGCGGCGTCGTTAGCGCGAGGGGATCCGCGAAAATAAGCGCCGCCTGCGAGCTACATAGATCCTTCGCGGCACGTGCCGCTGCTCAGGATGACAAGCGGTTGCTAGGTGAACAAGTGGCCGAGTTTCTCTTTTTTTGTTTTCAGATATTCTTCGGCGTGCGGGCTGGGAGTAACTTCGCAGGGGACGCGCTCCACGACTTTGACTCCGGCGCGCTCCAGGGCTTCGACTTTTTCGGGATTGTTGGAGAGCAGGCGCACCCGCGTGACGCCCAGCTTTTTTAGGATCCCGGCGGGGAGGGTGAAGTCGCGGTAATCGTTTTTGAAGCCGAGGCGCTCGTTGGCTTCCACGGTGTCGAGTCCGGAGTCCTGGAGTTCGTAGGCTTGCAGCTTGGCCATCAGGCCGATGCCGCGGCCCTCCTGCTGTTCGTAGATGAGGATGCCGGCGCCTTCGTCGCGCATCATCGAGAGCGAGAGTTCAAGCTGCTGGCGGCAATCGCAGCGCAGGGAATGGAAGACGTCGCCGGTCAGGCATTGCGAGTGAATGCGGACCAGCGGTGGCGCGGACTTCACATCGCCGGCGACCAGGGCGACGGCCTCTTCGACCGAGGGACGATTGCCGTCGGACGGCAGATGCTGGCGAAAGCCGTAGATGCGGAATTGGCCCCAGCGGGTGGGGAAATCCGCGGAGGCGACCTGCTCGATTGCGTTTTCGCTCACGTATTTATTATAGCGGCTGAGTGCGGAGCCACAGGAGCGCGGCTAGCCTCGCGCGTGGAAGGGGAAGACTGCGTCCTGTTTCGACGCAATGGGAGCGCCGTTGCGAGTGGCGGGCTGGAAGTGCCAGTTATCGAGCGCGGCCAGACATTTAGTATCGATGTCAGGTCCCAGGCTTTGCAGAACTTTCTTGCGGATGATTTCTCCGCGCTCGTCGATGGTGATTTCGATGACTTCGTTGCCGGGGTTGTCGGGCAGTTGCCAGGGATAGACGGCCGGGTCGGAAGTTTTGACGGGCAGGGCAGGCCGAACTTCGTTGCCGTAGAATGGCCCGCCGACCAGCGTCCCGTAGGTGGGTCCGGCTTGTGCGCCGTGACCTTGGGCAGAAAGAGTTTGAGATTTAGCGTCATCTTCAGAGTTAGTGCGGGCCAGCGTCGGCTGTGGGAGTGCCAGCTTCGGCGGCGGCGCGGGCGTCGTAAACGTCAGCTTGTTGTGGCTCAGACGCTGGTGGCGATAGCGTTGCTTCGCCATGTCGGAGGAGCTGCGGCTGCTGTCGTCGGGCGAATTGACTGGGAAAGTAGAGGCGGGTTACGGAGTTGCCGTTCTGGCCCAGCGCCACGGACGACGGGTTGATGAGCTGCGGTTCGGGTGCGTGCAGCAGAAATGCCAGCAGGATGCCGTGCAGCGCGAGAGAGCCGATCAGCAGCCGGCGCTGCCGAGGCGCGGTCACGGGATTCAATGAAGTAAACATCTCGCAGTCAGGATCGGTATCGCCGGATGGACGAACAATCGGCGCTATCGATTGGGGCACGAAAATCGCACTCCCTACTGTCAGTTAGACGCATACGAGGGGATTTCGTCAAGTGGTTTTTGAACCTCGTTGGCCGCAAAGTAACGGAGGAAATGCAGTCGCGGATGGCGGCGCGGTTGGTGCCGATTCTGGATCGCTGATAAAATAAATCAGCAAGCGACCTGAACCGTCGTCAGGCAATTCATCCATCCGCATGTGGGGCTATAGCTCAGCTGGGAGAGCGCGTCGTTCGCAACGACGAGGCCGTCGGTTCGATCCCGACTAGCTCCACCAAAATTTCCAGTCATTTCGGCGTAGAGATCATTTAAGCGTAGAGATCAATCAGGCGCCCGCTCCACGCCATGAGGCCGGCGGCGTAGGCGAGGTAGTGGGCGACGGCCGTGCTTTCGACGGGGCCGCTCCAGGCCCATGCCGAGATATAGACCGAGCCCGAGGGTCCCGTCTCATCGCTAGGGGAATCGTCCACGGATGTTCCGTAGATGCGATTCGCCTCGCCCCTGCGCTTCGACGAAGGAGCGAAGGCGCCCGCGGGAGCAACCAGACTAATTTGGCCGGCCCGCGTGGTAATCGCTCTCGGAGTCTGAGGCACGAGGCTGGTCGACACATCGGGCGACGGGTCGACCGGATTCACCGACGCCGGGAGCAGTTTCATCGACATGGGAAATCAGTCCGCCAACTTTTCAATCTATCGGCAATTCCGGCCGATCTGGAGAGCACCGCAGTACTTTAGCGTGCGCCGGGAGGTCGCTTTCCCAGCTTGGATTGCGCACAGTCCAACGCGTCACTTAATTATCGATAGGCGTTAGGGCGGCGCGGAGATGGTTCGGAGCCGCGAAAAAAGAGCCGCACAGCATGGCGCTGTGCGGCTTGAGATGAGATGCGTACAGAAGGGTGAAGCGGAACAAAAACCAGAAACTAAACTCTGGTCAGCTTGCGGCGAATCACTCCAGCCATGCCGAGCAAGCCAGTGCCGAGCAGGGTCAGAGTGCCGGGCTCAGGAACTGCGCTGTAGCCGATGAATTCCTGGGGGCCGACGCCGGGCTTGCCGCCGGCAGGCGTGTAGAGAAGTAATCCGCTGTAGGCGCTGTTAGACGCGGTGCCTGCCAGGCCCAGGTAAGTAGCGTCAGTGGCGGCGCCGCCGTAGGTCAGGAATCCTGCGCTGTTCTGCGCGTTGGTGGAGAACAGTCCCCAGACTGCCCACTGGGCTTGCAGCGTGGTGAGCGTGCCGGCGAGCATGCTCTTGTAGATGAGGCCGGCGGCTTTGTAGTCCAGCGTCATCGAAGGGCCGAACATGCTGTTGGCGATGCCTTGCAGAAACGGAGTCGCGGTCGCGGTCCAGGTTTCGCCGCGGTAGATGTTGTTGTCGAAGCTGTCGCACATCAGCGGAGTGTAGGTGCTGCTGCCGTTGATGGAGACGTAATAGTTCTGGTACTGACCTTCATAGGTCATGGTCACGGATTTGGCGAAAGCGGTATTGGTCAGGGCGGTGTTGGTCAGGACCAGCGCCATCAGGGCCACGAAGAGGGCGAGAGAAGTTTGCTTGAAACGCATGCTTTGCCTCCCGGCAAGAACCATTAAGTGGCTGTCTCCCCAAACGCGTGCGACAGCGGGCCGTGCTTGTTTTCTCTACCGGGGGGAATCTGCGGAAGACCGTAGGGGTTGGGCCTTCTTGGTAGCGCCGCTTAGGGGACGGCGAGAACGTTACACAAACGATCTGTACGGGGAATTGACTCCCGTAACCAAGGGCATAGTACCAACGCGTGGATTGGCGGGAAATGGCCTCTTCGTGTAGTTACTAAAGTTCGCGCTTTTGTGCGGGAGGATCGCGATCCGGAACGCGCATTTGCTGGTGACCCGTCGGTTGGTTTCTGCTCAGCGCGAGAGGGGGGCGACCTTCACGGACTCGATTTTCCCGATTCAATACCCTGGACAGTTCCATTGCCCAACATATTTTGTGCAAAGAGGTGCACTCTCTGGTAGGATCGTGGCAAATTCGTAGCAGTATCCTCTGTGTTTTGACGAGGATGAGCGTCCGGTGATGGCACTTGAACTGCGGTCATGAAGCGCAGCGAAGTGTCGTTTGTCCCAGAAGGCCCAGGAAGCCGGTCGACAAAGGTAGGTAGAAGTTGTTGAATCAACCGGAAGCAGGGAAAGTTGAGCGGGTGATCCGGCGCCGCCGGACGAGTCGCCATCGCCGGAATCGCAAGCTTCGGCGCGTTCTTTTGGCGGTATTTTGTCTGGGGCTGGCGATCGGGTTCGCCGGGGTTGCTCTTCCGTATCTGGGTCCGTCTCTTTTCCGCGCGTCGCGCGCCGTCCGTCCTGACCCGCAGGCCGACGAGGCCAGCCGCAACCTGCTCTTGCAGGTGGAGCAGGAATCGCTCGGCCAGATGCAGCGGGAAGCTCGTCCGGTCTATCCCTATTCCGTGGTGCCCGGCGGGGTGAAAGATGTGCGCGAACTGAAGTGGGCGGCGGAGCATGATCGCGTGGTCGCGGCGCATTATGCAGGTTTCGATTTCAATCATGCGCGCATGATGCGTTTGCCTCTGGCGCGATTGGCCTTCGTTTCCTATCGGATCGGCAACAAAGTGTTCTGGACCCGGCGCCGGGTGACGCTGAAGCAGGGCGAGTGGCTCATCACCGACGGCAAGATGACGGCGCGCTCACGCTGCGGCAATCAAGTGGCAGAAGCGCCGCAGCAGCAGACTTCGACCCAGGAACCTCCGGAGACAAAGTTCGATGAACCGGTGCATCCGGCAACCGGGACCGCCTCCGCCAATCCTCCGGCGCCCTTCCAGTCGGCGCTGTTGAATCGTCCGGCATTGCCCGGTCTGGGACCAGCTCCGCCATTGAGCATGTACGACCCCTTCACCGGCGGAAGCTGGGTACCGCTTGCTCCTCCGCCACTTCCTGGGGTTTGCGGAGTGGGAAAGAAGCCCACCAAAGGAGTAGTCCCCGGCGGCACCAGCAAGAAGGGCAAGGGAGAACCTTGCGGCACCGGAGGGGTGGTGCCGGAGCCCAGCACATGGCTGCTGTTTGGCACTGGGCTGGCCGCAATCGGCTGGATGACCCGCCGAAGATTCGTCCGAAATTAGCTCTTAAACCTTCGTCTGTTCGACCCGAAAAAATCCTCTCGTCCTCACCTCTTGCACTCCTTCACGCTCTTTCTGTAGCCTTCTGGCTTCGCTTCTTACTGGAGGGGAATAGTGCGGGTTGCCAATTTGCGCCGGTGGTGTCGCCTGAGTGTGCCGTTGTGCATGTGCTTTTTCCTGGCGCTGGGTCTGACCGCTCAGACCATCCGTCTGCACGTGGATTTGACCGACGCGCCGCGGAATATTTATCACGCGCACTTACAGATTCCCGCGCACGCCGGGGAAATGGCGCTGGTGTTTCCGAAATGGATTCCGGGGAATCATCGACCCAGCGGGCCGATCGGGGCGCTGACTGGAATTCACATGCAGGCCGGAGGGCAGGAACTGGCCTGGCGGCGCGATCCGGTGGAGATGTATGAGTTCCATGTAACGGTTCCGGCGGGGGTGGAGACTTTGGATGTATCCCTCGACGCCATCACATCGCTCGACAGTGCGGGTGCGGGCGGCCCGGCGGCTTCGAGCAATGTTCTCGATTTGAACTGGAATGCGGTGGTGCTTTATCCCAAGGGCGCGCGCTCGGATGATGTGACTTTCGCGCCTTCGGTGACGTTGCCGGCGGGATGGAAGTTTGGCACGGCGCTGCCCGGTGCTCGCACTACTGGCGACAATGTGGAATTCGCGCCGGTTTCGCTGACCACGCTGATTGACTCTCCCTTGATCGCCGGCGATCACTATCGCAAAATCGAGCTGAGCAAGCCGGGAGAGACTCCGGTGCACGTGATGGATCTGGTGGCCGAGGCCGAACCTGATCTGGCGATGTCGGCGCAGGATTTGGCCGCATATCAGAAGCTGGTGGCGGAAACGGGTGCGTTATTCGGGGCGCGGCATTATCGCGAATATCACTTTCTGCTGACCTTGAGCAGTCAGGTCGGCGGGCACGGGCTGGAGCATCACGAATCGAATGACAGCGTCGATGCCGAGCGCGCGCTGATCGATCCTGATCTGCATATGCTGTATGCCGATCTGGTGCCGCACGAGTTCACGCACTCATGGAATGGAAAATATCGGCGGCCAGCGGGTCTGGCCACGCCGAATTATCAGGAGCCGATGATCGGCGATCTGCTGTGGGTGTATGAAGGGCTGACGGAATATCTAGGGACTGTGCTGACGGCGCGCAGCGGGTTGTGGACAGAGGAGCAGTATCGCGAAGCGCTGGCGGGAACGGCGGCGGCGCTCGATCATCGCAGCGGCCGCACCTGGAGGCCGCTCGAAGATACGGCGCGCTCGGTGCAGACGCTGCGCATGATGGGACCGCAATGGAGTAACTGGCGGCGTGGGCTCGATTACTATCCGGAGGGTCAGTTGATCTGGCTGGAAGTGGATTCGATCATTCGCCAGCAGACCAAAGGGCAGCGTTCGATGAACGACTTCTGCAAGCTGTTTCATGGCGGTGAAAGTGGTCCGCCGAAAGTGGTTCCTTATACCTTCGATGACGTGGTGCGAACGTTGAATCAGGTTGCGCCCTACGACTGGGCTAAGCTGCTGCACGAGCGCGTGTCGGCGACCAGCACGCATGCTCCGCTGGGCGGCATTGAGCGCGGGGGATGGAAGCTGATCTATAACGACAAGCCGAATCTATTCACCAAGGCGGAAAATTCGCTGGGGCGGTCCGCTGACTTTTCGTACTCGCTCGGCTTCTATGTCGGGAAGGATGGCAAGATTATCGATGTGGCCGTGGGCTCGCCGGGATATAAGGCTGGGTTGGGGCCGGGGATGAATCTGGTCGCGGTGAACGGGCGGAAGTGGTCACCGGCGTTGCTGCGCGCGGCCGTGAAAGCGGCACAGGGAAGCGACCAGCCGATTGAGTTGCTGGTGGAGAACGCGCAATTCTTCAAGACTTATTCGGTGGTATATCACGACGGGGAAAAGAATCCGCATCTGGAGCGGGTGGCGGATCAGCCGGATATTTTGAGTGACATTTTGAAGCCGCTGACGCACTAGCTGAGGCCGCCGAAGGCCGTGCCCAAAGCGGCACCGGAACCTTGGTTCTAATACCAACGTAAGCGACCGCCCCTTTGTTCGCTGCTACAATCGCGCTAGAACCAGCTTTTAGAACCAGCGATAACACCGCCCAGGCGCAGGCATTTCATGCACAGTGTCCCCCGAATTTTTGCGAGCCGGCTGTTGCTGGCCGGACTTTGCGCGGGGATGAGTGTGGAGGCGCTGCCGGCGCAAACGCGAGTTCCACAGTCGTCGATTCGCAGCGTGAAGGTGCTCGACAGCAAAGATGCGGTCGAGATTGAAGTGGAAGCCAGCGACCGGATCGTGCCGGAGACTCAGGTGTTGAGCGGGCCTGACCGGCTGGTCATCGATTTTCCGAATTCTCTGCCCAGCGGCAAACTGCGCAGCCAGTCGGTGGATCGCGGCGAAGTGAAAGACCTGCGGATCGGGCTGTTTCAGTCGAAGCCGCCGGTCACGCGCCTGGTACTCGATTTGAAAACCGCCCAGTCGTATCAGGTATTTCCTTCCGGGCGCACGGTCATCATCAAGGTTATGGGCGGGGGCAACTCGGATGTTTCCGCGGGAGCAGAGAACTCTCCTTCCGCGCCGGCGCGGCGTCCGGGGCTGGTTGTTGCCAACTATGTGCGCGGGGCGTCGCCGGTTTCCGTGGTCACGGCGGACCAGCCACTGCTCGACATTTCGTATCGCGATGGCCTGCTGGGAATCCGGGCGAATAAGGCCACGCTGTCAGAAGTTTTGTTTGCGGTGCAGCAGCGTACAGGCGCTGACATTTCGATTGCTGCCGGCGCGGAGACAGAAAAAGTTGTGGCCGATATCGCGCCCGGGCCGGCACCGGAAGTTCTGGCGCGGCTGCTGAACGGATCCAAATTTAATTTTCTGATTCTGAGCGCGGTCGATGATCCCGCGAAACTCGATCGCGTCATCCTCAGCACGCGCCCCGAGGGCGCCTATGTGGCGCCGCCGCCGCTGGCGCCGGTGCAGAATCCTGATCCTCAGGAACAGGAACCGGCCAGTATGAATCTGCAACCCCAGAATCCCGCGCCCGCGCCGCCGGTTCCGGCGGGACCGGATGGAAAACCCGCCGACGACACTACGCCCGATCAATAATTATTTCCCCAAGCTGTATCCCGCCAAGAAACGTCTTCAGATCGAAGGCCGAGCCTCGTCCATTTGAGCTATGGAGGCGTGATCAGTCGAATCGGCACGGGAGAAGTACCAGTGACCGTGGTGCTGCTCACGGCTGTGCCTGTACCGTTGCCACAGCCGGAAACGTTCAGGACGGTGACGTCGAGATTGCCCCACTGATCGACCGAGTTGATGAACACCTGCAGGAATCCGACGATGGTGACGTTGGTCGTGGTCGGGTTTATCGTGCCCGGGGCCTGTGTGTCGTCGTAAATCGGCAATGAAACGATCGAATTGCTGCTGGTGATGACGCTGCCGCTGGCCAGTCCAGCGCCGCTCAACGGGTTGCTCGTGCCAGAAAGAACCTGAAACGGGTAGGCGGAGGTGTTGAGCGCGTCTTGGCCGTCGGGCTGTTCATGGATCAGGCACATAGCGCCGTTCATTGTGTCGTTGGTGCCTGCGCCGGGGTTCTCGCTTAGATCGACGACCACGGGAGGGGAAGCGGCAGAACTTTGCACGCCGCATTGGTAGACGGTTGATTGGTCGCAGCCGCCGATCGGCCGCTTCATAGGGACTGCCAGAGTTTGCACACGATGGCAGCGCAACCGGATTGGCGGTGGGCGCTTCGCCCGGTAGATATTGCAGGCTGGGGGGCGGTTTTATCGCTGGATTTGCCGCCTGGGGGAAGTTTCCGCCGGGTGGATTCTGCCGCCAGGTGCAGGAGCGTGCCGGTCTGAACGCAGTCGGGGTTGAGCCAGAATCTCTCGCCGATTACGCCGGTCGCGTTCGTGCCGTTCAACGAGATCCCTTTGTTAATGATCGAGCCGTCGGCGAGGTTTACAAACTTCTGGCAAGGGACGGCGCCCTGGTCGCAAGTATCGCTTGGGTTGAGCGGATCCCGGTTGGGCACGATCCACGGCTTCACGCAGCTGGGCTGCACGGGAACGATGTTGCCGTTGCCGCCGGTAACGCTGTCGGAATTGGAAGAGTTGAAGGCTTCGGCCTGGGCGGTGGCGCTCACCGAGTTGCCGGTGTTTCCCCAGATCCGCGAGAAAAAAGTGGGCAGGCCGGTGCGCTGGACCGTAACTGTAACGATTGGATCGATGCCGAACCCGCCCGTCACGTTGGTGCAGTTGGGATCTGGGGTGCCAGTTCCGACGGAGTACTGAACATTGGTGCTCACAACTACGCTGCCTCCCACCGAACTCTGCGTGGCGACCGCGATGGCGGCTTGTGTGGCCGCGCTGGACGCTCCCCCGCAGATCGGCGGCCAGGAGGCGGTTGCATTGGCAGGGTCGCCGGTGATGCCGGAGAGCGAGATCACGCGGGCCGCGGCCAGCGCGGCTTCATCGGCGGAGCGCTGCGCTTCCTCGCGCGCCAGATAGAGGCTGATGATGTCGATGGAAAGCGCGGCCATGGCGATGATGGCGACCATGGCAATCGCGACCAGCACCATGGTGATGCCGCGCTCATGGCGGCGAGGCGGCTGAAGCGAACGGAATGTGCGAAATGCTGGCGGCTTCATGCTGTCTGCCTGTGCTTCGGCTCAGTTCTCGTTCATGGCGACCGCCGCCACCGTGATCGACATGGGCAGCGACATGGTCGAGCCCAGCAGGCTGGCGACGCGTCCGAATCGCCACTGATAGGCGTACTGAATACTAACGCAGGTGCCGATGATCGCAGTTTGCGTGGGGCTGCCGACGAATTGGGCGCTGCAATTGGCACCGGCCGCCTGCGCGGCGGCAACCGCCGCGAAAGGATATCCGCGGTTGATGACGATGGTGAGCCCGCCCGTCGGACAGCCGAGTCCACTGGCAGTGTAGGTCCACGTCAGCTGCGACGCGCCCAGGCTGGGTGTGCTGGTACTGATGCCGCAGTCGTTAATGTTGTTCGCGATCAGGTAATTGTCGATGACTTGAAACGCGTCCAGAACTGAGGCTGGAACGGCCGATGGCGTGGTTGGACCCACCAGGTCATTGGCGGGGTCGGCTGCAGCCACACGAGCGGCATCGCGCGCGATATTCGTGAGTTTCTGCTTGAAGGTGAACGCGTTGCTGAAGTCGAAGATGCCTACGACGAACAATACGAGAAGAGGGAGAGCGACGGCGAACTCAACCAGTTGCGCGCCGGAGTCGCTGCGGCAGAGGATGCCAGACGGGGTGCCGAGACAACTTCGTAGACGAGACCAAGAAATCAATGGGTCTCCATGCGCACGCGCGCCGAGGCGCTGATCCAGATTTGCTGCTTGTTGAGCGAGGTGAAGGGCAGCCAGAACTGGAATGGATATTGAAAGGTGACAGAAATGCCGCAGACACCGGGCGCTCCGGGAGAGAACGCATTGGTTAAAACGACCGGCGCTTGCACACAATAGTTCAAGCTAGTGTTGGCGCAGGCTGGGGGATTTTGGTTGCACGAGGTAAAAGGCGGCGGGGTTCCGGCCCGAGCCAGAGCCGGATTCAGCTTCGATGCAATCAGCGCGCTCTGGATTGCATTGTCGGCGTTGGTGGCGAATGCCGTCAGAGAGTCGGCTTGGGTACTCGTAGCATAATAGGGGAACGATCCGGCGCGGGCGCCTTCCTGGGCGGCGCGGGTGATGGCTCCGTAGATGCTGAAGGCCTGGCCGAACCAGAAGATTCCGAGCAGCATCATGAACATCAGGGGCAGGACGGCGGCGGCTTCAGCGATCTCGGCGCCGCGGGTTTCGCGGGCCAAGCGGCGGAGCAAGAACCGCACGGATCGATGCAATCCAGCCGAGAACGTTCCAAGCCCCGACATCTTACGCCACCCGTCCCAGTTTCCAGAGAATGCCATAAAGCACTACCGTAAACGCCAGCGCCACCCCGTAGGGGACTTTAAGCGATTCCGGATTATCCAGCGAAACCCGGGTTCCGGGCAATTGGAAAGTGACCAGCGACACGAGGATGTGGCCCATATTGCGCAACGTCTGGCGAATGCGGCCTTTGTAGATGATCAGGCCAGCCGCCATCACGCCCGCGACGAAAATTGAACCCATCAGCAGATTCACCAGCAGGCCGGGACCGGTGAAGGCGCCCAGCGCGCCGGCAAGTTTCCAGTCGCCCGCGCCCAGGCTACGAAGAAGCACGAACGGTAGCAGCAGCGCCATGCCGATTCCAGCACCCAGCAGGGAAGTCTTGAGTCCGCTCCAGCTTCCGAGAGCGGTGTTGGCGGCGACGCCGATCAGCAGTCCGGGGACGGTCAGCCAGTTGGGAATGCGGCGGCTGCGCAGATCGGTATAGCCGGCGATGAGCGAGAGCAGCACCGCGCCCGCGAGAATCAGCGGATTCAAACCAGCCTCGACCAGCCATGGCAGATGAACTCGGAACCCACATTTCCCGAAAAAATGGTCATTAGGGGCGGATTTTCACACGGCGGAAGTATGAAGTCAATGAAGGAGTCGATTCGGGCGGGTGCGGCGCAGCGGGCCCTAGTGCGCACCGCGCTGTCTTCGCTCATAAGCTACGCCGAGGGCGGCCCCGATGGAGATCCCGAACAAGACGTTGTGCAAGAGCAATCCGAAAGCACCTGCAAAACACATCCCGAGAATCGTCGCTTCCAGATGCTTCTTCATGTTGCCTCCTTGATCGCAAGCTTCTTCGGCGACCGGACTAACCGCCGGCTGCCTTTACCGATTAAACGCCGGTGCCGCGTTGTGCTCGGCGATGATTTTCCTGGCGTTGTCGGCCAGGGCCTTGGCCTGCGGCAGCAACTCCAGGCCCTTGATGACTTCCGGGTCAGACTCGGTGCGCACTTTCATGCCTTCATCCTGGCCGAATGCGTCGATGAAAATTTCCGACTTGATGCTGGAGCGGATCCAGTCGTTGTTGTCGAGCATGTCGGCCTGGGTGTAGGGAATGCTGGCTTCGTCGAGCGACTTGCGGAATTCCTGCAGGGTCGCGTCGTCGACTTCAAAACTCTTCGTGGGATGGTGGTTCACCACGTAGCGCTTGGCGAAGTTGAAGAAAGCGTAATGCTGCAGCAGCGTGTCCTGAAAGTGATTGCCCTTGACGGGCGGAATGTTGACGTCGGGCGTAATACCGCCGCCGCCGTAGACGGTGCGTCCGCTGTCAGTGAGTTTCACTTCGCGATTGGCGTTGTTTGGATTATCGACGGTGTCGCGGTTGTAGTAGTAGTCGTAGAGCGAAATGTTGCTGTAGTCGCGCTGAATCAGGCGTCCGCTGGGCGTGTAGTAATGCGCGGTGGTCAGCGCCAGGCCAGTGTTTTCTGATAGCGGATAGACCGTCTGCACCAGGCCCTTGCCGAACGTGACTTCGCCGGCGATCAGACCGCGGTCGTGATCCTGAATCGCTCCGGAAACAATCTCCGCCGCCGATGCAGTCAGCCGGTTGACCAGTACGACCACGGGATAATCCTTGCCGCCGTTGCCATGCTGCGCGATGTATCGTTTTTCAGCAGAAGCGCGGCCGTGGTGCGAGACGATGAGCTGTCCCTTTTTCAGGAACTTGTCGGCGACGCCGACGCCTTCACTGAGCAGGCCGCCGGGATTGCCGCGCAGGTCGAGGATGAGTCCCTTGAGGTCGCCGAAGGAATCGAGCGCGTCGGAAACTTCATGCTCGGTGGTTTCGTTGAAGCCGTTGACGTGCATGTAGCCGACGCCCGGCTTGATCAGGAAATGGACGTCGACGCTGTAGCGCGGAATTTCGTCGCGGACGAGGGTGAACTCCATCGGCTTCTCGACGTCTTCGCGCGAAATGCTGATGTGAACCGTGGTGCCCTTGGGTCCCTTGAGCAGGTCGGCTACGTCGGTGGTGGTCATGTTCTCGGTCGACTTGCCGTCGACCGCGATGATCACGTCGCCGGGATGAATGCCGGCCTTGTAGGCGGGCGTTCCGGTGAAGGGATAGATGACGATGACTTTGTTGTTGCGCGGGCCGACGGTCATACCCACGCCGTAGTATTTGCCGCGCTGGTCTTCGCGCATGAGCGCGTAGGACTTGGGATCAAAGAAATTGGAGTGCGGATCGAGCGCATGCAGCATGCCGGGGATGGCGCCGTTGTAGATTGCCTTATCCGGATTCACCGGCTCGGCGTAGTTATCCTCGACGAGGGCATAGACGTCGGTGAATTGCTTCAGACTGTCTTTAACCTCGGAGTCGCCGGTCATCGACGACTGCTGGCCGGAACGCTGAGCGAACAGAATGCCCAGGAACCCGCAGGCGAGCAGAAAAAAAAGTACCAGGAAGAGTGATCGGCGAGAACTACGTGCCATCTTGAGATTTCCTTCGTTGAGGGCTTGCTTCCACCCCAGCTACGGCGCTGTAAACGCAGTATATCACTACCTTAGACTGGCCCGGACCGGGATAGTCACCAATGGTAACTACTCCTGGAATGAGGCCTTTGGAGCCTGCATATGAGATGCGCCGGAAGGCGATTTAGGTTCCCCGGCCGGAACGGGTTGGCCGGGAGGAGCCGGGACGGCTAAGGCCATTTCATCCTGGTCGGCCGAATGCCTATCGGTTCCGCGCTGGCGCGGACGCTTCAGGCGTGCATACGCCGGAGCACCCTGGCCGATCAAGGCGCCGAGAACGCCTACGACAGATCCAAATAGCAGCGAGGCCTTGACGGTCGCTCCAGGAGTTGGATCCTGGTTGGCTTTGGCGCCCAGCGCAGCGCCGATGCCGAAACCGATCAGTGCGCCGATTGCGATGTGGCGCCCGTTGACGCTTCCTCTCCACATACCGGGGTAGGGTCGTGCATATCCGCCGCAGCGCGAGGATGGTGGTCCAGACTGCCGGCCGGGGAACTGGGCGAGATTTGCGGCGCCGTCGTTCAAGGCTTCTTCGGGTTGAGTGTACGGACTGCGTGCGGCCGAGATGCGGTCGGCGGGCGAGAGGGCATTCGACACGGAATTGCGAGCGCCGATGTTTTCGACCGGCGCCCGGTCTGCGGTTTGGGCCGCGGCGATCGATCCGGTCAGTGCCAGTGCCAGCATTGCGGAAATGATTTGGTTTTTCATGAGCGCAGAGTAGCTCCGATGGCTCTCTCGAGGGCGCGCGCCTATGGCAGTTTCAGGAGTGACACATCGTCGAGGCAGCCGCAGGGAGCGCCGTCGCGGCGGGGTTCATGGGAGGAACCACTGGGCGGCGAGGGCTTGGCCATGGGACGAGCAGGCTTCCAGTTTGACGCTGCGCGGTCCTGCAGGATGGCTTCGAGCGTACGCGGCATGGACTTCGGGACTTCGAAGAGGACCACCTGTGCGGTCGCGGCGTCGGGAAGACGATAGGAGATGCGGAAGAAGTGGCGGTGCTGGCGAACTTTGATGAGCCTCACAGCGATCGTGGGAAGAATACCCAGATGCCGCGCTACTTCTTTCGAATATTGGTGCGACTCGATCGCCGCATAGGGAATCTCAATCTTGTTGCCGGCATGTTCAAAGATCAGTGCTGCGTCAGAGGTTGTATCGAGTCGGCCGATGGTGCCGGCAGTCACGCCCGGCAGCGTGCCGCCGACATACTTGGCGTGGCCGTTTTCCAGCGCGAATGCCGGTAGCGACAGAAGCAGTAAGAAGCAAAATGGCAGAAAGTTTTTCATAGTACGCCTCCTCGGTTAGACCTCCTGTTGTTGCTAAAGGCAGCGTAGAGGATTCAGGCAGGCTGGCGGCGCGGTTTGAGGCACTTTCTCAAGTGCCACATGAGGAATGAAGGGCGCTATGGTTTCGAATTTACGATGCCTCGATGGGCTGGTTGACGAACTGTTCATAGCGCTGCAGTTCGGCGATGGATGATTCCGAGAGCAGCGGGAAGGGAATGGCGCGGCAGCCGGCGGGGAGATCGGCCGCGGTTAGAAGATCGCAGACTACCGCCACAGTTTGCTTCAGGCCGCGCTGCCAGTTGGGCTCGCGGGCATCGCGAAAAACCAGGCTGTCGGGATGGAATCCAGCGGCGTGTAGAACTGCGCGCGCGACTTTCAGAAATTCCGGCCAGCGCGAGGCCACGCCCACCAGCGCGCCCGAAGGCGCGGGTAAGTATTCGGCGAGCGACGTGGGAACTGAGCGCACTTGCAGCGCGATGATCTCGGTTCCGGCCGGCAAGAACTGTTGTGCTGCCGCTACGCGGTTGGGCAGGGCCACGGGAATGCCGCCTTCGGGACCCTTGGGGCAATCCTGCGGGGAGCAGGATTCGACGGGGAAAGTGACGGCGCGGGCGATCTCCGCGGCCAGGATGCGGCGCAGTTCTTCCTCGGGCTCGATCAGCAGGAAATGGTCGGGCGGTTGCAGTTCGAGCCACTGCCGCAGACGCAGGCGCAGCACAGGCAGAGTTACACCCAGCTTTCGCGCCGAACGAAACAGGCGCGCGATCATTTGATCGAGCGCCAGCGATGGAGCGGACGACTGCTCCGGCTTGCGGGCGCGCACGTAGACGCCGCTGCCCCGGCGGAACTCAACCCAGCGCTGCCGCTCGAGTTCACGGTATCCCGCGCTGATGGTGTTGGGATGCACGTGAAAACGGCGCGCTAGTTCGCGCGTGCTGGGCAGGCGCTGTCCCGGCTCGAGGTCGTCGCTCAAAATGCCGAGGATGACCTGAGTGACCAGCTGTTCGCGAATCGTGACTTCGCTGCCGCGGGCAAACCAGAATTGCATGGCGGCAATATCATACGCCGCTTGAAATCTGCGCCGCTTGCGATGCTTCGTTCCGCTGCGTGGGCGAGACGCCCACGCGACAGCCGGCGGGCCGCCGGCGCTACAACTTACCGCCTGCCTTTCTCTCCGTCCTCCGCGGTCAAGCGTTGGCTGAGAAACTGCTGGCACTCAGCGTCGGCAGATCCGGCGTTAGCGAGGCCAGGCTGCCGGGACCATACTGCTGAATCCCTTGCAGCAGCGAGGCGTAGGCCGACTGCGCCGTGGCCGCGGTGCCGGTTGGCTGGGTTTGGCCGAGTTGGTCGTTGCCTTGGGCGGTTTCCATCGGGTCGCGCTCGCGATGATGAGAGTGGTTGAGCGCGATCTTGTTGATGTCAGTTTTTAGCGTGCCGTAGTCCTGCTGCGCCGCGGTCAGGCTGCCGGACTGGATATCCGTCCCCAACTGGTTGAAGGTTTGCACGATCGGGACTTGCGACTGCGCGGCCGACTGGCTGTTTGGAACCAGCGCCTGCAGCGACGCGAATTGCGTGCTGGCCGACGACAGGTTGCCTTCCTGCAGATCGCTGCCCAGCGCCTGGAACTGCTGCTGAAATTGTTGCAGGTTGATGGGACTGTGCTGCTGCGTGCTGTTGGCGATAAAGCTGTTGGTGGCAATAGCCGATACAGACATTGCGTCTCCTTTAGCGAAAGAATCGTTACCGCCCGAACTGAGATTCGAGGACGGACGAATTGCTGAGTCTTGGCGATCCGGCGATTCAATCTCCGAGTGGCACGCTCCGTGCCAAACCTCGGCGCGACCCGCTGCAAGTTGAATTCGCAGATTTCGCGGGAGTTAGCTCGGCACTCTTCGCGGTTGAAGATTCCGACGGCGCGTCGTTGGCAAGAGTTGCCTATCGGCCACGCTGCAAATCCTGCCCAGGCCTGCGCCATGTCAAAACCGTGTCTCCCTCGCATTGTCGCTTTTCCTTTTTCGGCAGTATGATGAAGCGCATGAGCTTTTCCGAAACAATCTTCCTGTTCTTCCTGGCCCTGATCATCTTTGGGCCCAAGAAGTTGCCGGAGATTGCCCGCCAGGTAGGGAAGTACATGAACGAGTTCAAGCGGGCCTCGAACGAGTTCAAGGCCCAGATTGAACAGGAGATCTCGAATCTCGAGGTCCACGAGCGGCAGACGATTCTGCCGCCGAGTCCGACTCCGGAAGGCACGGCGAGCCGCACGTTGAATGCTGCGGCGAGCGAAGTTCAGGCGCTGCCAACTGCCGCCGATTCGCCCGCGACCGAAACCTCGGCCGCTCCCGCGACTCTGGCCGCTTCAGCCGATGAACCGCTTTTTGCCACGCAGTCGAATACGACCGAAGTAGCTACCGAAGCTGTCGTTCCTCCCGAGGATGTAGCACCCTCAGTTCCGCGGGAATCGCATGTTTGATTTCGCAGCCGCGCGGGGCAGCGGCGACGGCGAAAAAGAACCCATGACCACCATGGGTTTTCTCGACCACCTCGAAGAACTGCGCAAGCGCATCGTCTACTCGATCATCGCCGTGGGCGTGGGATTCGGTGTGTGTTGGTGGAAGGCGGAGTGGCTCTTCGGCTTTATGCAGAAGCCGATCGTGGACGTGCTGCACAAACACAATCTGCCGGATAAGCTGGTATTTCTCAATCCCACCGATCCCTTCAATCTTTACTTGAAGGTCGCGGGCTTGGCTGGCCTGTTTCTTACCTCTCCGTTCGTGCTCTATCAGGTGTGGATGTTCATTTCTCCTGGCCTGTACCGCAACGAAAAGCGTTATGCCGTGCCCTTCATGGTTTCGACGATCACGCTGTTCGTATCCGGCGGATATTTCGGATACCGCATCGTTTATCCCAGGGCGCTGGGTTTCCTGATCGATATGGGCCACCAGTTTCAGCCCATGATCACGATCGTAGAGTACACGCAGCTGTTTTTTAGCATCGTGCTGGGCATGGGGCTGATTTTCGAGATGCCGATTCTGGTGTTCTTTCTGGCCTTCATGGGGATCATGAGTCCGGAATTCATGATCAAGCATTTCCGCTACTCGATTCTCGTAATTTTTATTATTGCGGCGATCGTTACGCCCACTCCTGACATCGTAAACATGTGCGTTTTTGCCGCACCCATGCTCGCGCTGTATGCCCTTAGCATTGGAGTGGCGTGGCTGGTGCATCCCAAGCAGCGCGCGGCGCGGCAAGAAAAGCAGAAAGTGAAGCAGGCACAATGAAAGGGATCAATTCTGTGCGGTGGATTTTGTTGGTCTGTACTCTGGCAGTCGTAGGTTGCGACCGCGACCGCGAGATCGTTCAAGTGCAGCCGCCCGCGGCGAATGCTCAGGCACCAGGTGTGGCCCTGAACCTTCCGCCAGATAACGCGCCCGCGCCGGCGTTCGACGCGGATCGCGCCATGCAGTATGTGAAAGAGATTGTGAAGTTTGGGCCGCGCCCGGTCGGAAGCGCAAATCACAAGAAAGTCGAGGACTACATTGCTTCGCAACTGAAGGGGGACCAGGTCGAGGACGATATCTTTACCGCCGACACGCCCGAAGGCAAGTTTTCGGTACACAACATTATCGCCAAGTATCCCGGCACCAAAGACGGCGTGATCGTGATTGCCAGCCACTACGACACGAACTATCCGCTGCGCAATACTTCGTATGTGGGCGCTAACGATGGCGCCTCTTCCAGCGGATTGCTCCTGGAACTGGCGAACCAGTTGCGCGGCCGGACGCGCGACGGCTACAGCGTGTGGCTGGTGTGGGACGATGCGGAAGAAGCCATGAAACCGGATGGTTCCGGCGGCCTGCCCCTGGAAATGCCTTTTGAGCAGGACAGTCTTTACGGCATCACGCACGTGGCCGAGAAGTGGCAGGGCGACGGAACGCTGAAGAAGATCAAGGCGTTTCTGCTGGCGGATATGATCGGCGATTCCGACCTCGACATTGATCGCGACTCCAATTCCACGCCGTGGCTGGAAGATGTAGTGGGCGAGTCAGCCAAGCGCCTGGGCTATCAGTCGCACTTTTTCGCGCGCAATAACACGGTTGGCGACGATCATGTTCCGTTCATGAAAAGAGGCGTGCCGTCCGCCGACCTGATTGATTTTTCCTACGGCTACAACAATGTCTTCTGGCACACCACACAAGATACGGTCGACAAACTCAGTCCTAAGAGTCTGGCCATCGTGGGCGGCGTGATTCTGGAGACGGTGCGGATTCTCGACAAGATGGATCCGCTGCCGCCGAAGTAAGGCAAGTCAAAAGCTTTAATCGCAGAGACCGCCGAGAACCCCGCGCCGAGAACGCTGAGAAAACCAACTGCTCGTCTCTGCGATCTCCGCGTGCCTGTCTCAGCGATCTCTGCGATTAAAAGCTTTTTCGATTGAGCCATCGTTGCTCGGCCATTCCGTTTTGCGCTTTTCCAGCATTTCATTTCTAATGCACCCACCTATGCGAACTGTGAAGGCCCTGCTTTCTGCTGCCGTTCTGTGTTTCACCTGCCTTGCTGCAACTCCTGCCGCCGATACCAACGAAGTGAATCAAGTGATTCAGGCCGCGCTGCAGCCGTCGCCGCTGGAGGTGAATCTTCATCGCTTGACCGATGAAATCGGGGGCCGCGTTCCCGGAACGCCCGCCATGCAGCATGCCATCGCCTGGGGAGTTCAAGCCTTCACCGCGGCGGGCGCTGACAGCGTTCACACAGAGGGTTTCACGATCCCGAATTCATGGGCGGAAGGCGCGACCGAGATGACGGCGACTACGGCTTACCAGGTTGACGCCTCGAAAGTCGGCGGAGGAACCGTGTTGTCGCCGTTCCGCGTGCGGGCAGTTTCCGCGGCGTGGGCTCCCGCGCTGGCGCCAGTGAAGCATGTTCCGGTGGTCGACGTCGGTGATGGTTCGGAAGCCGGATTCAAAAAGGCTGGCGACATTTCCGGCAAGATCGTTCTGGTACACACCGTCGTTTTGAAAACATGGGATGACCTGTTCGCCGAATATGCGAAGTCTCCTCCGGCAATCGATCTGGCCGTGAAGGGTAAGGCGCGGGCGGTCGCCTTCATGGCGACGCGCGAGCATGACATTCTTTATCGGCACACGAATTCGAACGCGGGAGAGATCGACAAACTGCCCATCGTGATTGTGGCGCGGGAAGACGGCGAGCGCATGGCACGGTTGCTGGCAGCGGGAAATCTGGTGTGGGCTGATCTCTCGATTCCGAACGTGATCGGCGGCCCGATCAAGACTTCGAATGTGATTGCCGAAATCCGCGGCAGCGAGAAGCCGGATGAATTCGTGATCCTGGGCGCGCACCTCGATTCCTGGGAACTGGGCACGGGCGCACTCGACAACGGCTGCAACGCCGCGATGGTCGTAGATGCGCTGCGCGCCATCAAGGCATCGGGCGTAAAGCCGCGGCGCACCATCCGCTTCATTCTTTTCTCTGGCGAAGAAGAGGGGCTGCTCGGTTCCCGCGCTTATGCCTTCAATCATCGCGCGGAACTCGACAAGTCTGCGGGCGTTGTCATCTGGGATTCTGGCACGGGGAAGACTACCGGCTTCTCGATCGGCGGCCGCAAAGATTATCTCTATGCCGCAAAAAATCTGATTGCGCCGCTGGCGCAGTTTGACGTGAAAGATATGAAGCTCGACATGGAGTGGGGAACCGATCACTTCGACTTCATGTTGGAAGGCGTTCCGACCTTCGTTGCCGACCAAGCTGGAAGCGAACTACATGGAAAACTATCATGCGATTTCCGACACCTACGACAAGGTGGACTTTCCGCAACTCAAGAAGCACGTGGCGGAGGCGGCCGCGTTCAGCGTGGAACTCGCAGACTTGCCCGAGAAAATCGGGCCCCGTCTCACGCATGATCAGATCGAGCAGACCATCCGCGAGACCAACAGCGTGGAATTGTTCAAGTCCTTCGGCATCTGGGATGATTGGACCAGCGGCCAGCGTGGGCGGCAAAAATAACAAGGTGGTCGTTGGTCGTCGGCCATTGGTCGTCGGCTATGTGGCGCTCACGATTCCGGCGCTGGTTCGCTAACGACTAACGACTAACGACTAACGACCGATCCATCGCCGCCGGGAAACTCCATTGCTCTATTTCTGGATTCTGTTCAACGTGGTCGCGCTCGGCGTGCTGGTGCTGGACCTGCGTGTATTCCATCGCCGCGGGCAGGTCGCCAGTTTTCGCCAGGCGTTGGGCTGGAGCGCCGTCTATGTCGCGCTGGCAGCCGGGTTCGCCGGCGTTTTGTATTTCTGGCAGGGACACCAGGTCGCGCTTGAGTTTGTCACTGGCTATGTTCTGGAGCTTTCGCTCAGCGTCGATAATCTTTTTCTCTTTCTCGTGATTTTCAATTTTTTCGCCGTTCCTGAAGATCAGCAGCATCGGGTTCTGTTCTGGGGCGTGCTGGGTGCGCTGCTCATGCGCGGCATTTTTATTGGCGCCGGAGTTGGTCTACTCTCGCGCTTTCACGGGCTGCTCTATTTTTTCGGCGCGCTGCTGATCATCAGCGGAATTCGATTTCTGTGGAGTGGCGAGCACAAAGTCGACCCGCGGAAGAATCCGCTGGTGAAGGCGCTGCGCCGCGTCATCCCGGTCACGAGCGATTACCGAGGCGGAAAGTTTTTCGTCCGCAACCCGAAGGATAATCTGCGGCTCTACGCTACGCCGCTGCTGGTCGTGCTTCTGGTGATTGAAACCACCGACATTCTTTTCGCCGTCGATTCTATTCCGGCGATTCTGGCTGTCACGTTGAATGCGTTCATCGTCTACACGTCGAACGTTTTCGCGATCCTGGGACTGCGCTCCATGTATTTCGCGGTGTCCGGGCTGATGAAGCTTTTCCGCTTCCTGCGCTATGGGCTGGCGCTGGTGCTCATTCTGATGGGCGCGAAGATGCTTGCGGCTGATTATTTCCGAGTTCCGATTTCGATTACTTTAGCTGTGGTGGGGGGAGTGCTTCTGATCGCGATGGCGCTCTCGGCGGCATTTCCAGCGCCCAGTAAAACGCCCAGCAAAAGCTGACATGGACCTCCGTTCCAGCTTCTCAACCGCATACGCTATTATTGAGTCGCATGCCGCAAGTGACCATTCACGTGCCGCCGCGGCCTTATCAGGCCATGATCGAAAATGGCCTGCTCACGCGAGCCGGCTCGGTGCTGGGCGAATTGCTGCCACAGGCCAGCCGTATTTTTGTCGTGACCGTCCCTCCGGTGCGCAAGCGCTGGGGATCGAAGCTGGTGAATTCGCTCAAGGCCAGCGGCTTCACGCCGCAAGTGATTGCGATGCCCGACGGCGAACCGACCAAGCGCCTGGCTACGGTCGAGGCCATGGCCGACAAACTGGCGCGGCTTGGTGCGGATCGCAAGGCCGTCGTCGTGGCGCTGGGCGGCGGCATTGTTGGCGATGTCGGCGGCCTGCTGGCCTCGCTCTACATGCGCGGAATTGAGTTGGTGCAGATTCCGACGACCGTCCTGGCGCAGGTCGATGCGTCGATTGGCGGCAAGACCGCGGTAAATCTGGTTGAAGGCAAGAATCTGCTGGGAACGTTTCATCACCCGCGCGTGGTGCTGATCGATCCCACGGTGACCAAGACACTGCCCGACCGCGAGTTTCGTGCCGGACTATATGAAGCGGTGAAGTGCGGCATTATCGGGAACGTCGAGCTGTTCTTGCGCTTCGAGCAGAATCGCGCGCGCATTCTGAAGCGCGATCCGGTGGAGTTGGAATGGCTCATCGCGCAGTCCGTACGGCTGAAAGCGGAAGTGGTTTCTGCCGACGAGCGCGAAGGCGGCCTGCGCCGCGTGCTCAACTTAGGTCACACCATTGGCCATGCGCTCGAGGCGGAAACTGGCTACCGGCGCCTGTTGCACGGGGAAGCCGTTGCGTGGGGAATCATCGCCGCCACCAATATCGCGCTCAGCGTGGGCCGCACCGACAGCGTGACCGCCGGCCGCATCGCCGATGCTGTGTTAAGCCTTGGCCGGCTGCCGGAAGTGAATGTGAGTCCGCGCAAAATTCTGGCGCGCCTGCAGTCCGATAAGAAGACGCAGAACGGGGTAGTGCATTTTATTCTGCCGCGCGAAATTGGCAAGGTGGAAGTTGCCAGCGATGTGCCTGCCGGCGCCGTGGTTAATGCCGTCGAAGAATTGCGCCGCTTGTCGCGCGGCGGTTGGGTTTGGAAAAAGTAGGAGGAGAAGGAAAATGCAGGAGACCGCGCAACAATATATTCAGCGGATACTGGGCCATCTGGACGGCGAAGATGCGCTCAAAGTTCAGAAGGCGACGGCCGGGAAGTTGAAGAAGGCGATTCACGGTCTGACACCGAAGCAGATGAAATGGAAGCCGGAGCCCGGGAAGTGGTCGATCGCGGAAATTCTCGCGCACTTGGTAGATGCGGAAATTGCCGGCAGTTGGCGCATGCGCCTGATCGTTGGGGCGAGCGGAACCACGGTTCATCCTTTCGATCAGGATGTGTGGGCTTCGGTATTTCGATATGGCCAACGCGATGCGAAGCAGTCGCTCGAAACTTTCCGCGTCTTCCGCGAGAACAATCTGGCGATGCTGAGGGCGCTTCCGGGCGAAAGCTGGGATGCCTTCGGCATGCATCTGGAGCGCGGCAAAGAAACCATCACGCACATGACGCGCATGTTTGCCGGGCACGACACCAACCACCTGCGGCAGGTCGAGGGCATTGTGTCACTGCTGAAAAAGTCGGCGCCGAAGAAGTCGAAACCGAAAAGCGCACCAGCGAAAAAGAAGAAGTGGAACTAGTCGATCATCGTGCCGGTCGTCGCCAAATCCCCGGTCGTCGGAGCTGCGCCGGAAGGCGCTAGTGACCAGCATTCGGCCGCGCGCGCGGTCCGCGAGATGTTTACCGCGATTGCTCCGCGCTACGACCTCCTCAATCATGTGCTGTCGTTCAACATCGACCGCATGTGGTGGCGCCGCACGGCGCGGACTTTCCGACACATCGTGACGCGACCGGATGCGCGCATTCTTGACCTGTGCTGCGGGACGGGGGACATGACGTTTGCGTTGCGACGTCAGGCAGGGAAGTCGTCACCGCAAATCCTGGGCGCGGATTTCTCGCATGCCATGCTGCAACGCGCCACGGCGAAGTCGGCGGCGGCGCCGACCGGTCCGTCGTCAGCTTCGATGCCGGGCTGGATCGAAGCCGATGCGCTGAACCTGCCGTTGGCCGAGCGCGCATTTCGATCTCGTGACTTTGGCCTTCGGATTTCGCAACCTCGCCGATTACGATGCCGGACTACGGGAGATCGTCCGAGTGTTGCGGCCCGGCGGGGAATGCGGCATTCTCGACTTTGGCGAGCCCAAGGGCGCGATGGGCGTGCTTTATCGCATTTACTTCAAGCAAGTTCTGCCCCGAGTGGGCACGATGATTTCAGGCGTGCGTGGTCCGTATGCCTACCTGCCGGCCTCGGTCGAGCGCTTCCCGCCGCCGGAAGAAATGCTGGAGCGGATGAAGAGCGCTGGCTTTAGCGAAGCGACATGGACGCCATATTCATTCGGAATCGCCGGCCTTTATCGCGGGAAGAAATAATTCCAAACGAAGGCAAGGTGTAGGCTAGGGTGCCAGCGAAAGAAGCCGGGCTGCGCCCGGCGGACAGCCGAAGGCGGCTGCCCCAAATTAGCGCGCGTCGCGAAGCAGTTTGCTCAGTGCGTCAATATCCTCGGGCCCAACATCGCCGACCACAAAATAGCGCAGCCCGTTGTCAGTCCAGTTCTCCATGTTGAACGACAGCGCGTGCAGCGGACCCGATGCAGGGCTTGCCGTTTCATCTCCGCGATCCTGGAAAATGAAAACTGAAATCTCGTGCTTACGCACCTGATAGATCAACTGCGCTCCGGGCGTTTGCGCGAGATAGGTGACTCGCCCGCCGAGCAGGGTGAAGTTGGTGCCCTGCAGTTCCGGCAGATTAAAGCTGAACGGAATCTTTCCCTGAAACCACGGCTTCACAGTGTGCCGGTCAGTCGAGACCACATCTACGGGGGAGGCACTGGCCAAAGCGGCCACATGCAAGTCTGCGAGTTCGCTGTAAACCCGCAGCCGGCGGGCGTTTTCACGACTCACGTACCAGTTCACCGCGAGGGAAAGAACCACGACCGAGAGTACAGGCACGGCTAGCACGGCCCACAGAGATGCTGACTTGCGCGGCCTCACCGCGCCCTCTTTTGCGACACTCTTCGCGACCTTCTCGGCGATCCGATTCCGCAACTCCGCGCTCGCCGCGTACCGATTGCCCGCCGTCTGCACCGAGCGCTTCATCTGCACGCGCTCGAGTACATCGACCGCACAGGATGTGCAACCGCGAAGATGCTCGCCGAGTTCACGCAACTCCACGGGATCGAGTTCGCCGTCGACGTAAGCGTCGAGCTCGCCGCGCCACTGCTCACAGGCCATGCCGTCCTCCTTCGTTCGTCGTGCAGAGCAGATCGCGCAACGCCTTTCGGGCTCGGGACAATCGCGACATCACCGTACCGATGGGGATCGCCAGCGCCTCCGCGATCTCCTGGTACGACATCTCTTCCACTTCGCACAACAGCAAAATTTCACGGTGGGGCACAGCCAAATCTTCGAGTGCCTGTTGTACGGTCACGCGGTTCGCCTGTCCGATCAGAACGCTTTCCGGCGTTGTCGTTTCAGCCGGAAGTAGATTCTCATTCCCTTCTTCGTCGATAGTCACCATCGTCTTGAGCCCGGTTCGCGAACTCAGAAAAGAATTCCGCAGGATGCGGTACATCCAGGCGCGAAAATTTGTTCCGGCCTGAAATGAAGAAAATCCACGCAGAGCTTTGGTGTAAGTTTCCTGCACCAGGTCTTCGGCCTCGGCGGTGTCCTGCGTGAGCCAGCGCGCGAAGTTGTAGAGCTGGTCGAACAACGGCATCGCCAGTTCTTCAAACCTCGCGGCAGACACGCGCTCGTCGGGCATCTTCATTATGAAAGCGATTCCACGCTAATTTATTCCCTCTGGAACGGCAAATTGTTGCGGAAATGGATCCGACGCGTTCCGGTTTGCGCTGCGCTCAGGTAGGCAGCGGTGCCCACCGGTGGACGATGATGACGCCGTGCGCAAGATTCAGCAGCCTGAAAATTCCAACTTAATTGGTCGCCGCGTCGCGATGGAAAGAATCTGCAAACGCGTCGGCGATTGTGTAGCGCATCACGTGATCGTACTCGGGGCCAAGGAAGCGGCGGAGACGATCAGTATTCATGATGTACTCGCCGGTCATGTAAGGCACGGCTTCGGGTGGAATGGCGGAAATCTTGCGTTTCCACAGGAATTTCAGCACCTGGGTCATCGCCCAGGTTCCGGGAACGCGCACCAGTTTCGCCTGAGCGACTTCGACGCAGCGGCCGAAGGTGAGCGGTTCGCCGCGTCCAGCAACATTGAGTACGGTCAGGCGCTGCGTTTCCGGTTCGCGTTGCAGGATGTGTTTGATGAGCCGCGCCATGTCGTCGACGTGGACGAACTGAATTTTGTTGTCGAGAAACTGCTGGCCGCGCGGCAGCATGCAGGGCAGGCGCTTGCCTTCGCTGCGCATCTTTTCGGCGCGGGGGCCGGTGCCGTTGGGAGTGCCGCGAAACGCTCCCATCAGATAGTTCTCAACACTGGCGCCGGCGAAAATGTGCGGCCGCAGAATGTAGGCGCTGCATCCACGCAGTGCGTGCGAGCGGGTTTGCACTACTTCATCGGATTGCTTTTTATGAATGGCGTAGGGCAGGGTATGCGCGGCCAGCACAGACTCTTCGGTCGCAGGTGCGGGCAGGTTGGAACCGTAGACGGAAACGCTGCTGGGGAAAATGAACTGCTTCACGCCATCGTCGGTGGAGCGGTTGGCCTCGGTGATGGCTTCCATTACGCGGGCCGTGCCCGCTACGTTAATCTGCCACATGCGCTCGACGTCAACCACACCCGTGCGCACCGGATCGACCACAAAGGCAAGGTGAATCACAGCGTAAGCGTGGGTGTCGCGCAATAGTTCATAGAGAACCCGAGTGGACGATTCCTGGCCCAGGTCCATGTTCTCGAACTGCAATTCGGACTCGGTTTGGGGCGGACTCACGTCCACCCCAATGACCGAATAACTCCCCAGCAACGGCAGAAGCCTGGAGCCGAGATTGCCCGACACTCCGGTTACAACGACGACAGGTTTAGCCATCAGTTCGGTTTCGCCGCAGGCGGCTCCGCGGGAGGGGGAGTTTGCTGTGCGCCCGCTGCGCCCGGACCCGACTGACGCGGTGGCGCCTGCATGGGTCGCGGATGCGGGATGCGCGGCGGCGGCAGCGCCGACACTCCACCGGGGAAGTACTGGTCGTTTGTAACGGTGTGGAACGAGTTGTTTACTTTGTCCATCATTTCGCGGGTCCGGTCTTGTTGCAGCTTGGCGTGAATTTCGCCTTTGGCCTGGTCGAGCGTCATGGGATCCTTGCTGTTCAGTTTGTAAATATAGTGGACGCCGGAATCGCTGAGGACCTGCGAAACTTCTCCAACTTTCAGATCGAACACCGCGGCATGACCAGGAGGCAGGCCGGTGCGGCGCACGTTCGGCAAAACCACTGTAGGCGACTCAATCTTCATGCCGGCGGCCTCGAACGCCTCTTTCTGCAACTTGACGAAGTCTTCTCCTGCCGCCGCCCGTGCCCGTAAGCTGTCAGCCAGTTTGGTCATGGCCTGCTCAGACTCGTCAGCTTTGGCTTTGTCCTCGGCTTCTTTGGCCTTCTTGGCTTCGTCGCTGAGTTTTTCGTCTTTGTCTCCCTCTTCTTTAGTCTCGGCATCGCCCTGCTTGGTGCGCGGCACAAACAGCCGATCGACATTGAACTGCTCGAAGCTGTCGAGGTGTTCTTTGTAATACTTCTCGATTTCTTCCGGCGTGATCTTCGCTGCATCGTCCTGAATCTTGCGCTGAAGTTCGGTGGTCAGGATCTGCATCTTGGCGAATTTTACGGTTTCATCAAATTCTTTCTTCTTGTCGAGGCCTTCGGCCTTGGCCTCATTCGACATCCCGATGAAGCGGGGCAAGACTCCGGCCAGTTGCCTTTTCGACTGCGGCGTCGGATTGGCAATTAGAGCCTTAATCAATTCCTCGAACTGTGCCTTGGTGATCACGGTTTTGCACTCGGCTGCGGGAGTCTTGGCCGCCGGCGTCTTAGCCGCGGTGGCGGATTTCGCAGCGGTGCCCTTGGGAGCAGCCGTGGCAGGCTTTGCCGCGCACGCCCCAGTCACGGTGATGACTGCCGCATTCGGCGGAACCGAGGCGGAGTCATCCACCGGCGGCGGCTGGGGCGGAGGGGGAGCAGCACTCGGGGCGGCTTGTCCCCAGGCCAGCGCTCCCAACAAAACACACATCAGCCAACTCTTACGCATAAATATTTCCTCCAGGATTGGTCCATCAGAAAGTTGAAAATGCCTAGCGGTAAATCCTAGCATAATTGGCCATTTTTTCGGCTTGCCGGAAGCACATCAAGTGTTCAGTCCTCGTGAGGAGAGTGAAAGCAATTCCTTTCGCGCGATTTCGTGTCCGGCGTGGTTCAATTTCTTCTCGTTGAGGCACGATCCCCGGATTTGCTTGGCGCTTTCCACTCGCAGCGGCGATAATTCCTGCATGTCGGGAAGCCCGGCCATTTCCTCGTCCGATTTGATGCGCTCCGAGAAGCGCGCGGCTGCGGGAAATTCCGTTCTGGCTGCCGTCGTCATTACCGGGCTGAAAGTCGTGGTGGGATTCAGCACGGGCAGCCTGGGTATTCTTTCGGAAGCCGCGCACTCCGGCCTCGACCTGATTGCCTCGCTGCTGACTTTTTTCTCGGTCGGCGTCTCCGACAAGCCCGCCGATGCCGATCATCAATACGGCCACGGCAAGATCGAAAACTTTTCCGCGTTCGTCGAAACCGGACTGCTGCTGCTGACCTGCGCCTGGATCATTTACGAAGCCGGGTTGCGGCTTTTTTTCCGGCGGATCGACATTGAGCCCTCGATCGCAGCGTTTGCCGTGATGATCTTCTCCATGGCACTCGATTGGTGGCGTTCGCGCGTCCTCGGCCGGATCGCCAGCAAGTACGACAGCCAGGCGCTCGAAGCCGACGCGCTGCATTTCACCACGGACATCTGGTCTGCCGGAGTGGTCGTGCTCGGCTTGGGATTGGTACTGATCGGCCGCACCTACCACATCGACTGGTTGCGCGATTCCGATCCGATCGCCGCGCTGTTCGTGGCCGGCGTGGTGGTTTCCGTGAGCTGGCGATTGGCACGCCGGACAGTCGACTCCCTGCTCGATGCCGCGCCGCCGGGAGTGCGATCCAAAATTTACGATGCCGTCCTGCGCATTGAAGGCGTACTCGAAGTCGATCGCATCCGCATTCGGCGCGCCGGAAATAAGTATTTCGCCGACCTTGCCGTTGGACTCGCGCGCACTGTCACCTTCCAGCGTTCCGGGCAACTGGCAACGGCAGTCACGGCAGCCGTCCGTCAAGTGTTGCCCGACGCCGACGTTACCGTGCAGCCGCTTCCGCGCGCGCAAGGGTCGGAGAATATTTTCGACCGCATTCGCGCCGCCGCTACGGAGAGGAATCTCAACGTGCATGACATCAGCGTGCAGGATTTCGCCGGCCAGATGCACGTGGAACAACACATCGAACTCGACGAGCGCATGACTCTCAAGCATGCCCACGATCAGGTTACCGAACTCGAAGCTGACATGCGCCGCGATCTCCCGGAAATTGCCGACATCCTCACCCACATCGAGAGTGAACCGGCAACGATCGAAAAGCCTGAGGAAGTAGTCAGCGACGCAGAACTCGAAAAGCGGCTGAAGGCTGTGGCCGCGCATTTCCCCGAGGTCCTCGACGTTCACGATTTCATCATCAAGCGGGTTCGCGGACGCATGTATCTTTCCTGTCACTGCACGCTGCCGGACGATCTTTCTCTCGCCGAGGTCCACGACATTCAAACCGAACTCGAAATTCGCTTCAAGCAGGATGCTCCCGAATTATTTCGCGTCCTGATTCACCCCGAGCCCAGCACCGACAACCGGAGATAGAAGTCGCAATGATCAAAGCTAAAGCAATCTGGACTGACAACGAGCGTTATCTCGGCGAAGCGACCTCGCATCATGCGCTCGTGATGGACACAGCGACTGAAAAGACCGCGAGCTCTCCCATGGAACTTGTGTTGATCGCTCTGTGCGGTTGCACGGCCTCCGACGTCGTGGGCATTCTTCGCAAGAAGCGGGAGCCGTTCACGCACCTCGAAGTTAGCGCCGAGGGCGAGCGGGCTACGGGCTATCCCGCCGTGTATACGGAAATTCTGCTGACCTACCGCATCAATGGTAAAGTTTCTCAGAAGGCCGTGGAAGACGCAGTTCGGCTCTCGAAAGAGAAATATTGTTCGGTCTCGGCCATGCTTGCGAAGACAGCTAAAATCACTTCCCGGATCGAGATGGCGGAATAGATGTTACCCACCCGTGTTCTGCTCTTTACCCAACCCGGCTGCCTTTCTTGCGAGCTGATGAAAGTGTTTCTTGAGGCCAAAGAAATCCCGTTCGAAGAGCGTGACATCAGCTCTAATCTCGAGACACGGCGCGAAATGACGGAAGAGCATGACAGCAGCGAGACTCCGACCCTGGTCATTTATTTTGCGGAAGCGACCGAAGTGATTGTCGGCTTCGATCCCGTGCGGCTTGACCAGTTCCTTGACCCGGCTCCATCATCGGATTCGGTGATTGAATCCTGAATTCTGCGAACTCCAAACTTCCTCATCCTCTGCGCGGATATTTCTTTATCGCGTCGGCGGCTTTTCTCTGGGGAGTTTCGGCGGCGCTCGGCCGCGCCGTCTTTACCGGGAAATTGTTCTTGAGCGGCGAGGCGGCGCATCCCATCGATCCGGTGATCCTGTCGCAAACTCGGACTTCGTTTTCGTTGCTCGTTCTCCTTCCGCTGCTGGTAGGCCGCCGGGGATGGCAGCGCATAAAACTGCCCACGCCCGATCTCATTCAATGTCTGGTGCTGGGCGTTTTGGGTGTGGCCGCATCGAATTACTTCTATTACGTCGCGATTCAAAGGACGAGCGTCGCCATCGCGATCATCGTGCAATATACCGCGCCGGTCTGGGTGCTTCTGTATGTCGTGGCCCGAGGCCAACAAAAACTTTCGCTGCAGAAGGTCGCCGCAGTCGGCGTAGCTTTGGCCGGCATTGCGTTGACTATCGGTATCGTCGGCGTGCAATCCGCGCGGGCTCTGCATCTCGACCGCTGGGGCTTCTTCGCTGCGCTGATCGCGTCGTTTTCCTTCGCGTTTTACAATGTAGGCGGACACCGCCTGCTCGTCCGTTACGACCGTTGGCGCGTTCTGATCTGGACGCTGGTTTCCGCCGCGCTGGTCTGGCTGTTTCTGAATCCGCCGTGGAAAGTAATCGCCGCGCACTACAGCCCCGCGCAGTGGACGTTCCTCTTCGTCTTCTCAATGATCTCCGTGTTGGGATCGTTCTCGCTTTATTTCCTCGGACTGCAATATCTCGAGCCCACGCGTGCCATCATTGCCAGTTGCCTGGAGCCGGTCTTCTCGATCCTGCTGGCGGCCGCGCTGTTGGGCGAAGGCTTGCGATCGGTGCAAACGCTCGGAATTGTTCTCGTGTTATCGGCGATTGTGATCGTGCAACTTCCAGGAAGTGGCGCGACGGCCCAAGAATCGGTTGTGATCGATCCAATCGAGTAGATCCCTGGAAAATGACGGCTGCGCCGTTGGGGGCTGAATTCGCGAAGAAAGCGGTTACTCCGTGGTTACTTCGGTGTGGCTTCTTGACCAGCTTTTTACATCGATCGCTCCGATTCTTGGCTACGCTCTAGTCAGAGTTGTTGCGAGGTCATCAGTTATGAGAATTCGTTCCGCGATTTTCGGGCTCGCGTTTTTCGCTGCGTGCCTTACGCCCTGCTTCGCCCATCACACCGCCGTCGTCGTCAACAAAGACAATGCGGTCGAAAACGTCACCTCCGCTCATCTGTCGAAGATTATTCGCGGAGAAGTCAAGAAGTGGCCCGACGGCAAGAACATCGTTCTGGTGCTGCACAAGGATTCCGAGGGTGAAGCCGAGACGTTAGAGCGTTTGAATAAGATGTCTGCCGCCGAGTGGAAGACTTTTGTCGCGACCCACAAGGATTCGATCATGTTCGTCGACACCGACGCCGACGTTCTCAAGGCAGTTCAGTCGGAACCGGGCGCGATGGGACTGATCGAAGTCCATAGCGTTGACAATACCATCAACGTGGTTCACGTAGATGGCAAACTGCCGATGGAATTTGGATATTTGCCGCACTAGAAGGGCGGTTGTTGACCGTACGTCCCTGGTCATTGGCCAACGACCATACTCAGCGAGGGCCGCAGACTATCAGCGAGCGTCGGACTGTCCTGGTCGCGCCGGGCTTGCCCTTCGCAGTAAATGAAAATACCGCCGCGCTTTCTTTACGTCGCGGGCAATCTGTTCCCGCAAGGCCTCGACCGACGGAAACTTGATTTCATCCCGCAGCCGCTCCAGAAAACAAATCTCAACCTCCGTCTCAGGCGTCAGCTCGATGGGATGGAAGTTCAGCAGATGGGTCTCGATGGCAAACAGCTCTGCCCCGAACGTAGGACGATTGCCGACATTGGTGACCGAATCGAAGCGTTCAGAACCAACGCGCGTCCAGGTGATGTAGACGCCGTCCTTCGGCACCAGTTCTTCATAGCGCGCCAGGTTGATGGTCGGCACCGTGTATTTCGATCCGTATCCGCGGCCGCGGCCTGGCGTGCCCAGAATGCAGAATGGCCGCGCCAGCAGATGCCGCGCCCGGCTCACCCGCCCGGCGGTGAGCAGCTTGCGAATCTGGCTGCTGGATACGGTTTCCCCGCGCAACATCATCTCAGGATAAAGCTTCACTTCGAACCCCATCTCGCGCCCGAACTCCGCGAGCATTTCCATGTCACCTGCCGCCTTGTGGCCGAAACGGAAGTTGAACCCTTCGTGGACTTCGCGCGCATGCAACTTTTTCTTGAGAATGCGTTCGGCAAATTGTCGAGGCGTCATCAGCGAAAGATCGCGGCCGAAGGGAAGTAGGAGCACAGCATCGACCCCCGTACCTTCCAGCCAGCGTAGTTTTTCGGGAGTCGGCGTGAGTAGCTTCAGGCCCGCCTCCGGCCGCAAGATCCGCGTGGGATGCGGTTCAAAGGTCACCGCGACGGATTTGCCGCCAGTAGCCCGCGCCCGCGCAACAATCTCACTCAGCACATGCGCGTGAGCCCGATGAACGCCGTCAAAATTCCCCACGCTGACCAGCGCTGGTCCGAAGTCGGCGGGAACATCGTCGAGTGTGCGGAAGACTTGCATAAGTAGCGGCGTCGGACCTCGGACCGCGGACCTCAGACCTCAGACTTCGGAATCCTGATTTCCAGAAGGCGCAACTTAGTCTGGCCCGAGGTCTGATGTCCGAGGTCCGACGCCGGTTTTAAATTTCAAACTCCAGCTTCATCCCGTCATGCGAAAGCCGCACATGCCGCGGCAGCGTGGCATTCGTGGCCTCATGCGCCAAGTCGTGGCAAATATGGGTGAAGAATGCGCGCTTCGGTTTCAGCCGCTCCACGATCGCCAGCGAATTTTTCACCGTCGAGTGCGTGGGATGCGGTTTGTGCCGCAGTGCATCCAAGAACAGAATGTCGAGCCCCTGCAGTTGATGCATCGACGATTCGGGAATCTCGCTGTGGTCGGTGAGGTAAGCCGCCGAGCCGAAGCGGTAACCGTAAATCTGAGTTTCACCATGAATCACGGCAACCGGATCGAAACGCACGCCCAGCACATCGACTGGTCCGTCAATCGGACGCAGTTCCAGCAGCGGCAGGCCGCCGAATTTGTAATCCGCGTCGAAGATGTAGCTGAACATCCGCCGCAGAAATGCCGCCGCATCGGGACGCGCGTACAGCGGCAATTTTTCCGGCTTGTGCTGGTAGCTGAACGGTCGCAGGTCGTCGATGCCGAGAATGTGATCGGCGTGAGTGTGGGTGTAGAACACCGCGTCGACGCGGGTAATATTTTCGCGCACCGCTTGCGTGTAAAAGTCCGGCGTGGTATCGATCAGCACGACCTTGCCGCCATACTCCAGCATGATCGAGGGCCGGGTGCGCCGGTCGTGTGGATCGGTCGAGTGGCACACGTCGCAGTCGCAGCCCAGCGTGGGCACCCCCATTGACGTCCCGCTGCCCAGCACGGTCAGAGTAGCTTTCATCGGCCTCGGTTTCCGGTTGGGGTTCCGGCGCCGCCGACGATATCGGGCCCCGCTTGTGGCGGCCGGGCGAGCGCGTTGGTGACTTCGACATACGCCATGCGCACTTCATAAAGGCTGTTCTGCAGAAAATTCGCTTCCACCGGCGTCAAGTTCCCCTTGGTTTTTTCTGCGAGCAGGCTGAGTGTGTCGATGGTCTGCCGCGCACCGATGATGTCAACCTGCGGCTGCGCGCCTTGTTGCCGCATCAATCCCAGCTGCATCATCGCCGTCATGTAGAGCGAGGCCATGAACCGCTCGAAGGTAATCTCGAAATCCTTGGCCGAATGCCCACTGAGTTCGACTTGCGTGTCGAGGTCCTTTGAGGATTGTTTGTAAGCTGCCGCCTGCGCTTCTTGTTCGGCACTGGTCGGCGGAGGGGGCAATTCGCGATCCGGTGTCGCCAGATCGGACGGTGCTCCATCCTGAGGCGCCGCAACTGCGGGGGGTTTCTCTGCGGGAGCAGACGAAGGAACCTCTACCGATGCCGCCACTTTCGCCGTCTCGACGATTTCCTCCGGGACTTCGGCACGCAACTCACCATCAGCTGTAAACAGTCGCCGATCGGTTACTTTGAATCCAGATTGTTCGTGTCTTTTCTCTGCCATAATTCCTTTCCTGAAAAAACTAAGAAGCGGATTGTCTCTGCGATCTCTCCGCGTTGGCTCTGCGATCTCAGCGACTAAAAGCTTTTAAGCCGGACGCTGTTCGAGCGAACGTTGTTCGGGCAACAGCATGTTATCCGCCACTGGCACTTCAACCACGGTCGCTCTGGTTCCGCCAATCGTCACTTCACGACCCGGCAAGCCAACCTCGCGCCGGATGTATCCCAGCGCAACCGTCTTGTGGCCACCCGGAAGTTGCAGGGAAGCGGCGCTGGTAATCTCTCCCACTTCTTTTTCTGCGGCGATAATCTTCGTTCCAGCAGGAATCTGCGTCGAGCCCTCCGCGACAAATCCCGTGAACTTGCGATGCACCGCGCCGCGCGAGCGGATGCGTTCTACGATCTCCTGCCCCACGTAGCAGCCTTTATTGAAATTCAAAGCGCGAGCCTGCTCGGTTTCCTGCGGCAAGTCGCGCTCGCGGATGTCGACTCCGTAGCGCGGCGTTCCGGAAACGATCCGCAACTTCTCGGCAGCCTCTGAACCAACCGGCAAGGCGCCGGCAGTCACCAAGGCATCCCAGAGTTGCCGCACCTTGTTGGGTGCGAGCCAGATCTCATACGCCGCCTGCTCCGCATTTTCGCCCCGCACCAGCGTGCACTCCGCGCCCTGCCACGCCACCGACTTCAACTGCAACGCCTGCATCTCGGCCACTGCGAGTCCAGCCGCCGCCAACACTTCGCCAGCTCTCGGGCCAGCAAGACCCAGCGCAGTCAACTGCTCGCTGAGGTTCGTGACCTCAACGTCGTCCATGATGATGTAGTGGTCGAAGGTCGCGAGAATCTTTTCGGCTTGCGCGCAATCCGTATCGACAAGGATGGATTCTCCGCGGTTGTAGGCAAACATATCTCCCAGAATGTGACCCTGCGGATTCAGCAGGAACGCATACACACCTCGATCGACGCCGAGGTCGCGAATATTGTTGGTGACCATCCCATTCAGCCAGCGGGTGCGGTCGCCGCCAGTGAGCGAAATCTTCGCGCGGAACCCGAGGTCGTAGACGCCGCACCCGGCGCGCAAGGCCGCAAACTCCGCCTGCGGATTGCCGAAGCGCGCCGCCGTGGTCGCGCCGCGATACTCGCCGACGGCGTATTCGCCAGCCTCATATCGACTGGCAGGCGCCGCGCCCAATCCCTCGCCGTGTGCTTGAAGTGCTGTGAGCCCCATAGCTATAGTTCGATTATAGCGATTGTGATAACTTTCCTGCCGTGGGCTCAGAAAAGCAAACCGCAACCCCTGGTACCTTTCCCCAGAAAAAACGCATCGCTGTCATCCCCGGGGACGGCATTGGCCAGGAAGTCATCCCGGTGGCGGTGAAGGTGATTCAGGCCTCCGGCGCCAATGTTGAACTCGCCGATTTCGACTGGGGCGCCGACCGCTACCTGCGCGACGGTGTCACCGTTCCTCCCGATGGCTTCGCCATGCTTGCCCGCGATTTCGACGCGATCCTGGTCGGTGCGTTCGGCGACCCGCGCGTCAAGACGAATATTCATGCCAAAGAAATTCTGCTCGGCATGCGCTTCAAAATGGATCTCTACGCCAACGTCCGCCCCGTTCACCTTCTCGATGCCGCGCTGTGCCCGCTGAAAGGAGTCGAGCCGAAGGACATCGATTTCGTCGTGCTCCGCGAAAATACTGAAGGCGTTTACACCGACGCGGGAGGCGTGTTCAAGCAAGGCACACCCGACGAAATCGCCACGCAGGAAGACATCAACACCCGCAAGGGCGTCGAGCGCATCATCCGCTACGCTTTCCAATATTGCGAACGCCACACCAAACTCGACGGCTCACCCCGCAACAAAGTCCTGATGTGTGACAAGTCTAACGCCATGACTCACGCCGGCGGCCTGTGGCAGCGCGTGTTCAAAGCAGTCAGCGGCGAGTATCCACAAATCAACGCGCAGCATATGTATGTCGACGCGCTCTGTATGCAGATGGTTCGCGACCCGCGCCAGTTCGACGTGATCGTCACCAATAACATGTTCGGCGACATCATCACCGACCTCGCCGCCGGCCTGCAGGGCGGTCTCGGCATGGCCGCCAGCGGCAACATCCATCCCGGCAGGACGAGTATGTTCGAGCCAGTGCACGGCTCCGCTCCGCCGATCGCGGGCAAGAATATGGCGAATCCATTCGGCGCGATTCTGACCGCGGCGATGATGCTGGCGCATCTCGGAATGTCGGATGAGCCCGCGAAGATCGAAGCCGCCGTGCTCGAAGCCGTCGGGCAGAAAAAGACCACGCAGGACATCGGCGGCCCGCTCGGAACGCGCGAAGCGGGAGAGTGGGTAGCTGATCAAGTGAGCCGCACATAGCCCTGTCCTCGCTGCGAGTCAGTTTTTTCGTCCCACCAGCAGCGCCAACTCCCGCCACTTCCACGCACAAACCACATCCACATAGCCGATTTCGCGCAACCACCCCAGCTGGGTTTCGACATCTAACAGTTTGTTCGACGGATCTTCGGTTTCGACGGTTTGTCCGAGACAGCGCATGAATTCCTCATGCAGCCGCGAGGAGGGAGAAGAAACGTGTTCCAGATTGCAAAACGTGCCGCCCGTATTGAGCAGCCCAAAAATTTCCCCGTAAAGTGCGCGCTTGCGCTCATCGACCAGGTGATGAATCGCGAAAGACGAGATGACCGCATCGAACTTGCCGAACCCCGGAAGTGATTCGTCCATATCGTGAGCCACCACATTCACCGACCTGTCGCCGGCAAAGCGCTGGCGAGCGGCTTCCAACATCGACGGAGAAAAATCAACGGCCACGGCTTCGGTTTCAGCATTCCCTAGCCGCAGCAGTTCCTTGCGAACCAGCGCCAACAGCCGCCCATCCCCGGTGCCCAGGTCGAGAATGCGCCGCGCCCCGTGCGGAATAAATTCCAGCAGTGCCGACTCGCCCTCGCCCCGGTGCGAAATTGAGTCGGCCCGTTCCAGATACTCGCGGGCGTGTTCCTCGGACGTCCAGAGATTTACCGGCTGATTTACAGGCTTGATAGCCGTCATAGCGGAGAAGTATAAGGAAGCGTATAGACTCGATCTCAATGAATACAGTTAAAGCGCGCGGCACACGGTTTGTTTGGTTGCTTTTGGCGGTTGGTCTGTTGGTTGTGCCGAGCGTCGCGATTCGTTCACAGACGCAAGATCAGACGCAGAATCAACCGACCTCACCATCGACCCCACCTCCGCAAGATCAAAATCAACCGCCGGCGGACAAGAGTGTCCGCCCCACAAGCCCCGACCAGGAGCAGTCAAAGCCCGCGACTCCGGCGGACAATGGCGACGTTAAGACCGACGACAAGGGCGAATTCAAAATCACTCCCCGCGAGGCCGAGCAACTTTTCCACTCCGTCGATGAAATTCTGGAATTCGACAGCAAGCAGACCGGCCTGCCCATCAAGCACGAAGTGAAACGCAAGCTGACCAGCCGCGACGAGGTCGTCTCGTTTCTCACCAAGCACGTCGACGACGAAGACACCAAGCGCCTGCGCCGTTCGGAACTTGTGCTGAAAAAATTCGGGCTGCTGCCGCACGAATTCAACCTCGAGACTTTCCTGGTCGCGCTCATGCGCGAGGAAGTTGCCGGCTACTACGATCCGAAAACAAAAACCGTCAACCTGCTCGACTGGGTTCCCATGGAAGAGCAGGAGCCGGTCATGGCCCACGAGCTTACTCACGCGCTGCAGGACCAGTACATCGGCATGCAGCGCTGGATGAAGAAGGGCGAGAAAGACCTGGGCGAAATTAAAAAAGATCCCACGCCCCTCGACATTGAAAACGACGAGATTGACACCGCGCGCGAAGCCGTCATCGAAGGCCAGGCGCAGGCCATGATGTTTCAATACGCCATCGCCCCCACCGGAAAATCGATTGTGACGTCCCCCGCGCTGCTGAGCGCCATGGAAGACGAGACGCTCACCGGTTCGCCCAGCACAAAAGTTTTCAACGAAGCGCCCATCTTCATGAAAGAGTCGCTGACGTTTCCCTACAGCTACGGCATGGAATTCGTGGTCAAGCTGATGCAGAAGGCCGGCACCGAGAAAGCATTCGCCGGACTGCTGAAAAATCCTCCGCACACCACGCGCCAGATCATGGAGCCCGACACGTTTCTAACGGGCGAAAAAATCGAGCCCATGCCGGTGCCCGATTTTAAACACGATTTCAAGGATTACGAGAAATTCGACATCGGTGCCATGGGCGAGTTCGATGTCGCCGTACTGATCGAACAATACGCTGGCAAGCCGCTGTCGAAAGCCATGTATCCCGAGTGGCGTGGGGGCTACTATTACGCTGCGAAGGCGAAGTCGGCGCCCGACTCAAATCCGTCCGCACCCGCGCCTCTGGGTCTGCTCTACGTCTCGCGCTGGTCCGACGCCGGCAAAGCCGCCGAATTTGCCGGAATCTACGCCCACTCGCTGCAGAATCGCTATCAGAAAGCGGAAGAGGTGGGAGTTCTCGCGCCCGATCAGGTTGGACAAAGTGCCGGATCTAAAGTCATGCTCCTGCGCGGCCGTCACTCCTGGAACACGGAAGATGGCACCGTGGTCATCGAAGAACAGGGCGACACAGTCTTCGTCAGCGAGAGCCTCGATGCGGCCACAACCGCGACATTAGAAAAGGAAGTGTTCAGCGCGTCATCAGGAACTTCGCCAGCCGCAACATCCACGCCTCCGCCCGCGAACTGAACTTACTTCTTTTTCTTGCGTTCTTTCTCGTCCGGCAGTTCTGCCAGAAAATGCTGCACGTTGGCTACGGTCGTGAATTGTTTCCCTCCACGCTCAATCGTCAACCTGCGCTCCTGCCCCGGCAGTCCTCCCAGTGCGGCCCACACCTGCCCCATGGTCGATCCTCTTACCGCAATGCCGTCGACGGCGATCAGATGATCGCCCGCCTGAACGCCGCCCGGCACCGACGGTTGTCCATCAATATCCGCCACGCCGAGGATCGTAAATCTGCCGTCCTCTTCCGGTCGCAGGATCAGTCCGATCACGTCAAAGTCGGGAAAGTTAAACGTGCGGCCAAACTCGAAGTAGACCGTCGAGTGCGCATAGTCCAGCCCGACCCGGTAGTTGATCAGGGCGTTTGAGCCAATCAGGCCGGCAGTCGGGAATCCTGCCCGGCTCTGAAAAAAATCCATCCGGTCTTTTGAAAACTCAACGACTGGAACATTGGCAAGAAATAATGGCCCGTAGGTCACGCGGTCCAGTCGCATGACTTTCGATCTCGCTTCTTCGTCCAGCCCCCACATATTTGCCGAGCCGACGGCGCCGGTCATGTGCGGCCAATCGGGATGAGCGTTCGCAATTTTGTCGAATAACTCCTCCGACAAGAAGTTGGTGGAAGATCCCAGATCGAGCCCAAGATTATATTTTTGTTTCTCGGCTTGACTGGGAATTTGAATCAGCCCATTGTCGGCATTGATGTGTACTTTGGCGCTGGGTCCACGAAACTCAATCGTGCCCGGTCTGCCGATCGAAAACTTTTTACCGGGGAAGTCGACCAGCACGTCATAGTGGCGCAGCACGCTCGAAGGCAGAGTGATTTCGATGTTCATTCCAGCGGCCAGCACGGCAGCCGCACTTACCGGCCGAAGTGGAATCTTCGCCTCCTTCACTCCGGCCAACCAGATTTCCATTCCACCGACAACCAACTCGCGCGGCGGCGGCGATGAGCACTCATGGTCATTGCACGAGACCGCCAAACCCAGCAGAATCGCGAGTCGTCGCGATAAATAAAGATCGGGATTGCCGTTGTCCACCCAAGCGCGGACACGCTGCGTGGAGCCGTCGGGCAGCACGACGTTCGCGACGATGACAACACGATTGTGATCGATGACCGCCGGAACCGTGGCGGACTTGAGCTCAGGTATCGCCTTATCCTGAGCGCTGATAAAACCGCACAGCGCGAGCACCGCGCTTGCCATCACCCAAAGTCTCATATTCAGAATTGTAGCGCCAGCTTCCGAAACGGCGGCACTGTGGGCGCTCCGCCAACGCCTTCGCCGGCGACGATTTCTTCTACGATATAATCACGAGTTTGACTTGCGAGCGCGCGAGCGCTCCGGAGGGCGATTGCCACAAGCGGAAATCGGAATCATCGGCGGTAGCGGGCTGTATTCTATGCCCGGCCTGAGCAGAGCGAAAGAAGTGCGCGTGAAGACGCCGTTCGGCGCTCCTTCCGACGCCTACGTGTGCGGCACACTCGAAGGTCGCAAAGTCGCGTTCCTGGCGCGCCACGGTCGCGGCCATCACATCCTGCCCAGTGAACTGAATTTCCGTGCCAACATTCACGGATTCAAACAACTCGGAGTCGAGCGAATCGTTTCTGTTTCGGCGGTCGGATCGCTGAAAGAGGAACATAAGCCGCTCGACTTCGTGATCCCCGATCAGTTCTTCGATCGCACCCGTCATCGCATCGATACTTTCTTCGGTAACGGCGTGGTGGCGCACATCGCGTTCGCCGATCCGGTCTGTGCACAACTCGCGGGAGTGGTCGAGGGCGCCTGCAAAAAAGTTGGAGTCGTCGGCAAGCGCGGCGGCACTTACATCTGCATGGAAGGTCCGCAGTTTTCCACTAAGGCCGAGTCGAACGTCTACCGCGGCATGGGCGCGGACGTGATCGGCATGACCAACCTGCAGGAAGCCAAAATGGCGCGCGAAGCCGAGCTGTGTTACGTTACCGTCGCTATGGTCACCGACTACGACTGCTGGCATCCCCATCACGATTCGGTCACGGTCGATCAAATTGTCGCAGTGTTGCTCAAGAATGCCGAGAACGCCACAAAGGTTGTCCGTGAGACCGTTGCCGCCATGCCGCAGAATCGAAATTGCAAATGCGGATCGGCATTGGCCCATGCGATTCTGACCGATCCTAAAAAGATTCCCGCGGCGACCAGGAAAAAATTGAAGCTGATCCTGGGGAAATATTTGCAGCCCAAGACGAAATCGAAATAAAAGTCTTCTCCTTGAAGTTTGTTCCCCTGCGGTTGATGCTTCAGTCAGCATCGGCCGATATCTTAAGAGAATAAAAGGAATTTTATCCCGCATGAGCATTCTCGTAGTTGGTTCAGTTGCGTTCGATGACGTCACTTCCCCCTCAGGCAGCGTGAAGGGAATTCTGGCCGGAGCCGCAACCTACTTTTCGCTGGCCGCAAGCTATTTCACAAAGGTACGCGTTGTGGCCGTGGTGGGCGAAGATTTCGGCGCCGATGAGGAACAGGTTTTCCTCAAGCGTGGAATCGACATTCGGGGCATCGAGCACGCCAAGGGTAAAACCTTCCGCTGGGGAGGAACCTACGGCGAAAACCTCAACGAAGCCAAGACGGATTTCACCGACCTGAACGTTTTCCAGGGTTTTCAGCCGCGCATTCCTCGCGAATATGAGGACACGGAATTTCTGTTCCTGGCCAACATCCAGCCCACGCTCCAAGCCGACGTGCGCCGCAAGATGAACCGAGTGCGATTGACCGGCTGCGACACCATGAATTATTGGATCAAGGGCGCGGTCGAGGAACTGAAGGAAACGCTGAAGCTCGTCGACGTCCTGCTCATCAACGACACCGAAACCAAAATGCTGGCCAACGAAACCAACCTTCCCCGAGCTGCAAACAAAGTTCTTGCCATGGGCCCGCAAGCCCTGGTCATCAAGCACGGAGAATATGGCGCGACCATTTTCTTTCGCGAGGGAGCGTTCGGCATCGGCCGTCATCCTTTTCGCGCTCCGACCTTGCCCATTGACGAAGTGAAAGATCCCACCGGTGCCGGCGATTCTTTTGCCGGAGGATTCATGGGCTATCTCGCGTCGCAGGAAGAAATAAATCGCGAAGTCCTCAAGCGCGCTCTGTTTTATGGCGGCGTTATGGGATCCTTCGCCGTGGAGCGCTTCGGCACCGAACGCCTGCAATCGCTGACCCGCGAGCAAATCGAAGAGCGCTTTGAGATCTTCCGCGAACTCACACACCTCGAGTAAGAATCGAGAAAAGTCGAAGCGACGCGATCGCGTTTGGACGCCGCAGCTCGAAATTAAACAACGCCGGCCCCTGCTTTCTTTTGCCTTGAGGGCGCGGGTTCGAGCAGCCCCGTAAGGCTCGCCGAATAATTGACGGCTTCGGCCGCTGGCAGGAACTTGCACGATGCCTCGTTTGTGAAGCACTCTTAACCCATCCGCTGATGCCCAGACAAAAACCACCGACGACCGCGCCCACTGGCCCCTGGGATTCCAGTGTCAGACTCCTTGCCTGGCTCGCCACCTGCGTCTCTGTGATTTCTTTTCTAGCGTATTTTCAGCGCGGTGATGTGGCGATCTACGGCGACGCCATCGCCCACATGAACATCGCGCGCCGCGTCTTCGATTCGAAAACACCCGGCCTGCTGCAACTTGGAACCGTGTGGCTCCCGCTGCCGCATCTGCTGATGATTCCGTTTCTGCTTTCGAACGATCTATGGCGTCGCGGCGCCGGAGGCTCCGTTCCGTCCCTGGCGGCCTATGTCTTTGCCGTGATCGGAATATTCCGACTTATCCGCGGCACGCTCTCGCGTGGCACGGAGCCAGATATTCCAGCCCGCGTCGCCGCCTGGACCGGGGCCTTGGTATTCGCCGCGAATCCTAACCTGATCTATATGCAGACCACCGCCATGGGCGAAGCGCTCTATCTCGCGTTTTTCATTTGGGCGCTGGTTCATCTCAACGACTTCGTGCGCGGGCACTCGAGAGCTCTAACAAAATGTGGTCTCCTTCTCGCCGCGGCCTGCCTCACGCGCTACGACGGATGGTTCCTCGCCGTGCTGCTCGCGGCCACGATCGTGCTGTTGACCGTGTTTCCGCACAACGCATCCGCGACGAAAAATTCCGGCTTCCGGATCCCACGAGCCACCGCAATAAAATTCGTTCTGCTCGCCGCATCCGCCCCTGCTCTCTGGCTGACTTACAACGCAGTCGTCTACCGCAATCCTCTGGAGTTCGCCAACGGCCCGTACTCCGCCAAAGCAATCGAGCGTAAAACTCAAGGCCCGGGACAAGGGCACCCGGGAAGTGGCAATCCGCTGCTGGCCGGAATGTACTTTGTAAAATCCGCCGAAGCCAACGTCTCGGCAAACGAGTGGCTGGGCCGAACCTGGATTCTGTTCGCACTCGCAGGCATCGCCGCCGCCGTGAAAATCTTTCGCAAGAAAGCAACCGACGCTCGACCCTTTCCCGCCCTCGCGTGGCTGCCGTTGCTCTTCCTGCTCGCACCCGTTCCATTTTATGCGCTATCGGTGGCCTATAGCGGCGTGCCGATTTTCATCCCCGCGTGGTGGCCGTTCTCCCACTACAACGTGCGTTACGGATTGCAACTGCTTCCGGCCTTCGCGGCCGGGCTGGCCCTGCTCGTCTATCTCGCGGCGCAGTCTGCAAGTTGGAAGCCTCGACTTCGTTTCGTGTGCGGGCTCGCCGTCTTCGCGCTCGTCATCGCGAGCTACGCTTCTATTTGGCGCACGGTTCCGATTTCACTCGAGGAGCCGCAAGTCAACATGCGTCTGCGACTACAACTCGAAGCCCAGCTCGCGACCTGGCTCGAAAAACTTCCATCGAATTCCACCCTCCTCATGTACCTCGGCGAACACCCCGGTGCTGTCCAGCAGGCGGGCATTCCGCTCGAGCACGTCATCAACGAAGGCAACCATCGCACCTGGAGGCAGCCTTCCGATCCCCACGGTTTGTGGGAGCGCGCCCTCGCCGACCCCGCGCACTACGTCGACTACGTGGTCGCGTTCGAAGGCGATCCCGTGTGGCAGGCGGTCGAAGGCCGGCATCTCCCAGAGTTGGTCGAGATCCACACCACTGGCCAGCAGCGGGCAATTCTTTATCGCGCCCGGTAATCACGCAGGTAACGCTGAAGCCTGGGATTCCGATGATAAAATCCGGCCATCGGAGGCCTGCCTCGCGCAGGCGCTTTCCCTCATGAATTGGCAACACATCATCGATCTGCTGCACGGCGAGATGGCGAGCGGGATTGTGGGAACCACTCTCTCGCGGCTGATCGTGGCGGCATTTCTCGGCGGCGTAATCGGGTTGGAACGCGAACTAAACCACCGCCCCACCGGTTTGCGCACAAATATGTTTATCTGTTTCGGCGCAGCCTTGTTCACAGTTCTTTCCGCCGCTCTAGCCGGCGTCCCGTCGGATGCAGCCAGAATCGCTGCACAGATTATTCCTGGAATCGGTTTTATCGGCGCCGGGTCGATCCTGCATACCCGCGGTCTCACTTCCGGAATCACCTCGGCGGCGACGCTATTTGTAGTCGCTTCGATCGGTATGGCTGCGGGAGGCGGTCTTTACCTGACAGCCATGTTCGCGACCGGAGTTGTGTTGGTCGCGCTGTTTGTGCTCGGTCATTTGGAGGAAACTTTCAATCTGAAAGTTCTGCTCTCGAGCTACGAAGTCACCGGACCCAGCGTCGAGCAGATCAGCAACGAAGTCAATCGCATTCTCGAAACCAATCATCGTCTCATGCAGAATGTGAATAGCGGCAGCACCGGTCAGCATGTTCGCCTGCAATTTGACGTCGACGGCTGCAACCGCGAGCAGAAGGAACTGGAACGGCTGTTGAAGGCTTCGACGGTACTGGGCAAAGTGACTTCGCTCGGCCGGGTGGAGCGCGAGTGAGTTCGAACCCCCGCGCCAATGTCCGCACCATCCCGTTCGTCAAGGCCAGCGCCTGCGGTAACGATTTTCTTTTGATGGATGGCGCTCTCGCTCCCGAGGACGTTGCCGACTTCACCCGCCGCATTTGCGACCGCCACAACGGCGTTGGCGCTGACGGCGTCGAGTGGATGGTGCCGCACTTCACCGCCGACGTTGCAATCAAACTGATCAACGCCGACGGCACCGCAGCTGAAATTTCGGGCAACGGTACACGCTGTGTGGCGGCCTACGTCTGTGCGCAACTCGGAAAGGAACGAATCTCGATCCTCACCGGCGCGGGGATGAAAATCTGCCAACTCACCGCTCGCCGCGACTCCGAATACGAATTTGAAATCGAAATGGGCGATGCCATCGTCGAAAATGAACTTGCTCTCAAGATCAGCGCGGGAGAAGTGAACAGGGAAGTGCGCGGAATCCCAGTCTCCATCGGCAATCCGCATTACGTCGTCTTCGTTCCCGAGTTCGCCAATGGATGGCAAGCGCAGGCTGCGGAAATTCAGCACCACCCGCACTTTCAACACGGTGTCAACATCGAGTTCGTCGTCATCGACAGCAAGTACGATTTGCGCGCACGCTTTTTCGAGCGCGGCGTGGGAGAAACGCAATCTTCCGGCACCGGCTCCTGCGCCTCGGCGGCGGCAGCAATTTCCGCGGGCCGCGCCGCATCGCCGGTGAAAGTGCAGGCTCCCGGCGGAATGCAAACCGTCCGCATGAACGCAAACAAAGTTTTCTTGCGCGGCCCGGCACGCCTGTTATGCCGGGGAGAGTTTTTTCTGAGTTAAACGATCGTTCGGAAACCCGGTGATTCCGTTCGCGCCCTTGCGTAAATGCCTACTTCAGACCCTCAACCCGCGGATCGTCAGCTCGTGAAGCCGCCAGCGCTACGCCCTGGCGACACGGTCGGCATCGTTGCCCCAGCCAGCAACATGAATCGCGCCGATTTCGACATCGGCTGCGAGGCGCTGCGCCGCGCCGGGTATCGCCCATTCCATTTCGATTCGATTTTCGAGCAGGACCTCTACTTCGCTGGATCGCTCGATCGTCGGGCCCGCGAGCTGGAAAACATGTTCGTGCGCGACGACGTGCGAGCCATCATCTGCGCTCGCGGCGGCTACGGCGACGAACTATCTGCTCGATGCTCTTGATCTCGAAAAGATCAAATCTCATCCCAAGATTTTCGTTGGCTACAGCGACATCACTACGCTGCAGACATATCTCGCTGACGCCGCCGGACTCGTCACCTTTCACGGCCCTATGGTTGCCAAAGATTGGTATCACGAAGACGGAGTCGACTTGACCTCGTGGCAAGCCGCAGTTTCAGGCTCAACCGCGTGGGACGTGCCGCTGACCGCCGCAGCCACCGGGCTGGTAGACGGTGAAGCGGAAGGCATCCTCTACGGCGGATGTCTCTCGATCTTGGTCGCGTCGCTCGGAACACCCTATGCGATCAAAACTGCCGGCACGATTTTGTTCCTGGAAGACATTGCCGCCAAGCCATTTCAAGTTGATCGCATGCTGATGCAGTTGAAACTCGCCGGGCTTTTTGACAACGTCCGCGGCATCGTTTTCGGCGCAATGCTGAACTGCGTTCAAACCGCAAATCAAGGTTACACTCTGCAGCAGGTCGTCACTCGCATTGTCGGCGACCTGGGCGTCCCGGTTGCCTTCGGAATAAAGTCGGGCCACGTAACGTCCGGCAACATCACGCTCCCGATCGGGGTGCGGGCGCGGCTTACAGTGAGCGACGGTCGGCTAGCCTTTAAGATTCTGGAATCCGCGGTCACGCCGTAAAACGGCCTCGCGGGCTGATTTCGATTTCCAATCAAAATGAACGAGAAAAAACACATTCACCTGATCGGCATCTGCGGCACTGCCATGGCCTCGCTCGCGGGCATGCTCAAGCAGCGCGGATTCCATGTTACCGGCTCCGACGCAGCAGCCTATCCGCCCATGTCGGATTTTCTGCACAGCCTCGGCATCCCCGTTGCGCAACCCTTCGACGCGAAAAATCTCGAACCCCGTCCCGACCTGATCGTCGTCGGCAACGCCATGTCGCGCGGCAACGTTGAGCTGGAATATGTCCTCGACCAGCGCGTCCCATTTTGTTCCATGCCCCAGTTGCTGCACGACGAATTTCTGCGCGGCAAGGAAGTGCTGGTCGTAGCCGGAACTCACGGCAAGACCACGACCACTTCCATGCTGGCCTGGATCTTTCACTCCTCCGGCATGCAACCGTCATTCCTGATCGGAGGTATCGCCGAGAATTTCGGCTCGAGCTTCCATCTCGGGTCCGGAAAGCATTTCATCCTCGAAGGCGACGAATACGACACGGCATTCTTCGACAAGGGCCCGAAGTTCCTGCACTATTTTCCCGACTCGGTGATTCTGACTTCGGTCGAGTTCGATCACGCCGACATCTATAAGGATATCGACGCAGTTGAGACCGCATTCAAACGTCTGGTGAATCTGATTCCGCGCCGCGGACGCATCGTAGCCTTCGACGGCTTCACAGGCGAGGCTACCGAAAGCTCAAGCCTGGAGCGCTGTCTGGCAAAAGCATTCTGCCCCGTGGAACGCTACGGTGCTGGCCCTCGCGCAAATTGGAAGATCACCAATCTCCGCCTTGAACCCGCACGCACCTGCTGGACCGTTCTGCGCGACGGCCAGCCTTGGGCCGATCTGGAATTTCCGCTGGCCGGGGAGTACAACGTCTGGAACGCGACGGCGGCCGCCGCGCTCGCGGACTCCTGCGGTGTCCCCAAACAGGCCATCGCCGCCGCCCTGAAAACTTTCAAGAGCGTGAAGAGGCGCCTGGAAGTCAAAGCGCAAGTGAACGGCATCACCATCATCGACGACTTCGCGCACCACCCCACCGCGATCGCCGGAACGTTGAAAGCGCTACGTGCGCGCTATCCACAAGCACGACTGTGGGCAATTCTCGAGCCGCGCTCGAATACCCTGCGCCGCCGGATCCTGCAAACCGACCTGGCCCGCAGCCTGGCGCAAGCCGACGAAATCATCGTCGCGAGCGTCTTCCGCTCCGAAGCCGTCCCGGAAAATGAACGCCTCGAATTGCCGGCGCTCGCCGCCGAGATCGAGCACAACGGCCGCCGCGCAAGGCTTCTGGCCGACGTCGACGAAATCGTGCAGACCATCGCGCCAGAAATGCGCAGCGGCGATGTCGTGGCCATCCTCTCCAATGGGGGCTTCGGCGGAATCTACGAAAAACTTCCCACGCGCCTCAAGGAACTGGAAGGGAAACGATGAACCTGCGGCACAGGATCATTTGTTTTGGGCGCCGATTCCTTCGTTTCGCCCTTTTCGGAGTATTTCTCGTCTCATCTGTCAGCATTTTCGCGCAGTCGTCCCCTGCGCAACCGACTGCTTATACCATCGCTCTCAGCTCGCCCGAACAGCATCTTGTCGAAGTGCAAATCACACTGCCCGCCGGTGCTGCGCAGCGCGATCTGCAGCTCCCCGTCTGGAACGCCCTCTATCAAGTTCGCGACTTCGCCCAATACGTAAACTGGGTGCGCGCCAAAGATCGTGCAGGGCATTCGTTGGCCGTTCATGAACGCGACAAGAGCCGGTGGCAAATTCAAGGCGCGGAAAACGGCGCGATCGTGAACTATCAGATCTATCTTGATTCTCCCGGACCCTTCGGCGTCCAATTCAACTCCCATCACGCGTTCTTCAATCTCGCACAAGTTCTGATGTATCCCGCGGATGCGCGTTCGACTCCACTAACCCTGCGCTTCAGCCAAATCCCCGATGGATGGCGCATCGCTACTCCCCTGACGCCTTCGACCGCCGGCGAGTTCACCGCCGCGAATTACGATCGCCTGGTCGACTCTCCCGTGGAAATCGGCAACTTCGCCGAGTCCGATTTCGATGAAGCCGGGGGCCACTTCCGCGTCATCGTCGACGCCGACCCCGCCGATTACGACATGGCCAAGCTCGACGCAGCGCTGCACAAAATAACCGCCGCGGCGACCAGTTGGATGAACGATCGTCCTTTCGAAAACTACATGTTCCTTTATCATTTCCCGCGCGGCCCCGCGGGCGGCGGCATGGAACATGCCTACTCCACAGCCGTCGAGTTGAACGCCGACGTGATGCAGCAATCGCTCGACCCGTTCACCAGCGTCACCTCGCACGAATTTTTCCATCTGTGGAACGTGAAACGCATTCGCCCACAGACTCTCGAGCCCATCGACTACACCAAAGAAAATTACACGCGCGCCTTGTGGTTCAGTGAAGGCGTCACCAGCACCGTCGAAGGCATCATTCAACTGCGCGCCGGCCTGATCGATGAGAAGCAATATCTCAGGGGACTCAGCGAAGGCATCACCGAACTCGAACGCCGTCCCGCGCACCTCACGCAATCCGCGGAAGAGTCGAGTCTTGACGCATGGCTCGAGGGCAACACTTACTACCGCCGTCCCGAGCGCAGTATTTCTTACTACAACAAAGGCGAACTGCTAGGAGTGATGCTCGACCTGGCGGTGCGTGACGCGAGTCACGGGCAAGCTTCTCTGCGAGAAGTGTTCCAATGGATGAACGCGAACTACGCGCAGAAAGGCCGCTTCTTTAACGACTCCGAAGGCGTGCGCCAAGCCGCCGAGGCCGTCACCCACGCCGACCTGAGCTCGTTCTTCACAAAATACGTCGCCGGCATCGAAGAAATTCCCTGGGACGATTTCTTCCGCACGGTCGGTTTGCGAGTAGACACCGTCACCAACACCGTGCCCGACGCAGGTTTCATCGCGTCCCGCAATTTCGATGGACCCATGTCGGTCGCAGCCGTTACGCCCGGCAGCGGGGCCGAACATGCCGGCCTGCAAGCCGGCGACACCATCCTCGAAATGCAAGGCAAGCCCGGAGGTCAGGATTCCCGCCAGGTGTTAGCGCGCATGAATATCGGGGATATGTTTACGGTGAAGGTTCGCTCCCGCCGCGGCAGCGAGCGCGAATTGAAATGGAAAATCGGCAGCCGCCAGGAAATTCTGTACGTAATAAAAGATCTTGACCAGGTCAGTGCCGCACAGCGCGCCCGTCGCACAGCGTGGCTGAAAGGCGAAGCGGAAACCGCGGGCGTAGCTACAAACGAGCCCGCACCAACCGATGGAATTCGAGCCGCGGTACGAACCGGGGCTAAATAAATCATGATCCGCACGATCCTCATGCTGATCTTCTGGGCGCTGGCCGCTCCCGTCGCCGCGCTGATCGGCTTTCCCGCCAGCTTCATCATGGGCGATGTGCGCGTCCTCTATCGCCTCTTCATGTGGGGAGCGTGGTACGGCGTCTGGATTACCGGCGTCCGCGTCGAAGCCATCGGCCTTGACCAGTTCGACCACTCCCGCAGCTACATCTTCATGACCAACCACGTGTCGAATCTCGACCCGCCGATCCAAATCCCGCTGATTCCGAAACGCACTTCGGTCATGGTGAAAAAAGAGCTCTTCAAGTTTCCCATCCTCGGCCGCTCCATGCGCATGGGATTGCTCGTCCCCGTCGATCGCGGCAATCGCGACGCCGGCCTCGAAGCCGTGCGTGCCGCCAAGCTGGCCATCGACCAGGGACTCAACATGACCATCTACGTCGAAGGCAAACGCTCCTTCGACGGCAAACTCCTACCCTTCAAGAAAGGCCCGTTCTATCTGGCCGAAGAGTGCGGAGTTCCAGTCATCCCCGTAACCATCGTCGGCACGCACTACACCATGCCGAAAGCCCGATTCGCCATCAAGCCGGGATTAGTAAAAGTATTTTTCCATCCGCCCATCGAGCCCAAAGATTTCGGCTCTCGCGACGAATTGATGGAGAAGGTCCGCGCCGCGATCGACAGTAGTCTGCCGGAAGAATGCCGCCAAGGAGTGGTCGCAAGCTCAGCTTAGGGCTGTCGGAGAATGTATCGTTTTACATCTTCGTAAAAGTATCCAGCCGCATTCTTCGGGTAGCCATAGTTCCAGAAATCGTAGTCGCTGTTCCTGTCTTCGCGCCAGTGTTTGATATTCGTCGCTGTGAGCATCGCGGCGAACCGTCGATCCAAATCAGCGACCTTGTCGCCACAGTCGATGTCATGAATCAGTTCTCGCGTATCCAAGTCGTTCCAGTACTCTTCGATGGCACAGTTCTCGCCGTACCCAATCTCAACTTCAGCGACGAAGCGCTCCCACCGGCGCATCAGACCTTCGCTGCCGCCTCGCCACACCGTTTCCGGACAGCCTCGGCTTTTCAGGTAATCGCGAATTTGCTCTTCCCGTCATCCGACAGGCCTACTTGTCCTTCTTCCCGCGCAAAGCCCGCGCCATCTCCGGCAACTTCGGCAAGAGCGCCGAATACTTCAACCACAACTTATGCTCCACCGCCGGAGCCCCGCTCACAATCGCACCCGCGGCAATGTCATGCGCCACACCACTCTGCGGCGTAACAATCGCATCGTCCCCCACCGTGCAGTGCCCGACCACGCCAACCTGCCCGGTAAGAACCACGCGCTTCCCAATCTCTGACGACCCTGCCAGCCCCACCTGCGAGCACAACAGCGCGTCCTCACCAACCTGCGATCCGTGCCCCACCTGCACCAGGTTGTCGACCTTCACCCCGCGCCCAATCCGCGTCTCGCCCACGCTGGCCCGATCGATGCACGAATTCGCCTGCACCTCAACGTCATCTCCAATCACCACGGGGCCTGGCTGCGGAATCTTATGCCAGCGCTTCTCCGCCGTCTTCGCAAACCCAAATCCATCCGCCCCAATCACCACGCCATTCTGCAACAGAACATTGTTGCCGATGCGGCAATTTTCCCGCACCACCGCATGCGCATGCCCAAAGAAACCATCGCCAATCTTCGCCCCACGATAAATCACCACATGCGCCAGCAGCACGGCGTTGGTCCCAATCTCGACCTCCTCGCCGATTACTACATAAGGCCCAATGTGCGCATTCGCCCCCACCCGCGCACTGGCATCAACCACTGCCGTCGGATGCACTCCCGCCGCATACGCCGCGGGACGATGAAACAATTCGAGCGCGAGCGCAAACGCCAGATAAGGATCCTTCGCCCGCAGCATCGCCGCCGAAATAGCAGGGAAGTCTTCCCCCACAATCACCGCCGAAGCCCGCGTAGTCCGCGCCGCCGAAGCGTACTTAGGATTGGAAACAAACGTAAGCTCCCCCGACCCGGCCAGTTTCAATCCCGTTGAGCCCGGAGATTTCGGTGTCAGGAGAACCGTTTTCAAGACGAGCGTTCAGGGCGGAAGCGATAGCAGAAAGTTTCATTGGCGATGATCGTACACCAAGGCAAAGCCGTCTCCGCCACTTGCCCGAGGAGGTAGGGGTACGAAGTAGCCCACTACCCGAGGGAGGCATCACTTCCGTCAGATCGCCATTCTCTACTGTATATTCATCGACAACTGTGTGCTGTGTGTAATCGACCCAATGGTCGCGTTCGCATTCGCGGTGAAGTACCCTGTTGGAGTGCCGGTTACAATATTAAAGCTCATGGGCGCAGACGAACCTCCGCCCGGCCCTGGGTTCGACACAATCACCGGGTACGAACCCGTGGTCGAATCATCGCTGGGTCCAAGCGCAATCTGCAGCTGAGTAGGGCTCTGCAATGAGCTATCCTGGAGAACCCCGTTGAAGGTCACGGTCGACGAGTTCAGGAAATTCGTGCCATTGATATATAGACTCTGAACCTGTGAGCCGGCTGCAACTTTCGTCGGGCTGAGCGAAGTAATTGTGGGAATTGGATTCTCGGAGCCCCCGCCGCCTCCGCCTCCCCCGCAACTCGGAAGAAGAAAAAATAAAGCTGCTACGATCAGCGCAGCGGCAACTCGTCCCCGCGGCCGTGACCGTGGAATCCCAAAGAAACACACTCCCAGCACTAGAATGAATCCGCTGATTCCCCAATTGCGGGCTCGCCTGTCGCCGAACCCGAGATTCTTGCGCGATTCTCCCAAGGCGGTCGTTGTAACGGTAAGCATGGTCGAGGCAGTGCCATTGCCGGGAAGCGTAATTTGCGTGGGGCTGAAACTGCATGTGGTTTCAGCGGGCAGACTGGAACAGTCAAAGTTGCCGACCGTCCCGCTAAGTCCATTCACACTCGTGAATGTGACGGTCAAGGTCTGCGACTGACCCGCGGATAATTGAACCCAGCCCGACGCGCTGAACGTAAAATCGGGCATACTGATATACGCCCATGAGTAGGAGGCGGGAAAGTTGCTGTCGCCGCTGTAATTCACTTGTATGGAGCCACCGGCGGTTACGGTGAACGTCGCTGTCACCTGACAGGCAAAGTTTCCACTCGCATCTTTCGCATTTGCGCACGTGAACGGCCCCGCCACTGTTCCGTTGTTGACGAGAGTTACGGTCCCGGTCGGATAGACCGACTTGTTTGTGGTATCGACCAGTACCGTGATGCTGGCCGTGGCTCCGTAATTTATCGTTTGGCTGTACGGCGTGACATTTACCGTCGGCGTTGGGTACTTCACGGTAATGCTCGGGGAAGCATTGCTGGAACTTGTATAGTTCGAGTCTCCGCTATACGTCGCCGTGATCGTGTAAGTTCCGGACTCTGTAAAGGTGTAGCTTAAGGAGGCGTTCAGGTCTTGTGGTCCGCTTCCACTCGTGCTGTAGTTAACCGTGCCGCTGATGGCGGCGCCGTTGACAAAAAACGAGACCGTTCCTGTAGGCGCCGCACCGAGAACCGCGTAAGGAGCTACCAATGCCGAGATCGTTGTGGGTTGTCCGACCACTGCACCAAAGGCTCCAGAAACGACCATTTGAGTGGGTGCTGGTGTGATCGTGACGGGTGTTGTAACTGTACTTGCATTAAAACTGCCGTCACCTGTATATGCGGCGGTGACCGAGTCCGTCCCGCCGGGCAACTGCACAGCACGATCCTCGAAATACCCGAAACTGTTTAGCCCGAACGTACCAACATCCAACTGGCCACCATTGTTGGTCACACTCACGTTGCCAGACGGACATGCTGTGGCGCCCGAGGACGCCGTCGGTGCGCACATCTGCCCGGATGCGTTCTCAACATTAACGCGCAGCCAGTAAGTAGAACCGTATTCCGCAGTACTCGTGTGACTGTTGAGAATGTTTCCGTTTCCGTCAGTCGTCACCAGAAAAGCCTGCGGCTGGCTGTTTTCTTTGTTCACCGTCACAGTCAGCGGACCTGAATCGCTCGCGCCATATGTCGAGTCTCCAGGATAATGCGCCGTCACCGAATACGTGCCTCCTGGCAGCATCTCTGTGCTGCCGGAAACGGAGCCATTGGAAAGGCTGAAGCCCGCAATGGTGCCCGTGCTATTCACTGGGCCGCCTTCCAGCGAGAGCAGTCCCGTTGGCGTTCCGCTCCCTGTCTCCGGTTTCACCGATGCCGTGAAGTTCACCGCCTGCCCGTGCGTAATTGTTGCCGGCGTTAGACTGCTTAACGTTGTCGTCGACGGCAACAGGGTTACCGAACTCCACTTTGTCACCAGAACATTGGCATCGACCGATCCCAAGCCGGTCGCCAAGTCGTAGCCGGCGACCCGCGTTATATCCGCCCAGTATCCCGTAGGCGTCGCCTGAGATCGTCGTCGTGCAGTTCGGCGAACCGGTCGAGCACGGGACCGCGTTCGTCCCCACCGTTACATCGTGAAACGCAGTCGGCTGTTGCGCAGCCAGCTTGTAGAGAATGTAGTTGGCGTTGCCCTGTCGCTCTCCAGTCTCTTGATTCACCATCGCCATAATTCCGGCGAATGCCGGCGACGATACCGAGGTTCCGCCGTATCCCGCAAAACCCGACGGACAATCACCGCCAGCATCTGCTTGGCACACGACATAGGCGTGTCCGACAAAGCCATTGCTCGCAAACAGCGACACATCGGGAATATCGCGCTTGCCGTCGCTCGAAAAACTGCCGCTCCCGGTTTGCCATGCCGGGCGGGCATAGCCCCCAGCGCAACTGGCAGGCGTAGAGCCGCTCGGAGTCGTGCACTTGCTCACGCCGCCCGATCCGGCGACGATGATCACATCGTGCAGATTCGGATTGTTGCAATTCGTCTCGGGATTGGTGCTGAGCCCTGAAAGTGTCTCCCAGATCGCGTTGGTGCAGGTGTCGTTCCACGTGGATTCGGGAATGTATTTCAGCGCCGATTCCTGTGTCGTGGGATCGTTGGTCGTGCTCCAGTAAGACCCGGGATCGCTGAAGTCGTTGAAGTCCGTTCCACCTACGGCCACGTTGTAGGGAGTTGATGCATAGCCGCTCACCTGCAGCCCGTATTGCGCAGGCGCGGGAGACGGCGCATCGAAGTTGTCGCACCCGGCCGAGCCCCCATCCCCAGCGGAGATCAGCACCGTGATGCCCTGCGCCGAAGCCTGTTGCCACAGCGTGTTGTAAAACTGATTGCCCGTAGTGCCTAACCCTAATTCGCACTCGCCGTAGCTCTCGCTCATGATGGGAGCGAGATTGTTTTCGATGATATAAACCGCCGAAAGATCGGTGCCGGCAGTCGTCTCCGTTGTCTGCGAAATCACGAAATCAATGGTCGCGCCCTTGGCGACCGCACCGGACCATTGCACATCAATATCGGATTCCGATTCATCGCCTCGGATGCCAGGGTCGGGTCCGTTCCAAATGAACACGGGATTGTTGACCGGCAGTCCGAAAAAGCTGCGGAAGGCCTGCACATCCGATAGTTGGATATCGGTTTCACCCACGATCGCAATCGTGACGCCTGTGCCATCAATGCCCGCATTCCACAGGGGCAGCACGTCGTAGATGGTGGCAAAGTCATATGGGCCGAGCCAGTTGCTGCAGTAACTTTCAACCTCATTGTTCTCCACGCACCCCGACGGGAAAGTCAGCAACGGCTGCGAAGGATAGATCTTTCCCGTCTTCAGGTCGCGCTCGCCGGTTCCAGCGGGCACATTCATTGCCCTGCGCGGAAAATTATTCAGCGAACTGATTCCTGCGACCGCGGGCGTCAGCGACGTCGGTATCATCGGGTCGCTGCTGTTCGCCCAGTGCTGTTCTCCGTTCACCATGTACTTGTGAATCGTCGTATGAAACGCTTCCTGCACCTGGCCGGCGGTGCCGGAGAACTCCAGCACGGTGCGGCCTTTGGTTGAGCCCACTTGAAATCCGTGGGATTGCAGCCAGCCAGAGATGGTCTGAATGTCGCTGTCGGTGGGGCCGAACTGCTGGCCGTATTGTGCTGGCGTCAGCCACTTGTGGTAATTCGGCGAGGCCTTGTCCTGCTGGTCATCGAGCAGCTTTCTGAGCGAGGTTTCCTGGTCCGGACTGCGCTTGAGCACCAGCAGCATGCGCGACATGGGTAGGTCTGCCGGGGCCGAGCCCAGGTCAAACTGCGGCCGCGCCAGAGGATGGGTGTTTCCCGTGAGCCGGGTCAACTGCGCCTCGTCCACTGGTTGCGTGATCAGCGACTGCCCCGCCGTGATCGTGTGTGGCGCGGCGTCTTGTGCCAACAATGGCGCCGGCAGCTGTGCGCACAACAACAGAGCCGTCAGGCAGAGCCCGGGCACGAGATGCTCGATGCGCGCAGCCAGACGAGACCACGGTGACTTCAAGACGCAGGAATAGGCTTTAGGACGCGACTCTGAGATCGCACGCATAACGGAGCACCTGTGATCGAGATGAATGAAAACCACCCGAGGCGACCGGATGGAGGAAGGAAGGAGGTCCGTTCGACTCATGCGCAGACTCTTCGGCCTGCGTGGCTACACACGCTACATGAACCCCCGAGTGATTTCAACGCTTTTCAGCCCCACCATCATTGCTGCCTGTGAGACCGCCGAATCTCCGCCGGCACTACTGAGTTTTTCCGCAGCTCGGGGGGATGGCATACTGGGTGGCACATCAACCAATTTGTGGGGGGTTCTATGATCCGCAGAATCACCAGCGGTAGAATCGCCGGAGCGTGGGCAGTGTTCGTGTTGGCGGCGACCGCATTGGCAACGGCGCAGACCTATACCATTACCGACATCGGCGTGCTCAAGGGTGACAACGAGAGCAGCGGTTTCTGGATCAACAACCTCGGCGAAGTTGTCGGCTGTACCGACACGGCGACGGTTGAAGGATATCCCTGCACCGGGCTGGTTCCGGGGCAGCACGCGTTTTCCTGGACCAAGAGCAAAGGCATGAAAGATCTGGGCACGCTCTCCGGCGCTACGGTTAGCGGCGCTATCGGCATTAATGACGCCGGTACGGTGGTCGGCTACTCCAACGTCAAGGGCCAGCTCGCCACCAACTTTGTGGCCACAGAGTGGTCTGCCACAGGGGCGATCACCAGCCTCGGCACACTCTCAGGAGGCGCTTCCAGCGCCGCGTTTGAGATCAACTCCGCCGGCGAAATCGCCGGCGATTCCTTCCTCAGCAGCGGCATCGTCGACGCCACCAGTTGGACCGGCAGCAAAATCAAGAATCTGGGCGCGTTGTCCAAGGCCATTTTCACCGCAGGACTCGACATTAACGAAAGCGGCGAGATTGTGGGTGAATCCGTTTTCGGTTACGGACCGCCCTTCACCTCGCACGCTTTTCTGTGGAACGGCTCCACGATGAAGGATCTGGGCACGCTGGCGGGTGGAATCACCAGCATGGCAAACGCGATCAATAGTTCGGGAGTGACGGTTGGCCAGTCCGACGGCAGCAGCACGTTTGGCTACTGGCACGCTGTGCTGTGGAATTCGTCCGACAAGATTCAGGACCTCGGCACCCTCCCCGGTGGCAACTATAGCGTCGCATTCGCGATCAATGACTCCAGCGTGGTGGTCGGCTACGGCAACGTGCTTGGCAACGCCGCGCATGCCATGGTGTGGACTGCTGCCGGAGGAATGCAGGATCTGAACTATTTGATTCCGACCACCGGCGGCTGGGAGTTGATCAACGCCAACGCCATCAACAATGCCGGCCAGATTACCGGTTACGGCGTGAAGGGCGGCCACAACCACGCCTTTCTGATGACGCCGGTGAACTGAAGGATCGGTCTTATCTCGTCCCGATCATGACGGAATGGATGTCTCATCCGTGTTTCCTGTGGTTGTCAGTGAAATACTCAGGGCTAGGCCTTCGCGGGCGGCTGCTGTGCTCGTTCGAAAATAGGGAATGTTCCGTATGTTCCCGGTTTTTCTCAGGTCTTCCTGTCCCTGAATCCCGTTCGTTCGTCCCTGAATTCTGTTAACCGGAGGCGTCACCGCTCAAATCCTCGATGACGGTGGTAGATTATTTGTATGTTACGTCGCTTTTTTCCGCCGGTATCCGCATTTGCTTTCTTGTTCCTTGAAGTATTTCTATTCGGGGCGCTGGGCGCTCCCGGTCGCGGCCCGCAAGCCCAGGCCGCGGCTGACACTTCGAGCGCGGCTGCGGCCGCGGTAACGAATCCCGTCCTGATTGAACTTTTCACTTCCGAAGGTTGTTCCAGCTGTCCTCCGGCCGACGTGATCCTCCAAAGACTGGATACTTACCAGCCGATTGCTGGGGCGCAGTTGATCGTGCTGAGCGAGCACGTGACTTATTGGGACCACGATGGGTGGAAAGATCCGAACTCCTCGCAGGCGCTGACCGATCGGCAGAATTCGTACGAATCGGTCGTTGGCGAAAAAGAAGTATTCACTCCGCAGATGATTGTGGACGGAACCCAGGAATTGCACCTCAGTGATTCTCATCAGATGGAGGATGTGCTGAAGAAGGCTGCCGCCACACCCAAGGTTCCTGTGCGCATCAGCAACGTGACCATCGACGCCGCGAACCCGAGCGTATTGAAAGCGCACATCGAAGCCGACGAAAATACCGAGAAGAAGGGTGCGGAAGTTTTCGTGGCGGTTGCGCTCGATCACGTGGAGTCGCAAGTGTTGCACGGAGAGAACGGTGGCCACCGCCTGGTGCACGTCGCCGTGGTGCAACAACTCACCAAAGTAGGGAAGCTGCCGAAAGGCAAGAGCTTTGCCCAGGACGTGCAGCTCAAGCTAAATCCCGGCACTGATCCGAAAAATCTTCGCTTGGTTGCTCTGGTGCAGGAATCCGGCCCGGGTAAAGTGCTGGGAGCCGCGCTGAAAAAGCCCGCGATCTGAAATCGGCGCTCCCGCCGTAGTCTGGATGCTGTCCTCGAACGTCAAGCGTGACGTAAACGTGCTACCGGCGACGTCCGATTCGTCCCGGCCACCCCCGTACTGACCGCCGATCGCCAGTTGATGCCTAGGTCTAAGCCGCACACTCTGAAGTGTTTAATACATGACAATCAGTTGAGCCCGGGTGCATTGAGCCGTAGGCGCTGATCTGCGAAAACCTGCTTCGACACTGGAGGCAGATTATGTGGCGCAGCATTTTCGCAGTAGTTCTCCTACCCTCGTTGACGGCAGCTCAGACCCAACCGACCCCTCCGGCTTCCCCGGACAGGCCGCACCCGAGTTCTCGACCGGCTAAGTTCGACCCAGGACCGAAATATAAGGCGTTCACGTTTTACGACAGCATCCGGCGCGGCCGGGACGAAGAAGTAGTGGTCCGCGTTGCGGTTCCCGGAATGGTGACGACGTCCAAGTCTCCGGCGCAAGGGATCGTTCCCCTTGGGCTCGAGTTGGAACCGGCAGAAGGCCTCAGCGTTAGCGCGCTACGCTATCCAAAGACTACGCCCAAAGCGGTCAAGTTTCAGTCTCAGTTGGTCGCGGTAGCGTGGGGCGGAGACATTCGTTTCAAAATCAAAGCCGACCGCAACGCCGTGTTGGGCGCGCGCGTTCTGACAGGAAAAATCACCTTCCAGGCTATTCCTTATGACGGATCCGCTCCCGGCCCGGTGCAGCAGATGGAGGTGCAGATTCCGATCTCGGTGGTGGACCACGATGCGAAAGTGCAGAAGCAACCGTGGCCGATTGCGCACGCGCCAGTGGCTTTAATTGTCATGCTCATCTTGCTGGCGCCGCTGTTGATCGTCCTGGCCGTGCCGATTATTCTGATCTGTGCAGCGAGTGATCGCGGCTGCGACTAGGAACTCCTGCCAGATGGAAATCAGCAGGTGGCTCACTCCCTTACTCGTCGAACATGGGCACTTGGCGTTGATCTTCGGTGCCGCCGCGCCGTTGGCGGCGGGTGGCGCCGATTACGGCCAAGACTGTCAGTGATTCGAGCGCGGTGCGGGGGACGAAGATACGTTGCGTGTTCGACCGCTGGTCGGGCGGGTTGACCAGGAAACCTTCGGGCGTGGTCTGGGTCAGGTCGGCGGGCATTAAGGCTTCGAGGATTTCGCTGTCTTTGAAGCGCAGGCGCACCCACAGGCCCTCAGAGCGTGGGCGCGAAGTGAACGTCTTGCGGGTGAGCGATTCGGAGTCACCGAATTCGCGTACAAAATAGACGCCTTTAATCTCGCGCAGGTCCATGGAGATGACGGTCCCGGAAGTGTTCAGCAGTTCGAGTTTGCCCTCATGGATGAACTGGGCCGGCGAGACGTAGCCGGAGACCGAGTCCCGATCCATTTTGCGGACGATTACTTTCTTGTGCGTCGAGGGCATGGGTTTCGGGCGTCGGACCTCAGACTTCAGACCGCAGGCTGCAATGCATCGACCTTAGGTGGACTGGAGGACGGCGTGGTCCGAGATCCGAAGTCTGAGGTCCAAGGTCTGACGTCCGCCCTTGATTCTCGCACTTTTTCGGGGGATTCCACCGGAATCCGCCTTGGCAGTAGCCAAAATGTAAACGTTGTGTTATTTTCTTTAACTTGCTGCAAAGTTTCCACTTGGCATAAGTACTTTGAATTAAGCCACTTGCATTCGGGTGGCCGGGCGCTGAATGGGAAGGGTGCCCCGGGCTGTGGAAATCTTGTGGAAAGTTTGGCGAAGTTTGGCTGGTCTGGCCCTCCCCCGGGTCGCGATTTCACCTCGGAATCGCGCCCGAACCGGGTTCTGACAGCCGCTTAAAGCGAATGGCTGACTACATTTACACGATGGAAATCCGGTTGACGCCGGACCAACTGAAAGGCGTCGGCCTGGTACAGGACGTAGCCCGCGCCGCGGGCATGAATCTCTACCTTACCGGCGGGGCGATCCGCGACATTATCAGCGGATTTACCATCCGCGACCTTGACTTCACGGTTCAGGGCAATCCTCTCAAGCTGCAGAAAGATCTGGAAAAAGCCGGCGCGAAGATCTCCGCCGTCGAAGAGGACAACCGAACTATTTTCATTTCATTGCCCGGCAACGCGCGCGCGGAAATCAGCATGGCGCGCACCGAGCGCTTCGAGAAAACCGGCAAGCCCCCCATCATTACGCCGGCGACGATTCACGACGATCTGCGCCGCCGCGACTTCACGGTCAACGCCATGGCGCTGTCGCTGAATGAGGGCTCGCGCGGCCTGCTGCTTGATCCCTTCAATGGCGTGGCGGATATCGAGACCAAAGTTATCCGCATTCTGCATAACTATTCATTTCTGGAAGATCCTTCCCGGCTGATCCGTGCGACGCGCTTCGCGGCGCGCTTTCATTGGATGATCGAAGAGCGCACGCAGGCACGTTACGACGCGGCCAAGGAAGGGAAGTACATCGACCACATTCTGCGCTCGTCGATCGGGCATGAGATCGCGGCGCTGGCCCATGAGGATGATCCGCTGCATGTGGTGAAGATGCTGGAGAAGGAAGGCTGGCTGACGATCCTGCACGATCACTGGACAGTCGCCAAGGTTGACACCAACGGCATCAGCCAGTTGATGAAGACGCGGCAGCAGATGGTCGACATGGGCTACGCGCCCGACGCCGGACCTGCGGTGATGTATTTCCTGACCGCGCATTTTTCGGATAAAGACGTTTCCGATATTCAGAAGCTGATTCCGCGCAAAGATCTGGTCGAAGCCTGGCGCGACATTGAAGATCACGCGAAAGAGTTGGCGAAGCGGCTGATGGGGAAAGAGGCGGCGACTCCATCCCGCACGTGGCAGTTGTTGTCGTCGGCGCGGCCGGAGATGGTTTTGTTTCTGGCGGTGACGGCAAAGCAGCAGTCGGTGGAACAGAAGATCAAGAATTATCTGACCAAGTGGCGGCAAGTGCAGCAGAAGATTCCGTTGCCGGAGATGACGGAGTTGCTGATTACGCCGCAGCTACCGATTTATCCCAAGCTGGCGAACGATGTGTTCATGCTGTTGCTCGACGGGAAACTGCGCTCGCGCACCGAGACGCTGAAATTCCTAAAGCCGTTTGCGCCGCCCCCACCGCCTCCTCCGCCGGCTCCACGTCGCGGACGCGCTGCGAAAGGTGCGGCTGAGGCTGCTCCGGTCGCGGCTGCTGCACCCGGAAAGCCTGGGCCAAAGGGTAAGAAGGGGAAAACTGCCGCAGCGGCGCTGCCTCCGGTTGCTCCGCCAGTGCCGGCGCCGACTAAGATCCAGGCGAAAGCGGCCGAGAAATCCAAGCCCGCCAAACTCGAAGCTAAACCGGCCAAATCGGCCAAGCCGGCTGCGAAACCCGCGAAGAAGCCTGCCCCGAAAGCGCCGGCGAAAAAAGCCAAGAAAAAGCGATAGCGCCACAGTTCCTGTGGAGACGAGGGCCCTCGGCCGTCCAGCAAAGGCGCGAAGCCGCGCAGTCCGGTCCACGCACTTGGCCTCCGGAAAGTTATTGATCTCACCTGTTGCGCCCCGTATGATGTGCGCGCTTGGGGCTCTCACCTCCATCCAGAAGTTAGCGGACAAGAAAGCGACCGACACGAATGAAAAAGCTGGGGAAGATTCTGCTCATCTGCCTGGTTGCAATCTGCATTCTGCTGCCAATTGTGATTTCGTTCACGATCGGATGGCGGCCATTTCTTGGTCCAAGGAAACGGGCGCTGACCAGCCGGCGATTTGAGCGCACGCCGGCGCGGCTGGCGCGCGGGCGATATCTGGTGAAGGGGCTGCTGGGCTGCGATGACTGCCACTCTCTGAAGGACTGGTCGCAGCATGACGCGCCTGTGTTGCCGGGCAAAGAGTTGGTCGGCCAGGCCTTCGCTTTCCCCGATTTTCCCGGCAGAATCTCAGCGCCGAATCTGACGCCCGATCCCGAGACCGGCAGCGGCACCTGGACCGACGATCAACTGGCGCGCGCGATTCGTGAAGGCATCAAGCACGATGACACCGTGCTCTTTCCCATGATGCCTTACGGCGAGTACAAAGAAATGGCGGACGAAGATCTCGCCTCCGTCGTGGTTTATCTGCGGTCGATCCCGGCAGTGAAGAATCCGTTGCCTGCGACGCAGATCAATTTTCCGGTGAAATATCTGGTGCGCAGTCAGGCCGAGCCGGTGCTCGAACCGGTTCCGAGTCCGGATCCTGCTGATAAGGTTGCCCGCGGAAAATATCTGGTGCACATGGGGTGTGGGTGTCACAACGTCGTCGACAAGCTGGTTTACGCCGGAGGAGATCATCTGGCCGGGCCGTGGGGCGATGTTACCAGCGCGAATCTTACGCCCGACCCATCCGGCATCAGCTATTTGAACGAAGCAACTTTCATCACCACGCTGCGCACGGGATACGTGGAGGCGCGAAAGTTGAATTCGATTATGCCCTGGGGCGCATTCAAGGGCCTGACCGACGACGACCTGAAAGCCATCTTCGCGTATTTGCAGACGCTCACGCCGGTGAAGCACCGCGTCGATAACACGCTGCCTCCGACCTTTTGCAAGCTGTGCCAGCAGAAACATGGAGCAGGGGACCAGAACTGACGGATCAGCCATGATTGTCCGATCACTGAGAAAGAGCGAGATGAACAGGCGGGATAGATTTCGGTACTCAAGTTTGATCTGGATTGTGGCCGCAATCTGGCTCGGCAGCCCGTCGGGCGCGCTCGGCCAGAACTCTCAGGCCGGCGACGAAGGTCAGATTCTCGCTCTCGAAAACGCCTGGAATCAGGCTGAATTACAGCATGACCCCGCGGCTCTGGAACTTATTCTGACCGACGATTTCGTCATCACCGAGCCCGACGGTACACTGCAGACCAAGCGCCAGCATATGACTGCGACCAAAGACGTGTCGTATCACTACGACGTCCTGGTCTCGGAGGGCATCCGCATCAAAGTTTACGGCACTGTGGCCGTCGTCACCGGTACCTACCACGAAAAAGGATCGTCGAAGGGCACGCACTTCGACCGCCGCGGACGGTTCACCGACACCTGGATTCGCCTGGGGGGAACCTGGCGGTGCGCGGCTAGCCACAATAGTCTGCCGGTGAAAGGCTGAGGCGCAGACCTCAGACCTTGGACCTCAGACTTCCCCGGCTTCGCTTCCTTCCTTCGGATAAACCTGCGTCTGCGGGCGTTCCGCCCGACGTCTGAGGTCCGAAGTCCGAGGTCTGACGTCTGAAGCCTGCTTTCGATTTTCGTTCCGAATCGCGAGCGAGTTGGTTATTCTCTAGCGGGATGACGACTCTTGCCTTGACCGAATTGTTGGGCGCCATGGTGTATGACCCGTCTGGCGCGTCCGGACGCGTGCGCGAAGTCACGCTGGCCCCGCAAGAGGACCGCTCCCGCATTTCGGCTCTGATCGTCAAGACCAAGTCCGGGAACCGTATTCTTCCGTTCACTTCGGTGGCGGCGATCAATGGTGGCATTCGAGCATCGACCGCCGAGGCGGAATGGCCAGCAGTGAACGGCACGGAAGGTTTGTTTCTTCTGGAACGCGATTTGCTCGATCAGCAGGTGGTCGACGTCAACGGACGCAAGGTCGTTCGCGTAAACGATGTGGACTTGCAGGTCGATCCGTCGAAAGACACCGACAACGAGGCGGACCGGAATCACCCCGTGCTGCGCGTGCTTTCGGTTGACGTGGGGGCGCGCGGCGCGGTTCGGCGATTGCTGCGCGGAGTCGCGCCCAAAACGGCCGTGCATCTTCTGCTCGGAAAAATCCCTCCGCGCAATATTCCGTGGAAGTTTATCGACGTCATTGAGACTGATCCGGCGCGGCGCGTAAAACTGAAGATTTCGCACGATGGCCTGGCCAAGCTGCATCCCGCCGACATTGCCGACATCGTAGAAGATCTGGCGCCGGATGAGCGCCAGGCAGTGTTTCAAACGCTCGATCAAGAGACTGCCGCTGAGGCGCTGGAGGAAGTCAGTCCGAAAGTGCAGAAGGCGATCGTCGAATCGCTCGACTCCGAGCGAGCAGCCGAGATTGTTGAGGAGATGGATCCGGACGCGGCCGCCGACCTGCTGGGCGATCTGCCGCAAGAGCGCTCTGAACAGATTCTGGTTCAGATGGAACCCGAAGCGCAGCAGGATGTAGTGGAACTGCTGGAGCATCGTGAGGAGACCGCCGCCGGACGCATGACCACGGAATTCCTGGCGCTGCCGGTTTCCGCGACGGTGCAGAACGCCATTGACTCGATGCGGGAGTTCGAGGGTGGAATTGAAGCGGTGAGCACGATCTACCTGGTGGATTCGCACGGGACTTTGGTGGGCGCGGTTCCGCTGCCTAGATTAGTTCTGGCGCAAGCCAATACGCCGATGCTTTCCCTGACGCAGGAACCGCTGGTCCAGGCCCAGGAGGGCGTTGAGGAGAACGAGGTCGCGGAATTGTTCGACAAATACAACCTGCAGACTCTGCCAGTGGTGAATAAAGAGAGCAGGCTGACCGGAGTCATCACTTCGGACGACGTGATCAGCATGCTGCGCGCGAAGCTGTGACGGTGATTCTTGGGCGTTGTCCCCGCTTTGGCCTCCGGCGTCTTCCGGCAGGTCTCTGAGACGATGCGTTTCCGGAGCAAGCCAGCACCTGAGACCCAAGACCGGAAAAGTTCCCGCACCAACTCTGACATCCTTTAATTCCGCACCTTGAGCACTTTTCCTTTGGCCATACTCGCCGACTGCGTTTATCCTGTGGCGTCATTGGTAGCGGCCATCAGTTCTATCTATATGTCAGCGAAAAGTGCGCATGAAGTTTTTCAGACGTTCGAAAACCCGGATTCTGCTGTTCCTCGCTGTCGTCGGGCCGGGTTTCATTACCGCGAACGTCGATAACGATGCCGGCGGCATTTTTACCTACTCCGACGCCGGAGCCCGCTTCGGACTTCATCTTCTCTGGACCATGATCCCGATCACTTTCGCCCTGATCGTGGTGCAGGAAATGTGCGCCCGCATGGGCGCGGTGACCGGCAAAGGACTTAGCGATCTGATCCGGGAAGAGTTTGGTTTCCGGATCACATTTCTGATGATGATCGGAATTCTGATCATCAACTTCGGCAACATCCTCACCGAATTCATCGGCATCGCCACCAGTTTGGGATTGTTCGGATTCTCCAAGTTCATCACCGTGCCGGTGTGTGCCGTGATTGTGTGGTTGATCGTGGTTAAAGGACAGTACAAGAGCGTTGAAAAAGTATTTCTGGCGGCGTCATTTTTCTACGTAACTTATATTTTAGCCGGAGTGTTAGCCAAGCCGGCGTGGCTGGAAGCCTCCATCGCCACGATCACGCCGCCGGCCCTGCACGATTTCCGCAGCCAGGTCTATCTGTTCGCGGTGATTGGACTGGTGGGCACCACGATCGCACCCTGGATGCAGTTCTATCTGCAGTCGTCGATCGTGGAAAAAGGTGTGACCAAGCGGGGATACAACGCCTCCCGCCTCGACGTGATTGTCGGCTGCATCTTCACCGATGTGGTGGCCTGGTTCATTATTGTGGCCTGCGCGGCTACGCTTTACGTCCACGGATTCCGTAACATCAATACCGCAGCCGATGCAGCTCAGGCGTTGCGCCCTCTGGCGGGTGACTATACCTACATTCTGTTCGCCGTTGGATTATTCAATGCGTCGCTGTTCGCCGCGTCGATCCTGCCGCTCTCGACCGCCTACACCGTTTGCGAGGGACTGGGCTTCGAGTCGGGTGTGGGACGAAAGTTTGGCGAGGCGCCGGCATTCTATTGGCTCTATACCTTGTTGATCGTGGCCGGCGCGGCCCTGGAAATGTTGATCCCGGAAGCGCGGCTGATTCGAATTGCGCTGCTCTCGCAAGTACTGAACGGAGTTGTGCTGCCCTTCGTGCTGGTGTTCATGATCCTGCTTATCAATAAGAAGGAGTTGATGGGCGAGTACGTCAACACGCCGTTGTTTAACGTTGTGGCGTGGCTGACCACGGGAATCATGATCGTTCTAAGCCTGGGATACTTCTGGACGATCTGGGCGGGAGGCGCTGGATAAGATCGCTGATCGTCGATCATTGATCGTTGGGTGCCCCATTTCTCGCGCGAAGTTGGCGCGAGAAGTGGGGATTTTTCCTAGATCAGTTTCCCCGCGGCGAGATCCAGTACCAGCAGTTCATCGGCTTCGAGAAAATCGTACTTCGGCAGATCCTTGGGATCCGCCCACTGCATGTCTTTGAAAATGCGATTCTCGATTTCGCGCTGAAACCCGCGCACCACGAAGAAGCGCAGTTCGACCATTCCACCGTTCGGATATTCGTGTTGAATGCGTTTCACTTCGTCTCCGACGTTGGCGAGGATTCCGAGTTCTTCTTCCAACTCCCGGCGCAGGGCATCGCGAGGCTGTTCGCCTTCTTCAATTTTTCCGCCCGGAAACTCCCACTTCAGCGGCATCGTTTGGTGCCGCGTGCGCTGGCACACCAACAGCTTCCCATCTTTCACGATGAGGCCTGCGACCACGCGTTTCATATCGCGGAATCCTGCTGTGGCGAGTTCGTGGCTTGCAATGCGCTGGCGACTGGGTCGACACAACTGGTGAAGGTAAACGCGAAGGCGGCAACGCCGGTCGAGCACCGCAACTCCAGTTGGTGCTCGCCGAACTCGTGATTGTCCGCCAGAAAATACATGCGCGCCGAATCGACGACGACATAACTTTCTTCCTCGCCTCCGTCCTTGCCGGACCGGAACCGAGTGTCGCGTGTCGCTTGTTTGCGAGTCAGCGGTTTGCCGTCCTGAAGCACGACAACTTCGGCAGCGTCGGCGTGGGGAGAAGCCATAACCAAGTTTACGGCGGACGCGTCATATTTCAACCGCAAAGTGTGCGGCCCGGTTTCGACCGCTTCAAAGTATTCGGCAGTCGAGGCCCAGCGGCCGTTGGCGTAGAAGAAGTTCTCTTCTACTTTTCCCGTGAACGCATAATCGGCGATCTGATCTTCTTTGAATCCGCCTTCGTTGCCGATCCGGCCGCGGCGATTTCCCAGGTACAGTTCGCCTGAAGCGCGGTAACAGACCGATCCCACATGGTCTTCTTCGCGCAGCGGCTCGAGCAACGGCGGCAAGTCGATGTTCGGATCAATCTCCCGCAACAGTTCCTGAATTACTTGCTCGCACTCGCCGTAACCGCCTTCGCCAAAATGGCCCCAGCGGAGATATCCTTCTTTGTCGAGCAAGTACTTGGTCGGCCAGTAGCGGTTGGCGAAGGCTTTCCAGATTTCGCGGTTGCTGTCGATCACAATCGGATAAGTCAGGCCGAACTCGCGGATGCCGCGCTCTACGTTGGATTCATATTGCGCGAAAGTAAATTCCGGCGTGTGCACGCCGATCACGGTTAGCCCCTTGTCGCGATAACGTTCATGCCACGCCTGTACGTAGGGCAGCGTACGAATGCAATTCACGCAGGTGTAGTCCCAGAAATCGACCAACACCACGCGTCCGCGCAACTGCCGGAAACTCAGCGGCGTGGAATTCAACCACACCCGGCCGATCTCCGGCGCGCGCACTTGACCCTTTTCGACTCTCATGGCTGAACGCTCATTATCGGACGGCCGTGCACGGACGATTAAAGATGAGATTCTTACGCCCGATTCTAACGACGGACTCTTAAGATTAGGAAGTTTACGATTCGCAGCTTAGTGTGTCGAGGTTTCCAATTTCTTCCCAACCAACATCGCGCAATGCTGCACCAGTTCCTGATGTTCGGGCGTGAATGCCGCGGCGAAATGGCTGTCGATATCAAGTTCACCCACAACTTTGCCGTGGGCAAACACGGGCACCACGATTTCAGACTTGGTCTCGAGTGAGCAGGCGAGATAGCGGGGATCTTTGCTGACATCGTCGACCACCACGGTTTGTCCCGTGGAAGCGGCCGCGCCGCAAATTCCCTGATTGAGGGGAATGCGCGTGTGCGGCGTCATGGCGCCTTCGAACGCTCCCAGCACCAGCATCGGCGGCTGCGCGCCCGGTTCCAGCATATAGAAGCCGACCCAGTTATAGCGCAGCATGCGTTCGTGAAGAACCTTCGCCATCGTGCTCATGAGTTCCTGCGCACCAGGCAGGGTTTGCGCCAGATCGCTGAGTTCGGCGCGGATTTCTTCAAGTCTGTCGCTAGCTTGCATAGTTAAAATCTTAACTCAACGATTGGAATTCTCAGGCAGGGAAGCCTGCACGCCAGTAATCTGCCGGATTCCTTTCGTGCCGGGAAACAATTCCGGATGGATTGCGGAAGCCAGCGCCCGCAAGCCTTGCAGCAGCGTGGGCGCGGGCGTGTTCAGAAATTCGTCGCGTATGCAATACACGCGGCTGGCGAGCGCAGCGGTCGTGCCTTGCCAGTTTCGTTGGGCAATAATTTTCTCCAGCGGGACGCGCTCGCCCGCGCCGCACCAGGCGGCAACGATCACCTCCGGATCGAACAGTCTGACCTCTTCGGCCGAGATCTGCTTGCCGGCTATGCCCAAGAACCGCCCGCCCGCGGCTTCGACCAATTCCGCGACCCAGGGTTGTGAAGCGATCAGAGGCTTGCCCCACTCTTCGCACCAAACACGCGGTCTGGCGAGCGGCGCGGTTCGGGCACTGATGCTGGCTATTTCCTGCTGCATGGCTACGATCAGCGCTTCTCCGCGTTCGATCGCCCCGACGGTGCCGGCGATGATGGCGATGTCGCAATAAATATCGGCGCGCGACTTCGGCGCGAGACCGAGAAACGGCAGCCCTGCGCGCAGGATTTCGCTGACCGCTTTTTCCTGGTAGGGGACCGAGGCGATCACAAAGTCCGGGCGCGCGGCCACGATCTGCGCCGTGTCGGCGGTCCAGGAATCCGCGAGGATGATGCGCGATCCGTCTGCAACGCCCGGCACAACGTCGGCGCAATATTTGGTGCAGGCGACCACGCGCCCGAGTTCGCCAATCGCATCAAGAATGACGGTGGCGCTGGGCTGCAGGCATGCGATGCGGCGAGGCAGGTAAGGGTTCGACATTAGGGACTAAGTTTTCAGTTGCCGCAGAGCGGCCGAAAGTGTATCCAGAGCGAGCTGAGCGGCGTGCGTCGAAGCCTGGGGCAAACCGCCAACCGCGGCGACGATCGCTTCGCGATTCAGCGATCGAACTTCCTCCAGTGTGCGGCCCGCTACCAATTCCGTCAAAGCCGACGCGCAGGCCATGGAAGGCACGCAGCCCTTCGCCTTGAATCGGATTTCTTCGACCCGGCCGTCGGCGATCTTTAGGCTCAGGCGAAGGACATCTCCGCACGCGGGGTTCTCAACCTCCGCGACTGCGTCGGCGTCGGCAACATCGCCAACGTGCCGCGGATTCTGGAAATGATCGAGGAGCTGAGCGGAATACATGAAGCTGAAATTGTAACTGGATTGAGAGGCGAACCTCCTCAGCCTTTGAGCGCCACGGAAATTCCGTCGGGAAAATATACCCTCCACCCGCGCTGCCGCGCTGCCGCTTCGAGATCAGGATTGGGATTGACGGCGAAGGCTTTTCCCGCCATGGCGAGCATGTCCACGTCCCAGCGGGAATTGCCGAACGCGGCGTCGATGGGCGCTGTGACGAACTGTCGCAGCGCGAGGGGCTTGCCCGGGCCGGACGGAACGCGGATCAACCGATCGCTGATCACGCCGTTCTCAACTTCAACCTTCGCGGCGAGGATGCGATTGTCAGGAATGCCAAACGCCTTCATGCCGGCGCGAATCACCCACTCGTTCGACGACGAAACCGCCCAAACGTCGCACCCGCTCTGCTGCAAACGGCGCACCAGGTCTTGCATCTCGGCAAACATCTTGCCCGAGAAATTGCGAGTCATGAATTCGGTGGCGGCGTCCATCACGGCGGTTTCGTGCAAGCTGTTGTGCATCGTGACCATTTCGCCGCACATGTCGTCTTCGCTGACGCGGCCGGCTTTGTATTCCACATAGCGAGCGCGCATGACATCTGCGACCGAGGCTGGGACGAGTCCTCGCTCGATTTCCCAGTCGAAAAACCCGACACCAGCGTCGCCCGACCACAGCGTGCCGTCGCAATCGAATGCCGCTACACGCGGCTGTAGCCGCAGAATGGTTTCGAGAAATTCGTCGCGGGTGAGATTTTGTGGCTGCGCCCCCATTAGTTCCATGCTCTCGACAATAACGTGGGGAAGCCTGAACGTGCAATTGCCCGGGCAAAGAAGTTAGGCGAAACGAGCCGAGCAATGTGCTCTCAGCAGTCGCCCAGCGCCGCGTAATCCGCAGGAGTGTTGATGTTCAGGGCGACGAAGCGATCGTCGACAGCTACGTAACGAATATGATCCTGATACCGATGCTCGACCTCGCGCGCGCTGCCGGTTGGCGAAGCTTGCAGGAACGCCTCTATTAATTCGCGGCCCACCAGATAGGGATGTCCATGCTTGCTGGCGAACTCGGGCACGACCGCCCAGATCTCATGGGATGAGGATTCGAAGGCGTCGCGCAGTTGTTGCACCGTCGCCGGGGTGACCGGAGGGCGATCGACCAGTGTGATTACGGCAGCATCGCGGCCGCGGTTGAGCACTTCCTCGAGTCCGACCTGCAGGGAACTGAACTGTCCCCGGCCAGGATCGGGATTGACGATCAGAGACGCGCCGCGGGCATAGGCGACCGGTGCGATGGCGCCTTCGTTCTTGCCCGCGACCACCAGCGTGAAGTCGGTGGCCAGCGCCAGCGAGCGAATGGCTGCGGAAAGAAATGTGTCATTGGAGGCCGGTTGCCCCGCGCGTTGCGGAGGCCAGGGGAGCAGCGCCTTGTCCGAACCCATGCGCGAGGATTCGCCGGCGGCCAAAATTAATCCGGCAAAGCTGGGAGCGCGGGACATGTGCGGACGATAGCAGAAAGCGAGGGTAAAGTCAGTGAGCCGGAAACGAGGGTAGTGGCGCAGTCAGGCTCACGGATTGGGCCAGCCAAGCGGGAGATCCCTTCGGCAAGCTCAGGGCAGGCTCTTCGCTACGCCTGAAAAACGGCTACGCTCAGGATGACTCAGGCTCATGGGTTGGGTTCGCCTTCCTCGATCGCGTCTGCTGTTTCGGCGGCCGGCTCGTCGGCAGCGTCTTCGCGGGCGCCTTTGAACCAACTGAGATGCGGCAGGGCGGAACTCGCGTGACGGCGCACTGCGATCAATTCCGCTGTAATCGCGACCGCGATCTCTTCCGGCGTGATCGCTCCAATATCGATTCCGACCGGCGCGTGAACCCGGTCGAACAGATGCGCGGGGACGCCTTCTTTCTGCAGAGCCTTGAAGATTTCGATGACCTTGCGCTTGGATCCGATCATGCCCACGTAGTGTGCGCGAGTCTGCACGGCCCAGCGCAGAATCCGCATGTCGTCGCGATGGCCGCGAGTGACGATTACGATCGACGAAGATTCATTGGGATCGAGCTTCAGCGTGGCTTCTTCAAAATCGAGCGCGTGTACTTCACGGGCGGTGGGGAAGCGCTCTTTGGTTGCGTAGGAGGACCGATCATCGGTTACCGTGACGTCGAATCCGGCATTGCTGGCGATCAAGCAAAGATTTAAGGCTACGTGGCCTGCGCCGAAAATATAAAGTATTGCTGGAGGTAGTACGGGTTCCACAAAAACCTCAAGCGTGCCGCCGCAGACCAGTCCGGTGTCGTACCTGGGATCCTGGTTCAAGTCGAACTTTAAGGTGCGCGGCTTCTCCGATTCCATGACTTCGCGCGCGGCCTGCCAGACGTCGGCCTCGACGCAGCCGCCGCCGATGGTGCCGACGATTGAGCCGTCGTCGCGGACCAGCATCTTGGCGGTCTTGAAGGAGGGAATCGATCCTCGCACGTTGACGATGGTGGCTATGGCGCCGCGGCGACCTCCGCGGCGAAGCTCAACGATTTGCTCGTAGATGTCCATCAGGATGGGAGTAGGACGGAGGATAGTGCGGGCTGGGGTATAGACCTAATTTTTTTTTCATACCCTCGAGCTAAAATACCTATTTTGTGAGAGTTGCGGCGAGGGGGTATGCCTGCATCCGGGCAAAATATTGAGCGCCAAGGGGTTAGAGGTAAAATATTGCGGAATAAGGAGTTAGATGGAGTACTTTGGCGGGTTTCGAAGGGAAGGAAACGGTATTGCCTGGTGCTAAACACGACTACATTCATTATACCAGTTTGACGCAGGTCGTATCGGGGGGCTGAGGACTATAGTTGCTTTCGGGGCAAGGGGTTAGCGTAGGCGGAGATTTTTTTGCTTGACAGGCGACGGGCTGTGGAAAAGTCTCGGGGCGATCAATGCGGCAAAAGAAGTAAAAGCCCCGGTCATCACTCCGGGGCCTTTCTCTCAAAACCAGTCGAGTACTGACGGCTTGCCAAGCAAGTTAATCGTCGACCCACGGGAGTTGTTTGTCAAGCTTTTTGAGGGGAACGATCTCGGAACTCCTTGCAAGCTGGTCGGAAATTTTTCGGTGAGTGGAACACAGAGGGAGGCAGAGTCGAACTGCAGTGGCTGATGAAGCGACTCACCGGCTTGGCAAGCCGTGTCCAGTACCCACTGGTAACACCCTCTAGACTTTCGGCTTGCCGAACGAAATCCTACTCCCGAATCCGCGACGGGCCGCCGAATCGAGCTAATAAATTCTGCTCGAATTCCGTATCGGCAATTTCCACTTCGGAAATATGCTGTGACACGAGATACTGGAGTGGGGAATCTTTCATGAAAGCCGTCCGCATTCATCAATTTGGTGGGCCTGAGGTTCTGAGCTACGAAGACATTCCTGATCCACAACTGCGGAAGGATCAGGTGCTGATTCGGGTGAAGGCTTGCTCGCTGAATCATCTTGACGTGTGGGTGCGCAAGGGGCTGCCGGGGGTGAAGCTGCCGCATATTCTTGGCAGCGATATCGCCGGAGAAGTGGTAGAGGTCGGTGAGTATGTCAGCGGATTCGCCGTCGGACAACGCGTGCTGGTCGCTCCCATGCACTTCTGCGGACACTGCGTGAAATGTCTCGCTGGAGTGCAGAACCAGTGCCGCGAGTTTACCGTGCTCGGCAACGGCGTCGACGGCGGGAACTGCGAGCTGATCGCCGTTCCGGCGGCGAACGTGATTCCCATCCCCGACGCGCTCGATTTTAATCAGGCGGCCAGCGTTCCGCTGGTGTTTGTCACCGCGTGGCACATGCTGGTTGGCCTTGCTGCCGTGCGTCCGGGACAAACTGTGCTGGTGCTGGGAGCGAGTTCGGGCGTGGGGATTGCCGCCATTCAGATTGCGAGGTTGTTTCACTGCCGCGTGATTACTACTGCGGGCGACGAGGTCAAGCTCGAAAAGGCGCGCGGGCTCGGCGCCGATTATGGCATCGACCACTACAAGCAGAAGATTTCCGAGGAAGTGCGAAAGATCACGGATAAAGAAGGCGTCGATATTGTGATCGAGCACGTGGGCGCGGCCACCTGGGATGAAAGTGTTCGGTCGCTCAAGACCGGAGGAAAACTGCTGACTTGCGGGGCGACTACCGGCCCCGCTGTGGGGCTCGACCTGCGCCATCTTTTTGCGCGCCAGTTGTCGTTGCTTGGCTCCTACATGGGCACGATGGGCGAACTGCGCGAAGTGCTGGGCCACGTATTTGCGGGGAGGCTGAAGCCGGTCGTGGACCGCGCGTTTCCGCTGAGCGAAGTGCGCGCGGCCCACGAATATCTGGAGAAGAGTCAGATGTTCGGCAAGGTCATCCTGACTGTCTAGGCGGTTGGGCTATCGCCGCTTCTTCTTTTTTGGCGGCTTCGGCTTCTTGCCGCTGCCGCCTCCGCTTCCGCCGCCGGTGCCGGTCACTACTGTGTTCTTGACGAGATCGACGGTAAAACTGTCCAGCACTTTGGCGGCGGGCGTGGTGCCGGACGCATACGGCGCGGAAAAGTAGGTGCCGACGATCTGGGTCTTGCTCACGGCTAAGCGCAGAAATCCGAAGTTGGCGTCGTCGTACTGCACGAGGGTGAGGCCGTTCCCCAGCGCCACGGGGGCCTTCGGAACCGCTCCGTTGACCTTTTGCATTTTCCCCAGGTTGGTGTAGCCGCCCGCACCCGCAACCACGTAGGGAATCTGCAGTGGTCCCTTGGGCCCCTGCACCACGTTGGTGAAGCGCTGGTAATTGTGGACGTGCCCGGACAACACCAGATTGGGGTAGCGGCCGCTGGCTTTGAATCCGGCGGCGAGCACCTGGTCGGCTACGCTGCTGCCGCTATGTTCGTCGTCACCCGAGAACGGTGGGTGATGAATGGTCACGATCACGGCCTTGTTCGGGTCGGCGGCTTTGAGTTCGCTTTGAAACCATGCCACCTGGTCGGGATGAATTTCGGCTTCGTCTTCGCCGACGTTGGAGAACAGGCCGATGATGGTTGCGAAGGGGGTGGTGAATGTCCAGTAGACATTCGGCAAATCCATGGGAGTTCTGGCGGTGCCCGTCTTGTAGGAGCCGGGCTGAGAGGGGTCTTTGGCCATGAAGTTCTGTACCCAGCCGTCGAGCGGAGTTTTGTTGGGATCTCCGGGGCCGTCGGTGGGATCGTCCGGCTGGCAGTCGTGATTGCCGGGGATGGAGACGATGAAACCGGGATAGTCCTTGTAGGTGAGGTAGAAGTTGGCTGGGTAGCGGACGATGTCGCCGGCAAAATAAATCACGTCGCCGAGGTGATAGAAAAATGCGGGCTTGTTGTTGGCGGGCAGGGATTGGGCGTCCTGGGTCATCATCTCGGCCACGAAGGTTTGCTGCTGGCCGCGGTAATCGCCGGTATCGCCGACGGTCTGGAAGACCATGGTTCCGGCTTGCGTGATCTGCTGGACGTCGGCGGCGGTCAACAACTGCGATAAGTCATAACGGTAGGGTGCGGGACCGTTGGGCGGGGGCAGCGGCTGAAAGGGGTAAGCCGGTGGCGCGGTGTGCGGCACCTGCACCTGCAGTTTGGCGCCGGAAATCGGCGGCTGATGGCTCTTGCGTTGGCGTGCGCCCTGGCCGGCGCTGAAAGAATGTAGTGAACTCATAATCTTCTCCTGTCGTCGATTCGCGAACGCGCCCCGTCCTTGGCGCACCGGTCGTTGACAGACTCAGATGCGCAGGCGCAGTTTTGGATCACACCGCACTCAACCGCCAAATTTCCGAGGGGCCCAAGAAAGACCAACGAGGGGAAGTTTCGCCCAGATTACCGCAAAGCCTCGCAGAGTCAAGAGATTTTCGAAACTGGCCACCGGCATATGGGGTAGCTAAGGGAGGGCGGCGAGTCGGAATGGGCTCTGGCGGAGTATTCTTGTACGCGAATGAAGCGAACCGAACTGCGATTCATCCACAGGTTTCATAAGGCGGCCAGTTTCCTGATGCTTGTGCTTGGGGCTGCTTTGCTGGTGCGATGCGGAGGCGGCGGTTCCCAACCGAGGAGCGTTACAAACCCAGGCCCTCCGCTTTGGATCTACTCGCAAATCTTCTCCGACGCGTCGCCCTTCCATACCACGGTTGCGACCCTCAAAACAGGCGGGGCGACGATACTGCCGCAGAGCGCGATGAACTCGCTGTGGAATCAGGGCATCGCCAGCCAGGATTTATCGGTCGACAGCTACATGTTTCCGGTGTACGTTTCGACGTCATCGGATCCGGTGAAGACCTTTACTTGCGGGCAGTCGTTCGGATGCGATGCTGATGGGCTGGCGATCCACGTTCCGATTGGAGCGTTGCCCGAGCCGCAGTCTGACGGCCATATCGGCATCATCGACACCACTCAGAATATTGAAGTCGACGGCTGGCAATGTTCGGTCGGCAGTTCGGCGGTGAGCTGCTCCTGGGGCGGGAAGTATGCGTATGGCGGCAACGGTATTGAGGACGTGGCTTCAGGAGCAGTGAAAGCGGGATACGCCGCTGCACTGTTTGAGATCACGGCGCAAGAACTAATCAACGGCCAGATCAACCACGCCCTCGGTCTGAATACGAATTGCCTGAATAATCCGACGGTGTACCCGGCAGATCAGGATGCTAACGGCACCGACGAGTCCTGCGGCGGGACGGGACCACCGTCCTATGGGAACTTGATTCAGTTGCAGTGGTCGGCTGCGCAGATCGCCGCGAGCCCGTACTCGGCGGAGTGCAAGACGGTTCTGACCGCGCTTGCAACCTATGGCGCCTATACCTACGACACGGGGAATGGCGGGCTCGCTCTGCTGGCGCAGCATCAGCTGAGCTATACCGCCATCGGACAAGCAAGCCCCTGGGCGAACGCGATTATTCCCGACCTGCAAGCATCCGGGGATGCAACCGGAACGGCGTGGCAGTCCTGTTTCAACCGGCTGAGCGCTTCTGATTTTGAACTGCTCCAGATCTCGCCGGGGAATTACTGAGGCCTCGCGTGCCATTCCAACGCCTATGGATTAAAATAGAGGACGATGGCACCTGAACTTAATTTCGGCCCCTATGTTGACGTCGAGAACGGCACCAAGACCGTTAAAGACCTGACTTTCGGCAATCCCACGCCGGAGGGCTTGGTGCTGACCACGCTCGGCGACGCGGTCAATTGGATGCGTAAGAGTTCCATCTGGCCGATGACGTTTGGGCTGGCCTGCTGCGCGATTGAAATGATGTCGATGGGAGCGTCGCGATTCGATATCGCGCGCTTTGGCGCCGAGGTATTTCGCCCATCGCCGCGGCAGAGCGACCTGATGATCATTGCCGGACGCGTGTCGAACAAGATGGCGCCGGTTATTCGCCAGTTGTGGGAGCAGATGCCCGAACCGAAATGGGTGATTTCGATGGGCGCATGCGCGACTTCGGGCGGCGTGTTTCAGAATTACGCGCTGGTGCAGAGCGTGAATCAAGTGATTCCGGTGGATATTTATGTGCCGGGATGCCCGCCCCGGCCTGAGCAACTTATTTACGCCATCACACTGCTGCAGGAAAAAATTCAGAAAGAGCGTGGCACGATTAAGAAGGCGCTGAACATCGTCTAGCTTTTGGCGTCATCCCAGGCTGAACCAATTTCCGGGCCGAGCGAACAAGCTTCCCGCGACAAGTTAATTGACCCGAGAAAACATGGGGCCCGAAGGCCCCACGTTTTCGCGTTCAACTTCGCTCGTTCAATTTTTCCAACTCGACCCGCTCAATTGTTGATTAGGATTGGCTGCAGGCTGATGGGAACGGTGCCGCCGCTGATGGTGTGCGACCCGTTATCCAGATCGTGCCAAGTGGTGTAGGTGACGCTGCCTCCCGCCGGAGTGGCCGGGACCGGCCATGCCGAGTTCGTTACCGAACATGTGCTGTCGGAACAGGTCCCGTTGTTATCCCAAGCCACCAAGCCGAACTTGCCATCCGGAAACACGAACTGACAGGTCCAGACCGTTGTTGACTCATACGGCCCGCACGCCGACACTCGCGCTGCGAAAGTGGTTGAAAGATCCGCGCCGGACAGCCAGCTGTAGAGTGTCGCGTAGGCCGTGCCTGCCGGGGCAAGGCTTCCACTGCCCGATTCGTCCCAATACTGGCCGGTTGAGGGTGCGCCCGTGTTTGGCACCTGGAAGTCCCATCCAAACCAGTTGAAACCTTGAAGAGACGTGCCATAGGCAGCTTGCACGAGATTGTAGATGCCGGCAAACGCCTGCTCCCGGCCCGTGCCGCCGTTGTATGCGCTTTGGGTGATAAGAGAATCTTGCCCACCCGTATCGCCGCCCCCCCAGCTTCCCTCGGTGTCATAAAGAGGCTGAGTAAAGCTGCTGTTTGCAGTGGTGACGGTTAGCTGTGCGTTTGCCGTCAGCGGACCGATGCAACTGGCGCCCGAGGCCGGGTCCGGACTCCCGGTTGTGTTGCTCGGGATGTAGTTGTATCCGTGAAAGCCGATGTAGTCCATGCTGCTCGTCCCGGTTGGGCTGCTGGCGATGGCGTCCAGGAGGGTTGTGAAGAAGCTATTGATCTCGGGCGACGTCGCAATGCAGTTCGAACCTGGTTCCAGAGCCGCGGTCAATGCCGGGCTGATGACTTTGATGTGCGTGCCGTTGGTGGTGTTGAAAGTCTGCACGATCGTATAGGCGTCGCTCAGTATGGCTGCCAGATTTGCCGCCGTGCAGTTGCCTGTGCCGTCTACGCCACCGCTATAGAGATGATCGGTGCCGTTACACTCTGTGCCGATGTTGGGTTCATTCCATACCTCGATGTATCCCAGCTGGCTGATCATGTACGTGCTGGTGCCGGTGAACTTAGTCGTGTTGAGATAAGTGAGAAAGTCATTAACGAATCCCTTCCAGGTTGTATCTGTACCGGATACATCACCGGGAAGATAGCATCCATCCTGACCTAGAGAGGTAGCGCAGGGCTGAGCCGAGTTATAGGGCACGCTGAATGCTGAACAGGTAGGCGTGGAGTAAGCGTCAAACATAACCTTTTGCCCACCTGCAAAAGCTTGCGCGAACCATGCATACAACTTGTTGTTGGTGGAATTTGAGCCAGACCAGATGTAAGTCGGCGTTCCGCCTTCTACGGTTGGGCATCCGCTGGTAGGGAGAACGTTCGACCAGTTGATGGCGCTGCCGAGAGTGCGGTAGGTGCCGAAGCTGACGCCCCCGCCCAGCGATGGCCAGGGATCCGATTCGCCGGCGGGAACTCCGCCCACTGTGTTGTTCTGATTGATATCCATGCCGAAAACGCCCGCCTGGATGGCCGGATTGATCGTGACAGTGGCGTTCCCAGAAACATGCAGGCTGCCGCTGGTAAGCGTGACGGTGATGGTGCCAGTAGTCGGAGTTGATTGTGCGGTGAAGGTGGTGGTTGCGGTGTTGGTAGGGCTGAAGGTTCCGATCGTGGAAGTCCAGGAATAGGTTCCACTACAGCCGTGAGCCGGCGTGGCGGTAAAGCTCATCGTACCGCTAGCCGCGACTGTGATTGTGGCGGGTGAGATGGTAATGGAGCAGGTTGCAAAAGCCGCGGGGCCAAGTAGCGAGAGAACGAGACACTGGATTACCCTGAAAACAATTCGCATGGGAATACTCCTTGAAGGTCTTACGGAGTCACAGAAGATGCTGAACCGTTGCTGCATTGTGTTTCAGAAATACTTATAAGTCAATTGTGAGAAGGCCTAAGTCCGTTGCATTTCTGTGGAAATCTATGGCGCTCATTTGTCTCAATAACTATAACTTCAATGACTAAGTTGACTTAGAAGTAGCCGGCGCAAGGTCTGAAGGTAGATATATTTATTCTTTGTCTGCGGCGTGATCTGGGGGGTCGTTGCGGGGCGGTGAGTTGAACAAGATGGTGCCGTTGATCTTGCAATTGTGGGGGCCGAGGTTCGTTCCCGAGTGGAAAATCTCTATGCCTGCCGGCGCAGTCTGGCGCGTGTTTCAGAACTCAGCGTTGGTGGGGAGCATGAACCAGGCGTTCTGGACCCTGGCCTTCGAGCCCGACGGACCAATCTCAAAACCGAAGCCCCGGATCGCGGGCAGCACTTCCTCAAATTCCGGCATCACACTCCTGCAGCGGCGGTATAATGTGGCGAAGTTGCCCTGGGGTGTTTTTATGCAACGTCTTCGCGTCGCGTCCCTGTTGCTTCCCTCCGCCCTGATCACGGGGATTCTTGCGAGCGGACAGACTTCCGCTCCAAGTGCGAAGGCAGATTCGTCGGCGCCGGTAGCGAGCACACAGCCTTCGGTGGGAATGCCACAGACCGCCGCGCCTGTGCCCCCGATTCCAGCGAACGCCCCGCGCATGTCGAAGCAGACGCGCTATCAACTTATCCGCGACTTCGAAACTCAGATTGTTTATGCGCGCACCGTCTTTCCCATGGGCACGAAGGGCATCAAGCTGAAAGATGGCGTCACCAGCCCCAGCGGTCCTGAGTTGCAGCAGGATCTCGCGCTCTACGGACCGGCCGTGCGGCCGGGCGATCCGACGCACATTTCGTTCGTTCAGATTAAAGACGACCACATTCATTTTGATCTGAACGGTGGTCCGGTGCATCGCAAAAAGTGGTACGAGCACATCACGATTGCGGGCGCGAACTCCGAGGTTCCACTCGCTCCCAATCAAACTCCGCCCAACCCGCATGGAACGTACCTGGATATTTATTTCAATAAGTATGTTCCGGAAATGTCGGCCGCGCAGTTACGCGACATACTTTTGCCCGTACTCGATTTCAAGGCGCGGAACAAGGAAGAAGCTTATCTCGACACCGTGCCTCCGAAGGCGAAAGAGGCGATCCTGGCGCACCACGTGCTGGTCGGCATGAATACGGAAATGGTGGTGCATGCCAAGGGCAAGGCTCCGAAGAAAGTGCGCGAGCGGGACGGCGACATCGAATACGAAGAATGGATTTACGGTGAACCCCCGCAGGATGTGGACTTCGTGCGCATTGTGAACGACGAAGTGGTGCGCGTGGAAACCATGAAAGTCGGCGGCCAGAAAATTGTGCGCACGGAAAAAGAACTGATCCTCGATCACCCCGATAAAGACACGGAGGCGAAGCAGGAGGATCGTCCGGCCAACGCCCCCAGTCTGCGCCGTCCCGGGGAAGATTCCGAAGACGTGCCGAAACCCGCCGACGACGCCGCGCCCATGCCAATTCCACCACCCACGCCGCCTCCTGGCGAACCGGGGCCGGGGGAGATCATTGCCGGCGGTAATTGAGGCAGCGCAGGGCGTACGCTCTGTCTGCTGATTGCCGACCCAGCTATTTCGCGGCTACTGCCGTTTCCGAATCCGTGAATGAAAATGCCAGCGAAACGTTTGCGTACTCCTGCCCGTCCACTTCCACGTAGGGGTATACAAAATAGTTCAGCGGCTTGCCTGCCTGTGCAGGATTCAGCCGCAGGTCGCGGCCCATGCTGAACTGTACGCGGTTCACGTCGTGCGATCCGAAAAAGTATTCGCGCTTTTCGGGATGTTTCCAGGCTTCGGAAATGTCGACGGGGATCCATCCCTTGCCATCGATGTAGAAGTCCGACCAGCAGTGGTAGCCGGCGACCTCAGAGGAATGCTTGTCGGGTGGCAGCGGGAATCCGATCTCGAAGCGTGCGGGAATGCCCTGCGATCGCGCCATGGCAATAAATAGCGAATGGAAGTCGGTGCAGTTGCCTTTCTTGGCGTCGCAGGCATAGAGCACGTCGCCGTGTCCCCAGCCCGTGCCGGTCTTGTCGTATTTCATAGTCGTGAAGACGTAATCGTAGATCGCGCGGGCTTTGGCGAGCGGCTGCGTTTTGCCTTCCGTCACTCTAACCGCCAGATCCGCGGGCAGCCCGGTGATGGGAACCAGCGCGTCGGGTTGCAGGTCTTCGTTCCGTTCTTTGCTGGTGAGCGACGCGGGGACGATGCGTGGAGCGGAGTTGAGCGCAACGCGCTCGTGGCGGACTACGTCGTATGCGACTTCGAAGTTCAGTTCCGGCTTGGTTGCGGCGCCGGTCTGGGCAAAATAAATTTCGTTGCCATATTTCGAGTCGTGGGTTTTCTTCAGCGGCAGATCGCCTTTGGCGGAGATGACTTTCACTTCCTGAAATGCGTCAGAATGGGCCGCGGGAAACCAGATGCGAACCTTTTTTCCGGCAGGCAGATTCTTTATCGTAAAGTCGTAGTGAAACGTGAAATGGCGTGACTCTTGAGCGGACGAGGCGAGGGCGAACACAAACAGAGACAGCAGAACGCAGAGCTTGCGCAGCATAGGCGGCTTCCTCCGAGGTTCGCCGCGTCCTCAACGAAAACGAATGAGAACGGAGAACCGGGCACTGACAACTATCTAAAAACTGGAGTTATTGAAAACGACACACGGGCGTCTCAGTAGGAGCGTCGTCAAGTGAAGCCGCGCTTGGGGATGCGCATAGGAAAAAGATGCGGGATAAACTTTCCGCGATGCGGTATTTTAGCAGGACTTCTCATGACGAAGGAAAACCACATCCGGTAGAATCACTCGATGCCTGCCGCCATTCAATGCCGCGATTTGCGCAAGACCTACGACGGCAAGCTCGAAGCCGTGCGCGGGCTGAACCTTGAAATCCAGAGCGGAGAATGCTTTGGCCTGCTCGGGCCGAACGGGGCGGGGAAGACTACGACCATCGAAATTCTGGAGGGCCTGCTCGCGCCCACGTCGGGCGACGTGGAGATTCTCGGCCACCATTGGCGCGAGGATGAGCGCGAGATGCGCGAGTGGCTGGGGATTTCGCTGCAGGAAACGCGGCTGTCCGAGAAGCTCACCGTGCGCGAGACCATCGAACTATTTGCCAGTTTTTATCGCGAGCCGCGCTCGTGTGATGAAGTTCTCGAACAACTGCAACTTACCGAGAAGGCTGATTCGTGGGTCGGTAAACTTTCCGGGGGACAGCGGCAGCGTTTGGCCGTGGCGACGGCACTCGTGTGCAATCCAAAAATTTTATTTCTCGATGAGCCAACGACTGGACTTGATCCACAGAGCCGACGCCAACTCTGGGACATTATTCGCGCTTTTCAGCGCGACGGCGGGACCGTGATGCTGACCACTCATTACATGGACGAGGCCGAACGCTTGTGCGATCGCCTGGCCATTGTCGATCAGGGGCAGATCATCGCCGAAGGTTCGCCGGCGGATTTGATCGAACGGCTGGGCGGGCACCACGTGGTTGAATTTTCTATCAGCGGAAACTCGGGCGGCTCGGCTGCGAAGGCGCCGAAGGAAACGTGGATCAGCTTACCGAGCGTCGAGTCGGTTCGCGAAGATGACGGTTTGTTTGCATTGAATGTGAAGCAGCCGCATCTGACGATTCCGGCGCTGCTCGAAGCGATTGCCCGGCAAGGTAGTCAGTTGCAACATCTGACCACGCGCCAGGCTAGCCTGGAGGATGTATTCGTGCGGCTGACGGGACGGCACTTGCGGGAAGAGTAGAGATGGCGCGGAAAGATCAATAGATTGTCGCGGGAGGAAGCCGTAATGAATCGAGTGATTAAATCTGCGGCGATAGTCGCGCTCATGATGTCTGCGTCCTATGGTTGGGGGCAGGCAGTGGATCAGCATTTTGCTCCTTTCGAGCAATGGAAAGCCGCGGTCCTCGCGGGAGATGCCGCAGGCTTGAAGGAACTCTACAGCACTGATCCCGCGGCCCAAGTCAGTATCGGGACGGTGAAAAGCAATGCGGATGGCGACGCGGCGTTCTGGCTTGGCCTGAAAGTTCGCAGCATGAAGACGGAAGCGATCCGCAATGAAATCCGCCACGGACATATCAGCTATATTTTTCGCGCCGAGGTGCAGCCCGCCGATGGTTCGGCGATCAGCATCACCGACGACCAGTCGTGGCTGCAGCAGGGCGATCATTGGCGGCTGATTGCGGTCGAACGCACTGACGCGCCGCATCTGAAGCAGCCGTCTGACATGAAGAAAAATATTTATCCCGACGATGCCGACGCGCATGCGGAGATCAAGGAAGCCGAGGAGAAAGCGGCGCAGGCTCACAAGCGCTTGCTGCTGGTTTTTGGGGCGAACTGGTGCTTCGACTGCCACGTGCTCGATCTCGCGTTTCAGCGGCCGGATTTGGCGCCGATTCTCGTGGCGAATTACGAAGTTGTGCACGTCGATCTCGGCCCGGACTCGCACAAGAATGCGGACCTGGTGCAGCAGTACGATATTCCGCTGAACAAAGGCATCCCGGCACTCGCGGTGGTTGAGAGTGACGGCACGCTCGTGGTCAGCCAGAAAAATGGAGAGTTCGAAGACGCGCGAGGTCTTACGCCGGAGGCGCTGCGAGAGTTCCTGAACCGATGGCGACCGGGAGCCAGCCGGGGCGTGGTGACAGCAGACCCGAATCGAGATCCGACGCGTTGATCCAGATCGACTGAAATGTGGTGAGATCTCTATGAGCGTTGCCCAAGAAATTCCCGCAACTCGCGCAACGAAAACGCCGCCGCGCAACAGCCGCTGGTCGGGCTATAGCCACATCCTCATGGCGCGACTGCTCGAACTCAAGCGTGAGCCGGAAGTGGTCTTCTGGGTCTTCGTATTTCCGTTGCTGCTTGCGGTCGGGCTGGGCATTGCTTTCCGCAACAAGCCCGCAGATGCTGCCTCCATCGCAATCGTATCGGGCTCGGGATCACAGGAGGCACAAGCGCTTCTGTCGAGCTCGCCGCAGCACGATCTCTTCAAGGTTCAAACGTTGTCTGCTGACGACGCGCAAAAAGCTTTTCGCCTTGGAAAGTTCGATCTGGTTATTCAACCGGACGGCAAAGGCGGATTCGAATACCGCTACGATCCCGCGCGCCCGGAAAGCGTGCTCGCCAAGGCGGAGGCCAACGATGCGCTGCAATCTGCCGCCGGGCGAAAAGATATCGTCGCGACTCGATCGGTGACTTCCTCCGAGCCCGGATCCCGCTACATCGATTTCCTCATTCCCGGACTGCTGGGCATGAACCTGATGAACTCCGGCATGTGGGGCATCGGCTTTGCGCTGGTCGACATGCGGCAGCGCAAATTGCTGAAGCGCTTCGTGGCCACGCCTATGCGGCGGGGAGATTTTCTGCTGGCCATCATGACCAGCCGGCTGCTGCTGATGGTGATCGAGATCGGACTGCTGCTGGTGTTCGGCGTCATCTTCTTTCATATGCGCGTTTTGGGGTCGGTATTTTCGATCGCGCTGATCGGCGGGCTGGGCTCGCTTACTTTCGGCGGCGTCGGCCTGCTCACTGCCAGCCGCGCACAGAAGATCGAGAGCATCAGCGGCCTCATCAACCTGGTCATGATGCCGATGTGGATTTTTTCCGGCGTTTTCTTTTCCTACGAAAGATTTCCCGCAGCCATCCATCCCCTGATCAAACTTCTGCCCCTGACCGCTTTGAACGATGCACTGCGCGCCAGCATTCTTGAAGGCACGCCGCTGGCGCATCAATGGTCGCGGCTGCTCGTGCTGGCGTTGTGGGGTGGGATTTCTTTCGTACTGGCACTGAAGTGGTTTCGCTGGACTTAGTTGCGAAAATCGTTCCGAAAATCGAGTGGGAATCGGGCGGGTACAGGGTGGAATTTCGGATTTCTTCCTGGGAGGCCCCGCCAAGGCCCCGCTCGCAAATCTTGAGAGAAGTTACGAACGAGGCCGTCTGCGGTGCTTGCGAAATGACTGCAGTTACGTCTTGACTAGCTTGGCAGCTTGTTTCCGCACTTTTGCCCAGCGTAGCCTTTGCGCATCGGCGATCCGCTTGCGGGCTTCTTTGCTCAAGGTACGTCCAGTTGTCTTGAGCGATTTCCCGCCAGCATGGCCTAGCGCATCCAGTGCTTTCCCCACTCTTCCCATCTCTTTTTCGAGGCGGGAGTACTCGTTCCGCAGGGACTTCACCACTTTGTTCAGATTGACCATTTACTACCCCCTCAATGGGTAAAGGCTAACATGGGACGGGCGAAAAACATTAACCAGTTCAACAAAAAAGTGTCGAATAATTCTAATGAAATTGTTGTCCCCTTCCACATCTTTCTGACTTAGCCGGCAAATAGTGTTCCCAAAATGGTCTTTGTGTCCGAAGGGCAGAGGACCACGGGGCTGGCCCCCTTCGCCGTTGTTTCCTTCTCGTTCAAGATTTATGGGATTACAGACGGAATAAAAGTCCGCGGAACCGGTTATCTGCGGTGAGCGCCGCTGTGATTTAGCTGAGGGGTGTTTCCCCGCGCGCTCAGAAAGAGAGAGCGTGATCGTAAATCCTTTTGATCTCAGGGCCGCACTTTTAGCCAGGCATGCGCAACATGTCGTCCTGATTCATTTTCCGATTGCACTGTTCATGTCGGCCGTGGTGTTCGACTTTGTCGGGCAACAAACGAGATTGCGCGGACTCGCCGACGCAACTTACTACAACCTGCTGGCGGCCTGCTTATTCGTGTTTCCGGCCCTGGCCACGGGTGTGCTGGCCTGGCAATTTCAACTTGAGGGTCAACGATTAAAGGGTACTCTGCTGCTGCACCTGGCGCTGGCGTGCCTGTCGAGCGGGATTATCTGCTTGGTGACCTGGATCCACTTCCGGGCTCGATGCGAGGGCCGGGGTCTGCCCGCCTACCGTTTGCCGCTCGAATTTGTCGGCGTTTGCATGATTGCGCTGACCGGGCATTTGGGCGGATTCCTGAGTGGCGTGAATGGGCCTGGGTAAGTCTGTCCTAGATTCCATCTGGATTTCGTCGATGCGAAGAAAATCGGGTGGCGCGTGGAATAAAACTTGCCGCAGGCAGTTACCTCCTCAGCATCGCCACAAACGGAGGACATATGTCGGAAAAGCAGCAGGACTTAATCGACCAGAAACTGCATGACCTTAATCATGACGGCGTGGACCGCCGCGGATTTCTGAAATGCATGGCATGGGCGGGAACCGGATTGGTCTGGACCTTGAACGGCGGCATCCCGGCCTCGCGCGCGTTCGCCGGCGGCGGAGGCGGCACGGGCAAGCCCGGCGACTTCAGCTTTGTGCAGATCAGCGACAGCCACATTGGCTTCAACAAACCGGCGAACCCGGACGTGACGACCACGCTGCAGGCCGCGATCGACAAGATCAACGCGCTGCCAAACAAGCCGGACTTCCTGATTCATACCGGCGACCTGAGCCAACTGTCGAAGCCCAGTGAATTCGATACGCTCGATCAGGTGTTGAAGAGCGCGTCCGCTAAGCAGATTTACTTCGTGCCCGGCGAGCACGACATGCTGGTCGACAACGGCGAGCAGTATCTGCAGCGTTTTGCCAAGGGCAGCAAGGGCACGGGATGGTACAGCTTCGACCATAAAGGAGTGCATTTCGTTGGATTGGTGAATGTTGCTAACTTGAAAGCCGGTGGGCTGGGATCACTCGGGCACGAGCAGTTGGATTGGCTGGAGGGCGATCTGAAAGGCCGATCGGCTAGCACGCCGATTGTGCTCTTCGCCCACATTCCGCTATGGACGGTGTATGCCGACTGGGGGTGGGGCACCGACGATAGCGCGCAGGCCCTGTCGTACGTCAAGCGATTCGGTTCAGTTACGGTGCTCAACGGGCACATCCACCAGATCATGCAGAAGGTTGAAGGCAAGGTGTCGTTTCATACGGCGATGTCGACTGCGTTTCCCCAGCCGGCACCGGGGAGCGCGCCTTCGGCCGGTCCCATGAAAGTTCCGGCCGAGCAGTTGCGAAAAGTGTTGGGCATCACCGATGTAAGTTATCTAGTTAGCGGGCGCAGTCTGGCGGTGGTTGATTCCACGCTCGGCGATGCGTCGCCGGCCGCGGCGTCGGGAATGGCACAGGCGGGGGCGAGCGCTGGACCCACATCTGATTCGAAACCGGGTAGCGCGTCAGAAATAAAGATCGATAACTTCTCGTTCACTCCTGGAAACATCACGGTGAAATCCGGGACGCAGGTGACCTGGACCAACCGCGATGATATCCCTCACACGGTCGATAGCACGCAGGGTAAGTTCAAGTCTGCCGCGCTCGACACGGATCAGAAATTCCAGTTTCGCTTCGCCGAGCCGGGAGAGTATCCGTATTTCTGCCGCATGCACCCGAAGATGACGGGGAGCATCGTGGTGCAGTCCTAAGGTTCGAGTCAGCCGCTTGACCGCGCGGGAGAAAGCCGCCTTGATTGCAGGCGGCTCTCCTCGTCAGATGTCGAGATGCGGATGCGGCGGCGCAGTCTTGTGCCGGTCGGGCAACTCAGCTGAGACCTTGGCTTCGCATCCTACGGTCCGTCGACTGTCACCCACAAGATGCCCCGCACCTTGCTCCAGTCATCAGTCGCGCGGATGAACGCAACATTTCTCCGCGCGTCTGAGTAGCGCGAATCAATCAGTAGGAGCGTGAGGATGTTGTAGGAAACGATGCCGCTGTTCGGATCGAAGTCCTCTATATAGGTCGCGCCGTAGAGAACATAGAGATGAGATTTCCAGAACAGAACCATGGCATGCTGCTTCCGCAGAGTTTCAATCAGAAAGTTGGGGTAGATGGTCTCCGGTGCGACGTAGTTCGCTGTCACCGTGATCGGCCTCCCATCGCTCAGCAAGTGTCGACCCTGTAGCTTCGTGGCAACATCCTGGAGAGACGCCGGGTCTGCCCTTTGCGCGCTATCCTCCAGCGCAGAGTCTTTCCCGCAGCAGACGTCGGGGTCGTGCAGGATAGTACTGAGTGACGCCAGCAGAACATCTGAAGGATCATGGGACTTAGCCGTCAGCGTCGGCAGACCGTCGACACGAACGCTTTCGGGCTTGTACGTATCTTGCGCGTGCGCGTAACCACAAAACAGAAGAAACCGAGCAATGGACTTGAGCGCGGGCTGAAGAGGGCGAGGAAATGCGGATCGCGGAGCCAATGATCGTGGAGTCGATGATCTTAAGAATAGTGACCGCAAAAACAGGGATCGTAGAACTGAATATCCAGGTGCGCAGAGCTTCGGCATAAGCCACCCCCTGCAGCTCTTATCTTAGTTAACCGAAGTGTAAATATCTGTAAAACTGCTGTGAGGAATGGTCAGGATTGCGCCGATTCTATGCGATGCTGGCCAGAAACTTGGGAGCTTGCCGTGCCTTGGTGGCCTGCTCGAACGCATAGGCCAGCTTGATGAGAGTAGGTTCGCTCCAGGCTCGGCCAAAGAACGAGATACCGACGGGCAAGCCAAAAATAGAACCAGCAGTCACGTTGATGTTGGGATATCCCGCGACCGCCGCGGCGTTTGAGCTGCCCCCGGCGAAGTGGTCGCCGTTGATCAGGTCGGTTGTCCACGCCGGACCACCCGTGGGAGCGACAATCGCGTCCAGATGATGCTGATCCATCAACGCGTCAATGCCTTCTGTGCGGGCCAGTCGATGATTCTTGGCCAGCGCATCGAGATATTCTTTGTCGGTAAGTGGGCCCTTAGTTTGCGCTTTCAATAACAGATCCTGGCCGAAGTACGGCATTTCTTTTTCGCGGTTGCGCTGATTGAAGTCGATCACATCCTGCAGCGTTTGCACGGGTGCGCCGGGGCCGAGCCGGGCGAGATAGGAGTTTAAGTCTGCCTTTAGTTCGTACAGCAGAACGGTTAGCTCGCTGTCATCGAACTTGCCGAACGTCGGTATGTCAGCGGGATCGACCAGCGTGGCGCCCTCGCGTTTTATCACATCGAGGGACTCCTGCATGAGCGCGTCGACGGCGTCACTGAAGCCGAAATATTTGCGCGCCACGCCGATGCGCGCGCCTTTCAGGCCGGCACGGTCGAGATGCGGGGTGTAATCGGTCTGCGACTTTCCGGCGCTAGCGGCTGTGGCGGGATCGTCCGGATCGACTCCGGTTAACGCGCCCAGAAGAATCGCCGCGTCGCGCACGGTACGGCACATCGGCCCAGCTCCATCCTGACTATGTGAAATCGGAATGATGCCTGCGCGGCTGACTAGGCCGACCGTGGGCTTGATTCCAGCGAGGCCGTTCGACGATGACGGACAAACGATAGAACCATCGGTTTCGGTTCCAATTCCAACCGCGGCCAGATTCGCGGAGATTCCAGCACCGGTGCCGGAACTTGATCCGCAGGGATTGCGGTCGAGCGCATAGGGATTTTTCGTCAGGCCGCCGCGGCCGCTCCATCCGCTGGTGGAGTGGCTCGATCGCATGTTCGCCCACTCGCTGAGATTGGTCTTGCCCAGAATTACCGCGCCGGCCGCGCGCAGCTTCTGCGCTACGAAGGAATCTTTCGGCGGCTTGGAGCCGACCAGCGCCAACGAACCGGCGGTGGTCATCATGTGATCCGCCGTGTCGATGTTGTCTTTGATCAGCACCGGGATGCCGTGCAGCGGCCCGCGCGGGCCTTTCTCTTTGCGTTCCTGATCGAGCGCGCCGGCGATCGACAGCGCATCGGGATTGAGCTCGATGATTGCGTTCAGCCCTGGAGAATATTTCTCGCGATTCGGCTTGTCGACTTCGTCGATGCGTGCCAGATATTTCTCCACCAGCGATCGCGCGGTGAATTTGCCGGACTTCATCCCGTCTTGCAGTTCCGTAATCGTGATCTCTTCCAGGTCGAACGGCTTGATGTCAGGCGTGGATTCCGCTGACGGCGGCGTAACCACGCGGGCCGCGCCCAGGGCGGGAAACAACGCAGCGGAGCCTCCGGTCGTGAGTGCGGCTTGCAGAAACTTGCGGCGCGAAGGGGCGGAGTCGGATGCGGGCATAGGCTTCCTGGGCGTAATCACTAATGTGAACTATAGGCCGACTATTTAATCACGGATGGCGCGCGAGCGCTTTGGGAGGATCCGGCGAGACTTGGCTACGGCGCGAGGAGCGCCTGCGCCGCTTGCATCACAGGCAATCCCGTCGACGGCATCGAGGGGATCGGCGGTCGTATGGTCCCTCGCCCGGCTTTCGCCGGGCTCAGGATGACATCGGCTTAGGGTCAGGATGACATCGGCTTGGATATGCGAAATTTGATTGGCCACCACTGCGGGCCAAGCGGTTGTGACCGTTTGGCCCGCGGTGATAAGCTTAGACTCTCTTCGGCTGAGCGGGAGTAGTTCAGCGGTAGAACGCCAGCTTCCCAAGCTGGATGTCGCCGGTTCGATCCCGGTCTCCCGCTCCATTTTTCCCGGCCAACTATTCGAGAGCGTCCGGTTCACTACTTGGCAGCGGGCACCAGCGTTGCCGCGAGCACCAGCACATCCGGGTTAGTCGGCAGCGTCAGACTCTGCACCGTCTTTGCCGGATTCAGAGCCAGCCGGTACTCATACAGATTGAAGGTCCGCTGATCCTTGGTTCCGGTGTCCAGGTTTCGGTAGGCCATGGCCACGCCCTCCGACTCGCGCGGGAACTTCGACGGCGTATACCAGTCGCTGAAGCTTTGCACGATTTTCGTAGTGGTTCCGTCGGTGTAAGTTACGGTGAGAGTTTGCGACGACTGATTTCCCTCCACGCCAGTCGCCAACAAAGTGAGCGCGGAGAACTCGCCCGCGGGCAGAGAAATTATCTGGCCGTTGCAGCCGACGGCGTCGAGTTCGTTGGCCGGACCGAGATCGAAAAGTATGCCGGAGAAGACTCGCGAGGCCGTGAGCAGGTTCGACGAATACGAATTCCCGAGACCATCCAGGCCACCGGTGGAATAGGTGGACCCGTCGGTGTAAATGCCGTTGACGTTGAAATCGGAAGCCAGACTCACCTGCGTGCCCATTCCAGTCTTGCCTTCGCCCGCACTCACCGCAAGCGTGAAGGTAGTGGTTTCGGTGATAGTGCCGGATGTGCCGGTCAGGGTCACGGTGGTGAATCCGGTCAAGGCTGACGACACCGCCGAGAATCCGATTTTCCGTTTGTTGCCCGTGCCCTGGAATGTGGCTTTCACACCTTTCGGCAGAGCCGAAAGACTAAGAGTCACGTTGCCAGTAAAGCCGTTGGAGTCGGTGATGGTGACGGCCGCGTTCGCGGTGGAACTTTGATTCAGGTAGACGCTTGTCGGGCCGGTGAGCGTAAAGCCGCTGCTGCTGACCGCGGTATTGATGGCGCTGGCATATTGCGCGGCCAAGCCGTTGCCGACGAAGTCATCGTACAGCCACATGAAGCCGCCGACGATGCCGCATTCGTTGTGCCAACCGGTCATGATGCTCTGCACCTGGCTCGGCGTGTCATCCTGATCCCATAAGCCGGGAAATACCGGAACGGTGCCGAAATTCCAGCCCTCGCACGGATTGTTTCCCGCGCCGCCGGCATAGGCCTGCAGGTGAACTCCGTCCGCCGTCCCCGGAAGTTGACTGTTGATTTGCGAAACCACATTCGTCCAATAGGTGCTGTCGTCGAAGGCGTCGGGGAGTACGTGATAGCCCAGTTGGCCGAGCATTACGCCAAACGAAATCGTGGTGGGAGAGTTGAAGCTGTTCTCGTCGTCGAAGTCGATGGCATCGAGCGCGGGAATTGCCGCCTTCAGGGCCGCAAAATCTTTATACAGGATGCTGGTCGGGCCGGTGCCTTGCGCATTCACCAGCGAGGTAATGTCTTCCCAGTCGCCAAAGTTCGATGAGCCGATGCTGAAGGTGACTCGCTTCACCGTCCCTTGTTTCAGTTGCGCCATGTTCGCCGCAAAGTCAGGATGCGTCTGGTTGCCCACGTAGACGCCGCCCGAAGTCAGCGGAAATTCGCCGTTGAAATTCAGATCGCCGGTGCTGCTGACTTCGACGCTCCAGACAATGGCTTCGGTGAAGCCGGAGTTCTCGATCTCAGTAATATTTGCCGCCGCATTTTTATAAAACGGGCCGCCGCCGAAAATCCCGGTATATCCCGTCTGCGCCGATGCCGATTGGCTCGCGAGGGCCAGGGCCAGAAGCACGAAGAGAAGAGCCGTCGCGCCGCGCACAACGCTGAAACGGCGCGAAGTACGGTCCGCAGCCGAATTTACTTGGGTCGCATTTACTTTGAATGAGGGCTTCACATGGTCTCCTGGGATTGATGGTGTGAAATCGAGATCGCGAACGCGGTTTAAGCACCGCCTAGGTAAATCGCCGCAACTTCCGGCCGCGCAACGTTGCCCCGGATTATACACGCGACGGCCGCAAATGCCAGAACTGACGGGCGTTTCCGGGCGACACGAAGAAAAAAAGAGGCTTTCTGGAATCTTCGTTTTACCCGCGGTTCGAGATCTTAGCCAGTCCAGAAAGTTAAGCGCACGCCCACAAGTGGCGAAGCCAGGACCCTTCGAATACACTTCGAAACGGCGACTCATCGCCATGTGAAAGGGAACCAGTTGGTGGCGACGCCAGGGCAATCCGAGACTCTAGAACCACTGCTCAGAAAGTGCAGCTCTCAGGCACACTCGCGAGAAGAATTGTGGATCGATTTCATCCAATCGGCGCGCGTGCAACGCATGGCTGAGATTGGCGTCTACCGCGGCGACTTCGCGGTGGAAATGCTGCGCCATTGCGAAGGACTGACCTCGTATTACATGGTCGACCCCTGGCGACACTTATCCAACTGGAACAAGCCGGCGAACCACGAAGACGTGGTGCTGGGTGAGTACTTCGCCGAAGCCAAAGCCAAGACTGATTTTGCCGAGGCACGAAGAATTATTCTGCGCGGAACCACCACCGAGGTCATCGACCGGATCCCGGATGGTGAACTCGATTTCGCTTACATCGACGCCGACCACACGCTGAAGGGGATTGCCATCGATCTGATCCGTGTGTACCCGAAAGTTCGGCCGGGAGGGTATCTGGGCGGCGACGACTTCACGCGCTCGGTATGGGAGCACAAGACGGCGTTTGAGCCGACGCTGGTGTTTCCCTTCGCGGTGTATTTTGCGGAAGCGGTCGGCGCCACCATCTACGCGCTCCCGCATTCCCAGTTCTGCTTGCAAAAAGGAAACGGTGCGCAGTTCGCGTTCGTCGATCTGACGGGACACTACGACGACCTAAGCTTGCGCGATCAATTTGCGTCCGACAAGCTGCTCAAAATTAAAATGTGGGAGCGTTTTCCGCGGCTAATGGGACTGGTGAGAAAAACTCGAGACGCGCTTCGCGGCTGAGCCCGCCGGCCAGCCTATTCGGTCGTTTGAAATTCCATGTTCTCGTCGACGGAAAGCTGCGCGGGCGTGCCGCCTGTGTTCTCTCCCGATCGCGTAGCGATCACGTGAAAGCCGCCAGCACTGGTCTGCACTTCATACGAGTAAGGAGGACGCTGGCGGGCGACGGTAACCGTGTTGCTGGAAATCAGTTCGTCCAACGACCCATATTTGCCTTCGGTGGCGAAGTAGCGCCGCTCGGCTGACGCGATCGACATCAGATCGCTCCGAACCCCAGTGATATTGATGGCAGCCTGCGGGTTCGTTGCCCCGGCCTGAGCAGACGAACTCTGCATCTGGCGGGAATAGATGTACATGCCAACGCCCATGACAATGACGAGGCTGAGAAAGCCAAACAAGCGGCCCATGTGGTCCTCTCCAAACCTAATTTCACTGCGAAAACGGGTCGCTTTCAAGTGACCAGAGGACAACGACTTCAAAGCAGATTTCTGGGCCGCCGTCTTCAGGCACGAGCAAGAGCGAATGCCTCGACACTTTCCCCCGGCTTGAACAGAGCTTAGAATCGGGGCGCCGCACTTCGGCCTTGGTATGACGGTCGCCGCAAAACCCACGATGCAACGGCTACGCATTACGCTACGGGGAGCGGTTCAGGGCGTCGGCTTTCGTCCTTTTGTCTACCGCCTGGCCACCGAAATGTCCCTGGCGGGCTGGGTATTGAATTCTTCCTCCGGCCTCATCGTGGAGGTCGAAGGCGCGTCCGATCAGTTGTCCCGTTTCGCAGAACGACTCGAACAGGAGCGGCCGAAAGCTTCCGTCATTACGGTACGCGAGTCCGCATGGCTCCCCAGCGAGGGCTCGACCCGATTCGAAATTCTGGCGAGCGACCATGGTTCCGGTAAGACTGTCAACGTCCTGCCTGATCTCGCCACTTGCGCCGACTGTCGTGAAGAATTATTCGATCGCGGCAATCGCCGCTTCGAATATCCCTTCACCAACTGCACCAACTGCGGCCCGCGCTACACCATCGTCGTCGACATTCCGTATGACCGGCCCAATACGACGATGGCCAGCTTCACGCTTTGCCCCGCGTGTCGCGAAGAATATGAGAATCCGGCCAATCGCCGCTTCCACGCTCAACCCAACGCCTGCCCGGTATGCGGCCCGCAACTTGACGGCACCATCGCAGACACGGCCGCCGCCCTGCGCGACGGCAAGATCGTTGCTCTCAAAGGCATCGGAGGATTCCAGCTTCTGGTCGATGCTGGCAATGCCGAGGCCGTCGCCCGTCTTCGCCAGCGCAAGCATCGCGAAGAAAAACCGTTCGCCGTGATGATGCCGTCGCTGGCCGTGGCGAAAGCGTACTGTGAGATCTCCGAAGCCGAAGTCGAACTGCTCGAATCGCAAGCCGCGCCCATCGTTCTTCTTCAACCCAAAACCGCCGGCGATTTCGCGGAAAATGCCATCGCGAAAAATGTCGCGCACTGTTCCCCCTATCTCGGCGTCATGCTGCCTTACTCGCCGCTGCATCACCTGCTCATGGGAGCTTGCGCGTTCCCGCTGATTGCCACGAGCGGCAACCGCAGCGACGAACCCATCGCCATCGCCAACGACGAAGCCGAAGTTCGGCTGAAAGATATCGCCGACCATTTCCTGATGCACGACCGCCCCATCGTGCGTGCGTGCGACGATTCCGTGGTCCGCCTCAACCGCGGACGCGCCGGAATTCTGCGCCGCGCACGCGGCTATGCCCCGCTCGGCATTCACGTGGGCAAGACTCTCCCGCCGGTGCTGGCCGTCGGCGGCCATCTCAAGAACACGGTTGCCATCGCCGTCGGTGAAAACGTATTCCTCAGCCAGCACATCGGCGATCTCGAAACTGTCGAAGCCCGCGGAGCTTTCGAAAAAGCTATCGAAGACCTGTGCCGCCTCTACAGTTTCAAGCCGGAAGCCGTCGCCTGCGATCTTCATCCCGACTACGCGTCAACGCATTGGGCCGAGAACACAGGCCTCCCGATCATCCGCATCCAGCACCATCAGGCGCACGTGGCGTCGTGCGCCGCCGAAAATCACGTCGAAGGGGCTTACCTCGGCATTGCCTGGGACGGCACCGGATATGGCCTCGACGGCACCATCTGGGGCGGTGAGTTTTTCCACGTGGAAGGGAACCGCTTCGAGCGCATCGCCCACTTGCGCCCTTTCGGCCTGCCCGGCGGTGACGCTGCGGTCCGCGAAGGCTGGCGTTCGGCTGCGAGTTTGCTATTCGAAGTTTTCGGCCCGGAAACGCCCCACCCTGATGCCTCGGAACAATCGCAAGGGAAACCCCGATTGGATGATGCCAAGGTCCGCTATATGCTCCAACACGGCATCAATGTGGTACCCACTACCAGCGTCGGGCGATTGTTCGATGCCGTCGCGTGTATCACCGGCGTAGCCCGGCAGAACCGCTTCGAAGGTCAGGCCGCCATGCTGCTCGAAAATGAAATTGGCGCAAACCAGATCGTCACAGAGAAGATCGTGGGAAACGAAATCGACGCAAACCGAATCGAACAAGGCGAACGCTATTTTTTGAACAAACCGTTCCTTACGGAAGAGGCGTATGCTCTACCCGGCGGCGACTGGGGCTCTTTAATTCGATCTGTAGTTGCCGACCAGTCCGCAGGACTTGCCGTGCCCTTGATCGCTGCTCGATTTCACAACGCGTTGGTCGGCTGGATCGTGGAAGTTGCAGCCGAAGCCGGATTGAAGCAGATCGTGCTGAGCGGTGGAGTTTTTCAGAATCGATATCTAACGGAGCGCGCGTCGGCCGTTTTGGAGGCGCGGGGTTTTGCCGTTCACACACACCGTGAGGTTCCGCCCAACGATGGCGGAATTTCGCTGGGCCAAGCGGTGATGTGCGGGGTGTGAACAGAGGAGATCGAAAATGTGTCTCGCAGTTCCGGGCCGGGTCATTGAAATCATCGACGACGGCGACATCGCCTTCCGCCGCGGACGCGTCGACTTCGGCGGCATCCGCAAGGAAGTTAATCTCGCCTACGTCCCCGAAGCCGAAATCGGAAAATATGTGCTCGTCCACGTTGGTTTCGCCATCAGCGTGATCGACGAAGAAGAAGCCACTCGCGTCTTCCGCTACCTCGAAGAACTCGGTGGCCTACAGGAGGAACTCGGTGAAATTCCTCAGTGAATATCGCGATCAGAAAGCCGCCGAACAACTCTCGCAACAGATCTGGAAAAAAGTAACCCGCCCCTGGACCGTCATGGAGATTTGCGGCGGCCAGACCCACACCATCGTCAAGAGCGGTCTGGAAGATCTGCTCCCGCATGACATCACTCTTGTGCACGGTCCCGGCTGCCCGGTCTGCGTTACGCCGATTGAACTGATCGACAAAGCCGTTGCCATCGCGCAGCGCTCCGAAGTGATTTTCTGTTCGTTCGGCGACATGCTGCGCGTTCCCGGCTCGAATAAGAGCCTGTTCGACGCCAAGGCCGAAGGCGCCGACGTTCGCATCGTCTACTCGCCGCTCGACGCGCTGAAACTGGCGAAGTCCAATCCCGATCGTCAAGTCGTGTTCTTTGCCGTCGGATTCGAAACCACTGCTCCGGCCAACGCCATGGCCGCATGGCAGGCCGATCACGACCACATCGAAAACTTCTCGCTGCTGGTGTCGCATGTCCTTGTGCCTCCGGCGATGGAAGCCCTGCTCTCATCCGACAACTGTGTGGTGCAAGGGTTTCTTGCTGCCGGACACGTCTGCACCATCATGGGCTACGAAGAATATTTTCCTATCGCCGAGCGCTACAAGGTGCCTATCGTCGTCACCGGTTTCGAGCCGCTGGATATTCTTGACGGCATTCTCATGACGGTCAGCCAGCTCGAAGACGGCCGCCACGAAGTCGAGAATCAGTACGCTCGCGCCACGCGCCGCGAAGGCAATCGCCCCGCGCAGGAACGCATCATCGAAGTCTTCGAAGTCGTGAACCGGCAATGGCGCGGCCTCGGAGAAATTCCCATGAGCGGCTTTCAACTGCGCGGCCGCTTTCAGAAACACGATGCCAACCGCCGCTTTCCGTTCTCCGGCACGCCGGCACAGGAATCGCCGGAGTGCATCAGCGGACTGATTCTGCAAGGCATCAAGAAGCCCAACCAATGTCCGGCGTTCGCGGTGAAATGCACGCCGGAAAATCCTCTCGGCGCTCCCATGGTTTCATCCGAGGGCGCGTGCGCGGCGTACTATCACTACGGCAGGCGGCAATCGCAGGCGGCGACAAATGACGCGGCAAATCATGACCGAATTCAACTTGAGCTGTCCAGTCCCCAAAGTCGCTGACGACCGCATCGTCCTCGCGCACGGCGGCGGCGGACGCCTGACCCATCAGTTGATCGAAAAGATTTTTCTGCCCGCCTTCGGCAACCCCATGCTCGAACAGCGCCACGACGGCGCGGTTCTGCCGCTCGATGGAGTGAAGCCCGGCTCGCGTCTTGCCTTCACCACCGATTCTTTCGTGGTGCATCCGCTAATCTTTCCCGGCGGCACCATCGGCGACCTCGCCGTCTACGGCACTGTGAATGATCTGGCCATGTGCGGCGCCCGTCCGCTCTACCTGAGCGCGGGATTCATTCTTGAAGAAGGCCTGCCGATGGACACGCTGCGCACGGTCGTCGCGTCGATGCAGCAAGCTGTGGCGAAAGCCGGAGTGAAGTTGGTGACTGGTGACACGAAAGTGGTTGACCGCGGAAAAGGCGACGGCATTTTCGTCAATACATCAGGGATTGGATTGATCGACGCGAGTGTCAAAACTACGATTGGTCCAGCCGCGGTGCAAGTAGGCGACGCCGTTATCGTCAGCGGCGATCTCGGTCGCCACGGCGTCGCAATTCTTTCCGTCCGCGAAGGTCTCCAATTCGAATCGCCTATCCTCAGCGACACCGCCTGCGTCTGGCCTGCAGTCGAAGCCTTATTAGACGCCGGCATCGAAATTCATTGCCTGCGCGATCTGACCCGCGGCGGTCTGGCCACTACGCTGAACGAAATCGCCGCCGATCGCAACATCTGTGTCCAACTAGAAGAGGCTCTGATCCCCGTGCAAGAGACAGTACAGAGCGCGTGCGAAATTCTGGGCCTCGACCCGCTCTACGTCGCCAACGAAGGCCGCTTCGCCGTCTTCGTCCCGGCTGCGCAGCTCAACGCCGCGCTGGAGATCATGAAAAAAGTTGAAGTCTCCGAAGGGTCAGTGTGCGTCGGAAAAGTAGAACAAAGTCCCGGACGCACGGTCGTACTGCAAAGCCGCATCGGCGGCAACCGCGTGGTCGACATGCTCAGCGGAGAACAGCTGCCGCGCATCTGCTAGATAAGCCTTACTGCCAAAAACGCTGATGTCATCCTGAGCGAAGCGAAGGACCTCTGTAATTTGCTGTGGAAAGAAGTCGGTGCGTACAATCGTCAGGCAAGTGATGTCTTGAGAATTCGCTATGACGAAGCAGGTTGGGGCCACGATGGCCACCATTCTTCTCGTTTTGACAGCGGCCGGATTCGAGCGTCCCGCACGGGCACGCAAGATCCCCTGCAAAACGGAGGCGATCGCCGCCTCCTGCTACTGGACCCACGGCCGCCTCCAATATGGAAACGGAACTCCCGCGCTTCGCCTCTGGAAGACCGGCACAGATCGCCTGCTCGGAATCTACAGCGGCCCGTCGGTCAACACACGCGGCGATGACAATGGCGACAATGAGAATCCGGACCTGCCTGATAATGTCTCGAAAAATCTCCAGATGACGGAAACCATAATCTGGGCGGATTTCGAAGTTTGTCCCCTGCAGCCGGAGCGCTCCGGCGCCATGCAGCCCGCTTGTATCGAAGCGGCGAAGAAGGTGTTCGTCGAAAAGGTGAATTAGGCGTGAGAGGGATTTTACGCTGTTCACCGAATCGTATGAATTCGAATTCCTAGCTTCAGATTTTTCCACGAACGATCCGCAGTGTAAACCGGCGCTTTCAACGCGAGGCCAAGTGCCAGGCAGGCGCGATCCCCGAGCGATAACCCTAACCCCCGCGTCTGAGTAATCATATTGGCCGCGACCCGGGCGTGCTCCTCGGTGAAAGGAATCACTTCCCGGACCGAGCCCGTTGCGTCTGCCCATGCGTCGGCCGGGGGCCATCCCGAACTCACCAACTTGCTCTGCACCTCGGCCAGATTGACCGTGCTGATGACAGCCCACGTCAAGAACTCAGGCGTGATTGTTTCGAATCCCCGCTCCTGATGAATTAGCGCGAGCAGGACCGAAGAATCCACCACGACTTTATTCACGCTTGGCAGCCTCGCGCCGCTCGGCAATCAATTCGTCAACCAGCGATACGCCGCGCTTCACGTACTTTCGCGCGTTCCGTTGCGCCCGAGCGATGCGGTGTTTCATAGTCGTAATCCGCAGTTCGTCGTCCTCCAGGCGCAGTAGGACTTCGTCGCCGGGGCCGATGCCCAGAGCCTTGCGGAACGAAGCTGGAATCACAACGCGCCCATTCTCGTTGATCCGCAGCCGGGCTTCGGCATCCATGTCGCACCTCCATTGATATGACACCAGTCTAACATACTGTCACTAGTGTGATTGACATGACAAATGAATCGATGAGTTGTCAGCGTCCGGGCGGCCTCACCGAAAACTCAACTCAATATACGTATCCGTTCTCCACCACACCCACGGAATCCGCGCCATCCAATACTTCCGCCGAATCGCCGCCCGGGCCCGCGGTTGTTCGTCCGCCGGCAGGATTCGCGCCGTCGCATCTATCTCCGGCCCCGTGACCGTTCCACGGATCGTGCACGGCGCCACGCGCACTTGCGGGTTGTTCCGAACCCGCTTCGTCTTTCCCATATCGCTGCGCGTCATCACGTAGAGCTTGCCGGCGTCCTCGCCAAACCAGACGGCGGTTTTTACTCCGACTCCAGTTTTGCGAAACGTGGTGAGAGAAATATATTTCTGTTCATGAATCGATGAAGGAACTTGGTTGGGCATGGCTCTATTCTAAGAGAGCGCTGAGAAAAAGTCGCAACCCGTGCGGTTTCGACACTGTCGGCTGTCGTCTGTGGTACGCAATCGCCTTCCTCCGATTGCCCCAGTCCTGCCATATGTGTTACAAGCCTGAACATGCGTAAATGGATGAAAGATCGGCTACAGCGCCGCAAGAAAAAAACGCCCGAGCAGGGAAGCGAGCCGGCGCCGCCGCCGTTGCAGCCCGCATATTTCGATGCAGAACAGGCTCCCAGTTCAGCCCCCGAGCCCAGCCACTCCGAGCCCGCGCACTTCGAGTCCAGTCGCCAGGGCAGCGACGAAGTCGCGTCCGCGCCCGATGCCGAGTTTGAATCTCAGCCTGCTAGCGAACAATCAGCCGACACCGCCGCGCCGCCGCGCCAAGCTTCGGCCGGAGGTGATGGCCCTCGCGGTCGAGGCCGTCGACGCCGTGGTGGCCGTGGTCGCGGTGGACGCGGCCGCGAGCAAGCCGTCGCTCAGGCTTTCACTCCGGCTGCTGCGAAAGGCATTATCCCTGAGCGTCCGGGTTCCGAAGTAGGATCCGAATCCGGCTCTGAGTTGGAAGCGCCGGAAGACAGCGCGCCCGAGTCGTCCGTTCTCGAAACTGCAGAGCCCGAAACTCCAGCTATGCCGAGAGCCCCGCGTGTTCCCGCCGCCGTGCCTGCAGCGGCGGCCCGTCCGCCCAAAGGCATCGTCGTGCTCGCCATAGGACTTCCCGGTTCCGGCAAGAGTTCCTGGTTCAAGCGCCACAACGTGAACCCGCTTTCGACCGACATGGTTCGCTCGCTTCTGTTCGACGACGTCCGCGAGCAGCGCTTTCAGGATCTCGTGTTCTCTAACTTGCGCTCCATGTTGAAAGCGCGTCTGATCGCCAAGCGCCCCATGAATTACGTTGACGCAACGAATCTGACGCCGCAGGAGCGTCAGCACTGGATCAAGCTCGCCAAGGACTACAACTACGAAGTCCACGCGGTGTTCTTTGACGTTCCGCTCGAAGTCTGCGTCGATCGCCACCAGCGCCGCGACCGCGTCGTCCCCGAAGATGTAATGCGCCGCATGGCCGCCAAACTAAAAGCTCCAGCTTTCGATGAAGGCTTCGCGAAGATCACGGTCGTGCGTGTGAAGAAAAAAGAAGAGTAAGCCTTTTAGCAAAATGAACGGGGACGTACAAGTGTCCCAGCCCGAAGCTGGGAAAGGTTCAGCCGACCTTGCACCCCGTGGGGAATTGCGAGCGAATCAGGACCGGCCCCGTAGGGGCGTAAGAGGGAGTTGCCCGGCCGCTCATCCCTTCAAATGCGGCAACAATTCCTTAAACGCCGCCGACGAAGACGCCCGCATTAACTCGTAAATCATCATCTCGGTCGACGAAATCACCGCCCCCGCCGCCCGCATCCTGTCCAAACCGATCTTCCAGTTCCATTCCGTCCGCGAACTCACCGCGTCCGACGCCACATGCACCACATATCCTTCGCGCAGTGCGCCCAACGCAGTCTGCATCACGCAGATGTGGCTCTCCATCCCGCACAACAGCAGCGTGTTTCGCTGACCCGGCAAGCGCTTCAGCGCTCCACAAAAAGCGTCGCTCCCAAAACATGAGAATAATGTCTTGTCGATCGCTTCCGTCTCCGGCAGCAACGCAGCAATCTCAGGCACGGTTCCGCCCAGTCCCTTCGCATACTGCGTGCTGACCAGAGCCGGAATCTTCAGAATCCCGGCCGCTCGAATCAACAGTTGCGCGTTGCGTACGAGTTGTTCATTCTGAAAAATCGGCGGCAACAATTTCTGCTGAATATCAATCACCAGCAGCGCGCACTGCTCGGCCTGCAGAGGCCGGCGCGCCATCTCGGCATATTCGGCAGGAATCTCGGAAGTGCCTTCAAAAGCGATGACCATAAAGAGTCCAAAAAACCAATCATTTCAATCTTCTTGCGGATTTTCCGCGGCGCGGCCGGCGACCGCGGGCGGTTTCGGTTGACCCGCCTCGCTTTCAACCATAAAATGAAAACAGGTTGCGAGCCTCGGCTCCAACGCAGTCTTTGCCCCCTCGTTCAACGGCTAGGACACCTGCCTCTGGAGCAGGTTATCGGGGTTCGAATCCCTGGGGGGCAGCCAACAAATCTCTTGTTCCGCCATTCCTCCCACGCCTAATCCTCATCCAGATATTCTTCCGGCACGTCGTCTTCGGGCACTTCGCGAGTGCGAACTTCCTGGCCTTCACGGCGTCCGGAGTCTTCGACTCCCGCCACGATTCCGGCTTCAAACGCGTTGCCTTCTTCGAGAAGTTCGTCCACGCTCTCTGAATCCGCGCTCTCTACGTCAGACAAGCCTTGTAGATCTCCCGATTGCAGTCCGGCAGTCTCCGGATAGGCATCGGCAACCGGCCGCCGGTTTGTGTTGCGGCTTCGAGCGCTGGCCTGGACGGTGGGCTTCGCGGCGACTGCTTTTGCCGGCTTTTTCTTGGCCACCGGCTTCGCAGCAGGAGCTTTTTTCCTTGCCACCTTCTTGGGAGCTTTCCGCTTTTTCGGGATCGGCTTTGCAGATTTTCGGCTGGCGATCTTCTTGGCGTTGGTCTTCTTTGCGGCAGTCTTCTTTTTGCTGGTTTTCTTTTTGGTAGCCATGGGCGAAGTCTAGCACCGGCTCGCACCTGTGGCCAAATCGGATGCCTCTGACGGAAGATATTTCGCAACCTTCGTCGCCAGACCTGACCTTGATCGAACACTGCCCGACTCGATGTTGGTCGCCAGCCGGTGGCGATGATAAGCTTGCTTCCGAACTTTTCCCGGCGCGGAGGATAAACCGTCTGAGGAAGAACGAACTAAGTTCCGCGCACGCCTCCAGGACGATCGATGAACGCAGATAACGTTCCCAAACGCGCAGTCGAATTGTCGACAAAAATGCCGGCGGCGGCGCAAGCCGTCGCTGCGCCGCTGACCCGCGCCGCCATCTTTCTGGTCGTAACCGTGAACCCCGGCTCCGACAGTCGCGCGACCGTGCGCTCATTCTGCTCCGATATTGCCGCTTTGGTGCGCGCCGTCGAATTTCGCGACCTGGAAGGTCAGCTTTCCTGCGTCGTAGGCTTCGGGCCAGCCGCGTGGGATCGTCTTTTCGGCCAGCCGCGGCCGGCCGAGCTGCACCCCTTCCGCGAGATTCGCTCTGGCAGTCGCCACGCGGTCTCCACGCCAGGGGATTTACTGTTCCACATCCGAGCCAAGCGCATGGATCTGTGTTTCGAACTCGCCACGCAGTTCATGGCGCGCATCGGAAATGCGGTCACGCCCGTCGACGAAGTGCAGGGCTTTCGCTTCTTCGACGATCGCGATCTCATGGGCTTCGTCGACGGCACGGAGAATCCTCGGGGCACGGCCGTCACCGACGCCGTGTTGATCGGCGACGAAGACGCTGAATTCGCCGGCGGCAGCTACGTGATCACGCAGAAATATCTCCACGATATGACCGCGTGGAATGCGCTCTCCACCGAAACGCAGGAACGCATCATCGGGCGAACCAAACTCTCCGACATTGAACTGGACGACTCGGTCAAGCCAACGTCCGCGCACAGCGCGCTCACCACCATCGTCGAGAACGGAAAAGAGATCAAGATCCTGCGCGACAACATGCCCTTTGGCCGGCCCTCGCAAAGCGAATTCGGAACCTATTTCATCGGCTACAGCCGGTCGCCGCGCACTATCGAGCAGATGCTCGAGAACATGTTCATCGGCCGGCCGCCGGGCAACTACGACCGGCTGCTCGACTTCAGCCGCGCCGTCACCGGAAGTCTGTTCTTCGTACCGTCGGCAACTTTTCTGGAAAACCTTGCCGATGACGACGCGAACAACGCGAACAAGGCGAACAAGGCCGGGAACAGTGCAGCCAACGAAGACCAGGCCGCGGTTGTGGAATCCCCGGTGAAGGAGACCGAAGCGATTTCGTCGGCTCCGGCCGTATCTTCTACCGCTCCGCCATCATCTATCTCATCGGTGCGCGACGGGTCGCTCGGCATCGGTTCTCTCAAAGGAGACACACGACATGAATAATCTCCATCGCGAACTTGCTCCTATTTCCGATTCCGCATGGGCCGATATCGAAGAGGAAACTTCGCGCACGCTCAAGCGCTACCTCGCCGGACGCCGCGTCGTTGACCTGCAGGGACCGGCCGGTACCAGCCTCTCGGCCGTCGGCACCGGCCATCTTCGGACCATCACCGCCCCGGCGAAAGGTATTGTCGCGAGGCAGCGCGAGGTGAAGGCGCTGGTCGAACTGCGTGTTCCCTTCGAACTCGATCGGCAGGCGATCGACGACGTGGATCGCGGCGCCAACGACTCCGACTGGCAGCCCGCGAAAGACGCCGCCCGGCAAATTGCATTCGCCGAAGACGCCGCTATTTTTGAGGGCTATGCCGCGGCTGGAATTGAAGGCATTCGCGAGGGGACAAGCAATCCGGTTCAGACGCTGCCCGCCGACGTGCGCGAATATCCTGACGCCATTGCGCAAAGCCTGAGCCAGTTGCGGCTGGTTGGCGTTAACGGCCCTTATTCCGTCCTGCTCGGCGCCGACGCCTACACCGCGCTCGCCGAGACCAGCGACCACGGATACCCTGTGCTGGAGCACGTCAAGCGCCTGGTGAAAGATCAGATCATCTGGGCGCCTGCTATCACGGGCGCTTTCGTGTTGACCACGCGCGGCGGAGATTTCGATCTGCACATCGGCCAGGATGTTTCCATCGGTTATCTCAACCACAACGACGCCGCTGTCCGCCTGTACCTGCAGGAGACCTTCACGTTTCTTCTGCTGACGAGCGAAGCTGCGGTCGCGCTGGTTCCTCCCGCGAAAGCGAAAAAGGCTTGATCTGAAAATCGGGTGAGCAAAGTCTCTGAATCGAGGACTAGGCGCCGGTAGAGGCGCCCTTTCGTTTCACCTCGTGCCAGCGAACATCGCCGCGAAGATACTCCCAGATTCCCCGCAGCCGCCAGCACATGGTCATTTGGCGGTAAGGGAAGTGCTCAAACAGGCAGTAGATGAGCAGCCACGCCACGTCCCGCCAGCGGACATAGCGGCGATAGTTCATCTCTTCGAGCAGTACCGAGCCCACCGAGATGAGAGTCGCAAACGCATATCCGAATAGCAGAAATTCCAGGAAGAAATGCTGGCTCAGGCAACCCGCGATGATCGCGATCACAATCGTGACATAGCCGAATAATTCGAGCACCGGTGCTACACACTCGAACAGCCACATGTAAGGAAGAATGATCGAGCCCACGCGGCCATATTGTTTTCGAAACAGCATGTCGCGTGCCGACCAAAGCGTGTCGAGCAAACCTTTATGCCAGCGCGCCCTCTGGTGCGCCAGCGACTTGTAGTCCGACGGCGCCTCCGTCCAGCAGGTCGGGTCGGGAATGAAGTTGATGTGGTAGTCGATGTTGTGCTCGTGCAGATAACGATGCAAACGGACCACCAGATCGAAATCTTCGCCCACCGCATCGGGCCGAAAGCCGCCAATCTTCATCAGCAGATCGCGCCGGAAAATTCCAAATGCGCCCGAAACAATGGGCAGAAGATTAAATGCAGCCCAGGCCTCCCGGCCCACCAGAAACGCGCGCAGGTATTCAATGACCTGCAGCATCTCAATATGAGTTTTGGGAAGGCCAACCTCCTTCAACTCGGCTTCCTCGACTTTCGATCCATTCAAAATGCGAACAATCCCTCCCACCGCGACCACCCGCTCCGGATCAGACATGACGCCCGCCATGATTCGCGACAGAGAGTCCTTTTCGAGAATACTGTCGGCGTCGACAACGCAAACGTACGGGCTGCTCGCGGCGTTAATGCCGGCGTTAATCGCGTCGGCCTTGCATCCGGCCGATTCTTTATCCAGTACCAGCAACTGCGGATGCGCCCGGCTGCGGTAAATCTCGATGACCGGAGCGGTTTCAATTTCGGCAACATAAAGAATGGGCGCGCGATGCAGGCTGAAACTTTCACGCAGCCTCGCCATGGTCTGATCGCGCGAAGCGTCGTTGATGATGATGACTTCCAGGCGCGGGTAATCCAGTCGCAGCAGGGAATTGACATTCGCCACAATGCACTTCTCTTCATTCCGCGCCGGCACCAGCAGGCTGATCGGCGGAGTGAACGGCGACAAGCCCAGACCCTCAACACGAAGCCCCTCCAGGCGATACTGGTGGATTGTGTTTTTATAAATTGCGACCATCAGCAATGCCAGGTTGATCAGGTTCGAGATGAGATAAAACACGAACAGGCTGGTGTTCGAGATTACGAGGAATCGCACCATCACGGTTTCCCCGCGGCGGCGGCGGCAGCTTTGTCGGGCGTGGCAAAGTGCTGGCGAACCCGAGCCGCAACGTTCTCCACCCCCGTAGATCCAGGCACGCGATCGAGAACACTGCCCAGCCCGTCCAGTGCCTCACTCAACGTTCCACAGCGTTCCAACTCGGATAGAAACGCCTGCAGCGCGTAGTCGTCCTGCGTGGCGACCACCTTCTCCAGGATTTCTTCCTTGCCTTGATGCATGCGAGCGAGCGTCCACGCGGCTCGCTGCCGCACGTGCCGATTTACATCACACAGAGCGCGCAGCAATACCTGAATCTTTCCCGTGTGTTCCAGCGAACTCATGGCAATCACCGCGCGCAGACGAACGAACCACTCCGCATCGACCGCCAGAGTCGAGAGCACGGGAAAAGAAATTTCCGGCTGAACTTTCGCCAGAGCCCGAGCCGCCGACGCCCGAACCTCAGGCAGCGGATCCGCGGCCAGGATAAGCAGTTCCTCGCCCAGCCCAGGATTGGCCAGCTCTCCAAGAACCCGCGCAATTAATTCGCGGTTCTGCCCGTGCGCCCGCTCCAGATGCGGCAACAGAACCTCCGGCGAATCGCGGCAGCAATTCAATAGCGCATTTTTTAAAGTGTGTTCCGGAACCTGCAGCTTCTCGTCGACAAAAAAGTTGAGCAGGGCTAACGCCGCCTGCGCCGATGATATCCGCCCGAGTCCCCGAACCGCCGCAACGCGAGTTTCTTCCGAAGGCGACTCCAGTGCCTCTACCAGTGCGGGCACGGCCTCCGGGGCGCGGGTGCGGCCCAGTGCGAGCAGGACTGATCGCTTGTGCCAACCCTCCGAGGCACGCGCCTCACGGATGCGCACATCAAGCAGCCCGCTGTTGCGCAGGCACGCCAGAAAAGTCGGCAACTGTTCCGGGCCACAAACTTCAATACTGTCCAGAAGAATATCTTCGACGATCTCGCAGTCGAAACTATCCAGCCGCCACGCCGAACTCGGAATCTTGCCGGAGAGAATGTCGGGCCATTGCTCGCGAAGAATTAGGGTGCGGCGGCTGAGCCGGCGAAAATATCGCCCGCGATACCATCGCCGGAACACGATGAATCCCAGTAGCAGAAGAATGCCCAGCAACGAAACCAGAATCGCGCGGGCGATGAGCCAGGCCAGGCCGAGATCCGCAACCCAGCTAGAATCGGATGCCATAACTCAATCCAAGGCTGGTTTGGGTTTGCCCGTATTCGCGATCCTGGCGGGCGACGAAGCCGGTCACATCCTGAGCCTCGCCAAAGCGATAGCGCAGGCCGCCGCCATAAGTGCGTGCTGAGAGCCGGCCGATCTGGTCCACCTGCGCGAAATTCTCCGCCCCCACGGCAAACAGCGCGTTTCCCGAAAGTTTGCGGAACAGCGGGAACCCCAACTTCGTCGAGCCCGATGGCACCCAATCCGCAGCGCCTACGTTGAACTGAGTGCGCGCTCCCGTGGCGGAAAATGTCCACGTCCAGTCTTTCGGCAGATAAAAGATTTGAGTTGAGTTGAAGGTGATGACTTGCGCCCCGCGATACCAGAGCGAGTTCTCCTGATAAGAACTTTCCAGCCCCTTGACGACCGTATTCGAGAAGCGAAAACCGTGCCCATATTCGACGAGCACTTCGCGCTCAGGCACCACATCCTGCGGATTCGCGGCCGCACCCAAAACCCGCACCCAATTGTTCCTGTGGAAAGTGTAGGCAGCGTCCGCCCAAAACTTCACCGCATTCTCACCAAACAAGTGGTAAGGACTCACGCCGAAACCTGAGATCCAAAGCTTGTTCCAGCGCGCGGTCAGCGACACGGTTTCGACTTGCGCATTTTCCGTATAGCTGAAGAAGTCGGCTTCCTCGCCGAATCGCAGCTCGTATCTCGTTTCTCCTCTCAGATCGTCCAGGCCACTGATCGCACTGCGATTCGCCGGATCATGAGTCAGCACCGTCTGAAAATCAGCCCGCGCCTCCGCAGTCCGCTGCAGCAGGGATAGCACTCGCGCCCGCCGCAGCAGAATTTCAGAATTCTGTGGATCGGCACTGCGAGCCTTTTCCAGAACCGCCAGTGCCTCCGAATATTTCTGTTGCCAGAGGAGAACATCCGCGAGACCGAGGAGCACATCTTCGTCGCCGGGAAATCTCTCCAGCACCAGACGATATTCGGTTTCAGATTCTTGCCAGTGCCCGCTCCAGGCCAGCAGTCGCCCTCGCCAGGCATGAGCCTCCATGTCAGTCGGCGCTTCGATCAAACGCTGGTCTACGATCGCCTTCGCGGTGGGAATCTGATGCTGGTCGACCGCAGCCCGCACCTGTTGCTGCCAGCCTTCCTGCGCCCGCGCCGCGACCAAAAACAACAACAGCCACGCCACGCTCATTCCGACCAGCGCGCGCAAATTGTGGCGAGAAGTCATTCGGTTCAAACCACGTTCCCCTCGCCGGCCCTCCGGCGCGCGCCAACCAGAGATCAGCAAACACACGATTCGCGCGGACTCAGCAGTACTTGGAACATCGGTAGGAATGACCGGGGCAAACAGGTAACTGAGGTAACTCAGACTTGCCTGCTCCAGGCGGAAGGGGAACGATGAGAGGAATGCAAAGCGGGCAGAAACTAGTTTCGAAAGTAGTCGATGTGCACAAGCACTTGCGACTTGCCCTCAAGCCTGGGAAGGATTACTTCGTGGTCGGTCCACCGAATGCCGGCGACGCCCGCGGCACTTCGAATCCGGCGCAGCGAAACCAGCGTAAGTCCGGAGATCGGAAGATCCGAATTAATTTCAATCTGCTCTCCTCCGGCAGCCTGTTTTGGAAACCAGCGCAACCGGTAGCGTGCCTTCCAGAAGCGCGCGTAGTCGCTCATATTCTCCACCAAAATATCGTCCGGAAGACGGGACAGCAGCACGCGCTCCGCCTGCAACTTTTCCTGAGAATTGTTGCTGTGAATTAATATGACCGAAACTGCGCCGTTCTCCGCATTCGCTTCAATCGTCTCCAGAATAGCGGGGACGCGCTGGGTGAGCGGAGGACGTTGCTCATCCTCAAACGTAACCGGAAACTCGAAGATGTTGGCCGGTTCGGTCATGCCCAGATCAAAGTCCAGCTCATAAGGAAAATTCGAGAGCACGTCCGCAGCTGTAAACGACGAGTCAAACTCATAGCCGCAGCGCACCAGCGCTTCCGGCAAATACGGAGGAACCCGCAAATGCCCGGCCCGAAAGAATGTCGTGTGATGTCCCGGCAGTTCGCCATCCAGCAGACTCTTGCTGACGCAGACTTCTCCCAGCGTGGTGGCATCTTTCGCAGGATCGTCGCGCGTAGCCCGCGCCTGATAATCCGGGTACTTTTCCAGCCCGGTTCCCAGCGGAACCTTGTTGAACAGTTTTGAGTGGATTACAGAGTGGCTCTCGATATCGCTGGCGTGCTCCAGTGCGCGCAATATGTCGAGCGACTGCCCGAAGAAAAAAGCTCTGCTGTTGGCGTCATCCAGATATTTGGTCTGTACAAAAAACGTACTGGAAGTTCCCGCGCACTTTTCAAAACCGGCAAAGTCCACCATCGGACGGAACGAGTATTCCCAGTCCACGTCGTGCGACAGCATCAACACAGATCTCTTACCGTCAGGAATCGTGCCCAGGCGAATGTCAGTGTCAGAGTAGGTTTCATACCATGCCCGCAAAATGAGCAGCCATACGTCGGTTCCAGGCTCGAAGCCGTTGACGTAGATTCGCTGTGCCTCGTAATCCCGATTCTGTTGGTTGCGTCGCACCACATCGTTCAATGCGACGCCGATCAAGTAGGCATGACCTCGCCCCACATCGTGCCGCAGCACCGCGGCAGAACCATCCTCGAAGCGACCCAGCACGCGCGATCCCGCGGCCTTATACCCGTTGCTCCAAATTACTTCCTGAATCGCGGCCGACCCCAGCGGAACTTCTTTTTCCGCCGGACGATTCAAATAGTGAAATACAGGATCGGCCGCTTCCGGGCTCGGCGCATCGAAGATAATCTTGTGCCGCGTGCGAAGAGGAGTAACCTCCTCGAAACCAAACAGCGGTCTGAAGCCGCCCCAGAAAACATCCTGCGCGAAAATAACACCGCCACGGTCCACAAAATCGGCAATCGCTTGCGCCTGCGCCGCATTGAAAGTCGTCCCATCAACTTCGGGATACAGCAGCAGCAGCTTGTGACGCAACGCCGCGCGCAGATCGCGAGTCACAAAGAACGGAACTCCCATGGCCTTCAGGCAGCGCACAGCCGACTCCGCATCGTCGTCAGGCTTGGTCAGTAAAATTGCCACCTGCGATGGTGCGCTTTCCTTGTAAAGGTCGACCGGGTTGCGCGCTGCCGCCGCCGGTCGATTTGCTATATGCAACGCAGCCGGATGCAGCATTTCATGGGGCGCGCCGCTGTCGCCCCTGTGCCGATAAATTGCTCCGCCGGCCAGACAAGCGATCGCGAGAACGACGATGATTGGCAGTGTCCTCAAGCGTTTTCTCTTTTCGAAAACTGAATTCGCACTGCCAAAATTATAGGAGCGTAACGCCCTGAGTAGGCCGACCGAGGAGCTTACCTAGGGGCGCGTCCAATTGATTGCGATTGTTTAGCGGTTTCAGAATGCATTCGCCATCCCGCCGCTCCCCGAAGTAAGTCCGTTTTCAGTGGCGGCCCGAGCATCCCATCCGGTACCATCTCACTCCGAGGCCGTCCAGTCGTTTTTCTTCGCATCCTCCACATGCCCGAAATTTCATCCATGCGAGTCAATCGCCGCCATCTCGCCGCACTTTTCCTGCTCGCCGCCCTCTGTGTTCCCGGCGCTCTCGCGAAAAACGGCATGCAAGTGGTGGTCGTCCCCGTTGCGAACATGTATGCCGGGCCCAGTGACCAGACCGCGGTCGTGTCTCAGGCTATCTATGGCAGCAACGTCACGCTGCTCACCGCGCGCGGCGAATGGTGCCGCATTCAAACTGCTGACCATTACAAAGGATGGGTCCCCAGCCGCCACATTCGCATCATTCAAAACGGCGCGGGTTACGCGACCGCCGGACCGGCGGTCCGCGTCGACAGTCTTTTCGCGAATGTCTATCGCGAGCCCGACGTAACTCGCCACAAACCTGTGATCACGGTTCCATTCGAAACGGTTCTGGAGTTGATTCCAGACGAAACCTCATGGGGCCCACAGAAACCGGCGGACGAGAAAATGGATGCGAAGAACCCTGGCGCCAAGAAGTCCGCAGGCAGCGCAGCCCCATCAATATCCGCGATGGCCGAGCCAGGCGTCGCCAGCAAATCCCCCGCGAAGATAACGGAAATAAATCCCAGCCAGGAAGGCTGGCTCCAGGTCCGTCTCCCCGGCAAGACCACCGCCTGGATTCAATCGAGCGACGTAGTCACCGATCCCCGGCCCCTCTCGATCGCCGAATCCATCGATCTGGCCAAACGCTTCCTCGGCCTTCCCTACCTATGGGGAGGCACCTCTAGCTTCGGCTTCGATTGTTCCGGTTTCACTCAAATGCTGGTGCGAGTCCGCGGCGTCACTATGCCCCGCGACGCCGACAAACAAGCCGCCTGGACGGGTACAGTCCCCATCGATCGCAAAGATCTGCAACCCGGCGACCTGCTCTTCTTCGGCGCCTCGCCGCGCAACATCACTCACACCGCCATGTACATTGGGGACGGCCAGTTCATCCAAGCCACCACCAACGGCCATCCCGTAATCCAAATCAGCCGCCTCGACGACGACCCCTGGACTCGCCTGCTGGTCGCCAGCCGCAGAGTGAAGTGAGTCTCCTGCAATCTCGGGGGCACCAGAGGTCATGTGGGGACAGCTGCCTTCGGCTGTCCCGCGAGCGAAGCGAGCCAACCGCCCACGACCCTGGGCGGCGAGCAAGCGAAGATCTCGCCTTCGTGAGTTACACTTACCCGCCGGAATTCAAATGCCCCCAACCGCAGCCGTTCTGCTCACCCGCCTCGAATCCGCCAAGTCCGGTTTCGGCCAAGGCGCGGCCGCAGAAATCAATCGCCTGCTCGATCAACTCTCGCGCCACACTTTCCGCGACGCCGCATCCCTCCTCCGCTTCCACGAAGCCCTGCTATTCTTCCGCGCCTTCCCGCAATCTGCGTTGATCGTCCGCCGCACCGAAAGACTGCTGAACACTTTTCACATGCGAGTCGAAAAACTTCGCACTCTCGGCATCGACATGTCCGCCTTCGACGACTTCGACACCTCCGGCATCGCGGGCACGACGATGCAGGACGCGCTCAACTTCGAAGCCGCCCGCTGGCTCGCCCGCCACATTCCACACAATATCGAAATCGCCTGGGACGACTACCAAGAAGACTACGAAGGCGAGCGCGCCATCGGAAACACCTGGCCGCGCTTTATCCCGCTGCTCGAAGAGGACGCCGCTGCCGAAGCCAACATCCCGTGGCGCCGCTGGCTCAACGCCGCCCGCGGCCGCCAGCGCGACTTCGAATGGCTGCTCCGCAGTTTCGAGAAATTGCCCGCCGCGCCGCGAGTGCGCGCCGAGCTCTACGACTCGCTGCGCCTCCAGCTGCGCTGGCATCTTAAGAATTTGAAATTCTCCCGCACCCGCAACTGGTCTCGTCCGCGCCAGTTCTTCTACCACAACGATCCCCTGATCGAACGCCGCGACGTCTCACTGGCCCACGAACTCGCCCAACCCGCGCCGAAGCTGGTAAAGCTATCGCGGCGCGTAGGTCAGTCCGCCATCGACCTGAGTCGTGAAGTCATGGCCGTCCGCTACCGCGAACTCTACGGCACCACTCTCGGCGATCCCAGTTCCGTCGTGCGCGCCACGCTCGACCGCGGCGTCGAGATGTATCTCTGGAGCCTGCCGGCCGAGCGCCGCCTGCCGCTGCGCGCCTACGTCGCGGGATTCACCGTCAAAAACGGCGTCCCCATCAACTACATGGAAGCCAGCGCCCTTTGCGAGTGGATCGAGGTCGGCTTCAACGTTTTCTACACCTACCGCCACGGTGAAACCGCCTGGATCTACGCCCAAGCCCTGCGTTGCATGCACGCCTTCACCGGCGCGACGACTATTTCCATCTACCCCTACCAGATCGGCCAACACAACGACGAAGCCATCGACTCCGGCGCATTCTGGTTTTACCGAAAACTAGGTTTCCGCTCCGGCCGAAAAGATCTGGAAGAACTCGCGAGAAGAGAAGAGAAGAAGATCGCCGCCAACTCGCAATACCGCACCCCGAGAAGAACCCTAAAGCGCCTCGCCGAAGCGCACATGTTTTACGAGATAGACCGAGGGCGCGGCCCGAATCGATCCGCTGGCACGCGCCAATCCGATAGCCTGTTTTCGAACGCCGGAACCTCCGTGGAGGAGCGGCCCCTTGAGGGCCGCGTCGAGGGCCTTACAAAAGAAAAGGGCTTTAGCCCCGTCGTGAACCAACCGGGCCCGTGGGACACCTTCTCCACGCGAAATCTTGGCCTGCGCATAAACCGCCGCATGGCGCGCGATTTCGGCGGAGACAGCGAGCGCATCCGCCACGCCTCGGTCGCCGCGGTCACCCGCGCCCTAAACGTCAACCCCTCCCGCTGGACGCCCATCGAACGCCAAGCCTTCGAGACTTGGTCGCTCGTCCTGACACTCATCCCCAACCTGAACCACTGGTCGCCGCAAGAAAAGCAGAACGCAATCAAGATCATCCGCGCCCAAGCGGGTGCGAACGAAATGCACTACCTGCGCCTGACCCAGCAATATCCGCGCCTCCGCGCCGAACTCCTACGCCTCGGAACATAACTGATGCTAGAGTCACAATGTAAAGAGTATGGCGCATCCCATCCTGCTCTACGACGGCGTGTGCGGCCTGTGCAATCGCTTGGTCCAATTCGTCCTTCGCCGCGATCCGGTTGGGATATTTCGTTTCGCTTCCTTGCAGAGCGCACTCGCAGAGCAGGTTCTGGCGCGGCATGGGGCCGATGCCCACGACCTCGACACGGTCTACGTGGTAGTCAACTACGAGCAATCGGACGAAAGAATTCTGCCGCGTTCCGATGCAGTTATTTTCATCCTCAGTCGGTTGGGAGCGCGCGAGCTTCGTCACTGAAGCCTCAACAACCAGACAAGGATCGCTGTTCTGGCGGACGGCCGCTGCGCTGCTGCGACTGGTTCCCCGGCCCCTTCGAGATTGGGGCTACGGCCTAGTCGCCCGCAATCGCTATCGTATCTTTGGCCGTTCAGAAACCTGCATGCTCCCCGATCCCGCCAGCCGCGACCGTTTCCTCGATCTTTAAATCGCCCGCCCGACGGTGATCTTCATCACATTCATCCCAGCCTGTGTAGAATAAACTGCTGCGAACTTGTGCCCGTTGCAGGATATAGAAATCATTTCCCCCGCGTTGAGGTTCTCATCATGGTTGATAAAGTCTCCGATTCTCAGGCTCCCAACATCGATTCCATCCTGAACGAACAGCGCAAGTTCGAGCCGCCCGCGGATTTCAGCGCGCATGCCCACATTCAAACTCTTGCCCAGTACGAGCAGCTTTACCAGGAGTCGATCGATCATCCCGACGACTTCTGGTCCAACGTCGCCCGAGAACTCCACTGGTTCAAAAAGTGGGACAAGGTTCTCGAATGGAATTGTCCCTGGGCGAAGTGGTTCGTCGGCGGCCAGATCAATCTCTCCTACAACTGCCTCGACCGCCACGTCGAAACCTGGCGCAAAAATAAAGCCGCCATCATCTGGGAGAGCGAGCCCGGAGAAATCCGCGTCCTCACTTACCAGCAACTGCATCGCGAAGTGCAGAAATTCTCGAACGTGCTGAAAGGCCTTGGAGTAAAAAGAGGAGACCGGGTCGCGATCTACATGGGCATGACGCCGGAACTGCCCATCGCCATGCTGGCCTGCGCTCGCATCGGCGCGCCGCACACCATCGTCTTCGGCGGATTTTCTTCGAACGCCCTGGTCGATCGCATCCACGACTCGCAAGCGACGTGCGTCATCACGCAGGACGGATCTTACCGCCGAGGCGCCGAAGTGAAATTATTTCCCGCGGTCGAAGAAGCGCTGAAATCCTGCCCCAGCGTGAAAAACGTAGTCGTCTACAAACGCACCGGAACTGCCATCAACCTGCAGCCCGGCCGCGATCACTGGTGGCACGACCTGATGGCCAAAGCCTCCGACGTTTGCCCCGCCGAACCGCTCGACACCGAGCACCCGCTCTACATTCTTTATACGTCGGGCACGACCGGCAAACCGAAAGGCGTAGTCCACACCACCGGCGGATATTCCGTCGGCACCTATCTCACCACGAAATTAGTTTTCGATCTGAAAGACGAAGACACCTACTGGTGCACCGCCGACATCGGATGGGTTACCGGCCACAGCTACATCGTCTACGGCCCGCTGCAAAACGGCGCCACCAGCCTGATGTACGAGGGCGCTCCGAATTTCCCTGAGCCCGACCGTTTCTGGTCGATCATCGCGCGCCACAAGGTAAATATTTTCTACACGGCACCCACCGCGATCCGCACCTTCCTGAAGTGGGGCAACGAATGGCCGAAGAAACATGACATGTCGAGCCTGCGCCTTCTCGGCACCGTCGGCGAGCCCATCAATCCCGAAGCCTGGATGTGGTACCGCGAAATCATCGGCGGCAACCGCTGCCCCATCGTCGACACCTGGTGGCAGACCGAAACCGGACACATCATGCTCTCGCCCTTGCCCGGAGCGATCGCCACCAAGCCGGGTTCGGCGACCAAGCCGTTTTTCGGAGTGGTGCCCGAAATCGTCACCATGGAAGGCAAGCCCGTCCCCGACGGTTCCGGCGGATTCCTCGTCCTCAAGCGCCCATGGCCGGGAATGCTGCGCACGGTCTACGGCGATCCCGATCGCTATGTGAAAAATTACTGGTCGCAAATCCCGGGCATGTATTTCACCGGCGACGGCGCGCGCAAAGATAAAGATGGATATTTCTGGATCATGGGCCGGGTCGATGACGTGCTCAACGTCAGCGGCCATCGCCTCAGCACCATGGAGGTCGAAAGCGCCCTGGTCGCCCACGAAGCCGTAGCCGAAGCCGCGGTGGTAGGCCGCCCCGACGACTTGAAAGGCCAAGCCATCTCCGCGTTCGTGACGTTAGAGCAGGGAAGAAAGCCAACCGCGGAATTAAAAGAAGAACTGCGCAAGTGGGTAGCCAAAGAAATCGGAGCCCTAGCCAAACCCGACGACATCCGCTTCACCGATAGCCTGCCCAAAACCCGCAGCGGAAAAATCATGCGCCGCCTGCTGCGCGAACTGGCGACAAACGGCAGCGTCAAAGGCGACACCACAACTCTGGAAGATTTCGGCGTAATCGCGAAACTGCAAGAGCAGGACGAAGTCTGATGTTTTGATTTTGCCCGTATGACCAAGGCGCTGGGTGCCCCATCCTTCGCGCATTTTGCGAAGGGTGGGAACCACAGGCCTGAATAGCCGCTCGGTACGGGGACCACAAACTGAATACGCTACTCTCCCGCCCCCATCATCACAATCGGCATCGTTGGCGTCGTCGCCCCCGACTCATTCTCAATCGTGATGGCAAACGCCTTAGCTTCCACTCCCGCCGGTAGCGGAGGATTCACCACCGTCGCGCTCCCATGCGCATCGGGCTTAAACACACCCGCAGGAACCGGCGCGCCCTGCGTCGGAATCAGCCACAACTCATAAGCCTTCTGCGCCGGCAATGACGGCATGTTGTCTGCCACAAACACCAGGTTGCTGCGATTGCGCAGATAGAACGCCTTGCCCTGCGGCTGCGCCGGAGTCTTCAACGCGACCAGCGTGATGCGCTGCGCATCCGGCGCCAGAATCGGCGCCGCCACCCGCCGCAACTCCTCGATCTCGCGCGTACTCTGCACCGCCTGCGCGCTGGCCGAAGCCAGACTCTGCCGCAGCGCCAAATTCTCTTTCCACAACGAAGCTGCAAACACAATCACCGCCGCCGCAGCCGCCCATCCCAACACCGGCCACCAGGATCGCCGCGGCAACACGATGGGTGCCACAGGCCGTCCAGGGTGCCCCATTTCTCGCGCGTTCGTTGCGCGAGAAGTGGGCGATCCGATCGCCTCCTTCGCCACAGCATCCAGCAACCGCTGCCGCGCCCGCTGCGGAGGCCGCGGCCCCAGCGTCGAAAGCGCCAACAGCGCCCCATCGCCGCGCAACTGCTCCAGCTCCGCGCGGCAACCGTTGCACGTCGCGAGATGCTGCTCGAGGTTCTTGCGATCCTCACCCTCCAGCGCATTCAACGCGTAGAGTGCCAGATCCTCGCCGTATTGTTCGTGTTCGCTCATTGTGTTTCGAATACTTCTACAGGCCTCCAAATCCCCACTTCTCGCAAAAGACGCGAGAAATGGGGCACCCATTTCCCGTGCTCTATCCCGTTCCCGAAACGCCTTCCGCAAAGCAATCAACCCGCTCCGAATCCTGGTCTTAATCGTCCCCAGCGGCTCGCCGGTTTTGCTGGCAATCTCCGAATGGCTCATGCCCTCAAAATAAGCCATCTCCAGCGCGCTGCGTTGCGGCGCCGGCATCGCGCCCAACACGCCGCGAACTTTCTCCGCCGCCCGCGACCGGTCCGCCTCGCCCGCCAAATCAGGCGCCACCGACAGAATCACATCTTCAATATCCGTCTCCGGCCGCCGCCGCCGCAGCGAATCAATCGAGCGGTTCCGCGTAATCACCGCCAGCCACGCCCCCAGGCTTCCGCGCGCCGCGTCAAACGCCCCCGGATTTCTCCACAGCTGCAAAAACACTTCCTGCAGCACATCTTCCGCCGCTCCCGTATCGCCCAGCACCCGCAACGCCACCGCATACACGATCCCCGAATAGCGGTCATAGAGCTCCGCCATGGCGCTCTGGTCGCCCGATTTCATGGCCATGACCGTGGCCAGATCCGGCGATATCCCGGGTCGCTCAGGAGTCGATCTGTCAGGACTCGGCAAACGCTCTTCGTCTCTTCCTTGTTAGAAATACGTGCGCAGGCGGCTGGCTGGATTGCGCCAGGATTCGCTTTCCTCAGTCCCAGGTTACATGGAAACGGTTACCGGACGAGGTTACCTTAAAAGATGGCGCAGGGCGAATCCGACTCTCATCGAAGCTTACTGGCTCATTTTGATGGCCAGTTGCCGTTCCGGTTGGGTCATTTCGCCCCAAAGCTTCTCCAGGTCAGTTTGCAGCGCCTGATTGTCCGGATCTTTTCTCAGGGCCAGCGCGAACCAGCGATATGCCGTGGGAAGATCATGCGGCGTACACAACCCCGCCGAGTAAAGTGCGCCCATCTCACTCATGGCCGCCGGATTCGCCTGATCGGCTGCCGGTTTCAGCAACCGCATGCCGCGTTCACAATCCTGCGTCACCCCGCGCCCGTAAATATATTTCTGCGCCTCTGCCACATGATCGATGGGCTTCGCCGCCGGAATTGCCGCGTGCGGCTTAGCCGGCTTCTCAACCGCGGGGTTGGGTTTCGGATTGGAAGGCGCGGGAACTGCCGCTGCCGGAGAGTCAGCTCCAGCCCGCGTCGCCAATGGTGGCGAAGTCGAAGCAGGCGTTGCCGAAGCAGGATCCGGCGTGGGATTCACCGCACCATCGCCCGAGGAAGTCGTCGACGGTAACGATGTTGAGCTTGACGCTGACGGCGAGCTGGACGCTGACGATGAGGTTGACGATGGCGGCGGTGACGGTGCCGATGATGAAGGCGCCGTTGGAGCGGGTGCCGCGGGCGCCGTCCCAGCCCCAGGATTCGGGCTCGGTGCGGCAGCCGGTGTCGTAACTGGGGCGCTGTTCGTCGCGGCGGGCGTTGCATCTCCCGTGGGCGAACCCGTAGCCGCAGCAGGCTGAGCAGTCGCCGGCGTCGGCGCGGGATTTACACCACTGGAAGCCGGTGGTGGTGAGGCTGAGGTGTCGTTCGAGTCGGAGCTCGTTGCCGGAGCCGCCACATTGCTCGCGCCCGTGCCCCACGGAAATCCGTGATTCTTCCAGCGCAAATACCCCAGCCCCACAGCCAGGGCCAGCGCGACCACGATGAGAACAAATTTCCACGCGCCGCCGCCCCTGGGTTCTTCTTCATCCTCCAGCAAGTAGTCAAGGCTGCTCGAACCCGGCTCACCATGCGGATCAAGCCTCATCGTGCTGCGCTTGGGCGGACCCGGATCATTGAGCCCTAGAAACGACGGTCCGCTGATATGTGGTTCGTCCCGCGAGACTGGTGCAGCGGTGCGCGGAGCCGCAGTCTGCTGAGACTGAGCCGAAGCCGAGGGCCTCGGTGCCGCCGGTGATGAGACTGTCGTCGATCGCGGCGGTGCGGCAACCGCCGGAGCAGAAGTCGCAGGTAACAGCGTCCCGCCGCACATGCCGCAAAAGCGGTTGTCGTCCAAGTTTTCGTTGCCGCAGCGGGGGCAGCGCACCGGTCCCTCCTCGCCCTAATTACTCTCTATAGCTTACGATATCCGCATACTTCGATGCAGGACCAACCCGCCTGGGAGTACCCGAAAAATGACCTGTGTATGGCACCCAGGAACATGCCGATGACAAGACTCGTGAGTCTGGTCAGCATGAATCAGATCAGCGGGGAACCATCGCATGGGAACAAATCCGAATAGCGCGGCGTCTAACACTTCACCGGATGGGCCAGATCTGAAACGCAATCCAGGGTATAAAATCCGCAACAGCCTTTCCGCAGCTACATGGAGGTCTCAATGAAGCGAAATCTGCTTGGGCCCCTGATTCCCACACTCGCACTCACGCTCGCACTCACTTCGCTGGCCGCCGCTCAGGAAGCCGCTCCGCAGCGCATCACCGTCGACAAAGCCCAAATGGCCGGCCAGATCGTCAAGAAGGTCGCCCCGGTCTATCCTCCGCTCGCCCGGCAGGCGCGAATTCAAGGCCAGGTCATCCTGAGAGTGGAGATCACCAAGTCGGGCGATGCCGAAAATATCCAGCTCGTGAGCGGACATCCCATGCTCGCGCCCTCCGCCATCGAAGCGGTCAAGCAGTGGAAGTACCGGCCCTATCTGGTGAATGGCGAACCCGTAGACGTGGAAACCGAGGTCACGGTCAACTACACCATCACCGACAGTTCTCCTGATAACGCCCCGACTGCACAGGGCGGAGTTCCCCCCAAAATCGCATTCCCGCAGCGCATCCGGGTCTCGCAGGGAGTCGAGCACGGACTTCTCGTCAGCAAAGTCCAGCCCCAGTATCCGGCGGAGGCCAAAGACCAGCACATTCAGGGCGAAGTGCTGCTGCGTGTGACCATCGACAAAGAAGGCAACGTCGCAAACATTGAAGTCGTCAGCGGACCCGAGACTCTAGTGCCGCCCTCCATCGAGGCCGTCAAACAATGGAAGTACCGGCCCTATTTGCTAAACGGCACTCCAGTCGAAGTCGAGACCCAAGTCACCGTGAACTTCACGCTAGCCAGCTGACACGCTGGCGAGCTGAACGGTCTACTAACAACTTGATTTTCGGTGGGCAGCGCTTCCGGCGCTGCGCTACAGCCTTTCTTATCTTTGAGGGCTTTAGGCCCAGAGGTGTCTGCCGCGATGCTGAAACACAAAGCGCCCGAAGTCGTACGAAGAGAGAATCCTCCGCGCGCCTTCGGGCTCTGAATCGCTGAAGCCTTTTTCCCAGGTCCGTTACTTCTTCATTTCCATCGCAGCCGGCACAGGCACTGGCGGAGCTCCGCTCAAAATATCCATCACCGACTTCGGCAACTTATCCGAATTCGCCATCAGCAAGCTCACCTGCCACATCTGCGTCGTCGACAGCGTCTTATCAAATCCCGGCATCCCCGTCATGCGAATTCCGCCCGACACCTTCCAATAAGTTTCCCCAGCCGGATCATCCGATACTCCCATCCCGTCCAGCAGCTTGGGCGGCTTCGGAAACATCCCTTTCGCGATCGCCGTCTGTGGCAACCCCGGCAGCCCGTGGCAAACCGCGCAGTTCTCCTTGTAAATCTGCGCCCCTGCCGTATACGCGACCTCATCGGCCGCAATCGGCACCGACTTCGGCATCTCTTTATCCATACGCGCATGCAGCGCCATTCCCGCCATCAACCGTTCCAGCGGCATCGGCGGCGCCGAAGTCGCTACCGGCGCACTTCCGGTTGCAAAGTACAGCAGCCCGCACGCCGGAACCACAATCACTCCAACAATCAAACCCAAAAGAAATTTGCCCATGCGCCTTCTCCGGTGAATTTGAATTAGACATAGATACTAACCCAATCGCTGAAATCTCTCTCTCCACTGCCCCCACCGGCGTATCCCTCAACATGGTTTTCGAAGTCAGCGCGGTTTCCCCTGGGAGTTCAGCATTTCAAAAGCTCTCGCGTCCACAGAAAAATGAACCCGCGCCGCAACCCGCATCCCAAGACGAACCTTTAACAACTCTCTAACCTCGCCGTGACACCCGCACTCTCCGCACAAAATATTCTCCACTCACGCTGATTCGAAGTCCCTGCCTCGATCCGCAACGTTATCCGACAAAAATTCCGGCGGAAATAAATCTGGAGCGTAAATCAACATGAGCAACGGAAAACTGCCTTCTCCCGTCCTCAACTCAGAACTCACCCAACCCGCAGCCCTTAACGAATCGAAAACGCTGCCCGGCTCGCCCCGCCGTTCCTTCCTGAAAGGACTCGGCATGGCCGGAGCCACGCTCACCGCCGGCGCACTCCTGGCCGGTACAAGCCGCGCCCAGACCGGTAGCAAGAGCAAATCCACCAAGCCCACCGCACTCTCCAGCGGCGACATCGCCATCCTCCAATTCCTGGCCGCCGCCGAACTCATCGAGAGCGACCTGTGGCAGCAATATACCGAACTTGGCGGAGTCACTGCCGGCACGCAAAATCCCTACCAGCTCGCCCTGCAGCAGCTCGACGGCGACGGCTCACAATACATCGCCAGCAACACGCTCGACGAAATCAGCCACGCCAATTTCCTGAACGCCTACCTGAAACTGCGCGGCGCAGCGCCGGTGAACTTCAACAAATTCCGCACCCTCCCCAGCAGCCAGGCCACGGGCGCTCACCAGATCGGCCGCCTCACCAACCTGATGCAGCTCACTGTCGACACCAGCTACTACACGCGCTACCGCAGCAAGTCGAACCCTGACTTCGGCGTAACCTACCCGCAGGCAATTCAACTAGTCGATGTCACCGCCATCCCCCGCGACAATTCTGACTTCGGCCCCACCAACCACATTCAAGCCATCGCCAACACCGCGGCCTTTCATTTCGGATCCATCGAGCAGGGCGGCAGCAGTCTCTATTCCGCGATGGTGCAGAAAGCCACCGACGCCGAAGTTCTCCGCGTCGTCGTCAGCATCGGCGGAGACGAAGTCGCGCACTTCCTCGAGTGGGTCGATTTCGCCGGAAACGGCGTGCAGACCCCCATCGCTCCCTTCACCGATCCCACCAACGGCCTGACGTTCCCTGACTTCAACGCCACGCACAATCCTTTGCTCCAGACCAACCTTATTTTCCCCGTCCCCTGCGAATTCATCAACGCGCTGTTACCGCGCTGCGCCGTGATTCGCCCGACGGATCCCACGGGTATCGCCGCCGGCGTCGTGCAGTTCCTGACCGACATGGGACTCTTCATCGGACAGTCGACCGAGTTCTTCGACACTCTGAGCACCATGGCCGCGGCCGCCGACGCCGCCCAGCGCGGCTTCTAACCCGATTCGCAGCCGACCGCGAATTCATCGCAGGATGATCCTCCTCGCGGGAGAAGATCATTCGGCTCACAGCCGGGCGTTGTGTACGCCAACCAGCGTTCACGACGCCCGCGTTCTAACAAAATATTTTCTTGCGCCACAGGAGAGTTCACGTGATTGAAGGATTATTTCAACCCATGCACCTGATCATCATCGCCGGCATCGCCCTGCTCATCTTCGGCCCCAAAAAACTCCCCGAACTCGGCAAAGGATTCGGCGAAAGCATCCGCGGCTTCAAATCCGCCATGGCCGCAAAAGACGAAGCCACGCCAAAACCCAATGCCCCGACTCCCGAAAACTGACCCCTAGCCACGAACCGCTGACCACTGATCCCTAGCCACTGGTTCTCAACCCAAATGCTAAACTCACCCCAGCATGCTGACCCACCTCGAATGCACCCGCTGCGGTGAACACTATCCCGCCGACCGTCCGCAAACCGTCTGCCCCAAAGACGCCGGAATCCTCTACGCCCGCTACGATCTCGCCAACATCAAGCGCAGCTTCTCATCCGCCCATCTCGCCGGACGCACTCCCACCATGTGGCGTTACGACGCCGTCCTCCCCGACGCCAATCCCGTCACGCTCGGCGAAGGTTTCACCCCCATGCTGCTCAGCCGCGAATTCCCCAACGTCTACATCAAAGACGAAGGCCTCAATCCCACCGGCTCCTTCAAAGCCCGCGGCCTCTCCGCCGCCGTAACCATGGCCCGCCATTTCGGCCCGAAGTTCGGATTGAAGAAACTCGCCATTCCCTCCGCCGGAAACGCCGCCAGTGCCCTCGCCGCCTACTGTGCCGCCGCCGGCCTCGAAGCCCACATCTTCATGCCCAAAGATGTTCCCCAGGCCAACCGCATCGAGTGCGACTACTACGGAGCCCACGTCACCCTGGTCGACGGCCTGATCAGCGACTGCGCGAAAAAAGTCGCCGAGCTAAAGGATTCCGACTCCTGGAAAAACGACGGATGGTTCGACGTCAGCACCACCAAAGAGCCCTACCGCGTCGAAGGCAAAAAAACCATGGGCTACGAAGTCGCCGAACAACTCGGCTGGAAACTTCCGCAAGGCATTATTTATCCCACCGGCGGCGGAGTCGGCCTGCTAGGCATGTGGAAAGCCTTCGAAGAAATGGAAGCCCTAGGCTGGATCGGCTCCGAACGCCCGAAAATGATCACGGTGCAAGCCGCGGGCTGCGCGCCGATCGTGAAAGCCTGGGAAGAAGGGAAGCAGTCCGCGGAAATGTGGCCGAACGCCGCGACCCTAGCGGCAGGCCTGCGCGTGCCGAAGCCCTACGGCGACTACCTGATCCTCGACATCCTGAAAAAAAGTAAAGGCACCGCCATCAGCGCCACCGACGAAGAAATCCTCGAAGCCACCCGCCACTGGGCCAAAACCGAAGGCATCTTCGCCGCCCCCGAAGGCGCAGCCAGCCTGGTCGCCTACAGAAAACTCTTAGCGAATGGATTCTTCAAAAAAGAAGACACAGTAGTCCTCTTCAACACCGGCACAGGCCTGAAATATCTAGAAGTCCTCGACCCCGAAAATGTGGGGCGGACACTCCTGTCCGCCAAGCCAGCGCCACCCAAGCCCGCCCCCCGCCAAATCGGCGGCATCATCGGCCCCTACTAAAGCCTAAGTCGACTAGCGCTGCGCAAAGGCCATCGCGGCGGCTGAGGTTTGCGCACTTAGCGAGAAGGTTCCGTTCGGCGTCAGTCTTCCGCCGCTGCTTACGACGAACTGCGAAATCGTCCCATCGTAGTTCGTCACGAAGGCAAATGTGCCCGATGGATCGACCGCCACGCAGGCGGGTTCTAAGCCGGTCGGAACGTCAGGCCCATTCATAGTGAGGCCGCCTGTGCTCGCGTTCACGGTGAACTGAGTTACCGAATCGTCGGCGCTATTGAGTACATAGGCGTAAGCACTGGTCGGATCGAAGGCAATCGATAAAGGAGCACTTTCCGGGCCGGTTCCAGTCGCAAAGCTTCCAGCATTGGCCAGTTGGCCAGTGGACTCATCGATCTGAAAAACAGTGATGACTCCATGGTCGTGGTCGAGAAAGTACAGGAATCCGTTCGGGGCGACCTTTAGGCTGTAGGTGTAGCCTGGTCCCTCCACAAAATTAGGTGTCAGCGGGGTCAGTACGCCATCTGGGGAAATAGAGTATTCCATCAATTCGTCGAAGAAGGAATTTGTGTATCCGATCTGAATAACCTCAGAGACATATAAAAAATGCCCAGTCGGGTCAATGGCCGTTGGTTGGATGTTTGACGCTATGGCCGATACGGCCAATTGGCTGACCTGAGCTAGAGCGCCTGAAGAGCTCAAACTGTAAGTATCGATAACGCCGTCCTCAAAGTCCGGGACGAACGTAAAACCGCCGTTCGGCGTAAATGTGAACTGGTTCCAGCCGGTTACATTGACCGAAGGAATGACGTTCGGGGTGAGCGTTCCATCGGAACCAATTAAGTATTGGTTCGCCGGGGTCGTACCGCCAAGAAGCGCGCTGCCTGTAAACAGATACTGTCCGGAAGGATCCACAGTCACGAAGTCGATCCCGGGAAAACCAGGGCTTCCGACGGTCGCAGGATTTAAGGGTGTGAGCGTTCCGTCGCTGCCTACCTGGAGTTGCGCGACGTATGCGGCTGATTCTCCTTCGGCGACGTACATGTATGTGTTGGTGGGTGGGTCGCTATTCTTACCTCCGGTGCTGATGCCACAGCCCAGCGTGAATGACGAACTTGCCGCGAGCGCGATCAGTTCCACACTCTCACCGCCGAGTATTCTGTGACGCACCAGACAAACCTCTCCTCAAGATCCTGTAGAAGAACTAAGAAAAAGTCAGGAAATAAACACGAACTCAGCAATTTGCCAAAGAACTAATCCGACTTCAATTCACTGACCTCAAGCGCGATCAGTATCGCACCTCTCATCCGCCGAGTGTTCTGTCGCATAGAAACCTCTCCTCAAGATCCTGTAGGCGTTCTCGGTTACTAGAAGGTACTGGGGTAATTAAAAATCTCGCAACTTACGAAAGTACTTTTCCGACGTCATTTCCCGGGGCCTTGAGCCCGTCGTCCGTTTGTCCCTGCGTGCCTCTGTGGTTAAATGGTTTTCGATCCCCATTGACCGAGCCATGACCGAGCGCCTCTACTACCATGACTCTTTCCTCTACGACTTCGACGCCGAAGTCCGCGAAGTGCTCGACTCCCCGCGCCCGGCGCTCATCCTCGACCGCAGCGCCTTCTATCCCACCAGCGGCGGACAAGTCTTCGACACCGGGACGATCACCACCGCCGCCGACGACAAACTCGCGAATGAACAAACCGCGAACGGCAAATCCGCGAACCTCAAACTAAAAATCACCGAAGTCGCCGACGCCGACGACGGACGCGTCGTCCACTACTTCGAAGCCGAACGCGATTTCGACAAAGCTGCGCTGCAGCCCGGAACCCGCGTCCACGGCCAGATCGACTCCACGCGTCGCCGCGACCACATGCAGCAGCACTCCGGCCAGCACGTGCTCTCGGCCGCCTTCATCCGCCTCTACAACATGCCGACGGTCTCCTTCCACATGGCCGACGACTACTGCAGCATCGACTTGGACACACCCAATCTGACCAAGACGCAAATCGAATCCGCCGAACGCCTGGCCAATGAAATCATTCTCGAGAATCGTCCCGTCGACATTCGCTTCGTCACCCGCGACGAAGCCGGCAAGCTGGGCCTGCGCAAACTTCCCGCCGCCGACCGCGACGAACTCCGCATCATCAATATCCGCGACTGGGATCTCAGCGCCTGCGGCGGCACACATGTCGCGCACACGGGACAAATCGCCAGCGTCTTACTAAGAAAAGTAGAAAAAGTCCGGCAAGGATGGCGCGTAGAATTCGTCGCCGGACAGCGCGCCGTCGCAACCGCCCGCCGCGATTACACCACGCTCACCGAAACCGCCGCGCTGTTTTCAGCGCACATCTACGACGTCCCGCAGCAAGCCCGCAAGTCGCTCGACGAAATCCGCGCACTCCGCAAGCAACGCGAGCAGTCACAGGAAGAACTCGCCGCAGCCCAAGCCGCCGCACTGCTAGCCGAGACGGCAGAGGCCAACGACCGGAAGCTGATCGTTCGCACCTTCACCGACCACGACATGACCTTCGTCAAACTGCTGGCGCAAAAACTGACGCGCCTCTCCCCCAACGCCGTCGTCCTGCTGGCGACAACCTCCCCGCAGCCAGCGCTAGTCTTCGCACAGTCCGCAGGTCAGCCCTTCGACATGGGAGCGCTGCTGAAAGAGACGATGGCGAAACTCGGAGGCCGCGGCGGCGGCAGCAAAGACATGGCCCAGGGCGGCGTCCCGACCGCCGACGGAATCGATGCCGCGCTCAAAGCAGCAACCGCAACGCTCGCAATCTGATCGGAAGACCTGCGCGTCCTGAGGATTCACTCAAGACAAAAGGGAAGGGCACGACTAGTCGCGCCGTCAGGCCGTGTAAACCGAGTCGCGCTTCAGCGCCCGAGGGGCTTTTCGCGCCGTCGAGAAAACGGAGTACGAATCTGTTACGCACAAAAAAGACGGCCCACGCTCCGATTTCTCGAAACGTGGGCCGCCAGATTTCTTTTTCCCGCTACGCCGGTTGCTGGGGCCGGCGAGCCCGCTCCCACCAGACCTTGGGATCGTCGGGCCGGTTCAAAATCTTGGACAATTCCTGTTTGATCTCGCGCAGGCGATTGGTGCGCAGCTCGAGAGCGGTCTGATCGACCGCATTGTGTCCGCCCTTTTCCGAAAGCCGGGCGTTCAGGTCGCGCAAGTCAGCGATTTCCTGGCGGAGGCTGGTGAGATGTTCCGATATATAAGGCATCTGTTTAGATCATACGCCCTATTTGTGGAATCTCCCGCGAATTCGGCTGCGGCGGGCAGGATTGTTGGCACGCGGGGTGCGCGACCTGCGTGCGCATCGGCTTCGGGGATCACGGAAATGCGCTGCCGCCCGACAATTTACACCGGCTGCCCCATCCTTCCGCACCTTTTGTAAAGCATGTCATGGGACTGAACACACCTTTTGCGTAAGGGTGGGAACCACGACTGCCGAGACTAAAGTCGTCGCGCCGCGAGCCTAATCTCCGGCGCTGCCGGTGGGCACTGTCCCGCTCTGGTGCGCCTCAATCGTGACTTCGACTTCGGCGCCTTTTTTCAAGCGGACAGCGTGGCCGTTTTCGTCGGTCAGGGTGTTTTCGACACGGATTTCCTTGTACAGATCGTCCGCGCCTTCGACCGCAATCTGGACCTTTTCCGGTTCGGTGGGATGCCGCGACTCAATGATTTCTTCCACCTTGCCGGGCAACGTCACGTTCGGCTTTTCTGTCATGGTGCTCTCCTTGATCGCCAGGGTCGCTGGCAGCCATCGACCGATGTAACCCGCTAGCCTTCTTTTTCTCTCTTCAAAGCCGCCAGAAAGTCGGCCGAGACTTCGCGTATACGTTTCAGTCGCGCCTCTTGCCGGCTCAGCTCCGCGTCGTCCGGGCCCAGAAACGTCTGCTTGGTCAAACTCTCTATCTGTTCCTGCAGGAGCCGACTCAATTCCTCGCGCAGTTCTGCCGTTCCCCGCCCCCCCATGAATCGGACCCCACTCCACAATCTGGAGACAGCCGAGCCTACTCGGCCAGGAAGATTCCTACACTCAGGTGTATCCGGTAGGGGAATTGTCGCAGGATTGGAGGGCCACGCGCCAGGAGTGCCAAGGAAAGTCTCGCCTAGCCCCAAATTCCCCAAATCTTGTCAAGACCCTAAACTTAAGGAAAGCCCCCTAATCCATAGCAAACAAACGAAAGATAAAGATGAAATCATGTCCACTTTACCCCTCCCAAAATGCTATCCTAGATGTAGAGAGTAAATATAAAGGCGCAGGCCAAAAGCCCGCGCCTTTTCTCTTTTTGAATCCATGCCCCAGCCCAGCTCTCCGCGCCGACGCCCCTCAGCGTCGCGCCCAGAGCTCGTCCAAACGAAGGTCGTCCAAGAAAAGCCCGTCCGAACCAAGCTAGTCGAAACCAAGCCCGTCCAAACCAAGCTCGCCCCAAAAAAGCTCGCCCCACAATCCCCGCTCCAGCGCGAACTCTCCACCAAGCGTCGCGGAGAACTCGCCGAACTTGCCTTCATCCTCAAAGCCGCCAACCTCGGCTTCGGCGTCGCCCGCCCCTTCGGCGACAGCGAACGCTACGACGTAATCCTCGACGCCCGCGACCTCCGTCCCCGCCCCAGCAATGTGAAACGAAATGATGTGGGCCAAGAAAATGAAGCCCATAAAAATGTGGGGCGGACACTCCTGTCCGCCGCCGTTGACTCTAGATCTGCAGCCACGAAAAACAAGAAAGCAAAAAGACCCAACGATCCCGAAACCAACGCCCAGAAAAATCCGAAGGAGAATCTAAAGACGAACTCGAAGAAGAATCCAAAGAAAACTCCCCGCCGCCAATCCGTCCCCCTCCCCGAATTCTCCTCCGCACCCGACCCCTCCCCACCCCTCTGGCGCATCCAGGTAAAATGCTCCACCCAACTCTCCACCGGACTCTACCGCATCAACGCCCACCGCCGCGCCAACGGACGCGCCGTCCCCTACCTCCCCGGCGAAATCCATTTCTTCGCCGCCTACATCATCCCCGAAGACACCTGGTACCTCATCCCCCTCCGCGCCGCCCGCGGCGTCACCAGCCTCCTGTTCCGCCGCCGCCGCGACCCCAAACCCGGCCTCTACGACGCCTACCGCGAAGCCTGGCACCTCCTCCGCCCATAAAGGCAACACTCGCGAGCGCGAATGAGTGGACGATGCCAGGTTCAGATTACGGCTTCCTACATCACTTCGGCGTTCCGGTGTTCAGCTGTGTGTAAACCGAGCAGATGATCCCCTTTTTCGGCGTTGTGAGCGTGGAGAGAACTCCTACGTTTCCTTCCGGAGACAGAGTTGTTGTCTTGGTAATGGGCTGCGCCGGGTTCGTGATTGGTTGCGATACGGTGAACAGATTCGTCATCGTGTTTTGATCGGTCAGCCATGCGTTCCAGGTGTCGACGGCTGTGTTCCCCTCGGTGAAATTCATGGTCAGGGTGCTGGTGCTTGCGTTGTAGCTGAGGGAGTCTTTCAGCGTGCAGACCGGCGTTTTGGTGCTTCCGCAGTTGCCGACAAGGCACGAGACCTCGATAGTGTAGGTCTGGGCACCCGTGTTCGCGCTTGTCTGGACGAACTCCATGTACGTGCCAGTTTGGGTCGGCGTGAAGTCGATCGCGATCGAAGTGGCCCCATTAGCCCCTGTGCACCCCGGGTTATTGGTCCCCATACTCGGTGAGACCAGTGTGCCGTTGGGGGAATACACCGTCATGCAGATGTTTTCTAAAATGCTTCCGGTCAAAGCGACGGTCACCTCGAAGGTACCGGTCGTAACGCCCGTGAAGGTAAAGGCATTCGTGTCGGTGGACTCGGCAATGTCACCAGCGACCGGCACACCGAAGGATGTGATGGTCTGTGCGTTTGGGGGGAACGGAAAGATACGTTCGAGCGACACGGCGTATCCCTGTGGGACATTCGTGACCTCCGTCACATTCATTTGGTAGGTGCCAGTCACGGTCAGGGCCTCATCGGCGGCAAACGAGGTGGCCCCATTAGCCCCTGTGCACCCGTAATAGATCTGCTTGGGGCTGGGGTCGTAGAGGGTTATGCAGATGTTGGAGCTTGATGTGCCGGTCATTGCCAGACCCAGCTGGTAGGTATCCCCAGCATTTGCATTGAACGTGAAGGAATCGATATCCCCAAGGGCATGGAGCACGCAATTGGAGCCGGTGAACACTTCGCCGTCAGCGATGGAGGTTTGAGTGGGTTCAGTGAGGCAGTTCGTCGCCTGAGCATGTGCCACCTGGGGTATAACCAGGAGCCCGAAAAATATAGCTGCCAAGGGCAGCACGAAGTTGCGCGTTATTTTCATAATCTCCTCTTAACCGGGAATTGTTGTCTTGGGATCAAGGCCGGCGGACTGGGCTTCCGCGCCGTATTCAGCCTGATATTCCGGCTTACCGTGCTCCAAGCTCGGCGATGCTAGCACGGGATCGCACGGCTGGCAGGGCTACGCCGCGAAGATGATATGAAGTTGGTATGAAGTTGGGGACTAAAGCCTCTAGCAGCGCGTCTGAGTCACCGGCTTGCAGCGGACTCCGAAGCGCAGCCGACCAGGCAGCGGACTTTTCGGAATTGAGCTTCTTCTTCTGCACTGAAGGAATGGGAGTCTTTGCTATTTAGATAGAACTGCGCATGAGCACTCCGAAAGGACTCATCCGGGTAAGCCGTGACCAGATGAAAGGTCTTGTCGAATTCGTACCAGATGGGGCAACTTTGGGGATGCAGGCATTCCCCCACCGAGAGTCGAATGGTGCCTTTTTCGAAAGTTGCCTCACCGCCCTCGTTGAACTGAAACAGGGCTTTGTTCATATCGCTGCGGGGAAACAGCAGTCGCAGCCTCTCCTGGGCAACACCCATGCCGTGGATTTGCAGCTCGGGCCGCGCCGCCTCAGTGGAAGCGCCAAAGACCCGATCCGGATCAAGCACAACTAATGTCGCCTGATGATAGCCATTGCTAACTCCGGTTGCGATAATCTCCTGTCGCCCGTCGCCATCCAGGTCGGCCAGGCTGAGGTAATCCAAGTGCCCGGAGTGCCAATACTCCGAGAGCAGTTTGCCCTTGGAGTCGAGAATGGCCAGTTGATTGGGCCACCATGGGTCATGGATGTTCGAGACCACGATTCGCGGAAGCTTCTTCGCGGTCGCCTTCAGAACAACCAGCGCCATAGTTCTGTATGTGGCTGGCGTTCCCTGGAGCTCCGGCAACTCTCTGCCAGGTGTCCAACGCCATTTCTCTTGGCCCCGATCCGAATAACAGATGAGGGTCGTCGAGTGCGACAACGGGCTGACCGCGGGGAGATAGAGAAACAGAACGCTGGTGTGCCCGTCCCCCAGATCGCCGAACCAGATGCGGGTTAGCTACCCCTGCTCGTAATACCAGTCGGGCGAGAATCCCTCAGGAAAGTTTTTACGCCAAAGCTCCTTTCCTTCGGCATTCATAATGACGAGGGACGCACCGTCCAGGCGCGCAGACTGCGGCTGGCCATGCGGCGTCAGCAATCGAATAACGATGAAGGCCACAACGCATAGGGCGGCGATCGCGGCTGCTGTCATCGGCTGCGACCATCCGGCTCTTACGGGCTGGAGGAACCGGCGGAGGATCCTCAACCGCGCCGCGAGGCTTGGCAACGATCCAGCGCTTTTCTGGAGTTCCATCGGCAGCGGCCGCCGAACGATTGGGAAGGCTGATCAGAATCGGGTCGTGGCTGCCTTCTCCGCTGTAATAAGCATCCAGAGCGTGCCGCAGCCGGTTCATCTCGGTTGCGACATCGGCCGATCCCTTGGTCCGGGTCTCTTCCGGCCACAGTTCCTTGATGATCCGGTCTGGCTTAAGAGTCGTTTGCGAATCGAAGCTTTGCCCCAGAACTTCCAGCAGCTTCCTGAGCTGGCTTTTGCTGGCGAAGCTCGGGCTGCGCAGGATCCTTTCGATTTGGTCGTTGATGGCGGCGCGGTCCATAGTTCGACGGCTGATAGTTCGACGGCTCACCAGTATAAGCGCAGCGGGTCGTTTGAAGGCGTATCCAGAGATGATCGGGGAACCGATCGCCACCCGTACACGCTTGGATTGGTACCATCCTTTACGCTCCACAACTTCCCGTGATACTCTGTAAACGTCACATAGACAAACGATTAAAAGACAGGAGTCACCAGGCTAGTGTTAGCCAGAGAGCACAAAAAAACCCTCATCGACCAATACGGCACGCATCCCAGCGACACCGGGAGCCCCGAAGTTCAGATTGCATTGCTCAGCGAGCGTATTGGGCAGTTGACGGAGCACTTCAAGACGCACCAGAAAGACCACGGCTCGCGCCGCGGGCTTCTCATGCTGGTCAGCAAGCGGCGTAGCTTGCTCGACTATCTGAAGAAATACGATTCCGAGCGGTATAAAACCGTGATTACGAAACTCGGCATCCGCAAGTAATTGCCGCCCGGGTTCTGAAATCCCACGTCTCAAGGGCGAGACGTGGGGCACCCCACACTGGGACACCAACGATGGGGTACCCACAGCGAAATCGCTCCGGGCTATTTCTGGAAATCCGTCTCTGGAGAGACGGTCCAGCATCGAGGAAATCTCCATACGTGCGTTTTTCAAGCGCCACACACATCTCTCACAGGATTGTTGCGGGTGAGGTGTGCCTATTTTCTGGGCACGTCAACACCCCCACCCTCTTTCGCAAACAGCGCGAAAGAAGGATGGGGCACCCTCGGTCATCTCAAGCTAACAGCTAAAAGCCAGGAGCTAGAAGCTGTCTTTTCAAAGGAATGAATCATGAAACCAGAAGCAACTAGCGTTACCGTCCATCTCTCGGGCGGCAAAGAAATTTCATTTGAAACTGGCAAGCTGGCCAAACAGGCCGGAGGGTCGGCCGTGGTTCGGCTCGGCGAGAACGTTGTGCTGGCGGCTGCCACGGCGAATCCTGATCCGCGCGAGGGCATCGATTTCTTCCCGCTCACCGTGGACTATCGCGAGTACACCTACGCCGGTGGACGTTTTCCCGGCGGCTTCATCAAGCGCGAAGGCCGCATGAGCGAGCGCGAAGTGCTGACCAGCCGGCAGATTGATCGGCCGGTGCGTCCGATGTTTGCTGAGGGATTTAAATGCGAGACGCAGGTGATTGCGTTTGTGCTGTCGGCGGATAGCAATAATGATCCGGATGTGCTGGGAATTAATGCGGCGTCGGCGGCGCTGACGCTTTCCGATATTCCGTTTCTGGGGCCGATTGGCGCGGTGCGCGTGGGACGCGTGGACGATAAGTTCGTCGTGAATCCGACGTATGACGAAATGCGCGGAGGCACGGTCAACATTATGGTCGTCGGCACGGCGGACGGCATCGTGATGATCGAGTCGGGCGCGAAAGAAGCCAGCGAAGAGACGATTGTTGAGGCCATCGAGTTCGGGCATACCGAGATCAAGAAAATCTGCGCGGCGCTGAATGATCTGCAAGCCAAGGCCGGCAAGAAAAAGCGGACTGTGGTGCCCCCGGAATTTGACGAAGCGTATTACAACGAGTTGAAGAGTAAGGTCGGCGCCGAGTTGTCGGATGCGCTCGATACGAAGAAGCATCCCAAGGCGGAAAGCTACGGGCTGGTCAAGGATATCAAGAAGAAGCTGCAGGCGGCGATTCCGGAAGACGACAAAAAGGCTCTGGAAAAGCTGAAGCATTATTACGAGACGCTGCGCGAGCGGATTTTCCGCGAGCAGGTCATCAACCAGAAGCGGCGTCCGGATGCGCGAGCGTTTGATGAAGTCCGCGACATCTGGATTGAAGCCGGCGTCCTGCCACGCACTCACGGGAGCGCAGTCTTCACTCGCGGCGAGACGCAGGCTCTGGTGACGGCAACGCTCGGCACCAGCGACGACATGCAGCGGCTGGAAGGCTTCGAAGGCGAATCCAAAAAGCGCTTCTTGCTGCACTACAACTTTCCGCCGTTTTCGGTGGGTGAGGTTGGGTTTATGCGCGGCGCTGGGCGGCGCGAGATTGGGCATGGGGCGCTGGCGGAGCGGGCGGTTTCGGCGGTGTTGCCGGATCAGGAAAAGTGGCCTTATGCGATGCGCGTGGTATCGGACATTCTGGAGTCGAACGGGTCGTCGTCGATGGCGACGATCTGCGGGGCTTCGATTGCGCTGATGGATGCGGGCGTGCCGTTGAAGGCTCCGGTGGCTGGAGTGGCGATGGGGTTGGTGAAGGAAGGCGATGCTTATGCCATCCTGACCGATATTGCGGGTGCGGAAGATCACTACGGCGACATGGATTTCAAAGTTGCCGGAACCAAGGACGGCATTACCGCACTGCAGATGGATATTAAAGTTGCCGGCATTACTTCGCAGATCATGCGCGAGGCGCTGGCGCAGGCACAGCGTGGGCGATTGCATATTCTCGGCAAGATGGAAGAAGTCATCACTTCGGGGCGCGAGAAGATTTCCGATTACGCGCCGCGCTTCTACACGGTGCAGATCCCGGTCGACAAGATTCGCGATCTGATTGGCCCGGGTGGAAAGATGATTCGGAGCATTGTCGAGCAGACCGGAGTGAAGATCGATGTGGAAGACTCCGGGCTGGTGAAGGTGGCGTCGAGCAATCAGGAATCGGCGGCGAAGGCGCTGCAGATTATTGGCGACATTTGCGCGACGGCCGAGGTGGGCAAGACATACTTGGGCAAAGTCACGCGGCTGGCGGACTTCGGCGCGTTTGTCGAGATTCTGCCGGGAACCGACGGGTTGCTGCACATCAGCGAAGTGGCGGAGCATCGGATTGCGGATGTGCGCGACGAGCTGAAGGAAGGCGACCAGGTGCTGGTGAAGGTGCTGGCGGTCGAGGGCAACCGCATCCGGTTGTCGCGCAAGGCGATTCTGAAAGAGCAGCGCGCGAAGATGGGTGGCGGGGAAACGCCTCCGGCCGAGGGCACTGCTGCGCCGGATGCTCCTGCGCCGAGCCGTGAGCCAGCGCCGGCTTTGACTGGCTCGCTGGTGATTGAGGGCGGCGGGGATTTTCCGGATGAACCGAGCGATGAGCCGAACTTCAACCGTGACGGGCCGCCCTATGTAAGCGCTGGTGGCGGTGGGGATCGGCCTCCGCGCAGGGATGGCGGCGGAGATCGCGGGCGCGGCGGACGTCCGGGAGGCGGTGGTGGTGGACGCGGGCGTGGGCGCGGTGGTCGGCCTGGTGGTGGGGGGGAGATCGCGGGCGCGGTGGACGTCCAGGAGGCGGTGGTGGTGGCGGGGGGCGGCACTAAGCTTCTTTGCTCCAATTGCTGGCCACAACTTCTTTGCCACGGATTTGCACGGATCTCACGGATAAAGCGAGAGTCATAAATCAAGAGGGATCGCGGAACATTGCGGTCCTTTTTGTTTTGGTTGGGCGTTTTCTTGGGGGCGATCTGGTATAAATCTCGGGATTCTGTTTTCCGAATTCATCACGACAAATCAGAATTAGCGGCGGGCATTACTGGAGGAAAATCGATGTTGTCACGGCACTGGCTTTCGGCAATTTTCGTTCTTCTGATTGCGGCTTCGTTCGGGTTCGCACAGGAATCGGCTTATCTGAATACAAGCCTTTCGCCGCAGGAGCGGGCGCACGATCTGGTGGGGCGCATGACCTTGGACGAAAAGGCCTCGCAGCTCGAAGACTATGCAACGTCGATTCCGCGGTTGGGGGTTCCGGATTACCAGACCTGGAATGAGGCGCTGCATGGGGTGGCGCGCGCGGGTTCGGTGACAGTGTTTCCGCAGGCCATGGGCATGGCCGCGACGTGGGATCCGGCGGCGGTGCACATGATGGGGGACACAGTGAGCGATGAAGCGCGGGGAAAATACAACCAGGCGCAGCGCGAAGGGAATCACCGCATTTTTTTTGGGCTGACTTTCTGGTCGCCGAACATCAATATTTTTCGTGATCCGCGGTGGGGGCGCGGGCAGGAGACTTATGGAGAAGATCCGTTCCTGACCGGGCGGCTGGGCGGCGCGTTCATTGAGGGAGTGCAGGGGCCGGATGTGAATCACCTGCGCGCGGTAGCGACCAGTAAACATTTCGCGGTGCATTCGGGGCCGGAGTCGACGCGGCATACGGTCGATGTGGAACCTTCTCCGCGCGACCTTGAAGAAACTTACCTGCCGGCGTTTCGCATGACTGTTACCGAGGCCAAGGTGCAGTCGGTGATGTGCGCTTACAACTCGATCGATGATTTTCCCGCTTGCACCAACAAAATGCTGCTGCAGGAGCATCTGCGCGGAGCGTGGGGATTCAAAGGGTTCGTGGTTTCTGATTGCGGCGCGATTAACGATGTCTACAACGGGCACAAGAAAACAGCTGACATTGAGAGCGCGGCCGCGATGTCGCTGCAGGCTGGGACTGATCTCTCGTGCAGTATCTGGTCGGCGGGGTTCAACACGCTGGCCAAAGCGGTACGCGACGGGAAAGCGACTGAGGCTGAAGTGACCAGGGCCGTCGAGCGACTTTACACTGCGCGTTTCGAGTTGGGCATGTTTGATCCGCAGGGATCGAACCCGCTGGACAGGATTCCGTATTCGGATGTGGCTTCGGAGGCGAATCGCGCCAAGTCACTCAAGGCCTCGGAAGAGAGCATGGTGCTGCTGAAGAACGACGGGACGCTGCCGCTGAAGTCTTCGGCGAAACGCATTGCGGTGGTGGGACCGACTGCCGACATGCTGGATTCCATTCTGGGTAACTACGTGGGAACGCCGGTGCGGCCGGTGACGCCGCTGGACGCGATGCTGGCAGACAAGAGCCGCGAAGTGTTTTATGCGCAGGGATCGAGCCTGGCTGCGGGTTTTGCGGTGCCGGTGCCGCGCACGGCTTTCGACATGAAGAAGGGATTGAAGACGGAATTTTTTGCGACGCCCGATTGGACGGGGCGTCCGGTGGCCGTGACCACGGAGCCCGCGGTGCAAACCGACTGGGAATATGCCAAGCCGGTGCCGCAAGTGGAGACGATTAATTATTCGGTGCGGTGGTCGGGGAATATTTCCGCGCCGGCCGCGGGGCATTATGTGTTCACGCTGGAGTCGGGGGATAGCTTTCCGTATTTTCCGAACGAGTCTTATCGGTTGGTGATTGACGGGAAAGTGTTGGGCGAGGGATCGCTGAGAAAGCATGTGGACATTGCGGCGATGGGGAACTTTAAGGCTACGAATGGAGCTTCGCCGACGGCGCCGCCGCTGATGGATTTTCCGAATCCGCCGTCGATTGGGTATGACTTTGGCGACACGCAGCCGCACACGTTTGTGCTTGAGTACTCGCACTCGGGCGATGCTTCTGGAGGCGGGCTGACGCTGAAGTGGGAAGCTCCGGCGCAACCGCAGATTGATGAAGCGGTAGCGGCGGCGAAGCAGGCGGACGTGGTGGTGGCGTTCGTTGGGCTCTCACCGCATCTGGAAGGTGAGGAGATGCGGATTAAGATTGACGGCTTCAGCGGCGGAGATCGCACCAGCCTGGCGTTGCCGGCGGCGCAAGAGAAGTTGCTGCAGGCGGTTGCGGCTACGGGCAAGCCGCTGGTGGTTATTTTGCAGAGTGGCAGCGCGGTGGCTCTCGGCTGGGCGAAGGATCATGCGAACGCTATTGTTGCGGCGTGGTATCCGGGGGTCGAGGGTGGAACTGCGATTCTTCGCACGCTCGATGGAACGAATAATCCCGCGGGGCGGTTGCCGGTGACTTTCTACGCGAGCGTGGATGATCTGCCGGCGTTTTCGGATTATTCCATGAAGAATCGGACTTATCGTTATTACACGGGCAAGCCTCTTTGGGGATTTGGGTACGGGGGGAGTTACACGAAGTTTACTTACGGGCCGGTGAAGCTTTCGGCTGAATCTTTAAATGCTGGTGAAGCTCTGGCTGCATCCGTCATGGTGACCAATGCGGGAGCTGTGGCTGGGGATGAAGTTGTCGAGGCTTATTTGAAAACTCCGCAGGCGGGCGGGCCGCGGCATTCGCTGGTGGGATTTGAACGGGTGAATCTGGCGGCGGGCGCGAGCAAGGAAGTAACGATCAAGATTGATCCGCGGTCGTTGTCGAGCGTGGATGAGCAGGGGAACCGGGCGATTCTGGAAGGGAAATATTCGTTGGCGGTTGGCGGGGCGCAGCCGGAGGAGACGCAGGCGAAGTCGGAGGCGATGTTCGCGGTGAAGGGAACGGCGGCGCTGCCGAAGTAGGGTGCAGAAAGTTTCGAGGTGGTGATTCTGAATCGGCTCGCGTGAATTTCTTTCCTGGCGCGAGAAAACTATTCGCACTCAGACGTGTTGCCGCGCGTTGAAGCACGCTGGCTGCGGGTACAGCGTCTCATGTAGCTGCGAAGAAAAAGTTGCTGACTCGCGCATCCGGCATTGCTGGGAGTTGCAGCTAAAGCGTGCAGATGCAACGCGAGAACTGGTCGCAGGCGACTATCTTCATTTATGTGCGCGGCGATGGCACCGCGCTTGCAATGAACTCCAGCAGAGCCGCATCGGCTCCTGGAGGAAATGTGAAAAATCGGATTCAGTCTCTCTCTCTTATCGCCACCCTGGCAGTCGTCTGCGGCATGATCTCCTGGGGCAGCGCGCTCCACGCGCAGACCACGTCCACGCCGTCGGACCCACAGACACAGACGACGCCGGCGCCGACGCCGGATACTCCGCCTTCGCAGCAGACGCCGCAAACTGCGCCGACGCCTTCGCCGGATCTACCGTCCTCGACGCAGACGCCGACTTCGCAAACGCCAGGACAAACGCCGGGTGCCGCGCAGCCGGCGACTCCGGATGCAACGCAACCTTCGACTCCCAACGCAACGCAGCCGATGAATCCGGATGCGACCAAGCCGTCAGCTCCGAAAGACAGCACGCCGACCGCGACCGAGCCGGGCGCTTCGGACAGCCAGTCTTTTTCCGGAACCGTGGTGAAGTCTGGCGACAAGTATGTGCTGAAAGATGATGCGGGCAAGACTTATGACATCGACCACCAGGACGATGTGAAGAAGTTTGAAGGCAAGCGCGTGCGCGTGCAGGGCAAGCTGGACGACACGGGCACCAAGATTATGGTGAAGTAGTTTTCCCTTAGGAGAGAACAGGCATCGAGGACACCGGGCAAACCGCCCCGTGATCCTCGATGCCTTTCTGTTTGAGGGGCGGCGTTTTCTGAGGTTGTTGTACCTGGAGCTGGCTTGAGAGCCGGAGAGCACTTGAGAACTGGGCGGGGTGTACAATTCGGTTTTTGACGACCGAGGAAATTTCAGTTGCGCCGCTACTTGCTGGCAGCTCCACTCAAACGAAACCTTAGCACGCTGGCCGGGTCCGCCGCCCAGGAGTCTATCCGCGTGGAATGCATCGACTGATGCACGCCGTGCGGCGGTTGGGCATCGCGACAATCTGGCTGGTGTTAGCTGGCCTCACCGCCTGGACGATGGCCGCGCTGTACTTTGATTTTTCGCGCCCCGGCCGGGAGTGGCTAGCCCCGGCAGTTTATCTGGCTGGGCTCACGCTTTTTCTTGCGATTGCAAAAAGGCGAGTTGTCAGGATCGGGGCCTGCCTTGCAGGCTTTCTCGTCGTGCTGATCTGCTGGCTCTCCCTCAAGCCTTCCAACCATCGCGATTGGCAGTCGAATCTATCACAGACCCCCTGGGCAGAAATCAGCGGCGACCGCGTGACCATCCATAATTTCCGCCACTGCTATTACCGCCGGGAAACCGACTTCACCTGCGAGTGGCTCACCAAGGAAGTGCTGCTCTCGCAAATCCGCGGCGTCGACTTTTTCGTGGACTACTGGAGTTCGCCCTGGATCGCGCATCCCATCCTCAGCTTCCAGTTCGGCGACAACGACTATGTTGCGGCCTCGATCGAGGCGCGATACACGGTCGGCCAGGGCTATTCGCCGCTGCGTTCGCTTTTTCGGCAGTTCCCGATCATCTATGTGCTCGCGAGTGAACGCGATCTCATCCGCCTCCGCACCAACTATCGTTCCGGCGAGAGGGTTTATCTCTTTCACACGACGGCCAGCCCACAGTGGTCGCGCGATCTTTTTCTTCAATATCTCCGCCAGGCCAACCGTCTGCACGACGAAGCAAAATGGTTCAATGCCATCACCAATAACTGCACCACCGGCATCTTCGCCAACATGGCAGCCACGGGCCACATGCCGGCAGGAAGTTCACGCGACTCGTGGTGGGTTTTATTAAACGGCCGCGCGCCGGAGATGCTCGATCGCGGGGGCTTCTTCGCCGGCAAGCTGCCGTTTTCTGAGCTGAAGGCGCAGGCTTACATCAATCCCGTCGCGAACACGGTGAACGACGCTCCCGACTTCTCGCAACGCATCCGTGAGAATCGAGCTGGTTTCGAGTTTCTGCGCTTGGTCGATAGCGCGTCGCCGCCACCCAAGGAGAATTAGGCTGGTCGGAGGCAGATTTGAGGGGAGGCTTTTGGCGCGGCTGCGATTTTGTAATCGTTTGAAACAGGCTGCCGCTTCACCCGAACGTCAAAAGACCCACCCTGTCCCTCCAAAAATCGGAGGGACAAGGGTGGGGCACCCGAGAACATTTTGGCCATAGAGTGCGGGGCTACTTCAGCTGCTTCTCAATCGCCGCCGTTACTTCCTTTGAATCGGGCGTCACCGCGGATTCGAAGCGCTGCACCACTTTGCCGTCGCGATCGACCAGGAACTTGGTGAAGTTCCACTTGATCTCGCCTTCGATGCCCGGTCCGGTCTCTTTGGTGAGATAGGCATACAGGGGCGCCTGGTCCGCGCCCTTCACGGAAATCTTGGAATACATGGGGAAGGTGACGCTGTATTTCCGGGTGCAGAAGGTCTTGATCTCCTCGTTGGTGCCGGGTTCCTGGGCGCCGAAATTGTTGGCAGGGAAGCCGAGGATCACGAATCCCTGGTCTTTGTATTTTTCGTAGGTCGCTTCGAGACCGCTGTATTGCGGCGTGTAGCCGCACTGGCTGGCGACGTTCACCAGCAGCACGACCTTGCCCTTGTAGTCGGCGAGCGGCGCGGGTTTGCCGTCGATGGAGTTGAGGGTGAAACCGTAAATGCCGCTGCCTGCAAATAACGATGTGGCCATGATCAGGAGTGCTCCAAAGATGAGTGGAATTCCGAGTTTATTCAGCTTGCGGGATTGTTTAAGGTGCTGCCGATTCATTCCTGCTCCTCAGACGCAGATTTGTGTCGTGGTTTAGTGTGGCTACGGGATGAGATGGACGATACGGGGCCGGCGATGCAAAAGGCAACCGGGGAAATGTAAATTCTATGTCAGAGGATCGAGTCGCCGACTGGGCCTTGCCAGATTGCAGGGATTAAACGACGGTGCGAACTGGAGTTTCTTTCACCATCCGCTCCAGCAGGCGCATGCGCTTGCCGGGGAGCGCGTTCTCGGCGAGTTGCGGCCGGGGAAGCTCACAGCTGCTCACGGAGAGGAACGCGTCGCCCATGGAGTCCAGGGCCGAGGCGGAGCGCCCCAGCACCATCAAGAGATACTTCTGAGCGATCGGCCGGTCGGCGGGATGGATCAAGGCCCACCAGCGCCGGATCGATTCCTGGACCTCGGCTTCAGATTTCTCCCCGACCACGAGAGAATCGATGAGCCGGTACACCTTGCTCTTAATCGCCTGGTACGAGACGGAAATCTCTTGTGGCATAGGGGTCCTGGAGTAGCTTGTGTTCTTCATTGTGCAATCCGCCAACCAAACCCGCATACCCCTGTTTTGGCGTGGTTTACGGCGATTTGCACTAGTGTGAACGTACTATGAATGGAATAATGCCGGGAGGAGATATGAAATCTGGAAGGAATCGGGCCAAGTGGCGTCACGGCGCTCGTCTCCAGAAGACTTCAATCGTGGGAGGGCTTCCGACTCGTGCGGGCGGCAGTGCCGAGCGTCGCCGCAGGGGGCTGTGAAGTTATTGGCGACGAACCGGACAAATACACAAGAACTCCTCAAGTTTTCGTTCCTCGGCCGGGTGCGGGGCCGCCTCCCCAAGCCAGCAGGTTACAATGATGCGCTCAATTGAGCCGGACTCTCGCCGCTACCCCGGGAACTCGGGGTGATGCCGGTTCGAGTCCGCCAATCTGAACTCGAACGATTCTCGGAGGCGGGATGAAACGGTGGGCTTGGCTGTTAACGGTTCCGGTATTGATTTCACTAGCGGGAGCGCAAGTTTCGTCGTTCAACGAATCGCTCGATGCGCAGGAGAAGCCGGCGCCCAGCGCCGCTTCCCAGGGCACGTCGCAGGCCAGTTCGCAGCCCAATCACTATGAAGCCGATTCCGGCGACCGCATGTTTTTTCCCCGCGACATGTTCTGGGGCTGGGCGCAGCTGGACCTCGCGCCGCCGCATAATGAAATTGACCCGAATCTCTGCTCCGGCGATGCCGCGGCCAACGGCGGCATTAACGATCCCTGCAGCTTGTTCGCGCGCTACATGTTGTCCGGGATTTTGGAAGTGCGTCCCTTCGGCCGAGGGCCGCTGCGGCGCTTCATGGTGTACGGCGCGCCGACGTTTCTCTTTGGCAAAACCATTCCTCAGACGCTCTACACCTGGTCGCCGGACGCGATCGGCATTGAGCACTCCTGGGGAGTCGGCATCTATCTCAACAAGGGATTCGAGTTCCGCGTGACTCAGCATTTTCTGTTCGACCGCCTCGGAGCCCGCGACAAATATCTAGGCCCTGCCGACCTCGGCAACAACGGTCCCTGGGGACGGTACATGACTGTGGGCGTGCGGAAAACATTCGGCGCAAGAAGGTGGTAGGGGATGGCCGGGGTTTTGTATGCAGACCTCAAGAATGGGTGCCCCATCCTTGCGTACTTTGCAAGGGTGGGACACGATGCAGCAAGTAGCGCCGGGTTTTAGTAGTAACCGTAGGCCTCCATCTTTCCCACCCTTTCGCAAACACCGCGAAAGAGCCTGCCCCGAGCGGAGTCGAAGGGATGGGCCCCCCGCTTCCGAGGCGCTTTATGCCGTGAGCGGAAGCGTCGGCCTGAGCAAGCGCCGCACGATCCAGACGATGAGCGCCACGAAGAGAGCGAAGAACAGAAACGGCGCGCCCAGAATCAATACGATCCAACCCGGGCCGCCCATGGTGGTGACATCGCCGCCAATTGTGGCGGTGGGATCGCGCTGAATTCGGCCGCCAAACACGGTGACGTCACCCTTGACGCTGCCTCGATCGCCGAGCCGGATTCCACCGCCAAACGCGGTGACATCCCCATCGACCTCGCCCTGATCTTCGATGATGACGCTGCCGCCGAACGCGGTCGCATCGCTGGAAATATGCCCGCGAACGCGAATGCTGCAACCAAAGCAAGTCGCGTCACCGACTTCTTCTCCGGGGCCGATGACAATGTTGCCGCCTACATGCGTGCGGTCGTGCGACTCGCGCGCCGAGGCCGTCGACGCGAACGCTAAACAAAGCAGCAGGCCCACTGGCAGTAGTCGCCGATAAGTGAAATGGTTGGTCAAAGCTAACCTCCCTGACGCAGGCGCGGCTCAATGGAAGGATTATGGCACACGGCCGGCGACCTGGAATCGCTGTTTTCGGAACATACGGAAGCCGGACAACAATAATCCGCCTCTAACCCAACTCATTCTTTATAATGAAAAGTTTTCTAAATGGCTGAGCGAAACTCTTAGGCGGAGGCACGGGCATGGCAGGCTCTTATAACGGCGTAGCGGTACCGGCGGATGGCAAGAAAATCGGGTATGCGAACGGCAAGTATGATGTCCCCGATAACCCGATCGTCCCCTTCATCGAGGGCGACGGCACGGGCCGCGACATCTGGAAGGCCTCGCTGCGCGTGTTCAACGCGGCGGTTGAGAAGGCCTACAAGGGCAAGCGCCGCGTTGCCTGGTACGAAGTGTTCGCCGGAGAAAAAGCCAAGGCCAAGTTCGACAACTGGCTGCCCGACGATACGGTCGAAGCCGTTCGCGAATTTCGCGTGGCCATCAAAGGCCCGCTGACAACGCCCGTGGGCGGCGGCATTCGCTCGCTGAATGTTGCTCTGCGCCAGATTCTCGATCTCTATTCCTGTGTGCGCCCGGTGAAGTATTACAAGGGCGTGCCTTCGCCGGTGAAGCATCCCGAGCGCATGAACGTTGTGATTTTCCGCGAGAACACGGAAGACGTTTACGCCGGCGTCGAGTGGGAGCAGGGAACTGCCGACTGCCTGCGCCTGATCGAGTTCCTGAACAAGGACATGCTGAAGGGCGGCAAGAAGCAGATTCGCCTCGACTCCGGCGTCGGCATCAAGCCGATTTCAATCACCGGGACCAAACGCCTGGTACGCATGGCGATTCAACATGCGATCGAGAACGGGCTGAAGAGCGTGACGCTGGTGCACAAAGGCAACATCCAGAAATTTACCGAGGGTGCGTTCCGGCAGTGGGGATACGAAGTGGCCACCGAAGAATTTCGCGACCACGTCGTGACCGAACGCGAGAGCTGGATCATTGGCAACAAAGACAACGATCCCAGCATTAGCGTCGCGCAGAATGCCGAGTTGATCGAGCCCGGCATGGAGTTCGCGCCGCCCGCCTTCCGCCAGGCAGTCGAGAAAGAAGTGAAGAAAGTTCTCGACGCCATCTATGCGACGCACGGCAACGGCGAGTGGAAGAAAAAAGTGATGATCAACGACCGCATCGCTGATTCGATCTTTCAGCAGATTGTGACGCGGCCTGAGGAATATTCGGTGCTGGCCTGCCCCAACCTGAACGGCGACTACATTTCCGATGCTTGCGCTGCGCAGGTGGGCGGACTTGGCATCGCGCCCGGTGCGAACATCGGGGACGGCTATGCGATTTTCGAAGCCACGCACGGCACCGCGCCGAAATACGCCGATAAAGACGTGATCAATCCCGGCTCGGTGATTCTTGTCGGGCGTCATGATGTTCCGTCACCTCGGCTGGAACGAAGCCGCCGACCTGATCGAACAAAGCATGGAGCGCACCATCGATCAGAAAAAAGTTACTTATGACTTCGAGCGCCTGATGCCCGGCGCCACCAAAGTCAAAACCAGCGAGTTCGCCGGGGCGATGATCGAAAATATGGGCGCGGGTGTACTGGTGGCGAGATAAACCTTGAACCACAGAGGACACAGAGCATCACAGGGTAAAGCAATCTACTTCTGGAATTACCCTGTGCGCCTCCGTGTCCCCTGTGGTTAGGATTTTGTGATTCTTAGAATCGAGGAACTCATGCGAAAGAAAGTCACCATCGTAGGCTCCGGCAACGTAGGCGCAACCGCCGCTCACTGGATCGCTTCCAAGGAACTCGCCGACGTCGTGCTCATCGACATTGTCGAAGGCGTCCCGCAGGGCAAGGGGCTCGATCTGCTCGAGGCCATGCCCATCGAGAAGCGCGACTCCTACATCAGCGGGACCAACGATTACAAAGACACCGCGAATTCCGACATCGTCGTAATCACGGCCGGCATTCCGCGCAAGCCCGGCATGAGCCGCGACGACTTGCTCAACACGAATTACGGCATCATGAAAGCGGTGGTCGGCGAGGTCGTGAAAAATTCGCCGAACTGCATTCTGATCATCGTCTCGAACCCGCTCGACGCCATGGCGCAGGCCGCTTACAAGCTCAGTGGATTCCCGCGCGAGCGCGTGATCGGCATGGCCGGCGTGCTCGACTCGGCCCGATTCCGCGCCTTCATCGCCGACGAATTAAAAGTCAGCGTCGAAAACGTAACCGCCTTCGTGCTCGGCGGCCACGGCGACACCATGGTCCCGCTGCCGCGCTATTCCACGGTCGCCGGCATCCCGATCACCGAGTTGATCGAGAAAACGAAGCTCGAAGCGTTAGTCCAACGCACTCGCGACGGCGGCGCAGAAATCGTGAAGTATCTCAAAACTGGCTCGGCCTACTACGCGCCGTCCGCCGCAGCGACCGAAATGGTCGAAGCTATCCTCAAAGACAAAAAGAAAATCCTGCCGTGTGCCGCGTATCTGCAGGGCGAATACGGCATCACCGGTTTGTACGTCGGAGTCCCGGTAAAGTTGGGGGCAAAGGGAATCGAGCAGATCATCGAGATTAAACTCACCGCAGAAGAGAAGGCTGGGCTCGACAAGAGCGCGGCCGCGGTGAAGGAACTGTGTGGGGTGATCGGGGTCTAGGGCGTCCGATAACGCGGATATAGGTCGAGCACGTTGATAAGGTTCAGAATGACTCGCGAGATCTCCTCGTACCCCTCGACGGATTCGTTGGAAATCCCCATGATCATTTTTCGCCTCCCCTCGCGCAGGGCGTCTAGATCCTGAGGCGTAAACGTTGCATAGATGCTGTTATCGAGTGCTTTGTTCTCGGCCTCGTCGATATCCGAGTCCACATCGGGGAGCCGCGCCACCTTCCCGAGCATCTGCTCGCGCGTGTTTTTAGCCGGCTTGGTGACATCGATGTGACGGCGAGCTCTGATAGCCTTTGCCCACTCTTGCGCCTCCTTCGAGAAACTCTCCATAGTCCCGAGAGAGCTCAAGGCTCTAAAACTCTCCTCCGTCAGGTTTTGAGCCAAGATCATGGCCGCTGTGCTCCGCACGTCTTGCTCAGGGGACGACAATTCGGGAATAAGGTTCCGGTCCACAAATGCTGGGTTGGAGCTCCCATATAGCAAAATAGCACCCCGCAGACGATCTAATTTGTAGCCTCCGTGTTCAGGTAGATAAACAGTAACGTCCTTCGCATGGAGATATTTTTTAGCTGCGGGCCCAATATCGACGTTTCGCTTACTTAGTTGCAGTGCTACGGCAATGTAACCACCCGGGTCTACGTCCTTCATATCGGTTCGGACTAGGCCGTCGAGGATAGCTGGGTCCGACGAACCCGACTTGTCAAAATGAGCAAGCAACGATGCTCCGTCAAAAAGGAAATAGGTGTCGGCCGTTTCCCTCCCTATGAGCTGGCGAATACAGCCGAGGCCTTCCGGGCCGGTGGCTTTCGCAAGGCTCCAGAACTGGTCCATTTGCTTGGACTTCTGGTCTCGCTCCTGCTTGGACAGGTTTGACGGATGGAAGCCGTAGGTTCGTACCTTTGCCTGATTAATAGCGGAACATGGATCTTGGGCGACGCCAGTCCCGATCAGCAGCAGAACCGTAATCCATCGAATCATTGGAACTCTTCTTCCTTTCGGAGTGACAGAACCGCTGAACCTACGCCCTGCCGGGTATGCGCCTGCATGATGAACCCGTGCGAGTTAGCTCGTCCGACTGATGGATGAGAATCCTACGTGGGGCTCGCCGGACCCGTCAATCAAGCGAAGCAGACGGGGTATTGAGAGGTGCCTTGAACCGACGCTGCAGCTTAGGGTCGATAGATTGACCATGGTCATTGACCATGGTGTAACTTGAGAGATGAAGGAAGTCGCCATCTCCGAGTTCAAAGCCAAGTGCCTCGGCATCCTCGAAGAGGTCCGAAAGACGCGGAAGCCGATTCGCGTAACCCGCTTTGGTAAGCCCGTCGCCGAGGTCGTGCCGCCTACGCCCGACGAGCGCCCCAAAACCTGGCTAGGCTGCATGGCCGGCACCGGGAAGATTCTGGGCGATATCGTCGGTCCCACCGGGGGCCTTGAGGACTGGAAAGCTGGCCGCGATTGAAGCTGCTGCTCGACACCCACATCTGGGTTTGGAGTGTTTTGGAGCCCGAACGACTTTCAGCGCGGGTGGTCCGGAAGTTGACCAATCCGGCGAACGAGATTTGGCTGTCTGCGGTCAGCGTTTGGGAACTGCGATTGCTTCATGACAAGGGTCGCGTGAAATTGATCCCGGATGCTGTCAGCTGGATCAACGACAATCTCGGTCGGTTGAAGATTCGTGAGGCGCCGCTTACCTTCGAAGTAGCCCTCGCGATGTCTTCGCTAAACATGCCCCACAATGATCCAGCAGACGGCTTTATCGCAGCGACCGCCAAGGTATTCGGTCTGACCTTGGTCACCGCTGACGAAGTGCTTGCTAAGGTACCGGGAATCGATGTGTTGTCCAATCGTTGAGTTGAGCCCTGCTGCACCCGGTCCCGCGCGGCCAAAAAATCGTCCTGACACTTCTTCGCCGACGCAAGCAGCGCCGTAAAATCCTGCGTGCTCCGCAGGCTCTCCCAAAGCGAATCGTTCTGCAGCCCGCTGTATGCACAATAGTGCCCGTCGACGGAGGTCTTGAGCAGATTCAGAGCCAAATCCTCCCGCTGACAAAACAGGTAGTCGGACGCGACTATGTAATGAACTTCAGCGTCGGGATCGGCCAAAGCCTCCTCGGCCTGCTCTCGAACGGCTTTGACTGACCTCTCCGACGCCGGATTCTCCGCGCATGCCATGATCATCTCGCTAAACGGGGTGCCGATTTTCTGCGCAACCTCCCGAGCTTGCGCTACGTTACCCGCCCGAATGTATTGCCGCACCGTATTGCTCGCTTGCCCATCCCGACCCGGCATCGAGTTGAAGAAACTCCATCGCCCGGTCGTAGTTGCCCAAGCTGCTCGAAGGTGAACGCGCACGAGCGCAAAGTAAAATTTCCCGGATCGAGCGCTCGCGCGGTGTCGCATTCGTGCGCCGATTCTTCAATCGCGCCGCCATAGCGATCCACGTACGACAGCGCGAAGTGTGCCGCCTCACTCTCCGGATGGCGCGCCACCAGCGCTTTCGCACTCTGGTAGGCCTTGACCAGATCGTTTCGTTCCACCCAATTCGTAATCAGCCAGGCATTGGCGCCGATCAGGTTCGGATCGAGTGCGAGCGCCCGTTCCAGCGCCGCGTCAGACCGCCTGAACATCTCCGCGCCACCGTTCGAATAGGCTCCGTCGTAGTGGTAGCGAACGCCCAGATATCCCCAGGCGGGCGCGTAGCTGGGGTCCATGCCGACAGCGCGTTCCAGCATGGCGATAGCTTCTTTATTCGGCTGCGGATCGTGCGGCAGCGCGATGCTGCGCAAATATAAATCGTAAGCCTCTTCGTTCTTCGGGCGCGTAGCGCTGTCCGAGCCCGCTCCCGCGCCGAGTGCGGGCACCAGGCCCTGGCGAACTTTTGCGGTGATCTCGGTGCGCATGGCGATCAGGTCAGGCGCAGCCACGGTCATGGTGTCGCGCCACACGGTGCGATTGTCGGCGATGTCAATCGCCTCGAGCGTAATCTGCAGCTGCGTGCCTTCTTTTAGAAAATGGCCGGTCACTACGTCGGTCACGCGCATGGCGTGGCCGGCTTCCTGCAAGTCGACAGTGGGTGAATCATATTTGCTGGTCGTCGCAAACGGGCGGATGGTTAGCGACGGAACATAACTGAGCGAAGTTGCAATCTCGTCGGCCAGGGCGAGGCGAAGAAAATCCAGATCCTTGTCGCCGCCCATATTCTGCAAAGGCAGAACGGCGAGTGTTTTGATGCCACCGCCAGAATTCGCTGCCGGCGCGGCTTGCCGCCGCGATTGCCAGAAGAAAAAAAACAAGGCAACAACCGCGACCGCGGCAACGGTCAGCGCAACTTTCGCGATAATCCCGGAAGAACTCTTCGGCGCGGCCGCTGCCGCCGCACTGCTCTCAGCCATCGCTCGGCGCTGGCCGGAACTGGCTGACGCGCCGGACGCCCCCGCACCCACCGATTCGCCCGACATCTGGCGTCGGCTGGAATCGGTGTCGCGCTTCAGACGCTGCAGGTCGCTGCGCATCTCCGACGCGTGCTGATAACGCAGGTCGACATCTTTTTCGAGCGCCTTGTTGATGATGTCTTCGAGTTTGGCCGGGAGATCATGATTCAGCCGCACCGCCGGAACCGGCGCACGATTCATGATGGCTTCACAGATCACCGCCGAACTCTCTCCGTGGAAAGGCGAGTCGCCGGTCGCCATTTCATAAAGCACCGCGCCGAATGAAAACAGATCGCTCCGGGCATCAAGCTCGCGCCCGCGCACCTGCTCGGGCGACATGTAAGCTACGGTGCCCAACATGGTGCCGGGGCTGGTCAGGTGAGCTTCGTCCAGAGTCTGAGCGTTGTCGCCGAGCGTTTTCTGTGAGCCGCGGCCCGCGCCTACTTTGGCGAGTCCGAAATCGAGAATCTTGGCGTGGTTGCGTTTCGTAACGAAAATATTCGCGGGCTTGATGTCGCGATGAACGATGCCTTCGCTGTGCGCCGCGTCGAGCGCGTCGGCGATTTCGATTGCCAGATTCACCAGCGTGTCGTTTTCCATCGGACAGCCGCCGATGGCGTGCTTCAACGTCAGCCCGTCCAGATACTCCATGGCGATGAAGGTCTGGCCGTCGTGCTCGTCAATCTCGTAGATCGTACAAATGTTGGGATGGTTCAGCGCCGACGCGGCCTGGGCCTCGCGCTGAAAGCGAGCCAGCGCTTGCGGATCTTTGGCGACATCGTCAGGCAGGAATTTGAGGGCCACGAAGCGGCGCAGCTTCAGATCCTCGGCCTTGTACACCACGCCCATGCCGCCACCGCCCAGCTTTTCGACGGTGCGGTAGTGCGAGATCGTTTGCCCAATCACTGAGGCAGAATCCTACGTGGGCGAGTTGGCGGAGTCAATAAAGGGGCGCAGTGCCAGCTGCTCATACTTTCTCGATGGTCACTTTCTTCAGCACGACATCTTTGTTCGGACGATTCTGCCGATTCTGCGGCACGCCGGTGATCTTCACCGCGATGTCCTGGCCCTCGACGACTTCGCCAAAAATGGTGTGCTTGCCGGTGAGCCAGTCGGTGGGAACGGTGGTAATAAAAAATTGCGAGCCGTTGGTGTTGGGCCCGGCATTGGCCATGGCGAGCTTGCCCGGCTTGTCGAACTTGTGCGGCGAGCCCTTGGTCTCGTCTTCAAACTGGTAGCCTGGGCCGCCCATGCCCGTGCCCTGCGGATCGCCGCCCTGAACCATGAAGTCGGGAATCACGCGATGAAAAATCGTTCCATCATAAAGCCGGTCTTTCGACTTCTTGCGAGTGGAAGGATGCGTCCACTCGCGCTTGCCTTCGGCAAGTTCCACGAAGTTAGCGACGGTCTTGGGCGCGTCTTTCTCAAAGAGGCGGCAAACGATGTTTCCTTCCGAGGTCTCAAAAGTGGCGTAGGTGCCCGCAGGACGGCTCATGGATAATTATTCTCCTTGGTTGATCTCCTGATTTTAGCAGGAGGCAGAAACTGCGATCCGGGGAAGTGATCGGTTCGAAAGCTGCAAAACGCAACGCTAATTCGGCTTCGCCGCCGGCTTGGCAGTCGCAGGCTTTTTCGCGGCAGTCCCCGCGCCGGGCTTGGCCGCGCCGCCGGTGCTGCGCACAATGCTGATGTGGATAATCTTCACCGGACGCAGCGGCATGTGGTCGGTCGCCGGATCGACCGCCATGCGCGCGATCTGCTTCACCAGTTCGACCGCGGCATCGTCACATTGCCCGAAAATCGTATAGCCGCCATTCAGCCGCGGCTGTGGAACTTCAGTGATGAAAAATTGCGAGCCGTTCGTGTCCTTGCCAGCGTTCGCATAGGCTAAACGCCCCGGTCGGTCAAACGTCAGATCGTCCGATACTTCATTCTTGAACTGAAAGCCGGGATTGCCCGCACCGTTGCCTGCGGGATCGCCGCCCTGAATCATGAACTCCGGAATCACGCGATGAAAAATGGTTCCATCATAGAGCGGCACGCCGTGCTTGGTGGCGCCGGTCTTCGGACTCTTCCAATCCTTGGTCCCGCTGGCCAGGCCGATGAAATTGCGAACGCCAATCGGCGCCTTGTCAGGAAAGAGCGTGCAGGTCAGATTGCCGACGGTGGTCTTGATGATCGCGGTCGGCTGAGTCACAATGTGCGTTACCGGCTTGGCTGCCGCAGAAGTTTGCGCTGACGAAGCCGCTTGCGCCCACGCGGTTGTGGCCGCCGCGGCAATCAAAACCGCCGCGATTAATATCTCCCCACTTAGGATTGCGAATTTCCTGCGCATGAATGCTCCTTGCTGATCGATGAGGCTACTGCAGAAATTGTACGACAGCTGCGGAATCTATTCTCACTGCGGACGAATGAACCTGAGCCAATTTATTTCGCAGCGCTTGCCTTCTGCATCTCGTGGCTCACACTTTCGACTTCGCGAAACACGCGCATCAAGTTTCCGCCGAGAATCTTCTTGATGTCATCGGCGCTGTAGCCGCGATCGAGCAGCCCCTGGGTGATCTTCGGCAAATCGGCGGCCGAGTCCATTCCTGCCGGCGTCGCCCCGCTGACGCCATCGAAATCAGAGCCGAGCCCAACATGATCGATGCCCGCGACTTTCGCAATGTGATCGATGTGATCGATGATCACCTTCAGCGGCGGACGCGGAATCTTCGCCGTCCACTCGCGCTCAATGCGATCCACTTCCACGTAATTGATCGGCTTGCCTTCCGTTTTCAATTTGTCTTCATAGGCCTGAATGGCCGCGGCCTGATCTTTGGCCTGCGCGATCATGGCCTTGCGAAAGTCGGCGTCATCAAAGCCGCTGAAGAAGTTGACCTGCACCACGCCGCCGTTCTTGGCCACAGCCTTCAGCATGTCATCGGTCATATTGCGCGGCGCGTCAACCAACGCGCGCGCGGAGGAATGCGACGCGATCACCGGAGCTTTTGTGGTCGCAATCGCATCCCAGAAAGTTTTGTCGGCTACGTGTGAAATGTCGACCATCATGCCCAGCCGGTTCATCTCCAGCACGACCTGCTTGCCGAAATCGGTCAGCCCGTTGTGGTGCTGCACTTTGGGGTCATCAATATCGCCCGACGAATCGGCCCACTCGTTTGTGTTCGACCACGACAGCGTCATGTAGCGTACGCCGAGGCGGTAGTAGTCGCGCAGCAGGTGCATGTCGTTTTCGATCGAGTGACCGCCCTCGATTCCCATGAGCGCCGCGAGCTTGTGTTCTTTGTGCGCGCGGTCGATGTCGTTGGGCGAGAATGCCATCATCATCCGGTCAGGATGCCGGGCGGCCTGCTCGTAAACCGAATCGATCAGATCAAACGTGTGCCGGGCGAAATGCCCCTGATTCGTATCCGGATCGACCCAGATCGAAAAAAACTCCGCCCCAAGATTTCCGCGCTGCGCCTTGTCGAGGCTGATATGTCCGAAATCCTTAGGATCGGTCGAGCCGATGTCGAAGTCCTCATCGAGAAACCGCTGCGGCGTATCGGCATGGGTGTCGACCACGAGCGCGGAATCGTGGATCTTCTGGGCGCGCGGGGTGACGACAATGTCGGATGTGGCGGAGGGATTCGCCGCGGTCTGAGCGGATGTGAAGCAAGACATCAGCACAATGCAGAAACACAATTTGAGTTTCATAGTCATGGGCTCGCGAAATCCTGCAAACGCGTGCCGTCCGATTGTATAGAAAATATGCATGGCTGGACAAAGCAGTCGAGATGGAAATGCGTCACCCTGACTGGAGACGCTTTTCAGGCGGAGGGAAGGCTCTCTCCCGCGGCTTCAATCCAATTCAACCCGATGCCACTGACCGCCTGCTTCACACAAGCCTCCAGCGGCTGATCCGTATCGATGACAGTCTTGGCATGGGTGATCGCCTCAAACCGCGATCTCACGGCGAGGTACATCGGGTAGTCACGATTCACCGCGGGATGCGCGCCCGCTTCAGCATCGGCGGCAAGCCTGCGGCGGGCAGTTTCCTCAGAGCAGACGCACTCCAGAATGCGCCACGGCTGCCGCAGAGAATCGGCGGCGCTCACGACATTGTCGATCTGATAGCGGCGCGAGAACGTGCGGCCATCAAGAAAAATGATCCGCCGGGAATCCCGCGCCAACAAATACTTCGCAGTCTCCAGCATCAGCTGCAGGCAGAAGTCGTCCTGCCGCGTCGAGTATTCGATCTCCTCGGGACGAAAGAGGGCGTGGCGAATTTCGTCCTTGCCAATCACCCGCCCTGCCGTGCGCGCCGCCAGTTCCCGCGCCAGCGTGCTCTTACCGGTGCCGGGAAGCCCCGCCATTAAAACGATCATAAAAAGAAGTGTGGGGCGGCGGAGACCCTCAGAGACTTCGCTCAGGGCAAGCTCCGTCCGCCACCTTTGATCTTCCAGTAGAAATTATCGTAATGGATTTACGAAAGGGAACTGGACACTGGAACTTTGAGACTGGAGAAAAGCTTGGCCTACTTCGTTCCGCTGCCCAGAGCGATCTGCGAATCCGGCTTGACGGTGTCCGGCTTGTCCTCGTCCGGATGCGCCACGGGAACAATCGTCTGCGTCTCGCGCCAGTCGGAATACAGTCCACTGACCATAATGTGGAAGCACCAGTGGCGACGCTCTTCCTCCGGCTCAACCAGCCCCAGCGCCTTCATATAGAAGAGATAGTGTTCCATCCAGCGAATCTGGTCCTTGGTCATGCCGCGGCGTTGCAGATCAATGGTCACGCCCGCCAGATGCGACGAAGCTGTGTCGCCGTCGGCCGGAGCCGCGTTGCGGTTGTGCCGCCGCAGTTTCTTCTGCACCGTCACCGTGCGCACGGCCGAGTTCAGCTGAATCTGCGCATGGAAGCGGTTATAGTAGGCCTGGCTTAAATCGTTGACGAAATTCAGAGTCCACGGGCGGCAGTAGCGCCGCGAAGGATCGAGCGACGGTTCAATCTTTAAACTTTCATTCGGCAAAATCGGCAGCAGGGAACCGTCGGCCTTCAAGGCTTCGAGCTCAGTTTCATTCTGAATGCGCGGCAGTTCGAGCCGGTTGATCTCAGCATTCTGGATGAGCAGCGACTCATGCGACGGGCGGAACATCGGATTCCAAAACTTCAGCCAGCGCAAATGCTTGTGATGCACTCACGGTGCGGCGCACCGCAAAAGCACTGCTCGACAGGCCCCCGCATACCAGGGCCAGAAGAAAAACCGTCGCGAACTGCAGTCTGAAGAATCGTCTCAAAAGTTTCCTATATGCGGCGGGCCCTATTCTTGGCCAGTGCTGCCCGCCAAAATGCGCTCTCTCCGAACTTGTCTGGTGAGTAGCGGCTATTCTAAGCCATGCTGTCAAGTGGTCCAACCCAAGACTGCCGCTGGACCGTTACCTGCGTACCCTGGCGAGTAACCTTCGCGCTGGTTACCTGCGCCCGGAAGTTGAGCAACGCACACCTGAATAGTGGCAAGCCATGGGCCAATCGTTGCGTCGGCGCGAGCCCGCTAACTGTGCGCCTCACCGCAACTTGGCGAAATAAGATGATGTTTACGCGGCGTCCGGTTGGGCCGATTACCGCAAATTGACAAAATCCGGCAGCAAAAAGTCACACTGAAGCGGTTATGAGAGTAATCGAATATGGCCGATTTGGCGAAGTAGCGCTGCTGCCCCGCCCGAGTCAGAGACAGCTGCAGACAACAATTTGTTTCACATTTCTGGTTGTGGCAACCGGTTACGGACCAGACGAGCGGCGTCAAACCCTAGCGCCGCAGCAGATCCCCCAGAGCCTGCTTCATAACCTGCCCGCCCACTTCGGAGATCGCTTTGGTCAGCGGAATATCCTTGGGGCAAACCTCGACGCAGTTCTGCGCATAACCGCACTCCTGAATGCCGCCATCGCCCATCAAGGCCGCCAGTCGATCGCGCTCCAGCGCCTTCCCCGTGGGATGCGTGTTGAACAGCCGCACCTGCGCAATCGTGGCCGCGCCCACGAACCCGGTGTCTTCATTGAACTGCGGGCAAGCCTCCATGCAGCAGCAGCACGAAATGCACCGCGAGAGCGGATACGCCGCTTCCTGCTCCTCGGCCGACATGCGCGGCCCGGCCCCCAGATCGTAAGTCCCGTCGATCGGCACCCACGCCTTCACGGCCTTCAGATTTTCAAAAATCACATTGCGATCGACGGCCAGATCGCGCACGACAGGAAATTTAGAAAACGGCTCCAGCCGGATCGGCTGCTCCAGATGATCGATCAGCGCCGAGCAAGCCATCCGAGCCTTGCCGTTGATCAGCATGGCACACGACCCGCAAACTTCCTCGAGACAATTCGAATCGTAGGTGATCGGCGTGGTCGCCTTGCCGTCGCGCGTGGACGGGTCGGCAGCAATATCCATGAGCGCCGAAATCACATTCATGTTCGGCCGGTAGGGAATGGAAAACTCCTCCCAGTGAGGCTTGGAGGTGGGAGTGGCCTGCCGCTTGATTTTGAAGATGACGGATTTAGATTCAGCCATTAGCAATTTTTTAGCTCCTTAACGCTCAGTTCAAACCTCTTGCTGCGTGGTGCCCCGTCCTAGTCCCTGCGATTTTTGCAGGGACGAGGGCGGCGAGCTTTTGACGTGTGCTCCACGAACGAAACCAAAAGAATTCAACAGTCAGCCGACCCTGTCGCAAAAAACGCGACTTGAGGATGGGGCGCTCAGCAACGTCAATACTTCCTCGGCCGCGGCGGAATCAACGACGTATCCACCGCCCTCGAACTCAAACTTCGGCTCATCCGCGTCGGGCGCGAAATATGCCTTTGTCGTCTTCAGCCAGTTCTTGTCGTCGCGCTCGGGGAAGTCCGGCTTGTAGTGCGCCCCGCGCGATTCATCGCGCAACGCCGCGCCCTGCGCGATCACCCGCGCCAACTGCAGCATGTTATAAAGCTGCCGCGCAAACACGACCGTCGTGTTCGCCCACTGCGTCTTGTCGCTCAGATTCACTTTACGGAAGCGCTGCAGCAGATCGACCAGCTTGCCGTCCGCCTGCTGCAAATTCTTGTTGTAGCGGATGACCGTGCAATCCTTGGTCATCAACTCGCCCAGTTCGCGCCACAGCTTGACCGGATTCTCCGTTGCCCTGATTATTCACCAGCAGGGCATTGTCCTCTTCCTGCCGCTTCTTCTCGGCCTCGAAACATCCGTTGCCGTCCGGCAGCGCCTGCAGCCCGCGCGCATATTTCACCGCGTTCGGCCCGGCGATGCTGCCGCCGTAGATGCATGACACCAGCGAGTTCGCGCCCAGCCGGTTCGCGCCGTGATACTGATACTCGCACTCGCCCGCCGCAAACACGCCCGGAATATTCGTCTGCTGGTTGAAGTCCACCCACAGCCCGCCCATGGTGTAATGCATGCCGGGAAAAATCTTCATGGGCGTGTCGCGCGGATCGTCGCCCACAAACTTTTCGTAGATTTCGAGAATGCCTTCCAGCTTCTTGTCGAGCAGCTTGCGGTCAATGTGCGTCAGGTCGAGATACACCATCGGCTTGCCGTCAATGCCGAGGTTGTACTCGAACACAACTTTGAAAATCGCCCGCGTCGCAATATCGCGCGGCACCAGGTTGCCGTACTTCGGATACCACTCTTCGAGAAAATACCATCGCTCATTCTCCGGAATTGATTTCGGATCGCGATTGTCGCCCGGCCTTCTTCGGCACCCACACGCGGCCGCCCTCGCCGCGCGCCGACTCTGACATCAACCGCAGTTTGTCTTCGCCCGGAATGCAGGTGGGATGCACCTGAATAAATTCGCCGTTGGCATAGAACGCGCCCTGCTGATAAAGCGCCGACTGCGCCGAGCCCGTACATACAACCGAATTGGTCGACTTGCCGAAAATCGCGCCGTTTCCGCCAGTCGCAATAATGATGGCGTCGGCCGGGAACGTGCGCACTTCCATCGACCGCAAATCCATGGCGCAAACGCCGCGGCACACGCGATTGCCATCGAGCACCGCCGACAGAAATTCCCAGTGCTCGTACTTCTTTACTTTGCCTTCGGATTCGTAGCGCCGTACTTGTTCGTCAAGCGCGTAAAGAAGTTGCTGCCCCGTGGTCGCACCGGCAAACGCCGTGCGGTTATATAAAGTCCCGCCGAAGCGGCGGAAATCGAGCAATCCTTCCGGCGTGCGATTGAACGGCACGCCCATGCGGTCGAGCAGATCGATGATCCCCGGCGCGGCCTCGCACATGTTCTTGATCGGAGGCTGGTTGCCCAGAAAATCTCCGCCATACACGGTGTCGTCAAAATGTTTCCAGGTCGAGTCGCCCTCGCCCTTCAGATTTTTCGCGGCGTTGATTCCTCCTTGCGCGCACACCGAGTGCGACCGTTTCACCGGAACAATCGAGAACAGGTCGACGCTCGCGCCCATCTCCGCAATCTTGATGACCGCCGAAAGTCCCGCCAGCCCGCCGCCGATCACGATTATTCTTAGGATGTCGCCATTCTATCGCACCGGCCTTCCGATCTGTTCGCAGTCTGGTCGCCCGTGTGGCTGGATTGCAGCGATCGCCCGGTTCGGCTGGTCTTCAGGCTGCGGTGCCGCGTGCGGAACGAATACAAACTCGCAAATCCCGCCCCGCACAGCACCAGGAAAAACGCCAGGCAGACTCGCAACAATCGTTTCTGCGCCTTGTCCCCCGAAACAATCCCCCACTTCGCCGAGAACAGCCAGATGCCATACGCGAAGTGCCACGAAGCCGCCACCAGTCCCACAATGTAGAACAGGAACAGGAGCGGGATGAATCACCTCAGCCTGAACTTTGCCGAACGAGAGGTTCGGGTACGCGTGCAGATCGACGCCAGTAAACCGCATCGTGTAGGTGTGCCACACGATGTAGACAAACGCGATCCCGCCGGTCCAGCGCTGCGCCGTGTACATCCAGTTGCCGCTCCAGGGATACGCGATCGCATTCCCGTCGCCGCGATACCAGATATAGAACCCGTAAAGCGCATGAAACAAAATCGGTAGCCAGATCCCGAACAGCTCCAGAGCAGGGAAGCCGGCAATCGATACCAGCGGCAAATTTGCCAGAAGCCGGACCTGGTTCGCGTACGCGTCCGAACCGGTGATGGCCGTCGCGTTCGAAATCAGAATATGTTCAAAGAGAAAGGCGCCGACGGGAATAATCCCCGAAAGCGAGTGCAGCCGCCGCAAGGCGAACGAAAATCCCTGCCCCGCGCGCAGCGGCGCAACCCCATGCGCGACAATTTTTACCCCGGGAGCCGTAGAACTGGCAGACGCCACGAATCGCTCCTTACAATTTCAAGTGTGTCCAAGACTGAGAAGAGAACTTTTTATTATCGTGTGGGGAGAGAAGTGAAGTCAAGGAACGCGTGCGCTCGGATTAAGATCAATTTCAAAATCACTCCCGCCTCGACAGCACAATCATTTCTCGCGGATGTCATTCTGAGCGCGGCGACAGCCGGGCGAGGAACCTTACGACGGCCAATGCGGTTGATACTGTAGACGGGAGTGCACTTTATTCACGCAGTGCATGCACGCCTAGCATCGGTACAACCCGCATACGCGTCGTAGGGTCCCTCCGGAGCGCTAAACGCGCTCCTGCGGGATGACATCACCATTAAATGCTCGGCTCGAATTGAACTACGAATTACTGACCTCACTCAATCCCACTCGCACCATTCCAGAAACTTCCGAAACGCCGCTCCTCGATGACTATACTTCGCCTTCTCCTCCGCACTCAGCTCCGCAAACGTCTTCTGAATCTCCGGAAAATAAAACAGCGGATCATATCCGAACCCGCCCGCACCCCGAGGCGCATCGAGAATCACTCCCTCCGCCGTCCCACGAAAAGTAGCCAGAGTGTGACCGTCGCGCGCCGCCGCCAGCACACAGACAAATCGCCCCGTACGCTTCTCTGTAGGAACGCCCTTCAACTCCCGCAGCAGGCGCGCATTGTTGGCGTCGTCGTCAGTATTCTCGTTCGCCAGATGCGGCGCGACATCCAGCAAATCCGGGGCCGCATAGCGCGCCGAATGCACGCCTGGTTCGCCCTTCAGCGCATCCACTTCCAGCCCGGAGTCGTCGGCGACAACGATCTCCCCCGCCGCGTGCGGGCTATATTCCTCCGCCTTCTTGCGCGCATTGTCTTCGAACGTCAGGCCGTCCTCGACCACCGCGGGCAGCGAAGCGAAATTCGGAATGCCGCCAATCTCAAGTCCGCGCCCTGCAGCCGCACCGGCAAAGTCGCGCAGCTTCCCCGGATTCGAAGTAGCAATCAGAATTCGTTTCATCGAAGAACCTTGGACGTCAGACGTCAGACTTAGGACCTCAGACCCGTACGGCCGAGGTCCGACGTCTGAGGTCTGATTTCCTGCCGCGCCTGAACCAAATCCACACCATCACTAAAATCGCAGTGACCAGCGAAATCCATCCTCCCGCGCTTCGATCCCACGTTCGAACAAAACTGACTTGCACGCGATTCACTCCGGCTTTAACCGGAACCAGCATCTGCCCCGACTCGCTTGCCGCCGTCTCCACCTCGCGCCCGTTCACTTCCACCTGCCACGCCGGATAACGAAACAGCCGCAGCGCCAGCCGATCCGGCGCGGACATCTCCGCCGTGAAGCTGCGCGACTCCGCGTCCCAGCGCTCGACGCGGATCGCGGCGCGCGCCGGCCCTTCCACCGTTACTCGGCGCACGTCTTTTCCGGCCGGCGGAACCGCGCCGGTCGCAGCATCGGCCGTCGCCGTTGCACTCGTCGCAGGTTCGCCTAATGCCGAGTCTGCGCCCAGCGGCGTATATTCCTCCACGCCTTCATAGCCCGCACCGGTCGCCATGTTGTCCTGCATCTCGCGCAGATCGCCGGCGTTGTCCCACCAGGGCTGCTGAATCCGCTGCCATACCGTAACCATCACCACGACGGAGAGAAGCATCACCGCGGCTCGCCACCACCAGCGCCGCAGTCCGGCCGTCACGAACAAACAGAAGATCGCGCTCAGGCACAGCAGCCAGCGCCACGGGAACTGCATGAACTGCAGCTTCGGTAACACGCGCCACAAGATTCCCGCCACTGGAAACATCAACACACTGCAGGCGAGAGCCCAGCCGAACAGAACATTCCACAGCTTGCGCCGCGTTTGCCGCCACTGCCGCGCCAGGCCAGCCGCGACGAAGATGACAACCATCTCAAAGACCGCAACCCACGACACCAGATGGTTGAAAGCATCGTGATCGGCGTCGGCCGTATGAATAAATAGAAAGCTGTCCGCCGGCCGCGACCCCGCCGACACTGCCTGCGCAATGTCGATCCAGCGCTGTTCATAAATTGCTGGAAGCAGATAAAAAGCGGCAACGCACGCCCCCAGCACCACTGCTCCGGCCCCGACCACAAGAAGCCGTGGCGACCGCTGCTGCCAGGCGAAGAACACGATTAACAGTGCCAGCGAGTAATGAATCATGATGGCCGCCGGAACATTCGTGAGCCAGGCCGCGGCCAACACGAGGCCGAGCGGAACCATCGCGCCGAATCTTGTGCGCCACTGCGCAGACTCCTCCTGATCCGCATCCACCGCCTGCAGCACGAACAAGAGCAGCAGCGGTACCAAGCAACTCGCCAGAAGTTCGGCGAACGCACTGCGCCAATAAACCGTCAGCAGATGGTAGGGATTGACTGTATAAAGCACGGCGACGAAAATCGCATCGTGCCGACAGAACGATTCTTCGTCTACCCAGCGCCGGGCCAGTAAGAACATCGACGCGCCCGCCGCCACCAGCGCAATCCAGATGTAAATGTCGGAGGCCAGCGTCCAGGGAACAATCGCGCTCAGGCCCGCGCCCAGGGTCCACGAGGCGGGAGGATAAAACAGGAATCGCGGTTCGCCGTACCCGAAGTGCGCCAACGCCGCCCAGCGCGGAAAGATAATCCCATGCTTCCACTGCGAAAGAACTTCCAGCCACGAATAAAGATGAAACTCCACATCATGGCCGGACGGCGTGCCTAAAAAGAAGAAGGGAGTCTCGACCGCAAACGCCGCACATCCAATGGCCAGCAGCGGCGCCCACAGCAGCGGCGACTTTGGCCGTTGCATCAACGGATTGCCAGCGGTACCGGTCTTTCCCAGGCGCAATCCCCTTGCGGCAAGAAACATTCGCGCGCGCAAAACGAAAACCAGTCTACCGGAACCCTCTTGAATTAACCCAGATTTAACACTGCTGAAATCTTCGCGCAATGCGCCTCCGCTACCGTACTCGCATTGGGGTGAAACAGACTGACCAGGATTGGAAGGGCCCGGGTCAAAAAGACGGGACTCGGGTTCTTCGAATCTTCGACCGCATGGCTGCCCAAAGCCTCCCGCATCCACGCACGTTCTCCGCTGCACCGCCCGCCGGAACCTACCTTAGAATCATCTGCCCATGACCTGCCGCGGGAGGCTTTTTTCAAGATAGGAGTTGTTGCAGTGATGGTGAGAACGATTCGTAGCAGGGCGACGCTTCAGCGATGCCGTAGTGTTGCCAAGTGGGGCGGCCTTTAGGCGCTGAACTGGACCGCCAGCGGCTGAAGCCGCACTGGAGAGGCGTGCTGGTGGCGCGCCTGAAGGCGCGCCCTGACACAAACCTTTTGTCAAAGCGTGCCAGTTGCGCGGAACAGAAAGCGCGGAGCAGCTGCGCGGAACAGAAAGCGCGCAGCTCCGGCTCTGCCGAAGGCTGTGCGGATCGCCAAATGGCGAGAGTGCGGAAATTGTGAATTGAGATCTGCGAGGTTAGACGGAAGCTTCTTGCGGACTGCGCTGATGCTGCAACTCCGCTAAAAATTCTTCCTGCTGCAACGATGTGCCCCGCCGCAGAAGTTCCAGAAGCGGATCTTCCAGTTCGTCTCCGGCTTTTTGATCTGATGTTTCAAGCAGTGCCGATTCAAATTGGGTAAGATCGGCCACCAGCGCCCGCGGAGAAATAATCAACTCCAGCGCGGTCGCCGGAGCGGTACGCAGAAAATTGATCAGGTTCTCGACCTGGGAACGTTGTTCCTGAGTGCGGGAAGGGAACTCAACTCCCATACCCTGCCCCGGATGCGCCACGCGCACCATGCCCTCGGTATGAACCTCAAGCTCTTGCACTTTCAGGCAAAGGTCCACCAGCGCGCGCTCGGGAAACGGCGCGTCGGTTTGCACGTAGCAACCGCCCAGGCTGAGATCAGTTAACTTGCAATGCGGGACCGCCTCACTGGGATCGCTCGCCACGTTGGTGGCCGCGGCCCGCAGCCAATCCTTCAGCTTGGTTTTGTCGGCATCGGCAACGTCCAGAAAGTGGACACCGGTTTGCCCGTTCGGGTTGGCCCAGGCCACCTGCCCGTGAGCGTCCAATTCCAGGGCACCATCCGGCAACTGAAAATGGAACGCCAGCAAAGCTCCTGGAACCTGCTGTTCGGCGGTCAGCACATCCATCCCGGTCTCGGAGAGATCGAGAAGGATGCCATCGACCTTGCGCGTGTCCGGCAGAGTAATTTCCACCGGCGCCTGCACCGGAATTCGGATCGCCCGCCGCCGCTCCCGGCCCATCAGAGCTGCGGCCGCCCGCAGTCCGGCTTTCGCGGCTTCGTCCGAGACGGGCTTGTAGAGCACGAAGTGCGCCCCGCCGCTCAGAATTCCGCGAACCTTGCTGCTGTCCGCCACCAGGGCCACGCTTAACGGATCGGTGCCCAGCTTTTGTGCCAGCCGCAACACATCTTCCGCAATTTCAGGATTGTCGAAGTCGACGATCAACGCGTCGAACTTCTGCTGCTGGATTCGCGCGATCGTGGTTTCGTGATCGCTGGATCGATCCATGGCAATGCCGAAGGTGGGCAGAACTCTGCCCAGCACGTCGGCTGCGTGATCGTCGGTCGACACCAGTAGTGCCTGAAGGGTCATAAACGTTATCGGTAAGCGCTATCTGTTTTTGACAATGAGGCGATTACGGCCAGCGAGGAGCCGTGGGCCGCGCCGCCTTGGAAGCAGCCGAACCGCCGGAAGCTCCTGCCTTGGCAGCCATGGCATCGTCGCCGATGATGGAAGCATCATCGACTTCCGCCAGCACGCCGTTGTCGTCATCATCGTTCTCAGCCAGCAAGGGTGCTACTTCGCGCAGCTTTTCGGCTGCCTGCTGGAGCATCTCGATCTGTTTGCCAAGTTGGGCGTATTTTGCCTGCTTCTGCCGCAGGACCTCATGAATATCTTTCATACAACCCCCTGATGGCAATCTATGGAGTCACGCCGGATGGGTCAACGGTAATCCCCGCCGCCAGATTACCGGGGTAATGGAGCGCGGCCCAGAAGCGGGCACTAAAACAGGAATCTCCCCAACCGGTTCCAGACGCAGGCACAAAAAAACCCTGCCTTTCGGCAGGGCTGGTGAGACGTAGGCTGAATCTGTGACTAGGGTCGGAACTTCCGGCGCAACAGGCCGGCCAGACCGAGCAGGCCGGTACCCAGCAGCGTCAGGCTGCCCGGCTCCGGAACCACAATGTTGGTGTCTCCGCTGGAGATCGTCGTCGATCCATTGAAGAATCCCTTGCCCGTATTGATGGTCAACTGCACCGTCGCGCCACTGACCGAGGATCCGTTGTACCAGGTGCCCGTCAATGCGCCCGTGAGGGTGTAGTTGTGGGTGCCGTTCGCCAGGGTCACCAGCGTCCAGGTCACCGGACCGGTGAAGCTTCCGGTAAAGATCGCGCCAGAAGGAATGCCGCTGGTGCCGTTGCCATCGATCACGAAGGAACCGCCGGAAGCAAAGGTCCCGCCCATCTGCAGGCTGCCGGAGGTAAGCCCTGCAGTGGTGAAACTCACGCTGCCCAGGTCGCCCGTAACCAAGCCTAAACCATTGAGCCCATTGACCGCGATCAGTTCCGAGCCGCTCAGGCTCAGCCCTGCGCTGCTGCCCGACAAGGTGCCCCCGCTGTTGGTGAAGTCGACCGAATTGGTCGCAAATGCTGCCATCGGCAGAGCTAAGGCAAGCAGGGCTAGCATCAAGATGCGTTTCATAAGGCTTTCCTCCTAAAACTCGCGTCTCTACTTCGAAAGGCTTTGCGCTTCCGGGAGAACAAGAACCGAGACAACCCGGGTGATCCTTACCTGCAGTTATGGTTCCAAAATGAAACAAAGACTATTCGACTGCAAATAAACGGTTTATCCGCTTTGGACCGATTCTGGGAAAGTACCCGAGTGCAAACTACTGCACACTTTGCATCGGCGCTTGCGTTTCGGCCCAGGTTCATCCCGTCAGGGAAGGCAGCTTGGCTGCCGACCCCAGCAGGAAAATCGCGCCCACCACAATGCTGTAGGCCGAGGTCAATAAGGTTAAAGCCCGTAGCGCGTTGGGCCGGGCCAAGGTCGCGGAGAACAATCCAGCCGCCGACGCACACATTAGCGTATTCATCGCCAACAGACCCACGATGAACATCAAGCAGCCCCAGCAACCCCGCCGCCGTCCCACCCAGATTCGCTGCCATCAGAAACAGCAGGATCTGCGTCGGCGTTTCCGCCCCCAACCCGTGAATTACCCCAACCAGGAAGGTCGAACTCGTTCCGTATCCATCTTTAAAAACCTGCGGAGCCTCCACCCGAGTGCCGCCAAAGACCCGGCCCAGCCGCCAGTAGATCCACAACGCGCCGTTGATCAACAACGTAATGCGGGTGCGGGGGCGGCTGTGGCTGTGCGTTCCAGAATGCGTCGACTCCCGGAAAAATGTCCCCAGCACGTAGACTCCGAGCACGAGCAGCGTGATTCCAACCAGCCGCTCCGCCCAGCGATCACTGGAAGGAGGCAGCGCAATGCGAAACACCACCGCGGCCGAACCCAGAATCGCGATTGTGGTCGCATGTCCCGCAACATAAAGCAAGCCGAAGCGCATGGCGTCGCGCGCCTTCGACTGCACACTGCTGATGTCGGTAATGGCGGCGATGTGGTCGTAGTCCAGCCCGTGCCGGAACCCGAGCACGGCCGCCGAGAGCAGCGCCAATCGCAAGTTGGTGGGAACAAACATGGGCGGAACAAATAAAGAAAGTTAGCGGCGAAATTCGTCACGGGCTGCGATCCGCGCTGGTCTTGTAGGCTAGCACACTCAAGACGAGGCAGCGGACTGGCCGGCGTTGAATCTTATTTGGAGTCGTTTGCCTTTGAGCCCATCGGCTTCGGCCCTCCCGGGCCAATCAACTCCCGCATGCGCCGCGACAGAATCGCAGCCAGGGAATGATAAAAGCGCGAGCCCAAGTGGGGATAAAGTTCAAACATCGATTGCAACGTCGTTCGATCGAGGTAGTAGGCTTCGACTTCATCTTTGGCGGCCACGTCCGCGGTTGCGGGCAATTCGTCGAGAAACGAAATCTCCCCGCAAGTCTCGCCTGAGCCAATGCCAAACGGCGCTCCCTGCGCCGGAATCTTCACCAATGCGGTCCCCTTTACCAGTAAATACACGCCGTGAGTTCGGCGGCCCTGCTGCACAATGAGCTCGCCGGCCTTGAACTGCTTGCGAACCGCTTTATCGGCGATCAGCGCCCAGTCGTTTGGCGTAAGGTACACCAAGCCGTTCTTGGCCGCGGACAATACTGAAACATCCTGCTGATTAGCCTTCGACATGGCGCGCTGACCCGAGTAGCTGAAGGCACTCCTCCAGCTTTGATTTGACGAAAACAGATTAGAAACAGGTTTGAAAAGCTTTACACAGATGACAACGACAGAAACAACAGGGCTAGCAGCAGAGTAGCAGAAGCCGCGCCCAATCGCACTCTTCGTGAACCTGACAAGACACCAGTTGCATCAGATGGATCACATGCATCACGGACGTGCGGCCGGCAACTGCGCGCACTTCCCATATACTGAACTGAACTATACTGACTCAACCGCACCGGGCCACCTGTAGCCTTCGCGGGCGCGTACAACCGTTAGTACGCCTTTCGCCCTTCCTGGGCTGGAGAGCCGTTAGAGCGATGTGGATTGTTGCGTTAGCCCTTAGGCGTCCTTATACCTTTACCGTCATGGCGTTGGTGTTGCTCTTGCTGACGCCGCTGGTAGTTCTCCGCATGCCGGTCGATGTGCTGCCCGACATCAACATTCCCGTCATTAGTGTGGTGTGGAACTACACCGGGATGGCTCCCGATGAAATGGCCGACCGCATCGTCACCAATGCCGAGCGCGGGCTCACCATCACCGTCAACGACATTGAGCACATCGAGTCGCAGTCGCTCAACGGCATTGGCGTGATCAAGATTTTTTTCCAGCCGACAGCGAACATTCAGACCGCTCTGGCGCAGACCACGGCGATGTCGCAAACCATCCTGCGCGGCTTGCCGCCGGGGACCGTTCCGCCGCTGATCGTTACTTACTCCGCGTCCTCGACCCCGATCGTGCAGTTGGGGTTGAGCAGCAAGACGCTCCCCGAGCAACAACTGTTCGACCTCGGCAACAATTTTCTGCGTACCCAGTTGGCAACGGTTCCCGGCGCCGCCACGCCCTATCCCTATGGCGGAAAAATTCGCCAGATCCAGGTCGATATCGACCTGCCGCGGTTGCAGGCGAACGGCCTTTCGCCCAACGACATCGTCAACGCGCTCAACGCGCAAAACCTGATTCTGCCCGCCGGCACGACCAAGATCGGCTCGCTGGAATATCAGGTGGAAATGAACGGCGATCCGCAGACTATCGCGGAATTGAACGATCTTCCCGTCAAAACCACCAACGGCTCGACGATTTATATGCGCGATGTGGCCCACATCCGCGACGGTTTCGCGCCCCAGACCAACATCGTCCACATGAACGGCGTGCGCGGCGCCCTGATGTCGATGTTGAAAGTGGGCAGCGCTTCCACCATCACCATTGTCGAAGGCGTGAAGCGCATGGCCGCGCAGGCGGCCAACTCGCTTCCGCCGGAAATGAACATCACCACGCTGTTCGATCAGTCTCTGTTCGTCCGCGCGTCCATTAAGGGTGTGATCGTCGAGGGCCTTACCGCTGCTTTTCTGACCGCATGCATGATCCTGCTGTTTCTCGGTGACTGGCGACCGACGATCGTCATTTCCATTTCGATCCCGCTTTCCATCTTCGTGTCGATCCTCATCCTCAGCGCCCTGGGCGAGACCATCAACATCATGACCCTGGGCGGATTGGCGCTGGCCGTGGGCATCCTGGTCGATGACGCCACCGTGGAAATTGAAAACATCGAACGCAACCTGGCCCAGGGCAAGGAAATGAAGCAGGCGATTCTGGATGGCGCGGCGCAAATCGCGGTTCCGGCTTTCGTTTCCACGCTTTGCATCTGCATTGTGTTCGTGCCCATGTTTTTTCTGACTGGCGTGGCGAAATTCCTGTTCGTGCCGCTGGCCGAAGCCGTGGTCTTCGCCATGCTGGCCTCGTACTTTCTCTCGCGAACTCTCATTCCCACCCTGGTGATGTTCATCATGCGCGGGCATGAGCACAAAGCGGAGTCCCCGAAATCTTTTCTGGGACGATTTCAGCGCGGGTTCGAAAGAAACTTCGAGCGCTTCCGCAACGGTTATTACCAGTTGCTCGAGACCGCGGTTTCGCACCGCGGTCTTTTTGCCTCACTATTTCTGGCTTTCTGCGTGCTCTCGCTGGGGTGGGTATTTGTCCTGGGCCAGGACTTTTTTCCCTCGGTTGACGCCGGCCTCATCCGCCTGCACTTGCGCGCTCGTGCTGGTCTTCGGGTGGAAGAGACCGCTCGCATTTGCTCTGAGGTGGAGCAATTCCTTCATTCCGATTTACAAAAGGGCGAGATCGTGAACGTGCTCGATAACATCGGGCTGCCCAACTCCAGCATTAATTTGTCCTACAGCAATTCCGGCGTGATCGGTACCAGCGATGCGGAAATTCTGATCGGCCTGAATCCAGACAAGCATGAACCCACCGCCGAGATTGTGCAGCGCCTGCGTCAGAAACTGCCGCGGCGTTTTCCTGGAGTCGAATTCTTTTTCCAGCCCGCCGATATCGTCACCCAAATCCTGAACTTCGGTTTGCCCGCTCCCATCGACATCCAGGTGATGGGCGCGGATATGCAGGGGAACTACCAGATTGCGCAGCAGATTTCCAATAAACTGCGCCGCGTTCCCGGCACCGCCGACGTGCACGTGCAGCAGATGCTGGGTCTGCCTACTTTGCATCTCGACATTGATCGCGATCTCGTCACCCAGGTTGGCATGAGCCCGGTCGACGTTGCCCAGAGCGTACTTGTCTCGCTCAGCGGCAGCTTTCAAACCGCGCCCAGCTTCTGGCTGAACCCCAAAAATGGCGTGACTTACCAGATGGTGGTGCAATCTCCGCAATACCGCATGACGTCGCTGCAGGACCTGATGAATATGCCAGTCAATGATCGTTCGGTCGCGAACTCGCAGGTGCTGGGGAATCTGGTGCAACTGACGCCGACTTCCCGCCCGGCGGTTGTGTCGCACTACGGCATTGAACCGGTCATCGACGTTTACGCCAGCACCCAGGGCCGCGATCTGGGCTCGGTGGCCAAGGAAACCGAGAAAGTCCTGCAGCCCTTCATGAATCATCTGCCGCGGGGGTCGCGCATTCAGGTTCGCGGCCAGGTACAGACCATGCGCTCTTCATTCCTCGGATTGGGAGTTGGACTCCTCGGCGCAATTCTGCTGGTGTACTTCCTGATCGTGGTGAACTTCCAATCCTGGCTTGACCCGTTCGTCATCATCACCGCGCTGCCCGGAGCTCTGGCCGGAATTGCCTGGATTCTGCTGCTGACTCACACCACGTTGAGCGTGCCTTCGCTGACCGGAGCGGTCATGTGCATGGGAGTCGCCACTGCCAATTCCATTCTGATGGTTTCCTTCGCCCGCGATCGCATGGACGCCGGCGTACCCGCCGTGAAGGCCGCCCTCGAAGCCGGCTATACGCGGATGCGACCGGTGCTCATGACGGCGCTGGCCATGATCATCGGCATGTTCCCTATGTCTCTCGGTCTGGGCGAAGGCGGCGAACAAAATGCCCCGCTGGGCCGCGCCGTTATCGGAGGCCTGATGTTCGCCACCATCGCCACTTTGTTCTTTGTCCCATGTGTTTTCGCCATGGTTCATAGCCGCCGCGAAGCTCGGGAAGTTTCAAACGGGTAAGCTGCGCAGCGTGGCGCCGTAGAATATTTGTACCGCGGGAATTGATAAGTTAGGAAATAAAGACCAAGCAGAAAGGTTTCAATCAGGCCCTTATGCAGAGTGAACTGGAAACCAATCATCCCGCAGTCGAAGCGCATCACGCGGCCCCGCAGGTCACACCGCCTCCGGAGCTTCCGGCGACATCGCCGCGCAATGCTGTGATCGCCGTTGTGGTCGTGGTGCTGCTGCTCGCTCTGGGCGGCGGGATCAGCTTGTTGAACCGGTTCCGGGCGACTCAGGCGCTGGCCAAAGAAACTGACGCCGATGCCGTCGCCACCGTCGCCGTGGTTCGCCCCATCGTTGAAAAGCCTGACGAAGAACTGGTGCTGCCCGCATCGCTGCAAGCTTATGAGGAGTCGCCCATCTACGCCCGCACCAACGGCTACCTGCTCAAGTGGTACAAGGACATCGGCAGCCACATCAATAAAGGCGAACTGCTGGCGGATATCGATACTCCGGAAGTCGATCAGGAACTTTCCCAGGCCCGCGCCACTCGCCAGCAAGCGTCGGCGCAACTCGATATCGCAAAAATCTCTGCCGAGCGCTGGCAGAATTTGCGCAAGACCGACTCTGTTTCGCAGCAGGAAACCGACACGCAAACCAGCGCCTATCAGCAGGCCGTGGCCAACCTGGCCGCGGTTCAGGCCAACTTGCGGCGCCTGGAAGAATTAGAGTCGTTCAAACATGTGTACGCCCCATTCTCCGGCGTGCTGGTGAAACGCGATGTTGATCCCGGTGCGCTCATCACCGCCGGCGGCGCTGGAACCGAACTGTTCATCCTGGCCAAGGTTGACCCGCTACGCGTTTTTGCCAGCGTTCCGCAAATTTATTCCCCCGCTTTCAAGACCGGCATGCCGGCCTACATTACCGTGCCTGAACTTCCCGGAAAGCAATTCCGCGGAGCCGTGGCACGCACGGCCGAAGCCATCGATCCAACCACGCGCACCCTGCTGACCGAAGTGGACGTCCCCAATAAAGATGGGCGCCTGTTGCGAGGCTCCTTCGGCGAAGTGCATTTCAATCCCAAGATCAACACCGCAAAAATTACCGTTCCCGTGAATGCCCTGATCTTCCGTCACGACGGCGCGCAAGTGGCGGTGGTGGGCGCGGACAGCAAAGTTCAATTGCGTTCGATCACGATCGGCCGCGACTACGGCACCACCCTCGAAGTTCTGGGCGGGGTCACTGCCGACGACCGCATCATCATCAATCCCGATGATTCCCTGGAAGATGGCCAGACGGTAAATGTGGCTCCCGAGAATCAGCAAGGGAAGCATTCATGAAGAGGTTAGCGCTTGCCTTGGCGTGTGGCGCTGTATTTGGCGCCGGCTTCTTTCTGGTGGCATGTTCGGTCGGCCCAAAATATCAGCGCGCCTCGGTTCCGACTCCGCCAGCCTGGAAGACCGAAGGCCCATGGCGCGAGGCCGCTCCGAAAGATGCCGTTCCCAAGTCAGCCTGGTGGGAGATTTTTCACGACGATGAGCTGAACGGCTATGAGCAGCAATTGCTGAAAGCCAACCAGTCGCTCGAGGCCGCCCGCGATCGCCTCAATCAGGCTCGTGCGCTGGCACGCGTGGCATCGGCCGGCCTCTTGCCCACGCTGAGCGCCGACCCCGCCGCATCCCGCGACCGCTACTCCGGCAATCGCCCTGAAAGCTCGGTTCCCGTGGCCCCGCTCACGCAGAGCGTCTACGAAGTTCCCTTCGCCTTGAATTACGAAGTGGATCTCTTTGGTAAGGCACGGAAGACACTGCAGGCCGCCAACGCCAGTCTGCAGGGAACCGCCGCTGACCTAGGCAACGTCCAACTCGTGCTGACGGCAGAACTCGCGGCCGACTACTTCAACCTGCGCGAACTCGATGCCGAAACTCAAGTCGTGCAAGAGTCGGTCAAGATCCAGCAGGAAGGGTTGGTGCTGGTCAAGCATCGCCATGAAGGCGGCGTGGCCTCAGGGCTCGACCTCGCGCAGCAGCAAACTCTGCTCGACTCGACCAATACACAGCTTTTTCTGCTGCAACAACAGCGCGCGCGGTTCGAGCATGCCATGGCCGCGCTCACCGGAACCCCCGCGTCTACCTTCAGCGTTCCGGTAGCTCCGCTGAAAGGAACTCCGCCACCCGTTCCTCTTGGAATGCCGTCCGACCTGCTCGAGCGCCGGCCCGATGTAGCCACCGCGGAGCGTGCCATGGCGCAAGAAAACGCGCTCGTGGGCGTGGCCAAGACCGCGTTCTACCCGCAATTCACCATCTCCGGGGCGGGCGGCTTCCAGAGCATTTCGCTGGGCTCTCTCATCACTGCCCCGAGCGCATTCTGGTCGCTGGGCGGAGATCTCTTGCAGCCCATTTTTAACGGTGGCCGTAATCGCGCCAATCTCGCCGCCACCAAATCCGCCTATGACGGATCCGTCGCCAACTACCGCGAATCCGCTCTCGACGCTTTCCAGCAGGTGGAGGATGGATTGTCGAGCCTGAATTCCTTGTCCCAGGCAGCCGCCACCCAGAGCAGTGCGGTCGCCGACGCGCGCCGCGCTCTCGACATCGCCAACGACCGCTACGTCGGAGGACTCACCACCTTCCTCGACGTCATCACCGCGCAGACCGTGCTCCTGACCAACGAGCGCCTCTCGACGCAGTTGCTGGGCCAGCAGATGGTCACCTCGGTTTATCTGGTTAAAGCGCTGGGCGGAGGCTGGGACGCATCCTCGATTCAAAGCGAGCAAGTGCATCCCGCGCCGATCCAGGCGCTGCAACCGTAATCTCCGCGGGCGCAACAAGAAAGCACTCTCCCCGAATTCAACCCGAAGTTTCGGAATAGAGGCTGTGCTGGTCCGCCTGGTAAGCCACGCCGATGCCTTCCAGCAAGGCGTCATTTTTTTTGCTCTTCTCTATGTCGGATTCTCCGTAAAGAAAAGGCAGAAAAGCGTACCGCCGCCCTTTCGTGATCGCCGTCACCGCATGCAAAGTCCCGCAGGAGAATACGAGAGCTCCAGCCGCGGGCGCGCGGTAAGTTCGCCGCCCAAATTCCGGAAAGATCAAATCGCAACCTTCATAGTCGCCGGTCAAATTCACCGACACCGCGAACCGCCGATGCTCCACGCCCGCGTTCATATTGTCGCGGTGCGGGAAAAAGTGCCCGCCGGTCTCACTGTCATAACACGCGACAATGTAGCGATCCATGCACGTCGCCTTGAACTGGAAATGGAGTTCGATCGCCGGCAACAGCCGTTTCACAATCCGCTCTCGAATTAGCCGCCGCAGGTCGGGTGCAACGATCAGCAAATCCTGGCGCTGCTTCTTGCTGTGATCAATCATCGTGGCCGGCTTGCCCGCCTGTTCCACCAGAAACCCGGAATCGGTGCCCCCGATTTTGTCGTACAGGCCCACCAGATGCTCGCACAATGGAAAATCAAACACCCGCGGCACCATCAGAACCGGCGCGGTCAGTGGCACCCCCGCCGAATTCTCCGGAGATGGCAGATCGCGCAACAACTGTTCCAAAATTTGGTCGTGATTCTCCGCCGGCTCAGCTGGAATGTTCGCGATGGCGCGCAACATCGGATCCAGCACGACGGTGCGCGGCATTGGATGCGGGCCGTAATCTCCGCGGATGGCCCCGTCGTAGTCCGTAATGAATCTCAACCCTGGCGCGCTCATCGCCAGCAGCGGTCGCGCATCGTCCGGCTGAGTGCTCAGCACCACATAACTGACCAGATGATCCGGAGTGCATAAGCTGGCCTGCTTGGCCAGCGCCGCGAGTCGAGCCTGCGCATGAGGCTCGGCCAGCGACCCCAGAAAGGCCAGCACGATCCATCGCCCGGCAGAGACATGCAGATCGACGCTTCCGCCCGAAAGATTCTTCGCCCGAAACCACGGGACCGGATCACCGAGAGCGAGCGTGTTTTTACCTGTTGCGTTGATGGTACCCTCTTCGGCGCGCCGGTTGCTCCAACGTCACGAATACCCGCCGCCAGAACAATCATCGGCAGCCCGGAGTCGTTCTTGAGTGAAGGGGAAGCCTCCAACCGGCCCCCGCGCCGTCGATCCGGCAAGCGAAACACTCCATTCACGGGCGATCGGGGTCGAAAAGCAGCTTGGGATCTTGTTGGTTTGAGATCGGGGAGAATGGTGCGCCCTGAGAGATTCGAACTCCCGACCTTCTGGTTCGTAGCCAGACGCTCTATCCAGCTGAGCTAAGGGCGCTAAATGAATTCGCGGGAAGGACCTGCCCGTCGATTATAGCGTGGAATGTAACCACAAGAATTATAGCGAAGAATGAATCGCTTTAAAACTGCCGGCCCTCTCGCGGACCGGTGATCGCCAATTTTCTCGGCGAACTCAGCGCTGTCTTCTTTGCGTGTGCTGCTGCAGCAAAAGCTCTTGTGTTCTCCTGCGGTTTCCCCGCGGCCAAGATTGCGAGCCCGGTTCAATCGAGGACAACCTCCCGCCCCGTCATTCGCGTCGGCTCGACTTCGCTCCTATCGGGTCACGATATTATCGGCCACAAGTTTTCAACAGCCTCGGTTGGCCCTTCCGGTGCGTGCAGACCGCGACGTAATTCTTTCCTAGGGCCGCGCAATTCCTACAAAGGCAAAAACCTTAGAGACGCTTGTTTTGAAGGGTTTAGGGATGGCACGCGGCTTGCAACAGTAAGGGCAGACGAAGTGGCGCGCAACGGGGTGCTTCAGAGAATAACTTCGGCCAGAGGTTTTCTGTGAGCACCCCTTGCTTTTCCTCCAAGCGCGCCAACCAGCCCTCCCCCGTCTAATCTCCATCTCAATTCAAGTTTTTGTTTAAGGTTTAAAAAGATCATTCTGAGCGCGGCGAAGCCGGGCGAGGAACCTTACGTCGGCCCGGGCTATCGATGCTGCAGAAGGGCGTCGACGAAAAGCGCCGTCTCTACGCCAGTTCGACCGTTTCCCGCACATCAATCCCGGCATTCCGCAGCAGCTTCGCCACCGCGTCCTGCTTCATGCGCGACGCGTCGAACTCCACCCGCACGGTCCGCTCCTTGGCATTGAACAGCACCCGCCGGATGCCGTACACCTCGCGCATGGCATCAATGGCCCGCATTTCGTTCTCGCCCGGCGTCGCGCCGTAATTGAAGACCACGTCCAGATAAGTCATGCCCTCACGCCCTTCGCTACGAAGAAGATAACTGGAATCTCCCAGCTCGTTTCCGCCGGATGCATTCCCCAACGCACTCTAATGATACGGCATTTCTCCTGACATACTTTTGCAAGCCCGCAACAATTCTCTATATTGCGGCGCGCTTTCGAGGAATAGAATCAGGTTCAGTTGAATCCTGCGTCCGCGGGCGTTCTGCGCAGTACATTACTCCGCGGCGCACTTCAGCCGGAGGAACGCCCATGAAAGCCGCTCTCGCCGCACTCCTGTTTTTCTTCGCCACCGCCGCCTTCGCGCAAAATGCAACAGTCGCCTCTACCCAGGCCGCATGTGGTCCCGCGGAAGTTCAATTCAACGCCCAGCCGCAAAAAGATCAACCGCCCGCCCAGCCCGAAGCCGGGAAGAGCATGGTGTATGTCGTCGAGGTCTTTGACAAGGCCGTCAACGAAATCTCCCGTCCGACTTTGAGGGTTGGCCTCGACGGTAACTGGGTGGGCGCCGATCGGCCCGAATCCTATCTGGCCTTCGCCGTCGATCCCGGCGAACACCACCTGTGCACCCGCTGGCAATCGCATCTGAAGCGTTTTTCCGACAAGGCCGCGTTCGCCACCCTCACTGCGGATCCTGGAAAAGTCTATTATTTCCGAGCCCGGATCACCGAAGGCTATGGCTCGATGTTCGCGCTCGACTTCGCTCCCATCAACGAGGACGAAGGCAAATATCTGATTGCCTTGTCCGCGCCCAGCGTTTCACACGCCAAGAAATAACTGTCGCCAGACCGACCCGTTCGAATACCTGATACCCGCGTATCGGGTATTCTTGTCTCTGGGCGTAACCGGGATAATTCCGGCGAGACAAGCCCGCCCGCGAACCGCACCCGTCGCACATGACAGCCTCCAACCCAACTCCGGCCCTCGAGCGCGACCCCGTCTGCGGCATGAACGTCAATCCCGCCACGGCCAAGCACACGCACGAGCACGCCGGAAAGACCTACTACTTCTGCTGCGCCGGTTGCGCCAATAAATTCAAAGCCAACCCGCAGGGATATCTCAACCCGCCCGCTCCGAAATCCGGGTTGGTAACGCTGGGCGCGCCAGCCAAGTCGCTATCACCGGTTGTTTCTGCCGCGCCTCACGTGCACGCGGCGGCTTCGCCGGAAGCCGGAAGCCGAAAGCCGGAAGCCGCCCCGGTCGCCTCTTACGTTTGCCCCATGTGCCCCGAAGTGCGCGAGCCGAAACCAGGAGCCTGTCCCTCCTGCGGCATGGCTCTCGAACCCGACACGCCGATCTCCGCCACGCGCACCGAATACACCTGCCCCATGCATCCGCAAATCGTGCGCCCCGCCCCAGGTTTGTGCCCCATCTGCGGCATGACCCTCGAACCGCGTACCGTCACCGCCGGGCAAGCCGAAAATCCCGAACTCCGCGACATGACCCGCCGCTTCTGGGTCGGCGTCGTGCTTACCGCGCCGCTGCTTGCGATCGCTATGGCAAGCATGTTCTGGCCGCACTGGTTCATGCGCGGAATTTACATCATTAACAACAATCAGTCCGCGTTCAGGCCGTGGGCTTCGATCCTGCCCTGGCTCGAATTCCTTCTCGCCACGCCGGTCGTCCTCTGGTGCGCCCTGCCATTCTTCCAGCGCTTCTGGACTTCGCTGGTCAACCGCAGCCCGAACATGTTCACCCTGATCGGCCTCGGCACCGGCGTCGCCTACCTCTACAGCGTGGTCGCAACCATCGCGCCGCAAATTTTTCCTGAGTCGATGCGCAGCATGGGGGGCTACCCCGACGTCTACTTCGAAGCCGCCGCCGCCATCACCACGCTGGTCCTGCTCGGCCAGGTCATGGAACTTCGCGCCCGCAGCCGCACCAGCGCCGCCATCCTCGCCCTGCTCGACCTCAGCCCGAAAACCGCGCGCCTGATCTCACCAGACGGGACGGAAAAAGACATCGCTCTCGACCAAGTCAAGCCGGGCGACAAGCTCCGCGTCCGCCCCGGCCAAAAAGTCCCCGTCGACGGCGTCGTCCTCGAAGGCCACAGCTCGGTCGACGAATCCATGATCACCGGCGAATCTATCCCCGTGGAAAAATCGCCCGACAGCAAAGTCATCGGCTCCACCATCAACTCCACGGGATCTTTCATCATGCGCGCCGAGCGCGTCGGCTCCGAAACTCTGCTGGCGCAAATCGTTCGGCTAGTCGGCCAGGCCCAGCGCAGCCGCGCTCCCATTCAGAAACTCGCGGACCGCGTCGCCGGCTGGTTCGTCCCCGCTGTGGTCGCGATCGCTCTCATAACATTCGCGGCGTGGCTAGCCTTCGGCCCGCAACCGCGTCTGGCGCACGCGCTCGTGAACGCGGTCGCCGTCCTGATCATCGCCTGCCCCTGCGCCCTCGGCCTCGCCACGCCGATGGCAATCATGGTCGGCACCGGTCGCGGCGCCCAAGCCGGAGTACTGATCAAAAACGCCGAAGCCCTCGAAACTTTAGAAAAAGTAGATACCCTGGTCGTCGATAAAACCGGCACGCTCACCGAAGGCAAGCCGAGCGTGACCAGCATGTCGGATCGTCTGTCGAGCGATCCCGAACTGCTGCGCCTCGCCGCCAGCCTCGAATCCGCCAGCGAACATCCCCTGGCCAACGCAATCGTCGCCGCGGCTGCCGAAAAGAAGCTCAAGCTTTCTCCGCCCAAAGAAGTTCAATCCATCACCGGAAGAGGAATCACCGGAATCGTCGACGGCCGCAAAGTCGCCGTCGGCAGCGTTCGCATGATGGTTGAACTTGGAATCCTGGAAAAACCAGAAATCGTTTCCGGCTCCTATCCCGGTGACACACTTCTCTGCGTCGGCGTCGACGGAGAATACGTAGGCGCATTCTCCGTCGCCGACCAGCTGAAATCCGGAGCCGCCGACACCGTGAGCGAACTAAAAAAACGCGGCCTCAAAATCGTGATGCTCACCGGCGATAACCGCATCGCCGCGCTCCGCATCGCCAGCACCCTCGGCATCGTCGAATTCGAAGCCGAAGTCCTGCCCGAAGGCAAGCTCGAAGTCATCCGCAAATTACAGCAGCAAGGAAGAGTGGTCGCCATGGCCGGCGACGGCATCAACGACGCGCCCGCCCTCGCGCAAGCCAACGTCGGCATCGCCATGGGCACCGGAACCGACGTCGCCATGGAAAGCGGCGGCATCACGCTGGTCAAAGGCGACCTCAGCGGAATCCTGCGCGCCCGCAAACTCAGTCAGGCCACGATGCGCAACATCCGCCAGAATCTTTTCTTCGCCTTCATCTACAACGCCGTCGGAGTCCCCATCGCCGCCGGCATTCTGTATCCATTCTTCGGAATCCTGCTCAGCCCCATCTTCGCCGCCGCCGCCATGAGCTTCAGCAGCGTCAGCGTCATCACCAACGCCCTGCGCCTAAGACACGCCAAGCTGTAAGAAAACTTTGGGTAGTGAGCGATTTTGAATTTCTCTGCGACCTCTGCGGGGTTTCTCTGCGTGCTCTGCGGTCAAGACTTTGCTCTTGCCGGCAGTTTAAAAGACTTTAACCGCTGAGGTCGCAGAGAAAAGCCGCAGAGAGCGCTGAGAAATTCAGGACGAACCATTCCCAAAATCTGACATTCCAATGTTGCATTGGGATTATTCCAATTTCAAGGGCTCGAACCGCGTAGAAGGAACGCCGAGCGCAGTGAGTGCCTCATCAACGGTGCGCACCACGTTCAGCAACGGTCGACTCGACTCTCCCGCGATCTGGAACATGCGCATCAAGCCGTATCCAGCCGTCACCGGGACCACGATATAGCGAGGGTGTTCGGTCAATCCGGGTGTGATGGGTTTGCGCGCGGCCAGGCTGCGCAGGAAATCGGATCCCACGGAAAACTCAGTTACGCCGGCAAGATCCCAGATGCCCGCCTGGGCATTCGTCGCTCGCCAATTCTTGCCCAGGGCGTCGTGATATTCCTCTGCCGATTCATTGGTGAGCGCCCCCTCGAATCGCGCTAACAATATTTTGTTCACCGGATCGAATTCAAACCGGAACGCCATGGCGGTCTGATTCTACAATGAGGGCCGCCGCGAAGGCGTCGGCGGCCGCTAAGGGTGTTCCAACCTTCCGCCACGCAGGCATTACCGTGCGCATTACCGTGGAAGAGCGGCGCTTCAGCGCCGCGTAAAGCAGGAAAAAACGAACCGGGGCTTCAGCCCCAGAGGAAACGCCTACAGCTTGCTTAGAAAATTCGTAATCTCCGGCTCGGTCCAATCCACCGCCCCAATGAACTTCCGCCGCATCACCCCGTTGCGGTCAATCACATAGGTCTCGGGGAATAAATGCGTGCCATACAGCGCAGGACTCTTCTGGTCCGGATCGCGCACCGTCAACAGCGTGACATTGTGATTCTTCACGAACTGCCGGTACGCGTTGTCGTCCACGTCCACACTCACCGCCAGCACGGTCACGCCCTTGGCCTTCAGCCGCCGCTGCATTTCCACGAGCGAGGGAACTTCCTCCACGCACGGCGCGCACCACGTGGCCCAAAAATTCAGTACCACCACCTGCCCGCGCAACTGGCTCAGCGTAACCTTGGTCTGCCCATCCTGCACGGTAAAATCAGGAGCGTTCGAGCCGATGCGCGGCGGCCGCGTCCCGCTATAGCAGCCGGAAAGCGCCAGCAGAAGCAGGCCGGCCATCATCACGGAAGGAAACTGGGAAGCGCGTCGCACACAGTTATAATAATGGATTCGATCTCCAAACGGGGATCGGGAACGCCGGTCGGTTTTCGTTTTCGAGGTGCGGCGTGAAGAGCACCTTAGATCTTGCTTTGAAAGGGTGCGGCTTCAGCCGCACCGTAAAGCCGCCGGAAATGAATAACCGGCTTCAGCCGCTGGGTGTAATGCCTTTTCTATGCTCGCAACCGAAACAGTCAAAGAGCGCCCGCAGGTATCCGTCATCGTCCCCGCGCGCAACGAAGAAGCCTGCCTCGCCGACTGTCTCCAATCGCTCGTCGCGCAGACCGGCGTTGATTTCGAACTCATCGTCGTCGATGACCACTCCACCGACCGCACCCGTGAAATTGCGGAGTCATTCCCCGGCGTGCGCGTGATCGAAGCCGGACCACTACCCTCCGGCTGGACCGGCAAGAACAACGCCGTCTCCACCGGCGCGCGCCAGGCCCGCGGCCAATGGTTCCTGTTCACCGACGCCGACACAGTCCATCTCCCCGGCTCACTCGCGGCCGCTGTGAAAGAAGCGCGGGAAAATGGCGCGGAACTTCTCTCCTATTCTCCCGAGCAGATCGCGGTCACGTTCTGGGAAATGGCGACGCTCCCCGTAGTCTTCGCCGAACTCGCCCGCCAATATTCTCCGTCGAAAGTGAGCGACCCCGCTTCGCCCATCGCCGCCGCCAACGGACAATACATTCTGATTCGCCGCGACGCTTATGAAGCCGTCGGAGGCCACGCCGCGGTTGCCGACGACATCCTCGAAGACGTAGCTCTTGCCCGCGCCGTGAAAACTTCCGGCCGCAAAATTCGTTTCCGCTACGCCGCTGACCGCGTCCGCACCCGCATGTACCGCAACTACGCTCAACTCCGCGACGGCTGGACCAAGAACCTGGCGCTGTTGTTTCCGAACCCCGGTTGGCGGGCGTTTTCAACCTTCGCCTGGTGGGCAGTCGCGTGGATTGCTTTGCCCCTGGGAATCGTGAGCATAGCGACCCGCTACTGGGACACAGCGCTCTGTGTGCTGCCGTGGGCCTTCCTGATAATTTGGATCAACCGTGCGCACTTCGGCACGAAAAGGACCCTGATCTCTGTAGCCTTCGGCATGCCGATGTTCGCGTATTTACTCCTGCGCTCGAAAAGAGCGCACGCCAACGGCAGCGTCTCCTGGAAGGGACGCAGCTACGGCCCGAAAGACAACCCCGAACCCGAAGCAATTCACCACACCCCAACTCCCGCGGGACGACTCTCATGAAACTTGTGACCCTCATTCTGCCTATTCTGTTGCTAGCCGCGATCACCACGCCAGTCGTCGCACAAGAACCCACGCTCTCCGGCGAAGTGACCATCGAACCCGGCCTCAGCATCGGCCCGCTGAAACTCGGCGACACCCGCGACCGCGCCCTCGAACTGTTCCCCAAGAAAAGCGAAGACCAGGAATGGCAAAACTCCTGCGGCACCACGCTCGATTGGGTCGACTCGACCAACCGCACCGGCCGCGGTGACTTGTTCATTCGCCTCAACAAAAAGGGAAAGGTCTTTCAGATCGAATCGGCCACCACCCGCTTTCACACCGGCGACGGCATCACCACCTTCGATCACGCCGAAAAAGTTGCGGCCGCCTACAAAGACCTGCGCGCCTTCACCCTGCTCACTCCGCCCGATCCCGCCCACGGCGACCGCCCGCTCGTTTTCTGGATCGACAAGAAAAAAGGCGTCGCCTTCGTCTTCGCGTATGATCCGCAGGAGGGCAAGCGCTATCTTTATAAGATCGTCGTGTTCGAACCCAACAAAACTTTTTGCCCCGAGGAAGAAACCGTGAGCTCTTCTAAGTGGCAATCCATTCCCGAGCACGCCCTGGAGCCGCCCGCGGAGCTGGCCCCCAATCGTGATTGATGAGACTGGTTGGATTCGACGGTATTGATTCTGCCGGATTGCTTTCACTGGCAACTGACACCCGGCAACTGGCAACTGCTTTTCTATGGTCTACCTAACCCGCAAAGCCGAATTCTCCGCCTCGCACTATTACCACAACCCCGACTTCACGCCGGAAGAAAACCAGCGCATCTTCGGCAAATGCAACAACCCCAACGGCCATGGCCACAACTACACCTTAGAAGTCACGGTCAAAGGAGAAGTCGATCCCCGCTCCGGCTTCGTGGTCGACCTGAAGCAATTAAAAGAAATCATGCACCGCGAAGTCCTCGACGCCATGGACCACCGCTTCCTGAACAAAGAAGTCCCCGAATTCTTTACCCAGATTCCGACGACAGAAAATCTAGCCATCGCCGTCTGGCAGCGCCTCGACACAAAGCTCCAAAAAGCCAAGCTGCACCGTGTGCGCGTCTACGAAACCCAAGACCTCTTCGTAGATTTCTACGGAGAATTTGATTCGCTAGAAGCTAGGAGCTAGCAGCTAGAAGCTGACCCATGAAAGCCCATCTCACCCGCCGCTATCGTTTCTCGTCCTCCCACCGCCTGCACAGCGCCGACATGTCCGCCGACGAAAACCTCGCCACCTACGGCAAATGCAACAACCCGCACGGACACGGCCACAACTACTCGCTCGAAGTCACCGTCAGCGGCCCGGTTGACCCCGCCACCGGCATGGTCTGCAACCTGGTCGATCTCGACGGTTTTGTCGAAAGGGAAGTGCTCGAGCGCTACGACTTGCAGAATTTGAATACGCTGCAAGAATTCGCCCAGGAAGTGCCCACCACGGAAAATCTCTCGGTCGAGATCTACGAAATATTGCAGCGTGGCTTCCAAAAGGCGCATCTTGAAAGAGTAAGACTCGAAGAAACCATGATGAACTCCTTCGAGTACACGGGTGCCAACGAACCAAGGCGCTAACCAGATTGCGATGTCATCCTGAGGCGCGCACCTCGCGCCGAAGGACCTATGCAACTGGAAGCCACACAGGAAGCGCGACGATTCGTATCAGGGCATGGCTTCAGCCATGCCGTCAGGCCGTATCAAATGAAAGGCGGCTTTAGCCGCTGAGGGAATCGAACCCGACCCATGAACCCAGCCCCGCTTGACCAAACGCCGATTGCAACGAAGAACGAATCCCCCACCCTAACCAGCGCCGCCTTCGAAGACCTGGTCCGCGAAATGATCGTCCGCCTCGGCGAAGATCCCACCCGCGAAGGCCTCACCGCCACGCCCGAGCGGGTCCACAAAGCCATGGAATTCCTAACCAAGGGCTACCAGGAAGACCCCGAAGCCCTGCTCAAAGGCGCACTCTTCCACGAAAAATACGACGAGATGGTCATCGTGAAAGACGTAGAAATGTTCAGCCTCTGCGAGCATCACCTGCTGCCGTTCTTCGGCAAAGTCCACGTCGCCTACATCCCCAACGGACGCGTCATCGGCCTCAGCAAAATCCCGCGCCTGATTGAACTGTTCAGCCGCCGCCTGCAGATTCAAGAGCGCCTGACCACCCAAATCGCCGAAACTATTCAAAAAGTAATCGAGCCGCAAGGCGTAGGCGTAGTCATCGAAGCCCGTCACCTCTGCATGATGATGCGCGGCGTAGAAAAGCAGCATTCCGCCGCCGTCACGTCATCCATGCTGGGCTGCTTCCGCAACGAAGAAGAAACCAGATCCGAATTCCTAAGCCTGATCCGCCAGCGCCCCAACGGCGTCTAGGAAAGGGTTCGCGATTTCGCTTGTGGTTGATCTCTTGGTTTTGCCTTTCTCTGCGACCTCCGCGGATTTCCTTCGCGCCCTCAGCGTTTAAAATCTCTTGACTTTGCAGTTTCCGCTCCCGCATTCAGAGACGTATCCGTTACCATCCAATTCAATAAATATGTTCATCGCCGACAAACAAATTTGGTGGGACGCGCCGAACTCCGTCCGAATTCCAACAGGAATCGCCGTCGCCCTCGCTCTGGGGCTCAGGATTTACGGCGCGTATCGCAGCTCAAAAAATACGAAGCGCTCGCCCAAAGTACGCCGGATCGAACGCATCGTCGCCATCAGCCTCTGGAGCTTCATCGCCGCAGCCGTCGCTCTTCTCCTGATCTTGAAGCGTTAGCCAGCCCCATCCGGTAAACCCCGTTCAAACGTTGTAATATAGAGAGTTCACGGCGCCTCGCGCCCATCCTTCGCGCTAGCGAAAAGGTATCCACAGGGTTCACAAATATGTCCCAGAACAACGGTTCCAACTCAAACGCCCTCCGCCTCAAGACCGGCCTCGCCGAAATGCTCAAAGGCGGCGTCATCATGGACGTCACCACTCCCGCCCAGGCCACCATCGCCGAGCGCGCCGGAGCCGTCGCCGTCATGGCCCTCGAACGCGTCCCCGCGCAAATCCGCGCCGAAGGCGGCGTTGCCCGTATGGCCAGTCCCAAGATCATCCGCGAAATCATGGGAGCCGTTTCCATCCCGGTCATGGCCAAGTGCCGCATCGGACATTTCGCCGAAGCCCAAATCTTGCAGGAACTAGGCGTCGACTACATCGACGAATCCGAAGTCCTCACTCCCGCCGATGAAGCCCACCACGTCGACAAGCAAGCCTTCACCGTCCCCTTCGTCTGCGGAGCCCGCAACCTCGGCGAAGCCCTGCGCCGCATCGCCGAAGGCGCCTGCATGATCCGCACCAAAGGCGAAGCCGGTACCGGCGACGTAGTCCACGCCGTAAAACACATCCGCCAAATTGTGCAAGAGATGAAGATTCTGACAGTGCTAGGCGAAGAAGAACTCTACGCCAAAGCCAAAGAACACGGCGCCCCGTATGAGCTAATCAAGATGGTCGCGAAAGCAGGCAAGCTCCCCGTCCCAAATTTCAGCGCCGGAGGAATTGCGACGCCAGCCGACGCCAGCCTCGTCATGCAGCTAGGCGCCGAAGCCGTCTTCGTCGGCAGCGGTATCTTCATGAAAGACAGCACGACTTTCGCCGACCCCGTAGAAGCCGAGAAGCGCGCCAAAGCCATCGTAAAAGCCGCCACGCACTTCAACGACCCGAAAGTATTACTTGAAGTCAGCGAAGACCTGCAGGGAGCCATGAAAGGCCTGGCTGTCGCGGGGCTGGACGAAGCCCACATGCTGCAGACGAGGGGGTGGTAAGCCCCTCGCATACCGCGTCAAACCAAACGTCCTCTTCGCCCCCTTTCACGAATGCGTCATCCCGAAGCCCCGCGTTTTCTCCAGCGGGGCGAGGGATCTGGGGCGCGGCCTTTGCGTCCACCCAACACAAAGTTCTATCTAGATTGCAGCCTTCTCGTTTTCCTCTGAATCCCGCGTCCCACCCGCCGGCAGCGAACTGTACCAATCGATGTTGCGCGTGAAATACATCACCGCCGCCACTGCGAGGAAACTCGTCACCGCGCCGACCAGCAGCGCATTGTCCTCCAGTCGCAGCAACAGATAGATAAAAAAGTAAAGCAAGCTGAATACAACCAGTGCGCGAAGGCCTTGCACGCTGCTGGCGAAAATCCACTTGGCGTTGGCCGAAAGCAAAAGCACAGTAGCGCCGCTAGCCAAAAGAAATCCCCAGTCGAATCCGATCCGCTCGGCCAACGAGAGCAGCAGAAGATAAAAAATCATGTGCGCCACGCCAACCAGGACATATTGCGCGGGATGCACGCGCTTTCCGGCCGTAGCTTCAAAAACAAAGTACGAGAGAAACAATAGCCCGACGAACAGAAGTGCATATTTGAGTGAACGGCTGACAGATTGGTAGGGATCCGCCATTTCCACGAACGAGATTCCCATCGCCGTGTGATCTAAGGCGCTGACGGCCCAATTGCTCCCTTCGGCGGGAACTCCACGGGCAATGAACGGCACATACCACTCGCCGGTAAAACCCTGCGCTGTCACTGTGCGTTTCACCGGCAAGAAGCCTCCATCAAAACCGGGGCTCGGCCAATCACTCTCCGCCGTGAAGTGCGTACTCTTGCCATAAGCCAGCACGGCGAGCCGCTGCGCACCCGAAAATCGAAGATTCGCGGTCACACTAAAAGTCGAGTTCGGCTGAGCCAGCCCGGAAATGTGCGCGTCAAAATATGCCAGCGGCAAGCGCGGGTTCGGTACGCCCACATTTTCGGCGGGAACGAATGTGATCGTCTTGCCATTCGCCGTAAGAGTTCCATCGGCCAATGCTCCGCGCGCGTCGCTAACGCCGATCACAATCCCCGCTCGACTCCAGTCCAACTCTGCGCCCACCGGCGCCGCCGCAGGCACTCCCGTGAGATCGAACGTCGCGTCAAACTTCACCTCAGCCTCATACACCGGCACCTTGAACAAAGACCGATGCCGTTCCTGCGTATGGACTTTGACGTTGGCTTCGCCTTTGCTCGGAAACACAACGTAAACGCCGGGCGTCGCCGAAGCGCCCTTATAAATCGGCGGAATGCTGTAGGGGATTGAAAGCGTCGGCCCCAGGAAGGTCTCCTGCCCGCCCGCGCGCCCGCCGATTTCCTGGATCACTTCCTTGGCCCGCTCCGTCCGCTCCTCGACCAGGCTGTACACGAAGAGACACGGAATTGTAGTAAACAGAGCAAGTCCGCTGACCAAGAGAAGCTTAAGCCCCATGGAGCGGGACCGATCACGAATTTGCGCACTCAACTGCGAAACGGAAACTTGGTTCATGGCAGCTCCTGACTCACGAGGAAACAGCATCGATCTCTCGGTCAAGACACACTAACACAATGTACTTTGTACTGTAAAGTACATGCGCGGCGCGCCTCCGTCCTCGCCCCCCTTGCAACAGGGAGGCATGCCAAACTCTCAATCCGAAGGATTTTGATTTAGCGTCGTCGTAACTAAACGCCAACCACCACGCTCCCCACTCCCGGCAAGAATCCCTCCAGCCGGTCATAACTCATCGCCATGCCTTTCTGCATCGGCGACTTCAGCACCGCATCGCGCGTTTCGCGCGAGTCATACAAGATCGTCTGCGTGAGCGTAGTCTTGCCCGCCTGCTCGGTAAAAGCAATCGTGTCCACGGCCTCGCCCGGATACCACGCTTCATCGAAAACTTCCGTAGCCACAAACCGTTCCGGCCGCGTCACTTCGCGATACACCCCACCCATCCCCATTTCTTTTCCGCAGCTGTCCTGCCGCCACACGTAGCGATACTTTCCGCCCGCCCGCAAATCGATCTCGCACACCGGCATCGACCACCCCTCCGGCCCCAGCAGCCAGCGCTTCACTAGTTCCGGCTTGGTGTAAGCGTCAAACACCAGCTCGCGAGGTGCATCGAATACTCGCGTCACCACAATTTCGCGGTCCCCGCGAGCACTGATCGTAAACGTTCCGCTATTTTTCATCGCAGTCTCCTTTTTCTCGTTGAAGTCGATCTCTTTTTGTCTTAGATCTCATCGTTGCATGTCATTCCGAACCGGGCCAAAAGCCCGGTGAGGAATCTGCTTTATCGTTTGCGCCGTCCGCGCTGCTTCCTGGCGCCGCGTCGCCGTTCGCCACCCTGCAATTCCTGCAACAAAGAATCCAGTCGCCCAAACTGCGCCTCCCAGAACCGCCGATAAGTATCCAACCACTGCGTCGCTTCCCGCAGCGGCCTCGCTTCCAGACGCCGCGGACGCCGCTGCGCATCCTGCCCGCGCGAAATCAGCCCTGCCCGCTCCAGAACTTTTAAGTGTTTTGAAATTGCCGGCTGGCTCATGTCAAACGGCTCAGCCAGCTCCAGCACCGAAGCCTCACCTTTGGCCAGCCGTGCCAAAATTGCCCGCCGAGTAGAATCGGCCAGCGCCGCAAACGTGACATCGAGATGCTCCGGCACGGTCATTCCATAACCTCACAGTTCCATAACTACATGGTAATGTACATCAGGCCCTGCGTACGGTCAACTCCTAAATCGGCGAACCGGGCTCCTGTCACAAATATCGACCGCCCTGTTGTGATACGATCAGCCGCTCTCGAAACACCGCTCCCAATCCCATGCCCCTGCCCACAAAAACCCGCGAACTCCACAACCACCACTTCGACTCCACCATCTGGAACGAGTTCCGCTTTCGCGACGACGACATCGTCATCGCCACCTACGGCAAGTCCGGCACCACCTGGATGCAGCAGATGGTCGCGCAAATGCTTTTCGGCGGCGATCCCACGCTCACCGTCTCCGAGATGTCTCCCTGGCTCGACCTCCGCGTTCCGCCGAAAGAAGTGAAGCTGCCCGCCGTCGAAGCGCAAACCCACCGCCGCTTCATCAAAACTCACCTTCCCGCCGACGCGCTGGTTTTCTCCCCCAAGGCGAAATATCTATACATCGGCCGCGACGGCCACGACGTGGTCTGGAGCCTCTACAACCACCACTCCAACGCCAATCAAAAATGGTATGACGCGCTCAACCTCACGCCCAGCCTGGTCGGCCCGCCCATCGCCCCGCCGCCCGCCGACATCCGCCAATACTGGCGCAACTGGTTCGACGGCGACGGCTACCCCTTCTGGTCGCTCTGGGAAAGCGCCCGTTCCTGGTGGACAATTCGCGACCTGCCCAACGTTATGTTCGTCCACTTCAACCAGTTGAAAAACGATCTGCCCGGACAAATGCGTCGCATCGCCAACTTTCTCGATATCAAAGTAGAAGAATCCCGCTGGCCCGCGATCGTCGAATACTGCAGCTTCGACTGGATGAAGCGCAACGCCGCCAAGACCGCTCCCGTAGGCGGCACGTTCTGGGACGGCGGCGCCGAAGTCTTCATCAACAAAGGCGTGAACGGCCGCTGGTCGGAAGTTTTGACCCGCGAAGATTGCGCCGAATACGAAGCCCGAGCCCTGGCCGAACTCGGCCCCGCCTGCGCCCGCTGGCTCTCCACCGGCGAGTCCTCGGACTGATATCCAGTAGGTGTGTGGGTCGGACACTCCTGTCCGACGCCTTTGACGTTAGGTCGCACAGGGTGCCCCATCCTTCTTTTCGCGTCCCTTGCGAAAAGAGGGTGGGGACGCTGACTTCCGCCGGATGTCATGCGCCGAGCCCACCCATGCGCATTTTTTCCAACAGGAAGATTCCCCCAAAACCTAGCGTGCTCCATTCCCCGAGTTTGAGAGAAGCGCGAACTCCCCGAACCCATCCATTAAAATAAAAACGAACCCGCATGTCAGCCCACCACCAAAACGGCAGCCCCTCGAAAATCGGAGTCCTGGCCCTGCAAGGCGATTTCGATGCCCACCGCCGCCGCCTCGAAGAGCTCGGCGCCGAAGTTGTTCTCGTCAAAAAGCCCGAGCAACTCGACGACATCGACGGCCTGGTCATCCCCGGCGGCGAGTCGGGCACGTTCCTCAAACTGTTAGGCGACGAAGGATTCGAAAAGCTAAAACAGTTCGTCCACGCCAAGCCCACTTTCGGCACCTGCGCCGGCGCCATCCTCTTAGCGACCGAAGTAGAAAATCCGCAACAGAAAGGACTCGGCGCCATCAACATCCGCATCCGCCGCAACGCCTACGGACGCCAGATCGACAGCTCCATCCGCCAAGGCAAGCTGATCTCGAACAGATCGATCGCAGGCGGATCGATCTCAGACCGATCCGCAGGAGAAAACTCCGCTGACTCGCCCCTGGAAATGGTCTTCATCCGCGCCCCCAAAATTGAGCACGTCGGAGACGGAGTAGAAATCCTCGCCACAGAAGGGAACGACCCAGTAGCAGTCCGGCAGGGAAAAACCATGGCCGCCACCTTCCACCCCGAACTCTCCGCCGACCCCCGCATCCATCAGGCATTCCTCGACCTGGTCAGCCGAAAGTAAAAGCCCGGGCGGAAAATGTGAGCGGAAGAATGTGGGACGGACACTCCTGTCCGTCGCCCTTGACGTTGCTGTTGCTCTCATTCCAACCGAAGTATAGAGTGTCGAGCCATGGAGCAAGCCGTCCCGGCGAAGAGCAACTTTGAAAAGTTGGGCCGCACTGTTCTCTGGTTTTTATTGCACCTGGCAATCGTCTACCTGCTGACGAATTTCCTGGTGCTGTGGCTCACCGGTCAATTCCATAACGTGATCCTCCCTCTGATCGGGATGCCGCCAACGGAAAGCCGTTTGGAGTTCGCTTTCAATCATCTGCTTCTGTTCAGCGTACTGTGTGGCCTGCTTTCGGGCGCAATCGCGGCATCCTACAACCCCCGTGAGGCGCAATTTGTATGGATCATTCCCACCATCGTTCTCGCATTCAAATTCGTCACCTTCCCGTCCAGCCTGCTGGAGAACCATTTCGCCCTCGCCTTCCACCACTACTTCGGGGGAGGATTTTTCATCCCGGAGTATCACAGCTATCACGAACTCTTTGCCAACTTCAGCCCGGACTACCTGCGAGGTCTCGACCAAAACCACTTCACCGCCCCCATATATGTGAGCGTCGCCTACAGTTTCAGCTTTTGGGCAGCCGCACGCCTCGGAATCCGTCTGCCGATGTTCGGCACTCGGCGCACCTCGAATGCGGGTCCGTCGCGTGCCCCATAGTCGAATGTTCGGCAGATCACAGCAGGCAGGGTTACTTCGCAGGCAGGAACTCGATCTTCACATCGCCGCTCGCAGGTTCGAAATCGAAGTCCGCAGTCACAAAAATACGATCGCGAACCGCAGCAGCGAGCGCGATTCCAAATGAATCCGCATAGTGGATGCGTCGCTTAAGCTTGATGAGCGCAGCACGAATTGCTTGATCTCCATCGGCCGGAACCACCTCAAGACCGAATGCCCTCAGTCGTGAGAGCGCCACTTCCATGGCCGTGTTACCGTGCCGTTTGCAGAGGATGCCCGCAATCTCGCCCCAATGCAGCGCCGAAATTATCGCCTCGCAGCGCCCCGCCACGTGAGCCTTGAGAATCTCGGCCACTCGCGCAGCGCCCGCTTCGCCGGCTAGGTAGCGCAAGACGGCGCTTGAATCGAGAACGTAAGTTACCATCGCTCTTTTCGCCGGCGCCGCTCCCGCAGAAGTTCCTGGGAAAGGGAAGGTTTGCCGGCGAACATCCCGCGCGTCCGATCGACGAGTTCGTCCGTCACCGGCTCAAGCGTGATCTTCGTCCCGTGCTGCGTGACCGCGATCCGCGTCCCCGGCTTGATGCCGAGAGCAGTCCGCATTTCGGAGGGGATGACAAATTGCCCCTTGGTGCTTACGGTTGTGATCTGTCGAGTCATACTTACATTGTACATGAAGTAAGACACATCAGCCCCTAAAGAATTCTTCTTGACACGGCAATCACGTAACTGTTAAGTTACGCATTATGCGGAACCGCTCGGTTACATATTCGGCAGTTCCCAGAGAAGCTCAAAAGGGAAGCCCGAGCCAGCGCACCGAAGCCACCTTCCAGGCGCTCTCCGACCCCACCCGCCGCGCCGTCCTCGACCTGCTCCGCCGCGGCAGCCAGCCCGCCGGCCAGATCGCCGAAGCCTTCCCGGTCTCGCGTCCAGCCATTTCCAAGCATCTGCGCCTGTTGCGCCGCGCTCATCTGGTCCGCGAACATCGAGAGGGTCGCAACCGCGTCTACGAACTTAATCCTGAACCGCTGCGCGCCGTCGACTCCTGGATCGAGCAATACCGCGTCTTCTGGGCCGCCAGCCTGAACCACCTGAAAGCCTTCGTCGAAGCCGAACACGCCCGGGAGACGCATTCCTCCCGCAAACCGAAACCATGACTCTCAAATCTCGCTCTTGAAAAAGAAAAACAAGAAAGGTTGGAAGCTAAAAGAACTCGAAAACAAACCACCAAGAAGAAAGGAAAACCATCATGAGCCGTACCACGCGCATTGCCACCGTAGTCGTCCTCGCCTTGGCGGCCGCAACCGCCCTGGCTCAAAACAACGCTCAAACCGAAACCCAAAAAGTCTTTACGTCCATCAAAAACATGCCCGGCTCCTGGGAAGGCACCCCCAACAACGGCGAGTCTCTCGTCGTCACCTTCTAAGTAGTCTCCGGCGGCTCCGCCGTGATGAGCGAAATCACCGGCCACGATGAAATGATCAGCATGATCAACCTCGACGGCCCCAACCGCCTGCTGTTGACCCACTACTGCACAGCGGGGAACCAGCCGCGCATGGCCGCCAACGTTTCCCCCGACGGCAAGACCATCACCTTCACCTACGTCGACGCCACGAATCTGGCCACGCCCGACGCCGGACACATGCAGAAAATGGTTCTCACCATGCTCGACGAAAACCACCACACCGAGAAATGGACCTACGCCGATCACGGCAAAGAACTGAAACAATTCTTCGACCTGCACCGCAAAAGCTAAGACGAATCATGTGGGGCGGACACTCCTGTCCGCCGCCCTTGATCTTGTAGTTGAAGTTGATTTTGATTTTGATTTTTGATGTTGAACTTGAAGCACCCGAACCAGGAGCCGCCCATGCCCACAATCATCATCACGCCCGATCAAGACGCAGTCATCAGCGAAATCGAAATCGCCGCTCCCCCGGCTCGTGTCTTTCAGGCTCTGACCAAGTCTGCCGAACTCTCGCGCTGGTTCACCTCCCCGGAATGCCCCGCCAAACTCTGGGAAATGGATCCGCGCGTCGGCGGCGCCTATGGCTACGCCACGGAGAAAGGCTTCGTCGTAGTCAACGGCGTGAGCGAGTTCGAATGCCACGGCGAGATTCTCGAATACGATCCGCCCCGCGTCCTCGTCTACACCTGGCTCGCGAAGCCGAAACACTGGGGCTCCCTCTGGAAGGACTCGACAAAAGCTTCTCGATTTTTCGTTTCCTCTCTCTTGTCGATCTCGTTCTCAGGTATTGGACTTCCATGAAAGCCTTCGTCAGCAAAAGACACTATGGGGCTGAGAGCAGGTTTTTCCTTCTTACCTTTGTCGGGCGCGACATCCCACTTAGGCTGCCATGATGTATCCACCTGGTGGTGCGCGGAGGCCTGCGTGCTTCTCGAAGGCGCGTCAGGCACGTTTGAGGGGCGGTTGCACATAGAGCATCAAGGCCGATACCGCGAGTCCTGCCTGAATGTATTTGCAGTGGACCATTCGCCCTCCCGAGCAGCCTTCGCGGCAACATTGTAGTTGATGTAAACGCCATTCACTTAGAGTCATGTAGCAAGTGCGTCCCCGTTCAATGAACATCCAGCGCCGTTGGAGCGCGATTTCGTGCATTCGACCGGGTTCGTTTGCCAGACCCCACACTTCCGTGAGACGATCTTATTTGGTGGCGGTGGCTGGCCACCGTCACCGTCACTGCGAGGAGAGCGATCATGTATCAGAAGAAGCCGGGAGTGTTCATGGCCGATTGGTGGGATGCCAATGGGAAACGCCATCGCAAGCAATTCGCCAATTCTGCCGCGGCGCGCGAGCATGAGCATCGCGAGACGGCGCTGGCGCATGCCGAACGGGCCAGCCGGGAGATGAAGCTGGCGGCGCGGACTGGTGGTGGCAAAAAGGCTCGAACGGAGGCGCTAACCGCCACTGGAACTATTGAGCCGGCCAAGGGCAAACTTGGCGTCATGATCCCCGGCATGGGCGCGGTGGCGACTACTTTCGTCGCGGGCGTGGAGGCCATTCGCAAGGGGCTGGCCAAGCCGATTGGGTCGCTCACGCAGATGGGAACTGTGCGCCTGGGCAAACGCACTGACGGGCGGTCTCCTAAAATCAAGGAATTTGTGCCGCTGGCCGGGCTCGACGACCTGGTCTTCACCGGCTGGGACATTTTCAAAGACAACATGTACGAGGCGGCGACGAATGCCGGCGTGCTCGACTACAGGCTGCTGGAACAGCTCAAGCCGTTTCTGTCGACCATCACGCCGCGTTCGGCGGTGTTCGACCACAACTATGTGAAGAAGATTGACGGGCCCAACGTGAAGAAGGGCAAGACGAAGATGGATCTCGCCGAGCAACTGCGCGACGATATCCGCGACTTTCGCAAGACGAGCGGCGCGACGCGGCTGGTGACCATGTGGTGCGGGTCGACGGAATCTTTTATTGAGCCGACCGAGGCGCACCAGTCGGTGAAGGCGTTCGAGAAAGCGATGCGCGATAACGACGAGATGATCGCGCCGTCGATGATTTATGCATACGCGTCGCTGATGGAGGGCGTGCCGTTCGCCAATGGCGCGCCGAATCTGACGGTCGATTTGCCGGTGATGCTGGAACTTTCGCGCAAGAACGAAGCGCCCATCTGCGGCAAGGATTTCAAGACCGGGCAAACGTTGATGAAGACCGTGCTCGCGCCGGCGTTCAAGGCGCGGATGCTGGGGTTGAACGGATGGTTCTCCACCAACATTCTGGGCAATCGCGACGGGGAAGTGCTGGACGATCCGGGGTCGTTTAAGACCAAGGAAGAATCGAAGCTGTCGGTGCTGGAGCACATTCTGCAGCCCGAGCTTTATCCGGAACTTTACGGCGATATGTATCACAAGGTTCGGATTAATTATTATCCGCCGCGTGGTGATAATAAAGAGGGTTGGGATAACATCGACATCTTCGGATGGCTGGGCTATCCGATGCAAATCAAAGTCGATTTCCTGTGCCGCGATTCGATCTTGGCGGCGCCGATCGTGCTTGACCTGGTGCTGTTTCTCGATCTGGCGAAACGTACATCAGAACTGCGCGGGCTGGGGATTCAGGAGTGGCTGAGCTTCTACTTTAAGTCGCCGATGACACCGCCGGGGCTGTATCCGGAGCACGATTTGTTTATTCAGTTGATGAAGCTGAAGAACACGCTGCGGCATTTGAAGGGCGAGGAAATGATCACGCATTTGGGGCTGGAATATTACGACTGAGGCAGGGAACGATCGTTTGGGGGCGCGGGCGACTCGCCCGCGCTGTCTCACGCGTGCCGCAGATCAGCCAGCATACGTTCTCTAAGAATGCTGTTGGCGCGAGTTTGATATCCCTTGCCAGACTTTCGCAGCCAGGCGATTACGTCCGCGTCGAGACGCATGGATACCGCCTGCTTCACCGGACGGTAGAACCGGCCGCGAACCGCATTCTTCCATGCGCCGGGCGGGAGTTCGGGAATGTCCGACGTGTCAATCCGATCATCGGGAAGGGCTGCGAGAGCCCTCAATTCCTTCTTCTGCTTCGGTGTCAGAGCGCGGCCCCGAGAGCGAACGAGCCTTGTAGTTCTAGTAGCCTTGGGCATAGATTTTTCTCTCCTGCGGCGTCGCCTTTCGCGCTGAAAGGATTCGAATCACGCCGTCGTCCTCCTCGACCAGGTGAGCAACCAGCAGGATTTGCATGTTTCCGACCATGCCAATCGTCTGCCAGCGCGCTTCGCCTTCCTCTTCCCGGTCCTGCCGCGACACCTGGAATGGGTCGTCAAAAACCGAGACCGCCGTCTCGAAGCTGATGCCGTGCTTGCGCTGGTTAACCCGGTTTTTTCGTTCGTCCCAGGTGAATTCCACAGCCGCCGTCGTAGATACCGATCTGTATAGACAGTATGTAGTACACGGTGAGAATGCAAGGTAAAAAGCGGGCCGCCGACTTGTTCTCCTCAATCGCCGCGTAGGGACGGCTACCTCGGTTACCAAACCGTCTTGATCAAGGGGCTTCTGCGGATCTTTTCGTCGCGCGTTACCAGGGTAAGGCCTTCGGCACGGGCGGTTCCTCCGATGATGCGATCGGCGGGGTCGCTCGAATAATCGCGGGGGAATTGCGCCGCCAAGGTGGCGATTTCGGGCGTGATTGGGAATACGGTTACGCCTTCGATCAGCAAGTTGAGCGAGGATTCGGGCGTGCCGTAGCGGCGAATACGTCCGCGCGCGAGCAGGGACGCGAGTTCCCAAAGGCTGACGGCTGAAATTGCTATCCCGCCTTGGCGCCGGGCGCGGCGGATCGCGGAAGCCGCGGGGCGGGAGAGAGACTTCGAATTGTCTACCGCCCAGAACAGAACATGCGTATCCAGCAGAATCAAAACGCGGACTCCCACTCGTCCGGCGGATCGTCGTCAAGGTCGCCGATCGCTTGGAACACGCCCTTTAGCCGGCCGATGAAGTCGTCTTTGGGTTCGTCGATGGGCACCAGCTTCGCGACGGGCTTGCCGCGTTTTGTAATCACCAGCGGGCGCTTAGTGGAACGCACGTCGTCCATCAGGGTGAGGCACTGCGCTTGAAGGCGGCTGCGGAAATTTCCTTCATGGTCATATTTTAACAGGTATAGTCAAGTTGCAGTGACCACTTGGATGGTTCGGCCGCACGGACTAGGAACGAGAGTCGCGGGTTCAAAATCCCCACGTCTCAAGTGCGAGACGTGGGGCACCCGACCCTTTTAGAATTTTTTGCGGAGGAATTCGAAGAAGGCGTAGCCGAGGAGCGCGGCGATCATGGCGATTTCGAAATTGGCCGTGGTCAGGACGTCGCCGAGGGCCCACTCGATGCCGTTCTTGCGGCCCATGCCGGAGCGTTCGAATTCGCCCATCAGCAGGTTGGAATAGAACAGGAAGACGATGAACGCGACTTCGATCACGGCTCTCCAGATATTTTTCTTCATGGCTTCCTTCATGGCCCAGGGATCAAGTTGTGGGGGCGCTGATTGGACCGGCTCGCATCGGCCAAACGGGCGCGGCTTCTCGGGCTTCGATCACAGCCAGCCTGTAGAGAAATATACGCGTGCATCGGGTTGCTGGCGGCGAGAGTGCAAAAAGTTTCATCCTTGACGGTTTGGGCGTGGTCGCGGAAAATGCCCAGAAGTCATTCTGTAGTTTCTCCCCAATTGTTCCAGGATCGTGTTCGACTTCTGCTTCCGTCCCAGGATCTCCGTCCGTCTGGCGCCACCACGGTGGAGATCGAGTCGATTTACGAAAGGCATGTTACGAGGCATGTTGCAAAGCAAGTTGCGAGGAGTTTTGCGCGCTATGGGCCGAACCTTGGGTCGAAAGATGGGTTATTCTCTCTGGCTGCTTGCCGGGTTATGTCTGTCGAGCGCGTTGACCTCACACGGCGCGGCGCAGACCACGATCGCGACTGTCCCTACCTACCATAACGACAAGGGCCGCAGCGGCAATAATCTTTTGGAAACCACGCTGACCCTGAACAACGTGAATCCCACGCAGTTCGGGAAATTGTTTTCGCAGTTTGTCGATGGATTTATTTACGCCCAGCCGCTCTACATGCCGAGCGTGAATATGTCCGGGCTCGGAACCCACAACGTGGTTTACGTAGCCACGATGAACGACAGCGTGTATGCGTTTGACGCCGACAGTCACACTGGAGCGAACGCGCAGCCGCTGTGGAAGGTGAGTTTCATCAATCCGAAGAGTGGGGTCACGACTGTTCCCGCGACGGATGTGAATTGTTCCGATCTGATTTCAACGAAGATTGGCATTGTGGGTACTCCGGTGATCGACCCAACTACGGGGACGCTTTATGTAGTGGTGCGCACCAAGGAATCGGGGACGTACTTCCAGCGGCTGCATGCGCTCGACATTACGAGTGGAGCGGAAAAGTTTGGCGGGCCGGTGGTGATTCAGGCGTCGGTGGCGGGCAGCGGGGCGGGATCGATTAACGGGGCGATCACTTTCAATCCGCTGATTCAGAATCAGAGGTCGGCGCTGCTGTTTCAGAACGGAATGGTGTACATTGCGTGGGGATCGCATTGTGATGCGGGCAGTTACCACGGCTGGCTGATGGCGTATGACCATGCCTCGCTGGCGCAGAAGGGGGTGTGGGTTACGACGCCGAACGGGAGCCTGGGCGCGATCTGGGAGAGCGGTAACGGGCCCGCGGGCGATCTGGCGCAGAATGTCTATTTCGCGGTCGGGAACGGGACATTTGACGCCAATCTGCCTGGCACCGACTACGGCCAGAGCATTATGAAACTGGCTCCGCCGAGTGGCGGAGCGTTTCCGGTGGCGGATTACTTTACGCCCTACAACGGTCCAAACCTGAATGTTGGGGACTATGACATTGGGTCGGGGGGCGCGATGCTGCTGCCGGACCAAACCACCGGGCCGCATATTCATCTGCTGGTGCAGAGCGACAAGGTCGGAAATATTTATCTGGTGAATCGCGACAACATGGGGCACTACAACTCGGCCAACAACAACCAGATTGTGCAATGCCTGCCGGGGGCCAACCTGGGCATGTGGAACTCGCCGACCTGGTGGAACAACCGGGTTTATTTTGGCGCGGCGGGCGACGTAATCAAGGCGTTCGGACTGAACACCGGCACGGGTCTGCTCAACGCGACGCCGGTTACTCAGACCGCGAGGGCGTTCGCATATCCCGGAACCACCACTTCGGTCTCGGCGAACCAGGACAGTAACGCCATCCTGTGGGCGCTGGACAATTCGACCTACAAGACCACCAGCGGCGCGGCGCTCTACGCCTACGACGCTACGAACCTGGCGACTGAGCTGTATACCAGCAGCCAACGATTCGGCCGTGATAATCCGGGCGCAGCGGTGAAGTTTGCCGTACCCACCGTGGCCAACGGCAAGGTGTACGTGGGGACGCAGACCAAGCTGAGCGTGTACGGCATACTGCCCACGGCGAGCGGCGCGGCCGGAAAGTAATCCTCATATTTTTCGTGGCGACCACGCCGAAAGACCTTTCGCGCGGATACGTTTTCGCTCCATTCCGCACCATCTCTTCAGCTTGCACTGGGAGCCGGCTTGCGGCTGGGAATGGGGTGCGTCCGTTCGTTTTAGTAGCGATGTTTTGGTAGTGGCGTCGGGGATGCGTCGGCGCTTCCTGCGGTATATACTTCATAGACTTCTGCAGTCTTTGCGGACTCATTTTGGGGCTTTTCGGTCTGGTCCCAGCCAGGCACCACATGCACAACCGGAATTCGCGGTCCGACCCGGAAGATCGAGAGAACGGGACCAACTCGCCTGACGTAAACATCCCAAGCGTGAGTGCGCCCGCGAAAGGGCAGAGTTCCGGGTCGAATTCTCCTCCTGCTTCTGCGCATGATCCGGAAGCAACAGTCTTCGATTTCTCCAATTCCTACGCTGATCCGGACGCAACCATAGTCGATGCCGGTGCCAAATTCGTCGGCCCCACGCGCCCGGCTCGCGCGACGGGCGCCGGAGCGGTGCGGCCGCCCGAGGCTCCTGCCATGCAGCCGGGAGATGTACTGGGCGGACGCTACGAGATTCTGCAGTTGCTGGGCGAAGGCGGCATGGGGTCGGTGTACAAGGCGATGGACCGGGAGCTGGATCGTCCGGTCGCGTTGAAACTCATTCGTCCGAATCTGGCGTCGAATCCTGCGATTCTGGCACGCTTTAAGCAGGAACTTCTGCTGGCGCATCAGGTCACGCACAGAAACGTCATCCGCATCTACGACCTGGGCGACGCTGACGGGGTGAAGTTCATCACCATGGAGTTCGTGGAGGGCGTCGACCTACGTGGTCTGATGGAGGAGAAAAAGAAATTTTCTCCCGAAGAAGCGGTCGAGATTACGGAGCAGATTTGCCGCGCACTGGAAGCCACGCACAACGTCGGGGTGATTCATCGCGACCTGAAGCCGCAGAACATCATGCGCGACAGCACTGGGCGGATCCTGCTGATGGATTTTGGGCTGGCGCGGACGGTGCAGGGCGACGGGATGACGCAGAGCGGCGCGCTGGTCGGCACTATGGAGTACATGTCGCCGGAGCAGGCGCTGGCCAAAGATCTGGACCAACGCTCCGATTTGTTCACGCTAGGATTGATTCTGTATGAGCTGTTGACGGGCAAGACTCCGTATTCGGCGGAGAGCGTTGTGGCCAGTCTGATCAAGCGCACGCAGGAGCGGGCGATTCCGGTTTCCGATCATGACGGAACGATTCCGCAGCCGCTGAGCAATATTGTGAGCAAGTGCCTGGAGCGCGATCCGAAATTGCGCTACCAGAATGCGGCCGAGTTGATTCACGATCTTGACGCGTATTCGGGCAAGCGCGCGGCGGCGAACCTGCGCTTTCAGCCAGCAGTTGAGCCCTGGGGACGCGACATTCCCTGGCCGCTGATCATGGGCGTGGCCACGGTTCTGGTTCTGGCGATTGCAGGGTATGTGTTCCGAGGCGCGCTGTTCTCTTCTTCGGGGAAGAAAGCGGCTGCGGCGCAACCACTGTCGCTGGCGGTGCTTCCGTTTCAAAACAAATCTGGCGACACTTCGTGGGACTGGCTGGGGCCGAGTCTGGCCGACATGCTGAGCACCGACGTTGGACAGTCCGCGCACCTGCGTGCGATTTCTTCTGATCGCGTGCAACAGGTATTTCATGACTTGCGGATTGCACCGAATGCGATTGTTGATTCGACCACCCTAGGCCGGGTAGCGGAATTCACCAACGCTGACACAATGGTGTGGGGAGAGTACACCAAGCTCGGCGACCAGATTCGCATCGACGCGACGCTTGAGGATCGCAAACACAATCGCACGATTCAAGTGAAAGCGGAAGCGGCGAATCAACAGGATTTGTCGGCGGCGGTGGATCGGTTGGCGGGCATGATCCGGCAGAACCTGGCGTTGTCGCCCGATCTGGTGAAGGAATTGCAGGCGCAGTCGTTCAAGCCGACTTCGACTTCGGTCGACGCGCTGCGGGATTACAACCAAGGATTGCAGTTGCTGCGTCAGGGTCACAATCTCGAGGCGAAGGCGCAGCTGGAGAGCGCGACGAAGGAAGATCCGCAATTTGCGGTTGCCTATTCGCGATTGGGCGAAGCTTATTCTGCGCTTGGGCTATGACGCCGACGCGGAGCAGGCTGCGCGGCATGCGGTTGATCTGAGCCAGAACCTACCGTTGGCGCAGAGATATTTCATTGAAGCCAGTCTGGCGCGAATCACCAAAGATAATGCGAAGGCGCTGGCCGCTTATCGAGAATCTGGCGAAAAGTTTCCCGGACAATCTGGACGTGCAGTTCGCGCTCGGCAGCCTCTACGAAGACGGCGGCGATCTGGACAAAGCGCGCGCTTGTTATGCGAATGTGTTGAAGGCCGACGGCAAGAATCTGGATGCGCTGCTGGCCATGGGCCGCGTCGAGATCAAGGCCGGCAATCCGCAGAAGGGACTCGATCCGCTGGATCAGGCGCGGCACATCGCCATCGATCTGGATAATCCCGAGCAGCAGGCGCTGATTCTGCAGGCTACCGGCATTGCCTACAAGTTAATGAACAAGCCGACCGAGGCGCTGCGTAATTATGAAGACTCCATGGCCATCAACCAGCGCCTTGGGCAGAAGCGCGGCGTGGCGGCGAGCCTAGAGGAAATTGCGCAGGTGCAGCTCTCGCTGGGCAAGCCCGACGCGGCCTTGACCGCCTACAACGACGCGTTGAAGATTCGCCGTGAGATTGGCGCGAAGAAAGAAGTCGGCGACACGCTGATCGACCTGGGAAATTTTTATTTCGAGCGCGGGCAGGCCGATGAAGCGCTGAAAATGTTCAAGGAGTCGCTGCAGATTCAGCGCGACGCCGGCGACGAAACTTATCAGGCGATGTGCCTCAACAATATTGGCAACGCTTATCTGCAAAAGGGCGAGAACGAAGACGCGCTGACCTATTTGCAGCAGGCCATGCAGTTGCGCGAAAAACTGAATGTGCCGGGGGATATCGCCGAGACCCAGCACAATCTGGGCGAGGCCTACTCCAATCTTGGGCAGTACGATCAGGCGTTGACAGCGCTGATGCGCGGCCTGGATCTCTACCACAAAGGCGGCGATAGCCAGGGCGCGGCGGTGGTCTCGCACAGCCTGGGACTGGTGTTCGAGCGGCAGGGGCGGCTGGGTCCGGCGGTCGGCGCGTTGCAGGACGCGGTCAAGGCCTTTCGCGACGTGAGCGACCGCAGCGTCGCCATGGCGCAGGCGCTGAATGATCTGGGTGAGGTGCTGGCGCAAGCGGGTCGAGGTGACGAGTCCGCGAAGCCGCTGGAAGAGGCGCAGGAACTGGCGCGCGGATTGAAAAATGACACGCTGAGTGCGGCCATTTTGAATACCGAAGGCGATGTGCGGTTCGATCAAGGCGATTTGAAATCAGCGAGGGATTTCTACCAGCAAGCCCTGCGGCTGGGGGCGCATTCGTCGGAGAAGGATCTGCAACTGACGTCGAAGCTTGATCTCGATAAGGTTGCGATTGCCGATGGGCATCCGCAGTCGGCGGTGAGCGACTTGCGCAGCCTCGGCCAACAGGCCGACACGCAAGGAGCGAAGTATCTTTCGGTCGAGAGTTCGGTGGCGCTGGCCGACGCGCTGGTGAAGACGAAGGATTATTCGCATGCCCGCCAGGAACTGCAGCGCACGCTGAGCCGGAGCGAGAAGTTAGGACTGCGCTTGGAAAACGCTCGCATACACGTGCTGATGGGGACCGCTCTGCGGCTTTCGGGAAGCGCGTCCGAGGCGACGGCTCAATACCGCGAGGCGCTCGGCCTGCTGGATGAGATCGGCAAGGAACAGGGCGCGGAACATGCGATCGAGCGCTACGATCTGAAGCCGATGTACGCCGAAGCCACGCAGTTTTCGAAGTAGTGACTCACCCTTTCAGAGCGATGCCATTCTGAGCGCGGCGTGAGCCGAGCGACGAATCTTGCGTCCGCCGACGGTGTTAATTATTTGGACGGGACGCCCACGCTTTATGCAGCGCACGCACTCCCTGGCATCTGTACAACCGATTTACGAGCTTCGTAAGGTCCCTCCGGAGCGCTGGTCGCGCTCCGTCAGGATGACATCGGTGCATTCTCGCTGATGATCCAATCTCAATCCACGGGCGGAAAAAAAGGGCGAGGTCTGAAGACCTCGCCCTCTGACTCTTGCCGCGCTTTCTCTTTAGTGGTTCTTGACTACGTTGGCGGTGATTGGGATCTGTTGCGGGCTTCCGGTCGCGCTGTCGGTGACAACCAGAGTCGCGTTGTGGACGCCCAGACTGGTGGCCAGGAAGCTGACGAAGATGTCGCAACTCTTACCGGCGGGCAGGCTCGGCGGGCAGAGGCTCAGATACGGGAAGGTGCCCCAGTTCGATCCTGATCCAGGAGTGATGGACACGTTGGTTATTTTTAGAGTCGTTGTGCCTGTATTGGTGACGATTTCGGTCAGCAACCCGACGCCGTTCAGGTTGACGTTGCCGAAGTTCAGGCTGCTCGGGGAGAGAGTGATGCTGGGTTGCGTCACTACCAGCGTGACCTGTTTCGTCGCGGTTGAGTAGTCGGCGGAATCGCTCGGCGTGAAGGTCACGGAGAGCGTATGGCTTCCCACCGCCAGAATCGTTCCCGCGATCGGTGAGTAGATCAAGCTTCCCGCGACGTTGGCTGTGGCGTCGAGCTGGGTTCCGCTGAGCGGCGTGCCGTAGACGATAGAACTCGGCGTCGGCCAGGTGAGAATCGGCGTGGCCTTGGTCGCGGCCGTGGACTGGCTGGCTGAGGCTGCCGAGTAGTTATTATCGGCGGCCCAGGTTGCAGTGAGCGAACAAGTCGTTGTGCCACTGGTCATGGTGACCAGGCTGCCGACAGCGGAGCATCCGCCGGTGCCCGCAATGAGGGCTGCGGTGCTGGCGTTGGTGGTGGCGGAGACGGTGAAGGTTGATCCGAAGACCGCGCTGGCTGGGGCTCCGGTGAAGGTGACGGTAGGAGCGATCTTGGAGGCGCTGGTCGATTGTGAAGCTGAGGCCGCCGAGTAATTGTTGTCGGCTGCCCAGGTTGCGGTCATGGCGCAGAGGCCGGTGCCGCTGTTCATGGTGACCAAATTGCCGACATTCGAGCATGCGCCCGTCGCGGCGATTAACGCGGTGGTGCTGGCGTTGGTGGTGGTTGCCACGGTGAAGGTCGCCTTATACGCCGCGCTGGCGGGAGCTCCGGTGAAGGTGACGGTCGGCGCAATCTTGGTGGCGTTGGTGGTTTGGCTGGCTGAGGCGGCGAGATAATTCGCGTCTGAGGCCCAGGTTGCAGTCATTGAGCAGAGGCCGGTGCCGCTCGTCATGGTTACAACGTTGCCGGCGTTTGAGCAGGCGCCGGTGGCGCTGATTATTGCGGCGGTGCTGGCATTCGTGGTGGCCGTGACGGTGAACGTCGCTCCGAAGGCGGCGGTTGCTGGCGCCCCGGTGAAGGTCACGGTTGGAGTGGCTTGACCGACCGTGTAGGTCACTGTGGCCGGTGCGCTTGCGTTGCCGACGGCGTCCTGCGCGGTGATGGTGACGGTGTGCATGCCGACCGCGTTGCTGACGGAAGTGCTCAGCGGCCCGGTGCTGGCCGTGGGAGGAATGGTTGCCGATCCGGCGGGTCCACAGAGCACGACGCCCGAGCCGCCGTCGGTGCAGCTGTAGTTCGCGGTGATCGTCTGTCCGTAGGTCGGGGACGACGGTGAAATCGTGGGACCGGAGATTACCGGAGCTTTCTTGTCGATTTCAAACGGGCCAAATGGGCCTTGCGTAGTCGAATTTCCGGCCACGTCAGCAATCGTTACCGCTGGGGTCGACAGCGTGGTTTCCGTTCCGACCGGAACGTTGGTGGAGAGGGCGAAGTTCGATTGGCTGGAGTTGGCGAGGCCAGATCCGCCGGCGTTGTCGCTGGCGGTGCAGTTGTAGACAACGTCGTTCATCTGCCAGCCGCTGGGCGGCGGATTCGGGCCTACGCAGTTCGCGGTCGGCGGAATGGTATCGATCATGACGGTGAACGTGGGGTTTGCGGTGCTCACCTGGTTGCCGCTGTTGGTGGTGATGGTCTCGATGGTGCCTGCGCTATCGGTGCCGTAGAAGGTGACTACGGTGCTGCCTTGCGCGGTGTTCGGAATAACGATGGAGCCGGTTTGTCCCTTGCAGCGTATTCGAAGCCGGACTCGGCAGGTTCGCTCCCGTGGCGGAGTAGGTGATTGAAGTGACGGCCGGCAAAGGCGACGGCGGATTCAGGTTGTTGCTGGGCACGATGTCAGTGCTGTTGAAAGTCAGGGTGACGTTGCTGTTGGTCCAGCCCTGGGTCAGCGGCGGATTCGTCGTGATTGACGTATTGGGCTGAACCACGCCGAGAATCGGGATCAAGGTGGAGTTGAAGTTGTTGGTGCGGCCGTTGCTGGTGGCGATGTCGCCGCTCATGCCGGTGAAAATGTTGATCAGTCCTTTGCAGGTGTTGTCCTGGTTTTCGCAGTTCAGGGCGTTGTCGGAGCCCATGATGTAGCCGGGATTGACGATCGGCTTCTGACTGGGATCGATGTTGTAGGTGTTGGAGACGATGATGAGGGCATTGGTGCCGGTGTTGGGGCAGTTCGCGCCACTGGCGGTGCCGCTCGTCGAAGTGGTGCACAGGTCGGTGGTGAGCACGCAGGCATAGTTGCCCGAGCCGGTGTCCTGGTGCTGGCAGGTGCTGCCCTGGAACGGAGTATTCGACACCAGGGTGGCGAACTGCGCGTCGGTAATGCTCTGCACGGTACCTTGCATGACCACACCGTTGAAGGCGTTATTGCCGAGGCCGCTCTGGGAATAATCAGAGATCGCGCTGAGCGTGGGCGTGTAGTTGAAGTTGGTCTGAGTCGTCTGCAGCGGCTGGTTGATGGTGATGGGCGCCAGCGGCAGGGAACTAAACGACCAGCTGACGATGTCGTTGTTTTCCACCGATGCTCCGGTGGCGGCGGTGAAGCCGAGATAGGCTCCGCCATTGCCGTTCAGGTTCAGCTGTTTGGTGATGTCGATCGTGGCCTGCAGGATCAGCGTGCTGTCCATGTAAACCGTCAGGTTGTTGCAGGCGCTGGTACAGGTTCCGGGCGGCAGATAGTTCACCGTGATGGTGTGAGTTTTGCCGTCCGAGAGGGACAGTCCGGCGGGCAGACTTGAGAGCGCTAGTTTCGCCGGATTTCCGTCTGGGCAGGTGTAGTTGTGGTCGGCGCTGTTCGGGGTCAGTGTGCTGGGGTTGTTCGGACCGCAGCTTTGGACCGCGATGTGGTTGCCGTCAGGGTCGTCGTAGTTGGCGTTCTGAAAGGTATCGAGCTCGATGGCGAGGCTGTTGGTGATAGCATTGCCGGGGCCGCTGGCGGTGGATATGTCGTTGTCGCCGTAGGACATGTTCTGGCCGTTGCCGGTGTAGCCGATCGCGCCGGTGGCGGCGGGATCGTTCTGGATGACGAAAGCCAATCCATCGGCGGGAAACGAGCATCCGGCACAGGAGCCAGCATTTGAAACCTGAAACTGGAAGGCCGTGGTAAATCCCGTGGAGAGCGGCTCAGACGTGTAATACCAGCCGAGCCGTGCTGATTCTCGTTGGCGGTGGTGAGCCGAAGAACGCCTCCCGTAGCCACATCGGGCTGCGATGGGGAACCGTTGGTCAGGACCTGACACGAAGGCGGAGGCGTGGCGCTGTTGGCGCACACGTTGCTGTCGAGAAGCCAGCGACCGGGATACCGAAGGTTTGGGCGGACGCCGATTGCGAGCTGAAGGTCGCTCCAAAGAACGTGCCGAGCAACAATCCGGCCAGAGCTAGACCACCACGAACCTTAAAATTCATGACGCTTCTCCATGTTTTCTTGAAGTCAGATACCGCTTTGAACCGCAACCCGCCAGACGAAGAGCGGGCACACTCCGCACGATTGAGGAATCCCAAACAACCTTAGAAAAATAGGGGAATAGCCAGAATCGAAGCCAGCCTGAGAGGGGGAGTCGGCTAGCGAACCGTCGATCATTCTCAAGCCACGCTAGGGGAGTGTCAAGGGAAAACCCGGCTCGATGCCCGGGTTAGAGTCCTTAGTTTTCCCGGACCGGGCGAGCAGGTCATTGGGTTGAACCCAGATAGTATGCGTGCGACGGATAACCCCGAAGGCGTCCTGTCGCGTCTAACCGCAGAGACTTAAGATTGGGTCTTGGTGTCTTCCGACCGGGCGTATAATCGGCTGAAGGAGTACCGTATGAAACTCAGGTGGCTGGCAATTGCGATCGCTTTGGCGGCGTTCAGCGCGGGATCCTGGACGTTTGCGCAAGTTTCTGACGAAGATAAAGATCAGCCGAAATCCGGTGACGTGCAGAATGCACCTGCACAGAAGCCTGCCACCCTGCCCACGGCGGATGACAGCCAGATTAAGCACAACGGCGGCAAGACCGACGTAGATGCGGTCGGCAATCGCAACGTGGGATGTGGACGCGGCGTGGGCAACTGGTACAGCGTCGAGGGCCAGGTGGCGCAGGGACGGCGCTATGCCCAGATGATCGAATCGCAAATCAAGCTGGTGAATGATCCGGTGATCACCGAGTACGTTAACCGGGTGGGACAAAATCTGGTGCGCAATTCTGACGCGCAGGTGCCGTTCACGATCAAAGTTATCGATTCCGATGTGGTCAACGCCATGGCGCTGCCCGGCGGATTTTTCTACGTCAATTCCGGCCTGATTCTGGCGGCCGATGAAGAAGCCGAAATGGCGGGCGTGATGGCGCATGAGATTGCGCACGTCGCCGCCTGCCATTACGGTCGCGAAATGACTCGCCTCAATCTTCTGCAGATGGCCTCGCTGCCGGCTATTTTTATGGGCGGCGCGTTGGCTATGGAATTTATGAAGGCATGGGTCTTGGCATTCCGCTGACCTTCCTGCATTTCTCGCGCGGCTTTGAAGCCGAAGCGGATTATCTCGGCATCGAGTACATGTACCGCGCCGGCTATGATCCTTCGGCCTTCGTGTCGTTCTTCGAGAAGATTCAGGCTATGGAGAAAAAGAAGCCGGGGACGCTGTCGAAAGCCTTTGACACGCACCCGCAGACTCCGGACCGGATCGAGAAATCGCAGGAAGAGATTCGCAAGATTCTTCCCGCGAAGGCGCAGTACATCGTGACCACGTCGGAGTTTGACGAAGTCAAGGCTCGGCTGGCGGCGATTGAGAACAAGCACAAAGTGATCGATGAGAAGGATTCGAACAAGCCTAGTTTGCGCCGGACCTCGAACCCCAGCGACACCTCAACCGACGGCAAGAGTGATGACGACCGACCGACGCTGAAGCGGCGGGATGATTCGTCGAACTAGCGTGGGCAACCTCGATGCATAAAGTCTCACCGGCGGCCCGAGGCCGCCGGTTTTGTTTTGGCAGAGATGCTGAGCGGACCCGATTTCGCATAAAATTGCATTTTGGGCGCACTTTCTGCCATCCGTGACCTTCGTCACCGACGAGATTTGGGGAAGGGATATAGGCTCGGCTATGCTGGATCTGAATGCGCGCGGATAAAGGTGGAACGACCCATGCCAGAGAACACACTCACCATCACCGACAATCGCACCAATAAAACTTATACCGTTCCGGTTGAGAACGGAACCATTCGCGCGATGGATTTGCGCCAGATTAAAACGGGCGCCGATGACTTTGGGCTGATGACCTACGACCCGGCGTTCATGAACACGGCATCGTGCAAGAGCGCGATTACTTACATTGACGGCGACAAGGGCATCCTGCGCTATCGCGGATATCCCATTGAGGTACTGGCGGAGCGCTGCACGTTTCTCGAAGTCGCCTATCCTCTGTTGCGCGGCGAACTGCCTACAGAGAAAGAATTGAAAGTCGTGGGTTTACGACATTACGCACCACACCATGCTGCACGAGACCACCAAGAAATTCATGGAGGGTTTCCGCTACTCGTCGCACCCGATGTCGATGTTCGTGAGCACGATTGCGGCGCTTTCGAGTGTGTACCCGGACGCCAAGGATATTCACGATCCGGCGAACCGGGAACATCAAATTTCGCGGCTGATCGGGAAAGTGCCGTCGATCGCAGCCATGTCGTACCGGCACAACGTGGGGTTTCCGTATGTCTATCCGGACAACGACCTGAGCTACACCGAAAATTTCATGAACATGTTGTGGAAGATGGTCGAGCCTAAATACGTGGCCCAGCCCGCGATTGCGCGCGCTCTCGACATACTTTTTATTCTGCACGCCGATCACGAGCAGAACTGCAGCACCAACGCCATGCGGGCGGTAAGCAGCTCGCAGGCGGATCCTTATTTATCGGTCGCGTCCGCGGCGTCGGCTCTAGCCGGACCGCTGCACGGCGGCGCCAACGAAGAAGTTTTGAAAATGCTCGACGAGATCGGCTCCAAAGATCACATCCCCGCCTATATCAAGCGCGTGAAAGAAGGCGAGATTAAGCTGATGGGTTTTGGGCACCGCATCTACAAGAATTACGATCCGCGCGCGAAAATCATTCGCTGGAGCGCCGAGCAGGTCTTTGAAGTTACGGGCCGCAGTCCGAAGCTCGACATCGCGCTCGAACTCGAGCGCATCGCCCTCGAAGACGATTATTTCGTGAAGCGCAAACTCTATCCCAACGTCGATTTCTACTCCGGCATCATGTACCAGGCGATGGGTTTCCGGCCGGAGATGTTTACCGTGCTGTTTGCGATTCCGCGAACCGCCGGATGGCTGGCGCAATGGCAGGAACTGGTCACCGATCCCGGAGCAGAAAATCGCGCGCCCGCGCCAAATCTACACCGGAGCCGCCGAGCGGGAATTTGTGCCCATCGACAAGCGGATTCCGGTGCCGATTCCGGCCGAGTACCCGAGCCGCTGAATTTTCAATGAGCGCTTTCAATGAAGCCTGGAAACTATCTGCTTCGCCTTCATGGCGAGGCAGTTTTGTTTTGTGGGGACTGCGCTAGCAACCGCGGAATTTTTGTGCGAACTCCGCGCTGTTCTCGGCGTGCTCAAGGGGTTAAAGCCTGTTTCTGTTGCTCATGGCAAAAAGCAAAAGACTTTAATCGCTGAGCACGCAGAGAAAATCGCGCAGAGGCCGCAGAGAAAAGCAATGAGCCTTAGATCCGGCTGGGACGAGCCGCCGGAGGTTTGCCTGCGGCTTTGGGGAAGGCCAGAATCAACCCCTTGTCGAGCGGCGGACAAACCGGCGCCCCCCTTAGGCGGCGTGCTTGGCAAGTTCGGCCAAATGTTCGCGGTGTCGCTCCGGCGATGTGATGACTTTCATTTCTTTCCAGTCATAGGGAAATTCTCGGCCACAGTCGAGACAAGCCACATACGTTCCGGTCAAGGACGCCGCCTGCGGGCGTCGCGCCGCTCCGCGAATGGTTACTGGAAAACTGTAGCGCGCATGCCTGCAGCCGAAAAACGCATCCACCAATTTGGCAATCATGGTTCCACCTTCCACATGCGAGCTGGTTGGCTCGCTCCCTGGATAACGCCGAACGATAATGCCGGGCGACAACTGTTGATGAAAATGCGAGACGATTCCTGGGTCAACCTGCATTTAAACATCCCGCGCAGGTTCTCGCGTTAAATACTTAGATTCAGGAATTGACGAATCGGTTTCGAGTTTTCCCGTGGGAGGTTCCAAATCGGGAAACCTCCCCGAAACCCTTGTACTGGAGATAGTTACAAAAGGAAGGAAAACGTTTCACCCGGCCGCCTACACGTTCTGCGGACCGCGCTTCTTCTGCTGTTGGCACTTGGTCATGATGGCGGAACGGAGGCGGCTGCGGAGGTCTTCGGGCAGTTCGTAGAGTTGAGAGTCGCGGTAGATCTCAATGGTCTTCTTGGTTGTGTCGCAGACGACGTAGCAGTTGTGGCACCAGGAAAGATGGTTCTCCAACTCAACTTTAGTTTTTTCATCGAGGACGCCGTCCAAATAATTGGTCAGCTCCTGCAGGAAGTCAGAGCATTTCACTGGTCGCCATCTCCACTTGAAGCATCGCCGCTTGCAGCGTCGTCCGCTTTGACATCGGCATTTTTGCCTTCACCATTTTTGCCATTGCCGTTCTCTCGTCCTCTGAAAGTACTTGCCCAACCGGTCGCGAAACTGCAAGCGAGCCCGCAGCAATCGCGACTTCACCGCGGGAATGCTCAATTCCAGAGCTGCCGCGGTTTCTTCGGTTGAAAGTCCTTCCACATCGCGCAACACGAACACCGTCCGGAATCCTGGCGGCAGGCCCTGGATGGTCTTGCTCAAAATCTCACGCAATTCCGCTTGCGTGTATTGCTGCTCAGGATTCGGGCTCCAGTCCGCAATTTCGCGGGGCACGGAGTCGTCTTCCGTCTTAATGTCTTCGTCTAACGAGACCGTGCGCTCCGGCTTGCGCCGGCGCAACTTCATCAGCGCTTCGTTGACCGCGATCCGCACCAGCCAGGTATAAAACTTCGACTGCTCCTGAAACTGCGCGAGATTGGTATACGCCTTCAGGAACGCTTCCTGCACCACGTCTTCCGCATCTTCGCGGTTTTGCGTGATGTGTTGCGCGATCCGAAAAACGTTGCGGTCGTACCGGCGAACCAGTTCTTCAAACGCCGAGTCATCGCCTCGTTTGGCTGCTTGAACGAGAGTCAACTCTTCGCTAACTGGCCCGACTACTTTGTTTTGGATGGCTCCCATGCGCTTGGCGATGCAGTATTTTGCAGTACTCGAACACAAAGGTCACGCCTCGACATGACCATCGTGCAAAGTCGAAACTGTTATTCTACTTGGTAACCCGCCGGTTTGCCCAATGGCTTTGACGTAGGCGATGCAGAGAAGTTTGCGATAGAGTTCCTTAGAGTCGGATTTGCACCCGGACGAACAGGTACCGAAGTACTCTAAGCGGTTCTCACAAGTGCCGTATAATCAGCACTTAGGGCGGTGCCATTTTTCGTGATGCGGTGGCGGCAAAAGACTCGGGTATTGGGAACGGTTCTCTGAGCATGGCGGATAGCAAGGAACTCCAGCAAATCGTCGAACGTGCGGTGGCGCAGGTTTTCGAGCGCCAACTTCCAAAGTTGCAGGCCGAATTGCAGGCCAAGCTAGTGGAGCATGTGCTGGCGGAACTGCCGGAGCCGGCGGCGGCCTCGGCGGAAACCCGCGCCGGAGGCTCGGTTCAAGCCGGTCACGCCAATCTGGTGCAGGCCGTCGCCAGCATTCAAACCGGAACCACACAAAAAGAAATTCTGCGGTCGTTGCTGGAAGCGGGCAGCGCTTACGGCTCGCGCGTTGCGCTGTTCGTCGTGAAAGCGGGAGCGGCTTCCGGATGGCAGGGCCGAGGCTTCGGCGAAGACGAGGCCGTCAAAGATTTTCCGCTCGATCTTTCCAGTGGTCCCGCGGCACATGCTTATCAGAATCGGGTCGCGGCTCCGGCGAATATCGCGGAGATGGATCGCCGGTTCGTGAAACAGTTTGGCGGGCCCGAGAACGAGCAGATCATCGTGTTGCCGCTGGTTCTGAAAGATAAGGTTGCTGCGGTGCTCTATGCCGATGGCGGCTCCGAAGGCGTTCTCGATGGCCCGTCGCTGGAAGTTCTGGTCCTGGCCACGAGTGCGTGGCTGGAAGTGGCTTCGCTGCGCAAGCAGGCGCAGAAAGATGTGAGCGACGCGGGCTCAAGCATGGAGCGTGCGCCCGTTGTGGCCGCGCCAGCTCCTGCTCCGGTTCACACCGTCAGTTCGTTTGCTGATCCGTTTGCGTCGCAGGCCCCGAAACATGTCGCGCCGAAGCCGGCGCCCGCGCCTGAACCCGAACCTGCCGCCGAAGTGGTTGAGATTGCCGCCCACGCCGCGTCGGCAGGAGCCGCAGCTTCCGCCCCGGCCACAGCCGCTGATCCTTTTGCTGGAATGTCCGCCGAAGACGCTGACACGCACCGCAAGGCGCAGCGCTTCGCACGATTGCTGGTCGATGAAATCAAGCTCTACAACCAGGCGAAAGTGGCGGAAGGCCGCCGCAACAGAGATCTCTACGATCGCCTGAAAGAAGATATCGACAAGAGCCGCTCCACGTTTCAAAAGCGTTACGGCAGCACAGCCGCGGCCAGCGGAGATTATTTTCAGAAGGAAGTCGTGCGCAGCCTGGCGGAAGATGACACTTCCGTGATGGGCGCCAACTTCCGCAAGTAGCAGCGCTTGATTGCGGTTCTGCGCTTGCTTCGAATTAGTCTGGTTTTGAAAGGGCGCGGCTTCAAGCCGCGCCACAACGTTTCCAGGAATGAGAGGGCTTTAGCCCTGAGGATCGCCCTCTCGTAATGTGCAGGTTCTGGCCTTCGCGTCTCCGCGCGAAAATATTAAGGTGCTTCGATTGGCTCTCAAGTGGTGGTGGGTGCTCGCGCTCGGTGTCCTGTGCGGGCTGCTGAGCGGAACGCCTTCATCTGCGTGGGCGCGTCCGCAGGCTGCGACTGCTCCAGCATCTGAAGCCGCAGATAAGCCTGCTCCCGCCCCGGTAAAATCTGCTCAAAATCAGCCCAGCGATCAGTCCGGAAGCGAGCGGCCCTCCGCCAAGCCAACGCCGCACAAGCCGGCACCGAAGAAAGCATCTACAGCGGTTGGCAAGCCTGCGGCCCGTAAGCCGGCTGCGAAAACCTCGACCCACTCCGCCGCGGCCCGAAGGCGCCGCCCAATGTCTCCACGGGTGCGCCGCATCCGGCAGGCCTTCGTTGCGTCGACCACTCTCCGGCCGATGGCTCAGCAACTAATTCTCGATCGTTCCCTCGCCGGCTATGCCGGAGTCGAGAACTACGCGCGCGCGCATTCCAAAGAAGACGCTGGAGCGTTAGCCTGGCTCGTCGTCGGCTACGCCCACGTGCTCGACCACGAATATGCCAAGGCCATCGATCCGCTCAACCGCGCCAAACCGCTGGCCGGAGACCTAGGAGATTATGTCGCCTACTGGCTGGGAACCTGTTATCTGCAAACCGGCCGTCAGGCCGAGGGCATGGCCGCGCTCGCGAATTTCAGCGCGACCTATTCTGATTCGTTACTCGTTCGCGACGCGCACCTGAGTTACGCCAACGCCTTGCTGACCGACGGTCGCGCAGCGGAGGCAGCCGAATTGCTAGAGAAAGATCGCCTACCCGCGAGACCGGACATCGAGCTCGCCATCGGTCGAGCCTACGCCGCGCTGGGGGAGAACACGAAAGCCGCCGGCGCTTTCAACAACGTCTACTACAACATGCCGACCGCACCGGAGGCGGATGAAGCCCTGGCGGAGATGAAGAAACTTCCATCGGTGCCCGCGGCCACACCCACGCAGCGCAAGACGCGCGCCGACCTGCTGATGAAGGCCAAGCGCTACAACGATGCGGCCGACGAATACCGCGACCTGGCGGCTCATGCCACCGCCGAAAGTCGATCCGCCGCGGAACTTTCGCTGGCCGACGCTTTACACCGCGCCGGCCGCAACCGCGAAGCCAAGGCCGAACTCATCACTCTCGCGGGCGCGGCCGGAGAGCAAGACGCGCAACGGCTCTATATTCTTGGCGAAGTGGCGTGGTCGTCGGATGAAAACGACACTTTCTATCGCACGGTCGACCAATTGCGCCAGGCCGCGCCAACCAGCCCGTGGCTGGAGCAGGCTCTGCTGTCGGTGGCGAATCTGCATCTGGTTCACCGCGAGTACGATCAGGCGCTCGACGCCTTCCGCGAACTGCAGCAGCGCTTCCCGACCGGTTCGCGCGCCTCATATGCGCATTGGAAAGCGGCGTGGCTGACTCTGCGCCTGGGCCGGAAGGACGACGCGAAAAAACAATTCGATGAACAGATCGCGATGTATCCCGGCGCCAACGAAACCTCGGCGGCTCTCTATTGGCGGGCACGCCTGGCGGAAGAAGATAACGAGCCTGGCATGGCCCGCGCTTACTATCAGAAATTGTCGGATCGTTTTCGAAATTATTATTACGCGGAACTAGGGCGGCAGCGCCTGCAGAAGCTTCCAGAGATCGCGATCACACCCGGACAATTTCCGCTGCTCGATCATATTCCGCCGCTCGAACACGGCGAGAAAGTTACGCTGTCGGAGCCCCCCGCCGACGACTTGCATCTGCAAAAAGCACAACTGCTTGGCAATGGTGGCCTGATCGATTTCGCGGTGCGCGAATTGCAGGCCGCAGCCAGCGCGGACAAGGACGCCAATTGGGGTCCGGCGGAAACCGCACAACTCTACACTGACACCGGGCATTATGATCGGGCGATCGAAGTGATGAAGCGTTCGGTCCCCAGCTACTTTGCGGTAGATATTCCAACTTTGCCGCGGGAATACTGGGAGGCCCTGTTTCCGCGGCCTTACTGGTCGGATCTGAAACGATTTTCTGTGGCCAATGGGCTTGATCCATATCTGGTGGCTTCGCTCATCCGGCAGGAATCGGAATTTAATCCGCTCGCCGTTTCCCGTGCCAACGCCGTCGGACTCATGCAGTTGCTGCCGAGGACCGGAAAGGTCGTCGCACATCAGGTCGAGCTGAAGCGCTACAACGCGACCGAATTATTTACCCCGGCGGTGAATCTGCAACTGGGCACGCGTTACTTCCGGGGGATGGTCGACAAATTCGGCGGATCATTCGAGCACGCTCTGGCCGCATACAACGCAGGTTCCGACCGCGTCGAAGACTGGATGGGGCAGGGCCCATATCGCGACTCGCCGGAGTTCGTCGAGTCGATTCCGTTTACCGAAACCCGCGAATATGTACAGGCGATCATGCGCAACGCCGCCGTGTACAAGCAGCTCTATGGGGCGCCGTAAGCGAACTTCTTCGCCGCGGATTTTCGCGGATCAACACGGATAAGGTGTGTGGGGGCGCGGCGCTTCGAGTGCGGCGAGGACTAAACCGACGGCGCTTCCGCCGGTGTCTTGTGAAATAAAATTTCAATTACCAGCAAAGCCGCGCCGATCACGATCGAACTGTCCGCGAGATTGAAAACCGGCCACTGATAGTTCTTCACATAAAACAGCAGAAAATCCACGACGCGGCCGCTGGCCACGCGATCCCAGAGATTACCCACCGCGCCGCCCAGAATCAGCGACAGCGCAATCCCCGTGATACGCGAACGCACGCGCCTGTTTCCACAAGCAGCACCGAAACGATGATCATTGCAATCACCGAGAACCCGATCAGCAGTCCGGTCTTCCAATGCGACGGAGAATCTGCGAACAGGCTGAACGCGGCACCGGTATTTTCGGTGTGAGTGAGGCGAAAAAATCCTGGAATGATCTGCACATGCCGGTACATCGCGATGCGCGAGGCCACGAGCCGCTTGCTCCAGCGATCCAGCAGGACGACCAGCAAAGCGATAAAGAAGTGAACGCTGCGAGCGCGATAAGGAGACGAAGACATTCGATGATTGTTTTTTTCTGCGTTCTCTGCGGCCGTTCTCAGTGACCTCGGCGGCTAAAAACTTTCGATTTTGCTTTGAAATCCCTTTGAGGCTTGCGTTCTGTGAATTTCCAGCCTGGTCGCCCTAGCTTGCCGCACCTCGCTCAAGTTCTTTCAGCACCGCGCTGCAGCGCTCGCACACCGTAGGATAAGCCGCATCTTCGCCAACGTGCGTGGAATAATTCCAGCAGCGGTCGCACTTGGCGCCGTCGGCCTTCCTGACCTCAATGTGCAGTCCGCCAGTGCCGTTGCCGGAACCCTGCGTGAGCGTGACCGCCGATACGATAAACAAATAGCGCAGTTGCTCGCGATGACGTGCCAGCACGGAATAGGCAGGATCCGCCGTGGTGATTGACACCTGGGCCTCGAGCCCGGTGCCGATCAGCTTGTTGTTGCGCGATTCTTCGAGCGCCTTGAGCACCTCGTCGCGCACCGAACGCAGGGCCGCCCATTCCTCGTCAGACTTTGAAGCGGACGCCGGAATCGCCGCGCCGCCTAGAATTTCTCCCGCAGCCGGAAACTTCGCCAGGTGCACGCTTTCTTCGCGCGCGGCAACATTCGGCAGGTACCCCCAGATCTCTTCACACGTGAAACTCATGATCGGCGCCAGAGCCCGCACCAGCGCTTCGCCGATGCGCCACACGGCGGTCTGCGCGCTGCGGCGCCCCTGCGACTTCGGCGCGGAAATATACAGCCGGTCTTTCAATACGTCGAAATAAAACGCGCTCAAGTCGACGATGCAAAAGTGATTCACACGGTGATAAATCTTGTGAAACGCGAATTCGTCATACGCGTTGCGTACATCGGCCGCGAAGGCGCAGGTCTGGCGCAGCATGTACTGGTCGAGTTCTTCCATCTGATCGAACGGAACCGCGTCAGCCTGCGGGTCGAAGTCGCCGATATTTCCGAGAATGTAGCGGAATGTGTTGCGAATCTTGCGGTAGTCTTCGCCGATGCGCTGCATCAGCGCTTCTGAGCCCACCACATCTTCGCGGAAATCGACTGACGCCACCCACAGGCGCACTACTTCTCCGCCCAACCGGCTGGCGATGTCGACCGGGTCGACGTCATTGCCTCGCGACTTCGACATGGCCTGGCCCTTTTCGTCGAGCGTCCATCCGGGCGTGACTACGCCCTTGTAGGGCGGCGTGCCATGCGTGCCCATGGCGCAGAGCAGGGAAGACTGAAACCATCCGCGGTACTGGTCTCCGCCTTCGAGATACAAATCGGAGGGCCAGGGATAATCCGGCTCGTCGGCAACCAGTGCGAGATAACTCGCGCCCGACTCCAGCCACACATCGAAGATGTCAGTTTCTTTTTCGAACTTCGTGCTGTCACAGTGTGGACACTTCGTTCCCGTGGGCAGAATCGTGTCCGACTCCGGCGTGAACCAGGCATCGGCACCCGACTTGGCAAACAGCTCAACGACTTTTTGATTGACCGCATGATCCTGCAGCGGCTTGCCGCAGCCCTCGCACAAGAACACGGCGATGGGCACGCCCCACACGCGCTGCCGCGAGATGCACCAGTCCGGCCGGGTCTGAATCATGTTTGACAGCCGCTCTTCGCCCCACGCCGGGTCCCACTTCACTTTCTTGATTTCTTCGAGAGTTCGCGTGCGCAGCGTGTCGTCTTTACCCTTGCCGCCGGGCATGGGCGTTTCCATCGAAATAAACCACTGTTCGGTCGCGCGGAAAATCACGGGATTGTGGCAGCGCCAGCAATGTGGATAGGAATGCTCCAGCTTGTCCGAATGCAGCAACGCGCCGCGGCTGCGCAGCAATTCCACGATGATCGGGTTGGCTTTGAAGACGTACTGCCCGTTATACTCCGGCAGGCCGTTGCGCAGGATTCCTTTTTCGTCGACATTGCTGGTGGCGTCGAGCCCATATTTCATGCCGGTGATGAAGTCCTCGGCGCCGTGTGATGGAGCGGTGTGAACCACACCGGTGCCCGTGTCCATGGTGACGTAGTCAGCCAACACGCCGAGAATTTTGCGATCGAGAAACGGATGCTGAAAGTTCAGCCGGTCCATCTTGCGGCCGGGAAAATATGCCAGAGGCTTCGGATCGGCAAGATTGCACTTCGCCGCCACGTCCGCCGCTAGCTTCGACGCGACAATATAAACCTCGCCGCCCCATTCCAACGCGACATATTCCTCATCGGGATGAAACGCCACGGCCATCGATGCCGGCAGCGTCCACGGAGTCGTCGTATAGATGATGGTCGATACTTTCTTTCCGGCCAGCGCCGGATCGATCGCCGCCGGATTATCGAGTAGCACATACTTCACCCAGATCGTCGGGCTGGTATGGTTCTCATACTCGACTTCCGCCTCAGCCAGCGCGGTCTCGTCGTGCATGCACCAGTAGACGGCGCGCAGGCCTTTGTAGACGAATCCGTTTTCGTAAAACGAAAAGAAAGTCGAAAGCACCACCGACTCATACTGCGGATTCATCGTCGCATAAGGCCGGTCAAATCGCCCGAACACGCCTATGCGCTTGAACTGCGTGCGCTGCAGGTCGAGATATTTCTGGGCATACTTGCGGCACTCGGCGCGCACGTCGGTGGCCTTCATCTGCAACTTCTTGCCGCCCAGTTCCTTGTCGACTTTGATCTCGATGGGCAGCCCATGGCAATCCCACCCGGGAACGTACGGCGCGTCAAATCCGGCCATGGTTTTCGACTTGGCGATGAAATCTTTCAGGCACTTATTCATCGCCGTGCCCATATGAATCGGCCCGCTGGTGTACGGAGGCCCGTCGTGCAGGATGTAGCGGGGTGCGCCCTTCCGCGCCTGCCGGATGCGCTCGTAAATCCCCATCTGCTCCCAGCGTTCCAGCATTTTGGGCTCGTTCTGGGGCAGGTTGGCCTTCATAGGGAAGGCAGTTTTCGGCAGGTTGATGGTCGCTTTCAGTTCAAACGGCACTCAGTCGCGTCTCCCGGGTGATTAATCAGAATGATGGAATGTTTCATTATAGGGAGCAAGGGCGGGGAACGTCCATGCAGGGGCGGCGAGAGCGCGATTGAGAAGCGACTGAGTAAACCATATTTCGGCGAGCATTGGGTTCGTATCCGGCGTCGCTAAAGCGATGCACTGATACGACCCGACCCGCTAAACCCGCGCCTTCATAATGTGCAGAATCCTGCGTGCCCCCGGGAAATACATGCCGGTTCGAGATTAGAGAAGCACACTGAAATGCACTGTCGAAATGAGGCCAATCGCGGTACAATTTTAGGTAGTAGAGTTTAAGACTGAGAGCCCTCAGGCGGTTCGGCGCGTGGGGAAGCCGGCGGGTATCTCATTTACAAATTCGAGACATAGCCGAAGCAACTTGCCGCCATTGGTCATCATCTGTGTACAGAGGCGCAGCGAGAAGCGGACTTAGCAGCGCAGCCCTATCCAGTTGACCTGGAGAAGCCGCCGAGACCGGAATTATGGGATCCGAACCAATGAATTCGAACGTCCCCGCCAACGAGCCCGAACTGCATCTGCTATTGGGAAATACCAGTCTCAACGAGCCTCTCTATAAGTCTCTATTTCGTGGTCTGGACGATTTCTTCTTTCCTAAGAAGCTTCCGCCCCTCAAGCTGGAATGCAAGCCGGAGCCGGTTAAGGACATTTGGGGTTTCTACTCCAACTGGAAGGCCGGGGCGGTAGGCGCGGGTGCATACTACGCTGTGTTGGCCGCAGCGATCGTGATCGTGGTCCTGGTCGGGCGACGCGTTGTGGCCGCGGCCGCTCCAGAGAAGCCGACCGTCATGCTGGTCGATCCCGCGGATCTGCCCCTCCTGAAACCTTCAAAGACGTCAGTAGGCGGCGGCGGCGGCGGTGGCGACCGTGACGTGCTGGCGGCTACGCGAGGCAAGCTGCCGAAGTTCTCGATGCAGCAGATTGCTCCTCCGGCGGTAGTGATCCGCAACGATCATCCCAAGCTGGCGGTTGAGGCGACGATTGTGATTCCGCCGCAAGTGCAACTGGCTTCGAATAACATGCCGACCCTGGGTGATCCCATGGCGCATGCTGTGCTGCCCTCGAATGGAACCGGCGCGGGCGGCGGCATTGGTGAGGGCGAAGGCGGCGGCGTCGGAAAAGGCAAGGGGCCTGGCTTTGGCCCGGGTGAAGGCGGCGGTACCGGTGGAGGATTGTTCCACGTCGGCGGCGGCGTCAGCGCCCCGCGGGCTATCTACCAGACCGAACCGGAATTTTCCGAGGAAGCCCGCAAGGCGAAATTCCAGGGTGTCTGCACCATCGCCCTGATCGTCGGCGTCGATGGCCGACCCAGCGACATCCACGTGCAGACGAGCCTCGGCATGGGCCTGGACGAGAAAGCCATCGAAGCCGTGAAGAACTGGCGCTTCGAACCCGCCATGAAAGATGGCCACCCGGTGCGCGTTCCAATCGCCATCGAAGTCGACTTCCACTTGTACTGAGATCGGTTTCTACAGGGATCGGTCTTGTCGTCCCCTTCCGGAAGAGATGATATGTGGGGTGGAGGATCTTCCGCGGTCGGTCAGCAGCCCATTTCTAGTCCAACTATATCTTCCGCAGTACGGCGAAGTGCCCAGACTTCCTCTCGCGAAATCCCAGAAACTTGTAGACCGCGATGGCGCGGTCGTTATCCCCTCGCACATGCAGGAAAGGCGTTTCGCCACGATCGAGAATTCGCCGCATAACCTCGGCCATCAAGACTTGCGCATATCCCTTGCCGGTGTGGTCGGGATGCGTGCATACAGCGCTGACTTCCGTATATCCCGGAACCTTCAAGCGCTCTCCCGCCATCGCAACTAACTTCCCTCCGCTGCGAGTCCCGACATAAGTACCGAGCTCATGGGTGCGGGTTCCGAAGGGGCCTGGCTTGGTCAGGCCCGTCAGTGCGATCATGTCGGGCGAATCCCGAACGCCGAGTTCCACGATTTCAGCGATCATCTCATTCGCTGAATCGCCCCGGCCCGGGAGATTCTTCCCATCCTCGAAAGCCATCTGCAGCAGAGGCGCGCCTGCGACAAATTCCCAACCCGCGCGCGGTTCGTAGGGCTCGTCCAGAAATAACGCACCCGTCCCTCCCACACCGACGACGCGAGCAAAATCTTCGTAGGCCTCCGGCGTAGGTTCAACCAACGCGCCCAGCAAAGTCACCTCCCGCATGAACCTGCGCGCCCGGTCGTGCCCCTCGGCAAACTGAGTCTGTCGCGTGTTCAGTGCCTGCCAGATGACGTTATCGAGTGGATGCATAGGGAGCGATTCAGCTCAGTTAGATGGACGCAAACGCCGGCAAGTCACATTAATTGCGGAATGAAGTGCAGAGCTATCCGAATCTTGCGCGGGAAGTGCAGATGTGAAGACCTTCACTGTAAGGCCAGAGCAAATCTCGGTCGAACCTTCTTGCAACCGTCGCGAAGACACCCAAACCGTGCGCCCGCGCCTATTCTTTTAAATCGACGTGCACTACGTCCTCGATAGGCCGCCCTAGAAATCGCCCTCCCAGCCGCCGAAACTTTTCCACCGAATCCGTGGCGAAAAACTTGAGCCGCGGCAGCCCTCGCCGCTCGTTCGCGTTGGAGGGCGCGGACACCAGTGTGCTGATTCCCGCAGCCACGGCCCGCGCCGTCGACTCCGCGGAATCCACAATGCCCACATGCCCCGGCGCCACGCGCCGCAGCACCGCCTGGAGCAGCGGATAATGCGTACAGCCCAGTACCAGTGTGTCGGCGTCGCTAAACCCATCGGCAAACGCTTCATCCAAATAGATGCGCGCAACCTGCTCAGTCACCGCGTGTTCCACCCATCCCTCTTCAACCAGCGGAACCAGTAGCGGGCAAGCTTTCTCCCGCGCGGCCAAGCCGCGGGCCTCAAGAGCTTTTTGGTAGGCGTGACTGCTGACCGTCGCCTCGGTACCGATGACAACAATCCTCCGGTTCCTGCTTGCGGCCGCAGCGGCCTCAGCGCCGGGCTCAATCACGCCAATTACAGGAACATGCGCCCCAACCATGATTTGGTCGAGCGCCAGCGCCGTCGCCGTATTACAGGCGATGACTAGCATCTGCGCGCCATGAGATTCAAGGTAATGTGCTGCTTCGACTGCATAACGGGCGACAGTCTCAACCGACTTCGATCCGTAGGGTAGGCGAGCCGTATCGCCGAAATAGGCGTAATCCGCGTCAGGAATGAGCTCAAGTAATGCTTTAAGAACGGTGAGGCCGCCAAAGCCGGAGTCAAATACGCCGATGATGGGACGGCGCAAGCGGGGACTTGGGTCATTGAAGCGGCTCCGCACTACCGTCATCGCGATTACAGCCGCGAGCGCGGATTGGGTCACGAAGAACTCTCAGCGCTCATTCATCTCATCTCGAGCAAACTTGCGGCTCGTACTGGTCGCGACTTCCGCCATGCCGCGCGCGCCGCAGCACGGACCCGGTGGAATCGGCGCTCCGTGCGGGCAGGTTTGCGGATGGCCCAGGAACGTGCAGATTTTGTCGGTCGCCTCCGGCGAAAGAATGTGTTCGAACTTGCAGGCCTGCTGTTCGATCTCCGATTCGCTGTCCATCGCCAAGCTGTCCGTGAAGAGCCGCTCCGCGAGCCGGTGCCGTCGAATAATGCTGCCGGCGCGCTCGCGCCCGCGCGGCGTGAGTTCCACAATCAGCGTGCCATCGCCGATCGAAGCCGCCACCGGCTTCAGCGCATCGTGACAGGGATTCACAAATGGCTTGTGATCATGCGGCTCCGGCGGATGCGGCATTGACACCACGAATCCCATCTCGATCATTTTCTCGACGGCAAGACTAACGGGCAGCGCACCATGCACTTCCATGCGCTCGACTTCGGCAATCTCCCCATGCTCGGCCAGGACCCAAAGTTCTTCGAGCACTTCGTCGAGCTGTTCCTCGTCGGCCAGCGAGAAAATTTCCTGGGATGCAATCTTGCCATGATGCAACTCGATTCGCCGGTCGGCCAGGCGCGCCACCACCGGATCATGCGTGACCATCACAATCGTGCGCCCCTGCCGGTGAAACTCGCGCAACAGGCGCAGCACGATTTCTTCATTCTGGGCGTCGAGGTTTCCGGTGGGTTCATCCGCCAAAATAATCTTCGGATCATTAATCAGAGCGCGCGCAATGCACACCCTCTGTTGCTCGCCTCCGGAAAGCTGCGACGGGAGATGATGTGCGCGATCGCCCAGCCCCACGCGCGCGAGCGCATCGACCGCCTCTTTTTCGTCGGTCATGCTGTGAAAATATTGTGCCAGCATCACGTTCTCGACGGCGGTGAGGAAGGGAATCAGGTGAAACTGCTGGAAGATGAATCCAATCTTCTCCGCGCGCACTCGGTTCAGATCCGCCGCAGAAATTCCCGCAACATTCTGTCCGTCCACCCAGATCTCGCCCGACGATGGCCGGTCGAGGCAACCAATCAAATTCACTAGCGACGATTTCCCTGACCCCGATGGCCCCATGATCGACAGCCATTCTCCCGCCGCCACCTGCAGCGAGATGTGGTCGAGGGCATGAATGCTGTCCTTGCCCGAGCCGTTGCCGGTTTCTTTGGCGGGGTAGAGCTTCGTCACATCCTTAATCTGAATCATTTCACTCACCCCTCAGAATCACCGCCGGCTGCAACCGCCGCAGCAGCGAGATCGGAAGGATCGCTGACAACAAGGTCACCGCCATGCTACCAGCCAGAACCACCGGTAGCACGCTCAAACGCGGCACCACGGGAGCGTGAAAGTTAACCCGTCCAATCCAGGCCGCAATGCCGATTCCGAATACGAATCCAATCAGCGCCCCGGCTGCGCCTAGCACGGCGGCCTCCGCGGCGAAAAATCCGTTGAGCAACCGCCCCGACGCGCCGAGCGCTTTCATGATCGCAAAGTCGCGCTGCCGGTCGAACACCCACCCGGTCAGTGTCGCAAGCACGCACAACGCCGCCGTGAGAATAATCAATGCCGCCGCCGCCAGCAGCGTGGCTTGAGTCTTGCCCAGTACGCGCGCCTCGCCCTCCATAATCTGCCGCACCGGCCGAACCTCACTCTCCGGAATCGCCCGCGCCAGTTGGTTCATGATGGCATCCACTGCTTCGGGCGAGCCAGACGCGGCGACCTCGATCGTCGAAGGCTGCACTCCCGTCCACGCCACGAAATCAGGCAGTGAAATGAAGATGCGACTGTCCTCCGCCGCGCCCGTCTGCACCGTTCCCGCAGGCGTGACCCGCAAAGTGTGTCCCTGAAAGCTGAGATCAAATTCCTGATTCTTCGGAGAGACCGCCGCAGTCGCCCGAACGCCGATGAGCGCGAAACGTGAATCCTTTTTGTGAGCGTCCGCGGGCCACGCGCTCACCGACCACCATTTATCCAACTGCCGCACTCGATCGAAATCTGTCCCTACCACAACTATCGGCTGCCCATCAGCCGTGCGCGCCACGACCATGGCGAACGGCGCAGCCATCCCACGTCCCGCCAGCACGGAATCTACACGCGCGAGCGAGTCGGCAGGAAGGGAAGGAGTCTGCGGCCGAAATGTCGGCTTCGCCACCAGAACAACATTCGCCCCGTAATTTCGAAACTCGCGATGCAGCTTCGCCTGCACGTCCACATACAAATTCAGCATAGCTGTCGCAACAGCCGCCGCAACTACCATGGCGAAGAGCGCCGACACCGCCCGCCCGCGCCGCAACACCGCCGCCCGCACCAGCATGCGCAGAAACATTGAAGTGTGCCGAGAGTGAGCACGGCTGGCGGCAACATCGCGCGGTGAGTGCGGCGTACTCGAGTTGGAAACAGGCGTGTTCACAATTCCCCCCGCAGCGCGAAGACCGGATCCAATCCCACCGCCCGCCGAATCGCCAATGCGCTTCCCGCAAACGTGACCATCACTGCAATCGCCAGAATCACCGGCAACAGCACCGGAGGAATCGAAATATCAGAATTGAAAATCGAATGCCCAATCTGATGTGCCAGTTCGGTTCCCAGCGCAAAACCGACAGCTCCGCCCATCAAAGCCAGTAGCGCCGCCTCCGCAAAGAAAATCGATGCCACAGCAAGCTTGCCCGCACCCAGCGCCTTCATGAGTCCAACCTCGGCGCGCCGCTCAAAAATCGTGGTCGCCATCGCCGCCGATACCGCCAGCGCCGACGCAAACAGCGCCGCTAGCGTAATCAGAAAAATCAGCCCTTCGATGCGCGTCAGAATCGTGCCCTCATTCTGCGAGATGCGCCGAATCTGTTCCGCGCGCGAATGCGGAATGGCCTCCGCCAGTTGAAACGCAATCGACTGCGGATACGGCGAACAATACCAGCGGTCGTAAACCGCTCCCGACAAGCTCTTGGGGTCACGCCGGGCGAACGCATCCTCTGGCTTGGTTAGTGCGCTCACCACAATCCGCCGCACCGCATCGGGCTTGCCGAGAATCTCCTGCGCCAGCGACAACGGCGCCCAGACTCCGCCGAACTCGTCGTCGCCCGAGAGAATTCCGGCCACGCGCACGTTAAGCACGGGTGCGTCCGAATTAAACAGCGAAATTTCGAGTTGGTCGTTCGGCTCGATCCTCAGCTTCTCCGCCAGCGCCGAATCGATCACCACGTCCCGTGAATCATCCTGCGGCCAGGCTCCGTCAATTTTCCACGTGGGGTATGTTGAACGGATCCCAGTAGTGAGGCTCTGATTTCCGTAGGTGATTTTCCTGGCGAAGTAGGTGCCGGTTAACGGCGCGACTTCAATCGCTTCGCCGCCATGCTGCAACTTCACATTCACCGAAAGCATGGGCGCAAACGCAGTAACATTGTTGTGCCAGAAAATTCCCAGAATCTTGGGCAGGTCGGCTTCACTGAGAAATGCTCCGTCGGTCGGAGGCTTCAAATTCATTCCGCCGATTTCCACATCCAGCGAGTCTTCTTCGGGAGTCACGACCAGGTTGGCGCCAATAGTGCGAAGCTCGCGATTGATTTTGTCCCCGATGTCAGTAGCCACGGCAATCATCGCCGTCGCCACGGTCACCCCCAGTGTAATCGCTGCGCCGGCCAGCAACTTGCGCCGCTTCTGCCGTCGGAAGGATTCGTAGACGAGCCTGACAAACATCGCTTACTGTTGCGCGAACATGCTTGCGCCCGCCGCGATGTCCGCCTCCTCAATAATCACCGCGTCCGCCGTCTGCGTGGCCTTGAGCGGTACTGGGTTGCACCCGCCGGTTGTCCCCACCGACTGCGGATTAATCGGGGCTCCGCAGTTCTTGCACACTACGCCATTGGCCGTCTTATAAAACCCAACCGCTCCGCAAATCTCGCAAGCGTCAAACACAGTCGCAATCTTTCCATCCGGCTTTTGATAGAGCCAGAAGCGGATCGCCGTCCCATTTTCCTGCGCCTGAAAGCGATGCAGGTCGCCGTCGGCAACTTGAGCCAGCGGAATGCTCACGCGCCCATTGACAAACGTTACTTCCATCGCCGGTGAAAGGCTGCTGACGCTCTTGGCATACACAAACTCCGCGGTGATCAGCGCGATAAACACAAACGAGAACGTCATCACTGAAACCATCCACAGACGTTCCCGCCGCGCACTCCATGTCGCCTTGCGCCGCTGCGCCGCAGAAGCCAAGGCCGCAACGGGTTCGCGCCGCTTGGCCTCAAACAGTACCATCAACGCTGCCAGCGCAAAAATCGTCACAAAGAAAAACCAGTCATTGCTTACGATCGGCCCAATAATCGCCATCTCGCGCTTCGAGGAAGGCAGAATGCCGCTCTCCGACAATTCGTGCAGTCCGGAGATCAGCAACTGCGCCGCGACCAGAAACATGATCGCGGTCGTGACCCTGAAAAACTTCTGCAGGTTGATGCGCACGCTGCCTTTCACAAACATCACGCCAAACGCAATCGCGGCCAGCACGCCCAGCAGCGTCCCCAGAAAACTGAGCAGCGCGCTCGAGTTCAGTGACACCGCCGCCAGCATCAGTACGGTCTCCGCACCCTCGCGCAATACCATCAAGAAAATAAGAATAAACAGCCCGAACCACGCATCTTTGCCCGCCAGCAGTCCGACCTTGCCCTCAATCTCGCCCTTCAGCTTCCGCCCCGTCCTCATCATGAAGATCACCATGGTGGCGACGAAGAAAGACGCCACCAGCATGACCCAGCCCTCAAATGCGTCTTCATTCAGATGCGTGCGCGAAATGACAATGGCCACACCGATGCTGCCGAGAAAAGCCGCGCCCAGCGCCGCATACACGGTCTTGCGCAGTTCCTGGCGCCCGATCTTGGTCAGGTACGCCAGGGTGATGCCGACAATTAACGCCGCCTCCACCCCTTCGCGCAGCGTGATGATAAAAGCCTCAAGCATTTAAGAGTGCCTCGTACGAATGGCCGAAATGCCGAAATAATTGGCGCGGACCATTTTGAAAATGAATTTCAATTTCAACTTCATTATCGAGCATAGTCCCGCCCCGCCAGCTCAGTCAATCTGCCGCATCACAACCTGTCGGTAGCACATGATATGTCCGGTTGAGATAGCAAGTGAAATGTCCGCTTTGCGGGCGGTGAGGATAGGAGACATGCGGAGCATGGAAGCTTATCCGAGGGCCGCGATGGAGCGGGCAATGAAAGTACAGGACGTAATGTTGCAGGCGATGGCGAAGAAAATCACGTGGTGGCAGGCGGCGGAGATCCTAGGCATCAGCGACCGGCACCTGCGGCGGTGGCGGGAGCGCTACGTGGAACAGGGTTACAACGGGTTGCTGGACCGGCGGCGGGGCCAGCCTTCGCGACGACGGGTGCCGGTGGCGACGGTGGAGAAAGTGTTCGCCTTGTACCGGGAAAAATATTTCGATCTGAACGTGCAGCACTTTCACGAGAAGCTGCAGGCCGAGCACGGGATCGAACTGAGTTACACCTGGGTGAAGCAGGCGCTGCAGGGAGCGGGGCTGGTGGCGCGCGGACGCAAGCGCGGGGCGCATCGCAAACGGCGCGAGCGGCGGCCGTTGCCGGGGATGCTGTTGCATATCGACGGCAGCCGCCACCAGTGGTTTCAGGACGAACGCTGGTACGACCTGATCGTGATTCTGGACGATGCCACGAGCGAGATTTACTACGCCCAACTGGTGGAGGAAGAATCGACGGCGACGGTGATGGCAGGGTTGCGGGAAGTGATCGAGCGCAAAGGCGTGTTCTGCGCGCTGTACAGCGATCGGGGAAGCCATTTCTGGCTGACGCCGAAGGTGGGCGGCAAGGTGGACTACCATCGCCGCACGCAGGTGGGGCGGGCGTTGCACGAGTTGGGCGTGCAGATGATCCCGGCCTACTCGCCGCAGGCGCGCGGGCGCAGCGAGCGCAACTTCTCGACTTGGCAGGGCCGCTTGCCGCAGGAGTTGCGGCTGCGCCAGTTGGGGACTCTGGAGGCCGCGAACCGGTTTCTGCGGGAAGAATACATCGCCGAGTTCAACCGCCGTTTTCAGGTTGCGTCCAGGCAGCGAGGCAATGCTTTTGTGCTCTGCCGAAGCCGTAACCTGGAACGAATTTTCTCGCTGCAGTTCGAACGCAGCGTGAATCGCGACAACACGGTGAGCTTTCAGAATCTGAGCTTGCAGATCGAGCGGGTGCGCTGGCGGGCGACGTTGGCGGGTTGCCAGGTGGTGGTGCACCAACATCTGAATGGAACCTTGAGTCTCAGCTACGGACCGCATGGCCTGGGTCGCTATGACGCTGGCGGTGCACCCCTATCCCCCAAGGCTTCTACCGAGCTGAGCAGGGGAAGAGGAACTGCCCCCTTCCCCTGCAACCCCATCCCCAAAACCAACCCAACCCAATCGGCGAGGGCACAACTTTGAAACCGGACATTTCACTTGCTACAAAAACCGGACCTTTCAACTTGCTACGGACATCTGCCGCATCACAACCGCTTGTGATCAGAATCACACGGCGCTTTTCCGCCCCTGAACGGCGCGAGGATGCAGGGAAGCGAATGGCCGAAACGCAGAGGCACTGCATTGCATTGCCAGCGTAATCGTTGATTTGCTCCGCATGCCGCCGTCACCTTCTCTTGTTGTTTATGATCGGATTATCCACGTTTCAGTCGAGATTGGGGAGGGAGCGATGGACGGAAAAGACGCACGCTACTGGATTGACAAGTTAAAACTGGAGACGCATCCGGAGGGTGGATATTTTCGGCAGACATACAAGGCCGATCTAATGTTGGCGGAAGCGGCGCTCCCGGCCGGGTTTGCCGGGGATCGAGCGGCGTCGACTGCGATTTACTTTTTACTGGAGGGCGAGAACTTTTCGGCGTTCCACCGACTGCGGTCGGATGAGGTGTGGCACTTTTATGCTGGGGAGGCGCTGGTGGTGCATGTGATTGAGCCGGCGGGGAAGTGTTTGCGGATTCTGTTGGGGCGCGATTTAGAGGCAGGGCAGGTCTTGCAAGCCGTAGTTCCAGCGGGGTGCTGGTTTGCATCGCACGTGGCGGATTGGAAATCGTGGGCGCTGGTGGGGTGTGCGGTGGCTCCGGGATTTGAGTTTGAGGATTTTGAGATGGGAAAGCGTGAGGAGTTGGCGTCGCGGTACTCGCAGCATTGGGGGTTGATCGAGCGCTTGACCCGGGGATAACGGCGCGATTCAAAACTCGTAGGTTCGGAGCAGGAACAAGCCATTCCGCCATCCTGACAAGCCTGGATTTCCCTCGCGGAATGTTGCGAAAAAGAGAGTCTTAGCGGTCCTCGGAATCATCTTTCAGGAAAGCCTTTCCTTGGAGCAGATGCCATGGCTACCAGTCCGAACTTCACGGCAACGCCTTCCTCGAATTCACCTCCACTGAATCTGGATCAGGTGGAGGATCTCCTTAGGCTGCAAAAGGCGGCGCAGAAAATCAGTTCCATCCTTGATCTTGATCAGCTGGTGGATAAGGTCGTAAACGAAGTCGCGCGCTCGTTCGGATGTCTGGATTCTGATATCTACCTGCATCACCAGGAGCGGGGGGAGTTGTCTCTGGCGTGCGCCCATGGCTGCGTCGGCTGCGAGGTCTGCGGCCCGGGGCACAGCCTGAAGATCGGTAAAGGAATGGTCGGGTACGCTGCATCCACGGGCCAGATGCATTATGCGCCGGACGTGCGCCAGGACCCGTATTACATTGGCTGCGAAGAAGCCACACTGTCGGAGGTCGCGATTCCATTGCACGTAGACGGGCAGTTGGTGGGAGTGTTCACCGCGTCGCACACCGAACTGGATGCTTTCAGCCCCTGCCAGTTGCGATTGCTGCAAGCCATGTGCAGTGATGTGGCGGTAGCCGTGCACAACGCCCGCCGATTTCAAACGGAGCTGCGGCAAAGGGAGCAGATGAGTGGGGAGGCGCGGGAGGCCCGCGTGATTCAGCAGGCACTTTTTCCCAAGGCTCCGCCCGTTATTCCTGGTTTCACGGTTTCGGGACTTTCGGTTCCGGCGGGCGCGGTGGGCGGTGACTGGTACGACTTCATCCCCATGGACGCTGGCCGTTGGGGGCTGGTGATGGCCGATGTTTCGGGAAAGGGAACGGCGGCTGCATTGCTGATGTCTGCCACTCGCGGCATCCTGCGATCTTTGGCCGAGGCGGCCTGCACCCCGCGCGAGGTGCTGGCGAAGCTGAATCGGTTGCTGGTCCAGGATTTCCCGGCCGGACGTTTTGTGACCATGGTGTACGCCGTGCTGGACCCTGCGAAGCGGACGGTGACTTTCGCGAATGCGGGCCACTGCCGACCCCTGCTGATGACCGATACTTCAGCGCAGTTCCTTGAGGTGGAACGAGGGATTCCGTTGGGATTGGGTCCGGGTGATTTTTCGGAGGCGGAAGTGGATCTGCCTGTCGGTTCTCGGCTGGTTTTTTACAGCGATGGTATTACCGAGGCGGAAAATCCGGCGGCCGACGAATATGGATTGGCGGGTCTGCAACAGCATTTTTCGCGAACGGACGCCTCCGCCGAGAGCCTGCTGGATGAGGTGCGCTCGTTTGCCAACGGTTCGGGTCTGCGCGACGACGCCAGCGTGATTCTGGTGCTGGGTTAGCGGTTCGGTCCTTCCTTTCAAAGCGGTTTCGTTGGTTTCGCAGCGAAATATTCTCGGGCTTTTGGATGCGACATTTTCGGGGGGAGCCAATTTCAGTTATTACTACTCTCGCGGGCAGCGTCGGCGGCGCGCTCCCCGGACGAATGTGTCCGAGGCTACGTGATCCCTTATGGGCGCGGCTTTTGGAGGATTTCGCGGATGCATTTTTTGGAAGCAATTCCGAGCGGGGTGAGAGCGATTAGGGCATAATGTGGGGCGTCGGTTTTCCGGCACCGTGAGCCGCTAGCGACGACAGAGGAGACTCTTAATGCCCCAACGTTTTGCCCGCCCTGCTTCATTATCAAGCCTGTACTCGACTGTGGTTCCTTTCGCTCTTATCGCCGTCTTTTTGTTTCTTGCTAGCGCGTCCCAACCCGCCCTATCCCAAACCTATAAGGTGATTTACAACTTCACTCGCGAGGGTAGCGATGGGGCGAGTCCCTACGGAGGGCCGATTCTCGATGAGGCGGGAAATCTTTACGGCACGACATACGATGGAGGGTTTTACGGCAGCGGAAATGTCTACCGGCTTTCGCAGAGCGGCGGCGTGTGGAGGTCTGCCTCTTTGTACAACTTTAAGGCGGGAACGGACGGAGTCGGCCCGGCTTTCGGTTCTCTGGCGATGGGCGCGGACCGCGTCCTGTTTGGAACTACAGAAGGAGGCGGATACTTCGGCACCGACTTTGCAATCTGCGAATGCCCAGGTCATGAAGTTCAGATCCATCGATTTGGCGTGGGTACCGACGGTGCGCAGCCGATTGGCGGCGTGATCCTTGATTCGGCAGGCAATTTGTATGGAACCACCAGCCTGGGTGGCGCGTATGGGAACGGCACGGTGTTTGAAGAGAAGCGGTCCGCGCGCGGCTGGAACGAGATTTCGCTTTACAGCTTTACAGGCGGGAATGATGGCACGAATCCGGCGTCCGCTGTGACTCTGGACGCTCACGGAAATCTTTATGGAACGACGTCTTTGGGCGGCGCTAACGGCGTTGGCGTGGTGTATGAGCTTTCGCCTTCGAATTCGGGATGGACACAGACCGTGTTGTATACGTTTCAAGGATCGGCGGATGGCCAGAATCCGGTGGGAGGGGTGGCGTTGGACGAAGCTGGGAATTTATTTGGCACCACTTTCGACGGCGGGGTCAACGGCGGCGGCACGGTTTACGAGCTATCGCCTTCCGCGGAGGGTTGGACGTTTACCGTGGTCTACAGCTTCACAGGAGGCTATGGAGGACCATACAACAAGCTGACGTTCGCCAAGGGCAACATCTACGGTGCTACCAACGGCGAGGGTGCGTATGGTTACGGGTTGGTGTTCGAGATGACTCCGGCCAATGGGGGTTGGACCTTTATCGACTTGCACGATTTTGGCGGCGCCGACGATGGCGCGGAGCCTTACGGCAGCGTGGCTGTGGATGGTGCGGGGAATGTTTTTGGGACGACGAATGAAGGCGGCAGTTTGAATCAGGGGCTGGTGTTTGAGATCACGCCATGAACGGCGCCATTTAATCTCAGGAAACCACGTAGGGCCGGGGCAATGCGGATGGGCCGTATTGCTGCGGCTACTCCGGCAGGTGTTCCAAGTCGAGCCATTTCAAGGCGGGCGGAAGATCGTAGAAGACCCGAATGTGCGATGGATTATCCGACATTTCGGTAAAAATTTCCCACATTCGTCCCACGCCGTAAACCGCCGGATTAGCAGCAACAAAAGCGCGCTTGGAGGTGAGTGAGAAAATCATGCGGCGCGCCAGCACGCGGGCATGTTCACTCGTCATGTCGAAGCCGGTGACGGCCCTCAGATCCACGAGCTGGTTGAATTCGGGATTGAAAGCGGGATCGGTCTTGGTTTCGTCCTGGCGCTCTTTGATTTCTTCCCAGGTCACACGGCCTGATCCAGTGCTGATTACCAAACGGTGCTCGCGATAAACAGCATAGCTGAAGGGCATACGTCTTTCCGCCGAGAGTCTAACATGGCCGGATAGTCGCAAGTGAATCGGCCTTGCCTGGTTGACTTCTTTCGGTGGCGTGATTGGTCACCACCTAGGATGAATGCGTCCGGGGCTAAGTGATTTACTTTACGGCGGCGGCTTTTTTGGGGAACATTTCGCCGATGCGTTTGATTTGGGCGCCGACTCCTTTGAATTTTTCTTCGATGTTTTCGTAGCCGCGGTCGATGTGGTAGACGCGGTCGATGATGGTTTCGCCGTCGGCGACCAATGCGGCTAACACGAGCGAGGCGGAAGCGCGCAGATCGCTGGCGAGGACGGCGGCGGCGCTGAGCGGAGTTTTGCCGCGGACTATTGCGCGGCGGCCTTCGATTTTTATGTTGGCGCCCATGCGGACTAATTCCTGGGCGTGCATGAAGCGGTTCTCGAAAATATTCTCGGTGACGACCGACGTACCTTCGGCCTGCGTGACCAGGGCCATGAATTGGGCCTGGCAATCGGTGGGGAAGCCGGGATGCTCTTCGGTGGACATGTCGGCGGCGGTGAAAGGGTTGTCGCCCATGACGCGGACGGAGTCGGCGGTAGAGCGGGTTTTGACGCCGACTTCGTGAAGTTTGCTGAGGAGCGCGCTGAGATGAGAGGGATCGCATCCGGCGATGTTGAGGTCGCCGCCGGTCATTGCGCCCGCGATGATGAAGGTTCCGGCTTCGATGCGGTCGGGAATGATGCGGTGCTTTGCGCCTTTTAGTTTGCTCACACCTTTTACGCGGATCGTGGGCGTGCCGGCGCCTTCAATCTTTGCTCCCATTTTATTCAATAGATCGGCGAGGTCGGCGACTTCGGGCTCGCGGGCGCAGTTTTGCAGAGTGGTTTCGCCTTCAGCGAGAGTTGCGGCCATGAGCAGGTCTTCGGTGCCGGTGACGGTGATGCGGTCGAAAACAATTTCTGCGCCTTTGAGGCGCGTGGCACTCGCTTCAACGTAGCCGTGGTCTTGCGTGATTTTTGCGCCGAGACTTTCGAGGCCTTTGATGTGGAGATCGATCGGCCTCGCACCGATGGCGCAGCCGCCGGGGAGGGAGACGCGAGCGTGGCCGCAGCGGGCGACCAGGGGGCCGAGGACTAACGTCGAGGCGCGCATGGTCTTGACGAGTTCATACGAGGCTTCAGGCGCGTTGAGATTGGCGCAGTGAATGGTTGTGCGATGCTGGGCGCGTCCGTAGCCGAGCTCGACTTCGGCGCCCATGGCGGCGAGCAGGTTGCGCGTGGTCTGGATGTCGCGGACCTGCGGAATGTTTTCGAGGATGACGGGCTGATCGGTTAGCAGGGCGGCGGCCATGCAGGGGAGCGCGGCGTTTTTTGCACCGCTCACGCGGACCGTGCCGAGCAGCGGCTCTCCGCCGCGGATTACGAACTTGTCCATGGGTGCGAGGGTCCTTGAGGAACTACCTATTTTAACGGGGAATAGTAACTGCGATGAGTAACCGAGAGGGCACGGTCTTGCGGGCGGCTACTCCGCTCCGGATACGCTCACTGCCTTTATTGGTGATTGGGGACGCAATTGGTTTGCATTTCGGAAACTGTCTGGCTTACTGCGTTGGGATCGTTCCAAACAATTTCTCCTTGGCAAATTCCGGAATAGCAATTCACGTCGGGAGAAGTATTTTTCGGAACCACCTGCTCGATCAGGAATTCGCCCTGGCCGGTGCTTTCGTTGACGGGAGGAGTGGTGCAAGTAAACCAACTCATAGCGGTCTGGGGATAAGAAAAGTTAGCCCCCTCAGTCACGATGGAGTCGGCGTTCCAACGGGCGATGTCACTGGCAAGAGGGTTCGGGGATTCGCAGCTTGTAGTGTTCTCCCAGGTATTGAACTGCTGCGCGGATCGCGTCGCGTAGATGTAGGGGGCATTGGTAAGCGAGGAGCAAACGTTCAGCGGCGGCCCGGTGTACAGAGAGCCGTCGCAGCCGTAGTCCATGCGCGCCAGGCCAGGGCCGGCGGCGATGACGACGTAGTCGAAATAATCGTTGAGGCCGTAGTCTGCAAGAGCGTAGCCCAGCGTGGCGCCACCGCCGCTGGAGCCCTGCCCGCAAAAGCCGGCACTGCGACTGCTTTGGTGCACGGTAGTGAAGATGTACTGGAACAGAGTGGCGGGGCGGCAGGCAGCGGTTTTCACGCCGACGCCGGCGGCCGCAGCCCAGTCGGAGCCCCATGCGATCTGGACAGAATTGAATCCGGCGGCGGAATAGGATTCGGGAAATCCGAAGTCGAGGAACTGGGTGCCGCTGCCGCCGGCGTGGAGAATGACGGTGCCCTTGGGAGTGCCGGTGGGTGTGGCGACGCCGATTGTGGCCTTGATGCTGGGGATGCCGGGGCAGGAGACCGTAACACTGGTGCAGACCTCGCCGGGGGCTCCGCCGGTCGGGCAGGTGGCTGATCCGTTGCTTGAAACCGTGCCGAGCGGCAGCGTCACGGACGTGACGGTGAGGGCGATGCTCGCGCTGATCGAGCCTTCCGCAGCGGTGATGGTGGATGTGCCGGCGCTCACGCCGGTGGCTAATCCGGTGGCGGTGACGGTGGCAAAGTTCGAGGCAGAAGAACTCCACAGCGCGGACGCGGTCAGATTCTGCGTGCTGCCGTCGCTGTAAGTCCCAGTCGCGGTCATTTGCTGCGCGGCCAGAGTAGTCAGGGAGAGATTCGCGGGGGTGATCGCGATGGAAACCAGGGATGGGCTGGCGACCGTTAAAGTGGTGGAGCTGGAAATTGTGCCGAGGGTCGCGGTGATGGTGGACTGGCCTATGCCAACGCTGGCCGCAAGGCCGATGCTGCCCGTGGCGTTGCTGACGATGGCGACGGCAGACGAGGACGATGTCCACGTTGCGAGCAAGGTCACGTCGTTACTGGTGCCGTCGGAGTAAGTGCCGGTGGCGGTGAACTGCTGCGTTGCACCGAGGGCGATCGATGGATTCTGCGGCGCCAAGGAGATTGATGTCAGGGTGGCGCCCGTCACTACGAGAGCGGCTGCGCCGCTGATTGATCCCGATGCAGCCGTGATGGTGACGGAACCGGAAGACACGCCGCTGGAAAGGCCTTGCGACCCTGGGGTTTCGCTGACGGTGGCGACCGCGCCGTTGGAGGAGCTCCAGTACGCCGAGGCGGTGATGTCTTGCATGCTGCTGTCGCTGAAGGTTCCGGTAGCGGTGAATTGTTGGGTCGAGCCCGCGGCGATTGACGCGGTCGAGGGAGTCACGGCGATGGAGACGAGCAGCGCCTGTGTAACGATCAGCGGGGTTGAGCCGCTGACTGCGCCGTCAGTCGCTGTGATAGTCGAGGTGCCGCTGGCGACTGTGGTGGCGAGTCCGGTGGAGCTAATGGTGGCGGCGATGAGGTCGCTTGATGACCAAGCGGACGAACTGGTTACATCCTGCGTGGTGCCGTCGGAAAATGTGCCGAGCGCGGTGAATTGTTGTGTGGTGCCCGGGGCGAGCATCGGGCTGGCGGGCGTGACCGCGATGGAAACAAGCGCGGCGGTGACCGTCAGCAAACTTGAGGCCGTTTCCCCGCCGGAGATGGCTGTGATGGTGGAGGTTCCGGTGGCGATTGTGGTGGCAAGGCCTTGCGTGCCGGGGCCGTTGCTGATGGTGGAGATAGTCGTTGCCGAAGAACTCCAGATCGCGGTGCTGGTCAGATTCTGCGTCGTGCCGTCAGTAAAGATTCCGGTGGCAGTGAATTGCTGCGTGGTACCGACGGGAATGGAAGCCTGCGCCGGGCTGAGGACGATCGTGGTCAGAGCGGCGGGAGTGACGGTGAGGGGAGTTGAACCGGAGATCGTTCCGAGCGTCGCGACGATATTTGTGGCGCCAATTGCCCCGGTGGAGGCGAGGCCTTGAGTGCCCAGGCTATTGCTGATGGTGGCGATGACGGTTGCGGTGGAACTCCAGGCGGTGGTGGTGGTGAGGTCGAGGGTGCTGCCGTCGCTGTAGGTGCCGACGGCCTCGTATTGCTGCGTGGTGCCGAGAGCGGCGGTGGCATTGGCGGGAGTCACGGCGATCGAGAGCAGGGCCGCGGGATTTACGGTGAGCGTAGCCGAAGCGCTGACGCTTCCTGAGGCGGCGCTGATGGTGGTTGTTCCGGTGGCTATGCTGGTGGATAATCCGGTGCTCGTGATCGTGGCGATGTTGGGGGTGGAAGAAGTCCAAGTGACTGAGTTAGTAAGGTTCTGCGTGGTGCCATTGCTGTAGTTGCCGGTGGCGGTGAATTGCTGTCCGGTGCCGAGTGAGACCGTTGCATTTAGCGGCGCTAAAGTAATCGATTGCAATGACGCGCCGACAGTCAGCGTAGTCGACCCGCTGATTTTTCCATTGATGGCCTTGATGGTGGTGGTTCCGGTGGCGAGGGCGGTGGCCAAGCCCTGCGATCCGGAGAGATTGCTGACGGTTGCTACTCTTGTTGCACTTGAACCCCAGGTTACGGATTCAGTCAGATCGTAGGTGGTGCCGCCGGCAAAGGTTCCGGTGGCGTGAAATTGTTGCGTGGCTCCGGTGCTCACGGAGGGATTCGCGGGCGTGACCGCGATCGAAAGCAAACCCGCGGTCGAGCCTGTTCCTGAAAGAGTAACCGCCTGTGGACTGTTATTAGCGCTGTCGGTGATGGTAAGAGCCCCGCTGCGAACGCCGCTTGCCGTGGGCGTGAAGGTAGTGCTAATGCTGCATTGCTGTCCCGCCGCGACCGAACTTCCGCAGGTGTTGGTCTGGGCAAAATCTCCGGTGACGGAAATGCCGGTGACGCCGAGCGCAGTGGTTAGGTTGTTGGTGAGGGTCACCGAGAGTGGGTTGCTGGTTGTGCCTATAGTTCGACTGGTAAAGGTCAGTTGGGTTGCCGAGAGAGTGACCGAGTTTATTCCCGAGCCACTGAGGGCGATCGCTTGCGGACTGCCGCTTGTGTTGTCGGTGATGGTGACTGCGCCGGTATAAGCTTGGGCCGCTGCCGGAGTGAAGGTGACCGAGATCATGCAGCGGGCTCCGGCGGCCACCGAACTGCCGCAGGTGTTGGTCTGGGCAAAATCTGCGCTCGCAGCGATGCTGGCAATCGAGAGTGCTGAAGCGCCAGTATTGGTGAGCGACACCTTCTTGACAGCGCTTGTGGCTCCGACGACTTCATCGCCGAACTTCAGGGCGCTGGGAGAGAGTGTGACCGTTTGCGCGAAGGCGCTCGCCGCGGAGAGAGCTAACAAAATCGCGGCAACGAGGAGGGGAATGGGCCTACTACAAGTTTGGCGCAGGACTTCCCGCGAGGCTATGAACCACACAGCGGAAAGAGTTTTGCGCGAAATGAGAACGTCCCTCATCGAAAAGGAATCGTCTGCACCGGGAATCTTCTGAACCCACGAGAGCTGAGCCCGAACTTAGCGGCTCCCGTGAAATGCGAGACGAATGGTATCCCACCCCCGGTTACGACACAAGCTAGAAGCCTTGCCAGTAGCCTGATCCGGAAGCCGGCGCGAAAACCCTCAGTTCTCGCAAACAACGGGAGAGCTGGGGCGTCCGACTTGGGTATGAGGATTTCGACAGAGAGCCGCGCTCTACGGGACCAGCCGAAACACTGTTCCGTAGCCGTTCGCGCCTCCATCGAGAGTGGTCCCGTAAATGCAGGAACTTGCACACTGCGAACGCGCTGCGTTCTGGCTCTTAGTTCTTCGCAGCCGCGATGGCCTCGCGGACGTGACCCTGAGATCTCTTCAAGGCGGCGGCGGCTTGGGATCGGGTTACTCCCGCCGCCAGCATGACTACCGCGACAGGAGTGCGATTGCCGCTGGCTTTGAGCGCGTGGGCTGCGGCGTCGTGGTCGGCTCCGGTGGCTTGTTCCAAAATTCGCACTGCGCGCTGGACAAGTTTTTCGTTCTTGGTCCACACGTTGACCATCAGGTTGCCGTAGACGTAACCGAGGCGCGTCATAGCGCCGGTGGAGATCATATTCAGAACCATTTTGTGGGCGGTGCCGGCCTTCATGCGGGAGGATCCGGCAAGAACTTCGGGGCCGACTTCGGTGACGATGGCGAAATCGGCTCCGCGCTCGAGCGGGGAATTGCGGTTGCAAGTGAGGGCGATGGTGGCGGCTCCGTGATAGCTGGCGTATTCGACGGCGGCGATGGTGAACGGAGTGCGTCCGCTACTCGCGATGCCAAGGACGATGTCGTGCTTGCCGGGCTTGCGTTTTTTCATTTCTGCGACAGCGAGCTTGGTGTCATCTTCGCTGGCTTCAGTGGAGTCCGCGAGAGCTTTGGCTCCTCCGGCCATGATGTATTGCACGCTGCGGGGATCGGTGTTGAAGGTGGGTGGAATCTCGGAGGCGTCGAGAGCGCCGAGACGTCCGCTGGTTCCAGCCCCGACGTAAATGAGACGTCCACCCTGGCGGAGTCCGGCGACGACTACGTCAATGGCGCGGGCAATCTGCGGCAGCGCGCGGGCGACCGCGGACGCGATGGTGGAATCCTGCTGATTCATCAGGCGAACCATTTCGAGCGACGACATGCGGTCAAGTTCAGCAGCGGCCGGGAGAATTTGTTCAGTGGGAAGAGCGCGGAGATCGGAGGCCTGGCGTTTCAAGTATCGCCTTTCGCGGAACTGGAGTGAAACCCCGATCATTGTAGCGGCAATGCCTCTGACTACGGAGGCGCGGCGCAATCGCGATGCGTCCCCGACGGAAATGGAGGAGTGTCTAAGTAAAGATCCGAGGCGACTGGAACCGTCCCAGACTTGGGTTTGCGGTTCGGTCGCCTCAATCTCTTGGAGCAGGCTTTGGGAAGGGAGTGGAGCGTTGCGAAGATTGCAAGCTTAGACTTAGTGCGAGGCCAGCACTTCGATGACCGCGTCATGAAATCGGGGGCGGATTTGTTTGATGGCTTGGTTGGAGCAGTCGGGCCAGGTGCGGTTGGTGAGTAGCACGATGGCAAGTTCACGTGCGGGGTCGATCCACAGCGACGTGCCGGTATAGCCGAGATGGCCAAAAGAGGATGGGCCGAAATATTTTCCAGACTGTGAAGGAACCGACGGCGTGTCCCAGCCGAGAGCACGGGATGTGTCGGGAGGAGCGAGTTCTCGGCGCGTGAAGAGGGCTAGGGTTTCAGAGCAGAGGATCGGTTCTCCTCCTTGCAGCCAACTGTGAGCGAAGCGGCTCAGGTCTTCGGCGGTGGAGAACAGGCCGGCATGTCCGGCGACGCCGCCGAGGACGCTGGCGTTTTCGTCCTGGACTTCGCCCTGGATGATTCGGTTGCGGAAGTTACAGTCGTCAGCCGTGGGCGGAATTCTTGCGTGCATCTCAGGTGGAGGATTGAACGTTGTGTTGAGCATCGCGAGGGGGCTGAAGATTTCGCGCTGGCTGAAAATGTCAAGCGGCTCACCGGCGATGCGTTCGAGTGCCATGCCGAGGAGGATGAATCCGATGTCGCTGTATTCGGCGCGGGTGCCGGGATTGGCGGAGAGCGGCGTGGTGAAGGCGGCTTGCAGAAGGTCTTCGCGGGAATGCGCTTTCAGGAAAAGTTTCTCGTAGGCGGGCAAGCCGGAGGAGTGAGCCAACAACATGCGGAAGGTGGTTTCGCGGCGGCGAGGATCAGGGGATCCGCTGGAGTCGATCTCAAATTCCGGGACTATTCCGACGACGGGAGCCTCAAGCTCGAGCAGGCCGCGTTCGTAGAGGATTGCAGCCATGGTTGCGGTGGCGATGACTTTGGTAAGCGAGGCGAGGTCGAAGGGGGTGGATGGCGTGACGTCAAACTCCCCACCCTGTCGCACGGAACTGGACTGTGACAGAGCACCCTCTGGACCTTCGCCAGAGGTGAAATGGCCGAAAGACTTGAGCGCGACCAATTGTCCTTCACGCGTGACCGCGACCGATGCCGCTGGGAATGCCTGCGCGGCGATCGCGGCTTCGACGATAGAGAAGGCCGAGGAGAAAACCTCGTTCTGGCCGGCCCAGGAAGTTATGAGCATGAGGCCACCCCGTACCACAGAAACTCGCAATAGCGACGCGAGACCCGGTAGGTGCGCGGATATAGGGTGTAATCCAATGCAGGTGAAGTGCGCACGACTGGAAGATCGTAGCATGTGCCTTACCGATCACCGTATGGCACGGACGGTACCTGCTTACTTGAGTTTCTTGAGCACTGGGGGCGACTTGTGTACAGTCGAGCGAGCGCCCCACAACAAGATTCAAACCATGAAATTCAAACCATGAAATCCAAATCGAACTTCTCTTGTATCGTGTGCGTTCTCGTCGGAGTGCTCGCGGTCGTCATGTGGGCACGAGCTGAAGCGCTGCCTCCGGCGACGTCGGTGCGTCTCGCCGGGGTCGACGCGGTGATTGAAAAAGCGATCGCGGACGGGAGTATTCCTGGAGCAGTGCTGGTCGTGGGGCACGACGGAGCTGTGGTGTATCGCAAGGCGTATGGGCATCGGGCGCTGGAGCCGAAACTCGAGCCCATGACGCTGGATACGGTATTCGACTTGGCGTCGCTTACCAAGGTGATTGCGACTACGACCGCAGTGATGCAACTGGTGGAGCAGGGTAAGGTGCGGCTGAATGATCCGGTCGCAAAGTATCTGCCGGAGTTTTCGCAGAATGGAAAAGAGGACATCACGGTGCGGCAGTTGCTGACGCACTACTCCGGGCTGGAGCCGGATCTGGATTTAAAGACGCCGTGGGAAGGGAAGGAGACTGCATACAAGATGGCGTTTGCCGAAACGCCGCAGCAGGCGCCAGGCGCGGCGTTTGTTTATAGCGACATCAATTTTGTTACGCTGGGCGCGCTCGTCGAGGAGGTGTCAGGCGAGACTCTGGACGTTTACACGGAGCGGCATATTTTTGCGCCCCTGAAGATGACGCGGACGCGCTTTTTGCCGCCGGCGACTTGGCGACTGAAAATTGCTCCAACGCAGTATGACGAGAATGAGCACATGCTGCGCGGGGTGGTGCATGATCCGACGGCGCGGCGCATGGGCGGCGTGGCGGGACATGCGGGACTATTCTCGACCGGCGATGATCTGGCTAAATTTGCGCAGGCGTTGCTCAACGGCGGCGGAGGAATCTTGTCGCCGCTCGCGGTGGAGAAGATGACTTCGCCTGAAACGCCGCCTTCTTCGCCGGTGCTGCGCGGGTTTGGTTGGGATATTGATTCTCCGTTTTCCTCAAATCGCGGTGACCTGCTGCCTGTGGGATCGTTTGGGCACACGGGGTTTACAGGGACCTCGATGTGGATCGATCCCACGACTCAGACTTACATCATTCTGCTGACCAATGCGGTGCATCCGCGCGGGAAAGGAACGGCCATCGCGCTGCGGTCGAAAGTTGCGACGGAGGTCGCGTCAGCGCTGAACTTGACGGCGAGTGAGAAGGAAGCGCTGCGCTGGAAGAGCATCACCGGGTATAACGAGGCGTTCAGCGCGGGGCGGCGTATGGGCGCGCGGAATGGATCGGTTAAGAACGGGATCGATGTGCTCGAGGAGCATGGGTTTGATGTGCTGAAGGCTGCGGGGCCAGGAGTTGATGCGAAAAGCATTGACGTAACGAATTCAGATGCGAGGACCGGGGTCGCGAACAACGCTGACGCCGGCACGAAGAAGCGCATTGGGCTGGTGACAAATCAGACCGGCGTCGACGGCCTGGGGATACGGACCATTGATGTTCTGGCCAACGCGCCCGGTATTTCGCTGGCCGCGATTTTCTCGCCGGAGCACGGGGTCACCGGAACGCTCGACACGACGGATATCAATAACTCGAAAGATGCCGCGACCGGCGTGCCGGTTTACAGCGTGTACGGCGGCACAGATGCGGCGCGGCGTCCACCGGCGGAGGTGATGAAGAATCTGGATGCGGTGGTGTTCGATATTCAGGATGCAGGGGTGCGGTTTTATACCTACGAGACCACGCTGGGATATTTTCTGGAGGCGGCGGCGAAGGCGGGCGTCGAGCTGATCGTGCTCGACCGGCCGGATCCGGTGACGGGATCGTTTGTGCAGGGGCCGGTGTCGGATGCGGGGCGCGAGAGTTTTACGAATTATTGGACGGTGCCGGTGCGGCATGGCATGACGATGGGAGAACTGGCGAAAATGTTTAACGCCGAGCGCGGCATCAATGCAAAGCTTACGGTGGTTCCGATGGAAGGGTGGCAGCGCGGGGATTGGTTCGATTCCACGGGGATTGAGTGGGTCAATCCTTCACCGAATTTGCGTAGTGTGACCGAGTCGGCGCTGTATCCGGGCGTGGCGCTGATTGAGGGAACGAACATTTCTGTGGGGCGCGGGACCGACACTCCGTTTGAGTTGGTGGGCGCTCCATGGGTGAAGAGCAAGGAGTTCGCAGCTTACTTGAATGCGCGAGGGATTGCTGGCGTGCGCTTTGTTCCGGTGACGTTCACGCCGGCGTCGAGTGTGTATAGCGGGAAGACGTGTTCGGGAGTCAACATTCTTCTCACCGATCGCAACGGCTTTGCTGCGCCAGAGTTAGGGATCGAACTGGCCGCGGCGTTGCGCAAGTTATATCCCAACGATTACAAGATTGAGCGCATGAGCGAACTGTTGGTGAATCAGAGTGCGTATGACGCTTTAATTGCTGGTCAGGATCCGCGGCGCATCGCGGAGGACTGGCAGGATGGTCTGGCGGCGTTTCAGAAGGTGCGGGAAAAATATTTGATCTATAAGTGAGATGGTCTGCCGTCACTTCCAGAGAGGATTAAAGATTCTTGGGAGCCTGGAATCCGAGTCCGCCTCCGATAACTGATATTTTCCGCAAACGCAGTCGTCCTTAAACGTGAGAACAACGTTCTGTCCCAGCCCATCAATAAAGCGGTAATGCCAGGTCTCCGTTGGCGGTGCAAATCCGGGTTTTGTGTCGACTGACTCGGGCGGTCCCCACATTATGTAGAAACGACCGCGATCGGTTTTCCATCCAGGGACGTCGGATGCGAAGAAGGTGTTGGCGTAGGCGATGCGGCGATAGTGCTCTTCCTTGTAGGGGTTCTCGGAGGATTCGGGCGTGGGATTACGACGGCTCCAGAAATCTTCGACGAACTTGTCGCGCTCATCGTCTGTCGCGAGTTTCTTGAAGTCGGCGCGCTCTTGGTCGGTGATGATGTAGCGAACATCTTCTTTCAGCCACGCCTGGTAGAGCTTTGATGTGGTGCGGTGCGACTGGAGTTGGTCGCGATTTGCGGGCGATGGCTGATCCTGGGCGCGGAGGGCTACATGCGGAACGCCCACCAAAGCCAGGAGAAGGCTAGCCAGCAGATTTTGCCCAATGCACCTTAAGTTCATAGATGGATCTCCTTACCGGTTTCGATACGCACGAACCTGATCATAATCCTTGGGATGCAGCCCGCCAAAATCAGGTTAGCCGGGCAGCCACGGGAAGGGAACTCGCATCTCAGGCCCCTAGTTGCGTAGATTTGTTGCGTATCATCGGCGCACAGACTAGCCTTGTAGGCGTCGAAATTGGGAGGGCGGAATGCGAATACTCTTTGTCACGTTGCTGGTTTCGGGGATGGCGTTGGGACAGGCCGCGGATCAAGCGAAACCGGCGGATCCTCCGCAGTCTGTGGCGGCGCCTCCAGCCGATGCCGGTCCGGTGCAGGAACCGGCTGCAGCGCCGGCGCCAGTTTCCGCTCCGACCACCTCCGCGCCGGCTGCAGCAGTTGATCCGAACGCTGCAGTGATTCCAGCCGGGACCAAGATTCCGCTGCTCCTCAAGCAGGCCATCTCGACCAAGAACGCGAAGGAAGGGGACGCGGTCTATGCCGAGACGGCGTTTCCGTTTGTGGTGAACGATCGCGTGCTGGTTCCGGCGGGGACTTATATTCAGGGAAAAATCATGCGTACCGAACGCGCCGGGCGATCGCAAAAGCGCGCCGAAATTTTAATTCACTTTACCAGCATGATCTATCCCAGCGGCTACACGGTGATGCTGCCGGGGTCGGTGGAAAATACGCCGGGCGCGGACAGCAACGGGGTGAAGGATAAGGAAGGCACGATTCAGGCGGATAAAGATACGGGGACGCGGGTGGAGGATGCCGCGAAGGACGCGGCTGTGGCAGGAACCGTGGGCGGCATTGCCGGCGCGGCTGCCGGAGGGTTGAACGGGGCACGCTACGGCGGCCTGGCCGGAATTGCCGGCGGCGTCGCATGGGCGCTGCTGAAGCATGGCCCTGAAGTTAAGCTGGAAGTGGGCACGTCGATCGAAATGGAGATTCAGAGGGCGGTCGCGGTCGATGCCGCGCGGATTCAGGTGGCGAAGGCTGGGTCCTAGAGCTCACCAGCATTTCAGTTCATTGTCGATCTTACTTCCTGGATTTCGCGCCTGCAGCGAGCTGCAGACTGAGAGTCATCTAATACTGTTGGCGCACTTTTTGTCCCCGCATCAAGCCAAGCAACCATCCTCACCTTGATTTACGCGCCGCCTTCCGCTGGCTGCTATACAATCCGCGATAGGAGTGTTGTTCCGCTCCCGCTCGTGGAGGTCCCAGTGGAAGCTTTCGGTATTAGTTTTGGATTCTTAACAATCATCGTTGTGGTTGGCGTAATTTACCTTCTCAGTTCCATCAAAATTCTGGCCGAGTACGAGCGCGGGGTCATCTTTCGGCTGGGGCGACTGCTCGCCACAGCGAAGGGGCCCGGCGTCACTCTGGTGTTTGCGCCGATCGATCGCATTGTGCGGGTTTCGCTGCGGCAGGAGGCGCTGGAAGTTCCGCCGCAGGACATCATCACCCGCGACAACGTTACGCTGAAAGTCAACGCGGTCATCTTTCTGCGCGTGATTGATCCGAACAAAGCCGTGGTTGAAGTGTCCAACTACGTGTACCAGACTTCGCAATTCGCGCAGACTACGCTGCGATCGGTGCTGGGCGAGCAGGAACTGGACGAACTGCTGTCGCACCGGGAAAAAATTAATCTGCGCTTGCAGAGCATTCTCGATCAACACACTTCGCCGTGGGGTGTGAAGGTGACCAACGTCGAAGTCAAACAGGTGGACATGCCGGAATCGATGCTGCGCGCCATGGCGAAGCAGGCCGAGGCCGAGCGCGAAAAGCGGTCGAAGATTATTCACGCCGAAGGCGAGTTTTCGGCGGCGCAACGGCTGGTGGATGCGGCACATTTGCTGGCCACCGAACCGGTCAGCGTGCAGTTACGATATTTGCAGACTTTGACCGAGATTGGCGTGGAGAAAAACACGACCGTGATCTTCCCCGTGCCGGTGGACTTTTTCTCAGGGCTGCAAAAGTTGTTGGGCAAAGGCGACGACGCGACGCCGAAAAAGATCGCGTAGAAAAATATCCGGCCACCATACGCGCCTAAAGTTGCCGGGAGTTCAATTATGGCTTCGTCACAAGACACGGAAATTACGCTGGGTACGGGAAAGTTGCTGGTGCTGTTTTTCGGACTGGTAGGGGTCTGCGCGTTATTTTTCGCGCTGGGATATTCGCTGGGCCGGAAGTCGGAACCGGCGGTGACCACTGCGAGTGCAGCCATCGCGCCGCAACCTGCGACGGGTGCAAGCAAGACCAACAGCGGCTCAACTACTGCTGCTCCGCCAATGACGTTTTATAAATCGGTGGAGCAGAAAGACGCCAACCCTGAATTGACGCCTGCCACTGACGCGAAAAGCGAAACCGCCGCCGGCGCTACGGCTACGCCTGCCGCACCCGCTGCCGCGACAACGACGAATCCAACTCCGGATGCAACCGGCGCGCCTCAGGCTCCTGATCCGGCGATGACGCTGCCTACTGCGGAATATTTTGTCCAGGTGGCTGCCGTCAGCAAGCAGGAAGACGCGGATTCGCTGGTGGATGCGCTGAAGAAAAAACAATATCCGGCGTTCGTCGCGGCTACGGCCACGACCGACAAGCTGTTCCGCGTTCAAGTCGGGCCTTTCGCCGATGTGAAAGATGCCGAAGGCATGCGAACTCGGCTAATCGCGGACGGTTATAGCCCAATTTTGAAGAAGTAGCGGCAGCACTCGAAAAAGATACTCCCCCGGGTCAGAATGACACGCATCACTTGTTATTTCTTAGATTGACAGCCATCGATTCTCACGGTATTCCTGATTCATGCCCTCCCCTGAAGTTTCTCTCGACCGCGCGTTGCATGCCATTGCCGATCCTACGCGGCGGCGAATCCTGGTGGCCCTGAAGGAAGGTGGGGCTGAAGCTAAGAAGAAGGCGTCGGAAAGTGGGCCGCGCTTATGTGCCGGCGACATTGAATCCCTAGTCGGTCTTTCGCAGCCAACGATTTCTCATCACATGGCGATCCTCACCAAGGCCGGGCTGGTAGAGGCCATTAAAAAAGGGCAATGGCGTTGGTACCGGCGCAATGAGAAGGCGATTCGTGGGATGGTGAAGACGTTACGAGGGAAGTTGTAAGGCGGTGAGCTCTGGCGTTTCTGCCGGACCTACGGCGATCCGCTAAGGCGTGCCCAAGGCCCATTTTTCCAACTCCCCCGTCGACCGGAGAAGCCCGAGTTGGCTGCGCTCTAACTCAAACGTCATGTCTTGCAGGGCGATGAATTTTTCGCTGGCCTGTGATCTGGCATCATCGAGGTCGCGCAGCGTAGCGGTGCCGGCGTCGATTCGAGTTTGGACGGCCGTCAGACTCTTCTCCGCGATTTCCAGTTCCAGTTGAGCAACTTCGCGCGCGGCCTCCATCTGGGTCACGGAGCGCTCCAGGCGCAGGGTTTCTTCCGAGACCTGGTTGCGCGCAGCTTCGGCCTGTTTGGCAGCTTTGAGCGCCTCGGCGTCCGCTGCCTGGGCGCGAGCGCGTTGCGAGGCATTAAACAAGGGAAAGCGTATGCTGACGCCGACGGTGGCATTGTTCTGCTGAAAATTATTGGTCACGCATAGGACTTGGCTGGTCGCGACGGTGCAGGGTGTGGAGGGAATGTAGTAGTTCTGAAAATTATTGAACCTCGATAGCAGCGCATATTGCGCCGCGAAATCCACGCTGGGCCACAGCGCTTTGTGCTCGCCCTGGGCGCGCAGGTATTGAGCGCGGGCGTGTTCGACGGCCGCCTCGACTTGCGGGTTGGATGCAGAACTTTCTTTCTCAACTTCCGGACTTGGAGTCGCAGGCACCGCTGGTGCCGCGGGGATCGAGTCGGGATCGGTCTGAATATTCGCGGCAGGAAGGCCAGTAAGTTTGGCTAGATGTTCGCGCAGCACATCGGCTGCGCCCTGCGCCTCGGCAATGCGCAGGCGCACGCGAGCGGACGACAGGCGGGCGCGGGTTCCGTCGATCTCACTGTCGATGCCTTCTTTTACGCGTTCGGCGATCGCGGCCTGCATCTTGTTGGTCGCCACCTCGACGTCCCGCAGTTTGGCTAAGCGCTGCTCCCATTTCGCCAGTTCGGCATAGCTCAGCGCCGCATCCTGGATGATCTGGTTGCGCTGGTCTTTGCTGTTCAGCGATGCGACTTTCGTATCGGCTTTCGCGGCGTGTACGAAATCATGCAGAGAAGGATTCAGCAGCGCGGATTGAGTGCTGATGTTGAACAATGAGGGAGCTGATCCCTCAAGTGCGAGGGGGAAGCCGTAGGAATATCCGAGCCCGGCGCCGGTGTTGACCTGGGGAATGTAGTTGTTGTGCAACTCGCGATAAGTCGCGTCAGCATGCTGTTCGTCTGCGGCGCTGATCGCGGCGCTGGTGGCGTGCTCCAGGGCAAGCTCGACGACGTGCTTGAGCGAGACCGGTTCAGCGAAGGCTGGTTCGGCCAGCAGCCAGCTAGTCAGCAACAGGACGGCCAGAATCCACTTTGCACTGTGCGCACAGAGGCACGAAGTTTTCATTGCGTCCCTTTCAGCGTGATCTGGAGATGATCGCATGAGCATGAGTCTGTGAACGATTCGGGTATAGCGAGATTCTAAACGTCAGGGGCGGCGGAATGTTTTCCGGTCGTCAGCTGGATCCCGCGACAATCTCCCTCCCCAAAGCGAAACGTGGAACATTCGGATTCATCCAGAAGATCACCGCTCGACTCGCCTAAGGTCTTCGCGGGCGCGGGTGTAGGTATGAGAGAGCGCGAGCGCCGCGCGATATTCATCGGCGGCGGCGTGTCGATCTCCCTGATTTTCGAGCAAGTGGCCTAACACGTCATGAGCTTTAAATGCCGGGCCTTCCTCGACCGGAGCTTGCAGATAACGGCGGACTAAGCGGATGGCGAGCGCATTGTCGCGGCCGGTGCGGAGCAGAAGGCCAGCGCCGTCCAAAAGAGCGTCCGGTCGATCGAGTGGGCTCGATTCCATGGTGCGAAGAGCTTTCTCCATTTCGTCCAGGCGATTCGTGCGCGAAAGAAACTGCGCAAAGTGCAGCAGCGACTGCGCCGTGCCATGACTGGTCTCGATGGCGGCGCGATATTCTCGTTCTGCGCCAACCTCGTCTTTATCTTTGGCGGCAATTCGAGCCAGAATCCAGTGACCGATACCGGGGTTGATCGGCATGAGCGCGTCGGCTTGCTCACGAGCCTTGTCTTTTCCACCGCCCACAATGGACGGGGCTTCCATGTAGAACTCGGCCAGGTCAGCCCGCGCTTCCCAATCCTTGGGGTCGAGTTCGACGGCGCGTTCAAACGAAGTGCGGACTTTTCTCACCAGGCCCGCGGCAGAAACAAATCCGGCACGATCCGCTTTCTCGCCATAGATGCGGGCCAGCCAGAGATTGTAAGCGCTGCTCTGAGGATCGAGGCCGCGGGCTTTTTCGCAAGCGGCAATGCCGCGGTCCCACTCTTCAATCATGTAGTAAGCGCGGCAGAGCAGGTTGTAGGACTCGGCATCGGAAGGAGCTCGGCGAATCTGCAACTCGATCGAGTCGATGGCTTCGTCAACGTGGCCCGTAGCGAGCAATTCTTTCGCTGGTGAAGCTGGTGCCGCGAGGGCACAATTGACCGCGAAAGCGCGCAGGACTATCAGAGAAAAAAACAGGATCGCCCAAACGAGGCGAGAGTTCATCCGACGTGGAACTCCGCAATCTGACTGGACTCGGTGTGCCGGCAAAACTAGGGAACCACCTTGACGGCTGCGCCGTCGAGCATGGGCTTGTCCTCCGCCGGCACGGCGACTATGTCACCTAGGGCAAGACCGGAAGTGATCTCGACCCGCGTGAGATTCTGCAGCGAGAATTCGATGGTCTGCCGCTTCAGGTGGTTGTCGACGATGCGGAAGACGTAAGGCTTGCTTTCGTCAATGCGCAGAGCGTCGCGCTGCAGCGTAAGAACTTGATCGTGCTCGGTCACTACGATGGTGACGCCGACATTTACATTGGGCAGCAGGCGCAGGTCGGCATTGTTTACGACGAAAGTGGTCTCGCCGACATTTCTAGAGCCGTGCAAGATGACGGTTGAGGGCACGGTATTGACCGTACTGGTCCAGATGCGCCCAGGAATTGCATCCCAGGTAATCTCGATTTTTTGTCCGGGCTGCAAACGGCCCACATCCGGCTCATCGACGAAGGCGCGCACCAGCACGCGCGAGAGATCGGCTTCCTGTAACAGCAATTCGCCCGCCTGAACAAATGCGCCCTGCTTCACAGGCAGGGAATACACGATGCCATCGAAGGGAGCGCGCACGCTGGACTTGCGAAGCGCATCTTCGGCCGCTTCGTAAGCGGCCTGCGCTTCCGCCGCTTGTGCCGCAGTGCGGGCGACTTCTGGTTTAGAGTAACGGTCTTTCTGTTTTTGCTCGAGCAAGGTGACGTCAGCTTGTGCGCGCTGCAGAGTATCTTCGGCCTGACTCACTTCACCCGCAGACGCAGCACCTTCCTGCTGCAGTCGACGCAGGGCATCCAGATTGCGCTTCGCCAGGTCGTGGACTCCCCGAGCCTTAGTCAATTGCGAATTTAAAGTAAGCACTTCCTCTTGCGTACCGCCGGATTGCAGTGCGGATTCGTCGGCCTGCGCAGCTTTGACTTGCGCCTGCGCGCGTGCCGCCTGCGTGCGAATGTCGTCGTCGTCGAGCTCCAGCAGGAGTTGGCCCTTGCGCACATGATCGCCCTCCTTAACCAGCAGTGCTTTCACCGTGGTCGCGATCGGCGCATGGGCTTCGAAGTTCTGAACCGGCTCAATCTTTCCGTTGGTGGAGACAACACTGCGGATAGGGCCGCGTTCGACTGACACGGCGCGAACCTTCAGCGGCGTAGGATGAAGGTAGGGATACAGAATTACCACGATCAGCAGGAACGCGAACGTGAGCCAGATCCACCGGCTGCGAGACGGCGGGTGCGAATTATTGGTCGATGCCAACCAGTTGTCTTTCAGAGTCCGGCAGGAACAACTGCAAGTAGTAATTTACCATCCCGCAGGGCGCAACAGATACAGCCAGACACCTCGGGCACGGTATCTGATTGGATGCTGGCACAAGGTGTTTCCGCTTCATTTTCATTGCGATGCTCCTCGGAGCGATGCCCGGCCCGAAGCGGAGGGACCGTCTTTTCAGAGCCGGTCGGACGAAACGCTACAATAGTGGCATGGCTAAATCGCCTCGCTATACCTCTGAGCACGCCGCTGCGGGACTCGATGCGAAGTTCCCCGAGATCGAAATCTGGCCTAACCAGTTTCCGGGATACGAAATTGTTGTGGACGATCCGGAATTCACCTCGGTCTGCCCGAAGACCGGGCTGCCGGATTTTGGCGTGCTCGCTATCCGCTACATGCCGGACAAAAGCTGTCTCGAGTTGAAGTCGCTGAAGGAATATCTGCAGTCCTACCGCAATCTCGGAATTTTTCAGGAGAACGTGGTCAACCAGGTTCTCGAAGACGTCGTGAAGTGGGCGAAGCCGGTATGGGCGGAAGTGCGAGGCGAGTTCCGTCCGCGCGGCGGCATTTCGACGACGATTCTGGCGAAGTGGCCGCGGCCGAAGGGACGCGGAGCTTCTTAGCTGAAGAGTGGTGTGCTATCGGGAGGCAGAAGCGGCACGCGGCTCGATGCGCTGAATTTCTGCCGACTGCTCGGCCAGAACGCGGCTGATTTCGTAGGCGCTTTGCAGGTTGAGCCAGAACTGCTCGGTCGTTCCGAAGAAACGAGACAGGCGGACCGCCGTGTCGGCGCTGATACCACGGCGCTCCAGCACGATATCGTTGATGCGAGGCGGGGGCACGTGAAGACGCTTTGCCAGTTCGTAACCAGAGATGCTGAGCGGCTTGAGAAACTCCTCCCGGAGGATTTCACCGGGGTGAACGCGCCAGTCGGGAGCGCCTTTTCTGACGATACTCATGATTGCCTCTCGGTCTAGTGATAATCCGTGATTTCTACGTCGAACGCATCATTGCCGCGCCACACAAAACAGATCCGGTATTGATCGTTGATGCGAATGCTGTACTGGCTCTGGCGGTCGCCATGCAGCTTTCCCAGTCGGTTTCCCGGGGGAGTCTTCAAGTCGTCGAGCGCTGTAGCTCCGTCGAGCATCGCCAGTTTTCTCTTCGTTACGCTCGCAGGAGGCGATCCCCGTGTTTTTCCGGTTATCCAGATCTTCGCCGTTCGTTTATTCGCGAACGTTCTGATCACCACCAAATGATACCGTGTAGCGTTAATAACGTCAATCGTTATTAACGTCTGCGATTCGTGTCATGTTTCGAGCTGGTCTACGGGCATGCTATATTCGCCTCACCTTTGACTCGACCCGCGGCCCAATCTGATCTTCATCCTCGCACCGCGCTGATCGTCCTGACGGCGCTCAATCTGCTGAATTACGTGGATCGCAATGTGCTGTTCGCGGTGCAGACCCTGGTACAGGATGAATTTCACGTCAGCAATGCTCAAATCGGTTATCTGACCAGCGCTTTTCTCGGCTTCTACATGATTGCGGCCCCGTTTGTGGGGCCGCTCGCCGACCGGTATTCGCGCAAACTCATCATCGTGTTCGGCGCGCTGTTCTGGAGCGGGCTGACGCTGATGACTGCAGTTACACATACGTACACCGAGTTATTGATCCGGCACACGCTGGTGGGGGTCGGGGAAGCGACGTTTGTGACCATCGCGCCCACGTTTGTCGCCGATCTTTTTTCAGAGAAGATACGTGGCCGGATTCTGGGAGTGTTTTATTTGGCGATTCCTGTGGGATCGGCGGCCGGGTTCCTGCTGGGCGGATATCTTGCGCCGCAATATGGCTGGCGCTTCCCGTTTTACATTGCTGCGGCTCCCGGATTCCTGCTCGCCCTAGGGGTGCTGTTTCTCAAGGAACCTGAACGCGGGCAGTTTGATTCCTTGAAAGAAACCCCAGAGCGGGGAACGATTTTAGGGCTGGCGCGGAATCCAGCATTTCTGACGGCAACCCTGGGCATGGCTGCGATGACGTTTTCGCTTGGCGGCATCCAGGTCTGGATCCCGAAATTTCTGATCAGCGAGCGGCATTACACACTGCAGAGTGCGAACCTCGCCTTCGGCATCATCATTGTTATCGACGGAATTCTGGCGGCGCTGGCCGGCGGATTCCTCGGCGACTATCTGCTCCCTAGGTTGAAGGGTTCTTACTATCTGGTGTCGGCGGCGAGCATGCTGCTGGGCGTTCCGGTCATGATCGTGGCTTTATTCGTGAAGGGTCCGCTCATGATTCCGGCCATTGCGGTGGCGGCGTTCTTTCTTCTCCTGAATACCGCTCCCCTGAACGCGGCCGTCATTAATTCCGTCGGCGGACACATTCGCGCGACAGCGCTGGCGGTTAATATTTTCGTGATCCACCTCTTGGGCGACGTGCCTTCGCCGACCATGATGGGATGGGTCGCCGACCGGCGCTCGCTGCAGATCGCGTTCATTCTGCCGATCATCGCCATGGGAATTTCCGCCGCCATTCTGTTTTATGGGATGAAGTTCGCGCCGGCGGTGGCGACTGGCGCCCAACAGCCTGGCGCGCAACCGCAATGAACCTCCAACGACATCCATCCACCGCGTTCGGGACAAGCTTCGGGACACGAAGGAAGTCCTCGAACTGAATGTCCTATCTCTATTGGATTGCGGGAATCATTCTGGCGCTCGCGTGGTTTTCCCGCATTGTGGATGCAGCTCTTGGCATGCCCAGCGTGGCCGACGTTTCACTTCCCGAGTGGGATCGGAATCCTGTTTTGCCCGCGGGGAATCCTCGAGTTTCGATAATTGTTCCGGCGCGCAATGAGGAGGAGACCATCGCACAGGCGTTGCATGCGCTGCTCGCGCTCGACTATGACAACTATGAAGTGATCGCGGTGGACGACCGGTCGACGGACCGGACGGGCGAGATCATGGAACGGGTCGCGGAGAGTCAGAGTCACCCTCAAAATCAAAGCCCCCGCCCTCCAGTCCTGCGAGTGATTCATCACACCGAACTGCCGGCGGGATGGCTGGGAAAGACTCATGCCATGTCGACCGCGGCGAATCAAGCGACTGGGGACTGGCTGCTGTTTACGGACGCCGACGTATTGTTTAAGCCGGAAGCCTTGCGGAGGGCCGTCGCGTATGCCGAATCTGTGTCCGCCGATCATGTCGTGCTCTTTCCCCAGATGATCATGAAGCAGCCGGGCGAGTACATGATGATCGCTTTCTTCCAGACCTTGTTCATGTTCGGCCATCGCCCTTGGAAAGTCGCTGACCCGCGCACCAAGGATCACATTGGCGTGGGCGCGTTCAATCTGGTTCGGCGGCGCGTCTACGACGCGGTGGGCAGTTATGAAGCGCTGCGCATGGAAGTGGTTGACGATATGAAGCTGGGTAAAGTCGTAAAGAATGCCGGCTTCGCGCAGCGCAACGTTTTTGGTGGCGATTTGATTTCCGTGCGTTGGGGCAAAGGCGCGTTTGGAATTGTCAGTAATCTAACCAAAAACTTTTTTGCGGTACTCTCGTTTCAATGGTGGCGGACCGTGATTTCGGCGTGCGGGCTGGCGTTTCTGAATTTCGGACCGTTTCTGGGCGTGTTCCTGGCGCGTGGCTGGGCGCGGGTGCCATACGCCATCGCGTTGGGCTCGATTTTTTTGATTTACATCGGGATGTCGCGGCGATCGGCGGTGCCGGTGTATTACTTTCTGCTGCATCCTGTCAGCACGGCGTTATTTATCTACACCCTGCTGCGGTCTATGCTCGTCACTCTGTGGAATAACGGGATTATCTGGCGAGGAACGAAATATTCGCTGGACGAGTTGCGCAAGGGGAGAGTTTAGACGAAAGTACTACTCTGCGGCAGCGCGACTTTGTTCGATGCTCCTCGAGGTGCGGCGTCCTGCGATCGCCAAAACAAGAATCAAAGCCGCCGCGAATACCGAGTTGCCGACCCGCATGGTCAGGTTCGTGGCCGGGACTACCGGTCGTTGAATGAATGCATGCCATGCGTAGGCCAACGCTGCACCACCGGCGAGCGCCAATCGGTGTAAGGCATTCCAGCCCTCTCGATGGGAGAAAACGTACGCGGCGCCGATCGCAGCGGCGTCCATGGCCAAGTAAATGGCCACGGCCAGCCATCCCCATCGGCTGGGAACGACCATGAAAATCGACGCGGAGATGAGAGCGACGGTCCCAACGAGCCAGCAATTCGGCACCCAACCCAGGCCGCTGGCGACGTATCTCTTCGATGGCAGTCGAAAAGCAACAAATACCGCGATGACGCACACCGCTCCGGATATGACAAATTGCGCCTTCGAGGCGACGAAGTGATGCTGCTTGATCTCGCTCAAGGTCATCCAGATTCCGGCAAAGACGAAAAGAATACCGATCAGGAAGAGACCGACCCCTTTCAACCAGGGGGTACTTGCCCTTTCCGGCACCAGCGCTTCGACCAATCCGATCGATACGGAAATGCTCCACACCGTGTGCAATGTGAGCACGAAGACAGTCCACCACCCGCCCATGCCGAGTGTCGGCATGTAGGCGGGATCGAGCAGATGCAGGTTCAAATTCAAATAGTTGGGATTGAACAGCGTTTGCGTGGTGAACGCTTCCTCGAAAACGGCGTAGGCGAAAGCTAGAACCAGAATGGTCGGCCATCCGCGACCGTTGCGTCGGGCAACCTCGCGGATCAGTAGGGCTCCGCCCCCGTAAAGCGGCGCCAGCACGAGAACGAGGCCAATCCATTTGATTGGGAAGTCGCCCAGCAGGAATTCCGAAACCAGGGGTGCGGTGAAGAAAAGGCCAATTGCGGGCGCAACACGCCGGAAGCCTGGGCTCGACATGGGCTAGATATTACCGCATCGCGCTCGCAGTGTAGTTCGTGAGCAGGTGGCTTCTCTACGGGGGTGGGTTCTCGCCGTTCTCGCCATCCTCGTCGTTTCCGTAGGTCGCTGTCGTGTTGGGCGTGGCCTTGGTCTTCGCCGGTTTCTTCGTCGGCCGCAGATGCCCGGCGCTGTAGTGGCCGCGGTTTTCGACGTCATAGTTTTTGGGCAGCGGCGGGATCATGGCCGCGCCGCCGTTGATCTGGCCGATGCGGTTGAGGATGATCTCAGCGCGTCCGTCGTAGAGTTTGACGGGACCCTTAATTTCGATCATGCGGCCGGTCAGGCGGCGCACGTCGCCGACATCTTTCAGGCCAGAAGGAAAGACCACCACCGAGAAGGGGCAGGCCATCTGATCTTCGCAGAAGTCGAGGAAATGGACTCCTTTGGCGCCAACTTTCACTCGGACGACTTTGCCCTCGACGCATTTGGATTCGCCCACGTGTTGGCGCGCTTCGTGGATGGGAATGCAATCAGAGGCGTGGAGGAACGGCGCGGCGAACAGGAGGATCAGCATCGCGAGGCGAGCGCATGTCCTGACCGAGGTTGCGCGCGCCGACGGGCGCTGCCCGGCCGGCCGGACGAATGCGGTTGTCCCCACACGAGTCTGGATCTTCATGCTTTGATTCTAGGAAAGGCGAGGAGACAAAGTGTGGGATGCTACGGAATTATTCGCGACGAGTTCCGGAATGGGACTTAAAAACAAATCCCCACTTCTCGCGAAGTGCACGAGAAATGGGGCACCCTACCAATCTCAACAGATCAATCTCGACAGATCAATTTTAACCCTACTTGAACGACTTGACGGCAGAGGCTTCGTCGTCTTTCACGTCGAAGACGGTGTAGAGCTTCGTGATCTGAAGCAGGTCGTTGACCTTCTTGGTGAGGTTCAGGAGCTTCAGTTCGCCGCCCTGATTCTTGGTGGCGGTGAAGGCGCTAACCAGTTCGCCGATGCCGGAGCTGTCAATATAGTTGACGTCCTGCAGGTTCAGGACGATTTTTTTGGCGCCCTTGCCGAGCAGGTCGCGCACGGTGTCGCGCAGAATTACACTGCCTTCGCCGAGCGTGATGCGCCCGCTACAATCCACAATTGTTACCCCATCCACCACCCGAGTACCAACCTTCATGCTCACTGGGAAGCCTCCTTGCCGCCCGCGGTTGGTCCGTGGACGTGCTTGATTAATTTAAGTTCGGTGCCCGTTGCGGTGGGCCGGATTTCGACCACATCCATAAACGAGCGCATAAGAAAAATTCCGCGGCCCGATGTCTTGAGCAGGTTCTCCGGCGCCAGCGGGTTGGGAATCTTGCTCAGATCCATTCCCCGGCCCTGGTCCTGAATGGTGATGATCAGGTCGCCGCCCGTGCGCTCAAACGCAAGAATTACTTTCTTGTCCGGGGCATACGCGTTGCCATGCAAGACGGCGTTGACCGCGGCCTCGCGCACGGCCATGGAAATCTGCATGATCTCTTCGTCGGCAAAGCCGAGTTCGGTGGCAATTCGTGTGGCTTTCTCCTCCGCATTGTCGATCGTCTCCAACGAGGAGTCGAGCGTGTACGAAACCCGTTGCTCGGTCATAGCCATCGAAGTGTTCGAGAGATTATACGGCCTGCACGGCGATTCTGCTTTCCGGCCGCAGCAGGCGTTCGCTGGAAGCGATTCCCAGCGAATGCGGTAGTTTGCCTGTGGATGGCCGAATTGTCAATGCGCAGCGTCACGCTCGACGGGAGCGCTCAACGTTTCAACCTCGTTGATGATGACACAGGTTGGGCCACACCCACACCAGGGATGTCATCCCGCAAGGAGCGCGCCAAGCGCTCCGGAGGGACCTTACGAAACCCGCGCGGCGGACGCGCAGGTGCGAGGGACGGTTGCGCTGCATGCGGTGCGGGCGGCCCCGTCCATGGCAGCAACTGTGTGGGCCGACCTACGGTCCCTCGGCCGACTTTCGCCGGCCTCAGGATGACATCCGGATTTAGGGTGCTTCGCGGCCTTCGCTATAATCCAGTGCCGTGACTCCGACTACCTGGCCCGTCCTCAAAGGAAAGCTGCGACGAATCTTTCTCGTTGCGCTGGCGGCCGTGCTGGGAGTGTCGGCCGCGGCCTATGGATTGGACTATGTCGTGCTGCGCGTGCGGGCGGCCACCAACCGGAATGCTTACGGATCGGTGATCGTGAATCACTACACCGCCGTGCTGCAGAAGAATGGGAAGACGACGCTGACCTTCGATCCGCCGACGCCCTGGACCTGCGTGAACTCCCTCTTCCCGCATCAGGGATGGTTGCCGTGCTGGTATCTGAGCCGGCACACGGATCAGCGGACGGATATTTGAGGGAGCGGTATCCTGGGTCCCCGACAAAGGTGTTAGCTATAATGGTCGTCGTGTGGCAAAGGTTCCACATCTTGAGCCGGCAGCAAGTTTTCGTCGTAGCCGCCGTAAGCGCCGCAGTGATTGCACTGGCCATTGCGCTCATCTCGATTCCCGCCGATGGGACTTCGTGGGCCCGTTTCCTCGGCCCCTCCCGGCAACTTGATCCATTCATAAATTTCGGTTCGGCCTTTGTATCGCTGCTTCCCGTTTATCTGGGCTACTACCATTTGGCCAGAATTGGAGCGTTACTAGGTCTCGCTGTTTCGGCTTTGGCGTGTTTTTTGACTCAATTCTGCGCGGAGCTCGTCTTCGGACTCCGCGTGGTGGGTAATTCGTTGGTTTTGGAAGAAGCTACCTACGTGGGTCTGTGGCTGCTGCTCAGTATGCTCGTGTTATGGGCACACATCAAAGCGTCCAATTCCGGCGCAGTTCGGGATGGTCAGCGAGCGCTGCGCCTCGCCCATATTCAGCGCTAGTCGATGAATCCGCTGGCGAGAATAGCCTCTAGCTTTCATTGGCCCGTGACGCACCGGAGCATGGGATAGAATGTCTCGGCATAAACACGCCGCCGAGGATTTCATGCCAAGGAAAGTTTCTCCCATCTGTGCCATCGCGATCTTGCTCGCCCTGACTTGCGGCGCGTTTGCCGCTGCTAATCCATCCCCCGTCCCAGCCGCCAATCCATCCGACGCTCGCTTGCAGAAGGCTTATCGCTTTCAGCAGGGCGGCTGGACCTATGTGCATCTCGAAGGGTCGCCCGCGGACATTGGCTTTCAGCATGGGTACCTGCTCGCGCCGGACATTGCCGACGCATTTGAAGCGATCAAATTGTTCGACACGCGCGAGACGCAGCGCGATTGGGAATTCTTTCGCACCACGGCGCGGCAGATGCTGTGGCCGCACATCGACGCGGAATATCAGCAGGAACTCCAGGGCATTGCCGATGGCCTGAAGGCGCACGGCGTCGATCTGGATGTCTACGACATTGTAGCGCTCAACGCGTTTGAAGAAGTGCCGGACTATTATGTGCCGTGGCTCAATAAACAACAGAAGTCGGCGAAAGCTCCGAAGCTCGCCGCGCCCGGCAACTGTAGCGCGTTTATCGCGACCGGCAGCATGACCAAGGACCATCAAATCGTCATCGCGCACAATAATTGGACGAGTTATCTGGCGGGCGAGCGCTGGGTGGTGATTTTTGATATTCAGCCCGAGCACGGCAACCGCATTCTGATGGACGGTTTTCCGGGAGTCATTACCAGCGACGACGATTTCGGCGTGAACTCCGCCGGGATGATGATTACCGAGACCACCATCACGCAGTTTGAAGGCTGGGATCCGGAGGGCAAGCCGGAATTCATGCGCTCGCGCAAGGCGCTGCAGTACGCCAACAATATTGATGACTATGTGCGCATCATTAAAGAAGGCAACAACGGCGGCTACGCCAACGACTGGCTCATCGGCGACCGCAAGACGGGCGAGATCGCTTATCTGGAGCTGGGCCTGAAGAACACGCCGCTGTGGCGCACGAAAGACGGATATTTCGTCAGCTCAAATTTCGCGCGCGATCCGAAGCTGATTAAGGAAGAAACCAGCGGCTTCGATGTGAACGATGCCTCTACGTCGCCCAATGCTCGGCACATTCGCTGGGAAGAAGTGATGCAGCAATCCAAGGGCAAAGTCGACGTGGCGATGGCCGAACAATTCCTGTCGGATCACTTCGACAGCTTCGATAAGAAAGAGCAGGCGAACGAGCGTGCGCTGTGCGGGCATGTCGATAACTCTGCGCGCGGCATCAAGGAGTGGGACTGGGCTCCCTACAACCCGGGCGGCGCAGTGCAGGGCAAAGCCACCGACAGCGCCATGACCGCGAAGATGAGCTTTGTGGCGCGGGCGGGACATCCCTGCGGGGCCGATTTTCTGGCCGAGCCGTTTCTGGAACACCATCCCGAGTTCGCCTGGCAGAAACCGCTGCTGCACGATATGAAGGCGGGGCCGTGGACGGTTTTTAGGGCGGGGCAGAAGCCGTAGCTGATGCCGAGTAGTGACCACCCGGGTAGCGAGAAAAAGTAGATTCCTCGTCCCTCGCTTGCGCTCGGGGGTCGTAATGACAAGGATTTATGGGGCCGGGAGGAGACCCGAAATCTGAATCTCTTCCATAAACAATTTCGATTGGACTCAGGGGCCTGGCGACCCCTAGAGTCCTACAAGTGCAGCCCAGCCGTACCCGAACTCGCGGACTTGTGCGCCGGATGAATCCGCCGGAAGCGCCACTCACCCTGTTTCGTCCGCCCTTCCGCAATTACCAGTTTGATGGTGCCTACGACGAGATGTTCGCCTCGCCGGGCGTCCCGCGCGAGCACTATAAAGCCCTGTTTCAGACACTGCTGGAGCTTCCTCCCGAAGAACTGCGCAAGAGCCAGCAGGCCGCCGATCTATCGTTTCTGCATCAGGGCATCACCTTCACCGTCTATGGAAACGACGAGGGCACGGAACGCGTCTTTCCCAACGACCTGCTGCCGCGCATTATCCCTCACCATGAATGGCGGAAGATTGAAGCCGGACTCACCCAGCGCATCGCCGCGCTGAATCTATTTCTTGAAGACATTTACCATCACGGCCGGATTCTGGCCGACGGCATCGTCCCCCGCGAACTGGTCTACAGTTGCCGGCATTTCCGGCGCGAGATGCGGGGCCTGACCGTTCCGCGCGGAATCTATGTGAGCATCTGCGGAACCGATCTGGTGCGATTGCCCGATGGCAGCTTCGCCGTCTTAGAAGACAATCTGCGCGTGCCCAGCGGAGTGTCGTACATGCTGGCCAATCGCAAGGTGCTGAAGAAAGTTTTCCCTACGATGTTTGGCGACTACGGCGTCAGCCCGGTGGACCACTACGCGCAGGCCCTACTAGCCACGCTGCGGGCGCTGGCTCCGGCGAATTCCACGGCGCGGCATGAACCGAAAGTTGTTCTGCTCACGCCGGGAGTTTTCAATTCGGCGTACTTCGAGCATACATTTCTCGCGCAGCAGATGGGCATCGAACTGGTCGAGGGACGCGATCTGCTCGTGCACGACAATATTTGTTACATGCGGACGACGGCCGGCTTGCGGCGCGTCGATGTGATCTACCGTCGCGTGGATGACGATTTTATGGACCCGCTGTGTTTCCGCAGCGATTCAGGCCTCGGCGTGCCCGGACTGTTCAACGCGTATCGGGCGGGGAACGTGGTGCTGGCCAACGCGATCGGCACCGGCGTGGCCGATGACAAGGCCGTGTACGCCTATGTGCCGGCGATCATTCGCTATTACCTGGGCGAAGATCCGATTCTCGCGAATGTTCAGACCTATCTGCTCAACGACCGTTCGCAGAGAAGTTACGTGCTTGAACATCTGGACGAGCTCGTGGTCAAGGCGGTCGGCGAGTCCGGCGGTTACGGCATGTTGATCGGGCCACACAGCACCGAGGAGGACAGGGAAGAGTTCCGCCGGCGCATTGAAGCCGAGCCGCGCAACTATATTGCACAGCCGACACTGAGCCTTTCGCGCGCGCCGTGTTTTCTGGAGGGCGAAGTGCAGGCGCGGCATGTCGATTTGCGGCCTTACATTTTGTACGGCGAGAATGTGACGCTGGTGCCCGGAGGCTTGACGCGAGTCGCGTTGCGCCGGGGATCGCTGGTGGTGAACTCGTCGCAGGGCGGCGGTAGCAAAGACACGTGGGTTCTTCGTGCATAAAATCAGGCTCATGAAATCGAAAATTAAAGCTCGTCGCACGAAAGCTCGTCGCATGAAAGATCAGGCATGAGGGGTTGGAGGCAGACGGCCATGCTTTCCCGAGTCGCGGATAGTTTGTATTGGATGAGCCGCTATCTCGAGCGCGCCGAACACACGGCGCGCATGATCGACGTCGACCTGCAGCTGCGCCTTGACCAATCGCCGGAAGCGGGCGCGGGACGCTGGTTGCGGCTGCTGGAGGCTTCGCAGGTTCCGGCGCCGGAAGATGGAAAGATCGATGCCGAGACGTTGACTCATGTTCTGACGCTGGACAAAACCAATTCGTCGTCAATTCTGTCGTGCGTGGCGGCGGCCCGCGAAAATTTGCGGCAGGTGCGTGAGCAGTGCAGCACCGAAATGTGGGAGCAACTGAACCGCCTCTACCTGCAGGTCAACAGCACAACTTCGAGCGAAGCCTGGTTGCTGCATACGCATGTATTTTTTCGCGCCATGCAGGAAGGCTCGCATCTGTTTCAGGGCGTCACCGATTCGACCATGTCGCACGGCGAGGGCTGGCAATACATTCAGCTCGGGCGATTTGTCGAACGCACCGACGCGCTCGCGCGGTTGATCGGCACACACTTTGTGCGGCTGTCACATCCTCTGGATCAGGCGGTTGAAAGCGAAGAATATCTGGAATGGGTCGGCCTGCTGAAGTCGTGCGCGGCGTTTGAGGCCTACTGCAAAACGTATACGGCCGAGATTCGACCGCTGCGCGTGGCAGAATTCTTATTGCTGAACCCGGAGTTCCCACATTCGGTGCGCTTCTCCGTCGATCGCGTCCACGCCGCTCTGATCTCCATCGGAGAACTTACTGAACGCAAGGCCGAGCAACCGGTGCGGCTCGCCGGACGCCTGGGCGCGACGCTGAGTTTCAGCCAGATTGAAGAAATCATGGCCTCCGGCGCGAGCGCGTACGTCGACAGCGTGCGCTGGCAGTGCGCCCAGGCTCACACTGCGATCCAGCAGGTTTATTTCGATTATTCGGTGGAGACCGCGCTGGTTTCGTGACGTGGGCGTTGCCGTGGGAAAGCGGCGCTTCAGCGCCGCGTAATGCGAGAACGAAATGCGGGCTTAGCCCAGGTCCGACGAAGGAACCGATGATCTATTCCGTCCGCCACACTACCACTTTCCGCTACGAGCCGGCCGTTCGCGAGAGCGTGATGGAGGTTCGTTTGCAACCGCGCAGCGATGGCGAACAGCGCTGCCTCAGCTTCACGCTCGATGTTGATCCGGCAGCGAACGTCATGCAGTACCGCGATTTTACCGGCAACACGGTGCATCACTTCGACATTGCCGGTCGCCACACGGTGGTGAAAGTCACGGCGCAGTCGTCGGTGGAAGTGCAATCCGTGCCAACGCCACGGGCGGCCGACAGCGGCGACTGGGCCGACCTGGACGCACTTAATCGCCGGCAACGACCATTGGGAGATGTTGTTGCCCAGCCACTTCGCGCAATCCAGCGCGCCGCTGGAAAAACTCGCAAGCGAATTTGATTGCAAGCGCCGCGGCAATCCGCTCGACTTGCTCACCGAATTCAATGAAGCCATTTACAACCTGTTCGCTTACGTGCCCAACAGCACCAAAGTCGATTCGCCGATCGAGGAAGCGCTGCAGACGCGGCAGGGCGTGTGCCAGGATTTTGCTCACATCATGATTGCGCTGGTACGGCGGTTGCACGTTCCGTGCCGCTACGTCAGCGGCTACATGTTTCATCGCGACGAGGATGAACAGAAAGATCGCTCCGTGGAAGGCGCGTCGCACGCGTGGGTGGAAGCGCTGGTGCCTCGCCTGGGATGGGTCGCGTTCGATCCCACCAATAATTTAGTTGGAGGTGACCGCCACATCCGCGTCGCCATCGGCCGCGACTACGCCGACGTCCCGCCCACCCGCGGCGTATACAAAGGCGAAGCCCAGAGCGAACTCAGCGTCGCCGTCACGGTCAGCCCCGCCGACAGCGTGGCTCCCGAGCCGGTGATGCCAAGCTTCGTAGTGCGGTCGAGACCGGTGCTGGTGCGTGCGACCGCGCGTACCGATCAAGAACAACAACAGCAGCAGTGATCGGAAGAACTAAGGAATGAAAATGGCGGAGAGGGTGGGATTTGAACCCACGATACCCGTTAAGGTATGTCCGCTTTCGAGGCGGATCGTTTCAACCACTCACGCACCTCTCCGGAAAGCAGCTGTCAGTTGCCAGCGATCAGCCGTCAGTCAAAAGCAGATTCCTCCGCCCCGCGCGTGCGCCGGAGGGTCGGAGTGACAATCCGCTTTGGATTTGGCCAACGACCGACGACGAACGACCGACGACGGTTTTCGTGACCAACGATTGACCACCAACGACTAACGACGGCTCTTAAAGAACGCTTGCAGCACTTCTGCGCTGCGGCCGGCCAGTACTCCGCTGCGAACCTCGATCTGATGGTTCAGTTGCGGATGATTCAGCACCTGCATCACCGATCGCACGGCGCCAGCCTTGGGATCGTCCGCGCCGTAGACCAGGCGCTGGATGCGAGCATGCACCAGGGCTCCGGCGCACATCGCGCACGGTTCAATTGTAACAAACAGCGTGCAGTCTCCCAGTCGATGGTTACCAACGGCTGCACCGGCTTCGCGCAGCGCGATCACCTCGGCGTGGGCCGTGGGATCGCGGTCGGTGATGTTGCGGTTCCATCCTCGGCCGACGATCCGTCCGGCGCAGACTACGACCGCGCCTACCGGGACTTCTCCGGCTTCGAGCGCGCGCTGGGCGCTGCGCAGGGCTTCTGACATCCAGAGTTCGTCGGAGTGCGGTGAATCGGGGTGAGGTGAATCCGCAGCGCTCTTCGGTCTTAGGTTTTTGGTCTTGGGACTGTCGGCTGCGGATATCTTTTGGGATGGCACTAGGATTCGCGCTCCGCTTCATTCTAGCGGGTTCGGCGTGCGGATGGAGCGACTTCAGATCACCCGCAGCACGCTGCGCACAACTTCCGGCACCACGGCGTGAAGCACCGCCGGGACGACCAGCTGTGCCACCGGATAGGCCAGCGCAACCGCCGGCACCACCAGCAGCAGCCAGGTTCTGGTCGGCAGATTTGTGAAATACGCCTTCATGACATTCTCTCTGGGGATAGATACGGAGGGTAGGATCGGAAAGTTCCGTGGCACCGAGGCAGTGGTGCAGTTTGGCTTGCGCGCTGGGCCGGTTGAGCGGGAGACCCTTCGCTACGCCTGAAAAGCGGCTCCGCTCAGGATGACAGTGTCGTGTAAATGCGAAACTGCACCACTACCGGTACCGACCTGCCCTTTAGACATTTGCCGGATAGTGGTATGCTAACCGCGACATGGGCATGCCAAGTTTGCTGCGCAAAGTATTTCTGGTCGACCTGCTGCAGGGGTTGAAGCTGACGTTTCGCTATCAGGATCCCAAGGAAATTTATACCGAGCAGTATCCGCTGGAGCGGCCGCAGGTGGCCGAGCGCTATCGCGGGGCGCCGCGGTTGAACGTCAACCCGGATACCGACGAGACCATGTGCATTGCCTGCGACTTGTGTGCGTTGGCGTGCCCGGAAAATCTGATCGTGGTTTCGAGCGCCCGCAACGAAAACACCCGCCGCAAGGAACTCACCAATTTTACCTACGACCTGAGCCGCTGCATGTTCTGCGGCCTGTGCGAAGACGCGTGCCCCGTCGACGCCCTCGAACTCACCCAGGACTTCGAGCTGGCCAGCTATACCCGCGAAGGTTGGATCTGGGACCGCAAGACGTTGGAAAAAGGCCCGGAACCGACGCAGTATAAGAAGTAGCGGCTGCATCCTTGCCGAAATATCTCCCGACTGTCATCCTAAGGAAGCGAGTCGTCCGCGAAGCGGAAGACTCCCGACGCAGGACCGGTGCAACTGGTCGGCGTCGGCGGGGCTATCAGCAAATTGCATAGGTCCTTCGGACCGCAAACAACGCGGTCCTCAGGATGACAAGGATGTGGGATGCGCGAGGCACCCTAATCACCTACCAGCTTTTCCGGCAAGAAATACATGGCCGGAATCAGAATGAAGATGAAGAACGAGGCATAGACCGACACGTAAGCCAGCGGGACCGAAGCCAAGTAGAGTCCAGATGCCCAGGCGCCTTTGCGGTTGATGCTTTCGTGATGTTCGCGCATCGCCGAGTCGTGGCCGCTCTGGCGAATCAATTCCAGACGCAAAAAATAATATCCGGTCGAGCACATGAACAAGTCAAGGCCGTAGAGCGCGACCGCCATGGGCTCGCGATAATTCTTGCCGGCGTAGTCGGTGACAAAGGGGATCAGCGACATCCAGAACAGCAGGTAGAGATTCGACCACAGTAGCCGCGCCGTCACCGAACGCACGGCATGCACCAGATGATGGTGGTTGACCCACATGATGGCGGCCACCAGAAAGCTGAGCGCGTAGCTAAGAAATACCGGCGCGACCTTCACCAGTGCTGCGAACGTCGGCTGCGCGGGCGCGCGCAACTCCAGCACCATGATCGTGATGATGATCGCGATCACGCCATCGCTGAAGGCTTCCAGTCGGCTTGTAGACATTTCGGACATAAGCTGTCAGCTCTCAGCTATCAGCTGTCAGTTAAACCTGCACCGATTCGCTGCGGACTTCTCCAGAGAGAATCAACTTCAACCTCACTGACGCAGGCCTCAGCTGACAGCTGAGAGCTGACAGCTGAGATCTGAAAGCTACTCGGGCTGCTGCTGCGTCATGCAATGCATCGCGCCCAGGCCCCAGATGAAGTCTCCCGAATATATGGGAACGATCTCTCGTGTCGGAAATAATTCTGCCAGCGTGTTGAGCGCGACGCGGTCGTTGGGGCGATTGAAAACCGGCGCGAGCACGACTCGGTTGGCGATATAGAAATTCGCGTAGCTCGCCGGTAGACGCCGGCCTTCGAAGATTACCGGCTGCGGCATCGGCATCTCAACCACGGCTAGCTGCTTACCGTTCTGATCGCGCGCGGCTTGCAGGCGGCGCAGGTTGGCGCGCAGCGGGCCATGGTTCGCATCTTTGGAGTTCGGCTCGACCATGGTGACGACCGTATCTTTCCATACGAAACGGGATAGGTCGTCGACGTGGCCGTGGGTGTCGTCTCCCACGATGCCGCGGCCCAGCCAGATGGTGTGCGGCGCGCCCAGATAGTCGGCGAAAGCTTTTTCGTAGTGAATGCGCGCCATGTGAGGGTTGCGCTGTTGAATCTTGCTGAGCAAACATTCTTCAGTCGTGAGGATTGTGCCGGCGCCGTTGACGTCGATCGACCCACCTTCGAGCACGATGCGCTTGCCGTTCGAAACCGGATGAATCTCTCGGTGGCCTATTCTAGCCGCGTTTTTTGAGGCTGGTGCGGGGCTTTTGACCTCCGCCATCAAACTGCCGATCTTGTCGTCGAACCGCCAGTTGGAATATTTCGCCCAGGCGTTGAAGCGGAACTTGACGGCGGCTGGTTCATGCGGGGACAGCCGCCCTCGGCTGTCCAGCCCGGCGAAGCTCGGCTGCTGCGTGAGAAAGATGCAGCCGGAGTCGCGCAGCCAGATGCGGTTGGTTGGCCAGCGGTGAAAACGGATGTTGGCGGATAGAGCGTCGCCTCGTTCCAGAACTCGCCGGGCTTGCCGCGCGGCCGCCGCGTTGTTGACGATCACCTCTACGCGCTCATGCTTCGCCAGATTGCGAATAATTTCCGCATAGACCCACGGGATCGGCTCAAACTTTCCCGGCCAATCGCCGCGAAAATGCGGCCAGGCAAGCCAGGTCGCCGCGTGCGGTTCCCATTCGGCAGGCATGCGGTAGCCTAGCGCGGCTGGAAGCGGCGACGCGTCGATCGAAGCCTCCCTCGAGGCGTTGAGCGGTGTGTTGGTCACGAAGAATTCTCGGTCCTAGTCAATAAGACGACTGCTGATGGGTGCGTACGCGTCTATCCTGCGGTCGCGCAGGAAGGGCCAGTTGCGGCGGATGTCTTCCAGCGCCTTCAGGTCGACATCGCCGATCAGAATTTCTTCGCGGTCGTGCGCGCCCTCGGCCAGCACGCGGCCGAAGGGATCACAGAAAAAGGATCCGCCCCAGAATTCGAGTCCCTGCCCGGGCGCGGATTTTCCACGGATGTTGCCGGTTTCAAAGCCCACGCGATTCACTACAGCGACATAAACGCCATTCGCAATCGCATGCGCGCGCTGGATGGTTCGCCAGGCGTCGTGCTGCGCCACGCCGAACTCGGCCTTCTCCGCCGGATGCCAGCCGATCGCCGTCGGATAAAAAAGAATAGTTGCGCCCTGCAATGCCGTCAGGCGCGCACCCTCGGGGTACCACTGGTCCCAACAAACCAGCGTCCCCAGACGTCCAGCGCTCGTGTCGAGCGCGCGAAAGCCGAGGTCGCCGGGCGTGAAATAAAACTTTTCGTAGTAGAGCGGATCGTCCGGGATGTGCATCTTGCGGTAGAGGCCGCGCAGGGAACCGTCGCTGTCGAAGATCGCTGCGGTGTTGTGATACACGCCCGCGGCGCGCTTCTCAAAGAGCGATGCGATCAGCACCACGCCATTATTTCGCGCGGTCGCGGCCAGTCGCTCGGAGGTGGGGCCGGGGATCGGCTCGGCCAGGTCGAACAGAGAATGATCTTCGCGCTGGCAGAAATATTGCGTCTGAAAAAGCTCTGGCAGGCACACAACCTGTGCACCGCGTCCGACCGCGTCAGGGATGCGGCTGATGGCCTTTTCAAGATTCTGCTCGGGCTCCGGGCCGCAAGACATCTGCATCAGCGCCACGCGAAATTTTTCAGGGGGCACGCGTTTCCTCACCTCCGCGAACAAATATAGCAGGGAGAGCTGTCAGCTTTCAGCCTGGAACTCTCGCCGGTGGGCTCGACTGCATTTGTAGCGATCTCGGCTTTACCAGCTTTGAGCCTCGGAGCGCGCAAAGGTCTCGCGAAGATTGCCGATGAAGCTTTTTAGCGGGTTCGAGGTGCATTGTTCTTCTGGGCTGCGACGACGCGTCTGAGGCGGGGATTGCCTTCGACCAGTCTCTCCAGGCGTTCGGTCACTTCTTTGGATGGCATGGAGCGGAGAACCGCCTCGATCGCGGCTTCGGCTTCGAGCGCTTCTTTGCCGATGAGTTCCATCAGAAACTCGAGTGCGCCGTCTTGTTTTGTGAGCGCGATCGCCGACAGCAAGACCGAACGCCACCAGGGGTCGTGCGCCCTCAGGAAGGTATCGCGCAATGCGTCGAAGGCCTCGGCGGCATGCGTACCGCCGATCGCCAGAGCCGCTTCGGCGGCGTTGTCGTCGGCGGCGCCAAGGAAACGGCGAACCCATGGAATGGCGCTACCGCCTTCGATGTGCAGAATTCCGCTGAAGCAGGCGCCGACCACTTCCGCTTCTCGCGCCTCTGATTTATTAAATCGCGGGTTGTCGGGATCCGGTTTTTCGCAGGCAAGCACCGCGCGCAGGCGCAGCAGTTGACTCGCCGATGTCGATCCCAACTGCTCGATGGCGCGCACCACCTCGACTCGCACCATTTTGTCGGAGTCGGCCAACAGATCGATCAGGTGCACCAGCAAGTCGCGTTCGCTCAGGCTGCGGCATTGCACCAGCGCCAGGGCGCAGGTGGCGCGCAGAGTTCCGGCGGTATCAGAACTTCCTCCCCACACCGGTTCCATCTGGATGTGGCGCATGCCCCGCAAAAAGACAGTTTCATCCTGAAGTTCCATGGCGGCGAGGGTTCGGCTGACAGCGTTCTTCGCCCAGCATTGCGGATCGTTCTTCACCGGATCGTCGAAGAAGCGGTCGAAGGCGGCGAGCAGTTCCGGCTCGAGAGCGGCCAGGCCGGGCTCGCGCACGAATTCGCGAATCAGGTCGGCGGCCTTGGCAACCATGAAATTATTGCGATGTCCCAGCGCCTTCCGCAACGGCGCAACTCGGGCCTCGGCCGGACCGTGGCGCAGCCCGTCCAAAGCGGCGAGTTGTTCTTCGAAGACGCGCTTGCTGGGCATGAGAAGAGTTTAAATGAGGCTGCCGAAAACTCTTCGAGCTGCGCTCGACGGACAGCTGAGAGCCTGCCCTGAGCGGAGTCGGAGGGGCGGCTGTCCCCACATATTCATATTGTTCCTGTAGAGTATCTTGTCGGGAAGAATTGCATTTGTCTTGGGAGGCTTCGTTGAAACAGGGCAATCACCGAAATTCGAAGGGGTCTACGCAAAAAGACAGCAAGCACGACGAGCCTGCGCACAAGAACCACGCCGCGGCCGGAGCCGGCGGTGAAGGCAAAGACCGCCACCTGCACAATCCCATCGCCGACCGGCTGATTCCGCTGGAGCCGCTCGACCTCGGCAAAGTGCACTCGATTGACGGACTCGTGCGCGCGATGGCCAAGACCGCGTTCACCGGACGCCAGTTGGGCGAGGCTGCCGACGTGCTCGAAGCCATGGCTCTCGACGAAGACGCCTTCATTGTGATGACTCTGGCCGGGGCCATGACCGTGGCAAAGCAAGGGCTGATTGTCACCGAATTAATCGATCGCGGCATCGTGAATGCGATTGTCTCGACCGGTGCACTCATGGCGCACGGGCTGGTCGAGGCGACTGGGCGCGCGCATTTCCGCGCCAATCCTGAAGTTTCCGACGAGGAGCTTTACGAGCAGGGCTACAACCGCGTCTACGACACGCTCGAGCCCGAACAGAATCTCGACGACGTCGAGGAAGTCATGTCGGCGGTGCTCGAGTCGTGGGACCACAACGAAATCATGTGTTCCTACAAGTTGAACCACGCCATCGGCGAGTTTCTAGCCAAGCGGGACCAAGGGCAGCGAGGAATCTTGAAGTCGGCGTACGAGCAAGGCGTGCCAGTGTTTGTGCCGGCGTTCAGCGACTCGGAACTCGGGCTCGACACGGCGCTGAACAACCGCCTGCGCGAGTCCACCGGTCGGCACAAGATCCGCTTCGATCCGTTTGAGGATCTCGAGCATTTTGCCGCGACTCTGCTCCGGCAGAAAAAGCTCGGCATCTTTACGATCGGCGGCGGCGTGCCGCGCAACTGGTCGCAGCAGTTCGGGCCGTTCATCGAACTACGCCATAGGCGCCTGGGAGAAAACTTGCCGCTGAAACGCTATCACTACGGACTGCGCATCTGTCCGGAGCCGGTATATTGGGGCGGTCTGTCGGGCAGTCCTTACAGTGAGGCGATCTCCTGGGGCAAGTTCGTGCCTCCATCAGAGGGCGGGAAGTTCGGCGAGGTTTTTGTCGACGCGACCGTGGGCCTGCCGATTATCGTGGCCGCGGTGATCGAGCGACTCGATAAGGCCAAGAAGGGCGCGAAAAAGGGGAAAAAGGAATTGGCGAAGCGGAAGTAGGGCTTCCGCGAGAGCGATTTCAACTTGCTGGTTGGAAAGTTGGAATTGGGAGAAGGCCGGTCGAGTGGTTAAGCGTTGCTCTCGCAGGGAGCAGCATCCTGTGCGGCAAATTCCGGGGTGGAACTGGCCGCCTGGCGGCTCTCTGCCGCCACGTCCCGACCTTCGGTTCGCAGCCTGCGATAAAGTGGAGCAACTGCAGTTTTATCAAGCACTTCTGTTTCAGCCTGAAACCAATCCTGTAATTCTTGGCCGTCCTGCTGGCCGCGAGTTTCGTACAACTGCTTGGCCCGGGAGCGCACTTTGCGCTCCACCAACTGCACCATCATAGTCTGCTGTTTCTTCCTGCGTGTTTCGATATCCACTGCCACCAACTCCTCGATCTGTGTCTTTTCTGCCACTCCAATCATAACCGATTCCTGTTAACGAACTGTTACATTCGGCTTACACAAATGGTTACTAAAGTTCTAATGGATCAGATGGATATTTCCACCTTTCGATTCATTTAATTGTATTGCTTTCAGTTGCTTAGCTGAATTCGGTGCATGAGGCATACGCTCGGGAGCCATCAGTTTTTCTCGTGGCACGCGCGGCCTATATTGATTAGACGCGGATCCATGTTTGGGGTGAGCGTAAGCAGATACCGACCGCGGCAGGCAGCCCGTGGTTCCCACCCTTCCGCAAAGAACGCGGAAGGATGGGCTAACCCTCCTCGTAGAGCCACCCGCCGATTTAAAATCCGGACTCAGTCGAAGATCAAAACGGCAGAGGCGATCACCGTGGTCCACAACGCGCGCTTGTCGCCTACCGCGGACTGGGTCACGTTGGCAGTGCGGACGATTTTGTTCGACAGCCGGTAGATCTGTTTTTTCTCGTCCCACGAACGATCAGGATCGAATTCCACGTTGAGCGTGGTAGCGAGCATTTCCGCGGCGAGTTCTTCGGCATATTCTCCGGCCGCGTCTTCAGTCTCACCGAAAGAGTGGTGCTCGCTGAGATAGCCGTAAGTATTTTTGTCGGCCGGGATGGCCACGCCGATCGACGACGCCAACAAGCGGTGCGGTTCGCGCGTGGTGTTTTCGGCGACCACTGCAAAAACCACCTCGCCGGGATGCAGATACTTCACGCCTTCTTTGCGGGCCAGCAGTTTGCAGTTGGGTGGAAAGATGGAGGACACGCGCACCAGGTTTTGGGCTGCGATGCCTGCGTCGCGCAACGCCAGTTCGAATGAGGTCAGGCGCTCGCGGTGTCGGCCGACTCCCTTGGTAAAGAAAATCCGCTTGGGAACCATGTCTTTGCCCAATTCTGAGATCCTCCGAAAAGAAAATTAAGTTGTTGAGAATGCACAATCTAACACAATGCTTTGTAAAGGAAATGTGAATTTAGGGGGTGGAACCAAAAAAAATGCGGGAAGCGCTGGCGCGCTCCCCGCCCTTATGCCCGGAATGCATTAGGGGGAGGGCCCGGGCAAACCTTGGACGGCGCAGTTCGAAGCTCAAACCCGATGCATCACTTGGCAGCGACCGCCTTACTCACGTCGATATCGGTCCCGTTCACGGTGCCGGTAACCGTAGCCTTCTTGCCCGCTTGCTGATCGAGCAGCGCGAGCACAGCTTTATCAGTGGTGTTCAGCGCATAGATCTTGTCGCCCACCACCAGCGCGTATTTCGAGCCGTGCGCGACGCAGCTCCGCGTGCACTCTGCGGGCGTACCTTCACCTTCCATGTGCTTCACGCCGCACATGGCATCGCCGACCTCGCCGGTCAGGGTTTGCTTGCCGGCCGCCATCGCTGGATTCGATAACCACACGCCAGCCGAGGCCGCCATCGCCAGGATCAGGACAGAACACCGCCAGCCACGCTTCATTTACTCTCCTTCGAATCGATGCGCCCGGCAAATCCTGTCTGACCAGGACGCGCCGCGCCAGTGTATCAACTTGTTCTGATTTCACAAATGCCAGTGCGGTTGCAAAACAATTGAGTCAAAGAAACCTGCGGAAAGAGTAACGGGAGAAATCATATTCGCGAAATTCCCCCGCGAATTGTTCTGAAAACCGGACAAACCGCGGCACCCGGGCCTTCGCGTCTCCGCCGTTCACGGGCTTATTTCGGGGCCTTGACTGAATAGATGATGTCCACGTCGACCGACTTGTCGCGCACATTGGCGGTAACGTGCGACGCAACGTCCCAGTCGAGAGTCGCGGGCAGAAGTTTCAGCGCTGCGGGAAGGAATTCGCTCAGATAGGTCGAGTCATAAGTGTCACCGGGCCGGAGTTTCCAGAGGTTGCGCAGCTTGGCGGTCAGGCTGTTATCAAGGCCACGGAATTCTAACTCGCCCATGTGATAGGCGAAACCCTCTGTCACGACCAGATGAATCACCACCGTGCCGGCACCGTCGTCAAATTCGGCGTCGGCCTTGATGGCAGTCGTGACGAAGCCGTGCGATCCGTAGAGCTTCTGAATGTCTTTCAGGTTATCGCCGAGGCGGATCGTGTTGGCGGGCTGGCCAGGCTCGGCGCGCACCATCTTCTGCAGGGTCTCGGCGGGAAATTCTTTATTGCCCGACCAGTCCACGCTCTTAAGCTTGTACTGCAAGCCGGGCGTCACGGCATAGATGACGTCGACGACGGTCTGGTTGCGGGGCCCGTCTTCGTTCTCCGCCGCCGGTTGCTTGACGACCTTGGGCTGCGGCTCGCCGAATTGCGCTTTCAGATATCCGCGGGCGTAATACACCGGCAGCAGATGCTTCTGCACCAGTTGCGCCAGCCGAACCCGCGAATATTCGCGGTCACCCAGTCTCTCGCTCGCCGCCTCCAGCGCGGGGACTTCGGCCTCGCCCGCGCCCGTGAATTCGATCTTGCGAATCTGGATGAGAACATCGGTCACGTGGTAGTTGATCGACTCGACCGGACCGTCGGCTTTGCCGGTTCGCACGTATTCAACGTGGCCGGGGATCGCGTTCTCCACCAGCATGGCCTGCAGCAAATCCGAAACCTGATCAGCCATGCGCCCGAACACAGGCAACTCGCCATCGAACAGGGGAGCGTGTTCCTTGATGCGCTTACGCAGGTCAGCTTCGGTGAACCACACGAAATCCTCAAAGTGCGCCGGCACGAACTTGTCGGCATCGATGACCTGAAATTCGACCTTGGTTCCCTCGGTGGAATAAGAAAAGGTATAACCGACCTCGGTGAAGACTCCCGTGTCGCTCAGGCGCCGTGCGGCTTTCTTGAATTCATCGTCGTCCACGGCGGCGCCCATCTGCAGGCCGGTGGCGACCGCGATGGCGTCCGCGGGGAACCGTTTGCTGCCCGTGACTTTGATGGCAATCAGCTTCTTCTGAGAGGACTGCGCACTCTGCGGCAGCAACTTCTGGGAAAGAGACTTCGCGCTCGCGGGCAGGCAGATCCCAGCAAGAACGATGCACAGCGGGAGCAAAAGCCTTGGAATCGCCCGCATCATCGGCTTGAGAAATCCGCCACTTCTTCGGTGGACTTGTGCTTCACCGCGATGTCAATGAACGCCAGCGCGGCGCGGCTGAGCGCCTTGTCTTTGCGGAAAACCAGCGCCAGATCGCGCCGCACCTGCGCGTCGGCGATGGCAATCGCAGCCAATACTTTGGCGCGCACGTCTTCCTCTACGTTCGAGCGGGCGATGAATCCAATGCCTACGTCCGCGGCCACGAAGCGCTTCAACAACTCGCTGGAGTCGAGTTCCATGGTGAAGTTCGGCTTCAGCCGGCGCTCGTGAAACAGCTGCTCGATCGCATCACGCGTGTGTCCAGCTGTGGGAACCACGAGAGGGAACTTGGCAACATCAGCAATCGCAGCCGATTTCAGCTTGCCCAGCGGATGCTGCGGCGGCGCAATCAGAATCAGTTCGTCGCGATGAATCAATACTACCGTCAGCCGCGGATCGGTCACAGGTAGAGAGATGACGCCGAAGTCCACCGAGTTGTCGATGATGGACTCAAGAATCTTGCCGTAATCGGCGCGCTTGATATTCACCGAAACATCAGGATACTGCTTCTTGAAATCGGCAAACACATGCGGCAGGATGTGCAGGCACGTGCCCTCGTTCGCCCCCACAATAATTTCGCCGCGCGGCACTCGCTCCATCTCGGCGATCGCCACCATCATCGCCTTGCGCGCGTCCAGCGTTTCCTCGACATACTTCTGAAACGCCTTGCCCGCCGCCGTGAGCGAAACCTTACCACCGGAACGGTCGAACAGCTTCGCTCCAACCTCTTCCTCAATCCCGCGAATCTGCGACGAAATCGCCGGCTGGGTGCGGAAACGCTTCTCCGCCGCTCGCGAAAACGAGGCGTGCCGCGCCACTTCGAGAAATGTTTCCAGCTGGTCGAAGTCCATAGAAAAGCGTCAGAAAACCCCGAACCACAGAGGGCACAGAGTTCCACGCACTTAAGCCAAAGTCTTTACCCTGTGTACCTCTGTGTCCTCTGTGGTGAAAGCCTTTGTCGGTCCCAGTATAAAGTCCCGTTATCGCCGCTATAAAAACAATCGAATTGCCAGCGTCCTAGCCTGCTCTTACACTCTTTCGGTCCTGCACATTGCGACCGATTGTAGCAGTCTGCCCCACTGCAGGATTCTCCGCAACCGTTCGCCCGATTTCTGCTGTGATCGCTTCCCGTGAGGAGTTCTAATGGCGGCTGCCGATGCCAAAATAAAAACGGTTCTCGAGTTTGCGCGCCAGCACGACGCGAAGATCCTCGACCTGCGCTTCACCGATATTCCCGGCTTGTGGCATCACATTTCTTATCCCATCGAGCAACTCACTGAGGCGTCCTTCGAAGAAGGCTTCGGCATTGACGGCTCGTCGATCCGGGGATGGGCCGGCATCCACGAAAGCGACATGCTGCTCAAGCCCGACCCGAGTTCTCACCTGCTCGATCCCTTCACTGAAGTCCCCACTCTCGTTCTGGTGTGCGACGTGGTCGATCCCGTAACCAAGCAGCGCTACGATCGCGATCCACGCTACATCGCGCGCAAAGCTGAGTTGCACCTCGCCGCAACAGGAATCGCCGACACGGCTTACTTCGGCGCCGAAGCCGAGTTCTTTATTTTCGATAACGTCCGCTTCGATCAGCGCGAGCAGTACGGTTTTTATTACATCGACGCCGAAGAGGGCCGCTGGAATTCAAGCAGGGAAGTGAACAATCTCGGCTACCGCCCCCGCCATCGCGAGGGCTATTTCCCGGTCCCGCCCACCGACCACTATCAGGACCTGCGCTCCGAAATGATGCTGACCATGCAGAGTTGCGGCATCGAGGTCGAGTGCCACCACCACGAGGTCGCTTCAGGGGGTCAGACCGAGATTGATCTGAAGTTCGACTCGCTGCTGCGTTCTGCCGACAAAATGTTGCTCTACAAATACATTGCCAAAAACGTGGCCAACCGCCATGGGAAGACCGTTACGTTCATGCCCAAGCCGCTCTTCGGCGACAACGGCAGCGGCATGCACACCCACCAATCGCTGTGGAAAGCTGGCGAACCGCTCTTTGCCGGCGACGGATATGCCGGACTGTCGCAGCTCGCGCTCTGGTACGTCGGTGGACTCATCAACCACGGCCCGGCGCTTTCCGCGATCATTGCGCCCACCACAAATTCTTACAAGCGCCTCGTGCCCGGATTCGAAGCTCCGGTCAATCTCGCCTACTCGCGGCGCAATCGCTCGGCCGCCTGCCGAATTCCCATGTATTCGGCCGCGCCCAAGGCCAAGCGCGTCGAGTTCCGTCCCCCGGACCCGAGCTGCAATCCGTATCTCGCATTCGCGGCGATGCTGATGGCGGGCCTCGACGGCATCGAAAATAAAATGGACCCCGGCATGCCGCTCGACCGCGACCTCTACGAACTCGACCCCGAAGAGTTGTCAAACATCCCGTCGATGCCCGGCTCCCTCGAAGACGCCCTCGACGCCCTGCAGCACGACCATGCGTTCCTGCTGAAAGGCGACGTATTCACCGAAGAGTTGCTGCGGACTTACGTCGACTACAAGCGCTCAAAAGAAGTAGACGCAATAAGGCAGCGGCCGCACCCGTATGAGTTCGCCCTGTACTACGACATTTAAGTGCCTTTCATTGACGTGCCTCAATTCCTCCGCGTAAGATTTGACGCCGGCGCTCCACCAGGCTGTCGCCGAGCCGGTCGAATCATAAGCGCGAAGCGTTCATTCCCGGTGTTTTCGAAAACAAATCAGAGGCAACTTATGCCAGTTCGAAGCGCGTTGCATCGTCTTTGCGTCGGAGCATTCATCGCCTGCGCATGTACGCTGATGGCAGTTCAGCCAACAGCGGCGCAGTCATCTTCTCCCTCATTAAAAGCCGCGCCGGCCAAGTCGTCCGAGACCACCTCCGGCTACAACCAGCCGCCAAAAAATATTCTGGATGTTATGCTCGCGCCCTCGCTCCCGGTTCCCCGCGTGAGCCCGACCCACGATTCGATTCTCCTCGTCTCATGGCAAGAATATCCCTCGATCGCCCGCGTCGCGACGCCCTTCCTGCGCCTGGCAGGCGTGCGCGTCGAGCCCAAAAATCACAGCAAGCACGACACTCCCGGCGGCTACGGCATCACGCCCTGCGCCACCGCGTTCAGTCTGGTACACGTCGCTGAAAATCCGTCCGCGCCCATCAAGATCGCATTTCCCGCCGGCGCCTGCCCCGGCGAACCCATCTGGGCCGCCGACGGCAAACACTTCGCTTTCGTAAATCTCGCCACCCAATCGGTCGAGCTCTGGATCGGCGACGCCAAAACCGGCGCGGTCCACCGCGTGCCCACTGCCCGCCTCAACCCCATGTTCGATGACGCCGTGCAATGGATGCCCGACCAGAAAATGCTGCTGGTCAAACTCGTCCCCAAAGGCATGGGCGCTCCGCCACCCGCAACCAACGCTGCCGCCCGGCCCGAGCATTCAAGAGACCACTGGCGAAAAAGGCCAGAGCAGCACCTACGAAAATCGCGACACGCTCACCAACCAGCACGACGAAGACGTCTTCGATTACTACGCCGCGTCGCAACTCGCTCTGGTCAACGCCGTCACCTCGGCCATCACGCCCATCGGCAAGCCCGCAAATTACGAATCACTCGACCCCGCGCCCGACGGCCGCCACATCCTCGTCACCGCCATCCACAAGCCGTATTCCTACGTCACCACCTATGACCGCTTTCCCCAGGAAGTCGAAGTCTGGGACGTAACTCAAGGTTCGCACGTGGCCGCGCACACCATCGCCTCGCTTCCGCTGGCCGATCGTGTTCCCATCCACGGCGTGCCGACTGGCCCGCGAGATTTCTCCTGGCGCGCCACCGATCCCGCCACGCTCGTCTACGCCGAGGCCCTCGATGGCGGCGACTGGAACGTCAACGTTCCGCAACGCGACAAGGTCATGCTGCTGAAAGCCCCGTTCACCGCGCCCGCCGTTGAAATCACCCGTATGCAGCAGCGCTACTCGGGTTTCAACTGGAGCGAGCAACCCAGCGTCGCCCTGCTTTCTGAGTACGACAACAACCGCCACTGGCGAAAAGCTTTCCTCCTCAACGTCGACGATCCTCAGTCCAAACCGCGCTTGCTGTGGGATCTCTCCACCGACGAACATTATGCCAACCCCGGCCGACCCGTGATGCGCCAGCTGGCGAACGGCGCACGAGTGATTCGTCAGGAAGGCGATTCAATTTACCTGGAAGGCCCCGGTGCTTCGCCCGACGGCAATCGCCCGTTCCTCGACCGCCTCAATCTCACCACGCTGAAATCCGAACGCCTGTTTCGCAGCGACAAGACTGCCTTGGAAGCTTTTCTTTCTTTCACCGGGCCGGACACGCACACCTTTCTTACTTGGCATCAAACTCCCACCGATCCTCCCAACGCGTTTGTCCGTACTCTTGGAAAATCCGCCGACAGCGCACCCGTGGGAGAATCCACGCTGACCTCGACCAGCGTCGCCATCACCCACATTCCCGATCCCACCCCGGAAGTTCGCGCCATCAAGAAGCGTCTGGTGAAATACAAGCGCGCCGACGGCCTCGACCTGTCATTCACCCTCTACACGCCGCCCGGATATAAAGATGGCACGCGCGTTCCCACGATTCTCTACGCCTATCCGCTCGACTACGCCGATCCCTCCACCGCCGGCCAGGTCGCCGGCTCGCAGGAAACTTTCACTCAGCTCTACGAATACCGGCTGCTGCCTTCTCGGCGGCTACGCCATCATCGACAACGCGTCATTCCCCATCATCGGCGACCCCAAGAAAGCCTACGATACGTATCTCGAACAACTCGTTGCCGATGCAAAAGCCGCTGTCGATGAAGCCGTGAGCCTGGGCGTCGCCGACCCCGATCGCATCGGCGTCACCGGACACAGCCACGGCGCGCTCATGACCGCCAATCTCGTGGCTCACTCCGATTTATTCCGCGCTGGCGTGGCCACCAGCGGCTCCTACAATAAAACGCTTACGCCGTTCGGCTTTCAGAACGAGCGCCGTTCCGTGTGGGAGGCGCAGGACGTCTATCTCAAAGTCTCCCCATTCTTCTTCGCCGACAAAATCAAGATCCCGCTGCTCATCATGCACGGCGCGGAAGACGCCAACCCCGGCACCACGCCCGCTGCAGGCGAGTCAAGCTCTTCGAAGCCATCCGCGGCAACGGCGGCACTACTCGCCTCGTCATGCTTCCGCACGAGCCACATTGGTATACCGCCTTGGAGTCGAACGAGCAGTTGGTCTACGAGATGCTGCGCTGGTTTGATAAATACGTAAAGAACGCCCCGCCGCGCACAGCCGTGGCTGGGACGAATTAAAGTCCTGGGTCAAATCGCATTGGAGAACTGGAAGGTCTAACGAGTCAATTTGAATACTGTGCCGTATCCGTGCGCGCCCCCGGTGTAGGTCGTGCCATAGAGATTGCCGGCCTGATCCATCACCAATCCTGCCGCCGGATTCCCTCCGTCCCGGCCACCCGTGAACGTATGCAGCACCTGAAACTTGCCGGCTGGAGTTAACACATACAGCGTCCCGCATCCGTCATCATTGCAGTCGATGCCAGCACCCTGAAACGCCGTGCCATAGAGATTGCCTTTCGCATCGCGAATCACGCCGCCATACGGAGCAAATCCATCTGCTCCCCCGGTAAAGTTGTAGAGCGTGCTTTCCGTGCCGTCGGCGGCAATCTTAAATATCGTGCCCCCACCCGACGCACCACCGCCGGAAGTCGTCCCATAAATATTTCCCCCAGCATCCCGCACCAATCGGTTAGGCCCGGGGCCGGTCCCGTCTGAAAAGTTGAAGCTGAACAAAATGTTCTCGGTCTCAGAAGGCGTCAGCTGAAATACCGTGCCGCAGCACCCAGCGCCATCTTGCCCAGTGGTCCCATAGAGATTGCCTTCAGAATCGCGCACCAGCGATCCAACCGGATTCTCTCCATCCGCGCCGCCCGCAAAAGCATGTAGCACAGTCTCGATGCCATCTGGAGTCACTTCAAAAACTGTTCCACATCCCAAGCCAAAGCAACCCGCCGCGCCGCCTTCGTTGGTCGTGCCGTACAGGTTCCCCGCGTCATCGCGCAACAATCCGGAGAACGGCTGCCCGCCATCGCTTCCGCCCGTGAAGTTGTAGAGCACGGTGCCCGTGCGTCCCGCGGTTATCTTGAACACCGTCCCGGAGCCATTGGCTCCGCACCCTGTCGTGGTGCCGTAAAAATTGCCTTTCGCATCCCGGATAACGCCACCAGTAGGCGAACACCCGCTGGCGGAACTCAACGAATACAGCACCTTCTCGCCGCCGGCCGGAGTCACCATAAACACCACCCCGGCCCCGGAGGACGACCCTCCCGCAAACGTCGTCCCGTAGAGGTTGCCCGCAGCATCCAGAATCAGATTGCCAAAATAAGGATTCGCCCCGTCCGTCCCGCCTGTGAAACTGTAGAGAGTTTTCAGAGTCTGCGCATGAGCAGATTGCACAGCAGGGAAGCAGAACATCAGAAAAGCCGCCAGCAGCAAGGCGTTCGAGCCGATGCATTGTCGCCGCAGACCAGCATTCCTCATAAACAACTCCCGGCCGGAGAAAACGATTCTCCGGCCCGAAACACTATACCCTGGAATCAAGCGAGCCGCGGGCGGTTTCTGCAATCGCTCAAAGGATTTTCTCAGCGAACGCTGCGGACTTTCTTCGCGCCCTTAGCGGTTAAAGGCTTTTGATTTCGACGGCAGGGTGGCGGATTTTGGGGCCAGAATGAGCGAAGTACTCGAAGAAATTAAACCGACCAACTCTCAGATCCTTTTCAGAAACGCATTCGCCTGCGCGATATGCGGAAATAATTTTTCCTCCGCCTGAAACTCCGCCGAATGTACGCATCGCCGGCTGCCTCGCAATCGCACCGGATGTTTCAGATGCAACATCTCGTGATACACGATGTATTCCAGCACGTGGGCCGGAACCGCAAAATGGTCAAAGATGCGGCTGATGATGATCGCGTTGTGCGCCGGATCGTAGTGACCGAGAATGCGCCGCGTCTTAGTCTGGCTCCAACTCATCCGCGGACGCGCCATCAGTCCATGAAAGAATCGCGTATTCAAAGTTTCAAAAACCGCGTCCAGGTCATACACGCTCCCGCGCGCCGAACGCAGCCGCTTTCTCCCGCGAATCTGCCGCACCAGATGCGTCTTGCGCACAATCTCATGGCTGGCCACATACTTTCGATAACGCGCTGCCTGCCCGCGGTCAATCGGCTGCCGATACATCTTGGCCAGCAGAATATGCGCGATCGCCCGCAGAACCGTATCCGGCGCCCCTTCCAGCAAGTCGGACAGCCGCACCAGCAGCCGCCCCTCCCGCAGCCGGATGGTATTGTTCACATTGGCAAACGCAAAAAATTCAATCTTTAATTCTGGAATGGCACTCGCCGGACGAAGCCCGGAGTAAGTTTCCTGGAAGATTTCAAGCAACCCGTCACGCACAGTGAGCTTAGATTAGCACGCCGTTTGGTAGTCGTGCAGTTTGGCCTTTACACGACTTGTCATCCTGAGGGGAGCCGTTCTTCAGGCGTAGCGAAGAGCCTGCCACTGAGCGAAGCCGAAGAGGATCTCCTGCTTAGACCGGCCCAACGCGCAAGCCAAACTGCCCACTACCGCCGATCGGGTCTTAAAGTCTGGGGTCGTACGCCTCGGATCGCCGATTAGAATCGTTCTCTTAAAGCCTACAACCTAATACCCAAAACCTCGATTCACTGCTTGCCCTCAGTCTTCACACTCCCCGGCGCATTCAACCTCTTATGCTTCGCCGCGTCTTCCTGGTCGACGAGCAGTGTGCGATGGTCCTGCAACGAAGTGTCGACGGTATCGAGAATATCCGTCAGCACAAACTGGTACTGCTGCACTTCTTCCGCAGGGACATCCGCCGCATCTTTCAAGGCGCGCAACTTCGCCTGAAACTCGGTGTCGGCCTCAATGATCAGCTTCAACGGTTTCCGAATGTCGTCCTTGCGATCCACATACGTATCAATGTTGTCGTTAAGTTCATCGTAAAGCCGCTGGAAGTCATCCAGCATGTCATGCGTGCGGCGCGGCCGATCCTGTACCTTAGGATCGTTGCGCATCTCTTCGAGCTTCACCAGCCGCGCCCGCGTGAATTGCACATAGAGTGACAGCCGCTGCCTGGGCTCCCAACTGGCATCGCGAATCTGGTCAATCTCCGATTGCGTCAACGGTTCACGATGCCGCTGCGCCTGTGCAGTCGTTGCCCCCAGCAGCAATATCGCCGCGCCCACGCAAAACGGAAGCAGTCCGCCGCGGCAAAGCGAAGCCGCAAGCAGGGAAGTCGGCCGCAGAGTAGCCCTCATTTCGAGCCTTTCGGAAACATCGCCTTCAGCAGATCATCCCTTACGCGTTGCAGATGGTTAATCGCGTTCCGCACCGCCGCTTCGTCCTCATTGCTGACCGTATGCATCATCTCGGTGAGCCGCCGCGTCATGGTGCGCACGGCAATCTCACTTTGCTTTTGATATTTATGCGACTGGATCGCATAGTCGCGCGCCAATTCCGAATAAGCCACCACGTCCCCCAGCGCGGCCTGGCTCTTTTCCACTTCCGATGCCGCGTATAACTTGTCCGCCTCGGCCAGTTGCTTCTCGGCGATCTCCACGCACAAGTGCGGCCGCTCCCCCACGTTCGCCGACGCCACCCGCGCTTTCAACTGGTCAACCGTAGGCGCATTGGCGGGCACAACGGTAGCCGTGGCTGCCGCACCGCCAATCAGCACGACCAGCGTGACCACTCCCCAGCGACGAAATAAATGCCGCGCCCCAAGCATAATCCCGAGTCCCGCTCTAATTTTTTTTCGGCTCAATCGCAATCAGCCGGTGCTTCGCCTGCCATTCGTAATCAGGATACTTCCCTTGATCGGTCTTGAGGAAGAGGTGAAAATTCACCGCTGCCCGCTTGAAGTCCCTGAGATGATCGTACGCCGAAGCCCGCAGGAAATAAGTCGACGGATTATCCGGCAGAGTTTTGGTCCGCATCTCCAAAGCCTTCAGGACCAGCGGGTAATCCTTGTTCTCACTCGCAGCAAAAGCCAAATCGCCGTACGCTTCCCCAAAATCCGGCTTCAGTTTCACCGCCACCAAGAATTCTTTTTGCGCGTCCGCAAACTTCTTCTCTTCGACCAGCGTCTTGCCCAGGCTCTGATGCAAAGCCGCATCGTCCGGGGCAGCAATCAGCAGCCCGCGATACGCCGCCTCCGCCCGATCATACTTCTTCGCCATCACATAAAGATCGGCAAGGTCGCGCTGCAACGAGACATCTCCCGGAGCCAGCTTCTCGCCCGCTTCCAGTTCGGCAATCGCATCATCACTCTTGCCCTCGGCCGCCAGCACGCGCCCCAATTGAATCCGTGGCGTCGGCCTCGTCCGGCCGCAGCGCCACCAGTTTGCGCAACTCCACTTCCGCCTCTGGCAGTCGCTTGTTGCGCATGTAAATGTTGGCCAGCCCAGTCACAGCATCGATCGACGGAGAGAGCGCAACCGCCTGCTTGTACTCATGCTCGGCATCGGCGAATTTGCTTTCCTTTTCAAGAAGCAGTCCCGCCGCCAGATGTGGCTCAGGATCCTTCGGCGTCAGCACCGCTGCCTCCCGGTAGGCCACAATCGCCTCGTCCGGCTTGTTCGCTTCCAGCACGTGCCCCAAACCAAGCCACGCCCGCGCGTGCCCCTCCGCCGGATGGCTCGTCGGCTTGAGCTGCGTCGCGATCCGCAAAAATCCTTCGGCATCCGGCTGCCCGGTCTTCGCCAGTTGCAGCCCCAGATTCAGATTCGACTCAAAAACATCGGCCTTTGCCTTCACCGATTCGCGATACGCTGCAATCGAGTCATCCGTCTTGCCCAGCCCATTCTCCACGAAACCCAGTTCAAACCACGCCACATAGTTCGCTAATCATTTCGGCCCCCGCGACCTTACGCAGCAAGGGCTCGGCGCCCGCATAATCTTTTTTCTGAATCAGATCTTCAGCCTTCGTCAACTCCGGCGGAGGTCCGACATCCTCGGCCACTCTGACGTGATGACTCGCGCCGATTCTTGTGAGCCGCGCTGGAAGACCAACCCGCGTCCGGGGACTGAGAACCAGATTGCGTTTGAGATTGTGACTGCGGCGAGTGTTTGAGATTGTGCTGCCGCGCGCGCGACGGCTAACGTCGGCATAACGCCGAAGAACGCACAGGCCGCCAGAGCGATCGCGAGCCCGCAGAGGGCGCGACTACGATCGACCAGTCTACCCGCGGCCATTGGAACTCGATGCACCATTGCCGTTCAGAATATGCGCCAGATATTTTCCCGTGTAAGACCCCGCCAACTTCGCGATCGCCTCCGGCGGCCCCGCTCCCACTACCTTACCGCCGCGGCTCCCGCCCTCCGGCCCCAGATCGATCACCCAGTCCGCCGTCTTGATGACTTCCAGATTGTGCTCGATCACGACAATCGATCCCCCTGCTTCAATCAGACGCCGAAACGCCGCCAGGAGTTTGCTGACGTCATCAAAATGCAGCCCGGTCGTGGGCTCGTCGAAAATGTACAGCAGCCGCCGCCTGAGCTTCGCTTCACTCCCGACCCGCCCGCGCTCTCCCTCGTCGCCGGCTGCAGATGCGCCGCCAGCTTCATGCGCTGCGCCTCGCCGCCCGACAAGCGTCGTCGCCGACTGCCCCAGCCGCAAATATCCCATCCCCACTTCCTCCAGCGCCCGCAGCTTCTCGGTAATCTTGGGCGCCTCGGCAAAAAACTTCAGCGCCTCCTTCACCGTCAGGTTCAACACTTCATGAATATTCTTCCCGCGATATCGCACCTCCAGCACCGTCGGCTTATAGCGCGTCCCTTTACACTCCTCGCAAATCAATTCCACGTCGGCCAGAAACTGCATCTCCACCGTAACCGTGCCGTCGCCCTGGCAAGTCTCGCAGCGCCCGCCCGGAATGTTGAACGAAAAATGTCCCGCGCCAAAACCGCGCTTCTTCGCCTCCGGCAGGGAAGCGAACAGCTCCCGCATCGCATCGAACGCCTTAATATATGTCACCGGATTCGACCGCGGCGTCCGCCCAATCGGCGACTGATCGACCAGCACCACTTCCTCAATAAACTGATCGCCCTCCAGACTCTCCCAACTCGCCGCCGGCCCCGTCGCGCCATTCCCGGCCTGCTGCTTGGCCTGCGCCAGCGCCCGGTACAGCACCTGATGCAGCAGCGTCGACTTGCCCGACCCCGAAACTCCGGTGATCGCCACCATCATCCCCAGCGGAATGCTGATGTCCACGCCCTTCAGATTATTCGCGCGCACGCCGCGAATCTTGATCTGCTGCGCTCCCGGTTTCCGCCGCAGCGCCGGCGCCTGAATCCGCAAATCCTCCGAAAGATAGCGCCCTGTCAGCGAAACCGGATTATGCAAAATCTCGTCGTACGTCCCCTCCGCCACCAGCTTGCCGCCGTTCTCGCCCGCTCCCGGCCCCAGATCGAGAATCCGGTCCGCCGCCCGCATAATGTCCGGGATCATGCTCCACCACCAGAATCGTATTCCCCAAATCGCGCAGCTCATGCAGAATCTTGATCAGCCGGTGCGTGTCCCGCGGATGCAGCCCGATCGACGGCTCATCCAGCACATACAACGTGCCCACCAGCCGCGAGCCCAGCGAAGTCGCCAGCTGAATGCGCTGCGCCTCGCCGCCCGACAACGTCGAAGAAAGCCGGTCCAGCGTCAAATATTCCAGCCCCACGTCGTTCAGAAATCGCAGCCGCTCGCGAATCTCTTCCAGCAACCGTCCGCCAATCTCCGCTTCCTCGCACGCTCAACTCGACCGTCTCAAAAAATCGCAGTGCGTCTTCCACAGTAAGCGCGCAAACCTCGCAAATATTCCGCCCCTCAATCTTGACCTGCCGCGCCTCCAGCCGCAGCCGCGTCCCGTTGCACGCCGAACACAGCGAATACCCGCGATACCGGCTCAAAAACACGCGCACGTGCAACTTATATTTCTTGCGCTCCAGGTGAGCGAAAAATCCACGCACCCCTAGAAACTTTCCTTCGCCATTGAGAATGAGATTCCGCTGTTCCTCCTCCAGATCCGCCCAAGGCACATCCAGCGGAATCCCCGCTGCCTTGGCAAAGCGCTTCAGATCGGTAAACAGCGGACGATACTTCGGCTTGGTCCACGGCTCAATCGGACACTCGCGCAATCGTCTTCAACTTGTCCGGAATCACCAGATCAAGATCAAAATCAATGGTGTTCCCAAACCCCTGGCACCGCGGACAAGCCCCATAAGGATTATTGAAAGAAAACAGCCGCGGCTCCGGCTCCTCATACCGCAAATTGCACTCCTTGCACTCAAACCTCTGCGCAAACCGCAATGTCGACCCAGAAAAACTTGAGCCAGAAGATGTGGGACGGACACTCCTGTCCGTCGCAGTTGCAGTTGTTCTTGCTGTTGCATCCCCTCCGTCACGACCCGAAGAATCTCAACCTCGGGGCCTCAAAAATAACTTCCCCCGCCTCCCGATAAGCCGTCTCAATCGCATCCACCACCGAGTCCGCGCCTCCGCCGAAACCACAAGCCGGTCCACCAACACGAACACGGGCAACTCAAAATTAATGTCGAGCAAAGATTCCGGCGTAGAAAATTCGTAAACCTCTCCCGCCTGATAAAGCCGGTTGAAACCCGCCTTCCGCAAATCAAACAACCGCGTCTTCAAAGCCTCAGTCAACTGAACTCGCGGGTGCCGCATTTCTCGCGCTCTTTGCGAGAAGTGGGGATTTTGCTGTGGCTTTCTTGGTCTTCGCTGGCCGACGCAGGCTCCACTGAACTCCCGTCCCCGCCCTAAACAGCGGAAACAAAACCTGCAGCCGCGTCCCCGGATCCAGCGCCAGAATCGCGTCCGCGACCTCGTCCACGGTATCCTTCTTCACCTCGCGCCCACATTTCGCGCAATAAGTCCGCCCCACCCGCGCAAACAGTAGCCGCAAATAATCGTAAATCTCAGTCGCCGTCGCCACCGTCGACCGCGGATTCCGCGTCGTATTCTTCTGCTTGATCGCCACCGCCGGCGCAATCCCATCAATCGAGTCCGCATCCGGCTTCTCAATCCGTTCCAGAAACTGCCGCGCATACGCCGACAGCGACTCCACATACCGCCGCTGCCCCTCGGCATAAATCGTGTCAAACGCCAGCGAAGACTTGCCCGGATCCGGACACGCCAGTCACCACCGTCAACTGATTGTGTGGGATGTCAAAATCAATATTCTTGAGGTTGTGCACGCGGGCCCCGCGCACAATAATGCTTTCAGGGGGAGCCAGATGATTGTAGAATAGGGTCAGAAGACATCGGGATAAAGGCTCGGCAGGCCGCACGCAGTCCGAGCGCAAGCGCTCAGAGCCCTCCGCGAGCCCTACCGAATCTTTCTATTATAAAGCAGGAAGAAGGAACGAGAGCCAGTAGAAGGAACCCGTGAAAGAGAAGCCTGTGTCATCCTGAGCGCAGCCGCACTTAGGCGGAGTGAAGGATCTCCGAGCGAACCGGCCTATCAGCGTAAGCCAAAGAGGTCTCATGCGGGAATTGCCGCCCGGTGTCGAGCGCACTCGAGGCTTTTAACGCGGCCCGAGACTCAGTCCCGGCCCTCGTCGTTCTCCTGGTCCCGCCGCTTCCCATACCGCATCGCAAACGTAAATCCAAACACCATAATTCGCCACCGGAGGCGCCAGCATCACCAGAATCGCCCGGTTCAGCGCCCGCTGACCTTCCTTCGGCGTAGCCTTCGCATTCGCAACACACATAGCGCAGCCCTGCGCAAAGGCCGGCGCGGTCCATAGCGCAACCAGCAACAACAAAACGCCAGACGAAATTTCCCAGAAACCCGCACTCTAGTGCACTCCAAGTCGCAAAACTCTTCCCGCATCCGGGAAGAAAAAGAAATACATGATGATGAAGCACGCCGTCACCGAAATACCAGCATCCAGCGCATGATCGCCTTCTCAAACTTCAAGTGCATGAAGTATCCAATGATCAGCGCCGACTTGATGATCGACAAAACCAGCAGCAGTTCGAGCATGTGCACCGGCTCAAAGATCTGCTTATACCCCAGCACGACCTCAATCGGCCGTCAGTACCAGCAGCGCTCCCCATACCCAGAAATACTGCCCCTTGCTGTCATGCCCAGTGAACTCATCCGCCGCAGCATCGTGCATTGAATTTATCCTCGCTCAAGCATCCGTATCAGGGCATCGCTTCAGCGATGCCGTCAATAACCCTGCAATGCCAGTCCGGCTTCAACGTCGCTAGCCGGCCGCTGGATCAGCTACACAATCTTCGTCGACATCAAATACACCAGCGGGAAAATAAACATCCACACCAGATCGACAAAGTGCCAGTACAGCCCGGCCACTTCCACATCCTGCGCATCGTAAACTTTCGGCTTCAAAAACAGAATGATCGACGCCACCATCAGCGCGATCCCCAGCGCATGAATCCGGATAATGAAACACATTAGTCGGAAGGAATCAGCAACGCTCCCGCAATCCAGATCACCGCCAGCACCGGCAGGAACCACTTCCGAAACGCCACCACGCCCAGATAAATCACGCCAATCGTGACGTGCAGCATGTGCATCGCCGTCAGCCCGAAAAACGTCGCCGCAAACTGCGGAGTGTTCTTCGAAATGTCGGCCATCTCGCCCGTCGCCGTCCCCGCTCGCCGGCTTCGGAAACCATCGGCATGCGTCAGCCCCTCGTCAATCAACTTGCTCCACTCCATGCCGTGCAGCACGATGAACGCCGTGCCGAACGCCATGGTCGCCAGCAGCCAGTTGCGCGTCCAGGCCCGGTCGCCGCGCTGCGCCGCAAACACCGCCATCACCATGGTCAGCGAACTCGACAGCAGGCACGCCGTCATGATCGTCGCATTGGTGATGCTCTGCCACGTGAAACGGCGTAGGCCACGCCGTATAAATCCGGTTGTAGCTGAAGGCGAAAAGCAGCGCTCCGAAAGTCAGCGAGTCCGAGGCCAGAAACAGCCACATCCCCACCTTCTTCGAATAAGCCCCAAACAGCGGAGCCTCGTAACTCCCCCGGCAACCCGTGCGCCGGCATCATGCTGAAGCGTGGCGTCAGCCATTCCTCAATTTCCCCTTTCCCCTTGTCATCCCGAAGCGGGCGCTCTTTGCCCGCCGAAGGATCTGCGTGCGATCGCCTGCGCAATAATTCGCGCGTCTGGCCGCTTCCTTATCCGCTATCGCGCAAACCCCAACAACCCAAACACATAAATCCAAAGCACCGCCATAAAATGCCAATACCACGCCGTGATGTCCACCACAATCCGCCGCGCCTCGACCGGCTTGTGCAGCAGGGAAGCGCTCGCCGCCCACAGCAACGCAATCATCCCCCCCGCCAGATGCAGCGCATGTGTAATCGTCAGCAAAAATACAAACGAACTGCTGGGATTCGTATCCACAAAAAACCCGCGAGCATGCAATTCCCCCCAAGCCAGCCACTGCCCCGCAAGAAATGCAATCCCCAGCAAAACCGTAATCCCCAGCCACGGAAACGAATCTTCGTCCCCAGCGAAACTCCCGGAATCGACTTCACCGGAGCCAGCAGCCGCCTGCCGCGCCGCATTGCCGCCGCGCCAACTCCATCGTCACGCTGCTCACCAGCAGCACCACTGTATTAATCGCCAGCAACAGCCACGGCAAATCCACCCGACCCCAATCGCGCACATACGTATTCGAGTCCCGTCAAAAGTCGGCAACCCCTGCCGCACAATGTAAGCGCTGGTCAGCGAAATAAACACCATGCATACGGTGGCAATCCCGCAAACCAGCCCCAGCCGCGCCCGCCGCAACCGCGCCCCATAATTCGGCACATCGCTCCGCGTCCATCGATCCCCGACCGCCCGCAGGCGGCACTGGCGGCTCGTAGCCCGCCATAAATATCGATAATCGGAGAACTGGAGTATAAGTCGCCATTTCTACAGCGCATTCAGCGCAGTGCTTACCTCGGCGATCTGCAGCGCACTGTAAGAGGGCCTTTCGCGCCGATAAGCGCCAGTGAATCAGGACTTGCCCGCAGCCTCAATGCGCCGCCACCCGTCGCCGGATCCGTCTGCATCACATAATCCTTCGCCGCCCCCGGCACTCCATACTCATAAGGCCCATGATTCACCACCGGAGTCACGCCGCCAAAATTGTCGTGCGGCGGCGGAGTCGCCGTCGTCCACTCCAGCGTCGTCGCTTCCCACGGATTGTCGCTCGCCTTCGGCCCCTTAAACATGCTCCAGAACAGATTGATCACAAAAATAAACTGCGCCGCAATCGTGATGATCGCCGCATAAGTCATGAACCGGTGCAGCGGCATCAACTTCTGCAGATACGCCACTTCCGTATATTGCGAATACCGCCGCGTCCCGCCCGCCAGCCCCAGATAATGCATCGGCATGAAGATCGCGTACGTTCCCGCCAGCGTCAGGAAGAAGTGAACGCGTCCCCACGTCTCATTCATCATCCGCCCAAACATTTTCGGGACCCAGTAATAAGTCGCCGCAAACATTCCAAAGATCGCCGCCACGCCCATGATCAAATGAAAGTGCCCGACCACAAAATAAGTATCGTGCAACTGAATATCGAGCACCGGCTGCGCCAGAAACGGCCCGCTCAGCCCGCCCGAAACAAACAACGACACGAATCCGATCGCATAGAGCATCGGCGTCTGAAATCGAATGCGCCCCTTCCACATCGTCCCCAGCCAGTTAAACGTCTTGATGGCCGAGGGCACGCCAATGCACATGGTCAAAATCGAAAACGCAAACGCCGAGTAAGGGCTCATCCCGCTCATGAACATGTGATGGCCCCACACCATGAATCCCGAGAAATCCAATCGACAGCATGGCGTAAACCATCGCCCTGTAGCCGAAGATCGGCTTGCGCGAGAACGTCGAGATCACCTGCGACGCCACGCCCATGCCCGGCAGAATCGCGATGTAAACCTCCGGGTGTCCGAAGAACCAGAACAGATGCTGCCACAGCAGCGGCGATCCGCCCTTGTGCCCCATGATCTGCCCGTTCACCACCACCAGCGGCACATAAAAGCTGGTGCCCGAGATTGCGATCCATCAGCAGCAAAATCCCGCCCGAGAGCAGCACGCCGAACGCCAGCAGGCCAAGAATCGCCGTAATGAACCACGACCACACCGTCAGCGGCATGCGCATCATGGTCATGCCCTTGGCCCGCAGATCGAGCGTAGTCGTAATAAAATTCAGCGCGCCCATCAACGACGCCACGCAGAAAATCGCAATGCTCGTAATCCACAGATCCGCGCCAAGTTGTTCACCCGGCCCCGCCGATGGCAGCGCGCTCAGCGGCGCATATCCCGTCCACCCATGCAGCGGAGCGCCACCGGTCACAAAGAACGCCGCAATGATCACCACGAATCCCACAAACGTCGTCCAGAACGACAAGCATGTTCAGGACCGGGAACGCCATATCCGGCGCGCCAATCTGAATCGGCAGAAAATAATTTCCGAACCCGCCCTGCGGCGCGGTCGTCAGCACGAAAAACACCATGATCGTGCCGTGCATCGTCAGCAGGCTGAGATAAGTCTCCGGCTTGATCTCACCCACCAGCGGCAGCACCGCCGCCGGCCACACCAGGTGAATGCGCATCAGCAGCGAAAGGAACATCCCGACAAACACCGCCGTGAGCGCCAGAAAGAAATACTGGATGCCGATGACTTTGTGATCAAGGCTGAAAATATATTTCCGAATAAAGCCCTGAGGAGCGTGCGCGTGCGGGTTCTCCATGGCGACCATTTATTGTTTCTCCGCCTCCCGCGCCGCCAGCCACTTGTCGAAATCCTCCTGGCTGACGACGTGAACCATGCCGTGCATCTTGTAATGACCCAGGCCGCAAAGCTCGGCGCAGGCAATTTCGTATTCCCCAATCGCCGTCGGCTTGAAGTGCATGTGAATGTTCAGCCCCGGCACCGTATCCTGCTTGAAGCGCAGCGACGGCACAAAGAAACTGTGAATCACATCCACCGCCCGCAGGCTGATATCCACTTCGCGGTCCACCGGCAGATACATCGTTCCCGTCACCACGTCATCCTTCGCCGCCGGATCGGTCTGGCTCAGTCCCACCGCAGCCTCGCCGCCCGCCGACGGATCCATCAAGTTCGGACTCGTCTTCCCATACTTCCCATCCGGCCCCGGATAGCGGAAGTACCAGGCAAACTGCATCCCCGTCACTTCCACCTGCACCGAGCCCGCCTCCGGCGGATCGAAGCGCTGGCTCGCCCACACGCTGCTGCCCATCAGGTTCAACCCAATGAACAGAATCGCCGTCAGCAAAGTCCACACCATTTCCAGCGTCGTATTTCCGTGCGAATACGAAACCGGCGGAGAGATGGCGTCTCCTTATATCTCCAGACGATGTAGCCCAGCCCCAGCTGCGCCGCCAGGAAAATAATCCCCATGATGATGAAAGTGAGAGTGAATTGCCGGTCGATAAATCCCGTGGACGCCGCCGCTCCCACCGGCAGCCACCAGGTCTTGGCGACAAAAAAATATGTGCTGGCCAAAGTGATCAGCCAGATCAACAGCCATTAACGCGAGGCCCATTCCTCAGCCCTCCAGAACCCTAAGGACGACACGAAAGGATTTCCCCACGGCCATCGCCGCGCAAGAAGCGCAAGCAACAGTCGGCGGCGAGTGTAACACAGCCACGCGCAAATTAAGCAAGCGACTTCCTGAGGAAAATCGATTCCCCACGTATCAACCAGGATTCGTGCGGATTCCCATCGATCCGCAGAAAATCCTTCAATCTCTATCATCCTGAGCGAAGTTGTCGCGCGCAAAGCGCACGACAATGCAGTCGAAGTGCCTGCCCTGAGCGAAGTCGAAGGGATCCCTACCCTCTTCACCGGCTCCGCACTCAAAACATTTTTCCAAATCCGTGCCAATCCGCGAAAATCTGTGGCCAGCCCCCTACTTCTCCCCCCACTCCGGCACCCGCCCCGGAGTCCACGGCGCACCCCCCGCCTCCATATCCTTCTCCAGTTTCGCCAGATCAACCTCCACCAGCGTCCGCAACTTCGCCAGCTGATCCCCAAACTCCCCCGCCGCAATGTTGTAGGAATCCACATGCGACTGCGTCGGCTTGGCTAGCGAGAACCGTTCTCCCTCCATCACCGAATTCACCCGCTCGTTGATCGACGAAGCCACCGGCTCGCTCCGCCTTGCGATATCCACATCCCCGCGCAGCGCCCGCAAAATCTCGCGGTTCCGCTGCTCAATCCCGTCGGCAACGCTGCCTAACTGCTTTTCCACCGCCGGAGTTTCGCGCAAGGCTTCGCGAATCTCCTTCAACCGCCCCTGCACTTCCTCCGAAGTATGCAGCGCCCCCGAAACTGCCCGGTAGAGCCGCGTCACCTTCCGCAGAAATTCTTCCTGCGCCGTCCGGTCGGCTGCCGTCATTCCGGTCGCGCCCTCGGTCACCACCTTGAACGACTGCGGCCCGCCGATCTCCGTCACCACGCCATCCACTTTGTCGAACATCCGCACCGAGTACGTCCCCGAAACCACCAGCGGCCCCTGATCCGCCGCATCCGGAAAATCCTCCTCGCCATCCCCCGATTTCTCCTTCACCTGCCCCGCCGGATACCGCAAATCCCACGCCACCCGCTGAAATCCCGCGTCGTCGCTGCCTTCCACGCGCCGGATCGGCGCCCCGCTCTCGTCATACACCACGAAATAAACTTCCGGCTTCGCCTCCTGCGCCTCGGCCCGCAGCGCGTCATGGCTGGGGTAGGGAAGCGTCTCATTCTTCTTCGCCGCCTCTTTCTCCGCCTCCTGCCGCTTCTCTTTCTGAGTCTTGATCTTCTCCTTCATGTACGCCGTAAACTCCGCTCCATACGGAGGATTGTCCGCCGAATAAAACGCGTCCCCCTGAAATCCTTTCTTCGGACCGCCCAGCGGATGCCGCTCCACATAAAGCAGCGCATCCTTCACCGGAAACACCGCGACCGCCTGCTCCGTCGATCCCGCCTTCATCTGCCGAAGCGGCGTAATGTCATCCAGCACATAAAATCCCCGCCCAAATGTCGCGATCACCAGATCGCCCTCGCGCGCCTGAATCACCATGTCCCGCACCGCGATCGTCGGCAGCCCGCCCTTCAGCCGCACCCAGTGCGCTCCGCCATCGATCGTAAAGAAAACTCCCGTCTCCGTCCCCGCAAACAACAGATTCGGATTCACCGTATCTTCCGCAAACGCCAGCACCGGCCCGCTCTCCGGCAAATCGCCCGCAACCGAAGTCCAGGTCTTGCCCGCATCCGTCGACTTCAGCAGATAAGGTTTGAAGTCTTCATTCTTATGATTCTCAAATGCCGCATACACCGTATTACCGTCATGATTCGACGCCGCCAGCCGGCTCACATAAGTCATTTCCGGCACGCCCGCAAACTTCTCATACTTCGTCCACGATCCTCCGCCATCCGCCGTCACCTGAATCAGCCCATCATCAGTCCCCACATAAATCAGTCCTTCTTTCTTCGGCGACTCCGACAACGCCACAATATTTCCATAAAACGAAGTCGACTGATTTTTCGCCACCGCATCCGGACCCCAAACCTTCCCCATCACCGGCAGCTTGTTGCGATCAATCTGCCGCGTCAGATCGCCCGAAATCGCCTTCCACGTATCCCCGCGATCGTCGCTGCGAAATAATTTGTTGGCCGCAAAATAAAGCCGCGTATGCGAGTGCGGACTAATAATGATCGGCGAATCCCAATTCCACCGCAGCGGCGGCTCGCCCTTACCCTCCAGCGGCTGCAGCACCAGTTCCTGCCCCGTCGGCTTGTCATACCGCACCAGCACCCCGTACTGCGACTCCGAATAAATCGTATTCGCATCCACCTGATCCACCTGCGAATGAAATCCATCCCCGCCGGTGGTCACAAACCAGTCCGCATTCACAATCCCGTTCAAATTCCGCGTCCGCGAAGGCCCGCACCACGAAAAATAATCCTGCGTTCCGCCGCACACGTTATAAAACGGCTTGTCATTGTCGACGGCGACGTCATAAAACTGCATCGTCGGCAAATTCGCTTTGAATTCCCAACTCTTCGCATCATCAAACGTCGCATACATCCCGCCATCCGACCCCAGCAGCCAATGCTTCGTGTCCTCCGGATCAATCCAGATCGCGTGATTGTCCCCGTGATGATTCACCTCATTGATCGTGTGCAGCGTCTTGCCCCCGTCCAGCGACTCGCGCAGCTGCACGTTCATCACAAATATCCGATCCACATTCTTCGGATCCGGCACCACCCGCGCGTAATACATCGCTCCCACATCAAAATCGTTCCGCTTCTCCCAGTTCGCACCCTTATCAGTCGAGCGAAAAATCCCGCCCTTGCCATCCGCCGCCTCCACCGTCGCATACACCACATTCGCGTCCGCCGGAGAAACCGCCAGCCCAATCCTTCCCATATCCACCGACGGCAGTCCCGACTTCAACTTGTTCCACGTCGCTCCAGCGTCGGTCGATTTATAAATCGCACTCTCCGGCCCGCCATCAATCAACGTAAAAACATGCCGCCGCCGCTGGTAAGCCGCCGCATAAACCACATCCGGATTCGAAGGATCAATCGCCACATCCACCACGCCCGTGTTCTCGCTGATGGTCAACACGGCCTTCCAGGTTTTCCCAGCGTCGGTCGTCTTATACAACCCGCGATCCCCGCCCGGCCCCCACAACGGCCCCTCCGCCGCCACATACACCACTTTCGAATCCCGCGGATCAATCACCACCCGCCCAATATGCTCCGACTTCTTCAGCCCCAGATTCTCCCAACTCTTCCCGCCATCCACCGACCGGTAAATCCCATCGCCGTACGAAACGCTGCGCTGCGAATTGCTCTCGCCCGTCCCCACCCACACCACCGACGCATCATTCGGATCCAGCGCCACCCACCCAATCGAATACGAGCCCTCGCCATCAAACACCGGAGTCCATGTCGTCCCATCATTCACCGTCTTCCAAACTCCGCCCGACGCCACGCCCACGTAATACTCAAACTTGTTCTTCGGATTCACCGCAATCGACATCACCCGCCCCGAAGACGACCCCGGCCCAATCGACCGAAACTTCAGCCCGGCGAAAGTATCCGCCGTCATCCCGCCCTTCTTCTCCTCCGCGCGAGGCGGACACTCCTGTCCGCCGCCTTTGCAGTTGGCCTCCTTAGCCTCATCCTTCTTCAGATCCTTCTTCGCTCCCTTGGCGGCAGGCGCAGCCTTCTTGTCCGAATCTTTGCCCGGCGCATCCTGCGCGGCAAGCGTGAACGATCCAAATACTCCGAGTACGGCGACAAGCACAACAAAAGTAAAAAACGCTTTCATGGCAGATCCCCTCAGCCAACCTGATTTTAGATTTGTCATCCTGAGGCGGGCGATCTTCGCCCGCCGAAGGACCGATGCAACTCCGGAAATTACCGCGAAAGTCGCACGCGAATGGAATGAGTGCATCATAACCGCCGCGCCCACGCACTCAATCCCAAAACCGATATGTATACAGGAATCCAGCCAAAGAATCATCAGGCTAGAAAAAAAGTGAGTCGTGCAATTTGAAAAACGCGCTTTCGTCAGATGTCATCCAACGTCGTTATGCAATCAAGCGCGGCGATAGCCGGGCGAAGGACCCTACGACAGCGGGCACACCAGATGCTGCCGATCGGACAACCCGCGCTCCATACAGCACAGGCAATCCTCGCACCCACACAGCCAATATCCGAGATTCGTAAGGTCCCTCCGGAGCGCTGGACGCGCTCCTTCAGGATGACATTGGTTCATTGCTAGCAGAATTTTCCCCCAAAAGAAAAAAGGCCGCAGGCATTTCGCCCGCGGCCCTACCCCCCCAAAAAGCTACCAGATCAAAGTGACTACTCCGGACATCGCGATCGAATTCGCGTTGTGAATAATGAACGTGTCCGTGCTCGCAACCTGAATGTCCACCAGGTGGCTGTAGTCCAGGTAAACAATGTGCGTGCCAGCAGTGCCGCTGAAGCCCGAGGTAATCGCCGCCGCAGCCGGCGACTCAATGCCCGTCCACTCCAGGAAGCTCGACGGCACATGCAGCAAGGTCACCTGCCCCACACCACGATACCCGAGATTATTTTGTACGCCCATCACCAGCACGGGAACGCTCTCGTTGGGGTTGACCGCGGCGCTGGACGCGCCTGCGTTCAGGTTGTAGGTCACCTTCGATGCGTTCGGGGTGCTGATTGTTTGGGTGGCATGCACTCCAATATTTAGCGCCACCACGGCCACGATTCCGGCAATCAGCAGCGTCACTACGCGCGACAATCTTGAGACTTTCATTTGGCAGCCCTCCTTAGGGTTTCGTCGCCCTGATATTTTTTCAGGGGCAGGGACGGATTTGCGCACACTCCCGCGACCTTCCGTCGGTTAGAGGTTTGGTGGCTGCCGGACCGAATTCTGCTGGTCGCCGGTTCTCGCCACGCTTCGTCCTGAGAGAAATCCTGGGCGCCCGATGCTTCCCCGGATGCTCCACCCCACGTTCCATCCGGATCGGCGAACCTTAACGCTCAGCCCTTCAACGCAGCCAGCAGCGTGCGCCGGTAGTAAAGCCCCAGCGACCCCGCGCCGCCAAGAGTCAGCAGTCCGGCCGCAGCCTGCATCCAGCGCTCGCGCCGCACCAGCGCCATAGGCCGCAGTGTCGCGCTTTGCGCATCGCTGATCGGCGGCAGGACAAATGCGCTGTTTTCAATCTTCAATCTCGGCGCTGCCATTTCCACCAGCAATCCCGCCGCAAAGATTGCCCACAGACACAGTGCCAGTCTCGCCTGCAGCCCTGCGCTGAACGGGCCCCTCACCGCAACTTGATTTTGATTGTTCACGATTGTGTTCCTCTCATCCAGATGGTGCAGGTCGCCGCAATTCCGTATCAACAAACGTTCACAGAATATAAAAGTGGGGTGCCCCACTTCTCGCCGCCTTTGCGAGAAGTGGGAATCCCGACCCCCAACCTCACCCAATCCCAACCCCATCCGATAAAATCCCTCCATGCCCCGCAAGCTCCAAGGCCACGACACCCGCTACCTGAAACTCCAGAAGAACAACTGCTTCGCCTGCGGCCAGAACAATCCCGGCGGCATGAAACTGAAATTCACCCTCGACGAAGCTCGCCAGACCTTCGTCTGCAAATTCCGTCTCAGCAACCGCTACACCGGACCTCCCGGCCACTGCCATGGCGGCATCATCGCCACTATCCTCGACGACGCCATGGGCAAAGTGAACAAACTCCGCCACGTCGTCGCCCTCACCCGAGAGATGACCGTCGAATATCTCAAGCCCGTCCCGCTGCACAAACCACTGCGCGTCGAGGGCAGGGAACTCGAAGTCCGCGGCAACAAGCACATCAACGCCGCCGAAATCACCAACGAAAAAGGCGAAGTCCTGGCCCGCAGTCGAGGAACATTCATCGCTATCGACCCGGAAAAAATGTTCGCCAAACATATTCCGAGATAGTAAAAACGAAGCACAAAAATTCCTCGGGGCAACCCGGCGCGAAACTAAGAAAGATGGTGATATGGGGGAAGTCGACGAATTAGCGGAGCACATCGAGCACGCTGGCCACGCCGGCAGCCTCGGCAAATATCTCGGCATCACCATGGCCTGCCTGGGCGTTCTGCTGGCCCTGTGTGCGGCGCTGGTCGGTGGCCAGCGCACCGAACTCATCGCCACCATGGTCGAACAAACCAACGCGTCGATGAAATATCAAGCCATTTCAACCAAGTACCGCGTCCTCCTGGCCCAGCTACGGCAGTTGCACGCGCTGAACCCGGACCCCGACCGCTTCAAGCAATGGGACGATGAATCGAAAAAACTCGTGGGCCAAATCTCCTCGGCCGACGTCGCGCGCGCCGCCCGCGTGAACCGACTCGAAAATGCCAAGAACCTCAACGCCGAGATTCCCACCCACGAAGATCTCATCGGCTTCGCCACCGTTATCCGCGCCCTCGACACAGAAAAAGAAACAGCGCTCGAATGGTCGGAATCCTACGAGCCAGCAATTAAAGTCCACTCCATGGCCGCCGAGCACTACGAGTGGGCGCAATTAGCCTGCGAAATCGGCATCGTCGTCGCTTCGATTGCGCTGCTCTTCATGAGCCGCCCCGCCTGGCTCGCGGCGTTGGCTCTTTGTGCTACGGCGGTCGTCATCGTCAGCATCACGTTCGTCTCGGTGTCGAGCCAACTTCACGGCGCCGAGCAGAAAGTCCACGACGCCAGCCAGCGATTCACCAGTCTGAATGGCGAACAACGCGACAAAGAAGCCGACGAAGAATTACTGAAATCCGTCGAAACCGAAAAGACGCCGAGCGTCGATCCAAAATAGATCTGATCCAAAATAAATCTGACCCCAAGTAGCCGAAGAGCCCCATGCCCCCACTCACCCCAACCCGCCTCCGCCACCAAGTCGCACTCAACCGGCGCGGGCACCCTGTGAACCGTAGCCATTCCCCCCGCGCGCCCTTGCGGCAGACTCGATTCACTTGTCGCGCTACCCTGTAAGCCCCTGTGCCCTCTGTGGTGAAAGCCCTCGCTCGCCTTTCCCCCCGCGCACCCTTGCGGCAGACTCGATTCGGTTGTCGCCCTACCCTGTGAGCCCCTGTGCCCTCTGTGGTGGACGCCCTCGCTCGCCTTTCCCCCCGCTCCGAGTCCAATTACAATGACGACCGCCAATCCATCCATGGAGGACACCCAATGAAGTCACCGTTTCTAGCCCTGACCCTGCTCGCCGCCTTCGCCCTGCCCGCCCACGCCCAGGACGCCATGAAGAAAGACGAACCCATCAAACCCGCCGACAGCCCATCCAAAGTCGTGCTCGACTCCTGGAACGACATCGGCCGCAAGCTCATCGCCATGGCCGAAGATTTCCCCGAAGACAAATACGACTTCAAGCCCACCCCCGCCCAGCGCACCTTCGCCGAACAACTCCTGCACGCCGCCGGAGCCAGCTATTTTTTCATCAACCCGGTAACCGGGCAGAAATCCGACGTTGAGGCCATGATGAAGCGCGATCAGTACAAAGACAAAGCCGCCATCGTCGCCTTCGTCAAGAAATCCTTCGCCGACGGGGCCGCCGCCATCAAGGCCAAAGGCGACAAAGGAATGTCCGATCTGGTCGTCGATCCCTTCGCCCACCAATATGACCGAGTCGAAGACCTCGCCTACGGCTTCATTGAACACTCCGGAGAACACTACGGCCAGTTAGTCGTCTACTACCGCCTGGCAGGCCTGGTCCCGCCCGAATCCCGCCCAAAAAAGTAGCGATTGTGGGACGGACACTCCTGTCCGTCGCCGTTGCCTTTGTTTTTGATTGTTCGATTATTCGAAGCAGAGAAGAAAAGAGCCCAGGGTGCCCCATCCTTCTTTCGCGCACTTCGCGAAAGAGGGTGGGGCCCTTGACTTACCTCACGCAATCCCGGCTACCGGTAAGCATAAGGATTCCTTCTCCCCCGCTCCGGAAACAACTTAATCAGCAGCATCCCCGCCACAAATCCCCCCACATGCGCCCACACCGCCACTCCCCCCACATCCCGTCCCGCTGCATGCACCTGAGACAATGCCGCCGTCCCCGAAAAAAAGTTCAACACAAAAAATTCCCCCAGCACAATCCACGCCGGCAAATACATCACAAACACAAAAAACCAGGTCAGCACCCGCGCCCGCGGATACAAAATAAAATAAGCCCCCAACACTCCCGCAATCGCCCCGCTCGCTCCCACCGTCGGCACATTCGAGTGCGGATAAACCGCCACCTGCGTACTCATCGCCAGCAACCCGCACAACAAATAAAACACCAGATATTTCCCGTGCCCCAGATAGTCTTCAACGTTGTCCCCGAAAATGTACAGGAACCACATGTTGCCCAGCACATGCAGCCACCCGCCGTGCAGAAACATTGAGGTAAAGAAGGGAAGCACCACCTGCTCCAGCGAGTACCGGTGCGACCCCGCCAGAAACGCCGCCAGATGCGCCGGCACCTCCCCATACTCCCGCGCAAACAATTCCGCCCCCCGCGGATCATTCACCTGCTGCAGGAACTGAAACAAATAAACCAAAATATTCAGCCCAATCAAAAACCAGTTCACATAAGGCGTGCTGTACCGAGGCTGATCGTCTTTGATAGGAAACATGAGAGACTGGATGAACTACTAAAATTTTGTAATTGAGAAATTGTGGAATTGTGGAATTGAAAACCAAAGGCAGAATTTGCAACAGCCCCGGTTTCCAATTCCCCAATTACTAAATTACCAAATTACCCAATTTTGTCATCCCTCATGAACTCCGTCCTAATCATCGACAAGCCCTCCGGCCTCACTTCCCACGACGTGGTCAACCGCGCCCGCCGCATTCTCCGCGAACGCTCCATCGGCCATCTCGGCACCCTCGACCCCATGGCCACCGGCGTTCTCCCGCTAGTCACCGGCAACCTGACGCGCCTGGCGCAGTTCTACACGTCGTCGGAAAAAACTTACGAAGGCACCATCCGCTTCGGCTTCGCCACCACCACCTACGACGCCGAAGGCGACCCCACCACCACCCCCGCAAGAAGTCACTCTGCAAGCCGCCGAAGTCGAAGCCCTGGCCGTCCGCTTCCGCGGCATCATCGAGCAAACCCCACCGCCCTTCTCCGCCAAAAAAATCAAAGGCGTCCCAGCCTACAAACTGGCACGCCAGCAAAAAGAAGTTGTGCTGAAATCCGTTCAGGTTGAAATCAAAGAATTCGAAATCCTCGCCGTCGACTCCGACCGCGCCCGCTTCCGCGCCCGCGTCGCCTCCGGCACCTACATGCGCTCCGTCGCCCACGACATGGGCAGGGAACTAGCCTGCGGCGCCCACCTCGAATCCCTCCGCCGCACCTCCGTCGCCGAATTCACCCTCGAAGACGCCCACACCCTCGAAGAAATCACCAAGTTCTGTCATCCCGACCGAAGCATTCCGCTCGCCGTGGGAACGGAACGCGAAGCGGATGGACCCGTTGTTGCGGCTACCGAATATCCGGGTGCCCCATCCTTCTCGCGTTCTCTGCGAGAGGGTGGGGAATTTGAATTTCTTAAATCTCTAGACTCCCTCTGCATCCACCCCCGCAAACTCCTCCCCAACTTCCCCTCCGTCACCGCCGACGAACCCACCGCCGCCCGCATCCGCAGCGGACGCACCATCAATCTCCCCGACCTCTCCCGCGCCCCCCAGGTCAAAGTCTTCGCCAACCAGCGCGACCTGATCGCCATCGCCACCCGCATCGCCGGCACATTATTCCATCCCAAAATCGTCCTCCTGTAAATGTGGGACGAGCTATGTGGGACAAACAATGTGGGACGGACACTCCTGTCCGTCGCCTTTGACTTGGGTTCTGAATCTCGAAGCCCGAGGCAACAAAGGGTGCCCCATGTCTCGCAGCCTTTGCGAGACATGGGTCTTCCGACTGAGGTAAGAAAGGGAAAAACAATTTAACCCGAAGCTTCAGCGCTGGAAATGAGCGAGCCCAAGAGGGACGAAATAAAGCAAACGGCTAATGCCCAACCCGAAACGCCACTTTGCTCTCAAGCGCCCCGCCAGAAGTAGTCACCACAATCGCCCCCGTGGTCGCCCCCGCCGGCACCATCGCCGTCATCTCCGTATCCGAAACCACGCTGAAGCTGGCCGCCACCCCGTGAAACGTAACTCCCGTCGCGCCCGTCAGCCCATTCCCCAAAATAATCACCTTCGTCCCCGCATTTCCCTGGCCCGGAATCGCCTGCACGAACGGACGCAAGCCGCGCGACAAGCTGAAAAACATTCCGTTGTCCTGGGTTCCGCCTTCACGGAGGTCGTGCCGTAGAGCGTTCCGTGTGGCCTGTCAGCAGAGGTACATGGGAACGAGGCCGTCGAGGCAGTCGGTTTGCGAGCAGAAATAGTGAAGCTTAGCGAATGCCCCGGACGGGCTTACAACGAAGACCGTGCCCGCGTTATCGCGCTATTGTTGCCACCATACATCAGTGGTGCCGTAAAGGTTTCCATCGGTGGCGCAGCACCAGGCCGGCACCAGGGGTTAGCGCCATCCCTTCCAGCGAATTCGTGCAGCAGGTGAAAGCTCCGGAGGTGCTGATTTTAAAAATCGTGCCGCAGCCGAGCCGAGCTGAGTACACTGCATGCGTGGCTTACGCCGGTGCCGCCGGTGAAGCGTCACCCCATAGAGGTATCCGTTCGTGGACTGTACCAGCGGACCTAAGGGATTGGATCCATCGGCGCCGCTAAAGGTGTGCAATGTGGTCAGTGTGCCGGAGGGCGTCATCTTGAACACAGTGCCGTCATTCTGGCTTCCACTCGTCACTCCGTAGAAATTTCCATCGCTGCCTAGCATCAGGCCGGAGGGAGTGATGGTACCGCTGTTGCACGATTGTTCCAGGGCAGAAATTGTAGAGCGTGGTCAAACTCCCCCGCCAGAGTGATTTTGAAGAGGGTGCTGGTGGTGGCTCCGTAGAGATCGCCATTGCCGAGTTGCACCAGCGGGCCGCGGGGATTAGAGCCGTCCTCGCAGGTGGTCGTACAAAAACTGTAGACGGTGGTCGTCCGCGCCCGAGGCAGTCATTTTATAGATGCTGCCTTCTACAGCGGCTCCGCCCTGCTGCGTGGACCCGTAGAAGTAGCCGTTGCTGGCCAGAACGACCGGACTGTTGGAGTAGCAGCAGGGAGCTGGCAATAGCGGTGTATGTGCCGCTGGGAGTGAGTGTGTAAACGTTGCCCTCGAAGCCGATGTCGCCCCCCCCTCCATGGTGCCGTAAAAGTCTCCATTGAAGCCCTGACCAGAGTCGATGTGGGGTCAGATTGTTCGAAATTTTGCAGAACAGTGAAAGCTCTGTGCGGATGCATCGATCGCAACCGCCAAACAAATCCCCAACAACAGGCAAGGCGCCTTCGCGAAATGAAGAGCTTTCATACCGCCTCCAATCCGGCTGCGCGCCGGCAAAGTGAATCCGTTGGCTCATTAAAACGAGAATCGAGAGGTAAAAAGGGGAGGGCACACATTATGCCCCGATCGCCACCAAGTGTCAAACCAGCATGTGGGACGGACACTCCTGTCCGTCGCCTTTGACGTGGCCCTCGCCAACTCGCGCATGAAAGCCGCGAAGCGGCGCAAGAATAAAGCCCACGGCGCAAGCCGTGGGTCATCGCCAAAAAAGAAAAACAACAAAGCCCCGCAATGAAGTGATTGGGGAGCCAGTGGATTTGGCCGGCGCGGAGAAGCTGGCAGAAGAAGACAAGTATCAGTTCCAGTGGTGGGCGCTCAGTCTGGCGGGCGCGCGTCCGCTGGAAAAGAAAAAAGGCGCGGACCAGGGCATCGATGGCCGCCTTTATTTCCACGACGAAGCCAAGGACGCGAAAACGAAGCAGATCATTTTTTCAGTCAAGGCCGGACACCTCCTGGCCACACACGTGCGCGACTTGCGCGGCGTCATCGAGCGCGAGAAGGCCGAGATCGGCGTGCTGATTTCGATGCAACCTCCGACCAAGCCCATGCTGAAAGAGGCTGCGGAAGCCGGGTTCTATCAGGTTCCCGGACTGCGCGATAAATATCCACGCCTCCAAATCCTGAGCATCGCCGAACTGCTCGACGGGAAGCGAGTCGAGTATCCGAGGTTCGCCGCCGACACCACCTTCAAGAAAGCCCCCAAGGCGAGGAAGGCTGCAGAAGAGCAGATGCCGCTGGGCGGGGAGATGGAAGAGCCCTTCTAGGCTGGTTATACGGCACAATGTCCGATAACAGGTATTATGTAAACTAATAAGCCGGCGGCGAATTCTCTTTATTCAATCAATTCCACAACCCCCGCGCTTCCCCAAGCCCGAATCCCTTTATCCAAGGTCGCCAGACGGCCCCGATGATGAATCGCCAGACCAACCAGATACGCATCCGTAAGCTGTTGATGCCCCTTGATCCGTCCTCCGACGCCTCGGAGCGCATCTGGAACCGAAATCGCATCCGGCCAAAAGTGATGACCCTCAAGAGTCAAATTCGACTCCAGCACCTGCAACGCATTCTCCGGCGTGAGCGCGTTGGCAGAAAACTCCGGGTTGCTCAGCACCCGGACGAGCCCTGCCTGGGTAAACGGACAACTTGCCCATCCAGCGCCAGAATGGCGAACAAACCAGCGCCCGACCTTAGCGTGAGCCACATGCTCCGGCCAAGCCAGCGCGATTAGCACATTCACGTCCAGCAGGAATGCGCCCACCTAAATCTCATCCTCAAGAAGTGCTTTAACTTTTTCCGAGGTAACTTTAGAAGAGTTTTCTGGAAGGATTACAGCGTGGAAACCATTGACCATCCGGGTCTGAACCGGCGCCGCCAGCCCTCGCCGCACCAGATCGGAAGCCGCCCGCCCAAGCGCCACTGACCGGCTATCGGCGTAGTCCTTCAGAAGTTCGACAACATCATCATCCAGGTTGAGGGTAGTCCGCATGATCGTATGATGACATTCCTGTCATGTGATGTCAACACGTATCTTACAGCATCACCGAACGCATAGCGGCATCAACGCCGCCCTCCTACATCTTGTACTTCCCCATATCGTCGTCGCCCAGCCCCTCCAGATACTTCCGCAACTCCTCGCTCGTCACCCGGTCCGACATGTTGGCCGCCAGCTTCGATGTCTTCAACACCACTTCCTCCACAAAGATCGGACAATCCACCCGCAGCGCCAGCGCCAGCGCATCCGACGGCCGCGAATCGATCGAAATCACCTCGCCCCCGCGCTCCAGCCAGATCACCGCATAAAACGTATCCTCGCGCAGTTCCGTCACCACAACCTTATGCACCTGCGTCTCCAGCCCCGTCAGCACGTTCTTGATCAAATCATGCGTCATCGGCCGCGGCGTGCTGACCTTCTCCATCTCCAGCGCAATCGCATTGGCCTCATAAACCCCCACCCAAATCGGCAAAACCGTGTCGCCCCCCACATCCTTCAACACCACAATCGGCATATTCGTAACGGGATCCATCAAAAGTCCGCGGATTGTCATTTCTACTTCCATGGGGAACTCCTGCTCACGCGCATAAACACTTGTCATTCCGAGCGTCCGCGCGAACGCGGCGAGGACGAGCGAGGAATCTGATTTTCTTATACCACCAATTCGCCGAGGAGCGAATTAGGAAAGCTGCCGGTTACGCGGGCTTGGACGTACATTCCGGGACTCAGGGCGGCGTCGGGCGGGGCGGTGAAATTCAGGGTTTTGTTGTGGGTGGTGCGGGACATCCACTGGCCGCGCGGCTTCGTTTTTGCTTTCAACCATTACTTCGCATGTTGTGCCGATGTATCTCTTGTAGCTGGAGATTTGGATTTCGCGCTGGCGCGTCTTGAGTACGTCGAGGCGGCGGGCTTTCTCTTCGTCGGGGATGGCGTCTTCCAGCTTCAGCGACGGAGTGTTGGGCCTGGGTGAATATTTGAAGGCGAAGACGGCGTCGTAGCCGACTTCGTCGAGCAGGCTGAGCGTCTCGTTCGAAATCGGCTTCGGTTTCGCCCGGGAAGCCGACGATCATATCCGACGTGATGCTGATTTCGCGCTTCGCGGCTTTCATCCAGGCGATGCGTTCGAGATATTGCTCGCGATCGTAGAGCCGCTGCATGGCGTCGAGCATGCGCGTCGATCCGCTCTGGACAGGCAGGTGAACGTGGTCGCAGAGCGTGGGCACGGCGTCGATGGCGTCGACGATGTCGCGTCCGAAATCGCGCGGATGCGAAGTGGTGAAGCGCACGCGCTTGATGCCGGCGACTTCCCCGACCGCGGCCAGCAACTCGGCAAAAGTTTTCCTGAGACTCGGATTCCCTTCCGAGTCTTTGTACGAATTCACGTTCTGGCCGAGCAGTTGAATTTCCGTGTAGCCGAGATCGGCCATCTGGCGCGCTTCGGCCAGCACCGACGCCGACGTCCGGCTGCGCTCTTTCCCGCGGGTGTACGGGACCACGCAATAAGAACAGAACTTGTCGCAGCCTTCGATGATAGTGATGTATCCGCGATGCGGATTGGTCCGCGCGGTGTATTCGGTCTCGAAGCATTCGTCGGTCTCGCGGTCGTCGAGGCCAGTGATTCTTACCAGGCTTCCGGCTTCCGGCTTTCGGCTTCCGGAATTCCCTGGCTTCCCTGCTTCCAGGATCGCGTTTTCGCGGCGGACTTTTTCCAACTCCGCGCTTTCCAGCTCCGCCGCTTCCAACTGCCGCAGCATCTCGGGCAACTTGCGGTACGACGCCGATCCCGCCACCAGCGACACATACGGAGCGCGCTCGAAAATCTTTTCGCCTTCCTGCTGGGCCACGCAGCCGAGCACGCCAAAGGTCTTGCCCTGCGCCTTATATTTCTTGTAATCGGAGAGCCGGTTAAACACCTTCTGCTCCGCCTTGTCGCGGATCGAGCAGGTGTTGTACAGCACCAGGTCGGCCTCTTCCACCGTCTCCACCTGCCGATAGCCTTCCGACACCAGCGTCCCCACAACCTTTTCCGAGTCGTGGACATTCATCTGGCACCCAAAAGTTTCGAGGTAGAACGTCTTCGAGGACATATAGGGAAAGTATAGCGGGGAGAGCTTCTAGCTGCTAGCTACTAGCGTCTAGCCGAGCCGGTCGCCCGGGTCCCACATTCGAGGGTGCACCTTAAATTGTGCACAGCCATCCACAAGTTTTAGTCGAAATCCACAGACTTTCCTTGCGATTTCGCTTTTTATTTGCTCCCAACCAGCGCTACACTTGAGTGGATGCTGTAGGGCCAACTAAGTAAGTACCGTTTGGCAGGAGCTTTATGAACACAGAATCAGATCCTATTCCGCAACTTCCAATCAGTTGCTTAGCGGAGATGGTCGACAGAGGTGGGCGTTCTCCCGAGTCCATCCTACGACGCTTCAAGTTCAAGGACGATGCTGAGGGCCACGTACGCACAATCTATCATCCGACAGCGCGAGCTACAATTCGCAGTTATTTCGCTGCCGATAAAGACCGTCAAATTATCGACCGCTGGATTGATGCATGCGCGAAGAAAGCAGAGGCAACCAGCAAAAAAGCCGGTACGTGCAAGGCACATAAACAATGGTAAGGCTGTTAGTGCGTTCATTGGTCACTTTGGAGAGCGCGGTCTCACAGTATTTAAAGAGAAACTTATCATTGATATCGAAGGCATCACTTTTGCCGCATCTCCCGATCTTATCGAGCAAACTCATGGAGATCTGCGGCTAGTCAAGATTGGCTTCGGAAATAAGAGCCAAACCTTCATCGATACGGTGCTGGTTGTCATGTGGAAGGCGGCCCTTCTGCGTGACATCGCAGTGCAGCAGAACAATGTCGTCTACCTGTGCTCATCGAGAGGAATCGAGATCAGAAGCAGAATCTCCTATGAGGAAATGGTCATGACTCTGGCGGAGGCGGCGCTCAAAATTTCCGCGATTTGGCCACGCGTTCGTCGTGCCCACAACAGAGCCAGTTTGGGCGGCATGAACCGGCCGCATGGCGATAGGCTTGCCGGGGCAAGCAGAACGATTCTAACCGCGAGGAATATATGAATCGATCGAAGAAAGGCAACGCGAACGGATCGGTCAAGGCAGTTGCCGATAGCCACACGTCAGCAGTGAAAAGCTCCGCCCTATCCAGCCCGCACGTTGGAAGAATCTCTGAAGATCCGCCCAAGCTATCAGAGACAAGAACAACGGAAATCCGTGGGCCACCGACGATGTGGCGCATGCCGTCCTAGGGGTAGCAAAGACCAACAAGAAATTCTTTTACGCGGCAGCTGCGTCGCGTGACTACGGTCTCACCATAGGCACCCGAGATACCGACCGAATCGAACTCGCGAGTCTTGGAAGGGAGATTGTCTTTGCCGGAGACGTCACCACCAAGCGTCAGAAAATGATCGACGCCTTTTTTTCAGTAGATATCTTTAAGAGAGTCTATGAGCATTATGGAAGCGCGAACTTGCCGAAAAGGAATTCTTAAGCAATATCCTCATGGGCGAGTTCGGTCTCGCAAGAGAGTTTCATGATGAATTCGCTGCAATCTTTAAGGCGAACTGCAAATTCCTGGGTATCGACAACGGGCTTGCTGTGGAGGTCAGGGCATCGCTCCGTCAGGATCAGGTGGAACAGCGTACAGATATCCGAGTCGTCGGCGAGCCTAAAGGCAAATTTGGTCGAACAGCATTCGTGATCATGCCTTTCGTCGAAAAGGGCGAGAAACCCAGGCCGATGGGATTTTTCGATGAAGTCCTCAAATCAGTTGTCACGCCTGCTGCAAATGACGCCGGCTTCTCGGTAGAGACAGCGCAGCAACATGGGAGTGATGTGATTCAGTCAACCATAATCAACCAACTATTAACCGCTGATCTAGTTGTTGCCGACCTCACAGACCACAACCCGAACGTCCTTTTTGAACTGGGCATTCGGCTTGCGAAGGAACTGCCAGTTGCCCTTATAAAAGCGGAGGGGACCGGGCCCGTCTTCGATGTTGACAACATGATGAGAGTCGCACCGTATAGTCCACACCTTTGGACGACGACGATAAAAGTAGATGTCCCGAAGCTTCGCGACCACATCAAGGCAGCATGGGATAACCGAACGACGGACGGAGCTACATGAAGATTCTGACCGGCCAGACAGGGCAGTAGCCGGGTGCCCCATCTTTCGCGTTCGTTGCGAAAGGTGGGATTCCACGAGCGTAAGTCCATCGGGATTTTGATTCTCGACATGGGAAGTCAAAGTCCCCACCCTCTTTTCGCAAAGAACGCGAAAAGAAGGATGGGGCACCCCGACGAATGGTTTAATGTGGGACGGACACTCTTGTCCGTCGCTTTTGACTTTGATTTTGATCTGGATCTGATATCTTGGAGGATCAACCTTGATTCAGAAAAGGCGAAATCAAGTTCAAGATCAACGTCAACGGCGACGGACAGGAGTGTCCGTCCCACAATTCGTCTCACGATTTGGGCAGACGGCGCAGCGGAGGGGGAGGGATTTGCTGCGGCAGAGGACGGGGATGTCTTTGCCAGCCGCGGGCTTTTTTCTGGGCAGGCGAGGAGGCACCAGGCTTCGCGGTACTTTTCGAACATGGCGCGGGAGGGGCGGCGGGCGTGGGGATAGAAGCGGATGCCTTTGCGGTGTCCGATGGCGGCGACGGGGATGATGTACCAGATATCGTGAGGGACGATGTAGGCGACGAGGAAGTCGATTTCGGCGGCGGTGTAGATGGTGCCGCTGGCGCCGGTGGTGCGGACGCGGTAGCGGGTTTCGGCGTAGCGCGTGGCGGACTTGACCTGGACGCGGAGCAGTCCGTGGCCGAGGTCGACGACGGAGTCGTAGCGTTCGCTGTCTCCCCAGGGGATGCAGACGGTGAAGCCGAGGCTGGTGGCGCGGGCGAGGAAGGCGGCTTCGGAGGCTTCTCCGCGGCGCTTGCGGGTGGGTTGGGCGACGGCGTGGATGGTGATGACTTCGGGCGGCGGGGGTTGGCTAGGCAGGTTGGGTTGGGGCAGGGCTTCCCTGCCGAGCGGGTTGAGTTGGATGAGGATGGGCGAGTTGTGGTGGGAAATTGTGTCCATTACTTTGTCCGTAACATAAAGAGGCGCAGCTGGTGGCTGCGCCTGGATGTCCCTTCGTTGAAATGTTCGGTCGTTAGATTGAAATGTTCGGCCTGAAGCTTTGTGATTACTATTTTGATCCAGAAACACGAAAAGCGCGGCCCGGAGGCTGCGCTTTCTGGTTTCTTGACTCTATATCTATTGTATCAAGTTGGACGGGGTAAAGTGGACATTATATTGACTTTATTTGTGCTTGCGAATGTGCGGGTTGGGGGAAATGGAGGCGGTTTGGGGGCTTGACAGGAATTGGGGTTCAGGGCCGAAAGCGAGGGAAAGGGGGGTGCCCCATGTCTCGCGTCTTTTGCGAGACGTGGGATTCTGCGACTCACAGTCCCCCTGGATTCTAGTGCGCGCAGGGAAAGTCAGAATCCCCACCCTGTCGCATAAATCGCGACAAGGATGGGGCATCCGCTTCATCCGTGAAGATCCGCAAAAATCTGGAGCGCGTTTTATTTTGCTGTGTCGGTGGAGGCGGGATTCTCTACATACGACTCCAGCCAGCCTAGGACGCGAATCCAGCCGTCGCCGTGGGCGGTGGCGGAGGGGAGGTTACCGGCGAAGCCGTCGTGGCGCACGCGGACCAGCGTCCCGGTGCCGGATTTTTTGGGGCCGCCGGGCTGGAGTCCGTGAACGCTGTGGGGCTCGAGCTCCCAGCGGACAACGGTCTGCTTGGCGTGAGGGCCGTCGTAGCTGCCGACCCGCGGGGTTACCGCAGTCACGCCCACCCACTGATCGCTCCGATAGATTCTTTGAATTGGACTCTGCCCGCAATCTTGTTGCACACTGGACTCACTTCGCAACCGGCTCTGCAGCCAGTCCCGTGAAGTTGCTGTTTGCGTGCCAGCCGTGCTGCGGCATGCAATTCGCTTTGACCCCGTTGATCTCCACATCAGCCTGAGCCCATGCCATCCGGCGTCGCGCCGGTAGTGTGCTCTTCAGACGAGTCTTCGCACGAGCTCCGCTGGCGATCTCTGTTCGCCCAGCAGCGCTCCGCAGAAGACAACAAGGAGATTCCATGAAATCGATTCGCAACTACGCTTATGCCGCGATTCTCGCAGTAACCGCCCTCAACTTCGCGCCCACCCTGGCTTCGGCTCAGGAGCCGGCGCACGGCAAGTTCACTCTTACCCATGAAGTTTATTGGGGGACCGCCAAGCTGCCCGCGGGAGACTACGAGTTCTCCTTCGATCCCGACAGCGGCTCGCGCATGCTGACTCTGAGCAAGGTCAGCGGAGTCCGTGCCGGCTACATGCTGTTGGTGCCCGAAACGGGCGATGCCAAGCCGGCCGAAAGAGCCTGCTGGTTCTGACCGCAACGCCAGAAGGAAGCTACGTCAGCGCCATGCACCTGCCCGAATTCGGCATGACGCTGAACTTCACGGTCCCGGTGCACTCCGCTGAGAGACAGGCCCCTCGTACCGCGACCATAGCCTCCGCAAGCCGGTAGCCTTAAGCTGCGACAGCACGAAGTGCAACAACACAAGGGCGGATAGCCATCCAGCTATCCGCCCTTCGTGCGTGTCTTCGTTTGAGAGCTGATACCTGCGGAGTAAGCGAAGGATGAATGTTGAAGGAAGGATGAACGATGAAAGAAGGATGGGGGATGAAAGAAAGATGAGGGACAGAAGAAAGATGAAGGTCAAAAAAAGATGAAGGATGTCATCCCGCAGGAGCGCGATCAGCGCTCCGCAGGGACCTTACGAAACTCAGATATCGGTTGTACAGGTGCGAGGAGCTGCGGCATTGCTGAAGGTGCGGGCGCTCCCGTCCACGGCATTTACTGCGTAGGCCGTCGTGAGATCCCTCGCCCGGCTATCGCCGCGCTCAGGATGACATCGAAAAAAGATTTTAAGATCCTTGCGGCCTAGCTGCTCTGGATCTGCGAATTTCCCCGCACCTCGTCGCTTAACACAATCGCTTCCGCAATTTCCTTCATCGGCTTGCGCTTCTGCCGGCTCTGCCGCTGCAACGCCAGATAAGCCTGCTCTTCATTCAGCCCCAGATCGCGCTGCAGAATTCCCTTGGCGCGCTCCACAACTTTCCGGTCTGCAATTGTTCCGCGAGCGTGGAGTTCGCTTCCTCCAGCCGCGCCAATTCCAGTTCCGCGCCCACCAGAAATCCTACGGTCGAAATCATGCGGATATCGCGCCGGCGATAAACGTGATGCTGGCGGTGCTGCAGATTAATCACGCCCACCACGCGCCCGCGGCACATCAGCGGCACGGAAAGAAACGCCTCGTAACTGTCTTCCGGCAACTCATGGAAAAACTGAAAGCGCGGATCGTGCGAAGCGTTTTCCGGAATCGCCACCGGCTCGCGATGCTCCGCCACCCATCCCGTAATCCCCTGCCCCACGCGGAGTTTCAGGCGATTGACCACATCCGCGTGCGGATTCTTCGACGCCCGCAGCACCAGTTCGTCATCTTCCAGAAGATAGATCAGGCAGGAATCGCACTTCACCAGCGCAGACGCAAATTCGACCACCCGGGTCAGAACTTCCTGAAATCCGTCCGCCGTACCCAGGCGTTCGCTGATTTCGTGCAGTACGTCAACATGCGAGTCTTCGATCGATAATAAGGTGTCCATGGTCTACATTATCGATCTTGTAGAGATTAAGTCTAATTCCAAATTTTAATGAGCGCGATAAAGGATTTCCTTCGTGATTGTTACCAAGGTTTAACATCTTTTGCAACGTTTGCGCATCGGATTGCACGGAAAAGACCTGAAACACAGAGGACACAGAGGAACACAGAGTAAAGCTCACGGAGCGCTCTACCCTGTGTTCCTCTGTGTCCCCTGTGTTTAAGGTTTAAGGTTTCGCGTCCAGGTCCATCGCCTTCACCGGCAAATCCCAATGCGCGTCGAGGATTTCAAAGCGCCGCTGCTCCTCGCGCTGAAACGTTTCCTGATCGGGATACATCTGCTTCTGCAGCGCGGCCTCATCGAACGGCTCGTTGGCGACAGTCGCGTTCTTGAACACGATGGTCACGCGGAAATCCCAGCGTCCGTCTTCAGTGGTGTGATAGCGCGGCTGATCCACCCACACCTTGGTGATGCGCCCCATCTCCGTTTCTTTTTTCAGCACCGGATAATGATTCTTCTTGAACAGCTTCAGAAATTCATCTGCATGTCCCCACTTCGCCTTGTAGTAATACTCCACCACAAACGGCCGATCAGCAGCGGGAGCCGACTGCGCACTTGAGCAATTGGCACGGCAATAACGGCAAACAACAAAGTCACAAGAAGACGTCGCATTCATTCCTCCAGAATTCGAATCGGATAGTCTGTACACTATCAATCCGAACGACCAACCATGACGAACGACGAACAGCAAATCCTGCAACTCTTCGAAGCCGGAGACCGCGCCCTGATCGCCGTCGACATCCCCGAACTCAAACGCATCTACGCCGACGACTACGTGCAGTACGACGAATCCGGCGAAGTCATCACGAAATCCGCTATGATCGAAAGTTTAGCGTCCGGAGAAACCCGCCTCGTCTCGATGTCCTCAACCGGCCGCCGCATCCGCATCCTGCGCGACGATGTAGCCATCGTTCACGGTTCCGAAGACGACGTGATCGAACAAGGCGGGCAACGCTTCCCCGCCCGCTATTTTTATATGGATGTTGTCGTGAAGCGAAACGGAAGCTGGCAGATCGTGGCCTCACAACTCTCACGTCCTCCGGCAGGCACCGGATAAAGCATCCACCGTCTATTCTTCCGCGGTGCGCATCCGGTTTTGCCAGTGACTCCAAACGAAGTAAACCGCGCCCGCCACCAGCACGACTCCAATCACCGCATCGAACTTGTGAAAATATTTCCCCAACTCGCGCCAGTTCTCGCCCAGCTTCATCCCAAAATAAGCCAGAGCGAAACACCACGGCCACGATCCCAAAAATGTGTAGAGGTGAAAACGCCCTCGCGGCATGCGAGCAATCCCCGCCGGCAGCGCAATGAACGTTCGAATCACCGGCAGCAGCCGCCCAAAAAACACGGCCAGATATCCCCAGCGCAAAAAGAAGCGGTCAGCCCAGTCGAGCTCGCGGCGCCCCATCAGAATCCAGCGCCCGTAGCGCTCCACCAGCGGACGCCCGCCGTAACATCCAATCTCATACGCCACCAGCGATCCCAAATTGCACCCGATCGCGCCCGCCGTCGCCACCCACAGAAGTTTGAACGTCCCTTGAAAAACCAGGTAGCCGCCAAACGGCATAATCAATTCCGAAGGCAGCGGAATGCACGCCGACTCAATCGCCATCAGCAGCGTGATGCCGGCATATCCGGTCAGCGCAACGACTTTACTGATGAACAGAAAGATGACGCCAAGAAGTTTCTCAGTCATAGGGAAAGACAGTTGTCAGTTGCCGGCCGCCAGTCAAACCTATGGCTGACCACTAGCCACTAGCCCCTGAACACTGATCTTCCAGTCTATCGGAAATTCGCGGCAGAACCGCCGCTGCGGAACCGGCGCCCAAGAATGAGCACGTGAAACGATCGGCATGGCAGGATCGACCTGGAATGACCGTTCTAGAATGATCCTTCCTGAGTAAACGCATACCCCGGCAAGGTCGCTCCCTCAGGACTCTTCGTAACTTTGATCCGAACCGTAGCAGCATCCGGTGCGGTAATTCCCGCGGGACGCAGGATCGCGAACTGCGAAAAAACTTCGTTGTAAACCTTGGTGACCAGATAATCCTGGCCATCGGCCTCACTGCGCCACACCTGCCCGAGTTGAATGGAACTGACTGCCACGAAATTTTCCTGACTCCAGGTGCTGACGCTGGCTGACCGCAGCTTCTATTCTCTTCAGCCTACCGGGGCCAGTTGCACGCGTCAATTGCCGCCGAGGTTACCGACGGCCAATGCTCGGCGTGGCGTTGGTTCGTTCTCACCTGGAGGGATCGCCGTGCTGCGGCGACGGCGCTGGCGCTGTTAAGATGTTGGCCTCAGGAGACGGATCATGCCTCGTGGTGTCGTTCCCCGCCAACCCGCCCGCACCGGCCGCCAGGACAAAGTAAAAGCAAATGTGGGGCGGACACTCCTGTCCGCCAACTCTGTCCAGAAGCAGTCCGCGGGAAGCAAGAATGCTCATCGAGCGACGGGCGCCCCGGCCCGCCCAACCCCAAAGGGTCGACAGAAACCAAGCCCCAAGCCCACTCCGGCCACCAGAAAATTAAAAGGCTACAACCCCACCGCCCCCGACCGCGTAGCCGAAATCCTCGCCCGCCTCGACCAACTCTATCCCGCAGTCACTTGCGCCCTGACTCACGCCAGCGCCTGGGAACTCGTGGTCGCGACCATCCTCTCGGCGCAGTCGACCGACATAAACGTGAACCGCGTCACGCCAGAACTCTTCCGCAAATATCCGACGGTGCAGGCTTTTGCCGCGATCACTCCCGTACAACTCGAGCCCGACGTCCGCTCCACCGGCTTCTTCCGCAACAAATCCAAGTCAGTAGTAGGCGCCGCCAAAAAAATCGTCGCCGACTTTGGCGGCCAGGTCCCCGACGACATGGAGAAGTTGCTCACCCTCCCCGGCGTGGCTCGCAAAACCGCGAACGTTGTCCTGGGCAGCTGGTTCGGCAAAGCCGAAGGCGTGGTCGTCGACACTCACGTGCACCGCATCTCTCGCCGACTCGAACTCACCACCCAAAACGATCCCGTAAAGATCGAGCAAGACCTGATGAAAGTGATCCCGCGCGAAAAGTGGATCCTGTTCTCGCATCAGATCATCTGGCACGGCCGCAAACTCTGCATCGCCCGCAAACCCAAATGCGCCGAATGCGCGCTGGAAAACCTGTGCCACGCCGGAGACAAAACCTGGAGCACGGTGGATATGCACGAAAACGCGAAGCTGTAGACGCGCTCGAAAACTAAACGCGCCTTGTCGTCCTGAGCGAAGCGAAGAGCCTGCCCTGAGCTTGTCGAAGGACCCATGCAATCTCCGCGTCAAGATGAACGACTCACCCTACTCGCTTCCCAACTCATCCAGCACCGGTGCGCGCAGCCCGCGAATACGCAAATTCTTCGGCGAGCCCTGAGCAAACACAATAATTTCGTTGCTTCCGCTCCGCAGCCAGGGCGCAGGAACGTACAACGTCTGCTGCGGACCCACATTCCAAAATCGCCCCAGCGCATGACCATTGATCCAGACCGCACCCTTGCCCCATCCGCGCGTGTCCAGAAAAGTGTCGCCGAGATCGCGCAGTTCGAACTGCCCGCGATAAAACGCAGGCCCGCCCGAAGCATCGACTTTCACTTTCGAAAACGACAGCTTACTGAGATCATCCATGGGCAAAGGGAAAATCTCCCAGCCCGTCAGTTCCTGACCTGCGACCGTGACTGCTCCGCCGATTCCCTGCCGCTCGTTGCGCAACTCTGCCGTGAAGTTGATGCGGCCCGTGCCCTCGACCAGAATGTCGAGGTTCGCGCCCGCGCTTGCCTCGACCCGCAACCGATCCTGTTTCTTCCTGCGGTCGAGCCTCCCGGCAAGCGTCCCGTTGACGAAAATGCGGGCGTAACTGCGCAACTCGCGAATCTCTAATTCGCCGGCGACCGGCGCTTTGATTTTCGTGCGATACAAAATAAATCCATAAGACTGCCCGAAACTTTCCATCGTGCGCGGCCGCTCCGAGCTGATCGCCGGCGGCAAGTTCGCCCAAAGTGGAGCGGTCTCTGCCAACTCAAATTCCGGCACATCAGTCACCGGCAGCACCGCCGGCGGATCCGGAAAGGGGACTCCCGCACGATGCTTCACAATCACTTCGCGGAACGCAAAATATTTCTTGGTGAGCGCGCCCGACTCGCTTACTGGAGAATCGTAGTCATAACTCGTCACGTCAGGCTCATAGTTCTTGTGGTCCCAGTTCGCCCCGTTCATGAATCCAAAACTCGTGCCCCCATGAAACATGTACAGGTTGATCGGAATACCCCTGACTCAAAATCCAATCCAACTCCTGCGCCTGCTGCGCCACGTCGGTATCGTGATGCTTCTCGCCCCAATGATCGAACCATCCGGCCCAATATTCGCCGCTCATCATCGGATGCCCCGGACGAAACTTCTGCAGCTTGGCGAATTCCTCTTTCGCGTCTCCCGGACCAAAATTCACTACAGCATGAATGTCAGGCAACGTTCCCGCCGCGAGTTCGTCGCCTCCATCGGCGGTATAGAGCAGCACTTCGCCGAGGCCCGCATTTCGCAGCGCAGCCAGAATCCGCTTCAGATAATTCTTGTCGTCGCCAAACGAGCCGTACTCGTTCTCCACCTGAACGGCGATGATGGGGCCACCGCGCGTAACCTGCAGCGGCGCCAGTTCTGCGCCGAGACGTTTGAGCCAGCGCTCTGCCGGCGCCAGAAACTTTTCGTCGGAGCTGCGCAAAACCATTTCCGGATCGGCCAACAGCCACGCCGGGAAGCCACCCAGATCCCACTCGGCACAGGAATACGGCCCGGGACGCAGGATCACATACAGCCCTTCTTCCTGCGCCATGCGCACGAACGCCGCCACATCATGCATCCCGCCGAAGTCGTAAACGCCCGGCTGCGGCTCGTGAACGTTCCAGAAAACGTAAGTCGAAATCGTATTCAGCCCCAAGGCCCGCGCCTTCTTTAGACGGTCGCGCCAGTATTCGCGCGGGATGCGCTCGTAGTGCAACTCGCCGGAAATAATCTGCAGCGGCTTGCCGTCGAGCACGAACTGATCGCCCGCAATCCCGATAGTGTGAACTGGCGTGGCGTTCTGGGCCATAGCAACCGTAGCGATGGCCAACGCGCAACCCAGCAACCAACCGGCGAAAATCTTCGAGGCATGAAAGTCGGAGTCATGAAAACGTCCTTCATAAAGCGAACCGAAAGAGTACAGGCGCAGACTACGCGCAAATCGCCTCTGCTAAACTTTCTTTTTTACCTTACCTCGAGGTTCCCCGCCATGTTCCCCACCATGTTCCGCGCCACACGCCTCTGCGCGCTGTTTGCTATCGTCATATTCATGAGCACCGTCCTGAGCCTATTGCGTCGCCGAAACTTCCGCCCAGACCTTGCCCGCACCGCAAGCCATTACCGATCCCAAGCAGATTTCATCGAAGCCCAACGCGCAGGTTGAACCGCGCAGCCTGACCATTGAAAAGCTTTACATGACGCGCCAGGTGGGCCGGGCCACGTGGTCGCCCGACGGCAAAAGCATCGCGTTCGTCTCCAACATGAGTGGACGAAATAATCTATGGCTCGTCCCCGCCGAAGGCGGATGGCCGGTGCAACTCACGGTGAGCGACCAGCGCCAGACCGCGCCCGCCTGGTCGCCCGACGGCAAGTGGATCGCCTACCAGTCCGACTACGACGGCGACGAGCAGTGGGATATTTTTCTGGTTTCGCCAAAAACCGGCAAGGTCGTGAACCTGACGCAGACGCGCGAGATCGCCGAACTGAATCCCACGTGGTCGCCCGACGGCCGCTATCTGGCGTACGAAGTGAAACCGAAAACTTCCGCCGCCTACGAGATCGATATCTACGACATGGTGATGCGCGAGGTGAAGCACCTCACCACCAACACGCCGCAGGACAAGAGCAACTCGGGCATTCTTTGGTCGAAGGACGGAAAGCAGATTGTCTACACCCAAGAACAGGCCAAGGGCACGGACTCAAACATCTTCATCGCCGATGTCTCTACCGCACAGAGCGCGCTGCTGACACCGCATGAAGCCGAACAGCGCTTCGTGGCGAATGACCTTTCCGCGGACGGCAAACGTGTTCTATTCACCTCGGACGCGGCCAACGGATACGAGAATATTGGCGCGCTCGATGTGGCAACGAAGAAGATCACGTGGCTCACGCACGACAAATGGGAAATTCGCGGCGGCGAATTTTCGCCCGACGGCAAGCACCTCACCTTCAGCGCCAACGTTGACGGCAACGAAGACATTTATCTGCACGACCTCGCCACCGGAAAGTCAACGGCGTTGCCGATTCCGAAAGGCGTGAACGAGCCTTGGGGCGGGCATTCCGCGTTCACCAAAGACGGCACGCGCCTGCTCTACAACCACAACGGCCCGACCGCGCCCGGCGATCTCTGGGTCTACACGCTCGCCACCGGCAAGTCGCATCAGGTCACGCATTCGCTGATTGCCGGCGTGCGCTCGGAAGACATGGTCGAGCCGTATCTGGTGCACTATCCCAGCCGCGACGGCAAGTGGACGATTTCCGCATTTCTTTACGTCCCCTTCAACATGGCGCGCAACGGGCAGAATGCGGCCATCGTCTACATTCACGGCGGTCCCACGTCGCAGACCGTGAATTCCTTCAACCGCTTCGTGCAGTTCGCGGCGAATCAGGGCTATATGGTGCTCGCGCCCAACTATCGCGGCTCAACCGGATACGGCAAAGAATTTCAGCAGGCCAACCTGTTCGACATGGGCGGCGGCGATTTGCAGGATGTGCTCGCCGGCGTTGACTGGATCAAGCAGACAGGCCATCTCGATCCCAAGAAAATTGCGGTCATGGGCGGAAGCTACGGCGGCTATCTGAGCATGATGGCCGTGACCAAGGCGCCCGACGTGTGGGCCGCGGGTGTTCCCATCGTGCCCTTCGTGAACTGGTTCACCGAAATTGAAAACGAAGATCCCGTGCTGCAGCAGTCCGATCTCGCGACGATGGGCGATGTTGTAAAAAATAAGGCGCTGTATGAAGACCGTTCGCCGATCAACTTTATCGATCAGATCAAGGCGCCGTTGTTGTTGCTCGCGGGAGGACATGATCCGCGCTGTCCGAAATCAGAAACGCAGCAGGTAGTCGACGCCATCAAGAAACGCGGCGGCACCGTCGACTCGAAGGTCTATGAAAACGAAGGCCACGGTTTCGCGCGCGTGGAGAATCAGATCGACGCCTACAAACGCGTCGCGGATTTTCTGCTGGCGCATGTTGTCCCGGCGGATTGCAGTTGCTCGGTGACGGAGTAACTACTCCCGGTTCAGGTGATTCCGTCATTTTCTCGGCTGATTGAAATCAATAACTTATGGCTAAGCTATTGATTTCAATAGAGGCGCTCTGTGCTGGCGGTCGATTCTACGGTCGCTAGGTCGCGGGACGAACTTCGGCCCGACCGGACGGTCGGTCGGCCACGCCAGGGCCCTTAGCGGCTCAGGAAATGGCATCCTGGCGCACGACGGGGACGACGATCGGCCCATCCCCGTCTTCCTTCCGTGTCGAGCGTTATCAATAACTTAACGCTAACTGCTTGACGGTACAGGCCTTGCAGTGAGCTGCGAAGCCTTCCCTTCACGCCCCTGATTGCTTTCAACAACTTGCGGCTAAGTTGTTGATTCCCGACGATTCCCCAGCGCTCGAACGATCGCGTCGACTAGTCCAAGGATGGTGTACTCCTTCGCCGAAATGTCGACCGACAGTCCCAACTCACGCAGCGTGGCAGAAGTGACTGGGCCGATCGATGCCGTCAGTATCCCGCCGAGATTTTTGTGGGGCGGACACTCCTGTCCGCCAACCGCATGCAGCGACTGACGCCCTGCGCGCGAGCCGATCAGGCCCACGAAGTTGCGCACGGTCGAGGAACTGGTGAAGGTCACGACGTGAGGCTGCTGCTTCGGATTTTGCAGCGCAGAGCGCAGTCGCCGCCGCGAACTCTGCGGTACGACAGTTTCGTAGGCTTCGACTACGTCTACCTGCGCTCCGGCTTTTCGTAGCTCTTGAGGGATCACATCGCGGGCGACTTTGGCGCGCACCAGCAGCACTCGCTTCCCTTTCACTTTGCTCTTGAGACTTTTTACCACCGACTCAGCGATGTATTCCTTGGGGACGACGTCGACTTTCGCTCCACGCTGCTCGATCGCTTTCTTCGTCGCGGGGCCGATGGCGGCGATGCGCAATCCCTCAGCGGCTAACGCCGAAATCCCTGTCCTTGCCTGTACGGCACGACTGAAGCCGTGCCCTTCCCGTCTTTTTTCCAATCCAGTCAGGTTAAGTGTTTCCATCCTTGCCCACATGGCTTCGACGCCGTTCACGCTGGTTAGGATGAGCCAGTCGTAGCGGCTGAGATTCTTTAGCGCGGAGTCGAGCGGCTTGAACGATTTCGGCTTGCGGATTTCGATGAAGGGAATCTCGATCACATCGGCGCCGCGCTGGCGGAGTTCGGCGGAGAGCGCTCCGGCCTGATGTTTGGCGCGGCCGACCAGGACGCGGATTCCCGTCAGTGGCTTCGTTGCCGGTTTTGAATTCTTGCTCATGGTTCGAGTTCGCGGACAGGAGTGTCCGCCCCGCATTTATTCCTTCGGCTCGTTTTTTTCTCCCAGGCCTTGCTCTTGCATCAGGCGCGAGACGCCGGAGATGGCCGTGTCGTCGGCCTTTCTCAACGATGCGATCACGTTGGCCTGCTCTTCTTTCGTGCGATTCTGGCTGAGTTTGAATTTGGCTTCGAGTTTCGTCACTGCGATTTCGAAGCCGACGATGTGGCTGAGCATGCGCTGGCGATAGGTTTCGTTCAGGCCGGCCCATTGCTCGGCGAACGCGGGCTCGAAGGTACCGATGAGTTGGTGAAGCACGCCCTGCAATTTTTCTGGCGACGCGAACACGCGGGCGTCGCCGTAGGCATGCACTGCGCCGTAATTCCACGTGGGAACATTTTCGCGCGTGGTGTAGTTGGAGGCGGAGATGTAGGCGTGCGGGCCGTGAAAAATGGTCAGGCAGTTTGGATTTTGTTCGAGATAACGCCAGTGCGGGTTGGCTTTGGCAACGTGGCCGCGAAGGATGAGATGCTCGCCAGCGTCGGCCACGAAGATGGGCAGATGCGTGGCGAAGGGGTTGCCGTCGGCTGAGGACGGCGGCAGCGACGAGACGAGAATCGCGAAGGGGTTGGCGAGCATGAAGGCGATGGCGTCGTCGTGGTCAGGTACGCGGAAATGTTCGGGGATGTACACGGTATTTTCTTTCGCCCCTCCGGGGCTGGTTCCATTTTTCTGCGACGCCCCACGGCTCACGCCCGTTCGGCAGGCTCAGGGCAGGCTGTGGGCTGTATTCTTTCGCCGCTTCCCGGCTGGACAGACGCCTTCGCCACGGAATCTTTCCGGCGCACGTGCAGTAGTTTCTCAACCACCGCCACTACTTCTCCGGATTCATCTTTCACTTCCACCTGAAACGTCGGCTCGTATTTCGGCAGCGTCTTCAGCTTCTCACGAATGTCGTCGAGTTGCGCGTCGCTCAGGCGAAATTCGGCGCGGACCGTGCCCTTGCCCGGCTTGCGGTAACGAATGCTGGCGGCTTTGTCCCACACAATGTAGTCGCGACCGAGGTTAGCCATCAGCATCAGCATATAGAAAGCGTCGGTCAGGGCAAAGAGCGATCCGCCGAAATGGGTGCCAACGTAGTTGGCGTTCCACCAGCGCAGTTTCATTTCGACGTCAACGGATTTCATGTCGGGGGCGATGCGTTTGACGCGAATGCCGGCGCCGAGAAACGGCGGCCAGAGGTTGATCCAGCGGCGCAGGGCGTGGGCGCTTTTTGTGCCGCCGAGAAGTTGGAGCAGAATCCTTCCGTTCATCCTGCGAAGTCCTCAGCGCCTAAAGGCGAATCGTCGGCGGATGTTGTTTCGGCATGCCTGAAGGCATGCCCTGATACGAATCTATACGACACGTTGCTGAGGCGTTGCGATGCACGGCTCACGGTTGCTGCGGCACGGCCAGGCCTCGGGCGTAGACAGCTGCGAGAATTTTATCTCCGCCGCTCGCGAGCAAGGCTGCGCCGGCGGCGGCGCCGATTTTTTCGGCGTCTTCGATGTTTCCATCGCGGGAGTCGCGCAGAAGTTTTGAGCCGTCGGGATCGGCGACGATGGATTCGAGGTGGAGTTTTCCATCTTTCATCTCGGCAAATGCGCCGATGGGAACCTGGCAGCCTCCGCCGAGGCTGTTGAGCAGGGCGCGTTCGCAGGTGGTGGCGGCGCGGGCGGCGGGATCGTTCAGGAAGGCCAGGAGTTCGCGCGTCTTGGCGTCGCCCAGGCGGATTTCGATGCCGAGCGCGCCTTGTCCGGCGGCGGGACACATGATTTCTGTGGGGATGATTTGTTTCACGAGTTCGGTCTTCCCCAGGCGCTTCAGGCCGGCGGAGGCGAGGATGATGGCCGCATATTCGCCTTGCTCGAGTTTGCGCAGGCGGGTGTCGACGTTGCCGCGCAGGGGATGAATGTCGAGATCGGGGCGGACGGCTTTGAGTTGCGCCTGGCGGCGCAGGCTGCTGGTGCCAACGCGGGCATTTTGCGGAAGCTCCTGAAAGCTTGCGAAGTTGAGCGAGCAGAAGGCGTCGCGCGGGTCTTCCCTTTCAGTGATGGCTGCGATTTCGAATCCGGGCGGAAGTTCGGTGGGCAGGTCTTTCAAGGAGTGGACGGCGAGATCGACGCTTCCGGCGGCGAGGGCTTCTTCGATTTCTTTGGTGAAGATTCCTTTTCCCAGTCCGCCCTTGGTGCCGACCATGGCGAGGGGGACGTCGGTAATTTTGTCGCCGGTGGTATGAATAATTTCAATTTCGATTTCGTGGCCGCGGGCGCGCAGCAGCGCGGAGATGTGGTTGGCTTGCCAGAGAGCGAGTTGGGAGCCGCGGGAGCCGATGCGGAGCTTAGACATGCCGGGAGACCGTAGGCAGGATATCGCAGAAAAGCGAAAGGCGGCTGGTTAGGCCGCCTAACGGTATTGTTAAATCGCACTTGAGGGAATCAAAAATAGCATTCGCTGGAGCGGGAGTCAACGAGGTTTTGTGACTTAAGCTTGGCACTCTAAATTTTCTCCCACGCAACGGGTTTAAGTCCGTGTTTCATCAGAAAGTCGTTGGCTTTTTTAAAATGGCCGTTGCCGAAAAAGCTGTGACGCGCCGAAAGCGGTGAAGGGTGTGATGCTTCCAGCACCAGATGTCTGTTGCCGTCGATCAGCGCGCGTTTTTGCTGTGCGTAAGAACCCCAGAGTAGAAAAACGACGTGGTCGCGCTTTTCGTTGACGGCGCGGATCACGGCGTCGGTGAATTCCTCCCAGCCTTTGTGCTGATGCGAGCCGGGGCTGGCCTGCCGCACGGTCAGGGTCGCATTCAGCAGTAATACTCCTTGCTCCGCCCAGCCTGTCAGGTCGCCATGGGGAGGCATCTCGATAGCGTACTCGGCTTTGATCTCTTTATAGATATTGCGAAGGCTCGGTGGGATCTTCATCCCCTTGGGGACCGAGAAGCAAAGGCCGTGCGCTTGCCCATCCCCGTGATAGGGATCCTGGCCGAGAATCACAACTCTAATGTTCTTGAATGCTGTCGAGTTGAGCGCGTTAAAAATGTCCTCATCATTCGGATGGACCGTGTATCCGGCGTCTTTCTCCTGCTGCAAAAATGGTTCGAGCTGCGCCATACGCTGCTCGCATTCGACTCCGAGTATGTCGTGCCAAGTTTTCTCAAGCCTGCTGGATAGGGTCGTCATTACTGGGGATGGTCGGGTCGTCTTCTGCACTGGGGAAAACTTTCCTCATTGCGGGCGCAGTACATGCTGATAGGGATCCTTCGACTGCGGCTGGCGATTCGCTTCGCTCTTCGCCAGACTTCGCTCAGGATGACAGGGTTTGGGGGCGAGGGTGGAACGAAATGGCTGCCCTTTCGATTCGAGCCTCACTGGCGGTTCCCTACTTCGTTTTTCTTTTCCGGTAGCGACGATTTTTCTTCGTGCTTTTCTTTTTCGTGCAGGTTGAAGAGGCGGCGGACTACGTCTACCACAGTGGTTGCTTCGGATTCTTTGGCTGCCGTTTTCAGCGTCGTGATCGGGGTGTGCATGACTTTGTTGATGATGCCGCGGGTCAGGGCTTCAAGGGCGATTTCTTGTTCAGGGGTCAGCGTGCCCATGCGGCCGCGGACGCGGTCGATTTCAGCTTGGCGGATGGTTTCGAGATGATCTTGTAAGGACACAATTGTCGGTACAACGTCGAGCGTGTGCAGGCGGGCTTCGAATCTTTCTACTTCGGCGGTGATGATGGCTTCGGCGAGTTCGGCTTCTTTGCTGCGGTCGGCGACGTGGCTGGTCACGGCCTGCTGCAGGTCGTCGATGTCGTAGGTAAAGATGCCGTCGAGCTTGGCCATGTCAGGCGCAACGTCGCGGGGGACGGCGATGTCGATGAAGAACATGGGTTTGTTTTTGCGGCGGGAGAGGAATTGTTCTCCGTGTTCGCGGCGAAAGATGGCGTGAGGCGACCCGGTGGACGTGATGACGATGTCGGCGCGGTCACAGCTGGAGTAGAGATCGTCGAACTTGATGGCTTGTCCGTTGAATTTCTGCGCCAGGCCCACCGCTCGTTCGTAAGTGCGGTTGGAGACGAAGATCGAGGCGCAGCCGTGAGCCATCAAGTGGCGGGCGGCGAGTTCGCTCATTTTTCCGGCGCCGACGATGAAGACTGTTTTCCCTTCCAGCGTCCCGAAAATTTTCTTGGCGAGTTCGACCGCGACCGATGCGATGGAGACTGAGGATGATCCTACGGCGGTTTCGCTGCGCACGCGCTTGGCGACGGCGAAGGCGCGGCTGAAGAGCTGGTCGAGTTGGCTGCGGACGGCTCCGACGGCGCGGGCGGTCGCGTAGGCTTCCTTGACCTGGCCGAGGATCTGGGCCTCGCCGACGACCATGGAATCCAGGCTCGACGCTACGCGGAACAAATGCCGCACGGCATCTTTCTCGCGGAATTCGTACAAGTGCGCGTCGAGTTCGTCGGCGGTGAGATGAAAGTGGGCGTGCAAGAATCCGCGCAGGTCGGCGGAGCCATTGGTGGTGTGGGCGATGATCTCCACGCGGTTGCAGGTGGAGATGACCATGGCTTCTTCGATTCCGGGATAGGCGGTGAGCTCGCGGCAAGTGTCTGGCAGGCGCGATTCGGGGATGGCCAGCCGCTCGCGGACATCGAGCGGGGCGCTCTTGTGATTCACGCCGATGAGCTGGAACCTCATGATGTGAGAGTCGTCCTCGTTAATTTGCGCGTCATCCTCATGAGGCGGAGAACCTGTGGATGGTGGAGAAATAGTTCGCGGCCCAGGCCACAATGGCGGCGAAGAACGCGAAAGTCGCGAGGAAAGCGGCCCGGCGGCCGCGCCAACCTGAGTTCCAGCGGGTGAAGACCATCAGCATGTAGACGGCCCACATCAGCAGCGAAAGCAAAAATACGGGATCGAGAAAATCGACGTGGCCGTACGTGGTCGCGGCCAGGACGGTGCCGGTCAGCAGGCCCAGAGTCATGAAGGGAAAGCCGAGCAGCAGCGAGCGGTAGCCGATCTGGTCGATCACTTCGAGAGCGGGAAGAAACGAGATGAGGCTGCTGGATTTCTTGGCCTTCAGGCGGCGCTCCTGCAACAGATAGAGCAGGCTGGCGCCGAAGCTCAGCAGAAGCGCGGCGTATCCGGTGAAGATGAGGATGATGTGGGCGACGAGCCATCCTTTGTGCGAGACGTATTGCGTCAGCAGGACGGGCTGCTGATCGATGGCGGCGACAAACGTCAGGAAGAACACGATAGGGAAAACCACTACGCCTGGCGAAAGGGTCTGGTAAATCAGATAGACGATCATGAAAAACGTCATGGAAAAGAAAGCCAGCAGCGATTCCCCGTTGTGCAGCGACGCCCAGACCACCTGGCCGGAGAGGAACAGTTCGACGAGGGAGACGAAGTGGAAGACCATCCCCAGGCTGGCAGCGTGCAGGGCGATGCGGCTGAACAGGTCACTGGTGCGGCGCAACGCCACGAAGGCGTAGACCAGCCCGATAAAATAGCACGCCAGCGCGAAACGCAGCCACAGCAGAGACATAAGACTTAGCCTTATCCGATGCGGAATCGTACGAGTCTAAACCAAATCGGAGTCTACCTTAAATCGCCGGTCGGGTCGTGTGCCGCAAGTACTGTGAGTATCTTCATGTGGACGCGGCGTCACGGGAAGTAAAGGGAGTCACAGGAGATTGTGATTTGGATCACAGGGGAATTAAGGGCTTCTAGGAAGCTGACTAGCGGCAATTCGGGATCATGAGCTGTTTGTTGGCGGCGAGGGCGTCGATGGTGAGTTGGGTGATGAGCTTGGCGTCGGCAGTTTTGGCGGGCAGGGCGCTGCACACCTCGCGAACGACGTCCTGCTCGGTTGTGAGGAAAATTGGTTGTTGCGCGTTTCTCCATTTCTCAAACGCCTCTTTATCTTCGGGAACGTGGCGCGCCTCGGAATGGGCGAGCCAGTTCCGCCACCCGGCGACGAAAGTGATGTCGCGTTCGACCACGCCGTAGGTGGGCGACTGAATCATACGTTCCATCTCTTTCAGTGCGTCGGGATATTCCGACTCGTTGAAGCTGTAGCGCCATTGGCAGGGCACGCCGGTGCGGATAATTTCCAGCTTTTTCGCCGTCGCGGCGGGGATGTCGAGGATGGAGAGCGCGTCGCAGGCGGCGGGGTCGCGGGGCTTAGCGACGATCGCTGCGAGCGAGCGTTCCTGCCAGCCGCGATCGGCGACGACCTTGATCTTCAGCAGGTTTGAGGCGGTCTCCCATTGGCTGGGTTCGTAGACGGATGCGGTTACATCCCACGGGAAGATGCGGCGGGTCGTGAGGTACATCTCATAGGTTCCGGGCTTAAGGAGAAGGCCGAGCTGGGGGTGATAGATGTAGGGATCATCGTTTAAGCCGATGAGCCTTGAACTGCAACAGACGATGCCGTAGACGTGCATGCCCATTTTTCGGCCGTCGGAAAGGTGCAGAACGTCGGTGGCTGCGACGGTGCTGGAGCCCTCGGCGATTTCCGCTTTGTATAGGCTGCCCACGGCGCTGGAGTACTTGACGGTGAAGTGGATGAATTCGCTTTCTTTGAATTTGTGCCTGCCGTTGGAGGTGTCGAGATCGATATCGAGCCAGTGCGGATTGGCGGCCTCGGCGCGAGCCTGCGCCTGCTCGAAGGGGGTTTTGGGGCAGCCACGGAGAATGACCATGAGCAGGAGCAGGAAGACGGCGATAGAAATCGGCGCGGGGTGGGCGAGGCGTGCGGCGTAGCGGCGGAGCGCGCTCGGCCTCCGGCCGGGAGCCTCCTGGCTGGGATCGTCTCTGTTCAGATTGTCCAGGTTCAGAGTGGACATGTTTCGATTGGACAGCCTGGCGCGGGGGAAATCTACTGCCTTCCGTAACTTGGGGCGATGCGGGTTTAGGGGCGGATCTCAGCCGCTGAAGCCGCAACTCTCTGGGCTCGTGATGGCACCAGTGGAACTCGTGCCCTTTCCCGGTCGATCTCGGTCGACGAACTTAACCACAGGGGACACAGAGGTTCACAGGGTATTTCCTCTGTGTTCCCCTGTGTCCTCTGTGTTTAAGGTTTGGATTTACGGTTGCGAGGTTAGTTGGCGGATCAGGTCGACTTCGGCTTGGCGGTAGGGTTTGCCGTCGGGGTGCAGGACTTCGTGGAACCAGATGGGCGGCTGGTTTTTGACGTAGGGGTGGTCCCAGGATTCCCACGGATAATAAGTCTGGGTCTTGCCGGCGACGAAGCCCCAGTTGATGGCCCCGACGCGCTCTGCTTTCGCGATGGGCAGGATGGTGTCGAAGGTGCTGCCCACGGAGCGGGCCATGAATTCGCTGCAGATGATGGGGCGATGGAATCTCCTGAGCCAGGCGACTTCGGCTTTGAAATCTTCGGGCCAGCTGTAGTTGTGGAAGGTGATGATGTCGGACTCGCGCAGTTGAATGCGCTCGATTTCGTCGGGCGCTTCGTCTTTGGCGGTGTCGATATCCCAGGGAGCGCTGGTGAGGGGCTGCGTTGGATTTGCTTCGCGGGCCCAGGCGAAGGCTTGGGGCAGCAGCGTTTTCACGCGGGCCATTTTGTCGGCGTATTTCAGTTCTGTCTTCGAGTAATCGCCGCCGCCGAAGGAACCGGGCTCGTTCCAGACGTCCCAGCCGAGGATGCGATCATCGTTGGCGAAGGCCCCCACGACTCCCTCGACATATTCTTTCAGGCGGGGGTACTGGCTGGAGTCGGCGAGCGCTTTTGCGCCGGGGCTCTGAACCCAGCCGGAGTTGTGCACGCCGGGAATCGGGGCGTGTTGCGGGCCGAGGTGCGGCGCGGGGTCCCAGCAGGAATCGAAGAGCACGAAGAGTGGGCGGATGTGGTGGCGCGAGGCGATCGTCAGAAATTGGTCGATGCGCTTTTTAAAGCCGGGCGCGTCTTGCTGCCAGAGTAGGTCGTGGAGGAAGACGCGCATGGTGTTCATGCCCATGGCTTCGGCCCAGCCGAGTTCCTTGTCGATCTGTGCGGGATCGAAGCTGGCCTCCTGCCACATTTCGAGCTCGTTGATGGCCGATTTCGGGACGTAGTTGCTGCCGACCAGCCAGGGCTGTTGGGCGTACCAGGCGTTGGCCTTTTGCTCGGACCAGCGGGCTTGGGGGAAGGCGGTAGAGCAGAGGAGCGTTGCAACGATGGTCGAGAGGATGGAGGCGTGGCTGATTATTTTCATGGGTCCGCCAGCATTCTATACGGGTTGTCGGGAGTCCACGTGTCTTTCGTCCGACCAGCCGGTGGAGAGGGAGATCCTTCACTCCGCCTGAAGGGCGGCTCCGTTCAGGATGACAGCCTTGCATTCGTTTATTCCACACCCAGGGTCGTCAACGACTCTTCCAGCGAACTCGTGTCGATGGTCAGGCGGCGGCCGTTGCTTTTTACGTCTTCGATTTCGTCGAAGGCGCGGAAGAGGCGGAGTTTGACGGCGCCGTATTGTTCGGCGTCGGTGAGGGGGCGGCCGTGTGTCGCGGCCCAGGCGTCGCGGGTTTTGTCGGGGAGGAAGATGCTGATGGCGTAGGTGAGCTTGCGGTCGGCGGTGACGTCGAAGATGAATTCGGTGGCGGGGGCTTCGGGATCGTCCGCAAGCGCGGGGCGTTTGCCGACGTAGTAGTACTGGTAGACGTAGCCCTGGCCTCCGGTGTAGGTCTTCAGGCGGCGCAGGGGCGGGTTGGCGGATTCATTCGGAGACACGCCGACATTATGCAACGGGGAGTGCGGGTTTGTCGTTGGGGGCGGCGGCTGGACTGTGCCTCAACCGTGATTCCTTTGAATTTCTCGGCGTCCTCTGCGGGGGTTCTCTGCGTCCTCTGCGGTTAGAAGCGTTTTTCTCCTCCAGCAAGTCAAAACACTTTAACCGCAGAGGTCGCAGAGGAAGGCCGCAGAGGTCGCTGAGAAGATCAAGTGCAGAAGCAGCGCTTCACCAACGTCACTAATTTCCTGCGAAATTCCGCCGATAGGTCTACGCAGGAGAACTCTGGATGGTGCTGCAATGGTTCTGGATTCCGCTGGGGGCGCTGGGCGCGCTGACGATCTATCAGCAGGTGCGGATTTACCAGATCCATCGCGAGGCGAAGAAGCATGAAGAGCTGTTCCGGATTGTGACCGAAAATGCCGCCGACATGATTGCGCTCGTCGATGTGAAGGGGCGGCGGTTGTACAACAGTCCGGCGTACAAGCGAATTCTAGGCTATTCGGCGGCGGAACTGGGCGAGACTTCGGCGTTCGAACAGATTCATCCCGATGATCGCTTTCGCGTTCTGGAGGCCGCGCGCGAAGCACGGGAAACCGGTGTAGGCAAGCGGCTCGACTACCGGGTGAAACATAAAGACGGCAGCTGGCGGGTGCTGGAATCTTTGGCCAGCACGATTCGCGACGAGAAGGGGCAGGTCGCGAAGCTGGTGATTGTGAATCGCGACATCACCGAGCGCAAGCGCGCCGAAGAACAACTGGAGCATAACTTGTTTCACGATCCGCTGACCGGGCTGCCCAACCGGCGACAGTTTCTTGACCGGCTGCAAACTTCGTTTGTGCAGTCCCGCGGAGAGGCGGGACGGCCTTACACCTTGCTGCTGGTGAATGTAGACCACTTCAAAGTGTTCAACGAGAGCATGGGTACGGCTGCGGGCGATCATGTGCTGCTCGAAATCGGACGGAGGCTGACGGCGCAGATTCGGCAGGACGATGCGGCCACCCGTCGCGATGCCTCGGCTGGAGTGGCAGCCGACGTGGTGCTGTCCCGGCTGGGAGGAGATGAATTCACTTTGCTGCTGGGCGGGGTGTGCGATCCCAGTGACGCGCTGCGCATTGCGAAGAAAATTCAGGAAGCGGTGGCTGCGCCGTTTCTTGTTCAGGCGAATGAAATGCGAGTCTCGGTGAGCGTGGGCATTGCCTTGAGCATGAAGGAGCACGAACGTCCCGAGGACGTTTTGAAAGATGCCGACGTCGCTTTGCGGCGGGCCAAGGCGCTGGGCGGATCACGCTGTGAAGTTCTGGATGAGGCTATGCACAGCCGGGCGGTCGGGAGATTGCGGCTCGAGGCTGACCTGCGCGCGGCTCTAACCGGGCGGCAATTTCGCGTTTACTATCAGCCCGTTCTGGAGCTGGCGACGCGGCGGATTGTCAGCTTCGAAGCGCTGTTGCGCTGGGAACATCCCACGCAGGGACTGATTTCTCCTTACCGCTTTATTGAGGCGGCGGAGGATACGGGGATTCTGGTTTCGATTGGCCACTGGCTGCTGCAGCAGGCGTGCGGGCAATTGCGCGATTGGGATCTGGCGCGGCTGTCGGATCAGCCCATCAACATGACGGTAAATATGTCGGCGCGACAGTTTGCCGACGCGCGGATGGTCCAGGACATTCAAGACGCGATCAAGCAGACAGGAATCAATCCGGCGCGGCTACAGTTGGAGATGACCGAGACCGTCGCGGCCGCCGACCCTAAGCTTACGATCACCGTGCTCTCTCATCTCAAACATCTGGGGATTGGCGTGATCCTGGATAATTTCGGAACCGGGGCAACGTCGCTGCGCGGGCTGCGGCAATTTCCGTTGGACGCTCTGAAGATTGACGGATCCCTGGTGCGCGCGATGCAGACCGACCTGGCGTCCGGCGACATTGTGGAATTGATCACCGGCCTGGCCAACAAAATGAACCTGAGAGCTATTGCCGAGGGCATTGAAACCGCGCGACAGGCGGAGAGATTGATGGAACTAGGATGCCAGTTCGGGCAGGGCTTCTACTTCTGTCCGCCGATGGACGGGAAGGCGGCGCAGGAGTTCGTGCGGCAGCAGATGATTCCGGCGCGGGTGAAGGGCGCTGCGCAGTAGGGAGCTTCTTTGCTGATGTCATCCTGAGCGCGGCGACAGCCGGGCGAGGGACCTTATGTCGGCGGACGTCGGTGATGACGTTGACGGGAGTGTCACGCTGCATGCGGCGCGGGCGTTCCTCGCACCTGTATCAACTCTGCGCGCAGCCGTAAGGTCCCTCCGGAGCGCTTAACGCGCTCCGTCAGGATGACATCTCTGTTTTGTTTCGTTTTTCATCCCATCTCGCCTTCCGAAAATCTTTCAGCCTTCGATTTTTGCGTCGCGCAGTTGCTTGACTGCGGTCTCGGAACTGACGGGGGAGTAGTAGACCTCTTTGAAGGTGTACGACCGCGCCTTGGAATTGACGACTGGAAGAATTTCGATGTGCCAGTGGTAGTCCTCGTCAATGGTCTTCCAGTAGCCGAGATTTTTCGACGGGTGAATGCTGCTAGGAGAGGTGTGCAGCACGAGATGGAATTCTTCGGTAATGGAGCGCACGCGTTGCAGGGTGCGGCGAAGAAGCGCGGCGAGATTCGTGCGCAAGCCCGGTCGGTTGAGTCCCGTGCGTTCGAACGACGCGTCGTGGTAGCGCGGGAGAATCCAGGTTTCGTACGGTACGCGCGGGGCGTAGGGGCAGAGCGCGATGTAGTCGCCGCGAACTTCGAGCACGCGTTGAGCCTGGCGTTCTTCCTGTTGCAGGATGTCGCAGAAGACACAGCGTTCCTTGCTGACGTAATATTCGCGGCCGGCGCGCAGTTCGTAGAGTACGCGGCGGGGGACGAACATGGTGGCGGTGATTTGCGATGTGGGATGGCTAAATTCTTCGCCCGCGTTCTTGCCATAGTCCTTGAACAGGCTCACGTATTTGATGCGCGGGTCGTTTTTGAGATCGAGGATGCGCTCGGCGGCGAGGCGCAGGAAGTGGCCGATCTCTTCGTCGCCGGCGTTCCAGAGATGGCGGCCGTGGCGCGGATTTTCGATAAGCACTTCATGCGCGCCGACCGAATGCATGCGGTCGTAGATGCCGTCGCCGCGGCGGTTGGGCTCGCCTTCGATGCGGTAGAGCGGCTTGGGATGGACCACAGCCCGCGCCGACCACGGGATGCCTGGGGCGTTGGGCGACTGCGCGATGGCTTGCAGAGACGCGACGGAATCAGCGCAGAAGCGGCAGGAAGACTCGGGACGCGCCGCGGTTTCCGGGTCGTCGCCGGTGATGACCCAGGATCGGGTGATGGGATCCTTGCGGAGTTCCATGGGAAAGGAGAACATTGGGAGAGAACCGCCGTCAACCGCGATTTCCTGCGGTAATTTTCGGCGGAGCCATGCGAAATGCCGCAGGAAGGCCGGACCGCGCTTTGTTATAATCCGCCGAAGCCCCGCCTGATGATCGAATCAATGACCGAGCCGTCCACTCCGCTGATGCGGCAGTATGCCGCGGTCAAAAAAGAACATCCCACCGCACTTTTATTTTTTCGTCTGGGCGACTTCTACGAACTTTTCTTTGACGACGCCATTGTGGCGGCGAAAGAACTGCAGATCACTCTGACCTCCCGCAATAAAGAAAAAGGAATCGCTGTGCCCATGTGCGGCGTGCCGTATCACGCGGCGGAAGGGTACATCGGGAAGTTGATTCGCAAGGGCTTCAAGGTTGCGCTCTGCGAGCAGATGGAGGCCCCGAGTGCGGCGAAGAAACTGGTGCGGCGGGAAGTGACGCGAGTGATGACGCCGGGGACAGCGGCGGATTCGTCGCTGGGGTCGGATGAGAATAATTTCCTGGCGGCGCTGGCGCAGGTGACGGACCGCACGGGGGAAGTCCGCGTCGGGTTTGCGGCGCTGGATTTGTCTACGGGGGAGTTTCGGGCTACGGAATTTTCGGGCGAGGGCGCTTTGCGGCGAGTGCAGGACGAGTTGGAGCAGCTGCGTCCGAAAGAGTTGCTATACGGCTCGACGGCGCCGCTGTTCGAGAGTAGTGGAACTGCTGGCAAAGAGCAGCCGAGCTTCGCTCGGCCGGAAAGCCCAGGGCGACTCTCCTCGCATAAGCCTAGTCCGCGCGCCGCTGGCGCGACTTGTACCGAAACGCCGCTGGAGGATTGGATTTTTGCGCCGGATCATGCGCTGCCGCTTTTGGAAAATCATTTTGGGGTGTTGTCGCTGGAGGGATTTGGTCTGGCCGGACGAACTGCCGCGGCGGCGGCCGCGGGCGCGATTCTGTATTACGTGCGCTCGACGCAGCGCGGCACGCTCGATCATGTGGACCGCATCGGATGGTACGAGCGGCAGAGTTGCCTGGTGCTCGACGCGGTCACTGTGCGCAATCTGGAGTTGATTGAGCCGTTGTTCGCGGGCGCGGATGCGGGCGTGACCCTGTTTCGCTCTTTGGATGCCGCGGTTACACCCATGGGGAAGCGGTTGCTGCGGGCGTGGCTGCTGCGGCCGTCGCTTGACTTGAATGAGATTCATGCGCGGCTGGATGCGGTGGAAGCTGGCGTGAAGGAGACGGTCGCGCGCGAAGAGTTGCGGCGGGCGCTTGATGGCGTGCTCGATCTGGAACGGCTCTTGAGCCGGGTCACACTGGAGACGGCGAATCCGCGGGACATGCTGGCGCTGGCTGCGTCGCTGGGGAAGATACCCGCGGTGAAGGCAGCATTGCAGCGGCTGCGCGCCGAGAGGTTGAGCGCTTTGCATACTTCTCTCGACGATCTCGCCGATGTGCGCGAGCGCATTGAGAAGACGATTGTCGCGGAGCCGCCCGCTGAGCTTCGCCGACGGTGGAGTAATTTCCGCGGGTGTGGAGCGCGATCTTGACGAACTGAAGGAACTGTCGCGCAACAGCAAGCAGGTGTTGGCGCAGATTGAGCAGCGGGAACGCGGACGCACGGGAATTTCGTCGTTGAAGGTGAAGTTTAATTCTATTTTTGGATATTACATCGAGGTCTCGAAGTCGAACCTGCACCTGGTGCCACAGGATTACGACCGCAAGCAGACGCTGGTCGGAGCCGAGCGCTTCACCACGCCAGAGTTAAAGGAATACGAAGTCAAGATTCTCGACGCGCAGGAAAAAATTGTCGAGATCGAGCGGCGGCTGTTTACCGAGCTACGGACCGCGATCGCGGGCGAGGCGAAGAGAATTCGGCAAGCGGCACTGGCGCTGGCGGAAGTGGACGTGCTGGCTTCGCTGGCGCATATTGCCACGCTGCGCAATTATTGCCGTCCGACGTTTGTGGAATCCGGCGACGGCGGCGAGATCGAAATTGTCGAAGGCCGGCATCCGGTGATTGAGCAGCAGGAGATGGCCGGGGGCAGCGAGCGCTTCGTGCCCAACGACCTTTATTTGAACGGCACGACGCACAACATCATGCTGCTGACCGGGCCGAACATGGGCGGCAAATCGACGTATCTGCGACAGACGGCGCTGATTGTGATTCTGGCGCAGATGGGATCGTTCGTGCCGGCGCGGTCGGCGCGGCTGACGGTGGTGGATCGCGTGTTCACGCGCATCGGGGCGAGCGACAATCTGGCGCGCGGGCGCTCGACGTTCATGGTGGAGATGACGGAGACGGCGGCGATTCTGCATACGGCGACGGCGCGGTCGTTGATTTTGTTGGACGAAGTGGGGCGCGGCACTTCTACTTATGATGGGCTGGCGATTGCGTGGGCGGCGGTCGAATATCTGCATGCGCGCGTGCGGGCCAAGACTTTATTCGCCACGCATTATTTTGAGCTGACGGAGTTGGCCGAGCAACTCGCAGGAGTCAAGAATTATCACGTGTCGGTGAAGGAGACCGGCGGAGGAATTGTATTCTTGCGCCGGGTCGAACCGGGCGCGGCCGATCGCAGTTACGGCATTGAAGTTGCCAAGCTGGCGGGGTTGCCGAATGAGGTGGTGGTGCGGGCACGCGAGGTGCTGGCGGAGCATGAGTTCGCCGAGGCGCAGGTTACCGCGCATCTTTCGCCGGGGGCTTCCCCGGGAACCCAGCCTCCTCCGACGCAGCTGACGATTTTTACGCCGCTGTCGCAGCCGGTGTTGGATCGCCTGCGGGAAGTCGATTTGAACCGGCTCACGCCGCTGGAGGCTTTGAATTTGCTGGCGGAGTTGAAGCGGGAAATTTAGTCGCAGACGTTTAAGTACACAAACCTTAACCACAGAGGACACAGAGGTCCACGGGGTAATTCTTTTTCTGCATATGACGCGACTTAGGCAAGACTCGACGTATTGATGGACTCGGACAGCTGTTGATCGTTGGTTTCGACGGCATGGAGATTTCGTCCGCGGCTCAGTTCCCTGCTCACGCGGCTGCAGCCGGCCGGAGTGATCTTGTTTGCGCGGAATATTCAGAGTCCGGAGCAGACCTGGCGACTGCTGCGCGATTGTCAGAAGTGCGTGGCCACGCCGTTGTTTACCTGCGTTGATCTTGAGGGTGGAGATGTAGATCGCTTTCGCGATGCGCTAGGGGCCGCACCGTCGGCGGCAGATGTTTTTGCCACAGGCGACCGCGCTCTCTATCGCAAGCATGGGGAAATTATTGGCGCGAACTGCCGGGCTTTGGGGTTTAATGTCGATTTCGCGCCGGTGTTTGACTTGGCATTCGAGGCGTCGCGCACCGTGATGGGGGCGCGGGCGGTGTCGGCCGATCCGCGGGAAGTGATGAACTACGCGCGTGAATTTCTGGCGGGGCTTCGGGCGGCGAAGGTGATGGGATGCGGCAAACATTTTCCGGGGCTCGGCGAAGGCAAGCTGGACAGCCATCACGGGCTGCCGGTGATCGAGAAGGCGCTGAAAGAATTGTGGGCTGAGGATCTGGTTCCCTACCGGACGCTGCGGCGCGAGCTGCCCATGGTGATGATTTCGCACGCGGCGTATCCCGAGGTTACGCGCGGAACAGAACTCCGGCATCTCTATCGAAGATTTGGATCACCGATATCCTGCGCAAGCGCATTGGCTATCGGAACCTGATCGTGTCGGACGATTTGGAGATGGGCGGCGTGCTGGCGGCGGCTTCGGTCGGTGAGGCTGCAGTTCAGTTTGTGCGGGCGGGCGGTGATTTGTGCCTGATCTGCCATCGCGAGGATTACGTTTTGCAGGCGCATGAGGCGCTGACCAAGGCCGCGGAAAAAGACTCGAAATTTGCGCGGCGCGTGGCGGAGGCAGCACGGCACGTCACTGCGTTCAAGAAGAAGTCCGCGGGCATGATCAAGAGTGGCCGCGGGGCGCCGTCGAGTGCCGTGGTGGAGAAACTGTCGCGGCGGTTGTGGGAGTTTGGCGAGCAGGTTCGGCTGCAGCCTTTTAGCCGGCGCGCGGACCGGCGGGCGCGATCATGAGCAGAAAAGCGATTCGATCCCGCGCTGCTAATCCTGAACCGATGATTGTCGCTGGCGTGATGAGCGGGACTTCGGCGGATGGAATTAATGTGGCGCTGGTGCGGGTGGGCACGGGCTCACGCGAGACTATATCTGCGGCTTCCCGCAGTCGCGGACAGGAGTGTCCGCGCCACACGATCGAAATCTTGGGGCATGCGGAATATTTTTATCCGGCGACGGTTCGCGCGGCTGTGCTTTCTGCAATGAACGCGGAACGGGCTCGGGTGGCGGATTTGGCGCGGCTGAATTTTCTGCTGGGCGAGTTGTATGCGGATGCGGTGCTGGCGACAGAAAAGAAATTTCGGGTGAAGGCCATGTTGGTTGGATGTCACGGGCAGACTCTTTATCATCAGGGCGAGGCGCGGCCTTTTCTTGGACGCAAAGTGGCGGCGACCTGGCAAACGGGCGAAGGCGCGGTGGTTGCGACGCGGGTGGGAGTGCCGGTGGTTTCGGATTTTCGTCCAGCGGATATGGCGGCTGGCGGCAAGGGCGCGCCGCTGGTGCCTTATCTGGACTACCTGCTTTTTCGCGACTCGAAGATCGGGCGCATTGTGCAGAATGTTGGCGGAATTGCGAATCTCACGGCGATTCCCGCGGGCGCTGACTCGGGGAGAATTTTTGCGTTCGACACCGGCCCGGGAAATATGGTGATCGACGCGGTGACGGCGGCGCTGTTTGGGCGGAGGTTTGATCGCGGCGGAAAGATTGCGGCGTCGGGTATGGTGCTGGAGTCGGTGGTCGGGACGATGTTGCGGCAAAAGTTTTTTCTGGCCAAGCCTCCGAAGACGGCGGGGCGCGAGGAGTTTGGGCGTGAGTTTGTTGCGGAATTTCTGCGCCGGTGCGGGCGGGCTCGCAAGGAGGACATGGTTGCGACCGCGACGGCTCTGACTGCGCGGTCGATCGCGGATGCGGTAAGTCGATTTGTGATTTCGAAACCAGAAAAGAATTCGAAGACTCCTTTTCGCGAGATGATTCTTTCCGGCGGCGGTGCGCGGAATGACACGCTGGTCGCAGCGCTCGCGAAGGAACTCACGCCGCTCGGTGTGAAGCTGCGGTTCTCCGACGAATTCGGATTGCCGTCAGAAGCCAAAGAGGCTGTGGCGTTTGCCGTGCTGGCTTACGAGACGTGGAATCGACGAGCGTCGAATGTGCCGTCGGCTACGGGCGCGAAGCGCGGCGCGGTGCTGGGGAAGATTTCCTATGTGTAGTGGATCAGACCTCGGGCGGCGGACCTCAGACCTTCGACGTTGCTCTTCAGACATCCGGCTTCAGACCTCGACCGGCCGGGGTCTGAGGTCCGCGGTCCGGCGCCGTTTTTTCGCGCTGCTCTGCGCACCGCTCATCTTTTCTTTCTCCTCCTGCGCGGCAAAGCCTGACCCGAACACGCTGGTGATGATTATTGAGTCGAGTCCGACCAATCTTGATCCGCGGGTGGGGATTGATGCGCAGTCGGAGCGAATCGACAGCCTGATTTTCGACTACCTGCTGGGTCGCGACGAAAAGCTGAATGTCGTGCCCAGTCTAGCCGAGCGCTGGGAGGTGCCGGATCCGCTGACTTATATTTTTCATCTTGCACAAGGGGTGCAGTTTCATGACGGGCGCCCACTGACGGCGCGGGATGTGAAGTGGACTTTCGATTCCCTGCTCACGGGAAATATTCGCAGCACGCGTGCGGGCGCGTATCGACTTCGTCGATCACATCGACGCGCCGGACGACTTCACTGTGATTTTCAAGATGAAGGAACCGGATGCGGCGTTGCCCTGGAATCTTTCGGAAGGCGCGGTGGGCATTGTGCCTTACGGCAGCGGCGAGGAGATGACGCGCTACCCCGTGGGATCGGGGCCGTTCAAGTTTGTCAGCGCCGAGATGGATCGCGAGGTCGTGATCGAGCGCAACGACGACTACTGGGGCGAGAAGGCGAAGCTGGCGCGGGTGCGATTTGCCGTGGTGCCGGATGCGACCACGCAGGCGCTGGAGTTGCGCAAGGGCAGCGCCGACGTCGCCATCAACGCATCGTATCCGCCGGACACGGTGATTACGCTGCAGCGGGAGAAGCATCTCGCGGTTGAGCGCGGGGCGGGAACGCGGCTGGCTTATTTGGGATTTAATTTGCGCGATCCGATTCTGAAAGATGCGCGGGTGCGGCAGGCGATTGCGTATGCGCTCGACCGGCAGCCGATGATCGACTACTTGTGGCGAGGGCAGGCGCAACCGGCGCGCAGCGTGCTGCCGCCGCAGAGTTGGGCGTATGACGGCGATGTGCCGGCTTACGATCATGATCCGGCGAAGGCGAGCCAGTTGCTGGAGGCGGCGGGGTATCCGATGGTGAATGGCGTGCGCTTCCACATCACCATGAAAACTTCGACCGACGAAAATACTCGTCTGATGGTGGCAGTAATGCAGCAGCAACTGCGCGAGGTGGGGATCGCGCTCGACATTCGAAGCTTTGAGTTCGCCACATTTTTTTCGGACGTGCAGAACGGAGCGTTTCAGATGTATGGCCTGCGGTGGATTGGCGGGAACGAAGATCCGGATATTTTCGGGTATGCGTTTCAGTCGTCGCGATTTCCTCCGGCAGGCGCCAATCGCGCGTTCTACTCGAATCGCGAAGGTGGATGCGTTGATCGACCAAGCCCGGCGCGAGGTGGACACCAGCGTGCGCAAACCGCTTTACGCGGAAGTGCAACGGATTGTGGCTGAGGATCTGCCCTACATTAATCTTTGGTATCTCGATAATGTGCTGGTGCATACGCGGCGAGTGGGGAATTTGAAGTTGAATCCGGCGGGCAATTACGACTTTTTGCGGACGGCGGAGTTGATGCAGTAAGGCGCGGGCAATTTAGCTTTCCAGGAAAAACAATCGAGCTGCGCTCGATGGACAGCGAGGGCGGCTGTCCCCACATAAACCTTGCCGCTGCGCGGCTTGCTACTCGGTGCCCACGCTCCTGCGTGTTACCATCGAATTTCAACTTCAGATTCTGCGGAAAGCCGGCGGCACGCGGGCACTACCATGCGAATTCTTTTTATCGGCGATATTTTTGGGCGGCCAGGGCGGAATATTGTCAAAGACCGACTGCCGGGGATCGTGCGCGATCACGCCATCAACCTAATCATCGCCAATGGAGAGAATTCGGCGGCAGGGTTCGGAATTACTCCGGCGCTGGCCGAGGAATTGTTTGAGCTCAACATCGATGTCATCACCACCGGCAACCACGTGTGGGACAAGCGCGAGATCGTCGACTATTTTCAGATGGTTGAGGGCAACGGGCACGGGCCTGCGCGGCGCGTGCTGCGGCCGGCGAATTATCCGGCGGACATGCCGGGGTCGGGCGTGTATGAGGGCATCAAGGGCAAAGTGCCGTATGCGGTGATCAACCTGCAGGGGCGGGTGTTTATGGCGTCGAATGACGATCCGTTTCGCACCGCGGACAAGCTTTTGCAGACGATGAAGGCCAAAGTAATTCTGGTGGATATTCACGCCGAAGCGACTTCGGAAAAGATTTCGTTGGGCTGGTATCTGGATGGGCGAGTCACGGCGGTGGTGGGCACGCATACGCATGTGCCGACCGCGGACGAGCGGGTTCTGCCCAACGGAACCGCCTACATCACCGACGTGGGCATGAGCGGGCCCTACGACGGCGTGATAGGGGTGAAGAAGGAACTGGTGGTCGGCAAGTTTCTGAATGGGATGCCGGTGCGGTTCGAGCCCGCCACGGGGGATGCGCGGCTATGCGCGGTGGTGATCGATTGCGACGAGGATACGGGCAAGGCGCGGAGTATCGAGCGGCTGATGCTTTCGTAGGGATCTACTGATCCTGATTTCGATCGATCCTGATTTCGATTGATGCCCTAACCAGACGCTGTGGGCTGCATCGTTTCCCACGCTCGCAAAGAACGCCAGGATGGGGCATCCAGTGCGATTCGCCGCCCCTACAAAAAGTATCGCAAGCTGGGCTCTTAATCCCGTTCTTCCCTCGGGCGTTCTGCTTGGGCGGCCTATGACCATTGCGACCGAAGGTACGAGGTCCAATGGCGTGCTCGAGTTTGCCGAAATCACGTTAGAATCGAGATGGTGCGGCGCTTACCTCTCATCATCGCTGTGAGTTTTCTGGCGGGGACGCTGGCTGCGTTTGCGGCGAGTGACGACACTCCTCCTCCGCCGACGATTCCCTGCGGGGCCGGGATTCCGGGGGTGGTGAGCTGCCAGGCTTCGAAGGGCGATCTTAAGGCCGCGCGCAAAGCCTACGACAAGGGCGTGAAGTTGGAGGAGCGCCAGCAGCCGGAAGAAGCATTGGCGCGTTTCGAAGAAGCCACCCAGTTGGCGCCGCAGGACGTGAAGTTTCTTACGGCGCGGGAAGTAGTGAAGGCGCAACTGGTCTTCCATCACATTGAACGCGGCAATGTGCTGATGCTGGCCGATGCCCGGATGCGGGCGGCGGCGGAATTTCGCGCGGCGCTCGATCTCGACTCCGACAATGAATTCGCGCGCGAGCGACTGGACGAAGCTACGCGATCGATTGCGCCGGCGCTTCCATTCACCTCGGGCGTTCAGGTGCAGGATTCTGGGGAAATTCATCTCGAACCCCAGGACGGGCGGGCCACCTTCCATTACACCGGCGATGTGCGCGGGTTGTTTGAGGAGCTTTCGGCCGCCTTTGGAGTGAAGTCGCAGTTTGACGATTCGGTGCAGGCGCGGCAGGTGCGGTTCAACGTGGATGATGTTGACTTCTTCACCGCGCTGAAACTGGCGTGCGAGGTCAGCAAGACGATGTGGGCGGCCGTCGATGACCCACCAGATGCTGATTGCCCTCGACAATTCAGATAACCACAAGCAGTACGATCGCATGTCTCTGCGGACATTCATTCTGCCGGCGCATTCCACGCCTCAGGAAGCGACTGACCTGGTCAATGCGATGAGGAACATGTTCGATCTGAAATTTGTAAGCTCAGGGCAAACCGCGAACAAAGTGGAAGTGCGGGGACCACAGCAATCCTTGGAGGCCTGTTCCAAGCTGCTGGAGCAACTCAGCAACCAGCGGCCGCAGGTGATGCTGAATATTCGCGTTTATCAGATCGACCACCAGTTTACGCGAAACATCGGCATGCATCTTCCGAACACTTTCAACATGTACAACATTCCGGCCGTGGCCTTGATCGGACTGGGCGGGCAGAGCATTTCACAGTTGGTGAACCAGTTGATTGCCTCCGGCGGCATTAATCAGGCGGGCAGTTCGGCGCTGTCGGGATTGTTGGCCCAACTGGGCGGCAGCCAGGGCAGTTCGATTTTCAGTACGCCGCTGGCCACGTTCGGCGGCGGGCTCACCTTCAGCGGCGTGAGTCTGGACCAGCTGGCGGCCAATCTTTCGGTCAACGAATCGTGGGCGCGCAGTCTCGAAGACATGACCATGCGGGCGAGCCAGGGAACGGACTCGACGTTCCATCTGGGCGAGAAGTATCCGATTCAGAATGCCAGTTACGCGCCGATTTACAACTCGCCGCAGATTTCGGCGGTGCTGGGCAATCAGACCTATGTTCCGCCGTTTCCTTCGGTCACGTATGAGGATCTGGGCTTGAGCATGAAGGCCAAGCCGATCGTCCACGGCGATGGCTCGGTCAGCCTGTCGATTGAATTGCAGGTACGGTCGCTCACCGGGCAATCGAACAATGGAGTTCCCGTGATTTCAAACCGGGAATATAAGGGCAGCATCAACCTGGAAGATGGCGAACCGGCGGTGGTGGCGGGACAGGTCTCGCGAACCGACACGCTCTCCATGACCGGGATTCCGGGGTTGGGATTTCTGCCGCTGTTGAATCAGGCGATGGTGAACAACACCAAAGAATCCGACAGCGATGAATTGATGATCATCATCACGCCGCACGTGCTGGCGAATTTCAACCGAAGCACGCCGGAGATTTGGTTGAGCGAAAAGTAGGCCGGCTCCGGCCCTCGGCTTCCGGTTCCAGATGTAATTCCTCTCGCAAGAACCTCGGCACCTCATTTCTGATCCGGAAGCCGGACAGCGGAAGCCGTCTCCTACTTTGCCTGTTTCGCAGCGAAGTCGACCAGGTTCTTGTAAATATCCGACATGCGGGGATCGAGGCTGCCGACTTTTGCGTCCATTGATGAAGAGCGTGGGCGTGCCGGTGACGTCGACGGACTTGCCGAGCGCGATCGAAGCGTCGACGTGCGCCTTGGTCTCCGGCTTCAGGGCGCAGGCGGCGATGTCGGCGCCCTTGACGCCGGCGCCGTCGGCGAGGGCGGTCAGTTTTTCATCGGCATTTTCGGCAGTGATGTCGGATTGGGTTTCGTAGGTCTTGGAGACAAACTTCCAGAACGCGTCATTTGACGCGCGGCCAACGCAATCCGCATAAGCTGCGCCCTTGGCGGCCCAGTTGTGCATCTCCAAAGGAAAATTCTGGAAGACGAAGCGGGCGGTGGGCTCGGCGGTTACGAGCGCCTCAATGGTTGGCTGCGCCGCTTTGCAGGCGGGACATTGCAGATCGCCGAATTCGACGATGGTGACGGGAGCATCTTTCGGGCCGCGCGACGGGCCGGTGATTCCCTTCTCCAATAATTGATTGGCGGGCTCGAACGGCTCAGCGCCGAAGGGAATAATTTCTCCGACAAGCGCGTGCTGGCCGTCGGGAGAAACGTAGAACCTGGTCAACTGCTGGCCCTGCGGGCTGGCGAGGACGACGGTGACTTCGGCCAACTCCGGAACGACGGAGGGTTTGATGCTGGAAATTTTCCAGGTCAGATCGGCTTGATAGCCGAATTGCTGGTGCAGGAAGGAGTCAACCGTGGCATCGGTGGGCAGGCCGCCGGACGCGCTCTCGGAGTGGCGTGCGCGGGCTTGGCGGTCGTGGTCTGGGCCGTGGCCAAGGTGCCGGCCATAAGAAGAATGCAAGATCGAGCAGAGAAAACTGCGCATGGGTTCCTTTCGAATCGTGGTACGGAATGTTAGGAATGCGAACTAACAGGATACTGCAAATTGCTACTTCACATTTCGAGTTCGTGATGCAAGTTCAGATTTCGCTCTTGGCTGCGATCGGCAAACGGCGGCCGACACCGAAGGCTTTGGGGGAAATCTTGAGGCCGGGGGCGGCTTGCTGGCGCTTGTATTCGGCGCGATCGACCAAGCGGATCACGCGGCGCACGACTTCGATATCGAATCCTCGGTCTTTGGCGATCTGCTCCGCGGGATGGGAATCTTCGACGTAATCTTCGAGCACGGCATCGAGAATCTCGTACGGCGGGAGCGAGTCGCTGTCTTTCTGGTCGGGGCGCAGCTCGGCCGAAGGCGGCTTCTCGATGGTGGCCTGAGGAATCACGGGGCGGCGGGAATTTATGTATTCGCTGAGGCGATAGACGAGCGTCTTGGGCACGTCGGAAATTACTGCGAGGCCGCCGACCATGTCGCCGTAGAGGGTGCAGTAGCCCACGCCAAGTTCGCTCTTGTTGCCGGTGGAGAGCACGATGGCGCCGAATTTATTGGAGAGCGCCATCAGCATCGTTCCTCGGGCGCGCGACTGAATGTTTTCTTCGGTTACATCTTCTTTCAGTCCGGCGAACACGTCGCGCAGGGTTTCGCGATACGCGTCGTAGGCGGGATTGATGGAAAGCAATTCGAAGCGGATGCCGAGATTTTTGGCGAGCGCGCGGGCGTCATCGATGGAACCTTGCGAGGAATAGGGGCCGGGCATGCCGACGCCGATGACGTTCTCCGGGCCAACGGCGTCGGCTGCGACCACGGCGGTGAGTGCGGAATCGATGCCGCCGCTGAGGCCGATGATGGCCTTGCGGAATCCGCATTTCTGCATGTAGTCGCGAGTGCCGAGCACGAGCGCGGAGTAGACGCTGGCTTCGTCGCCGGCAATTTGTTCATGCATTTCGCCCGTCAGAGATTGCGAATCGAAGTAGATCAGGTCTTCTTCGAACGAGCGGCCCTGGGCGATGACCTGGCCTTCGCGGTTGAGAACTACGCTCGATCCATCGAACACCAGACTGTCGTTGCCTCCGACCTGGTTGACCAGCACGACCGGAACTTTGTGCTGGCGGGCGATGCTGGCCAGCATTTCGCGGCGAAACTCGCGTTTGCCAATCCAGAACGGCGAGGCGGAAATGTTGAGCACGAAATTTCCGCCGGCCTTCACCAGCGAGTCCACGGGATCGACGGTGTAGAGCGGCTTGCGCCAGAACCGTTTGTCGTTCCAGGCATCTTCGCAAATGGTGAGCGCCATGCGATTGCCGCAGAAGGAAAACAGTTCCTGACTCTTGGCGGGAGCGAAGTTGCGCATTTCGTCGAATACGTCGTAGGTGGGCAGCAACATTTTCGACTGGATGAACGCGACCTTGCCGTCAATGAGCAGCGCGGCGGAGTTCATGACGGACTTGCCGGTATCGGAGTGGGCGGGCGTGACCAGGCCGCAGATGACGGCAATGCCGGTGGTTTCCCCGGCAATGCGGTCGACAGTTTCACGATTGCGCGCCACAAAAGTAGGAACGCTCGACCAGATCGCGCGGAGGGTAGCCGCATACTGACAGCTCGGGGAAAAGAATCAAGCCGGCGCCGGCGGCCTGGGCGCGGCGGGAAAAGTCGATAATCTTGGCCGCGTTGCCGGAGAAATCTCCGACCGTGGGATTGATTTGGCCCAGCGCGATCTTCACTCTTCTAGTGTAAAGCGGCGGGCGTATCGGGCCAAGTGACACATCCTTCGCTCGACTCCGCGAAAAACCCTGAACCACAGAGGACACAGAGGAACACGGGGTAGGGCTTCTGAGAATTGACATCCTTACCCTGTGTCTCTTTGTGTCCTCTGTGGTTCAGGCTCTTTAGGACCTGGATACCTGCAAATTAGACAGCCGGAATTCTGCAAAAAGGCGTAACATAAACGATTTGGTAACCACATTCTTGCGAGGAATCCGAATGCCCCTGCCCTGCCGTCGCCTGCTAAATCGATTTTTCTCATTCTCCATTCTCTTGCTCATTGCTGCTGTGTCTAATTTGTGGGCGCAAGGCGCGAGTCATCCCTGGAGCGACACTAGCCTGTCTCCCGATGATCGCGCCGCGATGGTGTTGAAGGAGATGACGCTCGACGAAAAAATTCAGCTGCTGCACGGGACCGGCATGATGGGGTTGAGTCCGATGGCGCCGGAGTCGATCCATTCCAACGGCGGCGCGGGATATGTGCCGGGGATTCCGCGGCTCGGCATTCCTGCGATTCAGATGTCGGACGCCGCCTATGGCGTTCGCAGCAGCGGCGAGAATGGCCGCTACTCGACGGCGCTGCCCTCCGACGAGGGCGCGGCAGCGAGTTGGGATCTTGAGGCGGCGCATGACTACGGAGCGCTGATTGGCCGCGAGTTGCGCGCGCAGGGATTCAATATGACGCTGGGCGGCGGCATCAACTTGACGCGCGAACCGCGTAACGGACGAACGTTTGAATATTTGGGAGAAGATCCCGTTCTGGCCGGGAAGATGGTGGGGTCGGTGATGAAGGGCCTGCAGGCCGAGCACGTGATGGGCGACATCAAGCATTACGCGCTCAATGATCAGGAGAGCGGGCGCAATGCGGTGAACGTGAACATCGACAAGCGCGCGGCGCGAGAGAGCGATCTGCTCGCGTTTGAAATTGGGGTGGAGGCAGCGGAGCCGGCGGCGGTGATGTGCTCTTACAACCGTTTGGATGGCGACTACGCTTGCGAGAACAAATATCTATTGAACGATACTTTGAAACGCGACTGGAAGTTCAAGGGGTTTGTAGTTTCCGACTGGCAGGCGACGCACAGCACGGAGAAAGCTTCGGCCGCGGGACTGGATCACGAAGAGCCGGGCTGGATCTTTTTTGGCGAGGAACTGAAGAAGGCGGTCGAAGCGGGGAAAGTGCCGCAGGCGGAAGTGGACGATCATGTGCGCCGCATTCTGCGCTCGATGTTTGCCACGGGCGTGATTGACGATCCGCCGCAGAAGAGTGTGGTCGACGTGATGGGCGGATTCGAAATCTCGCAGCGAATCGCCGAGCAGAGCACCGTGCTGCTGAAGAACGAGCATGGACTGCTGCCGCTGGATGCTTCGAAGATCAAGACGATCGCGGTGATCGGTCCGCACGCGGATGTGGGAATGATTTCGGGCGGCGGATCGGCGCAGGTTGATCCTCCGGGCGGAAACGCGATCATGCCTCCAGGCAAGGGACGTACGTATTGGCTGGCACACATCTGGTTTCCGACTTCGCCGCTGAAAACGATTCGCGCCAAGGCTCCGGGAGCGAACGTGCAGTTTGATTCGGGCGCGGACCCGGCGGCGGCTGCGACCTTGGCAAAGAATTCCGATGTGGCCATCGTGTATGTGCATCAGTGGGAAAGCGAGGGCATGGATCTCGACAGCCTGTCGCTTCCCGAGAATCAGGATGAGCTGATCGCGAAAGTTGCCGCGGCGAATCCGCAGACGATTGTTGTGATTGAAAACGGCAGCCCCATCACCATGCCGTGGGTGGACCAGGTCGACGGCATTCTGGACGCGTGGTACGCCGGAAGCCGCGGCGCCGAGGCAGTGGCGAATGTGATTTTCGGAGATGTGAATCCGAGCGCGAAGCTGCCGGTTACTTTTCCGAAGAGCGAAGCCGACTTGCCGCATCCGACGATCGTGAAGCCCCCGAAGGTTACAGTGGACGCGGATCGGCAGGGATGGAAGCGGATTGCGGCCGGATTGCCGGCGTTTCAGGTGACGTACGACGAAGGCGTGAAGGTGGGCTACAAGTGGTATGACGCGGAGAATAAGCCGGTGCTGTTTCCGTTTGGATACGGTCTGTCGTACACGACTTTTTCGTATTCGAATCTGAAAGTGACGCCGGGGAAAAATCCGCGTGTGACCTTCACGGTCACCAACACAGGCAAGCGAGCGGGCGCGGAAGTGGCGGAAGTGTACGCTTCCCTGCCGGCGGCGGCCGCGGAGCCTCCGAAGCGGCTCGTCGGATTCAGCAAGGTCAAGCTCAACGCCGGAGAGAGCAAGGAAGTTTCCGTCGACGTGGACCCGAAGTATCTGTCGATTTTCAACGTGATGCACAATGCCTGGCAGTTGCTTCCGGGAGATTACGGTTTCATGGTCGGAGGATCGTCGCAGAGCCTGCCGCTGAAAGAGACGGTGAGTTTGAAGTAGGGCAGTCGATCTCAGGCGCCGAGGGCGTCCCCGGCGGCTAAAGCCGCTGTTAAGCTTCTCGTGGGTTCTGATGGCGCGGCTTGAAGCCGCGGCCTTTCAAAGCCCTTCCTCAACAGGCATCACAAATCCCTAGTCATCGCCGGCAGGAAATACCGTGTGTTTCGGCGCGGGCATGGGCACTGAGCCTTTCTGATCCTGCCACAACACTCGATTCAATTGACGGCTTTGTTGGCGTCGGGACGCGAGAAATCCATCTTCGAGGAAATTTTTGCGCCGGGGGCTTCGCTTTGTTGGTTTCGTAGATCAGGCCGTTTTTCTGGTTGCGATAGTCGGCGCTTGTACGGCGGCTTGATCGCCAGAGCCGGAAAATAATCTCCCCATCACCGGCGCGTACGCGTCGTTCTGATTCATGGGTGGAAGGCCGAGCAGCATTTCCATGGTGTGAATCATGTTCACCGTCGTGTAGAAGCGGTGCTCGACGTTCGGTTGCGCGGCCGACCCCGGAGAGTATTTGCTGACGACGAAGGCGATCGAGCGATGCGCATCGACGTGGTCGGCGCCGTCCTGGGCGTCATCTTCCAAAACGAAAATCGCGGTGTCGTCCCAGTAGGCGCTGTGCGAAACCGCGTCGACCACGCGACCGAGCGCCAGGTCGTTGTCGGCCACCGAGGCGGCCGGGCGCGGAAAATTGGGACGCGTGCCTCCGGTGTGGTCGTCGGGCAAGTAGAGCAGCACGAACGATGGCAATTCGTAATCCGGCCCTTCGTGCGCATCGCGGGCGCGGACATAGGCGCCGAACTCGTTCAAAAACTCGTCGGCGCGCAAGCTGGTCGGGATAGTCGGTGTTGAAATCTGGAAACAGCGGATCGAAGTGATCGCGCAACAAGGCCTTGGTCGGCTTCACTCCGCTGAATAATGGCACGGGCCACGGCCACGGACTATGCGTAGCATGCGGTTCGCCGACATTGGACGCCAGCGTTTCGCCTTGCTTCACCACGGTTCGCGGACACGCCGTTTGCTGGCCTGAGGGAGTTCCCTGCTTGGGGCTGGCGGCTGTACGTTTCTCGTTGCACCACTCCGCGTTCACGAATTCGCCGTAGTCGCGGAAGCTGACGTGGTTGCGGGTGAGATTGTCCCAGAAGATATCCGGTGCCAGGATCGTCGACGTCGGGCAGATTGTGTTCGAGCGGATATTCGTCGGCGTTCTGGCCCTGGAAATCGTAGGTGCGTTCCTTCCCGCGATAGGCGATCTGCCAGGTCTTTTCGTTGTAGTCGGAAGTGATGGCGGCGGTGGACCAGAGGTGTCCGTCGCCGGAGACTTCTCCGCTGTCGTAAAAATTGTCGAGCACGCCGAACTGCAGCGCGAGTTTGTGCTCGTTGGGCGTGATGTCGGCGCCGTACATGGTGATGGAAGGATCGCCGTCGCCGATTTTCGTGTCGCCAGACTTTCAGGTCGCCGAGAATCTGATCGTAAGTGCGGTTTTCTTTGATGACGTAAATCACGTGCTTGATGGGATTCTGGCCGCTGGCGAAAGCCATGGTTCCGGGATCGGCGTGGAACAGGTTGTCGCGCTCGACGGCCTGGGTAAACTGCGGAAGTTTTTCGAGCGTCGAAGGAATATTGAGGCGGGCGATGGATCCCTTGAGCAGCGTGGGAATGTAGGGATGGTCTTTGTGCCGCGTCTCGTAGGACGGTCTTGCCCATGTCTTTGTTGGGGCGCGAGCCTTCGCCCTTGGCGGTGGCGATGAGGAGATCGTCGCCGTGAACGGCGAGGGCAGAGGGGTACCAGTCGGTGGGGATCGAAACCGAGGCTCGCGACGCCAATCTGCCGGACGATTTCTCGATGCGTTGAGATTGTTGCGAAGTGTCGAAGACTTGCAACCGCGTCGAGCGACGATTCTGCGACGAACAGGCGCTTGCCATCGCGAGAATGGCGAGTGCAGTTGGGTAAGCTTCCGTCGGATTGTCTGGAAGGCCGGTTGTGAAACTCGACCTCGGGCAGAACTCGCCAGCACGTCGACATCAGCGTCCATCTGGTCAGTGTTCGATAATGCCACGTACAGCGTACTTCTCGTCAGGACTTAAAAGCAGCGCCGTCGGATGCGAGCCCGGCGCGAGCGGGTCTGGCGCCTGCTTCAGCTTGATCCAGCGCGCAACTTTCCCGCCGGTCAAGTCAAGCTCCGCCACTTGCGACGCGTTCCATAAACTGCACCAGGCGCGGCGGCGCGTCGTGCGTGGCAACGCAAGTGTACGGGTATGAGGACGGGATCAGATCGCTGGTGCTCAGATCGAAACGTCTGGAGAACTTTTCCCGTCGCGGGATCGAGCACGATCGCGTTGTCCGAGAGATTGTTCGCGATCAGGAGTTTGTCGTGGCCAGAATCGGAAATCAAAGCTATTCCGGCGGGATATGGAATTGCCGTATGCGGCGGAGCAGTCAGACCGACTGCGAGTTTCTTTCCGGTCGAAAGCGGCTGCAACGGGATTGGGATGAATCTTTCGGGAGTAACCTTGCCCGCGCAAACTGTAGACCGCGATGCCGTTTCCCGTGTCGCCCGTCTTCGCGCCGGTGGGATCGGTGAGCGAACCGACCGATGCGTAGAGATGCTTGCCGTTCGGTACTGAAGGCCAGGCCGATGAAATAACTCTGGTGCGATTCGTCGCTCAGGCGCGCGTCGGGATATTCGACGATCTTGTTGCTGGTTAGATCGAGGATTGCGATCGACTGGTGCGCCAGCGTCTCCTGCGTGCCGTAGCCGTCGTTGAGCAGGGCGGCGTAGTGGCCGTCGGGACTGAGCACCATCGTCTGCGGGAAAACTGTTGGTGCTGCCGATGCGGCCGGGCGAGGGAACGGTCAGCATCTTGCTGGTGGGCAGCATGATAGGCGGGCGATCGGCGGGGGCGGATTCCTGGGCGCGGAGGAGTGCGGTCTGGGCCAGCAGGAGAGTGCAGAGGGAGCAAGTCACGAAGCGGATCACGGCGCCTCCGGGGATGGCGTTACAAATGAATGAGGTGATGAGCGTAATGCAAGTTGGTGCGGACCGTCAAAGCTGGGGCGCTGCACAAAAACTTCGCGCTGTGCTCGAAGGACGGCGGAGGGCGGCCGTCCCTACATTTTGGCTCGCTGCGCTCCCTTACAAACCGGACGCTTTTGACGTAGGCTCAGATTCCGCGACCGCGGGGTCGGGGTGCACATTGTGGCGAACGTCGGCGCCTTGCACCCAGAAGATTACGTCTTCGGCGATGTTGGTGGCGTGGTCGGCAACGCGCTCCAGATTGCGCGCCACCAGCAGCGCGTCGAGCGCCTGGCGCACGATTTCGGGGCGGTCGTTCATGGTCTTGACCAGTTGGATGAAGGCGTCGTCGCGCATGCGGTCGATGACGTTGTCCATTTCGAGAACTGCCTGCGCCAGCTCGGCCTTGCCTTCGATGAAACGATCTCGAGAGCGCGGCGCACCATGGCGCTGACTGCGGTGCCCATGCGGGCGATGTCGACTGGCAGTTCGGCGGCGGGAAGTTCAACCATGTCCATGACGCGCTCGGCAATGTTGACGGCCTGATCGCCGACGCGTTCGAGATCGGAATTAATTTTGGTGACCGCGAGAATGAAGCGCAGGTCGACGGCCATGGGCTGTTGCATGGCCAGCAGATCGAAGGCGGCCTCGTCGATTTCGCGCTCGGCGGTGTTGATCATGCTCTCGCCTTCCAGCACCATCTGGCAGCGGGTCAAGTCACGCTCGACGTAGGCCTGGCGCGCGCGATCGACCGCCTGCTCCGCGAGGCCTCCCATGCGAAGCAACCGCTGCCGAAGATCGTCGAGGCCTTGTTGAAAACGCGTACGCATGATCCGAACCTTTCCTTATTCAATCTTGCCTTGTCAACTGATCTAGCAAATCCGTCTATCCGAATCTTCCCGTGATGTAGTCTTCCGTCTTCTTGTCCGACGGCTTGGTGAAAATTTTCTCCGTCTTGTCGAACTCGATCAACTTGCCCAGCAGGAAGAATCCCGTGAACTCGGCCACCCGCGCGGCCTGCTGCATGTTGTGAGTCACAATTACGATGGTATACCGTTCTTTGAGCTGGAAGATCAACTCTTCAATTTTTCCAGTAGAAATCGGGTCCAGAGCGGAACAAGGCTCGTCCATGAGCAGGACTTCGGGTTCAACTGCCAGCGCGCGGGCGATGCACAATCGCTGCTGCTGGCCGCCAGAGAGGCTGGCGCCGGATTTCTTGTGCACGTTATCTTTCACTTCGTCCCACAGAGCCGAAACTTCGAGCGAGTGCTGCACAATTTCGTCAAGCTTGCGGCGATCGTGGAACCCGTTGAGCTTTAAGCCCGAAGCTACATTGTCATAAATCGACATCGTAGGAAATGGATTCGCCTTCTGAAACACCATGCCGACTCGGCGGCGAAGTTGCGTCGCTGAAGTTCCGTTGTAGGCGTCGATTTCACCGATGCGCACCCGGCCGTCGACGCGGGCCTCCGGAATGGTCTCGTGCATCCGGTTGATGCAGCGAATGAACGTCGACTTGCCGCATCCCGAGGGACCAATCAGCGCCGTGGCGTGATTGGCCGCCACTTTCAGATTGATGTCGTAGAGCGCCTGACTCTTTCCGTACCACGCATTCAGGCTCTCGACCTGGATTCCGACGCCCATAAATTATGCCGCTCCAAACGTACCACGGCGGACCGCGAGTCGCACCGCCGAGACCGAGGCCACGATGAGAATGATGAGCACGAACGCGCCCGCCCAGGCCTGACGATGCAGATCATCATAAGGCGTATTGGCGTAATTATAAATTTGCAGAGGCAACGCGGCGGTGGGCTGGTTGATGCGCAGGTTCCAGAACTGATTGCCCAGTGTCGTGAACAACAGCGGCGCGGTCTCTCCGGCGACGCGCGCGAAAGCCAGCATCACCCCTGTGATCACACCGGAAGTCGCGGTGCGTAGGGTGATGGAAAGCGTAGTTCGCCAGCGTGACACGCCCAGGCCATACGCCGCTTCGCGCAGAGCTTGTGGCACCAGGAGCAGCATTTCTTCGGTGGTGCGGGTGATCGTAGGCACCATCATGAATGCCAGCGCAAGACCGCCAGCGGCAGCAGAGAATCCGCGGCCGCGAACCAGGATGGCCCAGGCCACGATGCCGATCACGATCGAGGGCACACCGTTGAGCACGTCGGCGGTGAAGCGCACGGCGGCGCCGAACCGATTGCGTCCAAACTCGGCCAGAAAGATTCCGGCTCCAATGCCGAAGGGCACGCCGATTGCACTGGCGATGGCGAGAATCAGGCCGGATCCGACAATGGCGTTGGCCATGCCGCCGCCGGGCTCACCGACGGGCTGGGGCAACTGCGTCAGGAACGCCCAGTTGAGCGAACCGATGCCGCGGTATACCAGATAGCCGAAGATCGCGACCAGCGGAAGCAGCACGAGAATAACAGTCATGACTGCCGCGCCGGTCATGACGTGATCGGTGACCCGCCGGCGCAAACTGATGCGCTGCATACCCTGCGTAACGGATGGTCGATTTGCGGAACCGTTAGCGAGTTCAGGCATTTCCCCTCGCAGGCTGGCCGCGGGTTACGGTCCACACCAGAAGTTGTGCCAGCGCGTTGACGATGATTGTGACCACGAAAAGCGCCAGGCCGATTTCCACCAGAGCCGAGAGATACCTGTCTCCAGTGGCCTCGCTGAATTCATTGGCCAGGACGCTGGCCATGGTGTAGCCGGGCGCGAAGAGAGACTTGGAGATCTCCGGTCGATTTCCGATCACCATGGTGACCGCCATGGTTTCCCCTAGAGCTCGTCCTAGTCCGAGAATGATGCCGCCCACAATTCCGGCGCGCGCGTTGCGCAAGACGCCGACGCGGATCATCTCCCAGCGGGTTGCACCCAAGGCCAGGACGCCTTCACGCTGGTGTCGCGGCACAACCTGCAGCACTTCGCGAGTGATTGAGGAAATGATGGGCACGATCATAATCGCCAGAATGATTCCGGCAGCGAGCATGCCGATCCAAACGGAGGGCCGTCAAACAGGCCCGTCCAGCCCAGGGTTTTCACGAGGAAGGGCTGCACGTAGTTACTCAAGAAGCGGAACGAGTACGAAGATGGCCCACAGGCCGTAGATCACGCTGGGAATGGCGGCCAACAGTTCCACGAAAAACGAGAGCGGCCCGCGCAGCGCCTTGGGACACATTTCAGTCGTGAACACGGCAACGCCAACGGCTAAGGGGACGGCGATGATGAGTGCGACCAGGGAGGAAACCAGAGTCCCGTAGATAAAAGGCAGAGCGCCAAAAGACTCCTGGACGGGATCCCAATCGCTGCCGGTAAAAAATTTGAAGCCAAAGGCGTGCCAGGAAAGGCGCGAGGCGGACATCAACTGGTAAACGATAAGGACAAGCAGACCCAGCACGGCCACTCCGCACAGGGTCATGGCCGATTTGAAAATGCGGTCGGGAACCTCTCCCGTGGAAGATGGCAGGAGGGGCGCTGTCCCGTGGCCGGGTCCCGGCGTAACTTTCGTCCCTTCAACGGCTTGCGGTCCGGGCATATCAGGCCGTGGTAAAGCTGGGTTGGCCATTCGTGTTAACGGTAGCAGAGAGTTGTTACAAAGGTGTTAAAATCGTAAAAGCTTTTTCCGCTGTCGTGGGTCATCGGTTGGTCCTGAATTCCCGCAGTGCTGCTGTCGGAAAGATCATGCGTCCCTGAGTTGGGGCATTCCTGACTCTGCCGCTGCCCGGTGGTTTCGTATCAGCTTCGTTTTCGCCAGGTTTGTTATGTCGACTGTATCCGAGCGTCGCCCCTCGATCTTCCAGCAGATGGATCGTGCGCTGCTGCGCCTGTCGTCTGAACAGGAAGCGGAAAGTGTACATCACTTCCGGACCACGAACCGGCGCCTGCAGACTTTGCTCGAACAAATCCTTACGGCGCGCGACCGAAACCAGAAAAAGCTGCTGAAGATGCTGGACCGGATTCGGAAGCGGGCGGGCAAGGTGCGCGATCTGGACGTGCAACTGGCGGCATTGCGCAGCTTGAAAGTTCCGCAGGAACCGCGGCGCAAGACGCAGCTGATGCAGGAGCTGATTGAACTTCGCGTAAAACATGAGAAAAGACTTCGGAAAGCGTTAGATAAAAGGACGATTCGCGAGATTCATAAACGCTTGAATCGTGCCTCTCGGGAAGTGAGGTCGGAGTCGGGCGGCAATGCTCTGGCGGTAGCGCGCAGCATCTTAAAGCAGGTAGTTCGTCCCGCAGGCCCGATGACGGAAGATGTGCTGCATCAATATCGCATCGCGGTCAAGCGAGCGCGCTACGCGGCCGAGTTCGCCCCGAAGTCGGCCGAGGCTGCACAATTCATCGCACAATTGAAACGCCTGCAGGACGCGGTGGGAAATTGGCACGACTGGCTGACTCTGACTAGCACTGCGGCGAAACACCTGGGGGACGTCAACCAATCCACCCTGGTGGCTGCGCTGCATAACGTCACGCGAGGAAAATTCCGGCAGGCGGTCGCCGCGCTCGCCGCTTCGCCGACGATTCAGACTTCGCTGAAGCCCGTGCCCTTGTCCCCCGGACAATCGCGACCGGCGAGCAAGAGTCCGGTCGGGATTGAGCGAGCCGAAACGGCCGCTTAGATTTCCTGCTGCGATCCTCAGCAAATAACGCGTCAAACCCGGGTGACGATCCGGCTTCGTCCATGTAAACTGCTGAGGCTTCCCCATGCCCACGTTCGCTGCGGTTGACATCGGTTCGAACTCCGTCCGCCTGAAAATTGCCCGCCTGCAGGCTGGGCGCCTGCGCGCTTTGCACGAAGACCGCGAAGTCACGCGCCTGGGCGAAGGCGTTTTTGGGTCCGGATTCCTTACCCCCGAGTCGATGGCCGAGACGGTGAAAGTGCTGCGCCGATTTCATCGGGCCACGCAGCAGATCGTCACCGACACGCGTGCGCGTAGTTGCCACCAGCGCCTTGCGCGATGCGCGCAACTCGCAGGCGTTTCTCGAGTGGGTGCGTTCGGCCACGGGCTGGCGGGTCGAAATCGTCTCTGGCGTGGAAGAGGCTCGGCTCATTCATCTAGGACTGATCTCGAGCCCGCGCGTCGATCGAACACCGACGCTGATGATGGATCTGGGCGGCGGCAGTTGTGAACTGACCGTCACGCAAGGCGGACACATCCGCGATGCGGTGAGTCTTCCCCTCGGTGCAGTTCGACTGACCAACGAATTCCTCGGACATGATCCTGCGCGCAAGGGCGAACTGAAACGCCTGCGCGGCTTTGTCGCCCGCGAAGTGAATCGCATCACGGCACGCATTGCCGGCGCCAAAGTGAAGAACGTGATCGCCACCTCGGGGACTGCGGCGGCGCTCGCGGAGGTCGCCAGCCACTTGCGGCGCGGAGCCGGCCGAAAGCGACTGGTCGTGTCGCGGGCGGAAATGAGCCGCATTGCGAAACGACTCGCCCGCTTGCCGGTCGCGGAACGGCGAAAGATTGAAGGCATCGGGCCGCGGCGAGCAGAGATTATCGTTGCCGGCGCGGCGGTCTATCACGAACTGCTGGATCGACTGCATCTGAAAGGATTCCGCTATTCGCCGCTCGGCCTGCGCGACGGAATTCTGGCGCAGATGGCTGCCGACTACGATCGCAGTACGCGTTCCGGACGGCAGATCGAGTCGGAACGCTGGGAATCGATTCTGAAAGCCGTCGACCATTACCACGTTGACCGGAAACATGCGCTCGACGTTCGCGACGCGGCCACGCTTCTGTTCACGACCCTGCGTTCGCTGCATCGTCTGCCGCCGGAATATCGTGAGTGGCTGTCAGCGGCGGCGATGCTCTACGAGGTTGGCGACTACGTGAATCGAAACGGACGCCACCGGCATACGCATTACATTATTTCGAATTCAGAAATTCTCGGTTACACGCCACAGCAACGGCGGCTGATCGCGGCCATCGCGCGTTATCTGGGGAAATCGAGTCCTACCATGGAAGATGGCCCCATGAAGCTGATCGAACCCGGCGATCGCGCCAATGTGCAGAAGGCGATTCTGTTGTTGAGGCTGGCGCGCGCGCTGAATCTTGGACGCAGCCGCGCCGTCGAGCGAGTGCGGGTCGGAGTGCGTTCGGCAGACGTGAAGTTGACGCTGGTGCCGCGAAGACGCATGGGCGTCGACCTCGAACTGTGGGCGATTGAAAAAGAGCGTGACTATTTTCGCGAAGTGTTCGGGCGGGAGCTTTCCACGGCAGTGTCGTAGAGAATACGCAAAAGTTTCGGAGTAACGCACCAGTGCAGGCTGCCGGAGGTGCGGCGGGTTTCCACTTTCGCCACCGCCCCCTTTTTCAGTTCGATCGAGGCTTCGCAGCCGGAGTCGCTGATGATTGATCCCAAAAACTGGCTGAGGTTCGGATTGTGTCCGACCACCAGAATCGCTTCCTGCCTCGCATATTTTCCCAACAGCTTGCGGAAGTCGGCGAGGCCAGCCTCGGGACGCAATCCCGGATCGATCTGTAACTTGCCCTCGTAACCCAGCTCATTGCCCACCAGAGACGCCGTCTGAGTACAGCGCTTCAGCGGGCTGGAAACGATCGAGTCCACCTGAACATCCAGCGCGGCCAGCGCGCGACCGATGTAGCCGCACTGCTCGATCCCCTCTTTGTCGAGGGCTCTCTTTTCATCTTTTTTCGGAGTGGCTAAATGTTCGCCGGCGCTGGCGTGGCGGAGAAAATAGAGGATCATCTGGTCTTATCGTTCCTTTCCCGCTACCACTCTACGCTTTCGCTCGGAAGCCGGCGCGGGCAGGATTGCGGGTGACTTCCCTTCCGCAACACCGATCAGAAAATCCTGCGCACTGAAAGACGCTGCTCCAATCGGCGGACGGCGGTTGCGCACGCCGTGTATGGGCTGCCACGCGCGAATGTAGGTTGCATCTTTCAACAAAATTCGCGCTTTGCGGTTGTCGGCCAGGTAGGCGTCGAGAATCTCGTGGCGCACCCGTTCGCGCAACATCTCGTCGCGCAGCGGCACCAGAACTTCCACGCGCTCAAAAAGATTGCGCGGCATCCAGTCGGCGCTGCCCATGTAAATTTCCTCTTCGCCACCGTTGGCGAAATAGAAAATGCGGCTGTGCTCAAGGAACCTGCCCACGATGCTGCGCACCCGAATGTTGTCGCTGACGCCGCGCACTCCCGGACGAAGGGCGCAGATGCCGCGCACGATCAAATCGATTTTCACTCCGGCCTGAGAGGCGCGGTACAGGGCCTGAATCACCGTCTTGTCGAGCAACGCGTTCATCTTGGCGATGATGTGCGATTCCCTGCCCCTGCGGGCGTGCTCGGCTTCGCGTTCGATCAGCGCAATTACTTTTTCCGCCAGATCGAGCGGGGCCACCAGCAACGGATCGTAGCTTGGATTCTCGGCATAAGCCGTCAGAAAACTGAATACATCGTGGACCGCCCGCGTGATTTCAGGATTCGCGGTGAAAAGACTGAGATCGGTGTAAATCCGCGCGGTGGTCGCGTTGTAGTTGCCGGTACCGATATGCGCGTAGCTGCGGGTTACGCCGTCAGGATCGCGGCGCACCATCAGCGATAGCTTGCAGTGCGTCTTCAGTCCGACCAGGCCGTGAAAGACCTGCACGCCGGCATCTTCCATGTCGCGCGCCCAGCGAATGTTGGAGGCTTCGTCGAAACGCGCCTTCAATTCCACCACCGCCGTCACTTCTTTGTTCGGCGCAGCGGCAATCAGCGACGGCACAATCAGCGAGTGCTCGTTGGTGCGGTAAAGCGTCTGCTTGATGGAAAGCACCCGATCGTCTTCGGCGGCTGACTCGATAAACGAAACCACAGCATCGTAGGAATCGAACGGGTGATGCAGCAGGATGTCGTGGTTGCGCAATTCCTCGAACAAGTCTTTCGATTTTGAAGTCAGGCGCAGTTCCCGCGGCGCAAACGGGCGATACTTTAGGTCGGGGCGCTGCACCTGCTCGTAGACATTGAACAAGCGCGAAAGATTCACCGGACCGTTGACCGGAAAAACCTGCCAGGGGTCGAGCTCAAACACCGTGCGCAATCGTTCGATGATTTCGGGATCGGCGTCGGTTTCGATTTCCATCCGAACCGCGTCGCCCTTGCGGCGATTGTGCAACTCGGTACGCACCGACTCGAGCAGGCTGCGGGCTTCTTCCTCGGCGAGATACAGATTGCTGTTGCGCGTGACGCGGAAGGGCGCCGAGGAAACTACGTCATAGCCGTGATACATGCGGACGGCGTGATGCGCGACCAGATCAGCCAGAAAAATAAAATCCGCGGTGCCCTCTGACGGCAAGCGCACCAGCCGCGGCAGAGCGCGTGGAACCGAAACCACGCCGGTATAGGTCAGGGCGGAACGCCGGCGCCGGCGCAGCAGAAAACCCAGACACAGCGCTTTGTTGATGACGCGGGGAAACGGATGCGCCGGGTCGACCGTGACCGGTGTCAGTAGTGGATCGAGTTCTTTTTCGCAATACTCATCGACGAAGCGCAGCGCATCCGCATCGAGTTCATGCAGCCCGAGAACGCGAATTCCATTCTGCGACAGGGCTGGACGCAGGCGGGCGTTCCAACAGTCGTACTGGTCGTCGACAAATTCGTGGGACTGTTTGCTGAGCACTTCGCGCTTTTCGGTCAGAGTAAGTCCGTCGGGGCCGGCTTCGTTATAGCCATCTTCAATCTGCTGCATCATCGCGGCGACGCGGACTTCGAAGAACTCATCCAGATTACTGGCTGAGATTGCCAGAAATTTCAGCCGCTCCAGCAGAGGATTGCCCTCGTCCTCGGCCTCTTCGAGCACACGACGGTTGAAAGCTAGCCAGGAGGTATCGCGATTGAGAAAATACTGAGGGTTGTCGAGTGAAATGCGAGCCATGGCGAATGCTTTATCGCGTTGTTTCCGATGATTGCTGTTTGTCGATCGAAGCTAGCGGATGAAACCCCAATCAAGTAGCACAGAAACATCAGTATAAAGCATCCCCTGATCCCGGCGCAGGGCACCGACTTAGAGCAGGTAACTGTGTTCCCTTCCCTGCTCCAAAAAGATTAAAGACCGGCACCCGGACTGTCTTTCGGTCCGGGTGCCGGTGCGTGCGCTGAGTCGTACTTGGGCAAACGAAATGCAGCCCGTTTATGGCAGGTAATAACGGAACGAGGTGAACAGCATGCCGTCGATTCCGTGGGGTTCGTTGGGCGATCCGGCGCCGGACCAGGCATTGCGGGTCACGTAGGAGAATTGCGGTCCCCACGTTAGCCGGCCCTTGTTCACCTTCTCCCTGGAACCGTCGTACACCTTGAACCAGAAGCCCGCCGTGCCCTCGATCAACACGCGCGTATCTGCCGTGCAACTCGATAGAGAGCCAGGCAGGAATCCGCCCGAACCGGGGCCGGTTTCGGTGTAGCAGCCGGTGTTGCTGAAGAAGGGCGAGCCGTAGCCGACGTACTTGCCGGTCACTGCATCGTAATCAGCCGCGCGGCTGGCATACTCCGCTCCGGCGTTCAGATAAACGTCCATCTTCGGGAGGTGAAACTCGAGAGTACCCAATCCCTGAGTGCTCTTGATGAGGTTGAAGGTGCCGTCGGCATGGAGAGAGGTGTCGGACAGGCCGCCGGTGCCATAACGTCCGACGCCGCTGCCGCCGAAGAAGTGCAGGCCGAAGTCGACGCGCTTCTGGGCGAACGACCAACGGGCGTTGGCGCCGATGCCGCCACCGTTTTTCGAGCTGTTGAAGGCGCCCGAGGCGTTGGCCAGACCCGGCGTCGTGCTGGTGCCGCAAAGAGCCGTGGAGGAAATGTCTTCGCAGGGGAAGATGCGGTCGCGGAAGCGATCATAGACGCCGAAGATTTCGTAGTGGCCGAAACCAGGTTCGAACGCCAGCTTCACAACTACGTCCGGCGAGGGGTTGAAGGAGTAGTTCGCTGCAGCGCTGCAAGTGGTAACGCCTGCGCTGCTGGTGCTGCAAGCGGTGACTGCAGAATTGTAGAGTCCGCCGCCCGCCCCTGGCGAGCCAATCAGGAAGTTAGAGGCGTTGCCGTGAGAAGTGACCGTGGCCTGGGCGTTTTCAATCGAAGCCGCCAGCCACACTTTGTTGTGGAAGTTCTGCGCGATGCGCAGGCCGTATTGCCGCGCCCAGCTGAAGCCAACGGTGTACTGCGGATCGATGGTGAGAGGAGTGGCTTCGGTGCGGTTATCCACGCCATGCTTGGTTTCGGTCACCAGGCTCCACATCTGACCGCCGGTGATGGAGAAGCCATTGTCCAGCGCCGCCTGTCCCCAGGCTTGCCGCTGTCGCATGGTGTAGCTGTTGCTCTGGTTATTGTTGGAGGTCACGCCGGCCGAGAGAAAATCGGCTTCCACGTAGCCCGACATCTTCATGCTGCCCGTGCGGCCTTCCGCCAACATCGAGACCCGCGACTGGCGGCCGCTGCCGAAAAACTCCGAAACGCTGCTGGCCGAAGCTCCCGGCATGGTCAGAGAATTGAAGGGGGTGTTGATGTCCCCACCCAGGGCACGGGAGCGGCGCACAAATTCGGCCGCCAGAAAGCCGCCTGGAGTGATGGTGATACCTTTGAAATGCAGCGCCGTGGGAGATTCCGACGCGATCTTCTGGGTCTCCTGCAGACTCACGACCGTGTTGGCCATGTTGGTCTTCAGGTCGGTCACATCGGTTTTCAGTGCGCTGACGCTCTCTTGCTGCTGCGAGGCCTGCGCCTGAGCCGCATCCGCCTTGGTGGCGGCGTCGGTGGCGGCAGTTTGGGCCTGCTGCACGACCTGGTCCTTACGGTGTAATTCGTCGCGCAGGGCTTGAATCTGTTGTTGCTGCTCGGCGATGGCGGCTTGTTGCGCCGCGATTGCGTCCTTCAGCGACTGCACATCGGCCGCCGTAATCGTTGCGGCTGCCGGCTTCGCCTTTTTCGGTTTAGGCGGGGTGCTGGTCTGGGCGACCAGTCCTGACGCCAGCAATAGAATTGCGCACACTTTCCACGCAGACTTCATTGTTCTCTCCTTTTTGTCTTTGTTCCGCGTTCTGCGATGAATGAAACTATCCCGTGACTGCGAGGATCCTATTTGACTTGCTTGATCGCTTCCTTCACTTTGGCCACTACGCTGTCTGGCAACGGGGCATAGGACAGCGCGGAGGTCATCTTCTGGCCATCGGTCACCATCCAGTTCAGAAAATCGGACAGCATCTTGCCTTTCGCTGCGTCCTTGGACTGGGCTGGAATCAGAAGCCAGGTAAAGCTGGAAATCGGATAGGCATCCTTGCCCGGCGCATTGGTAATGGAAACCCGGAAATCCGCCGGCATTTTGGGAGCCGAGGCTGCTGCCGCGGTTACGCTTTCCAGAGACGCCTTCACGAAAGTGCCGGAGGAATTTCGCACGCTGCCGTAGGTGATGTTGTTCTGCACGGCATAGATCAGCTCGACGTATCCGATTGCACCGGACAACTGGCGGATCAGGCCCGCGACGCCTTCGTTGTGCGGACCGCCCAGACCAATCGGCCATTTCACGGAAGTGTCGCTGCCCACCTGCCCCTTCCAGTCAGAGCTGATTTTGGAAAGGTAATCGGTCCAGATGAAAGTCGTTCCGCTGCCGTCGGTGCGGTGTATGACGATGATGGCTTTATCGGGGAAATTCACCCCGGGGTTGACTGAAGTGATCGCCTTATCATTCCATTTAGTGATCTTGCCCAGAAAAATATCTGCCAGGGCTTCCGGGCGTGAACTTCACTTCCCCACTTACGCCGGGGATGTTGTAGGCCGGAACGACCGCGCCCAGCGACCGTCGGAATGTTCAGGATTTTGGTCTTGGCCTCCTGCAACTGCTTGTCAGTCATGGGCATATCGCTGGCGCCGAAATCCACGGTGCCGGCGATGAGCTGGCGGATTCCACCGCCGCTGCCGATGGGCTGGTAGTTGACCTGAACGTCAGAATGCAGCTTGTGGTATTCGCTGAACCACTTCGAGTAAATCGGGTTGGGAAACGTGGCGCCTGCTCCGTTCAGCGTGGTCTGACCAAGCGCCGGCAAGGCCAGAAGTACACACACCAACAGCACAATTTTGCGCATCACTCTAAAATTCCTCCTCGGGATATATGTCCACGTTCTATCGGCACAGTGTTACAGGATGGTTACAAACCGGTAAATTTCTGATGAATGACTTCCGGGCATTGAATTCCCGGTACTCCGGAACGGCAGATTGGGAATGCCTGCGGCTCGTGACGGGCGAAGCTGGGCGCAAACCTCGGCAAGACTGTTACTATTCTTCACGCTCATGCATCGAAGTTCCTGATCCTGCCTGATCGGTTGCGGTCTGTTATCCGCGACCTCTGATGAGTTACAACTGAAGGTGACAATAGATTGTTGAGGAATGATCGTTCATGATTGATTCTGCCCTCCGCTACGCTCCGGGTTGGCCGGGTATTCCGGCGCGCTGGACCTCGAGCGCCAAGACCGGCGCCGGCACGGCGCTCAACCAGCACAGCAAAGTCTGGTTCACACTGAGTCACGGCATTCTGAACGAAGTCTATTTCCCGCGCGTCGATCAGGCTTGCACGCGCGACATGGGACTCATTGTGACCAATGGGCGCGACTACTTCTCGGAAGAGAAGCGCCATTGCACCTTTGAAAATTACCCGGTTGAGCCTGGGGTCCCGGCGCTGGAACTGATTAACACCGCGATTGACGGGCGATATCGCATCTACAAAGAAGTTCTTACCGACCCTTACCGTAACGTTGTGCTGCAGAAAATCCGCTTCGAACCGCTGCAGGGAGAACTCTCCGACTACCGTCTTTACGCTTTGCTCTCGCCGCACCTGGAGAACTGCGGCGCTGGTAATACCGGCTGGATGGGCGATTACAAGGGCTATCCCATGTTCTTTGCCCAGCGCGGCGATACCGCGCTGGCCCTGGCGTCTTCGAGCCCGTGGAAGAAAATGTCGGTCGGTTTCGTTGGCGCCTCCGATGGTTGGCAGGACTTGTCACAACATTTCCAAATGGAGTGGGAATACTCGCGCGCGGAAAACGGAAACATTGCTTTCACCGGAGAAATCGATCTCGCCGCCTGTAAGGGCGAGTTCGTGCTGGCTCTCGGCTTCGGATTTATATGGACAGAAGCCGGGCAGCACACGCGTTCCACTCTGTTCGAGGATTATGACGAGACTCGCCAGCACTTCGTTGAACAGTGGAAGAACTGGCAGAACAAGCTGCTGAAGCTGGACGACCCCTTGCGGCAAAACGATTTGTATCGCACATCGATGTCGGTGCTGCGTACGCACGAGTCGAAAGATTTTCTGGGCGGCATCATCGCCAGCCTCTCGATTCCCTGGGGATTCGATAAGGGCGACGAGGATTTGGGCGGCTACCATCTGGTCTGGCCCCGCGACCTGGTCGAAACCGCCGGAGCCCTGCTGGCGGCCGGCGCAGTTACTGACGCGGTGCGTGTGCTGCGCTACCTGGAAACTACGCAAGAGGCCGACGGCAATTGGGCGCAAAATCTGTGGCTCGACGGACGTCCTTACTGGGGCGGAATTCAGATGGACGAAACCGCATTCCCCGTCCTGCTGCTCGACCTGCTGCGCCGGGAAGCGCCGCAGTCTCTGGGCAAACTGGAGCGCTGGTGGCCCATGGTGCGCAACGCGGTCAGCTTCATTCTGCGCAATGGGCCGGTCACGCAGCAGGATCGCTGGGAAGAAGACGCCGGTTATTCGCCGTTTACGCTCGCTGCGGAAATTTCCGCGCTTCTGGCCGCGGCCGACATTGCGGAACTCACGGGACACGCCGATCAGGCACCCACTATGCGCGATGCCGCCGACGCTTGGAACGACAACATCGAGCGCTGGGTCTATGCCACGGGCGGCGATCTGGCGCAGCGACTCGGCATCGAGGGCTACTATGTGCGCATCGCACCGCCCGACACCGATATAACCGGCGCGGCGTCGCCCACGCAAGGCTTCGTCCCAATCAAGAATCGTCCGCCGGGACAGGACGGAGGCCAGGATGGCGACCGCGCCTATCACATCATCAGCCCCGACGCACTCGCGCTGGTGCGCTTCGGCCTGCGCGCGGCGGATGATCCGCGTATCGTGAACACGCTCCGCGCCATTGATGCGCTGCTGGCGGTGGAATTGCCGCAGGGGCCGTGCTGGTATCGCTATAACGGCGACGGGTACGGCGAACACAAAGATGGCGCCGCCTTCGACGGAACCGGCATCGGCCGGCCCTGGCCGCTGCTGGCCGGAGAGCGCGCCCACTATGCGCTGGCGGGAGGACATCGCGACGAAGCCGAAGCCCTGCTCACGGTCATCGAGAATTCGACGGCCGGACACAGCCGACTGCTTCCTGAACAAGTCTGGGACTCCGCCGACATTCCGTCTCTTGAGCTTTTCCGAGGCAAGCCCAGCGGCTCCGCCTGCCCGCTGGTGTGGGCACATTCCGAGTATGTGAAGCTGCGGCGCTCGATTCGCGATAACAAGATTTTCGATCAGCCGCCCCAAACGGTTAAGCGTTATTTGGTTGAGAAGACCTGTGCGGCAAATCTTCGGCTGGAGGTTTAACAACAAAACCCGCAGCGTTCCCCGTAACAAGACGTTGCGCATTGTGTTGCTGAAACCTGCCAGAGTCCATTGGAGTGTGGACGGCTGGACTACCGCGCATGACACTGACACGCGCGACACCGGCCTCGGCATCTACACGCTCGATCTGCCCACAGCGTCATTGCCGGCCAGAGCGCAGGCGATCTTCACATTTTTCTGGCCCGAGGAGAGGCGTTGGGAGGGCACGGACTTTACGGTGACGGTTGAGTAGGGCGATCGCTCCGGCGGAGGCGGCGGCGGGTGAGGTCACCGTCCCACCTTATTCGTCAACGCTGGTGTAACACAGCTCCACGACCGTGCAATCGTCGCTCAAGGGATTGCCGGCGCAGAACTCCGTGACTGACGAAAAAATCCCTTCCAGCGTAGGAGACTTGGCCGCAGCGGCTTCCAGGCGAAAGTCTTCGTAGAAATCACCCATGGCATTTTCCGCTTCAGTGACCCCGTCGGTCACCAGGATAAAGCGATCGCCGGATTTCATCTGGCAGCGTGCGCTTTCGAAGGTCGCGTCGGCGAGCAGTCCCACCGGAACGTTGCCGTGTGGAGGGCGCATGACTTCTCCGGCGCAAACCAGCAGCGGCTGCACGTGACCGCAGTTTACATATTCCAAATCGCCGTCGCGGCGCAGCCGGACCAGTAAAACCGTCGCATATTTTTCGCCCACCAGCTTCTCAGTGAAGAAGCGGTTGACCGCGACTACCACGTCGAGCAGCGGCACGCCGGCGCTCAGGTGCGAATAGATCATCCCCTGCAAAGTTGAAGCCAGGAGCGCGGCGGAAACTCCCTTGCCGCTGACGTCGGCCAGACACCACGGCGAGGCCTTCCTTCGTATTGACGGCGTCAAAAAAGTCGCCGCCGATTTCTTTACAAGACAGGTTCTTGCCGCGCAACTTGGCGAACGGAACTTCGGGAATCTTCACCTGCATCAGGCGCTGTTGAATGCTGGCGGCGATGCTCAGTTCCTGCTGGTAGCGGCGGGCTTCTTCTTCGGCCTGCACCAGCCGGGCATTCTCGATCAAAGACGCGGCTTCAGTCGCGATCACGTGCAGAATATCGCGGCCTACTCCAGCAATGTCGCGCGAGGCGAATCGCGAATCGACGTACAGCACCCCCATGGCTTCGGCGGATGCGGCGGCGTTTACTGGAGTCTGCGCGTCCCGCGTCGACTGCACCACCATTTTGCGCAAGGGTATGCATACGACGGTTCGAAGATCGTAGGCTACTACGCTCTGCCGGCCTGCCAAATCGAGAGATTGGCTGGTATCGGTCTCAAGAAATTCAGAATTCGAGCGCAGGGATTCTTCCAGAATCGAGTGCGAAATGGTTTTGTCGTCGAGCAGCGGCTCTTTCTTGGAATTGCGGCCGGCGGCCAGCCGGAGCTTCCCTTCTTCGTCCTTCAGAAAAACGTATGCGCGTTCGGCCCGCGTCAGTTGCAGCGTGACATCGAGCATGGTCATCAGAATTTCGTCGAGCACGCCCGCGGTGTTCAGCTTGCGCGCGGCTTCCAGAAACAGCGTCAGCTTTTCGAGGTCGGTGGCTTCCTGCTTGATCTGGATGCCGGAAATCTGGCTGAGAAATTCGCGCGCCGTATTCGAAGTTGCATGCGCCGGATTGAACAGGATATAAGCCGAATCGCGAGCGCCGAATTCCAGGCGATCGCCGCGCTCCAGTTTCTGTTTCTGGATGCGCTCTCCATTGACGAACGTGCCGTGCTTGCTGCCCAGGTCGACCAGGAAAAATGCCTGCCCATCCTGCATGATCTGGGCATGGTCGCGGGAAACGCGCGGATCGGCGATGACCAGGTCCTTATCGACTTTCCGTCCGACGGTGAACGGGGTGCGATTCAGAACGATGTTCTTCTGCTCGCTGCCCTGAACGAAGACCAGGGCAGGAAACACACCGGAGCCGGAACTATGATGACTGATTGCGGTAAGGGCCATGAATGCTTGTAAGTGCTAGTGCGTGCACCGGTGATCGTCCGCGGCAAGCCGAGTCTCGCTTTCCCGCCGACTCTGCCGCAGCACCAGACTACTCTGCAGGCGCGGTGTCCCGCAAGGTATGAGGTTGGGTCGTCTCCGGCAAGCTCACTTCAGGTCGACTGATCCAGGTATGCAGCAGAGCCAGCCCGAAGACAAATATCGGCAGCATGAAACTGGCATAAAAAGGCATGGGCCATAATCGGTCCCGCAAAGCTGGCGTCAGCCAGGCAGAAACCAGACTCAATCCAGTCGTCGCGATCCACGGCCATATCAGCAAAACTGCACCGAGCAGTCGAGCGACGCGGATGGAGGGCAGAGTCATTTCGCCGGAAATGGAACTCCACACTAACGCCAGAATCGCTGGCGCGAGCAACACCTGGTTATAGAGCGCGGTCATCGGGACAATCACCACAGTCAACGCCAGCACCAGCGCAAAGCACCGTCCAAAAGCGCCACTCGAAGCGGGTTCCAGGCGGCCTCGCCACAGGCAAACCCCACAGCCCAGGATGCACAGCGCTCCTATCATCCAGCCGGCGAGGGCACCAAACAGGAGCCTCAACAATGACTGATTCTGGGTGTACTGGTGATACTGTCCAATGGCTCCAACGAACAGGCGCAGCCAACCGGGAAGAACCCACTCTGCTCCGCCCAGCAGCAGCAGCATTGTGAGCCCGAACCCAAACACGAATCGCCACCGCGACCGCCATTCGCTTCCGGCCCAGAGCACAAGCCATAAGACGAGAGGCCACGTAAGTTGCGGTTTAATGGTCGCCAGCGCTAATAATCCCCCTCCGAGAAGAAGCCATCCGCCCGCCAGGCAGGCGCCGCACCCCGCGAGCAATGCCGCAACCAGAAGGCTCAGTTGCTGCAGTTTGATTCCCTGCACCATGGGCAGCCAGCCCAACATCAGCACCACAAAAATCAGGATCGTACCGAACCGCATTTTCCAGTGCAGAACTCGCAACCAGAGCAGCACGCTGATCGCCGCCAGCGCGATCAAAAGCCAGCGAAAGCCGATCTGCACTGTCTCGAACGGGAGATCAACCGTTGGCGCCAGCAGAAACACCACATACACGGGATAGGCGAATCCTTGCCGGTCCTTGGGATCGTCGGGACGCGAGGGATCGATCGGTCTGCCGTAATATTCCCGCTGAATCTCGAGCGTAATCTCCTCACTATAGGGATTACGGCCATGCCGCAGCAGTTCGCGCGCACCCAGCCAGCGCGGGTACAGGTCCGACAAATTGCCGCGCGGTCGCCCGTGCGCTGCAGCCTCGGCGATCTGCTGCACTCTCAGAATACGATTGATGTAGAACCAGGTAGTCGCCGCCAAAAAAATAGCCAGCAGCAGGGCCATGGCCTGGCGCGTTCGTGAATCGCTGGACACTTGTGGCATTGCGGACTCGATTGCGCCTCGCGCGCGTCCGTTCATGTTACAACTTAACTCCTCGAACCGAGTTATGCGCTGGCGAATCGCGATTTCGATGTTGATCGGCGTGGTTGCAGGTTCGTTCTGCTTCTTTCTCGTTCACACCCTGCACACCGGCTCCGGAGATTTCGGCTGGGCCATTCACCTGGTACGGCAAATCATCGCCGGAAAGAACCCGTACGATACTCCGTTCGAGCAGTATCCCCTGACAGCCGGGGTGTTCGCTCTACCCTTTGTCCGCTTGCCTCCCGAGTTGGCAGCAGCCCTGTTCTACGGAATCAGTTCTTCCCTGCTTGCGTTCGGACTGACTCGCGAGGGCTATCACCGTCTTCTCGTCTTTCTGGCTTACCCTTTCTGGGTAGGGCTTCTGACCGTGCAATGGAGCACGATCATCGCGGCCAGCGCATTCTTTCCGCTGCTCCTGCCGCTTACGATGGCGAAACCGCAAGTGGGATTGCCGATATTCCTGACCCATTGCAGTCGCCGCGGCTTGTGGGCTTGCATTGCAGTAGGAGTCCTTAGCCTGATCGCAATGCCCCGCTGGCCGCTACTCTGGATTGGGCAGATGGGCTACTACCAGCACTTCATCGCGATTCTGGTTTTGCCGGGGCCCCTGCTGTTGCTGGCCTTGCTTCGTTATCGCGAGCGCGACGCGCGCCTGTTGTTCCTGACATCCCTGATGCCGCAAAGATGGTTCTTCGATACCTTCATCCTGTGGCTGATTCCCAAATCCCGGCGCGAGATCCTGGTCACCGTCGTCTTCAGTTGGATTTGCGGCATCTGGAGGTGGTATCACCCACCTCAAACCTTCACCCAGGTCGGTCGATGGATTGTGCTTTCGACTTATCTTCCGCTGCTGGTCATCGTCCTGTTGCGCCAGAAGACCGGTCCCCAGGAATCTAACGCTTAAATCCTTCCGTGGGGCCGGCGGCTCGGCCCCTCACAGAAGGCTTACTTCGGGCGAACTTCAGGCGACCCCGCCAGCCATTGCACCGCTGGTAACCCCCTATTCGACCCAGTATGCAAGAAATTACGGCTTTTTCATCTCGTTGCAAGGTATGATTGGTCTAATCGAGCGGATGAATTTGGGGCAATACTTGGCGCAAGTCGGGTAGGACTGCGCTTCCACTCGGTTTACAAAAATCAGAAGAAGGAGCACTTTTATGGAGCTTGTGCGCAGGCTTTGGTGCGAACAGGAAGGGCAGGATATCGCAGAATATGCGGTCATGCTGGCCGTGATTCTTGTGATTGTCGTGGGGACGGTCCGGCTGATTGGATCCAACGCGAACAACGTGTTCTCCTCTGTTGCCAGTTCCATCCAGTAATCAATACCGCCGGACGACGGTCTGCTGGGCCCGGATTTGATGGGCCGCGTCAAGGCTATGGCTTTCAAAGGAGCAGCATGAACCGCACACGGTTGTTAATGATCGGAGTTCTGGCGCTCGCGCTTGGCTTTTTTGCAAGTGTCTACGTCTACAAGAACCTGCAATCCAAGGGCGGATCGTCCAACGAACCCGGAATTGACGTGATCGTGGCCGCGGAGGATCTGCAGGTAGGTGCGAGAGTCGAAGAGCACGACATCAAGATCATCCGAATTCCAGCCTCCGATCTTCCCCCAGGTGCGCCCCGCCGGCGGGCCGATGTGTTGGGACACGGCGTGATTGTTCCAATTTCGAAGGGTGAGTTCATTCTGCCCAACCGGCTGGCGGGCGAGAATGCCGGCTCCGGGTTGCCTTCGCTGATTCCTCCCGGCATGCGCGCGGTTTCGGTTCGAGTGAATGAAGTCGTGTCCGTCGCCGGATTTGTCACCCCGGGAACTCGCGTCGATGTGCTGCTGACCGGAACTCCGGGCGCGACCGGCGAGCAGGAGACAACGACTGTTCTGCAGAACGTTGCGGTGCTGGCTTCCGGCCACACGCTGGAACGAACCGCGACCGGTGAGGCGCAGACCACAGCCGTCATCACGCTGCTGGTTTCGCCCGACGATGCCCAGCGGCTTACTCTGGCCAGTTCCGAAGGCCACATCCAACTCGCGCTGCGCAACCCGCTCGACACCAAGCAAGACGAAGTGCCCGCCTCCAACTCCAGAGGTCTATACCGGGGCCTGCCGCCGCCGCCGACTGTACAACCGGTGGTGCATCACTCGATGGCGAAGACCGTGAAGCCCGTTGCTCCACCTCCATCCACCGGAGTCAGTATTGAGGTCTATCAGGGCGACAAGAAACCAGAAACCGTGAAATGCTCGGAGGAGAATTGCGGCTCCAATTGAGTGGGATCACTTCAATTTTCCAGGCAGAGCTTCCGAGCTCGACCAGGCTTCAGGCGTTTCCTCACAGGGAGAGGAATCTGAAAATGAGAGTTCGCGCGTCTTTGCTCGGAGCTTTGATGTTCGCTGCCGTCGCGGTTCCTGCGTTTGCTGGAACTGTCCAGCAAGCGGATGCAACGGGACAGGCCCAGGCTCCTAACACGACCCAAACCACCACACTCCCGGCGCAGACGCAGCAGGCGTCGCAAGGATCGGCGCCGTTACGCGTGATGGTGGGCAAGTCGCTGCTCATCAATACCACCGAAAAATTACGGCGAATTTCCGTCACCGACCCCGGCATTGCCTTCGCCCAGGTCATCACTCCCACGCAGATCCTGGTGCACGGAAAATCTCCCGGCGAAGTTTCGTTGTTGATCTGGGATGAACTGGAACGCTCGCGTAGCTTCGATCTGCGCGTGGATGTAGATGTGAGCGCCTGCGCCGACGAAGAACATCGCGTGTTTCCCGACGAGCAAATCACGGTTACGCCGTCTCGCGCCGCCGTAGTGCTCTCCGGACATGTTTCCACCGAAGACGTGGCCAAGCGCGCCGGAGAACTGGCCAGCGCTTATTCCCCAAAAGTTGTGAACGTGCTTACCTTCGGCCCGGTCGGTTCGCAGGAAGTCCTGCTGCAAGTGAAGTTCGCGGAAGTCGACCGCACCGCCCTGACGCAGATGGGCATTAATTTCATTTCGACGGGCGCGGCCAACACGCTCGGCAGCGTGACCACGGGACAATACGGCAGCTTCGGGCCGCAGACTCTGACTCCAGGCGGCAGTCAGGCCGCGTCCGGCACCACCGCGGCTACCACTTCGACGGTCAACAACGTCCTGAATCTTTTCCTGTTTCGTTCCGACATTAATTTCGGGGCCGTCATCGAAGCGCTGGAAAACAAGAGTCTTCTGCAGATTCTGGCTGAGCCCAATCTGATCGCGGTGAACGGCAAAGAGGCCAGCTTCCTCGCCGGAGGGCAATTCCCCTTCCCCATCGTGCAGCCCGGCAATGGCTTCACCGCAGTGACCATCTCGTTTAAGGAATTCGGTGTGCGACTCCAGTTCACACCGGTGATCATGCCCAACGGAAATATCCATTTGAAGGTTGCGCCCGAAGTGAGCACTCTTGATTACTCCGAATGCCCTGACCATTTCCGGATTCACGGTGCCGGCGCTGAGCACGCGCAAGGCGGAGACTGAATTCGAATTGCAGGATGGCCAGAGCTTCGTGATTGCCGGACTCATGGACAACCGGGTCACCGATATCTACAACAAGATTCCCGGGCTCGGCGACATTCCGATTCTGGGCAATTTCTTCCGCAGCAAGAGTCTGCAGAAAAGCAATTCAGAACTCATGGTGTTGTGCACGGTTCATCGGATTTCGCCCAGTACCGAGCCGGTCACGTTGCCCAAGAATCCTCACCCGTTCATCGATAACAACAAGTTCGACAAGAGCAAGTAAGGCGAGTTCGAATGGCAGTGCGGATGTAGACAGGCATCGCGCAAACAGGGAAACAGCAGGGTTGTTATGCCAGAGTTGTCAGTCGTTATCGTAGCCACGGACAATGAGCAGCGCGCAGTGCTGCAGGTGCTGGTCGATGGCACCAGTGTGGCGCGGACGGTCCACACCTGCGCCAGCTTTCCAGTGGCGGCGTCTGATCCTGTCGCCCGGCGGGTTCGCACCGCCAATCCTGACGTGACTCTGGTGGACATTCCCGCCGACAATCCTCCGCTGGCCCTGCGGGCGATTGAACTGTTGCATCAGGAAATGCCGGATGCAGCTATTTTTGCCATCGGCAGCCTCAACCAGCCGCAGGTGATCGTGAACGCCATGCGCGCTGGAGCGCGTGAGTTCATCGAACGGCCCACCAACACCACGGACATGCTCGAGGCCTTCGTGCGCCTCACCAGCGCGCAGCGGCGCGGCCGGCAGGAAGGCATCCGCGGCAAAGTCTTTTCAGTCATCAACGCGAAGGGTGGAAATGGCGCGACCACGGTTGCCGTCAATCTCGCGCTGGCGCTGCAGTCCGCTTACGGGCAAACCGCGCTCGTCGATCTGGCGCCGCTCGGCCACGCCGCGCTGCACATGAATCTGAAGCCGGTTTTCAACGTGGCCGACGCCACGCGCAATCTGCACCGCATGGACGCTTCCCTGCTGGAAAGTTTCATGACCCGGCACAGTGGCGGCCTGCAATTGCTGGCCGGAACCAACGTGCCCGCCGCGGTCGATCCCTCGAACGCGGAGTTTGTCCGCCTGTTTGACATGCTGGTCACGCATTATCGTTATGTGGTGGTTGACGCTTCGTCGCGCTTCGATGCCGCCAGTCGCCTGATTGCCAGCTTGTCTGAAACCGTTTTGCTGGTTGCCTGCAGCGATGTGGCTTCTTTGTGGAGCGCGGCGCGAGTGCAGCAATATCTGGGCGAGACCGGCAGCCGCGAACGCGTGCGGCTGGTATTGAACCGATTTCGCAAGGTGCCGGGCTTCAGCGAAGCCGACGCGGAGACTGCGGTCGGCGCCAAACTGTTGTGGCGGATCCCCAACCAGTATTTCGCAATATCGGGCGCGATCGACCGCGGCACACCGGTGATGGATCAGCGCAATTCCGAGATCGCGCGCTGCTTCTCAGGATTAGCCCAGGAGTTGACGCGCAATGACGCCGACGTGAAGCGCGCAGCGTGGTCGCTGTTTAAGTCGGTATAGTAGGGCAGGACAAAGATTCTGGACGCGGATTAAAAAAGAATTTAGCAGAGATTCAGAGCGTAGATTTGGGACCCCATGGCGAATCTTCAATCCTTCGAGCGCACTGACTACCAGCAGGTGAAAGCCGACCTGCACCGCAAGATCCTCGATCGCCTCGATCTGGAAAAGCTGGGCAAGTCCTCCGGCGACTCCGCCCGCGACGAAGTCCTGATTGTCATTCGCAACGCGGTCAACGGCGAAGTCGTGCCGCTCAGTTTCGCCGAACGCGAACGGCTGTCGCGCGAGATTCTCGACGAAATATTCGGCCTCGGCCCGCTGGAACCGCTGCTCAAGGATCCGACTGTTTCCGATATCCTGGTGAACCGGTTTGACCAGGTCTACGTCGAGCGCGCCGGCAAACTCGAGCGCACCGCGCTTTCGTTCAAAGACGATTCGCACCTCATGCAGATTATTGAGCGCATCGTCTCCCGCATCGGCCGCCGGGTAGATGAATCGTCGCCGATGGTCGATGCCCGTCTGGCCGACGGATCGCGCGTCAACGCAATTATTCCGCCGCTGGCCATCGATGGCCCCTGCCTGTCGATTCGCCGTTTCGGACGCGAGCCGGTTACCGCGCGGCAGATGATCGAGAATTTGACGCTCACCGAGTCGATGCTCGAATTGCTCTCGACCATGGTGAAAGGCCGGCTGAATATTTTGGTCTCCGGTGGAACCGGCGCGGGCAAGACAACTCTGCTGAACGTGCTCTCGGGCTACATCCCCAACTCCGACCGCATCGTAACTATCGAAGACGCCGCCGAATTGCAGCTCAAACAAGAGCACGTCGTCCGCCTCGAAACCCGCCCTCCCAACATCGAAGGCAAGGGCGCGGTGCGGCAGCGGCAACTGGTCATCAACAGTTTGCGTATGCGTCCCGACCGCATCGTGGTCGGCGAGGTCCGTGGCGAGGAAGCCTTCGACATGTTGCAGGCCATGAACACCGGCCATGAGGGTTCTCTCACTACGGTCCACGCCAACTCTCCGCGCGACGCCATGGCTCGCGTCGAAAATATGGTATCAATGGCGAACCTGAACATCCCCGAGCGCGCCGTGCGCCACCAGATCGCGTCAGCCGTGCATGCCGTGGTGCAGATCGCGCGACTTTCCGACGGCACCCGCAAGGTCACTACAATTTCAGAGGTTACCGGCATGGACGAGGATCGCATCGGCATGCAGGATATTTTCAGTTTCGACCGCACGGGTATTGACGAAGGCGGAAAAGTTCGCGGCGTCTTCCGCGCGACCGGAGTGCGACCACAGTTCGCCGACCGGCTCGCGACATCAGGAGCCCGTTTGCGGCCAACGCTGTTTGAATCGAAAACCGAGGTATAAGGTCTTTTATGCCGGCTCTAATAGCGCTCGTCGTGTTTATCGTGGTCGCGCTCGCGGCGTTTGGCCTGGGCTCGATCTTCGATCAGCGCAACGCTCAAGCCCGCCTCATCAAAGAGCGCCTGGCCAACGAGCGCAAAGCGCCCGAACTCGCGGCCGAGGAAGAACTCGCGCTTCTGCGCGACGAGCAACTCAGCCAGATCCCCGCTCTCGACACCCTGCTACGTCGGTCCGCGCGAGTTACTGACATCCAGAAAATGCTGGCGCAGGCTGGCATGTCACTGCGCGCGGGAAATTTTCTTGGGCTCTCGGCGCTAGCCGGTGTCGCGGCCACATTCTTGGCGTACGCCCTGAGCAAACGGGTGGAAGTCGCATGGGTCGCGTTGTTGGTGGGCTTTGTGCTGCCTTATTCCTACGTTTCCTATCGCCGCAACAAACGCTTCGAAAAATTCGAGGAGCTGTTCCCCGAGGCCATCGACACTTTGGCCCGCGCCGTCCGCGCCGGACACGCCTTCACCACCGCGCTCGAAATGATTACTGACGAGGTTTCCGAACCGGTGGCGAGCGAGTTCCGCCAGCTCTACGAAGAGCAAAAATTCGGCATGCCGGTGCGCGACGCCCTCATCAATCTCACCGAGCGCATGCCGTTGGTCGACTTGAAATTTTTCGTGACCGCAGTCATGCTGCAACGCGAAACCGGCGGCAATCTCGCGGAAATTCTCGACAACTTGTCCTACGTAATCCGCGAGCGCTTCAAAATTCAACGCCAGGTGCGCGTCTACACCGCCCAGGGCCGTCTCACGATGGCGCTGCTGATGGGGATGCCGCCCATCATTGTCGCGGTCATGCTGGTGCTAAATCCTGGCTTCATTCGTCCGCTCTTTTCCGATCCCATCGGGCACACGCTGCTGGTCGCCGGCATCTGTCTGCAGACGATTGGCTATTTCGTGATCCGCAAGATTATTCGGATTCAGGTTTAGTTATGATTCCTCTGTTGCTGGTCATTGTTGTTTTCATTACCGTCGTGATGGCTGTCTTCGCCTTCGGAGCGGCGGTGGTGACGCCCAGTTCCGTGTTGGGCGCCCGCTTGCGCGCCCTGGGCGGACAGCAGCAACAGGCGGAGAACAAGCCGGCGTTTCGGGAACGCATTGAGCAGGCTCTCGACCCGATCAGCAAAGCCATTCCTCTTTCGGCGGGCGACGTTTCCCGCACCCGCGCCTGGCTGATCCAGGCCGGGTTCCGCGATGCTGTCGACGTCAACTACTATTTCGGCGCTCGCTTGCTCATGGCTGCGATCGGTTTCGCCGGCGTCGTTATATTTTCCGGCTTCGATAATCTTTTTCTTCTCGTCGGGATTCCCGGCCTCGGCTTTTTCCTGCCGCGCTTCATTCTCAAGCGGATGATCAAAGACCGGCAGCATCGCATTCGCATCGGCCTGCCGGATGCGCTCGACCTGACCGTCATCTGCGTCGAAGCCGGACTCGCCCTCGACCAGGCCCTCACCCGCGTGGGCCAGGATCTGCACCACGCTCACCCCGATCTCAGTGATGAATTTCAACTGGTCAATCTCGAAATGCGCGCCGGCAAGCCGCGCGCCGAAGCCCTCCGTAACCTGGTGGAGCGCACCGGGGTTGACGACATCCGTTCCCTGGTTGGTACACTGATTCAAACCGATCGCTTCGGCACCAGCATCGCCCAGGCGCTGCGCGTGCATTCCGACTCCCTCCGCACGGAACGCCGGCAACGGGCCGAAGAACAAGCTGCCAAGACCACCATCAAGATGGTCCCCCCATTGGTGATATTTGTTCTGCCTTCGATTATTTTTGTCACGATCGGCCCCGCGATCATTGATTTGATCCGGCAACTGGGCCCGGTTTCGGGCGGACGCTAGCCGCTCGGCAAAAGTTCGAAGGAAGACAGCACAGCCGAGCAGCACGGAACCGGGAGGGGGCATTTTTGATTTATGGCGGTTTTCTCCTCGCAAGCACAGGCCTTCAATCGCACCCGGCAGGCGTACCTCGCCACGGCACTCGCGGTGGCCGACACGCATTGGACCCGCCTGCGCGGACTGCTCGGTACATCCGCGAGTGACTTCCGTAACGGATCAGGCCTCTGGATTGTGCCCTGCCATGGCGTTCATACTCTGGGCATGGGGTTTCCCATCGACGTGGTGTATCTGGATCGCGCCATGACAGTGATCCACATCCAAAGCGATTTACGGCCCTGGCGTTTTGCCACGCTGCGGGCGCAAGCCGCGTCTGTACTGGAACTACCGAGTCACACCGCGGCTGCAACAAGAACCGCCGTCGGCGATAAAATTGAAATAACGATTAATGCGGTAACGCTCCACGAAGTATCTCCACTAGCGATTCCAGAAAACGGTGCCGTACCCACTGCGTGATTGAGACTCTCCAACTCGAACCGAGCGTTGAACAGCAGGATGCCCCGAAACTGCTGGTGGAATGGTCGCCGCGCTGGCGCGAGTTCGTGGGCGCGATCCGGCCCGCCTTTGCCCGCTCCGAGCGCCGCCTGGCCGGCGAAGCTCCCTTCGGGCTGATTCCACTTCGCATCATGGTGCCTTCCTATTTGCTGGAGGCATTTCTGATTCTTGCGGCCATCGTCATCCAGGCAAAGATTTCGGAGTTGCGTCCTTTCGTCTCGCCCCGGCTATCGAGTCACGATGTGATTTATTACAGCGGCGACGAACTTCCCCGCACTGAAGATCTAGGCGGCGCTGAATCTGGCAGTGCCGGCCGCGCGGGCGGCGACGAAGCGCACCATCGCACCCAAACCATCAAAATCGCGCGCGGCGGATCCCTGATTCCGAAGATCGTGGACGCGCCCAATCTCAAGCTCCCTTCCTCCCGCGAAGCGGTGGCCAACCTGCTGGCGATCAAGCCCAATCCGGGGCCTCCGCCCACCGAAGGTTTGCGCTCGACTCGGTCGACGCCAAATCTGGCCACGACGCTGATCGCGCCCGCTCCGAACGTGCTTCGCGACTACACCCGCAACACGGTCCAACTTAATTCCGTAATCGCACCCGCACCGTCGGTCGCGCGGGACCGCTCCCTCACCACGGCTACTCTCAATCCAACGCTGATTCCGCCTGCGCCCACGATGGCCAGCGACGGCTCTCGCGATCACCCTTTGGTCGCTCCCGTTCTGGTGCCCGCGGTGATCGCGCCCGCTCCGAATATTTCCCGCGGACGCAGCCGGGACGCTCAGTCACTGACGCCGTCCGTGGTGGCGCCCGCTCCCAGCGTGGATCGCGATCGTGCCCGCTCGAGCACCAACCTTGCCGCCAATGTGATTCCCCCGGCGCCGGGAGGCTTGAACCGCGAGACGTCGAGTACGCCCGTGCGGATGACGGACACGGCGGTGATCCCGCCTCCAGTTTCAGCTCCCGAACGTGCCTCGGCGCGCAATTCCCGGCTGAACCTGCCTGCGGCAACCGTCATTGCACCGCCGCCTTCCGCTGATGTCTCGCAAGACACACATCGTCTGGCGGGCGGCAGCATTCCTGATCCAAACCGAGCAGTTGTGCCGCCGCCCCCCACGCAGGCGGGAGGCGGTTCGTTCATGAGCAGTCTGATCGGCCGGATTTTCGGACCGACCGAGGTCGTTCCGCCTCCTCCCGATCTTCATTCGGACGGTCATTCGAACAACAGCAGCAGCGGGAGTTCGCTTTCGTCCAATGTGGTCCCGCCCCCGCCAAGCACCAACGTTTCTGCGGGAAACTCGCGAGGCGCGCGTAATGGTTCAGGCGCGTCGCTCGGAACCAATGTGGTCGCACCGCCGCCTTCGGTCGCCGGTTCGGGAAATTCGCGCGGCCGTTCGGTTGCGGTGAACTCGGCCCCCAGCGTGGTTCCGCCCCCGCCGTCGCTCTCGGGCAGCGGAGGCGGTCCAGGCAACGCATCTCTCGCTAACAATATCGTTCCGCCACCTCCGTCGGCTTCCGGGCTGGGCCGACGGGGCGCAGGTCTCGGCGCGCCACTCGATGCCGGACCAGCCCCAGCACCGCCCAACACCGGCGGCAGCGGACCCAACGCCGGGGTTCTTCTTTCGAGCCAGCCCGGCGCTAAATTGGCGTTACCCAGCAACGCCAGCACCGGATCGCTGGCCATGTCTCCGACCGGCGGAGACAAACCTGGATTGGGCGGCGCCGGCGGCGGCAGCAGCATTGGCCACGGCAACGGGTCTGGCAGCGGTCTAAACGGTACCGGACCGGGCGCCGGAAAGTCCGACGGCGGACGCGGCTCCGATACAAATGCTCGCGGAGGAATCTCTCCGGCCACAGGCCCAGGAGGAGCTGGCAATGTTCCGTCCGGCAATCCCGCCGTCCGAGGCGTCGATATCAGCGGCGGCAGCAGTCAAGTCACTCTTCCCAGCTTTGGGTCCGATCCTGCTGCCAGCACTCCCCAGATCCGCGGAACCAGCCCCACTAAGCATGGCCAATCACTAGGAGTAACCGTAGTCGCCACAGCAACTTCCGGAGGAGCCTTCGAGCCTTACAAGAATCTGCTGAAAGGTGAGCAATATACCACCTACCTCGATACCTCTCTGGGCACCGTAGTGATGGAATTCGCCGATGAATCGGCGGTCGGCGATCCGTACGCTGCGACGCTGACGGCTCCGGTCGCGATTCGAACTGATTTGGCCAGCAATTTGCCGCACGCCCGCATGGTAGTGACATGCACTCTGGACGCCTCGGGCAACTTGACCAATGTGCGCGTGCTGGAAGCGGGACCGGCGGAAATGACCGCCAGGATTCTGGCAGCCCTCCGCAGCTGGAAATTTCAGCCCGCCACGCGCGGTGCTCAGCCCGTCGGAGTCACAGCGATCCTGGGGTTTGGCGTCAATACTAACGACCGCTTCTGATTCCCCTGTCACGAAACCGAGCAATACCAACCTCGTCGCTTCCCCTTCCAATCCACTCAACTCCGTCCCGTGGCTGCCGATATCTAACTCGTATGCAGCCGGCGACTGTTCTCGCCGGCAGAACCGTATTTTGCTGCTACCGCCGAGCCCAGCCATGGATTTTGACGAAGCCATCAGCAAGCACAGCAAGTGGAAGAGCAAGCTGCGCATCTACCTCGAGAACCGTGATGGCAGCATGCATGCGAGCGCGGTGAAGCTCGACAATAAGTGTTTTCTGGGCAGCTGGATTTACGGCGAGGGCGCGCGCTATACCTCCCTGCCGGAATATCGGAAGTTAAAGTACGAGCACGCCCGCTTTCACGCCCTGGCATCGGAGTTGGTCCAAAAAGCAAATTCCGGGGAATCGGTCAGCCAGCAAACCGAGCCGTGCGCCAGCAGCGAATTCTCGCACGCATCCTCGGCGGTCGTCATCGCGATTCTGGCGGTGAAGAAGAAATTAGCGGCCCTGAAAAAATTGCAGTCGGTGGAAAAATGAGATCAGGTTTCTGGTCGCCGGTCGAGCTACTTAGCTCTGCTCCGCCGGCGCATCGGCGGCCTCACGCCTTTCTCCGGAACTTCCTGCTCAATCTTGTCAGAGAGTTTGTGCAGCGGCCTGTCCGCCGCCGCCGAGAACTGCCGCCCCGCCGCCGATACGGTCAGTCCCTGGCCGGTGTAGATGGCCTCGGCGAAAGTGGTTCCCGAAATTGGCGACGCCACCGCGAACACTCCGTGGGGCACGCCGTTGGTAAACACGGTCGCGATGTAGTCGCCCACCATGAGTCCGTTCTGTGAATTCGGCAGCCAACTGAGCAGCATGGGCCCCGTCAGCGCGGCCGGAGCGCTCCACGTCAAGCCGCCATTCGCCGACGAAATGTAGCCCACGAGAAGCTGGCAGGTCGCGGCCGTGCAGTCGCTCTGTGAATAGTAGTAATAATGAATCGCCACATGCGCTGAGGAGCCGGAAGTTGCAGGATCGATTCCGATTCCCGGGATGAAATGATCCACGGTGCTCGATGTGTCATCGATCGGCACCCGTGCGACTGCGCTCCACGTCACACCGTCGGTCGAAGTGCTGTAGACCAAATCGTTGGTCGAGCAACTTGCGCGGAATCGGCAATCCTCCCACATCGTCCAGACAGTTCCAGCGCCATCGACCGCCGCCGAGGGCAGCGGCCCGCTGCGAATCCCTCCCGCGTCCGAGTGGGCCTGGATGTTCGAGACCGTCACCGGAGCGCTCCAGCTTGCGCCCCCATCGCTCGAACTGAACGCGGCGATCACGTTGGTCTCAATAGGAACCACGACCGTTCCGCTGGGCTGTACCAGCGGCTGGCCACCGATGCCGGTCGCGCCATTTGCTGTGGCTACCGGCGTCCCCCAGGTGACGCCGCCATCGGTCGAAGTGCTCATTAGAATTTCGTCGTTGTTGGCGGGATCGTCCCACTCCACGTAGCAATTGCCGTAATGCGGACTGCTCGCCCAACTGTCGCAAACGATCCAATTCTTGTCAGAGCTCACAGCCGTGGAGTCGACGCTGACCGGATTCTGCCAGGTCATCCCGTCGCTGGACCGGCTCACCGCGACCGCCGGAGTCTGCGAAGTATTTGAAATCGGCAGCGACGCAATCATCCAGACAGCATGCTTCGCGTCATAGGCCACCGCGGGATCGCTGGCCGCGTCGTAGGTGCCGCTTCCCTCGCCCGTGGTCAAGCCGGGGAGAAAGCCGTGGGCCCAGGTATTGCCGCCGTCGGTTGAAGTCGCCCATCCGATATCAGTCCCGCCGCCGCCAAAGATGCGCCCGGTCTGAAAGGCGGCCACGATGGTATTGCCATTGGCCAGCATATGCGGCTCAACCTCGGTCGCATGCTGCCCCGGAGCGATCGTATAAGGATCGGAACTTATCAATGTCAGATTCGAGCCGACCGGATTCCCCGGCTGCGTCACCGTAGTTGAAGTGGGTGAAGACGAGCCCGAACAGCCAGCGAGTGCCAGCGCCAGCGCGAGAATGGCGCACCCCGCCCCTCCCTGGCAACGAGCTCTGGATTCTCTAATCATTCAATCGGGTCATGCCACTGGCGTAACACTTTTGTGACTTCTTCATCATCTTAGGAACTAGCCGCGGGCGCAATCGAATTCATCAATCGCCAGCGCGATCTTCGCCTTCCTTTTGGTCGATGCGCGTGAGCACGACCGCGACCTCATCGGAATAGATTGATTTCCACTGCGATGTTTCGCTCAACAGCGCCGCTAGTGCTGCCTTTCTGGGCAGCAGCACGCACGAAATCTGGTGCTCCTTGAGGAAGTCATCCCATCCGGGCTCGGCGCGAATGGTCGTCAAATACGATCGCAGAAATGGTTCACCATAGAAGTCGTGCCGATCGTCGATCACCACCCGGTTCCTAGGATAAAGCCGGTAAATCAAATAACCGCCCCAGTAATCCGTACTGAACAGCGGAGCCTTGATCTCGCTGCGCTCCATAAAATTCACGGCATCGACCGGCATCCTTTGCGAATCGAAATGTGCATTCATCAAAAGCGCCGACCCCGCGCGCCCACCGTTGGCGGCGATCAGCAGCACCCCGACGGCCGCGAAAATCGGCCAGAGATGACCGCGCAGGCGTGAATTGACAGTGCTCATGCGCTGCACGAAGCCCCACGACTTGAGCGAAGGCAACAACGGCCCGACAATCAGAACCAGCAAAATGGCAGACACCGGAATATTCCTCGCCGCATACAGTCCGGAATACACCGCGAAGAGAAGCAACAGAATTTCGCTCGGCCTCAGCTTGCTGCCGCGCACTGCGAGCCCCGCGATCGCAATCAGTAGCAGCGCAAGAAAGCATTTCTGTGCGATGCCGTGAAAGTTGGGCGACTGAAACTCCTCAATATGATCCATCAGGAAACGATTCGTGAGATAGTCGTAAATGTGCGCGTGCAGCCTCCATCCATGCGGATTGATGAAACTAGCGGCGATCGAAAGCAACCCCACGCCGGTTAACCGGCGCACGCGCTGACCCGAAGCGATCTTCATTAGCGAGTCCTCTAGCCCAGTCTCCCGCGCTGAAATCCAGGACCAGAACGACCCAAGCCAATAAATCCCCAGCAGGACAAACCCGAGCAAAAATCCGCCATGCACGTTGACCCACAGCACCATCGAGAAAGGCAATACCCAGACCCATCGTGAACTCTGGATCTGCAACCGCTCCCGCAACCCATTCCTCTCGGTGCAATCGAGAATCCAGAACCATGCCAAAGCAAACAGCCAGCTCAACACATGGGGACGAGCCAAAAAATGGATCATCGAAGCCGAGATTGCCAGCAGCGTCAGCCCCAACGCAAACAGCAGGTTCGTTCCGCGCGCCACCGCCATGCGAAACGTCCCGGCAAACACCGCAGCGATCACGACCGCGGTGAGCCAGACCACGCCGTTCAACCCGCACCATGTTTCCAGCCGCCCGACGGCGACGTCGTACAGCCACTCCCAGGCAAACCAGGGTTGTTGAATCTGAGTCGAGAACGAATCGACTCGCGGCATCTGATGCGTGGCCAGGATTTGCTGACCGGTACGAATGTGCCAGCCGATCCCGGCGTCGTTCAGCAATTTGACCGACAGCGGCGTGAACGCCAGCACGCCCAACAGCGCCAGGAACATCAAGTCAGAGACGGATGGCATCATCCAGCTGAGCCAGCCTGGGTAGTTCCCCGCCTGCGCAGCTGCCTGCGAAGCCTGCCGCCAAGAACTTCTGGAATCGTCTGCCATCGCGCTGAATCTTATAGAGGTAGAGATAGAACAGCAAGATGACGAACCAGCCCACCAACCCGGCCGCGAACCCGAAGACAAGCGAGTCGCTACCCCGAGTCGTGATTGTAGGCGCAGGTTTCGGCGGCCTGAATGCCGCGCAGGCTCTCGCCAAAGCGCCGGTTCAAATCACCGTAATTGACCGCGCCAACTTTCACACCTTCCAGCCTCTGCTCTATCAAGTTGCCACCGCCGGCCTCTCTCCCGGAGAAATCGCCGCGCCGATCCGCTCAATTTTGCGCTCGCATAAGAATGTACAAGTGCTGATGGCGGAAGTCACAGGATTTGACCTCGATCGCCGCATCGTGAAAACTTCCGAGGCCGACATAGCCTACGACTATCTGATTGTGGCCGCTGGCGCGGCCCACAGCTACTTCGGCCACGACGAGTGGGAACCCTTCGCCCCCGGCCTGAAGACAATCGAAGATGCTCTCGAAATCCGGCGCCGCGTGCTGCTCGCCTTTGAACTGGCGGAGCGCCACGCCTCCACTGGCGAACCTGCAACGCCGCTCAACTTCGTAGTCGTCGGCGGTGGCCCAACGGGCGTGGAACTCGCCGGCACACTCGCGGAAATCAGCCGCCACGCGCTGGCCCACGAATTCCGTTCCATCGATCCCGCGCGCACCCACATCCTGCTGCTTGAGGGCGGCCCACGCGTGTCTGCCCGCTTACGCCGAAGATCTTTCGCGCAGCGCCGCAGGAACAACTCAATCATCTGGGAGTGGAAGTTCGCACCTCGTCGGTTGTAACCCAGATTGAACCCGGCGCGGTCTATACCGGAGCCACGAGATTTCCGGCTACCGTCATCCTGTGGGCCGCCGGAGTCGCAGCCTCTCCGCTCGGCAAAAGTCTCGGCGCCCCGGTCGATCGTGCCGGTCGCGTGCAGGTGCAGCCCGACCTCAGCCTTCCTGGCCATCCTGAAGTCTTTGTCATCGGCGATCTCGCCGCGCTGAAAGATGAGAAGGGCAAACTGCTCCCCGGCGTCGCCCCGGTGGCGATTCAGCAAGGCCGCTTCGTCGCCAAATTAATTCGCCGAAGAACTGGAATTGAACAACGAACTGGCCTCGAAACATCAAGCCGCGGGTGCCCCACCCTTCTCGCGCTCTTCGCGAGAGGGTGGGGATTTTGACTCCCGAAATTTTGACTCCCGGGATCTCGGCTCCCGCCCCATCTTCCACTACTGGGACAAGGGCAGCCTGGCCACCATCGGCCGCGCCGCCGCCGTCGCCGAGTTCGGACGCATCCACATCTCCGGCTTCATCGCCTGGCTCTCCTGGCTGTTCGTCCACATTCTTTTTCTCATCGGCTTTCGCAACCGCCTGCTGGTATTCATTCAATGGGCGTGGTCCTACGCGACCTACGAGCGCGGCGCGCGCCTGATCACCGGCAGCACCTATCTGCCAGGATGGACCGCCGATCAACCTTCCGCCGAGTCCGACACCGTCCATCATTCCTGAGCGCTGCCCTGTGAGCCCGCAGTAGGTCGCTAGTCAGCCGGGTCAATGCGTGTAATGGCGATGTTACGACAAAGAAGGCGAGGCCGACGATGGCCTCGCCTTGTTCTCAGCTCCTAATTCTTTGTCAATTTGAAGATCGAGCCGGTCTGGTTCGCGCCGGTGAACTGGCCGGTTGCACCGTATAGATTGCCCGCGCCATCGAGAATTACCGAGGACCCAATGGGTTGAGATCCCGCGTTAGCAAAAATTGTGGATTCGGTACCGTCAGGGGCAATTTTGAATACCGTCTCGGCGTCCGTTGTTCCATACATATTTCCGGCGGCGTCCATGACGAGCGACGTCGGGTGAATGCCACTCGGGAAAGCATAGAAGAGAGAGCCGCCACCTGTAACCGACACCTTGTAAATCGCAGTCTGCGCCCTGACGAAAAAGTTGTTACCCCTCCGAACCAGAGGACCTTTCGGCAAGCCGTCCGAAAATGGGAACGAGTACAAGATATTCAATTGACGACTGGTCGTTAGCTCGAAGACGTTACCCGAGTCATTCGCGCCGCCTCCGCCGGTGGCCCCGTAGAGGTTGCCGGCCTTATCCAATATCAACGCGCTTGGGCCGTCACCATTCGGACACGGGAGGAGGCTGCAAAACTGGAAGCGAACCGTGAACTTCCCTGCGGGTGTCACGCTGAAGGTGGCGCCCCCTGATACGTTGAGGTTACTGTCGCTGAAAGTGGTGACTCCATACGCATTGTTGTGGGAATCGAGCACGACGGGAAGGATGGGATTGTTGCCGTATGGATATTTACCCGGGAAACTGTAAAGCACAGTCTCCGTACCGTCCGGGGCCACCTTGTAGACCGTTCCATAAAACGAGAATGCGCCGCCTCGAACAGTGGTTCCGTACAGGTTGTTTGCACTGTCCCATGCCAGCCCACTGATCGGCGTTTGACCGTCGCTTCCATCAAAGCTGTGGAGAGTGGTGATATCTCCAGCCGGGGTCACCATGAATACGGTTCCATCGTTGTTCACACCGCCTGCCTGAGACGTGCCAAACAGATTCCCCTGCTGGTCAATGAGCAGCGGGGATGTCGGGTCACTCGGACCTAGATCAGAACTTGCAGGAAAGTTGGCGAGGGTCGAATAAGTATAGGTTTGTGCTCCCGCCATCAGCGGCAAAAGCAAAACGAGCAGCAGCAGTTTGGACTTCATGTGACTCCCATTCTCCCGACTTCGCCCCAAGCAAGAATGCCTTGTCGTAGTTCGCCGGTCAAGATGCAGGAAGTTGCACAGGTGTCGACGTTGCGCTGTCAGATTCATTCTTAACCACATTGGTGAACTTCATCGGCCCAAGCAGCGGAGAGTTCGGCACATCGCCCTTGATCTTCGACCGTCACGGGAATCTCTATGGCGAGGCGAGCCTGGGTAGCACATACGGATATGGCCTGGCGTTTGAGTTAATGCCGCAATCCGACGGAAGCTTCAAGGAGAAGATTCTGCACATCTTTGGCTCCGGAAACGACGGCGCTGAGCCCAGCGGAGGCATGGCCGTCGACACCGCGGGCAATCTCTACGGCGTAACCTTCCAGGGTGGCGGCCACAACTGTCAGCCGGTTGCGCCGACCTGTGGCACTCTATTTGAACTCATACCCACGGCCAGTGGCCAGTGGCGCGAGATAATGCTGCACGCATTCAGCAACTCAACCGATGGCCAGGCACCGTTCGGCATCGTGCTTACCCCCGGCGCCACGATCTATGGGACGACATGGTTCGGCGGTGCATCTGGGTTCGGCGCCGTGTTCGAGGTTAAACACTGATTTTGTGGGACTGCGCGTAGTCAGGAGGCCGGGCTCGAAGAGTCCGGCCTTATGCCTGTCTGGACTCTGTCCATGGATAGCCAGCAACAGGGCTCGTCCTGCCCAATCGCCAGTTGACGAAACCAGCCGATTACACTCACTGCCCCGGCGCAGACCGCACCCCTTTCTCCGAATTCAAACCACAACCGCGCCGATCGATCCCAAATCTGTAACCTGTCAAGCAAATTCTTCTCCCCTGTCCCTAACCCATTCTCCCCAAAGCGAATTCTCCTCCGCCGCGCTCGCAAACAATCCCTCTCAACCTGTTAAAATAAAGATATCCAAAAGATTTTGTTAATCTGTGTTTGGCTGCACACCATCTCGCGTTTCCCCAATCGAAAATCACCCCTGTAACTCCTTATTCCGCAATATTTTACCCGCAAGTCCTTTGATCTCAATATTTTACCGCGATAGAATCATATCCACACCCGCTAACTCAAAGAAACCAAAGATTTTATCGGATCGGCATAAAAAAATAGTTGCAGCCCTATCCCCCGTCCTGGTCGCCCTCGTCCTGGTGGCAATGGCCTCATCCGGCTTCCGCGCAAATCCTGAAAGTCGTCGTCAACGACACCATCCAGCCCATCAGCGCGGAATATATTTCGCGCGCCATCGACGAAGCCCAGCGCAGCAACGATCAGGCTGTATTGATCGAGATCAATACACCCGGCGGCATGCTGAGTTCCACCAGCGAAATCATTGACAAAATTACGGCGTCGCCGGTGCCCGTGATCGTCTACGTAACCCCCACCGGCGGACACGCCGGCTCGGCGGGAATTTTCATTTTCGAATCCGCCGACATTGCCGCTATGGCGCCGGGAACGGCCGCGGGAGCGGCTCACCCGGTCATGCTCATCGGACCGGTTCAGCTCAAGCCGGATGATGAGATGAAGCGGAAAATCGAAAATGACACGGCCGCGCTCATGCGCTCCGTCACCTCCAAACGGGGGCGCAACATGGAAGCCGCCGAAAGCGCGGTGCGGGAGTCGAAGTCCTTCACCGATCAGGAAGCCCTCGACCGGCCATCTGATCGACTACGTCGCATCGAGTCCTGAAGACCTGTTCCGCCAGATGCAGGGCAAGACCTTCAAACGCTTCAACGGACAATCGGCCACGCTCAATCTAGCCGGCCAGCCGCTTGTCGCTTTCGACATGACTCTCAAAGAACGCATCCTCGACACCTCATGGAGGGCGACGTCGCTTTCCTGCTGCTCGCCGTCGGAGCGCTCTGCCTCTATGTTGAATTCAATCATCCCGGCGCGGTCATCCCCGGCACGGTCGGCGTCGTCTTCATCCTGCTCGCGGCCTTCGCCCTAAACATTCTTCCCACGCGCTTCGCCGCGCTAGGATTGATCCTGGGAGCTTTCGCGCTATTTGCGGCGGAAGCGAAATTCGCCACCCACGGAATTCTTACCGATTGGCGGAATCGTGCTGCTCACGCTGGGCGGCCTGCTGCTGGTCGATTCGCCAATTCCCGAAATGCGGGTTCACCTGCTAACCGCGCTCGCCGTCAGCATTCCGCTTGGCCTGATAACTGCCTTCCTGATGACGATCGCTCTGAAAGCCCGTCGCAATAAAGTGGTGACTGGAGCCCAAGGTCTGGTCGGGGAAACCGGAGTTGTGCAAACTGCACTCTCGCCGCAAGGAAAAGTCTTCGTGCACGGTGAGCTCTGGGACGCGGTCGCGCCGGCGGCATTGCCCGCCGGGACAACTCGTAGTCGTGCGCAGGATCGACGGACTCACGCTTCAGGTCGATCCGCTAGGCGTGGTGCCCGAAGTAGCCCCAGCCAGCAATCGGGAGTAACTTCTGCAGCGGCGACTCTTTGGACGAGCTATTCAGGAAAGCGAAGAGTACCCACGCGGAACTAGGTTAGCAGAGGACGCTCCGATTGGCGCCGCTTATTTTCGGCCCGAGCGCCGGGCCGGCCACAGCCAGCAAATCAACATGCAGGCCCGCGGAGTGCAGCCCTTCGATCGTGGTGGCCGGGAGTTTTCCGGCAGCAGGCACAATGCCGACCGCGCGATTCTTTCCTAGCGCTTGGCCTGATGCAGCCCGCGATCGGCCAGCGTGAGCACTTCCTCGTAGCTATTGGCGCGCGGATTATCGGGGGACCAAGGGAATGCCGCCCAGCCCAGCGAACAGGTGCGGTAAAGACTTGCTCCGTTTCTCCCGATCCATCCCACTCCGATGACGGCGTATCGGCAACTGCTGAAAGAACGCGCTGCGCCAGCCACTCGGCTTCGCTGCGATTGGTGTAGCGCGAGACGATCAGAAATTCCTCCCCGCCCCAGCGCACGAGAACATCGGAATGGCGAATCGACGAGCTCAGACGCCGGGCCATTTCCACCAGCACGCGGTCGCCGACATCGTGGCCATATTGATCATTCACTTCTTTGAAATTGTCGGCGTCGATCAGGTAAAAGACCAGGTCGCGCGTCGTTCGGATCACGGCCATCGGCATGAGACGCGCAGCGCCTGGCTAACATCCGATTCGATGGTCGCTGAAAAATAGCGGCGGTTGCGCAGTCCGGTCAAGGGATCGGTGAGCGACGCCTCTTGCAGCACGACGTTCGTGCGCCGCAGCTCTCGGTTCAATCGTCGATGCTGGATGAACAGCACAAACGCCATCAGAAACATTGTCGCCAAAGTGGCCAGCACACGAAAGTTCGAAGCCGTCGCGTAATTGAGGATCGAGCAAGGCATACAGCGCGATGATCGGCAGCGAGAGCACCGCAATCATGGCCAGATTCGTCATCCACGATCCGTAAGATTCGTCGGCGGAGGTTTCGGCCGCGGGATCAAGCCGGTTCCCAGCAGTCCGACCGCGGTAAAGATTGCAAACGAACCGGAGTATGGAATGTCATACCAACTGCCGGTGAAATAAACATCGCGCTCGATGGCGTTGTTGAGAACGTAAAACCAGACTCCATTGAATACGACCGCGCCGCCGAAACAGGCGTAGAATGTCTTCCAGCGGCCCGTGCTCTCCCGCCAGAACATCAGCAGGACGCCTGCCAGCAGCACGGTTTCCGCGCCGGAGAGCCAATCGAAGTTGCGGTTGTAGGCGGCTTCGTTCGGCGAAATGTATTGCCAGCACACCACGAACGACAGATACAGGTAGAGCCACCACAACGACAGCAGAGAAAAGTCGAGTATGCCGAGGCGCGCACCGCGCTCCGGAAGGCTGACGGTGCGGCCGCAGAAGAAGGCCCGCGATCATGGGAGCTCCGGCGAGAAACAGCAGGGCGTCCGCGGGATACATAGCCGGAACTTTCTTCTTCAAGAAGAGATCGAAGGCGATCCATACCATTGGTCGCAGAACCACAGTCCCCAGCCTCCAGCCTGCAGCAACCAGAACCAGCGCATGCGCCCCTTGCTTGCCGACCCGTGCGCAGCGAACGCAAGCAGGGCGCACAGCATCAGCAGCGCTCCCACAATATCGCTGACCCCGACGAGAAATAATCCCTTGGGCAGGAACACAACTGCCGCCACCAGCGCGACCATCAGCAGCGCGGCAGCCACAACCAGATTTTTTGATCGATTCCCGCGGTTCAACGGTTCCACCTTCGCGCGCGGATTTAGCCCTTGGCCCCTGTGGAATATGCGACCCGGTAGATCTGGGCGTGAATTTCTTTGCGCAGATCATCCCAAATATTGTCCGGCATTTCGAGAAACACCTTGACCACTTCAGGATCGAATTGCCGGCCCGCCCACTTTGCAATCTCCTCGCGCGCTGCTTGCAGGGTCTGCGCCGGGCGATAAATGCGGTCCGAAGTGATGGCATCGAGGGTGTCGGCCACAGAAAAGATGCGCGCACCCAGGGGAATCTGTTCGCCCCTCAGCCCGCGCGGATACCCGGTTCCATCGAACTTTTCCTGATGCGAGTAAACAATCTCAGCCGCCTCGGAAAGGAACGGAATCTTCTTCACGATCTGGTAGCCGAGGTGGGCGTGCTCCTTCATGATGCTGAACTCTTCGGGCTCAAGCTTTCCAGGCTTATTCAAAATCTTGTCAGGAATCGCCATCTTTCCGATGTCGTGCAGAAACGCTCCGCGGGCAATCGTATTGATCTGGTCGCGAGGCAGCCCCATGGCTTTCGCAATCGCAATCGTGAATGCGGTCACGCGCTTGGAGTGGCCCTCGGTCTCGCGATCTTTCAAGTCGAGCGCGTCGCCCAGCGCTTCGAGCGTAATGTCGTAAGACCGCTCCAGGTTTCCCATCGCAGTCTGCAACTGGTCGGTGCGCGCCTTGACCAGCGATTCCAGATTTGTCTGGTAAGTGCGGTTCTCCACTTTCAGTCGGCGATTTTCAAGCGCGCGGCTGACGGTGTTGAGCAACTGCTCGCGCTCGAAGGGTTTCAGCAGATAGTCATACGCGCCGTTTCGAATGGCGGCGAGCGCGACCGAGATATCGTGCACAGCGGTAACCATCACCACCGGCATATCAGGATACTTTTCCTTGGTGCGCTCGAGTAGGCCAATGCCGTCGAGATCGGCCATCATCAGGTCCGAGAGCATCAACTCAAACTCTTCGCCGGAAGTGAGGATAGCCAGCGCTTCCAGGCCGGAAGCCGCTTGTTTGCAGGCGTATCCCGCTGTGCCAAGCATCGACGCGACGATTTCTCGTATCGGTTCTTCGTCGTCAACTACAAGAATTCGATCTGGCATGGGAACTACACGAAAGTCTATCGGCGATTGTAACTCACAGGCGAGATGCCGAAAGTAATCAATCAGGTCCTGAAACTACATCGAGAATGCCTCGGCACATGGTATTCAAAAGGAAGGAAGACGTACGTCCGCAACCTGACGTGCGTTCGCAACGCAACCATGAGCGCATCCTTCTGGTCGATCTGGAACACGACGGCACAGCTTGGCCTGGCCCGGCCCACCACGGCAGAATTCGCGCTGCTCGTCGTGCTGGGCGCTTCCCTGCTCGCGCTGCGCGCCTTTCGCGAGACCTATCTCAAGATTTGGGCTTTAGGTTGGACGGTGTTTGCGGCCTCGCGCCTGGCCGAGCACTGCTTCGCGGCCAAAATTCCGGCGCCCTTCGATCAAGTCGCGGTACAAGCAACGTTCGTGCTCGCGGCGGGACTTGCTGGCGGGAGCTGTGCTGGTCTATGCGGGCACTCGCGACCTCATTCTTCCGCTAATGGTGATCACGCCCATTCTGGTGGGATTCGCGGGAGTCCGAGTTCTGCTGTGGCCCGATTCTCTTCCGCTGCGCATGGCCGTAGAGGTCAGCTACCGCATCATTCTGCTCACCGCTTCGATTGCTCTGCTGCGCGCTCGCCGCGGACGATGGGAGCCCTCAGCATGGTTGCTGGCTCTGTGCCTACCATTTCTTCATCTCGCGTGGTCGCCGTTTACTGACCGCGTGCCTTCGGCGGCATTTCTGGCCGCGGAAATTGCGCTTGGCGCCAGCATGCTGCTCGTTGCTTCTGACGAATCGCGGATGCGCACGCGCCGCCTTCGTGCGGCGCAGGCCATTACGGCGAGCATCGCCGGCGCTCAGCAATACGGCAACGTTGTGCAGGCGGCAGTCGAAGAACTGCAGCACGTGACCGGCGCAAGGGCTGCATGGTTCCGTCTGATCGAAGGCGGACATCTGGTTGCCACGCACGCGGTGGGATTGTCTTCTGATTTTCTGCGCGATGCGGGAATGGCCGAGATCAGCGACGACATCTCCAAACTTCTGAATCAGCCCGCTCCAAAGGTCACGACACGAAGCGATGCCGCTCCTGAGCCCGAACTTTGTTTAGAGGCGGAAAAGATTCGCGAGTTAGTGATGGTCCCGGTCGCAGGAAACAAGTCGCCGATCGGACTCTTACTGCTGGGCAGCTCCGGGAGCCGCCAGTGGACTGCCGAAGAACTCGATTTTCTCCAATCCTGCGCCAAGCAGCTTGCGGTCGCAGTCGAAAACTTCCGCCTGCTCGAGCAGGTGCTGCGCTCGCAACGCCAGTGGATCAACACCTTCGATTCCATTCACGACATCATTCTGGCTCACGACGCCGACTACCGCATCATCAAGGCCAATCAGGTTCTACTCGAACAACTCGGGCAGGCCGCGGCCGATGTTGTCGGCGTCTCTTGCGACACGGCCCTGCCGCACACTTTCGGCGAATGGACTGGATGCCCCTACTGCGCCATGGGCGGCGACGAAGAATTCACCGAAGGCGCCGACCCGTGTTTCGGCGGCTTCTCGGTGGTTTCGACGTCTTCCTACACCGAGCAAGGCAGCCCGCAGAAAGGCACGATTCACGTCGTCCGCGACATTACCGACCGCCGCTCCGCGGAAGAAAAATATCGTCTGCTCTTCGAGCAAGTGCAGGAAGGCGTTTACGTCGCCAACCCTGCCGGGCAGCTCATCGACTGCAATGATGCGTTCGTGCACATGCTCGGCTACAGCAAGCGCGAAGAGCTGCTGGTTCTGAACCTGAACACCGAAATCTGCGTCGACCCCAAACAGCGTGAAGCTTTCCGCAACGAAATTGAGATGCAGAATTACGTGCGCAATTTCGACGTGACGCTTCGCCGCAAAGATGGCACTCTGCTGCTGGCCGCCGAGAGCAGCTTCGCCACCCGCGATTCGACCGGCAACATTGAACGCTATCAGGGCTTCGTTCTCGACATGACGGAGAAGCGCCGCGCCGAAGACGAAATGCGCCGCCGCAACCGCGAGCTCAACGCCCTGAACGCCATGGCGGTGGTCGCCGCGCAGTCGTTCGATCTCGACGAAATTCTCAACCTGACCTTGCGTCAGGTGGTCACGTTATTTGGCGCAGAGAGCGGCACGGTTTATCTCTCCGACACCGACACTACGACTTATCGCCGCCGCGCCGCCTGGGGCCCGCGCAGCCGTGACAAAGTCCGCACCGCCGAAGTTTATTTCACTGAAGGCTTCGGCGATCTGGTGATGCGTTCGCGCACGGAAGTAATCACCGCCGAATATCTGCCGCACCTGCCGCCCAAGGTTGTCGAGTTCCTGCGCTCCGACGCCGACCGCTCCTGGATCTGGGTCATGTTCTGGGGCAAGGACGCACCCGTCGGCATCATGGGGCTGTGCAGCCATCTGGGCTACGAATATTCCAGCAATGACGAAAATCTTCTGGTCGCCATCAGCCGCCAGCTCGCCACCACCATCGAGAAAGTCCGGCTCTACGAAGAGACCTGCCGCGCCTACGAAGATCTGCGCAAGACGCAGGAACAACTTTTGCAAAGCGAAAAGATGTCTGCCGTCGGACAGCTTATCGCCGGCGTTGCCCACGAACTCAACAATCCGCTGACCGCGATCCTAGGCTACGCCCAGCTTCTCGAAACCGAAGGCCTGAACACTCGCGCTCAGGACTACGTCGCCAAGCTGTTCAAGCAGGCGCAGCGCACGCATCGCGTGGTGCAGAATCTTCTGTCCTTCGCCCGCCAGCGCAAGCCGCAACGCGACGAAGTGGATATCCGCAAAGATGCTCGACGAAACTCTGGCCCTGCGCGACTACGACCTGAAGATCAACAATATTCACGTCGAACGCGATGTGCCTTCCGAACCTGCCCTGGTCGTCGCCGACCCGCATCAGATCGAGCAAGTATTCCTGAACGTCATCAACAACGCGGTCGACGCCATTCTCGAAACCGGACGCGCCGGCAAGCTCAAGATTCGCGTCTGCTGCGTGGGCGGACACGTTTGCACGCAGTTCACCGACGACGGCGCAGGCATCAAAGATCCCAAGCGCATCTTCGATCCTTTCTACACCACCAAGAGCGTGGGCAAAGGCACCGGCCTCGGGCTCAGCATCTGCTACGGCATTGTGAAAGAACATGGCGGCGACATCACCGCCAACAATGCTCCCGAAGGCGGCGCTTGCATCGAGGTGCGGCTTGCCCGCGGCAGCTCCGCCCCATGCCGAACCCGAAGCTGAAGCCGCGCCCCGTCTGCACGAAGGCGCAATCCACGGCCGCGTGCTGCTGGTGGAGGAAGAAGAAGCCGTGCTCGAATTCGAGCGCGACGTGCTCGCCGGCGCGGGCGCAACCGTCGTAACCGCCAAGTCCAGCGAGGATGTGAAGACTCGCCTGCTCTCCGAACATTTTGACGCCCTCATCATGAACGGCAAGATGCCCGGCCAGTGGAGCGTCCAAGAGATCCTGCCAGTGGCTCAAGGAAAATTGCGCGGCCATGGAAGGCCACGTCCTGTTCACCTTCTCCAACGGAGCGAACCCAGCGACGAGCGCGCCTTCCTGCAGGCAGAACAATATCCCCCACCTGGTAAAGCCCTTCGAAGTGGCAGAACTGATTGCGCAGGCTCGGCGGCTGCTGCAAAAGGCGCAGGCCGCCGCAGCGGGCGCGGACTAGATCGTTTTTGAGGCCCGATGCAAATCACTTACGACATCACTCCAAGCGAACACCTGGAAATGGTGAAGACTGTACAAATTAGCCCCACGAGGCGTTACGTCAGAGCTCTCTCGGGCTTCTCGGGGTCTTCTTGGCGCTACTGAGCATCCGGTATCTCGATATTGCTTTTGGCCTACTACTCGCCGCGATTTTTGCGATGTTTACGGCTACTCAATTCTTTCTTCCGCTCATTGTCCACCGCCGGATCTATTACAGAAATGTAGGCCTCTTTTCCGCCAGAACCGCCACCTTCGATGACGATGGGGTAAGAGTCGATAGCGAGATGGGACATGGGGAAAAAAAGTGGAGATCCTATAGTAGCTATCGAGAGACGAAGAACTTGTTCCTGCTTTTTCAAACCAAAGATTCGGCGGGTATAGTCCCAAAGAGAGCCTTTCCCTCGCCAGAGGCGATTGCCGACTTTAGAGGGCTACTTGCTTCGAAAATCGGAAACCGCTGAGGCGGAGCTACCCCGGAAACTCACAGCCATCCACACCTTTCCTCCGTCCCGGTTTGCGGTAGACTAACCCTACGACCCCATGTCTCAATTCGTCCACCTGCACCTGCACACCGACTACTCCATGCTCGACGGCGCTTGTGACGTCGAAAAACTTTGCCAGCGTGTGAAAGAGCTGGGCATGCCCGCCGTGGCCATGACCGACCACGGCAACATCTTTGGCGCGGTCCACTTCGTCAACGCCGCCAAACATGCGGGCGTGAAGCCCATCGTCGGCTGCGAACTCTACATCTGCAAAAAAGACGACCACCGCGCCGCGCCCGAAGGCGACACCTACAACCACCTGCTCGTGCTCGCCGAAAACGAAGAAGGCTACCGCAACCTGGTCAAGATCACGTCCGAAGCCTCGCTGCACGGCTTTTATTACAAGCCGCGCGTCAGCAAGAAATTTCTCGCCGAGCATTCCCGCGGCCTGATCGGCCTCTCCGGATGCCTGAAAGGCGAAGTCGCCGAGCGCCTGACCGAGGGCAACTACGACGCGGCCCGCGCCGCCGCCGGAACCTTCACCGACATTTTCGGCAAAGAAAATTTCTTTCTCGAGATTCAGGATCAGGGCCTCGCGCATGGAGCACCGCATCCATCCCGGCCTCTTCCAACTCGAAAAAGATCTCGGCCTGCCGCTGGTCGCCACCAACGACAGCCATTACCTCTGCGAAGACGACGCCCACGCCCAGGACGTGATGCTCTGCATCCAGACCGGCAAGTCGATTCACGACACCGCCCGCATGAAGTTCGACGGCAACCAGTTCTTCGTCAAGAACCACGACGAAATGGCTCGCGTCTTCAAAGATTCTCCGCAGGTGCTCACGCGCACGCTCGACATTGCCGAGCGCTGCAGCCTGCGTCTGGAAAAAATCGCGAATCCGTTTCCGCAATTCGAAGTCCCGCCCGGCTACACGATCGACAGCTACTTCGTCCACGTAGCCCGCGAAGGTTTCGCCCGCCGCCTCGAAGCGCTGCGCCCGCTGCACGAGCAAGGCAAGCTGAAACATTCCATCGCCGACTACGAGCAGCGCCTGGAGCGCGAACTCGCCATCATCCAGCAGATGCAGTTCCCCGGCTATTTCCTCATCGTCTGGGACTTCATCCGCTACGCCCGCGAGCGCGACATTCCCGTCGGCCCCGGCCGCGGATCGGCCGCCGGATCGCTCGTCTCCTACGCGCTCGCAATTACCGACATCGATCCGCTGCAGCATGAACTGCTCTTCGAGCGCTTTCTGAATCCCGAGCGCGTCTCCATGCCCGACATCGACATCGATTTCTGCATGAACCGCCGCGGCGAAGTCATCCAGTACGTCACGCAGAAATACGGCCGCGACAACGTCGCCCAGATCATCACCTTCGGCACCATGGCCGCCAAAGCCGCCATCAAAGACGTTGGCCGCGCCATGGACATTCCCTACGCCGACGTCGACCGCATCGCCAAGATGGTCCCGACGCAGCTGAACATCACGCTGGAGCAGGCCATCGCCGACTCCGCGCAACTGCGCGAGGCGATTGAAAAAGATGGTCAGATTCGCGAACTGTTCGAAACCGCCAAGAAGCTGGAAGGCATGGTCCGCAACTCCGGCGTTCACGCCGCCGGCGTCGTGATTTCGCCGCGCCCGCTCACCGATCTCGTTCCGCTGCACCGCACCAAGAACGACGAAATCGTGACCGCCTTCGACATGGTCGCGATCGACAAGTTGGGCCTGCTGAAGATGGACTTCCTCGGCCTGACCACGCTCACGATTCTGACCGACGCGCTGAAGCTGATCGCGCAGACATCGCGGCACGGCCATCACGCTCGAACAGATTCCGCTGGAAGACGACGACACTTACGAAAAAGTCTTCCACAAAGGACTGACCTCCGGCGTCTTCCAGTTTGAATCGCACGGCATGCGCGACGTGCTGCGCAAGTATCAGCCCAATTCCATCGAAGATCTCACCGCTCTCAACGCGCTCTACCGGCCCGGCCCGATCCAGGGCGGCATGATCGACGATTTCATCGACCGCAAGCACGGCCGCAAGAAAGTCGAATACGAATTGCCGGAGCTGCAGGAAATTCTGCAGGAAACGCTGGGCGTGATCGTCTATCAGGAACAGGTGATGCAGATCGCCAACCGCCTGGCCGGCTACTCGCTGGGTGAAGCCGATCTGCTGCGCCGCGCCATGGGCAAGAAAAAAGCCGAGGAGATGGCGCAGCAGCGCGAGCGCTTTGTCGAAGGCGCGGCGCGGCAGAAATTTCCGCCGAAGAAAATCGAGAAGATTTTCGACCTCATGGCGCAGTTCGCCGGATACGGCTTCAACAAGTCGCACTCCGCCGCCTATGCGCTGCTCGCCTATCACACGGCCTATCTGAAGACGCACTATCCCGTCGAGTTCATGGCGGCGCTTGCTGACTTCGGTCACCGGCTCAACCGACGACGTGGTCAAGTACATCAACGAATGCCGCGAGATGGGCATCGCCGTCGAAGCGCCTGACATCAATGTGTCCGACGCCAACTTCACGCCGCACGGCGAATCGATCCGCTTCGGCCTGGCCGCGGTGAAAAATGTCGGCGGCAACGCCATTGAATCGATCGTGGCCGCGCGCAAGAAACTCGGACGCTTCAAATCCATTTTCGAATTCTGCGAAAACGTCGACCTGCGGCTGCTCAACAAACGCGTTCTCGAATCTCTGATCAAGAGCGGCGCCATGGATTCCATGGGCCGCCGCGCGCAACTCATGGCCGTGCTCGACAAAGCCATGGAGCAGGCGCAGAAAGCGCAGCGCGACGCCGAATCCGGCCAGCACGGCCTGTTTGGCGTCTTCCAGCAGGAAGACGCTGAATCGCACAACGACAAGTTGCCGAACGTTCCCGACTGGGACGAGCACACCCGCCTCACCGCGGAAAAAGAAATCCTCGGCTTCTTCATCAGCGGCCATCCGCTGCAAAAGTACAAAGACAAGCTCACCGACCTGCATGCGCTCAGCATCGAAGAAATCGCGGCCATGACCAAATCCACCGGCAAAGACGAAACCATCGTCACTGCCGGCATCATCGGCAACGTGCGCGTGCTTAAATCGAAGCGCGGCGATTTTTACGCTCAGGCAACGCTCGAAGATATGTCGGGCTCCATCGACATGATCGTTTTCCCCGAGGCCTACAAACGCATTGGGGACAAAGTGAAGCTCGAAGTTCCTGTACTCGTGAAAACCGGCGTGCGCATCGAAGAAGGCGCGAATCCAAAAATTACTGCCGCAGAAATTCAGCCGCTCGAAGAAGCCAAAGTTCCACTTCCCGCGCGCCATCCGCATCCGGGTGCCACTCGAAAACTCCGGCGAGGCCACTGTCGACGACCTGCATTCGCTTTTCCTCGAGCGGAAGGGCGAAGCCAAAGTGTTATTTGACGTGGAACGCCAGGGCGATTTCATGGTGGTGATGGAAGCGGAAGGCTATAATGTGATTCCGGACCGCAACTTCATCGCCCGCGTCGAGCAACTGTGCGGACGGGGCAGCGTCCGCATCATCGCTTGATTTCAAACATCGCCTGATTCCGAGCATCGCCTGATTCAACGCATGGCACCTTCCGAAAAAGCGCAGCAGGAACTCGAACAGATCGAACGCCAGGTTGCCGAACTGGAGTCTCCAAGCGCCGATGACGCTACCCGCCGCCAGATCGCTAAGCTCCAGGACCGCCTCGAAGCCTTGCGCCGCGAGATGAGCGCTCCGCCCACGGCCTGGCAGAAGACAGAGCTGGCGCGGCATGCGCAGCGGCCGCAGTCGCTCGACTACATCGAGCGCATCTTCACCGATTTCAGCGAAATTCACGGCGACCGCAGCTTCGGCGATGACGCCGCCATCATCTGCGGTATGGCTCGCTTCCACGGCGACGAAATCCTGGTTGTCGCCACACAAAAAGGCCGCGACATGAAACAGCGGGTGCATCGCAACTTTGGCACGCCGCATCCTGAGGGCTATCGCAAGGCCATCCGCATCATGCAGCTGGCGGAGAAATTTCGCCGCCCTATCTTCACTCTGGTCGACACCGACGGCGCATATCCCGGCATTCACGCCGAGGAACGCGGCCAGGCCGAAGCCATCGCCTACAATCTGCGCGAAATGGCGCGGCTTGAAGTCCCCATCATCGCCACCGTCATCGGCGTCGGTGGCAGCGGCGGGGCTCTGGCTATCGCCGTTGCCGACCGCGTATTAATGATGGAGAACTCGATCTATTCCGTCATTTCGCCCGAAGGCTGCGCCGCCATCATGTGGCGCGATGCCACCAAGAAAGAACTCGCGGCTGAGGCTATGCGCATCACTGCCACCGACCTCAGCGAACTCGGCTGCATCGACGACATTGTTCCCGAGCCCGAAGGCGGAGCCCATCGCGACCACGAAGCCGCCGCCAATCTGCTCGACGCCACACTGCATAAGCATTACGCCGAACTGAAGAAGATCCCCCCTGCCGAATTGCTCGTGTCCCGATATAATAAGTTCCGCAACATGGCCCAGTTCTACGAGACCGCATAGTACGTCCATGCAGAACCTCCCTCGTTCCCAAACAGGTTCCCCGCAGCCACAGGCGGGCGATTTGGCGCGACGGGGCGGCTAGGCCGCCGTATAATGGAATGTTTCCTCCTGTGCAATCCATAACTTACGGGCAAGACCTTTAGCCCGCTAACTGAAGGAAGGTGTTGGGATGGCTACGACGGATATCACGCCCCAGGAATCGGCCGGCGGCGTGGGGCGCAAGCGCATCGTCAACGACATGAGCATTCAGGTCGCGACGGTCAACGGTTCCGGCTCGCAAAGTTCAAATACAGTTCTGCTGCGCAGCATTTTTCAGATGGGCGTGCCCGTCTCCGGCAAGAACATGTTCCCCTCGAACATCGCCGGACTTCCCACCTGGTACACGATCCGCGCCAATAAAAACGGCTACATCGGCCGCAAAAAGGAAATCGATTTCCTGGTGGCCATGAATCCCGAGACTGCGGTCGAAGATACCATGTCGCTCGCCCCCGGCGCGTCTGTGCTCTACGACGAGCCGCTGAAGCTCGACAAACTGCGCGACGATGTCGTCTTTTACTCAGTTCCTTACGACAAGATCGTTGCCGCAGTCTGCCCGGAAGCCAAGCTGCGCAAACTGGTCAAGAACATGGTGTACGTGGGCGTCGTCGCTCAACTGCTCGAAATTGAAATGGGCGAAGTTGAGAAGGCCATCCGCAAACAGTTCGCGAAGAAAGTAAAAGCGGCCAATCTCAATCTGGCGGCAGCGCAGGCCGGATTCGATCACGCCAAGGCCAACCTGCAGAAACGCGGCGCCTTCTACATCGAGCGCATGAACGCGACTGCCGGCAAGATCATCATCGACGGCAACTCCGCCGCCGCTCTCGGCTGCATGTTCGCCGGATGCACCGTCGTCACCTGGTATCCGATCACGCCTTCGTCCTCGCTGGTCGAGACCATGATCGACTACATGAAGGAATACCGCATCGGCCCGGACGGCAAAGCTACCTTCGCCATCGTGCAGGCTGAGGACGAACTTGCCGCGATCGGCATGGTGATTGGCGCAGGCTGGGCGGGCGCGCGCAGCATGACCGCAACCGCCGGCCCCGGCATCTCGCTGATGTCGGAATTCGCCGGCCTCGCGTATTACGTTGAAGTCCCCGGCGTCATCTGGGACATTCAGCGCGTCGGCCCGTCAACCGGGCTGCCCACGCGGACATCGCAGGGCGACATTCTTTCCACCGCATTCCTCTCGCACGGCGACACCAAAAACATCATGCTGTTTCCCTGCTCGGTCAGCGAATGCTTCAGCATGGCGCCCGAAGCCTTCAATTTGGCCGAGCAATTTCAGACGCTGATCTTCGTCATGTCCGATCTCGATCTCGGCATGAACAACTGGATGTCCGATCCCTTCGAATATCCCACGACGCCGATCAATCGCGGCAAGGTTCTCGGCAAGGAAGATCTCGACCGCCTCGGCGGCTTCGCCCGCTACAAAGATGTTGACGGGGACGGCATCGGCTATCGTACTCTGCCGGGCACGATTCATCCTTCAGCGGCCTATTTCTCCCGCGGCAGCGGTCACAACGAAAAAGCCCAATACAGCGAGCGCGCCGACGACTTCGAAAACAACATGGAGCGTCTGAACCGCAAGTTCGAAACCTCGCGCTCTTTCGTTCCCCGCCCCGAAATCACTAAGGGCAAAGACGCCAAGATCGGCATCATCGGTTACGGCACTTCGCACTGGGGCATCACCGAAAGCATCGATCAGCTTCGCGACGAATACCAAATCGAAATAGACTACCTGCGCCTGCGTGCATATCCATTCACTCGCGAAGTGCATGAATTTGTCGAGCAGCACGATCGCATCTATCTCGTCGAGCAGAATCGCGACGCGCAGATGCTCACGCTGCTCAAGCTCGATCTCAAGCCCGAACTGATCACGCGCATGCGCAGCATCGCCCACATTCACGGCCTGCCGCTCGACGCGCGCTCCATCACTGACGAACTGACCAGCATGGAAGGCAAGTAAACGGACTGACTGGGATCGTAGTTTTGAAAGGGTGCGGCTTTAGCCGCACCGTAAGCGCACCAACTGATTCGCGGCTTTAGCCGCCGAGGGAAAACTCAATGGGCACCACGACTGTCGAACCCGGAGCCGCCGCACCCGCGCCGAAGACCAACCGCATCGGCCTCACCGTCATGGATTACAAAGGCGGCAAGACCACGCTGTGCGCCGGCTGCGGTCACAATGCCATTTCCGAACGCATCATCGAGTCCATGTACGAGATGGGCGTGCAACCGGAATTCCTCATCAAGCCCAGCGGCATCGGCTGCTCCTCAAAGACGCCGGCTTACTTCCTGAACCGTTCGCACAGCTTCAACGCCGTGCACGGCCGCATGCCCTCAGTCGCCACCGGAGCTCTGCTGGCCAACCGCCGCCTGGTTTGCATCGGCGTCAGCGGCGACGGCGACACCGCATCGATCGGCATCGGACAATTCATGCACCTCATGCGCCGCAATCTGCCGATCATCTACATCATCGAAGACAACGGCGTCTACGGCCTAACCAAAGGCCAGTTCTCGGCCACCGCCGACCTCGGTTCGAAATTGAAATCCGGCGTGCTAAACGATCTTCCGCCCATCGACACCTGCGCTCTCGCGATTCAGCTCGGGGCGACTCTGGTAGGCCGCTCGTTCTCCGGTGACAAGCGCCAACTAGGCGCCATGCTCAAAGCCGCCATCGCGCACAAAGGCACGGTCATGCTCGACGTGGTTTCCCCCTGCGTCACCTTTAACGATCACGAGGGTTCCACCAAGTCCTATAAATATGTGAAGGAACATGAAGAAATGTTGCAGGAAGTCAGCTTCGTCCCGCACTTCGAGGAGATCAACGTCGAATACGATCCAGGCACCACCACAGACGTCACCATGCACGACGGCTCGCACTTGCGTCTGCGGAAACTGGAAGAAGATTTCAACCCGACCGACAAGATTCGCGCCATGACTCGCCTCGGCGAAGCGCATGAGAAGGGCGAAGTGTTGACCGGCATTTTCTACGTCAACCCCGAGGCCCCAAACTTCCTCGACATGCTCAACGTGGTCGATCAGCCGCTGGCCACGCTGCCGGATTCTCTGACTCGTCCGGGCAAAGAAGTGCTGGACGCATGCATGGAAGAACTCCGCTAGCCGGATTTCTGGTCGGAGCGGCTGTCTAAATAGTCATTCCGAACCGGGCGGAGGCCGGATGAGGAACCTGGCATCCCGGCTCGACCTCATCAAGCCGACTTGCGAACTGGCTCGCCGCTGTGCTCCGGACTCTGCCCCGGCTCTGGAAAATCCGAGTCCGCATCCTTCAACATCGGATCCTGATCACGATGCCCGATCTGCTCCTGCATTCCCACGTTCCCCGGCTCCTTCTGATCCTCAACTTCGGTGGCACCCTTCCCTGCATCCTGATCGCGCGTCTGATCCGTCATCGCTTTCCCTCCTTCATAGGAATTCCGGCGAACCCAGTTTAGTACCTTAGCGATCGCAATCCTATAGTGATAAAGTAGGAGGATTCAGCGGGGGAAAGAGTATATGAAGCGGTGGCTTATCGTATTGGCGGTCGTGGCCGTCTCCAGCGCATTCGCCTTCGCGTCGCCGGTAACGTCGCAAGCCAGGCTAACTCCTGTGAAAGCCACTCACCATCACCGCGACCGGCGCGTGACGCGCCATCGGGCCCATAAAGCCGCTAAGCACCGCGCTCCCAAGCATCATCACCGCGCCATTTAGCAATCCGCGCGCAAACTTGCCTTTCGCTTGATACAGTGAGACAATTTTGCCCGCGATACAAGGGGTCGCGGCACCTATGAATCTCTCCAGCGGCGATCGAAGCGAGTTGGATCGTAGTGCGTCGGAGGCGAGAAAGATCGTTGTTAATCCCATTCAGATCGACCGGTATCTGAATCCGCCCGCCGATACTCCCTACGCTTTAGAGTATTCCTTTCACTTGTTGGGAGACGCGACCGGCCTACGCGTCCTGGATCTCGGCTGCGGATCCGGGGAGGAACTGGTTCCACTCATCCGGCGTGGCGCAAATGTCATTGGGATCGACGTTTCCCCTGACCTGATTGCCATCGCCAAGCATCGTCTGTGCGAGGAAAGACTGGAAGGCGACGTTCGCGTGGGCAGCGCCTACGACACCGGACTGCAAGACTCGTCAGTGGACGTGATCTTCTGCATGTCTCTCATCCACCATCTGGAGCTTCCCAGAGTAAGAACTGAAATGCTTCGCGTCCTCCGCCCCGGAGGATTCATCGTCCTCAAGGAACCGGTTCGTTTCAGTCGCACTTACGATCGCCTGCGATCGTTCCTGCCCAACCACCAGGATATCTCTGACGATGAGTATCCCCTGACGGAAGACGAGTTCATCGATTTTCAAGAGGGATTTAAGAGCGAAGGTCTGCGGTTTTTCCGACTTCCTCTAGTGCCGTTGGCGCAGAGGTTCGCTCCCGCCGCGAGCCCCGCCACTTTCCGACTCAGCAATTCTCTACTCACAAAATTTCCCGCCATGTCTTTTTTGGCGACCGTAGCGGTCATACGTTTGCGCAAGGCCGCAGCCTGAGGCGAGACTACTTTCCTGTCGTCGAAACTCCCAGTTTGTGTAACCGCTCCCGCGCCTGCAGCGCCTCCGGAGAGTGCGGATAGCGCTGAATCACGTGCCTTAACTCGGCGACTCCATCGTCCTGTTTGCCAAGCTCGATCAGCGCGAATCCCTTCTTCAACTGCGCCGAGGCCGCTTTGTTCCCGCTGGGAAAATTCTGCAATACCTGGTCGTAGCTCTGCGCCGCCTGCTGGTAATTGGCCTGACGAAACTGAATCTCCCCCAGATAGAAATAGCAGTTCCCCGCGAGATCGGTGTTGGGATAAAACTGGAGGTACTGCGAGAATTCCTGGGTCGCCAGCTCGTTGTTGCCTCCGTTGTAGTCGCGCACGCCGTTGTTGTACAGCACGTCCGGAGGCGGGGCGTTCTTAGCGGCGTCCGCCGCAGCCTGTTGCGTTGTCTGTTGTGCCGCCAGGCTCTGCTGCGCCGCCTGCATATCTTCCAACTGCTTGGTGACTTTCGCCAGGCGCACCTTGATCTCGTCCATGGTGTCGTTCAGCGCCTGCACCTGGCCTGAAACCTGGTCGACCTTCGATCCGGCGTCGCCCTGTTGCTTAGCCAGGGCAGTCTGCAGCCCGGCGAGTGCCGTCAGCAGCTTGTTCGACGCGTCGGTATCCTGCTGCACCAGATTGTTCATGACGCCCATGCGTTCGTCAAAGCTGCGCTGCATAGCCGTCATTTGCTCCTGCAGTTGCTGCACCTGGGTCTGCAATTGGATCATTTCTTTGCTCGCACCTGAGGCCGGACCTGCCGCCACCGTCAGCACCAGAAACAACGCGAGAACCGCAGAGATTCGATGTCTGTTCATAGAGATTTCCCTGAATACGACCAAAATCTTAGATGCCTTGATTGTCCCACAGGCTGGGAGGATTCCACAGAGAAAGGCCTGCCTGGGGTACCGGATTACGCAACCGACAACGACAGGAGGAATCCCGTTCCGGTTGGCAACGCCTTCAGCGCACACCGCTGCGCCGTTTCACGAGAGAAGAATCGGGGGACGCCTAAGCGTCCCCCCGTGGAAGTCTTACTTCTGGTAAACCAAATGACCGCGGCGGTTCTGCTGCCAGCAAGCTTCGTTGCTTTCCGTGCAGAACGGTTTTTCTTTGCCGTAGCTGATGGTCTTGATCCGGCTGGCGCTGATTCCGCCCGCCGTCAGTGCGTTCTTGACCGCACTGGCGCGCTGGTCGCCCAGAGCCAGGTTGAAGTCAGTCGAGCCGCGCTCGTCGCAATGTCCTTCAATCGTAATGTTGATATTAGGATGCTGACCGAGGAATGACAGGTCGGCCTGTAGAGACGGCTGCTGATCGCCACGAATATCAGCCTTGTCGTAGTCAAAATAAAAATCCTTGATGTTCTGACTAAACAAGTCTTCGTCGGTGACCGTCGGAGTCGGTGGCGGCGGCGCCGGGGCCTGGGTCACGGTCAGCCTTGCCGTGGCCTCCTGCGTTCCGCCCGCTCCCTTGGCGACCAGGTGATAGGTCGTGGAATCGGTCGGTGATACGCTTTGCGACCCATTGGGCTGCACCGCGCCGATGCCGTCGATCGATACATCGGTGGCATTGCTGGTTTGCCAGGTGAGTGATGCAGCTTGCCCGGCTTGCACGGTGTTCGGGCTCACTGAGATGGAAGCGGTTGGCGCCGGTGGGGCCGGCGGAGGTGGCGGCGGAGGCGGAGTTGTTTTCTTTCCGCAAGCTCCCAGCGTCAATATAGCGCTCAAGGCAACGATCAGCAGAGACCCTTTGATACTTTTTTGCTTCACTTTAATCCTCCCTGCGATCCCAAGGGCCAGCCCCCGGAATCAGACGAAGCGTATTTACTATTTCCAACTCCAGTTGGGTTGGGTGTTGCGTCCCGCAAAAGTCAATTGCTGGATCTTGGTCCCGTCCGCCAGCATGCTCCAGATTTCTTCTTTGCCTGACCGGTTGGATTGAAACACGATATGCCTTCCATCCGGCGACCACGACGGAAAATCGTTCCGGCCGCCGTCATGCGTCACCTGCACCCACTGCTTGCTGGCGATATCCATCAGGTAAATGTCCGAAGCACCGGGGTCGCCCGGCCCGTATTTGCGCACCCACGCGAACAACAGAAACTGACCGTTGGGCGACCAGTTCGGCGACACCGCATAACCCTGATCCGTCATGCGCTGCAAGTTAGTGCCGTCAGCCTCCATGGTATAAATCTGCGGCAGTCCGGTGCGCCCGCTGACAAAAGCGATCTGCGAATTCGTCTTCCGGTTCCATACTGGCGATACATCCGGCCCCTTCGAGCTCGTCATACGATGTAGATTCCCGCCCGACCCATCGGAAACATAAATTTCCGGTTCGCCTCCGCGCGACGATGAAAATGCCAACTTGGTTCCATCCTCCGACCATGCCGGAGAAAGATTCGTCCCGCCCATGTGCGGAAAACCTACCGCCCGGTTGAGGTCCATTGAATACATCATGATCTCCCATCCGGTCTTGGTCAGACTACTGAAGGCCAACCGCGACCCGTCAGGGGAAATGCGAGGCGCCAGGGAAATTGAACCCAAATGCGTGATCTGGTGCTGGTTCGAGCCGTCGTAATCCATGGCCCAGATTTCCTTGTGCCCGCTGCGGTCACTGACAAAATAAATCTGCGTCTCGGCGATGCCGGCAATTCCGCCGCCCAGCCGGAAAATAATCTCGTCGGCGAACTTATGCGCCATCATCCGTGCCGCGGCATCACTGGGAGCATCGGTATATTGCTTCCCAAGAACCTGCGGCGACGCTGTATTCTTTACGTCGTACAACCATCCCTGCACCGTCAGCCGGCCGGCCGCAACTCCCAGGCTCCCGAACGCCAGCATGGCTGCATTCGGCGGCGGCGCGTTCCAAGCAGGGAAGTTCACCTCTGGCGGTTGCCCCGGAGTCTGCAACGGGTAGAAGCTCTTGGAAACCAGTTCCACCACGCCCGAGACGTCGAGGTCGTTCCACAGCGTGTCATTAAAGGTCTTGAGCAGCGCCGTATTCTGCGGATCGTTTCCCGAGGGCTTGAAGTCAGGAACTGCCAGTCGGACCTTATCCACACCCAGGCTGGTTCCGGTTTTCACCCAATCCTGGGCCAGCAGCGGGGAACAAAGAAAAAAAGAGGCGCAGATCAAAACCAGCGCATACATTGCGCCGTCGAATCGGCTCTTCCTTCGCCGGGAACCTGGTCTAGCGCTTTCGTCCATCCGTGTGGGGGTGAAACATACTCCGTACGACAATATCGTATCCCGATATGAATTGCTTTGCAAGATTTCTTCCCTCTTGGGGTGTGCGTTGTTGGTTACCTTCGTCCAATCGTGCTGGCGCAAACGGCCCACCCTGGTTCACCTCTTGTAATCAAACCAGTACTCCACCGAAATCTTTCTACCCGCATAATCCGGCGGCAAGGGTCCGAAAGTATCGATTCGCTGCAGCGCCCGCACCGCTGAAATATCCAGCGAAGGTACCCCGCTGGACTGCTCCACCTGCACATTTGTGGGATGCCCGTCCCTGGTCACATCGAACGTGATATAAACCCGCTGCGCCCCGTGATTCTGGGATCGACTTCATATTTCAGCCAGTTGTCGGAAACTTTCTGCTGAATCACGTGCACATACCACGCGTACTTCGTGCCAAAATCGCCGCCGCCGCCGGTGATTCCAAAGCCGCCCTTGGCCCCGGCTGCGCTGAACGTCCCGTAAGGACCGCTGACCGGGCCGCCTTCCCCGAATGCAACCTGATTATTCTCTTCTTCTGGCGCGGGCTGCGGTTTTTCCTTAGATGACGGTCTCCTGTTTCTTCTTCGGCTTTATTTTTGCATTCTTGCCCTGAATCTCAATTGCGTCCGGCTCTTTTTCCTCGATCTTCGGTTCCGACTTGTGTCAGCCCCTTCGATTCATTGGCCACCACATTCCGTGCGTCTGCGCGGGCTTCGCCGGCAGCGGAATCGTGCTCACCAGCGTGGCGCCGATCGCCTCGCCGCCGCCGCCCGCGCCCCATTCATCTCCGCCGCGTCCTTGAGAACACCAGCGAAAAGACCAGCATAAACGCGACAATCCCCACGTGCAGGCCCACCGACCACGCCAGCGCGCGGCCCCACGGGTCATGCTCGAAGTAGATTTCAGCGTTTGCTGCCATTTTGCTCGAGAGGTTGAGTCACGATGCTGACGTTAGTGATGCCCGCCTGCTTCACCGCATCCATTACCGTTGCAAAAGCGCCGAACGGAACATTTTCGTCCGCGCGCACAAAAATAAACTGGTTCCGCGGGTCGCGAATCTTCTGCTTCAGTCTGGCCGCGATCTCATTAATATTGATGGCGTCATTGCCCAAAAAGACACGCTGATCTTTATTGATTGTGATTACCAGACGCTCTTCGGTGATCTCTTTGACCGTGCGCGTCTTGGGCACGCTGACGTCGATGCCCGATTGCAGCACCGGCGCAGTGACCATGAAGATGATCAACAGCACGAGCACAACGTCGACCAGCGGAGTGATGTTGATGTCGGCCAGCGCCGTCTGCGTGCGGCCATTGGAAGCAGTGAAGGCCATCAGCGCCTCACATCAGGCTGGCCTTGTAGGGCCTGAGCCTGCGCCTGCCCGTGTTCCACCGCGTTGAGCACTTCCAGAGAGAAGTCGTCGCCGCGCGCGGCGAACTCGCGGATCGACGCGCCAATCAGGTTATAGGCGATCACCGCCGGAATCGCCGTCGCCAAACCCGCCGCTGTGGTAATCAGGGCTTCCGAAATGCCGGGCGCAACCGCCCGCAACGTGGCCGCGCCCGCGGTACCCAGACCTTGAAATGCGTCGATAATGCCCCAGACCGTGCCAAACAGCCCGACAAATGGCGTCACGGCAGCGGTAATCGCAAGCCAGGGAAGGTTGCGTTCCAGCCGTGTGATTTCCTCCGAGGCCCCGATTTGCATGCCGCGCTGAATCGTCAGCAGGTTGCGAATCGTGCCCAGCGTTCCCACCTGCCGCTTGTATTCGCCATATCCGCCTTCAAATACCCCGACCAGCGGGCTGGGTTTAAATTGTTCGGCGACGGCGGCAATATCCTGCAGCCGCTGTGCCTTCCGAAATGCGCGCACAAATCGGCCGCTCTGGGTGCGCGCTCGTCGCAGCAACGCCCACTTGGTCAGGATGATCGACCACGAGACCAGGCTGAACGCCAGCAGCACAAGCAATACCAGCTTGGCCACCGGGCCACTGTTGGAAATCATGTCGACAATTTCGCCGCCGACCAACGCTGCTAGTAAGGGGAATCCATGCATTGCTTTTTAGGAGAATACCTGCCCTCGATTATAGATGAATGACAAGGCACACTTTTACGAACGTACCCAATCCAGCAATGGAATATTTGGAATGAACGGCACACGGGCACACGTGGGAATCACTATTTCGGTGTGCTGTTACTGAATGCAAACTGAGCGGTCATCGAATCCAGATAGGGAGAATCCAGCGGGGTGAAGTGCAGATCTTTGACCTGTATGGACACGTAGAATCCGTCAACTTTTATGACCCTTTTCGCCCGGATCGGCACCGGACCAAACCGGTTCGGGTCCAGCCGCCATAAACTATTTCTGGCGTCGGTTGAGGGCTCCTGGTTGGTGAGCTGGTCCGCTTGAAGAATGTTGCTATAAATGCTGTGCCGCAAATCCTTGAGCTTCACCCGCCACCAAGTGATCTGATTGCCACCCTCCAGAACGTGCGGCGTAATGGTCAGTTCGTATCGGTCCGCGCCGTGCGAATCCCTGATGATTTCGCGGTAGGTCGGATTCTGGGGGCTGAGCTTGACCTCGAAGCTCTCCTCAACGATCTGGGTCGATCCCTTCCGGAAGCTCTCGGCGTAGATTGTGGGCGCAACGCTCTGCGCCAACAGCGGCGCAGCAACAGTCGCTAGAATTCCGACGACCGCAAAAAAGAAAATCGCCGGATGACAGGTGGAACGAAGCAGACCGTTCATGGGCGGTGGGCCGCCTGCAAGCTAGGAGCTTCGGTGAGCAACGCCAACTTCGAATCCAAGTGGCGCAGCCAAGCACACAAAGCCCGCGCCGCCCGATTGCTGTTCCGCGCCAACCGCAGCACTTGGGGCCAGAGCCATGGCCTCACCAATGCAAACCAGGCAAAGCGCATCTCCAGAAATTGTCCGCTGCCATCCACAAAGCGCTCGGTCGACGGCAACGTAAAATCGAATTCGTCGGAAATCACTTTCACCACCGCGAATCGCACTCCTCGTGCTTCGGCCGCGCGCGCCACAGCCGCCGCTTCCATGTCGACCGCCAGCGCACCGAAAGAATTCCGCAGCTTCGCCTTCTGCTCCGGATTCGCCACCGATCCGAAACTCACCAGCACGCCTTCGCCGCAACCCAAATCGATGCGGCTGCCGTCGCCGGCATTCACCACACTCCGCGGCTGTACGATGTTCCCGACTTTCATCTCGGGATCCAGAGCGCCGGCAAAGCCTGCCGAGTAAATCACGTCCGGCGCATAGTTCGCAATCACCGCCTCGGCCGCGCGCCGCGCCGCTTCCGCCCCAATCCCGCCGCAGACCAAAACAAAATCTTCGTGTTCGAAAAATCGAAAACGCCGGCCGCCACTTTCTTTCTCGCTGACCTTCCACTCTTTTGTCAGCGGCCGCACTTCGCGCTCCAGCGCGACGACAATGGCGACTCTAGACATATCCATTACTCCGGAACCACTCCACCGCCCGTCGCAACGCACTCTCGACCGGCACAATCTTCCACCCCAGCTCGCGCTCAGCTTTCGCGGAACTGGCAAACATTTTCTTCTCGCCCCATGCGCACCGTATCAACCGTAGCCCGCGGCTCGCGTTTCAACAATCGCCCCGTAATCGCCTCGTCAATGACCCCAGTCGCAAACGCAAAAAAATAAGGCAGCTTGATCGTCGGCGATGGCAGCCCGGTAATCTCGCCCAGCCGATCCAGAATTTGTTTCAGCGTGAGATCTTCTCCCCCCAGAATATACCGCTCGCCCGACTTCCCTTTCTCCAGCGCAGCCACGTGTCCGCGCGCGCATTCTCTAACGTCCACCAAATTTAATCCAGTTTCCACATAAGCGGGAAACTTGCGCTTCATAAAATCGAGCACGATGCGCCCGGTCGGAGTCGGCTTCACATCCTGCTCTCCGATCGGCGTCGTCGGATTCACCGTCACCACGTGCATCCCGCCACGCCCCGCCTCCATCGCCAACTGCTCCGCCATAAACTTCGATCGTTTGTAATGCCCGATCATATTAGCCAGCGCAACCGGGGAATCCTCATCCGCGGGCTCTCCGTCGCCCGTGAATCCAATGGTGGCCACGCTCGAAGTGTAGACCACGCGCCGCACCCCGTTCTTCCGCGCCGCCTCCAGAATCGCCCGCGTCCCCTCTACGTTGGACGGATACATCTCCTCCGGATCCCGCACCCACAGCCGGTAGTCGGCCGCCACATGAAAAACGGTATCGCAGCCAGCCATCGCTTTTTCGAGCGAGGCGTCATCGCGCAGATCGCCGGTAGCAGTCTCCGCTTTGAGTCCCTGCAGATTTTTGAGATTGCTCGTCGGACGCACCAGCAGCCGCAGATCGGCGCCCTGATCGGCTAGCACGCGGGCGACGTGGGAGCCTAGAAATCCGGTAGCGCCTGTGACGAAGGCTTTCAAAATCGTTTCTCGATTCTTAGTCTAAAGCAAGGCTAGGCGGATGGTGCATAAACTCGGGAGGATGTTGCGGAGGGGCCTGACTGCCACAGGTTGTGATGCGGCGCAGGGTTTTGAGTTTGATCTGCTAGCGACCGGCTGTCGCGTCAAGGAGAGCGTAGAATGGTTATCCGTTCGTCATGGAGGTACGCCATGCCGTCTCGACTGCTTAACTCCATTCTCTTTGCTGGCATCTTCGCCGGCATCTTTGCCGTCAGCGTCAGTTCCGCCCAGGAGGGAATCGCTGAGGTGCCGATCCCACAAGACGTGTACGGGGAAATCATTTCTTGTGGAGCTGGCGGCCAAGCCTTTTTCTATTTGAACGACGCCGCGCTGCGTCTGTCGCTGGACGGATCAAGCTCGACGTTCAAACTCCCGGATAAGGCGAGCGCGAGAGCGGTTGCGCCCTACGCTGGTGGCGTGAACATCCTGGGCAGGTCGCAAGAGCCGAAGACGTTTATCTACCACTTCGATAACGACGGCAAATTGATTGCCCAGCATCCGGTAACGTCTGATCTTGACGACATAATGATGGCCACCACCTCTTCCGGCGTCACGATCCTCGTGGGCCATCATCTCGATAAGGATGGAGAGTCGGGTTATGGAGGGCTGGTACTGGACGCCGGAGATCGGGTCGTCAGTCGCTTCGAGATTCCGCCGCCTCCCGAGGGGGGAGCGTGGAACTTCGGTGAGTGGAACTCTGTCTCAGATCATCTTCTAATGACGGCAGGAGACCGAGCGGCCTACGTGTTGCTGCACGCGTCCGAGCCCTTGGCCACTGAGATCGCAATGATCTCGGAAAGCGGCAAGCTTAGTCTCAAGAACCTTGCGCCGATGTCCCACGATCCGCAATTTACTAAGTGGCTTGTCGGCCCGGGTGTTGCAGTCGAGATGTACCAGCTGGCTGGGGACCGCCGTCGAACGGGCGGGCACCCTGTCTGGAGTTTCGATGAGTACGACCTGAGAAGCGGCAGAAGAATTGCGAGCAAGGCCGCTCCCATGGGCTCGGCCAGTCCTTTCACGGCCGCATGTTACTACGGAGACTCAGTCACAGGGCTGGGCGCCCGTCAGGTTGCGCCGGATGAGCCCTATCTCCGGCTTCGCATCGCCAAACTCCAATAATCGTGTGAGAAGGCCATTTTGGGGCAACCGACCCAACATCCCTATATCACTAACGAACCGGCATACCCACCCGATGACCACCCGCGCTACCGCTCGCACGGTTTGAAGTGTGAGCTAACTCCCTGCCTTCTCCATCACCTTCCCATACGTCGTCAGCGCGAGCAGCGGGAAATAATCCCGGTAGAGGTGGTACATCAGATAAAACACGCGCGGAAATCCCGTGCCGGTGAAGAACGGCTCATCCCACGATCCATCTGTTCTCTGCGTTCGCAAAAGGTAGGCCACACCGCGCGCCACCGAATCGCTGCGAATGTCGTTGGCCGCCAGCAATCCCAGAATCGCCCATGCGCTCTGCGAAGGCGTGCTCTCGCCCACTCCGCGCAGCGTCGGATCATCATACGAGCCCACGGTTTCGCCCCAGCCGCCGTCGGCGTTCTGCACCATGCGCAGCCACTCCGCGCCCTGCTGCACACACGGTTCGTGCAGGTCCATCCCAATCGCTTCCAGCCCGCGCAGCACCAGCGCGGTGCCGTAAATGTAGTTCACGCCCCAACGGCCGAACCAACTGCCATCCGATTCTTGTTCGTCGCGGACAAACTGAATCGCCCGCTTCACCGCCGGATGATTCTGGTCATACCCGTAAGTCGCGAGCATCTCGAGAATGCGACCGGTAATGTCGACCGTCGCCGGATCGAGCATGGCGTTGTGATCGGCAAACGGAATGTGCTCGAACACCATCTTGTCGTTATCTTTGTCAAACGACGCCCAGCCGCCGTTCTTGCACTGCATGGAAAAAATCCAGTCAATGGCGCGCTGCACCGACTCGCGCTGGTAGCGTCCGTTGGGATGTTCCACGCGACTCAGCCCCAGGCAAACCATCGCGCTGTCATCCACATCCGGATAAAACTCGTTGTTGAACTCGAAATACCATCCGCCCGGCTGCCCCTGCTTATTTTTCACTTTCCAGTCGCCAGCCTTGCGCACTTGCTTCTGCAGAATCCAGTCGGCGGACTTCACCATCCGCGGATCATTCGCCGGCACGCCCGCCTCGCCCAGCGCGAACAGCGCATACGCCGTATCCCACACCGGAGACATGCAGGGCTGCATGCGGAACGTGTCTTCTTCTTCAATGCCCAACTTCTCAAATTCATCCAGCGCGCGAATCACCTGCGGATCGTCGAGGGAATATCCCAGGCAGCGCAGCGCGATGATGGCGTTCATCATCGAAGGATAAATCGCGCCCAGCCCATCGCTCATCTCGAAACGTTCGAGCATCCACTTCTCGGCGCTCTTCAACGCAATCGAGCGCAACGGACGCACATGCACCCGCTCAAACCAGTGCGTCATGCGATCAAACACCAAAAAGAAATTGCGCCACGAAACCAGCTTCTTCGACCAGTGCAGGTGCATGCGCGACTTCTGCATGCCCCCGACGAACAATTCCTCGACGCCCATTTCCCGCGGAATTTTTTTGAATGGCTTCTTGGCGTAGGCAGATCGAAAGCGGCACCAGAATGGCGCGCGACCACGAAGAAATTTCGTAAATATTGAACCAGAACCAGTTGGGAAACAGCACGATCTCCGGCGGAATCGCCGGAACCGCGTCATAGTCATACTGCCCGAAGAAACAGAGATAGATCTTGGTAAATGTATTAACTTCGGTGACGCCGCCCATCTCCAGAATCTTCTTGCGGGCGCGCTCCATCGCGGGATGATCCGCCGTATATCCCGCCAGCTTCAGCCCGAAGTAAGCCTTCACCGAAGCGCTGATGTTCGACGGGCCGGCGGCATAAATGCTCCACCCGCCGTCTTCGTTCTGATGGCGCAGAATCCAGTTGGCGCACTTCTGAAAACGCTCCTGATTCCCCGTTCCCAGCAGGGTGTGCAGCAGAATGTAATCCGACTCGAGCGTCGTATCCGCTTCGAGTTCCCCGCACCAGTAGCCTTCTTCATGCTGCTGCGAGAACAGAAATTTCCGCGCCGCCGTGACCGCCGCACCCACGCGGCTGCCCAGTCCTTCAATTTTTCCGAAGCGAAGGAGCGGGTCAGAACCCAGAGTTGCGGATGCGAAATTGGCATCGGGGGATTCGCTATCCATTCAATACACCTCGTAACGTACAGACAACGTCTTTGCTGGCGGCGAGAAGTAGAAAAGCTACATCTCGATAAACCGACTTAATCCGCGCTCACCGCCGGAGCCGCCGCAATCGCCTCCACTATCTCTGGAGGCAATCCGAAGCGCACATTCTCTGGCATCACTTCCAGTTCCTCCATGTTGCCGAAACCTTTGTTGCGCAAGAACGAAACCGTTTCTTCCACCAAGCATTCCGGTGCCGAAGCCCCGGCCGTCAGCGCAATCGTCTTCACGCCCTTCAACCACTCCGGCTCAATATCGTTGCAGCTATCGATCAGATGCGCGTTCGTGCCCAGGTTCCGCGCCACTTCCACCAGCCGGTTAGAGTTCGAACTGTTCTCCGACCCCACCACCAGCAGCAAATCCGCCTCGGAAGCTACCTGCTTCACCGCAACCTGCCGGTTCTCCGTCGCGTAGCAAATATCCTGCGCCGCCGGCCCCTTAATGTTCGGGAACTTCTTCTTCAGAGCCGCGATGATGTCCTTCGTCTCATCCAGGCTGAGCGTAGTCTGCGTCAGATACGCCACGCGGTTAGGATCGGGCACAGTCAAATTCTTTACCTGCTCCGGCGTCCCCACCACCTGCGTGACCAGCGGAGCCTCGCCCAGCGTTCCAATCACTTCATCGTGATCTTTATGACCAATCAGGATCAGCGAATACCCTTCCTTGGCGAACTTCACCGCTTCCACGTGCACCTTGGTGACCAGCGGACAAGTCGCATCAATCACCCGCAACCCGCGCCGCTGGCTGTGTTCGCGAACTTCCGGCGACACTCCATGAGCGCTGTAAATAATGCGCTCTCCGTTGGGAACTTCATCTTCGCTATCGACAAAGATCGCGCCCTTGCCGCGCAGCTCCTCGACCACAAAGCTATTGTGGACGATCTCTTTGCGCACATAAATCGGAGGCCCAAACGCCTCCAGTGCGATGCGCACCACGTCAATCGCCCGTACCACGCCAGCGCAAAAGCCCCGCGGCTTCAGCAGCAGTAAAGTCTTCCCATCCGTCTTCGCTAGAATTGCTGTCATTGCACCCCGCTTATAAAATTCTCGACTGCATCTTCATCCGACATCTTGTCATTCCGAGCCCTGAGCAAAAACGAAGGGGGAAGGCTCTGCTTCCGATTTAGATGCACCACGCTCAGCAACTGCCACAAAATCAGCATGTTCAGGGTACACGATCCCCATTGTTGCGATATCAATAAACTACCGGAAAGTACCGGGATGGTCAACGTAAGCCAAACAAACCGCTGGGATTAGCAGCGAATGGAGAAACCTGGCACCGAACGGTCTTCCTGGAAGAGATCGCTCGGGGGCCGATGGCTGAACGGCAGATCGGAAAAAATGGGGCTCGTCCGCGCATGGCCCTCTAGTGCCCCCCTCCCCCCACCCCGTGCCATTGCCATCCGAGTGCAGCGGTCGCAAAATGTTGCCACGTTACCAAAGTCATCCACCGAGCGTCAGGGCAGGAAGCAAGAGTCAGGCAAACGGAAAATGTTGGAACTCAAACCCAGACCGATCGTCGCACCCAGGCAGTCGCGGGTCGCCGACTCATCGCAACCTCGCCGTCTGGTGCTCGCGCTGGTTCTGCTGCTGGTCGCTCTGGTTGGAGTGGTGGTAAAAGACCGTCAGTTCTGGTTCGGGTCTCAGCCCTCGGCCTTGGATTCCGACACAAGCGAGTCCACAGTCACCTCGCGAACCGCACCGAAAGGGACAGCGCCATCCGTTCCCGCAGTGAAGACCGTTTCCGCTCCCGCCCGCCGGGCGCAATCCACCGCCGTGCTGGCGGCCAAGACTCAAAATCCCGTTGCCGCAACTTCGTCCGAAGCAAAGCCGGCCGGTGCAGCCACCATCAGTCGGACGGTCCTGCCGCCGCTGGACGTCGAAGTCGTTGCCGGCGACAATCACCGCACGATTCGCCCCGGCAGCAACGCCACCAAAGTTGAAATCACGCGTCCTGGCCAGTCCGCTGACCGCTTCTCAGCAGCCACCAACGCGGCCGAGCGCGAGAGCCTTTCCGCCGATGCGCAGCAGCCGTCCTATCCGCTGCTGGCGCAACACATGAATGTTCAGGGATCCGTCGTGCTACAGGCAGTGATCGGCGCCGACGGCGTGATTCAGGATCTTCATGTCATCACCGGCCCTGCTATCCTGGCCAGTGCGGCGCAGCAGGCGGTGCGCGAGTGGCACTTCAAACCAATTTTGCAGAATGGTCAAGCCGTCGAAACCAAGGCCAAGATCACCGTCAACTTCAACATCAAAGTCGCCGACGGCACCGGAACCACCCTGGCCGAGACCCGCACCGAAGGCATCCAAATCCTCAGCCGCTAACGCAGCAACTCAGGCCTCAGACCTCACCCATTCGCCTTGATCATCTGCTCGGCATGCTTGCGTGACGTCTCCGTCAGCTTCGCCCCGCTCAGCATACGTGCTACTTCTTCGGTACGCTCGTCGCCAGTGACGGCGCGAATCGTCGTGCGCGCCCGCCCAGCGGCTTCTTTTTTCTCAATCACGTAATGATGATCCCCAAAAGTCGCAATCTGCGGCAGATGGGTCACACATAAAACCTGATTCGACCGCGCCAGCGATTTCAATTTCTTCCCTACCGCCTCCGCCGCCCGCCCCCCAATCCCGGTGTCAATCTCGTCAAACACCAGAGTCCGCTGGTCGGTGCCGCGTTCCCTTGCGTCTCTTGCGCGGGTGCGGCATCCTTGGCGTCCCTTCCAGGTCTGCCTTCGTTTGCGAGGAGTGGGATCTACCCCGGCCTCCACGCTCGCCTTCAGCGCCAGCATGACCCGCGAAAGTTCCCCACCCGAAGCAATATCCTCCAGTCGCCGCAACGGCTCGCCGGGATTGGTCGAAATCATGTACACGATCTGGTCAATGCCCGCAGCCGTCCAGTTTCCCGTCTCCTCAGACGAAGTCATCTCAATCCGGAACGCCGACTTCATCGCCAGATCGTTGATCTCCGCCTCCACCAGTTTCTCCAGCCGCCGCGCCGCATCCGCTCGTTTCTTCGACAACGCTCGCGCCACCCTCAAATATTCAGCTGCCGCCTTCGCCAGTTCTCCGCGCAACCCGCGCAGAATTTCGTCTTTGTTCTCGACCTCCGACAACTTGCGCGCCGCGTCGGCGCCGAACTGCGATCACTTCATCCAGCGTCGGCCCATACTTGCGCTTCAGCCGATCGAGCAGCGCGAGCCGATCCTCGACCTTCGCCAGATGTTCCGGCGAAGCAGTGAATTCCGCCCGCATAATCGCGCAGCGTCGCGCCCACATCTTCTACGCTGATGCGCGCCGTCTCCAGCGCGGCCAGAGCCTCCTGAAATTTCGGCTCGTACCGCACCAGTTCTTCGACCTGCTTCTGCGCCGCCCGCAGCGACGACGCGGTCGAACCATTGCCTTCATAAAGCAGATCGAACGCATTCATCGCCGCGTTGTAGATTTTCTCGGCGTTGGCCAGCACGCGCTTCTCGGCTTCGAGCTGTTCATCCTCACCGCTCTGCAGGCGCGCTTCTTCGATCTCGCGTTTCTGAAAAATCCACAGATCCACCAGCCGCAGCCGGTCCTGCTCGCCGCGCTCCAGTTCGTCGATGCGCGTTCGAATTCCCTTCCACGCCGCGAACTCCGTCTCGACCGCCTGCAACTCACTCCCCGCAAAGGCATCCAGCAAGCCCAGCCTCGCCGGACCATCAAACGCCAGCACCGATTCATTCTGCGCATGAATGGTCGCCAGATGCGGCGCCAGCAGCCGCAACACGGCCACCGTCGCCGGCTGATTATTCACGAAACACGCGCCCCTTGCCACCGGCCGCAATCTCGCGCCGCAAAATCAGCGATCCATCATCCGACTCGTCCAATCCGTTCGCTTCCAGAATTTCAGCCAGAGATTTCTCTGCCGCAGCCTCCGCCTCAAACACCGCTGAAACCACGGCCCGCTCCGCTCCGGTGCGAATCACATCGCTTGAGGCCTTATCGCCTAGAAGCAGCGCCAGAGCATCCACCAGGATCGACTTCCCCGCCCCGGTCTCGCCCGTCAGCAGGTTCAATCCCAGCCCGAACTCCACCGCCAGGTTGTCGATCACCGCGTAATTTTCCAGCCGCATCTCAATCAGCACAGCAAGCCCTCGCGCAGCAGTAACGAAATGCCAAGTTTTGCGCAGCATAGCATGAAAACATCGGCCGCCAGTGGACCAGTTGCCGACTGTCTCGAGTCCGCCGGGATAAGGCCTTGTCGGCGGTCAGGCCCAAACTGTACCCCCACCGCACATTTCCCCGGCATTACCCTCGACAACTCCATCCCCTTGATTTGAAACCATCCCGGCTCTCCGACCATCATCTAAACTACTTCCGATGGCCATTGCTGGACAGTTCAGCGTCGAAGCTCCCCTGCACGCTATCCCCGCGACCATGCAGGCCGCCGTTTACCGCGGCGTGAACGATGTCCGCCTCGAAACCGTCCCCGTCCCCGCGATTGGCCCCGGTGAAATGCTCGTCCGCGTGCACTCCTGTGGAGTCTGCGGCACCGACCTCAAAAAAATTTCCACTGGCTCGCATTCCGCGCCGCGCATCTTCGGACACGAGACGTCCGGCGAAGTTGCCGCGGTCGGCGAAGGCGTCCGCACTTATCGCCCCGGCGATCGCGTCATGGTCTTCCATCACATCCCTTGCCGCCAGTGTTTCTATTGCCAGAACAAAACCTTCGCCCAGTGCGCAACCTATAAGAAAGTGGGATGTACCGCGGGATTTCGAGCCCTCCGGCGGCGGTTTTGCCGAATACGTCCGAGTCATGGACTGGATCGTCGAACACGGCACCGTCCGCATCCCCGACGGCGTTTCCTTACGAGCAAGCCTGCTTCGTCGAGCCGGTCAACACCTGCATGAAAGGCATTCACGCCCTGCACCTCCGGCGAGGCGAAACGGTTCTCGCCATCGGCCAAGGCCCCATCGGCATCTTATTGAGTGTGCTAGCCAACCAGGTCGGGGGCCACCTTAATTACTTCCGATTTGTATCCCGAGAGGCTTAGAATAGGATTAAGTTTCGGACTAGACCAAAGCATTGATGCTTCGCGAACAAATGTAGTCGAGCGGGTTCGCGAGCTGACCGAAGGGCGTGGCGCCGATGCGGTAATTCTCGCGGTCGGCGGCAACTCCCTGATTCGTACCGCGATGGATGCGGCCCGTCCCGGTGGGCGGGTATTGCTTTTTGCGCAAACGCAGCACGGAGAGGCATTGATCGATCCCGCAGCCATCTGTGTCGATGAGAAAACTCTGGTGGGGTCTTACAGCGCTTCGGTCGACCTGCAGGAAGAGTCGGTCCGCTTTGTGATGAATCGAGAAATGGATCTGGAACGGCTGGTCAGCCACCGCTTCCCGCTCTCCGAGAGCCCGCAAGCCCTGGATCTGGCCGCCCATCCTCAACCTTCGTCCATGAAGATCATGATTCAGCCCGGCAGCAGTTGGGCCGGTTAGAGAGTGGGAGAGCACGAATTCAGTCGTGCCGCTTGGGGAAACAATGGCAGTGCGGCTTTAGCCGCAAGGTTCGTGGAAGGGCACGACTTTAGTCGTGCCGTTAGCGGAAACAACGGAAGCGGGGCTTTAGCCCCTGATGTAACTGGAAGGAACCCGCAGTGAACGGAAAAATGACCGCTGCCGTCCTGTACGGCAAAGAAGACCTCAAAATCGAAAAAGTTCCCATCCCTCGCGTTGGCGAAGGCGAGGTTCTGGTCAAGGTGCAAGTCGCGCTGACCTGCGGCACCGATCTGAAGGTGTATCAGCGCGGCTACCACGCCCGCATGATCGTGCCGCCCGCGCTGTTCGGCCACGAACTGGCCGGAGTCATCGAGGAAGTCGGCGCTGGCGTCAACGGATTCAAGAAAGGCATGCGCGTGGTCGCCCTAAATTCCGCGCCCTGCCAGATGTGTTTCTACTGCTCCAAGCATCAGGAAAATCTTTGCGAAGATCTCCTCTTCAACAATGGCGCTTACGCCGAATACATTCGCGTTCCCAAGCGCATCGTTGAAGCCAACATGCTGATCATCCCGCCCGGCGTCAGCTTCGAAGACGCAGCTATGACCGAGCCACTGGCCTGCGTGCTGCGCGGCCTGCATGAAACCGGAGTGGAGATCGGCGACACGGTCACGATTCTCGGCGGCGGCCCCATCGGACTCATGTTCGTCCAAGTCGCCCGCGCCATCGGCTGCAACGTGATCTCCGTCGTCAAGCGCGACGGCCAGGTCGAAGCCGCCAAACACATGGGCGCGCACGAAATTATCCAGACCAGCAAAGTGACCGAACGTGGTCGACGCCGTCCGCGCTCTCTCTCCGCAGAAGCGCGGCAGCGACGTAGTCATCGAAGCCGTGGGCAAGCCCGAAGCCTGGGAGTGGGCAGTCGACATGGTCCGCAAAGGCGGCACGGTAAATTTCTTCGGTGGCTGCTCCAGCGGCACCAAAGTGCAACTCGAGACCAATCGCCTGCACTATTCCGAGATCACGCTGAAGGCCACGTTCCATCACACTCCGGAGACCGTTCGCCGGGCCTTTGGACTGATCGCGGCCAAAAAGATTCGGCCCACCGACTACATCACCGGGGAGGCGCCACTGTCGCGCCTGCAACAGGTTCTGCGTCACATGCTGAACCGCAGCGGCGACATCAAAACCGCAATCATCCCCGGCCACTGATGTTTTTGGGTGGCGCAGCGCTTCAGCGCCGCGATGAAATAAGAAGTCTTGTCATCCTGAGCGGAGTGAATGGTTTCGCGAATGCGAACCATTCACGCAGTCGAAGGATCCCGTGTTCGCTTGCGCCGCGCACCGGCCTAAAAAGGAATTCTCACGGATAGTCCGGTTGTGAACGATATTGGAATGACCCAACCGCGACTCAAAATTCGCCCGGCTCCGCTCGGCTGGTCGCGCCTGCCCGCTAACTACGCCATCCCCTCCGCCGCGCCCACGCTCGCCGAGGCCCGCGAATACTGCGCCCGCCTCGCCCGCACTCACTACGAAAATTTCTCGGTCGCCAGCTGGTTTCTTCCGCAGCGCCTGCGACAGCATTTCTTCAACGTCTACGCCTACTGCCGCATCTCCGACGACCTCGGGGACGAAGTTGGCGACACCGCTGCCTCGCTCGAACTGCTCGACCAGTGGCAGCACGAACTCGACGCCTGCTACGAGGGCGCTCCGAAACATCCCGTCTTCGTAGCCCTGGCCGAAACCGTCCGCGAGTTCGACATCCCGAAACACGAATTCTCCGACCTGCTCATCGCCTTCCGCCAGGATCAAACCGTCACTCGCTTCGAAACTTTCAACGACGTCCTGGCCTATTGCCGCTACTCCGCGAATCCCGTCGGCCATCTCGTGCTCTACCTCTGCGGATACCGCGACCCCGAGCGCCAGCAACTTTCCGACTTCACTTGTACCGCGCTGCAACTCGCCAACTTCTGGCAGGACGTCACCACCGACTACGCCAAAGGCCGCATCTATCTCCCGCTCGAAGACCTTACGCTCTTCAACGTCAGCGAGAATGACATCGCACGCAACCAGAACACCTCCGCCTTCCGCTCGATGATGAAGTTCGAAGTCGAGCGTGCCCACGACTGGTTTCGCAAAGGCCTCCCGCTGATTCAAAAAGTCGATCGCGAACTCGCCATCGATCTCGAACTCTTCAGCCGCGGCGGCCAGGAAATCCTGCGCGCCATCGAGAAACAAAATTACGCGGTCCTCGGCAATCGCCCCGTCATCTCCAAGCCCCGCAAACTGGCACTCGTTGCCCGCGCCGCCATCGGCAAACTGTTCTCAAACTTTTCTTCCGCAGATTCACCAGGATCAACACGGATCGATCAAACTAGCATCGAACAAGTTAAGATCGAGCAAACGAAAGATCGAAACAACAAGGGGTTATCCGCGTGAATCCGTGTGCACCCGTGGCAAAGAAGTTTTCGGCTGAGGTACACGAAGCATGAGCGCGGGCACCCAGCAAGTTCCCCTCCCCTGGACGCCCGCACCGCCGCAGCTGGTCATGGCCTATTCCGTGTGCAAAGGCATCACGCGCACGGCGGCCAAGAATTTCTACTACGCATTTCTCGTCCTGCCTCGTCGCAAGCGCGAAGCCCTCTGCGCCGTCTACGCCTTCATGCGGCGCTGCGACGACATCGCCGACGATCCCGCGCTCACCGCTACCCGACCGCCGGCAGAAACTTGACATCTGGCTCGACGCCCTGCACCGCGCCCAGCAAGGCGAACCCACCGACGACGCCATCCTGCTCGCCCTCACCGACGCCCAGCGCCGCTTCTCCATCCCCGCCGGACTGCTCGACGAACTCGCCCTCGGCACCGCCATGGACGTGGAAGAGGAAGCCGCCTCTGCGCAAACCACCAGCTCTCCCGGCCTGACCATCCAATACAAAACTTTCGAAGATCTCCGCCTCTACTGTTATCGCGTCGCGTCAGTCGTCGGCCTGGTCTGCATCCACGTCTTCGGATACCGCGATCCCGCGGCCGAACCCTTAGCCGAACGCTGCGGCCTCGCCTTTCAGCTCACCAACATCATTCGCGACGTAAAAGAAGACGCCGCCATGGGCCGCATCTATCTTCCCGAAGAAGATCTAGCGAAGTTCAATCTCTCCGCCGCCGAACTGCTCGCAACGCCCGATCCAGCGCGCTTCCGTCCCGTGCTTGCGCTCGAAGCCGACCGCGCCCGCGAATTCTACGCCTCCGGCGAAGAACTCATCCCCTACATTTCCGAAGACAGCCAGCCCGCGCTCTGGGTCCTGATCACCATCTACCGCCGCCTGCTCGAACGCATCGCCGAGAAACAATACGACGTCTTCACCGCCAAAGTAACTCTCAGCCGCTGGGAAAAGTCGCGCATCCTCGGCAAAGGCTTCTTCAAGCGCCTCACGTGAAGCGACGAAGCCCTCAAAGTTATTGGCGTCCTGAGGCGAGCGTTTTCTTGCCTACAAACGGTCAATATGCAGTTCTGTTTACCGCGGAGCTGAAATCATGAGTATCTTCATGGAAATGCATGAGGGGAGACATTTCGAATCACTGCGAGACTATCAGGAGCTAAAGCGAATGCTTTCAGAAGCCGTCTCCAGAGGGTGGGTGGAGCAGATTCCTGTTATGAGGCCGATTCTATCCTCACGCGAGGAAGAGTGGTTTAGAGACAGAAAGAGCGGCGAAATGTACTGCCTTGTAGCGCCGGGCGAAAAGAGTTCCGGCTGGTGGACAAGAATCGATGGCGAGGACTTTGTCCGTCCCGGTGAGACTGTTCACTAAAGGAAGTAACTAGCCCCGACTTCCATATAAAAAAATGCCGTCCTCGCGAGCGGTGCTTACCGCGAAAACAAGTTCCGCGCACGCTGTAGCAATGATTCAATGACCAAATGACTCAATACCCCCAACCCACAGTCGCCATCGCCGGAGGCGGCCTCGCCGGACTCGCCGCCGCCTGCGCCCTGTCCGACGCCGGCTTCCGCGTCACGCTGTTCGAGAAGCGTCCCTTCCTCGGCGGACGCGCCTCGTCCTGGGAACATCCCGGCACCGGCGAAGTCGTCGACAACTGCCAGCACGTTCTCTTCCGCGTCTGCACCAACCTGATCGAGTTCTACGACCGCATCGGCGTCGCCGACCAAATCCGCTGGTATGACGAGATGACGTTCATCGAGCCCGGCGGCCGCACCTCGATGATGAAGTCTTCCCCGCTGCCCGCGCCGCTGCACACCGCGCCGTCGTTCCTGAATTTCTCGTTCCTCAGCGCCGCCGACAAATTCTCCATCGCGCGCGCCCTCGCCCCGCTCACCCTCACCGCCCAGCCTGACACCGGACAATCCTTCCAGCACTGGCTCGATCAACACGGTCAAACCAAGAAACGCAGTCGAACGTTTCTGGCGCCCCATCCTGGTCAGCGCGCTCAGCGAAGAACTCGACCTCATTTCCATTTCCGCGGCTGCGCAAGTTGTCCGTGAATCGATGAAATCTCCCGCCGCCCGCCACATGGGCGTTCCCACCGTCCCGCTCACCGACCTCTACAACCGCGCCGGAGACTACATCCGCGCCAGAGGCGGCGTGCTGCACTTCCGCCAGCCCGTCGAAGGATTTTCCCGGACTCGACTTCCGTTCAACTGCGCCTGCGTGACCAAAAAGAGAATCCAACCTCCGAGGGTGCCCCACCCTTGTCGCGTTCTCTGCGACAGGGTGGGGATTTTGACTCTCCGCTGACTGAAACGACGGCATTCGATCATCTCGTTCTCGCCCTACCCTTCGATGCCCTGGACCGCGTTCTCCCCGAATCTCCCGACAGCGCTCCCCTCCGCGAGCAGATCTCGCATTTCGAAACTTCTCCCATCACCGGCATCCATCTCTGGTTCGACCGCCAGATCACCGATCTCGACCACGCCGTCCTGCTCGACCGCACCATCCAATGGATGTTCCACAAATCCCGCCTGCAACCCATGCGCAGTCAGGACACAAGCGGATCGCCGACCGGCAGCTACATCGAACTCGTCGTCAGTTCTTCGAAATCGCTGATCGACAAATCGAAACCCGAAATCGTCGACCTCGCGCTTGCCGAAGTCCGCGAATTTTTCCCTGCCGCCCGCGACGCCAATCTCGTGAAGTCCACCGTCATCAAGGAAGTCAGCGCCACGTATTCCCCGCGCCCCGGCATCGACGCCCACCGCCCCAGCGCAGCCACACCCTGGCCGCGAGTCTTCCTTGCCGGCGATTGGACCGCCACTGGCTGGCCCGCCACCATGGAAGGCGCCGTCCGCAGCGGATATCTCGCTGCCGAAGCCGTAGCCCGCGCCACCGGACTCAAAGACCCAGAGTTCCTCTCCGCCGACCTCCCCGCAAGCGGACTCATGCGCCTGTTCGCTTGAGCGCGGCGCCATCCATCAGGGACGTCCAGAAACACGAACACCCCACCTTTCCCACAAACAGGAAAAATGGGGTGGGCAGCGACAATTCCAGAGTTGCAACGGATTACATGCTGCTCTGCTGAAACACCAGCGCTTCCTTATCGCGACCGAAGTGAATCTCGTTGAGCGTCTTGTTCGTTGAATTCATCACGATCGCGTCCTCACTCGCCTGGGCGTCGTTGGTTTTCAGCGTCCCAGGAACCGTAGCCACTGTCTTTCCGTTCTGCATGAAACTCACCTGTACGTTGGGGCCGGGTCCCTCAATTTCCAACTTATAGTGGCCGGGTTCCAGCTGCGAGCCCGCGACCTGTACGGCGTCGGGAATATCCACGGAACGTTGATTTTTGTCCCGTGCAAAAGCGCCCAGCGGAGATAGCAGTGCGAGCGCCGCCAAGAGTGCAACATACCTGACATATTTCATTTAGCAACCCTCCTGATAAAAGTTAAAGACGTTCAGTTTCGCAAATCGGACATCCCCACTCACGCAACTGCACATCCTTACTTATTAAAGATGCCTGCCATCCCGGCGGAGATGCAGGCAGCACCGCGGCGAAAGGTAATGTTAGGCAAACTTTTGCAAACTTCTGCGCGGACCACGGAAACAAAGAAATGCGCCCGAAAATTTCTGGGCGCATTCATCAATCACAAAACGTTTCAAAACCTATCGACAAGACCTTCGCGCCAAGAACACTTTTCACTCACGTCGAGCGAGCTTGAATCCACTTGCTCCCCGGAATTCGCAGGCTCGGATTGACCGTGATTAATATGTCACCAAAAAAAGTCCCTGCCCCACTCTTCGCGCCTTTCGCGACGAGTAGGCACAGGGAAAAGCAGACGGAGATGGCTAGGCCTTCATCGGCTCAGCCGCTGCTGCGGCCGACTCCGCGGCATGCTGCTTCACCAGCTTGTTGCGCGCCGCACGCAGCTTCATGAAGCTCTTGGCTTCTTTGTACAGGCGCTTGCGGTCGTTGCTGTCAAACATCGCTTTCTTCAAAATGCGGAAGGCCGCTTTCGGACGGAAATAATACTCGTCATAGAAGCGATGCACCGCCGACATAATGTCATCGGCCGGCAGCCCGGGATATTGAATCTGCGCCAACTGATGTCCGCCTTCGTCGACCATCTTGTTGTCGCCGACAATGAAGCCGCCTTTCACCGCGTAGTCATAAAGCTCGGTGCCAGGATAGGCGTGCGCCACTGATACCTGGATAGTTTCAACGTCCAGTTCCTTGGCGAATGCAATAGTTCGGTTGATCGTTTCATGGGTCTCGCCCGGCAGTCCGAGAATGAAGTCGCCGTGAATCACCAGCCCGAGTTTGTGGCAATCCTTGGTGAACTGGCGCGCGCGTTCGATGGTTGCGCCCTTCTTGATGTTCTTCAGTATCTGCTGGTCGCCCGACTCGTAGCCCACGATCAGCAAGCGGCATCCCGCTTCTTTCATCGCCTTGAGAGTTTCAAAATCGGTGGTGACGCGCGAAGTGCAGGACCAAGTCATGCCCAGCGGTTTCAGCTTGGCGCACAGCTCGATCGTCCGCGCCTTCTGAATATTGAAGGTGTCGTCATCGAAGAAAAATTCCTTCACATCCGGCCACAGTTGCATGGCCTTGGTCATTTCGGCAGCAACGTCATCGGTAGAGCGCTTGCGCCACGGATGTCCGCTGAGCGTCTGCGGCCACAAGCAGAACGTGCACTGCGCCGGACAGCCGCGCGTGGTGTAAAGCGAAACGTAAGGATGCAGCAGGAACGGCACGTTGTAATTCTTGATGTCCAGATCGCGCTTGTAAACCTCGGTGACGTGCGGCAGAGCGTCCAGATCCTGCAGTTGCGGAGAGTCGGGATTATGCACGACTTTTCCATCCTGCAGGAACGACACGCCGGGAATATCCGCCAGCGGCTTGCCCTTGGCGTAGTCGACCACGGAGTAGTCGAATTCTTTGCGGCAAATAAAATCAATCTCCGGGCAATCACGCAGAGATTTTTCCGGCAGCACGGTCACGTGCGGACCCACGAACGCAATCTTGATCGTCGGATTCACCTGTTTGATGGCCCGGGCCAGCAGGATGTCCCCCGGAAAGCCCGGCGTCGAGGTGAACAGCACCAGAAACTCATACCCCTTGGCGATTCCGATCGTCTCTGCGCCCGATACATGGTGAGACGGCGCATCCAGCAACCGCGCCCCCTCCAGCATTCCAGTCGGATAAGCCAGCCAGACGGGATACCAGAAACTCTCTATTTCGCGCGTGGCGGGCCAACGCGAGCCAGCGCCTCCGTCGAAGTTTTCAAACGATGGGGGATTCAGAAACAGTGTTTTTAGAGGCATAGTGGGTATTCTTTATTTTAGCACTCGGATCAGGGAATTCCCGGAATCGGCCCGTGTTTGTATAGGTTCCCCACATCCTTCGGACATGACCTAACCGCTTGATTCCAATGTACTAGCCCAGCGGCGAAAAAGGAACGCTCTTAGGGCGAACACAGTGTTGGATGCAGCGAAGCGCGTAAAGGGCGCTCTAAGTGGGAAGTTAGGGCAGTTCGAAAACGGAGCAACTATTGTGCTTCGCCTGCGTCAGGGACGTGGAAAGTAAGACCGCGGTCGTCATTGGCTTTGGCAGTGGCGGCCAGATCCAGATCGGACAAAGGAATCTTTTCCGTGCGCTGCGGACTAAAACTCCACAGGGTTTGTCCGACGATGGCATAATTTCGGACTTCCTGTTTGTGCTGATCCCGGAACACCAGGACAGTATCGGGCAGAACCGGCGCGCCTTCAGCCTCATGCTGCATCGGGCGCGGCTCCGAGCGGGCGTACTGATCCTGATCCCCGTCGGTATCTTGCTGTTGCATCATCTGTTGCTGCCGCATCTGCTGTTCATCGAGGCTCTGCTGGTTCATGTCGTCGGCGACAGCGCGATCCTGCTCATAATCGTCATCGTAGGACTCGCCGGAATCCCACCACCAGAACGGATCGTAGTAAGCGCCATACGCCCACGGATAATACCCGCGACAGCCAAAGCTTAAGCAATTATTGCGGAATCCATAAGCCTGAAAGCGCCCGCCGCGGAATCCGTTGCGCCCCACTGGAGGACGCGAGAAGGCGCGCTGATTCAGAGCGCGTTGCGAGCGCATCTCTTCATTCAATCCACGCTGATACTGAGGTGGATAAAACGCCCTCGAGGTCGTGCCCGAGAATGACCGGGAAGATGGGCCTGAATACGATAAGCCAGGACCGGACCGCGCGCCGCTGTAGGCATGAACTCCGCCACTACTCGCACGACCGCCACTAAAACCCCCGCTGTGGCCTCCGCCGAAGCTGGAGTGTCCACCCGAGCCCCCGGCATGCCCGCCGCCACCACCGTGGCCTCCGCCATGCTGCGCCCACAAGGGTACCGCCAGGAAAAGGGCGAAAGCCGCAATGGGCGCCAGAGGCCGCATACAGAACCATTATACGCCCGCATTGCAAGTAATTTTGCCATTCGGACAATCCGCTTACAGACGTTTTTTCGGAGCGCCTGGGAAGCCGTGACCGCGATAATTCATTCCCCGGACCCTCCTTCTATCTCGCGGCAACGGTATGCCAGGAGACTCCTCCGGAAACGGCGCAGTCAAACCAATCCGGTTCTCGTCCGTCCAATGCTCTGGGACGCTGGCGCGTCGACAATTGGCAACCGAACCAGGGAACTAAGCTGTGTCCAGCCCCGTATAATAAAATAGCCGAACTATCATCTAAGTGCGCCTTATCTTCGATATCGTCGGGCAGACCTTCCGGGCTCTCTGGGCCCATAAACTGCGCTCGTTTCTGACCATGTTCGGCATTGCCTGGGGCGTCGGTTCCCTGCTTCTGCTGGTCGGTCTGGGCGAGGGCTTTCGCTCCGGAAACCGCAAACAGTTCGATTCCCTGGGCGAAAACGTGATGTTCATCTGGTCGAGCCGGGCTCCGGTGATGCAGGGCAGCTTCACCGCGCTCCGCCAGTATTACCTGACTTACGGCGACTACCAGGACATCCTCAACGAATGTCCCAGCGTGGGTGCGGCCGCGCCGGTCATCCGGCGAAGCGATATTCGCGAAGTCAGCGACTTTTACCAGGCCAGCGGACCCATCATGGGTGTTCCGGCCATGTTCAGCCAGATCCGCTACCTGCCGATGAATGACGGCCGCTGGCTCAACCAAATGGATGATGACCAGAAACGCCGCGTCATCATTCTGGGCGACGAAACCCGCCGCACGCTCTTCCTGGGCCGACCTGCAATCGGCGCCAGCGTTCTGCTCAATGGCATCCCTTTTGAGGTGATCGGCACGCTGCAGCGCATTGGCCATGGGGACAACATGAACCAGAACCTGCAGAGCTTTGTGCCATTTCACACCATGCAAGACGACTTCCGCCCCCTGAATGCTGGAATCGGCACTGACGTGATCTCATTCATCAACTACCAGCCGAAGTCGCGAGCGCTGCACGAAGCCGCGCAACTGGAAGTCCACAAGATCATCGCCCGCAACCACGGCTTTGATCCCAGCAATCCGGACTCTTTCGATGAATGGGACACCATTAAAACAGTCGACCAGATTGGCAAGATTTTTGACGCCATGAACATGTTTCTGGGCAGCGTGGGCCTGGTAACGCTGGCGCTGGGAGCGATTGGCATCATCAACATCATGCTGGTCGCGGTCGCCGACCGCACGCGGGAAATCGGCTTGCGCAAGGCCGTGGGCGCTACGAATTCGAGCATCATGTTCCAGTTCTTCGTGGAAGGTGCGTTTCTGACCTTGCTCAGCGGAGGCATCGGAATCGGCGGCGCGGCGGGATTGATGGCCTTTCTCTCGCGCTTTGATCTGGGCCAGGGATTCGATCCACCCAAGCTGGTCGCTTCAACAGCAGCGTTGGCCGTGATTTCGCTCGGAGTCGCGGGCATAGCGGCAGGACTGTATCCCGCGCGGCGGGCGGCGATGCTGGAACCGGTGGAGGCTCTCCGCAAGGAATAAATATGCATCGCGATCTCTTGCAACAAGCGTATTCGGCCATGCGGCACGATCTTCGCCGCACTCTGCTGACCATGGCCGGAATGGCGTGGGGCATCGCCACCGTCGTGCTGCTGCTCTCCTACGGCAACGGTTTCGGCAAGGCCATCGAGACTATCTTTCAAAGCTTCGGTGCCACCGCCGTCGGAATCTTCCCGGGACGAACTTCCCAGCAGGCGGGCGGCAACAAGGCGGGCGTCGCGATTCGATTCACCAACGATGATATCGAACTGCTGCGCAACAATATCCCGTTGTGCAAGCACGTGGTGCGCGAGGCCGACAAGCAGTCCACGGTGCAAAACGATAACCGCTCTTTCACTTTCACTGTCATGGGCCTCGACCCGTCGATTCAGGAGATCTGGAATCTTGATATCGCGGAAGGCCGCTTCCTGAACGACGCCGACAACATGCAGCATGGGCTCTACGCCGTGATCGCATCGGAGGCTCGCGACAAACTCTTCTCCGGCATGCCCGCGATCGGCCAGACTATCCGCATTGATGGCGTGAGCTTTGAAGTGATCGGCGTGGGCGCGCCGCGCATGCAGGAGGGCGACAACGACAACAATCGCGTCGTCTACATTCCGTATAACTCGATGGATGTGCTGAAGGACAATCACTACCTCGACGGCATCTGGATGGACTCCGCGGGCCTCGATCACGACAAGCTGGAGAAGACGATTCGCGAGACACTGGCCACCGCCCACAATTTCAAGCCCGACGATCCGCGGGCCGTATTCGTGTTCGACGCGCAGAAACAGCTTTCGCAGTTCGGCATCATCACGCTGGCCCTGAAAGTCTTGCTGGCGTTTATTGGGACGGTCACGCTGGGCATCGGCGGAGTGGGCCTGATGAACATCATGCTGGTTTCAGTGACGCAGCGGACCCGCGAAATCGGCGTGGAGAAGGCTTTGGGAGCGCGGCGGCACGACATTCTTTTCCAGTTCCTGTCGGAAGCGATGGTGATCACGGCCGCCGGCGGAGTGCTGGGGATTCTGCTGTCGTATGCCGTTTCTATTTTGGCTGGCCGCATTACTTTTTACAGTGCGCTGGCGAAGCACGCCGAGGCGGCGGACATCCGTCTGATTGTTTCGCCCATGATTTTGATCGTGGCAACGTCGATTCTTGCGGTGGTGGGCGTGATCAGCGGAATGGTTCCGGCGCTGCGCGCGGCAAATCTGGATCCGATTGAAGCCCTGCGCTATGAATAAGTCCTGCGCTGATCCTGCCGGACAATGCAGCCTGATCCACTTCTCTTGCGCAGTCTGCCGTAGAATCATTGCGGCATGTCCGACGACATCCTGAGTTTAAAACCACCTCCCGCCGACGCCCGCATCGCGTATGGCTCGGACCCCAACCAGTTCCTCGATCTGCGGATTCCGAAGAAAAATAAATTCAAAACGCCCTATCCCCTCGTAATCAATATTCACGGCGGCTATTGGCGGGCCAGATATGATCTCGAGCACACGGGACACCTTTGCGCGGCGCTCACGGCTAAGGGATTGGCGACCGCCAATCTCGAGTATCGCCGAGTCGGCAACGACGGCGGAGGCTGGCCCGGCACTTTCGCCGACATTCGTTCCGCGTATCAATTCCTGATTCAGAGTTCTGCAGCGCCCAATCTTTCGGGTTACAACCTGGATCTGCGCCGAGTTGTGGTCACGGGGCACTCCGCTGGAGGCCAACTCGCACTCTGCCTCGCGGCTCACGAACCGACTCTCACTCGAGTCGTGTCACTGGCAGGAGTGGTCGACTTGCGGCGCGCTTACCAACTTCATCTCAGCAACGACGCCGTGGTCGAATTTCTGCATGGCACGCCGAGTGAAGTGCCCGACCACTATCGCGAGGCCGATCCAGCCGAACTGCCAATCCCGCAGGCCCGGCAGTGGCTGATTCACGGCTCCGCCGATGATGTGGTTCCACCCGAGTTGAGCCGTGATTATGTTCTTGGCAAGACGAAACGCGCGGGGAAAGAAAAAGAGGATGCGCATCTGCTTGCGATCGCCGACGCCGGCCACTTCGATTTGATCGATCCGCGATCTCGAGCCTGGGCGCAAGTGGAGCAGACCGTGATTCATCTCACCGAATAGAACTCAACCTCGGATCCTGCGGCGCGCCTTATAATGCAACGTTCCGTTGCCAGTGACTATCTCAGGAGAAACTTCTTTGCCTTTCGACGACCTTCGCCAGTGGATCGCAGCGCTGGAGCGCTCCGGCCAACTGAAACGCATCCACACCGAAGCCGATCCCATTCTCGAGATTGCTGAGATCACTGACCGGGTTTCGAAGAGTCGCGATGCCCAGGGCAAAGCCGGTGGCAAGGCGCTGCTTTTTCAGAACGTCAAGGGCCACCTCGGTTCGCAGGTTCTGATCAATCAGTTCGGCTCCGATGCGCGCATGAAACTTGCGCTGGGCGTGAATTCCTTCGACGAGATTGCCGGCCGCATCCGTATGTTCATGGACATGAAATCTCCGCAGGGATTTCTCGACAAGCTGAAGATGCTGCCGCTGCTCACCGAAGCAGGAAAGTTTTTTCCCCGCACGGTGCCGACCGGGCCGTGCAAAGAAGTGATCCAGCGCGACAATTTTTCTCTGCTCGATTTTCCGATTCTGCAATGCTGGCCGAAAGATGGCGGACGTTTCATCACGCTGCCCTGCGTCACTACGCGCGACCCGAAGTCGGGCAAGCGCAACGTTGGCATGTACCGGATGCAGGTCTACGACGAGCACACGACAGGAATGCACTGGCAGCGACAGAAAGTCGCCGCCGAGCACGCACGCGAACGCATGCGTGCGGCGGTCGAGGGAAAGTCTGCCGCCGTCGACATCATGGCGCGCTCCTCCGGCGGTTCAGTGATCGCCGAGGGCAATCGCCCGTCCGGGAAAATGGAAGTCGCGGTCGCGATCGGCACCGAACCGGCAGTGACTTTCTCGGCGATCGTTCCCGCGCCGCCGGAGATCGAGGAATATCTCATCGCCGGCTTCCTGCGCGGAGCTCCGGTCGATCTGGTGAAATGCGAAACCGTCGATCTCGAAGTTCCGGCAGCCAGCGAGATCGTTCTCGAAGGCTATGTGAATCTCGATGAACTGCGCAGCGAGGGTCCGTTCGGCGACCACACTGGCTTCTACTCGCTCGAAGATCTTTATCCTGTGTTTCATCTGACGTGCATCACGCATCGGAAAGATCCGATTTATGCGACCACGATCGTGGGCAAGCCGCCGCAGGAAGATGCCTACATGGGGAAAGCGGTTGAGCGCATTTTTCTCCCCCTAATGAAGTTGACCATCCCTGAGTTAGTCGACATTAACTTGCCAATCGAAGGCGTGTTTCACAACCTGATGATCGTCTCGATCAAGAAGTCCTATCCGGGACAGGCCCGCAAGGTGATGAACGCCATCTGGTCGCTGGGACAGGCGATGTTCACAAAATGCATCGTAGTCGTAGATGAAGACGTCGACGTGCAGGATATCGGCGACGTCACGCTGAAGGGTCTCAATCACATCGATCCCGAGCGCGATATTCAGTTCACGATGGGTCCGGTCGATTCGCTCGACCATGCGTCGCGCCTTCCGAACTATGGGTCGAAGATGGGGATCGACGCCACCCGCAAATGGGCCAGCGAAGGCTTTACCCGCCCCTGGCCCGACGAGATCGTGATGGACGCGAAGACCAAGGCGCTGGTCGACGGCAAATGGAAAATGCTGGCCAAGGAACTTGGGATTGAGTAACTGCGATTGGAAGCTATTCGCCGGTCGGTTGGCGGTCTGACAAAGAGGACGACTCAGACGCCTCGTAGCCAATGCATCGCAGCACGGGAAGCCGCGGATACTTGGAAAATCTCGCGTCCGTCACGGACCGCTCGCACAGATAGAACACCGACCCCCGATCGGATTCAATCCGGCGCATGAACCGGCAGTCCCCACAAAGGCCGACATCCGGTTTAAAAGTTTCGCCTTCCTGTCTTTCGCTCACTTCTACAGAATAACGTTACCGCGGCCTCGCGCTACCCCAGACCCTTCTCGCTCAGCAATACTTTTTCTGCTGCACTGACGAAAAATTCATCGAATTTTTACCGGTTTTTGCACCAGAACACCTTGAATCCCGCCAACCCACTTTGCTATAAGGACTTTCCATCACAGGAGGTTTTACCGTGCAGATCTCTGGCCATGGTGTCTTCGGATCTTGTTCGAAGTCCCTGCGCACCGTCCTTATTGCCATCCTAGCCGTCGCTGTAATGGCTGGCCTTGCGCCGCTCGCCTCGGCTCAGCTAACGCTCGGCGGGATCACCGGCACGGTGACCGATCCTTCAGGGGCAGTCGTCTCTGACGCTACTGTGAAAGCGGTGAATATTGCGACCAACCTCGAAGTGGCCGCTCACACCAAGGCCAACGGCTCTTTCCAGATCCCGGATCTTCCGGACGGAACCTATCGAGTCACCGTTACCAAGGACGGCTTCAAAACCGAAACCCACACGAAAATCCTGGTGTTTGGCAACCGTACGACCACCGTGGATACGACTCTGGTCGTGGGCTCGATCAGCGCCACGGTGGAAGTGAACGCCGTGCCTTTGATGAACCAGGTGGACACCACCATCGGCTACGTGGTCGATACCCAGACCATCGAAACCACTCCGCTGGGCACCGGCAGCTTTACGCAGCTGGCAATTCTTAGCCCGGGCGTTCATGCGGACTTCCTCGGCGGAGGCGGCGCCAACACTGGCCTTGGCAATCAAGCCATCTTCGCGAACGGAAACCGCGACACCAGCAACAGTTTTTCTCTGAACGGGGTCAGCACCAACAATCTCTTTAACGGCAATTCGACCAGCCAGGTGGGTGAGAACCGCTTCGTCCTCAACACCGGTGAGAATTTCGGCGCGGGCGGGACCATCCAGACCAGCACGTCGGTGTACGGCGCGATCGGCCAGGCTCTTCCCACTCCGCCACCAGACGCCATTCAGGAGATCGCCGTCAACTCCTCGCAGTACGACGCCACGCAGGGCAACAACAGCGGCGCCCACATCAGCGTACTGACTAAGTCCGGTACGAATGCGCTGCATGGTTCGCTGTGGGAACAGTGGCAGAACAGCGATATGAACGCCACCCCGTTCTTCTACAATTACGTCGGCATCCCTCGTCCCTTCCTGAACCGGAACGCTTTTGGCGGAACCATCGGCGGGCCGATTATCAAGGACAAGTTATTCTTCTTTGGGTCCTATCAGGGAGTGCGCATTGCCGATGCGGAAGCTTCCACCAAAAATGTGACCGTGCCTCTGGGTCTGACGGATGACCGCAGTACGCAGGGCATCATCAACATGATTCAGAATACATACGCCAGCACCACCGGCCAAACCATTACCGCGGGCCAGATCGATAACGCGGCCTCGGAACTACTGAATGCCAAACTGCCTAACGGACAGTATTTGATACCAAGCGCGCAGTACACTGTGGCGCAGGTTTCGGCGCAAAAGCTGGACTTCGATGCCGTCGTGCAAGGCCCCAATACGCAAGCCACCGTGAGCCAAGGGATATTCGGGGTCGATTATGTCATAAGCTCCAAGGATCGCTTGGCCGGGAGGTACTACATTCAGAGTAATCCCACCAACAATCCTTTTGGCGCGGTCGGTTCGCTGCTCGGATTTGCCCAACAGCTTTCCGCGGGCAGCCAGGTGTTTTCCCTCTCGAACTCCGTCGTGCTCTCTCCCAACCTCACCTGGGAACAGCATGCCGGTTTCACTCGCCTGCGCGCTTACGCAAATACAACCAAAGACTTCACCCCAAGTGCGCTGGGCATTACCCTGCCCGGCTCGGCAACTTTTCCTCAGTTCGACATCTCCACGGCGGACCCTACGATCGACTCTGGTTTGGAGTTTGGTCCCAGCACAAGCTTCGGCGATGGTGGAATGATCCAGAACCAATGGGAGCTGGGGACCTCGATGAGCTGGGTGAAAGGAAAACATATCCTGAGCGTAGGGACGATGTGGGACCACACCCAGCTCAATATCCTCAACAACAACACCAATACCGATACGCTTGATTTCACAACCCTCATCAACTTTGTAGAAGGCAACGTGCACGGCGGGGATGAGTTCGCTGGTTCGGCTCATCGTTACTACCGCGCCGATACCGTCGGCACCTACATCAACGACAACTTTAAGGTGAGCAAGAACCTCACGGTGACCGCCGGCCTGCGTTGGGACATCAATGGGCCGCTCTCGGAGAAGTACGGCCTGCTTACCGGCTTTGACCCTTCCAAATACAGTTACACGCAATGCACCGTGGCGGAGTATCCGGCAGACCCAGCTTTGACCGAGTACAACTACGGCACCTGCGACCCAGGGACTGACGTAATTAACAGCTCTGGTCTGCTGATCGCGGGGAACAACAAGACTGGCGCCACGCCCGGAGCCAGCAACTCGCTGATGCAAAATCACCAGTGGGGTTTCGCGCCCCGCATCGGTATCGCGTGGGCTCCCACGTCGAAGCTCACCGTGCGCACGGGCTACGGCATGTACTACGACCGCGGCGAAATATTCAGCTACCTTTCCCCGAGCGCGGGAGCTGGATTTAACGGCCCGTTCGGCGTCACGCTGGCGCCACCGTTCGTTCAACCGATCTCGGTCGCGAAGGGTGCTACGCTCGATCAGCCATTCGGCACGACTCTGCCCCCGCCGCCGCCAGCCACGGGAGCAGCCTTCCTCGCTTATCTGCCGAACCTTGAGCAGACGGCTTGCGGATATCCCGGATGCTGGCCGACTGGCAATCTTTATGGCCCGTTCCTGTTTGGCGGTTACGACATCCACAACAAACTGCCGTATACGCAGAACTGGACCCTCGACCTGCAATTTCAGCCTTCCAATACCTGGATGATCGAGGCCGGTTATGTCGGCAATCACGGCACCCATTTGGTGCTGCCCGTTCCCTTCAACCAACCCCAAATCGCCACCGCGTCGAACGTGGTGAACGGACAGACCACTTCCTACGGGGGTACCAGCCCGCAGGCTAACCAGAACACCTACTACACCGGGCTCACCACGCTGGATACCGAGCTCATCTATACCAATGAATATTCAGGCAATGCCCCGATCCGCGTGCCTTATCCCGGCTACGATATGAATGCGGTGTCGTATAAGGCAGAGGGCATTTCAAACTTTGATGCCCTGCAGCTCCAGGTTCACAAGCGCTACTCCAACGGCCTGCAATTCACTACGTCCTACACCTGGTCACATTCGCTCGACGAGCAGAGCGGCCTCGGACTCTTTTTCACCGGGAACAATCCACTGACCCCACGCGCCAACTACGCCACTTCTGATTTCGACCAGACTCACGTCTTTCTAGTCAACTACAGCTATACCCTTCCCAAGTTCGTGGAGAGCCGAGGGTTGGGCTACGTGGTCAATGGCTGGACCGTCGGTGGGCAGACTGTGGCGGAAAGCGGGCAGCCCTACAGCATCTACGACTACACGGGCTCGGTTGGAAGTCTGTATTTCGGATCCGACGACGAAATCGGTAATCCCATTGTGCCGCTGGTCCCGGGCGTAACTTCCAAACAAGCGGCTCATCCTGGTGGGAATTGCGCGACCATTTCCCCGGAACTTTGTAAGCTCAATTCGGCCGATTTCGCGCCGCAGTTCGTAGCCCCGGGAACCAACGGAGTTCCGGCTTGCGACAGTACCGGGTGCGATAACTTTGAATCCTTGTATGGAACTACAGGCCGCAACACTTTTCGCGGACCGTTCCAGGTGCGGTTCGATACCAGCCTGGCTAAACAGTTTCTATTCAAAGAGCGCTACCAGTTGAAGTTTGAAGCGGATGCGTTCAACCTTTTCAACCATCCTGACTTCGATGCTCCGAACAACGATGTGACCTTCTTTCCCAATTACTACGGTCCGCCATCGATTCCTCCGCAAGGCAGCTTGGGCGTGATCCAGCACACCATCGGCAGCCCGCGCTTCCTGCAACTCGCGCTGCACTTAGCGTTCTAATGCCGAGCACGAAGGAGCAGACCAGCCTCGGGAGCGGGTTAACGACCGAACGGCTTCGACGAGGGGCGATCAGCCTGACGCTGATCGCCCTCGTTCTTGTTCAGAGCCAGGTGGCCGGCGCGTGGGGCAATGAGGGACATACCTACATCAACCGCGTGGCCGCGGAGCATATTCCGGCGTCGATGCCGAAGTTTCTGCGCCGCGCTGTGGGCGAGATCGCGTATCTTGGCCCGGAACCGGACCGCTGGCGCAGTCCCACGGAGTTCGCGTTAAAGAATTCGCAGGAGCCCGACCACTTCATCGATCTCGAACGCGTCGCCTGGCTCGATCCGCTGCCGCGGGGCCGCTACGAGTTTTATCGCAAACTTTACGAGAAGCGCGCCGCAACCACGGACAATCCTGACGACTACCTTCCCGAGCACGTCGGCCTGCAGCCCTACATCACGATGGAAGTGTACGGGCGGTTGAAAGCTGCGTTCCGCGAATATCGCCAACGGCTGACGGCACATCAGCCCACGCAGGCGGTACAGCAGGCGATTATTTTCTATGCCGGTTGGCTGGGCCATTACGTTGCCGATGCAGCGCAGCCCTTACATACGACCATCCAATACAACGGCTGGGTAGGATCCAATCCCAACGGATATAGTACGGCGCACACGATTCACGCGCAGTTTGAAAGCGTCTACGTGGCGGCCAATATCACCGACAAAGACTTTGCTGGGCTGGTGAAGAGCCCAGAACGGCTCGAGGATCCTTTCGCGTCCTACATCGCGTACCTGAAACAGTCGAATGGTCTTGTCGAAAATGTTTACGCCTTAGAGAAAGCCGGCGGCTTTACCGGCAAAGGCTCACCAGAAGCGTTCGATTTCACCACCCACCGCCTCGCCGCTGGTTCGCAAATGCTATTGAACCTGTGGTACACCGCGTGGTTGGAGAGCGCGGTTCCAGTGCCCGACCGCGCGGCCGCCGCGCCTGCGAAGAAGTAGCTCACTCAACAACTCATCTGCGCGAAGTGCCGTGCGACGATTTCGCTCTTCTTTCGGTATACTGAATACATGCCGGTTCTGAAGAACATCGCGGCCATTGCCAAGGGCATGAGCATCACCTTTATGGAGATGTTTCAGCCCACGACGGTGGAGAATTATCCCGACGGCAAAGGGCCGCTGAAGGGCGCGCGCTTTGAAGCTCGCTTTCGCGGCGCGCATGTGCTGCAGCGCGATGAAGCTGGCCTGGAAAAGTGCGTAGCCTGTTTTCTGTGCGCGGCGGCGTGTCCGTCGAATTGCATCTACATCGAGGCCGCCGAGAATACCGCCGAAAACCGGGTCAGCGGCGCCGAGCGCTACGCCAAGGTTTACAACATCGATTACAACCGCTGCATTTTTTGCGGCTATTGCGTGGAAGCGTGTCCGACCGACGCGATCACCCACGGGCATGGATTTGAGCTGGCCACATTCAACGCCAGCAATCTGGTCTACCGCAAGGAGCAAATGCTGGCCCCCCGGCCAGCACACATGGGAGCCAACGTCATCTTCAATCAGGCCGACGTGGACGGCGGAGCGCCGGCGCAAATGGTGCCGGGGAGCTAACTTCGAAACAGTTTTCGAGTTTGATCAACGCCGGTCCTCGAGACCGGCGTTCGTGCATGCGGGGACGCAACTTCTTCGCCACGGATTCACGCTGATCAACGCGGATAGAGCTAAAGGCTAAGAGCTAAGAGCCAAAAGCTAAGAGCGATTTTAATATGGCTGATTTCTTACAAACCGTGAAAGAACGCGTCGTCGTCTACGACGGCGCGATGGGGACGAACATCCAGAAGCGCAATCCTACCCTCGACGATTACTGGGGCAAGGAAAACTGCAGCGAAGTTCTGGTGTTGAGCCGTCCCGACATTATTCGCGACATTCATGCGGACTTTTTCCGCGTGGGCTGCGACATCGTCGAGACCAACACGTTCGGCGGCAGCGGAATTGTTCTCGGCGAATTTGAACTCCGCGACCGCGTCCACGAGATCAATCTCAAAGCCGCGCAGTTAGCCAAAGAAGTCGCGCTGCAATTCTCTACGAAAGATCAGCCGCGCTTCGTAGCCGGATCGATGGGCCCAACCACGAAACTCCCGTCGCTGGCCCACATCGGCTTCGACGCCATGGTCGCGACGTACGAAGAGCAGGCCGCCGCGCTCATCGAAGGCGGAGTCGACTTGCTGCTGATCGAGACCGCGCAAGACTTGCTGCAGGCCAAGATCGCGACCATCGCCGTGCTGGAAGCGATGCGGAAGGCGGGCAAGCGCTTGCCCGTGCAAGTGCAGGTCACGCTGCAGGAATCCGGCACCATGCTGCTCGGAACGGAAATCGGCGCAGCCCTGACCGCACTCGAACCCTTCGAAGTCGACGCGATTGGCCTGAACTGCGCGACCGGGCCGAAGGAGATGAACGACGCGGTTCGTTATCTCGCGCTGAATTCGACCAAGGAAGTCTCCGTGCTGCCGAATGCCGGCCTGCCGCAGAACGAAGGTGGTCACGCAGTGTACAAGCTTTCGCCCGAGGACCTGGCCGAGTATCACCGGCACTTCGTGAAAGACTACGGCGTTCGCATCGTGGGTGGCTGCTGCGGTACCACGCCCGAACATCTGAAAGCCGTAGTGGACGCGGTTTCCGGCGTGGAGCCCGCTAAGCGCGATGTGAAGCGCGCGGGCGCGGCTTCGAGTGCTTACACGACCGTTCCGCTCGATCTCGAGCCCAAGCCGCTGATCGTCGCCGAGGAAATGAACACGACGACGCGCGTCGAACATTTCCGCAAACTGGTGCAAGGCAAGAAGTACGACGACATTCTGGCATTGGCCAAGAAATTGGTGAACGAAGGCTCGCACATGCTCGACCTGTGCTGCGCGATCGTGGGCGAGGACGAGAAGGAATACATCACTTCGATTCTGGAGAAGATTGCCACCCGCGTTCCGGCGCCGATCCTCGTGGACTCGACCGAGGCCGACGTTGTGGAAGAAGCGCTGAAGCGCATTCCCGGCCGGGCCATCATCAACTCGATCAATCTGGAAGACGGCGAGAAGCGCACGTCGAAAGTTCTGCCCATGGCCAAGCGCTACGGCGCTGCCGTGATCGCGCTCACCATCGACGAAGACGGCATGGCGCTCACCGCCGACAAGAAAGTCGCGATCGCGCACCGCATCTACGATCTTGCGACGAAGAAGTATGGGCTCGACGGCACGGACTTGATTTTCGATGCGCTGACTCTGCCGATCTCGACCGGGCAGGAAGAATATCGCACCGCCGGCATCGAAACCATCAATGCGGTCGAGCGCATTAAAAAAGAATTACCGCTGGCGAAAACAATCTTAGGCGTGAGCAACATTTCGTTTGGGCTGGATGCGTACCCGCGCCGCGTGCTGAACTCCGTGTTCATGCATGAAGCTGTCGACCATGGCCTCGATATGGCCATCGTCAACTACACCAAGATTTATCCGTTGTACAAGATTCCGCAGGAAGAAGTTGAGTTGGCGCGCAAACTGATCCACCGCGATGCCAATTCCGACGGCGATCCCTTGCAGAAGTATATGGCGCATTTCGCCGGCAGGAAGGGCAAGCCGGCGGCTTCGACGACCGCTCACGTCGACACGCTCTCGGTGGAAGACAAGCTGAAGTTCGCCATCATCAACGGCGAGAAATCGGTGGGCGATGGCGCGCGCAAGAAATCGCTTGAGGAACTTCTGGAAGAAGCACTCGCGGACTACTCTGCTCTGGAGCTGATCAACACAGTTCTGCTCGATGGCATGAAGACGGTGGGCGACTTGTTCGGCGCGCGCAAGATGCAGTTACCGTCGGTGCTCGACTCCGCGGGGGTGATGAAAGCGGCCGTAGCTTATCTCGAGCCGAAGATGGAGAAAAAAGCCGGATCACAGAAAGGCACGATCGTGCTCGCGACGGTGAAGGGCGACGTACACGACATCGGGAAAAATCTCGTCGACATCATCCTCTCGAACAACGGATTCAAGGTCGTCAATCTCGGCATCAAGCAGCCGGGAGATACCATCATCCGCTCCGCGCAGGAACATCACGCTGATGCCATTGGCCTGAGCGGACTTCTGGTGAAATCGACGCTCGAAATGAAATATGTCATCCAGGATCTGGAGCGCCAGAAACTTGCCTTCCCCGTAATTTGTGGCGGCGCCGCACTGACGCGCAAGTATGTCGAAGACGATTTGCGGCGCGAATACGCCAACGCCGTTTTCTACGCCGACGATGCGTTCGCCGGCCTGCACATCATGGAAGATCTGGCGACCGATAACGGCGCGAAACAAACCCGGCTGACCGAAGGCAAGACGGTAAAGGAATACGCGAAGGCCTCGGCAGTGGATGAAGAAACCGGGCCAGTCTTTGCGGAAAGAAGCCCCGTGGTCGGGGATGCTCCGAATATTCCGGTGCCTCCGTTCTGGGGCGTGCAAGTGCGCAAGGATTACGATTTGCGCGAAGTATTCAAATACATCAACGAGACCGCGCTATTTAAGAATCAGTGGCAGTTGAAAACAGCCTCGCAGGCGGATTACTTGCGCCTGGTGCAAGACAAGTTCCGGCCGATTTTGTTCAAGCTGGAAGATGAGGTCGCAGCCTCTGGATTATTCGAGCCCAAGGTCGTGTACGGATACTTCCCTGCTCAGGGCGACGGAAATGACGTCATCGTGTACCAGGCGCCGGGTCCCGAGTCGACCGTACCGCGTGCAACACAGGGCGAATTCTTGCGCTTCACATTTCCGCGGCAGCGCGAAGGCCGGCGGTTAAGCATCGCTGACTTCTTCGCTCCGAAGTCCTCCGGGAAAATGGACGTCATCGGACTTTCGCTGGTCACGATTGGCGACAAAGCCAGCATTGAGACGCAGCGCCTGTTTGAAGGTGGGGAGTACACGAAATATCTTTACCTGCACGGACTGAGCGTCGAAACTGCCGAGGCGCTGGCCGAACTGCATCACAAGAAGATGCGCGAAGAATTGGGAATCGCTGGGCAAGATGCCCCGGAGATTCGCGATCTCTTTCATCAAAAGTATCGCGGATCGCGCTATTCGTTTGGCTATCCGGCCTGCCCAAATTTAGAAGATCAGACCAAGTTGTTCGCACTGCTAAAGCCGGAAGAGAATGTCGGCGTGCGTCTGACTTCCGGATTCCTGCTCGAGCCTGAGCAAAGCACCTCGGCGATCGTGGTGCATCATCCCGCGGCCAAGTACTTCGTGGTGTAGCGCAATCTGCGCCTGAAAAGGATCTTCGGACTGCGCCTGGCCGGACTTAGCCTGATCATGATCCGCCAAGGACGACAAAGTGGAGGAGAACGACTAGAACGTCGCCGCCAGGCGAAGAAAATAACTTCTCGGCGGTCCGATCGCGTTGCCGGAGAACAGTCCGCCGAAATCGATCACGTTCAGCCGGTTGTTCAGATTCTCCACATCCCCCTGCAGGCGTAGCGAGCGTTTTTCTTTCTTGTATAAATCGAAGCCCGCGGCCACGTCCACCGACAGCGTCGGCTTGATGCGGCCGCTGTCCAGGTTGATGCGGTCGACCACTGTCTGCCCGTATTCCGCAACCGCCTGATCGTAAGTGCCTCCAAAGTCGAAAGGCAAGCCGCTGCCGTATTCCACGCTCGATGCGATCCACAACCGCGGCCTCAGCTGATAACGAACGTGCAGGCGGGCCGTATTGCGCTGGTCCTGCGAATCAGGAAAGTGTCCGGTAAGTTGTGTGGTTGCGTTCGTGGCATCGTCCCCGAGAAAGAGGCCGCCAGTCACGGGGAACCATGCGTTCCCCACGATGTAGGAATAACTCAGAAATCCGGAAAAACGCTTCCAGTGCGGAACTTCGATTTTCCCCTCCGCACCGTAGATGATTGCTTTGCGAAACGCGATCGGAAAGCTGACCGCCGTGCTCAGTATCTGATCGTCATCGGCATAATTATTCACGTATCGGCGGAAATAGTTGGCGTCAATGCGAAGCTGATTGAACAGGCTTTGCGTGGCCCCCAGTTCAAAATAATTCCCGTGCGAAGGCTCGATGGGCAGGCGCAGAACGTTGGGGTCCAGCGACTCAACCTGTGCGGAACTGGCCAGCAAAATGTTTTCGAACGAAGGCGTCTGAAACACGCGATCGTACGACGCGTGCACAATCAGACCCGCTGACGGAAAATAGCGGGCAACCGAGAACCGCGGGCTGACCGCATTCTGATTCACCACAAGCTGGTAATGGTCCCAGCGCAATCCAGCGTTCATCGTCCATTTGCCGATGTGAATTAAATCCTGAACGAATGCGGCTTGCTCAAGGTCAGGTCGATTTCCGGTGAACGCGAAAGTGCTTGGCGTACCCGGATCAAACGGATTATTCGGGTCGTTGGGATTGGCGGTGATCACGTCGCTGAAATTCTCGTGGAGAAAAATCGCGTCCGACTCAACGCCCATCTTCCATTCCTGAGCGCCGTGATGCACCGAGATGTCTCCGTTGAAATATCCCTCGGTAAAATTATTGTGCAGATAAGCCTGAATCGGCCAGGAATACGCATTGGAATTCAGATCGTCAGAGTTCTCGCGCACCATGCCGCGAAGATTCCCCAGAACATCGGCGGAAAAAACGTGCTGATAGGAGGCGATTCCCATGGTCTCGAAGTTGTCCGCCGTCTGCAGCTGGGGCGGAGTGCCCGCGGGCGGCGCAGGATCCTGTAGCTGCGGAAACTCCTGAATATTCTCGTTGGGAATTTCGTAACGCGAAAGTTCGTGCCGAACGCTGAGAGTCAGGCGGTCTTTCGGAGTAAAGTCGCGTGCGAAACTGAGCGAGAAATCGCCAGTCGTGCCGCGGTTGGTATAGTTTTCCGGAACCACGGGATTCAGGTAATGAGCGGTCATGTTTCCGGTCCCACTCACACCAACGGTATTGTGTCCCCATCCGTACTGTGCCTGGGCAAAAGCGAGGGCCGTGTCGAAGCTGCCGCCGGAAGCGATCGCCTGACCGTGCAACCCCTGCTGATCGTCGCGCAGCGTATTGACTTCGACCACGCCGCCCATTTTTCGCCCGTACTCAGCCGGAATCCCCGCCGTGTAGATGGTCATGGAGTCGACATCGTCGGCCTCGATTTCAGGGCCAAAGCTGGGCGAGCGATTGTCCGTCAGCGGAACGCCGTCCACCACAAACTGGGTTTGATACTCGGATCCGCGCGGATGCAGTACGGCGTTGCCTTCGTAAAGCCATCCCGGCTGCGAATTGACCAGGTCGACCAGAGACCGGCCCGGAAGCGATGCGGGCCGATCCGCGATGGCCTGCTCGTCCAAATGATTTGACGAGCCGCTCTGATCAGGATCGAGCAGAGTTCCGCCGGCAGTCACATTTACCGCCGTACTAATGGCGGCAATGTTCAACTTCACCAGGTATTCCGTGGGAAGCGCTGAATGAATCTCGATCAGGCCGCTGAACGCAGAAAATCCTTCGCTCTCCACCTTGAGCTGGTAGCGCCCGAAGGGCAAATTGCGCACCGTCAGCAATCCGCCCTCATCCGACACGAGGCGGCGCTGCAACTGCGTGGCATCGCTGGAAAGGGCGACAAAGGCCTTTACTCCCAAGCCGTGAGGGTCGGCCACCTTGAGGCGGAGCTCCCCTGCGTTACTCTGCGCGCTCAGCGGCATGGCCAGCAACGCCATAAGGACGATGCGACGGATCACGTCCTTTACCCTGTGCAGTTGTTGTTCTCGACCGGCCATAACGGTTCTTCAGTCTCCTTCGAAAGCGTGCCGCGGCGGAAGTTACCTTCGTACCTTTCTGGACTTCGATGCCGATTAGTTATGCCCTGCGAACCACAGCCTGACAGAAGAATCGCATAACTTTGGAATAATCCTTTTGCGTGCAATTTGTTCAGTGAATATTTTCTTGTTGCAGTCGTCAGGCAGTGAATGAAATCGGCCGCAAACTGTGCTAATCTCGACTTCTCCCTCGGGAACTCGCGCAAAGGTGCGTAGGATTGTCGTTCTCTTCCGATTCCGTCCTGCCGTTTCCAGTCTCAGCATCTTCCGATGCTGCCGACCGTCTGCAGTCGCCCGAGGCAGTGGTCGTGGATCTGTTCGACGAACTTCGCGACCGGCTCTTGCGTTATCTGATGGTTCTCGGCTTATCAGCCCACGATGGCGAGGAAATCATCCAGGAATCGTTTTTGTTGCTCTTCCAGCATTTGCAGCGGGGAAAGTCGCGGCAGAACCTTCGCGGCTGGGTTTTTCGCGTGGCCCGCAATCTCGCGCTGAAGCAGCGTGCGACCAACCAGCGGCGAATGGGAAGGTTCGTCGAGTTTGACGAAACTCTGTTCGAGCAGGCTTCCGATGGCAATTCGAATCCGGAGGAGCAGTTGCAAAGTAGACTGCGACAGAAGCGGTTACTCGCTGTGGTGCGCGCCCTTCCGGAGCAGGACCGATCATGCTTGAGCCTGCGGGCGGAGGGGCTGCGCTACCGCGAAATCGCAGAGGTTCTTGGGATCTCGCTGGGCGCGGTAGCGGCTTCTCTGGCGCGGACTCTGGCGAAACTAGGACGGGCGGATGGAGGTTAGCCTATGATGGAAGCAGATCAGCACGTGCCCGATGCGCAACTTCTGCTGCACAGCGGCGGAGAAATGCCGGCCGCTTCGAGCGCCATGATTGCCGCCCATCTCCAGACTTGCTCCCTGTGCCGTACGCGACTGAAGATGCTCGAAAGCTCGCTTGATGAATTCGCGAGGGCCGACTTCGAAGCTGGTCGTCGGTTGCCGTCGGCGGCTGTTTCCCGCGCGCGTCTGCAGGAAAGTCTTGCGGAACTCAAGGCGCAAAACGGAGAGAGCGCCGGTCGAGGTCCAGAGGCGAGAAGGAAAAGCCCTCTACCTGTCAGCTGGGTTTCTCTTTTTAATGGGCGCGAGACTGCGATAGCCGCAATCGCGATGGCTGCATGTCTGCTATTCGCCATCTGGTATCGGCAGCCGGTGAAAACATCGTTCCCATTGTCCGCGTCTCAGCCACATTCGGAAGAACCTGATCTGCGCCTCACTCCCGGAGCCACCCTTCCCTTGACGCAGAGCCAGGTCTGCGGGGCCGAGGCCGCCCGGATAACCGCGAATATTTCCGCGTCACTCAAGCGCAAAGTATTTGAGGAGTACGGGGTCGCACCTTCACGGCCAGAGGCGTACGAAGTCGATTACTTGATCACTCCGGAACTCGGAGGCGCCACCGACATTCGCAATCTTTGGCCCGAACCCTACGAAGATACGGTGTGGAACGCTCATGTGAAAGATCAACTCGAAGAACGCCTGCATCGCTTGGTCTGCCACGGCGATGTCGATCTGGCGACCGCGCAGCGCGATCTTTCAGCCGATTGGATTGCTGCCTACCGTAAGTACTTCCACGCAGACAAACCGGTCGCCGACGGCCCCTCCTTCGATTCGTCGGAAACAGCCCAGCCCCGCCCGCTTACATAATTTTTACAAAACTCCGACATCCACCTGACACGGAACTGCCCGCAGTCGGGCACCCTCGTATCAGATCTGCTGAGCCGGCCCACCATCCACACGCCCGGCATCGGGTCGCAGCCTTCACGCCTTCCGTCACCAGGAGGGCCTGGGGAAAGACGGCGCTCGCACCGCAGGGGGTGTGGGCGCCGTTTTGCATTTGCAGCAAAGTTTTTGCGTCGCCGAGGTGCTTGTCTTGGCACTTCGCAGGCTGCGCGTTCATTTGGATATCGCCTTACTGTTACAATTTTCTGGCAACCGACATCACCACAGGATCTCCTTTCTTCGCCAGGTTCAGCGCGAGAATACAACTGCGACGAAGGAAAGTCCGAAGATAGGAAGTTTGGAGCTTACCGATTCGGCGCTATGAAATGTCCTTTTTGTGCATTCGAAAACGATAAGGTGGTGGACTCGCGCGAGAGCAAGGAAGCCGATTCCATCCGGCGCCGGCGCGAGTGCCTGAAGTGCGGCAAGCGCTTCACCACCTACGAGCGCATCGACGAAATCCCCTACATGGTAGTGAAGAAGGATGGGCGGCGGGAGAAGTTCGACCGCCAGAAGGTTCTCAACGGTTTGCTGCGGGCGTGCGAGAAGCGTCCGGTGCCGATCAGCAAGCTGGAACAGATCGTCAACGAGACCGAATCGTTCGTCATGGAGTCAGCGGAACGCGAACGCAAGACCAGCGAACTCGGCGAACTGATCATGAACCGCCTGCGGCGATACGACAAGGTGGCGTACGTGCGGTTTGCGTCGGTCTATCTGGATTTCAAAGATGTGAAAGAGTTCATGAATGAGTTGAAGGATTTAGTGAAAGTTAAGACAGTATAAGGATTAATGGAACACAATCTGCACTCATTGATTAGCCTACCGATAAGGACATCGCTTTCATGAGCCACAAAGTAACGCTGATCCCCGGCGACGGAATCGGGCCGGAAGTAACGAAGGCGACGGTACGCATCCTGGAAGCGACCGGTGTGAAATTCGACTGGGAGACTTTTGCCGTCGGGGCAGAAGCCTACGAAAAATTCGGCGAATACATTCCCAAGGATTTGATCGAATCGATCGAGCGGACTCGGGTCGGACTGAAAGGCCCAGTGACCACTCCGGTGGGCGGAGGCTTCCCCAGCATCAACGTGGCGCTGCGGAAAAAGTTCGAGCTGTATGCCAACTTCCGGCCAATCCGCAACTTGCCGCACGTTCCCACCAAGTATCCCGACGTCGATCTGATTATTGTCCGCGAAAATACCGAGAGTCTTTACTCCGGTCTGGAGCACGAAGTAGTACCGGGCGTGGTCGAGAGTCTGAAAATCATTACCGAGAAGGCTTCGACGCGGATTGCGCGCTTCGCCTTCGAGTACGCGCGCAAGAATCAGCGGAAGAAAGTCCACGCTATTCACAAAGCCAACATCATGAAGTTGTCCGACGGCCTGTTTCTGCGCTGCTCGCGCACAGTGGCGAAAGAATATCCCGAGATCACCTACGGCGAGCACATCGTCGATAACACCTGCATGCAGTTGGTCATGAACCCTTACCAGTACGACATGCTGGTCATGGAAAATCTCTACGGCGACATCATCTCCGATCTGTGCGCGGCCTTTGTCGGCGGCCTGGGCTTCGTGCCCAGCGCGAACCTCGGCGATGAATGCGCGATCTTCGAAGCCGTGCACGGATCGGCACCTGACATTGCCGGAAAAAATATTGCCAACCCGACGGCCCTGCTGCGCTCGGCACTGCTGATGGTACGGCACCTGGGCGAGCACGCTGCATCTACGCAGATTCGCAACGCGCTGGAGCGGGTGTACAGTCATCCGGAAAAACTGACGCGCGACATCGGCGGTAAAGCGGGAACGGCGGAATTTGCAGATTCTGTAATAGAAGAAATGCAAAAAGGCGACAACCCCACGTAGTTGCGTCACGGGTAGGTTCGTCCAATCTTCAACGACGCTTCAGAGCTTCCAGTTCATCCAGAGTCCGCGGCCAGTCCGATCCCAATAACCGCGACAAACTACGATCTGCCAAAACCTTGCCTCCAGTCTGGCAGCGCGCACAATAATTCGTCTCCTTATCCGCATAGCGGATGCGCAACACTTTATCCCCGCATCTCGGACAAGCCATTCCGTAGCGGCCATGAACCGCCATATCTTTGCGAAACGCCGTCACCTTTTCTGGAAACGTCTTCAACGCCTCCACCCGAAGCCGCTCAATCCAGAGTTGCAAAGTCTGCCGGGTCGCATCAAAGAGTCTTTGCCACTCTTCGGGCTTGAGCTTATTCGTCAGAGTAATGGGCGACAACTGCGCAGCGTGCAGAATTTCGTCGGAATAAGCGTTGCCGATCCCGCTCAGCAGACGCGGATCAGTCAGCGCCCGCTTCAGCGTATGATTTTCCGCCGTGAGCACGGCGCGGAACGAATCAACATCCGCGGCGAACACATCAATTCCGCCCGCGTCCAAGGCGAGCAGAGCCTCTTCCCCGCTGACCAGATGCAGCGACGCCCGGCGCTTGCTTCCCGCCTCGGTCAGGATCAGCGAGCCTTTAGGAAAATCGAAGGCTGCCAGACTCTGGCGGCCGGCAAGCTTCGCATCGCGCGCACGCCAGTGCAACCGGCCCGCGATCATAAGATGGAGCACCAGCCAAAGCTCGCTGCCCAAGCCGAACGCGATGCGCTTGCCGATTCGGCGCAAGTTCTCCACAACACGGCCTTCAGCGGACGCCAGCGGAGGCTGCACCGTCCGCAGCAGGAACGGACTCGCCAGACGAATCTTCTCCAGCGGTTGGCCGACAACGCGCGGTTCGAGCGCGCTGATGTATGCGGCAATGTCGGGCAGCTCGGGCATACCTATCAGATTGCACGGGGATCTCAGGTTTTTCAACTTTGCCCGTATGCGCCCGAGGTCGTTTTGCGAACTTTACAAATCCGCCATTGACTCCCAAGCGGCAACGGAGTAAATTCGCCCGTTCTGGAGTTTCTGGGGAATGACGCGCACAACACGGCGTGTGGGGATAGTACTCTTTCAGCTAGGTGGACCTGACACCCTGGAAGCCATCGAACCGTTTTTGTACAACCTGTTCTGCGACCCCGACATTATTGACTTCCCTTTCGCGCGCATCGGACGAAAACCCCTGGCCAAACTGATCTCCACTACACGCGCGCGCAAAGTGCAGCATCACTACGCAACCATCGGTGGAGGTTCGCCCATCCGCCGCCACACGGAGCGGCAAGCACAAGCTCTTGAGGCCGAACTGCGCAGTCAAGGAATCGACGCGCGCTGCTTTGTCGCGATGCGCTACTGGCATCCGTTTACGCAAGAGGCGATCCAGCAGTTGCGGGCGGCCCAGTGCGACGAAGTTGTGCTCTTGCCGATGTATCCGCAGTATTCCTCCACCACCACGGGGTCAAGTTTGAACGAATGGCGGCGTTTGTTCGCCGGTGACATGCCGGTTCATTGCGTCGAGCCGTTCTATCGTAATACGATGTATCTGGACGCCCTGGTCGAGAAGGTCAACGAGGCGCTCTCGCGCTTCCCCTCACCGGAGCGGCCGGAGATCGTTTTCAGCGCGCACAGCATTCCCATGTCGATCGTCGAAAAAGGCGACCCCTACCAGCGGCATATCAAAGAAACCGTACGGCTGCTCACCGAGCGCGGCGGTTGGAGCAATCCGCACCGTCTGTGCTATCAGAGCAAAGTCGGGGCCAGTCGCTGGCTCCAGCCCTCCCTGCACCAGACCCTGCGCCAGTTAGCGGAAGAAAATGCGCGTGAGATCTGTGTGGTCCCGGTGGCGTTCGTTTCTGATCACGTCGAGACGCTGGGCGAAATCGATCACGAGGCGCGCGAAGAAGCAATCGCGTTAGGGTGCACTCAGTTCGAGATGAGCGCGGGTCTCAATGACTCGCGAAAGTTTATACAAGCCCTGGGACAGGTCGTGCTCGAGGCCATGGGCCAGACAGTTCACACGTTGATTCCGATTTGCAATGCTGAGGCGCTGGCGGCGCCGGAGTTCGCGGCCGCCTCTGGTTTGGACTAGAAAGCCAAGTCAGCGAAGCGTCGGAAGATTGAGTCACAGGAGGGAGTTCATGGCGGACCCGGAAAGCGGGAAAGTCGATCCGAATCCCGAGGCAGCGAAACCGGTCGCGAAACCCGCGGCGCCGGCGCCGGATGCTACCAAGCAAGACGCCACGAAGTATGTCGGCACCCCGGCCGTTGGAACCTCAAAGGCAGCCGCGTCCGCCGGCGTCGCCGGAACCGCACCATCCACTGAGATCGACGGCCGCCGCCGTCGCTTCGTCTGGACCATGGTCACCGGATTCTTGATGGCGTGGTTCCTGGCCTTCTTCCGTTTCTTCCTGCCGCGCACGCTCTTCGAACCGAATACGGTTTTTAAAATCGGTTATCCCTCGGAGTTCGCGCTCGGCGTGGATACCAAGTTCCAGCAAAAATATCGCATCTGGGTCGATCGCACGCCGGACCGCCTCTTTGTGATCTACGCGCGCTGCACGCATCTGGGCTGCACACCCGACTGGAAGCCCAGCGAGAACAAGTTCAAGTGCCCCTGCCACGGCAGCGGCTACGACAGCGAAGGCATCAACTTCGAAGGGCCAGCGCCGCGGCCGATGGATCGCGCCAAGCTTGAACTGGCACCGGACGGACAAATCATCGTCGACACTTCGCGGCTGTATCAGTGGCCGAAGGGACAGCCGACACACTTTAACGATCCCGGCGCATTTTTGACCGGAGTGTAGTGGTGTTATCCGAATTCGTGAAACAGATTCCTCGGGTCGCCGTCGCATTCGCTCCGGCTCGCTCGGAATGACAGCTCGGAAGACAAAAGAGAGTGACTGAAATTATGGCTGACGAAAACAATTCGAACGGCGGCAACGGCGACTCGAACGGCGCCGGTAATGGCGGGGGGCCTGGGAAAGCCGGGAAAGTCGGACTGGTCGAGCGCGTCTCGACTGGTGTGAAAGAAGACATTCACGCCCTCAAGACCGAGATCCCTGCCAAAGCGAAGGAACAAATCGAAGGCCTGAAAGATCCGACCAAGACTCAGGTCTACACTTCCATCTTCCGCCACAAGCACGATGACACGCCGCGCAATCGGGCGCTGGGCGTGCTTTCCAACGTTTTCCTGCATCTGCATCCGGCGAAAATCAATCGCGACGCCGTGCGCTACAGCTATACCTGGGGCATGGGCGGGATCACGTTTTATCTATTCATCATCCTTACCTACACCGGCGTGCTGCTGATGTTTTATTACCACCCCAGCAAGGTGCAGGCATTCCGCGACGTGCTCTATCTCGAACACGACGTTCCCTTCGGAAAAATATTGCGCAACATGCATCGCTGGGCCGCTCACCTGATGGTGATCGGTGTGTGGCTGCACATGTTCCGTGTGTTTCTTACGGGCTCGTACAAAAAGCCGCGCGAGTTCAACTGGAACATTGGCGTGCTTCTGCTGGTGTTTACACTGCTGCTTTCGTTCACGGGATATCTACTGCCCGATGATCAACTCGGCTTCTGGGCCGTCACGGTAGGAACGAACATGGCGCGCGCCACGCCGCTGTTGGGTCATGAAGGCCCATTCGGATCGATGCTCGGCATGACGCCCTATAACGATGTGCGCTTCGGCTTACTCGGCGGATCGATTGTCGATGCAAACGCGCTCTTGCGGTCTTACATCTGGCACTGCATTGGGATTCCGATCGTGGCGTCAGTGCTGATGATCGTGCACTTCTGGCGCGTGAGAAAAGACGGCGGAATCTCAGGCCCGGCCCCGGTGATGCTCGAAGCCGAAGCCGACAAGCCGCGCAGAGGACCGAAAGCAGCAGGAGAGTAAGTCGGTTGAAGTCAGAAGGCGGAAGGCAGAAGCTAGAAGTGAAAACGAAAGCCGACAATTCTGCATTCTGACTTCTCACTTCTGCATGATTGAAATCTAGCCGCTGACTTGGTGGAGATATTATGGATTGGCGACAACTCTGGGAAATCTGTTCGGCGCCGGATAACGTGCCGATCGTGGGCTTGATCCCGCTGCTTGGCTTCTACATTTATCTGGCGATCAAACAGGCCAAGGCCAACGATCAGTTGATTGAACAGCTCGAAGCCGATCCCGCCATGGCCAAGACGCATCATCGCAAGACCTGGCCCTTCAAGCCCGGCTGGGCCAAGGAAGTGCATGTCTGGCCATTTTTGCTGCGCATCGAATTTCTCGCCGCCATCATCATCACCATTATTTTGATGGTCTGGTCGATCACGCTGAACGCCCCCCTCGAAGAGCCCGCTAATCCGAACCTCACCATGAATCCTGCGAAGGCTCCGTGGTATTTCCTCGGACTGCAGGAGATGCTCGTCTATTTCGATCCGTGGATCGCAGGCGTGGTGATGCCGACGATGATCATCGTCGGCCTGATGGTGATTCCCTACATCGATACCAATCCTTTGGGCAGCGGCTATTACACCTGGAAGCAGCGCAAGTTTTCGATTTCGACTTTCATGTTCGGCTTCGTGGTTCTGTGGGTCGCGATGATCATCATCGGCACATTCATCCGCGGCCCTGGATGGCAATGGTTCTGGCCGGGACAGACCTGGGATCACAACCGGCTGATCTACGAAGTGAATCGCGATTTGCCGGATCTATTCGGCATCACCTCCAACATGGCGAAGGCCGTGTTCGGCGCGATCGTGGTCGGCGGATTTTATCTGATCGGCGGCGGAGCCGTGTATTCACTGTTCCGCCGAAAAATGAAGAAGGATTTCCAGCGCATGAGCCTGCTGCAGTTTTCGCTGATGGCGTTTCTGTGGCTGACCATGCTGGCGCTGCCGCTCAAGATGGCGCTGCGCCTTCTGTGGCACATCAAGTACGTGTGGATTACGCCGTGGTTTAACGTGTGAAAAAGGTCGTTGGTCGCTGGGCGTTAGTCGTTGGGCAAAACCCACGACCATCGCACCGTTCGCCAACGACCAACGACGAATGACCAACGACCGAGCAGTCGGAGGAACTGGTGCCCGATAAACCGATCCCCGAGCAAGACCCGATAACCGGAAAATCGTACGCTCTGCATTATCTGATTGCGACGGTGCTTCTGATTGGCACGCTGTTCTGGGCTTTGTACGACGAAGCCTGGGGACAGCGGCCGTGGAAGGCCTTCCAGGATGCCTGGAAGGACCGCTACAGCGCCTTCCTCAACACGGCGAAGTCTTCGTCGGCTAAATCGGAGGACTCGGTCGAGCATGACCCGCAGTACGTCGCGCTCAAGCAGAATTACGAGCAAAAGTTTCAGGATTCCAAAGCCGCCGGCGAAGAGGCCCGCAAGAAACTCGATGACGCCAGCGCGCGCCTGCTCGCAGTGCAAAGCGTATTCACTGACCGTCGCGCGTACGTAAATGCACTTACCTACGAACTGGAAACCAGCAGCAGCGATTCGACCAAAGCAAGCAAGAAGAACGAAATCGCCGATTATAAAAAGAAGACAGCCACGGTCAAATTTCCCGACGGTAGCAAGAAGGATTTCAATTTCGAGGAACTGGAAAAAACCTATAACGATATCCGCGACGAACGCACCAAGCTGAGTCTCGAACTCGGGGACGTGCTCAAGCCGGTGACCGCGGCCAAGGCGAAGATGGACGAATACATCTCCGACCACATGGTCGACCTGACCCCGGCACAGATCGCAGGGTTGAAGCGGCGCGCGACGGAATGGGATCCAGCCATCGTGCAGATCAATGTGGCCGACGCCAACATCGTGGACCGCTGCGAATCCTGCCACATGAACACGCGCGAGCCCATCAAGGTCACGGCTGCGGCGATGACCGCGAAGGGAGCAAAAACTCCGGACGAATACGCCAACGCGTTCGTCAGCCATCCCGAGCCCGAGTTGCTGTCGATTCACGATCCAGAAAAGTTTGGCTGCTCACCCTGCCACCAGGGCAACGGCCGCGCCACTACGAGCGTCGAGAAGGCTCACGGAAATTATGAACACTGGCTGTGGCCGCTTTATCCCAAGGAAAATTCCCAGGCGGGATGCCAGAGTTGTCACTCTGCCGACATGGTGCTGGTCAGCGGCGACATGCAGTTTCAGACCATCAACGACGGCAAGGATCTGTATCGGCAGCGCGGCTGCATGGGCTGCCATCGTTATGAAGGCTACGACAAGGAACCCGAAGACCTGAACTCGATCGGGCAGCAGATCAAGCAGATCGAGACCCAGAAAAAAGAGAACATCAAAAACAACGCGGACCTGATGAAGCAGGCCGACGAAGCCGCGTCCAACGACGAAGCCAACGCGCTCAACACGAAGGCCGTCGATCTGAAAGTAGCGAACAGCAAGCTTGACGGACGCCTGCAACAACTCGACTACCAGTCGCACAGCCTGATGCAGGATCAGAAAAAAGTTGGTCCGAATCTGAAAGACGTCCGGCTGAAGCTCAACAAGAACTGGATTCCGGTGTGGCTGAAGAAACCGTCCGACTTCCGGCCAACCACGAAGATGCCGAACTTCCGCCTGACCGACCATCAGATTCAAGCCATCTCGGCCTACATCTGGCAGTCAGGTTTCACCGACGAACTCCCCAAGCACAAGCCCGGCAACGCCGCGCACGGCAAGGAATTATTTGAAGAGCGCGGCTGTCTGGCCTGCCACTCGATCGGCGAAGGCGATCAAATGATGGGTGGAACCTTCGCCGCCAATCTGACTCGCGTCGGCGAAAAAGCGAATTACGATTATCTCGTCCGTTGGATTCACAACGCGCGCCAGCGCACCCGGCCCTACTGCCCGTACGAGAAAAAAGATATTGGTCCGGAGGATTACGCCAAGAAGGGACTTCCCTACGTCTTCGATCTGGACCACAGCAAGTGCCCGAACGACGGCCACGAACTGCAAGTGCAGAACATGACCGTGATGCCGAGCCTGCGCCTGTCACCGGAAGATGCGGAAGACATCGCAACCTACCTGATGACGCAGAAGAAGATGGAACCGTCGTCGTATCCGAACGCTGCGTTCATGGACGATCCCGCACTGAAAGCGGAAGGCAAAAAGTGGGTGCGGTTCTACGGTTGCGGCGGCTGCCATGAAATCTCCGGCATGGAAGACGAAGGCCGCATCGGCACCGAGTTGACGTATGAAGGCAGCAAGCCGATCGAGCGACTCGACTTCGCGTTGTTTACGACAGTGGCCCAGCGCGGGGGCGCGGACGCGGAGCCGATCAAGGACAAGGATGACCTGGCCCGTTTGCCCGACGGTCCGGCGAAAGATCCCTGGTACAACCAGAAAGGATTTTTCGAGCACAAACTCGCTGAGCCGAATGTTTACGACCAAGGCAAGGTGAAAGGGCGAGACCGAAGCTCTCCGCATGCCGAACCTGCACCTGACCAAGGATCAGGTGCTCGACCTCACCACCTTCCTGCTGGGCAGCGAGGAGACTTCCCTGCCCCAGAGTTATCAGTACAAGCCGGGCGACGCGCGGCACGACATTCAGGAAGGCTGGTGGGTCATCAAGAAATACAACTGCATGGGATGCCACCAGATCATTCCCGGGCAGAAAACGATCTTGATGGGATTGAAGCAATATCAGGACGTGCAGGAACAGTTGCCGCCGAAGTTGTTGACCGAAGGCGCGCGCGTCGATCCCGAGTGGTTGCGGAAATTCCTGTCAAATCCCGCGCTCAGCACAACCGATACGAATCGCAATGGCGTGCGCCCGTACCTGAAAGTGCGCATGCCAACCTTCTCGTTCTCGGATAACGAACTGCGAAAACTCGTTCGATTCTTCGAGGCCCTGTCGCAACAGCCGCTTCCTTATATTCCGGAAGAAGTGCCGACGCTCACGGCTAAAGAAAGCGACATGGCTCGCAGTCTGTTCTCGAGCACGGCCGCGCCTTGCTTGAAGTGCCATGCCACGGGCGATCCCTCGCATGACAAGATCGCGACTGCGCCGAATTTCCTTCTGGCAAAAGAGCGGCTGAAACCGGACTGGGTCGAGCGCTGGATCACCGATCCGCAGGCCGTCGCCCCCGGCACGTCCATGCCCTCGGGATTATTCAAGCAACAGGATAATCAGTGGGTATTTGCCGGGCCGACGCCGCCAACGTTTAACGGGTATACCGGAGATCACCGCAAGCTGCTGACCGATTACATCTTCCAGTTGACGGCAGAAGAACAGCGGCGAGTGGCCGCATCGATGCCTCATGCCAAGGCGGCGCTGCAATCACCCACGAACCGAAAGCAGGCGAAAGTCGATTCGCATCCAACGGCGAGCGGAGGATCGCGGTAGAATTCCGCAGTGCACGAAATCAGAAGAAAGTCCTCGACTCGCCGTCGGGTTCGCTCCGTCTAGCTCGGAACGACAAGGATTCTCTACAACATCTACGAAAGGACGACATCATGAATAAGAAAACAGGATGGACAGGAATCACCGTTGTACTTGCATTTAGCGCGCTTCTGGCTCTGGCAGCTTGCAACAAAAGTAATACTGAGCAATCCACGAATAAATCCGAGCAGCCGTCTCAGCCGGCCGCCGCGGTAACTCCCATTGATCCCGCGACCGTCGCCACGGTCGGCGGTAAAGTGACACTCGAGGGCATGGCTCCCAAGGTTTCCAAAATCGACATGAGCCAGGACCCGGGCTGCAAGGGCACCAACGAGGCCGAGAACATAGTCGTGTCCAAGGGCGATCTCGCAAACGTATTTGTGTATGTGAAGGACGGTCTGGGCGATCGGGCATTCGACGTGCCGAGCACTCCCGTTGTGCTCGAACAAAAGGGCTGCCAATATCATCCCCATGTGCTGGGCGTAATGGCGGGACAAACGGTCCAGATCAAGAACGAGGATCCGACCACGCATAACATTCACCCCACGCCGAAGGACAACCGGGAATGGAACGAGTCCCAGCCGCCGTCTTCCCCCGCGATCGAAAAGAGTTTCGCCCGCGAGGAGATCATGCTGCCCGTGAAGTGCAACCAGCACCCGTGGATGAAGATGTACATCAACGTGGTAAAGACTCCGTTCTTCGCGGTCACCGACAAAGACGGCAAGTACGAAATCAAAGGCCTGCCGCCGGGCGATTACACGCTCGCGTTCGTCCAGGAAAAGCTGGGTGAACAGGACCAGAAAATCACGGTCGCGCCGAAAGACTCCAAGACCGTGGACCAGGTCTTCAAACCGGCCGCCGAGTAGGCGCCAGCGGTTTGATAAAATTCCTGAGGGATGGAGCAGGGGCGCATCCTGCGCCACCTGCTCCTCCCGCTGAAGCTACGGATGGCAAAGCATCTGCTCGGCCGCCAAGACCCAAGGGGCATCACTCTGAGAGCCATCGCCACAACTTACAATCGCGGACATCATCGGATTGCGGTGTTGCTCGCCTGCTGGACTTTCCTGCTCTTGATCGCCGGCGCCCTGGTTACGAGCAACGACGCCGGACTCTCGGTGCCCGACTGGCCGACTTCTTTTGGCTCCTGGTACAAAATTCCGAAACTCGTGGGTGGCGTGAAGTTCGAGCACACCCATCGCATGATCGCGCAGGGCGCCGGACTGCTCACGATTATTCTTGCAGTCTGGACCTGGCGGGTCGAAAAACGGCGCTGGCTGCGGGTTTTGGCCTACGCGGCGGTAGGCACGGTGATCGCGCAAGGAATCCTTGGCGGAATTACCGTTCTCTGGTACCTGCCGTGGCAAATTTCGTCCGCCCACGCCGCGCTGGCGCAAACATTCTTCTGCATCGCAGTGGCCATCGCGCTGTTCACGGGCAGGCGCTGGGTGGAAGAACAACCGCGTGTCGAGTTCGACCAGCGCCGTCCCAGCCTGTTCACGTTGACCCTGCTCTCCATATTCGTGCTCTACGTGCAATTAATTCTCGGAGCAATGTTCCGCCACCACGGTCTCAGTTGGTGGCCGCACGTGCTGCACGCGGTGGTGGTTTCGTTCGTTCTGGCGTGGACCGCGGTGCGAGCGCTTAGCGTCTATTCGCAAATCGACGCTATCCGTCGCCCAGCTATTCTGATGCTGTCGCTGGTCATTGCCCAGCTTTGCCTTGGCTTCACCGCATTTCTGACTCGCGTCGCCTGGGGACGAAATGCCGTCCAGCCCGAGCTTCCCATGGTCGTTTCGACCGTGGCACACGTTGCCGTCGGCGCGCTTCTGCTCGCAACAACAGTGATCCTTGCAATCCAGGTCTGGCGGCATGCACCAATTGCCTTCGAAGAAAGATTGCCGCAAGTGGAGCGCGATCCTTCGGTAGCGTAAAGCCGACTCAGCTTCTCTGAGCTTTACTTTGTTCGAAGCGTGGTTGTTCCCGATGATATCGCGCTGAATGTCGTAAACTGGATGTAGTCCCCGGAGCCTTCTTTTGGTCTCGAAAGTATCTGCCCTCGCGGAAGCCAGTCCTGAAGTTGAGCACTCTGCCTCGCCCGTTATTTCCGTACAGAACCTGGTTCACCGCTACGAGAACCGCACCGCGCTGAATGGCGTTTCGTTCGACGTGCGGCCCGCGGAATTATTTGGCCTGCTCGGCCCGAACGGCAGCGGCAAGACTACGCTCTTCCGCATCCTCTCGACTCTGATGATCCCGACTGCGGGACGCGCAGTGGTAATGGGCTGCGATGCCGCGCAAGACGCATCCAGCCTGCGCCGCCAGATTGGCGTAGTGTTTCAGGAACAGAGCGTCGACGCAAAGCTGACCGCGTACGAGAACCTGTGGCACCAGGGACATCTCTACGGCCTGCGCGGGTCCGCTCTGAAAATGCGAATCGCAGAAATTCTGGATCGCGTCGGTCTGGCCGACCGGGCGAAGGAACGCGTGGAGACATTTTCCGGCGGAATGCAGCGACGCATCGAACTGGCCAAGGGACTGCTGCATCATCCCGGAGTCTTGCTGCTCGATGAGCCCACCACCGGACTCGACCCCGGCGCTCGCCGCGATCTTTGGCAATATTTGCAGATCCTGCGGGATGAAGAAAATGTTTCCGTGCTGGTAACCACGCACTTGATGGAAGAGGCCGAACGCTGCGACCGGCTGGCCATCATGAATGAAGGCAATCTCGTGGCGCTCGGAACGCCCACGGAACTGAAAAGCGAAATCGGCGGAGACGTCATCCTGCTGGATGCCGCGCAGAACGCCAGTTTGCTGGCCGAGCATATTCAGGCGCGTTTCCATCTGGAAGCCACCGTGATGGGAAATCAAGTGCGCATCGAACGCGAAGGCGGACACCGTTTCGTTCCCGACGTTGTCGAAGCCTTCCCTGGCGAGATTCAGGCCATCTCGGTGAGCAAGCCCGCCCTCGAGGACGTGTTCATTCGCCGCACCGGCCACAAGTTCTGGAGTGAAGAACGCGAAGCAAGTTCCGAAGGCAATAAAAAAAACAAGAAGCAAGATAAGAAGAGGAGGTAGCTTGCGTTCAATGATTTTGGTTCTTTCTCTGGTGCTCAGCGTTGTACCCCTGATCGGAGTGGTTTGGATCTTCGTGAACGGCATGATCGTGCTCCGGCCTTTTTCGTGCACGGTGGACGGGCTTTTCATGACTCTCATCCTGCTGACCCTCTCCGGTTGCTTTTTGTTAAACGCATACTGGGAACTGCGCGACCGCGGCATGTTCAGCAAGAAGACGGCAGCCCCCGCCAAGGCTCCTGCGGCGAAAGCCAGTTAAATGGCGACTCAGGCAGCAACTCTGTCGCGGCCTCTGGCGCCCGCATCCGCCGGAGTACTCCTTCCAGCCTTCACGCTCTGGTGGCGCGAGATCGTGCGTTTCTATCGCCAACCCGGCCGCGTGGTAGGGGTGCTGGCGTCACCGCTGGTGTTCTGGCTGGTGCTGGGCTCAGGGTTCGGCAATTCCTTTCGCTCGAGTGCCGGACCGAATCAGCAACACTACCTCGATTATTTTTATCCCGGCACCCTGATCCTGATCGTACTTTTCACTTCGATCTTCACCATGATGTCGGTGATCGATGACCGCAAGGAAGGATTCTTGCTTTCCGTGCTGGTCGCGCCCGTGCCGCGCTCCGCAATTGTTCTCGGCAAAGTTCTCGGCGGGACAACCCTGTCGGCCATTCAGGGAATGATCTTTCTGCTCTTCGCCCCAATTACCGGCGTGCATCTTGAATTCACGCAGGTACTGCTGGTTGGGGTTGTGGTATTCCTGGTCTCGTTTGCCTTGACTGCGCTGGGCTTCGCAATCGCGTGGCCCATGGATTCTTCTCAAGCTTTTCATGGGATCGTCAATCTGTTTCTGATTCCACTCTGGCTCCTGTCGGGAGCGCTCTTTTCCATGGACGGCGCGTCCGGTTGGATTCGCGCTTTGATGTACATGAACCCTCTGACCTACGGAGTCTCGGCGCTGCGTAGCCTTCTGTATCCTGGTGCGGCAACCCTGGTTCCGCTGTCGAAAGCCATGGCAACTCTGCTCTTGTTTTCGCTGGTCATGTTCGGACTGTCACTCCTGATGGTCAATCGCCGCAGCACGAGGTCCGCCGCGTGATCCCTCCGCAATACGAATACTTCCCCCCTCTGATTGCGAGCCTGAACGGAGCCAGCGCGGTTCTGCTGTTCATTGGGCGCGCCCTGATTCTACGCGGCAAACTCGCGGCGCATCGCGCCTGCATGCTCGCCGCGGTTGCATCCTCCACGTTATTTCTCGGCTGCTACGTGTATTTTCATCTACACGTCGGCGACATTCGGTTTCTCGGCGATCATTTTTGGCATATCGTTTATCTGATTGTTCTGATTCCGCATGTCACACTCGCGATTGTGATTGTGCCGATGGTAGTGATCACGCTGTTCCGCGGGCTCAGCGCGAAGTATGACAAACATCGCGCCATCGCGCGCTGGACCTGGCCGCTGTGGATGTACGTTTCAGTGACCGGAGTGATTGTGTATTTCATGCTGTACCAGTGGTTCCCGCATAGCTGAAGAATCGTCGTTGGTCGTCCGTCGTTGGTCGTTGGCCCAGCAACGGTATCGACGGTTCGGACGAAAGCCAACGACTAACGACCGGTTCTCATGTCTGTCCTGAAGCTCAAGATCGACGTATCCGGCACGGTCGGGGACGCGGCATGGCGCGAGATCCACCAGTTCGACCAGATTCAGAGCGCGGAGTTCGGCCCGCAGTTCGGCAGTGGCGGACGTTGCAATCACGCGCTGGACGCGCCGCATGCCAAAGGCGAATGGATCGGCGCCGAAATCCGGCTGCAGACGCCGCTTCTGGCGCAATATGCCATGTCGCACTACTTGGAGCAGGAGCGCGTGCTCGATGCGGACGTGGAGTAGGCGAGCAGAAACGATTCTGTCATCCAACGCCGTCATGCAATCAAGCGGATTCGAGGGGCCTTTCGTCCTTGCGATTCCGTGAGATTCTGGTTCTGTGGTGAAATAGTCGCTTATGTCTTCGAACTCTGATCCTGTTGACTCGGGCGCGCTCGAAGCTCCCCCGGGATCGACCTCACATGGAACGTTCAGTAGCCCCAGTCCGCAGTCCAACCCAGATGTAAGCGAGCCGAAGCCCAAGCGGTCCATGTCGCGCACGCAGAAGATTCTCTTCTTCGCCACCGGATGGCTCATCGTGCTCATGCCGTTTCTGTTCTGGTGGAACACCTGGTTCGGGCGGCATCTTTCGGACCAGCAATTGACCGAGTATCTGCACGACGACAAGAAGCCACGGCACATTCAGCACGCGCTGGTGCAGATGGGAGATCGCATGTCGCATTCCGACGCGGCGGCGAAACAGTGGTATCCGGACCTGGTGCGACTGGCCGCCGATCCTATTGAAGAAGTGCGCAACACCGACGCGTGGGCGATGGGGCAAGATACTTCCGGCGCGGGGTTTCACGAAGCGCTGCTGAAGATGCTCCCCGACGCCTCGCCCATGGTGCGGGGCAATGCGGCGCTGTCGCTGGTGCGCTTCGGCGATGCCAGCGGGCGGCCGCAGATCGTGGCGTTGCTGCAGCCGGCGCTTATCAGCGCTCCTGCGGATGGGCACATCGTCGATGCCGACCGTGCCGGCACTCCGATCCACCAGGGCGGATTGCTCGCGAAGCTGGAGGCAACCGCTGGCGGAATGCCAATCGAAATCCGGTCGCCGATTCCTGGGCGCATTCGCTCGGTCTCGCAGCCTGGAGCAAATGTGGCTGCGGGCGCGGAGGTCGCGGTGGTTGATCCTGGCACCGAGCAGGTGTGGGAGGCGCTGCGGGCCTTGTACATCGTTGGCCAGATCGATGATCTGCCGGCGGTCCGTCCTTATGAACGTGAGCTGCCTGACATTTCGAATGACGTGCGGCAGCAGGCGGCGGAAACCGAAAAGGCGATTCGCAAACGCGCGGGGGAGTGACGGCTGGAAGGCGGAGATCCTTCGACTGCGTTGCTGAATTCACTTCGTGAATTCGGCAACTCCGCTCAGGATGACAACTCGGTGGAAGAGCGCAGAACGGTTCAAAGCTAAAGGCTAAGAGCCAATAGCCGATTTTCAAATCGCCATCGGGCCGACTTCTTTTTCCACTTCGGCGGTGTCGACCATCGCGATGGCGTCCCAGGGGCAGCCGTCGAGGAAGCAGCCGTCGGGGCCTTTGCTCAGGCACTTCTTGCAGCCGATGCAGAGGATGGGGTCGATGGCGATGCGGCCGAAGGGCGGATGGTCGTCGTCGGGCACCCAGAACATGCAGTCTTCCACCGGGCAATATTCCACGCAGGCGGGGGAGCCGGCGCATCCGGTACAGCACTCGGTGATGACCGCCAGCTCTTTCGGCTTCTTCTTGCGAGGCGTGGCGAGGCCCTTGGATCGCGGTTCAAACTTCTGGTCGTCGGGGACCATTCCAACTGCTCTGGTGGCGCCGGGTGCAGGAGGCATGCGCGGATTATACCCCAAGACCGAATTGGCTTGTGATGAACAAGTGCGCTCCTTCGAATGGCTTGGGATTCAGTTCCCTGACTCGCTTGCGGTCCGCCGGTGCGAACTTTGGTGGTGCCCGATATCTCACATTTTTTTTTTGCTCCTCGCGCTAAAATCTTGATTCTTCACTACTTATCGAACAGAACCCCTCCGAGGTCCGGGCAAAATATTGAATCGCAAGGACTTGCGGCTAAAATATTCTGGAATAAGGACTTAGCTTGGGGCTGGAGGCCGGTGTCGACGGTGAGGAACTGGCGCATCCGCACAGTTTGCTCTTTCGTGCATGCTGAGTAAAGGAGATGCGTCACAACCACCTACATATTTTTTGTGGATGGCTGTGGAAAACCTTGGGCGGGTTAGGGAGCTGTGGTGCCCAAGCGCCGAAAACCGCGAGGAGCGGAGCAGGCTCCCACCCTCGCTGTTTCAGAGGATACGAGGCATGCCTGCGCCGCATGAAGCGTGGGCACTCCCGTCCACGGCATCAGCAGTGTCGGCGTACGTACGGTCCCTCGCCCGGCTGTCGCCGGGCTCAGGATGACATCGCTGGAATGATCATGAAATTGAGCCATCACTCGAGAGCCGAGACTCGGGCCCAAAATGAGAATCTCTCGCGAGTTTGCGATGCGCGCAGGCTTTCCACCGGCCTCATTCTGCTATAGTGAACCCCGGCAGAAGGAGCACTGATATGGCTGGCAAGAGTCTGAACCGGGTTCAACTGATTGGAAATCTGGGGAAAGATCCCGAAATTAAGTACACGCCGCAGGGCACGCCCGTGGCCAAGCTGACGATCGCCACCAACGAGCGCTTCAAAGATAAAGCCGGCGAGTGGCAGGACCGCACGGAGTGGCACAACGTAGTGCTGTGGCAGCGCCTGGCGGAGATTGCCGGGGAGTATTTGAAGAAGGGTGGCAAGGTTTACATCGAGGGCCGCCTGCAGACGCGTTCGTGGGACGACAAGACTTCTGGGCAGAAGAAATATATGACTGAAGTTGTGGCCAGCGATCTGATTCTGCTGGGTGGACGCGGCGAGGGCGGGGGTGGTGGGGATTACGCGGGCAGCGCGCGGGGATCGTCATCGGCGGGCGGCGGGAATAATTTCGACCAGCGCACTCCCGAGCCGGAGCCAGCGGGAGCTTCGGGGCCGATTACGGACGACGATATTCCGTTCTAGAGAACGGTCCCAGTTACTGGATGGCGTCGAAAACAGTAGTCGCTCTACATCGCTTCACGTCTGGTGTCGACCGCTGGAAGTCAAAGGCTTTACCACAGGGGACACAGAGGGTCACGGGGTGAATCGCCGGATCATTAACGTCGATCGGTTTGACGGAATACGCTAGTCGCCGTCGCCGGTGTCGACTGTCACCAGTTCCAGGCTTTGCAGGAGCGGGCTGGAATCGGCGACAAACTCTACGTGGCCGCAGCGTGGGCAGGACAGGATGGCGTGTCCGGCGGTGCCCGGGGTCAGGCTGGCGCGCATCAACTGATAGCGGTGCAACTTTTGTTCGCAGCGCAGGCAGCAGACGGTCTTTTGATAGGGATCGGTGGAGGCTCCGCTGGGAGTCTCGATGGCTGGTTTCATAAATTCCTCGAGAGCAGGAATGCTGGAGCAGGCGGCGCAAGGGCTGCCGCTTCAGCTGCGTGGGGCAAGTCTACCACGGGGGATGACGCTGCTGGCGGTGGCGATCCGGGTGCGCTGCGGGCGAGCACACGAGGCGGTGCCACCGGGGCTACGCGCGGAACCGGAGCAGACTGAGATCCCTTCGACAAGCTCAGGGCAGGCTCTTCTCTTCGCCTGAAAAGCGGCTCCGCTCAGGATGACAACGCCGCTTGGCACCCGCTTCGCCTTCGCGGTCTTCTGCCGCAGTCACTACGGATGGAGGAACCAGGGCGTGGTGGTGTCGTCGGTCTTGAAGAAGTTCAGGATTTGACCTGCGACCTTCAAGTCTCCCGTGCCGGAGGGATGCGTGCCGTCGGACTGCAGGTCCTGGCATGTCCATACAAATCCGTCACTACGGCCGAGTAGTCCGTTTGCCCAGTAGTACGGTCCCCAGGACATCCACGGAGCTTCGACCGGGCCGAGGGCGGAGTTGTAATTCAGATTCGCGTTGCCGTTCAGTTGATCGCCGATGGCGTTCTTCACCGCGAAGCCGGCTTCGTAGGCGTAGGGTTCGGGATCGATTTTTGCCACGCCGTCGGAGTAGCCTGCGTAAATTCGGCTGGAGAAATACACCAGCTTGGCGTTGGGGAAGAAGGTGTGGACGTTGTTCATCTCGGTTTCGTAGTTGCCCTGCATCTGGGTCATGTCGCCGGGGAAGCTTCCTTTGGCGATGCCGTTGGTGTCTTCGATCCACACGGCGACGACCTGCTCGGCGGTGACGCCCTGGTCGGGCAGGTAGTTATTCAGAATCGTGTTCCAGTAGGGCGAACTGGTCGACGACAACAGGTTCGGCGTGGCGCCGCCCTGCGCGCCGTTCACAAAGACGAGCGCGGAATTTTTCGCGGGATCGGCGATGGCGAGCGGCAGGAACTCGCTGAACTCATCGAGCGCGGTCGATTCGCCCAGAGACAGCATGACGTACTTCCCTGTCGGGCTGTAGTTGCCGTTGGAATCGAGCGGGACGATGGCGTCGGCGAAAGCGACTCCATCGGAATCGTGCGATGGCGGGCGCACATTACTGCCTTCAGGATAGAGTCCGCCCTCTTCACCTTGGTAGCTTCCGGTAGCAAGATCCGTGAGGGCAGTCATGGGAGTCGTGGTGCCGGGCACGTCGTAGGAGATGTTGTTGCAGGTAGATCCGGTGGCCTTGCCCACGGACAGCGTAAACAATCTGGTGGTGTTGGCCTTGGCGTTGTCTTTGACTCCGGCGGTGAAGGTGTAGTTGCCTTTGGTGACGGTCGAGGCGATGGTCCCGCTGATCAGGCCGGTGCTGGAGAGCGTGAGGCCTGTGGGCAGGGTGGATCCGGGCTTCAAGCTGAAGGTGTATGGCGGCGTTCCGGCTGCGGCTTGCAGCGTGGCTTGGTAGGCTGCGCCTTGGGTTGCCGCTGGCAGCGTGGGCAGGTTGAGCAGCGACAAGGCGGTTGCGACGGAGCCATTGCCGATCAAGTCGACCACCTTGATCGGGAGCTGATTGAAACCGAGTCCGAGCACGCCGGTCTCTGACGTCACGCGCGTGGGATTGTAGGTGACGCTGACGGTTGTGCTGGAGCCGGCATCGATGGTGATGGGGAGCGTGACTGGACTGATGATGAATGTGGGAGGAGTGATGGTGAGTCCCTGCAACTTGACGGCGGCGGTGCCGGTGTTGGAGATGGTGACGAGCTGCGAGGCGCTGGCTGTGCCTTCGGCCTGGTTCGGAAAGTTTAAAGCTGATGGGCTGACGCTTACGACTGCTTTGGAGGCGAGGCCAGTTCCTGTCATCGGGACGACCAGCGGGCTGCCGGTTTTCTGAGTCAGGGTGTAGGTGCAGCTGAAGGTGGTCGCCGAATCAGGGACGAACACCGTGGAGAAAGATGTGGATCCCTTCGGCTGAAGGATCGACGGAGTCTGGCCCGATGCCAACTGGAATTCGCGGCAGGATGAGGTGATGGCGGTGATCGTGGTGGCGGCTGTGCCGGTGTTGGTAATCAGAATGCTCTTGGACGCAGAAGTGAGGCCGACGTAGGTGTTGGCAAATGCCAGGGAGGTCGGAGTCGAGGTGATCTGCGCGGAGGAGGCGACGAGGAAGAGTCCGCAGACTAGAAAACAGTTAGCGAAGTAGAAAAGCATTCGACGGGTTGCTGCGGGCATGGCTCTATCCTCCGAGGGATCGGTGTGTCGCGGGGTCGACTTCTCACAGCTTGCAGACAGTGAAACTCCCTTGGGCCGCTGAACAATTCGGGAGCTGAAATCTATCGGGGGAGGCGCCCAACCTGGAGGTCATTCTGCGCTGAGCAGAAAGACCGTTTTTAGATTCTTCGCTGGCGGTGGAGGAGTGTCAAGGATGAATGTTCTTGCATATGCGGCCGCGGGGCTTACGCCTGCAACGACATCGATAGGGCCGGCTGACGTGAGGTTCCTCACCCGGCTTTCGCCGCGCTCAGAATGACATCGGGCTGAATGACATCGCGCCGAATAGTTTGAATTTGAAATTGAGCCACTGCCGAAAGACTAGGCGACCTGGCTTTCGCCGTCGGGGAGACGGTTGATGGGCGGTCGGGCAGTTGCTTTGTCGGGCGCGGCTTCGAGCAAGGATTTGGGGCAGATCACGTTTAGGGCGGGCGAGGTCATGAAGGTGGTGACGAGAGCCATCATCACCATCATGGAAAATAGCGCGGGAGAGATTACGCCGATGTCGAGGCCGATGTCGAGGATTACCAGTTCCATGAGGCCGCGCGTGTTCATCAGGGTGCCGAGGCCGGCGGCTTCGCGCAGAGGCATGCCGGTCCACCAGGATGCCAGCGTGGAGCCGCCGAATTTGCCGATGGTTGCGACCAGGATGATCAGGCCGGAGTAGATCCACATTTCGTGGCCTTTCACGCAGGCCGATGTTGGTGCGCAGGCCGGTGAAGGCGAAGAATAGCGGGAGGAGCAGTGTGACGGTGATGGTCTCGAAGCGGTCGACTACATAGCCTACGAAGCGATGCTCCTTGGGCATGATCGCACCCATCAGGAATGCGCCGAATAGAAGATGGATGCCGAGGCGCTCGGTGCAGAGAGACGCCATCAGGACCAGGAGGAGCAGGAAGGCCATGCGATTCTCGGTGAGCTTGCCGGTCTCGCGATAAACCTTTTCGTAGCTGCGCAGGAAGCGGCTGACGCCGTAGATCATGATCAGGCCGAATACGAGGATGCCGGCGACCGTGATCCAGATTGAAGTGGCGGAATGCGCGGCGCGGATCAACACGACGATGTAGGCCAGGATGCACCAGCCGGTGACGTCGCCGAGCGCGGCGCAGGCGATAGCGACGGTGCCGAGGCGCGTGCCCAGCAGTTGCCGTTCGCGCAGGATGCGAGCGAGCACCGGGAAGGCCGTGATGCTCATGGCCGCGCCCATGAACAATGTGAAGCTGGTGAAGGTTACGCTGTCGTCGGAGAGGCGGGGATAAAGATACAGAGAAAGAAAGGCAGCCAGCAGAAATGGCGCGGTGATGCCGACGTGGCTGGTGAGCAGGGCGGCTCGGCCGTTGCCTTTGAGTTCTTTGGGATCGGTGCGCAGGCCCACGAGAAACATGAAAATGATCACGCCGATCTGGCTTAGCGCGTTGAGAAATCCCAGGCTGGCGGGAGGAAACAGATAGTTTGAAATACTCGGCGCGAGCGATCCTAGTAACGATGGGCCGAGCATGATGCCGGCAAACATTTCACCGACCACGCGGGGCTGGTGGATTTTTCGGAAGAGGGCTCCGGTCAGGCGGCAGGCGGTGAGGACGACCGCAAGCTGCAGAACCAGGGTGAAGAGATTGGGCATGCCGGCGGCGCGGCCTTGCGGCTGACCTTCTGGCTGATTCCTGGATTCTGGGCGGGAAGGTTCGCTGGCGGCGGGAATTGTTGGATTGGCTACGGGCTTAACCGCGGACCGAATGGCAGCGGGCGCGGCCAGGTTGCGGCCCGCGCGGAGGACTCCGATCAGGCCGAGAAGAGGCAGGCCCACGAGAAGAATATACGCAAGAACGAATTTTCGGTTCGAGGGCGACATTGACTCTTCCCGAACGATTGAAACCTCTGCGGCCTGGGAAGTTTCGGGCCGCAGAGGTTCCGAAAATCTGTTCGACAAACTGGACTTGCTTTAGACCTGGGGCCGGAAAGCGTCGGAGGTCAAGTTCCCCAGCAGTTTGTGCCAGGGATGTTTCTCGTTCTGCTCGACCTTCGTCACCATGGCTTTCATCTTGGTGAGCACTTCGGGCGCGTCTTCGTCATACACATCGCCTTGCAGAAGTTTCAGCACGTCGAGGCGATAGTTGTGATCGCTGATGAAGTAGGTGAACAGCACGTTGAGCCGGTAGTAGACCGAGATGAATTCGTACCAGTTCTTGGTGCCGCGACGCAGCTTGGTTTCGTAATCGGAAAAGCTGGCGCGCGAGAAGTCATTCTTTTCGAGAGCGGTCAGAATGTCTTTGTGCGCGAAACGCGAACTGTTCAGCGCGATGCTGACGCCGGTCGAGAAGATGGGATCGACGAAGCGGCCTGCATCGCCGACCAGCATGAAGCGGTCGCCGGCGAGTTGCTTCATGGCGTAGCTGTAATCACCCTCTTCCTTGAAGGGGCGAACGCGCTGCGACTTGCGCAGCGTTTCCGCGATCAGCGGGCGGCTGCCCACGGTCTCCCAGAAGAATTTCTCGCGGTCTTCTTTTGACTTGGCGAAATTCTTTTTCTGCGTGACTACGCCCAGGCTGGTAACGGTGTCGGAGATGGGAATCTGCCAGATCCAGGTGTTGGAAATGGGCAGGAAGTGGATGTAGATGTAATCCAGATTGGTGTCGCGCTTGGCGAAAACTTTGCGATCGTAGCCATCGAACCAGGAGTGGATCGCGTATTGGTCGAACACCGTGTCTTTGATTTTCAGCTTGAGCTGGTTGCCCAGGAAAGTTTGACGGCCGCTGCAGTCGACAACCATCTTGCAGGTGACGCTCATTTCCTTCGGGCCGATATTGAAGAAGACTTCGGTGTCGTTGGCGTTGAATTCGACGCGGCCGACTTTTACACCGTCATACACGGTCGCGCCCAGCGTTTGCGCGTGTTTCAAGAGGAGCAGGTCGAACTTGCCGCGATCGACATGGTAGGTATAGTTGCGGTCTTCCATGCCTTCCTGCTTGCGCTCTTCGAAACGGATGTCGACGTTGTAGTCGGGCGACAGGCCTTCGAGATCGTGAACGTAGCCGGGATTTTCGTCGTTGGTGGTCCAGACCGCGCCGAACTTATGGGGAAACTTGGCTTCTTCCATTTGGCCGAGGAAGTCGAGATCTTTGAACACGCGCGTTGAGGAAGGAACCAACGACTCGCCAACGTGCGGGCGCGGGAACAATTCGCGTTCGAACACGACGCACTTGACTCCGGCTTTCGCCAGGTAGCACGCCATGCTCGATCCGGCGGGGCCTCCGCCGATAATGCCTACTTCAAAATCCGGGACTGAATGATTCATATTCGCTGCTTTCTCCCAAGGGTTCGCTAATGACCTGTTCGCCAGATTTACGCGGAAGCTTCCACGAACGCATCGGCGGTCAGATTGCCGAGGAAGTTGTGGAGGGCGTGGTTCGGATTCGCCTCGACCTGCTTCACGATGCTCTGCATGCGCTTCAGCACTTCGGGCTGGGCATCGTCGTAGACGTCGCCTTGCAGCAGCTTGAGCACATCGAGCCGGTAGCGCGGATCGGCCACGAACGCGGTGAACAGAACGTTCAGGCGATAGTAGACGGTGATGAAGTCGTACCAGTTCTTGGTGCCGCGACGCAGTGTCTGCTCGTATTCGCTGAAGGCTTCGCGGCTGAAGTTTCCGGTTTCCAGAGACTTGATTATGTCTTTGTGGGCGAAGCGCGAGCAGCTTAGCGCGATGCTGACGCCGGTGGAGAAGATGGGATCGACGAAGCGGGCCGCGTCGCCGATCAGCAAAGTGCGATCGCCGGCAATCTGTTTCATGGCGTAGCTGTAGTCGCCTTCTTCTTTGAACGGCTTGCACTGCATCGAACCCTGGGCCTTCAGGCCCTCATAGAGTTCGGGACGGGACTTGATGCATTCCCAGAAAAATTCTTCGCGGCCTTCTTTCGATTTGGCAAAGTTTTGCTTTTGCGTGACTACGCCGATCGAAGTGACGGTCTCGTTGATGGGAATCTGCCAGACCCAGGTGTTGGTGATGGGCAGGAAGTGAATGAAGATGAAGTCGCCCTGCGTGTTTTTGTTCGAGGCCATGCAGCGGCGATCGTAGCCATCAAACCAGGTGTGGATGGCGTATTGATTGAATACCTTGTCCTGAATGCGCCATTTCATCTGGTTGCCGACCACGGTCTTGCGGCCGGAGGCGTCGACCACGATGCGGCAGGTGGTTTCCATTTCTTTCTTGCCCATGGTGTAGCGCACCGAGGCGTGATTGGGATTGGAGAAATCCACGCCGGTCACGCCGATTCCCTCATACACCTTGGCGCCGAATTCGTTGGCGTGCTGCAGCAGCATCAGATCGAACTTGCTGCGATCCACGTGGTAGGTATAGTTCTGGCCGACGCCCTGTTCGCGCTCGGCGAAACGGATGTCGACGTGGCAGTCGGCGGACATGCCGCCGAAGTCCATGTTGTAGACCTTGGCATCAGAAGCGGCGGTCCAGGCGGCTCCGAGCTTGTGCGGGAACTTGGCTTCTTCCATCTTGGGAAGGAAATCCAGCTCTTTGAATACGCGGGTGGAAGACGGAACCAGCGACTCGCCTACGTGATCGCGGGGCATCAGTTCTTTTTCGAACACGACGCAGTTGACGCCGTTCTTCGCCAGGTAGGCGGCCATGCTGGAACCGGCCGGACCACCTCCAATGATGCCTACTTCAAAATCGGGTGCGGATGAGTTCATGTCTGCTGTCTTCTCCCAAGATGTTTTTACGGATTACGATATTAGCTCGTGGATCATGGTTCGGATTGGTGTGTGGCTGCGGCCGGACCCCGCTGAATCAAGACTCCGAAAAGACACAGTTGCCTTCCCAATAAAACGCCTGTCAAAAATCAAGGTAGAAGCGGGGAGAGGCAAGAAGTGAAATAAACTTTTCAGAGGGGGAACGCTACATTTACCGTCGCGCTGTGTTCCTCTATTAAACCAAACCTCGGGCTGTTCGCCAAGCATGAAATAATTTGCATATTGCACCGGAGCGGGCCGGGAAATATCGTGCGGCACGCTGGTAACCTGCCATTACTGTACAGTCGGCGTCGCGATAAAGCGATTGTTTTCAGCGAAATCGACGAGGAAGCTTTACCGTTTGTCAAAGAACGACAAAAGCTTTTGCTTGATTGGAAAAGAGGCCTGGGCGAGATCAGCTCAAGGGCGAGAGAATTTCTGGATTCGCGCGGGCTGCGAGGGCTGCAGCGAGTTTTTGGCTTACCGGTCGCAGCGGTCAAGCGGGAAATCCTTCGCTACGCCTGAAAAACGGCTACGCTCAGGATGACCAAGCCGGAAAAGGGCAACCAGAAGCTGCGGCTTCGCATTGACAGGCCGGAGCGAGCGTGACAACATGAAGCTCACGGAGTACACTTCCCGTTTCCTTCCCCCGACATTTCTTATGCGTTTTTCTGAATCCGAGGGTCCTGTGCGAAAATTTCTGCCTGCAATCTTGTCGTGGTCGGTCACTGTAGCTGCTCTGCTGGTTTGCGTGGGGTGCATCGCGCACCAGCCGGGGAGCGGAAATCAGCAGCAGGTTCAGGTGACGGTGACGTCGAACCTAGTATCGCCAGCGTCAGTGGGTGTGAGTACGCCTTCGACGCCAACGACGATCCAATACACGGCGACTGTGACCGGGACCAGTAATCAGGCCGTGACCTGGGCTTTGACGGCCGATACGACCGCCAGCGACGGAGTCTGCAGCGCCACGGGCAACGGACTCGGCACGATGGTTACGACCGGGGCGAACACGATGACCTACACCGCGCCGATTGGGCCGTTGCCCATTAGTCCATGCGGCGTAGCGGTTACGGCCACATCGAGTGAGGACAGCACCGCATCGGCGCAGGCTTTGGTGAATGTGCATGTTGTCGTCAATATTAATCCGGGTCCGACCACGATCGGGCAGCGCGGCAACCTGCAATACAGCGGCAGCGTCACAGGGGCACCGTCGGGATCCCCGGGCCAAGATATCCAGTGGTCTTCTTCCAACGGTGGCTCATTCGATAATCCGATTTACAACAACGGCCTCTATGTAGCGCCACCGCTGACCAGCGGCGAGGCGCCCATCACCGTCACCATCAATGCCACTTCGAGTTTCGACCAGACCCAAACCACTCAGGCTTCCCTTAACGTCGTGAAAGTGGATCCGCTGGGCACGATCGCGCAGACCTCAACTGCCTCGGCGCTGATTCCTTGCCCGACATTTATTCAAGGCTCGACCGGGGCGACTTGTTATCAGCTGCTGGTTTCGTGTGATGCCATCGCGGATTACTACGCCTATTTGAAGGTGAATACTCCCACAGGAACTCCAGTGGGCACGGTGATTTTCGGGACGGGCACCGGCGGAACAACCCTTTACGACAACGATCCGAGCTTCATTGCGGACGGCGTTAACGGTGGCGACACTGTAGTAGAGGCTGTGCTGAACGCCGGCTACACTACGGTTCAGATTTCATTTGGAGAGCCTTTCAATCCTCAACCGGCGCAACCCAATGGTTGGCTGCAGGGGCCGGGTGGAGTTCGCCGTCTGGCCTGCCGTTATGCCACGGCTGCCGACTGGGTCTACAAGAACATTCACAACTCGAGTACCACTGCGCCCTATTGCGCCACGGGCAACAGCGCCGGATCGGGCGCGATCGGGTACGCGGCATCCCAATACGGCCTGGCATCCGAGTTCACGTTTATTGAGCCCACCAGCGGGCCGGTCATGACGCTGCTTCACCAGGGCTGCAACGTTTGTGGGCAATATACCGGGTCGAATCCTTGTACGGAGACTGGTGGAGTGAACATGTGTTACACCGCCTCGGGCGGGACCGGCAGCACGGCGGCCATCATTGATCTCGCCTATCAAGCTTCCGGGCAGACCACTCCGACGTTCTGCACAAATGGGGTGAATGGGGACAACAGCCAGTTCACCCGGTTCCTTTCCGATAGCATCGAGGATGATCCGGGCATCAGCCCCGCACTTCCGATCGCAAATCCGCCGACGACCGTAAACATTTTATTCGGAACTGATGATCCCTCCAATGCGGTGCCGATGGGATATGCGTGGCGGTCAGCGGTAGGTCCGACCCCGACGTTTACTTGTGTAGACGCGCCGCACGGGATCCCTTCCACCAGCGCGGGAGCGAACCAGATCATCTCTGATATCAAGGGGAGTTGCGTTCTGCCATCTTCGGCAAAATAAGTTTTGCCGTAAACAACAGAAGCCCCGTGGGTCCCCGGCGGGCTCGTCTCACAGGTAAAGTACGGCCAATATGATTAAGCCCGCCAATACCATGGCGGGCTTAATTGTGTGAACACAACGCTTTTCAGTTCTTAGCCTACTGGCAGGTGGGGAGCTTGAAGTGGGCGATTCTTGTGTCCCAGTTGGTTAGGGTGCCGATTTCGTTGGCTTTGTAGTATTGGTTGACGTACCAGAAGGTGCAGCCGTCGGTGGGGTCGACGGTCATGTTGTTGGAGTTTCCCCAGTGGGGGGAATTTTCTTCGTCGCCGATGCCGCTTTGGATGAGGATTTCGGCGGGCGCGGTTTTGTTGACCAGGCTCCAGTAGGCGGCGCGAATGCCGGGATGGACGGCGCTGCTTGACACGCTGTAGCCGACGGCAGCGTTGCCTGTTTTATCTTCCGCGATGCTGGGCACGAAACGATAGAGGCTGTTGCCGTTCGTGACCGTGCCGCTTTGATAGAGCGTGGGATTGGCGGCGCCGCGCAATTCATACCAGCGGATGCCGGTCTGCTGATTCGTGCCCGTCCCAACCTGGACGGTGTGGCTGATCAGGAAGGATTGGTAGGTGCCGAAGTTGCGATATTCGAAGCGCGGCTCGAGGCGATCGCCGATGGAGTCCACGTAATTTCCTGTGCTGGCGCTCGAGGGCTCCGATACGCAGAAGGTGTTGACCGGGCCGGCAACGTCGTAGCATCCGGGTTCGTAGGCGGTGACGGCGATTTGCGATTTCACGAACGTGGAACTCTTGGGTGTGGTCCAGTTCACGTGAAAGCTCCACAGGTTTAGCTTGGTGGAGGTTAGAGTTTTGCCGTCGGCGGGCGGGTTCTGGATGCTCAGGAAGTATTCGTGACGGCCCGCGGGCGGAGCTGTGGTTCCGTCGAGATCGGCGGGAATGAGGCTGTGGGCGAGGTAAAGCGGGCCGTTGGTGGGAATCGGGCTGGGATTGCTGAAGCACTGCTGGGTTCGGGCCGTGCCGCCGGTGATCATGTTGGAGCGATCGAGAGCGCAGACGACCACGCCAATTTCCTGATACTCGTTGTTGGGATCTTCCAGATCGAAGCTGACGTAATAGCCGTCGGACCAGGTACCGAATTTGGGGAAGTCGGGGTAGTAGACTGCGCCGTGAGAGTTGAGGCCAAGATTGGCTGTGATGTTGAACTGATAAGTGCGCCAGGCGAGGCTCGAGGAAGTCAGATCATCGGTGTTCGAGATGGCGATGCAGTAGTAATACTCGTTGGCCGCCGGGCTGGCGCGGCGCGCGATCACCCACAGGGAAGCCATGCGATCGAAGGTGATGGTGCCTTCGCCGCCGCCGGTGCCGTAGCAATTCGGCATATCGCTGGTGACCCAGGGAGCGTCGCCGGCCTGGGGAGTCGTCCACACGGGGGCGAGAGTCGTCTTGTTGTAGGCCTGGTAGTAGGTGTTCACCCACTCCATGTATTGCTTGGTGCCGATGGCGCCGTTGGCGTCGACTTCGTAGCTGGGGCCGCCGATCTGGGAAGCGTCAATGCCTTCGAACGAGGTAACGGTTTGGGCCTGAACTGCGAAGGGAACGAGGAGAGCGAGGATTGCCAGGATAGCGGACTTGAGCGTCATATGAGTATTCTCGATTTCTTCGACCGGCTAAATTACAGCGGACTTTACCACGATGAAGTAGTGGACGGGGAGGCGACTGCACTCACGCTAACATGAGTCTTAAGCCTCGCCTAGGAGACGAAAGACCTACCCAAGTTTTGCGTACTTCTATTCCGACTGTGCAGGAAGTTTCATCATTGACACGGCATGGGGAGGGGCAAAGAATAGAGATGCGATTTGTCCCGAATCATCCAGCGCCAGAATCTCCCCTTCGTTTTCGGCAATCGCGCGGCAATCGGCCAGGATGTAGTGTTTCCGCTCCGTAGGGCCAGAGTCTCCAGTTTGGGTTAAAACCGTTTTCTCTCCCCCGATTGTGATTTGAAAGTTCTCGAACTCCAGGCGCTGCGATCCTTTTCGAAATGGATCCCGTTGTGGATTCGCATAGTTCTGCCCACCCCGATCACGATTGTGGCGACGAATCCGTACACGGGCAGTCCGGTTTCGGGAGTCACGGTTACGTTCAGCGATGGAGGCAAGCACGGCACGTTCGGCAGCCCGACCGCGGTCACCAACAGCAGCGGGCAGGCCTCGAGTACTTACAAGCTGCCCAATCTTCCGCAGACGGTGACCATCACGGTATCGAGTCCGGGCTATGCGTCCGCGACTTTCACGGAGCAGGATAAAGTCGGGCCGGTGGCCACTCTGGGCGTGGTGTCTGGGTCGAAACAAATTGGAACGGTGGGAACAACTCTTCCTTTGCCGCTGGTGATTCAAGCCAAAGATGCGGCGGGAAATCTGGTGCCGGGCGTATCCGTCAGCTTCACGGATGGTTCTGGCGGCAGCTTCAGTCCCAATCCCGCGGTTACGGGCTCAACGGGGCAGGCGTCGACTTCTTACACTCTGCCGACAGTGGCGAAGTCGCTGACCGTTACAGCGTCCGCGGGATCCGTGAGCGTGAAGGTCAGTGAGCAGGCGACGGCCGGTGCGGCCACTGCGCTGACGATTGTTCAGGGCAATAACCAGTCGGCAGCCATTAACACGAAGCTGCCGAAGTCGCTGGTGGTTGGCCTGACCGACAAATACGGAAACGGAATCACGGGAGTTACTGTGCCGTTCACTGACAATGGGGCGGGCGGAACATTCTCGACTACTTCGCCGGTCACGAATGCGCACGGGCAAGCCACGGTCACGTATACGACTCCGGCACATACTGGAACGGTGACGATCGACGCGACGTATTCCACGCTGGCTCCGGCGGCGTTCAGCGAAACTGTGAATTAAGGTGAGTCGAGAACGCTGAATGCCGATTGGGGCGGGTGTCGCCTCGATCGGCACTTCCTATTTATTTACGCAGGTTCCTTTCTGGGAACTAGCTCGGACCCGCGCCAACAGAGGCGATTTCACATCTGTGGAAAATGGAGATGTCCTTTCGTAACCATGGTTAGGGCGTTTGCCTTATTCCAACTTCTGCACTCTTCCGCTAGGCTGAATGCATTGCCGCATCGTCTGTTCCGGTTCGTATCTGGCGTCGTATCGCACGTCCCGGTGCTGGTTTCGACTGAGCTCGCTTAGTCGAACTCGCATTGTGTGAAGGCGGCGTACCGTTGTTTCCTCTCTGGCCAAAAATCGAATCTTCGATCCGAGTCTGACCGTCGTTGGGAGGTCATTTCTTCATGCTGAGACACACATGCGCCGTGTGCGGTCTAGCCGCAATCTTATTCGCGTCTCATTTTTCTTTTGGCCAGGCTAACGTGAATGAGAGCCTGGAAACCGCGTCGATCTTCGTCGATGGAACGAAGGGATCGGATTCGAATTCGGGCTCGCAATCGAGCCCGCTGAAAACCATTGGCGCTGCTGCGGCGATGGCGGAGACCAACAATCAGAACAGCATCGGCTCCAAAGTCATCATTAATCCGGGGACTTATCGCGAGAGCATTTCGCTCAATCACAATCGCAAAGACACCAGCCTTCCCATTACATTTCAGGCCGCGACCAAGGGCACGGTAATCGTCAGCGGGGGCGTGTTGTATACGGGGTGGGCGAAATATACAGCGAATCCGAGCATTTATACCAACGGCTGGCTGAACGATTGGGGCACCTGCCCGCAGATCACCATCTGCCCGTTTCAACAGGAAATTATGATGCGGCAGGAGATGGTCGCGGTAAACGGCACCATGCTGACGCAAGTGTTGTCGCTGGTGCAGATGCAGCCCGGCACGTTCTACGTGGACCAGCAAGCTGCGCAGATCTACGTGTGGCCGGCGTCGGGAACGAACATGAGCACGGCGGCCGTGGACGTGGCATCTCTGCCGACGCTGTTCCAGATTTCACAGAAATCGAACATCGTGGTCCGCGGGCTGACCTTCCAATATGCCAACAGCTGCCGCGATTCGGGCGCGGTCTATGTGATGGGAACCTCCAGCAATATTCTGTTCGACAGTGACACCTTCCAATGGAACAACGGACTCGGCATCAAGATTTCGAACCCCACGACTTATTTCACGGTGGAGAACAGCGTCGCGCTGCATAACGGACAGACTGGATTCCAGGAGTCGCAAACCAATTACGGGCTGCTGCAGGGCGACACCGCTTCTTACAACAACTGGCGGGGCGCGCAGGCCGCTTATTATGCGTGCAATACCGGCGGGCTGCATGCGTCGCTGGCGCACCACGATACCATCAACGGGCTGACCACCAGTTTCAATCAGACCTACGGCATTCACTGGGATACGGACAATTCCTATATAACGGCCTCGGCGGTCAACTCGGTGGGCAATCAAATGACCGGCATTTTCATCGAGAAGGACGAAGGGCCGATTACGCTCTCCAGCAGCTATGCCTGCAACCAGAGCGCCGCGACTGGGGTGGGCGGCCTGGTGCTGCGGAATTCGGAAGATATCACGCTGACCAAGAGCGTTCTGCTGAATAACGTGCCCGCGCAGTTGATGGTGATCGGGCAGGCCGGCGGCATCGAAGTCACGAATTGGGAGACCGGCGTGACCACCAACCTGATCACGCAGAACTTTACCAATACTTCGAACGTGATCCAGGGGAACAACAGCACGCAACTGGTTTTTAAAGACAGCTACCTGGATGGTGCGGACTGGAGTTCGTTTCAGAGTACGTTGAAATCTTCGACCAACACGTGGTGGAACGCGTATAACTCGACCACACCGTTCGTGGTGCCGACGCCGAAGACGAATTCCAAGGATGACTTCTCCGGCTGGCAGGGCGCGACCTTCACCGACACGAACTCCAGTTTCAAGGCTCCGTCGGCCAATGCGGGAGCAACCTGCAACCTGGCTCCAGTGGGCACGGATTACTGGTTTACGATCGACAACGCGCTGTTGACGGTTAATCCTGGGAGTTCGGTGACTTATAACTTGACTGTGACGCCGCTGAACTTCAGCGGGACCGTCAAATTGACGCTGGATGGAATTTCCGAAGTGAAGGGACTGTCGGCGAGTTTGAGCACGAGTTCAATCAAGAGCAGTGGAACGTCGGCGCTCACGGTCACGGCCGGAAACAACACGCCCGCAGGCACTTATTCGATTACGATCATCGCTAACAGCGGCAGCATGACCCGGACGGTGACTACGCAGCTGACGGTGAATTAGGCCTCGCCCTTCGATGCCGGCGGTGCCGACTCTTGCAACAGGCACGCGTTGTGAGTGGGATAGAATCATCCCGTTCCTGAGTCGACACGGAGATTTTCGGTTGCATCAACAGTTGGCTCGCAAGTCGCGAATGGCGCTCGGCCTCTGCTTCTTGCTGGCGTGCACGGCGAGATCGCAAAATAATCTGTCTGTCCGGCCCGGCTTTCCCCTCGGAAAATTAATCGCCGGTCGTGACATGACCAGCGCGCGCGGCGGGCAAACGGCCACTTTTCTGCCGGACAACAAAGTGCTGATCGCGGGCGGCAAGCAGGAGCATGGCGTCGTGCTGGCAACGACCGAGATTTACGATCCCACCACGGAAACCTTTGCGGCGGCGGCGAAGATGTCGGTTCCGCGCGAGGGGCATTCCGCCGCGGTACTCTCCGACACCAATATTCTGATCGCCGGGGGTGCGACGCGGGGTGGAGTTGTGCTGGCCAGTTGTGAGGTTTACGACTTCGAGGCGGAGAAGTTCATCACCCGGGGAAACATGCACGCGCGGCGCGTCCATGCCGCCGCCGTCACGCTGCGCGATGGCCGCATTCTTCTTACCGGAGGCGAAGATGGAACTCAGACTTTGGACTCCGCCGAATTCTATGACGTGTTCACCGGCAAGTGGAAGCTGGTGGGGAAAATGTCCGCGCCGCGCGCCAATCACACCGCGACTTTGCTCTCCGATGGTCGCGTGTTGATTGCCGGTGGAACCGGGAGCCACCATACCGTTCTGGCGACGGCGGAAATTTTCGACCCCATGACAAACAAGTTCGCCGCAACAGCGAGCCTGAACGAAGCCCGGTCGAATCATACTGCCGCTCGTCTGGCCAAGGGCACGGTTCTGATTGCCGGGGGCGTGGACGCGGCTCGTACCCCGCTCGCTTCCGCGGAGATTTACGATCCGGCCAGCGGTTCGTTCAAGCCAGCCGGGAAACTCGCCGAGGCGCGCTGGAAGCTTCCTGCCTCCACTGCCCTGCTCGATGGCCGAGTCCTGATCGCTGGCGGCGCGGCGTCGGCTGAGATTTACGATCCGAAGGCGGGATCGTTCCGCACCGCGGGCGGGAGCCTCGATACCGCGCGCTACAATTCCGCGGCGGTACAGTTGATGGATGGAACGACGCGAATCTTCGGCGGGTACGATGCCAAGGGCGTGAGTACCGCGAAGTCCTGGATCTACCGGCCCTAGCTGCTGCGCAAGCGAAAGCCTCGACTGCCGAGCTTCTTCGGAATAAGCCCCGCAAGCAAGAGAATGGGCCCTGGATTTTTTCCAGGGCCCACTGATTGCGTTTTATTTTCGTTTGAGTTAGTCGCCCGTACCCGTGAGGCTCACCAACTGCGGCCCGGTGATATCGGAATCGCCGATGCTGAAGGTCGCCGTCTGTACTCCCGTCACCGTCGGCGTGAAGCCCAGGGTGAAGGTGCAGGTCGACTTCGGCGGAACGCTTCCACCCGAGCCGCTCACGAAGTTGCAGGTGTTGCTCTGTATGCTGAACACGTTTGCAGTGCCGTTGGTGAAGTTGGCGCTGGTAATGTCCATTGTGGTGGATGCGGCATTTTGGAAGGTCACAACCGCGGTGGTGGTAGTGCCAACCTTCGCGGTCGGGAAGGTGATCGAAGTGGGTGAGACCTTCACAGCCGTGCCCTCACCGTTGATCAACAGTCCCTGTTTTGCCAGCGTAAAGTTGCCGTAGTAGACCTGGGTCACGGTTTCAAGAATCGCCGGATTGACGGTGGGATGGAATGTGACCTGGGATTGGCAACTCTGGCCCGGCAACAGTGTCGCATTGGGCAGAGTCAGGCAACTGCTGGTGGCCAGGATGCTGAAGTCGGTCTGGTTTACGCCTTCCAGATCGATCTTCGTGAATACGATGTTTACTCCGCTCTTATTAGTGAAGACATCGGTTTTCGATGCGCTGGTAGCACCGAGGAGCGTGGCGGGGAAAGACATGTTGCGAGGCGTGAGATAGATCGGGATATTACCTTGGCCGATCATCTGAACCGCGATTTCGCTGCCGGTCGACGCCGTGATCGTCATCTGCGCGTTGGCGGCTTCTGACGCCGTAGGATCGAAGATCACCGAGAAGGTGCAGGTCTTTCCGGCGGCGACGGTGCCGCAGGTTGTGGTGTGGGTGAAATCGGTGGGAGAAGCGCCGATGGTGGCCACCGTGCCCAGGGTGTAGGTGGTGGTGCCGTTATTCTTCAACGTGATGGTTTTCGCTGTGCTGGCATCGCCGGAAGTCTGGGTGCCGAAGGCCAGGATGCTCGGAGTCAGCGAGATGAAGTTATCGGTCAGCACTGAAACTTTGCCTGCGGTGTTGGCGACCGCAGCGATGTCGAGCTTGCCGTTGCCGTTGAAATCGGCGATGGCAAGTCCGCTCGGACCGGCGTTGGTGGGATAAACGGACTCGGCCTTAAAGGTGCCGTCGCCGTTGCCCAGCAGGAGGGAAACAGTGTTGTCGTTGAAGTTGGCGGAGACCAGATCCAACTTGCCGTCGGAGTTCATGTCGGCGGTGGCCACGATCACGGCGTTGGCGCCGATCGAATATTCCTTGTGATTTTGGAACGTTCCGTCGCCGTTGCCCAGCAGAACGGAAACCTGCTTGTTGGAGGTGCCGACGGCGAGATCGAGTTTGTCGTCGCCGTTGAAATCGCCGATCACGACGCTGTTGGCTCCGACTGCGGTCGGGAATGGAGTTGCGCCCTGGAAAGTGCCATCGCCATTACCCAGCAGAACAGCTGCGGTGTTGTCGGTGTTGTTGGCGACCACCACGTCGAGCTTGCCATCGCCATTGAAATCGCCAATCGCGACGCTGGAAGGACCGTTGCCGGTGGCGTAATCCACGTGAGACTTGAATGATCCGTCGCCGTTGCCGAGCAGGACTGCGATTTTTTCGTCGTGATAATCGGCGACGATAATGTCGAGGAAGCCATCGCCGTTCACGTCGGCCGTGGCCAGTTCAACGGGCTGGTTGCCGGTCAAATATTCTTTGTGAGCCTGGAAGGTGCCGTCGCCATTGCCGAGAAGAATGCTGATTTCGCTCTGATAGGGATCAACCGTCGCGATGTCCATTTTGCCGTCGCCGTTGAAATCGCCGACGACGATCGCGCTGGGGTGACCCGGGACCGGATACTCGACATGAGTCGGGAAGGTTCCGTCGCCGACCCCGAGCAGGATGGAGACGCTGTTGTTGCCGGTGGCCACTGCAAGATCGGCGATTCCGTCGCCGTTAAAGTCGGCGGAGGCCACGTCGGACGGAGTGAGGTCGGTGCTGTAATCCAGTTTGCCGAAGGCTGCTGTAAAGCTCTTCACGATTTCGAAGTGGGCAGCGTTCGAGGAGCCGCCGCCGGGCGCGGGATTGGAAACGGTTACCGTGGCGGTGCCGGCAGTCGCGACGTCCGCAGCGGTGATGGCGGCGGTCACTTTCGAGCTGGAGACAAAAGTTGTCGTGCGCGCGTTGCCGTTCCAGTTCACGACGGCTCCGGAGACAAATCCCGAGCCATCCACCGTAAGGGTGAAGGCCGCAGAACCAGGCGCCTTGAATCCGGGCACCAAGGGAGCGTTCACCAGCGGGCGGGGATTTTCACCCAGAGCGGCGGACGCACAGAGCGCCACCAAAACCATCAGGATCAGGGTTAGGGTCAAGGAACGAGTGGAACGAAGTGAGCGGGTGCCCTCAAGCCGGGCGCGCTGTCGGCGGGTATTCACAGGGTGTCTCCCTTGTTTTGAAATCATTGTTCGGAAATCAAATGTTTTGAAATCGGTGTTTTGAAATCGTTTTTACAGCGGAGATGCGGAGCCCTCAAACGATCACTCGGCAGGCGGGGGAGACAAAGGACCGAGTCGAGAGACTCAAGTGTCGCCGCCTTCCCATCGGCTGTCAAGATGAAGGAACTTGCATATAGGGCGTTTTGCGGGACAGGAAGCTTCACGGCGATTGCAAACGCCGGAGGTTAGGCTGCGGCGTGGGCTTCCGGTCAACTTTGGTAGCGGGATCATGCCTCACGGATGCTGTCAGGACGCTGCAGGCGAGCATATATCGCTCGGAAACTTTTAAGAAACGCGACGGGCAGGCTGCGGTTTAGGTCTCTCCGAGTGCGAAATGCGCAACTTTCTAAAGCTGATGGGGTTATTATTTCCAATACCTTGCTTGGGTAGTGATTCCGTTCACTCGAGGAAAGACCAAGATGTCCAAGAGCCCTTCCCCTGTATCGAGTTACAGTTCCTTTCTGAAGTTCCTGCGCCTGGTTTCTCCGGTGCTCGTCGTGGCCGTAATGATTGCTTGCGGCGGCGCACCTAGCAGCCCCCGGCGGGTGGGCGGGGGCGGCGGAAGCCGCACCGTGAACGACATGTTATTCGCCGCGGACTTCAACAAGATTTCGAGTAATCCGGCAGGTTGGTGCCCGACGGATTCGCAGGGGAATGTCGGGGCGGTGACCACGCTGAGAATCTGGGACAGCGGGATGAAGTGGGCGGATATTGAGACGGCTTCCGGGCAGCTTCAACTGGAGGAACATGGACCACACCGTCAATACTCTGGCCACGAATCCTAACTGCACTATGGGTGTGATTTATACGGTCGGCAATACTCCGGAGTGGGCATCTGTTTGCGCGGGCCAGGCCGATCCGAGTCCGTGCTTGCCTGGACCGACGTCGTCCGGCTACGGCGGGGGGACGACATCATGCGCTCCCAGGCGATGGCACTAGCGATTTTTCCTGCACTTCCTCCATCCGATATAGCCGCGGACGGCACTGGAACCGATCTGCAGTTCCAGACGTTTATCAATACGCTCGTGACCCGATATGCCGGCAAGATTGCCTATTACGAAGTATGGAATGAGGCGGACTCGCCGAATTTCTGGTGTCCGGACCCGAACGAAGGAGGGGGATCGCCGTCGACGTGCGTCGGAAGTCTGCAACGCATGATCCGCATGGGCTGGGACCTGTACAACATCGTCCATTGCGTTGACCCGGCGGCCAAAGTGCTGAGTCCATCGTTTCACGAATTTTCCTCGCAGCCGGGCGGATGGATGAATCTCTATTCCACTACGCACATCAGCGCACCTGCCGGTTCCATCGGGAGCTGCTCGTGGAATGCCGCCAGCGTGACCGGCAAGCAGACTTTCGACATCACAAATTTCCACGGCAGAGGATCGCCGACGTCCGATCCAACTGCTTTCCTGGGTGCCTATGATTCCGCCGTCATGGAAATTAATCGTGACGGCTTGCCTACGCCGAATAACGGATTCTTTGATGACGAGAACGGCTACCTGGGAACTCAGGATGCTCCAACCGTGGACTCGCAGGCGGCTTACGTCGCGATTTCTTATGTGTTGCGTGCTTCGGTGACCAGCCCGGCCATTACGCTCTCAGGTTGGTACGCCTGGGATTCGGGGCAGGGGCCATTGCAAGGAACGAACGCAGGACTGGCCTATGATGTTGTCGCGGGATGGTTAAGCGGTTCGACTTTGACTGGCGGCTGCCAGGTTGCGGGCAATACTGTCTATTCCTGTTCGGGCACCACCTCAGCGGGAAAACCATTCGTCATTATGTGGGATATGAGCCACAGCATCAGTTGCAATTCGGCATGTACGACGTCCAACCAGCCGGTGCCGTCGTCTTCGTATACATCCTGGACTGATATTGCGGGAAACTCGAACTCGATTTCGGGCGGCGTGGTGCCGGTGGGCTACAAGCCCGTCCTGATTGAGTAAACTCGGCTTGTAAGAAGCTGACGGTAGAAAAAACCGGTTGAAATAAAGAAGAGCGGCCAGTTCCGGCCGCTCTTCTTTTCTGTTTTGTTTCTTCTTTTTCGTTTTCCTACTCTTTGTTTTCCACCGCAACGTTTCAGCCCACGCCTCATTTCGCGCCGTTAGCGTCAGTCAGCGTGTAAATGTCGGCGGAAGGATTCAACGGATTGGTATTGCTGGATCCGCCGAAGGTGATCATTTCATTGGGAGCCGCGTCGTACTCCGAACTGGGGAAGCGGCGAGGCTGGCCGGAAACGCCTTGGGTCCATGAGGCAGTGCCATTGGTCCCGCTGGCGCCCTCCAGAATCCAGACATCGCTCAGGATCGGACCGCCGCGATACCCGCCGTAAATCGTCATCCGGTCGGTGGTGGGGTCGTAGATCGCAGATTGCCCGGAACGCGCGGTCGGTCCCTGATTGGACGGAATCAGCTTCGTCCACGCGGGGGTTCCGCCCGTACCGTTGGCATGCGACAGCAACCAGATGTCGCCATCGTAGGCCGATCCTCCGGCGTCTCCGCCGAACACGATCAGAGTATTGGCTGCAGAATCGTAGACCGCGCTACTGCTTTCGCGCTGGCTCGGCGGTGTGCCCGAGGGCGTGAGCTGAATCCAACTGGGCGTGGTGGTGACGGCGTTTGCATTCTTCAAAATCCACACGTCGTTGTAGTAGGTTGTTTTGCAGTTGAAGCCGCCGAAGATGATGATGGTGTTGGTCACCGAATCGTAGACCGAAGCGTGCAGCGCGCGGACCGCCGGCAAAGTCCCCGACGGCGAGACCGTCAGCCAGGACAGCGCTCCCCCCTTGGTGTTGGCGTGCTGCAGGATGTGGTAGTCGTTCACGCAGGGCGCGGGATAACCGGTTGCGCCGCCGAAGATCATCATGCGATCGCTTCCGCTGTCGTACAGGCCGGTATGACCGAATCGCGGCGACGGCAGCGTGCCGGAGCCATGAAGCACGGTCCACTTCAGATTGGACGAACCCACGACGTTGGAAGCTTCCCAGTAGTCGTTGAAGTCCAGATTCGTCTTGGAGTGCTGGCCGCCGAATACGAATAATCCGTTGGTCACCGAGTCATAAAACGCGGACTGCGAATAACGGACTGCGGGGCCGCCCAGAATCCATCGATTGCCGGTTAGCGTTTCTCCATTCGCTCCGAACAGAGTGAAAGCGTGCGAGTTGGTGGAAAGTTTGTCGGCGCTGCTGGAACCGGCGAAAACATACATGTCATTGAGCGCCGGATCATAGACCGCGCTGTGGTAAGCCACGCTGGGCGCGGTGCTCTGGGCCTTGATGGGGATCCAACTGGGAACCGCGCCCATTCCGTTGGCCGAGGTCAGGATCCAGGTATCGGACAGGGTCAACCCGTTGCTGACGCCGCCGAAAATCGTCATGCGATTGCTGACGCTGTCATAGGTTGCGGTTTGTCCGGTTCGCAGGCTGGGAGCGGTGCCGGTGGGCGACAACTTCGACCAGACCGCAGTTCCGCCGGATCCGTTGGCGTGGGAGAGCACCCAGACGTCGCCTAAGCCGGTTCCACCTACGTCGCCGCCGTAAATGGTCATGACGTTGTTAACGGAATCGTAGGTCGCGCTGGCGCTTTCCCGCGCCAGGGGCGGCGTGCCGGAAGCAATCAGCTGATGCCAGGCGGGAGTGGCGCCCTCGCCATTCGCGCTGGTGAGCACCCAGACGTCGTTAAAGAATCCAGTGGAGCAGTTGCTGCCGCCGAAAATGATCAAGGCGTTCGTGACCGGATCGTAGACGCCAGTATGGTATAGGCGAGCCGGCGGCAGGGTGCCCGTGGGCGCCAACTCAACCCAGGAGGCTGCGCCGCTTTTCCCATTGGCGCCGTCGAGAAGCCAGGTGTCGTTCGCACACGGAGCAGGTAAGCCGATGGCACCGCCGAAGATTGTCATGCGGTTGCTGTTCGGGTCATAGGTCGCAACGTGACCATATCGGCCATGCGGAGCCGTGCCCGTGGGCAGCAACTGATTGAATTGATCACTTTGCTGCGCAGTGGTGACGCCCAGCCAGACATCGGCGAGGTCGGTGTTGGTGGAAGTTTCCTGGCCGCCGAAAATGATCATCTGCGCGCTGTTGGGATCCCATACCGCGGTGTGGGAATGGCGTGATTGCGGTCCGGCCAAAGTCCATACTTGAGCTCCTAAGAAAACAGTGGAGCCCAGCAAAAAGAGTAGGAGAGAGCTGATTGGTTTCATGGTTGTCCATTCGCGTCGGTCAAATTGAACAGGTGATCGTCAGGGAGGGACGGCAGGGAGAACACCCCGCCAAAAACATTCATCTGATCGTGAACCGGATCATATACTGCACTCGAAAACCGCCGGGCCGGTGGTGTGGTCTGCGGAATAATTTGCGTCCACCGGGGAATAACTTTTTGCCCATTCGGATCGGAAAGCACCCAGGTGTCGCCCAAAAGATTGGCGCCGTCGTAGCCGCCGTAAATCGTCATCAGATTGTTCTGCACATCGTAGGTGGCGGTGTGACCGGAACGGGCGACGGGGCCGCTGTTCGCGGGATTGGCCTGCCGCCACTGCGGCGTGCCTCCGGTGCCGTTGGCGTTGGTGAGGATCCAGATGTCGCCGAAGGGCGCGCTGCCGGCGTCGCCGCCATAAATGGTTAAGGTGTTGGTGGTCGAGTTGTAGATCGCGGAACTACTCTGGCGCGCAGATGGTGGCGTGCCGCGGGGAGAAAGTTGCGTCCACATGGGTGTACCGCTGACGGCGTTCGCGTTGCTCAGAACCCAGATGTCGTTATAGAACGTGGACTGGCAATTGTAGCCGCCGAACATGATGAGGCGGTTGGTGGCGGGATCGTACGTCGCGCTATAACGCGTGCGAACTCCGGGGAGCGTTCCCGTCGGAAGCTCCGCGACCCATGTCGGCTTGCCTCCGGTGTTATTGGCGGAAGTCATGATCCAGTAGTCGTTGATGCAGGGCGCGGGAAATCCAGTTGCACCGCCGAACACCATCAACCGATTGTTGACATTGTCATATTCCGCGCTGTGACCCCAGCGTGCGGCGGGATGCTTGCCTCCGACGTTGATCGGAATCCAATTGATGTTGGTGGAGTCGTTGACGCCGGTGTTCTGCCAGTAGTCGTCGAAATTCGTGTTGGTCAAGGCGTGCTGGCCGTCGAATACGAAGACGCTGTTGCTGACGGAGTCATAGAACATCGCCTGCGAATATCGTGCCGGAGGGCCGCCGCGGCTCCAGGCACTGGTGCCGATGCCGTTGGCGCTGGTTAACGTGAAGGCGTGATCGTCGCCGGCGAGTTTGGCTTCGCTGCTCGAACCGGCAAAAACGTACATGTCGTTCACGCTGGAGTCGTAAACGGCAGAATGGAAACCGACGGCGGGCGCGGTTCCTTTTGTGACAATCTTCGTCCACGCGGGCGTGCCGCCGATTCCGTTGGGAAAAGTTAGAACCCACGCGTCCGAAAGCGCAGTCGAAAGATGGAAACCTCCGAACACCGTCATCCGGTCGTTCTTCGAGTCGTACACCGCGGTGTGTCCGGATCGTGTGGATGGAGCTGTTCCTGTTGGCGACAGCTGAGTCCAGGTGGGAGTTCCGCCTGCGCCGTTGGCATGAGAAAGAATCCAGACGTCGCCGAAATTCGCACCGCCGGCGTCGCCGCCGTATACGGTCATGATGTTGTTCGTGGAGTCGTAAGTCGCGCTCGCGCTCTCACGCGCGGCAGGAGGTGTTCCGCTCGGGGAGAGTTGTGTCCAGGATGAGCTGCCGCTTTCGCCGTTGGCATCGCTCAGAACCCAGATGTCGTTGAAATATCCTGTCGAGCAGTTGCTACCGCCGAATACGATCGTTGCATTTGTGGTCGGGTCATACACAGCAGTGGGATGCAGTCTGGCAGCCGGCGAAGATCCGGAGGGTGAGATCGGAAGCCAGGTCGAGGATCCACTTTTGCCGTTCGCGCCGTCGAGAATCCAGACGTCGTTGAGGCAGGGGCTGGGAAAGCCCGAGCCGCCGCCGAAAATCGTCATGCGATTGCTGGTTGGATCATACGTCGACACGTGCCCGAACCTTGCCACCGGGCTGGCGCTGCCGGGAGTCAGACTGGTGGAGGATATGTTCTTAGAAGTGCTGGTATCGACCAGCCACACGTCATTGAGGTTGGTTGCGGTGGCGCTATCCTGCCCGCCGAAGATAATCATTTTCTTGGTGGCTGGATCGAAGACTGCCGTGTGAGCAAAACGCGCGGGTGGACCGTACTGCGTCCAGGTCTGTGCGTTCGAGAACGAATTGCAGGCCAGGGTAGAGAAGAAAAAGACGGAGAGCAGCGACAAACCACGCACAAGCGCTCCCGTTCCCTTCATGATTAGACGGCTCCTGCCACCAAGAACTACCGCAAGGCTGAGAGCGGGTGTCCGGTGCGAGCCGTCCACGCACCGCCGCACTGGCTCTCAACAAGGCGAACCCGAGGGCTTACAAGTCTGTCCGACGCGGTACGGGCTGTCAAGATGAAGGAATTTGCATCTTGACGCTAATCCGCGCCAGTCCTATGCTTCGGAGGCACAAGTAGAGCTGCAGTTTCCCCCGCGACGGCCTACCCTGAGTTTCTGAGCAACGAGTTCTGAGCGTCGGTGTTCTGAGCATCGACATCGCATATCCTTGAGCGCAGCCCTTGCTGTGCCGATTCGGAGCGCAAACGTGACCCGGCCCTATCCTTTTTTTCGAACGGCTTCCTTCTTCTTGTCGTTGATGATGCTTGCCGCGCTTTCCACTTCCGCGCAAAAATGGAATCGATATGGCCCCGGGACTCGGACGCAGGCGTCGGCCATCTATGATGCTTCGACCGATCAGATGATCATGTTTGGCGGGCAGCATGCTCCTACCAACGTCGACTTCCACGATGTTTGGACCGTGAAAAATGTAATCGCGGCTTCGGCGGCGACTGCCGATAATCTGAACTGGGTGTCGGTGAACGCAGTTGGAACTCCTCCGAGTGATCGCTTCGGGCATAGCGCCGCATACAATCCCACTTCCAATCGCATGGTGGTGTTCGCCGGGGCCACTGGATTTCCCGGGCCCTGCGTCAACGATCTTTGGATACTGGCCAATCCGAACTCGGTTGGGGGAACGCCCACGTGGTCGCAACTCACACCCACGGGAACGTTGCCGGCCGTGCGCGAGGGCCAGGTATCGGTCTACGACTCCAAAACCAACACGATGATTGTGTTCGGCGGAACCGACTGCAACGGGAACTACTACAACGATCTTTGGATCTTGAGCAATGCCGATGGATCGACGGGCACGCCCAAGTGGACGCAGGCTAAACCAGCCGGCACTCTGCCCGCTGCGCGCGCGCAAGGCACCGCGACCTACGACCCCACCAATCACGTCATGACGGTTTTCGGTGGCGGGGCGGGTGGCAAGACCGTGTTCAATGATGTCTGGACCCTCACCAATTCCGGCAAGACTCCGACCTGGAAGGAGCTATCGCCCACGGGAACGCTTCCGGCGGCGCGACGGGCGCAGGTTGCGGTCTATGACTCCACGAATAATCGGATGATCATTCATGGCGGAATGAATACGGGCAATGTGGTGCAGAGTGACAGCTGGATTCTTAGCGACGCCAACGGAATCGGCGCTGGCCCGGCGTGGACGCAACTCGCGCCCACCGATGCGGCTCCGCCTCGCGGCAGTCATACCGCTATCTATGATCCGGTGTCGGACGAGATGGTCATTTTCGGCGGCGTCAGCCAACTAGCCCAGACATTCACTGACGATCATGTGTTCGTGCTGACTGATGCGAACGGATTGCGCTCCGGGCCCACGTGGTCGCAGTATGGGCCAGCACCGCGCAACCATCCCAGCGGTGTGTACGATGCGGTCACCGATCAGATGGTCGTCTTCGGCGGACAACCCTCGACCGGGGCCGCTTTGAACGACGTTTGGGCTGAGCTTTCGGTTGCTGCTTCGGGACAAGCCTCTCAGGTCACGACCGATTGGGCGCAAGTCTTTCCTTCGGGTACGGCTCCGTCCGGTCGGTTTGGTCACAGCGCGTTGTACGACTCCGGCAGCAACCGGATGATGATTTTCGGGGGCGCCACCACTGCGACGAATTGCCTCAATGATCTGTGGATTCTGGATGACGCCAACTCTGCCGACGGCACGCCTGACTGGATCAGCTTGACCGCTTCCGGCAGCGCGCCCAGCGCGCGCATGAACCATGTCGCGGTCTACGATCCTGCGCAAAATACTGCGATCATTTTCGGGGGAACAAACTGCGCGTCGGGCTATCTTTCGGATGTATGGGTCCTGATCAACGCCAACGGCGAGGGCGGAACGCCGAACTGGACGAAGCTGTCTCCTTCGGGCACCGGGCCGGCGGCACGGGAGAGCGCCAGCGGCATTTATGATCCGGTTAATAACATATTGACCATCTACGCTGGAGATAACGGAGCAACCGATCTGGCCGACGTCTGGACACTTTCGAACGCCAACGGGCAAGGCGGAACCCCGGTCTGGACGCTGCTCACGGCCACGGGCACTGCTCCGGAGGCAAGGACCGGCCAGAGCACGCTTTATGATACTGCCAATAACCGGATGATTATGTTCGGCGGGATCAATACCATTGGCGGAACTCACTACCTGAACGATACCTGGATTCTGACCAACCCTAATGGTCTGGGAGGAGCTTCTGCCTGGAGTCCTCTGGCGGTTTCCGGAACCGCTCCGCTGCGCCGTTACCATACTGCGTTCTACAGCTCCGCCTACAACAGCATGGTTATTTTCGGAGGCGAGAGCCAGATCACGCAATCTCCGGCTGACGATCACATTTTCATCCTGTCGGTGGCCAACGGATTGAAGGGCACGCACTGAGTGAAATCTGGAATCTGCCGCGTCGATTCCCTTCTCTAAGAGATAACGTGCGTCGTCTTTTTCTTGCGGGCACGTTCACTATTGTATGATTCAGTGGTCTCGCGGAGGCCGAGTGGAATTTCGGCGCACCTTCGCGAGCGTGTGAAGCCCTTCCGGGAGATGACTCGCTGCCGAAATGTCCCGCTCACCTGAGAACAACGCTGGGCCAATCGACGCAACGCCTGATTCCCAACTTCGACACAACTTCGTGCGGTTTTCCCCGTGGCTGCTGGCGACCGTGGCCGTCATCTATGCCTTGCTGGCAGGTCTGCATACTTTGCAGGACTTCGATTTGGGCTGGCAGCTCGCGACTGGACGATGGGTGGTGCAGCACCATCATTCTTTTTCTACTGACGTCTTCTCCTACACAGCCGCCGGACAGCCGTGGATTTATCCCGTATTGTCGAGCGTAGTTTTCTATCTTGCCTATCTCGCGGGTGGATACGCTCTGCTCTCGGGGCTCGGAGCATTGATCAGCGCTGCGACTGTAGCGCTGTTGCTGCGGCGAGCAAGTCTGATTGGAGCCGCTCTGGCCGTGATAGCGGTGCCTCTGATCGCGAACCGCGCGCAGCCGCGGGCGGAGATGTTCACCACGATTTTGTTCGCTGCGTTTCTGACCCTGCTGTGGGGACACTATTCGACGGGGCGCGGGCGCTTGTGGCTGCTGCCGATTCTGATGCTCTGCTGGGTGAACCTGCACCCGGGATTTGTGGCAGGGCTTGCGCTCTGCGGCGCGTATGTCGTGCTGGAAGTTCTCGACCTGCCTTTCGCCGCAAAGCGTCGCGATGCGATCGCTCGATTACAGACGGCATGGCTTTGGCTTGTGCTGACGGCTGGAGCTACTTTAGTGAATCCGTGGGGTCCGGCGATTTACCTTGCGATCATTCGACAAGAACGGGCGCAGAGCCTGCACACGGCGTGGATTGTCGAGTGGCAAACTCTTCGCCCTTCGTGGGCCAGCGTGCGGCAGGCGCTGGTTCACCAGGCGTTGGACTGGCGCGATCCGCAAAGTTGTTTCTGGTGGCTGCTTGCCGCCGTTCTTCTTAGCGCCTGCATTGCGCTGTGGCGAAAGCGATTCGGAGCGGCTCTCCTGCTCGTTGCCTCGGCATACTTGGCGCTGGAGCATGTTCGACTGCAAGCTTTATTCGCCACTGTCGCGGTCGTGGTGGGTGGAGCGATGTTTGACGAACTCGGCAGCTGGAGACGTGGAAACATCAACGCATCGGAATCGCGAAGCCGTTCTCGAGTCTTCGCGCCCACGCGCACTACCGCACCAGTCACGGCCGCAGGCATTCTGGTCGTGACGATTGCGGTCACGAGACTGGCTGGCATGCGATCGTGGGATCTGGTTTCCAACCGCTACTACATGCGATCGACGCAGTTGTCTTTGTTCGGAACCGGACTATCGTGGTGGTTTCCGGAGCGCGCGGTCGAGTTCCTGCAGCGCGAACAACTCCCCGCGAACATCTTTAACGGCTACAACGTCGGCGGCTTCCTGACGTGGCGGCTCTTTCCTTCTTATCGCGATTACATCGATAGCCGGGCGATCCCGTTTGGTCCGCAATTATTTTTTCGTGCGTACGAGTTGAGCGCGGAACCACCGGACTCATCGACATGGCAGCAAGAGGCTGAGCTCGCGCACCATCAATACCATTATCGTTCCGCTGGGGCGCTATTCCGGGATGACGCGATTTCCCGAGCTTCATTCTTTTTGTCGGAGCGAGTCTTGGCGGCCCGTCTATCTCGACGAAGTCTCCGCGATCTTCGTGCGGCGCACGCCGCAGACGGCTTCGCTCATCGGCCGCCTGCAGTTGGACTGCGACAAGTTTTCCTTCGACCTTCCCGCCGACACGAGCACCGCGCGATCGTCGCGGACGAAAGCCGAATTGTTCAATGCATGGGCGAATGCCGGTGGCGTCTTATACAGTCTCGAGCGCTATCCGGAAGCACTCGCGTACCTTGATCGCGCGCAGTCGATTTTTACCAACAACGCCAACGTGCATCTTGTGCGCGCGCTGGTGCTGGAGCAAAGCGCTCGCCCCTCCGAGGCCGAAGCTGAATTCCGCACCAGCCTGAGCCTTGAGCCGAGCGATGAGGCCTGGTTCGATTTCGGGCTTTTTTATATGACGCAGCGGCGTTACGCGGAAGCGGTCGAGTTATTTCGGCAGTCGGCAGAATCGTCGGCGCGCCCGCATGAAATGTGGATGATGCTCGGCCAGGCCTACCTGCAACTGCATGAACCTCAGCCGGCACTGGCCGCATTGGACAAGGCCGTCGAATCGAGTCCCTTTGCCGGAGAGGCGGAATCGCTGGGCGCCAGCTTCAACTCACTGATCGCGACGGGCCACGCCAAGGCCTGGTATCAGCTGGGAGATTTGCCACGAGCGGTTAGTTTTCAGGAAGAAGCGGTGAAGCTGGCGCCGGGCGACGCGAAACTTTGGCTCGGCTTGGCCGATTTATACGAAGCGCAAGGGCGTACTACTTTGGCCGGGCAGGCCAGAGAGCGCGCGGCGGCCTTGGGCACTCACTAGTCGGTTGCGAAACGAGCTAGCACGCCGTCCCAGCAAAAAAGAACGCCGTGACCAGAATTCTGATCACGGCGTTTTGAAATTATCGCCAACTCTGCGAGTTGATCAGCTCCGATTACAGCGACCGCAGGAAGTTCACCAGATCCTGCTGGTTCTTCGGGCTCAGGTTGTTGAAGTTGGTGATGCTCTGATTCGCTTCCGAAGCCGGATATGATCCGTTGCCCAGGCTGTAGTGATCTTCGATCGCGGTGACAATGTTGTTGGTGCGGCCATCGTGCAGGAACCAGAGCCGCTGTCCGATGCCCCAGAGCGGCGCAGTTCGGAACTCGTCCGGACCTGCCCGCCCTTGCGGCAGGCCATCCGCCAGCCCAGGGCCCATGTGGTGCACGATGAGATCCGAATACAGATTGATTGTGATGTCACCCAGAGCCGGGCGTGAAGTCGCGGGAGTGGTGAAGGACTGAGTATGGCAATAGATGCAGCCCGCGTTGATGAACTGCGTTTTTCCGTTCTTGCTGGAAGTGCTTCCTTTTCCAGGCGCTGGCGGCGCGAGCCACTGCGTGAAGTATTCAGTGCGTTCGGAATCTCCAGGGAACATTTCGGTCAGGATGCCGGGCGTGAAGTTCGACACCGTTTCCGGGACGGGATTCAGAACGCATCCCGGGGTCTGATCGATTTCGTTCGGGAAGGTTTCGTTGGTGACGCCCATTTCCACGTTCATCTGGTTGGCCGACATCAACAGGGTCGAACGAACCTGCGCCTTCCATCCGAAGCGCATGATGCTGCCGTCGTTGCCGCTGTAGTTGGGATGGCCGGTGATGCCCAATGTCGCCTTTTCGGTGAGATTGGCATTCATGTTGTTGATGATGTCGATGTTGCGAATCACCTCAATCAGGCCGTCGCCGTAGGTGGGAATGCACCTGGCGCAGAACCAGATTGCCCTGCGAAGCCGCGGTGGTGAAATCGGGCTGCGCGATGTTGCATCCGGCCGCGTCGCTGCGGCCCGTGATGGTGAACAATTGGTGCACGGTGCCGTCGGGAGTGGTCGTGCCCGGCTGGTTGATGAAGCGCGCTTCCAAAATTGGACCGGTCGAAGTAATGAACGACGGCATGGTATTTTGCGCGCCGTTGTAGTTATAGATGGAGAACAGAGGATTCGACTGGCGGGCTGGAACCCCCCACCGCGGGATAGGCATGGCAACTGGCGCAGGAATTTTCGTTGAAGCGCGGCCCGAGTCCGCCATCCGTCGGCGAAGTCACGATCACGTCGTGAGTGCGGTTGAATTCGGTGGTGATGCTGGGCTCAATCTGCTGTTCGTTGGGGCTCAACGAAGAGAGGAAACCTCCGGCGTTCGGCGGGCAGACGGTCGCGGTCCAGGATCGGTCGCCGAAACCGTCGGGGGCGTAACCACATTGGTCCGGGAAGAAGGTGCGGATGCGGCTTTCGTCACTTTCGCGCTTTTTGGAAAATACGCTGTTGCGGCCGTGCAGATCGCGAGCAACAGAACCACCGGCACGACGACCCGGATCGACTTCCACCGCTTCGATTGCGCCTGCATCGGATTCGTCTCTTTCGACAATGACATAGAGTTCCCCTTCGTCTTGGTCGTGTCCCGAAATCTCACAGCGAGCGCAGGAAATTAATCAGGTCCTGCTGGTCGGTCGGGTTGGTTGCACCCAGGTTATTGAAATTGTTGATGACCTGATTCGCTTCCGAATCCGGATAAATGCCATTGCCGACGCTCTGATGATCCTCGATCGCCTGCACGATATCTTTCGTGCGGCCGTCGTGCATGAAGAAGTATCTCTGGCCGATTCCCCACAAGGGCGCGGTGCGGAACTCATCGCCTCCGGCATTGCCTTGACTGACGTTGTCTGCCAGAGCCGGGCCCATGTGATGCACCAGCAAGTCTGAATACAGATTTGCCGTTACCTGGCTCAAGGCCGCAATCGAGGACTTCGGCGTGGTGAATTGGACGGTATGGCACATGCCGCAGCCGACCGCGTTGAACTGCACCAAGCCATCGGCGGTCGACTGGGTGGGCGGCACCGGCGTCGGCGGGGCCAGGAAGCGCATGAACAGTGAGAAGCGCTCCAGATCGCCGGGGAAATTCACCGGCAACTTCGGAGCCTCGCCGGTATCGTTGCGATCGTCGGGAACACCCTTGGTTTTGTTGGTTCCCGGCGGAACCGGAAACGGAGGCAGGCAACTCGGAATCGATTCGTCGTTCTCGCTGGGGAAAGCTTCGTCGCTCACGCCTTCTTCGACCGTGTAAGCCTCGCCGGAGAAATAAAGCAAAGATTTGTTCTGCGCTTTCCATCCGAAGCGGGTGATGGTGCCATCGTCGTCGCTGTAGTTCGGATGTCCGGAAATACCCAGGCGCCTGTTTTCAGCGCTAGGTTGGAATTCATGTTGGCCAGGATGTCGCTTTCCTGAATCAACTCCATCAGGCCCGATCCGAACGTGGGAGTGATCTGGCGAAAGATGATGTCATTGTCCTGTTGCGCCTGGGTGAAATTGGGCTGAACTTCCGTGGTGCAACCCGGAGCATCCGTACGATTGGAAATCGTGAACATCTGGTGCACCCCACCGTCCGGGGTCACGCCGTCGGATTTGTACGGGAAGCGCGCCACAATCACCGGACCGTCGGACGTAACGAAATACGGCATGGTGTTGGTTGCGCCTTCCAGTTGGTAGATATCAAACAGCGGATTGTTTGGCGGGCTTGAACCGCCATTGGCGGGATAATTGTGGCAACTGTTACAGGAGTTGGAATTGAAGCGTGGTCCCAGTCCCACGGTTTTCACCAGCGGTCCACCGGCCACGAAATTCACTTCGGTGAAGATCTGCGTCAGACGGGTGGTGATCGCGCTCTGATTGGGAGTTAGCGTGGAATAGAAATTGCCCGCGTCGGCGGGCAGAGGCCGTGGGCCCGGATCGACCGCCAGGGTTGTACCATGAACTACCGCCGGTCGCGACAGCAACAAGGCCGCGCATGCCACCAGCAACAAGGCCAGGGCGAAATAGTAAGGGACGCGGCGACGGGTTTGCATTCCCGAGTGGTCTTGGCTTGAATCCTGGCTTGAAGAATTATCGAATCTGGGCATGGGTTTCCAACCTGTTCTTACGCGGTACCGTCAGTTTGGGCCGCATTTTTAAGTGCGGCTATCTTACGAGGGAGTTGGGGGGTAGAACTTTCCCGCTGGGCGTCTTACGATGTCTACTGGGTAACCGTAGTACAGAGCTAAAAGGGTGTCAATGAGAGGATCGTCTCCGTGCAGAATCTTGCATACTCGGCAACAAAAACCGGGCGCTCGGTAACCAGGTGGTAACCAACGGGCGCGGTGTATCCTTCTCAATAAATGGCTCTAAAGTGCCATTTACCGAGTTGGACCAGGGGAATAATCTGTGACCAGAAGACTTCGCCCGGCAACGGGAAGAAGGCGCGGGAGCTAGAGTCTCCCGGCTCGTGACTTACGTTTTGCATCCGTTAACCCCCAAACATCTGATCAAATCGTTGTCTTACAGCAATCGAGCGAGGCTTGGGAGGCATCCAACTCCCGGACTTGGCGCTCGATGCGGGGCTCTTCTATCATGGCTCAATTGACCAGCTTTCCTCAACCAGACCGGATCCGCGTCCTTGCCGCCGACAACACGTCGATGAATACCCAGTTGCTGGTCGAGACTCTCGGCCGCGACGGGCAGTTCAATGTCGCCAGCCCGGCGTCCAAGGAAGCCGAGATCATGGCCGTGCTGAAACGCGAGCGCTCTGAGGTTGCCCTGATCAGCGCCCGCCAGGGCACTGACAGTCGCGGTGGTTTTGGCTTGAGCCGCGAGATTTGCTCCAGCTCGCCGGCCACTCGGGTCATTATGCTTTTGGATTCTTCCGAGAGAACTCCGGTCGTCGAGGCCTTTCGCGCCGGCGCCCGCGGGGTTTTCTGCCGCACGGAATCGCTCAAACTGCTGGCGAAATCGATCCGCTGCGTGCATGAGGGCCAGATCTGGGCCAACAGCACGGAACTGCAATTTCTGCTGGAAGCCATGGCCGAGCCGTTTCCCATGAAATTCCTGAGCGCCAGCGGAGAGTCTCTGCTCTCGGCGCGGGAAACGGATGTGGTTCGCTGCGTGGCCGAAGGCCTGAGTAACCGCGAAATCGCCCAACGCCTGAGCCTGCGAGAACACACGGTCAAGAATTATCTGTTCCGCATTTTCGACAAGCTGGGAGTCTCCAGTCGCGTGGAAGTTGTGCTCTATGCCCTGGGCAATCACAGTGCTCCGGCCAAGGAATCTGGCGACGCAGTTGGGTCGGCGAAGAAGGAAGCCACCGCGACCCCCGCGCGCCGGTCCGATTCACCGGTCCGCGTTATGAAGCGCTAGTCGGCCTGCTCGGCTGAAACTCCTAAGGCCGGTAGCTCTCTGGTCGTTACCTTTCACCCGCTATTTGGCCGTTCTCAGCGGCACTTCGCACATTTTCGCATGTCCTAGTGGCCTCGGGCGCGATTGGCCCTTGGGTATCTGTCCGCATGTCCTCGCGCTGTCTAGTGTTGCCTCAGGACGTTCTGAGACTCGAGCGTCCTCTTGAACGCCCCCATTCGAGAGGTAACATTGATGTTGTTCGAAGCACGTCCCCCGGCTCGGAAACAGCAGTCCGCAGACGTGGTTGGATTTCTTGGCGTGGCGGTCTTGCTTTTATGCCTGAGCGGGCTCACGGCTTGTGCCGGGTTTTCCACGGGACATTCCAATTCCTCCGGCGCGCCGGGCAATCCGCAGCTCTCCGGAAACCTCTCGGCGGCATTCACCGGGACGGCTTACAACGGCACGATCACCGTCACCGGTGGCACGGCACCGTACACCTTCAGCATTCCGACCGGATCATTGCCCACGGGGCTGGTTCTCGCCCAGGGAACCGGCACGATTTCAGGAACTCCGAGTAAGACCGGTGTTTTCGCGTTCACGGTGCAAGTCACGGACGCGAACAGTTTGACGGGATCGGGTGCGTTTCAGATCACGGTGGCGACACCGGGATCGATTGTGGTGACGGTGAACCCGGCGAGTGCCTCGATCGCATCTTCCGCGACGATGCAATTCACCGCTGTCGTCACCAACACTACGAATACCTCGGTGACCTGGTCGGCGTCGCCGGGAACAATTTCCGGCACTGGGCTCTATCAGGCTCCATCCGTCACCACGAATACCTCTGCCACGGTCAAGGCCACGAGTGCGGCCGATTCCAGCGCGTCGGGAACCGCGTCAGTGACGGTCACACCTTCTCAGGGAACGAATGTGACGATCACGACGACTTCTCTATCGGCCGCGACTGCAGGAGCGGCATACTCGAACACGTTGCAAGCTTCCGGCGGCACCACGCCCTACACCTGGACGCTTGCGTCTGGGACATTACCCACGGGCATCAGCGTGCAAAGCGGTGGCGTGCTCTCGGGGACCACATCGCAGACCGGACAATTCAACTTCAGTGTTGAGGTAGCGGACTCGTCTTCGCCCAAGAAAACCGCTACTCAATCGTTGGCTCTAACGGTGAGCAGCTCCAGCGGAGGCGGAAACACCGCACCCTCGACGCTTTTCGGATTTACCACCACCAATACTGCCAGCAACGACTATCCCACGGTGAATTACGGGATGCAGCGCTTCTGGGATTCTCCGCCGCTGCAGTGGCCATCGATCAACACGGCGTCCGGTGTTTTTGATTTCTCGAATCTCGATTCCACTCTGGCGCAAGCTTACTCCAACGGCGTGATGGTCGGCTTGTACACGCTGGCGCGAACTCCGCCGTGGGCAACGTCTGATCCTTCGGACACGACGTGCCACTACACGACCGCGACTTCCGGCGGCGGCAACGGCGAATGCGATGCTCCCGTGGATTTGAATGCGGACGGCACCGGCGCCAATGCCATCTGGAAGGCTTGGATTACCGCGATCGCATCGCACGTGAACAGCCCGACGTATTTACAGACCCACGCGCACATCAAGTATTGGGAAATCTGGAATGAGCCCGATACGCAGTGGTATTGGAATGGAACGTTCGCGCAACTGGCCCGGTTGACCGAAGATGCGAACTGCATCATCACCGGCCGCGGCGTGATCCACGAGAGCGGCAACGGCGCTGCAACCGCCTGCACGGCGACTGCGATCGATCCTACGGCGAAGATCGTCATGGCCTCGGGCCACGCCAGCAGCCCGTCGGAGGTGGCGTACGCGCAGAATGAACTGTATTGCAACGATTCGCCCACGGGATATCAATTGCCCTGTCCGATTCCCGGCAATGCGGTCGCGTCGGCCATCGACATTGTGAATTTTCACATGAAGCCGGGGAACGAAACCGGCGATACTTGCCCGCCGCCGACCGCGTGCACGCCGGAGTCGGCGATGCAGATGTATATTTCCAACATTCACGGATTGCTGCAATCGGCCGAACTGGCGAAGCCGCTGTGGGATGGAGAAGCGTCCTACTCCATTTCCGGATTCACTGGGGCCTACACCGACCCCGACATGGAAGCTTCGTTCATGCCGCGGTTTTATCTGGTGGACTGGTCGCTCGGCATTTCGGGAATTGCGTGGTATGACTGGACCTATCTGACGACGTTGCCGACCGGCGTGGAGACCTCCTACCAGCAAACCTATAACTGGCTCGCGGGGTCTGCGCTGACGACTCCATGCACGCCCACCGGAAATATCTGGTCGTGCACGATCACCAAGTCCGGAGCACAGTACCAGATCATGTGGGATGCTTCGCAAAGTTGCACCAACGGATCCTGCACTACATCGAATCAGACGGTCGGAGCGCAGTGGTCGACGTATCAAGATATGACTACCGCGAGCACACCGATTTCGATCTCTGGACGGCTGGTTCCACTGGGGATCAAGCCGGTCGTGCTGCATTAGGACGATGAGCGCCACCGATATCGCATGCTAGACTTTTCTCTTGGCTAGCCTGCTTGCGAACGTGAAGCGCCGAGCGTTCTGGGTTTTCGCGCGCACCTGCTTTGCTCTCTATCGCTGGTTCCCTGTGTTCGGTTCGCTGCGGGCTTCGATCGGCATCATCCACCGCGGCGAAAAGATCCTTGTAATCCTGCGCAATGACGGACGCGGGCTTTCGCTGCCGGGAGGACTGTCGGCCCGCAACGAGGCAGAAGAGAAGACTTTGCGACGCGAGGTGCTGGAAGAAACTGGATTGAGCGTCGGCGGACTGGAACTGAGAATGCGTTATCACAGCACGGCCGATGTGCCCTGCAATATCTCAGTGTTCGAGGTCGAGGCCAGTGGAGAGTTGACGGACTCCTGGGAGGGATCGCCGCGGTGGATGACACCGGCCGAACTCGAGTCGCAGTTGCTAGAAAGTCAACGCCCTGCTATCGAACTGCTCAGAAAGATTTCCGCCGAAGCACATCGAAAAAATGAAGCGCAGGGAAACCAGCGCTAAAACATCCACAAAAGAAAAAAGGCCGCGCGGATCATCTCCGCGCAGCCCTGGTTGGTCCAAACTCCTAAGACCAGAAAACTAACTAGACTTATCGGTTTCCCTGCCTATTGTCCGGTTCCCGACAAACTCACGACCTGCGGTGACGATAAGGAACTGTCGATCACGGTCAGATCGCCGCTGACGGCTCCCGCATTCGACGGGCTGAATTCCACTCCCAGCGTGCAAATGCTGTTTGCCGGAATATTGGCGCCGCACGGAACGCCGCCGCCGCTGGTGTAGATGAAGTCGCCGCTCGCCACCACGCTGCTGATGGGAACCGCGGTGGTTAAGTAGTTGGTGACGGTGACGAGTTGCACCGGGCTCGTGCTTCCGACGCTCACGGTTCCGAATGACAACGTGGCCGGAGACACGGTCACCGGCAGAATCGCCGTTGCCGATGCGTTCTGAACTTGAGTACCCACTGCCGCGTAGTCGTCAATCACGGTAACGCCGCCCAGGTTGCTGCCGACGACCAGCGGTTTGTAAGTCACGGTCAAGGTGCAGGTCTTGCCGGCCAGCACCGCGCCGCCGCAGGGAGATGTGCCACTCGGATTCACCAGGTAATAGCTGCTGCCGGTGACGCTGCTGATCGTCACCGTCTGGGTGGTGATGTTCTTGATGGTCACCGACTTCGTGCTCGAGCCGCCGATCACCACATTGCCGAAATTCAAATTCGACGGAGTGAAGGTCAGGGGCACCGCCGAACCACCCTGGCCGGTGCCGCTGAGGCCGCCGGATGCCGGGCTTCCCGCCGCATTGTGCGTGACAGTCAACGCGCCTTTGATCTGGCCCGCATAGCCGGGCGTGAATGTGACGGCAAACGAACATTTCGCTTTTGCTGCCAGCGTCCCGTTACAGGGAGTGGCTCCGCTGCCCACCGCCGAGTAGTCGCCGCTGGTGGCAAAGGTAAAGCTCAGCGCCTGGCTCTGATTGTTGGTGAGAGTCATGGTCTCGGATTTGCTGGATGTTCCCACTTCGGTTGCCGGGAACGCTATGTTCGCCGACATGGTAACCGCAACCAGGCCGTTGCCGGTCAAGGTGACGATCTGCGGCGATCCGGAACTCGAATCGTTGATCGTGATCGTACCCGCCACTGCTCCCGTCACTACCGGCGTGAAGCTGACCGTTATGGTGCAGGTCTGGCCCGGAGTGAGCGTCACACTGGTGCAGGTATTGGTCTGCGAATATGCGCCGCTCGCCGCCACCGAGTTCATGGTGAGATTTGTAAAGCCAGTGTTGGTGACGGTGATTTTCTGTCCCGCGCTGGCCGTATTCAAAACTTCATTCCCGAAAGCCAGAGTGGACGGAGTAACTGAAATCGCAGAGCTAGCTCCGCTGCCGCCCAGGGCCACGCTCAGGGGGCTGCCCGCGTCGTTACTGATGTTGAGCGTGCCACTGCGTGCGCCCGCGACCGACGGCGTGAAGTATACGCTGATGGTGCATGTGCCGCCTGGAGAGAGCGCCGACTGGCAGGTATTGGTCTGCGTGAAGTCGGACCCGTCTGATGGAAATGCCAGTGATGTTCAAGAGCGACCGTCTGGTTGTTGGTGACGGTCTCGACCATCGGCCCGGTCTTGTCACTCACGGTCTGACTTGCCGAAATTGAAACTCACACTCGAAAGCAAAACCGGCCCGCCCGCGCAGGTGCCCATGGGCGGAAGCTTTGCCATCTCGGTGTACCACTACGGCTCAGAGGTGCGGTTGGTCGGCAGATATTCGCCCGCGACCCAGACCGTGCAGGAGTCGCTGGGATCGAGAACTCCGCTGTACCAGTCGCCCCAGCGATAGCCGAGCGAGTCGGTATCTTCCGCGTCGCCATCGGTTACCGGACTGGCGATGTAGCCCCAGGTACTCGGTGTCCTGAGTGCCGGGATTGAAAGTCAAGCTGTCGAGGCCGGGATGCTCGTTGGTTCCGCTGCCCGAAACTCCCAGAATTCCTTGGAGGTTGCCAGCCTTGTCGCGCACCACGCTCGGCAGAAATACATACGCGCTGGAGTCGACGGGATCGATGATCGGATAGTCCGCGGCGATGTAGACCGAATTCGGTGACAGTCGTATTCCGCTGGAGAATGCGGATGTCGGCCTCGGTCTGCGTCAGCTTGGTGTTGCTGGGGACAATTTGAATGTCGTGTGCCGAGGTCCAGACGCTGCCCTTGCCGCCATTCGAGGTGTAATGAAAGAACTGCTGCATGCGATCGGCCACTGAATCGATGTAGATGGCGGTCGACGCCGTGGATGGCTGCGGAATGCAAACCGTGTCGTAATAATTAGCCGCGAAGAAGCAGCCCAACTGGTCGCCTGCCGGCTGGGTCGAAGGCAGATCCCAGCTGTTGACGAAGGTCGGGGTCGGCGTGCCCGCATTCCAGTTGATGGTCCACTGCTCCACGCCTTGCGTGTGGTTGGGATCGGTCAGATAACTCACGCCGTCTTTCGGCGGCTCGATCATGTAGGTGAACATTTCGCCGTCAGCCGAGATCGGCGGCGTCGTGTCGGAGTTGTTGGCCGGCACCCAGCTGCGGCGCTGGTTGTAGGTGACCAGCGAATGCGCTACTACGCAGGCCGGCGTCTTCGACTTGTTCACCTACGGACTCGCCGTGCTGGCGCGCAGGCCGGCCAGATCGACCGCGCACACCAGCGGACGCCATGATGTTGTCCTGATTGTTTACATCCTGAAGGTCGTAAGTGATCCAGAGTGCCTGGTCGGGGGCTGCGGTGTAGGGCGGGGTCGTGGTGGTTGAGCTCTGCCACAATCCGGTCTGCGGATAATCCGGGTAGTAAAAATTTCCGTGGGAGTTGACCGGAATCACTGTGTCGAGGTCATACTCGAAAGCAAACCATGCGAACGCCGGCGAGGTCGAAGCAATATCTTCGACGTTGCTGATGGCCACGCACATATAGTTGTGGCCGTTGCTCGGCGCCGTGATGCGCTTCTCCATGATCCACAGGTTGTAGACGTTGTCGTGCAGCAGTTGCGAGTTGGGGCTGTAGGCGGTGGGGCAGTGCGTGGTGTTGCCGGAGTTGTTGCTGTTCTGGCTCCACGGGGCCGCGTCGGATTTCACGTTGGTGTTGCCGAGAAATTTAACCGGCTGGTTGGTGCTTTTGTACCAGCACTGGTAGCCGCTGTTGACGTGCTCGCAATACTCGAGCGTTCCCACGGCGATGGTGACGTCGGGCGCGGCGGTCGAGTTAATTCGGTCCGCAACCGTATTCAGACCGGCAAACGTGCTGATGCTCTGGCCCATGCCATAACCGCACAATACCGGAACCAGACAGGCAAACACCGCCACCAACTTGGCTCGTAGAGTCAACGGGTGAAGCTCCTTACTAGAAGTTGGGGGGAGGGGTACTAGGCTATGGGGCTGCATGTGGAGTTCCAATCCGGCAAGACGAATGCCACAATATCTCGTTTAGAATTGGCCACTTAGGGGGAATTATGGCAGAATTACTTCAGTTCGGTTCCAGCTTAACTGCAATTTGTTGGTATCGCGACTTCACCTGGCGGTATCTTTGCCACAGGGGCACCGGGATGAAGCCATATAGGAATGGCACGACCCGGTCCCGCGTGCGCAGCATCCTGTGGCGTATGCGATCCTTCGTGCGCTCAGACCATGACGCTGCCAGGGTGCCTTCAGGCACGGCGGCGTTGACCGGCCAGCTTGCCGCCCGACTGCTTGCGCCAGAATACGACGTAGCGCTCGACTTTGCTCTTGAGTTCGGGCGAAAGAACTTCTGGGCGCTCGCGCTTGGCTACGATTTTCTGAACTCTTGACCATCGAATGGTGAGCGCCGTTGTAAACCGCGGAGCGGTCCGCGCCTTCGAGAGACGACATGCGAGGATCGAACGCCACGCCGATAAATTCGCAGATCGCCGTCAAAGCCACGGCCGGGTCGCGAACCAGATCGTCATACTGAATCTGGTGAATGGCTGCGCCGCGCCGCACTAACTCGTCGGCTTCTTTCTTCATCCGGCGATAACCGAGCAGCGCGCGTAAATCCGTTCCCGGACGGGCAAACCAGCTAGACTTTTCTGCCGCGCGGACAATGCTGCGGCAAACATCCGCCGGATCGCGCCAGATCACGATGAACTTAGCCTGCGGAAACCAGCCCGCCAGCTGTGTCATGCAGTCGTAATAGCTCGGCGACTTGCATCCCCAGACCGTCGCGCCCTTCTTGCCCGCATATTGCTGCGCGACGGCGCGAAATGCTCCGGGCAAGTCGGTGATGTTCTCTTGAATCGCGGAGGAGTCGATCTTGTGGCGGGTGAGGGCGCCGTTCCAGGAGTCGACTTTGTTCAGCCACCACGAACTCTTCCTCGGAAACACAAACAGCGACGACAGCGTGAGCAGATCCGATTCGTACATCAGGCCAATCTGCGGATGCTGGTTGAGCAGAGCGTAGAGCAGCGAAGTTCCGGAGCGCCACATTCCGACGACGAATACAGGGCCTGCGCTCATCTCTTCCGGCTTTGGGCGTTGCGAGTTCTGAGCTGGCAGAGTCTGCGATTCGCTCGTGATGGGCAAAGATTCAACCGTACTCATGCGGCCTGCACCTGCGCGAAAATTTTCATCAAGTTGTTGTAGCCCTCGTCGGGCCCGTATTTCGTTTCCGTCAAGCGGCGTCCGCGTTCGCCCATGCGCGCGGCATCTTCGGGATGATCGACCAGCGATTGAATTTTCTGCGCCAGTTCGCCGACGTTTCCTGCCTCGAACAGCAAGCCTGACTTCCCCTCTTCCACGATGTACGGCAAGCCGCCGAGGCGTGCGGCGACGATCGGCTTGCTCGCCATGAACGCCTCCAGCGCCGTCACCGGAAAGTTTTCATACCACTCCGACGGCATCACCAGGCAGAGCGCGTTGCGCAGAATTTCCCACTTCTCTGCTCCGCTCTTGAATCCCAACAATTCAATATTGCGGAGGCCTTTTTCCCGAACATAATCCCGCAACTCCTGCTCCATCGGTCCCGTGCCCAGAATTTTCAACGACACCTGTGGAAGCTTTTCAAACGCGCGAATCAGCGTCCAGCAGCCCTTTTCCGCGGACAAGCGGCCCATGAACAGCACATATTTGTTGCCCGGGGTTTCTCCGGCCGGAAGCGCCGGAGCATAAACAAAATTTGGCCGCACAAACAGCTTCGATTCGGGCACGCCCATTTCCCGCATCTTGATCCGGAAAAACTCCGTCAGGCAGATGAAGCCGGAGATTTTTTTGATCACGCCGCCCAGCCGGTTGAGACCCAGCGTCATCCCATACAACCCGCTCAACGCGTAGCTGTCTTTGTAGCAGCGCTTGGCAACCGCGTTCAGATAGTTGCCGCCCTTGCACGCCTCACAAATCTTGCCTTGCGTATAGAACAAGCCGTTCGGGCAATGCAGGCGAAAATTATGCAGCACCTGCACTGTCGGAACGCCCAGCTCGTGCAGCTTGTGATAGGCCGACGGCGAAATCAGCGGATAGACATTGTGGATAAACGCCACGTCGGGCTTGAACCGCCGGACCACATCCTCAATCTCGCCGCTGCGTCTTCCACGAATAAATCGTCTGCGGAAGAAACGCGGCCTTGTCGATGAGACCGAACTGCTTGATCTCATCGTTATGCCGCGTGTAGTGGAGGACTTCGTCGCCGTGCTTCTGCAGCAACTCCGTTTCCGCCCGCACCACTGAGTCCTCGCCGCCAAACTGCTGGTACGCACTGTGGACGAGAAGAACTTTCATGCGCGAGATTCAACGATGCCACCCATCAAACACCAGCAACCCTGCACTAAGCGCTGCGCTTTCCCAGACTGCTAGTCGGGGGCGCCTGATACTTTGCCAGGCCCAGAAACTCGAGCATCAGGTGGTAAAGAAACTTCGGGTTGTTCACGCAATACCGCCGCCAAAGCCGCGATGGATCCTGATAAATCCGATGGCACCACTGGACTCCGGCAAACTTCATCCAATACGGAGCGTCTTTGATTCGTCCGGTATGAATATCGAAGGCCGCGCCCACGCCCAGCAGCAACTTGGCGTCGAGCTTCGGTAGGTACTCGTCCATGAACTTTTCCTGCTTCGGCGTGCTGAGTCCGACCCAGAAAAAGTCGGGCTTCAGTTCGGCCACGGAGCGAACCAGTTCCGCTTCCTCCTCGGCGTTCAAGGGCCGAAACGGAGGCGTGTAGGTGCCAACCACTTTCGCTCCCGGAAAGTTTTCGGTGAGAGCATTCTTGAGCTGATCGGCAACTCCAGTGTTTCCGCCGTAAAAATAATGGGTGTAGCCCTTTTCCGCTGATTGCCCAAAGATCTTGAGCATCATGTCGGGCCCGGTCACCTGCCGCATTTTGAAAAAACCGCGCAGCCATCCTACCCACACGGTAGGACGGCCGTCGGGGATCACGAGCGAAGCGCCGTTGATAATCCGTTTAAGGTTAGGATCGACTTGCGACTCCATGATGCCATGCACGCCGGTGACGCAGACATAGCCCTTGTCACCGCTCGCGAGCAGAGTTTCCACATTGGAGACGGCTCGGTCCATGCTTGTGGCATGGACCTTGACGCCCAGAATGTTGACGCAATCGTCCGTCGTGGGTTTCGATGTAGCCGCGTCCTTGTGCAAGATTAGTCACCCGTGACTTCGGCTAGTTCGCCCACTTCTTTTTTCTTCACTTCGCCTTCGATCCACTTGTAGGTGATGGCCAGGCCTTTTTCCAGAGTCATCTCCGGCTCCCAGCCCAGCACCTTGCGCAGAAGAGTGTTGTCGCTGTTGCGACCGCGCACGCCCTGCGGCTTGGTGACATCGTGTTCCTTGGTCAGCTTCTTGCCGGCGATATCGCAAATGATGTCGACCAGGTGGTTGATGCTGACCATCTCGTCGCGTACCCAGATTCAACGCTTCGCGATGATTGGACGCCATCAAGCGGATCAAGCCTTCGACGCAATCGTCCACGTACATGTAGGAACGGGTCTGCTCGCCGTCGCCCCAGATCTCGATGGTGCCGCCGTTTTCAGCCTTGGCAACTTTGCGCGAGATGGCTGCCGGAGACTTTTCCTTGCCGCCGTCGTAGGTGCCGAGCGGCCCGTAGACGTTGTGGAAGCGCACGATGCGCGTCTCGAACTTGTAGTCGTGGTAGTAGTAGCGGCAGAGTTCTTCGGCGAACAGCTTTTCCCAGCCGTAACCTGGCTCGGGATCGGCCGGATACGCGTCTTCTTCCTTCAGCGGCGTGACTTCGGCGTTCTTCTGTTTCGACTGCGCGTAGACGCAGGCCGACGAAGAGAACAGGAATCGCTTCACGTCGTTCTGCTTCGAAGCTTCGAGCATGTGCGCGTTGATCAGAATGTTGTTTTTCGAGATATCGGCCAGGAACGCGGTGATGTAGCCGATGCCGCCCATGTCGGCCGCCAGGTTGTAAACCTGATCGATGTTCTGTGTGGCAGTCAGGCAGTTTTCCCAGATTCGCAGATCGAGAATCTGAAAATCGTCTGCTGCCGAAGTTTCGTACTCGGGGTATTTCACATCTACCCCGCGCACCCAATGACCATCTGCCTTCAACCGTTTTACAAGATGATGACCGATGAACCCACCTGCACCCGTTACCAGAATCCGAGATTTATTTGCCATTTGCGTTTACTCCCCCCAAGGTAAGTTGTTTTTGATTTGCAGTTTGTGAAAGAAAACTTTGTTGCGGAACTTCTTACAACACATATCGGCGAACTTCATTGCGCGAGCTTAATTTCGGCGAACGATGGCTCTCGTCGCTCCAGGGCAACGCTATGCTGCATCTTCCGCTGCTGCCGGACCCACTCGGCGTAGCCGAGAATCGCGAAGTACAGCAAGGGACAGTGCCAGCTCAACTCGTCGTTAAAGAAAGAGTGCATGGTCAGCATGCCGAGCAGAGCAAAGAGTTCCAGCGCCAACTGGCGTTGATCGGCGGTGAATTGATCGCTGCGAATGCAGCGGTACAAATACCACCAGGCCGCGATCAGCGCAGCCGCGAATGGGATTAGGCCCCAAATGCTGGTGCCGATGAGCACTTCGATCCAGTCGCTGTGCATCATGGCAGCCGAGCCCACGCCTAATTTTCCGAGCACGGCGAAGCGTCCAGCGGCATATGCGCCCAGTCCGGTAAAGGGATGATGCATCAACTGCTCAATACCGTAGGACCACCACGCGGTACGTCCGCTGAGCGATCCGATGGCCGCGTCGGACTGATCGCGCTCGGCCACGCTCAATACCAGATCCCAGGCATAGCCGAGCAGTCGGTCATTCAGAAGGATGGCGGTCGCGACGATAGGCGCTGCGATCAATGTGCCCCAGACTGCCATTCTGCGCAGCCGCGGCGCGAGCATCACCACCAGCGCGACAGCGAACAGAAACGCCGCCTCGGAATTTCTGGTCTTCGACAACACCATCGAAACCAGACCAAACACCAGCAGCAGCAAATACCAGGCGCGATTCTTGACTTCCCCGAACACCGGCATCAGCCGGCAGAGCGCAATAATGGCGAGCACGCCGCCGGAAGTTCCGACGCTATTGGAAGCCTCCACGGGAATCACGCCGGTCAAGCGTCCACCGTCCATCGCCTCGGTCGGCCAGATCGGAAGATTGCTCCACACTCCGATCAGCGAGAGGCCGTAGAAAGTCAGTGTCCAATCGACGAGGCTCTTGTAAGTGAAAAAGCCTTCGGCGCTGGCGATGATGGCCGCCAGCAGAGAAACGTCGAACAGAAATTCGATGGACTTGTAAGCCGTCCACGAAGCGTTCACTGACCATGCCGTCGTGGTCAAGCAGACGAGGCAATAAATCGCCATCGCGCCGGGGATGCCGCGGAACAGCGCGCCCAGCCAGTTCGGCTTCTTCAGAATCAGCCGGACGATCAGCATCCCGAACACAAAGCCTTCGGGAATGATTCGCAGCATGGCATAGGCGTCGAGCGGATTCGCCTTGGCCTCGCCCACGTCGCGAATACGAAACACCAGCATGCTGAAGAAAATGAAGAACCACAGGGGATGCCACCAACGCCAGTTCTGCGCCAGTTCGCGCGCGCTGGCCACGGCTTCGGGCGCGGCCTGGATCATCAGGATCAGCAGCGGAACCGCCGCGCCGATTATGCCAGCGACGATCAGCACTCCGTAAGGCGACGACCCGGCCAATTGCGAAACGGTTACCGAGATAGCAAATCCGAGCAGGGCGAACGGCACCAGCAGCCACAGCGGATTGAGTGGGCGGACCTCAAGACTCGCGTCTTTCGTGGTCTCGACCCGGGCCTTTTCCGGCCTGGCTTGCTCTAGAACGCTGTAACTCATCGCCCCTCTTTCAAAGCTTGCAGCACGCCGTAGTAGGCGGGCTTTTTTCCGTAGCCGTCGTCAAACAAGGTCTGGCGGGCATTCGGTGCGTCTTCATTGCGCAGGAAACTGTAACGGTCCGCAATGCCCCAGGTCGTGAAGCCGATGCAGTTCGAATCCTTGAGGCAGGTGTGGACCACGTTGTAATAAATCTCTTTCTGCCTGGCGAAAACTTCCGGAGAATCCGTTGGCCCTTGATACAGATCCATTTCGGTGATGTGGACCTTCACTCCAGCCTTGCGCGCGCTATCGAGAAAGCCCTTGAATTCGTCGAGATAGGTCGGTCGTAGTTCCGGCATCTGCCAGTGCATTTCGGTTCCTACTGCGTCAATCGGCGCGCCGGCAGCTTTCAGCCGGCCGACCAAAGCGAAGAATGCGTCGGCGCGGTCTTTTTCAATTCCATCATGACCGAAGGTATCGTTGAGCAGCAGCAGAGCATTGGGATTGGCTTCGCGCGCATATTGAAAAGCCTTCACCATGTATTGCTCTTCGCCCAGTATCCGCGCCCAGCAACTGTTCTTCATCTGCTGCGTGGGTTCGTTGGCCACTTCCCACGCGTAATAGGTGTCGCCGCCATGCCGCACGACGGTCTGGATATGCTCTTTCATGATCTGATCCAGATCCTTCGCCGACCATCCTCCGCAAGTGTCGCCGCGGAAATTCAGCCAGGGCGCCTCGGTCGGATTCTTGTACAGCAGGCAATGCCCCATGAGTTTCATCTGGTGCTGCTTGGCGAAGCTCATGGCCTCGTCCATGGGATCGAAATTAAAGCGTCCCCGCTCCGGCTGCGTAATGCCCTGAAAAACAATCGAAACCGCGGCGTTGAACTCCTTGGCCAGCACCGGCTTGTAGGCTGGATCGCGATTCCACATCCGGCCCTGAATCGTTGTCCCCACCCAGAATCCCATCGGCTCGGCGGCCTGGCGCAAAGTTCCGGATTCTGTTCCAGCTTCGGTTTTCTGTGAGATTGCCAGCGGAACCAACACGAACATCATCGCCAGAAATGACCCGATTTGCTTCATGACTTGAGTCATCAAAAAGGTGGTTACCCTCGTGCCGGCGAGACTACTCGTTCTTCCGATTGACTTATTCCAACCGCGTCAGCATCAGAAAGGCCGGCCGGATACCCCGCCTTCACCAGCGCTTCTCCGGCATACTTCGTGACCAGTTCGATCTGCGATTCGCTAAGCTTCTCGCGCCAGCCGCCCACTGACCCGCTGCGCACGAAGCGCGCATCTTCGCGGTCGACGCGATGTTTTCGGAGTAAGGTTCCCTTGCCCAGCGTCGCGCCCGATTTCTTGGCCTTGTCTTCCTTCTCGCGCATCGCCCGCAGTGAATTGTTCTCTACCGCACGGCGAACCACTTCGCGGTCTCCCGGAATCCCGAGGAACTCGAGCATTTCGAGCAGGCCGGTTTCGGTGTCTTTGCGCAAATCTTCGTAGCGCACGACGAGAAGATTTCCGTTCTTCGCCAGGGGAGAGTTCATCCACGAATCCACGTGGGACTGCCACGATCCGAAGCGAGTCACTTTGCCCTGCAGGAACGACTCGACGTATCCGTCCATGTCGCGGCCGTTGTCGAAGTACTGCGCGAAACCCATTTCCTTGTCGCGCGCCCAGTTGGAAAGCATCACGTCGCGCAGATCGCGCATGAGATAAACGGCGCGCTTGTATTCCGGACGATACGACTCGTGCGTCTTGATAAAGCGGCCACCGTTGGGCAGCACTGGCTTCGATTCGCGGTGCGTTCCCATCTCCGGCAAAATGTGATTCACGTTCAGAAATCCGGCGTCGCCCTTGGTCAGGATCTCCATCAGCACGAAGCGTAACCAGGTGTTGCCGGAGCGTTCGAACGACGCGAACAATACGTCCTGGTCATTGAGCCCGCGATGTTGCCACCAGGCTTTAGGAAGACGGAGCTTAGTGCGGGAGGCCTTATAACGCAGTTTCTTCAGACTATTCATGTCGAACTTTCCCCTTACAGAACCGGGCTCGGAATTGAAATCGAATGCGCCTTGCGGTGAAGAATGTAGATCGAGATCAGCAATGCTGCGAGATTGGCGACAATGAGGCTGACAACCACTCCCCATAGCCCAAACGCGCGTGTGGCCGGGATTCCAACCACGAGCGAAAGAACGGCGGATACCGCGCGTGCGTAAAAGATAGAGTCCGGAGACTCAATTGCGCGCAGCAGAATCGCGGGGCCGAACGCTGCGGCCCACAGTGTGGCGCCCACCGCCACGTACGGAATCAAGTGCGCCACCTCGGTGTACTTTCCCCGGTACACGACGCGGAACACAAATCCCTTGAAGGGAATCAGCAGCGCCCAATAGACAACCGCGCCGGCCACAAACAGAAGGGTAATCCGCCGCACCAGCGGGCCGGAACTGGCCACGCCCTTTTCGCGGCAAACCCGCGCCGCATACGGCAAAAACAGAATGGAGAGCGCCATGAAGCCCTGCTCCATGGGCTGTGAAAGAATCATCAGCGCTCGCAACTGTCCCGCCGCGGCCATCCCGGAAAACGCGCTCACCAGCGGGTAGTACATGTAATAGGTAAGCCAACTCACCAGCGAAACCAACAGCGCCCACCGTCCGTATTCCCAGTGTTTATGCCACGCCTGAGCAGCCGTCGGTGCTTTCACGGTATCCGCGGGAAGCGCTTTGTTCACTTGCGACAGCAGGAAGAATCCCGTGCCCAGCGCGCCAACCGCCATCAGCAGGTAAGCCGAGAACGGTGAAACCAGCCCCCACCGGTAGGCCACGAGCAATCCACCCGTCACCAGCGTGCAGTAAATGAATGCTCCGATTGCGGCGCGCGCCGGCGCCAGATTCATGTAATAGGAGCGCCGCATCAGCCAGAAAAACAGTATGCAGGGGGACGCGATCGCGACGCCGGCCAGCGCTCCCGCCAGGCCGTCGGCTTTGCCCATGGCGTACACCACCGCCGCCGAACCACCGAGCAGGACTAGCCCAAAAACGGTAAGCACCGCCTGAATCCCCAGCAACGCTTTGAGGTATCCGCGCAGGCACTGCCGGTAGGTCGAGCCCCCGAACACTCCCTGCGGCTCCGACAAGAGCGACTGGTAGACGTAGGAGAGCAGAATAAAAACCGAGAACGCCAGCGAAAACGCTCCGAATTGCGTGGGCATGAGCCAGCGCCCCAGCAGAATCCCGATCAGGAAGTTGGATCCTGAAATCAGTGCCTGATCCAGAATCGCCAGTCCGCCCTTGGCGACCCAGCGCGTCAGTGTGTGCGAGAAGCCGCCGGCTTCAACGTCTGCGGTCACGTCGGGGGCGATGACGACGGTGTCCTCGGCGTAAGCCGGATCCAGCAACTGTTCTGTATCGGATGAGCTCATTTTGATTTCGGGAGATTTAAAGAGGAAAAATATTCAGGGTCTAATTTATTAAGATCGACAACCATCTATTTACGCGCTCTAAGCGGTCAATTCCACCGCAGTGCGTGCAGGCTGAGAAATCGTTGACAGCGAATGCTCGTTCGCCGATTGTGCCAGGCAGTGGCTTAGCTCCTGCCCCAACAGCCGGACTTGCGGCTCTTTCAGCAGGCTCAAGTGATCGCCGCTGATTTCCCGCAGGTCGACTCCTCCGGCGGCGACGCGCCACCAGATCGCGTAAGGATCGTTCAGGCTGCCTACGGATTTTTCTCTCACGCGAAACAGCGTGACGCGGCCAGGATAGGGCTCGACGTCGTAGTCTCCGGCGGCTTTCTCGCAGGCCTGTCGAACATTACGCAGCGCTTTCGGCAGCATTCGCAGTTCCAGCCGCTTGCCCAGCGTGGTCAGCACGAAGGTGCCTTTTTTGAACACAAAACTGATCTGCTCTTTCAACGGCAGACTTAAAAGATTCTTCAACTGCGAACCGCGCGACGCAACCTTCCCTGGATACGTGTCGAACAGGGCCAGCAGGGCCACTTCCACGCCTTGCGCTTCCAGACGCTGCGCCATCTCGTAGGCGACCAGGCCGCCGAAGGAATATCCGCCGATGCGGTACGGACCCTCCGGCTGCACGCGCCGGATTTCCTGAATGTAGCGTTCCGCCATGAGCGGAATGCTGGTCAGGCATTCGCGCTTGCCATCGAGTCCCTGCGGCTGCAGGGCATAAAACGGCTGATCCGGCCCGAGATGCCGTGCCAGGTCGCGGAACCCGACCACGTTTCCGCCGACACCATGCACGCAGAAAAACGGCGGGCGCGAGCCTTCGGCCTGAATCGGTACCAGCGACGACCACGCACTCGACCATTTCTCTCTGCGCAGCAGACCCGAGAGTTGTTCGACGGTGGGCGCCTGCAACAACGCGGCCAGCGGAAGCCGCTGTCCCATCGACTGCTCGATGCGATGCATCAATCGCGCGGCCAGCAGAGAATGTCCGCCGAGCTCGAAAAAATTGTCGCGAATGCCGATCGGCTTTTTGTCCAGCACGGTTTCCCAGATCGCGGTCAGCTGGGTTTCGAGTTCGTCGCTGGGCGCAACATATTCCTGCGTCTCGGCATAGTCCGTGTTCTTCGGGGCCGGCAGCGCGCGCTTGTCTACTTTGCCGTTCGGCGTCTTCGGCATGGCCTCCAGCAGAACGAACGCGGAGGGCACCATGTAATGTGGAAGCTTCTGCTTCAGGTGCAGGCGGAGCGCACTCGCGGTCGGAACCTGCTCGCGCGCGGGCACCACATACGCCACCATGTTTTTTTCGCCCGAAGCATTCTCGCGCGCGGCAACCACGACTTCGCGCACGCCGGCGTGCGATCCCAGCACCGCTTCGATCTCTTCCAGTTCCACGCGATAGCCGCGAATCTTTACCTGATCGTCGGTGCGTCCGGCGAACTCGATCTCTCCATTCGCGAGATAGCGCGCCAGGTCGCCCGTCTTGTACATGCGCGCGCCAGGTTCGGCGCGGAACGGATCGGCTACAAATTTCTCCGCCGTAATCTCCGGACGGTTCAGATATCCCCGCGCCAGCCCTGGGCCGGAAACGTACAGGTCACCGGCAATCCCGACAGGGAGCGGCTGCAGATTCTTGCCCAGAATATAAATCCGCGTGTTGGCGATGGGGCGCCCAATCGGCAGCACCGCCGGAATTTCTTCGCCGGCCTTCGGCTCGTACGAAGTGACGATCACGCTGGTCTCAGTCGGCCCGTAAGTATTTACCCAGCGCACTCGCGGACCGGCAATTTTGCGCCACGCCGTCAGCGCCGCCGAGGATGCCTTCTCGCCGCCCACAATCACAACCCGCAAGCTCTCCGGCAAGCGCAGCGCGGACTCCGACAGTTCGCGCACCAGTTCATGCCAGTACGCCGTGGGCAGATCGAGCGCGGTCACGCGCTTCTGCCGCACCCACTCGAGAAAATCTCCCACCGCCAGCGACGCATCTTCCTCGCGCACCACCAGCGCCCCGCCGGAAATCCAGGTCGGAAATATTTCCTCGACCGCAATGTCGAAGGAGATGGACGCAAACTGCGCCATCCGATCGCTGGGCGTCATTGCGAAAAGCTTCGACGCAGCGACGTTGTGGTTCACCAGGCCGCCATGAGTCAGCAGCACGCCGCGCGGCTTGCCGGTCGACCCGGAAGTGTAAATCAGGTACGCCAGATTCTCCGGCTTCACCCCGCTGCGAACATTTTCGCGGCTCTCGCCGGCGAACATTTCCCAATCGGCATCAAGATTCACGACTTCCGCGTCGAAATCCGTGACTTCGGCGAGCAGACCCGCCTGGGTGAGAACCAGCGCAGTGCCGGAATCTTCCAGCATGTAGGTGAGCCGCTCTTTCGGATAGGCCGGATCAAGCGGCACGCACGCCGCACCAGCCTTCAGCACGGCCAATAGAGCTACGGGAAGCTCGAGCGAACGACGCAGGCAGATACCGACTTTTGACTCCGGCCCAATGCCGCGCTTCGTGAGAAAATGCGCGAGTTGGTTCGCGCGCTGATTCAATTCGCGATAAGTCAGCGACTGTGTGCCGTGCTCGACTGCAGTTGTGTTCGGGGTGCGCGTGGCCTGCGCTTCCACCAATTCGTGCATGCAGAATTCGCGGGGATACTCCGTTTCTGTCCGGTTCCACTCCGCAAGCTGCCGCTGCTCGGCCACCGACAACATCGGCAGACGCGATATCTTCTGTTCTGGGTTCGCCACAATCGCTTCCAGCATGGTCTGAAGATGACCAACCATGCGCGCGATGGTCGCGTCATCGAACAGGTCGGTGCAGTAGACGAAGCGCCCCTGCAATCCGGCCGGGCGATCGTCGAGTTCAAGATCAAGATCGAACTTGGCCGTGCCAATCTCGAGATCGAGCTGGTTCAGATCCCATCCGGGTTCGAAAACTGGAGTCGGCGGTACCAGAGAGAACATCACCGGAAACACCGGATTGCGGCTGGTATCGCGCCGCACCGAAAGCTCTTCTACCAGCCGCTCAAACGGCGCGTTGTCGTGCGAGAGCGCGCTCAGCGTGACTTCCCGCGTGTGCGTGAGCAACTCGCGAAAGCTGGGATCGCCCGCCAGTCTCAGCCGCAGGGCCAGCGGATTCTGAAAACAGCCGAGCAGCGCTTCCAGCTCGCGCTGCTTGCGCCCGGAGGTAACCGTACCCAGCACAAAATCCTCCTGCCCGCTGTAGCGACGCAGAAGCGCAGCAAAGCAGGCCAAGATCGTGCTGAAAAAGCTAGCGTGTTCGTGGTTGGCCAGCTGGTGCAGGCCGTCGGACAGACTCTTCGGAAACGCGAAGCGATGCATCGCCCCGCGAAAACTCTGCAGCGCCGGCCGGGGACGGTCCGTGGGCAACTCGAGCACCGGAATCTCGCCGTCCAGCTGGCTCGACCAATAGGCGCGCGATTCCTTCAGCTGTGCTTCATCCAGCGATCCGCGCTGCCAGTGCGCGAAGTCGGAATACTGCAGCCGCAATTCCGGCAACGGCGACGGCTGCCCGGCAAGCAGTGAGTTGTAAACGGTGACCAACTCGGGCAGGAAACACGTTGTACATCGAAAAGCCGTCAAAAATAATGTGGTGCAGGAAAAGATACAGCCGGAATTCTTCGTCGCCCAACTGCACCAGCGTGGCGCGGAGCAGCGGTCCGCGTTCCATATCGAAAGAAATGCGGGCCCGCTCGCGGCCCAACCGCAACGCCTCCGCTTCGCGCTGCTCGGCCGTCACACGCCGCAGGTCGATGACTTCAAGGATAGGGTCATACGGGGGATTCACCACCTGCACCGGGCTGCCCTTCAACCACCTGGAAAGTCGTGCGCCAGGCTTCGTGCCGTCGAATCATCTCGGCCAGACTTCTGCGTAGCGTCGGCACATCGAACGCGCCCCGGCGATAGACCGTGACCGACTCGTTGTACAGATCCTGGGCAAACTGGCTATGCAGCCAGATCTGCTCCTGCGGGAAGGAGAGTGGCGCTGGTCCCGGATTCCTGACGCCGAGGAATCACCGGTGCGCTCTCCGCCTTGCTGCGACATCCGCGACTGTAAATATTTCCGGATCACTTCCTGCTTACCCTCGGCCTGCTTGTCGTTTGATTTGATCTCGACAGATTTACCGCTTGTGCCTTGCGCCTCATACGGGCATCCCGATGAAGCGGTCGAGGATACGGCCGACGATGTCGCTTCAGCATTTCTGCTGCTGTTTGCCGCTTGATTCTTCGCCGCTGCGCGGCCGCGCCGACTTTCACTTTCAACGCCTTCAACCCGCGCAATCCCAAGATTCGAGCGCCACTCCAGCGGCTCCGGCGATAGCGTCGATATTCGCGAAGCGCCGCAGGAACGCCTCCAGCACGACCTGCCCTTCCACTCGCGCCAGCGGCGCGCCAAAACAAAAATGCGCGGCATAGCCGAAGGCCAGATGCCGATTGTCTTTACGCGTGATGTCGAAACGGTCGGGATCGGGAAAACTTTTCCGGATCGCGGTTCGCCGCCGCCATCACCGCAATCACCGCCTGCCGTTTCTGGATCAGTCTTGCCGCCCATTTCCCGGTCCGTCGGGCACATGCGCGCCGTATGCTGGCTGGGACTTTCATAGCGCAGCATTTCTTCGACCGCCGACGGAATCAGCGAATAATCGTTGCGCAGCCGCTGCATCTCTCTCGGGATTGCGCAGCAAAGTGAGCAGGCCATTGCCAATCAGGTTGGTGGTCGTTTCCTGCCCGCCCACCATGGTCACGATGCAGTTGGCGATCACTTCTTCTTCGGTCAGCCGGTCGCCGTCGATCTCCGCCGTCGAGCAGCGAATGGATCAAACCTTCGCGCGGATGAGATGCTCGCGCTGCTGCGCGAATCGCGTCCTGGAAATATTCCGTCATCCCGGCGACGGCTTGAAGACCCGCGGATAGCGCTCCGGATTATGCTGAAAATTTCCCAGCATCTCGGCGAAATCCGCCGACCACTTTTTCAGCTGCAGGATGATCGCTGGTGGGCACGCCCAACATTTCGGCGGTCACGATCGCGGGAAGCGGCTCGGCCAGTTGCGCGATCACGTCGATTTCGCCGTTTCTCTAAGGCCTCGCGACTATGCCATCCAGCAGGCTCTTCGTGATGTCCTGAATGTGTCCGCGCAGTTGCTCGACGCGCGCCGGAGTGAACGCCTTCGACGACAAGCCCCGCAACCGCGTATGCGCGGGCGCATCCAGGAACAGCATCTGCTTCACCATCACTCGCGCGATGGGATTCAGCGAGGACAATCCCATCTCGTCGAGCTGCGCGGGAGTGGGCGTGCGATCGGCGGAAAAATTCAGCAGCACTTCGAGGACGTCGGCATAGCGCGTCACCACCCAGGCGTGCAGAAACGGATCCCAATGCACGGGATCTTCCGAGCGCATGCGCCGGAACAGCGGATAAGGATTCGCCAGCACCTGCGGATCGAGCAGGTGATACAGGCTCATCGCCGTATCCCGGCTTTCCAGGCGGTCTATGAGTGGTGTTGTCCATTCGCGGATTAGAACTTCTTTCGGATGGGTAACTGGATCGGTGCTATGTACACGCGCGGCGCGATTAGCTGCGGCCTGCGCCTGGGCCGTCATGTTCAACCTTGGCCAGGATCAGGTTTTCGATTTCGGACGACATCTCGGCGACCGTGGGATGATCGAACAACTTCAGCAGCGTCAGGTCGACGCCGAAAGCTTTCGCTGACCCGCGCGATCACCTGCGTGCCCAGCAGCGAATGCCCGCCCAGCAAAAAGAAGTTGTCGTTCACACCCACGCGGTCCAGCTTCAGCAGCGGAGCGAGAATTTTCACGAGCTCTTCTTCGACCAGCGGTTCGCGGTGCCGCGTAGGCTTCGTCGGATAACCGGTTTCCGTTCACGCTGGGCAGCGCCGCGCGATTCACTTTGCCCTGCTCGGTGACGGGCAGGCTCGGGATGGCAACGAACGCCGCCGGCACCATGTAATCCGGCATGCGCTGCCGCAGATATTCGCGCAGCGCGCTGGCACTCACGGTTGAGCCCTCGGCTAACACCAGATAAGCCACCAGTTGCTTCTCGCCGGGCGCATCTTCCGTCGAGACCACAACGCTGGCCTTGAATCGCGGGATGCTGGCCCAGCACGGTCGACACCTCGCTGGGCTCCACCCGATAGCCGCGGACTTTCACCTGCTCATCCAGTCCGCCCGAGAAACGCGATCTCGCCGTTCGGGCAGCCAGCGGCCAGATCGCCGGTGCGGTAGATGCCGCGCTCCCGCCACCGCGCTGAACGGATTCGGAACAAAACGCTCCGCCGTCAGATCCGGGCGGTTGCTGTACCCGCGGCCGAGTCCCGCGCCGCCGATGATAAATTTCTCCCGCGCCGCCGTCGCTCACCGGCTGTCGCTGTTCGTCCAGAATGTAAATCTCGACGCCATCGATGGCGCGGCCGATCGACGGCGCCTGATTCACCGCGCCGGATTCGCGAGTCTGATTCGCTGGGCTGACTCGCGAGCCCGGAACCACGCCCGAAGTGCTCACCACCGTGCACTCGGTGGGCCGTAATTATTTACCAGCACAAACGGCAAGCGCGCCGAAGGATATGCCTTCAACGTGTCCGCACCAGTCAGCAGAAAACGCAGCGCGGTCTCACGCGGCCACTCCAGCCGCAACAATCGTCTCCGCCATCACCGTGGCGGCGAAAGAAATCGTGATGTGCCGCGACACCAGCCAGTCGCGCAGTGCAGCGGCATCGTTCCGCACCTTTTCGTCGGGCAGATGCAGGCTCGCGCCGCACGCCAGGTACGCCCACATCTCCCACACCGCGGCATCGAATCCCAGTGCGGATAGCGCGCTGGCCCGGTCGGCCGGCGTCACTTGAAATGCCCGCTCATGCCAGCCACCAGATTCGACGAGCCCGGAGTGAATCAGTTCCACGCCCTTCGGTTTGCCCGTCGAGCCGGAAGTATAAATAATGTAGGCCAAGTCCTCGGCGCCAACGCCGCTCTGCGGCGCCGATGTCGGACTCGAGCCGCAATCTTCTCGGCGTCGCCATCCAGCGTGACCACTCGCCAATGCCCGCCGGAAATCCCTCCGCCCAGCGCTTCTGGCTGACCACGACAGCTCGCACCCGCATCCTGCAGCATGAACGCCAACCGCTCTACGGGATGGATCGGATCGAGCGGCAGGTAAGCACCGCCTGCTTTCAGAATCGCCAGCGCAGCCACCACCATGGCCGGCGAGCGATCGAGATAAAGTCCAACCACTACGTCTCGCTGCACGCCGAGCGAGCGCAGATAATTCGCCAGACGGTTGGCGCGGCGGTCGAGTTCCGCGTAGGACAAGTCTTCCTGCCGGCTCGCTACCGCCAGCGCGGTCGGATTCTCCGCCGCACGCTGTGCCACAAGTTCGTGGACGCACGCCGGACGCGGGGAATTCAGCACGCTGTCGATTTGGATTTCAGCCACGGAATCAGATGATCTGACGGGAGGCATAGGTTTGAGAGTAATGCGGTTTTACTGCGGCCATGATTTTACGCTGCCCCGGAACCTTTGCAGCACGGCAGGAACGGTCTTGGCCAAGATTTCCAGATCCAGCCACAAGCGACCAGGTGCGAATGTATTGCAGATCGAGCTCCATCCACTTTTCAAACGTAGTCGAACTCCGGCCCATAATCTGCCACAGGCAGGTGATGCCCGGCCGCACGCTGAAGCGCTTGCGCTGCCAGTCCTGGCAGTAGGTTTCGAACAGCTCGTAATCCCGCACCTGCAGCGGCCGAGGACCGACCAGGCTCATCTCCCCCTTCAGGACGTTGAAGAGCTGAGGCAAGTTCGTCGATGCTGGTCTTGCGCAGAAAGCCGCCAATCAGAGTGATACGCGGATCGCTCTTGATCTTGAACACCGGCCCCGTTAGCCTCGTTGAGATGCTCCAGATCCTTCAGCCGCTGCTCCGCATCCATCACCATGGTGCGGAACTTGTAGATGTGGAACATCCGCTTGTTCAGGCCCAGTCGTTTCTGCACAAAGAAAATCGGCCCCGGCGAGGTCAGCTTCACCAGCAGAGCGGTCAACAGCATGATTGGCGAAACCAAGATGATGGCCGCCAGCGAAATCACGATATCCATGCCGCGCTTCGCCAGCAGTCCCCAGAAATCGTTGATTGTGCTCTCGTGGCTGATCAGCGCGTCGCCGTCGAATTCGTCGGCCGCTGCTGGCCTCTTTCAGATCGAAAATGTTGGGCATGAAGCGCACGATGATGCCCTGCTGTTCGCACGCCGCCGCTATCTCGGAGGCGAAAGTATGGAACGAACGAATGGGCAGCGCCAGCACCACTTCATCCACGATGTTGCGGCGTACGTAGGCGGGCAAGGCATCGAGCGTGGTCACCACGGAGTGGCCCTGCTTCTTGAATTCCTCCATGCCGTCCCACTCTTCGTCGGCGAAACCGCAGAATGCGATAACCCAGTTCCGGCTTGCCTTCGATGCGCTGCACCAACTGCACGGCGCGCGAGTTGGTGCCGATCACCAGCATGTTGCGCGTGTTGCGTGCCATGCCGCCGGGCATAGGCCAGGCTCTCGCGGATGATCATCCGGCTGAAAATCATCGACGTGGTGGCCAGCACCAGAACAGCGCCAGAAAAATCCGGTTGACCACCCAGATGTGGAACACCACGCCGAAAGTGGCCACCACCATCGTGCCCAGGATCGTCGCCCGAGTAATGTCCCAAACCTCATCCCAGCGGCTGGCCATGCGCTTCGAGCCATAGAGCCCGAACAAGCTGAACAGCATGTGCCAGATCAGCAGAAAACTGGCCAACAGAATCAGATTACCCAGCTTGATGCGCAGCTCGAAAAACTCGGCCAAGCCGAACCGCCCCACCCGGTGATACTGGGGCAGGGTCGCGATGGCGAAAGAAGCCACCATCAGGAAGAGATCAAACACTTTGGAGCCGGCGGTAAAAGTTCTTCGACCTATACGCATAAGAATTCCTGAGAATTTATTCCAAAATCTTTGGCAGACGTCTTTTTGGCAATGCCCAGGGGGAGGAGATTACGTTTCGTGCAACTCGTGCCAGGCGGGCGATGTGGCCGGCGCCTGCGTCACGATTCAAGCGAAAACTACTTCTTCGACTTGGCGATCACCAGGCGCTCGATGGCGTCCACGCTTTCCAGATTGTCGTGCGTGATTTCTTCGTCGCCCACGCGCACGTTGAACGTCTCTTCCAGAAATGCCACCAGGCGGAAAATGCCCATGGAATCGATGACGCCGTTCTTGGTCAATACTTCCTGGTCCGTGATCTGCATAATGCCTTTGGTCTTGGCAATTCTTCGAGCACATATTCGCGGATCCGGTCTTTCACCACTGCCGGACTCAATCATGTTCGTCTCCCAATTACAGTTATGTATTTTTGCTGACTACGACTGCGTTACGACTAAAAGTTTCTGCGTCCTAGCGAACTGCCGCCGAGCTCCGTCGCCAGCTTGACGCGGTCAATCTTTCCCGTCGAAGTCTTGGGCAGCTCCTCGCACATATCCATCAGCTCCGGAATCATGTACTTCGGCACTCGCGCCGCACAGTACTGCTGCAGTTCCAGTACGCCCAGCGATCCGGCAACATGCAGCGCCACTACCGCGCGGATGCGGTTGCCGATAATCTCGTCCGGAACCGCGAGCACAGCCGCTTCCCGCACTCCGGGATGGCTCAACAACGCGGTCTCAATCTCGCCCAGCTCGATGCGGTAGCCGCGGCTCTTGATCTGGCTGTCGCGGCGGCCCTTGAAGTAATAGTTGCCGTCCTCGCCCACCGTGACGATGTCGCCGGTGCGGTACATCTTCTCTTCGAAGTGTTCCTGAAAATGGTTGGGCACCACCATCTTGCGCGTTTTTTCTTCATCCGCCCAGTAACCATTGGTCACGCCCGGACCGCGTACAAATAGCTCGCCGGCTTCTGCCGGACCCGCCAACTGGCCTTCGGGCGTAACCGAAAACGTGTCGGTATTGGCGCAGGCGATGCCGATCGGCAGATTCTCCATTCCCGCCAGCCGCTCGCGCTCTACTTTGTAATAGGTGCAAACGTTGGTTTCGGTCGGTCCGTAGAGGTTATAGAGTTCGCTGCCGGTTGAAATCTCCGCCAACTGCCGCAGATATTTCATGGGGAAAACTTCGCCGGCAAACAGCATGCACGCGAATGCTCTTCAGCTTGTCGGCGGTCACGCGGCCGTGCAACAGCAGCAGCATCAGCGCCGACGGCACCGAATACCAGATCGTAATCCCTTGGGCCTCGATAAAACTCCCCAGGCTGGTCGGGAACATGGCCAGATCTTCGGTGATCAGATAAACCGTCGCGCCTGCTTCCAGCGTGTTGTATACGTCGAACACCGACAGATCGAAATGCAGCGGCGCGTGATTCGAGAGCCGATCGTCGCTGTTGACGCGAAATTCTTTGGCGCACCATTCCACAAAAGTCAGCGCGTTCTGGTGCGACAACATTACGCCCTTGGGCCGTCCGGTCGAGCCCGACGTATAAAGAATGTAGGCCAGGTCGGTCTCGATCAGGTTGATCGCCGGGGCCATCAACGAGGGAAACTGCGCGAGCGCCGACCAGACAATGATTTCGCCTTCGCCTGCGGCCGCCGATTTTTGAGCGCCGTCCGCGTTTTCGGTGAGGATGCAGCACTCGAGCGCACTCAGCGTTTCCGGCGCCAGAGCCGCACGCCGCTCGCGGTTCGTGATCAGAACCCGAATCCCGCAGTTGCCGATGATGTAGCCGACGCGGTCCGCCGGAGCCTGCGGATCGAGCGGCACATAAACCCCGCCGGCCTTCAGCACGCCCAGCATGCTGATAATCGATTCCACGCTCTTCGGGAAGAACAAGCCGACGCGGTCGCCCTTGCCAATTCCCTTTTCCCGCAGCAGAAACGCCAGCTGGTTTGACCGCTCTTCCAGCTCGCGATAGGTAATGCTCTGCCCGCGCGCCCACACCGCCGCCTTCTCCGGATAAGCCTGCGCGCTTTTCGGTCAACAACTGCTGCAGTAGGTATGCCATGTTCTTAAGAACCCAGCCCCGAGTAAATTTAATGTGAGGGAGAAAGTAAAACTAAAAATGAATTCCGAACTACAAACCCTGCATATTCGCAATGATCACGCGGTGAATTTCCGACGTCCCGGAATAAATGGTGCCCGCGATCGCGTCGCGCAGTTCGCGCTCCAGTTCGTATTCCGTCATGTAGCCATATCCGCCGTGCAACTGAATCGCGTCGAGGCAGCTCTGCACGCAGGCCTCGCTGACATACAGTTTCGCGATTGAAGCTTCGCGCAGCGGATGCCGGCCCTGACTCTTCATCCACGCGGCTTTGTATAGCAGCCAGCCGCCCGGTTTCAAGCCGCACATCCATGTCGGCAATCTTGCTGGCAATCGCGGGAAATTTGCCGATAGGTTCGCCAAACTGCTTGCGCTCCTTAGCGTACTTCACGCAGGTTTCCATGATGCGCTGCATGGCGCCGAGATGGCTGGCCAAAATGCAGATGCGCTCCCACTCCATCGACGAGGTGAATACCGCCTGCCCGCCGAATTCCTTGCCCAGCAGGTTTTCGACCGGAATCTCGCAATCCTGCAGCGCAATCTCGGCCATGGGCGAGGTGCGCAACCCCATCTTGTGCAGATTGCGGCCGACGGTAAATCCGGGCGTACCTTTGTCGACGAAGAATGCGGTGACGCCGTTCGGGCCGCGCGTCGGATCGAGATTCGCGAAAACAATCGTCACATCCGCGTTCGGCGCGTTGCTGCTGAACGTCTTCGAACCGTTCAGGACGTATTTATCGCCCTTGCGTTCCGCCCGCGTCTTCAGGCTGTAGGCGTCCGAACCCGAACCCGGTTCGGTCATGGCATGCAATCCGAGGCCGCCGCTCACCAGGCCGGGAAGATATTTTTTCTTCTGCGCCTCGGTGCCGAAATTCCAGATCGGAATTTCGGAACTCCACATGTGCGCGTTGATGGAAAACAGCAGCCCGTTGTCGTGGCAGCCGTAGCCGAGGGCTTCGAGCGCGCACACGGTGGTCAGGGTGTCGGCGCCGCCGCCGCCGTATTCCACCGGAATCGGCAATCCCTGAATCCCAAACTTCGCGCATTTCTCCCACAACGGCCGGGAGAATTCCTCGTTATGATCGCGCGTGATGACGTCGTCTTTCAGTTCCTCGCGGGCAAAGCGCAGGACCTCTTTGCGAAACGCCGCCTGCTCCTCATTCCATGCAAAGTCCAAGGTTGTCTTTCTCCTAAGTGGTCAATCTGGCCCAAGATACCCCTGAGCTTTGTAAATGTTGAAATCTCTATGCCGAAACTGAAGCCGTGGATTGCTCCGGCCGCGCTCTTCGCTGCCGCCTGCTCGGGAACCGGAGCAGAAGTTGCGGACTGGCGCCGGAACCGCCGCTACCGCCGCTGTCTTCTTCACAAACCGCTGCGGACGCCCGCCCGGCAGCTTGATGCGCGCCGGAACTCCCATCACCATCAGGTTCGAACGCACGTCGGTGAGCACCAGGCTGTTGGCCGCGATGGTTACGTTGCTGCCGATCTTGGCATCACCCACCAGTTTCGCCCCGGGGCCAAAATAAACGTCGTCGCCGATGCCGCGGCAAGCATGCGAAATCAGGCATCCCGTGGCAATCGTAAAATTCTCGCCAATCGTTGTTTTGCCCAGATTGATGGCGTACACGGAATGAATCACAAATCCCGGCCCGATCTTGGCATGCACATCAATGTGGACGCTGGTAAACAACTCGGTAAACTTGCGAAAAAACAAGCCGCTGATGCGCAACAGCGTGCCGATTACCGGAACGCGCACGCCCAACGCCCAATGCCCGTAGCGATAGGAAATCACCGGCCAGGTGGAATGCCGCAGGCAGATTTCGATGCGATGCTTCCAGCCCGGCTTCCAACCGTCCGGCGGCGCGCCTGATACATCGCCCGGCTGATATCTTGTTTTAAGACGTCAAACATTTCTGTCCTTACAATTTCGTACGTATAAAGTCGCAGATTCAGTTCGCGCGCATCTTTTTATAGTTACAGCTTGCGGTAAATCGCTTCCGGCACCGGGAACGTCCGATGATTGAGCACCGCGCCCAGCACCCGAACGTTGGAATTTTCAAGTCGTCGCACCGCTTTGCGCGCCGACTCGCGCCGCGACGAATTCGCTCGCAGCACCAGAATCACGCCCTCCGCATTCCGCCCCAGCATGACGCTGTCTTCGCCCGAGCCCATCGCCGGAGCGTCAATCAGCACATGGTCAAATTCGCGCTGCAATTCCGGCAGCAGAGCCCGCATGCGGTCCGAGCCCAGCATGGTGTGCATGCCCTCGACTTCCGCGCCGCAGCTTAGCAGCCACAGATTCGGCCGCGAGAGCGAGGTCACAAAGCGGCGAATCGGTTCCGTCACCTGCAACGCATCGGTCAGGCCGTAATGATTGGGCACGCCAAACTCGCGATGCAGTCCGGGCGAACGCAGGTTCGCGTCCACCACGCACACTGACCCGGAAGTCTGCGACGCCAGTACTTCGGCCATGCGGGCGCAAATCCAGCTGCTGCCGTTGCCCGATTCCATGCCCGAGACCACGACCACGCGCGACTTCTCCCCGGCCATCAGGAACACGCGCTGCACCAGCTTGAAGATCTCGTCCCGTTGCCCTTCGTCCATTTTCAACTGCAGCGGCTGCATTTCAACCGGCTGGCCGTCGGAGTTTCCGATGTTCGGCAACGGTGGCGGTGGCCGTGTCGTTCCGACGGAGGCCTGGAACATTTCCTGTTCCTTGCCCAAATTTTGCATCAGTTCAAAGTTTCTGCTCATAAGGTCCCGTAATACCCCTGATCTTCTGACGAACGCTTTCTGACCTTGTTACCGGACGCCGCTACGTGGCGGCTAGGCTGACTGACGGTTGGGACGGCCCGAACCATTTCGCCAGTTATGCAACAACCGTGCCACATCCCGCATGTGTTCGATGGCTTCCGCCGGGCTCAAATAATCCTTCGCCGCGCCTTCAGCCGTTGAAATCGCATGACTATATTCGCGCTCCACTGCCGACAACTCTTCCACAGGGAGGAACGGATCGCTCACTCCGTTGCTTCCGTTGGCCCCGTTGCCGATTCCGTGGCGGTGCGACGACGAGGGCGCGCCCACGTCAGAAACAAAGCGGTGAATGTCGAGATCATGAATCACTTCCCTCACCATGCCGACTTCAACAATTTTCTTTCGCATGGCGCAGGCCAGCGATAGCGAATGAAAGCAGTAATTGTTGATCTGCCGCGGAATGCCTTCGCTCACTTGCGCAATCAACTCTTGCGCTTCCGGCGAAAACAAGCGTGCTCCCCGGTGCCCCGCCACTTGCAGGCGGTGATCCATGAATTTCCCGATCTCTTCGCGATTCAGCGGGCTCAATCCGCTCACCGAGGTGATGCGCTGCCGCAACTGCACCAACTGCGGAGTTGCCAGCTTGTCCGCCAGTCCCGGCTGCCCCACCAGAATGATCTGCAGCAGTTTGGCCTGCGGAGTTTCGAAATCGGAAAGCAACCGGACAGTTTCGAGAACCGATGCATCCAGATTCTGCGCCTCGTCAATCACTACGATGAAGCGTTTCCCGGCTCGCGCTTCCTGCACCAGGCAGCGGTTGAACTGCTCGTGCATCTTGACGAAATCCTGCGATTCGCTCTCGATGCCGATTTCCGCCAGCAGGAACCGCATGAACTCCCGCGAACTGCACTGGGTTTGAAACAGGAACGCGGTGCGGGCCGTGTGATCGAACTTGGCCAGCAGGTGAAACAGCAGCGTGGTCTTGCCCATTCCCGGCCGGGCAATCAGCGACAGGAAGCCGCGGTTCGCCTCGATCCCGTAATAAAGAGACGCCAGGGCTTCACGGTGTCCCGGACCGAGATACAAGATATCTCGGGTCGGGCGTGACGCCGAAAGGCTGCTCTCGTAGGCCGAAAAATTCTAGGAACATCGGTCTTAGCCTCGCTCCTGGATGATGTGGCTGTCGGTGCCGGTCTGGGCGCCGCTCGACTTGTTCAGAATGACCGTTGCCATTGCCGTTGCCATTTCCGTTTCCATTGGGCACGCCGTAAGTCAATCCCTGCGGGGTGCGGTGAATCGGAACCGCCGCCAGCACCGGGATGCGCAACTCCGACATAACTTCCGAAGGCGTACGGAACGATTGGTCCGCGTAGTCGATCGCGAATACCACGCCCAGGCTCACCGCCGCGGCCAGCAGGCAAGCCACCAGCGCAAACACCCACGGCGATCGCGTCGGCAGACTGGGCAATAGCGGGCCCTGCGCCACTGAAACGTTCAACAGACGGGTGCGGTCGAGGGCATCTTCGATGCGCGCTTCTTCTTTCTTCTTGGTGTAGAGAAGATAGTTCGCCTCGTCAGCCTTCTCGGTGCGGACCAGATCGCCCTGCAGAATGCCCTGCTGATCGAGCTGCCGCGCCTGATCCTTGTATCCGTTAACGATGGTGATCAGTGACGCTTCGCGCGCCTGGAATCCGCTCAGATCGGCCTTGGCCTTGGCCAGTTCCGAACTCACCCAGCCGTACGTGGGATTCTGGTCGGTCACTTCTTCCTTCACCGGCGAGCTTTCTTCTTTAGCCAGCGCGGCGTTGGTGTCGGCCAATTCCTTGTCGACTTCCTGCACCAGCGGATAAGTCGGCTGGTACTTGGTCAGCAATTCCGTGCGCTTCATTTCCAGAGTCTGTTTAGTCGCCTTCAAGCTTTCGAGAACCTGCGCGTTGTCTGACTTCTTCATCTGCGTGGTCAGGCGGGTGGGTGTCGAATTACTCTGGCTTTCCAGGTCCGTAATTCGCTTTTCGGTTTCCGCAATCGAAGCCCGCGTGGTTTCGAGAGCTCCGTTGAAGTCCGCGAGTTTCTGCAAGGTCATGTCGCGCAGCGTAGTCGGCGCTACGCCGCCCGCCTCGCCGGAGAAGCCCTTCAACTGAGCCTCGGCAGCCAGCATGTCTTTTTTGTACTGCTCGGCCTGCTCGTCGAAGAACTGGAACTGACCTGTAGGATGGTGCACGTCCAGGTGCTTCTGCATGTAGGCTTCGTCGAGCGTGGCCAGTACCATCTGCGCCTGCTTGGGATCGTGCGACTCGTAGGCGATGCTGATCACGTTGGTTTTCTTGATCACTTCCAGCACCAGGTCGGAGCGCAGATCGACGACTGCTTTGTCGATGCGGTTCGCCGCCGTCTGCCCGGGATGCAGCAGGCTCGACAGGAATTTCTTCTTGTCCAGTCCGCAGGTGGTTACCACTTTCTGCAGCACGTCGGGGCTCTGAATCAGCTCGACTTCCGAGTTGATCTCTTCTTCGCTGACCGTGTCGTGAAACATCATGGGCGCGTTCTGATCCGGCGAGACCACGGGATCGACGCGATCACGTTTCACCAAAAGTTTGGTTTCAGCCCGGTACTTGGTGGGCAGGAACAGGGCGGACAGGCCCACGCCCAGCAACACTCCCACGAAACACAAAATCAGAACTCTCTGGTGACGGAACCCAATCGCTACCACATCCCGCGCGGTAAACGAGTAGCTTCGGTGACCGTGGCTGTTCATTGCTTCATTCATATTCTCTCCGTGTAATCTCGTAAATCCTGAGGTATCTCAACCTAACCAGCGCGGCGCCCTACGGGATCGCCAGCGGCAGGTAGGTGCCCATGCTCAAGTTCGGGATAAAGCGGTCGATCTTGGACATGGTGTTCTTGGGCACAATCAGCATGTCGCCGGGATGAAGGAACGGATCCTCGTTCAGGTTCCCCTTCTTCTCCATCTCCTTCACGTTGATCAGCTTGGCTTCGGTCCATTGATCGTCGAGGCGGCGGAACAGCATGACCTGCGAGTGCTTGGCGCTGGTTTGAAAGCCGCCGGCAATCTCGATAGCCTGGGTCACAGTGACGTTTCCGTGCATGTCATACTTGCCCGGCTTGGCCACCTGGCCACCCGCTACGAAATAAGGCTTTTCGAAATCCTTCAACACCACCGAGATCAAAGGGTCGTTCAGAATTTTCGAGTACGCGGTGCGCAGCGTCTGCGTCAATTCCGGAACCGTCTGCCCCGCAACCTTCAGGTCGCCTACTCCACGCAGGGTCACGAAACCGTCGGGTTGTACGCCGACCGCGGTCTGGTTGAACTCCGGGCTCAGTTCGAAGGTGAGGTCGAAGGAGTCTCCGGCTTCAATCCGGTAGCGCGGTGTGCGCTGGGTAAAATCAGCGGCGGCGGGTTTGCTGGCAGCGACCAGCGTGGCCGCCGGCGTTGCAGCCGGAGCATTCTCCGTCTGCGCTGCGGAAATTCCGCACGATGCCGATACTGCCAGAACCATTGCAAACCATTGTTTTGGTGAGATAAAAGCCTTCATCATTGCGAACCCTCCAACGGAATCGAACCAACCCTTAATTCGCCTGGGGATGAACTGCAGTCGGCCGCTGTCGACCGAAAAGCCAGGCAGAAAGCTTACATCGGGGAGCGGCCCTTGGCACGGGCAAATCGCGCTTTCCGCACGATCGCATCCCATTCCAGTCCTAACCCGCTCAGCCTCGCGAATCGGCCTTCAGAATCTCGCCCACCGGCTGTTCGCCGCGCGGACGCGGCGTCAGGTTGTGCTGGCGAATCTTGTACAGAATTCCGCGGTAGCTGATCGACAGCAACTGCGCCGCGCGCCGCCGGTTCCAGCCCGTGTGTTCCAGGGTCTTGCTGATGGCATAGATCTCGGCTTCGACCCGCAGACTGCGCAGCGAGGGCGGATTGCCCTGCTCCAGGTCTGTGCCGTTCTCGTTTCGAGAGATTTTTGCCGCCATCGGCTGAGCTTCGATCTTGCCGGTTTTCACTTGTGTGTCATTCATAAAGTGCACCTCGCTACGACCTTTGATCTTTATAGTTTTGAAACTCTTGCTGCCTACGACTGGAAGAAAGGGGAGAAGAAGCCTAAATCGGTTCCAGGTTGTAACCTGCCACGCGAACGCTTAACGATCGTTGAATGGACGCGACGGAAATCACCACGCTGTGATCATTGTTTTCGGCTGAAAGAATGCCTTCCACACCGTCCAGCGCCCCGCCGCAAACCCGCACCCGCTGTCCCACCTGCAGATACGGCCGTTCCTGATAACTGACTTTGCTGGCCAGTAGAGTGTTGATGTTCTCGATCTCCTGATCGGGGATCGGAATTCCTGCGCCCTGCACTCCTACGAAATTCACCACGCCCTGCGTCTGCAGCACGCGCACCCGATCGCTCGAGGCATGATCGAGGCGCACAAAGGCGTAGCCGGAAAAAAGCGGTAGCTCCACCTCTTTGCGGCGATCGCTCCAATTGCTGATTTTGGTGACAACGGGCAGGAAGGATTGAATGCCCTGGATCTCCAACTGGCGGCTGACCAGTTTCTCGTGGCGGGAGCGGGTACGAACCGCATACCAGCGTGTCGGGTCCGGAGCGTTGCTGCATCCGACTGGCACGTCGATCTTTGCCACGTCGAGCTCTGGCCCATCGATCATCGCCACTCGTGCGTCCCCGTTCACAGCTCCGCCCTCTCAGTCACATTCGGGGTTCCGACAGCAATCCCGCGACGTGGCTTTTGGTGTTGGTTTGAACCTGGACAAGCGAGAACCTGTCGCTTGCTATTGCGTTAATAGGGGGGGGTCAGTACAACCAGTGAAATCGCCATAGCATCGGCGTACATCAGTGAAGTCAATCTACCGACTCCTGCAACTTCTTGCAATGGGAAGAAAGTGCTAGTTACCAAAGACTTGGGGTGAGCCAAACGGCTTGTTTTCAATAGAGAAGAAAGACTCTAGCAGCGGAGAGTAATCCCAAAATGGCCCCCCTTTGGGTTACTCGTGCGTGGGAAATCGATCCCCAAGTCGCCCCGGGCAGCAGTGAAGTATGCAGAAACCTTCATCCCCAAAGGTCACACAACAGAAAAACCAACGAATGCCTAACAACCCTATCGAACAGATCGCCTAACAGCTTTTTAAACAGTTGTTTAGCCGACAAACTCAAAGTTTAGCCCGCAGGCCGGGTAAATCGGATCGTGACTCTGGTCTCCATCTCGACCGGGCGGCCGTTTACGAGGTAAGGGCGATATCTCCACTGCCGCACCGCCTGCACCGCGGCCTCGGCCAACTGCGCTTCACCGTCAATCACGGTAATGTTGTGCACGGTGCCGTCGGTCCCGATTTGAACCTCGAGCGTCACCACCCCTTGAATATTTTTCGCGCTCGCCTCGGTGGGATACTCCGGTTCCACGCGGTGGATCAATCGTGTCGCAGAGGCGTCTGATTTTTTCGCATCGGCCACGGTCCCGGGCAAATTCGCGGAGGCCGGCAGTCGATAGATCACCCGGCCATTCTCGGTGACCAGCAATCCTCCGTTCGGCGGGGCAACCGCCGATGCCGCGCCCAAATTCTGTACGGACGACTCCGAATCGTTTTCCGCCGTGACCACCGAGGGGGTCGCGGCTGATGCCGTTCCTCGCCGCCCCGCTGCATCGCTACCCTGATTCGCGTTTCTATTCGCCGACGTTGCTGGCTGGGTTCCGCTCAGGCGGCGCCCCAATCCCGCTCGCCAGCCCACCGCCAGTCCTAATGCCACGGCCAGGGCAATCACTAACAAACCCAGGATCGATGTCCACACCGAAGTCCAGCCCGAGGCTGCGGGCGGTGCTTCGGCGTGCGTCTCCGCAAACTGCGGAGCTTCAACTTCCGCGCGCGCCGGCCCGGCGACCGTTTGCTCAGCGAGCGGGACGACGCCACTTGCGCTAGCTGCAAGCCGCGCGGCATCAGACTGACGCCTGTTCTCTTCTGCGTTCTCAACCACGTTCTCGATCACGCGCCGCGCCAGCACCTGCAGCGTGTTCACATCGCGGTCACTGAAAGCGTTGGGCCAGGAAGAAAACGCCTGCAGGATTCCGAAGCGCTCGCTTCCCCCGGTCGCGGCCGACTCCAGTGGCAGCATCACAATCGAGCGCAACCCGAGCCGCCGGCAGTCCTCGGCATTCACCCGCGGATCATTCTCGGTATCGCCGCAGCGCTGAATCGTTCCCGTCTGCAGGCATGCGCCCGACATCCCGGAAGCCAAATCCAGGCGAACCCCGAGCTCAGGTGCATCGGCGCCGCTGGTAGCGCGGCACACCATTTCGCCCGCCCGTGCCAGCGCGATTGCGGCGCCGGTAGCTCCCGTCGCCAATCGCACCTGCTCGACTACCTGATTCAGCACCAGGTCCAGCGCGAGATCGGAGGACGCCGGGCCACCCCCATGCGCCGCGATGGTCCGAAACACATCCGTCACCTCGCGGGCGGAGAGCTGCTCGCGCATCGGCCCCGGGGGATTGTTTTCCCAAGCTTTCTGATTCGACGGCGTCGGTGTTCGGAAGGGTTCCGCCATGGGCGTTTCGAGTTCTGATGTTAAAGCCGATTCCTGAGGCTGATTTCTGAGCCTTGATCGTTGCCAAATCATGCCATTACAGAATCAGCTCGCCATCATTATGCGGAGTCTGGCGCGAAATCCGAACGATGTCAACCTCAAACCGGCCTCTGTTGCCGGGGCATCTTGCAAAAATCTTGACCTCAACGCACCCGGCAGATTTCCCGATTTGGCGGGCATCGATAAAGTATTTCCGATGCAAAAGCCCACAACCTCTTAGGAATTTGTAAAATCAAACCGCTTCATCGAAAGTCGACTGGAGACAAGTTTCGCAGGTAGATTCGCCCGGTAGTCATGGTTCGAGCCCGGGGGTTGAAATAATCAGTTCTGGGTTTAGCAGACTGAGAGACCAGCAGATTGAAGGATAAGCCGATGCGGATTGCGGTAGTAGGTTCGGGATACGTAGGGCTGGTGGCCGGCGCGTGCTTCGCCGACCTGGGCCACGACGTCATCCTGGTCGACAACGATCAGCAAAAGCTCGCGGCGCTGCGCGACGGCCAGGTTCCGATTCACGAAAAATTTCTGCCCGAGCTGCTGGCCCGCCATCGCGGCCAGCGCCTGACATTTTCTGACGACCTGACCGAAGCCGCCCGGCGGAGTTCTGTGATTTTTGTCGCTGTCGGCACGCCACCCACCGAAAGCGGAGAAGCCGATCTTTCGTATGTCGAATCCGTGGCCCGCGAAATTTCCGGCGGCATCAACGACTACAAAGTTGTTGTCGAAAAAAGCACCGTCCCGGTCTACACCAGCGACTGGGTGCGCAAGATCATTCTGCGCAACGGCACGGATCCGGAATTGTTCGACGTGGCTTCCAATCCTGAGTTTCTGCGCGAAGGCAGTGCCGTCACCGATTTTCTGTTCCCGGACCGCATTGTTATCGGCTGTGACAGCGAATGCTCCGCCAACGTTCTGCGGGAAGTCTACGCCCCGCTCACTGATGGAACTTACTACCAGCGCGCCGACTGCATTCCTCATCCTGACCGCGCCTCAATTCCTCCGCCCATCATCGTGACCAGCACCAAGAGCGCGGAGTTGATCAAGCACGCTTCCAACGCGTTTCTCGCCATGAAGATTTCTTTCATCAACGCGGTCGCATCGGTCTGCGAGTCGGTGGGAGCGGACGTCAATCAGGTGGTCCACGGCGTGGGCACTGATTCGCGCATCGGTCCAAGATTTCTGAATCCCGGCATCGGCTATGGCGGATCGTGCTTTCCGAAAGATGTGATGGCCTTCCGCGCCGTGGCTCGCGAATGCGGCTACGACTTCCGGTTGCTCGACGAGGTCATGCGTATCAATGAGGACCAGCGGCAGCGCTTCATGCGCAAAGTTCACAGCGCGCTCTGGACCCTGCGGGGAAAAAATCTGGGCGTGCTCGGCCTGGCTTTCAAGGGCGGGACGGACGACATCCGCGAGTCGCCCGCGCTTTTCCTGGTGCAGGCGCTGCTACAGGAAGGCAGCAAGATTACCGCCTACGATCCTGCCGCCATGGAGCGCGTCCGGCAAATAGGGGGCGCGCAACACGCGTTGCTGTCGGAGGTCAAATACGCCAACTCGGCGTACGAGGCCGCCCGCGGCGCGGATGCCTTGCTGATCCTCACTGAGTGGGAGGAATTCGCCTGTCTCGATCTCCCCCGGCTTCGCCAGGAACTCAAGTACCCCATCGTGATCGACGGCCGCAACCTGTATGATCCCACCGTCATGGCCGCGCATGGTTTCACCTATTACAGCGTCGGGCGCGCACCCGCTCAACAGGAACCGGCCGGACTTAAGACCGTGCTGCGAAGCGCCGGTAAGAACGACGGGGTAAGAAACGACGAGACCAAGCACGACGCTATCCGCCGCGAAGCAATCAAGAACGACAAGAGCGCATGACCACTCGGCGCGCACTCGTCACCGGCGGCGCCGGATTTCTCGGCTCCCATCTCTGCGATGCCCTGCTCGGCGAGGGTTGGAGCGTGGTGGTCGTAGACAACCTGCTCACCGGCCGCCGCGCCAACCTGGCGCATCTGCAAAATGAAGCGCGATTCGAATTTGTAGAAAAAGACATTTGCCAGCCCTTTGACGTGGGCCGCGTCGACTACGTTTTTCATTTCGCCTGCCCAGCGAGTCCGGTCGATTACACGGTTCACGGAATCGAAACCTTGCAAGTCGGCTCGCTGGGAACTTTTCACGCGCTTGACGTTGCGCACAAATACGGTGCGAAATATTTTGTTTCGTCTACGTCCGAGTGCTACGGCGATCCGCTGGAGCATCCGCAGAAAGAGACTTACTGGGGCAACGTGAATCCCATCGGCCCGCGCTCGGTTTACGACGAAGCCAAGCGCTTCACCGAGGCCGTCACCATGGCCTACCATCGCTATCACAAGGTCGACACGCGCATCGTTCGCATCTTCAACACCTACGGCCCCCGGATGCAACTCAACGACGGGCGGGTCGTTCCGAATTTCATGAAGCAGGCTTTGCGCGGAGAACCGCTCACGGTTTACGGCGACGGCAAGCAGACGCGCAGCTTCTGCTATGTGAGCGACGAGATCGACGGATTTCTGCGGCTGTCGAAGTCGGACGAACATCTGCCGGTGAACATCGGCAATCCGCACGAATTCACGATTCTCGAGTGCGCCCAGATGGTGTTGAAAGTTACGGGGTCGAAGAGCGAGATTCATTACGAACCGCTTCCGCCGGATGACCCCAAGCAGCGACGGCCCGATATCAGCAAGGCGCGGCAACTGCTGCAGTGGGACCCGAAGATCGATCTGGAGACTGGGCTGCGGCGATCGCTGGAATATTTCGAGCAAGCGGTGAGCGCGGAAGACGCAGCGAAGTAGCCTCTGCTCAAATTCGCTTCCGCGGCTTAATTAAGAGTGTCATCCTGAGCGCCGGCGAAGCCGGGGCGAGGGACCTTACCTCAGCGGGAGGTCTCTATGACGTAAGCAGGAATGCCCACGTTGTTGGCTGCGTTGCCGGTCCCGTTTACCGCGGACACCGCTACAACTGTCGTACGGTCGCTTGCACGGCTTCGCCCTGCTCAGGATGACATCGCCCACAGATGACACCGTCCGTACAGAAGTGTATGTACGTTGTCAGTTTCCAATATCTCAGAATGAGACGGGCTGAACACAGCGGCGCGCTTAATCCATATTTCCGCCTCATCTCGAATGCCATTTGCGGAGCCGGAAGCGGCCCTGCTTGCGACGATCTCTCTTGGGAGCGAGGGATGAGGTGGGTCACGCGGAGATTGTGCGTCTGCGAGGCTTGTATGCGCTCCTACGACATATCAAGCACTTACACGAAGATGCAACTACTTACACGAGGACTCAATGACTTAGAAGCAATCGGTGAAGTTCTGGCTGAGCTCTTGCCGGGCTTCGGGCGGAGACGGAGAAGCGCTGCGGCCCGCGATAGAGCTTAGTTGGAGGGTTCCGTGGTGGCCGCGACGTAGTCGATCAGCTTATCGACATTGGCCCGTTCTTCTTTGGTCTTTAACTCAAAGGCCACGCCCACGCCGTACCCAGGATGCGATGCCTGCACGGTGCCGCGCAATTGCAACTTCATTTGGTGAGTACGCACGACAATCTCAACCGATGACCCCTGTGGAAACGACATCGGCACTTCCAGATAACATCCGCCCGAACTCAGATCGGTGAGGCAGCAATGATTGGGGACTGGGATTCCGGTGCGATAGACTTCCGCGCCGAGGCGGCAGGCGTAACGCGCTTGCGTGCGCCGGTTATCGGCAACCGCGGAGGCCGACTGCTGGCCCTCGCCCGAATACGCCGTTCCCGGGGAACTCGGCCTGCCGTGCGTCTGCTCGCCCACTGACACGGTGGCTAACTGCGCGGGGACCTCCATCTCAACGGTGACCTCAGGAAATTCCTCGCGCGACTTGCTGGGTGCGTGCACAGCTAGAAAATCATCGACCAGGCGACGGGAAGCCTTCGGCACATCCACAAACTGAATGCCCGCACGGCCTTTCCAGTCCTGCCACACTACCTGGCCTGACAGGCGAATGCAGGTGGCCTGCTGCGGCAGCTTGAACTGAAAATAAACTTTGCTGACGGGAGGCAGTTTTTTTCCAAACTGAACCTGCATGCCATCTTTCGCCAGATCGATCAGCGTTGCTTTCTCCTGTTCGACGTTGGCGTAATCAATGGTGGCGTGCGCGTGCACGGAAGCGCGCGCATTTTTTCTCTTCTCTTTGCGCATGACGGCGCGGGCGGCGCGCATGCTGCTCAGTGCCCGGTCGTAGGCTACGGGCTTATAGAGAACGAAGTTCACGCCCAAGGCAAACAATTCCCGGATGCTCTCCTGCCCGGCCACGATCGCGACGGCGAGCGTGGAATCGTTCATCCGCGACAGGCGGCTCTCGCGCAACAGGGAGATGACTTCAGAATTTGAACCGGCATCGACGATGACGACGTCGAAGCGTTCCTGGGCCAGCCGAACCGCGGCGCGCACGAAATCAGGGCAGGACTCAACTCGAATGCTGAGTTCTTCCAAAACCTGACGCAGCACCTGGGCGGCGGCTTCATCAACACAGACGAGCAGGGCGGATAGAGTCATACCTGCCTCATCCTAGGTTCCTCAGGTTCCTCTCACAAGTTACCGGGGTCACGTTCCCGCCATCCCGTCGAGACCCTATCGCCCTTAACTGACTTGTTCTCAAGCGATGACATGAGTAACCAGCGCCAGCACCGAAAGGCCAACGTGCGGGTATTGACCCGACGTGCTTTGACGTCACCTCAAAGCGTTCCTAGGATGGACCATGACGCGATGAAGGGCGCGAGCCCGTTCTGTTGTCGGGAACGGGAATTGCGATCCTCCCCCGGGTTGGCGTCGCTAACGGGAGTGCAAGCGCGTTCTAAGAATCCGCTTCCCTCTCCGAGAGAACCTATGACATCGAGTAAACAACGCGGATTTTCGCTGCTGGAATTGCTGATCGTCGTCTCCATCGGCCTAACCATGGCCGGAGTGACGTTCATGGCGATGAAGCCTCTGTTCAACGAGAACCATCTGGACCAGTCCTACGACACGGTTCAGTCGACGTTGCGCAATTACCGGAACCTTTCGATCACCCAAAGTAAGCGCTACATCATATATTTCACCGCGCCCAGAACCATCACGGTGCAGTACTGGGGGGTGGGCGTGCCGGTATCGCCGGCGCCGGTCACGGTTGCCACTTATACCTTGCCCACTGACATTTCGTTCGCGGTGCAGGCCGGGTTTCCCAACCCCGGTCCAGACAGTTTTGGCACCGGGACGACGGCAATCACGGTCAACAACTGCGCGCTAGTGGGCACCAATTGCCTGATCTTTTATCCGGACGGCAGTGCGCAGGATGATCTGGGCAACTACAACAGCGGAATCATTTACATCACGCGGCCGACCGACAATATGTATAGCTCGAAGGCTCTCACCATCTTCGGCACCACCGGAAGAATCCGGGGCTGGCGCCTCTACAACCAGGGTGGAACCAACACGTGGGTGCAACAATGATGCAACGTCAAACGCAGGCATCCCGCCAAGGCGGATTCACTTTGATCGAGACCATGATTGCCATCGCAATCATGGGCATTGCCATCGTGACCATGCTGGCTGCTTTCGGTACAGCCATCGCCACCACACAGAACGCCGAATCGAATCTGATTGCGCGTGAGAAAGCTCTGCAGGCCATGGAGAGCATCTACACGGCGCGCAATACGCAGCAAATTACGTTCTCGCAAATTGGCAACATCGCAAGCGGAGGCATCTTCACCAACGGAGCGGTGTCGATGCTGGCGGCTGGTCCCGACGGACTGGTCAATACCGCGGACGATCTGCCCTTTGCCGCGACCGGGCCCTGCCCCGCCGGACCCGAGTGCATAGTGATGCCCGGTCCTGACGGCATTCTGGGCACGGCCGACGATGTGGCCATGAGCCTGGCGAACTTCAAACGTACGATTCAGATCAATAACGTTCTGGAAGCCGACGGGGTCACCATCGATCCGAACCTGAAGCAGATTGTGGTGACCGTGACCTACACCACGGGCACTTCTAACACCGCTCACAACTATACGGTGGATGCGCTGATTTCGGCTTTCCGCTGAGGCGCGCGATGGAATACAGGATGGGAGACATGAAAGTGCAAAAACAAAATCCGGCTCGCGGCTTCACTCTGGTGGAAGCCATGATCTCGATGGCGATCGGCCTGGTTGTCATGGCCGCGATGACCAGCCTGTTCAAGACTGGAATGAACTCGACCATGCTGATTACGCAGCGGGCCGAGACCCAGCAGAACATGCGGGCCGGCGTCGATCTGATGGTGAAAGATCTCAGTCTGGCGGGCGCGGGCCTGCCCTCGGGCGGAATTCAGTTGCCGACCGGAGCGGGCAGCAGTTCTTCGAAGTTCGCTTGCGACCAGACCGGCACTTGCCATGTTCCGACGCACGTCTACCCGACGAGCAACTACATGTACGGGATTATTCCCGGCTACAGCAATGGCGTGGAAGCCAGCGCGGTGATCCCGGCAGCCCCGGCGCCGGCCATTAACGACAGCGTGACCTCGATTTACTGCGACTATAACTTTCCTCTCTGGGAGTACAGCATCACCTTTGTCGGCGCTACCGGCGGACAGATATCTCTGGCGGCGAACCCGGCCTACACTCCCGCGCCGCCCGCCATTAACGCCATCGGCGGCATTCAGGTGGGAGATTTGATTTATCTGAGCAACAACCTGGGCGCGGCCGTGGGTGAAGTGACCGGCATCACCGCCACCACGATCACTTTCGCCGATCTGGATCCGCTGAACATCAACCAGAGCGGAGCGGCCACCAACAACATCAAGGCCATCAGCACGGGCGCGACCACGGTCGCCTACCGGCTGTTCGCAGTTACGTATTACCTGAACGTACCGGCCGCCGGACAGACGCCGCGCCTGATGCGCCAGGTGAATGGGCTGACCCCGGTTCCGGTAGCCGACGACATCATCAACTTGCAGGTCGCCTACGACACCTACAACTCGACGACCGCGGCGTTGGATGCCAACCAGGCGAATCCTCTCGGAGTAGCCGAATCGCCCAACAACATCCAGAAGATCAACCTGGTCATGATGGGGCAGAGCATGATCAATAACGGGAACAAATCGCAAAACATGTATCTGGCGACCGATGTCTCGGCGCGCAATATGGCATTTCGCAACAGTTATCAGTGAGGTTTTTTGGGGCTGAGGAGAAGAACTAAATGGGACAGGGAAAAAATAATTCGCAGGGTTTCACACTGATCGCGGCGCTGCTCATCATGGTGCTGCTGTCGGGAGTGGCGGTGGGCCTGTTTTACATGGTCACCAACGAATCCCGCATGGGCGGCAATGATCTGGAGTCCAATCTGGCCTATTACGGGGCTGAATCGGGCATGGAGAAACTGACCGCCGACCTATCGGCCTTGTATACCCAGTATCAGGCTCCCACCAACACCCAGATTCAGGCTCTGATCGGCAACCCGCCCAGCTCCTCCATGGTGAGCGGGATGTCCTACAACGAGACCATTACCTATCCGCTCAATGGCAGCGGACAACCGGCCAGCAGCTTCAACACGGTCAGCTCCGGTTCCAACCAGGGCTTGTACGCTGAAATCATCCCCATGACGTTGCAGGTGATCGCCAGCCGTCCCATGGGCGCATCGATCAACATGACGCGCAACGTGGAAATCGCGTTGATCCCGGTGTTTCAGTTTGGCGTGTTCTGCGGTTATGACTGCAGCTACTTTGCCGGCCCGAACTTCGCGTTCGGCGGCCGCGTGCATACCAACCAGAATCTTTTCCTGGCTTCCGGCGCCGACCTGGTATTCGACGATAAAGTTTCGGCCTACCAGCAGATCATTATGGATCAGCTGGAAAACGGCCACTCCACCACCTCCGGCTACGCTGGGACAGTCTATATTCCGAAAGCCAGCGGGGGCTGCGCGCTGAGTCCGATTCCGCCCTCCGGCGAGCCGAACTGCATCGCGCTTCCGGGTGCGGGAACGATTCCGGGTGATGCCAGCTGGAGTGGCGGATATCCCACGGTTTCCGGTTCTACCAACGTAAACTTCCCCAGCCTTTCGTCAGGAACTTTGAATGGATATCTGGTGAACTCGCTGACGGGCGCCAAGAACATGCAGTTGCCCTTCGTACAAAACAGCTGCACCAGCAACCCGCCGCCCTGCACGGATCCGATTTCGATTATTCGTAAACCGCAGGTGGGCGAGTCGGCCTCCAGCACGCTGGGCACTTCGCGCCTGTATAACAAAGCGACCATCCGCATTCTGCTGGCGGATACGCAAGTCGATTTGCATCCCGAACGCGGAGCGATTTCCGACGGGCAGGACGTGCAGTTTCCCAACGTCAATACCTTTTCCAGCCCGGCCAGTGCACCGTTCCAGAACTCCGGCACCATCCCTTATGTGACGGTGTCAGGCGCGCCTGGCGGGAAAGAAGCGGTGGGATTTGCCACTGCGGGCAGCAACGGCTGGGTCGCGCCTTATACCGACTCCGGGCTGACCACATGGACCACGTGGCCGCTCATCGACGAAATCACGAACATTCCCGGCACCCCGGCTGCGATGACCGGACCATGGATCCGCGTCGAATACCTGAACAATGCGGGCACCTGGGTAGGCGTCACCAAGGAATGGCTGGGGTTCGGATTCGGTCAGCTCTTCGATACGCCGCCGATAACGCCGGGCTCGAATACCCTCAATCCCAATGCGATTTTGATTCTGCAGCAGTTGCAGCCAACGCTGGCGGCTTCAGCGGGCAACCTCTACGCGACGGGGACGTGGTATCCCATCAACCTGTATGACGCGCGCGAAGGCGAAATGCGGGACAACACAATTGCCAACGCTACCAGCGGCAACAATACTTATTCTTCGTGCTCGGTTCAGGGCATCATGAACGCGGTGGAACTGGATGTGGGCAACCTGAAGAACTGGCTGAGCGGCGCCATTGTCGGCAGCGGTACGAGCGTGAACTATACCAACTACAACGGCTACGTTCTCTATTTCTCCGATCACCGCGGCATGTTGGTGGATCCGAACCCCTCCAACGGCGGCCAGACAGCTGCAAACGTGATCAGCGGAGAATCAGGACTCGAGGACGTGGTGAACTCCTCCGCGAGCCTGACCTCCACCACGCCCGATGGTGTTCTGGAAGCCAAGAGCTACTATTCGTACTCGCCGGAGGACGCGGATCAGAACGGATTTCTCGACAACTGGGGCGAGAAAAATCTCGGGTACGGATTCGGAGTCAACACCAAGAGCCCGCTGAACGGTTATCTTCGTGTTCCTAACCCGGGCCCGGTCAGCAGCACCACCAAGAACTGCGCCGAGTACAACACCTCGATCGCCACTTTCAACACCACAGGCGCACTGACTATGAGTGCCAACAATCAGGTTGGCATGGCCAATGCCGTCAGCGGAGCGCGTCACGTATTGAAGCTGGTGGATGGCGGCATGAGCGCGGCGCTAGTCAGCTATCTGCCGGTTATGCCGACGACCAGCGGATGCTCTCAAAGCGCGACCAATCCCACGGGATGCGGCGGGTTCACGGTCGCCTCGGAAAATCCCGTATACATTACGGGCAACTACAACAGCAACGGGTCGGATCCATTCTGGGGTACAGCGACGGCAACGACGCCCACGCAGACGCCCCATTCGGCAGCGTCGGTGATTGCAGACTCGGTGATGGTTCTGTCGAACTCGTGGAGTGATGCCAGAAGTCTGATCTATCCGGACATCTCCGGCAATCGCTCTCCCGCAGCCCAGGCCTATTACCGTACGGCAATCTCCGCGGGCAAGAGCATTCCGTTTCCGCAGCCCACCTTTACGAGCGTTGCCAACGACTTTGGGACCGATGGCGGCATGCACAACTTCCTGCGCTACCTGGAAAGCTGGGGACAGACGCTCAATTACGACGGCTCTCTGGTCAGCATGTACTACTCGGAGTACAACACCGGCACGTACAAGGACGGTCCGGGCGGCGACGTGTACGCTCCTCCGCCACGAAACTATTACTTCGACGTGCTGTTCCTGACTCCGAGCAACCTGCCTCCGGCCACCCCGGAGTTCCAGGATATTGACACTCTGAGTTATCACCAGAACTTCACACCGCAGTAAGCGAACGGAAACATACTTGCCCCGGCCGTGCGACAGCGCGGCCGGGGTTTTGTTTTGGGGTGGACTTTGTTTTGGTGGGGTTTGCTTTGTGGTGGCGGTTTTAATCGAATGTGCTCAAGCTACCAACCTACGTTGTCATCCCGCAGGAGCGCGGCTAGCGCACCGGAGGGACCATACGAAGCTCGTCCATAGGTTGTGCGGATGCGAGGAGGGCCCTCAGCCACATGCGGTGCGGTCACTCCTCTCCACTTCATCGACGGTATCGGGCCTCCGTACGGTCCCTCACCCGGCTATCGCCGGGCTCAGGATGACATCCTGCGCGGGGCAGCGGACGATTCTTCAAATGCATCATCGGCTAGCATGTTTGTACTAGATTCTTTCGCGTGTTCGATTGCGTATAATTGCCGCGCGTATTTCTTGATATGCAACCACCCTCCAATCGTTCTTCCAGTCGTCGAACGCTGTCCGTGGATCGTCTTCGGCTTATCGGCGCTGATTGCGATCGTGATGTTTTTTATTCCGGCGTTCATTATCCGGCCGTTTGCGCATCAGAGTGCGGCGGGACTCGGGTTGGCGATGCATCTGCGGCAGCGGGCTCCGTGGGGAACACTGATCGCGTGCTTTCTTCTGTCTTGCGTTCGCGTTGAGCTTGTGGCGCGGGTCAAATCTTTGGCGCAGGATCGTGCTGGTTGGGGTCATGCTTCCGGTCGTATTTTCGACTGTCATGGCTCGCCTGAACTATTTCGAGTGGATGTTTCATCCCATCGAGAGCCAGAATTTGAATCCGCCGCGGCGAGCAAGCTCGGCGGGTCGGAAATGATTCTCACGGTGCGCTTCGGAGAGGACGCGCGCGCCTATCCCATCCGGGAGATGGCGTATCATCATATTTTGAATGACGTGGTCGCCGGCGTGCCGGTCGCGGTCACGTATTGAACGCTGTGTCACACCGGTCTGGTGTGGACCCGCACGGTGAACGGCAGAGCTCTGCATTTTTATCTGGCCGGAATCAACAACCAGAATTTTCTGATGCGCGATCAAGAGACTGGCACCTGGTGGCAGCAGATCACCGGCAAAGCCATCTCCGGCCCGCTGAAGGGCGCGTCGCTGGATCTGGTGTTGAGCGACGAACTGACGTTTCGGGGAATGGAAGTCGGAATTGTCGGGGCAGGGGCCGACGGCAAAGTGCTGGCTGAAGTTCCGAAATATAGGAAAGAATACGACAGCAACTGGGAGCCGGAAGTCGCCAAGTATCCCACACCGATCAGTTTTCCCGGGACCGCGCTGAAATCTCGGGACGTAGTGGTCGGACTGGAAATGGACGGCCCGAGCCGCGCCTATCCCTGGGAAACACTCGCGAAGGAATCGCCGGTGGTTGACCACGTGAAGGGCATGCCGCTGTTGGTAGCAGTGGGACCGGATGGAAAATCGTTCCGCGTGTTTATCAGCCGCATTGACGGAAAAGATGCGGAGTTCTTTCTGAAGGGCGATGCGGAGGGAGAAGCCAAGACGGAAATAAAAACTGAAACGCAGCCAAACGCGAAAACGGATTCAGCCTCGACGTCGAATGCCACCCCCAAGACCGACGCAACAATGCCCGATACCAAGCGTGCCGCCATGAGCGCAAGCGGGGTTGCCGCGACTCCGACGGAGACTCTCCCGCCCAAACCGTGGATACTGCTCGACAGCAGCACCGGCAGCGAATGGAATTTTCAGGGCTGCGCTATCTCTGGACCGTCTGTCGGCAGGTGCCTGGATCGCGTGCCAGCGCTGAAAGACTATTGGTTCGACTGGCGCAACTACCATCCCGGGACCACAATCTACAAACGCTGATCCGCCGACCTCTGTCATCCTGGGCAAAGTGTTCGTCTGCGGATGGCGGACGAGCCCGCGGTCGAGCATGCCTACGCACTCCGATTAGTCCGCGTGATGCGAGGAGTTCTCGCCTCGGCTCGAATAAGGCGAGAACTCCTTCCACCTGTCATTATTTGTGTTCCGCCTTCGAGCGGCCAGCCTCGGTTTTCGCGGGCTGTACATACAACGCATTCACATCGACCATCTGGTTGTCGACGTATTTGTCGTGATGGCGAACCCATGCCATGGTGAAGGACAGGCCATCTTCGTCGCGGCCCTTGGGCGCGATGTCGAGCCAGTTGTAGGTGCCGACCATGGATGTCGAGCCCACGCGCATAAGTGGAATAGGTGTGGAAGATCTCGCCTGCGTTGTTCTTGTAGAAAACGCTGGCGCCCGGACCTTCTTCGGAGGGAAAATCCGTCATCTCGTAGTTGTAGTAAACCTGACCCTTCGCCTTGTCGTCTTCTCCGTATGAGACCTGATAGTCGTAATTGAAGTCGCTGCCGAATGACGAGACCCAGGGAAACTGTCCATCCCATGCGCTTCTTGAAAGCTCTCGATCTCGGGAAAAGTTGCGCGAGAGATTGCGGTGAACGAAACGTCGCGATGCGCCAGGTGCACGACCGCGCCGTCAAAACCGTCCGCCAAGTACGAACAACTGGGGCAGCCTTCTTTCCATCCGGGGCCGAACATGAAGTGGTAGACGATTAGTTGGCTGCGGCCGCCGAACAGATCGGCTAGCGTTTGCTTGCCGCGGGGCCCGTCGAAAACGTAATTCTTTTCGACGCGCTCCCAAGGCAGGGCGCGGCGTTCGCGGCTGAGTTCATCGCGCAGGCGGGTGAACTCCTTCTCTTTGCGCAGCAGGTCTTTTCGCGCGGCTGTCCACTCAGGGGGTGAGACCACCGTCGGGTGATCGAGTTTACTGCTGGTCATGGTCGCTGTGTTTGTTGCCATCGTCGTTTCTCCTTTCCGTTACGTCTGGATATGAATTGTCTTGCGGTGTCGTTTTTGTCGATCGAACCATCTTTACGGCAAGCGCCGCAATTCCACCTGTCGATACACTTCCCGCCATTAACGCCATGCTGGCTATGCATGCCGGACACATAGGCACCTCCGCCGAACTCTTCTCGAACTCTGGCTTTACTTCCGGCCGGCTTCGGCCCGCAGCCGCAGGCGATCATGCATGTGCTTCCAGCCTTTGTTCATGCCTTGTTTGTGTTCGTCGGGAATGACGCCCAGGGCGATGTGGTGAAACTTGATCAGGGTTCCGCCGTCTTTTTCGCTCAGGCGATATTGCAGATTTGAAACCGCCGCGTACGACATGAAGAGCGGACCGGTAATCTCGAGCAACGTGGGGCGTTTTATGGCCTGCACGTTGCCCCAAAAATGTCCGTTATTTTCGCCGAGATCGCGAAACCAGCGTCCGCCCGGCCACGCTTCGATCTTCATCGGCATGGGGCCTTCGGGTGTTTCGTTCCCCGGGCCAAGCTGCTCGAGCAGGGCTGCAAAGGTTACTTCCAGCGATGCTTTGACGTGGATCTCTTGCGTGATGGTGGTGGTGAGATTTTCGATACCCGCTTCGGCTGCAATCATGGCTCCTCCTGGATTTCTTTCTGATTAAGATTCGATTTCGATCAAGTTCTGTCGAGTTGCTTCTGTTTCGCTTCCGCACGCTCCTTCACGCGCAGCAACTGGTGCTGCCAGAGGCGCTCGAAGGTTTTGGTCCATTCAAAGAGTGGCCGAATCGCCTCGGCATTGGTGCGATAAAACATGTGCCGCCCATTTCGTCGGACCCGGACCAGGCCGACGCGGCGCAGGACGCCCAGATGTTTCGAGACCGAGGGTTGTTCCATTTCCAAGTCGGAAACGATATCCCCGACCGCCCGTTCCTGGAGAGCGAGATAGGTCAAAATATCGCGCCGCCGCGGTTCGGCTACAGCGTTGAAGGCATCTGAGGTGGTTGCTGCCCTTGCCATATGAGGAATATATATTCCTATATAGGAATATGTCAAGCATATTTTTCGCGGAGCTGGACCCCGCCACACGCGGGCGAAGAATCCCACGCCCGCATCTTCATTCCAACTGGTCTAAACTCTCTTCCAGAACTTTCCGCAGGGAGGAACGATTTTGTCTGACATTCGCGGGTCTGCCATTCGCGCCATTTTTTGGGACGTCGGCGGTGTGCTGCTCACCAATGCCTGGGACCGCGTGGAACGGTCGGCGGCGCTCGAGCATTTCCATCTCGATCAGGACGAGTTTCATGATCGCCACGAGATGGTGGTGTCGTCGTTTGAGCGCGGCAAGATTACGCTCGATGAATATATTGACCGCACGGTTTTCTATCGGCCGCGTCCGTTTACGCGCGGGGCGTTCCGCGACTACATGTTTTCTTTGTCACAGCCGTTTCCGGAAGTGCTGGCGTTTGCGCAGTCGCTGGCCGACTCGGGCGAATATTTTATGGGGACGATTAACAACGAATCGCGCGAGCTGAACAACTACCGAATCCAAACGTTTGGATTGCGGAAGATCTTTCGCGTGTTTGTGAGTTCGTGCTACGTGGGATTTCGCAAGCCGGAGCGGGATATTTACCGGCTGGCGCTGGAGATCACGCAGATTCCCGCAGAAGAGTGTTGCTTTGTGGATGATCGCGCGCTGAACCTGGAGTGCGCGGTTCATCTGGGCATGCACACGATTGAGATGCAGCAGTTGGAACAGTTGCGGGGGGATCTGGCGAAGCTGGGTGTGGAACCTTAAAGCGGTGGTTGTGGCTCGCCTCGCTGCGCTTGGCGGGACCACTTTGCTTCGCTCAAGGCAGGCTTCCGAAGACGCCCGTCCCCACACAAACCTGCGTCGGCTTAAGCTTAGGGGTTCTTGCGCGGCAACGTGGTTTTTATTCCCGCATTTTGCGGGATGTCCGATTCCAGCGTGGTGAGGGTAAGGTCGCTGGACCAGCAGTCGGCGGCTAGTTTCCATTCGCCGTTGCTTTGGCGGGCGCAGACCCAAAGATATTTGCCGCGCTCTTCGCGGCGTTTGCCGGTTGCGCTGGGGATTAGAGCTTTGCAGCGCCCGGCCTCGTAAGCCAAATCTCCCACCACTTCGACGCGGAGAGGTTCGACTTCGACTTCTCCGAGACCTGCGTCGAGCGCGCCGAAGAAAAATTCACGGATCGCCGCCGCTCCCCGAATCGGCGGGCAATTCGAGCGCAGCACGATGCCGTCGGTGGTGTAGAGCTCAACCAGATCGTCGAGATGTTTGGTGTTGCAGGCCAGCACCCATTCCTGGGCAATGTGCCGCACGGCCGCTTCGGCGCGGCTCATGTCGCCTCTCAGCGCCGCCGTGGGACGCGGGTCGCGCATCGATTCTCGGCTGGAGTCGGCGCGGGCGGGCTCGGCAGAGCGCGCGCCCGCCATGGCTTCTCCGCCAGGAAAATAGTGGTGATGGTAGTGATGATGATAGTGGTGAGTTTCCTGGCCCGAGGGGCGAGTCGTGGCCAACCTGTTGGAGGGATCGGGAGTGGGTTCGTCCGGCGGTTCGCGATCGAACATTAAATTCGGGGGCAGCGTCATCGACTGCGATGGCCCATGCTCCGGCTCTGCCGCGAATCCAGAGCTTGCAACTGGCGGCTCGCCGACGGTGATGCCGCACATACCGCAGAATTTATTGCCCTCGCGATTGCGGTATCCGCAGACCTGGCAGATTTTTGTGCTCTCGCTGGATAATTCGTTGGCTGTGTCATCGGCGGCTTGTTCGGCATCGGCCTCGGCGGCCAGACGCTGCGCGGCTTCGAGCGCGGCCGTGAGCGCCTCTGGACTGGGCTTAGGACGCCGCATCTCGGGCTGCAGCCGCCGATAGAGTTCGTCCATCTCGGCGCTGTGCACGGGCGAGTCGGACGGCCTGGGATTTTTCTTGTCTTTATCCACGAATCAGTCCACGGGATTAGTCGACGAGATCAGCACACAAAAATCAGTCCACGATCACAATCGATCCAGGCTCATTCTAGCCCAGCCGGTTCGAGTCGTGCTATCGGCTGGAGAATTCGATCTTGCCTTCGATTTCGGTGGGAACACCGTTGCAGGTGGCGGGACGGTATCGCCAGGTGCGAACGGTTTGCAGGACGTGGCGGTCACCGGCGAGTCCGGCACTCTCGAGGATGAGCGGGCTGTGGACACGGCCATCGGTGCCGATGATGAAACTGACTTTCACTTTCTGGCCGTGCGCCGCTGTTGTGAAGAGCGGATCGGGCGTGGCCAGGGCCTCGGGCGGACGAACGTCTTCGCAGGCGGGGCGTGAACTGATGTGCGCGACATCGACAAACTGGGAAGCGCGGGTGAGCGAACGCGACATTTTGCTTTCGCGTTGCTCGAGAGTGGCTGAGCGGGGACGAACGTCGGGCGTGCTCGCGGCTCGCACGACTGCGGGCACGAGCGCCGCCGAAAACAGCGCCATGAAGATCGAAACGTAAAAAGGAATCGCAGGCCAGTTGCGACGATGCATGAGCTTTCTTGCCTTCCGCGAGCGGAACTGCTCGTGGTCTGGTGGAGGCAAATTCAGGACCGTTTCGAGAGGGCTGTATCTGATTGCGACAGAAAGACTTAGCGCTCCCATGTCGAAGCGCAAGACTTTTTAGGTGAAAGAGATTGCATAGGTGGAACCGGAGATTTGCATTCCAGAAATCACTTCGCGCTTTGTGGTATGCGTGGACGAGGAGCCCCACAACAGCCGGCGGGGACGCCGGCGCTACTTCTATGACTTCGAGCGGCGCATGGTCAGCAGAGTGATTTCGGGCGGGCAATTCAATCGAGCCGGAACTCCCACGGTGCCGAGGCCGGGGTTGGTATAGAGCGTGAGTTCGCGGATCTGGTACAAGCCCCAGACGTATTTGTGGGCCATGTCCGGGAGATAGAGCGGGCGCAGAAAAGGCAGGCGAATCTGGCCTCCGTGGGAGTGGCCGGAAAGTTGGAGATCGACGGGATAGCGCGCGACATGGTCAGCGTAGTCGGGTTCGTGGGCGAGCAGGATTCTGGATTCGTCGGCGGGCACGCCGTGAAGCGTGGCGTCCAAGTCCGCGCTGCGGCCGAGAACATCGTCGACCCCGCTGAGCCAGAAGCGGGCCAAATCGCGCTCGATGGGGACCGATTGATTGGATAGCACATTGATGCCGACGGCTCGCAGCGCATTGGTCACCCGGTCGGGATCGGTGAAGACGTCGTGGTTACCGAGTACGGCCCACAATCCGTAAGGCGCGTGCATCTGGCGCAAGAGCTGGGCGCAAGGTTCAGCGGCAGCAGCGGCAGCGGCGGCGGCGCCAAAGTTGGGTACGGTAACGAAGTCTCCGGTAAGCACGATCAGTTCGGGATGGAGGTCATTGACCATGCCGATCGCCGAGTGCAAGGGATGGATCGAAAATACGGGGTCGTAATGAAAATCGCTGAGCAGCGCGATGGTGAAACCGTCAAGTTTGGCGGGCCAGCGGCGCAGCGCGATTTCGCGGCGAACGATGCGGGGACGATTGGGCTCGAGCAGGACGGAATCCGCGGCCAGAGCGGCCACGCCGGCGCCGGCGGCAAGACCGACAAACTGTCGCCTGGTAATGGGAAGAAAAGCCAATCGCTCTCGGGCCCTTACGCTGCGGGACTACGTGGCACGCAGGTTTCGGCTTTCAGGATAACGCGGGTGCAGCGATCCTTGATATGACTATGCGAATGCCGCCAGGTTAAAAGCCATTCACCGCTAAGTTCGCAGAGTACGGCCGCCGAGGTCGCAGAGAAAAGCAAGCCCGGCTGCTGAGCGCTTCCCAACGCGAGACTTAGAAGGAGAATGTAGCTTGCAGTTCGATGCGACGATTGGAAGAACTGCCTTGCGAAAACGGACCGCCCTGCAGCGAGTTGGACTTATCGAATAAGCGGGGACCCGAGAACCGCATTGGGGGTGGCGACGTTGACGTTATTGAATACGTTGCGCACGCCCAAACCGAACGTGAGGTTGTAACGACGGTCGGAGTTAGAGGACGTAGTGAACCCGCCTCCACCGCCGCCAAACAGCGGACCACCGCGATGGCCACCGCCACCACCGCCAGGTCCACCAGGACCTTGAGTCCGGGCCGATTTCAGTTTGGGGCCGATTCCGATGGTTTTGGTTAGACGCAGGTTGAGCACGAAATGGCCGGGGCCGGTTTCGGAATTGATGGGCACGAGTTTGCCCGCGCCCGAAGCATCGAAGGTTCCCAATTGCGTGCAGTAAACGGTGCCTTGCGGATTCGTTCCAGCAGGGCAAGTCGCGGAGGAAACCAGGCCGGGACGGTCATTGTAGATCTGATCTCCGTTTTCATCGATGGGCGAGCTGATGGTAAAGGGCGAGCCGGAACTGACCACCATGAACGGGCTCAGCCGGAACAGATAGGGCAAGGCGAGACTTCCGCCGAGGAAGAGCCTTTGCCGCACGTCGAACGAAGCTCGACCGTAATCCTGGCTGATGTCGTAGGAATTTGACGGAAAGCTGGAGACGCCTGATGTATCGCTGTTGGCATAGCCCAGCGTGTAAAAGCCGAAGAGCTGAACTCTGGTGCCAACTTTTATGTTGGTGTTGACGATCAGCTGGTTCTGCTTGAAATTGCCTTCGGACACATAACGGTAGACGTTGCCGCCGGTAATCGCGGGACACCCGGTGAGATAGCACGGAGTACCTGGATAGGGAGCGCTGGCATTAATAGTGAGGAACTGGTCGAAGCCGCGCGAGTTCAGATATGTCGCGGAAACCGTTGCCGACTTCGTGACTTGGCGTTCCAGGCTGACTGCGCCCTGCATGGTATAAGGGGCGCGGAGATTGGGGCTGATCTGATAGATGCTGGAGGCGGAAGATGTGGGCGCGCCGCAGCTGGCGAAATTGGTGAAGGCCACGTCGACGCCGGGGAAACAAGTCGGATTATTGATGATGAACTGCTGCTGCACGATTCCGTTGAAGCGATCGGCCTGCAGGATTTGTCCGGATCCGAAGCGGTTATAAAAAATGCCGTAGCCGCCGCGAATCACAACTTTGGGCGCAGATTTCCGACCGCCTACGCCCCAGGCGAATCCCAGGCGCGGAGCGAAGTCGCCTTTGGTCATGAATGGCGTTCTGGGTTTCGAAGCGCAGGCCGAAGCTGAGCGTGATATTGGGCTTGGCTCGCCAGTCGTCCTGAATGTAAGGCTCGAAGTCATAGTAAGTGACCGAAGCGGTGGGCAGGCCGGTGGTGTAGGACAGGGTTGTGGCGTAGGGCGTAGCGCCGCTGTTCAACGCAGTCTCGGCGGAAAAAAGCGAAAAGGGACACGCGGGATTTCCCGGCGAGAGCGGCACAATTCGCGAGCACGTCGGTTGAGGAGTTTAACGAAGAGAACGTGAAGGAACCGTTGAACCCTCCCAGAGAATAATTCGTGTCTTGCGTGGCGCGGAAACGGCCGCCAAACTTCAGCACGTGATTGCCGTGAATGAGTGAAGTGTAGTTCTGCAGTTCGTAGCGATTGGTTTGATCGTTGTAATTGCCGGAGCCGTTGCCGCCGCCGGTGAAAGCGCCAATCACGTTGACGACGGGGTTTGGGTCGACTGGATTTTGCAGATCTGTCATCGCGAACGAACTGGAAGCGGGTTTCGTTCACGATCTTCGAGCCGTAGACCTGAGTGTCTCCGATTTGAACCGTTTGTTCGGTGGATTGCGAGTAGTAGGCCTGCGATGGAAGACTGGCGACGCCTACGCCGTTGTTGGTTTCGGTGTCGCGATAATACTGGTAGCGCGCGGTGAGGGTGTTGTTCTTGGTGACGGCCCAGTCGAGCCGCGGGCTGAGATTGGTGCGCTGGCGCGGGTTGGGAATCGACTCGGCCAACGTGGTCTGGTTCAGATTGTCGTCTAGGATGGGCACGTCAATGGGAGCCAGTTCGTTGATGTTGCGGCGCTCGAGGTTAAAAAAGAAAGATGCCTTCTTGCCCATGGGGCCGCCAATGTTGCCGTTGTATTGCGTGGTGTAGTATCCCGGTTCGACGCCGGCGAAGGGGTTGGCGGTATTGAATGAGGAGTCGTTGCCAATGATGAAGACCTGCCCGTGAAAGTTGTCGGTGCCGGGCTTGGTGAAGATTTCGATGCGGCCGTAACCCAACTGGTCATACTCGGCGGAAAACGGATTCTGGTTGATACGGATTTCGCGGATCGACGACTTAGGAGGAAGTTGGCCGGCGGTGAAGCCGTCGATATACATCTGTCCGCCGCTAGGGCCGGCGGAGGGTCCGGCGAGGGCCTGAAGATCGGAGAGTAATTCATCGGGATCGTCAGGCAGGGCTTCGAGTTCTTTGCCGGAGATGACGATGGCGCCGGCGTTGTTCGAGGGATTCACATCAACGGTGGGCGCGGTGTCGGAGACCTGAACTTTCTGAGTCTCAACTTCAATCGCCATAGTTACGTTGAGCCGCAGCGCCTGACTGGCGATGACGACATTGTCGTTCTCGTATAGCGTGAATTCGGGAGCGGCGACCGAGAGTACATACTTCCCTGCCGGCAGAGTTTTGAACTCATACAGGCCCTGCGCGTTACTCTGCACGACGATTGGAGAGCCGGTCGCGGGAGTCATGATCACGCTGGCGCCGGCGATCACTGCGCCGGAGGGATCAGTGACTTGTCCGCGAAGCGCTCCGGTGGTGCTTGCCGAAGGCGCGGCGGATTGGACCGGTGCTGTGGTTTGAGCCGACGATGGGATCAGTAGAGAAAAAAATAAAAACACGACAGCCATGAAACGCATGTATTTCTCGACCTTCACTTTCTTACTCGATTACTAAACTCGATCTTGTGAACTGCTCGCTCTGTGAATCGGGAAAAACAGCAATTACAGCGCTGAGGCGCGTGCGCCGATTCGGAAACAATCTGAGGTTATTGACCGGAGTCGCCGCCGGGGGCGCCTCCCAGGCTCCAGGGCGCCAGCATCATGGCCTGGCTGCCGTTCGGGGCAGCCTGCAGGATGGGTTCGACTCCGCTGAATAATTTGATGACGGTGCTGCCGCCGGAGGGCGTGCCTTCGGTGGCAAGGACAACGATCGCATCGCCCTTGTGCAGGTCGGCGAGAGTCACGGCGGGAGTCTGATCGAGCAAACGCTGGAAGTCGAAGCCTCCGCCACCGGAGCGAGGTCCGGCGGAGCCCGCAGCCATGCCTGCGCCAGCTCCGGCGCCGCCCGGAGTCGTTTCGCCGGTCGTGCCGGCGCCTGCAGAATATCCGCCAGTCGATGGGCGATTTGCAGCGGCTCCGGATGACGAATTCATGGATGCGCCGGGCAGACCCGGCGGCAATGCAGCCTTCACGCGCGCGGCAAATCTCTGCGCCATTTCGGTGGGGATTTTATGAAGCTGCGAATCGGGAGTGACTTTCAGTTGAACGATTTTCTTGCTCAATACATCCTGAACGCTGATAACGCCGGTACTTGCGTCGATCGTCTTGATGAGACCTTCGACGTTGGGAAAGTTTCCGGCATAAATTTCTTCGGCGGTCATTTCGGTGCCGTCGGCGTTGCGGTCTCCGCGGGCGCGCAGTTGGTCGCCGACGTGGATGTCCTGCAAGGTGATGGGCTTGGCATCTTCAGGCTTGGCCGAATCGGGGGCGTAGCGATGAAGGATCGTGCTCTTGGAGGTGTGCACAACGATGGATTTTTTTCCGGCGAAGCTGGAGGTTGAAATCGTTACTGTGCCGGCCGCTGGATCGACGGCGGTCACGGGGCCGCCGAGGCCGCGCTTCTGCCAATCCTGGCGCATCTGCTCGCTAACGGCAGCCACCACGGCGGCCGGGATCACAATGATCTCAAGCGCCGCGATCGACGCGCCATCTGCGGACGCAGTGCCGCGCACTCGCACGCGGTCTCCCACTTGCAGATCCGACAACTGAATCGGAGTGGCGGTCTTGAGATCCTTTTCGCCCGGCGCAATGCGCAGTAGGCGGGCGCTCGGCTGCACGGTGACGGCGATCGCAGGACCGGAATCGGGCGTGAGGGTAATAGAGTTTCCGCTAACGGCTTTGATGGAACCAATGCGGCGAGTGACCGCTGGTTGGGCAGCGTCCTGAGCCGCACCGACCGCAGAAGCGAAAGCTGGTGACGAGAAATTCACCGCGGAGACGCCCGTGAGAGTAACCAGGAATGCCAGGATTGCTGCGTTCTTTTTTTGCCTTTTCTGTTTCATACGCCCCAGCTTCTAATTTACATGGCCGAGAGGCCGGAAGTGGCATGGTTTACAAAGTTTTACCCAGAAACAACAGTTGTTACAAACGATGCTCTAATCAGGCAACCGAGAGATTCGCGGGAATGCGGACGCGCATCCACCCTGCTAATAGACGATGGCGGCATACCCGGCTACGATTTTTAGTGGGAAGCTTGCGGAAAATAGTCTTCCCTGAATCAGGATGCGTGTCTCAATGTTACGTGGTTTTCTGTGCTGGGTGATGCTCGTGATGGTACCGGTGTCGCTGCTCGGTGAGCCAGCACAGAGCGGACAAGGACAGGCTGCGCCCCAACCGATGAGTGCGGGCCAGAGTTTGCCGGGACAAGGCCAACCGGGATCTAATGCGCAGGGGCAAGCGGGGGCGGCAATTCTTCATGCCCAAGCCGGGGTTTGGGTAAATGGATACGAAGCGAGGGACGCCTCCGCGGTTTTTCCGGGAGATTTGCTGGAAACCAAGCCGGGAGCTTCCGCGAACCTGAGCCTGGATGGATCGACCGTTCTGATCCAGCCGGAATCGGTAGCCAAGCTGCAAACCAACCTGCTCGAACTGGATCATGGCAGCGTGCTGGTCGGGACGTCTACGAGTTTCAAAGTGCGAGTGAGTTGCATCACGGTGGTGCCTGTGCTCAACGAGTGGACGCAATACGAAGTAACGAACGTGAATGGAAATGTTCAGGTGGCCGCTCGCAAGAATGACGTGAACGTGGAGCGAGCCGGGGATCGAAAGAAGACAGCACCGGAAACGGAAAACTCCCACGGAACCACAGTTCACGAAGGGGAGCACAAAAGTTTCGACCAAACGGAGATATGCGGAGCGGCTGCCGTGCCAACGACTCCCGGCTCCGGTGTGAATCCGAAATGGATTGCTGCGGGTGCCGCGGTGGGAGCGGGAGTTTTGGTTTGTCTGTTCGTCTGCCGTGGTGGGGGAAAGACGCCAGTCAGTTCATCATCGCCGTAGCCATGCGGCCCGTCGTTAAATCTCTCGCGGTCCGACGGACACCCACTTCGCTATTCACCTACAGAATTCGTTCGTGCGTGTAGCCGGCTGACACCAAGGCGGCCAGAAGTTCGATGATGTGGTCGGGCCCGCGGGTTTCCATCGTGATGTCGATGGCGGTGTCGCCGAGATTGACTCCGTGATAGGCGCGGTCGTAGGCCGTCTCGACAATGTTGGCGCGGTGGTCGGCGAGGATTCCGGTGAGGCGGTGCAACGCGCCGGGATAATCGGGCAGGTGAACGCGAAGGCGGACCAGGCGTCCGTCTTTCACCAGGCCGCGCTCGATGATGCGCGCGAGCAGCGTGACGTCAATGTTGCCGCCGCAGACCAGGACGGCAATTTTTTTTCCTTGCAGTGGCAGTTTGCGGTTCAGGACGGCGGCGATAGCGGCAGCGCCTGCCCCCTCGGCCAAAGTCTTTTCGCGCTCCAGCAATAACAGAATCGCGTTCGCGATTTCTTCTTCTTCCACGGTGACGATGTCGTCGACATATTTCTGAACCAGAGGGAGCGTGCGATCGCCGGCGCGACGAACGGCGATACCGTCGGCGATCGTTTTTGCTGCCGTCAGCGTGACCGGCTTGCCCTCGGCTACTGCGGCTTTCATGGAAGGAATGCGCGAAGGCTGAACGCCGAAGATCTGCACCTTGGGATTCGTCTCTTTGACGGCGCAGGCGATGCCGCCGATCAGGCCTCCCCCGCCGATGGGGGCGACGATGGCTTCGATGCCGGGATGCTGCTGCAGAATTTCCAAGCCAAGAGTTCCCTGCCCTGCGATGACGGCATCATCGTCGAAAGCGTGGATCAGCGTAAGGTGGTCGGTCTTACTCAACTCGACGGCTTTGTCGTAGGCCTCGTCGTAGTTGGTGCCGTGCAGCACGACCTCGGCGCCGTAGGCGCGCGTTGCCGAAACTTTAGTCAGCGGCGTGGGCAGCGGCATCACGATGCGGGCCGCGATCTTGTGGCGTCCGGCATGATACGCAACGCCCTGGGCATGGTTGCCGGCGGAGGCCGCGATTACGCCGTGGGAGCGATCTTCGGCGCTCAGCGTGAGCAGTTTATTCAGCGCGCCGCGCTCTTTGAAAGCTCCGGTGCGCTGCTGGTTGTCAAGCTTGAGATAAATGGAATTGTTGGTAAGGCCGGAGAATGTTTCGGAGTGGGTGCAGGGAGAGATGCGGATGTCGGCGCGGATTCTTTCGAGTGCGGCCTGGATGTCGGTGAGTTGGATCATGGGGGTGGCGCAGACATCTTACATCGATCGCAGGCGCCGGGCGTCAGTCGTTGGCCGACCAGTTTCGGCAAACGGCTGACGACTAGCAGCCGACGACCGACGACGCATTTTGTTTACGAAGCGATCTGCCGCGCACTCGAGGCTGCGGGAGCGACAGGGCGAACGGGCTGCGCCTTCAGATAAGCGTCGACGCTGGCGGCCGCTTTGCGGCCTTCGGCGATCGCCCACACCACGAGCGATTGCCCGCGGCGCATGTCGCCGGCTGCGAAGACTCCCGGGATCGACGACATGTAGTTCGGATCTGTGGCGATGTTGCCGCGGTTGTCGAGTTGAACTCCGAGGTGCTCGATCATGCCATTGCGCACCGGGCCGAGGAAGCCCATGGCGATGAGAATCAGGTCGGCGTGCATGACGAACTCGCTGCCTGCAATCGGGTCGAACTTCGGGGGAGGGCCAACCCTAACGGCGTGAAGTTGCGCGACGTTTCCGTTTTCGTCGCCGGTGAATCTGGCGGTGGCGATGCTCCAGTCGCGAATGCCGCCTTCTTCGTGCGCGCCTTCCACGCGCAACTGCATCGGCCAAAGCGGCCAGGGCGTCAGCGGGGAGCGCTCGTCGGGCGGCTTGGGCATGATTTCAAATTGATGAACTGAAATCGGCTTCTGACGGTGCACTGTACCTAGACAATCTGCGCCGGTGTCGCCGCCGCCGATGATGATGACGCGTTTGCCGGTGGCGAGAATATCGCCTGCGGGATCGAGCGTGTCGCCGTGGCAGCGTTTGTTCTGCTGCGGCAGGAATTCCATCGCGTAGTGAATTCCCTTCAGTTCACGACCAGGAATTTGCAAGTCGCGTGGATGCTCGGAGCCACCGGCGAGGACGATGGCGTCGTAGTCGCGGCGCAGATCTTCGACCTGAATCGTCTTGCCGACTGCGGCCTTGGTGATGAACTTGACGCCCTCGGCGGACATTTGATCGAGGCGGCGGTCGATGATGTGCTTCTCGAGTTTGAACTCGGGGATGCCGTAGCGGAGCAATCCGCCGATGCGGTCATTTTTCTCGTAAACCGTGACTGCGTGGCCGGCGCGGCAAATTTGTTGCGCGGCGGCCAATCCCGCGGGGCCGGAGCCGACGATTGCCACTTTTTTTCCGGTCCGGATCTTCGAAGGTTCGGGGCGAATCCAGCCTTCGAGGAATCCGCGCTCGACGATATTTTTCTCGTTCTGCTTGATGGTGACCGGCGGTGCGTTGATACCCAGCACGCACGAAGCTTCGCACGGTGCAGGACAAATTCGGCCAGTGAATTCTGGAAAGTTATTCGTGGCGTGGAGTTGGCGAACGGCATCCTTCCAGCGGCCGCGATAGACCAGATCATTCCAGTCCGGGATGAGGTTGCTGACGGGGCATCCGGTTTGGCAGAACGGAACGCCGCAATCCATGCAACGCGCGCCCTGCTTGCGCAGCTTTTCTTCGGGAAAGTCCTGATAAATCTCGAACCAGTCGTTCACGCGCTCCAGCACTGGGCGGCGCGGGGCCAGTTCGCGCGAGTAGTCCATGAAGCCGGTGGTCTTACCCAAGTTGCACCTGCTCGGGCTGCATCTGCCCAGGTTGCATCGGCTCGGATTGTGCCAGCACGCCGACCTGAGAAGCGGGGATGTAAGCCTGTTCGCGGCGGTTGACACCCAGCACACGCTTGAACTCATGAGGGAAAACTTTGATGAAGCGCGAGGTTGCGTCCTGCCAGTTGTCGAGAATCCATTTGGCGCGGCGGCTGGCGGTCAGTTCATGGTGGCTCAAAAGAAGATCTCTGACGATCTGAATATCCGACTCTTCGAGCAGAGGTTCGAGGTCAACCGATTCCAGATTGCAACGCCGCTCGGTGAAAGTCTCCGCGCTCGTCGAACACATAGGCGACGCCTCCGCTCATGCCGGCGGCAAAATTTCTGCCGCAGGAGCCGAGTACCAGGACAATGCCGTTGGTCATGTACTCGCAGCCGTGGTCGCCTACGCCCTCGACGACCGCGGTCGCGCCGGAGTTGCGGACGGCGAAACGCTCGCCGGCAACTCCGTTGAAGAACGCTTCGCCGCTGGTAGCGCCGTACAGCGCAACGTTGCCGATGATGATGTTTTCCTCTGGCGCAAAGCCGGAAGCGCGTGGCGGAAACACGATGAGCCGGCCGCCGGATAGTCCCTTGCCAACGTAGTCGTTGGCTTCGCCCTCAAGCGAGAGCGTGACCCCGCGAGCCAGGAACGCGCCCATACTCTGGCCCGCGGATCCCGTGAGGTGAACGCGAACTGTGTCGTCGGGCAGTCCCGCCGAGCCGTGCAGGCGCGCAATTTCGCCGCTCAGCATCGATCCGACCGAGCGGTGGATGTTGCGCACCGGGAACTTGACTTCGATCGGTGAAAGAGTGGTCAGCGTGCCGTGCACTTGCAGAAGAATTTTGTGATCGAGCGCCTGCTCCAGGCCGTGATCCTGCGCCTGCACGCAGCGGCGGGCGACGCGCGAGGGCGTCGGCGGATTGTAGAGAATGGCGGAGAAATCCAGCCCCTTCGCCTTCCAGTGATCCTTCCAATGGTCGACCGCTGGTTCGACGTCGAGCATGTCGACGCGGCCAACCATTTCGTCGACGGTGCGGAAGCCGAGGTCGGCCATGTACTGTCGAAGCTGCTCTGCGAGGAAGAAAAAGAAATTGATGACGTGCTCAGGCTGACCTTTGAATTGCTGGCGGAGCACAGGGTCTTGCGTGGCGATGCCCACCGAGCAGGTATTGAGATGGCACTTGCGCATCATGATGCAGCCCATGGCGATCAGAGGCGTGGTGGCAAAACCGAATTCTTCGGCGCCGAGCAGCGCGGCGATGGCGACATCACGGCCGGTTTGCAGTTTGCCGTCGGTTTGCACGCGAATGCGGCTGCGCAGGTCGTTCAACAAAAGGACCTGCTGGGTTTCGGCGAGGCCGAGCTCCCAGGGAATGCCGGCATGCTTAATGGAACTCAACGGGCGACGCGCCGGTGCCGCCGCTGTCGCCGCTGATCAGGACGACGTCGGCGTGAGCTTTGGCCACGCCCGCCGCGACCGTGCCGACACCGACTTCGGCGACCAGTTTCACGGCAATGCGCGCGTGCGGGTTTACGTTTTTCAGGTCGTAGATCAGCTGCGCGAGATCTTCGATCGAATAAATATCGTGATGCGGCGGCGGCGAGATCAGTCCGACGCCGGGGATGGAATGCCGGATGCGCGCGATTACCTCGTCGACCTTGTGGCCGGGGAGCTGGCCGCCCTCGCCGGGTTTGGCGCCTTGCGCCATCTTGATCTGCAGTTCGTCGGCGTTGACGAGGTAGTTTGCGGTCACGCCGAAACGCGCCGAGGCCACTTGCTTCACGGCGCTGCGGCGCAGGTCTCCGTTCGCGTCGGGCTTGAAGCGTTCTTCGTCTTCTCCGCCTTCGCCGGTGTTCGACTTGCCGCCGATGCGGTTCATCGCGATGGCCAACGTCTCGTGCGCCTCTTTGCTGATCGATCCGAACGACATGGCGCCGGTGGTGAAGCGCTTGACGATTTCCTTCGCGGGCTCGACTTCTTCGAGCGGAACAGGCGTGTCGCTCTTCTTGAACTTCATCAGGCCGCGCAGCGTGCACAGGTTCGCGTTCTGGTTGTCGATGAGGTCGGTGTATTCCTGGAAAGTCTTGAAGCTATCTTGCCTTACGGCTTGCTGCAGCTTGCTGATGGTCTGCCGGATTGAGCAGATGATATTCGCCGTTGACGCGCTGGTGATAGCTGCCGCCGACCGAGAGTTCGGTTTCGAATTCGGTAAGCGGACGGAAGGCGTATTCATGCTTCAGTTGCGCTTCCGCGGCAAGAACGCCGAGTCCGATGCCTTCGATGCGCGAGGTTGTGCCGGAAAAGTAGGCGTCGACCAACTCTTTGTTCAAGCCGATCGCTTCGAAATACCTGCGCGCCCTGATAGCTCTGCAGGGTGGAAATTCCCATCTTCGAGAAAGTTTTCAGCAGGCCTTTCTTGATGGCCTTCATGAAATGCTTGACCGCGAGTTCGGGAGTGATGTCGTCGCCCAGTTCGCCGCGCTGAACACCAGGTTCTCAACGCTTTCGAGCGCGAGGTACGGATTGATCGCGCTGGCGCCGTAGCCGCTGAGCAAGGCGAAGTGCATGACTTCGCGGGGCTCGCCGGATTCAGTGATGAGCGCGACTTGGGTACGCGTCTCTTCCCGCACTAACAGGTTGTGGACGGCTGCCAGCGCGAGCAGGCACGGGATGGGAGCGTAATCTTTGTCGACGCCGCGATCGGAGAGGATCATCAGCGAGTATCCGGCTTTCACCGCGAGCGAAGCTCGCTGGCACAGTTCGTCGAGCGCGCGGCGGAGTCCTGCTTCGCCATCTCTCGCGCGGAACAGCGCGGGTAGCGTGGTCGCCAGCAGGTCACGATTCGAAACCCGGCGCAGCTTTTCCAGTTCGCGATTGGAGAGCAGCGGATGCGCCAGCTTCAGCATGTGGCAATTTTCGGGCGCTTCTTCGAGAATGTTGCGCTCGCTGCCGATGTAGCTGATCAGCGACATCACCATCTCTTCGCGGATAGGATCGATGGGCGGATTGGTCACCTGCGCGAAAAGCTGTTTGAAATAATTGAATAGCGACTGCGGCTTGTCGGAGAGGCACGCCAGCGGCGTGTCGGTGCCCATGGAACCGATCGGCTCTTCGCCCTTCGACGCCATGGGTGCGAGAATCATGCGCAAATCTTCATCGCTGTAGCCGAAGGCGCGCTGGCGGCGGAGAAGCGTCTCGGCGTCGGGAAAATGCATGCGCGAAGGCTCGGGCAGTTCATCGATCGTGATCTGATTTTCTTTTACCCATTGCGCATAAGGCTGGCGCGACGCGAGCTTCTCCTTGATCTCTTTGTCGGAGACGATGCGGCCTTCGACGGTATCGACTAAAAACATCTTCCCCGGCTGCAGGCGGCCTTTGCTCTTGACCTGCTCGGGAGCGATGTCGAGCACTCCGGCTTCTGAAGCCATGACGACCAAGTCGTCGTGCGTGACGACGTAGCGGCCGGGGCGCAGGCCGTTGCGGTCCAGGGTTGCGCCGATCACGCGGCCGTCGGTGAAAGCGATGGCAGCGGGGCCGTCCCACGGCTCCATCATGCAGGCGTGGTACTCGTAGAAGGCGCGCTTCTCCGGCTTCATGTGCGGATTGCCCGACCAGGCTTCGGGAATCAGCATGGCCATCACGTGCGGCAGACTGCGCCCGGACTGGAGAAGCAATTCGACGGCATTGTCGAAGTTCGACGAATCGCTGCCATCGGGCGCGATCACGGGATGCAGTTTCTTGATGTCGTCGCCGAACAACGGAGACTGCAGCAGGGACTGGCGGGCCTGCATCCAGTTGACGTTGCCGCGGAGAGTGTTGATCTCGCCGTTGTGCGCGATGTAGCGATAGGGATGCGCGCGCTGCCAACTGGGAAAAGTATTAGTTGAGAAGCGCTGGTGGACCAGGCACAGCGCGCTGACCGCATCCGGATCGGAAAGCTCGCGGTAGAAATTCGTGATCTGCGAGGCCAGCAGCAGACCTTTGTAGACGATCGTGCGGCAGGAAAGCGACGGGATGTAGAACATCTCCGCATCTTCGATGGCGGATTCGCGAATCTCATTTTCAGCGCGCTTGCGCACGACGTAGAGTTTGCGCTCGAAGGCATCTTCGTCCATGCCCGAAGCGCAGCGCATGAAAATCTGCTGAATGTAAGGCTGCGAGGCGCGCGCCACGCGACCAATCGCAGAGGCGTAAACGGGAGTATCGCGCCAGCCGAGAAGAGTCAGCCCTTCCTCGCGCACGATGCGCTCGAGGATTCCTTCGCACTGTAATCGTTGGTGTTTCTCGACCGGCAGGAACGTCATGCCGACGCCGTAAGTTCCGGCTTTCGGCAGCGCGAAGCCAAGCTTTTCGCATTCACGAGCGAAGAATTTATGCGGAATCTGGATGAGGACGCCGGCTCCGTCGCCGGTTTCCGGATCGCAGCCGCAAGCGCCGCGATGCGCCAGGTTGAGCAGAACCTGAATTCCCTTGCTGATAATGTCGTGACTCTTATGGCCGCCGATGCTGGCCACGAACCCGATTCCGCAGGCGTCGTGCTCGTGCGCCGGGTCGTAAAGACCCTGGGCGTAGGGCAAGCCGGTCTTCGGGTTGAGACGCGTCGTCAGCTTCGTCATGGAATCCGACTTGGTCCGGTGAACTGAGTTCCTTTCGAATCATTTGTTCTGGGCGTCTAGCGCTCGGGCGACTGGGGGTCGCACACTTCTGCTCAGGAACAGACTTAGTATTCTGGTCCTTGTGTCCGAGCAAGTACAATGCAGAATTTCGATGCAAGTCATGCAAATTTCAGGCACAGCAAGCTTCGGGAGATGCCGAGTAAATTAACCGCGGATTGCGGCGAGTTCGCTATAATTCGCTGAAACCCAATGGACTTCGATCAGCTCATCACGTTTCTGGAAGTGGCCCGGCAGGGCAGCTTTTCACGTGCGGGCGAGAAGGTTTTTCGGTCGCAGTCGGCGGTGAGCGCCCAGATCCGCCAGCTGGAGCAGGAGTATGGCGACCGCCTGCTCGACCGTTCGGGTAAGACGGTAAAGCTGACTCCTGCCGGCCAGGTATTTTTTGAATACGCCGAGCGGCTGAAGGCCCTGCGCGACGAGTCGCTCATGGCTGTCGCCGACCATAGCGGCACTCCCCGGGGCACGTTGCGAGTGGGCGCCAACGAGGCAACTTGCCTCTATGTTTTGCCGGAGGTGTTCGGTGAATATTGCCGGCGCTATCCGCCGGTGCAGATCAGCATTTACCGCAATTTCAGCTACAAAATTGTCGAGAAACTGGAAAACGGCCAGGTGGAGGTCGGCATTCTGACGCTGCCGATTCAGTCTCCGAGTTTGAAAATTCAGCCGATTTTCCGCGACAAGCTGATGCTGATGGTGAGCCCGAAGAATCCGCTGGCGAAGTTCAAGGTTGTGCCAGTCAGCGAGATTGTGAAGCATCCGCTGCTGTTCCCGAAAACCGGCCACACGCGACGATTGCTGGACAAGCTGTTTCGGCCGCACGCTGCCGAACTGCGGGTTCGGATGGAACTACCGAGCATTGGGATGATCAAGAGCTTTGTGGCCGCCGACCTGGGCGTATCGCTGATCAGTGCATCATTCGCGCGCGATGAAGTGGAGTCGGGGCGGGTCAAGCTGATTGAGATTGAAGACGCGGTGCTCTATCGCGAGTTGGGACTTGCTTATCGGCGGGATCGAACGCTCTCAGTCGCGTCCACTGCGTTTGTGGCGCTGCTGCGCCAGTTCGCCACGAACTTGAAGAAGACAGAGGAGTAAGGGAAACTCGATCAGCGCTCGATCGAGAGCGAAATGGGCTGTTCTCCTAAACCCTTCTGTTATCAGGACTTCCGCTCACCTTATATAAATTTGAAATTCAGATTGCTTCGATTTGAATTTTGCATTTCCACCGGTTAGCCCCAACCGATAGGCTTGCGTTGAACTTTCTTATGAATTCCTCCATCCAGAAGTCCACGCGAATTACATCGACAAGCACAAGCATGTCGACACGAATTACGTGTCTTCTGGAGGACGGGATCGGATGAAGTAAAGCACTCTTAAAAGAATCACCCGAACCCACCGCCAGAAGCGATCTGGCGGTGGGTTTTTGTTTTGCCCGAAAAGAATGCGCGACAAACGAGAAATGGAGCTGGATATGAGCGGAAATGCAGACCAACCTGTAAGCGAACCGCGGCGGCCAAGCCGATTCGAACGCAGTGACGATGTCGTGGTGATGAAGTTTGGTGGGACGTCGGTTGAGGATGCGGCGGCGATTCGCCGGCTCATTGGCATCGTTCGCGAGAGCATTGCCAGTAGCGGCATCGTGCGGAACCGGCGGGGCGCACGGCCGGTCGTGGTGGTCAGCGCACTGGCACGGGTGACCGATCAACTGCTGGAGGCCGGAAACGCGGCCGCGAAGGGTCGCCTGGGTTCCGCGCTGGCCACGGTGCGCGACATTTATGTTCGGCATGAGCAGTTGGCGGATTCGCTGGTCGACGACTCGGCGTACGGCACGCTCGATCGCGAATTGCGCGGCGAGTTCCGTGAGTTGGAATCTCTATTGCACGATTTGGACAACTCTCGTCAACTGAATCTCAAGACGCAGGACCATCTGCTCAGCTTCGGGGAATGTTTTTCGAGCCGTCTGGTGAAGGAAGCTCTCTGCGAGGCTGGAATCCGGGCTGCACATGTAGACGCGCGGGCCTGCATCGTTACCGACGCGCGCCATGGTCAGGCCAGTCCGGTGTGGGACGCAACGGAGTTCCGGGTGCAGGAGGCATTGATCCCGCTGCTGGAGCGCGGGCAAGTGCCGGTGCTGGGAGGGTACATCGCGGCGACGGAAGACGGCGTTCCGACGACTCTGGGCCGCGGAGGGTCCGACTTCAGCGCCGCAATTGTCGCCGCTGCGCTAGGCGCCGCCCGGGTTGAGATATGGACGGATGTGGACGGAATTATGACGACCGATCCTAAACTTTGCTCCGACGCCCGCGTGATTCGCAAGATCAGTTTTGATGAGGCAGCGGAGTTGGCTCACTTTGGCGCAAAAGTGCTGCATCCGGCGACGCTGGCGCCGGCGATGAGAGGAAACATTCCCGTCTATGTCTTGAATTCGCGACGGCCAGAAGGGGAGGGTACGGAAATTGTTGCGCACGCAAAAAGGTCGGATGCAGTGAGCGGCATCACCGCGAAGAGAAATGTCACGGCGGTCGAGATTCAATCGGCGCACGGCGTCGACTCCGAGCTGTTGCGCATCATCTATGCGCTGTTTGACCGGCACGCGTGCTCGGTCGATGGGATGGCGGTGTCGCTGGGGAAAGTGTCGGTGCTGGTGGGATCGACCGCGGCTTTGCCCGCGATTACGACCGACCTGCGCGACCTGGCCGAAGTGCGCTGGGAAAATCACAAAGCGCTAGTGTGCCTCGTGGGCGAGAACCTTCGCCGCCAGCCGGACATAGCCAGCCGCGTGTTCGCGGCGGTGGCGGATATGGATGTGCGCGTAGTCTGCCAGGATGCATCCGATCGCACGATTTCTTTTCTGGTGGAGGAATCGAAGGTCGAGGAGTCGGTGCAGCGACTGCACGGAATATTTTTCCCCCACGCCGAGCCAACGCACGACTGGGGAGGGACCTCTGCCGCATTCTGTCAGGCAGGCTGAGAACGGACTCTTGTCCTTCGAATCTCAGTTGCCGAACTTGGCGGCTTTCGTCGAGACTCCGGCTAGCGATGCGGACATCGGTTCAATCACATGCAGACCGCACTCGGTCTTGGCGAATCCCGGCCAGCGTCCTGCTCGTGGATCCTCTCCCGGCCGCACGGCGCGTGTGCAATGAGTGCAGCCGATGCTGGGGTAGTCCTGATTGTGCAGCGCGTTGTAGGGTACATCATGATCGTGGATGTAGCGCCACACTTGCTTCGAGTTCCAGTCGACGATCGGATTGATTTTTGCCAGGCCGAATTTTGCATCCCATTCAATTCTCCGCGCATTCGAACGTACTGAAGTCTGGTCGCGGCGAATGCTGGTGATCCATGCACTCAACTCGCCGAGTTTGCGGCGCAGCGGTTCGACTTTTCGCAGATTGCAGCAGCGGTCGGGATCGCGTGCCCACAGCGCGGTTCCGTGAGTACGCCCCTGCTCTTCGGGAGAGAGCACGGAATATACTTTCTCGATCGCGACGCCGTATTTCTCTTCGATCCGATCCATCAGATTGTAGGTTTCCGGAAAAAGAAATTCTGTATCGATGGTAAATAAGCGGAAATCTTTACGAACCCGCGACGCCATGTCGATCAGCACCATGCCTTCAGCTCCGAAGGCGGAGGAAATCGCGACAGCATTTCCGAAATTTTCGAATGCCCAACTTAGAGCGTGCTGCGGAGTCCAAGCTTCAGCCGCAGGCTGGATGGCCTCGATTTGTTCCTCAACCTGATTTTTGCTGTCGATGGCGGATTGGATCTGGGGATTCACGCGAGTGGCTCCTGGTTCTCTGGTGGTTGGGTGCTGAAACCGGCTACCGGAGGCGAATCTGCGAACAACGGCATCGCAAATTGCTGCGCGAGATCGGCCGGATCTGTAAGACTGCTCAGCGAAGTTCACGACTTCCCCTACGATCAGCAGCGTAGGAGCGGCGAGCTGCGAAGAACTCGACAACTCGGCGAGCGTGGAACGTTGAGTCCGCTGCTGCGGAGTGGACGCGCGAGAAATGACCGCGCAGGGTGTGTCACTGGCCAACCCCGCTGCACGCAGCTTTGCGGCGACCTCGGAGTAATCTTGCCCGGGCATGTAAATGACCAGCGTCGCGCCGCTTCCGGCCAACTTGTTCCAATTCGCGGCTTCGCTGCCGGGAGCCTGATGCGCGGTTAGGAACACCAGGGCGGACGAAGCGCGGCGATGAGTCAAGGGAATCTGCGCCGCAGCGGCCGCGCCCAAGGCAGACGTAACTCCCGGAACGATCTCGAATGGAATGTTGGCGCGGCGCAGAGATTCGAGTTCCTCGCCGGCGCGTCCGAAGATAAGGGGGTCGCCGCTTTTCAGCCGAACGACGCGCAGGCCTGTTTCCGCGAGCGCGACCATCAGATAATTGATTTCTTCCTGCAATATTTTCTTTTTGCCGCAACGCTTGCCGACGTTGTGAACCTGCGCGGTCGGCGGGATCAGCCTCAGGATCTCCGGAGCAACCAGTTCGTCGTGCAGCACTGCGTCGGCGCACTGCAGGACGCGGAGTGCCTTCACGGTCAGCAACTCCGGGTCGCCCGGGCCCGCGCCGACTAGATAGACTTTTCCCTTCATACTTTTATCTGTCATGCGCCCTCGCCTTTGGCCGCCAGTTCGGGCCGTTCGGCCAAGGCCGCGTCGAGCGCTTCCCTGCTGGCCAGCGAATGCAGCAAATCGAGCTTGCGATCTTTGTCGAGATCGCTGGCCAGAATCAGCTTGCGAGTTTCGCCGAGTTCGGCGACCCACGCCGCATATCCCGGTCCAAATTGTTTTTCCAGTTGGTGTCGGATTTTCTGAGCCAGAGACGGGCTCTGTCCGGCGGTGGAGACGGCAATTTGTAAATCACCGCGGCGAACAACCGCGGGATAGAAAAAGTCGCACAGATCAGGCACGTCGACCACGTTGCAGAGCACGCCGCACCGTTGCGCCTCGTAATAGATGCGCTCGTTCAAGGTGCGCAAGTTCGTCGCCACGACCGCGAGAAACGCCCCTTGCAGGTCATCTGCAGCGAAGGCACGCGCTTCGAATTCAAGCTTCCCATCGCGCGCCCACTCGCGAACGGCAGGACCTGCATCGAGCGAAACCACGCGAATCGCGAGCACCGGTTTCGAGCAGGCCGGCAATCTTGGGCTCGCCCACTTTTCCGGCGCCTACGACCAGGACCTGCTTGCCTTCTAGTTTCAGAAACATGGGGAACAAATTAGTCACCGAGCCCTCCTGCCTGCGCGAGACTGCGAGTTGCGGGGAGATCACGATCAACCGCTGCCACAACCTCGCCCGCCAGGAGTTCGCGCAACTCCGTGTTGCTGTGCCGGGCAAAGAAGCGCCGAAGATTCTCTCCGGGCTCACGCTGGGCGAGATAGTGGCCGAGCAGCCGCTCAATCGCATCGGGCACTTCAGTGGCGGCGCAGCGATATCCAACCGGGCGCGCGGTCGCCTGATTGAGACCGAGCGCTCCGCCCACGCAAAAGTAGTAGGCATCAACCATGCGGTCGTGAACCTTGACCTTCTTGCCCTCGATGCCAATGTCGGCAATCCAGTGTTGGCCGCAGCTATTAGGGCATCCGGTAACGTGCAGCTTCAGATGCTGGTCGAAACCGGGCAGTCGTTCTTCGAGTTCTTCGACCAGCCAGCGGGAAAAGGCTTTGGTCTCGGTGATGGCAATCTTGCAAAACTCGGTCCCGCTGCACGCCACGGTGCCCCGCGCGAAAGCGGAACCGCCAACTCGCAGACCGATCGCATCGAACTCTTTCGACAGCGGTTCAGCGTTGAGCGTGGGGACATTTACCACCACCAGGTTCTGCATGTTGGTGGCGCGCAATTCGCCGCCGGCGTAACGCTCGGCGAGTTCGGCGGCGGACTGCATCTGGTCGGCGGTGATCCGTCCGCGGAGTGCAACCGCTCCGACATATGAAAGTCCGGGCTGCTTCTGCGGATGAATGCCGACGTGATCGCGGTAGACATCGTCCGGCGGATTCTCTTCGACGGAGGGATCAAGCTGAAATCCAATGCGGTGCTGGAGTTCACTCTGGAAACGTTCGGCGGTCCAGCCGTGACGCAGAAAAAGAAATTTCAGCCGAGCTCGTTCACGATGCTCACGCAAAACGTCAGAATCGCGGAAGAGCTCAGCAATGCCTTTGACTACGGGCAGAACCTGGTCCCAGCGCACGAACGCGTTCAAGCGCGCTCCGAGATACGGCTCCGCCGAGAGGCCGCCTGCAACGCGTAGCGAAAACCCGATTTCCGGCTTTCCGCCGACGGTGCGAGTGATCGCGGTCAAGCCGATGTCATTGATTTCCGGATAAGGGCACCACACCCGGCATCCGGTGATCGAGATTTTGAATTTGCGCGGCAGGTTATAAAACTCTGCGTTGCCGGCAAGCAACCGCGACACTTCTAGAACCAGCGGCGATGCGTCGACGATTTCGTCGGCGTCCACACCTGCGACCGGGCATCCAGTCACGTTACGCACCACATCGCCGCAGGCGCCGGTAGTGTTCAGGCCCACTTGCCAGAGTCCATCGAGAACTTCCGGCAGAGATTCCATGGTGACCCAGTGCAGTTGAATATTTTGGCGGACGGTGAGATCGGCGATTCCGTTGGCGTGACGCCGCGTGAGATCAGCAATCGCTCGCAGTTGGCGCGAAGTCATCAGCCCGTTGGGGATGCGGATGCGCACCATGAAGCGCTGCAGCGCTTTGCCCACGCCGCCCGAGCCACCGGTTACGCCGGCGCCATCGCCCTGGGTGTAAACGCCCCACCAGCGGAAGTAAGTGCCGATCCATTCCGCAGGGATGGACTGGAACCCTTCGCGAGCGAAGCGGCGAATTTCGTTCAGGCCGTCCCAAGGATTGACCGCGCGCTTCAGGCGCTCAACCCGTTGAGCGGTCGTTTCTTTCTTCGCCGGCAGAGAAGTTAGTGGAGCGGTTGTCGATGGAATCAATGTCTGCGTCATAAGTGAGTCGTCTATTTCCTGAAAGCGCCTTAAACAAAGGGTTTGGGGCAAAATAAAAAACCCACCGCCAGGTTCGTCTGGCGATGGGTTGATGAGTGCCTGAGTTAAGAAAGATTTCTTAGGTCAGCAGCCTCCCCGCGCCAGCGCACACGCATGCACAACAACAACAAGTGCAGCAGCACATGGAACGAGAATTTTGGCGATCTGACATTTCAGCGATTCTAGGTTGCCCAGCCTGCGCCGTCAACAACCTTACGTAACACCTTCGATTCATAATTTAGATGGAAGGAATCATAATTTTTGCAGGATCAATGAAGCCTCATGGTTGCACCGTAGAATCAGCAACTTAAGAGTTCCTCACAGGACCGAGTGATACACTTTGTTGCCCCGCAAAGATTTGCCTGCAGTCTGACTTTGCCAGAAAAAGCTCGGAAAGGTGTGCTTTCGATGAAGCGTTTCACCATCTTCTTAATGCTGGTCCTAGCGTTTGCCGTTTCGCTTCACTCCGCTGCGGCGGTCGCCCAGACTTCCGGCTCCGTTGACCCTTACAAGGCCACGCTCGATCGATTGCAGTCTCTGTCCAGTCAAGCCGAAGCAGAATGGCGATTTCATGCTGACATTCCTCATCCGGAAGATCCGGGATTGAGCGACGCGGATTGGGGATCGCTCACGGTGAAGAACCGATCGCAACCGGGCGGCATAAACGGAGACGAGGAGCATTGGAGCGGCACGCGCGTGTTCCGGCGCTGGGTACAGATTCCAGAAAGGATCAACGGCTATCCCACTCAGGGCTCGCGGGTGCTGCTGGATCTGCGGTTTGGCAGTCCCAGCGGCCTGATGATCACGGTCTTCTCGAACGGAGGGATTCTCTATCGCGGCAGCGACGATGATATTTTGCCCGTCTTGCTGACTTCAAGTGCGCAATCCGGTCAAAAATTCCTGATCGCGGCGCGAGTGGTGGCCGGAGACGGAGTACAGTGCGAGTTCTTTCATAGCGAACTCACTGTCGACGCCCCGCGCACGCGACCTGATCCCGCATTTCTGCGCATGGAGATTCTTTCCGCCCGTCCCATCATTGCCGCATATGAGCAAGGAAAGGCTGAGCGTGAACTGGAACTCGACGCCGCTCTCAAAGCCATCGATTTCGCGGCGCTCGATCGCGGTGATCCAGCTGGTTTTGATGAGTCGCTAAAAGCAGCGCAGGCAAAACTAGAAGTACTGAAGCCCTGGATGCTGCAGTTCAATGTCCGCATCGTCGGCAACTCGCACATTGATATGGCGTGGCTCTGGCCGTGGACCGAGACGGTTGAAGTTGTGCGCAATACTTTTCAGAGTGTGCTCGATCTGATGCGCGAGTATCCCGACTTCAAGTTCACCATGTCGTCGGCGCGAACGTATGAGTGGATGCAGGAAAAATATCCTGACCTGTTTAAACAGATTGAGCAGCGAGTGAAAGAAGGGCGATGGGAGATCATCGGCGGAATGTGGGTCGAACCGGACCTGAACATGCCGGACGGCGAATCGCTGGTGCGGCAGATTCTGGTGGGTAAGCGCTATTTTAAAAAGAATTTTGGAGTGGATGTGAAGATCGGCTGGAATCCCGATTCGTTCGGATACAACTACCAACTGCCGCAGATTTACAAAAAGTCGGGGATGGATTATTTCGTCACGCAGAAGCTAATGTGGGCGCACGAATTCACCACGTTTCCCTACAAACTTTTCTGGTGGCAGTCGCCAGACGGCAGCCGTCTGCTGACTTATTTTCCTCACGACTACGCGGACGGAATCGATGCTGAGCCGCTGGCCAGCCAGGTCGCGGTCTGGATGCCGTCGATCTACGGCAAGACCATTCCCGATAAACCCGAGATGATGCACCTCTACGGCGTCGGCGACCATGGCGGTGGGCCCACACGCATTATGCTCGATCATGCCGAGCGGTTGCGAGCGCCGGATGCGGTGTTCCCCAAGCTGGAATTCAGTTTCGCGCGCGACTTTTTCAGCGATCTGGAGAAGAAGTTGCCGAACATGCAGGTCCCGGTGTGGGACGGCGAACTCTATTTCCAGTATCACCGCGGCGTCTTCACCACGCAGGCGGAGACTAAGCGCAGAATTCGCCGCGCCGAAGAGACTGTGTTAAATGCAGAAAAGTTTGCCTCGCTGGCTTCGATGTACGGGCGGCCTTATCCTCAGGATGGGATGGAGATGAGCTGGAAGAATCTGCTGTTCGATCACTTTCACGACATCATGCCCGGCTCTGGCGTCGCGGTGAACTATCTTGACGCCAAGCGTAATCTGGAGGAGGTGGATCGCGCCGCGAACGACGTTACCATGGGGTCCCTGCAGGAAATCGCCGCACACGTGAATACGCAAGGCGAGGGCGTGCCCGTATTGATCTTCAATCCCCTGTCCTGGCCGCGGACCGAAGTCACCGAGCTTGAGGCGCAACTTCCCGCGCCAACCAAGCACATTGAGGTGGTTGATTCGAACGGAAAGCTCGCCGGGTCGCAACTTTTGTCCATCGACGCCGAGACTCATCGCGCCCGATTCCTGCTGCTGTCGAATACTCCCTCGCTCGGATACAAAACCTATTTTGTCCGGGCTGCGAGGTCCGCACCTGCGGCCCACTTAATGCTCAGGGCTTCCGCGGACACGATCGAGAATGAATTCCTGCGGCTGAAGGTCGATCCCTCGACGGGATGCATGACGAGTCTGTTCGACAAGCGCAGCAATACCGAAGCGCTGGCACCCGCGGAAACCGAAACAGGCGGCCCCAAGACCTCAACCTGCGGCAATCTGCTGCAGACGTTCGTCGACAAGCCGCAGCGCTGGGACGCGTGGAATATTGACGCCGACTTCGAAAAGCAACACTGGGATCTGGATAATGCGGATGAGGTCAAGCTTGTCGAGAACGGCCCCCTGCGAGCGGTGATCGAGATTAAGAATCATTTTCAGAATTCAACATTCGTGCGCGACGTAACGATGTATGCGGGCGTGCCGCGCGTGGATGTGAAGATGACCGCCGAATGGCACGAGAAGCACATTCTGCTGAAGGTCGCATTCCCGCTCAGTGCGCATAGCGACAGGGCCGCGTTCGAAATTCCGTTCGGCTCAGTGGAGCGTCCGACTACGCGTAACACTCCTGCCGAGCAGGCGCAGTTTGAGGTTCCGGCGCAGCGCTGGGCCGACATTTCAGATTCGGAGCACGGCTTCAGCCTGCTTAACGACTGCAAATACGGATACGACGCCAAAGGAAATGTCCTGCGCCTATCGCTGCTGCGTTCGCCGGAGTGGCCCGACCCGCACGCCGACGAGGGCCATCACGAGTTCACGTACTCGTTGTATCCGCACACCGGAGGCTGGAAAGATGCGCTCACCATCCGTCGCGGTTATGAATTGAACTACCGCTTGATTTCGCTTCCCGTCGAAAAACATGAAGGCGCGCTTGCGGGCGAGCATTCATTTCTGCAGGCGCAAGGGGACAACGTAATCGTAACCGCGGTTAAGAAGGCCGAAGACGAAAACGCCCTGGTGGTGCGCTTCTACGAATGGGCCGGGAAAGATGGTCAGGTTACAATTCAGCTTCCACCGGGTGCAGACTCGGCAGCCGAGACCGACCTCATGGAAAGACCGATCGCCAGTCTGGCGGTGCACGATGGCGGCGTCGCAATCCACACCAAGCCATACGAGATCAAAACCATCAAGGTGAAATTCTCGAGCTTGCCCCAGATGACGATGGCCCGCCCATGACAGGGACTGCACGGTCTGAAGATGTAATCCTCGGCGTTGACATCGGCGGCACAAAAGTTGCGGTCGGACTCGTGGACCGCGAAGGCAAGATACTAGCGCAGGGACGCACTCCAATGGTGGCAACCGGCCCAGCGGAGGCGGCGTTTGAGGCGGTCACCACGGCGATCGATTCCATGTCGGCGCCGCTCCGGGGAACATTTGCGGGCATCGGCATCTGCGCCCCCGGGCCGCTTGATCCGAAGACCGGCGTCGTTCTCAATCCGCCGAACCTGCCGTGCTGGCGGAATTTTCCTCTGGCCGAGAAAATCATCGCCAAATATCGCGTGCCGGTCAGAGTCGATAATGACGCGAACGCGGCTGCGCTCGCCGAAACTCGATGGGGTGCGGCCCGCGGATATCGCTACGTCTTCTACGCCACTATCGGAACCGGGATCGGAACCGGCATCGTTCTCGACGGCCGCATTTACCACGGCAACACCGGCTCCGCGGGCGAGGGCGGACACGTCAGCATCGACTACCGCGGCCCGCTGTGCAATTGCGGGAAACGCGGATGCATAGAAATTCTGGCTTCAGGACGGGCTATCGGCGCGCGAGCCCGGGCAAAGCTCGCAACTGAATCTGCGCGGCATTCCGCCATCCTCGAACTAGCGAAGGGTGACGTAGCCGCCGTCACCAGCGAATTGGTTGGCCAGGCTTTCAAAGCCGGCGACGCGCTAGCCCGCGAAATTCTTCTCGATACGGTTGAAGTGTTAACGCCTTGGTTCGGCAACATCGTCGATCTGTTCGACCCCGACGTTCTAGTGGTTGGCGGCGGTGTGGCAGCAATGCTCGCGCCTTTCTTTGATGAGATCAAGCAGCGGCTCCCGGCTTGGTGCGTAAATCCGCGGGCCTCTGAGATTCCTTTGGTTATGGCTCATTATGGGGCGGATGCCGGAATTGCCGGCGGCGCCGCATTGTGCGCCGAAGATATTCGATCAGTATGAATGCTGTTTCGATCCTCAAACGAAGGAGCCGAATGTTCTGCTTCCAGCATGTCCGCCGATTCGCAGCGCTCACCGTGTTCACTTTTTTTGTTGTGACTCTGTTTTTGCAGGGCCAGAACACGAAGGATCAGAGCCCCCTGAGTTCAGATCTGCCCAAGGCTCCGCACGTTCAGATCTTTCCCCTTACGCCCACGGTCGGCCCATTTACCGAGCCGGCGATCGCGGTGAATCCGACAAATCCGCAACAGGTGGTCGGCGTGTTTCAGGACAACGTGCACGCTTCCTATTCAACCGATGCCGGCCACTCGTGGCAACTCGCTGAAAACGTGGACCCCAAGAACTATCGCATCTCGGGCGATGTGTCGGTGGCGTTCGACAATCAAGGTCACGCGTTCGTTTGCTACATTGCGTTCGACAAGCTGGGGAGTTTCAACTACTGGGCGCGGGGCGCGACGCGCAACGGAATTTTCGTGCGGCGATCGCTCGATGGCGGAAAAACCTGGGAAGCCGAGCACATCCCGGTCGCCGAACAACCGAGTACGCCGGGAATTCCGTTTGAAGATAAGCCCATCATTGTCGCCGACAATACAAAAGGCAAATTCGCAGGAAATCTTTACATCGGCTGGACGCGGTGGAGGATTGCGGATTCTCAGATGGTACTCTCCCGCTCCACCGATGACGGGAAAACTTGGTCGCAGCCGATCGAGATCGATGCACATCCTGGCTTGCCGCGCGATGACAACGGCGCCGCCGAAGGCTTTGATGGCGTGGTCGGTCCCGACGGCACGCTCTATGCAATCTGGAGCCAGGACGACGAGATCATGCTGACCACTTCGCGCGACGGCGGAAAAACTTTTTCACACGCGCGTCCGATTATTCATACGGCCCCGATCATGTTCGCGATTCAAACGCTGGAACGAGCCAACGGATTTCCCCAGATTGCCATCGACCCGAAGAGCAAACGCCTGTATACAACCTGGAGTGATTACCGCAACGGCGACATCGATGTGTTTCTTGCAACTTCCGATGACGGCGGCAAGCATTGGGCGGCTCCGCTGCGTGTGAACGACGATCCGCTCCACAACGGAGCCGAACAATTTTTTCAGTGGCTCGCGGTCGATCCGACTGACGGCTCCGTCGATGTAGTTTTTTACGATCGCCGGGGCGATCCTTCAGGCCGGAAGCAGATCGTGGTTCTGGCGCGTTCGACCGACGGCGGGCGCACCTTCACCAACTATGCCTGGACTGACAATCCCTTCGAGGCCAGCGATGTCTTCTTCGGCGACTACAGCGGCCTGGCAGCTTATGGCGGCCGAGTCTATGGCATCTGGACAGAGAAGCCACCGCCGGCGCCGGAAGTGAAGGACAAGGGCGAAGAAGGCAAAGCGGCGAAAGAAGCGAAGCCACAGCCTCGGGGCACCATTGTCAAGATCGGAACCGCGGACTTTTCGACGGCGGAGATCGGCAAGTAAAGACTCGGACAAAACAAAAAGGCGATCTCCGTGGAGATCGCCTTTCAGACTACAAGATGCGTTTAGAGCGGTTGGACGTTCTCAGCCTGCCAGCCCTTGGGGCCCTTGGTCACGTCGAACTGCACGCTCTGACCCTCTTGCAGGCTCTTGAAGCCGCCCGCCTGGATCGCTGAAAAGTGCACAAAAACATCTTCGCCATTCTGGCGGCTGATAAAGCCATAGCCCTTGGCGTCATTGAACCACTTCACTGTTCCTTGTTCTGCCATTTGGTAATGTTCCTTTAGTTGAATCGATTTTACGCTGGAGGGATTCGGAGGTGCTGCTGGCAGGTTACTGGCTGTTGAGGCAAGAACTGCTTACATCCGATTCGGTCTAACGTACCCAGCGATGCTACGCTGAACGCCCCGCGGTTAGCAAGCAAATTAGCGGCGAGCGCGCCGGCTAAGCAAAGAACCCAGCCGACCTATTGCCGCGAGAGCCCGCCACTCGTGGTGGGGCCAGCGCTGTCTTGCGTGGCCTTGGTTTCGCGATTTTCCAACTCCGTCTGACGTAGAATCGTAGCCTCCGCCGGGTCGGTTCCCGCTTTCAGGGTTGTCTTCTCAAGGAAGTATCGCCAGCCTTCATGGCGGTCGGATGAACTCTGTCCGCTCTCAAAATTCTTCAGTGCCGACTCCGCGTTCTGCCGTCCCTTGACCACCTCGACCACTCCCGCCGACTCGTAAGTACGAACGTTGTGTCGGATCACTACGTAAGATGCCTTGACTTCGTCGTTTGTCAGATGTGCTCCCTTTTCAGCCGCAACAAAGACCCTGCTCTCAGAGTATGCGCGATGGCTGTGTTTAGCAAGCTTGGCGTTCGGGCGTCAGACATCGGACGTCAGGTCTCTGAGGTTCTGGGGTCGGAGGTCCGGGGTCGGAGGTCCGTTCTTCGCGGATTTGTCGTCTTGACAGCTCGCGATTCATCTGTTACACATTGTAACGCTACAATGACTAACACATCAAAAGCACGTCTAAAGAACATGGGCGAGGTCGAACAGCTGGTTATGGATTACATCTGGACCCATGGTCCCTGCTCGTCGGAGACTTGTCGTGAAGGCCTTGCGGCATCGCGCCCCATGAAAGACTCCACCATTCGCACGGTCCTGCGCAGGCTGGAGGAAAAAGGATTTCTCACCCACGAAACCGAAGGCCGCACATTTATTTATGCGGCGTCGGACGCGCGGCAGAACGTTGCTGTGCGGGCCGTGAAGTCCATCATCGACCGCTTTTGTGGCGGCTCAGCGGAGCAGTTGGTTCTCGGCATGGTGGACAACGCAGTGCTGAACCGAAAACAACTGGAACGCCTTGCCCGCAAGATCGCCGAAAGAACGGGCTCTGAAAAAGCCACTTCCGCAAAGAAGGAAGGATGACCATGACGATTGTCGCCGATTCAGCGTCCACCAGTATTCTGGTATATCTCGCGTATTCCGCTGTCCGTGCTCTGGCGCTTGGCGGAGTCGCGGGCCTAGCCCTGGCAGCGTGTCGTGTGAGGGCAACGGCAGTGCGACTTTTCACGTGGACCGCAGTGCTCTACGCGGCGCTCGCCATGCCCTTGCTGCAGTGGGTGCTTCCGGCGCTGCCTATACCCTCACCCGCGGTTCTTCAGCCAGGAACAGATCGGTCGATCGCCAGCGCACCGAGCTTCTCTGTAACGAGCGTCCCGCTCACGCGCCAAGAAACAGCCCGCCCGGTTACCTCAGTCAATCACGGCACAGCGGCCACGACACCTCACACTTCTGTTGTGGCTGGAACTCCTGCGAGTATTCCAGCATCCGGGGCTCTATCTTCGTTTGCGTCTTCGGTTTCGTTGGGCACAGTCGCGGCTGAGATTTATCTCGGCGTCCTTTTGATTTTTCTGGTGCGCTTTGTGGTGGGGCTCGCATTCGGCCGACGGTTGCTGCATTCCTCGCAACCGATTGAAGATCAGCGCGTCGCCTCGCGGCTGTCGCTTCGAGCGAACGACTCAGGGCTTTCCGCCGTTCCTAAGGCGGCCGAATCGGAATTGATCTCCGTTCCCCTCACGATAGGCGTGCTTGATGCGACGATTCTCTTGCCTTCCGGCTGGCGCGATTGGGACGACGCCAAACTCGACGCCGTCGTCGCCCACGAAGTGTCGCACGTGGCTCGACGGGATGCTCTCACACAACGTCTCTCACTTTTGCACCGCGCGATTTTCTGGTTCAGTCCGCTCTCCTGGTGGCTCGACCGCCATCTGGCGGATCTCGCGGAACAGGCGAGCGACGAAGCCGCGTTGAGTTGCGGCGCGGACTCTAAGGCTTACGCCCGGACGCTGTTGGAATTTTTCGAGGCCCTGCAGGCTGCCCCCGGCCGCGTTCGGTGGCAAGGCGTCGCGATGGCTAAAGAGGGGCAGGCAGAAAAAAGACTGGAAAGAATTTTGTCGTGGAAAGGATCGGTTGCCATGCATCTTAAAAAATCAGTTGCGCTAGTCGTAGTGACTCTCGCGATTCCGGCGGTCTATCTTGCGGCTTCGGTTCACGCCTCCAATAACGCAGCAGAACCGGTGCAGGCCAATGTGATGCAGAACCAAACTCCGCCTGGTCCCTCGCCGAAACTACAAGCCGCGCCCGCTGCACAGGCAACTCGTGCTGCTGAGCCGGCTTCTGCGTCCGAGCCGGCTCCATCCGAGATCGCTCCGGCGCCGCATTCCATTACAGGAACAGTCAGGGGCGGCATCGCCCCCGTGGCCGCAGTCGCACCGATTCACGGCATTCTCGCCTATCCTCGCGTCGCTCCGATTGCACCGGTAGCCATGGCTCCCCCGCCAGCGTGGCCTGGTCAGTCGAACCATTCCAGATCGTCCTCCGGCAACGGGTATTCCTATGCTTACAGGGCTGACGACGAACAGCGCTTCGTGATCGTCACCGGCAAATCGGATTCACTCACCATGTCGGGCTCGACCGAAGATGCACATCATGTCGAGAAACTTCGCAAGACGATTCCGGGTGACTTCATCTGGTTCGAACGCGACGAGAAGTCGTACATCATTCGCGATCAGGCCACCATCGATCGCGCCCGCAAATTGTGGGATCCGCAAGAGGAACTGGGCAAAAAGCAGGAAGAACTCGGCAAGCAGCAGGAGGCTCTGGGCCAGCAACAGGAAGCGCTCGGCGCCAAGATGGAACAGGTTCGCGTGAATGTTCCTGACATGACCGCAGAACTCGACAAGCTCAAAGCGGAATTGAAGAAGCTCAGCTCCGGCGCTACGGTGGAACAGATCGGCGACCTTCAATCAGAGATTGGAGACTTGCAGAGCAAAATCGGCGACATCCAATCTCATGCCGGAGATCAGCAATCGAAGCTGGGCGAAGAGATGGGCGCCCTCGGAGAAAAGCAAGGAAAGCTGGGCGAGCTGCAGGGTGAGCTGGGCCGCCAGCAGGGCGAACTGGCGCGGGAAGCCACCAAGCAGATGAAGAAGCTTCTCGACGACGCGATCGCCAAGGGCCTGGCTCAGCTCGAACTGTAAGCGGTGGATTCGGCGGCAGTCTCGGGTCGCGGCGAGCATCTTTTACCTCGTCGCGATCTCGATTTACTTATCGTTGATTGCCAGATTCTTTATTGAGCTTCGATGCGTGGCGTCGGTCCACGCATTTTTAGGATGCGCTCCTTCGGCTTCTTTAGATCCCACACGATTCCGAATAACGACAAGCAGCGCAACGTATAGTAAGACACATCGATCTCCCACCAGAAAAATCCCATCCGAGCCGAGGCCGAGTAGTAATGGTGGTTGTTGTGCCAGCCTTCGCCGAGTGTGACCAGCGCCAGCAGGAAGCTGTTGCGGCTGGTGTCGGCCGTTTGGTAGCGAATCTTTCCAAACATGTGGCAAAGAGAATTCGTCACGAACGTTCCGTGATACAGCAGCACGGTGCTGATGAAAAATCCCCAGACCAGGCCGGGCCATCCCATAAAGAGAAAACACGCGGCAGCCAAAAGCACCCCCGGTACCGCCCAGTGCCGGTTCAACCAACGGAGTTCCGGATACTGGCTGAAGTCTTTGATGACATCGAAATCAACCGTCTCGTATTTGTCGCTCATAATCCAACCCACATGCGACCACCAGAAGCCGCTTTGCAGCGGCGAATGCACATCTTCTTTCTCATCAGAATGGCGGTGATGATGGCGATGCAGTGCCGCCCACCACAGCGGTCCCTTCTGCAGAGCGGAGCAACCGATCCATGCCAGCACAAACTGGAAAGCGCGGCTGGTGCGATAAGAGCGGTGCGAAAAATAACGATGATATCCGCCCGTGATGCCAAACATGCGAACGGCATAGAGTGCGGCGCAAAGTGCAAGCGCCTTCCAGGAAATTCCAATCCAGAACACTGCAAGACAAGCCGCGTGCATTCCGAGAAACGGCAAGTTCGTGATCCAGTCGATGCGATGGCGATCCGGGGAATCGTTTTGCAGCGAATTGTCTTGCTCGAGCGCAGTTCGAGCAATCACTTCTTGATCCATTGCAGTTGCACCGCTCATCTAGGACGATCTCCTTTTCCCAGGTGTGTGTGTCGAAGACGAAAGTTCACGAATAGGCCAACTGCGCCGCTCGATGCGGAACTGCGTCGACCAGATTTCTGCATTCGAGTTTCAGCCGCAGGTGGCCTCCCGCGGGAAGCAGGGTCAATCCCTCGTAGGGTACAAGCGGTTTGTCATTGCACAGCGAATAGCGGAAGCGCTGCGCCAACAAGCCGAGAATGACCGCGACCTCGGAATAAGCTAACTGAGTGCCCACGCAGATCCGTGGGCCGCCGCTGAACGGGAAGTAGGCGAACTTGGGAAGCGAGCGACGAAACGCAGGCGTCCAGCGTTCGGGCAAGAAGTCCAGCGGCCGCTCGTACCAGCGCGCCGAGCGATGCACCGCCCACTGCGGAACCAGCACGTCGGCGCCCACGGGGATTTCATGACCACCCACCACAACCGGGGCTATCACCGTACGGCCAATTCGATGAGTGGGCGGATAGAGGCGCAGAGTTTCATCGAGGGCAGCACGCAATGAAGTCAGATTCTCAAGATCATTCATCGAGGGCGCTTCACCCTGCAGTTGAGTTGAGAGGTCGTCGGCAAGAGTGTCGGCAGCCTGGGGATTTCGCGCCAGTAGATACAAACTCCACGCCAGCGCCGAAGCCGTAGTCTCGTGCCCGGCAAGCAGCATCGTGACTGCCTCATCGAGCACCGCCTGCCGGCTTACCGGCTCACCATTCTCTGCGACACCGGAGAGAAGTAGTCCCAGAAAGTCGCGCCGTTCCGGCTCTCCCTGGCATTGCTCTTTCCTGCGCTGGTCGATCAAACGTCCGAGATACTCGTTGAGGGCTCCGAGTTCCCTCTCCAGCCGCCGCTTCAATCGGCCCGGAACCTGGAACGGCAGCCACTGGCCCACGTTCAGGACCGCATGAGTAAGATCGTGGCAGGTTGCTGCCAGCGCCCGGACAATGCTTCCCATTTCCTCGTCGTAGACGCCGAACATGGTCTCGGCCACGTTTTTCATACACAGGTCAACAATTTCCGGATAAACGTCGCGGACATCCCCGGCCCGCCAACACGACAGCATTTGTTCCGTGCTCTCGCGAACCAACCGTACAAACCCCGGCATAACTTCGGCTCCAAAAGCCGGCTGCACCAGATGCCGGTAATTGGCCCAGTGCTCCCCGCTGGAGGTAAGCAGCCCCTCGCCGAACAGCACTTTCATCCGCCGCAACAGATACGGCTTAACGAAACTCTTGGGATGGTTCACCAGTACATCGGCAATCGCGGTCGGGTCCGTGACCACATAAACGCGCTTGGTCAGAAAACGCGTCCGCACCACGCCGGCGGTCTGTTCGCATCGCTCAAAGAATTCCAACCCGTTGCGCGCGACCGCACTGGCGCCTCCTAGCAGCCAGGATTCCTCCGGATACCGCGCGAATGAGACTGGGGTCGTGGAGGGGGAACTCGGGGCAGGCGTATGGAATGGGCAAGACATAGGGCGCGATTCACCGGTGCCGGATTTCGGCGTGGCCATCAATAGAGGACACCTGTCGCTTGTCTTAATTTTCCCTGTCGCGCCAATCGACAGAAAACACTTGACTTCCCGGCGGTAACGGGTGCCGGAAATAGAAACTACGCTAGAATGAGCCCCACGGAGAATCGCGGTGGCGTCCGAATCGGAAGCACGTCAGAAGACAATCCGGCTGGCCGAGGGCTATGAACTCGACATGGCCGCGTACGAGCTGCGTCGTTCCGGCGACGTCCTGAAGCTCGAACGGATTCCCATGGAAATTCTGCTGTTCCTGATCGAACAGCGGGAACGATTGGTGACTCGGGAAGAGATCGCCGACAGAATCTGGGGCAGGGACGTCAATGTCGATACCGATAACAGCATCAACGGGGCCATCCGAAAGATTCGGCGCGTGCTGCGAGACGATTCCGATAGCCCGCGCTTCATCCAAACCATCACCGGCCGGGGATATCGATTTATTGCGGCGGTAGAAGCACAGACACCTACCGCCGATCGGTCGCTCGAACCGGTCAATGATGAGCCCGAATCCGTTCCGCGGCTGGAGGCTTCCAAATCAGGCGTTCGTCGCAAGGCAGTCTTGCTTGCAGCCACTGTTTTACTGGTCGCGCTCGCAGGTGTCTTATTTTTTGGCCCGTCCTTCTCGGCTCGAGTCCTGCCGCCCAGAGGTCGACTGATGCTGGCGGTTCTGCCTTTCGAGAATCTCACCGGAGATCCCGCGCAGGACTACTTCAGCGACGGTATGACTGAAGAGATGATCAGCCAACTGGGCAACCTGGATGCCCAGCATCTCGGGGTCATCGCGCGCACCTCGGTCATGCACTACAAGCACACCGAGGAGCCGTTGGATCAGATTGGTCGTGAACTGGGGGTTCAGTATGTGCTCGAAGGCAGTATTCGGCGCGATTCCGACAAAGTGCGAATCACGACCCAGCTGATTCAACTGAAAGACCAGACCCATGTCTGGGCGCGCCAATACGACCGCGAACTGGGCCATCTTCTGGGGCTTCAAGGGGAGATCGCAGGCGAAGTCTCGGTCGAGATTCAGACTGCCCTGTGGGGGCACCAGCCCGTCACTCAGGCGAATCAGCAAGCCGTATCCCCTCAGAACTATGAGGCTTATGATCTCTATCTTAAGGGACAATACTTCTGGAACAAGAGAACGATTGAAGGATTCGAGCGGGCGATTGACTATTATCAGCAGGCGATCGCCAAAGATCCAAACTACGCCCGGGCCTACGCCGGCCTGGCCGATTCTTATGCCCTGTTAGCTCCTTACAGCTTGGTTTCGCCGATGGAATACATGCCCAAGGCGCGGGCCGCGGCACTGCGCGCCCTGGAACTGGACAAAGATCTGCCTGAGGCCCATACCGCGCTGGCTTTGATCGTTCAGAATTACGACTTCGACTGGCAAACCGCAGAAAGAGAATTCCAGCGCTCGATCGAGTTGAACCCCAACTATGCGACCGCCCATCACTGGTACGCCGAGCATTTGATGTGGCGAGGCCGCTTCGATGAGGCGCTGCGCGAGAGTGAACGAGCTCGCCAGCTCGATCCACTTTCCCTGATCATTGCTGCCGATAATGGAGCAATTCTGCTCTATTCGCGGCAATACGACCGTGCTCTCGAAAAGCTTCGCACCGTGCGTGAATTGGATCCAACTTTCCCTCGGGTCACCGGACTTATGCTGCGTGCCTATGAAGAAAAGGGAATGTTCGCCGAGGCCTCGGCTGACCTTGAAAAAGTGCGCCCTTTTTACAATTCGTGGAGTTGCCAGGAACTGGCTTACGTCGCTGCGCGAACCGGTCAGCAGGCGCAGGCTGAACTCGCCATCACGAAATTGCACGAGTTGAACCGCCGTGAAGCGGTCGACCCCATAGCCTTCGGCGAGGCCTACATCGGCACGGGGGACAAGGATCAGGCGATCGTATGGCTCAACAAAGCCTACGCGCACCATTCCAATGCGCTCACCGGCCTCAAAGTAGATCCCATCTACGATTCCCTGCGCAGCGATCCCCGATTTCAGGACTTGCTTCGCCGGGTTGGTCTAGCTCAATAGCAACGTTCTCAGTACGCGCAAGTTGCTGGCGCGCCGCGTCTTCGAGTCGAACACCCTTAGTCCAGGCCTTGAAGGAAACGCCCTTGTCGGGCTTCATACGTTGTAAGTGTGTTCGGTCATGTCCTTCCTCTTTTGGTAGTCCGGTTCGACGGATTGAGACTTCAGCGTTCCCTGACTACCTTCCGCTTGTTACCCTTTGGGTCAGTTTCCACGATGATCTTGAGGTCGCAATTTGCGACCTCAAAATTTGCATATGAAAAATACTGCTCTGGCGCTCACCAGGAAAGTCGATTCAACAATCTTATTTCTGCGCGCCCAAAAAGTTATTCTGGATGTCGACCTTGCCGAACTCTATGGTGTTTCCGTAAAGCGTCTAAACGAGCAAGTGAAGCGCAATATCCGCCGCTTCCCCTCCGACTTTCTCTTCCACTTGACGCGCAGCGAGTACTTAAACTTGAGGTCGCAATTTGCGACCTCAAGTTCGGATCACGGCGGCAGGCGCTATCCGCCTCATGCCTTCACCGAACATGGCGCCATCATGGCTGCGACCGTTCTAAATTCCAAACGCGCCATCGAGATGAGCATCTTCGTGGTCCGCGCATTCGTACGCATGCGCGAAGCATCGGCCGCGAACCGGCAAATAGAAGCCAAACTGGCCGAATTCGAACGCCGCCTTGAAAGCCACGATGGCGACATCCAAGAACTGGTCGAAGCCATTCGCGAACTCATGGAGCCGAAACCCGCCAATCCGCGCCGCATCGGATTCGAAGCACCCATTCTGTCCAAAGGCCAAAGCAAGAATCATAATAAGGTTCTCAAGATTCGAATCGCTCACCCACGCAATCGCAGATAGCCAACACGATGTGGATCGTCGTCTGTTTATGTCGCAGCAGTGCGAATTCACCGACCACAATCCCATGACCTTCGTACGCCAAAGCGCAGAGCGACGCACTGTGCCAGAAGTGCTTCTGCTTTCTGAAATCAACCGCCTGGCTTACAGTTTGCGCAACAGAGAGAGGATGCTCGTCCTCTTGGGTGCGGGCACGGGCCTTCGCATTGGCGAATTGTTCGGCTTAAGGTGGGGCCACGTCGACTCTGCCGGAAAACAGGTTAGCGTCGTGCGATCGATCCTTAAGCAAACTATCGGGCCGTGCAAAACAGAGGCATCGCAAAAGCCGGTGCCCTTGGACCCAGCAAACGGATCGCGTAACAAGCGCATAATTCGACTCGGGCACTTTGCTGAACTCCTGGTCCCGAACCAAGCATGGTCGTTATCCAACTACTGTGCTGGTCCAGCTTTCAAACGCAACTCGCACCCGAGGTGTTACTGAAGCCCCTGGGTCGAAGCTCGTGAGCTCCGCAGTCAGGAGTGCCACGGTTCAGCAACTATCGACTCTCTAGCAACGCCCTGAACTCTCCACCGCTTACATTCGCGCTCGCGCGCCACAACTCACGCTCCCCGAGATTTTTTTCAATCTCTTGCCATTGCTGTGGTTGTTCCATCTGGTTCCAGCTCGGGCGTTCCAACTCAGAAGCGGTGAGAACGTTGATCCCAGCCCCAAGCCAGTGAAGCAGCTTCAAAAATCGTTTTAGGTCCGTCCGCCCGAGATGTTAAGTCGATTGGCCAAAGCCTGCCGGTTGCGGTGGCGGCTACGAATGTGGCCCGCAAGGGGAAGCACTCCGAATTCCTACTCTTGACAAGATTCCATAGAGTGGAATATGTTTTCGCCCAATGGGACGTGATTCCTAATACGCTGAGAGCAAATTCAAGTCATAAGCTGCCCGCCGTTAATCTGTAGATGGGGAACCACAAAAGCAAGGGTTTGTTTGGGCAGGCGTGTCGATGGAGACTGCCGCCCAAGGAGATGGGCCATGAGAAGGAATTACGGCTTCTGCGTTCCGATCCTCGTAGTTGTTTTGGTGCTCTTGCTCCCCGGTATGCTGCTCGCTGATGTCACCGGGTCAATCCTTGGTGTTGTGCACGATCCATCGAAGGCTGTGGTCAAGGGGGCGCAGGTCACAGTCACGAACACTCAAACCAACCTTTCCCAGCAGACAGTTACGGGCGACGATGGTTCTTATCGTTTTCTGGCGTTGCCGGTCGGGAACTACACAGTGACCGTCACCACTCCGGGTTTCCAGCAATTCAACGCCACCGACATCGTACTCAAGGTAAACGACGAACTTCGCATCGACATAGCGCTTCGGGTCGGAAATGTTAAGGAAGAAATGAGCGTCGCTGCCGACGCCGTCCAGGTCGAAACCGAGAACACCCAACTGGGCGACGTGATCGATTCGAAAAAGATGCTGGCGTTGCCGCTGAACGGACGCAGCTATCTGGATTTGCTCGGCCTTCAGGCCGGAGTGGCGCCGACCACGGCTGGGACTATCGGCGGCGACCGGCCGGTTTCAGGCTACCTTTCAAACGCGGGCAATGTCTCAGTCAATGGCCAGCGTGAGACGGCCAATGCATTTCTGGTAAATGGTGGCGACGTCAGCGAAGGGCGGAATCTGGGTGCTGGACTGGTTCCAAATCTCGATTCCGTCGAAGAATTCCGGCTTATCACCAACAGCTTTGACGCTGAATATGGGAAGTTCAGCGGCGCGGTGATGAACGCGATCACCAAGTCGGGCACAAACGGCTTCCACGGCGATGTATTCGAATTCCTGAGAAATGACGCGCTGGATGCCCAGAACTACTTCTTCTCCGGCCAGCCTAAAACCGAACTGCGACAACACCAGTTCGGCTTTACTGCAGGAGGTCCATTCTGGAAAGACAAGCTGTTCTGGTTCACGGATTATCAAGGAACCAGAATACTGCAGGGCGCGGAAGTCAGCGAAGTAGCCGTGCCGAGCACTGCCCAACTAGGAGGCCAGTTTGATCCATCAACGTTGACCGGCACCGTCGATGGCGGTCCCGGTCCTGCCGGCAGTTGTCCCCCGTCTGCTGCGCCCTGTTTGGACTGGCCCACGACGCTTTCAAATAGGTTAGGTTACACAGTCACAAACGGTGAGCAATACAGTTTCACAGGCTGTAACTCGACGGCGGACTGCGTCTTTCCAGGCGGCGTAATTCCTAAAGCTGCTTGGTCGCCAGCGGCAGTTGGAATTCTTCCCTACATCCCGGGGCCCACTAACGCCGATGGCACATTCTCGGACAATCGTCATAGGAATACGATTACTGACAACAAAATCGGTGAGCGGGTCGACTTTAATAGTCAGAAGACGGGCAATTGGTCCTTCTACTATCACTTTGACGACTCGACGGTAAACAGTGCCCTGCCCAGCGGCGGCGCAAGCGTGCCCGGCTTCCCGGCGGTAACGCCAACCCGCGCGCAAGAGTTCGTCTTCAGCAACAATAAGACCATCGGAACGAACTCTGTGAACGAGGCACGCATCACTTTCTTTCGCACCTCAACCCATCTGGACAACCCGACCGGCGGCCAGGCGTCGCTGGCTTCACTCGGCTTTGTGACCGGTGTGGGTAGTCTGGGCATTATTCCCGATGCGACTCCCGGATTTCCTGAGTATGTGCCTCAAATCTATTTCAATAACTTTGCCATCGGAACCCCGTCTCTGATTACATACCAGCCCAATAACACGTTTACGGCGTCTGACGGATTCTCCAAAGCCTTCGGCAAACATACACTCAAGTTCGGTGGAGAAGCCCGTTATCTGCAAGTAAACGAACGCAACTTAGCCAGCCAGGATGGAGCTTTCGTTTTCGATGGCACAGTGACCGGCGTCGATTTTGCGGATTACCTGCTGGGAGCGACTACGGGAGCCGGGAATGGCTACACCCAGGCAGCGGTACAACTCCTGGATTCGCGCACGCGCTATGGCGGCGCCTATGTGCAAGACACATGGAAGGCAACTCCCAATCTGACGGTGAATTTGGGGCTTCGCTGGGAAGTCAGCATGCCTTGGTACGATACGCAGGGAAAAATCCAGACCTGGGTCAAGGGAGAGCAGTCAACAGTCTTTCCCTTGTCTCCCCAAGGCCTCGTATATCCCGGCGATCCAGGCATTCCCAAGACGTTGGCCCCAACCCGATACAACAACTTTGGACCGCGCCTTGGTATTGCTTATTCTCCGAGCTTTAGCGACGGAGTGTTGGGCAAGATCTTTGGCGGGCCGGGAAAAAGCAGCATCCGTGCCTCGTACGGCTTGTACTACACCTCGGTTGAGGATTTGAATCTCTTCTATGAAGTGGGCGACGCTCCCTTCGGCTTGTACTGGACTAGTCCGGGTTCGGTTGACTTCTCCGAGCCATACCGAAATCGGCTGGATGGAGGCACTGACGGCGAAGGACAGCGCTTCCCATTCACCACTCCGATCCCGGGCAGCCCGGCAAACAAGACGCTCGATTTCTCGGTTTATGAGCCACTGTCTTATTTCCCGGGATATGACATTCACAATGAGCTTCCGTACGCCGAGCACTTCAATTTCTCGATCCAGCGTGAATTGAGCAAATCCACCGTCCTGACGATCTCTTACGTAGGGACCGAGGGGCATCGCTTGATCGCGCAGACCGAAGCCAACCCAGGAGATCCCGCGTTGTGTGAGCAGCTCACCGCGCAGGGATACACCGATACATCGAGCGGTGCCATCGGGTGCGGGCCAAACGTTGAGCAGGACACGTTCGCTCTCGGCGCAAATACGGTTTATGGCACCAGGGATGCACTCTTAAATCCCAACTACTGCCCCGGAGCCCAGTCGCTGTGTTTTGGTTTTGGCAACACCTTTACCAAGCTGGTTGCGAATTCCATTTATCACTCCGGACAGGTGACGGTTCAGCGTCAAGCTGGCGATATAACCTTTTCGGCTTCATATACGCTTGCGAAAGCCATCGATGACTCCTCTGCCTTCGGCGAAATGATCAACTTCACCAATGCCAAACTTAGCCGTGGCTTGTCGTCGACGGACGTGCACCAGAACTTCGTGGTCAGCTATGTCTGGGAGATGCCGTTTTATCGGATGTTTCACGGCGCACCAAGGCTTACGAAAGGATGGCAATTGCAGGGCATTACCCGGTTCTCGACAGGATTTCCGGTCCAGATGGGTGAAGGGAACCCTATACAAGCCGTGGCCCAACGGCGCCAGACCCGACTGTGCCGTCGGAGGAGCTGCGCTGGGAGATGCCTCGCTTGGTCGGCAGCCCCTCCACCGATATGCCAAATCTCGTGGGACCGATTCACATCCACAACCCTCGCGACACTTCTAGCAGGACATATTTTGACCAGAGCGCGTTTACCGGAACTGCGTGCGCCCTATCCTATCCAGGTGGGCCGGGGACTGCAGGGGTATTGGTCGGCACTGACTGCGGAAGTTTCGGAACGGCGAATCGGCGATTCTTCCACGGCCCGGGAATCAACAACACCGATCTGGGCTTATCGAAGATGATTCCACTCAATGAAGCAATGCATTTCGAGCTTCGAGGTGAATTCTTCAACATCTTCAATCATGCGCAATTCAACAACCCCGCCGGGGACATTAGCAGCTCAAATTTCGGTAACGTCACGAGCGCCCGCGATCCGCGCATTGGTCAGGTCAGTTTGAAATTCGCCTGGTGATGCAGTGGCAAAGCATGAGCATGGGGACGGCGGGCTCACTCGCCGTCCCCTTCTTACTTTGAGATAGAGTGTAGACATGCGGCGCAACGGGTCGACCCTCGGGAATCATGCGATTCGAACCTGTCTGCTGGCAGCCTTCCTGGCAGGATGCCTTTGTACGCCTCGGGCCAGTGCGCAAACTGCAGAGAGCTATCGCCAGCGTGGAACCGAGCAGTCGCGCGCGCAGTCGTGGGACGATGCCATTGCAAACTACCGCAAGGCTCTCGAGATTGAACCCAAGGACGCCGCCTCGCACTACAATCTGGCCTTGGCGCTCAAATACAAGGGAGATACCAGAGAAGCCCTGAAAGAGTTCCAGTCTGCGTCAGACCTCCGGCCGAAATGGGCGAAAGCGCACTACGGATTGGGCTCAGTCTGGTACGACCTGCAGGATCAGGACGCTGCTCGCGAAGGAACTCCGCATCGCCGAGTCCCTTGATCCCGCTGATTCCCCGACGCATCGTTTGTTGGCCCGCATCCTGGCGCAGCAGAATAATCTTGTCGACGCCGAGCATGAACTGAAGCTGGCGCTTCGATTGAAGTCCTCGGCCGATGCTCACGTAGAACTTGGGGTCGTCGAGGGACAATTGGGCAATCTGAATGAAGCTGCGGTGCAGTTGCGTCGCGCGATCCAGATGGATTCAGGAAATGCTTCAGCGCACTTCATGCTCGGCCTGGTTTTGCGCCGTCAGGCGGACCATAAGGGCGCGCTGGAGCAGCTTCGCACCGCCGTAACGCTCAATCCGAACAATGCCGACGCTCAGTACAACCTGGGCCGGGAGTTGAAGGCTGGGGGCGATACCGCCGGGGCCATTGCCGCCTTTCGGCGTGCCATCGAACTGAAACCGGATCTTGAACAGGCGCATTACAATCTTGGTCTGGCCCTGCGCAGCCAGGGAGACGCCGGCAGTGCCAAGAAGGAATTGGATGAACTCTCCGGGCTGCATGAGTTCCGAACCCGCCTGGCGCAATCGAAGTTGCTGATCCTGCAGGGCGTCGATGCCCTGAAAAAACAGAAGTTCGATGACGCCCTCGCGTTGTTCCAGAAGTCGGTGGAGCAAACGCCCGACTTTCCAACCAACTACTACTACATGGGTCTTGCCTGGGAGGGCAAAAACGATTTAGCGCGTGCGCGGGAATCGTTTGAAAAGGCGATTGTGCTAAAGCCTGACTATGCCCAGGCCCACTCGAGCTTCGGACTGTTTCTTTGGAAGTCAGGGGATCAAACGCGAGGGCTGGAGGAATTCCAGCGAGCCGTCATGTCTGATCCAGATCTGGCGGAAGCGCACTACAATCTGGGGCTCGCGCTGGCACAACTGCAGCGCGCGCCGGAGGCGATTCGGGAATTGACTGACGCGGTCAGCCTCGATCCTCACAATGTCGATGCACGAGTTCAATTGGGGCTGGCGCTGAGCGAGAACAACGATACGACGGCTGCAGCCAATGTATTTCGCGACTTGGTGCGACGCGATCCGAACTTCGCCGAGGGCCACAACAACCTCGGGCTCGTACTACTGCAGGCTGGCGAGGTCCATAGGGCGGTGGCGTCGTTTGAAGAAGCAGTGCGGCTTAAACCGCAGTACGCTGAAGCCCACTACAATCTCGCCTTGGCCCTTCGTCAGGAAGGTAAGAAGGCGGACGCACAGCAGGAATTCGAGAAGGCATATCAGCTCGCGCCAGCGTTGAAAAACCTCCCTCTTCCATCACAGCAATAGTGGGGAGAACACTGGGCGAAGATGCAACTGAGGTCTCCTGAGGAACTCCCTTCCAATTCGCACGGCTTTCACACGACGTGGCTTTGTCCATCTGACTGGAGGCGCGTTAGCCGGGGCATTGCTTCCCACCTTCGGCCAACAGTCGCGTCCGCGAACTGGCAAGGCTCCGGCGAAGTCGGCCGACTCGAGCGGCACATTCGGGGCGGTCTTCACCGACATCGCCGCGCAAGCCGGACTGGTTCGGCCGGTGCTCTACGGCGAGGAAGATCATAAAGATTACATTCTGGAGACGGTGGGTTGCGGCTGCGCTTTCTTCGACTATGACAATGATGGTTGGATGGACATTTTTGTCCTGAACGGCAACCGCCTGCGTGGAGTGCCGCAAGGTACCACCAGCCGGCTCTACCGGAATAACCGCGACGGTACTTTCGCCGACGTGACGGAGAAGGCTGGCTTGGGTGCTGCGGGGTGGGCTTCCGGAGTTTGCATCGGGGACTACAACAACGACGGTTTCGAAGATCTGTTCTGCACTTTCTACGGTCAAAACAAGCTGTATCGAAATAACGGCGATGGCACTTTCACCGACGTCACCCGGAAGGCGGGCTTATGGAACGAGCATCCCCGGTGGGGAGCCGGCTGTACGTTCGTCGACTATGACCGCGACGGCCACCTCGACCTCTTCGTCTCAAACTACGTGCAGTTCGATTTCGAGAATGTGCCAAAGCCGGGAGCGAACATCAACTGCATGTGGAAGGGCGTTCCGGTCAATTGCGGTCCGCGCGGCCTGGCGCCGGGGACAAACTCTCTCTACCGGAATAACGGCGATGGTACTTTCACCGACGTGAGCCAGCAGACGGGAGTTGCCGGGGCACGGCCCGGGTATGGAATGACGGTGGTAGCGGCAGATTTCAATGAAGACGGCTGGCCGGATATCTACGTTGCTTGTGACTCGACACCAAGCCTGTTGTTCATGAATCAGCATGACGGAAAATTCAAAGAGGAGGGGCTCGCCCGCGGGGTCGCGCTGAGCGAAGACGGCAAGGAGCAGGCCGGGATGGGAGTGGGCGTCGGGGACTACAACTTGGACGGACATCTGGACTTGTTCAAAACCAATTTCTCAGACGATACCAATGTGCTTTATGAAAACGATGGCAAGGGCAACTTCGAAGATAAAACCTCTGCGGCGAAACTAGGCACGGAGAGCCCTTATGTCAGTTGGGGCACCGGAATTGTCGATCTCGATAACGATGGCTGGCCCGATATCTTCTTCGTGTCCGGCAGCGTTTATCCTGAACTTGAAAAAAAGCTTCCACAGTATCCCGACAAATGTCCTCGAACGGTCTTGCGTAACCTCGGCAATGGAGGTTTTCAGCGAGTAACCGGGGGTGGGCCTGGGCTTGCCAGCAAGCATTCCAGTCGTGGGTGTGCCTTCGGTGATTTTGACAATGATGGCGATCTCGACGTGCTGATCTTGAATATGAATGAGCCGCCATCTCTCTTGCGGAATGACGTCCAGGGGAACCATCATTGGCTAAAAGTGAGGCTCATCGGTACGAAGTCCAACCGGAGCGCGATTGGCGCACGCGTTGTGGCTCACTACGGCGGCAAAGTGCAGGCGCAGGAAGTCCTGAGCCAGTCCAGTTTCTACTCGTGCAATGATCCGCGATTGCACTTCGGGCTGGGTTCAGCCGCTTCCGCTGACCTCGAAATTGTTTGGCCAAGCGGAAACAAGGAGAGCCACGCTGCAGTGCCCTGCGACAAGCTAGTCACGATACGAGAAGCTACGGGCATCGTCTTCAGCGATCTGCGCCAGCGCTAGATTTTCGCTGGATGAAAGTCCAGTTCAAACCTGCATCATCGCAGCGCCGCTTTTTGTATAATTTGCCGTCTTCGGCAGCAAGTAATTTCCGAGATTTCACTTCCACAAAGGGCCTATGTTTCTCCGAGTGTTCAGCGATAAAGTTTCTCTCGGGCGAGCGGCTTCCGAGCAGGCAGCGGCGGCGATCCGTAAAGCGATCTCGGAGCGCGGTCAGGCCAGAATCATCGCTGCCACCGCGTCCTCGCAGAAGGAGTTCCTGGATGCTCTGACGCAGTCACCGGACATTGAATGGTCCAAGGTCGAGGCCTTTCATCTGGACGAGTACATTGGCCTACCGATTACTCATCCGGGGAGTTTCCGCAAGATGTTTATGGAACAGTTAATCGCGAAGACGGGAATCACGCGGTATCACCTGTTGGCGGGCGATGCCACCGACCCGACGGAAGTGGTTCGCGAGGCGGGCAAGCAAATTTCTTCAGCGCCCAATCGATATTGCGTTTCTGGGTATCGGAGAAAATGGGCATATTGCGTTTAACGATCCGCCTGCGGATTTTGCTATCGAAGATCCCTACATTATCGTCAACCTGGATGAAGTCTGCCGCCGGCAGCAGGTTGGGGAAGCATGGTTTGCGGATATTTCGCAGGTGCCGAAGCGCGCGCTCTCGATGTCGGCGCGCCAGATTCTCAAGGCGCGAGAAATTCTCGCGGTAGTTCCCGACACGCGCAAAGCCGAGGCGGTGAAGGCGTGCTTCGAGGGCGAGATAAGCCCCATGGCGCCGGCTTCAATTCTGCGGCAGCACGTCAATGCCACCGTGTATCTGGATGCGAACTCGGCAGCGCTCTTGAGTTCGCGATTGCAGAGCGCCATGACCGAGGATTCTTCGGCAGGTGGCAAGTTCGTCAGGATTTGAGCGACGGCTGTGATCGGCAGAGCGTTATGAATTTGCAGTGACCATTGATTTGGCATGGAGTGCATCGTTGCCTGGGATGGGGCCAGGATGCGTTGGAACCTTCGGCGCCAGCGAATTCAGTGGGTTCACGAACAGCCAACTGGCCGCGCCCAAGAAACACAATGCGGCTGCCACGAGGAAGGATGCGGTCCAACCGTAGCGGGCGGCGATCCAGGGCGTGAGAGAACCGGTCACAGTGCCTCCGATTTGCCCACCCATGTTCATAAAACCAGAGACCGACCCGGACGACGAGCCAGCAATATCGGCCGTCACCGACCAAAAGGAACTTTGAGACAAATACAGCGCTCCAGCGCCGCCCGCCAGAACCACGCTGGCGAGGCGTGCGCCTCGAACCTGTGATCCGCAAGCAATGAAGATCGCCGCTAGAGTCATGGAAGACAGCCGCGACGCCGCACCGGCCCAGCCGAGGCTCCGCGCAGACTTGGTGAGACGGTCGTTGATCGCACCTCCCAACAGGCAGCACACCAGCATCGCCAGGAAGGGGAGCATGGAGTAGAAAGCACTCGATTTGAGATCGAGCCCACGCACTTTTGCGAGATAGCGATAGAACCAGCTAAAAAAGATCCAGGCAACATACCCGTAGCAAAAATAGCTAACCGTGACCGCCCAGACCTCGCGGCTGCGCAGGACTCGCTTCCAGGGCACAAGCATCCGCTGGGCCGCGCCCGAGGTTTCTATAGTAAGACCGGATTGAATTGTGGCCAGCTCAGTGGCCGAGACTCGCGGATGTTCTGCGGGAGTGTCGCGCGCGGCAACATACCAGACTGCCCCGGCGAGCAGACCAAGGACGGCGCACACCCAGAACGACGAGCGCCAACCATAATGAACCATCAAGTAAGTGATGAGCGGCGGAGAGAGTCCGGCGCCGGCTCCCACACCGGCGAAGATCCAGCCATTGGCGATGCCACGCTCGCGGACGGGAATCCAGCGGGCCACAAACTGATTCGCTGCTGGATAAATAACGCCCTCGCCCGCACCGAGCAGAAAACGAACAGCAACAAACAGCAGGAGCGCATTCCTTGCCCCGGCGGGAACGAGCGCCGTCAAAGCGGTAAAGATTCCCCACCAGACAACGCCGCCAGTCAAGACGCGTCGCGGACCATAACGGTCTGCGAGGTATCCCCCGATCGTCTGAAAAAGAGCGTAACCAGCGACCAATGCGCTGAAGACTTTGCCGAGTTGCACGTCCGTCAGATGGTAGGCATCGACGATCGATCCGCCGGCAATGGAAATGTTTACCCGGTCGAGGTAAGACACAGCGCTCAGGACGAAGAGCCAAAATATCAGGAACCAGCGCATCCGGGTTGTGGTTGCAACGGCCACTGGCTGCTCCGGGTTACGCTGTGTGTTCGCGCAATACACGCGAAAGTTGATCGGCGACGATCTTGTCTTCGCCCGGCTGCAACATGAACGAGCACATGACCAGGCCGGGCCGTTCTTCTCCGCCGCCAATCACGATTGCGGGCTTGGAATTGCGCAGTAATTTCGAGACCTGCTGCGGAGTGAGCGCGATTCGGGAATCCCATGTGATCGCCATGTGCGGCACATGGTTTGCGATGTCGGGCGTGAAGAACTGTGTAGTCACACCGGGAATTTTTGTCAGCTCTTGTGAAACTCCGTCCAGGCGCGCCTGCCACTCTTTGGCCAGCCCGTCGTGATCCTCGTTGAGGAAGAGCTCAACCGCCTTTACCATTCCGATGATCTCTTCCTTGCCGACTTTCTGGCTGCGTCCAATCGTATCTTCGTGAGGGCTGTTGTTGAGCAGGGCGCAGGCCACGAGATCCTTGCGGCCGATCAGCAAGCCGGCGCATTGCGGGCCCCGCATTGCCTTGCCGCCGCTGAACGTGACCAGATCGTAGCCCATGTTGGTGTAGTCCCAGAGATGCGAAACCGGAGGCGTATCGGCTGCGGCATCGTTCATACACGGCAAGTTGTATTGCTTGGCCAGCTTGACCCACTCGTCGACTTTGATCTGTCCGGCCGCGTTGGCGAAATTCGAAAAGTGCATCATCGCCGTGCGGTCGTTGACCGCCTGGCCCAGTTGCTCGCGGGTTTCGATCTCAATCAACTTTACGCCGGTGTTCCGCAGTTGATGATCAAACGGGTTCCGATGCGATTTCTGGATGATGACTTCGGATTTCATGCCGGTCAGGTCAGGAATCTGGCGGATTTTGGCTTCGTTGTCTCCGGTCAGAATTCCGGCCAATCCGGATTGAATCGCCGCCGCGGCGCCGGAAGTCACCAGCGCCGTGTAGCCGTTGGGAAGCTTCAGCATTTCGGCGATCCGCTTTCCGGCGGCGACCTCGAGCTCTGGGACGCTGACAAAATGGCGGCCCGCCATCGCCATGACCGCTTCCAATTCGGGGCGAAGCAACGATCCGCCCAGCACCGTCATGGTTCCCTCGCAATTGATCACCGTGGTCAGGCCAAGTTCGTCATAAGGGTTGCCCGTTTTGCCGAAGCCGCTGACGTCGACTCCGCCTCCGGGCATAGCTGCGGTTGAAGAGAATAGCTTGCGAGGCGCGAACACTGAGGCTGCGACAGCGGCAACGGTTCCAAGAAATCCCCGCCGGTTCCAATCCGATTTCAATCGCATGAGACCCCCCGTATTCCCTACTTGTGGCTGACAGCTGCGATGCAGTTGATTTCGACCAGCGAATCTCCGGGCAGGGCAGCGACCGCGACTGTGGTGCGCGACGGGCCACCGTGGGGGAAGTACGTAGCAAATACCTTATGCATCCCGTCCCAGTGCTCAATCTTCACGAGAAACACGTTGGCCTGAAGAACCGTGTCCATCGTGCCCCCGCCAATTTCAACGTGCTTCTTGATTTTGTCCATGACCATGGTGGTGTGCGATTCAATGGTCCACTCCTTCTGGTCTCGCGAGTCGTGGGCGCCCACGCCGGAAACATAGATGAGCCCGTTGTTAATGATGACGGGCATGATGACGTCTTTTTCGCTGCCCGGTTTGCCGTCGCTGTTCAACTTGCGGATTCCGTTCGCGTCAGGCGCGGCGGAAGTTTGGGCCATCCCAGACGAAGGCAATACGGCGGAAGTAATCCCTAGGACCGACAGTACGGAAGCGAAACGCATCGCGAACATTCTGCGCGTGAGGTTGAGGTTCATGTGCATGCTCCTTTTCAATTCGAATGTAGAACTCTGATCGTCAAACCAGTGATCGTCAAACCATGATCGTCAATCTGGCGATCGTCAATCCGCTAATCAAGGTAAAGCAAAAGTGAAGATGTCGCTCCCGGCGGCGATGGCGACATACTGCTTTCCGTCGACCGCGTAGGTCATGGGAGAGGCGCTGATATCCTGCCCCGTATTGAAGTGCCAGAGTGGCTTGCCCGTCGTCGCGTCAACGGCTTCGAACGACCCGGCATCATCGCCGAAGAAGACCAGACCTGCTGCGGTGGCTAACGTCCCGCCCGAGGAATGGCCTCTGCCGATCTGTGGATATTTCCAGGCCAACGAGCCATTGTCCAGACTGTAGGCGACCAGCGTCTTCTGCGGAGTCTCTCCGGGAATGCGTTTCGTTCCGGTGGAGTAGTATTCCTTGCCTTCGCGCGCGGCCTGCGTGGGCTGCGAGAAAAATATCTCACATGCCTCCAGAGTCATGAAGTACACCATGTGCGTGGATTCGTTGTACGAAGGGGAGTACCAGTTGGTGGCTCCGGCAAAGCCGGGACACATGCGGGTTCCCTCTGGCGAGGGTCTCATGCCGGACCGAATCGGACGGCCCTGAGCATCGATTCCTTTCGCCCAATTGTGTTTTTCAACGAAAGGAGCGGCCGAGAGAAATTTACCGTTCGTGCGATCCAGCACATAAATAAAACCGTTGCGGTTCGCCTCCACCAGTAACTTGCGAGGCTGTCCTTGATAGACAGCATCGATCAGTATGGGAGTCTCCACCGCATCAAAATCGTACAAATCGTGGGGAGTGAACTGAAAGTACCACTTCAGTTTCCCGGTATCGGGATCCAGGGCGAGCACGCAGTCGGTGTAGAGATCGTCTCCCGGGCGCACATCATCATTGAAGTCCGGAGCCGGGTTGCTGGTGCCCCAAAAAATCAAATTCAACGAAGGATCGTAAGTGCCCGGCATCCATGTAGTGCCTCCACCGTGTAAATACCCGGTGCCTGGCCAACTGTCGGAGCCGAACTCACCTGGTCCGGGAATGGTCCAGAAGCGCCAGACCAGTTTGCCGCTCATCGCGTCGTAGGCGGCGACGAAGCCCCGGACCGCATCATCGCCGCCGGAAGTTCCAACCAGCACTTTGTCTTTTACCACCAGCGGAGCACTGGTTGCGCCGTAGTTCTTGTTCCAGTCTGCGTAGGCCACATCCCAGATCTGGTTTCCCGAGCGCGCATCCAGGCACAGCAGGTGGGCGTTGTCGGTTTCCATGTACACGCGGTCGCGCCAGACCGCGACTCCGCGGTTCAAGTGCCCCGACGCATCGTCGATGAGCCCTTCCGATACCGGTCGTGCATGATGCCATAGCACGCGGCCGGTACGAGCGTCGAGAGCGAACGCATCGTTGGACACGGTCACGAACATGACTCCGTTCACCACCACCGGAGTGCTCTCGATCCGGTTCGTGTCGCGGGCGTGAAACACCCACTCGGCGCGCAATTGGGGGATATTGGCCGCGTTGACTTCGGATAGGCCGCTGTACCGGCGGCCGGAATAGTCGCCGTTGTACGAAATCCAATTGGCGGTTGGTGGCTGAACCAGCAGGTCCTCGTTCCGCACATCGATCTTCATGGGAGCCGAATCACTCGCGCCGGCCGCAACGAGACAGATCAGGAGCATCGCAAACTGCACGGAGGCACGCAGGGTCGCGAGCAGGCGCGGGGAACGGTTCCGCCGTCGGGTCCGCTGGTCCTGTTTTGCTCCCTGATCTGGTCCGCCCTTACAGAGCCACTCTGTCAAGTCTTGCCTCCGCTGTGCCGTTCTTGCCGGCCAAAGTACGCGGTGCCGGAGTTGCATGCGGTTGGTAGCCCAGTTCGCGCGAAATTTCCAGGCCGGCCGCCTGAATCAGGGCGCGAGCTGTCGCAGCCGCATTACCGGCATGCGTACCACGGGAGCCGTGAGGCTCAGGCTGGATTGGACGGAGCCAGTGTGGTCCCATATCGGAGCGGCCACGCAGCGGATGTGCATCTCGTGTTCTTCCAGATCACAGGCATATCCGTTCTTGCGAACCCGGTACAGCTCGGTCTTGAGTTCCTGAAGATTACCCACGGTGTTCGGCGTGTGCCGTTGCAGTTCCAGTTCGGGTAAAACCCGCTCCTGCTCCTCCGCCGGCATATACGCCAGCATGACTTTACCGACCGCGGTGCAATAAAGAGGAACCGAGGCACCGGTGCGGGAATAAATGCGCAGCGGCTCCGGCGAGTCGAGTTTCTCCAGGTACACGGCGGACAACCCGTGCCGGACGGTCAGATGAATCGTTTCCCGAGTTTGCTGGTTCAATTCCTGCAAATACCGAAGACTCAAGCGACGAATATCAAGTTGCCCCACAGCCGCCTGTCCGATGGTGAAACACGCGATGCCCAGGTGATAGCTGCTATCGCCATCGCAGCTCAGAAAGCCTGCGGTTACCAGATTCGCCAGGAAACGGTGAACCGTGCTCACCGGCAGGCGCGACAGGCCGGCCACTTGCTTTGCGGTCAGCCCGAGTGGAGATTCGCTGAAAAGATGCAGCAACCGCAAACCACGCTGGAGCGCTGTAATGTCGTACGTACGTTTGGGGCGAACCGGCATGGACAAGATTTATTTCGAATCAAAAATGAAAGCTGAGATTATCTGATGAAAGTCGGTTCTAAGCAACTGAATTCCGGACTGAGTGGCGGGATTTTAGAGCCGGCCGAACTTTTTGACGGCCTCCCCGAATGACTTCAGTTGCTCGATCACCGCGTACATGGAATGTTCTTTGAAATCCATTTGCTCGGCGAGAGTTTGACCGGCTGCGCCTGCGCCCTGGGCACCACCACCACCCCATCGCTATCCGCCACGACGATATCCCCTGCGCTGACCGGAACACCGTTGCACACCAGGGGAACCTGTGCCCCAGCGAAGCAATCATGATGCACCGACGTGGAGGGCACCACGCCGGTGGCGAAAACTGGAAAGCCGATTTTACGCAGGTGGGCCACGTCGCGGACGCCGCCGTCGATGACCGCTCCGGCATAGCCGCGCGCCGCCATCGCGGTTCCCATTAATCCCCCCATGCCTGCGATATCTTCTCCGTCCTCGACCGCCATCACATCCACCCAGTCGGTCGATCCCTGGTCGATGGCATCGAGCATCCCGCTGAGGGCGCCGGGATCCTGATTGCCCTCATCTTTCTTGAGTTGCACGGTCCGGGCGAAGCCGGCAAACTTGCTGGTAAAGATTGGCTGCATGTGATGAGTCATGTACATGCGTTTTCCCGTGATCTGTTCGATCACATTTGAAACGGAGGCGACCTCGACGTGGCGGAATTGGGCAATCAGCTCGCTGTCCGACGTAGGGGCAGCAGTGGACAAGGCAGTCTGCGCAAGCAGCATTCGGACCCCGCTGATGAGTCCCCAGGCCAAAGCCAGCGCCACAAACAGAAGGGCGATCCTGCCCAACTTGGCGAATTTGTTCATTGCATCCTCCTGGTTGTATACAGGTGAGCGGACTCTAACACCGTTTGTTGGTGCTTGGGAAGGTTCAGCAAGGATGGTTGACACTTGCCCCTTGGTTGGGATACACCCTACGTTCCATCAGCGTTCGTCTCTCACGACGAGGAAGTGAC
>CAVXGX010000001.1:0-1013488 GCA_963761465.1 uncultured Acidobacteriota bacterium | reverse complement strand
GCATCGCGTTCTTTGCCGGTAAACTTGTGTAAACAAATGAGCGCTACGTCATAGTAGTACCCGTTGAATCGTCGCCGGATCAGCGGAACCAGAAGAACTCCGCGATGAGAAAGCTTGCTATGGCTATGTTGAGCACGAAGACGTATCGGAACACCGAGTCGTAGTTCTGAAACAAGTGACTGCCAAAACACTGCCTACAGCTGCCCAGAACAGCTCAAGCCACGATGACGCGGCCATGACGCCCCACGATCCCTCACGTTGGCTCGTGTGGTAATGAGAATTGGCGAAGACAAGGGCTGAACCGACAAAAGCAATCGCGATCACAAGCCCCGCAGTGGTAACGATTCTCAGAACATCCTTCATGGAATACTCCATCGCACGCCCCTTACCCGGCCGTTTCGAGCCGTTTCCTCTAGTGGTGTTCAGTTTGCTGGGGAGCACCTCCACCAATGTCTGTTGCCCCTGTTGTTGCAGAATGGGCAAGCCCTGCCCTCACGTTGGCCAACGTTGAAATTGGCCTGGTGATTGTGAAGCTCTGGACCAAATGCCCATTGAAGATCTTGGGCACTAGCGTGAGGATGGTCCCCCATCGAGGCATTGCTAAACGAATTCGAGAGGTTATCGCCGTGATTATCGTCCAGCCCTAAAGCGTGGCTGAACTCGTGGGGCGCCAATTGTCCACTAGTGATAGAGGAGAAATCCCAGACACCTCTGTCTTGGCCGCTCCCCCGAGGCCCCGCATCCAAATGGTTCTGAACATCCGCATTGGTGGAGATACCGACTGCATTCTGCGCACCGGAGCTGAAAGCCGCATCCGCAGAACTGGCAATTGAACTGTCACATCCGTCGTTACGTTGTAGGTCGTGCCGTCCTGGGAGAACGATCCACTCCACGCCTTATCGATCTGTGACGTTATGGCCGACTGCGCTTGCTTCAGTTGGTCTACAGTTTCCGTTGACGCTGTAAATGGCAATGCTGGCAGTCACGTTCACTTGGCAGGTCGTGTGATCTTGATTGCACGACGTTGTAACCGTGGCTTCCTCGCCAGTCGGGTCCGTGTACCTTAGAGGATTGTTGCGAGCGTAGGCGTACTTGTTCCAGCTTTGTGGATCGGCGACATTGGAATCTTTCCAGAAATCGTCGGGCGTCATAAACCGGCCCATGCTCGACCGAAATACCTAGCCCAAAATCGTCCAGCCCGCTTTCAAATCCCGTTCTTTGCCGGTGAACTTGTAGTTCTGGCTTACGCCCGAGCCGCTGCAATAGTCGTTCTGACGCCGCCGTAGATAGTAGTCGATGTCCTGTTCACAGGTTGTCGCGGTTGCGTTCTCCACCACGGCGTGCGAACCCAATTGATCGGAGAAGTAATAATGGACTGCTCCCGCACTGTCGAGACGGGCCACTCGCTGCCCGTTGAAGAAGACGTAAGTATTTTGCACCGTTCCGGACAGATTAGTCTCCGACAGGGCATCGCTTGCGCTCCCCCTCCAGTAAAGGGTTCCTGTAGCGCCAGTGGCGCAAGTACCAGGCGTCGTCCCTTCGGTACACTTCTCCACCCGCTGACCGTCACCATCGTAGATATAGGAATATCCTTCGTTGGTGGCGATCAGGCGGTTCTCGGCATCGTAAACATACCAGACGGTACCGCTTCCTCCGAGGCTGCTGATCGTACTTCCTGCCGCATCGTAGCCGTAGAACAGGTCGTAAGCTGATTCTGAGTGTTGGCCGGACAGCTCATGGACTCAAATTGCGATTTCCCCGTTACCCCGGACCGATTCGTAAGGTTTCCCCAGGCGTCGATACCCGGAGTCGAAGGCGCTGTGCCCGGACTTGTCGCGGTTGGGCCGTAGGTTTCTCCCACTCAAACTCCCTGAGCCGCTGCTATACGCCTGCTGGATTCGATTCAGCGAGTCATACATAAAGTTTTCGGACCGTCCGCTGTAGCCGGTACGGTTGTTCACGATCTGATAGACGTTTCCATTATCGCCCAATGTGCTGGCAGAAAACGAGCAGGGTGAAGTGCTAACGGTTACGCCCAAGTGGAAATCGAAGCACTCGCTGAAGACCGGGTTTTGGCCACTGACGGCAGCGGAAAGCAGAATCGGCTGCAACCGGTCGTTGTATGCGTTATTCGTTACGATTCCGGTGAAGCTGGAAGTTGCACCCAACGTCATGGTCGTCAATTCGCCAGGAGGGGCGTACGCGGCAGCAGAAACTTATTTGTCCTGCCGGTATAGTTCGTCGCGGTGAGCGCCCGGCCCGCGCCACTATACGTATAGGTGATGCCGTAGCCGAGGCTCGTAACGCTGGTCGGAAGACCAGCGAGGTTGTAGCATCGTTCTCGTAGTCACCTAACGCTGTGCCAATCGTCCTTCGCTCGTGCAACACTCTGCCCATCATGTCGTGAGTCCACGAGGTCGCCCCCGAACCGTCGCACATGGCCGTGCGTCGCCCGATTGGGTAGGAGTCCGTGTTTGAAGGGGGTGTCGTAGTGCAGCCTGTGAGCGCAACAGCATCGTAGCCGAACTTGACCGTAGGCGTGTACGGATCATTGTTCGCACCGTCCATGTAGACCTTTTGCGTTAGACGATTCAGTTTGTCGAAGGTGTACGTGGTTGTGGCAGTCGATGTCGAAAGGTTTGATTGGGAAGCGGAGCGGTCTTCGTGATGACATTACCATCCGCGTCGTAGGAATAGCTGATGGTGCCGGATTCGGGATTCTGTGCGCTGCTGAGATGTGAGAGTGAATCGTAGGTGAAACTTCGGGTCCGTTCGTTGGTTTTACTGCTGCCTTGCTGTGTCACCGACAGCAGATTGTTCAAAGCATCGTAGGCGTAGTCGGTCTCGTAATTAACGCCGGTCGGGGCTTCCCAGACGCCGGTCAAGCGGCCCAGTCCGTCCACGCACGACTGGCGCGAGTTGCCAGCTTCATCCGTAGCGGTTGAGCAAACACCGGAATTACTGGCGTTAGTTTGATCGTACGTGCTTTTCGAAGTCGAACCGTCCTGCTCAACAACGGACGTGACGCGGCTTAGGGCATCGTAGTTGTACTGCGTAATTCCCCAAGTCGTTTCGTTGCTGCAATTCGTTGTGATCGAGGCGCAACGAGTCGGGTCGTAAACTTGGGATTTCCTCCCCAGCGCGTCGTACGTAGTCTTCGTGTAAGTCGTGGTCGGGCTATCGGAATTGAGCTGTGTCTGCGAAAGACGGCCCAGTCCATCAACCACAGCGGTCGAGATTTCGTTTGTGGAGGACGTAATCGCTTTGGTTTCGACGACAGCGAAGGGAGCGTTCCCAGTGTTGCCAGACGGGCAAGCACCACGCCGTCAGTGTAGCAATAGCCGGTTGAGCCTCCATCGGGATAGCTGACCTGCGTCAGACGATTCATCAAGTCGTAAGTTTTGGTTGTTGTCTGCGAATTCGCGTCCTCAATCGAGATCACCGAGCCCAGGTTGAAGTCGTAACCGTAGGTCGTAGTCTGGCCCAGTGCGTTTGTGACTACGGTTGGATATGGCCTAGTACGCCCCAGAGTATTGGTACGTGGTTGCATAGCCGCAGGGATCGCTGCTCTGCTGGACGTCTCCAGTGTCATAAAACAGATTGCTGGAGACGAGATAGCCGTTCGATACCGAAACGCTGCAGGGTGACTGCGACACCATGCTGCCATTGAGCCAGCTATGCACTGAGGTCTGATTGCCCGGATACGCGAGGTTTTGCGCCTTTTGTTCCGTGATGCCAGACGACTTCAGTGACGATTCGTCGTAACCGTAATAGGTATAAGAGACCTGCGACGAACTGTTTTTCACCTGCACCATGTACGGCAAGGACCACATATTGTTCCACAGATAATTGGAAGCACCGCTTTGGCTGTATGAATTTTGGCCCGTGAATGCCATGAAGGCAGTGTTTGTTTGGCGGAGTAGTGCGCCCGGTGCGCCGCTTCCATAGTCATAGTCGCTCTCTACCGTGACATCTCCAAAAATAATCGGCGTTGCTCCTGGAACACCGTCGGGCAGCACACCTGGATCATAAGATTTTGTAATCTGAGACACCTTGCCGCTTACCACGTCTGTCTGGGTAATCGTCGTTGGAACAACATTTCCTGCAAGCGGGAAAGTGTAGGGTGAAACGGATGGATTGGGGAAAATGAAGCTACTGCCGCTTCTGCAGTCGCCGTCTTCTTTAGAAGCGTCCCACTTGTACGGGAGCCTGAATATTGATCTAGCTCTGTTTCGTACAGAGAGCAGTTGCAACTCGCGATAGCTGTCTCACTGTGCAATGCGTCATTCCCTAAAGGGTCGGTAACGATTGTCTGCACATTGCTGCCTGATGTCCCGGAATAAGTAGGGCTGAGTGTGTATGTCCAGATGTGGGAACCAGTGCCATCGTTTGCGTTAACTGAGCGGGAGGTGACCGCTCGACCGAGAGGCCAAAGATTGGATATTCCGTTGCCCATAGCCGTAAGCAGTGGTCCCACGCAGGCTCCCGATGTAAACGTCCACGTATAGGAAATTGTTCCGCCTGTCGGAAGAGTTATCTGTGATAGAGCGCCCGTGCCGTCGTATTCAAATGTCCAGGCCGTATTGTTTGGCAGCACGATACTCTGAATCGCCCCCATTGAACCGGTGTTGGGCTGACAGTTCCCCGTGCAACCTGGAGCAGTAAAGCTAAATGGAAAAGAAGCCTCGCATACCTTGAATTGTGAAGTACCACCACTTGGCCCAGGCAAACTCCACGCGAAAGCACTTGTGGTCGGTTGGGAGCCGGTACAGCCGGAGAAATTCGTGGTTGTGGGTGAGTAATTGTAAAGCGGCAAGACGCGCCCGAGTGTGTCGGTCCAACTTATGGGAGCCCCCTGTGCATTGTTCGTCGAAGTCATTCTATTTCCATTACTATCGACGATGGACGATGCCTGCCATCCGCTCATGTAGTATTCCGTTCCGTAACGGTCCCAAAGGATGCCCGTCGAGTCACTCGAACTAGTTGAGTCGGGTTCAAAGCGATAACCACTTGTGTCGATTGCCATCAAGTAGCTGGGATACACGTTGACTTGTGCCGTCTTATGCACTGAAAAGTCGGGATCAATTATGTTGTAATACAGCGCTTCTAGGCCAGTGCTACTGTCAGGAACATCTGTAAAGCTAGGGACAGCATCCGGAACGATTTGAACTCCGGGTTGCGGATTGAAGTATTCCTCGCTGGTACAGTTGTGGTTGTATCCATTGCAAAAGGCCCACGGCTGAAGCACTTGATTTCTGTAAACAACGGAAAAGCCGAAGTGGAGCTTTCCGCCCCGCTGCGGATATGAAATGAGGGGAATATTCAGACTCAGGGCCCCGTTGACCATACTGACGGAGTCGATGTCTCCACCGCTGTAAGACCCGTAAAGCTTGATGCCCTGCTCTAGACCAGAAAGGTCCTGAGCGATTGCGAGCACCGGACTAAATGCAAATATCAGGAACAGCGCGGCCAAGCCGTGACAGAATGGTCGGACTATCACACCTTGCAGAGTTGGACTTACTTCTGCCGGAGTCTTGAGATGGCACGACGCTCGGGTAACTAACATTCCTTCCCTCCCAGCTATAAATCGCCTGCCCGCACAGATCGCCACAAACCTGCTCGTTGAACAAGACTGATTCCGAGCACACCAACTTGGACGCGCACACGAAAGCACGTTGGATGCAATCCGTTTACGCTTCGGGGAAGCAGCGAGGAAGGACTAACGGAACTGAGAATCCGCCGCTCTGACCGGCGCATCCTGTTCGCTGATTTGTCCAACACAATAAAACCTGAAGCTTGTGGCTGTCAATGGCTCTTTCCTGAATGTGTACTGGTTCATGCAGAACGACGACCGGCGCGTGCATCGTTATGACGATTTTGCGAAAGGCTGAGCGATCTAACGTTACGTACGTACGTTACGTGGAGCGATAAAACTCATTAAAATCAATCGAATTCAGACGGTGAATCGTGCTTGAATTGGATTTCGGCCTCGCAGGTTGGACAAGCATGACTGCGAGAATGGCCTTTGTAACCACAAGAGCATTCGATATAGAACTCATAATTAAGGATGCGATGCACTTGCTTGATTCGTATCCGTTCTCGCTCGCAAATGTCTCGTGATGATCGCGGTGTCACCATTCCATAACCAGCGATTGAGTCAGCGAGGAAATTTACCTGAGCTTCGCGTTTGCGTTTTGGGAACTTGGGATCGCGCACGACCTGAAGGATCAGGTCGGCCAACGTGACAAACTCCACCGCATACCCACCAACATCGGAGCCGCTAAACGAATGCACGACATCTTGCCGTGTTTTGGCTTTGGCGAGTCCGGGCCAAATGTATTTCCAAAGCTGGTCGAAAATCCGACGATAGTTGTCCGCTCGTCCGCGTATCCATGATGCCGGAATCTTCGGCTTACGTCCTCTGCGGGGTTTTCCCGAAACCGTGTCAAGAGGGAAATTGTTCTTTTTTGCTGATCGTTGTTCTCCCGGTACTTTTGCGGAAGTTTTCGCCATAGGTCGTCCTGAATTTTACGGAAAGTTCCCAGCAAATGCTTCCGAATTCAGCGGGAAATCGAAAGGCGCATCCACGTTACGTGAGACGAACGAAACAAGGTATTTCTGAAAACCAGCCTTACACTAGCGCCAGACCGCGATTTTCATTGTTCCGATTTTTTGTCGGAACTCACCAGGAGGGCGTCTGACCGTGATCGGCAAACTAATGTTCCCTTGTCCAGTATGTGCGGGACCACGGGAAGTGCTAATGACAAAGAAAGACAAACCGTACCTGACTTGCGATCCGTGTGGCGTCCAGGTGTTCGTGCGTGGACCTAACGGAATCAGGGAATTCAGTCGGTTGCTCCAAAGCACAAGCGAAGAACCGTTGTTGGCGAGGCTCACACACATGGAGCAACGATACCGGCTGACTTGCCCAGACTGCGGGCATAAGTTCTGGATCAATCCAAAGCTGGTTAAGACCAGCATGTTTGACGGCAGCGTGAAAGGCTTTCGGTGTCCAGAGCGTGGCTGCGAAGGTGTTGCAACTTGGAACGAGGGAGTGAAATGAGGATCACAGTGATGGGCGTCGTAATCGTGATCGGCGGCATCTTGCTACTCGCGTTTGCCGTGTACATCTTGGAACAGGGAACGAACACAGACGGAAAAGGCAATGACCAACCGAACCCGCCCAACAATAACGAGTGGCTGACCGCTAACGAGGCGCGCAATACCTCAAGGTCAAGGCCCGAACCCTGTTGCTTTGGGTACGCCAAGGCAAGGTGAAAGCCTTTGCACTGTCGGGCACCAAGCGCCGTGTCTGGCGCTTTCGGCACAGCGACTTGGACGCGGCACTTCTGGAATCCCCCGTGCTACCATCCCAATCGCCATCCGTGCGCCCTGCCGAAAGGATGGATCAATGAAAAGGGCAGCACGGCACAAAACCGGAAGTGTAGTGTTCGACAAACGACGTAAAACTTGGAATTTCCTGTGGTGGAAAGACGGGAAACGGCGCTCGAAGCTAATCGGCACCCTGAAAGAGTTCCGAACCAAGGGAGCCGCGCAACGGCAAGCGCAGTCTTTCCAACCTGATGTTTTCGGGCAATCGATCGGAAAGTCCAAACCGCAGTGGAAATTGAGACTCACACAGTGCGAGCTTTGGCAGCAAGGTACGAGCGGGAGCGGTTGCCTTCACGCCATTCCACGGCGCGGATGTATCGTTCCTGGCTTCGGAACCACATTCTGCCGAAATGGGGTGACAGTGCTAATTAGCGAAGTGCAACCACGACCAATCGAACTGTGGTTGCGCCAGCTCGACCTGTCACCCAAAAGCAAATCCCATGTGCGGGGCATGTTGCATCTGCTCATGGAATTTGCGATGTGGAGTGGTGCGCTGGAGATTTCGCGTAATCCCATTGATCTCGTAGTGGTCAAAGGGGCGACCAAGCGCACGCGTCAGCCGCGCAGTTTGACGGTGGATGAGTTCCGAAAGTTTATCCAACATCTTGAGGAACCGTTCCGCACGATGGCTCTGCTCTGTGTGTGTTTCGGCCTGCGAATCAGTGAATGCCTAGCTCTGAAGTGGTGCGACGTGGATTGGCTGAATGGCAAGTTGCGGATTGAACGGGGAATTGTCCGTCAACAGGTCGATGACGTGAAAACAGTCTACTCGCAGAAACGTATGAGTGTAGATGCCAGAGCTGCTGGCGATCCTGAAAGCGTGGAAACAGACGACTCAGTTTCCCGCTGACGGAGATTGGCTGTTCGCATCTCCAGTTCAGCTTGGTCGGTTGCCGTGGTCTTATCCGCAAATATTGCGGGTGTTCCACAAAGCGGCAGAACGCGCGGGGATCGGCAAAGCTGCCGACTCACACGCTACGCCACAGCTACCGCTCATGGTTGGACGCCGTGGGAACGCCAATCGCTGTGCAGCAAAAACTCATGCGGCACACCGACATTCGCACTACGATGAACCTGTACGGAGACGTGGTGACGGATGAAATGGCGGAAGCACATTCAAAGGTTGTAGGGCTGGCACTGAGCAAGTTCGGACTAACGGATTGCAGAGCGGATCGCAGGTCTCGTAAGTGATTGAAAATATGGCGGAGAGGGAGGGATTCGAACCCTCGGTACAGGTGTTAGCCCGTACAACGGTTTAGCAAACCGCCGCATTCGGCCACTCTGCCACCTCTCCGGCGCGCGGACTTACAGTTTAGCACGGGGGATGCGCGAGAAGCTTTCAACACTGGGGGTGGGTAGTGGGGTCAGGTCGAGTCGCGCTGCTCTTGACTCGAGGCTCTGGGCCGGAACGACATCGGTCACGCGGTTGCGCCTTGCTAGACGTGGAATCTTTTCACCGCAAGAACGCCAAGCACGATGAAAAGCGCGACGACGGCCAGTTGCGCTACAAGGAATGGCGGCTCTTTCTGCGTCGGAGCCAGCGCGTGCAGGGCCGCAACCTTCAGGAACGACTGAATCACCGCGACGAAACAATTCAGGTACAGGGCCAGCAGCGCACAGACAACATACAGCCATCGCCAGGCACCCGCCAAGTGGAAGGCATAGCGTGCCAGGATCGCGACCAGCAGCGTGAGCAAAGAGATGATGCCGACGACGTGTGACGGCAGAAGATGCTCAACCGGAAACAGAAATCCGGTCGCGCTGGTCAAGACAGTGGTGGCGAGAAAGACTGCAGTCCAAGCATCCAGCCGCTTCCCCGTCAACATTCCATAAACAACGATGAATCCGGAAGCGATGCCGGCCAGACTGATCAAGACATGCACCAGAGTGAAGGTTGACAATGTCATCCCGAGAATCATGATGCGCTCCTTTTGGAACGAGCCTCTGCCGCGCCCGAATCGCACGCCTGCAGAGTTAGCGGAATTGTGGACTCGCGCTGTGCGCGGTCATTTTCTTCCGCGCGTCGTCGACTTACCGAAATCCGCACGCACGTAACCAGGTTGGGCGCAGACGTCTGTCGTAAACTAGTCGCCGAGTGAGGGGGGATTGTGGCAGAAGCCAAATCCGGAGTCAATAACGTGGCCGCGATCGCGCCTGATCCCCTTGTCGACGCTACTGTAAGGCATTGCGAAACACCCGTTGAGACCTGTGACCTTCGCATAACGTCACCAGCTCGCGTCGCGGCCGGCCTGAAGTCTGTGATCAAAGCTGTCGAGTTCACGCTCAAAGGGCCGGGGTTGGTTCGCGGCATCGCCGCGATGTCACATCTCAATCAATTTGATGGAATCGATTGCCCGGGTTGCGCATGGCCCGATCCGGATGGGGATCGCTCGTCCAATGAATATTGTGAAAACGGGGTCAAGGCGATCGCCGAGGAAGCCACGGCGAAACGCTGCACGCCTGAGTTTTTTCGCTCATGGAGCGTGGCCGAGCTTTCGCGGCAATCGGACTACTGGCTTGGTCACCAGGGAAGGCTCACTCATCCCATGGTCCTGCGGACTGGCAGCGATCATTACGAAGCGATTAAGTGGAACGATGCTTTCGCAATGATCGCGAGCGAGCTGAACGCTCTGGCGTCGCCGGATCGGGCGATCTTTTACACCTCTGGCCGCACCAGCAATGAGGCTGCATTTCTCTATCAACTATTTGTGCGACAGTTCGGCACCAACAATCTGCCCGATTGCTCGAACATGTGCCATGAGTCTTCCGGATTGGCGTTGAAGGAAGTAATCGGTGTCGGCAAGGGGACGGTTCGGCTGGAGGATTTCGATCTCGCCGACACCATCCTGATTATTGGGCAGAATCCAGGCACGAACCATCCCCGGATGCTTTCGACGTTGCAGCGGGCGGCGCGCCGCGGGGCAACGATCATCAGCGTCAATCCCCTGGCCGAGGTGGGATTGACCCGCTTCAAGCATCCCCAGGAAGTGTTGCATCTGTTCGGTCCGGGCACGAAGATCGCGAAACATTTTGTTCAAGTTCGACTGAGCGGAGATCTCGCATTCTTCAAGGCTCTGTGCAAGGAAATTCTGGAGGAAGAAAGACGGCGACCGGGACGGGTCATTCAAAGCGCGTTCATTCAAGAAAAGACCAACGGCTTTGAGGAGTTTCGCGAGTCGATTGCCGCGCTTGGCTGGGACGAACTTATCGAACTCAGCGGCGTATCGCGGATGCAAATCCGGGAGATTGCCGAAATTGTTATGCGATCGAAGTCGATGATCGCCTGTTGGGCGATGGGCTTGACGCAGCAACGGCAAGCTGTCGCCACCATTCAGGAGATCATCAACCTGATGTTGCTCGGCGGTCATATGGGACGGCCGGGAGCCGGAGTCTGCCCGGTGCGAGGACACTCCAATGTGCAAGGCGATCGCACCATGGGCATTTGGGAGAAGATGCCGAACAGTTTTCTCGATAAGCTTCGTGAGGTTTTCGAATTCGAACCGCCCAGTAAGCACGGTTGGGATGTGGTGGATTCGATCAAGGCGATGCATCGAGGGGAAGCGAAAGTGTTCTTCGCGCTGGGAGGAAATTTCCTTTCAGCGACACCGGACACGGAGTTTACTGGCGAGGCTTTATCACGCTGCGATCTGACCGTACACGTTTCTACCAAACTCAACCGTGCACACTTGATTACAGGAAGGCAGGCCCTAATTTTGCCTTGCCTCGGCCGCACTGACCGCGACGAGCAGGCGAACGGGGTCCAGTTCGTCAGCGTGGAAAATTCTATGGGCATTGTGCACAGCACGCGAGGAAATCTGCAGCCAAGCTCGGATCAACTCTTAAGCGAGCCTGCAATCGTGGCGCGTCTTGCAGCCGCTACGCTCGGAAGCGGAAGCAAGGTGAACTGGCTGCATCTGGTCGAAGACTACAGCCGCATTCGGGATCTCATTGCGCGCGTGGTTCCAGGATTTGCCGATATGAATGTTCGCCTGGGGAACAAGGCAGGGTTCTATCTGCCCAATGCAGCTCGCGACGATCATTACGACACCCAGACCGGCAAGGCCCATTTCACGATATCGACGATCGACCCGATTCCGCTGGGCCCCGGCCAGTTCCTGATGACGACGCTCCGTAGCCACGATCAGTTCAATACCACAATCTATGGTCTGGACGATCGCTATCGCGGCATTTTTCGCGGGCGCCGCGTCGTGCTGATGAATCCTGACGACATTCACGATCAGGGCTGGCGGGCGGGCGAGGTGTTGGATATCACCAGTCATTTCCTGAACGGTAATAAGAAGGACGAGCTGCGGAGGGCTCCGCGCTTCGTGGTAGTACCTTACGAGATTCCCCGCCGCTGCGTAGCCACCTATTTTCCTGAAGCTAACGTGCTGGTGCCGATCGGCAGTGTCGCGCTGCGCAGTAATACCCCCACGTCGAAGGCCGTCATTGTTAGCTTTTCGGCGTCTCAGCCTTCTTCGGCGCCGTAGGAAATCACGAAATCCCCGGCTTCCTCCGGTTCTTGTTCGTGATTCGTAACACAGAACGGGCGGCTGCACATTTTCGCCTCGCGTCGTGGACAATGCCATCAACAGTGAGGGGGAAAAGGAGTGAGTCCAGACGACTGCCTGAACTGCGGCGGTAGTGGATATGTCACGAAGCCGGTGGACTTGAACGGTAAGTCCGACGGCGTCGCGTTTATTCGCCAGCAATGTCCCGCCTGCGGGGGCACCGGCCGGAAACGCTCGCTTCCACCTACAACCGCCGGCTGACCGCACGGTCGGCGGTGCTTGCGAAACGTTCGGAACCGGGTCGTCATACTTCCCGTCCTACGGTTGACGGCCCGGACCGTACGGCTTCTGCGCAACTCCAATTCTATTCTTGAATCGATCCCTTCCGAGCTGCGAAGCAGGGTCGTCCGGCAGACTGTTCAAACATCAGGCGATTTCGGTTGCTTTGACGCGGCTGCGCCGCCGCGAAACCGAGGCGGTCTCCACCCGATTTCTCCCATTTTCCTTGGCGCGATAGAGCGCCTTGTCGGCAGCCTGCAGCACGACATCGGGGTTTGTCTCGTCCTTCGCGGAGGTCGCCACACCAATGCTGACTGTCACCGAGAGCGGGGCCGCAGGTTTGTCCTGAGCGAGTTCACGGATCGCTTGTCCTTTGCGCGCGCGACCGCGCGTTCGGTCATTGCGGCGATCCGGTCCGCGCGGAGTTTGCCGCCGTTCGCCGCTTCGCATGCGGAACTCCGAAGTCTCGATCGCGGCGCGCAAGTGCTCCAGATGCTCTACAACTTCCGCAGTCGTTTTTCCGGGAAACAGAATATTGAACTCCTCCCCGCCGCAACGGTAAGCCTGCCCTCCGCCGGTCACGCGCGACAATCCCATCGCCACCAGTCGCAGAACCTGGTCTCCTGTGTCGTGGCCGTAGGTATCGTTGAACCGCTTGAAGTGGTCAATATCCACCACGGCGATCGAGTAGGGATTCTGCAGCCGCAAGAGCGCGTCGTTGAACGCGCGCCGGGACGGCAGCGTCGTGAGTTCGTCGTGGTAGGCCAGCAGGTAAGAGTTTTCGATGATCGACACCGCCAGAACGCATGCCGAGGTGGCCAGATATAACGTGGAAATGCGCGGCGTACCGGTGAAGCGCAGAAAAAGGAAAAAAGTCGAGAGCGACCAGAGCAACGCACTGTCGACGGTCTTGCGCGTCAGCAAGAACCGGACCAGCAGAAAAATTGCCGCACCCGCGAACACCGGTGTCGCGTAACTCGGCAAAGAAAATGCGTTCACCACATGACGCGCGCGAACCGGAGCGAATGCCAGTCCTTGGGCGGCGCGGCATAACACCGCCACGATCACCGATTCCACGAACAGCAGCAACCCGACCGGCGCGAGCGCAGCTTTGGTGAAGCCTCGCTCCTGCATGATCGCGATCAGAACGAAGTCCAGAGGAACCAGTGCTGCGGCGGCTTCGATCGCCGTCCATCCCGCCGTTCCCGGCACAGCGTGGCCGCCGAGCGCAATCGCTTCCTGCGCCAGAAAAAGCACTACCAGAGCGAAGAAGATGCGGCTGGTATGAAAACGCCAAGCCAGCAGCATGCCGCCAGCCAGGGCACAGTAGTAGAGAAAACTGATAGCCGGCAAAGTCAGTGTCAGCCAGCCCGTGGAAGAAAGCAGGGCAACTCCGAAGAGCAAAACTCCGCCCGGAACCAGCAGCGACTTTAGCGTCGTTTTGCTCCACACCCGCAAGAATGGGCTCCCGTTCGGACAAACTTCCGTGGGAATTATCGCCCGGGCCCGAGCGCGCAGGAATTGGCCGCCAAGGTTCCCAAGGAAAGCCAACCGGGCGTGATGCGGGTGCACATTCCCCCTTTGAAACTCCGTGCCAATTCGGCCTCTATACACCTTAGTGTGGGATTAGTTTTGGCTGCACTTGAGCGCTTTCTAACTAGACTGGGTCTGTTGCATTAAGGATGGTTTACCGATGCGAATTCTGATCGCGGAAGATGATGAAGCGCTGGCCCGCTTCGTCCGCCAGGGCCTCGAGGGCGAACATTACCGGGTCGACGTTTTTCCGGACGGCGAACAGGCGCGAGCAGCCGCCACCGAGTTCGAATATGACGTCGTGATTCTCGACCTGAACCTGCCGAAGCTCGACGGAGTCAGCGTGCTGCGCCATTTGCGTTCGAAAAAACCGAGCGTGCCGGTTCTGGTGCTGACCCAGCGCACGCGGGTCGAAGATCGCGTGCAGTGTCTCGATACCGGGGCGGACGATTATTTAGCCAAGCCCTTTTCCTTCTCGGAACTTTCGGCCCGCATTCGCGCCCTGGTGCGGCGCAGCCATTTGCCGTCGGAGTCGGTGCTGACTGCGGGCGACCTCCGGCTGGACCGGGTGCAACGTCTGGTCGAACGCGCCGGGCGCCGGATCGAGCTCACAGGCAAGGAATTTTCCCTGCTGGAATACCTGATGCTCAACAACTCGCGGCGAGTGACGCGTTCCATGATCATCGAGCATGTGTGGAACCTTACGTTTGATACGACCACGAATGTGGTTGATGTATATATCAACTATCTCCGCCGCAAGATTGACGACGGGCATGCGGTCAAACTGATTCACACCGTGCGCGGCGTGGGTTATGAGTTGAGCGGCCCTTCCCCGAGTCCGTCGGAAGCGCCGGTGGCCGAGGCCCATCTGTGAGCGGCAGCGGTCTTCGAGTCGCAGCTCCATCCGCGCCGCAGCAGCTGGCCGAAACGAAAGGCCGCAGCCCGTGGGCTCACTTATTGCACGCTCTCAACCAGCCCCTGACCGGGTTGCAGTGCTCGATGGAACTGGCCGTAGCCGGCCCGCGTCCCGCCGAGCAATACGTTCGCACCCTGCGGGAAGGCCTGGACCTCGTTGCGCGGATGCGAATTCTAGTGGAAGCTCTGCGCGAGCTGGGCGATCTACAGCCATCCGACCTGCAACCGTCACAAGCGTCCTCCGAAGCAAACGCCGAAGCCACCGAAACACTGCGCTTCGACGAACTGGTGCACACCACCGCCGCCGACCTGTTGCCGGTGGCCGCCAGCAAGAGCGTGCCGGTGTTGCCGGCCAGTGCAAGTCCGCTGCTGGTGCGCGCTGATCGCCACATTCTCTCGGCTCTGATGTTTCGCTTTCTCGAATCCGCCCTGAGTCTGGCGCGCGAGGGAAGTGAATTACGGATCACGACTTGGCCCACGCCCGAGCACGCCTGCCTGGAAGTTTCCTGGAGCCTGGGCGCACGGCCTGAGCATTCGCCCTTTTCGCGGCAGGAACTGGGCCTGCTGATCGCCCAGGCGGGCTGGCAGCGGGCCGGCGCGGAGTGGGCTCACGGCCGAACGGAAACAAGCGAAAGCTGCACGGTTCGATTTCCGCTGGCTCCCGCGCTTTCGTTCCGCCGCAGTGCAGACTCTGGAGGCCTGAAATGAATCCTATGCCCGTAATGCCTCGGTTCCCCCACGGCGGGGGCGCTCTGATCGCCAGCCCGGACAGCGCCCTGCGCGAGCAGATCCTGCATCGCCTGAACGGCCGGTGCCGTCCCGTGCAACAGGCCCTGGGCGGCGCCGATGCCCTGGCGAAGCTCGAGAAAGGAGACTGGCAGGTGCTGTTTCTCGACCGCCGTCTGCCCGATCTGGATGCCGAGGAGCTCATCGCCATCATCCAGCGTCGTTTTCCTGGAACCCAGGTGGTGATGCTCGACTCCGAGGGTACGGACGCGAGTGCGGAGCGAGAAGACGCGGGACAACAATATCCAAGCCTTGTCTCCGCGAGCCAGGCGCGAACCCCATCGATGTTGAGCGAGCCGACAGAGAATCCTGGCAAAGCCGCCGCCGAGAGCCCGCTGCCGGATATGATCGGAACCAGTCCGGCCATGCAGCGCGTGTACCGCATGGTGCGGCTGGTGGCGTCCCGCACCACCACCGTCCTGATCGCCGGCCCCACCGGAACCGGAAAGGAACTGGTTGCCCGCGCCTTGCACGCGCTCAGTCCGCGTTCGGCGAAACCGCTGGTGGTGGTGAACTGCGCGGCCATTCCTGAAACTCTGCTGGAGTCGGAATTGTTCGGCTACACCCGCGGAGCTTTCACCGGCGCCGTGCAAGCGCAACTCGGCCGCATTCCGGCGGCTCACGGGGGCACGCTGTTTCTCGACGAGGTGAGCGAACTGCCTCTGGGGATGCAGGCCAAGCTGCTGCGCTTTCTCGAGCAAAAAGAAATTCAGCGCCTGGGCGCGTCCGATGTGACGCGCGTCGATGTGCGGGTGCTGGCCGCCAGCAATGTGGATCTCGCCGGCCGGGCGGCACGCGGAAGTTTTCGCCAGGACCTCTTTTACCGGCTCAACGCCTTTCCCATCGAGTTGCCCACACTGGCCGAGCGTCCCGCCGATATCGTGCCACTGGCGGAATATTTTCTGGCCTGCATGTCCGCCGCGCTGGAGATCCCGACTCCAAGCTTGACGGAAGAATCCGTCCACATCCTCGAAGCCCATCCCTGGAATGGCAACGTGCGCGAACTGCAGCATGTGATGGAACGCGCATCGATTCTTGTGGAAAATGGCAACACCATCACCGGCCAGCATTTATTTTTTTCCGACCCCCAGATGGTCCGAACACCAGGCAGCGCGGCTTGAAATAATTTGTGCTTCGCGAAAGGCGCGTCGGCGCGTTCCGTGTTTCGCGAGCGCGATTCTTAGGTGGGCGGTTGTTCGAACAGATTCCGTTCCTGAGAAAAATCTTAGGCCGCTTCGCCGTAATTGGCACGACCCGTGCAAATCTTGCCTGCGTCTATGTCTTCTTTGCCTACACCGATGAGCTGGACCGAGCCGGTCTTGCCGGCTCTCCCGGTTGGGCTTTCGGAAACTACGATCGGCAATCCTGGATTTGGCAGTAGCGGCCCCGGCGCCACGAGTACCGGAAGTGCGAGTCTGGGAACGGGCCTTGAAGGAGAGCAGTTCCTGCTGCGCGCCTTCCGTTCTTTTGCCGAAGCGGCCGGTTCGCTGGAGCTTTCTTACGGCAAGTTGCAGGCCGAAGTGGCGCGCCTGCGCCGCGAACTCGAGTCGAGCCACAGCGATCTCGCTCTCAGCCTTTCGGAAAACCGCAGCATGCGGGTTTATCTGGACCGCATCCTCGAAGGGCTGCCCTGCGGCGTAATCGTCGCGGCCACTGATGGGACCATCTCGCGGGTAAACCCTGAGGCCCTGCGCCTGCTGGAGCTAGATAGCAACTCCGGCGCAGAAACGCCGCAGACAATCTGCAGCTTGTCCCACGGGGTGCGCCAGCTTCTCGAAACTGCCCGCCAGGAAGGCGGCGAACCGGAACTGCGCGTATCCCCCTCCGCCCCGGGCCCAGCGCGCTGGCTGGCGGCGCGGCATGCCGTGATCGCCGACCGTGCCACCACGGATTCAGTGTTCATCGTAAGAGATGTGAGCGAGCACAAACATCTCGAACAGGCCGGGGCACGACTGCGCCGCGAGCAGGCCCTGGCAGAAATGTCCGCCGTGCTGGCCCATGAGATCCGTAACCCGCTGGGCAGCCTGGAGCTGTTTGCCGGACTGCTGGCGGAATCCGATCTCGGCCCCGACTGCCGCAACTGGGTCGAGCACGTGCAAGCTGGCCTGCGCACGCTGGCGGCCACGGTCAATAATGTTCTGCACTTTCATAGCCTGCCGCCTCCGGAACGCGCGCCCGTCGATCTCGGCCAGCTGCTGGCTTGGTCGCGCGACTTTTTTCTGCCGCTGGCCCGCCAATCGCGCGTGGCTTTGAGCCTGCAGAACCGCGTGACCGGCATCTTTTTTCCGGCGGACCGTCATTGTCTCGAGCAGGTTCTGCTGAACCTTGTGCTCAACGCGCTGCGCGCCATGCCCGGAGGCGGCTGGATCGAATTGGGCGGCCGCATCCAGCAGAATCAGGAAGACGAAACCATCGTGCTGACCGTCTCCGATACCGGGCCGGGAATCCCGCCGGAACATTTGTCCGGCATCTTCGATCCCGGTTTCAGCACCCGCGCCGGCAGCCCCGGGCTCGGCCTGGCCGTGTGCCGCAAGATCGTCGAACAGCACGGCGGCACCATCAGCGCCGACCGCCGTCCGGGTTGTGGCGCCAGATTCACCCTGACTTTCCCCGTCATTCCTAAGCGCGCAGGGAATGATCCAGCAGGAGCGATGGCATGAACCGGGTTCTGGTCGTGGATGATGACGCCGGCATGCGCGCCGCACTCGAAGCCCGTTTTGTGCGCCGGGGATGGCAGGTGGAAACCGCCGCCAACGCGCTCGACGCGCTCGAAAAATTCCGCCGCGGAATGCACCCGTTGATTGTGACCGACATTCGCATGCCCAATCGCGAGCCGGGACGCTTGTCCCACCTCATAACCGATTCCTCCCCTGCTTTCATGCCGGACGCGATTCCCGCCGGAACCCACCCCACCCTGAGTTCGGAAGACGGCCTGTTCGTCATGCGCGCGGCGCGGGCGCTGGCTCCGCATACCGCCGTCATTTTGTTGACCGCCTTCGCCAGCGTGCCTGATGCCGTGGCGGCGATGAAGGACGGCGCCTGCGATTACCTGGTGAAGCCAGTCTCGTTCGAACACCTCGAGCAGGCGGCTGAGCGTATCCTCGAGCGGGCCCGCAGCCAGTCCGAAGCCGGCAGGCACCTCGCCGGACACGCGCCTTCCTGGTTGCGGGCGCTCGATCGCGCCCGCCAGGCTGCCGCCAGCAACGCCGACATTCTGATCGAAGCCGAAAGCGGCACCGGCAAAGAGCTGGTCGCCCGCCTGATCCATCGGCTCAGTCCGCGCCGCGACCGTCCTTTCGTCGCCGTCAATTGCGCCGCTTTTCCGGAAACTCTTCTCGAAAGCGAATTGTTCGGGCACACTCGCGGCGCGTTCACCGGGGCGGCCAACGCCAAGCCCGGCAAGTTTGAACTCGCCAACGGCGGCACGCTGCTGCTGGACGAGGTCGGCGAGATGCCGCTGGGGCTGCAGCCGAAACTCTTGCGCGCGGTGCAGGAGCGCGAGTTCGACCGCCTGGGCGATACCCGTCCCGTGCGCGTCGACCTGCGCGTGATCGCAACCACCAACTGCGCCCTGGCGCAGATGGTGCGCGATGCCAGGTTCCGTCCCGATCTTTATTACCGGTTGAACGTCATCCCGTTGAGTTTGCCGCCGCTGCGCGAGCGCCCCGGCGACGTCCGCGAGCTGGCCGAGTTCTTTGTCCGGCTCTACGCTACACCAGGCAAGCCGGTGCATCTGACCGCAGAGCTGCTGCAACATCTCGAAGCCCACTCTTGGCCCGGCAATGTGCGCGAGCTCGCGAACTGCATGCGCCGCCTGGTGGCGCTCGCCACCGCAAGCGAGATCGGCCTCAGCGCGCTGGAGGGTGCAGAATGGATCTCCCTGGCATCCGCGGCATCCGTCTCGTCCTGCGCGACTCCATCCGATCCGTCCCTCCTGCGTCCGGGAGTTTCCCTGGGAGAGATGGAACGCAAGCTGGTCGAAATTACCCTCGAAGCCACCGGCGGCAATCGTTCCCGGGCGGCCGAGCTGCTGGGCGTCAGCCTGCGCACGGTGCGCAACAAGGTGCGCAGCTACGGGCTGCCCAGCTGCAGCAGCTATGTTCAGGATTGATGCGATGCAAATTCGGAAGTTCAAGACAGTCGAGAAGATCCAGAGGAGGAAAAGCATGCCAAACTCGAACATGACGGCCACCGCGATGACCGAGGCGCTCGGCCGCTTCCTCGACGTCGATGTGGCCCGCTACAACCTGATCGCAACCAACCTGGCCAACATCGATACTCCGGGCTATCGCACCCGCGATCTCGATTTCCGGGATGCGCTCGAGCATGCCGCCACCGAAGATTCCGGTCTGCCCGGCGCGCAGTTGGCTTCGGCCGCAAACCCCATCGCTCATCAGGTTCGCGGCCTCATGGAGCGTCCCGACGGCAACAACGTCAGCCTGGAACGCGAAAGCCTGCTGCTGGCGGAGGCGCAGATGAAGTTCAACCTGGGAGTGCAGCTGTTGAAAGATCAGTTTCACACCATCGCCATGGCGATTAATTCCGGAGGTACCACATCATGAACTTATTTGGCATGCTCGAAGTCAGCGGCTCGGCCTTGGCGGCGGAACGCTGGCGGGCTGAGGTCGTCTCCGCCAACATGGCCAACGCCGAAACCACGCGCACGCCACAGGGCGGCGCCTACCGCCGCCAGCTGGTTGTCTTCCGGGCCCGCCCCATGCCGCGGTTTCCAGCCTTGCTGGCTTCGCTGCACCCGGCGCCAGAGGAAGGCGTGCGGGTCGACCGCGTCATCGCCGACTCGACCCCTTTACCCCGCCGTTTCGAGCCCGGCCATCCCGACGCCGATGCACAAGGGTACGTAACTTATCCCAATGTGAATCCGGTGATGGAGATGACCGACCTGCTCAGCGCGGTGCGCTCCTATCAACTGAACGCCGCCGCCGTGCAGGCGGCCAAGAACATGATCCAGCAGTCGTTGCAGATCCTGAGTTGAGAGCTTCGAGTTAAAGCAGTCTGGGTCGAGAGATGTTCGCCGGAAATCGACGCCCGAGAATATCACGTGGTTCGATCTCCATTTGAAAAGTCTAAACTGACTTCGTTCCCAGGAGAGAATCCACTGTGAATACCGCCATCCCGACTCTGCGCATCCTCCCGGCCGACGCCGATCCAGCTGTATTGCAGCCGGAAGCGGCATCCGAAGGCGGATTTCGTGACGTGCTGCACAGCGCCATCGACGACATCCAGCAACTGGAAGGGCAGGCCGAGAGCAAAGTCGCCGGCGTCATTTCCGGGCAGGGCACTGACGTGCACAGCGCTCTGATAGCGGTCGAAAAAGCCGATCTGAGTTTCCAGCTGATGATGCAGGTGCGCAACAAGATCGTGTCCGCCTACGAGGAAATCTCGCGCATGCAGTTCTGAGTTTGCGCTGGACCATCGCGTCCGTCCCGGGCGCAACGTGCCCTCGCATCCGGGTGCGAATCGGAACGAAACTTGAAATTCGAAAACTGCCCTCAAAGAAATGGCCACGACTCCACCCCCGGCAAACGATGTGCTGCAGCGCCTGAGCCTGTTCTTACAGGGACTGACCGTCAACCAGCGCCTGCTGCTGGCCGGAGGCGCAGCCGTGGTGGGGGGGGTGCTCTGGATCTTCGTGACCCTTTTGGGACAGCCGAAGTATGTGACTCTCTACTCCGGCCTGCGCCCGGAAGAGGCGCAGAGCCTGGCCGAGCGCCTGGCCGCCAAAAATATTCCGCACCAGGTTTCGCCCGATGGGGGTACCTTGCTCGTCCCCGACGACAAACTCGACGCCAGCCGCCTTGAAACCGCCGCCGCTGGTCTGCCGCGCAGCGCGCGCATGGGCTTTGAACTGTTTGACACCCCCAACTGGGCCGGCTCCGATTTCACCGAGAAAGTGAATTACCAGCGCGCCCTCGAAGGCGAACTCGAACGCACGCTGGCCACACTCAGCGAAGTAGAAGCCGTGCGGGTGCATCTGGTCATGCCGCAGGAGTCGCTGTTTACCGAGCAGCAGCACGATGCCAAGGCCGCCGTCATTCTCAAGACCCGCGGCGGTCATCTTTCCGAACAAGCCCAGCAGGCCATTCCGCAACTGGTGGCCAGCGCCGTCGATCGTCTGCGTCCGGAAAACGTGACCGTGGTCGACGCCGACAGCAATACTCCGCTGCTGCACACCCACGACGGTGCCGACGGCCGCGCCTACGGACTCGATGAAGAACTGGCCAAGACACTGGTCCACACCCTCGAGCCGGTGGTCGGCGCCGACCATGTGCGGGCCAGCGTGCATGTCGAATACGAACTCGGCACCAGTGAAGACACGCAGGAAACCTTCGACCCCAAAACCCCGGCCACCTTGACGCAGGAACATTCCGAGGAAAACTCGACGGGAGCGGCTCCGGTGGGCGTTCCAGGCACCGCCAGCAATGTGCCTTCCGCTCCCGCCGCGCCGGCTCCCGCGCCGGCACCGGGAGGGGCGGCGGCCGCAACGGCTTCAACCGCGACGACGGCGATGTTGCCCGTCGCCGAACAATCCAATTCGAAGTCTGATGCTACGACGTTCGCCGTCAGCAAGAGCCTGCATCACAGCGTCGAGCCGCCGGGCCGGGTGCGCCGCATTGCCGCCGCGGTGCTGGTGGATGACGCCGTCGACGTCACCGAACAAGGCGGCAAGCGCACCAGCACCCGCCGCAAGCGTACGCCGGACGAGATGAAGCAGATCGAACTGCTCGCCCAGGCCGCGATCGGCGTGAACCCGCAACGCGGCGATGTGCTGGCAGTGGAGAATCTGTCTTTTCAGGAAGCTCCGCTCGAGGCCGCGCCCGCAACGCCGACCAAGAGCGAGCACATCCGCCAGTTGATCGAGCCCTGGGCCTGGGCACTGAGATATCTCGGCTTAGCCGCACTCTTCTTAGTAGTCTATTGGCTGGTGCTTCGTCCGGTGAAGAAGCAGGCGCTGGCGGCCTTTCGCGAACTGCCCGGCCGCGTGACCTCCAACCTCGTGCCCCAGGCCGCCGGGGCCGCGGGCGCAGCCGGCGGCGGATCTGCCCTCGGGGGAGCGGAGACTGCGATTGAGGATGGCGGCAAACGCGCCACTCATTTGAAACGCCTGATTGCGGACAAGGTGAAAGCCGAGCCGGAGGCCGCCAGCCGTCTGGTGCAGAGCTGGGTGCAGGCGGAGCCTCACAAGTGAGTCCTTCCCCCGAAACCGTAACCGCAGGCGTGCGCAAGGCGGCGATTCTGCTGGTCATTCTGGGCGAGGACGCGGCCAGCCAGATCTACCGCCATCTGCCGCCGCCGGAAGTCGAACGCATCAGCCAGGGCATTGCCGGGCTCAGGTCCGTCGACGCCGAAACCGTCCTACAGGTGCTCGAGGAATTTGATCGTCTGGTTACCGCCGGAGACTACATCGCCCAGGGCGGAAAAGATTACGCCAACAAGCTGCTGGTCAAAGCCTTCGGCGAGGAGGGCGCTCGCGAGTTGCTGCACCAGATATCGCTGACGGCGGAGATGACTGCCGGCCAGCTCGAATCATTGCGCAAAGCCGACCCGCAACAGCTGGCCCAGTTCATTGAAGGCGAGCACCCGCAGACCATCGCGCTGATTCTCGCCCACCTCGAAGCCAAGCAGGCTTCGAACCTCCTAATGCGCCTGCCCGAGGAACTGCGGTCGGAGGCCATTAAGCGACTGGCCCAGCTGCGGCAATTTTCTCCGGAGATGGCGCAGCGGGTTTCCCTGGTGCTGAACAAACGGCTGGAGGCGCTGGGTGAACAGAGCCGGCGCGCCTATGCCGGGCTGCGCGGCGTGGCTGATGTCATGAACCGGCTGGAAATCACCACTGCCAAAACCATTCTCGAAGGCATTGAGAAGGACGATCCTAAGCTGGCCTTATCCATCCGCAATCTCATGTTCACTTTCGAAGACCTGTTGACTGTTCCCGAATCCGGCATCCGGGAGTTACTCGGGCAAATGGATAAGAAGACTCTCGCCACCGCCTTGCGCGGCGCCTCGGAAGAACTGAAGAATTACATTTTCAAGTCCATGTCGTCGCGCGCCGTTGAAATGCTCAAAGAAGATATGGACGTGCTGGGTCCGGTGAAATCGAAGGATATCCAAAAGGCTCAACTGGAAGCGGTCGCAGCCGCGCGAAAACTCGAATCGGAAGGCAAACTGACGCTAACCCCGGAGGGAGACGATGAGTTCGTCGCCTAGCCGGTCGCCAGCCGCCGCCATGGTCTCGGCGGTGGCCGCGGAACCTTCGATCGAGTCAGGCACGGTTCCATTCCAGCCTTTCCCGTACGACTCCATTCCGGCCGGCGCGATCAGCCGCGGCGCGAGGGTCGACATCGACAGCCTCGCCGGCGATGGGCCGGGCAGTCACGCCGCCGACCGGGATGCCGCCGACGCGGCTGCCCGCCAGGCGCAGGCTGCCCTGGCCCGGCAGGAAGGATTGGCTGAAGCGCGCAAGAACTTCGACGAGCAGCTGGCGCGGGAGCGGGCCAGCCTGGCCGCCGCTCTGGCGCAGTTTACCCGCGATCGCGCCAGCTATTTTCAAAAGGTGGAAGCCGAGGTCGTGCAGCTGGCGCTGGCCATCGCCCGTAAGATTCTGCACCGCGAGGCCCAGCTCGATCCTCTGCTTCTGGCAGGAATCGTGCGGGTCGCGCTCGAGAAAATCGATGGCGCCACCGGAGTGATACTGCGCGTCCATCCGCAAAACGCTGCAGCATGGCGCGAATATTTTTCTGCCCATCTCAATCCCTCCGATCGCCCGCAGATGGTCGAAGATCCCGCCCAAGAACTCGAGCGCTGCACGCTGGAAACGTCGATGGGCACCGCAGTCGTAGGCATGGAAGTGCAACTCAAGGAAATCGAACGGGGATTGATGGACCTGATCGCGGCCCGCCCGGGGTGTACGGCATGACCGCGATGCTGCCCGCCGACACAAACCTCGCTCCCTTTCTGGCGCGCCTGGAAACCTGTTCCGCCCTGCGCTGGCAAGGCCGGGTCACGCAAGTGGTCGGGCCTCTGGTCGAATCCGAGGGCCCTTTCTGTTCCGTGGGTGAGGTTTGTCACATCCACGATGCTCAAGGGCGGGTGCTGCCCGGAGAAATCGTGGGCTTTCGCGGATCGACCGTGCTCTCGATGCCGCTCGATTTGCCCCGGGGCGTACGGCACGGGGACCGCGTCATCACGTGGGGCGAACGGGCCACGCTGCGCGTCAGCGAGGAAATGTTAGGCCGGGTGTTCGACGGCGGCGGCCAGCCGCTCGATGCGCTCGGCCCCTTCCGTGCCCGCGAATATCGCATGCTCGACGCTGCGGCGCCGCGGCCGCTCGAACGCCTTTCCATTCGCGAACCGATCAGCTGCGGCATTCGCGCGGTCGATGCCTTCCTGACCTGCGGCCGCGGACAGCGCGTCGGCATCTTCGGCGGCAGCGGTGTCGGCAAGAGCACGCTGATCGGCATGATGGCGCGCAACACGGGCGCCGACTTGACCGTGCTCGGCCTGGTGGGCGAACGCGGGCGCGAAGTCCGCGACTTCCTCGAAAATTCTCTCGGAGACGAAGGCCGCAAACACGCCGTAGTGATCGTCTCGACTTCGGACCAATCACCGCTGCTGCGCATTCGTGCCGCGCTTTCGGCGACCGCCGTGGCCGAATACTTTTGCGCACAGGGCAAAAACGTATTGCTCGTCGTCGACTCGCTCACCCGCCTGGCGATGGCGCAACGTGAAATCGGCCTGGCTGCGGGAGAGCCTCCCACCGCCAAAGGCTACACTCCTTCCTGCTTCGCCATGCTGGCACGCCTGATTGAACGCGCGGGCAAATTCGGCGTCGGCAGCATTACCGCGTTCTACACCGTCCTCATGGAAGGCGACGACGAACAAGATCCTCTCGTCGATGGAGCGCGCGCCCTGCTCGACGGCCACATCATGCTCGATCGCAAGCTGGCCATTCGCAGCCACTATCCGCCGATCGCAGTGCTCGACAGCGTAAGCCGTCTGATGCCGGCGGTCTGCTCCGCCGCGCATTTGCAGAAGGCCCACGAACTGCGCCGCCTGCTGGCGGCTTACACGGCCTCGGAAGATTTGATTCGCATTGGCGCCTACCAGAAGGGAACTGATCCCACGCTCGACAAAGCCTTGACTCTGATTCCGGAGCTGCATCGCTTTCTAATGCAGAAGCCCGCGGAGTCCGCTTCGCTTGCCGAAAGCATTACCAAGCTGCTGGCGTTGCCCGGCTGAGCATTTTTTCACAATTTTATTTTGCAACTTCATTTCACTAAGAAATCGTCACTCGATCCAAACCATGCCTTTCCATTTTCCACTTCAGGCCGTTTTCCATTTTCGCCAGAGTGTCGAGCACCAGCAGGAGTTGCGCCTCCGCGCCGCCAACCAGCAGGTCGCTCGGGTTCGGCATCTACTCGACCAGATCGATGAGCGCATCCAGCAGGCGCACACTCGACAGTTGCAAGCATTAGTTGTTGGCACCACTTCGGCCGAATTGCGCTTCACACTTCTCGGCGAGGCCGCGCTTCACCAGCAACATCAGGAAGTCGAACGCGAACTCACGCGCTGGCAGAATCTGCGGGACCAGCAGCAGAGAATTTTTCAGCAGGCACGGCGCGAACGCGAGACCTTTGAAAGCCTGCGCAACCACCAACTGCGCGAGTACGAACGCGATGCGGCCCGCCGCGAACAGCGTCAACTCGACGACCTATTTCTGTTGCGCCAAGCGTACCTGCGGCGTGGTTAGAATCTGCCGACCCTGGGCAGGGCTTGCCCAGACGAAGTCCTCCGGCACATTACCCCGTTCCATCGGCACAAATCGGGTTTCCTTGATTCGATTGCGCTTCCTCTCTCCCCCCGGCACTGATGCGGATCGCTTTCGATTGGCGCACCAGGTGCATTCATCCGCTGCGAGTTCGCTTTCCTATTCTCCGTGACCATCGCCATTGCATCCCCGGCCACCATCAGCGCTCCCTCCGCAGGCGGAGCGGCATCGAGCTACTTCAGCGGATCCAACCCAGCGGCCCGGAACTCATCCGCCGGAAACCCGGGTAGCTTTGCCGCCGCGCTGGGAACCTCTAATGCTTCTATAGCGCCTTCCGGCGAAGCCGACGAGCCCAATCCCGCGACCGCGACTCCGGGCAGTTTGGCAAAACCAGTCGCCAAGACAACCCCATCCAACTCGGGCGGCGCGACCAAAGGCTCGCAGAAAAACGTGCTGGCGGTGGCGGCGAATGCGAATCTCGCCGCATCTTTGCCGGCACCGCTGCCCATACTGCCCGCGATTGAAATCTCCCTGGACATTGCGCCGTCGTCGTCTTCCCCAGCCGGGTCGTCGCCAAGCGTGGCCTCGAACGGTGCAAGTGCAAGCTCGACTCGACCCAGTCAAGATCTACCAGGAAAACCCTCCGGATCTCCGCCTCCAGGTTTTGCTGACGCGAACGACACGTCGCCGGCAGCAACCTTGCGGGCACCCGCCATCGTCGCCGAATCAGTGGTGGATCAAATTTCCGATGAGGTTCCGTCGGAAATACAAAACGTGCCGAATCTCACCGCCGATCCACAGAATGTCGATCCAGCACCGGCGTCTGTAGCATCGCCGTTAACTGCGAATCTTCCGGCAGGCCCCCTGCTGCGCCCCAGTGCAACCGAAGCGTCTGCTTCGAAGATCGCGTCGGATGCCAGCCCGTTTGTTCCCCAACCGCAAGACCCAGCCACGAGTACTGAAACACCATCCGCCTCCACGAGTACAACTCCGAGTGAACTGGGAACGCCCGCAGTGCTCTCAGCCTCCCTCCCAGTGCCAACCGTTGTCGCGGGAAACCCCAAGCCATCCGCCGCGTCTCAGCCCTCCCCGATTTCCCCACCCGGCGCAAAAACAACTTCACCGGCCCTTCCCGCAGTCTTCAGTGCACTTCACCCGCTGGTCGACAACGCGACCGCGCGTGATTCCAACCAGCTCCGGCCTCCGTCCGCAACTTCCGCCACAAGTTTCACAGCGATCCCGAATCCGTTCTCCGGCCAGAACTCCAGCCTTCCGCCAGCACAAGGCTTCAACTTCGGGAGCAGCTCTGTTCCTTCGACAGCTGTCGTCAGCCCGTTGCCTTCCAACTCGGGCGGGCAAGCCAATGGCGGAAGCGCGGATTTTTCACAATCCGATTCACCATCGGGCTCGCAACCCAATTCCTTCGGTAGCGACTCGCAGGATTCCTCCCCGCACAAAGTGCCATCTGCGATCTCGACCCCGGCCGCCGCTCTTTCGACAGGCGCACCACAACCGCAACCGTCGGCAACCTCCGTCGCTCCGTCGCTGGCGGGAATGCAAGGCAACCTGCAGAGCGCGACCCAAGGCACACCGCAGGGCACACCACCCGTGATCCCGTCAGGAAGTGGCGGCCCAACCGTCGCCTCGGGCTCTTCCGCGCACAAATCGGACGCCAGCGGCGAAGCGGCGCCAGGCTTGCCCTCCTCTCTGCCTGCGCCGGGAGAGTCCCCCGCCCCTGCAACCGGCCCTGTACAAATGGCGCAAATGGTCAGCAAGGCTGCGCAATCGGAAATGCATATCGGACTGAACACCTCCGCGTTCGGCAACGTGGAAGTTCATACCATCGTCCGTGCCAACGAAGTTGGAGTCCTCATCGGCAGCGAAAAAGGTGACCTGCGTTCCATGCTGGCCAACGACATTCCCGGCATCGCCAACACTTTGCAGCAGCAGAACCTGCGCTTGAACCAGGTGAATTTTCATCAGCCGGGATTCGCCTTCTCGAACCAGATGTCGTCGGGAGGAGACTCGCAGTCGCGCTACTTTGCGGCGCGCCACCCGGCGACCACGAATTCCCCGGCAGCAGAAATCTCGGGCGTGGAACCGGTCGAGGTGGTGGCGCCCATCATGCCCGTCGCGGACTTTGGCGGGCTGAGCGTTCTGGCCTGAGGGCTGGCGTTTTTAGCAGCACTTTTGCGAATCATTTTTAGGAGTATTTTTTGCGTAGCAGACTTGCGAAACAAGGACAGCCCGTATGATCACGCCCACTTCGATCCTTCCCCGCGCCGCATCCGACACCACCCCCACCACGCCGACAACTCCGGCCACCACCTCCGGCCTTCCCACCTCGCAGGGCCTGGACACCATGTTTCTGCAATTATTGGTCGCGCAGCTGCAGAATCAGGATCCCACCAGTCCCCTCGATCCCAGCCAGTTCGTGGGGCAGCTGGCGCAGTTCAGCGAACTCAGCGAAGTCACGCAGATCGACCAGATCATGCAGCAGTATGCCGGCACGGCTGCGGGCACGGGTACCGGCACAACCGGAGGCAGTGCTCCCAACCCGGGCGGCACGCCGACTCCAGCGAACCCATATTCCGCCACCGCGTCGCCGGTTCTTTCTTCTGCCGTATCGGCGGCCCGTGCGGCACTTTCCAATTTCTCGTCACCATCTCCATCCGTTCTCAGCCAAATTCAAGGAGTGTTCTAACATGCCCAATTTTTCCATTCCACTCTCCGGACTGACCGCCGAATCCACCGCGCTGTCCGCCATCGCCAACAACCTGACCAACCAGAACACTACCGGTTACAAAGACACGAGCGTGCTGTTCAGCGACCTGTTCTACCAGAGCCTGGGCACCACCGGGTCGGGAGATCCGATTCAAGTCGGCGCCGGCACCGAGGTGGGATCCATGCCGTCACTGTTTACTCAGGGCAGCGTGAGCGCGACCGGTGTGCCTACGGATGTGGCCATTCAGGGCACAGGGTTTTTCGCCGTGCAGAATGCCAACGGCGTCATCAATTACACCCGCGCCGGAGACTTCTCCGTCGACGCCAACAATTACCTGGTGACTTCCGAGGGCCAGCAGGTGCTGGGTTACCCGGCCGTCAACGGAGTCGTGAAAACAGGCGCCGGCATCGCGCCAATTCAGTTGGGAGCTGGAACCATCAGTCCCCCCACCGCCACCGGAAACGCCGAGCTCACGCTCAACCTCAACGCCGCGGCCACTCCGGGCACGACCTTCTCGACCCCGGTCACCATCTACGACTCACTGGGTGCCAGCCATACTCTGACCTTCACCTTCACCAATACCGCTGCCAACACCTGGGACTACTCTCTCGCCATCCCGCCCACCGATCTCAGCACAGTCGGCGCCACGGGCGTGCTCGCCACCGGCACGCTCAGCTTCAACGGCAATGGCGTGCTGACCGGCGACACGGCAACCACCGGAGGCACGGTCACCGGCGCGCTCTCCGACGTCAGCGGAATTCCCATCACCAATTTTGCTGACGGCGCTAGCGATCAGACGTTCAACTGGAATGTGCTCGACCAGACGACTCCGGTGCTTACCCAGGTGGCGGCGGACAGCAGCACCTCCGCGGCTCAGCAAGACGGCAGCAGCAGCGGCTCGCTGGTCAATTTCGCCATCGGTTCCGACGGCACCATCACCGGGTCGTTCAGCAACGGAAAAACCCAGGCTCTGGGAGAACTGGCGCTGGCCAACTTCGCCAACGAAGATGGACTGCAGCTCGATGGCAGCACCGACTTCTCGCCGACGCTGGCCTCCGGACCCGCGGTGGTCGGCATCCCCGGCGCAGGAGGGCTGGGAACAATATCTGGCGGCTCGCTGGAGCTGTCAAACGTCGACATCGCCACCGAGTTCGCCAACCTGATCGTCGCTCAGCGCGGTTTCGAAGCCGATGCCAAAGCCGTCACTACCTTCGACCAGATCACACAAGACACGATTGCCCTGAAACAGTAGTGCTTGCTCTCGACAGATTTGCCATGCAACTCCGGCGGCCTCTCTTCCGCCGGAGTCCGCTGTCATCTGAAGCGGACCCTAAGAATGTCAGATTCTTCATGAAAGCGGCCCCATCCAATCCGCGAGCGGATCGAAAAGAAGAATTTTCTGACTTCGCGAATTGAGCAAGGATCTCGCTACGCGTTGATTCCACGCAGCAAAGCCTCTGTCGGGAACATAGTTGATAGTCCTACCCTTCGTGTTCCGCAGCGGACTTCCGATTGCTTTCCCAAAGTGCGTGGCGGCGGAAAAAAAGAAAAACGTTAAGAACCGGGGAGTGGCCGTCGTCATTCCGCTCGTGATCCTGGCCGGGGTCGGATCTGGTATTGGACTAACCGGGGTGCGCAGGCGGCGAGCGAGCCGCCGCGGGTACGGTCGACGCTTCATCTGGAGACCTTCGTTCTGAACCTGGCCGATACCGACCAGCGGTCCTATTTGCGGGTGGGCGTTGATCTGGGCTGAACCAGGAAGCCAGGCATGGCGAAGAAGCGGCCCCGGTGGCGGAAGTGCGCGACACCATTCTCACGGTTCTGTCCCAAGCCAAACTCGGTGACCTGATGAGCGCTGCCGGCAAAGCGAAGCTCAAGCAAGACCTGCTGCATGCCTTGCAGGAGCGTCTTCCCCGTCTGGGTGTGGACGAAGTCTATTTCACAGAATTTCTGATTCAGCGCTGAGCACGGCGCGCAAAGCGAGAGCGTAGTTATGTCAGCAGCAGCAACCCAGGCCGTTTCCCCCGCAGCGGAAAAATCCCAGGCCGCTGAGTCCGGCCGCGACGACGCGGCGCGCACCGATGCTGGCCGCAACGAAGTTCGCTGGCGTCCGGTGCTCGACCTGCCGTGCCAGCTTACCGTCGATCTTCCGCTGCCGCAGTTCAAAGTCGGCGATTTTCTGGCACTTCGGCAAGGTTCGGTGCTGGGAACCAACTGGCGGATGGCGCATGACATCCCTCTGCGCATTAACGGAACGTTAATCGGGTGGGCGGAGTTCGAGGGCGCCGGCACCCGGCTGGCGGTGCGGGTGACGGAGCTGGCATGAACAGTGGAATCAGAGCGGAGCAGGCGCCGATCGGCCTGCCGAAGATCGACCGGAAGAAGATTGGCGATCCGAAACGTGGCTCCGCGAAGGCCTGTGAGGCGGTGGCGTACGAGGCCGCCGTTTATGAAGCGGCCTTCGGCGATGGGGCGGCGGCCGGCGCGGCGGAAGCCTTGGTTCCTCATCCCGGCTGGCGGCATGCCGAACTACTGTGGCAGCGGATCCTGCATACGACCTTGAGGCTCAGGGCTCGGATTGCTCGCCGCGCCCCGCGGCGACTCCATCTGTGCGAAAACCTGCCGCTGGGCGAGCGCCGTTTTGTGGCCGTGGTCGAGTTCGAGCAACAGCGTTTTCTGGTGGGAGGAACTCCCTCTTCGCTGGTTTTGCTGGCTCGGCTGGGCGAGGCTCCTGAGGCCGAGGCCAAGGGAATACCAGAAGGAAAGCAGGAGACGGAATGTGCCTTCGCACCGGACGCGTCCCGGAGCCGGACGGCGAAAACAGCGGGCGGAGCGCAGCCATGAAAGCGCTGCGCCGATGCTCGATCGCGGGTGCGTTTTTCCTGTTGACCGCTACCGCCTGGGCGGAGGCGCCGCGCCGGCATCCGGCTGGGCTCAATTGGAGTGGACCGGCGGGAGCCGGCGGGACGGTGCCCTGGAACATTGTCGTACTGCTGACTCTACTAACCCTGTTGCCCGCGCTCGCCATGGCAGTGACCCCGTTTGCGCGCCTGCTCGTGGTATTTCATTTCCTGCGCCAGGCGCTGGGCACGCAGACGCGCCCAGCAATCAGACCCTGATCGGACTGTCGCTGGTGCTGACTTATTTCCTCATGCAGCCGGTGGGAGCGGCGATTTACCAGCAGGCGGTGGTCCCGTTTCAGGGGGGACAGATCGATGCCTGGACCGCGCTTGAGCAAGGCACGCCTCCGCTGCGCCACTTCATGCTCAAGTTCGCGCGCGAAAAAGATCTGGCCCTGTTTCTAGAACTGGCCCAGGCGCCACGCCCGGCGCGCCCCGACGATGTCCCCATGCGCGTGGTGGTGCCCGCCTACATGCTGTCGGAGTTGAAGACCGGGTTTCAGATCGGGGCTGCGCTGTTTCTGCCTTTCCTGGTGATTGACATGGTGGTGGCGGCGGTGACGACGTCGATTGGCATGATGCAGCTGCCGCCGGTGGTGATTTCGACTCCGCTGAAAATCATGCTGTTCGTCATGGTCGACGGCTGGAACCTGGTGATCAGTTCGCTGATGAAGAGTTTTACCTGAGTGGGCCGCGGGATCTTTTCGCGAGGAGAAACGAGCTATGGGATCGGAACACGTCGTCAGCATCATGCGCCAGACCATCGCAACCGCCCTCTGGATGGGGGCGCCGTTGCTGATCGTGGCCACGGTGGTCGGCCTGCTGATCAACGTTGTGCAGGTTCTAACCTCGCTGCAGGAGACCACGGTCTCGACCGTGCCTCGCCTGTTTGCCGTGGCCACGGCCACCATCCTGCTGATGCCCTGGATGTCGCACCGGCTCACGGCTTTCACCTTGCAGATGTTTTCCGACTTCCGTCCCTTTCTGCGGTGAGCGAGGAACGATGAACTGTGAATGGAGAACGGTGAGCAGCCAACAGGCAGGACGAAGAGGGACGAACCCAGGCTTGAAGCGCAATGACAACCATCAACCCACAACCTAGCGGGATCGAGACAATCTATGGACAGTTTGCATCTGGACCAGTTGCTGGCGGCCGCAGTCTTCATCGGGGCGCGCATCGCCGGGCTGATGGTGTACTGTCCGTTTCTCGGCAGCAGCGCCATTCCGCTGCCGCTCAAGGCATCGCTCACTCTTCTGATCACAGCTCTGGTGTATGTACTGCATGGCCCCCTGCAACTCGATCTCAATGCCTGGCAATGGGCAGGCATCGCCCTGAGCGAAGTCGTAATCGGACTGCTGCTGGGCCTGACGGCAAACTTCATGATGGAAGCGCCCATGATGGCGGGCCAGATTCTGGGCGTGCAGATGGGCTACTCGCTGGCCACGCTTTTCGATCCGCAAACTCAGGCCGACACTCCGGTGCTGGCCGAATTCCATCGCCTGGCCGCGCTCCTGATTTTTCTACAACTCAATGTCCATCACTGGCTGCTGCGCGCGGTGGTGCGCAGCTTCGCTTATCTGCCTGCGGGAGCCGCGCCGGCCAACCTGGCCGCCACCAGCGGCCTGCTGCATGCGGCGGGGGGAATCTTTCTGGCCGGAGTGCAGATTGCCGCGCCCGGTCTGGCCGCCACGCTGGTGGCCGACGTGGACTGGGCTTTCTCGGCAAAGCCTCGCCGCAGCTTCCCGTACTTTTCATCGGTCTCGCGGTCAAAAACCTGCTGGGCCTGGCCATGCTGATCGCCGTAGTGGCTTACTGGCCGAACACTTTTTCGCGCCTTTCTCCGAGTCGATTGCCATCGGCGAACGGCTGCTGCATTTCGCGCATTGAAATTGAAATCACGCCGGAATGAATGAACGCCCGCTGAAATCGCGATCGGCAAAATGACGATCGACAAGTGGCGATCGTCAAGTAACGCTCGACGAAATAGTTCCCGACGAATCGCACGCGCTGTAACCAAACCATGGCCGACGAGAGCAAGACAGAGAAAGCCACCCCGCGGCGCCGGCTTAAAGCCCGCGAACAGGGCCAGGTCGCGCGCAGCCGCGACCTGGTTGCTGGGCTCGGAACCATGACCGCGATCGTGCTGATGGCTTGGCAGTTGCCCGCCTTCGCCGCCGACTGGCGCGGCCTGCTGCGCCATGAACTGGACTCGGTCGCGCGGCATCCCGATCAACTGCTTCCCGTCTGGCACAACGACCTCGTGATTTTTCGCGGAGTGGCGCTGGCCGCGAGTCTGAGCTGGCTGGTCGCCACCCTGGGCGGAGTCGCGCAGGGCGGACTGGTGTTTGCTCCCGCGGCGCTCACTCCCAACCTGAGCCGCTTAAGCCCCGCCTCGCGCATGGGACAGCTGTTCTCACTCAGCGCCGTCAGCCATCTGCTGAAAGCGCTGCTGCCGACGGCCGTCATGGTCTATCTCGCGATCAACCTGCTGGCGCGCGACTGGACGATTCTTCCCGCGCTGCTGCATGCCAGCCCCAGAGCGTCGTCGGCTTCGTCACCAGCCGCATGTTCGAGCTGGCGTGGAAAGGCTCGCTGGTGCTGCTGGTGTGGTCCTGCGCCGACTATTTTCTCGAACGCCAGCGCCACGAAAACGACCTCAAGATGAGCAAGCAGGATCTGCGTGACGAATTCAAGGAAACCGAAGGCAATCCCGCGGTCAAGATGCGCATCCGCCGGCTGCAGCGCCAGGCTCGCCGCCGCCGCATGCTGAAAGACGTCGAACGCGCCGCGGTCGTCATCACCAATCCCACCGAGTTCGCCATCGCGCTCGAGTTCCGCATGGAGATGGAAGCGCCCGTCGTGGTGGCCAAGGGACGCAACCTGCTGGCAGCGCAGATTCGCGAAATCGCCCTCTGGCAAGGCATTCCCCTGGTCGAGAATCCGCCGCTCGCCCACGCGCTCTACCGCGCAGCTGAAATCGGACAGGCCATTCCCCCCAAACTCTATGCCGTGGTCGCCGAAATTCTGGCCGCCATCTGGCGGGCCCAGGCGCGAGCCCATCGCGGCGCAGGCCGCCGCAAGCAATCCACGCGCCCGCCAACCGCCGCGGCGGGGAGGAACTAAGCCATGCCACCCAAGCTCCCGGTCCCGCCGCCGAGCCCGACGCAAGGCCAAGCCCGAACCGCGCCTCGGAATGGATCATGCCCATCGCCGCCGTCGGCCTGATCTTTGTCATGCTGGTTCCGCTGCCCAGCTTCTGCTCGACATACTCCTGGCCCTGAGCATCACGGCGGCGGTTCTTGTGCTGCTGTCCGCCATTCAGATTCTGCGGCCGTCGCAGTTCTCGGTTTTTCCCAGCCTGCTGCTGCTGCTGACTCTATTCCGGCTCTCACTCAATCTGGCCTCCAGCCGCCGCATTCTTCTGCACGGCAACGAAGGCGTCGGCGCGGCCGGACATGTGATCGAAGCCTTTGGCCGTTCGTCGTCGGCGGCAACTACGTCGTCGGCTTCGTGCTTTTTCTCGCCCTGATCGCGATCCAGTACATCGTGGTCGCGCACGGCGCGGTGCGCACCGCAGAAGTCACGGCGCGCTTCACCCTCGACGCCATGCCCGGCAAGCAGATGGCGATCGACGCCGACCTGAACGCCGGCCTGATCAACGAAGCCCAGGCCCGCGCCCGCCGCGAGCAGATCGCGCACGACGCCGAATTCTACGGCGCCATGGACGGCGCGGCCCGCTTCAACCAGCGCGACGCCATTGCCACCATTCTGATTACCGCCATCAACATCATTGCCGGATTTCTGATCGGCGTCTTCCAGCTCGACATCCCCTTCCGCGAAGCACTGAAAACCTACACCGTGCTCACCGTCGGCGACGGCCTGGTCACCATGATCCCGTCGCTGCTGGTCTCGATGGCCGGAGGCATGGTGGTCACCCGCGCCACTTCCGACGCCACCCTCTCGGTCGACGTCGGGCGGCAGGTGCTCTCGCGCCGCCCGCTGCTGATTGCCTCCGGCGTGATGCTGACCCTGGCGGCGATTCCCGGGCTGCCGAAATTCTCGTTCTTCCTGCTGGCGGCGGCACGGCGTTTCTGGCCTGGCGCGCGCCCAAGACTCGGCGCCGAGCCTTGCCGCCGCCGCGTCGCCGCCGCGACAAGAAGCCGGGCAAAGATAAAGACAAAGAGTCGGTCGAGGATCTGCTCAAGCTCGACGAACTCTCCCTCGAAGTCGGCTACGGCCTGGTTCCGCTGGTCGACCAGAATCAGGGCGGCCAGCTGCTGGCCCGGGTGAAAGCCCTGCGCCAGAATCTGGCCCAGCAGCTGGGCTTCATCGTCCCCCCCGTGCACATCACCGACAACGTGCGCCTCAAGCCGCGCGAGTACGTGGTTGCCCTGCGCGGTGTCGAAGTGGCGCGCTGGGAAATGTTTCAGGACCACATGATGGCCATCAGCTCGGAGGGCTCTCCCCGTCCGCTGGCCGGCACTCCCACCAAAGAGCCGGCCTTTGGCGTGGCCGCCGTCTGGATTCCGGCCGCGCTGCAGAATCAGGCGCTGGCTTCCGGCTACGCCGTCGTCGATCAGACTTCGGTGCTGGCCACGCACCTGGCCGAGGTGGTCAAGCAGCATGCCCACGAACTGCTCAGCCGGCAGGAAGTCAAGCGCCTGCTCGACCGGCTGGCGGAAAGCCATCCCAAGCTGGTCGAAGAACTGGTCCCGAAAATTCTAAGCCTGGGCGAAGTGCAGAAAGTACTGCAGCAACTTCTGCGCGAACAGGTATCCATTCGCGACCTGCCCGCGATTCTCGAAACCCTGCTCGACACCGCGCCGGCCACCAAGAATCCGGTGGCTGCTGGTCGAATCGGTGCGGCAGGCGCTGGGCCGGGCCCTGGTGCGTCCGCTGCTGTCGACACCGGAGGACTGCGGGTGGTCACGCTCGATCACGCGCTCGAAGAAGAACTGGGACGGGCCTTCGGCGCGTCCGCGCCGCCGGCGGGCACCGCCGGGCTGCAGCCCCCCTTTGCCCGCCGCATTCTCGACGGCCTGCGGCGGCTGGCGGGAGATCAGGTCGCGGTGGCCAGCCCGGTGGTGCTGTGTTCGACTCCGGCGCGCTATCACCTGAAGCGGCTGCTGGAACCTTTCCTGCCCAAGGTGGTCGTGCTGTCGCCGCTGGAGGTGCCGCCCGTGGTCGAGGTGCAGTCGGTGGGGGTGTTGCGCTGAGGCGAGGTAGGAAAACAGTTTAGCGATCGGAAAAAGAAGTTGCTTTGAATCTTGACCGGGAAATGAGAATGCCATGAGCAAGAACACCGCGAAGCCTACACCGCCTGGCAGGACCAGGATAAGAACAAACAGGAAATTAGAGAAGAGCGCGACCGCATCCTGCTCGAACAGCTGCCCCAGGTCCGCTACCTGGCGCGCCGCATCCACGAACGCCTGCCGCGGCATGTCCCGCTGGAAGATCTGGTGCACGCCGGCGTGATTGGACTGATCGACGCGCTCAACAAATTCGACGCTCCAAGCACGTGCAATTCGGCTCCTATGCCAAGTTCCGCATCCGGGGCGCGATCCTCGACAGCCTGCGGGAAATGGACTGGGGCCCGCGCGAGTTGCGGCGCAAGGCGCGGAAAGTCGAAGAAGCGCACCGCAAGCTCAGCCTGGAGTTGAGCCGCGCTCCCACCGAAAACGAAATCGCGGCGGAGCTGGGCATGACCCTGCAGGATTTGCAGCACCTGCTGGGCGAACTGGACAGCCTCGAAGTCGGCAGCCTGCGCATCGAGTCGCCCTGGGACGGCAAGGAAGAAGATTTGTGCGATTACCTGCCCAACGCGCCCGAGGACACACCCTTTTTCCGCTGCCTGCGCTCGGAGATGAAAGATCTTCTGGCCCGGGTCATTGGCGAGCTGCCGGAGAAGGAACAGCAGGTGCTGTCGCTCTATTACTTCGAGGAACTGACCATGAAAGAGGTGGGAGCGGTGCTCGGCATCGGAGAGTCGCGGGTGTCGCAGATTCATTCCCTCGCGGTGGTGCGGCTGCGCTCGCGGCTGGACGAAATGATGAGCGCCGGGGGCGGGCGCGCGCGCGCCGCATCCAGCGGGAGAGCGAGAGGACGGATCCGACGATCGTCACGCGAAGACGGATCGAAATTGGGATAACGAGATCATGGAAAAAGTTCTGAACCAGGAAGAAATCGATGCCATGGTGCGGCGGGCGCGCTCCGGCGGCCAGTCCGGCGCCGACCCCCGTCCGCGCCGCAGGTCGAGCCGTGGGACGCGCGCCTGGCGGGGCAGATCGGGCGCGAGCAATTGCAGGCCATTACCGCGCTGCACGAGGGATTCGCCCGCAATCTCACTCACGCGCTGGGGGCTTATCTTCGAGTAGTCTTTTCGGCCACCCTGGTTTCCGCCGAGCACTTGACTTACCGCGAATTCCTGCAGCGCATTCCCGAAACCACCTATCTGGCCTCCTGCCGTCTCGATCCCATGGGGGTGAACGCGGCCCTGCAACTGGACCTGAAGGTCGCGTTTCCCATCATCGATTTGCTGCTCGGCGGCGAAGGCAAGACCATCGCAGCCACCCGGGAGATTACCGAAATCGAGGAGCAGATTCTCGACAGCGTGGCCCGCATCGTGTGCCGGGAACTGGGCGCGGCCTGGCAGGCGCTGGCGCTCGACGTCGTCTTCGAGGAGCGCCTGGAGCGCGCGGCGCCGCGGCTCATGGCTCCGCAGGAAAAAACCTTGTGCCTGAGTTTTGAGGTCACCATGCCGGAAGTCCGCGGAGGCCTGATATCGCGGTACCCGCCGTGGTCTCGAATGCCCTGCTGCGCAAGATCTCCGCCGACGGGAACCACGCCGGCCGCGGGGCGCCGGATTCCCGCCGGCGGCTGATGCGCCGTCTGCTGGAGTGCCCATTGCAGGCGGAACTGGGAGCCAAGGAGTTCGGGTGGCGGTAAGCGCGTTGGCCGGCCTGGCTCCGGGCGATATTCTCTCGTTCGCCCGCAGCCCGGCGGAACCCGCGTCGTTGCTGATCGCGGGACAGGAGATGTTTCGCGCCTTGCCGGCGCGCTGCGGCGACACCCGCGCCGCGCGCTTGCTGGGCGTTCACCCGGCCGGCGCGCATTCCAGGAACGCAGGAGAAAACCAAATGACCGATGCTACGCCGCCGCTTATCCGCCGATCCTCCGCCGATTTCACCCGCCGTCCCCCTGATTCAGGTCTGGGCCGACAGCCTTGCCCAGGTCCTTGGCACCATCGCCGGATCTGCCGTGCCCTGCCTCGTTCTCGCCGAGGCGCCCGCGGAACTAGCTCCACCCGCGGAAGCGATCTCTGGATCCTGTGCACCTGCTCCGGCGGCCTGCGCGGCGAAATGAGTCTACGCCTGGCTCCCGCGGCCTTCCTTCGCCTGGCGCAGATCTTCATGAGCGAGCCCCCGCTCCTGAGGTCGCGGTACCATCCGACCATCGCGAAGCCAGCATCGAACTCTTGCGCCAGATCGGCGGCGTGGTCGCGAGCGGGATCAAAGGACGCTGGGGCGAAGTTCAGCTCCGGCTGGACGCTTGCCCCGGGCGCCCTCCTGGTCCGCCTCCTCGACTGCATGGTTGCAGGCTGCGCCCCCGGACTCCGCACCGACACTTGTCGAAATGCATCTCAGCGCGGCCCTGGTCGCCGCCTTGCGCACGGAAAAAACCGAGGCCGCAAAACCCGCGGATTCACCCTCCCCCCGGCCCGGCGCTCCACAAGACTCGCCTCCCGGTTCGGCCACCAGCCCGGAACAAAACCAAGTCAAACTCGACTTACTCATGGACGTCGAGCTGGCCGTCACCCTGCGCTTCGGCAGCCGGCGCATGCTGTTGCGCGAGGTGCTCGACCTGGTTCCCGGCTCGGTCGTCGATCTGGACCGCCAGGTCGACGAACCGGTCGATGTGCTGCTCGACGGCCGCCTGCTGGCGCGCGGAGAAGTCGTCGTCCTGGACGGAAATTACGGCCTGCGGGTCACCGAAGTGGCCCCTGCCAGCCCGTAGAGAAAATAAGATAGACAGAAGAGAAAAAGAGAAACTATGAATCCTGCAAGCCTTGCTTTCGACTGGGAACTCGGCAGGGAACTGGCCTGGCGCGGTTTCCTGCGACGTATCCCCGCCCTTGCGCAAGCGACTGTCTGCGCACCCGCAGCTTCTGGCGCCGCCCGCGACAGCCCCGCGGCATCGTCATCCAAGGTTTGCGCTACTGCGGGGACGAGTGTGGAGAACGGGCCCTGGCCGACGCGCTGCGCCGCATCCGCCCTCGTCTACGATCTCCCGCCCAACCAGCCCCCCATCGCGTTCCGCTCGGACTTCTGCTGCTTTCGCGCCAGCAGCTCAGTGCTGACCAATTGCGAACCACCCTGAGTGCGCAGCGCAAAGCCGGGCGGGGACGCATCGGCGAATGGCTTCTGGCCTTCGGCTTCGCGACCAGCAACAAGTTACCGCCGCTCTGGCCCGGCAATGGTCCTGCCCGGTGCTGCGACGAACTCCGGCCCTGCGGAATCCCCTGGTGGCGGTCGCCGCGCTCCGCGGATTCCCCTCACCCTGCTCGAGTCCTTCGTCATGATCCCGGTGAACTACGTCGAGGCCACCGCCACGCTGCATATCGCCTTCGGCGAGGGCATCGACCACAGCATTCTCTACGCCATTGCGCAAATTCCCGGATGCCGCACCGAATCCTGCATGGCCGTTCCCGGCTTCGTGCGCCAACATCTCAGCGCCTCGTCCGGTCATCGCGGGGAAAGTGAAATGATCTTTGACCGGGTGGCCGATGCGGCCGAATTCCGCGCATCATTCACAGCTATGCGTCCGCCTGTCCGCCTCCGAGGTCCGTCTGGCAGCCTGCGGCGGTCATCTTTGGGTGCGCCTGCTTCGCCCTCATCTCCCGCCCTTGATCTGCTGCTCCGTTTTCCCCGGGAAGCTTCTCCCCAGCCTCCACGCCTCCCCATTCCCGGCTCTTCCCGCCGTTTAAAGTCACCGGGCTAAAGTCACTCCCCGCCCTGCCGATACCAGCTACGGTGGGCGATACGGGTGCCCAAGATGGCGGGCCAGCCCGACTTCCCCAGAGGATCGGCGGGACATGGACAATATTCGCGCTCTCATCGTGGACGATTCCTCAGTGATGCGAAAAATCGTGGAACGGTCTCTGCGCCAGGCCGGTCTCAGCATTGCCGAGATATTCGAAGCGAGCAACGGCGCCGAAGCTCTGGCCGTCGTGCAGAAGAATAAAGTGGATCTGATTCTCTGCGATATCAACATGCCGGTCATGGATGGCCTGGAGTTTGTCAAGCCACTGGCCGGCATGGAGAATGCCAAGGGAATTCCGGTGGTGATGATTACCACCGAAGGCAGCGAAGGCCATGTGGTTAAGGCGCTGTCGGCAGGAGCGCGCGGATACATTCGCAAGCCCTTCACCCCGGAGCAGGTCAAAGAGCATGTGCTTCCGGTGCTGGAGGGGAAACGGTGAACCCGACCGATGCAGCTTTGACGTCGGCCGCGGCGACGAGAGAACTGGCTGCCCATTCTGCAGCAGGCGATCCAGGAAGTGTTCGAACTGATGCTGGCCGGTTCGCTGGAGGTTCCGCCGGACCGCCGGCCGAACAAGCACTCGATATTACGTCCATGGTGGGGTTGGCCGGCGAGCTGTGCGGAATCCTGACCATCCGCTGCAGCGCCAAGACGGCCGCGCGTATGGCCTCGCGCATGCTGGGCACGGACCTCGAAAGCGCTGGCCCGGAAAAATGGGATGCCCTCGGGGAGATCTGCAACATGGTGGCAGGAAACTTCAAGAACAAGATCGCAGGCCTCGGCGACGGCTGCATGCTTTCGGCGCCCACGGTGATCACCGGGGGAGACTATAGTCTCCACGCCATGTTCAACGACGAGGTTCGTACTGTCTTGTGTTCGAAGGAGAGCCCGTCGTGCTTACGCTCGAAGTCCACCGCTAGCGAGCTCGACCGCCGGTCGTTTCCGACTGAGTCCGGCAGCCCCGGAAGATTTTGCCGGGAATTCGGCGCGTCGCCCGGCAAGATCTTCTCAGGGTTGTGTCTTAATTGCTCTGCTAGGATTAACTCGGTACAGCATTCTTCGAGTTACCGTCCCTTCAGTCTTTACCCCCTCCCAGGATTTCCGAACTCTCATCCGCAATGGAATGCGGAGTGCTTCTGTCTCCAGCGAGGTGCTCCTTATGGATAGTGGATACTACGCAGCATGTGCCGGACTGGCCGCACAAACCCAGGCGCTCGAACTGGTCGCCAATAATCTAGCCAACCTCGGCACCGCCGGTTTTCGCGGACAACAAGCCACGTTCCGCTCGCTGGTGGCGGGCGGCAGTGGGGTGGCGTCGAACCCTCTGAACGCCGCAGTCAACAATTTCGGAGTATTGGGCGGCAGCCGGGTCGATCGCAGTTCCGGCAATCTTGTGACGACCGGCAATCCGCTCGATCTGGCGATCGCGGGCGCTGGTTTTTTTGCAGTGAAGACCGGTGCGGGAACGCTCTACACGCGCAATGGCGGCTTTCATGTCACCCCTGGCGGACAACTGGTCACCGGCCAGGGCGACGCGGTGCTGGGCGACCAAGGTCCCATCACGTTGCCGAGCGGCGCCGTCGCCGTCAGCGGGGATGGCACCCTTTCAGTGGATGGCAACGTCGTCGCCAAACTTCGGCTCGCCGAGTTTTCTCCCGACACCAGCCTGACGCCGGAAACGCGCTGTATTCCGCACCGCCAGATTCGGCGCTGCCCGCAGCTTCGTCGTCGGTGCGTCAGGGCATGATCGAGGATTCCAATGTCAGCCCGGTCGAAGGCGTGGTCCAGCTGATCTCGATCCAGCGCAACGCCGAAATGATGCAGCGCGCGCTCACCCTGTTCGACACCCAGCTCGATCAGACCGCGGCGCAGGATTTGCCGAAGGTTTACTGAACATGAACGAAAAAAACTGAAGAGAATTAAGAAAGAGGCCAGCATGATTCGCGCACTCTACACCGCCGCCAGCGGCATGGTCGCTCAGGAACTCAACCTGGACAACATTGCCAACAATTTGGCCAACTCGAGCACGTCCGGCTTTCGCAGCCGGCGCCTGCAGTTCGAGGATCTTATTTATCAGAACCTGATCATGCCCGGAGCCGCGGCTTCGCAGCAGACCACCGTCGTGGCGGGGTTGCAGGTGGGCCTGGGCACGCGCTCGGCGGCCTCGGAAGTGATTCAGACCCAGGGCGACTTTACCCAGACCGGAAACCCTCTGGATATGACGATCCAGGGCCAGGGCTTTTTTCAGGTGCTGTTGCCCGACGGCCAGACCGCCTACACCCGGTCGGGCAGTTTCCATCTCGACGCCTCCGGCAACCTTGTTACCCAGGACGGCGATCCGGTGCAGCCTAACATCACCATCCCGCAGGGCGCGATCTCGGTCACCGTAGCCCAGGACGGCACGGTCAGCGTGACCCTGGCCGGACAGACCGCGGCACAGCAGGTGGGTTCGATCCAGCTGGCGCTGTTCAACAATCCCGGCGGCCTCAACAGCACCGGCAGCAATCTGTTTCTGGCCACCACCGCCTCCGGCGATCCCATCATCGGAACTCCGGGAGGCTCGGAAGGTCTGGGCCCGATCGTGCAGGGCATGCTCGAACAGTCCAATGTCAGCGTGGTCGATGAGTTCGTCAACATGATCGTGGCCCAACGATCCTACGAAGCCAGTTCGCGCGTGGTCAACGCCGCCGACCAGATGCTGCAGGACATTAACCAGCTGGGACGTTAATTACAGTTCATAACAGCTGGTTAACTAGCATTTACTAAGATTTAATTGGGATTTACTAGAAGGTTTAGCCAGAAAGGAACCAGCCCGGTAGCCTTTTATGAAACCGTTTCTGATCGCCGCCGGTATCGTCAGTTTCTCGCTCGTGGCCGGGGTTTCGCCGGGGCACGCTTCTTGCCGGGTTACGGCGAGGCCCAAGTGGAAGTTTCGGGGAGTTTTCGCTGGCGGATCTTCTGCGCCTGTCCCGGCAGTTGTCGTGCGCGCGGCCGCGGCCGTCGCGCTGGGCAGCGCTCCGGTGACCGGGAGCGTGCGCGTGCTCGCCGGCAACGAAGTGCGCGCGCTTGTCAGAATGGGCCGGCCTGGGCCAGGATGCCCGCGAATTCGTAACCATCGTCGTGCCCGAGCGCATCACGGTGCGCCGCGCCGGGGCTCGCGCCTCCTGCGCCGACATTGCCCGCAGCATTGCAGTGACTTCGACGTCGGCGGGCCCGGCGGATTGCGGCGCCGCCGATCGCATCCCACACGACGCCTCTCCGAATTCAGCCCGCCCGCCTGGGATCCCGCGCTGCGCAGTTGGCATGTACGCCGCTGTGTTCATCCCGCGGACTGTGTGCCCTTTCTGGTGCGCCTGCGCGGCCGCGATCCCGGGGTAGGAGCAGAAGCAGGAGCGGCGAAGCTGGCAAGCGCGTAGCACGATAGCCAGACTCGCCGCGTCCTCCCAGTCTCAGGGCCAGACAGCGTCCGGCCCCGCCCGTGCGCTGGCGCTGGTGCACCCCGGTCAGCCCGTGACTCTGCTCTGGGATCAGGACGGAATTCGCCTGGTGTTCCAGCCGTCGCGCTCGACCGCGGTGCGCCGGGCGAGCCGGTGCGGGCCCGCATTGTGCGGGGAGGCCGGCCGGTGCGCGCCGTCGTGGTGGGCGCGGGAATGGTGCGCGCGGTTTCCTGAGGTCCACCCTGAGGTCGCGGCGAACTATGTCGCTGGAATCGAGATTTCGAAAACCCGTCGTTTCCCTGCACGGTCATCCCGTGCAAGTCGTTGCCGTGCAGGTCGTCCCTGACAAGTCTGGGATGTGCGCTTCGTTGCGCGCTTCGTCGCGCAATTCGTTGTCCGCTTCGTCGTCCGCTTCGTTGTCCGCTCGTGGCTGGTTCATCCTCGCCGCGTCGGTCGCCGCGCAGGGGAAAATCAAGGCCGGCGCCGCCCGGCATGACGGGCTGGCCGATTACGTGCAGCGGGTTTCAAGCAAGACTCCCGACCCGGCGCTCACCACTCCGGGAAGCCTCTGGGTCGATAGCGGGAGGCTGGCCAACATGGTGGCCGATTACAAGGCTTCGCGGGTGGGCGACCTGGTAACGATCAGCGTGTCGCAGAACCTGTCGGCCTCGAGCACGGGCGCCGTCGCCACCAACCGCACCTTCTCCGCCAGCTCCGGCATCACGGCGCTGCCAGGACAGTTGAAGACCGGTGGTCTGGCCAATTTGTTTTCGCCGAATTCGACCCAGGCGCTGGCCGGCAAGGGTCAGGCGAGTTCCACGACTTCGTTGAGCACCACGCTTACCGGACGCGTGGCAGCCGTCCTCGCCACCGGCACCCTGGTGGTGGAGGCCGAGCGCCAGATCACCATGAACAACCAGCACGAGACCGTCATTTTACGGGGCCTGGTGCGCCCCGGCGATCTGGATGCCACCAATACCATCGCTTCCAACAGCGTGGGCAATCTGGAAGTCGAGGTGAAAGGCAAGGGCGTGATCAGCGAAGGTACGCGGCCGCCCAATCCGGTGGTGAAGTGGATTCTGCGCATCGTTGGCTTCTAGGATCGTTGGCTTTTGGGATTTTTGACGTTGGTTTTCCAGGCAAGCCGATTTCAGGCAAAAACGTTTCTAGGTAAGAATGTTGCGAGGCAAGACCGTTTCGAGGGAGAGCTTATGACCGAACTCTGGAGTGCGCTGCGGCGGGTGGCCTCGTGATGGCTCTCGCGGCAGCCGCCGTGGCCGCAGACGGCGACGCCCACAAAGTTCTCATCCGCGATGTGGCCAGCGTGGAAGGAATCCGCAACAACTCGCTGGTCGGCTACGGGCTGGTGGTCGGGCTCAGAGGCACCGGCGACAAGCAGCAGACTTACTTCACCATTCAGACCCTGGCCAGCATCCTGCAGCGCATGGGGGTCGAGATTCCCCAGTCGGCGATTCAAACCACGGTGCAGGTCAAAAACGTGGCTGCCGTGTTCGTCACTGCCAGCCTGCCGCCGTTCTCGCGCCCGGGCGTGCCTCTGGATGTGATCGTGTCTTCCGCCGGTGACGCGCGCTCGCTCGAAGGCGGACTGTTGCTGCTGACCCCCCTGTACGCGGCCGATGGGCAAGTCTACGCTTCGGCGCAGGGCCCGCTGGTGCTGGGCGGGTACGTGGCCGGATCGGCAACCAATTCCAAGGTGTTGAACCATCCCACCGTGGGCAGCATCCCGGGAGGGGCGCTGGTTGAACGCGCGAACGCGTTCGATCTGGCCCGGCTCCAGCACGTGTCGCTGTTGCTGAACGATGCCAGCTTTTCGACGGCCGAGGCCGTGGCCGCGGTCATCAACCAGGAATGCTGGCGCCCGTCCCGGTAGCCACGGTGGTCGACAGCCGCCGGGTGGACATTCAGGTCTCCGGGCCGCCGGGGCGGCGACGCCGGTTCCCGCGCTGCTGGCCCGCATCGAAAATCTTGCGGTCCAGGTGCGGCGCCGCGCCAAGGTTGTGGTCAACGAGCGCACCGGCACGGTGGTGCTGGGCCAGGACGTGCGCCTGGGAGCGGTGTCCATTCTGCATGGCAACTTCTCCATCGAAGTCACGACCGCCTACTCGGTGTCGCAACCGAACCCGCTGGCCTCGGCGCCAAACCGAAGTCGCCCCGCAGACCAAGGTCACCCGGCGAGGCTCCGGCCCGCAATGTCGAGCTCAGCGAAGGCGCCAGCGTCGAGCAATTGGTCACGCGTCTGCAGGCCATCGGCGCCACCGCTCGCGATGTGGTTTCCATCCTGCAGGCCATCAAGGCGGCCGGGGCGCTCGAAGCCGAGCTGGAGGTGATCTGATGAATTCCATTCCTCCCACTTCGCCTCGGGGCCGCACTTTCGCCCCTTGCTCGGCGACCCCCAGGCTTGGCCTCGCGGCGAGGGCGAGGGGCAAGGCTGCCCGCGACTTTGAAGCCAACCTGATCGGCTCGCTGCTGGAGTCGATGGAAAAAACCTTTGCTACCCTTCCCGGCGAAAGCACCCTGCCCGGGACCGACGATTACAACTACCTCGGAACCCAGGCCCTGGCCCAGGGACTGGCCGACCGTGGAGGCTTCGGCATCGCCGCCATGATTTCCCGCCACCTGCCCGAGCACGAAGGTAAGGGGTAGGGAGGTAACGGCCGGGACGAAGGACCCTGGCGGCAAGCGCTAAAGTTTTCGCAACCCCTGCCGATAGAACAAGATGAGGGCTGCCGCAGCATTCCGAAGCATTCTATCGGCACCCTCTTGCGAGGCAGAATTAAAGTTTTTTAACGTGCCGTCGATACTTGAATTGCAAGCGAAATTCAAGGCGAGGGAACCAAGTCATGCGAATCGATGTCAATTACGAACCCCAAGCATTATCCGAAACCAGCCGCAGCAGCGCTCAGAACGACCGCAGCGGCCAGTGCTTCTGCCAGCCGTGGGCTCGGCGGAGAAGACCAGACTGATCTTTCCGGAGCGCATGCCCAGGTGCAGGCGCTGGTAGCCGAGGCCTCCCAACTGCCGGAAGTCCGCGAGGAACGCGTCCAAGCCCTGCGGCAGGCGGTCGAGCGCGGGGGCTACTCGACCAGCCCGGAAGCGGTGGCCGGCGCCCTGGTCGGGCACATGCTGGCTGCCCGGACGGCGGCCTACCTCTGGCCGGGTCTGCGCCGGGAGGTGTCGCCGGCACTGCCGAGGTGCGATGGAGTTTTTCTGATTAGGGGTCACTTATTAGGAGTTGCTTATTATGAGCGGCGGCGATTGGTCGACCGGCTTCGTCCCCGGCAATCTGGTTCCCGATAGACTGGTCCCCGGCGATCTCACGCCCGCCGCGGCGGTTCGCCCCGTGGAAAGCAATGCGGCCAATCAGGATGCTTCGGTCGCCACCCGCCGCCGCGCCCGTCCGAAGAAAGAGGATCCTGACGAGGAGACGGAGGGAAGGACAGCAGCCGGAACACCGGCTCGATGATTTGGCCTGAAGAAGATTTGGAACTGACCGACTTGGCCTGAACCGATTCGGCCCGGAGCGATTTGGCCTGCATTTATGACACGGCAACTCTTCAATGACGCTGACGCTGGCCCTCGATCTGAGCATGGATTGGGACTTCGCTCTGGGCTTCCATCTGAACTTCCATCTGGACTTCGCTCCCCGGAAGCGGCGCCGTGCAACCTCGCGGCGATGGCACGGGCCGCAGTAGCGCTCCTGGCCAAACTGGAAGCGAGCCTTGTGGCCAGCCAGCGGTCCTTGCTCTCCCGTGACCTGGAAGGGCTGGAGCGGGCGACCTCGGAGCAGATTGGTTTGCACCGGTCGCTCCAAACCTTGCGGTCGCACGATAGCGCGCAGAGCAATGGAGCGCAGAACGATGGCGCGCAGAGCAATGATGCGCAGAAGAATGATGCGGCGCCGGGAAACGATGCGCCGCCACCCGATCCCGCGCTGGCCGCCGGGTTGCGTGCGGCCCAGTGGCGAGTGCTGTATCTGGGACGGGTGCAGGCCGCGCTGCTCAACCGGGCCCAGCGCTCGTTGCGTATGCTGTCGAACCTGTTGGCTGAGGACCCACGGAGAGTCCCGCACCCGCGTCGAACCGGCTGAAGCCCTGGCCGGGCTGGCCCGCCAGCGGCGCGAGTGCGCGTCCGGGCGGAGCGGAAGCAGTTCACCCCGCACCCCAGAAAAAAGAAAAAGTAATCGTGAAGGAAGAAAGACATCCATGTCGAGTCTGAATGCCAGCCTCGCGATCGCGCTGAGCGGGCTCACCGCCGAACAGGGAGCGCTCGAGGCAACCACCAATAACGTCGCCAACGTCAACACTCCCGGCTATTCCCGCCAGGTGCCCAACCTGGTTTCGAGCGATCCCTCGTGGTCGATCCGCTGACGCTGGGCACCGGAGTCACTCTCCAGAGCATTAACAGTGTGCGCGATCCCATCCTCAAATCCAGCATTCAGCAGGAGACCCAGACCCAAGGCCAGCTGGGCGCGCAGGTGTCGGCCCTGCAGCAGACTCAAGTCAACTTCACCACCAGCACCAGCGATATTGGAACCGAGATCGCGAATTTCTTCGACAGCATCAACCAGCTGTCGGCCAACCCGTCCGACTTATCCGTCCGCCAGGGTGTATCACCGCGCCGACAACCTGGCTTCGAGTTTCAACACCACGGCCAACAATCTGACCCAGCAGCAGACCAACCTCGACCAGCGTGGTCGAGACCGTGGGCCAGATTAACCAGCTCACGCAACAGGTTGCGCAGCTCAACGGCCAGATCAGCCATCTTGAAAGCACAGGAGAGAGTGCGGGGAGCTTCGTCGACCAGCGCCAGCAGGCCATCGACCAGCTCTCCGCCCTGTTCAACGTCTCGTCATTCCCAGCGACCACAGCCTGACCCTGACCACGGCCAACGGCACTCCGCTGGTCATGGGCAGCAGAGCTTTCAGCTCCAGACCCAACCGAACGCCGCCGGGCTGCACCAGGTCTATGCTCAGGGAGCCGACATCACCAGCCAGATCACTTCGGGTCGCTGGGCGGAACCCTCCAGGTGCGGGATCAGCAGATTCCCGCGATCCAAAACCAGCTCGATACTTTGGCCGCCGGACTCGCCAACTCGGTGAACGCCGTCCAAACCGCCGGATTCGATCTGAACGGCATTCCGGCACGAACCTGTTCAACCCTCCCCCGGCGGGGGGAACAGGGGCCGCGGCCACTCTTTCCGTCGCCATCACCGACCCTGCCCTGATTGCCGCCAGTTCCGATGGCACCCAGGGCAGCAATGGCAATGCGGAGGCTATCTACGCGTTGAGCACTCAGACCGGCATCGGCGGCCAGTCCCCCACCGACTACTATTCCGGCATCGTCTTCAACGTGGGCAATGACGCCTCGAACGCGACCGCCGAGCAGACCGCTTCCAGCCAGGTGCTGCAGCAGCTCAACGATCAGCGCTCTTCCATCTCCGGGGTTTCGCTCGATCAGGAAGCGGCCAACCTGGTGCAGTATCAGAACGCCTACACGGCCTCGGCGCAGGTTATCACCACCATCAACAACATGATGAATGCCGTCATTCAAATGAACGTCTTCACCGGATAATCCACGGGTTAATCAATATGCGAGTGAATCCCAATCCGTTACCCGATCTGCTTTCCGCTCTCGGGCAAAATCAGCAGCAAATCAACACCGATCTGGCCGAAATCAGCTCTGGCGAGACGTCACCGTGCCCTCCGACAATCCCGCGGCTGCGGCCGAACTGGTACAGAACGCCGCCCACACCTCCTCCGCCGACCAATTTCTGCGCAGCATTGGGAGCATTCAAGGCGAAGTTTCAAACGCCGACTCCACCTCGACTCGGTCACCACCGCCCTGCAGCGAGCCATCAGCCTGGGAGTTGAAGGCGCCATGCACTCGACACTCGAGCGACCGCGCCGCCATCGCCACTGAAGTGCAGGGCATCCAAACATAACTCCTCAACCTGGCCACCCTCCCTATCAGGGCAGCTACGTGTTCGCCGGAACCGCGAACCAGTCGCCGCCCTACGTGCTCGATCCCACTTCCTCCTCGGGAGTCACCTACACGGAAACTCCGGGACCAACAGCGTCACCTTGGGCAATCACTTCACGCTGCAGACCAACTTCCCGGCTTGCAACTATTCTCCGCGCCGGGAAGCGAGTGTTTCAGGCGATTCATGACCTCATCACCGGACTGCAGAGCGGAACCAGCGCCGCGATTTCCACCGCGGTCGGCGAGCTCAACACCGCCTCCAACTACATCGACACTCAGCGCGTGTTCTACGGCAACGCCGAAATCAGCTCACCTCCCAGCAGACCTACCTCAACAGCGACACTACCCAGCTCGCACAACAGCAAAACACGCTCGGAGCCGCCGACCTTCCCACCGTCATCACTAACCTGACCACCCAGGAGACCGCGCGCCAGGCTACGCTGCAGGCGGTGGCCGCCCGCATCAACCCAATCTATTCAACTTCCTGAAATAAACTAGTGCAGAATCCGACGGCGCAGAAACCAAGCCAGGGAGTATATATTCGGACTACAAGGTCTGGCGTGATCCGGCCGCCCAGGCGGCTGCCGTTTGCACCTGGAAGCGTTCCTGCTCCAGACCAGCGCGCTCGCGCAGCAGCGTGCTGTGAATCGCAGGCAGCACCGCGCGCAGGCGCTCGACGTCTTGCGGTAAGCATTCATTTCCCGTTCGAGATCAGGGCCACGGTTAAGGGGCAAGTCCGCAGCCACCGCCCGGCCCGCATCAATTGCGACAGTAACCCGGCCATTCGTCGAGGCGTGGCGGCGCGCGATGAGAAGTTCGCCTGCGTCGAGCTGCGAGCTAAACTGTCCAGCACGGCCCGCTGCCGTGCCGTTTATATCATGCAGGTCTCAGAAAGCTCCGTGGATCCAAGCAGTAGCATCATGCGTTCCATTCTGCGGAGGGACCGCAGTTGGGCTCAACATTCGATTGCGCCTCGGCCAGTGATGGGGACTGGGGCCCGGCCGCGGTTTTTGCCGAAGCGGACGCACTGGCCCCGGCGTTAGCCCGCTCCACCTCGCACCAGCCTCATGCACCTGCATAAGCATGGCAATCTGTTCTTCCAGCGCCGCCGCCGATTGCCGGAACTGCGCATCCACCAATCCCAAACGCACCGTAGTGTACAAGCGTTCCAGATTCACTGCCACGCGCCCGCCCTGTTCCTTATCGAGTGAAGCCTGCAGGTAACCGATCACTAGAATGGCGTGGTTGATGAAGCGCGTGCGCTCCTCGATATCTCCGCGGCGATTTGCGGCCAGTGCGCGACGCATATCCTCAAAGGCCTGTTCGTACAACAGGATGACCAGCCGCACCGGGCTTGCGCCCTCCACTGCGGCTTCGCGATAGGACAATCGTGCATTCATCAGTTTAGAGACCAGAAGTCAAAATTGGAGACGTGGTGGTTGTGCTGTTGCTTGATCCCGACCAAGCGTAGCCAGGGTTTCCGTCATTTCCTGCAAGAGCAGCGGATAGGCCTGCAGCGACGCATTCACCGCATCGTATTCTGAAGTTAACGCCGTCTGCTGCGCCGTTAGCTGCGTCTGAAAGTTTGTGATATTGGTCGTCAGGTCGGTCTGTTCCGCCTGATTCTGCGCCAAGTCCACGTTCAACGGGCCTGCACCGGCTCGTAAGATTAGTAATATCGGTGTTGAAGTTGTCGGCGAATCCAGTCGACGAAGTATTCTGAAAAAAGCTCTGTACCGCCGCCGGATTGGCGGACAGTGCGCTGCTGAGCGTACTGGAGTCAACGGTTAGGTTCGTCGTTGTTGGTATTCATGCCGAGCGCTGCCAGGTTGACGCCCCTCGTTGCCGGAGATGGAATAAGCAGCATCGTTCAGCAGGCTTGATTGCAATTGCTCGACGAGGGCGTTGCCCGCCAGCGGGCCCTGAGAATTCGTCGAAGTATTAAAAGTAAATTCCGTATTGATGTCGCTGATGACCTGGTTATAGGCGGAAACAAAATTGTTTATCGCCGTAGTCGCCTGTCCGGCATCGGGACCCACGCTGAGTTGCACGGGATCGGAAGACTGGCCCGCCAGATTCAAGGTCACCCCGGGAATGGCACCCGTGATCGTGTTGGTGGTGCTGGCGTAAGGAATGCCGTCCAGCGTAATGTTGGCGTTTGCCCGCCCGTCGGAGCGTTGAAGGTCAGACTTGTATTGTTGCCGGTCGGATTCGCATTGGTGCCGGTGATGGCCAGCGCTCCCGCACTGCCCGTCGCCTGACTCACCAGAGCCAGCCGCGAACCATTGGCGTCGGTATTACGCTGGCGTTCACTCCCAGGTTCTGGCTGTTGATATAGCTGGCCAGAGTGGTGAGCGTGTCGTTGCTGCCCGGAGTAATTTCGATTGGGATGGGATTGCCGCCGCCAACTTGCAAATCGATTTCGCCGCCCGTGGCGTTCGCCGGCAGAATCGATGTATTCGCTCCGCCGCTAAAGTCCGCGGTGTAAACCGTTCCCACCGTAGCCAGATTGCTGACCGTGATCGTATGGTTTCCCGCGACCGCAGTCGTATCCGCGGTCGCCGTTAGAACTCCGGAATCGGACGAGGTTGCCGACTGCGCCGCCAGCGCGCCCGCGGGATCAGCCAGTGCTGCGACTGCCGTTGCCAGGTTGGTGAGGTCGGTGTTGAGCACAGTCAGATCGCTGGCCTGGCCCTGCAGCGTGGTTTGCTCGCCCTGCCATACGGTCAACTGGCCACTGCTATCGCTGAGAATCTGACTCACCACGCTACTGACATCAAGGCCTTGCCCATTGAGCAAGCTGGACGGATTAAGACTGATGCCCATGTTCCTCTCCCTCAACCGCCGCGCTCGATTCGCTCTCCAGTTTCGCTTCGTGGCGAAGGTCCTGTGAGATGCCCCGCGCTACATTCAGTACTTCGGCACTCGGCACCTGCAGGATTACTCGCCCCGTCGCCTGCACCGTGTACCGGATGACAACGTCTTCCGTGACCTGGCTGTCATGCTGCACCTGGACAACATCTTCCGGCTGCGTGGGTTCCGCTGCGACCTTCTGGACATGCGGGGTTTCTTGATTCGGAGACGTTCCCAAACTGGGCTGATCCGTGGCGTGGACGGTGACTGAAAGTGTGGAGGGTTGCGGCCGAGGAGCGCGCACGTTCGCGGCGAAGGCTTGCGCTCCGCTCTCGGGGCCAAAACTTTGTACCGGATTGATGCTCATGCCGACATCCTCCGGAGAGGCACAACGGAGACGGGCAGGCCGTCTCCGTTGCCATACTTCTTTGCGACCGCGTTATTGCAACAGTTTCAGAACCAGCTGCTGCTGTTGGTTTGCCTGGGCCAGAGCGGAAATGCCGGTCTGTTCCAGAATGGTGTACTTGGTTAACTGCGCCACCGCGGTCGGAATGTCGGCCGCCGTGATGGTGTTCTCGGCAGACGTCAGGTTCGTCACCTGGTTGCTGATAACGTTGCTGGCGCTCTGCAGACGGTTGACGCTGGCGCCGATGGAGCCGCGCAATGCAGCGACCGCCTGAATGGCGCTGTCGATGCTGGCCAGTGCGGTCTGCGCATCCGTAGCGGTGAGCAGATCCGACGTGGTGCCGGTGGTGAACGTGGTGCCTCCCGTCTGCAGGAAGCCGAATTCAGCGCCCGTCCCGACGGTGGTGGCAATGTTCGCGCCGCCGAGAGCTTGTCCGGTCTGAGTCGCGTTGAATGTGATCTCATTGCCCTGAGCCGTGGCAGTCGTATCAGCATTGGGATTGGGACCAGCCGCGTCGGCCTGGTAAACCGTGCCCGCGCCCGTCCCGCCATTCACCGCTGCCGCCAGGTTGGCCAGCGAATTCTGCAGCGCAGTCACGGGATCGGCGCTTCCGTCGATCGCCACTGCTACCGCGGCTCCCGTCGCCCCGGTCGGAGCCAGAGCCAGAGCTGCTGCACTTTCAAACGTGTAGGTCGTGCCACCGATGGTCACGTTGTCGCCGGCTGTGATCGCGCCATTCGCCGCCAGCGTTGCCCCCGATCCGCTCCCAGCAGGTTCTGTGCCGACAGAATGCCGGTGGTTACGCTGATGAAGTTGCTGGCCTGGGACGTGTTGCCCGTACCATCGCTGATGTAGATCGAGGTCGGGTTGTTGCTGAATACCTGGGTACCGTTGTAGTTGGTGTTCGATCCAATGCGGTTGATTTCTGCCTGGATCGATTGATATTCCTGGTCCAGCGCGACCCTTTGCGAGTTGCCGACTGTACCGGTTGCCGATTCAGTCGCCAGGGTGACGGCGCGATTCAGCAGCGTGGTCACCTGAGCCAGCGATCCGTCTGCAACCTGCAACGCTCCCACACCGTTGTTGGCATTGCTGGCCGACTGGGTGAGGGCGCTCACGTTAGCTTCCAACCCGTTGGCGATCGCCAGTCCAGCGGCATCGTCTGCGCCGCTGTTGATGCGCGATCCAGAAGATAACTGCAGCAATACGTTCTGCAGCGCGCTATTGGTGATCGTCAACTGATTCTCCGCACCCAGTGACGCGATGTTGTTCAGAATTCCGATGGGCATTGTGTGGCTCCTTCTCCGTTTGAATTTTTTTCGGTGCTCCTGCGCTTTCGTCAGGAATGTTCTGCGAACCTTGTCGTGCTCTGCCGCCCGCCGAACCCCGAATTTCCTTCCTGTCCATCGGCACATTCGCGGACTGCTTTAGTCGACCGTGCCACTTCCGATTCACCCGTAACCCAAAGTAACGCTCCGCCCTCGCCGCGTTCTCTAAACCATTGTTACCCTCCGCCGATGTGCCCCCTTAGGGAGCCGTGTATTCGTATCGAGGTTCTCGCTCTGGAAAAGAGGACGAGCAGGAAAGGAGAACCCGTGATTCAGCTCACCCGTCTTAACAAGAAACCCTTCACGGTGAATTCCGACCTGATCAAGTTCGTCGAGCAGGCCCCCGACACATTCGTCACGCTGATCACAGGCGAGAAACTGGTCGTGCTGGAACAAGCGCCCGAGGTCGTCGCCCGTATCGTCGAATTCCGGCGCTCGGTATTGCAGGGACTCACTCTTCTCTGCGATCCCTCTTTTGCCCGGGCTCTGATCGCGAGATCTCCCCAGCCGGACAGCCATGAGCCAGAAAGGTAAGCGTGGATAAGTCCAGTCTCATCGGCGTCGTCCTGGCAATCGGTGGAATCCTCGCGGGCCTCCTGATCGAAGGTGGAAACCTTCGCCAGGTGTTGCAACCCACCGCCGCCATGATCGTGCTCGGGGGCACGCTAGGCGCGGTCATGCTTCAGTTTCCGCTGCCCGTTGTCTTGCAGGCAATGCGCCGCTTTGGATCAGTTTTCATCACTCCCGAGCAAAATCCCAAGGAGACGATTCGCCGTCTCGTACAATTCGCCCAGAAAGCCCGCAAGGAAGGCATCGTATCTCTTGACGCTGACCTGCCTCAGATCGACGACCCTTTCCTCAAGAAATCTCTCATGCTCGCCGTCGACGGCACCGAACCCGAAGAGCTGCGCAAAATCCTCGAACTCGAACTCGACAACCAGGCCGAATACGAAGAACAGGTCCCACAAGTCTTCGAGTCGGCTGGCGGCTTTGCCCCGACCATCGGCATCATCGGCGCCGTCCTCGGACTGATTCAGGTGATGCAGCATCTCGACAAAATCGACGAAGTGGGCCGTGGCATCGCCGTCGCCTTCGTAGCCACGATCTACGGAGTCGGTTCCGCCAATCTTCTTTATTTGCCCGTGGCTGGAAAAATGAAACTGCGCATTCGCGATGAACAGATCGCGCGTGAGATGACGCTCGAAGGCATAATCTCCATTTTGGAAGGCATGAACCCGCACATGCTCGAGACCAAACTGCTGGGATTCCTGGTTGCGGCTGGCGAGTCTGACGAAGAAGAAAAAGACGAGCGCAGGCGATGAGCCGCCGCAAACGCAACCGGCCCCACGCCAACCATGAGCGCTGGCTGGTTTCCTACGCTGACTTCATCACGCTGCTCTTTGCTTTCTTCGTTGTTCTTTACGCTTCGGCGCAAGTCGATCAGCGCAAGGTCGGCCGTCTCGCGCTCGCGATCCAGGTCGCATTTCAGGAACTCGGAGTTTTCCCCGCCTCCACCACCCAGGTTCCGCTCAACATGAGCGAGCCCATGCCGTTCAGCACCGTACAAGCCATCGAGAATGTGAATCACACCACTGATCTAGGCAATATCTCCTCCCCTCCCGAAGACGCGCTGGGCACCGCTTCAGACGAGAGTAATCTGGCGGCTCTGCAGGCCGAACTCCAGCAGTCGCTAAAGCACGAAATCTCGCTGCACACCATCGCGCTCCATCGCGAGAGCGAAGGCCTGGTGATCAGCCTGCGCGAGTTCGGCTTCTTCGACAGCGGATCCGCCTCTTTAAAGCCCTCGGCTCTCCCCGCCCTCGATCGCATTGCCTCTATCCTCTCGGTCCGCAATTGCCGCCTGCGCATTGAAGGTCACACCGACAACGTCCCCATTCACACCCCCCATATCGCATCCAACTGGGAGCTTTCGACCGCCCGTTCCACCGAACTGGTCCGTCTTCTTATCGTTCGTTACCGTTTCTCTCCCGACCGCCTGGCCGCCGCCGGATACGCCCAATATCATCCTCTAGCCAGCAACGACACGGCTCAGGGCCGAGCCCAGAACCGCCGGGTCGATCTCGTCATCCTCAACGCCCGCGCAGTCCATGCCACCGCACCGCCCGACCCCGCGCCGTCCAAGCCGTCGCCCGCCGTTCCCTGATCGATCTCTGCGATTCTCCCGCGCCACCCCTAAAGTCACTCCCCTTCCTGCCGATGAACTCTTAGTCATGCCACATGAACTGGACGAAGCCTCGTTTCACGACGGGAACTCCAAGTGATGACATTTCTCCAAGCCAACCTGACCGTGTGCTGCGGTCCAGCCACCGAATTCGCATCCAGAAAGGCGTCAGCATGACCACCGCGGCAGCCCAGTCCTCCGTCGTGATGGACGGCCCTCCCGACCCTGAACTGGTGCGCATTCGCGACCTCGTCTATCAGGTCGCCGGCATCTTCCATCCCGACAACAAGCTGCGTCTGCTGCTCGACCGCTGCAGCCGGCGCATGAAAGAACTCAAGACCGCAACCCTGCGCGAGTATTTCGAGTGCCTCACCATCAAGCCCGCGCGCCAAACCGAACTCGTGGCCCTGCTGAACGAGATCACCATCGGCGAAACCTGTTTCTTTCGCAACCAGCCCCAACTCGACGCCCTGCGCCAGGTCGTTCTCCCAAAAATCCTGGAGGCAAAAGCCAAGTTGCCCATCCGCAGGCTGCGCATCTGGAGCGCCGGCTGCTCGACCGGTGAAGAACCCTACACCCTCAGCATGCTCTTGCTCGAAGAAGCACAAGGACGGCTCAAGGACTGGACCATTGAGATCCTGGCCACCGACCTCAACGAGCGCTCGCTGGAACATGCCCGGAACGCCATCTACGGCACCTACAGCACCCGGCACTTGTCTCCGCACTACCGCCAAAAATATTTCACGCCCGCGGCCGATCAGCTCCAGGTCCAGGCCCCGGTTCGCAGTGGCATCACCTTCAGCCGCCTGAACCTTTCCGACGACGGACGCATGACTTTCATGAAAGGCCTCGACGTCATCTTCTGCTGCAACGTGCTCATCTATTTCGATCTGGCTTCCAAGCGGCGCGTCATTCAGCACTTCTACAACAACCTTCTTCCGCACGGATATTTCTTCTTGAGTCATTCCGAATCGCTCTACGGAGTCTCGGACGACTTTCGCCTGGTCCACTTGCCGGGAGCCACGGCGTACATCAAGGGTGAACGCACCCAGGCAGGAAAGTAGGGATCCATGAACACGGCCGCGACCAAATCAACTTTGCTGAGTCGAGTGGAAGGGCTGCAACACATTCCCACCATTCCTGCGGTCCTCGCGCCACTCCTCCGCTACCTGGAACAACCCGTCGAGCAACTCGACGTCCAAAAAGTCACCGACATGATCGCGCAGGACAAATCCCTGGCGGCGCAGTGTCTGCAAATGGCCAACAGTCCTCTATACGGCCACTGGAAAAAGATTGACTCGCTGCGCGGCGCCGTCGTCGGCCTCGGCTTTCATCGCTTGAGCGATATCGCCATGTCCTGCGGCGTGCTGAACCTGATGCCCAAAGACGCCACCGGCGTCGGCATCGATCCCGTGGTTTTCTGGGAACATTCGTTAGGCTGCGCCCTGGTCTCCCGCCATTTCGCGCGCCAGATCTCCTATCCCGATCCCAGCAAGGCTTATCTCGCCGGACTGCTTCACGATCTCGGCATCATCGTCAACCTGTGGGTCATGCCCAAGGAATTCCGCGGAGCTTACGAGTTCGCCCGCGCCCAGGGCATTCCTCTGCATGAAGCCGAACAATCCGTACTCGGATTTACTCACTGTGAGAGCGGCCGCCTGCTCGCCGATAAATGGGAGCTCGCCGCCGACCTCCGCGAAGTTGTTTCGCAACACCACAGCCTGCAACCAACCCACGAGCACGCCGGACTGGTCGCGCTGGTCGAAATCAGCGATCTGCTGTGCCGGGTCAGCGGATTGAACTACGGCTACGTCGAAAATCGCCAGGTCAACTTACTCGAACAGCCGGGCTTTTCTGTTCTGTCGCAGCAATGCAAAGGCTTAAAGGATCTCGACTGGGCCCGCCTCACTTTTGAAATGGATACCTACATGGACGAAGTGCGTCTGCTCGTCCGCGCCATCTATCGCAAATGAGCCCGGATCTTGCAAAACCGTCCGTTCGTGTCTTGATCGTCGACGACAGCGCCTTCATGCGCACCGCCCTGTCTCGCATGATCTCAGCCGAGTCCGGTCTGGAAGTGGCTGGCACTGCCACCAGCGGCTCCGATGCACTCGACAAAATCGCCGCTCTCGATCCTGACGTCGTCACCCTCGACCTCGAAATGCCCGGCCTCGATGGCCTCCAGACTCTGAGGCAAATCATGACTCAGTTCCCCCGCCCGGTCATCATGGTCAGCGCAGTCACGGAGAAAGACGCCGAGAACACTTTCAACGCCCTCGCCGCTGGAGCCTTCGATTACATTCCCAAACAACTTTCTTCGGACTCGCTCGACATCATGCATATTCGCCCTGACTTGATCACCAAAATTCATGCCGCCGGGCATGCCCGCAGGCCGGGGCCTGTTGCCACTGCCGCCGCGGTAACCAGAAAACCGCCCCAATCTTCCGACGTGGAAAATCCTAGCGTCGGCTTTTCTCCGCCCGCCGTCGTCGCCATCGGCACTTCTACAGGAGGGCCCAAAGCGCTTCAGGAAATCCTGCCGCTACTCCCCCGCGATCTCTCCGTCCCCATCCTGATTGTGCAACACATGCCCGCAGGTTTCACCGCGCCGTTCGCGACGCGCCTGAACACTCTTTGCTCCGTCCACGTGCGCGAAGCCTCGCACCGCGAACCCATGCTGCCGGGCGTGGTCTACATCGCTCCGGCTGGCAAGCACTTGACCGTCAAACGCCTGTCCGAGTCGCGCGTCATTCTCTGCCTCGACGTCCACCCCGAAAATTATCTACACATTCCTTCCGTCAACCTGCTCATGAGTTCGGTGGCCGATACTTTCCGAAATCTTTCTCTCGGAATCATCATGACCGGCATGGGTTCCGACGGCGCCGAAGGCATGAACGCCATCCATCGCCAGGGCGGCCTTACGATCGGTCAGGACGAAGCCACCTGCACCGTCTACGGCATGCCTCGCGCCTGCGCCGAGCTGGGCATTCTCTCCCGCGTCGTCCCACTCTCCCAGATTCCCGCGCAAATCCTGCAGGCCACTCGCTATCGCAAACGCGCTTGAGCATAGCTCTCTGTCAAGTCAACATCCGAGTAAATTTTCATCCCGACCGGAGCCGAGCGTCGGCGACGACGCAGTGGAGGGACGCGCCGTTTCTCTCCAGTGCGAGCTCCTCTCCGGGGGACCTAACTCTTGCCCGACTCCATCGCCGCCGATCAGCCCCCTCACTCTCTTGAGCAGCACTTCCGCGGAAAACGGTTTCGCCAGAAATTCCTCCGCCGCCGCTCCCTTCGTCCCCGTTGGTTCGGCATATCCCGTCACCAGCAACACTTTCAAATCCGGATCCCTCCGCCGAAGTCTTCCTGCCAGCGCGCGCCCGTTCTCTCCCGGCAGCACCACGTCGGTCAGCAAGAGTTCCACCTCGCTGTGCCGCGCATCGTAAAGGCGGATCGCCTCCGCCGCGTTCTGCGCCGTCAAAACCTGATATCCGGCCGATCGTAGAACCTCGCACGTCACATTCCGCACAAATGCTTCATCCTCCACGAATAGAATCGTCTGCGCTCGTGCCAACGGTTGCTCGTCCGCGCCGCGCCGCCAGCTCTGCACATCCGCCGGCGTCTCCGCAGTTTGTTCGTTCATGACAAACCCCCGTATCCGCACCCTCCACCTATGCAGATCAACGGCCACATCACTTTCCAAGTTTGCGGTACGAAGCACCACCACAAATGCAGCACTTAGGGCTGGAAGCGCGACCGAAAAGATCGGAGCTGACTTTGCTTTGCGTCGTTTCGGGAATCACTTGCGGAATAGAGTGCCAATTCGGAATCGCAGTTCCGAAGAATGTATCGGGGATTGTTGAGCCGCCGCTTTTAGGTGGTGCAGACCCTTCTCCCGCTGCAAGAAACAACTTTTCCTAGAGCCACCCTGGCCTCTGAAGGTCGTTCTTGCACGTGGTTATTTCGGAATCCTCAGTATCGTCTCATTCGGATCCAGTACAACCTTGTGCGTTCCCGGCGGCGCCGACAAGCGGAACTGCGACTCCGCCCCATCCGCAAACACTCGCCCCAGCAGCACCGGCGGCTTTCCGACCGATATGGCATAGATCGGCACCGAGGTCACCAGATCTTCAGGCGAATCCTTCTGCAAGATGGTCCCACTCACCACCGTGCCCTTTCCCTGCGGCGTGAACTTCACCACCTTCAGTTCCAGTTTCGGCATGGAGGTCCCGTTGATCCAGCCCTCCAGAAACCAGTTCAGCGAACTTTTGCCTTCGTAACGCAGCGAGGGTGGAAGCTCTTCCGCAAAAACGTCTACCAATTCACTCGTGCTAATCGATTTCCCCTCGTACCGTTGTCGAACTTTACGCAGCGCGCGTACGAACGGCTCCTCGACGCTGCCGCCACTCTGCTCCCTGCGTCCAGCTCCCTGCGCAGCCGCTTCTTTCATCATCGACCGCAGCATGTGGAACAGCCACGTCCCGCGGCCATACAGGATGGCCTCATACCCTTCGGGAAAGCGCGACGACAGCAGCCGCGCTCCCAAAGTCACCGGACCGGCGTCCATCGGAGCCACGCCGTCTTTATTTTTTTCGATCAGATCCGTTCGATACTTCTCCATTACCTGCCGGAATCCCGCAGGATCCTTTTCCTGCAGCATCATCAACGCGCAATAATTCGCCAGCCCCTCCGAAATCCACTGGTCCCGATACGTGCTCCACGTAATCAGATCTCCCCACCACTGATGCGCCGTCTCGTGCGCCGGGATCGCTTCTTGCAGCAAGATCCGGTAAGGCTCGTAGTGCAGTTGTTCCCGCTGCTGCTGATCGAGAAACGCGTACGAAGACAGAAAAATCAATCCCGGCCAGCCCTGGCTGTCGAGCCCGGGCATCTGGGTGATCGCCAGACGACTGTACGGATAAGGCCCAAAGCGCTCGGCATAATAACGAATCGCCTGTGCCGCGGCCGCGCCGACCGTACTTTCGGTTTGCGCCGGAGAAGGTTGGTTCGGCACCAGCAGCTCTCCCCGTCGTGCACCGGGTTCATTCGGATTCGCCTCGATCACATGGATGGGAGCACTGGGAAACCCTCGCTCCATTCCCGACGTGGCGTACGTCTCGACCGTGACGTCTCCAGCCTGGGTCGTGGCCAATTTGTACCGGCCCAAATTGAATCCCGCCAAAGGAATTGGCCGTTCCGAAACCCAGCGGGAAGTCTGCTGGCCCCGCGTTAGCGCTTCCTGGCTGTGGCCTGTCGCTCCCGTGCCATCCAATGAAACCGCCGTCGGCTTTCCCGTCGCAACCAGCATCCAGCCCGGTGGATACTCGAACTCAAGATCGAAATCCGCCATCGCCACGCCGCGATTCGGATACCACGTGCCGCGCGCTCCCACATACAGCAATCCGTTGCCCGCATCCGCCAAGACTTCGCCGCCATAAACAAATTCCAGGTCGACCTTCTGCCCGTAACGACCCGGCTGGGGAAGGATCACCGTCACCAGATCATTGCCCCGCCGCGAAAGCTGCGTGCCTTCCACCGCCGGATTGTGAATGAACTCCACCGCCTGACCATCCAGCTTCACGCTCTCAATCTGCAGAAACCGCGACAGTTCGAACAGCAACGTGCGCGATCCTTCCGCAGTGACTTCGCACTCCATTCGCGCCCGGGCATGAATCTGCGTCGGGGGTTGCACCTCGATCTTCATGGTGTATCGGCGAACCTTGACCCCGCTTTGCTCCGCGACCCGTTTTTCCGGCGACCCAGTCTTATCTGAGTTCCTCTTCGCCGGCCCCGCATCCAGCGGCGAAAACGATGTCCACACGTCGTAGTACAGATCGCCATTCGCCGCCGCCTTCGCCTGCCCAACGTCCACTTGCTCGGCCGCTTCCGAGTCGTAATAAACATCGAATACCCCAAGTTTCGTTCCCTGCAGCCGCACATGAAGAAACTGGTCTTTAGCTCTTCCCGGCGGACTCTCCGTTTGCACCGTTGGCTCCGAAGAGGTAGGGCCGCTCACTGGCAGCATCCGGCTGAAAGTAATCAACAATCGCGTCGCATCCGCACTCGCCAGATTCGTCGCGGTCGCTCCCCAGCGTTGGACGAACGCCTCCTTATTCTCTGTCGCCCGCAAATCGGGCATCATCTCGGCCGCGGCGTCATCATTAAAGCGGAAATAAGCCGTGGCAAAATGTTCTTCCAGAATTGCCATCCCAGTGAACAAGCTCATCGATCTGCGCTCAACATCATTGGGCGGCGTCAGCAGGACTTCTCCCTCGCCCTCGAAAAACGCTCCTGTAATCCGCCCCATCACATCCTGAGTAAAAGCGATCGTGCCATCGTCGAGCGTAATGTGCACCGCCGACCGATCCAGCGACGCTCCCCGCACCTGGTACACCCGCGTCGCGTCCAACCCGACGCCTCCGAGGTTCAGGTAAAGTTCCTCCGCCGGCTTCTCCGCTGATTTCTCTGCACGATTCTCGCCCGCGGCGCGCGCCGCCCCAATCGCGCAAAACGCAATCCAGATCGCCGCCGCGACCCGCAACCCCCGCATCCGGACTGGTACTTTCGTCACGTGAACGCCCCTGTCCCCTGCTGTTAGGATGCGCCTGAATGCGTTTGCGTGTCACCATCCTCTTAATAGCGTCCGCCCTCGCAGCACGCGCGGACACCATTCACCTGAAAAATGGCCGCACCATCCTCGCCGATGCCGTCCGCGAAAACGGCAACCACTACGAATACGACATCGGCGACGATTCCTATGCCATCCCAAAGTCCGTCGTGGACCACATCGACGCCGGAGGAATGCCCGCTCACGCGTCTTCAAGCGGCACCAAAATAGGCGATCTTCCCGCCTTCAGCCCCGCCGACAGCCTCGCCAATGAAGGCGACCTCGTCGGCCGCATCATCAAGGATGGCAAGGTCAATGCCGACGTTCTGGCCAGCCTGGAAAGCAAAGGCAACGCAGAGTTGAGCGCGACCGCAGATTTTATCGCTGGAAAATTCGAATTTGAACACGGCAACATCGCCCAGTCCCGCCAATATTTCGAGAGCGCCCTGCGCTTCCAGCCCGATAATTCCACAATCCTGGTGTATTACGCCGCTCTGCTCGTACGCACCGGAAACGCAACCCAAGCTCTGCCCTACGCCCAGCGCGCCACCCGTGCCGCGCCCGATTCGCCCGACGCCTACACCATGCTCGGCTACGCTCAATTCGCGTCCGATCGCACCAAAGAAGCCGCCGTTTCCTGGAAACGCTCTCTCGCACTGCGGCCCGATGCCAAGGTCGAACAATTCCTGGCCAAGGCTCAGCGCGAGCAAACTGTCGAGTCCGACTTCACCCAGGGCGAGAGCAGCCACTTCGTCCTGCACTATGAAGGCAAGCAAACTTCCGAGGCCCTCCGCGGACAAATCCTCGCAGCGCTCGAATCCGACTATGACGACCTGGCTCGCGACCTTGGCAACCCGCCCCGCGACAGCATTCTCGTCACGCTTTACACCGAGCAGGCCTTCTTCGATGTCACCCACGCCCCCACCTGGTCGGGCGCGATCAATGACGGCAAGTTGCGCATCCCCATCAGCGGACTGACTTCCATGACTCCAGAACTCGCGCACGTACTGAAGCACGAACTGGCTCACTCCTTTATCACCCAACTCTCCGGCGGCCGTTGCCCGCCCTGGCTGCATGAAGGCATCGCTCAGTTCCTCGAACCCAAAGCCCTCGGAGGCCTAGGCCGCCAGCTCTCTCAACTCTTCAAAGCCCAGCAGAATATTCCCCTGAACGCACTCGAAGGCAGCTTCCAGAACTTTTCCGGCGCCCAGGCTTATGTGGCCTACGCAGAATCGCTCGCAGCCGTCTCCTACATCAACGACTCCTACGGCATGAGCGACATTCAACGCATCCTGCAACTCCTCAGCCAGGGCAGTTCCACCGAAGCCGCCCTCCGCGCCACCATCCACTCCGACTACGGCCAGTTTGAATCCGACCTGGCCAAATATCTCGCCGACAAATACGGCTAGTAAACCGGGCATCTTTTAGTGAGGAAGGGTTAATGTGGGGACAGCCGCCCTCGGCTGTCCATCGAGCGAAGCTCGACGCTTTCAGATGCTCCGATCCGCTTCCGTTTGCCCACCTCCCAATTCCTGTGCTAGCTTCGGCTCTGGGCCACTCATGCACTCCCTCTTCCATTCCCGCAACAAAGAGTCTGCTCCCACGGTCGAGCCCGTCCCGACCGTATTTCCAAAAACCGATGGCGCCGACATCGCGGCAGTCTTCGTCGGCAAGCGCGTTGCCGGAGATTTCTACGACTCCATCCGGGTCAGCCCCGAGCGGATCCTCTTTGGCATGCTCGATGTTTCCGGCCTGCAGGTGGATAATCGCGGCATCCTCACCACCGCCCAGGAAATCTTTCGCACCTTCGGAACCGACCTTTTCTCCAGCCCCGACATCAACGAATCCGAGGCCATGACGGAGCTCAGTCTGCGCATTAATCGCGGCCTCATCGAAGCTTCCAGCGGCGTCCGCCCTTGCCCGGCTTTCATCGCCTGCTATAACGAAAAATTCGGCACGCTCTGCTACTCCAATGCCGGACACACTCCGGGGTTGCTTCGCGACAACAGCGGAGTCGCGCAACTCGCTTCGACCGGCCTGCCTCTGGGACTGTTCTCCCACGCCACCACCGATGCACCCACCGTTGGCCTGGAAAAAGGTGCCGCCGTCCTGCTGGTCTCCCGCGGAGTCATCAGCTGCCAGGGGCGCCACGAAAACTCCGACGAGCAAGCCGAGTTCGGCCTGGCGCGCGTCCACCAGCTCTTGCAGGACTCTCCCTCCTCCACCGCTGATGCCCTCTGCGCGTCCATCCTGAACGCCGCCGGAGCCCACAGCGGCGATTTACCCATGTGCGACGATCGCACTGCATTAGCCTTGATTCGCACTTATTGACCTGAAGACGCTTGGCCAGAAGCGCAATGCCCAGCCCGGCGGCCAACTTTCTACCCTCCCCCGGCGTCAAATCAGTAGGCTGCACTCCCCGGGATTCCTCCGAAGGAGTAAAATATTCCTTCGGCCCGAGCCCACCCTTTGCCCGCAATCCAGCAAGCGTGGCGGCCCAAGACATCCTATGAAAAAGCTTTTATTTCTCCTTGTTGCTTTGACCTGTCTGCCTTACCTCGCCATAGGACAAGCAGACGTTCCGCTCGCGCCCACCACCGCACGCCCGGCTGCTGCCGCGCCTGCCCCCGCCGCGCCCGCCGCCGCTCCCGCTCCTTCCGGCCAGACCGTCGAAGAAATCATCACCCGCGTGAATAACCAGATCGTCACCCGGTCTGAGTTTCAGCGCAACAAGGACCAACTCCGCGATCAGATCAAGCAGGAAAACACCAAAGATCCCGACGCCGCCTACGCCCAGCGCGAAAAAGATATTCTCCGCGACATCATCGATCAGGACCTTCTTCTCGACAAGGCCAAAGATCTGAGCATCACCGGCGATACCGATCTGATCAAACGCCTCGACCAGATGCGCAAGGAAATGAAGCTTGATTCCCTCGAAGACCTCGAAAAAGAAGCCACCAAACAAGGCGTCTCCTGGGAAGATTTCAAGCAGAACATGCGCAATCAGATCGTCACTCAGAAAGTGATTGGCGAAGAAGTCAGCAGCCATCTCTCCGTCAGCAAAGAAGAAGAACAGAAGTTCTATGATGACCACAAGAGCGAGATGGAGCAGCCCGAGTCCATCCGCCTGAGCGAAATCCTGGTCGCACCCAAAATCGCGCCCGCACCCGGAGCTGCCCCCAACGCGACCCCGGCCGACCCAAACGCTCCCGTGGATGAAGCCGCTCAGGCCGCCGCTCTCACCGCGGCCGAAGCCAAGGCCAACGACCTGCTCAAAAAGCTTCACGACGGCGCTGCCTTCGATGATATCGCCAAGAAATTTTCCGATGGTCCTTCCGCCGCTGATGGCGGCAACCTGGGCTCCTTCGAGCGCGGCAAACTCGCCAAACAAATCGAGGACACGACCTTCGCTCTGAAAACCGGCGAAATCACCGGCGTCATCCGCACCAAGCAGGGCTTCGTCATCCTCAAGGTCGTGGACCACCAGATGGCTGGCATCCCTCCCCTGAAAGACGTCCAGTCCAGAATTCAGGATCAGCTCTACTACCAGAAATTGCAGCCCGCTCTCCGCGTCTATCTCACCAAGCTGCGCGAAGACGCCTACATCAAATACGCCGACGGTTACGTCGATACCGGAATGAGCCCCAACCAGACTGAGCCGATCGAAACCGCCTCCGCCAAGGAAGCCGCCGCCAAGAAACTCGGCAAGAAGAAAAAGAAGAAGCTCGGCTTCCTCTGAGGTTTGATTTTTTGGGTAGTGATGCAGTTCGGCCCTCACACGACTTTGTCATCTTGAGAGGAGCCGCTCTTCAGGCGGAGCGAAGAGCCTGCCCTGAGCGAAGTCGAAGGGATCTCCCGCTTGACTGGCCTAACACGTAAGCCAAACTGCATTACTTACGATGTTTTGATCGTCTGACCTTTGCCGTCGGCGCTTGCTTTATACTCAAATCTTCTATGAAAGATTTTTACATCGGCGAGTGCGCGCGCCACGAAAACAAGATCATCACCTCCAGCTTCGTCGTCGTCGGCAAACAGATCAAGCCCAAGAAGACCGGCGAGCCCTACCTCGCGCTCACCCTCGGCGATCGCAGCGGCCAGATCGAAGCCAAAATGTGGGATAACGTCGAAGAAGTTCTCGACGCCTTCGAGCAGGATGACTTTCTAAAAATCAAAGGCCTCATTAACAAATACAAGAATCGTTTTCAGCTCACCGTTCACAAGTTGCGCAAGCTGGGCGATTCCGAAATCGATTTCTCCGACTACCTTCCCAAAACTACAAAAGACGTCGACGGACTCTGGAAAACTCTAACCACCTTCATCTCCTCGTTCCAGAACCAGCACCTGAAAACGCTGGTCCAGTCGTTCATGGCCGACCCCGAAATCGCCGCCGCCTATCGCAACGCCCCTGCTGCCAAAACCCTGCATCACGCCTACATCGGCGGACTGCTCGATCACGTCGTCTCGCTGTTTAAATCCTGCGATCTGATGTGCCAGAACTATCCTCAGATCAATCGCGACCTCCTGCTCACCGGCGCGTTCCTGCACGATATCGGCAAGATTCACGAACTCACCTACAACCGCTCTTTCTCCTACACCACCAAGGGCCAGCTCCTCGGCCACATGATCATCGAACTGGAAATGCTGCAGGCCAAGCTCGTCCTCCAACCCGGCTTTCCCGACGAACTCAAGATCATGATCGAGCACCTCATCATCAGTCATCATGGCCAGTACGATTTCGGCTCGCCCAAGCTACCCATGTTCCCCGAAGCTCTCATGCTCCATTATCTCGACGACCTCGACTCCAAGATGGAAGCCATGCGCGCCCAATTCGAGCGCGAAGCCGGCCTCGACAGCCCCTGGACTAGCTACAACTCCTCACTCGCCCGCCCGCTCCTCAACACCGAAAAATTTCTCGCGCCGAAAAAACCCGCGCTCCCAGAAGATCCCGCAGCCTCCCTCGACGCCGAACTCGACGAATCCCCCGATCCTGTTCCCACCTTGCCCACCATCGAACCCCAGCGCTAAAGTTAGAACACGATATCGAACCGATAACTGAAAAGGGATGCCCCAGGTCTCGCTGCATTTGCGAGACCTGGGAATTCCGATCGGTTCGATTCTTGACCGATGCGAGGCAGCCGATCCATGGCGAAAACCAAATCCCCAGAAAAATCCCCCGAGAAAAAGCAAAGCCCCGACCCACCCGGCTGCACCGCCGGCCTACCCCACGTTCCGTCCGACTATGGACTGAAACCTCGAAAGCAATATCTGCCCTTCCGTCACGCGGAAACCCGCCTTGCGCAATCGAAGAATTATTGGATCTGTACCACCCGCCCCGACGGTCGTCCGCATTCCATCCCCGTCTGGGGATTCTGGATCGACGGCACTCTCTACTTCGGCACCGGGCGCTTGTCCCGCAAGGCCCGCAACCTGGCCCACAACCCCGCCATCTCCATCCATCTTGACTCCGGCGATGACGTAGTCATCCTCGAAGGCACGGCCGTCGAAGTCGATCTCACCAATAAATCGCTACTCAAGAAACTGGATGCCGCCTCCCGCACCAAGTACAAGATGCCGATGGCCATCGCACCCGAGAACGTCGTATATTCTGTCCGCCCGCGCGTAGTCCTCGCCTGGACCGAAAAAGATTTTCCCAACAACGCCACCCGCTGGCAGTTCGACATCACGACACCGGACCGCAATTCCCATGCTTGATTTCACCCGCTTCGAAATCCTCACCTTCGACTGCTACGGCACCCTCATCGACTGGGAGTCTGGCATCCTCGCCGCGCTCCACCGCATTCTCGCCGCCCACGGAAAGAAAATCGACGACGCCACTCTCCTCAAACTCTACGGAGATTTCGAACAGCGCTCCGAACAAAGTTCAGACCAAGGCAAGTTCCAGCCCTACCACAAAATCCTGGAGTCCGTAGTCCGCCAGTTCGGAGACGAACTCGGTTTCGATCCCACCGCCGCAGAGGCCGGCTCACTCCCCGACTCGCTCTCCACCTGGAAACCCTGGCCCGACACCGTCGCCGCGCTTCATCAACTCAAAACCCGCTACCGTCTCGCCATCCTCTCCAACGTCGACGACGACCTCTTCGCCACCACGCGCCCCAAACTCGAAGTCGATTTCGACGAAGTCATCACCGCCCAGCAAGCCCAGGCCTACAAGCCGTCGCTAAAATTATTCGAACTAGCCCTAAGCCGCATCCACGCCCCCGCCCATCGGGTCTTGCACGTCGGCCAAAGCACTTATCACGATGTAATCCCCGCCCAAACCCTGGGCTTGGCCACAGTCTGGGTAAATCGCCCGTCAGCCCGCCCCGGCGTAGGCGCCGTCAAAGCCGCCGAAGCCAAGCCCGACCTGATCGTCACCAGTCTGGCCGAATTAGCAGCAGGGGCGGTCGAAGAATAATTTGTGATTAAGTTCGAGAAAAGAAACAGGCAAGATTCGCCAAGCGCCAAGCCGCGAAGCGGCGCAAGAATACAGCCCACGAAGCAAGCCGTGGGTGCCTGATCGAATAGAGTGAACGAGCCCCGGAGGGGCGAAAGAGCAATTGCCGCCAGACCGGGAACTGTCGCATAGAAACTTGGAATCGAATCGGAGGAACAACGCGATTCTTAGACTGTCGGTTAGGAACTCATCGGCACCTTCACCACCCGCTTCTGAATCGCCCACATGACCAGCTCCGCCTTATTATGAATCCCCAACTTCCGCATCAAATTAAATTTATGCGCGTCGACGGTCTTGATGCTCAGCCCCAAAACTCCCGCCGCCGATCGCACCGTCTTGCCCTCCGCCAGCAGCTTCAAGACTTCGCGCTCGCGCGTCGTCAAGACCCGCTTTCGTGGCAGCATTTCCTGCGGCAGCAATTCTCCCCGGCGCCGTTCCAGCACATCGCTGACTACCACCGGTTTCCGCGCCGCGTGCGTCTTCCGCACCATCTCGACCAGTTCTTCCGCCGAAGTCTGCCGCACCGCGCAACTCGATCCCTCTCCCCGCGCTTCGCGCAGCAATTCATCGCCTTCATGCGTCGTCAGAAAAAGCACTTTGCTGTAAGGGGATTCCTGCAGAATCAGCCACTCAATCTGATCGGCCGCGCACTCAAAAATATGCGCATCAGTGATGACGATTTCCGGCCTGTACTCGAAAACTTTCCGCAGCGCCTCAGCCGCATTTCCCGCCTCCGCCACCACTTCCATGTCCACTTCATCTTCCAGCAACCGCCGCAATCCCTGCCGCAGCAGGACATGGTCGTGCACCAGCAGACAACGGATTTCCTTATTCTCGAAAAATTCTTCGCGTAGTGTCTGTGCCGGGGGACACACTAGGCAACTCCTTCATCAAGGCCAGAGAAGATTTTGCGATGCAGCGCGAGTCGTTCGAATGCGGACCGCTCGAAGGCAGATCGTTCAAACACGGATCGTTCGAAAAAGTTCCATTCGACAACGACCGCTCGAAACAGTAGGCTTCGAACCAGACGGAGAGGGCGTCCGCAATTGTAACCGCTCGCCCCGCTGTTTCGCATGTGAAAATCCAGTTTCCCGTGTCTTTTCTTCAGAATACCCGCCCTCCGCTTCCCGCTCTGGAACCCCGATTCCGCCCCGCATCAGTTACAATCGACCGTTTATGCTGCGCTATTTCACTGCGGGGGAGTCTCACGGCGAAGCCCTGATCGCTTTCCTTTCCGGCATGCCCGCCGGATTGAAAATCGACCAGCCCTTCCTCGACCGCGAACTCTGGCGTCGCCAGCAAGGCTACGGCCGCGGCGGCCGCATGAAAATCGAGCGCGACACCGCCCACATTCTCTCCGGCGTGCGCCAGGGCCTGACCATCGGCTCACCCATCTCCGTTCAACTCGAAAATCGCGACTGGAAAAATTGGCAGGAATCCCTGCCCGTCGGCGAAGGCGATCCCGCCAAACATAAACGCGTAGCCTCGCCCCGCCCCGGTCACGCCGATCTCGCCGGAGCCCTGAAATATAATTTCCCCGAAGCCCGCTACGTGCTCGAACGCGCCTCCGCCCGCGAATCCGCCGCCCGCGTCGCCATCGGCGCCATCGCCAAACTTTTCCTACAGGAACTCGGCATCGAAGTTCTCAGCCACGTGGTCGCCACCGGAAATGTGTCCTTCGCAGGCACGGTCGCCTGGGAGCAAATTCGCGCGCTGCATTCCCGCGAAGAAGTTCTGCTCAACTGCGCCGACCCCGAGGCCGAGCAGCACATGAAAGAAGAAGTCGACAAAGTCTTAAAAACCGGCGACTCGCTCGGCGGAGTCTTCGAAGTCGTCGCCCACCAGGTTCCGCCCGGCCTCGGCACCTACGTCCAATGGGATGAGCGCCTCGACGCCCTGCTCGCCGCCGCCGTCATGTCGCTGCAAGCCGTCAAAGCCGTTGAGATTGGTTCCGGCGTAGCCGCCGCGTTCGCTCCCGGCTCCGCCGTGCACGACGAGATCGGCTACTCCGCCAGTTCCGGTTTTACCGCCTTCTCCCGCACCCGCAACAACGCCGGAGGCATCGAAGGCGGAGTCTCCAACGGCCAGGAAATTCGCGTCCGCGGCTACCTGAAACCAATCTCCACGCTGCGCCGACCGCTCCAGTCAGTCGATTTCTCCACGCGCGAGCCCGTGAAAGCCGCCTACGAGCGCTCCGATGTCTGCGTAGTCCCCGCCGCCGGAGTCGCAGCCGAAGCCATGGTTGCTCTGACTCTAGCCCGTTGCGCGCTAGAAAAATTCGGCGGCGACTCCATGACCGAAACCGTAAGAAATTTCCACGGCTACCGCGATCAACTGAAAAACTATTAATAAACTAAGTCGAACAACGAGAAATGACGGGAACAACAAACCAAGTTTGTAAAGAAGGTTTAGCTAAGAGCTAAGAGCTAAGAGCCAGCAACGAATGATCTATCCCATCGTAAAATTCGGCAACCCCGTTCTCGAGAAGCCGTCCGAAACCGTCACCGTCTTCGACGAAGAATTAAAAAAACTCACCGAAGACATGTTCGAGTCCATGTACGTCGCTCACGGCGTCGGCCTGGCCGCCCCGCAGATCGGCATCCCGCGCCGCATCGCGGTCATCGACGTCACCTTCAAAGAAAATCCTGACGCCAAACTCGTCCTCATCAATCCCGTAATCATTCACACCGAGGGCCGCCACACCCAGAGCGAAGGCTGCCTCAGCATCCCCGACTTCCGCGAAAACGTGACCCGTCCCAACAAAGTCACCATCCGCGCCCAGGACGTTCACGGCAAGCTCTACGAAAAAACCGGAGAAGAATTACTGGCCCGCGCCTTCCTCCACGAAACCGACCACCTGAACGGCAAACTCTACATCAGCCACATCAGCGCCCTGAAACGCGACCTGATGAAACGCAAAATCCGCAAAATGATGAAAGCCGGCGAGTGGTAGAAATTGAGGAATTGAGAAATTGGTAATCGAGTAATTTAAGAGCTCGGATTTTTCTAAGGCGAGGTTACTGAGGTTCGTATCAGGCGATGCCTTCAGGCATGGCGTCTAGTGCCAGATAGAAGGTGCGCCTTCAGGCGCTGCGGTCGTGATCCATCGCGAACTGCAACGGATAATGGCGCGCATAGCTTTCAATTACTCAATTACCAAATTCCCCAATTACAAAATGCCCCTCGATCTCATCTTCTGCGGCACCCCGAGCTTCGCCGTCCCGACGCTGGAGAAACTCGCCGCCGGACACCGCATTCACCTCGTCGTCACCCAACCCGACCGCCCCAAAGGCCGCGGCCTGGAACTCGTTCAATCCCCAGTCAAACAATCCGCGTTAAAGCTAAATCTCCCCATCGCCCAACCCGAGCGCATCAAAACCAACGAAGAATTCCGCGCCCAACTCACCGCCCTCAACCCCGACGCCATCATCGTCGTCGGCTACGGCCGCATCATCCCGCAATGGATGCTCGATCTCCCTCCCCTCGGCAACATCAACCTGCACGCCTCGCTGCTACCCAAATACCGCGGCGCCGCGCCCATCCAATGGGCCATCGCCAACGGCGAAACCGTCACCGGCAACACCACAATGCGCATCGACGCCGGCCTCGACACCGGCGACATCCTCCAGCAACAAGACTTGGCCATCGCCCCCAACGACACCGCCGAAACCCTAGCCCCACGCCTCGCCGCCATCGGCGCCGACCTCATGCTCGAAACTCTCCACGCCCTGCAATCCGGCACGATCCATCCGCGCGCCCAAGACAACTCGCAAGCCACACTCGCCCCCATCCTGAAAAAAGAAGACGGCCAAATCGACTTCACACGCACCGCCGCCGAAATCTACAACCGCATTCGCGGCTTCCAGCCCTGGCCCGGAGCCCACACAAAATTCCGCGGCAAAAATCTCCAGATCACCCAAGCCCGCCCCGCAACCGACCAAGTCCCGCCTGCCGAGTTGCGCGCCGACTCCAACCGCCTCGTAGTAGGCTGCGCCCACCACACATCGTTAGAAATCATCGAGCTCCAACTCGAAGGAAAAAAACGAACCCCCGCGCAAGACTTCGTCCGCGGCTACCGCCCCAACCCCGCCGAAAAATTAGGCTAACCTCTGTGCTCCTCTGTGTCCCCTGTGTTTAAGGTTTTTCTTCGCCGGAAGCCTACAATCGATAAATAAATGCCAGTCTCCCCCGCCCGCGCCGCCGCCTTCGACATCCTCCTCCGCATCGAACGCGACAACGCCTACGCCATCGAACTCCTCCATTCCCCCGCCCACGCCAACCTCTCCACGCAAGATCACGCGCTCGCCACCGAACTAGTCATGGGCGTCCTCCGCTGGCGCTCCCGCCTCGACACCGAGATCGCGACCGCCTCCTCGCAACCTCTCGCCAAACTAGACATCGAAATTCTCATCGCACTGCGTCTCGCCGTCTACCAATTCCTCTGGCTCGATCGCATCCCCCCCCGCGCCGCCCTCCACGAAAGCGTCGAGTTAGTAAAGCGCGCCCGCAAACGCTCCGCCGCTCCCTTCGTAAACGCCGTCCTGCGCAAACTCTCCACCACGCAAAGAAAACTCGACGACATCACCACCTCCGACTCCCTCGCCCGCACCCTCGCCCATCCGCAATGGCTGGTCGACCGCTGGACCCTCGAATACGGCCTCGCCACCGCCAACCAAATCTGCCAGCACAACCAATCTATCCCCACGACCGCAATCCGCCTCCGCACCGCAACCGCCGAAGCCGAACTCATTCAAGCCGGAATCACTCTCGCGCCCGGCGCACTCCTCGCCAATGCCCGTCGAATCGCAACCGGAGACATCACCAAAACCGCCCCCTACCGCACCCCCCAAATCGCAATTCAGGACGAAGCCTCGCAACTCGTAGCCGCCCTGGTCGGCCGCGATCTCGCAAAAGAAAAATCCCACATCCTCGACTGCTGCGCCGCCCCCGGCGGCAAAACCCTGGCCGTCGCCGACCACAACCCGAAAGCCACAATCACAGCCGTAGAACTCCATCCCCACCGCGCCCGCCTCCTGCAAAAATTGCTGCACCAAAATTCGCCAATCCAAAATTCATCGCGCTCCGAAACAAAAATCCAAATCATCACCGCCGACGCCCAACATCTCCCCCTTAACCAAAAATTCGACCGCGTCCTCGCCGACGTCCCCTGCTCCGGCACCGGCACCCTCGCCCGCAATCCCGAAATCAAATGGCGACTCACCCCCGCCGATCTCACCGACCTGCCGCGGCGCCAACTCGCAATCCTCCGCTCCGCCCTCGCCCAGGTCGCACCCGGAGGACGCCTCATCTACTCCACCTGTTCGCTGGAAAAAGAAGAAAACGAATCCGTAATCGAACAATCCCTGGCGGAAAATAATTCCTTCCGCATCCTCGACTGTCGCACCGAACTCGCTCGCTTGAAAGAGTCCGGCGACCTAATCTGGCCCGACCCCGCCGATCTCACGCGAGGCCCCTACCTCCGCACCATCCCCGGCCGACACCCCTGCGACGGCTTCTTCGCCGCAATCCTGGAAAGACTTTAGGAAGGATTTAAAAAATGTTGGTTGGATTTATCCGTGAATATCCGCGCAAATCCGTGGCAAGCTACCGCACTTCAAAATTAACCGCCGCCCCCGCATCCACCTTCTGCCCCGCCACCGGCACCTGCGAAACAATAATGCTCGCCGGCGAAGGCTGCGCTGGCAGCGCTGACGGCGCAGCCGGATTCCCCAAGTCCGCCGCATCTCCCGCGGGCGCGCTCACGACCGCCGCCACACTTACACTCCCCAACCTGAATCCCGAATCCTGCAAACTCCGGCTCGCGCTGCCCAGCGGCTGTCCCACAAAACTCGGCATCACGAACGCCTGCGGCTCCGGCACCGCAGTCACCAGAAAACTGATCTTCGGCGCCACCACCTGCGTCTCATGCGCCGTAGGACTCTGCGCCAGCACCTGATCCGCTGGAATTCCCGCCTCCTGCACCTCGGCTATCGAAGCCACATCCAGCCCGCGCCGCCGTATATTCAATTCCGCTGCGTGCTCGCTCTGCCCGGTCACATCCGGAATCGTCACTCGCGTCCTGCCCAAACTCTGCGCCACCCGCACCTGCCATCCGCGCCGCACCTTCGTCCCCGGCAGCGGCAACTGCGACATAATGCGTCCCTCCGCAATCTGCGGACTGTAATACTGCCGCTCAATCGAAACCTGCAGCCCCAATCCCGCCGTCGCCCGCTCCGCTTCCGCCGGACTCAGCCCCACCAGCGCTGGTACCGCCACTTCCTGTCCATGAATCGCGAACCGCATCGCCGTCAGCGCCGACACCATCGCCACAATCACCAGCACCAGCGCCAGCATCGCAAATCGGATCACAGATCTCATGCTTCCAACCGCCCGCGCTGAATCCAGGCTCGCCTCAGCCGAATTATAGTCCGGGAAGTAGCGCCGGGTGCCCCACCGTTCTCGCGTTTTTCGCGAGAGAGCCTGCCCTGAGCGAAGTCGAAGGGGTGAGGGTTTTGACCTGCCCCTGTCTCGCACCCGCCCCACTCCGCCTGCAATCTAACCAACCACCAGCGTTCTACCCACGAGGTGCGCCATGACTTCTACCTTGGAGTATCATGTTTCTGTGCGGCACTCGATTCCAGCCTCGATCGCACTGTTCAGCCTGCTCGCTCTGCCGCCAATTCTTGCCTCCACCGGCCAAGCTCAAACCAACGGCACTTCCGCCTCGGTAACCTCTCCCGGATTCGGCGGACGCCCGCTCAACGGCACGCCCCCCAGCGTCACATCTTTAGGCACGAACTCCCGCGTCGGCGTCCTCACGCCCAATCCATCCCACCTTAGCCAGCACAACACCGACGGCATTCATCACCACACGGAATACACTCTCCCGGCCGTCGTCTATCCCATCCTCGTACCCTACGCCGCCGACTTCGGCGCTACCGGCGGCGACAACAACCCAGAAGCTGGATCGTCGGATGGCATCGCTCCGGATGGCGGCTCAGAAAATGGCGACCCCGATGGCCTCAACTCCGGCATTCACGATCGCGACGCCAGCGGACATCAAGACGACTACGCAAGTCGCGCCGTCGCCGACAGCAACTCCGACTCTCCACAGCAGCCAACCTTGCTTATCTTCAAAGACGGTCACAAGCTCGAAGTTTCAAACTACGCGATTGTCGGCCCGACCTTGTTCGATCTAACGCTCGGACACGCCCGCAAAATCGCCCTTGCTGACCTCGACCTCGAAGCCACAGAGAAACAGAACGACGACCGCGGGATCACGTTCCAAATCCCGCCGCCGCTCGCAAACTAACCATGCGCAAAGAGATCCTCATCCCGCCGTCCTCAAGAGCGCTGCCGATCATCACGCTGCTGTTGATGACCTTGGTCGCGCTCTCACCGCGCTCGCATGCGCAACGCATGATCTCCGCCTCGCATTCCGCCGCCGGTTTCAACCGAGGAGGATTCCACCAGGGTGAATTCAATCGCAGCGCCTTCGCTGCACGCGGCAACCTCGGGTCGTCCCTCTATTCGCTCCCGCTTTACGACCCACTCTACGCCGACTATCTCTCCAGCACCGGCTACCCCGTCGCATCGCAACCGCCCGTGATCATCCTGCAATCCCCTCCACCGGCAGCGCCCGCATTCGATCGTTTCGCTTCGCCCTCTCAGCCTCAGTCTCAACCTCTGATGATCGAACTTCAGGGCGACCGCTACGTTCGCCTAAGCGGTCCGGAGGCATCCGGCGCAGAGATGATTGGCCCGGATCTTGTTGATGCAAAGTCAACTGGTCAAAGCGCGTCCGCGCGGTCAGAGTCGCAGCATCGCCCCCAGCGCATCTCGGCCGCAGCGATTCCCCCAGCTGCCACGGAGCCGCCCCCTGCGGTTCTGATCTTCCGTGATGGTCACCACGAAGAAGCATCTGCATACACCATCGCCGACGGCATTCTCTACACCAGCGGCAATCCCTACACCGGCGGTCCTTGGACCCGAAAAATCAACCTCTCATCCCTCAACCTTCCAGAAACCATCGCATCCAACCAGACCCGAGGCCTAACCTTCCGCGTCCCCCAATCCCCCAACGAAGTAATCCTCCGCCCCTGAAGGGACGGTCGCCAAAGCGACACGTCATCCCGACACAATGTCATCCTGAGGACCGCGGTCTTCGCGGGCCGAAGGATCCATGCAACCCGCCGCCAGCCCCGCCGCGGCACAGCCATGCGCCTACCGACGCCACGCGGCCCAGATCAAGCGCGACTGCCCGCACAACGGTGGAAGAGCGGCGCTTCAGCGCCGCGTAAAACCCCTTGATGAAAAGGGGCTTTAGCCCCCGTGGCCACTAAGCCGCTTGTGCCATCACCCGCTCCACCTTCTCCGCCGCCGCCCTCCTCTCCCGCACCCGCAACATCGGCTGTTCCACCAAATAATAAGAAGCAGCAGCTAATCCCACCGCCGCGAAAACGAAATACCACGGCCGATGCCGATCCCCATACGCAAACAACTGCTGCCACAAATAAAGGCTGTAGCTGATCTTCCCCAGCCACTCCACCGGCCGCACATTCAAAATCCAATACGGCCGCTCGACCACATGCAGCAACAGCCCCGCGATGGAAACATGCATCACCGGCCACAACACCAACAGCAACAGCGCCGTAGTGTGAAACCCAATCGCGCCCCAATAAACCGGCACCAACACCACCGGAACAATCAACGCCAAAGCCCACCGTGTCCGGATCTTCGCTCTGATTTCCGGCATTCGCGCCGCGAAAATCGCCAGCAAACATCCCATCGCCAAAACATCCGCCACCGCCGGAAACGTCTCATCCGCCCGCCCATGCAGTCCCAGAAAATGACACGCCACCCGATACGCCGGCGCAAACAAAACCACTCCCACCAAAATCCCCACCCGATGCCGGTGCCACTTCTTCAACACTCCCGGCCACAAAAAATAAAACTGCTCCTCCACGCTCAGCGACCACAAATGCCCCAGAAACCACGGATGCGAAAAATCAAAATTCGCCAGATACAACGCCGCAGCCACCATGTGATACCAGCGCAGCTCATGCCAGAAAATCACAAACACCGGCACCATAAAAACAATCGCCGCCGGCAAAATCCGGTAAGCCCGCCGCACATAAAATTCCCGCAGCCCAATCGTCGAAGTCTTCCCATACTCCTTCAACAACAAAGTCGTAATCAGATATCCCGAAATAACAAAAAAAATCCTCACTCCCAAATTCGCAAACGCTCCCGCCACGTCCGCCGTCGTCGAAGCCTGAGAATGCACCTCTACCGAATGCCCGATCACCACCAGCGAAATCGAAATAGCCCGCAACCCATCCAGCGAAGGAATCCGCTTCATCCGCGCAGCCTACCAGTCGCGCCCCCGACTTCTGTGTGACGCGTAACCGAACCCGAAATAATTTCCTGCGGATTTCCCAACTCGGCACCGCGACATCTGTTTCGGAGAGGTGATCAATCACGGAAACGGGTGCCCCATTTCTCGCGTATTTTGCGAGAAGTGGGGAATTTCTGTGCCACCCTCGTCTCACCGCAATCGTGCTATAATAAAACCAGCTCCCAAGGCACATAACGCCCTGTAAATACAAGCAGTTACAAGATTTTGTGGGACCCGGCGAAGCACCGCCAATCGAACGCTGTTAGCTAGAAGCTAGCAGCTAGAAGCTAAGAGCTAAAGAATGGCTGACGATCAAAACCCCGAACTCCCCCTCACTCCTCCGCCCGGCGGCGATAGCCCCGGCGCCGCGAACATTCAACCCGTCAACATTGAAGAGGAGATGAAGCGGTCGTATCTCGACTACTCCATGTCGGTCATCATCGGCCGCGCCCTCCCCGATGTCCGCGACGGCCTGAAGCCCGTCCACCGCCGAATTTTATACACAATGGCGCAGATGGGGTTGCAGCCGAATAAGGCTACGCGCAAGTGCGCCCGTATCGTCGGCGAAGTCATGGGCAAGTACCATCCGCATGGGAACCTTGCGGTTTATGACGCGTTGGTTCGGCTGGCGCAGACTTGGTCGCTGCGTTATCCGTTGATTTTTGGGCAGGGGAATTTCGGCTCTGTTGATGGAGACCCGCCCGCCGCCGACCGTTACACCGAAGCCAAACTCGCTCCCGTTTCCACCGCGCTGCTCGAGGATCTCGACAAAGAAACCGTCGACTTCCACGACAACTACGACGGCAGCGAAATCGAGCCTGACGTTCTGCCCGCGCGCATTCCGAATCTTCTGGTCAACGGTTCCGACGGAATTGCCGTCGGAATGGCCACGAAAATTCCGCCGCACAATCTCACCGAGATCGTCGACGCCACCATCACGCTGGTGAACAATCCCAACGCGCAGCTCGCCGAAATTCTGAAATTCGTGCAGGGCCCCGACTTCCCGACCGCCGGAATCATTCACGGCCGCAGCGGAGTCTTCGAGGCCTACCGCACCGGCCGCGGCCGCTTCATGATGCGCGCCAAAGCGCTGATCGAGAACATCAACAAAGACCGCCAGGCCATCATCGTCACCGAAATTCCTTATCAGGTAAACAAAGCCAAGCTGGTCGAGCGCATCGCGCAGCTGGTCAACGACAAAGACATCGAAGACATCTCCGACATTCGCGACGAAAGCGATCGCGACGGCATGCGCATCGTCATCGAACTCAAGCGCAGCGCAGAACCGCAAATTGTTTTGAACCAGCTCTTCAAGCACACGCAGATGCAGGAAAGTTTTTCCATGATCCTGCTGGCCGTGGTCAATGGACAGCCCCGCGAAATGGGCCTGATCCAGACCATCAAATATTTCATCGAGCACCGCGTCGACGTGGTCCGCCGCCGCACCGCCTACCTTTTACAGAAAGCGAAAGACCGCGAGCACATCCTCGAAGGCTACCTCAACGCCCTCGACCATCTCGACAATGTCATCACCATCATTCGCGGCAGCGCCAACCGCGCCGATGCCCGCGAAAATTTGGTGCTCTACTTCGGCGGCAAAAAGATCGACATCAACACCACCGGCCGCGCGCCCAAGCTCGACGCCGACAAACCTTTCACCACGCGCCAGGCCGACGCCATCTTAGAGCTGCAACTGCATCGCCTGACGAAATTGTCGATCGACGAGATCGCCAAAGAGCTGACAGAAATTCGCGACAGCATCGCCGAATTCGAATCCATCCTCGGCTCCGAGACGAAGCTGCGTAAAGTCATCATCAAAGAGCTCGAAGAAGTTAAAAAACTATACGGCGACGACCGCCGCACCCGCCTCGAAGACGAAGCCGCCGAGATCGTTCTCGAAGATCTCATCGCCGACGAGCAGGTTGCCGTCACCGTCAGCCACTCCGGCTACATGAAGCGCACGCCCATCTCCACCTACCGCATGCAGCGCCGCGGAGGCACGGGCCGCACCGGCATGAAGACGCGCGACGAAGATTTCGTCGAGCATCTTTTCATCGCCAGCACACACGCCTACATTCTCATCTTCACCAACAAGGGCCGCGTCTACTGGCTCAAGGTCTACGAAATTCCCGACGTCAGCGCCGCCGGAAAAGGCAAACACGTCGGCAACCTGATCGGCCTGCAACCCGGCGAAACCACCAAGACCATGCTCGCGGTGCGCAATCTCGAAGAAGCCAATAAATACGTCTTCTTCGCGACGCGCAAAGGCCTGGTGAAAAAATCCGAGCTGCGCGAATTCATACACGTACGCTCCAACGGCATCAACGCCATCGCCATTGAAGAAGGCGACGAACTGGTCGCCGCCCGCATCACTGACGGCAATCAAATCGTGTTCCTCGCCAGCCACGAAGGCATGGCCGTGCGCTTCGACGAGAGCCACGTCCGCCCCATGGGCCGCGCTGCCTACGGCGTCTGGGGCATCGACCTCGAAGAGAAAGACTACGTAGTCGGCATGGCCACCACGCCAAAGCCCGGCACGGAGAAAACTCCTGGAGCGACGGACGCCGCAGGCGCTTCGGCGCCGGGCAAATCCGAAACCGATGCCGAGCCCATCGACATCGCCGTCAAAGGCAGCCTGATCCTCTCCGTCACCGAAAACGGATTCGGCAAACGCACCGCAGCCGACGAATACCGCCTCACTAACCGCGGCGGCAAAGGCGTGATCAATCTAAAGACGACGGAGCGCGTCGGCAAAGTCGTCGCCATCGCCCAGGTCGACGAAACCAGCGAAGTCATGCTGATCAGCCACTACGGCAAAATCATCCGCATGGACTCAACCACCATCCGCGAATCGGGCAGAAACGCCCAGGGCGTGAGACTCCTGAACATGGAACCCGGCGACCGCGTAGCCGCGGCGGTAGTCCTGGCGCCGGAAGCAGCGCCAGAGGGCGGCAACGGAGGGACGCTGATTCAGTAGGAGGACGGTTCAAGACGTTCGGGGCGGAGATATCGTCTTCAGGTCACGAGCCATAGCCAGGAAGTGCTTGATTCTCGTGCCTGCGATCAGCCGTGACCCGCGTCGATTCTGTGTAGCGATCGCGATGAGTGGGCCGCGCCTTGTTCCCCTGGATATCCGAAAAATTCCTCCGCCGCTGACACCCTGGAGTTTGGGCGGATTGGTCCGCTTCCCTCCAGATACGATCTCCTTGTGGTCAAAGTCGAGCAGTATATTGTCCGCCTGTGACAGTCGCTCCTGTAGGTATTCGGCGGGATGCGCCGGGTAAGTACACAAGTGAAACGACTTTTGATGAATTCGACGCTCGGGAGTGGATAACTTCACTTGTGTCCTTGATGCGGGATATCCGAGGACAAAATAGAACAGCTCAGGACCTTGTTCGTCTGGTCGATCTGCTTGATCGATTTCTCCGCCATCGAGAAAAATGCGCTGCTGAAAAGCGCCTAGTTGGCTCGCCGGTAAGGCCAGCACGCCAACATCGAGGTCGTCGTTCAGGTGGGCGGCGCACTGCGGCAGCGGCAGCAACTTTCCGCCCCGGCCGTGTGGAGGAGCAAAGAGTCTTGCTGAGTTAGCCCCGCGTATGACGTGGGCTGCGGTAAATGCAAAGAGGTCTGAATCCAATTGCGCAAGGACGCAAGAACCAATTCTGTCGGGTTGCCCCGCGGGATCTCCGATAAACAGAGGCACCACTGACTCTTGCAGGCGTTCGGCTAATAGCCCTTTCTCTACTGATTTTCGAGCTAACGACTCGTCTAAACGTGCCTGAAGATCAATTCTGCCTTGATGCGCTGCTGTCTTTATCACCGCTTTGAGTTCGCCGACAGCCTTGCTTAACAAGCGCCCTTGCTTTCTACGTTTTCCCGCGAAATCGATTCGTTTCGACATCTCTGGCTCACACACGTTCCGCAGAATAACATCGATGGACAAGACCCGCGTAGCATCGCTGACCACCTTGCAATGAGGAAGGGACCGACGACAAAGAAAGTTTATGGCTCCGTGAGTTGCCCTTTGAGAAGTTCTTCCAGGTACTTCGCCATCATCGATACATCGAGCTTCCCTTCGTCCCAGGCTCGGTCCGCAGCCTCTAGTGCGTCGTAGTACGGCTGTCGGTTTTCTCGGATTCGCTCGGGAACGATTTTCTTTCCGGGCAAAAGCTTCCCCTGCTTCAGACAAATTAAGTAGTAGCAAGCTGCTCGGGCTGTCCGACCGTTCCCTTCAACAAACGGGTGAATCCAGTTCAATCTCCAAAGGGCATACGCAGCCAGCCAGGTGGGATGATCTACGATGGTCCAATTTTCGTGGATGAGCGAGAAGAAGCGATCCATTAGGTTCGGAACCTCTTTGAAGTGGGGCGGGGTGTGCTTGCCCACGTAGATCGGGTCTTCTCGGTATCGCCCTCCAAACTGAGCTATATTTGCAACGGCAACATAGTTGAGTGCCCACAATGTGTACTTGTCGAACGCTTCTATTTTTTTCTCTAAACCAATTTCGATGCAATTGGACAGGAGATCGTACTGCCTCAGAAGATTCTGTTCCTGAATCCGTGTGTATAGCGCGGGGTTGTCTTTTTCGCGTACCGACATTTGTAAAAGAAATTGGCCCGCAATGGATATTGCGGGCCCGTGCTGAATAGAAAGCTACGGCAGCAGGCGAATGTGCTCGGACGCCTTCCGTACGCTGTCTTTGGTAATAGCTTTGGCGTTGGCCGGGGCGTTGCCGAATGCAAAGCTGATTCTCTGCTCGCGCAAGTCGTCCTCCGTCACAGGTTTTTGTCGCGCTGCTTCCAATGCTTTTACCAGTGCAGGGTCAGTTTTCATGTCTCCGATGAATTGTTTGCGATCTGCCATAGTTCCATCACCTTCTTTCGCCATTTGTTCGAAGTTCCGAAGCTCGATAATAGTCTGCCGACTTCCTGTGTCAATAGTTTAATGTTACACCCCTGTGAATTAAAGAGGTTCGATCCTTGCTGTGAGCCTGCTAATTTTTCTCATGGAAGATTGACAGCTTTGCGGTGTCCTCGATGGATGCAAGGCACATATTTCGCCCCTCTGGGGCTAAGAATGGGCCGGGCGTCAGCATCCGTAGTTTCCCAATTCCAGCCGGCTCTTCCTGAGCAGATCCCACGCTTCGCGGTAGGATTCGTAGCGGTAGCAGGCTTTCTTTTTTGGGGGGACTACGGGGCAGAGCATGGCCATGGTGCGTCGGCGCTTGCCCAGCAGTAAGACCGCTGGGATCAGGTACCAGGCATCTTCCGGAATGACGTAGGCGGCGAAGACGTCGATTTCTTTGAGGGAGTAGTCCCGCTTCTTCAGGTGGTTGGGCTTGAACTGGCAGAGGTATCCGGCAGCGGACCTCACGACGGTGGACTTGACCTGCACCCGAAGGAAGTTCGAACTGTGTTCTATGCCGACGTCGTAGGATTGCGTTTCTCCCCAGGGCTTGCTGATGGCAAAGCGGTGCTTGGCGGCTTCGGCCATGAATTGCAGCTCGACCCATTCGCCGCGCTGCTTGAAGGTTTTGAAGTGGATCCAGTCGTTATTGCGGTTGTTGCTGTTGTTTGTGCGCATCTCTGTGTGCTCTTCCCTTGGGTTCGTCCCATTGATCGCCAAAAAAAATCCCCACTTCTCGCGCAAAGTGCGCGCGAGAAATGGGGCACCCGGCACCGGGTGTCCGACACTGCGGCCAATAAAAAAGGCGCGACCTGTAGGGCTCGCCTTCTGGACCAGAAATTGTCTCTATACTTCTAGAATATCAAATTGGAGGGGTTAAAGTGGACATGGTTGGTGACTTTATATTGTGATTGCTTTCATGAAGTTAAACCCGATCGTGTAATTTCTGCCTATTGACAAGATTTTGATGGATGGCCGATTTTACTTCTGCACCAGCGACATGATCTGCTCCGGATACCGCGCACCCGCCGCCGAGTCCGCCGGAAACGCTTCGTCGATCTGCTTCAACTCCGCGGGGCTGAGCGTTACCGCACCCGCCGCGACATTCTCCTCCAGATATTTCCGCCGCTTCGTCCCCGGAATCGGAACGATGTCGTCGCCCTGCGCTAGCACCCACGCGAGCGCGAGCTGAGAAGCCGTACACTTTTTCTCGCGCGCGATCTCTTCCACTCGGCGCACGAGGTCCAGATTCTTCTGAAAATTGTCGCCTTGAAAGCGCGGGCTGTTGCGGCGGTAATCGTCCGCGGGAAGATCGTCAAACTTCTTGAACTGCCCGGTCAAGAATCCGCGGCCCAGCGGACTGTAGGCGACAAAGCCGATCCCCAGCTCGCGGCACGCCGCCAGAATTCCGCCTTCCGGATCGCGCGTCCACAAGGAGTATTCCGTCTGCAGCGCCGTGATCGGATGCACCTTCACCGCCCGCCGCAGCGTCGCGGGCGATGCCTCGGAAAGTCCCAGATAGCGCACCTTCCCGGCCTTCACCAACTCGGCCATCGCGCCGATCGTTTCTTCGATCGGGGTCGCGGGATCGACGCGATGCTGATAATAAAGATCGATCGTGTCGACGCCCGAGCCGCCGCAAACTGGCGTCGCACGACTTGCGAACATAGTCCGGCTTGCCGCTCACCCCGCGCACACTGGGATTCGCCGGGTCGCGGACGATTCCAAACTTGGTGGCCAGCACGATTCCGTCGCGCCGGCCTTTGATCGCCTTGCCGACGAGCTCTTCATTCTTGTGCGGGCCATAAACATCCGCCGTGTCGAGAAAGTTGATGCCGAGTTCGAGCGCGCGATGAATCGTGGCAATTGATTCCACGTCATCGAAGCCGCTGTAAAACTCCGACATCCCCATGCACCCGAGGCCCTGCTCCGAAACTTTCAAACCGCTGCGACCAAGTTCACGCATCTGCATAATGGCTCCTCACGAGTACGAAATAAAAATGACAGTCGGACTGCACAGTTAACAGATGCACCAGCCCCCGCCCGCGATGACACAAATTCCTGAGTCGAGCACGCCGCTGGAGCATCTTGTATTGCGTTGGAGTCCTCGGTCGACAGGGCGGAATCTATGAGTCAGGTGCCCATCTGGTTTGAACGCAAGTTCGAGTTTTCTTTTCCCGTCGAGCTTTACCCCAACCTGCTGGCCCGCCTGCGCGGCACTCCGGCTAGACTCGAGGACGTGCTTCGCGGCCATTCTCAAGAAATCCTGACCATGAAGCCGGAACAAAAATGGTCTGCCCAGGAACACGCCGGCCACCTGCTGGATCTCGAACCCCTCTGGCTGGCGCGAGTGAACGATTACGTGGCAGCCAGCACCCAACTCACCTCCACTGATCTGCAGAATCGAAAAACCACCGAAGCGAGCCACAACGCGCAACCGCTGAAAACAATTCTGAAAGATTTCCGCGGCGCGCGAGAGAAACTGTTGCAGCGAGCTGCAGAGATGAATGCGTCTCTCTTCTCGCGCTCGATTCCCCACCCGCGCCTGAAAACTCCCATGCGCCTGGTCGACCATCTCTACTTCGTAGCCGAACACGACGACCACCATCTGGCGCGAATCTGGGAACTGATCAACACAAAACCGTAACGAAAAAATGGGATGCCCCATGTCTCGCCTCCTTGCGAGACGTGGGAACCACGCGATCACGGTGACACTCTAATGCGGGGCTTTGAGTTCTTCAGCACTTCCCCGATCACCACCGCCGCAACGCCCGCTTCCGCTAAAGCCCTCGTCAGCCGCTCCGCCTCGGGCGTCGAGATCAGCAACCCTCCCGCAGTCTGCGGATCAAACAGGAGCGCCCGCACATCCTCCGCGACTCCATCGTCATACTCCACCAGGCACTCCGCAAACTCGCGATTGTTCTTGAGCCCCGCCGGAACATACCCCGCCCGCACACAGTTGATCGCGCCATCAATCAGAGGAATCTTCTCCGCGAAAATTCCGATCGACACATCTGATGCCAGCACCATCTCGCGTGCATGCCCGATCATCCCGAACCCAGTGACGTCGGTCATTGCATTCACGCGAAACTCTCCAGCAGCAATTACTTCCGCTGCCCGTTTGTTGAGCGTCGTCATCGACCGCACCGCTGCTTCAATCCACGCCGGCTCGGCTTTGCCTTTCTTGATCGCGGTTGAAATCACGCCCGTGCCCAGCGCCTTGGTGAACAACAACGCGTCTCCCGGCTTCGCTCCCTGGTTCGCCAGAATTTTCTTGGGATGCACAACTCCCGTCACCGAATATCCAAACTTTGTTTCCTCATCCCGAATGCTGTGCCCGCCAATTACCGTGCATCCGGCTTCAATCATCTTCGACAATCCGCCGGCGAGAATGCGCTCGAGAATCGCCAGATCCGCTTTCTCTGGAAAACAAACCAGAGCCAAAGCCGTCAGCGGCTTCCCGCCCATGGCATACACGTCGCTCAAAGAATTTGTCGCGGCAATCTGCCCGAAGGTGTAGGGATCGTCGACAACCGGCGTGAAGAAATCCACCGTCTGTACCAGCGCCTGCTCGGGCGCGATCAGATACACTCCGGCGTCGTCGGCATGATCGAAGCCGACCAGCACATTCGGGTCGTGTTGCCGGGCTAATTTCCCAAGCACCGTGTCCAGCGCCGCCGGACTCAGCTTGCTCGCTCAACCCGCAGCTTTCACTGACTCCGTCAAGCGAAATGGCTTGCTCCCCGTCACGAGCCCATTGTAGCGGACGGTTTTCGCTGGATCAGTTCAATTACAGGATTGTTCTACGGCCTGGATGGCAAATTCCGAAGACAGGCTTCAGGATTCAAAACTTGAGATCACAATTTGTGATCTCAAGCCCGCAGACATGCGTCACTGAGTGCAGTTCTCCAAGGCGCAAGAAATCCAGGCACGCGCGTTCTATACTCATGACGCTTGGAGAGGTTGCAGTGCGCTCGGAACATCGGAAATCATTTTTCGCGAGTCTAATCGGCGCGACTCTGGTCACGGCAGGCATGGTCACCAGCGCCCTCGCTCAAACTCCAGTTCCGCCGGCCGGCCCGGCGGCGACTGCGCATGTGGTTCGCGTGCGAACCGGAGACTCCTGCGGTATGTGCGGCGGCGGTCTCTTCTACCACACGACCACGACCACAGTCGAACCGTCGGTTCTTGTTTGGGAAGGAGCGAATTCTTCAAATCCGAAAAAGCTCCCGAACAAGAAAACCAGAATCGCAATCACGAAACAAGATTGGAAGAATCTGCTGCGCTCGATCGATGCTAGGGCGCTACTGGCTGTGCCACAGGCCGGAGGTTGTCGTTCCTGTAGAGACCTGCCGGAATCGTGGGTCGTCATCGAATACAGCGATGGCAGCAAGATTGGGGTGAACTACGGTCCGACCGACATTCCGAAGGCGGTCGCCGCGATAAAATACCCGGCCGTGCAAATACCGATCCCTTTGAACTGAATATTGCCGTCGATCAAAACTGCCGCGCAGCGCACTACTTCACCGTCACATCCGTAACCCGAATCTCCGGATACTGCCGGTTCCACTGCGCCGAAATATGGTCGAAGGTCAGCCGGAACGGTTGCGTCTGCCCCGGCGCCAAGGGAGAAACGCTGAGGTCGACCGGCTCAGGATAAGGCCCGTTCGTCCGGATCACCTGTAACGGCACCTCCTCCTGCTGAGCGACCTGCCCCATCTCGTCCTTGAACACGACTTCGACCACGGCATGCGTCACTGTTTTGCCGCCACTATTCGTAATGCTGCCGTCGATGTAGCTGACCGTGGCGCCAATAAAATTCTCGGCCGCGCTCATCTTGAAATCAGAAAGTTTCAGGCTGGCAATATAAGGTGACGCGGTCTTCGCAACCCGAGGCGGCTCGCGCAGCAGAAACGCCGCCAGCAGCGCGCCGCCGATCAGCACCGCCATCGCGATGCCAATAATCAAACGGCTGGAGTCGCGTTCCTCTGCGACCGGTGTTGGCTGTCCCAAGCTGCCCATGTCAGAGAATTGTAGGCTGTTGATTTTGATTGTCGATTTCTCGCTGATCGGGTGCGGATTCAAGAGCTTAAACCACGAAGGACACGAAGGTGCACGAAGGAATCCATCCAGCGAATTCCTTCGTGATCCTTCGAGTCCTTTGTGGTTGATGGGTTCTCTCTAGGGTTAGGCTTTCGCGCCGCCAGCAGTCTTGCCGCATTCTCGCGATAAACCTGCCGCAGAACCGCATCACTCAACCCGAACCCATTCAAGCTCCAGTGATATCCAAACTGCTCATTCTCATAAAAATGCTCATCCAGCGATTCCAGAATGCGAAACGTAACCCGGTACATCGCTTTGATCGACTCCCATGTCGGTGCCGTAAACCAGCCGGTCCGCATGCTTGGCATAAAACTGCGCTGCGAAGCGCGGAATCGGCGCTGTCTCCGCATACCGCGCGGAAATATCCGCATACAAATTTGGATTCCGCTCCAGCACCTCGCCCAGCCGCGCCAGATCGTAATCCAGATTCATGAAGTGGCACGCGACGAATGTCGTGTTCCGGTGCCGCGCCAGCGTGCGCTCGAAAATATCCACCATCCCCGACAGCTCCACAATATCCGGCTGATTGTCCAGCCGCCACTCGTACGCGTTCATCAGGCCGTCGTTGTACCGGTCCATCTTCTGGTACATCCAGATCGGATCGGCCACGTGCAGGCTGACCGGCATCCCGAGCTCGCCGCATTTTCCCCACAGCGAATCCATGCGCGCATCGTCCGGATGCATGCCCGCGGCATCTCGACTTTCCGGATCTCAATCCCTTGCCCTTGTCGTGAATCTCGCCCACGCCGCGCGCCCCGGCTTGCCTGACAGCGTTCCAACTCTTTCACCGCCGCCGGACCGAATCCCGGCTTGTCGTGGCCCGAGAAATCGAGTCCGCACCACATCTCAAACCGCTCGGGATGCTTCGCATACTTCCGTTGATCTCGTCAAACTCCGCGCCAGTCGCCATGGTCAGAGATGATCGTCTTCTCGACTCCCACTTCATCCATGTTGCCGACCCACTCGTCGATCGCCCCCGCAGTCTTCGCGTAAGGATGCGAATGCATGTCGATGATCGGAAACTTCGCCTTGGCAATCTCCGTGACGGGAATTTTGTAGATCGACTTCGGTCGATAATCCTTGAGCAGAATCGTCTCGGGCGAATCGAGCTTTGCTGCGGAGGGACCGCTTTTGCGCCGCGGCCCGCGGAAAAGCGCATCGAGATTTCGCCTCAAGTCCGGCCAGATTCGCAAACCGCAAGATGTATGAGATTATGTAAGCTCCTCCGTATGAAACGTGCAGGTTGCAGCCCACACTTCTCGGCGGCCTTACTCAGCGACTCAGCGGTTAAGAGCTTTCGCAGCTGTGCGATGTGAGCCAGAACCTGAAAATACAAGGAAATGTTTAAGCCGGAAATTCGAAAGAAGGCAAGCAGAAACAGCACGCCGAACAGCACATCCACTCCGCCAAACACCAGGTCCGACGCATGCAGCCGGTGCTGCAGATACAGACACCAGGAAGGTAGCCCCGTACCCGAACTTCTCCAGCATCGCCGGAATCATCATCGCACGAAAGCGCACCGGGTCGCGCGCAATCACGATGAACGCGACCTGCCAGGCCAGCCCAACGCTGGCGAAGCCGTAATAAAAGCCGGGATGCGTAATCGCCGGAGGATCCTGCCGGCCAATCACATCGAACATGAAATATAGCGGGCGTAAGAATCAGGATGCCCCAGACCGCGGCAATCCAGAAAACTACTTTGGCGAATTTCATTCGGGTTGCTCTCTTGGCGAAGTGCAGTGCCGGCGCAAAGGCTGGCGGACAGGAGCTGTCCGCCCCACATGAGCCGAATCTATTCCCCGCCCACCGTCAGGCCGTCCACGCGAATCGTCGGCGCCGCCACCGACCCGCGAAACTCCAGATCATTGGCGATCTCCGAAATATTGAAAAACAATTCCTTCAAATTTCCCGCCACCGTAATCTCTTCCACCGGATACGCGAACTCTCCACCGGAAATCCACAACCCCGAAGCCCCGCGCGAATAATCTCCGGTCACCAGGTTCGCCCCGCTGCCGAGAAACTCTGTCACGTATAGGCCGTTCTTGATTCCGCCAATCAATTCCTTCGGCGTCTTGGTGCCCGCCTGCAGAAAATAATTTCCCGGCCCAATCCCCGGCGTTCCGGCGAGCCCGCGCGAGGCGTTCCCGGTCGTCTGCATCTTCAGTTTCTTCGCGGTGTAGGTGTTCAGTAAATAAGATTTCAGCACGCCGTTCTCAATCACCACGGTGCGCCGCGTGGGCACGCCCTCGCCGTCGAACGGACTCGTTCCGAACCCGCCGGGAATCGTGCCATCGTCGATGATGTTGACGTTGTCGCCGGCAATTTTCTGCCCCAGCTTGCCGGCCAGAAAAGACGCGCCGCGATAAACCGAATCTCCGTTGATCCCCTCGAAAATATGTTCGAGGATCGAAGTCGAAACCATGGGATCGAAAATAATCGGCACCTGCGCGGTCTTGGCCTTGCGCGCACCCAACCGCCGCAATGTACGTTCCGCGGCAATCCTGCCGACTTTCTCCGGCGCATCCAGCTTCGAAAGCGTGCGGGCCACCGAGTACCAGTAATCGCGCTGCATCGCGCCCGCTTCAGTCTGCGCGATCGGCACCGCCGCGACGGAACAATACGACCGCCGATACTCGCCCACGAACCCATGAGAATTCGCCAGCACCTTGTGCCCCGTGGCCGCGTCAAACGATCCGCCTTCCGAGTTCTTGATGCGCGGATCGAAATCCAGCGCCGCTTTCTCCGCGCGCCGGGCGTAGTCGATGCGGTCCGCCCCGGCGAGCGAATAGACGTCGTCATAATACAAATCAAGATCACCCGCGATCGAGCCCAACTGCGATGCCTCCGGAATTCCGCCAAACGGATCTTCCGAAGTAATCTTCGCCAGAGTCAGCGCCGACGTCACCATCCGGTCAAGCCCCGCGCGCGAAAAATCGCTCGAGTAAGTACTCGCCGCCCGCTGCCCAAAAAACACCCGCACCCCAATCGATTTCGAGCCAGACTCTTTCAGCGTTTCAACTTGGCCGAGGCGAACGAGCGTAGAGAATTCATCCCCCTCGCGCACAACGCATTCGGCCGCGGTTGCCCCACCAGCCATGGCGCGGCGGACGATATCCTGGGCGATTTCGCGGAGGTCGGTTGCGAGTTTTGGGTTACCGGTTTCGGCTTGTACTGAAGACATACATTCATTATCCCAACAAATGTGGGTGATTGTCCTGTTTGGCCGGAACCTTAAGCAAGGGAGACGCAAGGGACGTGCTCGAAAGTGCTCGAAAGAAATCCAGTGCAAATAATGCTATTTTGCATTACAATGGATTTGTAGAGGAACCATAGGATGGCCACACTTACTGTAACCACGAGGGGACAAGTAACCTTTCGAAAAAAGGTGTTGGAACACCTGGGCATTAAGCCTGGAGAAAAGATTGAGCTCGACTTGCTTCCCGACGGCCGGGGGATGATCCGCGCGGCCAAGCCGACCGGAAACATACAGGACTTCTTTGGCGTGCTCGCCGGCAAGACGAAGAAAATCGCAACCATTGAAGAGATGAATGAGGCGGCGGCGCGCGGCTGGGCTGGCTTGACTCAGGCGGACTCGAAAGCGACGAGCAAAGAGTGAAGATCGCGGTGGACACGAATGTCCTGGTGCGAGCGGCGGTGCGCGACGAACCTGAACAGACCGAGGCCGCGATCCGACTGATGGGACGCGCCAAGATGGTGGCGATCGCCGTCCCTTCCTTGTGCGAGTTTGTGTGGGTGCTGCGCAGCGTCTATGGCTTTAAGTCGTCCGATATGAGCAGAGCGATTCGTACATTGCTGGCAGCAGACAATGTGGAAACGAACAGGCCAGTGGTGGATGCGGGCTTGGCCATGTTGGATGCCGGCGGCGATTTCGCCGATGGCGTGATCGCCTATGAGGGGCGATGGCTGGGAGCGGAGACGTTTGTTTCGTTCGATAAGAGGGCGGTGGAAATGCTCAAGGCGCAGGGGGTAGCGGCGCGGCTGCTTTAGCACGGTCTTGCACCATCGGTGAAGATCCGCGCAAAATCCGTGGCCATCAGGTCTCTACTGCATGAACCCGCCCGGATCCTTCCGCGCCGTCCCGCCCACCGTCAGCCGATCGATCTTCAGCGTCGGAATTCCCACGCCCACCGGCACGGCCTGCCCATCCTTGCCGCAAGTGCCCACGCCTTCGTCGAGTTTCAAATCGTTCCCCACCATTGAAACCCGCGTCAGCACGTCCGGACCGTTTCCGATCAGCGTTGCGCCCTTGATCGGCGCGGTGATCTGTCCGTCCTCAATCATGTAGGCTTCGCTGGCCGAGAATACGAACTTGCCGTTCGTGATGTCGACCTGGCCGCCGCCAAAATTCACCGCATAAATTCCATGCTTCACCGAGCGAATAATATCTTCCGGATTGTCCTGCCCCGCCAGCATGTAAGTGTTGGTCATACGCGGCATCGGAATGTGCTCATAGCTCTCGCGCCGGCCGTTGCCCGTGCTCGCAATCCCCATCAGCCGCGACGACAACTTATCGCTCAGATATCCCTTCAGAATCCCATTTTCAATTAGCACGGTTTCCTGCGTCGACCCGCCTTCATCGTCGACATTGAGCGACCCACGCCGCCACGGCATGGTCCCATTATCGACGACCGTGCACTTTTCGCTCGCGACACGCTTGCCAATCAGCCCGGCAAACGCGGAAGTTTTCTTGCGGTTGAAGTCCGCTTCCAGCCCGTGTCCCACAGCCTCGTGCAGCAGCACTCCCGGCCATCCCGGCCCCAGCACAACTTCCATCTCTCCCGCCGGAGCCTCGCGCGCATCGAGTTGCAAAATCGCCTGCCGCGCCGATTCCCTGGCAAAAAATTCCGGGGTCTTCTCGCCAAAGAAAAAGTCCAGCGCCACGCGTCCCCCACCACCAGATGTCCCGCGCGCCGAATTCCCCTCGGTCTTGGCGATGCACGACACATTCATCCGCGCCAGCGGTTGCGAATCCTCCGCAAACGTTCCATCCGATCCCACCACTAAAATATTCCGCAGCTCATCCGAGTAACTCGCGCGCACTTCCTGAATCCGCACGTCATACGCCCGCGCCGCTTTATCGGCGCGCATCACCAGCTCAACCTTGGCGCTGATCTCCGCATCCACCGACGGCAGCGTCACCGGATACAAACTGCGCGCGGCAGCCTTCTGAAATCCCGCGACGGTCGTTTTCGCCGGAGCGCTCGCAATCAACGCCGCCGTTCGCGCCGCGTGCAGAATCCGATCCGACGAAAGATCGTCGGTATAGGCATAGCCCGTGCGCTCACCGGAAACCACGCGCACGCCGCAGCCCACCGAAATTCCCTGCGACGCCGACTTCACCATCGACTCATCGACCATCAGGGAGGTCGACGACAGATATTCGAAATACAAGTCGGCATAATCGCCGCCCGCTGAAAGCGCGGCCCCGAGATAGCGCTCGAGATCATGCTCGCTCAAGCCGTAGTTTTCGAAGAAAAATCGTTGGCGATCCGAGAGATGTCTGTCCGAAGTTTGTTTGTCCACGATAGTCTTTAGATGCCGCCGCGCCAACCCACGACTCGACCGCAATCTACTCCGAGAAGACCGGTCTTACTGCAACTGATCCTCTATCCGGGCCGCGAAAGGTTTTGGGAAGGGCGCGGGTTCAGCCCTGCCGTTAGCGCCCAAAAACTGAGGGCTCTAGCCCCTGAGGGGCGATGAATCACGCCCAAAACGATCCCCTGACCGGTTTCTTTTATTATCCCACACCCCAACCGCTCCGCAGCCTCCCCAAAGTCTTCCACAGCCCTCGCCGAAAACCGTGGTCACTCGTCACAGACTTTGCCTCACGCAATGTGCACAATCCCCCTCGTGACCCCCGACGCCCTAACCCGCACCCTGCAGGATTTTCTCAGCGAGGCCGCGGGCGCCATCGTCCTCGAAAACGGAGCCGTAGCCTTCGACCTGGCCCAGTCCAAATATTCGATTTCCGGCGAGTACAACAAATGCCTGCTGCATCTCTGGTCGGCCGAGCGCAACACTGTCCGCCGCGTGCTTGACGCCGAGGTAAAAAACGGCACGCTGAAATTATTCGTGCAGCGCCTCGGCCAGTCGCGGCCCACGAAAATAGAAATCTGCCGCGAGCGCGACCGCCGTTCGCCCACCGCCAAGAAGTTAGCCCGCAGCAGTTACGAACAAAAACTCCGCCGCGCCCTCGAACGCCGTTTTCCCGCCTACTCGATAATTCGCCTCACCACCGCCGTCGACCTCGAAAAATCCTTCGGCCCCATCTACGCCCGCGGACTCCTGCGCCACGGCCAGTCTGCATTCGCCGTGCTCGGGGTCAACGCTTCCGAAACGCAGGCATCGATCGATGCGTCTCTGACCTTCGCGATTCTCTGGCTCGAAGCCTGCCGCAAGTCCTGCAACGGAAAATTTCTGGTTGAGGGGCTGCATCTCTTCGTTCCCCACGGATGCTCCGCACTGGTTCGCGAGCGCATGGCCAACCTGAATCAGTTCGCGGCCAAATGGCGCCTCTTCGAACTCGAAGAACGCGATGACTCATTGATCGAGATCGACTGCACTGACCGCGGCAACGTGACCACGCGCCTTGTCCACGCGCCTAACGAGTCCGCCGCCCGCGAACGCTTCACCGACTCCATCGCCCGAATCACCTCGCTGCTGCCCAACTGCGAAGTCGCGGTGCTGTCCGCGGCCGAGCTCGCCTTCCGCTGGCGCGGCCTGGAATTCGCGCGCGCCCGCATGGGCGCCGAAGCCGCAACTTTCCGCAGCAAACAGGAAATTGTTTTTGGAGTCGGCGCCGAAGAGCGCGTTCTGGAGGATCGTAACTTCCCGTTATTCCTAGAGGTAATCACCGCGCTGCGCGACACCCGCCATCCCTACGGCCCGCGCCAGAACCCGCTTTTCCGACTGCGCCCCGAACGCTGGCTCGAATCGCTGGTCGTGGCCGACGTCAGTGTCATCGACGAGCGCCTGATCTCGCCAATGCAGGAATCGCAGGAGTCATCGCGAGAGTCGCACGCGCTCTACTCGCAAGTCCCGGCATTCTCGGCCGCCGACCGCGCCATGCTCGATGTGTTAACCGTCACGCGCGAGGGCCGTCTCGCCGTCCTCGAACTCAAAGCCGACGAGGATATCCACCTGCCGCTGCAAGGCCTCGACTATTGGTCAAGAGTTGCCTGGCATCACAGTCGCGAAGAATTTCCCCGCTTCGGATATTTTCCTGATCGCGAGTTGGCGCCGGAAAAACCGTTGCTCTACCTGGTCGCTCCAGCGCTTCATATCCATCCCGCAACCGACACGCTGCTCCGCTACATCTCACCCGAAATCGAATGGGAATTCGCCGGCATCGACGAACGCTGGCGCGAAGGTGTCAAAGTCGTCTTCCGCAAACGCCCCGAAGTCCGCTCGCGCCGCGGCCCCACCGAGGCCCACGAAATCCCGGACTCGCCGTTGCCGATTGCAATCTGAAATGTTGCGCGAGAACTCTCTTGCGCAGGATGCCGAACATGTCGCTGATTTTGTGTGCAGTGGGACGACTGCGAAACTATTTCCCGGGGGCGCTAAAACTCAGCCCGTCAATCAAATCCTCAACCTCATCATCCGTCCCGCCAATCACCGTTATCGAGATCGCGTATCCGCGCGCCAGCATGACCAGCGTCGACTGATGCATGACGCGCGATCCCACATTCTTGTGAAAGTCCCCGCGCACCAGCATTTTCGTTCCGATCGCGATACCGTACGGATCCTCGTCCGCCAAAAACCCCTGCGCCTTCGCGACCTCAGTGAGCGGAAAAAAATACTGCGCCGCCTCTTTCAAATCCGGATACGCCGCCACACTCTCCGCCGCAATCACAAGCGACGCATTCACATCCTCCGCCCGCGCCTCCGGGGGCCTCGAAAACGCAGCCAGCAAAACCTTTGCGCCCACGCTCGAAGCCGCTTCCGCAGCCGGCGCAGTCGCCTGGTCGTCACCCTCTTTTTTTTCCTGGCTGTCTTTCGGTGCTTCGTCCCGCGCATTCATCTCGTCGGTCCGCAGCACCCATCCGGGAGGAATCTTGCACGAGAGCGCGAGTGATTTATTGTGATAAACGCCGTTGAGAACGCTTCCGGAATCAATCGCAGATTCAGCCGGCAGCACGGCCTTCTTAGCAGGTTTGGCTGAAGCAGTAGGAGGAGGAGAAGCCGCGGACGAACCTTGCGCCGCAGCCGTGGCAGAAAGCGAAAATACAAGCGCTGCAACCGCCGCGCAACAAACCATGCACCGCAATTTCATGTATCAATTTTAACGGATGCCGAGTCTCGGGAAATCCCTAGCCTGGAATCCCTCGCGTTGAATATGAAATTGTCATTCCGGCCGAAGCCGGAGGGCCAGCGAGGGCGCTGTGGAGGAAACTTGCGTTTTTTCTTCGCGCAATGTATCGAGGCGCGTACGAAATGCCTAAGCCGCGCGGCCCAGCACCGGCTGCGCACAAAACGCACACCGCCGCGCATCAATCGGAATCTCGCTCAGGCACTCCGGACACTTCTTGGTCGTCGGATCGGCCGGCGCCGGGTCCTTCCGCATACGCGCCACCAGCGCGTTCACCGGCGTGACCACAAAGAAATAAATCGCCGCCGCAATCAGCAGAAAGGAAATCGCCGCATTGATGAAGTGCCCCACCGGAAACAGCGATCCGTGAACCGTAAACTGAAACGCCGAGAAATCCGGCTTGCCCACAATCGCCGCAATCAGCGGCGTCAACAAATCTGTAGTGAGCGCCGTAACCACGCCGCCAAACGCCGCACCAATCACGACGCCGACGGCCATATCCACAACATTTCCACGCAGAATAAATTTCTTGAAACCGCTGAGCATAAAGTCCTCCCAAATTCGAAGTGCCGCCAATGTATGTCAGGGACCGCATCAGGTCAAGGCCCACAAGGCCCGACGCGGTAGGAATAAGGCTGGTGCAAACAGCTGCAGCTATGAATCGCTCGTCAGGTCGGCGCTCAGATCCGCATCGGCATCACGATATACCGGTACTTATAATCGTCGCCCTCAGCGGGCCGGAACTGCCCGGCGGATTGGGAATCCTTCAACTCCAGCCGCACTTCGCTGGTGCCCGCGGCTTTCAGAAATTCCACCAGGTACTGCGCATTGAAACCGATGGTCAGCGGTTCGCCGGTGTACGGAGCCTCGATCGAATCTTCCGACTCACCTGCTTCAGTCGACGAAGCGGAAATCTTCAGCTCGCCTTTTTCCAGCCGCAGCCGCACCGCGCGCGAGCGCTCGTCGGCAAACTGCGCCACGCGCAGAATCGCGGAATTCAGTTCGTCGGAATTCAGCGGCACGACCTTGCTGTTATCTTTCGGCAGCACGGCTTCGAAGTTAGGAAATTGTCCGGTCAGTTGCCGTGACGTCAAAAGTCGCGAGCCGATCCGGAAGAACAGCGTCGATTCATCTTTGGCAAACTCAATCGTCTCGGCGTCGGTCGAATCGAGCAGCGACTTCAGTTCGTCCATCGCTTTCTTCGGAACCAGCGTTTTTAACTCGCCAGAAACTCCCTCGAACTTTTCTCCGGCGCGTTCACAGTGGGCCAGGCGATGTCCATCGGTCGCAACCATGGTGATCGACTCGGGCTTGATCATCATCAATGCGCCGTTCAGCGTGTAGCGCGACTCTTCATTCGAAATCGCAAATCCGGTCCGCGCAATCAGCCCGCGCAATACTTGCGCCGGAATCGTCAGCGCTCCCGCCGTCGGAAACGCCGGCAGGCTGGGAAAATTTGACTTCGCCATGCCCACCATCTTGGTGTTGGACCGGCCGCAGCGAATGCTGACCCAGTGATTCTCCAGCAGTTTGATGGTGATGTCGGCGTCAGGCAGCAACTTCACGTAGTCGTGAAGTTTGCGCGCCGGAATCGTGCACGAGCCTTCTTTTTTGACTTTGGCGTCGCAGGAAGTCCGCAGGCTCAAGATCGAGATCGGTCGCCGTCAGCGACAACCGGTCTCCGGCCGCCTCAAATAAATAATTCGACAGGATTGGAATCGTGGTCTTGCGCTCGACCACACCTTGCGTGGCAGTCAATTCCCGAAGCAACTCGAACTTACTGACCGTGATCTCCATGGTGCCCGCGGCAACGGCGGCTTCGACCGGCATAAAATCCGTCTCCCCGATACTTCTACTTGCCGTGCTACTTCTAGTACTTCTCTTATATCAAATGCAAAACCTATAAAACCAGCAGTAACAGTAGGGCCTTCGCAGAAGTGGAAAACCGGGCCAACTCGCCTGTTGTCACCGGGTTCCAACCCAACCCTTGATGTTAGAAATCGGTCCCAAACTCTGCGGAGCCAGTAGTGAAATCCGCCGCCAACTTCCGATTTCTCCCCTGCCTTACACAACTTCCACATCGCATTCACAGCCGTCGCGAAGGAAGACTCGACTTGCACGAGTGGAAAACTCACTCGAACCGCGCGATTCATCCGCCTAATTGCTCGGTCAATTTATTGATCAGCCTGTTCAAATCTTTATCGTTCTTGCGCAGCTCTTCGATTTTCTCGACGGAGTGCAGCACGGTGGTGTGATGCTTGCCGCCGAACTGCCGCCCGATTTCCGGCAGCGACGCTTCGGTCATGTGCTTGGCCAGATACATGGCAACCTGCCGCGGATAAACGATCGCGCGTGAATTATTTTTCGCCTTGATCTCGACCAGGCGCAGCCCAAACTGTTCGGCCACCATTTTCTGGATCGACTCGATGGTGACCTTGCGCGCCTGTGAGTCGATGAAATTCTTCAACACCTGCTGCGCGTACGGCAGAGTGATCTCCGCGCCGATCAGCGACGAATGCGCCACCAGTCGAATCAGCGCGCCTTCCAACTCGCGCACGTTCGAGCGAATGTTCGAAGCGACATACAGCGCCACATCGGTGGGCAGCGTTACTTTTTCCTGCTCGGCCTTCTTCTGCAGAATCGCAACTTTCGTCTCCAGATCCGGCGGCTGGATGTCGGCGATCAATCCCCACTCAAAGCGGCTGCGCAGCCGGTCTTCAATCTCGGCCAGCTCCTTCGGCGAGCGGTCGCTGGCGATGACGATCTGCTTCATCGATTCATGCAGCGCGTTGAAGGTGTGGAAGAATTCTTCCTGCGTCCGCTCCTTGCCGGTCAGAAACTGGATGTCGTCGATGAGCAGCACGTCCACGTTGCGGAACTTGTCGCGGAAGCTGGTCATCTTGTCGTAGCGCAGCGAGTTGATCATGTCGTTGGTGAACTTCTCGCTGGAGGTGTAGCAGATGGCCGCCTGCGGCATGCGCCGCTTGATCTCGTGTCCGATGGCCTGCATCAGATGCGTCTTGCCCATGCCGACGCCGCCATAGAAAAACAGCGGGTTATAGGCCTTCGACGGCCGCTCCGCGACCGCCTGGCACGCGGCGTGGGCGAACTGATTTCCGCTGCCGATGACGAACGCGTCAAACGTGTAGCGCGGATTCAGTTGCGCCGCGCCGTCCCAATCGAAGCGTGACTGCGACGGACCGGAGGTTCGCGGATGGCGCAGACAGCCCGCCATCGTGCCGCACCGGCGTCGCCGCCGGATCATCCTCCGGCGTCACAAACTTCACGTCGTTGAAGCCGAGCCCGAGATTGTCGATCGCTTCCTGGATCAAGTCGGCGTATTTATCGCCGGCGTGGCGGAACTCGACCGTCGGAACGCGAACGAACAAAACTCCGCCGCTCGAGTGGCTGTAGCGTGTGGGCTTCAACCAGGTGTCGTAGGAATGCCGGTTGATTTTCTTTTCCAGCGCATCGAGGATGCGCGCCCACGGATTCGGGGAGAGAGTTGTGCTTGGAACTGACATATATGAAATATTCACCGCGGCGCTCCGGCGGCTGGTGGGGAGCGCCTGTCTATAACTGCCGTTTTACGAAGTAGCCGGAACCATCAAGTTTACTGCGGAAATGCATTGGAACAACTTGTGCGTGGCTGCCCAAACCGAAAGAATTTCAAAAGCAAGATCAGTCCGGCATACTAGCACAAAATTTTTTGTTGTGTGGAAAACTTCGGCTGGAATTTTTCCGCGAACACTTATTCAGAACCCGCCAGCAGAGCGCTGTCAAGTGCCGCGCTGGTAACTGCCGCAGAGAAGGTGCAGAAAGTTTCCGACTTCGGAAAAGAGAAAACTGCGAATCGTCGGTAAATATGGAGAGGCGAAATACAGAGATGATAGCTACGGCCAGGAGTGCGCAGAATATCAGCGGAATTATTGACCTCGCCTCAGCCCCATGCTAGCCTCCACATATTGCCCTTGGGGAACGTCGCAGTTCGGCCCTTCAACCAATCGCGCCGAGGAGGTTTCCATGAATCGGTCCGGCAAATCTGCATCGCCAATTCCAGTCGCGCTCGCAACTCTTGTCCTGATGTTAAGTATGCTCGCTTCAGGCTGCGGCAGTTCGAGCTCCAACACTCTCACCCCGGCACAAGCCCAGGCCGTCACACAAGAAGTTGATGTGGCTGTGCAAGCTGCCCTCGCCAACGCTTTTTCCTCGGGCGCGGCAGCCGATGAAGCATCTGGTTCCCATCGCAGTCTCGCCGCGACTATATCGCAAATCAATCCGCATACCTCGTCGGGCTGCACTGTGACTGACGGCGGAACCACCTGCAATATCCCAGTCACGTATAGCGGCGCTTGCCCCGGCGGCGGGACGATCGCAGCCTCCGGAGATTTTGATTTCACGCTGAACAATTCCGGGGATGGCTCCGATAGTTCGACGCTCACGATTACGCCGACCAACTGCTCGGTGTCGAGCGAGACTATCAACGGCGATCCGAGTATCACGGTAGCCTCGCAACTGAACTTCACCAACGATGTTCCCACTTATCCCATCACCCTAACCGAAACCGGCGGGATTTCCTTTGGGCCCAACCCCAAAGGCAGTTGCACCATGAATGCGACGGTGTCGATCACCTCAGCCACAACCTGCACCCTGACGGGAAACCTCTGCGGCCAAACCCTGAGCGGAAGCTGTTAAGGTTGAGTCCATACCCAGGTTGTACGGATGCGAGGAGTACCTGCACTGCAGAAAGCGCAGGCACTCCCGTCCACGGCATCAACACACCCGGCCGCCGTAAGGTCCTTCGCCCGGCTGGCGCCGCGCTCAGAATGACATCCGACTGAGAGATAATCTTGAAGCCGAGCGGCTACCATCGCATCCCGCTTGGACGGAATGCTCTCCGTCATTTATACTTACGGTTTGCCCTAACACCGTCGAACTGATCAGGAGCAGCTACTTTTCATGCCCAAGCGTACATTCCAACCCAACCGGCGCAAGCGATCCAAAGTACACGGATTTCGCAAGCGCATGAAGACCCAGGGCGGCAAGAAGGTAATTTCCCGCCGGCGCGCCAAGGGGCGCAAACGGGTCTCGGTAAAACCAGGTTTCCGCGAATAGAAATTTCCGCGAGTCATCTTAGTGGTGCGGCCGGGTTTCCCAGCCAGCCGCTCGCCGAGCGGCTTAACAGAAATCAGCCGCTTACCCGCTGTGATGCAAGCGATCCGGAAATTTTAGAGTCACTTGTGACCGCCAGTGTCCCTGGAGAATCGAATCATGATGTTGCGCCGCACGGGCTCGTGCCGCGGGACGTCGTTCTGTCGTCCGGCCAAGTCCGACCAAGCAAGGTTCGACCTAGCGACGCTCGCTCAAGCGAAGCCCGGCCCTCCGGCAACGCCGCCTTTCCCCGCAACACGCGGTTGGTGCGGCACGCCGACTTCGAGCGCGTCTACAAGCTGGGGCGGCGGCATTTCTCCGCGTCCATGACGGTCTTCTATTGGCCCCGGCCGGACGTGGAAACTGCGGCGAAGAATCTCGCAGCGAGGCCGCCCGCACCGGGACTGCGCATCGGCTTCACCGTGAGCCGCGCCCTCGGCGGCGCGGTGCAGCGTAACCGGATGAAGCGCCGACTGCGTGAAGCCGTGCGGCAAACGCGTCCGCCCGCGGCCCCGAACGCCGATGTGGTCATCAATCCGAAAAAGTCGCTCCTCACGGTCGACTTCACGGCGGTCGTGAACGAAGTCGGCCGCGCTTTCGTAGTCATAGAAGAGAAGCTGGCGAAGCCAGAGAGACTGGAAAAGAGCGAGAAGATCCAGAACAAGATTCAGAACACCATTCGGAACAACGATCAATCCGGAAGCCGAAAGCCGAAAGCCTGAAGCCGATTTCCAAACTCGTTGTGCTGCAATTCTTGCGAGCGTACAAGTGGGCCATCTCGCCCCTGTTCCCGCCGGCCTGCCGCTACATTCCGACCTGCTCCGACTATGCGATGGAAGCTGTCGATCGCTACGGCGCCGTGCGCGGCACAGCAATGGCTTTGCTGCGCCTGCTGCGCTGTCATCCGTTCGCGCATGGTGGCTACGATCCAGTCGTGAAGCGCCCGGGTTTCCACCACGGCAGTTGCGATCACGGGGCGGACTCGCGAATCCAGACACCCGACGCACCATCAACTTCGCCTGCTCCATTCCACGGCGCGATCTGAGGAAACGGTAAACTTTGCCAGACATTCAAAATCCACAACACGAACCCGGCAACGAAAAGCGGCTGATGCTGGTTTTCCTGCTGGCCTTCATCGTGATGCTGGCGTTCCAGCCGTTGCTCAAGAAATATTTTCCGCAACCGGTCGCGCCGCCGGCCCAGCAGCAGCCTCAGCCCGCGCAATCACAGCCCGCGACCGCGGCAGCTCCAGTCCTGGCTCCTGCCCCCGCAGTCGCCAAGCCCGCCGCCTCCGCAGTAACCAAACAAGCCGCCAGCGAAACCGAGACCGTAATTGAAAACGATCTCTACCGCATCACCTTCACCAACCGCGGCGCGCAGGTGAAATCCTGGATCCTGAAAAAATTCGACAACGAAGCCCAGAACGGCCCGCTCGACCTGGTTAATCCCGATGCGGCGCCAAAATACGGCTACCCGCTCTCGCTCTGGACCTACGACGAAGCCCTGCGCGACCAACTCACCTCCGCTCTCTACGTTGTGAGCAACAAGGAAAGCATCCTGATGGGCGAGGAGACTCCGAAGGTCACCGTCACCTCTGCGAAAGGTGAACTCGCAGGGCAAACCATTAAAGCCCCCACCACCCTCACCTTCGAATACGCCGACCAGGATCTCTCCGTCAGCAAGACCTTCACGTTCGATAACACCTACGTCGTCGCCATCAAGACCAACGTCACTTACAAAGGCAGCGAAGTCGAAGCGCTGCCGGCCTGGCCTTCCGGATTCGGCAGCCAGAATACGCCCGCCTTCTACGCCGCCGGATTCATTGACTACCAGTTCAACAAAAACATTGAGCGCCTGCCCTTGAGCTGCGGGTTTTTCTCGTTCATGTCCAAGTGCACGGCGATCGCTAACGGCAACACCGTCTCGGGCCCCTTCCACTGGGCCGGACCCACTGATCAATATTTCGCCGCGGTCTTCATCCCCGACGATCCCAAGTCCGCGTCCATGGTCACGCTGCGCAATCCGCTGTCGGTGAAGCGCGATCCGCAAAAGCCTGAATCCACAGAAATGTCGGAAGTCGTCGTTCTGGGCGCTGCCGTCGGCAGCCTCGCCGGCCCCACCGCCGAACGCATCTTCGCCGGCCCCAAAGAACTCGAAGTCCTGCAGAAAGTTTCGGTCCCCGGCGTTTCCGGCGCAGACAACGATCTCAACGGCCTGGTCGATTTCGGCTTCTTCGGCATCATCGCCAAGCCCCTCTTCCTCTGGCTGAAATGGATGTACCATCACGTCGTCGCCAACTGGGGCTGGGCCATTGTTCTGCAGACCCTGATTCTCACGCTGCTGCTGCTGCCCCTGCGCATCACCCAGATGAAATCGATGCTGAAGATGCAGCGCGTCGCCCCGCAAATCAAGGCGATTCAGGAGAGATACAAAAAATACAGCCTGCGCGATCCCCGCAAGGCGCCCATGAACGAGGAGATCAGCGCTCTCTACAAAAAAGAAGGCGTCAATCCCGCCGGCGGCTGCCTGCCCATGCTGATCCAGTTGCCATTTCTGTATGCCTACTACCAGATGCTCAGGATCGCGCTCGACCTGCGCCACGCCCACTGGCTGTGGATTCACGACTTGTCAGGCTCGGAGCCGTTTCCCTACATTCTGCCGATCATCATGGTGGGCAGCATGCTGATCGTGTCGCGCATGACTCCGCAACCCGGCGTCGACGCGTCGCAGCAGAAAATGATGACCCTCATGATGCCGCTCATGATGGGCTTCTTCTTCTTCCGGCTGCCCGCCGGCCTGAACCTGTACTACGCCGAATCGAACTTAATCCAGATGGCGCAGCAAGCCATCATGAACCGGACTTCCCTCGGTCAAGAAATGCGCGAAATGCAGGCCAAGCGCGCCAGGAAGAAAGAGAAGTGAAGCTTTTAGCCATTGGCTCTTAGCTTTTGGCTTAAGGCTTTCGAACAACGGGTGATCGAAACGAATTCGAAGCGGTCTGCAAAGCAAGAGTGCACCAAGAATCCTGATTCAGTAAGATTCAAGCCAAGAGCCAAGAGCCAAGAGCCAACACCCATGTCCATTCCCGATAAACTCGCCGCCGCCAATAAGATCAACACCTTCCTCCAGGCCGTCGTCACTCACGGCGGACTCCGCCTCAAATACCGGATCGTCGTCGATCCCCCTTTGCCCGAAAACCGCGACTGGGAGAAGCCGGAGATTCTCGTCGACTTCGCCGGCCCCGACTCCGCCCTCCTGCTCGATCGCGGCGGAGAACTGCTGCGGGCTCTCGAACTGCTCGCCCTTGAAATGCTGCGCCTGCCTTCCGGCGAGCACGAAAAGATTTCCTTCGACTGCCAGAACCAGCGCTCGCTCCGCATCCAGGAACTGCGCACCGCCGCGACGGTCGCCGCCGAAAAAGTCCGCCGCACCGGCTCTCCCTACGAGTTCAGCCCCATGTCCTCCCGCGAACGCCGCATCGTCCACCTTGCCCTCCGCGACGAAGCCGACCTCCGCACCGAAAGCGAAGGCGAAGGCATGCGCCGCTGCTTAGTCGTCTACCCCAAGGACTACAAACCAGCGGCCCGAACCTAGCCCTGGCCCGGCACCTTAGCTCATGTGGAGCGGACACTCCTGTCCGCTGCCTTTGACGTAGATTCTGTATTTTGGCCTTGAGCCTTGACCCGACGATTGTCGAGCTCAAAACCGACACTCGAAACCGAATCCAAAATTCAAAAGCAACACCAAAGGAAGCGGACAGGAGTGTCCGCTCCACATCGAAGCTTTCATGGCTGATATCTCGGGCTGGAATCCGCCGCCACGTTCCACTATTACCAACTAGGTTCGTCGCATCGCGCCAACCCCGCGAAACCGAGAATTCCCACTTCCCGCGCCCGGGTGGCAAGTTGCAGAAAAAGAAATCCGAATAGTTCCCCATTCCCTCCACTGGTTAACCACCTTGATTCCTCCCCGCACTGGTTCGCAAAATGAAAAAGGGCGGCCATTTTAAGGCCGCCCCCGTGGAGATCTAAGAACCAACGACCAACGACCAACACCGCCCTACCGCCCCGCCGCCGCTCCCGCCGCCTTCGTCCCGGCAATCTTCATCCCCTCAATCCGCTGCAGCACCGACTCCAAACTCGCCCCGGTGTCCGTGCAGGCATCGACATAAGGATGCCGGCTTCCGTCTGCATGCATCACCAGCACGTTGGTCTCGGCATTCGCCTTCTTCACCATATACGGCAGATGATGACGATCATTCCGCGTCAAAGTCGGCCCCAGCACAACCAGATCGAACGATTGCTTCTGCAGCGCCTCGACTACGGCCTTGCGACCCTCGGCCGCCTGCACCACGTGTCCGGCCTTTTCGATCACCGTCGTCTGCGCAGCCAAGACTTCGTTATCGCCTTCGCCATAAAGAATCCGCAACTTCGATTTCGCCATGAGTCATCCTCGATTGAATCGCTCTTGCCTGGTACCTGACGCACCCGTACCTGAAGAAACGGTAGCAACCGCCCGAACCCCGGGAAACGTCACCAAAGCCCCACGACGAACGGAATATTGGCAGCCCTCCCGGACCGCTCTTGGCCACGGGTTCCCACGGATCATCACGGATAACGCAAAACCGGTGTTTGAAGTATCGCTGGCAATCCGTGCAAATCCGTGGCCAACGGTTTCCCTCTTCCACTTCTGCCTCTGCAGCGCTACACTTCTGCGCGGAGGCTTTCCTACCCATGTCGGCCACTCTCGTCTGGAGAGCTGTACTCGTATCGTTATTGTGGACACCCTGGCTCGCCGCGCAATCTGGCGGCGCGAATTCCACCACCACCTGCAACCTCGACGACGGCCGCCAGGTCTATGTGCGCTATATCGCTGTCCCGGCCAAAGAGAAGCCCCCCAACGGCAGGCCCTGGTCTCCGGGCGGCGCGCCCATGACTTTATTCACCGAAGCCAAGCTCACCCTCGGCAGCTCGGTCATTCCCATCGGCGCCTATTCCGTCTATCCCATCCCAGCAAAAGATCACTGGACTCTGGTCGTCAACAAAAACGTAACTCCCGGCGCCGCCTACGACGAGAAACAAGACATCGCGCGCGCCCCCATGGAAACCGCCCAGGTCGACCAGCCCTCCGACGCGCTCGAAGTCGCTTTCGCCCATGTCGGAGAACGCTGTACCCTGCGCATCTACACCGGCAAAACCGCCTCCTTCGCCGACTTCAGCGCCAAGTGAGGTTTTGATGTTTGCGATTTCGATTTTTGATTCTTTCGTCCGATTCTGACTGTGCTGTGATTCTGTTTTTAGGCGGCGCAGCACTTTCAGCGCTGCGATAAAGCTCCTTAATTCTGCCGGGGGCTTTAGCCCCTGAGTTCCGCCCGCGCTACAATCACCGCATGCTGCGCCCACTCCTAATCCTCTTCATTTCCCTCACCGCCGTCGCGCAAACCGGCCCGCGCGTGCAGCTCTCGCACTCCACGGAAAGCCTGCGCGGCGTAAGCGCCGTCTCCCGCGAAATCGCCTGGGCCAGCGGCACCCACGGAACCTATCTCCGCACCACCGACTCCGGTCGCACCTGGACCCCCGCCCAAGTCCCCGACGCCACAACCCTCGATTTCCGCGCCGTAGTCGCCTTCTCCGCCGACGAAGCTTTCCTGATGTCGGCCGGCCCCGGCGAGCAATCCCGCATCTTCCACACTTCCGACGCCGGTCAGCACTGGCAACTCCAATTCACCAACAAAAATCCCAAAGGCTTCTTCGACTCCATGGTTTTCTGGGACCCGAAACATGGCGTAGTTCTCGGCGACCCCATCCCCGACGATTCCACGAAAGATGCATCCGGCCAACTCAAATTCGAACTCCTCCAAACCACCGACGGCCAAACCTGGAGCCAAATTCCGCCGTCGCAACTCCCCGCGGCCATCGAAGGCGAAGGCGCATTCGCCGCCAGCAACTCCTGCCTCGCCATCCTGCCCGCGTCTGCTGATCCGGACCTTTGGTTCGCCACCGGAGGCAAAGTCGCCCGCGTCTTCCACTCCCCCGACCGCGGACAAACCTGGCAGGTCTTCGACACTCCCATTATTCACGGCTCCGACTCCGCGGGAATTTTCTCAATCGCCTTCCGCGACGCCACGCACGGCGTAATCGCCGGCGGCGACTACAAACATCCGAATCAAGACGGCCCCAACCTCGCCTTCACCAACAACAGGGGCAAAACCTGGACCCTCTCCGACCTCAAACCCCAGGCCTATTTCTCCGCTGTAACCTACGACCAGAAAGTAAACGCGACCGCGCAGCTCGAGGCCAAACTCGATTCAGAAAAAGAAAAAGAAAAAAAGCCCCGCATCAAGCCGATCACACCCGAACGCATCTTCATCGTCGGCCAGGATTTCATCTTCGACTTCATCCCACCCAACAACCCCCGCCGCATCAACGGCAAGAAAAAACAAAACATCACCTTCAACGCCGCCGCCGCATATCCCGATGGCGGAGCCCTGGTAGTAGGCCCCAAAGGCTCAATCGCAATGATCCCGTAACTACCCCTCTGTCTTTACCCTGTGTTCCTCTGTGTCCCCCCGTGGTTAAAGATTTTTTGGACCGCGCCCCAGTGACCAAAGTCCCATCACTTCCAGTTCTTTGCATTCCCCGTCTCTTCAACGAAGATAAAGAAGATTAACTAGCTCTAAAACCCCCAGATAGAGAATCATCGTGAAAAATATCGCCGTCGCCATCTTCGTCTTCGCTGCCACGCTCTCGTTCGCCCAAACGCCAACGCCGGCCTCGCCGAACACTCAGGCCACAATGGTTTCCCGCACTACCAAAGCCGTCCACTATCGCCTGCAAGGCGGATCGACTAAAGTCGATTTCCAGGGAACCGATCTGCTCCAGCGAGCCACCGGTGAAGCCCGCGTCGACGGCAAAAAGACCAACTTCGAAATCGAAGCCAAATTTCAGAACCTCGAAGAAGCCACCAAGTTCGGACTCGAGTTCCTCACCTACGTTGCCTGGGCTGTATCGCCGCAAGGCCGCCCCGTCAACCTCGGAGAGCTCTCGCTCGATCACAACGGCAACGCCCACCTCAAGGCCTACACGGATCTGCAAACTTTCGGCATGATCGTCACCGCCGAACCTTATTTCGCCGTGACTCAGCCCGGCAACATGGTGGTGATGGAAAGCGCCAGCGTCGCCGGCGGCGGAGAAGTCATCGACGCGAACTACGAGCTCGTAACTCGCGGAACATATTCTTCTACGAACACGCATATTCAAGACGCAATTTTCGGCATCGACAGCAAGACTCCGCTCGAACTCTTCGAAGCGCGCAATGCCCTGCGCATCGCGCACATCGCCGCCGCCGACAAATACGCCGCCTCGATTCTGTCGAAAGCCGGACAGCAACTCCTGCACGCCGAAGAAATTTATCGCCAGAAACAAAACAAAGCCGCCGTTGAAGCCGCCGCCAAAGAAGCCACCGAAACCGCCGAAGAAGCCCGCCTGATGGCTGTAAAACAAAAAGCCGAGGACGAAGCCCAGGCCGCAGCCGCAGCCCGCGAAGCCCAGGCTCGCGCCGACGCCGCAGCCGAAGCCAAGCGCCGTGCCGACGCCGAAGCCGATCGTGCCCAGGCCCAAGCCGCGCAAGCTCAAGCTGAACAAGCCCGCGCCGCCGCGGAACAGGCGAAAGCTGAAGCGGAGCGCATGAAGGAAGAAGCATTAGCCGCCGCGCAGGAAGCCTCGCGCCAAAAAGAAGAAGCAGAAAAAGCCAAGGCCGAAGCCGTAGCGCAACAGCAAGTCTTGTCCGCCGAAACCGACAAAGCCCGCGCCGCGGCCGCGCAATCAGAAAATCTTCGCCAACAAGCCGAAAAAGAGAAGCAGGAACTGCGCGCCCGCCTGCTGCAGCAACTCAATTCCATTCTCGCCACCCGCGACTCCGCCCGCGGCCTGGTCGCCAACATGTCCGACGTTCTATTCCGCAGCGGCAGTTTCGAGCTTCTTCCCGCCGCCCGCGAGCGCCTGGCCAAAGTTTCCGGCATCGTGCTCGCCTATCCCAGCCTCCACGTCGCGATTGAGGGCCACACCGACAGCGTCGGCAGCGACCAGTACAATCAGGATCTCTCCGAGCACCGCGCCGAAAGCGTCCGCGATTATTTCGTGCAGCAGGGAATTCAATCCAGCGCGATCGAAGCCCGCGGCTTCGGCAAAACCGATCCCATCGCCTCCAACGACACCGCGGAAGGCCGTCAGCAGAACCGCCGCGTAGAGTTAGTCCTTAGCGGCGACGCCATCGGCAGCACGATTGACGAGCCCGCGTCGCAAACCGCAACCGCCCAAAACAAATAAACGAACAGAAGATCCAGCCCGCAAATCATGCCCGCACTTGTTTAGATTCTGTCATCCTGAACCCCGGCGAAAGCCGGGGTGATGGACCCAACGCGAAGCCCGCGGCGCACCAACAGTCCCTGCAAAATTCCTACTGCCGGATTCTCGACAGAAGCGAGCCCGCCGGAACCCCGCACCATTCACTTCCCAAACAGCGCTACACTAAACTCAACGCAGCACCCAGAAGATCACCCGAGGAAAAAATGCCCACCCCAAAAAAATCCCCCACCCCGAATCACGATCGCGAACTCCGCCAACATCTCCTCGAACTCCTAACCGGAGGCCAAGCCCACGCCACCTTCGACGACATCATAAAAAGTCTCCCGCCCAACGTCCGCGGCGCGAAGCCCGCAAATTTTCCCCACTCCCCCTGGATGCTCCTCGAACATCTCCGCATCGCGCAAAGCGATATTCTCGACTTCAGCACCAACCCAAAATACAAGCACCGCAAATGGCCCGACTCCTACTGGCCAAATTCTCCAGCTCCCCCAAACGCCGCAGCCTGGAATAAAAGTCTCCGCGATTTCCGCGCCGACCTGAAAGCCATCAAAGCTCTCAGTCGCCAATCGCCATACAGATTTGTATGCACGAATCCCCTGGGGCACCGGCCAAACCATCCTCCGCGAAGCCTTGCTGGCAGCCGATCACAACGCCTACCACCTGGCGCAGTTGCTCGACGTCCGCCGCCTGCTGGGCGCCTGGGGAAAATAGACTTGTCCGCAGAACGAAGGTGCGTTGGATTGCAGTTGGAGAGTGTTCTGAAAGTGCCGTGGTAGGCACGGAGTCGAAATGATGTCATCCCGGAGCGCGCGCCAAGCGCTCCGGAGGGACCTTACGCAGCTCATGCAGCGGTTGTACCGACGCGAGGACCGCCGGTACTGCGTGAAGCGTGGGCACGCCTCTCCACTCCATCAACTGCGCTTACCGACATAAGGTCCCTCGCCCGGCTCCCGCCGCGCTCAGGATGACATCGCTGAACTAGTTTTGAAATTGAGCCACTATCGAAAAATGAAACGGGCCTCAGGCTTACCCCAGAGGATCGTCGATCCCGACCTCGCCCCCTCGAATCAAAAACAAGACCACCCCTACTCCAACATCTCCGGATGCAAACTCAAATCCTTCTCCCCCGCCGCCTTCTTCTCCGCATACTTCTTCATCCACGCTTCCCAACTTTTCCCCGCCGCGGTATCGCGCCCCGAAAAAGCCAGCGCCGCAATCTCCGCATACGAAATCGAAACCTTCTCCGAAGAATTCTTGGGATAAATTCTCACCACCGACTCGCGCAGCGACCCGCCGGTCCGCCGGTCAAACAAATATCCCTCAACCGTCGACCCATCCTTGCGCGTGATCGTCACATCCCCGCGATAATCAAACGCCTTCTCCAACGCCACGCGCAACTCGTCCTCGGAAGCCAGCGCCGGAATCCATCCCTCCAGCCGCTCATGCTCGGTCCCCGGCGCAACCTCCAGCGCATCCGGATTCACATCCACATGCGGCGCAGCCTGCCCCGCCGCATGATCGAGATGCCCACCCTCTTTTCCTGTCATAATTTTCTCGTTGGACTAAAACAGAATTGTCATCCTGAGCGAAGCGGGAGCGCCTGAAAGGCGTTCACGCGCAGTCGAAGGACCCCTACCAGTTAAGCGCTGTCTATGGCCGATGAGGGAATTTCTACACCAACCCTAAACCCGCGTCTCCTGCATCCCCTCCGGCACCGCAATCTGCACCAGCGGATGCACCGCCGCCACCGGCTCCTCCAGCATCCGCAGCGCCTCGTCATCGCGATATCGCGAGAACAAAGTTCCCTTCACCGTCGCCAGAAATCCGCTCAGCGAATTGAACGTAGCGTGCACTGCCGAAGCCTCGTACCCGCTGTGCACCATGCAATTCGCGCACGCCGGATTCCCCGACTCCGTCCCATACTTCGACCACTCGGTCGTCGACAGCAACTCCGAAAAACTCTCCGCGTATCCATCCTGCAACAAGTAACAAGGCTTCTGCCACCCAAACACGTTATAAGTCGGCATCCCCCACGGCGTGCACGGATACGTCTTCTTCCCCATCAAAAATTCCAGAAACAGCGGCGACAAATTAAACTGCCATTCCTTCTTCCGGTTCGACAAAATCGCGCGAAACATCCGCCGCGTCCGCGCCCGCCCCAGAAAATGTTTCTGATCCGGCGCCTTGTCATACGAGTATCCAGGCGAGAGCATCATCCCCTCCACGCCCAGCTCCATCATCTCGTCAAAAAACGCCCGCACCGACTTCGGATTCGCTCCATCAAACAAAGTCGTATTCGTCGTCACCCGAAACCCGCGCTTCAGCGCCTCTTTCACGGCATCGACTGCAATGTCGTATCCACCCTCGCGGCACACCGCCAAATCATGCTCTTCCCGCTGCCCATCCAGATGCACACTAAACGTCAAATACTTGCTCGGCTTGAACAGCCCAATCTTCTCTTTGAGCAGCAGCGCGTTGGTGCACAGATAAATATATTTCTTCCGCGCCACCAACCCCTCAACAATCTCCCCGATCTGCGGATGCATCAGCGGCTCTCCGCCCGGGATCGAAACCATCGGCGCGCCACATTCATCCACAGCCCGGAAACACTCCTCCGGCGTGAGATCCTTCTTCAAAATATGCGCCGGATACTGAATCTTCCCGCACCCCGCGCAAGCGAGATTGCAGCGAAACAGCGGCTCCAGCATCAGCACCAGCGGATACTGCTTCCGCCCCGCGAGCTTCTGCCGCAGCACGTAGGTCGACACCGTCCACATCTGTGAAACCGGAACTGGCATGAAAGTAAGGAACCCCTTGTCCCATTATTTTATCAGTTTGCGCCCACCCGCAGGGTGCCTGGGAGGTACCTAGGTGACCACAGCCGGGATGCTGGCCCCATAAGGACTAAACTTAAGCCCAGCGGGGCTAGAAGTTGACCCTCCAGGGTGCTTTTGGGCGGTAACTTCCGAGCAGCCGACCAACCAGCCAGAGCGTCGTATTCTGCTTTCCTCGACGGCGTCTCTGACCAACCCTGGGATACTTGTTTGTCTAAAGTTCTCAGACCTGGGCTACGTCGACCGAGGCTGCGTCCCGAGACATAGACCAGCCTTCGGGTTCATCAAATCTAGTATTCTTGCCATCGATCATGCGTCCAGTCATTCAAGTGTCCGCAATTCGTAAGACCTACGGTTCTACGGTGGCGGTCGACGAGGTATCGTTTCAGGTCAACGACGGTGAGATCTTTGGATTAATCGGGCCCAACGGCGCGGGAAAAACCACGACGATGGAGTGCATTGAGGGTCTGCGCAAGCCCGACCGGGGCTCCATCTCGGTGCTGGGTCTTGATCCCGTCAAAGACGTTTACAAGCTGCAGGAGCGCATCGGAGTTCAGCTGCAGCAGGCGCAGCTGCAGAAGCGCATCAAGGTGTGGGAGGCGGTAGATCTCTGGGCATCCCTTTACCGGAAGACTGCGATTGACGGCGAACGGTTGCTCGCACAGCTTGGCCTTATCGACAAGCGGAATGCCTGGTTCATGACCCTGTCGGGCGGCCAGAAGCAACGCTTGTTCATTGCCCTTGCGCTGATCAACGATCCGGAGCTGGTGTTTCTCGACGAGCTAACCACCGGACTGGACCCCCAGGCGCGGCGCGCCATCTGGGACTTGGTGCGCGGAATCCGCGAGCGCGGCAAGACGGTTTTCCTGACTACGCATCTCATGGAGGAAGCCGAGCGCTTGTGCGACCGGGTAGCCATCATCGAACACGGACGCATCATCGACATCGACAGCCCAGAGAGCCTGGTTAAGCGGCACTGCCCTGAGCGAACTGTCATCCTCGCCACCGACGACGGAAGCGCCGCCGAGCGTTTTCGAGCGATCTCGCGAGTCGAGGCGATCACCTGCACAGGGTCGCAAGTCACGATTCGGGGTAGCGGCGACGATTTTGTCACCGATGTGATTCATTGTCTGTCGGAGAATCGGATGCGGGTCACCGATTTCCGAACGATTCTCCCCAGCCTTGAGGATGTCTTTCTCAAACTGACGGGTCACTCGATTCGCGATTGAGGCTGGGTTTAACGAGGCGTGGTTGACGAGGATTGGCGAACGAGGATTGGCGAACGAGGCTTGATCTCTATGCTGCGTGGACTCTGGAAATTAACCTGGATCGAAATCAAGATATTCCTGCGCGAGCCGCTGGGCGCGATCGGGACGATTGTTATCCCGGTTGGAGTGTTCCTCGTGGCGGGTCGAATGTTCGGTGGTAGTATGCTCGGTCGCAGGGCCGCGCTGACCTCACCCGCGGCGAGTAGTTTTATCGGCGTCGGTCTACCGGTGCTCGCTTCGGTCCTGATCCTTATCGGTGCCGTGCTATCGCTGGTCACAATCATTTCCATCTACCGCGAAGGGGGCATTCTCAAACGACTCCGCGCCACTCCGCTGCGACCCCAGACAATTCTTACCGCCCATGTGATCGTAAAGCTGCTGCTCACGGCGGCCACACTGGTTTTAATGGTGGCGGCCGGCAAACGCTACTATCCGGTCGGCATTCATGCCCCCTTGGTAGGGTTTACGATGGCGCTTCTGATCAGCACCTGCAGCATTTTGTCGATCGGCTTTCTCATCGCCAGCCTGGTTCCCACAGCGCGTTTTGCGCAGCCGATTGGCGCCGTCATCATGTATCCAATGATGGCGGTTTCGGGACTTTTCGTGCCGGTTGAATCGCTACCGCTAGCGGCGCAAGCGGTGGCTAAATTTTTGCCGTTAACTTACGCGGTGTCACTGCTCGAAGGGATTTGGAAGGGTGACGCGTGGTGGGCGCACTCGCGCGACCTGACCGCACTGGCCGTGACGTTTATCGTGTGCACGGCAGTCTCGGCGAAGGTGTTTCGCTGGGAGTAACAAATATTTCTCGAAGCCCTCAAAAGCTTCTTCAGGGCCGAGGCGGCAAGATGCCGACATTCACTCCCGCATCCCCATCTTCAAAGAGCCAAAACGGCCGCTTGTTGGCTGCCCCAAAACTTCTCTGCAACCCACCCACCCCGACACTCCTCTAAAGGACATGTCCCCCTCCCCCACCCCAGTACTAAAGGACCCTTGTCCCCCGGCCAGAAACCAGATACGCTAATTCGCAATCATTCGTATGAGCATGTTTAACCCCCACCCCAACCTCGCCGACGCAGTCAACCGCGGCATCATCCAGTCGGAAATCGAAGGCGGAGTTTTTCTGGACGACCTCCCGCCCTCCACCGTCCTCGAAATTCAAACCATGCACCACTGCTACACCGCCGTACTTCTTGGCGGCAGTGAAGCTCTACTCTCCGGCCATCCCGAGTTCTGCCCCAAGCCCGTCCAGGTCGCCATCGCCGGTTCCACCTGGGGAGGCTCCATGCTCAAACTCCAATACGTCGGCCGCGGCATGCACCTCGAATTCCGCCACCCCGAATACTCCACCCCCATCATCACCTCACCCATCCAGGAAATCCGCGACAACATTGTCCGAGAGAAAATTGCCCGCGCCTGCCCCCCGCTCCCCGCACTGGAACTCGACTCCCGCCCCCACGGCGCGCACTCGTAATCTCTATCTCACAACCCTTGTCATCCTGAGCAAAGCGAAGGGCCCATGCAACCTGCATGCAGCGCCGAACGGTGGGTGCCCCATGTCTCGCCGCTTTTGCGAGACATGGGAACTCCTGCTGCGGGGATCGTTGTCGAATGGGTACACCATTTCAGCCAGTTATTTCGCCTTATCCCCCGCATCCTCGCAAGGCACATCCTTAACCTGCGATCGCGACGCATCTTCTCCCGCGTCCACCACGAACCGAACCGCCACCAGAGCCTTCGGACAATCTTTCACCACCTGCACATCTTTCCGCCCAAATCCCTCCGGCAGAAATTCCCGATTGGTTTCGATGTACTGATCCAGATAAGTCACGTCGTAAACCGACCCTTGCTCCAGTTTCCATTGCACCTGCAATCGCGATGTCATTTCCTTCTTTCCCACGAACGCGATTTTATCCAGCCGGTACTGCGGCCCCTCATCGATCGTCAGGTTCAAGTTCATCGTCGCGTTTGATCCCGCCGTTGTTTCCGGAATGGCCATGTAGTCCAAGTACCCAGCCTTCGCATAAAGCCTTCGCAGGTGCTCGAGTCCGCTAGCCACTTTGCCCCGTTCAAACACCGCGCCAATCTTCAGCGGAAATTCCTCCCTCAGCGTGTCCGGACTGAAAGCGCGATAGCCCAAGAACGTAATCTCCCCAACCCTGTATTTCGGACCCTCCGCGACCTCCACCTCCATCGTCACCGGCTTCGGAACTGCCAGCGGATCTCCCGGCTTAAACTTCACGCTTTTCAACTCGACGGAAAAGTACCCCCGGTCCTGAAACAGAGCTCGAACTCTTTCACCCATCTCGTCCGAATCGTCATTGAAACAGTCCCCAATGAACTCGCCGGTCATTCCCGCCAACTCGGTTGTGCTGATCGTCTGCGTTCCCGTGATCGTGAAGTCCGTCACCAGGATTCCGCCCTTCTTCTCGTCCCGGTGATCATTCGCGCACTGCGCCCGCGCCATCAAACTCAGGCACGCCAGGCCCAATAGCACTCGCACCCATTGGCTCCGCATCGCACCCCTCCTCGAACTCAATTTTCCCTGGGGATTCAATCTTCCAGATTCCGGTCCCATCCTCAGAGTTGCCTGCATGCGACAAACTGGGATTTCGGAGGTCCCCACTTCCCATTGACACTCCCCCCCGCACCCACTACCATTCCCGCCAGCGCCCTTGCAGCGCGAGCCCGCACATGCCCTTGACCATCCAGTCCCGCGAAGTCGCCCACGTCACCATCCTCGACATCAACGGGCGCATCGTCCTAGGCGACGAAATCGGCGACCTCCGCGACGCCATTCACGACCTCATCGCCCAGGGCAAAAAGAAAATCATCCTCAACCTCGCCGGCGTCGACTACATCGACAGCTCCGGCGTCGGAGAACTCGTCGGCAGCTTCACCACCGTCCGCAACGCCGGCGGCGAACTCAAACTCCTCAACCTCACCCAGAAAGTCCAGGACGTCCTCTACGTCACCAAGCTCTACACCGTCTTCGACATCAAAGACGACGAATTCACCGCCGTAAAATCCTTCGATTACTTCTTCGCCAAATGATGAGTCGTTTGCCCGCCAAGATTCCTGGCTTTCCAAAGTGCTGGCACGCGAACCGGGCCGTGTTCGTTTCGTCCGCCTGCGCGCTTCTGTTTTTTTTCGCGCAGCAATCCCCTTCCGCACAATCCCAAGAACCACAGCCGCCGTCCCCGGCCGTCCCGACCTTCAAAAGCAGCTCAAATCTCGTTCTCGTCCCGACCGTCGTCCGCGATCATCACGGCAAACATTTACCCGGTCTCACCAAGGACATGTTCCATCTGGAAGAAAACGGCAAGCCGCAGACCATCTCCTTCTTCGAAGAAGTTCATCCCACCGACCTCGATTCCGCGCCCTATCCTTCGCCCGAACTCGGTTACTCCAACCTTCCCTTCGACAACGCTTCCCGCCAAAGCCTCGTGATTATCGTCCTCGATCTGCTGAGCACGAAGCCCATTCAGCGCGAAGATGGCAAGCAGCTGATGATCAAGTTCCTTTCCAACGGCCTGCCCCGCGGCCAGATGGTCGCCGAGCTTTCCATCACCAACAAAGGACTGCAGTCGATTCACCCCTTCAGCACCGACACAAAATCACTGATCGACGCTCTGCGCAATACTCCGCCGGGCGCCGAGACGGTCATGCCAAGGCCGAACGTGGTCGACACTACGATCGGCGCGATCACCGAACTTGCCCAGGCCTACGCCGGCATCGAAGGCCGCAAGACCATGATCTTCGCCGCCGGCAACATTTCTGAACTCGTCAGCGAAACTCAAATCCTTCCCTCCAGCGCTATCGCAGGTTCGTTGCAGCGCATGTGGCGGAACCTGATTGAAGCCAACATTTCCGTCTACCCCATCGGCCTCATGGATTGGGCCGCGCGCCCCGACCAGCGCACCGCGCGGCAGGAATTCTCCGTTAACACCTTCGCCGACTCCACCGGCGCCGGTCGCTGCGTCGAGTCCAACGATCTAATGGGCTGCCTCACCCAGGCGGTCGAAGATTCCCGCTCCTACTACATGCTCGGATTCTCCGTGCAGCCCGACGATCGCAAGCCGGGTTGGCGCGATCTGAAAGTAAAAGTCTCCGTCGAACATTCCAACGTTTCCGCGCGCAACGGTTTCTACTACGGCATGCCTCCCGTCGAGCAGGCCAAACGCCCTGACGAACTCAAAGCGCTTGCCTCCGCTCTGCCCCAGAGCGGCATTCCCATGTTCGTAAAAGTGCTGGAGACAGCGCCCAGCGCGCCATCGAACTCTGCGCCCGCCGCTGGAGAAAAAAAGAAGATCACATTCCGCATGACCATCCCGCTCAACGGCCTGTTCATCGACGCCTCGAGCCGCGCCTCTCTCGATCTGGAAATCGGTGCCATCGCCCTGACTCAAGAAAAAAAGGGCCTGAAAGAAGCCGCCGAGTTCATCGAACCCGTAAAAGGCGATCCCAAGCCAGAGAATGTCCAGACCTGGGCCAAAGAAGGCATCCGTCTCCCGGCCACCCTCGACCTCGCCCCCGGTTCCTACAATCTCCGCTTCTTCGCCCGCGACAACAACTCCGGCCACATCGGCACCGTCGTCTTCCCCCTCGAAGTGAAATAGGATGTGGAATAGAATGTTCACGCGTAATGTCGCGCCGCGTGTTGCCTTGAAAGGGCGCGGCTTCAAGCCGCGCCGTAAATGCGCTACAAAAGAATCGCGGCTTCAGCCGCCGGGTGTGGACTGCGCGCAAAGCGGAGTTTTTTCCGCGGGCCGTTTCGCGGCTTCAACCGTCCGCCCCCCGAACCCCTCTAGTCAGTCCCCACTCACGCCCTCAGGGACTATCATTTCCTCAGGGAACTCGTGGGCCACGCAAGTGAAATCTGGAGTTTCGCGCCGCTCATGGACAGCAGCCTCGATCACCGCACCCAACCACACGGCACCGCCCGAGAACTCATCTGGACCTCCAACCATTCCTTCCACGGTTGGACCTGTTCCCAGTGTGAATGGAATTACCCGCTCCCTACGCTGCTGAACGATCCCGCCGCCAAAACCGCCTACGATCGCCTCGCCGCCGCCAAATTCAAAGACCACAAATGTCCCGACCATCTTTCGCGCCTCGGCTCCGCCGACGACGCCGACAGCTTCACCCCCCGCATCCGCAAACTGGTTACCCAAGGCTTCAAGCCAAAAGACGCCGTCGAACTTTTCCTCCAGGAAGTCGCCCTCGAATACCGCAACCAACCCAAAGTCCTGGCCCAGGCCCAAACCGACGCCGAAGACTTCCTCCGCCGAGTCCGCGCCGGCCTCATCTGAAGAATTTTCGCGCGGAAAAAAAATCACGGACTCGTCATCCTGAAAAATTAGACTTGTCATCTTGAAAATTTAGACGTGTCATCCTGAATGGCGGCGAAGCCGCCATGAGGGACCTTACGTCCGCCGCAAGCGCACCAGCAGTCGAGAGGCCCCGCCAAAGCCGCCCTACCCGCGGCCGGGATTTTGACTCCGCACCTCCCAGGAACCAAAACAGTAAACACCACTCCCTCGATTTCCATGCCCATCCCACTCAAACCGCAAAGCCCCGCATTTCACCCCCAGCCGAGCCCCAAAATATCACCCAACCCACACCCCCCGTCCCACCACTATTAACGATCTAGATTCCCGCCACCGCCGCAAAAAAGAAAAGACGGCCGTAAGGCCGCCGAGAAAAGCTAGAAGTTAGGAGGTACAAGCCAAGAGCCAAAAGCCAAGAGCCAAGGGCTAAGCGCTGCCCTTCCCCCTCAGCATCTCCACCACCCGGTCATAATCATCCACCGTGTGATACTCAATCACAATCTTCCCCTTACCCTTCCGGTCGCGAATCCTCACCCTCACCCCCAACATCCGCTCCAAATCAGTCTGCGCCGCCTTCACATTCGGATCCACCCACCGCGCCCCGCTCGCCTTTTTCACCACTTCCCCCGGCATCCCCGGAAACGGATCCAGATCCCCGTTCATCGACAACACCAGGCGTTCAATCTGCTCGAGCGTGAGCCCCTTCTTCACCATGTAGATCGCTGCCTTCGAGATCTGATCGTCGTTCGCCAGGGTCAACAATTCCTTCGCCTCGGCAAACGAAATCTTTTTCTCGGCCAGCAGTTGCATCACGTCGCGCGGCAATTTCAGAAGCCGCATATAATTCGCCACCGACGTCCGCGACAATCCCACCCGCTCGCCAATCTCCTGCTGCGTCATCTGGAATTTACTGCTCAACACGCGAAACGCTTCCGCCTGTTCGAGCGCACTCAAATTCTCCCGTTGCAGGTTTTCGATAATCGTCAACTCTGCCGCCTGCTGCAGCGACAACCGCCGCACCATCGCCGGAATCGTCGTCTTCCCCGCCTTCTTCGAAGCCAGCAGCCGCCGCTCGCCCAATACTAAGATGTAGCGCCCGTCCTCTTCCCCCGGACGCACCATGATCGGCTGCACCACCCCATTGGCCTTGATCGAATCCGCCAACTCCTCCAGCGCATCATCGTCATCCACGTAGCGAGTCTGAAACGGATTCTTATCAATGTCGGCAATGTCGAGATTCGCCACCAGATTCCCCGGAATCCGCGACTCCGCCTGCGCAAAAATCGTAATCGTCTCGGTTTCTTCCGCCGCCAAACCGGAAATGGGTGCCCCATCCTTCGCGTCCTTTGCGAAGGGTGGGCCCACCTCAGACGAGTGAGCCACGCGATCAACCACGGAACGGGATTCCGGCTCGATTTCCTCCACGCCATCATCCACCACCGCCTGAATGACGATCGGTGCAGGAACCGGCGGAGGAACCGCCGCAACCACCCGCGGCCCCGGCAACAACGAATCCAATCCCCGCCCCAAAGCCCGCCGCTTCTCCACCTTCTCCGCAGTATTAGTCATATCTCTCCCTCAATCCCGATCAATCCGTATATCGATGCCCATCAATCTAATACATCGACGCCCATCAATATACTAAGCCGTCTTGTCCATCTCCCCTGAGTCCGGCTCCGAAGTGGGCTCACTGACCCCTCTCCCCTGATCACTGGCCACTGATACTTGCCGCTCAATAATCTCCTTCGCCAGCCTGATATAACTCTCCGCACCCTTCGACCGCGGATCGTATACCAGCGCCGCCATCCCATGGCTGGGCGCCTCAGCCAACCGTATGTTCCGCGGGATCGTGGTGCGGCACAGCTTCTCCCCAAAATAATTCTTGAGCTCAGTCATCACCTGCTGCGCCAGGTTGGTGCGCTCGTCGAACATGGTCAGCACCACGCCCTCAATCTCCAACCCAGGATTCAACGCCGCGCGAATGCGCTCGATCGTGTCGAGTAACTCGCTCACACCTTCAAGCGCAAAGTACTCGCCCTGCATCGGGATGAGCACCGCGTCAGCCGCGACGAGTGAGTTCAGCGTCAGCAGGTCAAGCGCTGGCGGACAGTCCAGCACGATGAACTGAAAGCGATCGCGTACCTGGGCCAGCGCCTCGCGCATGCGGAACTCGCGACCCTCTGCATCAACCAGCTCAATGTTCGCGCCGATCAGGTTCTTGTGCGCAGGAATCAGCCACAGCTGCTCGAGTTCAGTGGTGAGCAGCGCCTCCTCAGCCGTGGCCGCTCCCATCAGCAGGTGGTAGGAGCTGATCCGGTCAGGATCCTTAGCGAAACCGAGGCCGCTAGTGGCATTCGACTGCGGATCGCAGTCGACCAGCAGCGTGTTCACTTCCGCAGCCGCGAACGACGCGGCCAGGTTGATGGCGGTCGTGGTCTTACCCACGCCGCCCTTCTGGTTGGCAACAGCGATGACACGTCCCATGAGATTGTCTTGGAGAAGCAGAGCTACAGCGCAGCATAATCCGCAACGCACTTCAAATCAATGACGATCTGCTGTGCACGCTGGTGAATTGTTGTGCAAAACCAGTCAAGTGTTCCTGCAGGAACACTTTTGCGGTTTAGCGTGACCGGCAAGGCTGGTTCAGCTGCATGCCAATTTCGGAGAAGTGTTCCCGCAGGAACACTTGGCTGGCTCCTAGTTGTCCTAAGGGCTTATAGGCAGTTCGCCTTGGGCTGACGTGGTGGTTGAGCTGTGAGGTTGACTCCGGGAGACTTCAGGCCATCGTCCGATTGAAAAGCCACAAAGTGTTCCTGCGGGAACACTCGGCGGGCGCTGGCCTGGGAGTGCGGATCGCTTGCTCGGTCTGGGCTTGGTTGAGAATTCCTAATCCGGGGATGCGGCGCCTAGATGCTAGGAAAGAGGAAGTGTTCCTGAAGGAACACTGTGAGACTTATCAGAGATGATCGCGCATCTATAATTGCCACATAATTTAGCCCGAACCCGCAGCCCTGCCTAACCGGTTTGATGTTGCAAACTGCGAGAAGTGTTCCTGCAGGAACACTTTTCGGTTCCCGCTTCTGGGGGAACCGGCTGAGCGACCTATTGGTTATTTTCAGTGAAGTATTTCCACTTTATTGTGGTTGGAAAGCAAAAACACAGCCTATTGATAGCCAAAACAACTACATAATCTCGGTTTATGTTCCACTTGTTATATTCTTGATACCCAGGTGGCAGCCTTGCCAGGTTAATCCGCTGCCCGCCTTGGCTTTGCCGAGATGATAGGACTGTTTCGATGTCGAGAATCGCCAATATGCGCTATTGTTTCCCACTTATGTGTCTAGAGGTGACGACCAACGATTTATTTAATAACGATATGTGTTGAAATTTATATACTTCATCCCACTTATAACTATATAGTTACTATTGTCGAACGCCGATCAGGAGGATGCGTGAGCGGGAATTTGGAATAGGGATGGCCGGTGACCAGGCGAAGAGCGGGAGGGTTTCGTGGGCTTGCGCCTGTTGTGCGGCGCTGATCAGGAGGGTGAGGCGACCGGCGGGGGCAAGCAGGGCGGCGGCGGTGGGGAGGATGGATTCGAAGCGTTCGACGGCGCGGAGGGTGACTACGTCGAAGATGCCGGTCAGGGTTTCGGCGCGGGCGTTTTGTATATCGACGTTGGTCAATGTAAGGGCGCGGGTGACTTCGCGGAGGAAGGCTACCTTTTTGTGATTCGATTCGATCAGAGTGAGCGAGATGTGTGGCGCCCAGAGTTTGATGGGGAGTCCGGGGAAGCCGGCGCCGGAGCCGAGGTCCGCAACGCGGACGTGGTTGGCCGCTAGTCGTTGGTCGTTGGCCACGGCCTCGGGGGCTAAAGCCCCCTCTCTTGTATGGCTGCTTACGGGGCCCTGAAGGGCCGCTCTTCCACTCTGACTTCCATTGGCATTGCCACTCGCAGTGGCACTCGCTGTGCCGCTCGCGCTTCCTTCTGCACCTTCTTCCGGACTTCCACCTGCTCGTGCATTCGAACTTCCTCCCGGGAGTCCCGCGGGGAAGAGGTGGCGCGCGGAGAAGATGCTCTCGCCGAAGTGGCGAGGGACGATGTCTTCGGGGTCGCGGATAGCGGTGAGGTTGATGCGGGAATTCCAGCGGACTAGTATATCGATGTATGTCGATATATATTCCAGTTGAGCTGGCGACAAGACAGCAGATTCCTCACCGGCGTTCGCCCCTTGGGAATGGCACGGGTTGAGTGGAGCGCGGAGGAAGGGGTCGAGTAGTTCGGCGATGCGCGCAGAGTTCATGGCGGAGACTACAGATTGTAGATGCGCGATTCGTCATTTGGGAAAGATGAATGCGATGGCTATTGATTAAACCTCCGGCCGGTGCGGTCGCCGCCGGAGAGAATAATGGGGTGCACTCCACCCGTCTGTCCCCGGATTTTGGCGGGCGGAGGGATTACGACTTGCGGGTGTGCGAACTTGGGGAATCGGGTGGAAAGTTGGGGGAGTCGCGTGGGAGAATTAGTGCATCTAAGTTTGCATGGGAGATGACACGGTGGAAATCTTCGACGAAAAATACCGAGTCATCTCTGTGGAGAGTCAGTGCCTGGTCATCCGGGGTGTGCAGAGCGGGAAGGTGCTGACGATTATGAATCCGGACCCGGAGACTCCGTTGTCGCCTACCGAATATCCGCCGGGGAAGTTGATTGCGTTGAGTGATCCTTCGGCTGCGCCGTTGAACTAGGGCGCGCTACCCTCACGCGGTTTCCAACAAATAAAAAACATGAGCTTCAGTAGCCCTTTGTGTGGGCTGCTGGAAAGCAGGTCCCCTTCGGCTTCGGTCAGGGCGGGCTCTCCACTTCGCTGTCGCATTCGCTCTCGCTTCAGTCGGGATGACAGCGGTGCTTTGGGGAGCCAGATATTTCTATTGCATCAAGCGTCACGGGGGTGGCCTGCCGAGCTTTGCTCGGCGGGACGGACGAATGCGTCCGTCCCTACGTGGTTCGTGGTTTCCTCCATGGTCTGAGTTCAGCTCTGACAGTTGGCGGACAGGAGTGTCCGCCCCACATGAACTGGGGTGCGCGGCTGAAGCCGCGCCCTTTTCAAAACGGATTATTTTTTTAACGGGGCGGGCCAGTTGGTTAGGAGCGTGATGGAGGTGGATTTGGTGTGATCGGTGGTTTGGACTACGAAGTGTTTGGCGTCGGGGCTGACATCGAAGCTGATGCCGGTGAAGTTGGGGAGGTCGAGTTGGAATAGGGGTTCGATGGAATCGACGTGGAAATTGGGTTGAGTGGAAGTGTGCGCGGCCATGAGGCGATTTCCCATGGTGACGTAAAAGAGTTCCTGGCCGCGGCTGAACATTGTGTTCCATCCGCCGGTGGTGGAGACCTGGGTTTTGGCGCCGGCGGCAAAGGGCACGACGTAGATTTCGGGGCGGCCGGTTTCGTAGGAGAAATAGGCCAGCCAGCGGCCGTCGGCAGAGAAGCGGCCGTCATACTCGCTTGCCGTCATGTGGGCGGCGGCGGGGGGTTGGAAGATCTTGCGGTACCCGGTCTTGCCTTCGGCGATCTTTGATTCGCCGACCCTGCCTTCGCCGGGCTTCCCGTCCGCGGTTAAGGGGAGAATCCAATTGGAGAAGATTCCTTCTTTCGATTCCAGATCGATGGAGAGGTACTTTCCGTCGGGCGACCAGTCGATGGGCGAGCCGTTGATATAGGCGTCGTTCTGATAGAGAACTTCTTCGGGCTGGCTGCCGTCGAGGGAGCGGCGGCGGATGGAGAGCTTGTCATTTTCACGGACGCCGTAGGCTATTTGCTTTCCATCGGGCGACCATACCGGCCAATAATCCTCGGGTCCGAAGGTGATGCGGGTGGGTTGGCCGCGTGCGACGGGAAGTACCCAGATATCGTCTGCGCCGGATCGCGGGTCCTGGATGGTGACGGCGATGGATTTACCATCGGGAGAAAAGCGGGGATCGGAATAAACCGCCAGCGGACCGGGGGTGCCGATCAGGCTTCCACTGCGATCAAATACCTTGAGCTCGGACTGGGCGGAACTCTCGTGGTAGGCGAGCACGCCGTTTTGGGAGACGGAGAAAGTGCGGGCTTCGCCGATGGTTTGAGGATCACCGGAGAGCTTGAAAGTGCGCGGATTGAAAGGCTGAGCCTGAATGTGTCCGGCGCGGACAAACAGGAGATGATCGGAAGCGAAGGCGGGGCTACCGCCGGGGGCGATGTCGGCTCCCTCTTGGTCGGGTTTACCCAACACGCCTACCTTGATTCGGTTTGGTTGAGAGAGCTGACGGGAGACGTAGAGAAAATGTTGGCCGTCGGGGAGGAAATATGGATCTTCGTTCGCGGCTTCGTTCTTGTCGAGACGGGTGGCTGGCGAGGCCGGGCCGCCGGAGGCTGCGATCTGCGAGATCGGCCCGAAGTTTTGTTTGCAGAAGAGGATGATGCCGGCGGGGCTCCAATCGCCGCATCCGCTATAAACTTCATAAAGATCGGCGGTGAGGGTTTGGGCGTCGCCTCCGGAGACGCTGATGGTTTTTAGTTTCCGGTCGGCGATGAAGGCAAGGTAATGGCCGTCGGGAGACCAGAAGGGTGTGGTGGCGTCTTCGGTGCTGGGAAGCATGGTGGCTTGTGGGGCATCGAGCGGGCGAAGCCAGAGGTTGGTATGGCCCTGGTCGTCGACAGCGGAGAAGGCTAAAGTTTTTCCGTCGGGCGAAACGACTACCGGACCTGCGTCGAAGCCGGAGGCGCGGAAGGTGGTGCCGGGCGGCGGTGGGATGTAGGCGCGGATGGAAAGTGTGGGAGCGGCGGTGCGCTGCGAGAAATAGAAAAGGATTGTGGCGGCGACTAGCAGAGCAGAGGCGGCGGCCAGGAGCGCGCGCGGGATTGATGTGCTTCGAGATTGCTGTGGTGCGATCGCCGTGGCGGGTTGTTGGGTGATGCCTTTCAGTTGCAGGCGGACGTCGTGCGCGGACTGGAAACGGTCTTCGCGGTCTTTGGCGAGGCAGGCGGCGACGAGATAGTCGAAAGATTGGGGCGTGGAAGGTTTGGAGGCGCTGATGGGGTCGGGGTCTTTTTCCAGGATGGAGGAGGCGACGCTGATCTGGCTTTTGCCTTCGAAGGCGCGCTTGCCCATGGCCATTTCGTAGAGGACTGCGCCGAGGGCGAAAATGTCGGCGCGGGCGTCAGTTTCTTTGCCTTCGATTTGTTCGGGAGACATGTACTGGATGGTGCCGACGATGCTGCCGGCGGTGGTGAGCGGGGTGATGGGAGTGGCTCCGGACATGGTGCGGGCTACGGAGAGAAGTGGAGCTGATCCGGAGCCGGCGCTGCCGAGGGAGTTTGGTTTGGCGAGTCCGAAGTCCATGAGCTTGGTTCCGGACTTGGTGAGCATGATGTTGCCGGGTTTGAGATCGCGGTGAACAATGCCGGCGCGATGCGCGATCTCGAGGGCTTCGGCGATTTCGATTCCGATTTTCAGGAGTTCGGGGAACGGGAGCGCGCCGCGGCGGAGGCGGTCGGCGAGAGTCTCGCCGTCGAGGAACTCCATGACCAGGAAGTCGGTGCCGTCTTGCGAGCCGATGTCGTAGAGATGGCAGATGTGGGGATGATTGAGGGAAGATATGGCGCGGGCTTCGCGCTCGAAGCGCTGCTTGAATTCGGGATTCGCGGAGAGATGCGTGGGGAGAATTTTGATGGCAACGATGCGGTCGAGGCGAGTGTCGTTGGCGCGGTAGACTTCGCCCATGCCTCCGGCGCCGAGCGGGGACTGAATTTCGTAAGGGCCGAGTTTTGTGCCGGGGGCCAGAGGCATGGGTGCGGGCAATTATAGCTTGGCGGTCTCGGGAATTCCGGGTTTTCGCGGGCGGCGTCTTTGGTTGTTTCCGAGTGAAAGTCAAAAACCCCACCCTCTCGCGGAGAACGCGAGAAGGGTGGGGCACCCGGGTTTAGTTAGGTCCGAGCTTTAATTGATTACGAAGGCCAGAGAGGCGGATGGTCCGCCGCCTGGGGCTGGGTTGGTGACGATGATTTTGGCGGTGCCCGGGGACGCGAGGTTGGCGGCGGGCACGTAGACGTTGAGTTGAGTTGGGCTGATGTAGTCCGCGGCGAGGGAGGTGCCGTTCCAGGTGACTTGCGAGCCGGAGACGAAGTTCTTGCCTTGAACGTTCAGCACGAAATTCCAGCCGCCGTGTGTTGCGGTGGAGGGCGACAGGGTTTGAGCGACTGGTTGGGGATTGTTGGCTGCGCCGGTCGTAGCAAACATCGACGGACTTTGTATCAGGACTACTTGAGTGTTGGTGTTGCCGCAGCACCCGGGTCCGAGAATGAAGGCCAGTCCATTGTTCCCCCAGCGGATGAAGGATACCGGGGTGCTCGAGGTGAGCTGCGAGAGATTGGTGACGGCCACGGGTGTGAACTTGGCGAGATCGTAGGCGGTGATGCCGAACGAACTGAAGAAGGGGCTTGTGCCTACATCGAACACGCGATCGATGGCTGAGTCGGGCAGCAACTGATTCGACGAACTGCAACAGTAGCTGCCTAACACGTCATAGGTGCCGACGAGCAGGCCGGTAGTCGTGTTGAGAACCTGGCCGTTGCTGCCGTAGGCCAGGCTGGAGTCATACTGAAAGGTGTTGCCCTCGACAAGGTCGTTCCATTGCTGAGTTAAGGTGCCGCCGCTGGAACTGACCGCGACCTGACCGAGAGTGCCGCTGTAGTAGGCGTAAAGTGTGGTGCCGTTGACGAATGCGATATCGGTGAAGGACGGATAAGTGATGTAGTCCGCCAGTTGAGTTGAGTCTTTGAAGAAATAAAGACCCGAGCTGCCGCCGCAACATTCACTGCTGCCTTCGGGAACGGCGAAGGTGTGGGGATCAGTGGGAGAGACCTGGAGAGCGAGAGCGGTGTTGAGGCCGCCGTATTCGCTGGTGCCGAGGCTCACGTCGATGTCGGGAGTGAAGGCGGGAAGTAGGAGCCGCTGCACAGAGCCGTTGCCGTTCAGACCGACGTAAAGGTATTGCGAGTCGGCAGAGATTGCTAGTTGGTTGGGCTCGCTGCCGGCGAAATAGTATCCGGTGATTCTGCCGGTGGTGGGATTGATGTCGGCGATGGTGTTGCCTTGTGTGCCGTAGCTGCTGGGCAAGGAGGCGTAGATGCGTTGCGCGTAGGGATCCCAGACCAGGTTGTTGGCGGGGAGATCCAGGACTGTGACTTTAGCGGGATAGGTTACGTTGAAGTTGACCTCTGCGGAAACGCCGCCGGGAGGTGGATTGGAGACTGTCAACTGGACGATGCCAGCGGCGGCGACCTGGGCTGCGGACGGTGTCACCTGGAGTTGGGAAGAGCTGAGGTAAGTGGTGGGCGTGGGTTTGCCATTCCACAGAACTTTTGCGCCGGACATGAAATTGCTGCCGTTGATGACGATAGCAGTGGGCGCCGTTTTCGCGATCATCGATGTGGGTGCAAGATCGTTGATGTAGGGGTCGAGAGCTACCACGCTGAAGTCCAGCTGGTTGGAAGACCCTCCGCCGGAATTGACGACGTCTACATAATACGAATTGGCATATGTGAGATCGCTGGCGGGCACCAGCGCGGTGAGCTGCGTGGAGCTGACGTAGGTAGTGGTGAGTGGAGCGTAGTTCCAGTACACCGAGGCGCCGGAAACGAAGCCGGTGCCATTGACGGTTAGGGTGAAACCGGCGCTATCGAGATAGGTGGTGGTGGGAGACATCGAGGTGAGGATGGGAAGAGGAGTTGCGCCAGTGCCATCGAGCGAGACGGTGACCGGCTGCGCCAACCCCTGCACGGAGATGAGCAGATTGGCGCTGATCGCGCCGATGGCTTCAGGCGTGAAGACCATGTACATGCTGCAGGTTTCATTGGCGCCGAGAGTGCCGACGCAGTTGCTGCCGTAGAAGGCGAAGTCGGCGCTGTTGGAGCCGGAGATCGACATGCTCGTAATGACCACGGAATTCGCCGTGACATTACTGACGTAGAGAGTCAGATAGCCGCTGGAATACTCAGCGATGGTTCCGAACTGTGCCGGGTTGGGATAGACGCTAATGGGTACGAAGGCGGCGTGGGCAAAGGTCGCCGTCAAGAGGAGCAACAGCGGAGCAAGAATACTGCGCAATGTGCGGGTCATCTTTGACTAGTCCTCGCATGTGAATTCCCCCTCAATGCCAAAGTTGGCGGGCCATTCTACCTCGGGTGGAAGGAATCGGTAGGGTTATTTTTCGAAGGAGAGAAAGTGCAAAGTCTTGCAGCTGCTGTTCGTGGACGGGGTTTCTTGTGCCGGCGGTGGGCTTGACAAGGGGCTTAGAATTCTGTATATTCTGTTTGTACTGAAAGAAACGTTATGAGCGAACTTACTGGGGTGCAGAAGCAGTACATCCTTCACTGGGGCGAGATGGGGACGCGGTGGGGAATTAACCGGACGGTGGCGCAGATTCATGCGCTGCTGTATTTGTCGCCCAAGGCGCTGCCGGCGGAGGAGATTGCGGAGACGCTGAGCGTGGCGCGGTCGAATGTGTCGACGTCGATTCGGGAGCTGGAGACCTGGGGGATTGTGCGGGCGGTGCATGTGCTCGGCGACCGGCGGGAACATTATGAGTCGATGAAGGATGTGTGGGAGATGTTTCGGCTGGTGATTGAGCAGAGGAAGCGGCGGGAGATTGATCCCACGCGGGAAATTTTGCGGACGTGCCTGGCGAATTTGGATCCGAAGGAAGCGGGAGCGGATTATACGCGGGAGCGGCTGGTGGCGATGGCGGGATTTTTTGAGGCGGTGACGGAATTGTATGACCAGATGAAACGGCTGCCGACGGGGACGGTGCGGAAATTGTTGAAGATGGGAACGAAGTTGAAGAAGAAGGGGTAACCCTTTTTTTTGGGATGCTTGATCTGTTTATACAGAATGATCTGTCTCAAGAGGAGCTGTGAGCGAGGGCAAAACTGAAACGCGAGAGGTCCCTCCCCTGCGCTCGCATTCGCTCGCTTCGGTCGGGATGACAGAGATTTTTGGAGGAAACATGAATGCTTGGATGATTCGGGCGATTTGGGGAGCGGGGGTGGTGCATGTCGGGATCATGGCGGCGAATGTGCCGTTGCCGGGGAGGTTGCGGGTGCGGGAGCGGCTGGCGGGGGTCCCGCGATTTGTGCGGCAGATTTTTTATGTGCACTGGGTGTACATCGTGATCGTGCTGGGGATGTTTGCCGCGCTGTGCTTTGGGTTTGCGCCGGAGCTGGCGGGGGCGAGTGGGCTGGGGAGATTTCTGAGTGGGTTCATGGCGGGGTTTTGGTTGTTGCGGATCGGGTTGCAGATTTTTTATTACGACCGGGAGATTCGGCGGGAGAACCGGGGACTGGATCTGCTTTATGTCTCGTCGTTGATTGTGCTGATGGTGATTTTCGGGATGGCGGCGGTTCGGCCGGTTCAGTGAGGGAAGTCAAAATCCCCACCCTCTCGCAAAGAACGCGAGAAGGATGGGGCACCCTGGGAGGTGATTTATGACGGCTACGGTGCGGTGCCACGAAAAGCAGATTCCTCCCGCTGGCCGGAATGACAGAGTCGATTTATCGCTTGACGGCGGAGGTTGGGCGCGGGGATGGGCTGCGGTGGGGGCTGTGGTTTGGGCGGGGACGGCGGTGCTGGCGCGGGCGGGGATTGTGCGGGTGGGGGCGATTGAACTCCTATTTTTGTTTGCGCCTCTCGTGGTTGTCCCGTTGGGGATGGAGGTGGGGCGCGGGATTGGTGGGGGATGGCTGGAGGAACTTGCGCGGAGATTGCAGCCTTTAGGAGCAGGTCTTGCGGTGGCCGCGATGTGGATGGGGCCCGGGCGGAGAGCTGGGATTTTGGCGGGCGGATGGTTTTGGATTTGTTTGCTGATGGCTGGGGGCGGGGTTGCGGGATTGGTTCGAGCGTTGTGGGGAGACGCGGAGAGAGCCTGTCCTGAGCCTGCCGAAGGGAGTGTCCGCGCAACGGGGTTGGCTACATTGATCGTGATCAATGTTGCGCGAATCGATTTGATTGTGGGTGGGGCGTGGCTGGTGGCTTCGCGGTTGGGAATGCGGCCGATGGGGATCCAGGAACCGATTGGGTTGCTGACGGCGGTGCATTTTCATTTCGCGGGATTTGCTACGGCGACGATTGCGGCTGCAACGTTGCGGTTTGCGGAGAGGCGCGGGGAGTATCGGTGGTTGAAGCCGTTGGTGCTGGTGATGGTGGGGTTGCCGATGGTAGTGGCGGTGGGGTTTGTGGTTTCTCCACTGGTGAAGATGGTGGCGGCGATTTTGTTTTCGGGGAGCGTGGCGGGGCTGGCGGTTGCGGTGCGGGGATGCGGGAGAAAGGTGGAGGATTCTACGGCTGGGGTGATGTTGCAGGTTGCGGCGGGGGCGGTTTTTGCGTCGATGATCTTGTCGGGGGCTTATGCGGTGGCTAATTTTGTGGGGAGCGAGGCATTGACGATTCCGGAGATGGCGCGGACGCATGGGATTTTGAATGCGATGGGATTTTGTCTGTTGGGATTGTTGGGGTGGGTGGTGGAGGGGAGTTTGAGGTAGTTTGCTCTCGAGTCGCACTTTGAGCGAAGCCGGCGCGCTTCCTGCGTTCGGGATTCCCACGTCTCGCAACAGCGGCGAGACGTGGGGCATCCCATTTTTCGGGCAGCGCATTTTTTCGAACAACGCGCCGGGAGTTAGTTTTTGGACGGAGGGGGGAGGGGAACCTGTACACTACTGCCAGCCAGAAATGAATGCCGGAGGCGATGCCGGCAGGTTTCCATGACGCAGGATAATTCTCAGCTGAACCAGCCCGCGGGAGTCGACCGGGTGTCGGGTTCGCCTTCGGATCTTTCGTCCTCATCGCCCTCTTCTTCTTTTTTGTCACCCCAATCTTCGCCGACGATTCCTTGCGAGGCTACCAGTTCGTCTTCTGGTGGCGATGCGGGGGACGAGAGCGCGGTCAATAAGGAATTGCGGAGGCTGAACCGGGCATTGCATGCGTTGAGTGCTTGTAACCAGGCACTGGCGCAGGCGGGGAGCGAGCAGGAGTTGCTGCAGCAGGTTTGCGACATCATTGTGAGTCTCGGTGAATACCGGATGGCGGGGATTGCTTATGCGCAGCAGGACGAAGAGAAGACGGTGCTGCCGATGGCACATGCTGGCTTCGGCAGCGGATATCTGGAGAAGATTCAACTGAAGTGGTCGGACACCCAGATGGGGCGGGGACCGGCGGGGACGGCGATTCGCGAGAACCGGATTTGCGTGATTGCGGATACGGCGAACGATCCTTCGTTCGCGTTTTGGCGGGACGCGGCAGTGCAGCGAGGATATGCGGCGGTAATTGCGTTGCCGCTGCGGGTGGCGGGCGCGGCGTTTGGAGTGCTGGCGATTTATTCGGAGCAGGCAGGATCGTTTGAACGCTCGGAGGTGGAGTTGCTCACCGAGATGGCGAACAACCTGTCGTATGGGATCACGGCCATTCGCTCGCTGGAAGAAGGGCGGCGCGCGACGGCGGCGCTGCGCGAAGCGGAGGCCAAATATCGTCAGTTGGTGGAACATGTTCCGGCAATTTCCTATGTTGCCGAGGCGGGAGTGCATGGGAGATTTCTTTATGTGAGCCCGCAGGTGAGCGCGATTCTCGGCTACCGTCCGGAAGACTGTCTGACCGATCCGCATTTCTGGTGGGATCACCTGAATCCTGAGGATCATCCGATTGCGTTGATGGAGGACCAGTGGGAGGAGAATCGTCCGTTTCAGGTGGAATACCGGATGCGGCGGCAGGATGGGCGCGAGGTGTGGCTGCGGGATGAAGCGGTGATTGTGCGCGATCCGGTCACGGGGAAACGCCTGACGCGCGGGATGCTGATTGATATTACGGATCGAAAGCGCGCGGACGAAGCGCTGCGACAGAGTGAAGAACGGTATCGCGTGTTTGTGGAGCAGAGTTCGGAGGGAATTTTCCGCATGGAATATTACCCGCCGGTTCCGGTGAATCTGCCGGTCGCGGAACAACTGGCGATGGGAGTGAAGAATGGATATTTGGCGGAGTGCAATGACGCGCTGGCGAGAATGTATGGACGGGCGTCGGCGAAGGAGTTGATGGGGAAACCGCTGACGGAATTTCTGGTGCTGCACGATCCGGTGACGCGGCAATTTATGGAGGACTTCATCGGAGCAGGATATCGGATTACCGATCAGGAATCGCGCGAGTTGGATGCGCAGGGAATGAAAAGGATTTTCCGCAACACGATGGCCGGGTTGGTAGTGGATGGGCATTGGGTGGGGACGTGGGGAATATCGCGCGACGTGACGGAGCGCATGCATCTGGAAGAGCAGCTGCGAAATGCGCAACAGATGGAGGCGATTGGGCGGCTGGCAGGAGGCGTGGCGCATGACTTCAACAATATTTTGAGCATCATCATGGGGCATGGGGAGTTGTTGCTGGGCGCAAGAGAAATGGATGAGCGCACGCAGAACGGGCTGGAGCAGATTCGGCGGGCGGCGGAGAGGGCGGCGTCGCTGACGCAGCAGTTGCTGGCGTTTAGCCGCAAGCAGGTGCTGCAACCGAAAGTTCTGGACCTGAATGAGGCGGTCGCGGATGTGCAGAAAATGTTGGCGCGGGTGATTGGCGAAGACATTGAGTTGGTGGCGAGTCTGCATCCGTCGCTGGTTTCGGTGAAGGCGGACCCGGGGCAGGTGGAGCAAGTGCTGATGAACCTGGCGGTGAATGCGCGGGACGCGATGCCGCACGGTGGCAGGCTGAGGATGGAAACTGCGAACATGGAAGTGGGCGCGGAGGTTGCGCGGGATCTCGATTTGACGCCGGGGCGATATGCCATGCTGACGGTGACGGATTCCGGGCATGGCATGGATGCGGGGACGCTGTCGCACATTTTTGAGCCGTTTTTTACGACGAAGCCGATGGGCAAAGGCACGGGGCTGGGCCTGGCCACGGTGTATGGAATCGTGAAGCAGAGTGGTGGGAGTATTCAGGTGGAGAGTGAAGTTGGGAAGGGTACGACGTTTCGGATTTATTTGCCGGTGGCGGAGGGTGGCGCGAGGCAGGCGCAGAAGAAAGTTGTGAGCGACGTGGTCGCGGGAGGAACGGAGACGATTCTGATTGCGGAGGATGAGCCGGATTTGCGGGAACTGGCGCGGATTTTTCTGCAGGGATATGGATATACCGTGCTGGAGGCGGCGAATGCGGAGGATGCGATTGAAGTGGCGGACGCATTCGCGGGGAAGATCGATCTGCTGCTGACGGATGTGATTATGCCGGGGATGAGTGGGCGGCTGTTGGCGGAGAATATTTTGGGGAAGCGTCCGGAAACGCGGATCGTTTATATGACTGGTTATACCGACGATATGGTGGTGCAGCACAAAGTGCTGGAGCCGGGAGTGAAGTTGCTGCAGAAACCGTTTAGCCGGGATGATTTGGGGTTGAAGGTGCGGGCGACGCTGGATGGGAAGTGACGGTTCGGTTTCGGATTTCCAGAAAAGGCTTTTACCACAGGGGACACAGAGGATCACAGAATACATCGGGAGATTTTCGAATATGACTGAGAGGCACGATGGCGGTGCGACGGGCAGCAGAAAAATCTGGGTCACGCTAAAGGGGCTGCCGCTCACGATTGGGCTGGAGTGGCCGTTTCATCCGTCGACTTCGGGAGCGGACTTTTTTGTGCTGCATGGGGATATTCGGCTGGAGGGTGCGGACGGGCTGCATGCGCCGGTGGCGGTGAATCTTTCGCAGACGGTGCGGGAGGTGTTGGCGTCGCTGGAGCCGAAAGATGTGGAGGCTCCGGTGATTAATGCGCTGCGCAAGGAAGTGGACAAGCGGCAGATTGAGTTTGTGAAATCGGGGAAATTGTTGCCGGTGCCGTTTTCCAGCCGGCATTATGACTTCAAGCGGGGGCAGTGGGTGTTTGGCAAGGCGAGCGATGAGGCGATAGCGGAGTTCTTGGAGCGGAAAGTTTATTGGGAGACAAAGCTGGGGGAGTCAAAATCCCCACCCCTTCGCACAGAACGCGAGAAGGATGGGGCACCGGATTCAGTTCGGGCTTGGATTGGCGATCCGACGGAGGCGCAGTATTTGCAGAGTACGCCGGAACATTTGGTGGAGATTGCGGGAAAGCTGGCGGCTCAGGGTTTGCTGCGGATGGATGGCGAGTGGGCTGAGGCGACTCCGGCTTTGATGAGTCAGGCCGAGCGATTTGAGAGTGCGCGGGCGGAGTCAGTGAAGGAGTTGGAGAAGAAGCACGCGTTTGAGAGAGGGTAGGGAAAATTCTTTGCCACGGATCTACACGGATTTGCACGGATAGAGCTTCATTTTTCAACCGGGGCTAAAGCCCCTCAATTTCCGCTGGCTCGACGCGGCCCTGAAGGGCCGCTCTTCCACGTTACTTATTCTTCCCGACTCATTCTTCCGATTTGTTCGAAAATAATCCCCAGCAGAATCTTGGAGCGATGGCGTAGTTGATTTGTACCAGGACGATGGCGGCGATGCTGTAGTAAGTGTTGAGAAAGCAGAGGGCGGCGCCGGCGGCGTAGAGGGATTGGGCGATTACGATGCGGCGGACGACGGCGGAGTTGATGTTGGGAGGAGCGTCGTCGGAGACCAGGTGGGCGCGGGTGGCGTAGCTCCAACTCCAGTAGAGGGTTGCGCCCAGCAGGAAGATGTTGAACCAGTAGACCAGCAGCGCGACGCGGTAGTGGATGAACTCGGCGAGCAGCGAGGTGGTGAACGGGGTGAGCGTGATGGCGCTGAGGAAGGCGATGTGGATCCAGGCGAGGTTGCGGTCGGCGCGGGCGAAGTGGTTGAGTTGAGTCTGCTGGCCGACCCAGAAGATGCCGTTGGTCATGACGCTCATGGCGTAGATGATCAGGCGCGGGGAGAGCACGACGAGGGCGTGCCAGAGGGCTTTTTCGGAATGGAAGGCTTCGGCGGCGGGGACGCGAAGATCGAGGACGAGCAGAGTCATGGAGACGGCGAAGATACCGTCGCTGAGGGCGGCGAGGCGCTCGACACTTTGTCCGGCAACACGGTTGTACAGGGACGGCATCGAAAGGAGTCTAGCGGGTCGCGCGGATGCGGGCAAAATTTTGACTGAGTTGGTAGTGGTGACGTTTGGCTTGCGCGCTGGGCCGGTTCAGCGGGAGGTCCCTTCGACTTCGCTGAGGGCAGGCTCTTCGCTACGCCTGAAGAACGGCTACGCTCAAGATGACAGAATCGCGGGACAAACTGCACTGCTGGCGGTGATCTCAGAATGATGTTGGCAGCGTTGCGAAGCATGCGCATGGGGTGAGGGCTTGAGGACAGAAGACTGCGGGAGGGGAGGATTCTGTTCGATCGCCCTGTTGTGCGCGAGTGTGGTGATTGGCTTTCTGGCGATTGCGTGCGGGAGTGCGTGGGCGCAGAGTGAACCGAGTTCGCAATCCAGCGCGCAACCTAATTCGCAATCCGGTTCGCGACCTAATTCGAGTGATTCGCAACCGACACCGCAGAGTAATTCTGAGCCAAAATCTCAAAGCAATTCGCAGCCTGATTCGCAGAGCAGCTCCCAGCCTGGTCAGCCGCAGGATCAATCCTCGCCGCACCCGACTTCCACGGACGAAAAGCCTGCTGAGGAAAAGAAGGATGAGGAGAAGAAAGATGAGGGCGCGAATCCGGCTGAAGCTGTGAAAGATGCGACGGTGCAGGCGGCCGAGGCCACGGCGGAGGCTACCAAGAAACTTGGAACGGAGGCGCTGGACAAGGCGCGCGATTGGGAGAGCGGTTGGCTGACCGGCGTGTATGTGGAGAAAGGGCGGCCGCTGGTGCCAATGACGGTGCACCAGCGCGAGCAGATTTATTTGCAGCAGACGTTGACGACGCCGGGAGCTTATTTGAAGCGGATGTTCGCGGCCGGAATCGACCAGGCGCGCGGTTGGCCGGAGCAGTGGGACGACGGGTGGGGCGGATATGGGGAGCGGTTCGCGTCGCGGGAGGGGCAATTCATTTCGGCGAATAGCCTGGCGGCGCTGGGGAATGCGGCACTGCGCTATGAGCCGCGGTACGACCAATGCCGCTGCCAGGGATTCTGGCCGCGGACGCGGCATGCGATTCTGCGTAACTTTCTTACTTATGATCGAAGTGAGCAGAACTTGCGGCCGCAGTGGGGATTGTATGGGGGATCGTTTGGGGGCGGAATGATTTCGACGGCGTGGAAACCGCATCCGCGGAACGCGTTCGCGGAAGGTGGGCGGGCAGTGCTGGGGCAGGCGGGGTATGGGTCGCTGCTGAATATATTTATCGAATTTTCGACGGATATTAATCGTCGGCTGGGCGCGCGAAAAAAAATTAGACGTCACTTATCTTCGTCATGAGAGTTCCCCTGATTCGAAAGATAGGAATGCACCGATAGCGCGGGCTGCGGATCGCGCTTTAAATATGAGTGGGCAAGAATGGGTGGACACCAAGCTGGGGATCGCCCCCTCAGCTGTGGCGGTCCGCCCGCTTGCCTTTTTTGCTGCGCGGGTTTCTCCGACGCTCGGGGGCTAAAACCCCCGACCTAAGATAGAAGCCTCATCGCAGCGCTGAAAGCGCCGCGCTACCCGAAATCCAAAATGTCGCAAAGCGCTACGCGGGGGATGGCTTGCGGACGAATTGGGAGACGACCGTGCCGAGAGTGAGAAGCGACATTAGGGAAATGATGCCGAGGGAAATCACGCAGTAGATGCACCATACGCCGAGGACGTTGGCTTCGATGTTGGCGAGGTAGAGGGAGAAGGCGAGTCCGGCGAAGGTGGGGATTAGCAAGAGGCGGTAGGAGCGCAGGAATGCCAAGGTGGCCATCAGCAGGTAGCCGGCGATGCCGAACATGGCGACGGGAATTCCGAAGCGCACGGCGTAGGGGCTGTGATTGACCACGCCGCAGTCCCAGTGATCGTTGATGCTGCAGGGAGAATCGCCGTAGGTGCGGTAGTGCTCGCGGAGCGCGAGAGATGAGGCGATGATGCCGAGCGTGGCCAGGATTAAGAGCAGGAATTTCATTGATTTCCTCGTTTGCGTTGGACGGATGTGAGCAGATTTGGTTTCGGGGTCGAGCGAACCTCAGGCGCTAAAGCGCGGATATTCTTTGAAAGCTTTACGGCACGATTGAAGTCGTGCCCTTCCCGTTCGTGCCCAACTCGAATTCTTTTAGCCGCGTGCCCAAACTCGAAATCCTCCTTCAGACTGCTCGAGTTCTGCATCGCGGCTGGTTATTTCTGCGCTGCGATTGTGGCTGAGTCCTTTATTAAATCAGAAACTTGCCAATCGCTGCCGTGATACCAGTTCACGATTTTGCCGTCGGGGCCGATGACGGCGGTGCTGAGGTTATGGGTGATGAGTCCGCCTTCGGGTTTGATGGTGAGGGCGAAAAAGTCGGCGAGCCTGGGAAGGTCGGCGGCGGCGGGGGCGGCGAATTGCCAGCGAGTGAAGAGAGCTGGCGAGTGCGCGTGCGCGACGGAGAAGGCGTAGTCGCGGAGAACTTTGGGGGTGTCGTGCTCGGGGTCAAAGGTAATGCTCAAGAGTCGGGTATTGGCGAGCGCAGGATTCGTTCCGAGCTGTTTGTAGATTTCGGCGAAGTTGCTACTGAGGCGTGGGCAGAAATCGGGGAAGGGGCAGCGGGTGTAGATGAAGGTGAGGAGCAGAACTTTTCCGCGATATTGCTTCAGGGAGATTCGCTTGCCGCTTTGATCGGTGAAGGAAAAATCGGGGACTTCTTCGCCGCGCGCGGGTGTGTGGAGCGCGCTGCCGGCGGCCGCTGGAGCGGGGTTGGTGTGGGCGGTGACTTTCACATTCTCCAGCCAGTAGTCGGGTGCTGCGTTTTCGTTCTTGGGTGCCGCGGCCTGGACGACGACTTCGGCGGAGACGGAGTCACCGGGCTGCAAGTGATTCAGCGATGCCTCGGGTTTGATTTTGTAGGGCATGGCCATGGGGTCCATGAAGCCGGGGATGGCGTCGCCGTCGATGAGGGCGGATTGGGCTTGAGAGTCGACGGAAATGACGCGGCCGGTGAAGGGATAGCGTTTCGCGGTGGCGGCATTTGGGGGCTGACACGAAGAAAGAAGGAGCATGGAGGCGACGATAAGGACGAGGGCGATGGAGACAATACCGGGGTTTTGTTTGATCACGTTGTATTCACTCTAACTCACTCACTGTAACTCGGGGGCGGGTGGTGGTGCCAGGCGGCGCGTATTGTTGACTGCGGCGGTTTTGTGACATGCTCTGAGGCGGTGCTGGGGAAAGCTTTTAATCGGAGAAAATCCGCAGAGGACGCGGAGAAAACCTTGGAATTATTTCTTCTGCGATTTCAGGCCGCCGTTTTTGCGTCTGCGCGGTTAGGGCTTTCCGGCTAGAGAGATTTCACTCGCGAGGGTTTGGTCATGGCATGCAATCCTGAAGTTTTGAAACACGTTCCACTGTTTGCGCTGCTGGATGAGGAGGAAAGCGGCGTGCTGGCGGCGCAGGTGCGGCTGAAGACGTTTGCGGCGCGGCAGCGGATTTATAAAATCGGCGACGTTAGCGGGCAGGCTTATGTGGTCGTGTCCGGACGGGTGCGGGTCACAACCGTCGATCAGGATCACCAGGAAGTGGTGATTGACGAGCCGTCGCACGGAGAATTTTTCGGGTTCGCTTCCATGCTGGAGCAGACACCGCATCAGACGGAGGCGGTTGCGATTGATGAAGCGGTGTGCATCGAGGTGGATCGGAAAGACATTGCGGTGCTGCTGCAGCGCAAGCCGCTGGCGGGGATGGATATGCTGAGGGTGCTGGGGCGGCAGTTTCATGCTTCGCAGCAACTGGTGCGGGTGCGGGCGAACCGGCATCCCAATGAAGTGATTGAGAAGGATGCGACGTTTGGCGAGCGCATTGCCGATATGGTTGCGGGCTTTGGCGGATCGTGGACTTTCATTATCACGTTCGGTGTTGCGCTGGCGATTTATATGACGGTGGATGCGGCGCTGGGGCGGAAGGCGTGGGATCCGTATCCTTATATTTTGCTGAATCTGTTTTTGTCGATGCTGGCGGCGGTGCAGGCTCCGGTGATCATGATGAGCCAGAACCGGCAGGACACGAAGGACCGGCTGCGCGGCGAATTGGATTACGACGTGAACCGGCGGGCTGAAGCGGAGATTCTGGGGCTGGCGCGCAAGTTGAATGTGATGGGGGAGAAGATGGGGGATGTGGAGGAGATGTTGCGAGAAAGGTTGGGGCGGTGAGGATCGGCAGGGCTTAAAGCCCGGTTAATTTTCGTTTGCTTTACGGGGCGCTGGCGCGCCGCTCTTCCACAGTGCCGCACGCACGGGTTCTGCACGACTGCTCCTCCGCGAGCCACAACGCACACTCACCTATGGGGCCGCCACGCTGCGCGCTGGCGGGACGGACCAATGCGTTCGTTTCTACGTAGTTCAGTTTGCGCTGCACAATTCTCAATAGTGGAAGCGGTAGCGAAGTTCGACATAGACCTCGCGCGGGTTATTCCAGTGGAAACCGCCGAAGGTGAGGCTGTTGTCGTACTCGACGCGGCGGTTGGCGACGTTGAGGGCGGTGAGCGATGCGGTGATGCGCTCGCCGAAATCTTTTCCCAGCGAGAGGTCGAAGGTGGTGTGCTGGGGCAGGTAGTCGCCGGGATAAGGCTGGCCGGGGAATCCGTTGCTGAATCCTGAGCCGTAATAGACGTTGGTGGAGGCGTAGGCGCGCCAGGGGAGGGACACGTCGCCGCCTACGTTCAGAGTGTTGCGCTGGTCGTGGTCGAGGGGAGTGAGTCCGGGAGACAAAGTGAAATCGGTGAGGCCGCCGGTGATGGTGCCGCTGCCTTCGGCGATTTGATTGGAGTAGGCGAGATGGAACTGCCCGCGATGGGCGAAGCGCGGCGAACGCAGCGTGAGTTCCCAGCCGCGGATCACTGCTTGCGAGACGGTGAGCGGGAAAAAGATGCTGGACGCGCCGATGTTGTTGTGGTCGAGAAAATTCTGGACGTTGGTTTTGAAAGTGTCGCCGTCGAGAACCCATCCATGGTAGGGGATGGTTGCACCGAATTGATGTTCTTCATCGCGCTCGCCGTGGAGTGTGGCGAATCCCAGGCCTTGCTGGCCGGTGTAATCGATGAGCGCGGGGCCGGAAACGGTTTCGATGGGCGGGGCCTGGTAGTAGTGTCCGTAAAAAGCGCGGAAAGTCCAATTGAGTTTGGGAACGGTGAAAGTTGCGCCGAAACGGGGCTGGATGGCGGATTCGTCGACTGGGGGCGCGGCGGCAGTAACGGGAATGTTGCCTTCGGCGAAACGGGTGGGACGCATGCCAGCGGAAAGGGTCAGCCAGGGAAACGGTTTGAATTTGTCGTCGATGTAGAAAGCCTCGAGATTTGCGGTGGGGCTTTCGCTGTCGGTGAAGGGCGTGTTGCCGCTGCCGTCGTTGAAGATGGCGCCGAAGAGTTGGTTGTCGCTTTGATAGAAGCTGAGGAAGCCGACCTGCAGGTCGTTCTTTTTGTAGTTGGCAGCGAAGCTGGCCTGACCGCCGACGTAGGTGGAACCGCGGTCCTCGGTAGTGGCGACGGGGGTGTCGAAGGGCGAGCTGGTGTAGTCGCCGCGGTTGTAGTGGTAGAACGGCGAAACGGTGGCGAGGAGATGCGAATTGAAAGTGTGGACCCAGGTGAACATTACGCCGGCGTCGGTTTCGTGTTCGCCATCGCGCAGACCGATGCTGGGATATTGCGGGCTGTAGCCATTGGCCGCGATGGATCCGTTCTCGATGTCATTGGGATTGGGATCGTAGGGAACCTGGAAATAGTCGCGGCGAAGCGAAGTCATGAGGCGAAGCTGGTTGGAGGGTGAGGCATTGAAAATGAAGGAGCCGAAACCGCCGACGCCGTTGTCGGCATCGTGAACCACTTGCGGGACGGGCGTCTGGAGGCCGAGGTTGGTGCGGTTGGCATTGACGCTGGCGTAGTAGGCGAAGCGTTCAGTATGGCTGCCGAAGCTGAGGGCGTCGTTGGACTGATAAAAGTTGCCGGCGCTGAGCACGACTTCGGCTTGATTGTTCCGTTCGAAGCCGGTGCGGGGAACTACGTTGAAAACGCCGTAGGTGCGGTCGCCGAACTCGGCGCCGTAGCTTCCGCGATCGGCTTCAACATATTCCATATCCTTGGGATCGAACTGGGGGCCGACGTTTTGCGCGATGGCGGTATTGATGACGGGGATGCCGTCGAGCAGCCAGGTGGTCTGGTGTCCGCCGCGAATGTGCAGCATGTCGTGAGTGACGTAGGAGCCGGGAACGAAATCGGTGATCATGGCCAGGCTGTTGGAACGGTCGGCGCCGGGAGTGCGCGCAATGTCGAGCTGATCGATCAGTGTGACTGGAGTGGCCGAGTCGGTGGCGACGACTTCGGAAGCGGCGGAAACGGTGACATTCGTATTCGCGGCTGCGATTTGCAATTGGAAGTGAACCACGGGGACGGTCCCGGAGATTACGGTGACATCCTGCTCGGTTTGGGCGAAGCCGGGGCTGGCGACGCTGATGGAGTAGTCGCCGAGAGGGACGCCGTTCAACTGAAATTCGCCGTTGGCGTCGGTGATGACGGACTTTGCCCAGTCGGACGCTTTGGCTTTGAGCATGACCATGGCTCCCTGCACGGGGCGGTGCTGGGGATCGTGAACGATGCCGCGGATTGCGCCATAGATGTTGGCGAAGGCGGCGAGAGACGAGAAAAGGAACAGTAATAAGAGTGAAATGCGAATGACGCGCATAAGTGATCTCCGATGAATTCCTTGGGTGTGGTCGCGAGAGCCAGGCTCTGCCCGGCGGACAGCCGAGGGCGGCTGTCCCCACATGAGGCAATTAAGTCGCGAAGTTCTTCGCGAGGTTATTCAGCCTAGGGAGATTTGCGGAGGAGCGCGGGTGGATTGTGAGGCGAAAGATTCCGAGGCGGGATTTGTGGAGTCCGTTACGGCGATGGAACTTTCGATGTTCGGTGCGAAGTATGGCGCAACCGACGGCTGCGGGTCGGCCCAATGAGATGTGGTTACGGCGCGGCAGCAGTCGTGGGTGCAGCATCCGGCGCCATGGATGGAGCGCTGATCAGAGTCGGTGGCTGCCACGCTGGCGGGCTGATGACACTGATGAGCGGACTTGCGCCGGCAGCAGGAGTGCGCGGGGGTAGAGGTGGCAGTCAGAGCCAGCGGCGCGAAGGTGCCGAGCAACGCGAACAACAACAGGAATCTGGCGGTCAGGCGCTGCATGGTTATCAGGCGAATCCGAACACTAAGATTGGGCCAGCATAGAACATAAACTCGAAGCGACGCAAGCCAAAGGCAGCAGCCGGCGCCGACTCCCCCTGTTTCTCGCGCAAAGAACGCGCGAGAAATAGGGCACCCGGTACATCCCACGCAAGCCGAAGGACGCCTGGAATGGGGCCCCTGTCAGTTTAGATACGGGGATGGGGTGAGAGTGGATTGCTGGTGGTCAGGCTTTGCCGTTGATTTTGGCCCACCACCAGCGGACGCCGACGAAGAGGAAGCGCCAGTCGCTGAAGAATTCGGGAGGCTTGCCTTCGAAGGCGTGACCGATGAATTGGAGGATCCAGCCCAGGACGAAGAGTACGGCGGCGTAGAGCCATAGACGATGCGAGAAGAATCCTGCGACTGCTATTGCTACTGAGACGAGGATCGTGGGGATGCCGAGGGTGTGGCAGAGGCGATTGATGGGGTGCTGGTGGCTGGTGGAGTATTGCGCGATCCACTGGTCGGGGGTGCGGTTGCCTAACATGGCGGAGGAATCATACACCTGTGAGGCGCGGCGTTGCGAAGTCAAAATCGCCACCCTCTCGCAAAAGACGCGAGAAGGGTGGGGCACCCGGCGTCGATCGGTTCTTGGTACGGTTGAGGCAGTTGCTTGCCGCGTGGTAGCATCCTAGGGTTTTTGGCAGGGTTGCCGGGTTGGCCTGTTCCTGTCCTTATCTTCTTCACGGCCGTTTCCTTTCCCGCGCCTGCCGAAGGGAGCCCAACTTGAAAGTCTATTCGGGAACAAACATCAGGAATGTGGCGATGGTGGGGCACGGGCATGCGGGGAAAACTACGCTTGTTTCGGCCATGCTTTATACGGCGGGCGCGACGCAGCGGCTGGGGCGCGTGGACGATGGGTCGGCGACGACTGATCACGATGAAGAAGAAGTCGCGCGGAAGATGTCGATTTCGGCGGGCGCGGCGGTGGTGGAGTGGGGGAGCAACGGCGGATCGACGAAGATCAATATTCTCGACACGCCCGGGTTCAGCATGTTTGTGCATGAGGCGAAGATGGTGCTGCCGGTAGTGGACGCGGCCATTGTGGTGGTCGATGGGGTGGCCGGCGTGGAAGTGGTGACGCAGCGCGTATGGAATTATTGCGAGGAATATAAGACTCCGCGGCTGATCGTGGTGAACCGGATGGATCGGGATCGCGCCAATGCAGAGCGCGTGATGGAATCGCTGACCACCGCATTTGGGCGGGATGTGATTCCGATTGAGTTGCCGATTGGGTCGGAGAAAAGTTTGACCGGCGTGGTCGACCTGGTACGCATGAAGGCTTATACGTATGAGCTGGGCGGAAACGGCAAGGGAAAAGAGACGGAGATTCCGGCCAACATGCGGGCGCAGGTGCAGGAAGCGCACGAGATGCTGGTCGAGTTGGTGGCCGAGGGCGACGACAAGTTGATGGAGAAGTTTTTTGAGGCGGGGACGCTGGGCGAAGAAGATCTGATTCCGGCGCTGCATAATGCGATTCGTGAGGACAAGATTTTTCCGGTGATCTTCAGTTCGGGGCTGGGAAATGTTGGGGCTGACCGGGTAATGGATTTTATTGTCGACTACACGCCGGCGCCTTCGGAGCACGAGTGGGTGCAGGGCGAGGCTGCGGGGAATGGGGATGCGCCCAAGCGGCATGAATCGGATGCGGAGCCGGTTTCTTTATATGTATTCAAAACTGTGTCGGACGCGTTTGCGGGGCGGATTTCTTATTTCAAAGTTTTTTCTGGCGTGCTGAAGAATGACGCGATGCTGGTGAACTATAGCCGGGGTGCGCAGGAGAAGTTTGCGCATATTGCATCGATGCAGGGAAAGACGGCGGTTCCGGTGCCGGAGCTGCATGCGGGGGATATTGGTGCGGTCGCGAAATTGAAAGACACGCTCACCGGCGATTCGCTCGGCGATAAGGGTGCGCCGATTCAGTATCCGCGGGTGAAGCTGCCGGAGCCGGCGATTACGTTTGCGATTGAGCCGAAGAGCCGCGCCGATGAAGACAAGCTGGGGCCGGGGATTCATAGACTGATGGAAGAGGATGCGATGCTGCGGTTTTTTCGCGATCCGCAGACTAAGGAATTTCTGATTGCGGGCACGGGGCAGCAGCACATTGAAGTGATTGTCGCGAAACTGAAGAAGCGCTATCACACGGAGGTGGTGCTGAAGGCGCCGAAGGTTCCGTATCGCGAGACCATTCGCGGAAAGGCCGACGTGCAGGGGCGGCACAAGAAACAGACGGGCGGGCACGGGCAGTACGGCGATTGCAAGATCAAGATTGAGCCGCTGCCGCGGGGCGGAGAATTTGAGTTTGTGAATGACATTTTCGGCGGCGCGATTCCGAAGAACTTTATTCCTCCGGTTGAAAAGGGGATTCGCGATGCGGCGGCGCGCGGATATCTGGCGGGATTTCCGGTAGTGGATTTCCGGGTGATTCTTTACGACGGTTCTTATCATGATGTGGATTCGAACGATCTGTCGTTTCAGATGGCGGGGCGCATCGCTTTCAAGAAAGCGATGGAGGTTGCCAAGCCTACTTTGTTGGAGCCGGTGATGGCGGTCGAGATTACGGTGCCGGATGATTTTGCGGGATCGATCATGGGCGACTTGAACAGCCGCCGCGGGCGCATTCAGGGCATGGACAACAAGGGCGGCAACACGGTGGTGAAGGCGGAAGTGCCAATGTCGGAGATGCTGACGTATGGCGTGGAGCTGACGTCGATGACGCAGGGGCGCGGCAGCTTCAACATGGAGATGCATCATTACGATCTGGTGCCGGGGCAGCTGCAAGAGAAGATTATTGAGAAGGCGAAGGCGGAGCGGGGGGAAGTGAAGGAAGAGGAGGAGTGAGGAGTTTCGGGTTTCGAGTCGTGAGTTTCGAGATGAGGCCTCTGGGAAAATGTGTGGGTGCGGTTGTTCGTTGATTGCTATAGGGATCCTGCGACTGCGCATGAACGCCTTTCGGGCGCTCATGCTTCGCTCAGGACGACATTGGAACCGGGGACGATGGTCAGCGGACGATCGTGAGGTCCGTCTGACTGAAGTCGGTGCCCTTGGCCAGGAGCGGTTCGCCGGAGGCTTTGGCGAGTGCATACGAAAAGCAGTCGCCGAAATTGAGGGCGGCGGGGTGCCGGCCTTTTCCGTACTTGCGCCAGGCGGATCGGGCCAGTTCGGCTTGTTCCGCGTCCACGGCAACGATTTGCAGATTGGCGCGCACGACGAAGAGGTCGAATTCGCGGCCAGCTGCTTCGCCTTGGCGGGATTCGATGACGACTCCGGTTTCGAGCATGCTCGCAGCCGATACCAGGCGGCTTCCTGCAGCGGTGATGGCGGCGAGGAATTGTTGCCGCTCCGGTTCGCCGAAAAAAATTGACGCGAGGGCCGATGTGTCAATCACCATAAGCCTGGCCTAGCGCGGAATGCCGTGCTCGTCGTAGCCGAGAATTTCGTCTGCGCTGCGAGAATCAATGACAGGTAGTCGGTCGACACGGCGCAGAATTTCTTCCAGTTGGCCGGCGAGAATCTGGCCGCGGCGCTGGCTGCGAAGACGATCCAAGCGCTCCTCCAGGGCCTTTTGAATTGCGCCCGTCAACGACTCCCCGGTCGTTTTCGCGATCTCACGAGCCAAGCGTTCTGCTTCTATGCTCTTGATACTAAGCGCCATACTGTTATTAGTATATCACGGAATACTAGAGTATATAACAATTGAATCACGGGCTATGAGAGAGGCACGATTGACGTTGAGCGGGCGGCTCAAGTACAAAGCAACGATGCGAGGACTACCGATGAAACTCATCCTGATGGTTGTGATTTTTCTTTTCGCCGTGGCGGCGTTTTCTGGCGCCCAGACTCAGACTTTTTCCACTTCCGCAGGGCCGGTGAAGTTTACGCCGCTCTACCATGCCAGCACGCTGATTGAGGCTGGGGGGAAGACGATTTATCTTGATCCGGCCAAGCCCGCGAAGTTTGCGGGGCTGCCAAAGGCGGATTTGATTTTGATCACCGATATTCATGGGGACCACATGGATCCGGATTCGATCAAGGAGGTGAGCAAGGCTGACACGGAAATTTTTGCGCCGCCGGCGGTGGTCGCGACCGTGACTGCGGGGAAGCCGATCCCGAACGGCGAGACGAAGACTTGGGGTGGATGGACGATTGAGGCGATTCCGGCTTACAACCTGAAGCGCGGTCCGGCGGCGGGGAAGTTCTTTCACGACAAGGGGCGCGGCAGCGGGTACGTGCTCACGTATGGCGGGAAGCGATTTTATTTTTCGGGCGACACTGAGGGTGTGCCCGAGATGCGGGCGCTGAAGAATATCGACGTGGCGTTTGTGTGCATGAATCTGCCTTACACCATGCCACCGGATGAGGCCGCCGACGCAGTAAAGGCGTTTCATCCGAAGGTTGTGATTCCGTATCACTATCGCGGGTCGGATCTGAGCGTGTTTCAGAAGGGATTGGAAGGCACGGGGATTGAGGTGCGGCTGCTGGAGTGGTATCCGAAGTAGGAAGGGCCTCGGTTGCGATCCCATCGACGGTAAACGGCGATTGCGCGCCTTCGCATTTCGTTCTACCATCCGAAGCAGTGGCTGCGAAAAACAATTCCCGGCTCGACTCCGAGCGCCTCGATCCAGGGCATGAGCGCTTGGTCTCGGCCGCACCGGTCGAGGATGATTCGTCGTTTGAGTTGAAGCTGCGGCCGCAGCGGCTGGCGGAGTTCATCGGGCAGAAAAAAGTTAAGGAAAATCTGGCAGTTGCGATTGAGGCGGCACGGTCGCGCGGCGAAGCCATGGACCATGTTTTGCTCTACGGTCCTCCGGGGCTGGGGAAGACCACGCTCGCCAATATTATTGCGAATGAGTTGGGCGTGCATTTTCAACCGACGGCCGCTCCGCTGCTGCAGATCAAGGGCGATTTAACCGCCATCGTCACTAATCTGCAGGAGAAGCAGGTGCTGTTTATCGATGAGATACACCGGCTGCAGCCGGTTCTGGAAGAGCTGCTTTATTCGGCGCTCGAGGACTACAAGCTCGACATTATTATTGGGCAAGGGCCGTCGGCGCGTACGCACACCATGGAAGTGAAGCCGTTCACGTTCGTGGGCGCGACTACGCGGGCGGGATTGATTTCGGGGCCGCTGCGTTCGCGGTTCGGGATTGTGCTGCGGCTTGAGTTTTATACGGCTGAGGATTTGCAAGTGATTGTGGAGCGTTCGGCGGAGATTCTGGGAGTGGCGATCGACGATGCGGGCGCGAGAGAAATTGCGGGACGTTCGCGCGGGACGCCGAGAATTGCGAACCGGTTGCTGCGGCGGGTGCGCGACTACGCGCAGGTGAGAGGCGCGGGAAAGATTGACGAGCCTACGGCGAAAGCGGCACTGGAAATGCTGGAAGTCGATCAGTATGGATTCGACGAGGTGGATCGTCGGTTGTTGCTGACCATCATCGAGAAATATCAGGGTGGGCCGGTGGGCGTGAACACGCTGGCGGCGGTGCTGGCTGAAGAGCCGGATGCGATTGAAGAAATTTACGAGCCGTTTCTGATGCAGATTGGATTCTTGAACCGCACGCCGCGCGGGCGGGTGGCTACACAGCTGGCGTATGAGTATTTTAAGATTACGCCGACGCGGCGCCAGGCTTCGCTGTTCTGAATCTGTGCCCTTCCGGAGTTATCCTGTTCGGCAAACCTTAACAGTATCATTTCTATGTTTTGTGTGGGGCGGCATGGTGTATCTTGCTCGATTCCTGTTTTTCGCAGGCGAGCGAGAGGCGCTGTGCCGATGGCGTGATTTTCTGTCTGGAGCGCGGTCTGGATCTGAGATTCGATCTTTTGGTCAAAGTTCGGCGGAGAGGTCTGCCTGCAGCGGCCTGGCTGCTGGCCGCGGCGATGTGTTCGCCGGGGTGGGGGCAGACTAGCGCGCCGCAACCGACTCCGGCTGCGCCTTCCGCCGTGGGGGCGCCCGCGCTAACGATTCCGAAATTGCAGCGTGCGCCGGCGCTGGAAGATTTCCTTACCATGCATCCGCGGGGAGAAGTTGCGCTGCAAATGGCGAAGGTGAACGGTTTCACGCAGCGCGCGCCGCACGACGGCGAACAGGTTTCGGAGCCTACCGACGCCTATCTGGGTTACGACCAGAAAAATCTTTACGTCGTGTTCGTGTGTTTTGACGATCCGCGGCGAGTGCGCGCCCGCATGTCGGTGCGTGAAGATATTTACGACGACGATCAGGTGGAGGTGATGCTCGACACGTTTCATGACCGGCGGCGTGCCTATGCTTTCCAAACCACGCCGCTGGGGGTGCAGTGGGACGCCATCTGGTCGGAGGCGTCGCGCGACGAAGTGAACGGAAACTTCGATACTTCGTTTGATACGGTGTGGACTTCGCGGGGTAAAGTGACCGCGCACGGATTTGTCGTGTTGATGGCGATACCGTTCAAGAGCCTGCGCTTTCCCTCGACCAGGCAGCAGGTGTGGGGAATCATTTTGTATCGCGGCATTCACCGCAAGAATGAAGATTCGTTCTGGCCGCAGATTTCGCGACGGATTCAGGGGAGGCTGGGGCAGGCCGCGACGCTGTACGGGTTGGAAGGAATTTCGCCGGGCCACAGCATCGAATTGATACCTTACGGCTTGTTGCGGGGATTTCGCGCGCTGGATACGCGCGATCCGATCAATCCTTATTTTCAGAATGCCGAGGTGCAGGGGCAAGCGGGGATGGACGCGAAGTTCGTGATCCACGATCACTTCGTGGTCGACCTGACCGCCAATCCGGACTTCAGCCAGGTTGAGTCAGAAGACCCGCAGATAACCGTCAACCAGCGCTACGCGGTTTACTTTCCGGAGAAGCGTCCGTTCTTTTTGGAGAACGAAGATTTTTTCCGCACGCCGATGGATCTGATGTTTACGCGAAGTATCGGCGATCCCTCGGCAGGAATCCGTCTGACGGGAAAAGATGGGCCGTACTCGGTTGGCTTGCTGGCGACCGACGATCGCAGTCCGGGCCTGGCCGTGCCTGACTATAGCGCGTTGTCGGGGATGCGGTCGTATTTCACGGTCGCTCGGGTGAGCCGCGACATTTTTGGGCAGTCGAGTGTGGGAGCGATTTACACGGATTGGGAGTGTCCGACGACCGGGGAATTTAATCGCATCGGCGGCGTGGACACACATTTGAAACTGGGGTCGACCTGGATTCTGGAAGGGCAGGCGGTTGCGACTTCCAGCCATCTGAATCTGAACTGTGAAGCTAACTTGTATCCGTTCAGTTCGGGAAATTTGGGAAATGGCAGCTATTACGCTGGTCCGGCTGAGACGTTGAAGTTGCAGCGCGAGGGGCTGCACTTTGCGTATGAGGGTACGTACAACGACATTTCTCCGGGGTTCGTGACGATTCCGGGATTTGTGAATCGAGTGGACATTCGTGAGAGCAAGCAGGAAGTGCGTTACCGGTTTCGCCCGAAGAAGGGATGGGTTTTGAGCTGGGGGCCGTCGCTGAATGTGCGCTACGATTTTGACCACGCTGGACTGCGGCTCGACACTGACTATGCTCCGTATTTTCTGGTGCAGGGGCGCGGGCAGACGTTTATTTATGTGACACCTTACGAAGAAACGCGGGAGCGGCTGCGGCCGCAGGATTTCTGTTTTCTGGGATTTTTACTGTATTGTTCGGCGCCAAACGGCGGAAATCAGGATTATCACCAGCACACCAGCGGCGCCAACGTGCAGACTGGATACTTCAAGAAGGTCACCCTGGGCGCGAATTATTATTGGGGTGATGGAGTGAATTTTGAGGCGGTGCCGGATGTGCCGCCGGCTGCGCCTACGCCTTACAGCCAGCCATTTGGGGCGCGGCAGGATACGGCTTCGGCGTCGCTGATTTTTCGTCCGGTGAAGCCGTTGAAGATTGAGAACACGTATCTGTTCGAACGGCTGCGGACTACGAATAGTGCTTATATTTTCGAGCAGCCGCTGTTTCCGGGCGCGGGGCACGGGATTTTCAATGATCACATTTTGCGCAGCAAATGGAACTGGCAGTTTACGCCGCAACTTTCGGCTCGCGTCATTCTGCAATACAACTCGCTGCTGGCCGCAACGCCGGGCGTGGGATCGCCTTACACTTACCTGCCGACGCAGAAGGAATTTAATGCCGACTTTCTGGTGACTTATCTGGTGCATCCAGGGACGGCGATCTATGTGGGGTATAACAGCGATCTGCAGAATCTGAATGTGGTTCCGGGGGTGGGGGTGTTCAATACGGCGAAGGGGTATATGAATGACAGCCGGCAGTTTTTTGTGAAGGCGAGCTATTTGTTTAGATTTTGAAAAAGGTGTCAGCTCCCTGGCTCAATTTCAGACTTACTTCCTCGCCGATGTCATCTTGAGCGCGGCGGCAGCCGGGCGAGGGACCACACGGCAGCGGACGCGGTCGACGTCGTGGACAGGAATGCCGACTCCTCATGCAGCGTAGGCATGCCTGGCAACTGTACAGCCGCTATAGGGGTTTCGTAAGGTCCCTCCGATGCGCCTGGTGACATCAAACTGAACCACTACCCGGCTCTTCCCGATTGCTGAATCCCCGGCCAATCCGGTAGAATCTAAGGATTCGAGTAGGAATAGGAACCTGATATGAAAGCAGCCATTCATCCCGCTTACAACGAAGTGCGCGTGCATTGCGCGTGCGGCAACGCATTTGTGACTAGGTCGACCCACAAGGGCGACATCAGCGTTGAAATCTGCGCTGCCTGCCATCCGTTTTTCACCGGCAAGCAGAAACTGATGGACACCGCCGGCCGCGTCGAGCGCTTCCGCCGCAAGTATGCGAAGAAAGAAACTCCGGCCACTCCGGCTAAGTAACCTTCTTTCGCCACGGATTTACGCGGATTCTCGCGGATACATCTGGAGACTCAGCCCCCGCCCCGGCGGGGGCTTTTGCTTAATCTTTGAAATTACGGTGAAGGGTGGCGCTGGCTCCTGGCCTGGGCCCAGAGGCCGACAAACGTCCCAACCACCGTTACGATGACACCTATAGCGGCCAATCTAGCCCGAAAAGTCCATGGCATTGCACCGAACTCCGCCAACGGTGGTTGCTCCGGGAAACTGTGCCGGAGAACAAAGTTAACGGGTATCAGTACGCAGTTGCTGAGAGGGTATTGCAATTGTTCGAGAATCTGATCGGTTCCCCCGTAGATGAGGCCCGCCGCGATAACGGGGAGTGCATACTGTTTGGTCCGCATCCAGCCAGCGTGCAAAAGCTGTGGGGTATTCACGATATCCCCGATATGTCTGGATCGCCGGGTTCCGGGTAGGAATCATCGTCGACGTCAGCTTGCGGCGTTGGCGAGGGAACCGAATATAGCCATCGGGCGATTCCATAAGCGGTCAGCAGATGGAGCGCGATTCTAACGCTTTCCAAGATCAGATCGTGCCAGCGAAATGGTGCAGTCGACGGCCTGGCTAGAACGGACTCGGAGCGACGGTAGTCATAAAACCAGAATCCAGTGCGCACGACTGCCGCGACAAGCTGAGACGCGGCCTGCGAAATCAGCAGGGCGATAAGGATCGCCCCGATGTACTGCGTTAGCAGAATCTCTCTTAGCTTGCTGAGCATTTGGGTTATTGGCAATCGCGACTGACTGCGGATTTTGACACATCGCCTTGGATTTGCAAAGAAAGTAGAATAGACAGGTGAAGAAGTTCTGGGACAATTCGGACGGGAAGAGTGGGTCGGATATTCCGGTCCGCCGGGCTGCGCCGCTGCAGCCGGTCCCGGCTAGCCTCACTATTGGCACGGTCACCGTTTCTCCGGCGACTGTGCTGGCGCCGATGGCGGGAGTGACCGACACGGTGTTCCGTCGATTCATTCGCAATCTGGGCGGATGCGGGCTGATCATGACCGAGTTCACCTCGGCTGACGGTGTGCTGCGGATGAAGGACCAGAAGGCCAAGCGCTATCTTCATTTTTACGAAGACGAGCACCCGATTTCGGCGCAGCTTTTTGGCAGCGATCCGCGGGTCATGGCAGAGGCTGCGCGGATGGTCGAGGGACTGGGCTTTGACCTGGTCGATTTGAATCTGGGATGTCCCGCGAAGAAAGTGGTGAAGTGCAATGGAGGGTCGGGGCTGCTGCGCGATCTTCCGGCGATTGGCAGGATTTTTGCAGCGGTGCGGGCGGCGGTGAAAATTCCTTTCACTGTAAAATTTCGCGCGGGATGGAATGATGAAGAAATCGTGTGCGTGGAACTGGCGCGCATGGCGGAAGACTGCGGATTAGCCGCGGTGGCGCTGCACGCGCGCACGCGCGAAATGGGTTACAGCGGCAATGCGCGCTGGGAGTGGATTGCCGCGATTAAAGATGCGGTCAAGATTCCGGTGATCGGGAATGGGGATATTCGCAGTCCGCAGGATGCTTGTGCGATGGTCGCGCAGACGGGATGCGACGCGGTGATGATTGGGCGGAGCGCGCCGTCGAATCCGTGGATTTTTCGACAGATTGAGCAGTATTGCGCGGCAGCATCGAGAGTCGGGTCGGGACGAAAGCTCTATGACGAGCCCTCCGAGGGTGACCGCTACCAGATGATCCGAACTTATTTTCGGATGCTGATTGAAGAAGAGCTGCCCGATGCGGTGGGCAAGATGAAACAGTTTGCGTCTTGGTTTACGCATGGAGTGCCGGGCGGGGCGGGACTGCGCAAGGAAATCTATGAGTCGAAGAGCGCGGCCGAAATTCTGACTCGGGTGGAGAACTTCTTCGAAGCGCGATTATGTGGCGCGGGCGCTGGTTCGGCGAGTTCCGGGCGGCTTCTTGTTCGCGAGGTTTGAGCCCGAAATTTGAATTCTGCTCGCGCGCAGTCGAGCGATCGAGAAAAGCGCGGACTGCTTGCGCAGCCGCGCTCATCCGTGCCTCAAGTTAAATCTCGTCTCAATTTTGTTCTAGGGAAGCACCGTGACCGCGACCCGAACTCCGGGGTGCCTCAGGTTGAAGAGAAAATATTGTCCGTCGACATCGTCGATGTAGCAATCGTCGGTGTAAGCCCAGCCGGCGGGCCAGGGCTGCGCGATTTCAAAGTTGTAGCCGCCGTAGGCGAAATGCGGACGGCCGCCTACGATCTCGACGTGGCGGACTGCGAAGTGGTGGTCCCGTCCAAAGTGGGCGCGGAAATGTTCGTTGGTAATGCGGTGGGCGTGCTCATCGTGACGTTCCTGGTCGTGGTGCTCTTCCTGGCGGACTTCTTTGTCTTTGTCGTCGCGATGGTCGTCCTGGGCGATCGCGGGAATCATCCCTGCGAAAAGGACGCCTGCGCAAATTGCTCCAATGGCTGCCAATTTCTTCATGATTGACCTTTCCGTTATTTCAGGATGCAGGCGCGCTCGCGCCTCCGTCACAAAATCAAGGGTGACAGAATCCAGATGCGGCCCGGCGGGGGAGTGTTGCCGGGAATTGGATTTGAGCTGAGTGGGATGGCCTCCGAAGAGCGCGTATATTGCTTCGCCTTACACTTTTCTGGCAACCATTCTTCCGAGTTCGTCTTTTTCCACATAGGCCCACGGGACTTTCGGATCATGCGTGAAAACCGTGAGCCATTTTTCAGGCACGGATTGTGCGTAGTAATTCTTTTTGCTCTCGATGGTTTTTAGTGGATAGAGATCGAAGCCCATGCCCCAGGCGAGGTCGATATGGGCGGATGTTGGAATCAGGTCGGAGATGTAGCAAGCGGTGAGACCCTGGCTCTGAACCGTTATCGCGAGCATGTGCGCGGTGTGGCCGGGAAAAGTCTTCACGGAGATGCCGGGGACTATTTCTTCACCTCCTTTGAGCAGCGTCATCTGCCCGCTCGCGACCAAGGGATCGTAATTTTCTGAGATGAAGCTGATGCCGTCGCGTTCGCTGGGATGGCGCGCGTACTGCCACTCGCCTTCGGGAGCATAATATTTCGCACGCGGAAATGTAGCTACGAATTTTCCGTTCTGGTCGCGCACCGTGTTCCATCCGCAATGATCGAAATGCAGATGCGAGTTGATGACGACATCGATGTCTTCGGGGGCGATGCCGCCAGCCGCGAGATTGTCGAGCAACTGGGCTGGCTGCCCGTAGAACTTGGCCATGCGCGGGGAAAGTTTGTTGCCCATGCCGGTCTCGACCAGAATTGTTTGCTGGCCAGTCCGGATCAGCAGCGAGTTGAGTCCGCTGGTGACGCGGTTGCTTTCGTCGGCCCCGAGTTTGCGCGACCACATGACTTTGGGAATCACGCCGAAGAACGCTCCGCCGTCGAGCGGATAAGTGCCGTCGGAAAAAATGCTGAGTTCGAAGTTACCGAAAGTGAGCCGGTGCATGGTTCCAGTTTGCCATAGGCGGCTCCTTGACACCTCAGTTCGCCACGGATTTGCGCGGACTCTCACGGATGTAAAACCGGAACGGCGATCTCGGGCCGTATTGAGTGGGGGCTTCCGGGGTGATTCCGCACAGATCTTGTAGAACCTCCGCTGCGGACCTTTCTGTATCCCTGGCGCATCTAATGTTTATCAGTTGAATATTACTTAGACGCTTATCATGAACGGAGAAACACCATGATTAAGATTCGTCAGAGTGGTGAACGCGGGGGAGGGGACCACGGGTGGTTGAAGACGCATCACACTTTTAGTTTCGGTGATTACTGGGATCCTAAGTGGATGGGATTTCGTTCGCTGCGGGTCATTAATGAGGATTGGGTCGCGCCGAACACTGGATTTCCGACGCATCCGCATCGCGATATGGAGATCATCACATATGTTCTTGAAGGCCAGCTCGAGCACAAAGATAGCCTGGGAACCGGGTCGGTCATTCTGCCGGGGGATGGGCAACGCATGACGGCGGGCAGCGGGATTCGGCATAGCGAGTTCAATCCGTCGACGACCGATAAGGTGCATCTGCTACAGATTTGGATTCAGCCGGAGAAAGCAGCGCTCGTGCCAAGTTATGAGCAGAAGGCGTTTCCCGAGGATGAAAAGCGCGGGAAGCTGCGGCTGATTGCTTCGCGCGATGCCAGCGATGGATCGGTGAAGATTAACCAGAATGCTCGGCTGTATGTTTCGTTGCTCAAGCCGGGCGAAGAAGTTGCGCACGAGTTTGCGGCTGGACGGCACGGATGGCTGCAGGTTGCACGAGGCGCGGTCGAGTTGAACGGGAACAAACTGTTGCAGGGCGATGGGGCTGCGATCAGTGATGAGAAGAAGGTGAGCATCGTCGGCACGGAAGATGCTGAATTGCTGTTGTTTGACTTAGCGTAAGCGAGATTTGGCCACGGATTTACACGGATCGACACGGATAACTCTTAGGTGGGTTATCCGTAGCAATCCGTGAGATCCGTGGCGCCGTTTTGCTAGTCTCTTCTCATGCATCGGCCCGCAGGTGTTACCGCCATTTCGATTCTCCTTGTGCTGGCGGCGATTTTCTTGTGGACGTTTGGCGTAGTGAAACTGGTTGCGCCGGAAGCGGTGTCGCTGATGAGCGCTTCGCCGCTTATGTACGGGCTGGAACTCGCCGGACCTTACATGGCCTTGCTCGTGGGCAGTGGTTATGCGGTAATTGGCTGGGGATTGCTTCGTCTGCACAATTGGGCGCGGTGGGCGGCGATGGCCGTGATTACGGTTGGAGTCGCGTCGCTGGTGCCGAAGATTTCCATGGCGGAAATCGGCGTGCCCGTTGTTTGGTACGGATTGCAGATTGCGGTGCGAGTCGCGATCGCGTGGTATTTGGCGCAGGCCCTGGCGGTGATCGACGCGTTTGCGGGGAAACGGCGAGATACTTAGCCACGGATTCTCACGGATTTACACGGATAAATTTCAGTCGCTTGGTTTAATCCGTGATGATCCGTGAGATCCGTGGCTCGCTTTAGTCTCCGTGCAATTCTCGAATCCAGATGTTGCGGTAGCGGACGGGGTCGCCGTGATCTTGTAATTGCAGCGGGAGCTTGTCGGGTCCGGGCTGGTAGGGCGGACGCTCGCCGTGTGCGGTGGGGCCGGTGAGCTCGACGTTGTCTTGCACTAGCACGCCGTTGTGGAGCACCGTGACGCGCGCGGGGCTAGTCAGTTTTCCGGCTTTGAAATGCGGGCGATGAAAGATGATGTCGTACGTTTGCCATTGCGCGGGAGGACGCGCGGCGTTCACTAGCGGCGGATACTGCCCGTACACTGCGGCGGCCTGGCCGTCGGCGTAAGTTTTATTCTCGTAAGAATCTAGAACTTGAATTTCGTAGAGGCCCATCAGGAAGACTCCGCTATTGCCGCGCTCCTGGCTTTCGCCTTTGCCGGGGGAAGGCTCAGCGAATTCGACGTGGAGTTGGCAGTCTCCGAAAGAATCGCGGGTAGAGATGTTGCCGGCGTCCGCGACTTCGGCGTAACCGTTTTCAACTTTCCACTTGGCGGGCTTGCCGTCGGCCTGGGTCCACTTGGATAAGTCTTTGCCATCGAACAATACGACTGCGTCGGATGGCGGGCGGCCTGGAGTGTCCTGCGTGCTCGCCGTGCCGGGATCGATGATCGGCGGCAGAGGCCGATTGAGATCGTGGATCTTCCATTTAATGGGAGCTTGTGCGACGGAAAGTTGTGCGAGCGAAATTAGGATGACTGCGGTGAGCAATGAAAATGTTCGGGTCATGAAGGGCGGCCTCGCGCCGGAGAACATGATACAGAACTTCGCCACGGATCAGCACGGATTTCCACGGATCGAGCCCAATCGAACGGGTCATCTGTGGAAATCCGCGTAATCCGTGGCGCTCCTTATCCTTTTGTTCTCTCTAGTACTTTCTCACCGACGCGCTGGCTGACTTCGAATTGCAGCTTGCCGGATTTCTTATCGGCGTCGACTACTACGTGGTCGCCGTGTAGGACTTCACCGTCGAGGATCTTCATCGCGAGCGGGTCCTGCACCAGCTTTTGGATGGAGCGCTTCAGGGGGCGTGCGCCGAAGTTTGGGTCGTAGCCTTGGGTGAAGAGGAGTTCTTTGGCTGCGTCGGTCAATTCGAGAGAAATCTTGCGGTCGGCGAGCAGGCGGCGAACGTCTTCCAGGCGCAGATCGACGATGCGGACGAGTTGCTCTTTGCCGAGCGGGCGGAAGACGATGATGTCGTCGACGCGGTTCAGGAATTCGGGTTTGAAGTGGGAGTGCAACGCCGCCATGACTTTTTTCGAGGCCTCTTCGAACCAACTATCAGTCGAGGCCTTGGCGCCCGCCTCGCGGACGAATGCGTCCGCGGCTACGTGGCCATCTTGCAGGAATTGCGAGCCGATGTTGGAGGTCATAATCAGGATTGTGTTTTTGAAATCGACGAAGCGGCCTTTGCCGTCGGTCAGCCGGCCGTCGTCCATGATCTGCAGGAGGATGTTGAAGACGTCGGGATGCGCTTTTTCGATTTCGTCAAAGAGAACGACTGCGTAGGGGCGGCGGCGGACTTGCTCGGTGAGCTGTCCGCCTTCTTCGTAACCGACGTAGCCGGGAGGCGCGCCGATCAGGCGGGCGACGGAATGCTTCTCCATATATTCGGACATGTCGATGCGGAGCAGGGCGTGCTCGTCGTCGAACAGAAATTCGGCGAGGGCGCGCGCGAGCTCGGTTTTGCCGACTCCGGTGGGTCCGAGGAAAATGAAGGAGCCGATGGGGCGCTTGGGATCGCTCAAGCCGGCGCGAGAACGGCGGATGGCGTTGGCCACGCGCTCGAGAGCGGCGTCCTGACCGACTACGCGGTTACGCAGGCGCTCTTCCATGGTGACGAGTTTCTTGACTTCGCCTTCCAGCATTTTTGAGATCGGGATTCCGGTCCACTTGGAGACGATGCGGGCGACGTCCTCTTCGTCGACTTCTTCTTTCAACATGCGCTTGCCGCCCTGGCTGGCCATTTGTTGGCTGAGCCTCGCCAGTTCGTCTTCGGCCTGGCGAATAAGGCTGTAGCGGATTTCGGCGACGCGCTGCAGGTTGCCTTTGCGTTCTTCTGCCTGCTCTTCGGCTTTCAGTTTCTCGATCTGCTCTTTGAGCGAGCGAACCCGGGCGATGAGATCTTTTTCTTTTTTCCAGTTGGCTTTGAGCGTGTTGGAGCGCTCGCGAATTTCCGCGAGTTCTTTTTCGATTACCTTGAGCCGATCGCGCGAGTTCGCGTCGTCCTCTTTCTTCAGCGCCTGCTTTTCGATTTCGAGCTGCATGGCTTTGCGGTCGAGCTGATCGATGTCGGTGGGCAAGGAATCGATCTGAATCCGCAGCGAGGACGCGGCTTCGTCGATGAGGTCGATGGCTTTGTCGGGCAGGAAACGGTCGCTGATGTAGCGATGCGAAAGCGTGGCGGCGGCGACGATGGCGGAGTCTTTTATTCGAACCCCATGGTGCACCTCATATTTTTCTTTCAGGCCGCGCAGGATCGAGATGGTGTCTTCGACGTTGGGTTCGCCGACGAAGACGATCTGGAAGCGGCGTTCGAGCGCGGTATCTTTCTCGATGTATTTGCGGTACTCATTCAGCGTGGTGGCGCCGACGGCGCGCAGTTCTCCGCGAGCCAGTGCGGGCTTAAGCATGTTGGAAGCGTCGATGGCGCCTTCGGCAGCTCCGGCACCGACCAGCGTGTGCAGCTCGTCGATGAAGAGGATGATCTGGCCTTGCGAGTCTTCGATTTCTTTTAAGACGGCTTTGAGGCGGTCTTCGAATTCGCCGCGAAATTTTGCTCCGGCCAGCATCGCGCCGAGATCGAGCGCGACTACGCGCTTGTTCTTGAGGGCTTCGGGGACGTCGCCGGAAATGATGCGCTGGGCGAGGCCTTCGACGATGGCGGTTTTGCCGACGCCGGGTTCGCCGATGAGTACGGGATTATTTTTCGTGCGGCGCGAGAGCACCTGGACCACGCGGCGGATTTCTTCGTCGCGTCCGATGACGGGATCAAGTTTGCCGCGGCGGGCTTGCTCGGTCAGGTCGCGGGCATATTTGTCGAGAGCTTGAAATTTGGCTTCGGGATTCTGGTCGGTAACTTTTTGCGAGCCGCGGACGACGGCAAGCGCTTTCAGAATCGCGTCGTTGGTCGCGCCATGGCGAGCGAGAATCTGCTGGCCGGGATCGCGCTTCAGTTGCGTGATGGCGAGCAGCAGGTGCTCGGTGGAAACGTATTCGTCTTTGAAGTTGGAGGCTTCTTTGAAAGCCTGCTCGAGCAGCTTGTTGACTTCGTTCGAAAGCCCGACCTGGGCGTCGGAGCCGGAGACTTTCGGCAGCGTATCGATTTCTTTGTAGACCTCGGCTAGGACGGCCTGCGGCCCGATGCCGATTTTTTCGAGCACGGGCGGGACGATGCCGTCTTTGTCTTCGAGCAGCGCGGCGAGCAGGTGAATGGGGCGCAGCTCGGGATTGCCGTGCTCGGAGGCGAGCTGATTGGCGCGCTGAACGGCTTCCTGAGCCTTGACGGTGAATTTATCCCAACGGATGGGCATAAGGACCTCGATTTAGGAATTCAGAAATTTAGTAATTGAATAATTTGATTGTCCGATTGTGACGCTTGGGTGCAAATTAGTCGATTCCGAAATTTCGGGTTCAAAGAAGGGGAGACGATAGACTTGGCGCTCTTTACGCGGCGCTGAAGCGCCTCTCTTCCACCAAGAACCTTCGGGCTGCGTCCGGGGGCGGACGAATGCGTCCGCCCCCTACGCGAGGATTGTTGTCCGAGCCATCCGCTTACGCGGCTTTGGTGCCTTCGATCTGCTTCTCGTTTCCGTTCACTCCGCCGACGTTGACTTTGATCTGCTTCGGCTTGGCTTCGGCTTTCTTGGGCAACGCGATGCTCAGGACGCCCTTGTCGTAGGTGGCCGAAACGTTCTCGCTGTCTACGGTTTGGGGCAGATTGAAGGTGCGGGTGAAGGTGCCGTATTGGCGCTCCACGCGGCGGTAGTTCTCTTCTTTTTCTTCTTTTTCGATCTTGCGCTCGCCGTGCACGGTCAGGACGTTGTTCTCGACCTGAACGTCGATGTCTTTTTCGTCGATTCCTGGTACTTCGATCTTCAGAGTGACCTGGTGCTCGTCTTCGTAGACGTCGACGGCGGGGGCAAAGCTCGAGGTGGTGAGGGACTCGCCGTCTCCAGTGCGGGATTCGCGGAAAGCGCGGTTGATGCGGTCCTGCAGGGTGGAAAGCTCACGGAATGGTTCCCAACGGGTAAGTACGGTCATGGGTAAAGCCTCCTTCGGAAATTGGGTGATACAGATGGTTAGACGCTGTATCAGTGTAAAAGAAGCATAAAATATGAGCGTAATGATATCAACTATAAGATGGCACGTCCCTCCATTGCGCCGTCGCTTTCGCTCTGGCTTCGGTCGGGATGACAGTGTGCTAAATAATTGTCATACTTTTCAGCTACTTACGCTGGCTATCACGCACTTCAGATAGGAGGTCTCGGGGACGTTCAGCAGGATGGGGTGGTCTTTGGACTGGGTGCGGACTTCGAGGAGGCGGAGGGTGCGGTGGGCGTCCACGGCGGCGGACCCCAGCATTTCGAGGAAATTGGACTGGCTGATGTGGTAGGAACAAGAACAAGTGACCAGGATGCCGCCGGGCCGGAGCATCTTGAGGGCGCGGAGGTTCAGTTCTTTGTAGCCCCGCATCGCGGCTTCGAGGTCGCGCTTGGATTTGGCGAAGGCTGGCGGATCGAGGACGATCGTGTCGTAGCGGCGCGGTTCCTGAGGACGAGGTGGGGAAGAGTAGTCCTTGAGCAGGTCGAAGGCATTGGCCTCGATCCATTCAATCTGCTTTGACCCTAAAAGCGATAGATTCAGCGCCGCGTTCTGGTCGGCGACTTCGAGGGCGGGGCGGGAACTATCGACTCCCGTGACCTGCGAACAGCGCGGCGCGAGATGGAGGGCGAAACCGCCCTGGTAGCAGAAAACGTCGAGGGCTTCGCCGTGAGCGTATTGGGCGGCGGCGGCATAGTTTTCGCGCTGGTCGAGGAAGGCTCCGGTTTTCTGGCCGGCGAGGGCGTCGAAGGCGAACTTGATTCCGTTCATGGTGAAAGTCGTCGAGGTCTTCTGGCCTTGCAGCAGGCCGGCCTCGCGGGGCGGCAGAGTTTCGAGTTCGCGGACGCGCGGGTCGACGCGTTCGATGATTGACCCGGGATGAAGGCGGGCGGTCAGTTCGGTGAGGATCGCTTCGCGGACGGGGCCGGCGTCCATGGCTTGGGTGAGGATCTGGACGGAGAGAATGTCGTTGTAGCGGTCGACGATGAGGCCGGGCAGGGAGTCGGCCTCGCTAAAGACGAGGCGGTAGGCGTCGGTGTCGCGGACGAGAGGCTCGCGATAGGCGATGGCGGCGGCGATACGCTGGCGGAGCAGTGCGGGGAGATTGGCTGAATCGGTTGCAGTCGCATCCTTTGATGATGCAGTCTTCGGCGATGCGCCCTTGGCGGGCACTTCTTTCGACAACATGCGGATGGCGATTTGCGAGGAACTGGAGTAGAGGGCCGTGCCGAGCGGTTTGCCGCGATGGTCGGCGACTCTGACCAGTGAACCGGGAGCTATGCCATCGGCCGATAACAAGTCGGAGCGGTAGACCCAGACATGGCCTTGCGCCAGGCGCTCGGCTCCGCGCGGGGCGACGCGAATTGTGGGCAGTGAAGTCGAATCTTCTGCGCGCTTCGGCATGAATCGATCTTAAACCCTGATTGGTGCTGGACGTTCTTTGTGAACCCTTTCCTTCCGTATTCGCGAAGCTTACTTCGGCCTACTGCGGTACATCTGGTGCCGGGCGAAGATGAATTCGGCCCCACCTTCATGGGTGCGTTGATTTTCAAGTACTTAAAGATGGCACACTGACTGCAATGAGTGCGTTGGGGGATCTCCCGCTCCGGCATGCGACTGTGCCGCCTGAATCCGGCCGAAATCCCTGAGGAGGAAGATATGGGACTGTTTTCGAATCGGTATGCTAACTCTGCGTTTGAGGAATTCGAGGGGCCGGGCGCTCCGGGGAAGAACGACATGGTGTTGTCGTTCATGATTCCAGATGCGCCGTACTCCGATGAGCTCTTTGAAACACTGCACAAGGCGTTTGACATCTTCGAGAGTGTCCATACCAGCTTGGCGATTTTTGGTGTCGAAATCGCCGGAGCGCTTGGTCTTGGCTTGGAAGTGCTCGGGCCGATCGCGGCGTTCGTCGGGAGCCTGGTCGCCCTGGGGGTTCCCTACATGCAAGCCAGAACCATAGTGGCCAGAAGAGCGATGATTTCGGGCTTCGCTCACGGGGTCGCGATGGGCGCCGACCAAAGGACCTGGGCTTACGCGAAGGACATGTTCTGGCAGAACAACGCGTACCGTTATGCCACGCCGATGGATGAAGCGATTGGGCCGATCGGGCAAAGATCGTTCAACACCGGGCTGGCGGCTGGATTCGTGCAAGGGCGGCACTTAACCGCGGGGCCGGGACAGCCGGCCACTCTGAAGCAGAAGTTCTTCTGGAAGAGCATCGGGCAGGGGCTGTCGGAGGGAGATCGCGTTTTTTACGGTGGAGACACGAGTCGATGGCGCAAAGGCATGTGGAGCGATTGGTACATTCGGGTGGCGGCTGCGTTTATTAAGCTCTACGCCAAGGATGAGGGATAGGCTTCATGCGAGAGAGTGGCCCGGTTCCCCGCTCCTCCCCGAACAAAATCGGGACCTCGCCGGCGGACGAATGCGTCCGCGGCTACATGATTTAGCTGGCGGCTTGTTCGGTGGGGGCGGTTGGGGCTTGTTGTTTGGCGTGCGTGCCGGCTGCGGCTTCGTGGCGGGCGTGGTCGAGATCGAAACGGAGGGAGTCGAGGGGGACCGAGGGGAGTTCCGTGCCGAAGGCGTCGAGCTCGGCTTCGGTCCAGCTTCCGTTTAGGCGGATGGCGCCGGTGATGTCTTCGGGGAAGGCCTGGCGGTAGTCGCCTTCGCGGCTGAGGATGTCGCCGATGAGGCGGCCGGTGTGCACGTCATAGATGCGGCGGCTGGCTTGTCCCCGGGACGTGGTCAGGCAGAGAAAGACTTCGCCGACGTCGTTGAACTCCGCGCGGTAGTACCAGGCTTGGGGCGCGTCCATTTTCGGGTGATGGCGCTTCGTGCGCGTCGTCGAGGGCTTAATGTCGGCCATTTCATCGGCGGGATTGAAGTAGAGGATGCGCTGGCAGGAATCGCAGATGATGGTCTGCAGGCCGGAGCGGATTTCGTTGTAGGTCTGCGGGCGCAGCATGACGCGGCAGGCCATGCATTTCTGGTCGCGGACTTCTGAGAGGCCGCTGCCGCGGAATTTTGACACGCGCTCGTAGTGGCGGAGTAGGTCTTCGTTCACGCTGGTGCGAATCTGATCGCGCTTGGCGCGCCACTCGGCCAGAAGTTTCTCGTCTTTGGCGGTGAGCTGGCGGGCTTCTTCTTTTTCTTTTTCGATCTCGGCGGTTTCCGCTTTCAGCTCGGCCTGCGCGGCTTTTACTTCCTTGTCGCGTGCATCGGCGTTCACCATCATTTCCAGAATCTTGTCTTCGTTGGCCGCGATTTCCTTTTCGGAGAACTGGATCTCGTGCAGCAGGGCTTTGTACTGGTCGTTGGTTTTTACGTCGAGCGATTGATCGCGGTACTTGGTAATTTTTCCGCGGAGATCGGCGATGGCGGTGTCGTACTTACGGCGGGCGGCTTCGTCGGCTTTGACGGCGGCCTGGGCTTTTTCGAGTTGGGCCTTCGTGCCTGCCAGTTTCTGCTCGATGACGGCGAGACGCTTGGGGAACTCGGCGACTTCGTCCTGCAGACGGCGGATTTCCTTGTCGGTGTCGTGCAGTTTCAGCAGGTTTTCGATGTCAGGAAGCATTGAATATGGATTGATTCTAGCACGCGGAGGGGCGCGGATTGCGGGCTTGTTAGTTTCCGGGGATGGGCGTGGCACGGGTCTCTGGGAGCGTGATATCGTGTCACGGTCGTAGGCCTGGGGAGGGCGAAAGTTCGCACGCCACCTTATGTATTGATACATTTTCCCGCGTTCGGCGTCGAACAGATGGTGACGAGTTGGTCGGGCGAGGAGCCGCTCCTACCCCTGGAGAGAATTCATGAACGCTGGTCTCGTTTCCACTCCGGTCGCGGTGCCTGCGGCGAAGTCCCGTCTCGCGTCCATCGATCTGGTTCGCGGTATGGTGATGATCGTGATGGCGATCGATCACGTGCGCGTGTTCTCGGGGCTCCCGGCGGGAGGGCCAACTGCGGGAATCTTTTTTACACGGTGGATCACGCATTTCTGCGCGCCGGCGTTTATCTTCCTCGCCGGGACCAGCATTTTCCTTTATGCCCGGAAGCACGCCGATGTTTCGCGGTATCTGCTGATCCGCGGCGTGTGGCTCATTTTTCTTGAACTTACATTTCTGCGGGTGGCTTGGACTTTCAATTTTGACTTCATGCATTACGAGATGGCGGGCGTGATCTGGGTGATCGGGTGCTGCATGATCCTGATGGCCGGGCTGGTGAAGCTGCCGGCATCGGTGGTGGGCGCGATCGGGGTGGTGATCATCGCGGGCCACAACCTGATGGATTCGCACATGGGCGCGCTGCTCGATAGTCTCGATACGAATCGCTTTTCCGGGCTTTGGAAAATTGCCTATGTCGGATTTTTCGCAGGGCCGGTTCAGTTTGGGCCGAATGGTCCGAACCTGATCGTTCTCTATTCGATTATTCCGTGGATTGGAGTGATGGCGTCGGGTTACGCGTTTGGGAAGATCGTCATGTTGGAGCCGGCGCGAAGAAAGCAGCTTTGCCTGGCGATCGCGCTTTCGGCGATCGGGCTGTTCCTGGTGCTGCGAGGATTTAATTTGTATGGCGATCCGCGGCCGTGGCACGCTGCGGCGCAAGGGCGGAACGGCCTGCCTCCGATCCCGGCGCTGTTCTCTTTTCTGAACACGTCCAAATATCCGGCGTCGCTTTGTTTTCTGTTGATGACGCTGGGGCCGATCATTGCGCTGTTGCCTTTGATCGAGGGCTTGTCGGGTGGAATCGCCCGCCGCGTTAGCCTTTTCGGGCGGGTGCCGTTCTTTTATTACATGCTGCACATACCGTTGATCCACGCGCTGGCGCTCGTGGTCTCGAAGATTCGTCTTGGATTCGTCAGCCCGTGGCTGTTCACCAATCATCCGATGGGGAATCCTGAGCCGCCGCATGGCTACGTCTGGAGTCTGCCGCTGCTTTATCTGGTGTGGGGGATCGCAATCGTGGTGCTCTATTTTGCGTGCCGATGGTTTGCTGCAGTCAAGGCGAAGCGAGACGATTGGTGGCTGAAGTATCTCTAGGAGCTTGTGTCGCTGCTTTTCTCCCTCCCCGCCGACTACTAGGCGAAGTAGTTCTCTGCCTGCCGTCGCTTCGTCGGGCGCCAGCGCGGTGTACACTCGATGGTTCGCGAATTGTTGGTCTGCGGTTACTTCTTCCTGTGAGGGTGCTTCGTGAAGAGACAAATTTCTTTTGCCGCTTGTTTTGCCGTGCTCGCTTTCATGTTGGGCCTTGTCGCGGAGCGTCCTGCGGAGGCGCAGACTGCGCCGACCAAGCCGCTGACTATTGAAACTTTGTATCAGCCGGGAGGACTGGGCGGGCGCGGACTCGAGACTCCGGAGTGGAGTCCGGACGGGACCAAGCTCACCTATGTGCAACGCGATGAGAAAGGCGAGAAGGGCGAGCTGTGGTATGTGGACGCGGCGACCGGCGAGAAGAAAGTTTTGGTGAGCGCGGCCAAGCTGGCGTCGCTTGATCCGGATGTGAACAAGGTGAAGAACGAGCGGGAGAAGGAGCGGCTGACGCGGTATCACGTGGCGGCGTATTTGTGGGGGCCGGATTCGAAGCACCTGATTTTTGATTCGCAGGGCCAGTTGTGGCTATATGACCTGGGCACTGAGACCGCGGTGCAGTTTACTTCGGCGAGCGACCCCAGTGGAGATCCGAAGTTTTCTCCCGACGGCGGGAAAGTGGCTTATGTGCGTAAGCACAATTTGTATGTACGTCCAGTGAGCGGCAAAGAAGAAAAGGCGCTGACCAACGACACTGGCGACAGCCTGTTCAACGGCGATATCGACTGGGTGTACGCGGAAGAACTGGGCGTGCGCAGCAATTATTTCTGGTCGCCTGAGAGCAAAGAGATTGTGTTTCTACACATGGATGAGACCAAGGTGCCAACCTATCCCATCACCGACTGGATTCCAACCCATCCCACGGTCGATAACGAAAAATATCCGAAGGTCGGAGATCCGAATCCGGTGGTGAAGCTGGGCGTGGTGGATCCCGAGAAGGGCAAGGTGCGTTGGATTTCACTGGCTAAAGATGAGGAGTCGTACATTCCTCGCTTCGGATGGGTAAAGGAAGGAGTGATCTGGGTCGAGGTGCTGAACCGCACCGAAGACAAGATGGACCTGTATTTCGTCGACGCGAAAACCGGCAAGTCGCGGATTGTTTTGACCGAGACCACGCCGGGAGCGTGGATCGATTTCGAGCATGTGGAAGTTCGGTTCTTGAAATCTGGCGGCCAGCTATTGTGGCCGAGCTGGCGCGACGGCAACATGCACATCTATTTGTACAGCTTCGACAAGCAGAATCCGATGGCGGCGGACGCGAAGCTGGAGCGGCAATTGGAGAAGGGCGATTACGAGGTGCTCGGGATTGAAGGCGTGGACGAGGCCACCGGAAACGTGTTCTTCGAAGCGAATAAAGATGATCCGCGGCAGCTGCATATTTTTTCGGTGCGGCTGGACGGCTCGGGATTCAAGGCACTGACCACGGAAGAGGGGATCCACGTCGGAAATTTCAGCGACGATGGTAAGCACTATACGCACATGTATTTTGGTCCGGAGAAGTCGGCGAGCATTGTGCTCTGCGCGGTTGGCGGTACGTGTTATCCAGTGTGGGCGGCCCGCGATTCGATTGCCGAGTATGGGCTACGCGCGCCCAAGTATTTGGAGTTCAAAGCCGATGACGGGACGCTGTTATACGGGCGATTGCTGCTGCCGCCCGACGCCGTAGCTGGCGCAAAAATTCCTCTGATCGTGAATATCTACGGTGGCCCGGCGGGGCAGATGGTGCGGAAAGGGTCGCCCGATGCCTTCGACGAAATTCTGTCGCGCAAGGGATTTGCTATTTTCGCTGTCGATAATCGAGGAACGCCGGGGCGCGACCGGAAATTTCAGACCGCGATCCGGCACGAGTTCGGCGCGATCGAGTTGAAGGATCAGCTGACGGCACTGGATCAGCTCTACGCGCAGTATCCGCAGCTGGATAAGGACCGCACGGGAATCTGGGGCTGGTCCAATGGCGGATCGATGACGCTGTATGCCATGACGCATTCCGAGCGCTTTCGCGCGGGAGTGGCGGTTGCTCCGGTGACCAATCAAATGAATTACGACTCCATCTACACCGAGCGTTACATGGGATTGCTGGCGGACGACAAAGCCGGGTACGAAGAGTCGGACGTGACTCGCAACGCCGACAAACTACACGGAGCGCTGCTGCTGGTGCACGGTACGAGCGACGACAACGTACATTTCCAGAATAGCGTGCAAATGATTAACGCCCTCATCAATGCCGGCAAGCAGTTTCGGCTGATGATTTATCCCAACAAGACCCACAGCATCGCGGGGAAGGATGCGCGGGTGCATCTGTTTACCATGATTGAAGATCACTTTGAGCGGGAGCTGAAATAAGGCAGTTGCCAGTTGCCGGTGGTCAGTTGCTAGTGCGTGGAAAATTCAATGGCTTCGATGAACTCGAGGCCGCTTTATTTTTGTCTGCCGGAACCTTTGCGCGACGCCTCTTTCGAAGAACCGTCTTTCGACGAGGACGAGGAATCTTTCGACGAGCTTTCCTTCGAGGAACTGTCTTTCGAAGAGCTCTCTTTCGATGAGCCGTCTTTCGAGCCGCTGTCGGATTTTGATTTGTCGTCCTTCTTTTCTTTCGACGAGGAATCGCTGCTGCCCGACGCGCCTGGAGACGAGGATTTCTTCGCGTAGTCGGTGACGTACCAGCCGGAGCCTTTGAACTGCACGGCCGGGGCGGAGATCATCTGCTCGACCTGGCCGCCGCATTCGGGGCACTTCTTGACCATCTTGTCGGAAAACTTCTGGATTTTTTCGAAGCGGTGACCGCACTTCTTACATTCGTATTCGTAAAGGGGCATGGGATGAGACGATTCTGAGGAACAACTTTGCTTCATGCTGATTTTAGCAGACGTTTGGGGGCGCTGTTGCGCCAGGCGGTCTGCAGGGCTTTGCGGAGTGTCTCTTTCTTCACTAATTCCAGATGGATGAAAGTGGCACCGCGGCGCCCCCAAGCACCCTTCACGGGAACGAAAATCTCCGGGTGATCCTTGGTGAAATTGTGCTGGTCTTCGGGCGAGAGCTTGACCATACCGAGATCCTGATGGGGATAGCCGAGCGTGGCGAAGATTTTTCCGGCGACGCGGAAGTCGGGATGGTCCATGTGCTTGCGCTCTTCGGTTTCGGGGAGTGCGAGGGCGAGTTTGCGGAAGTCGTTGGGGGTCACGGATTCCTCCTGCGAGAAAAAGTAGCATAATCCTCCGCTCGGCCAACGCCATTTGCACGGCGTCATCCCGAGCGGAGCCGCTTTTCAGGCGGAGGGAGGGATCTCGCGAGTACAGCGGCGAACCCACCCCGCGCCAGATCGCTCGCCCCGCTGGTGAAAGCGCGGGCTTCGGGATGACGCCGTCCTCCTTGCACGTGGCGAAGAAGTTGGAAGGCGAGCAGTGGTAGACTCCGGCCATGAAGGATACTGCTGCGGGCCCGGCGCTCTATCTGGTGGGCACGCCGATCGGGAATCTGGAGGACATCACGCTGCGGGCGGTGCGTGTGCTGAAGGAAGTGGATGTGATTGCGTGCGAGGACACGCGGCAGACGCAGAAGTTGCTCAATCATTATGCGATCGCGACCCGCACAACCAGCTATCACGAGCACAACGAGATGACTCGGTCGGCGGAGCTGGTGAAAGAAATGCAGGAAGGCGCGAGCGTCGCGCTGGTGACCGATGCGGGCATGCCGGGGATTTCCGATCCGGGATACCGGCTGATTGCCCTGGCCATCCGGCATCATTTGCCGGTGGTGCCGATTCCGGGGCCGTCGGCGTTTCTGGCGGCGCTGGTCGCGAGCGGGCTGCCAACCGATTCGTTTCGCTTCAGCGGATTTCTCCCGGCCAAGCGCGGCGAGCGGCGGGCGGCGCTGGAGGCGGTGAAAGGTTCTCCGCGGACGCAGGTTTTTTATGAGGCGCCGCATCGCGTGGTGGAGGCGCTGGAAGATGTTTGCGAGGTTCTGGGTGCGGGGAGGCACGTGGTGGTCGCGCGCGAGGTGACCAAGTTGCACGAAGAGTTTCTGCGCGGACGCGCGGGAGAAGTGCTGGAGAACTTGAAGGCGCGCGAGACGGTGAAGGGCGAGATCACGCTGCTGATCGGCAAAGCGGAAGAGAACGATGCTCGTCGAGCGGCGGACGCATCGTCCGCACGGGTTTCGATCAGGCAGAGAGTCGAGCAGATCATGGCAGGAGAAAAAGTCGACGAGAAGGTGGCGCTGAAGAAAGTGGCGAAGGAGCGGGGAGTGTCGAAGAGCGAGGCGTACAGAGAGTGGCAGAGAGGGAAATGACAGCGCGGTCGAGTTGGTCGGCGGGCGGACGAATGCGTCTGCCGCTACGTGATATTACTTCCCTGCTAACTCCCGCTTCACAATCTCACTGACCATCTTGCCGTCCACGCGCATACCGGCGGCGTTGAACTTTGCCATGGCGTTCTTCATCACCGTTCCCATTTCTTTCATGGTGGGGCTGCCCATTTCGGCGATGGCGGCTTTGACCCCAGCGACGATCTCGGCTTCGCCGGCGGCTTTGGGCATGTAGGTTTCGATCAGGACGATTTCGGCGGCTTCTTTGTCGGCCATTTCCTGGCGTCCGCCTTTGGTGAATTGCTCGACGGATTCTTTGCGCTGCTTGATCAGCGTGGTCAGCACGGCTTGGGATTCCTTGTCGTCGAGCGGAGCCATCTTTTCAACCTGCTTGAGCTGCAGCGCGCTCTTGACCATGCGCAGGGTGGAGAGGCGGGCTTCGTCTTTAGCCTTCATGGCGGTGACAATGTCTTTCTGGATCTGTTCGGTCAGGCTCATGGGGGAATTATAGACGGAGTCTGAGTGCCCGTTCCGGGCTCAACCGACAAGCTTAGACCAGACAAATGGAAAAACGGCGCGAACCGCCAGCAGGAACGAAGTGAGCCATACTACTCCCCAAAAACCCGTAAACGCTGCGATTCCTCCGCGGCCCATAAAGGTGATCCCGAAACTGCCCTTCCAAAATTCGATCACAAGCTCCGCAACGATGACTGGAAGCGCAATTGTGAAGTAGAAGGCGAGAGTGTAGAGCGTCAGCTTGAGAAAGAGCATCGAGAAACTCTGAGTTTGTTGGATTATAAGTCAAGACCGCATGAACGGTGAGGACACGAAGTCAAAGTCCCCACCGTCTCGCAACGAACGCGAGGAGGATGGGGCACCGGCGCGGATTTTTTCGGGCGTCCCACTCGCACCAAACTGACTGCTCGCGCATCAGATGGAGAGGAGGAAACACATCATGGGAAGACTTGCGATTTGGGCGCAGCTGGAAGCCAAGCCGGGAAAAGAAAAAGAAATCGAGGAATTTCTGAAGTCGGCGCAGCCACTTGCGGAGCGCGAGGCGGGGACGATCAGCTGGTACGCAATTAAATTGGCGCCGGGGAAGTATGGCATTTTCGATACGTTTGCGGATGAAAACGGGCGCAACGCCCACCTGAATGGCGAAATTGCCAAAGCGCTGTTTGCCAAGGCGAAGGATTTGTTTGCCAAACCGCCGGACATCGCCAAACCGGAAGTGCTTGCGGCGAAATAATCGTCTGATCTCGACCACCAATCTCAATCTTGGAAACTTCTTCTGAAGGCGCGCGCCCTGCCTGCTCTCGATTCAGCAGGCGGGGCGGCGCGTGCCGGAATGCGCCGGCTTCCGATAAACTAGTAGAGAACGCATTCTTAAGAACTGCATATTCCTTTCGTCAGGACATAATCGATTATGTTGCATAAGAACCGTCTTTTTACCCCGGGACCGACTCCTCTTTTGCCTGCCGCGCAAACGGCGATGGCTTCGTTTACGGCGCATCATCGCACAGCCGATTTCAAGGCGCTGTTTCAGCGTGTGCTGGCCGACATGAAGGAATTTATTGGCACGAAGAATGACGTTCTGGTGCTGGCGTGTTCGGGTACCGGCGTGATGGAGGCTTCGGTTTCGAATCTGACTTCTCCGGGCGACTCGGTGCTGGTGCTCACAGCCGGAAAGTTTGGCGAGCGCTGGACGGGACTGACCAAGGCGTTCGGCTGCAACGTGGAAGTGTTGAGCGTTCCTTACGGCGAGACGTTTTCGCTGGATGCAATTCGGGCGAAGGTTACGCCGAATATCCGCGCGGTGTTTGTGCAGGCTACGGAGAGTTCGACTGGGGCGCGGCACGACATTGAAGGCATCGCGAAGATTGTGCGGGCGCAGGGTGACAGCACCTTGCTTGTCGTCGATGCGATTACCGGGCTGGGCACGACGCATCTCGATGTGGATGCCTGGGGCGTGGACTTCATCATTGGCGGGTCGCAGAAGGCGTTGATGATGCCGCCGGGGCTGGCGTATTGCGCGGTCAGCGAGCGGGCGTGGAAGCGGATGGATTCGACGACTTCGCCGCGCTATTACTTTGATTTGCGCAAGGAGCGGAAATCGGCGGCGAAGGGCGAGTCGGCATACACTCCTGCGACTTCTTTATTCGCGGCATTGGGCGCGGCGCTGGAATTTGTGCGCGGCATGGGCAAGGGCGATTTGGCCAAGGGGCGCGAGGAACTGGTGAACAACGCTGAACTCTGCGCCGAGATGACGCGCGCGGGAGCAAAGGCGCTGGGATTGAAGTTGTATGCGTCGGCTCCGGCGGCGGCGCTGACTGCGATCTGCGCGCCGGATGGAGTTGACTCCGGCAAGATTGTGAAAGAGTTTCGCGAGGCGTTCGATGCCGTTGTCGCCAACGGGCAGGGAGAGATGAAGGGGCAACTGTTTCGCGTTGCGCACATCGGATATTACGATTATCTCGACACCATCGGCATTCTGGGCGCGCTCGAACATGTACTGGCGCGGGTAACTGACAAGCCCATGGAATATGGCGCAGCAGTACGGGCGGCGCAGGAAGTCTATGCCCGCGCGCTGTCGGAGAAGCGGCAACTGGTGGGGGCTTAGGCCTCTTTCTGCTCTTCGTTCTTCGCTCGGTCGATCGAGCGCCTTGGCGCCGGATGATCGCAGCCGGCACGTCTCATTTTTTTCAGTCATTATCTGGTTAGGTTTGGACGAACTGCTGTCGGGCGAAGTTCTGACGCAGAATCCTCATTCAAAGGAATTCATTCGTGAAAATTATCGTAGCGGAAAAGATTTCAGCATCTGCGGTGGCGCAGCTGCAGGAACCGGGATGGACCGTGCTGACTGCGGACCAGCTGGATGGCAAGTTGGAGCAGGAGCTCGAAACCGCGGATGCGCTGATTGTTCGTTCGGCGGTGCAGGCCGATGCGAAACTGCTGGAGCACGCGAAAAAACTGCGCGTGATTGGGCGCGCCGGCGTGGGCGTGGACAACATCGATCTCGACGCGGCGACGCATAAAGGGATCGCGGTAATGAACACGCCGGGTGCTAACGCGGTCGCCGTGGCAGAGCAGACGTTGGGCATGATGCTGGCCATGGCTCGTCATCTGTGCCGGGCCGACGCACTCATGCACGCGGGCAAGTGGGAGAAGAAATCGCTGCAAGGGACGGAGCTGCGCGGGAAGACACTGGGCATCGTCGGGCTGGGGCGCGTCGGCATGGAAGTGGCGCGGCGGGCGCGTGCGTTTGGGATGGAATTGGTGGGGCACGATCCGTTTGTGTCGGTCGCGATCGCGAAGGAGCAGGGGATCCGGCTGGCTGGGCTCGACGAGCTGTACGCGGCCGCGGATTACATTACGCTGCACGTAGGGCTGACGCCGCAAACGACGGGGATGATCAACGAGGCCTCGATCGCGAAAATGAAAAAAGGCGTGCGGCTGGTGAATTGCGCGCGCGGCGAATTGGTGAACGAAGCTGAACTGGCGAAGGCGCTCCAGGAGAAACGCGTGGCGGCAGCTGCGCTCGATGTGTTCGTCGAAGAGCCCCTGAAAAATTCGCCGTTCACCGCGCTGGACAATGTGTTGCTTACACCGCATGTTGGCGGATCCACCTTTGAGGCGCAGGAGGCCGTGGGTGTGCAGATTGCGCAACAGGTGAAGGAGTATCTGAAGCATGGCGTAATTCAGAACGCGGTGAATGTGCCTTCGGTTTCGGCCGACGAATATGCGACCATGCAGCCCTACATTGTGCTGGCGGAGCGGATGGGCGGATTTCTGGCGCAGGTTTCCGAGGGCAGCATCGAAGAAATTTCGATTCGCTACAGCGGACACATCGCGGAATGGAAGACGGAACTGATTCGCAACGGAGCAATCAAAGGGATTTTGAATCAGGCGCTCGAGGAAAAAGCAAACCTGGTGAATGCGGCCACGATTGCCGGCGAGCGCGGGCTGCGGGTGCTGGAATCGCACAAGGCGAAGGCGTCGACCGGCGGCGCGGGGAGCGTGCTCTCGATTTTCCTGAAGACTTCAACCGAAGATCACATGGTGAAGGGCGCGGTGCTGCATGGGGATGCGCCGCGGTTGCTGCACGTGGATGGCATCGACGTGGAAGCGCCGCTGGAGCGCAGCCTGATTTATCTGCGGAACCGCGACGTGCCGGGCGTGATTGGTAAGGTGGGCACAATTTTAGGAGAAGAGTCGATTAACATTGCGGACTTCTCGCTGGGACGCCGCAGTGCCGAAAAAGATTCCGATCAGCCACGTGAAGCGATCGCTGTCGTGCACGTGGACGGGCTCGTGACCGAAGGAGTGCTGGCGAAACTGCGGACGATTCCGGCGGTGCAGAAGGCGAAGGCGGTGCGGCTCTAAGAATTGAGTAATGGGAAATCTAGTAATTGAGCAATTTGCCGTAAGGTTTTCGATCACTCAATCACCAAATTCCCCAATTACTCAATCTTGCTACGATTCCGACTCTTCCCGCTGCAGCTTGCGCGTCTCGGCCAGCAGCGACATGGAGTGCATCAGGTTTTGCAAGGTGACGATGCCGATCAGGCGCTGGTCTTCTACGACGGGGATGATGCTGGAATTGCGGGCAGTGAGCTTACGGAAGGCGGAGCCGAGCGAATCCTGGCGCAGGGAGACTTCGAAAATCTTATTCATCACGGCCTGCACGTAGCCGTTTCCTTCTGCACGCAGGGCGTCGAGGATGCGTTGCTTCGAAATGACTCCCACCATGTCGCTGCCGCGAATCACGGGAAAATCGTCTTGCAGGGAGTGAACGGCTTTCTCCAGCGCATCCTCCAGCGTGTCGGCGGGAGAGAGCGTGGCGAAGTCAGTGAGCATGACTTCTTCCAGCCGAACATTGTCGAGCACGGATTGGAATACGAGCGCGCGCTCTTCTAACTGAGCGGCGGAAAAGACGATGACGCCGACCATGGTGAGCCAGTTATCGCTGAACAGGCCGGCTAGCATCAATACCATGGCTATAGCGTTGCTGATGGAAACGGCGCGCCGGGTCGCGGCCGACGCGTCCATCGTACGGGAAAAGAAAGCGCGCAGGATGCGCCCGCCATCGAGGGGATAGGCCGGAAGTAGATTCAGAATCGCCAGCCAAAGATTCGCTCCTACCAGACTTTTGGGCAGGTTGGTGGCTTGCAGGAACGGAAACCTCCACAGGTCGGTCCCGCGTCCGGCGGCGGTTACAACGCCGGCCGCCAGAGATGCAAGGGCAAGGCTGGCCAGCGGTCCGACGAGGGCTAGGCGCACTTCGCGCTGCCAGAGTGCAGCGGGCTTTGGCTTCGCAGCGTGCGATTCGTCATACATAGCAACGCCGGTGAGAGGCAGCAAAATCACCGCCTTTGGGACCAAGCCGAAACGGCGTGCCGCCAGCATGTGCGCGCCTTCATGCAGGGCGACACATATCAAGATAATGCCCACCATCGCGAGATCACGCGATCCGGTGGCGTTGCCCTGGTGAAGTGAATAGTCGGTCCAGAAGATAAACGTGGGCAGAATGAAGAACGTCAGGTGTAAGCGGACGTCGACGCCAAACAGGCGGCCTACCGGGATGGACCAGCTTCGCATAACGGCTTCGCTATTTTTATTCTACATGGATGGATATAGTGAGTGCGGGAACCGAAAGTACAAAGCCATGCGGGTGATCGCAGGAAAATATCGAAGCCGGCCGTTGCGGTCGCTCAAGGGGATGGAGGTACGACCGACCTCGGACCGGCTGCGGGAGACGTTGTTCAACGTGCTGACGGCGGGGAATCCCGCGGCCCTCGAGGGTAGCGTGTGGCTCGATCTGTTTGCCGGAACCGGGGCAGTGGGAATTGAAGCGTTGAGCCGCGGCGCCAAGGAAGTTTATTTCGTGGAACATTCGGCGGCGGCGGCGGACGCGATTCGCGGCAATCTGGAAGGGCTGGGGATCGACACGGGCTTCAAAATTCTGCAGGAGGAATTGCCGCGCGCGTTCTGGCGGATGGAGCGGCAGCATGTGGCTGCGGATGTAGTGTTTATCGATCCTCCGTATGCCATGCAGGAAGCTTATATGAAGACGCTGCGGGCGCTGGCGGACTCTTCGCTGGTGTGGGCCATGTCGGTGGTGATCGCCGAGCACGAAAAGAAATTTGATCCGGGCGAGGAATTCGGGCCGCTGCGGAGATTTCGCCATCTGGCGCAGGGGAGCGCGGCGTTGAGTTTTTATCGCATGGGGAGTGCGGGGGATTTGCGGGTGTGAGGGCAGGAACGCTTTTAATCGCTGAGCCCGCTGAGAACGGCCTTAGAGATCGAGGAGAAAGACGGACGCTTACTGATTACATAATTAAGTCATTCTGCCTACGCACAATCGGATGCTGCATTTCTTCCAAGTCATTTTTCACCATGTTCAGGCCGTAGACGCAGCCTTCGAAATTTCTTGAGAGGCTGGCGAACAGGGGTGCGACCTTCGCGTATTCGAAGTGCTCGAACTTCGAGACGATGTAATAACTTTCCTTGCCGGCCTTGACCCACTCGACAAAATTTTCCAGGCGCTGCCGGCGCAGCCGGAAATGATTGATGCTCTCCGGAAACATTCCCGCGAGAAAGAGTGTGTAATCGCCGATGTGTTTGCGCACCTGGCGTTCGCGATCGAACGATGGCGCTGGACCGTAGACGGGATCGGATTCGAGCAGCATCTCGCCGACGTCAGAGAGCGGGCGATCGTTCGCGTCGTGAATTTTTAAGAATTGATCGGCTTCGCAGAACTCCGCGAGCAGATGCGCGACGTAGGCCACGATCTGCGGATCGCGAATGCCGATTTCCGAGGCGTAATGCCGTCCGACTAAATCCTGAAACAACTGCTGCAACGGGTGCGATTCCGGAATCATTTTGATCCCCCTGAACTCCGCCACTGGCACGGAGTTTCAGCCACATGCATGTGTTGATACCTCAGTTCGACTGTGCAACGCAAGTGACTTTTGTTTATCCGCATGATTCGTTTTGCGAATGAGTTAGAAGCGGACGAGTTGCGAAGGCGTTGTGCGCGGAATCCTTTAGAAAAGCTGCGATTCGCGATCAAACGCACGCGGATTTCGCTGTATTTGCTGGCACTCAATCTGAGCGGCTGCCAATTTCACGGGAATGACGGACGTAACGGTGTTGATTCCGCTTGTAAAATGACGACGACCTGGGAGGTCAGGCAATGGAGCGTCAGAATTTGCAGCGGCAGAACATTTCGAGCGGTACCGCGTGGGAGCCGATCGTAGGTTACTCTCGTGCGGTCAAAGTCGGCCCGTATGTGCATGTTTCGGGGACGACGGCGACAGGGCCGGACGGAAAGATCGTGGGCGTGGGCGATGTGTATGCGCAAGCGGTACAGACGTTGAAGAACATTGAGAGCGCGTTGCAGAAAGCGGGCGCGAGTTTGAAGGACGTAGTGCGCACGCGCATGTACGTTACCAATATTACGGAATGGGAAAAAATCGGCCGGGCGCACGGGGAATTTTTTCGCGACATTCGTCCGGCAACGGCAATGGTGCAGGTGAGCGCTCTTATCTCGCCCGAGATTCTGGTGGAGATTGAGGCCGACGCGATCGTGGGAACGTAACGGCTGTCGTCTGGAGCGTCTCCGGGAGCGCTCCGAGGGCCAACCCGAAGCAAAACCAGGAGCCGCCCAATATTTCCTTTGCAAATTTTCTTGACAAGCGCGCCGCCGCGATCATAATGCGTCCATCCAGATTTTAGGCAGTCGATTCCGGTGCCCGACACTCGAGCGCCGAAGGAGGCAGGTATGAGCGTGCTCGATCTGTGTGACCGTGAGATTGCCGCAGTAGGGCTGGACGCGACCGTAGCTGACGCGATCGATAAAATGTTGGATCATCACGTGGGGGCAGTCGCTGTGGTGGACAGCGAATATCGCGTGGCGGGAATTTTTACCGAGCGCGACGTGCTGCGAAAAATGGCGCTCAGTCATGTGGATCCGCGGTCGACGTCGGTACGCGAATTGATGACCACGCCAGTCGAGATGGCCACGCGAGCCACGGGCGCCGGCGAGGCTCTCGGCATCATGCTCGAGCGGCACTTCCGGCATCTACCGGTGTCGGATGACAACGGCAAGCTGCTGGGGATCCTCTCCATACGAAATCTGCTGGAGTGGCGGGTCGACGACCTGAGCCACGAACTGGAGTCGCTCGAGCAATATGTTTCCAACGACGGCCCCGGGGGCTAGGTCGCTGCGGGCGGAGCGCTAGAGCGCCCATGCACGGCACGAAGGTGTCGGCGCACTTGATCATCTGCCCCATTGCTGCTATTGATCTTCATTTTTTAATCTTCACGGCGGATGCCCGGCGAATCGCGGTTGCCGATCAAGTGAATCGGTTCACACAATCTTTCAAACTAGCTGGAGAAAGGGAAAGTTTATCCATGAGGAAGATCTGCGCGGTTGGGATGGCGTTGTTGTGTCTGGCGGTCGCGGGGAGTGCTCAGGCATCGCAGCCCGTGGCGGTTCATGCGGGGCATGTGCTCGATGTGAAGACGGGCAAGATGCTCGCCGACCAGACCCTGGTAATTGAAGACGGACGGATCGTGAGCGCGGGCGCGGCGGCGGATGCGAAACTTCCCGCGGATGCGGTACGCATCGAGCTGCCGAACGCGACCGTGCTGCCGGGAATGATCGATGCACACACACATCTGACCATGGATCCGAAGTTCGGTTACGAGGAACTTGGAATTTCCGTACCGCGCGAGGCGCTTATCGGCGCCAAGAATGCGCGGATTACGCTGCTGGCGGGATTCACCACGGTGCGCAACGTGGGAGCGAGCGGCTTCACCGATGTGGCGCTTCGCGATGCCATCAACGCTGGCGACGTTCCGGGCCCGCGGATGCTGGTCAGCGGTCCACTGTTGGGCATCACGGGCGGGCATTGCGACAATAATCTGTTGCCGTACGAGTATCACGCGGTCGGCGATGGCGTGGCCGATGGCATCGCGGGCGTGCAGCACAAGGTGCGCGAGAATATCAAGTACGGCGCGGACCTGATCAAAATCTGCGCCACCGGCGGAGTGCTTTCCAAGGGCGATGATCCGCAGGCTTCACAGTACACGTTGGAGGAAATGAAGGCCATCGTGGCCGATGCGCACCGGCTAGGGCGAAAAGTCGCTGCCCATGCGCATGGAGCGCAGGGAATTTTGTGGGCGACAGAGGCGGGAGTCGATTCCATCGAGCACGGATCGTATATCGACGACGCGGGAATCGCCGAGATGAAAAAGAATGGCACGTACCTTGTGCCCACGCTTTACCTCGGCGATTGGTTTCTGGAAAACGCCGAACGAAATCATGTGCCCGATTTCTATCTTCAAAAAGCCAAGGCTGTCATGCCGATTGCCCGCAAGAATATTGCGCATGCATTTGCGAGCGGGGTGAAAGTTGCTTTCGGCACGGATGCCGCGGTTTATCCACATGGTCTGAACGCCCACGAATTTGCCGTGATGGTGAAGTTGGGGCTGACGCCGCTGCAGGCGATTCAGGCCGCGACCGTGAACGCCGCCGATTTGTTGGGGTGGTCGGGTAAAGTCGGCAGCCTGGAGCCGGGGGCGTGGGCGGACGTGGTCGCAGTGGATGGCGATCCGTTGAAGGACGTCACGATTCTCGAGCACGTCAAGTTTGTGATGAAGGGCGGAGAAGTGGTGAAGAACGAATACGGGAAGTGATCGCAACCGGGCGCCGGGTTTGAATGGTAGAGAATCTGAGGCGCAGAGTCTGGGCTCAGAATAGCGAGCAGAAAAAGCTTCGACCTTCTCGAATGCTTTCTCAAACGAGAAGGTCGAAGCTCCAATTCATCACGCCGCTCGATCTACCGCGGAAGAATGCGGAATAACTCTCCGCATCCTTTTTGCTGACCTTTGCCTTTGGTGCTGGTCGCGCACCCCTCGCTGGAGCCTCCCTCGCCGAGGGTTGCGCCATACATGTACCCATCGCGGCCGAGAGTGAGCCCCGCGATCGGGTAGGCATAATTCGTGAAGTTCACAAGAGTCGACTCGACCCAGGGGTCTCCGGCGGCGGCCGGCGGAGCAAGTTGGAAGGCAGTCCCCACGTTGCCAGAGCCGCCAAACGAAGTCGTGCCGACGATCGCACCGTTGCTGGCCACGGCGGGAGTGCCGAATGGTCCCGCGCCTAATGCAAAGCTGTAAATAACCGTTTCCGCCCACGCGCCCCCGGACGACGCAGGTGGCATAAGTTGAAATACAGTGCCGCCGACATTAATTCCGCCCGCTTCGGTGACACCGTAGAGGGCACCGGATTTTCCGAAGACCACTCCCGATCGCGGCAGGTATCCATCGTTGGGCTGGCTGGTGAAAGCGTACAACACACTCTCGGTCCAAGGCGCGCCGGAAGAAGGTGGCGGGCTTACTTCGAACACTGTGCCGCACCCTTCGTCGTATCCGCAGTTCTGCGAGCCGCCTGAGTCGGTTGTGCCATAAAGATTTCCGCTGCCATCAAAGACCAGTGTGCCTTGGGGTACATCGCCGTCGGTTCCCGCCTGGAACGAATACAGTACAGTTTCAGTCCAACCACCTTCCCCGCCTCTGGAGGGCGGAGAGAGCTCGAACACCACGCCGCAGCCGCCGCTGATACTACAATTTCCGTCCAGAATCGTCGTCCCATAGAGATTCCCGAGTTTGTCGAAGATCACGCCCGCTTCAGGATGACCACCGTTGGAATCGCAATTGAAGCTGTAAAGCGTGGACTTGGTCCAGGGGGCCGCTTCCAGAGGAAGGAGGCGACAACTCAAAGACGGTTCCGCAGTGATAAGGTTGGTCGCCGCCGCCTTCGGCCGTGCCGTAGAGATTTCCGGCCTTGTCGAAGACGAGCGTGCTTACCGGATAGTATCCGTCTTCAAGATTTTGAAATTGATAGATCAGGGTTTCCGTCCACGAGCCGCCGTTGACGGACGGAGAAAGCTTGTAGATGGCGCCGCAGCCAGTCGTCCACTTTGAGGTGCCGCAAGCGCCGTTGCCGCCCTCGGAGGTGGTTCCGTAAAAATTTCCCGATGCATCGGAAATCGGCGGAGCCCAGGGTTGTCCGCCATTGGTGATGCCTTTCAGAATCTGCAAGGGCTGAAAAGCCGGGCCGCTCGCGGCAGCTTGGCCGTGACTGAGGAAGGCGACGACAATCGTTGCGCTGAAGCGAAGGATGGAAGTGGTGAGGTTGGGGGTGCGAGGCGTGCTGAGGTGCTTCTTCAGATTTTTTTCGAGGGGAGGATGGTGCGGACAGGACGACGAAGGAATCGAGTGAGTCCGATCCGAAATCGCGCCCCATCAAGTTCCAAAAGTCCCACAACTTATACCCGCATGGCGGCGAGCTTGCATAGGGTGAAAGAATTTTCATCCTGTGCCTGCATCTCTCAGCCTTGTTTCTTGGCTTGCTCCCGAGCTTGTTGCGTAACTTGTTCCGTGACCCAGTCGGTCCAATACGATGCTGCTCCGCTGGATATCAGCGGGGCTTTGCCTTCGACGGCATCCACGAAATTTTCGATCAGAGGAAGATGCACGTTGGAGTCCACTGGCAGACTCTCTCGCCGACCGGGATAAACCAGATCGGGCCCGTTCAGCGGGCTCATCTCCATCTCGCCGTCAGTGCCGCGGATGCGGCATTCATCGCGTCCGATTTTGGAGTGCCAGCGGACGTCGACCACGCCGCGAACGCCGCTGGGGTATTCGATCATTACGGTGGCATTGTCTTCGACGGCATAGTGATGCACAACGTTCGAGAGTTGTCCGGTCACTTGCTGCGGCTGGCCGAAAAGAAAATTCAGAACGTCGATGCGGTGGGAGGCGATGTCCAAAAGCGGCCCGCCTCCGGCTTTGGCGGGATCGACCAGCCAACTGCGGCTGCCGGTGCCATCGAACCACATATGGCAGGTGAGTTCCGCGAACACGGGCTTGCCGATGACGCCAGCTTCGAGCATTTGTTTTGCGCGCAGCACTTTGGGGTAGAAGCGTCGATAGTAGGCGGTGCCTAGAGTCTTGCCGCTTTTCTCCGCGGCTTGCACCATGGCGCGAGCTTCAGCCTGGTTCATCGCCATCGGCTTTTCGCAGAGCACGTGCTTCCCTGCGCGCAGCGACTGAATCGTTTGCGGCGCGTGCAGGAAGACCGGCGTGCCCACGTACACTGCGTCTATGGCTGGATCAGTCAGCGCCTCGTCGAGAGTCGCCCACGCGCGCGCTCCGTAGGGCGCGGCTTTCGCGGGATCGCGAGTGACGAATCCATAGAGATGGCTGCGCGGTTCAGACTGGATTGCGGGGATGACGCGGCGGATGGTGATGTCGCCGATTCCGATGACAATCCAGTTGAGCATGAGAGTAGGGTCGTGGGCAGTTCGTCGATTTTACCAACCGGGCTGCGCCCGATGAACAGCCGGAGCGGCATTCCCCAAGAAAAACAAAAAGCCGGCTTGCGCCGGCCTTTGCATTGATTTCAAAACCCAACTACGGCTTCTTGGGGGCGATTGCGTCTTTCGCGGCCTTGGCGACGCGGAACTTCACGACGGTCTTAGCCTTGATCTGGATGGGTTCGCCGGTCTGCGGGTTGCGTCCCACGCGGGCCTTGCGGTGTGCCTTCACCAGACGGCCGAGGCCGGGCACAACGAAGATGCCGTTCTTCTTGGTCTCTTTGATCGCGGTGTCGGCCAGGTGCTCCAGAAATGCGGCCGCGGTCTTGTTGGGGAGTTCGGTCTTCTCGGCGAGGTGCCGAATCAGCTGTGTCTTGGTCAAACCTGATGCCATGTATTTCCTCCTAAAAAATCGGTTTAATGCTAGCGGGGCCTATCTTATACCCACTGGCCTGTGGAAAACACCTTATTTTACTAGGGTTTTCTAATTCGGGAACGCGGAAGAGGCCATGTTTACAGGGCTTGCCGCGTCTGCGGATGCCGGAAAGGGCCTGTCATGCGTACCAACGTGGTAACGAGGGGAATTCAGAATGCAGATTGCAGAATGAAGAATGCAGAATGAATCGACCGGTTTTCAAAATCTGTAATCTGAAAATCTGCAATTTGAAATCGCCGAATTCCGCCGCACACCCAGGGGCAATTTCTCCGAGGAATGCCATAATACTCACAGGGGGAACTTCTGATTGAGTTGTGCAATTTGTGAAGTGCGTAAAGAAAAGCGTTTTTGCCCCGCTGTTCATGGGCGTATTTGCCCACAGTGCTGCGGCGAGCAGCGCGAGGTCACGCTGGATTGTCCCAGCGATTGTACTTATCTGTTGCAGGCGCGCGACCACGAAAAGCCGCGCTCAGCCGACCAAGTCGATGCGGCCGGATTGTTTCTGCAGGTCGAAGTTCCCGATCAGTTCATCTACGAAAAGGAACATCTGCTCATGGGCCTGACTTACTCGCTGGCCAAGGCCGCGCGCGCGGATCGCAGGCTGCATGATCAGGATCTGATCGCCGCGCTCACGGTGCTGACGAAAAGTTATGAACGGCTGGTGGACTCCGGGCTGCATTATGAACAGCCGATCACGAGTGAGGCGCAGCGGCGGGTTGCTGTAGAAGTTGAGACCATGGTGAAGGAGTTCCGCGAGGCGGAACAGAAACATACGGGGCGCGTGAGCCTGCGGGATTCCGATGTGTTGAAGGCGCTGGTTTTTCTGGTCCGACTGTCGAACGGACGAACCTCGGGGCGCCCGAAGTCGCGGGCCCTGGTGGATTTTTTGTTTGCCCAGTTTCCGGAGAAGGAAGCCGCTGTGGTCGCGCCGGAATCGGCGAGCCGGATCATTCTGCCGTAAGAAAGTTGGCCACGGACTTGGATCGCCACGGATCTGAATCTTTTTCCTTCTTCTTTCTGCCAAGTCTCGATCCGTGAACATCCGCGATGATCCGTGGCTAAGCGTTTTTATGTCTCCGCACGGTCTGCCCCGCGGGTAACGCATCGAGCAATTCCTGGACTGTTTTCTTCAGCACCGGATGCTGCGCGCTAGGCGCGATTTCCGCTAGGGGCTGCAGCACGAAACGACGCTCGTGCATCGCGGGATGGGGCAGCGTCAGCGCGGGCGAATCGAGAATCTGGCCGACGCCAGTCGCGCTTTCGAACAGCAGAATATCGATGTCGATGATGCGTGGGCCTTTCGGTTGAATGCGCTTCCGGCCCATCTCTGCCTCGATGTGCAGTATCGCCGCCATCAACTGCTCAGGAGGATCTTCGGTTTCAAGAGCCACAGTGCAATTCAAGAACCATGCCTGATCGGTAAATTCGACGGGCTCAGTTTCGTAAAAGGATGAGACCGAAACGATACGACCATTCGTTTGCAAGCGAGCCATAGCCTCGCGCAGATTCTCTTCCCGATCTCCGATGTTGGATCCGAGCGAAAGATAGGCAATGCTGGGCATTTTTATCCGGTCGCAGCCGTTCTTCTGACGGGCGGAGCGACTCCGTTGCAAATGTACTCCGCGAAATCGCATTCACAAATTCTACGGGCACGCTCTGTCGTGTCCCCTACGAAGGGTCCATGACCTTAGTTACTACCGCTGCTCTCCACCCCCACATAAAATTACAGCATGACGTTGGACTCGCTGATCCTGAGCAAGGATCCGGACTTGGTTCGTGTGATCCGCCCCACGCTCGAGAAATTATCGATTGACGTGGAAATCTGCCACGAAGCGCGCGCCGGCGCCGACATTCTGATCACTGACAAGTTCGATGCCGTCATCGTGGACTGCGACGATCTGAGCGGCGGGCTGGCCGTGCTGCAGGGCTTGCGCAGCACGCCCAGTAATAAGAACTCAGTTGCCTTTGCCGTCCTCAACGGGAAAAGAACCACCATGCAGGATGCCTTTGGCATGGGCGCCAATTTCGTGTTGCAGAAACCCATCAGTTTGATCAATGCGTCCCGCTGCTTTCATGCCGCACTGAATTTCATGATCAAGGAACGCCGCCGTTACTTCCGGCAGCCAGTGAAGATGCAGGTCAAAGTCGTATATGAAGGAAAAACTCTGAACGCAACGAGCACGAATATCAGCGAGGGCGGCATTGCGCTGCAGTTGCGCGAGGCCCCGCCGAAAGGGGCTGCGCCGCATTTGCAATTCTCCCTTCCCAATACGAGCCTCCACATGGAAGTAGAAGCTGAAGTGGCCTGGGTCGATGTGAAGGGACTTGCCGGTTTCCGCTTTCATAATGTTCCTCCGACTTCGCAGGCGCAGCTGGAGAAGTGGCTCGACGACCAGATGGAACAGGAATTTCCAGGAGCGAAAGAACGACTCGCGGCAGCCGAGGCTGAAAAATCGCATTAAGCGCCCGCCTCGAATCTCGCGCATCAGGGGCCGAAGCCCGCTGAATTTTCTTCCCTTTAGGCTGCGCTGAAGCGCCGCTCTTCTACAGTACTTAGAGGTCGTTCTTCACGACTCCTCGAACATGCGCGCTCCAGACGAACCTTCCTTTGGACTTGCGCTCGGCTATACCCGTGGCAAGCTGGAGAGACCGCCATTGGCGAGACTTCCGCCAGATTCGGAGAAAAAATGCTGACTAACGATTTCCGTATTGCCAAGGTTCAAAGAACACTGCGCTGGTTTGAGCAGGACATTCCTTTGCTCAACATGCGAGTGAGGGAGCTTTCAAAAGAGCGGCAAGACTCCGCGCGCCAATTTGCCGCCGCCGTGATTGATACCACGCGGGCGGAGTTGGAACGATTGCTGCGGGAGCAGCCGCCGAAGCAAGATATTTACGATCCGAGCGCTCCGCCTTGCGAACCCGCGGACTGAGCGACGCAAGGTCCCTCCACTGCGCCATCGCTTACGCTCGGGCTCCGGTCGCGATGACAATTCTGATGAGATCTTAGAGGGAAGATCCCGCCGCGGCCTCGGCGCTGGCAGGGACCGTGTGGGCACGGTCTTCGCCGGGGAAAGTGACTTCCTCCCACAGAGTTTCGTCCCGCAGAATGCGCGAAACCAGCGCGGTGTGCATGGCGTGACCGGCACGGTCAGCGACCACATTTCCCAGAATCTGTTTTCCTAACAACGCCAGATCGCCCACCAGGTCGAGCACTTTGTGGCGCACGAACTCGTCGGGAAAACGCAGCGGGCCGTTCTCCACTCCATCGCGCGTCAACACAATGCAGTTCTCGCGGGACGCGCCGCGAATCAGCCCCATATTGCGCATGGCCTGCTCGTCCTCGCGTGAACCGAACGTGCGCGCCCCCGCAATGTGCTTCAAATAACTTCCATTGGTGAGTTCCACCTGAAACGTTTCTTTGCCGATGAGGGGATGCGGGAAGTTGATCGAATAAGAAACCGAATACGTATCGGAGGGATAGACGGCAATGAACTTGTTGCCCTCGCGCATTTCAACTTCTCGGCGAATCTTTAAATATTTTCTGGCGCGACGCTGTTTGCGGATGCCCACCTTGCGAATCATCTCAACAAACGGTCGGGCGCTTCCGTCGAGGATCGGCAATTCCAGGTTGTCGAGCTCGACGATCGCGTTATCAACGCCCATGCCGATGAAGGCCGAGAGCACGTGCTCGGTAGTGGAAATGAGCACGCCCTTTTTCATCAGGCTGGTGGCATAGCTGACGCGGGCAACATTGCGGCTGACCGCTTCGATCTCGAATCCGTCGAGATCGGTGCGGCGGAAGACGATGCCCGTGTCCGACGACGCCGGCAGAATGCGCATGGAGACAGGCGCGCCGCTATGCAAGCCGACGCCACTGCATTCCACCGCGGAGCGGATTGTCTGCTCGTGGGTCAAGAATGAGTCAGTTAAGTTCGGTGAATGGGTTAGATTACGCCAATGTTAAGAAAGCTGGCTGTGGCAAAACGGCCACAGTCCGTGGCGCGAAAGGCGATCGCGGAGAGCCCTCAGGCATGCGGGAAAGAACAGCTAACCTGTTCCTGATCAGCGTTTTATACAAACCTGTGAGATCGCCTTGCCGAGGCGTCCGCCGAACCTGGATGGGAAACAATCTCTTAAGCCTAGCGCTTGCTGGTTTGCTTGCCTGCGGGTTTATTGGGGTTGTAGCCGGAGTTGGGGTCGAACATAGCCTCATCGAGCCCCTGGTTGATGGTCACCGAGTTGAGGAAGCGCTGGCTGGCCATGTCTTCGTTGAAGAAGCGCGTTATGTTGTACGGAGCCATCACGCCCGAGACCGGTTTGTAATTCTCGTAGACTTCTTCTTCCAGATTTTTTTGCCGGTCGACCGGATCGCGCCACGAGAATGACTTCTTGACCGGCAAGTGCGTATCGGAATCGACGAAAATCGTTACGCTTTCATCCTGGGCGTCGATCAACGTCACCCGGTCTGATGGATGCTGCGCGGCGATGGCCGCGCCCTCAAACAGCAGCACGACAGTCGGATCGTTTACCCAGTTCCGAAGAATGTTGTCCAGCGAGAAGCGGTGCCGGCGCAGGTAGTCGATCGCGATCCTTTTCTTCGATGGGATGAGCGCCCTTATAAGTGAGCTCCCAGCCTTTTTTGCCGACGTAGAGCTCCGCGATGTCGCGCTCTTTGGTGAGTTCGACGCGCTCCTTGTCAGGAAATTCAGTGAAGCTCCAGAAAACAGTGCCTGCGCCGCTGGCCCGGCCATGATGAAAGCCATAGGTTTTTCCCTGCTGCTCGCGGTCGCGAATCGTCAGATAAGCCTGCCCGCCCAGCGCTTGAATGGCTTGGTTGAGCACGGCTTTGGCTTTGTTGGCATTTGCCTGATCCGCGGGCACGGCAGAGTCTGAATTGGGCAGCGATGAAGATGGCGAAGCCGGCTGCGCCTGCGATGCCGGAGAAGAGGATAACGCGGGCGGCGTTTGCGCTGATGTGGAACGAGGCTCTCCCGCCACCGGAGCCAAAAAAGTCTGAGCCCAGGCCGAGCACACCAAAACCACAATCGGGAAGAACGGTTTCATTCCACTTGAGGGAGAGCTCGCGTGCAATCAGAATTGTAGCGTTTCTTGGGGATTTTCTGCCCGCAGGGTGAAAGCTCCTCTCCCAGCTTGGATGCAGGAAGTGGCCAGAGGGCAAGCTGGCGGTGGGCGTTTTTATCGCTTTTCACGAGCCCGACTATCCGGCCAACACCGCGCCACCGTTGACGTTGAAAACTTCCCCACTGATAAATCCGGCGTGTTCGGTGCACAAAAACAGAACCGGAGCGGCGATCTCCTCGGGCCGGCCGACGCGGCCCAGAGGAATCGTGCTGCGAATTTTCTCCCCGATTTTCGGGTCGGCCAGAGCGCCGGCGCTCATGTCGGTATCAACCCATCCCGGGGCGACGCAGTTGACATAGATGCCTTCGGGGGCTAATTCGGTCGAGAGGGTCTTGGTCATGCTGATGATCGCGCCCTTGGTCGCGGAATAGTCGCAATGAAAAGCCTCGCCGCGCTGGCCGCTGGTGGAGCTGATCAAAACGATGTGGCCGGCCGGCGCGGCTTTTACGGGCTGTGCTTTCGTTGTTGACCCGATCTGCGATTTCATTTGTGCGACCGCGTATTTCACCAGGCCGAAAACTCCGTCGAGGTTGATCGACAATGTCGATCGCCACTGTTCGTCGGACATGCGATCGATCGCAACGTCCTGCTCGGGCCAGACTCCGTGGTTGGCGACGAGAATGTCGAGCCGCCCGAAGTGCCGGACCGTCTCGGCGACGAGCGCGCGCGCAGATTCCGGACTATTCAAGTCCGCGGCGACGGGATGGCAGATGTCAGCGCCACATTCCTGGGCAAGAGCTTCGGCCTGCGCGCGGGCGCTGCGATAACTGAATGCAACTCTTGCGCCCGCGGCGGCAAACATGCGCACGGTAGCCGCGCCAATACCACGCGACCCGCCGCTGATGAGAGCAACTTTGCCGGAGAGAGAAAGAGGGATGGACATGACACTCCAGTTTCAAGCTTCCGGTCTTCCCTTGCAAGCGGCAGAGAAAAAGCCGCGGGCCAATTTTCAAAAAATGACTTAGAACCGATGTCATTCTGAACGCGGCGAAAGCCGGGTGAGGAACCCTACGTCGGTCGACGCGGTGGATGTCATGGATGGGAGCACCTCCGCCGTATGCAGTGCAGGCATCCCTCGCATTAGTTCAACCAATGTCCAGGTTTCGTAAGGTCCCTCGGAGCGCTTGGCGCGCTCCTCAGGATGATATCGGTGGTTGAATCCGTATCTGCTCACCGTCTCGCTAAAAGTTCCTCAGTCCCCCGAAGACGACATGCGCTCCGACTTCAGCCCACGCAGCAGCAGACGCACCAGCATGCCGTCGAAGCGCGTGCCGCTCATCTTCGATAGTTCCTCGAGCGCTTGTTCCGGCGTGCGGGCGGCGGCGAACGATTGTTCGGTCACCATGTTGGCGTAGGCGTCGGTCAGGGCGATGATGCGCGCCCACAGCGGAATCTGCTCCCCCCGCAAGCCGTCGGGATAGCCCGTGCCGTCGAACCGCTGGTGGTGATGTTCGATGGCCTCGCGCATCATGGGGCAGTGCGGAATCGTGCCGACAATCTCCGCTCCCACGTGAGCGTGCATTTTTACCTGCTGAAATTCATCTTCACCCAGCGGACCCGGCTTGTTCAGGATGCGCTCAGAAATAAAAATCTTGCCGACATCGTGCACCCTCGCCGCGTAAACCAGATCAGCGGTGTCCTCTGACGACAGGCCGAGGGAGCGCGCGATCACCTCGGTGTAGCGCGCCACAAGATCGCCGTGGCCGGCAGTTTGCAACTCGCGCGATTCAGCGGCGCGGCTCAGCGATTCGATCGCTTCCTTGAGCAGCGGAACGTTGCATTCTTCGTCGCCGCCGCAAAGCTTGTAGAGCGTGCCAGTCAGTTCTTCCAAGTGTTCAGGCCCCGTATCTTCGCGCTGCAGGAAGCCCTCGATATACGCGGAGATCTGCTGCCGCTGGCGGGCGAAATCCTGGCCTTCGACAAATTCGTGCGCCGTTGAAACTGAGTTTCCACCCGAGCGTTTCGAGACGTACATGCCCGAGTCGGCCACGCGAATGATGTCTTCGATGGAAAACCCGTGCATGGGGAAGCTGGCGACTCCGAAGCTGCCGGTAATTTGATGTTCGCTGAGCATGGGATCACTCGCCAGCCACTGGCGCAGGCGTTCAGCCAGAACCTGGGCCTGCTCGGATCCGGTGTCAGGCATCAGAACGATGAACTCATCGCCGCCGTAGCGGGCTACGACGTTTGATTGGCGGGATTTTTGCTCGAGCAGTCGGCCCACGCGAGCCAACACCAGGTCGCCCTCGAAATGCCCCATGTTGTCGTTGACTTGTTTGAATTTGTCGAGATCGATGAGCACCACGGAAAACGGTCGCCCGGAACGCGAAGCGCGCTTCCACTCCGCCGACAGCGCCTCCCAGAAAAAGCGGCGGGTCTTGATTCCGGTCAGGCCGTCGGTGATGGACTGCTGTTGGAGTTTTTGGAAGACGAATGCATTGTGCAGCGCTGTGGCCAGCAAGTCGGCCAGAGTGTTAAGAATCAGAACATCCTGCGGCGCGAATGCATTTTCGTTGCGGCTCTCGATGTTGAGAACGCCCAGCAACGACTCGCCGTAGGTGATCGGAATGCACAGCACGGCGCGGGAATCGGGAAGAATCCCGGTGAGATTCCCCGGCAGCGCATTCTGCACAAGAGCGCGTTCACCAGTGCGGGCGACCCGGCCGAGAATGCCGGTCCCGAGCGGAATGCGCCTGCCCATAGCATGAGCGGTTGCGCCGGCCTCAGCTTTAATTTCGATTTCTTTCGTCCCGTAATCAAGCAGGCCCACGCCGATATGATCGAAGCTGAAGTTCTTCTGAATCTCGCTGGCAATCTCGCCTAGCATGTGCACTGGATCATCGCTAGAAATTGCGGTGCGCGAAACATTGTTGAGGAAGGCCAACTGCCGCGAACGGCGCTGCTCGTCGGCGAACAGCCGCGCATTCTCCACCGCGACCGAGACTTGTCCGGCAGCCGTGACCAGTACATCCAGATCGCGCTGCTCGAACACGAATTCCCGGTCCGGATGCATCGCCACCATGATTCCGCAGGTCTTGCTGCCGAGGAAAATCGGCGCCGCGATGAGACATTTCGCTGGCCGCGGCGGAATGTGGCTGATGCCGAGATTCTGACGACTCGCTTCCAGGTCGGACCGAATGAGCAGAGGTTCGCCCGTGCGAATCACATATTCCGTAAAGGCGTTGCGCAGTTCTCGGCTGCGCTTGGGCAGCACGCGGCTGTCGCGAACTTCAAGCTCGAACCGAATCTGCTCACCTTCCTGGAACGCGATGTAGAAGTGGCTGGTGTCGAAAATCTGCCCCAGTTCAGCCTGAATGCTGCGCAGAATGTCATCCTGATCGAGCCGCGAACTAATCGCTTTGCCGATGTCGGTGAGCAGTTCATACTCTTTCGTCCGGCGATGCGCGTCGTGGCTGACCGCATAGTTTTCCAGCGTCAGCCCCAGTTGCAGGGCCAGGCCTACCATCAACCGCGGGCCAGACGAGCCGAATGCGCGGCGCTCCGCGTGCGGAAAAAGGATCACACCGAAATTGTGTTCGCGAGTTTGGAGACTGACTGCCGTCAAGTTGCGCACTTCCGCGCCTGTGAGAAGGCGCTTGAATTCCGCGAAGGTTCCGGCCAGCGCCATGGGAAAAGGCTCGGCCATCTCCGACAAATCGTGCACGGTAAAAATTCCGCTCTGCCGGTAGGCCAGTTCGCTAGATGTAATCGCCGGCACCGCCTTTTTCCAATGCATCGAGAAAACCGCCAGGAAATCCGCGCTGCACCGAGGGCAGCAGACCGCGCCAGCGTTCAGTGATGAAGATGGCCGCGCGATCCATGGGCAGAGCGCTCATCAGTCGCTCCAGTGCCGCCTGCATGTTCGGCACCAGATCTTCCGCAAAGAGCAGTCGCCGGGCATCTACGCCGAGAGTCGACAGCGCGAGAGTATTTTCCTGCACCGCATTGCGCTGGTTCTCAAACAGCACCATCACCATGGCAATGCCCAGCAGCATCTGCGGAACCGGGCCGAACAGACCGGCTGGCGCTGCCGAAGTTTTCTCCCAGCGGATTATGCAACTGCCCCACGCCCATCAGCACAGCCCAGAACGCCAGTGACCCGGCCAGCACTTGAAAAGCGAGCGAGCCGCGCTTGTGGCCATTGACATAAAAAACCGCCGAGCAGTAAAGCAGAATCACCGCCAGGCCCACCCCCAAACGAAACGCCGGCTGCACATCAGGACGGAACACTCCATTCAGCATGTGTCCCTGCAGCGTAAGGCTGGCCAGAATAACTCCGAGAGCCGTGACCACCGCGTCATACCAGCGGTACTGCGAAGGGCCGCGCATCAATCGCGTGGAAACGAAAATGCATAGCGCCATCCCGACCAGGAAAAGCTCGCCGACAAAAAATGCAATGGCGGAAGAGCGGAAAAGTGTCGAGCACGTAGTGCAGCGAATACAGAGCCCACGCCCACTTCCACGCCAGGAAGTAGGGCTGGCGGCTTTGCTCATACAGGTAGCTGAAGACGAGAAATAGCAGGACCGAAACAAAACCGGGGATGAGGACCGTAGTGATGACAACATTACTATTCATAATTCCTGTTCGCAGGAGTCGGTGAAGACACCTCTGGCCAAGCTTTCTGGGTCAGTTTCGGGGGGAAACAGTAGATTAATGTTTTCACACCGCGCCTTCGAACACAATAGGATTTAAGTACACTGTCCGACTTCGATACGCTTTTTGAATCAGAGGGTTGCATGCAAAATCGTTATGGCGGTTCGCTTGACGGTACTTTTGTGTGCCCGTACCATCGAAGTTCAGCCGCTGTTTTTACCCCTCATGTCCGAATCCATGAATCCTCACTCGATTAGCAAGCCGCGAGTACGCTTCGCGCCCTCGCCCACCGGATTTCTCCACGTCGGAAGCGCCCGCACTTTCATTTTTAACTGGCTATACGCCCGGCAAACGGCGGCACCATGATTCTTCGCCTCGACGACACCGACACCGAGCGCAACACCGACGCCTCGGTTAACTCGATTTTCGAGGGATTGAAGTGGCTGGATCTCGGCTGGGACGAAGAATACAAACAATCCGAGCGCGGCGACCTGCACCGGCAAATGGCGGAAGCTATTTTTGAGAAAAAACTCGCCTATCGTGACTTCACGCCCGCCCACACCGGAGATAGCGAACGCTCCGGCGCACAGGGAACGTGGTTGTTCAATCCCGGCATGCGGGAATTTCACTCGATGAAAGTGATCGCCGCGCCGCCGCAGGCGAGCCGTTCGCCTTGCGTTTTCGCGTGCCGCGCGAAGGCGGAGAAACTGTGCGCTTCACCGACGCGGTTTACGGCCCGCAAGAAAAGGCCGCCGCCGACATCGAAGACTTCGCCCTGCTGCGTTCCGATGGCATGCCGACCTATCACCTGGCCTCCTGCGCCGACGATGCCGACCTGCGCATCAGCCACATCATCCGCGGCCAGGATCATCTGTCGAATACGTACAAACATGTACTTATATTCGAAGCCGCTGGCTTCCCGCCTCCGACGTTCGCACATCTTCCACTGCTGGTTGCGCCCGACGGGACCAAACTGTCGAAACGCCGCCACGGCCCGGTCGTGAGCGTCACCACGTATCGCGACGCGGGATTCCTGCCCGAAGCGTTCATGAATTTCCTCTGCCTGCTGGGCTGGTCGCCGAAAAACGATCGCGAGCAGATGACCCGCCAGGAGTTGATCGACGCCTTCTCGCTGGAAGGCATCAACCGCTCGAACGCCGTGGTGAACTTCAAAGAGCCGGCCACCACGCCCGAGGAGATGTTCGATCCCAAAGCTGTCTGGCTCAACGCCGAGGACATTCGCGGCCTGTCAGTCGAAGACCTGAGCCAACGCCTGCTCCCGATCGTGCACGAAGCTTTTCCCCAGGTAACCAGCGAAAAAATGTTGCGCGTCACACCGCTCATCCGCGAGCGCATCGAACTGCTGCGCGACGTGCTCACCGCCGCCGATTTTTTCTTCGTCGACCAACTGCCACCCTACGATCCCGCCGAACTCATCCCGCAAAAGGGAGACGCGGCCATGGCCCTGAAAGTTCTGCAGCGCGCCCAGGAAGTGCTGCCCAACGTCGAATTCAAACACGATCCGCTGGATCAGGCCTTACGCGCCGCCGCTCAGGAACTCGGCATAAAGGCCGGACAAATGTTTCAGCCCGTCCGCGTCGCCGTGTGCGGCCGCAAGAACGCGCCGCCGTTGTTTGAAACGCTGGAAGTGCTGGGGAAAGAGACCACGCTGGCCAGAGTCAGGCAGGCGTACAATAAAATCGCATAGCGTAATCGAAAGCATGGCCGCAAAGAAAGCCCATTACCGCTCGTTCCCGCCGTCGCATGTGCTGACTGAGCCCCTGCGGAAATTTCTGCGGACTGACGCGGGGCACGATTTCAGGTCACTGAACGCGCTGTTTCCCCGCTCCTGGAAAGTCTTCGTCATGGGCGGATTTCTTCGTGACCTGCTGCTGGAGGGCATTCCCAAAGACGTCAGCAAGCCTGCGGACCTGGATCTGGTGGTCTCCGGCGCCCAATCCATCGACGAAATACGGCGCGTACTGGGGAATGTGAACCAATCCACCAACGCGTTTGGCGGAGTGAAATGCCAGCTTCGCCCGAAAGGTTTGCTCTTCGATGTCTGGCGCATCGAAGATCACACCAACATGGCTTTGGCTTCGAAACCGCATACCATCGAACAATTACTTCGACACAATCTTCTGGATGTGGATGCTGTGCTTTGGGAACCGGCCACCGATTGCCTGCACGAATGCGGATGCCTGGATGCAATTGCCGCTGGTCGCATCGGCCTGATGGGCCGCGAAGGAATCTCCAAACAATTCCCCGCGGCGCAGGTTGCGCACGTGCTGGTGGCGGCGTATAAAACAAATTTCACGCTGTCCGAAAAGACACACGAGTTCGTCTTGGCCGCCTCGCGACGCAGCCCGGCCGGCGAGATTGAGCGCATTCTCGATCGAAAAGTTCCCTACGCGGCGGTCCAGATCGAAGCGTTTTGGAAGGATATTCTCAGCGGAGGTGTACAACCATGTCCGGCCCCGACGAGAACCCCGGTTCCTCAGCCACGCGCGAAGAGAAGTTCCTCAGCGCTGAATACGCGGCCCTGATCGATCTCGATCGAGCGCGAAACGACCGCCTCGACCGCTTCCTTACGATCTACATGACGCTCGCCGCTTCTCCTTGGGCGCTCTATGCCCTGCTTCTGAAAGAGCATTCCGATCCGCCGTCGTTGCTGGCCATGCCCGGTCCCGTGGCCATGGCGTTCATCTTGATCGGGATTCTCGGCGCGCTGGTCGCGATGATGTACATACAGGTGTGGTTCAACATTGTTCTCTACATGCGCTCGGTGAATGCCATTCGCGGCTATTTTCTCGAGCCCCATACGAAGCTGTCTTTTCATCTGCCCGTCAATCCGGGCGTGCCTCCGTATTACCAGAAGCGAAATTACATCGAGTTTGCGGTGGCCGCCATGGCGCTCGTAAATTCCGGCTATGTCGGGCTCGGGCTTTTTAACCTGATCGACCGGCCGGGGCGGCTTTATCTGAGAGTCATCGCGTTTGTCGCTCTGGGTTTGTTTTGCTGGATCGGCCACATGCGGTACTTCAAAAGCCAGGCTGTCAAACGAGAAAGCCATAGCCGGGGACGCAGCCTTCAGTGGAAGCATTAGCGGGTGAATTGAACTCCGGTGCGCTTTAGGTCCGGTCTGACCCGTCGTGGGTTTTGCAGCTTTGCGATTTTTGTTGAATCGCAGGTGTGGAATTTTTATCTATATTTCCAGCTAATGCTTTTTTCCCCAGATCGTTCATTCCTGAATAAGCAATCCAATCACAAGACTTCTCCAACAGAAATCGAGGCACCAAATGAAAGCCGTTCAAGTCAGCAAGCCCGGTGGAAATTTCGAAGTCGTCGACCGCCCGACTCCTCAGCCTGGCCGCGGCCAGGTGCGCATTAAAGTTGAGGCCTGCGGCATTTGCCACAGCGACGCATTGGTGAAAGAAGGACACTGGCCGGGAATTCAATATCCCCGCGTGCCCGGCCACGAAATTGCCGGACGCATCGACGCCATCGGCGCCGACGTCACGCTGTGGAAACCGGGCCAACGCGTCGGCGTGGGTTGGCACGGCGGACATTGTTTCCAGTGTGATCCCTGCCGCCGCGGCGATTTCGGAAATTGCCAGTTCGAAAAAATCACCGCCATCACTTTCGACGGAGGCTATGCGGAATGTGTCGTCGTTCCCGCGGAAGCGGTCGCGCTCATGCCTGACGATCTGCCCTCTGACGAAGCCGCGCCGCTGCTGTGCGCGGGCATCACGGTGTTCAACGCGCTGCGAAATTCCGACGCGCGCGCCGGAGCGCTCGTCGCCGTGCAAGGCATCGGCGGACTCGGGCATCTTGGAATTCAATACGCCCGGCAGATGGGCTTCCGTACTGTCGCTATTGGACGCGGCGGTGACAAGGAGCCCCTGGCCAAGAAACTCGGTGCCCACGAATACATCGACACCAGCGCCGGCGATCCCGCGCAAGCGTTACAGAAAATGGGTGGAGCGCACGTGATCCTGGCCACCGCGCCGGATTCGAAATCGATCTCGGCGCTCGTCAATGGTCTGGGTCCGCGCGGCACGTTGCTGGTGGTTGGAGCGAGCATGGAATCGCTGACCGTGACGCCGCTGCAACTTATCCCTGGCAGCAAGACGGTTCGCGGATGGGCTTCCGGCACCGCTCGCGATTCGCAGGACACGCTCGAATTCAGTTCGCTCAGCGGCGTTCGCCCCATGATCGAACGCTACCCGCTGGAAAAAGCCGCCGAAGCGTATCAGCAAATGATCAGCGGCAAAGCCCGATTCCGCGTCGTGCTGACGATGAGCTAAAGCAACTCGTGGAGGGGCGGACGTCCTCGTCCGCCCCTCGACTTCCGCAAGTTCAGTGGTTCTTTTCCCTGTTCCATTCGCGATTCTTCCTCATTCAGTATGCGCTTAAATCGATTGACACAATGTACTTTGTAATATAAAGTACATCGCATGATCGCACCCGACGAACCGTTCCTTCGCTCCATCCCCAACCGCTGGATACCACGTGAAATGACGGTCGCGCCGGCGCTCGATCCCTCCGAGCCTCGTGAATTGCTCGAACGGCGCTACGCATTGCTGATCAACCCGTTTTATCCCAAGGACGCGAACGCCAGTTTCGGCAAGCACGTGCTCACGCCGACGCTGGCCCTGACCAGCTTCGCCGCGACCACGCCGAAACACTGGCGCGTCGAGTACTGGGATGAGAACCTGCTCGCACGGCCGTCCGCCGATTTCGGCCCATGCCGCAGGTCGTCGGCATCACCGTGCACCTGACGTTTGCGCGGCGCGCTTTCGAACTCGCCGACTGGTATCGCGCGCCGCGGATCGCAAGTCGTTTTCGGCGGGCTGCATGTGCTGTCGTGTCCCGACGAATGCGCGCCGCACGCGGATGCGCTTGCGCTCGGCGACGGCGTGCAGCTCTGGCCGCGCATTCTTGCCGACATCGAAGCGAACAACCTTCAGCCACGCTACGTCGCTACCTACGAAAACGACTATTGCGACGATCCTTCGCCGCGGCGCTCGATTCTTCCGCGCCGCAGCTTCCTCACCACTACCAGCCTGATCGCCACTCGCGGATGCCACAACCGCTGCGGCTTCTGCTATCTCGCGACCGACGGCCTGCGCATGCCGTATCGCATGAAGCGATCCGCAACAGATCGCCACCGAGTTTCTGGAGGACGATCAGCCTTACGCCGTTTTCATCGACAACAATCTCGGCTCGCGCCGCGACTATCTTCACGCAACTCTGCGCCGCGCTGCGTCCGCTGAACAAGATCTGGAGCGCGGCCGTTACTATCGACGTGACTGATGATCCCAGCCTGATTCGCAACATGGCGCTCGCCGGATGCACCGGCGTGTTCATCGGCTTCGAATCGCTCTCAGACCAGAATCTTGCCGACGCGCACAAGAAAACGCCGAAGACCAGCCGACTATGCCCGCCGCGTGCGCATCCTGCACGACTACGGCATTCAGGTGAATGGATCGTTCGTGCTCGGCTTCGACCACGACCGCAAAGATGTCCTTCGCGCGCACGGCCGAATGGATCGAAGAAAATCGCCTCGAATGCGCAACGTTTCACATCCTCACGCCGTATCCCGCGACCCCGCTGTTTCAACAGATGGAGGCCGCAAGGTCGCATCCTGCATCGTGACTGGACGCTCTATGACACCGGCCACGCCGTGTTTCGACCCAAGCACATGACGCCGGAGGAACTCGAGCAGGGCTATGCCTGGATTTATCAGCGCCTGTTTTCGCACTCTTCGATCTGGCGGCGGCGGCCGGAAGACTGGCAGGCGTCCCGCTCTATCTCGCGATGTCGTATCTCTACAAGCGCTCCAACCGCTTCTGGCACCTGCTGATCAAGCACGACCTGGTCAACCCGGTGTGGAAGCCGCTGGTGGAGATGACGCGCTGGAGGCATGTGCACTATCGGCGGCGGTTGGCGCGACGGGAAGTCGCGGCGGGCGCTCCGGGACAGGTCGTGTCGGCGGGCGTTTGACGACCGTCGTTGGACCGCTGTCGTTGGACCGCTGTCGTTGGTCGTCTGGTTTCGGGTCGGATTCGGACTCGGACTTCGGGCCTCGGACTTCGGACTTTCGACTTGCTCGGTTTCGGGTTGCCGATTTTTTCGCGAAATAAATTTGCGGCGGCGCGTGGTTCGGTTTGCGGAGGCGGCATTTTTTGGGGGTATCCCCCCTCCCCCCTGAATCTTTGGAATCATGGGGGTAGCACGAAATGGACTGGAAAATCTTGATGTCAAAGACCTTAGAGGTCAAAATCTTGAAAACACACGACTTAGGACCTCGCCGGCGGGGCTGGATGGGCTCCGATTGGCTCGTCCATGATTACGCAATTGGGGAGCTTAAGGCAAGGTTGGATGTCACACGGAGGCTGTGGAAAATAAATTAAACTTCATTGGCATCGCCGGTTTGCGATCTTTCTTTTTCGACAAGCACCTCAAGCGAGGCTGCTCTTAGACCCCGCGCGGGTGTTCAGTCGATCGTCGGGATCCCGCACGAGCTAAGAAACTCGAATGTGCCGTCGTAAAAAGATGGAGGGCGAGTGTGGTCAGATAGATCTCCCTTCGGAATAAAGAGAATCATCCCCTGCCGAGCTCGTGTCAAAATCACTCGATAAGCATTCTTTAAGTAGAGTCTCCTCGACTCATCATTTACGGATTTCCACGTCGTACCCTCGAAATTCTGGAATACCCAGTTGCCACGGTCGTGGTGAAAATCTCCGTCCCAACATGCGCCGACCCAATCCAATTCAAGACCTTGAACCGCAAACTCGCTAGCAACATCTTCTAAATAATAAGAGGATCGGACATCTGCGCTGTCATTCAGAAACCAATTAACCGGCTCAAGGTTTGCTTTGATGTGAATCCCTTCTGGCCGAAGGCGCTGAGCCCCGGAAGACGCGACCAAGCCAAAGCGCTCAGTTCCGCGGGCTTGGCTCCGAAGCCAAGCCCTTGCTGCATCAAGATCGCGAGTTAAATAGATTGGGTATGTCGCTCTTATCTCTTCAAAGGTGGCACGCGCGTTTTCTGGTTCGTTGTCGACAATGTAGCCGACCATTCCTGAAAGGGCCTCTGCCCGAAACGATCGCATCGAAACGGCGAGATGAAGGTGTTCGTTCGAGTAAACCCGTGGCGATGCGAGAAACTGCGAAGCGTGGTGCCCAAAGTCGCTTTCTGCGAGTGAGATGCGCGACGAGATGTGGACCTCCCAACCCGGGAACCCAAGTTCGAGAGCACTCATCCATTCGGAGATGCCAGCTTCTCCGGTGTTGATTTCTTGACCTTCACCGACAAGGCAAACGACTGTACACCAATCCGGGTGCCGATCCATCACGCTGATGAGGAACTCTGGCTCAGACATATTAAAGTCCGGGAGTCCTCGTTTGCGCTGCATGAACCTAGCGGCCTGCTTGCGGGTCCAGGCGCGTTGGGCTTCGTCAAACACGACAACTTTCTCAAGGGGGATGGTGTTGTTGCCGACGTATTCATCTCGAAAGTGATGGATATTCTGGATAAAACTGCGCACCTCGCGCTCAGCTTGCTTTTTCCAGACGTCTTCGCGGGTGGCCTTATCGCGGGTCAGGGCCTCTCGAAGGACATCTACTAGTGGGCCATTGCCAGACAGAAAAACGGCGTGCTCATCGAGATGCTCGAGGGAGCGCCGCGTAGCGATGTTCAGCCCAGCAAGGGTTTTACCCGAGCCGGGTACGCCAGTCACAAAGCAGATCGCTTTCAAACCGTTCTGCCGAGCTCGATCGATAACCGAGCTGACGGCGAGACTCGTTTCTTGGAGATTCTTTGCTCCGGCATCAGATCGCGAGATGTCGATGACGCTGTGTGTGCGATAGAGGACTTCCGCTGCTTGAACAATGGTCGGCGTCGGCTTGTAGCCCTTGGCCATCCACTGGTCAATGTCGAGCCTTGGGAAAGTTCGCGCGGAGCAGATAGCGTCGATCAGGGCTCCTAAGCCGGACTTATTTGTCCCGACAGGTGAAGCGACAAGGTCGTCGGCGAAAATGATCTCGGGAATCGGCTGAGGCTCGGCGTTTGTTGAGACCAATACCGGAACGATCGGAGCGGTATGACTGCCTTCGTGGAAATTCTTTAAGTCGAGGGCATAGTCTTCAACCTGATCAAAAGCGCTCGACGCATGTCCGCTCGCTCCGGTCTTGAACTCGATTACGAACACGATATTGTGGGCGATCAGCACGGCGTCGGCACGTTTGCCCATTCTTGGAATATAGAATTCTAGAAATATTCTTCCGTCGGGTTGGCCGATGAGGGAGGCTTTGAGGATCGAAAGCTGTTGAAGCCAAGCCCAACGCTGTTCCTGCTCTAGATCGTGATGGTGTTCCGATGTCAGGGCGCCGAGAATGCGTCCGTCGTTATCCCTGAGGAAAGCGAACACGGGTGCGTTGTAGTAGGCCTTAATCGGCATTTTGGTTGAAGTATAAACTCTCGAGTTGAAGCGCTGAAGCGCGGTTGTTTCCTTTTAGGCAACGTTGCGGCACGACTGAAGTCGTGCCTTGATACGGACCATGCTGACGCGGCGCTGGAGCGCTGCTCTTCCACGGCGACCTGCATTCGAGATCAATGTCAAAGGCAGCGGACAGGAGTGTCCGCTCCACATAAAATCCCTTCGACGCAAAATCCCTAAGAAATTGCTTGACAATTTATACTGTGTGATACATAGTGTATATCACATACTATATGACGACTAGTACTAATAGCTCGGAAGTGCTTGAAAACCTGAAGCTGGAACTGCGGCGGGGGTGCTTGATCGTCGCCGTGCTGGCTCAGCTTCGGGTCGAGCAGTATGGCTATACGCTGCGCAAGGCGCTGGCGGACGACGGGCTGGCGATTGATGAAGGCACGCTTTATCCGCTGCTGCGGCGGCTGGAGACGCAGGGGCTGCTGGTGAGCCAGTGGCGAGAAGAGGACAAGCGCAACAAGCGCTTCTACCGGCTTTCGCCTGAGGGCGAGCTGATCCTGAAGCAACTGCTCGAGGAGTGGGGAAGCATCAACGCGTCGCTGAACAAAATTCTTCAAGGGGCACCGTTATGAGCAAGGCTATGAACGACACATCCACCCGCGATTTGGACCTGATCGATCGGTATCTGCAGGCGGTGCGCTTCTGGCTACCTAAAACTCACCGCCAGGATGACTTGATCGCCGAACTGGGAGAGGATTTGCGCTCGCAGATTGACGACAAGGAGACCGAGCTGGGCCACCCGCTGGACAAGATTGAGACCGCGGAGATTCTGAAGCGCTGCGGGAGTCCGATGATGGTTGCGGGGCGACTGGGGCCGCAACGGCACTTGATTGGGCCGACCTTGTTTCCCATCTACGGATTTGTCTTGAAGATGGTGTTGTTGTGGATTCTGATTCCGGTGTTCATTTTTATTGTCGGCCCAGTGAATGTAGTGGACGGCGGAGCCAATTGGCCGGCCGCAATCCTGCGCACGTTCGGCGACCTTTGGTCCGGGCTGTTCGTCGCGGCCGGAATTATTACTCTGGTGTTTGCCATTATCGAGCGCACCAGTGCGCATCTGGGAGCCGAGTGCAAATGGGATCCGCTGAAGTTGCCTCCGGTGCGCAAGCAGGAGCGCAAGCCGTCGCTGCTGAAAGCGGCCTGCGAGTTTGGATTTAACATTTTCGGCCTGGTGTGGCTGCTGCTGGTGCCGCACTATCCGTTTCTGATTCTGGGTCCGGCGGCGGCGTTTCTGAAAGTTGCACCGCTGCTACATACGTTTTATGTTCCGTTTGTGTTAATCAGCTGCTTGGCGTTGGTGAGAGGCGGCATTACTGTGGCGCGGCCGCAGTGGAGCTGGTTTCCGCTGGTCAGCCAGTTGGTGCAGACGATGGTGTCGCTGATCCTCCTGAATTACATGATCAGGTACGTTGCCGGCGCGCCGAGCGCGCATCCGTTCGTGATGCTGCGGGATGGGGTGGAGACGCCGGCGAATTACGTCAAGGTGGTTGCCATCGTGAATGTGTCGCTTCTGCTCAGCCTGGTTTTTGTTTGGATTGGGCTGTGCATCGCGGCGGTGCAGCAGACCTGGGCGTTCTTGCGGTATCTGCGGAAACGGAGCGCTGCCCCGCAGCAGATCGCATCGCTCGGAGTGCGGTAGAAGCCCAGCCTCAGTTGCGCCCTTCAGCGCGGCGGCGTTTTCTTGCGATAAGATCAAAAGACTATGAAAACGCCGTCTGCCGGGGCCGAGGGTGGCGAAAATGCCGCGCCGGAGCCTCGCCCGTCTAACTTTATTCGCGACATTATTCTCGACGACCTGAAGACCAATAAATATGGCGGCCGGGTGCAGACTCGCTTTCCTCCCGAGCCTAACGGATATCTGCACATCGGCCACGCCAAGGCCATCTGCCTGGACTTCGGCCTGGCTGACGAATTCGGCGGACATACGAATCTGCGTTTCGACGACACCAATCCGGCGAAGGAAGAAACCGAATACGTCGAATCGATCAAGGCCGACGTGCAGTGGCTCGGCTTCCATTGGGACGGGCTTTTTTATGCGTCGGATTATTTCGAGCAGCTCTACGAGTGGGCGCTGAAACTGATTCGCGACGGCAAGGCTTATGTCGACGATTTGTCGGCGGAAGAAATTCGCAAGCATCGCGGCACGCTGACCGAGCCGGGCAAAGACAGCCCGCATCGCAACCGTTCGGTGGAAGAAAATCTAAATCTGTTCGAGCGCATGAAGGCCAAAGAATTTCCGGACGGCTCGCGCGTGTTGCGCGCCAAGATCGACATGTCGTCGCCCGAACTTGAACCTGCGCGACCCTGTGATGTACCGGATTCTGCACGCCGAGCATCACCGCACCGGCAACAAGTGGTGCATTTATCCGATGTACGATTTCGCGCACGGGCAGTCAGATTCGCTGGAAAAAGTTACGCACTCCATGTGCACGCTGGAGTTTGAAGATCATCGCCCGCTCTACAACTGGTTTATCCAGCAGCTGGGAATTTTCCCTTCGCAGCAGATCGAATTCGACCGCCTCAACCTGACCCACACGCTGCTGAGCAAGCGCAAGCTGCTGCAGTTGGTGCAGGAGGGGCGGGTGCGCGGCTGGGACGATCCGCGCATGCCGACGATTTCGCGGCATTCGCCGCCGCGGCTATACGCCGGAGGCGATTCGCAATTTCACCGCTTCGATCGGCGTTTCGAAAACCACGGGCTCGATCGAACTGGCGATGCTGGAACATTTCGTGCGCGAGGATTTGAACAAGCGCGCGCCGCGGGTGATGGCGGTGCTGCGCCCGCTGAAAGTGGTGATCGACAATTATCCTGAGAATCAGGTCGAAGAGATGGATGCGGTGAACAATCCGGAAGATGAAGCGCCGGCTCGCGCAAAGTTCCGTTCTCGCGCGTGCTCTACATTGAGCAGGATGACTTTCGCGAAGTGCCGCCGCCGAAATATTTTCGTCTGACGCCGGGGCGCGAGGTGCGGCTGCGCTATGGCTATTTCGTGACTTGCACCAGCGTTGTGAAAAATGAGGCGGGTGAAGTCGTCGAAGTGCACTGCACTTATGATCCCGCGAGCAAGGGCGGGAATTCTCCCGACGGACGGAAAGTAAAGGCGACCATCCACTGGGTTTCGGCTGCGCACGCGGTCGACGCCGAGGTACGCGTCTATGAGAATTTGTTTCTCAAGGAAGATCCGAGCGACGTGGAAGCGAGGGCAGGATGTGCTCGACAATCTCAACCCGAATTCGCTGGAGATTATTGCCGATGCGAAGGTTGAGCCGTCGCTGGCCAACGCGGTGGCTGGAACGCGTTATCAGTTCGAGCGCCTGGGATATTTCTGCGCCGATCCGGATTCCAAGCCGGGGAAGCCGGTATTCAACCGCACGGTCGCGTTGAAAGATGCTTGGGCAAGGGTGGAGAAGAAGCAAGGAGGGAAGGGCTGAACGATTTTGTAGCGATTGGGATGAGAAGGTTGGGAATGTAGGGCGGAAAGCGAAACCTGTAGGTTCGTCACGGTGTGGCGTAAGGTCGTCACAAACGAATAAAGTCATCTGCCCTCCGACCGTACAATGCAGGCGCCGCGGATCCTGCGAGATTTTGTGCTCGAATGAGCTGACGCGCTGCACCTCTTATGCACTCGACCATTTTCGCCATGTTTGAATTCTCCCGGACGGTGACCTCGATGTCCGCGCGCCCCCGTCGTGCTTTTTCTGATCGCGCTTTGGTCGGTGAGAACTGACATCGCCCAAGCCCGCGGCCTCGACAAAGTTGTCGTATTGAGCAACATGTGCTTCGCCCTGCCCCTGGCTGTCTTCGGCGCGGAGCATCTCTCGGCCGCGCAAGGCATCTCGCAAATAGTGCCCTCGTTTGTGCCGTGGCACTTGTTCTGGGCATATTTCGTCGGCTTCGCCTTGCTGGCAGCGTCGTTGAGCATTGCCACAAAGATTCAGGTGCAATGGTCCGGCCTGCTGTTCGGGAGCATGATGTTTCTTTTTGTGGCGATGATGGACATCCCGGGAGTTCTTCACGACACGAAGAACCGATTTTCCTGGGCGCTGATGCTCCGCGAACTGGCGTTCGGGGGTGGAGGCTGGCTGCTCGCCGCGGGCGCTATGCGCGGGCTGGGCCGCGAGCGCGAGGGGCAGCGTGTAGGGATGCTCTTCACCGTGGGGCGGGTAGTGGTAGGGATCGCGGCAATATTTTGGGGCGTGGAGACTTTTCTGCACCCGCTGGGAATGCCCGGCATTCCGCTCGAAAAATTGATGTCCGATTGGATTCCGGGGCGCCTGCTGATCGGCTATCTGACGGCCGCGATTCTGGTGGTTGCCGGACTCGCGATTCTGCTGGCCCAAAAAACGCGCATGGCGGCGACTTATCTCGGAACCTGGATTGTTCTGCTGGTCGTCTTCGTCTACGGACCGATCCTGATCGCCGCGCTGTCCACTCCGGGTACGGATGTGAAAGTGGAAGGGCTGAATTATTTTTTCGACACGCTGTTGTGGGCGGGAACGGTGCTGGCTCTGGCCAACGCGGCGCCACGCCCGGACTGATGGAATACCTTTAAACTAATTTTGCCAGGTGGACCCCGTGTGGCGAATTATGTCCGAGCTTCGATTTAGGACTCTTCGTCCCATTGGGCGGTGGCAAAGCCACTCCCGGCGCTCGGCCCTCTTGGTTTCCTAGCGGTGACGCCCGCTTCGTCTCCTCCCGACTCGCCGTGGCGCGTCGTTGCTTCGTAGCGGGAGAAGTTCATGCTGTACGAGGCCCGGCCTTGCGTGAGCGATCGCATGTGCTTCGCATAGCCGATCATGGTGGCGAGGGGAACCGTGGCGCGGATCAACTGAGAGCCGCCGCGGCTCTCCATCCCTTCAATCCGTCCCCGACGCGAACTCAGGTCGCCCATGATAGCTCCGGCAAAATTCTCAGGCGTGGTTACTTCGATCGACATCAACGGCTCCAGAATAACCGGGCTCGCCTCGCGGGCAGCTGCTTTGAAGGCCATCGAGCCGGCGATCTTGAACGCGACCTCGCTCGAATCCTCTGCGTGATAGCTGCCGTCGGACAGAACGGCTCGCAGGTCCACCACCTCGTAGCCGGCTGAAATGCCGGCCTTCATCGCCTCTTGGATGCCGAGATTGACGGGCTCCACGAATTCCGAGGGAACCGTGCCATTTCTGACCTCGCTGATGAACTCGTATCCGCTTGCCGGATCTCCTGGCTCTAACCTGAGTTTCACGTGGGCGTACTGGCCTCGGCCGCCGACCTGCCGTATGTACTTGCCCTCCCCTTCCGCGTGCTTTCGGATCGTCTCCAGGTAAATTACTTTGAGCTCACCAACTTCAAGCGGGATCTTGTATTGACGCACGATGCGGTCACAGATGATTTCGAGATGCAGTTCACCGACCCCGTGAATGGTCGTTTCCACCCTCGCAGGCCGGCCTCAACTCTCATGACATGATCTTCGGTCGTTAGATCATTGAGGACGCGCTGAAGTCTGTCGTGATCATCGCCATTCTTAGGACGGATGAGCACAACCATAACGAGACGGTTTGGGATGTTCGACTCGGTCACAGGACGTGGTTACGGCCGATAAGTCGTTCTAATGGGAAGGAATCTTAGGCGGGGGGGGCGAGATAGTCAAGCCGCGAACTGAGAATCTGAGAACTGCCCTAGTTATGCACGTGCGGGCTTTGCGCTGGGTTGGCGTGGTGGGTGGGGGGTTCTCTTACGACTTTCACATCGAAACTTACGGGCACGGTTTTCGGCGGGAAGCATTGGGCGTTGTCACAGGCCTGGTAGCGGAGGACACCATGCATCACGTACTTTCCCGGAGTCACCGCGAGCAGGGGATGCACTGCCACGGCGATCGTGAAGTCTCCGCTGTACACGCTGAGCTTCTCGTCGGGCGAGAAAGGGAAAGTCAGTTCCTGTCCCGCGGGATATTCAATTTTTCCGAGGATGATGTCGGTGGGCAGGTCCATCTTCAGGGCGGTCGGAATCAGATATTCGGATTTCGGAGTGTTCGAGTTGACATGGAATCCGCGGGCCACGCGAAAGTTCAAGTCGACCATAGTCTGCGCGGCGCGCGGTGCCGTGACCAGCGCCACCGGCGCCATGGTGACCGACGGACCTTGTGCCAGCGCCGTGCCCGCGAACAGCGCGAGCATGCAGAGCCTGAGAACTGCCGCGCCGACCGGACCCGAGTTATGCTGTCGCAAGATCATTCCAGATCGAATCATCCGAATCGAAGCACCTGCACGCCAATTTAAACCTGATATTGCAGCGATCCAATACTAGAACGATCGCGCGCCCGATGCGACATTACTTCCGAGCAGGTCCGCTCTCGCGTTTTCACTGAGCCGAAGCAGTGCTGCTGGTCGCCGTGGTGTCGAGCGCACGCTTGATCGAGTCCTCGATTTCGCCCTTACCTTTCAGGCCGATAATTTTATCGACAATTTTTCCGTCGCGCCCGATGAAAAAACTTTCGGGCAGCGCCGGAACGCCGCCGTAGGCGTCGCCCACGGCTTCTTTGCCGATCAACACGGGATAATTCACGCCCATATCTTTGGCGAACTTGGCGATCTCATCCTTGCCGGAATCGTCCATTGCGACGCCCACCACCTGAAGTCCCTGCGATCCGTATTGATTCTGCAATTCGACCAGCCAGGGGGTTTCGATTTTGCACGGGCCGCACCACGTGGCCCAGAAATTTAGCAGCACAGCTTTGCCGCGCAGGTCAGACAACTTCATGCTCTTGCCGTCGAGTGAATCGAGCGTGAAATCGGGTGCGGGCGACGACTTGGTGATCAGCATCGAGCGGCCGGAGTCGGAGCGGCGCGACATGGTCATTCCGAAATAAAGCATGGCGGCCGCCACGACGGCCACTACGACCAGCGCCAGGGGATTGCGATTTCCTCTAGGACTCGCGGGGGGAATGGCAGCCATGCCGGCGAGATCCGCCGCCGCAAAAGTCGTGCCACATGCGCCGCAAGTCGCTGCTTGCGACGAAGCTTCCGGCTGCGCGTTCACACTGCCGTCAACATTGGGCTCGACGATGGGCTGGGCGCTGACAGCGGCTTTGTGATCGAGTGCGGCCCCACATCTTGGACACCACTGAAATTCTTCAATTTTCAAACTTCTACCCCCAGCTACAAAGCAAAACGATTCAGAAACGACAACCAGCTCGAGATCAGCGTGAAGCGCCCGATTACCAGCAACACGCCCAGCGCGATCAACAGCCCACCCGAAGCGATTTCCAGCGCGTGCATGTGTGAGCGGAAGCGGCTGTAAAACTTGAGGAAGCGTTCCATCAAGAGCGAGGTCAGCAGGAACGGCACGGCCAGCCCCAGGGAATACACGCCGAGCAGCAGAATGCCCTTCACGAGCGTGTCCTGCTCGCTGGCCAGAGTAGCAGAATGCGGTCAGGATCGGCCCCAGGCAAGGCGTCCAGCCGAAGGCGAACGCGAAGCCGATCACGAACGCGCCGATCGGCGTGCTGCTGCCTTTCACGCTGTGCAGCCGCGCGTCGGTATAAAGCGCCTTGATCTTGAAAATTCCGGTCAGATGCAGTCCGAAGATAATGATGATCAACGCCGGCCACGCTTGCCAGCGTGTGCTTGTAGAGCGCCGAGCACCTGCCCGATTTCCGTCGCGGCCGCGCCCAGCGTAATGAATACAACGCTGAAACCTAGGATGAATCCAACGGAGTTCACCATCACGCGCCGCATCAAGCTGGCCTTGCCGGCGCCTTCAATTCCTCGACCCCCGCGCCCGAAATCAGCGAAACATAACCCGGCACCAGCGGCAGCACGCAGGGCGAGAGAAAGGAGACAAGCCCTGCGACGAACGCGGCGATCGGAAGGAAGAGGAAGGCTCGTCATCTGTTCTTTATTGTACCTGCCAGCTTGAGTTTGCCGACTTCTTCGCTGGCTGCGATCTCACTTGGATCAGACGCGCGGGACCGGATTTAGTTGCAGACGATTCGCCGGTCGGTGAGGCTTCATCGCGCATTGCCGGTCTTCGCCGGCGTCTCCACCGGGGTCGCACCGTTCGTCGGTGCCGGCTCGAAGCTCTGGTCCGACGATTCGCCCAGCTTTCGCAGCACGGCGCCGGGCAGCACCGCCGACAACACGGCCCGCGAACCCTCCTGCCGCACTTGCAGACTCTCAAACAGCGCTTTCACATCGGCATCGCTGCCCGCCGAGCCCACGGAAACTTCGGCGCTGCGAAACATCGTGAGGAAAATATTCGCCTTGTCGGTAATGGCGCGAGCATCGTCAGGGCTGCCGGTCGAAGCTTCTGCCCGCAGGTGCAACACGCCCGCGCGCAGCGGCAAATGAAGCGGATTGTAGCTGGCGGAAATCACCAGATCGGCGGCTTTAGGGAAAATTGCCGACCAGCTATCAAATCCGGGCGCGGACGGCTCGACGCGCGCCACCAGCCAAACCGGGCTGGCCAACTGCACCCGCTTGTAATACTTGCGAAGCAACGCCGGGCCGCCGAACGGCGAAGCCAGCCGCCGCGACCGGTCCACCATTCCGCGAATCACCGCAGGATCGTCGTGATTCGAAGCGGCGACCGTATCCACGCTGAGAATCGCGACGCGGAATGATCGCCCGTAAAGCGGAATCGTGAAAATGTCGACCGAGTTATAGTTCTCCACCGTTTTCGCGGTTCGCTTCAGGTAAGCCAGGCATTTGCTTTCATCGAACCGCCCGGTGAAGACTTCGGAAAACCGCGGTTCGGACGCGGACCCTCCGGTGCCGCCGCCGGGCCAGCTTTGGGGGTAATGGATGGCGAAGGCCGCCGCGTCGAGGTCGCGCTCGAAGTCAAAGCCGGTTTCCCGGATGAATTGCTCATACTCCGCATCGTGGGTGACAGGGTCGTTCGAGCCAGAAAAGAGCGGCTTGCCGCCATTCGCCTTCCGTGCCCAGGCGAGGTCTGCGTAGACAAAAGCGTCAGCGCCGGGCAGCAGCCGCGCCGGCTCTGGCGGAGCAGCTTTGCGCAGCTGGACGGCAAACGTCACCGCTGCGGCAATCGCCACAACCGACAGCACGATGGGGAGAGTACGCCTTATTCGCATGAAATGCGGGTCAGGGATGAAATGATAGCACTCCCTGCCGTTGTTTATTCGTGCCGCAAGGCCGTCATGGGGTCAATCCGAGCCGCTCGCCGGGCCGGAATGCCGCCAGCCAGAAGCGCCGCCAGCAATAGAATCATTACCGCCAGCCCCAGCGCCAGCGGGTCATTCCCCTTCATCCCGAACAGGAAGCTCTGCACAAACTTCGAAGTTCCCAGAGCGATGGGGACGCTGATCGCCAGCCCGACTGCCGCCAGAACCAGCACTTCGCGCAGGACCATCCAGAGCACTGGTAGGCGCTGCGCTCCCAGCGCCATGCGAATGCCGATCTCGCCGGTGCGCCGGGCGACGGTGTAGGAAATCGTGCCGTACAGGCCGACGCAGGCAATGGTCAGGGCCAGGACCGCAAACGCAGTGCACAGTTCAGCCAGGATCGTCTCCTGGCGCATCTGATCGTCGATTTCGGACTGCTGCGTGCGCACCCGCGAAACCGGCAGACGGGCGTCAGCTTGATGAACAATCTGCCGCACCGTATTGACCAAAGCCAGGGGGTCGACACTCGTTCGGAGTGCGAACGTCATATCGTTGGGCAGCGGAAATCCCTGATTAAAGGGAAGGTAGATCACGGGCAGAAGTTCTCGCTTCAAGCCGCCATAGCTTGCGTTCTTCGCCACGCCTACAATTTCCATGTCGCGTGCAACCGACCCACTGGCGCCCTTCCACAAGAGCAGATGATGCCCAATCGGATTCCGGCCAGGGAAATTAATCTTCACAAACTCCTCGCTGACCACAGCCACCGGCTTCGAAGCCGTCCGGTCATCTTCGTCAATGTCACGTCCGGCAAGAATCGGAATCCGCATGGTGGTCAGGAAGCTCGGGCCCACACTGCGAAAGCGGTTGCGCCGATCTGGCTGCGCGCCCGGCAGGCCGATCGGCATCTGATCATCGCCGGCGATCATCGACCTGTCGGCCAGCCCAGCGCTCTCGACTCCGGGAATTGCCGCGAAGCGTTCTCTCAAGTTGTTGTAGAAGTCGTTGATTTCCCCGTCCCGATGCCCCGACTGGCGGCCATTCAGTTCGAAAAGCAGCAGGTTGTCGCGAGTGAATCCAAGATTCACCGATTCGAGATTCGAGAGTGTGCGCACGAAAAGCCCTGCAGCAACAAGAATGAGAAGCGAAAGCGCAATCTGCCCCGCGACCAGCACCTGACTCAAGCTGACGGATGCCACGCTCGCCCAGATACTGGCCGCACCCGAAGCCGAATGTCGAGCCCGCGGTTGTTGCCAGCGCGTTTCCTTCAATGCCGTCACCAGATCCAGCTTGGTCGATTGCAGCGCCGGGACCAGCCCAAATAGGACGCCAGTGAGCAATGACAGCCCCGCGGTGAAGGCGGCGACATGCCAGTTCAACTCCGCTTGAGACGCGCCCAGGTTTGAACTGTGGAGGAGCACGGTCAGAAAACGAATCCCCCAGAATGCCACCAGCAATCCGAGCGCGCCTCCGGCAAAGGCGAGAAGAATGCTCTCGGTGAGAAGTTGCCGGATCACGCGCATCCGGCTGGCGCCTTCGGTCAGACGCAGCGCGATTTCCCGCCGGCGCGAGGCTGCGCGGACTAACTGCAGATTCGCCACATTGGAGCACGCGATCGCCAGAATCAGCCCCACCAGCGTCATCAATACATAAAGCGGTTTTGAGAACCGGCGCCGCAGCGTATCGAGTCCGCCCCCGCCCTCTCGCAGATAGAGAACTGGCAGGTTCGAGCGCTGCACATCATTCTGGGCGGTAGTCGCGACCCACTGCTTAAATTGAGGCGCCAGTTGCGCCTCCGCCTGCGCCATGGTTACACCCGGCCGCAGCCGAGCCATCGCCTGCAACCAGTAATAATTCTGGTCGAGATAATCGGCCGGCGTGAAGGCAAAGGGATCGCCTGCTCCCAGGAGAAGGTTGGTGTGTAACGGAACATAGAAATCGGGAACCAGCTCGGGGTCAACTCCAAAAAACTCGGGCGGCGCGACTCCCGCAAGCGTAAAAGCGACGTTGTTGATCAGAATCGATTGTCCGGCAGCGCTGGCCGCGTTGCCAAAATGTTTCTCGGCAAACGTGTAACTCGCTACCACTACGGGAGCCGCGCCGACGCGATCATCGTCAGGCAGAATCAGCCTTCCCGCTGCGGGCGCAACCTGCAGCCCGTGAAAATAATCTCCGGAAACCAGTTCTCCTTTTGCACTTTCCGCCTGGCCGCCGATGTTTACACTCGCATTGCGGACTTCACGGGTGTGGCAGTACGCGAATACGTCGGCAAAAATTCCGTCTTTCGCATCGAACGAAGACGAAGTGTTTTTCTGGAAGATCTCAAACGCCGAATAAGGAAAAATCCCGCTCACCAAGCCCAGATGCGGATCGTCGTTAATCTCCCCACTCATACTCTGCGCGACCGTATCCTCCGGGGAGGTCCTGGCGTGCCAATTCAGAATCACCAGAGCAGAAGGATCGGCAACCGGCAGCGAGCGCAGCAGCAGCGAGTCCAGAAAACTGTAAATCGCAGTGTTGGCCCCAATGCCCAGCGCCATCACCAGCAGCGCCACCAGCGTAAAACTCGGAGCCTTGGCTAGCGTGCGCGCCGCGAAACGAAGATCGCGGCCGAGATCTTCCAGCCACACGATGCGATTCGTGTCCCACACCCGATCGCGAATGCGCTGCGGATTGCCCAGCTTCACATGGGCCACCCGCCGCGCTTCCTCCGGGCTCATGCCGCGCGCCAGATTGTCGTCAATCTCGTGCGCGAGATGCGACTCGAGTTCTTCCGACAAGTCGGAGTCTTCGCTGGAGCGCTGGAATAGTCGTTTGAGATTCACCGTGGTTCTCCTCTACGGTTGCCATTCCGTGATCGAGATCGATTTTCTTCGCGCACTCTGCGGCCTTTCTCTGCGACCTCAGCGATTAGAGGCTTTCGATTTTCCGTCGACTGCAAAAAGCTTCTAACCGCTGAGGTCGCGGAGGACGGCCGCAGAGTGCGCGGAGAAAATCAAAGACTAAGTCGTGGGTTTCGACGGCTCGGCTTCATCTGTGACGGTCATTTTCTATGCTCTTTCTGTCGTCGAGGCTCCAGCTCACACAGGCCGCGCTCAATGGCTCTCGCCCAGCACGCGCCCGATCGCAGCCACCACCATCCGCCAGCGATCCGTCTCCGCTGTAAGCTGCTTTCGGCCCGGAGCGGTCAGCTTGTAAAACTTCGCCTTGCGATTGTTCTCACTCACGCCCCAGTACGAACTCACCCAGCGGCGATGCTCCAGCCGGTGCAGCGCCGGATACAGCGATCCCTGCTCCACTTCAAGCACATTCTCCGAGGCGTGCTCGATCACGTGCGCGATGGTATGCCCGTGTGCCGGCCCGGTCAGCAGTGTGCGCAGAATCAGCATGTCGAGCGTGCCCTGCACCATCTCGGAATTCGCGCGATCGGTCATCGATCTCCCCTCGAACGTCTAGGGGAGACCATACACCACTCGACGCTCTAGGGGAAGCGAAAATGAGTTGTCATCCTGAACCGTGGCAAACCACGGTGAGGGACCGTACGACCGCATCAGCCGCGATGCAGTGGGAGGGAATCGAGATGCTGCGTCGGGCGTCTCGGCTCCTCGCCGCTGCGTCGGTGCTTTCGGCCGGCGTAAGGTCCCACGCGCCGGCTTCGCCGCCCCTCAGGATGACATCGCTTCTTGGAAATCGAATGCTCTAGGGTGGGCTCGCCATTCCTCCCTTATTGAGAGCCAACTGACCACGGCACTGATATCGTTCCCTCATGCCGCTCGTCCAATCCAACATGTTCAGCACATTCGCCACACTCTGGGGAGACGTCCGGTACGCCACGCGCCTCATGCTGCGAGCGCCGTTGTTTACGGTCACAGTCATTCTCACGGTGGCGCTCGCCATCGCAGCCAACGCGACGATTTTCACGGTGGTGAATGCAGTCATGATCCGGTCGCTGCCCTTCGCCGAGCCCAACCGGATCATGCAAGTGGCGGAAAAAAACGACAAGCTCAACCTCCCGACGTTCGCGGCTTCGGTGCTGAATTTTCTTTCCTGGCGCGAGCAGACGCAGTCCTTCGAGCAAATCGCCGGCGTGGGCTATGCCACCTACACGCTGACTGGAAGCGGCGAGCCCGAACAACTCAGCGGAAATCCCATCAGCCCGGCCCTGACCCAAGTGCTCGGCACTCGGATGCTTGCCGGCCGCGAATTCCGTGCGGACGAAGAAAAGCCCGGCGGCGCGGCGGTTGCGATCATCGGCGAGGGGTTGTGGAAACGCCGCTTTGCCTCCGACCCCGCCATCCTCGGCCGAACCATTTCACTGGACGGCGTGCCCACAACCATCGTGGGTATCGCGCCCGCCAGCCTAAAACTGATCGGCGCCGGCGACCTGTACACGCCGCTGACCATCGACCCCTCCAAGGAACTCCGGCTGAACCACGTGATCAGCGTCTTCGGCAAACTGAAGCCAGGCGTAACCCCGCTGCAGGCGCAGGCGGAGATGGATACGATCGCGGCGCGTGTGGGCAAGCAATATCCGGAAGTGCGCTATTGGGGAATTCATCTCATCAGCCTGTTCGACACGTTTGTTGGCGCCGATCTGAAAACCGGACTGCTGGTTCTGCTGGTAGCCGTTGGCTTCGTACTGCTGATCGCCTGCGCCAACATCGCCAACCTGCTGCTGGCGCGCGCAGCCACTCGCCGAAAAGAAATGGCGGTACGCACCGCGCTGGGCGCGACGCGCGGGCGATTGATTCGCCAGCTTCTGGTGGAGAGCATTTCGCTTTCGGTCCTCGGCGGCGGCGCGGGCTTGCTGGGAGCGGTCGCCGCGCTACGAGTGCTCATGCGCTCGCTTCCGGACGGCACGTTGCCGTTTCCAGACGTCGGGGTGGATTCGAATGTGCTGTGGTTCAGTTTTGCGCTGACCATTGGCACCGGACTTCTGTTCGGTCTGGCGCCAGCCTGGCGCATCGCGTCTTCTAAAACTAACGACACGCTCAAAGAAGGCGGACGCGGCTCCACTGGGGGGATTCGCAGCTGGCTTCGCGACAGCCTGGCCGCTGGAGAAATGGCGCTGGCCGCGATCCTGCTCATCGGCGCTGGCCTGCTGATCCAAAGCCTCGCCCACCTGCAGCGCGTGCAGCTCGGATTCGATCCGCACGGCCTGATGACGTTTCAACTGGCCCCGCCCATGCCGCAATATCCGCTGGCCGACAAGGGCCCGCTCTTGTACCACTCGCTGGTCGAGAACCTGCGGTCCATTCCAGGTGTACGCAGCGCCGCCGTATGCAGTGGCATTCCCTTCGGCGCCGGAAATTACGCACGGCATCCCATGATCACGACGGAATCCTCAGTGTTGCCGCCCGGGACCGCAGTGCCCATCGACTGGCGCAGCATCAGCAACGGTTACTTCGATACCATGCGCATTCCCCTGCTGCGTGGCCGCAGGTTCACCGACGCTGACACACGAACGTCGCAACTGGTGATGATCGTCAGTCAATCGACCGCGCAGAAATTTTTTGGCGACGCCGACCCGCTGGGCAAGGCGCTGCGCCCCAGCGCCAAGCCGGAGATTGCTTATACCATCGTCGGAGTGGTCGGCGACGTGCGCGATCAGGCGCTGAACCAGCAAACTCCAACGCTCTACTACGCCATCCCGCAGCGCGGCTCGTGGCCGCTCATGGATGTAGTTGTGAGCACTGACGGCAGCAGCGACGCCGCCGCCGAGGCGCTGATGCCCTCAATTCGCCAGCGCATCCACGATATGGACGCGGGCCTCGCGCTGGCCAACGTCAACACCATGGACCAGTGGCTCTCGAACAGCGCAGCGCAGCCGCGCCTGAATACAGTCCTGCTGACAACGTTCGCCGCCGTGGCGATGCTGATCGCGGCCATCGGAATCTATGGCGTGCTCGCATATTCGGTAAACCAGCGCAGCCGAGAAATCGGCCTGCGCATGGCCCTGGGCGCGACTCCGCGCAGCGTAGCTGCGACTCATCGTCAGTCAAGGGATGAAGGTGGTGCTGATTGGCGTGGGTGTGGGCCTGCTCGGCGGCCTGGCGCTGGGACGGGCGGTGTCGAGTCTGATGTTCGGCGTCCAGGTCCACGACCCGGCGACGTTCGGCGTGGTCGCGGTGGTGCTGACCGCGGTCGCGCTAGCGGCTTGCATTATTCCAGCGCGGCGGGCGGCGAGGGTGGATCCGATGGTGGCGTTGCGGGAGGAGTAGGAGCCTGCATATTGGAAGCGGCTTTGCAGGATTGACCGCTGGGACCTTTTATTCTTGACCCTCGTTACTAGGTGCATGTACCGTGAATGATTGAGGGCATTACGTCAGTGCTCTTAACCCGCCCCCAGGCCCATACGATAATGGAGTGTAAGAGACGAATCATGCCAAGCATGACCGAACCTTTCGCCTCATAGGTGCGTCTAACCGCTAAGTTAAGAAACTGGGCAGACTTGCCGACGGAATAGGCTAAAGGAGGGCGCAAATGGTTTGCCAAAACGTACGAATGTCTCAAGCGAGGCCGGTGGCCGCGTTTAACAAGAAAACGCGCACTGCGAATCGCCATATCCGACGTATTCAAAATGCCAAGCGCCTAGTCTGCGGTGAGATCAATGCAGGTCCACTCGCCGGACTTCAGAAGGAACTCGAGAAGGTGCTTGAGCTGTTTGACCCCGCATTGAAGCTCCTCGTGTCTGGTCATTTGGATACGCTGACCGCGGAAAACCTGAGATCTACGCTGGCAATGCTTCAAAAGGCTGACATCGAAATCACCCGTATCCTTAGTGGTGGCCTCAGCATCGGACTTGAGGGGCGTGCTCCGTTCCCGATGATTCTGTCCAAGCTGAGGGAAAAGCAACTGCAACTGCAAAGTCAGATCGAAGGAGTATTGCTGTCTCTCGACGACCCATTCCAGGAGTTGGTGAAGAAATCGGCCACCGCAATAGACATCTCCGCCTAGAGGATTTTGTTTGGCAACGTGCAAGGTGGATCGAACGACATCCCCGACTCTTGCCAAGCTACTTAAGAAGCTCAGGAAGAAATATCCGCATATCGAGGATGACTTGAACGAGATCATTCCTGATATTGAAAAAGACTACAATAACTACGAGACGTGGTTTGCTTCCAGGCCGCCAAAGAGAAAAATCGACATAGAATTTTGGAAATATTACTTTGGTAGTTCCGATCTGCGGCGTCCGCCAAACAACTCCTTCAGGGTCATTGGAATCTTTCTCGAACCCGAACAGGTTGGAAAGGTGCGAACGATGTACCTTTCAATTGTGTTTTTCAAGGGCGACCAACAGGACGTATCAAGCGAGGAGGTCATGCATGCCGTCGGCAGATTGATGGAAGCTATGAATCAGGAGGAACTCCTGGACGATGAGGCTTCCGCCGACAACAATACCGAACCGGGCGACATCGAATCAAAGATTTGAAGCTGCTGGTTCCCCCTCTATTGCGCCCCAACTTGCGCTTGTGATACCTTAAATAATTGTCCCGGACATCTGGCAGGGATCAGAGGGATTAGTTTGCGCGAAAGCGCGTCTTAACCCCGAGTTTGCTGGCGTAGCTCAGTCGGTAGAGCACCTGATTTGTAATCAGGGGGTCGGGGGTTCAAATCCCTTCGCCAGCTCCAGGAAACGAAATAGCAACGATACAAGGTTTCAGCAGGTCGGCGAATGCGGTAGCGGCGCAACGGGCTTTTCCAAAACGCACTCCTTTCGGATCTTTTCCGGTGTGCAGTGATCAGTAGTGATCTTCGCGGGTTTTGTGCGCGAATCCTTGGTTTCCCTGTGTTGCGAAAGTTGAGTGGTGACTTGGTCTGCGGGGTTTCCGTGAACGCTATCCGGCGCCCGGCAGGGTTTTCTGTTGGACGGAGCGCGACGGCCGCATCGCCCGGAAGAGTTTGCACAGGTGGGTGAGTGGTTAAAGCCAACAGACTGTAAATCTGTCCCTCCTAGCGAGGTACGAAGGTTCGAATCCTTCCCTGTGCACCATCATCTTTGAAGTGGTTGGGTTGGTTGAATCGCAGTCGAAGTGAATCGCGGGTTTTGTGAATCGCCTTTCCATCGCGCTGGTCTGCTACGTAGTGCTGGGGGCGCTGGCGTGGACTACGTTGACCGACCCCCGGCTCCGGGCAGGAACGCTGCTGATTCTGGCGCTGTTCGCGGTGAAGTCGGTGTTACGCCGCAAAGAAGTGTTGCACCCGGACGAAGCGGGCGACGCGGACTAGGGTTTGGTGGAGAGCTGAAGGCTGATCGCTGACAGCTGTGTTTTTGAGCCGATGTAGCTCAGTTGGTAGAGCACTCCCTTGGTAAGGGAGAGGTCACCAGTTCAATCCTGGTCATCGGCTCCAGAGTTTGACGGTTCGAGGTTTGGCTGAGGGCTGACAGCTGATAGCTGACAGCTGGGTTTTGCGGGAGTAACTCAGTGGTAGAGTCACAGCCTTCCAAGCTGTTGGTCGCGGGTTCGATTCCCGTCTCCCGCTCCAGAGATTGAGGCGTATTCGACGATGACGGCAACGTTCGAGCGGGCTCCGATCAAGATTGAGAAGGAGCAGGAATTCTCGAGGCTACAAGCGGCGGTAGAGCAGGCGTTCCTGCCCGAAAAGGCTGGAAAGTTTCTGAAGCAGCTGGATCGCAAGGGAATTCGCGTCCGGGATTTCGACGCGGTGCTGGCGCAGCGAATTCTGGAAGGCGTCGTCGGCGAAGCGGGACGAGCTGACGCGAAGTTAGACGCGCGCGGGTTGTATGCGTCGCTACCGGTTTCCGACCAGGCGCAGATGCGCGAGTTTTACCTTTCGAAACTAGAGACGGTAGATCAGGCGCTGCGGCACAAGTTTAAGAAGATGTATCAGTATTACTGAGGTAGAAGTTGCATAGGTCCTTCGCGGCAAAAGCCGCCGCTCAGGATGACAGGCTGTAAGGAATAAAGGTTTGAGCTAGAAGCTAGGAGCTAAGAGCTGCGATATGGCGAAAGAAAAATTTGATCGAACTAAGCCGCACTGCAACGTAGGGACGATTGGTCACATTGATCATGGCAAGACTACGCTGACGGCGGCCATCACCAAGGTGTTGTCGAAGCATAATCCGAAGAACACGTTCCGGTCGTTTGATTCGATCGACAACGCTCCGGAAGAGAAGGCGCGCGGAATAACCATCGCGACGGCGCACGTCGAGTATGAGACGGCGAACCGGCACTACGCGCACGTGGATTGCCCGGGCCACGCGGATTACATCAAGAACATGATCACGGGCGCGGCGCAGATGGATGGCGGCATTCTGGTGGTGGCGGCGACGGATGGTCCGATGCCGCAGACGCGCGAGCACGTGCTGCTGGCGCGGCAGGTGGGTGTGCCGTATCTGGTGGTTGCGCTGAATAAAGTTGATGCGGTTGATGATCCGGAGCTGCTCGAACTGGTTGAGCTTGAAGTTCGCGAGCTGCTGAAGTCGTACAAGTTCCCCGGCGACGACGTGCCGGTGGTGCGCGTGTCGGCGCTGAACGCGCTGAACGGCGATGCCAAAGCGGAAGCCCAGATTGACGAGTTGATGGCGGCGGTCGACAAGGACGTGCCGCAGCCGGCGCGCGAACTGGACAAGCCGTTCCTGATGCCGATTGAAGACATCTTCTCGATTCAGGGCCGCGGCACGGTCGTGACCGGAAGAATCGAACGCGGCAAGGTGAAGGTTGGCGAAGAAGTAGAAATCGTCGGCTTCCGCGAAACCCGCAAGACGGTTGTGACCGGCGTCGAAATGTTCAAGAAGCAGCTCGACGAAGGCATGGCGGGAGACAACGCCGGACTTCTGCTGCGCGGCATTGCGAAAGAAGATGTTGAGCGCGGCATGGTGCTGGCGAAGACGGGATCGATCACGCCGCACACCAAGTTCAAGGCGGAAGTCTACATCCTGACTAAAGAAGAAGGTGGACGGCATACGCCATTCTTCAAGGGCTATCGTCCGCAGTTTTATCTGCGCACGACGGACGTGACGGGCGTGGCGGAACTTCCGGCGGGCACCGAGATGGTGATGCCGGGCGACAACGTCAGCCTGGTGATTGAGCTGATCACGCCGGTAGCGATGGAAAAGGGCCTGCGGTTTGCGATCCGCGAAGGCGGGCACACGGTAGGCGCCGGAACGATTGCGGAGATTGTGCAGTAAGGGAAGGCGGAAGTCAGAAGGAAAAACGCAGAAGTAAGACCGAAAAAACTTTTGCATTTTGAAATCTAACTTCTGCATTTGCAGCAAAGGCTTGAGCTGAAACAGAGGAGTGGTTGAAATGCCCCGAGAAATAGTGACATTACAGTGCGGTGATTGCAAAGAGCGGAACTATTCGACGACCAAGAACCGCAAAACGACGACGGAACGGCTGGAGTTCAAAAAATTCTGCAACCGTTGCCGCAAGCACACGCCGCACAAGGAAGTGAAATAGTTGCGAGCGGTGAGTCTCGAGTCGCGAGTTTGTGCTCGCAGCTCGGGGCTCGCGACTCAGGACTAATACAGGGGCGTAAGCTCAACGGTTAAACTGTCGGTCTCCAAAACCGAACTTGGGGGTTCGAATCCCTCCGCCCCTGCCAGAATTTTGAGGGTAAACGGAAGATTCAGGGAGTTAGCGGGAAATGGCAGTCGAGACGAAGAAAATGGCGAATCTAGCGGGAGCGGGTGGCAGCTTCGGCGACCAGATCAAGTCCTGGCCGGAACGCATCAAGACCTTCTACAACGACGTGCGCGGCGAAATGCGCAAAGTCACGGTACCGTCGTGGAAGGAAGTGCAGGCCACTACCACCGTGGTCGTCATCACGGTATTCATTTTCGCGCTGTACTTCGCCATAATCGACTACGTCATTCAGCACGGCGTGACCGCGCTGTTCGGCGTTTTTAAGGTTCACTGATAACGTTCAACGGGTAACGTTCGCGATTGCGCTCGCGGGCGAGATGCGATCGAGAGCGCCGCAGCAGAGAAACGGCTGGCCAGGAAGAAGCACCCACATATGCAGGACGAAGAAAAAAACGTAGCAGCAAGCGGGGAAGGCGAAGCCCAGTCTCCCGCCGCCGATGGAGCCACGACCACCGCCGAGGCGCCCAAGAACTCGAACATGAAGTGGTACATCATCCACTCCTACTCGGGTTTTGAGCGCAAGGTGAAAGAGTCACTGGAATCGCGGGTCAACGCCTTCGGGTTGCAGGACAAGATCGGCAAAGTGCTGATCCCCACCGAATCCGTCACCGAGGTGCGCGGCGGCAAGAAGTACACCTCCGAGCGCATGTTCTATCCCGGCTACGTGCTGGTTGAAATGGACATGGACGATCACGTCTGGCACGTGGTGAAATCGACGCCGCGCGTCACCGGCTTTGTCGGTACCGGCCAGCAGCCGACGCCGCTCTCCGAAGAAGAAGTGCAGCACATTGTTTACAAAGTCGCCGACAGCCGCGAGAAGCCGAAGCTCAAGGTCAAGTTCGAAAAGCAGGAATCGGTGCGCATCACCGAAGGCCCGTTCGCCAGCTTCACCGGCATTGTCGACGAAGTGAACGAAGACCGCGAGACGCTGAAAGTCATGGTGACGATTTTTGGCCGCTCGACGCCGGTGGAACTCGAGTTCAACCAGGTGGAGAAGGTCGCGTAGGGGGTAGGGATCCTTCGCGGCAAAAGCCGCCGCTCAGGATGACAAGTTCTTTAAGGGTTTGAAGAAAGACGAGCTTCAAGAAGCCGGGCCGAAAATCCTAGACCCGGAGTTGAAGCGGAAGAGAGATCATGGCAAAAAAAGTAACAGGTTTCGTAAAGCTGCAGATCGCCGCCGGCAAGGCGACTCCGGCGCCTCCGGTCGGCCCGGCCCTCGGCCAGGCGCAGATCAACATCATGGAGTTCTGCAAGCAGTTCAACGCCAGAACCAACCAGAAGGAAATGGAAGGGCTGATCATTCCGGTCGTCGTTTCTGTTTACAGCGACCGCTCCTTCACCTTCATCACCAAGACGCCTCCGGCCTCGATTCTGCTGAAGCGCGCCGCCGGCATTGCCAAGGGATCGGGCGTTCCGAATAAAGATAAAGTCGGCAAAGTCACCGCGAAGCAGGTGGAAGACATCGCGAAACAGAAAATGCCCGATCTGAACGCCGCCTCGGTTGAGACGGCAATCAAGAGCATCCGCGGCACGGCGCGATCGATGGGGATTGAAGTAGTCGGCTAGGTTTGTGGAAGGGCACGGCTTCAGCCGTGCCATTGAGGCACCTGTTTTGCGGGGCTTTAGCCCCTGTGGTTTGTTCGTCAAACGCACCACGGCTGACGGAACACCGATCGAGCGGTGGGAGACAAGGAAAAGCAATGAAAAAAGAAGGAAAGAATATCGCCAAGGCGCACTCCGCAGTCGAGAAGCGCCCCTACGTTCTGCAGGATGCAGTCACGCTCCTGCAGAAAGTGAAGTTCGCCAAGTTCGACGAGACCGTCGAAATCACGCTGCGCCTGGGAGTCGATCCCAAGCACGCCGATCAGATGGTCCGCGGCACCGTCGTTCTGCCGCACGGTCTGGGCAAGTCGAAAAAAGTCCTGGTTATCGCGACCGGCGACAAGATTAAGGAAGCCGAAGCGGCGGGAGCCGATTTCTTCGGCGGCGAAGAAATGGTCGAGAAGATCACCAAAGAAAACTGGACCGACTTCGACGCGCTCATCGCCACCCCGGACGTCATGAAGTCCGTCGGGCGCCTCGGAAAAGTTCTAGGCCCGAAAGGCCTGATGCCGAATCCGAAGACCGGAACTGTGACTTTCGACGTGGGCAAAGCGGTGCAGGAAGTGAAGGCCGGTAAGGTCGAATTCCGCACCGACAAGACTGCGCTGGTGCATGTGCCGGTGGGAAAAATTTCGTTCGCTCCCGACAAGCTGGTGGAGAATGCGACGGTCGTGATCACCAGCGTGATCAAGGCCAAGCCGTCGGTGGCCAAGGGCAAGTACATCAAGGGCTGCACGCTGAGTTCGACCATGGGGCCGGGGATTCTGCTGGATGTGACCCCGATCGAAACAGCAGCCAAAGCATAACGTCGCTGCGCGACGCGGACAGCCGAGGGCGGCTGTCCCCACATAGAGTCAACACCGAGATCCGAGGAATTGAATCATGCCAGTTACTAAAGCGAAGAAGACAGAGCAGGTCGAGAAGCTGAGCAAGGACCTGAAGAATGTTTCAAACGTCGTCGTGGCCACCTACACCAAGATGACCGTGCCCCAGGACTACGAACTGCGCAAGGTTCTGCGCGGCGTGGGCGCGAAATATCAGGTGGTCAAGAACACGCTGGCCGAAAAGGCCGCCAAGGGCACGAAGGTCGAAGCGGCGCTGAGCGGGCTTTCGGGGGTGACCTCGATCGCCTACACCACCGGCGATCCCGTGGCCATGGCGAAGGCCCTGACCAAGTACGCCAAAGACACGCCGGAATTTACGTTCAAAGTCGGTGTCGTCGAAGGCCGCGTGGTCACGATCAAAGAGATCGAAGCCCTCGCGACCATGCCGTCGAAGGAAGAGCTGTATTCGAAGCTCCTGTTCCTGATCAGCTCGCCGGCGCAGCGTCTGGTGACCGTGATGAACGCCGTCGGCCGCGACATGGCCGTCGTACTCGGCCAAGGCGTCGAAAAGGGTAAGTTCAAGGAAGCGTAAAGAAATTTCGAAGAGTTTGGTTGTCGGCGGTTCAAGGGTTGCGCGGGTCGTTCTCAAGCGTTGTCTGGCGCGAGAGAAATCGGCCCAGTCGCACTGGAAACCTGAACTGCAGGTGACGAAAGCAACACGGAACAGCAAGACCAAGAATTCAAATACTGGAGAACTAACATGGCAGATCTACAACAACTCGAAGATTCCATCGTGGGCTTGTCGCTGCTGGACGCGGCGGAGCTGGTAAAGAAACTCGAAGCCCGTCTGGGCGTGTCGGCGGCGGCAGCGGCCCCGGTCATGGTGGCTGGCGGCGCGGCGGCAGGTGGAGCAGCGGCTCCGGCGGAAGAGAAGACCGAGTTTGCCGTCGTCCTCAAAGAGGTCGGCGCCAACAAGATCAACGTGATCAAGGCCGTCCGCGAAGTCACCAGCCTGGGCTTGAAAGAAGCCAAGGAACTGGTCGACGGAGCGCCCAAGACGATCAAAGAGGGCGTTTCCAAGGACGAAGCCGAGACCATCAAGAAGAAGTTCACCGAAGCCGGCGCGGTCGTCGAAGTAAAATAAGGGTTTATGTGGGGCGGACACTCCTGTCCGCCAGCTCTTGACTTTGACTTGAGGCGGTAGAGCTAAGGTCAAAAGCAAGATCAACGGCAGCGGGCAAGAGTGCCCGCTCCACATTTTCCCGAAAAAGCACCGAACTCGGTGCAAAATCGTTATTGTTTTACGTTCTTAGTTGTGAGTCCTGGGCGGCGGTGTTAGCATCTATAGCTAACGTCGCTTCCCTTGGCCTCACTCAATCGCGAGCACTGATTCGCAAGAGCAGGGGCTCGCAGGGGAAGTTTTAGGCGGGCTGCTTCGCGGGCAGGCGAAGCGGAAACAGGCCGGAGAACTGGCGCGAAAGAATTCAAATCAAGAAGGGCGAAACGCCTTGGTTGGCGTCTGCGGGAACGACTGTCCCTGCAGACGCCCCATCGTCGTTTCCGGCTGCGTGGTTTTCGCAACCTGACGCAAGTTCCAGGTTGGATGTGGTTCTAGACATGTTTGATGTGGTTCTGAGCATGTTCTGCACGATCTTTAGGTTCTGAATGACGTTCTGCATGATCTTTGTTCTTTGGTTCTGGTTTTTCAGGTTCGCACTGGCAGGTTCTTAACAGGTAGGTACCGCGGCGCGGTTTTCGCAAGGAAACGCGCCCCACTTTCCGCGGTTTGGCGCGGCCTTCGGCTGTGCCCGAGATTGGGAGTCTCTTGACGATGAAAAACGCCTTCCGTAAACGATTCGATTTTTCCAAAATTCCGGCCACCATTCAGATTCCGAACCTGATTGAGGTTCAGAAGCGTTCCTATGACCGCTTCCTTCAGATGGACAAACTGCCCAGCGAGCGCGAAGACGGCGGCTTGCAGGCGGTGTTCCAGTCCGTGTTTCCGATCACCGACTTTCGCAACGTATCACAACTTGAGTTTGTGGATTACGCCATTGGTAACTGGGAGTGCAAGTGCGGCCACCTGAAAGGGCTACACCATCTGCGCACCACTTGCAAAAATTGCGGCAACACGGTCATCACTGACCCGTTCCATCCCGGCGAAGTGCTGTGCGGCAAGTGCGGCACCTACAACGCCAACACGCCCGACTTCTGCAACAAGTGCGGCGACCCGGTTGGCCTGCAGCTGAAGTATGACGTGGCCGAGTGCGAAGAGCGCGGCATGACCTACTCCGCGCCGCTCAAGGTCACCATGCGTCTGACGATTTTCGACAAGGACGCCGAGACCGGCAACCGTTCCATCCGCGACATCAAAGAGCAGGAAGTTTTCTTCGGCGACGTTCCGCTGATGACGCAGAACGGCACCTTCATCATCAATGGAACCGAGCGCGTAATCGTCAGCCAGTTGCACCGTTCGCCCGGCGTGTTCTTCGAGACCGCCAACAACCGCACCTACTTCCTCGGCAAGATTATCCCTTACCGCGGATCGTGGGTTGAGTTCGAGTACGACCAGAAGAACGTGCTCTATGTCCGCATCGACCGCAAGCGCAAATTCCTGGGCACGATTTTCCTGCGCGCGCTTGGGCCTGCGTTCCGGCGAAGACATTCTCAAAGCCGTTCTACACCACCGACCGCATCGCGGTTCGCGACAAAAAACTTTTCTGGACGCTCGATCCGGCCAGCGAGAAGCCGACCAACCTGCTGGGCATGAAGCTCGCCCACAGCATCAAGAACGAAGTCGGGCGACGAAATCGCGCACTCCGGCCGCAAGATCAACGCCCAGATTCTGAAAGAAATTCAGAAGGCGAAGATCAGCGAAATCGAAGTCGACATCACCGACCTCGAAGGCGCGTGGACGGCCGGCGACATCGTCGACACCACCACCGGCGAAGTCATGCTGGAAGCCAACTCCGAGCTCACCGCCGACAAGGTTTCGAAGATTCTCGATTCCGGCGTCGTCGAAATGAGCGCTGTTCTTCCCCGAGCGCGACGACGTGGGCACGGTCATCAGCCAGACCCTGAAGCGTGACGCAGTGAAGACGCCGCAGGAAGCGCTGATCGAGATCTACCGCAAGCTGCGTCCCGGCGATCCGCCGACGCTCGACACGGCGACGGCGCTGTTCCACGGCATGTTCTTCGACCCGCGCAAGTATGATTTCTCGCGCGTGGGCCGCCTGAAGTTCAACATCAAGCTGCACGAGAACCAGGATTTCACCTCGCTCGACAAGCGCACGCTCGATCCTGACGACTTCTACGCGACCATTGCGTACCTGCTGAAGCTGCGCAAGAGCATTGGCGCGGTCGACGACATCGATCACCTCGGCAACCGCCGCGTCCGCGCGGTCGGCGAGTTGATGGAGAACCAGTTCCGCATCGGCCTGGTCCGCATGGAACGCGCCATCAAAGAAAAGATGTCCGTCTACCAGGAAATGTCGACGGCCATGCCGCACGACCTGGTCAACGCCAAGCCGGTGATGGCTGCGATCCGCGAATTTTTCGGATCGTCGCAGCTCTCGCAGTTCATGGATCAGACCAACCCGCTATCCGAGATCACGCACAAGCGGCGTCTCTCGGCGCTTGGGCCGGGCGGTTTGTCGCGTGAACGCGCCGGATTCGAAGTCCGCGACGTTCACCCTACGCACTACGGCCGCATCTGCCCGATTGAAACGCCGGAAGGTCCGAACATCGGACTGATCTCGTCGTTGAGCTGCTACGCCCGCATCAACGACTACGGCTTCATCGAGTCGCCCTACCGCAAGATCAAGGCCGGACGCGTCATCGACTACGTCACCGTCGTCAACGTCGGCGACAGCGACCACAAAGTCGGCGATCACATGGAAAAACATGAGATCGAGAAGATCAACAACGACTTGAAAGAGAAGCGGAAGAAGCCGGCGACGATTGAGCCGTTCTCCTTCTATCTCTCCGCGTGGGAAGAAGATCGCCACACCATCGCGCAGGCCAACGTGGAACTCGACGACAAAGGCAAGATCGTCGCCGAACTGGTCAACGCCCGCAAGGCCGGCAACTTCGTCCTGGTGCAGCCGCGATGAAGTCGACTACGTCGACGTCAGCCCGAAGCAACTCGTCTCCGTCGCCGCCTCGCTGGTTCCGTTCCTCGAGCACGACGACGCCAACCGCGCGCTGATGGGCGCCAACATGCAACGCCAATCCGTGCCTTTGCTGCGCGCGCAAGCGCCGATCGTCGGCACCGGAATGGAAGGCGTCACTGCCCGCGACTCCGGCGCAGTCGTTCTCGCCCGCCGCAACGGCATCATCGATTCGGTCGACTCCGAACGCATCATTGTGCGCGTCGAAGGCGAACACCATCCCACGCAGCTGTCGCGTGAGGTGGGCAGCGACATTTACCAGCTGACGAAGTTCAAGCGTTCCAACCAGAACACTTGCATCAACCAGAAGCCGGTGGTCAAAAAAGGTCAGCGCGTGCTGAAAGGCGAGATCATCGCTGACGGTCCCTGCACCGATCACGGCGAGCTGGCCCTGGGACGCAACGTCCTGGTGGCCTTCATGCCGTGGCGCGGTTACAACTTCGAGGACGCGATTCTGGTCTCCGAAAAGATGGTGAAAGAGGATTACTACACCTCTCTCCACATCGAGGAATACGAAATCGAAGCCCGCGACACCAAGCTCGGTCCGGAAGAAGTTACGCGCGACATTCCGAACGTCAGCGAGTCCATGCTGCGCAATCTGGACGAAGCGGGCGTGATCCGCATCGGCGCCTCGATCAAGCAGGGCGACATCCTCGTCGGCAAAGTTACGCCCAAGGGCGAAACTCAGCTCACGCCGGAAGAAAAACTGCTGCGCGCCATCTTCGGCGAAAAAGCCGGCGACGTGCGCGACGCTTCCCTCTACTGCCCGCCGGGAATTGAAGGCGTCATCGTCGATGTGAAAATCTTCTCGCGCAAAGGTCAAGAGAAGGACGAGCGCGCGAAGGCCATCGAAGGCACGCAGATCGCGAAGTTGGAAAAGAACCTTTCGGACGAAATCCGAATTCTGACCGACGAGCGCCTCAAGCGCCTGGAGAACATCCTGGGCGGCAAAGAAGTGCAAGCCGACTTGCACGACGAGCGCACCAACAAGCGCCTGCTGGTCAAAGGCAACGTCCTCAATCGCGACGAGATCGAGCGCATCTCCACGCGGAACCTGAAGCGCATTAAATATGCGGACAAAGATCCGCGCGTGAACGAGCAGATCGACGAGATCGAAGAAATGACTTCGCGTCAGATCGACGTGCTCAAGAAAATCGTCAACGAGAAGAAAGAAAAACTCACCAAGGGCGACGAACTGCCGCCGGGCGTGATCAAGCTGGTCAAGGTCTACATCGCCATGAAGCGCAAGCTGAGTGTCGGGGACAAGATGGCCGGCCGTCACGGCAACAAGGGCGTGATCGCGCGCATTCTGCCGGAAGAAGACATGCCGTACCTCGAAGACGGAACGCCGGTGGAAATCGTGCTGAACCCGCTCGGCGTGCCTTCCCGTATGAACGTCGGCCAGATTCTCGAAACCCATCTGGGATGGGCGGGCTTCGTTCTGGGCGAGAAGATCACGCAGCCTGCTGAAAGAAAACACGCGCACCGAAGCCGATCCGCCGCGAGTTGAAGGTGCTGTTCAAAGACTCGCAGCTGGCCGACATCATCTCGGACATGTCCGACGAAGAACTCGATGCCGTGGCGCCGACCCTGGCCAAGGGCGTGTTCATGGGTTCGCCGGTATTCGACGGCGCGCGCGAAGGCGAGATCAAGGCGCTGCTCGAACACGCCGGATCTGCCGACTTCGGGCAAGACAACGCTGCACGACGGCATGACCGGCGACCAGTTCGAACAGCCGGTCACCGTGGGCTACATCTACATGCTGAAGCTGTCGCACTCTGGTGGACGACAAGATTCACGCGCGCTCCATCGGACCGTACTCTCTCATCACCCAGCAGCCGCTGGGCGGCAAAGCGCAGTTCGGCGGACAGCGCTTCGGAGAAATGGAAGTCTGGGCCCTCGAAGCTTACGGCGCAGCCTTCATCCTGCAGGAGCTTTTGACGGCGAAGTCCGACGACGTATACGGCCGCACCAAGATTTACGAGGCCATCGTCAAGGGCGAAGCCGCCATGGAGCCCGGCGTACCGGAATCGTTCAACGTGCTGATCCGCGAGCTGCAATCGCTCTGCCTGGATGTGGAACTGATCAAGGCAGGCGAGAAGAAGCCCACGGCCAGCGCGGCAGCGGACTAAGAAAATCGTCGTTGGTCGTTGGCCGCTAGTCGTTGGCGGCCAGCGCACCTGATTTCAGACTTGGAACAAAAACCCGCGATCTCGCTCTTGGATTCGCGGGCCTAGAGTCTTCGCTAGCGACTGCGTTACCTATAACGACCAACGACTAGCGACGACCCCCAAGAGCCGCAAGCGGCGGCGCAACAGCCGAGGAAAGCGGAGGAACACCTTGTTTCGTTCGAGCCCTTTTGAAATGGCAAATGTGATCGCGGACTTCGACGCCATCCGTATCAGCCTGGCGTCTCCGGAAAAAATCCGGAGCTGGTCGCACGGCGAAGTCACCAAGCCCGAGACCATCAACTACCGCACCTTCAAGCCGGAGCGCGACGGCCTGTTCTGCGCCCGCATCTTTGGCCCGGTCACCGACTGGGAGTGCCTCTGCGGCAAGTACAAGCGCATGAAGCATCGCGGCGTGATCTGCGACAAGTGCGGCGTGGAAGTCACGCTGTCCAAAGTCCGCCGTGAACGCCTGGGCCACATCGAGCTGGCTTCGCCCTGCTCGCACGTGTGGTTCTTCAAAGGATTGCCCAGCCGCATCGGGCACCTGCTCGACATTTCCCTGCGTGACCTCGAGTCCGTTCTCTACTTCGAGGCCTACGTAGTGGTCGAGCCCGGCGACGCTCCGGTCAAAGAGCGCGAAGTCATTAAAGACGAAGCCAAGTTCCGCGAACTCGACCAGCAATACCGTCCCGCCGGCTTCAAGGCGATGATGGGCGCGGAAGCGATCAAAGAATTGCTGAAGCGCGTCGACATCGATGGCCTCTCCGTCGAGCTGCGCGAGAAGATGAAGAACGAGAGCTCGCTGCAAAAGCGGCTCAAGTACGCCAAGCGCCTGAAAGTGGTCGAGGCCTTCCGCAAGAGCGGCAACAAGCCGAACTGGATGATCCTCGACGTGATCCCGGTCATTCCGCCGGAGCTCCGCCCCCTGGTTCCACTCGACGGCGGCCGCTTTGCCACGTCCGACTTGAACGATCTCTACCGCCGCGTCATCAACCGCAACAACCGGTTGAAGAAGCTGATGGACCTGCACGCTCCTGAAGTCATCGTGCGCAACGAAAAGCGCATGCTGCAGGAAGCCGTCGACGCCCTGTTCGACAACGGCCGCCGTGGCCGCGTGCTGCGTGGCGCCAACAACCGTCCGCTGAAATCTCTGTCCGACACGCTGAAAGGCAAGCAGGGCCGCTTCCGCCAGAACCTGCTCGGCAAGCGCGTCGACTACTCCGGACGTTCCGTCATCGTGGTCGGCCCCGAACTCAAGCTGCACCAGTGCGGCCTGCCCAAGAAGATGGCGCTCGAACTGTTCAAGCCGTTCATCTATCACCGGCTCGAGCAGACGGGCAACGTCACGACCATCAAGCAAGCCAAGGAAATGGTCGAGCAGCAGGAGCCCATCGTTTGGGACATCCTGGAAGAAGTCATTAAAGACCATCCAGTCATGCTGAACCGCGCTCCTACGCTCCATCGCCTGGGCATTCAGGCGTTCGAGCCGGTGCTGGTCGAAGGCAAGGCCATCAAGATTCACCCGCTGGTCTGCACCGCGTTCAACGCCGACTTCGACGGCGACCAGATGGCGGTGCACATTCCGCTGTCTCCGGAAGCGCAGGTTGAAGCCAGCGTCTTGATGCTGGCCTCGCACAACATTCTTTCGCCGGCTTCTGGTCAGCCGATCACCGTTCCTACCCAGGACATGGTGCTCGGTCTTTACTACCTGACCAAAGCCAAGCCCGGCGCCAAGGGTGAAGGCCGCGCCTTCGCCAACATTGAAGAAGTTCTGATGGCGCTCGACGCGGGCGCAGTCGAAACTCTCAGCCCGATCCGCCTCCGCTACTCGGGCGAACTGATCGACCTGACCACCGCGTACGACGATCAGGACATCATTCACACCGAGCCGGTACAGGTCGAGCGCGCCTTCATCAACACGACCGTAGGCCGCGCGATTCTGAACGATCACTTGCCCGAAGGCATGCCCTTCATCAACGGGCTGCTCAAGAAAAAAGGCATCGGCGCGCTGGTGAATTATTGCTACCTGCGCTTCGCGCTCGAAACCACGGTCAAGATGCTCGATGAAGTGAAGACGCTTGGGCTTCCGGTTCGCGACCCGTTCCGGATTGTCGATCGGCATCGACGACATGGTCATCCCTGACAGCAAGCGCACGCTGGTCAAGGACGCCGAGAAACAAGTCGTCGCCGTGCAACAGCAGTATCTCGACGGCGCCATCACCAACGGCGAGCGCTACAACAAGGTCATCGAAATCTGGTCGGCGATCACGGAAAAAGTTGCCGACGAGATGTTCGGTGAAATGCAGCGTCGCGACAAAGCCGGCGACCTCAATCCGATTTACGTCATGGCCGACTCCGGCGCTCGCGGATCGAAACAGCAGATCCGCCAGCTCTCCGGCATGCGTGGCTTGATGGCCAAGCCTTCCGGCGAAATCATCGAGTCGCCCATCACGGCCAACTTCCGTGAAGGCCTGACGGTGCTGGAATACTTCGTCTCGACCCACGGCGCTCGTAAGGGTCTGGCCGACACGGCGCTCAAGACGGCGGATTCCGGTTACCTGACTCGCCGGCTGGTCGACGTGGCGCAGGACGTGATCATCAGCGAATACGATTGCGGTACGGTCGACGGCATCTACGTCGCAGGTATCGTCGAAGCCGGCGAGATCATCGAAGCGTTGCGCGACCGCATCATTGGCCGCGTGTCGCTCGAGAAGATCAAAGACTATGACGGCAACGTCATCGTCGACATCAATCAGGAAATCACCGAAGACCTCGCCGGTATCGATTCAGGCGGCCGGCATCGAGCGGGTAAAAATCCGTTCCGTGCTGACCTGCGAATCGAAACGCGGAGTCTGCGTCATGTGCTACGGCCGCAACCTGGCTTCCGGACGCCTCGTCGAACTCGGCGAAGCTACCGGCGTCATCGCGGCGCAGTCCATCGGCGAACCTGGAACCCAGCTCACCATGCGTACCTTCCACATCGGTGGTACGGCATCGCGAGTCTCCGAGCAGTCGCGCCTCGAAGCCAAGAACGTCGGCAATGTGCGCTTCATCGGATTGCAGACCGTCAAAGCGAAGTCCGGCGACCTGGTCGTCATGAACCGTCAAGGTTCGATCGCGGTGGTCGACGAAAAGAATCGCGAACGCGAGCGTTACTCGGTCGTGTACGGCGCCAAGCTGAAAGTCAACGACGGCGATGCGGTGAAGCTCGGCCAGGTCATGGTCGAGTGGGATCCTTACACCTTCGCCATCCTGACCGAAATCGGCGGCACGATCCAGTTCAAGGACTTGCAGGAAGGGGTCACGCTGCACGAAGAAGTCGACGAAGTCACCGGCCTCTCGCGTCACGTGGTCGGCGATTCTCCCGACGAGAAGCGCCAGCCCGCCATCGTCATCAAAGGCAAGGCGAGCAAGCGCTACCTCATGCCTTCGCGCGCTCACTTGATGATTCAGGATGGCGACACGGTTTCGCCGGGAGACGTGCTGGCGAAGATCCCGCGCGAAACAACGAAGACCAAGGACATCACCGGTGGTCTGCCGCGCGTGGTCGAACTGTTCGAAGCCCGCAAGCCGCATGAAACCGCGGTCATCAGCGAAATCGATGGCACGGTGAAATTCGGCGAGGTTTCGAAGGGCCAGCGCAAAATCTACGTGGTCGCCGACAACGGCACCGAAAAAGAATATTCGGTTCCGCGCGGTGTTCACATCAACGTGCAGGAAGGCGAGCGCGTGAAGGCCGGCGAACCTTTGATGGACGGCCCGCTCAACCCGCACGACATCCTCGCCGTGCTCGGCGAAAAAGAACTGCAGGCTTACCTGGTGAACGAAATCCAGGAAGTTTATCGTCTGCAGGGCGTCAACATCTCCGACAAGCACATTGAAGTGATTGTCCGGCAGATGATGCGCTGGGTGAAGGTCGAAGACGTGGGCGATACCCGGTTCCTGCTCGAAGAGCAGACCGACAAGTTCGCCTTCCGCGAAGAGAACGAGCGCGTGATTGCGCAGGGCGGCAAGCCGGCCACCGGCCGTCCGCTGCTGCTGGGCATCACGAAAGCGTCGCTCTCCACCGACTCCTTCATTTCGGCGGCGTCGTTCCAGGAGACCACGCGCGTGCTCACCGAAGCCAGCATCAACGGCAAGGTCGATCACCTGCGCGGCCTGAAAGAGAACGTCATCGTCGGACGCCTCATCCCTGCCGGAACCGGCATGGAGTACTACCGCAACGTGCGCCTCTCGCCAGAAATGGAAGAGGCCGCGGCGAAAGTACAGGCGGAAGTTTCGGCAGCTTACGAAGAAGCCGAGCGCGCTCTCGAAATGATGCGTCACGAGGGCGAAACCGACGATCTACCCGTGGAACTCCCCGCGGCCGAGTAGTCAAATCTGAGGCAGACTTCGGGGGCGAATTTATTTCGCCCCCGAATCCTGCTTCTAGGAGCGTACTAAACACAAATGCACGCCAGCCCCCAGCGATTGCGCATTGAGGAACCCGGCCAACTTCCCTCTTTGCGTCCAGTGCCTCCCGGCCCTAAGCTAGAGCAGCGCATGTTCCGCTTCCTCCGCCTCTTACGCCTGGCCTTCTGGCGGGCCTTCACGCACGACGCTTTCGCCATCGCCAAAGCCTCGGCCTATTCCTCGATTCTCACTTTCTTTCCTGTCCTGTTGCTCATCGGGTCCGGTCTGGCCACCTGGCGCAAAGGCGCGCCCTACCTGCGCGAAATCTCCTACGCTCTCGGCAGCATCCTTCCCGCCGGCGGCAGCACTGCTCTCAGCTATCTGAAGGGAGCCGGCACAGCATCCACCAGCCTGCTGGTCACGCACCTCCGCCATCACGCTGTGGACCGCCTCCGGCGTCATGGTCTCGTGGATGGAAGGTTTCCGCCGCTGCTACGAACTGCCCAAAACCTGGGGCCTCGTAAAAGAGCGCCTGATCGCGTTTCTACTGGTAGTCTTCGCGCTAGGTTCCCATGACCTTCGCGACTCTGCTGGTCGCGGTGGGCAGCAAGTTCGAAACCCGCCTGCTTCCGTTCATCGATCCTGATTTCAGCGTCTACGTTCTCCTGCTGTGGGGCGGGATCCGCTGGGCCATCGCCACGCTTACCAGCATTTCCGTGATCGCGCTGATCTACCACCATGCGGTCCCGCGCACCCAGCCCTGGCACAGCGTGATGCCCGGCGCGATGCTCGCCACGGTTCTCTGGTTCTCGACCACGGTTGGATTTCGCGCCTACCTGCAGCATTTCGGCGACTTCGCCACCATCTACGGATCGCTCGGCGTCGCCATGGCCCTGCTGGTGTGGATGTACCTGATTTCCCTGGTCGTCCTGGTAGGCGCGGAATTCAATGCCCTGCTGTTCCCGCGAGCCATGCTGGGCAAAGAACTCACGGCCCTCAACGGCCGCAAAGCCTGCGGATTGATGTATCGATGTGACCCGATGCTCGAACTCCAGGAATCACGAAGAGTATGCGCGACCGTCAGGCGGACTAATCGTGAAGTATTGGAAGGCCCAGGATTGATGTCTTCGATCTGGCGGTACGAGGACATCATCAGTCAAGTATGGGTCGTCAGCGCCGGAGCAATACAAGTTGATGCCGGAAATCTTTGCCTACGCTATCCAGCGCAGCGAGACTCCGCTCGGCGAACAGGCGCCAGTATTGGGCTAATCTCAGATCGATCGATTTACGGTGAGAGAGCAGCCCTTCGGGCCGCAATCCTACGAACAGAGAATTCGCGAAGATATACTACCGGGATTAGCACGAATTGACCGATGACTTCAGTAACGTAACACTTCAGTTCCTCGCTTCGAGTCCGGAGACGCAATTGAAACAGAGCCAAATTACACGCTAGCGCACGGCGTCCCCTTCTCCGAGCTCCGCCGCGCCAAAATCATCTGCACCATCGGCCCCGCCTGCAACAGCGAAGCCGCCATGCGCGACCTGCTCCGCCTCGGCATGGACGTCGCCCGCCTCAACTTTTCTCACGGCACTCACGAAGATCACGCCCACAACATCCAGCGCCTGCGCCGCGCCGCCGAGCGCGAAGGCCGCACCGTCTGCATCCTCCAGGATCTGCAAGGCCCCAAAATCCGCACCGGCCTGTTAGAACGCCACGAACCCGTCCAACTGAAGACCGGCTCAGTCGTCACCATCACGCCGCAAGATGTTCCCGGCACCGCCACGCGCATCTCCACCACTTTCCCCGATCTCGCCCGCGAACTCACCGCCGGCGCCCGCATCCTGCTCAGTGACGGATTGATCGAACTTGCGCGTGTCGACGGCAAGTCCGTGGCGACGACGTGCTCTGCGACGTCATCAACGGCGGCCTGCTCGGCGAACACAAAGGCATTAATCTCCCCGGCATCGCCCTGTCGATTCCGGCGCTCACCAAGAAAGATCGCAAGGATCTCGAGTTCGGACTCGCCCACGGCGTCGACGCGGTCGCGATCTCTTTCGTCCGCACCGCCGCCGACGTGCAGATGGTCAAACAAATCATCGCGAAGCACGGCAGCGACGTCCCCGTCATCGCCAAACTGGAAAAGCCGCAAGCCATCGATCATCTCGAAGAAATTCTCGAAGCCGCCGACGGAGTCATGGTCGCCCGCGGCGATCTCGGCGTCGAAATGGCGCCCGAAAAAGTTCCCGTCATTCAGAAGCACGTAATCCGCCGGGCGTCCTCGTGGCGCAAGCCGGTCATCACGGCTACACAAATGCTCGAATCGATGATCGAAAACCCGCGCCCCACGCGCGCCGAAGCCAGCGACGTGGCCAACGCCATTTTCGACGGCACCGACGCCGTCATGCTCTCCGCCGAAACCGCCAGCGGAAATTATCCCCGCGAATCCGTCGCCATCATGTCGCGCATCGCCATCGAAGCCGAATGCAACATGGGCGACTTCGTTCACCTGCGCCGCCGCCGCGAGCACCGCGGACTGTCGGTCGCTGAAACCATCTGCGAATCCATCGCCCACTCTGCCGAAGATCTCCCCATGGGCGCCATCGCCGTCTTCACCGAGTCCGGCAACACCGCCCGCATGATTTCCAAATACCGCCCCAAGGTTCCCATCTTCGCCTTCACCCACTCCGAGCCTGTAATCAATCGCATGAACCTTTACTGGGGCGTCGAGCCCGTACACTGCCGCCAGGCCCACTCCGCAGAACAAATGGTGACCATGGCCGAACAGGATCTGCTTCGCCGCGGCCTGCTCAAGCCGGGAGATGTTCTCGGCGTCGTCGCTGGCACGCGCCAGCTCTCCGGCTCCACCAACCTCATGCGCCTGCACGTAGTCACCAACGAAGAAGCCGAACAAATCGTTCATACAAAAAAGAAGGCTGCCAAAAAGAGAGCGGCGAAACGGCGAAAGAAATAATCTCGAACCGGCTGGGAATTTTCGAAAGCCCCGTCCGCGCCTCGCGCTATAATCCCCCCGTATGTCGCCAGAAATACTATCGGTGGCCGTCTGGGATCCCGCGCCCGACATGGAAGATGCATCGCTCGCCACCGTGCGCGAGCTCAGCTCCATCCTCACGAACAAAGGCTACGGGCGCGATCTGCTGTACCGCGACCGCGAATCGCATTACGTATTAATCCGTCACTGGAAATCGGAAGACGCCCGCCGCACCGCTCAAGAAGATCCCGATATGCTCCGCTGCTGGGCGAGACTGGGAAACGAAATTCAAATCGTGAAAGTCTACGAAACTTTGACCGAGGTGCCCCTGGAAAACGAAAAGTAGTGGTGACGATTTAGAATGGTCGCGTGCCCCCGTCCATCCGCGCCTTCGCCGACAACGCCGTCGACCCGAAAGTCCGCGGCTACCTGCACACACCCGCGACTCCCAACGGCGACGGACTCGTTCTCACCCACGGCGCCGGCTCCAACGCCCAAGCCCCCCTGCTGATCGCTCTGGCTGAAACTTTTTCCGCCGCCGGTTTCACCGTCTTGCGCTGCGACTTGCCCTATCGGCAAACCAGATCCTTCGGCCCGCCCGGCCCTGGCGACGCTGCCCGGGACCGCGCCGGTCTGGAAAGCGCCGTCGCCGCTATGAGAAACCTGGGTGGGGATCTTGACTTTCCCCGAACCGCCGCCGAGCCTCAACCGAGCGAGCGCGGCGAATCAAAGAGATGCGCATCCGTGTATCTCGGCGGCCATTCCTACGGCGGTCGCCAATCCAGCATGCTCTGCGCCGAGCAACCGGATTTAGTTCCAGGCGTTCTGCTGCTCTCCTACCCGCTGCACCCCCCGCGCAAGCCCGAGCAACAGCGCACCCAGCATCTCCCCGGCCTGCGCACGCCCACGCTCTTCGTCCACGGCACCCGCGACCCCTTCGGCTCCATTGCGGAACTCGAGCAAGCGCTGAAGATGATTCCCGCAAAAACAAAACTGCTCACAGTCGAAGGAGCGGGTCACGATCTGGGATTCAAAGGGAAGGCGAAGCAGGGAGAACTTCCCCAACAAATCTTGTCCGAATTCATCAAATTCCTGGAATTGTCATCTTGAGTGGGGCCACTGTTTCGCGAAGCGAAGCAGCCGCGCAATCGAAGGATCCGTGCGAGCACTCGTCACCAGCGGTGTATCGAGGAGTTTCCTTCGGACACGGAACGGTGAGAACTCCTCTTTCGGTTCACGGAACCACAAACGGGCAAGGGATCCATCGACTTCGGATTGATCGCACTTTGTGCGATCAATCGCTTCGCTCAGGATGACATGGCCTTATAGGCTGGGCGAGAGCATCCTAGTTCACCCACCCCGACTTTCCGCCGCTGTTTCCCTTGCGCGGATCATCATCCGCCGGAGGAATGTAATTCCCATGCTCGTCGAAGTGGACCTGGCGGTCATGCTTCGACATGTAGACTTCAAATTTCTTCGCCGCCCGCCTGCGCTTCCAGCGGTAATACGAATTGCGCATTCCGTAATAGCGTTCCGCAAATCCAACATTCACCAGCGCCGCCTTCGGCCCGCGCCGAACATACAACCAGCCAAACAGCAGACCGCCGAGGTGCGCGACATATGCCACATTGCCGCCGCCAGACATGGACAGCGCCAGTTCCACGACAATCAGAATGCCGATGAAATATTTGGCTTTGATGAGAAAGGGAAACGGAATCAGCATGATTTCGTTGTCCCCAAACAACACGCCGAACGCGATCAGAATCGCGAAGACTCCGCCCGATGCTCCAATCGTAGGGCGCGTCGGATCCCCCAGCAGGTGCGTGTAGGACAGTGCAACCGTGGTCAGCGAAGCGCCAACCACGCCGATCCAATACAGCTCCAGAAAACGCCGCGTGCCCCATGCGCTCTCAATGGAAGCGCCAAACATCCAAAGCCCGATCATGTTTCCCAGCAAGTGCAGGACGCCTTCGTGCAGCACACTATAGGTGGCCAACTGCCAGATAAATCCATGGCGAACTACATCGATAGGCGTCAATTCACCGTAGGCGCCGATGTAGGCCGCAACGATGCCCAGGTGCAACAGCGGCAGTAGCTCCATCAGCAGAAATACGCCGGTATTAATCCCCAGCAGCCACGTCACCGCCTTGGTGAACGGGGGCAGGCTCAACGTCATCGGTTCGCCGGTACGCCGCACGGAATTACCTCTGCTCCAATTCTACTCGCACACCAGGTCTCCATCACGGAACCGAGGAACGTGCTCCACTGGGACTTCGCGGAGCCTCCGTCCTACCGCGCCGGAACCGGCACCACCGCCAAACTCCGGTGCCCCGCCGCATCTACCGCCCGTACCGCGAAAATCACATTATCCTTCGAAAGTTTCAGCGTGGCGCGGGTCGCGTTACCGAAACTCTGGGAGTGCTGCCACTCCGGACTCGTCGTCGCGCGCCACAGAACTTCATACTCCGCCGCCAACCCACCCGGAGAAGCCTCCCAAGTCAGGGTCGAATCGTTGTCCAGATCCTTGGTCAGCAAATGAACATTCGCCGGAGGCGCGGGTGCCGACGCAAGCGAGGCCAGTGTTGCCGCGTTCAGCCGCGCCACGTGTGCCACATAATCGAAGTCGACGAACTTCAGCGTATCGCCATATTCGATGCCGTTTTCCGTGCGCACGTTCTGGTGCTGATGATGAAAGTCCTCGCGCCACTCCGTAAACCGCACCGCCGAATATCCCTGCTCATTGAACGAATAATGATCGCCGCCGCGCAAATAGCGATCCAGCCGGAACACCAGAACCGGCTTCACGCCTGCGTCATAAGTGCGAGCCACCTCGGCGATATACCGCGCCAGTTGCCGCGATCCGGAATCGCTTTCCCCACCCAGCCCGCGAATGCGCCGTAAATCCTGCTCCGTCGCCGCAGCGGGCACGCCCTCGGAAAACACCCGCACCACGGAATGGTCCTGCTCCGCGCTCTTGTCGCCGCCAACAATGTCATTGTTCAACACCGCCTGCAGATCCCAGCCTTCTTCCTTCGCCATTTTCGCGAAATGGCTGCTGCCGTACAGGCCCTGCTCTTCCCCTGCGACCGCGAGAAAAATAATCGTCGCGGGAAACTTCATCTTGCTCAGCACGCGCGCGCATTCCAGGCTCACCGCAGTTCCGCTGCCGTCGTCATTCGCTCCCGGCGCGTCGCCCTTCCCGTCGAGCGTGTCGCTGTTGCGCGAATCGTAGTGCCCGGTCACCAGCACGATGCGCTTTGCGTTGGCCGCATCAGTCCCCCTCAACACCGCATAAACATTGGTGAGTTCGGTCGCCTGCGGAACGCGCTCGGCGGCCTCCTGAGTGAAACTGTCGGTCTTCACTTCCAGGCATCCGCCGCAGTCTTTCGAATAGCGCTCGAACTCCGACTTGATCCACTCGCGCGCCGCGCCAATTCCATGCCCCGCCGCAATGGATGCCGGATCCTGCGCCGAAATCGTGAGCCGCGTCCCAAAGCTGACCAGCTTCTCAATATTCGCCTGAATGCGTTGTGCCGAAATCTCCCGCAGCGCCGCCGCAATCTTCGCGTCGCTTGCAGCCTTCGATTCAGATTGCGCAGACTGTGCCGAACAACTCATCGCTGCCAACACTAGCCCCACGGCCGCGTTGCGAAATATTTCACTGAAATGGAGCATGCCTCACCCGTCCTCGTCCACACAAATCCCGCACCCGGCCCGAGATCCCACGATTCCGGGAAATCTCGCGCCTGAGGCTTCTCCCCCTTGACCGAACAGCCGGAAAGAATCTAAATATTATCAGGAGGCTCTAATCGGCGAGGGAGGCTTTATGATTCTGTGTCCCGAATGCGAAACCAATCTGGATGTCGATGAAGAAGGCGTCGACGAGGGGGAAATGATTTCCTGCCCCGAGTGCGGCACTGACTTCGAAGTCATCACCACCAGTCCGCTCGAATTAAAAGCTGTCGAAGCTGGCTACGTAGAAGAAGAGGAAGAAGAGGAAGAGAGCGAAGACGGTGACTACTCGTAAATTTCTTTCGCTGCCCCCGCTAGCAACACCGTCTGTAATGCTGTCCGCCGCAGGCGTACTCCTGATCATACTTCTCGCGCCAACCTTCAGCTCGCATCAAGCACTGTTCGCCGACTCGAAGCCCAAAGGCAAGCCCTTCGCTCTCATCGCCGGAACGGTCTGGGGTCCTGACGATCATCCCGTGTACGGCATCACGGTAAAAATCCGCCGCGCCAAAGACAAGAAGCCCAAGTGGGAAGTCTATTCCGACCACATGGGAGAGTTCGCCCAGCGCGTTCCCGTCGGCGAGGCCGACTACATCCTGACCGCCGATCTGAAGGGTGTCAAAACCCACGACGGCAAGCCGGTTCGCCTGGTCAAGGAAGTCACCGTCCACATCTACCACGACGAGCGCGAAGACACCGGGCTGCATTTAACCACTGCAGAATGATTTCGTGAGGGCGCGGGTAAACCCTGCAAACGTACCGCCAATACCTTACAATACCTTAAATGTACGCCACCGTACAGTAGGGTGAGCTTTTTTGCTCAGACTCCTCTCCGGTGTTCACAGTAGAGTGGGTCATCAGAAACGGAGGCCCGCTATGGCCCCGAACCCTAAAGATCAAAAATGGCTTTCCCTCGCAGAACAAGCAACCAGTGAAATGGACCCGGCGAAGCTGACGACCCTCGTAAACCATCTTTGCGCGGCCTTGGACGAGCGCCTAAGACCCCATACGTGGCAAGCAATGACGCAAGGACTGCCGCCAGATTGCACTGTTAGGAATCCGAGCGGACAATTCAAAGCCGCCCCCTAACCAATCCATCCGCTGCTAGGGGTCTCCAGCAGGTCCGTGAGACAATAGCAGTAATATGAACCGCAACCGCTCGCTCAAGATCATAGCTCTGGCCTGCACCCTACTGGCGCTCTTGGCTGCAACCTCGAGTGCCACGCCCGATAAGAAGGACAAGGCCGTTGGCCGGCTGCTCTACGGCAAAGTTCTGGACCCGCAGGACAACCCTCTGCCCGATGCCATCGTCTATGTAACCAACACGCGCACGCGCGCGGTGAAGACCTACATCGTCAGCAGCGACGGAACCTATCGTTTCCCGGCGCTCTCCACAGCCGTCGACTACGAGGTCTACGCCCAATACAAGGGCCACAAAAGCGATACCAAGTCGGTGAGCCAGTTTGACGACCGCGCTCAGGTCTACCTTGACCTGAAAGTTAATATTCAATAATCCCCGCCGCCATTTTCGTGCAACTTTCACCCTCCTCCGGGGTTCAATATAGGTAAGGATTTTTGTCTGGAGGATACTGTGAACGCATTGCGTGCTTATTATCAATCGAATCGTAAACCCCTGACCGTGCTCGCGACCCTGGCCTGCTTGACGCTACTGAGCGCCGCGGCCGCCTTCGCGCAAGGCGGCGCCATGAGCCCGTATCAGGATGAAAAAGATGGCGTGAGCGCCGGCGGCAAGTGGATGGAATTTCAGTCGGAAGATAAAATGACCGGCGCCAAGAAAGTTCGCTTCGAACTTCTGTCGGACAATTTCTTCCGCGAAGATCCCGAGTACAAGCCCCGGGTCGAGCTATTTTGCGAAAACGGCAAGCTCAAATTTTCTGACTTCAATCCCGGCGTGCGGCTGGGACCGCCGAATCGTCCCGGCTTCTGGGGCCAGCCCCAGCTCGAAGTCGAGGTTCGCACCGACGGCGTACATAATTACCACGGCTGGAACTGGGAGCGCGACCGCTTCCTCTCCATGGACAAAGGCACAACCCGCGGTTTGATCGGCGCTCAAGTATTCAAGGTTGCGCTGCCCACCGCGAGCGGACGCCAGATCGCAGAGTTCTCTCCCGCAGGCCTGAACTTAGACGAAGTTCGCAAAGGGTGCGACCTGACTCCAAAGAAGCCCAGCAAAGACTAAAAGGATGTTCACATAGCGTTGATGCTCATGTGGGGACGGGCGCCTTGGCCCGTCCCGCTAGGGCGAAGCCCAGTCGGAATTCTTCCCAGAAGCCGCCGGCGCAAATTTTCAGCATTCCAATCGAATTTCGATCTTCCCCGCCGCAACCTCTCAGTCACTTGCCTCCGCGCGCCCCAACTGGCACCTTGGATCATCACTCGATTCTGACCCGAGGCAATCAATGGACAGCGGCACGATCACCGGCTTCGCGCTCCTCTTCTTCCTGGTCGGAGCGCTCATCTACACGGTAATCCTCTACAACGGCCTGGTCCGCCTGCGCAACGAGAACGACCGCGCCTGGGCCAACATCGACGTACTGCTCAAGCAGCGCCACGACGAAATCCCCAACCTGGTCGAAACCGTCAAAGGCTACATGCAGCATGAGCAACAAACGCTGCTCGCCGTCACCCAGGCCCGCACGGCGTCCATGAACGCCGCCAGCATCAGCCAGAAAGCCGTCGCCGACCTGAAAATGGACAGTGCGCTGCGCGGCCTCTTCGCGGTCGCCGAAAATTATCCCCAACTTAAAGCCAACGAAAATTTCCTGAAGCTGCAAACCCGCATCAGCGAACTCGAAGAACGCATCGCCGACCGCCGCGAATTTTTCAACGACGACGTCAACAGCTACAATACCCGCATCGCCCAAATCCCCGACGTCTTCGTAGCCAGCTTCATGGCCCTCAAGCCCCGCCCCATGTTTAAAGTCTCCGACGAAGACCGCAAACTGGTCGAAGTCAGTTTCGCCAGCAGCCAGGGCGCATAGCGGGTGCGAGCCAGAGGAGTGTGGGGCGGACACTCCTGTCCGCCGCCTTTGACGTTGTTCTTCGCGGCAGTGGCTCACCTTGAGCAGTAGCTCACCTTGAAATGAAGCGCTCCGAGGGATCGCACAAAGCTCCAGCACCGCTCGTGCCGATGTGAGGACTTCCGGCGCTGCTGGCCCCACAGCATCCCTGGCCCCACAACATCGCGCTGAAACGATTTTTGACACCGAGTCACTACTGTCTTTGCGTCGCCTTTTTCCCCCTGCGCAAAACTGCTATCCTTACCCCCACAGCGGGACGGGGCATGCTCAACCAGACTCTATCGCACTACCGGATCGTGGAGCAGATTGGCGCCGGAGGCATGGGCGTCGTCTACCGGGCCCGCGATGAACAGCTTGAACGCGACGTAGCCATCAAAGTTCTCCCGCCCGGCGCCCTCGCTGACGATCTCGCGCGCAAACGCTTTCGCAAGGAAGCTCTGTCGCTCGCCCGCCTGAATCATCCCAACATCGCCACGGTCCATGAGTTCGGCAGCCAGGGTGATGTCGATTTTCTGGTCATCGAATACATCCCCGGTCTCACGCTCGACGCCAAACTCGCCCGCGGCCCTCTTTCCACCAAAGAAGTCATCGACCTCGGCCTGCAACTCATGCAAGGCCTCGCCGCCGCGCATGAACAAGGACTCGTCCATCGCGACCTGAAGCCCGCCAATCTGCGCATCACTCCCGACGGCCGCCTGAAGATTCTCGACTTCGGCCTCGCTCAGCTCACGCCCCACGCCAGCGAACAAGGCCAGACCGTCACCCTCACCAAGTCGCAGGACGTGACTGGAACTCTTCCCTACATGGCGCCCGAACAGCTGCGCGGCGAAGCCACCGATTCCCGCAGCGACATCTGGTCCGCCGGCGCTGTGCTCTACGAAATGGCCTGCGGCAAGCGCCCCTTCGTGCAAAATAATCAGCCGCTGCTCATCAATGCGATTCTGAATCAGTCTCCCGATCCGCCCCAAAAAAAAGACGGCGCAGCGATCGCACCCGGCCTGCAGCAGATTATTTTCAAGGCGCTGGATAAGGATCCCGGCCATCGTTATCAAAGCGCCCGTGAACTGGGCGTCGACCTCGAGCGCCTGAGCATCGGCTCCTCGCCCATCACTTTTCAGCAGCCGGTTGAACCAGCCGCTCCGCCAACTGCGTTAACAAAGTTTTTTCCGCTGGCCGCCGGCACCGCTGTACTTCTCGCGCTCGCAATCGCCGGATATTTCCTGGCTCACCGAAAAAATCCCTCCACCGCAGTCGCGCCGCTGCGAAACCATCGCCGTTCAGTCGCCGTCCTCGGATTCAAGAATCTCGCTGGCAAACCAGACCAGGCGTGGCTCTCCACCGCGCTCTCCGAGATGCTTACGACCGAGCTCAGCCAGGGTGACCAACTTCGCACCGTCCCTGGCGAGAGCGTCGCGCAGATGAAGCGCAGCCTGTCGCTCCCCGACGCCGACAGTTTCAGTCAGGAAACTCTCACCCGCATCCACGAAAATCTCGGCACCGATGACGTCGTCGTCGGTTCCTATCTCCCGCTCGCCGATGGCGTAATCCGCGTCGATCTCCGCCTGCAAGAGACCGGCGCCGGCGACATTCTCGCCGCCGTTTCCGAAAAAGGCAGCGCCTCGCAGATCGACGAACTAGTGAACCGTGCCGGGGCAGAGTTGCGCGCGAAACTGGGCGTATCCGCGCTCTCTGACGCTGAGTCCGCCAGCGTTCGCGCCACGCTGCCTGCAAATCCTGAAGCCGCGCAACTCTACTCCGAAGGAATCGAAAAGCTTCGCCTCTTCGACGCTCTCGCCGCGCGCACTCTGCTTGAAAAAGCCGCGACCCTCGATCCCAAGCACGCCCCCACCCATTCCGCGCTGGCCGACGCCTGGTCGCTTCTCGGCTACGATGAAAAGGCCGAGCAGCAAGCCAAGCAAGCGCTCGATCTCTCCGCCTCCAATTCCCGCGAAGACCGTCTCCTGATCGAAGGCCAGTACCACGCCCTGACCAAAGACTGGCCCGGAGCCCTGGCCAGCTATCGCGCTTTGTGGGAATTTTTTCCCGACCGCGTCGATTACGGCCTGCTGATGGTGCGCGCGCAAATCCGTGCCAACCAGGCCAATGACGCCGTTGCCACCATCGCCGAGCTCCGCAAACTCCCGCTCTCGAAGGGCGAGATCGCTCGCGTCGATCTGGCCGAAGCCACCGTGGCCTCCGCCCGCACCGACTACAAGCTCCAGCAATCCGCCGCGCAAAAAGCCGCGCAAGAAGGAATCGCCATCGGCGCCAACCTGTTCGTCGCCGGCGCTCTGCGCGAAGAGGGCGCAGCCTGGCAGCGCATGGGCCAACAGGATAAATCGCAGGCCCTCATCGAACAGGCGCGCAATCTTTACAACGCCGCCGGCGATCGCGACGGCGCAGCCGTCTGCCTCCTGCTGACCGGCGATTCCATCTATGACGAAGGCCACTTCGAAGAGGCCAGAAAATTATTCGAGCAGGCCCTCCCCATTTTTCAAGAGACCGCTGACCAGCGCCATCTGCGCGGCACCATGGAGAGAATCGGCAACTCCTACTACGATCAGGGAAATCTGCTGGTGGGGAAAAGTTATTACGAGCGCGCTCTGAAGATCGATCTCGATCTAAAGGAAGAGAGCAATCTGGCCAGCGACTATGGCAACATCGCCAACGCTCTCGACGCCCTCGGTGATCTGGCGGGCTCGCAAAAAATGCAGGAACAATCGCTCGCCATTTTCAGAAAAAGCACCGAACGCCGCGGCGAGGCCACTACGCTTGGCAATATCGGCGGCTTGATGGTGGAGATGGGCGACCCCGAAGGCGCCAAGAAATATTTCGACCAAGCGCTGAGCCTCATGCGCGAGATCGCTTTTCACGTCGGCGAACCCTATCCCACCGGCGGTCTCGCCGATGCCATGTTGATGGAAGGCGACGTTGCCGGCGCACGGAAACAATATGAAGCCGCGCTCAAACTTTCTCAGGATGCGCATCAGGACGATCACGCTGCGCAGATTCAAACCGCCCTCGCCCGCGTCGCGCTCGAGGAGAAACGCTTCACGGACGGGGAAACTCTCGCCCGCGGCGCAATCGTAGTCTTCGATAAAGACAATGCCGCCGACAACGGCGCATGGGCGCGCGCCATGCTCGCCCGCAATCTTCTCGGTGAAGGAAAGTTAGCGGAAGCTCAAACTCTAACCGCACAGGCGCTCACCCTGGCGCAACAATCCGTCAGCCAGCCTCAACATTTCGAAGCCACGCTGGCCGACGCGCGCGTGAAAGCGAAAGCTGGAAAGTTTCCCGAAGCGGAAAAAGAATTGGACGCGATGCTCGTCTCCACCCGCAAGTCCGGCTATCTCGCCTTCGAATTCGAAGCCCGCCTCGCGCAGGCAGAAATCGAACTGCAGTCGCACTCACCCCAGGCCAAGGCGCATCTGGTCGCCCTTGAAAAAGACGCGCGCGCCCACGGCCTGCTTCTAGTAGCAAACCACGCCAGGGCGTTGTCGCAAGGAAAATAAGTTCGCTCTTGATGCTGGAGTCGACGTTGCTGCCGGCATAGACCCGCAAACACTTGTTTGTCCCTCACCGACGTTGTCGTAGTCTCGAAGTCGACCCGCCAACGCCCCACTACCCCAGCAGCCGCGCGGCATCCTTCGCGTAATACGTCAGAATAATGCTCGCCCCGGCCCGCCGAATACTGAGCAACGATTCCATCATCACGCGGTCGCGCTCGATCCACCCATTCTGCGCAGCCGCTTCAATCATGGCAAATTCGCCCGACACCTGATACGCCGCCAGCGGCAGATCAAAGCGCTGCCGCGCCGCAGCGATCACGTCCAGATAAGGCAGCGCCGGTTTCACCATAATCATGTCCGCACCCTCCTCAATGTCCGCCTCAATTTCTCGCAAAGCCTCGCGCAAATTAGCTCCATCCATCTGATAAGACCGCCGGTCCCCGAATTGCGGCGCCGAGTCAGCCGCCTCGCGAAACGGCCCGTAATATCCCGAAGCAAATTTCGCCGCGTAAGAAAGGATCGGCGTATTGATCAGTCCAGCTTCATCAAGCGCGTGCCGAATCGCCCCCACGCGCCCGTCCATCATGTCCGACGGCGCGATGATGTCGATGCCCGCCTGCGCCAGCGAAACCGAAGTCCGCGCCAGCAACTCCAGCGACGCATCATTATCAATCTCGTAATTGGACTCCGCCGCCCGCGCCGCAACCGCAGCCATCTGGTCAAACGCCTTCTCAATGTCTTCGGATTTTTCCACCGCCATCCCACGCACTTGATTCATCGCGTCCACCGCAGCCGCTCCCAGCGACCGCGGCTGGGTTGGTTTCACAATTCCGCAATGCCCGTGCGACATGTATTCGCACAAACAAACATCGCCCATCAGAATCAGCTCCGGAACTTCGCGTCGTATCGCCTGCGCTGCCTGCTGCACAATCCCATCCTCGGCCCACGCTCCAGTCGCGATTTCATCCTTCGCATCGGGCAGGCCGAACAAAATCACCGACGGCACGCCCAGCGAATGAACTTCCCGCGCCTCCTTCACCGCTTCATCCACCGAAAGATTAAACACGCCGGGCATCGAGCGAATCGCCTTCCGCACGCCTTCTCCCGGACACACAAACATCGGATAGACGAACGCGTCGGGTGTAAGGCGAGTCTCGCTCACCAGATTTCGAATCTCCGCCGTACGACGCAGCCGGCGAAGGCGGGTCACAGGAAATGCCATGAGGTCACCAGGGGAAGGCGATCGAATCACCGGACCACCTTCGGATCTTGATTCTAAAACATCCTCGATCGTATAGCGCCGACGACCGAAACCGAAGACCAGTTCCAACCCGCCCGAAAATGTGACGGAAGTAACCACCGATCCCTAAGACATTCCTCAGAATCCGCATTCCGGTCCATAAAATGGAGGCGGATGAGTCTGTTCCAACGCTACCGTTGGTTTGTCGCCGCGGCCGGAATCACTCTGGCCTTTGCAAGCGTGTCGGCGATCGCGCCTCAAGGCGCCGCACTCACCGCCGTCTCCGATCTGCTGGGCCTGTCATTAACCTTGGCCGCCGCGGCTGCTACTCTGATCAACGCTTTCAACCGCCCCCGGTCGGAGCGCAGTTTCTGGGCCTTGATGGCCCTCGGGTTCGCCCTATGGGCCAGCAATCAGGCCGCCGCCGCTTACTTCGAGATTCTTCTTCATCGTCAAGTCCCGGACATTTTCTTCTTCGACATTATTCTCTTCATCCACGCCGTTCCCATGATCGCGGCCGTCGCATGGCGTCCGGACCTGGACAAGAAAGCCGCGAACGTCCACCTCAGCCTGCTGAATTTCCTGATGCTGATGGCTTGGTGGATCTTCCTTTACGCGTTCATCGTCTTTCCGCATCAGTACGTGGTCTTGAATTCGGCCCTCTACAACTCCTACTACGATCATCTCTATCAGCTACAGAACTTCGTGCTGCTGGGAGTGCTCGGCTTGGCCGCCTGGACCAGTTCCCCGGGTTGGCGCCGGCTCTATCTGAATTTTCTCGGTGTCGGCGTTGTCTACGGCATCGCGTCGCAACTGCTCTACCAGGCCGGCGAGCGGGGCGCGTATTACTCCGGCAGTCTCTACGACACTCCCATCATCGGTGCCATTGCATGGATGGCGGCCACGGCCCTGTCAGCGCGCGAGTGGAATCTCCAGACCCACGACTTCGGCTTCCAGCCGCGCTGGCGAAAAGTTATCCCCCGGGTCGCCATGCTGGCACTGCTCTCACTTCCCGTACTCGGGGTGTGGACCATCCTGCTCGACAAGTCGCCTTCGCCGTCGCGCGCGTTCCGTATTTTCGCTGTCCTGGCTGCCATGCTCGTGCTGGGAGCCTGTGTCTTCCTCCGGCAATATTTTCAGGACCAGGCGCTCATGAGCCTGCTGAAGGAATCGCGCCGGAGTTATGAAAGTCAGAAGCGTCTGCAGACTCAACTCGTCCAGAAAGAAAAACTGGCTACTCTCGGCAATCTGGTCGCCGGCGCCGCCAACGAAATCAATCATCCCCTCGCCGCCATCATGAGCCATTCCGAGCAGCTTTGGGCCAAGGAGCGCTTGACCAACGAGCAGAAGCGACTGGTCCGCAAGATTGTGGACCAGGCCCGGCGCACCCGTGACCTGGTCGCTGACCTGCTGCGCTTTGCCCAGCAATCGCCGGGAGAAAAAATTCTCGTCGACCTCCGCGTCCTTCTGCAGCGTGCGACTCAGATGCTCGAATTGCGCCATCCCGGCGGCAACATCCGCGTCGAACTCTCCATCGCACCAGATTTTCCCCAGGTTCGCGGCAACGCCAACCAGCTGTTCCAGGCGTTTATCGAAATTATCGAAAATGCGATGGACGCACTCGCAGAAGCTGGCGGCGGTTCACTCGCGATCACAGCCCACCGCCTCGGCGATGACGCCATGCTCCAGTTTTCCGACTCCGGCCCAGGCATTCGCGAGCCCCAGCGCGTCTTCGATCCTTTCTACACCACCAAGCCAGTCGGCAAAGGCACCGGCCTCGGCCTCAGCGCCGTCTACGGTGTCATCCAGGACCACAGCGGCCAGATCACCTGCCAGAACAAACCCGAAGGCGGAGCACTCTTCATCATCCGCGTTCCCGCCGGCGCCGAATCCGCCGCACACGTCGCCGGCGCCGACTGACCCGCGAACTTTATTTCCTTCTCTCTTCCCTCGTTGAAGCGGGCACGCTGCATACTGGCCACTATCACTGCCCCTACCCCTCCATCGCGGCCGCTCCTGCTACCATAAATTGCGATGTCTCGTGAGATGTCCAGTCTGCTTCACACTTCCGCCCGCGTGCTCGAGTTCGAATCCCTCCGCGAACTCCTCGGCGCCTACACCTCGTCGCCTCTCGGCCGAGAACGCGTCGCCGCTCTCGCCCCCTCCATCGATCGCGGCTGGATCGAAACCCAGCAAGCCCTCACCCAGGAGATTCGCGAATTCCGCCGCGTCGGCGGACGCTTCGATTTCTCTGCCCTCATCGACATCATCGATCCCGTCGAAAAATCCCGCATCTCCGGCGCCGCCCTCGAGACCACCGAAATTCGCGACGTAATCCTAGTGGTCGACCGCGCCGCGGAATGGCGCGAGATCGTCCTCCACCCTCCCGCCAGCATGAAGTCCGACTGGCGCGGAGTCCACGCACTCTCGAGTCAGATCGTCGACTTCACCGAATTCCTCCGCGGCTTTCGCAACAGGATCTTGCCCGACGGTACACTCGACGACAAAGCTTCCCCCGAACTCTCGCGCATACGCCGCGAAATCGAAAAACAGCGCCGCTCCATTCAGGAATCCCTGCGCGGCTACTTGCGCCGCCTCGCCGAGGGCGGCACCGTGCAGGACGAACTCGTCACCATCCGCGGCGAGCGCTTCGTCATCCCCGTAAAAGTCGAGCAGAAGCGCCGCGTGCAGGGCGTAGTCCACGGCACCAGCTCCAGCGGTCAAACCGTCTTCGTCGAGCCCTTAGAAACCATCGAACAAAATAACGAACTCGTCCGTTTGCTCGAAGAAGAACTCGTCGAGATTCACCGCATCCTCCTCGAAATGACCCGGCGCATCGGCGCCCACTCCCGGGAAATCCTGGCCGCAGTCGATGCCCTGGCCGAACTCGAACTCCAATTCGCCAAAGCCCGATTCGCCGAAGACTACAACTGCGCAGCCGTGACCCTCAGCTCTAATCCGCAAACCGCGCCCCTGCTCCCGGTGTCCGCCGCTCGACTTCCAGAAGCCGAAAGCCGGAAGCCGGGGGCGGAAAATCCCACTCGCCTCCTGCTGCATAACGCCCGCCACCCTCTTCTCGAGCGCAACCTAAAACCCAAAGGAGCAAGCGTCGTCCCCATCACCGTTGAACTCGAAGGTCCTCGTCGCCAGCTCATAATCACTGGCCCCAACACTGGGGGCAAAACCGTCACCCTGAAAACCGTCGGCCTGCTCGCCCTCATGGCCCAATCCGGACTTCCCGTCCCCGCCGACCGCGCCGAACTCCCCATCTTCGACGCTGTCCTCGCCGACATCGGCGACTACCAGTCGATCGAACAAAATCTCTCCACCTTCTCCGCGCACGTCACCAACATCGATTTCATCTCGCGCACCGCGACCGCCGACTCACTCGTGCTCCTCGACGAACTCGGGTCCGCCACCGATCCCGAAGAAGGCGCCGCGCTCGCCGTCGCCATCGCCGGATATTTCGGCAGCCTCGGCTGCATGACCGTGATCTCTACTCACCACACCTCGCTCAAGGTCTACGCCGCCAATACGCCGGGAGTGCTGAATGCATCGGTCGGCTTCGACGAAACCACGCTGCAGCCCACCTATGAGCTGAAAGTCGGCGTCCCTGGCGCATCCGCGGGCATCAACATCGCCAGCCGCCTCGGCCTGAATCCTGCCATCATCGCGAGCGCCCGCTCGCGTCTCGGCTCCCAGGCTCGCGACGTAGGACAATTTCTCGACAAGCTGCACGCCGACCTGCGCGAGGCCGCTAGTGAGCGCCTACGCCTGAAAGACCGCGAGCAGGAACTCGAGCGCGAGAAGGCGCAATTGGCCGTCGAAGGAAAGAAGGAACAGCAGACAAAAATCCGCGAGATGGAGAAAAAGCTGGAGAGCCTTCTCCGCGATTTCGAATACCACGCCCGCGAAGCCGTCAGCGCCGTGCAGGATCGCGCCGCCGCCCAGAAGCTCTCGAAAGACGCCGAAAGAAGAATCGCAAAACTACGCCGCGAGTTCCGCGAGCAATTCGACTCCACGGTGGTCGCCCACTCCACTGGCGCCGACAGAAACGATCCCCACGCTCAGCCCCGAGTCGTCAAGCACGTCGCCGAGGGCGACACCGTGAAGCTGAAGTCCACCGGCCGCTCCGCGCAAGTCGTGCGCAAAGTCGACGACAATCATTTCGAAGTGCAGATGGGCCCAATGAAAATGAAAATCGCTCGCGACGACATCGCCGAAGTACTCGTCAGCGCAGCCGGCCACGGCAAGTCGGACGACACGCCAGTCAAAGCCGCCCGCGCCCGCGGCATCTCCGTCTCGCTCAGCAACGAAGACGAGACCGCCAACGCCCCCAGCGAAATCAACGTCATCGGCCGCACCGTCGACGAAGCCTCCCGCGAAGTCGAAAAGTTCGTCGACCGCGCCTTCCTCGCCGGCCTGCCCCGCGTCCGCGTAGTCCACGGCAGCGGCATGGGCATCCTCCGCAAAGCTCTTCGCCAATTGCTCCAGCATCATCCCCACGTCACTGCAGTAGCCGAAGCCCCGCAAAACGAAGGCGGCGGCGGCGCGACTTTGGTCGAACTCAACGTGTAAATGTTTCAGAAAAGCGCCATCCCGCGCCGAGATCTTCCGTCCGGATCGCGCTTCAGGTGCCTCCCGGCTCAGCGCCTCCGTTTTCCGTGCCTTTCAACCGCCAACCCTCGATTCCCACAGCTTCTCCACAACAATCCTGCTCCGGTATATTTCATTCAGCTTCTTTTTCCCTGACAATTCCTATAGTCCCAACCATGTCCAACCCCGGCGATTTCGCGTACACGCTCAAGCAGCAGGCGGATATCGTCCGCATCATCGGCGACTACATCAAGCTGAAAAAAACCGGCGCGCAAAATTATTCCGGCCTCTGTCCGTTCCACGGGGAAAAGACGCCTTCGTTTTCGGTGCACGCCACCAAGCAGTTCTACTACTGTTTCGGCTGCCATGAAAAAGGCGACGTCTTCAGCTTCATCCAGAAAGTCGAGAACATCACTTTCCCGGAGTCCGTGAGGCTCGTTGCGCAGAAGCTCGGCATCCCGTTGCCCAAGGCGAGCTACTCGACTCCGGGCGAAGCCAAAGAAGCGCGTGTGCGTGGCCAGTTGCTCGACGTGCACGAACGCGCCGTCGCATTCTTTCAGGAATGCTTGCGCCGTCCGGAAGGCGCCCGCGCGCGCGAATATCTAACCGGCCGCGGCCTCGACGAAGAAATGATCGCCAAATTCCGCATCGGCTTCGCCCCCGATTCCGGCTTCTCACTCCGCGACCGCCTGAAATCCGAATTCAGCGAAGACCTGCTACGCGAAAGCGGCCTCTTCTCCTGGAAGCAGGACGAGGACCGGCTTCCGGCTCCCGGCGCTCGGCTTCCGGAAAGCTCTACCTCACCATCCGCCGAACAGATGTCCGCGGGCGCCCCGCCCTTGTCCGTCCCTTCTTTGGACGGACACTCGAACCAGAAACCGGAAGGCGGAAGCCGAAAGCCGGAAGCCGCCGTCTCCGCCATGTACTCCAAGTTCCGCAACCGCGTCATGTTCCCCATCTCCAGCGAAGCCGGGAAAGTAATCGCCTTCACCGGACGCACTCTGGCCGCCGACGAAAAATCCGGCCCAAAGTATTTGAATTCGCCAGAAACCCCGATCTACTCGAAGGGCAAGGTGCTCTTCAATCTGGACCTGGCGAAAGAGTGGATCAAGAAGTTCGACTACGCCATCCTGGTCGAAGGCCAAATGGACTGCATCTCCGTCTTCGCCGCCGGATTTCACAACGTCATCGCCAGCTCCGGCACTGCCTTCACCGAACTGCAAGCCAAGCTGCTCGGCCGGTTCAGCAAAAATGCAGTGGTGAATTTCGATCCCGACACCGCCGGAGCCAAAGCCACCGAGCGCACCCTGGGCTTGCTCACTGAAGAAGAATTCACGATCAAAGTGCTCACGCTCGAGCAGGGCTTCGATCCCGATCTATATATCCGCCGCAAAGGCAAAGAAGCCTACGGCGAAGCCCTGAAGCATTCGCAGAAATATTTCGATTACCTCATCGAGCGCGCCCGGGCGCAATTTCCCGTACGCAGCGCCGACGGGAAAGTGAAAGCGGTAAATTATCTATTGCCCCACATCCAGCGTGTCCCCAGCCGCATCGTCCGCGACGAACTGGCCCACGAGATTTCGCAGAAGCTGGGCATCGACTCCGCCGTCTTGCGCCAGGAATTACGCCAGGTAGCGGCGAGCCGATCAACCGCCGCCGTGAAAGCTTCGCCAGATTCGCAAGTCACTGAAGCTGAAAAAGTCCTGATCCGCGCCCTCGCCTCCGCCCGCCAGATTCAGCCCGGCGAAGATCACATCTCCGCCCGCGACGGCGCAGAAGAAGATTTCGATCCCGCGCGGCAAGCCCAGTTCGTGTTGCAGAACGAAGCCCTGCATCGTGGCCTCGCAACCGAGTCGCTGGCCGAGTCCCTGCTCAACGCCGGAGCGGAAGGTGCCGATGTTCTGGAAATGCCAGCGACCGAAAGCGATCGCCGCATGCTCGCGCTGATCCTGTTGAAAGAGGACGAAGACCTCACCGCCGAAGTTCTCGAAGCCGCGGTCCGCGCCCTGCGCCGCATCCACTTGCGCCGCCGTCAGGAAGAGGTGCAGCGCGAACTCAAAAAGCCCGGCCTCGCCGGCGACAACCAGCGCCTGCGCGAACTCCTCACCGAACTCGAGCGCGTCAGCCGCGCCCTGCGCGATCCCAGTCTTGCGGAAGACGGCCTGAGAAGCCCAGGCCAGAAGAAATCAGCGTGAAACAAAATGGCCTCAACAGCCATCTAAGTATTAAGAAGAATTGAAGATAGCGGCGGGCGCGGGTTTTTCAGGCGGATGAGAGGCAGGGCAACCGATAGACGGCACAGCAGTTATGTGCTAAACTCTGAAAGTTTGTGCTATGCACATCCCGCAAGACCCACATCCCCACCCTTGTACGGAAATTTATCACACGCTCCCCCGGGAGCGAAATGCATTTTGAGGACACACCGAATTGGCTCTTGACGACAAATTTGAGGATATTAAAAAGCTAATCGACACAGGCAAAGAGAAGGGATATCTCACCTACGACCAGGTGAACGATTTGATCCCGCACGACGTGCATTCTCCTGAGGACCTGGACGATCTGCTGACTACGATTGGTACGCAGGGAATCGATGTGCTGGAAGGGCCGAAGATGCCCTCCTCCACACTCGATAAGAAATTTGAAGACAACGAAGAGGGCGAGGACGTTGAACTCGACCTCACTCCCGGAGCACTCGAAAAAACCAATGATCCCGTCCGCATGTATCTGCGCGAGATGGGAACTGTTCCGCTGCTCACGCGCGAAGGCGAAGTCGAAATCGCCAAGCGCATTGAGCGCGGACAACTGCGCGTGCTGAAGGCCCTGTCGCGATCGCCGATCGTGATTCGCGAATTGCTCGCGATGGGGGAGGATCTGAAGAAGGGCGTCCGCTCGATCAAAGAAGTCGTCACCTTCGACGAAGAAGAGATCACCCAGGAAATTCTCGATGACCGCCTGAAGGCGTTCACCGACAAAATCGACGACATGGCCAAGCTGTACAAAAAGGCCCAGTTGCTCGAGGAGAAGTATCTCGAAGTTTCGAAAACCAAGAAGCCGAAGGATCATCGCCGGGCACGCGTTAAGCTGGCGCGGGCCATTATTGCGACCTCGAAGGCGATGCGCAAGCTCGGCTTCACCAACGCCGAGCGCAAGCGCCTGATCGAGCGCCTGAACAAGACCGTCGACGGCATGCGTTCGCTCGACCGGCAGACCCAGAACCTCGAACGCAAGGCCGACGCCACTCGCAGTGAGGAACAAAAAAAAGAATATCGCCGGCAGGCGCGCGCGATCCGCGGCGAAGTTGAAAAACTCGAACTCGAAACCGGAGTCTCGTTCGCCGAGCTCAAGCGCACGCAGCGCGAAATCATCTCCGGCGACATGGACGCGGAGCAGGCCAAGCGCGAGCTGATCGAGGCCAACCTCCGACTCGTGGTTTCGATCGCGAAAAAATACACCAACCGCGGTCTGCAGTTTCTCGACCTGATTCAGGAAGGCAACATCGGCCTGATGAAAGCCGTCGACAAATTTGAATACCGCCGCGGCTACAAATTTTCCACCTACGCCACGTGGTGGATTCGCCAGGCCATCACCCGTGCCATCGCCGATCAGGCCCGCACGATCCGCATCCCCGTGCACATGATCGAGACCATCAACAAGCTGATCCGGACCTCTCGGCAGTTGGTTCAGGAACTCGGTCGCGAACCGACCAGCGAAGAAATCGCCAAGCGCATGGACATTCCAGTCGCGAAAGTTCGCAAAGTTTTGAAGATCGCGCAGGAACCGATCTCGCTCGAAACCCCAATCGGCGAAGAAGAAGATTCGCATCTCGGCGACTTCATCGAAGACCGCGGCGTGGTTTCTCCCGCCGAAGCGGTGATCAATGTGAACCTCAAGGACCAGACTGGACAGGTCCTGCGCACGCTGACCCCGCGCGAAGAAAAGGTAATCAAAATGCGCTTCGGCCTCGAAGACGGCAGCGAGCATACCCTCGAAGAAGTCGGCCAAAGCTTCGCCGTTACGCGAGAACGGATCCGCCAGATCGAAGCCAAAGCGCTGCGAAAACTGCGGCATCCGTCGCGGTCGCGAAAACTGCGAGCGTTCATGGATGGAGTGCGGGACTAACCAAAGATCCGCGCGCTTGCCATTCCGAATCGGGCCGAAGGCCGAAGGAGAACCTGCTTTCGCGGGATAAGGCGAAATGCTTGTAGAGGGGAAGCGCTATTTTCCACTCGCAGAATGGCGAAGGTGATTGAGTGGTGTAGAATTGCTGAGTAACCCCATCCGCTGCAAACTGGCGGAATTCCTTCCTTGTCGGGACGTGGCTCAGCCTGGTAGAGCACTCGCTTGGGGTGCGAGGGGTCGGCAGTTCAAATCTGCCCGTCCCGACCATCATTTTGATTACAGATCCCTCGCAAAGTGCGCTCGGGATTTCGCCAGCGGGCTCCCGCTTCGCTCACGCCCGCTAAACGGCTCAAGTTCAAATCTGCCCGTCCCGACCAAATCTTTCCAGATCGGTTTTCGGATTCTATTTCTTCGGCTCGAATCCGCGGCCGACGCGAAATACGTGGCCGTCGGGATGGCGAAGGTGCATCTCGCGGACGTTCCACGGCATGTCGGTGGGCGGGAATGTGATCTCCAGGCCGGCGGCGACGCAGTGCTGGTGCATCGCGTCGACGTCGTCGACCCAGACCGACATCCAGACACCCTTGTCGCCCTCTTCGTCTCCATCGTGCTGAAACGTGGTGGTGTTGGCGCCGCGGCCGCGGCCTCCTTGCGCGCCCTGGCACAGAAAGATGCAGGCTTCCTTGCCCGATCCAACCGCGCCGAACGTGGGAGGCGTGCCCCAGTCCCACAATTTCTTCCATCCCCATTTTTCAAACCACGCGAACGTGGCGGCGATGTCGGACACATTCAAGATTGGAGTTAGACCTTTGGCTTCCATGATGGAAGCAGGATAACACCGGGCGATCCGGGCGTACTCTCGCTTCGCGGGGCTCAGCCTCGCCCGCGCTACTGCACGGGAAGCGAAAACTTGCGCCAGTCTGTGTCGACTAAACTTCCGATTCCATTTCTTCCGCGATGGCCAGCATTTTTGTCACGCTGTTCCAGTTGCGGGCGGTGCCGGCGACTTTGAGGAGCTTCTCTACTTTTGACCACGGGAGTTCGGCCTGGCCTACGCCGTTGGGGAAGTAGATATAGAGTTCGCGGCCTTGCAGGTGAACTTCTTCGGGATAGCCTTTCAGGTTGAGCAGTGTGGTGTGCACCTCTGCAGGGGGATGGGCTGCGAGAAAGGTCAACAGCACTTTGCTGGGGTGCAGGTTGCGGTGCGCGAGGAACGGGGTGGCGGCGATGGCGGCTTTGAGTTCGTCCGGAGTGCGGAGGATGACTTCGGGGCGGAATCCGAAGGCGCGCTCGATGGCGTCTTGAATTTTCTTGGCGAGCGCTGCGGAGTTTTTTGGGCTGTGCGGGAGTTTGTTACGGAAGATGACATTGCCGCTCTGGATGAAGGTGCGCGGGGATTCGAGCTTGAGCGATTCGTAGAGGATGCGCAGGGCATCCATCTTGATTTTGTTGCGGCCGACGACGTTGATGCCGCGCAGGAGAGAGATATAGACCGGCATTGGGAAAGTATAACTTTGCCGGGAGACGGAAACGTCGGGCTGAACTCAATTTCGTCGCCGACGCACGCGAGATCCTTCCCTTCGCCTGAAGAACGGCTCCGGTCAGGATGACGCCGAGTCAAAGGTCGAGGCGTTGCCCTTCCTACTGGGTTTGAACCAAAAGAAATACTTTGATGGGGCGGGACGTTCTTTGAAAATCGAGGAAAGTTGGTGGCACTGCTTGCAGTCGGGGAGATGTCTATGTCCGGACAAGTGGTTTTGTATTTTGAGGATCAGGCCGATGCGTTGCGCTTTGCGCTGGCGGCGGGGTCGGTGATGGCGGGAGATGGCGCGGAGTTCACGCGGGATCTGGTCGAGGAAACGGCGCGGGTGACGCGCATCCGGCTGGACGCGGTGAATGCGGGAGTGGGGAAGAAGGCGGGGCCGGTGCGGGCGGCGTAGCGGGATGCTGCGCAGGCGAGGGTGAGGAAAGGGCCGGGCTGCGCCCGGCAGGCAGCCGAGGGCGGCTGTCCCCACATAAAATCTCTATGCGGTGCCGGCGTTGGTGAAGGCTTCCAGGGCGTCGGAGAGCGTCGGGAACATCAGGAAAATCTGCTCGACCCGGGTAATCTCAAAAACTTTCAGCACGCGTTTGTTGACGCCGGTCAGGGCTAGGCGGCGTCCAGCTTTGGTGCAACTGGTGCTGGCGCTGACCAGCGAGCCCAGGCCCGAGGAATCGAGATAGGGCACATTGGTGAAATCGAGAATCATAGTGGGAGCGTCTTCGCGGCGCACCGCGTTCAGGAAGGGAGAAACGTTCTCCATAGTCAACGGGCCGCGGAAGCTCAGCACTCCCCGGTCGAGACGTTCGATCTCCAATGGCTCCGTTGGCATGGAGCAGCGATTCTAGGCTACATGGCAACGCAGGTTCAAGTGGGCGAACGCTGCGCACAGACATTCGTCAGGTCTGGAATGATCGGAGGCGTATACTGCGAGGCGCCCTGGAAGGAAAAATGGAAAGAAGAAAAGAAATGAGAGCTTCGCGCGCTAGGTTCTTCTTTATCGTCATTGTCGGACTGCTTGTGCCGGCCGAATCTCTCTTCAGCCAGCAGTCGCCAGCTTCCCCAACTCCGCAGACCCCGACCGCGCAGATCGCCGACGAGTTAGGCACTCTGGCAAGCGATGCCATGCAGGGGCGAGGCAGCGGCACGGAAGACGAACTGAAGGCGGCTACCTACCTGGCCGCCGAGTTACGACAGATTGGAGTCGCTCCTCTCGGCGACCACGGCGACTTTATTCAGGATGTCAACGCCGAGTTCAAGTTTCGTGGAGGCCTGAAGGCGTGGCATACGCGCAATGTGATCGGCGTGTTGGCGGGCAGCGATGCCAAGTTGAAAGATCAGGTCGTGCTGCTCACTGCGCATCTCGATCACCTGGGCGTGGGGAAGCCGGTGAATGGCGACAGCATTTACAACGGCGCGGACGACGATGCTTCTGGTTGTGTCGCGGTGCTGCAGCTGGCGCGGGCGTTAGCGGCGGGACCGCATCCGAAGCGGAGCGTGCTTTTTGTTTTCTTCGGCAGCGAGGAAACCGGCGGACAGGGGAACCAGTATTTTCTAGAGCATCCGCCGTTGCCGCTCGACCACATTGTGGCCAACCTTGAGTTTGAAATGATTGGGCGGCCTGATCCCGCGGTCAAGCCGGGAGAACTTTGGCTGACCGGCTACGACCGCAGCAATCTTGGTCCGGAGCTGGCGCATCGTGGCGCGAGACTGGTGGCTGATCCGCATCCCGAGCAGCAATTTTTCCAGCGCTCGGATAATTTTGCGCTGGCCCGGCGCGGCATCGTCGCGCAGACGGTGTCGAGCTACGGCCTGCACAGCGACTATCACCGCCCCAGCGACGACGTTGCCCATGTCGATTTCAAACACATCGAGCAGGCGATCGCTTCCATGGTTGAGCCGGTGGAGTGGCTGGTGAATTCGGATTTCAAGCCGGAGTGGGTGGCGGGGAAAAAACCGTAGTCCAGTCGCGTGACTGATTATCCCGTGCGGCGGACGCTTAACAGGTTCAGGATTTCGCGGAGGCCCTGACGGATGTGCTGAATCTCAGGCGCCGACCGTGTCGGGAATGGAATCGCGGTCTGCGATTTGTCGGACTTGCTTTCCGTGCGCAGTTGCTGGCGCGCGCCGGAGATGGTGAATCCCTGCTCGTAGAGCAACTGCTTGATGCGCAGTACGCTTTCGACGTCGCGCTTGCGATACATGCGCTGGCCGGTGCTGCTCTTGACCGGCTTCAGTTGCGAAAATTCCGACTCCCAGAAACGCAGCACGTAGGCGGGCAGATGACACAACGTCGCCACTTCGCCGATGCGGAAATAAAGTTTGTCGGGGATGAGGACGTCATCGCTTTTGTGCTTCACCGGGTTTTTCTTGCGAGGCGCCATTCTTTCCCGATCACGCGCGAAAGCCGCGCGGCTAGCCCTGACAGGTCTGCCTATTGTGACACAGGTGGGGCGCGGCATAGCAGGAATTTCGCCGGTGTTTCAGACCCGAAAGGTCCCTTCAGCGTCAGGATCGCGCCTCATGTAGAACTTGCGATCATCTTCATGGGTAACCCGGAATCCCAGCCGCTCATAGAGTCGCAGGGCGGGGTTCATCTTCACGACTCCCAGCGTCACCGCCTGCCCGAGGCGCGCGGCCTCATTGATTAACCGATGGATTACATTAGTGCCAATGCCCCGCCGCTGAAAAGGGACGTCCACAAAGAGCTGCGCAAGAAAAAGCGCATCTCCTCGTGTCGCGCTCTGCAACCAGCCGATGTCAGCGCCGTCGACAACGATGATGCGAACCTGCGTGAACTCCCACTGTTGGCGAAAGCTGGCGGATTGAGCTGCCTTGTCCAGGTTCAATTCGCGAATAATGTTCTCCATCCCGGCGAAATACAGGGTTGCGCAAAAATCGAAATCCTGGGTGCGAGCTGGGCGAAGAGTAATCTGCATCGCGGCCACTCGATTCTATTGTCGGCCTCGGAGCCCCAAAAGGAAAAGCCCCTCAAGAGGTGCTTCTCTTAAGAGGCCAGTGAGAAATCTTTAAGCGAGGAAGATCCTCGCTGACGGTTAATGTTTCTTCTTTTTTGCCTTCTTTTTCGTTGCCATGAAGGATCCTCCGTTGAACGATTTTCCCTTGCAAAGGTCTTGACTAATGGCCCTTGTACTTGAAGAACCAACCCTACTCATAGTATGGGAAGGCCCTATATCACAAGATATTGCGGGAGTATGAACAAAGTGTCAACACAATTTTGCAGTTTCGTACAGATTTCTTGCGGGGCGTCGTCAGTCGTCGGCTGCCCGTCGTTAGCAAATTTCATCGAAATTTGCATGGTCGTCGAGTTTGTCCGCCCACCGTCAACCGGCGACCGACGACTGGTAGTACACTGCGCATCATGTCGAGGCGTTCATACCGCGATCCGGTCGAACTGGAAATCTTCAAGAACCTGTATCACTCGATCGCCGAGGAAATGGGAGCGGCGCTGCGGCGGACTGCGTTTTCTCCCAATATCAAGGAGCGGCGGGATTATTCGTGCGCGGTGTTTGATGGCGCGGGCGAAGTGATTGCCATGGGCGACCACATGCCGGTGCATCTGGGATCGATGCCGATGTCGGTGCGGGCCGCGATTGATGCCAGCGCCGGCGGCGGAGGAATGGACCCCGGCGATGTCGTGATGCTGAATGATCCGTTTCGCGGCGGGACGCATCTGCCGGATATTACGCTGGTGGCGCCAGTGTTCGTGGCTGGGAGCGGCGGCGGGAAGAACTCCCGAAGGAAACCAGAGCATCTGCCTGGCCTGCGCGCGCGAGGCGTCCGCGGCCACATGACTTTGATCGAGCCGCGTCGCCGCACTGCGCCCGATTTTTACGTGGCTTCGCGGGCGCATCATGCGGACGTAGGCGGGGCTTATGCGGGGTCGATGGGGCTTTGCCGCGAAATCTATCAGGAGGGAGTGCGGATCCCTCCGGTGAAGTTGATGCGGCGGGGAGAGATGAATGCGGATGTGCTGGCGTTGCTGCTGAACAACGTGCGTACCCCGGAGGAGCGCGAGGGCGACCTGGGCGCGCAGATTGCGGCGTGTCACACTGGCGCCGAGCGACTGAGCGAAGTTTGCGCGCGCTATGGTGTGGAGCGGGCGCGGCGCGCGGCAGCCGAGTTGCTAGAGTATTCCGAGGAGTTGATGCGGGCGTTTTTGCGCAGTGTGCCGGCGGGCGAATATGGGGCTGAGGATTTTCTGGATGGAGATGGGATTGGGAAGCGGCCCATCAAGATCGCGGTGACGGTGAAGGTGTGGGGCGGGGCCAAGTCAGGGCGGCCGATGGTGACGGTGGATTTTACGGGGAGTGATCCGCAGGTTCAGGGCAGCGTGAATGCGGTGGCGGCGATTACTTTCTCGGCCTGCTTCTACGTGTTTCGCTGCCTGTTGGCGGAGGAGGTTCCGGCTGCTGCTGGGTTGATGCGGCCGATTGAAGTAATCGCTCCGCAGGGGACGATCGTGAACGCGCGCCCTCCAGCGGCGGTTGCGGGAGGGAATGTGGAGACTTCGCAGCGCATTGTCGACGTGCTGCTGCGGGCGCTGGCGCAAGCGCTTCCGGATCGCATTCCGGCCGCGGCAGCGGGAACCATGAACAACCTGACCATCGGCGGAATCGATCCGCGCACGGGCGAGCCGTTTGCCTACTACGAAACCGTGGCTGGCGGAATGGGCGCTCGGCCCGGCAAGGCCGGCGTCTCCGGCGTGCACACGCACATGACGAATTCGCTGAACACGCCGGCGGAGGCTCTGGAATATGCCTATCCGCTGCGGGTGCGGAAGTATTCGCTGCGGGCGGCCAGCGGAGGGCGTGGAAGATTCAGTGGGGGAGACGGGATTGTCCGCGAGATTGAAGTGCTCACCGACTGCGAAGTGACGCTGCTCGCCGATCGGCGTTCGCGCGGTCCTTGGGGGCTTTCCGGTGGCGCGGACGGCGCGCCGGGTAAAACTTTCATCACCCGCGGCGACGGAACAGTCGACGAGATGCCGGCGAAGTTCAGCACGCGTCTGCGCAGCGGCGAACGGATCACGATTGAGACACCGGGCGGCGGCGGCTGGGGACGATCCTAAATTTAGAAGAGATGAACCATGACAACCGATCTCGCCACTCATTATCTCGACGAAGCGCGGCGGCAGTTTCGCGGGCAAAAACGCATGGGCGAAAGCGCGATGGCGCAACTGCGCGACGAGGATTTTTTCTTCATGCTGGACTCCGAGTCGAACTCGGTCGCGATTCTCGTCAAACATCTTGCGGGAAATATGAGGTCGCGCTTCACCGACCTCCTGACGACCGATGGCGAGAAACCGGATCGCTTTCGTGATCGCGAGTTTGAAATCACTTCCTCGATCACTCGCGCTGACGTGATGAAGTGGTGGGAAGAAGGTTGGGCATGCGTCTTCACTGCGATCGATGCCTTCAAGCCCGAAGACTTGATGCACACCGTGACGATTCGGGGTGAACCGCACTCCGTGCTGCAGGCCATCAACCGGCAGATTGCGCACTACGCGGCGCATGTGGGGCAGATTGTTTTTCTGGCCAAGCATCTGCGGTCGAGCGAATGGAAGACGCTAACCATTCCGCGGGGGAAGTCGGAGGAATTCAAGACCGTGGCGCCGAAGACAGACAAGTCTTGATGTCGCTGGGGTGACCGAGTGGCCGCGTTGTGCGCGCCGGACAGCCGAGGGCGGCTGTCCCCACATAAACCTTCCCGTCGAGTCATTGGATGAATGAACCGATCAGTGCTTCTCCGCGGCTCCGCTCTTCGCATCTGACGCGGTGGCAGGCGGCCAGGAAGGCGAGGCAAGTTCGATGCGCCACATGGGGCCGCCCATGTAGGAAAGCATTTCCGATTTGACGAAGGTCGGCGCATCACCACCCAGAATCCAGACATGGTTGTCGGGGGGATCCTTGCCGAGCATGGGCGCGACCACGCCCGCGACGCCGCCGATCTTGACCTTGACCAGATAGTTCATGGCCTCGCGGCCCGCGCCCGTGACATAGTGCGTGGCCTCGCGGGCTCCGCCGGCAACCGAAAATGGCTCCGCGCCTTGCGGGCTGATGGCAAGTTTCACCAGACGCGGCTTGGGCGTGGTGACTACCATCGAAACCTCGAACGGCGGAGCATCGGGCGGAAGATTCTTGAGCAGCGTGGGAACCAGGCCGTTGGCGAGATCGGGAGGCAGATTCATGTGCTGCTGGTCCACTTTCTCGTTGCCGTCATTGTCCGTGTAGTGAACCGTGACTTGGCCGGTGGAGGCAGCAATTAAAACGGTCGTGGGCTGTTTGAATGCAGGTCCCTTCTGCACGAGCTTATAGCTGATCAGGCGGAAGGATCCGCGCTGCGAAAAGACGGTGGTTTCTTCTTGCAGGGAGCCGTCTTTGAAATGGAAGATCAGGCGAGCCGTGACCTGATCGCCATGAGCGATCTGAGTGAGGTCGCCTTCGGCAATGGCGACGCCTTCGAGGCTGGTGAGGATGAGAAAGCCATGGACTAAACCCTCGCGATAACGGACTTGTATGGGAGCCGCCGACGCCGAGACGGCGAAGATGAGGCAGGTGGAAACGAGAAGGAGGGCGCGAAACTTCAGACACACGAATTCTGAGATGAGATTGAGGGATGCCATGGTGGGGCTTCGATGCCATTCTCTCACGAGGGTTTGCAGACATTCAGGAGGCGATGAGAATTGCCGCCATGGCCGAGCCTCAAGGGCAACGATGCGGTGCTAAAATCGTACGTTTTGTGCTTGATTCAGTTTTTGGGCAGCTGGACTTCATAGGTGGCAATCATGGCGGAAACAATGCTGGCGGTGGTGAAGCCGCAAGCCGCAGCGGGTGCGGAGATTCGCGAAGTAAAGATTCCGGCGTTCGGGCGCAGCGACGTTCTGGTCAAGGTGAAAGTCGCCTCGATCTGCGGAACCGATCTGCACATTTATAACTGGGACCGCTGGGCGCAGAACCGGATTCATCCGCCGCTGATTCCGGGGCATGAGTTTTGCGGGGAAGTGGCCGCGTTCGGAGCCGAAGTCACGAGCGTAAAAGAAGGCGACTTTGTTTCCGCCGAAATGCATGTGGCTTGCGGCAAGTGCCTGCAGTGCCGCACCGGCGAAGCCCACATCTGCCAGAACGTGAAAATCATTGGCGTGGACGCCGACGGAGCGTTTGCCGAATACGTGGTGATTCCGGAGTCGAACATCTGGAAGCTCGATCCTGCGATCCCGCAGGAATATGCGTCGATTCTCGATCCGCTAGGAAATGCTGTGCACACGGTGCTGGCTGGCGAGATCGCCGCCAAGACCGTTGCCATCACGGGCTGCGGGCCGATCGGGCTGTTCGCGATTGCCGTGGCTAAAGCCGTGGGCGCGACGTCAGTGTTTGCGATTGAGGTCAACGAGCACCGCGCCCGCATCGCGCGCGAGATGAATGCCGACTATGTTTTGAATCCGGCGAAAGAAGATGTACACGCCATCGTGATGGAGAAGACCGGCGGCCTCGGTGTGGATGTGGTGCTGGAAATGGCCGGGCATCCAGACTCGATTCGCACCGCGTTCGACATCGTGCGGCGCGGCGGAAGAATCTCTCTTCTCGGGCTCACTTCGAAACCGATCTCTGTCAATTTCTCCGAGGACATTATTTTCAAAGGTATCACCGTGCAGGGAATTAACGGCCGCCGCATGTACCAGACCTGGTATCAGATGACAGCACTGCTGAAAAGCGGCAAACTGAATCTGCATCCGGTGATCACGGATCGCATTCCGATGAAAGATTTCTCCAAGGCGATGGAGCGGCTGAAGACGGGCGAAGCCAGCAAGATTCTGGTGTATCCGAATGGCGTGCGGTAGCGTGGCGCTGCGGGCAAACATCTTCGCCACTTCGCCACGGATTTGCGCGGATGAGCACGGATTTTCAAACTGCTGCCGAGTGCAGTCCCGGAAGTGAGCTATGAGTCTCGATGCATTCGTCCGGTGCACCTGCATTAAAGATGGCAAGGCGAAGCCGCATCCGCTGCCCGACCGTTTAATGTGGGATGAGGCAGGCTCGCCTTCGCTGTCGGGCGATCCGGACGAGGACGAATGGGAGGTTCACGATCAGTGGTTGCGGGACTCGTGCGAACACGAGGGCTATCTGGTCACTGAATTCCTGGGCAACATTACGCGCGTGCAGCATGTGCGGGAATTTTTGCGCGGCTTGCAGGGCAATCCCGGGCCGAAGTTTCCCATTCTGCTGAAGAAAGTGGTCTATGACGGCACGCACACCGGCGACTGGCTCCCGGTCGGGGAGTCGCCAGCGCTTTTGCGCGAGGTGGATCTAGTGCTCGGCTCGAGCGATATTCTGACCGACGGAGAAAAAGAATTCTTCCACAGCATGAAGCGGCTGTGCGAGGCCAGTGTTGCGACCGGGAATCCGATTATGTTTTGAATAGGAACCTCTTTGCCACGGATTCACACGGATTGACACGGATCAAGAGAAGAGAATGGAAACCCTTCCTAAGGACTTTGCCGAGCTCGACGCGTGCGCAAGCCTCTATCTCCGCGAGATCTCGGAGCCGGCGCAGAACAGGCTACGTCTTCTAATCGAGGAGGCCTTGGTGATGCCTGAGGAAGTTGCTGTCAGGTTTGCTGGAGCGGAAATAGCAAATTGCCATCTCGTTAAATCGACTGCAGACAGTCGCCTGTTCGAGATCACCTGGGATAATTACCTGGCCTACTCGGTGGCGAACGAGTCATACTCAACCCGCAACGAGTCGGAGGAATTCTCCGGGCGATTTGCGCGGCTTTACGGCAAGTCGCATTTTCTGGAATACATCTCCCGAGCAACGTTAGCGTGCAAGGAATACCCAGGGCCACTGCAACACGTCCAGTTGGTCTGCGAGTGTCACATCATTGATGTGGTCTCGATTAAGTTTCCCCAAGTTGACCAGCTTCGGCCGTGTCCGAGCCGACAGTAGAATCCGCTTTCATCCGCGTGAATCCGTGGTAATGAATTTCCGAGGCACAAAATGACCACCGTAAGCCGCACCAATCCTCTCTCTTATCTCACCGACCAACTTAACGAACTCAAAGCCAAGGGCACGCACTTCAAGCTGCGCGTGCTGGACGATGAACAAGCGGCCGTGTGCACGTTTGATGGGAAGAAAGTCATCAACCTGGCCTCGAATAATTATCTGGGGCTGACGACTCATGCCAAGCTGCGCGAGGCAGCGCTGGAGGCAACCCGCAAGTACGGCGTGGGTTCCGGCGCGGTGCGGACGATTGCCGGGACGATGAAGATTCACATGGAGCTTGAGGAGAGGATCGCGCGCTTCAAGAATGTGGAAGCGTGCGTCGTTTTCCAGTCGGGTTTTGCGGCCAATGCGGGCACGGTGTCGGCCGTACTGGGCAAGGATGATTTCATTATTTCCGATGCGCTGAACCACGCATCGATCATCGACGGAGCGAGGCTATCGAAGGCGAAGATTCTGGTGTATCGCCACAAGGACATTGGGCACGCGGAGGAGCAGTTAGCCAGCATCAAAGATCAACCCGGAAAGAAGCTGCTGATCACCGATGGCGTGTTTTCGATGGACGGTGACATCGGCCCGTTGCCCGGGCTATGCGACCTGGCCGAAAAATACGGTGCCATCATGATGGTCGACGACGCACATGCTTCCGGTGTGCTGGGCCGCAATGGCCGCGGTACGATTGATCATTTCAAGGTGCACGGGCGCGTGGACATTCAGGTGGGCACGCTGTCGAAAGCGATTGGCGCGCTCGGCGGATACGTGTGCGGGACGCGCGATCTGATTGACTTTCTCTACCACCGGGCGCGACCATTTTTGTTTTCGACCTCGCATCCGCCGTCGGTCGCGGCGACCTGCATCGCGGCTTTCGATGTGTTGGAGTCCGAACCGGAGCGCATGGAAAAACTTTGGGAAAACACGCGCTTCTGGAAAAAGGAACTCGGGCTGCTGGGCTTCGACATCGGCGGACGCTCCACGCCGCCGAGCGAAACACCGATCACGCCGATCATCATCGGCGACGGCAAGCTGACCATGGACTTCTCTCGCGAGTTATTCAAAGAGGGCGTGCTGGGCACGGGCATCGCCTTCCCGACCGTGCCTGAAGGCAAGGCCCGCATCCGCACCATCATGACCGCGACGCACACGCCGGAAGAGTTGCAGCGAGCGCTCGAAGTGCTGAAGAGCGTGGGCAAGCGCATGGGAATTTTGGCGGGCTAAGCAGGCACTCCGTCCCACCGGGCGCTCATTTTGTGTCGAAAAGTGGTCTTGCCATTTCCTCCGGCGATGCGGTTTCCAGATTTTCCGCTTTCCAGCGCATGGCGGCAGTGATGCGGGTGCGGCCGCTGGGGTGATCGAAGAAGATGAACTCCTCGAGCGGCGTGGGATCGAGTTTGCGATATTCGCCCAGCAGCATATCGACGTTGGCCTCGCCGTCGGGTTGGCGGGCAGCGTTCAGGCCGTACATGTCAGCTTCGAATTCCATGGTGCGCGTGATGGTGTTGGTCACCGGCGTCATCAGCAGGAAATAAATTGAGAAAATGATCGCCGCCAGGGGCAGGACGGCAACATCCGTGATACCGCGCACGCCCCAAGTTTCGCCCCAGCGACCGAGTGACCAATTGATGCCCCAGTTCAGAAACGCGAAACCGATCACGATCACGACGCCGATCATGACCAGACCCTTGTAGGCGTGGTTGAGCACATAGTGGCCCATCTCGTGGCCCATGGTGGTTTCGATTTCGGGCAGCGTGCAGCGTTTCAACAGATTGTCGTTGAGCGAAATTCGCATGGTGCTGGCAAAGCCGCTGACGTTGGCGCTGACGCGATTCGACTGCTGCGACGCATCAAATTCCCAGACGTTCGTTGCAGGAATCCCGTTGGCACGCGCCATGCTGAGAATGGGATCTTTGATTCGCGGATCTTCCAGCGTCTTGTAAGTGTTGAACAGCGGAGAAATATACACCGGGCCGATCAAAGTTACAAAAGCGGCGAATGCTACGCTGGCCACCGCGCCCCACACCCACCAACTCTTTCCCAGGCGCCGCACCAGGCCGAAGAGAGGAACGACGAGGATTGGCCCCAACACCACCGCGACGGCCAGCGCCACGAGTTGATCGCGCATCCAAGGGCCGAAAGTTTGATTCAGCAGGTCGTACTTGTGCTCGCGGAAATAACCCTCGTACACAGTCATTGGGAAGGTGAGCACCGAGATGACCACGATGAACTGAACCCAATAGAGCGCGGTCTGAAGCGGGCGAAAGCGCGTGATGCGCTCGGCCAGATCACGCATGCGTGCCGACCAGCGGAAACGCAACAGCAGCCACATGGCGACCGCGCTGGTAAGAAAGTCCCAAAGGATCAGCCAGTAGCCGCCTTCGAAATAAGCGTTGGAACGGGCGCGGCGCGCCGGCGGCATTTTCGCCAGATAGGCTTCGACGGCGGCGTTGACGTCGAACGGAGTCGCGGACGCAGCAGCGGGCATGGCCGGCGAAGGCACGCGGGTCTCAGGCTCGGTCTGGGCGATCGAAATGGCACCGAGCGCGGTGAGCAATGTGAAGAAAAAAGCCAGTCGCGTAATGCGAAGCATTCGGTCCTCCTGCGTTCTGGAAACTCTAATTCGCGCGGTAGACAATTTTCCCGCTGACGATGGTGGCTACAACTTTGCCGGTGAACTGCCAGCCGTCGAATGGAGTGTTGTGCGAGAGCGACAGCGACTTGGCGGCTTCGTAAGTCCAACGCTTCTTGGGATCGAAGATGGTCACGTCGGCGTGGCTGCCGCGTGCCAGCGATCCACGGCCGGGGAGATCGAAGACTCGCGCAGGCCCTGCAGTGAAAAGCTCGACGATGCGGGTCAGTGGGATTTTGTGATCGCGATAAAGTTTGGTGATCGCCAGGGCTAGCGCGGTTTCAAGGCCGGTGATTCCAAAACTCGCGCGCTCGAACTCGACTTGCTTTTCGTGCGCGGCGTGCGGCGCGTGATCGGTGGCGATGGCATCGACGGTGCCGTCGGCGAGTGCGACCAGAATTGCTTCGAGGTCTGAAGTCGACCGCAGCGGCGGATTCATTTTGAAGTTGGTGTCGTATTCGCCAACGTTCTCGTCGATCAGCGCGAAGTGATGCGGCGTGACTTCGCAGGTAACGCGCGCTTTGGCGCGCTTGCCGCGGCGCACGGCCTTGAGCGCATCGGAGGTCGACAGGTGCGCAACGTGCATTCGCGATTCGCGAACCTGCTGCGTGAGCGTAACGTCGCGGTCGACGATCATGGCCTCGGCGGCGGCGGGCATGGCGCGCAGGCCGAGCCGGAAACTTGTGGGGCCGGCGTGCATCGAGCAATTTTCCGTGAGGCGCGTGTCTTCCGCATGCTGCACCACAGGCAGATTTAATTCAGCGCCGAGGCGAAGCGCCATCCGCATGACGTCATCGTCGAGGATGGGCTTGCCGTCGTCGGTGACGGCGACAGCTCCGGCGCGCTGCAGGGCCGCGAAGTCAGTGAGCGTTCCGCCGTTGCTGCCGCGCGTAGCCGCGGCGATGGGAAACACATTCACCACAGCCCCGCGCTCCGGATTTCGCAACCAGCCGACCCACTCCACGGTGTCGACCACAGGATTGGTGTTGGGCATGGTGCATACCGAAGTGAAACCTCCGGCGGCTGCGGCGGCAGTGCCGCTGGCGATGGTTTCTTTGTAGCTTTGCCCCGGCTCCCGCAAGTGTACGTGCAGATCGATGAAGCCTGGTGCGACGACGAGTCCGCGGGCGTCGAATTTTTCGTCGGCGCCGCCGCGGGTTTTGTTGGGCAGCGCGATTTCGGCGACGCGACCGTCGCGCAGAAGAATGTCCATGGACGCGTTGATCTTCGCCGCGGGATCGATGAGGTGGCCGCCTTTGATGAGGAGGCTCGCGGTTTCCCGTTTTTGGTTCTTGGCGCTCAGCATTTAGCACTCAGCATTCGGCTCGCGTGGTTTGATTTCTGACACGCACTATCCGTGTTGATCAGCGAAAATCCTTGGCTCATTTCGCCTTCCCCAGCGCCCGCGCCAGAATCGCCATGCGCGTGGGGACGCCGTTGTGCACTTCATCGACGATGACCGACTGGGGGCCGTCGGCGACCTCGGCGGTCAGTTCGAGGCCGCGAATGATAGGGCCGGGGTGCATGACGATGGCGTCGCGCTTGGCCAGTTTCACGCGCGCGGCGGTCATCTGGTAGCGCGCGATGTAGTCCTGCAGCCGAATTTTCTGGCCGGCGAGGCGTTCTTTTTGCACGCGTAAAAGCATGACCACATCCGTGCCGCGCAGCGCATCTTCAATGTGGCGCGTGATGCGCAGACCCGGTGCGAGTGTAGCGGCAACGTCGGGCACAAATTCCGGCGGCCCGCACAGCGTGAGTCTTACTCCGAACTTTTTCAGCAAATGGCACGCGCTGCGGGCAACGCGGCTGTGAAAAATATCGCCGATGATGGTGGCCTGCAATCCCTTCAGCGACTTCTTGTGCTTCAGGATGGTGAAGGCGTCGAGCAGCGCTTGCGAGGGATGCTCGTGCATGCCGTCCCCGGCATTGATGATGGGGATATCGAGATGCTGCGCCATCAGGTGCGGCGCGCCCGCCGAAGGGTGGCGAATCACGATGCAGTCGGCGCCGACGGCGCGCAAGGTGTAGCCGGTGTCGAGCAGGGACTCGCCTTTTTCGATGCTTGAGCCGGAGGACTGCACCAGCGTGGTGATGGCGCCGAGAGATTTCGCTGCGAATTCAAACGACGAGCGCGTGCGGGTCGAAGCTTCATAAAACAGAAGTACGATCCGCTTGCCGCGCAGCAGCGGACGGGCCTTCTGCGGATTCATGCGGCGGGCCAACTTCAGCAGGCCCAGGATTTCCTTCGCGTCGAGGTGTTCAATCCCCAGCAGCGAACCGCGTGCGGGCTGATTCATGGACTTGTCGATCTTACTTATGTATCAGACACATTTTGTCCGACAATGTGCAAACGGTGCATCATACGCGGCAGGCGGGGCGGCTGCAAGGGCGAGGGAAGCTGTCGGCGAAAGAGCTAGGATTTCTCGCGGCGGCCCAGCACGGCCCCGCCGAGTGCCCCGCCGATGGTTCCCAGGACAAGAAAGGCGAGGAAACCGAAAATCAGCAGAAATACCATCATGAGAACCAAGCCGCCAGACGACCGAAGAAAGTCCAGGGTGGGCTGCATCTGTGGGTCGGTATAGCGCGCCGAGGCCTGCTGGAGACTATCCAGCATGACGCGACGAATCTCGTCGGTCTGGTGAAGCACCACTACTCGTAACGCCGCCAAGACCGCGGTCATCCCCGAGCAGAAAACACTGCAGAGTGCGCCGATGCGGGCACCGAATCCCGCTCCTATCCTCGCTGCGGGGGAGTTGCGGCGATAAAAAGCCACTGCGAAAAATCCCGCGCCAATCACAGCAACAATCGGAACCATCAGCTTGAGAACCATCGCTACGGAAGCAACCGCCGCCGCCAGCGCGCACGGTCGCAGCGCCTGCGACCAGTGCATAGGGACGGCGAGCACCGGGATGGTTTGCGACGCCGGGAGCGGGGCCGCCTCCGGCGAGGTGGCAAGGGTCGCAAAGCTAAGTGGCTGCGGAGTTGCTTCAGCCACCACGACGCGAATCTGCGGGGCCGAACAATGCGGGCAGAAGGGAACGCCTTCCTCCACAGTTTCTCCGCACTTGTAGCAAGGATTTTCCATCCGGAGTGAAAAGCGCTGACTGAAAGTATCGCAGAAAACTAGCCTGAGGCGCACCAGGTCGCGGGCGTCGGGGTTTCGCGGCGCAAGCAGGGAAGCACGAATTGCGAAGGGACAGGCCTGAGCACAAAGGATCCCCGTAAGTTGGGATCCTTTGTGCGACTTCGTGGCCAGCGTGACTGACGCCTTAGATGTCGCCGGTCTTGCCGCGCGTGTGCAGGTAGACCAGGGCGAAGGTCGATCCCTTGCCGGAATCGCGAGGCTCGACGGCCACCACGTGCTGGTTATCTTCGGTGCCGACTTTCAGTTCGGTGACGGGGCCTGAGGTTTCGTCGCATTTCAATTGCTTATTGTTCTTGCTGTCCCTCTCGTCGTCGTGCACATCGACGTCGTCACTGTGCTTCTGGGTGTGGCATTCCAGAACCTTGCCATATTTTTTCAGCTTGTCGCGATAGAAGTCGACGATCTTGCTGGGCGCGTCGTCTGACTCGTAATGGGAAGCCACCAGCTTGAATCCAAACGCTTCAGTGAACAGACTCAAGTTCGCCTGATCGCTATCGCCGTCGGATTTGCCAGTTTTGATCCGGGCGCCCGGATACAAAGGCAGCCCTGCCTTGCGGGCATCGGCGTCGTTGCCAACGTGCAGATCTCCAACCGAGCTTTGTATGTCGAGATTCTTGTCTTTCGAATCCTGCGCGAAAGCAGGCAGCGCCAGAGTTGCAGACAAGGCGACCGCGAGTGTCAGATGGCGAACCATAGTGCCTCCTTGGATAGCAAGACGCAGCAAGCTGCGTCTCTACGCGAAAATCTAAATCTCCGCATCTTTGCCGTGCGTGCGGACGTACACCAGCGAGAAGCTCGATCCTTTTCCGTCGGGCTCGACAGCCACGATGTGCTGATTTTCTCTGGCGCCTACTCGAAGCTCAGTATTCTTACCGGTGCTGCCAACGCAGCCCCGAATACGCGAGCTTTTCCCTGAGTCGTCACCGAAATCCGTATCCACATCCAGGTGCCCCGACGTATGGCATTCCAACACGTGTCCGTATTTCTGAAGTTGGTCTTTGTAGAAGGCAACGAGCTTGGCGGGGGAATCGTCGGACTCGTACTCCATGGCCACAACTTTCACACCATAGCCTAATGCGGAAATATCCACGTTGGCGCTCTTGTCGTCGCCGCTGGAATCTTTCTGCTTTAGACGAGACCCAGGATAGACCATGAGGCCCACATCGGCCACGTGGGCGTCGTTATTGACGTGTATGCCGCCTATGGGCGTGCTGATATCGACTTGCTTGTCTTCTCCGTTCTGTTCTTTCTTAACATTTACGCTGCAGGCGGGCAGCAGCACAGCGACGGTTGCGAGTGCTAATGCGAATGTGCTGACCGATTGAAAGCTGACGAGCTGAAATTTAGTCGTGCGCATGTGGAGACCCTCCTTTGGCGACTTGCGCCGGGCGTTCCAATCCGGTGCCGCGCGGCGCAACATTCGGAATCGAAACTGGCAGATGTCCGCCAATCGGAATCTCGCCGAACAGCGCTTTGATTGCGGCGACTTCGGAAACGCTCGCGTTGGAAAACGTACACATGTAATTTTCGATCTTCGGAAAATCGCTGGCCAGATACGGATTCCCCATCGCAACCACGGTCGTTTTCGCCGCAGCATGATCCAGCACCTGCTGCAGCAGCGCGCCGGACGCATCGGCCATGGCCACCGAGTTGCCGACCTTGCCCGCCACCGGAATCACATACACGGCCGCCACCACGGTTTGCGCCTCGTCGACTGCCTTCAGAACTTCGTCGCTCATGCCGGCGGCGACCCGCGTATCCACATAAATCACCCGCGCGTCCGGAATACGCGTGCGAAACTCTCGTCCAAAAGCGCGGCCGGATTCCGTGCGCATGTCGTCGGAAAAAAGCACGGCCAGCACCTGGTTATGCGTCTCCTCTCTGGTGGTATACGGAAGCCCGGCCATGGCGGTTCCCTTAGATTTCAGGGGCAGCATTTTGCCGTTGTCGCGCACCAGGGTGATGGCGGCGTCGGCAACCTGCTGGGCGAACGCGATGTTTTCCGGCTTGCCGACGGTCGTGGCGATGGCGCCGAGATCGACCGTGCGGGTCGTGTTCAGCCCGAGCCGGCCCTTTATTTTCAGGATCTTAAGGACCGAGTGGTCCAGTCGCTGCCGCGAAATCTCGCCGGAACGGACGGCCTTCAGCATCGACTCGTAAGACGCACCCAGGTCGGCCGGAATGATCAGCATGTCGTTTCCCGCCTTGAAGGCCTCAACCGCGGCGCGGCCAATGTCATTGGCAAAAAGATGCGTCAGGCCGGCCATGTCGAGCGCGTCGGTCACGATCAGCCCTTTGAACCCCATCTGCTTTTCGAGCAGATCGGAAACCACCGCTGTTGAAATTGTGGCCACATGATTCGGATCGGGATCAAGTGCAGGCACGGTCACATGCGCCACCATCACCGCGTCAACGCCGGCGGCGATGGCTTGGCGAAACGGCGGAAGCTCGATCGAATCCAGGTGGGCGCGGTCGCCGTTCACGCTGGCCACGCCGAGGTGGGAGTCGGTCGCGGTGTCGCCGTGGCCGGGAAAATGTTTCACCGTAGTTAACATCCCGCCCGCGCGCGCGCCCTTGATGTAGGCCGTGACCAGGTCGCCAACTTGCTGCGGATCTTCTCCGAAAGAGCGCGTGTTGATGATGGGATTGGCGGGATTCGAATTCACATCAGCGTCCGGAAAAAAATTCCAGTGCACGCCGACCGCGCGAGCTTCTTCGGCGGTGATGCGGCCAAAATTCTCGGCGTCTTCAATTTTGCCGTCGGCGCCGAAAGCCATGGCGTGCGGAAAATTCGTCGTGCCTGTGAGGCGCGTAGTAACGCCGCGCTCAAAATCGGCCGCGAACAGCAGCGGAAGCTTGGATTGTTTCTGTAGTCGGTTGAGCAACTCAGCGGCTTCATAGGGCCCGGTGCGCAGCAGAAACGGACCATCCACATGCACTGACATGGCGAACGAGCCCACGTGATATTTCTGCATTGCCTCAAGCCATTGCAGGTATTCCGGCGCTTCCACATTCAGAAACGAAGCCCGGCACCAGATCATGAACACCTGCCCGATTTTCTCTTCGACGGAAAGCGAGCGCAGCGTCTTCTCCGCCCACCGGTCGCCGCGGGTGACGACCGGCGCGGCCGGATGTTTGGTCTTCTCTTTTCCGAGCACAGGCAGGGCAAGCGCCAGCAAAAGACAAATCGCAAGCAATGGTCGAAGCATCCGAAAACGATAGCAGAAAGGTTTTATGTAGGGACAGCCGCCCTCGGCTGTCCATCGAGCGCAGCTCGACTGCTCTCGCTGACCGGCTTCACAGGTGACGAACGTCGGGCCTGCGGCCCGAGGACAGCCGAGGGCGGCTCTCCCCACATAAACCTAAGGCCCCGCCTCGACGAGTTCCACCGCTTCCCGCTGAATCCCCGCCTCATCCCCGAATCCCTTGAGCCACCGCACGTCCGGCTCGCGACGAAACCACGTCATCTGGCGTTTCGCGTAGTTGCGGTGAGCCTGCTGCGCGGCCTGAATGGCCTGCTCGCGCGAGAGTTTGCCACTTAAAAGCTGAGCAGCCTGCCGGTATCCTAGAGACGCAAGCGGCCGCGCAGCGGCACCGTATTTTTCGAGCAGAGATTTCGTCTCCTCGATCAGCCCAGTCTCGAACATCTGCTGCGCGCGGAAGTTGATGCGCTCGTACAGCGCAGCCCGATCCGGATCGAGCCCGACCCTTAGAATCCGAAATCCCCGAAGCGGGTCGCGACCCTGCTGCCAGAGTTCAGACATCTTCTGGCGCGACGCCAGGCACACTTCAATCGCGCGGATCACTTTCGGAATATCGTTGGCATGAACTTTCTCAGCGGCCGCACGATCGAGGCGCCGCAGAATCCGGTGCAGATGGTCGGGGCCGCGGCTCGCCGCGCTTTCGCGTAGACGCTCGCGCAACTCCTCCGAGCGCTGCGGGCCGGGGAAAAGCCCTTCCAGCAGCGCGCGCAAATACAGTCCAGTGCCCCCGACCACAATTGGCAAATGCTGTCGCGATTTGATTTCGCCAAGCACTTGCCGCGCCTGCCGCGCATATTCACCGGCGGTCATGAAGTCGGTAGGCTCGACGCAATCGAAAAGATGATGCGGCGCCTGCGCCCGTTCCGCAGCGCTGGGCTTCGCCGTGCCGATGTCGAACTCGCGGTACATCGCCACCGAATCGCAGTTGACGATCTCGCCGCTGAATTTCTCCGCGAGCGAAAGCGACAGCGCGGTCTTCCCGCTGGCTGTGGGTCCGAGGATGATAACCAGCAACGGCTCGCGCGCAGCAACGTCGTGACTTTCGCGTTGATTGGCTGGACCCACGTTCAGCGCAGACTCCAGTGAATGTGGTGCCAGTAGCGAACCAGCGTGAGGACCACGAGCAGAAGCGCGATCACCACCAGGCCGATCGTCTCCGACGCGTAGACCTCGCGGCCGCGCGGCTTGCGATCGTCCTCGTGCTGGGGAGGGGAATCGGGCACGCGAATATTGTATCGCCGGGCCCAGTTAGCTCCCGCAACTGACCACCCGTGCTTCATTTCCGCCGATCCGCGGGTCAACGCTGATCCAACGGGGCCAAAGAAAATCCGTGAAGTCCTTGTGCATCCGCGGATATGAAGTGTCGCGCGGAAGACCCAAGACACCTGCTACACTACCCCGTCGTGTCGCAGAACCTGCCGCAAAATCGCAGCCGAGTCGCGCGCTTTGGATTGTTTGAGCTCGACCTCAGTGCCGGCGAACTGCGCAAGAGCGGAGTCAAACTGCGTCTGCAGGGCCAGCCCTTCCAGGTGCTGGGGCTGTTGCTGGAGCGCGCTGGCGAAGTGGTCACGCGCGAAGAATTGCAGCAGAAACTTTGGCCATCCGACACTTTCGTCGACTTCGACCATAGCCTGAACACGGCCATCAACAAGGTACGCGAGGCGCTGGGAGATTCCGCCTCCAGCCCGCGCTACGTCGAAACCCTGGCCCGCCGCGGCTATCGTTTCATTGCTCCGGTAGAAACGCCGCCGCAAGTCGCCGCGCGAACTCAGGCAGAAGCCCCGCAGGCATCAGCCGATTCGCGACAGTCGTCTCCGTTGAGCCACGCCATCGCGAACTCGGAACGTCAGGCTCACGCGGCAATTGCGCCGTCTGACTCGGTCGCGATCCATCCCGACCTCGAAATTCCCATCCCGCGCCGCGCCATCACGCGCGGCCTGTTTGGGCTAATTCAGGTGATGTATCTGGCTTTTTATCTCTCCGCCCTGTTCCGGATTCACCAGGTGCAAGCCGTAGCGGATTCATTTCTTCCGCTGTGGCAAGCCAACACGCTCGCCAGCGTCGTGCTCATCACAGCCGGCATCGGCATCCCGCTCCGCTGTTATCTGATGTCATCGGTCGGTTTCGACTACCTCCGGCTCGGTGAAAAATTCCGCCAAATGTTTCCCTTCATCCTCGCGCTCGACGAGTTGTGGGCGGTCGCCCCGTTCCTGCTAGTCCCGCAAATCGGACTGGGCGCGGCCTTTGCCGTCAGCGCGGCGCTGCTGTACCTGCCGTTCTCCGAGCGCACCCTGATTCGTATGGCCTACGTCGGACCGCGCGCGCAATAAGCAGTCAGATTTCCATGGAACCAACCTCACCGATCCGCCGTAACCACGTCCAAGAGATTGGGCCAACGTGTGCCCTGCTGGAGGATTTATGAAACTGATTTCCATGAAGCACTTGCCGCTCGCCATCCTGGCCGCCAGCCTCGTCGTGGCCATGCCCGCCCACGCCGACGAGTGGTCGAAAACCTACAGCCTCACCGGCAAGCCCGATCTTCGGGTCGAGACCTCCGACGCCAACATCCGCGTCACCACCTGGGACCGGAACACGATCGAGGCCAAGGTCGTTACTTCGCGCTACAAAATTGGCGAAGACGGCATTCGCATCGAAGAGCATCAGGCCGGCGACTCGATCGAAATCGACGTGCACTATCCCCACCACAGCTTCAACTTCGAATGGGGCAACGGACATCGCGTCGACATCATCATCCAGATGCCGCGTGAAGGCCGCGTGAATCTGCGCACCGGCGACGGCAAGATCGAGATCGCCGGACTGAAAGGCGAAATGGATCTGCACAGCGGCGACGGCTCAGAAACTCTCGAAGGCATTGACGGCAAACTGCACGCTTCCACCGGCGACGGCCACATCAGCGCCCACGGCCGCTTCGACGAACTCGAACTCAAGACCGGCGACGGTCACCTGGAAGTGCGCGCCGGCGCCGGGTCTTCCCTCGCCGCGGGCTGGCGCCTCGAAACCGGCGACGGCAGCGTTTCGCTTGAAGTCCCGGGCGACCTGGCCGCCGACGTCGACCTGCACACCAGCGACGGCCACATCGATCTCGACATGCCGATCACGACGGACGGCAAAATTCGCGAAAATGAGATCCACGGCAAGCTCAACGGCGGCGGCAGCCCGCTCACCATCCACACCGGCGACGGATCGATTCATCTGCGCAAGGGCTGAGGAACAAAGTTGCATGAGATTTGTGCCATACTTGTCCGGTACCTCATGTCGTCTGACCGCATTACGGTTCGTTTCTCCAAGACTCTGGAAACTCTCATGCCTGTCAAATACACCGACTTCCTCGCCCTGGCGCTCCTCATTTTCGTTTCTTTCGCGAACGCGCAGCAGTCGGCCGACACAAAGCCCGAGCCAGCTCTCGACGTCACATCGATGGACCGCAGCATCGATCCCTGCGTTGACTTCTTCACCTATTCCTGCGGCGGGTGGATCAAGCGCAATCCCATTCCTCCCGACCAGTCTTCATGGGACACCTACTCCAAAATGGAGGACGAGAATCTCGGCCGCCTGCACGCAATTCTCGAAGCCGCGTCCGCGCCCGGCGCCTCGCGCAGCCCGGTCGATCAGAAAATCGGCGACTACTACGCCTCCTGCACCGACGAGAAAGAAATCGACGCCAAAGGCGCGGCCCCACTGCAGCCATCGCTCGACCGAATTTCGCAGATCAAATCAAAAGCGGAGATCGCCGACGTGGCCGCGACCATGATCGGCGACAACGTTCTCTTCCGTTTCGATTCGACCCAGGATTTTCGCGACGCTTCTCAGGTCATCGCCAACGCCGATCAGGGCGGACTCGGCCTGCCCGACCGTGACTATTACACCAAGACTGATCCCAAGTCGGTCGAACTGCGCAAAGCCTACCTCGCGCACGTGCAGAAAATGTTCGAGCTTCTCGGCGATAAATCCGAAACCGCCGCGACCGAAGCCGAAACCGTCATGCGCATCGAGACCGAACTGGCCAAGGGCTCCATGACCCGCGTCGAACGCCGCGACCCGAAAGCGCTCGACCATAAAATGACCAGCGCGGAGTTGGAAAAACTTTCTCCTGAATTCCAATGGCCGGTTTATTTCGCCAAAGTCGGATTGCCTTCGCTCGTCGTCGTTGAACGTCGTCCTCGCCCGGCTTTTTCAAGGCGCTGAACGAAACGCTCGAAAAGGAAAATCTGGCCGACTGGAAAATTTATCTGCGCTGGCACCTGGTGCACGCGGACGCCGCCCATCTTTCCGCGCCGTTCCTGAATGAGAATTTCAATTTCTATAGCAAGACGCTACGCGGACAGCAGGAACTCAAGCCGCGCTGGAAGCGCTGCACGGAATATGTCGACGATTACCTGGGCGAAGCCCTCGGGCAGGCCTACGTGCAAAAATATTTCAGCCCCGAAGCCAAGCAGCAGGCGCTGAAAATCGTAAAAGAAATTCAGGCCGAGATGGAACAGGACATCAACGGTTTGCCGTGGATGTCAGCGCCGACCAAAACCCAGGCTCTCGCCAAGCTGCACGCCATGGCCAACAAAATCGGCTATCCCGACAAGTGGCGCGACTACTCGAAACTGGAAATCATTCGCGGCGACGAACTCGGCAACGTGGAGCGCGCCCGCAAATTCGAATTCGACCGGCAGCTTGCCAAGATCGGCAAGCCCGTCGACCGCGGCGAGTGGGACATGACTCCGCCGACCGTGAACGCCTACTACGATCCGCAGATGAACGACATCAATTTTCCCGCGGGAGTGCTGCAGCCGCCGGCCTTCGATCCCAACTCTGACGCCGCGCCGAATTATGGCGACACCGGCGGCACGGTCGGCCACGAACTCACCCACGGCTTCGACGATGAAGGCCGCCAGTTCGACGCGCACGGAAATCTGCGGGACTGGTGGACTCCGGAAGATGCAAAAGAATTCGAGAAGCGCGCCAGCTGCATCTCAAATCAGTATTCGAGCTACACCATCATCGACGACATCAAAATCAACGGCAAGCTCACGCTCGGCGAAGATGTCGCTGACCTCGGAGGACTGCTGCTGGCCTACATGGCGTGGAAGGACGACACAAAAAATCAGAAGCTCGAACCGCTCGACGACCTCACGCCCGACCAGCGCTTCTTCGTCGGCTACGGCCAAAGCTGGTGCGGCCAAACGCGCGACGAGACCAAGCGCATGCGCGGCCACGGTCGATCCGCACTCTCCGGAAAAATACCGCACCAACGGCGTAGTCTCAAACATGCCCGAATTCCAGCAAGCCTTCCACTGCAAAGCGGGCGCGCCGATGGTGAATGAAAATCGCTGCAGAGTCTGGTAGCCCCTTCACGATTCGTATCAGGCCACAGCCTGAGCAATGCCGAAGAAGTCGCGCAATGATTCGCGGGTTCAGCCGCCGCGGCGCGAACCACTACACGTCCAGCCCAACCGAGCGCATCAGCTCCAGCCCGTTGCTCTTCGTGACCACGCCCTCGCGCAGTTTGTAGTCGAAGGTCATGCGGCCATTCGCAAGCTCGTCCTGAAAATGAACGTTCCTCAGATGTCCCTCAACCGCCCCACCAATATCGGTCAGCGCCAGATCATGCGTGCTCACCAAACCGATGGCGCCGCGAGTCACCAGCGCACGCACGATGCCCTCGGCGCCGATGCGGCGATCTTTCGAATTCGTGCCTTGCAACAATTCATCCAGCAAAAACAAAAGCGCAGGTTCCCCGTCCGGCTAAATCTCTGTTCGCTAGATCCCCACCAGCCAAGTCAAATATCTGCCGCAACCGCGTGATCTCCGCATAAAAGCGCGAACTGCCGTCGCGCAGCGAATCATTAACGCGAATGCTGGCGCCCACGCGGAGCGGCGTGAGCCGCAGTCGGCCAGCCCGGACCGGCGCACCCGCCATCGCCAGCACCACATTCATTCCAACCGCGCGCATGAGGGTGCTCTTGCCCGACATGTTCGACCCGCTGACCAGCAGCACGCGCGTCTCGCCGCAAATGCTCACATCGTTGCGAACGCAAACCGATGCGGCCACCAGCGGATGCCCAAGTTCCTCCGCTTCAAACGACACCGCACCTTCGGCGAACTCCGGGAACGGATCCGCCGGATGCTCGTAACTGTAAGTCGCCAGCGACAGCAGCGCCTCGATTTCTCCGACAGCATTCGTCCACAACCGCAACGAGCTGTCCGTGAGCCTGCCGCCAGCGTTCGGCCGCAAACGCCAACTGCACCGAATACATCAGCGGAGCGTCAATAATGCGCACAAACTTGTTGTGGCGCCCGTTGATCCGGTCGACCAGCGAGCGCAGCCGTGCAATCGCCTCCGAACCTTTCACCCCATTCGACAACAGCTCCCGCTGCAGTGCCTGCAAACGCGGCGCCTGAAATGCATGCGCCTCCACGCGCGCCAACACGCCGGAAAGTAAATCCAAATCGCGAAATGCATGCTCGGTTCCATGCAGGACTTCCTCCAGCGGATGTTTCAACTTGTAGGTGATCGCAGCTTCGATCACGACAATCGCGAGAAAGGGCGTCGCGATCTCCCAAATCGCCCAAACCGCGGCTGCCGCCACCGCGACCGCGGCCATCGCCGGTGCGAGCCAGCGAAGCAACAGCGGCCTCATCCGATTCGGCGATTCCGCCCATTGCGCTAGGGCGTCGGGATGCACACCCACGCCGACGTCTTCGCCCAGCACGGCGAGATCTTCGCGCAGGTCAATCTCGGAGCGCAATTCAGCGACCGCGGCGTGACGCTCGCGGACTTTTTCCCGAGTTGCGGGAGCGAGCAGCCACGCCGCCAGCGTGTCTTCGCCCATGCGCGTGCGCGCGGTCGAGAGAAGCTGGAACAGACTGCCCGGGCCAAACAGATCGAGATCGTCGGCATATACGTGATGCGGATCGTCGAAGCGCTCGCCGGTTTCTCCCGAGCCCGACCAGCGGTCTTCAACCCGAGCCAGCGATCTCTCGTAGAAAACGACAGCCCGTTCGGCCAGCCCGCGAGCCCGAAGTAGGCGCGAATGATAAACCGCGATTCCCGCGAACGCAGCCACCGGTGCGGCCAGCCACCAACCCGAGACGGCATGTGCGCGAAATGCAGCCCACGCCAGAATCACTGCGGCAGCAAACAGAACCAGCCGCACGTAGCCCAGGCGGATATGAATGTTCTCGTAGCCAGCAGCCCGCGCTTGCCGCGCGTTTCGCCGCTCAACGTATTCTTCGGAGGGAGTCACTGCCTGAAAATGTAGCAGGTAGGATTGGCGCGAGGAAGTGCGCTGCGCTTAGTCGACGCTCTTCGCCTCGCCAAACAAAATCATCCGCATCGAGATGCTGCCGAAGTCGAACCCCTCGTACGGATATGTCACCGCGTCGCGCGCATCGACACTCCCCATGCAATACAGCAGCGGCAGATAATGCTCCACGCTGGGATGCGCGGTCGCGAGCAATGCCTCGCCCCAGTTCTGCGGCGCGGCGAGCGCGTTCGCATCATGCGCTTCGACCGCTTGTTTGACCTTGCCATCAAACTCCACGGCCCAGTCGTACGCGCCGTGCGGCTCGTCCCAATCGATCCGGCGGAGATTGTGCACGATGTTGCCGCTGCCCAGAATCAAAACTCCGCGCTCGCGCAGGGACTGTATCTCACGCCCAAGTGCGAGATGCTCTTTGAAACTCCGGCGCTCGTCCAGGCTCAACTGAAACGCCGGCACATCGGCGTCAGGATACATGTGCCGCAACACGCTCCACGAACCGTGATCCAGCCCCCAGGTTTCGTCGGGAGAAATTTCAGGATCGGCCGCAATTTTTTTCGCCTCGTCCGGCGCGCCGGGCGCAGGATACTGCACTTCATACAACGGACGCGGAAAGCCGCCAAAATCGTGGATGGTTTTCGGATGCGCTGAAGCCAGCACCTGCGCGCCGGAAGTTACCCAATGCGCCGACACGACGCACACCGCCTCCGGCCGCGGCAGCCGCGCACTCAGCCTGCCGAGGGTCTCGGTATACGCGTTGTGTTCAATCGCGTTCATCGGCGACCCGTGCCCGACGAACAAGACCGGCATTTTCTGCATCGCAACTTCTTCCTTCAGCGGCGCGAGCCGCAAGAGCTCCAAACGACCGCGTTCAATTCTTATTGGTTTGATTGTTGCAGAGAAGTAAACGATTCGCCTCGCCCGAGCCCATGCGGGGGAACTACTGCAGATCGGACTTGTCGGGGTTGTAATAGAAACGAAAACGCAGCGCCAGATACGGCCCGGTAAATTCGCTGGGCAGCGGCGGAAATGGATTCGACGCGCTGATGCCGCCCCAGGCCGCGCGATCGAGAGCGTCGTCGCCAGAGCTGGCCACGCGCCGCATGTCCAGAACTTTGCCGTCTTTGGAAATGGCAAACTCAATCGTCAGTTTGCCCTTCTTCATCTCGGCGGATTCAGGAATCAAGTGGTACCAGTTCTCCCGCACATCCTGCAAAATGCGCTGCAGGTAGGGCCCAAAGTCGACGCCCTGCGTATCGCTCAGAACTTCCAGGTTGCCCATCTGCCGGCCATGCGCTCCGGTGCCCAGGCCGAAGTCGCCCTCCTGCCCTGATCCCATGCTGCGGCTGCGCGGCGGCGCCCTCCTCGGCCTGCCGGATGGCCTGTCCCGGCGTCATCCCGCTGGCGTATTTGCTGAATGAGTTGCTGGGCTGGGCCGGCGTTTCCAATCGCGCAGTTTGATCAGTCTGAAACTGCGGACGCGGCGTCTGCTGTTGCATCGGCTGCTGCGCTGCCGGCTGGTTCTGTGCCGTCGCCTGCGGCGGCGGAGCTTGCGGCGTGCGCGGCGCGATCCTTCCCGGCGCGCCCGGAGGCGGCGTTGCCAGAATTTTCCGCAGCTCTTTCGGATCCAGCTCCGGATGCCGCGACATCGCAATGCGGTCTTTATCCGACGCAATGTTTGTGTTGGGCCGGTGCGCCGGCTTCTGCAGGTCCGGCGGCAGTTCAAGGTAGGTCAGATTCTTGTTCTTGGTCGGATCGGTCGACACCGCAACCGCCGAGTGCCAGCCGATATAGTTTCCAATCAACTTGAAATTCCACAACACGATGAACAGCACGAGGTGAACAATGACCGAGATCCAGACCGCTTCGCGCCAGCGCGAGCGCTCCAGATCGTCCTGCAACTGAATGAGCAGATGCGGCACACGCGCATCCAGATCGCGGTACGCATCTTCCCAGTCCTGCTGATCGTAAAGCCCGAGCTGTTCCGGCTGGGGTTTTTCGGGAGCCACCGGATCCTGGAATGGAATTTGCGTGATCGGCATGCGCTGGGTCGGTCAAAAAAGCGTTCGCCTGAAATCGCGAACGTCTAGTCGCTTAGATGTGCAAACCTGCTGCAGAGCTCAGAATACTTATTCGCGTGCCGCTGGAAATCAGTTAGACACCGAATCCACCCGTAGCGTTGCATCGGGCTCTCACGAATGCGGCGCGCGCGAGTGCTCCACAACCGACTTCCCTCTATTTTCGCATCTTTCCCGGGATTCTGCTAAGTCCAAATCAGCCGCGACTTCGGCATGTAAACATATGTAAACACGGCGGGAGGAGTACGGAAAAAACTTCAGCGCAGAAGAATTGCGTGCGGATAGCAAACGCAACGAGCCATCCGGGAAGAAGTTTATGGGGACAGGCGCCCGCGGCTGTCCCCCGGACGCAGCCCGGGGCTTTTCGCCGAACTATTTAATACTTCAAGCCTGCAATTTTCAATGCGATTCAATGCTTCACACTCGCGATGCCGCTAAGCCCAACCTTCGTCCCATGATCGCGAATTGCCGCCAGAATCTCCAGCGCCAGCGCCAGCGCGCGCCGCCCGTCTTCCAAGGGCACTTCCGGCGTGGAGCGTTCTCGAACCGCGCGCAGGAACGATTTCAGTTCCGCATGCAGCGGCTCTTCCGAAGCCACCGGAGGCTTGCTCACGCCAATCTGAGGATTAACCGAAGGCGTAGCCGAGGCGCCATCCTGCCCGACGGAAAATACCAGCACTTCCTGCCGCCCGTAATCGAGTGAAACATATTGCCGCGGCTGAAAAAATCGCAGCTTGCGCACCCGCTCGGTCGAAACCCGGCTGGCCGTAAAATTCGCGACGCATCCGGATTCAAACTCCAGCCGCACGTTGGCAATGTCAACTTTCCCCGACAGAATCGGCAGCCCCACCGCACGCACTTCCTTGACCGGCGACTTGGCAAACGCCAGTACGATGTCGAGATCGTGAATCATCAGATCGAGCACCACGTCCACATCGAGCGACCGCGGCGTAAACACGCTCAGCCGGTGCACTTCAAAAAACATGGGCTGCGTCAGCAGAGGAATGGTCGCTCGCACCGCCGGATTAAATCGTTCGAGGTGTCCCACCTGCGCGACGCGTTTATGCTTCGCCGCGAGCGCGAAGAGTTGCTCAGCTTCGGCGAGAGTCGCCGCCAGCGGCTTCTCAATCAAGACATCCACGCCGGCCTTCATCAATTCGCCGGCCACGCTCAGGTGATGGATCGTCGGCGCCGCAACGGAAGCCGCCTGCAATTCGCTGTGCGTGGTGAGCATTTGGTGCACCGACCCGAAGCCCTTGCATCCAAACTCGCTGGCCACCGCGTCGGCGCGGTTCAAATCGGGGTCTACCACCCCCAGGAGGCGCACAGGTTCGCCCTGCTGTTCCAGTTCCTTGTAAACTCTGGCATGATTGCGCCCGAACACGCCCACCCCGACCACGGCGACGGAAATCGGACTTTGCGATGGCAGGAAAATTTCTCGTTGGCGGTTGCCGGAAACAAATTGTAAACGGAATCCCGGCAAAGAGCATCAGCATTACTGCTGAGCCTATGGGCGTGAGTGGGTTCCCCAAGTCTCGCTTTTGAGACGTGGGCTTCGCCGGTCAGCTCAAACTCATTGCGCCTGGCAAGTCACTCGCCGAAAGGAAGCGGTCCCGATGAAGACCATCGCCCTCCTGACCATCTCCAACATCTTCATGACCTTCGCCTGGTACGGACATCTGAAATATCGCCAAGTCCCACTTTACAAAGTGATCGTCGTGAGCTGGCTGATCGCCTTCTTTGAATACTGTTTCCAGGTCCCCGCCAACCGCATCGGCTCGTACGAGTTCACCGCGGCTCAACTAAAAACAATTCAAGAAGTCATCACGCTGACCGTCTTCGCCGGCTTCTCCGTGCTCTATCTGAAGCAGCCGCTGAAGTGGAATTACCTGGCCGGCTTCGCCTTGATCGTCGCGGCAGTCGCAGTGATCTTCAAGAAATGGTGACAGAAAATGTCTGAGGTCTGAGGTCTGAAGCCTGAAGTCTAACGTCTCGACCGCTATCCCTTCCCCGCCTTCTTCAAAATCGCAATCTGCCCCGCATGATAAAGCTCATGCTGCGCGATCCCGTGCAGTAGATGATAAAAATTGTAGCGCTTCCCCGGAACCCGATCCACCAGCCGCGAGTCAGGCAGCGCAGCGACAGTTTTTACGAGACTCTCATGGGTGCGCTTCGTCTCCGCAATCGCTTTGCGCCACGCAGCCTCCGTCGGCTTCGCCGGCAGAGGGAAATTCTTCGGCCCCGTCGGCTGCCATTTTTTCCCATCGAGCCGCCGCAACCCGGCGTCGTCCCAAACCGCAACATGCAACACAAGTTCCCAGATGCTGTGAACGCCCGCCAGCGGCCTTGCCGCAGCCGTACCCGCGTCAACATCTTTCAGCAGTTCAAGCAGCGCCGGCCCGTGCCACGCGCTGCCATCAAACGCACGGCGAAGCTGATCGGCGATGCGCGCCGCTTCCGACTCTTTCTTTTTCGTCGCCATGGGTTCCTATTTTGCCTCCGCAACAATCGCAACGCCGGCCGAATTCGCCGCGTCGATCACCTTCTGCCCATCCAGCAGCAGACACTTCCCCGCGTCCAACGCCAGACAAGCCGCGCCAGCCGCCTGCATGACCTCAATCGTCTTCACTCCGACGACCGGAACATCAAACCGCATATCCTGATTCGGCTTCGCGATCTTAACCACGGTTAACGCGCGACTGAGCGTCGACGCATCTCCATGCATCGACCTCATGATCTGTCCCGCGCGTTCGATGGTCGCGTCCGTCCCCTCCATCGCTTCGACTGCCACGCACGCCGATTCGGCGATCACCACCGTCTGCCCAATATCATCCTGCGCGAGTTTTCGCGCCACGCCGAGTCCGTAATCAATGTTCTTGCGTTCCTGCTCGCTCGGCCTGCGCACAGTCAACACTCCAGCTTTCACCAGCAGAGGCTCCAGCAGCCACGTAGAATTTTCCAGCGTGATACCTTCATCCGCCAGCACTTTTGCAATCGCTCCCAGCAGCGAGTCCGTATTGCGCGTGGTCAGCGAGAGCAAAAGTTTCGCCAGCCGCCAGTCCGGCCGGATGCTGGAAAAAATTTGCTTGTGCCGCACCTGCCCCGCCATCACCGCGCGCCGCACCCCTTCCCGCTGAAACATTTCAATCAGCTTCGACAATTCGCCCAGCGAAAGCCAATGCACCGCCGCCGCGCCGTGCGACGCAATTTCCGGAAAAGTTTCTTCCTTGATCGCCGCCACGACAACTTCAAATCCCTGCGCCCGCGCCGCATCCAGCACCAGAAAAGGAAACTTTCCATTCCCGGCGATAAGCCCAAGTTTTTCGCTCTGAACGTCCATGAAGTTTTCGCCGATTACCCTCAACGTCGAGTCAGTCTAGCATTCCGCCTCAAAACCGATTCCACAAGTCGCTCAACTCGCTACAATATCTGAGTGTTCCCTGAGTCTGAGTTCAGCCTCTCTTTTATCTCGGTACTTGTCTAAATGCGAAGGAGCCCCGCCCATGCATGTTGATCTCGCCATCATTCTGCGCCACGTCCCCGTCGCACTCACGTTGCTTGCGCTCGCAACCCTGCTTTCGCAAGCTCAGACTTCGCAACCTCCGGAGCACGATCGCAGCAAAATCCCCGACGCCTACAAATGGGATCTCACGCCCATCTATCCCTCCGACCATGCCTGGCGCGCCGCCAAAGAAAAACTTGCAGCCGAGTTGCCGACCCTGCGGAAGTTTCAAGGCGCGCTGGCCTCCTCCGCATCCCACTTGGCCGACGCTCTCGAAACGCAAAGCTCCTTCGACAAAGAACTCTGCCGCCTCTACGTTTACGCCAGCATGCACTCTGACGAGGACACACGCGTCAGCACCTATCAGGCCATGCAGCAGGAAATGATTCAGCTCGGCTCCGTTCTGGGCACCGAATCCGCCTTCATCGAACCCGAAATTCTCAAGATGGATAACGCCACTATCGAGAAATTTCTGACCCAAGAGCCGCGCCTGCATATTTTCCGCCATTACCTGGAAGACATCTCTCGCCGCCGCGCCCACACCCTCAGCAATGCCGAAGAAAAACTTCTCGCCGCCTCTTCGGTCATGGCCAGCGGCCCCTCCAGCGTCTTCGGCATATTTGCCGACGCCGATTTTCCCTATCCTTCCATCACTCTCAGCGACGGCAAAACCGTCAAGCTCGACAAGGCCACATTTTCTGCTCGTCCGCGCTTCCCGCTCCCGCGAAGATCGCCAGAAAGCCATGGAAGCTTTTTTCACCGCCCTGGGAAAATATCGCGGCACCTTCGGCTCCATGATGAATTCCAATGTCGAGACCTCCATCTTCTACGCGCGTGCGCGCAACTACGAAAGCTCGCTGCAATCCTCACTCGACCAGAACAACATTCCCGTCTCGGTGTATTCGCGGCTAGTCGACGGAGTCAATCGCAACCTGCCAACTTTCCATCGATACCTGAAACTTCGCAAGCGCATGATGGGGGTTTCGGAACTTCACTACTACGATCTCTACGCGCCGCTAGTCTCGTCGGCCGACACAAAATATTCCATCGACGCGGCAGAGCGCAACATCCTGGCCGCGCTCGCCCCACTCGGCCCCGAGTACGCCGCAGGCGCGAAGCGCGCCTTCACCGAGCGCTGGATCGACATGTATCCCAACGAGGGTAAAACTTCCGGTGCCTATTCCAACGGCGGAGCTTACGACGTTCATCCCTACATGCTCCTCAACTACAACGGCAAATACGACGACATGAGCACGCTGGCCCACGAACTCGGCCACACCATGCACAGTTATTTCTCCAACAAGACTCAGCCCTATCCGTTGTCTTCGTATCCGATTTTCGTCGCCGAAGTTGCTTCCACGTTCAACGAAGCGCTTCTGATGGATTACATGCTCAAGCAAATCAAAGACGACGACGCCCGCCTCTCCCTGCTCGGAAATTATCTGGAGGGAATCAAAGGAACAGTTTTCCGCCAAACCCAGTTCGCGGAATTCGAACTCCGCATGCACGAGATGGCCGAAAAAGGCCAGCCTCTCACCGGCGACGCGCTCTCAAAGCTCTACGATGAGATCGTCAAGAAGTACTACGGCCACGATCGCGGCATCTGCATCGTCGACGACTACATCGCCAACGAATGGGCCATGATTCCCCACTTCTACAATTCGTTTTACGTCTTCCAGTACGCCACGTCCTTCACCGCGTCGTCCGCCTTGTCGGAAAAAGTTCTCTCCGGCGCTCCAGGAGCCACCGAGCACTATCTGAAATTCATTTCGGCGGGCAAGTCGAAATACCCCATTGAACTCCTGAAAGACGCCGGAGTCGACATGACCACCGACGAACCGCTGGAGCTCACGGTAAAAAAGATGAACCGCGTGATGGACGAAATGGAAAAATTGCTGGACAAGAAGGGAGCGGCACCAGCAAAGAATTAACTGCGGCCGCTGGACGCTTACTTAATAACTCCGCGCTCCGACGCCTCGATAAACCGGATCAGCATCTCCACATCCTCGCCGCGATCTGGTTCCGACTTCAGCTTCTCCAGCGCCTGCGATGTATTCATCTTCGACGCCAGCAAGATCTTGTAAGCGTGATGAATCTTCGCAATGCGCTCTTTCGAAAATCCTCGCCGCTCCAGGCCAACCTTATTCATCCCATAAGCATGCGTGTCGCGCGCCGCCGACGTCATCGAATACGGCAGCACATCCTGCGTGATGACCGTCCCGCCGCCGATATAAGAATGCGCCCCAATGCGCACGAACTGGTGCACCGGACACAGCGCCCCCACCACGGCCCACTCTTCCACGGTCACGTGGCCGCCCAGAGTCGCGCCATTCACCAGCATGGCATGATCCTCAATCACGCAATCATGCCCAATATGCGTGTAAGCCATAATGAGCAGATGGCTGCCAACCTTAGTGAGCCCGCCACCCTTCACAGTGCCGCGATTGATCGTGACGCACTCGCGAATCTCGTTGTGATCCCCAATCTCCAGCCGCGTCGGCTCACCGTTGTAAGTCACATCCTGTGGCGCCATCCCAATCGCGCAAAAAGAAAAGAACGCGTTATCAGCCCCAATCTTCGTCGGCCCCTCGATCGCCACATGCGACGCCAGCCGGCATCCCTCGCCCAGTTCAACGTCCGCCCCAATCACGCAATACGGCCCGACGCTACAAGAAGCCGGAACCTTCGCGCCGCGGATCAATGATGGCTGTGGGATGAATGTTCATGAAAGCTGAATCCGAGGAAGGTCTAGAGAATTCCGAGCGCTTTACTCTGTGCCCGCGGGTTCTCTGTGTTTAAGGTTCTGAACTTTCGCTCGCGATCAGGATTCCGAACCAGCATCCTTCGCCCGCCCGCGCGAACTATCAATCAACTGGCACGAAACCGCCGCCTCGGCCACGCGCTTCTCGCCCACATAAGCGTATCCCTGCATCTTCGCCGCAGTCATGCCCGGCACCGAACGCCAACCCTTCACCTCAACCTCCAACCGCAACTGATCGCCCGGACTCACCGGCCGTCGAAACTTGGCGCGCTCAATCCCGGTAAAAACCATCACCTTATCAGCTGCGGTCCTCGACCTCAGTCAGCAACAACGCGCCGCCCGCTTGGGCAATCGCTTCCACAATCAGCACGCCCGGCATAATCGGCAGCCCCGGAAAATGTCCCGCAAAGAATGGCTCGTTGATCGTCACGTTCTTAATCGCGACGATCCGCTCCTTGCGCTTCAACTCCAGCACGCGGTCAATCAACAAGAAAGGATAGCGGTGCGGCAGGATCTTCAGAATGTCGTGAATGTCGAGCGCAATTTTCGTCGGGTCAAGCTTCGTCTGCTCGGGCGAGGAATCCGGCACAGGGCGGCTTTCAGTCATGATGGGTCCAAACGCGTTACGTCTCAAAACGGCTTGAAGATTATACTGTACGGCTTGACGCGCAAGTCGGCGGTCGCCAGCGGAAACAGACGCGCCAAGAGTCTCGGCCTTCGCTTTTCTCTGCGACCTTCGCGGCCTTCCTCTGCGAACTCAGCGGTCAAAAGCTTTAGAAGCAAGCAGCGCCAGAACGAGTCAATCGCCGGAAGGACCGCGCCACCTCCGACTTCCGCGGAACAGGAATAAAAATGCCGCCGAAGAAGATTGCTACCTCGAAGCGCCCGCGGACCGAAAAAATTCAATCCGATCCATTGTGGACCGACCGCCTCCGCTACTTCGAAGCCCGCCAGGAACAAATCGTCCACACCATCCGAGAGTTCGTCGAGATCGAATCCCCCAGCGACGACAAGCCCGCCGCCGACCGCATGGGCGCATTCCTAGCCGGAAGTTTCGAAGCCCTCGGCGGACGCTGCGCAAGTGCACCACTCCAACGATTTCGCCGACAGCGTGCAAATCGATTTCCCCGCACCCGACGCGGCGCAGAAAAACTCAAGCCCGTTCTCCTGCTCGGCCACTTCGATACCGTCTATCCCACTCGGCACGCTCGCCACCATGCCCTGCCACGTCGCCCACGACCGCCTGCACGGCCCCGGCGTGCTCGACATGAAATCCGGCATCGCGCTCATGCTCTACGCCATCGACGCGCTGCAAGCCTGGCACTGCGAGCCTGCCCCGCCCGGTCACAGTATTTCTGGTTTCCGACGAAGAAGTCGGCAGCTACTCCTCGCGCACAATCACTGAAAAGCTGGCGAAAGAATCCGCCGCCGTCCTCGTGCTCGAACCCGCCGGCCCGCGTGGCGCAGTAAAAACCGCCCGCAAAGGCGTCGGCGAATACATTCTCAATGTAAAAGGCGTGGCCGCCCACGCCGGACTCGACCCCGGCAAAGGCCACAGCGCAATTCTCGAACTCGCGCGCCAAATCACCGCCATCTCCAAATTCAACGACTTACCCAGCGGCCTCTCGGTGAACCCCGGCGTAATCCGCGGCGGAACCCGCACCAACGTGATCGCCGCCGAAGCCATCGGTCGAAATCGATGTGCGCATCAAGATAGCCAAACAGGCCGCCGCGCTCGATCGCAAATTCCGCGCCTTGAAGCCCTTCGACAAACATTGCCAACTCAGCGATCGAAGGCGGCATCAACCGCATGCCCATGGAGCGCACCGCAGGCGTAGCCGCGCTCTACGAAAAAGCGCAAGCCATCGCCAAGCAGATCGACTGGAAACTCGAAGAAGCCGCCGTCGGCGGAGGCTCCGACGGAAATTTCACCGCCGGCATGGGCATCCCCACCCTCGACGGCATGGGCGGCCACGGCCAGGGCGCACACGCCGTTCACGAACACATCATCCTCTCCGAGTTGCCCCGCCGCGCGCTGCTCCTGGCGGGAATGATCGAGAGCGCCTGAGCCGGTTCCAACTCATCTCTGTTTCCGCTCGCGCAGCATCGCATACACCAGCGCCACCGGCAGCCCCACGACGTTCGAGTAATCGCCCTCAATCCGCGGAATCCAGCGCGACGCCATCCCCTGGATTGCATAAGCTCCCGCCTTATCCATCGGTTCGCCAGTCGCAACGTACTCGCGAATCTCTTCGTCGGACAATTCGTTCATCGTCACCAGAGTGGTTTCAGAAGCAATTTGCTCTTCACTGGCAACTGCCAACTGTCCACTCGACACCGCTCCAACAACGCAAACTGCCGTGATCACCCGATGCACGCGCCCCGAAAGCAGCCGCAGCATCCGAATCGCGTCAGCGTCATCAGCCGGCTTGCCGAGAATCGCATCATCCACCACAACAATCGTGTCCGCCCCCAACACCACATCCTGCGGACGCAACTTCGCAAACCGCCAGCGCCTTCTCCCGCGCCAAGCGCTCCGCATACTCGCGCGCCGCTTCCCCGTCCGCGGAGTCTCATCAATATCCGCAGCCTGCACGACAAAAGAAATCCCCGCATTGCGCAGAAGTTCCTGACGTCGCGGCGAAGCCGAAGCAAGCACAAACATGAACTCTCATTCTAGTTTAAGAAATCGAGCAGGATTCTAACCGAGAAACCGCGCCCTGGCGCATTATCTGGCCTCTAACCCCTGCCTCCTGGCCACCGCTCTTCACCCTGCTAGAATTGAGAATTACGCAGCAGCCTCATGGATTCCCAGCACATCCGAAATTTCGCGATCATCGCGCATATCGACCACGGCAAATCCACGCTCGCCGACCGCCTGCTCGAACTCACCGGATCGCTCACCGCGCGCGAAATGCAAGCCCAGGTCCTCGATTCCATGGACCTCGAGCGCGAGCGCGGCATCACCATCAAAGCCCACGCCGTCCGCATGGCCTACACCGCGCAAGACGGCCAGACCTACCAGCTCAACTTAATCGACACGCCCGGCCACGTGGATTTTTCCTACGAAGTCTCGCGCTCGCTGGCCTCGTGCGAAGGCGCGCTGCTAGTCGTCGACGCCTCACAAGGTGTCGAAGCCCAAACGCTGGCGAATTCCTATCTCGCCATCAATCACGGCTTAGAAATTATTCCCGTCATCAACAAGATCGATCTGCAGAGCGCCGACATCCCGCGCACCAAAGAGATGATCGAAAGCGCCGTCGGCCTCGACGCCTCCGACGCCGTCCTCATCAGCGCTAAAACTGGCCAGGGCGTCCCCGAAGTTCTCGAAGCCATTGTGAAGCGCGTTCCCCCGCCCAAGGGATCGCCCGACAACCGGCTCCAGGCGCTGGTTTTCGACTCCTGGTTCGATCCTTACCGCGGCGTCATCGTGCTCACCCGCGTCTTTCAGGGGACATTAAAAAAAGGCGATCGCATTCGCCTCTGGTGGAACGGCACAACTTTCGACGCGGAAACTCTCGGAGTGCTCACACCCAAGCCGGTCGAGATCGAGCAACTCGTCGCCGGAGAAGTCGGCTTCATCATCGCCAACATCAAAAATGTCGCCGACACAAAAATCGGCGACACCATCACCCACGACGCCAACCCCGCCCTCGAAGCCCTGCCCGGCTTCGAAGAAATCAAGCCCATGGTTTTCGCCGGACTCTACACCGTCGACTCCCACGAGCACACCCGCCTGCGCGAAGCTCTGGAAAAACTTCGCCTCAACGATTCCTCATTCTTCTTCGAACCCGAAAGCAGCGTCGCCCTCGGCTTCGGCTTCCGCTGCGGCTTCCTCGGTCTGCTCCACATGGAAATTATTCAGGAGCGCCTGGAACGCGAGTTCTCGCTCGAACTCATCACCACCGCCCCCGGCGTGCGCTACAAGATTTACAAAACCGACGGCACCATGGTCGAAGTCGACAACCCTTCCCGCTGGCTCGACCCCAGCGAGATCGCCAAGATCGAAGAGCCCATCATCCTCGCCACCATCCTCACCAACGAAGAATACGTCGGCGGAATTCTCAAACTCGTCGAAGACAAACGCGGCAAACAGAAAACTTTCGAATACGTCAGCTCCTCGCGCGTCATGCTGCACTACGAATTGCCGCTCAACGAAATCGTCCTCGACTTCTACGACCGCCTCAAATCCGTCTCCCGCGGCTACGCGTCGCTCGACTACCACCTCGCCGACTACTGGGAATCGCCCATGGTCAAAATGGACATCCTAGTCGCCGGCGAGCCCGTCGACGCCCTCTCCATCATCGTGCACCGCGACTTCGCCTACGACCGCGGCAAAGCCCTGGTCTCAAAAATGCGCGAACTCATCCCTCGGCAAATGTTCGAAGTCGCCATTCAGGCCTCCATCGGCGCAAAAATCATCGCCCGCGAAACCGTCTCCGCCATCCGCAAAAATGTAATCGCCAAATGCTACGGCGGCGACATCTCCCGCAAACGCAAGCTCCTCGAGAAACAAAAAGAAGGCAAAAAGCGCATGAAGCGCATCGGCCGCGTCGACATCCCCCAGGAAGCCTTCCTGGCCGTCCTAAAAGTCGGCGAAGACAGCAACTAGAACCATGTGGGGCGGACACTCCTGTCCGCCGCCTTTGACTTTGCTTTTGACCTTGTTCGGCGGGTGGCCCTCGTTAAAAGCGAAGTCTTCCCGGTGGCTGAATTTGATTTGCATCGTTGGGGCGGTGGCGAGAGAATTGTGCGCATGTATCAAACACAGCAGACAGAAACAAAGCACGGTTTCCCTGTGACTCAGTGGCAATCTGGGGTTGATGAGGCCATTGCAATCCTAAGCGAACGGGCCTCACGAGAAGGTCCGATTACATACAGCGAACTATCTTCACGACTGACAACTGTCACGATTGGCTATCACAGTCAGGCCATGGACGATTTGCTTGTCGATGTATCCACGCAAGAGCACGAGGCTAGTCGCCCTTTGCTTTCGGTAATGGTTGTCCACAAATATGGAGACCAAGAACCGGGCAAAGGGTTTTATACGTTGGCGGAATGCCTTGGTTTCAAGTTTTCAGATCGCCAAGCATTTTGGATCGCTGAATTCAAAAGGGTGACTGAATACTGGCGGAGAAATTATCGGAACGCTTCGTAGATATATGACCGAGAAGCCAACGGGAAATGCTTCGCGGTGTACCGTGGTCAAAGAGAATGAGCATCGGCGGAAGTCGAATGCACCGGAGCGGGGACTCGTGGTTCCAAGCTCTTAGCCGCGAACTTTAACACGGCGTTGATTTGTTCCCGCGTGACGCAGAATTCCTCCATCACTTCCTCAACAGTCAAACCGGCTTCCAGGTTTTCAAACACGGTAGTGACCGGCATCCGCGTGTTCTTAAACACCCACGCGTCGCTGACTTTGCCAGGAAGGCTTTCCACAGCCGGGCATTGCGACCAATCCAGAGACGCCATGTTCTCACCCTCTTCGTATCATAGCTCGTGAGCTCGGCCTTTTGCCATCATCAGGAGCGTTTGGAGATGAACAGGAAAGGACAGTCGCCTTCGTGCGGTGGGAACGTCCCGTCTGTCCCCGCATTCCTTCCCCTCGTCAAGGTTTGCCGGACGCAGACTGCTGAACGGCAAGCTCGCGGCAAGCGGCCCGTAGGATTTCGCGAACGGAGTTGAAATCCGTGAACTCAAAGCCATAGCGAAAAAAGGAGCCTCTTTGGCGAACCGTGGCACAAATCGTCATCGGACCGGACGGGAGCGGAATGCTCAACTTCACGACCTCGCCAACGGGAATGTCCTCGTCCAGCATGGCCGCGATTCCGATCTCGCTGATGTCTAGCGTGCGACCCTTTAGCAAGCCGCTCGACTTGGAATGGATCGTGATCTCGACCGCAAGTTTAAACCGCGGTTTGCGACGCGTTTCGCTAACATCCCGAACGAGGCCGGTCGCGGGCTGATTTTCAGACTCCAAAAGTTGGGCTTTCTCCCCATGAAGGGCGCGTTCTGATTCCTGGCAGTATGTATTCTCTTGTCGGCACAGATGGGGAAAACTTTAGGCTCGGAAACAGCCCGAGTCTGTCGTCACAAGCCGGCCCCCGTCGTGACTCCCCTGCCAGGATCGTTTCCCACGCTTGGATGAGCGGGCCGGAAATCTTACCCGCCATTGTTCTGTTCATTCCTCGATCGGCTCTCCCGAATCTCTCCACTTTCCCCGAATCTTTCCTATCGGGTGTATCCTTTTTCCAACTATGCGCACCCTAACGACCGCCCTGCTCCTGTTCCTAACCCTCGCCGCCAGCGCCCTCGCCCAACAGCCCGAGCCCAAGCCCGCCCCCAAGCCCGAAGACACCGAAGTCTGGACGCCCGAGCCCAAAGTCGTCACCCCCGGCGCAACCTGTGCCGCCGCGCCCTCCGACGCCATCATCCTCTTCGACGGCAAGAATCTGGACGAATGGGTTTCCGCGCAAGACCGCTCCGCTCCCGCCAAGTGGACCGTCGCCAACGGCATCCTCACCGTCAACAAGTCCACCGGCAACATCGAGACCAAACGCAAATTCAAAAACTATCAACTGCACATCGAATGGAAAGTTCCCGAGGACGTCACCGGCTCCGGCCAGCTCCGCGGCAACAGCGGAGTCTTTCTCGCCTCCACCGGCCCCGAGGACGCCGGCTACGAACTCCAGGTGCTCGACAGCTACAACAACAAAACCTACGTCAACGGCCAGGCCGCCAGCATTTACAAGCAGGCCGCCCCGCTCGCCAATCCCAACCGCAAGCCCGGCGAATGGCAAACCTACGACATCGCCTGGACCGCCCCCACCTTCAACTCGGACGGCACCCTGAAGTCCCCCGCCTACGTCACCGTCTTCTTCAACGGAGTCCTGGTCCAAAACCACTTCGAACTCAAAGGTGAAACGCGATATATCGGCGCGCCTTTCTACAAGGCCTTCGACGGAGCCCCCATCAAGCTCCAAGCCCACGGCGACCCCAGCCCGCCGTTAAGCTTCCGCAACATCTGGGTGCGGGTCTTGGATTAGCGGCCTCTGGAATAAATGTCGAAGCGGAGTTGTCGAAACCGCAATCAGTGGCTTAAGTAGAAACGAGCGCTCGGGATAACCGGGGTCATCAGCTAGTGGCCCTGCTTGAAATGGCACTCGGGATAAACCGGTGTCATCAGGCAGTGGCTCGATTTGAAATGGCGCTCGCGATACACCGATGTCATCCTGAGGGAGCGCGCCAAGCGCTCCCGAGAGACCTTACGAAGCCCAGACATCGTTGTACAGCAGCGAGGATTGCTGCGCTGCAGAAAGCGTAGGCGGCCCCGACCTCAGGCTGAAGAATTTCAAAATCGAGCCACCGCCAAACCACCACTAGTCCGGATCGTAGCGCCGCAGCGTTGCCTTTGCGCCGGACTCGGAAAATCGATTCTGAGAATCTACCTTTTCGCTCGGAGCGGCACCCATCCGATACCCCAAAAAGCCCCGAAAATCGCGCCCCAAACGAAAGTACTAAGACCCCAAAATGTGCAAATCTCAAATCCGGAAGAAAACGCGCCGCTCCCGGAAGCCACCGATGTTAATGTTTTGTAAATTGCATAACTGGTTACTACTCATGGATTTAAACGCGGAGACAAAGTCTTCTGGAAACCTGCCGGAACTATCTGCTGAAAGGAATCTCGAACCCGGTTTTCAATTCCACAAGCTTTTCCACAGGCAGATGATGGTTATTTGACCATTGCCGCAAACCTAAGTTCCTACAGGACTTATCGCAGCCATCTACAGCAAACCCTGTACCTTGCCAAGCACCCATCCTTTTGCCTCGAAGCCTGCCAACGGCCGCTTCGGACCGACGCGGGGAAGGGATGAATTCACTCCCACCATTAAGTCTCTCAACAACCGATCGCATGCTTTTCGGGGGCACTGCGTCATCCCGAGCGGAGCCGTTGTTCAAGCGAAGCGAGGGATCTCGCGCGGATCGCAATAACCCTACTCCTCATCCCCCACCCCGCCCTCGGCAAGCGACTCAAACCGCGTGCTGCTTTTCAAGAACGCCATCTTCACCCGCCCAATCGGCCCGTTGCGTTGCTTGGCAATAATGATCTCGGCCTTTCCCTGCAACTCCGCATCGTCCGGCTTGTAAATTTCTTCGCGAAAAATAAACATCACCAGATCGGCATCCTGCTCAATCGATCCCGACTCGCGCAAGTCCGCCAGCTGCGGACGATGATCTCCTCCACGGCTCTCTGGAGCACGGCTCAACTGCGACAGCGCAATCACCGGCACGCTTAACTCTTTTGCCAGCGCCTTCAGCCCGCGCGAAATCGCCGAAACTTCCTGCGTACGATTCTCAAACCGCTTGCTCCCGCCCGACATCAACTGCAAATAATCGACGATGATCAAGTCCAGCTTCCCGCCCTGCGCCTGCTTCAACCGCCGCGCCTTGGCCCGCATCTCGCTCAAAGAAATTCCCGGCGTGTCGTCAATAAAAATCGGAGCATGCGCCAGCTGTTCCATCGCGCGCACAACTTTCTTCGTATCGTCCTGCCACAACGACCCGGTACGCATCTTGTGCGCATCCACCCGCGCCTGCGAACACAGCAAGCGCATCAGCAGCGCCTCGCGCGACATTTCCAGCGAAAACACTCCGACCACTTGCTGATCTTCAATCGCGGCATTCTCTGCAATGTTCATCACGAACGCGGTCTTGCCCATCGAAGGCCGCGCCGCAATAATCACCAGATCGGACCGCTGCATCCCCGACGTCATCTCGTCCAAGTCAACGTAGTGGGTCGCCAGTCCCGTAATCCGTTGCCCGCGCTGCAACAGCGCATCCACCGACCCAAACGATTCGCGGACAATTTCCTGCACGCCCATGAAGCCGCGCCCAATGCGCTTCTCCGACAGCTGGAAAATCGCCGCCTCGGCGTCGCTCAAAACTTCCTCGGCCAGGTCCGACTGATCCGAAGCCCGCGCAATCGCCGTCGTCGCCGCGGAAATCAGCCCGCGCAGCAGCGCCTTGTCGCGCACAATCTTGACGTAGTGCTCAATGCTCGGCCGGTCCGGCACGCCGTCGACCAGGCTCGACACATAAGCCACGTCGCCAATCGGCTGCAGATCTTTATGCCGGTCGAGTTCCTCGATCAGCGTGATCATGTCAATCGGCCGCGACGACTCCGCCAGATCGACCATCCGCGAATAAATCCGCCGATGCGAATCCAGCGAAAAATCCTCAATCCGCAAATGCTCCGCTGCCTGGTTATAAGCAAAGTTATCGAGCAGAATCGCGCCCAGAATCGAGCGCTCCGCCTCTACATTCGCGGGAAGCGTGCTGATGCTGTAATCAGTGGTTGCCATCGGAACCCAGGGACTCCTCATCCTGAACTACAAATTATGCGACAGGGCGAATTAAAAACGAAATACAAATTTGCACGATCTCTTCGGGAGATCAGACTGCCCTCACGCAAACCCTCACAAACAGTGGAGCAGGATCAGGCGAATGTGCGGCGAAGGATTGTGCAGAAGTTGTGGAGCACCTGCGTTTTCTGTGGAAGGCGACTGAAATCAGGTCCGAAACACGAAGAACCCGTACCGCAGAATTCGCGCGCTCGGAATGAGCAATTGGAGCGATCCGTGTTGATCCGCGAAACTCCGTGGCGGATTCTTGCAGCCAAAAAACAAATGCGGCCAGGGCCAGCCACCCCAGCCGCATCGTTCGTGGTTTCCTGTGCCGCCTTGTCACCGCATGGCGGCGGAATGACTGCTTCAGCCCGACAGTGCTTCCGCTCCGCTCTTGCGAGCTAAGATCAAGAAGCACCGCGTTTGCTGAAACCGGTTGCCGATTCATGATCTCGATCGAATGATCTCGCGATCAAACCATCTTGCAATCAAGAATCAACAACCGCTGCGGTGGCCAGCGGCCCTGTTCCTGCTCTTCGTGCTTCCTGCTTCGAGAGCAGAAAACATCGAGCAAGTGGGGGAGGAGGCCGCAACGCCCGGGCAACCAGTCGCGCTTGCGCGCGTTTTCTGGAGTGTCCGCCGCCGATTCACCCTCGAGAATCGTCGGCTGCCGCTGGCTCTGCCGCAATCATTCGGCTAGCACAGAAACGCTCACGTTTCGCTGAACCCACTCTCAGCCACTTTGTTGCGCCCCGCAACACAAAAAACTTCTCCCCTTGTGCAGAAACTGTGGACGACGCGCCTTCCCTGTGGAAGCCGTAGGAAATCTAAGAATCAATTTCACCCGAAAATTTCCAGCACAAGCGGTTTCAATAACTTATACATGGTTAAGATTGTGAAGGGTCCGGACGCTGGCAAGACAATTCCTCTGACCGCGATCCTGTCTCGACGGTCAAAATCAGGCATGCACCTCCAAGAGACCGTTCATCCCAAAACACATCCGCGAGTCCATCTCGCATCCTCGCTGCCCGACTCCGGCTAGCGCGGTTCTGTGTGAAACTCCTGCACTGCGCTTAAGGCGCCGCTGCCTGTGCCCCTGCCCTGCCCGGTGACGACTACGAAGAAATATCTGGTATTCGGCCGCAGATTCTTGACCCAAACAGTGTGATTGAAGTTGCCGTTTGGCTCGTGGGTGCCGCCCCAGGGCTGCTCGGCGAGCTCTAACAACTTGTCCGGACTCATGCCGTACCGGACGATGCTACTTCCCGCCGCTGTCGTCGACCAGGAGATCTCGGCCGAGGTCTCAGTCGTCTGTTTGACTCGGGGCCCGTCGGTGATGTGTTCATCTCGCTGTGCCCATGCAGGCGCCGACCCCACCAGTAAGAGTAAGAATGCCGTCGCCAGAACCGCTGCGAAATTCTTTTTCATCTTCATCGCTCCTCATCGCCCGACTCGAAACTTCGGTCCACTCATGCCGGACCGAGCAAATTCTTCCGGAGCCGCATAATTCAGATGCCACGATCCGGCCGCATGGATGGCGAGAAAGAGCGGGTTAAGAGGAAAATTCGTGCCCGATGCCGCAGCCTGCCGCGGTTGTCGTGTGACCATGTTGCGGCTTGCGACCCGAGGCTGTGCGACGCTCCCGCGGCAGAAACTTCTATCATCACCTTGCGGCGGCGGCGTCGAATAGGCTTAACAGTTCCAGTTTTTTTTCTGCAGGTAGAAAGGATGCTTCGAACGAGTTGCGGGCCAGCTCGCGCAGATGTTCGTCGGTGAATCCGAACGTGTCTTGCGCCAGCTGATATTCGCGCGAGAGCGTGGTGCCGAAGAGCGCGGGGTCGTCGGTGTTAAGGGTAATCATGACGCCTTGGTCGAAATAATTTTTCGTGGGGTGGTCGGCGACGGCCTTGCAAACTCCGGTGCGCAGGTTGCTGGTGATGCAGAGCTCGACTGGAATCTGGCGCTGCGCGAGCTCTTCGACCAGGTCGGGGTCCTGGCTGGCGGTGTAGCCGTGGCCAATGCGCTCGGCGCGGAGATTGAGTGCTCCCCAGATCGATTCGGGCGGGCCGGTTTCTCCGGCGTGCGCGGTCAATCGGAGACCCTGGTCGGCGGCGTAGGCGTAGGCGCTACGAAAAAGTTCCGGAGGAGCTTTCACTTCGTCGCCGCCGATGCCGACGCCGACCACGTGGCGATCACGATAGCGGGCGGCGAGTTCGAAGACTTTTTGTGCTTCCTCAATGCCGAAGTGGCGCGTGGCATCGAAGATCCAGAGCAGCGAAACTCCGAAATCGCGGGCGCCGCGGGCGCGTCCGCGGTCGAGGCCCTCGAAAATGGCGGGAAAATCCTGCTTGCGGAAGAGGCAGACGCCGACCGAGACATAAACCTCGGCGTGCAGCACGTTTTCTTCTTTCAGGCGCTGCATCAGCCGATACGTTATCAGCTCGTAGTCGTCAGGGCCGCGCAGGTGCGCGCTGACGGCTTTGAACGCCATCAGGAAACTTTGGAAGTCGGTATAGCCGTAGAGGGCTTCGACTTCGGCGAACGTGACGTGATCGCCGTGCAGTTTGCGGAGTTCAAGCAGTGTGGCGGGCTCGACGGCGCCCTCGAGGTGCAAGTGCAGCTCCGCCTTAGGAAGCTGACGGATGAAGGCGTTGGGCGGGCGGAGCGGTACGGAAGTCATCTCTCTGATTGTAGTTTTTTGGCTGGGGATTTGCGAGGGATCGGCCTGAGTCGCGCTTGCGCGCGTAGTTCTTGGTTTGCCTACGATTGCAAAACTCTCTTAATCGCCGAGTCCGCAGAGAACCCCCGCAGAGTTCGCTGAGTGAATCAAGTTCGGGCGTTTAACCGACTTTCGTTTCCGGCGTTTCTTTCCGGTACAATCCCCGTGGTCTGAATAGCTGTCATAAGGAGAGCGCATGAAACGAAATATCCTCCGGGGGTTTGTGGTCGCGTTTGGAGTGTTGGCCGCATCGGGTTGCCTATTCGGAGCGGCGTCTGGTCCGCAGGTGAAAACCGACGCGGGAATGGTTGAGGGCAAGGATGATGGCGCGGTGCGCGCGTTTCTTGGAATCCCTTATGCAGCGCCGCCCGTGGGCGATCTGCGCTGGAAGCCGCCCGTGCCGGCGGCCAAGTGGAAGGGCGTGCTCAAGGCCACGGAGTTTGGCTCGCATTGCATGCAGGGGAAAGTTTATGGCGACATGAATTTTCGTGACCCTGGCGGCAGCGAGGATTGTTTGACGTTGAATGTGTGGGTTCCGGCGAAGGCTGCCGGGGCGACGCTGCCGGTGATGGTGTGGATTTATGGCGGAGGATTCGCCGCAGGCTCGACTTCGGAGGCGCGGCAGGATGGCGCGCATCTGACGCAGCAGGGTGTGATCGTGGTCAGCATGAATTACCGGCTGGGTGTTTTCGGATTTTTTGTGCATCCGGAACTTGCGAAAGAGTCGGGGCACAACGCGGCAGGCAATTACGGCTTGATGGACCAGACGGCGGCGTTGCGCTGGGTGCATGAGAACATTGCGGCGTTCGGCGGCGATCCGGGAAATGTGACCATCTTCGGAGAAAGCGCGGGATCATTTTCGGTGAGCGCGCAGATGGCGTCTCCGCTGGCCAAGGGGCTGTTTCAGAAAGCGATTGGCGAGAGCGGAGGCGCGTTTTACAGCGGTGGCCTGACGTTCGATCCGCGCTCGGTGCGCGAAGAAAAAGATGTGAAGGTGGTCAGCTCGAAACTGGGAGTGAGCACGCTTGTCGAACTGCGCGCGATCCCGGCGCAGAAATTGCTGGATGAGTTCGCGCCGCCAAAGTCTCCGGGATTCGATTTCGGTCCGGATGTGGATGGATATTTTCTGCCGGAGCCGGTGCCCGCAATTTTTGCAGCGGGCAAACAGAACGACGTGCCGCTGCTGGCCGGATGGAATCACGACGAGGACATTTTTGAGGTCGCATTCAATCCGCAGAAGCCCAGTGCCGACACTCTGAAAGCCACTGCGCAGAAAGAATTTGGCGAGAAGGCGCCGGAGTTTATCAAGCTCTATCCTGCGGACACGCCTGAGCAGGCGTTGCGCTCGGCCGATCGATTTCGCGGGCGATCGATTTATTGCGTTCTCTACGTGGGACTGGATGGAAATGCAATCGAAGACGGGCAAGCAGCCGATCTATCGTTTTCGGTTCGACCTGGGCCCGCCTGCCGATCCGAAAGGGCCGCAGTTGGGCGCGTACCATTCCTCCGAGATTGAGTATGTGTTTGGACAACTCGATTCCAAAACCGGGGTGGCGTGGAGAACGGACGACCGTCAACTCAGCGAAACAATACAGAAATATTGGGCGAACTTTGCCCGCAGTGGCGATCCGAATAGCCCGGGGTTGCCGAAGTGGCCGGTGTATTCCGCGGGGGACGAATGGCAGGTGATGTTTCTGGACACAACGTCGGCGGCGCACAAGGATGAGTTGCGGGAGCGGTATTTGTTTTTGGCGGGGGCGTGGGCGAAGTAGGGAGCAAACAAGCGGCTACTAGCTCGAACCATCCAGCCAACTGAGAGCCTGCGTCTTGATTTGTTCGTACTCTGGCAAGCTCGCAGGCACCCCAATGCCACCCCAAAGCCAGCGCGTGAACGCTGGCCCACGCTCGGAAACAACCAGCTTTCGACGTGGGCCACTTCCCCACTCGCGGACGTAGCGAATATGCTCTCTTCGGACCCTGCGTAACACTTTGCGACTCCACACCAAGCGGATTTCGTCGTCATCGATGTCCAGGGCGCAGCTGGGTGCCTTGCGGGGCCACAGAAAAGTCGTGAGAACATTACCGAGGAAAATCATGGCTCCTAAAATAGCCACGAACGACGGGGACAACCAGCGCCCTTGCGCTACGCGCCAAATGGGCACATACAACAGCAAGAAGAAACCTGTGCGGATGAGTTGGGATCGAATTCGTTCCCCTGGTCCCGTTGGCTGGCTGGCGGCGATTTGATACATGGCCATCGGAGCGCTTCTCGGTGGGATTATATCCTCCTAGGGTCGTCGAAGCACCTGATTCTCGGAGACGGCAGGGGAATGGCGAACACCGGGTTGGGAACTCCCTTTGAGGCCATGGACGGCGAATGGGATTATAGGGATCCTTCACTGCACTGCGCCGACCGATTCACTTCGCTCATCGGTCGGCTTCGTTCAGGATGACAGCGCTTTCTTGCTGACGAGAGCTGCGGCTTCAGCTTTAGAGGAGGCTACTACTTCTTCGCGAACTCGCTCCTGTGGCGGCTGTAGAAGATATAAATCAGCAGGCCGAGGCCGAGCCAGATCACGAAGCGCAGCCAGGTAATTAAGGTCAGCCCCAACATCAGTCCAACGCACAGCGCGACTGAAATCAGAGGGAACCAGGGCACGAACGGAACCCGGAAGGCACGCTTGCGGTCGGGCTGCCGGCGGCGGAGGAGGATCACTCCCAGCGAAACCAGAACGAAGGCAAAGAGCGTTCCGATGTTGGCGAGGTCGGCGGCGTCTCCGATATCGACGAGGCCGGCGGGAATGCCGACGGCAAAGCAGGCGATCCAGGTGGACCAGTGGGGCGTCTTATATTTCGGGTGCACCGCGGAGAACAACTTCGGCAGCAAGCCGTCGCGGGACATCGCGTACCAGATTCGCGCCTGCCCATACTGAAACACGAGCAACGACGAGATCATGCCCGTGAGGGCTCCGATGACGATGACCGAGCGGAAGAACGGGTGCACCCCCAGATACTTCATGGCGTAGGCCACGGGCGCTTCGGCCGCAGCGCCGGAGACGAACGTGGTGTACTTCATCATGCCGAGCAGTACGACGGCAACTCCGACATAGAGAATGGTGCAGACAATCAGGGAAGCGATGATGCCGATGGGCAAATCTTTTTGCGGGTTGCGCGATTCTTCCGCGGCGGTCGAGACCGAATCGAATCCGATATAGGTAAAGAAAACGATGGCGCCCCCGGTGACGATTCCGGCGAAGCCAGAGGGCGCGAAGGGCGTCCAGTTCGCGGGCTTCACCAGCATTCCACCGACAACCAAGAAAGTGAGGATGGCGCCGATCTTGATCAGGACCATGATGTTGTTGGTCTCAGCCGATTCCTTCACGCCGCGCACCAGCAGCAAAGTGAGAACGAAGACGATGAGGAAGCCGGGGAGATTGAAATAGGCGCCCGTCCATTGCCCTCCGGCCCAGACCGGACTCGCCCATTTTTCCGGCAGGTTGAGGCCGAACACAGCCAGTTGCGCTTTGGTATAACCGGCAAAGCCCACCGCGACCGCGACGTTCGAGACGGCGTATTCGAGGATGAGGTCCCATCCGATGATCCAGGCGAAAATCTCGCCGAGCGTGGCGTAGGAATAGGTGTAGGCGCTGCCAGCGATGGGAATCATCGAGGCCAGTTCGGCGTAGCACAATCCGGCAAAGCTGCAGGCGACGGCGACCAGCAGAAATGAAATCGCAATCGATGGACCCGCGGGAGGGCGACCGTGCATGAGCGCTCCGGCGGTGCTGCCGGTGCGCACGAAGTTGATGAGCACATCGAGCGCCTGCGCGTGCAGCAGGGATGGAGCCTGGAAAAATTCTCCGGCGGCGGCGGTGCCGGTGAGGATGAAAATTCCAGAACCGATGATCGCTCCGATACCCAGCGCCGTCAGCGACCACGGGCCCAGCGATTTGCTGAGCCGGTGTTCGGGGTCTTCGGAGTCGGAGATCAGCTTGTCGATTGACTTGCAGCAGAACAGTTGGTTGTCGGAGGTACGGATAACTGCGGCGGGTTCCGTGGGTTGTGACAAGCGGTTGGGGGCTCCTGGGTGCAGCTTTTAGCTATCAGCCCCTTCGCCATTCGGCTCAGGGCAGGCTAAGAACAGCTTTCAGCAAACCTGCGTCGTTGCGCGGCGGAGCGGGCGACGGCGCCCGCTCCCGCACGAGTTCCGCTTTACCGCTTGGCCTGGCCGCGGGCCAATTTCTTGACCTTGGGCTTTTTCGATCCGCGAGCATAGTCGCGGGGCTTGAGCGGATTGTCCGCCTTGCGCTTCTTGCGGGCGGTGCGTTTGGCTTTCTTACGTTCGTCTTTGGTTAACTTCGCTGTGTTTGCCATGAATCCTTTTGAATTGAGTAATTTGGTAATTGAGAAATTGAGGAATTGAAAATCGCTGAGGCTTGCTTCGGGCAAATTGCTCAATTACTCAATTTCCCAACTACTCAATGCTTTCAGGCTCGTTCGAGCTGGGCGTACTTCTCTACCAGCTTCTTTAAGCCGAAGCGAGGAAATTGTACCGTAATCTTGGCTTCTTCGCCTTCTCCTTCGCGCTGATAGACGGTGCCTTCGCCATATTTTGGATGGCGAACCTTCTGGCCGGGGCGAAATCCGCGCTTGCCGGTGGGCTCTTCCACCGGCGTTTTGGGGAGGGTGAATTTCTTGCCGCGGCTGGCGAAGAACTCGGCGATGTTCTCGATTGAGTTGTAGGGTCGGGCGGGCGCGGTGGGCTTTGGCGGCGGACGGCGTCCGCCGCTACGTGAGTCGTGCCAGCTCGCGCTTTGGTCCTCGTCTTCGTAGGAGTAGTGGGTGCTCTGGGCGACCGCGGGACTTCGCCCGGCCGGGCGACCGTAGGCGCTTGTTCCATAACTCGATCCCACACGTGCTTTGCTGGTTCCGAGTTCTTCCAGCAGCGGAGCGGGGACTTCTTCGAGGAATCTTGACGGGACGCTGGCTTCGGGCAGATCGGTACCATAGCGGCGGCGGTAGACGGCGCGCGTCAGGATGAGTTGGTCCATGGCGCGGGTCATGCCGACGTAGCAGAGGCGGCGTTCTTCTTCGATATCTTCCGGGACGAGCATCGTGCGCGAGTGCGGAAAGAGTCCTTCTTCGAGTCCGCTGAGGAAGATGAGCGGAAACTCCAGGCCCTTGGCGGCGTGCAGGCTCATCAGCGTGATCTGGGCGCGGGCGTCGTAGTCGTCGGCGTCGGCGACGAGAGCGGCGTGGTCGAGAAACTGGTCGATGGTTTCGCCGCGATCGCGCGAATCCATAGCAGCGTTGACCAGTTCGCGCAAGTTTTCGATTCGCGAGAGAGCCTCGGGCGTGTCTTCTTCTTCGAGTTGCTTGATATAGCCGGTGCGGTCGATGAGGAATTTGAGGATCTCGGCCGTGGACACGGTGGGGGTGGGGAAATCATTGGGCGTCGCGCCAATCTGCAGCTCGGAGCGGGCCCCTTCTTCTGCCGTACTGTCTTCGGGCGCAGGCGCATCGACGGGCGTTGCGGAATCGGAATCCGCGGGGCCGAAGTCGAATGAGAAGTTGCCGAATTCTGTGGGATCGAAGGCGGTAGCGTCGGCGGAATTAGTGGCGTCCCTGTCGGGACTTGTTCCCTCTTCGACTTCCACCCCGGACTCGCGTCCGGGGCTAACGAATTCCGTCCCTTCGGGACTCGTGAGGTGTTCAGTGAACGATCCGGCCAGCATCGCTCTGGCGTCTTCGATCAGCTGCTGAAAATTCTTCAGCGCCGCCAGCGCCCGCTGCGGCAGCAACTGACGGCGGATGGCTTCTCCGACGGCGCCCCACAACGACATGCCCGTCTCGAGCGCAATATTTTCGAGCGTATCGATGGTGCCTTTGCCGATGCCGCGGGTGGGGGTGTTGATAACGCGCAGCAGCGAAATCGAGTCGTCGGGATTGTGGATGACTTTGAGATAGGAGATCAGGTCTTTGATTTCGGAGCGCTCGTAGAAGGAAAATCCGCCGACCACTTTGTATTTCAGGCCGTAGCGGCGCATGGCTTCTTCGAACAGTCGCGACTGCGAGTTGGTGCGATAGAGCACGGCGGCGCGCGGAGTCTCGTCGCCGGAATTTTCCGCGCGGCCGGCTTCGCGCAAATACTTTGCGATATGGTCGGCTGCGAACAGGGCTTCGTTCTCGCCGTCGGGCGCTTCGTAGTAGCCGATCTTGGTGCCGCCCTGACGCTCAGTCCAAAGATTTTTTCCTTTGCGGCGGGTGTTGTTCGCGACCACCGCGGACGCGGCCTGCAAGATATTCTCCGTGGAGCGGTAGTTTTGTTCGAGGCGAATGATTTTGGCTTCTGGAAAATCCTGCTCGAATTCGAGAATGTTGCGGATGTCGGCGCCGCGCCAGGAATAAATCGACTGGTCCTCGTCGCCTACAGCGCAAACGTTGTGGCGATCGCCGGCCAACATGCGCATCAGTTCGTACTGCGGGCGGTTGGTGTCTTGGTATTCGTCGATCAGCAAATATTGGAAGCGACGGTTGTAGTACTCGCGCACTTGCGACGCGGACTTCAGCAGGCGCACAGCGTCGAGCAGCAGATCGTCGAAGTCGAGAGCGTTGGCTTTGCGCAGTTCTTTTCGATACTCCTCGTACAAGTGCGCGATTTTTTCCGTCTTTGGATCGGCCGACTTTAAGTAGAGCTCCTGGGGATCGAGCATGTGGTTCTTCGCCCAGGAAATGCGGCTCAGCACGGTTCGCGGCGTGAGTTGCTTGTCGTCGAGGCCGAGCCGCTTCATCACACTTTTGACGACGGCTTGCTGATCGCTCTCGTCGTAGATTACGAAATTTTTCGTGTGCCCGATCGGCGGCTGCCCGGGAACGCTGGACGGAATGCGCATGGCTTCAATGTCACGGCGCAGCACGCGAACGCAGAACGAATGGAAGGTTGAGATGACAGGCTTGGCGATGCTGAGCCCGCCCACCAGTTTCTCGACGCGCTCGCCCATTTCGGCGGCGGCTTTGTTGGTGAAGGTCATGGCCAGGATGGACTCGGGCATGACGCCCTTGTGCTCGATCAGATAGGCGATGCGGTAAGTGATGACACGCGTCTTACCGCTGCCCGCTCCGGCGAGGATCAGCACCGGCCCGTCAGTCGTTTCGACGGCTTCGCGCTGCTGCGGATTCAGTTGGTCGAGAAAAGACAATGCGGAAGTGGCTCCAGGGTCGATGCTTCAATTTTACAGGGAATGAGTGGGGCGGACACTCTTGTCCGCCGCCTTTGATTTTGACTTGCGAAGCTCGGTGGAAAAAAAGAACGAAATCAACGTTAAAGGCGGCGGACAGGAGTGTCCGCCCCGCATTTATTTTGCTTTCCTGCTGGACAAGTCTTCGATCGATGGGAAAGATCGCGGCGGAATCGAAGTTCGGTCTACAGGCATGGAACCGGCGCTGACGGCTTTCGCCAGAATCTCCAGCGCGATCCCGGCCGCAGGGGCCGTGATGATGGTGGCTTTCAGCAGCCCGCGGCGCACCCACTCCTGTCCCGTCTTGGTGACGCCGTCGCAACCGGTGAAGGGAATGCTCAACCACTGCTCGCGATCTTTTTCCGTCAGATCGACAACTGCTTTGCGCGCGCCCATGGCCATGGAATCGTTCTGGCAGATGACGCCGCGAATCTTTAGCTCGCGTGAGGAACCGAGAGCCAGCCAGGATTTGGCGGCGTTGTGCGCGCTGCGCTCGGTCCAGTCGCCTTTCAGAACTTTCAGTTCGACGGCGGCGGGCTTGGTGGAAAGCATGCCTTTGGTGCGGAGTTGCGTCGCCGTGCTGTTGAACGGGCCTTCGATGTAGAGAACATTCCCCGTGGGAACGAGGGCGCTCATCTGCTTGCCCTGAATTCGGCCGACCTCGGACTGATCGGTGCTCACCGAGAACACCGGAACCGTACCTCCGCGTCGAAGTTCAGGGATGTAGTCAGGATCGCTGTTGATGATCCCCCAGCCGATTCCGGCGGCGACCGCGGCTTTCGCGACCTGCGGCATCCCGGTGCCAACAGGTTCGACCAGAATGGCGGTAGGCCGTTGCGACGGGTCCTGAATAATCTTGATGAGTTGCTGAGTCTGGTTGACGGCGTCGTTGTCGGCGTAGATGAGTTGAATCTTGATCCCGAGCCGTATGGCCATTTCCGTTACGGCAGCTGCTTGTTCGGCCTGGTAATCGTTCTCTCGGGTGGTGAGAGCAACAACTACATTCAGTTTTTCCATGGAGTCTCGACTTGGAGGTCCCTCTCCGTCGTGGATTGTTTCACAAGCGACTCGGGTTTCAAAAAACTTCTTCGGCGCGAACCAATTTGAATACTTTGCTGGAGATATGAGGTTGGTCAGTCGCGCTTATTGGACTCATACCAATTGCGCCAGGCGCTGGCATCGTTGGGCAGGCGCTGGCCAGTAATGTCGCCCAGTGCTTTGAACGCCCAGGCATGAGTCTGCGCGTCGAGGGCAGGGTCGTTTGTGTAGTTCAGTAATTGTGGTACGGCGGTGAGGCGATCTTCCGGCGTGTACATGCCGGCCTCCGCGAGGCCGCAGGCCGCGCTCTCGCGCACCATGGCGGAAGGATCGTCATGCATCGCTTTCAACAGAGGCTGAATGGTTTGGGCAGAACCGGCCAGGGCGAGCCCCTCAACGGCCCAGCGCCGGGAATCCGGGTCGGAGTCTTTCAGATGAGCAACCAGGATCTGCTCGACACGGTCGGTTTCGACGCCCCGGTTGGCCATCAGGCCGAGCGCCCACAACGCCCAGATTTTACGCGCGTGGTCGGGCGACGCGACCGTCTGAAGGAGGTAGTCGAGGCTGGCGGAATTCTTGGCCAGTCCGTAGGCCGCGAGTTCAACTTCAATGCCGGACTCTCGTACGCGCATGTCGTTCGAGTTCAGTGCGGCAGTGGTCAGGGTCGCGATCTGCGAATCCCACTTTACTTTCCCCTGCCAGTGCTCGACCCGGGAAGAAATCTGATCGACGGCGGCATTATTGTGGCCGACGGCAAGTTCGAGCAGAGCCTCGGCTTGTTTCTGCGGCTTCAAGCGATCGATCTGACGGGAATCTTTGGCGGAGACCGGAGTACTGGCGGACGCTTTGTCGCCGGCCGAGAAAAGACCCGCCCACGCAGCCCGAGGCGTGCCGATGTTTGCGGCAAAAACCGCCGCCACGACTCCGATCGAGGCAGCGAATATGGGCCCGAGACGTCGCGCGTTGAGCGGCCTGCGAACTGGAATCGAGATCGGCCCGGTTGACGAAAAATCTGAGGACGGCCCCAATGTGCCGTAGTCGGGCGTAGGCTGCAGGCGCGGATCCGCAACTGGCGCGGATTCCGGCTGCGGGCCTTGTCCGGAAAAACGTGACTGGGGAATATCCATATAATGAAGAGTCTAGGATGCGGGCGGAAATCCGGTAAAGTTACTTCGGTTCGAAACCTATGGAGTGCGTCGCCGGCAGCATCCCCCAAGTTCAAAATGCATCGTGTAAGATGGCCACTATTTTAAATAGTTGTCATGGGCGAAGCGACAAACTGTAGAACGAGATGAGATCGATCGAACCCGAGCAAACCAGGAGGAAGTGATGCGAACGAAATCCAAGTGGCTGATATCCATTCTCTGCATGGGTGTGGCGGGAGTGGCGCTCGCCGCCGCTGGACCGGGATACCACGTGGTGAAGACTTACAAAGTCGGCGGCGACGGAGGTTGGGATTACCTGACCGTTGACTCCGACTCGCGACGCATCTTCATTTCCCGCGGCACCCATGTGATGGTAGTGGACGCGGACTCCGGCAAAATCGTCGGCGACATTCCGGATACGCCGGGCGTGCACGGCATCGCGTTGGCTCCGGATCTCGGGCGCGGGTTCACCAGCAACGGGCGTGAAGGCACGATCAGCATTTTCGATCTCAAGACGCTGACTGCGAGCAGCAAAGTGCATGTCGGCGACAATCCCGACGCGATTCTTTACGATCCGGCGACCAAGCGTGTCTTCACGTTCAACGGCAAGAGCCAGGATTCGACCGCGGTTGATGGCGCGACCGGAAAAGTGCTGGGCACGATCAAACTCGACGGCAAGCCGGAGTTCGCGGCCAGCGACGCGAAGGGCGAGATCTTCGTCAACATCGAAGACAAGAGTGAACTGGTAGCGATTGATCCGAACAAGCTGGAAATAAAGGCGAAGTGGCCGCTCGCGCCCTGCGAGGAGCCAAGCGGGCTTTCGATTGACCGCAAGAACCGGCGGCTGTTTGTGGGCTGCGGCAACAAGATGATGGCCGTGGTGGACGCCGACAGTGGCAAGGTTCTGGCAACGCCAGCGATCGGCGACGGCGTCGACGCGACTACGTTCGATCCGGAAACCGGGCTGGCTTTCGCTTCCTGCGGCGCCGATGGCGTGCTCACTGTTGTGAAGGAAGAATCGCCCGATAAATTCAGCGTCGCAGAAAATGTGACGACTCAGAAGGGCGCGCGCACGCTGGCGCTCGATGGCAAGACGCACAATATCTTCGTGGTGACGGCGCAGTTCGGACCCAGGCCTGAGCCCACGGCGGATAATCCTCATCCTCGTCCAGCGATTCTGCCGGATAGCTTTGTAGTGTTGGTGGTGGAAAAATAAGGCAGGTTCGACGATTCGAGCTAATTACAGATTCTCGCGAAAATCCTGGTCAAGCCTTCACAAACCCGGCGGTTCCCGCTAGGATAGCGCAACTCGGACGAATCGTACGACCGTTCGGTTGGATAAGAATGGCGACCGGAAACATCTGTCGGACGATGAAAAACTGGTTCCCCCGAGCGCAACGCAGAGTGCGCCGGACGTTTTGAAATTCCGAATACAACTTCGCAGACACAAGGCCAGGTGAGATGACTAGTTCCGACGACAAGTTCTACCACGCCGAAGTGACGCGCCGCGTCGACTTCGCTCCCGATTTGTGGATGACCCGCATCCGTAGCGGAGGGGAGTTCAAGTTTGTTCCCGGGCAGTATGCCACCCTCGGAGTTGTGGCTAACGGCAAGCGTGTGGAGCGCCCCTATTCGATCGCGTCATCGCCAGATGAGGACGAGATCGAATTTTTCTTCGAACTGGTGCCCGAGGGCGCGCTCACCCCGCTGTTGCACAAACTGCAACCCGGCGACAAATTGTTGATGCGAAGAGTGCCCAAGGGACGATTCACGCTGGACACGCAGAACGGCCGCACCAATCATCTGTTGATTTCCACCGTGACGGGCGTTGCTCCGTTTGTGAGCATGGTGCGCATGCTTTCCAAAGAATGGAAAGAAGGCCGTTTTGACGGCGCCCACAAGCTTTTTCTGTTGAATGGCGCGAGCCGTCCCTGGGAATTCGGATATCTCGACGAACTGAACCACTTCGACAAAGAGTTGCCGTGGTTCAAGTATGTGCCGACGGTCAGCCGGCCGTGGGATCATGCCGATTGGTCAGGAGAAATCGGACGTGCGGACGATATCCTGCGCAAATATGCTGACCACTGGGAACTCGATGCGAGCAACACCATGGCTTATTTGTGCGGGCATCCGGAGATGATCGAGCACAGTAAGGCGATTTTGAAGCGGCGCGGCTTCGTCGACAAGGTGGCGGTGAAGGAAGAAGTTTACTGGATTCCGGCGAAATAGCCGATTTTCCTTGCGCGCACGCCGGCCTGGCCTCGGCAAACTTTGGGTACGTTACTACCGTGCCCGCCACGGTCGAGCCATTTTCAAACCGGCGTTTTTCGTTGAAACTGGCGACACTATGGCAGCGGAATCCACCACGCGGAAAGACACGCTGAAGGTTGAGAAGCTGTCGCTCCTCGTGCTGACTCTCTGCATCGGGGTGCTGGTTTATCTGCTGGTCTACCGGCCGTTCTAGCCTATCGCTTCGCTGCGTCGCTCGAGCAAGAGCAGGTCTCTCCAGGCTTCGCGAAGTTTGCCGATGCGGCGCCTGATGCCGACCTTCTGAAATCCGCAACTCTGGTGTAGCCCGATGCTGGCGGTGTTTTCCGGAAAGATTCCCGCCTGCAGTGTCCAGATTCCGTTCGCCTCGGATTCGTGAACCAGCGCCTCCAGCAGCGCTTTGCCTATGCCGCGTCCCCGGGCAGCGGCTGACACGTAGACAGATACTTCCGCGACGCCCGCATAGACGCGTCGGGCGGAGACCGGGCTCAGCGCGGCCCAACCGAGCACGGTGAGTTTCTCGAGAGGAATCACAAGTTCGGAATCTTCTGCAAACGGTGCGAATGCGACTAAGCGGCAGTCTCTGCGATGGCCTGCGTCCCACTTCTCCCAGTCGGGAAGCTCAGTCTCGAACGTGGCGTTTCCGGTGGCGATGCCTTCGCGATAAATCTCGCGAACCGCAGGCCAGAGTTCCGGAGGCATGGGCAGGATCGGATATTTCATAAACGACTCGGTGGGGACTTAGCTTTCCGGAGGGGCGAAGAAAACCAGGGCCGCCAGTTCTTCGGCGATGTCGTAGAAGCGGTGCTCGACTTCGGCGGCGACGAACAGGACGCTGCCAGCAGAGACTTCCTGGTCTTCGTCTCCGGCTCGAAAGCGCGCGCGGCCGCGCACCACATAGTACATTTCATCCTCATGATGCGGGAGTTGTGCGTCGGTGGCTCCCGCGGCGAGCACGTAGAGGCCGAAGCTCATCGACGGCACGCGGAGAAATTCGTGATACAGCTTGCCGCGCTGAGCGCGCTGCTGGTCGATCTCACCGAGCTTCGCGAACCGCGCCTTCACGGAAGGATGCCTCCGAAAACCAACTCGGTGAATTGCGGAGCCAGATTGTGGGTTTGCAGATCGCCTTCCGGTTTGTACCACTGGTAAATCCAGTTGATCATGCCCAGCAGGGCGAAGGCAGCAGCGCGCGGGCTGACCAGGGGTCTTGCCGGCCCGGGTCGCTGCGAGTCTTTTTGAGCTTCTTTTTGCACATCCGCAATCAGGCCTTCGACGAAGTGAATGTATTCCTTCTTGCGTGAATTAATGCGCTTGCGGAGTGCGGGCGGTAGGGGATGGTTTTCGTGCAGCATGACGGTGATTTCGCGGTCGCGCGGGCTGAGCACGACTTCAATGTGCAGGCGAATCAGGGCCCGCAGGCGCTCTTTCGGGTCGGCAATGCTCCGCACCGGGGTGAGCACGCGTTCCTGTGTGATCTCCATCGCGTGATTCATGATCTCAAACAGGATTTCGTCTTTGCTCTGAAAGTGGTGGTAGAGGCCGCCCTTGCTGAGTTTGAGCGCCGCGGCGACATCGTTCATGGAAGTCGCGTCGTAACCGCGCTGCTGGAACAGGCGAGCGGCGGTTCGGAGAATTTCCTGCCGGGAATCGACGATGGCTTCGCGAGGCATCGCGTGTCATGGTACCAAATCGCAATGGTGTTGTTGGGGGCGCGCGCTTACTCGCATCCGGCATCGGGACACTGGTCCTTGCGGTAGTCGTCTACGTAGATGGTCCAGGGCGGATCGTGCAGCGCGTCGCGATAGGGGCCCATCTTGAAATACACCGCGCCGGCCGCCGGATAACCTGGTTGCGGCGCGAAAAGGGTCGGGCCCGCGTAGTCGACGATGGCTGCGCGATTGAGTGTGGCGCGCACGCTACCGTGGGCGGAGTCGAACTTGATAACGAAGCGAAAATCCAGCCATTGGCCTTTGTAGTTTTTGTCACTTTGATAGAGAACATGGCGGCCTTGGTCGTCCTGCCGCGTGACTTCGAGCAGGCCCTGCTGAAAGCGAATCGCGATGATGGGATAGTCGGGAGTGCAACGACGTGCCTCGCAAAGCTGGCGCCACTGCGCGATCACCAGTCGCTGCGCCGTGGATGGAAGATCGTCGGGCAGGTAGAGGCTGAAGGAATAAACGTAAGTGTGACCGGTGCGGGAAAAGAGCGGCCAGTTCTCCATGAGTTCGTCGCGTTCGGTGGCCGCACCGGAGTTGCTGGCGGCTTCGTAACGGTCTCCGTCATGGACAGTGATCGCGATCGCCTGGCGGCCGGAGCGGACGATCTGGCGCTCCAGTTGGGTCGAACCCGGGACGAGGCGAAGTTTTGTCCAGCGCCAGCCGAGAGAGCTCGTTTCGAAGTCGTCGTGGACGTGAAGAGGAATCGTGCGGCGGGCAATGATGGCAGCGGCAAAGATGAAGACGGCCGCTGCAAGGAGCGCAAGGAGCGAGGCTTTTATTCGTCGGCGCATGATTCAGTATGTGGAAAGCGTTGTAGCCCTCATTTCGGACGTCCGCCTCATGTTTTATACAACTTAGCGAACCAGACTTCTCTCTTGACACTTTCCGGTCCTGACAGGTAGCATCTGAATGTACCGACCGACCGGTCGGTTTGCAGCTTATTTATCCCCCACAAGGGCTTCTTTTCTCCCTTGGGTATCGCAAGACGTGATCGAGAGGAGCACCGGTGGTTACTATTTTTTATGAACGCGACGCCAAGCCCGAAGTCTTGAAGGGCAAGACGATCGCCATTATTGGTTACGGCAGCCAGGGGCACGCCCAGGCGCAGAATCTCCGCGACAGCGGATTTAAGGTTATCGTCGGTCTCGATCCCACGCGCAAGAGCGCTGTCCAGGCGCGAGCCGATGGCATGGTTGTGGTCGCGCCCGACGAGGCAGCCAAGCGCGCCGACTGGATTCACCTGCTCACTCCCGACGAGACGCAGGGGGAACTCTACGAAAAGTCGATCAAGCCTTACCTCCATCCGGGCAAGGTGCTCGGCGTGTCGCACGGGTTCAGCATTCATTTCAAGACGATCGTTCCTCCCACCGACGTTGACGTGGTGATGATCGCTCCCAAGAGTCCGGGGCATTTGGTCCGTCGCGTTTTCAGCGAAGGTCGCGGCGTTCCTTCTCTGATTGCGATTCAGCAGGATGCCAGCGGCCACGCGCACGAACTGGCGCTGGCTTATGCGCACGGCATTGGGTCGACCCGCGCCGGCGTGCTCGAAACAACTTTCAAGGAAGAGACCGAGAGCGACCTCTTCGGCGAACAGGCAGTGCTCTGCGGCGGGCTGACTTCGCTGATCAAGAAGGGATTCGAGACTCTGGTCGAAGCCGGATACGCTCCTGAAATTGCTTATTTCGAATGCCTACACGAAGTGAAGCTGATCGTCGACCTGATCTATGAAGGCGGGTTGGATCGCATGCGCTATTCGATTTCGAACACGGCGGAATACGGCGATCTGACGCGCGGCGAACAGGTTGTGGGCGATGCCACACGGGCGGCGATGAAGAAGACTCTGGCAGACATTCAGAGCGGAGAGTTCGCGCGCGAATGGATTGCCGAGAACAAAGCCGGTTGCCCGAACTTCAACAAGCTGCGCGAGAAAGAAAAGCAGCACCCGATCGAGATCGTGGGCGCGCAACTTGCGCGGCATGATGAGCTGGCTGCCGAAGGATGGCAAGAAGCCAGCGGAAGCTCCCGCACCCAAACAGGTGGTGAATGCTTAAGGGAGCGGACATCGTTCTGAAATGCCTGCGCGCCGAAGGGGTAGAGTTGGTGTTTGGCTATCCCGGCGGCGCGATCATGCCACTGTACGACGCGCTGGAGGGCAGCGGGGTACGACACATCCTCACCCGGCACGAGCAGGGCGCGGTGTTTGCGGCGGAGGGGTATGCGCGGGTGACCGGCGAAGTTGGAGTCGCGATGGCAACCAGCGGCCCGGGCGCGACGAATCTGGTTACCGGCATTGCCGACGCGAAGATGGATTCGGTTCCTCTGGTCTGCATCACCGGGCAGGTGCGGAGCGCATTGATCGGGACTGATGCATTTCAAGAGACTGATGTTTTTGGCGTGACGCTTTCGCTGACCAAGTGGAGCCGGTTGGTGCGCACGATTGACGAAATTCCTGAAGCGATTGCCGAGGGATTCTATTGGGCGCGCAGCGGGCGGCCGGGGCCGGTGGTGATCGATATCCCCACGGACATGCTGAAGGCGAAGAGAGAATTTTCCGGGCCGGTGAAGTTTACGCCGCAGGCGCGGCCTGCGGATGCGAAGGCCGACAGTTTTGCGGACGCGGGCGTGTTTCAGAACCTCATCTCATTGCTGCGGAAAGCTTCGAAGCCGGTTGCGCTGGTGGGCGCTGGCGCGAAATTATCGGGAGCGATTCCTGAGTTGCGGCAACTGCTCGACCAATTGAATATTCCGACATTCGCAACCGTACACGGATTGGGCGCGGTGCCCCCGGAAGCTCCGTATTACCTGGGTATGGTGGGCATGCACGGTACCCGCGCGGCGAACACGGCGCTCAACGAAACTGATTTGCTGATGATTTTTGGAGCTCGGCTGGACGACCGCGTGACCGGCGAGCCGACTCGGTTCGCGCCGCACGCCAAGATTGTTCACTTTGAAATTGATCCGGCGCAGTTGGATCGCGTGCGTCCCTGTGAAGTTCCGGTGATTGGAAATCTGGCGGATACGATTCCGGCGTTTCATGCGGAATTGACGCGGAATCCCACGTCTAGCAAAAACGGCGAGACATGGGGCACCCCACTTCCTGATTTCTCCGAGTGGCGCGCGGTGGCTTGTGGGCCGGAACGCGCGGAGCTCGATCCGCGCGGGCTGGCGCAACCGACGATTCGCTTTCTAGATGAACTCTTCAGCCGGCTTCCGCAGGACAGCGTGGTGATCACAGACGTGGGCCAGCACCAGATGTGGGCAGCGCAGCGCTACCGGTCGTCCTCGCCGCGCGGATTTATTACCTCGGGCGGGCTGGGCGCGATGGGCTTCGCTCTGCCGGCGGCGGTCGGCGTGCAGCTTGCGAAGCCTGACACTTGCGTGCTCTGCGTTTCGGGCGACGGCGGATTTCAGATGAACATTCAGGAACTGGCCACGGTGCATCGGCTGGGGCTGCCGGTGAAGATGGTGATCATCGACAACAAATATCTTGGGATGGTGCGGCAGTGGCAGCAGCTGTTTTATCAGCGCAATTATGCCGAGACCGACCTGAGCGACAATCCGGATTTTGTGGAGATCGCGAAGGCCTACAAGATTCACAGCTTCCGGCTGAACGAAGACGCGATGCGAGAGTTCCCGGTTTCGACGGAGACTGGCGATCAGATCGACCGGTTTCTGCGATCGACCGAGCCGGAGTTGCTGGTGTTCGACTGCGCGCCTGAGGCGAATGTTTTTCCGATGGTTCCGGCGGGCGCGGCGCTTTCGGAGATGTTGTTGGAAGAGGAACCGACGCAGTAGAGCAGGAAGAGCGGCGGACAAGTTGCCCGCCGGACAGCCGGCGAGGACGCCGGCGCTACGAGAAGCGGCGCTACAGGAGACTCATGCAGACTTTTCATGTTCGCTATCGCAATACGCAGGGGACGTTGATGCGCATTCTGAATGCTGCTTCGCGGCGGGCGCTTGATTTGCCGGCGGTGCACGCCGAACCGGCCGAGCACGATCATCAGGTCACGCTTGCGCTCGAGGTAAATCAGAAGCAGGTGGGGCAACTGTTCCGCGAGTGGTACAGCATCGCGGACGTCATCAAGGTCAGTTCGGGCGCGGCGGTTGAGACGTGGACGGCTCCGCATCCTCCGGCGGGCGTGACGATTGAAGAAGCGCGCGCGGCGGCCCGGGCGTAGGCTCAAGTTTGGAATAGCTGGGCAAGCATGACGGCTCCTGGGCAGCGTCATGCATCTTGGGGAGCCTGCTGCTAAGCGGGTTCCCCGTTTTTGCTTCTGCCTCGAAGAAAAGCATCAGCCAACAGAGACACCAACGATTACGAAGGAAAGGCTTGCGCGTTTCACATCTCTTCGGCGCATCTTGTAATCTCTGACTTATGGATCTCAAGCACATTAGCCGCGGCATTACTGACGGGCGCGACCGGGCGGGAGCGCGCTCCATGTTCAAGGCCATCGGATTCACGGATGCCGATCTCAACCGGCCGCTGATCGGCGTTGCCAATACCTGGATCGAGACCATGCCCTGCAACTTTCATCTGCGGCGCCTGTCGGCCAAGGTGAAAGAAGGGATTCGCGCGGCGGGCGGCACGCCGATGGAATTCAATACCATCGCGATCTCTGACGGCGAGACCATGGGCACCGAGGGTATGCGGGCGTCGCTGGTGAGCCGCGAACTGATTGCCGACTCGATTGAACTGGTGTGCCGCGGGCAAATGTTTGACGCGGTGGTTTGCGTCGTGGGGTGCGACAAGACGATTCCCGCGGCGGCCATGGCGCTGGCTCGACTGAATCTGCCGGGGATGGTGCTTTACGGCGGGACGATTGCGCCGGGGAATTATCGCGGCAAAGACGTCACGATTCAGGATGTGTTTGAGGCGGTCGGCGCGAACGCGGCGGGGAAGATTTCTGACGACGAACTACACGCTCTCGAAAACGTTGCGTGTCCGGGCGCGGGCGCGTGCGGCGGGCAGTACACGGCGAACACCATGTCGACGGTGATGGAGGTGATTGGGCTTTCGCCGATGGGCTTCAACAGCGTGCCGGCGATGGATGCGAAGAAGGATCAGGTTTCGTTCGACTGCGGCAAGGTCGTGATGAACGTGCTGCAGAAAGGCATCAAACCGCGTGACATTCTGACGCGCGACGCCTTCGAGAACGCAATTGCGGCCGTGGCGGCATCGGGCGGATCGACCAACGCAGTGTTGCATCTGCTTGCGATTGCGCGCGAAGCGGGGGTCGCGCTGGAGATTGATGATTTTCAGACAGTGAGTGAGCGCACTCCGTTACTTGCCGATCTCAAACCTTCGGGGCGTTTTGTGGCCGCCGATATGTATCGCGCGGGCGGCATTGGGCTGCTGGCGAAACGATTACTGAACGGGAAATATCTGCATGCTTCGGCGCAGACTGTTTCCGGCCTCACGATTGGCGCGGAGGCAGAGCGTGCGGTTGAGACGCCGGGGCAGGAAGTAATTGTTCCCCTCGACAAGCCGCTGAAGGCGACTGGCGGTCTGGTTATTCTCAAGGGAAATATTGCGCCGGAGGGATGCGTCGCGAAGATCAGCGGACATGAGCGGCTGGAGCATCGCGGGCCGGCGCGCGTGTTTGAATCCGAAGAAGACGCGATGGCTGCGGTGACGGCGAAGAAGATTCAGGCAGGAGACGTGGTCGTGATTCGCAATGAGGGCCCGAAGGGTGGTCCTGGCATGCGCGAGATGCTGGGCGTAACCGCGGCGATCGTCGGCGAGGGCCTCGGCGGGTCGGTGGCTTTGCTGACCGACGGCCGCTTCAGCGGCGCGACGCGCGGGTTGATGGCGGGACACGTTTCCCCCGAAGCGGCGCTGGGCGGACCAATCGCTGGCGTGCGCGATGGCGACATCATTCGCTTCGACGTCAACAAACGCCTGCTGGAAGTTGAAATCAGCGACGAAGTATTGCAACAGCGGATGGCTCAGTGGAAGGCGCCGCAGCCGCGCTATCCGAAGGGTGTGTTCGCGAAATATGCGGCGCTGGTGTCGTCGGCGTCGCAGGGAGCGATTACGGCGCCGCGGTAGAACGCAATGAAAATAGTTGCCAGAGTTTTGCTAACGGGAGCTGTTCTTTTTGCGTTGCTGCAGTGCGTTCGTCCGGGTATTCCCACGAAGAATGCGGTAGCGGAACTTCAGGCTCCCCCCGCGGTGCGAACAATCCTCGAAAAGGATTGTTACAGCTGCCACTCCGACGAAAAGCGGCTCGCCTGGTTTGACCAGATTGTTCCCGGGTATTGGCTGGTGAGGCACGACATACTTCGAGCCCGCGAACACCTGAATTTCTCAGCTCTGGCTTTGAAGCCGGTGGCGGCGCAGAGGGCGGCGCTGTTTGAGTCGGTAAACATGATTCAGTTGGGCGCCATGCCCCTGCCGCAGTTCGTTGCCCTTCATCCGGATGCCAAGGTGACGCCAGACGAGTTGGCCGCACTCAAGATTTATCTTGCGCCGTGGAGTCAGCCGCCGGCCTCGGCCAGCGTGCCGGCGACGACCTCTGAGCAGCCGGCAACCGCTTCGCCGGCGGGCATTCCAGCTGCGAGCTCTCCACGGGCCAGCGTTGCGCCGGCGTTGAACGGGTTGCCGTTCGAAGGGGAATTTGAAAGCTGGAAGCCGATCAGCGTAACCGACCGGGGCGACAACAATACATTTCGATTCATCCTGGGAAATGACATAGCGGTGAACGCGGCCGCGTCGGGGAATGTTTCTCCGTGGCCCGATGGGGCGCGGTTGGCCAAGATCGCGTGGCAGCAGGAACTGGACACAGATGCGCTGGTGCATCCGGGAAAGTTCGTGCAAGTCGAGTTCATGGTGAAGGGCGCGCAACACTACAAAGACACTGACGGCTGGGGTTGGGGACGCTGGAAGGGCCTCGACCTGAAGCCCTATGGCGACGACGCGCATTTCGTGAAAGAGTGCACGGGATGTCACCGGCCAGTGCGGGGCGATGATTACGTTTTTACGCTGCCGATTAGCGCGGCAAAAACCAGCCGTGCGGAAGTGGTGAACAACAATGCTGCCGGCTGGCCTGCTGGCTTGCCGTATCAGCCGCTCCCGTGGAGCGCGATTACGCTTTATGTTGATCCGGCAACTAGAACCGTAGCGGTGCTCTTTGGAAATGATTTAGCGATGCGGGCGGCGAGAAATCGAGGCCAGAGTTTGGCGTATCCTGCAGGGTCAGTTCTGGCACTGGTTACTTGGGCCGAGCGCGAAGATCCACATTGGTTTGGCGCGAGGATTCCAGATAAGCCGAGGTCGGTGGAATTTCTGCAAGTGGCTGCGGCAGGATCGCAAAGTTCCTACCGGTGCTTTGCTGGAGAGTCGCTGCTGGAGGACGCGTCGGTCGATAGCGGGAAGCGGATAGAGTTTATTCAGAATCTGCCCCCGGCGCAGCTTCCTTGAAGCTTTGGGTTTCTGGATTGAGTCAGGCTCTGCAACAATTGAGTCGAGATTTATTGGACTCTTAGGAATTTTAATCAATGGGAATTGCACGCACACTTTTCGAAAAGATTTGGGATGCGCACATGGTGGCGCAGCCCGCGGGGCGGTCGCCGATCCTTTATATCGATTTGCATCTGGTGCACGAGGTGACGTCGCCGCAGGCGTTTGATGGCTTGCGGGCGGCTGGAAGAAAAGTGCGGCAGCCGCTGCGCACTGTCGCTACTGTCGACCACAACATTCCTACCGAGCCGCGCGGAACGCCGATTACCGATTTAATTGCTGCCAAGCAGATTGCTGCGTTGCAATCGAACTGCAAAGAGTTCGGCATCCGGCTGTTTGATATGGATTCGCCGGAGCAGGGGATTGTGCATGTGATTGGTCCGGAGCTTGGCTTGACGCAGCCGGGCATGACGATTGTTTGCGGCGACAGCCATACCAGCACGCACGGGGCTTTTGGAGCGCTGGCTTTCGGGATTGGGACGTCGGAGGTCGAGCATGTGCTGGCGACACAGTGTCTGGCGCAGCAGACGCCGAAGACAATGAAGATTGATGTACGCGGGCGGCTGGCGGATGGTGTGACCGCGAAAGACCTCGCGCTCGGCATCATCGGGCAGATCGGCACCGACGGCGCGACGGGATATGTGATCGAATACGCCGGTCCGGCGGTGCGCGGGCTTTCGATGGAAGGGCGAATGACACTGTGCAACATGAGCATCGAGGCCGGTGCGCGCGCGGGCATGGTTGCACCCGATGAGACGACCATCGCTTATGTGAAGGGGAGAAAATTCGCGCCGCACGGTGCGGATTGGGAGAAGGCGGTCGAGCACTGGCGCAGCCTGCCTTCTGACGAAGGCGCGACTTTCGACAAGGTTGTGGAGATTGACGCGGCGCAGCTTTGTCCGTTTGTGACGTGGGGAACGAATCCTGGGATGGTTGCTCCGATTACCGGGCGTGTGCCGGAGGTCAAAGGGCTGGACGAATCGGACCGGCGCGCCACGGAACTCGCCTTGCAATACATGGGGCTGGAGCCGGGGAAGAAGATTGAGGAGATCGGAATCGATCGCGTGTTTATTGGCTCGTGCACGAATTCGCGAATTGAAGATTTGCGGGCGGCGGCGAAAGTGGCGAAGGGACATCACGTGAGCGCGAAAGTTCGCGCCATGGTGGTGCCCGGATCGCAGACGGTGAAGCGCGCGGCCGAGCAGGAAGGCCTGCATCGGATTTTTCAGGAGGCTGGGTTCGAGTGGCGCGAGTCGGGATGCTCGATGTGTCTGGGCATGAATCCTGACATTTTGCAGCCGGGCGAGCGTTGCGCTTCGACCAGCAACCGGAATTTTGAAGGCCGGCAAGGCCGCGGAGGGCGGACGCATTTGGTGAGTCCGATGATGGCGGCGGCGGCGGCGATTGCGGGGCATTTTACGGATATTCGAAATTGGAAATTTCAGTGAGGCGAGTCTGAGAGTGCTGCAGGCAAAGCAGGTTTCTCGACTACGCAGAATTGCCCTGACTGGGCAATTCTGCTTCGCTCGAAATGACGAGAGGTTTGATGCATGAAACCATTCACTATCCATCGCGGGCGCGTGGCGCCGCTGGATCGGGTCAATGTGGACACCGACCAGATCATCCCGAAGCAATTTCTGAAGCGAATCGAGCGTACTGGTTTTGGCCAGTTTCTGTTTTACGATTGGCGGTTTGGGGCGGACGGAAAGAAGAATGCCGACTTCGTGCTTGACGAGCCACGCTACGAAGGTGCGAGCATTCTCGTCGCTGGGAAGAACTTTGGCTGTGGCTCGTCGCGTGAGCATGCGGTGTGGGCGCTGGCGGACTTCGGTTTCCGCGCGGTCATCTCGTCTTCGTTCGCCGATATTTTCGCCAACAACAGCACGAAGAACGGATTTCTTGCGGTGCCGACTCAGCGAGAACGAGGCTGCGGATCTTCTGCAGAACGCGCAGGAGATCGACGACTACCAGATCACCATCGATCTGGAGAAATGCGAAGTGCGCGACGAACAAGGGTTCCGCGCCAAATTCCCGATCGATGAATTTGTCCGCCACTGCCTGCTCAACGGACTGGATGATATCGGGCTCACGCTGCAGCATGAGGCGGAAATTCTGGCGTACGAGACACAGCATCCCGCTCCAGCCACGCTCGCGGCCCTCTAAATCTTAACGGCAGGTCAAGAGGAGTAAAGATTTGTAAAACATTCGCCCCGGTCTTGACCTGTTGACGGGCCGCGGTGGATGCTGTTTATGGGCGGTTTTGCTGTTGGTAACCGCATTTCTGGTTCCTGCCTGAACCACTCAAAAGGGGGCCTTGTGGCGAATGAAAATTCCCTGCCTCCCGGGGCAAGTTGCCGCAACCGAGCCTACAATGCATACGTCTAATACTTGCTCCTCGTGCCGGTTCCCGGTCAACAAACGGCAACGGACGAGCCTGTGAACAGGATCCCCTTGACTGACCTTTCTATGACGAATTCCTCTATGGATGAACGGCTGCAGCAACCATCTTGCTCGACCGAGATGCGGTGGTCGCGGATCGTAGCGCGTATTTGGTCGTGCGCGGCGGCCACGTTCGTCTTGGCGGCGATTTGCGCAATTTTCGTCGGCTGCACCAGCAGCGCCGATTCCAAGCAGCAGAAGGCCCAAGCTGCGGGATCCCATGCCGTTTCCGTCGCGATCGCACCGGTGAGGAAGCAGGACGTCCCGGTCTATCTGACTGGACTGGGCGCAGTAACTGCCTTCAACACGGCTAACATCAAGAGCCGCGTCGATGGGCAGATCATGAAGGTGAACGTCCGGGAAGGTCAAAACGTGAAAGAGGGCGAGTTGCTGATCGAGATTGATCCGCGTCCTTATCAGGCTCAGCTCGACCAGATGCAGGCACAGTTGTTTCGCGACCAGGCACAACTGCGTGATGCCAAACTGAATCTGGATCGCTACACCACGCTGATCCCTTCCGGCAGCATCGCGCAGCAGCAGGTCGACACGCAGCGGGCTCTCGCTGACCAACTCGAAGGCACGGTTCGCACGGACCAGGCGCAGATTGAAACTGCAAAGCTGAACATCGTTTACTGCCACATAACCGCACCCTTCAACGGGCGAGTCGGACTGCGGCAGGTCGATCCCGGCAACATCATTCATGCCACCGATACGACCCCCATGCTGATCTTGACGCAGTTGCAGCCCATCGCTGTGATCTTCACGCTGCCCGAAGATGTGCTGCCCAATGTGTCGAAACACATGCAGCAGAGCACGCTCGAAGTCGACGCCTTCAGCCGCGACGATCAGACCAAACTGGCTACGGGCAAATTGCAGACCATCGACAATCGAGATTGATCCGACCACCGGGACGGCAAAGCTCAAGGCGGTTTTCAGCAATACCGACAACCAGCTTTGGCCGAACCAGTTCGTGAATGCCAACCTGCTGCTGGAGACTGCGCAAGAACAGCACGGTGGTTCCGACGGCTGCGATACTGCGCGGGCCGCAAGGCACCTTTGTTTATGCGGTGAATGCGGACAAGACGGTGCAGGACAAAGCGGTCACGATTGCGCTGACCCAGGGTGACACAACGGTGATCACGGGCGGAGTCAATCCCGGCGACACAGTGGTGACGGACGGCCAGGACAAGCTGCAGAGAGGCAGCCGCATTGAACCGCGCAGCACTGGTGCAAGCGGGGCGCCGAGCAGCGGGCGCAGTGTTTCGCCCATTTCTGGCGCGGGCGCGCCAAGCGCAGATGCAACGACATCCGCGTCGGGAAATTCGGGTTCATGAGTCCTTCACGATTATTTATTCTCCGGCCGGTCGCAACCACGCTGCTGATGGTGGGCGTGCTGCTTGTCGGCTTGGTGGCGTACAAGCAGTTGCCGGTGTCGGCTCTGCCGGAGGTTGACTACCCAACGATTCAGGTGGTGACTTTCTATCCGGGGGCCGACCCCGACGTGATGGCTTCGTCGGTGACGTCTCCGCTGGAGCGGCAGTTCGGGCAAGTGCCGGGCCTGAGCCAGATGACGTCGACCAGTTCATTTGGCAGTTCGGTCATCACGCTGCAGTTTGGACTTGACCAGAATATCGACGTGGAAGAGCAGCAGGTGCAGGCTGCGATCAATTCCGGTTCCACCTACCTGCCGGCGGACCTGCCGAATCCTCCGATCTACAACAAAGTAAATCCGGCCGACGCGCCAATTCTTACCCTGGCGTTGACTTCGGATTCGCTGCCGCTGTCGAAGGTGGAAGATCTCGCCGACACCTCGCTGGCGCAAAAAATTTCGCAACTGCCCGGAGTGGGCCTGGTTTCGATCAGCGGCGGACAGAAGCCGGCAGTGCGGATTCAGGCGAACCCAACGGCGCTGGCTTCGTATGGACTGAGCCTGGAGGACTTGCGCGCGGCTTTGGTTCAAGCCAACGTCGATCAGGCCAAGGGTGTGATCGATGGGGCGCGGCAGTCTTACACGATCGGCGCCAACGACCAGCTTTTCTCCAGCGAGCAATACAAACCGATTGTGATCGCCTATCACAACGGCGCTCCGGTTCGCATCAGCGATATCGCCAACGTCATCGACGGAACGGAAAATATTCGGCTGGCGGCGTGGATGAATCTGACGCCGGCGGTGATCGTGAACATTCAGCGGCAACCCGGCGCCAACATCATCGAGCGTCGTCGACCGGATTAAGAAGCTTCTGCCGCAGTTGCAGGCGTCGCTGCCCGCTGGCAGTGAACGTACAGATTCTCACCGACCGCACGACTACGATCCGCGCCTCGGTCAAAGACGTGGAATTTGAATTGATGCTGTCGATCGGCCTGGTCGTGCTGGTGGTGTTCCTGTTTCTGCGGAACCTGGCCGCGACGGTGATTCCGAGCGTGGCCGTGCCTCTTTCGCTGATCGGAACTTTCGGCGTGATGTATCTGCTGGGCTACAGCCTGAACAATCTGACGCTGATGGCGCTGACTATCTCCACCGGCTTCGTGGTGGATGATGCCATCGTCATGATCGAGAACATCGACCGCTATCTGGAAGCGGGCGACTCGCCGCTGGACGCCGCCTTGAAAGGCGCGGGACAAATCGGGTTCACGATTGTTTCGCTGACGGTTTCGCTGATCGCGGTGCTGATCCCGCTGCTGTTCATGGGCGACATTGTGGGCCGGCTGTTCCGTGAATTTGCGGTTACGCTGGCGGTGACGATTCTGGTTTCGGCGGGAGTTTCGCTGTCCCTGACGCCGATGATGTGCGCCAAGCTGCTGAAGCATCGCAAGGAAGGCGAGAAGGGACGCTTCTACGAGGTCACCGAAGACTACTACAACCGGATCATCGCGTTTTACGGGCGCACCGTAAAAATCGTGCTGAAGCACCAGACCGTGACACTTTTCGTGACCTTCGGAACGCTGGTGCTGACGCTCTTTCTATATGTGATCGTGCCCAAGGGATTTTTCCCGGTGCAGGATACGGGCGTGATTCTGGGGGTGTCGGAAGCGCCGGACTTCGTTTCGTTTGATGCGCTGTCGCAGAGGCAGCAGGAGCTCGCGAAAATTATCCTGCAGGACAAAGCGGTCGATAGCCTGTCGTCGTTTATTGGCGTGGATGGCACGAACACGACGCCGAACGAAGGCCGCATCCAGATCAACCTGAAGCCGCGCGATGAGCGCTCCGACGATGCTTCCGCGATCATCCGGCGGCTGCAGCCGCAACTGGCGAAGGTCGACGGCATTACGCTCTACATGCAGCCGGTGCAGGACCTCACGGTGGAAGATCGAGTGAGCCGCACCCAGTTTCAGTATTCGATTGAAGATGCTGACGCGCAATGAACTGGCGCAGTGGACGCCGAAGCTGGTCGCGAAGCTGCAGACTTTGCCGGCCCTGACCGACGTGGCGACCGACCAGCTCAACGGCGGACTGAAGACCAACGTTACCATTGACCGCGACACCGCGTCACGGCTGGGAATTTTTCCGCAAGCGATCGACAACACGCTGTATGACGCGTTCGGGCAGCGCCAGGTTTCCACTATCTTTACGCAGTTAAATCAGTACCACGTGATTCTCGAGGTGCTGCCGACTTTCGCCCAGACGCCCGAGGCGCTGAAAGATATTTACATACGGCCTAGCACGGTGACGGCGAATACCGGCGCGCCGTCGGCCAATGGCGCGAGCGTCACGACCAGTGGGGCGCCGGTTCCGATCTCCACTTTCACGCACATGAAGTCCAGCAGCGCCTCGCTGGCCAATAACCATCAGGGACAATTTCCGGTCGTGACACTCTCGTTCAATCTTGCGCCGGGAGCTTCGCTGGGCGACGCGACCAAAGCGATTCAGCAGGCCGAGAAGGACATCCAGCTGCCGCCCAGTATTCACGCATCCTTTCAGGGAACGGCCGCGGCGTTTCAGAACTCGCTGGCGTCGGAACCGTACCTGATTCTGGCGGCGGTGATCACGGTCTACATCGTGCTCGGAGTTTTGTATGAAAGCTACATTCACCCGATCACGATTCTTTCCACGCTGCCGTCGGCGGGCGTGGGCGCGATTCTGGCGCTGATGATCACGGGAAATGATCTGACGGTGGTGGCGCTGATCGGCATTATTCTGCTGATCGGTATTGTGAAAAAGAACGCCATCATGATGATTGATTTCGCGCTCGAGGCCGAGCGCGTCGAGCACAAACCGCCCGAGGAAGCTATTTATCAGGCGTGCCTGCTGCGGTTCCGGCCCATCATGATGACTACGATGGCGGCACTGCTGGGCGGATTGCCGCTGGCGCTGGGCTCGGGAACGGGCGCGGAATTGCGCCGTCCTCTGGGCATAACGATTGTCGGCGGGCTGATACTCAGCCAATTGCTCACGCTCTATACGACTCCGGTGGTGTATTTGTGGTTTGACCGGCTGGCGCACAGGTTCTCGCGCTATCGAATCGGCAATGAGATTCCGCCGGAAGCGATGCCGGCGGATTAGCTGCGCGGCGCATGACTACGCGTTGAATCAGTAGGCAGTTAGAAAATGAGTATTTCCTCTCCATTCATCCGGCGCCCGATTGGCACGTCGCTGTTGGCGGCCGCGCTGTTGCTGTCCGGAATTCTCGCCTTCAAGTTTCTTCCGGTGGCTTCGCTGCCCCGAATGGATTTCCCGGTAATCAGCGTGGGAGCTTCGCTGCCGGGCGCGGACCCGCAAACGATGGCCTCTGCCGTGGCCACGCCGCTGGAGCGGCAGTTTGGCCGGATCGCGGCGGTCAATCAGATGACGTCGGCGAGCCAACTGGGCAGCACCTCGATCGCGCTGCAGTTCGATCTCAACCGGAACATCGACGCCGCTGCTCGCGACGTGCAGGCGTCCATCAATGCGGCGCGGAGCCAACTGCCGGCGAACTTGCCAAGCAATCCCACGTACCGCAAAGTGAATCCGTCGGACTCGCCCATTCTATTGCTGGGATTGACATCTGACACCCAGACCGTACCGCAGATGTACGATGCTGCCGACTCCATCCTCGCCCAGAAGCTGTCGCAGGTGAACGGAGTAGGACAGGTTTTTGTCTGGGGTTCAGCGCAGCCGGCGGTACGTGCGGAAGTCAACCCCACCTTGCTCAACAAGCTGGGAGTTGGACTGGACACGGTTCGAACCGCTCTCAATGCGGCCAACGCCAACGCGCCCAAAGGCTCGGTTTCCGACCATAACGTGTCAACCGTGTTGACCGACACCGATCAGCTGTTTACCGCCGACCAGTACCGGCCGCTGATCGTGGCTTACAACAAGGGGGGGGCCGTACGACTTGGAGATGTCGCCGAGGTTAAGGATTCGTTGGCGGACGTGCGTAATCTTGGCCTGGTGAATGGCAAACCGGGCATTATCATGCCCGTCTTCCGGCAGCCCGGCGTCAACATCATTGAGACTGTCGACCGCGTGAAGGCGCTGTTGCCATATCTGCAATCGTCGATTTCGCCGGCGATCAAGCTCTCAGTGGTGATGGATCGCACAACCACGGTGCGAGCATCGGTAAAAGACATCGAGAAGACATTGTTGATCTCGATCGTGCTGGTAATTCTGGTTGTATTCGTGTTTCTGCGCACGGTGCGGGCGACGATCATTCCGAGTATCGCCGTGCCGCTCTCGCTGGTTGGGACTTTTGGGGTCATGTATCTGCTCGGCTACAGCCTGGACAATCTGTCGCTGATGGCCCTGGCGATTTCTACCGGATTCGTGGTCGATGACGCGATCGTCGTGCTGGAGAACATTACGCGTTACGTGGAGCACGGCATGGATGTCGTGCAGGCGACGTTCAAGGGAGCCGCCGAGATCGGCTTCACAGTGCTTTCCATGAGCGTGTCGCTGGTGGCGGTTTTCATTCCGTTACTGATGATGGGTGGCATTGTAGGACGAATGTTTCGCGAATTCGCGGTTACGCTCAGCGTCGCGATTGCGGTCTCGCTGCTGGTCTCACTGACCACGACGCCGACCATGTGCGCGAAATTCCTGAGGGCCGAGAAGAGAGACAAGAAACACAACATCTTCTACCGCGCCAGCGAATGGGTTTTCGATCAGCTGCTGATGACCTATACCCACGCCCTGAAGTGGGTGCTGCGGCACCAGGCCTTCACCGGAGTGGTCACCATCCTGGTGGCGGTGTTGAGCATTTACCTTTACTCCATTGTGCCGAGGGGCTTCTTCCCGCAGCAGGACACGGGGCGGATTCAGGGCTCGCTGATTGGGGCGCAGGATATCTCATTCCAGTCCATGAGCGACAAGATCCGGCGCTACGCTGGCATTGTGCTGAAAGATCCGGCGGTCGACACCATGGGTGGATTTACGGGCGGAGGTTCGGCCCTGAACCAGGGCCGGTTCTTCGTGATGTTGAAACCCCTGAACGAGCGGGGGCCGTGCCAGAAGGATCACTTCTGGCAGGGTTGCAAGTACCCGACCGCCGATGACGTGATCAACCGTCTGCGCAGCAAATTGGCAGTGGTACCCGGCGCAACCCTGATTTTGCAGGCGGCGCAGGAACTAGCCATCGGTGGGCGATATGGCAACGCGCAATACCAATACACGCTGCAGAGCGCAAACCTTGACGACCTGAACACCTGGGCGCCGCGGCTGTTGCAGAAACTGAAAACCTTGCCCGAACTGCGCGACCAGAATTCGGATCAGCAGGATAAAGGGCTGCAAGCCAAGCTCGTGATTGATCGTGATACGGCCAGCCGTTTGGGCATTACTTCGCAAACCCTGGACAATGCCCTGTACGACGCGTTCGGACAGCGGCAGGTCTCTACCATGTACCTGCCGTTGAACCAATATCACGTGGTCATGGAAGTTGCGCCCCAATTCCAGCAGACTCCTGAAGCGTTACAGAATATTTACCTGCGATCCACGACTGGAACCCCGGTGCCTTTGGCGGCGTTCACGCACTACGAGCCCTCGAACACGCCGCTGGCGGTAAATCACCAGGGGCAGGTGCCTTCGGTCACGATCTCGTTCAACCTGGCGCCTGGGATCGCGCTCGGCCAGGCGACGGATGCCATTGAGAAAGCGGAAAGCAGCATTGGCTTTCCATCCACGATCCAGGCGAGTTGGCAGGGAACGGCGCAAGCCTACCAGGATTCGCAATCCAATATGCTGATCCTGCTCCTTACCGCGGTGGGCGCTGTCTACATCGTGCTGGGAATGCTTTACGAGAGCTACATTCATCCGATTACGATCCTTTCCACGATACCCTCGGCCGGCGTGGGCGCGCTGCTGGCGCTGCTCTTGACCCACAACGAGCTCAACGTCATCGGAATGATCGGTATTATCCTGCTCATCGGGCTGGTGAAGAAGAATGCCATCATGATGATCGACGTTGCTCTCGAAGTGGAGCGGCGGGATGGCAAGAAGCCGGTGGAGGCGATTTACGAAGCTTGCATCCTGCGCTTTCGCCCCATCATGATGACTACCATGGCCGCGCTGCTGGGCGGTCTGCCGCTGGCGCTGGGCACGGGTACCGGTTCCGAACTGCACCGGCCCTTGGGGATCACGATTGTGGGCGGCTTAATCGTCAGCCAGATGTTGACGCTGTTCACTACGCCGGTGGTTTACGTGTATCTCGACCGGATGCGTTTATTCCTGCGGGGTGGCGTGGAGCCTTTGTCCCCGACCGCATCGCCCAGCACCCCCCGCCCGAGTCCGGCTCATTAGGCAGGCAGCCGGTCGGGTAGCGGCTGGCGAGCCGCGGCGGTAAATATCGATAAACTCTTCATTCCAAACGATGCAGTCGACTACACTAGTACGCTTGTGCAACCTCGCCGGAGAAATCCTGCATCGCAGCAGTCTGGGGAGCGGGCGTTCGGCTGCGCAAGGGACGGCTTGTCCCGTATGATAGGGGTTCGACAGAAATTCGACGATCGTACTGCTTGAGATACTTTCTTCCCGGTTGTGGCCGGAGCCAGCGGTTTCCGGGTTTTCGTTTTCGCAAAATTCCTTCAGGAGTGACGGATGGTAAAGAGAGCAGCGGCGCTGTTTTTGGTTTGCGCAAGCGTAGCGATGTGGGTGAGCTGCGGTTCGACGAGCGGCCATTATATGTATGTAGCGATTCCGGGCTCCAACGAGATTGTGGTTTATCGGGAAGACCCCAACTCCGGCATCCTGACCCAACTGGTGGGGAGTCCGGTTATCGCGGGCCAGGCCGTACAGTCTCTAGTGGTCCATCCCTCGGGCAAGGTTCTGTTCGCCGCGAATTCCGGCGAGGGCGATGTTTCGATTTTTACGATCGCCGCCAATGGTGAAATTACCTTACAGCCGCCGAACACGCTGGTGGGCACTGCACCCACTCTGCTGGCCATGGACCCGGGGGGAAATTATCTTTACGTCGGAAATTCCGGATCCTACAACATTTCGGTTTTTTCCATCAGTACAGCAGGAGCCACGCCGACTCTGACTCAAGTGACCGGCTCACCCTTTCCCATTGGGATGACTCCGATCAACATGGAGGTTTCGCCGGCGGGAGGATTTCTCTACGTCACGGGGGCTGGAACCAGCACCGGGTCAAACACCGGCTACATTGAAGTCTTCAGCCTCAGCAGTGGGATTCTTACGCCGCTGAGCGATTCGCCCTTCATCACCGGCGCGAATCCCTATGGGCTGGCGATTACTTCCAGCGGAGGGTTTCTATACACCGCCAACAATCTCGACGATTCACTTTCAGAATTCACGGTCGATAATTCGACAACGCCGGGCTCGCTCAGTCAGTTCGCCAACTCTCCACTCGGGCAACCGTATCCCAGTCCCTATGCGCTTCTGATCGACAAGACCGGAACTTACATGTACGTGGCCAATCAGGCGTCCACTTTTGTAACTGCATACTCGATCGGCGCCGATGGCTCGCTTAGCGGGGTGACGAGCTCACCCTTCGCCACTGGATCAGCCCCCAGCGTCCTGGCCACCGACACGGCTGGAAAATATCTGTTCGTCGGAAACCAGAAGACCGGATCGACCACGATTCAGTCGTTCAGTCTTGATACCGGCAGCGGTACGCTGACTTCGGTTGAGACGTACACGCTTCCGGGACCGCCGACGTCAATCGCGATCACGCCGTAGCTTTTGATCGCGAGAAGAGGCGAGCCGAATGGCTGCCGATTTAACCGATCGGTGACACTTTGGGCTGGCGCAGTTAGGACAATAGGCTTGTCGGCACGAATCAGGCGGAAGACAACCGCACGCAGTGCATGGTCATCTGAATGGATGAGCCCGATGCGATAAAACGAGAGGTCCGGCAGGAGATGGCGCTGACTCCGTGCCGGGACCAGGACGCAAAATGAAAATTGCCAGCGCGGCGAGCGCCTTCCCGAAGCACTACTATTCCCAGAAGTTCCTGATGGAAAAACTGCAGGAGTACTGGGGCGACCAGTTGCGCAATCCGCAGATGCTGGCGCGATTGCATCGCAATGTCACGGTCGAAGGCCGCCATCTGGCGATGCCCCCTGAAAAATATTACGAGCTTACGACCTGGGGACAAGCCAACGATATTTGGATTCAGGTGGCGCAGGAACTGGGAGAACAAGCGCTCTGCCGCGCCCTGCACCACGCCGGCATCGAGGCCGGGAAATTGGGCGCCTTGTTCTTTACTTCGGTGACCGGCATCTCCAGCCCGTCCATTGACGCCCTGCTGATCAATCGCATGGGGCTGCCGGCCAATATAAAACGGGTGCCGATCTTTGGATTGGGATGCGTGGCCGGAGCCGCGGGAATCGCACGCGCATCCGACTACGTACGCGCTTATCCCGAGCAGGCTGCAGCTCTCGTTTCCGTGGAACTTTGCTCGCTGACCATCCAGCGGGACGACCTTTCAGTGGCGAACCTGATTTCGTCTGGACTGTTCGGGGATGGCTCGGCGGCGGTGATCGTCGCCGGCGCCGACTTGGAATCGTCCGTGCATTCTACCGGCCCCGAAATTCTGGCAACCCGGTCGATTTTCTATCCTGACACCGAAGAGATGATGGGATGGAAAGTAACGGAAAAAGGCTTCCGCATCACGCTGTCGCCGGAAGTGCCGGTGCTGATTCGTGAACACCTGGGGCACGATGTGGATGCGTTCCTCGCCGACCAGGGCCACCGGCGCAGCGACATCGGCAGCTGGGTTCTACACACCGGCGGCCCGAAAGTATTGGAGGCGACCGCGGCGGCGCTCGATCTGCATGACGGTCAACTCGATGCTTCCTGGGACTGCTTGAAGAAGGTGGGCAATCTTTCCTCCGCGTCAGTCTTGGTCGTACTCGAAGATGTGATGAAGAACCGGCGTCCGGAGCCGGGAACGCTGGGCGTGCTCGCGGCGATGGGCCCCGGATTCTGTTCGGAGTTGCTGCTGTTGCGCTGGTAATTAAAAACCTGTTCCGTCAGCAGCTGTGAGTGCATACCATGAGTCCGATCACGCCAGACGCGACCGATGTATTCGTGATTGGCGGCGGCCCGGCGGGCCTTGCCGCGGCAATCGCAGCCCGTGGGCGAGGCTTCCGGGTGCTGGTCGCGGACGGTGCGCAGCCCCCCATCGACAAGGCCTGCGGCGAGGGCTTGCTCCCCGACGGGCGTGCCGCATTGGAGCAACTGGGCATTCATGTGCCGCAGACAGAGGCCTATCCTTTCCGCGGAATTCGTTTTGTAGCCGACGCATTGTCCGCGGATGCACGGTTCCCACAAGACAGCTGCGGACTTGCGGTGCGCCGTACATCTCTGCATTGCCTGATGACGGAACGCGCAGAGGAGCTCGGCGTGGGTCTTCTGTGGCGGGCGCCGGTCACGGGGATCTCTTCAGCAGGAGTGCATCTTCATGACCGGGACGGTGCTCGCGTGGTTCGAACTCGCTGGATCGTAGGAGCGGATGGCGCCAATTCCCGGGTCAGGCGCTGGGCTGGACTTGAGCGAGGTTCCCGGCCCCGTCTGCGCTATGCCTTCCGGCAACACTATCGAATAGCGCCGTGGACCGACCACATGGAAGTGTACTGGGGGAAGCACTGTCAGGGCTACGCCACCGCAGTCAGCAGTGATCAAGTCTGCGTGGCTCTGGCCTCGCATGATTCCGCGCTTCGACTGGAACAGGGACTGCGTGCATTGCCCCGGCTGAGTCAACGATTGGCTGGCGCTGAAACGATTTCGTCCGAAAGAGGAGCGCTCACGGGCAATCGTCGACTCGCGCGCGTGTACCGCGGCAACGTCGTGCTGATAGGCGACGCATCGGGCACGGTGGATGCGATTACGGGAGAAGGGCTGGGCTTGGCATTCAGCCAGGCGGTTGCGCTGGCGAGTTGTCTTGAGTCCGGCGATTTGCGGCGCTATCAGATCGAACACCGCAAGTTGGCGCTGCGTCCGCTGTGCATGGGGCGGCTGATGCTGATGCTCGATCGTCGTCCCTGGCTGCAGCATCGGACGTTGCAAGTTTTTCGGCAGCGGCCGGAAGTCTTTCGCCGGTTCCTCGAACTACATGTCGGAGCCCTGCCACCTCTGCGGGCAGTGCGCGACGGCCTGACTCTGGGGTGGGGGCTGTTGACCGCATAAACATCATGAACCTATCCAGTCCCCGGGCTCAGAAAAAAGCTTCAGGCCACAGGAGTGCGGCGGTGGTTCTGGCACTCCTTGGCGCCTCTGTCCTCGGAACAGTGGGGCAGAATGTAGCGCGTCAGAGTTCCGCGCTGCAGCTGGATCCCAAACAAACCTCGGTCAAGTTCACGCTAGGAGATGTTCTCCACACCGTGCACGGAACTTTTCAGCTGAAGTATGGAGCTTTGCAGTTCGATCCGGCGTCCGGAAAGCTCTCGGGTGAAATCGTAGTCGACGCCAAAAGCGGCGAAAGCGGCAGCGGGATGCGCGACCGCAAAATGCACAAAGAAATTCTGGAGAGCGATCGCTACCCTGACATTTCATTCCGCCCGGACCGGATTGAAGGGTCCGTAGCACGACAGGGCAAGTCCGCCGTAAAGGTTCACGGCGTCTTCACAATTCACGGAGTTGATCGCGAGATTATTGTGCCAGCCGAGGTAGAAATGTCCCAGGATCACTGGAACGCCGCGGTGCACTTCACCGTTCCTTACGCCAAGTGGGGGATGAAGAATCCGAGCACGCTGTTCTTGCACGTGAACGATTCAGTGGAGATCGACCTGGCCGCTGCAGGAACCGTCACGCCGCCCTCGCCCGCCGGAGCTTCGCAGTAATCTCCCGCGTTTAAGAGTCAATAACCGTCCTGCGGGATCATACCTTTGCCCTCGGTGCACTCGTAACAGCGGCCGGCTGCAAGATTCTTGTATTCCTCGGTTCGTCCGCTCGGCCAATCGATCACGACACGTTCGATGCGGTCCCGCTTTTCCAATCCAAATGTTACTGGAAGCTCGGACTGTGACAAGTAGCTGGACCCGCCTTTCACCAGTCGGGACTGCGTCATTCCGCCGGAAAAGACGCGCACCGTGGCGCCAATACCGTCCCGATTGGATTTTGTTCCCGCCAGGCGAAATCGGATGCTCCGATTCCCGCTGGTTTGATCGTTGCGATATAGATAGGCGGGGCCGTTGTTGGTGGTGATGAGCAGATCCAGATCCCCGTCGCGATCGAAGTCGCCGTAGGCAAGCCCGCGACCGACTTTCGGTTCATCAAAGCCTCCCCCAACCTCCGCCGCGACGTCATGGAAAGTTCCGTTGCCGCGATTGACAAAAAGTTGGGGCGGCTGCGCGTAGCCGACGTTGCCGCGAATATTGCGCACGGTCTCGTCGATGTGTCCGTTGGCCACCGCGAAGTCGAGCCAGCCGTCCAGATTGATGTCGAGAAAAGCGCAGCCAAAGCCCAGACTGTTTTTGGAAGCGACGCCCACTCCGGACTGCGGTGCGACGTCTTCGAAACCCTTGCCACTCGCACGGTAGAGGCCGATCATCTCATTGTCGAAATTTGTGATTACCACTCCGTCCGTTCCAGAATTTTCGAAGTCGGCGACATCGACGCCCATGCCCGCGCGCGCCTTGCCCTCGCTGCTGAAAGCCAGTCCGGCCTCGACAGCGGCATCTTTGAATGTGCCGTTGTGCTGGTTGCGATAAAGCTTATTGGGCTGCGTGTCATTGGCCACCAGCAGATCGGGCCACCCGTCGTGCTGGTCGTCGAGCAGGGCGACACCCAGCGATTTGGAACTGCTATCGAACATTCCGCTCGCCGCCGTGACATCTTCGAATGTGCCATCGCCACGATTGTGAAACAGCCAGCAGGTGGCGCCGCGATAGGCTTCTGGAGTGCAGTACGACTTATGCTTTCCGTCCAGACTGCAGAACACGTCATGCTCTGGCGACCACTTCACGTAGTTGCAGACAAAAAGATCGAGAAGCCCGTCACGGTCATAATCGAACCACAACGCCGACGTGCTGAATCCCTCGCGCTTTCCGAGACCGCAGGTCGCCGTCACATCGACAAACGTGCCCTTCCCGGTATTGCGAAATAGCCGGTTCTGCCCGACACAGGTGATCAGAATGTCGGGGAAGCCATCGTTGTTGTAATCGCCGACCGCCACACCCATGCCGTACATTTCGACATCGAGCCCGGCATGCGCGGTCACATCGCTGAACGTGCCGTTACGATTATTGCGATAGAGCCGAAGTGTGGAGCGGCGTTTCTTGTGGCCGGGCCAGTCGGCGCCGTTAATCAGCAAAATGTCTTGCCAGCCGTCGCGATCGTAATCGAGGAAGGCGCAGCCTGAGCCGAGAGTCTCCGGTAGGAATTTGCCGCCAAAGGCTCCGCTATTGTGGTGAAACTGAATGCCCGCCGCGCCGGTGACATCAGTCAATCGAAAACCGGGAGATGACATAGGGCCAGCCAGGGCTGTCAGCGCCCTCATGCCGGGCAGTTGCGACAAAGACGCCAGTCCCGCCAATCCCCATAGGAAAGACCTGCGATCCACAGAGCCTTTCACGGAACGTTCACCAGCCCGGCGCGAATCGCGTATACGACGAGTTCTGCAGTCTTATGAATTCCGAGCGAGTTCATGATGTTGGCGCGATGAACCGCAATGGTGTTAGCGCTCAGGTCGAGCGACGTGGCAATCTCTTTGTTTGATTTCCCGTCAACGATCATCTGGAGGACTTCGAGTTCACGCGGCGTGAGTGCCGCGCTACGCTCTCCCTTCAGCGCCGAGCGTTGCTCGAGCTGTCGGATCGAATACAGTTTCTCCAGCAGCGACTTTCCGGATTGCGGCGCCGAGATCCAGTTCAAGAGCATTCTTTAGAATGTAGCCTTTCGCGCCGGCATCGATCGCCTGCCGCACCCAGGTGCTCTCGGTGTGCATGCTGAGCATCAACACCGCAGTGTCCGGCGAGCTTTCGAGGATCTGGCGCGTGGCGTGCAACCCGTTCATGCCGGGCAAAGCGCAATCCATGACTACGACGCGAGGATGGAGGTTCTTCACAAGCTTGATAGAGTCCTCACCGTTGCCGGCTTCTCCTACCACGTCCATGTCCGACTCGTCTTCCAGCATGCGGCGAAAACCGCGCCGCACCAGGGCGTGATCATCCACCAGCAACACTGTGATCTTCTTTTCCATAAGACTCCACTCTCTCTCTTGGAACAGTAAGATGCACGCGCGTCCCGCCTTCCGGCGGCCGGGAAAAAACAATTTGCCCGCCCATCAATTCGGAACGCTCGCGCATCGCGACCAGCCCGATGCCGCGTTTGTTCGTCGGCTCCGCGAGTCCGACGCCGTGATCTTCCACTTCCAGTTCCAGCGCATCAGGCAAGAATTGCAACCGCACCCAAGCCTGCTTTGCACCGGAATGCCGCGCCACATTATTCAGCGCTTCCTGCAGGACGCGGTAAACATGCACACCCGCACCGCCATCCACCGGGAAGGCTGAGCCCTGCTTATCATAGGATATGGCAATTCCAGTTTGCCGCTCTACAGTAGGAATGTACCAGTCGAGCGTGCTCTCGAGGCCCGCCTCATCCAGCATGACCGGATGCAGGGCCTGCGAAAGGCTGCGCACGCTCTCCAACGTGGTCTGCGCAATCTGCAGAACTTCTTTTAAATCTGCGCGCAGCGACGAACCTTCGGGGGCGTGAGCGCCGGCGCGGCGCAGCATCGAACCGACAGCGGTAAGAATCTGGCCAAACTCGTCGTGCAGTTCGCGCGAGATGTACCGCAGCGTAGATTCCTGGGTAGCGATCAACTTTTGCGCCAGTTCACTGCGGCGTTCCGAAACCTCAGCCAGCCGGGCGAACAGCCTCCGGTTCCAGCGAATCACTGAGAGACCGTTCAGCAGAATCGCCAGCAGCGTCGCAGCCAGAAAAACGTAAACCTGCCTCTGCACGCGATCGTAGATCTGAACGATGCGCTCGCCCGGCTTGCTGTTCATTCTCGCTGTTCTGCACCAGCAGGCGCGCCACGTCGGTGCTGAGCGCCGCTTGCCGCTCCTGCAGGGACAACTGAATCTGTTCCCGCGCATCCTTCTCTTTGCCGTTCTGCGCCAGCGAGAAAATACGATCGACCGCATCCCAGAACTGACTGAAGTTGCTGGCGAGAAACGCGCTCTGCTCTGGAGTTCGGCTGGCAGCGAACCCGGCCTCCAAGCGCATGGCGTCGTCCAGGTCAACGCGGATGCGCTGGAACTGCGCCGACCACGCGGTCAGGGGATAGGGTTCGTCGCCGCTGACCATGTCGCGCATCGCCACCGCAAGCAAGTTGAGATCGTTCTGAATTCTCAGCAACTGCAGCGAATCCTTCCGGTTGCGGTCGACCAGTTCGGTCTGCAACTTGCGCAAACCCGTGACTTGCCATGTGATATAGACCGAATACGCGACAACCGCCGACAATGTAATCAGCAGGCCGAGCCACAGGCCCAGAGTTGGTGAACGGTCGGTCGCAGTCAGGCGGGACACGCACCGAGGATACAACTTCAGCGCGCCGGCTGTCACAGTGCTAACGTGCCCTGTGACCGCTCCGCGATGACTCTGCGCTTCATCCGCGGATGTGTCACAATGCAGTAATAATGAAGCCAATCCCTGCCCAATGGAGTCCAATAGCAGATTGAGTTCTCCCGTCAAAGAAGTTGCGAAGCCCCCGAATATCCAGCGCCTGAAGGCGGTTTGGCCGGAGGTCTGGAAGTTGATGCGCCCGCGGCGCGCCTTGCTCGCGCTGGGCTTCGTGCTGATGGTGATCAATAAGCTGGCCGGATTCGTGCTTCCGTATTCCGCGAAATTCCTGATCGATAACGTGGTGGGAAAGAATCAGGCGGGATTGCTGCGGCCATTGGTTCTGTCAGTCTTATTCGCGACGCTGGTCCAGGGCGTGACCTCTTTTTCGCTGACCCAGTTACTTTCGAAAGCAGCGCAGCGTCTGATCGCCGACCTGCGCGAGCAGGTGCAGGTACACATCTCTCGCCTGCCGATCGCTTTTTACGACGCCAACAAAACTGGCGCTCTGGTGTCGCGCATCATGAGCGACGTTGAGGGCGTTCGCAATCTGCTGGGGACGGGATTGGTAGATTTTGCCGGCGGCCTGGTCGCGGCCGGCATCGCGCTCGCGCTGTTGATTCGCATCAGCGCGCCGCTCACGCTGGTTGCCGTTGGGTCGCTAGGCTGCTTCGCCTTCGCGTTGAACCGCGCCTTCGCGACGATTCGTCCTATTTTCCGCGAGCGCGGAAAGATTAACGCCGAGGTTACTGGGCGCTTGACGGAGTCACTGGGCGGCGTCCGTGTTATCAAGGGATATCACGCTGAAAAACGCGAGGAGAAGATCTTCGCGGGAGGCGTGCGCCGGCTGCTCGACAACGTGATGCGGACCTTAACCGCGACCTCGCTAATGGGCCTTTCCGCCAGTGTTCTACTGGGAGTGGTCGGGGCCGGCACCATGTACATTGGCGGCCACCAGATGGTCGCGCACACGCTGAGTCCAGGAAGTTACTTCTCCTATAATTTCCTGCTGGTTTTTCTGGTCGCGCCCGTCATGCAGGTCGTGTCGATTGGGACGCAGCTGACTGAAGCCCTGGCTGGTCTGGAGCGAACCCAGGAAATCCTGCGGGAACGCCCGGAGGATCAGGACCCAAAACGCACTGTGCAGCTTGGCGACATTGTAGGAACGGTTGAGTTTGAGGATGTGACCTTCAGCTACGACGGTACGCACGATGTGCTCCGCGACATTTCATTTCGTTCCGAGCCCGGAACCGTAACTGCGCTCGTCGGTTCCTCCGGTTCGGGAAAATCGACGACCATCGGCTTGATCTCCGCTTTTTACGTGCCCTCCAAGGGAACGGTTCGTGTGGATGGTGTGGACTTGAGCACAGTGCGGCTCGATTCCTTCCGCACGCGCCTGGGCGTCGTGCTGCAGGAATCATTTTTGTTCGATGGGACGATCCGCGAGAATGTCGGCTTTTCGAGGCCGGATGCGAGCGAAGAAGAGATCCTGCGCGCCTGTCGCATCGCGCGCGTTGACGAATTTGCCGAATCCTTCGCAGATAAGTACGACACGATCGTGGGTGAGCGCGGCGTGAAACTGTCGGGCGGCCAGCGGCAGCGTATCTCGATTGCCCGCGCCATCCTGGCCGAGCCGCGCATTCTGATTCTGGACGAAGCTACTTCCAGCCTTGACTCGGAATCGGAACAGATGATCCAGCAGGGCCTCTCTTATCTGATGCAGGGGCGCACTACGTTCGTGATTGCGCACCGGCTTTCGACGATTCGCCGCGCCGACCAGATCATGGTGATGGAACAGGGACAGATTGTGGAGCGGGGCACGCACGCGCAACTCTATGCGGCGCGCGGCCGTTATTACGACCTTTACACCCGCCAGCACGGCGTGGAAGAGAATCTATTCCTCGCACCCGGTGAAGGCGATGCGGTCGCGGTGAACGGCAACGGCGCAGGCGCAAAAAACGGCGACGTCAAGGCCGGCGATGCGATGCGTGTGCTGCGAGGAGAGATGCGCTAGCGTATGGCCACAGTTTCCGCAGTGACTCCCCCGCGTCCAACGCTTGCGATTCGCAGCGAAAATCTTTGCCGGCATTATCGCATGGGCGAAACTTTGATTCGCGCGGTCGATGGCGTTTCGCTTCAAGTGCGCAGCGGAGATTTCGTCGCGCTGCTCGGGAGTTCCGGCTCCGGTAAATCATCGGTGCTGAATTTGATCGCAGGCCTTGATCGGCCAACCTCGGGCAGCGTCGTCGTTCAGGATCGCGATCTGGCGAAGCTCTCGCGCGAAGACTTGGCTAAGTACCGCTTGCATGTCGTGGGAATGGTTTTTCAATCCTTCAATTTGATTGCCAGCATGACACTGGCCGAAAATGTAGAACTTCCTCTTCGCTTTGCCGAGATCGATCGCAGCAAGCGCCAGGATCTGGCAACTGCCGCCCTCGATCGCGTAGGCCTACGGGCGCGCATGGATCATCGCCCCGGCCAGCTTTCCGGCGGCGAGCAGCAACGGGCCGCTCTGGCGCGTGCACTCATCAACCGTCCGCAGCTTCTATTGGCGGACGAGCCTACCGGAAATCTCGACAGCCATACCGGAACCGAAATCATGAAAATGATTCGCGAATTCAATCAGGAGTTGGGAATGACTGTCGTGATGGTGACTCACGAGCGAGCGCTGGCGGAACGTTACGCGCAGCGCCTGATCTTTCTGGCCGATGGGAAAGTGATTGGCGATCAAGGAAAAAATCCCGAGACAAACATCGGCTCGAATCTTGATTGCAGGGAGGTCGGTCGTGAAGATCGGTGATCTAACCGAACTCGCACTGCGGAATCTGCGCGAGTCGATGTTGCGCAATTCGCTGACCACACTCGGCGTCTCGGTTGGCGTCGCGTCGCTGGTAGCGATGGTCTCGCTCGGAATCGGCTTGCAGCAACTGGTGTCGCGACGATTAGTAAAGTCGGGATTGTTCGATACCGTGATCGTTACGTCGCGGCGCGATCTGCGCGGCGGGAGCCGGGGAGACGATCGCGACGCACCGTCCCCCGCTGAAAGCCGCGTTCTTGATGAGGTTGCACGGCGCGACATTGAACGAATCCCCAACGTGATCGAGGCCTATCCCGACATTCGCTTCAATGCCGAACTGCGCTTCGAAGACAAGGCCCACCTGGCGACGATTTCGGCATTGCCCGCGTCCGCGAGATCCAATGACGCGTTCGACGGTATGGAAGGCAGATTCTTTTCTTCGGAGACTGCGCCCGAAGTCATTCTTCAGAAAACTTTTGCCGAAGAGTTGCTGGGCAAGGCGCCCAGTCGCGGCATCGATGAAACCAAGGTTGCCGACCTCGCCAAGCCGTTGCTAGGCAAAGAATTGACAATGCGGTACCAACAGCGCGCCTCCGCGCCGCCGCAACCGCAGGCGGCCTCCGGTTCCGGTCCTGAGAACTCGACCGAAAGCAGGGCTTCCTCCACCGCCTATTCCGTCGTATTGCAGGAGCAGAAACTTACAATTGTTGGCGTCGCCGACCTTGACCCGGAGAGCATGCGCGGACCGAGTCACGCCAAAGTTTTTCTGCCCCTCAAGCTTGCAGAGAATCTCCACGTGATGCAATCCGCCACCCTGCGTGAACTTTCGCAGGCTGCGAGTGATCAGCCAGTCTATTCCGCGATCAGTGCGCACGTGAAAAACCCCAGCCAGATTCAAGCGGTGGAAGATGCCATCAAGAAAATGGGCTTCACGACCTTTTCTCTCCTCGATGCAAGCGAAAGCCTGCGCTCGGTTTTTAGAGTGCTGGATTTGTTTCTGTTGATTTTCGGAAGTCTCGCGCTCGCGGTCGCTTCGATCGGAATCGTCAACACACTGGTCATGGCGATCCTCGAACGGAGACGCGAGATCGGCATCATGAAGGCGATTGGCGCCAGCGATGGTGACGTCAAAAAACTTTTTTTCGCAGAAGCCGGAGCGATGGGAATCCTGGGCGGAGTCGCGGGAGTTACCCTGGGCTGGGCTATTGGACGGATCATCAACTTCGGAACCAACATTTATCTCCGGCGCGAGGCCATCGCGCCGGATAATTTCTGGTCCGTGCCCTGGTGGTTGGTGGCATTGGCGATTTTATTCTCATTCATCGTGAGCCTGGTTTCCGGTTTGTATCCCGCTGGACGAGCTGCGAAACTCGATCCCGTGCAGGCGCTGCGCTACGAGTAAATCGATCTCGATGATTCGTGCTTATAGGCTCGCCCTCAGATTCGTCTTCGTTTTCCCGCTGATCTATATTATGGTTGCGGTCACTCCGGCGGCCGCTCAAAGCCGCATCGACTGCGGCGCCCTCAACAGTCACATCCTGAAAGAATCGGTGCACTATTGTGTCTACCTGCCCGCCGGTTATGATGCGGGCGCGACGCAGCATCCCGCGAAAAGCTATCCTGTGCTCTATTTTCTGCACGGCCTGGGCGATAACGAGCAAACCCTGTTCAACGGCGGCGGCTGGACCCTGTTCGACGATCTCCGCAAGCAACACAAGATGGGAGATTTTCTGATCGTCACGCCGGAGGGCAGGCGCAGCTTCTACATCAACTCGGCCGACGGATCGGTGCGCTACAGCGATTTCTTCTTACAGGAATTCCTGCCGCACATCGAGGGCAAGTACCGAGTCACGCCGGGTCGCGCAGGCCGCGCCATCGGCGGAATCTCCATGGGTGGCTATGGAGCGCTTCGTTTCGCATTCGCGCATCCGGAATTGTTCTCAGCCGTGAGCGCGCAGAGCGCCGCGCTGATCACCGAGTCGCCACAAGCGCTCGATTCCGAACTTCAGTCCGGATCTCAAATCGAGGGATTGCTGGGCTCGGTATTCGGCAAGCCTATTAACGTTGCGCATTGGAATGACGACAGCCCTTTCGTTCTGGCGCAACGAAATGCCGCCGGCTTGCGAAACATGGCAATCTATTTCAACTGCGGGGAGGATGACGACTTCGGATTCGAAAAAGGGGCGGCCGCACTTCACAGCCAGCTCAAGAAAGAAGGCGTCAAACACCAATATCACTCGTACCCGGGCGACCACAGCCCGACATATTTCATGTCGCACTTTGACGAGGTCATGCAATTCCATTCCCGCGCGTTCGGCTTGCTGTCTAAGCCCTGAGATTCGTCGTCTCTGATGTAAACTAAATGCAAGGGAGCCAGCCGAAAGCCGCTGCATTGCGCCGCGTTGGTCCAACCGTCGCAGCCGGAGAGGTGGCCGAGTGGTTGATGGCTCCGGTCTTGAAAACCGGCGTACCCGAAAGGGTACCGGGGGTTCGAATCCCTCCCTCTCCGCCATTTCTGTTTGTCTCAACGAGTTGCGAGCACGGTGCAATGAAGGAATGCGTCTCGCCAAAACTCACCCTAAGCGGAATTGTCGTGAAATTTTAATGGGTGCTCCTGGACTGTGCCAGTTGGCTGCTTTGGAGTTTGTTCCTCTCAAGGCACGTGATCGCCGCGCAAGTTTTCCAACTTGTGGATTGCGTCCCTTGGGTATTCGTCTATATCCGAGACATCGGCAGAGTTCGCTGTGGTCGTTGAGCAGGCCAGCGTGGTTCCGAATCGCGAGCAATGTTTGCAACGCAAGGAGCAGCTTGATCGGTCCTTCTGATTCGGATCTGAGCTGAATCCGGGAGAAGACCAGAATCGTTCATTTGCTTCGCGATGCTGTGAGGAATCACTCACTTTGCGGGTGGCTGGGCTACCGCGCTGGCCCATGTCGATTTGACTTTCTCTACAGTCCAGCGACACCTTCGGCCGTTCACGACGACATTCCGCAAGAAGGTCAATTCTGATCAGTTTTTCCGAACCGGACGTTCGATACTTACGACGCAACGGAATCTCAAGTGAAAAGAAATTCTGTACAGTCATTATTTGTGACGAGACTTCGATGCACTGGAATCTGACGGCTCCAAAGCTGATTGCGATCGCCGGGGCGGTAATTGTGATCCTCGCGTGATTGCGTGGCTGTATGTACAGAAACGCAGAACCACGACAGCGGGCCTGCGGCAGAAGTTTGGGCCCGAGTACGACCGCGCTGTCCTGGCGCATGGATCGATGGCCGAAGCGAAACTGGCGGACCGCGAGAAGCGAATCGACAAGTTGAACATTCGCGAACTGACCGCGGTCGAGCGCGAGCGCTATTCAACCCAGTGGCAGGCCGTGCAATCCCGCTTTGTCGACTCTCCCAAGGGCGCAGTCGCGGAAGCCGATGACTTGGTGTCTTCCGTCATGAAGATGCGAGGCTATCCCATCTCCGATTTTGATCAACGTGCTGCCGATATTTCCGTCGACGACCCTCGCGTCGTAGAAAACTATCGCCTGGCGCATCAGATTGCGTTACGGGTTGGCAAAGACGCGGCCAGCACCGAAGACCTCCGAACCGCAATGATTCACTATCGCTCGCTGTTTGAGGAACTGGTGCAGGTGCCGACGGCTGTAGAGATAAAGGAAGTCGCATAACGCTGAACTACTGGGGAGAGGGACAAACGATGAAACCGAGTACGCAAGACCGGACCGACGGCGACCTTCACGAAGTAAAGGGAAAGATTAAAAGAAGCGGTCGGAAGAGTGACGAACGCTCCCGATCTGGAAGTTTCAGGCGAAGCGGAGAAAAAAGCCGGAAAAGCTCAGAAATGGATCGGCCGTGTCGAAAAAGCTGTCTGGGAATAAAGGCGAGAAGGGGCTAGAGAGAACAGCGGAACACAATGCAGATCGGATCCGACAGCTGCGTCAGGATTAAGGACCTCGGCTTTACCTCGTCCATGCACATCCATATGTATGGTCAGCGTCCTGAGATCGTTTCAGAGCCTTTTGACGAAGGCGATGGCATTTCAGTCCGAGCCACCAGTGGAAGCGATCCCGAAGTCCGCACACTGCGGCTTCCGGTCTCAATCCTGATCAGTCGCGCGGATCGGTTTCTGGCGACTCGGGGCAAGAGTGCATTCAAACCAGGCACTGGTGCCGTGCCGAGCGCACCGTCGCAAGAGCCGACGGCCGCGAAGAGAGCCTGACGAACTGTATATCCGTATGACGGAATTTCACAAAGGAGAACCATCATGACGACAATTGAACAGACCAAATGTGCGCACCTTCCATGCCGCTGCGTGGCGCAAGCTGGTGAAAAATTCTGCGGTCAAGCCTGTAAGGAAGCGGGATCAAAGGAAGTCGAGATCGCCTGCCAGTGTGACCACGGAGCCTGCCCCCTCACGGTATAAGGATCAGAACTCCATTGGCAGATGTGGAACGTCCCCGGAGGATCTCGGTCTGAAGCTGCGCGGAGTCACGCTTTCGTCGCTGGCCCGCGCGGCAGGAGAAGCGACCGCATCGCTGTCCTTCGCAGTGGCGTTGAACGCCGGTCCGCCTGTCGTACGGCCATCGGCAAGATGCGTCAACCGAACCGGCGATGGAGAGCATCTCGAACTGAGCATTCTTGCTCAGACTTTGACTTCTTCGGCATGAGAAGGTTGTGCTCGAAACCATTTGTGAGCGCGGCCGAGTCTTAGCCGGTCGATATTGGAAACCCCAAGGTCCAAACGTTTGGCTCACACATCATGCCTCTCAATCCGCGCAACCCGCAGCTGCACAGCATCATCGGGGACGCGAAGGATCATCGGGCAAAAGGAAACACCATGCGTATCTTCTCTTCCATCCGTTCCGCGCTGTTTGCACTGGTGCTGGTGGCCCTATCGGCGACGGCCTATGCACAGATCGGCATCTCGATCTCATTGGCGCCGCCCGAATTGCCCACCTACGAACAACCGCTTTGTCCCGGCGATGGTTATATCTGGACGCCGGGATATTGGGCCTACGCCGACGCTGACGCTGGTTACTACTGGGTGCCGGGCGCGTGGGTCATGGCTCCCGAGCCAGACTTTCTTTGGACACCGGGCTATTGGGGTTGGGGCGGCAACGGCTATGCCTTCAATGAAGGTTATTGGGGACTTCACGTCGGCTTCTACGGCGGTGTGAGTTACGGCAACGGATATTTTGGCGACGGCTATGAAGGCGGACGCTGGCAAGATGGACATTTCTTCTACAACCGCTCGGTCAGCAACGTGAACGTTACTAACATTCACAACGTGTACAACGAGACAGTCACTCACAACGCAGTGAGCCGCGTGAGCTACAACGGGGGCAGTGGAGGCATCGAGCGGCGCCCCACTGCGCAGGAAGAAAGTTTCTCGCACGAGAGACATATCGCGCCCGTCGCAGTTCAGCATGAGCATGCCCAGGCCGCTCGCGCCAACCCTGAGCAACGCGCGTCGGTGATTCACGGCGGCTCGGCGGCTCCTGCGGCTCGGCCGGAAGGCGCCCGCACGGAAACCGCCCGTCCAGAAACTGCTCGTCCAGAAACTACTCGCACCGAGAGCACCGCGACGCGCCCCGTCGTTCATCCCAGCGATCTGCCGGCGCGGCAACCTTTCACGGCGAACACCGGAAATGCTGCGCGGGACCAGAAGGTCCAGCAACAGCACACCCAGTTGATCGCGAAACAGGATCAGCAACGGCAGCAGCTACAGCAGAAGCAGGACCAGGAGCACCAGCGGCAGGCGAGCCAGAATACGAGTGAAGCTGGCAAGCAGAAGCTGGAACAGCAGCACCAGCAGCAAACCCAGAAGTTGCAGCAAAAACACACGCAGCAGGAACAGAAGATCCAGGGAAAAGCTCAGCAACCGGCCCCCAAGCGCGGCTGATCCCACCCTGGGGAGAATTTATCCCCGTCTCAAAATAATTGCGGGCACCCTGGCGATCAAGGTGCCCGCAATTGTTTCGATCGAAGAGTGCTCGTTTCGTTGTCGTATCAGTGTCGAAACTAATCGTGGAGCACGACGTTCAGCAGAGAGCTGTGAACCTGCAGAGCGCCTTCCGTCCCGCCGGCGTAGTGAATAAAGCCCAGCTTCCTGAACCGGTTCATGAAGAAGCTCACACGCGAACGCGTCGTCCCGACCATATCGGCAAGAGTCTCCTGACTGATCCTGGGGACAACAGTTTCCGGAATCCCTTCTTTGCCAAAATGCGCGAGCAACAAGAGAACGCGGGCCAGGCGTTTTTCACTGGAGTTGAACAACTGGTCGACCAGATCCTCTTCATAACGGATGTTTCGCGCCAACAGATACGCAACGAACATCTCCGAAAGAGCGGGCTCGCGATGCAGAGCCTCCATCATCGTCTTCTTATCCACGCGCAGGATCTCGCAATCGGTCATGGCCGCCGCGGATCCCATACGCAGAAGTTGCCCAGCCAGCGCGCCTTCACCGAAAAAATTTCCCTGGCTCACGATTCCGATCGTCGCTTCCTTGCCGATCTTGGACACCACGGTGAGCCGCACCTTGCCCTTTTGAACATAGAAGACGGCGTCAGCGTCGTCACCTTGCACAAATATCGTTTGTTTCTTCGGAGCGATCAATATCTTCCGGCCGTCGCCAATGGTGGCGAGGAAGGTGTTGGGGTCGAATCCGCCGTTTTTCTTGATTGCCACGAAGGGCGTCATCTCTTTTGAGTATAGTCGGCGGGATGCGTCGGCATTGCAGAATCAACACTATTTACATTAGTTTGCAAGTGAGCGATTTTGGACAGTATTTCCGTAGAAAGTAATAGATGCTGAGTTGGTTTCTCAGATGCTCAGCGACCTTCGGCCGCCCTCTTGTCATGGTCCTGATTCCCTCTCTGCGTCGGCCGTGGCAATTCTTATGACAGTGGTCGTTTTTGCACAGCATTCCCGTTCTGACGGGTCCAGTATTGGCACTGCAAACGAACAGAAGACCATACCGTTGATTCGTTGCGTGTCGCGAGTCCCGCCCCAAGGGCTTCGTGAATTCCCGGAGACAACAACTAATGATTAAGAAAAGTATTCTTCTCACTATCCTGGTTCTGGCGCTACCTTTCGTGGCCTTTGCTGGAAGCAGCGTCGACTTCACCAACAGCGGCGGCAATCTCACCGGCACCAGTAGCGGTCTCACTCTCGCAGGATCAACTCTGGTTGCCGTAGACGGACTTGGCGGCGGCCTGATTACTGGAAACAATCTTGGAGCAGTAAGCTTCAGCACTGGCGCGCTCAGCAGCGGCACCCTGCAAATGGGCGGCACGTTTGCCTCCGGCGGAGCCTTCAGCATCACCGGCAACGGCACGGATGGCGTTCCGACCGGCGTCATCTTCAGCGGCTCTTTCAACGGGCCGGTGAGCTGGACGCTGGTTACGCTCGCCAACGGTACCCACAACTACACGCTAACCGGTTCGTTATCGGGCGCGTGGTACACCGGGGGCACCGTGAGTGGCGTAACGGTACAGTTGACCATCAACACGGGTAAGGGCTACTTCAACGGAGAGACCACGATTTCGAGCGGCGACACAAACTTCGCCACTACTGTTCCAGAGCCGGGCTCTCTTGGGCTTATGGGAACCGGCCTGATTGGTGTGGCGAGCCTAGTCCGGCGCAAACTGCTTGCAGTTCGTGCATAGCACTTCGCAGCTGGAATTGATCCGAGTCCCGCGGCATAGACTGCGCGGGACTTTTTTCAATTGGGGCGGGGGTGATTTTGACGCGAGCACGTTCGAGCGATCAGCTTCTGAATCGAGTGACCGGACCCTGCGGCCTGGGCTCAGGGTTGCCGAGACCCTCGCGTGAATTCTTCTAACCACTCTATGTGTCAGAGCCGGCCAAGCGCCGGTCTCGATGCGGATTAGTGCGCGGCAGGCCCGTGCTCAGCTCACATTTTTCGCCCGGCTTCGCGCCACACGTGGGGCAGCGAACCGATAGGGCCAGTTTCTCTTTGGCTTTCATGGTTCCACGATGCACCATTGCTCACGTACAAAATGGTCAATAGTGACCAGTCCTCGAACACTCCTTCGTCGGATACTGGGAAAAGGAAATTACACGCCAGCGCTGGTGGTGTTTTTACGTCGACCTGACAATTGGCGGTCGGCACGTTTTTCTCTTACGGTCAGGACGAAATGTCTCTACCCAATCCAGTATTCCCCAAGGTTCTTCTGGAAGTCGTCGCTCCTCGACCCCGGCTGTCGGGTGGCGCGGAAACGGCTGCAGTTCGGTTTCGATCCAAGCCGTCCCTTCCCAGCCGGATCGCGGTGATCGGGAATTATCTTCCCCGGCACTGTGGCATTGCCACCTTCACCACCGACCTGTGCAGCGCCATTGCCGCGGAGTACGGGACAGCCCGACTGTTGGCGTTGCCGGTGAACGACACCGAAGAGGGGTATGACTACCCCGCCCGGGTGCGATGGTCACTCGCTCAGGACGAGGTGAAGTCCTATCAGGAAGCCGCTGAATTTCTGAACTTCAACAACATCGACATGGTCTCCCTGCAGCACGAGTATGGAATTTTCGGGGGCTCGGCGGGAAGCCACATCCTGCAACTGCTGCGGGGCCTGAAGATGCCGGTGGTGACCACGCTGCATACTGTTCTGCGCGAGCCCGACGCCAACCAGCTTCAGGTCATGGAAGAGATTGCTGAGCTGTCTGACCGTTTGATTGTGATGAGTCAGCTCTCGTCCCAGTTCCTCCAGGAGATTTTTAAGGTGCCCGGCAGCAAGATCGACATTGTGCCGCATGGAGTTCCTGACTTGCCATTCCTTGATCCGAATTTCTACAAAGACCGCTTTGGCGTGGAAGGGAAAGCGGTGTTGCTCACCTTCGGCCTGCTCTCACCCAACAAGGGAATCGAAAACGTAATTCAAGCAATGCCGCAGATTCTCGCCAAGCACAAGAATGCGGTCTACATGGTGGCGGGTGCAACGCATCCCCATATCCTGCGTCGCGAAGGCGACAAGTATCGGGCAAGTTTGCAGGCTCTGGCGAAAGAAGTGGGCGTGGAATCGCAGGTCATCTTCCACGACCGCTTCGTTGCTCCCGAAGAAATGGTTGAGTTCATCGGAGCCGCCGACATCTACATCACGCCTTACCGGCATGAGGCCCAAGTGGTTTCGGGTACGCTTGCCTATGCGTTGGGTGCTGGCAAGGCGATCATCTCGACTCCCTATTGGCATGCGATCGAGTTGTTGGACGACCGGCGAGGTGCCCTCGTTCCATTCCAGAATCCCGACGCAATCGCTCAAAAGACAATTGAACTCCTGGATACTCCGGCGATGCGCCACGCCATGCGAAAACGAGCTTATCTGTTCGCACGCGACATGGTCTGGAAGCGCGTAGCGCAAGGCTACATGGAAAGCTTCTCGCGGGTGCGCAGCGAGCGCATGGAGAGTCCCAGGGTTCAGTTTGCTGCCCGCATGACACAAAAATCGCTGGATCAGTTGCCGGAATTGAAGCTGGATCATATCCAACATTTGACCGATGACACGGGAATGCTGCAGCACTCAATCTTCACGATTCCAAACCGCCGGGAGGGATACACCACGGACGATAACGCCCGCGCCCTGATTTTTTCCATAATGGTGGGGCATGAGCCTCAGGAAAACAAGCTCTCGCGGAAAGATGAGGCTCGAAACTCCGATTCATCGGACCCGAATTCTGTCGGCGTATATCTTTCGTTCCTGGAGCATGCGTTTAACCCCGCGAAAAGCAGATTCAAGAACTTCCTCCGCTACGATCGCCGCTGGAACGAGCCGGTAGGCTCGGAAGACTCGCACGGCCGAGCCCTGTGGGGACTGGGAACGGTTCTGGGCCGGTCGCGCGATCAGGGGTTTCGGGGTGCGGCTGGGCGTTTGTTCGAGTATTCTCTGCCGACAGTGCTGGAGTTTCACAGTCCCCGAGCCTGGGCCTACACACTGCTCGGCATTCAGGAATATCTCACGTCGTATCCTGGGGATCGCGACGCGCAGAAAGTACGCACCGCTCTCAGCCGGCGACTGCTCGAAATGTATGAGTCCATCCGCCGTCCAGATTGGAAGTGGTTCGAGAAGGTTGTCGCCTACGGCAACGCGAGATTACCTCAGTCTCTACTTCTAGTCGGGGAAGCGTGCTCGGATGATCGCATGATTTCGGCTGGCCTCGAATCCCTGGATTGGCTGCTCGAAATGCAGCGGAGCGAAGCCGGTGGCCATTTTGTCCCCATCGGCTCGCAAGGCTTTTATCTCCAGGGCGGCGAAAAAGCTCGTTTCGATCAACAGCCGATTGAAGCGGCGGGCGCGGTTTCCGCGTCCCTGCAAGCCTACCGTATGACTGGCAACAGCCGTTGGCGCAGTGCGGCCTGGTCGGCGTTCAACTGGTTCCTCGGTGACAACGATCTGCAAGTTCCTCTTTATGATTCCTCAACCGGCGGCTGCCGAGACGGCCTGCATCCCGACCGCGCCAATGAAAATCAGGGAGCAGAATCAACGCTGTCGTTCTTGATGGCGCTGCTCGAAATGCAATCGCTGCAAGAGTCAGAACAAAAGGAAATCCTTTCATGACCGCACCCGCAGAAAAGCCAGTGAGCCTGTTGAGCACTCGCTTCGAGCCGTTGCTTCATCGCCATCCCTCCAACCCGATTCTGACCAGTAAAGACTGGCCATATCCCATCAACAGCGTATTCAACGCCGGCGCAACCTTACTGCCCGATGGCACGACGCTGCTGCTGTGCCGTGTCGAGGACCGGCGTGGATTGTCGCATCTATGTGCGGCCCGCTCGGCCAACGGTGTGGATGACTGGCAGATCGACCCCGAACCAACCTTGATGCCCGACCCGAAGAACTATCCGGAAGAAATCTGGGGCATTGAAGATCCTCGCATTACATTCGTGCCCGAACTGCAGCAATACGTAATTACTTACACGTCGTATTCGCGCGGAGGCCCCGGAGTCTCCCTGGCGCTGACGAAAGACTTCCGGACTTTCGAGCGATACGGCGTGATCATGCCGCCCGATGACAAAGACTCCGCACTACTGCCGCGGAGAATCGGTGGATTCTGGGCGCTGATCCACCGCCCCGCGACGAATCTTGGAGCGCACATGTGGATCTCCTATTCTCCCGACTTGCGCCATTGGGGCAGCCACAAACTCATGCTGGAAGCCCGCCGCGGCGCCTGGTGGGACGCAAACAAAATCGGGCTGTCGCCGCCTCCCATCGAGACCGATCGCGGTTGGTTAGTGATCTATCACGGAGTGCGGCACACACCCTCAGGCTGTCTCTACCGCCTAGGGCTGGCTCTGTTCGATCTGGAAAATCCTGCGAAATGTCTGCTGCGCGGCGACTCGTGGATCTTCGGACCCGAAGCCGAATACGAAGTCCACGGCGACGTCGACGACGTTGTATTCCCCTGCGGTTATACGATTCAGGCCGACGGCGATACGCTCAACCTCTACTACGGCGCTGCCGATTGCGCCATTGCTCTGGCTCGAGCCAGCATTCGCTCTTTACTGGATTGGCTCGATGCCAATGGGAATTGCGAACGCCGTCAACGCGCGCAAGATTTGTGAGACTGCCGCGGATTTTCCAATTCCTCTTTGGCTGCCGGCACCGTCACCTCAGTCGCGTTTTTACCATCAATCGACGAACCTACCGGGTCTGTTTCGATTGCGGAAGGGAATTTGATCTGCCCGACGCGCCCATCTCAACACGTGCCCTCGCGTCTTCGAAGTCCCATCGTACGAGGCAAATGGGCCAATGACTGGGACGAGAGACAGAGGGAATCCGACCATCGCGATTTTTCTGTCCCGAAATTGACCAATGAGGTCATTTCACGTGAGTTTTAGTGCGTGAGGACGAGTGTAAGTAGCTGAGATTACAGGGCGTAGCAACAGAGTCGATAATTGCTAAACCGTTCTACGGGCTAACACCTGCACCGAGGATTCGAACCCCTCTCTCCGCCAGTTTAGAAGCAGTTCTTGCCCTCGTAAGGAAAATTACCCGAGCGAGGACTTGCTTTTTGAAGGGTCTAGTGAAGAGAGATTTCGAGCTGCTGGGCGAGATACGTTGTCATGTCCTGGGCATTTTTGACGGCAAGCAGCTGTGCGCGGAAATCTTCGTTCATGAGTTTGCGGGCGAGTTTGGAGAAGACCTTCATGTGCCGAGTCGGGTTCTGCGATTCGCGCATGGCAATCAGGATAATCATGTTGACCGGCTTGGTATCGACCGATCCCCATTCGATCGCGTCGGCTAGTCGAAGCACGCCGATGGAATCGGCAATAACTGCGTCGGACTTGCAGTGCGGCGCCGCGAAGCCATAACCCAAGCCGGTGGCATAGACGGCTTCGCGCGACCACAACGCTTCCTCCAGGCGCTGGCGATCTTCAGTTCGGCCCGCGATATAGAAGGCGTCCACAATTTCCTGCATCGCCTCTTCTTTGTCCCTACTTTGACTCCCGAGGAGAACTAACTCCTTGCTTAACAGGGGTTGCGCAGAACGGACCGGTTGCGCGCGTTCCAGCAGATCTTCCATTGTGGACGGATCGCGACTGGCCATGATGGCTGCGAGGGCGCGGTCGCAGTCGGCCGCAGACAGTTGTGAAACTGCGCGCTTGACCGCTGGAATTCCGGCCGCCGGAATGCTGATCTCGTCCAGGCCGAGGCCAAAGAGTAAAGGCAGATTGCGGATCTCGGATGCCATTTCGCCGCACATTCCCACCCACTTCCCGGCGGCGTGAACCTGGTCGACGATCTGCTTCAGAAAGCGAAGAAATCCAGGATGGAGCGCATCGGTTAGATCCGCGATTTTGGGATTATTTCGATCGGCAGCCAGGAAGTACTGATTGAGATCGTTGGTACCCAGGCTGAAAAAGTCGACCTCGGCGCAGAGTTCATCCAGAATGAACGCCGCCGAAGGAACCTCAATCATGATGCCGACCGGCAGGTCGGATTGAAAGGCAATCCCTTTGCGACGAAGGACCTGCTTTGCCTCGGAGATGGCTGCTTTGAACTGGAGTACCTCTTCAAGCGAAGAGATCATTGGTGCCATGACCTGAATGTGACCAAATGCTGAAGCGCGCAGAATGGCACGCAGTTGGGCCTGCAGCAGTTCGTGATGCTCGTTGTAAATTCGCACGCCTCGGTATCCGAGAAAAGGATTCTCTTCCTCCGGCAGATTCAGATAAGGCGCGTTCTTGTCTCCACCTAAATCGAACGTGCGAATAATGACTGGCCGTCCCGCAGCGACTGTCGCGGCTTCGGCGTAGATGGCGAACTGTTCCTCTTCTGAAGGCGGATGCTGGCGCTGCAAATACGCCATCTCGGTGCGAAACAAGCCGATTCCATCGGCGCCTTTTTCGAAGGCGAGAGCTAGTTCCTCGTAGGAGGAACTGTTGGCTGCGACCTCCATTCGTTTCCCGTCGGCCGTAATGGCCGGGCCCGAGGTCTGGACGGGAAGTGATTCGCGGTGAAGTTCGAGGGTTTTCATTTCGCGCGCATAGAATTTCTGAACGGCAGCCGATCCTTGAGGCAGGACGAATCCTCGAATTGCATCGACCACCACGTCTTGCCCGGCCAGTAGCAGGCCGCGGGCGCTCTTGACGCCTACCAGTGTGGGAATTCCGAGGGAACGCGCCAGAATCACGACGTGGGAAGTTGCGCCAGAATGTTCCAGAACCAGCGCTGCCAACCATTTTCGTTCGAGTCCCAGCAGTTGCTGCGGAGCGAGAGTTTCCGCCACCACGACCGAGGGTTCGCGCAATTCAATGGCAGCAGTCTGGAAGTCGAGGCCATAGATTTCCTGAAGCAGTTGCAGGCAAATTTCTTCAATGTCCAACGCGCGCTCGCGAATGTATTCGCTTTCGGAATGCCGCAGAAGGGCGATGAAGAATTCGCCGGCCTCCATCACGGCCTGCCCCGCGGACTTGCCCTGTGAAACGTGTTCGGCGAGTTTCTCCGCCAGAGAGACGTCGCTCGCCATCGCCAAGTCGGCTTGCAATACCGCAGCCTCGGTGGGAGATTGCGGATGACTCAGCTTTTCCTGAATTCTCGCCCGGACTGCAGTGATGGCACGTTTGATCTGCGCTAGTTCGGAGCGGGGGTCGGACGCGACGCGGGTCTTCAATTCTCGCGGCAGCGTCATGCCATTCAGCGGGACTACCTTGCCCTGGCCGATGCCTTGACTGACTGGAGATCCGAAGCAGGCTTTTATAGCTGTTGTCCGCAGAGTGCGGGGAAGAGTGCCGGTAGTCGTTGGATGAACTCCCGCCAGAGGCACATCGCAGGCGGGAAGAACGCGCTCAACAAAATCGAGCAGGGCAGAGTGCGCTGCGGATTCATCCGCTCCTCTTATTTGAATAACGCAACGATCGCCCTGACGAATGTCGGTCGAGAGAATTGCCAGCACGCTTTTCAAACTCGCGATCGATCCCGTGCGCAAGTTGGTCAAGACGCACTCGGAGGCGAATTGGTTTGCCACCTCGGCCAGTTGGCTTGCGGGGCGGGCATGCAAGCCATCGGACAAAGAACAAACGAATGCCAACTCCAGGGACGTGCCGCTCCTTTGTGTCATATCAATCGTGTCACTTCAACGTTGGATCTTGGCGAAAATGCTTTGAGGATCTTTTAGTGCTTCCTGCAGGGGAACTTGAATGACCTTGATTCCGTTGAATCGTTCGCGCTCTTCGACCGCGATATCGACCGCGAAGATGACCGCCTGCGCCTGCCGAATGTCGTTCTCGGTCAGCTTGTTTTCGATGCCCATGGCGCCTTGGGTTTCTACTTTGATTTCAAAGCCGAGAGTCTTGGCGACCTTTTCCAGCCGCGCGGCCGCCATGTAGGTGTGGGCAATACCAGTGGGGCATGCGGTGACGGCAACAATTTTCATGCAGCTTTTTCCTCCGTCGTTTCGGTTGACCGCTGGCTCCGTGACTTCAGGAGATTGACTGAAACTGCGGTGACAATGGTTCCGCTCAGGATCGCCAATATGTAGACGAGCCGGTGATCGACTACGAATAAGACGATGGGGCCGCCGTGGGGAGCGTGATCGCCTACTTTGCCGACCATGGCGATCACTGCTGCTACTGCCGAACCAACCATAATGCTAGGGGATGACGCGAATCGGGATCTGCGGCAGCAAAGGGAATCGCGCCTTCGGTGATGTCCAATCAACCCCATGGCGATTCCGGCGAGACCTGCTTCCCGTTCCTCGGAACTCCACATGGCTCTTCTGCAACAAAGTGGCCAGTCCCATCCCGAGTGGGGGCGTGCAGATGGCTGCGGCACACGCTCCCATGATCTGAGTAGTTTCCCTCTCCGATCATGGCGGCGCCGAAAAAGAACGCGGTCTTGTTGATCGGGCCGCCCATGTCGAACGCGATCATTGCACCCAGAATCAAAGCCAGCACGACGCCGTTTGCCGGTGCCCATCGCCTCAGCGCACTGTTGGCGTGCGACATCAGGAGCGCGATCGGCACCCCTAAGACCTTCAACATCACCACGCCGATCAATGCGCCCGAGAGAATGGGAATCACCAGGATCGGCATGATCGGACGAAAGTGCTTCGATACCGGGATCTTCTTTAGGAGCTGCACGACATAACCTGCCAGCAAACCTGCCAGGATTGCCCCGAGGAATCCCGCCTTCACCTGATCGGAAAGGTATCCGCCGAGAAATCCTGGAACCAGGGCCGGCTTGCCGCCGATGGAATAAGCGATGTAGCCCGCCAACACCGGCAACATCAATGTGAAAGCTGCGGATCCGATGTCGAGAATCAGCTTCAGCCGAGGCGCATGCGAAAAATCCGGTCCCGGCGGGAGTCATCGGTGCAAACGCAATTGCACATGCGATCAGGATGCCTCCACAAGCGATAAATGGAATGGCATACGAAACCCCCGTCAACAGATGCTGCCGGAGGTGCTTGAGCAATTCAGGCATCGCAGTCCTTGGTCAGGAAGAGAATTTCGTGCATTGTAGCTGCAACGTTGTCGATTCTGCCCGTATGAGCCACACTTCAGGATGTTAGTTGCCCTTCTAAGTCACAGTGCCGCTCGATCGATAAAAGGTGGCTCCGTAGTATGTGTGATTAGTCCTGTTCCGGAAACAGGAGAGATGGAACGTTTGTTGCACTCAAGTAACCTTTCCTGACTCCTGATTGGTTTATAGGGCCGCGCTCGGAAACTCTCAGCGGAGCTGGCTTCGCGGTCGTCCACATGCGATCACCGGCCCGGAGCGCTCGCCGCTCGGTATTGTGTGGGAGTGATCTTGCACGTCTTCTTAAAGACCCGGCAGAAGTACGCTGTATCGTTGTAACCGCAGTCGAACGCGATTTCCTTCAGGGTAAGGCTGTAGGTTTGCAGCATGAATTTGGCTCGATTGACCCGCACCAGGTTCAAGTAATCATTGAAACGCATGAAGCCTTCCTTTCGGAACAACCGCGAGATATGGTTTGGGGCCAATCCAAAGTGTTGCGCAACGCTCTCACGCGTGATCTGACTCTGAAAATTTTCTTGCACATACAAACAGAGCGACTCGTAGGTTCGAATCGCCTTGCGCGGAGCACGCTGATGAGGGGATTTAAGCAGCCGGAGACAGGCGTGCAGCAAGGATTCCGTGAGGAGGCGGGGGAGTGAGCCTTTGACATGGTCCGCGGCCAGGACCATGAGGGCTGAGAGAACGCTGTGCGTGGGCACGTCATACCCGCCTGGGACGCTGGTCTTTATCGCGGTTGAAGGCGACTGTGTGTCCCCTCTATGGCGCACCAGGCTCATGCCGATCTGCTTCGCTCCAAACAGTATCGTCAGGGCCTCTACGTGCGAGGACCAATCGGGTTTGTTCCACGCGTGATCGGGAATAAATACTGCATGGCCGCGAACCGGTTCTATCGTTTCCAGGCGTCCGCCGTGCGCGATTTCCATGCTGTGGCATCCGCTAAGTGGAAGCGACAGACGGGGAAAATTGGTGACATAAGCGAGCGCGGGTGGGGGTGTGCTGCCGTCGCCAAAATGCACATGACGGATCCTGGCGCTGCGCAGATATTCTTCCAGCTCACGAAGAATGAGTCGATTCGCCGGAATATTTGTAGCTTTGGTTCGAGCGGCCTGACGTTTCACGGAACGTTACGTTAGTCCAATTAATGTTAAATGTCTACTATATCCTTTTGCCTTCCTGATCCACGATACTCGCCCACCGTGTGCGGTCTTACCACTTTAGATAGCAAGTCCGTTTCGATGCCTCCAACCGACCGCGGCAAGACGGAGTGTGCATGGCTAATTCCGAGCGAGGTGCGCAATGAACGGTAAAGTGTTGGTCCTGCCTGTAGTTCTCGCGGTCACTCTCGCGCTTGCGGCCTGTGGCGGAGAGGGCGTGCCTCCAGGTTCCGGGGGGACCACCGCCGTGGGTGGCGGCGCGCTTTCGGTGCAGTTGACGCAGGGACCGCCGGCGACGATGGCTGCAGGATCTTCGGTCGGCCTGTTCGCAACGGTGTTCAACGACAAGAACAACGCGGGCGTGACGTGGAGTTGCGCGCCCGCAGGCGCGTGCGGAACGTTCAGCCCGGCAACGACAGGATATCTGGTGGACACGCTTTACACTGCACCGATTCTCGCGAACCAACCTGTCACGCCGAACCTGAGCCACACCATCACGATCACGGCGACCTCGGTCACCGACAGTTCGCAGAGTGCGACCAGCGCGAGCATTAATCTTACGCAGCAGTATGCGATTGTTTTGTATCCCGGCAACGGTTCGTTCGGAATGGTGGCGAGCGTAACCCTCGACGGAAATGGAAACGTGATCAGCGGGGAGGCCGATGGCTCGGCGAACGGTCTGTACTGGAGCGCGCCGTCGGTCACGGGAACCTACACACTCGATTCGACGGGCCACGGCAATATCTCGTTGAGCCTTAATAATTCGACCTGCTGCGGTACGCTGCAACAGACGCACGGTATAACGGCCACGTCGAATTCCCATCTGGTAATCGCCGAAGAAGATAACTTCAACGGTCTCACCATTGGCGCCATCGGGAGCATGGATCTGCAAGCGGCGGCGTCCGGATTCTCAGGGACGCAGGTTGCCGGTGGATATTCCTTCATGCTGGCCGGATATAGCCACGAATTGGGACAGAACGGAAGTTGGGGCGGAATTTTTGCCGCCGATGGCACCGCGCTCGGAAGTACTCAGGGCAACATAACCGGGGGCATCTTCGACGAAAATGTCGGAAACAACGGGGGCGGGACCGGCTACAACGCGGGGCTGGCGACGCCGGCGGCAGGCCTGCCGTTCACGGGAACTTACACCGCGCCTGACGGAAATGGGCGGGGAGTAATTACGTTGAGTTCGTCGCCTGATGTTCCCGGCCCGTGCGGTTCAACTCCCCTCCCGGCTTGCACGCAGTACGTATATTACCTCGTGACGTCTGAGGTGCTGCAGCTCACGAGCATGACGAATGTGGGCAGCGCGGCCAACACCGGCACGGCGTTTGGACAGGGATCCTTCGCCAGTGGCGCGGCCGATGACACGGCCCTCGCTGGCGGTTTCGTTTTTAGTTATTACGGTTTTGGAGACAACAACAACGGCGGCGACTCCGACGCGGCAGCAGGACAATTTGCGACCGACGGAAACGGTAACGTTGTCAGCGGCATCATGGATCTGAACGTTGCCGACGGAGGAAGTCCGACGCCCAGCATCGCGACGAGCGGAATTTCGCTCGCCGGTTCGACCTACGCATTTTCAGGGAGTGCGCGCGGCACTCTCACCACTCCGTCGGGACAGAACTACAACGTCTACCTGACCGATCCTAACCTCAACCTGCTTGATCCGAATAATACGAGTGGTGGCGGAGGAGCGTTGCTGTTTGAGGCGGACAATCCCTCCACGGCCTACGGCAACGCCATCGGCATGTTGATCCCGCAGGCAAGTCCTGCTTCGTCTGCCTTGACCGGGAGCTACGCCGTGCTGCTCTCGACTCAATCGAATCTCGGTGGCTGCTGCAACTATGACGGCGGCCTTACCGGTGACTTCACCGTAAGCACATCGACTGCGGGTGCGTTCAGCGGGGAGGGTGATTTCCAGGGCACGGGCACGAACAACGCCACGCTGATCACGGGTCCCCTAACCGGCACCTTCTCGGCGGATGCGAGTAATCCCGGCCACTTCACCGGGACGATCACGACCACACCTTCATTTCCGTTCGGGATCGGCGGCACGACGCCGGGCACGGAGAACGTCGACTACTTTATGGCTAACGGTTCGCAAGGTTTCATCATCGAGACCGACAGCCTTGCCCCGATTTTTGGCGCAGTCGAAGCGCAGGGCGCTATCACGGGCGCCGCTGCCGCGAAACGCCCGAAAGCGCAAGCGCAGCACAGTCATCCGAAGAACCTTCTCCAGAGGTTGGGAGAGCAGCCTAGCCAGTCCGCCACTCACGCGGGCAACGGGCACGAGTAGACAGCGAAAATCTAGAGGAGGGTCGCAATGACGATTCTGTCGAGCTTCAGACTTCACGACCGTGGCGGGATACACCGGCTCGGGATCGCAATCGGCCTGACGGTGTGCCTGCTGTGGCTCGCCTCGCCGCCGCGCGTGTCAGCCCAGGAATTCCGCGCCACGCTGACCGGACAAGTTACGGATGTGACAGGCGCGGTTGTGGCTAAAGCTAAGGTGACGGCGACCAACACCGAGACGGGATCGACCTATACGGAAGTAACGAGCAACGCGGGTGTTTACTACATCCCTTACATCGTTCCCGGCACTTACAAAGTGAAAGTTGAGGCCGACGGATTCAAGACGGCGATCCAGGACAACGTGTTGCTCCTGGCGGGCAAGTACTTCGGACAGAACTTCAAGATGGAGGTTGGCAGCTTCCACGAAACCATGGAAGTGACGGCGGCGCCGCCGCTGTTGGAAACGGAAAACGCGTCGGGCGGAACGATTCTCGACGAAAAGACGCTGCAGAATGTTCCGGTCAACGGTCGCCAGGTTTACATGCTGATCGGTACGGTGCCGGGATCTCAATTTACTACGACTACCTTTGGGCCGGGCGGCAATTCCGGAACCAGAGGCTGGGACGTGACCAACGCGTACATTATCGGCGGCGGCGTGAATCCGGCGGATACTTCCGGCGGCTTCAATCAGTTCACCCTCAACGGCGGAAATATTACGCAGCAAACTACGTACAACGCGGCAGGTGCTGGAACGTGGAACATCGCTCCCACTCTGGACTCGATCCAGGAAGTGAACGTGATGACCACGACCTACGATGCGCGCTTCAGCCGAACCAGCGGCGGCACGGTAAACGTCGTCACCAAGAACGGAACCAACGCATTTCACGGCGAGTTGTATGAAGGCTACAAGGGCGGCTTCATGGACGCCAACTTCCTGCAGAATATTTACGTCCAGCCGGCGTCGGATCAGCAGGTGGAAAACCAGTTCGGTGGGACGTTCGGCGGGCCGATCAAGAAGGACAAGCTCTGGTTCTTCTTTAGCTTCGAAGGTTATCGCCAGTCGATTTACAACCTGGTCGAAGGCAATGTGCCGCCGGCTTATTTGCGACCGGGGTACGCCACTGGTTCGGGGGTCGATTCGGGTGTTGATTTCGGTCTGGTGCAGCCGATGTATCAGACCTTGAACCCAAAGTCGCCGTACGCGCTGTACGGGCTCACGCTTTTTCAGCCGGGCGACAGCAACAATCTGAGCAATCCCAACAATGCCGAGTGCTTTGGCAATGGTCCGGGAACGGCGCCGACGGGAACCGCGGCGCAGTGCGGCAATAAGCAACTCGGCTTTCCCAACGCCTATACAGGCGGCACAAATGGCGGCAGCCTGATTCCGGCGGTGCAACTCAACCAAACCGCGCTCACCATGTTAAGTGCAGGCTACATTCCGCTGCCCAACATCGGCGGAGCCGAAGACTACATTGGTGGCTTTGGCGACCCAGCGAACTATGCCACCAGCTCTCCGGATGTTTACAACTACAACCAGCCCATGATCCGCGTGGACTACAACAGCAGCGACAAGACCAAGTGGTACACGTTCTTCGCCTGGCAGAAGGGTCACGAGAATCGCAGCACGAACGGGTTCACGGGATTCGAGGCCAACGGCAATCTGAATCATCTCCGCGAGACCTGGGCGGCTACGCAGGATATGACACACACGTTCTCGCCCACATTTCTGGCGGACTTCAAGATTTCGTTTTCCCGGTTCCAGGATTCCTCGCCCGATGGGAACCTGGGACTCGCGCAACCCCCCAGCAAAATCGGTCTCACCATGCCGCTCCCGCCCACAACGGCGCTGAACGATTTTCCGGAATATAGCATCGGCGGAGTTTCCACTGGGACGTTGTTCGGGAATAACTTGAGCGTGAGCGCAACGACAAACGTCATGCTCGACGCAGACTTCACCAAGTCGAAGGGATCGCATAACATCCACTTCGGTGGCGGAGTCGGAGAATTTTTCTTCGGGAACCCGGGCAACGCCGGCAACGCCAATGGTGCTTTCTCCTTTACGGGGCAGTGGACGCAATACGACGAGGCGAATGCGCTTTGTTACGCTCCTGCCAGTCTGGGTTTTGCGCCGGGCGCCCCGGCGTGTAGTGCTACGACCACGGTTGGCGGACAAACTCTCCCAGGATACGCACCCAACGGATACGGATTCGCGGACTTCCTGCTCGGCCTGCCCGGCAGCGGTCACGTTGATTGGAACGATTCGCTCTATGACTACGAACCGGTCTGGAACCTCTACGTACAAGACGATTGGAAGGTTACTCATCGCCTGACGCTCAATCTCGGTTTGCGCTATGACGTGCAGGTCGGCCTGAAAGAGCGCTACAACGAATTGACGCGAGGCGTGTGTCTGACCTGCGTCAATCCGGTGACTGATGATGGCGTCTACCAGGCCAACATCGCGAATGCCTCGAATCTGGCTGCATGGACCGCGGCAGGAATCAATACCGCTTCGCTCGCGACGGTATACGGAGGTCCGGTGTACGCCGGCCACAATGGACAATCGCGAGACGCCTACAACACGGATTATTCCAACATCGCTCCCCGCATCGGCTTCTCGTTTGCACTCGACCGCAACACCGTGATTCGCGGAGGCTGGGGATATATGTACGCCGCCGGACTCGAGGGCGGATCGCCGGTTGGCTATCAGCAGTCGACGAGCTATATCGCATCACAAGATGGATTCAATCCGCAGCAGGGGGGCGCGGGGCCTCTGGCTGCGCCCTTCGGCTGGACCTTACGGCGTGGGGGCACCGTTCCCGGCTTCCACGCAATATCCGCTGGGACTGTTGCCGCCGGTGGGTGCGCAGGCCGGCCTGTTAACGAATCTGGGTGACGGAGCGCAGATCTTCGACTTCCCGCAGCGCAAGATTCCCAGGACCCAGGTGATGTCATTCGGATTCCAGCGCGCGCTTCCCGGGAACATGGTTCTCGACACCAGGTGGGCGGCGAATTACGCGAGCCGCTTACGCGCCGGGACCACGTGGCTGAATGGAACTCTTACTTACCCTGAACTGCAGTACGCGCTCAACAGTTCTGACAACCTGAGCAAGCTGGTGCCGAACCCGTATTACGAAGTGGCGGCCGCCTCGTCGCCCGGAGCTTGCGGAACTTTCCCCGAAGTGCAGGCGATCGCGCTGCTCTTGCCCTATTCGCAATACTGCTCGGGCAACGGGGCTTCTCTGCTGGGTCAATACAATCTGCCCGTCGGCCGGAATTGGTACAACGGGCTGGAAACGAAGCTGACCAAGCGGACGACGCACGGACTGGAATTCAATGTCTCCTACACCTGGTCGAAGAACATCAATGGGGATGGTTATCAGAACGGCTATCCATACACGGATGCGAACGAGATTCATTGGCTCTCCGGATATGACCGCACGCATGTGCTGGCTGTGACCGGAGTCTATGAACTTCCGGTGGGCAGGGGCAGGACGCTCCTCTCGACTGCGCCGCGGGCGCTGGACTTCGCTCTGGGTGGCTGGACTCTGGGCTGGGTGTTTGCGGCGCAGAGTGGCACGCCCGTCGGCATCGACAACGGCGACGATAATTACACCTGCGACAAGTGGGCGAATCCGGGTGGATCGAGCGTGGCTCACTGGATCAATCCTCAGATGCAGAGTTGCGGAGTGCCGGTGCCGCACATCGGCGGCACGTCCTATACCTACAACACGACCGCGGGCAATACCAACCAGGTGCGCAACCCAACGGTTCCCAACCTCGACTTATCAATCGAGAAGAAGTTCAAAGTAACGGAACGTGTTGGCTTCCAGATCCGCGGAGAGGCGTTCAACGCCCTCAATTCCGTGCTGCTGGAAGGACCGGACACTACGGTCAGCGATTCACCGGCGAATCTGTTTACCAACACCACGACGGGTCACTCTTACTGGCAGGGCTTCGGGACGGTGGGTCCATATCAGCAGAATTTCCCGCGCAACCTGCGGGTATCGGGAAAGATCATTTTCTGACGAATCGCGGCTCCGACGCGGAACGGAAACCGGATGGCTGGCGCACGAACATATCGTGGGAGGGAAGAGGGATGATCACCAAGAAAAGGTTTTCGTGCATATTCTTTCTGCTGGCAGCGGCTTGCGGCGTTGCCTGTCTTTTCTCCGCGACGCCCGCAGTGGCGCAAAACCAGCAAGTTGATCTGTCAGCGGATTTCAACCAGGCGGGCATTTTTGCTCTAGGCGTAACGTTTCAAGGGACCGGAGATATCGATGGCCCCGCCTCGGACGGATGTCAGAACGGGCTGGTTTGCTCGGACGCGTATAACGCGGGAGTTGTGTTCGGCACTGGGTATAACGCCAGCGCGCCGACGCTCACGCCGCCTGCTCTGGGCGTCCCGTTCAATTTTGGCCCGGTCAACACGGTCAACTGCGGTCCTTCGGCCGGAGTCAACTGCGTTCCGGATATGATCGCTCTGCCCTCGTCGGCGGTGACGATTACTCTGCCCGCGCCTCAGCAGAATATTTACTCCACGATGGTCATGCTGGGCAACGCCGTGCAAGGATCCCAACCCGGGACAGTGATCGTTACCTACACCGACGGCTCCACCAGCATGTTCAACCAAACCTTCAGCGACTGGTGCAGTTTTGGGGGGAATCAGTACGAAAGCATCGCAGTGGGGCCGATCGCGCAGATGCGCATCAATAGTGACGGATCTGCCGGATCGTGCGATGGGAACCTGTACGCATATACCTATCCATTGAACTTCGCGAACCCGGTGCAAAGCATCACGTTATCGAATCCCAGTGCAAGCGGGTTTTCATTTGTATGGGCAATTACGATGAAACCGCCGAGCTATACGCTGACGGGCGGAGCGGCTACACCGCCATCGATTAGCGCCGGCGGGACCAGCACGGCGACGGTTACGGTGGCGCCGCAGTCCGGCTATGAGGGCACAGTCGCGCTCAACTGCGTCGTCGCCCCCAACATTATTGCCACGTCTTCTGCGATGCCGCCGACCTGCATAGCCAACCCGACTTCGGTGACTTTCATGCAGGGTGTGTCTACGCCGCAAACGACTCAGCTCACTTTCACTACCGTGGCAGCGGCAAAAGCGATGGCTCAACCGCCACGCACCATCTTCTATGCGTTATGGTTGCCGGTACCGGGACTCGCGCTGATCGGATTTGGTCTCGGTTCCGGAAACAAGCGCCGGAAGAAACTTTTCGGGCTGTGCCTGCTCGGCATGCTGCTGGTGGGATTAATTGCCATGCCGGCATGCGTGAACACGGTTCACCTGGGGAACGTGGGAACTCCTCCGGGGCCGTACTACCTCACGGTTAGCGGATTGGACGGAGCCGGCTTGACTCAAGCCGGGGCCCCGGTGGCCGTGACTGTTCAAGTTACTCAATAGCGATTGGGACTCGACGAGCCGGGCGGAGACGGAAGTCTCTTTCCGGCTCGGAGTGTCTGAGCGCGGGACGAAGCAGCTTCTGATGCTCCAGTTCGTCCCGGCTGAACGCACGCACGGAACTCACCCCGTAAGTATGGAGGCTAAGATCATGCGCAGATTTGTCCGGGCGAGTTCTTTTCTTTTGCTGGCCGCCGTTTCGGTTCTGCTTTCCCTCCCAGCGTCCGCGCAATCGCAGGAACGGCAAGAACTGCAGAGCCAGGTGTCGGCATCCGCCGATGCGAAACTAATCGGCCGAATGCCTGGATCACAGCGCTTGAGTCTGGCCGTCGCCCTGCCGCTTCGAAATGAGGATCAACTCGGCACTCTGCTGCAGCAACTTTACGATCCCGCCAGCCCGAACTATCGTCACTTCCTGACCGTACAACAGTTCACCGAGCAGTTCGCTCCTACAGAAGTCGATTACCTGCGTGTGATCGCGTTTGCCCAGGCACAGGGCTTGAATGTGACGCATGCGTTTGCCAATCGCCTGGTGGTTGACGTGAGCGGATCTGCCGCCCGCATTGAGCAGGCTTTTCAGGTACGAATGCAGATTTACCAGCACCCCACGGAGAACCGAACGTTCTACGCTCCGGATGTTGAGCCCACAGTCGAGGCGGGCTTACCGATTCTTGGCATCGTCGGTCTCAGCACTTTCAGTCTTCCCCAACCGATGCTGAAGAAAGCTCTGCCTGCTGATCGAGTGCGCAGCCAAACCACCGGTTCAGGACAGGGCGGGGCATTCCTCGGAAGCGACATGCGGACCGCCTATGGTGGCGGCACAACCCTCAACGGTACAGGCCAGGTTGTGGGCCTGATTGAATTAGGTCCGTACCGGCTCAGCGACGTTACCAGTTATTTCACGACTCTCAGCCAACCCTTGAATGTTCCGATCGTGAATGTTCTGGTGGGGGTCGACGGAGTGTGCGGCGTTGGCTGCGACGATGGCGAAGAGGTCATCGACATTCAGCAGGCCATCTCGATGGCACCGAATCTCTCGGGCTTGCTTGTCTATGAGACCAACGGTCCCAGCACCGACGCGCTCAGCGCATATGCCCAGGCTGCGTCCGACAACATTGCCAAGCAACTGAGCATTTCGTTCGGATGGGGAGATATTCCGGGTTCGACTACTGGGAAAGCTTACGAACAAGTATTCGAAGAGCTAGAAGCGCAAGGGACTAGTTCGTTTGTGGCTTCGGGCGACGCGGGGGCAAGTCTCTCAGGAGGATATCCTGGCAACAGTCCTAACATCACAGACGCAGGTGGAACGGATCTAACCACGGGAGCGGGCCAGGCATGGTCTTCGGAGTCCGGATGGATCGGCAGCGGCGGCGGATGGAACACGCAATCTCCGATTCCGACTATGCCAACCTATGCATGGAATCAGGGACCGGCCATCAATGCTTCGAACGGCGGCGATCCCAGTTTTCGCAACATCCCGGATGTTTCCGCGGAAGCCAATACGGATAATTATTTTTGCGCCAACGGTTCGTGCCAGGGAGGAATCGGGGGCACCAGCCTCGCGGCACCGCGATGGGCTGGATTCGTTGCGCTGATCAATCAGCAATCCGCGGCCAACGCAACTGTGACCGGCAATCCGTCTCTGGGTTTTCTAAACCCGGCCATCTATACGCTGAGCAGCGGAAATTACGCGAGCGATTTTCACGACATTACTACCGGCAACGACGACACGAGCACGACCTGTACCGTGGGTAGTCTTGGCTGTCTTCCGAGCGGAGTTGAAGGTTTCGACGCGGTCACCGGCTTCGATCTGGTCACGGGGTGGGGTAGCCCGAACGGCCCGACTATCTTTGACTCGCTTTTTCCGGCCACGACGAATGCGAATTTCTCGATGTCAGCCACGCCGGCGACGATTCCGCTCACCGCCGCGGGAAACGGGGGATCGAGTTCGATCAGCGTGACCGCGCTGCACGGCTTCAATGCGGCGACGAATTTGACTGCGGTAATGCCGGGCACGGGTTCGCCGAGCTATGCGCCGGCCGGTTTGACGGCAAGTTTGAGCGCCGCGTCAATTCCAACTGGTGGCGCTCCGGTCACGCTCACCGTCGGAACGACCAACGCTACGCCCGGCGGCACGTATGTGATCGCGATCATCGGCACCAGCGGCGGCCTCACTCAAACAGCCTACGTCACGGTCGAGTTGCCCGCGTTCGTGGGGCTCAGCGCAACGCCGGCGGCAGGACTATCGTTGAACCAGGGTGGAACTTCCAGCGCCACCGTCACCAGCACACTAATCAACGGATTCAACGGCACAGTGAATCTCTCCGCGACGGGAGTGCCGAGTGGAGTCACGGCGATGTTTACGCCGGTCAACGCGACCACGACCACTGCGGCATTTTCGGCGACCGCCGCGGCTCCGCTCACCGGGTCGGCCAAGCCCGCAACAGTTACGGTGACCGGAGCTGCAAGCGGATCCGCGTCACAGCAGGCGGGCGTGAACATATTTGTAAATCCCGCGGTGAGTAGCGGGTCCGGTACCGCTGTCGATTTGTCATCCGCATACAACGTCTCTGCCTTCTACACCGATGCGGACGAGAGTGCCATTACGACGGGGCTGGACGGCGTGGGCTACGCGTATTCGGCGAACATTTTGAATGCAGGGGCTGACTTCAACGGTGTGCAATTCGCTTTCGGAGCGGCGGATCAGGCAAATGCGGTGTACGGCACGGGCACAAAAATCGCTTTGCCGGCCGGAAATTTCGCTACGCTGCAGTTGCTGGCTACGGGAATCGAGGGCAACCAGGCCGCGCAACCGGTCACGGTGACTTACACCGACAGCAGCACGTCGCAGTTTACGCAAAGCTTCAGTGACTGGTGCAGTGCTCTCAATGGCGGTGGATGCACCAGCACGGGAGATAATTCCGGTGAATCCGTGGCCGTCGCCATGCCCTACCGCGACAGTGCAGGCGGCCCCGACGATCGAGTTTTCTATCTCTACCATTATTCTTTCGCGCTCAACTCCGGCAAGACAGTGCAGAGCGTAACCTTGCCCAACAATCGGGACGTGGTTGTGTTGGCCGCGACATTGACGGCGCCGCCCCCGAGCTATTCACTCTCGGCGAGTACGGCGAATCCGACATCTGTGAATGCGGGTGGCACATCGACGGCGACAGTGACGGTGACTCCGAGCAATGGTTATACCGGAAGCGTAACTCTGTCGTGCAGCATTTCGCCGGTCATCACCGGTGCGGGCGCTCCGGCGTGCTCGTTCGGCAGCACGAGCCCGGTTGCAATCACCGGCGCGGCGGCCGGCAGCGCGACGCTCACTTTCACCACGATCGCTCCGCCGGGAAGAGCTGCGTTCCGCCACCCTGCGAGTAGTGTGCTGTCTCCGCCGTCGCCGGGCGCTGGATGGAGTTCGAATCCGTTGCGTGGATCGTGGATTGTTATTTCAGGGTTGATCCTGATCGGTCTTGGCTTTAGCTCTCGGGGGGCGCGACGGCGGGCGTGGCTTAGCTTTGCGCTGATCCCGATCGTGTCGGGGTGTCTGATCATTCTCGCGGCTTGCGGGGGCGGATCCAGTGGGGGCGGCGGAAGTGGTGGTGGTTGCTCAACCGTGCCAACAGTCCCGACTGGGTTGGCTGCGTCTGCGACGACCACCTCAGGGACAACTCTGAGTTGGACGGCATCAACGGCGAGTTCAGGATGCAGCTTGACAGGTTACACCGTCTATCAAAATGGCACCTCGATCGCGACGACATCCAGCCCGACTTACGCCGTGACCGGGCTGACGGCGTCCACGCAGTACAGCTTTTCGGTAGCCGCGAGCGATTCGGATGGAGCGTCGGCCCAGACTGCAGCGATCGACGTCACGACTCTCTCCAATGGAACACCATCGGGTACGTATACGATCACGATCACGGGCAAGGATGCGAACGGGATAGTGCAGAGCAATGCGACTGCTACAACCGTGAGCGTCACGGTCAATTAGGTTCGGAGATTTGCGATGCCACGATTCTGCAAGATTCTAGTGACGATTCCCGCTGTATTGATGGTCCTGATCGGCGCAGTTCGCGCGCAGACCGCAGAAAAGCCCGACCTCAGCAAACAGCCAACTCTCTATGTAGTCGGCTACGCTCACCTCGATACTGAGTGGCGATGGGAATACCCCCAGGTCATTGACGAATACATTCGCAAGACCATGGAGGACAACTTCAAGCTGTTCGACAAATATCCGCACTACATTTTTAATTTCAGCGGCGCCAATCGTTACCGCTTCATGAAGGAATATTTTCCCGCCGACTTCGCCAGGGTCAAGAAATATGTCGACGAAGGAAAATGGTTCCCCGCGGGTTCGTCAATGGAAGAAGGCGACGTGAACGCGCCCAGCGCGGAAGGAATCATCCGGCAAATCCTCTATGGAAACGAATGGTTTCGCAAAGAGTTCGGCAAGGCCAGCGCAGAATATATGTTGCCGGACTGTTTCGGATTTCCTGCGTCGCTGCCCACCATTCTCGCGCATTCGGGCGTGAAGGGATTTTCTACGCAGAAACTGGTGTGGGGATCTTCGGCCAACGCTGGCGGCCCGGAATCGCTGGAGAAGACGCCGGAAGGCACGCCGTTCAATGTGGGCATATGGGTGGGACCGGATGGCGAGAGCGTGCTCGCGGGATTGAATCCTGGTAGCTACGGTTCCCGGATCTCCACCGACCTGAGCAAACCGCTGCCGCCCCCGCCACCGAATCTAGCGGCCGAGGACGTTCAAAACAAAATCCAGATTTTGCGGCCGAAGCTGGAAGAAGCCCAGCGTGCCGGGAAGCGCCCCGACACCAAAGATATTCAGGAGTTCCTCAGTTTGCAGGGAGAGCGGGAAGCGCTGGCCACGATGGAGCAAGACCAAGCTCAGGCGCGATATCAGAATGATTGGGCAGCGCGGGTTGAGTTGAATGGCAAAGTCAGCGGCGTATTCACCGACTACCACTATTACGGCACGGGCGATATTGGCGGAACTCCCAGCGAGGATTCGGTCAAGCGCCTGGAAGCCATCGTGACCCAGGGAACGACGAGTCTGCCGCCGCGGGATGGATTTTCCCGCGGACAGAATATTGACGCGTCCCCGGTGAAAGTTGGCGATGGACCGGTTCATGTGATTTCCGCGAACGCAGAGCAGATGTTTCTCGACATCACGCCCTCTGAGGCCGCAGGACTTCCTCGCTACACCGGAGAAATGGAATTGACCAATCATTCCGCCGGCTCACTCACTTCGCAGGCCTATCAGAAGCGCTGGATCCGAAGGGAAGAATTGTTGGCCGACGCCGCGGAAAAAGCTTCGATTGCCGCGGCGTGGCTCGGAGCACGACCGTACCCGTTACAGCGCCTGAACGATGCGTGGACGCTGGCAATGGGCGGCCACTTTCATGACATCGCTGCCGGTACCGCGACTCCGCGGTCGTACGAGTTCGCCTGGAATGATGACGTGATCGCGATGAACCAGTTCGCCGGCGTTCTAAGTAGTGCGACCGAAGGCGTTGCTGCCGCGTTGAACACTGAGACCAAAGGCACTCCTCTGGTCGTTTTCAATCCGTTGAACATCGCGCGAGAGGATCTTGTTGAAGCCACCGTAAGCTTCCCGGGCGGAGTGCCAGAGACCGTGCGGGTGAGTGGAGCAGACGGGAAAGAAGTTCCGGCGGAGATATCAAACGGTAAGGTAATCTTTCTGGCTAAAGTTTCCTCCGTTGGTTACGCGGTCTACGATGTGCAGCCCGGAACAAGCTCGGTCGCCTCCACGCTGAAGGTTTCCGAAGACTCAATCGAGAACCAGTACTACAGAGTAAAACTGAACTCGGACGGCGACGTCGCCAGCATCTTCGACAAGTCGATTGGCCGGGAACTATTGCAATCGCCGGCACGTCTCGCGATTTCTTACGACAACCCTCGCAACTGGCCCGCCTGGAATATGGACTGGGATCAGGAGCAAGCTGCGCCGAAAGCATACGTGAGCGGTCCGGCGAAGCTTCGCATTGTCGAAAACGGTCCAGCGCGCGTGGCCGTGGAAATCTCACGAGAGACCGCAGGATCGCGCTTCGTGCAGACGATCCGGCTGTCGGCCGGCGATGCCGGGATGCGCGTGGAGATCGGAAATGTGATCGACTGGAACACCAAAGAGTCGAATCTAAAGGCGACCTTTCCTCTGAAGGCGTCCAACGAGATGGCTACTTATAACTGGGACATCGGCGCCATCGAGCGCCCGACGGCACAGCCTAAAAAATTCGAAGTGCCGTCGCATCAGTGGATTGACTTAACGGACATGAGTGGCGAGTTCGGCGCGACCATACTCACCGACTGCAAGAACGGATCGGACAAGCCGAACGATCACACCATTCGGCTCACCCTGATTCGCACCCCAGGCACGCGCGGTGGATATCCCGATCAGGGCACGCAGGATATTGGACACCACGAATTCGTGTATGGCATCGCGGGGCACGCGGCTGACTGGCGTCAGGGCCAAACCGACTGGCAGGCTCAGCGTCTGAACGATCCGCTCATCGCTTTTGAGACATCAAAACATGCTGGCGCCCTGGGCCGGGAATTTTCGCTGCTCAAGGTCAGCAATCCGAGGATTCGAGTTCTGGCTCTGAAAAAAGCGGAGCAGAGTGACGAGATCGTCGTTCGCCTCGTCGAGCTCGAGGGTAAGCCCCAACGCGATGTTCAAATCTCATTCCACTCGCCCATCAGCGCCGCTCGCGAAATCAACGGGCAAGAACAGCCCGTAGGATCGGCGACGGTAAGGGACGGGGCGATCGTGACAGAATTCTCGGCCTATCAACCCCGCACATTCGCCGTTCGTCTGACCAGCCCCCCAGCCAGAATTGCCCCGCCCAATTCTGTACCGGTTGCGTTGCGCTATGACCTCGCAACCGCAAGCGATGACGGCACGCACTCTGTTGCCGGATTCGACCGCGAGGGCAATTCGCTTCCGGCGGAGATGTTGCCGCCGCAGATCGCGTTCAACGATGTGAAATTCAAACTTGCCCCAGCTGAAACCGGCGCGCCCAACGCGGTAGTCGCGAAGGGGCAGAAGATTGATCTGCCGGAGGGCATGTACAACCGAATCTATGTCCTTGCCGCTTCGGCAGAGGGCGATCAGGAGGCAACATTCAAGGTCGGAGACAAGAAAGTTGAGCTCAACATCCAGGACTGGGGCGGATTTATCGGGCAGTGGGATGACCGCCAGTGGAGCTCAGGAGACACTTCCAGTGATAACTACGGGACAATGACCGGACTTACTCCGGCCTACATCAAGCGAGCCGACTTGGCCTGGTACTGCTCGCATCATCACAATGCCTCGGGTGAAAATGTCTCTTACGGATACTCTTACTTATTTGTGTATGCGATCGATCTGCCGTCGGGAGCGCGGACGATCACTTTGCCGGACAACGCCAAGATCCGAGTTCTAGCTTTGTCGGTGGCCGAGGAAAATCCTGAGGTCAAACCGGTGCAGCCGCTTTACGACCTGCTGGCTGCTCCACCCGCGAATGCCGACGATTTTGCGCTCCGCGCCAGCTCAGACAATATTTCCGTTTTGAAGGGCAGAAGCGCCACGACGTCCGTCTCGGTAACTCGCCGGGGTAATTTCAGATCGAAGGTAGCATTCAACGTGTCGGGATTGCCGAAGGGAGTGACGGCTGAGTTCAGCCCGACCAGTTCGGAGAGAACGACCAAGATGACGCTGACAGCAGACAACTCGGCAAAGCTCGCGACTTCGACAATCACGATCAGCGGTACTTCCGGCGGAATCTCGCGCATGGTGACCGCCGCTCTCACCGTAAACGAAGTCAAGAAAGGGACGGTCGAGGTCGATCTTTCTTCGGCCTATAACGTGAATGCGATCCATAGCGACGGTTCGCCGTTTTCCCCGGCGGCCAGTGCGGATGGCGAAGGCTTCGCGTATTCAAAGGAAGCGCTCGGATCATCGCCGCTATGGGACGGTGTGGAGTTCAAGTTCGGACCCGCAAACGCACCAAACGCAGTGAGGGGCGAAACGGTCCCGCTTCCCGAGGGAAAATTCGGAACGCTCTTGCTTCTCGGTACTGGTGTTGAAGGCAATCAGGAGTCTCAGATATTCACCATCACTTACGCGGATGGTACGTCGTCGTCCGTGACTCAGAGCCTGAGCGACTGGTATCAGCCGGGCAGTTACCGGGGCGAATCGCAGGCGATCGTCGCACCCTATCGGCTCGTGGAAGACGGATCGAAAGACAGTCGTACGTTCTACCTCTACGGCTACTCTTTCAATCTCGACAGCAGCAAGACCGTGCGCAGCATCACTCTGCCCGACAACCAACACGTGCTCATTTTCGCCATGACACTCGTTCCACCCCTGACGCGATAGTAGGGTGCACACTGCGCAATCGTATGGAACGCTGATTAAGGAGGAGTGGAACAAGGTTGATTGGCGGATCTGCAAAACGATAAGCCTGGCCGCTAAGCTCAGATCGGCGCACCAGGTGGCCCGCAGAAGGTAGCCGCCATCGCGCATCGTCCAGCACTCCGTGCTGGACGATGCGCTGTTTACTAAGTGGGGCTTTCGAAGTTCGGTGGAGGGAAGCCCAGGCTCACTGGGCGATAAAGGTTGTGGCTGCGAGCGTTTTTCCAGTCCTAGACGTCAATGCCCAACTGTCGACTCAATCTTCCGAAAGATACGCATCCGCAACTCTGGGGACGACCTCGCCGAATTCGCCGAAGGGTTGGCAATGCCTTGGCGGAAAACCGATCGGGCTTATGGCAATATCTCAGCCTCCGCCGCCGAACCGCTGGCAGAATCCGGACTGATCCATACTTCTACTTCGGCTGGCTCGGCCGCGAATTCGTTGCGATCGTTCCAGATAGCAAAAGCCTCTGGCATCAGGTTGAATTTCACTCTTTTCGTTTCGCCGGGAGCTATAGACACCGTCTGGAATCCTTTCAGGGCTTGAACCGGTTCCGCGATGCTGGTCCCGCGCAATCGTATGTAGAGCTGCACGACTTCCTCGCCGGCTCTCGATCCGGTATTTGTTACATCCGCCTCGGCGGTCATGGCTGTCTCTTCCGCGCCCGCTGATAATTTCTTATTCATCGCCGCGGCACTCAAACGCTGTACGCTGAGAATGGTAGGTCCATAGTGGAAGCTGGTGTAAGACGCTCCGTAGCCAAAGGGAAATTGCGGAGAGTTCTGTTCATCGATATACCGAGAGACATATTTGCTGACAATATCGGTCGGCGGATGGACGAGGTCGACAGTTCCCGGAGGGCGGCCGGTGTTGAGTGAATCGTAATAGAGCGGTTCCTGGCCCACGCTGCGCGGCCAACTGACGACAAGTTTTCCGCTGGGATTTACCTCGCCGAACAGTGTCCGCGCCAACGCAGGGCCTCCGCTGATTCCCGGCAGCCACGCTGCGATGACTGCGGGGACGTGTTCGAATGCCCACGGCACGGTCAGGGGGCGTCCGCTGAACAGAATCAGAACCGTCGGCTTGCCGGTTCGAACAATAGCTTCCAGCAACTCTTGTTGGCGGCCCGGAAGTCCGAGATGAGCCCGCGAAGCCGCTTCACCGCTCATGTCCGGAGTTTCCCCTAGCGCGAGCACGACGACATCCGCTTTTTGAGTGCCGGCGACCGCGGAAGCAATGTCATCGTCAGTGCCGTCGAGGACGCCTGAGCCTTTGAAGCGGAAAACATGATCTTTGCCAACACGCTGGGCCAAAGCTTCCGTTAACGGGACGCGCGGCCCAGTTCCCGGCGGCGCCCCGGCCGGATAGGTAGAGTCATCGCCGAGGGGCCCGATCACGGCGATGTTGTGAACCGCGGTAGAGAGCGGCAACAGTGGGGCTCCCCTTGTCCCGCTGGAATTCTTGAGCAACACGAACGATCGCTCCGCTGCCGTCTGCGCCATCGCGATGCTTTCCGTAAGATAAAGCGCCTTCGGCGCCGCGGCTTCATCTACGTAAGGATGTTCGAAGAGGCCGAGAGCAAATTTAACCCGAAGCACATGGCGAACCGCGTCGTCCAACTCGGCCGTTGTTGCCTGTCCTGAATTAACAATCTGCTGCAGGTGGTTGTGGTAGAGACTGCTAACCATGTCCATGTCGACGCCGGCCACGAAAGCCTTGCGTGTGGCAGTAGCACCATCGGAGGCAATGCCGTGGGGAATGAGTTCGCCAATGGCGTTCCAGTCGCTGACCACGAAGTCCGCCGAAGCCCCATTCCTTGCGCAGAATCTGCTTCAACGTGAAAGGATTGGCCGTCGACGGTACGCCATTCAGAGAGTTGAAGGCGCTCATCAGCGATGCCGTGCCGGCTTCGACCGCAGCGTGAAACGGCGGCAGGTAATACTGGCGCAAAGTGTGCTCGGAAATTTCAGTGCTGTTGTAGTCGCGTCCAGCCTCGGCTGCGCCATAGCCTACGTAATGTTTGGCGCAGGCCGCGATGCTGTCGGGAGCATCCAGACGCGAACCCTGATAGCCGCGCACATAGGCGGCAGCCATTACCGATCCGAGGTAGGGATCTTCTCCCGCACCTTCTGCCATCCGCCCCCAGCGCGCATCGCGGGCGATATCGACCATCGGGGAAAAAGTCCAGCGGATGCCGTCAGCTGACGCTTCCATCGCCGCGATGCGAGATGCTTTCTCAACGATCGCAGGATCCCAAGTCGAGGCTAGTCCCAAAGGAATCGGAAACTCCGTTTTGAATCCGTGAATGACGTCGAGCCCGAACAGGATCGGAATATGCAGACGCGCCTGCTCCATCGCAATCTTCTGGTACTTGTTGATCTCCCGCGGATCCACCACATTGAACAGCGAACCAATTTGGCCGCGGGCGATCATGTCTTCGTAATCAGTTCTTCCGGTTCCCGGCCCGGTGGGTTGACCGGCGGAGTACTGCACTAATTGGCCGACTTTTTCTTCCAACGTCATTTGTTTCAGAACGGATTCCACTCTCGCATCGAGTGTAGGATCCGCAATCGTCATCGATCCGCCGGCAGATTTTTTCGCGGCAGGCACCTGCGCCGAAAGCACCAGGTTCATCGCCAGGCAGATTCCCGCAACTGGCAGGGCTCTCCCTATCGCGATCAGCAGACCCGAGCGAACTCCTGGATGTGACCAACGAACTCTTCTTGCGGACGGCGCTGAGAACAACATGGACTTACAACCTCCGGCGGGCGCGGGCCCAACTTGCTTACTAAATCGGGTTAGTAGAGCCTCGCCGCCATGTATGAAAAACGTTTTTCTGCGCAATGTCAACAAGTATCGCGTCCTGAGATTGCACATCCCTTCGAAACTCTCGGCTTGCTACCTCGATTCAATTTGTGCGAGACTGCGCAGCGTGGCGAAGAAAAAGACGGACAAGAGTGCCGCATAGCACCGTTCGTTTGGGGCCCAAGCCGGTCAGCTTGAAAGAACTCGCGGAGGTTCTGGGGCTTGCACCCGCGACGGTCTCGCTCGTCATCAACCGTTCGAGCGTCGCGGATACTATTCCCGCAGGAAACCAAAGACAGAATCTTTGCCGCAGTCGCGAAGTACAAATACCGCCCCAACTTTTTTGCGCGTTCTCTGCGCGCGCAGCGCAGCTTTACCATCGGAGTTATTGTCCCGGAAGTCAGCGATGGCTACTCTGCCTCTGTCATGAGCGGCGTGGAAGACCATCTTTTGCAAGAGGGATACTTTTACTTTGTGGTTAGCCACCGCCATCGCGCCGACCTGATCGATGAATATCCCAGACTTCTTCTGGAACGATCCATTGATGGTTTGATCGCCGTCGATACCCCGTGGACACTTGCGCTGTCGGTGCCGGTCGTGACCGTATCGGGCCACAATCAGGTGAAGGGCGTCACCAACATCGTTCTGGACCACGTGCGAGCTGCGGAGATCGCACTCAAACATCTTCGCGCAGCTCGGACATCGCCACATCGCGTTCATCAAAGGCCAGGAATTCAGCTCCGATACCGCAGTTCGCTGGGCAAACATCGAGAAGGCTGCGCAGCCACCTGGGCCTTCCGATTTCTTCCGGACTCGTTTCTCAACTCAGAGGCGATTCTCCGTCGCCTCAGCTTGGCTACGAGGCCACGCGCCAATTGCTGGCTTCGCACAAGCCGTTCACGGCTTTATTTGCTTTTAATGATATTTCGGCGATGGGCGCTATCCGCGCATTGCTGGAAGCCAAACTGCGGGTGCCGGAGGATGTATCGGTCGTAGGCTTTGACGACATCCAGAGCGCGGCTTACCAGAATCCCGCGCTCACCACGGTGCGGCAACCATTGCGCGAAATGGGGCGGATCGCCGCCGAAACTCTGTTGCGCCGCATCCGGCGCTCGGGTTCCGATTTGCATGGTGGCGAAACCATGGTTGAGCCAAAACTGATTGTTCGTGAGACGACCGGCCGGGTCCGAAGTGGTGTCCATTCCAAATAGGGGAAATCTCCGGTCCGCGGTCGACCGCATCTTTGGACGATCAACTCGAAAAGCACGAGAGACTCGAAAATGTTTTTCCAGCCCTGGTTCCCAGTTCTGCCGCGCCCCAGCGATGGCGGAATCACGCGAACAAAATCGATAAGGTAGAGGCAGGCAAAAAATCTTGTCTCCCTTGGTCCGGGGATTTACATCTCATTGCCCGGCGACAACGCGCTTGACTGTCGAAAATCGCATATGCTATAAGCGCCCCTAGTGTTACTAAAACGCTTTTGTAGAGTTTTAGTAGGTGTATCTCCAATCAGTTGAAGGTTTCAGCAAGGTCGGGAGGCCGCAATGAGCCGTTCCACTTCTTCCGTACTCCGCAGTGTTTCCAGGTTCGCTTGCATCGTCCTTTCCGCGGTCATGTTTACGGCGATCGCCGCCCATGCACAATATCGAACCTCCATTCAGGGCGTGGTGACGGATTCGACAGGCGCGGTTATTCCGGGTGCAAACCTCACACTCACGAATCCTGCAACTGGCCAGAAGCAGGTCCGTGTCAGCGATGACAGTGGAGTATTCAACTTCAATGCGCTGGCGGCGGCGCGTTTCCAGCTGGTAGTGGAAAAAAACGGCTTCCAGAAGAAAGTAATCGACAATATTGAGCTGATTCCCGAGCAGCCCAACTCTCTCACCGTGCAGCTCGTGGTCGGCGCTGCCTCAACCACCGTGAACGTCGACGCTTCCGCGGCACCCCTGCTCGATACTGAGACGGCCTCACTCAATGGAGTTGTCACCGCGAATCAGGTGCAGCACATGCCTTCGTTCGGCCGAGACGTCTTGAAACTTGCGCAACTGGCTCCGGGCGTGTTCGGAGATGGTTCGCAGGGTGGCGGCGGTGGTGGCTACGACCTTCCTGGGACTGAAACTGGCGGAGGCGCTTCAGGGGGTGACCAGGGCATCTTCAATACAGAAAACGGGGCGCCAATCAGTGCCAATGGGGGCCAAAGCCCGACCAACGGCGTTACCATCGACGGCATCAGCACCACCAGCGCGGTTTGGGGCGGAACGACCATCATCACGCCGTCGGAAGATTCCATCGAAAGCTTTAAGGTCGTTTCCAATGACTATGACGCCGAGGATGGCCGCTTTTCCGGCGCCCAGATTCAGATTACGTCTAAGAGTGGGACGAACGAGTATCACGGCAGCGCGTTTATTACCGCGCACCGTCCGGGACTGAATGCCTACCAACCCTGGAATGGCGGTTTTAGTCCGCTGAGAGATCCTAGCCGTTTCAATCAAATTGGCGGCAGTATTGGCGGTCCGATCCTCAAAAATAAGATCTTCGGATTTTTCAGTTACGAGACCATTCGCGAGCACACCAACGTTACGGGCAACCAGTGGGCTGATACTCGCCGCTTTCGACGCGTTGGCGCCATCCGGAAGCGTTGCTTTCGCCCTGGCCAATTACCCAGGGAACAACATTCTGAACACGGGCGTGAATACGGTCACTTGTCTGCAGGCGGGGCTAACCGAGGGTGTCAACTGCCACGCCGTCAGTGGCGGCCTGAATGTGGGGACGCCGCTGAATCCGGCGCTGTTTCCGACCGGCAGCATTGTGGCGGGCCAGGATCCGGGCTGGGTGAGTTCGGCAGCTCCTGGAACCGGCGGGGACGGGAGCGGTGGCCCGGAGAATCTTGGCAGCGTTGCCGATATCGCCAACTACGAAACCACGAATCCGACCACGCTCAACGAAGGCCAATTCAATATCCGCGTCGACGCGGACGTCAGCGCCAAGGACCGAGTCGGGTTCGCCATCTACTGGGTTCCTATTTCAAAAGACAACTACAACGGCAACCGCGTTCTGGACGTCTTCCACCACAAGCAGATCAACCAGGCATTCTCCCCCATCTGGAATCACACCTTTTCTCCAACGTTGCTGAACGAAGCGCGCATCAATGCGGCGGGATGGAGATGGAATGAGATCGCCTCAAACCCCCAATCGCCGGTCGGGCTGCCGGAGGATGGCATCGACTATGCTATCGGCAGCGCGTCAATCAACAGTTTTGGGCCGAATGTCGGGAGCCATCTGGATCAGTGGACCTACAGCGCCAAGGATGTGGCCACCAAGATTATTGGACCGCACACCATGAAGTTCGGCGGCGAGTTCACCAAGCTGTAATACCTGAACGATTGTTTCGGTTGCGGCATTCCCAGCTATGGCTTCTTTAATCTGTGGGACTTTCTCAACGATGCACCGCGCCGCGAGGGCTATGTAACGCTTCAATCCCACAACCGGAGCAGCCGACAACTCAACGCCAGGATGACCGCGAGGCGACTTTGGGGATTCTTCGCTCAGGACGACTACAAGCTGCGCAAGAACCTGACACTAAATCTCGGGTCTTCGCTGGTCCTACTTCAGTCCCCTTTCTTCGAAGGAGAATAACCTTTTTGTAGCGCACCCTGGCGCGGGTTCGGTTACCTGACGGGGCTAACCGTGACCAAGCAGAGATCGGCTGGACGGCGCAGAAGGACAACTTCGGCCCCGAGATCGGGTTCGCCTGGAGTCCGGACTCCATTCCATGACAAACTCGTGGTTCGCGGCGGTTATGGGCTGAACTACAACCAGGAAGAAATTGCTATTACCGCCAATATCAACGGTAATCCCGGGCTGGACATTGGGGAGTACGTGACTATGGACACGCCGACCTCGCCGAATCCCGGCATTATCTATGGCGCCTCCACGAGTCCGACCAATCCCTTACGGGTATGCGCTCGAACCCCAACTTCACTCTCAGCCTCGGCCCGAATGGGCTGCCGACCGCGAAGACGCGGCTGGCGTCGGAATCTTTCCCAGCACCCTGCCCACGCTGCGCGTCCACCACTACTCGCTCGATGAGTGAGTACGACCTTGGGCACAACTTTGTGGCATCGCTGGGCTTACCAGGGAAGCCAGTCGCGCGACCTGTTGTTCCATCAGAGCCCGTTAGCGGGTCCTGCGGTCTCAGGGCTACGCTCTGAACCCGAACATTAACGGCGGGGATTACTGGAGCGACATCGGCAGCGGTAACTATAACGCCATGCTGGCTGAATTGAAGCACGACTTCTCGCGCCAGTTCATGGCCGACGCCCAATTCACCTGGGCCAAGAGCCTGGATAACACTTCGCGCCCCTACACGGAACCTTATCTATCCCGTACGATCCCAACTTGAGTTACGGACCTTCCGACTACAGTGTTGCTCGGGCGTTTAAGACGTTCGGCATGTGGCAGCCGGTCATTCTTCCATGGCGAACGCCGCTGGCTGGAGAAGGTTGCAGGAGGGTGGTCGCTCAGCGGCATCTTCAACCTCCACTCTGGATTCCCGTGGAGCCCCATCGTGCCTGTGACGGGCGGAAGCCTCTATTGCGGACAATGCGGTTACGGAGACCTTTACCCTGCAGCATATTTAGGCGGTGCCGGAAGCAGCACCAGCAACGATGCTTTCAAGACTGGTTCGAACTATCCGTTGGGAGGAACAGCATACTTCTCCACGCCCTCGTACACACCATTTAACGGTACCGACTCCGGAACTGACTGCCGCAAGTCGCCGGTTTCCGTCGCAACTCGCTGCGCGGCCCGGGCTACCGAGACCTGGATCTCACTCTAGCCAAGGGTTTCGGCCTTCCTCACCTGCCAGTGCTGGGAGAAAATGCGAAGCTGGAATTCCGCTTTGATGTATACAACGTCTTCAATAATCTGAATCTCGATATAGCCGGCAAATCGTGAATAACGTCACGCTTTCGAACTTCGGCCAAATCTCGGGCGCGAACGCCTCCGCTGCACTGGCATCCCGCACCGCCACGCTGGGGGCGCGGTTCAGCTTCTAACAGAGACGCCGCGAAGGGCGTCACTTTTTCCCCGTCGCAAAAATGCTGCGGAATGAGCCCAACGCTCATTCCGCAGTTTTAGTTTGTTGGAGCATTTGAGCCGCTCGGATTTTCTTGTGTTTAATTCTGAAACCCTGCCTTGTCCATCGCGCTCTGGGCTTCCTTGTTTTTCATGAACGTGTTCCAGATGAAGCCGCTGCGATGGTTTTCAGCCATCAACATCGTGATGCCGAGGTCGATGCCGAGTACGTCGGGGTTATACCAGTTGGTCAGCGGATTGAAAGCATCGATCAATCCGTAGCGTCCCCAGGCTTTCGGATAACGTTCCCGAATCGTGCGCAAGACCTGCATACAGTCAGGATAGAGAAAGGGGAGCGATCCGCCCGGAGCGCACGGAACCACGCTGCCGTCCAAATCCCCGATCCGCGGCGGGCCACCCCAGGCCTGATATCCGGCTGCCGAGTCCGAGGCCGTGATGCCCCACAAATGATCGGAGTAATCGGGAAATTCGTCGCGCAATGAAAGGCAGAATAGTTTATGAGCCTGCGTCGCTTTGACTGAATTGTCGAAATAGTTGGCGTAGGCGTCGTGCTTCCCGCGAAAATCGAACCACGCTTGCGAATATTGGTGAGTGAACAGCGGGTCGTTGCCTGAAATGTATTCCAGGCCCTGAAACTTGACGACGGGCCGCGTCCACGCCTTCCATGTCCCTGGGGAAATGGGATGGGTGGGCGACCCGATCCCGAGGAGGTAAATAATCATCAGTTCGCAATATGTATTCCAGCGCGCGTCAAGGAATCCGGACTCGGGATGCCAGCCCATCGACAGCGTCTTGCCACCGTTCAACATCCAGGGCCAGTCCACGCGCTCATAAATCTTGGTTGCCAAGTCTTGTATTTCCGCGTCAGCGAAATGCTGGCGCGCCGTCAACACTCCGCAGAGCAGGAGCGATGTGTCGATCGACGAGATCTCACACTTCCACTGCCGCTCTCCGCTGTTGATATCGATGAAGTGGTAATAGAACCCGTGCTCATGAGGAAGCTTCTGCCAGAGGAAGCGCAGCGTGGTCCGGACCCGCTCTACGACCTCTTCCTTCTTTCGATAATTGCGAGCGTCGGCGATGCAGAGTCCAGAAAGTCCGAACCCAGTGGCCGCGATGCTCGCAACCGTGTGAGTGTCGTGCCCATTCAGCAGAGCACGATCCTTTACTTGGCCGGTAATGGTGCCGGCTTCATTCCAGAAAAAATCAAATGACGTGCGCTCGATCTCGTCCAGCAGTGAGTCATCCGAACCGGGGTAAGGAACGCGCGCGGGCTCGACAAACGTCCGTTGCTTCGTTGCCCATGCGGAGAGAGGGGCTAGTGGGAGCAACGCGATCCCACGCGCCATTGCGGCCGCGAAGTCGCGGCGGGACCACTTCAGTTTCTCGTTCACTCGCGGGGAATTCATCTAGGTCTGCCTGAAAGGCGCTCTCTTGGAATGATACGCGCCCGTGTTTCATTCGTGTGCATAAGCCAAATTATCGAAACGTAAGCCTTCGCCGTTTTTCAGTTCAAGGATGACGCTCGAACTGGTGTCTCGCCATCCCGTTCGCAGGCGCTGCAACTGCCCCGCCTTTACTGTGAACGAGATTTCACGAATTTCCGGCGAATGGATTGTTACCGTCGCATCCGCCGTCCCTCCATTGTAGACATCAATTCCCAGAAAGATGCGAGGCGAACAGAAGCGGAATTCTGCTGTGGTGGCCTTGGCATCCACCAGCGCGAGGTTGAAGGTTCCGAAGCGGCCTTCCGGCACGTTGATGCGCCAGTGGCCCTCACCCCAATCGACAGTGCCCGAGGGATATTGCCCGTTCAACACAGTCCCTGCCGCAAGATGCGGATCGTCGAAAGAAACATACTGCGGAGGAACGTTTCCACCGTGGCCGTGAACATCGATGTCGCGCGCGTCGTCGTGGCGGATACGAAGCACTCGGGTCGCATCGTCGAATACGAATCCGGACTGGTCAAGATCTTTGCGGCGCACGAGCGGCTTTCCGTTGGCCGTAATAAATTCCGGCACGAAATCCAGCCGCAGAACATCGGACGATTGCGGATCAAAAGTGGAATACGTCACGGAACCCTTGCCGTAACTGATCTTCGTGATGACGGAACTGGAACCCAGCAGATGCGATTCATCCGTGGGGGCCCACTCCGGCACGGCCCAGAAAGCGTCCATCAACCTCCGTGGGCCGTCGGCAAATTCGTCGGTGAACCACCACTGAGTCGAGAAGGGAGCGTGCGCGTCGCGCGATAGTCCCTGAAAATACGTGACCCAGTTATAGGAACGGAACGCTGCCTCTCGATAACTCTCATCTCCAGTTTTCGCGAAGTAGAGCGCTTCGACAGCCGCGAGCCGCGATGTGTGACTGTCGCAGCATTGGCCCGGATCGTTGCAGCAGAAGCGCACTCCGTCTCCTTGTTCGGTCGTGACCGTAGCGCCATGCACAATGTACTTCGGCCACTTCGGTGTCGTCTTCACCCATTCGATCAGGCTGCGGGTATGCTCCCGCCATTGCGCATCTTTTTCCGGGTGAAGCAAAACATAGCGGGCGAACTCCAGCGGGATAACCTGGTTCATGTTCTCCATGCTCGGCGTAACATCCTCGAAATATCCGACCCACACGTTATTGGTCAGCGGATATTTCTGAAACCAATCCCACACGGCCGTCCGCACTCGCGTGTAGCCGGCAACGTCGCCTTGCTGCAGACGAATGAGTTCGTCGAACAGCATGATGGGCTCAATCACGTTCGCGGAGTATGGCCCCATGGCCGCGCCTTCCGCCTTTCCATCGCGCGCATACACACGCACTGGCCAGGGAGAATGATTCTCATCTCCCGATTTGTAATTCTTGACTAGAGCATCGCCGCAGCGAATCGCGGCCCGCAAATATTTCGTGTTGCCCGTCATTTCATACAGGCGCAGATAGCCGTAGCCGTCCTCGCCCACGACATGCGGCTCAATGTAATCTTCACCGAGTTGGCTCCAGCCGCTGTAGCGCCTCGCCCCGGGATTGGCCGATGCGTAGGGAACCTGCGGCCACGCATAACCTTCGGGAGTGAGCCCATTTTCCAGTTCATAGTCGACGAAGTCCTGCAGGAAGATGAGCGTGCGCGCATCTCCCGTGTAGGGATAAAGGCGCTCGATGAATCCCTGCAGCATGGCTCGCAGATAGCCGGTTGAATTCACCCAGTGCGGATCGGGGGTCAACTCAAATGTCGTACGGTCAAAATCGAAGCAGCAATAGAAATAAGGTAGGCGCTGACGATTGTATTGGTCCCATAGGATGGTCCACTGCGTGAGGACGTGCGAGGAATAGGAATAGCCGATATCGTTCGGCATCGGCCACGGTAGCAGTTTGCCATGTGCGTCTAACTGCACCGGCCGGCCTGCGATAGTGGGCGCATCGATGATCGAAGTCACCGGGAACGGAGCCTGGTTCTGCGCGGCAAATGTCGTGCTCAAAAGCATCACTGCCAGAAAAACGGATGCAACCGGGCCAATGCGGGCGGCTAAGGGGCGCGATTGCGGTTCGTAGGGACTCAGATTCGTGCCAGAAGCAGGCATGGACACCGCGATTATACCGTGCGAGCGGACTGTCGAAATCAAGCCCAGGGCCTTCAGAGGGGGGAGCGCTTTTTTCGCACTGACATCTCGTACGCGCCGATCGCGCCGGTTCGGCAAGCCGACCTAGCGACTCCAGGCTTTCGGCCAGAATGCGATCTCGATCGTCGACGTCCAGTTGGTTTGGGGAGTCGAAGCGAGAAGCGGAGCATTCCATTTTTCATATTGCAGAGAACCCGACACGCTCAACTGACGACGAAACCACCAGAGCATTTTGACTGAGCCATCGTTAAAGGTCTCGCCGTCCGGAATAAAATCCTCGTCGATTTTGGCATGTCGATAATTAAATTGAAGAAAGCTGCGGGGAGTAAACCAATAGTTGGTCCAGGCTTGAAAGCCCATTCCTTCGCGCCCGATCCAGTCGCCGATCAGGTTGTCCTTATTGGTGTAGAGATCCTTATAAAAGCCGTCCCAATAAACATAATCGCCCTTGATGCTGCGTGCCGTGGGAGGATCGGTATAAACGGATTCCAAATGAAAGTCCAATTTTGGCACACCCGGGATTCGGGGAAGATAGATCCCGCTTCTCACAGCGGTGCGCCGGGGAGCATGAATGGGGTTCTGACTGTTATCGAGGTTGAAAGGATTGGCATTGGGCAAAAGACCGTCGGCGTAAAGAGTAAGCCAGTCGCGGAGACCTGGAACCTGATAGGAAAAATCGAAGCCCAAGTTGCGTTTGCCGGGATCGCGATCGGAAGGATACTCGAACGAAGATTTCGTCCCGACGTAGCTCTCCCAGATTGCACCCGCGGTTAAGGCCCGGCCCACGCCCCCAAACTCCGAGGTGCGTTCGACGCCGATTTCCAAGTGAGGTGTAGGCTTAAAACTGAGCTTTTCGCCGTGGATCAGAGGCCGAGGAGGGAATTCGTTACCTGAGAGTTTGCCGAAGAAAAAATCGAGTTTGATTTGGCCCATCCATTGCAGAATCCAGGGAAGATCCTCGAAGGTTTTATTGGCGCGGAACATGTAAATGGGCTCGGCGTTATCGCTGAAAAGAAGAGCGCCTCCATCGGCCGGACCCCACCAGAGGCTCTGCTTGCCGAATGACAAATTCCATCCGGCTGCTTTGGCCGCCGCATAAGTTTCGAGCAGGGTAAAACGACTGACCGCGGCGACAGGAGTGGATAGCTGCACTGGATTCTCGTCGACCGCGGCAATGGCCTGAAGAGCCGCGGGGGAATATCCGGGAGCAGAGGGCGCGTGCTGGTATTCACCGCGAACGTAGAGCGCGAACGGTCCTACTGTGCCGTAACTCGAGAAACCATCGAAAGTATTGAAGCCTTCTTCGTAAGGCCGACCGTCGTTGTTGATGATGGTCTGGCCGAAATGATAACTGTCATTAAGCGACGGCCCGTGGATCGGCATTATTCGGCTGTAGATAGACTCAACCCGGACGGACTCGTTGCTTTCGCCGCTGAGCACATCCAGTTCGTGAGCGAATTCAGTTTCGAGCTCAAGTTGAAGGTCGGAGACTTCCTTCGAAACGTTCTCACCAGCTTTTACGTTAGCTTTTGCCTGATTGACGAGAGCGGCGACTTCGATTCGAGTCCATGGCCTTGAATTGCGAAATGCCAGCTGGATATAACCGAGGCTCGCCAACCTCTCCACCGCCGGATACACCCAACTCTCGAGCGGAATATAACTGGAGCCGACCTTGCGGGCTCTGGTCTCGGTGACGATCAATCTGATCCTCTCGCATGAAGGTGCCATACCTTCGCATCTCAGCGTCACTGTAGGCAGACTGCGACCGGAAGACCTGCCTGCCCAAATACCAGCCCAGGGCGCCGCCGATAATCACATCCGATGCGTAGTGCTTCTGCCCCACAACGCGCGCAATGCTGATGCCGCTGGCTGCGCCGTAGGCTAGAAACTGCGTCAGAGGCCCAGGATATTCGTGAGCGATGACGCTGGCGATCGCGAAACTAATGGCTGCATGTTGCGATGGAAAGGAATCGCCGCCGTAGAAAAAGCGCCCAGAGTTTGGACCCGAGAAGGGCCGGTTGCGCCCAGCGGCAAGAGAGAAAACTTCTGAGTCAAGAACTGCGTCGAGGGCGGCTTCGCCGCTCAGCAGGCCGGTCTCGCGCTCTTGATCGTCATGGCGAAGATGGCCTAGCAGGAAAAGTCCGGTTCCTGCGCCGGCCATGGCCGCAAGGCCGGCATTGGAAGCGGTTACGGCGTGGGGAACGAGCGATGAGTTCGTGGGAACGTGGTTTTCGATGGACTGATCGCTGGCGACTAGTCCTGCTCCAGCCAGCACGAGCGGAACGCCCCACTCCCAATCCGCCTCGTTCATGTGGAGAGGCGAAGTCAAAAAGTGAGCCTGATCCACAAAAAGGTTTTTAGGAAGCGCCTTGAGTGGGACAGGCCGTGGCGGCGAGAGCGAAGATTGAGATTGCGGAGCGGGTGGAAGGGAATCTTGCTCCGGCACAGGATTTTGAGCGAAGGCGCGGCACCACGCGAGCAGCAGACAACACATAAGCCGGCCGTAGAAACTCAACTGTGCTCGGGGCCGCTGGGACGAAGCCGGTTCGACACGCCTCATTTTTTGTTTTGTGCTCAGAAATGCGTTGCATCAGATGACGCGAGACGACCTAGGGTTGCTGTGGCAAGATGCGCAATTTTCAAATCTTCGCAAACCAAATCAACCAGCATCGCATCCTAGGCACTCTAGCGAGTGGTCACGGAATTCGGCGTTTCAGCATGGCATCCTGGTGAGTGCAGAACTCTTTTGTTCGGCAGGTGGGTCAAGGCGGGAAGTGTGCGGACAATAATCCAGACCGAAACGGAAGAAGAACTGCCGAGGGTATCGGTGGCAGAAACGGACGTTTCTGTTCTGGACACGCTCGCGTTGCTGGCCCGTCGCAAGACGTTCATTACGCGGTTCGTAGTCATATCCACGGTTCTGGCAACGGTGGTGGCCTTTCTGCTGCCTGTTCGATATGAGGCCAAGATCGTACTTCTGCCTCCTCAACAGAATTCATCGATTGCGTCGGCAGTTCTGGGGCAGATGGGAGGATTGGGGTCGCTCGGTTCGCTAGGGTCGCTTGCATCGCTCGGTGGTTTGGGAATGAAAAACACGGCCGACATGTATGTGTCGTTCTTCACCAGCCGCACGGTGGAGGACGCGATGATTCGGCGTTTCGGGTTGATGGCTGAATATAAGGAAAAGAATATGACAGAAACACGGAAGGTCTTCGAGAGGAATACTTCCGTGGTGGCGGGAAATAAAGACGGATTGATTCGTATCGCCGTTGACGATCGTGACCCAAAACGAGCCGCTGAGATGGCCAATGGATACGTGGAAGAATTCCGCAGACTCTCGGCCACATTGGCCATTTCGGAAGCCGCCCGGAGGCGCGTGTTTTTTGAAGGCCAGTTGCAACAGGCAAAGGCCGACCTGGCGGCCGCAGAAGAGGCGATGAGAAAGACGCAGCAGTCGACCGGTGTCCTGCAAATCGATAGTCAGGCGCGAGCGTTGATCGAATCCTCCGCGCTCTTGCGTGCCCAGGTCGTGGCCAAGGAAGTGCAAGTCCAGAGCATGCGTGCCTATGCCGCCGAAGATAATCCAACGCTCGTCATGGCCAAACAGGAACTGGCCGCCTTGAAGTCACAGCTCGAACAACTGGCCGGATCGCAGCACGATGATGGATCGGACATCGTTCTTTCCAAAGGCAGGGTCACCGGAGAGGGCATGGAATACCTTCGGCGCTATCGCGACCTGAAGTACCACGAGACGACTTACGAGCTGCTGGCCAAGGAGTTGGAGATTGCGAAACTGGACGAGGCACGCGAGGGCGAAATTGTGCAAGTCGTGGATGCGGCCGTCCCGCCGGACAAGCGGTCGTCGCCGCACCGGACGCTCATAATTCTTGGATCCATGATTCTTTCTTTCTTTGCAGCCGTAGTCTGGATCAAGGTTCGAGAGGGAATGGCACTCAGCCTTGAGTTACCGGAAAATCAGCGTCGTCTGCGTGCGATCAAAGCTGGGTGGAACGGCAGACCGAGCAAGTCGTAACTCGAGATTTCTTCGTGGCCCAAACGGCCGTAAGTTGGCTTCAATTTATTCACAATCTAACCGCTTGTTGCCGGTCGATTTTCCACGTAAACCTCCCGCTACACGACGGCATCTCAGCGACTACGGTATTGGGTAGTTGCGTCTCTCGTCGGGTGGTCAATCCTTATGTCGACAAGCATCATGCGCGTTCTATTTCTGAATCCACCTTTTCACCCGCGGTATTCCCGGGAGCAGCGCAGCCCGGCGGTTACCAAGAGCGGAACGCTCTACTATCCGAAGTGGCTGGCCACTGCGGCCGGCGTCGCAATCCGGGACGGGCACGAGGTGGACCTGGTGGACGCGCCCGCGGCTGCGCTCTCGGTGCAGGCGGTCATCGACCGAATTGCCGCGAAGAACATTGGAGCGGTCGTGTGCGATACATCGACACCGAGCATCGTCAATGACGTTGGTGTGATCGAGTCGCTGCTCGCCGCGAAACCTGATCTGCATGTGCTGCTGGTCGGTCGACACGTGTCGGCGATGCCGCGAGAGACGCTCGCGATGTCGACGAAGCTGGAAGCGATCGCCGTGCGGGAATATGAGTATACAGTGCGCGAATGGTTGGCTGCGAAAGCCTGCGGTGCGAACCTCTCGGCGGTCGATGGTCTGGTATGGCGACCCGCGGGCAGCGAAGAAATTGTCAGTAACGCTCCCCGCGCGGCGATCGAGAATCTCGATGATCTGCCGTTTGTATCTGAAGTCTATAAGCGCTTCCTGCGCACCCCGGACTACTTCTATGGCCACTCGCTGTGGCCTCTGGTGGTATTCGATACCAGCCGTGGATGCCCGTATCACTGCTCCTTTTGTGTGTATCCGCAGACTTTCAGCGGGCACAGGATGCGCTATCGTTCGGTCGGAAACGTGGCGGACGAGTTCGACTTTGTTTCGCGCGAAATGCCTGAGATCAAGACCGTCATGTTGGAAGACGACACTTTCATCATCAGCAAACCGCGGACGCTCGATCTGGCCAAAGAGCTGATCCGGCGCGGCAACAAGTTGCCGTTCGATGCCAACTGCCGCGCTGATATTGGAGCTGACGGCGACTTGCTTTCCACGCTGCACCAAGCCGGCGCGCGACTCTTCTGCGTGGGATTTGAAAGTGGCGATGTGGAAGTGATCCGTGGAATGAAGAAGAACAACGATGACCGACGCGATGTGAAGTACCACGAAGAAGCCAAGCGCTTTGTGCTGTGTTGTCAGGAAGCAGGAATTATGGTGCACGGATGTTTCATGGTCGGCAATCTGAATGAGACACCGGAGAGCATGGAGAACACCCTGCGTTTTGCCAAAACGCTTCGTCCCGACACTGCCCAATTCTTCCCGATCATGGTGTACCCGGGAACGACTGCATATGACGAAGCCAAAAAGCGGAAGTACATCCAGATTGAAGACTGGAGCGGTTGGTTGACCAAGGACGGCCTGCATAACAGCGTGGTCAATCTTCCTAACATCACGCACGAACAGCTGGTTAGTTTTTGCGACCGGGCGCGGCGAAGTTTCTATCTCGATTCGTCGTATTTGCTCTACAAGCTCAAGCAGTCACTGAGAGATCCACGTGAGTTGCAACGCAATCTCAAAGGCTTTCTCACGTTGTCGAAATATTTACTGCGCGGCAGCCGACACGAGAAGGCTAACGCGCAAGACGAGCCGGCGGTCGCGTAATGCGATCGAGACCCGCCGAACGCGGATTGCTACGCCTATTGCCTGAGGTGATCCGTGGCTAATTCTGTTCAGTATCTAAGTTCGGCACGGGTATGGAGGTCCACCATTCCCGGAAAGTCAGTGTCGATCATAATCCCGACATTCAACGGAGCCGGCCGGATCGGAAATTGCCTGCGGGCGCTGGCGAGTCAGGCGGCGGCCATTGGAGCTGAGATTCTCATCGTCGACGACGGCTCGGCCGATCGGACCAACGAGGTTGTGGCTTGGTATCAAGCGGCTTGCGGTGCCAACATTCGTCTCATCCAGCAAAAGAACGCCGGTCCCGCCGCAGCTCGCAATCGCGGAGCAATGGAGGCCAGGGCGCCGATCATCGTTTTCACGGATGACGATTGTGTCCCCAGGCCGGGGTGGTTGACCGCGTTGCTCGAACCGTTCGACGACCAAGAGATCGTTGGAGTGAAAGGGATTTATTGCACGTTGCAGCCGAGCCTGGTGGCCCGTTTCGTGCAGCGAGAGTATGAAGAAAAATATCGGCGGATGGCGCGCCATCGCTACATCGATTTCATCGATACTTACTCTGCGGCATACCGGCGCGATCGATTTCTGGAAATGAACGGCTTCGACATGTCGTTTCCGGTGGCATGCGCCGAGGACGTCGAACTCTCTTATCGAATGTCGGGGCGGGGCTGGAAGATGAGGATGGTTCCGCAAGCAGTTGTCGGCCATACCCATCCGGATACGCTCACCGGCTACCTGAAGAAGAAATACAAGTTTGCCTTCTGGCGAGTGCTGGCCGTGAAAAAAAATCCTAGCAAAGGATTTAAAGATTCTCATACGCCGCAATTGATGAAGCTGCAACTTCTGCTCGCGCCGCTACTCTTAGCCAGTGTTGTATTCGACATAATTGCCAGACCCATGCTGCCGGCATCGCTCCTGGTTCTTGCAATCTTTGTGGCGAGCACGCTGCCTTTCATGCTGCGAACAATGGTGCGGGATCCCGTGCTCGGAATCCTATCTCCCGCCTTGCTCGCGCTGCGAGCGTGTGCCCAATGTTTGGGCGTGGCGAGTGGCTTCATCTACGCCCATAACCGCGAAGCTTTATCTCCGATCAGGCCGCGCGCCGAAGGCGACTCGCCCGGGACTGGTTCCGGCGCAGGTCGGATGTGATTTGCAGGCGTTCCGAGCAAACTTTCCGGGTGAAATTGTCGTGGGACACTAATTCAGAGTCGAGAGCATGAGCCAAAGCGCGACATTGATTCGCGACGAGACGGAAAGCAAGCCGGCGAAGGCTGCACCTTTTCGCGTGACACTCTCGCGCAATATTGCAGCCAGCTTGGCGCGTGTGGGCGCTTTGTCACTGATCTCGATAGTGCTGCCGGCGTTTCTGGTGCATCATTTGCCAGTCACGACCTACGCTGCCTGGATTTTGATTCTGCAACTGGGCGCCTATGTTTCGTATTTCGACCTTGGGATCCAGACTGCGATTTCGAAGTTCGTCGCCGAGTATGAGGCCACCGGCGACCACGAGCGGGCTGGACGCCATGCCAGCGCCGGGTTTTTCCTGATGGCTCTGGCTGGATTGTTTGGTGTGGGGCTCACATTGGTTCTGGCCTGGCAAGTTCCTCGCCTGTTCGCGACTATGCCGGCCGATCTTTATCACGATGTGCGCATCAGCCTTGTCCTGGTCGGCACTTCATTGTCTTTCAGTTTGGTATGCGCGGTGCACTCTGCCGTTTTTCTGGGTTTGCAACGCTATTGGATTCCTATGACAATCGCGATCGTCAACCGCGCTTCGTTCGCGGCTGTCGTGGTTGTCGTGGTTTCGCTGCGCGGCAATCTCGTCGCCATGGGGATGGCGGTGGCAAGCGTCAACGTGGCTACGGGCTTGCTGCAGGTGCTGGCGTGGTACACAAGAGCATCACACATTCGGCTCTCAATCACTCTGCTGCGCCGTGACGTGGTCAAGAGTGTGGCGCGGTTCTGTACCTTGCAATCGATATGGATTCTCGGAATGCTGTGCGTGACCGGCCTCGATATCACGATCGTGGGCCATTACGACTATTCACAAACCGCCTACTACTCGATTGCGACGTTGCCAACAAGTTTCATGCTGCTCTTGATGGCGTCGATTCTAAATCCCCTTCTGCCGGCCTCTTCAGCAATGAGCACTCAGCGGTCCCCCACCGAAATGGGCGCCCTTCTAGTGCAGTTCACGCGCTACACGACGGCGATTCTGCTATTAACCGGATTACCTCTGATCGTGTGTGGATTTCCTCTGCTGCGGATCTGGGTCGGCCCGGTATACGCATTGCACACGATCGCTTATTTGAGAGTACTGGTGCTCGCCAACATCATTCGGAATTTGTGCGCACCCTACGCGACCATGGTGTGCGCCACCGGCAGACAAAGTGCGGCGATCATCACGGCAATTTCAGAAGCGGTTGTCAATGTCGGCAGCAGCGTTTACCTGGCGAGCCGATATGGGGCGGTCGGCGTAGCTTTGGGCACGGTGATTGGGGCGGTGGTCAGCGTCGCGCTCCATTTCATCTTCACGATGCATTTCACCCGCGAATCACTCGCGATGTCGCGCTGGCGGCTGATGGTTGCGGGACAAATGCGGCCCCTGGTCACTGCATTTCCGTCGGCTGTATTTTTTCTAATGCGGGGGACAGTCCGTTTCATGACTTTGCCAGCACTTGCGGTCTGGGGTGGTGCCACTCTCTTGCTGGCTTGGTGGGGCGTGCTCAACCGCCAGGAACGCGCCGATCTGCTGTGCCTGGCAGCGCAGAACTGGCGCTGGGTACATCAGAATGCGCTAAACCTTATTGGTATTTCGGACATCGAAACAACCTGCTGAGGTGACCCGAGTGGTTGTGGAAATCGAGTATTGGAAATCCGTGTTTGCCGGACTAGTCGGTCCCAGAATCCCCATTCTGCCGTATGTCCCGCAACAGCGGCAGTTGCCGCCGCGAGTGCTTTCGCCCCCCACCGCGTGGCAAGGGATCGAAAGCATACTCGGCGACCTGATTGAAAGATTTGGCCTGAGAACGGATTCGTGTCTCGAATTCGGCGTGGAATACGGGTATTCCACGGCTGCGCTTTCCAGCTTTTTCAAAAACGTGACCGGGATCGACACGTTTCACGGTGACAAACACACAGAGAACAAGAGCGACATTTTTGCATTCACTAAACAACGGCTCTCGAACTACGAGAACATCGAGTTGGTTCGAGCGGATTATCGCGACTGGATCGCGCACAATGAGCGCAAGTACGACCTGATCCATGTGGACATCGTTCACACTTACATCGATACGTTCGGATGCGGCTTGTGGAGTGCACTGCATTCGCCCTGCGTACTTTTTCATGACACTTTAAGCTTTCCGGCGGTGAAAAGAGCAGTCCTCGACATCGCGAGGCAAACCGGAAAGCAGTTCCACAATTTCGAGGAAAGTTATGGTCTGGGAATTGTGGTCTAGCGGATTCGCCGGGAAGGGGCGATTTGGCGGCCTATCGAAGCATGAGGTCCTTGGCGATGCTCTTCCATCCGCCCGAGTAGCGCCAGTAATTGCCGTTCAGGCTTTCGTGGAGAATCTTCGGTACACGCACGGTTCTCGCGTTGGGAAGATTCACTCGGTGCGCAAGATGCGACAGTTTTTTTTCGATCTTAACCAGCGCATGTTTCGCGGAAGGAACACAGGCCCGCAGCGTCAGGAGCTTTTCATATAACAGGCCGTAGACGCGGAGTTCGTTTGCGTAAAAGTCCGGACCTGTGTTCTTGACGCGTTCGACTGTTCCGCGCAAGGTTTGCGGTCCCGGCCCGATCTGTTGGCGCGAGTGCTGGCGATAGGCCATCAGGGGCTGGGGAATGACTTGAAGAGGGCCGCACACGGCTAGAAGAAAGGATATCCAGCGATCATGGATCTGGTTGGCCGGAATCGGAGTGAGGGCATCGAACAGATCCCGGCGAAAAGCCAGGGTTGTGCCGGTTACGACGGGATGACGCAGCAATACATCCAGGGCATGGCCATTGCCGCACTGCTGTTGTTCGGTAGCGTCAAAACTAAATGTACGCCACAAGCGTCCGCCCAGCGGGTGCGACTCGCCGTCAATAAGATCGGCATCGCTGAATGCCGCAGTCATCGTGCTCGGTGGCAGGAACGCCTTTTCAATCCGTTCGAGTTTGTGCGGATACCACAGGTCATCCTGGTCGGCGAGCGCAACGATGGTTCCTTGACAGAGCAGAATCGCCTTTTCGAAATTCCGAGTCGAACCCAGATTCGCGTCATTGACGATGAAGCGTGTGGGAAAGATCGACGTCGAGGCGAAGCCGCGGATTACTTCACTCGTGCCGTCCGACGATCGATCGTCACAGATCACCAGTTCATCTGGAGGCCGAGTTTGCGCGGCGATGCTTTGCAATTGAGCGCCAACGAACGAAGCGCCATTAAAGGTGCACATCGCTACGGAAATGCTATTGCGGGTCATGCGCTTCCTGAGGGAACAAGTACGACACATAAACTTTAAACACAGCATTAGCTTCGTGGCATCAAGGAATCTCTGTAGATCGGGCATTTCGCTTTGAATTCGCTACTGCGGGTAAGCTGCATCGTCCTGAACTGGAATGGCTGGCGCGACACGTTATCGTGTCTCGAAGCGTTGAGTCATTGCGACTACGGCAATCTGACGGTGATCGTGGTGGATAACGGGTCCACGGACGACTCGGTGGAGAGGATTCGAGGCGCTTATCCCGGCGTCTTAGTCCTGGAGAGCGGACGGAACTTAGGGTTTGCGGCAGGCAATAATATTGGAATTCGTCATGCGCTGGCTCGTGGTGCGGACTATGTCTGGCTGCTAAATAATGACACGAAGCCGGCTCCCGACGCTCTGTCTTCGCTGGTGGCAAAAGCCATGACAGATCGAAGAATTGGCGCGGTCGCCTCGATTTGCTATTTTGCCGATGCGCCCTCGAAGGTCCAGGCATGGGGAGGATCGCGAGTGAATTTATGGATAGGAGTTTCACGGCTCAACACCGAGCCTCACAAGGACGATTGGTTCGACTCGCTGAATGGGACCAGCATGCTGGTCACACGCGAGGCACTGGAAAATGTTGGTCTGCTGGATGAAGGCTTCTTTTTGTACTGGGAAGATACGGAGTTCTGTCTGCGTCTTCGCAAGAAAGGATGGCGAATTGCAGCCGCTCCGGAATCTCGCGTTTTACATAGAGTAAATGCGAGCACGGGGGGGAATTCTTTGGTGCTCGATCGACATCAAACCGCGTCAGGGTTGCGGATACTTCGCCTTCACGCGGTGCTTCCTTATTTTTCATCACTAGTGTTCTTAGGCGTTCGTTTTTCGAGAAGGCTTCTGAAGATGCAGTTCCTCCGCTGCAAGAGCGTGTGGGCGGGAGTGGAGGATTATCGCCGTACGTTGCCGCTGGTTCAGAAGATACTGTGACGAAATGCTGCGAAGACTCGAATACGCTTTCTTGATCGGCAGCGTCGCACTGATCGGCGCGGACCGCATCGATCTCTTGTTTGGAAAAGCTTCGTTCCGGCTGACCCCATTCTTGGTTTGTGCATTCGCCTTCGTTCTCCTTCATCTCTTGATGATCACAATGCGCGGCAGGCTCGACTTCCCGCTTAGCCCTGCGATGCGCAGACAACAGCCGTTTCTGGTTGGTTTGGCAGCGTTCCTTTTTCTGGCATCGGTGGCAACCATCTTCGGAATGGATCCGCAACGCGGGTTGATGGCGCTGGCGGATTTGGTTCTCGTGTCCGCGCTCGCCTACTGCATTTCACTGCGACTGCTCGCGGATCCCGAGCCGGAAAAACTGATTGTGCGGGCAATCTCAGTCGGGCTCTTCGTTTACTTCGTATTTTGTGTAGGAGAGAGTATCGCCTGGAAATACGGAATCATCCAAACCACGGAGAATAGCGGCTCATGGGTGCAAGACGCCTTTGCAGCCAAAACTCTGTTCTGGGTTCCGAGGCTCTCGGGTTCCACAGTCGATGCCAATCGTTCCGGCTTTGTCCTGGTCATGTACCTGGCTCTGCTCGATCACTTTGCACGGAAATCTCGCTATACGAGCTTCCTCCGGTTTGCGATCGTACTTTTTATCTTCCTCGCCCTGTCAAGATCTGCAATGCTGTGCTGGTTCGCCTATTGGCTCTTCTCATCGGCGGCATGGAAGCGCCTCGTCAGCTGGCGGCGAGCGATGTGGGCCGCAGCAATCGTAACCGCCTGCCTGTTGGCAGGATTCGAGTACCAAAGAGAAATTGGCGAAGTGCTCTACGCATGGGATGTTTCAGAAATTGTTTCGGACCGCGTGTCGGGCCAAGAAGGAACCTCGGGCGGAGATCACATCCGATTGATCGAACGTGGATTCGATACCTGGTACTCCACACCGCACACGATGGCGACGGGGATCGGGCTCGCCTCTTCACCGAGGGTGCTGGGAGATTTCTTTGGCGACGACAAGTATGGAAATTTCCACTGCCTCTATGTAACCATTCTGGCTGAGCTGGGATTGCCTGCATTTCTAGTCCTCATGATTCTGTTGGGCTATCCCGTGCTGGCGAGGAACGGCGCAACAGCCGCTGTAGCGGCCATTATGGTTTTTAACGCGCCCTATCAATCACACATGGAGCCCGTATTCTGGCTGATGATTGCGCTGGTCTGGTCTTACGAGCGTAAACCGCAGGAGCAGTTGCACGGTCTGACCGTGCGCAGTAATGCTGCGTTCTGACTTGCTAATAGTTTCAAGCTACAAATTCTGAATCACATCCAGAGTTTGGCGGGCACAACGCTCCCAGCTGAATTTATCGGCGAAGGCTTTTAGCTCGTCGCGAGGCAGAGGCGGAGACTCGAGAGCGCGCTGGATTGCCCGAGCAATATCCGGTGGCGAATACGGATCGCAAAAAGACGCCGCACCTTCGAATAGCTCCGGTAATGACGCTGTGCGGGAAAGAACGACCGGGCAGCCATAAGACATCGCTTCCAGTGGGGGCAATCCGAAACCTTCATAGAGGGAGGGGAAGACAAAGCAGGCAGCATTCTCGTAGAGAGCCCTTAATTCCGCGTCGCTCACGTACCCCAAGACGCGGACCTCTGCAGGCAGGCGGAGCCCATTCCTGTAAATTCTGGAATCGTGCCCGCCCGCGATCGCCAGCTGCGTACCGTGGTTCAGATAACTGATTGCCCTTACGATCCGTGGAAAGTTTTTGTTCGGATTGTGCGAACTGACCGCGAGAACATATTTCCCAGAGAGGCCGAAGCGCTGCAGCGCGGAAGTATCGGCAGCGGGGCGCGAGGCGTGGTCGCTGCCGAGCGAAATGACCGAGATCTTCTTCGGATCGGCGCCATACCATTTCACGATCTCCGACTTCGAGAAATGGGAGTTCGCGAAAATATGCTCGGCGCTTCTCGCCATTCGCCGGCAAATGTTTTTATGCCAGACGCGATAAGGAAGTGAATAGCCCGCTGGGGCAGCAGCAACGGCCGCATCGTGAAGGGCGACTACATTGCGCGGATGCAGGATGGGTGCTCCTCCGCTCAACGTCAACAGAACCTGCCCCCGGCTGTGATAAGGCAACTCCGTTTGCTCCCATTTTGTTCCGCCCATCCTGCCCACAGGCCGCACCTCGAGATTTGTATAGGCTGGCATCAGCGCGGAGCCGGACAGAGATCCTGGAACCAGAACCTGGATCGAAAGGCCACGATATTTGTTCGTTCCCAACAACTTGTCGAACTGGTGCATCAGTTCTCGAGCGTAGCGCTGCGTGCCGGTAACGCGCTGAGAGAAAAATTTGCCGTTGATGCATAGCTTATTCAAGGGAAGATGGGGGGCTATTGGATCACAGCCAGCGCCGCTCCAGTCAAGGCCAGCTGCGAAGTAATCTGGGTCCAATCGCGCAAGCCGCGAACGAAAGCGCCGGTCGGGACCTTGTAAGGCACGATGATTTCATCGCCGGGATACAGCCGCAGGCGATCGAATTTCGCGCCGCTGAAAAGTCCGTTGACATTGTTGGCTGCGACCACGGTTCCGTTGGCCCGCAGAACGAAGGCGTGGTGCAGATCTGACTGAGGTTTTCCTTTGCCAGCCAGTTCCAGGTAAGTTCCAGCCGTTGTGTGCGCGTTGAAAATAAACGAACCGGGATTGTAGACGTTCCCCACCACCGTGACGGTTGAAGTATTGTGAGGAACGATGAGGTGGTCATTGTCTTCCATCACGATGTCGGGAAGATCAGTAAGCTTTTTGTCGCTCGGATTGACCGGGAGAGCAACGCGACCGCTGGCACGAGCGGCGCGAAGCTTGGCAATGATCCCCTGCTGGGCGGCCTGTAACTGGCCGACTTGCCCCGCGTCGCCGGCTGTTGCCAGCGAGGTTGCGACCTGGCGAATCTGAGTTTCCATGGCATTGGCCAACTCGTCGAGGCTCGTCTGTTGCTGCTCGCGGGCGGATTCACGAGTGAGTTGCGATCCATAAATGTAAGCGTTGGGCGCAAGACCGCCGGCGCGTTCCAGAACCGAGCGCAGGGTTTCGTCCGGGTGCAGTTCGTAAATGCCTGGGCGCCGAACCTCGCCTTCGAGAATGACATAGCGGGTACGCTCGCTCTGCGGCACGCCGATGTCTCGCTGCGAAAAAATCGTGACGATGTCGCCGGGTTTCAATTCCAGATTGCTGGACTCATCGCGCTCGAGGATTGCCTTTCGCGGACTCAGCCAGAGTAGCTTGGAAGTGAGATCCTCCGGATTCACGCGCTGAATAATGGCGTAGTCCCAATTGATTGCTGGAGCGGAGTTTCGCAGATTCTGAGTAACATTGCCCGAAGCACTTTGGTTCGCCGTGTTCGTCGCATATGTTCGATATGTCGTTTGCCCGGTTGGGTTCTGCGATCTGTAGTCTTGGGTCGAGTTCGGTTCAAGAGAGTTTGCTTCCACCGGAGTGCAGGGAACGGCGTTCGCGTTCGAATTGGCAGACTCGCTGACGGCAGAGTTGTAGCTGCCATTCATGGCGGCAAGGTCCGCGGCAGATCCAGCGCCAGAAGGAAGATTCCCGGTCGCCGAGTTGAGGTTCGGGTTGTCAGTTGCGTAGGGTGAATTCGGGTTAGCCGTCTGACGATAGATAGGGACGCAAGGCACGGTTCGCGGGCGCACCGGGTACTCGGTAGCCCGGCCGTTTACCATGTCCGCTCGATCGAGCCAGTAATGGCGAGTCAACAGCGCCTGCGCGTCGGGAATCAAGTCACGGATCCTCATGCCCGGTTTCCACGGATAGCGGCCGGGATTCGCCACATTTCCTCGCAAGGTGACTGTGTCCTCGAAACGAGAAACGATCGAAAAGACGCGCACGATGTCGCCATCTTTGAGCGGGAGAGTGCGCGACTGAGCGTCGTAGGGAAACTCCAGCGTTTGCCGTGCGTTATGGTTGACCACTCGATCGACGGTAATTTTGTTCGTGTCGGCCAGTGTGCTCAGATCGCCGGCGGTTTCGATTAAGTCCCCCAAGGTTGATAGTTTGTTGATTTCGTAGATTGCAGGCGTGTTCACCGATCCCGAAATGGCAACCAGGGGACCGACGTGAGGAATGTAGAGCACGTCGCCGTTGGCCAGACGAACGTCTCTGGACTTATCGCCTTTGGTTAGCAAGTCGTAGAAATCGAAATCAGTGATGATTGCACCGTCCCTGCGCACCTGAATGTGGCGAAGTGATCCCTGCGGAGTGGGACCGCCGGAAGCAAACACCGCGTTCACCAGAGTGCTGAGGGAACTGATGGTATAGGTGCCCGGAGCGCGCGCCTCGCCGACGACTAGAATCTGGATCGTGCGGAGCCGTCCTACATTGGCGGTGAGATTGAAGTTCTTGAACGATCTGGAAATCTCACGCTTGAGGTGCTGTTCCAAATCTCCATAGTGAACGCCGGTGACCGATACCTGCCCGACTTGCGGAATGTAGATCTGGCCGGAGCGGTCCACGACTACGCGCAAGGCTGCCTGGATCTGACCCCAGATTACGATCTGCAATTCGTCGCCCGGGCCGATGATGTAATCGCTGGGCACCTGCATGGAATCAATCGGCGCAAAGGTGCTGGGCGGTTGATCAAAAAGAGATTGCGCAAACAGTGGCAACACACGCCCTGCGGTGTCCGCCACCATCTGCTCAAATTCCGTTTCAGGCCACGGCGAAGTATTCGGCCGCGAGCCTTGCGCGGGGTTCGCAGGCGATCGAGGAGGGTTCTGATCGGCATTCAAGCCGGCGGGATTTTTCAGTTCGGGCACGACCGGCGGTGCGAACGAAGAATTTCCTTGCCCACCTCCCGTACCTTGCGCCCCGCTGCACGCAAGGTTGCCTGCTTGCGAGGGATCGGAGCAATCAACGCGGCCCTGAGTATTTCCACTCTGTGGGTCGAGCGACTGGGCATAGGAGACTCCAAAGGACAATACAACCAACAACGCCACCATCCGTGACTGTCGAATCATGGAACGATCACTCCTTGATCGCCTAACGAAGGGCTCACTCGCCCACTGCCGTTCGCATGTCCAATTCAGAAATGCGTGCTAGCCGTTCTGCGCTGTTAGTACGACCAAGGCAGTACGGGCGAGAATCCTCAGATCTAAAATAAAAGTCCAGTCCTCGATGTACCGCAGATCGTATTGCAAGCGCTGTGAAATAGACGTGTCACCCCGCAGGCCATTCACCTGGGCCCATCCCGTGATACCGACGTGACAGCAATGGCGCGTGTTGTAATCCCGAAAATCCTCGCGGAACTTGGTGACGAAGTAAGGACGTTCGGGACGTGGCCCAACCAGGCTCATGTCTCCCCGAATCACGTTGAACAGTTGCGGCAGTTCATCCAGGCTCAATCTTCGCAACACCAAACCTAGGGGAGTGACTCGAGAATCGCCATCCGGCGTCCAGACCGTGTCGCTCTCGTGCTGGCTGCTCAAGAACATGGTGCGGAACTTCACCATGGTAAAAACTCTTCCGTGGCGCCCTACCCGGTCCTGACAAAAAAACGCTGGGCCGGGAGAGCTCAACTTCACCAGCGCCGCGATCAGGAGCATTACGGGCCCTAAAACGATGACTCCCAAAAGCGACGCCACCAGATCGAAAACCCTCTTCAGAACCGCATATCCAAAACCCTCGACCGGAGAAGTTAGCAACTTCGCGCTTAGCGAAACGGCGGTGTCATTCCGATCGGAGGACGGGCGCGAAGGAGCGACCGCGTGAGTGGATTCGCCGAATTGTTGAATACCCTCAACGACGGATGAAAATCGCAAATCGCGTTCTGGCTGTGAAGTTGCAATCGAATCACCCGTCGAAAACTTCCAGTAGGCTGCGGCGATTGTCCAGACTAGCGCCGACAGCGGAATTGGAATGAAGTACCACGTCATCGAGCTGTTTCTTAAGGGTAACCAAAGGTTGTCCAGACGGAGGTGCTGCCAACTCTCAGACACGAATCGCGGTACTGAAGAAATGCACTGGCCAAGCAAAAAAAGGGAGAGGCTCGGAAAAGTCATCTTGCGGTCCTTCACATTCTCTAGCGTTGGAAGTGGCCCTTTTGTTCTCCGCTAAGATGACGTTTGCTCCAAAGAGGTTTTGCCCCAATACGCTTCCTTGCCCGTTGCCGGACCGGCAATCTATACGGTTCAAAGTACTGGGGAAAACGTCGAATGGAACTACGTTAATTACTGTAGCCGCACCCGCGAAACTTTAGCGGCTGGCGAGTGTTTCCAACGCGGACGATCTCCGCCGGTAATGCTCGTTCGTATCTAAGACGTCTTTCTGCCAACCGAAAGGCCAGTGCATCCAGAGCGGCTTTGTGACTGCATTTCGCCCAACGAAGGGAAGATTTGTAGCCGCCAGGTTTGAGTGGACAGAGCGCTTTCACGAATCCCCGCGATGTTTTTTCGGATATTCTGAGTCGAACAACCCAAGCTAAAGGCGGTAGGACAGCGGATAGCACGCAACCGCCCAAACGAATTCGTCATCCCTTTTGGGTTTTAACCACAGGGCACCACAAGCAATGCCGTCGGGCTTGAAATTGGGCGCGGTTCGACTGGCTTATAATCCGAGCAATTCGGAGGGAGCACCTTTTGACCGTAGACGCAAATGAGCATCCCATCGTCGATCCTAGCCACCAACTCACGGCTCATGGCTCGGAATCTCATTCTCATAGAGTGTGGTGGATCCTTGCGGGAATTGTGTTGGTCCTCTCCCTTGTACTCGCGATTGTGCTGCTGTGGCGTCACTCCGAAGCGGCGAAAAAGAAGCCGTCCGCGCCTCCGAAAATCGCGATAACGACCGCGAATGCAACAAAAGGTGACATCGGCGTTTACCTCGACGCAATCGGCACGGTCACTCCGGTTTACACCGCTTCGATTACGAGCCAGGTAAACGGCTTGGTTGTCGCCGTGCACTTTAAAGAAGGCGAGCAGGTGAACAAAGGCGACGCGCTGATTGACATCGATTCGCGCACCTATCGCGCCAATCTCTTGCAAGCGCAAGGCGCGCTCGAACGAGACCAGAATCTTCTCGCCCAGGCGCAGATGGATTCGGAGCGCTATCGCGCCGCATTGGCGCGCAATGCGATTGCCAAGCAAATTGTGGATGACCAGGAAAAGCTGGTTCTGCAGGACGAGGGCACCGTAAAGAACGATCAGGGCGTCGTGCAATTTGACCAGGTTGAGGTCGAGTATTGCCACATCACCGCTCCCATCGCCGGCCGAGTCGGCTTGCGGCTCGTGGATCCGGGAAACGTAGTGCAAGCTTCAGGAACCGCAATTCTCGCGGTGATCACGCAGTTGACGCCAATCACGGTGATTTTCACCATACCCGAAGACAGCCTGGGTCCGGTGGCTGCTCAACTGCGCAAGAAGGCTAAGCTCGGCGTAGATGTTTTCGATCGTACCGCCCAAACGAAAATCGCCAGCGGAAAACTACTGACGCTCGACAACCAGATTGACACCACGACCGGCACAGTCAAGGCGCGATCGATCTTCGACAATAAGAGTGACGCGCTCTTTCCCAACCAGTTCGTCAACACGCGACTGCTGGTGAATACCCTGCAGGGAGTGACACTGGTTCCATCCGCCGCCATTCAACAGAATGGTCAGTCGTCGTTCGTATATGTGATTCAAGAGAATGTGGCGCATTTGCGCGGCGTGACGCCGGGAGTGACCGACGGCGGCTTAACCCAGGTGGACGGCATCGACGCTGGCGATGTCGTGGCTACGAGCAGCTTCGACAAGTTGCAGGACAATACGGCGGTAACTACGGGCGCCCAGACGCCGGGCCAAAATTCTGGCCCAGCTCCTAATAAGCCATCGGGCAAGCGCTCTGCGGCCGGTTCCAAGCGGAGCAGCGCCCAGTGAGTCCATCTCGCCCCTTTATCTTGCGGCCGGTTGCCACCTCTTTGCTGATGGCGGCCATTCTCCTGGTCGGCATCGTTGGCTACACGCAGCTGCCGGTCTCCGCCTTGCCGGAGGTCGATTATCCGACGATCCAGGTGCTCACGTTTTATCCCGGAGCCAGCCCGACGGTGATGTCGACTACAGTGACCGCGCCGCTGGAGCGCCAATTCGGCCAGTTGCAAGGGCTGAGCCAGATGACCTCCACGAGTTCGGGCGGCGCATCGGTCATCGTTCTGCAGTTCAACCTCAGCTTGAATATTGATGTGGCTGAGGAAGAAGTGCAGTCCGCCATCAATGCTTCGCAGAGCCTGTTGCCGTCGATTCTTCCTTCGCCGCCGATCTACAGTAAGACGAACCCAGCCGATGCTCCGGTGCTCACGCTGGCCATCACCTCAAGTTCCCTGCCTCTTTCGCAAGTAGAAGATCTGGTGGACACGCGGCTCGCGCCCAAAATCTCGCAGCTCACCGGCGTCGGACTTGTAACCATCAGCGGCGGCCAAAAGCCGGCAGTTCGCATTCAAGCCAACCCTGCCGCTTTATCTTCTTATGGCATCAACCTGGAGGACCTGCGCACCGCGCTGACCAACGCCAGCGTGAACGCAGCGAAAGGAAATTTTGACGGACCCCGCCAGGATTACCAGATCGACGCCAATGACCAGCTGATTACCACAGACGACTATCGAAACGTGGTCGTTGCCTACCGGAACGGCGCGCCAGTAATGCTGACTGATGTCGCCCGCATCGTGAATGGCGTGGAGAACAACAATCAGGCCGCGTGGATGAATCAAACGCCCGCGGTCATTCTGAATGTGCAACGCCAGCCCGGGGCCAATACCATCAGTGTGGTGAAAAGTATCAAGCAGCTCCTGCCCCAACTTCAGGCGAACTTACCCACGGGGATTCAGGTCACCACGCTCACCGATCTCACGACCGCGATCGAGGCGTCGGTTTCTGACGTTGAGTTTGAATTGATGCTGACCATCGGGCTCGTCATCCTCGTTATTTTTCTTTTCTTGAGGAGTTTTTACGCCACCATTATTCCGAGCGTGGCAGTGCCTCTGTCGTTGGTGGGCACGTTCGCCGCGATGTACATCCTGGGCTACAGTCTGGATAACTTGTCGCTGATGGCGCTCACGATCTCCACCGGTTTCGTCGTGGATGACGCCATCGTGATGATCGAAAACATCGCGCGCTACATTGAGGAAGGCGAAGCGCCCATGGAAGCGGCGCTCAAGGGCGCGGAGCAAATTGGCTTCACCATTCTCTCGCTGACTGTTTCCCTCATCGCCGTGTTGATTCCACTCCTGTTCATGGGCGATGTCGTGGGACGCCTGTTCCGCGAGTTTGCCGTAACCCTGGCGGTTACCATCGTCGTATCGGCAGTGGTCTCACTCACCCTCACGCCCATGATGAGCGCTCGCATCCTGCGGCACCAACCGAAGGAGAAGCAGGGTCGCATCTTTCAAGCCTCCGAGCGCGTATTCGAAAACATGATCGCGTTCTATGGCCGCACTCTGAAGTTCGTTCTTCGATTCCAGACGATTACGCTGTTCATTGCGCTGGCCACGCTGCTGCTGACGATTTTCCTTTACATCATCATCCCCAAAGGATTTTTCCCCGTGCAGGATACCGGTGTGATCCAGGGCATAACGCAGGCGCCGCAGACCATTGGATCCGCCGGCATGGCAGCCAAGCAGCAGGAACTGGCGAAGATCGCTCTGCAGGATCCCGCCGTCGAAAGCCTCTCGTCTTTTATCGGTGCGGACGGCACGAACACGACAATCAACAGCGGCCGGATGTCAATCAATCTGAAGCCGCTCAACCAGCGGAAGATGAGCGCGTCCGACGTGATTCGCCGGCTCAAGTCAAAACTGGATCAGGTGCAAGGGATCGAATTGTTCATGCAGCCGGTGCAGAACATTTCGGTGGACGATCGAGTCAGCCGCACCCAGTACCAGTACACGCTGGAAGACCCTAACGCAGACGAACTGAATGACTGGACCAACCGTTTCGTCGACCGGTTGAAGCAATTGCCGGAGCTCGAGGACGTAGCTACCGATCAACAAACCGGCGGTCTTGCGGTGTCGCTGGTGATTGACCGCGTCACGGCGTCAAGATTCGGCATCGCGCCAACGACTATCGATAACACTCTGTACGACGCCTTCGGTCAGCGCCAGATCAGCACGATGTATACCCAAGTGAATCAGTATCACGTCGTGCTGGAGAGCGAGCCGCAATTTCAAGCCGATCCGAAAAAACTGGATCACCTCTACATCCAATCCAATGCCTCGGCGGGCGCGACCGGCGCCGGAGCCTCTTCCTCGTTCGCTTCGTCCGGATCATCCTCGGCAGGCTCGAATGCCACCACGACTTCAGCGCTCTACACGCCGGCGGCCAATACCCTGGCCCCTCCGACCAATGCACTCTCGCCGAACAGTGGGACGAGTGGAGCGAACTCGGTCGTTACAACTAGTTCGATCACAAGTAATGCCGTGCCCCTGAGCGCATTCTCCCATTTCGAGAAGACGACGGAGGCGCTGACCATTAATCACCAGGGGCAATTCCCGGCGATCACGGTGTCGTTCAATCTTGCGCCGAACGCCGCGCTCGGCGAAGCCATCACGGCGGTCGATAAAGTTGAGAAGGACATGCACATGCCCCCCAGCCTGCAGGCGGGCTTCCAAGGCACAGCGGCATCCTTCACTGCATCACTAGCCAACGAGCCGCTGCTGATTCTGGCTGCGCTGGTCACGGTGTACATCGTGCTCGGTGTTTTGTATGAAAGCTTTGTTCATCCGATCACGATTCTGTCCACGCTGCCGTCCGCAGGAGTAGGCGCTTTCCTCGCGCTGCTCATCTTTCGCCAGGATTTGAATGTGGTCGCCATCATCGGCATTGTTCTACTGATCGGGATCGTGAAAAAGAACGGCATCATGATGGTCGACTTCGCACTCGAGGGCGAGCGCGAGCATGGGAAAAACGCAACCGACGCGATTTACGACGCCTGCCTCCTCCGCTTCCGCCCCATCATGATGACCACCATGGCGGCTCTGCTGGCTGGATTGCCGCTGGCGCTCGGAACCGGTTTCGGATCAGAGTTGCGCCGGCCACTGGGAATCGCAATGGTGGGCGGACTGCTGCTGAGTCAGGTGCTCACGCTTTACACCACACCTGTCATTTACATTTTCTTCGACAATCTGGCGCAGCGCTTTTCGGGTAAGGCGAAGCAACCCGAAGCTGGAGGCGCGGAACTGGCGGGGCCCGCATGATAATCTCAGCGCCCTTCATTCATCGGCCAGTAGCTACGACGCTGCTCACGGTGGCGATTGCCCTGGCCGGGGCGATTGCGTTTGAAGTGCTGCCCGTGGCTCCGTTGCCGGAGGTTGATTTTCCAACCATCTCGGTCAGCGGCAGCTTGCCGGGGGCCAGCGCTGCGATTATGGCGTCGTCGGTCGCGACTCCGTTAGAGCGTCAACTCGGCCACATCGCCGGCGTCACGGAGATGACTTCCTCCAGCACGCTGGGCAGCACATCGATCACGATTCAGTTCGACTTGAGCCGCGATATTGATGGCGCGGCGCGCGATGTCGAAGCGGCCATCAATGCAGCACGAACCTATCTGCCCGCTAACCTTCCGGGCAATCCGACTTATCGCAAAGTCAATCCCGCCGATTCGCCCATCATGATCCTCGGCCTTACTTCCGACAAGTACGGTCCCGACAAAATGTACGACTCAGCCTCCACCGTGCTCGCGCAAAAGTTGTCGCAGATACAGGGCGTGGGGCAGGTCACAGTCGGAGGCGCCGCCCTGCCGTCGGTGCGGGTGGAAGCAAATCCCACTCAGTTGGCCAGCTATGGACTCACCATCGCGAATTTGCAGTCCGTGCTGAGTCTGCAGAACTCCGACCTGGCGAAAGGCCAAATCTCCGACGGCAACGTCACCGCGGACATTCTTGCCAATGACCAGATCTCGCTGGCAAAGGATTACAAGCCGATCATTGTCGGTTACCACAACGGCGCAGCGGTGCGACTGTCAGACGTCGCTCAGGTTGTAGACTCGGTGCAGAACGTTCGGGCCGCAGGTTATTTGAACGGAAAGCGATCGGTCGTCGTTATTATTTTCCGCCAGCCCGGCGCCAACATCATTGCCACGGTCGACCGCATCCGTGACCAGCTTCCATCCATCAAGGCGACCATTCCGTTCGGCATCGATACCACCATCGTTTTGGACCGCACTACAACGATTCGCGCCTCGGTCAGTGATGTGGAGCGAACGCTGATCCTCTCCGTTGGACTCGTCATCCTCGTGGTGTTCGTCTTCCTGCGCAATGGCCGCGCCACGCTCATTCCCGCCGTCGCCGTACCAGTCTCGCTGGTCGGTACCTTTGCCGTGATGTATCTGTTCGGATACACGCTGGACAATCTCTCGCTGATGGCGATGACCATTTCGACGGGGTTTGTGGTCGACGACGCCATCGTGGTGATGGAAAATATTTCCCGCCATCTGGAAGATGGTATGAAGCCCTTCGAGGCGGCGCTGAAGGGCGCGGAGGAAATTGGCTTTACTGTTTTCACCATCAGCATCTCGCTGATTGCCGTCTTCATTCCGCTTCTGCTCATGGGCGGACTCGTGGGCCGACTTTTCCGCGAATTTGCCGTCACGCTTTCAACTGCCGTGTTTGCGTCGATGATCATCTCGCTGACCACGACGCCCATGATGTGCGCCTACCTCTTGAAGGACGAGCACAAGCAGAAACATGGCCGCATCTACGCAGCCAGCGAAGAGTTCTTTGACTGGGTGCTCTCGTTGTATCGCAGCAGCCTGCATTGGGTGCTCGATCATCCGGCCCTAACCCTCGTCGTGCTCTTCATCACCATTGGGCTCAATGTGCTGCTGATCATCAAGATCCCCAAAGGCTTGTTTCCCACGGAGGACACGGGCTCAATCAGCGGTTCGGTACGCGGACCTGAGGATTCGTCGTTTCCCGCGATGAACGACTCGGTTCAGCGGATCGGTCACGTGATTAAGAGCGATCCAGCGGTGGAGAATGTGATCGGGTTCACCGGCGGTAATGGGGCGACGAATACCGGAAACCTCTACATCGCGCTCAAGCCGCTGGCCGAGCGCAAGATCAGTGCCGCTCAGATCATCAACCGCCTGCGCCCTCAATTGAACCGTCTGCCGGTGGCTTCTGCGTTCCTGCAACCGGTGCAGGATCTGCGTATCGGCGGTCGGTCGAGCAATGCGATGTACCAGTACACGCTGCAATCTGACACCGTGCAGGATCTTTCCCACTGGGGACCGATCATTCTGGAGCAGATGAAGCAACTGCCCGGCCTGCAGGACGTCAGCTCAGACCAGCAGAATGGCGGCCTCGAGGAGTTGATGACCTATGATCGCGTCACGGCCGCCAGGCTCGGCCTTACCGCAAAGTCGCTGGATTCGGCGTTGTACGGCGCGTTCGGCCAGTCCGAAGTGTCAATCATCTACACGCAGCTCAATCAGTACTACGTGGTTCTGGAAGTGGCTCCGCAATATTGGCAAAGCCCGGAAGGGCTGAAAGATATCTACTTTCAGAGCGCGAGCAACAGAAACACTCCGCTGCTCACGGTGGCCAAAGGCCACGCCAACACAACTCCGCTGGCCATCAACCACACCGGATTATTCCCGTCGATCACTTTATCTTTTAACCTTGCGCCGAACGTATCTTTGAGCGATGCCACGCTGAGCATCGACCGGATGCAAAAACGGCTGGGCACTCCTTCTTCGATGCAAGGCTTTTATGCCGGCACCTTGCTCGCTTACCAGCAATCCCTGGGCACCGAGCCCTGGCTGGTCGTGACCGCGCTGGCGGCGGTGTACATCGTTCTCGGCATCTTGTATGAAAGTCTGGTTCATCCCATCACCATCATCTCCACGCTGCCGTCGGCCAGCGTGGGAGCAATGGTTGCCTTGATGCTCTTTAAGCAGGACCTGAACATCATTTCCATTATTGGCATCGTGCTGCTGATCGGAATCGTGAAGAAGAATGCAATCATGATGATCGACTTCGCGCTTCAAGCGGAGCGCAATGAGGGAAAGAACACCTACGATTCGATTTTTGAAGCGTGCATGTTGCGCTTCCGCCCGATCCTGATGACAACCATGGCTGCGTTGCTGGGCGCTTTGCCATTGGCTCTGGGAACCGGCACGGGGTTTGAGCTCCGGCGCCCGCTGGGCATCACGATTGTAGGAGGGCTAATCTTGAGTCAGTTGATCACGCTGTATACCACGCCGGTCGTCTATTTGGCCTTCGACCGGCTGCGCCTGCGTGTAATGGGGAAACAAAGGCATGTTGCTCCCGGAGGCGCGGAGCCAGCGCCGGGTGTTGCGCACTAACTGGCGAAATCGGATTCGACTTATGAGGTACAGACGACTATGACCACCTTCCATCTTAGAGTCACAGTTTGTGTGACGATATCGACTTGCCTTCTGGCCGGGTGCGTAGTCGGCCCGAAGTACCACAGGGCATCGGTGGACACGCCAGCGGCATATAAGGAGCTGACTCCACCCGATTTCCAGAACACGGAGGGCTGGAAAGTCGCGCAGCCGAAGGACGAGACACTTCGCGGGAAGTGGTGGAAGATCTTCGACGACCCGCAGTTGAATGCGCTGGAAGAGAAAGTGAATGTATCAAACCAAAGCATCGCATCGGCCGCGGCGAGCTTTCTGGCGGCCCGGGCCATGGTCAAGGAGGCTCGATCCCAGCTGTTCCCTACGGTTACGACCAATCCGGCCATCACTGTGCAACGCCCGTCTGGCACGACATCCAGCGCCGGCTCCAGTTCGGGGTCCGGAACAGGGACAGGCACCACGTCTTCGTCGCCGGGGACATTCACCAGCTACACGCTGCCTTTTGATGCTACCTGGCAGCCCGACCTTTTCGGCCGAATCCGAAACACAGTCAGATCGGCTGCCTACGGTGCGCAAGCCAGCGCGGCGGACCTCGAGAACACTCGCCTCACAATCCAGGGCGAAGTCGCCTCTGATTACTTTCAGCTCCGCGGGCAGGACGCACTTAAAGAATTACTCGATTCCACGGTCATTGCTTACCAACAGACCCTCGATCTAACCAAGGCTCTCTACGACACCGGTATCGACTCGGACGAAGCCGTAGCGCAGGCTGAGACACAACTCGAAGCCACGAAAGCGCAGGACGCCGCGCTGGGTATCCAGCGGGCACAGTTTGAACATGCCATCGCGATGTTGACCGGACAACCGGCATCGACGTTCTCCCTTCCGGTCCAAGCGCTCAAAACAAATCCTCCGGCCATTCCCTTCGGCGTTCCATCCGAACTTCTGGAGCGGCGCCCTGACATCGCCGCCGCCGAGCGATTGGTAGCGCAGGCCAACGCACAGATTGGGATCGCGCGAGCCGCATATTTTCCAACCGTGACGCTCAGCGCAACCGCCGGCCTCGAAAGCACATCATTCACGCAGTGGTTCACTTGGCCAAGCAGATTTTTCTCGCTCGGCCCGGCGGCCGCGGAAACCCTGTTTGACGCTGGATTGCGCCGAGCTACCGTTCTGCAATATAGGGCACAGTATGACGAGACAGTGGCCAACTATCGCCAGGCGGTCTTAACCGCTTTTCAGCAAGTGGAGGACAACCTGGCTTCGCTGCGCATTCTGTCAGTAGAAATTCAACATCAGGATGCGGCAGTCAAATCGGCGGAACGAGACCTCGCACTGGCCACTGATCGCTACAAATTAGGCATCGACCCTTACCTGAACGTGCTGACCGCGCAAACTTCATTGCTATCCAACCAGGAAGCGGCGGTCAATCTTCGCATTCAACAGATGACGGCCAGCGACGGATTGATCGAAGCTCTCGGCGGGGGTTGGAGCACGTCGCAACTTCCTTCGCCCGCGCAACTCGTCAGCAAAGTTCCGTAGGATTCACACTGGATGAGCGCAATGGGACCGAACTCCGACTGGCGCTTGCGCAGCCTCATCGAAATCGTCGTACCAAAAGATTGTGCCGGTCTGATCGGTAAAGACCAAGCACATAGAGCGCCGCCCGACCTTTTGTTGAATAAATGACTTGTCGGATCCTAAGCAGGGGGGCATCGCGTTCCACTCGCAAAAGATTTGCGGTCGCGGGCGCGGCGGCCGTCGCATCCATCTCCTCGTCGGCGTATGCGATTTGAATTCCGTAAGTTCCTTCCAGTATTGAGAAGATCGATCCGCGCGCAATCGCAGCCCGCGTGATCCCGGCGAACTCGTCGGCTGGGAGGTAGCAGGTTTCCACCGCAAACGGTTGGTCGGCCGCCAGGCGAAGTCGTTCCAGCTTGAGCAGGCGAGCATTGGCAGATAAAGCCAGACGGGCGGCTACTTCCTGTTCGTTGTCCACCACTCCGAACGACAGGACTTTTGAGCAAGCCACCAGGCTTCGACCCGCCATCTGCTCCGTGAAACTCGTCAACTTGTTGAAATGGACCTTGGGCGGAGCCACAAAAGTTCCTGCGCCACGCCGCCGCTGTACCATGCCCTCCCGCTCCAGGGCAGTCAAGGCATGACGAGCCGTCATCAGGCTCACCTGGTGGATCTTCGCCAGCTCGCGTTCGGAATCGACTGCATCCCCGGGCTTCAGCTGCCCGTTTTCAATGCGCTTCATAATTGAGGCCTGGATTTTCTGGTAGGCAGGCATCCCGTTGGAGCGGCTGTTTGGCATGAATTCCCCGATTATTCAAATCAGAAACGCGAATCCTTTATTTCGCGTTGCCGTGGCACCATACACTATGCCACAAATGTGCTATAGAGCCGATCTTCATGACAACTGACGAGCTGCAACCCCGAATGCAGCCCATCCGCTCGACTTCTGTACTATAGAGCTTTCTTTCTCATCCATTGAGACCACACCCCAATTAAGACTCACATTATCCGTACCTGCGAAACTTGTAAAGAGCCGAATGCGAAATAACGGCCGGTTATGCGGGATTTTAATGGGGCGCATCCAAATTTCCGCTGGAGTTCCGGGGCCCGTTTTTCCACAGGCCGGCCGCCAAGTCGCTGCCTTGCGATGAAAAACCTCCTCCTGGTGCTATATAGATCAAACAGAAACCCGGATCGAACAAAAAATCAACGCGCGTGTATTTTCTTCTTGACGACCCAGCTTCAACTACTATATAGCATTGTCCTAATCTCTTTGCACTAGCGAATAGGTTCTATTTCATCAAGCTGTCTCCCGGAGGTTCTGCGATGCGAAAGTTGATCACAATTGGGGTTGTGCTGCTGGCCGGAGTGCTCGGCGTCGTTCGACCCGCTTGGAGCCAGGAAGTGACGGCCGCGATTGTTGGCACCGTAACCGACCCGAGCGGCGCGCCGATCAAAGGTGCGACGGTCACGGCCACCGACACCGACCGAGGCACCGTCTCGACGGCGCAGACCAACGACTCGGGTTCTTATAACCTGCTTCGCCTCCCCATTAGCACGTATGGCGTGAAGGTTACTGCGGCCGGTTTTCAGACTACGGTAGAAAAGCCGTTTACCCTGGTGTTGAACCAGACGGCACGCGTGAATGTGCAGATGAGTGTCGGCAAAGTGAGTCAGACCATCGAGGTTTCGAGTTCGGCGCCCGTCCTGCAGACGCAGGATGCGCAGGTTGGCTCGGTAATGGACGCCAACAGCATCAGCAATCTTTCCATCACGGGCCGCAACTATATCCAGCTGACCCTGCTCCAGCCGGGCGTGGTGACCACCGACCCCTCAACCTTTGCGTTGGGCTCAACCACCACGCAAAATGCTACCAGTGGCGGCGGCCGCCCCTACATTAACGGCAACCGCGAGGAAGATAACAACTTTTTGCTGGACGGTGTGGACAATAACCAGGCCTCCGACAATCTCGTCGGATATACGCCCTCTCCCGACGCGATTGGCGAGTTCAATCTGATCACGCAGAATGCCTCGGCAGAGTTTGGCAACTATGCTGGCGGCATCATCAATGCCACCATCAAGTCCGGCACCAACAGGTTCCACGGCGATGTGTTTGAGTTCCTTCGCAACGATTTTTTCAACGCGAACAAGTGGGAAAACAGCCCGTTCATTTCGAATACACAGAACGGTCTTGCCAGCACAGAAGCTGCGCTGGAACATCTTTGGGGGCACGGCCGGGGGACCGATCATTAAGAACAAGCTCTTCTTCTTTGGCGATTACCAGGGCGCGCGCCGCGATATTCCCGCTTCTGTCCAGGCGATCACGGTCCTCACTCAGGCCGAAACCACTGGTGATTTTTCTCTTTTTCCAACCCAGTTGGTGAACCCCTGCGCAGCGGGAACCGGGGGTGCTACCGGCGTGGCATGCAATATCCTCCCTTCAGGCTCGAGGACGCCTATCGCCGGTAATAATCTGACCGGGCTGTTAGATCCAGCCTTCACTGCGTTGGTTACGAGTCCGCTCTATCCCGTGGCTGCTGGGACTCCATTGCCGAGTGGTTTTGGCACGGCAACCAATACCATCGGCCAGCAGTACAACACCGATCAGGGAGACATTAAGATCGACTACAACATTTCGGAAAAGGATCATATCAACGCGCGGTATTCAAAGATGGATGAATACGATCCGCAAACAAATAGTCAGCCTTTGCTGGGCAATTCTCTAAGCGTAGATTGGATTAATTCCGGAAGCGTTAACTGGACCCATACCTTCACTCCCAATCTGCTCAGTGAAATGCGCTTCGGAAAGAACGGGATTAAACTCATCGCTCCGACGGAGACCTTCGATTCCTCGGTTGGCAGCCTGGCCAATACCATTGGCATTATCGACGGCAATCCAGCCGGTATCTCAGGCTTGCCCGCCTTCGGGTTTGGAGGCGGCACGGCAAGCTCGGTTGCCGGTGGCACGCTGTATACATTGGGTTCGGGCATCGTCTCACAACATTTCTCCTCCACCATAACCCAGTTCGACGAATCGCTCATCTACACTCACGGGCGCCACGTAATTAAGACTGGCTTTCAGCTGCAACGCATTAACGCGAACGTTTTCTATCCCGGCAACGCCGGCGAACTGGGAGCGGAAGTCTTCGGACCCGGTCCAGAAGGCAGCGCATATTCTGGCGACGCATCGGGCGACTTTGCGCTCGGTCTGCCTGAGAGCGTAGGCAGAGGCGTGAGCACGGGCGGCTGGCGCGCTCGCGACTGGCTTTTTGCCGGCTTTGCGCAAGATGACTGGCGCATAAAAGACAACCTCACGGTGAACCTGGGGCTGCGGTATGAAAACCGAACTCCATGGACTGAGCTCCATAACCGCCAGGTGAACGTGAACATTAACACCGGTGCGCTGGAGTTTGTCGGGAACTATCCCGTTCCCACCGGAATCGTGGGAACAAACGGTGCCTCCGCCGGGTTGTATCCGGCCACCAATGGTCTGCTCGACTTCCAACCTCGCATCGGTTTCGCATGGAGCCCGGCAGGGGGGGGAGGCAAAACAGTAGTTCGCGGTGGCTTCTCCATCTCATCGTTCCAGGAAGGCACCGGGACGAACCTGCGTCCCACGCAGAATCCGCCCTTCACGCCGTCCCAATCTGCCGGGGCCAACGTGGCCACGGGCACGGCGGCATTCAACACGGAAACTGCCTTCCAGTCGGCAGCACCCCCCACCGGCGATCCCTTCATCAATTCGACGATGTTGACCTGGTGGAATGTGAAGCCGGCGATTGCAGATCAGTACAACCTTACTATCCAACGCGAAATCGCTCGCAACACCACGATCCAGATCGGTTACGTGGGCCAGCGCACTACTCACCTGATGGTCCCCATCGATCTCGATCAGGGTGATCTGCAATCGAACGGCACGGTAACCTATCCCTACATCGGTGGACTCAATCCCATCGGAACGATCATTGATGGGATCGCCACGACGACACCCACGTACGGACCCAATGGGCTCGGATTGGTGAAAGAGAGCGCTTCCGTTGGCAACATGAACTACAACGCATTGCAAGCGGTTCTACAGAAGCGGTCTAGCAATGGCCTCGAAGGGCAGGTCTCCTACACCTACCAGAAGTGCATGGCGAACAGCGCCGGCTATTACGGAAGCTGGGGCGGTCAGTCACAGAACGCCGACAGCTACTGGCAGAATATCTTCAATCCCAACGGCGACTACGCCCAGTGCTACTGGGATACTAAGCATGTATTGAATGGCTATGCCGTTTACGATCTCCCGTTCGGCCGAGGGAAGCAGTTTGGTCACGACATATCGACGGTTGCGAATGCTGTGGCTGGAAACTGGGCCATCAGTCCATCACTCACCTGGCACGGCGGATTCCCGTTGGATCTGCGTGCTGGCGATGTATCGGGCACCCAGGACATCTTCTCGCCGCGGCCGAACTGCAACGGCCCAGTGTCTTACCCGAAGACAAGCGTACTGGGAGGAAAATTGTGGTTCGATCCCAGCGCGTTTAGCCAGCCAACCTCCGGGTTCGGGAACTGTCCCTCACAAGGACCGGTCATCGGGCCAGGATATATCAATACGGATGTCAGTTTGCAAAAGAACTTCCCCATTACGGAGACGATGCGAATTCAGTTCCGGGCAGATTTCCTGAATATCTTCAACCACCCGAACTTCAATGCTCCGGAACAAGCTGCGGAAGTATGCAAACCTGACAACAGTTGTGCGGCAGCCCCGCTATGCGATGGGACTGATCACGAACACTCAGGATGCTCGTCAAATGGAGTTCGCGCTGAAGTTCTACTTCTGACCGATGGCGTTCCTATCACAACGGCAGGCGTGCATTAGCGCCTGCCGTTTTCATTTATGATTGCACTCATATGCTGCGGCTTCGCTATCTTCTCGTCCTGGGGTTCCTGACGGTTGCCGCTGAATCGATCGGCGTGGCTCAATCCGTTGGGAAGCCGGCTCCGGATCTTTCTGTCGCGGCAGAGAAGGCCACCAAGCTTGCCGAAGATGGCCATTGCGGCGACGCCCTGCCCACGCTTAGAAGGAGTCTGGGTCATGTTAAGGACAAAGAACTAGGGCGCAAAGTGAGCGTTGACGGAGCGCGCTGCGCGATGACGCTGCATCAGACCGGCGCTGCCCTTGCATTCCTGACCGTGCTACAGCGCGAATTTCCAGATGATCCCGATGCGCTTTACTTAGCCGTCCACGCCTATTCCGATCTCTCGACGGAGGCTTCGCAGGCTCTGGCGCGCAATGCTCCCTCCTCGTTTCAGGCCCACGAATTGCTGGCCGAGTCTTACGAGTCGCAGAGCAAGTGGGGCGATGCGGAAAAGGAATACCGCGGCATTGCGGCGCAGAATCCGAAGTTGCCCGGCATTCACTTCCGCATCGGTCGGCTTTTGCTTTCTAAAACCAATCCCAGCCCGGCAGACGCAGAGGCGGCAAAAAAAGAGATGCAACAGGAGATCGAGATCGATCCTTCGAACGCAGGCGCCGAATACGTCCTGGGAGCGATGGCAAGACAAAATCAGGAGTGGGACGAAGCCATCCAACACTTCTCGCGCGCGGCAAAGCTCGACCCCGGATTTGCCGACGCTTTTGTTGGCTGGGGCGGCTCCCTCGTTTCCGAGAAGAAGTTTTCCGACGCGATCCCGCCTCTCGAGACCGCAGTCAAATTACAGATGGGAAGTCCGGCCGCCCATTACATGCTGGCCATCGCGTATTCCCGGTCCGGACGCAAGGAAGAGAGCGAGCGCGAGTTCGTCATTCAGAAGAAGTTGACCCAACAAGGTGCCGCAGGTGAGCCGGCACCTGAGTCGCAACCAAAACCGAACTAGAGCGCGAATTTGAGATTCCTCAAACTGAACCTACTCGAATTGAAACTGCTGAATTGAACCCAGAAGTGAAAAGCCGGCCTCCGCAATTGCCCCGAAGACTTTCGCAATTCTCTCGTCGGAAATTTCTGTGGGGCATGGGAGGAAGTCTCTTGCTGCCGGGCCTTACCCGCCTGACTCAAGCGATCCCTCCGCAGGCATACCCCTTCGAGGAAATCCAAGCCGCCGCGAGTGGCATCACCTGGACTCATTCCAACGGAAAGTCATCGCAGAAATATCTGCCGGAGACCACCGGCGCCGGATGTGCGTTCTTCGATTACGACGGCGATGGCTGGATGGATATTTATCTGGTCAACAGCGGCAAGTGCGATTTTTTCACACCCCCCTCGCCTCTGCGCAATGCCCTGTACCGAAACAATCGCGACGGAACCTTCACTGACGTTACCGAAAAAGCTGGAGTTGCCGCGGGCGGCTTCGGCCAGGGTGTAGCCGTTGGCGACTACGATGGGGACGGCTTTCCCGATTTGTATGTCACGCAATATGGGCGCAGCCTTCTTTACCACAACAACGGTAACGGCACTTTTACCGACGTCACGGATAAGGCCGGAGTTGCCGCCCCCGGATGGTCTTCGAGCGCGGTTTGGTTTGACTACGACAACGATGGACGGCTCGACCTGTTTGTCTGCCGCTTCGTGGATTTCGATAAATCCAAGCACCTGCCTTGCGAGGCCGACAACAAGCCGGGCTACTGTGTTCCGCGGCTTTACAAGCCGATGGCGAGCTGGCTATTTCACAACAACGGCGACGGCACCTTCACTGATGTGAGCCAGGACAGCGGCATCGGCAAGTATCTGGGAAAAGCCTGGGGCGTGGTCGCCACCGATATTAATAACGATGGTCGCATGGATCTTTTTGTGGCCAACGACACTACAGCGAATTTTTTGTTCGCAAATCGCGGTGGCGGCAAGTTTGAAGAAATCGGGGCCCCGGCCGGTGTGGCATACAGCGAGGCGGGTCGGCCGCGCTCGGGCATGGGAGTTGACTCCGCGGACTTCAATGAAGACGGATGGATGGATCTCTTCGTCGCCAACATCGACCACGAAATGTATTCCCTGTACCAGAACAACCACGATGAAACCTTCGACGACCAGGCCGGCTCTACCGGCATCGCGTCCGCCACACGTCTGATGAGTGGCTGGGGATTGAAGTTTTTTGACTACGATAACGACGGCAATCTCGATCTGTTTTTATCGAACGGCAATCCCGACGACCTGATTCAGGTTTACCACAAAGATGTTGGTTACGAGGAGCCGCTTCTGCTGTTCCGCGGCACTGGCAAAGGGTTCGAGAATGTCAGCGCTAGCAGTGGTCCGTTGTTTGAAAGAAATCTTTCCGCCCGCGGGCTCGCCGTCGGAGACTTCGACAACGATGGCGCCGTCGATGTGCTGATTTCCACGAATGGCGGCGCCCCACTTCTTCTACGAAATAACGTGGGAAAGCGGAATCATTGGCTCGGCCTCACCCTGGTGGGAACGAAATCGAATCGTGATGCGGTCGGAGCGCGCGTCAGTTATCAAGCTGGCGACTTGAAAAGAAGCCGGATGAAGACGGCAGGCGGCAGCTTCCTATCTTCGCACGACCCCCGATTGGTGCTCGGACTCGGCCAGAGAACAAAGATTGACCTGCTGGAAGTGAAGTGGCCACGACCCAGCAACCTGGTCGAACGCTTTACCGATCTCCCTGTCGACCGATACGTCACAATTGTGGAGGGCCGGGGCAAGTGGAAATGACGGCAGAGTTATTTGCTGCATCGGGATTTCAGATCCCTTACTTCGTTTCTCGGCTAGCGGATATTTAGATCAGCATAGTGAGCGAAGCTGGAGAGCGCCACCTCGTCGCTGCCCGGTATGTAAAAGCCAAACTTACCAAGGCTGAGATTCGTGCCGGGCTGCGTCCAGCGATCCAGGACCGTCCAACTGTTTCCTTGCTTCACCTGGTGGATGATCTCCGTCGCTCCCACACGAATTTGGAACGTGCGGAAACTTTTCTTGTCGCTCTTATCGGGAACAATGATCTGGTCCCTCTTTTCACCATTGTGAACAACCGTGCGGTAGAAGTTCTTGTCATCCATTTGGAAAAGTACGTAGTTCTTGGGGTCGCTGTAATTGAGCACCCACTGCAGTACATGCCCCTTCGCAGGCATCGCGGAAAAAGCGAAGGTGCCCGCGGCGGGAACGACTCCGTATAGAACGAAATCTCCACCTTTGCGAATGAAAGCATCTCCTTCTTTCTTCCAGGCGCTCGCATCATCCCACTTCGACATGCCATTCGGAGCGAGAGACAAATCCACAGTTTTGGATTGCCCCGCGACGAGATCGACTGTGGTTGTGCGCGTGAATCTTTCGGCCGTTCGTGCCGTAAGTGTGTAGGTGCCGGGCGCAAGATTGAGCGGGACGCCACTGCCCACTATTTTGAGAAGATCGCCTTTCACAAGCGCAACGGTAGCGTCGGGTGGGGAGAAAGTAATTTTCAATTCTCCGGCTGAAGCTTCCAGTGCCACATCCGCGGCAGCCAGAGAAATGGTTGTGCCGGCGACGAAATGCTTCTTGAACTGTCGGGGCTTGAACCGATCTTTGCGCAGTTCGACGGTGTGGTCTCCGGGGCTCACCGTAGAGACTGTGAGTGTGCCATCGGTTTGAATGGTGCCAACCAGAGTTTGATCGACGAGAACCGTGGTTCCAGCAGCGCCGCCCTGAATGCTCAATAAGGCCAGGCTAGGCTGGGGGCGGAGATTGAAAACGAGCCGCGACATTCCGCCGCTGCGAAGGCGAATATTCTGCTCAGGAGGATCCTGAAACCCGCTCTTGGAAACCTGTACTACGTAATCTTTGAGCTCGAGATTTGGTAGGCGCAACTGGCCGCCCTGGGTAAGCCGAGGTTGAAGCTTTCCGTTGAGAAAAACCTTCGCGTCGTTTTGGCTCGTAACGACGAGGAGCGTGCCCAAGCTGACACCGGATTCTGCGGGCGGCTGACCGACATAAGGCTCATTCTCGACCGCGACTCCTGCAGCGGTGTCGGAAGGAACATTCGGAGCAGGCGGAGTTGGTTCAGGAGTTGTTTGCAGCGGCGCGTCGGCGGCCTTCGCGGCGACGGGGGATGTTGAGTCTGACGAGGTCGTGGCAGTGACTGCAGGCGCGGTTGCCGGGGGCTTCACGGTGGGCGGAGCTTGATATTTTCGCGCGACGAACAAGATGCCCGAGACGGCGATAAGTGCAATCGCCGCGGCAGAAGCGAATACAGAGATTGTGAACTTCGACTTCGTTGCTGGTTTTTGTTGGACTGATTGAGACTTAATTTTGGCGGCAGGTTCGGACGGTTTATCGGCCAAAACGGTGGCGACCGATGGCGGAGGAACTTCTGGCTCGGGAGGAGTGGTCGCGGGTTTATTCGGCGGCACAAGATTGGGCGGGACAGTACTGCGCGGAACAACGCTTGACGGAACGGCGGTCGCGGCGACGCTCGAGGTAGGGTTGCCGGCCGGAGCCACTCCGCCCGAAACGTTTCCGGGCGCAGCTGAGCTGGCAGGAAGCGGGCTTGCTGCAACCTCACTGCTATCGGCGCGTGCAGGCTTCGGAGCGCTGCGGCGCGGGACGTGAAAAATCACTGCACTGCCCGGCGATGCGCTTGAGCTTCCTGGAGAAACCAATCCCAGGCGGTGCATGAGACCATTAGCAACCGCGATGATCTCTCCATCGGTCCAATAATTGGCGGCTACTCTTTGAATGCGATCGGCGAGTGTCTTTTTCGCGGCATCGTCCGCGGCTCCATCGATTTCAAGTTCCATGCGCCGCAGGTCTTCCAGATCGCGGCGGCGCGCCTGGCGGCGCCGAAGGTTCTGGTCGCGCTGGATTGCATCCTGAACCTGCAGCAACTTAGGATCATTGGGATAAATATCCAATCCCTCTTCGACTCGAGACAAGGCCGCGAATAAGTCGCCCGAGGATTGCAGCTTGCTGGCTTGCGCCACCCATTCTTCGACCGGGCTGGCCTTTTTCCGGTCGAGGATGAGACTGCGGATTGTTTTGGCCGTGGGATGCGATGGGTTCAGGTCAAGCGCCTGCTTGGCCAGCGTCTCGGCCTCTCGCCAATCCGTTTCTACAAGGGAATGTGCGTGCTCGACCAGCGCATTGGCCAGAATAGCGCGCGCCAGGGCGTTGTTTTTATCCAGCGCGTGGGCTTCGCGCAACAACTGGATGGCTTCGGCGGACTTGCGCTGCGCGAATAATTCCTGGCTCTCGGTAATAAGACGGCTGGCTTCAGTATTTCGCTTGACGCCATCCTGGGCGAGCTTTTCCAGCGCGGACAGTTCCACATCTTTGGAGAAATCTCCGGGCGAGCCACGCAACAGTTCCAGCGCGCGCTCGTAATCGCCAGAACGCAGGCAGAGGTTGACCTGTTCAGCCAGTTGCGCTTTGGGTTCGGTGCGGGTTTGCTGGTCGCTCTCCAAGCGCTCTAGCCTCGAGGGTCAAATCCGAATATCGATTGTTGTGCCGCGCGACATCTCAGTCGTTCAGTCATCGGAACAGGCCGTTAAGTCCCTCTTTGGAGAGCGAATGCTCAGGGCGCAGTTCGCTGCGTGGGACCCTCAAAATCTTACTCGATCGAGCGGAAAACGGTAGTGCCGTTGTGGTTGCGTAGCTGGCCGCGCTCGCACTACTGGGGAGACCTTGCTGCCGGATTGTGACCGCGATTAGCGCGGGTCCGTCGCCTTCAAAGCCAGCCCGTGAGCCACTGAAGTAAATTCGTTTCCTCCGCGAATCCGCTTTTGCCCAAATCGCGTTTCGAAGATTTGCCTCACAGCTGGGACAAATGAAGATCCTCCCGTCAGGAAGACCATATCGACATCCTTCCGCTGAACGCCGGAAGAGGCGAGGAGAGAATCGACGCATTGTGCGATCTGCTCGATCTCGTCAGAAATCCACTCCTCGAACGAGTGCCGCTCTACGATTGCGGTCAAATCTACAAACCCATCCGAAAACTTGAATGTCGCCACGGGGACCATCGACAAGTCGCTCTTAACTCTTTGCACGGCGCGATGCAGATGAAACCCGAGGTCTTCTTTTATGAAGTGAATGAGTGCCGCCATCTTTTCCGGTTCCAGCGATTGAGCGTGAACCCCCTGCAGCATTTCGAGCACGTCTCTCGCACGCAAGAGCGAGAGATGATGCCAACGCTCGAGCTTGATGTAAACCCAGCCTGGCACGGTCAGAATTTTGCCAAGCGACCGCAGTTGCGAGTCGGCGCCCAGAGCTGGAGAAACCGAGGTGTCGGATGATCTTCGCATCGAACGCATCTCCGGCCAGACCAAGACCTGCGTTACCTACGATGCCCTCCGAAACTCTATCTCTTCGACGAACTCCAGGGCCGACATGAACTAGAGAAAAGTCGCTGGTACCGCCCCCGAAATCCCCAATCAGAATCAGTTCGTCATGATCGAGCCTGGATTCGTAGTAATGGGCGGCCGCGATGGGCTCCATCTCGAACTCCACGGATTCGTAGCCCGCCAGATCGAAGGCAGTTCGCAGCCTACCCTCTGCATACGTGTCATCTTCAGGAGTCTCGGCTCCGACAAAATGCACCGGCCTTCCGACTACTGCGGATGTTATCTTGATGCCAAATTGCTGTTCCGCTTTTTCGCGCACGTCCCGCAGGATCCGTGCGATTAGATCTTCAATGGTGTGTCTTCGGCCGAAAACCTCAGTGCTGTGGAGGCTGCGACTGCTCAGGAACGATTTGAGCGATTGAATCAGTCGACCTTTGGTGTCGGCCGAGAGATATTGTTCAATAGCCTCAGGCCCGGTCCACGACTTCAGGGCATTCACACCCCGTTCCTTCACACGATCGAGATATAAAAGCGATCGATAAGCATCGGTCAGTCCAGCCATATACGGGAATTTGGCGAGCCGCACCTCGCCTGAACGGTCGGCACACGCAATGGAACTGTTCGTAGTCCCAAAGTCGATGCCGATCTTGCTCTTGCTCGTGCGGGGCACAGATGAATGCATTCGGGAATTCTCCAAGTCGAAGTGCGCGGCTGCATCGATGACCTGCCATGCAGAAATGTTCCGTACTACCAAAATAATACATTCGTTCGAAGGTGCGCTTTCTCGACGAACTTTGAAGGCAGAATCTTTACCGCGACGACATCGCGGGGTCTCGCGAATGCTTTCGCCAGCACTCAGAGCATGGTGCCCGGGGTGAGTCCAAGCATTTCCAGTTGAGATCGGGTAACCTCGTTTGCAGCAGGAGGCCGGAAAAGGGAATGAAGCCGATCTCAATCACAGCCCTGAATTTTCGATTCGCAAGATGGGCGCGAGTCGTGGGCTCGTTACTCGTGGCGTTCATCGCGGCTGGTGTTTCCAGCGCCGCATCCAAGCCTCTGCAGATCCGCGTCGTGATCGTGACCACGTTCGAAGTCGGCAACGATACGGGCGATATGCCGGGCGAATTTCAGAACTGGGTCGAGCGTTATCCGCTGCCTCAAACCCTTCCGTTTCCCCAGGGCTATCGCTCTCTCCGATACAACCCTCGGGATCACGTTCTCGGCATCGTGACGGGCGCCGGCAAAGCGAGTGCGGCCGCCTCGATCATGGCGCTCGGAATGGACCCGCGCTTCGATCTGCGGCAAGCGTACTGGATCCTTGCCGGCATCGGCGGCATTGATCCCGCACAGGCCTCTGTCGGTTCGGCTGCGTGGGCGAGCTATGTCGTCGACGGCGATCTAGCTTATGAGATCGATGCCCGCGAGATACCGGACAACTGGCCGACCGGCATCGTGGCCTATGATCGCGCAGCGCCGTTCGAAAAACCGGAACCGCCGGCTGTTTCGGACAACGGCATTCTCGCCTATTCGCTGAACGACGGGCTCACAAGCTGGGCTTACGGCCTGACCCGCAGCCTTGCACTGCCGGATGATGACAAGCTCAAGTCGGCGCGGGCAGGTTATCCCGATCAGCCGAATGCACAGCGTCCACCCTTCATACTGAAAGGCGACACCCTGACAGCCGATCGATTTTGGATCGGTGCCCGCATGACTGACTGGGCAGAAAAATGGGTGCCCTACTGGACCAAGGGCGAGGGCCGCTTCACGACTTCCGCGGAGGAGGACGCCGCCTATCTTCAGGCGCTCACTTTCCTGGCGCATGCCGGCCGCGTCGATCTGGCACGCGCGCTCGATCTCAGAACCGGCAGCGATTTCTCGACGCCGCCGAAAGGTGTGTCGGCTGCCGATTTTCTCAAGAGCGAAGCAACCGGCAACTACGCTGCCTACGGCGAGGCCATTGAAAATGCGTATCTCGTGGGCAGTCGCGTGGTCCGCGAGTTGGCCGACCATTGGCCGCTTTATCGGCAGACTCCGCCGACCGCAAAGCCATAAGGAAATCAAGCGCGGGCTAACCAGCCGCCGCCTAAATTTGACCAGGGTCCTGTTGCGGTTCCGGCTCACGCACAGGTACGTCGGGATGCTCAGGTGAATCGGGAGGTTCTTGAATCGGTGATGGTTCGGGTTCACCGGGGATGCGGAGCCGACTTGCGCTGAGAAGATTCAGATCCTGTTGCATAGCATTTCGATGCAAACAACGGATGATCGGCAGCCGAATCCGGAGGGGATGCAGAAAAAAGCGGGCCCGCTGGGGCCCGCCTAAGCAATATATTTCTCATCTTCTTCATGACTAGCCCTACATGCTCGGTCTTGCTCATGCGTGCGGCGAACTGCTGCTGGGTGAAGCAACCGGCGGGCAAGGATTGCCGGGCGTTGGGTTCATCCCCGAGTTGTTCGGTGACGTACTGTTCTGGCTGTTTCCAGTTCCAGGATTCGAACTCGACGATCCCGCATTCGGCGTGGTCCCGGTCGTGCCGTTGGCGCTGCCCGGCAAAGTTCCGCAAGGCGATCCGCTGGGCGAGCCCCCCGGATTATTTGGCGTGTTGGGGTTGATCGTAGAGGGCTGCGTAGTTCCACCCGGAGTCGGTGTGGCGGGAGATGTCGATCCCGGAACGGTGGTATTTGGAGTTCCGCTGGACGAAGAAGGCGATCCGGGTGCGTTCGGAGTCTGTGGCGTAGTTTGCGGCGTCGCGGTTCCAGCCGGCGGCGTTGCAGTCCCGGCGGGCGGAGTTGCCGGCGAACCCGGTGTCGAACTCTGTCCCGCAGAAGCCGAACCACTGGGTGGCACCGCTCCGCCTGAAGGTGTGCTCTGCGCTACAGCCCAACTCGCGCAGCATAATACAACGGACAGCAATGTAAGTTTCTTGGTCGACATTTACTAGACCTCCGGAATTCAAATGATTTCGTCTCTCACTTCAACTTTCGGCTCAGGTGGATCTTTGCTGACTGACGTCTGCTGAAGATCGTGATGATCTCAGTGTGCACGCGTTTCGACGGCGGAGATATCGGGCGTATTCCCTAGAATCCTCGGACAGAAACATGACTCCTGGGGCGATGCCGCAGTAGACGCGAACGAAAGAGGAACAGAAAAATGAAGCAATCAGGGCGCTGCCGTGAACGCCATGTAGCCGAGTCCACTCAAGGAGATTACGATAAACACATAGGGCCACAGATCGATCACGCGTCTCAGGAGTGAAATCTGAATACTGGTTTGGTGTTGATTCATTGCAGAAAGTCGTGGAAGGCGTTCGCCTTCGCCTTCGGGGGACATCGAGCAAATCCCGACTCTAAAAAGCAGCGTCGGCGGATTTCATTTAACTGGTCGGAATGAAGACCGGACAATCGGGCGAAGCCTGTATGCCAGGCCTGCGCGATCGCGATCAACGAAGAGCTAGCGAAATAAGATCTCCTCTGAAACCGAACGCGACCGCGACGATGGTCCGTGCAAGTCTAGGTTCCCAGCCGGCTGTAACCTGGTCTGAGGTGAAAATAGAAACGCCAGGATCCAGCCCAATCCTAATCCCGCGACTAGAAACGTAACTGCCGTTGGAAGATCATATGTCGGACGATTTTTAGTTTGTGTCAGCACAATTAAACTCCAGGGAATCTACTTCCTCGGCTGGGCGGAAAACAGCCGGACGACGCGGCTCACTGCGGCCGCGGGAATGTTTAAGTCAAGGGCGCAACCGATGCGATCGTGATGGTCTGGCCATGAAGTGCGCCAATGATGCGGGCACGCTGGCCGGCGAGCTTCGTCACGAGAGTCACATCGCCATCGAGGATGTAGGTTGCATCGGCATCGACCAGCGCAAAGTTCGCGCCACCGTTCACACAAGTACGGGTACAAGTGGTAGCCGACTGGCCCAGTTGGGCCGAATGCTTGGCGCCACAGCGGGAGCAGCTCACCATGCCTTCATAGGCGTGCTGTGTGGTGTCGGTTTGCCGCACACCGACCTCGCCGCTGGCGGCGCCGGCAGCAGCGCCCAAAGTGGCCAATAGGAGTGCGAGCCCACATGCAATCGCGGTGCCCAGCAGAACGATCTCGATCCAGACACGATTCTTTTTCATGGCGCACCAGCCTCCTAGTGAGTTAGCAATGGATGCATCGCCAGCCCGTGGAGTTGGTTACCGATCAAGATGCAACTGGCGTGCCAGTTCCATGACGCGGAGGTACATGCGATCTAAGCTGGTGATAAGAAGGGGAGCGGCGTCTCCCATTCTTGGCGACGTTGCATCGATAACGCAATCCTCACCGGAAGAAAGTTCCCAATGGGTGAAGTTAGAGAGCGACGAAGAGGCCCTTCGCTCTTCAAATCCCGGAACGATGAGGTTGAAAATAAAAACTGGATATGGAGTTAAGCTGCCACTTCGGCTAAGCCGGCGATTGCGAGGCTGGCTACCTCTTGTGCTCCCGTGCCGCGCAATAAAGCCATAGCGCTGTCGGTCTTCCCGCTTTCCTGACATGACACGTAGACCATCGCTCCAACGTCAGATAACTGGTGGCCCAGTCGCTTCGCCTCACCCTCGGAAAACCCCAAGTCGATAAGAGTCCGCGATCCTCGAGACAGCCCGCTGAATTTCTCGTCGCTCACGAGCGCATGAAAAAAAGCCTGCGACCGAATGAAGAAACCCACAGTCGGAATTACGACGGCGCCGAATTTTGAAACCCAGCCGATCATTCGCGCGCTGCTGGCACTTTCGCGGTCCGTGTCTAGAATACTAGCGTCCCGTACGACCGTAGCCACAGGGTGAGCAGGTGAAAGGACCATGCAGATGTCTTCGTTTTCGAATCCGGCGCGGTTCAAGGCACAAACCACTTCGGGCAGGGCAACGTTGCGTGGATACATTGCGTAGGCAGCCGTTCCGTTGGTTTTCATGAATCGATCTCCAAGGCCGGATCGTGAAGGAAGGACAGAAATCCTTCAACAGGCACGACTGAGAGGCATACCGCAACGTTAAACAAATTTTGTTGCAGAGGCACTAGGGTAAATCGTGTAGGGGGCGCCAGATGGTTCCCATCAGTCGAAGGCAATCTCGGCAACCGACGCCAAAATATGAAGTTTCGCATTTTCAGCGGCATCTTCCTATCGAGATTTCACTGTAGAGAATCAACCATGTTTCGGTAGGACAAAACTTCGAGGCGGCAAGCAGCGATTGCACGATCGTCTCGGTGAGAACATGCGGCCCAGGGCCGAAAATCCTGGCCTTTTCGCACAATTTGCAGAGTGGCAATCTGGTTGCAGTCTAGTTCAGCGTGAGATCACAAACCCTTGGCGACTCACAAATTTTTAAATTCGGAGGTAGGAAAAATGAAGCGGCTTCTCTCAATCGTTGCAATGCTGGGTCTGTCTGGACTTGGAATGAATCTGATGGCACAGCAAACGCCGTCCACACCGAGCTCCTCGAGCTCCATGCCGCAGCAACAGCAGACCGATGCGACCAACCCGCAACAGTCCGCTCGCAGTTTTGAAGGCAAGATCGCCAAGTCCGGCGACCAACTCGTACTCCAGGAGAATGCGACCCAGACTGCCTACAAGCTCGATGACCAGGACAAAGCGAAGCAGTTCGAAGGCAAAGACGTGAAAGTGATGGCGACGGTCGACAGCAGCACCAACACGCTGCACGTGGTGAATATCACTCCCGTCGAGACCCGTTAGCAGCAACCCAGCCGAATAAAAAGTGAAAGCCCGCTGGTGACATCGCAGCGGGCTTTTTACTGTCCATCCGGATTTGTCGAATCTCAAAACCCTCCCCGAATTGGCCGCCTAAAACGGAAATCCCGCTTCAGGAAAGCAGCTCAATCTTCACGACTCGAATCGTGTTGCTTCCGGTGTCGAGGGTGCCAACGATTTTTACATCCTGATTTTCGTATTGTTGTACATCGCCCTGGCCCTCAAGTTGATAGGTGCTGTTGCTGGCAACTTTCAGCACGTACTTCCCACTGTCCTTCACAATCTTCCCCGTAAACGATTGCGTCGGCGCCTCTGGGCCTTGAGGATTCGATGGCTTGGCTTGCTGGCTACTTGGATCCGGTTGCGGCAAGGGCGTGTCGCGCGGGGGAAGCGGCTGGGGAGCCGGTTGTGGCTTCTGCAGACGTGACCAGGCGATGAGCTGTTGTGATGCCAGGGCATCTTCAGGAAACTGAGGGGTCAGTTGCGGTTCTTGAGCGAAGGCAAAGGGCGTTACTGTCAACAGGGCGCCGGCAAACCAAGTCATTCGATTCATAAAAGTACCTCTCCGAAGGACGAAGCAGCCAAGCATGTGTAGCGCAATTCGACTGCCAATCACAACCATTGCAGACGCTTCAGTTTCCCGTGCGGTGGCGGATTAACTGGCGAATCTTCTACACCGTCTGTAGCACTTTTACATTTGCGCCCCTTCCCGGTCCATCAAGTGTTAGCTGTATCCGCATCGTCAAAGTGCAGGTTGGGATATCGGGTGAAAGCAATTTTCACGGGCCTAAGCAACCAGCACTGCCCCGCAAAGATTGAATGCAACACTGTATTCCAGAAATGCGAGACCAAGTCTTAAATGGGCCGTGGAGGCAAACACCATGCCACGAATCGCCACCAAGCCAATCGATGCGCCGCAGGCGCATGATGCACGTCAAACCTTTGAGACCGCGCTGGCGCGGATTCAGCAAAGCGGCGGAGCGCACACTAAATCCAGGACGCCCATCGTAGTGCGTAGGCAGGTCATGCCCGACGCTCAGGCGGTTGAAAAGAGGGCGCTCACCGATGCCGCCCGTGCTCTCGCCCAACTTTGGAACATTTCTCCCACACTGATTCGCTAACGAGGCCCGTCTATGCTCAGAGCATTCGCCGCGTTTCTTTCGATCTTTTGCGCGCTGGGCCTGCTCCTGCGCGTGCAAGAAATGGCTAGTGTGTTTGGGGCCGCGTCACTGGCCGTCTTTGCGATTGATATTTGGTTGGCAGATTCCGCCCGCAATCCGCATCGTTCCCGGACGCGAGGAGAACCGCTGGTCTGACGCTTCTGGCGGTCCACTTTTCCAGATAACGAATCCCAGGCAGGAATTGGCGAAGCGCTCTCAGGCCACCGGGTCTCGACCCTGAATGACGCGCACGATCACTACGATCACCGCCACAACCAGGAGGATGTGAATAAATCCTCCCAGGGTGTAGGAACTGACCATTCCGAGCAGCCAAAGAATTAAGAGCAGGGCAACGATGGTCCAAAGCATTTGGGGATCATCCCTTCTGGCAGAGCGCGACGGCGACCCGGTCGCTAACTCGAAATTTACCGGAGCGCCTGAATAAGGTTGAATCCAGTGAAGTCGGTAGTTGCAGAGAAGATCCCCTTTACAGGAGCCAGAGCTCGGGAGCGGGGATCAACCCGACGGATCTCCAACATCATTTTTCTCTCAGGAGCGCAAACAGCGACTATGCCCTTTGCGCTCGATCTGCATCAAAGAGTTGCACGGAGGGCTGCCCATGCGTTTGCGAACTACCTATTTTCTTCGCTCAGGGATGAGGGTCGCAGCGATTTCTGCCACGTTATGCTTTAGCGCATTTGCTCAGGTCGCAGCGACTGCCCCGGGCACTACTTCGACGACCGGCACTGAAACGGCGCAGGCTCCCGATTCCGCCCCACCCGCGGTCGCGGCGCCTTTACCGCCCGCGCAGCAGTCATCTGGCGAGCAGACCGGCCGGCTGCCAGCGCCCCAGGATCAGCAGCCGGCGATTGCCCCCGAGGCAAGTGCGGACGATTCCGGCAGGTTTGTTTTCAAGAAGCAGGTACAGGAAGTCGTTTTGCACGCCACTGTCGTGGATGAAGCAGGGCACCTGGTGACTTCGCTGGGTCGAGATGCGTTCTCCGTTTTCGTGAATGGCGTTCCCGAACCGATTACATCTTTCCACCGCGACGACGTGCCGGTTGCCATCGGAATCGTGATCGATAACTCCGGTTCCATGCGTGACAAACGCGACCAAGTGAATCAGGCGGTGCTGAATTTCATTCGCGCCAGCAATCCACAGGATGAGATTTTTGTGGTCAACTTCGGGCAGACCCCGTATCTGGACCAAGACTTTACTTCGGACGTGAACCTGCTCCAGACGGCTCTGCATCAGGTCTCAAGCCGCGGCACGACGGCGCTCTACGATGCGGTGGTGGCTTCGGCCATCCATCTCCGAAACAATCCCCGGCTCGACAAGAAAGTTCTTCTGGTGATCACCGACGGCCAGGACAATATGAGCCAGGAGACCCTGCAGGAAGCCGTCCGAAAGTTGCAGCCCAACAAGGGTGCAACCTTATATGCCGTCGGGCTTAGCGGTGAAGGGCTCAGCCGTGCCGGGCGGAATGCCCTGCAGAATCTGGCGTCGAGTACCGGTGGAGTGGCTTACTTCCCGCAGAGCTTGAGCGAAGTGGATGCAATTACGCGAACCGTAGCCCACGACATTCGCAGTCAATACACTCTGGCCTTCAAACCGGCAAGCGGAGCGTCGAAGAGTTACCAGTCAATTCGCGTCGATGCCAGGGGAACCGGGCGCAACCGGCTCACGGTGCGGACCCGCAGCGGGTATTATCCCGGCGAGACGCTGCGTTGATCCGAACCCGCGAATTAGCCTACGCTGCGGTGGGGCCAACGGGCGATTTCGGCGGCGTCGGCGGTATCTCAATCTGGATCAGATTGTTCTTGATCGCATAAACGACCAGATCGCGGATCGAGTGGAAACTGAGCTTCCGCATGATGTTGCTGCGGTGAGTTTCGACGGTTTTCGTACTCAAGTTGAGAAGGCACGCGACTTCCTTGGAGCTGTTGCCCTCCGCCAGTAATTGCGTGATCTCGCGTTCGCGGGCCGTCAACGTCGGCAGTTTGGGAGCTTCGTTTCTGGCAACCGTGTGTCCCTTTTCCAGGAAGCCGGCCAGCACCAGGTCGTTGACCCGGGGAGTGAAAAACATGCGCTTATTCTGAAGCGCCTCGACCGCCGACACAAGATCGCGCGCGGCGTCTGACTTCAAGACAAATCCCCGTGCTCCAGCGTCCAGCGCTTCCCGAATCACTTGATCTGAGTCAGTGATTGTGAGCACTATGACCTTGAAATTCGGGTCATGCTGCAACAACTGCCGCGTCGTATCCAGGCCGTTTAAATTCGGCATGCCAATGTCCACAATAACGACATCCGGCTTCAACTGCAGCGCCTTCTCAATGGCTTCGCGGCCATCACTGGCCTCGCCGCAGACTTCCCAGCCCTCATGTTTTTCCAGAAGCGCGCGCAAACCGCGCCGCACAATCTCGTGGTCATCCGCTAACAGGATTCTCAACCTCATGATTCACCCCCAAAAGATGAAACCGCGTTTCAAATTCGTGTTAGACCCTAGTGCAGCCCCGCCACATCCCGTCCATTAAGCGCCGTGAACACTCGATGCTGACTTACCGCTTCCACCGCAGCCAGTAGATCACGCGCGGCATTGGACTTTACGACATATCCCCTGGCTCCAGCGTCCAGAGCCTCCCGCATCATTTGTGGAGAATCATGCTGGGTCACAAACAAGATCTCAAGTTGCGGAGACTGGGTCCGCAGAAGGCGGCACGCTTCCAAACCATTCATTCTCGGCATGGTTATGTCCAGAACCATCACGTCGGGATTCAGATCCTTGGCTTTTTCGACTGCCTCAGCCCCGTCCGACGCCTCTCCGATGACTTCCCAACCAGCACGCCCCTCCAGAAGAGTCTTCAGCCCCTGCCGCACTACAGGATGGTCATCGACCAGCAATATGCGAATTGCCATGCAGTTCTGTTCCTTTTGGGGGACACCGACCAAACGATTACCTGACATTTTACCTCAGCCCCGCATAGCCGACCGATACCGGATCCCCATCGGCTGGCGATGAGGCGACCTTAGGAACTAACGCTGAGATTAGCGTTCGAACCGGGTAGGACCAATACAGGGAACCCTGTATTTCAATGGAGTTGCTCCCGGCTACATGGGAACAACTGATTTACGTGCAGCGGGATGAGATCGTCGGGAAATAGGTCTGGTCTTGCAGCAAAATCTCGACCGCTTGGACTACCGAACCGATATCCTGTTTTGCGCAAGCCCCGCGTACACCCGCCAGTCGCGCGGCATCCGACAACTGCTTTGACAGGTGAAGCGTCACCATCAGGATCGGAATTTTGGGCAGAAGTTCACAGATTTGCCGGGCCACATCCACGCCATTCAGGTCCGGCATCTGGTAGTCCAGTACGATAAGGTCGGGTGGATCTTCGATAATCTTGCGCAGCGCCTCCGCTCCGGTTCTCGCCTCGCCACATACCCGCCACGAGGATTGCTGCTCAAGAATGGCTCGCAAGTAGTGCCGAACCGAGGGGTTATCGTCGACAATAAGAATGCGAACCACTGAATCCCCTCTCCTCGGCGCGAGACCGAGGTCCAAACCAGAATGAGCGTCACTGGCCGGGGCCGATCCTCCAGCGTTAGCTTCGTGCTGGCCCGTCCCCATAGTCCCTTGCGGCCTTCCGCCCGCTAAAAACCTTAGGCGCGTTACAAGGCAGTTAACATCCAGTGAAGTCTGTAAGTTAACTAATTCAATAGGGGCGCCCTTCAAACATCCTGACGGCGCCCGCTCACCAAATTCCTTTGTCGCTGCCGGTCAGCTTCTGCTCTAAGGCCGCAGCCGTGGCCAATCCTGGCAACAGGCTCAAGCGGAACCCGTTCCGGAAGTCCCCCTTGCGCAACAGGGTCATCAACTCTGACGCGTACAGGTTCAACGAGTGGGGGAGGATAGACACCCGTAGAAAATCCCGATCGAAGCGAATCTGATCAGAACGGAATCGTACCGAGTCGCCGACCAGCGCAGGCAGCGGAACGCCATACCCCCGATACACTTCCACATAGTCTGAGATGATCGCCAGATAGGTCGCAATGCCCTCCCAAAGACCGGCAGCCTGGCCCACTGAATGCAGATGATCGAAATCAACCAGCTGCTCATCCAGAAGCCGGGCATTATCGACGATGTCACATAGGCGGATGTAGAAATGCCGATACATGCGTTGCAGAGTGCTGATGACAATGCGATCTTCCGGGGCGGCCACGCGGAAAACATGGTCCCGCACCTGCAGCATGCGCGTGCGAGTGGCTAGGGATCGAGTGACCGCGGTTTGTTCGCCGGTTTGTCCCAGCCGCCCGGCGTGAACTTCAACCAACTCCGGCAATCCCGGCACCACGAAGTTCCATTTGTTAGCCAGTCGATCTCCCCAACTGCGGTCAGCCAGTGTCGCTTGGAAATGCGAACCCATCAACTCGACGACCTTGGCAGGATCGGCATCGGTGTACAAGTCCAGATCGCTGCCCAGGTCAGGCCAGTGGTCGAGCGACTTGATTACCGTGACGGGACAGCCGCCATCTTCGAGGGCCCCGCAGATCTGCTGGAGAAAGTCGAGAGCGTGGTTGATGCGGGCAGATTCCTGTTGCATTTCCGTCGCAGCCCATTCTGCGCCCTCACTATCCCCACCGGCCGCAAGAAGTTGCTGCAGTGGGCCGAACGAGCGCATGATGACATGATTCGTCATCGCCAGCGCTTTCAGATCCTCGCGATCTCGTGGCTGTAACTCCGAAGCCAGTGCACCGGATGGGTGAGTGTCGGAGCCTCCCTCGGAAGGGAGCGGAGCCAATAAGAGCGTCGACAGTAGCTGGAGATTTTTCGTTGAACCGCTAATGTGATCCATTCAGTCAAACCCCCATCCAGGCATCAAGAAGCCCGCACTTTGGATGTGAAAGCTGGCGCGATGGTTGGCGTTTCCTGTGCGGGAGATCAGTTCGAGCAGGTTAATTCGAACCAGCGGCGATGGCCCTATTCTGGCTGCAATGGGCTGTGCTAAGGCGCTCGATGGCCGTTCCTTCCTCGTAGTCGTTCCAGGTTTCGATCATTATGAAGGGAAGCGGATTGGCGGCATCGAAGTAACGGTTGTACAGGTGTAGCGTGTCTTCAAACGTCTGCCCGCACCGACTCTGCATGTGCCGATTCAGGCCCCATTTTGCGGCGGAATCGTCAAAACCCGGCCACGCCGCCCCCACCACAACCTTGTCCGGGTGGTTGTTGCGCATGTTCTTGTAAAAATCTTCAAGGTACTGCTCGCCCCAATTCGCACCATCTGGAGTCCACCCTTCTTTGCCGGGTTGCACCCACGCATACGAGCCCGTGAAATCGGAAGCATACTGGGGCGGAGGAGTGTCCTTATAAAAGAACGATGGTGACGACTCCCACGCGCCGCAGTGCTCGGCGACGCGATTCCAATCCACGCGGCTGTGTTTCGGAAAAATGAAGATCATCGGGTGCCCGTTGTCGGTGAGGTAAGCAGCGCGATGCGGCGCGTCCGGGCCGATATAGGCCTTGTAAGCCTTGTCCAGGGCTGCGATGGCTTCATCGGTTGCCTGCCCGTCATCATCCTCGGACTCGTTATACAGAAGCGCGACCTGAAAATGACGCTCGTCCGCCGCCTCTTGCAGCAGCGCGAAATTGTGATCCGAAAAATGCAGCGTAGGCCCGTACCAGTCCACCACAAAGGCCGAAATTCCCGAGTGCTGCGCCTGCTGAATTTGTTGACGGATGACAGCCGGGTCGTTGCTGGAGTAGCCCACATCGATGTGGACGTGATCGCCGAACCAGGGCATGTAGACGGCGAGAACCTTTGTCTGCGAATCAGGCGCCTGCAGATTCTGCTGCAGGGCTCGATGCATCCCAGGCGTGGTGCATCCGCTGGCCGCCAGGAAGCAAACGATCGCCGGAATTAGTAGCCGCCTCGACAAAATAAAACTCCAAATCTTCCACCGTTCGATGGAAATTAGATGCCGTGCCGATGGAGCCGGTTGGCGCGAGGATGGAAAAGCGACTATCTCAAAACTCCGGGACCGATTGAAGTTGGCGAACCACCCAGCGGTCAGCGCCGGGGGTCATCAGAACGACATAGTGCACCGTTGCGTGCTCGTTGTGAATTGTTTTGCTGCCGTCGAGAATTTGCAAATCATAGTCCGCGGTGTCGTGCAGTTCGATCATGTCACCTTCGGGCGCATAAAAAACCGCGTCTACCTTGTGGCTTTGGTTCAAATAACGGGACGTTATACCGTTGCGGTGCTGACTGGCCACCGCGTCATTCAGCCACGTGCTGGCAGTGCCGGCGAACAAACCACTGAGAGGCGCCGCAGAACCGGATTCCATAGCCGCGTCCAGATTCACCCAGGCGAACTTGTAGTCGCGAAGAAGTGCGCGCTCGGTCAGGTTTTCCACCGCTCGCGGGCCCGCCTTGCTCGTGTTAAGCACGACCTGCGGAGTGGGGTCGGCACAAACTGCATCCAGCGCCACTAGCAGACTCATTACCCCAATCGCCATCAGCTTCGGCAGCCGCGCCGAGCAGACGCGATGAATCCGCCGGGTGATTTCTCCAATTCTCCGCATCATCGCGCTCCCAAGCGCAGCTCATTGCCCATCACCACTCCCGAAGCCGCTGAGACAAGAACGGGACCGGTCGCCGTCATCTGCGCGCGCGCGATGCCTTGCTTGATCGGCGCATCAACCGTATCGGTTTCCGACCCGTCCTTGGCGGTGAAGGTCACGACCGTGCCGTCTGGCACAGGATTTCCTGCACAATCGCGAACCGGCTCAGTTTCAACGACAATGCCTTTCGCCGTGCGCTGACCTTTGATCCGCAAACTGCACGGGTCGGAAGCGACTTGCTGCACTACTCGCCGCGCCACCACGTCATTGATCGATGCTGATACCTGCAAGGCGCCCGCCGTTCGCTCGGAGTTGGCGTGAAACCAGGCGACGCCATTCTGGGTCGACGAAGGGTGTGAGTTCGGGGCAGAACCCTTTGTGCTCAGTTGAAAATCCACAGTCACGGGGGACAGGACCATGTTGCGAAATTCGTCGAACGGCAGCGCGACGCCGCTGACCACATTGTTCAACCCCACAGGAGCGCGCGACGGATGCACCAGAAATGTCAGGCTGACCGGCTTTGCCGGGGCGACAAAGAATCCGACGCTGTGGCATTCGCCTCCGCAAACAATCGCCAGATATTTTCCCGCGCTCTGAAGTTCCTTCGCCGACAGCGAGATTACATCTCCCAGGTGCACATCACGCTTTTCCGTCGCGCTTGGTCCAATCAAATAAAATGTCGCACTCCCGCTGCCGCTAGTGGCGATCGAAGCCGCCGTGCCGGCCACCGCAGCTACCGGCGCACGTAGGTCAGCATCCTGCCCGAGGGCGAGTCCTGCCAGGCAAACTGTGCCCACAAATCCCGCCAGCACGATCCGCAGCGCTCTAGGACTTTTGCAGGCTGTATTGGTTGACCACGACATGAAAGTTCTGGACCTTTCCTGCCAGAGATTTCGGAATCTCTACCGCAAATGTTTCAGTCTCCTGCGGCAGCAACGCGCGCTCCACATAGCCATCCGAGACCCAGACCACCTTGCCATTGTTGTCGTAGAAGCTGGCGATCACGTGGGGAATGTTCACGGTCTCGCCACTTTCGTTTAGCAGTTCCCCATGCAGCACCGAGTGGCCCTGTGCATCGGTATCCAGCTTTTGGTTCATCACTCCGATCACAGGGTCGGACGAAGCCGGTACCAGCGTGGCTTTCACGTCCATGCGCACGTTCTTCACCTTGCTCAAGTTCATGTGCGGGAAGTCGATCCTGTAGGGCGACACCTGTTTCGGCAGGAGCACATGAATGATCTTGTCGAAGCTGCTCTCATCGTCGATTGCGCCGCCCGCGGCATCGACGAGCGTGGCGTTCACATTCACGAATGCCGGGATCGTATCTTCGTTCACCACTTCGCCCATCACGACCGAGCCGTCCCCGGAGTCAACGGCATTCATCGAAACGATACGCACATGGGGAGCATCCACATTGTGCGATCCCCACTCCTCGCCCGCGCCGCCAGTCACCAGATCCCAGCGCAAATAGTTCACCGGGATAATCTGAGAAGGCACGTTCGGGACGGGAACCTGGTCCCATAACACCTTCCACTGGTCTCCCCGGTGGGCGAGGCGAAAGTCGCGCACATCTTCGATCGGGCCGACAGGCGTCGACCAGTGCAGCCGCACGCGCATTTGGGCGTCGGAATCTGTGGCGTGCATCGGGCGCACGTCATAGCCCTCCAGATTTGAAAACGAGCGCAGGCCTCCGTTGGAGCCAATCCAGTCCTGGATGAATGATTGCTCGTTCACGCTGTCATTGGTTCGCTCAACACTCGAGAACGCGCGGTCCCAATTCCGCCTTTGAACGTCACCCAAAAAGCTGGAGAGTGCCTGTTCCGGAGTGTTGGCGCTTGTGCTGAACCCAGGCAGAGCCGAACCCGCCGCGATGCCGACGGTTCCTCCGGAGCGCCTCGCCCCAGCCAATCCGACGACCATCAGTAGCACCGTAGCGGCAACTAGGATGATTGGTAGCGCAAGTTTCATATTGATCTCGCTTCCCTCAAGCGACGTAGTGACCTTCGGGTTCGTCTACAAGACCCGGCGATTCGATCACTCGCGCGACTCGCCGCCGGGCCGGCAGTAGCAGCTCCAGGAACATCGCAAGCACGCTGACTCCAATCGGAAGCGTGCCCCACATCAGCCCCATCCATGCCGGGGGAATCGCGTCAGATTCGATGCGGTGCGCGGGCGGAACGTCGTCTTTCGACCACGCCGTAATCTCGCCGTTGCCGAAGGTCTCGGTCTTGCGCCATCCCGCGAAGGTCAACAGCGGTTCGTAATAAGAATCGTGGACGAAAATGTATTTCAATCCGTAGCGGTTGGCATGTTCCAGCATGGCCCGCAATGACGCCATGCCGGCCGATCCATAGAACTTGGCATTGGTGAGCTGTGCCGACCCGTAGTGCGTCATCTCGGGCAAGAGTCGCGCGGAATTGTAGTCACCGTCCACGCTGCTGGCGTCGGTGTAAGTTGAAACTTTCGCCAGCTCACTGCCAAATCCCAAGGTCAGATATCGATAGGAGTCGTGGCCGTCACGATTCAGAAAGGAAATTACGGGATTGACGTCCATGGTCGTGGCCGAGCGAAAGGGATTTGCCGTGAGCCAGAACAATGCCGCACCGATGGTGGCGACTGCCGCCAGCGCTAATCCCACAGCGGCCTTGGTGCGGAAACGATCCAGTAGTTGAACCGCGAGCAGGCCAACGATCGGCATTGCCAGCAGCGTCGCCCAAAAAGTAAACCGCTCGAACGTCAGAATTTCATAGGCGCGCCCCAACAGCCATCTCGGCAGCGGCGTGGTGCCACCCAATCCAAAAATCAAGCACAGCCAGAATCCAATCAGCAGAGGCCGCAATCTCGGTACCGACGCTCCACGAATGAAAATGAAGGGCAGCGCCAGAATCATGGCTCCAAACGGAATCACGAAATAGTTGACCGCGGTGATCGAGTTCAGCAGAAAATTCGCGCGACTGTCGTGCGGAATCGGGATCTGGTGAATGGGATGCTGAATCAGTGCCATCCAGTACGGAAGCAGGACGATTCCCACGCCGATTCCCACCGCGCCCGCGAACAGCAGCGCTCGCGACAAAACTCCGCCGACCGACGTATCCCTCCCTTCCTCGCGCGCATCCACGCAGGCAATCCACAGGACGGGCGCTGCAAAGAATACGACGCCGAAAATCAACGTGACGTGGTGAGCCGCTGCCGCCGTCAGGCTGAGCACCACACCCTTCACCAGCGAACGTCCGGAACCTCGCGTCGCCCACTCATAGAAGTAAGGCAGAGCGTTCAAATAAAGCGCGGCCGAAGAGACGGTCGCCAGCTGTCCGGCCTGGTAAACCAGAAAAGCGAGGGCGCCTAGAAAAATGCTGCCCAGCGCGGCGTAGCTGGCGGCGCGTTCATCGACCCAGATCTTGGCGAACCGGAACACGCCCACCGGCAGCAGCAACACCGCGATCAACTGCACCAGCATGTATCCCATTTTCAAGCCGGTGACGGTCGATAAAAGCGCAATCCATTGATGCGTCAGGGGCGGGTAGGTAGTCTGCGAGAAGCCGGCGAACCACTTTTCATTCCACGGGTTGAACCAGTGGTGGGCATAGTGCGAGGCCAGAAAAATGTGGAAGTTGGTGTCGAACGAACCTGCAGGAAGTTGCATCAGCAGCAACGGTCCATGCACGGCCAGCGCGACCAACACGATTGCCAATAGCGGAATGGGACGAGAGTAGCTTTCGTTCATGACGGGACAGACTCCAGTGCCCTTAGCGACCTCTGTGATTCTGAAATAGTCCAAAGGGTTTACCCCGATTTGCCCCTGCCGCTGCTAACGCCCCCTTTAACTTACCTAAAACCCAGGCTCTCCGAAGACACGGCAAACCCCACTGCCCAATCTGCATCTGACATGGCCGCAGGATTTTCTGTGCGGGAGGCCTTTGGAGGCTCTCTAGACACTAAAAAGCGTGGTGACTACGTGAAAAGCCGGATTCCGCTCACGAGCTTTTGCATCGTCATGATCCCTTTCATGGTGCTCGGCCTTTTGGGCCAAGCCCGTGGACAAACCTATGACGTTGGTGGTGGGGGTTCCCCGTCATCTTCCAGCCCGCAAGTCGATAAAAAGACCCAAACCGACACGCCGCAGAGCGGCCCTGATTTCAGTTGGGGGTCGGGTATTGATGTGGCGCGCCAGGCCCGCGCCGCTCAGGATGCGCTTTCCAGGCACGATTATGCCGCCGCCGTTTCTTATGCCGAGCAGGCCGCTAAATCGGCGCCGCAGAACAGCGAAATGTGGTTCCTGCTCGGATATACAGCGCGGCTCGCCGAGCACTATCAGCTTTCCATCGATTCCTACAATCGGGGCCTGAAACTGCAGCCGAATTCAGTCCGCGGTCTGGCCGGACTGGCGCAAACCTACGCCAAGATGGGCCGCGATCAGGAAGCCGAGCAGCTCTTGCGCAAAGTCGTTGAGTCCAACCCGAAAGACGCAAACAGTCTGCAGCTCGCCGGCGAGTTGATGCTCAGTTCCGATCCCAAGGCGGCGTTGGATTTCTTGCAGCGCGCCGAGATTGTGCAGCCAACTGCACACGGCGAGCTATTGATCGCCCATGCCTACGATCGCCTCGGGCAGCCCGAAGATTCCGCGCGCTACTTGAATCGTGCGAAAAACCGCGCCCCGCACGACCCGGATGTTTTGCGCGCAGTTGCAGGGCAATATCGCGATCAAGGCAAATACGATCAGGCGATTGCAACCCTGCAATCGGTTCCAACCAAGACCACGGACGTGTTGGCCGAATTGGCTTACACCTATCAGCTCGCGGGCAAGCCGCAGGAAGCTGCCGACCTTTACATCCGCTTAGCCAAAGCTGCCAAGGGAAACATTGGCCTGGAACTGAGCGCCGCGCAGGCCCTGGTGAATGTTGGGCAACCCGACGCTGCCCGGCCATTTCTGGAAGCCGCCCGGAAGATCGACGGCAATAACTACCGTCTGCACGCGATCCTGGGCGGCATTGCAGAGTCCGACGACCGATTGCAGGACGCCGGAGCCGAATACCATCTCGCTCTCACCAATCTTCCTGCAAGCCCTCAGGAAGGGCCGCTCTATCCCGTCGAACTGCGACTCAACCTCTACGAGATCGATGTTCGGCAAGACGATGCCGCCGGTGCCAAGCAAGAACTGGACGCCGCGACTTCCGCTCTTCAGCAGATACACGTCGCCGATTCGGCCCGCCCGGAAATGCTCCGGCTCCGCTCAGTGGTTGAATCTGCCTCAGGCGATTTTGACGCCGCCAATCGCGATTTGAAAGAAGCACTGGCACTTGCTCCCGGCAACGTGAATTCGTTGACGAGCCTTGGCGGGTTATTGTGGAGGATGGGACAGAAAGACGCCGCCCGCGATACATTCACCAAAATTCTGGAAATCGATCACAACAATCGGCAGGCGCTTTCTTCGCTTGGCTATCTGGCGCGCGATGCCGGCGATACCAAGCTGGCGGAGACTTACTTCACTCGGGCGATCGCGGCGCATCCCAGGGACTACGCCCCGTATCTGGCTCTCGGTGACTTGTTCACGGCAGAGCGCAAGTTTTCGCCTGCAGAGTCCAACTACGAAAGCGCCTTCCAGCGCATGCCGGGCAATCCGCTGATCATCGCCGGAGGTGCAAACGCCGCACTCGAGTCCCATAACACTAACCTGGCCCAGCACTGGTTAGATCGCGCATCGGCCAAAGCAAATACCAGCCCTCAAGTCATGCGCGAACGCGAGCGCTACCTCACATTCAAGGGTCAATATGCAGCATCGGCCAAGCTCGGATATGCGGTGACTGAAAAGTTGCCCCGGGATCGCGAAGCCGCTGTCTATCTCGCTTACGATCTTTATTATCTCGGCCGCTATGACGAAGCCCTCGCGCTGGTCACGAAATATGAACCGATCTTGGACAACGACAAAGACCTGCCGCTGATTGCCGGTAACGTGCATGTGCATAAAGGCGAAATGAACGAGGCGCTGAAGAACTTCACGCTCGCTCTGGAGCGCGATCCGAAGATGGCGACGGGATACGTGAATCGTGGTTTCGTTCTGAATGATCTCCGCCAGCCTGGCAAAGCCGCCAAGGATTTCCAGACTGCGCTGCGGCTCCAGAACAATTACGGGGAAGCTCACCTTGGACTTGCCTTCTCCGATCTTCAGCTGCACCGGCCCAAGTCGGCGCTGACGCAACTGGACGTCGCCCAGAAAATCCTCGGCAAATCCCACGCATGGCACCTCGCCCGGGCAGAAGGATTCCGCCAAGAGCAGGACTACGCACACGCAGTCACGGAATACCGCGCTGCTCTCAGTGAAACTCCGGATGACCTGGCGACTCAGTTGGCTTATGCCGACGTGCTTTATCGCATGCGGCGCTACCCGGACGCGATTACGGCTCTCAACACGGCATTGAAGCTTTCGCCGTCGGATCCTGCAATTTATGCCTTGATGGCTCAGGTGCATGCCAAGCAAGGAAATCGCGAACAGACGCTGCGCGACATTCAATCCGTGGACCGCCTGGGAGGCACCAGCGTCGCGATCCTGACGGCGACCGGCGACGCTCTTCTGACTCTCGGCGACCATAACGCCGCGATGCAGCGTTTTTCTCGTGCATTGGATGTCCCCGGCGGAGATCGCCTCACCATCCGCCTCGCAGTTGCGGATATATTCCAGCGGCAGGGGCACCTCGACGAGGCACGTCGGCAGATCGCATTGGGGTTCGCGGAGGCGCACCACGATCCCGATTCTTCGGCTACCGCGGAAGACGTTGCGGAAGCGGCTAATCTTTTTCTGGCCATGCACGACTTCGACCTCGCCGAGACTTACTTTGACAAAGCCAATCTGGCCGGCGCCAATCAACGCACCGTGGAACTTGGCTTGACGAACACCTATCTGGCAGAGGGCGATACTCGCAAGGCGGAGGCGTCGCTGGCCAGTCTCGGGCCAGTCAACGATTTTCGCGATGATTACGACTACATGATGGCTTCGGCGAGTCTGTCTCGCCAGCGGCAGGATCCGCTGCACGCGCTTTCTGCCTTCGCGCAGGCAAGCACTGTGGCCGGAGAGCAGGACCACGGCATCGCCGAAAGCTCGCAATATTTAGCTGCCGATCAGGAAGGGCGCCAGATCCTCAACGACAGGCTGAGCATCGTACCCGACATTTCCTTTGCTCCGGTACTCGAAGATATTAATGTGTACACGCTGGACGCGAAGATTCTCGGGGTCACCACTCCCTCTCTTTTGCCTCCCCCGCGTCAGTCCTACCAGAGTCTGGCTGAATCACACTACCGCGTTCCGCTGGGAAATTTTCCCGCGATTACCGGATTCGTCGGCGAGAGCATGACTGCCGGCCAGTTGCTGTTCCCGAGTATCGGCCTGGTTCAGGACCGCAACACCTACGACACGATTCTGAACGGCGGCATCTCGCCCGTCCTGCATCTCGGCTCGAACTCGATCACATTCGACGGCGGCCTGCAGTTCACAGTTCGCCGCGACACGCTCTCTCCCACTTACATGAACCAGAACTTGTTCCGGCAGTTTCTGTACCTGTCGACCAGTTCGTTTTTCAACTGGGTCTCGGTGACTGGCAGCGCAGTGCATGAAACTGGACCTTTTACGGAGCAGAACCTGCACTCCCGCGATGATTCGGCCAACATCGAGTTCACGGTCGGACGGCCGTGGGGCAACACCTCGCTCATCACGGGATACTCTGCGCGCGATCTTCTGTTCCGGCCGCTGATTGAGGAGTATTTCAATACTTCAAGCTATGTGGGACTTCAGCATCACTTCGGCCGGCGCCTGACCGCGGCGCTGCTGGCTGAGGACTTGCGCTCTTGGCGGGTGCTGAACCTCCAGTACGCGACCGCCCAGGCTCTCCTGCCCGGAGGCCGCTTCGACTTCCGCGCCAATCCGCGTTGGAGTGTGGAAGGCTCGTTCATTCTTTCTCGCGGTGAGGGCTATCACGCTTACGATAACGCGCAGAGTGAGTTCACGGTCTCCTACGTGCGCCCGCTGCACGGAAGTGTGAAGGACGGCATGGGCGACGTGCCGGTGTCCTATCCGATGCGATTCTCCTTCGGCGTCCAGCAGCAAACCTTCTACGACTTCCCTGGATCCGGCCGAACCACTGTGCTTCCCATCGTTCGCTTCACGTTGTTCTAGGAGACATTAGCCGATCCCATGGACCTCTCGGAAAAAACGCGTAGCGATGATCTGCCGCAGGGAGTGACTGCCGGCGCGACTGCAGCCCAGTCGAAAAAGCTGCGTCACAAACTCCTGGGCGGCAGCCTGACGCTTCTGGCCGGATCCGGACTGGTCGGAGTCACCAACCTTATCTACAACGTTCTCACTGCACGGCTGTTAGGGCCGACCGGATTTGCCCACGCCACCGCCGTCTATACCCTGCTAATGTTGGCGTCCGCTATCACGCTTTCTTTTCAAGTCGTTTGCGCGAAGTATGTTGCCAATCATGATGCCCCCGCCGATAAAGCCGCGATCTTCGCAAGCCTTCACCTACGGGCCTGGATCGCCGGCATCGCGATCGGCTCCCTTCTATTCCTTTTCAACCGCTCCATCACCGCATACCTGAATCTTCCCGATCGCGCGTTGATTTCACTGCTCGCTCTCGGGACCGCCTTCTACATTCCGCTCGGAGCGCGCCGCGGATACATCCAGGGAATCCATGCTTTCAGTTCACTGGCTGTGAACTTCATGCTGGAAGGTATTGTCCGGCTCGGCGGTGCGTTCGTGCTGATCCGGTTGGGGCTGGGCGTCAAGGGCGCCGTGCTTGCCAGCGTGATTGCGGTCATCGCATCCTACTTTCTCGCGAGGCCGACTCCGACTACTTCTCGTTCGCCCGGCGTTCCCATTGCGTTCGGCGAAGGCCTGCAGGCAATCGCCTTTTTCTCCGGCCAGGTCATCATCAACAATTTCGACATCATCCTGGTGAAACACTTTTTCGTGTCCGACGAAGCTGGAATTTATGCAGCCGTCTCCCTCGTCGGACGCCTGGTCAATATGTGCGCGTGGTCAGTCGTGAACACCATGTTCCCGGTCTCGGCGGCGGCCCGTTCCAGTGATCGCGAGGCTCGGCCTGTTCTATTCACATCCTTGGCACTGGTTTTCCTGATCCTTTCAGTTCTGATTGTGGGCCTCTGGGCCATCCCCAATTTCCTATGGAGAGGCTTGTTCGGCGCGCATTTTGAAATGCAGAACTATGGAGGACTGGCGGCTTTGCTCATCCTCTATGCGATCACTACCGGAATCTATTCTTTAAGTTCCGTGATGATCACTTATGAGATGTCCCGCAAGATCGCCAATACCAGTTGGGTGCAGCTGGCCTTCAGCGGCGCTCTCGTTCTGGGCATCTGCGTTTTTCACCAGAGTCTGCGGCAGGTCATTTTCGTGCAATTGATCCTGATGGTGATTCTGCTGGTCATGGTGGCTCTGCCACTCCTGCGCAAGGAAATCTCTCCCCCCGAAGATACTCACACCTATTCCAGACTGTCCGTGATCCGCTCGCTGCGGGAACACGAGGTCATCGCCGAATTCTTGCGCAGCGAGTTTCATCACCCTGAGTTCGAGGAATATCGCGACGAATTCGGATACCTCGTCAGAAATCCGAATCTCGAGAACCATCGCGAAAATGCCTTGCGCCGCGCCTTGCTGTTCTTACGCCGAGGTGCCATGTGGAGGGAGCTTCCGGAAGACACGCAATGGTTTTGCGTCGAACTTGCCCCCGGCGACCTGACTCGGATCCGCTTCTTTCCCCGCGCGCAATGGCGGCGCGTGGCCGAAGGCAGTTTTTATATGACCGACATGATCGAATCCCTGCGCCAGAAGTGGCAGGAGACTCCCGACGATGAGTTCTTTCGCAAGCTCGACCGGATCACCAAATCAGTCCACGGCAGTCAGGTGAATCCCACGGTATTGTTGATCGGAGTGGACGACCGAAGCCCGCTCACTATTCTTGATGGTAATCACCGCATGGCGGCAGCCATGTTGGCGCAACCGCCCGCCGATCTGGAAAGTTTTCAGTTCCTCTGTGGGTTCTCTCCCGCAATGATCCGGTGCTGCTGGTATCGGACGAATGTAAATACTCTGTCCCGATATGTGACCAACCTGTTGCGACACATTTTCTACGATCCGGAATCGGATATCGGACGTTTCCAGGAAAATGACTCCTAGAGCGTTGCATTACGATCGATCGAACCACGAGCATTCTTACTGCGGTGAGCTCGTGCCGCTGGGCGCGGTCGCGGCCGGCTGGACTGATTCGTTCACGATGCTATTGTCGCGCCGTCGAAGTACAACCGGCTCGTGCTCGCGCCGCAGAGCGTCGCGATCCTGCGTAACTTTGGCGTCGACGCGCGAATCGTTGTCCTGAGCCACGGCGAGTAGCTTTTGCCCCTCCGCCGTGCGCCGAGTCGCCACTCCGACCGTCAATTTCGCGCCCCCAGCCTGACGAGCGCGATCGTAAAAGAATTGGGCTGTCTCACGATCGCCTTCCAGTTCCGAGGCATAACCGATATTGTTGAGCGTGAAGGCGTTATTCGGATCAAGGGCGTAGGCTTTGCGAAAATCGGCATCGGCCGAGCTCAGGTCATTTCGGTTGACTGCCGACACACCACGCAGATTCAGAGCCGCGACTTGATCCGCCAACTCGGGGCGCCGGCCCAAATAGTCGCGGAGGGCTTTCGCGTTCTGTTGGGCCATTTCGCCGGCTCGCTTGCCTCGCCAGGTTTTGTCAGCAGTCACTACTGCGGTCGCGTCAGAGTGCGTTCCGGCGGCCTCATCGTAATACTTCAGCGCTTCCTGAGCTTCACCTTCCATCTCCTTGGCGACACCCATATTGTTCAAGGTGAAGACATTGTGCGAATCCGTTTTTAGGGCATCTTGCAGAAGCAAGTCAGCCTCGGGCGCCCGGCCCTGCGCCAGCAACCGCACGGCTTCGACATTGGCGTGATTCATCTGAAGAGGTTGGTTGCCCAGTGACAGCGCTTCGCTCATGGGGCGGCCCTCGACTCGTCGTGTACTCGCACGATCGATGACCGCCTCGCTCGATTGTTCGGCAGCCAGCGAATAGAACTGCTCGGCCCGGTCGATCTGCCCTTGCAATTCAGAGATGTAACCTAGGTTGTTCAGCGTGAAGGCATCGTCGGGATCGTACAGATACGCTTTGTAAAAGAATTGTTCCGCCTTGGCGTAGTTGTGCTTGCGAACGGCGTCCACCCCATCCCGATTCAGGCGCTGCACCGGAGTCAGCGCGGAGTGCCTCGGAATCGTTATTTTGAGATCGCGGGCGGCCGCAGACTGCGATCCGAGTGCCGTTATTATTCCGGCAAACCCTACCAGAAACCATCGCTTACCAAGCATGTAGTCGACGACCTCGCTGGAAAAATGGGACTAGACCTTTCAGACCGTATTTCGATGCACGAAGGAGCTTTTTGTTTGCTGGAAATCCGCTCAAGAACGGGTTCTAGGGCGATTTCAAGCTACCTTGCCGGCCCAGTTTGCATCCAACGACGGCGGTAAAATCCCGTTTCATTCAGTCACTCTACGGGCGATTATGAACTTTGCGGTGAAATTCGCTTTTGGGAGTTTGCTTCTTGGCAGTCTTGCCTACGGGCAAGCGTCCCCCGCAACTTCTGTGTCATCGGCGAACTCTTCCATTGTCGCCATCGAGGGGAACAGCGTCGAGCGAGCGGCTCCTGCGCCGATCCCACCCTCCGATGCAGACAACGTCGTGGACCCAGCCAGTCTGCTGCCCGACCTTCCCCCGGTGCCTCGTGCGAAGGCAACTCTGATCGGTGGAACCGTAGAGCGGTTGGATCGCCTTCGCGACCAGTTGACGTTGCGCGTTTATGGCGGCGGACGAATGAATGTCTGGTTCGATCCCCGTACCCGTGTCTACCGGGGAGGGGCGGAGGCCACGATCGCCGATTTGCGCGAAGGAGATCGAGTCTACTTCGATACCATCCTCGATGGCAGCACCGTCTTCGCCCGGACCATTCGCATCAAGACGACCCCGGCACTCGGCGAAAGCGAGGGAATCGTGTTGAAGTACCGGTCTGACCGCGGGGAACTGACGATGCGCGACGCAATTTCGCCGGCTCCGGTGCACGTGCGGCTCAATTCCTCGACTCAGTTTTTGCAGGGCGATCGCGCCGTGCCCGCCAGCACGCTCGTCGATGGGTCTCTGGTAGGGGTGAAGTTCAATTCTGAAGGCAACGGCCACGACGTTGCCCGCGAGATCTCAATCCTTGCCCTTCCCGGAACCCCGTACACCTTTGTGGGAGAGGTAGTACACGTCGACCTGCGAACCAATTTGCTTGTGATCAAATCCTCAACCGATCGCAAGACCTACGAAGTCTATCTCGATCCTTCGGTCGTCACCGACGAGCGTCTACATGCAGGTGCGGTCGTTACCGTCGTGGCCAACTTCGAAAGCTCTCGCTATCTGGCGCGAAACCTGACGATTGATTCTCAGGGTAAATAGAGAGCTCGCCTAAGCATCCGTCCCGCGCCCGCAACTTCAAGTCATCATCCCTCGGCTTTTTTCCGCGCGCCGCGCGCAGCGTTTACTCCAGCACATCAGGGCTCGGCCACTAGGCCGAACCAACTCAGGCAATGGCACGTTAGTTCCGCCCAGTGGTTCCTGCACCAACGTGACCTGTTCAGTCCGTCAGATTGGCCATAATCTGTTGCCGATCCCAGAAAGTTTGTTTCAGAAAGTCCCAGAACAATTTCAGAAAGTTTCGTCCCAGAAGATTTGCCCCAGAAGGTTTGTCCCAGAAAGTTTGTCCCAGAAAGAAGGCTGGTTCAGGGGAATCTACAGGCGCAGCGTGCCTCCTCCGGAACTCGCTGAAATCGATGCAAGGCCCAGGTACTCCGCTCCTGAGGAGAGATGTGTCGAAAATTGTTCTGTGCTGCAGTTCTGCTGCTGTTCCTGACCGGTGTGTGCGCAGCTGGCAAATATGTTGTGCCCACCACCACGCTCGCCGCTCAAACCACAAATAACACCAGCGCCGCAAACAGCTTTGCCAGCCAGACCAATGGCAACTCCGGCGCCGGCAATGTAAGCAAGGTAGACGTGCATTCTTTGCTTTATCCCGGCACCACCACCAAGGTCTATGCCCACCTGATGGTATGGTTCGGAGGCACGAATCACATTAACGTCGGTTACAGTTCCAACGACGCCACCCAGGTTCACAACCAAATTACCGACATGATCAGCCGCGGAATCAACGGCGTGATCATCGACTGGTATGGTCCCAACAACAATGAGGACGATGCCACCAAGCTCGTCATGGCCGAAGCGGAGACTCACCCCGGCTTCACCTTCGCGATCATGATCGACCAGGGTGCCATCAAATGGGATTCCTGCTCCGGTTGCTCGCCACAACAGGCGCTGGTGAGCCAGTTGCAATATCTCGAGCAGACCTATTTCCCGTCTCCGGCATACCTGACTCAGCAGGGCAGGCCGGTCGTCACCAATTTCAATATCGATCTCTCCTATACGATCGATTGGGCGGCCGCGAGCGCCGAGCTTTCCACTCAGCCAATTTTTATTTTCCAAAACAACAGCGGCTTCACTCATGTGCTAAGCGACGGCAGCTACTCCTGGGTCATGCCCACGACCACCGATTATGGCATGGCCTACCTGACAAGTTTCTACGACACCGGCCTGCCTCTGACCAACGAACAGACCGTCGGCGCAACCTACAAGGGATTCAACGATACTCTCGCATCCTGGGGCTCCGACCGCATAATGGCCCAGCAGTGCGGGCAAACGTGGTTGCGGACGTTTTCGGAAATCGATGGACTGTACAACTCTGGAAAGCAATTGTCCGGGTTGCAACTCGTGACTTGGAACGACTATGAGGAGGGTACTGAGATCGAGTCCGGGATCAGTAACTGCCTTAGCCTGTCAGCAAAGGCCTCGGGCAACTCTCTGCAGTGGACGATCAGCGGCAATGAAAACACGGTTGACCACTATGTCGCGTACATCAGCACAGACGGGCAGAACTTAATGTCCCTCGGGGATATAGGTGCGGGGTTAACCTCGGTTAACCTGTGCGGATATTCCGTTCCCAACGGGAGTTATACGTTGTATGTGCAGGCGGTGGGGAAGCCGAGCATGAGCAATCAGATTTCGGGCCCGGTTCAGCTCAGCTCAACCTGTACGGGAGGAACGAGCAGCGGCACGGCTTTCACTTTCGGCACAACTCCGGCTTCCTTAACGATTTCATCCGGGGGGTCGGGCAGCGTGTCGGTAACGGCTGCGCCAAAGTCAGGCGCCTTCAATAGTGCGATTAATCTGACCTGCTCCGGCTTGCCCCAGGGTTTGCAGTGTTCCTTCGCTCCCGCAAGCATTACTCCGGGAGCTAGCACCGTCAGTTCCGTTCTCACCGTTTCGGCCGCCACCGTTATTGCCGACGGCCGACACAACCGAAACCAACTCTTCGGTGGCACCTGGCTGTTGAGCGCCGGTCTGTTCGGTTTTGCGTTCATGGGGAGAGTTCAGCGCAAACGCATCATTCCCGTGCTCGGCGCTATCGCTCTGGCCGCGCTTATCGTTGTCGTCACTTCTTGCGGGGGCGGAGCCGTCACCAGCAGTAACGCCAGTGCTCCTAACCCCGCCAGCTACACCGTCACCGTCAACGGAAGTTCGGGTTCGATTCAGGCTTCCACGACCGTTACCGTTACCGTGCAATAGGTGGAGATCTCCACGGTCGCTCCAGGCGGTATGTAGAGCCGCCGAACGCTTCGACCAACCCAGGGAGTTCCTCGTCACAAGACGAAGCAGCAATGTCTTCGAGGGAATCCAGCGGGGCAGCCGACGAATCTGGCCGACGTACCGCAAAGTCTGAACTCGCTGCTGAAGCTCGAAGTGGCGCAAGTATTTCTGTACTACATTCGGCATAGTCATGCGCAGCCCCGCGGAGAAATTCTGCACCGCCAGGGCTTGCTGCTTGTTCGAATCCTGTAGTAATTGCATCAGGCAGTCAGCCAGACCCTGCGCGTTCCCCGGTGGATAAAATTCGATAGCGAGTTCCTCGCCTTGAGCCATTTGGCGAAAATCAGCCAGATCCGCGCAGACAATGGGAACCCCATAGGCGCAGGCGAGATGCGCGACGCCACTACATCCCGTAGATGAGGAATAGGGCATGACGGCGACGCTGGAACTTTGAAAAAGATCCGGCAGACCGTCTTCCGGGACATAACCGCGGAATTCGATTCGAGGGTTGCCGGCGCACTGTTGTTTGACCGATTCCGTATACCCTGCAGCCTGAGGGTGATCTCCGCCGGCGATCACAAGTTTTGCCTCGGGAATTTTCGCCGCGACGAGATTGAACGCTTCGATCATGAGCTCAAGGCGTTTATAGGTGCCCCATTTGCCGAACGCGAGGATTCGTTGGGCGGGAGCCTGCCGGCGCGAGAAGTCGGGGAACTCCGGCCGGCGAGCGAGAATCCCATGCGCCCGCAAATGGACGTTATCTCGTCCGTATTTGTCATTCAGAATCTTGCGATATCCGGGCATCAGCACTGAGACCGAGTTTGCGAGCAGGAGCATGCGCGTTGCCACGGCGCCTGCCATGCGATACAACCCCTCGTGGCGAACTCCAACATCCTTGAGTTCGACCGTGTCCATCAAGTGATGCAGCGTGACGTGGGTGAAGCGGCCGCTGAGCCGAGCCAGCAGCGGAGTCATCAGTCCCGAAAAGGCGATGAGCGGATTACGCCCGAAGGTACTAAACAACAGATTGAACCAGACGACATCCGGCTTGAGCCGGTGGAGGGTCTTCAGCAATCGGAATGTGCTGCCGGGATCGTCGAAAGACCAGCAGCGCAGAACCGTGAATCCTTCGGGCTCTGCATGTGGCTGCGGTAGTTTATCGGCCAGGACGGTCAGGTTGAGAAATGGGTTGCGCTGCAACTCTTGCGCAAGGTGGAATCCGTATTCACTGAGTCCTCCAGTGCTGGGAGGAAAAGTTGTTACCAGGCAGATCTTCATTCGTCTCCGGCTCTACAAGCGCTCAGGATTCGATGTGCTTTCGGAAGAAGATGTTGGCGGGCGGGGTTAAGAAAGAAACAGATTCAGGCGTGCGGAGTTTTCGCTCGGCCGGTTCCGGCAGAGAAGTGCAGGGAGAATTCTTCTGCGCCAGAATTTGCCTGCGCGCACTTCTTCTCAATCGACTCCTTGATACGCGCGGTTGTTTCCTCAGGAGAGAGTGGGGCGAGAACCGTCACGTTTCCGATCAGGCGGCTGAGCTTGATGTATGCGTCGCGGTTCTTGCGGACAAAATCCAGGGGGTATTCCGGTTTGCGAGTATGTGCGGCCTCGGGCACGGCATCGACAACAAATGCGATGTCAGGTTTCGGAGTGAAGCGGATCAGCAGTCGCGCGAAGAACCGCACTGGACGGCGGTCGAGTGGCAGATTGGCAAGCTCGTCGTAAATGTAGCGATCGAAGATGATGAAATCCGTATCGCCATACGAAGTTCCGGATATGGCCACGCGCAGACTATAGGCGTCGAGCAAATAGAGGATGAAGCGGACTGCGGTCATGTACCACGAAGTGACATTCTTATCGCGGCGCGTGATGGGCTGGTCCGGGCTTCCGACGCCCTGGTCGCCGTTGAAGGCCTTCGAACTCACCCGTTCCCGCAGGCCAGGGAGGACCACGACGTTATCCCAAAACGTATAGAGGACGGAGCGCAGCCCTAAGTCGCGCAGATGAGCTCTGAGAGCTTCGATTTGCGTGCTTTTGCCCGCGCCGTCGATCCCGGAGAAACTAATGACCTTGACGCTATCCGCTCTCATGACGATTTGGCCAGAATTGCGCAGTACAATATCCGTTCGTGCTTTGGTTTCTAGTGCACGCCCGGCGGTCGGCTCGGTGTGGCTTCCGACAATGCGATCACCGTACCCACGGCCGCGGCTGCTCCTACGATCGCGCCGACCTTGATCACGAGTGTCCGGACACGATGCTGTTTGCCGGGAGCGATCGCCACTCCAGCGGGTTGTGCCGCGGCTACGCCGTTTACCTTAGGCGCCTCCGCGGCGGCCGTCCCGACCGGCGGCTGCGGCTCTTGAGTTTGTTCTTCCGTAATACTCGGTTGTGAGGTTCCAGTTTGAGTTGATGGAGGATTTGCCGGCTGCGCTGAGTTCTGCGAAGCCGAATTATCCTGTGCTCGGGCCCAGGCGACGCCGGGACTGTCAGGAAGTTCAGAGGTAGCGACGGCGACAGGTTGCCCGGGTTCAGCCTGAGCGAAAATTTTTCCTGGCAGGCCGAGCGCGAGCCCGAAGCACACCACCAGCAACAGAGTCCTGTTCAATTGAGCGGTATTCAACAGCTGCATCGTCATCTCCGGCTTTTAAGCCCTCAGCACTAGCTGGCCTGTTTCAGCGCTCCCATTTCTCCGAATACATTTCCGTACCACGGCGCATCTTGGGAAACCGTTTCCAGGGGCAGCGGGTTGAAGCTGCGTACTGCTTCATCGGCCGTTGCGAAGGCCTCAAACACACGAGACACTCGCATGAGTTCGAGAACCACTTCTGATTCGTGGGACAAAGCTGCCAGCTTCAGATCGCCGTCTCGTTTCATCGCCTCTTCCAGGCAATGCAGCATCATCTCCACACCGGCGCTGTCGATGTAACGAACCTGGGAAGCGTCGAGAACTACGCGTGGACGATGGCATTCAAGGAGTGGTTGGAACTCCTGCAGGAAGGTCTGAGCTCCATCCAAGTTAAGTTGCTCCGGCATTTGCATGATAACTACGGGCCCGCTGGTCAGCATTGGTCCACTCCTTTTGAAATTGACTCTCTCGTTACAGCTTTTATCTACAGCTTTTACCGCTTCGAATCACATCCGTACGTCTGCGTTCTTAGCGTCGACCTTCCTCAGCCTGCGCAAACTGGCCGTCCCCAAAGACAAATCCTGCGGGCGACGGAAAACTGGCTTCCTGATGCAGTTCTGTGTTCTGCCGGATGATGCAAGGGTCAGCAATTTCCAGAGTGACATCGTGCTGAAGATTGAAGAGGTGGCTGCCCTCGGCAATGGCGTGAGACAGGTCGAGGCCGATTCCGAGGTAGCTGTTCGAAAGAATCGAGCTGTCTTCTACCACGGTTCCGAAATCCACTCGGCAGTCACGTTCAATGTTGCTGCAACGGGTGATCAGGCACTGCTCCGCGATTCTTGTGCCACTTCCAATGAAGGCTGGCGCCACAACCCGAGCATCCTTGTGGATCTGGGCATCATGGCCGATCCACACTCGTGACCGAATCTCTGTTCCTTGCGGCCGCAGGCGGCAGCGGGAAGTAAGTCCATCCACTACGAGTTGGCGCAGATCCCGAGGGTGCTCCAATCGGTTCACGTAGCCGGTTACGAAGTAGCGGGCGGACGGGTCTTCCTGAAGATCGATCAACAGATCTTGACTTCCGCTGAATCGGGCCGGATCAACGATCCACATATTCAGCGGTCCCTGCTTGTCAAACACGCGCGTGGTGGCTTGTCCCTGGTCATTGTGTGCTTGCAGGGTGTCTTTAAGATCCAAGTCCACATATGCGCCGGCGCGGATGATCAACATTGCCTCAATCCCGCTCTGCTGGCCGGTGATCAGATCCTGCCTGGCGGTACGCCATGCAACTTCGGTGGAGCAGGGCATCAGGCTGACTCCCGGATCGATCGTGGATGCCGGGATGTCACATACATCTCCAACCAGAGAAATCATGTCGATGCCCGCACGACGCATCTCATCCATGAACCGGACTGCTACAGAGCGGCCGAGAACGTCCGCGCACACGAGCGGAGTTCCACGCCAGTGCTTTTCAGCGAGCGGCACACCGGCAGTTACAGGCGCGGCCGGTACGCCAACCTTCTCTTGCCCTCGAGCTTCTTGTTCGACGATGATGATCGCGCTGAGCACCGATTCCGCCTTCTTAGTCGTTTCTCCGCCTCTGCGACTGAATTCTTACCTTGCCGGTACTTTGGCAAGGTCCAGTATTCCGCTGGTACGGTCAGCGGATTGGTTGTTCACCGGGCGCCGGCGGATCTTCGTTTTTGGAAATAAGAGCGCGCGCATTTTCAGCTTCGCTTTGTGCAACTGCGATTTGGAGTTGCCAATGGAGCAGTCGAGCAATTGCGCAATCTCGTGGTGCTGATAGCCTTCAACTTCATGCAGCGCGAAGATCGTGCGGCAGCCTTCTGGAAGCTCCAACAGCGCGCGGCGCAGAGCGATGCGGTCCACCACGCCAGTCAATTCCGGATCGCTTTTCCCATAGTCGCGGTGCAGCGAAGGGGATTCAGGGTTGACGGGCTCGTCGAGCGAAACGGTCGGGGGAGATTTGCGCCGACGGAGCTTCATCAGCACCGTATTTACCGCAACTCGATAGAGCCAAGTGGAGAAGGCCGCATCTCCGCGGAATGAACCCACGGTGCGAAACACCTGCAGGAAAGCTTCCTGGGTCAGATCCTCGGCTTCGGCGACATCCTTCGTCATCAGCAGGCACACCGAATAAACCCGGTTCTTGTGCTGTTGAAACAGTGTCGCGAAGGCATGTTCATCGCCGGCCTGCGCACGCTTCACCAGGTTGATCTGGGAGTCATCGCGACCCTTCACGCTGGTCGTAGGGATGACGTTCGCATCGGTAGCAGAAATCGCACAAGTCGCCACGTTTGATCTCCTTATTGGTGCCAGAAAATTCGCTCGCCGTTCAATTCCTCGCGAGCATGGATCCCAGAGTAGAAAAAAGTGCGCAAACCTTCTATCAGGTCACATCTGTAAACGATTGCAGGAGACGCTGTAAGCACCGGAGGTATCCTGTAAGACAAAGATCCGCGCTGGGCGCGGATCTTGATTTATCTGTGAATTGTGCAGGAAAGGAATTGCGAGTGTAGGGCAACAAACCGATTGACATTTCAGACATCAGTAGAGATGGAACTCGACTTCCACGCTGATCTGAACGTCTACCGGCTTCCCGTCTTTGAGGGCGGGTTGAAAACGCCACTGGCGAACGGCTTCCAGTGCCTTGGCATCAAGACCCATCCCTAATCCACGAACCACCTTGATGTCGCGCGGATGCCCGGCAGCATCGACAATCAACCAGAGAACACAAGTTCCTTGCCGCTTGGCCTGACGGGCTTCTTCGGTGTAATCGGGATCGGGTGCCGAGATAGCCTGAGGCGCCGAGATACCGCCGCCAACTTTATAGACGCCGCCGCCGATGCCGCCGCCGGAGCCCGCTCCAACGCCCGGCCCGTGGCCCACGCCAACGCCACCGCCCGAGCCGGAGCCGATGCCGCCACCAGCGCCGGTGCCGTTTGAGGGTGGCGCCGCCGGCATAACCACTGCTGTAGCCGCGCCGATATTCGGCATGTGATTCTCGGCTACATGAACTTGCGGGGGCACCACCACCGTCGGTGCGACCGCCAGCTTGGGCGTTGGATTTCGCATCACGATTGCGGGCGGCGTGATCTGTTGCAGCGCCAACTTGGGCAGATGTCCCTTGGGAGCAGCAATGCGATCGTGGTCGCCGCCCCCTCCGCCCCCACTCACTACCTTCTTGGAGGCCTGCAAGGTGTAGGAATCGGGCGACGGGGCAATCAAAGTCACAGTCTCGTGCCGGGTAACTGCCTGGACGATCTGATGACCAAACAGAGCCCCGCTCAGGAGCACACCGAGCAGAGCGACGTGAATCACTGCAGAGATCGCCACACCGTTGGAACGATAGTTGTTGTAGTGGCCCCAAATCTCGTCAGGAGCATGCGAAATCCGCTGGGTCGGGCTCGCTTGCGGACGGATTGCGCGCGGGTTCGGATATCGGGGTTTGGACGGAGTTCTGGGCTCCAGCTCAAATGCGGACTCACCCTGGAAGATAGAATTCTGATGACTCGACATGACCGCTCCTCGAAAACCATGAAACGAACCTGGGAAAAGACAAACGGTGGGATAAAACTAGTTCCCACCATTTGGGCCAGTCTCAATGTTCTGCGACTGACGAAAATTAATCGTCAAACCTGCCGTCATATGCGACCAGCAAGCAGAAGGACAACCACAACGACTACAACCAAGCCCAATCCGCCGCTGGGGTAATACCCCCAAGAACGGCTATAGGGCCAAGTGGGCAGTGCGCCCAGGAGCATCAGGATCAGAACCACCAGAAGAATCGTGAACATTAGGTGCCCTCCGTCAAAGATTCGCGACCCGAGCGTATGAACCCGCGCCGGCCCGATTTCAACGAGCCGGCGAAGGGTTTACAGCCAACGCTTATTTGGACGCTGAAAGCGCTGCGCCCGTGTTGTCATTTCTGCTGGATTCTTTGCTCTGCGCGGAATATCTGCGGACCGCGGCGAGGAAAGATTCGCTGTCTGCCGTGGGGTGCACTTTCCCGCTCAGAATGTCGGAGAACGGCACGAAGCTGCCGTAGAGCAAGCGGGTTTCGTCCTTATCCTGAGTAATCGCCGAGCCATTCAGATCGATTCCGGCAAACAGACCGCGGGCGCGAGAATAGGTCAGCACTTCTGCCCGCATCTTGATGTCGGTGTCCGCCGTGGCATCCCGCCCGACCGGACCAGCCGCGGCCGAAGCGTCACCACCGAGTTTGAACTTGCTGGAAAGTAAGTGCTGCATACCCTGATCGTTGGTCACGATCATTACCAGATCGACGGCCTGGCCGCCGAGCTGCAGACCCCAGCTGCCGCCGGTAATCGTGATGGGGGCAGGAGCGCTCCAGCCCGTCACGGTCCGGCAAGTTGCGATGCCCTTGCCATGATTGCCGCCGAAGCCGACTGCGATCTTCACCATGGAAGGGATTACGGCGATGCACTTGGCATCGTGCATAACCTTGTCGGGAATTGCTTTGTCCGGCGTCGCCATGATCTCGTTCAGAACTTTGGCGGACGCGTCGATTCGCTTGGCGATGTCGGAATCGTCCTTGTCGGCGGCCATACTCACACCGATGAAGATTGAACAAATGCTCAGCACCAGGAGACATTTGAAGAATACTGAAGAATTTCGATTCATATTGTCTGGTCCTCTTCTGTGCTCCACGCGAGCACCTGCTATTTGTTTCTTGCGAGAACAACGTTAATCGCAGAGGGCGGTGCGTTCTATCCAGCGGAGGCAGTAAACCGGCTGAGAAGTTTCCTGAGGACCGGAGTCGCCGGAACGACAAGTTCCATCTTGCGGCCACAGCTTGAGGCATTTCCCGCGCCGCCCATACAGCTTCCACAGTATTGTGAGTTGGAGGCCAGCCAGATAGCCTGCAATCTCTACTCGACACAACGCCCCCAAAGCGGGCGCCGGTCCTCTGGGACGGACTGGCGCCCGCTCCTTCCCTAGGGCATCTGCAGCGAACATTCTCGAAGCGCCTACTGCGACTGAGTTCTCCAATTACAGTCTGGGCCGGATTCTGGGAGAGCAGTCTGCCGCCTAGGATTGAAGAGGCAAAAATCAACTCGGAGGCAAATCATGCTTTACTGGGCATTGATGTTTCTGGTCGTAGCGCTGATCGCGGGTGTCTTTGGCTTCACGGGGGTGGCCGTCGCCGCCGCGGGCATTTCGAAGGTGCTGTTTGTGGTCTTCCTGGTGCTGTTTCTGGTCTCGCTGATCGCTCATTTGGGAAGCGGACGCAGATCACTAAACTAAGAGCCGGAATTACTGGATAACGAATTGCTGATAACCAGGGGCCTTCGTCGAAGGCCCCTGGTTGAATCAGTCAGGATGTCGAAGTCAAGCCTTTGTATTAAGGCCGACTGTGTCGGCAGCGTCATGTCTTTCCGCAATGAAAGAGTTGGTGGGAATCACTGCCTCCACGACGGAGCCTGCACTCGAAGAATTGACTTTGAATTCTCCGCCGAACTCCGCCAGCCGTTCCCTCATGCCTGCCAGTCCAATGCCGGACGCTGCACCCCCTCGGAACCTGGCCAGCACTTCCTGGGGGATACCGGTACCGTCATCCGTGACGGTAAGAGTAACGTGGCCGTCGCGGCACACGATTCGGACGTCCACCGATTCCGCTTCCGCGTGACGGTAGACGTTGGTCAGTGATTCCTGCAAGACGCGAAACAACGCAATCTCAATTTCTCTTGGCAAGCGCTCGATGGGCTCATCCACATGCAGCGACACTCTGATTTGGCCGCGTTTTCCGTACTCGTCGAGGTACCAGCGAGCCGCCGATAAGAATCCCAGTTCTTCCAGCAGCGGAGGATGCAGAAGATGGGAAATGGTACGCACTTCCTGGATGGCACAGTCAATCAACCCAATTGTCTCGCGCAACAGGGCCAACCGATCGGCCTGGCTTTCAGTCTCCAGCTGATTCAGGTTGATCTTAAGACCCGCAAGATATTGGCCGACGCTGTCATGGAGTTCACGCGCGATGCGGCGGCGTTCCAGATCCTGGAGTTCAAGGATGCGAGCACTCATTAAGCGGTAAGAGTCAGCGTTGGCCCGTGACAGTTGTTCTGTGTCTCGAGTTCGAGCCACTTCGGTCACGAGGAGGCGAAAATTGTATGCGAGCATCAACGTTACGATGGCAAATGCCAGCCCGAGCATAAGCACGTTTCGTTTAAAAAGATAATCCCAGGCCTGCAAGCGCTGATCGAGTAAGGACTCCTCTTCATCCTGCATGCTACTGACGACCGAAGCGATCCGCTTCTCTCGGTCTCCAATCTCCTGTTGTCGCTTGCGTTCGCTGGGCGAGAGGGGCAGTTCACGCGAATCTGAGCTGTTCTCGAACAGGGGAGAGCTTTCATCCAGCAGATGGCCGAGTTGATCGAGCCGAAGTTGCTGTCGAGGGTTATCTTTGGTTGAGGTGCGAAGCTGATCGACCGTTTGCCGGGCGAACGCGACCTCGTCCCCGGGTGGCAACTGCTGCCTGCCCGGCATAAAATTTGTTGCTGCATTGGTCTCGGCGCGAACCACTTCCAGCTCAAGATCGTTGAGTTGAGATCGCACGCGATAAGTGTGTACTACCCAATCTCGACTGACAACGATTCCCCGCTCAGTGAAGTAAGCGACTGCAGCCAACGCGACGATCGTGATGAATATCAGAACGAGCGAAGCGAAGCGAATCGTATTGGCAGACGAGGACACCGCTCTCGGGTTTTCGGCATCTCGATTCCCCGCCATTTCGTGCCTGCCTTTTCGACGATCTTCTGGGCTACGGTTTTCCGCGAAGCGTTCGCATGAAGTGCCCTACACTCTCAAGCTTGCACTCCACCAGGCCGGCTTCACGAACAATCAAAAGCCGACCTGCTGAATGCCTGCCTCCTGACGGCAGTGAGCTAGCGGGATGCAGTCGCCTTCTGGTGTGTGACTTCAAGCTCATTCACCACCTGTTTGACGTTGGGCACCTGTTCCGCCAATTTCTCCACGGAAGCACGCTGCGATTGAGAAGGCACGTCACCCTTTAAGGTGACGACGCCATTCGTCACGTCATACTTCACGTCTCGCTTGAGGCGGTGTTGAATCAGCGTCGCATCGAGATTCTTATCGATGCCGGAGTCGATTTCGGAGTCGACTTTCTTCGCGGTGCTGTCGTTTGCCGGCCGCACGCCAATTTCGTTCGACACCACTTCCGCGCCAGCGATCGATCTGGCGATTGATTCGGCGCGAGCTTTGTCGTCGTCAGTCCCGACGTTGCCGGTGAGAGTAACTACACTCTTCTCCCGATCCTGGCTGACGCTCACATCGTTCAGGCCGGCCTGATCGAGAGAGTGCCGAATGTTGGCGGTGACGTCAGGAGCCTTCGGAGGCCTGTCGGAGCAAGCCAGTGTCAGTGCGATCGCGCAAGTAGCGAATGCGATTGAAATGGATTTGGTCGTTTTCATGGTTCTCCTTGGTTCCGCGTCTTCACGAACTTTTTTGTCAGACTCACCCACTAAGAATTCTGGCGGCTGTGCGTAATTCCACTGTGCCTGCCGAGTGCTTCCGGCGACATCGACTCGACACCGTAGAGTGGGAGCGGATTCCGTGTAATCAGAGGCGCGAAACGGATGAGCGCGAGAGGGATGCGTGGCGGCCACGGACGGCTTCCAAGTCGGTCAAACTGCAAAGGCCCGACGAGGGCCGCCGTGTGCAGTCACTCCGAAAGGGACATGGCCGCCGGCATTCTTCGAGCAGAATAACGAAGGGCTTCTGTCGCGGAAATCGGTGGAAACGTGTACGACGCAGGTGTCGAATGCTGATACATCAGACTCGTCCGGGACTAGCCATTCGTGACAGATTTTTTGCTGTTGAACGTTCGTTCGCAGCGTCGCATCCAATTGAGCCTGATGACGCTGGGTTTGCAACTGGTTTGGCTTGCGGTATTGGGTTTGCCGGTGGCGTCGATTGCATGGACCATGACCCACGAAGAAGTGTTGCGTGAGCCCCGCCAATATTGCCAGTCTCAGGCTGCGCGGGCGAAGTCGATTGTCCGCCGTAAATTCTTTTATTTGTTTACTTGTGAATATTGTTTCAGCCACTACGTGGCGGCGGGGTTCTTAGCGATCTCGCGGTACAAGCTGCTTTTCTCCGACTGGCGAGGATATCTGGTCGCTCTTTTCGCGCTCGTGTGGGTTGCAAACCTATACATGAGCATTTACAACCGGCTGCGGCTCGACATCAAGCACGAACAGGTTGAAATCAAGGCCGACGAGCAGAAGGCCGACGTGCACGATGCCGTACACGAAGTTGACCTGCGCAATGTGGATGACCGAAAAGCCGCCTGAGGGCTCAGGCGGTGACGGGAACTCGCCGCGGTTCAGGCCGCCTCGAAGGAATAACCACCTCAACGATCGTGCCCGGATTGGCGTTGGCCAACCGCAACCTTCCGCCGAGTTCGTTGACTCGCTGCCTCATGCCGCCGATGCCGACTCCAACACTTTCGGGTCGCAGTTGAGCTACCTGCTCGTCGATCCCCTTACCATCGTCGCTCACTCTCACCACGACGTCACCCTCGCTCTCGGTCAGACTGACGCGTCCATTCCGCGCTCCAGAGTGACGGAACATATTGGTCAAGGCCTCCTGGATGATGCGAAAAATAGCCGTCTCCAGTTCCGGCTTGAGCCGGCGCAGATCGGTGGGATCGATCTCCAGCTGAATTTCGATTCCGCTGCGTTCGGAAAGGCCCTCCAGATACCAGCGAAGCGCGGAGACGAGCCCGACCTCGTCGAGGAGCGGGGGATGCAGAAGGTGCGAGATGGTGCGGACCTGCCGGATCGCGCGGTCCACTAGCTGGCTGGCGTCGGCGGCCGCCTGCTGGCCTGAGGGTGAGGAATCCTTGGCAAGAATTCCGTCCATGATCATTTTCGCGGCTGCGAGTTCCTGTCCCAGTCCATCGTGAATTTCGCGGGCGATGCGGCGACGCTCTTCGTCCTGCAGGGTCATGAGTCGGCTGGAGAGCCGTCGAAGTTCAGCCGTGCGCACGTCGACCATTCTCTCCAATTCGATGGCGCTGTCACGAATCGATTGTTCGAGCAGTTTGCTGTCATGGATGTCGGAGCAGGTTCCGTACCATTTGACGATGCCGCCGCCCTCATCCTGAAGGGGTACGGCTCGAGCCCGAAACCAGCGGTATTGCCCGTGGCTGCCCAGAATGCGATATTCAGACTCATACGTCTCGCCGGAGCGCACGCATTCCATCCACTCAGCCAGACTGCGTTCTTTGTCCTCCGGATGCAGATATTCCATCCACGCAAATCCCACGGCGGAACCTGGCGCCGCGCCGGTGTATTCATAGAATCGGCTGCTGATGTAGTCTCGCGCGCCATCTGCCTTCCGGCTGAAGATAATATCGGGAGCGGTTTGCACGATTGCGTCTAACTCCTGGTTTCTCTGCGCAAGATCGCCGTTCAGTTGCTGCAGGACCAAGGTTTTCTGTTCCAGTTCCAGGGTTCGATCCGCGACTCGTTGTTCGAGTTCATTGTTCAGCCGCTCGAGTTGAAGTTTTTTTCGGTGCAGTTCGGCGAATACTCTTACTTTTGCGCGCAACACTTCTGGAACAATGGGAACCGAGAGATAGTCGACGGCTCCGTGCTGGTATCCCTTGAGCCGGTCGAGATCGGTGAGATGCACGGCGGAAACGAAGATGATCGCGGTTTTCTGAAACCGTGGATGCTGGCGGATGATCTCGGCCAGTTCGAAGCCGTCGATCTCTGGCATGCTCACATCCATCAAGACGACGGCGACATCAGTCTTGAGAAGCTTCTCCAGAGCATCTTTGGCAGAGGTTGCCTTGATCAGATTCTCGCCCAGGTCGGCCAACACCGCTTCATAGCTGAGCAGTTTGCCCGGCTGGTCGTCGACCATGAGGATGTTCGTCTTCTCGTGTTGGGCCATCACACTCTCAATCATGCCTTACAGCGTTAACGCCTCGATGACGAATGTTGTCGATTTCCTGTTTATCGGTGCAGCCACATCCGCAGCGCCGAGAGTAGTTGCTCGGTATTGACCGGTTTGGCCAAATACTCTGAAGCCCCCGCCTCCAGGCATTTTTCGCGATCGCCTTTCATGGCCTTCGCCGTCAGCGCGATGATAGGCAGCCGGCGGAAGGTTGGATTCTGCCGGATGACCTGCATGGTGGCATATCCGTCCATCTCCGGCATCATGATATCCATCAGCACGATCGCAACATCTGGAGTGGACTCCAGCATAGAGATCGCCTCGCGGCCGGTTCCAGCCGTCAGCACTTCCATGCCACGCCGTTCCAGGACGCTGCTCAGCGCGAAGATGTTGCGCATGTCATCGTCCACCACCAGCACTTTCTTTGCGACCAAGGCCTCATCGGATCGATGCAGCCGATCCAGCATTTTTTGCTTTTCCTGAGGAAGGTCCGCTACCACCCGGTGCAGGAAGAGCGCGGTCTCGTCGAGCAAACGCTCCGGAGACTCTACACCTTTCACGACCACGCTGCGGGCCAGCGTGTGCAGGCGGGCGTCCTCCTCGGGAGACAATTCCTTCCCAGTGAACACGACTACCGGCAAGTCACTGATGTCGGGGATGTCCCGCATGCGCTCGAGGATGTCGAAGCCAGTCATGTCGGGCAGACGCAAGTCGAGGACGACGCAGTCGAACGCCTCCCGCGTCACCACTTCCAACGCTTCCGCTCCCGTCGAGACCACGGAGACATCGATATCATCGTGCCCCAGCAGTTCGCGGATACTCATTTGCTCGGCGGGATTATCTTCGACGATCAGCAGACGCTTTCGCCGAGGAGAAGCGTAATCCTTAATCCGGCCCAGGGCCGACTCCAGTTCGTCGGGGCTGGTCGGTTTGGTGACGAAAGCAAATGCTCCGCGAGCCAGGCCATGATGCCGGTCTTCATCGAGCGTTAACATCTGGACCGGAATGTGACGCGTGGCTGGATCCTGTTTCAAATGATTGAGGATCGTCCAACCCAGCATGTCGGGCAGGAATACGTCGAGCGACACGGCGGTGGGATGGAACTCGCGAGCCAGCGCGAGCGCTTCCGCGCCGCGCAATGCCACCAGAACTTTGAATCCCTTATCGCGCGAGAGATCACAAAGGATCTGCGCATAGTGCGGATCATCTTCGACGATGAGCAGAACAGCATCGTCCGGCTGCAGATTTTCGCGGTCATCCAGGATCTGCTCCACCGGGCGCTCCGAGACGACGATGTTGGACAACTGAAGCGGCATCGCAGGCGATGACGTCCTCCACTCGGACGTGGCCAGCTTCGATGCCGATGGGCCCACATAGGTGAGCGGCAGGTAGAGCGTGAATGTGCTGCCCTGCCCGGGCACGCTGCGAAGCTGGATCTCTCCGCCGAGTAAGCTGGCCAGTTCACGGCTGATGGCCAGACCCAGACCGGTTCCGCCGTACTTGCGGCTGGTGCTGGCATCTGCCTGCTGGAAGGCCTCGAAGATAATGCGCTGCTTGTCGAGGGCAATTCCGATGCCGGAGTCGGTGACCTCGAAGGCCACCACCGAAGCCGCTCCGCCGAGAATTGGATGATCTTCGCTCCATCCTTTTGTCGCAACTGTTACGGCAAGGCGGACTGCGCCGTGATCGGTAAACTTGAACGCATTCGAAAGCAAATTCTTCAGCACCTGTTGCAGACGCTTTGAGTCGGTGACCAGGCTGCGGGTGAGCTGTGGATCGGTCTGCACCTCGAAAGCCAGCTTCCGGTTCTCCGCTTCGTGGCGGAAAGGTCTGGCAACCATTTCGAGCAGGTTGGCGAAGAACACTTCCTGTGCTTCGACCGATACCGTGCCGGACTCGATTTTCGAAAGATCGAGGATGTCGCTGATCAGGTTGAGCAAGTCGGTGCCGGCGCCGTGAATGGTGCGCGCAAACTCTACCTGCTTGGGCGTCAAGTTATGGTCAGGGTTCTCGCCGAGTTGCTGACCCAGCACGAGAATGCTGTTCAGCGGGGTGCGCAACTCGTGCGACATGTTGGCAAGGAATTCGGACTTGTACTTGGAAGTGAGCGCAAGTTCTTTGGCCTTCTCTTCCAAGGCGCGGCGGGCTTGTTCAATTTCCTGATTCTTGCGTTCGACTTCGACGTTCTGTTCGGCAAGCTGTTGGGCTTTTTGCGCGAGCTGTTCGTTGGTCTGTTGCAGTTCTTTCTGCTGAGTCTGCAGTTCGGCGGCAAGCTGCTGGGATTGTTTGAGCAGGCCTTCGGTCTGCATCGTCGCTTCAATGCTGTTCAGCACGATGCCGATGCTGGCGGTGAGCTGTTCAAGAAATGCCAGGTGCGACGCGGTGAATGCGTTCAACGAAGCCAGTTCGATGACGGCTTTGACGCGGTCTTCGAAGAGCACGGGTAGAACGATGACGTTGCGCGGGACCGATTCAAACAAGCCGGAACGAATGGGGACGGTTTTTTCCGGCAGGTCTGAAATCAGCATTCGCCGCTTTTCTGAGGCCACCTGGCCGACGAGTCCTTCGCCGATTCGCAAGCGGCGGAGGTGACCGTTCTCGCCGTCGTCGGCAAATGCCGACAACAGCACCATGCCCGCCGACTCTTCCGTCTCCATCTGGTAGATAACGCCCTGTTGCGCGTTCACCAGTGGCGCAAGTTCTGACAGCAACATGCGACCGACGGTCGCCAGATCGCGTTGGCCCTGCAACATTCCGGTGAAGCGAGCGAGATTGGTTTTGAGCCAATCTTGTTCGGTGTTGCGGTCCGTGGTGAGTCGAAGGTTGTCAATCATGGTATTGAGGTTGTCCTTTAAGTCCGCAACCTCTCCGCTCGCCTCCACTTGAATCGAACGGGTCAAATCGCCTTTCGTGACGGCGGTCGCGACCTCGGCGATCGCCCGCACTTGGTTGGTCAAGTTGTCGGCGAGCAGATTGACGTTGCCCGTCAGATCCTTCCAGGTTCCGGCTGCGCCGGGGACGTTAGCCTGGCCGCCGAGCCGACCTTCCACACCGACTTCGCGCGCGACTGTGGTCACCTGATCCGCAAATGTGGCCAACGTGTTCGTCATGTTATTGATGGTTTCTGCGAGGGCCGCGACTTCACCCTTGGCGTTGACCGTAAGTTTCTGAGTAAGGTCGCCGTTGGCGACGGCGGTCACGACTTTCACGATGCCGCGCACTTGTTCTGTCAGGTTGACGGCCATGACGTTGACGTTGTCGGTGAGATCTTTCCAGGTACCAGCGACGCCCGGCACCTGCGCCTGACCGCCAAGCTTGCCGTCCGTACCGACTTCGCGGGCCACGCGCGTGACCTCGGCGGCGAACGCGTTCAGCTGATCGACCATCGTATTGATGGTGTTCTTGAGCTCGAGAATTTCACCTTTCACGTCGACCGTAATCTTGCGCGACAAGTCGCCGCGAGCGACGGCCGTGGTGACTTCGGCGATGTTTCGCACCTGCCCGGTGAGGTTACCGGCCATGGCGTTCACGGAGTCCGTGAGATCCTTCCACGTACCGGCGACGCCGGGCACGTTGGCCTGACCACCCAACCGGCCTTCGCTGCCGACTTCGCGCGCCACGCGGGTGACTTCAGCGGCGAATGAACGCAGCTGCTCGACCATGGTGTTGAGCGTTTCTTTGAGCTGCAAGATTTCGCCGCGAACGTCGACCGTGATCTTTTTCGAGAGATCGCCGTTCGCGATTGCGGTCGCGACTTCGGCGATGTTACGCACCTGGCCAGTCAGGTTGCTGGCCATGAAGTTGACGTTGTCGGTGAGATCCTTCCAAGTGCCGGCGACGCCGGGCACCTGCGCCTGGCCGCCGAGCTTGCCGTCAGTGCCTACTTCGCGGGCGACGCGGGTTACTTCGCCGGCGAAGGCGTTGAGCTGATCCACCATCGTGTTGATGGTGTTCTTGAGCTCGAGAATTTCGCCTTTCACGTCGACCGTGATCTTGCGCGACAAATCGCCGCGAGCCACGGCTGTCGTAACTTCGGCGATGTTTCGAACCTGGCCAGTCAGGTTGCCGGCCATCGAGTTGACGGAGTCCGTGAGATCCTTCCACGTTCCCGCGACGCCGGGAACTTGCGCCTGGCCGCCAAGCTTGCCTTCGGAACCGACTTCGCGAGCGACGCGGGTTACTTCGGCGGCGAAGGCGTTGAGTTGGTCGACCATCGTGTTAATGGTTTCTTTCAGCAGCAGAATTTCGCCGCTCACGTTCACCGTGATTTTCTTGGACAAGTCGCCGCTGGCGATCGCGGTCGACACTTCCGCAATGTTTCGCACCTGGCCGGTTAAGTTGCTGGCCATTGAGTTCACGGAGTCCGTGAGATCCTTCCACGTGCCTCCGACGCCGGGGACGAGAGCCTGGCCTCCGAGTTTGCCGTCGGTTCCGACTTCGCGGGCCACGCGCGTTACTTCGGACGCGAAGGAGCGCAACTGATCCACCATCGTGTTCATGGTGTCTTTGAGTTCGAGAATTTCACCCTTCACATCGACCGTGATCTTGCGCGACAAATCGCCGCGCGCCACGGCCGTTGCGACTTCCGCAATGTTGCGCACCTGACCAGTCAGGTTGTTGGCCATGAAGTTCACGTTGTCGGTGAGATCTTTCCACGTGCCGGCAACGCCGGGAACTTGCGCCTGACCGCCGAGTTTGCCTTCCGTGCCGACTTCGCGGGCGACGCGCGTGACTTCACCGGCGAATGCGTTGAGCTGGTCGACCATCGTGTTGATGGTGTTCTTGAGTTCGAGAATTTCGCCTTTCACATCGACCGTGATCTTGCGCGACAAATCGCCACGGGCCACGGCCGTAGTTACTTCGGCAATGTTTCGAACCTGGCCTGTCAGGTTGCCGGCCATCGAGTTGACGGAGTCCGTGAGATCCTTCCAGGTTCCGGCGACGCCGGGCACATTGGCCTGACCGCCCAAGCGGCCTTCTGTTCCGACTTCGCGAGCCACACGTGTTACTTCGCCCGCGAATCGATTCAGCTGATCAACCATCGTGTTGAGCGTTTCTTTGAGCTGCAGAATCTCGCCGCGCACGTCGACCGTAATCTTGCGCGACAAATCGCCGCTGGCGATGGCGGTTGCGACTTCGGCGATGTTACGAACCTGGCCCGTCAAGTTGCTGGCCATGAAGTTCACGTTGTCGGTGAGATCTTTCCACGTACCGCCGACGCCGGGCACTTGTGCCTGGCCGCCGAGTTTGCCTTCCGTGCCCACCTCGCGGGCCACGCGCGTGACTTCACCGGCGAATGCATTCAACTGATCGACCATCGTGTTGATGGTGTCTTTGAGTTCGAGAATTTCGCCTTTTACGTCGACGGTGATTTTGCGCGATAAATCGCCGCGGGCTACAGCTGTCGTGACTTCAGCGATGTTTCTTACCTGGGCCGTCAAGTTTCCGGCCATCGCGTTGACGGAGTCGGTTAAATCTTTCCAGGTGCCGGCGACGCCGGGCACTACCGCCTGGCCGCCGAGTTTTCCGTCGGTACCGACTTCGCGGGCGACGCGGGTGACTTCGGAAGCGAATGAGCGCAACTGATCCACCATCGTGTTGATGGCTTCTTTCAGCTGCAAAATTTCGCCGCGCACATCGACCGTAATCTTGCGCGACAAGTCGCCGCTAGCCACGGCCGTGGCGACTTCAGCGATGTTTCGCACCTGGCCAGTCAGGTTGCTGGCCATCAGGTTTACGTTGTCGGTGAGATCCTTCCAGGTTCCGGCCACGTCCGGCACTTGCGCCTGCCCGCCCAACTTGCCTTCCGTTCCGACTTCGCGGGCGACGCGCGTGACTTCTGCGGTGAACACGCCGAGCTGCTGAATCATCGTGTTGACGAGGTTGGCGGAACGGAGAAACTCGCCTTCCAGGGGACGGCCATCCACATCGAGGCGCACAGTTTGGGTAAGGTCGCCTTGGGCGACGGCCGCGATCGCACGGGTGACTTCAGCCGTTGGCCGAAGCAGATCCTCGACCAGCGTATTGACCGAAACTTCCATTTCTCCCCAAGCCCCGCGGGACTCGTGGAAACGCGTACGCTCTCGAGTCTTGCCCTGCTTTCCGACCACATGCCCGACCCGCTTCAACTCCTGCGCCATGTGCTGGTTGGCGGCCACGATTTCGTTGAAAGTGTCGGCAACTTTTCCCGCCAGGCCCACCCAAGTGCCGGGAAGTCGCACCGTGAAATCGCCATCGCGCATGGTCTGCAGGCTGGCCAATATCACAGTGAGGTCCAAAGATCCGTCCGCGACTTTGGCCTTGCCGTTATTTTTCGCAAGAGCCGGCGGAGGATTCTCGGTACCGTTGGGCGGTATTTCGTTAAGGGCGGATCGTTTCATTGTGTCTCCCCAAGAAAAGGAGTAGTGCCAACATGGACTAAAATTCCGGCGCGATAACGCCCGCGATTCGTTTCAGAGGGACCGGAATTCCAAGGTGATGATCCAAACACTCGACATACGGGACATGATTCAACATTGCCACAAGGGCGGAATTCGGCCCAAAGAGCTTCAAGCCGACTCACCTACATTCGTACCACGACCGCCGAAGAAGAGGCTCTAAGGTATTTCCTGTAGGGTTGACGACCCTAGGGAAACCCTTGCCGCTGAGAGTTTTCCGGGGGACGAGCCCATTGATTCATGCACAACCTGTGGCTCGTCTTCAATCTCTAAGCAAGGCATTCGGATTTTTGTGGTATGAGCCGGATGGATCCGCAGAACTGGGGCATGGTTCGACCCGGCCCGCGGACCGAGACGAAATTGACAACGTTTTTAGGGTGAGAATCCGTGGCGAACGCTCGTGATGGCATCAGCATCGTAATTCCAGCCTACAATGAGGCTGCGCGTTTAGGCCCCACGCTTGATCGGGTGCTGAATTTTGTCCATGAACAGGCTTGGGTCGCGGAAGTGATCGTGGTAGACGATGGCTCGCGCGATGCCACCGCAGAGATCGTGCGTGGATATTCCGCCCGCGACCCCATGGTGCGGCTGGTGCAGAATCCGGGCAATCGCGGTAAAGGCTATAGCGTGCGCAATGGCGTCATGAACGCAGGAGGCGGCATTGTGCTGTTTACCGATGCCGACTTGTCTTCGCCCATCGAAGAGGCGCGGAAGCTTCTGGACGCAATCATTGCTGGCGCGGATGTTGCCATCGGCTCGCGCTGGCTGCGGAGCGAATTGCAAACGCAGCGCCAGTCTGCCGCAAGGCAGGTGATGGGCAGAGCGTTTAACTTGCTGCTGCGAGTCGTATTGCGCCTGGATTTTAAGGACACGCAGTGCGGGTTTAAGGCTTTCCGGCGAAGCGCCGCAAAAACTCTCTTCCCGGTCCAGAAAATCGAAGGATGGGGCTTTGACGCGGAGATCCTTTTCCTGGCCCGCAGGCTAGGCTTGACGGTGACGGAGGTTCCGGTCATGTGGGGTCATGACGATCGAACCCGAATCAATCCGCTGGCCGACGGTTTGAAAATGGCGTTAGAAATGTTTCGGATCCGCTGGTTCGCGCTTACTGGCCAGTACGGCGCACCTTCTTCAACTCCGTCCTACCTGAATGCCAGCATAAGCCCGCGCACGCGACCCTAGAATTTCCAAAGTATTCGACGGAGAATTAGATTGCTGTCTCGACCGAGGTGCGTCCGCGGGCCATGGTTTACATGGTGCTGATTCTGATGTAACGACGCAGATCGGGAAGAGACGCGAAGAATACATACCCGAACAATAAAACTCCGGCCGTGGCGATAAGATTCGTGGCGCTAAACATTGGCTTTTTCACTGGCACCCTCCTTGTTGACTCGCTAACCCAGACATCTTCAATCAGCGCTTGGATGCCTTCCCCAGTCACGGGGTAGCCGAGGATTGTGCCGCCGTTGGCCCGCATTCCGCATTGTGGGCCCGCGGTACGAAATTACCTGCAAATGGCGCAGATTGTTCCCGGAGGAAGGCAGGCTGATGACGCCTAAGTTGTTCCAACAGCTTGTCTTTGGATGAATGGAAGCAGGCCTGCAAGGTGGTTTGCGTCAACCACCTGGCCATTGTTCGAAGTCAATCTGGAGGTCCATATGGATCGGAATCGCACGAAGGACTGGCGGGAACTCTGTAAGGCGGCTGCAACCGAGTTGGACCCGGTGAAGCTCACAAATCTTATTTCCGAACTGGTGAAGGCATTGGACGAGCGCGACCCGTTCCGGCGGAATGCGGACGACGAGAATGCCGATGAGGGCAACGGCCAATCCGGCTCTTTTCGCGGCGAACCCGCGGTCGGATAATTACATGTGAGATTGAGAGTCGACCGGAGCGGCAGTCAAGTTCCGCAGACGGTCTGATTCGTTGCAGGCGGAGCACCGCCGGTTAGCAGATGCTCCGCCCGCACGTTTTGGCAAACTGGACAATCCGTCTTACTTTCCTTTTGGCTCTGGCGCGCGCCTTGGGGGCGCCTGCCGCTGCTGCAGACGTTGTTGCTGCTGCACGTGTTTTTGCTGTAACTGCTGCGTTTGTTGTTGATGCTTCTGCTCCGTCTGTTGCTTTCTGGCATCACCGGCATTTTGTTTCGCCAGTTGCTGGTGTTCGTTGTCCTGCTTCTGTTGCAGCTTCTGCCGTTCCTGGTCTTGCTTCTGTTGAAGTTTGTCCTGCTGTTGCTGATATTTCTTGTCTGTCGCCGCATTCCCGGTGTGGGGTGCCGCTGGCCGCTCCGTGGGGGGAAGGTCTTTGGGATGGACGGCGGTGGTGGGCCGTTCGCCATTCTCAGCGCGCGGCTGTGCGGTTCCCCGCTTGGCAGGAGGGTTGTAGGTTCCACCGGCAGATCGAGCTGCTACAGCGTCGTGGCCAGTGAATTCTCCCGGCCTGCCCGTCGCCGCGACCGGCGGCTTGCCATGATTTCTTGATGCACGCAGTTCCGGATTGCTCCGGGCGGCTTGCATATGCTGCAACTGGGCCCCTGCAGGCGGAATATGTCGCTCTCGCGCCGCCGCTTCGTCTCGAGAAGTTGGGCGCGCATTCACTCCGCCTTCACCGCCGTTATAGCTCACCCGATTCTCGGTGCGATTGACGACCGTCTGGTTGTAAACGTTGTGGATGTTCGTCACGTTTACATTGGTCACTGAGCGGTTGTAGAAGAAGTGTCCGTTGTCCCAACGGCCGCCTTCAAACCCGTCCCCGAAATATCCGAAGCCGTAGTTGATGCCGCCGTAGAAGCCAACTTGCGAACCCCAGTACCCGTCATAGAAGAGAAACGCGCCATCCGACCATCCCCAGTAGGGCGGCGTCCACAGAAAGCCGACTTCCGGCGCCTCGACCCAGGTGCCCGGCACCCAGTAATAATCGCCGTCATCGGCGCTCCAGGCCCAGTAGCCTGGCGTCCAGATATAACCGTCGCCGGGGCAAACGGGCTGTTCGTAGACGGGAAGGGGTGGCGGCCCGAATCCTACCGAGATCCGCACCTGCCCGAACGAAACCGACGACATAACCAGCACGATAACTGCGAAGAGCGCAATTCGAAGGGAACGAATCCGCATTTTATTTTCTCCTGGGCCGGTTACTTCTGCCTGCCCGGTTCTGCTTTGCTGCTGCGGGCTGCGGCGCAATAACCGCGACGGGTCCATCGTCATTCGCCGGCCCGAAAATATTGGCCAGCGTTTTCCTCGACGCGATCGAGGACGCGATCGAGTTCTCGTCGGCCTGCTTAGAGCATGAACTAATAAGGAGAGTTGCGCTGAAAATGAGGCTGGAGGATAGACGATGCAGAAATACCGAAGGCTCTGCCGCTCGCTAAGCAGATCGCTGTATCTTCACCCGCGGCGGGGGCTACGGTCCATCCTGTAGCGCGGTCGTTCGCTCCTCATCGGCTAGCCTGCCGCTACGGAGTTCGCCGTATTGCCGCTGACCTACCGGGCCGCTAAGGTTCGGTAAGTGTGACGAAACGGAAAGGGTAGTCATGGGTTAGCGCCGCGCGGATTGCGGCATTCGGACCCACACGACTATCCGCCCCGGGCGGAGGCGAACTACAGTTGCCGCCGGGCGGGATTGAATTCGTGCAAAAAGGAGACCGAAATGAAGAAGATGATCACCATCGCTTTCGCACTCTGCCTGTTCGCGTCTTTCAGCCTGATGGCTCAAGACACGATGCAGCAGGACGCCACCAAATCCGACACTTCAACCAAGGCTACTAAAGTCACCGGCAAAATCAGTGACGACGGCAAGACCTTCGTCAGCGACAAAGACGGCAAGACCTGGACTATCAGCAACCCCGAGGCAGTGAAAGGTCACGAGGGGCACCACGTTACCCTGAAGGCGAATGTATCCGCCGACAAGAACGAAGTGCAGGTCATGTCGCTGAAGATGGCGGGAGACAACATGAAGAACGCAAACACGCCAAATTGATGATGGCGCGGGCGGTCTGACCGTTGGATTCTTTATTCTGGGCCAGCAAATCTGCTGGCCCGGTTTTTTGGCGGGTGAAGTTAAGACTGCTTATTCCCCTCAATACACTGAGATCTTCTCGACCCGCTGGGTTAGGCTCAATTCGCCTTCTTCTTGAAAACGTAGAAATTTTTTTCATCCGCGAGAGTCTCGATTTCGAGTCCAATGGCCTTGGCGCCCCGGTGCACCGCGGAGCGGACATTCGCCAGTCCAATCTCAACTTCGCCGAGAGGGATCTCCAGCGCCGAACCCAGCGGGACGGTCGCAAGCTCCACCAGAATCCTTCCCACCAGATCATGGTGTTTTCCGCGGCGGCCAGTGCGGAGGGCGGAAAGCTGCACTTGCCGGTACTTGGTGGGGCCTGGCGGGCTCGATTTTCCGATTCGGGGCATCAACCAAAGACCTCCATTGACAGCGAACATAGCAAATGATAATAATCTCTGTCAATTAAACTGTACGTTAGTATCACGATTACGATACCCATACTACTTGAATGTAACGCTACGCGCTCAGCTTCCGCTGCGTACGCAGTTGAGTCGACAAAGGAACTGAATATTCCCGCCTACTTTTAGTGGAAGGCTTATGCTCGAAATTGATCCGAACGGCGCTTTCCACCGAAAGGCAGTCATCCATGAAGTCCAAGCAGGGCGGGGCAGAACCCCAGATCAAAGTGATAACCGATCCAAAAAAGTTGGCATGGTTGCGAGACCGAATCGAAAAGAAGAGGGCCGGCGTTGCAGCACGCACCCCGGCGAAAAAGAGTCGCACCAAGATAAGTCGTCCCAAAATAAGCAGAGTCATCGAGTAGCGTTTTCGTCTTGCTTTAATTCTGAAAGGTGAATTTGGATGGAGATGCGACCAAGTGCAGCCCGCGCGAATGTGCGCCGGTATGGGGGCGCCCTGTTGGCCGCGACGGCAGCCCTGTTTCTGCGAGGGCTGCTGGCTCCGGTATTCGGAGAGCAGAATCCTTACCATACGGCGTGGGCATCAGTGGTCTTTTCGGCATGGTATTGCGGAGTGGGTCCTTCGATTCTTGCGGTTCTCGTCAACCTGCTCGGAATCTGGTACTGGTTTCTGCCGCCGACCGCGTCGTGGAATCTCGCGCACCGGAGCGCTGACATTGCCGGCATGGTCGGGTTTCTGATTTTTTCCGGGGTCATTGTCTTCTTTGGCGAAGCTGCTCGCCGCTCTCTCACGAAAAGCCGAGCGGTTGAAGAGGAGCTCAAAAAGGCTCACACTGAGCTCGAACGGACGGTGGAGGAACGAACTCGAGAGTTACTCCGTGCGAACGATAACCTGCGCGAACTCTCCGGCCACCTGCAGCAACTCAGAGACGAGGAACGAAGACAGATCGCCCGCGAGTTGCATGACAGCATCGGACAGATGCTGGCCGCATTGGGCATGAACATTGCAAGAGTTCGCTCTCAGTCGGGCCGGCTGGATCCGGCAGTCGCCGAGGCAGTTTCGGAAAATGCCGCGATCGTCGAGCAAATCAGCAAAGAAATTCGCACGATCTCTCATCTGCTACATCCGCCACTGCTCGATGTGGCGGGGCTGGCATCGGCGATCCGCTGGTACGTCGACGGTTTTTCGGAACGCAGCAAGATCAAGGTCGACATGGAAATTCCGCCCGAGTTTCGCCGCCTCTCCGATGAAATGGAGATCGCAATTTTCCGGCTGGTCCAGGAATGTCTCACCAACATTCACCGGCACTCTGGCAGTGAGACTGCGGTAATCGCAATTCGTGAAGAGGATCACAGCGTGGTGGTGGAGATCAAGGACGCAGGGAAAGGCATCCCGGCGAACCAACAGATCGCCATTCGTTCCGATAAAACCGGGGTTGGCTTTCGCGGCATGCGCGAAAGACTGAGACATTTTGGTGGAGATCTGGAAATCCAATCCGACAGCGGCGGCACGTCGGTCAAAGCCAAACTTCCCCTTGAGCCGTCGTCGCCGCCCGCTGTCGATCGGGAAAGAGCGTCGTGAAACGAGCGCTGCTCTCGGTTATGCGGTGCGGCTTCCCATGACAAAGTGCAGGATCAGGGAAATCACCGCGAACACCAGCAGCAAGTGGATCATTCCACCGGCGACGTGAAAAACGGCGAAGCCGCCGATCCAAGCGATCAGCAAAACTACAAACAGCACTGTCCAGATACTCATTTCACTTTCTCCTCTGCGCGCGAGAAACCGGTCACAGCTCCGCGAGTCGCCGATTCCAAGCGTCCACTGCAGCCAGCGTAGTGGGGAGCGTAGATTCTGTCTGTACCGGGCATCGGGTAACTGCACTCTGATCACGCTGTAGCTTCAAAAGCGGAGTCAGCAGTTCCAATCGCCAATTCAGATTCTCTTACCGATTGCTGACCAACCTTGAGCAGGCTTTGGCAACTAAAGCATTGCGGCGATCCCCAGCCTTCGCGGCACCGAAAACTCTATGACGCGATTTCCAACTATTTGTCAGGCTGTGATGATTGCCGTTTTCATCTTCGGCCTGGCGCAGATTTGCGGTGCTTATTCAGTATTGACGCATGAAGAGATTGTCGACTTGCTTTGGAAAGACGACATCCAGCCCCTGCTCATCAAGCGTTTCCCCGCAGCGACAGCAGATGATTTGAAGAAGGCACATGCCTTTGCTTATGGCGGGTCACTGGTGCAGGACATGGGCTACTACCCGTTCGGCAATAAATACTTCAGCGATCTAACTCATTACGTACGCAGCGGCGACTTCATCGTCAATCTCATCCATGAATCCAGCGACCTGGACGAATACGCGTTTGCTCTGGGAGCGCTCTCGCACTATTCCGCTGACAACCTCGGACATCCGACGGTGAATCGCGCGGTGGCGCTGGAATTTCCAAAACTCCGGAAGAAGTATGGCGACCAGGTCACCTATGAAGACAATCCCAAAGCCCACATCCGCACTGAATTTGGCTTCGATATTACCCAGGTTGCCCGAAATCGCTACACTTCCGACCGCTATCACGACTTTATTGGATTTGAAGTTTCAAAACCCGTGCTGGAGCGGGCGTTTCAGGATACGTACGGTATTCCGCTCGGCGATGTGATTGCGAACGAGGACCTGGCGTTCGGCACGTTTCGGCGAGCGATCAGCCAGGTAATCCCCGAGATGACCAGAGTTGCAATGCTGGCACGAAAGAAGGAATTGGTCGCCGAGACTCCCAACTTCAGCGAGCGCAAGTTTCGCTACTATCTTTCGCGAACAAATTATCAACGGGAGTGGGGCAAAGGATACCGGCGTCCGGGGTTCGGGGCCCGGGTTCTGGCTTTCTTTCTTAAGCTGGTGCCGAAGGTCGGACCCTTCAAGGCAGTCGACTTTAAAATTCCAACTCATAAAACCGAAGATCTCTACATCGCCAGCGTTGACCGCACGGTGGAGAACTACAGGAGTCTTCTAGCCGAGGTGAGGGCGCGAAACCTTCAGTTGGCCAATACCGACTTCGACACTGGACAATTGACCCGCGCTGGAGAATATGTGCTCACCGACCACTCCTATGCTCGCCTGCTCGACCAGTTGGCGCGCCACAACTTTGAACAGATCACGCCCCAGTTGCGCAACAATATTCTGGCTTTTTATGCCGATCCTGCGGCTCCGCTGGCGACCAGGCGAAAGGCTGCGGCATGGGAGAAAACCCAGGGTGAACTGGAAAGATTAAAAGCCGTCGCCCCGAGCGAGGGTGCCGCAGTCGAGAAGCGTGCGATTCAGAAATCGCAGCTTCCGCGAAGAAATGAAACTGCGGAGACGGTATTTGCCACATTTACCACGCGGGTCTCGCTGCTTCACAATTCCGCGCGCCTCGACTGAGAAATCGCGTCAGGGCAGCGAGATTTGTTTTCGTCCCAACCCTGCCTCCGGCCACGGCAACTAAAGAATGCAGTCGATTTGAATCGGAGAGTGCGCCCAGTCGCGCCCTCCCAAGGAGGACTATTTCATGGCAGACGATATGGAAAAAAATAAGCAGCAGGGTGGCCAGACCGGTCAGCAGAGTGGACAGTCTGGACAGCACGGCAATCAGCCCGGACAGTCCGGCCAATACGGCCAGAAGGGTCAGGGCAATCAACAGAGCGGCCAGCCCGGACAGGAGAAAAAGGGCGGCCAAGGCCACGATCAGGACGAAAACGAAAACCTGGACAAGCAGCGCCGCGCCTCCTAATTAAGGGGACCGTAATCTAAAATAATAAAGAAGTCCCGGCCCAGTTGCCGGGACTTCCCTTTTTGCGCAGAAGGACAGTGGTCTTTCATCGCACCGCCGCCTCCAAACCTAAAGCTCGCCTAATCCCCGCCGATAGGCCAATTGACGAGGCTGCACTGGTTTGGCCTCGCTCACTCTGGCACGTTCTTCATCTCTACGCCCAGAAAGGATCATCAGGATCGATGAGCCGCGCCACGTCATCTCGGCTGGCCCAGCCGGCGATTGCGCTATCTCTGGCCGCAGCAGTGGTGTGGCTGGTGGTCATGGCCGCCCGAAATCTGTCCGCAGCATCCTCCGATTTCATGCCGCACGGCTACTGCTATTTATGGAATCCGCACATCCTCTGGTTGAACGTGATCTCCGACGGCTTGATCACGCTTTCGTATTACGCTATTCCCGCCATTCTCGTTTACTTCATTTCCAAGAATCGCGACGTTCCCTTCAATCGTATTTTCTTGATGTTCGGCACCTTCATTCTGGCCTGCGGCACCACGCACTTGATGGAAATCTGGAACGTCTGGCACGGCAATTACGTGCTAGCGGGTGTCATCAAGGGCATAACCGCTGCGGTGTCGGTGCTTACGGCTGCGATGCTCATCCCGTTGGTACCGAAGGTGATGTCGCTGCCCGAACTGCTGCATCTGCAGGATGCGAACCGCAAGCTGACGCGGGAAATTGCCGAACGCGCGCGCTTTGATGCGCCTATCAAGGAACCGCTCCGGCGCAGAGTCGCTGCCGGTTTTGTCGTAGCCGTTCTTTTAACCATCTTCATGGGCTTTTCATCGTGGCGGGGCGACCGCCGCGCAGAAGAGAACGCCTTCTGGGTGTCGCACACGCATGAGGTCATGGAGGCGATCCAGCGCACCACCCGACACGTTATTGAAGCCGATACCAGCGCTCGAGCCTTTGCCCTCAGCGGTCAGGAGTCGTTGCTGGTTCACTACCACACGGCCCGCGAAACCATCTACCGAGACAAGGACGGACTGCGCCATCTCACTGCGGACAATGAGAACCAACAACTCCGTCTCGACACACTTGACCGAGAAATCGCCGGCGCCCTCGAGTTTGCCGACAGCATCGTGGCCAAACGGCGCCAGCTGGGAGCATATCCCGGCGGCAGCGATGCCCTTGAGATAGAACGGCGGGTCAACGCAGTGCGTCTGACCACGCAGGACATGTATGAGGAGGAGGCGCGCCTGCTAATCCAGCGGAACCAAACTGCAGAAGCCGGGCGCCAGTTAACCAAGCTCATCGCTCTTGTAGGCGCAGCCTTGGCTCTGGGCCTGTGGACCTTGGCCCGATTCGCCGTGAATCGTGAGATCGATATCAGCTCACGAGCTCAGTCGCAAATCAACATGCTGAATGCGGACCTGGAAACGCGGGTCTCAGAGCGGACCTCGGCGCTGCTGGCCGAAATCGCGGAGCGCGAACGGGCTGAACAATTCGTGAAAGATACGCTCGCGGCCAGCGGAGTGGTGTTGCAGGAGTTAGCCGATCAAAAATTTGCTCTGGATCAACACGCCATCGTCGCCACCACCGACGTGCGGGGAACCATCACCTACGTCAACGACAAGTTCTGCACCATCAGCAAATACTCCCGCGATGAGTTGCTCGGCCAGAATCATCGCATTCTCAACTCCGGGCACCATCCCAGAACATTCTTCCAGGAGATGTACCACACAATCGCCAATGGCGAAGTGTGGCGGGGCGAGATCTGCAACCGGGCCAAGGACGGTTCGCTCTATTGGGTCGACACCACCATCGTTCCCTTCCTCGAACCTGACGGAAAGCCCCGGCAGTATATGGCGATCCGCGCCGACATCACCGAGCGCAAGCGGGCGGAAGAAACGCGGGCGCGCCTGGCCGCAGTGGTTGACTCTTCGGATGATGCGATCATCAGCAAAACGCTTGACGGGACGATTGAAACCTGGAATCGGGGCGCTGAGATGGTATTCGGTTATTCGGCCGAAGAGGCCATCGGCAAGGCGATGTTGATGCTGTTCCCTCCCGAGCGCGTCCTGGAAGAGCGAGATCTTCTCAATCGCATCGCGAGTGGCGAGAGCGTTGACCATTTCGAAACCGTAAGGATCCGAAAGGACGGCAAGAGAATTGACGTTGCCGCCACGATTTCGCCGATTAGAGACAGCAGCGGTACGATCGTCGGCGCTTCCAAGATTGCGCGTGACATTACGGGGCGCAACCGGGCCGATGCGGCGTTGCGGCAAAGTGACGCCCGCAGGAAATTCGCTCTGGAAACCGCAAAACTTGGCGACTGGGAACTCAACCTCGCGACTCTCCAGATCAGCCGCTCTTTCCTGCACGACGAGATTTTTGGCTATCAATCGCCTCTGCCGGAATGGAGTTTCGACACTTTCATTCGCCACATCCACCCGGAAGACCGGGACCGGGTCCGGGAGACGTTCCACCAATCCATCAACCAAGGCAAGAGATGGGATTTTGAGTGCAGGATCATCCGCCTGGATGGTGAAAGCCGCTGGATTTGGGCCTGCGGCGCCCACTACTGGGAGCCATCCGGCGAAGCCACCCACATGTTCGGCATCATCGAAGACATTACCGATTACAAGAGCATTGAGGACGCTCTCATCGAACAGTCGAAAACACTGTCCCGGCAGGCCGAGGAATTGTACCGTTCCCAGCAAGCTCTCGAAACCCAGACGCTCATGCTGCAGTCCGTGCTCGACAGCATGGTGGAGGGACTGGTCGCGACCGATGAGAACGGGAAATTTACTCTGTGGAATCCGGCTGCTCAGAGAATCGTCGGCATGGGCGCGCAGAACGTTCCTCCCGAAGAATGGAGCTCGCACTACGGCGTCTTTCTGCCGGACACAATTACGCCGTTTCCGTCGGAACAAAATCCCTTGGTGCGCGCCATTCAAGGCGACGTGAGTACGGCTGAAATGTTTCTGCGCAATCCCGAACTCGACCATGGAGCCTGGATTGAAATCAGCGGCGCACCCCTCAAAGCAAAGGACGGAACCATTCGCGGGGGAGTGGTGGCTTTCCGCGATATCACGCAAAGGAAACAAGACGAGCGCGAAATCCGCATGTTGAACGAAGAACTCGAAGAGCGGGTTGTGGAACGGACGGCGCAGCTGGCTGCCGCCAACCAGGAGTTGGAAGCCTTCACCTATTCAGTCTCGCATGACTTGCGCGCGCCGCTGCGCCATATCGGCGGCTTTTCCAGAATTCTGATCGAGGACTTTGGCGCCTCCATGAACCCCGAAGCGCGCCGTCACCTGCAGCGCATTCAGGATGGCACCCAGCGCATGGGGCAACTGGTTGACGAGCTGCTGAATCTGGCGCGACTGGGCCGCCACGCGGTCTCGCTCCAGCCCACCGCGTTGAATCCGATCATCGAAGAGGTCATCACTCTGCTGCAACCCGAAACCGAAGGGCGGGCCATCGATTGGAAAATCGAGCCGCTGCCCTCGGTGAAGTGCGATCCCATCCTGGTGAAGCAGGTGTACCAAAACCTGATTGCGAATGCTCTTAAGTTCACCCGCCCGCGAGAACGCGCGCTGATCGAGATTGGTCACTCCGAGGAGAATGGCCAGAGCGTTTTTTTTGTTCGCGACAACGGCGTCGGCTTCAGCATGAAATATCAGGACAAATTGTTCGGCGTTTTTCAACGGCTGCATCGCGCCGAAGACTTTGAAGGGACCGGCATCGGACTGGCGACCGTGCAACGGATCGTTCACAAACATGGGGGCCGCGTCTGGGCGTCAGCCGAACTCGACAAGGGCGCCACATTCTCTTTCAGTCTGGCAGGCGCCGAATCCACAGGCAACAAACCAACCAGCATCAAGCCGGGCGGGAAAGAAGCAGGAAGCTCGGAGAAATCCAATCCAAACCAGGCGGCCAACAAACAGGCTGCTGCGGGAGGTCAACCATGAATTCCGACCACATTGACATTCTCCTGGTCGACGACAGTCAGGACGACGTCGACCTTACCCTGCACGCGCTGCGTGCAGAAAATCTTGCTAACAACGTTTTTATTGCGCGCGATGGGGAAGAAGCGCTTGACTTCCTTTTCTGTACCGGGCCGCACAGTCAACGATCGTTTGAACACCCGCCGAAACTGGTCCTGCTTGATTTGAAGCTGCCCAAAATAGATGGCATGCAGGTTCTCAAGCAGGTCAAGGGCGATCCCCGAACCAAGACCATCCCCGTGGTGCTCATGACTTCCTCGCGGGAAGAGCGCGACATGGTGAGCGGATACAGCTTGGGGGTGAACAGTTATCTGCAGAAGCCGGTGGATTTCGAGCAGTTTCGCAAGATGGTGAAGCTGCTTGGAATGTACTGGCTGGTCACCAACCAGGCTCCCATTGCAAATGGGTTGGCTGCGGCCGCGCCGGTCAAATGAAAATGAGTCTAGCCCTCGGGCGCAGACGGCGGGCACTTCGCAATGACTCGATGCAGGGCTTGGCCAAGTTTCTCAATCGTATCCGGCTTCAGCAGCAGGTCGGGCAAGCCGAGGCTGTGGGCTTTTTCGTTATCCGCCGGACCGAAGTAACCCGACGCGATCAAGATGGGCATCCCGGGCCGGATCTGCAGCAATTCCCGCGCAAGATCGACGCCAGACATCTGGGGCATGGAAAGATCGCTGACCACGACATCGAAATTCCGCGGCGCGGAACGGAACAGTTCGAGAGCTTCTTCTGGCGAGGTGCAGCCGGTCACCTCGTACCCCAGCCGCTGTAACATCTTCGTCATCAGGAATACGAGCGACTCCTCATCATCGACGAACAGGACTCGTTCGCCGCGACTGCGAAAATCGGTTTGGGGCGATGCCATTCGAACTCCGGCGGCGGCCGGCACGATGCGGAACCGTGCCACGCTCGGGGATGAACATACTCTTCGCAGATCGGGCCACTGCCCGACATTCCGTGACCCAACGGCCAGGCAGTGGCCTTCATCGGCGCGGAGTTCTCAGGACGGCAATGCCGGTGACGCAGCCGCCTGATCCAGGGTTGCGCGAATTACGTCCATCAGTTCGGCGTTGTCGGCCGGCTTCTGAAAAAACGCAGCCGCACCCGAGCGCAGCACACGCCGTTCGTTCGCTTGCGGGTCGCGCGCTGTTAGCACGATTACTGGGATGGCGGAGAGCTTGTCGTCTTTTTGCAGACGGTCGAGCACAACGAAGCCGTCGCCGGCGGGCAGACCGAGATCAAGAATAATCAGGTCCGGGCGCTCCTTATAAGCCATGGCGATGGCCGAGTATCCATCGACGGCATTCACGGTTTCATACTTGTTGGCTCGCAGTCGCAGTCGCAGCGCCTGCCGCAGGTCAGGGTCATCGTCCACGATCATAATTTTCGAGTTTGACATTGTTTTTATTCTCCATTGCTAAGTTCACGCGGATTGTGCCTGCGTGTTATTCATCGAATCCTGATTGCAGCTCTGTGGTCTCAGGCATCGTTCTCAAACCGCCGCCTGAATCATTTCGGTTACGGTCTGTGCGACTTCCTGTACCTGTTGTTCGAGAGACACCGCACCCTCCGCGCCTGCTTTAGGAAGCTGCACGGCCGAAGCGGAAACCTCCAACTCCCCCGTCCCGTGGAGATCCTCCACTTTTCCGAGTTGCTCCCGTATGCGCGCCATCATGATGTCGGCCCGATCAATTTGGGTGGAGGCGACGACGAAGTAGGTTTCCTCCGCGCCGTGAGTGGCCATGGGAGGTAACACCAGATCCTTGTCGAGATAAACGCAGCGTTGCAGAATTTCCAGGCAGCGCTGGCAGGTGTCTCGCCAGCTAGCCCGAACCGGCTTCGACAGCGGCCGCAGCACGACCTTCATCAGGACCAGTTCGTCCCGCAGGTGATCTTCGTGGATGATCACCGGAGTCAGCAGCTTGGCCAGGGAGTACAACGGCAACGTGAATGAGAACGTGCTTCCGTTTCCTGCTTCGCTCGCAACCCAGATGCGACCGCCATGCAGGCCGACTAGTTCCTTCGCTATGAACAACCCAAGCCCCAAACCCTTGCGATGGTGGTCGACTGCGCTTGGATCTTGATACAGGCGCTCAAACACCAGCGCTCGCGCCTCCGGAGTGATGCCGCAGCCGGTGTCTGCCACCGAGACATAGACGAAATCTGGGTCGGTGTGCACGAGACAGGCTTGCACCGTCACCGATCCGCCTTCGGGCGTGAACTTGATTCCATTCTCGGTCAGATTGATCAGCACTTCGAGAATGCGCCCGGGGTCTCCATAGACAAACGGAATCCGGGTGTCCAATCCCACCTCCAGCCCAACTCCTTTTTCCCGTGCGTTGGGCTGCAACATGGCGACGGCCTGACGGACCAGGTCGCCGATGGCGACGCAGCGCGGCTCAATCCGGATTTTCCCCGACTCTGCCCGGCTGGCTTCCAGCAGGTCGCGAACCATTGCGCCCAACTGGTTCACACTTTTCAGAATCGTCTTGAGATGATCTTTTTGTTCCGGCGGAACTTCTCCCGCCAGCCCGTCAAACAGGATGGAAACGAACTGGTGAATGCAAGTCAGAGGCGTCCTCAGTTCGTGCGAAACGTGGGACAGAAACTGGTTCTTGAATTCCAGTTGCTGCTTGCGGCTCATTTCCAGAGAACGCAGCAGTGCCTGCCTCTCGACGGCGTAGCGCATGGCCCGGTCGAGACTGCTGCTGGAGATAGCGCCCTTCACCAGATAATCCTGCACGCCCTGATGCAGTGCTTTCATCGCCAGCACTTCATCGTCCTGCCCCGATAGAATCACGACCGGCACGTCCGGCGCTTTCTCGAGCACGCGGCGAAAAGTTTCCGCTCCCTGGCAATCCGGCAGGTTCAGGTCGAGGAGAATGACGGACGGCGATTTTTCCTTAATCGAAGCAAGTCCATCGGACAAGCGATTCACGCAGCTCACATCGGCGTCCGAGGTGCCTTCCACCAGCCGTAAACGAACCAGGTCCGCGTCCCCGGGGTTGTCTTCGATTAGTAAGACATGGGTTTGTTGACCCTTCATCGTTTCTCCTTGTGGGGCAAACGGGCAAAGCCCAGCCAGAACTGCGCCATGGATTGAACGACGGCCACGAATTCCGCGAGATTGCCCGGCTTCTTGAGATAGCAATTCGCTCCCAGTTCGTAACTGCGGCTGATGTCGGAATTCGCCTGCGACGTGGTGAAAATCACGACGGGAATCTTTTGCAAAGATGGATCAGCCTTGATGTCAGAGAGCACCTGCCGTCCGTCCTTGATCGGCAAATTGAGGTCGAGTACGACCAGGTCCGGGCAGGGCGCAGTCGTGTATTTCCCCTGATGACGCAGAAACGAGATGGCCTCCGCTCCATCATTCACGCTGTTTACGTGGTAATGCTGCTGGCTTTGAGCCAGCACCTCGCTGGTTAAGTCGATGTCTGCTGGATTGTCGTCCACGAGAAGAATCTCAGGTGTTTTCATCGTTTTGTCTGTCGCCTCCCCTTAGTACTGCCTTGACCGGTAGTGTGAATTTGAAGGTGGATCCGTGGCCGGGTTCGGATTCCACCCAGATCCTGCCGCCGTGGTGCTCGATAATCTTCTTGCAGATCGAAAGCCCGATCCCGTTGCCGGAATATTCCTCCCGCGTATGCAGCCGCCGGAAAATCACAAAAACATTTTCGACCTGGTCCGGCGCGATGCCGATTCCGTTGTCCTGAACTGAGAAGGTCCAGTCCTTGTCCTTGACTTCGGCGCTCACTTGAATCGTGGGCGCTCCCTGACCGCGAAACTTGATGCCGTTTCCGATGAGGTTCTGGAATACTTGCGTCAGCTGGGCGCTGTCGACCACCAACACGGGAAGCTGGTCGGCGTTCACCACTGCGCCGCTCTCCTGGATTGCCGCCTCCAGATTCTGTAGCGCGGAACGCAGCACAACGTTGCAGTCCGTGCTGCGCGGAGCCGCGCCCGACCGGCCCACTCGCGAAAATGCCAGCAGGTCCTGCACCAGTTTTTGCATGCGCAGGGCGCCGTCTACGGCATAGTGGATGTACTTGTCTGCGTTCTCGTCGAGCTTGCCCTCATATCGTTGGGCGAGCAGCTGCGTATAGGTCGCCACCATCCGCAAGGGTTCCTGCAGATCGTGAGATGCCACATAGGCAAACTGTTCCAGGTCCCGATTGGAACGGGCTAATTCCAGTTGCGCCTGCTGGTGATCCTCGCGCAGTTTTTTCTCCCGCATAGCGCGCCTTACCACCTCGGGAAGCCGCGCCAGATGGTCTTTCAAGACGAAATCGGCGGCCCCCAGCTTGATGCATTCCACCGCCGTCTGTTCTCCTAAAGCGCCCGAAACCAGGATGACTGGAATATCCAGGCCCTCCCTGCGGAGAATCTCAACCGATTCCATGCCATTCCAGTCGGGCAGCTTGTAGTCCGCCAGAATCACGTCGTAGGAGTTCTTGCGCACCAACTGCGTGAACTCCTCGACTGTCTGGGCCACCTCCGCCGTAGCCTTAAAGCCGGCTTGCCGCAGCGCCCGCAAAGACAGCTCCACATCGGCCGGCTCATCCTCGACCAATAACGCCCTTAACTGGTCATTCCCCTGACCCGGCTGTAGCTCGATGGCCGTTTCGTCGATAGCAACGGTTGTCGTAGTTCTCTCCTAGGCCGCACGGCGGTCGCGATGGTCCGCGCCGACAGAGCAACGGCTCAGCGATCTGTGAGTCGGCTACATTCGTCATCGGTTCACCGTTGTGAAACTTGAGAAGAAAGCGCCCGTTTCGCTGCCCAGACGACACAGTCCCGGTTTGACTCCTGGCCGGGTGCGGAACGTTTTTCGGCCATGTTCTTCTGGAGCACCTCCTGGCCATTACGAAAGGCCCCGACCTTCCGTCCTCTCCAGCGTCGTCGCGATCTGCCGATTGCTTCTCTGTTCAGCCAATTCTGTTCAGCGAATTCCCCCGACTCCCTTTGTTTCCGGAAATCCCAACCTCGGCGCCGACGCCGCCCGCTCACCTCTCTTGCTGGAGAAAAGGACTGCATGGAAATCGCAACGCCGCTCAGTTACCCATCGCGGGACCACCGCGCCCTCGACCATGACGCACTTCGAGCTATCTTCGAAATGCTCCCGGTGGGCGTGCTGGTGACGGATGCCGAGGGCAAATCGCTGTTTCACAACCGGGCCGCACGCGAGATTTTGGGAACTGCCGACGCCACGATCGGGAACTCTGAGGTGATGACTGTTTCCGGCTGGTACCTTCCCGACAAGGCGACGCTGCTCTCGCGGGAAGACTTACCGGTCGTCCGTACGCTCCGGGGAGAAGACGTCCAGGACGAATTATTCTTTGTCAGCAATGATCAGCGGCCTCGGGGAGGCTGGGTTCGCGTTACGGGCAGCGCAATTCGAGGTTCAAATGGAGGCATTCAATCGGCTCTTTTGCTCTTTCGGGACGTGACAGAAGGGCGGCTTTCCCAGCAGACCAGCGCGCTGCTTTCCCAGGTGGTCGAACAGATTGGCGACGGGGTCCTGCTCACTGACAAGCATGGTTTCATCGAATACGTGAATCCCGCATTTGAGACCCTGACTGGCTTCAGTGCCGACGATGTGCGCGGCCGGACTCCGCGCATCCTCAAATCGGGCCTGCAAGACTCGAGCTTCTACCAGCGGCTCTGGGGCGAGTTGCTGGCCGGACATCCCTTTCAAGCAACCATTGCCAACCGAAGAAAAACCGGCGAAATTTACCACGTGGAAGAAACCATCACCCCGATCATTGACGAGAGCGGCAACACTTCGCACTTCGTCGCGATCATCAAAGACATCACCGAGGTTCTGAACCTACAGGAACGCGAAGTGCAACTGCGCCTGGCCCGTCAAATTCAGCAGAAGTTCTATCGTCCGGCGCCCACCGTGCCCGGCTTCGACGTGGCCGCGGCCGCCTATCCTGCGTATGAGACCAGCGGCGATTACTTCGACTTCATTCCGTTACCGCACAACCGCCTCGGCATCGCCGTGGGCGATGTGGAAGGGCATGGTTTCGGTTCGGCGCTGGTCATGGCATTAACCCGCGCCTACGTACACTCCTTCGCGGCCATGGGCTTAGAGGTGGATCAGATCCTAAGCCAGGTCAATCGGATGCTGGTCGAAGACATCGGGGATCGCTGCTTCGTCACGCTGATGCTCGCCTCCCTCGATCTGGATTCCCGATCTCTGGTATTCGCCGGTGCCGGACACATTCCCGGCTACGTTCTGAACCCGGACGGGTCGACGGAACATACATTAGAAAGCAGCGGCCCGCCCGTTGGTCTGTTTCCAAACCTCCGATTCTCGCGCAATCCCACCATCACTCTTGAGCCTGGGCAACTTCTGTTCTTGCTCACCGATGGCATCACAGAGTCCGCCTCGCCGGACGGGATCGAGTGGGGAGCTACTGGCGCCCTCAACTATCTGGCCACCCATCGGCATCGTCCCGCCAATCAACTCGTCGAGGGCCTCTATCACGAGGCGCTGCGTTTTACGGCTCACGAACCCCAGAGGGATGACATTGCTTCTGTCATCATTAAGGTTGAGGGTGCCGCGTCAGGAAACTCGATGTTGGGACTCTAGACGCAGCGGAAGTCTGCAGAACTGGCAGGCGAGGCATCACAGTGGCGGCCTAAAATGCTCCTCCCCCCATCCGACGTACCACCTTGGTAATCTCGACGGTTATTCCCCCTTGGGCGCATGCTAAAGCTGGTTCCGATAAGAAAGCCGTAACCCCGAACGGTTTCCCCCCTGGAATCTTAAGAAACGCAACCACATGCGGATCGCGAAGCCCTGTGGGTCTCGCAGCCGCCTCCCAAAGCTAGGGATGTAAGCCCCGTGGTAGCGCGCACGAGTGCGGACAAATCTCGAGGCCAAGCGGCAGTCGCCGGGAAGCGGCCAGCCGCCGGAGCAGTTAGGGGAACCGATGCGCCGGGCATTTCAATGTGTTTTTTTCTTGTCACTCTGCTTTACAGCAGCGGCTTTTGCTCAGAGCGACTACAAAGTAATCAACGTTACTAACGGTGGAACGATCTCGGGGACCGTTTCCTGGGCTGGGCCAATGCCCCGCAACTTGACGGCTCCGATCACCAAGGACCCTCAGATCTGCGATCCTGATGGCCACAAAACTACCGACATGGAACGGCTACTCGTGGGGCCCAAGGGCGGCGTGGCCAACACCATCGTCTATCTGAAAAATATCTCCAGCGGAAAGGCTCTAGAACTGCCCGAGCAGCGCCGCAACCTGGACCAGAAACAGTGCCGCTATGAGCCACACATTCTTCTGGTTCCGGCTAACGGCACGTTGCAGATGCAGAGCTCGGACGCGACTCTGCACACCATTCACATGGACGGTGCGGCGACCTTTAACCTGCCCTTTCCTTTCCCGAACCAGATCACGCAACGCACCATGGCCACGCCTGGACTGGTGCACCTGCGCTGCAATGGTGGCCACGTCTGGATGAACGCCGAGATGATGGTCGTGACTCATCCCTACTACGCCGTCACCGATGAAAGCGGACACTACGAATTCACCGATGTGCCGCCGGGCACCTATCAGATTGTGGCCTGGCACGAAGGCTGGGACGTATTGGGTCGACAGCACGCTTATGATGTCCTGACTGAAAAGCAAGTCGAGCGTCCGGTTTTTTCTGAGGCGAAAACCTGGGAAAAATCGGTGAGCGTCGGCGCCAGTCAGTCCAGCACTGTAAATTTTGTAATCAGTGGCAAGTAAGGCTTAACCGAAGAGGAAAGCAACCCCGGCGCTGGCTGCTATTGGCTCGCCGAGGGGCTGGACGAATCAACCGTCTCCGGCGGATCAAAATAAGATTGATGCCAGAGAGCTGCGTCCGACAGTTTGCCCGCTTTCCAGGCTTGAAGCGTGCCGATGGTAGTCGCGATCATGCCGCCATCGGCGGAATCGAAAATCAGCACCACTCCCGCCAGTTCGGATTTTCCACTCAGTTCGTTGTAACTTTTGTCGAGCACAGACTTCGCGAATTCGAGTTTTACTCTCGGGTCGTTCTCTTTCGCTGCCTCGTCCTTTTGCTGGACTGAAATGATCTTGACGCTCTTATTGCGCAGGGGCTCCCAGTCGCCCGGGAATTGAGCGGTCTCCTCACGACTCACCTGAAAAAAGTCGGCGGCGGTGGGAGCCGGAGCGGAGCCAGAACCAAGGTCGGGGATTCCTTCCGGCATTTCCAGACTGTCGCGCCATATCCAGCCCCGCGACAATCCTGAAATCCGCACATGGACCCAATCAGCGTTGAAGTCGAGCATCTCAAATTCATCGTGTGCACTGGCCAGGAAGAGTGTCTTGGCCGTGAGGCTGGCGGTTGCCACCACGGGCGTGCCCGATTTCTTCACCGCCACAAGGTTCTTGGGGTGCGCCTGGTTCTTGAGAATTTCTTCCAGGCTGTCGGCCTCCGCCTTCAGTCCTCCGGGATCACTATCGACCGGGGAATTCGGTCCAGCCTTGGTCCCGTCCGACTGCTGCGCCGCAGCTGCCAGGCCCTGCGATACGGTTGAAGGAAAATTGCCGCCGGTTGAGGGGAACCGTGGCATGGGGGCGGAGGGTGCCGATTCATCGGGCTTCGGCGCAGTGGCCGGCTCCGCGGGCGCACTGGCGACGGCAGGCGCCTTCGCCGGAGCGGGCGCAGGACTGGCCCCACTACTCCCAGCTCGGGTTCCCAGTTCCGCGGACAATTGATCGAGCAGATCACTTTCCAAGCGGCCGTTGGAAGTTAGAACCTGATATCCGGACCGCGAGGGAATCGGATCGGCATACCATGCTGTCACTTTCGTTCGCACCCGCACCACCGATCCTCCCGAAGCGGTCGCGGTCACCTCCACGGTCGACTGAAAGTAGGGTCGCTGATAGCGATCCAAAGGTTGATCGCCCGCCACCGCAAAACCATCCAACACCGGCAACCTGCCAGACATCGATGGCTGCATTTCCTTCAGCACTTTTTCGACGGTCGCCTTCGATTCAACGAAGGTCCGCTCATATCCGCTGCCCTGCGCCTGTCCGCGCCCGGCGAGAAGCATCATGAGCATCAATGTCAAAAATGCGCTCGAAAGTCTAACTCGCATCCCAGCACGCTTCCGTTTCATGGCAGGGGATCCAATTCGTCGCGGGAAATCCATCCGTGCTGCCCTTCGTGCGTTTCTACGCCATACCAATACTGAGTTGAAATCACGATCACCACCTCCGTCCCGGTCGGCAAAGCGCTCAGCGTGGCCGCCGTGTGGAAGGGTGCCGATTTGAGCGGTGCTCCCGGCGCTTTTACCAGTCGTTCCACCCGGCGCCGCAGATCCTGCACATGCTGCTGCAGAGTTTGACCCTCGGTCTGAACTGCAGGCTGCTCCGGTGGCTTCTGAGCGGCCGGTTCAGGATTCGGCGCTGCATTCGGCGGTGCAGAAACGGCCGGTTGACCGGTCACATTCGCGTCGCTCGTCGCGCCGTTGTTCCCAGCCACCTCGGCAGGAGCGGCAGATGTCCGCGACGAAGAACTCCCCGCTGGGGTCGCTCCAGAGTCTTTTTTCTGCCGTTGTTGGTCCCGCTCTTTTTCTGCCTCGACGGTCTGCGCCCTCATGAGCTCAATGGCGTCCAGGTGGTCGCGAATGTCCTTATACTCACTGCCTTCCACCGAGCCGTTCGATAGGTGGACGACGCGCCGGAAATCTTCGACGAAGACTGCATTGATGCGCAACACTGTGTTCTTGTCGCCCTGAGGCTGCAGCACATAGCGCACGGCCAACGTGCCCACATCGCCGCCATCCTTGAAATTACGCGGATCGATGGCCTGCAGCCTGACCTTGTAAAAGACCTTTCCACCCTCGGTCCAATCCGGAAACGCACCGGTCGAATCAGCTGGTTTAGCGCCACCCACGTATTCGTCTTTGTTGTATTCCTTGGTTCCCCGGATGATGCCGTTTTGCGCAATGTCCTGTACTACCTGTTCGACTACTGCCTCCGGGAACGGAACATTGACGATCAATCCCTCGCCGTACGAAATCTTGTCCTTCTTACTCGCCTGCAGGGATAGTGGGGATGCGATCAGCAACGCAACTATCCCAAGCAACGAAAGCCGCGATGGACCGATCCGCCGAAAGCGATGTCTCAAGTTCTTCACTTTCTCCACAAAACGGCTATTGGCGATGATTTCTTCCATGAAATAAACCAGAAACCCACCCCGCAAAATTCACCGAACACGGCCTGCAATCAACGCTCGAGCGGCGTGACCGGAATTCACCCGCCGACACTCACTACTCTCAGCTGAGAGTGCCGACGCTGTCAACCGGACGGGCTATTCTCACCGGGGAGCGCACAAACTTTGTATCCCCGGGTCACGAATGGAGTGACATTGTCAAAAAAATGTAAAAAAAAATGGAATCCCCCCTTGCACATGGTTGGCGAAGCGTTGTAGGATTTCTCTCCGGTACGGTGGTATGACCGATCGAACTATTTCCGCTTTGCGTTTTTCGTCGTTGACAGCGGTTTTGTTGGGAAGAAATAACAAACCAGTTTGAGGAGTCCGGCATGTCCACGTCGACGCGGTCTCGTTTCCGCAGATTTTCGTCCTTCACTTCGCTTTTAACTGCTGCCCTGGTCCTGGTGTTCTTGGTTTTGAGCAGCAGCCAGTCGGCAAATGCCATTCCTGCATTCGCCAGAAAATACGGCCTCCGATGCTCGGCTTGTCATGAATCCTGGCCGATGCTGAATTTCTTCGGCCAGAAGTTCAAAGACAACGGCTATCAGCTCATGAACGACCGCGATGCCCCGATTTGGCAGAATCCTGGGTATTGGCCGGTTACGTTCCGTATCCTTCCGATCTGGCACCGCGTCAGTACCGGCAAGGTTGCCGTCGACCAAGGCACAGGAATCGCCCGGGTCACCACCTCGGGTTTCGATCTCAGCGGGCTGGACTTCCACACCGGCGGCACCCTGGAAAAGAATTTCTCCTTCTACGTGCTGCCTTCCTCTGACGCCACCGGAGCTTTTCACTTTGAAACCGTGATGGCTCGACTCGACAATGTCTTCCACAGTTCGTGGATAAACATTAAGCTAGGCAAGTTTGAACTCGACAACCTGCTGTCTGAAAAGCGCGTCCTTACGCTCACCGGCAACGGTGGAATCTATCAGCTCTATCACTTTATCCCGACAGGCGATGGCAATGTCTTCGGCCAGATGGGTGACAACCAGTTGGGCGCCGAAATCATGGGTCACTCCATGAACGACAGAACTCGCTACTCCGCCGCGCTCCTCAGCTCCAACGACGGAAACGTGAACCTGACTTATGGCAACGCCTACACTGGCTTCTTTACGTTTAGCCAAGCCTTCGACACCGGCAAACTAGGGGTCGATCGTATTGGCGCCTACGCTATGGTTGGGCAAGCCTCGACGTATTACCTGACCCAAGGCGGAACGGCGCTGGCAGGGGCGGGTCTAGGCAACAAGTCATTCCATCGCGAGGGCTTCGTTGGTCAGTTCTACTTCGGCCAGCACGTCGATTTGACGGTCGTTACCCAGCACGGCTGGGACAACGCCTGGTTCGGTCAGGGATTTGGCGACCCAATCGACAATCCGACCGGTCCGAACAACCTGCCCGGCGGCGTACTCCCGGTCGGTGCCCAAGCTCCCACCTGGAACGGCGTCCTTTTCGAACCGCATTTTGTGTATAGTCCGCAGCTCATCTTCATCGGCCGGTACGAGGCGATGCGCATGTCGCGGCAATCCAACGGGGCAGGCTGCGATGTGAGCCTGGCTTGCACTGGCGGCACTGGTCCCGGATCCTCGGCCTCCAACCTTGGCAATCTCTCGACCTACACCGTCGGTTTCCGCTACAACCCGTTCATGACTTCCCGGGCTGGCTTCGCCTGGCATAACGAGTACAACTGGCTGCATCAGGACGGCACCGGACCCATGGTTGGCGCGAGCGGCCTCAACGTCAACACCAGCGAAGTGCTAACCGGATTTGACTTTGATTTCTAGAAAGGGATAGACATGCGAACAAGATTGCAGACATGGTCGCTTATGCTGGGCGCAACTGCTTTTTTGGCGCTCCCCCTGGCTTCCTCGGCCCAACTCACGCAAGCTGACTTGAGTGCGCGACTGGGCGCGGAGAGCCACATCGGAAACATCACTGGCCATGCCAAAGACGCTGCATCCGACTACCGGCGCTACTGTGTAGGTTGCCACGGCGAATTGGGAGACGGGAATGGCGAAAACGCTGCCTGGTTTGACGCCCCCATGTACCAAAAGCCACGTGACTTCCAATTGGGCGTGTTTAAGTGCCGTTCCACTCCGACGGGAACCTTGCCTGCCGATCAGGATCTTTACGACTCCATCACTCGCGGCTTTGATCGCTCCAACATGCCGACATGGAATACTTTCACCAAGCAGCAGCGTGCCGACCTGGTGGCTTGGGTGAAGCACTTCTCGCCGCGCTGGACCAACGAAAAACCGGGAACCCCCATCACGATTCCTCCCGAGCCGGAAGTCACCCCCGAACGCATCAAGGCGGGGCGTGACGTATTTGCCAAGGTCCAATGCTGGAAGTGCCACGGCGTGCAGGGCATGGCCAATGGCCCCTCTGCGTCGACCCTCACCGATGATCTCAGTCGCCCAATTGCACCTTTCAACTTTACCGACGGATCGCGTCCCAAGTGCGGCGACACCGATCAGGACATCTACAGAATCTTCATGACCGGATTAGACGGAACACCCATGCCGTCGTTCGCCGACAACATCAAGCCCGAGGAGGCTTGGGACCTGGTGTTCTATCTGCGAACGTTCATGTCCCAAAACAGTAAGGAAAAGGCGATGGCGAAACAATTGGGCTTGAAGCCAGTTGATCCAAACGCCCCCGCAGGGCAACAATAGTTGCGAAGCTGATGAGTTTGGTAGCTCCCTAGGAGACTTCTTATGAAGAATCGATACAATCATGCGTTTGTACTATTTGCGGTAGTTCTCATCTGTGGGTTGGCGTTGTTCTCCGGTCACTCGGTCAGTGCTGCAGGAGACGGGAAGATTACCGGAACCGTAAAGCTCGATGGCACCGCTCCGCACATGAAGGGCATCGACATGTCGAAGGACCCATACTGTTCCAAAGCCCACGCGGATTCGCCCGCCCACCTGGAACAGGTGGTTGTCGGGGCCAACGGGGGCCTGGAGAACGTGGTACTCTACCTCTCCGAAGGCTACAGCGGCAATGCAGTGGCATCAACCGCCATCCCGGTATTCGATCAGAAAAACTGCATGTACACGCCGCACGTCTTGGCCATGGATGTAGGCCAGACGTTCAAAGTCGTTACGAGTGACCAGACCACGCACAATATTCATCCCCTCCCCAACCCCATGACCGGCAACATTCCGTGGAATCAGTCCCAGCCGCCCGGAGCGGCGCCGGTAGAGAAAAGCTGGAAGGCCCCTGAAATGATCCCGGTCCAGTGCAACATTCATCCTTGGATGCACGGCTGGTTCGTCGTCGTAAAGGGCCCCTATGCAACCACCGATGGCAGCGGTAATTACACCATCAACAATGTGCCGCCTGGAAGTTACACCGTGACCGCATGGCATGAATCCGACGTAAGCATCCCGCAGAACGTACTGACCCAGAAAGTAACGGTAGCCGCTGGCGGATCGGCAACTGCGGATTTCGCCTTTAAGGCGAAGTAAAGCGGGTAATCACCCGTAGTGCACTCGACAATGCGGTCAGTCGTACCACTCGGCCAAACCACGTGCGGCCAGAAGGCGGAGCATATGGCGAAACTTTTCGCGGTGACGATCATTTTGATCGCAATCGGCTCGGCGATTCCCATCGTGATGCATACCTGGGATATGCCCCAGGACATCTCCACGCACGGTCACATGATCGATGACCAGTACGCGGACACGATGCTGGAAGCCGGCATCTCGTTCCTGGCCTCGCAGTTCCTCCTGGCGTTTTTCATCTGGAAATTCTCCAGTTCCAAACCCGGCGACAAAGTTAAAAGCCTGCCGGGAGGCGCCCGAGGCTTGGTCATCGCTGCATTTCTGTTGGTGGGTACGGAAGCCTTGGCTCTCGGCATCTTCGGAGTCAAGGCTTGGGCGACTGTCTATTTCACGCCGCCTGCAGCCAATGCCCTGCCGATTCAGATCCAGGCCGGACAGTTCGCCTTCTATTTCCGCTATCCCGGTCCGGACGGAAAATTCGGTCCACTGCATCCCGATCAGATCAGCGAAGCCAGCGCCAATTTTTTCGGTCTCGATACTACGCACGATCAGGATTCCAAGGATGACATCGTCACTGCCGAGATGGCAATTCCCGTCAACCGCGAAATCCATCTGCTTATGCACTCCAAGGATGTGGGGCATTCTTTCTTCGTGCCGGAACTACGCGTCCAGCAGGACTTCGTCCCCGGACTGGATGTGTCGGTCCATTTCACCGCCACGAAGATCGGCAAGTACGAAATTGTCTGCACCCAGCTTTGCGGTCTGGGGCACTACAACATGAAGGCGTATTTGGAAGTGAAGTCCCCGGAAGATTACGACGCCTGGCTCAAGCAGCAGGCCGCGTTGCAATAGTTGGCGTTGCCGCACAACGCAGGGTGAAAGTTGCGGATACAGCGTACCAAGACGTTGAAGGGTGGCTCTTAGGCGCCGCGAAGTCTCCAGGGTCGATATGAGCGTTCGCTCCTGAAGCATTCTGAACAGTCCATCTCACATGAGGTGAGCACAATGCACGATATGTCGTCACACGCGGCGGAGCATGCAGCCCCGACCAGTTTCATTCGGCAGCATGTCTTCAGCATCGACCATAAGGTGATCGGCAAGCAATACTACGCCCTCGCTTTGCTCGCCGCCATCGTGGGAATGTTCCTTTCCTGGCTGATGCGCCTGCATCTCGGATTCGGCAGTCTGGCGATTCCCGGCCTGCATTTGCTTTCGAAGACCGGCGCTCCGGGTGACCTGATGACGCCCGAGTATTACCTGCAGCTGATGACCATGCACGGCACCATCATGGTCTTTTTTGTACTGACTACGGCTCCCTTCGCCGCTTTCGGAAATTTCTTCCTGCCCATCCAGACGGGCGCGGAAGACATGCCCTTCCCCCATTTCAACATGATGTCGTTCTGGGTCACGTTCGTTGGCTTCCTGGTGCTGGTCGCCTCGTTCTTTGTGGCCGACGGGCCGACCCTTGGCGGCTGGACGCAATATGCCCCGTTAAGCGCGATCGGCGCCGTGGGTGGTCCCGGCGAGGGTCTGGGCGTGGTTCTCTGGGCCAGTTCGATCGCCATCTTCTGCATTGGCCAGCTGCTGGGCTCCTTGAATTTCATCACCACCACCCTCGATATGCGCACCAAGGGTATGTCCCTGATGCGGCTGCCGCTTACTGCATGGGCTTGGTTTATTACCTCGGTGATGGGCCTGACCGCGTTCGCGGTTTTGATGCCCGCCTGTATCCTGCTGATTCTCGATCACGTTGCCGGAACGAGTTTCTTCGTGCCCTCCAACTCAGTCATCAATGACCAGATCCTGCCCCATTCCGGCGGCTCAACTCTGCTCTGGCAACACTTGTTCTGGTTCTTCGGACATCCCGAGGTTTACATCGCAATCGTTCCAGGCATGGGCATTGTTTCTCACGTTCTCATCACCAACATGCGCAGGCCGATGCTCAGCCACCGAGTGCTCATTTACTCCATGGGATCGCTGGCCGCACTGAGCTACATGGTCTACGGGCACCACATGTTCGTCAGCGGAATGAACCCAATGTCATCGCTGGTATTCTCATTCCCCACACTGGTGATTACGATTCCATCGACGATCGTGGTGTTGATCTGGCTCGGCAGTCTGTACGGTTCCAAGCTGCGAATTAATTCGGCCTCGTTATTTGCTCTGGGCTTTATCTCGATGTTCATCAGCGGGGGCATCAGCGGCTTCTTCCTGGCCCAGCCGTCCATCGACATCATGTTGCACGCGACCTACTTTGTGGTCGGCCACTTCCACCTGGTAATGGGCGTTGCCGCCATGTTCGGCATCTTCGCCGGAACTTACTTCTGGTTCCCCAAGATGGTTGGCCGCATGATGAACGAGCCTCTGGGCCGGCTGCATTTCTGGCTGAGCTTCGTGGGCGCCTACTGCATCTTCATGCCGTTCCACTACCTGGGAATTGCCGGCAACGTGCGCCGCTATCAGGCTTTTACCGACGATTACCTGATTCATTTAATCCCGGTGCACAAGTTCATCACGATCGCGGCCCTGGTCACGGGCGCTGCGCAAATGATCTTCGTTTACAACCTGATCTACAGCTATTTCAAAGGCGCGCCGGCTTCGGATAACCCGTGGGAAGGCACCTCGCTCGAGTGGAGCACCTCCACGCCGCCACCACATAACAATTTCGGCGATACCATGCCGGTCGTCTATCACGATCCGTACCAGTTCAGCGTCGAGGGTGCCAGCAAGGACTACATCATGCAGACCTCGCCGGAGAAGGTTCATAGTCCGGACGAAGAGAAATAATTTTTCGGACCGGCGCAGTTTCATTTCTGGGAGAAGTCAGCGGTATGGCAACAACAGTACAACCATCGCCAAAAATCGAACTTGACCGGTTGCCGAGCCAGGGGTCGGGCAACGGCGGGTGGCGGAACATGGTTCCCGCGGATGGCGACCCTCGCCGCGTGAAGGATTACTCCCCGCCTCCCGCCAGCACCGGCATCTGGGTGGGCCTGGCGGCCATCACCATGACGTTCGCCGCCTTCACCAGCGCCTTGGTAGTGCGGCAGGGCACTGCACAAGTGCAGCCCATCACTCTGCCCCCGGTGCTTTACCTGAACACGCTGGTGATCCTCGCCAGCAGTTTTACGCTGGAGTTGTCCCGCCGCCAGATTGCAGCCTTTATGGGCGGAGCCAAGGATAAAGTAGCGAATCCGGGCCGGTGGTTGTATATCACGCTATTCTTGGGGATCCTCTTCGTTGCCGGGCAGACGTTCGCCTGGCTGCAGCTGAAATCCCAGGGACTCGGACTCGCCACCAACGTCAGTTATTCGTTCTTCTATGTTCTGACCGTTGCCCACGCGTTGCACTTGCTGGGCGGACTCGGCGGTCTGGTGCGAGCGATCGTCAAGCTCAATAAGTCCGTGTTGCGCAGAAGCACCCTGGACGCGACCGCGCGTTATTGGCACTTCATGGGTGCGCTGTGGGTTTATCTGCTTTTGCTGCTTTGGATCAAGCTCTAAATCAGTCAAGGGTAGGGAGGCAAAGTGAGTCTTTCCATTAGCGCGCAAGCGTCGCGGTCCGAGGCGACAGATACACTAACCGCGCCTGCATTCTCGGTCCCCGCCAAAAAAATGGCGATGTGGCTGTTCATCATCGCTGACTCCGCGACTTTTGCCGGATGTCTCGTCGCCTACGGATTTATCCGCAACAGCACACCGGATTGGCCGCGGCCGTTTCATAGCATCACCAATGTCGCGATCATGACATTCATCCTGCTCAGCAGCAGCCTGACCATGCTCATTGGCGTGCGCTCGGCACAAAAGGGTGACAAATCTGGCGCTCTGCGCTGGACCATGATTACCGCCGCCCTCGGAATCCTGTTCGCCGTCCTGCACATTCGGGAGTGGATGGGAATGATCGGGGAAGGCGCTACGCTGTTCCATAATCCATGGGGCACGCCTCTTTTCAGTTCTCTGTTTTTCAGCATTACCGGGTTGCACCTTCTACACGTAACCGGCGGCGTGCTTGCGTTGATCGCCGTAGGCTTGCGCTACCAGGGCGGCCGCTACCACGCCGACGATCTCGAAATAACAGGACTCTACTGGCACTTTGTCGATCTGGTCTGGATGTTTGTAGTGCCGCTGGTCTATCTCTTGAATCTGTCCCATTGAAGCCGCATGAAGAAGCGCCGATAAACCAGTTGCTAAGAAAAGCCGAGGCAGGAGCTAACGATCATGACTAACGCTGAATCGCACACCAGTGGTGGAATGGGCAAAGACCTCGCCGTTTACGTCTGCCTGCTGGCGCTGGCCGGAATCCAATTCTTCATCGCTTACCAGGATATTAGCGCGTCGCAGATGTTCGTCCGCATGCTGACCGTGGCCATCATCGAGGCCGGGCTCGCGCTGCTGTTCTTTATGCACCTGTCGGAGAATCGCGGATTAAAATGGTTTGTCCTGATTTTTACAGTTGCCGTAATCCTGGGAATGCAATACGGTTGGACCGACAGCTTCCGCCTGACCAACGGCGTGCCCTGGGCAAAGTAACTCGATAAAGAGTCTGATGAATGCTTCTCGATCACGCCGGATCCTGTGTGCGCTGGCTGGACTCACCCTCCTGTTCGCGCCGCTCTCGGCCTTTCCTCAGAGCTGCGCCCTTTGTTACACTCAGGCTGCCTCGTCGGGCTCACGCATGATTCAGGCCCTGAAGAGTGGGATTCTGATCCTGGTCGCGCCACCGACGCTAGGATCCGTAGGCGTTGTGTTTGTGCTGTATCGCAAGCGAAATCAGGTTCGGCGCCGGGATTCTGACGACGAGCCCGAGAAAGATCCCGACCCAGGCTGGAAGAAAAGCGACGGGCAAGACGACAACTGGCGAAAAAAAGACTGGTAGGAACGAGCAGCTGATTAACCTGCGACTGACCAACAAAGATCGATTAGCAAAGATCGATTAATAACGACTGGTAAAAATGGCGACACCTCATGTGATGGCTAGTCCGGCTGCTCAGACCTTGGCGTCCAAACTGCGGGACTACTACACCCTCACCAAGCCGGAAGTAAACCTGCTGATCCTGATGACCACCTCAGCCGGCTATTACCTGGCCTCGCGCGGACCTTTTCGAATCGTCGGCTTGCTTAACACTCTCCTCGGCACTTTGCTGGTGGCCAGCGGAACCGCAACTCTGAATCAATGGATGGAGCGCCGCTGGGATGGCCAGATGCGCCGTACCGCCTCCCGGCCGCTGCCCTCGGGCCGCCTATCCAGCCGCGAAGCCCTCATCTTCGGCCTTCTGCTCAGCGTCGCTGGCGGACTCTACCTGCTTTGGACCGTCAATCTTCTGGCCGCGTCGCTCGCGGTCGCGACTTTGCTCTCATACCTTCTCGTCTATACCCCGCTCAAGCGCAAGACTCCGCTCTGCACGCTTCTGGGAGCGTTTCCGGGCGCCATGCCGACCCTGATCGGTTGGGCCGGGGGTTCGGGGCACATCACCGGGCAGGCGTGGTTTCTTTTCGCCATCCTCTTCCTGTGGCAGTTCCCGCATTTTCTGGCGATCGCGCTCATGTATCGCGACGACTATCATCAGGCTGGCTACCACATGCTGCCCGATTTCGATCGCGACTCCCGCTTCACCCACGCCGAGATTGTTGGCTTTTCCGTGATCCTGGTGCTCGCGACCCTGTCGCCGCTTTTGAATCGCGCAGGCCTGCTCTATGGCGTCGGCATGGGCATTTCCGGAGCGTTCCTGCTCTATTACGCAGTCAAGCTGGCGACCTCTAACTCTAAGGTTTTGGCCAGCCGCCTCCTTCATGCTTCTGTGCTCTATCTGCCGGTGGTTCTGGGCATTATGGTCGCGGCGAAAAAGTAACGACCTGAACGCTGCCTACGCGGTATTGCCAATGGTGTCTTGCTGGAAACCGTCTTTCACGCCTGCTCGATGTCTCGCGGCAGCGGCTTTCAGGCGGGTTTTCGCTCTCCTCCTGATCGCGGCGGGCCTTCTTGGACTCGGTGCGAGCTTCGCGCAGGCCCAAGCCTCAACTTTCCAGAAACGCCGCATACCGCGCACCCTGCCTCGCACCAGGTTCTATGACACGGCGCAACCTCTGCCTGCCGGCAAGCCAGGAGATCTCATCCGCGCACAAGCCCTGGACGAATACGAACTTCCATACTCCGTTTCAGCCGTCCGCATTCTGTACCACTCCCGCTCCGCCGCCGGAGAAGATGTGGCTTCCTCGGGAGTTGTTCTGTTCCCCTACGATAAAAAGCCACCTGCCGGCGGTTGGCCCATCATTGCCTGGGCCCACGGCGCCACTGGTGTGGCCCGCGCCTGCGCTCCGTCGCTCACCAAAAATCTGGGGCACGGTCCCTTTCTCGCAATGTATGTGAACCTGGGCTACGCCGTGGTCGCGCCCGACTACACTGGGCTCGGCACTGATTTCCGCAATGCGTTCGCGGATGGCCCGTCGAACTCCGCTGACCTCATCGCATCCATTCCCGCGGCCCGAGCGGCTGTGCTGCAACTGGGCACACGCTGGGTTGTCATGGGGGACGCGGAAGGAAGCCTCGCCGCATTGGCGGTCGCAGAAAAGGAGAGCCAGATTCCCGACCCAGCGTACCTGGGAAGTATTGCGATCTCAGGCCTGGCCAGCCCTCAGGAAATGTTCGGCAATACGGCTTTGGGCCTCACCAGCTTCACTCTGGCATCTCTCGCGTACGGAATCAAAACCATCTACCCGGAATTTCAACCCGGCGACATTCTGACGGAAAAGGGTGTTGCCCTCTATCGCGAAATCGGCCAGATCTGCTGGGAGGCAGAAGCTAGCGCCGTGCCCTCACCCGCTGAAACCGTCAAACCCGGATGGACCGACAATCCATTTGTCCGCCAATATTTCGCCCGAAGCAGCGTCGCGCAGGCGCGAACCCACGCTCCGCTCCTGCTAATCACTGGCGATGACGATCCCTTGGCCCCGGTCGCGGCGCAAACCGTCGCGGCCCTGTGCAAGCAGGGAGATTTAATTGACTGGCAACACTACCCCGGCGTTGAGACGGGTGTCGTGATCGGCGACTCTGTCAGGGAGCAGATTTCCTGGATCGAAGCTCGCTTTGCCGGACGCTCCGCTCCGACGACCTGCCGCTGAAAGGACGTCAGCAATTTAGCGCGAACCCGCCAGCGCCCGCTCGCCCACCTGCTGCCGCCACATGGCGTAGTACAAGCCTTTTTGGTCGAGCAATTCAGAATGCCGTCCTGATTCCACGATTCGCCCGCGCTCCAGTACGTAGATTCGGTCCGCATGCATCACGGTCGAAAGCCGGTGCGCAATCAGAATCGTCACCGCTTCCTGATTGGTGGCAACTTCCCGAATCGTGCGGCTGATCTCTTCTTCCGTGAGTGAGTCGAGCGACGACGTGGCTTCGTCGAAAACCAGCAACTGAGGATGCCGCAACAGCGCCCGCGCAATCGAAAGCCGCTGTTTCTCACCTCCCGAAACTTTCACGCCGCCTTCGCCGATCAGCGTATCCAGCCCCCGATCCGCGCGCGACAGCAAGCTGTGAGCCGCCGCCTGCTGCAACACCTTCATGCACTCCGCATCGGTTGCATTCGGATTCACGAACAGCAGATTCTCACGAATCGATCCCGAAAAAAGCTGCGTGTCCTGCGTGACGAATCCGATCTTTTCCCTCAGGACATCCAAATCCACGCGGTTCGACGGAATCCCGTTGTACAAAATCGATCCCGACTTCGGCGCGTACAGGCCAACCAGCAACTTCACCAGCGTCGATTTCCCCGCGCCCGACGGCCCCACAAAGGCGACCGTATCTCCACGCGCGGCGCTGAAGCTGATTTCATCCAACGCAAGGACCGCCGAAGTCTGATGCTGAAAGCTGACGCCGTCGAACTGCAGCGTCAGCAGCTCATCCACCGGTTCGGGATCCACCGGTTTTGGATCGCGCGGCGTGTCGAGAATGTCCTGAAAATTCTGCAACGACACTTCCGTTTCGCGGTAGGTGTTGATGACGTTCCCCAACTCCTGCAGCGGCGTGAAAATGTAGAACGAATAAAACAACAGAGACAAGAGCTGCCCGATTGTGATTTCCTGCCGGAAGATCAAATAGAGCATCAGAAACATAATGCCCGTGCGCAGTGCGTTAACCGCCGTTCCTTGTATAAAACTCAGGCTGCGAAGATATTTCACTTTCTTGAGTTCCAGCTTGAGAATTCGATCGGTGATTGCGTTGAGCCGCACCACTTCCTGCTGCGCCAGACCAAGACTCTTCACCAGTTCAATATTGCGCAGCGATTCGGTCGTCGAACCAGCCAGCGCCGTGGTCTCGGCGACGATGGTCTTCTGCATCTTCTTGATGCGCCGGCTGAGCACGGAACTGATGATGCCGAGTAGCGGAACCGTGATCAGAAATGCCGGCGCAATCGACCAATGCACCCCGACGGCGTAGATCATCACGAACACGATGCCCACCAAAGAAATGAAAATCGTATTGATCGCGGCGGTAATAAATTTCTCAACGTCGCTGCGGACCTTTTGTAGCTTGCCCAGCGTTTCTCCGCTGCGCTGGTCTTCGAACACCTGATAGGGCAAGTCCAGCGAGTGCCGAATGCCGTCGGAATACATTTTCGCACCCAGGCGCTGCACGATCACGTTGGTGAAATAGTCCTGAAAATTTTTTGCCACGCGTGACACAAACACCACACCCACCGTCGCCAGCAGCAACAGTCCCGCTCCGTGAATAAACTGCGCCTGCGTGTACTGGTGCCGCTTCATGGCGTAGCCATCAATCACGTGCCGGAAAATCAGCGGGTCGAGCAGAGAAAAAATCTGATTGGTCGCAGCCAGCAGCAGCGCGACCAGCACCAGTTGCCAGTACTGCTTGGTGTAACGATAGAGAAGTTTCATAGGGGTGAGCGCTAAACGCAGGCCGCCGATCAAAGGCTACAACGATCCCAATCCCCGACAGCCTGGGTCCGGCGATCTACCTTAGATGGCAGGGCAGCTCTTTCGATTCACGGAAAGCGGAGCCCGCCCTTGGGCGAAATGCCATGCGCTTAGCACGTTAGCGAGATTCGGAACAGTCGTTTTCGGCGGGAATTGACGCCTATTTGACCGGATTGCCGTCCGCGTCGATCTTATGCACTTCGCCGAGATTCAGATCACGAATCCCCGCCTCCACCTTGCTCATGTCTCCCACCACCACCCAGATCAGATGGTCCGGCAAAATGTATTTCTTGGCGATCTCGTTGGCCGCTGTCCGGAGTCAGCGCCAGAGCTTTCTGGGTGAAGGTGTTGTAGTAGTCCTCCGGCAATCCGTACTGCAGGATGTTGCCGTAGGCGCCGCTGAGTTGCTGGTCGGTCTCAAACGTGCCCGGGAGCCCGAGCGTGACGTTTGTCCTGCTCGTCCTTCAGTTCGTCCGCTGTGATCGGCTTTTCCGCCTGCGATGTTCTTGTATTCCTTGACCAACTCGACGCATCGATTCCTTGGTCTTGTCGGTCTGCACCGCCGACACGCTGATATAAGGTCGCTGCCCGCGGGCCGCCGGCAAGCACGGCGCGCACGCCATAAGACCAATGCTTGTCCTCGCGCAGATTCATGTTGATGCGCGAGCTGAACTTCCCGCCGAAGATGCCATTCACCAGTTGCAGAGCTATGGCGTCGGGATCCTTCTGCGGAGGCGCCAGTTGCGCGCCGAAAATCACGCTCTGCACGCTCCCGGCCGGTCGATCAGATAGACCACGTCCTTCTCCGGCTCATCCACATGCGGCATCGTCCGCTTCGGAACATCGCCCGCCTGCCATGACGCCAGAAGTTTTTCCAGCTTCGGTTTGATTTCAGCCAGCGTCGTGTCGCCCACCACCAGCAGCGTGGCATTGTTGGGCTTGAACCAGGTGTCATGGAACTTGGCCAGATCCTCGCGGGTCATCTTGCCCACGCTGGCCTCGGTCCCGGTACCAGTGAAAGGCACCGCATAAGGATGTCCCGGCCCGTAGAGCAGCGTCGGCACCACGCGCAGCGCCATCGCCTGCGGCGTTACTTTCTCGCGCTGAATTCCCGCGATCCGTTCTTTCTGCAAGCGCGCGAATTCTTTTTCCGGAAACGCCGGATGCAGAATCAAGTCCGCATAAATATCCAGCGACGGATCCATGGTGCTCTTCAGCGTATTCAGGCTGACCAGGGAATAATCGAGAGTGGACGCCGGCATTAAAGTTGGCGCTCAGCGATTCCAGTTCTTCGCCAATCTTCAGCGAATCGCGCGTCGGCGTGCCTTCCTCCAGCATGCGCTGCTCAAAGCTGGCCGTGCCGGTCGCATTGGCCGGATCGGCGGAGTATCCGCTGTCGACCATCAAGGTGAAATTCACCACCGGCGCGCTGTGCCGCTCCGCCAGCACGATCTTCAGCCCATTGCTCAGCGTGGCCTTCTGCAACGCGGGCAGCTTGAGCGACATCGGATCGCCCAGAGCCGGCTCTTTTGAGCGGTCGAGCTTTGCGGTCTGTCTTGAAGGTCAGCGGGATAGGGATGCACCTCGAGCACGTAGTCGCCGTCGCTGAGCCATTCCTCGGCAGCCTTCTTTACACGTCGCCGGAGTCGCGGCCTTCACCCATTTCAAGTAGTCCTTGTAACAGTCGGGATTGCCGCGGTAAGTTTGGCAACGCGCCAGCACGTCGCTCTTGCCGCCAAAGCCGCCGATCCGTTCCACGATGCGCGCGTATCGGCCCGAGAATCTGCGTCTTGGCCAATTGCAATTCGGCGGCGCTGGGGCCGTTCTTGAGAAAATTCTGCAACTCTTCATCCGCAGCCTTTTCCACCTTGCTTAGGTCTCCGTCGCGGGTTCGCCGTCAGCGTGAAATGAACTGCCCGCCAATCTCATTCGTCTCGTTTTCGCGCCACTGCGCTGGTGGCAATCTGATCCTTGTAGACCAGGCGCTTGTAAAGCCGGGATGTCTTTCCCTGGCCGAGGACTCCCGCTGCTAAATCCAGCAACGCTTCTTCCGGCGACCCGAACTCGGGCACGTTCCAGACGCGATAGATTCGCGCCTTGCGGCACGCGGTCCTGCACCCAGCCGCGATGCGTGCCGGTGCGCTTCGCAATCCATACTTCCTGTTTGGCGATCGGCGGCCCCGGAGGAATCTCGCCGTAATATTTTTCCACCTTCTCGCGCGCGACTTCCGGCGTGACGTCGCCCGCAATCACCACCGTCACATTATTCGGCCCGTAATAAGTTTTGAACCATTCCTGAACGTCGCTCAGCGACGCCGCGTCCAAGTCCTTCATCGACCCGATTACCGTCCACGAATAAGGATGGCCGACCGGATAAGTATTCTCCGCCATCAGCTGTTCGGTGACCCCATAAGGCTGATTCTCACCCTGGCGCTTTTCGTTCTGCACCACGCCGCGCTGCAGGTCGAGTTTCTTCTGGTCGAGCACGCCCAGCAGATGCCCCATGCGGTCGCTCTCGGCGAACAGCGCGTAATCCAGCATCGAGGTCGGAACGTTTTCAAAATAATTGGTGCGATCGTTGTTGGTCGTGCCGTTCAAGTTGGTGGCGCCAATCTTTTCCATGGCGTTGATGTAGGTGTGATTGAAGTCATCGCTGCCGCTGAACATCAGATGCTCGAAAAGATGCGCGAACCCGGTTTTGCCCAGCTTCTCATTCTTCGAGCCCACGTGATACCAGGTGTTCACCGCCACAATCGGAGCCTTGTGGTCCTCGTGCACCAGCACGGTCAGCCCGTTCTTGAGCACAAACTTGGTGTACGGAATGTCTGGAATCGGAATGTCGACGCTGGGCGCTGCCGCTGCCACTTTATGAGCGGGAGTCGCGTGCGTCTGCGCCACGGCCGGGTTCGGGCCAGAGATCAGCGCGACCGTCACCGCAAACAGTCCAATTACTGACAGCGTTGGTTTGTTTCTCAAGCGTGCCTCCAGGGAATTCGAATCAGGCCGGGAAAGTTCCGCACAACACTGTACACAAGGACCATGCCCGTCGTCACGCGCGCCACGCGGCGAGCTTCCCCGACGCCCCTCTACCAAGGAGGCAGCACAGTCATCCGGCGCCCCAAAATTATTTTGAAACGATTAAGGCCCTCCTCGCACTATCCCTATACGTGGAGGACATCGGTTGTTGTAGCGATGACCCACAGTTCAGGAAGCTCAGCCTAGCAACCACTGGCTGGGGTTCTCGCAAGTGCCGGGGTCGATCCGGGGGGAAGCGGCTCCGGCGCTTTTGAATTTCAAGCTTCCCCGAGAGGACGCAGATCCTCTATTTCATCTCAGGTTCATTTGATTCGGTTCGCAAGGAGTTTTTCCTCCCAGTGCAGAGCGCTCGCCCCAAGCCGCCCACCGCCTGTCGACGCAGCCTGACCCTCGTCAAGCGCCCGGGTCCGCCCGCTCCCAGCCCGGAAGAACGCAGCAGCGAACCCGCCCCAGTGCTACACTTTGTGACACTTCACAACCTGCGGGGCAAGTACTTGCAGTTCCACACTTTTGACGAATCCTATCTGGGCCGGTTGCGGTCGGGTGACTTTCGCACGCAGGAGCATTTTTCCGCCTACTTCAGCGCGCTGATCAAGATCAAGCTGGGTTCGCGCCTCAAGTCGCCGGAAGCCGTCGACGATGTCCGCCAGGAAGTTTTCGCCCGCTTTTTTGTGGCTCTCCGTGACGGCAAGATTCTTCAGCCCGACCGCCTGGGCTCGTTCGTAAACTCGATCTGCAACAACGTTCTGCTCGAGCATTACCGCTCGTCCGCGCGCAACACGCCGCTGGACGACGAAGAAGAAAAAAACTTTCCCGCCCTGAACGTCGATGTTGTGGGCGCACTCAGTGCCAAAGAGAGAGAAAAGAAAGTCCGCGAAATCCTGGAAAAGCTCTCCGAACGCGACCGGCGCCTGTTACGTGAGGTTTTCCTCGAAGAGCGGGACAAAGATCAGGTCTGCCGGGACTTCGGTGTGGATCGCGAATATTTACGTGTGCTTTTACACCGCGCCAAGCAGGCATTTAAGTCATCGTATCTGAAGCATTCCGGGGATAATCCCCCCGACTTTGCTTCGGCTTAAGAACCCGCAATGCGCCCAGCGCTCATTGCGTAATGAGGGGGAGTGAACCCATGGACCACACAGCGGTGGTTCGAGAAAAAACGACGGAACGGTACCTGCTCAACGAGCTCGAGCCCGAAGTTCGGGAAGAATTCGAAGAGCACTACTTCGACTGCCCGGAGTGCGCCCAGGACGTCAGCGCCGCCGCCACGTTCGTGGAACAAAGCAAGAGCGTCCTGGCGGAAAGGCCGGAGCCAGTGCCCATCCGCGCTGAGGTCCGAACTGAAGTCCGTCCCGTCCGCGGCGGATTCTTCGCCTGGCTTCGCCCGTCTTTTGCCGCACCGGTCCTGGCGCTCTTACTCGCAGTCGTTGGCTACCAGAACCTGGTCACCTATCCGGGATTGCAATCCGAAGTAAACCGGCCGCGAGTCTTGCCGGCGGTTTCCGTCAATATTGGAACCTTCGGCGCCGACGAGAACACCGTTCCTGAGGGGCAGGGCCTGCTTTTGACCCTCCGCATCCCGCCCGACAGCGCCTATGCCCGCTATACCGTGGAGCTGTATAATCCCGCCGGAAAATCGGAAGGATCGTTCACCATCATCCCGGCCCCCGGTCAGGATCAATGGTCGGTGACAGTCCCATCAGTCCCTCGGGAAGCCGGAACCTACACCCTGGCGCGCCACGGCGTCACCAGCAGTGGGGAGACGAAAGACCTCGGCAGGACGACCTTCCAATTACAAATTCAGAAGTAATTTGAAACCAAGCGGAGGTACACTATGGCCACTATGACCGAACCAACAGCTGGCAGTGCGGTAAGACCCTCCCATGATTACCACGCCGAAGCCCACGTGCTCACCGGCCACCTGAAACGCCCGATCGAGCAGAAAATCGAGCACCAGGCCCCGGTCAAACTCAACGACCGCCGCGGCGGACACCTCACCCGTTACGCCGAAGACGTCAGCATCGAAGGCCTGATCACCTTCGCCAAAGGCCGCACCCGCGTCTCCGGCGCCCGCAGCTATGAAAAATAATGGCTGGGTCACGCTTTCCACCTCGATTGTGGAAGGCTTGAACGTTCTTGAAATCGTCACGGCCGACCGCGTCGTGTCGCAGGTTTCCACTGACCACGCCTATAGCAATGGTCACGTGCCCCACGTCACCTTCCTCGGCACGCAGTTCGCCAACTTCAAAATCGGAGGCTTTCCCGCCAATCCCACTCTCAACCTCGGCATCTGCGGAGAACTCCCCGCCAACGGAAAGTCCTATCTGCAGGACGGAACATTCCTGAAAGCCGTAAAAGCCCAGACCGAGGCCATCGCCAGCGCCAAAGGCCTTCCGCAAGAGTTGAAGGAACAGTACGAGGGAAAACTTGCCTACCTCGCCAGGCTCATCGATACTTGCAACGCGGATGACAAGGTCGGTCACGAGCCCATCACATGTTCCCTGGTCCAGAGCATCCCCGCGATCCCGATTCCCGGAATACAGATCTTCGGCCACATCCTGGTGATCCCGGAATTCGGCAGCGTAGCCCTGGGCGAAATCGAAGTCGGCGAGAAGAAATACGAAGACGAAGAAAGGCCCAGCCCCTACTTCGAACTGACTTTGGTCAAAATGAAGATGGGCTGCGTAGCGGAAGGAACCGCCAGCGCCGCAACCGCAAGCGCCAATGGGCGTACTCATCCGTAATCAGCTGCGTCTTCTTTCTGATTCTTGCTTGCGGGCTGTCCTGCAGTCCTCGCAACAGCCCGCAGGATTCTTTCAACCACGACTACCAGACCTTCGTCCATGGCGACCTGATAAGAAGCCAGAACGAAGCCCATCGTGATGCCGAGCGCTTTCGCGCGTCGAGCCCGGAGTCGGCGTGGAAGTTCCGGATATTAGAAGCAGAATCCCTGCTCTGGCAGGGCATGTACGAGCCGGTACTGAAACTCCTCTCCTCCCAACCTTCTCTTCCCTCGAATCAGGATTCAAAGATCGAGATTCTGGCCGTTGAGAGTGTCGCCAACGCCTCCCTGCATAATTTCTCGGAAGCGCAGGCGACGATCGCCCAAGCGACGCAGCTATGCCAGGCGTCCTCCGAAAATACGTGCGGTGATGTGATCCGGGCGCACGGCATTCTGGCGGTACAACAGGGGCAGATTGACGCCGCGAAACGGTATTTCGGAGAGTCACTGCAATTCGCCCGCGTGCACCGCGACCCGTTCCTGGAAGAAACCGCGCTCCTGAACCTGGGCCTGACCTCGCTGCGACAGAACCACTTCGACGAGGCGATCGATTGGACCGAAGCAGCCTCTCAGGCGGCGACAAATCTCGGCGCGAACGGCGAAGCGCAAGCGGCAATCGGGAATCTCGGCTGGGCGTATTACAACCTGGGTGATTCTGAAAAGTCACTGGACTTGTCTCTGCAGGCCGAGAAGCTCGCAACCCAGAGTGGAATTGCCATCGACGAGCTGTACTGGATCACAAACGTCGGATACGTCTATGCTGGCAGTGGAGACCTGGCCCGAGCCAAAGTGTCGTATCTCAAAGCGCTCGACCTCGCCACCGGAATCAAAAGTAAAGAGGGAATTTACAACGCCCAACGAGCGCTGGCCCTCGTGTCACTGGAAGGCGGGGAGTTGGGCGAAGCTGGCAAGTATTCCGATCAAGCCGTTCTCATCGCGCGCGCCGATCACAATCGACTGAACGAACTGTACCCACTCCTCGTGAAAGGGCTAGTCGCCGTCCGGACGCATGATAGCGCGGAAGCACAGCGCCAGCTGCGCGAAGTGGAGCAGGACCCCGACGGCGATGCCCCACTGAAGTGGAAGGCTGGGCATGGCCTGGCACGGCTCTACGAAGACGAAGGGCGTTACGATGATGCCGATCATGAATATCGCGCAGCCCTCGCGACTTTCGAGCAAACCCGATCATCACTGCATCGCGACGAATCGATGCTTCCTTTTTCTAACAATGCGACAAAAATCTACGACGATTACATCCACTTTCTGGTAGGCCGCGGCAAGGCCGACGAAGCCCTGCGCTGGGCCGACTACAGCCGGGCTCGAACTCTTCTCGAAGGGCTAGGCGTACTCTCGAAAGGAGCCAGCGACCACGCCGCCCCTCCGGCTCTGAATCCCCGCGAAATCTCGCGCCGGGCCAAAGGCGCACTGCTCTTCTATTGGCTGGGTGAGAAGCAATCATACCTCTGGGCGATCACGCCGAAAAAAATCAGCCTGATTACCCTTCCTCCGCGCGCCGACATCGAATCGATGGTGCAGCGCTATCGCACCGCACTCAAAGGTCCGCAAGATGTTCTCCAATCCGGCGAAGACGGTCGCGCTCTCTACCGCACACTCATTGACCCGGCGAAATCACTGCTGCCGAAAGACGCGAAGGTTTTCATCATCCCCGACGGCAGCCTGAACAATCTGAATTTCGAAACTCTAATCGTCGCCGATCCCAGGCCCCACTTCTGGATCGAAGATGCCGAAGTTACAAACGCCAGCTCGCTGCGCGTGCTGGCCGCGTCCTTCGATCGCACGAACGCCAGCCGCGCAAATGCCCGCGTACCAAAGCACTCAGGCCGTTTGCTGCTCATCGGCGACAGCGTTGCCCCCAGCAAGGAATATCCCGAACTCCCGCGAGCCGGCCAGCAAATGGCGAACGTCGCCAAACACTTTCCCGCCACGCAAGAGCAGATTTATGACCGTGCGCAGGCGACTCCAGCCGCATATCTTGCAAGCAATCCGGAAAAGTTTTCCTATATCCATTTTGTCGCGCACGGCACAGCCAGCCGCCTCAGCCCGCTCGACTCGGCCATTGTGCTCTCCAAACCATTGCCGGCGGCCAGCGCAGCCGAAACCGACTCCTTCAAGCTGTACGCCCGCAACATCGTTCAGAACAGCGCGCAGCACCCTTACACGCCGATCTGGTAACCATCTCCGCCTGCTACAGCGCTGGCGAACGCGCCTACTCCGGCGAGGGACTGGTAGGACTCGCATGGGCATTCCTGCGGGCCGGAGCGCACAACGTAATCGCTGGTCTGTGGGATGTGACCGACGCCTCAACCGAACAATTGATGGATCGCTTTTACGAAGAACTGGAGAAGGGAAGCAGCCCGGATGCAGCGCTGCGTGCCGCAAAGCTCTCGCTACTTCGCGACCGCGACTTCCACAATCCTTTTTACTGGGCCCCGTTCCAGCTCTACACCGGCTCGTGAAACGCGGCTCGGCTACTCGGTCGTGTAGTTAATCTCCATCCGCCGAACCTGCACGCTCGACGCATAAAGCGCGATCGTCGCGACAACCAGAATCCCCAGTACCGCGACCGGCGCCGACACCGGATCGGAATTCGAAATCAGCAACGCCAGCAACGGCGAAGTCCCCGGCGCAATCGGGATGTCCACCGGACACAGCGACTTGAGGTAATAGATGACGCTGAACTGCTTCAGAATCCCCGGCAGAAACGGATTGATGAATTCCCAGACCAAAATCGCCAACGCAGGCAGAATCGGATTCCGGAACATCATTCCCGCCACCAGAAAAAACGCCCCATAGCCCACGCACGCGAGCACCGTCACTCCCACATAAATTGCGGCATGTTCCAGCCCGTGATTGTGATACAGGTAAACATCGCGCACGCTAGGAGGAAAATGCCACAGGAAAGCGATCGTCTGTAGAACCTCACTGGTCACAAAAATCGTGCAGGTTGCGAGCAGCCCGGCAAGAAATTTCCCCGCCATCAACACTTCCCGCCGGATCGGTGCCAGAAAATAAAAGTGCAGGCTCCGGTCCAGAATTTCGCCGCGAAACAAATTCATGAAAATTCCCAGGCATCCGAAACAAATCGCCAGCCGCAAGAAGAAAAACTGAAACACTCCGGCGAACATGATCGACTCCTGCCCCGGATTGCTCCCCTCGCGAATGTTCACGCTCTGAACCTTGCCGTCCTCCATCCCCACAAACAAATCGTTCAGTCCGTCGGCGTAGTGGTAATCCTCGTGAAGCACAGTGGCCGCCGATTGCTCCGCTTCGTTTCCTTCCGCCCCATCCACGCGTCGCCGATTTTCATCTCGATGTTCCGTCCGGTGAAAAGCCTCCGGAGGTTTCCCCAAAATTCCAACCAGTTCCTCCCGCGTCATCCCCCGCTTGGCCGCCAACAGATCCTGATAAGTCAGCCGCTTCTCGCCCTGCCGCGCGATATCCGCGGTCCGATGCTGAAAGCTGGCTTGTGCCAGCGCGTAAGCGACAAACAGAAAAACCGGCAGCGCAGCCAGCACATAAATCCAAAGCCCGCGCCGCGCAAAGAAAGTCTTGCGCATCTCCAGCCGCACCACCGCCTTAACCTGCGCCCACCGGACTTTCGCGCCTGCGCTCTTCATCGGACTGCCTCTTCGTTCCCGATCAAATACTCATAAACCGAAAGCACATCGTCGTCCGCCGGCGCAATCGATTCAATATCGATGCCGTTGCCGTTCTCGTTCAGAGCCATCTGGTTCAGCGCCAGATAAAACCGGTCCGCATCCCGAGTCTTCAACAGCAACCCGCGCTCGTCCTTGTGAATGGAAATGTCGATCGCGATCTCCTCTTCCAACATCTTCGCCGCCAGCCGGCGGGGCCGCGTGCAGCGAATCAAAATCTGCGTCGGATGCTCCTGAATTTCCCCGCGCACCGTCGAGATCTGTCCCTCCGCCACCACATACCCATTACTTAACAGGATTACCTGATCGGAGATCACATCCACTTCGTGCAAAATGTGGCTCGAAATAATCACGTAGCAACCCTGCTCCGCCGCCGAGCGAAACAGCGCAATCATTTCCGACCGGGCCAGTGGATCCAACCCGTTCAGCGGCTCATCCAGCACCAGCACCTTCGGATCATGCGCCAGCGCCTGCGCCAGCCGGATGCGCTGCCGCATTCCTTTGCTGTAGCCCGCAATATTTCGCTTTGCCGCCTCGACCAGATTCACGCGCTCAATCACGCGCCACGCCAGTTGCTCGGCGCTCTGCGGATCGCGCCCATCCAGCCGCAGATACGAATAAATAAATTCAAATCCGGTCAGCCCCTTCGGGAACGCATCGAACTGCGTGCTGTATCCCAGAATCTTGAACAGCCTTTCTGGATCATTCGTCGGACAGCCCAGAATCTCAACGCGCCCGCGCGACGGCCGTACCAGCCCGGTCATCAGATTCATCAGCGTGGTCTTGCCCGAACCGTTCGGACCCACCAAACTCGTAATCCCCGGCGGGATCGACAGGTTCACCCGGTTCACGCCCAGAATCTCGCCATAGAACTTCGACACATCCTCGAAAATTATGCGATCGCTCACCGCACCACCTCGTAAGCCCGCACCTTGCGCATGAGCAGCCCCAGACAAATCACGCAGTAAACGAGTAACGCAATCCAAGCTTCAGCCACCGGAATCGCATGGCGCGAGTCGACCTGGAACAGGGCATTCCACACTGTCGACATCAGGTAAGCAACGTTAAAGAAATGGCCGGATTGCGTTCGCATCACCGCGTTGACCGCTTCGGCGAATCCCGCTCCAAAGAACATCACGCCCAGCAGCATGGCGCCCGCTACAATTCTCCACTTCACCCACGCCGAGAGCGCCATGGCCAGCAGCGACAGAAATGCAACCCACAGCAGCGAAGCCAGCACCAGCGCGCCCGCGATCCAGAGATGATTCCACGTCCAACTCGCGCCCGCGAGACCGGCCTGCATCGCGAATAGAATCAATCCCGGCACCCACGTAATTTGCGAAAGCAAAATTCCCAGCACCGATGCCTTGCCCACCACATATTCCGTCCGCGAAAACGGCCGGCAAAAATAAAGCGGCAGCGCGCCATTAGCGAGATCGGGCGAAACCAGCCCCGGTCCGGCGAACGCAGTCAGCAGAAATCCAAATACTCCCTGCACGCTCATGAAGTTGAAAAAGAATCGGTTGTCGATCGTGAGCACATCACTCGGTATTCCCAACCCGGCCAGAAAGCTCGCACTATGCGCCAGGTAGATCCAGACCAGGCATATCAAGGGCCAGAAAAAACAAACGACAAACAACCCCGTCAGAAACTTCGACCGAAAAAGATTTTTCCGGGAGTAACGGAAAAGCACGAAGCACCGCGACCACTCCGCCGTCAGCTTTCCCGCATACGGCTTGTAGTTACGCCGGTAAACCGCCATCTGTGCTCCTCTTCGGTCAAACTAAATCCGGTGTGGCATCAAATCTTGCGCGGCAACTTTCAACTCTGAGCGGTTGTGATGCAGTTCGGCCTCTACACGATTTGTCATCCTGAGCGGAGCCGTTTTTCAGGCGTAGCGAAGGATCTCCCGCTCAACCGGCCCAAGGCGCAAGCCAAACTGCACCACTGCCCTCTTAACTTTCCATCGCCTTCAAGAAAATGTCTTCCAGCGTATCCCGCCGGAAATTCATCCGCCGGATGCGAACCTGCCGCTCCGCCGCCAACCGGAAAATATCCCGCGTCTCCACTCCGTCCGCAAGCACCATCTTCATGCGATTCCCCATCACCGCGCACTCACAGCCAAGCTTTTCAATCGCTTCCGTGAAATCGCCGTTCGCACCGTAAGTCTCCAGCTCAAGAAATCTCTTATTCGCCCGCCGCTCTTCATCCAGATTCGAATAATGTGCGATGCGTCCCGCTTTAAGAATCAGCACTTCGTCGCAGGTATCTTCCACGTCGCGCAAAAGATGCGAGCACAGCACGATCCGCATTTCCTTGCCATCGCGAATGTCGCGAATCATCCGGATCATCCGCTGCCGCGCCGAAGGGTCCAGCCCATTCGTCGGTTCGTCCAGAATCAGCAGCTTCGGTCCATGCACAATCGCCTGCGCCAGTTTCGCCAACTGCTTCATACCCAGCGAATACGTGCCCAGCTTGCGGTAGCGCGCCTCCGCCAAGCCCACGTAGAACAACGCCTCATGCGCCCGTTCCAAGGCCATCTCTGGCGGCAAGCCCGAAAGTTCGCCCATCATCTGCACGAACGAAACCGCGCTCATTTTCGAGATGAACGCATCATTCTCGGGCATGTAGCCCACCACGCCGCGAATTTTCCTGAGTTCGGTTCCGACGTCGTAGCCAAACACTCGCGCCGAACCGGAAGTAGCTTTGTAGAAGCCGAGAAGAGTATTGATCAGCGTCGATTTTCCCGCGCCGTTCGGGCCCAGCAGCCCAATCGATCTTCCACGCAGCGACGCCGTAAGCCCGCGCAGAATATCCCGGTTGCCAAACCGCACCGAAAGCCCCTGCATCTCCACCAGCGGCGCAAGCGAAGAAACCGCCGGCGACTGTTCACTCGCGCCGGCGGTTGTTCCGAGTTGTGTCGTCGTACTCACTGAGGAGGCGTCGCCTGCGGCGTAGTTTGGTTGACGGCCCCGCCCAGAAACATCTGCGGCAGGAACGGCCCATGATCGCCCATGGTTAACAGGGTGCCCAGATCAAATCCCATGAATCCGCTGTTGCTTGCCACGACAATCCGGTCAGGCTCGCCGTAAGCATAAATCAAACCAGGCGCAGTGTTCGCCGTTAATGCGTCCACCGATTGCTGTTGCTGCCGGGTAAGCGCCCCGCTGGACTTCAACTGCGCCGCCAGCGGACCAATCACGGGCCCAATGTTGTGGTAGAAAATCGCCGAGAAATTCGTGTAGCCATCACTCGGCAACAGCGCCTGAAATCCCGACGAGTGCGCCAGCGTGTATCCCGCCTCGCGCGACTGAATCGCCCGCGAGATGGTCGCGATATCCGGCGCCGCCACCAGGTAATTCTCGACAAACGTGTAGTCGACCTCGGAGTTCGCTTGGTTCGGGCTGCTGATCACGTAATAAGTCCGCGACCCAACCTGCCGCGTCGTCAACTGCACCGCATGCCCCGTCGAGTTGGCTTCGCGGTTAAAGCTCTCGACTAGCTTTGCAATCGTCGACTGCAAGGTGGTGGGATCATACACTTCGAAAATCAGCTTCCACCGCGGCGTCGGGATCATCGGCCCATCGAACGCCATTGTCACTTCTCCGCCCAGGGGCGCAGCAATGTCGTTCAGCACATTCAAGCCCGTCTTTGATTCGAACTCAGACAGACTCTGCTCGAAATTTGCGTTGCTGCTGCCGATCATCTTGAAAATCTCTTCCATGATGCTTCTCGGATTCTTGATCACCGCCGACGTCACCATACTGGCGTCGGGTGAAACGAATTCCAGCGATCCCATCGACGCCGGCGCCGCCAGCCACGATGCCACTCCCTGCCGCTCCGAAGCAAACTTCAAATCGGCGTGACTTTCCGTCTTGCCGCCAACCTCGCGGTGCTCCATGGTCAGGAACCGCACATCCCCAATTCCCGGCGGCAATTCCGAGCCCTTGCTCTCACTGGATACGTGCTGCGCGACAATTTGTTCCATGTCCGCGCACAAAAGCCATTCCGCCCCCTGCTGGTAGGAACGCGCAATCTGCTGGTAAAACGGCGTCTCGGCAAAAGCGCTGGCGCTCTGGGTTTGCGCATACTCTTGGGCCCGCGTAGTCGCCTTCTGCAATTCCGCCAGATCCGGACTCGCGATCAGCAGATCACCACTGACGTGAACGAGTAATGCCCGGCCGGCCACAGGTGTCGCCGTGAACGGATTCGGCACCGTCAGCAGCGCAGCCTGCGTCTGCAAGAAAGTTTCCAGCCCACTCTGTTTCACTTTCGCCAGGATCACCGGAGCCGAATAATTCGCGCCGTTCTTCTCCACAGCAAACACAATCTCATCGCCCAGAAAGCTGTTGAACGTCTTCACCTGGTTCAGCATGTCTTCCAGCTTGGGCCCCTTTCCAATCTGCTGTTGCTTCCACCAGGCGCGCAACGCCGGGCTCTCTTGCATCCGATCCTGGAACAACCGGCTCGCCTCTCCCAAGGTGTTCGCCAGATTCGGAATCGCCGCATAGACCACAGTGTGCTCCGGAACATACGCCAGCAGCTCAGAGCTGTACCGCAGCCCCGGCCCCGGAATCGCCGCAAACTGCTTCTGCAGCACCGCAAAGTCGCCCAGCAGCGCCAGATATTTCGCCGAATTCTTGCTCCATGCGATCTCGTTCTGGATCGGAACCTTCGCGACGCTGGCACTCGACGTCGCTTCCTGCCCCGCCGTCAGATCGGTCTGCTGATCGCCGTAGTCCACCCGCACCACGCCTTCAATCACCGCCACGCGAGAACCCTTGGTCCCATGGTTTACGGAAAAAATCGTGCCCTTCACCGAAACCAGTCCATCCTCGGTCGCAACATACAGCCGCCCGGTGCGCTGCTTCGCCGCCTGCACGATCACGCGACCGCCATCCAGATGAATCGTCGTCCCGCGCCACGCCCGCGACACAGAAAGATCCGAGCGGTCGCCCATCTCCACCAGCGACCCGTCGAGCAACCGCACGACTGCTGTTGACCCTTTCGCGGTGCGCACTTCGTCTCCGTTCCGGATTTCGTAGCCCGCGGGAATCAGCCGCATCTCCGCGCCTGACCCGGTATACAGAGAGCCGTCAACAGCCTGAACCGAAGCGCGAACCACATGCTGCCCCGGAAGCATTCCGTTGCCAAACGCAACCACGCCGATCGCCGCCGCGAACACCGCAGCCGCACCCATCGCCCACCGCCACGCCGTCGCACCGGAGGTCGAACCTGAGGCGGAGAGCGAAAGAGAATTCCGCCGCCGGGTTTCCAGCCGCAACACTCGCTGCGGCGCTCCCTCCCGCGCGTTCTCCAGCGCATGCCGGCACGCGACGCACGCATGCACGTGATCCTCAAACAACATGGCCCGCGCCGGAGCGATCGTCTTCTCCAGATATCCCGGAATCAGCGCCTGAAAATCCTGGCATCCGCGCAGCGTGTGCCCACTGAGGTCTGCAGGCGGAGCAGCCCTGGCAATCGACCGGAAAACTCGCTCGCCAGCCTGCGCCACCACCTGGTCATCGACTTGTTCGTTTCGAATGTCCGACAGCAAGCGTTCAAACTTTTCGTTTTCCATGGCGAGTCTCCTATGCGAGTGAATTATGTCGATCAACTATGTCGGTCAAGTATTTTGGTCGTTGCTACGTGCTCAGTTCCTTGCGAAGCTGCAGCCGGGTGCGGTGCACAATCACCGCTACCCGCACCTGTGAAATGCCCAGCATCCGCGCAATCTCGAGATTGCTGAAGCCCTCAAGAAATCGCAGCGCAAAAATTTCCGCGGGACGCGGTTTGAGTTGAGCCAGCGCCCGTCCCAGCGCTCGCCGCAGGTCACCGGTATCCTCGCGCGCCGGTTCCGCCGGCATGTCTTCGAGTTCCACGGTGCGATCGCTCTGCCGCGATCGAATTACGTCCAGGGCCGCGTTGATGGCCGCCCGCCGCAGATAACTTTCTTCGTTTTCAAGTACATCTGCGCCCGCACTTCGCCGGAACAGCCGCAGAAACACCGTCTGCGACACGTCCTCAGCATCCGCGGCGTTGCCCGTGATCCGGTACGCCGTGCGGAACACCAGGCCGTGATACGCCTGAAATACCCGCTCGAATTCGCTCGGAATGGCGATTGCCCGTTCCTCTGCCAGTGCGCTTTGCAGGGTACGCCTCCAGTTGCTCTCTTTCACAACTAAAGACGGCCCCAGGAGTCGATTATTACAGCCCGCAACAGATTTATTTTGACCGACCTGGGTGCTCACCCTTCCCATCGTAGAGACGTAGCTTGCTACGTCTCTCTCCCTATGAGCAAGCCTGCCCGGGGCGGCAAGGCGTAGCAAGCTACGTCTCTACGGATGAATTTGTTCAAACCCATTCTCACGCAGAAACGCCCTCTTTCACTTCCAGATGTGGCAGTATAAGATTCGCGGGCGAGATCTCTGATCCATGGCGAAACTGAACATCAGGCCAAAATCCGACTGCCTTTGGGACGTGGTCAGCCTCGGCGAAGTAATGCTCCGCTTCGACCCCGGCGACGAACGCATCTCCACCACCCGCCATTTCCGCGCTTGGGAAGGCGGCGGCGAATACAACGTCGCCCGCGGCCTGAAGCGTTGTTTCGGCATGGACGCCGCCATCGTCACCGCGCTGGCCGACAATCCCATCGGCCGCCTCGTCGAAGACCTCATGCTGCAAGGCGGCGTCAGCCAGAAATACGTTCGCTGGGCGCCCTATGACGGCGTCGGCCGCACCGTGCGCAACGGCCTGAATTTCACCGAGCGCGGCTTCGGCATTCGTCCCGCCCTCGGATGCTCTGACCGCGGCCACACCGCGGCTTCTCAACTCAGACCGGGCGAAATCGACTGGGATCAAATTTTTTCCAAAGACGGCGCCCGCTGGTTTCACACCGGCGGAATTTTCTGCGCGCTTTCCGAAACCACGCCCCTCGTCGCGCAGGAAGCCATGGAAGCCGCCAAGCGCGCCGGCACTGTCGTCTCTTATGACCTGAACTACCGCGCGTCACTTTGGAAGTCGATCGGCGGAAAAGCGAAAGCCCAGGAAGTAAATCGCCGACTCGCCCCGTTCGTCGATGTAATGCTCGGCAACGAGGAAGATTTCACCGCGGCGCTCGGCTTCGCAGTCTCCGGCCTCGACGAGCAGCACTCAAAGCTGGAATCATCCGGCTTCAAGAAAATGATCGAAACCGTAGTGAAGGAATATCCGACACTTTCTGTAATCGCAACGACGCTCCGCCACGCAAAAACCGCCTCGCAGAATGATTGGGGAGCACTGTGTTACCACGGCGGCAGCTTCTTCGAAGCGCCCGTGCGCGAAAATCTAGAAATCTACGACCGCGTCGGCGGCGGCGATTCCTTTGCCTCCGGCCTGATCTATGGATTCCTATCCGGCAAGGATCCGCAGTGGTCGGTCGAGTGCGGCGCAGCCCACGGCGCACTCGCGATGACCACCCCCGGCGACACGACCATGGCTACCTTGGCGGAAGTTGTGCAGGCCATGAAATCGCGCACTGCCCGCATCGAGCGCTAAATATCGAAAACGAAAATTATGACCATCGACGAAGTAATCCGCAGAATCGAAGAAGTCGGAATCATCCCCGTAGTGCGCGCGGCATCGGTCGAAGAAGCTACCCGCGCCGTCGAGGCGATCTCCGCGGGCGGAATTCCCGTGGTCGAAATCACGATGACCGTCCCCAACGCTGTCGCGGTCATCCGCGAAGTCGCGCAGCAATACCGCGACAAAGTTCTCGTCGGAGCCGGAACAGTCACCACCGGCGAGCAAGCCGAATCGTGCCTTCGCGCCGGAGCCGAGTTCCTGGTCAGCCCCGGACTGGCGGAGTCGGTCCTCTCCATCGCTCACTCCGCGGGAAAGCTGGCGATCCCGGGCGCCCTCACGCCAACCGAACTGATGAACGCACACGCGCACGGCGCTCAGTTGGTCAAGATTTTTCCCTGCGGAAACGTAGGCGGACCGAAATACCTGCGCTCTCTGAAAGCCCCGTTCCCGCAGGCCAGATTGATTCCGACCGGTGGCGTGAACACCGCCAACGCCGCCGACTTCATCGCTGCTGGAGCCTTCGCGTTGGGAGTTGGCGCGGACTTAGTCGATCCGGTAGCGTTGCGCGAAGGCAATTCTGCGAAGATCACGTCAAGCGCGCAGGAATTGGTGCAAGCGGTCCTCGCTGCGCGAGCAGCGGTCCGCGACAAGAAAAAAAGTTAATCCCGGGCAGCAAAAAAGGACGAGTAACGAAGCTGAAAACTACTGATTCACGCCGCTAGCCAGCACTCCACCATCGACCGCCAGAACCGTGCCCGTCACGAAGCTCGCCGCATCCGACGCCAGAAAAACCGCCGCTCCCACCAACTCTTCCAGTTCGCCAAACCGCTTCATCGGAGTCCGCATCAGCACTTCATTGCCACGTCCCGTTCCCACCAATAGCTTTTCGCTGAGTGGTGTGCGGAAATATCCCGGCGCAATCGCGTTGACGCAGATGCCATACGTCGCCCACTCCACCGCCAGAGACTTGGTCAACGATGCGAGCCCGGATTTGCTGGCCGAGTAAGCGGCGACCTCGAACAGCGCTAGAAATGTCCCCATCGACGCAATGTTGATAATCCGCCCATACCGCCGCTCGATCATGTGCCGGCCAAACACCTGGCACGCGCGCAGCGCCCCGGTCAGATTCGTATCCATGATTCGATTCCAGTCGGCTTCGGAATAATCCAGTGTCGGAGCGCGTTTCGTAATTCCCGCCGCGTTCACCAGAATGTCAACCTTTCCAAACGCCTCAACACAAGCCCTCAACAACTTCTCCAACGATTCGCGATCCGCCACATCGCATGTCACGCGCAACGACCGTCGGCCCAAGGCCTCAATCTCGTCGGCCAGCGCCGTAACGAGTTCCATGCGTCGCGCGCTCGCGACCACATCGGCACCGGCTTGCGCCAGGCCGAGCGCAAGCGTCTTTCCGATTCCAGAACTTCCCCCGACCACCACCGCGACCTTCCCGTCCAGATCCAGTTGCTTGTAACCCATATCTCCTCGAATGATTGTGCGAAATATATGCTGCCGCCAAAACTAAACCGCTACCAGTTAAACATCGTCCCGTCGAGTTTCCGATTGACCGGCAAGTAAGCCCGCTCGTACGGAAATTTCGCCGCCAGTGTTTCGTCGTAGTCCACGCCCAGCCCCGGGGCGTCTCCCGGATGCAGATATCCACTCTGAAACGAGTACGCATGCGGAAACACTTCGTCGGTCTCGCGCGTGTGCCGCATATATTCCTGGACGCCGAAGTTGTTCACGGAAATATCAAAGTGCAGCGCCGCCGCCATCGCCACCGGAGACAAGTCCGTCGCCCCGTGACAGCCAGTGCGTACGTGATAAATCTCCGCCAGCGCTGCGATTTTCTTCAGGTGCGTCAACCCTCCGCCGTGCACCACCGTCATCCGCAAGTAATCGATCAACTGCTCCTGAATCAGAATATGCGCATCCCAAACCGAATTGAACACTTCGCCCACCGCCAGCGGAGTAGTCGTGTGCCGCCGAATAATCCGGAAGCCTTCCTGCAACTCTGCCGTGACCGCATCTTCCAACCAGAACAAGTGATACGGCTCCAAACTCTTCCCCAGCCGAGCCGCTTCAATCGGAGTCAGCCGGTGATGCACGTCGTGCAGCAGATGCAGATCGTCGCCAAACTTCAAGCGCAGCGCTTCAAATAATTTCGGAACATGCAGTAAATATTTTTCCGTCGACCAGGCATTTTCCGGCGGCAAACCTTTTTCGGCAGGCTCGTAATAAAGTTTGTCCTTCGCCACTCCGTAAGTTGAAGGCAGCCCCGGAATTCCGGACTGCGCGCGCACCGCGAGATATCCCAGTTCTTTGTACTTCGCGACTTCGTCGGTCGTTTCCTCGATGTCGCGACCATTGGCGTGCCCGTACACCATGACTCCACTTCGACTCTTGCCGCCCAGCAGGTTGTAGACCGGCGTCTTCAGCGCTTTGCCTTTGATGTCCCACAGCGCCATGTCGACGGCCGCGATCGCCGTCATGGTCACCGGCCCGCGCCGCCAGTACGCCCCGCGGTAGAGATACTGCCACACATCTTCGGTCTGAAACGGATCACGGCCAATCAGGCACGCCGCCAGATGATCTGACAAATACGATGCGACCGCGAGCTCGCGCCCGTTCAGCGTCGCGTCCCCTAGCCCGTAGATTCCCTCGTCGGTCGAAATCTTCAGCGTCACGAAATTTCGTCCCGGGCAACTGACGAACACCTTGGCATCGGTGATCTTCACGTGATCTCCTCAAACGTAGCCGCTCAAAGTCCGAGCACTAAAACTTAACCCACGAGTGTAACGAAACTTTCAGATCCGGCGCACCAACCCGCGATCGGTCGCGTTGGTATTTCGCAACAACAGTAGGACCAAAATCATGCCGATCAAGGGGACCACGCCCGCCACAATCAAGATCGGGTCGAACGAATGCGTCCCCGTCGTTTGCCGAGCGTCGGAAACATAGCCGATCAGCTTGAAAGCAATGATCGTGCCGATCCCCGCGCCCGTCCCGCTCAAGCCAGCGACCGATGCCACCGATTCGCTCCCGAACAAGTCGGAAGGCAACACATTCGCCATGGTTGTGAACCCGGCGTATGTGAAAGTGACGGCTGCGAACAAAAATGTGATCATGTTCCGGTCGGTCGTGAAGATGGTTGGGATCAGCAACGTCATACCGATTCCCCCATAAATAATCGGCAGCTTGCGCGCGGCGCCCAGCGACCAGCCACTCTTTACCAGATAGCCAGAGAGCCAACCAGCGAAGAAGCTGCCCACGTCGGCTGCGATGAAGGGAATCCCGATGGTCAGAATCCACGCCAACCTCGAGCCACTCTTGAGCTCAATCCCTTTTGCAACCAAATAAATCGGGAACCACTCTGTAATAAAGAAAAAAACTGGGTCGGTGAATGCCCGGGCGATGATCGTTCCCCAGGTCTGCGGCAGTTTCAACAAATCGCGCCACCGGGGGCGGACCCTGCCGTCTTGCGGCGCCTCCGATTCGCGCTTGTCCGCAACAATCATGGCCAGTTCCGCCGGACTGATTCGGCTGTGCGTCTCCGGCGAGTGGTACAGCCATCGCCAGGCGATCAGCCACAGAAATCCCAGCGCGCCCGGAACCATGAAGGCCGGGCGCCATCCCCAGCGAAAATAAATCCACAACACGATGAATGGCGCGACCGCGCCGCCGATGGAAGATCCGCTGTCGAACAGCGCTGTCGCCAGCGCCCGCTCGCGTTTCGGAAACCATTCCGAGACCGCCTTGGTGGCGGCCGGCCAGTTGGCGGACTCTCCCGCGCCCAGCAGAAAACGAAAAGTTGCGAAGCTGTAAAAGCCCGTCGCCAGCGACGTGAGCATCGAAACCACCGAATACCAGATCACGCTGAGGGTCAGGCCGCGCCGCGTCCCCGTGCGGTCCATCAGCCTGCCGAACCCGGTCTGGCCGATGGAATACGCCACGCGGAACGCAATCGCAATATTCGCGTAGTCAGAATTGGTCCAGTGATATTGGAGCTTGAGATAGGGAGCCAGCAGCGAAAGCGTCTGGCGATCGATGTAGTTGATTACCGTGGAAGCGAACAGCAGGCCGCCAATCCACCAGCGCAACGACGCAATCGGTTTCCGGGCGTTCGCCATTTGGGGGCTGCCTAATCTGGATTACCTGGGCAGACTGCGTCAGACGGTTATGACTCTATTGAGACACGCGGCTCCTGATGCGACGCGTTTCTTAGCCGTGGGTTCAGCAGCGAAGCGGAATCCTCGTCCAGATAAATCTTTGCGTTCGGATGCCTGCGCAGAATCGACGCCGGCGCCAGGGGCGAGATCTCTCTCTCAAAGCACGCCTTCACGGCCTGTGCCTTACGCTTGTCTGGCACAATCACAATCAATTCTCGCGCCTTGAGGATTTGCAGCGGCGACATCGAAATCGCGCGCGTGGGAACTTCCGAAATATCGGCGAACCAACCCTCCCCCACCTGCTGCCGCCGGCACGCCTCGTCGAGCTTCACGATAATGTACGGATCTTCGATCAGAAAATCCGCAGGCGGATCGTTGAACGCGATGTGCCCGTTCTCTCCGATCCCCAAAAATGCGACATCGATAGGCGCTGAGGCGAGTTGCTTGCCGACCTCGCGAACAATCGCTGACGGATCGGCAGAGTCGCCTTCGATGAAATGAAAGTTGACGATTCCAGTATTCTCGGCCAACCGCTCCCGCAGAAACTTGCGGAAACTCGCAGGATGCGTAGCCGGAAGGCCGATGTACTCGTCGAGATGAAATGCCTCGACATTGGCCCAGTCGATCCCCGGCATGATCGTCAGCACATCCAGAAAATCGAACTGCGATGCCCCCGTAGCGGCAATGATGCGGGCTTGACCGCGTTCCGCGATTGCACGCCGAATGGCTGTGGCGGCCTGCTCGGCGGCGGCGCGGCTCAAGGAGCTTTTATCCGGGAATGTTTTAATCAGCATATTTTGATCGGCGAATTTGATCGCAAACGCTTTTATCAGCATCAGGCTCCGGAGCCGAAAAATTATACAAAAGACTGGCTGACTCGAATCAGAGCTGCGCCGGTTTCAGCCGTGGCGCCAGCATCTGAATAAAGCCAAAAGCCACCAGATAAGCCAAGCCGGCCATCACGAACACCGGAACGTACGACCCCGTCCGCTGCAGAGTGTAGCCTACGACCTTGGCTACAATCATTCCGCTGATCGCGCCGGCCATAGTGCCGAAGCCGACGACGGACGCAACCGCCTTGCGCGGAAACATATCCGACACCAGCGTGTAGATGTTTGCCGACCAGCCCTGATGCGCGCCCGCCGCAATCGCAATTAGAAAAACCGCCAGCCACGCATTCGACGTACGCGCCGCAATCATGATGGGCGTTACCGCCAGCGCGCAGACCAGCAGCGCAGTCTTGCGGCTGGCATTCACGGCCCAACCGCGCTTCAAGAGCGATGACGAAAGCCATCCCCCGCCGATACTGCCCACGCAAGCTCCGCTGTAGATGACGAACAACGGCAACCGCATCCCCAACAGATTCAATCCAAGATTGCGGCTGAGAAAATCGGGCATCCAGAACAGATACACCCACCAGATCGGATCGGTAAAGAACTTGCCCATCGCAATCGCCCACGCTTGGCGCTGCGACAGCAAGACTCCCCACGGAACGGTCGACGTCCCCGCTGTTTCCCCGTCTGCCGGATCACTTTGAATGTAAGCCAGTTCGGCCGCAGACAGGCGCCGGTCCTCGCGTGGGTGCTGATAAAGGCCGAGCCAACATAAAATCCATACGAAACCAATGCCGCCCGTGGCGATGAATGCCATGCGCCAGCCATAGCGATAAGTAATCCACGGCACAACCAGCGGCGTGACGAGCGCACCAATGTTCGAGCCGGAATTGAATAGACCGGTAGCCAGTGCCCGCTCGCGCTTGGGAAACCACTCGGCCACCGCTTTTATTGCGGCTGGAAAACTGCCCGATTCTCCCAGTCCCAAACTGAAGCGAGCCACGGCGAATTGCATGACCGAGCCCGCCGCCGCATGAGCCATCGCCGCCAGGCTCCAGACAAATACCGCGATAGAAAAACCTTTGCGCGTGCCCAGGCGGTCGATTAGTTTTCCCATGAACAACAATCCAATCGCATAAGCGCAGGTGAACGCGAAGACGATGTTGCCGTACCCGTTTTCCGTCCAGCCAAACTGGATCTGCAGAGTCGGCTTAAGCAGCGCGATCACCTGCCGGTCCATGTAGTTGACGGTGGTTGCGAAGAACAGCAGGCCGCAGATCAACCAGCGCCGCCCGCCGATCCTCGCAACTGGCGAGATTGTTTCGGAAACGGTAGGAGTGCCGCGCGGACTCTCAGGAGTGGGCAATGGATTCTGCGTGCCGGATCGTGAACCGGCTTCGTGCATCACTACACATGGCGCAGAGCCTATCCGTCAAGCGATTGCTGAACTGGTATGATTCATGGCTTGCCTCGCCGTTTTGTACCCGGCGTTCGCGACCGCATTTTAGGACCGAATCCGCGACCATGAACGGCTTTCTCAGCGAAGACTTCCTTCTGACCAGTGACGCGGCACGGCGTCTCTATCACGAGTTCGCCGCCCCGCAGCCCATCCTCGACTACCACTGCCATCTCTCCCCGCGCGACATCGCCCAAAATCGGCAGTTTGCCAACCTTTTCGAAATCTGGCTGGAGGGCGACCACTATAAATGGCGCGCCATGCGGGCCAACGGCGTCGCGGAAAAGTACATTACCGGAGATGCTCCGCCGTACGAAAAATTTCTCGCCTGGGCGCGCACTGTGCCTTACACGCTGCGCAATCCGCTCTACCACTGGACGCATCTCGAACTGCAGCGCTACTTCGGCATCACTGAGTTGCTGGATGAAAAATCAGCCCCGTCTATCTGGGAGCGCGCTAACGCCGCTCTCCAGAGCTTGACCGCGCAGGCGATTCTGCAGAAATTCCGCGTCGAAGTCGTCTGCACGACCGACGATCCGGTTGACGATCTGCGCCATCATCAGGCGATTGCGAAATCAAACTTAGCGACGCAAGTCTTGCCGGCTTTCCGTCCCGACAAAGCTCTCGCCATCGGCGACGCCGAATTTCTGCCCTGGGTCGAGCGCCTCGCGCAGGCCGCCAACACCGAGACACAGACCTTCGAGAATTTTCTGCAAGCGCTCAAATCGCGGCACGACTATTTTCATTCCCTCGGATGCCGACTCTCCGACCACGGATTAAGTCATTGCTACGCCACGCCGTGCTCCGAGCGGGCGGCGGCCGCGCATCTTCGCGAAAGCCCGCGAAACCAAGCCAGGCTCTGATCCTGCCATCACCCACGACGAGCGCACCCAATTCGCGTCGTTCATGATGCTCTTCTTCGGCCGCCTCGACGCCGCTAAAGGATGGACCAAGCAACTTCATCTCGGCGCCTTGCGCAACGTGAACACCGCCGCTCGCCGCAGTCTCGGAGCCGATGCCGGTTTCGACACCGTCGGTGATTTCTCGCAGGCCGGCCCTCTCGCCGCCTACCTCGACCTGCTGGCCCGCGAAAACGCCCTGCCGCAAATGATCCTGTACAACGTGAACCCATCTGACACGTTTCAGTTCGCGACCATGGCCGGCTGTTTTCAGGACGGCGAGCGCCCCGGCAAAATCCAGTATGGCAGTGCCTGGTGGTTCCTCGACCAGAAGCAGGGCATCACCGCGCAGATTGACGCGCTTTCGAACGTCGGGTTGCTTTCGCGCTTTATCGGCATGGTCACCGACTCGCGCTCGTTCATGTCCTACCCGCGTCACGAATATTTTCGCCGCGTTCTGTGCGATATCGTGGGGAAAGACGTCGCCCGCGGCGAACTGCCGGATGATGATGCGCTGCTAGGCAGGCTCATCCAGGACGTTTGCTACAGAAACGCGCAGCAGTACCTGCGGCTACCCTCTCCTGCCAGATAAAATCGTGGGTCACACAAGCTGAGCCGGGCATATCGTGGCTAACCTAACTATAATCAATAAGTTAGATGGAGCAGCGGAGCGATCTCCCCGTCCCTTACCCGTCCAGGCAACCCGGCCAACTTTCCTCGCAACTAACAAATTAGTTGACCTTTTCGCAGGAGCCACGTCTCTCTTGTAGCGATCTGGCGCAGCCGAGGAGAAAGCATTGGCCCGTAACAAGTCCGCAACCTTGACCGAAGCCGAGTTGCGCATCATGCACGTTCTCTGGGACCGCGGGTCGGCGACCGTCCACGAGGTCTTGCAGGCCTTTCCCGCGAATCCGCCGGTGGCCTACAACTCCGTGCTGACCATCATCCGCATTCTCGAAAAAAAGGGATATGTGAAGCACTTGAAAGACAAGCGAGCTCACGTGTATACCCCTCAGGTCAACCGCAAGGACGCTACCCGCTTTGAGGTGCGGCACCTGGTCAGCCGGTTCTTTGGCAACTCGCATGAACAACTCGTGCTGAATGTTCTCGAAGAGACGAGCATTGACGCGGAGGAGCTCGATCGCCTGCGCCAATTGCTGGAAGGGAACAAATGACCGCGATGACCTTCGAGCTCAATGCGATTGCCCGAGGCATCCGCGCTCCGCGGTTTCGGTTATACAGTCGTCGACTGCCTGCTGGAAGGCACGTTCATCGCGCTGTTCGCGGGCGCGATTCTGCGCGTCTTTCCGCGCCGGCAGTCGGGCGCACGGTTTGCAGTATGGTTTTCCGCACTGGTCGCGATCGCGGTTCTACCGTTGTCGGTTGCCGCGTGGCCGCCGCACGCCGGCAACATTTCTGCAGAAGCGGTGAGCCGCTCGGCGATCAGCGTGCCGGGTTCGTGGGCCACTTATTTCTTTGCCGCTTGGGCGGCGATCGCGGCGTGGCAACTGATTGGGGTTGGCCGCAGCCTGTGGCATCTTTACGTTCTGCGCCGAAGTTGCGTCGCCGTCGATCTTCGCGAAATCGACTGGCAGCTGCGGCAAACTCTTGCCCGCAATCAATCGCCCCGCGCGATTGCCCTCTGCACTTCGCGAGCGAGTACATGTCCCGACCGCTATTGGACTGATCAAGCCCGCGGTAGTGCTGCCGCGCTGGGTAATGCGGGAGCTCTCTGCGGCCGAGTTAAACCAGATTCTGCTGCATGAGCTCGCGCACCTCCGCCGTTGGGACGACTGGACCAATCTCGCCCAGAAAATCGTCAAGGCGTTCTTCTTCTTTCATCCCGCCGTCTGGTGGCTTGAGCGGCGCGTATCGCTGGAGCGCGAGATGGCTTGCGATGAGGCGGTGCTTGCCGAAACCGCCAGTCCGCGCGCATACGCGGAATGCCTGGCGCACCTCGCCGAGAAGACTTTCGTTCAGCGCAGCGTGGTGCTGGCTCAGGCCGCGCTCGGAAAAATTCGCCAGACTTCGCTCCGCGTCGCGCGGATTCTCGATGTGAATCGCGCCCCGGAAACCGGGCGCGCCTGGAAGCCCGTCGTCGCGCTCGTCGCCGTCTTCGCCGTCGTTTGTGGAGTCGGTGTTTCCCGAGCGCCACGGCTGATTGCGTTTGATGACGGTACATCCCGGCCCACGGCGGCTCGCGTCGCAGCCCCTGCGCCGGAAGACTTGACCGGGCAAGCTTCGACTGCAATGTCGGTTGCAGCCCATAAGCGCGTCGCGAGCGAAGTCAGAAATTCCAGCGCGCATCGTGCCGGCGAAGTTCATTGTGCCTCAGCCTTCGCAGCACCCGTTGCGAAAGTCGTCGCACGCCGTCGCAAAGGATTCTTTGAAAGCCCAGACAAGTCCAGCGCTTCGCGCAAGCAACGCTGCTCAGGATGCTCTGCCAGCAAGCGTTCCTCCGGCGAACGCTGCTGAAGTAAATGTTCGCTTGACGAATTCTGATTTAGCGCCCGCCTATACCGAGACTCTCTTCGTCGTCATCGAAGGCGGCGAAAACGGCAGCCTGGAGCAGCCGGTGCTGCAGATCCAGCTGTGGCGCATCGTGGTTTTCCATCCCGTCGTGAACCCCGACGGCAACCGCATTCCCGCAAAGCAAACGTAACCATGAGACGCAGTACACGAGTCCGTGGAACTGCAGTTTTAGAAACTAACGAATTAGTTGTATTAACCCTCGAAAGGATGTAACGCAATGAACTTCGGAAAAATGAACTTCGAAAAAACGAACCCCGCAACTCCGCAGAACGGCAAGAAAAGCTGGACGCGGCGCCTGGCCATCCCGATCCTGGCCTTGGCCGTCGCGGCTTCGTTCACAACCTACGAATTCGCCAAGCCATCTACCGCCAGAGCCGCTGCGACCGCACCGGCTGCTGCTCCGCTCGACACTGAAAGCGTCGGGCCGCTTCTCGCTCTCGACAAGGCAATGGAAACGCTGGCCGCCCGCGTTACGCCAGCGGTCGTCAACGTGACCGTGGCCTCGCGCACCAAGGAAACCAACGGCAGAGTGCCCGACGACATGCAGCAATTCTTCGGCCAGAACAACCCGTTCGGGCAGTTCTTTGGCCCGCGCATGCAGCAGCGCCAACCCCAGATCGAACACGGCATGGGCAGCGGCGTGGTGATTTCACCCGACGGATACATCGTCACCAACAACCACGTGATTGATGGCGCCGTCGACATCCGCGTAACCACCAGCAATCGCCGCGTCCTGAAAGCGAAGCTCGTGGGCGCCGACCCCGTCACCGATCTCGCGGTGCTGAAAGTCGATGCCAGCGATCTCGCCAGCGCTCCCTGGGGCGACTCGAAGGAAGTGCGGCCTGGACAAACCGTGCTCGCTTTCGGCAATCCCTACGGATTTCGTTTCACCGTAACCCGCGGCATCGTCAGCGCGATTAACCGCGCCAACCCTGATCCCAATGATCGCACCAAGCCCGGTGAATTCATCCAGACCGACGCGGCTATCAATCCCGGCAACTCCGGCGGCCCGCTGGTCGATGCCCGTGGCGAAGTCATCGGCATCAACACCTTCCTGATCTCCTCGTCGGGAAGTTTCTCGGGGATGGGATTCGCGATTCCGACGCAGATCGTCCGGCCCACGGTTGAGGCCCTGATCCGCGACGGTAAAGTCAGCCACGGTCACATCGGCATCGGCATCGCCGACGTGACGCCGGAGAACGCGAAGTTCTTCGACGAATCCACCGCGACTGGCGGAGTCGTCACCCAAGTCGAACCCGATTCGCCCGGAGCCAAAGCCGGACTGCAGATCGGCGATGTCATCACTGAAATCGACGGCCAGAAAGTAAGCGATGCCGGCGAACTGCAAGTAATGGTCGGCCAGAAACAGCCGGGGTCGAAAATCATGCTCAATGTCCTGCGTAACGGCAAGAGCATGACCGTTCCAGTCACTCTGGAAGAACTGGGCAAGCACTCAGCGGATGATAGCGACGATGCCGGTAAAGCCGAAGGCAAAATGCACTGGGGAATCGGCCTGGGTGATCTGACGCCCGAGTTGCGCCAGCAGATTCAGGCACCCAGCGGCATCCACGGGGCGGTGATCGAGGAAGTGAAGCCGGGCAGCGCGGCCGACAACGCCGGACTGCAGCAGGGCGACATCATCCTCGAAGTGAACCGTCACAAGGTGCAGTCGGCGAGCGATGTGCAGCAGGCCCTGGCCAACGTGCCCAAGGGGCAGGACGCATTGTTGCTCGTATACTCCAACGGCGGCAACACCTTCCGGGTATTGCACTCTCCTGAAGGCGCGTAACCGAATCGCGACGCACTCTCTTCAAGTTGGGAGTGCGTCGCGTTCATTTTGCAGTTTGCATTCAAGTCAAAGACGGCGGACAGGAGTGTCCGCCCCGCATTCTTGAGCGCGACTATTTCGTTGACGGCATCTCTTCGATTTTCACGTTCGAGAAGATGGCGGTTTCGAGAGTCGTCGCCACATGCGAACAGACTCCGAGCCCGACGTAGACAGGATCCTGCAACCCCACGTACTCGATCGGGCCGACAACTTTCAACTCCTCGTTCGGCTTTCCCGCATACAAAGTGAAGCGGCTGCCTTTTCTTTCGAGGCGCAAGCGCACAGTGCCTTCAACCTGCGTCATGACCTGATAGGTCTGTTCGTTGGCGGCTCCGCGAAACTGTAACGACGTAAGCCCGTTGCCGTGCGAAACCGCATCCGCGTAGGCCGATCCTGGATCGAGACTCTGCCGCACCATCACAAACGCCTTACGATGTTCCGTAGCGCTGGTGCCGACCCACTGCACGTCGGCGGTAATCGTTATGTCGCCGGAAGCCTTCTTCCACACGAAATAAAATGCGTCAGAAGTTCCCCACACGTTGGCGCCGCCGCCGGTAATGCGGTATTCGCCTTTCGCGGCATCGTAATGCGCGGTGCTGCCTAGCGTCGTCTGCCCGACGCTGCTTTGGTTGGTGAAGATTCCCAGTTCATTGGTCTGGGCCATGCCAGTGCTGGCGAAAACTGTCGCGAGCAACAGCATGAAAGTCGTACGCAGTAGCAGGTCCGCAATGCTTCGCTTAGTTTTCACGTTTCATCACTCCCGAGCCGGCACCCTTGCAGAGCGCAGCGGGTTTAACGCGCACTGATTCTAACGCACCTCGCGGGGGCGCTACTGCGAAGCGGTTTGAGGCTTGGCGGGAGGTTCATCTTTCTGGTGGAAGTCGAGTCCGAAGTGGGGCTCGTCGCGCGTGCCGCTGATCTTGAACGGAAGTTCGGTTCCCGCTCCATGCTTGTGAAAAAACGGATCGACCGGCTTCAGCAGAAGCGATTTCCATCCCGTCGTCATTTGCGACAGTCGTGCATCCAGTCGCAGTACGCCGTGAAAATCGAAAGTCTCGCCGTCGAGGCTATATTGTCCGGTCACGTCGGCGTGGGTTCCGGGAACCTGGAATTGCAGAGAGGAGAACCTCAGCACTCCGTCGCCGAGCGCGAATGTCCCTTGCAGATCCGACGTCACGACGTGCCGGCTTCGACCCTTCTCAGCCGCACCCATACCCGAGCTGCGCATGCTTAACGAATCGATCCGGTCCTGAACTTTCTCGTTGGTGAAGTGACCGTCCGGAATGTGAAAGCTGCCCGCGAGTTTCAGCCGGTTAGCCACATCCTCCGGGCCAGGCTCCAGACTCAGCTTGGTGTGCATCTCAGCGGTTCCCGACATGTAAGGCGGCTCGGTCTTCACCCCGAGGGTGAGCAGGTCTTCAATGTTGGCGCGTCCCAGCACAACATCCAACTCAATATCGTGCCCGTGCGGGTTCTGCATTCGGACAATTTTTCCCCGCGCCGTGAACGAAGAGTGCAGCACCCGCGCGGTCACTGGTTCGAGATACGTGTCGCCGTCGGTTCCGTCTACGATGGCGTGAAAGTCGGTATGCAGCGGCACGCGATGGCCGCTGATCGCGATACGAAAGTCGGGAGTGTCGGTCTGCCCTGCAACTTCAATCCGGCCAAGCGTTCCCGAATATTTTCCCGTCGAAGACAGGATCCCGCCGATTCCCTTGATCGTCCCGAGATCCGCGTGAGTGAATGAATAATCGCCGGCCACGGCGGAATCACGAGGGCTGGCCTCGTCTAAAGGGCCAAACGATCCTGTCGACTGGATGTTGCCCACCGGCACGGGATTGATCAGCGTGGCATCGAAAAGTAGCGGCTGCCCGGGCCCAATATCACGCATCCGCAGTTCGCTGATGTCGAAGGTCAGCGGAGCCTTGCCGGGCTTGGTGGTGTTGATGATCAGTTTGGTATCCGTGCATACGAAATGGTCGACCACAATTTTTATTTTTCCGCCGCTCTTCCGCATGCTGTTCATCTGCTGGCGCTCGCTCTTGGGCGGGATGTTCATGGTCAAGCCGCTCACATAAATCGTGTCGACATGCATGGGCGTGCGAAACAGATTGCGCAGCGCGGTTTGAAATCGAAATTCTCCGATATCGAGCAGCGGCTGCACGCCCGGTTCCGACGGATTGGGATCGGTCAGCCCGTAAATCTTGAGTCCCTTGCCATCCACATGTACTCCGTCGGCGACCCACACGTGAAGCTCCGCCAGTTCGACCCGGCTCTTGAAGCGGGCCGAAAGCGTTTCGATGACGCGAGCGCGCAAAATTGGTTCCGCCCGCACGATCACAATGCGAATGCCGATCGCGGCAACAATCAGCAGCAGGAGGAGAATCGAGACGATCCAGCGCCAGCGGTGTGAGCGGCGACGGGGGAATGGGCGCGACTTCGCTGTGCACGATCTTGAGGAGCGGCGGAGAGGATGGGGCGGCGGATCCCAAGCGTCTATTGTCACGCCCCGGGACCAGAAAAGGGAATCAGGTGTTTCCCGCAGGGCTGGAGTTTGGCTCCGCAGCCGCTCGTACTCAGCCCCGTGGCACCTGAGCGAGGTTCGCCAGGCTCCAAAGCACATAGGCCGCGAGCAGGCCTACGACACAGGCCGTCACGAAGGGCCATTGTTGGGTTTCGAGTAAGTCGGCCAGCACTCCCGAGACGAAGAGGAACAGAAAAGGAAATGCGCCCAGAAGAAATCCAGCTCCTCCGACATGCGGATGTGCTATCGCCAGAACGAGAAATAGTATGGCGACCAGCAAGGGCGCGGTGTTGCCGAAATAACGTGCGCGCGGCCACACGACATAAGTCACGAGCGCAACCGGAATTCCCAGCGCCAGCGCGGGACACGCGCTCACAATCCGCTCCGCGACATGCTTATAAACCCCGGGCACAGCGAATCCGCGCCACGTCACGCCCCAGAACGCGGCGTGCCGCATGCTCTCAGCAAATGCATGTGCGTGAAAGAAGTACATCGCAAACAGCAAAAAAAATCCCACAGCGCACGCCGCGATCCAGATCACCAATCCTGCCCCGCGTCGCACGGGAGCCACGTACAGCAGAAATCCCAGCGCCATCGGAACCAGAATGATCAGTGAAAACTGCGATCCCACCGCGATCGCGAGCGCAATCCCCAGCAGCACGATGCGGCGCCAGTTCCACAACACCACTTCGCGCGGAGCGTAAAGCGTGTGCGCCACGGCGATCGCGGTGAATATTGTCCCAAACGCTCCCCACGCCGCCACGATCTCCGGCTCGGTATGCCACACCGCGCTGGCCTGAATGAACGACGGCGAGAAGCAGTATAAGGTGAGCGCGACAAACCCCCCAGTGTTGCCGCACAACCGCCGCGCGACATACCACAGCGACGCGCCCAGGAACATCCCGCAAGCTAGAAACGGAACCCGGGGCAGCCAGCGCCAGTAGACCGCTGAATCGCCATCAAAGTCACGCGGCCAGACCAGCAGCGGCGCGGCTGAAGCGACAGACAGGAATGGTGAATGTTCAGTGTCGAATCCCTTATCATCGCCTCGAAACGGATCTTCGGCGGCATTGCCCGCGGCATCCAGAAACGGAGCCGCGGCTGTGCCTCGCCCGTGCAACTGCTTCCATCCTTCGCTAATGCGCAGCGCTTCCTGACCATAAGGCTCGGCGGGAGTGCGCAACTCGGCGTGCACTAGCCACAAGGCCTGCGCCAGAAACAGAAGCAGCAACAGTCCGGCGAGAAACTGCGGCCGCCCGAAGCGTTCGCGCGTGAAATATGGACGCATAAGGTCGAGCCGAGTGTTTTACCATGTTGGAGGCAGTTTGCGGAAAGATTAGAAGGCCGATTGTGTGGGAGAACGTTTTGCCGTGAGTGAACTCAACGCGAATCCCGAGCGCGGCCGAACCCAGAATTCAGCGCCAACTTCGAAGCATATTTCAGAGCATATTTCAGAGCAAAGTTCAGAGCCGATTCCGGAAAGCCTGGTCCCACTGCACTCCGCCCCAGACTTTGCCGCCGCAACACAGCCCTCCTACGCGCGGACGCTTCTCTTTGGCCCCGACGGTCTGCGCCCCGGTTGGGGCCTTGTGTTCTATGCCGTGCTCTATTCCGTGCTGCGCCAGATGTTGTTGTGGCTGTCCTCCGCGCCCGGCGGCGTTCTAGGGATGTTGCTCGACGAATGCTTCCTGTTCGTGGCCGCGACCATTCCAGCTCTCATACTATGGCGCGTCGAGCATCGCCCATGGCGTTCTTATGGACTGCCGGTCGAGTGTGTGTTAGGCCCCGCGTTCTGGAAGGGAACTGTCTGGGGATTTTCCGCCATCACCCTGCTCATGGTTGCGCTGTACGAGTTGCATGCCTTCGACTTCGGTCACCTGGTGTTGCACGGCCTGCGTCTGGCAAAGTTCGGCAGCTTCTGGGCGGTCATGTTCTTGGCTGTGGGACTCTACGAAGAATTTTTCTTTCGCGGATATTCGCAGTTCACCCTCACCCGCGGCATCGGCTTCTGGCCGGCGGCGCTGGCCCTTTCTGCGCTCTTCGGATGGATGCATCTCGGCAATCCGGGTGAACGCTGGCAGGGCGCGCTGGCGGCGGCGGCAATCGGATTATTTTTCTGTTTCACGTTACGCCGCACCGGCAGCCTGTGGTTCGCCGTGGGTTTTCACGCGGCGTGGGATTGGGGCGAGACTTTTTTCTATTCCGTGCCCGACAGCGGCATAAAATCTCCCGGACATTTGTTGAGTTCGTCGCCGCGCGGTGCTGACTGGCTGAGTGGCGGCTCCGTCGGGCCGGAAGGCAGCGCGCTGTGCTTCGTGGTGATCGCGCTGACGTGGATTGTGTTCGAGAGAACGCACCCCAGAGCGAGCGCGCACAGCGGCCATCAGATCGTGCCTCTGCCAACGACAGCCAGTTCCTCGTCGTTGCCCCCGTCGGAATGACGAACGGGAACGACGAGCCCGCAGCTTCCGACGTTCCTCTTCGGGAGCCCTGCGCGCCGAACTGTTGCCTTACAAACCTTCGTCCTCTCAAACGCCCTATACTGATTTCATGACCCCAGACGCCGACCTGCTCACTCCCCTGCGGCGCTACTGGGGATACAGTTCATTTCGGCCTCTCCAGGAGCGCATCGTGCGCAGCCTGCTTGCCGGGCACGATACCTGTGTGGTCATGCCGACTGGCGGAGGCAAGTCGCTCTGCTATCAGCTGCCCGCAGTTGTCTCCGAGCGAACTACGATTGTGATTTCTCCGCTGATCGCGCTCATGCAGGACCAGGCGGCGCAACTCGCCCAGATGGGCATTCCGGCGGCAGTTGTCAACAGTTCCATCAGCAACGAAGAGCAGAGCCGCATCATCCGGCAGGCGCGCGACGGAGCTTTCCGTTTGCTCTATCTTTCTCCCGAACGCCTGCAACGTGCCGACACTCTGAGCTGGCTGAAGCAAGTTCCCATTTCGTACTTCGCGATTGACGAGGCCCACTGCATTTCCGAGTGGGGACACGAGTTCCGCCCCGAGTACCGTCAGCTCAGCCGCCTGCGCGGAAAGTTTCCGGACTGCCCCATCGCGGCCTTTACCGCCAGCGCGACGCAGCATGTGCGCCACGATATTCTCACGCAGCTCGAGTTGCGCAATCCCGACAAATACATTGCCAGTTTCCACCGCCCCAACCTGCGCTATCTGGTGCGCCAATGCGACAGCGTGGAACACACCGCGCTGCTCGTCACCGCGCTGCGGCATTACGACGAAGGCAATGTCATCGTCTACTCGCCCACCATCAGCAAAGTCGAAGAGACCGTGGATTTTCTCGAGGACCAGGGCATCGCGGCGGTCGGCTATCACGCGAAAATGGATTCGAGCGATCGCCGCCGCAATCAGGAACGCTGGATGTCGGACGAAGTCCGGGTGCTGGTCGGCACGATCGCCTTCGGATTAGGAATTAACAAGGCGACCGTCCGCAGCGTGATCCATCTTGCCCTGCCCAAGTCAGTCGAGCAGTTTTATCAGGAAGCCGGACGCGCTGGACGCGACGGCAAGCCTGCCGACTGCATTTTGCTCTGGCGCAAGCAGGACGCCGGCCTGCTTGCATACTTCGCCAACCAGATTCTCGACGAAACCGAACGGCAACGGGCCTGGGAGCGGTATCAACGATTCGCAGATTTGTGGAGTCGGGCAAATGCCGGCACCGCGCGATCTGCGCGCATTTTGGGGAGACGCCGAAGTGGGAATCGTGCGGGGCGTGTGACGTTTGCAAAGCCGCGCCCGACTGGCTCACGGAGAAGATCACTCCGGCAGCCGTTCGCCGCGCAGTCAGCGCGGGCTCTAGCGGTGCGCGAGTCGTGCCCAATCCGGTGGCCGACGCCGACCAGGAGTTGCGCGAGTATCTGCGCGAGTGGCGCCGCACCACTGCGAAGGAACAAGGTTCCCCGGCCTACGTGGTGCTGCATGACACTTCTCTCGATGAAATCTGCCGCCTCAAACCCAATTCAATTGCTGGCTTGCGGCAAATTACCGGTATCGGTGAGCGCAAAGCCGAACTCTACGGCCAGAAAATTCTTTCGGCACTGCGGCAATATCGCGATGGATCACGCGCCGCCGCCCCGCAGCAAAAGAAGACCGCTCCGGCGATCGAGACCCTGCAACTGCTAGCCGAAGGCAAGAGTTTTGAAGACATCGCCCGCATTCGCGGACGCCAGGTTTCAACCGTGGTGAACGCCGTCGCCGGTCTCGTCGAAAAAGGTGAGCTCGAGTTCCGCGCGGAATGGATCGATCGCAGCCGCCTGCTGATGATCGAGGCGTCCTGCGCGACTCTCGGCCTCGATCGACTGGAACGCCTGAAGACGCTAAAAGACGCTTTGCCGCCAGAGATTACTTATGACGAAATCCGTCTGGTCGTGGCGCGATTGCGACGCCAAGGAGGCAAGAAAAGTACGCCAATGTCCGCGTGAAAACCGCCTTCCCTGCCAACGGCTAGACCGATTCGGGACTCCGCCAAGTCGAACCGAACTCCCAGAAATCACTTAAGCAGCCGGAATCCTGCCGAATGGGTGTACAATTCGTGCGGTTCATTATTCCAATCAAAATCATCACGAAATTTAATTAGATCTGCCAATTTCTTGGCATCGCTCGTGACGCTTCCGTGCGGTGACGTACGTTCGTACGTACTGTAAAGCACGTCGCTCTTCGAAGGGAGCAGTCATGAGAATCCTGCTGTATAACCCCGACAACGGTGTAACGCGCAACTTCATGCCCCACCTCTGGATGTTTCTTCTCCAGTCCCTCACTCCTGCGGGGCATGAAGTACTTGCTCATCGACGGCAATGCCAAGCCCATGGACGAAGCGCAGATCGCGCAGTATGTCCTCGACGAAAAAATCGACTTAGTCGGCATCGGGGCTATGACGCGCATGATCGCCAAGGCGTATCGCATTGCCGACGCGATTCGGGCTGTTGGCGTGAAAGTTGTGATGGGCGGCCCGCACGTCACCGAATTAGCCGATGAAGCCCTCGGCCGCGACGGTGGCCCGCGTCACGCCGATGCCGTTGCTCTCGGCGAAGCCGACGAAACTTGGCCCCAGATCGTGAACGACGCCGAGCGCGGCGCGCTCAAAGAAATTTACACACCCGTCGACGACGCGGGTAAAGAGCGCAAGCCGTCGCTCAAGCAATATCCCGTGATTCCCTGGGAGTCGATCGATCTAGAACAGTTCAATCTTGTGCCGAAGTCGGCATTCCCGCTGCTGAAGAAAGTCGGCGAAGGTTGGGGAACGTTCCGCATCATCCCGGTCGAGTCGGGTCGCGGCTGTCCTTACGGCTGCGAGTTCTGCACCGTTACCGGATTCTTCGGCGACTCTATCCGCTTTCGCACCAACGAGAGTGTGGTCAACGAGTTGCTTCTGTTGAAGGCGCGCGCCCGCAAAGAAAAAGGGCAGATCGCCGTCTTCTTCATCGACGACAACTTCGCCATCAACGTGAAGCGCACCAAGTCGTTGCTGCGCGACATTATCGCCGCCGGCGCGCAGGTGCACTGGGTAGCACAGATCAGCGCCAACCTGTTGCGCGACGAAGAACTCGTCGACCTGATCGCCGCTTCCGGCGGCAAGTGGGTCTTCATCGGCATGGAGTCGATCGATCCCACCAACCTGAAAGATGTGAACAAAGGATTCAACAAGCCCGGCGAATATGCCGAAGTGCTGGAGCGCCTGGCGAAGCGAAATGTTTATGCCATCACGTCATTCATTTTCGGCATGGACAACGACACGGTCGGCGTAGGCGAGCGTACGCTCTCGCAAGTGCGCACCTGGCCGCCTGGTCTGCCGATCTTTGGACTCCTCACTCCGTTGCCCGCAACGCCCCTCTACAAGCGCCTGGAAACTGCAGGGCGGCTTACCCGCGTGAAGCACTGGCAGGAATTCATTCCGTTCGCCATGGCGCACACGCCGCTGAAAATGACCATCGAGGAAGCACACGCCGAAGTGAAATACGGCTGGGCGCAGGCCTATAGTCCGGAGGCCTTGGCCCATGCCGTCGATTCGCTCGACGACCAGCCGCTGGGATATCGCATCAACATCTTCATCGCGCGGCTGTGCTTCCGCGGAATTTATTTCCCCATGATGGGCAAGTTCGCCTGGGTCAAGGTGGTCTCGGAAAATCGGCACACGATTTTCAAACTGGTGAAGGAAGCCTTCTTCGGTCGCAAAGAGCGGCCGATGAAGCCCACGAGCGAGGTTGCCTTCGATAAGGCCGCACAGGAATCTCACAGCCAGGTTGGCGCGTAGGGCTGTTGTTTCAAAGAAGAGTCCTGCTGAGGATTTGGCGAACTTTAGCTGCCGGGGCGAAGCCAGCTAGGCGGCTACGAGTTGTTTTGCCGCGTCGCGGCCAGAACGCACGCAGTCCGGCACCCCAATTCCTCGATAAGCATTCCCTGCGAGCGCGAGTCCGGGCAACTGCAGGCGAAGGCGTTCGATCCGATCAAGGCGGTCGAGATGTCCGATGCCGTACTGCGCCATCGCAGACTTCCATCGGTAGACGCGAGCAAATAGCGGCGCCGCACGCAGCCCGGCAATCTGCGGCCCCAGGATTTGCTGTAGCTCGTTGCGCACGATTCCGACAATCTGGTCGTCACTTAGGGTCCAGACGCTCTCCGCATTCTTTCCAGCAAAAAAGCAACGCAGCAACGCGCGATCTTCAGGAGCTCGGTGAGGAAATTTGTTGTGCACAAAAGTCGCGGCCAGCAGCTTCTTGCCTTCACTCCGTGGAACAAGAAATCCGAATCCCGGTGGCAGACTCTGGCGCACATCACGGCCATAGCCGAGTCCAACGGTGATGGAGGAACTGTACTGGATCGCCGCGAGCTCGCCGGAAAGTTCCGGGCTCACCATGCTCAGCACTCGCGCGGCGGCGCCCGCAGGCAAAGCCACGATGACGGAGTCGAACTCGTCCGACTGCAGCCCGGCCGAAACCACCCAGCTTCCGCCCTCGCGTTGTACGGCCTGCGCGGGCGTGTCCGTCAGCAGCGATTCCGGAGTCAGGCGAGAGACCACACCCTCGGCCAGAGACTGCATGCCGTTCTTGAGCGCAGTAAACAGTGCCGCCGGCTTGTGCGGGCCTGCCATTTTTTTGCGCGCATTCTTCCGGGCAGCCAGCATGGCGCGGCCGAGGCTGCCGTGCGTGCGTTCCATCTCCGCGAACCGTGGCAGCACGGCGCGCACACTCAGGTTCGCGGCTTCTCCACCATAGACGCCGGAGAGCAGTGGATCCGCCAACCGATCGACCATCTCCGAACCATAATGCCGCTCGACAAATGCCGCGACTGATTCATCGTGATCGTTTTCTGCACCGACAGCCCGCGGCGGAAGAAACAGTTCCTGTGTCATGCGCAGTTTCGTCTTCCACGAAAACAGCGGCGAAAGTCCTGTCGGCACGATCTTCGTGGGCACCATGAACATCAGCCCGTCGGGCATTTCGACGAGCCGGCCTTTGGTCAGAATGTAAGTCTTGCGGTCGGCATCATTGGAGCCGATCAGTTGATCGCCCAATCCCAACTGCGCGGCAGAGATCACTCGCCCACGGTTTTTCCGTGATGAACGAATCGGGGCCGGCCTCAACGATGCAATGGCCGAATTTCTCCGTGCGGAGCACGCCGCCCAGCCGCGTCGAAGCTTCAAACAGAACGTAGTCGACATTTGCGCCGGCGCGGCGCTGCTGCTTCGAGTTCGAAGGCCGCGGCCAGGCCGGAGATGCCTCCGCCGATGATGGCGATGCGGGTCATGACCGACGGCTTCCGGAAGTCGGCGCGGGGGCGACCGCAAGGTGCATGGTTCTGCACGAAATGCGCCAGACTCCTCACATTCTCAACCGGAGTTTCCGGCAGAATGCCGTGACCGAGATTGAAAATGTGGCCCGGGCGCCCTGCGGCGCGGCGCAAAATATCTTCCGCACGCGATCTCAATTCCTTCCAGTCCGCAAACAACAACACCGGATCAAGATTTCCCTGCACCGCACACGCGTGACTCGAGCCGCGCCCAGCCTTCGTCAAGCGGGATCCGCCAGTCGAGTCCGACCACGTCGGCTCCCGTCTCTCTCATTGCCGGCAGCAGCGTGGCGCTGTCGGTGCCGAAATAAATAATCGGCACGCCAGTTGTCTGGCAGCTGCTTCACCATGCCCGTAACGTGCGGCAGCACGTAGCGGCGGTAATCTTCAACGCTCAGGCTGCCGACCCAACTATCAAAAATCTGAATCACATCCGCGCCGGCCCGCACCTGCTCGGCGGAGTACGCGGTAGTCACCGCCACCAGCTTCCGCATCAGAGAATCCCAATCGGCGGGAGAGTTGTACATCATTTTCTTGGCGTGGACGTAATTGCGCGAGCCTCCGCCCTCAATCATGTAACTGGCCAGCGTGAACGGCGCGCCGCAGAAACCGATCACCGGCAGCCGTTCCCTGAAATGTTTCGCGACGAGGCCACGGCTTCGGAAACGTAGCCGAGTTCGGCAGCGCGGTCGGTGCGCAAGTTCGCGATGTCCTCTTTGCTGCGCACCGGCTTTTCGATCACCGGACCTTCGCCCGCGGAGAAATGAAACGGCAATCCCATCACTTCGAGCGGCAGCAACAAGTCCGCGAAAATAATGGCCGCATCGACGCCCAGAAATTCCGCCGCAGTGATGGTGACTTCTGCTGCCAGCGCGGGCTTCTTGCAGATTTCCAGCAGTGAGTGTTGCTTGCGCACCGCGCGGTACTCCGGCATGTAGCGCCCGGCCTGGCGCATGAACCACACTGGGGTGCGCTCGACGGGCAGCGATTTGCAGGCGCGAACGAAGTTGGAATTCGGGGCAGACATGAAGGTTGAATGTAGCATTTTTCCGAGCGATCCGCTGTGATCCGCGACACGTCGGAAAACCGTCTTAGCCCATGGGCCGGGGGCCACGAAAGAAAAACATCGGGCTTGTAGAATCGCTATATGGGTTTCAAGGCCGCTGGCGTGATTGCATGCGCGATGCTTATTTTCCGCATGGCAGCGGCCGCTCCGCAAAAAACGAAGCGCCCGCGACCCTCTTTTTATAAAGACGTTCTGCCCGTCCTGCAGGACCACTGCCAGAGTTGCCATCGTCCCGGCGAAGTTGCGCCGATGCCGCTGGTGACCTACGAGCAGACGCGTCCGTGGGCCGGTTCGATGGCGCATGCCGTCGCGATGAAGATGATGCCACCGTGGTTCGCCGATCCGCGCTACGGCCACTTTGCCAATGATGCTTCCTTGACCGATCAACAGATCGCGGCTATTGTTGCTTGGTCGGAAGCGGGCGCGCCTGCCGGCGATGTCGCACGATGCGCCCGCGCCGCGAAGATGGGCTGATGGTTGGAATATTCCTCAGCCCGATCTCGTCGTGAAAATGCCCAAGGCCGTGCCGATTCCGGCTCAGGGCGAGGTCGAATACACTTACGAAATTGTGCCTACGCATTTCGCCGAGGACCGCTGGGTGCAGATGTCTGAGTTTCGGCCGGGGAGTCCGGCGCATGTGCATCACGCGGTCGTCTATATTCGTCCGCCGGATTCGCAGTGGCTGCGCCATGCGCCTATCGGCGAACCTTTCACCGCATCAACGTTGAACCATCCCCTCGATCGGCGCGAGGCCCACGAGACCACCAGCGATCTTCTTCTGGTATACGCGCCGGGAAGTTCGCCCGACGAGTGGCCGGACGGAATGGCGAAATTTGTGCCCGCCGGATCAGACCTTGTCTTCCAGATGCACTACACCACGAACGGCACGGCCGATGACGATCAAACCAGCATCGGCCTTGTGTTCGCCAAGACTCCGCCCAAGCAGCGCGTGATCACGCTGCAGCTGAACAATCACGCGCTGATCATTCCCCCAGGCGCCGACGATTTTCGCGTGGAGGTGCAGGGCACGCTCCCCAACGATGCCACGCTGCTCAGCCTGTTCCCCCACATGCACCTGCGTGGCAAACGTTTTGAATACGATATTGTTCACGACGACGGCAGCGCGGAAGTGCTATTGCGGGTGAACTATCACTTCCACTGGCAGCTGAGTTACAGACTGGCGGAGCCGCGCTTCTTGAAAGCCGGCACGCGACTGCGCGCGATTGCCTGGTACGACAATTCGAAAAACAATCCTCACAATCCCGACCCTGACTAAGACGGTAACCTGGGGCGATCAAACCTCCGACGAAATGATGGTCGGTTTTTTCGACGTGGCCGTGCCGGCAGGAATGGACAAATGGAAATTCTTCGTGCGTCATTAGATTCCGAAAGTGGCGGCGGTTGTAGACGAGGTTGCGGAGTGTGATTGTAAAATTGGCCGTCGAAGCATCTTGCGCGTAAACGGTGGCGCGTTGTTAAACTTCGGAGGATTCAGTTGAGGAAAAAATCATGAGAGCAAAACCGGCATCCGTAGTGGCGTGCATCGTATTTGTTGCGGCGTTTGGATTCGTAATCGGCGGCAAGGCACAGTCCAGCGGCGCACCTCATGGCGACACCGGCCAGGCCCCCGCCAACTCCGGCGCGCCGAAGAAGGCGGAAGAACAGTTCAAGAACATCCAGGTGCTGAAAGGAATCCCAGCGGAGCAACTGATTCCAACGATGCAGTTCGTCGCAGCCTCATTAGGCGTGCAGTGCGATTTCTGCCATGTACGGGGCGCGTTTGAAAAGGACGACAAGAAGCCCAAGCAGACCGCCCGCAAGATGATGGAGATGATGATCACCATCAACGCGGAAAACTTTGATGGCCACCGCACGGTGACCTGCAATTCCTGCCATCGCGGAAACCCGATTCCGCAAGCCATCCCGCTGGTCATGGCGGAAAATCCTAAAGAGCCGATGGCAATGCCGGCCGCAAAACCGCCCGATGCCAAGGAAAACGCCGGGCCAACGCCCGAACAACTACTCGACAAGTATGTGCAGGCGGTGGGCGGCGCAATGGCTATCGATAAAGTCACAACCCGCGTCATGAAAGGCACGATCGACTTCGGTGGCAAGAATCTGCCCATCGATATTTATTCGAAGGATCCCGATCAGCGCATCTCGTTCACGCACCTGCCGGAGGGGGACAGCATTACCGCATTCAACGGTCGAGAGGGATGGCTCGCCTCGCCCGGTCGTCCCGGCGCTCACGAGATGCACGGCAGCGAACTGGACGCGGCAGCGATGGATGCGGATCTGCACTTCGCTACGCACCTGAAAGCGATGTTCACGGAATGGAAGACGCAGGGAACCGAGCAGGTCGGCGACCGCGACGCTTTCGAAGTGGTCGGCCGAAGTGACGGAAAGCCGCCCGTCCAGTTATATTTCGACGCGCAATCCGGGCTGCTTGTGCGGTTGGTCCGTTATGGCGATACCGCTCTCGGCCTGCTTCCCACGCAGATCGATTACGCGGATTACCGAGATACGAATGGTGTGAAGATTCCGTACCGCTGGACCCTGGCCCGGCCCAGTGGCCGCTTCACCATCCAGATCAGCGATGTAAAACAAAATGTCCCGGTGGACGACGCCAAATTCGTCAAACCACCCTCGGAAGAACCGAGGCCACCGGCGAAATAGCTGCCGGGGGCGCTTTAAATACCGAATCGGAGTGGCGATTGGGGATAAGTAGCGCGGGGCGTCCTTCTGCGCCGTCATTCAATAACAAAACCTGATCGACCCGATAAATAGTTTCGATTTCCGTGGCAGTGCCGCCGGACGGTAGAGTGAGGCGGTCCTGATTCAGGAAAATCGGCCGCTTTCGGAAGGACACGGCCGAAGTTCAAGGACTGCCTCTCCATCAACCCTTAGAAGAGGGATAAAATGAGAGGCGTCGGCGTCGACGCTTGCCCAGACCTGCCGGAACACTCTGACGCAGCCGCCGCGTGAAGCACGCAGAACAGGACTTGAAGACACTATGACGAAGATCGAAGCAGTCATTCAGAACTCCAAGCTGGACGCGGTGAAAACCGCGCTGCACGAAATTGGCGTGGAAGGTATGACCGTGCTTGAGGTGCGCGGCCACGGCCGCCAGAAGGGCCACACCGAGGTCTACCGCGGCCGCGAATACAGCGTGGATCTCATCCCCAAAACCAAGATCGAAATGGTGTTACCCGAGCCCATGGTCGAGAAAGCCGTCCAAGCCATATTGACGGCGGCCCGCACCGGCAAGATCGGTGACGGCAAGATTTTTCTGTCGCGTGTGGACGAGGCGATCCGCATTCGTAATGACGAGCGCGGCGAAGGCGCCCTGTAGCGCGGTGTCACGCAGATTTCGAACCCGTACGCGCAAGGGAAGCTTGACAGGCAGCGGTTGAAGTGGCTTTCTCCAGCGGCCAGTGTCGCGGGGGAATTACTTTCATCATGTCAGCGTCCTCATTGATCAGCGAGCTGCGCAGTTCCCTCAGCGACGAATCAGCCCGCATTCAGCAGGAATTCGAAACCACCGGCGAAGGCCGCGCTGCCCTCGCTCAACGCACGCGTCTCGTGGAGGAAATTCTCGCTCGTCTCTGGCGCGATATTGTTTCCGCCGATCCCGCCAAGCCCGCAAACTTTACTCTCGTCGCCACTGGCGGATTTGGCCGGGGATGGATGTTTCCCTACTCCGACATCGACCTGCTTTTTCTTTTCGGCGATCGCAATGCGGAGCAAACTTTCAAAGATCCGGTGCGCCGCTTCTCGCAGGAGTTATGGGATCTGCGCCTGAAGCTGAGTCCGGCCTCGCGCACGCTCGCGGAGTGCGACCGTTACGACCCAAACAACACCGAGTTCACGATTTCCCTTCTCGACTGCCGCTACCTCGCCGGCGATCCCGACCTGTTCCGCCGGCTGCGCGACAAGGTAATTCCGAAGCTCGTGATGCGCGAATCCAAGGCCCTGCTGCAAGGACTGGCCGAGGTCACGCGCGAGCGCCATGCAAAATTCGGAAACACGCTCTATCACCTGGAACCCAATCTGAAAGAAGCCCCGGGCGGATTGCGCGACTGCAATGTGGCCTGCTGGCTCGCACTGATTTCGGCGATGGACAAATTGCACGACTGGCCCGATGCGAGCTCCCTGCGCGCTCCCGTGCGCAAGCAACTGGACGCGGCTCTCGACTTCCTGATGTCCGCGCGCTGCTTTCTGCACTTCCGCCATGGGCGCGATGACAACACCTTGAGCTGGGAGGCCCAGGACGAAGCCGCGGCGCGCAAAGTCGGAGCCACCACTGTCGGAGAAACGTCCGACCTATCCGACTCCACCGAACTCTCCGCCGCCGACTGGATGCGGATTTATTTCGGCCACGCCCGCGCCGTGCAGCGCACCGTCACGCAACTGCTGGAAGAAATTCCTGAGGCATGGTCCGCCCTTTATCGTCAAGTGCAGAGCTGGCGATCGCGTCTCACCACGCCCGATTTTTCGGTGGTTGACGGCCTAATCTTCTTGCAGCAGCCCTCCGCGCTGCAGGATCCTGAAGTCCTGCTGCGCATGTTCCATTTCATGGCGCACCACGGATTGAAGTTGAGCGCGACCACCGAATATCGCATCGAGCAAGCGCTGCCCGCGCTCGCCTCCATGCCGCCCCGCGGCGCCGAACTCTGGCTCTACCTGCAAGAAACTTTGCTGCAGCCGCACGCCGCCGACGCGTTGCGCGCCATGCACTCGCTCCGGCTGCTAACGCTGCTGCTGCCCGAACTCAAACTCATCGACTCGCTGGTCGTGCGCGACTTCTATCATCGCTTTACCGTCGACGAGCATTCTTTTCTGGCGATCGAGAGCCTGCATCGTCTGAAGCAATCCCAGTCCGAGTGGGACAAGCGCTACGCCGAACTGCTCGGCGAACTGGAAGATCCAGAATTGCTGTATCTGGCCTTGTTGCTGCACGACACCGGCAAGGGCGTCCCCGGCGGCAATCACGTCGAGGCCAGCCTCGACATCGCCAACCGCGCCATGGATCGTCTCGACGTCGAACCCAAAGAGCGCGCCGAAGTGCTCTTCCTGATCGGCAGCCATCTGGAATTATCGGCGGCGCTCCGCCGCGACATTTTCAATCCCGAAACCGTCGCCGCCTTCGCCGACAAAGATAGGAACACCCGAGCGCCTGAAAATGCTCTGCCTCCTCACCTACGCCGACATCAAGGCCGTGAACCCCGAGGCATTGACTCCGTGGAAAGCTGAAAACGTATGGCAGCTCTACATGGGCGCCGACAATTATCTGAACCGCAGCGCCGACCAGCGCGTGCACGCCGATGTGAACGACGAAAAGCTGGCTCGCCTTCGCTCGCTGGCTCCTGTGACCAGCAGCAAGTTCAAGGGATTCCTGGAAGGCTTTCCCCAGCGCTATCTGCTGGTGCACTCCGCCGAGGAAGTCATGCGGCACATGGCGATGGCCGACGAACTCGGCACCAATCCCGTGCAGGTGGAACTGAAGCGCGGCCGGCATTGGTACGAGCTGACAATGGTCACCCGTGATCGCCCGTTCCTTTTCGCGAAACTCGCCGGCGTACTCGCGGCTTGGGGCATGAACATCGTGAAGGCCAACGCGTTCTCGAACCAGGCTGGCACGGTCGTCGACACGCTCTACTTCACCGATCGCTTCCGAACGTTGGAATTGAATCTGTCGGAGTGGGACCGCTTCCGGCGCAGCGTCACCGAAGTGCTTCTGGGCGAAGCCGACCTCGACAAAATGCTGCGAGACCGCCAGCGCGCCGAGAAAGGCGCAATCGCAAAAGTAAAAGTCGAAACCAAGATCGATTTCGACGATTCCTCTTCCTCGACCAGCACGCTCCTGCAGGTCATTACCCAGGATCGCCCGCGCCTGCTGCACCGCATCGCGTCCTGCCTGTCGGATCAGAAATGCAACATCGAAATTGCGTTAATCGATACCGAAGGGCAGATGGCAATTGACACTTTTTACCTGACCTCATCCGGCGTGAAACTCAAGCCCGAGCATTGCCGCCTAGTCGAGAAGGCGCTGGTAGAAGAACTGCGCGGAGAGTGACCCGCCGCAACGCGGGACACTCTCGTCAGCCGACCACGATATTTTACTTCGCCGAAAACTTAAACACCGTCTTCTCCTTGAACGTCTCTCCCGGTTTCAAAGTCGTGCTTGGAAAATCCGGATGATTCGGCGAGTCCGGGAAATGCTGCGTCTCCAGGCAGAGACCATAACGCCGCTTGTAGACGTGACCGTGTTTTCCTGTGACCGTTCCGTCGAGAAAATTTCCCGTATAGAACTGCACTCCCGGCTGCGTCGTCGAAACTTCCATCACTCGTCCGCTGGTGGGCTCGTAGACGCGCGCTGCCAGAGTCAGCCCGTCGCCTTTGCGGTTGATCACCCAGTTGTGGTCGTAGCCATGTCCCAGCACGATCTGCTCATAGCTGTCGTCGATGCGAGCGCCCACTCTCGTCGATGTCGTGAAATCGAGCGGCGTTCCCTTAACCGGGCGCAGCTCACCAGTAGGAATCAGATTCTTGTCGACCGGAGTAAAGCGGTCGGCGTTGATCATGACTTCGTGATTCAAAATGTCGCCGGTGCCTTCTCCCGCCAGATTGAAATAACTGTGCTGGCTGAGATTCACAACCGTGGTCTTGTCGGTCGTCGCCTCGTAGTCGATCACCAGTTCGTTGGCATCGGTCAGCGTGTAAGTGACTTTGACTTTCATATTGCCAGGAAAGCCGTCATCGCCATCCTTGCTGAGGTAGGTAAAAGCCACGCTAGTCTTGCCCTTCAGCGCCTCGCCATCCCATACAACTTTATTGAAAGTCTTATCCGTGCCGCCGTGCAGGGTGTTCGGCCCATCATTCTTGGGCAGCGTGTAAGTCTTGCCGTCGAGCTTGAAAGTGCCGTTGGCGATGCGGTTGGCATAGCGCCCCACCACCGCTCCAATGTATGGCGGATTCGGAATGTAGCCGTCGAGCGTCTCGTGCCCCAGCACGACGTCGGCGAATTGCCCCTTGCGGTCGGGCACTCGAATGGAAACAATGATGCCGCCATAATTCATCGCATCGACTTCAACCCCATTCGCGTTCGTGAGCTTGTACAAGGTAATGGCCTTCCCGCCCTGGGTGCCGAAGGGCTGTTGCTGAACTCCTGAATTTTGTTTAGCAGCGGCTTGCGCGAAAGGCAGTCCGCCGATCGCAACACAGAGTAGGACGGCGACGGAAAAGGCTGAGGTCGTGAGGCGTCTTGGCATCATGCCGAAAAGTGTACTACGAGGCCATTGTTTATGCCGCTCGCCCTTCGTCGTTCGCTCACTTCTTATACGGCCACTGCGCTTTCGTAAACAGCGCGCCATCGATCCAGATCGTCTGCCCGCTGATGAACGATGCCCCGCCCTTGCTGGCCAGAAAAACCACAGTCGGCGCAATGTCAGCGGCCGTGCCCACGCGGCCCAGAGGGGTTAGCTTCGACCACGTGCCCGCATAATCCGGATCCTCGGCCCGAGTGCGCTCCGACTCAATCGACCCCGGCGCAATGCAATTCACTCGAATCCCATAGCGCCCCAGTTCCACCGCTGCCTCTTTGGTGAACATTTCAATTCCGCCCTTGCTCGCCGTGTAGGCAACGAGAGACGGAAACGCCAGCTTGTTGCAGCCCGACCCAAGATTCACAATTGCGCCGCCGCCGTGGTCTTTCATGTATCGTGCGGCCTGCTGCGTGCACAAGAAACATCCCTTCAGATTCGTATCGACGACCAAGTCCCATTCTTCCTCGGTCACATCGAGCAGCGGCTTCCAGGTCTGCACTCCGGCATTGTTGACCAGCAGATCAAGCCGTCCAAACGTCATAGTCACGCGCTCGAACATCGCCGTCACCTGTACGCTGGAGCGAACGTCTGCCTGAACCGGCAGACCTCTACCTGCAACGCGCGAATTTCGGCAACCGCCGCATCCACCATCGCAGCCGGATCGTTGAAATAATTCACCGCGACGTTGTATCCGTTCCGCGCCAGCTCAAGGGCAATTTCCTTCCCAATCCCCCGGCTGGCCCCGGTCACCAGAGCTGTCTGCCGCATGTTCACCTCGATCGTCTGAATAAGATCACAGCCAAGAGATCATAACGAAGCGTGGGCGAGAGTGCCCGCGCCACCAGTTCGCCCTCCAGCGCGCTCTCTGGCCACGCTCGATTCCCGGTGATACCATCGCGGGCGATATGAAAACGCGAGCGATTCGTACTCCGCATTTTCTCTATTGTTCGCTGTTCGCCGCGAATGCCGCGGCCCAGTCCTCCGCCCCTCCTGCGCATCCCGTCGTCCTGCACGCCGCGCGCCTGCTCGATATCAAGGCTGGCCGCATCCTCAAGCCCGGCGAAATTCTGGTGCAAGGCGAGCGCATCGTCGAGGTGGGCAGTTCGGTGAAGCACCCCGCCGGCGCCGAAGTGCTCGACCTGGGCGATCGCACGCTTCTCCCCGGCCTGATCGATGCCCACGTCCATCTCTTCCTCCATCCCGGCGCGGAGGATCTGCAAACCGTGCAGGAATCCGTCCCCCAGCGCACCATAACCGCGACTCTCGCCGCGCGCGACGACCTGATGGCCGGTTTCACCGCCGAGCGCGACATGGGCACCGAAGGCGCAGGCTCTGCCGACACGGCCGTTCGCAATGCGATCGATGAAGGCCGCATTCCCGGCCCGCGCCTGCGCGTCAGCGGCAACGCCATCAACATCCTCGGCGGCCACGAAGATGCCATCGGCTACAACCCCGAACAGCACGTCCTGCCAAACGCAAACTACGCCAACACCGCCGACGAACTTATTTCCGTCATGCGCCAGCAATTCAAGGAAGGCGCGGACTTCATCAAGATCTACGAAACCGGCGCGGATACGATGAAGGATGGAAAGCTCACCACGCCCTACCAGTACACCGAGCCGCAACTAGAGGCCGCAGTGAAAGAAGCCGCGCGCGTCGGCCGCCGCGTCGCCGTCCACGCCACCGGAGAACCGGGAACGCTTTTCGCCGCGCAGGCGGGTGTGGCGTCCATCGACCACGCCGATCAGCTCAGCGACGAGACCATGCGCCTGATGAAGGAGAAGGAGATTTTCGCCGTCCCTACCTTCACCATCTTCGAATATTTTGCCGAGCACGCGGCGACTCCCCAACAGGGCGCGCACGAGCGACAGATTCTTGACTTGAAAGTGCAGGAATTCAAGAAGCAGATCGCTGCCGGTATCCCCATGGCCGTTGGCTCCGATGTCGGCCCGTTCCCCCACGGCACACAAGCTCGCGAGTTTGTGCTGATGGCGAAATTCGGCATGTCGCCGCTGGCGGTTCTACAGGCCGATCTCGTGAATGGCGCAAAGCTGCTCGCTTGGGACGGCCAGATCGGAGCGCTCGAACCCGGCTATCTGGCGGATGTAATCGCAGTCTCCGGTGATCCCCTGCAGGACATCAGCACCCTTCAGAGTGTCAGTTTCGTAATGAAGGGCGGCGTCGTCTACAAGAAATAGCCACGTGCGAGCTTGGCTGAAGAACTAATAACCGTTGCCCGGTCGTGTGACCCTGGTTACCCTCTTGCTGCCGCGCCAGGACCGCAAAAGGTAAATCCCCTGTGCCATCTGCAAAACAATGCATACCGGCGAGCGATTCTAATGAGAGGCGAAAGTTAAACGTTGAATTGTGAGCCGCTTGCCGCGTCTCTAATCTTGCCCGCGTGGACGCCCGATTGCCCCTTCAGTGCTGCGCCGCCAGCGGCGCGCACCTATGACCTTCCTGAGGCCTTCCTGCTCCTTCTTCTACAGCGCGCTGATTCTGCTCGCGCTCATCACTTTCGGCTCCGGTCCTGCATGCCCAGATTCTGCTGGCGTCATCTCCGCTCCCTGACGCGCCCACTCCGTTCGTCGCGGCTGCACCGCCAGTCACGACCGCTCCGTCGCGCCTGAGGGCCGAGCAACACAAGTTCTGGGATAAGCCGAATTGCATTTTGCTCGTGACCGCCGCGGCCTTGAATGGCGCCGACTTCGCCGTCACCCGCTCCAACCTGCAGAGCGGAGGCCAGGAATTAAATCCAGTCGTGCGCATGTTCGGCCGCTCTGACGCTGGCCTCGCCGCCAACTTCGCCGGCGAAACTGTGGGAGTCATCGGCCTCAGTTATTTCTTCCACAAGACTGGCCATCACAAGCTGGAGCGCGCCGTGTCCCTCGTCAACATCGGGAGCTCCGCGGGAGCCGTGAGCTACGGTCTGCTGCACCGCTAAGCGTCCTCTGGACCACAGCACGGAGCTCACGGCACCTGAGCGCAACTGATTTTGCGCCGCCCACGCGCTCTCCGCATCCAATCGAGAAGCCCGTCGGTTTCATCCATTCACGGGTTAGTATTAGCAGACGAAATTAAAGGCTGAAAATTCGCCCGCTAATGCTGGAGGCATGAGCCCACTTGAAAATCGCAAGGGACGTTACCGAACTCATCGGCCACACTCCGCTGGTGCGCCTGAATAAAGTCACCGCCGGCTGCGTCGCAGATGTTGTGGCGAAACTCGAAAGCCAGAATCCCCTTGGCAGTGTGAAAGATCGCATCGGCATCAGCATGATTGCCGACGCCGAGCGCGAAGGAAAAATCCAACCTGGCAAAACCGTCCTCGTCGAGCCCACCAGCGGCAACACCGGAATCGGTCTTGCGTTCGTTGCGGCAGTCAAAGGCTACAAGCTGATTCTCACCATGCCCGAAACCATGAGCCTGGAGCGCCGCGTGCTTCTACTCGCCTTCGGTGCGGAAATTATTCTCACTCCGGGCCCGCGTGGCATGACCGGCGCAATTCTCAAAGCCAAAGAAATTCTGGCCAGCACCCCCAACAGTTACATGCTGCAGCAATTCGACAACCCCGCCAATCCAAAAATTCACTTCGAAACCACCGGGCCCGAAATCTGGGACGACACCGATGGGCGCGCCGACATTCTGGTCTCCGGCGTCGGCACCGGAGGCACCATCACCGGAATCTGCCAGTACATCAAGCCGAAAAAGCCGTCGTTCAAGGCCATCGCGGTCGAGCCCGCCGACAGCCCGGTGCTTTCCGGGGGCAAGCCCTCGCCGCATAAAATTCAAGGCATCGGCGCAGGTTTCGTTCCCAGCATTTTGCGCCGCGACTACATCGATGAAGTCATAACCGTCACCAACGACGAAGCCATCGCCATGGCGCGCCGCCTGCCTCTTGAAGAAGGCCTCTTCGTCGGCATCTCTTCCGGAGCCGCGGTCGTGGCTGCTTTGAAAGTCGCGCACCGCGCGGAAAATGCCGGTAAGCTGATCATTGTTATCCTGCCGTCGTTCGGCGAACGCTATTTGAGCACGGTTCTCTTTCAGGAACTGCGCGAGACAGCGCTGCAGATTCCAACGGCCGTGCTCCCGGCCTGATAGCTTTCCGTGATCACTGGTCCATGGCCCCTGATCACTGACAACTGGTCCATGCGCGCTGACCCATGCCTCTGCTCTCGCAAATTCGCGAAGACGTAGCCCACGTGATGGAGCACGATCCCGCGGCCAAGTCCCGCCTGGAAGTTTTTCTCTGCTACTCCGGCCTGCACGCGGTCTGGTTCTACCGCATGAATCATTGGCTGTGGAACCATCACTTCCTGCTGCTGGCGCGATCCTCTCGCAGGCCGCGCGCTTTCTCACTGGAATTGAAATCCATCCCGGAGCAACCATCGGGCGCCGCCTGTTCATCGACCACGGTCAGGGCGTGGTGATCGGCGAGACCGCGATCGTCGGCAACGACATCACCATGTACCAGGGCGTGACTCTCGGCGGCACGGGCAAAGAACTCGGCAAGCGCCATCCGACCATCGAAGATTTCGTGGTCATTGGCGACGGCGCGAAAATTCTCGGCAACATCACCGTCGGAAAAAACTGCCGCATTGGCGCCGGTTCTGTCGTGCTGCGCAACGTTCCCGCGGACTCAACCGTCGTCGGCGTGCCCGGGCACATCATTTTCCGCGAAGGCAAGCGCGTCGTAATCACCGACCCCAAGCAGATCAACGATCCGCTCTCCGAAGCCCTCGCCTCCGTCGTCACCGAGGTCAACAATCTCCGCGAACGAGTCCAGCAACTCGAAGGTGCCGAGGCCAAGGGCGAACCCCTGTCCGCCTCGCTGCAAAGAATCATGGAAGACATCGACTATCAGATTTAATCGTCGGCTCTGCCGGACGCGATCACTCAAGCTACAAAATCTACCGCACCATCTCCCCGTCGACCATCCGCCAAAGGCCCAGCGGATTGCCGTTCTTCAGCGCATCGGGCAACGCGCTGTCTGGGAATCCCTGGTAGCAAACCGGCCGTGCGAACCGAAAAATCGCCTGACTCCCCACCGACGTCGACCGCCCATCCGACGTCGACGGATAAGGTCCTCCATGCACCATCGCGTGCGCGACCTCAACCCCCGTCGGGAATCCGTTGAACACCAGCCGTCCAACTTTATTTTCAAGAATCGCAATTAGGTCGGCGAACTCGCGCAGATCTTGCTCCGTGCCGTGAATCGTCGCGGTCAGATGTCCGTCGAGCCGGCGAGCAATCGCCAGGAGTTGCTCGCGAGTCGAATGCTGCACCAGCAAAGTAGTCGGACCAAAAATCTCCGCATCCAGGTCGGAATCCAGAAACGCCGCGCCATCAGTTTGAAAGAGCGCGGTATTCACTGCGTATCCCGGCGCCTGCGGTCGTGGCCCTTCCGCCACGAGAGTGACCGAAGCTTCCCGCTTGCGCGCGTCAATCGCCGAGTCATACGAAGACTGAATACCCTTCGTCAATAGATGAAACGCAGTCGACCCATCGACCAGTTGCCGCAACTTCTGCGCAAATACTTTAGCCTCTGATCCCTCCTGCAGAAACACCATCCCCGGCTTGGTGCAGAATTGGCCCGCTCCCAGCGTGAACGATGTGTACAGACCCGCCGCAATATTCTCGCCGCGCTCGCGCAGAGCACCCGGCAGGACAAAAACCGGATTCGTGCTGCTCATCTCCGCATAAAACGGAATCGGCTCCGGTCGCGCCGCTGCCAGGTCCATCAAAGCTCGACCTGCCGCGCGCGAGCCAGTGAACCCTCCCGCCTTCACCAGTCGATGTTTCACCAACTCCGATCCCACACGCGTGCCCGCATCAAACAGCAGCGAGAATACGCCCTCGGGCAATCCGCATTTCCGGACGCTTTCCCGCACCGCGCGCCCCACCAGTTCGCTCGTACCCGGGTGTGCGGGATGCGCTTTGAAGATCACCGTATTCCCGCTCGCGAGCGCCGAAGCGGTATCGCCTCCCGCCACCGAAAATGCCAGCGGAAAATTACTCGCGCCAAACACAACCACCGGGCCCAGCGGCCGCAGCATCGATCGAATATCAGGTTTGGGCGCTGGCTTACGATCAGGATCGGCGCGATCAATTCGCGCTCCCACCCACGAGCCCTCCTCCGCAACCTGCGCAAACAGCCGCAACTGCGCGCATGTCCGCCCGACTTCTCCTTGTAACCGCGCCAGCGGTAAAGCCGTTTCCATCATCGCGCGCTCGATAATCTCCGCGGCGATCGACTCGATCTTCGCCGCAATCGCGCGCAGCAACGCGCCGCGCTCACGCCCCGACGTACGCCCGTAAACCTCGAACGCCTCCGCCGAAAGGCGCGCCGCAAGTTCCACTTCATCCGTGGTTGCCGAAAGAAATTCCGGCTCCAACCGTTCGCCGTTCGCGGGGTTCGCGGCATACATCGCGTCGCCCGTGCCCGCCCCGTCCCGAAATCCAATTAGCGATCGTGCCAAAAGGTTTGTCATGAATATTGTTTTCAGATACCCGATCAGATGATTACGAAAGTTGCCGAAACCTATTTTCCGCCAGATACCGCAAGACTGCTCACCGCGTGCGGACGCGACCTCACAGCCTCGCCAATAATTTCCTTCGCCTGCTCAAGTTCTTTCCCCACCAACTCAAGCCGCGGCGGTCGCACCCGCGCATTCCCGATTCCCACCTCGGCTTGCACCAGTTTAATGAGCTGCACAAAATTCGGAACCGTATCCATGCGCAACAGCGGCAGAAACCAGCGATACAGCTTAAACGCTTTCTCCGCTTCGCCGTTAATTCCAAAGTTAAACAGCTCAACCGATTCACGCGGCAACGCGTTCGCGAGGCCAGCGACCCACCCGGTCGCGCCCACGCCGACCGCCTCGATCACCGCATCATCCACCCCGACGCAAATCTCCAATCGCCGCTCCAATAGCACCCGAATTGCCGACACCCGCCGCACATCTGTGCTCGACTCCTTCACCGCCGCCAGATTTGCATGCTCCGCCGCAAATTCACAAATCTGTTCCGGCAAGAAATCCGTATCATACGCAACCGGATTGTTGTAGAGCATGCACTCCAGCGGCGTGGCCTTGAAAATCGCGGCCACGTGCGCTTTCATCTCCCGCCAGTCGCCCCGGTACACATAAGGAGGCAAAACCATCAGCCCATCGCATCCCAGTTGCGCGGCGGCCTTGGCCAGCAACACCGCCTCCGCAGTTGACAGCGCCGAGATCGCCGCCACCACCGGCCCGCGCCCATGCACCGCCTTCACGCAGGTCCGCAGCACAGCGAGCTTCTCTTCGAACCCCAGAGTGGCACCCTCGCCCAGCGATCCCAGCGCAACGACGCCCGTGCAGCCGTTATCCAAGAGCCAGCGGCAATGTTCGACCATGAAGTGATAATCAATGCTGAGGTCGTTATTAAAGCAGGTGGTGATTGCGGGCATCACGCCCTTCCATTTCATCGCGAGCCTCCAGAACTTTTCTTCCGGCGCGACGGCAGGTACGGCTCGACCGGAATCTCTGGCTGCGCCCCGGTAATTTGATCCACCAGAATTTTCGCCGTTGCCAGCGAGGTCGTAATCCCCAGCCCCTCATGTCCCGTCGCCAGAAACAAAGAATCGTCGCCCGGCCACGGACCGATCACCGGCAACTTATCAGCCGTAGCCGCGCGGAACCCCGTCCAGCTGCGCTCGGCAGGCATCGCGGTAAGCCCTGGCATATATTCCCATGCACGCCGTAACATTCGGGCAAGAATGTCATCGTCGATCTCTTTATGTTCCGCCCCATATTGCCGCGACGACCCGATCAGAATCTGCCCCGATCGCCGCGGTTGTATATTGAACGCGACCGAGAAAGCGGCCGAATCGCTGGCGGCAGATTCGCTCTTCGCAGCTTCACTCGCAACTCCGTGCGCGCTCTTTAAGTATCCCAGTTCGACCACTTGATGCCGCAAAAATCCCGGATGCGGATCGGTGATCACCAGATGTCCCTTGCGCTTCTTGATCTCAACGCCTCCCGTCAGTTCGGCTGCCCACGCCCCAGCCGCATTCACAATGACGTTGGCATTCATTTCAGAGCCATCGGACAACCGCACGCACCCGTGCCCGATCTCCGCAACTGGTTCGCCCACTCGAAGCTCCACTCCGTTCTTCCGCGCGCGCTCCATCAGAAACCGCGCCGCACATGCTGGATCAAGCATCGCATCCTCTGCTACCAGCAACCCACCCACTAGCCCATCGCGCAGATTCGGCTCCAGTCGCTTCAACTCCAGCGCGTCCAGCATGGTTGTCGGCACTCCGCGCTGGGCATAATACAAATGCTTGCGCCGAACCTCCGCCATTTCTTCTTCGTCAGCCGCGACCCAGACCGTTCCCCGTTGTTCGTACTCGACATCCTCGGGCAATTCCGGCCGTAGCTTCTGCCACAGTTTCTGCGAGTAGCGCGTCAAGACAAACTGCGCTTCTGAATCATCCAGCACGACGATGTGGCCCATCGCCGCGCCAGTGGCTCCGCTCGCGATCCCGTCGCGGTCGACCACCACAACTCGCATCCCGCGCCGCGCAAACTCATCCGCGCAAGCCGCTCCCACAATTCCGGCGCCCACAATGACTACGTCATAAACTGCAGCCCTCATGCGAATTCAAACAAAAAAACCAAAGAAAAAATATGCGATCCGGACGAAGTTTCTCTAATTCGACGTTTAGTGTAGACAATATTCATCGCCGTTGCACTCGCCGCCATGAATGCCTCACTCTGGCCGATCGACGGCGCCTGGTCTACCATGTCAGCAGGAGAAAAAGATGACTGACTCCGCGTCCCTCTCTCGCAGGCGTTTCCTCACCGCCGCCGCTGTTACTGCCGGCGCTACGCTTCTTCCCAGGAATCTGCTGGCCAGCGCGCAAGATCCTGTCGTGAACGCAACGCAGGAAAACGGCAAGCCAATCGCTCGCGAAAAGGTTTCCTGGAAGGCTCTGCCCTTTCCCCTGAAGCAAGTGCGCCTCGGCGACGGCCCTTGCAAAATCGCGATGGAAGCTGACCGGAAGTATCTGCGCTCTCTGCCCCCCGATCGCCTCCTGCACACCTTCCGCCTCAACGCCAGTATCCCGTCTTCGGCCGAGCCGCTCGGCGGATGGGAAAAGCCCGACTGCGAACTGCGGGGCCACTACGCCGGCGGCCACTATCTTTCCGCCTGCGCGCTCATGTATGCCGCCAGTGGAGACGAAGACTTGAAAACCAACTCAGCCACCGTCGTCGCCGGACTCGCTGCCTGCCAGGCTGCGCTGAAAAGCGGTTACCTGAGCGCCTTCCCGGTGGAATTCTTCGACCGCCTGCGCGAGCGCCAGCAGGTCTGGGCCCCGTTCTACACCATCCACAAGATCATGGCCGGCCTGCTCGATCAATACGAATACTGCGGCAACCAGCAGGCGCTCGACATCGTGCAGAAAATGGCGGCCTGGGTCGACCGCTACACTGAATCGCTCAGCTACGAGCACATGCAGCGCGTGCTCGGCACTGAATTCGGAGGCATGGGCGAAACTCTCTGCAATCTTTACGCCGTCACCGGCAATCGGGATTATCTCGAGATCGCGCCCCGCTTCGACAAAAAACAATTCTTCGACCCGCTCGCCGCGCACCGCGACGAACTCAAAGGCCTGCACGTGAACACGCACATTCCGCAGGTGATCGCCGCCGCGCGCTATTACGAGCTCACCGGCGACCGCCGCTATCGCGACATCGCTGAATATTTCTGGAACGAAGTAGTCACCGAGCGCTCTTATTGCACCGGAGGCACAAGCAACCGCGAAGGCTGGAACAGCGATCCCGGCAAGCTCTCCACCGAACTCGGCCCCATCACCACTGAATGCTGCTGCGCCTACAACATGATGAAGCTGACCCGCCATCTCTACGGCTGGTCGACTGATCCCCGCCTCATGGATTACTACGAGCGCACACTCTTTAACCACCGCCTCGGCACCATCAATCCCGAAGACGGCACCATGATGTATTACCTGCCGCTCGCCTCCGGCTACTGGAAAACTTTCGGCAAGCCCCTCGACGCTTTCTGGTGCTGCACCGGCACCGGCTCCGAGGAATACGCCAAACTCGCCGACACCATCTACTGGCGTGGCGACTAACTGATTTCCGGCATCGACTCACTCTACGTAAATCTCTACATCGCATCGCAGTTGGATTGGCCGGAAAAAAATCTGCAGGTCAAACAAGAAACACGCTTCCCCGAAGAGTCAGGGCACCACCATCACCATCTCCGCCAAATCCCCGCAGCAACTCGCCATCAACCTTCGCATTCCTTACTGGGCCGAAGGCGGCAGCGTGAAAATTAACGGAACCGGGTTGCCCGCCTTCGCCAGCCCCGGCAGTTATCTCACGCTCAACGGCGTCTGGAAATCCGGCGACAAAATCGAACTCAGCCTCCCCATGTCCCTGCACATCGACGCCATGCCCGACGACCAATCCATCCAGGCCGCCATGTACGGCCCTCTCGTTCTGGCCGGCCGCTTCGAACCCGTCACGAAAGATATGACCTACATCGGCTCCGGCCCGAAAGATCCGCCCAGCAAAGTCCCCGACATCACCGCCGACGCCTCGCGACCCGTCGCCTGGCTCGAACCCGACGCAACGCAGCCACTCAGCTTCCACGCCATCGGCCAGTCCCAGCCGATCACGCTGGTTCCCCTCAATCAGATCTTCCACGAACGCTACGCCGTCTATTGGAAGGTCAAAAATAAATCAGCCTAAGCACGCGCACTTACTCACCGACAGAGAGCCTTCCAGACCCTTTGCCCTCTACTCCCGAAGCGCCGGAATCGCTTGATACACCCCGTCCGCCAATATCTCTCCGCCGGCGAAGGCCACCGCTCCCATCGTCGAATCAAACACATAAATCGGATACACCCACGGATTGCTCGAGTTCGGATCCAGCGTATAGATCAGAGCATCGTCCGGTGCGAAAGCCTGCACCGTGTCCGGCACATAATTCCCAGTGGCCACAATCTTCTTCGCTCCCGGTTCGATCTTCGTGACCTCCGTGCTGTCGGCTGAGATCTGAATCAAGTCAAACTTCCCGGTCCGGTCAACGAAGTTCCAAGTTCCGTATCCGCAAGCCTCCAGCATCGTCGCCGTGCACGAAACCTGCAACGCGCCCTGTAGCGAATACACGTTCACCGAATTCATCCCCTGGCTGTCATTGTTCGGGATACTGAAATAAATAATCGAGGTCGGCGTAAAATTCACCAGATCCACGCCAAAGTTTCCGTCCGCCCAGTCAAAGACTTGACGGTCCGGTCCCAGTTCACCGCTCGCCGGATTCACCGCTCTCGAAAAATAAGTCGCAGACAGATTGGAGAATGGATAATTGCAGTCCCAGAAGTCGTACATGACCGTTCCCGCTGGATTGAAACCGTAAATGCTCAGGCTGGCCTCGGCAGCCGGCGTGCACGGCCCATTTGGTTTGTAATTGAAAACCGGCTTCGGCGACTTGGTGACCATTCCCGTCGTCGGATCGATGGTGAATTTAATGATCCTCGCCAGCGTTTGCGATTGTGAATTCACCATCTGCTCCACCGCATACGCCAGCGTGCCATTCGCATCGATCACAAAATCACCTGTAGCGAAACTTCCGTCGGCCAGGCTCAACGCCTGCACCGCCGGCAGCAACGGAACCCCCGTCACATCCGTGGCATAAACCCACAGATATTCCGAACCCGTGCTGTCATTACCCGTCACGTACACAAAGTGATCATTCGCCGAAGGCAGCAGCACGGTATTCGTTGCCGAATCCAGCGTGACTCCGCTTTCCTCAGTCGGAGAGCCCGTTGTCCGATCCACGTCATACGTAAGTACCGTGGAATTTGCTAACAAGTAAACCACCTCGGTCGAAGACGAGGGCGTGGACTTCACGCTGGCGGACTCTGAGTTCAAGCCACCTGCGTACAGGCCGCAATAAAGACAAAAACCAGCAATGAGACTGATAGTGCGAGACGATGCGTGGCGGTGCATTGGTTGCTCCCCTGCCCAAACCCGTCGTGGAGCAGTTTGGGTTTGCGCGACCCTTTAGATTGCGATTGGCAATGGAATGTTGCTGCGCACAATCCCAACTTCACAATCGCGCCTCGCTCTTCAACTCGAAATCGATCCGGCCTCCTCCCGGCCATTGTCCGGTCGATCCAGACCAATGCTCGCCGCGGTCTTTGACAAACCAACTCCCCTCCATTTAATGTTCCGTTGCGTAAACGTTTACGAGAACGGTTTTCCTCGCTTGATCTTGAGCGTTGAGGATTCCTCATTTTCCCTCCAATGCTGCTGAAGACACTGCGCGAAGAGGTGCTGGATGCGAACCTGGAATTGGTTCGCCGCGGCCTCGTCCTCTATACCTTCGGCAACGTCAGCGGCATCGATCGCAGCGCGGCTCTCGTAGCCATCAAGCCCAGCGGCGTTCCCTACGAAGCCCTCACGCCCGAGCAGATTGTGATTTCCGATCTCGCCGGAAAAGTCGTCGACGGAAATCTTCGCCCGTCTTCCGATCTCGCCACGCATCTCGAACTCTACAAAAATTTCCCCGACATCGGCGGAGTCGCTCACACCCACTCCGAATACGCGACCGCCTGGGCCCAGGCTGAAACCCCCATTCCGTGCTTCGGCACTACCCATGCCGATTCTTTTCACGGCCCCATCCCGGTCACCGACCGCCTGAGTGCGAAAGAAATCGACGGCGACTACGAACTGGAAACCGGCACGGCGATCTGCCGAAAATTCAAAAACGCCAAGCTCGATCCCAATGCGATTCCGGCAGTCCTCGTCGCCGGGCACGCACCCTTCTGCTGGGGCGCGAACGCCGCGGAGGCCGCCCACCAAGCGGTCATCCTCGAATACGTAGCCCGCATGGCATCGCACACAATCTCGATCAACGCCGAATCCCGGCCGCTGGCGCGCGAATTGCACGACAAACATTTTCTGCGCAAGCACGGCCGCAACGCCTACTACGGACAGGTCAAAACCACATGAGTCTAGCCGCGGTTCTTCTCAGCTCACAGAGTCTCGTGCATCTCGCGCCGGTGGACATGGTCATCGTGATCTTCTACTTCGTGCTGGTCTTGGCCATCGGCTTCTACCTGAAAGGCCAGGCCAACACCGGCGAAGACTTTTTCATGGCCGGTCGCGAAATGACTGCCTGGGTCGCGGGCCTGAGCTTTCTCTCAGCGAACCTCGGCGCTCTCGAACTCATGGGCTGGGCCGGATCGGCCTACCAGTACGGCATTCTCGCCACGCACTGGTACTGGATCGGCGCCATTCCAGCCATGCTCTTCCTCGCGCTGGTGATGATGCCCTTCTACTACATTTCGAAAACCCACTCCGTGCCGGGATATTTGAAGCTGCGGTTCGGCGAACCCAGCCGCATCCTCTCCGCGGTTTCGTTCGCGTTCATGACCGTGCTCATGAGCGGCGTCAACATGTTCGCCATGGCCAAGGTCATGCAGATCGTGTTGGGCTGGGATCTCAATTTCAGCATCTGGGTTTCCTCGCTCACGGTTGCCGTCTATGTCACTCTCGGCGGCCTGCGCTCTGCCATCTTCAACGAAGTCCTGCAGTTCTTTCTCATCTGGGCGGGCGCGTTGCTGATCCCCATCCTCGGCCTTTACGAAGCCGGCGGATGGAGCAACTTGAAAGTCCTGATTAGCACATCGTGCGTCGGAGCAATACGTCCACATGTGGGCCGGTCTGGGATCATTCAGCACCAACCCCATGGGCATTCACTGGACCGGCATTGTCTTTGGTCTCGGCGCCGTGATCTCCATGGGCTACTGGACCACCGATTTTCTGGTGGTGCAGCGCATCCTGGCCGCGAAAGATATTCGCAGCGCAGAGATGGCGCCCATCATCGGCGCAGGATTCAAAATGCTGGTGCCGATCATCGTGATCCTTCCCGGCTTGCTGGGCCTGGGTCTGCTCCCGATGAAGCTGGTTCCGGAATCGGTTGCCGTCGCCACGCACGGCTACAGCTACAACGACGTTCTTCCCCTCATGCTGGCGCGTTATTGCGGTCCCGGTCTGCTCGGTCTCGGCGTCACCGCCCTGATCGCCGGGTTTCATGTCGGGCATGGCCGGAAACGTCAGCGCATTCACCACGGTCTGGACCTATGACATCTATCGCCCGCTCATCAACAGCAAGGCCAGCGACAGCCACTATGTCAGCATGGGGCGCTGGACCACCGTGGTCGGCGTGCTCATCAGCGTGGGCACTGCCTATCTCGTGATGCGCTCGGCCAGCATCATGGATTACGTGCAGGCGCTGTTCAGCTTCTTCATCGCACCGCTGTTCGGAACGGTCGTCCTCGGAATGTTGTGGAAGCGCGCGACCAGCGCCGGCGGATTCTGGGGACTGCTCTGCGGCACGGTTTCTTCGGTCAGCATGTGGGCGTGGGTCAAGATTGATCCTTCAGCCTTGCGTTATGTTGCACTTTCGCCCCACGCCAAAGCGCTCGCGCAAGACATGTATCAGGCACTGTGGTCGTTCCTGGTTTGCGTGACCGTAACGGTTGTGGTCAGTCTGGCCACCAAGCCGCTGCCCGATAGCGCTCTGGCCGGCCTCGTCTATGGCCAGACGGAAATTCCCTCGATCGGCAATGTGCCGCTGTATCAGAAGCCGCTGTTCTGGGCGGCCATTGTGGCGATCATATTCGTCGTGCTGAACATCATTTTCTGGTAGGCGGTGACTATGGCAACAGGCAGATCGGTTTCGATCTGGTTTTTCATTGGCATTTCGCTGCTGGTCAATGGCGTGCTTATTCTGGGCGCGGGATTGTACGAATGTCGCATGCACCGCGCCGGAATCTCAGGTCGTGCTGTTTCCATCTGCACGCCAGCGTTTGGTGGGGCGGCATTGCTCACGCTGATTGGCGCCGTCTTATTGCTGGCGTTATACGCCGTCGCGGGCATAACCGCGGCACGAATTGGCAATACCGAAGTCGTCAATATTCGAGCGTGAAGATCTGTACTGGGAGAGATAGGAATTATGTCTGGCAAGAAAATGACCATGGGCGTCATCGTCGGGAACCGCGGATTTTTTCCCGGCGAGCTGGCCAAGTCGGGACGCGAAGAGATGATCCAGGCGCTGACCAAGGCCGGCATGGATTGTGTGGTGCTCGGCCCCGAAGACAGCAAGCACGGCGCGGTCGAGACTCACGACGAAGCTAAAAGATGTGCCGCGCTGTTTCGGAAAAATAGCGACCGGCTCGATGGAGTCATCGTCTCGCTGCCGAATTTTGGCGACGAGCGCGCCATTGCCGACACGCTGCGCCTGGCCCGCCTCGACGTCCCCGTGCTGGTGCAGGCTACGCCCGACGACGCGAAGAAGATGACCATCCTGCATCGCCGCGATAGTTTCTGCGGAAAGATGTCGGCGTGCAACAATCTGCGGCAGTATGGAATTCCCTATTCGCTGACCAGTCTGCATACCGTGAGTCCCGACTCCGACGATTTTCAGAAATGATCTGGCATGGTTCGCGGCAGTGTGCCGCGTGGCCAACGGCATGCGCAACCTGCGCGTCGGCAGCATCGGCGCGCGCCCAACCGCGTTCAACACCGTGCGCTACAGCGAAAAACTTCTTGAAGCTCACGGCATTTCTACCGAGACTCTCGATCTGTCGGAAGTATTTGGCCGCATCGCCAAATTAAAAGACGATCACGCCGGAGTGCAGGCCAAGCTCGCCGACATTCACAAATACGTCACCACCAGCGGCGTTCCCGACGCCGCACTGATCAAGATGGCGAAGCTCGGGTACGTGATCGACGACTGGATGACGCAGACCGACGTGAAGATCAGCGCGGTGCAGTGCTGGACTTCGATGGAAGAATATTTCGGCGTCGTGCCCTGCACCATCATGAGCATGATGAGCAACAATCTGATCCCAGCGGCCTGCGAAGTGGATGTGTGCGGCACGCTCAGCATGCACGCGCTGGCATTGGCATCCGAAACGCCCAGCGCGCTGCTCGACTGGAACAACAATTACGGCGACGACCCCGACAAGGCGGTCTGCTTCCACTGCAGCAACCTGCCGAAACATTTCTTTCAAGATGTCCGCATGGATTTCCAGGAGATCATCGCCGGCACAGTGGGCAAGGAAAATACGTTCGGCACAGTGGTTGGCCGGGTGAAGCCTGGGGCAATGAGTTTTGCGCGCTTCTCAACCGACGACACCGCAGGCGTGATTCGCGGCTACGTCGGCGAGGGCACCTTCACCAGCGACTCGCTGAACACTTTCGGCGGCGTAGGCGTGGTGAAGATCGACGAGTTGCAGAAGTTGCTGCACTACATTTGTGAAAACGGATTCGAGCATCACGTCGCCGCGAACTTCTCGACGACTGCTGCCGCCGTCCACGAGGCGGCGATCCGCTATCTGGGATGGCAGATGCACTGGCACGGGAACTGAGACGCGCCCGCCTGGCGTGCATGAAGGCGCTAGTGTTCCTGCAGGAACACTGTGGAAAAGCACGGAATCGCGTTTGCCAAGTTGTTGAATCTGCAGCGGAGGCTTTTGATGCACCCGCGTTTTCAGCGGCTTAGGCTGTGGAAGAAACGTCTACTTTCGAGGACGTTCGAAGCCTACTAAAGTGGACTTGACTTTATCCGCCCGCGATCGCGCCCACGATTAACAGCGGCTCTTTTCCTGACGCGACGGCATCGGGCAGCGGCGAATCCGGCGGGTTGTTCGACCAATCTTCTTCGCAGGCGAAGAAGCGAAGGAACGCGCGGCGCTGCTTCGTGCCGTGATCGCGGATGGTTCCGCAGAGCATGGGATAGCGGGCTTCAAGTGCATCCAGCACCGAGCGTTGCGTGATGGGATCTTCCACTTCGATCTGAACCTCGCGCCCGACGTGCGCCAAAGTTCGAAGATGCTGCGGGAGTTCGAGTCGAATGGTCGCCACGTCGTTGTCACCGCCCCGCTGATTCAGCGAGCCTCGTCTGGTGGCCAGTCATTCAGTCACTTTGAGTCTTGAGAACCAGAGTATCTTCGACATTGTCGCTGCCAACGATAAAGAGACCGTTATTAGGGATCACGGTCCCACCCCAGAGATAGTCGTCCAGAAGACTACCCAGTCTGACAGCGGGGCTCGGAACGATTGCCCAACTGGTGCCGTTCCAGTGCAGCACGAGGGTGGGCGCGTGACTGCTGCTGATGATGCTACTTTCGCCGAATGCCCACAGGTCGTTGGCCGACACCGCGACAATACCGTTAAGCCGGCTGCTGATTTCACCTTTCCCGACAACATCGGGGCTGGGTACAATCTGCCAACTCGTTCCGTCCCAGTGCTCGATTAGCGTACGAGTCGGCCTGTCCGAATTCGAGTTTCGGGTGAACCATCCTGCAGCCCAGACATTGTTTGGGGCGAGTACCGTGACCCCTTGAAGATAGTTGTATCCGAAGCCGGGATTGGGGGTGGGAAGAGACTCCCACCTGGTACCGTCGTAGTGCAAAGCGCAGGTTCCCCCGCCCAAGGTCGCTCCCACCGCCCACACATCGTTGCTGGCGTCGGCCGACATGCCCAAGATTCCGCAGAAGAACACCGGCGTCTCCATTTGTTTCCAGGAAGTGCCGTCGAAGTGTTCGAGCAGAGAGAGGAAATAGGGATCCTCAAAAAGGTTCCCCCCTGCCCAAATATCGGTAGGGGAGATCGCCGTGATGGCTCGGAGGTAGGCCTGATCGGGAGGAGGGAACTGAGGGCTGGGGAAAACGCTCCAGTTTGCCCCGTCAAAATGCTCGACGATCCCCGCCGGATAAGCGCCAATGATCTGAAAATTGATGAAACCCACCGCCCACACATTGTCGGGAGAAAGATCAGCCACACCGTTCAAAAGACTGGAGCCGGTTCCCGACATGTCAGGGACCGAAAACCCGGTCCACTGCTGGCCGTCAAAATGAATGACGCCTGCGCCGACGGCCCAGATGTCAGTCGGGGAAGACGCCGAAATCGATTCCAGATAGTTGTTGGCCGGGGGCGGTTGATTCGGGCTGGGCGTCGCCAAAACTTTGAAAATAGACCCGGCGGAAGCCGGATCGGATCCAGAAAATGAGCTAGCCGACACTTGAGCTACCAGGACTGGGGAGCTGAGAGCCAGCAAGAGGGCAGGGATACAAAACGCACGCATATTCGCCATCCTCTGGTGGGTGCTCGCCCAGGTGTCGAACCCACCGTGAAAAGTTTGCCTCGATCGAGCCCTATTATCTCACCATCCGATGCTTCAGGGAACAATTCCTAGGCCAAGGACTCGTACTTCCTTCCCCATTCGATTTTCACGGCAGCGTTTGTACTTCCACCGACAGCACTGCCGGAAGATCGCGGACGATCATATTCCAGCTGTCGCCCGCATCGGCGGAGCAATAGACTTGGCCGCCGCTGGTGCCGAAATAAATGCCGCATTCGTCGAGCGTATCGACGGCCATGGCGTCGCGCAGGACGTTTACATAGCAGTCTTTTTGCGGCAAGCCTTTAGTGAGCGGTTCCCACTCGTTGCCGCCGCTGCGGCTGCGGTAGACGCGCAATTTGCCTTCATGCACGTAATGTTCGCTGTCGCTCTTGATAGGAACCACGTAGACCGTCTCCGGCTCATGCGCGTGGATGTCGATGACGAAGCCGAAATCGGTGGGCAGGTTGCCGCTGATTTTCGTCCATCGATCGCCGGCGTTGTCCGAGCGCATCACGTCCCAATGCTTCTGCATGAAGAGCACTCCCGGGCGCGACGGGTTCATCGCGATGTGGTGGACGCAGTGGCCGACCTCTGCGTTCGGGTCCGGGATGTACTTTGATAGGAGACCGTGATTGATCGGCTTCCAACTCTTGCCGGCGTCGTCGGTGCGAAACGCGCCCGCCGCGGAGATCGCAATATAAATGCGCTCAGGGTTGCTGGGATCGAGAATGATCGTGTGCAGGCACATGCCGCCGGCGCCGGGCTGCCACTTGGGACCGGTGCCGTGGCCGCGCAGGCCGGGAAGTTCGGTCCAGTTTTCGCCACCGTCGGTCGAGCGAAATAGCGCGGCATCTTCCACGCCCGCATAAACTGTGTTGGGATCGGTCAGCGACGGTTCGAGATGCCAGACGCGCTTGAACTCCCAGGGATGCTGCGTGCCGTCATACCACTGATGCGTGGTGAGCGGCGCGGCCACCGAATCGTAGACGAATTTGTTGCTCACGCCTTTGGGCGGACCCCCTCCCGCCGCGGGGGATTCTCCCGCCGGAGTTCCGGGCTGGTGCCAGGTCTTGCCGCCGTCGTCGGAGCGCTGAATGATTTGTCCGAACCAGCCGCTGGTTTGCGACGCGTAGATGCGATTAGGATCGGCGGGCGAGCCCTTGAGGTGATACATCTCCCACCCGGCGAAGTGTGGGCCGCTGACCTCCCAGTTCTGACGCTTGCCGTCGGCGGTAAGAATGAATGCGCCTTTGCGCGTGCCTGCCAGGACTCGAACCTTACTCATGAGCGCTCCTCGTTAATGCAGGAAATGATGCTCAAGATTTTATCCGAGGAGAGGATGCTGGAGTCAACCGTTCCGGGCGCCGAATCGGCGTCAGATGGCCGTGTGCGATACTGGCGGAACTTGCACTTCCCTCCGAGGATGCATGGCTTATGACAGACTGGTTCGCACGCCCCGTCCTGCATGTGAGAGATGTTGAGGTTTCGCTCCGCTTTTATATCGACCGGCTCGGCTTCACGAGCCCCTGGCGCTATGATGACGACGGGCGAGCGCGCGTCGCACAGGTCGATCGCCAGGCCTGCGCGCTTATTCTCGCCGACACTTGGCCGGAGAAAATTGGCAAGAGCCTGATATTCATTTCGCTCAACGTCGAGCCACCGACGCGCGAAGCCGCGGTCGCTGCGTTAGACGCGCTGCGCGCGGAATTCGAGGCCAAGGGCGCTCCGGTCAAGGATGGTTCATGGGGCTACCGCTTGCTGGTGGTGGATGATCCCGACGGCAATCAACTCTTCTTCAATTATCCCAGCGAAACGTAGTCGTCGAGCCACGCAAGGGCGCGTGACGGCGAACGAATGATGCTGCGATCCAGTGGAGTTTTCGAAACGCTCGCCGCAGTATCGCAATTCCGCTCACTGACTCGACTTTTAGTGTCCTGCCGAACTGGACGCGGGCGAACTCGTACGTTCATAGACGCGCACATAATCCACGAGCATAGTTTGCGGGAAGGTCGATGTCGCGTCGGGATTTCCGGGCCAGCCGCCGCCGACTGCAACGTTGAGCAGCAGAAAAAATGGGTGGTCGTAGACCCACTTCGCACCCTTGGGCAGGTCGGCGGGCGTCCGGGTCGTATAAAGATGTTCGTCGACGTAGAAGCGGATTGCGTTCGGCCCCCACTCCACGGCGTAGACGTGAAAATCGTCGAAGAAGGGTTCGCGGTCGGGAAGTTCGAAAGAAGCGCCGATGCCGTGTTCGCCGGAATATCCCGGGCCGTGAATTGTGCCATGGATCAGCGTCGGCTCTTTGCCAATGTTTTCCATAATGTCGATTTCGCCGCAGTCGGGCCAACCGGGCTTGTCGATGTCGTTGCCCAACATCCAGAAGGCGGGCCAGATTCCCTGTCCGCGCGGGATTTTGATGCGAGCTTCGAAGCGGCCGTAGGTTTGGGAAAATTTGCCCTTCGTTTTCAGGCGCGCGGAAGTGTAGTTTCTGGTGGCGTCGTCGGGGCCGATGTATTTCTCCTCGCAAAACCTTGATGACGAGTTTGCCGTCCTGTTGAGAGGCGTTGTCGAGCCGGGCAGTGTAGTACTCGAGCTCGTTGTTGCCCCATCCGCTGCCGCCGGTTTCTGAGACCCACTTCGAACCGTCGACCGCGGAGCCGTTGGGGCCGTTGAATTCATCGCTCCAAACCAGCTTCCAGAGCGGAGGCGGATCCTGTGCAGGATTCGTTTGCGCCGCGGCTTCTGCGCCACGAATACAAATTCCGACAAGCACAAAGATTGCAAACCAAATTGCGAACGGCCCTCTCGATCGCTTCATCAAGGCTCCCGTAAATGCTTGGCGGTCATCGGAACTATACGCGGGCTGGCCCTCTCGCACCACCAGGGAGCTGGAAAACGGTTCGCGCGGAAGGAAAATCGTGTCCTGCGAGTCGGCTGAGGCAAGAATTACATCCCCCGGAGGTCCGAGCGGAGCGCCAGCTTATCGAAAGAAAGGACTTTCCGTTTGGCACGTGTTGTGCAACCTTTTTCCTCTTACCGTCACCAGAGAGAAGCAGTCCGCTGGCCGGCAAATGTAAGCGGACGCGGAGGTTTGCATCCCTTCGGGTCGGCTTCCAGGCTTGCCTGCGTTTTTGCTGCTGGAGTCTTGCGCTCGTCTCGTCTAGCGACGCGGTTTGTTCCGCGCCGTGCAAGTGCCTGAAGACTTTTCCGTCCGCTGATCGGATCTGCGGACTAGTGTCACTCGTTCTCGGGTTATTAATAGGAAGTCTTTCTGCGCTCGTACTTTGCGGAAAACGTTTTCAGGGGAGGTACCGGATGCGATTACTCAGCGCGCGACTGATCATCTCGCTCGTTATCGGGGTCACCCTGGTGTCTCTCTGCACATCGTATTACCAGGTGATCGTGCAGAAACAGGCGCTGCGCAAGGACTTGCAGCGGCGCGCCGAAGTGCTGGGAGAAAGTCTCGCCAGAAATGTGGAACGCGATCTGGAGCGCGACTCGCAGCACACTCTGCAGCGCACCGTGCAGCAATTCGCCAATCGGGAACATCTGGCCGGCCTGGCTATCTATAATCCGCTGGGCCATCCCATCGCCGTAACCACCAGCATCGAACCCCTGATGGCGAGCGCGCCCGCAATCGTGCTGCAGTCGCTCCAGGAGAATCGCAACGCCGACGCGTTTATTCGCGTGGGCACCGCTTCCATTCACGTCTACGCTTTGCCGCTGTATCGTGGCGGAGAACTCATCGGCAGTCTGGCGATCGTTCACGATGCGGGATACATACGGGGAGATGCTCTGCGCATCTGGCGGGAAACATTTCTGAGCGCCTTGGCGCACATGATTCTCATCGTGCTGATTACCCTGCTGATTGTGCGCTGGAGCATCGCGGGGCCGATTGCGCGGACGGCGCACTGGATGCGTGCTTTGCGCACAGGACGCGGCGCAATTCGGATCAAAGTGCCGGATCTGGAATTATTCCGTCCGCTGGCGAGGGAAGTTGCGACCTTTGCGGAAAGTCTGAATACGGCCCGCTCGGCCGCCGAACTCGAGGCCCGTCTGCGCGAAACCGGAGAATCGATGTGGACGGCTGACCGGCTCGCCGTACACGTTCGCGATCGCCTGGAAGATGGGCGGCTATTCGTGGTTTCGAATCGCGAGCCCTATATGCACATTCGGCGGGGCAAGTCGGTCGAAGTCAGCGTCCCGGCCAGCGGGCTGGTCACCGCCATCGAGCCGGTCCTGCGCGCCTGCGATGGAACCTGGGTCGCGCACGGATCGGGCGACGCCGATGTGGATACCGTGGATGCGCACGACCGCTTGCTGGTCCCACCCGATGATCCGCGTTATACGCTGCGCCGAGTCTGGCTCAACAAGGAAGAAGAGGAAGGATATTACTACGGGTTCGCCAACGAGGGCCTGTGGCCGCTGTGCCACATCGCGCACACGCGCCCGCTTTTCCGCGCCAACGATTGGAAGCACTATCAGGAAGTGAATCAAAAATTCGCCGACGCGTTGCTCGAAGAAATGGAGAACGTCAGCCGGCCGATTGTGTTGGTGCAGGACTATCACTTTGCCCTGTTGCCGCGGATGATCAAGGCGCGGCGGCCGGACGCGCGGGTGGCGATTTTCTGGCACATACCGTGGCCGAATCCGGAGGCCTTCCGGATTTGTCCCTGGCAGCGCGAAGTGGTGGATGGCTTGCTCGGTGCCGACTTGATCGGATTTCATATTCAGGCGCACTGCACCAACTTTCTGCAGACGGTGGATCGCATCGTGGAATCGCGCATCAGTTGGGAACATTTTTCCGTGCAGCGCCTGGAGCATCTCACGAGCGTGCGGCCTTTTCCCATCAGCGTGGAGTTCACTGACCATGTTGCCGATCCGCCGCCGCAGTCTGCTTATGAGGAGCGCGCGTCGCTGCTCAAAAGCCTTGGCGTAGAGGCGGCCCTTATGGGCCTGGGCGTCGACCGAATGGATTACACGAAAGGAATTCTGGAAAGGTTCCTGGCGGTGGAGCGCTTTTTGGAAAAATATCCGCGCTATCAAGGCGTGTTTACTTTCGTGCAGATTGGCGCGCCCACTCGCACTCACATCAAGCGTTATCACGATCTGCAGGCAGAAATGGAAGCGGAAGCCGATCGCATCAACTGGCGCTTTCAGGCAGATCAGTGGAAACCCATCGTCCTGTTGAATCGCCAGCACAGCCACAAAGAAATCGAACCGTATTATCGGGCCGCGGATTTGTGCCTGGTGACTTCGCTCCACGATGGGATGAACCTGGTGGCAAAAGAATTCGTGGCTACGCGAAATGACGAGCGCGGGGTGCTGATTCTGAGTTGCTTCACTGGCGCAGCGCGCGAGTTGCGCGATGCGCTTCAGGTCAATCCCTACGACATCGATCAGACGGCGGAAGCGATTCGCGCCGCGCTCGAAATGCAGCCCGAGGAAAAACAGATTCGCATGCAGCGCATGCGGAAGCTGGTGCGCGAGCACAACGTGTATCGCTGGGCGGGAAGCCTGATTGGCGAGCTTTGCGAGGTTCGCCTGGATGCCGTCGAATTCAGCGACCATAAGTTCCGCGCTGGTGCCTCGGTGGGGTAACGGAAGCGCCGCTGTTTCACCTGCCGATTTGTGATTGCTCTTTCCGCCCAGGCCGGCAGAAACGAAGCAACCATATCGGTTCAGGACGAAACCTATCTACACGCAAAATAAAGGCTGACGAGCATCGATATGCGCAAACCGGACAAGCCGTTTTACTTCAATACTTCAGAGAATCTTCTGCGCATCGGGCGACAGAAGGCAAATACGATCTGCGAATTGTGGCAGGCGTTGCAGACTTGCCCCGACGATTCGATCTTCCAGCACACGTTTCGCACCCTGCAAGAGCATCATTTTATTCGCCAGGGGTTTTCCAACGACTTCGCCCACTGGTGCATATCCGCCTGCAACGAGCCGGTGCTGGCCGAACAATTGGCCAGCGTGGATGTACGGGAATTTACTGCGATCGAAGGTCTGCGCCGCCGCATGGTCGGACTTGTGGACGAATTTCTACAGCAGAATCCGCGGTCGGGTTCCAAGCCCGCTCACGAGCCGTTTTATTTTTGCGCCTCTGAAATCGTCGTGCTGCCGACTCCATTCGCGCCGGACTCGCTGCCAGGATTCGTCGATGGCCTCAAGCACGTCAGCGTGCATTCGATTCATCACCACTTCATCGAAGCACGGCTGCGCTTGCATCTGATGTCGAATGATTTTTCGCAGTGGCTGGAGGAAGAAGTTGGCCTGGCCGGCGCTGCCGACTCGATTGAACGCATCGATATCTATACCAACACCATGGAGGGCGTGCGCCATCAGATCGCATCCATCGTCGAACAGTCTTTGAATTAGGACACGCATACGAATGAAATCACAGTCGCAGTCACGGCCACAATCCGAAGATCAACCTGCTGAGGATCAACATATCGAAGATCAGCGCACTGCCACCTCAGCCGCCGCCGGCTCGCAAACCCGAGCCGAGGCGCTTGAAACAGCAGCGCCCTCGGAATCCTCTGAGTCGAGTCCGGCTGCGCCTCGCGAAGATGCCGTTCGTGAAAGTGCCGAGCGGAGAAATGCCGATCGAGCGAAGAGTGATCGCGCCAACGGTGCCAGCGGAAACGGTGCACAGGGCAACGGTGCCCGCGGCAACGCCCGGCCGCTGCCCGCGAGCGTATTGACGCCACCCCCGCCTGCTCCGTCGCCGCATCTCGACGACTATCGCGACATCATTGGCCAGGCACAGGTGGACGCGCTGCGATTTCTAGCTCGCGATCTGAAGGGCAAAACGATCAAGATGGTGAACTCCACTGCGGTAGGCGGCGGCGTGGCCGAGATGCTGAATCGTCTGGTGCCGCTACTGTCGGAACTGGAAGTCCCCACGCAGTGGGACGTAATTACCGGCGGCAACGATTTCTTCGGGGTGACCAAGGCATTTCACAACGCGCTGCACGGCAGCAAGTACGAACTGACCAAGGCCGCGCAGGAAATATTCTTGAAGTACAACGAAAGTAACCGCGAGCGCCTGCAGTTCGACGAGGACATGGTGGTGATCCACGATCCGCAGCCCGTGGGCCTGATCCGCTCGCGTGACAAGTCGCACGGCAATTGGGTGTGGCGCTGCCACATCGATTTATCGAATCCTGACCCGCAGGTCTGGGAGTTTCTGCGGCCGTTTGTAGAGCAATACGATGCGGCAATTTTTTCTTCGCAGTCGTTCGCTCGCCAGCTGCCCATTCCGCAATATCTTTTTTATCCTTGCATTGATCCGCTCTCGGAAAAAAATAAGGAACTGCCGGATGCAGTGGTGCAGAAAGTCTGCGACGAATTTGGCATCGATCGTTCGCGGCCCATCGTGACCCAGGTGTCGCGCTTCGACCGGCTAAAAGATCCGGTGGGCGTGGTGCAGGCTTATCAGCTCGCCAAGAAATATGTTGATTGCCAACTGGTTCTGGCTGGCGGCGGTGCGTCGGACGATCCTGAAGGCGCGGCTGTGTTGCAGGAAGTGAAAGAAGTCGCCGGGAACGATCCGGATATTATCATCCTCGATCTTCCGCCGTGGTGCGCTTTTGAAATCAATGCGATTCAACGCGCGTCGACCATCATCGTGCAGAAATCATTGAAAGAAGGTTTCGGCCTGACCGTGACCGAGGCGCTCTGGAAAGGGAAGCCGACCATCGCGGGAGCGGTGGGTGGTATCCCGAATCAGATTATTCACAAACTCACGGGCGTGCTGGTGCATTCGGTGGAAGGCTGCGCGTTTCAGATTCGTTATCTGCTGACGCATCCTGATTTCGCGAAGCGCATCGGAACCAGCGGCCGCGAGCACGTGAAAGAAAATTTCCTGATGACCACGAACGTGAAGCGCTGGCTGCTGCTGTTCCGCATTCTGGAGCAGGGAAAATCGAGACGTCGCGCGGTAGTCTAGCAACCGCAGCGGGAATTGTAACCCGCATTCGAACTGCTATGCGCGTTCGCGGGCGTCCACTGCGACTCCCAAACTTTCATTCGGCAGTTCAAAATGCGTGCTCGGGAGTTTCGGAGCGACCTTCATGCGGCGGGGAACTGTCTCTTTCTCAATCTGCCGAAGAACAGTTTCCGCCGCCGATTCGCCCAGTTCGGACAGCCACTTCTGCATCTCCTCCGACAGCGGTTCCTGGAACGACATGTACTCCAGGTCCACGGAAGCGACGGGCAACGAAAGATCCTGTGGCAGAATGGCATCGATCGAGATGACGCCTTCAATCCCGCGCTGCTGCAGCTGAACTGAAATCGTATTCCACTCCGAAGCGCAGTCGAAAGCTCCCAGCGCGAGCATGTAGCCCTTGCGATGCAGCAGATTCTGCACGCCAGCGACCACCCGCGCGACCGGCGCACGGCCGATATCGGAGGTGACGGCGGCCACCAGGCGAGTTCGCTTCGTGCGCAGAGACCGCGCCCATAGATTCGGACGATAGTTCAACTCACCGGCGGCGCGGAACACACGTTCTTTCGTCCGCTGCGGAATCGCCAGCGAGGCGGGCGTATTGTTTAAAACCGCCGACACCGAGCACGGCGCCAGTCCCACTCGTTCCGCCACGGTGCGCAAGCTCACAACAGCTGTTTTGTCAGACACATTTCCCCCTGGTTCTCTTTCAGAATTCTCAAACCCAACGTTTCGGTTGCGGCAAGCTATTCAGACTGTCATTCGGACGACAAGGTCGAGCACAGGAAACCCATTCGCGGGGAGAAAGCCAAACCACTTGCGTTTGGATGGTCCTCTGCAACTCTGCAGAAGATGCAAGACTACTTTGGGGCAGTCGAGCCGGATAGTCCAACGCAAAAAATCCATCGTAACGATTAGTAAGAACGAAGGAAGGAACTCGCGGAATGGGCGCTTACTTTTCCGTGAAGCGGCCCTGGCGGCGCGCTTCTTCGCAGGCCTCGATAGGATCGCGGCCGGTAACTTCCTTGTACCAGGCGGGATGGAAGGTCCAAGCCCATGCCTCGCTGACCGCGCCGCGAATCATGGCCTGGAAAGTTCCAGGTTCGCCGATGGTGCTGAGGTAGATGTGAATGAAGACTCCGCCCAGCATGATCACGGCAGAAATATCGTGCAACACGTAGCTGACCGCGACCGCCCAACGGCCGAATGTGCGGGCGCCCATCCATAGAATAATTCCCGTGATCAGAAAAACAATGGAACCGCCAACGATCTCCCAGAACTGGCCCTTCTGCCCGCCATTAAAAAAGCCGGTCTCCGGCGGATCCTGTTTTTCTTTTCCGCCCATGATCTTTGGCATGTTGCGCATCCACTTCGTGTCGGCCGGTGTCCACGTCATGGGCTTGATCCAGTTCAGCATCTGCAATCCGAAGAAAAAGACAAAGCCCAGGCCAAACCAGGGGTGCAACTCGCGGCTGAGCGCGCCGCCTCCGAAGATGGGCGTGAACCAGCGGAACAGCCAGGGCAGGTAAATGCCGAAGCCGGTGAACATCGCCAGAAAAAAGAAGAGTGCGACCATCCAGTGCAGAAAGCGCGTGTACACAGGATGACGCAGCAGTTCGCCTTCGTAGACCTGGTTGTGCCCGATCTCATCGAAGGCGGCGCGGGCTTTGTCGTCGAAACGTTCAATGACGGTAGGCATCAGGCCTCCTTCTTCTGCGGCGGTTCGGGCTGCGCCCGGCGTGGGCCGACGGTCACATAGTGCAGCAGAACTCCCAGCAGACCGAACAGCGCGAACGTTCCCAGCACTGGCTTAAACAGCCACTTCCAGATGGTGTAGCTCCACGGAATCACCGGATTTTTGGGCAGCCCGCTGTAGCGCTCGGGATTTTCCGCATCGTGCAAAACGTAGACCACGTGCGTGCCGCCGATCGATTGCGGATCGTACACGCCGGCTTGCGCAAATCCGAAATCGTCGCGGAGTTGCTTGGCGCGCTCTTCCGCGATGAACTTCATGTCGTCTTTGGTGCCAAACTTAAGGCAGCCGGTCGGACACGCCTTGATGCAGGCCGGTTCCAGCCCTCCGCCAACGCGGTCCGAGCACAGGGTGCACTTGTAAACTTTTTTCGTCGTCGGATTGAACTTGGGAATGTCGTAGGGACATCCGGAGACGCAGAACTCGCAGCCGATGCAATTTTCCTGCTGGAAATCGACGATGCCGTTAGTGTACTGCACGATCGCGCCGTCGGCGGGACAGGCGTGCAGGCAGCCGGGATCGGCGCAATGCATGCACTGGTCTTTGCGCATGAGCCACTGGATGGTTCCGTCCTCGCGCTGGTCCTCGTTGAACTTGATCAGGTTCCAGTAGTTCCAGCGCGTCTCCGGCATGGTCTGGTAAGTGTTGTCGAACGTGGTCGCGCTGAACGGCATGTCATTCCACTCGACACAGGCGACTTCGCAAGCCTTGCACCCAATGCAGATCGTGGTGTCGATCAGCTTGCAGACCTCTGCGTCACGCTGCATGTCGAATCCAGCGGGCTTGCCGGTGTGCCCCGAGATTTGCCGAATCTGAAGTGTCTTGCGGTCGCTCATATTAGCTATCAGCTTTCAGCCGTCTGCTATCAGTCTCCGTGCCGTCCGCTCAGAGCTGACGGCCGAAAAGTGATAACGGTTTTATACTTTTTCCAGCTTCACCAGGAATCCTTTGAACTCCGGCGTGAATGCGTTCGGATCAATCACGGTCGGCGTCAGTTGATTGGTCAGCGTTTTCGCGGTCTTGCCTTCATCTTCCGCAATGCCGCGGAATCCCCAATGAATTGGGATGCCGATCTGAAACGTTTCTTTGCCGTCGATCTTCATGGGGCGGATGCGGCGCGTGACCATCGCTTTCGCGATGTAGTGGCTGCGCGCGCTGGTGACTCTCACGCGCTCGCCGCCTTTGATTCGCATCCGCTCCGCTAGTTCGAACGGAACTTCCACAAACGGCTCCGGCACCAGCTGCACGTTCATGGGATTGTTCTTGGTCCAATAGTGGTAGTGCTCAGTCAATCGATAGGTGGTGCACACCACGTTGAAACCTTGTTCCACCGTGCCGTACTTATCCATGTCGGTCTTGTATTTCTTGACCACCGGATTGGTGGACTGGTTCGGATGCAGCGGATTTGCGATCGGGCTCTCGATCGGCTCGTAGAATTCTGGGAACGGACCGTCGGCCATCGCGCCCAACGGTACGAACAGCCGGCCAATGCCCTCGGGATTCATGATGAACGGGCCCATGTGGTCCGTGGGCTTTGAATCGGGCTTGAAGTCAGGCACATCGACGCCCACCCAGGATTGCTTCGCCTCATCCCACCACACTTGGCGGCGTTGCGGATCCCATGGCTTGCCCTCCACATCGCAAGAAGCTCGGTTGTAGAGAACGCGCCGGTTCATCGGCCACGACCACGCCCAGTTCGGATAAATGCCTTGTCCGGATGGATCCTCCGTGCCGCGGCGTTGCGTCAGAGCGCCCGCTTCCGTCCATGATCCGCAATACAGCCAGTTGCCGGAAAGAGTCGAGCCGTCATCCTTGAGCCACGAAAAACCCGGAAGTTGCTGGCCCGCCTTGATCGTGACATTGCTCTTCGGATCGGTGAGGTCGCCGAGCGCTTTCCCGTTGATTTCTTTCGCAACCTCCGATAACGACGGGTTGTACGGATTCGTGTATGCAAACGACGCATTTAGGATCGGGTCAGGGAACTTGCCGCCATCCTTCTTGTAGAGTTCACGAACTTTCAGGAAGATCGTCGACAGAATCTCCTGATCCAGCCGGCACTGCCCCGGCGGCGGCACGGCGACATTTTTCCACTGCAGCCAGCGCGCCGAATTTACGAAGGTGCCGTCTTTCTCGGCAAATCCCGCTCCTGGCAGCCGATACACCGTGGTGTTGATCTGCTTCATCTCGTCGGTCGAGATGCCCGGCGCACGCCAGAATTCACTGGTTTCGTCGGGATAGATTTCGCACACGACTAGCCAGTCCGCCTTCTTCAGCGCGCTGATATTCTTCTCGGAATCGGGTCCGATCATCACGCCGTTCATGCCGAAGGCGAACAGGCCTTTTACCTTGCCTTCGTACATGTCGTTCCAGATGTTGACCCAGGAATAATTGCGATCGATTTTCGGGAGGTAGTGAAATGCGAAATCGTTTTCCTTCGTGGCCGCCGCACCATACATCGCTTTCAGGAACGACACGGCGAACTTCGGCGTATTCGACCAGTAATTGAAAGAGTCCCAGGGATCCGGTTTGGCGGAAGTGGGGGTAATGCGCTTCAAGTAGACGGCGAGGTCCACATCGGCCGGATTCGGCATTTTCAGATAGCCGGGAAGAATGTCGAAGATACCGGCCATGTCCGTCGCGCCCTGAATATTGGAGTGCCCGCGCAACGCGTTCACGCCGCCGCCCGCGCGTCCTACATTGCCGAGGAGCAACTGCACCATCGCCGCGGTACGAATGATCTGTGTGCCGAAGCTGTGCTGGGTCCAGCCGACCGCGTAAATAATCGTGGCGACTTTTTTCATGTCGCCGTCTTTACGGATCGACGTAAATAAATCCGCGGCTTTCAGGAACTCGGCCTGCGGAATGCCGGTGATGCGCTCGACCATCTCCGGCGTATAGCGTTCGTATTGTTTCTTGAGCAGCTGAAAAACGCAGCGCGGATGTTGCAGAGTCAAATCGTAGGCGATTTTCGGCGGCAACAGCGGCGCCGGCACAGCCCCGCCCTTCGCTCCGGCCGGGCCCGCACCTTGATAACCCTGTCCTTCCTGCTTCGCTCCGCCGGGTTGCCCTGCGCCTTGCGCGTGCGGCGCAGGCGGTTCCTGCCCAGCCGGAGTTGGCATGACAGGTTTGCCTGCCAGGTCTCCACCCTCTTCGTAGTTCCAGGTAGCTTTGTCATAGGTCTGCTTCTCGTGGTCGAAGCCGGAATACAGTCCGTCGTCCGGAAGCTTGAATCCGTCTTTGATGATGAATGCGGCGTTCGTGTAATTGACCAGATATTCGTGGGCGATGCGATTGTTCTCAATCGCGTAACGGATCAGGCCGCCGAGAAACGCGATGTCGGAGCCGGCGCGGATCTGTACGTACATGTCCGCAGTCGCGGCCGTTCGCGTGAGGCGCGGATCGACCACAATAGTCCTCGCGTTGCGGTGAATCTTGGCTTCAATCGCCCACTTGAAGCCGCAGGGATGGTTCTCGGCCGGGTTTCCACCCATGATCAACATCATGTCGGTGTTCTTGATGTCGATCCAGCCGTTCGTCATTGCCCCGCGTCCGAATGTTGGCCCCAAACTGGAGACCGTTGGGCCGTGTCAAACCCGGGCCTGGTTTTCCAGGTAGCAGACCCCCAGGCTGCGCATGCTTTTGACGACGAGATAGTTGAATTCGTTGGTGTCGGTGCAACCGCCAGTGAAAGCCATGCCTTCGCAGCGGTTGACGGTGTGCCCGTTCGCGTCTTTCTCCACGAACGTGTCGTCGCGCGTCTTCTTGACCCGCTGCGCGATTTCGGCGTAGGCCTGGTCCCACGAAATATCTTCCCAGTCGGTCGCCCCCGGTCGCCGTACCTGCGGCTTGAGCAGTCGCCGGTCGTTCATTATGTCCTGCTCGAGCGACGAGCCCTTGGGGCAAAGAGTTCCGCGATTAATGGGGTGGTCCGGATCACCCTCCACATGCACTACCTGCGGGATCGCGTTCTTGGCCTTATCGCCCAGCGTGTAAATAATGACGCCGCAACTCACCGAGCAATAAGGACAGGTGCTGCGGGTTTCGCTGGCCCGCGAGATTTTCAGGTTCTGAGTTTGGGCGTAGACCGGGGTGAGATCGAAACCGAGTGCGGAGATGCCAGCCCCACCCACGACGGCGCTTTTGAGAAATGTCCTGCGGGAGAATTCCATCAAAACCTCCAGCAACTACCGAACGCGTTCGACTGCGCAACGGAACCCTGAGCCAACTCTAACAACTTAGGATGATGGAAGGAGGTTGAAGGTTGCGGTCGTTGCGATTTCACGACGACCGAGCGATCGGCGAACTTATGCCGGAGACTATACCTTGGCCCTGAAGACGAGTCAATTCGAAGAAATTCTCCGGAGAAGATCTGTACGACAGCGCACTTTCCCTTCATTGCCCTCATCCCCGATCCGCATTGATAATTGCCGCATGGCGTTTTCCTCCTGGCAACGGCGCATTCATCGCGCACAAGAACTTTCTGGCCAGTATCCGTTCGCTGCGGAGATGCTCGGTTTTTATGTTCATGTCGCCGGCTTTCAGGAGAAACTGCAGAGTGAGCTGAAAGGGTCTTTGCCCGCCCAGTTCGATTCTGAGCCTTCGGAACTTAGCAGCGCCGAGCTGGAAGTGCTCACATCCAGATTCGCACCGTTCCTGTCCCTGGCCGAAGCGCAAGGCCCGAAGTCACTGGCCGAACTCAACCGCGAACTGCTCGCGCGCGGCGAAAACTTCTGGTCTGAGTTGTTAACCGCCGAATGGATCGCGCCGGCCGCGTCGGATGCGCAGCAAATCCTGGCTCAAGTTTTTCTTCAACCCTACGCCGAATTAAAACGCTCTCGCGCCGCACTGCGCCCCGGTTCTACGGCGTACGCCTTGTGTCCGTTCTGCAATCGCAAGCCTGCGCTCGGCGTCCTGCGCCAGATGGGCGACGGCGGCGCGCGTTCGATGCTTTGTTCGTTCTGCCTCGCAGAGTGGGAATTCCGCCGCATCGTCTGCCCCGCTTGCGCCGAGGAGGACGATAAGAAACTCGCGGTTTATACCGCCGACGAATTCGATTACATCCGCGTGGAATGCTGCGAGTCCTGCAACACCTACATCAAGACCATCGACCTCACGAAAAACGGCCGCGCCGAGCCGCTCGTCGACGACCTCGCCTCTGCCCCGCTCGATCTCTGGGCGCGCGAGCATGGGTATGCCAAACTGCACGCGAATCTTTTCGGAATGTAGGCTCTGCGCTATGCTCTCCTTATGCCCAGCAGTTTTCCCGTGCGGGGAGATCAAAAACTAATCCAGATTGTGGATTCCGCGTTGGCCGACGTAACCCAGCGAAGCGGCGGTTGGCTCGTCTGCCGTCCCGGATGCACGCAGTGTTGCATCGGTGCATTCGCGATCAATCAGCTCGACGCCCTACGGTTGCGACGTGGACTGGCTGACCTCGAAAAGCGCGACTCAAAGCGTGCCGAACGAATCCGCAAGCGAGCTCGCGAATCGATGGATCGACTGTCGCCCGATTTCCCGGGCGATCTCGTCAGCGGAATTCTCGACGAAGGAGAAGAGGCCGAGCGACGATTCGAAGATTTCGCCAACGACGAGCCTTGTCCCGTGCTCGATCCGGAAACCGGATACTGCGAGCTCTACGAATCGCGCCCCATGACCTGCCGCGTCTTCGGTCCGCCGGTGCAATCGGAAGATGGCCTGGGAGTTTGTGAGCTGTGCTTTCAAGGCGCGTCGGAAAAAGAAATTGCCGCCTGCGAAATGAAACCCGACCCGGACGACCTGGAATCACGCCTGCTGAAGGAAGTTGAAAAAAGTACGGGCAAGCGCGGCAACACGATCATCGCCTTCTGCATGGCCCAGTGATAGCCTGCGGGTTAGGCCTGCAGCTTTTTTTCCAGCTCCGCCCAGCGCGCATAAAGTTCGTCCACGTCGTTCTGGGCGGATTCCAGTTCCGCGTGAGCGGTCATCAGCCGCGCGGCGTCGCTGGCAATCGCGGGATCTTCGGCGTGTGTCCGCCTTGCCTCCATCACTCGCTCTGCTTCGGCGACGCGCGCTTCAATGCCGGAATATTCGCGGGCTTCCAGATATGACAATTTCTTCTTCGCCGACGGTGATTCCGCAGCCGGTCGCACATTCGCGCGCACACTGCTCTGCGCGGCCTGCTCGCGCTCCGCCTGCCACGCTTCCCACTGCGAGTAGTCGGCAAAGCGCTCCGCGCCGCCCCGACCATCAAGTCCGAGCACAACTGTCGACACCCGATCGAGCATGTAGCGATCATGCGTGACTAGCACCAGCGATCCGCGAAACTCGAGCAGACTCTCCTCCAGAATTTCGAGGGTAGGAATGTCGAGATCGTTCGTCGGCTCATCCAGCAACAAAACGTCAGCCGGTTGCAGCATGAGCTGCGCAATCAACACCCGCGCGCGCTCGCCGCCGGAAAGCCGCTCCACCGGTTGGTTCAGTTGTTCGCCCTTAAATAGAAACTTCGCCGCCCACGACGCCACGTGCGTAACTCGATCCTGATAAATCACGCTATCGCCTTCCGGCGCCAGGGCTCGACGCAGCGTCACATTCGGATCGAGTTCGCGGCGCTGATCGAAATAAACGATGCGCAACTTGTCGGCGCGCCGAATCTCACCTTCGGTCGCGGCCACCTCTCCGCGCAGCAGCCGCAGCAGAGTTGTCTTGCCGCTGCCGTTCGGCCCGACCAGCCCAACCCGAAGCCCCGCAGTGATAATGAAATTCAACCCGTCGAACAGTCGCCGCCCGCCAATTTCATAAGCGACATTTTGCAGTTCGATCAGCCGCTTGGTCTTGCGGTCCGTCGCCGAGAAATCGATTTGCGCACTGCTGGTGCGCGTGCGCGTGTTCAGGTCGGCAAGTTCTTCCATCAACTCTCCGGCTTTGCCGATGCGAGCTTTCGACTTTCGAGTGCGCGCCTTGGCTCCGCGCCGCAGCCACTCAATCTCGGAGTGAACCAAGTTCTCCAGCGCCTCCTGCCGCTTCGCTTGCGCGTGCAAGAATTCTTCCTTCTTCTCCAGGAATTCGCTGTAACGTCCCTTCACCCGCAACAACCCGTCGGGATAAACGCGGCTCAACTCCGCCATCTCGTTGGCGACGTTCTCCAGAAAATATCGATCATGGCTGATCACGACACAGGCGAACCCAGCCTGCTCCAACACTTCTTCCAGCCACTCAATGCCCGCCAGATCCAGATGGTTGGTCGGCTCATCGAGCAGCAGAATGTCCGGCCCCCGCACTAGCGCCTGCACAATCGCCAGCCGTTTCTGCCAGCCCCCGGAGAGTGAAGTTGCTTCGGCTTCCAGGTCCACAAAACCCGCACGCCCCAGCGTTTCGGCAAAACGCGTGCCGCGCTCGCCCTCGGGCACCGCGGAACTTTTCAGCGCCGCGTCGACCACTGACCTCACCGTGTCCCCGGGCCGAAATTCCGATTCCTGCTCCACATAACTCATGCGCAGCCGCTTCCGGAATGCAATCTCGCCGTCGTCGGTATCTTCCGTGCCCGCGAGAATTCGCAGCAGCGTGGACTTGCCCGATCCATTCGGGCCGATCAGCCCAATTCGATCTCCCTCGGAAACCGTGAACGAGACGTTCTGAAACAGCGGGTCGGCCCCAAAGGCTTTCGAGATGCTGCGAACATTAATTAACGGTGGCAAAGCGGCGCTGGCTCCTGAATAGGGCTTGAATAGCGAATGAAGGTCTATCTTGAGACTATCAGGAGCGGGACGCCGATGGAGCGGCGAGGATGAGAAGCCGCTTAACTAAAAGTTTGCATGAGCCGAGTACATGAGCCGAGTACATGAGCCGAGAACATGAGAAGAGAACATGAGAAGAAAAAAGCGACCGCTCGCGCACATACATCAGACGCGTAGTGCCTACCACGCCGGCTTTCCATCCTTGAAGCGCAACGTCAGCGTGTCCCCGCCTTTCACCACTTCGCGCGCCAAAGTCAGGTCAGCTCCATCCTGCTTGATCTTCGAGCCGGTGACTTCCACCGCGTCGTCCGCCTTGAACTCCACACCCATATCATCGAGAAATTTCTTGGGACAAAGAAAAACCTCGATCGCATCCGGGCTCCCCTTCAATACCAGGTAAACCACAGGCTTCGCGCCCGTCGCAGGAATGAATTTCAATTCCTGCACCACGCCCTTGAACGTAGTCTCGGTTGCGGGATCATATTTCGGGGCAGCTTGAGAAAAAGCAGTAGCGGTGAGAAAGGAAATCGCGGCAAGTTTCAGAAGCCGCTTGAACAGTTGGTTCAACTTCGGGCCAATCGCAGTCATGGCGGGCCCTCCGCCGCGAATAGTAGGCTTCTGGCATGGGAAAATCAATTGGATTTGTTCGTCGCGCAAGCCGGCGTCTCTTATACTCGAATTCGTTCCGCTGGAATCGAGGGAGAAGTTCGCGATGAAATCAGCATCGTCGTTTCGATCCGTGCGACGATTCAGAGCCTTCGCCGCTGCCATCTGCGTGAGCGTGATTTGTGCGCTCGCGATCTCTCAATCAGCGACTGCCGAGAGCGGCGCCGAAGCGTGGCTGCGTTACTCGGCCTTAGGTCCGCGAGCAGCCAAGGCGTACGGACGACTGCCCGCCAACACCGTGCTGCTCGGCGATTCGCCCGTACTGCATTCGGCTCAGCAAGAGTTGCTTCGCGGCATCCCGCAAATGTTAGGCCGGACGCTCAGCGCCCGCGCCGCTTCCTCGCCGCAAGATGCCATCATTCTCGGAACTTGGGCGCAACTGCACGCGCTGGCTCCTCAACTGCCGCCTCACGACTTGCTTCCCGACGGCTATTGGCTTAAGAGCGCAAAGATTCACGGATCGCAATGTCTTCTGATCACCGCCTCCACCGACCGCGGCGTTCTCTACGGAGTGTTCGCGCTGCTCAGCAAGATCGCGCGCGCGGAGAGCCTGGAAGAAATTGACGAAGTGGAGCAGCCCTACGCTCCCATCCGCTGGGTGAATCAGTGGGACAATCTCAATGGCAGCATCGAACGCGGCTATGGCGGCCCATCCATATTTTTTGCGGACGGAAATGTCCGCAGCGATCTAACTCGCGCCGGCGAATATGCCCGCCTGCTGGCTTCCGTCGGCATCAACGGATGCACCATCAATAACGTCAACGCCGCTCCTGGCATGCTCGAAGACAATTTCATCGCGCAGGTCAGCCGTATCGCCGATGTATTCCGTCCCTGGGGCGTGCAGCTCTCCATGTCGGTCGATCTGAGCAGCCCGAAAGTGATGGGCGGCCTCGACACGTTTGACCCGCTGGATCCGCGGGTCGCCGAGTGGTGGCGAAAAAAAGTGGATGAGATTTACCGCCGCATCCCCGACTTCGGAGGCTTCGTGGTCAAAGCCGATTCCGAAGGCCGCCTCGGTCCTTCGACTTACGGGCGCACTCCCGCCGACGCCGCCAACGGGATCGCACGCGCCCTTAAGCCGCATGGCGGCGTGGTCTTCTATCGCGCCTTCGTCTACAACCACCATCTCGACTGGCGCAATCTGAAGAACGACCGCGCCAAAGCCGCCTACGATAATTTCCATCCCCTCGACGGCGCGTTCGACGACAACGTCATCATTCAAATTAAAAACGGCCCCATCGATTTTCAGGTGCGCGAGCCGGCCTCGCCGCTCTTCGCCGGCCTGCGCCGCACCAACGAAGCGGTCGAACTGCAAATCACGCAGGAATACACCGGTCAACAGCGGCATCTTTGTTTTCTCGTTCCCATGTGGAAGGAAGTGCTCGATTTCGATATGCGAGTCGACGATCAGGCAGCGCCAGTGAAAGCTCTGGTCGCGGGCCACGTGTTCCATCGTCCCACCGGAGGCTTCGTCGGCGTAGCCAACGTCGGCATGGATGCAAACTGGACCGGCAGCCCGCTCGCCATGGCGAATCTCTACGGCTTCGGACGCCTGGCCTGGAATCCCGATCTCAGCGCGGAGAAAATCATCGACGAATGGACGCGCCTCACCTTCGGCGACGACCCGCTCGTCGAAAAAACAATCAACCAGATGCAACTCAGCTCCTGGCACATCTACGAAAGTTACACCGGCTCGCTCGGCGTCGGCACGCTAACGAACATTACCGGCAATCACTACGACCCCGGCCCAGAATCGTCCGAAGAAAACGGCTGGGGACAATGGCACCGCGCCGACCATCAGGGGATCGGCATGGATCGCACCATCGCGACCGGTACTGGATATATCGGCCAATATTCCCCCGCCGTTCAAAAACTCTACGAATCACTCGCCACTTGTCCCGACAACTTGCTTCTATTTTTCCACCACGTTCCTTACACGTATGTGCTCCACTCCGGAAAAACCGTGATCCAGCATTTTTATGATTCTCACTACGAAGGCGCAGACCGCGCCCGTGATTTCATCGCGCAGTGGAAAACTCTCGACGGCCACGTCGATGATGAACGTTACCGCGACATCCTGGCGCGGCTGCAGTATCAGGCACAGCAAGCGATCGTGTGGCGCGATGCCATCTGCAACTGGATTTATATGCTCTCCGGCATTCCCGACGATCAAGGCCGCGTCGGAAAATCGAGCTCACACTCGATCGGCGAAGGCCAGCCTCAACGCTGACCAATCGCCGCGCTGAGCGGCAGCTTTCAAACTCGGCAGCGAATTTTATTTCGCCTCGCCTTGCGCATTTGCATCAGTTCCGTTAACGTTTACGACGGCCTGAGCGACTTCCCCCGGGGCTAATTCGATTTTGTAGGCACGCTGGCGAGTAACATGGGCAAACCTCCCACCACGCTTCGTGACATCGCGAAGGCGCTCGGCACTTCGATTGGCTCAGTGCATCGCGCGATGCATGGCAACCCCGGCGTGAGTCCAGAAACCAAAGCCAGAGTTTTGGAAATGGCGAGAACTCTGGGCTACCGTCCAAATCTCGCCGCCCGCTATTTATCTTCCAAGAAAACTCTACGCATCTCCGTCAACACTCTGCAGGGCACAACTTCGTTCTGGGACGAAGTGCGCGTCGGCATTCGCGAAGCCGCAGCTTCGATCCTGTTGGAAAGTGTTGAGCTTGAGTTTCGAACCTATCCCCGGCTCGGCGTGGGCGACGAAGCCTCCTTCGAAGCCGCGATCGCCGACAAAGTGGATGGCATCATCACCTTCCCCAGCCGCCCGCAAATCTTACGGCCCTGGATTCGCCGCGCTTCTCGCGCAAAAATTCCCGTCGTGTGCGTGGCCACTGATGCGCCCGACAGCGGCCGCCTCGGCATAGTCGCGGTCGACACTCTGGCCAGCGGTTCAATCGCAGCCGATCTCATGGGAAGATTTATCGGTCCACGGGAAGGCTCAGTCGCGATCACCGTTTTCGACATGACCATTACCGAGCATGCCGAAAAATACGCCGCATTCGAAAATGTGCTGCGCACGTTCTATCCCAACCTGAACTTGCTGAAGCCCATCGAGGACCACGACGAGGAGGCCGAAGCCTACAATAAATGTCGCGGACTGTTCGAGAGAAATCCGAACCTCGCCGGTGTTTACGTAACCACGGAGGCTTCGATTCCTGTGCTCGATGCGGCCCGCGACGCCAACGTGCTCGATCGTCTGACCATCATTACCACCGACTTGTTTCCCGACCTCATTCCCCAGATTCGCTCCGGGGCGATTGCCGCTACGATTTACCAGCGCCCCCGCGCGCAGGGCCAGATCGCGTTTCGCATGTTGCACCAGTATTTAGTGGAAGATTCCAGTCGATTGCCGCAGGTCGCGCTGGCTCCGCATCTGCTGATGCGCGGTAACCTGGATTTCTTCCTGCAGCGGCAATCGCAGGGACAAAAAGTCGAGCAACCGCAGGAAACCAACGGGGACCTGGCAGAAGATTTCGCCTGACGATTTTGTTTAAATAAATACCGCGAGCGCATTCAGAAGCAGCACGACTCTTTCATATCCACGTGAGAAGTTCATAGCTACGAAAGAAGTAAGAGGAGGCACCATCGCTTATCTCGGCATTGACGTAGGCACCGGCGGCACGCGCGCGCTGGTCATGGACGACTCCGGCAAAGTCATCGCGTCCGGATCGGAAGACCACGAGCCCTTCCTCAGCCCCAAGCCCGGCTGGGCCGAGCAGGATCCGCGCGACTGGTGGCGCGCCTGCGGTCTCGCCGTGAAGAAGGCGCTGCAATCGTCAAATCTGCGCGCCGAAGATATTGCCTGCGTCGGATTCTCCGGCCAGATGCACGGCGCGGTCCTGCTCGATTCCAAAGATGAAGTCGTGCGCAGCGCGATCATCTGGTGCGATCAGCGCAGCGAAGCACAGAGCCTCGAACTCGAAAAATTATTCGGCCGCGACAATCTGATTCGCCTGACCTGCAATCCTCCGCTCACCAATTTCACGCTCACCAAGCTTCTCTGGGTGCGCGAAAACGAGCCGCAGAACTGGGCCCGCGTCGCGCACGTGATGCTGCCCAAGGACTACGTCCGCTTCCGTCTCACCGGAGATCGCGCCATCGACATGGCCGACGCCTCGGGCACCCTTCTTCTCGATGTGACTAATCGTCGCTGGTCGACGGAAGTTCTCAGCAAGTCAGAGATCGATCAGAAATTGCTGCCCGCACTCTTCGAATCGCCACAGGTCTGCGGAAAAATTTCCGCAGCCGGCGCCGAAGCTACCGGCCTGCGCATTGGAACTCCCGTAGTCGCCGGCGCTGGCGACCAAGCCGCCGGCGCAGTCGGCATGGGCATCGCGCGCGCCGGTGCAGTCAGCGCCACCATTGGAACTTCCGGCGTCGTCTTCGCCGCCACCGATCGCCCCGCGCTCGATCCCCAGGGACGCCTGCACACTTTCTGCCACGCCATCCCCGGCCGCTGGCACGTCATGGGCGTGACTCAATCCGCGGGATTGTCCCTGCGCTGGTTCCGCGATCGCTTCGGCGTCAGCCGCCGATGCGAAGGCGGGTTCGCAGGCGAATTCGCAGCTTGCGAGTTACGAAATAAAGACCCCTACGACATTCTTGCCGACGAAGCCGCCAAAGCCCCCGCCGGTTCCGAAGGCGCGTTCTGGGCGCCGTATCTCATGGGCGAGCGCACGCCTCATCTCGATCCCAACGCCCGCGCCGCCCTCGTCGGACTCACCGCGTCGCACACCCGCGGCCACATCATTCGCGCCGTCATGGAAGGCGTGGCCTACAGCCTGAAAGATTCGTTCACCATCTTCGAAGAAATGAAAATTCCCGTGACCTCGATCCGCCTGGGCGGCGGAGGCGCGCGCTCCCCGCTGTGGCGCCAGATTCAAGCCGACGTCTACGCCCACGACGTAGAAATCGTCGCCGCCGAAGAAGGCGCAGCCTACGGCGCAGCGATTCTAGCGGGCGTCGGAGCGGGCGCCTGGAGTTCCGTCGACGAAGCCTGCGATAAAGTCGTCCGCGTAGCCACGCGCATCGCGCAGCATCCGTCAGATTCAAAAACCATGCAGCAAGGCTACCGCACGTATCGCAAGATTTATCCAGCGCTACGTCAAGTATTCGACTAACGGAGTGCGAAGGCGATGTTAAAGCTCAGCCGGTCGCCCGGCGATTTCAAGGGGCGATCCTGAAGACCACACCGCAGCCGCCGCCGACGGAGCAATTGCCGCCGAAGTATGTAGTGCCATAGAGATTTCCCGTCGCATCCCGCAACAGACCGGCCACGGGAGATGCCCCGTCCACGCCCCCGGTGAAGCTGTGCAGCACGGTCTCGTTGCCGGTTTTATCCACCTTGAACACCGTTCCAAAATTGAAGGTGCCGCCATACTCCGTAGTGCCGTAGAGATTGCCCGCCGCGTCCGCGATCACGCCCGCAACCGGCAGGGTTCCGTCCGCTCCGCTGCCGAAGTGGTACAGCACGGTCTTGTTGCCGACCGGATTCAGCTTGAACACGGTTCCATCAAAGTAGTAGCCGCCGCCCTCCGTGGTGCCGTAGAGATTGCCCGCCTTGTCCATGATCACGCCGCCGGCGGGTTGGTCCCCGCTATAGCCGCCCCTGAATCTGTACAGCACGGTCTCTTTTCCGGCAGGATCCACCTTGAACACGGTTCCAAAACTGTAATTGCCGCCGAGCTGCGTGGTCCCGTAGAGATTGCCGGCCGCATCGCGGATCAGGCCTCCGGCGGGCAAGTACCCGTCCGTCCCGCCCTGCCCACCTGTGAAGGTATAGAGCACGGTCTCCTTGCCGGTCGTATCCAGCTTGAACACCGTTCCAGAGTAGTAAGCACCGCCATCGGCCGTGGTGCCGTAGAGGTTGCCCGCAGCGTCCCGGATCACGCCTGCGAAAGGAGTTCCCGCTCCATCGGCTGCGGGGATGAAGCTATAGAGCACGCTCTCGTTGCCGGCCTTATCTACTTTGAACACCGTTCCGCAGCCGATGCCGTTGTTGCAATCGAGATCGCCGCCCGCCTCCGTCGTGCCGTAGAGATTGCCGGCCACGTCCCGGATCACGCCCGCTAGCGGAATTGCCCCGTCCGCTCCGCCCGTGAAGCTGTACAGCACGGTCTCTTCGCCGGTCGTATCCACCTTAAACACTGTCCCTTTGCTGAAAACGCCGCCGTACGACGTCGTGCCATAGAAATTGCCCGCCGGGTCGCGCACCACACCTCCGTTCGGACCCTCCCCGTCCGTCCCGCCCTTAAACGAATGGAGTACGCTGAACGTTTGCCCCTGCGCCGGTGATGCGCCGGCTGCGAATCCCACCATGAGAGCAACCGCGAAAGCGCAGGACGCGGAGATTGAAATACGGGCAACGATTGACGCAAGTCTCATGGCGAAGGTCCTCTCGAAGTTCGCGATCATAGGCATCGGCCGAAGGGATAGGGGGTCGACGCGGGCGAGTATCCCGCCCAAGGAATGCGCTGTCAAGATGCAAGGACTTGCAACCAGCGGCCGTCTTCTGGCTGACCTCGATCCGCCTGGGCGGCGGAGGCGCGCGTTCCCCGCTGTGGCGCCAGATTCAAGCCGACGTCTACGCCCACGACGTAGAAATCGTCGCCGCCGAAGAAGGCGCAGCCTACGGCGCAGCGATTTTAGCGGGAGTCGGAGCGGGTGGATCGAACTCAGTCGACAAAGCCTGCGACAAAGTAGTCCGCGTGGCGACGCGCATCGCGCAGCATCCGTCAGATTCAAAAACCATGCAGCAGGCCTATCGCACCTACCGCAAGATTTATCCAGCGCTGCGTCAGGTATTCGACTAGATGGGCCTCCGGGGATGTTACGACAAGTATCGTGTAATCTTCCTCATCAGAACTGGAGATTGCGAATGGCTGTGATACCGCTGCGTCAAATCAAGCCCGAGGTACTAGCAAATTTCCTGAAGAGCAACATAGAGCCGTTGCCCCACGAAATTTATGGGAATCGATATCGGGCAGCGGTCCGTCTCAATGATGACACGTACTTGCCTTGTGTGATTTTCCAAAGCAAGAAGGCGCAGGTAGATCTAGCGCTGCGTCGCTTTGAGCAACTCCGCGGCCAGAGCGAGCAATACAGAGCGGTGGTCGAGGTGTTTGCTGCTGGTGGCTCGCGTATTTCCGACTATCAAATCAAGGCTGTCGAGCCGTCCCCGTTCGCCTGGCCGGTTCAAATCTTGTCGACAATTCATGGTGAGACCATCATGTCCTGGACTGCATTCGTTGCCGAAATGAAAGACGGAACGAAGTATTCGTATGGGACGAGCTTCAACTTTGAGTTCTTTGACCTTCCGCATGGTTATTCGCATGACGACATTGCACAGATTCACAGCGGGATGGTGTATTCACGGGAGCTAGGGCTTAAAGACTTTTCGATGGAATTACAGAAGGAGATTGACGTCTACAGAGAAAAACCATTCTTCACCTGCTATCTGAAGGAACTGTCCGACACCCACTGACGAAATGAAAGTCCGCTGCGCTCACTGACCGGGCCACTAGTCCGCCACTACGATTCCTACTGTGCCGGTTCCTTCACCGCAACCACCCGATCCCCCGCGACGTCTTTCAACATCTGCACAATCCCCGAAGGCCAGCGAATCTCCACCACATCCGCCCTGGCATTCGCTCCCAGCCCAAAATGCACCGGCCCCGCGCTCGACGACGCATATCCCGCGCTGGTCGTCATGTGGTTGTACTGCGCGCCGGATTTCGTCACAACTTTGATCCGCGCCCCAATGCCGTCGCGATTGCTTTTGGTACCCTGCAATTTGAATTCGATCCAGTGATTGTTCCTCGGACTTTCATTCATCCAGATTTCCGCCGGCGCATTGATCGCTGTCACCACCACGTCGAGCCGCCCATCTCCATTCAAGTCGCCAACCGCCGATCCCCGATGCCGCGACGGCGGCTGCGCGGTCAGTCCAGCCTCCGCGGTCAACGCCGAAAATTTCATCCCGCCGAGATTCCGAAACGCAGTGTTCGGCTGCGCCACCGCGATATTCGGCTCCGCCAGCAAAGACTGCACATGCCCCCGCGTCACGAAAATATCCTTCCAGCCATCATTATCAAAGTCCGCAATCGTCGGCGAATATCCCGCCATCGGCAAACTCAGCTTCGTCATATTGCTCTCTCGCGTGACCTCCACGAAGCTGCCTTTGCCCGTGTTGCGGTACAGCGGAAACGTCTCCCCATCGAGCGCCACCAGAATAATGTCGGGATAGCCGTCGTTATCCAGATCGCGAAAATCCACGCCCATGCCGGAAATAAAAGTTCCATCCTCGCGCAGCGCGACGTTCGCGTCGAATCCAATCTCCTCAAACTTCCCGCCGCCTTTGTTGCGGAAAAACCAGTTCATGAGCTTGTCGTTGGGAATTATCAGAGACATCCTGCCGGAAAGATCGAAGTCCGCCGCCGCCACGCCCATCCCTTTGCCCGGATGCGAGCGAAACCCCGCCTCAACCGAGGCATCGCGAAACGTTCCATCGCCGTTGTTCAGAAATAACTGGTTCGGAGTCGGCTTATACATCTTGGGATGGCAATACTCGCGATGCCCATAGCCCTCGCACACCGGCTCGTGATCAAAATCCCATTTCAAATAATTGATGACGATCAGATCGAGCAGTCCATCATTGTTCACGTCGACCCACGCCGCCGCGACCGACCACAGCGGCCCATACTCTGCATCGGGTTTATTCAGCCCCGCCTTCGCGGTCACATCGGTGAATGTCCCATTCCCGTTGTTGTGATACAGCGTGTTGCGATACACGCCGGCCACAAAAATGTCTTCGTACCCATCGTTGTCGTAGTCTCCGACGGCCACGCCCATGTCGTAGCCGGTTCCCGCCAGCCCGGCCTTCTCGGTCACGTCGGTGAAGTGCCCGTGCCCGTCATTCTCAAAGAGTCGATTGGAATATTTCGCGGACGTTTTCTTCAGCGTCTTGATGTCCGCCCCATTGGTGAAAAAAATATCGAGCTTGCCGTCGTTGTTGTAATCGAACACAGCCACGCCGCCGGCCATTGTTTCCGGCGCGTGCCGCTCCGGCGTCTCGTCGCTGTCGAGCTTGAAATCGATCGGCTGGTAGGTAAATCGAATCGGGCTATCAGTGGTGGCGTGCGCCGCCGTAGAAAGTGGAAGCGGTTTCGCGGCTGACTGCGAATGCGCAAACGGCTGCAGCATCAACATCGCCAGCAGAGATAGCAGCGTCAGCGAACCGGCAAGCCTGCGGATGTTCATCTCCCGGGGCAACATGGGTAGCTTCCATCTTAACCCGGGCCAACACGACCAGCGACCGTCAATCCGGCACGAGAAACTCGCGAATCGAAATCTATTTCGCCACCACCAGATCCCCGCTCGCCAGCACGTAAGTCGTAATCTTATCCAGCTTGATGTTGTTCCGCTTCGAAACCAGTGCCAGAGTTCCATCCGCCCTGTTCGCGCACTCCACATCTTTCATGAGCACACGGTGGTTCGAAAGTGCGGCCGAGGGCGTGTCCGGAACCGCCGAATCTTTGTCCGAGTCACTCCCAGGAAACGGCTTATACGACTTTGAATTCGGATCAGGGTACTGCCCTTGTCCGTTCCAGGTGCGGTTCGCGGGCTCGGGTGGGCCGTATTGCAGGTCCTGCCCAGCCGCATCTCTCGCCGGGTAATACCACGCCGTCAAATAAATCTTCAGCGCCGCCGATCCATTCTTCCACTGCGCCGAATCCATGCGAATCGCCACCCGCGACGGATCAGTCTTCGTCTTCGCAACCGATTCGACTACTTCTCCCGAAAAGACCGCGTTCCTCGGGATCACCGTCCCCGCCACCAAAGTCGCTACCTGAAGTTTGGCCTGGATCTTCGTTCCAACTGGTGTCTTGCCCGCGGCCAGACTCTGTTCAAGCAGCACCGGAAACTCCTGCACTGCGGAAGTCGGCGCGGTCGCCGCCTTCTGCTGTGCCAGCAGAGTGATGGAAAAAGCAAAAAAGAGAACCAAGGTTGGCACTGCCGTCATTCGTGTGGCCGTCACGGTCCAGATTGAGGCACGCATCGCGGTATACCCCCTCCGCCGGTCGAACCAGGCGGTTCTTCAAAGGCGCATAGGCCCACTATTTCGCGAAAGGTGGCTGACGTTGTACCGCGAGAGTATACTCCGCGCCCCAACCATCCACCGGGAAAAATATGCTCCCAAATTCGCCCGGAAATCCGCGTTTCGCGCCACTATATCGATTTTCCGCTTGACAACGATCATCGGCAGGATGTAACACCGTAAACGCTTACGGTTTTGGGTTATTCAAGATCCCAGTACACTGCGGCCAGTCTGTGGCTGGCCGCTACCCAGCATTTGCGTTCCAACTGATTCGGAGGCTTTCAATGAAATCCCTCTCGTCCAAGTTTGCCGGGAGTTTTGGTCAAACTGTCAGGCGCGGCGTTTCCCGCCTGCCTCTTCTGCTCGCAGCTCTTTTCGTGATGTTCGCCATTCCTGCCCTAGCGCAGGAAGCGACCATCGTCGGCACCGTGACCGATCCCTCCGGCGCGGCCGTTCCTAACGCCGCCATTACGATCACCAATTCCGATACAGGTGTGAGCCGCGACCTGCCGACCAACGGCGACGGCCAGTTCGTGGCCCCGGATCTCAACATCGGCCATTACGTCGTCCGCGCCAAGGCCACCGGTTTCAAGGCCGCCGAGAAGAAAAACCTGGTGCTCGCCGTCGGCGACCGCACCCGCGTCGACTTCAAGCTCGAAGTTGGAAGCGCGCAAGAGACCGTCACCGTCGAAGCCAACGCGATCGCGGTGCAAACCGACAGCGGCGAACAAAGCAACGTCATTACTGGACAGCAGATTACCCAGCTGGCCACCAATGGCCGCAGCTTGTATGAGCTGTTCGCTCTCGCCCCCGGAGCCTCTAGTCTGCAGGGTTCCATGCGTGTCGTTCACCCCGGTCAGCGGCGACAGCACGGTCAGCATCAATGGCGAGCGCGCCGGCCATAACCTGCAGCTGATTGACGGCGGCGAGAACCTCGACCGCGGCGGCAGCAGCGGCAGCGTTATGCCCTCGATCGACTCGATTGCCGAGTTCCGCAATATGACCTCGAACTACAGCGCTGAGTACGGTCTGGCTTCCGCCTCGCAGATCAGCACCGTCATCAAGTCCGGCACCAAGCAGTTTCACGCCGAGGCCTGGGAGTTCTTCCGCAACGACGCCCTTGATGCCCGCAACTACTTCAACCCGGCTCCGAACCCGGTCGCCGAATTACGCTACAACATCTACGGCTTCAACCTCGGCGGCAAGATTCCGGGCATGAACAACCATCCCACGTTCTTCTTCTACAACCAGGAATGGCGCAAAGAAATTGACGGCGGACCTCTTGAATCTGCCCGTTCCGCTGGCCAGCGAATATCCCGGACGCCAACGGCGCCGGAACTGGCGCGGTGCTGCCCACCACCTACAACGGCAAGACCGATTACCGCAGTTGTGCCTACTGGCATCGCGAACCAGTTCGCGAATTGCCCGGTGGCGTTGCACCCACGGAATTCGGGCAAACAGTCACCCCCGGCAGCCCGTTCCCATGCAATGCAACACGATTCCCGATTGCATGATTTGCCCCGAATGCGGCGGCCTTGTTGGTTGCCGGCGGCAAGTACGGCGGAATCTTCCCGCAGCCCACCAGCGGTGCGAGTTTTATTGGTGGCAATAACTCGCCCACCACGCTGACGGAAGAAGATTGCCCGCATCGATCACACTTTCCAGCTCCAAGTTCTCGGTGTTCGGCCACTGGATCTCTGAGCAGGTTTCTCAGACCTACGGGACCACCCAGTGGAGCGGCGACAACGTTCCTAGCATCGCCGATACTTTTGGCAACCCGTCCTACAGCGCCGTCGTGCACACGACTTACGTGATCAGCCCGACTTTGCTCAATGAAGCTTCCTTCAACTACAACGGCAACCGCATCAATATCATTCCTGACGGGCTGATTTCGGCGCCGACCAATTTCACCTTCAACCGGCTCTTTACCGGCCCCAATGAGGATAATCGCATCCCGTCCATCCAGTTGTCTCAGCTGACGGGTTCCGACTACACCGCAAACTGGACTCCCTGGGTCAATAAAGCCGACGATTACCAACTGCGCGATGACGTGTCATGGACTAAGGGAGCGCATCAGCTCAAGTTTGGCTTCAGCTGGGCTCTCTACAAGAAGGTGCAGGACGCGTTCGCGAACACCGAAGGCAACTTCGTGTTCAACGGCTCGTTCCCATCCCTCGGGAGCGTACCCACCCCCACCGTCCTGCGGATACGATTTTGCCGATTACCTGCTCGGCTATGCTCAGCAGTACACCGAAGATGGCGTCAAAATCAGCGGCCACTGGAACAATATTTCCCCGGCTGCTCTACGTCCAGGATAACTGGCGCGTAAACAGCCGTTTGACCTTGAACCTTGGCCTGCGCTGGGACGGCATCCCCACACCTACGAAGCCAATCACTTGTCTTCGAATTTCTATCCCAGCATGTACAATCAGGCGGATGCGGCTACCTTTGACTCCAACTCGAACATCTGCAGTGCGAACTCCCCTTCGACGATCGGCTATTGCGGCGTCACGACAGTAGGAGGAGTAAACACGCCAAGTCCCGGGTTGGTGGCCAGCACGAATCCGGCCCTGGGCGGATATACGTTCTATCTGAACGGGATCGGGGTCGGCGGCGTAAACGGGATTCCCAAAGGCTTGGTCAACGACTCCTGGAACAATTGGGGACCGCGCTTGGGCTGGGCTTACGACCTAACCGGTCAAGCTAAGACCGTCCTCCGTGGCGGATTCGGCATGATGTACGAGCGTATTCAGGGCAACGATATGTACAACGGTGCCGTGAACCCCCCGGGCGATCCGAACCCGACCCTCAATGGTGTTTCACTCGACAATCCCCGGCAACACTCTCGACGGGAAATACCATCTCCGCTGCCGCCTGCCAGTGCTTCCTCTCGGGGTCACCGGCATCGCCGTGCACTATCCAACTCCGGTCAGCTTCCAGTACAGCGCGGGTGTCCAGCAAGCGGTTGGAAGCCACGCCGTATTGAACGTTTCCTACGTGGGCAGCCAGGGCCGGCGCGAAAACTATTACCAGGCGATCAACCTGCCGCCCCACCATCTCCGAACTTGCCGGCCGAAGCCCATACCTCCGCGGTAAACTACGACGGGGAAACCTTCACCGACTCTCACCTATCCTCGGCTATGGCAACATGCGGCTGTCCTACGACGGCGCCAACGCCACCTATAACTCGCTCCAGGCCTCTTTGACCGGAACCGTTCGGCGCGACCTTCACCTGCAAGTCTCCTACACGCTGGCCAAGGCAATGGACGCGACTACATCGAGCGGCAGCGGTGGCGATCTCGAAAACGTCACCAATCCCTTACCAGGGATGGCGATATGATTTCGGTCCTTCGGTCTTTGATCGCAGGAACGTGTTCTTCGCTAACTTCGTCTACGATCTGCCGATCTTCCGCAATGCCACTAACCGTGCGCTTCGAGGCGGGCCTGGGCGGATGGCAGATCTCCGGCCATCATTACCGAGAACTCCGGCGCGCCAATCAACCTCGGTGTGTAGCGGAACCCGACGGCCCGACCAGTACCGCCCCAGCATCATGCCAACTCGAGCACCCGGCCGAATGTAACGCGGGTCGATCTCCTATCCGAAAACTGCCGGCGCAGTGGTTCTCCGGGATACTTCACGTGCGCCGACCTGCGCCGCCCTGGCGTCACCGGCCCCGACTGCTACGGCAACCTGGGCTTCGACGCCGTCCGCGGCCCCGGTCGCGATAACTTCGACCTGTCACTCAACAAGAGCTTCGCCATCACCGAGCGGTTCCGCATGGAGTTCAGAGCGGAGGCATTCAACGCCTTCAATCACACCCAGTTCGAGGGTAACTCCAACACCGGCGGCATCAGCACCAACGTCGGTTCCAGCAACTTCGGCGCGGTCACGAACGCTTACGACGGCCGCCAGTTCCAGCTCGCTATGAAGTTCATCTTCTAAGCTTGCTTCAGGACCTCAACCTCACGCCCCGTTCGCGCTCTGTATGAGACGAGCGGGGCGTAAGTTCTTAGGCCCGCGCCAGCAGCGAAGCGCCCACCGCCAGAGAAGGGTCAACTCCTCCCAGCCGAGCCGGCAGCTTGGTAACATTCCGCTGAGTACCGGGTATGAAGAAGAACTGGAAGGCAGAACTCGTCCTCATCGCGCTGCTCTCGCCGCACATTTTCTCTGCGGCCTCACCCGCCCAGTCCCCCGCCGACGCCATTGCCCTCGAGCAACAAGGAAAATTGCCCGAAGCCGCCCGCGCCTGGAAAGCCATCACCGAGCATAACCCCGCCGACGCCGCAGCCTTCGCCAGCCTGGGCGTCGTCCTCTCCCGCCAACAAAAATATTCCGAAGCCGCGTCAGCTTACCGCAAAGCGCTCGCGCTCAATCCCAAGCTTCCCGGCGTTGAACTCAATCTCGGCCTGGCCGAGTTCAAGCAGGGCCACTTTCACGCCGCCGCGCCTGCGCTGCACGCCGCTCTCACCGCCGACCCCTCGAACAACCAGGCCCGCACTCTGCTCGGCCTGAGCTACTACGGCGAGCAGCGCTTTGCCGATGCCGTAAAATTCCTCGAGCCCGCAGCCCAGGCCGATCCCGGCAGCCTCGAACTCCGCCGCACGCTGGCGCAAAGCTGCTTATGGGCTAAAAATTATCCCTGCGCTCTCGAACAGTTTCAGACTCTATTGCAGCAGAGCCCCGATTCCGCCGGCACCCATGTCCTCACTGGCGAGGCCCTCGACGGTCTAGGACGCACCGCCGAGGCCATCACCGAATTTCAGGCAGCCGCCAAGATTGCCCCCAGCGAGCCCGACGTTCATTTCGGCCTCGGCTATCTTTATTGGAAGTCGCAGCAGTATGACCAAGCTCGCCCCGAGTTCGAACGCGAGCTCGCCCTCGACCCCAATCACGCCCAGGCCTTGGCCTACCTCGGCGACATCGAATGGAAAAACAACCACCCCGAGGCAGCCCTCCCCTTACTCAAGCGTTCGCTGGAAGCGCAAAAGAATCTGCGCATCGTCTACACCGATCTCGGCGCAATCTACATGCAGCAGAAAAATTACAAAGATGCAGAATCAGCGCTGCTTCACGCCATTGCTCTTGATCCCGGCCTCCCCGATCCGCACTATCAATTGGGCCGCTTGTATCAGGCCGTCGGCAAGCCCGCGGACGCGGAGAGGGAACTCCGCAAAGTTCAGGAATTGCACAAGAAAGCGGAAGACAGCCTGGTAGGAAAGATCGCCGCTTCTCCTCCAGCATTGAATCCAGCCAACTGACCGTCACTAGAACGCGAGAACAAAAGGACGAACGAATGACTAAAGCAGACGAAAACTACCAGCCCAAGCCAGAGCACAAATTCTCTTTCGGATTATGGACACTGGGCAACCGCGGCCGCGATCCCTTCGGCGACGCCGTGCGCCGCGTCATGCCGCCCAACGAGATTGCGTCCGTGCTCGGCGAAATCGGCGCCTGGGGCGTCAACCTTCACGATAACGACCTGGTTCCGATGGATGCCTCCGCCAGCGAGCGCGAGCGCATCGTTCGCGAATTCCGCAAAGCCTGCAAGCAAAGCGGCATCGTCGTCCCCATGGCCACCGTGAATCTGTTCTTCCATCCCGTATTTCGCGATGGCGCTTTTACCGCGAACGATCCCGAAGTCCGCGCCTACGCCCTGCAGAAAACTCTGCGTGCGATGGACCTCGGCGCTGAACTGGGCGCGAAAATCTTCGTGCTATGGGGCGGACGCGAAGGCACCGAAACCGATGGCTGCCGCCGCGCCGACGAAGCGGTCAAGCGCCTCCGTGAGGCAGTCAATTATCTTTGCGAGTACAGCATAGCTCAAGGATATAAATATCGCTTCGCCCTCGAAGCCAAGCCCAACGAGCCCCGTGGCGACATTTACATGTCCACCACCGGTCACTATCTCGGCTTCATTCCCACTCTTGACCATCCTGAACTGGTTGGCGTGAATCCTGAAGTCGCTCACGAACAAATGGCCGGGCTCAACTTCATGCACGGCGTAGCTCAGGCTCATGAAGCCGGCAAGCTGTTTCACATTGATTTGAACGATCAAGCCCCCGGACGATACGACCAGGATCTGCGCTTCGGTTCGTCCAATCCGAAATCCGCCTTCTGGCTGGTGAAGTTCCTGGAAGATGTCCGCTACAACGGCCCTCGCCATTTCGACGCCCACGCCTACCGCACGGAAGACTACGACGGAGTCAAAGATTTCGCCAGTGGCTGCATGCGCACTTATCTTATTCTTAAAGATAAGGCCGCGCGGTGGAATGCTGACGCCGAGATTCGGGCGATTCTTGAAGAAATTTCGGCCACCGTTGCCGGCACGCCAAAAACCGACCGCTATTCTGCCAAAGGATCCGTCGCCTTACTCGCGCACATCTTCGACAAAGACGCGATCTTGCAAAAGCGCCTCCCCTACGAAAAGCTCGATCAACTGACGATCGATATTTTGTTAGGGGTTCGTTAAGGCCTGAAAGCCACGAAGTCGCGGCAAGAAAAATCCCGGCACCGAAGTGCCGGGTTATCTCGAAAGAATCTCCTCTTTAGCGGCTCGGCGCTTTCGGCGCCGCGATAACCGCTTGTTCGAATTCTTGGGTTTAGCGTCCGCAGCAGCGATCCTACGCCCGGCCCTTCTTCGCCGCCGCCGCCGCCGCTTTGCCCGCAACTTCCCACGGCCGCTTCGGCCGATCCACAACCGCCTTATCGCGGTCCTCAATGCGGTCGTAATGATATGACTCGCTCACCGTTCCCAGCGACTCGTTGTAAAGGCTGGGCAGCCCAAGCCCCTCTTTTAGTTCCTCAGAGAAAGACTGTAGCGCCTTCAAATGGTCCGCGCTCGCAGGAACCTCCGTCTTCGATGTCTTCAGAAACTGCTGGTACCCGCGGTTCACCAACTTCGAAATCTCGCTGCCAATCAGATATCCCGGGTACGCGAAAATCTTCACTCCATCCTCGGGCGTCTTCTGAATGGCGGCCGAAACGTTGTACTTACGCAGAAATACGCGGACGGTGGCGCCGGGCGCGTCCGTTACGTCGAACCCGTGATCGCGCAGCCAAGCCAGCGCTTCTTCGTAGGTTCGTGCTTCAATAGTTTTCGACATTGCGTTTAACTTCAACCTTTCCTTGCCCTGCAACTCTCTTTAGATGCACTCTTTCGCAGGATCGCACTATAAAGGATCGCGTCACTTTACACGAACTGCATCGCCGGGCGAAACTGGTTCATCTAAACTATGCACTCAATCAAAGTACTACATATCTCGTTTCCAACCATATAGCACATTACGTTGGTCACGAGGTTTTGGTTTCATCGCTGGCTCATCGAATCTACAAATCTTGCCATGTCGATTCCGGCACAATCCGAAGAACCACGGGAAGCCGCGTCAGGACTGGGCGAAACCCTCGGCCACAGCCTGATCGAGCGCATCGGCAATACTCCGCTCCTGCGTCTGGACGCGCTCACCGCCGACCTGCCCGGCGTAGCACTTCTGGGTAAGGCCGAATGGTACAACCCCGGAGGATCCGTCAAAGATCGTGCCGCGGCCAACATCGTTGCCGATGCCCGTCGCCGCGGTCAACTGTCGCCAGGCAAAATCCTGCTCGACGCCACCAGCGGCAACACCGGCATCGCCTACGCCATGCTCGGCGCGGCTGAAAGATTTCCCGTCACCCTCTGCATGCCGGAAAATGTTTCTCGCGAACGCAAACAAATCCTGCACGGCTACGGCGCCAACATTATTTATACCGATCCCGCCGACGGTTCCGACGGCGCCATTCGAAAAGCTCGTGAACTCGCCGTCCAAACATCCCGATCAATATTTCTACGCCGACCAGTATTCCAACGACGCCAACTGGAAGGCTCACTATCACGGCACCGCTAACGAAATCTGGCAGCAGACCCAGGGACGAATCACGCATTTCGTCGCCATGCTCGGCACCAGCGGCACTTTTGTCGGCACCGACGCGCCGCCTGAAAGAATTAAATCCGACGGTGCAATGCATCTCGCTGCAGCCCGACTCGTCGTTCCACGGCATCGAAGGCGCGAAACACATGCCCAGCGCGCTCGTTCCCAAAATTTACGACGCGCACCTCGCCGACCAGAATCTGGAAATCTCCACCGAGGACGCCTACGCCATGGCCCGAACCATGTCGAGAACCGCCGGACTACTGGTAGGCATCTCCGCCGCCGCTGCCGTCGTAGGCTGCCTGAAGATTGCCCGCGCCCTGCCGCGAAACAAAGGCGACGAGCGAGTAATCGTGACCATCCTCTGCGATTCCGGCGACAAGTATTTGAGCGAACGATTCTGGAACGAAGGATAGAGAGAAAGGCAGAAGTCGTAAGTCAGATTGCAGAAGGAACATCGAAACGTTTTCATTCTTCAATCTGGCTTCTTACTTCTGCATCTACCCATGCTGAAACTCACTCGCGAACATTACGAGACCCTCCGCCACCACGGCGAAGAAACCTATCCCCATGAGTGCTGCGGCATCCTGCTCGGTCGCATGGACGACGATGGCACCCGCATCGTCACCACCATCGCCCGCGCCGGCAACACCCGCACCGACTCCGCGCACAACCGCTACAACATCGATCCCAAAGAACTCGTCCGCATCCAGCGCGAAGGCCGCGAGCGCGGCGAAGACATCATCGGCTTCTACCACTCCCACCCCGACCACCCCGCGCAGTGGTCCTCCACCGACCTGGCCGAAGCCCACTGGTTCGGCTGCTCCTACGTCATCACCAGCGTAGAAAAAGGAAAATCCGCCACTACCAACTCGTTCGAACTAACGGGATCAGATGAAGCCGACAAGCGCTTGGCCGACGAAAAGATCGAAGTCACCTAGGTCCCGTTCTGCCCACTGACCACTATCCCCTAACCACTGCTTCAAGAAAATCCTCGCCGCTGTATGTTCGAAAATCCAATGTCACTCAATCCCCGCATTTTTGAAATCCCTTGCCAGGCAATGGTTGTGCGCGATTTTCACAGGCAGCGCCGCGTAGCAATTGCCGGACCTCACATCGATCCACATCGATGAATTGCCGGAACTCTGCGTCTGGCGCCGCATCCGTGCGAGCATCGAAAGAGCGCCACTGCACCAAATCCGGTCACCGGCCTGTGAACGGGCTGCACTCGATTGAAAATACAGATGGTTGCAGACGCGAATTTTTGATTGACGAAAAAAATAGGAAGCGTACAACAGGATTGTTCTTTGACAGCTTCTTAAGTTTTTCCGGTTGGTGCGGCGTCCGGGGCTCGAGCGCAATCACTGTTCTGATCGCAAGATTGGGAAGGAGGGTGAGCAAGGGTCTATAGCAAAGCGCTGGTCGAGGCGAACGAAGAAGAAATGTCGGAGGCAAGATAGAGTTCCGAGGCGTAGGGTAGGTTTATCCGGTTGGCGGTGAGCCCGGAGCCCAAGCGAAGATCGCGCGCAGCGGCCCGCAAGGGTAGCGGCGGAGCAGGTCAAGCAAGGGTCAAACGCGAGCTACTGGCCGAGACGAATGGACCCCACACCACCTCGGAACTCTTATTTTTTCTACCTGACGCTCCGCCCCCACTCCGATTTGTCATGCTGAGCGCAGCAGTGAGGAGAGCGAAGCGATCCTCCCCGTGAAGTTGAAGCATCCCTACAATCTCGCGCCGCCGCTTGGACCTCTCAGCTCACTCAAAGAGCATCCGTGGAAATCCGCGCAAATCCGTGGCAAGGAATTTTTCGCGCTCACTTCTCCGCGTTCCCGGGTCCGCCCACGGCATAAATCCGCGGAATCCTCTGCTCCAGCGTCGGCAGCGTCGGAAACGCCGCATGTGGTTCCGTCTGATACCAGTACGCCACCGAGAACAAATTATCCGACCGGTGATTGGCATGCCCATGCTCAATCGTGGCTCGCAGCGATTTCGTGAAAGTAATCGGCGAGTCCAGATGGAACCGGTACAGCGACCATCTCCCACCCGCCACTTCCTGCCCTACTACCGGCGCGCCAAACAATGCGTACGAAAACGCCCGCCCACCAAAATCCCACGCCCCCAGGAAATAATCTTCCGATCCCGTTCCATTGATCGACGGCAAATTCTCGCCGTCCACGAAAAACATGTCATCGCCCTCGCCCCACCATCCATCCTGATTCTGAAGCACCGACATGGTCACACCCACAAAGTGCCCACTCCCGATAGCTTCCATCCAAACGTAATTGCCGTCACCGTTCAGATTCTTCTTCCCATCGACCAGCGGATCCCCATTCGACTTCCACTCGTTCGTCCATCCCTTGGCCGGCGCAGCCTGCCGATACTGCGCGTGAAAATAAAGCAGATCCGCCGCCAGCGGCTTGCTATACGCCCGATAGTCGATGTTGAAATAAAACGCGTCCGTCCTCTGCGTCCCCTCGTTCGTCACAGTGATGCGCGCATGCTTCTGAAACGGCATCGGGAAAAAACTATTCAGCGCCTTGTCCCCGCCCACCGACAATGGCAGCGACTGATACAAGTGATAGTCTCCCAGCCCCAGCCCAAAGAAATCACCAATCGGCGTCTCCACGCTAGGCGTAGCCTCGCCGTCCCAATACATGCGCAGCACCAGCGCCTTCAAATGATTCGGATCATCACTCGCAATCGTCACCCAAACATGGCTGATCATCCCCGGCCCATCCGCGTCGAGCAAAGTGAGCGTCTCCCCCGCCCGCAATCCGCCGCGCATCCCCATTTCCCCCGCTCCGGTCATAACTCGAAACCCGCTTCTGCACATAGTCTTTGGCCTGCGGAAGATCGGTCAGCCAGGTGGAGGGATCCTGCGAAAGAAGTGGATGTGTGAGAAAGCAGAAAACGATCAGAGCCGCCAAGCTTTTCATCGCACTCTCCTGAACATCAAATAAGATGCGTAAACGATGCTACAATGACATCATGATCGATGTCACACAGGACATTCACTCTCTAACCACCTTCAAACGGAATACGACCGGCCTTATGAAGCACTTGAAGAAGACCGGGCGCCCGCTGGTGCTCACCATCAACGGCAAAGCTGAGGCCGTGCTGCTCGACGCCTCCGCTTACCAGCAAGTTGCCGATCACCTGGACGCGCTTGCGAGTATACGCCGAGGTCTTGCCCAAGCCAGGAAAGGGGAAGGCAGGGAAGCACAGGACGTGCTGGCCGAACTTGAACGAGAAGCCTGAAGGCTGGGATGACTTATCGCGTAATCCTTACTCCCGAAGCTGAGGCCGATCTCCGCGCGGTTTATCGCTTCATCCGAAAGTACGCCCCTCGCGCCGCTCGCGACTGGATTCGACGGGCGCGCCAGAGTATCAGGACGCTCTCCCATCATCCCGACCGCTGTCCTCTGTCCCCTGAGAGCACTGCCTTCGACGAGCCCATCCGCGAGTTGCTTTTCGGCTCGGGCAACCGGGGCACTTACCGTTTTCTCTTCGCGGTCCTCGAAAAGTCCGTATACATCTTGCATGTCCGCCACGGTTCAAGGCTTCCTCTCGATCCAGACGAGTCAGGATGGAAGTAGGCGGATTCTACAGCGGAATATTCCCATGCTTCTTCGCTGGATTTTTGTCCCGCTTGTTCTCCAGCATGGCCAGCGCCTGAATCAATTTCTTCCGCGTCTCGCGCGGTTGAATGATCGCATCCACAAATCCGCGATCCGCCGCGACGTACGGATTCGCAAACCGGTCGCGAAATTCCTCAATCTTTTCGGTCCGCACCTGATCGCGATTCGCCGCCGCATCCAGTTCGCGTTTATAAACAATATCGACCGCGCCCTCCGGCCCCATCACCGCAATCTCCGCCGTCGGCCACGCATAATTCACATCAGTGCGAATATGTTTCGACGCCATCACGCAATAAGCCCCGCCGTACGCCTTGCGCGTAATCACCGTAACCTTCGGCACCGTCGCCTCGGCGAACGCAAACAGCAGCTTCGCCCCGTGCTTGATGATCCCGCCATATTCCTGCGTCGTGCCCGGCAAAAATCCCGGCACATCTTCAAACGTCACCAGCGGAATATTGAAGCAATCGCAGAAGCGTACAAATCGCGCGCCCTTCACCGAGGCATTAATGTCCAGCGTCCCAGCCAGCACCGACGGCTGATTGGCCACGATCCCCACCGGCCGACCGTCGAGCCGCGCAAATCCCACCACAATATTCTTCGCGTAATGTTCCTGCACTTCGAAAAAATATCCGTCGTCGACTACGGCATGAATCACATCCTTCATGTCATACGGCTGGTTCGACTGCGCGGGAACGATGGTATCGAGCGCTGCATCGGCACGGTCCGCCGGATCGCTGCACGCTTTCCGCGGAGGCTCATCCAGATTGTTCGATGGCAAGAAACTCAATAACTCCCGCACCATCGACAAACACTCCGCATCGTCATGCGCCAGAAAATGCGCCACGCCCGAAGTTTCGTTGTGCGTCATCGCGCCGCCCAGTTGTTCCTTGGTGACTTCCTCGTGCGTCACCGTCTTGATCACATCCGGCCCGGTGATAAACATGTACGAAGTTTTGTCGACCATCAACACAAAGTCGGTGATCGCCGGAGAATACACCGCCCCTCCCGCGCACGGCCCCATGATCGCCGAAATCTGCGGCACCACGCCGCTATACAAAGTGTTGCGCAAGAAAATATCCGCATACCCCGCCAGCGACATCACGCCTTCCTGAATCCGCGCTCCTCCGGAATCGTTCAGCCCAATCACCGGAGCGCCCATCTTCGCCGCCAGGTCCATGATCTTCACGATCTTCGCCGCATTCGTTTCCGACAGCGACCCGCCGAACACGGTAAAGTCCTGCGCAAACACAAAAACCAGCCGCCCCTCGATCCGCCCATAGCCGGTGATAAATCCGTCGCCGTAAATTTTCTGCTCGGCCATTCCAAAATCGTTGCAGCGATGCGTAACCAGCTTGTCGGTCTCCTCGAACGTCCCTTCATCGAGCAGAAACTCGACGCGCTCCCGCGCCGACATCTTCCCCTCTTTATGCTGCCGCTCGCGCCGCGCGGCCCCGCCGCCATCTTCGGCGAGCTGGTTCCGCTTCTTGAGTTCAGCAACTTTCTGTTCGAGATTCATGGCGGAAGGATTATATCCTCCGCGGGTGCCCCACCCTTCTCGCGTTTTCTGCGAGAGGGTGGGGAATTTGACTTCCTGTAGCGATAACTTGCTCCGCCAAAACTCCGCGGCGAGTTCCCAGCCACGCCGCCCTCTGCGGTACACTGCCCACAATGTCCCTCACCGATCAGATGGGCTTCAGTTTCCGCCCACCCGAACGCCGCGTCTGGAAAGTGCGCGACCTCGTCGCCTCCGTCCGCTCCCATATCGAGCGCGAATATTCTGACGCTTGGGTCGAAGGCGAAATTTCCAATTTCCGCGCCCCCGATTCCGGCCATCTTTATTTCACGCTGAAAGACGGCAACGCCCAGCTCAAGGTTGTCATGTTCCGCTCGTCCGCCCGTCTGCTCCGCTTCCGCCCCGCCGACGGCCTGCAGGTCGTCGTGCGCGGACGCGTCACCGTCTACGAAGATCGCGGCGAACTTCAGATCTCCGCCGAATACATCGAACCCAAAGGCGCCGGTTCTCTGCAGTTGGCCTTCGAACAACTCAAGACCAAACTCGAAGCCGAAGGCCTGTTCGCCGCCGAGCGCAAAAAACCGATCCCTGCTCTCCCATCTCGCATCGGCGTCGTGACTTCAACTCAAGCCGCCGCGCTTCGCGACATTCTCAACGTCCTTCAGCGCCGCCACCACTCGGTGAACGTCCTCATCTTTCCCGCACAAGTTCAGGGCGACGCCGCCGCGCAAGAAGTAGCCGCAGGCGTCCGCTTTTTCAATCAGCACGATAACGTCGACGTCATCATCGTAGCCCGCGGCGGCGGTTCCGCCGAAGATCTCGCCTCCTTCAACGACGAAGTCCTGGCACGCACCGTCGCCGCCTCCGAAATTCCCGTCATCTCCGCCGTCGGCCACGAAACCGATTTCACCATCGTCGATTTCGTCGCCGACCTGCGCGCTCCCACGCCCTCGGCCGCGGCCGAACTCGTCATCCGCTCGCGCCAGGAAGTCGAAGATCACGCCGCCGCCTTGCACGAACGCCTCAGCCGCGCCATGCGCTACCGCCTGCTGATCGGCCGCCAATCCCTCACCGAACTCGCCCAGCACGGCGCTTTCGCCCGCATGATGGAACTCATCCGCCAGCGCCAGCAGAAACTCGACGACCTCACGCACCGCATGGAATTGGCCGAGCGCCATGCTGCTCGAACAAAAGCTCCGCCGCTGGGAGCGCATCTCCGCAGCCGTCCGCCACTATGATCTCCGCCTTGTCCTCTCCGGCATGCGCAAAGAACTCGACAGCGGCACCGCCGCCCTGGCCTCCATCATGCGCAACGTTCTCTTGCAGCATCGCGTCCGCAGCGAACGCATGCAGACCGCCCTGCAATCGCTCTCGCCCCTCGCCATCCTCGACCGCGGCTATGCCCTGGTCTTCGACGCGCAAGGCAAGCTGCTAAAAGATGTGCGCAACCTGAAAGTTGGCGACGAAATTTCCTCCCGCCTGGCCCACGGCCAGTTCCAGGCCGCCGTGACCAAGAAGCAGGAATAAGCGTTCGAGCGTAATTCCCGAAAAAATGTAAAAGTTCGTAAGACTTCCGGCACCGGAAATCCACTGCATTACAATGGCTTTTCAGTTGTCAGCGATTCGAGGAATTTGTACTCGGCTACTTAAGGACCAGAGCGATTCGACCGAATGCCAGTCATCACCTCATGGACGCAAGCTCGCGTGGATCGGGCTCGACATTCTCCTCGTCGCGCTTCTGATCTACCAGGTCCTGGTGATGATCCGCGGCACCCGCGCCGCTCCCATGCTGGTCGGCCTGGTCGTCGTCGCTCTAATTTTCTATCTCGCCCGCATCGGCGAACTCACCACGCTCAACTGGGTGGTCAGCCACGTTCTGCCCTATCTCGTGTTTGCGCTGATCGTGGTTTTCCAATCCGAGATCCGGCACGTCCTCGCCGACCTTGGCCGCCGCCTGAGCTTTCTGGGCGCTCTTCCGCTGATAGCGATTCCTACGACGACATCGTCCTAGCCGCGAATCTTTTCTCCCAGCACCAGACCGGCGCACTCATCGTGATCGAACGCGAAATCGGACTGCGCACCCACATCGAAAGCGGCGTCCCCCTCGACGCCCGCCTCTCCTATGACTTGCTCGCTACAATTTTTCGTCCCAGCGCTCCACTGCACGACGGCGCCGTCATCGTAAAAAATGATCGCATCGCCGCCGCCGCCTGTTTTCTTCCGCTTTCGATGAATCCACTCCTCTCCACGCAACTCGGCACCCGCCATCGCGCCGGCATCGGCATCACCGAAGAAACCGATGCCATCGCCGTCATCTGTTCCGAAGAAACCGGCGCCATCAGTCTCGCCATCGGCGGCCAAATTGAGCGCGACCTCACCGTCGAGCAACTCCGCGAGCGCCTCGGCTCCGAGCTCCGCCGCCACATGGCTCCTGTCACTCTTCCCACTTCGATCGCGCAAAACGGCGAAGACGAGTCCGACGCAGCCTTCGATTCTCCCCTCTCAGACGTGCACGCGTACCCCCGACCCACGCTCCGAATCGGAGCCCAACTCATGATCGCCTTTTTCCAGCGCTACGTACTCCACAACTTCGGCCTGAAATTCCTGTCGCTCTTATTAGCCACTGGACTGTGGTTTATGATCTCGCGCGACGAGCAGCCCGCCGAGGTTGCCCTGCACGCTCCCATCGTCTTTCAGCACGTCCCCCCTCAAATGGAGATCAGTTCCGAGTCGATTCAGGACGCCCAAATCCGCGTCCGCGGCCCCGAGCGAGTCATCCGCCAATTACAGGCCAACGAAGTCCACGCGGAAATCGATCTAGCCAACGTCAAACCCGGCGAGCGCACTTTCGATCTCACCTCCCAACTGGTGCGTCACCCGCACGATATCACCGTCGTCCAGGTTGTCCCCAGCCAGTTGCATTTAGCGTTTGACACGACTTTGACCCGCGACGTTGAGATTCATCCCCGAGTCATCGGCGTCCTCGCCGGCGAGGAAGTCAAAACCTACGCCGATCCGCCACGCGTCACTCTTACCGGCCCTCGTCATCACGTGGAAAAAATCGAGTTCGCCAGCACCGATCCCATCGACGCCACCGGCACTCGCGGCACCGCCGTCTTCACCACCAACGTCTATGTCCCCGATCCGCTGGTCCAAGTCGTGCAAGCCACTTCGATCCGCGTAACCGTAACCGTGCAAAAAGCCGCCACCGCCGCAGCCCACTGAAGACACGTTTAGCTTTGAAAGGGCGCGGATTTAGCCGCGCCGCCAGGGATAAATAGGCTGCGGGCTTTAGCCCCTGAGGATTGTTTCCGCCTTAGAGCACCTTTCATTCCTTCTCATCCGCTTCTTCCGCCGCGGCTCATTTATCATCTCTATTCCTGATCTTTTCTTATGACCGAACAAAGGCAGTTATTCGGCACCGACGGAATCCGAGGCGTTGCGGGAGAATTTCCCCTGACGAAACAAAGCACCTACCTGATCGGCCGCGCTCTCGGCCATGATCTGATGCGCACCGCTCCTCGCCCTCAAGCGGTCATCGGCCAGGACACGCGCGAATCCAGTGGCTGGATTGCCGACCGCGTCGCCGAAGGTCTCGCCGCCGTCGGCGTCGAAGTCCACAGCGCTGGCGTCATCACCACCCCCGGCGTGGCCTACCTCGCCCGTTCCCGCGGCATGGCCGCAGGCGTCGTCATCTCCGCCTCGCACAATCCCTGGACCGATAACGGCATCAAAGTTTTTTCCGGTGATGGTTTCAAACTCACTGATGCGCGCGAACTCGCCATCGAAAAAGAAATTTTCGCGCTTCTACAAAACGCCTCAGCCGCCGATGACACCGCCCTCAAGATTCCCAAGCCCTCACTCCCCGGCGAAGCCGATCTCCGTCACGCCTACGTGAAATCGCTGGCCGAGGACGTGTCTTCCGATCTCAGCAAATTGCGCGTGCTGGTCGATTGCGCCAACGGCGCAGCCACTGCCGAGGCCCCGGAATTGTTTCGCCGCCTGCGCGTTCAAGCGACCTTCATCCACGTTTCGCCCCACGGAAAAAATATCAACGAAGGCTGCGGCGCATTGCATCCCGAAACCCTGGGCAAACTCGTGGCCGAATCCGAACGCGAATTCGATCTCGGCGTGACCTTCGACGGCGACGCCGACCGCGCCCTGTTCTGCGACTCCGCCGGCCGCGTCGTCAACGGCGACGGCGTCCTGCTCGCCGCTGCCCGCGACTTGCACGCGCAAGGGAAACTGAAAGCCGACACCGTCGTCTCCACCACCATGTCGAACATGGGCCTTGAAATCGCCCTGAAAAAATCCGGCATCCGCATGCTGCGCGCCAACGTTGGCGATAAATATGTGCTGGAAGAAATGCTGAAGACCGGCGCGACGCTCGGCGGCGAACAATCCGGCCACATCATTTTCCGCGACGTCGACTCCACCACCGGCGACGGCTTGCTCACCGCCCTCCGCCTCATGGACATCATCGTCCGCGCCGGCAAGCCCCTGGCGGAGCTGATCGCCGACCTGAAAATATTTCCCCAGAAAATTCAAAACATCCGCGTCCGCGAAAAAATCCCCTTCGCCCAAATCCCCGCCGTGCAGTCGGCAATCGAAGCCGCCGAGCGCGACCTAAACGGTAATGGCCGCGTAGTAGTCCGCTACTCCGGCACCGAAGCCTTGGCGCGAGTCATGGTCGAGGCCGATTCTGAAGAAAAAATGCAGTCAATAACAGCAGCCATCGCCGCCGAAATTCAAAAAGCCCTGGGAGTGAAAGCGCAGAATTGATGTGCACGCACGTCGTGGCGTACTCGTCATGCGCCGCACTCCAGCCGCGGAGCGGCGGCATCTGTTAGCCCAGGACGTAAGTCCTGGGTAGATAAGAAGCGGGGAACCAAGTCCCGAAGGGACTGCACTCGTGCACGGCTGCGTTAGCGCTTCTTCCGCTTCCCCTTCGCCCGCACTGGCTCTTCCTCGACCACCGCAAACTGAATCTTCTTCTCCACCGGATCGATCCGGTCGACCAGCACTCGAATCTTCTGCCCCAAACTGTAAATCTTCCGCGACCGCTGCCCGATAATCTCCCGCGTGTTCTCGTGAAACGTATACCGGTCGTCGTTCAAACTATTCAGCGGCACCAGCCCCTCAATAAACAAATCCGTGAGCTCCACAAAAAATCCAAACTTGGTCACGCTGGTGATGAGCCCCTCAAACTCCTCGCCCACCCGATCCTGCATGAACTTAACTTTCTTCCCCTCCATCAACTCCCGCTCTGCATCCGCCGCCCGCCGCTCGTTCCGGCTAGACTCCTCCGCAATCTCATGCAGCTCCTCAATCCCAATCGGCCCACCCAAAGATTCCTGCGCAGCAGTCACCTTCGTCCGCCGCTTCGACCAAGGCGAAGCCGGATTCTCGAACGTCGAGTGACCCGTGGACGTGGGATGCCCCATGTCTCGCCGATTTTGCGAGACATGGGATTCCGAAGTCTGGGTTCCCGAGACACGAGACTCGCGCCGCAGCACACTCTTCAAAATCCGATGCACAATCAAATCCGGATACCTCCGGATCGGCGAAGTAAAATGCGTATACGAAGTCGCCGCCAGCGCAAAGTGTCCCAGATTCTCCTCCGAATACCGCGCCTGCTTCAACGACCGCAGCATCAGATAACTCAGAATCCGCTCCTCCGGCTTCCCCGCAATTTTCTCCGTCAACTTCTGATACATCCGCGGCGTGATGTGCACATCCTTCGGCACCTCAATCTCGCGCACTCGCTTCCCCGTGCCATAAGCCGCGCGCCGGTCCGTCTTCATCTGCACCCGATGAACCGGCAGCGCGCCCACGCCCAGCGAATATCCAAACGTCGCCGCAATCGTTTCAAAGTCATAAACTCGCTTCGCATCCGGCTTCTCATGAATCCGATACAGCGACGCCACATGCCTCGACTCCAAATCATGCGCCACGCACTCGTTCGCCGACAGCATGAATTCCTCAATCAGCCGGTTGGCAAACTTGCGCTCCGATCTCCCAATGCTCTTCATCAATCCCTGCTCGTCAAACTCAATCACCGCTTCCGGCAAATCGAAATCAATCGATCCTCGCCTCTGCCGCTTGCGATTCAGAATCAGCGCCAGCTCACGCATCAACTCAAACGTCGGCACCAGCGGCGCATATCGTTCCCGCGCAGCCGCATCGCCTTCCAGCACGTCATTCACCGCCGTATAAGTCATCCGCTCCACCGACCGGATCACGCCTTCGCTCAACTCATAACTCACAATCTCGCCGCGATGATCCATCTCCATCACGCACGAAAGCACTAGCCGCTCCACCTGCGGACGCAGACTGCAAATGTCGGTCGAGAGCTCCAGCGGCAACATCGGCACCGCGCGATCCGGAAAATAAACGCTGGTCCCACGCAACCGCGCCTCCTGATCGAGCGCGGACCCCGGGGTAACATACTGCGCCACATCGGCAATATGCACTTGCAATTCAAAATTTCCGTTCGGCAGCATGTGCACATAGACCGCGTCGTCAAAATCGCGCGCCGTCTCGCCGTCGATCGTGACAATCGGCAGCCCGCGAAAATCGCGCCGCCGTTCGATCTCCTCAGACGAAATGATCGCCGGAGTATCCTGCGCCTCTTCCAACGCCGCCGCCGGAAAATGATGCGGCAAATGAAACTTGCGAATCGTGATCTCGACATCAACCCCGAAATCATCCTCGCGCCCCAGAATCTCAATGACCCGTCCCCGCGGATTCTGCGTAGGCGAGGGCCAGTCCGTAATCTCAACATCAACCACGAGCCCCTCAAGATCCTCCCACTGAGTAGCCCGCGCCACCTCGTCGCCCAGCACGCGATCCACAGACTTTCTACCCTGTGTCCTCTGTGCCCCCTGTGTTTGAGTTTTTGATTTTTCCGAGAGAGCCGCAGAGCCCTCCGGCCGCTCCATCCCCGCCGGAATCAAAATCTCCTGCGTAATCTTCGAGTCAATCGGCCGCACATACCCGCCGCGGCTCCCGTAATGAAAAATCCCCACCACCGTCGGATGCGCCCGCATCACCGGCCGCACAATCCGCCCCTCGGCCCTCCCATCCGGCCGCACGTTGATAATGTCGACCAGCACCAGATCCCCATGCATGGCATTGCCAACCACATGCGGCGCAATAAAAATGTCGCCCGTCAGCCGCGCCTTGAGCGCCGGCGAGAGCGACTTGGCATCCGGAATCACAAACCCAAATCCATCGCGATGCATGCGTAAGCCGCCCCGCAACCAGATTCTTATCCGCAGGCCGGCGCAGGCAAAGCGTATCGATCTGAGTCGCTGAAATCAGCGTCCCGCGCGCCACCATCTTCTGCAGCAGCGAGTCCAGTTCGCGCCGCTCGTCCCCATGCAGCCCGAGCTCGCGCACCAGCTGCTTGAACCCCGCCGCTCTCTTAGGCTGCCGCGCAATATGTTTGAGGATGTCGAATCAGAAATCATGGGAAGCCGTCAGCTATCAGCGTTCAGCATAACTCAGTGGGGCTACGATTTCAGAGCACATTTGGCGGCTGTCGATAAGGCGGTTTTCGTTTCCCGCTACACGCTACGCCAAATCTCTGCGATGAAACTGATTGAGTACGGAGCAGTCCAGAGTATGAGTCAGATGATAGCCACGACAGCCGCAAGGAATGCCCTCCGCATTTCAATCAGCCACTTCAACATAGCGATCTCAGAAAGATGAATTCTAAAACATCTCCGTCGCACTACCAAGAATCCCCGCCGCCCTTCGGAGGCCACGCCCCCAGCGCCCGCCGCACCATCGCAATCTGCCCCACGTGATAGCTGGTGTGCGCCACCATCTGCATGATCACAGCTTCAAGCGTCGCCCGCAACATTCTTGTCGCCCGCATGCACGCTCTCGATCTCGCGCTGCAGTTCCTGCGGAGAGGATTTCGCCAACTCCGCGAACTCGCCCAGCAACTCCGCCATTCGCGTGCGCAGCCGATCCCATTCCGCCGCATCGGCGGGCGCCGGCGACGCAGGAAAACTCTCCGCACTGTGCTCCGGATAAGCCGGCCTCTGCGCCGCGAATCCGCCGCACCTCATATTCCATCCAGTAATTGATATGAAAGACGAGTTGCCCAATCGAATGCGGAAATCCCGCAACCTGCCGCGCCGCCAGCTCCGCAGAAATATCGTCCACGCACGCCACCGGATCAGCGTGCGCGCCCTTCCCGCGAAGCAATTCCGTCAATGCGCGTTGTGACATGAAGGAATTAACATCTTCAGCCAGAAAGAATCTGTATCCCGCGTTCATCGAGCAGCGAATAGGATCTCGTTGGCAAGACCCGAAGTTCAGGCCTCAAACCGCTCACCGCCCGAAAAATACTTCTCCTCCAGAATCCTCCGATGATGCACCTCATGCCCCGCAATCATGTAGGCCAGCGCCCGCACGCTGACCTCATTCTTGTTGGCCACGCCGCGCCGCATCCACGCGGCCTCATCCAGATTTCGCAGCAGCGTCAGCGTTGCCCGCCGCACCGCAATGTAATCTTCCACAATCTCCGCCAGCGGCTCGCGCGCGAACGGACCATTCTTCACATAATCATCCTGCTCAAAGCTGGCCATCGGCGTCTGGTCGCCGCGCGCAATCCGCAGCGCGCGATACGCAAAAATGCGCTCCGTATCGCACACATGTCCCAACACTTCCTTCGCCGACCATTTTTCCGGCGCGTAACGAAAATCCCCATCGCTCTCGTCGCGCCCCGAAAGCAGCAGCATCATCTGCCGCCGCTGCGCGTCGAGCGTCCCCAGAATGTCCGTCCCTGCAATCAGCGAAATGTAGCGGTCATAATATGGCGCATACTCGCCCGGCTCCGGCCGCGCGATCATCAACGTTGCCGGCGATACCACGGCTGGTTCTGACATGGCTTGCTCCTGATATGAAATGGATTTCGAGGGCCCTGATTCTTTAGAACTTAGACGCCCCACTCCAATTTCCGTTTTCGATAAATCTTCGACCCCGCCAGCATAACCCTCAACCCCTGTGGAAGGGTACGGCCCGGCCAGTTTTTTCCGGGAATCGTTACACGCATCGAGCAGAAAAAGCGCGGTCCGACCGAGCCCCTCGCGAACCCTCCGCCAGCTCCCGCACCCTAAAGGACGTACCATCAGAGTGAACTCCCGATTGAAAATAAAGGCTTTTCCACAGCGCTCACTTTGAGACGCGGGAGTACAATCGGCTTTGGTCACGAAAGTGCGGCCAGTGACCCCTTAATCCCAACCAGGAAAGGACTTTTACCCCATGTGGAAGCCGACCAATCAGCCTCAAACTCCTGCGCAGCCTGCCTGCGCCGGAGCGCCCCACTATGTCTACCCCCAGCGCGCCCATGGCTGTCCGCTGAGCCCGTTGCTCCCCGGCCGGTTACCACCACCACCGCCGACCAGGCTACCATCGGCAAGTCTCTCGTCATTAAAGGCGAAGTCACCGGCTCCGAATCGCTGTACATCGATGGCCGCGTGGAGGGTTCCATCAACCTCGCCGGCAATCGCGTCACCATCGGACGCAACGGCGTAGTCGCCGCCAACATCAATGCCCGCGAAATCGTCGTGCTCGGCAAAGTCCGCGGCAATCTCACCGCCAGCGATCGCGTCGACATTCGCAGCGACGGCTCCCTCACCGGCGACGTCATCGCCGCCCGCATCTCCATCGAAGACGGCGCCTTCTTCAAAGGCGGCATCGACATCCGCAAAGGCGGCCAGCCCAACCAGGCCAAGCCCAACGGCGAAGACAAATCAGTCCCCGCCCCCGAGCCAGCCGCAGTCGGCGCCAGAGCGTAAGTTCTCAATCAAGTTGTCCGCTATTCAGCGACGGGCGTCCACAAGGATGCCCGTTTTGCTTGCCTTCGATGATCCCGGTCGGATCGGCCCTCCTGACCCCGTCGCTCGGCGCCTGGCCTCCGCTATAGCGCGATGCAAAGAATTCCTGCTCCAGTGTCGCGGCGACTTGATATACTCCAGACTTCTGCCAACCGACCGGTCGGTTGGCTTGACGCCCATGGGACGCATCATCCTCGTTTTTCTAAAACGCTTGTGGCTCCCGCTCCTGGTCCTGGCGGCGTTCCTCGGAGTCTGCGTCGTGTTCTACATGCGCGTTGAAGGCCTGCGCCCGCTCGACGCCCTGTTCTGGGTGATCCATCCCCACTCGATTGAATACCTTCGAGTCCACCGTTCCACCAAGATTTTCTCGATCTTCGTCTACGCCGGCGTCTTCGCCCTGCAAATCTGGATCGCCGAGCGCGTCCTGCTCACCATTTTCAGCCGCCATGGCGTGGAGGCCTGGAGAACCATGATCAACGAAGTCAACGTCAACCGCCTCACGATCACTTCATCATCTGCGGCTACGGCCAGGTCGGCCGCACCGTCGTCGACCAACTGCAGCGCCTCGAGATCCCCTTCGTCCTCATCGAAACCAACGAAGGCCTCTACCGCGAATTGCTCAACGACAAAATCCCCGTCATCCAGGGCGACGCCAAACGCCACGACGTCCTGCTCCAGGCCGGCATCGACCGCGCCCGCGGCATCTGCATCGTCATCGACAACGACGCCGACAACCTCTACATCACCGTCACCTCGCGCTCGCTCAATCCGAAAATGAAAATCATCACCCGCGCCGGCCAGCAGCGCTATGCCAACGCCATCCGCAGCTCCGGCGCCGACGAAGTCATCATCCCCGAATACGAAGGCGGCCTCATGACCGGCCGAATGATCCAGAAGTATTACCCCATCCCGCTCGCCATCAAATAACGCTCCTCCCTGTGAAAGACGCGGCTCAAGAATAAAGCCCACGGCGAAAACCAGGGCGAAAGAACTCTTCTCCGCGGAGAATCCATCGCGCAACTCGACCTGAACGGACCCCTGACGTCTGATTCGCTAAAATCACAGCATGACTACCCTCCGTTCGGTCGCCGTGTTTGATCTTGGCGGCGTTCTCATCGATTGGAATCCACGCCATCTTTATCGCAAATTGTTCCCACAGGAAGCCGACATGGAACATTTTCTAGCGAACATCTGCACAGCGGAATGGAATCTCCATCAAGATGCTGGGCGAACTTTTGCCGAAGCCACCGCAGCGCTGAAACTCCAGCATCCCACTCATGCTGAAATGATTGACGCGTGGTCTGAGCGGTTCGATGAAATGATGGCCGGGCCCATCTTGGGTACGGTCGATATTCTGGCGGAGCTTCGAGAGCAGGAAGTCCCGATCTACGCCCTGAGCAACTGGTCCGCGGAAACCTTCCCTCTTGCGCAGAAAAGATTCGAATTCCTGCGCTGGTTCCGCGCGATTCTTCTTTCTGGCGAAGTGCGCTTGGTCAAACCCGATCCGCGAATCTTTGCCCGCTTCTGCGAAAGGTTCGGTTTGAGCCCGGAGCAAATAATCTATATTGATGACCTGCAGCACAACGTCGAAGCGGCCCGCGGAATTGGCATGCACGCGATTCAATTTCACGATCCAGCGTCGCTCCACGAGGAGCTGGTGCGGCTCGGATTGTTGCGATCAAAGAGCACGCATCAAACCCATCGAAGCCTGGGTCTCCAATCCTGATCGCGTCGCTGGCTTTTAAGATCGGTCTCATGCCTCCTCTACTCCCGAATATACGAGCGCGATCATCCCTCTACTCCACCAGCATGCAATCCCCATAAGAATAAAATCGATAGCGCTCCCGCACCCCGTGCGCATACGCCCGCATCACATTTTCTTTCCCGCCCTGCGCGCACACCAGCATCAGTAGCGTCGACTCCGGCAGACGAAAATTCGTCAGCACCGCCCCCACCACCCGAAATTTGTATCCCGGATAAATAAAAATATTGGCCTCACCCGCCCCCACGCGAATCTCCCCTGTGCCGGGTGCCCCATTTCTCGCGCGTTCTGTGCGCGAGAAAGCCTGCCCTGAGCCTGCCGAAGGGTGAGGATTTTCACTCTGCTCGCCGACGAAGTCATCATCCCCGAATACGAAGGCGGCCTAATGACCGGCAGAATGATCCAGAAATACTACCCCATCCCGCTCGCGATTAAATAGCCCCGCCAAGCCAACTACGCATAGCGATCAGAGCCGGATCGGGCGCTGGCGGGCAAGTCCGCCAAGACCCGACAGCAGGCGATGCGAAGCGGGCGTCGCACAACCACGACCGAGCGCACAAGCCTGTCCGCGTAATGTGCGTCTACAACGGTGGCCGCACAACCCGTGGAGTGCGACCGAGCGGAACCGTCGAGAGCAACCGTGGAAGAGCGGCCCTTCAGGGCCGCGTCGAGTGCGCAAATCAATGGGGCTTTAGCCCCTGCCGCCCTGAAACACAAAACGGCCGGGAATGTTCCCCCGGCCGTTCCGCACATCGACAACCCATACCAACTACTGCACCAACATCGTAACGTTCAAGCTGTGCGTGGGTGCGTTGGTCCCGGTTCCAGTCGAAGTCACCGTCACCGCATACGCTCCCGCCGGCGTGCCCGTCAATGTCTTGGTGCTGGTACCGTTGTCGTTGTCGCAACCGACCAGCGTGCCCAGCGTCATCAACAGGATTGCGCTAAACACGATCACAGCCCGACGACGCCGAGCCTTCGGACCGCGTCCCGCCAGCACCAGACCAAGCAGCCCCAGCCCGCCCAGACTTGCCAGCATGGTCGTCGACCCAGGAGTTGCCCCCGGAACCGCCGGCCGCACGGATCGAGCGGACGCCGACGCCGTGGTAGTGATAGTCATCGTGGTAGTCAGCGCCGTATCGCCGTTCGCCACCACGGATGCCGGACTAAATGTGCAAGCAGCTCCCGTAGGCAGGTTGCTGCAAGCAAAAGTGATCGTGCCGGTGTAGCCGTTTCGTCCGGCCAGGTTCAGCGTGTAGGTCGCCGACGCGCCCGCCGTGACCGTCGCGCTCGGAGTGGTTGTTCCCAGCGTGTAGGTCTGCGCAGTGCCGCTTCCATTGCCATTCAGGAACGCCGTGAACCCGCCAGTGTACGCATTTCCCGCCAGCACATCGACTGCGCCGTCGCCATTCACATCCGCCAGCGCCATCCCGATGTTGTCTTGATTACCCGGGAACTCAACCGGCGAATTCACCGTCCCGTCGCCGTTGCCGTACATGATGCCGAGCGTACCGAACCCGTCGTTGAGATATACCAGGTCCAGATTCCCGTCCCCGTTCAGGTCCAGCATTTGGATGTCCGCCGGATTGGGGTTATCGAGCAGCACCGAACTCGGATAAGCCGTCAGCGTTCCGAAAGTGCCGTCCCCGTTGCCCAGGCCGATTTCAATGAAACCTGGGTACATCGTTCCCTCATTCTCCGTTACCGCCAGGTCCAGCTTCCCGTCTTTGTTGAGGTCGCCGAATGTCAGGTTGTAGGGGTACCCGTTCAAAGTGGTATAGGTAACCGCCTGGAAGGTTCCGCTGTTGTCGGCTCGGGCCAGAAAGACTCCCACTGCAGACGGGCCATCGGTTGCCGCGGTGACCGCGAGATCGAGATAGCCGTCTCCGTTCACGTCCGCCACCGCAATGCTATACGGGTTATAGCCTGGAGTTGCGTAGGTGACTGCGGCCGCGAATGTTCCATCGCCATGACCCAGCAGCACGCCAATTGACCCGTTGCCGTTCGCAGTCGCAAGGTCCATCTTGCCGTCGTGGTTGAAGTCCCCGGTCACCAGATTCGCCGGAGTCGCTCCCCCGGTAGGATAGGCAAGCCCGGTGCTGAACGTTCCATCCCCGTTGCCCAGGAAAATCTGGATCACACCATTGCGCGTGTCCGTGGCCGCAACGTCGAGCTTTCCGTCACCATTAAAATCGGCGACAGTCACAAATCCCAGACTAGTGCTCTCACCGTAGCTCACTCCCGGGTAGAACGTTCCGTCTCCCTTTCCCAGGTAAACCACGAATCCCGTCGAGCCGATGTTACTCTGCTGCCCGACTGCGGCGTCGGGAATTCCGTCTCCGTTAAAGTCCCCAATCGCCACGCTGTACGACCACGCGTACTGATCGGAACTGTTGGGCAATGTATACGAGGGCGCGGCATGAAAGCTTCCGTCTCCATAGCCTTGCAGGTAGACCATGTTGAAGTAATCGTCGCACACCACCACATCCATCAGGCCGTCGCCGTTGAAATCGGCGACCAACGGCGCCATCCAGGGGTACCCGCCGGTCCCATAGTTCAGGTCTTCCGCCGTCAGTCGTCCGGAGCCGTCTCCCAGCATGATGCTGATGTCGCCGCCGTCCTCATTCGTGAGTACGACGTCGTTGTTGCCGTCGCCATTCATGTCCGCAATGGTCGCCTCATACGGATCCTGATACAGATCACCGGTGCTGTTGTAATAGACGCCGGGGTGAAACGTTCCATCCCCATTGTTCACGTAGACCGTCACCGTGTTGTTCTCGTCGCAGTTGATGCTGACGATCTCCGGCTTGCCGTCCCCAGTCAAATCTCCTATGGAATTGGTGCAGCCGTTGTAGTTCCCATCTTCAGTTGTCAGCAGCACCGGCGCCGCCCAGTTCCCGTCGCTGGCCAGCGAGACCGCCACCTGGTTGCCGCTGAAGCCCGCGAAGTCCAGGTTCCCGTCCCCGTTAAAGTCGCCAAAGACCATGTCTCCAGGTGCCGGCCCCGTCAATGTTGCCAGGGTCGCCACCGCTTGGAAGGTTCCGTCGCCGTTGCCCAGCAACTCCAGCGCGTTCCCCGGATTCAGGTTGTCGAAGGCCAGCACGTCAAGCTTGCCGTCGCCGTTGATGTCCGTCAGCAATCCTCCCTGCAGCGAGGTATAGGTCAGCGAATAGTTCACGGGTGTAGCGAATGTGCCGTCTCCGTTGCTCAGCAGCACATCGATCGACGATCCGCATTCGCTCGGTCCTGAAGGCTTCACTCCCGCCGCGCGGGCCGCCCTGCAATCTTCTCCATAAGGGTGAATCTGCACGATGTCGTCCTTGCCGTCACCGTTTAAATCTCCCACCACCAGCGGATCGTCGGCATTGTTCGGTGTATTCGTCAGAACCGCGGTCTTAAACGTGCCATCGCCGTTGCCCAGCAGCACCGAAATCGAGTACGTCGAGGTCTGTCCAACCGTATTGACCACCAACTTCGCAACGTCCTTTTTCCCGTCGCCGTTGAAGTCCCCCATCACCGGTTCGGTTTCGTCATCGGATTCGCCCGCCGTGAGGGTTCGTGCCGCCGCCACGAAACTAACGGTTGGAATGCTGCCGCCGTGCCGCACCACCTTATTCGAGAACTGCCCGATGACTGGCGCCGGTGCCGCACTTTTCCGAGTCCCGGCAGCTGCCTGCGCAGCGCTGTTCGGCTGTCCCGGATGGGTATGCTGGCGGACCTGCCCCGCCTTGGTTGCTCCGTGCACCTTACGGTCCGACCGCTTCATGCGCAGTTGGCTCGACAAACTCGGCTGCGCACGTGACCCAAAACTCGGCAGCGCCGCCAGAAACAGCGTGATCAAAGCTAAATACCTTTTCATTTAATTTTCCTTTTCAGAATCTGAGATGGGCGTCCTCATCGGACGCTGGGGCCGGGTCCCGCTGCGCATCGCCCACATCGCGACTCTTCTAACTCGCGCTGCGAAGGAGACTTGTCCATCATTGGTCAGGCAGGGAAGGCAATGTAATAACGGAGGTATATATAGTTTTGAAGACGCGTCCTGTTTTGGACCAGTCCGCTCTTGGAACGCAGTTCGCCGCAGATCCGCCGAGGTTCGAATCTGAATTACAAAACGAAACTGCCGAGTTAGGCCCGTATTCCGCAGGGCGCGGAAACTTCACTCCACCAGCATGCAATCCCCATAAGAATAAAATCGATATCGCTCCCTCACCGCGTGCGCATACCCCCGCATCACATTTTCTTTCCCGCCCAGCGCGCACACCAGCATCAGCAGCGTCGACTCCGGCAAATGAAAATTCGTCAGCAGCGCCCCCACCACCCGAAACTTGTATCCCGGATAAATAAAAATATTGGCCTCACCCGCCCCGGAGTGAACGTCCCCGGGTGCCCCATTTCTCGCGCGTCTCTGTGCGCGAGAAGTGGGGATTTCCAGGCCGCTCCGCCGCATACTCCAAAGTCCGAACGGTAGTAGTCCCCACCGCCACAATCCGCCGGCCCTCGCTCCGCGCCCGATTAATCTTCTCCGCCGCCTCCTCCGAAATCGAATACTCCTCCGAGTGCAGCCGATGTTCCTCCACCTTCTCGACCCGCACTGGCTGAAACGTCCCCAGTCCAACATGCAGCGTGACTTCAGCAGTCTCAATCTCGCGCTCCCGCATCCTCCCTAGAATCTCGTCAGTAAAATGCAGCCCGGCCGTCGGAGCCGCAACCGACCCCCGCTCCCGCGCATACACCGTCTGGTACCGCTCCCGATCCCCCGCGGCATCCTCCCGCGCAATATAAGGCGGCAACGGCACATGCCCAATCTTCTCCACCAACGAAAAAAAGCGATCCGCCGCAGGCGGATCAGGTTTATGTAGGGACAGCCGCCCAAGCCTGCCCTGAGCGGAGTCGAAGGGGCTGTCCGGGAGGGCGGAGCCCTCCTGTGCCGGCTGCTCCTCTCCCGCCACAAACCGAATCCTCCGCTCCCCAAACTCCCCCCGCGAAATCACCTCAGCCTCAAGCTCCCCGCGTTCCCCAAAAACCAACCGCTCCCCCACTCCAATTTTCTTCCCCGGCCGCACCAAACACTCCCACTCATTCGGCTCGCGCAAAACCTGCCGCGTAAGCAAAACCTCAACCCGCCCCGAAGAAATCGACCATCCGGGTGCCCCATCCTTCTCGCGCTTTCTGCGAGAGGGTGGGGATCTTGATTCGGATTTTGACCTCGGTGGCGGGCAACCCCCCGCCCCTCCGCCCAAACAAGCGCGCCGGAAAAACCCGTGTATTGTTAAACACCACCAGATCATCCGCCCGCAGGAGCTCCGGAAACTCCCGAAATTTCCGATCCGACAACTCCGCCCCACGCACCTGCAACAGCCGAGACGCAGCCCGATCCCCCAGCGCCTCCTGCGCAATCAACTCCTCCGGCAGTTCGAAATGGAAATCCGCAACCAGCACGCACCCGATTATAAGGACACGTCTTAAAGCCCGCGTCCTCGATCCCCACGTCCTCGATCCCCTCAGTCTATTTACTCCCCGGAATTCCCCCGGCTTCACTTCACCGCGGGCTTGCGTTGTCGTAAGATCTACCCGTCAGATCGACCTTGCTATGAAACGTCCTTCAAACATCCTGGCTGCAATTGGCCTCGCACTCGGTGGCGTGTTCGGAATCGTAGGAACCATCGTCACCAGCCAAAATCTTCGCGCCATCGCTTGGTGCATCGATAGCGTAGGTCTGGTCGTCGCCACTTCTCTACTCGCGTTGAAGTACTTCAGAAAAGGCGCTGATCTAATTGCCGCCGGCTTTCTCGTATTCGCGATTGGAGAAGCCGTCATTCTTTCGGGGACGGCCTCGACCCTCGCGGGCAGCGTCCCCTCCTTCGCCGCCGGTACGGCTCTATGGTCTGCCGCTCTTCTGCTCATAAGTGTGCCCAAAGAATTCGCCGCCTGGATTCGTCTGGCAGGCATAATTGCCGCAATTCTTATGGGGACTGTGGCAGCAAGAATTTTTTGCGGTGAACCGTTGCTGCCGACCGCATCGCCGCTGCCGTTTTTCGCATATCCCTTCCTCGTCCTCACCTTCGTCGGTTGGATTTGGACATTGCTGAAGGCCGATTGAATGGGCTGCCGAGACGCTTGCTTGCGCTGAAGACCGTCGTCCCGTCTGCTCTCAGCCCTCGCGCTGCCCGCTTCTAATCTTCCCCAAAAACCCGGCCCAACCCACTCATTTTTCTGGAAATTAGCATTGTCTCCCCTCCCCGCCTGCTGGTACTATGCGGGTGCCCAGTTGCGGCCTGCTTTTTATCATTTCCCCCCAAGGGTAGCGATGCCGACCGAACGTAAACATAGGGAAGAAATCGTCCACTACGGACGCATGCTCCACCAACACGGTTACGTCGCTGCCATGGACGGCAATCTTTCCGTCCGCCTCCCCGGCAACCGCATCCTCGTCACTCCCACCTGCGTCAGCAAAGGCGACATGAAAGCCCCCGACATGGTCATCGTCGACATCGACGGCCAACACGTCGCCGGACGCCGCAACGTCACCAGCGAAATCGGCATGCACCTGCTCATCTATCGCATGCGTCCCGATATTCAAGCCATCTGCCACGCTCATCCCCCTACCGCAACCGGCTTCGCCGCCGCCGGCATCCCGCTCACCGAACCTCTGGTCTGCGAAGTCGTCATGGGCCTCGGCTGCATTCCGCTCGCCCGCTACGGCACGCCCGGCACTTCGGAACTGGCCAAAACTCTCGAACCCTACGTCCCCATCTACGACGCCATCCTCATGTCGAATCACGGCGTCGTCACCTACGGCGACACGCTCGAACACGCCTACATGAAAATGGAAACCGTCGAGCACTTCGCCCAGATCGCCCTGGTCACGCACCTGCTCGGCCGCCAGCAGCCGTTGAAAGAAGTCGACATCGAAAAACTCCTGCTCGCCCGCACCAAATATTTCGGCGCAAAACTGGCCGCCTCCATGCCAATCCCGCAGTCCCCCCAAAAAGTCAGCTAAGAAAAATAATCCACGGTGGCCCATGCAAGCCGCTCCTTGCCTTGAGTGGGGAAGTTCAATCGCAACCACCAATAACGTTAACTAAGTCCCACCCGCGTCATCACTGTCGTTACCTCCGCTTCATCACTTCCGTCATCTACCCCTCCTCCCCACATTAGGAAATACTCACAACAATCAGTTCCCAAGGTCATCAGTTCCTGCCCGTTGTACCTAACTAAATTAAAAATTTAAGGGAGACGTATGTACTCACGAGTTGCAAGACTCTTGCTATTTTGCCTTTGTGCAGGATCGGCCCAGGTTCACGCGCAGGACTTCAAACTGTTCGATCGCAATATCCAAATCCACGGCTTCGCTTCCCAGGGATTCGTGCACACCGACGACAACAACTGGCTCACCATGAACACCAGCGGCTTTGGCAGCGGCGAATTCACCGACTTCGGCGCCAATGCCTCCACCGAGATTACTGACAAGCTCCGCGTCGGCGCGCAGCTCTACGACCGCAACCTGGGCGGGCTCGGCCAGTGGCATCCCACGCTCGACTGGGCGTTGGCCACCTACAAATTCACCCCTTGGCTCGGAATTCGCGGCGGAAAAGTGAAGACTGTCATGGGCCTCTACAACGACACCCAGGATCTCGACTTCCTGCACACCTTCGCTTTGATGCCGCAGAGTGTCTATCCCACCGACCTGCGCGATGTCACTCTCGCCCACACCGGCGGCGACATTTTCGGCGACATTCGGGTCGGCAGCCGGTACGGAACTCTCTCCTACACTGCCTATGCCGGGCACCGCAACGACAGCCCCTACAGCGGCTTCGCCTACCTGATCCACAGCGATGGCGGCACCTTCAACAGCTTCGGCGGACTGCAATATGGCGGCGACATGCGTTGGGCTACGCCGCTCAAGGGTCTGCTGGTCGGCGTCTCGCGCATGAACGAAGATCTCACGCTCGACTTCCTCACCGCAGGCACCGATTTCCGCTTGAACAGCTCCTCCGACTGGACCAACCAGTACTACGGCCAATACTCCCGGAAGAAACTCGTGGTCGATGCCGAGTACCGCCGCTACTGGACCGACCTCGGAACCCAAGGCGTCTCCATGATCCAGGAGGATGTTCGCGGCTGGTATGTGGCCGGGTCCTATCAGATCGCGAAGCACGTGCAAGTGGGATCCTACTTTTCGCACTATGCCATCAACTATCCCGTCACTGGTCTTTTGCCATCCGGCGTCGGCCACGACTACGACAAAGTAATTACTGTCCGGGTCGATCCAACCCGCTATGCGTCGATCAAACTGGAGGGGCATTTCATGGACGGCTACGGCCTGCCCGACCAGTATCCCAACGGCTTCTACGCCGCCAACAACCTTCAGGGATTCCAACCCAACACCAACGCGCTCGTCGTCAAGACCAGCCTACATTTCTAAGTCCACCCACAGTGGAAAGGAGAACTCGATGAAATATCTAAACGCATTTCTAGCAGCAACCGGGTGGACGATCCTCTTCGCGGCCAGCGCATTCGCCGGCGACGTAAAAGTCATCGCCAACCCCAGCGTCAAAGCGGATTCCATTTCCGCCCGCGAACTCAAGAGCCTCTATCTGGAAGAAAAAAATTCGTTCAACGGCGCGCACATCGAACCGGTAATCGAAAAACACGGACCGGCGCACGAAGCCTTCCTGCGCGACTATCTCGGTCAGACCGACGACGAGTTGCAGAAGTACTATCAGACCCTCGTCTTCACCGGCAAAGGCCTGATGCCCAAAACCGTCAGCTCCGACGCCGAGGTCGTAGCCTACGTCGCCAAAACCAAAGGCGCCATCGGCTACGTCGGTTCCAGCGCCAGCATGGAAGGCGTGAAGCCGCTCGCCATCGCTGACTCCACCGGCGCCGAACGCCCGCTCATCATGCGCGTCGATCCGGCCTACCCCGCAGATCTGCAAAATCGTGGGATCGGCGGCACCGTCCGCCTGAAAGTCGTCATCGCCTCCAACGGCGGCGTCGAACACGTCGAAGTAATCGGCGGCAATCCCATCCTCGGCGACTCGGCCGCGGCGGCAGTAAGAAAGTGGAAGTACGCCTCGGCAAGCTCAACCACAACCATGGAAATCAGTGTCCCGTTCGACCCCAAACACTGACTTTGAAAAGGTAGCGCCGGCAACCTGGCGGCTGTCGCGTGGGCGTCTCGCCCACGTCGCCGGCGCTACCATCAAAGCAGCCCCTTTCGCCGCCCTATTCCCCGCCAATCCGAAACCTTACCCCGGCCCGAAAATTCACCGGCAGCGCCGGATACCCCACCACCTCGTTATACCGCCGGTCCAACGCGTTCTTCACGTTCACGTAGCAGCGTCATCCGCGGATGCACCGCATACCATCCCCCAACATCCGCCCGCACATATCCCGCCGCATGATCAATCCCAAACCCGTCGAAATCCGAGTCCGCCCGCCGCCCCACAAAACTCCCGCCCAAATTCGCGCCCCACTTTGTCCCCAAATAAGACAGCAGCGTAGTCGCCGAATGTTTCGGCCGCCGCAGCAACGGCTGCCCCGGATCATAAGCCGCATCGTACGGCGAAGGATTATCCAGATACTCCGACGAAGTGTAGGTATAAGCCGTATTCAACAGCACCCGCGGCCGCAACTTCGCCGCCACCACAATCTCCGCGCCCTGCGCGAACGCCTGGTTCACATTCACATACTCGCCCACAAACGTAACCGGATTCACCGTCACGTAATTGATCTGATCGTGAAACAGATTGTTAAAGTACGTCCCGCGTTAAACGAAACCTTCCCACGATAAAAATCCTGCAGCAGCCCCGCTTCAAATGACCGCGACCGCTCCGGCTTCAGCCCCGGATTCGGCCTGCGTATAAGGCGGCCCCGCAAACGTCTCCTCCAGCCGCGGTTCCTTGAATCCCGTGGCATAAGAAAATCGCAACCGCGTCCCCGAAAAAATTTCCCCGCCGCGCAACGCCAGAAACTCAGCGCCACCCGCGGCAGTCCCGTATTCCCAAACGCGCTGTCATGCACCAACCGCCCGCCCGCAATCACCGACAACCGCCCCAGCGTCACCTGCTGCTGCACATAGACATCGTTATTTAACCGCTGCCCATGCGTCTGCGGCCCATACATAAACATCGCCCACAAACCCATTTTCATTTTCCACGCGATACCCAAACGTAGTGTGCGCCCGCGTGCTCTCCGAATAATCCCCCTGATATTCAAATCCCCCGCGATTGATGTGATCAACCTCATTCGCGGCAAAATCAATCGGATCGCCATACGGATCAGTCCTCTCCGCATCGCCATTCGGATCCAACTCGTTGTACCGGTACAAATAATCAAACGCCGTAACCCGATGCTGCCATCCACTCGGCTGCGTTCACCGTCAACTCCACGCTGCCCAGCAAGATTGTTCAACTGCGACGAATCGCTCGGATCCGGCTGCAGCGGCACCAGTGGCTCCGTCGGCCCATTCGCCGGAACCAGCGGATCATATCCATTAAAATTCCATTCCCCCGGCAGCCCCGAATGACTGTTGGCATGACGAAACCGCGCCCGCAGCGAAACCGAATCGCTCAGCGCCGCGCCCACATTCGCACCCTCCAGCGAATCCGAGTATGCGTCATTGATCCCCGCCCGTTCGTATTGAACTGATCCCCAAACACGTTGTAATCAAACCTTCCATTCGCCCCGGATAACGCCGCATGCCCGCTCGCCGTCTCCAGATTTCCCCCATCCGCTCCCAACCGCAACTCCGGAGTCCGCGTACTCCCCGCCCGCGTCCACACCTGCACCACGCTGGTCATCGCATCCGATCCATACAACGTGCTCTGCGCCCCGCGCACAAATTCCATCCGGTCGCCCTGCGCCAGCGACAACGTCCCAAAGTCAAACGTCCCCCCGGGTTCATTCACCGTCACTCCATCGACAATCACCTTGTTGTAATTCGATTCCCCGCCACGCACGAACAGTGACGACAACCCGCCATGCTGCCCCGCCGTATTCACGACAGCCCCCGGCAGAAATCGCACCGCATCGTTCCGCCGCCACCGGCTGCATGGTCGTCAGTTGCTCGCCACTCAGAGTCTCCACATCCGCTCCCGCCGCTTCGCCCAGCACCGGAGTCCGCGTCGCCGTCACCACCACAGTCTCCGAAGCCGTCGCCAGCCGCAGCGTCACGGTGATCTCAGCTTGCTCGACAATCTGCTGCTTTGAAACTTCGACCGTCTCGGCCGCAAAACCCGGCGCCAGAACCTGAACCTGACATCCTCTCCAGCCGTTCCGCGACGAAGCATCACCGTTCCTTCTCCGGCAGTATTTCGCACGACGCGCACCAGTGCTGACGTCGGCGCATAGTTCAGCGACACCTGCGCCCCGCTCACCGCAGCACCCTGCGAATCCACCACTTTAATTTTGAGATCGGCCGCGAAAGCGGCCAGAGAAAGAGAAGACGAAAAACAGAGAAGCAGAATCAGAAAACGAACGACGCGCATACGTTCCTCCTTGTCACGCGAAAGAGGTTGAGGTAGATGGATCGCGCCGGTCTCCTGGCTTCGCGAGTAAGGATGACGAAATCATCCGGTAACGCCCTCGCCCTTCCCGGAATTCCTTCCAGTGGACGAACGCAGTTTCCTCGCTTACAGTTGCGCGGCAGCGCGGGATTTTCACCCGCTTCCCTGTCTTCACCCAGCGGCAAAGACGCGCGTTCCAAACGAAATGACAAAGATCAGTACAACGAACCCAACAAAAAAACGGATTCTCTCCGTCGCCAAGAAATCTAACGGCTGCCCACCCCGAAGTCAAATCCCGCAGTCAATAGCTCAGGTTACGCTTCATACAACTTCGTCTCAACACGACGTTGTCATCTGTCCAACGTCGTCATCCTGAGCGGAGCCGCTCTTCAGGCCTAGCGAAGAGCCTGCCCTGAGCGCAGCCGAAGGGATCTCCCGCTGAACCGGCCCAACGCGCAAGCCAAGCCGCACCGCTGCCATGCAGTCCCCAAATCCGGCCAGGGACAGCGCTATGTAGGGACAGCCGCCCTCGGCTGTCCGTCGAGCGCAGCTCGACGCCTTCCTCGCAAATCTCCTCATCAGAACGCGAGCCCCCTTCACTTCCTCAACCTTCCCACCAAATACAACACCACCGTCAACACCACGCTCACCACCACCGACGTCACCCACGGAAAATAAACCGTCGCATTCTTCCCCCGATAAACCACATCCCCCGGCAACCTCCCCAACGGCAACCACCGCCCCGCCACCATCACCACCGCTCCCACCCCCACCAGCCCCAACCCCAGCCCGATCAGCAACTTCCCAAAATCCGCCATAGACGCCCACTCCCGCCGAAAAAGCCGTCCCTTTTTCGCCCGTTTCCTTGTACCATATCCGAGCCACGGTCACTCCCCCCCGTTTGACCCGATTCCACCCGACCCTAGGAGGCCCGCGCCATGCCGTTCCCCATTTTGCGCCGCAACGCCCGAACCTTGCCAGCACTCATCCTCTTCGCCCTTCTATTCGCACTGCCGTCTCATTCCCAGGACGTCCTCACCTACCACGACAACAACTCCCGCACCGGCCTCGACAACCTTGAGACCACGCTCACCCTCACCAACGTCAACTTTGCCACCTTCGGCAAACTCTTCACCGTTCCCGCCGATGGACTGGTCGACGCCGAGCCTCTCTACCTTTCCAACGTCTCCATCGCCGGCGTCACTCACAATCTCCTCGTCGTCGCCACCGAGCACGATTCCGTCTACGCCTACGATGCCGACACCGGTTCCAGCATCTGGCACATCTCCACCATCGGCGCCGGCGAAACCACCTCCGACAGCCACCACTGCATGCTGGTCTCGCCCGAGATTGGCATCACCTCGACTCCCGTCATCGTTCGCCCCAAAACCGGCGACCCCGTCATCTACGTCGTCGCCATGACCAAAGACTCCACCGGCAACTATCACCAGCGCCTGCACGCCCTCGACGCCACCACCGGCGCCGAACTCTTCAAAGGTCCCGCCGAAATTTCCGCCCAATATCCCGGCACCGGCGATGACAGTTCCGGCGGCTACGTCCTGTTCGATCCCGGCCAGTACGTCGAGCGCGCCAGCCTGCTCCTGGTCAACAACATCGTCTACCTTTCCTGGTCCTCGCACTGCGATGTCCGTCCCTATACCGGATGGCTCATGGGCTACAACGCCGCCACGCTGAAACAAACCACAGTTCTCAACCTCACGCCCAATGGCAGCCAGGGCGGCCTCTGGGGATCCGCCGCCGGCATGGCCGCCGATACCAGCGGCAACATCATTCTCCTCGACGGCAACGGCACCTTCGACACCACGCTCACCTCTGCCGGATTCCCCACCGAAGGCGATTACGGCAACGCCTTCCTTCGCCTCACCACCAAAGGCGGACTCGCCGTCGCCGACTATTTCGAGATGTATAACCAGGTCACCGAAAATGGCAACGACACCGACCTCGGTTCCGGCGGAGCCCTTCTGCTGACCCAGAAAGATTCCACCGGCAAGATCTGGAACCTCGCCATCGGCGCCGGAAAAGATGCCAACATCTACATCGTTGACCGCACCAACCTCGGAAAATTCAATTCCACCTCCAACCACATTTACCAGCAACTCACCGGCGTCCTGAAAGACGGCATGTGGTCCATGCCCGCCTCCATTAACAACAGTCGTCTACTTCGGTCCCAAAGGCTCGCCCATTCAGGAATTCCAGTTCAACAACGCCAAACTCCACCCCACCGCCACGGCGAAGACTTCCAACACCTTTGCCTATCCCGGAGCCACTCCCAGCATCTCCGCCAACGCCGGACAAAACGCCATCGTCTGGGCCGCCGAAAACGTCAACCCCGCCGTCCTCCACGCCTACAACGCCAAAACCCTCATCGAGATCTATAACTCCAACCAGGCCTCCAACGGCCGCGACCAATTCGGCGCCGGCAACAAATACATCACCCCCATGATCGCCAACGGCAAAGTCTACGTCGGCACCACCACAGGAGTAGGCGTCTTCGGCCTCCTCCCGCCCGGCAAGTAAAGAAAAAAAGAAAAAATAGAAACAAAAATGGGCTGCAAAAAACGGGATGCAAAAGCGGGGTGCCCCATGTCTCGCCGCCTTTGCGAGACATGGGAATCCCAAATTTCGACAGCGAATTCGCCCCAGCCGCAAAGCGGCGCAAGAATCCAGCCCATGGCGCAAGCCGTGGGTCGAGTGTGGGGAAAAAGGAAAAGCCCCAAAGGGGCGAAAGAACGACCGGCGAAAGAACCGCTCCTGCGCAAGTCCGCGCTCCACACCCCTTTCAATGAACGCAAAGGGATATCACAAACGCGCTAAAATGCTGGAGTCATGCTCGCTTCTTTCACGGCAAAATTGAAGAAGAGTCCAAACAAAGCGGGGTGGACCTACTTAATCTGGCCGAAGTCTGTCGAGTTCTTCAGTACCCGCGGATTAGTCAAGGTCCAAGGCACCATTGATGGCCATCCCTTCCAAAGTTCCTTCATGGCTTTGGGCAATGGCACCCACAAATTGCCGGTGCGAGCCGACCTCAGGAAAGCCATTGGCAAAGATGTGGGGGACACCGTCAAGGTCCGACTCGAAAAACGCCGAACCTGAGATCAGCCCCGCCGAACCTCCGTTCAAATGAAAGTGCGTCGCGGTCCAGCTTGCCTCTTTGCATCGCAAAGTACTTGACCGCTCCTCGCCGCCGCGTTATCCTATTCCCATGTTCGACCCACGCCCGCACCGCTTCCGCCGTTTTCGCGGTTCGGGGAAAAGTTCGGCCGAAAAAAGCCCGTTCGCGAAAAATCCCCTCGGGCACGATTCCGTCTCGCCCTCCCGTACCGCCCCCGAAGTCTTCGCCGATCTCCGCTTCATCCGCGACACCATGGAGCGCTCCGCCGCCTTCACCGCCGTCTCCGGCTGGGGACAAGTCCTTCTCGGCGCAACCGCCCTCGCCGCGGCCGGGCTGGCCGCAAAACAAAGTTCGCCATTCACCTGGCTCCGCGTCTGGCTCGCCGAAGGCCTGCTCGCTGCCGCCATCGGACTCCTCGCCTGTACCTGGAAAGCAAACCGCCGCGGCCTTCCATTATTTTCCGGCCCCGCCCGCAAAGTCGCACTGGGCCTCGCGCCGCCGCTCTTCGCGGGCGCATTTCTAACATTTCTATTATTCCGTTCCGGCCTGCAATCAGCCCTCCCCGCAACCTGGCTGCTGCTCTACGGCGCCGGCATCATGACCGGAGGCTCCTTCTCCGTCCCCACCGTCCCCGTCATGGGATTATGTTTCATGCTGCTCGGCGGCCTGGCCACGCTCGCTCCCGCGCTCTGGGGCAACGCGTTTCTAGCCGCCGGCTTCGGCGGCCTCCACATCCTCTTCGGACTTTTAATCGCGAGGCGTCACGGTGGCTAGACCCCTCCCATCTCACCGCAAGCCCGCCAAGCCCGAGCCACAGCCTCGGCAAAAACATCGCGAATCCCCGCGCGAACACGCCGTCCCGCGTGCTCCCGAACTCCCCGAGCTCGATCGCCTCATCCACGAGCGCATCCGCCTCGGCATCGTCAGCGCCCTCGCCACCAACGATTCCCTTAGCTTCAATGACCTCAAACGCGTCCTCAAAACCACTGACGGCAATCTCAGCGTCCACGCCCGCAAACTCGAAGAAGCCCAATACATTTCCTGCGTAAAATTTTTCGAAGGCCGCGTCCCCCGCACCGAATACCGCCTGACCGCGTCCGGCCGCCGCGCCCTCACCGAATATCTCAACCAAATGGAAGAATGGATCCGCGTAACCCGCGACGAATAACAACTGCCCACTGCCCACTGCCCACTGCCCACTCCACTATCCCCCGATGATCCGCACCCTCCTCCTCGTCCTCAGCCTGACCACGATCCTCGCCGCACAGTCCCCCCAGGCAGTCGAAATCACCGCCGAGCCCCACCACCACCTCATCTTCGAAAACGCCCAGCTCCGCGTCTTCTCCGTCGACGTCGTCCCCCACACCGACACTCTCCTGCACGCGCACCGTCACGACTACATTTACGTAATGTTCGGCGACTCCGAAGTCATCAACGCGGTCGAAGGCAAACCTCCCGCCCCCAGCAAACTCACCGACGGCCAAGTCGGCTTCACCCCCGGCAACTTCTCGCACATCGTCCACAACGGCGACCACCCCTTCCGCAACCTAACCGTCGAACTCCTCCAGGACGACAAACTCCGCCAATCTTCCTACAGATGGGACGAAACCCGCGGCCTCGATATCCTCCCCGCCGGCACCAAAGAAATCCTCTTCGTCCAAGACGGAATCCGCGTCTCCGAATTCGAACTCCAACCCGATGCGGCCGTCCCCTCAGTGCACCACTCATACCCACTGCTGTTGATCGCGGTGACCGATCTCGCACCTCTACACCACCGACCCGCGCACCCACGGCTCGTCGCAACCAGGCCCAATCTCACGCCACTTCCAGGCTGGAGGCTCGGTCTGGCTCCCTCACGGCTTCGGCCGCCCCATCACCAACGCCGGTCCGCACAGTGCCAAATTCGTAACCCTGGAATTTCCGAAAGAATAAAATTGCGAAGAATGGAAAAGGTTAAAAGGTAGAGAAGGTTCATGTGGGGAGAGTCGGCCCCCGGCTGTCCTTCGAGCGCAGTTCGAACGCTTTGAAGCCAAGAGCCAATAGCTAAGAGCCAAGAGCTTCTTCCACCGCAATCACCGGACTCCTCACCTCATCCTCCCCCGCCACGACCGCAGCCCTCCACTCCCCCAGCGCCGCAATCAATTCCGAAACCGCAATCCCCCCAAACTCCCCCGGACACCCCGCCAGATTCCCCCGCGCCCGCTCCACCAGCGAACAAGCCCCCACCACATTCCCCGTCGACCGATGATGCAACGCTACCGCCGCCTGAATCAGCCCCTGCAAAAACCTCTTCTCCAGACCGGTCGCCTCCCGCCACACATCCTCCCAAACCTCATGCGCGTCATAAAACTCCCGCGCATTAAACAACCGAATCCCCCGCCGATACCCCTCCGAACCCGCCAAAGTCATAACCCAAATTCTACCTGTGAGCCAGACATGTGGGGCGGACACTCCTGTCCGCCGCCGTTGAACTTGATCTCCACTGGAATTCACAAGATCAACCCTGCCATTCCCAAATGAGACTTGTCATTCCGAACGAAGTGAGGAATCTGCCTCCTGCCGCAGACCGCCAAATCGCCGCCCTCCACCCGATATCCGAGCAAAGCCTCGACTAAGCTTCAAAGTGCCAAAAGCTCGAAAATCCCCCATTTCCTGTCAAGCCCCCAAACCACCCCCATTCCCCCTAACTCCAACTCCCCAAGCCAGATATATTTCCCCAAAAATGTCCACTTCACCCCCACCAACTTGATAAAATAGAAGTAGAGAGAAAATAACCACGCGGCCCGCAAAGGCCGCGTTTTTTATTTCCCAAACAAATTCTCAAAATTGAAGTCAGAATCGCCGTGCCGGGTGCCCCATTTCTCGCGCGTTTCTTGCGCGAGAAAGCCTGCCCTGAGCGGAGTCGAAGGGTGGGGATTTTCTTTCAAGCGGAACGGCGCAGGCCGGGCCCAGAATCTCAAATGAAAAATGAAGGAATGAACATCCGCCACGCCAAAGCCCGCGGCGAGTGGGCGGAGCTCCGTTTCATGACCCGCGCCACCGCCCTCGGCTTCCGCGTCACCAAGCCCTGGGGAGACAATTCCCCCTACGACCTCGCCACCGACTACGCCGGCCGCTTCCGCCGCGTCCAGGTCAAATGCACCATCTGCAAGCGCGACAACTCCTACGTCTGCGGACTCTGCGCCAACCACGTCCCCTACCGCCCCGACCAAATCGACTTCATCGCCGCCTACGTCATCCCCACCGAAACCTGGTACATCCTCCCCCTAAAAGCCACCCACAACCAGCGCGACATCGTCCTCTCCCCCCACCGCAAAAACGGCAAGTACTCCAAATACCAGGAAGCCTGGCACCTCCTGAAACGCTGACGCTGCATTCCAAAGCCTTGGCTTACTGCAGTAATCTAGCAATTTATGCATTATTGAAGCAACATTCGGTCATTAAATGCATCCTGATGGCATTTTTACCATCTTTTGTGTATAAGGAGAAAGCAATGATCATTCGTTTTAGTGCCGAGAACTACCGTTCGATTAGGGATAAGCAGGAATTGACGCTGGTCGCCACCACTCTAAAGGACTCGGGGGACTCGCTGATTGAGTTCGGTGAAGCTTCATATAGACTCCTGCCAGTTGCGGCCATTTATGGGGCGAACGCGTCCGGCAAAACGAACATCTTGAGAGCTCTCAACTTCATTCTGCGAGCTATCGAGAACTCCCACCGTCGTTGGGAGCCTAGCGAGGGAGTACCGCGAAAACCGTTCGCGCTAGACGACTCTCGCGACAAGCAATCCTCGTTTGAGATCGAGTTCATCCTGAAGGGCATCCGGTATCGATATGGATTCACACTGGATTCAGAGAAGGTGCAAGAAGAGTGGCTGTATGCATACCCAAACGGGAAGCAACAGCAATGGTTTGTCCGATCCGAGACACCACAAAGAAAATTCAATTTCGGCAGAAACCTCCCTGGGGAGAACAATCGCTTAATTGAACAGCTGACGCGGCCAAACAGCCTGTACCTCTCGGCTGCAGCCCAAAATAACCACGAGGGGCTTCTGCCGATCTACAATTTCCTCGTCAGGGAGATTCGATTTTCTTTTTCAAGGCGCTCTGGAGATAAGGAAACGGAGAGGATGTGTTCTGAGGAGAGCTACAAGGATGCGATGTTGCGATACCTGCGTGCCGCTGATTTGGGAATTACAGGAGTTCGAACCGAAGAGATTGATATTAGCAAGGATGTGAAGAAAGTCTTGTCCGCACTCCAAGAGACTCTTCCGCCGCTCCCGGGGCTCGAAATGCCAAAGAACGTTACAAGAACTATGTTCCAACACCGGGGCCAATCTGGCGCTCAGATGGAGCTTCGTCTTCAGCAAGAGTCCGAAGGCACGGTAGCATACTTTTCGCTTCTAGGGCCGGTCATTAAGACGATCGAGAGTGGCGGTGTGCTCTGCATAGACGGACTAGACTCGAGCTTGCATCCGTTGCTAGCCCTCGAGCTGGTTCGCAACTTTACCGACAGGAGTCGTAATCCCCTCGGTGCGCAACTGATCTTCAATACGCATGACACAAACCTTCTAGACAACCCCTTGCTGAAGCTGAGGAGGGATCAAGTGTGGTTTACGGAGAAGGATTCGGGGGGGGGCACTCATCTCTATCCACTCAGCGACTTCAGGCCTCGCAAGAGCGAGAATCTGGAGCGGGGATATCTCCAGGGACGGTACGGCGCTGTCCCCTTCATTGAGCGCGAGTTGCTTACTGAGGGCGATGGCGATTAATGGCGCGACACGGCGGCAGGACGCTGAAGCGCAGAGGCGCCGACAGGAAGCCACGAACGAGACTGCTTGTTCTCTGCGAAGGGCAAGTCACCGAGCCGAAATACTTGAAGGCCTTTAAGCACGATCACAGAAGCCAGCTCGTTGAAGTAGAGGTTGTGCCTGAGTGCGGGGTGCCGAAGACATTAGTTGAGGCGGCCGTTGCCAGGAAGAAGGACGCAGATAGGGAAGCGCGCCGACGCGGCGATCCCTACCTCAAATACGACGAGGTCTGGTGTGTTTTTGACGTAGACCAACATCCAAATCTGCCTGAAGCCAAGCAGCAAGCACAAGCTAACGGACTGCACGTTGCAATTTCAAATCCCTGCTTTGAATTATGGGTACTGCTGCACTTCCAAGATCAGCGCGCGCACCAAGAGCGCGGCCAAATTCAAGCCGCCTGTCGCGAGCATCTCCCTGAGTTTGTCAAAGAAGTCCCCTACGAAAAAATCCGGCCTGGATATCGAGATGCGGTTCGACGAGCGCAGGCTCTAGAGGATTGGCAGGATCAACAGCAGAGACCGGGAGGAAACCCTTCAACCGGAGTGCACGAATTGACGGGGAGAATCTCAAACCAGGGGAAGGAAGCTTTCCTGCTCGACAGGAAGCGTGGGTGATCGCGGAAAGCGGGAACGCTCCCGCACCAAATTCGTCATCTCAATCATTTTTTAAATTCCCCCTTGCAATTTTTCTCATTCATCTGGTATAAACAATTCACCGAGAGCAGATGTGTGGCAGCCGGTAGTAATTTGTTTGCATCTCTCGTGTGCGTCCGGCATCTAAGTTTTCAGAGAATGTAGAGTTCTCAAGTCGTCCCGGCCACGGGACTTGATTCGGAAACAACTTGTAGGTTTCTGAAGGGTACCTTCAAAGCAAGGACCTCCAATAGGATCTTTTCTCAATTTTCTGTCTTCCGCTGCGGTATTGCGCGAAAAGCGTGCGCCGATTCATCGGGCGTCTTTGTAATCCCAAGCGGAAGGCCATATCGTTGCGTGCCGCTGAGAGCCTGCTCCTAAATGAGCAAGACGCTCCCCGAGTCGCCCAATCCAGAACAGATTCCGCGTGTGGAAAACGCGTGGAAATACTGTGGGATGTGCAGGTTGACAGGGTCTGACGCGAACGATATGGTTGAATGAGTTTCGAGGACAGCCGGATTCGCTCTAGTAGCGAGTCCGTCTAGACCTGAAGGCGCGCCGCTCAGGCGGAAGGCGATTCGGTCTTTGACAACTAGGTTGAACGTGCCAGTCGTGAGAGAACGGATTCGGGCATAAGTCCGAAACGATCTCACAAGATAGACCACCATGAACTTCTATTGCTCTTCGGGATTCGTCCTGAGGGGTGAGCGGAGGCTGAATGGTGGCGCCATCCGCGCTGTTGAAACCCGAACGGCTTTTGCAAGCTGATTGGGATGCGCTGCGATGGCAGTCTGCCAACTACCCGTCGGCAGACATCAGGTTTCAAACGAGAGTTTGATCCTGGCTCAGAATCAACGCTGGCGGCGTGCCTAACACATGCAAGTCGAACGAGAAAGTGGAGCAATCCATGAGTAAAGTGGCGACCGGGTGAGTAACACGTGACTAACCTACCTTCGAGTGGGGGATAACCTCGGGAAACCGAGGCTAATACCGCATAACATCGCAAGATCAAAGCAGCAATGCGCTTGAAGAGGGGGTCGCGGCTGATTAGCTAGTTGGCGGGGTAATGGCCCACCAAGGCGAAGATCGGTAGCCGGCCTGAGAGGGCGCACGGCCACACTGGAACTGAAACACGGTCCAGACTCCTACGGGAGGCAGCAGTGGGGAATTTTGCGCAATGGGGGAAACCCTGACGCAGCAACGCCGCGTGGAGGATGAAGCCCCTTGGGGCGTAAACTCCTTTCGACCAAGACGATAATGACGGTACTGGTGGAAGAAGCACCGGCTAACTCTGTGCCAGCAGCCGCGGTAATACAGAGGGTGCGAGCGTTGTTCGGAATTATTGGGCGTAAAGGGCGCGTAGGCGGTGCCACAAGTCACTTGTGAAATCCCCAGGCTTAACCTGGGGCCTGCAGGCGAAACTGTGGTGCTGGAGTATGGGAGAGGTGCGTGGAATTCCCGGTGTAGCGGTGAAATGCGTAGATATCGGGAGGAACACCTGTGGCGAAAGCGGCGCACTGGACCATAACTGACGCTGAGGCGCGAAAGCTAGGGGAGCAAACAGGATTAGATACCCTGGTAGTCCTAGCCCTAAACGATGATTGCTTGGTGTAGCAGGTACCCAATCCTGCTGTGCCGCAGCTAACGCGATAAGCAATCCGCCTGGGGAGTACGGTCGCAAGGCTGAAACTCAAAGGAATTGACGGGGGCCCGCACAAGCGGTGGAGCATGTGGTTCAATTCGACGCAACGCGAAGAACCTTACCTGGGCTCGAAGCGCAGTGGACCGGGGTAGAAATATCCCTTCCCCTTAAAAGGCTGCTGCGGAGGTGCTGCATGGCTGTCGTCAGCTCGTGTCGTGAGATGTTGGGTTAAGTCCCGCAACGAGCGCAACCCTTATCCCTAGTTGCCATCGGGTCAAGCCGGGCACTCTAGTGAAACTGCCTGGGATAACCAGGAGGAAGGTGGGGATGACGTCAAGTCCTCATGGCCTTTATGTCCAGGGCTACACACGTGCTACAATGGTCGGTACAAACCGTCGCAAACCCGTGAGGGGGAGCTAATCGGAAAAAGCCGACCTCAGTTCGGATTGGAGTCTGCAACTCGACTCCATGAAGCTGGAATCGCTAGTAATCGCGGATCAGAACGCCGCGGTGAATACGTTCCCGGGCCTTGTACACACCGCCCGTCACATCACGAAAGTGGGCCGTACTAGAAATCGGTGTGCTAACCGCAAGGAGGCAGCCGCTCAAGGTACAGCTCATGATTGGGGTGAAGTCGTAACAAGGTAGCCGTAGGAGAACCTGCGGCTGGATCACCTCCTTTCTAAGAGAGAACGTCATGGCACTCACGCGACCCGGCTCGCCGGGTTTAAACACGCGTGGGATGTTGCCATGTACCCCAAGTTGCATCTACCACTAACCTGAAGATGCGACGAGGGAGTCTCGTCTCGGACCTCTCTTTCTCGTCTTCGTTCGCATGATGGTCAGCTCCGGCTTAGCTGGAGCGCACGTTCAACCTTGTCCTCGAATAAAAATCGAGCTTTTGGCTATTCGCTCTTGGCTTTTGGCTGAACCGAACTTAAGGTTTGGCTAAGAGCTAACGGCTAAAAGCTAAGAGCCATGTTGTACAGTCACGCTGTACTGGGCTCAGGGAGTACAATCGGGAAACCGGGCCTGTAGCTCAGGTGGCTAGAGCGCACCCCTGATAAGGGTGAGGTCGATAGTTCAAGTCTATCCAGGCCCACCAAGATCGCTCTTGGCTATTAACTCTTGGCCATTGGCTAGACCGGTTTCCGTTTAGCTAAGAGCCCACGGCCAAAAGCCAATGGCTGCAGTTGGGGCTGTAGCTCAGCTGGGAGAGCGCCTGGTTTGCAACCAGGAGGCCACCGGTTCGATCCCGGTCAGCTCCACCAGAAAACCTGTTGTTAGCTGATGATTGCTGGCCGATAGTCGTTGGCTTGTGGAGGCGCTGTGAATCGGTTTGTCGATTCGATGGTTGGGCTGGGCGGATTGCTGGTGCCGATTGTGGCTCTCATTGTAGGCGGTGTAATCGCCGTCGTCACGATGATCCTGAAGCACCAGGAGCGGATCGCAAAGATCGAGCGCGGCATCGATCCGGATGCCGGGCCGCCGCGAAGTTAGCAGGAGGTCAGCGATGGCTGCTAATGAAGGCGTAAAGCGTATCAAGACGATAGGCAGGACGCTTGTACTGGGAGGCGCTGTCTCCGCGTTGGTTCTGGCGGTCTGCATGGAAGTGCTGAGGGTGTATTCGCTGGCAGCCACCCCACTGTTGCCTCTGGTCTTTTTTCTTTTACTGGCGGGCGGCATGATCTGGGTTGGAGGCTGGGTTTTGGAAGGGTTTTTCGGAGCCAGGAAGCGTGAGCAGCCTGATGTTGGGCGTCAATGAAATTGGCGTCGAACATTGGGTTGGAGGAATTCTGGAGTTTGCACGACTCTGGAATGAGCAAGACCCATACCCGCAGAAGCGGGGCTAGTGAGGGTTGTTGATCTTGGTTTTTGGCTAACAGCTAGAAGCTAAGAGCTGACAGCTTCTTCACGAGGACGATTTTTGACAACTGAATAGATTGGGCAAATTACAAGGCGTTGTAAATTTTTATGAGTGCCTGAATTTAGCCTGCTGGGGCGCGGAAACCACTAATAGGCGGTTTGGCGCGCGATGAGCAGGCAACTAGGCCCATAGAATTTAAGCGGCGTGTTCGTGTGTTGTTCTTAGCCAAAGGCCAAAAGCCAATAGCCAAGAGCGATCTTCGAGTGTGCTGAGTAAATTTTGTGGTCAAGCTACTAAGGGCGCATGGTGGATGCCTTGGCAGAAGCAGGCGATGAAGGACGTGGCAAGCTGCGATAAGCCTCGGGGAGCCGCAAGCAGGCTTTGATCCGGGGATTTCCGAATGGGGAAACCCACGGGAGTAAACCTCCCGTACGGCGTAATGAATCCATAGTTACGCACGAGCGAACCCTGGGAAGTGAACCATCTCAGTACCAGGAGGAAAAGAAAGAAACCTCGATTCCGAGAGTAGTGGCGAGCGAAATCGGAACAGCCTAAACCGGTAAGACCTTCGGGTTCTACCGGGGTTGTAGGGTCGACAACAGTAGAGTTACCAATCTGGTCGTTAACCGAAGCCCTCTGGAAAGAGGGGCCATAGAGTGTGATAGCCACGTAGGTGAAAACGAACCAGACTCGAAGTCGATACCTGAGTACCGCGGAGCACGAGAAACTTTGCGGGAAGCTACGGAGACCATTCCGTAAGGCTAAATACTAGCTTCTGACCGATAGTGAACCAGTACCGTGAGGGAAAGGCGAAAAGAACCCCAGCGAGGGGAGTGAAATAGTACCTGAAACCGTGTGCCTACAAACGGTGGGAGGACTATGCCGTCGCAAGACGGAAAGTCTGACCGCGTGCCTATTGCATAATGAGCCGGCTAGTTATTCTTGTCAGCAAGGTTAAGCGAAAGCGAGCCGTAGCGAAAGCGAGTCCGAATAGGGCGATCCAGTTGGCAGGAATAGACGCGAAGCGGGATGATCTACCCTTGGCCAGGCTGAAAGTGGAGTAACATCCACTGGAGGGCCGAACGGGTGTTTGTTGAAAAAAGCTCCGATGAGCTGAGGGTAGGGGTGAAAGGCTAATCAAATTCCGTGATAGCTCGTTCTCTCCGAAATAGCTTTAGGGCTAGCCTCGGATGATTTGTCGTGGTGGTAGAGAACTGAATGGACTATGGGGCTTTCCAGCTTACAGAATCCAATCAAACTTCGAATGCCATAGAACAACCAATCCGGGAGTCAGACGGCGGGGGCTAAGCTTCGTCGTCGAGAGGAAAACAGTCCAGATCGCCTGCTAAGGTCCCAAAATATCAGCTAAGTGGGAAAGGAAGTCGGAACGCCCAGACAGCCAGGAGGTTGGCTTAGAAGCAGCCATCCTTTAAAGAAAGCGTAATAGCTCACTGGTCAAGCGGTCCGGTGCCGACAATTTAACGGGGCTTAAGCTGATTACCGAAGCAGCGAATGCACGGTGTAACAGCCGTGCGTGGTAGGAGAGCATTCCCAACAGTTTGAAGCCAGAGCGAGAGCACTGGTGGACGGTTGAGAAGAGACCCTGCCGGCATAAGTAGCGATAACGGAGGTGGGAACCCTCCGCGCCGAAAGTCTAAGGTTTCCTGAGAAAGGTTAATCCGCTCAGGGTCAGGCGGTCCCTAAGGCGAGGCCGAAAGGCGTAGCCGATGGACATCCGGTTAATATTCCGGACCTCCCTTGTTTCGTTATACGATGGGGTGACGCAGTAGGATAAGCAGGCCGTTCTATGGCTATAACGGTCGATGCGTGTAAGGTGTTTTCCGTAGGAAAATCCGCGGGGAAGCTATCACTGAGACGCAAAGCAGTACTCCGTATGGAGGAAAGCTGCCGATTCCACACTGCCAAGAAAAACCTCTAAGGAGAACACAAGGGAACCGTACCTCAAACCGACACAGGTAGACGAGGAGAATATCCAAAGGCGCTCGTGAGAACAGTTGGTAAGGAACTTGGCAATATAAACCCGTAACTTCGGGAGAAGGGTTGCCTCAGTAGGGTGCAAGCCCGAAGAGGCCGCAGCGAAATGCGCACTGCGACTGTTTAACAAAAACACAGGTCTCTGCAAAGTCGAAAACGACGTATAGGGGCTGACGCCTGCCCGGTGCTGGAAGGTTAAAGGGAGAGGTCAGACGCAAGTCGAAGCTTCGAACTGAAGCCCCAGTGAACGGCGGCCGTAACTATAACGGTCCTAAGGTAGCGAAATTCCTTGTCGGGTAAGTTCCGACCTGCACGAATGGCGTAACGAAAGTGCGACTGTCTTGCCGACTGACACGGCGAACTTGTAGTGCCGGTGAAGATGCCGGTTGCCCGCAACTAGACGGAAAGACCCCGTGCACCTTTACTATACCTTTACCATGAACTATGGCCCTTGCTGCGCAGGATAGGTGGGAGGCTTTGATTCCAGGCTCTCGGGCTTGGAGGAGCCAACGGTGAGATACCACCCTGCGAGATCTGTGGTTCTAACTTACTCCCGTAATCCGGGAGAGGGACATGGTAAGGCGGGTAGTTTGACTGGGGCGGTCGCCTCCTAAACGGTAACGGAGGCGCGCGAAGCTACGCTCAGGCTGTTTGGAAATCAGCCGACGAGTGCAAAAGCATAAGCGTGGTTGACTGCGAGTCCTACAAGACGAGCAGGTACGAAAGTAGGCTTTAGTGATCCGGTGGTTCTGCATGGAAGGGCCATCGCTCAACGGATAAAAGGTACGCCGGGGATAACAGGCTGATCGGAGCCAAGAGTTCATATCGACGCTCCGGTTTGGCACCTCGATGTCGGCTCATCGCATCCTGGAGCTGTAGAAGGTTCCAAGGGTTAGGCTGTTCGCCTATTAAAGCGGTACGTGAGCTGGGTTCAGAACGTCGCGAGACAGTTCGGTCCCTATCTGTTGTGGGCGCAGGAGATTTGAGAGGACCTGTCCTTAGTACGAGAGGACCGGGATGGACGAACCTCTTGTGTTCGAGCTGTCACGCCAGTGGCACCGCTCGGTAGCGAAGTTCGGTTGTGATAACCGCTGAATGCATATAAGCGGGAAGCACTCCTCAAGATGAGATCTCCCAACCCGTAAGGGATAAGAAGGGCCCAGGAAGACTACCTGGTTGATAGGCTGGAGGTGGAAGCGCAGTAATGCGTGTAGCTTACCAGTACTAATCGCCCGTTCGGCTTGACCATAAAATTTACTCGGTGCAGAAAACAGTTGTCAGTACTCAGTTGCCATCCGCCAGTTCGAAACTGAACTGGAATTAGCAATGTTGTTGATGTCGTTCGAACCTGGATGACTGAGCTGCAACACTGATAGCTGTGCGCCGACGGAAATTGAATGTCTTGTCGATTTGAAATACAACAGCATGCCTCCGAGCCGTCCGGAACCGCGAAAGCGGAACATGGACGCGCGAGGAACACGTTGTTCCCAATCTATTCAGTTGTGAGAGATCGTGCTCAGAGATCTTTGAAATTCTGCTCTTGGCTTTTGGCTGTTAGCTCTTGGCCCAGCTTCGCTGGGTTCGGGCTGATGGACGTAAGCCGGGAGAAAAAGTTTGCAGCAGTCGCGCTGATGAGTGGAGCGGTAGCTCCTCACCCGGCACGGCCAAGCTAAAAGCCAAGAGCTAATAGCCAAAAGCTGCATCGAGTTGTCGGTAATCATACCGCGGGGGATCCACCCGTTCCCATCCCGAACACGGAAGTTAAGCCCCGCTGGGCCGATTGTACTGCACGCGAAAGTGTGTGGGAGAGTAGGTAGTTGCCGGCATTAATAAAGGCCGTTGAGAGAAATCTCGACGGCCTTTTCCTTTTTCCGGTGGAGCGTTATGCTGGTGGAGGAGTTCCATCATGGCAGCCCTTGATTGGTCGCAGTGTGCGGCGGTGGAGAGCGTTCCCGGCAAGGTGAGCGGTGCATGGGTTCTGAAGGGCACGCGTATGCCGGTCTCTGCCATTTTCGAGAACCTGGAGGCTGGCGCGAGTCTCGACGACATCCTGCAGTGGTACGACGGGCTCAATCGTGAACAGGTCAAAGCCGTTATCGAGTTTGCCGCTCGCAGTCTCGACAAAGCGCCCGTCCTTGCTCCTTAGGCTTGCCTGATGCGAGTCTTATTCGATCAAGCGACGCCTGTTCCGATTCGCCCCTATCTCAAAGGACACGAGATACGCACCGCCGCGCAACAAGGATGGGACAAGCTCAAGAATGGCGAACTGCTCGTGGCCGCTGAAACGGGCGGGTTTGATGTGCTGCTGACGACGGACAAGAACATACGCTACCAGCAGAATTTGGCTGGCCGCAAAATCGCGGTCGTGGTTCTCAGCCTCCAGCAATGGCCGAGCCTTCAACCTCATATCCAGTTCGTTGTCGATGCGGTCAATGCCGCCGTGCCCGGCAGCTACACGGAAATCGAACTGCCGCTGTAGCCGGGAAGCGACCGTTTCCGAAATTTTGATCTCCTTGGAGAACACCTCATCCCCTGCTGCGGAGAATCGCTGCGATCACCCGCGGACTCCGCCGCCCGTGCAGCACCGCAATCACGGCGAGCGGTTTCTCATCCGGCGCGTAGACGATCACATACTCAGGCACAGACTGAAAGCGCAATGGCTTCGAGGTGAGGTCGGGACGGCTGTGTCCGATGTAGGGGAACGGTACAAGAGACTGAATCGCTTCGTAGATTTCCTCGCGCACGCGGTCGGCTGTGTCCAGGCTGTCGGCAGCAATGTATTCCCAGATTTCGTCGATGTCGGCCTATGCCTGCGGGTGGAGAACAAATCCGCTCATGAACCGATCCGGTTAGAAACCATCCTCTTATGAGCTGGCGCGGCGCTCTTTGCTCTTTTGCCGAAGCCTTGTGAAGGCCTCTTCCCCGTCCAATGGCACGACGGGGCCGCTCTTGAGATCGTCATATCGCCCGTCAAGCATCTCGCGAACCTGCGCCAGTTCCAACAGATACCCGGCCATCGCGTCTTCGATCAAGTCGCTCGCCGGACGCCCGCTCTTGCTGGCCAGCTCCTGCAGGCGCGACTCTGTTTCAGGCCGAAAACGTACTTCCATAGTCGTTCCAGTCTAGAGCCGCGAACGGCCGGTGTCAAAGTTCCCCGCTGGGCCGGTTGCGTTGCACGCGAGAGTGTGTGGGAGAGTAGGTCGATGCCGGCCTTTTCCTGGTTGCGGATTTATTGGCGATTGCCGGAGAACATCCCCATTGCTATGAAGCGCGTAATAATCGCGGCAAACAGAGTTCCGATCCCGAACAATATTCTGCGATAGCGACGCCACTGCTCCCGAAACCCGGAAGCTTGCGCAAAGATATCGACAAAGTACGCGGCGCAATACGCAATATTGGCGACGACCGCCAACAAGAACAGGGCCAGGCAAAGGTCGACCGTGAGGGTGGCTTTTGATTGAGGATAGTGAATCGCGAAATAGAGGACGACGACGGCAGCGAGCGACAAATTATAGAGGAGTCGCCAAGGCTCCCAAAATTTGATGGCATCGGTGATGTCCTCGCGAAACTCGGTTCGCTCCATAGAGCGGGAAGTATACCTCAGCTCGCGAGATCCTTCGCAAAGAGCGCTCAGGATTTCGTGGGAGGCTCCAGCGCGCAAGAGGAGGGCGCTCACGCCTTCTAGCCCTGGTTCGTGGGCTCCCGTTTTGGGAGCACGTTCGCAAAATCTAGGAATTTGAATTGATTTGGAGAACGTGGAAGGGAGGCGATGAAGCTATATTAGCGGCCAAGGAAAAATTCTCGGAAGACCCGCCGCAGGAGAAATGGCCGGTCGGGAGGGGACGATGTGCATCATTTGTGAGCGCGAACTATGGGGCGAGCACCGGGCGCTCGAGCGCGAGTTTTTCAAGCCCTGCAAGACCTGCAAGAAATTTCCGGGCACCAACTCCGACGGAACCTGCTATCACTGCTTTGCGGTTGGCAACGCGATCGACGAGTGTCCTGAGTGCGTAGGCAAACCATGGAGTGAGGAATTCCTGGAAGCGAAAGACGAGATCGAAGGCCCGGACGAGATGCTGCTCCCGTTCTAGGGGGCGGTGGCTTCGTCGTGAAACTCCGCCGAGCTAGTGGGCATGCGGCAGCTTCGCTAAATTGCGCTTGCGCACCTCATCCCAGGAAGTGGTTTTTACTTTGCCGGAGTCGAGTTCCGCAATGCGCTTTCCAATCTCAGCTTCCCAGGCGGCTTCCACGCCTTCATCTACTTGGCCACCGAGATTCGAAATCAGGGAGTGCGCCAAGGCCTCCTGCTCCTCGATGGTGAGCGCGAGCGCCCGCTCCAGCAGCTTGGAAACTTCCGGCGTCATCTGAGCCATATGGACCTCGATGGCCTTAGTTTATCGCAACTAAGTCTGTGGCGAGCCCAATCTTTCCCGTCGCTTGATTTCCACAGCCTCATCCTGTCCATCCAACCTTGACTGAGATTTCTGAAAATCGCATACTGGCCGCGGGATCAGGAAAGCACCGCATGGAATTCGCTCGCTAAGTCCTTGCGGCTCAAGATTTTGACCTCTAAGTCTTTTAGCGGCCAGATTTTGCGGGGAATTTCCTGCTAACTCGATGATTGCAAAGATTGGGGGGGAGGGGGGATACCCCCACTTTCCCGAGTTTCAATTTGGAACTGAACGATCGCGATCGCGAAACTACCGCGGGAATTGGCTGATGCGATTGTGCGGAGATGCCGACCTCTTCATAGTAGGAGAACTTGTAAGAGGATTCTGTGGAGGAAATCTGGAAGAGGACTCCGTGAGGAATCCGTAAGAGGAAAGGGGAGCTTTTATGAGTACGTCGATCACCAGTGTGTTGTTGAGTGCGCCGTCGGCTGGCGCGAACCCTTCCGCGAATCAGGCGCCGGCGGCGAAGCAGCAGCCTCAACCGGCCGCGACTGGCTCGGGTGACACGGTGCAGTTGTCGGAGGCGCAGCAGGTCTACCAGCTTTACAACCAGGGACAAAGGGTATCGCAGATCGCCACCAACCTGAGTTTGACGCAGGCCGCGGTGAATGGGTATTTGGGTCTGAATACCAGCGGTTAGCGCGAGCGGCGGCTAAAGGTGAGGTTGGGATTTGTGTCGTGCGGCGGCGGTTGAGGCCACGGTTTTCAAAACGCTGGCTCATTGAGGACGCCGGTTTCAAGACGCTGGGTGAGCTTTTTCGCGAGCGGATGCGCGTCACTGTGCCGCGCGGGATTCGGTTTGCGGTTTGATTCCTCGGACGCCGGTGGCGCAGCCGAAGAAATAGTTGGTCTCGATGACTTGCAATCCTTGTTGGCGCAGGCAATCGGCAAAGTGACGGCAGGTGCCGAAGGCTTGCGTGTAAATGCCGAGCAGGCGGTAGTTGGCGGGATTGCCGAGGAACAGTCTGCCGATCGAGGGGATGATGCGGTTCAGGTAGAAAAGATAGAGCGGGCGGAGCAGAAGCGACGGCGGGAGGGAAATCTCCACGAACGAGAAAGCGCCGCCGGGGCGAAGCAGGTGAGCGACACGCTGAGACAGTTGCTCCTGTTGGGCGCGATCGAACGTTTTCAGACCGAAGGATGAGATTACAGCGTCGGCGCTCGCCGGCGGAGAGTCCCAGGTGAGAACGTCTTCCAGAAGAACGTCGACGCGGAAAGGCCAGTCTCGCCGGGCGCGGCGAATCATTTCCGGAGAGATGTCGAGTGCGGTGATGCGGGCGCCGGCCGCGATATGCGGGGCAACGGAGCGGCACAGCTCATTGCTGCCGCTCATCAGATCGACGATGTGGGTCAGGGCGGTATGTGAGGCATTCGCCAGCAGAAGGCTGCTGACTAACTGGTGACGCCAGCGTGCTGCGAATCCGAAGGACGCGATGAAGTTGACGATGCCGTAGGTCGCGGCCATCTCATCGAAGAGCGCGCGAATGGTTTGCGCATCGTAGGCTGGCTGAGTGGGCACGGATCGCATTTGTAAAATCGAAACACGATCAAGGTATACGAGCGGGCTTGCGGTCACAATGGGGTAACTGCGGAGGGATCGTGGAGATCGGGAGAAATCAGAATCCCCACCCTCTTTCGCGAAGAACGCGAAAGAGGGATGGGGCACCCTCGGGACTGCGGCCACTTACTAGGTTGGGATAACTGCGAGACCTGCTCACCTACAACTCTCCTCCTTAATTACTGTTTTGCGGTCTTCGGTTTTACTGCCAATCTTTCCGCTGGGTCGGCGTTCGATGGGGGAAGGTTGGCGGTGGTGACTCCGGCGGTGGTGCTGAGCATGAAGTCGGCGCCGCCGCCGTCTTCTTGTTCCGCGCCAGTGGGACCGAAGACGGTGAAGCCGTTGGGGAACGTGGTGAAGTCGCCTTGGGTGACGGTGACGTAGCCATACTGGTCGGCGGTGATGGCGGTGACGTTGGGTCCGATGATGTAGACGCCGACTTTGGTGACGGCCAGGTTGGACTTCTGCACCATGACGGCTTGCTCCCCCTGATCGGTTCCGATGAAGAGGAATTTGGGGTTGGCGGCCATGGAAGTTATGGCGGTGGTGCCGCCGGTGAGCGGGAGCGAGATAGTTTTGAACAAGGTTACGGAGACGGTGTCGGAGGAGGATGTGATGGTGTCGGTCTTTTTGTAAACGACGAGATTTACGGCGGTGCCGCCGACGGCGCTGTCGACGACGTAGATGAAACGGGTGACGGTGCTGGCTTTGGTGGCGGGAGTGCTTTCGATCAAGGCTCCGGCTTTGCCGAACGGGCCGAGGCTGGCGGAGCCGTAGCAGCCCTCGGATTCGGCGGTGGATCCGCAGACGATCAGGCTCACGTTTTGGAAGCCGGAGTTGATGCTGTAGGTGGTGAAGAGAGTGGCGTCGAGCGCGGCGGGAGTCTGTGCGGCTGCGGGGAGGGCGCTTAGGAATAGAGAGATTGCGGCCAAAAGAAGTGTGGTGGAAAGAGTGCGTGAGCGAGTGGGCATGTTCGTTCTCCTTCGTGAATGCGGGCGGGACTGATTAGTTCAGGGTTCTCGCGGGGGGCCGAGTGCGGATCATTTTGAGTCGGGATTGAGCGATTGTCAATGCGGAATCTGCGGGCTGGGAACGGGGAAGTTTGGTTTCTACCGGAAGTTGAAATTCCCAGGTCCCGCAAAGGCTGCGGGACCTGGGGCATCCCTTCTTTTGGTTCCGCGATTACTGGGCCGGGGTTGCGGCGGGTATGGTTTCGGTCGTGACTTCCGACGTCGTTACCGGATTGGTTTTGACTGCGTCGATCTTCACCGTGGAGAGGATCTGTTCGAGGCGGGTGAAGACTTTGTCGCGGTCGACGTGTTTCACGATGCCGTCTTCGGACGCGTCCGTCGTGACGTTCAGGGCGAACTCGTAGCAGCTTCCGTTCTGGAAGACATGGAAGTACTTGGAGTCGCTCTGGCGCGTGCCTTCGCCGGAGACGGCTTCGGTGGCGCGGAGTTCGAGGTCGCCGAGCATCAGCTTCGAGTTCGATGCGGAGTCAGTCGAGGACTTAGCGGTGCTGGCTTGGTCAGTGCTCGTCGACGGCTGCGCGGACGCGGACTGAGTCGGCGCGGACTGACTCTGTTCCGTGGACGCAGTCGTGGTTGCGGACGGCTTCTCAACCGGCGTGGACACTGAGTCAGTCGACTGAACCGGCGCGACGACGGGCTGCGGGACGGCGAACTCGGTGCATTGGTCGGGGGTGAGGCTCTTGTGGATGCTGACGTCGAAGAATGCGGACGAGAAGTCGGTGTTGGCGAAGCTGGTTTCGGGGAGTTCGACGGCGGCGAGCGCGACTCCGCCGGGCTCGACGAAATTCATGGCCAGAGGATTTGCGGCCAGAAGGTCGCTGGCGGCGCTGCCGGTTTCGATGGCGTAGCGGCGCGGATATTCGAAGGTCAGGCCGTAGGTCTGGTCGGTGTAGTTCACGGTTACGGGCCGCTTGTGGACTACTTTTTTCGGAGCTGGCTTGGCCTCGGCCTGCATCACAGGCGCTGGCGCGGGCGTGAGTTGGACCGGAGCTTGCGGCACAGGGATCGTCGGGTTGTTCGAGGTGAGAGATTTTGGTTTGTCGTTGTTATTGGAACTGGAGCAGCCGACGGTTAGGGAGCAGACGATCAGCACGGCGGCGAAGATGAGTGCGCCGGTATTCTTGCCCCATTTTGCCGAGCTGCGAGAGATGCTGCCTCGGGATATGCTGCCCCAGGTCACGGAATGAGCTTGGTTGCTGTTGCTGGTTGCGTTGCTGCAAGCGTTGCTGCGGACTGCGTTGCTGCGAATTGCGTTGATGCGGGTCATTGGGTTGCCTCCTGCCGACGAGCGGCGACTTGAGTAATGCACGGGGTTGGCCAAGGGCGAGTGCATTGATTTGGCGGGAGTTAGGGCCATTCGGGATGAAAAGCCGCGTGGGGCGCGGGATACGGTGTGGGCGGGGGAACACGCGCTGGGCTGGATTTCGATTGGTCTCGGTAACGGTCGAGATTCCCAGTCTCGCAAGAACGGCGAGATCTGGGGGCATCCGCTTTCGCTTTTGTCGGACGCTCCGCAGTGACGTGAGCTAGTATCCTTAGGCGGTGACAATGCAAATCGACAACGTCGTAATTCTGTCGGAGTTTTCCGATGGAAAGTCAGAGTCCCCACCCTCTCGCAAAAAAGCGCGAGAAGGGTGGGGCACCCGGCAGATGGAGGAGATGCAATGAGGGGAGAGGGGCGAATCTGGTGGCGATGGATTTTGTGTGTGGGTTTGCTGCTCGCTTCGTGCGCGGGGTGGGCGCAGACGGCGGCCGAGAAAATCATTATTGATACTGATATTGGCGATGACGTGGATGATGCGTTTGCGCTGGCGCTGGCGGTGCGGAGTCCGGAGCTGCAGGTGTTGGGGGTGACGACTACGTTTGGGGATACGGAGGCGCGGGCGAAGATTGTCGATCGATTTTTTGGCGAGGTGGGACGCGGGGAGATTCCGGTGCTGGCGGGGAAGGCGACGGCGACGAAGAATCCGATGTCGCAGCGGAAGTATGGGGAGAGTCGTTTTGTGAAGAGCTCGCATGGGGATGCGGTGGAATTTTTGTTGGCGCAGATCCGGAAATATCCGGGGGAGATTACGCTGATTGCGATTGGTCCGCTGATGAATGTGGGGGCGGCGATCGATAAGGACGCGGCCACATTTCGAAAGTTGAAGCGGGTGGTGCTGATGGGCGGGTCGGTGCGGCGGGGATATGGAGATTTGGGATATACCGCGCCGGTTGCGCCGATGCCGGAATGGAATATTTTGAATGACATTCCTTCGGCGCAGAAATTGTTTGCGGTGGGCGTGCCTTTGTTTGTGATGCCGCTAGACTCCACGCAGCTGAAGATGGATGAGGTGAAGCGGGCTTTTTTGTTTTCGCAGGGGACGGCGGTGACGGATCAACTGGCGGTGCTGTATCACTTGTGGGGGCAGGAGACGCCGACGTTGTTTGATCCGATGACGATTGTGTTTGCGCTGCGGCCCGAGTTGTGTCCGGTGACGGGGATGCATATTCGGGTGGATGAGAAGGGGTTTACGCGCGAGGAAGCGGGGGCGGTGAATGCGCAGGTCTGTTTGGATTCGAATGGGGAGGATTTCTTTAGGTTTTATTTGAAGCGGGTTGCGGGGAATTGAAGGGCAGAAGTCAGAAGTTACAAGTCAAAAGTCAGAAGTCGGAAGTCAGAAGTCAAAATGTCAAAAGTCAAAAGTCAAAAGTCAAAAGTCAAAAGTCAAAAGTCAAAATCCCCACCCTCTCGCAAACTGCGCGAGAAGGGTGGGGCACCCGCTTAACTGGAGAGATCATGCGAGTCGACGACTGTGGACGACGGGGATTTTTACGGAGAGCAGGGATGGTGGTCCCGGGGTTGGCGCTCGTGGGAGAAATCCCCACTTCTGCCGCAAAGAACGTGGCAGAAATGGGGCACCTGGGCGCGGGGGCTGCTGGCTTTTACGATGTGACAGCTTTTGGCGCTCGAGGGGATGGCAGCGCGATTGATAGTCCGGCGATCAATCGGGCGATTGAGGCGGCGGCCGCGGCGGGCGGCGGGACGGTTTATTTTCGGGCGGGGAATTATTTGTGTTATTCGATTCGGCTGAAGAGCAAGGTTGGGATATATCTGGAACATGGGACGACGATTGTTGCGGCGGATCCGTCTTCTTCCGCGACCTCGGACGCAGCGCATAGTTACGATCTGGCGGAATCGAATTCGCCTTGGGAGAGCTTTCAGGACTACGGACACAATCACTGGCACAACAGTTTGATTTGGGGCGAAGGGCTGGAGAGCGTTTCGATTGGCGGCCCGGGGCTGATCTGGGGCAAGGGGTTGAGCCGCGGATGGGGAGATGGGCCGGTTGCGGAACATGCGGGCGTGGCCAACAAAGCGATTGCGCTGAAGAACTGTCGAAATGTTATTCTGCGGGATTTTTCGATTTTGCATGGCGGGCATTTTGGAATTCTGGCAACGGGCGTCGACAACCTGACGATCGACAATCTGAAAATTGATACGAATCGCGATGGCATGGATGTGGATTGCTGCCGCAATGTGCGCATCACGAATTGCAGCGTGAATTCGCCGTGGGATGACGGCATCTGTCTGAAGAGTTCGTTTGCGCTGGGATATGCGCGCGCGACTGAGATGGTCACGATCAGCAATTGCATGGTCTCGGGGAGTTTTCAGGAGGGCGCGCTGCTCGACGGCACGTTCCGGCGGTTTGCGACGGATGCGAAAGTGCCGCGGACGGGGCGGATTAAGTTTGGGACGGAATCGAATGGAGGATTTAAGAACATCACGATTTCGAATTGTGTGTTTGAGGGGTGCAGCGGGCTGGCGATTGAGTCGGTGGATGGTGCCGTGATTGAAGACGTGAGCGTGACCAATATCACGATGCGGGATGTGCGGAGTGCGCCGATTTTTCTGCGGCTGGCGGCGCGGATGCGGGGGCCGGAAGGCGCGGCGATGGGAGTTTTGCGGCGCGTGATCCTGAGCAATATTACTTGCCTATGCGAGGGCGGATCGCGGATTGGGTCGATTTTGGCGGGAATTCCGGGGCATCCGATTGAGGATGTGAAGATGAGCGACATTATGATTGTGCATCCGGGGGGCGGGACGAGGGAGGATGCTGATCGACAGATCGCTGAGAAAGAGAAGGAGTATCCAGAGCCGAATATGTTTGGGGCGACTCCGGCGCATGGATTTTTCATTCGACATGCGCGCGGAGTGGAGATGGCGGGGATCAAGATTGAACATGCGGGCGAGGATTCTCGGCCGGCTTTTGTGTTGGAGGACGTGGACGGGGCGGATTTTGGGCGGATCAAGGTGGCGGTGACGGCGGGTGTGCCGACGTTTGGGCTTCGCGATGTGAGGAACTTCAGTTTGTATCGGAGTAAGCCCGTGGCGGATACGGATGTGGTGAGCGCGGAGAAGAGAGAGATTTAGAGAAGTCAAAGGTCAGAAGTTAGAAGTCAAAAGTTGGAAGTCAAAAGTTGGAAGTCAAAATCCCCACCCTCTTTCGCAAAGGACGCGAAAGAAGGATGGGGCACCCGCTTGGGATTAGGGAGATCATCTGAAAATGAGAATGTCGGTTGTGGTGATGATCGCGCTCTGCTCGGCGATGTTTGGGCAGGTTCGGCAGGACGTGGATCTGATTGTCAGCGGGGGGATTGTCGTTACGATGGATGGGTCGCGGGCGATTGTTCGCGATGGCAGCGTTGCGATCAAGGGCGACACGATTGTTGCAGTGGGGGCGCGGGCTGATATCGACGCGCGCTACAGGGGAGCGAAGACGATTGATGCGCGAGGGCGGCTGGTGCTGCCGGGATTTATTAACGGTCACACGCATGTGCCGATGACGTTGTTTCGCGGATTGCATGATGACGTCACGCTGAATGACTGGCTCTATAAATATATTTTCCCGGCAGAAGCCAAGAATGTGAATGAGCAGTTTGTTCGCTGGGGAACGCGGCTGGCGGCGGCGGAACAGATTCGGGCGGGCGTAACTACCTTTGCCGATATGTATTACTTTGAAGATGCCGTGGCCGAAGAGACGAAGGCGGCGGGGATGCGCGGGGTGCTGGGCGAGACGTTTATTGATTTTCCGGCGCCGGATAATAAATCGAATGCGGAGATGATGGCGTATACGGAAAAGTTCTTGAAGCGGTGGCAGGGGGATGCGCTGATTCATGCGGCTCCGGCGCCGCATTCGATTTATACGTGTTCGAAGAAGACGATTCAGGATGCGGCGGAGCTGGCGAAGAAATATCATGCGCCGTTGTTGATGCATGTTGCGGAGATGAAGAAGGAGTGGGAGGACAGCGAGAAGGCGCATGGGATGTCTCCCGTGGCGTATCTGGAATCGATTGGGGCGCTGGCGCCGAACCTGGTGGCGGCGCATTGCATTTTTGTGGATGCGGCGGATCGCAAGTTGCTGGCGGAGCGCGGGGTAGGGTGCGTGCACAATCCGTCGAGCAATATGATGATTGCGAGCGGAGTTTCTCCGGTGCCGGAGATGCGGGCGGCGGGGATTGCGGTGGGGCTGGGGACGGATGGTCCGGCGGGAAGTAATAACGATCTCGATCTGATGGAAGAGATCGACCTGGCGGCGAAGCTGGCGAAAATTTCGAAGATGGATCCGCTGGCGCTGAATGCGAAGGCGGTGGTGGAGATGGCGACGATTGACGGGGCGCGGGCGCTGCATATGGAGAAGGAGATTGGATCGCTGGAAGTGGGGAAGAAGGCGGATGTGATCCTGATCAGTCTCGATGAACCGAATGCGGTGCCGATGTATGACGTGTATGCGCAGATTGCTTATTCGCTGAAGGGGAGCGACGTGGAGACTGTCGTGATTGGTGGGCGCGAGGTGATGCGCGAGCGGAAGCTGCTGACTGTGGACGAGCCGGCGGTGCTGGAGAAGGCGCGGGAATACGGGAAGTCGGTTAGGGCTTCGTTGGGGATGGAGTAGCAGGTCAGAGTCAGAGCTTGAGATTCACAGAAAGTCCTGAGTCAAAGTCCCCACCCTCTTTCGCAGGAAACGTGAAAGAAGGATGGGGCACCCGTGGCATTCTCCTTCCACACAAATCTTCTTATAGACTTTCGGGATGCGACATTTTATTTGTCTGATTTCGCTTCTTGGCGCTTTCGCGGTGCAGAGTTGTTCTGCGCAGAAGGTGGCGATTACGTTTGATGATCTGCCGCTGAATGGGGAACTGCCTGCGGGGGTCACGCGAGTGGAGATTGCGCGTGACACGCTGGCGGTGTTGAAGGCGAGGCATGTGCCGGCGGCGTACGGATTCGTCAATGCAAGGAAGCTGGAGGGAAATCCCGATGCGGCGGAGGCGTTGAAGATTTGGGCGGCCGCGGAGCCGGTGGGGAATCATACGTATGCGCATATGGATTTGAATGCGAATGCGGCGGAGGCGTTCGAGCGCGAAATTGAGGAGAATGAGCCCGCGCTGGAATTGCTGGCGGCGAAGGACGCGAACTGGCGCTGGCTGCGGTATCCGTTTTTGCGCGAGGGGGACACGGTGGAGAAGCGGCGCGCGGTGCGGGCTTATCTGAAGGCGCGTCAGTATCGCGTGGCGCAGGTCACGCTGGATTGGGAAGATTACTTGTGGAACACGGCGTATGCGCGGTGCGTGACGAAGAAGGACGCGGCGTCGATTGCTTCGCTGCGGTCGAGCTATTTAAACGTCGCGGCGGCGTATCTGGATTCGGGCCGGGAGATGGCGAAGCTGGTGTTTGGGCGTGAAACCAATCACGTGCTGTTGCTGCACCTGGGAGCGTTCAGCAGCACGATTTTGCCGGATGTGCTCGATCTGCTGGAGAAAAAGGAGTTCACGCTGGTGACGCTGGAGGAAGCGGAGAGCGATCCGGCGTATGAGACCGATCCGGATGCGGGATCGAAGTATGGCGGGACGCTGCTGGAGGAGTGGATGGATGCGCGGAAGATCAAGTATCCGGCCGTGATGGCGAAGCCTTATAAGGAGTTGGGCGAAATTTGTAAGTAAGTGGTCTGGGGCGGAGTCTTACTTCGCGGCGGAAGTCAAAATCCCCATCCTGTCTCACCCAAGAACGGCGAGACGAGGATGGGGCACCCTCATCTTCGTGAGAGACATCGTTATTTCTTGAGTCCCTTATAATCGTAGACCTCTTTTATGGCGGCTATTCTGGAGCGGATTGTCGCGGCCACGCGGGTGCGGGTGGCGGAGGCCAAGCGGGGCGCGGATTTGCGCGAACTCGAGCGGCGTGCGGAAGGGCAAGTGCCGCGCGGGTTTCGGCGTGCGCTTGTGTCGAAGAGTAGGGATGGCATCGCGATGATTGCGGAGTTGAAGAAGGCTTCGCCGTCGAAGGGGCTGATTCGTGCGAAGTTTCGTCCGGCGGAACTGGCTGTAGAGTTGGAAGCGGCCGGGGCGGCTGCATTGTCGGTGCTGACGGATGAAGAGTTTTTTCAGGGATCGCTGGGGAATTTGCGGGAGGCTTCAGTTGCGGTTGCGATCCCCTGCTTGCGAAAAGATTTTATTGTTGATGAATTTCAGTTGGTCGAGGCGCGGGCGAATTCGGCGGATGCGGTGTTGCTGATTGTGGCGGCATTGTCGACGGGCGAATTGAGTCGGTTGGCGCGGGGTGCTCGCGAGCGCGGACTGGATGTTTTGTGTGAAGTGCATGATGCCGAGGAGTTGCAGCGGGCGCTGGATGCGGGATGCGATTTGATCGGGGTGAATACGCGGGATCTCCGGACGTTTACAGTCGATCTGTCGACGGCGCTCGACCTGGCTGCGAAATTTCCTGCAGGTGTGGTGCGGGTCGCCGAGAGCGGGATTCGATCGGGCGAGGACGTTGCTCGGTTGCGGACGGCGGGGTATGACGCGTTTCTGGTGGGGGAATCGCTGATGCGGGCTGCATCCCCGGGGCAGGCGTTGCGGGAGTTGATGGGAGTACCGAGTCGCGAGCGGCGAGTGCCAAGCGGGCGCTGAGGCGGGTGCCGGGAGAACTCCTGTTGGGGCCGGTGGTTGTGCAAGCGAGCACGGGATCCTTCGACTGCGGTTTTGCTTCGCTATCGCGGAGCAAAATCCTCGCTCAGGATGACAGGGGCTCGTTAGAGCCGGATTGCTATGACTTGGGTGAAGATTTGCGGGATGACGAATCTGGAGGACGCGCTCGTGGCGGTCGATGCGGGAGCGGATGCGGTGGGGTTCGTGTTTTATGAGAAGAGTCCGCGGTGCGTGACGGTGGAGACGGCGCGGGAAATTGTGGAGAAGTTGCCGGAGAATGTGGAGAAGGTGGGAGTGTTTGTGAATGCGGTAGAAGACACAATTTGTGACTTCGCGGATCGTGCGGGACTGACGACGATTCAAATGCACGGCGACAATGAAGATCCGCACATAGCGGATTTGATCATGGGGCGTATGCCGAAAGTTTCCGTGATGGCGGCGGTTTCGATGCATCATCCGGCAGCGCAGGGATGGGCGATGATGTGGCATCCGGATTCTGTGCGTGCGGTTTTACTGGATTCCGGAAAATCATCAAAACACGGCGGAACGGGCGAAGTGTTTGACTGGATTGCGGCTGTTCCGGTCGTGGGCGATATCAAGATGCTGTTCAAGGTCGTCGCTGCCGGAGGATTGACGCCGGAAAATGTTGGTGAGGCGATCAGCATACTTCGCCCGTGGGGAGTCGATGTGGTTTCTGGGGTTGAGGCTTCGCCGGGGAAGAAGGACGCGGAAAAGGTGCGGGCGTTTGTGCGGGCGGTGCGGGAGATGGATCGGAAGGTTGGATAAAGATGGCTACGGTTTCACGGACTACGAAAGTGAAAATCCCCACCCTGTCGCAAAAGGCGCGACAAGGGTGGGGCACCCCGACGACGAAAGTCCCCACTTCTCGCGCAACGGGCGCGCGAGAAATGGGGCACCCTCCGGTTACTTCGGGTTCTGTGCGTTCTACTCGAGCGAGTGAGGCGGGGCGGTTTGGGGTTTATGGCGGGAGGTATGTTCCTGAAACTTTGATGGCTGCGCTTGACGAACTTGATCGTGAGTATGAGCGGGCGAAGCGCGATAAGAAATTTCAGGCGCGGCTTACGGAGTTGCTGACGACGTATGCGGGGCGGCCGACGCCGTTGTTTTTTGCGCGGCGGCTTACGCAGAAACTGGGCGGGGCGAAAATTTATTTGAAGCGCGAGGATTTGCTGCATACGGGGGCGCACAAGATTAATAACTGCCTGGGGCAGGGGCTACTGGTCGAGCGGATGAAGAAACATCGTGTGATCGCCGAGACTGGCGCGGGGCAGCATGGAGTTGCGACCGCGACGGTTTGTGCGCTGATGGGATTTGAGTGCGTCGTGTATATGGGGACCGAGGATATGCGGCGGCAGGAGCTGAATGTGTTTCGCATGCGGCTGTTGGGGGCGGAGGTGCGCGGGGTTTCGTCGGGATCGCGGACGTTGAAAGATGCGATCAACGAGGCGATGCGTGACTGGGTCACGAATGTGCGGACTACGCATTATTTGTTAGGGAGCGTGCTGGGAGCGCATCCGTATCCGACGATGGTTAGGGATTTTCATCGGGTTATTGGGCGCGAGGCGCGGGCGCAGATTCTGAAGGCTGAGGGGAAATTGCCGGCGGCGATTATTGCTTGCGTCGGTGGAGGATCGAATGCGATCGGGGCGTTTTACGATTTTCTGAATGACAAAAAAGTTCGGCTGATTGGAGTGGAGGCCGGCGGGCGCAGCGAGAAATTGGGGGATCATGCGGCGCGGTTTCGCGGAGGGTCGCCGGGCGTTTTGCAGGGGACTTATTCTTACGTGTTGCAGGATTCGGGCGGGCAGATTGCGCTGACGCATTCGGTGTCGGCGGGATTGGATTATCCGTCGATTGGGCCGGAGCACGCGGCATTGCGGGATGCGGGGCGGGCGGAGTATGTTCCAGCTTCGGATGCGGAGGCGCTGGCAGCTACGACTCTTTTGGCTAGAACCGAGGGGATTATTCCGGCGCTGGAGTCGGCGCATGCAGTGGCGGAGGTGGTGAAGCGCGCGCCGCGGATGAAGAAATCGGAGATTGTGATTGTGAATATTTCGGGGCGCGGGGATAAGGATATTGGGATTATGCGGGAGAATCTGAAACTGGATTCGTGAAGCGGCTTTTTAGGAGCGCGGGTTCTTTGATTGGAACTCCCTTTCTGGTCGCAGGCGGTGCCGACATGAAAGGGATCCTTCGACTGCGGTTTTGCTCCGCGTTCGCGGAGCAAAATCCTCGCTCAGGATGACAATTTATTTTTATGCCTTTAACTTTTTACAAGAAGCCGGCGCTGGTGGTGTATGTCACTTGCGGGGATCCTGACCTCGCGACTACGCGGGAGATTGTGCTGGCGGCGATTGAGGCTGGGGCGGATGTGATTGAGTTGGGGGTGCCGTTCAGCGATCCGGTGGCGGATGGTCCGGTGATTCAGCGGGCGAGCGAGCGGGCGTTGCAGCACGGGACTTCGCTGGCGCAGGTGTTGACCCTAGCGGCGGAGGTGCGGGTGCAGGCGCAGTCCACGGGACTCGTCATTTTTTCTTATCTGAATCCGATATTGCGGATGGGGATGGAGAAGTTTTGCAAAGTGGCGCGGGCAGCGGGTGTCGACGGGGTGCTGGTGACGGATCTGCCGGTGGAAGAAGCTGGAGATTATTTGCGGGCGATGCGGGAGTATGATCTGGCTCCAGTGTTTTTGGCGGCGCCGACTTCTCCGGATGAGCGATTGAAATTGATCGCGCAGGCTTCGCGCGGGTTTGTGTATGCGGTGTCGCGGACTGGAGTGACCGGGCAGCGCCAGGAATTGGCGGCGGATGCGAAGAAGTTGGTGAAGCGCTTGCGGCGCGTAACGAAGTTGCCGGTGGCGTTGGGATTTGGAATTTCGACGGCGGAGCAGTTTGTGGAAGTCGGAGAATTTGCTGACGCGGTTGTGGTGGGCAGCGCGATTGTGGAAACGATTGAACGGAATCGTGGGCGTGAGGCGGCGGCTGTGGGGGAGTTTGTAAGGAAACTCACTGGGGCCGGTTTTTAGGTTTCATTTTACGGCGCGTGTTCGGGGGTGTTGGCTCTGCGAATCCCAGGTCCTGCAAGTGCCGCGAGACCTGGGGCACCCCGTTAGATCGGGGAAACGGTTTAAGTCAAGGTCCCCGCGCTGTCGCGCAGGACGCGACAAGGGTGGGGCACCCTTATGGTCTCGTATGGATATCGCGGATTGGCGAAAGAAAATTGATGAACTCGATCAGCAGCTCGTTGAGCTCATCAGCGAGCGTGCGCGAGCTGCGGTTGCGATTGGCAAGCTGAAGCGCGATACTGCGTTGCCGATTTATGAGCCCGACCGAGAACGAGTTGTGTTTGACAATGTGCAGGCGGCGAATCGGGGGCCGCTGGCGGGGCGCGATCTGGTGCGGATTTATGAGCGCATTATTGATGTGATGCGGAACGTGCAGAAGGAAGAGATTGTGGTGAAGGGCGAGGCGGATAGCGAGAGGATTGCTGATGGAGAGGAAAAGCGGATTCCTCGGCTTCGCTCGAAATGACTAGACATTTGGAAATCAAAATCCCCACTTCTCGCGCAAGAGACGCGCGAGGAATGGTGGACCCAGAGCTAAGAGCTAGAAGCTAAGAGCGCAGGAGCTTTGTTCCTATGATTGTGGCGATGCAGGAAGGCGCGGATGAGGGGCTGATTCAGCAGGTGATTGAGCACCTGGTGAAGATGGGGTTTGAGGTGCACCGCTCGACCGGGGCGCGGATGACTGTGCTGGGCGCGGTGGGGGCGGGGATTGATTTTGATATCCGCATTCTCGAATTGCTGCCGGGAGTGCAGGAGGTCCATCGAATAAGTTCGCCGTATAAGTTGGCGGGGCGGAGCTTTCGTCCGGAGGGGACGATCGTCAAGCTGGCGAATGGAATAGAGATTGGCGGGAATGAAATTGTGGTGATGGCGGGACCGTGTTCGGTGGAGACGCGGGAGCAGATATTTTCCACGGCGGAAGCGGTAGCAAAGTCGGGGGCGAAAGTGCTGCGGGGTGGGGCGTTCAAGCCACGGAGTTCTCCGTATTCGTTTCAGGGGCATGGAGAAGATGCGCTGAAGTTGCTGCAGGAGGCGGGGCAGAAATTTAATCTGCTGGTGATCAGCGAGGTGATGGAGATCTCGCAGATTCCGCTGATGTTGCCTTATGTAGACATTTTGCAGGTGGGCGCGCGCAATATGCAGAACTTTAATCTGCTGCGCGAACTGGCGAAGGTCCGGAAGCCGGTTTTGCTGAAACGCGGGATTGCCGCGACGTTTGAAGAGTTGCTGCTGTCCGCGGAATACATTATGGCGGGCGGGAACTACGATGTGATTCTGTGCGAGCGCGGGATACGGACGTTTGAAACTTATACGCGGAACACGATGGATATTTCGGCGATCCCGATTATTCACAAGTTGTCGCATCTGCCGATGACGGCTGATCCTTCGCACGGGACGGGGCGGCGGGATAAAGTCGCGCCGATGGCGCGGGCGTCGGTGGCGGCGGGTGCGGATGCGCTGCTGATCGAAGTGCATTGCGATCCGAACAAGGCGTGGTCGGATGGGGCGCAGTCGCTGTTTCCGGAGCAGTTCGCGAAGTTGATGGATGAACTAAGGATGATTGCGCCGGCGGTGGGGCGGAAGATCTAGAAGATTCTCACCAGAGGAACACAGAGGCGCAGAGAAAGGCAACTGCGAAGCTGATTCGATTTTGTTTTAGCGGTCATGCAGTGTCCGCGCTGCGGTTCCCGTGGCGTTTCGTTTCCTTGGAACGTCGCGCTTCTGCGGTGAACCCTGACTATGGCGATCCGACAAATCACGATCATTGGAACCGGGCTTATCGGCGGGTCGCTGGCCCTGGCGCTGCGGAAGAAGAAGTTTGCGGGGCGGATTATTGGGTGCGACCGCGAGGGAACGCTGGAGCGGGCGCGGATGCGCGGTGCGATCGATGATGGAACCGTGAATCCGGGGGACGCGGTGCATGGGAGCCAAGTTGTGGTGTTGGCGACCCCGGTGCTGGCGATTGTGGATTTGATTGAGCGGTTGGGGCCGGTGCTTTCCGCGAAAGCGTTGCTCACTGACGTGGGCAGCACGAAGACGGTGGTGGTTGCGCAAGCGGTGAAGGTGTTTGGCAAGAATGCGGGGAAACGGTTTCTGGCGGGGCATCCGATGGCGGGCAAGGAAATGAGTGGAGTGGATTTCGCGGATGCGGATTTATTTCAGAAGGCAGTGTGGTTTGTATCTCCGCTGCCGGGGCAGAATTTAAATGAAGGATTGTTCGCGGAATTTGCGGGATGGATTGATGCGATCGGGGCTCGGATTGCGATGCTGCCGGCGGAGGAGCATGACCGGCTGTGCGCGTGGATCAGCCATGTGCCACAGATGATTTCAACCGCGCTAGCGGCGGCGCTGGTGGAAGAATTTGGCGAAGAGGCTCCGCTGCTTCCCGCGGGCGGGCGCGCATTGCAGGAGATGACGCGGATTTCGGCGAGCCCGTATTCGATGTGGCGGGATATTGCGATCAGCAACAAGGGAAATCTGGAGAAGGCGCTGTGGAAGGTGGAGCAGCGGTTGGCGCATATCCGGGAGAATCTTGCGACGCGGCAATTGGCGGAGGAGTTCGAGCAGGCGCACCAGTTGCGGAGAGCGCCGGCGGTGCGGAAGAAAGGCAATGCTTGATTGCGGATCGTCTGTTGGACACCCAGGCCCGCGGCATTCGATTGGCAAGAATCGCGAGGAGTTGAATTCCAGCGGAGAATCCCATGTCTCGCAAAAGAGGCGAGACATGGGGCATCCACTTTCGCTGGCTATCACAAGCGGCGATTTCCTCTATAGAATGCTGATTCTATGAATAAAGTTGTGGCCAATGCGGATGAGGCGATTTGCGACGTGTTTGACGGCGCGTCGATCATGATTGGCGGGTTTGGGTTGTGCGGGATGCCGGAGAATTTGATTCGGGCGCTGGCGCGTAGAGGGACGAAGAATCTGCGGACCATCAGCAATAACGTTGGTGTGGATGGCGTGGGGAACGGGTTGCTGTTGGCGGCGGGGCAGATTGTGCATCACATTGGGACTTATGTTGGCGAAAACAAGTTGCTGGAAGAGATGGTGTTGAAGGGGACGATCAAGCTCGACCTGGTGCCGCAGGGAACGTTTTCGGAGCGGATTCGCGCGGGGGGCGCGGGGATTCCGGCGTTTTATACGCCGACGGGCGTGGGGACGATGGTTGCCGAGGGCAAGGAGACGCGCGAGTTCGATGAGCGCACTTATGTGATGGAGCGCGGGCTGAAGGCGGACTTTGCGTTTGTGAAGGCATGGAAGGGTGATCGCGAGGGGAATTTGGTGTATCGAAAAACCGCGCGGAATTTTAATCCCATGATGGCGACGGCGGCGCGCGTGACGATTGCCGAGGTGGAGCATCTTGTGGACGTGGGGGAGTTGGATGGGGATGTGGTGCATACGCCTTCGATTTATGTGAAACGAATTTTTCAGGGGGAGCTGTACGAGCGGCGGATTGAACGGCGGACGGTGCGGAAGGCCAGTACCTAGTACCTCGTACCGAGTACCGAGATCCCCACGTCTCGCAAAAGAAGCGGAACATGGTGCACCCGGCGGAAATTGGGATGGTAGAGATCCTTCGACTGCGGTTTTGCTCCGCTATTCGCGGAGCAAAATCCTCGCTCAGGATGACAAGGCTTGCGGGATCATGGCAGGCGACCAACGACCAACGACCGATATGAATAAGCCTGGAAAAGATGTCGACAAGCGCGAGCGGATCGTTAAACGCATCGCGCGCGAACTGCGCGATGGGTTTTATGTGAACCTGGGCATCGGCATGCCTACGCTGATCGCGAATCATGTGCCGGCGGGGATTGAAGTTACGCTGCAGTCGGAGAATGGGATGTTGGGGATTGGGCCCTATCCGGTGGAGGGGACGGAGGATCCGGACCTGATCAACGCCGGGAAAGAAACCGTGAGCGAGATGCCGGGGACTTCTTATTTTTCGAGTGCGGATTCGTTTGCGATGATTCGCGGTGGGCATATTGATTTGAGTGTGCTGGGCGCGATGGAAGTGGATGAGACGGGGTCGCTGGCGAACTGGATGATCCCGGGAAAAATGGTGAAGGGGATGGGTGGAGCGATGGACCTGGTAGCCAGCGCGCGGCGTGTGGTGGTGGCGATGGAGCATACGACGCGCGAAGGGGCTCCGAAGATTTTGAAGAAGTGCACGCTGCCGTTAACCGGGGTGAACGTCGTCGACACGATTGCGACGGAGATGGCTTATATTCGCGTGACTCGCGAAGGGTTAGTGCTGGAGGAAATTGCGCCGGGGTTGACCGCGGAGGATGTGCAGCGGGCGACGGAGGCGCGGTTGATTGTGAGTGCTTCCCTGAAGGTGATGGAGAGTTAGACGTTGATGTGCCCTTCCCGCCGCACATACGGCGTCGTGTGATTCTTCCAGCGCCACTGTGGGGCTGATTCCAATATCTGATGGCTGGCCCAAGGCTTGCGCCGTGGGCTGCATTCTTTCGCCGCTTCGCGAAGGTGCGTCCGTTCTTGCACTTACGGGCCTGCGATGCGGCGGATCAGTTAGATAGGGATCCTTCGCTGCGGTTGGCCTTTGCGCTTCGGCGCAAGAGCCAATCCTCGCTCAGGATGACACGCGGAAAACTAGATACGAAATGGCGCTGCCAGCAGGCGAAAGGGCAGAGTGATCGACAAGAATACGATCTCGAGCACGCCGTGTACCGCGACGCCAACGATGCGGAACGGGAGCAGGATCAGCCAGACGAAGGGATAGGCGATCAGCGCCATCAAGGCCAGCGGCCAGCATAGGACGAAGAGGATGCACCAGAGCAGGAATGTGAACATGGCGGAGACCTCCTTTTTCTACTTCTAGATAATTGTACGAGTGGGGTGGGAGAAATGTTCCGTGCTCGAGACTTGTTTGTCTTATTCGAATTGCTTGCGGAAGGCGGCTAGTTGTTGCTGGACTTCGTTGAGTTCCTGGCGGAGGCGGGATACTTCTTCTTCGAGGGTGGAAAGACGGTCGGCGGTTGAGTCTGCGCTGGCGTTGGCGGACAGGAGTGTCCGCCCCACATTTGTTGGGCCAACGTTTGTTGCGTCAGCTTGGTCGACGGTTGGTGGTTCGCCGCTGAATAGATGCGTGTAGCGGGATTCTTTGGTGCCGGGTTGCCGCGGGAGGATTGCCGCGAGGGGCGGGTCGCGGTGTGCAAGGCGATCGAGAGTGGAGATTACGTCGTCGAGGGCTTCGAAGTGGTACATGCGGTCGGTGCGGCTGCGGAGTTCGCCGGGAGTTTGCGGTCCGCGGAGCAGCAGGACACAGACGATGGCGATTTCGCGGCGATCGAAATTGAAGACTTCCTGCAGGCGGTGTTCGAATTTTGTGACGCGGCTGTCGGCGCCGCTGGCGGGACCGGCCATGCGTTTTTCCTGCAAGCTAGCGAGAGCGTCGCGGACTGCGGATTCGTCGAGGGTCATCACCGGGTCGCGGTTGTTTTTTTGATTGCAGGCGTTGACCAGGGCGTTGAGCGAGAGCGGGTAGTAGTCGGGCGTGGTGATGTCTTTTTCGATCAGGGCGCCGAGGACGCGGGCTTCGAGTTCGGTGAGGATGAGGGGCATGGTTCGAGCGAGAACTTCTGTTGTGATCTTAGCGCAGGCGTTGGCGGACAGGAGTGTCCGCCCCACCCCCACATTAGGTCAAAATCCCCACTCTGTCGCGAAGTGCGCGACAAGGGTGGGACACCCGCGAGAGCTTTTTAGAACAGGGCGGTGGGGCGGCGCTTCCAGGGTTTGCCTTTTTCTTGCGCGATTTTTTCCATGTCGCCGACGTAGGCTCCGGCTTGGGTTAGGACGTGGTGGAGGTCGTTGCCGATGCTGATGAAGGTGAATCCCTTTTCGAGGAATTCGCCGACGCGGGCGGTGCCGAAGAGGAAGAGGCCGAGGATCACGTTGTTCTTTCTCGCGTGTTCGATCAGTTTTTTTGTGGCGGCGTCGAGCTCGGGCGAGGTGTACATGTGGGGGAATTCGTATTTGTTGTAAAGTCCCATCGACATGCAGAGATCGTTTTGGCCGAGGAAGAGAATGTCGACGCCGGGGACGGCGGCGATTTCGGCGATGTTCTCGATGCAGGATGCGGTCTCGACTTGCAGGGCGACGATGCCGTCGTTGTTGAAGTTGCCGGCGTAGCCGAGGAGTCCGGCTTTGTTCATGCTGCGCTGGGGAAAGTAGACGGAGCGCGTGCCGACCGTCGGATATTTCATGCAGCTTACTGCGATGCGCGCTTCTTCAGCCGTGTTGATGTAGGGGACGAGCACGCCGTCGGCGCCAAGGTCGAGCGATTGCTGGATGCCGGGGCGGTCGTCGAATCCGCCGACGCGGACGAGGGATTTTGCGCCGCCGTTGGCGATGCCGCTGAGCATGGCGGAAAGTTTTTCGTAGCCCATGGGGCCGTGCTGACTGTCGACCAGCAGCCAGTCGTAGCCGCTGTGCGCGAGTTGTTCGGCGACGGTGGGGCTGTGGGCGTTCAGGAACAGGCCCATTTTTGGCTGTCCGGCGCGGAGTTGCTTTTTGAATTCGGAGCCGCTGAGTGCGGAGTCGGGCATGGGAAAATCCTCCTGGAAGTCGAATTGATGAGTGTACCGTATGGGGTGGGGCCGGCGGCGAATGCGGCGTGAATTTTTCGGGGCGTGACCGGGGGACAGATCGGAACAGCAGATTCCTCGGTTGCGGTCGCGTGCGCTCCCGCGGCGCTCGGAATGACAAGTCCTGTTATAACGCCTATATTTGCCTTGGGGAAACTAAAATGCGATTGCTTTTGAATTGGGTGTTGAGCGCGCTGGCGGTGTGGATTGTGGCGCAGGTGGGCATTGGGATTTCGGTGCAGGGGGCGAAGGCTGCGCTGATTGCGGCGCTGGTCATTGGGCTGATCAATGCGACGTTGGGTGCTGTGCTGAAAATTATTACGTTTCCGCTGACGGTGGTGACGCTGGGGCTTTTCTGGTTGGTGATCAATGCGCTCATGCTCGAACTGGCTGCGAAACTGGTGTCGGGATTTTATGTCCGAGGATTCGTGGCGGCGTTCATTGGCGCGATTGTGTTGAGCGTCGTGAATTTGGTGCTAAAGGCGATTCTCATGCCGTCGAAGGATCAGCGGTAGGCGAGCGTGGTGCGTCGTTCTGAAAACAGCAGGATCCTCCACTCCGCCGTCGCTGGGCGCTCCTGCTTCGGACGGAGTGACAGAGACTTGGATAGAGATGCGCGTGCAAAATCTATTTTTTCTTCTTCGGCTTGATGGCTTGCCAGTCTTCTTCGGTTAGAACTCTTCCTAGATTGCTGAATTCGCCCGCGCCTTGCAGGAATTCTCCGCCGTCCATGCGGATAACTTCGCCGTTGATGTAGGCGGAGCCGTCGCTCACCAGAAACGCGGCCAGGTTGGCGAGTTCTTCGATTGTGCCGAAGCGATGAAGCGGGTTGCGGTCGAGTGCGAGGGTTTCGAGTTCGGGGCGCGGCAATACGCGCGAGAATGCGCCTTGCGTGGGGATGGGGCCGGGAGCAATGGCGTTCATGCGAATGCCGCGGTTGCCCCATTCAACGGCGAGGCTGCGGGTGAGGGCTTCGACTCCGGCTTTCGAAACCGCCGAGGGAACAACGTAGGCCGAACCGACCGGCGCATAGGTGGCGCTGATGCTGAGGACTGTGCCGGGATGTTTGTCGGCGAGCCAGCGGCGTCCGCAGGCCAGGGTGCAGTTGAGCGTGCCTATGAGCACGATGCCGATGACCGAGTTCCATGCTCCGGGAGAAAGCTCTTCGCTGCGGGCGATGAAATTTCCGGCCGCGTTGTTGATCAGGATGTCGAGCGGAGCTTCGCTCCAGATGGAATCGATCATGGCCTCGACGGCGTCGAGATTGCGGACGTCGCAGGGGATGGCGTGGATTGTGCCCTTGGCACTGAGTTCGGCGGCGGTTTGCTCGAGAACTTCTTCGCGGCGTCCGCAGATGTGGACGGTCGCGCCGAGTTCGAGGAAGCGTTGCGCCATGCCTTTGCCGAGGCCGGTGCCGCCGCCGGTGATGAGGATGCGCTTGTTCTGCAGAAGATCGGTGCGGAACATTGGTTCAATTTCCTCTGGGGCTAAAGCCCAAAATCTCTGCATCGCTTAACGCGGCGCTGAAGCGCCGCTCTTCCACGGCCATACCAGCGTTCACGACGAAGCATGCGTCCTGGACGACGAAAAGCATCTTACGCGAAACGGATACACCATTTTGTTCACGGACTGCACGCGACTCGAAATCCGTAGTCGGCGTATTGGAATTCCGGGGGGATGCTGGAGCGGGCGCTGCAGCGGGCGACTTTGATTTGGTGGCGCCAGGAGCCACCGCGGGAGGATTTGCGCTGCGGCTTCATCGAGCTTTGCTCCGGGCCGCGGGGATTGAGTTCGGGCGAGATGGCGTAGTAGTTGGGGTCGTACCAGTCGCTGCACCATTCGTGGACGTTGTCGCCGATGTCGTAGAGTCCGAAGGCGTTCGGGGCGTAGCGGGCGACGGGCTCAGGCCCGGTCAGCCAGCGGGTCGCGTAGTCCTTCAGGGATTGCGGCGGGGTGTCTCCCCACGGAAAAGTTTTCTGTTCCAGGCCGCCGCGGGCGGCGAGTTCCCATTCGGCTTCGGTGGGCAGGCGATAAGCACGGCCGGTCTGCGAACTTAACCATTCGCAGTAGCGCGAGGCTTCGTGCCAGGAGACTGCGACGACCGGCTGTTGGGGATGATTGAAGTTTGCGTCCCCCCAGAACGGAGGCTGGGCTGAGCCGGTGGCGTTGAGAAATTGCGCGTACTCGGCGTTGGTGACTTGCGTGGGAGCGAGTTGGAAGGCGTCAACGCAGATGCGGTGGACGGGGCGTTCGCAGTCCTGCCCGGAGTTGGAGCCCATCAGGAACCAGGCGGCGGGGATCGTGATCAGCACTGGTTCCAGTGCGTGGGCTGCGGGTTTCGAGGCCGCTGTGGTGAGCGTCATGGCGGTTGCCGCGTGTGCCGTACAGGGGTAAAGTTTACCAGCGATGGGTTGGAGGATGTGATGGCGGAGAAGAAATTGCGGTTTCGGACAAAGATTTTGGGCAGAGAGGCGGGCGTGGTGGCGGCGATCCTGCCGCCGGTGGATGTGATTGAGTATTTTGGAACGCGGGCGCGGGTGCCGATTCGCGGGACGATCAACGGATTTGCATTTCGCTCGTCGCTGATGCCTTGCGGTAACGTGCGTATGATGCCGGTGAACAAAACTTTGTGCCGCGGCGCGGGCGTGCAGCCGGGAGATATTGTCGATGTCGTGATGGAGCGCGACGAGGCAATGCGTACGGTGGATGCTCCGCCGGAGTTGAAGAAAGAGTTGGCGAAGAGCAAGAAAGCGCGGGAGCGGTGGGACGGGCTGGCGTTCACGCATAAGAAGGAGATGGCGAATTCGATTTCCGGAGCGAAGCAGGAGGAGACTCGGAAGCGGCGGCTGGCGAAGGTGATGGGAGTCTTGAGATCCGGGGCGAAATGGACGGGGTAGCTCCGGGGAGAAGAAGGTCAAAGTCCCCACTCTCTCGCCATGTGCGCGAGAAGGGTGGGGCACCCTCGGTCAGGAATTTGAGCGCAGTTGGTTTGCGACTTCGGCGATGTTGTTTTCCTGGAAGAGGCGGATGGCGGCTATGCCGGCCGCTCCGGCGGCTAAGCAGGCGTGGGCGTTCGACAGCGTGATTCCTCCAAGGGCCAGGACTGGGATTTTATTTTTGCAGGCTTGGTGAAGTGCTTCGAGGCCTGTGGGAGTCGCGTCTTTTTTTTCGAAGACTGGGGAGAAGACGGCGAGGGGTGCGCCGTTCACGGCGGCTTGGGTTACTTCGGCTGGGGAGTGACAGGATACTGCGATCAACGGGATTTCTGGTGAGAGTTGGCGGGCAGAGCCTGCCCTGAGCCTGTCGAAGGGAGTGCCCGCCTCACATTTCTCTGTGCTGTATTGTTTCCAGATTTCTTTCACTTCTTGCGGCGATACATCGTGGCTGCGGAGGTGGACGCCGTCCGCGTGGATCGCCAGCGCTATGTCGGTGCGGGAGTTGATTAGAAGAGCAGTTGCCGGTTGCCAGTGTTCAGTTGCCAGTTTTCGCGCTTCGCGGATTGTGTTCATCGCTTCTCTTGCCAGGGATTCCAGTTCGCGAGTGGGGAGATCTTTTTCGCGGAGCTGAATGTAGTCGACTGCGGCCCGCGTCGCTTCGTGGATTTTTTCGAGGAGACGGCGGCGGCGCGTGGGTTCGTCGGTGGCGAATGCGGTGCGGTCGGTGATGTAGTAGAGAAGGCAGCGGAGCGGCATCTGCTACGGATTGGTCTTGGCAATCTCCGGCAGGGCTTCACCTTCTTTTTTGGGCGAGCCGCCGAGGTGATGTTTGGTGAGGCCGTCGCGGAGGAATTCGAAGGCGGCTTCGGGGGTGTCGACGATTGTGAACTGGTCGAGATCTTGCGGTGAAATCGTGCCGGCGTCGACGAAGGCCTGGAAGTTCAGGATTCGGTTCCAGTATTCGCTGCCGTAAATGACGACCAGAATTTTCTTGGCCAGCTTGTCGGTTTGCGCGAGGGTGAGGATTTCGAAAAGCTCGTCCATGGTGCCGAAGCCGCCAGGGAAAATTACCAGGCCCTTGGCGAGATAGGCGAACCAGAATTTACGCATGAAGAAGTAGTGAAACTGGAAATTCAGCGCGGGCGTGATGTATTGGTTGGGGTATTGTTCGAAGGGCAACTGGATATTGAGTCCGATGGTTTTGCCTCCGGCCTCGTGGGCGCCGAGGTTGGCGGCTTCCATGATGCCGGGGCCTCCGCCGGTGGTGACGACGAAACGGCGGCGGCGTGCGGGAATCTGAATGGACCACTCAGTGAGCATGTGCGCGAGCTTGCGCGCGTCTTCGTAGTAGCGGGCCATGTCGACGGCGGCCTGGGCGCGTTTCAGATCTTTTTCAAGCTGTTCGGCGGGCGTTCCGGCCAGATTCTTTTTCATTGTTTCGAGCGCGGCCTTGGCTGCATCGTGTCCGTGAAAGCGGGCGCTGCCGAAGAAGACGACGGTGTCTTGAATCTGCTCACGGCGGAAGCGCGCCAAGGGCTCCTGATATTCGGCGAGGATGCGCAGGATGCGGCCGTCCGGGCTGTCGAGGAAAGGTTCGTTCTGGTACGCTACCGGCGCGGATTCGAGGCGGTCAGTCATAGATGGCTCGCGTTCTTTTCAGTGGCCTTATCGCAGATTATCAGGATACCAGCAGTAGAGCGCGGGGGCTGAAGCCCGGCATTTTGAGCTCACTCACGCGGCGCTGAAGCGCCGCTCTTCCACGGTCGTGCGGGCATTCTGATCGCTATTGATGCTCGTGCCGATGTTTATTGACGCCTGTGCCGATTGACGCTCGTGCGGATATCTCTACTGCTGCTCGTGGTAGTGCAACGCCTCCCAGAAACCGATCCAGATATCGAGCAAGCCGAGGCCGCTGCACAGGCCGCGGAAGAAGCCGTTGGAGACGATATCGCGCAGCGCGGGGAAGGTGAGCAGCAGGTAGTTGTCAGTCCACTCGGGCGTCCACGGCAAAATGATGAGCAGCACACCGGCCACGGCGCTGATTAATACGAAAAGAAAAACGGAGGTGCGATGCATCCAGACCTGAATGGGGCCGTCGGGGCGGCGAGTTTCGGCGTCGAGCGGCGGGCCGAGCAGAGAGGGATTCGGGTCTGGCTGCGGCGGCGTGGGCTTGGGCGGGGGACTGGATAAGGGTGTCAGGTCGCTCATGCGGCGCAGCTCCGGCACGGCGAAGAGGCTGGACGGAATTCAACGCGGGGCCGGCTGCTGAGAGCACTGCGACTCACCCTGCGGCGACGCCCGGGGCAGAGGGAATTAGGGGCAAAAGCCATCGGGCTATTCTACGACTTCAGGGCCTTAATGCGCTCGGCCACGTCGCGATAGTCGATGTTGCTGCCATAGACATCCATGAAATTCTTGAGCGCGGAGGGTTTGTCCCCGGCCGTCTCGTAGGCCGCAGCGAGTTCGTAGTGCAGAGCGACGCGAGTCTCGCCATCGATGGTAGGAACCTTGAGCGCCTTGTCATACCAGCGGATGGCGGCTTCGGGCACGCCTTTTTCGAGGAAGCACTGGGCCAGCCAGGTGTAGGTCTGCATGATCTGCGGGAAGGGATGGCCCTGGTCGAACGACTGGCAGGCCTTCTGCAGTTCGCCGATGGCTTCATCGAGCAAGCCCATTTCGCGGAACGCGATGCCGAGGTTGTAATGGGTTTCGGGATCTTCGTCGGCGGAAGCGATATCGGCATCGAGATCTTTTTTGAGCTCGCCAAACATTTCGGCGAGATCGACGCCGGCGTCGTCGCCGAATGGAGAGGAGGCTTTGACGGCTGGCGCGGGTACTGGCGCGGCAGCGACGGGAGGCGCTGGAACAACGGGAGGTTGGGGCCGGAGAACGTCAGCCACCGGCGCGTGCCAGGCTACCGATGCCATGGCCGTCGGAGCGGCAGGTGCCGGAGCCGCGACATGGATCGGCGCAATGTGATTGGTCGCGGAAGCTGAGGCGGCGGCGCCCGCGGCCAGCGGTGCAGCCTGGTGCGATGGTGCTGGCGCGGGTGGCTGTGCCGTCACAACCGGAGCGGCTTTCAGGAAATCTTCGCCGAGCGAGGCTTCGATGTCGGCAACAAACTCACCCAGCACGGGCGCTGCGGGCGTGGAAGCGGCGACGGTGGGGTTGGCCTGCGCTGCGGGCGCGACCACGGGTTTCGCGGGAATCGGCGCAACCGTAGGCGCCGGGTGAGCGACGGTTCCCGGCAGGAACGTATCGCCCAAAGAATTTTCGAGATCGGAAACAAACTCGTTCAGAACACCGGGAGCGGCCGCGGGCTCAGGGTTGCTCGGTGCGGGCACCGGTGCTGGCTCGGAATGATGCACCGCGACCGCAGGCTTGGCTTTTGGCGCAGGCGCAGGTTTCGGTTTCGGCGCCGGTTCGGCCACGACCTCCGCGACCACAGGGATCTCTTCGACGGCAGGAGGCTCCGGCTCGGCGGCCACGGGCTCTTCCGCCGCTTGGACTTCGATTGCGTGAGGCTCGGCGGCGTCTCGAACTTCTGACTGAGCTTCTGCGTGAACTTCCGCAGGAGATTCTTCGACCCCGATTTCTTCAGCAGCCTCAACCGGAGCTTCATCCACGGCGACTTCGACGCTCGGAATATCGTCGGCGGTGAGTTCTTCAATCTCGGGCTCGGCTGCGGCCGCGGTCTCTGCTTCGGCAGCGGCTTGCGTGGCGGCCTCGACTTCAGCGCGCAGCTCGGCAATCCTGGCGTCGTCGCTGCTCAAGGTTTGCAGCTTGGCGAGGGCGGCCATGGCCTGCTCGGGCATGCTGTGGGCCAGGTAGAAGCGAATTTCTTCGACGGTCTCGTCGGCCTTGCTGGTGTCTTCGGCCTCAAGAGCGGCAACTTCTTGTTCAGCCACTTCAGCATCGGCGCTGGCGACTTCGACCGCTTCCTCCGCGGGAGCGTCAGTCTCAATCGTGATGGAATCGTCCCACTCCGAAGAGAGATCGATTTCTCCTGTCGCCGCTGGTTCGTCGGCTGCTGCCGCGGATTCGTCGACCACCGCAAACTCGGGCTCGGCAGACTTGGAGTCGGCAGTGGGCCAGGGCGAAGCGGCTGCGACCGCGGGAGTGGCTTGGTCGGCCGAAACTTCTTCAACCGCGATTTCCTCCCCGGCAACTTCGTCGACGGAAAATTCCGGAACTTCGCTCTCCGGTTCGTGCACGTGAGACTGAATCTGATGAGATGCCGATTGATGCTCCTGAACATGCGGGGAGGCATCGAGGAAAATGTGCTCCTCTTCGGGAGCAGCGAGCATGGTCGGGGTCGAGGACCGTTCCTCGTAGCGTTCCGCGAGCTCACCGTAGCGCGTGGCTTCTTCGGGATGGTCGGCTTCCGAGTAGACGCTTTGCAGAGTTCGGCAGCACAGGGCAGCTTCGGCGAAACGGCCGGCTCGCGTGTGCAAGGCGGCGAGGCGCTGATTCAGGCGCAGATCGCTGGGTGCCAGCGGCAATGCGCCGACTAAAGGTCCGAGCGCCTTGGCGGGCATGTTGTAAGAAATGAAAAGTTCTGCGTCGGTCAAGGCGGAGCGAACCGCGAGCGCAATTTCGTCAGTGTAATGCTGGTGAACCGAAGGCGCAGTCGCTTCGAGATCGTCGATGAGGACGACAGCTTCTTCCGGTGTGATGAGCTTGCTGCCGGACGTGCCGCCGAGCTGGCCGACCACCTGCTGATAATTCTGCATGTGCAGGGGGTTCTGCGGCTCGACTGTAGCGAGCTTCTGGTAAAGATCGCGGGCCTTGGCCAGGTCGCCGGACTGCACGCTGGCGTGAGCCAGCAGTTCGCTGACTTCGCTGACGTGCGTGTTCTCGCCGGCTTTGTGGAACAGGTCGAGCAACTTCTGCAGCGAGTCGGGATTATCCCGCACGTGGCCGATGATGGTGTGCAGGCTGTCGAGAACTTTGTCGGAGTTTTCCGCCAGCAGGCGTTCGGCGTGCTGATCGATCACCTGCAGGGCGGTTTCATACTGTCCGGCCTGCATGAGGGCATCGGCGAAGCTGGCGATGGCCGGCAGATCGTTGTGCACGGTCAGAAGCTTGTTGGCGATGGCTCCGGCGTCGGAAAGTTGTCCAGCCTGCAGATACGCCTTGAGCAGATCGCGCAGACCATCGGGATGAGAATCGATGTCGGAGATTTTTTGCAGCGTGGCGACGGCTCCGGCAGCGTCGCCGGACTCGATCATGTTCTTGCCCTGCATCAGCAAGGCATACGTGTTGCCGGGATCGAGCGTGAGCATGCGCTGCAGAACTTCTTCGGCGCCGCTGAGCGAGCCCTTGGCGCGCAGGCTTTCGGCGGCGGCGGAGAAAATCTGCCAGGCTTCCGTCTTTTTATTCAGGCGGATATAGACTTCCGCCAGGCGAACCCGCATGGTGCTGTTTTCCGGATCCATCTCCAGAATTTTCTGGAAGATGCGGACGGCATGCTCGAGTTCGCCGGCTTTCAGGAATTCTTCCGCGACTTGCAGATATTGTGCGCGGGCGTCGTTGAACAGGCCTTGCTGGCTGTAGAGTTCCGCGAGTTTCAGCAGGCTCTCAAGCGAGGGCTGAAGCTTGCAGATCTTCTTGTACATCGCGATGGCTTTGACGGTGAAACCCTGGCTGGCGTAGGCATCACCGACGGTTTTGAAACATCCGGTGGCTTTATCGGTTTCGCCGAGGCGGGAATAGAGGTCGCCGACGGTGTTGGTAACCGTCAGGTCCTTGGCATCGTTCTTGAGGACCTTTTCGTATTCAGCAATGGCGTTCTGCAGTTTGCCCTGTTGGACATACTTCTCCGCACTGCTGAGGACCTTCTGTTTATTGAACCCGAACAATGCCATAAGAGTGCGAACTCCAGAGCCTGGTCTTCAACGCAAAGCTTGAACAGAACCCGCTGAGCGTTCGGGGAAACGGCTCCTGGGTGCTGTCCTGAGGGTCATCTGACAAATCGGCAGATGGACCGACCGGACAAGGCCAATTGTACGACCGGACGTCACGAACCGCATGGTTACCAAGGGTTACCAAAAGGGAGTGTACGAACGGGTTACCAAGGGAATTAGGACGGAGTGACTCAGGTCCCTGAGCCAGAGCACCGCCAGTTCGGTCAAGCGGATCAATTTCCAATCGGACGAACCTGGCCAGACTCGACGCCAGGAGCGAGGCCCGATCGTGCCAGCCGACTTGTCTGTACTGATCTTGCGGGACTATGCTGGCTGTTAGTTGTCCGGGTTGAAATGCTGGACGAATCAATTCTGGACGAATCAAGGAGGAATCATGTTCAAGCCTAAAGCGATCGCTCTCGCTGCTCTCGTTGCTCTCGCAACTGCCCTTCTATGGTGCATCCCTGTGGCGCGAGCCCAGGTTGCCGTCGGCGTAGACATCGGAGCAGCCCCGGTGTGTCCGTACGGGTACTTCGACTATGCCCCCTATGACTGTGCTCCCTATGGCTACTACGGGCCGGATTGGTTTGTCGGCGGGGTGTTTCTTGGAGCTGGCCCCTGGTTTCACGGCCCTCACGGCTTCTTCGGCCATGTCGACAATCGCTATGATCCTCATCACGGTTACGTTGGACCGCTGCCGGAGCGCGGGGCGGAGCGCTTCAACCACTTCCAGGCAAACGAAGCGCGGGATGGGAGAGGCAACGTGGGTACCGCTCCCCATGAGGGGAAGGCTGAACACGCCCTCCCCGGTTATAGGGGTGGTTCGCATCGCGGAGGTCACCGCTAAAGCGCGATCCGGTTGAATCCAGAGGCGAGATAAGGCGCCGTGGCGTCTTATCTCGCTCGATTCATTCCCGGCGAAAGAGATGACTTGGTGTGACCGAACCGATGCTCTTTCCGTAGATGAAAATTATTGGTGAATGCACGGACCGAGGACAGCGATACGGATGACTTGGATTCGAACTGTGCCACTGACGGAAGCCGACGAGAAGTTGCGGCAGGCGATTGCGGGCGAGAAGCTGTTTTATCCCAGGGAGTATGCCGAGCCGGTGCATCCCGATCCTTCGGGGGCGTCGTCGATCGTGGGGTCGCACACGCTGATTCCGGAGGCGCTGTATCACGCCTTCAGCACCTTCGGAGCGCTGATGTCGCCGGAGTTGCCGCTGGAGCGGCGGCAGCACGAGATGATCGCGACCATGGTCTCAGTGACTAACCGGTGCGTGTATTGAATCGAGTCCCACGCAGAGTTTCTGCGTCGAGTGACGTTGGATAAAGAACTGGTCGAGGCGCTGGCCAAGGACTACACGACTGCGCCGATCACGGCGCAGGAGCGGGTGATGCTCGACTACGTGGTCAAGCTGACTAAGGACGCCACGAAAGTCTGGAAAGACGATATCGAGGGACTGCGGACTGCGGGGTTCGATGATCGCGGGATTTTGCAGATCACGTTGATTGCGTCCTGGTTCAACTACATCAACCGCGTGGCCGATGCGCTGGGCGTGGGGCGGGAGTAGAGCCCGAGGCTAAACCCGTCCCACCGCCCGTCATTTGTGGCACCGCCAGAGCCGTGCCCTTCCAAAACATTGCGAGGCGCTCCTAATACGTGAACGACTGAATCTCAGTCACCCCTGCGTTAGGCCCATCCACGAAGCCGGTTCGGGTGCTGGGATGCAATGCGATGTGCATTGCGATCACGGTTGAGGCGTTGGAGAAGTTGAATCCGTTCAGGGTTTCCTGCAGAACGCCGCTGGTGTTGTACACATAAATTGTGCTGCCCGTGGGCGACGAACTGGAAACGGGCTGCGCCACCAAGAACAGTTTGTGCGTCGCGTCGTATTCGACGTCCGCGGCGCTGAAGATCTGGTCTTCCCCGGAATTGGGCAGCACCACGGTGAATAATCCAGTCTGCGTGCTGAGATCGTAGAACTCGATGCTGGCGTCGTCCTCGGTGGAGGTGACTGCGAGATTGTCGGCCGCGTCGATTGCGGCGCCGTTCACGAAACCGAATCCAATGCCGGTAAACTCAGAGAACGTTCCCTTGCCCAGATCGGCCAAGCCGATGACCGGAGCGCAGCCGAAGCAGCCGTCGCCCCCGCCAAGAAATGCCTGATTGGTCGTGGGATTGTAGGCCAGCGCCGGTGGGACGCTGGCGAAGTTGAGCGCGTCCTGAATATGGATGATCGGCCCGAAAGTGTTAGCCGCGACGTTGGTGCTGAAAACGTAGGGAATAAAATTGCCGCTATTGTCGTAGGCGAAGATTGCGGCGTTGGCGGTTCCTTGCGTGCGGCTGACGCCCCGGATCAGGTGTTGCGCCCCGATGGGTGGCGTCCACTTGCCTGTGACTTTGTTCGCGCTGAGGGGACTGATCACCTGGAAGGTGCGCTGCACGTTGAACTCGCTGATCGAGTGTTCATGCTCGACGAGCCCGACCGAGTTCCCGACCACTCCCTCGGTCACAAAGTCGTCCTGAGTTTCAGTCCTGGTAACCACGCTGAGAATTTTTCCCGTGGTCTGATCGAAGGTTTCGACGGCGGCCAGGATATTGCCGTTCGACAGCGCCAGGGCCTCGCTGAGGACGCCTTCGGTGCCGCTCTGGTCAATGTCCCAGCCAAAGATTTCGCCGCCAAATTTACTGTGCACGATGATCTTGCCGGCTCCGACGGCCGGTTTTGGCGGAGCATCGTCGGCCTGGCCGAAGCTGAGGGTTGATACCGCGCAGAAAAGGCTGATAAGAGCCGCGAACGCCAAGTGCCGGGAAATATTGTCTTTGACGAAGTGCATCGGATTCTCCTTGAGGGTCAAGCCTTGCAAGGTTACCGTTTTTTGCTGCGCTCAAGTGTCAGAAATTTGTCAAAAGTGGCGACTGGCAAGGTTTTCCGGCAATTTTGCAGTCGAATGCTTGCGGATTTTTCCAACCGATGTCATCCCACAGGAGCGCGCTGAGCGCTCCGGAGAGACCTTACGAGACTTGTGTGCCCTGTTTGTGCAGACGCCGGGAATGCCCGCGCTAGGGACGGAGCGGATGCTCCCGTCCACTGCACTTGCGGCGCCGGCTGACGTAAGGTCCCTCGCCCGGCTTTCGCCGGGCTCGGGATGACATCGTTGAGAATATCTAGAGCGAGATTGCCTACTGCTTCGAAGGCACGCTGTAATGCGAGGCGACGACCTGCCATTTACCGCCAGATTTCATCCAGACATCCGTCAGCCGGTCGTGATATTCGTAGGGCTTGCCGTTGGACTCACCTTTTTCGTGATACGCCCCGGTCACGATGGCGGTGTCGCCGTGCATGCGAACCTTGAGGTCTGAAAGGCCGGCGAGCTGCACTTGGGTCGAGGGATCGGCGCTGTGGCTGATGTAGCCGGCCTTGCTGTAGACGCTGCCGTCCTCAATGGTGATGGTGAAATCTTCTGCGAGCAGCGAAGAAAGAATATCGATGCTGCGCTGCTTGTAGGATTCCGTCCATTTCATTTCCAGGGCGCGAATGGTCGCGGCGTCGGACTTGTCTTTATCCTGCGCGGGCGCGGCGGCAGGCATGGCGATCGCGAAAGCCAGCAAGCATAGGGAGAGAATGCCGGTTCGATGGAAGCGCATTCTTCTATTTCGCACAATCGGAGGGATCGGGCAAGTTGTTTGTATGGCCCCTGCGCCCGGCGAATTCCAACTTCCAGTTCCGCGCGGCGGATTAGGGCGGTTTGCATACTGTCCTGTCCGCAGCCGTTTGGGAGAGCGCTTCCACTAGACTTGTGTTTTCGGCAGTAGCATTTCAGCATCTGTATTTTAAGCATCCTTGCTTCGAGCCATGTCCGAAACGATCGCCGAGTTTTTCTCGCAGCACTTTCGAGCGCACTGCCACGAGCGCGCCTACCGGCAGCGGCGCGGCTACCGGACGGAATCGTTCACCTACGGCAAACTCCTGGAAACGGCTTCGGGTTTCACTCGCAAACTGCAGGCGCTCGGAATTGCCAAGGGCGATCGGGTGATGGTGTGGGGCGAGAACTGCGCTGAGTGGGTCGCGGCGTTTTTCGGCTGCGCGCTCAGCGGCGTGATTGTCGTGCCGATGGACGACGGAGCTGCTCCTGACTTTGCCATGCGGGTTTTCGAGCAGGTATCCGCCAAGCTGCTGGTCGGGTCGCGGCGGCATGTGCATGAGTGCACGACGGCCAGGTTTCTCGTCGCCAGTTTGAGCTTCGAAGATCTGGTGGAGACTCTGGGGTCGCAACCCGATTCGCCGTCGCCCGACGTCGTGCTCTCACGCAGCGACGTGCTGCAGATCGTTTTCACTTCCGGCACCACGGCCGAACCCAAAGGCGTCGTGATCACGCACGGGAATGTGCTCGCGAATATTGCGCCGCTGGAGCGCGAGATTTGTGCCTATCTGAAATATGAACGATTCGTCCATCCGCTGCGCTTCTTGAATCTGTTGCCGCTTAGTCACGTGTTTGGGCAGTTCCTGGGAATGTTTCTGCCTCCGTTGCTGGGCGCGACCGTGATTTTTCAGGACGAGATGAAGCCGTCGGAAGTGATGAACACGATTCGCCGCGAGCGCGTGTCGGTGCTGGTGAGTGTGCCGCGCGTGCTGCAATCGCTCAAGCAAAAGGTCGAGCGCGATCTTGAAGATCGCGGCGCGGCGCTGGAATTCAGGCGACGGTTCAAGTCGTCGGAGAAGCAACATTTCCTGCGGCGCTGGTGGACGTTCCGCAAAATTCGCCGGCAGTTTGGCTGGAAGTTTCTGGCATTTATTTCGGGCGGCGCGGCGCTCGACAGCGAGACCGAAGAATTCTGGGGGCGCCTGGGATACGCAGTGATCCAGGGCTATGGGCTGACGGAAACGACGTCGCTGATCAGCGTGAATCATCCCTTCCGTCTGGGCAAGGGATCAATCGGCAAGGTTTTGCCGGGGCGCGAAGTGAAACTTGCCGACGATGGCGAGATTCTGGTGCGGGGCGGCGGCGTGGCCTCGGGCTACTGGGATGGCCGCGTCGCGCAGTCCGCTTCGGACGAACATATCTCGGATGCGCAGGGTTGGTATCGCACCGGCGACATCGGCGCGCTCGATGACGCCGGGAATCTTTATTTCAAGGGCAGAAAGAAAGAAGTGATCGTGACGCCCGGCGGGATGAATGTGTATCCCGAAGATCTGGAAGCGGCGCTCCGCCGGCAGTCGGAAGTGAAAGACTGCGTCGTGGTGGGCCTGGAGCGCGGCGGAAATGCGGAGCCGTGCGCGGTGGTGATTTTGCGCAGTGGGGACGGGCAGAAAGTTTCGCTGGACCACGCGACGCTCGAATCCGTTGTGCAGCGGGCAAACGAATCGCTCGCTGACTATCAGCGAATGCGCGTGTGGGTGGAGTGGCTAGGGCAGGATTTTCCGCGAACCAGCACGCAGAAGCCGCGGCGGAATGTGATCGCGGAGGCAGTGAGAGAATCCCCACTTCTCACGCAAAATGCGCGCGAGAAATGGGGCACCCATGTTTCCGGCACGAGCCGGCCGCTGTCCGACTTGATTTCGCGAGTTACCGGACGGCCCGTCGGTGCATTCCGCGAGGATGCGAATCTCGACTCTGACCTGGGTTTGAGTTCGCTGGATCGTGTCGAACTACTCAGCTCAATCGAAGACCGCTATCAGGTCGACCTGAGCGAGACCCGTTTCAGCGCGGTGCGCACGGTTGGTGATCTGGAGCGAATGCTGCGCGGAGAAGCCGCGCCAGGCGCGGCGTATCACTATCCGGGATGGGCGTTGCGCTGGCCGGTCACGTGGCTGCGGTTGGCCACGCATTATCTGCTGATGCGTCCGGCGATGGTGCTGCTGGGCTGGCCGCGGGTCGAAGGACGCGAGCATCTGCGCGGCGTAACTGGACCACTGCTGCTGGTTTCGAATCATGTGAGCGACGTGGACGCTGGATTTATTTTGACCGCGCTTCCGGCGCGCCTGCGGCATCGCGTGGCCACGGCCACTGGAGGGGAAGCGCTCGAAGCGTTGCGCTCGCCGGCGCGCGAGCGCGGATTCTTTGCGCGAATTTACGATCGCACGCAATGGGTTTTGGGCGTGATGCTGCTGAATTTATTTCCTCTGCCGCGCGCGGCCGGCTTCCGGCGCAGCTTCGCCTATGCCGGTGAAGCAGTCGACCGCGGCTACAGCATTCTGGTTTTTCCCGAAGGACGGCACACGACCGATGGAAAGCTGAATCCGTTTCGCGCCGGAATCGGGCTGCTGGCGGCGAATCTCGGCATTCCGGTCCTGCCCATGCGGATTGATGGACTATTCGAAGTGAAGCATGCGGGGAAAAAATTCGCCGCGCCGTGGAAGATCAGCGTGCGGATCGGCACGCCGATGAAGTTCGAACCGGGGACTGATCCGCAGCAGATCGCGGCGCAGTTGCAGAAGGCGGTCGAAGAACTCTAGCGATCTCCGCCCTATCCCAACCGCCGGACATCCTGGCGTTGCGCGCAGGCGAAGGCGTCCGCTCCACGAGTCATGCCGAAATAAAAACAGGCGATGGGTTCGTTGGACTGCTCACGAACCCATCGCCCGACTGCTCGGTCATGGAAGCCACTGCGAGGTGGCGTTGAATTACTAGTTAATGGTTACGGCCATCGCCTTCGACGGAATTCCGTTCGCGACCACCACCAGGGATGCTGCTCCGGTGTGGATCCCGGCCGGGATGTCGAACTTCGCGCTTACGAGAGTCGATCCCGTAGCCACGCCGCCCAACCAGTTGTGCGTCGCGCAATACACGACGGCGCCGGTGGAATCCGTAATGCGAACCAGCGGGAAGTTCGTGGCGGCCTGATTGTCATCCCCGTAGTACGCGCCCTGGGTTACGCCGTTGAACTGAGTTCCGGCGATCAGGTTGTTCTTGGAGCCGTGAGTCAGAGTCGCGGCCACTTTCTTAATGGTGGGAGCGCAGCCCTTGCACGGAGTCACCGACGACGGGGTGTAGATCTCAACCGTGGACGAGAAGTCCGTGAAGAGAACCTGGCCCGTGGGCAGAACAACCAAGCCGCCAACGTAAGACGAATCGACCGAGGCGTTCGTGGGAGCGCTGGTCGGGTTCATGGTGGTGCCATCCCACTCGAAGAACTTGCTGCCGGTGTTGAAAACGCCGGGGCTGGCATCGAATAGGGCATTGCCGTTGGGCAGGACAGCTGCCGGTCCGTCGGCGATGTCGAGCGTGCCGCCGAACTTCGGAGCCGAAGCCCAGGTTCCGGTGGCGATGGTGTAGATGGCGTTGTTGGTGGTAGCGCCCGCGGCGAACACAGTGCCGTTGGGCAGAAGCGGAGCCGGTCCCAACTCAAGCGAGGAAGGATCGACCAGGTTTACAACCGTATTGTTGCTGGGAGTGGTCCAGGCGCCGGTGGTGGGGCTATAAATCTGGTAGCCCAACTGGCAGCACTCGGATTGGCCAACATACGCGTCGACGGTGAGAATGTCGCCGCCGGGCAGCATGGTCCAGCCTTCTTCATCGTTCCAGTCGAACTTCCCGGTGCCGGTCGTGGCCCACGTCGCGGTGGTTCCGACCAGGGTCAGGATGGCTTCCTGGGTGGTGCAGCAGTTCGCCTGCATGTATTTTCCGTTGGGCAGGATGATGCTCTGCGCATCGCCAACCGTGGTCCAGCCGCTGGGAGCAGCCAGGCTCGTCCAGGTCTTGCTGTTCGGATTGTAGACGGCGCCCTTGGTGGTCCAGACGGAGGAGCCGTTGTTATATTCGCCGCCCATGATGACGACCTGGCCGCTGGGCAACAAAGAGGAACCGAAGTAAAGCGGATTGTAGCCGCTCGGCAGGCTGCCGACCGTCGACCACGTTCCGTTGATGTAGCTGCCGGTGGAATCCGGTACCAGGCGATACCAGGGGTCAGAGTGATTTTCGAAGAACATGCTGTTGACGAGTACGGAGCCATCGTCAAGCATCAGGGCGTGGGCTACGGCGGAGGGCGGAGCACTGGTCGTCTTGGTCCATGTTCCCGCGGTAAATGGTTCCTGGGCGATTGCGATGCTGGAACCAACCAGCGACGCAAGCAGAGCAATTCCGAGTGTTCGGAAAACCTTCATAGAATATTGACCTCGCATTGGGTTATTCGAAACGTGGCTTCAGAAGAGGACTTCCGCTGACTGCCTACCACAGAAAAGAGTCCTCAAGGCAGTCCTAACTCGAGTCCCAAAGACGGTGGATTATAACCCGGCTGGCTTCGGTTCCAAAGAGTTGTCACGAGAAAATTACAAAGATTTTGGCCAGGGGTCGAAATGTCGCAAGAATGTGCAGACTCAGAGTCGAAAGTTTGCAAGTTCTTGCAAACTTCTCTCCCTGTATTTAGAAGAAATGCTCCAGGTAAAAAGACTCATGCCAGGGTCGTTTCGGCGTCCGAAAAAGTGTAAGCGAACCCCTTTATTCTTCGTCGATCTGCGACTCATCCAGATGAAACTCCGCGCCCAGTTGGACTTCGGGAATTTTAGATTCGCGCAGCATGCGGTTGAGTGCCGGCAGATCAGCGCTCTTGAATTCACTCCAGCGCTTCAACACGTCAGCGCTTTCGTGTTCCGCCGTCGAGATGGCTTCCACCTGCGACAAAGTTGGTTCCGCATCCACCGGCCACAATTGTCCATACAAAGTTTCGGCTTCTCCGTTGACGCGGGCGAGAGTGACTACGGCGGACGGCGGCGCAAAAAAGCCGCCGGACGCACCCGCAACAGCGGCAAGTTTTTTCTCGAAGGCTTCGACCGCATCTTTGGTTGAAGGGTTCGCTTGTGCGTTCAGTTTGTCGAGTTGCGCGCGAATCGATCCGGCCTGGGTCAACGCCTGACTCGAGTTGGTGATGATCGACGCCAGTTTCATCTCCGACGCAAATTTTTTCTCGAGGCCGGCGGTGGCGATCTTCACCCGCGGATCCATTTTGATGATCAGAGGCGCGCTCAAACTCTTCCCGTCGACCGTGAGTCGCACCGTGTAGTTTCCCGGTACGGCGGTCGGCCCCAGCGGCAGACGCGGCGTGTCGTGCGGAACCGCTGAGATGGGATAGTCATGCCGGTTCGAAGCGGGCGCGGCATAGTGCAGATCCCAGACCCAGCGATGCATTCCCGCCGCAGTCGAAAGCTGTCGCTGCGGGCGCACCCAGTACAGTGGGATTAACTGCTTTTGTAATTCTTCTTCGGTAATGTCAGGTTTGTCGGTGTTGGAGTAGCGGCGAACGAGATGTCCTTTCCCGTCCAGAACTTCAAGCGTCACCGTGGTCGCGGCCGTGGGCAAATCGTAATCGACGATAGCGCCCTCCGGAGGATTCGCCGCCATCGGTTCGTCCGGCGGAAGCGGCGTATCGGTATAAGTGTCGCGCTGCACGCGGTAAGCCGGCGCAGGCTTGAACAGATGCACGGCGGTCGCGGTCGCGGAGGAGGCTTCGCGCAGCGGGGCGATGTCGTCGAGAATCCAGAAAGCTCGGCCGTGCGTAGCCACGATCAAGTCGTCGTCATGAATCCACAGATCGCGCATGGAAGTGCGCGGCAAGTTCAGTTGCAGCGACTGCCAGTGGTCGCCGTCATCAAACGAAACGAACACCGCATTTTCCGTCCCGGCAAACAGCAGGCCCTTGCACACAGGATCTTCGCGCACCGTATCGACGGCGCCGAAGTCGGGCAGTCCGGCGGTGATCAGCTTCCAACTCTTGCCGCCATCCTGCGTGCGGTAGATATAAGGATGCGTGTCGTTGATGCGAAACCGGCTCACCGAAGCGTAAGCGGTCTGCTCGTCGAAGTGCGAAGCGGAAATCTGCGTGACCTTGCTCCACGCGGTGAGTTCTTTCGGAGTAATGTCGGACCAGTTTTTCCCGCCGTCGCGCGTGATCCAAATTAGCCCGTCGTCGGTGCCCGCCCACAAAGTTTCCATCGTCTTGAACGACGGCGCGAGCGCGTAGATAACGCCGCGCTGTTTTTCCGCGCCCTTGGGCACGAGCGTTCCAACGCTGTCTGGCACGCCGGGCTTCTCGCGCGTCAGGTCGGGGCTTATGGTCTGCCACGAATTTCCACCGTCCGTGGTCTTAAACAGAAAATTGGTCGCGTAATAAAGGACGTGCGGATCCTCCGGAGAAAACATCAGCGGTTCAGTGCGGTTGGCCCGGAATTTCGGATTCCGCAACGGGATCGGCGTGATGTTCTGCACCTGGCCGGTAGAAAAATGAAATTTCGAAACTTCCGTGCGGCCCGCGCCGTAGATCACATCGTGATCGAGCGGATCGGGCGCAACATATCCATATTCGATCACGCCCACCGGATGCCACTCGCGGTAAGTAATCGCGCCATCGTTGCCGCGAGTGGAGATGCAGACTGACCCGCTCTCCTGCTGACCCGCGCACACGCGATACGGAAAAGAATTATCGGCGATGGCGTGGTAAAGCTGCGCCGTCGGCTGGTTGTACCATGAACTCCAACTCGCGCCACCGTTCACGGTCACGATTGCGCCCTGGTCGCTGACGATCAGAATAATGTTGCCGTTGTTGGGATTGATCCAGAGATTCTGGTAGTCGTCGCCGCCGGGCGCGCCGCGAAACCCTGACCATGTCTTGCCGCCGTCGCTCGACCGCATCGTGACCGTGCTGACCACGTAGAGCAAATCAGGATTTTTCGGATCAACTTTCGGAATAGAGAGATCTCCGCCGCCAATGCGCCCCGCCGGACGTGGATCCTCGGTGATCTGCGCCCATGACTCGCCGCCATCGTCGGAGCGATAAACGCCGGTCTTCCCCGAAGCTTCTGCGATCGTGGCGTAGAGACGACGCGAATCGCTGGGCGCGATCGCCACATAGATTTGCGAAAGATCTTTCGGCAGGCCGTTAGTCAGCGGATTCCAGGTCGCGCCGCCGTCGGTCGACTTGAAAAGTCCGCCGCCGGTGCCGTTGACTTCGTTGCTGTCTTCCCACGGTCCCTCGCGAGCTTCCCACATCGAGGCATACACCACGTCGGGGTTCGCGGAATCGATCTCAACATCGGAACCGCCGGTGTTTTCGTCCTTGGAAATCACTTTCTGCCAGGTCTGGCCGCCGTCGGTCGAGCGATAAATGCCGCGCTCTTCGCTCGGCCCGTAAGGATGGCCCAGCACGGCGGCGAAAACTTTATTCGGATCGCGCGGGTCCACTGCGAGTGCGGGAATCTGCTGTCCGTCGACCAGGCCGAGATGCGTCCAGGTTTTTCCCGCGTCGGTAGATTTGTAAATACCGTTGCCGACCGACAGATCGGGGCGATGCAGTCCCTCGCCGCTGCCGACATAAATGATGTTGGGATCGGACGGGGCCACCGCGATCGCGCCAATCGACTGCGTAGATTCGTGATCGAAAATCGGATTCCAGGTGCGACCGTAATCGTCCGTCTTCCACACCCCGCCGTTCACCTGCGCGACATAGAAAACATTCGGCTGGCTGGGAACGCCGGCGGCAGCGCGGGTGCGCCCGCCGCGAAATGGACCAATCATCCGCCAGTGCAATTCCTGATAAGTGCTTTCAGGAACCTGCGTCCAGCCCGCGGTTGCAGATAGAACAACCACGCAGCATGCCAACAAACGAACCACTCCGCGAAAAAGTTTCACGTGAGCCCCCTCGGCCAGCCAGCGGCAAGCTACCAAGCATAAACCATAGCTCGCGGTTGAGGTGCCAAGGTCTCTTCGAGCCGGGTGAACCAATTCGCCCGCAGCCTCGCGCACAGGTGGGACCGTGCGCCGAGTTCCTTTCAGGCTGCAGGCGCTGTCAAGTGGTCTTTCGTAGACATGAATGCCCTCGAAAGTAGACATTTCGTCCACAGGCTAACCCACTGCATCTGCAGGAGCGCGCCCTTGGGCGCACGCAGAATCAGTCACTTGGAGGAAGAGATTCCGCGCTTTTCCACAGTGTTCCTGCAGGAACACTCGCGCATTTCAGGAGCGCGTTGACCACCTCCCCGCATCGCACCTAAGATTGATCCTCGTCGACTCACAGAGCGTAGTCAGCGACGAAGCTCAAGGCCAACGACCAAGGACTAACCACCTACCCATGATCAACCAGACGATCCTGCACTACCGCGTCACCGGCCAGGTCGGCAGCGGAGGCATGGGCGTGGTCTACGAAGCGCAGGATCTGAACCTGGGTCGCAAAGTTGCGCTGAAGTTTTTGCCCCAGAAACTCTCCAACGATCAGAACGCGCTCGACCGTTTTCTGCTGGAGGCGCGCACAGCCTCCGCGCTGAATCATCCCAACATCTGCACCATTTACGCCGTCGAAAAATCAGGTGAGGGCACGGAGGCGCAGTCGTTCATCGCCATGGAATTGATCGAGGGGCAGAACCTCGACTACAAGGTCATGTCGGGAGCGCTGGCGATTGCGCCGTTACTCGACATCGCCATTCAACTCGCCGACGCGCTCGACGCCGCTCATGCCAAGGGCATCATTCACCGCGACATCAAACCGGCCAACATTGTTCTTACGTCGCGGGGCCAGGCGAAGGTGCTGGATTTTGGTCTGGCCAAGCTCACGCGCCCCGATCTCGCGATGGAAACCATCGGCGCCACGCAGGAGTCGCCGCGTCCGGCGAACCTGACCAGTCCCGGCGCGACCGTCGGCACCATCGCCTACATGTCGCCGGAGCAAGCGCGCGGCGAAGAACTCGACACGCGCACTGATTTGTTTTCGCTGGGCACAGTCATCTACCAGATGGCGACGGGCAAGCTGCCATTCACGGGAGCGACATCGGCGGTCGTGTTTCACGCGATTCTCGAACTCGATCCGGTTTCACCGCTGCAATTGAATGCCGCGCTGCCGCCCAAGCTGCAGGAAATTATTGAGAAGCTGCTTAGAGAAAGATCGCGACCTGCGCTACCAGTCCGCCGCCGATCTGCGCGGCGACCTGAAGCGCCTGAAGCGCGACGTGGAATCGGGAAGAAAGAGCGCTGCTCCTTCAACGTCCGCGTCGGTTCCTGTCGCCGCCGGTTCGGCTGCGTCACAATCAAGCGCAGGATCATCAGGCGAAGATTCATCCGCCGCCGCGACATCGGGCACGGGGGCGCCGGTGACGCGCGCGTCATCGTCGGCGGTGGTCGCCGCGGCGGGACGGCACAAAGTTGGAACCGGGCTCAGTGTTCTACTTGGGATACTCGTACTGCTGGCGGCCGGCTATGGCGTGTACGCGCTGCTGCTCGTGCCGCATCGCACCATGCCGTTCCGCAATTTCTCTGTCAGCCGCGTCACCCAGGAGGGCGACGTGGTGTGGGCCTCTCTGTCGCCCGACGGAAAATACATTCTCAGCCTGGTGCGGGATAACGGCCTGGCCAGCCTGTCGCTGCGAAACGTTCCCACCAACAGCATCACGCAGGTGCAGCCGCCCGCGGAGCTTTACTATCACGGCCTGCGATTTTCGCCTGACGGAAATTATTTTTATTTTGTGCGCAGCGATCCCGGCGTTCCAGATTTGCAGTTTCTCTACCGCGCGCCCTTGCTGGGCGGCACACCCGAAAAACTCGCGAGCGACGTCGATACGAATATCACGATCTCACCGGATGGGCACCGGGTCGCGTTCATCCGCTACGACAACCCGGAGCAAGGGAAGTACCAGTTGATCGTCCGTTCGCTTGATCAGGGCACGGAATCCGCGCTCGCCGGCGGACCTACGGGGCAGGGATTGAATAGTCCGGCGTGGTCGCCGGACGGCAAGACCATTTTGTGTATCGTGAACCAGCCGGGAGATGCGCTTACGGGGTTGGTGGCGGTGGATGTTGCCTCCGGAAGGCAGCGACTCATTTTGAGTTCCCTTGATGCGCTTGGCGCGCCGACGTGGATGCCGGATGGAAAAGGCTTGCTGGCGCTCGACAGCGACCGCTCCACAAATTACACGCGCTCGCAGATCGTCTTTGTTTCTTATCCCGATGGCAGGGTGAGTCCGATCACCCGCGACACGAATAATTATTCCGACCTGAGCCTGGCCGCGAGTGGGCAAGTGCTGGCCACGGTGTTGAGCGAAGGGCGATGGAATCTGGCAGTGATGTCGGCTAACGGCGGCGGAGACGACGCCCGGCCGCTCGGTCCCGTCGGAACTTTCACGAATTTCACATGGACGCACGACGGCCGCCTGATCGACGACACCGACAACACCCTGCACTGGGTGAATCCGGATTCGGGGGCGAAGGGAGAGTTCGCCACCGAGATGAACTCAGTCACCGGGGATCCGTGGGAATGCGCGGATGGACGTTACACTGTTTTTGTTCTGGCCGCGATTGGTGGTAAAGGTGGCCAGAACGTTTGGCGCGCCGATGCTTCGGGAGGAAATCTGAAACAACTGTCGCACGGCAAGCAGGACAACTACGCCGTATGCTCGCCGGATTCGCGCTGGGTATATTACATGGATAACAGCGTGGGAAAGATAATGAAGGTGTCGATTGACGGCGGCATGAGCGAGAAAGTCAACGACGTCGCTCCCGCGGGTCTGTTCGACATTTCCGGCGACGGCAGCATGGCCGCGTTTGGAACCATCGACCACGCCAACGGACACGAGCAGAAGCTGGTGTTGCTCGATTTGACGACGGGACAAGTGAAAAAAGAGATGAAGTTCGAGCGCGAGCGCATGGGATCTTTCATCCGCTTTTCGCATGACAGTAAGTCTGTAACTTACCCCGTGCGTGAGAACGGCGTGGACAATCTGTGGCTACAACCGCTCGACGGCTCGCCGGGCAAACAATTAACGTCATTCAAAGTGGAACACATCTGGGACTACCACTGGTCGCCGGACGGCAGCAAACTCGCCATGGTGCGCGGGCACACCGACTCGGATGTAGTGCTCATGCGTGACATGCAGCCGTAGTGCGCGGCAGTTGCGCGGATGAGGAAGATTGAGTAAATTGGGGAAGTTTAGCAATCGAGAAATTAGAAACCTGCGATTTTCAATTTCCCAATTACTCAATTCACGTCATTGTTTCCCTCCTGTTAGTCCTTCATGCCGCTTTTTGCAGAGCCGGCGAGTACGCCAGCTTTCGCGGGCCCCAGAGCCATGCTACGGCTGCTCCGAAGATGAACATTTCGCCGGTCACTTCGCAGAAGTGCGCCCAGCGAACCGAGTCGGGGAAGACCGGATTCGGTATTAGTAACGGTGCTGCGCCGGTCAGGAGGGTGAAGACCAGACCAACTGCAAGTGCGCCGCTGAGTCGTGGTAGGCCCAGCATGCGGGTCATCGCCAGGGCCAGCAGGATGAACATGGGGGCGCGCACGAAAAATTGCAGGGCAGCGATGGCTTCCGCGGAAGGCAAACGTTGTGTCGCGTAGAAATCTTTAACGTAGGGAAAGATGATTGCCCCTGCGGCGAAGTATAGAAAGACGTAGAGGAGATCGCAGAGCGCGAATTTCCATGCGAGTTCGCCGCGCGACTGCGAGTGGATGGGATGGTAGTGATCGATTGAAAGGTCTTTGCGCCGGCCGAACAGGAACGCCCACACCGGAACGGAGAGCGCCGCCGAGACCAGGGTGTAGAGAAAAATCTTTCCCCATTCCAGATGGGTGTTCGGAAGAAAGACCAGGCTCTCGATTAAATTGATGGCAAAGATCGCCAGTGGAATCGCAGACACCACGGCACCGAGACGCCAGCCACGCCACTCGGCGCGCGCCGCGAGCGGTGTCAGGGCCGCGACGGTTATTGCGAGGTTGACGAGCATCCACTGCGCGAGGTGCGGAATCGCGACGGGCTTCATGGGAACGATGATCCCTGCGACTACCTGAACGATGGCGATGGCGACGAACGCCAGCAGGGCGCGTGGGAATGCTTTTGCGAACGTCATGATTTGCCTCCTGTTCTTCTTCTTCTACTTCCTTCCTTTTTCTGGTACGTGCCGGCAGAACAGCAGGTTCCTCGACTCCGCAAGATTTCCCGCTTCGCGGAAAATTATGCTGCGCTCGGAATGACAATGAGGTCGGGCGAACACAAAAACTAAGGGCGGCCATGGCTGGCCGCCCTCATTCGAATTGTGGCGTGCGAAGCGGGTTTAGGCGCCTTTGACGTTCTCAGCTTGCCAGCCCTTGGGGCCTTTGACCACGTCAAATTGAACTTGCTGGCCTTCCTGCAGGCTGCGGAAACCACTGGCCTGAATGGCGGAGAAATGTACGAATACATCCTCGCCGTTCTGGCGGCTGATAAAACCGTAGCCCTTGGCGTCGTTAAACCACTTCACTGTTCCTGTTTCCATGATGGTGCTTATTTCCTTTGTTGTTGATGTAGCGCTGAAACTTTTCGGGTCGCTTGCAGGAAGGTCACTCGCTGGGTTGAGCGGAGATGCTTTTACTGCGAAGGAGCTCTAAAGTCAAACGCAGATAAATTGTAAAGAAAGCGCCCTATAAAAGCTACAAATTTGCTGTGGGCTATGGGTAAACGATTGTGGGGAGGGATGTTATGGGCGGGCGCGAAAGAGCGAGGCTGCGCCTCGCGGACGGCCGCGGGCAGCCGTCCCTACATAAACCTCGCGGGCTTGCGACCTTTTGAGAAAGGATTCATCATCTAAGGATGCGTTTACGGATTTTGCTGGTTTCGGTTTGGCTCACGGCTGCGGCCTGGGCGGGGATTGTTGACGATGTGCGCACAGCGCTGGCGCAGAATAATTTTTCGGCGGCGGAGTCGGCGCTCAACTCTTATCGCGGGCAGCAGGGCGTGACCGCGGAATATCTCGAAGCGTATTCGTGGATGGGGCGGGCGGCGCTGCAGGCACGCGAATATGACAAGGCGGCTGCCTATGCGAAGGAGACGAAGACTCAGGCCGTGGAGTTGCTGAAGAAGCGTTCGCTGGATGCGGAGCCGCATTTACCGATCGCGTTGGGAGCGGCGCTGGAGGTGCAGTCGCAGGTTCTGGCGGCGCGCGGGCAGCGGACGCAGGCAGTTGCGCTGTTGCAGTCCGCGCTGCAGACCTATGGGAGCACGTCGATTCGGGCGCGGCTGCAGAAAAATCTGAACTTGCTGGCTTTAACCGGGAAGGTTGCGCCGGCGCTGAAGGGCACGGAATTTCTGGGCGCGAAGCTGCCGCTGCCGTCGCAACTCAAGGGTGAGCCGGTGCTGCTGTTTTTCTGGGCGCACTGGTGCGGCGACTGCAAGGCCGAAGCGCCGATCATCACGCAGTTACGTTCGGAGTTTGCCGGCAAGGGATTGCAGGTGATCGGGCCGACGCGGCGTTATGGTTACACGGCGCAGGCGGAACATGCTTCGCCGGGCGACGAGTTGCAATATATCGATGCGGTGCGGCATCGTTTTTATTCCGGGCTGCTCGATATGCCGGTGCCGATCAGCGCGTACAACTTCGATACGTATGGGGCGTCGACTACGCCGACACTGGTGCTGCTGGATCGGGCAGGGAAAGTGGCCTGGTACCATCCTGGGGCGGTGCCGTATGACGCGCTGCGGGCGGAGATTGAGAAGGTGGCGCGGTAGGAAATGCTTGTGTGGCGCGGGCACTCTTGCCCGCGTCTTACCACGAGATGACGGGCTTGGAGCACTAACGAACTTCGCTCCGTCAAAGCGGATTTCCTTGAAGAGTTGATTCGCTTCCGGCAATCGCGGGCAGGAGTGCCCGCGCCACACAATCAACTTCCTTCGACTTCTGTCAGCCTTCCCGTCTTCACATCGTAGACAAATCCCCGCACCGGAATGTGCTTCGGAATCCACGGGTGTTCTTTCACTCGCCGCATCTGCTGGCGCACGTTTTCTTCCAGGTCATCGAAGGCGTGGAAGTGGGCGGGTTCGGCGGCGGTGGTTCCCATCTTTTCGATGAGGCGGGCTTTCAGTTCGTCTTCGCGTACTTTCAGCAGGCCGCAGTCGGTGTGGTTGATGATGATGAATTCCTGGGTGTCGAGCAGGTGGTGGGAGACGATGAGGGAGCGGATGGCGTCGGTGGTGGCGATGCCTCCGGCGTTGCGGATCATGTGGGCGTCGCCGGGATGCAGGCCGAGGCAGTGCTCGAACAGGATGCGGGAATCCATGCAGGCGAGGACCGCGACGTGGCGCTTGGGGCGGACGGCAAGATCTCCCAGCGTGAAATTGCGGGCGAAGGCTTCGTTGGCTTTTAAGAGTTCGTCTGCTACGGACAAGGGTTCTCCTCGGGTTTCGTTAAGATCGGCTTCGTCGAATCCCATGTTGGTTTGCCAACGGCCGACGACTCACGACCAAGGACTAGTTTAACCGTTACAATCGGCGCGTGAATCTCGATGACAGTATCGTTGCGATTGCAACGCCTCCCGGGCGCGGGGGGATTGGGGTGGTGCGGGTGGCGGGCGCGCGGGCGCTGGAGATTGTGGGGCCTATGCTGCGGCTACGGCATGAACTCGAGCCGGGGCGGGCTGTGCTTGGGGAGGTGGTTGAGCCATGTGGAGCGGACACTCCTGTCCGCTTGCCGGAGAGCGTCAAAGAGGCTGGCCCCCTGAGTAGCGTGTCCCCTTCCAGTGTGGCGCTTCCCGGCATTTGTCGGACAAGAGTGTCCGACCCACATGCGATCGCTCAGCGCATCGACGAAGTGGTGGTCACTTATTTTGCCAAGCCGCATTCTTATACGACTGACGACATTATTGAGATTTCGGCGCACGGGTCGCCGGTGGTGTTGCGGCATATTGTGGAGCTTTGTGTGGTGGCGGGAGCGCGGCTGGCCGAGCCGGGGGAGTTCACCATGCGCGCGTTTCTGAACGGGCGCATTGATTTGACGCAGGCGGAGGCGGTGCGCGATCTGATCGACTCGCAGACTTTGTATCAGGCGAAAGTGGCGGCGCAGCAGTTGGAGGGAGCGCTGTCGCGGCGGTTGCAGCCGATCAAGAAAAAGCTGGTGGAACTGATCGCGGTGCTTGAGGCGGGAATTGATTTTGCGGAGGACGATGTTTCGGTGATGGCAGATGCGGTGATTCTTGAGCGGATTGGTGAAGTGCGCGCGCCACTCGATCAACTGGCGGCGACTTTTGCTTATGGCAAGATCGTGCATGAGGGGTTGACGCTCGCGATTGTGGGACGTCCGAATGTGGGCAAGTCGAGTTTGTTCAACCGGCTGGTGGAGCGCGAGCGCGCGATTGTGACGGCGACTCCGGGGACGACGCGCGACCTGGTGAGCGAGACCGTCGCGATTGGGGGCATCCCGGTGAAGCTGGTCGATACGGCGGGAATTCGCGATGCGATCGACGAGGCGGAGTCGATGGGGATTCGCAAATCGATGGAGGCGCTGGCCGACGCGGACTTGGTACTGGTGGTGCTGGATGCCTCGCTGGGGGAGACCGCGGAAGATGCAGATCTGCTGCGGCAGGCGGAGGGGCGAGCGGTGATTGTGGTGGGGAATAAGTGTGATTTGAGAAGCAGTGGCCAGGGGTTAGGGGATAGTGGTCAGAAGGTTCTTACTTCTGCGGTAACGGGCGCGGGGATTCCGGAGTTGCGCGCGGAAATTTTGCGGCATATTGGCGGTGAGGGTGGTGCCTTGGGAGTTCAGGCGGAGTCGGGATTTCTGACCAGCGTCCGGCATCAGGGATTGGTCCGGGATTCGCTGGCTGGGCTGGACGCGGCTGAGAGCGCTGTCGCGGCGAAGACTCCGCACGAGATGCTGTTGCTTGATCTTTACAACGCGCTGCGGCCGCTGGACGCGATCACGGGAGCGACCACGACGGATGACATTCTGAATTTGATTTTCAGTACGTTTTGTATTGGGAAGTAAAAGCTTTAACACAGGGGACGCAGAGGTTCACAGGGTAGAGCGGTACGACATCCTCTTGGTTCCCAACTTTTTGTATTCAGTTCGAGAGTGTCGCCAGACTCTCTCTGAAGAGGGTGTCGAACGGCGCGCCGCTGCGGTTCTTGATGGCAGCGGCAACGGCTTTTTCTGCGGCTGGGCGCTGGTAGCCGAGATTCATCAGAGCCGAGAGCACATCTTCTTCTGTCGCGTTCATGGCCGGAATCGCCGGGGCTGTGGCTGGTCCCGCTTCGGGCAATTTGTCGCGGAGTTCGAGCACCATCCGTTCGGCCGTTTTTTTGCCTATGCCGGGGATGCGGGTGAGGCGGACGATATCGTTGCCGCGAATCGCGCGGACCATTTCGTCGGCGGGCATGCCGCTTAGGATGGTGATGGCCAGTTTGGGGCCGATGCCGCTGACCGTAATCAGTTTCTCGAATAATAATTTCTCTGACGGGCGTAGGAATCCGTAGAGTGCAATGAGGTCTTCGCGGACGTGGGTGTGGATGTGCAGCGCGACCTCGGCGCCGAGCGCGGGAAGGTCAGAGAACGTCGGCACGGTGATGATGACGTCATAGCCGACGCCGGCGGTTTCGACGATGGCCTGGTTGGGATGCTTGGCCAGGAGTTTTCCGCGCAGATGGGCAATCATGTTTGGACATTGTAATGGGTGAGAACTGCCGAGGACGTCGGACCTCAGACGTCGGACCTCAGACGCTTGACCTCACTCACGAACCTGCTAGAGTGCGGCGGCCTGGTCGCGGCGGCGGGCTTGGATTTCGATGTAGACGTTTACCAGCGAAACGGCCGCGGGCGTGACTCCAGGGATGCGCGAGGCTTGGCCGATGGTGCGAGGGCGGACGTGGGTGAGTTTTTCCTGCATCTCGCGCGAGAGGCCGCTGACGGAGCAATAGTCGAACCAGTCGGGGATGGAGTGCTGCTCGGATTTTTTCAGGCGGTCCATGGCGCGCTGTTGTTGCAGCAGGTAGCCTTCGTATTTGATTTCGGTTTCGACGGACTTGAGTTCGTTGCGGACTTCCGAGGAAACCTTCGCCACGGATTCACGCGGATTTTCGCGGATTACATCTCTTTCAAAAAATTCGGGAGATGACTTGCGCAGGATCGGAACCAGTTGTTCGATGGTGACTTCAGGGCGCTTCAGCAATTGCGCCAGCGGGTTACCGGTAGCGGATTCCCATTCGTGATGACCGCGCGCGGTTACGCTAGCGGCAACTTGCATAGGTTCTTCGCTTTGCTCAGAATGACAAGACGCCAGCATTTCGGGCGTCAGGCGCGTGTTTTCCAGCGTCTTCTTCAGCTTCGCGTGACGCTCCTGCTTTGATTGAAAATCGGACCACGCGCTATTAGAGATCAGGCCTACGCGGCGACCATGCGGCGTTAGGCGGCGGTTGGCGTTGTCGATACGCAGGTGGAGGCGGAACTCGGCTCGCGAGGTGAACATGCGGTAGGGCTCGTTCGTGCCTTTGGAGATGAGGTCGTCGATCAGGATCGCGGTGTAGGCTTCGGTGCGATCGAGAATGAGCGGTGGTTCGCGCTTCACCTGCAACGCTGCATTGATGCCGGCCATCAGGCCCTGGCAGGCGGCTTCTTCGTAGCCCGAGGTGCCGTTGATCTGGCCGCCGAGAAACAGGCCGGCGATCTTGCGGGTTTCGAGCGTGCGTTCGAGTTCGGTGGGATCAATCGAGTCGTATTCGATAGCGTAGCCGGGGCGCAGCATGTCGGCGTTTTCGAGGCCGGGGATGGACTTCAAAATTTCCAGCTGCACTTCGACCGGCAGCGACGTGCTCATGCCGTTCACATAGATTTCGTGCGTGTTCAGGCCTTCGGGTTCGAGGAAGAGCTGATGCATTTCCTTGTCGGGAAATTTCACGATCTTGTCTTCGATCGAAGGGCAGTAGCGCGGGCCGATGGACTGAATCTGTCCGCTGTACATGGGCGAGCGGTGCACGTTCTCGCGGATGATGCGGTGCGTTTCCGGCGTGGTGTAGGCGATGTAGCAAGGGACTTGCGAGTCGTGATGCGCGACGCGCTTCGTGCGAAAACTGAAGGGCGTGGGATCGACGTCGCCGGGTTGCGCGGCGAAGCGCGACCAGTCGATGGTGCGTCCGTCGAGGCGGGGAGGGGTGCCGGTCTTAAGGCGACATCCGCGCAGGCCGAGATTTTTCAGGGCCTCGCCGAGCAGGACTGCGTTGGGCTCGCCGGAGCGTCCGGCGGGATATTGCTGCTCGCCGCAGTGGATGAGGCCGTTGAGAAAAGTTCCGGTGGTGATGATTACGGCGGAGGCGCCGACGGTGCGGCCGTCGCGGAGTTTAATGCCGAGGACTCGGCTTCCGGCTTCCGGCGCTCGGCTTCCGGTCCCTGAATGCTGGGCGCTAGGTTCTCCGGAAGCCGGAAGCCGAAAGCCGGAAGCCGCTTCTACGATCAGATCCGCCACTTCCGCCTGCTTGATTTTCAGATTCGGTTGCGCGTCCAGCACTTCGCGCATTTTCAGGCGGTAGGCTTGCTTGTCGCATTGGGCGCGCGGGGACCAGACGGCGGGGCCACGCGAAGTGTTCAGCAGACGAAACTGGATGCCGACCGCGTCGGTGATTTCGCCCATGATGCCGCCGAGGGCGTCGACTTCGCGGACAAGGTGGCCTTTGGCGATGCCGCCGACGGCCGGGTTGCAGGACATTTGGGCGATCAGGTCGACGTTGAGGGTGTAGAGCGCGGTCTTCAGGCCCATGCGCGCGGCGGCCATGGCGGCCTCGCACCCGGCATGGCCGGCCCCGACTACGACGACATCGAATTGTTCGGTGAAGGGCATGCTTGCGACGCGGCTCAAGCCGCGCCCTTTCAAAACAATCTCAAGACCGGATTTCGGCTCGCGCCGTTTCCTCTTTCATTCTAGCAATTTGGCGGGGGTTGTGATTCCGGTCACTGGCGGGCGGGGCGTTTTGCCGTATATTAATCTGTCCTAATTGAGCGGGCTAGGGGGCATCATGAATACTGCGGAATTCTTTAAAAAACTGGACGCGCGCGTTGCGAAGTATGACCTGCTTTGCCATCCGTTTTATAAGGCGTGGTCGGCGGGCGAGTTGACGCGCGACGATCTGCGCGAGTATGCGCAGGATTACTACCATCATGTGGAGGCGTTTCCGTCATACCTCGCCGCACTGGGCATGCGCCTGGACGAGGGCGAACTGCGCCGGGCGGTGCTGGCCAATCTGTGTGACGAGAAGGGCGTGGACGGGCGGTCGGGACGGGATTCGGTCCCGCATTCCGTTCCTCACTCTGACCTCTGGCTCGACTTTGCCGAGGGCATGGGATCGAGCCGCAATTTGGAGTGGCACAATCCCGTGGCCGAGATTCGGCAGCTGATTGGGCATTTTCAGCAGGTGGCGAGCGACGGTTCGCCGGAGGAAGCACTGGCGGCGTTTTATACCTACGAGTCGCAGGTGCCGCGCATCGCGCAGGAGAAAGAGCGCGGGCTGCGGGAGATCTATGGCGCTGACGACAAGACTTGCGGATATTTCTCTCTGCATGCGACGGCGGATATTTATCATTCACGGGTGTGGCGGAAACAGCTGGAGAAGCGGATTGCGGCGCATCCCGAGACGGCGGATGCGGCGCTCGAAGCGGCTGAGAACGCGGCGCGGGCGCTGTGGAAGGCGCTAGACGGGATTGAAGCGCGGCGGATGGCGCTGGCGACGGCGTAGGTGTCGGGCGAAGATTTATCTGTGACTCGGAGTGAGTTCGTGCGCTGACCGAGAGAGCCATCGATTCGTTAAAACCGTTGGCTCATTTCTTTTGAAGGATTTTTTGTGGCCAAAGAAATTCCCATCGGGGCGCGCGGCGAGGCGGAGGAGACGGTTGAATTCCGGCACACTCTGACTTCGCATCATGCGCAACTGCCGCCAGTTTATTCCACGCCGGACATGATTCGGCTGATGGAGACGGCGGCGTTTCATGCGTTGCAGCCTTATTGCGAAGGCGATGAGATTACGGTGGGGACGTCGATCAACATTGAACATCGGGCGGCCTGCGGCATTGGAGCGCGAGTGAAGGCAGAGGCGGTGCTGGAATCTTTCGACGGCCGTTTCTACACTTTGCGCGTGACCGCGCGTGATGACGCGCGGGAGATTGGGCGCGGGACCGTCGGACGGGCGGTAGTGAGCGTTTCGAAGTTTTTGAAATAGTTACGATCAGGAGAATCTGTTGCCTCCACCGGACCTCGAGCAGAAGAAAAAGGCCGACGCGTTTCGCGCCCTGCACCACGCTGCTGACCCGCTGCTGCTGGTCAACGTATGGGACATCGCGAGCGCGCGCATAGTTGAGGAGGCAGGCTTTCCCGCCATAGCGACAACCAGTGCTGGAATTGCATTCGCGCAGGGGTATCCGGACGGCCAGAAAATTCATTCGGATCAAATGTTCGCCAAGATTGCCCAGATCGCGGGCGCGGTGAAAGTGCCGGTGACTGCCGATGTCGAGGCCGGCTATGGCGAGGGACCGGAGCGCGCGTTTCGGACCACTTGTAATGTGCTGTTTGGCGGCGCGGTTGGAATGAATCTTGAGGATGCAACGGGCGATCCCGCTCGGCCGCTGGCCGACTTGTCATTGCAGTTGGAAAAAATTTGCAGCATCCGCCAGGCGGCCACGAAATTTGATGTACCGCTCGTTTTGAACTCGCGGACGGACGTTTATCTTTTGCAAGTCGGCGATCCGCAAAAGCGCTATGACGAGGCGGTGCGGCGGCTCTCGGCTTTTCGCGACTCAGGCGCGGATTGCGTTTTCGTTCCCGGCATCCGTGATGCCGAGACCATCGGGCGCATCGTCCGCGACTTGCATTGCCCGGTGAACATTTTGGCGGGGCCAGGGTCGCCGTCTGTCGTGGAGATGGCTGCTCTGGGAGTGCGGCGAATCAGCCTGGGCTCAGGGCCAATGCGGGCCACGCTGGGCGTGCTGCGCAGTCTTGCCGAAGAAGTGAAAACGAGTGGCACCTACGTGGCGATGGAGGATGCGCCTTCTCATTCCGAGATGAATGCCATGATGAATGCAACCCGGAAGCCGAAATCTGAGAACTGAGAATTGCAGATCTCATCCTGCGGCGATCATGGGCACAGCGGCCAGCGCGGTCAGCATTCCGATCAGCTTCCAGCGGCTGAAGTGTTCTTTCAGGATGAAGCGGGCCAGTAGGACCGTTACTGCCGGATACAGAGACGTGATGACGACAGCTTCATCCAGGCGGCCATGTTGGCTGGCATAGATGAACAGGGCGCTGGCGGAGATGTCGAAGAATCCGGCGATGGCGCCGAGGGCGGCACGGGGGCGGTCGAGTGCGAGCGGGGCACGGGTTACGATCACCGCGATGGTTGTCGCCGTAAACGAGCCGACACGCGACATCGTTGCGATCCAGAGTGGCGAGCCGCTGGCTTGGTGGATGCACAGATAGAAGCCGGCGAATCCGACTCCGGCGAGTGCAGCCATGGCGACTCCGGAGGAAGCTTTCTTCTTCGACGGTTCGTCCCTTAAGGAATCAGCCTCTAGCTTTGTATCCTCCGACGATATTTTCCTTGACGATGCATTCTCTGACGATTCCCCATCCGACGATTCGGGCTTCGTGATCAGCCAGATGGCGATGATGGCGAGCGCGAAGCCGCAGATGGTCCAGCGGCTGGGAGCGCCTTCCATTGCGATGTCGACCAGGGTGGGGATGACTGCGCCTACCAGGGCAGCGATGGGAGCGGTGACGCCCATTTGTCCGGCAGCCAGCGCGCCGTAAAACAGAGCTAGCGAGAAGCCGCCGAGCGCGCCGGCCAGGAGCGCCCACGCGATGCTGGCGCGCGAGGGAAACGCACCGTGCTGAGTCAGGGCGATCGCGAACATCAGGGCGAAGGCGCAGACGTGGGAGAAGGCTGTCAGCACGAAGGCGTTGGCGCGGCGGGAACCGTATCCTCCGGCGAAGTCGGCGCTTCCCCAGAGGAATACGGCGATCACGCTGCAGGCGACGGGGCCGAATTGAGTGAGGGAAGGCACGCCGGACGAGGGTAACATGCGCGAGCTGGCGGGATGGTGCATGCGCGGCCACTGGTCCGCGAAAGGGATAGCTTGCGGGTCATTCTTGGGATAGGCTGTCGAAAGTACTTGGAGGATTGTGATGAATCGGTGGCTGATCGTCTTGGCGTGCCTTGTTTTTGCGCTTACAGGAAGTCTTTCGAGCCGCGCTCAGAACGCGGACGAGCCCGCCTCCAAGGATGACGTGATTCTCTACCTTCGCACCATGCACTCCCACGATATGTTCCAGAAAATCATGGAAGTGCAGTGCCAGAACATGCAATCGTTGTTTCGCGACCAGTTGGTGAAGGAAAAAGGAAGCGTACCGCCGGAGTTCGAAACGCGTTTTAAGAAAGCCATGGACGACCTGGTCAAGGGCATGCCTATCGATGAGATCACGCAGGCCATGATCCCGGCGTATCAGCAGCATTTCAGCAAGAGCGATATCGGGGCGATGAATGCGTTTTATTCCTCGCCCGTTGGCCAGAAAGTTTTGCAGGAATTGCCCGCGGTCATGCAGGAAGGCTCGCAGGCGGCGATGCCCATCATCAGCAGCTACCTGACCGAGTGGAAGGGGCGCATGGACAAGGAAGTGAAGGAGTTGGAGAACAGCGATGCGAAGACACCCGCGCCTGCGGCACCGCAGAATTGAGGGCGGCATCGGTCCGTACCAGGTGATTCCACGTGTTAGAATTTCTCCACGCTATTCCGTGCAAGTGCGCCGCTGGTCGGATTCTTCTGGTCGGGTTCTGAGAGTTCAGATTTGATCGAACTGGCACCGTCGATTCTTTCGGCTGATTTTGCCCGGCTGGGCGAGCAGGTGCGCGCCGCGGGCGAAGGCGGGGGAAGTGTCATCCATGTGGATATTATGGATGGGCACTTTGTTCCGAACCTTACGCTGGGTCCGCCGGTGGTGAAGTCGCTACGCAAGGCGACCAAGTTGCCGCTCGACTGCCACCTGATGATTGAGAATCCGGACGAATTTATTCCTGCGTTTGCCGACGCGGGCGCGGACTGGATTTCGGTGCATCAGGAAGCCTGCCGGCATCTGAACCGCACCCTGCATCTGATCAAGAGTCACGACTGCCTGGCGGGCGTGGTGATCAATCCGGCGACGCCGGTGGAGATGCTCGCGGAAGTGCTCGACATTGTGGACTATGTTCTGGTCATGTCGGTGAATCCGGGGTTTGGGGCGCAAAAGTTTATTCCCTCCACGCTGCACAAAATGCGGCGCTTAGCTGAGATTCGCGGGACGCGGCGGCTGAATTACCGCATCGAAGTGGATGGCGGCGTAGGTCTTGATACCGTCGCCGATGTGGTGCGCGCTGGCGCGGAAATTTTGGTGGCGGGCAACGCCGTGTTCGGGAATGGTGATCCAAGCAAGAATGCGCAGGGGCTGCTGACGGCAGCCAAAGAAGCTGCACTGCTGAAGGTTTAGTTTTCAAGGCCGCTAAAGGCTTGGGTTTGCGGCGCCCGCGGAGAGTTCAGAAATAAACTCACGTGCAAGAGCCGAGCTGGCGCTCGGCGGACAGCCGAGGGCGGCTGTCCCTACATAAAACGATCGAGGTAATAATGTCGCGTCGAATTCCGTTGATTAGCGTGTTGGGGCTGGTGCTAGCGATCACGATTGGCTGCACCAACAAGAAGTCGGTGAACCCGCTGGCCGGTGTGGGCTCGAAGCAGCCGGATAAGGTTCTGTTCGACAAGGCCATGGAAGCCATGCGGCACAACCGCTTCGACGTGGCCCGGCTGACCTTGCAGACGCTGATCAATACTTATCCGGATTCGGAATTTATTGCGCGCGCCAAACTGGCAGTGGGCGATTCGTGGTACGCGGAAGGCGGCGCGGCGGCGCTGGCGCAGGCCGAACAGGAATACAGCGATTTCCAGATCTTCTTTCCCAACATGCCGGAAGCGGCCGAAGCGCAGTTGAAGATTGCCAACATTCATTATCAGCAGATGGAAAAAGCGGATCGCGATTACACCAACGCGAAGCGCGCCGAGGATGAATACCGCAAGCTGATTCTGCAATATCCCGACAATAAACTGGTGCCCGAAGCCAAGCAGCGGTTGCTGGAAGTGCAGGAAGTGCTGGCCGACCGCGAATTCGGCATTGGACGTTTTTACGCATTGCGGCAGTCGTATGCGGCGTCGATCGCGCGCTTGCAGTCGCTGGTGGAAAAGTATCCGCTGTACAGCCGGGCCGATGAGGCGCTGTATCTGCTGGGACAGGATTATGAGGGACAGATGGCGCGGTTGCGCATTGCGCCGACCTGCGACGCGCATTTCATGCCGCGAGGTTGCGCGACCGAAGCCGCCAAGGCCGATCTGACCGGCAAGCTCACCAAACATGCGTCGGAGCAATACGACACGATTCTTACCCGCTATCCGCTGATGGATCGGTCCGACGATGCCAAGCATCGGCTCGAAGCGCTGCACCAGCCCGTTCCCCGGCCGACCAAGGGAGAAGTGCAGCGGAACCGAGCCGAGATCGCCAGCCGCGGCGAAGCGACGATGACCGACAAGCTGATGGGGATCATCAAGAAGGGACCTGACATGGCGCAAGCCGCCAAAGTGGGGGAACCGACGATGGCGGATCCTGACCCGGTGGCGCCGTCGCGAGTGGTGCACGATGAGTTCATGGGCGGAGCACCCGAGCCCGGGCCTAAGGGAGCATTGGGAGTGGAGGTTATAAACCAGCCCGCGGTTGGCGAGACTTCCGCGTCAGGAACAGCGTCTGCTCCGGGGGCATCACCATTTGGCGCGTCCGCTGTGACCACGCCGGCAACCGCGGCTGATCCGAACGAGCTCAAGCCGACTGCAGCCGATCCCAACGAACTGAAACCGGCCGAGGACGGGCAGGCGCTGCCGCCGCCGGCGCAGGTGAATGAAATCCATCAGGGGCAGTCGTCGTCTTCCGCGAGCGCGAGTTCGGATGATTCGGCGCCTGCCAGCGATAAGGATCTTTCCAGCAGCAAGAAAAAGAAAAAGACGGGGCTGAAGAAGCTCATTCCGTTCTAGAAAATCACAGACTTGTTGTGGGACGGACACTCCTGTCCATCGCTGTTGATGTTGATGTTGATGTTGCGCTCCGGAGAAACAAACCCAAGTGCAAAGGCGGCGGACAAGAGTGTCCGCCCCACATTCCTGCGCCACATCCGTCCCGCGCACTAGGTGTTGGCCACTGGTAACTGGTTACTTCCCTTCGGGATCATTGACTTAGGATGTGGCTCGGGTTACCTTCGGGCTATCTCCCCTCATCAGAGGAAACCTTTGGCCCGGAAGATACTGCTCGCCGATGACAGCGTGACCGCTCAGAATATGGGGCGGAAGATCCTTGCGGATGCGGGGTACGAAGTCATCACGGTTAATAACGGTTCGGCGGCGCTGAAGAAGATCGCCGAACTGAAGCCCGACCTGATTGTCCTCGACGTTTACATGCCCGGTTACAGCGGGCTGGAGGTGTGCCAGCGCCTGAAGGAAGCGCAGGAAACCGCGCGCGTCCCGGTGCTGCTGACGGTGGGCAAACTGGAGCCTTTTAAGCCCGAGGAAGCCAAGCGCGCTCGCGCCGATGGCTTCATCGTAAAGCCCTTTGAAGCTAGCGAGTTACTGAGCGCCCTGAGCAAACTCGAAGACAAGATCGTGCCCCGCGCCGAACCCTCGAAGCCGGGGCGTTTTGCGCGCGCCACTGCCGCTCTCGACGAAGCACGTTATGACAAGAGCGTGGCGATCGACGAGGATTCAGGATGGAAGAACCGCATCAACTTCCCGACCAAGAAAAAGGAGAAGGTCGGGGAGGAAGACGGCGACGATGGCGCGATTTACAACGCCATGAACAAGGACTTGCGCACCGTGGTCGACCAGACGCCGGCAGACCAGGCGCGCTCGGCGCGGCAAGAGGCGAAAGCAGAAGAAGCCCGGGTTGACCTTGGCGCGTTAGCCGCGGAAGGCTTGCCCAAGGATGTGACGCCGGAAGAGATTGCGGCACTGGCGGCGGCCGCGGCCCAGGTTAAGGGCAAGATCGCTGATGCCGGACCGATTGAGCCTTATTCACTCGAGCACAAGACGGAAAAGAAGTTCGAGGCCGAGCCCGAAGTCAGGTCTGAGGCCAAGGCTGAAGTCAAAATCGAAGCTTCGCCCGAAGTTAAGGCCGAGCCTGCCGCGCTAGCAGCGGATACGGCTCAGCCTCCGGCTGCGACTTTCGCGGAACGGAAGCCGGAAGAAAAAATTTCCGAAGAAAATATCAAGGCCGAAGCTTCGAAGGAAGCGGCCAGCATTTCCGCTCTCAGCGTTCCTGCACCCAGCCCTGCGGATGTGATCGCGGCGATTGCCGGGCTGGAAGTGGATGCGGTTTCGTCGCCGCTGACAGCAACGGTTTTTGAGCCGATGTCGGGAAACGGATCGTGGTCGCATGGCAAGGCCGATCCGGGTGCAGATGAGCCCGTGACGATGGCGGTAGCTGCCGGTTTGGAATCCGGTGCCGCGGGATCGCGTTGGACTGCGGTAGCGGTTGCGCTCGCTCCCGAGGAAGCAGCAATTTCGCTTGAGCAGGAAATGCAGAAGGCTTACGCGGCGTTCGCCGCGGCCGAAACTGGGCATTCGACCGTGGTCGCACCGCCTCAAACGCAGCCGGTAGAGGCTGAGCCCGCGCCCGCAGCAGTTGCATCGATCGCGGTTGAGGCAGCGCCGGTCGAATCGAAACTGGTCGAATCAAAATTCGTGGAAGCAAAGCCTGTCGAGTCATCCCCGGTTGGGTCGGCGCGGTTCGAGGCCAAGCCGTTTCAATCGGTTGCGGCGCCGGCAGCCTCAGTTCCGTCGATGGAAGTGCCTGCGACTCCCGCACCCGAAGCGGTGCAGGGCTTGAGCGCGATGGCGCACGCGGCCACCGACGCGATTACTGCCGCGGTGCAAGAACTCGAGGCCGTAGCGGCATCGTATCTGGAACATAAGAAGGCTGATCCGCAGCCAGAGCTCGCTCCGGTGCAAAAATCCGACGCGCACACGCCGGCCGTTTCCGAAGCGTCGCTAAAAATCGAAGACAGCATTGAAGACAGTCCAAATGCGGCGATCGCCGAACCCGCGCCCGCCGAGCCGGCGTCCGAAGTTTCGCAATTGGAAACGAAGCTTGAGGCAGCGAAGCCAGAACAAGCACTGACGAAGGAAGAGCTCAAGTCGGAACCTGTTGCGCCGGTTGCTGCGTCGGAAGAGCCGAAAGTGATCGAGAGCGCGCCCGCGGCAGTTTCCGTCGATGCAGTCTCAGCTGAGGAAGGTTCCGCTCCGCGGTCTGGGGGAGCGGGCGAGCCAGTAGCTCCGCCCGCGCGAGATGCGGCGAGTAAAGAATCCGAGATATCGGCCAACACGGCTGCGGCATGGGCGAGTTGGCGGCGCATTCGCGAGTCGGCAGCGTCTGGAACGCAACCGGCCGCGGTTGCCAAGGAAGTCGAAGAGAATGCTTACACTCCTCAGGATGCTGCGGCGATGGCTGTCGCTGCCGGAGCGGAGAAAGCTCCGGAGGAAGCGTCCGGCGTTTCCGACAGCGCATCTGAATCCGAACCTGACGGCATTGCCAACATCGTCGACAGCGTCCTCGCCGAAATGCGCCCGAAGATCTACGAAGAGATTTCGCGCAAAATGAAGAAGAAGTAGTCGGCGCTGCCATCCCATCGAAAATCCAAAGCTTGCGACTCTCAAGTCCTGAACGGCATCGCTAAAAGCGATCCCCTGATACGAACCTCGCCCGCCGAAGTGCGCGCCAGCATTCCGCGCTCGTGCGATTTGTTTCGCGGGGTGATACTCTTGCCTGCAAATGAATCTGGCCCCCGGCACGAAGCTTGGTCCCTACGAAATCGTCTCCCTGCTCGGTGCGGGAGGCATGGGCGAGGTGTATCGCGCCCGTGACTCGCGGCTCAAGCGAGAAGTAGCGGTCAAAGTTTTGCCGCAGGCACTTTCGCTGGACTCCGACCGGCTGCGCCGCTTCGAGCAGGAAGCTCTGGCCACCGCCGCCCTGAACCATCCCAATATTCTGGCGGTCTTCGACATTGGCACGCACGATGGCGCGCCTTACGTCGTCTCTGAACTCTTGGAAGGCGAAACCCTGCGCGAGCGGCTGCGCGGCGGTTCGCTGGCCATGCGCAAAGCGCTCGACTACGCGTTGCAGACCGCGCACGGGCTGGCCGCGGCTCATGAAAAAGGAATCATTCATCGCGATCTGAAGCCGGAGAATTTGTTCATCACCAAAGATGGACGCGTGAAGATTTTGGACTTCGGCCTGGCCAAACTGACCCAGCCCGAAGGCGGCATGCACACTTCGCTGCCCACGATGACGCATGCGACGGAAGCGGGCGTGGTGATGGGCACGGCAGGATATATGTCGCCGGAGCAAGTGCGCGGCGTGGTGGTGGACACGCGGTCCGACATTTTCAGCTTTGGCGCGATTCTCTACGAGATGCTTTCCGGCAAGCGGGCGTTTCACCGGGAAACCGCCGCCGACACAATGAGCGCGATTCTGAAAGAAGATCCTCCGGACTTCAGCGAGACCAACCGCAATATTTCTCCCGCGCTCGAGCGTATTGTGCAGCACTGCCTGGAGAAGAGTCCGGAGTCGCGCTTTCATTCCGCCAGTGATATTGCGTTTGATCTGGAACATATATCTGGAACTTCGGGCGCATCGGCGAGAGTGGCGGCGGTTGCGTCCACGCCGGCGCACAGCAAACTCTTGATTGCGCTTGCCGCCGGCGTCGCGATTGCGGCGGCGATGCTGGCCCTGGGATGGCGGTTAGGCCACGGCTCTGGCCCGGCTTCGTTGGCCGACTACAAGCAAATTACGTTTCGCACCGGATCGATCGGTAACGCGCGCTTCACGCCCGACGGCAGTGTGGTCTACAGCGCATCGTGGGACGGCGGGGAGAATCAACTCTACCTGTCGCGCATGGATGATCCTGGCGCGCGTGAGCTCGGCATTAAAGACGCCGAGTTGCTTTCGATTTCGAAGAGTGGAGAACTCGCCATTCGCCTCAACACCGTGCGCTACGGCGGCTACGCGCGCAGCGGTACGCTGGCGCGAGTTCCGCTGAGCGGTGGGACGCCGCGCGAAGTCCTGGACAACGTGCAGGACGCCGACTGGTCAGGCAGCGGTGACAGCCTGGCAATCGTTCGCTACCTTCCGGAGAATGGCCACTGGCGGCTGGAATATCCGATCGGGAAGGTCCTGTGGGACGGCATCGACTGGATCAGCGATCCGAAGATTTCTCCGGATGGAAAGTGGGTCGCTTTTTCCGACCACGAAAATCCGGGTGGCGACGACGAGGGATCGCTTTCGGTGATTGCCGCCGATGGCGCGGGGAAAGAAAAGAAACTCGCTTCCGGCTACGTGTCTCTGGAGGGTATTCTCTGGTCGTTGGCGGGCGATGAGATCTGGTACACGGCCAGCGAGAGCGGCAGCGCCCTGAACCTTCGGGCCGTGACTCTCTCCGGCAAACAGCGGCCGATCACCAACGTGCCGGGCGGTATGTGGCTGGCAGACATGCGCGCCGGCGCCGCGCTGATGGTCACGCAGCAGCAGCGCGTCGGAATTCGCGGTATGGCGCCGGGCGGAAAAGAAGAGCGCGAACTGGGCTGGTTCGGCTGGTCCATCCCCCGCGGCATGACCCCGGACGGCCATAAAATTGTGTTCGAAGAAGAGGGCAACGGCGGCGGGGCGAATTACACGGTGTTTCTGCGCGATACCGACGGATCGCCCCCGTCGAAGATTGGCGAGGGGCTTCCCCTGGCTATTTCGATCGATGCAAAATGGGTGGTCACGAAACCGGCCAAGGGTGGCCCGTTGAGTCTGGTGCCGACCGGGGCGGGTGAGTCCAGGGTGTTGACGCACGATGCCGTGAGCTACGACCTGGCTCGCTTTCTGCCGGACGGGAAACGGCTGCTGGCCATGGGGATCGAAGCGGGACATGGCCGCCGTGACTACCTGATCGATCTGAGCAATGGCGATTCCAAGGCCAGCACTCCCGAAGGCGTCTCAGGCGTACAACTTTCACCCGACGGCAGCATGGCCGCTGTACGGGGCCCCGAGGGCAAGCTAGGAATCTGGCCCATTGATGGAGGTGGGCTGCGCTTGATTCCTGGCCTGGACTCGCGATTCTATGTGAATGGCTGGTCGCCCGACGGGAAGTTGGTCTACGTCTCATCGAGTCGCTCCGAGCAGATCGCCAAAGTCCTCAAAGTGGACATCGCGACTGGAAAAATGGAGCCGTGGAAAACCTTCGGCGCGGGCGCCGGCGCGGGCGTGACGGAGACCGCCGCACCCCGTTTCTCTGCCGACGGTTCCGCCTACGCCTACGTCTACTCGCAAACCTTGTCGAATGCCTACGTGGTCACCGGACTGAAGTAGGAATCGCGCGTCGGAAAACTACCAACTCCTATTGCACCGCTCCGCTCGACTTGAGTACCATGCCAGCTACCGGGGCACTGTCGGAGTTGCGCGCCAATGCACGACCAGAGTGACGCAAAGATTGTCTCGCACTATCGCATTCAGGAAAAACTGGGTGCGGGCGGGATGGGCGTGGTCTACAAAGCCGAAGACATCCGGCTGGGACGTCTGGTCGCCCTGAAATTTCTGCCGGAAGATTCGGTACGCGACCCACGCGCGCTGGAGCGCTTCAAACGAGAAGCCCGAACGGCTTCCGCGCTCGACCATCCCAACATCTGCACCATTTACGAAATTGATGACGAGCAGGGTCGCCCGTTCATCGCCATGCAGTTGCTGGAGGGGCACACTCTTCGCGATCGCATCGGCGAGCACCCAGTGCCGCTGGGTATGCTGCTCGATTGGGCTTTGCAGATTACTGACGCGTTGCAGGCGGCCCATGCCAAGGGCATCATGCATCGCGACATTAAGCCGGCGAATATTTTTATTACGCAGCGCGAGCAGGCGAAGATTCTCGACTTCGGGTTGGCCAAGCTGACGGCCGTCGATCTGATGGGCTCGGGCGAAGTGACGTTGTCGGCGACCGGGCCGTTGACCCATACCGGCGCGGCGATCGGCACGGTGGCTTATATGTCGCCGGAGCAGGCGCGCGGCGAGCAACTTGATGCGCGAACCGATTTGTTCTCATTCGGCGTTCTGCTCTATGAGATGTCCACGGGTAAGCAGGCTTTTTCCGGGCCCACGTGGGCAGTGACGGTGCATGCCATCCTCGGCCAGGCTCCGATGTCGCTGAACGAATCGGTGCCCGGGCTGCCGCAGCGGCTGCAGGAAATTATCGATAAGTGCCTGATCAAGAATCGCGACTTGCGATATCAGACCGCGGCCGAGATTCATCACGATCTGCTGAAGCTGAAAAAAGATTTCGATTCAGGCAAGACGCTGAAGTCGGTGCGGGTCGCCACCACCTGGTCGCCGCAAAGAAAAAAGCGGCTGGCGCTGGCTGCGGTGGGCGTCGTGGCGCTGGTGTGCGCGATCATCTGGGTGCCGCGAATGCTCCGCCGTGTGTCGATTTCCTCGCCTGGGTCGGCCGCACAACCAGTCGCTCTTGTGCCGGTGCGGAAAAGTCTTGCGGTGTTGCCTTTTGCGCCAGTCGCCGGCGATCCGAAGATGACGGCATTCGGCAAGGGCTTGCTGGAAGATGTCGCGGCGAAGCTTTCGCAGTTGAGCGCCAACCATGACCTGGAAGTCGTGCCCGCGCGCACGCTCGAAGACAAGCAAGTCGCAACGCTCACCGACGCGAAGAAGGAATTCGGCGTCAACCTGGGCCTGACGGTATCGCTGGAACAGGCCGGCGATTTGTTCCGCGCTTCTTACAGCCTCACCGATGCCGGGAGCGGCAAGAATCTCGCCGGCGCTCAGATCACGGCTCCCGTATCCGATCTGTTCACGATTGAAGATCAAATCGCGAATGGCGTGGCTGCGGCGTTGCAGATGCCCCTGCGCAGCGAAGAGAAGCAGGCGCTGGGAGCGCACTCCACGACCTCGCCCGAGGCTTACCAGTATTTCGTGCAGGGGCGCGGTTATTTGCAGGATTCTCGCAAGCCAGAAAACCTGACCAGCGCGGAAATCGTGTTCAAGCAGGCGCTGAAGGTCGACCCGAATTTCGGACAAGCCGAAGCGGGATTGGGTCAGACTTACTGGCTGAAGTATCAGTTGAGCAAACAGAAGCAATGGATTCCTCCTGCGCAGCAGTCGTGCACTAAGGCGGTGAACTTAGGCAATGCCGGTGCCGAGGGCCACATGTGTTTAGGCTTGTTGGAAGACGGCACGGGGCAGTACGAGAAGGCTGCTGAGCAATTTCAGCAGGCGGTGCAACTCGAGCCGGCAAACGACCGCGCGTATATCAGTCTGGCGAAAGCTTACCAGCACCTCAATCAGCCGGATAAAGCTGAGGAGACTTACGAGCGCGCGATCGCGGTACGTCCGCAGTACTGGCACGGGTATTCCTATCTGGGTGCGTTTTATTTTGCGCAAGCGGAATATGAAAAAGCCGCAACCGTATTTCGCCGCGCAACCGAACTCGCTCCCGACAGCTACGACGCTTTCAACAATCTGGGGGTGGCTTTGCTGTATGCCGGAAAGGATGACGAAGCCACGCAGGCGTTTGAGAAATCGCTAGCCTTACGTCCCACGCGCGACGCCTATAACAACGTGGCGGTAGCGCAGTTCCATCTCCATCGCTTCAAGGACTCGGCCCAAAACTTCAAGGAGGCTCTGAAACTCGCGCCCAGCGATTACCAGAAATGGGGAAACCTCGGAGACTCTTATTACTACGGCGGCGATGCGAACTCAGCCAAAGAGGCATATCGGAAGGCCATCGAACTGGCAGAGCCGCAACTCAGGGTCAATCCAAGGGATGCGGGCATCCTCGGCGACCTGGCCAGCTATTACTCAATGTTGGGGGACCGGACACAGGCTTTGAGCTATCTGGACCGTTCGCTGCAATTGGGACCGGGAGACAAGGATTTGCTTTTGAACGCTGCCGTGGTGTACAACCAGTTGCACGAAACCGGGCCTGCGCTTGAATGGCTAGGGAAAGCGCTGGCAGCCGGTTATTCGCGGTCGGTGGTTGCCACAGGCGCGCCCTTCGACAACCTCCACGAGAATCCCCGTTATCAGGCCCTGATGCAGCAGAAGTAGCGGCCCCATCTCAAACTCAGGAGGAAATCACAATGCCAACCTACGGAATTAATGTCGCCACCGGAACCGCCCCCACAAACCTAGGCTACACCATGCCGGGTTCCGGAGATCCTTTTGTTTGGGTTAACCTCAACACCTCCGCGAGCGTTACGATCGCGAATTGCGGAAACTGGTGCTCCCCGGCTGGTTGCACAGTCCCGGCGGCAACCGCGGGAAATCCCATTGTGCCCGGTACCTGTTCCGCGCAGGTGCTCCAAACACCCAATCTTCTAGCAGGTGCTTTCTCTTCGACAGGATGGAATACGCCCGGGATGCCGCACGTCTCGCTGAGCCCTTGGCCGACATCGAACGAAGAAAAAGAAGTCGCCTGAGGCTCAGTTGCTGTCCGCCAGTGGTCGTAGAGATGCCGCTTGCAACGCCTCTTCCGGCGGCGTGTCGAACGCCGGCAGAACGTGCCAAGCGGCGTCTCCACGACAGGTTTGCATCCCGAATTACGTTTCTCCCCGTTTGACCCTTCTTTTCTCGCGCTTGTAAGATAAAAAGCTCCTCCTTCTGCTGCGAAACTGCTGGGCCGGGACAGCCAGGCCTGTCTTGAGCGCTGCCGAAGGAGCGGTGTCCCTATACGAGTTCGATAATACTCACTCATGCCTCACGAACTGCCAAAATCGTACGAGCCGGGCGCGATTGAAACGCGCTGGGCCGACTATTGGATCAAAGAAAAACTCTTCTCCGTCCAGACGCCGCCGGAAGGTGAAACGCGTCCTGTTTTCACGCTGCTGCTGCCGCCGCCGAATGTCACGGGCAGGCTGCACATGGGGCACATGCTCAACCAGACGCAGATGGACATTATCGTGCGCTGGCACCGCATGCGCGGCTTCATCACGCTGTGGCTGCCGGGCACCGATCATGCTGGCATCGCCACGCAGATGATGGTGGAGCGCCAACTCACCGCCGAAGGCAAGAAGCGCAGCGAGATGGGGCGCGAGAAATTTATTGAGCGCGTGTGGGAGTGGAAGAAGCTCTACGGCGGCGCGATTCTTGACCAGATGAAGCGGCTGGGCGCGTCGGTCGACTGGGATCGCGAATACTTCACCATGGACGAGAATCTTTCGCGCGCTGTACGCGAAGTATTCGTTCGGCTGTATGAAGAAGGGCTGATCTATCGCGGAAACTACATTGTGAACTGGTGCCCGTGGCACGAGACCGCGATCTCCGACCTGGAAGTGAAGCACGAAGATGTGGCGGGAAAGTTGTGGGAAATTCGTTATCCGGTGGTGGACAGTTCGGAATTCATCACCGTCGCGACCACGCGTCCGGAGACGATGCTGGGCGATGCGGCCATCGCGGTGAATGCAAAAGACGAGCGTTATACGCATCTGCACGGGAAGAAAGTAATGCTGCCGCTGATGATGCGGGAGATCCCGATCATCACCGACGAACTGGCGCAGCCGGAGTTCGGCACGGGCGCGGTGAAGGTGACTCCGGCGCACGATCCTAACGATTTTCAGGCCGGCCTGCGCCACAATCTGCCGCAGATTAACGTGATGGATGAGCGCGCGCGCATGAACGCGAACGCCGGGCCGTATGCGGGGCTGGATCGATTCGAAGCTCGCAAACGCGTGCTCGCCGATCTGCAGGAGCAGGGATTTCTGGTCGGCGAAAAAGATCACACGCTGTCGCTCGGAAAATGCGAGCGCTGCGGGACCATCGTCGAGCCGCGGCTGTCGGAGCAGTGGTTCATCAAGATCAAACCGTTGGCCGATCGCGCGCGCGAAGCGGTGGAGAGCGGCGAGATCACGATTGTTCCCGAAAATTACCGCACCATTTATTTGAACTGGATGAACAACATCCACGACTGGTGCGTGTCGCGACAGTTGTGGTGGGGACATCGCATTCCGGCGTGGACTTGTGGTGGCGTGTAAAGAAGTCATCGTGGCGCGCGAGGCTCCGACGGCGTGTACGAAATGCGGCGGTGCGAAACTCGAGCAGGTTACCGATGTGCTCGATACCTGGTTCTCGTCCGGCTTGTTGCCGTTCACGACTCTAGGATGGCCGGAGAAGACGCGCGATCAGGCCGTGTTCTATCCGACCACCCTGCTGATTACGGCCTACGAGATTCTTTTCTTCTGGGTGGCGCGCATGATCATGTTCGGCTGCCACTTCATGAAGGATCACGAGCAGGATCCCGCGATCAAGAAAGCCAACGGCTGGGGAGATTTCAAGAGACGACAGCGTGCCGTTTCGTCACGTCTATATTCACGCGCTGGTGCGCGATGCCGATCGGCAGAAGATGTCGAAGACCAAGGGCAACGTAATCGATCCGCTGGATATTATTGAGCGCTTCGGGACCGATGCGGTGCGCTTCACGCTCGCGGCCATGGCCGCGCCCGGAACGGATATTGCATTTCTCCGAGAGCCGGACCGACGGCTACCGCGCCTTCGCCAACAAAATTTGGAATGCGGCGCGCTTCATGTTCATGAACGTGGACCGGATCGAGCCGGGCCTGCGGCCTGCCGGCGGGTCAGGGTCTAGCCCTACCACGAGCACACTCGAAGACCGCTGGATTCTTTCGCGGTTCAATCGTGCAGTCGCTGATGTGAATGGCGCGCTTGCGCTCTATCGTTTTCACGAGGCCGCCAATCGAATCTACGATTTTTTCTGGGGCGAGTTTTGCGACTGGTATCTGGAACTGATCAAGCCGCGGCTGATGTTGGACGATGGCGCCGACTTGAGCGCGGCTCGAATAGCTTGCGCGAACCTTGTGAACCTGTTCGATGCATCGCTTCGCCTGCTGCATCCGGTGATGCCGTTTATTACCGAGGAAATCTGGCAGGCCATCTACGAAGGCGCGCCGCCGTTCAAGTCGATTGCGCTGGCGGGATATCCGCAGGCGGACGAGAATCTGTTTGATCTCGCGGCCGAAACCGAGATGGCGATCCTGCAGGATTTGATCGTCAGCGTGCGCAACCTGCGCGCCGAACTCAAAGTCGAACCGAAAGTAAAAACGCCGATCGAAGTCTTCGCCCACGAGCCCGCGATTCGTAAAATGATCGAGCAGAACCATGGCGCGGTAGAGCGCCTGGGAAATGTCGAGAAGATTACCTTCGTGGATGATTCTCTGGCTGCGAAGGCGGGGGCGCGCAGCACCGCACGCTTCGATGTGCACGTAATCTATGAGAGAAAGATCGACTTGGCAGCCGAAAGTGAGCGCCTGAAAAAAGAACTCGAGAAGATCGAAAAAGAGCTGGCCAACAATCAGAAGCAACTGGGGAACGAGCAGTTCCTGGCCAAGGCTCCCGGCAAAGTGGTGGAAGGCCTGCGCACGCGCGGGCAGGAACTTCTCGTGCTGCAGGAGAAGGCAAAGAGTCAGCTAAAAGAATTGCATGGTTGAAGGTGAGGGCGGCTGCCCTCGGTTCTTCCACACGGTTCTTACTGGCAACTGAACGCTGGCAACCGGCGACTGATTTATGGATTGGAATTCACGACGCCTTACCGCGATTCTGGAGAACGCGCTGCTCGAGGACCGAGCGACGCGCGATGCGACCAGCTATGCCTGCATCGATCCCAATCAGCGGGCGTCGGCCACCATCATTGCCAAGCAGGAGTGCATACTGGCTGGAATCGGCTGCGTAGCGCGTATTCTCGACGTGTACGCCGCGCTCGATGGCGCCGTCACGGCGCATTACGAAGTCACCACGCATCCTGAGATTTTCGATGGCGTGCGGCTGCACAAAGGTGCGTCCGTCGCGGTTATCCGCCACAACGCGCGAGTGATTCTCTCCTGTGAGCGCGTGATCTTGAATTTTCTGCAGCGCATGAGCGGCATCGCGACCCTGACTCGCAAGTTCGTGGAAGCCGTGTCGGGCACCAAGGCACGCATTCTCGATACGCGCAAGACTGCGCCTGGCCTGCGCGTGATTGACAAGAACGCAGTGCGCTGCGGCGGCGGGCAGAATCACCGGCTCGATCTTTCCGACGGCGTGCTCATCAAGAATAATCACATTGCGCTGGCCGGCGGAATCGTTCCGGCTCTCGAACGTGCCGTTCGCAACCGTCGAGGTTCGCAGATTATTGAAGTCGAAGTCCGCACTATGGACGAACTGGAACAGGCACTGGCTCACGGCGCCGAAGCGATCCTGCTGGACAACATGTCGGTCGACGATGTGCGTCGCGCCGTCGAGCGCTGCTCGCAGTTCGATCTGCCGACGGATCCAAACGATTCGCAGAAAGAAGCGCGCCACATTCCGGTCGAGTGTTCCGGCGGAATTCGTCTGGAAAATGTTCGCGCCTATGCCGACACAGGTGTCGATTTCATCTCTGTCGGCCTGCTCACGCACTCGCCTCTGGCGGTGGACATGAGCATGCGCGTCGTCCCGGCCTAAGACATTCCCCGCCGCCTCCAAATTGCCCGCCCAGCCCGATTTTCCAGCGATTTCCGGATTTCCGAACAGATGTACTTCTGTGCTTTCGCCGCGGCGTGCCGGCGCATAGACTGGCCTCAACGGAGGTCCTCCCCTTATGTACCCCTTCACCCGTTCCCTCGCAGCCCTGTGCCTCGTGCAATTCGCCGTAGTCGTTTTCCTCACGGCAATCCCTGAATCGAAATCGTTGATCCTTCCGGCCGCAGCTTCTCCTCAATCGTTACCTCCCGCATCCTCCGCCAATGAATCTCAGCCTGCGACGACGCCGTCCACGACCAACGTAACCGTCACCGTCGATACGCTCAGCAACCGTCACCCCATCAGTTCTTATGTCTACGGCGGTGCGTACCCGCAGGATTCGCCGACCATCACCGACAGCGGACTGAGCGTGGTGCGCTGGGGCGGGGACTCGGCCTCGCGCTATAACTGGCAGCTCTTCACCAATAACGCGGCCAACGATTATTTCTTCGAGGACTTCAACTACTCTGAAATCGGCGACGGCAGCTCGACACAGTTCATCACCGATGTGAAGAACGCGGGCAGCCATCCTGTGATGACCATGGTGATGCTGCCCTGGGTCGCACAGAGCGCTGAAAATGGATCGAACGGCCACTGGAGTTTTTCGGTCGCGAAGTATGGCGCGCAATGCGCCGTCGATCCCTACAACACCGATGCCGGCGATGGACTGAAGACAGATTGCAGCACCCCGCTCACTGCCAATCCAAACGACGCCAACGTGCCTCTTCTGGATCAACCGGGCACCAACGATCCTCCTGGCAGCGTCTACCGCAATCAGTGGGCTGCCGCGCTGGCTGCCGCGTTCGGGACGGCTCCGCATTTCTATAACATGGATAACGAGATCGATATTTGGGGCAGCACGCAGCGCGACGTGCATCCCGCACCGACCGCCTACAACGAAATGCGCGACACATTCGTCGCCGAAGCGACCGCTCTCAAGGGCTGGGACCCCCAGGCGATCCGCCTTGGCCCGGTGAGTTGCTGCTGGTGGTTTTACTGGAATGGCGCGAACAGCGCCGATAAGGGAGCGCATGCGGGCGTGGATCTGCTGCCCTGGTGGCTGAACGAAGTTTATTGGGAAGACAAAGTCGCCGGCACGCGCTCGGTGGATGTCCTCGATGTGCACGCTTACCCCGACGGCCCCGATACTTCCACCTGGACGCAGGCGCAGAAGCAGGCGCTGGCCGTGCGCATTTATCGCGACTACTGGGATCCGACTTACGTGAGCGAGTCCGGTTCCATCAACCAGATCTGGGCTACGTTTATTCAACCGAACAAAACGATTCCGTTTCGCATTCCCCGCATCCGCGCGACCGCGAACATGATTTACCCGGGAACGCCAGTCAGCTTCACCGAGTGGAGCGCGGCTTTCGCGGGCGAGTCGGATTTTTCGACCGCCCTCGGTGATGCCGATGCCTACGGTATTCTGGGCCGCGAGCGCGTTTATCTCGCCTCCCGCTGGGTCGCGCCCCTGCCAACGAACCCCAACTACCTCGCGCTCAAACTGTTCACCAATTATGACGGCCAACATCACGGATTCGCGACCACGTCGGTCTCCGACACCAACAACGGCGATCCCGATCTTTTCAGCAGCTATGCGGCCTTGAACTCGACAGGGAAGAGTCTCACTCTGTTGCTTCTGAACAAAGATCCATCTAACAACGTGCAGGCGCAGTTCATACTGAACGGGTTCACGCCGAGTCGCGTGACTTCGTACACCCTGGCGGTGAGCAATCCCACGCAGATCGTGGCATCCAAAACTTCGGCCTGGTCGGCCACGGTGACGGTCGCGCCTTACACCGCGACGCTGCTCGTGGTCACGGGTACGGCGCAATTACCCGGAGCGGAGTGGGATCTGAATCCTGATACGACCATGGTGGCGGCGGGTGGCATCGTGGTTCTGCAGCCGAAAGTCACGGCGGGAGCGGCGACGGTAACCTTGGAAACTCCGCAAGCCGATAGCGGCATCACCGTCACCGTTTCGCAGCCCACGCTAAGCAAAGGCCACAACGGAAAAATCACCGTCACCGCCGGAACCACGCCCGGCTTCTACCACTACAGCGTTCCCAGCATGGATACCGCCGGCGTGGCGCAACAACAGAGCGGCTATATTCTCGTCGGCAATCCTCCCGCGTCGTTCACCAAAACCGGCGACAAGCAGAAGGGCGCGGCCGGCAGTCAGCTGGCGCTCGCGGTCACGCTGAATCCCGGGCAGTCGGGCGGAAGCGCCTCGGGAGGCACGGTTCTATTTACCACCACGGCAGGATCGCTATCGAGTCGCATCGTAACCACCGACTCGAACGGGAATGCATCAGTCGTTCTCACGCTGCCATCGACAGCAGGGAGTGTGCGCGTGACGGCGGAAGGGCAGTACGGGCTGGGGCATCCTTCGGCGACATTCACGGAGACGGCGGAATAATCGGGCGTTTGTTGTTTGGCGGGGATTCGCGCATAATCTCCGCATCAGCAAGCCCGCCACAAATCGAAAGAAGAAGTCGCGGGGCACAGCGCTTGCCACGGACCAATCGCAGCCTCAGTCCACCGATGTGCGCCTGGGCCGCATCGTGCGGTTGCTCATGGAGCATGCTACCGTCGTGGTAAGCGGCACCAAGATTGCCGACGAAATTTCATCCAACCGATCCGAAGTCTGGCGGTTGATTCAGCAACTGCGCAGCCTGGGCGTGGATGTGGCTGGTCACCCGGCCACCGGATATCGTCTGCGCTCAGTCCCTGACTTGCTCTTGCCGGAGATTCTTCGTCCGCTGCTGCGCGGCACGATCTTCGACGAGCACATTCACCACTTCTACAAAATTGGATCGACCAACTCTTCAGCCATGGCCGCGGCTGCGGAAGGCGCTCCAGAAGGCAGCGTATTTCTCGCCGAGGAGCAGACCGCCGGCCGCGGCCGCGGCGCCAACTCGTGGCAGTCACCGCGCTCAAGCGGGATCTATTGTTCGGTGATCGTCCGTCCCGCTCTTCCTCCGTCGGAAGCGCTTGTGCTGTCGCTTGCCGCAGGACTCGCTGTGCGCGCGGCCATCGAACAAGTCGACTCGCGCGTTCGCGTCGATTTGAAATGGCCCAACGATTTGCTCATTGGCGGCAGAAAAGTCTGCGGCATTCTCACCGAGATGAACGCTGAAGCAACGCGCGTCCGCTACATTGTCGCGGGGGTTGGCATCAACGTGAATCAGGCTGCTTTCCCGAAGGATCTGCCGGCGACCTCGCTGCGTCTGGCGACTGGAAGTGAGTGGTCGCGCGTGGAGTTGGCGGCAGCTTTGTTAAAATCGCTAGACCGCGAGTACCGGCAATTGCTGCAAGGCCGCGATGCCCAGGCGTCGATTCTGCGGCGTTTCGCAGAAAATTCGTCGTGGGTGCGCGACAAGGCCGTCCGCATCGAAGAGAATGGCGCGGCCTTTGAGGGCACCACCGAAGGGCTCGACCCGCGCGGGTTCTTACAGGTGCGAACCGCGGATGGATTGCAAACTGTATTAAGCGGAACCGTGAGGGAAATGTCGAGCAAGAATCCCTCAGTGAGCGCGTAAGGTTTAGCAAATAGCCAAGAGCAAAGAGCAAAGAGCAAAGAGCGAATTTCATGCTTCTCGTCATCGACGTCGGCAACACGAATACGGTCCTCGGCGTCTTCGCCAAGGCCGCCACAGCCAACGCTGATGCTGGCGATGAGAAAGCAACTCCACGCTACGAGCAACTCGTGGCCAACTGGCGTGTGGCAACCTCGCGCACCAGCACGGTCGATGAGTATGGTGTCTTGTTCCGCAATCTGTTTTCGATGGCCGGCCTCGAGCCGAAGGGCATTCATGGCATCGTAATCTCGTCCGTCGTTCCGCCCCTCGACCCCGTGTTGCGACAGGTGTGCGAGCGCTATTTCAATTTGCGCCCTCTTTATATCGAGCCCGGAGTGAAGACCGGCATGCCGGTGCACTACGACAATCCCGCGGAAGTCGGAGCCGACCGCATCGTGAACGCGGTCGCGGCGTTTGAGAAATACGGTGGCCCCTGCGTGATCGTCGATTTCGGCACGGCCACAACATTTGACTGCGTCTCGGCGAAGGGCGAATACCTTGGCGGAGTGATCTGCCCCGGCATTGGGATCTCGGCAGACGCTCTGTTCGAACGAACCGCACGCTTGCCGCGCGTGGAGATTCGCAAGCCCGCCCGCGTGATCGGAACCAATACCGTTGGCAGCCTTCAATCCGGACTCTATTACGGATATCTCGGCTTGGTTGACGGCATTCTCGAGCTGCTGCTCGGTGAGATGGGCCAAGACACGCGCGTGCTCGCGACCGGCGGCCTCGGGCCGATGATCGGGACGGGATCGAAATACATCAAGCACGTCGACGACTTTCTGACTCTCGAAGGCCTACGCATTATCTGGGAACGCAATGCGTCGCCGCGCAAGGATGGGACTTCGGCGAAAGCCGAGCCCGTGCCCTCGTCCACGGTATCGCTTCCGTCGCCGCAGAAATCTGCCCAGCCGAAGCCAAAAAATGGCGACGGCTCGGCGGCACCATCCTCCTCGCGCCGCTCGACCCGCTAGGCCGCCGTGGAAAATTATTTCAATTACTTTACTGAGATTGAAGAGCACTTCCAGCGCCGCTGGGGAGGCATTCTGCGCTTATCGCCGCTCGACTGGGTCTTGATGGAAACTTGGCGCGATGCCGGAATTCCACTGGAAGCGGTGCTCCGCGGCATTGATGCAACTTTCGAACATTATGAAAAGCGTCCGTCGAAAACGCGGAAAGTGAACGGACTCGGGTTTTGTTCCCAGGAAGTGCTTGCGGCGGCCGAAGCCATGAAAGAAGCGGCGGTGGGAGCGGCGGTTCAGCCGTCTGAGGTGTCGCCGAAATCCCGCGCCGGGCAAGGCTTTGAGCCCGAGGTCATCGTCCCCTACCTTCGCCGAAACGCTGACCTGATGGAAGCAGCGAAGTTGCCGCAGGGCAGCGGAGTATCGGTGCAATCGGTCGCGCTCGATGCTGCGAAAACCCTGCGGTCTCTGGCCGATGAAATAGAAAACAAAACGACCGCGCGCCTGGAAGACCTGGAACGCCGCCTGACCGTGCTTGAGGAAAAACTATTCGCCGTGCTGCTGGCCTCCACTCCCGACGAAGAACTGGTGACAGTTCGTGCCGAGGCCGACCGCGATCTGATTCCTTATCGCAAAAAAATGTCCGGCGCGCAGATCGACCAACTGCAGAAGCAATACGTGCACAAGCGCCTGCTGGAAAAATATCGCTTGCCGCGGTTGAGCTTGTTTTACATGTAGGCCCGCGGCTGAGTTTTATTCAGCGTTGATTATCAAGCGAGTTCAGGCTCACCTTTTCCGGGAAGGGCGCGATTTCAGTCGTATCGCAGGCGCTCCGAACCCGCAGGCTTTAGCCGCTGAGGTATGCTGTGCCAACCGTGATCCATTCATTCGACGCATTGATTCTCGGAGGCGGTGCCGCCGGCCTCATGTGCGCTATTGAAGCCGGCAAGGGCGGACACCGCGTCGCCGTTCTCGATCACGCCGATCGTCTGGGCAAGAAAATTCTCATCTCCGGCGGCGGCCGTTGCAATTTCACCAACCTGCATTGCCAATCGGAAAATTTTCTTTCCACCAATCCGCACTTCGCCAAGTCGGCGCTCGCCCGCTACACGCCCGCCGATTTCATCGCGCTGGTTCGAACAACATCGCATCCCGTATCACGAGAAAACGCTGGGCCAATTATTCTGCGACCGTTCGGCGCGCGACATTCTCAACATGCTCGAAGAAGAGTGCCAGGCCGCGGGCGTCAACATTTTTCTCAACACCAGAATTCAGCAAGTCAACCGGACCACGGAGTTTGTCGTCCACACATCTCACGCCGAATTCCACGCGCCCACGCTCGTGGTCGCGACCGGAGGCCTGTCCATCCCGAAGATCGGCGCCACTTCCATCGGCTACGATCTTGCGCGCCAGTTCGGCATCAAAATTCGCGAGCCCTGGCCCGGACTCGTGCCGCTACTGTTCGCAGCGGAAGATCGTTCTCGTTTCTGCGATCTGGCCGGCGTTTCCGCCGATGTCGTCGCATCGTGCGACGGGCAGCGCTTCCGCGAAAAAATGCTGATCACCCATCGCGGACTCAGTGGCCCCGCGATCCTGCAAATTTCCTCCTACTGGAAAAAGCCGCAGGAGGTTCGGATTGATTTGGCGCCGGAAAGGGAACTGACCGCGATCTTCCGTGATGCGGAAATTCCAAGAACCGCGCCGACACTGCGCACGGAGCTTAGAAATATTCTGTCAAACCGTCTGGCCGATCGCTGGCTCGAACTGCACGCACCCACCACATGGATGAATTCCGCTCTCGCTGGATTCGAGCAGCAGGCGCATGCGTGGACGATTACGCCGGCCGGCACGGAGGGCTACGAAAAAGCCGAAGTCACAGTCGGCGGCGTTGATACCGACGAACTTTCCGCCAAGACCATGGAGAGCCGAAAAGTGCCCGGCCTATTTTTCATCGGCGAAGTCGTCGACGTGACCGGCCATCTCGGTGGCTTCAATTTCCAGTGGGCCTGGGCTTCCGGGGCGGCGGCCGGCCGAGCCCTGTAGACTGATTTCCAGCATCCGGAAGGAGAGCCATGAACGCAAAGAAATTCGCCCTGGCGAGAGTCTGTTGGCTAATAGTCGTTGGACTCATTACGAGTGCCGCGTTTGCTCAGACCTCCGGGACTCTTCTGCTCGCCCTGTCGAAGAGCGACAAAACCGTCGCCATTGTGGATCCAGCCACACAGAAGGTGCTGGCGCGGGTTGCGTCCGGACCCGACCCGCACGAAATCATCGCATCCGCTGACGGTAAACTCGCCTTCATCTCCAACTACGGCGGCTCCGACAGTTCGCTCAACACAATTTCGGTGGTCGATCTGTCTGCTCGAAAAGCGCTGCCTCCCATCGACCTGGGCGCGCTCCATTCCGCGCATGGCTTGGCGTTCGCGGGCGGCAGACTTTATTTCACGGCAGAAACGAACAAAGTGATCGGCCGTTACGATCCTGCGACGCAACGTATCGACTGGGTTCTCGGCACTGGCCAGGATCGCACACACATGGTCGACGTTTCGAAGTGCCTCGACCGAATCATTACTTCCAACGTCAACTCCGCCACCATCAGCGTCATCGAGCAGGTTTCTCAGCCCAACGGAGGCTTCGGTCCTCCGCCCGGTGGACCCGGCGGCTCACCTCCCGGCGCGCCTCTGCAAGGTCCGGGCGGTCCGCGATTAACCTGGGAGGTCACCAACATCCCGGCAGGCCGCGGAGTCGAAGGTTTCGACGTCTCGCCCGACGGAAAACAAATCTGGGCGGCCAACGCGCGCGACGCCACCGTCACTATCATCGATGTCGCAACTAAAAAAGTTGCAGAAACGCTTCCCGTCCCGGTGAAGGGCGCCAACCGCCTGAAGTTCACGCCGGACGGAAAACTGGTTTTGATCTCCGCTCTGGGCGCGCGCCCCGGAGACAACAGTCTTGTAGTGCTCGACGCCGCGACTCACAGAGACGTAAAGCATCTCGACCTGGGCGGTGGTTCGGCGGGAATCCTAATCGCTCCGGACGGCTCTCGCGCCTACGTGGCGGTCACTTCAGCCAATAAAATCGCCATCATCGATCTGAAGACCCTGCAAGTGACCGGACAGATAGATGCCGGAAAACAGCCGGACGGCATGGCGTGGGCGGTACGAAAGTAAGGTCGTCGGTTGGTTGACGTCATCCCGAGCGGAGCCGTACTTCAGGCGAAGGGAGGGATCTCGCGTGCACCGCGGTTGGTTCGAGCGTGCTGTCGATCCCGATGCACGGCTATTTCCACTGCATGCCGTAGAATTAACTCTTGCTCCTCACAATTGAAAAGCTGATCTACGGCGGCGACGGCTTGGCCCGTCTGCCGGCCGCTCCTGACACGACCGCGCCTCAGAACGAAGAAGCCCGCAGCCGCGGCAAAGCCGTGTTCGTCCCTTTTGTTTTGGCCGGCGAGAAAATCGAAGCGTCCATCACCGAAAAGAAGCCAGGTTTCGCGCGCGCCCATGCCGATTCAATCCTCGAGCCCTCTCCACACCGCGTGCCGCCGCCCTGCCCGCACTTCACCCGCTGCGGTGGATGCAGCTACCAGCACGCGGGCTACGAGCACCAGCTTGCAATCAAGAAAGAAATCCTGCGCGAGAGCCTGCTGCGCACCGCGAAGCTGGACTTGCCCTTCGACCTCGAAGTGCACCCCTCGCCGCCGTGGAATTATCGCAACCGCTCGCGCCTGCAGGTACGCGTCGCTCCCTCATTCGCCGCAGGGTATTTTAAGCTGGCCTCGCACGAGTTGCTGCCGGTCGAAGAATGTCCCATCAGCTCGCCGCTGATCAACCGCGGCATCGCCGCGCTCTGGCGGAGCGGACGGGCCGGCAAGGTTCCTCAGGGAGTACGCGAGGTCGAGTTCTTCGCCAACGCCGATGACACGCAACTGCTGTTGGACGTCGGCTGCTACCGCGAAGCCCGTCGCGCCGCCGTGCGCGAGTGGGCCGAAGAGTTTCGTGCCGCCATGCCTGAAATTGCGGGAGTCGTCGCCTTCCGCGAACCCAATCCCGGCGATCGAAAAGCCGGAGCGCCAGAAGTTCTCGTCACCGTTGGCGCCGCGCATCTCACGTATCAGACCGGGCACGCCGCCTATCGTGTCAGCGCGGGGGGCTTCTTTCAAACCAACCGCCATCTGATTGACGAACTGGTCAAGATTGTCACCACCGGCCGATCCGGCAAGCTGGACGGCAAGCTGGCTCTTGATCTTTACGCCGGGGCGGGTTTGTTTTCCACAGCTCTGGCCCGTGATTTTGATCACGTCGTTTCTGTCGAATCGTCACAGACATCCACAGGCGATCTTGCCTACAATCAGCCATCGAATGGAGAGTCGGTCCAGGCCACAGCGGAGCAGTTCCTGGCCGGTGCGGAAAATAAGGTGCGAGTTGGGCAGGGCGCGGGAACCCGCTCTGTCCTTGGGAAGCCGGATTTCGCGGTGGTGGACCCGCCCCGCAGTGGCCTGGGAGAAAAAGTCGCGAAGTTGTTGGCGGCCTCGGGCGCGTCGCGCATCGCCTACGTGTCGTGCGATCCCGCGACATTGGCTCGCGATCTCGTGCACCTGCTCGCTGCCGGCTACCGCGTCGAACAGGTGCATCTGGTCGATCTGTTTCCCCAGACCTACCACCTGGAAAGCGTGGTGCACCTCATTCGGTAAACCGGGGCAAAAGAAACCCGGGACAACACAGCTCATCTGCGGATGGCTGCCTTCAGCTGCAGTGCCGTGCGCAGCGTGAAACGCCAGCCCACGGCCGGTCGGATATGCGTATGAATGGAATTCCCGCTCCGGCGCCCGCCAGCCCACCCTCCTTCCAATTCAAAGCGTCGCGTCAGCCCATGCTCTGGGCCGCGCTTGCCTATGCCAGCGGCATTGTCGCGGGAGTCTATTGCTGGCGCCCAACCTTGTGGTGGATTCTCGCCGGGGCATCGTTTGCGACCGCCGCAATCTACTTCTCGCGCCGGCGAAGTTGCCTGGGGTGGTCTCTTGCGCTGGGATCTTTCTTTCTCGCGGGAGCCTTCCACATTCAACTGCGAGCAGCCTCGCCGCGTCTCGACACCACCATCCAAACCTATGCGGACCGGCGCGAACTTCAAATTACAGCGCATGTCACGCACGACGGGCGCGTGCAGGAAGGCGGCTTCAACGAAATCAAACAGACGGTGGACCTCGAGACCGAAGCAGATACAGACCGACTCCGGGACAAACTCGAACTGATTTGCTCCGGCATCCGGCTGAGCATCTATACTCGCCCCGAACGACGCAGCCCCCGAGGAAAACTTCGAGAGCAATTCACCGCCTTCCGCCTCGCCGATGCCCGTCCTGCATTACGGGGACCGCATCCGCTTCACCACCAAGCTCAAGCTCCCGCGTAACTTTCGCAATCCCGGTGCCTTCGACTACCAGTCCTATCTCGCAGATCGCGGCATCGCCGCGCTGGGCTCGGCAAAAATGGAAAACGTCGAACGCCTCCCCGGTTTTTCCGGCAACCGGATCGGCGCCTGGCGCAGCCGCCTGCATCGCGGAGTTGTCGCCAAGGTGCACGAACTCTGGCCCGCGCGCGAGGCCGCTCTGATCGACGCCATGGTCATCGGCGAAGAAGCCTTCATTGACCGCGACACTCGCGCCGACTTCCAGCGCTCTGGCACCTATCACGTTCTCGTCGTCTCGGGCATGAACGTCAGCATTCTGGCCTTCGTTGTTTTCTGGACCCTGCGCCGTTTGCGCGTTGGCGAAATTCCCGCGACGCTGTTGACGATTGCATTCTGCGCCGCTTACGCATTCACTACCGAAGTTGGCGCTCCAGTGTGGCGGGCGACCCTCATGTGCGCCATCTACCTTGGGACGCGCCTGCTCTACCGCGATCGCGCCATGGTCAACGCCCTCGGCGCCGCGGCTCTCGCCCTACTCATCCTCGATCCACGTCAGCTTTTCACCGCCAGCTTTCAGATGACTTTCGTCTGCGTGATGATTGTCGCCGCCATCGCAATTCCCATCCTGCAGCGCACGTCGCAACTGCAGAAGCAGGCGCTCGCCAATTGGGACTCCAACACCTACGCAGCACATCTTCCCCCGGTGGTAGCGCAGTTGCGCGTAGATTTGCAGTTCATTGCCGCCCGCGTCGCTCGGTTCGTGGGCAAGAAGTGGTCGGGCCGTCTGGTCCGCGGGACGACCACATTTTTTCTCCGCGCGTGGGAATTGCTCTTCGTCTCCGCAGTCATGCAGATGGGACTCGCTCTGCCCATGGCATATTACTTTCATCGCGCCACGACCATCGGATTGCCCTCGAACCTGATCGTCGTTCCCCTGACGCAATTGATGATGCCCGCCGCAGCCGCTGCACTGATGCTGGGCTGCATCTCTCCGTGGCTGGCTAAGCCCGCGGTGTTTCTGACCACGCTGGCCCTCAACGGCATCACCGGCACCGTGCGCGGCCTGGGCTCGTTGCGCTTCGGCCCGTTTCATCTTGCCGACTTGCGGGTTGCAATGCCGTCGGTGGCGATGATCGTGCTGGCTGCGGCCGCACTGATCCTGGCTATGTGGTCAGCGCGACGGCGCCCTTTCGTTGCAGTGGCTGGACTCGCGGCGGTCCTCATCGCATCCTTCGTTCTCGCATTCGTTCCAGCCGCGCCGCGCACGCATCCCGGAGTATTAGAAGTGACATCGATCGACGTTGGTCAAGGTGACTCAACACTCCTCGTAACTCCGCAAGGCCGCACCCTGCTCATCGATGCCGGAGGTCCCATCGGCCCCGGCGGTTCGCAACTCGACTTCGGGGAAGACGTAGTCTCCCCTTATCTTTGGACGCGCGGCATTTCGCGCCTCGACGCAGTCGCCATCACCCACGGCCATTCCGACCACATCGGTGGAATGATCGCTGTGCTTACAAATTTCAAGCCGAAGGAACTATGGGTGGGTCTGCTGCCGCCAAGTTACGCTCTCGAAAAAGTAATCGCAACTGCTGACCAGCTGGGAATCAAAGTCGTGCGCCGTTGGGAAGGCGATGAGTTTGCTCTCGGCGGGGCCAACGTTCAGGTATTGTTTCCGCCGCGCGACTGGCCCGCCGGCCCCAAGCCGCAGAACAAAGATTCCATGGTGTTGCGCGTAAGCTTCGGTAGTTCGTCAGTTCTGTTGGAGGGAGACGCGGAAAAACAAGAAGAGCGGCACGTGGCTTTGCTCCATCCCACCGCGAACCTAATCAAGATTGGTCATCACGGCAGCGCCAACGCAACCACTCCAGAACTGCTCGCCGCAGCCCATCCGCAGTTCGCGGTCATTTCTGTGGGATCAGGAAATTCTTTCGGATTGCCGCGTCCGGAAATTCTCGGCCGCCTGGCCAACGCGGGAGCTCGCGTCTACCGCACTGATCTCGATGGCGCCACTAGCTTCTATCTCGACGGCCACTCGGTCACGCCTTCGGTGGCGTCTCTTCAATAATCGCAATCTCGGCCGTCGTGTCATCGTCAGCCACAGCTCGCTCCACCGTGGTGGCTGCTGCTCGTAGTCCCTCCGCGATCAATCCACGCGCAGCCTCCGCATCTTCTTCGCGCACCAGAATAATCATTCCACCCAGTCCCGGAAATGCGTCCTGCACCAGCGATGCCGAAGTGAGATCGCTGTCAATGCCCGCCGAATCGAGCAATCCCTTAACCACCAGCGCCTCAGGCTCCTGCTCCGACCCAAACACCTTCACCAGCTTCTCGTCTGGGTTGGGGGACTGCTCATCGGTTGTCGCATTGCCGGCTTCAGCCATGACATCTCCAATCTAACTAGGAACCGAGCGGGGACGATTCCATGCTACCGCCTGATTTTACTCTCACTCACTCCCGTGGTGACAACATCCGCGACTGGCCTACGACCTTGTCCACAAGCCACGTCTGCAGCGCCTGATAAAGGAACGCTTTCGGCTGCAGTAGGGGCGAACCTATCGTGATCGCTGTTTCGCTTGCCGTCTCGTATCGCAGAATTCTCGCCAAGAGGCCGTCGTTAAGACGCATTCGGCTGTGGTCGGTGCTGGATTGTTTCTGAGGAAGTCCTCTGCCAGCGTGTTGTTGGTTTTCACATAGCCAGGCCAAAATCTCTCGTCGGCAGGGGCATTCAGATATTGATCGTATGTCGATGCATTGAGACCCGGAAAAACTTCGACGCCCAGCACAGCTATTCCCGACGTCGAGCACGATTCGACTACTTGCACTGCGTGCGCTACGGTGAAGACCAACTCGCCGTTCGGCATCCTGCGCAACGCGGCTGCCGCGACAGCGTGAAGCATTTCAAGATCGCTCATACTCTTGCCACCAACATCAAGTCACGCTATTCATCCACCACCGAGTTCCGCAACGTCCCCACCCCCGCGACCGTGACTTCCACTACATCCCCCGCCACCAGCGGCCCCACGCCCGCCGGCGTCCCTGTAGGAATCAAGTCTCCAGGAAACAAAGTCATGGCCTGCGCAATATGCCGGATCACCACGTCGAGGGCGAACAGAAAATCCCGCGTGTTGCCGTCCTGCTTCAACTGCCCATTCACCCGCGTCTGCACGCTGACGCCCGCCCACGGATCAATCTCATCTGTCACCACCGGCCCCACCGGACAAAAAGTATCGAATCCCTTCGCCCGCGACCACTGCCCATCTTTGGTTTGCAGATCGCGCGCCGTCACGTCGTTCACGCAGGTGTAACCCAAAATGTATTGCCGAATGTCCGCGTCCGCCGCCGGCTGATAGCAAGTCTTGCCGATCACCACTCCCAACTCGCCCTCAAGATCGACCCGCTGCGAAATCTTCGGCCGCCGCACCGTTCCACCCGGCGCCAGCAGCGCTGACGTCGCCTTCAGAAAAATCAGCGGCTCCGTCGGCACATCGTGCCCTAGTTCGGCCGCGTGCTCGCGATAGTTCCGCCCCACGCAAACAATCTTCGACGGCCGCACCGGAGGCAGCAGCGCCGCTTCTTCCAGCGGAATCGCTTCGATCTTGCGCGTGCGCAGACTTTCCATGTCCCCGTCAGCTTCTTCGGGCGCGGTCAGCAGCACCCGCACAATCGCGTCGCGGCCGCCCACGGACTCAACCAGCCCGTACTGGGCCTGGCCATTAAATTGAAATCGGCAATATCTCATAGCAATATCTAACCATATCCGCCGAAATTGAGGCGAAGCAGACAGAAAATATTTTTCTGTGGAAGAGTTGCTCTCCTTCAGAGCTTGCCCTGAGCTCGCCGCAGGGACGCCGACGCGCCAAAACAAGACCAGGCTTCAGCCCCCGGGGCAAATCACGGCACCGCTTCCCCCGCTTCCTCCGACCGCGCACTCTCGTTCCCGCGAATATCGACCGCGGTCACCGAGTAAAAATAATGCTCTCCCGAAGAAACAGAATCATCGCGATAACTCGGCGTCTTCACCAGCGCCGCGTTGATCTTCACTGTCGCCATTCCTTTTTCATGTCGATAAACGTTGTATCCGTCGAGGTCGACGTCTGTGTCAGGCGCCCATACCAGATCGACAAAGGTTTTCTGCCCCGGTCCAGACGCCACCGCTTGCAGCTCGGAAGGCACCGCCGGAGGAAAAACATCGTCGGCAAATACTTTGACCTCTGACGTGTCCTCGCCTTCCACCTGCACTTCCGGTTTGTTTTCTTGCGCGATCACCGTCACCGTGTCGGCACGATATTCATACGTTTTTTCCCACTCGATGTTCGAATCGGTAAGCGTGAGATTACGTTCTCCTCCGGCCGGAATCTCGCCGGCAAGAATCTCTTCTTGGTCGCCTTCCGAACGCCGGTAAACGCGATAACGGTAGTGCAATGGTGTAGTAGTTTCCGCGGACGCCGCCGAACTCCTCCAGGTCAGCACGATTCCTGCACTCGTGACGCGGGCGGAAAAATCTTGCGGAGGCGGCAACGTGCGAATCAGCGGGACGCGCACCTGATTCGAAAGTCCGGCCCCCCGGCCCCCGCCGTTCAGCACCTCGATGCAATAAGTAATCGACGCCGCAGGATCATCGCTCATGATCCCGCTCGGCAGCGTATCCGTGTACGACTCCTCGATTTTCGGTCGCGAAGATTTTGCCGACAACGGCTTGGGGCGCGCCCGCACTGAAGGCGAGGTGGCCGACGACGATGGCACAGTCGACGGGACCGATTCACCCAAAGGATAACTGCACTGCGTCAACTGGATCGGCAATCCTCGACAAATCCGCGTGGGTCCGAAACTCCGAACCGTTTGCCGGTCCGTGGTAACGCTCGGAATCGTCCAGGTGAGGGTGACTCGATCACCTTTGCGCGCAGCCCGCAGATCCGTCGGCGGCTTCGGTAACTCCAGCGATGGAGGCTGCGGCGGCCCAATCGTCGCGCACGCCGTAATCATTAACGGCGCACCGAGCCCCAGCAAAAACGTCAGCGGAGAGCGTTTCATGGAGAAGAAACCAGACTACCAGAACTCGGCTCGCCAACCGCTCTCATCCAGAAAACCGTATCATCCGGAAAACCGCTGTCGCGATGCGAGCTCGAATGAGCTCGCGTAGTCGAAGGTCGAAGGATCTCTACAAATCAGCAGTCGCCCCGCGTGCAAGCGCTACGCCGCCAATTCCTTCACTGCCTGACGAAACACTTTTGTATGCAGGTCCACATCTTCTGCTTTCGTCTGTGGCGACATCAGCGCCATGTTGTGAAACGGCGTCAGAAGAATTCCGCGATTCATTGCGTAGAGATGCATGAAACGCTCCAGTTCGAAATCCATTGCGTCATGCGCCTCCCCGCCATTGGCGGGCTCCTTTGGGCCGAACAAATATTCCGCGCGGCAGCCGAGACGCGTCACGTGCCAGGGAAGATCGGCGTCTGTGATGGCCTTCGAAACCCCCGCCGTCCAACGCTCCGCCATCGGAATCATGCGGTCGAACGCTTCTTTCGTCAGCACCTTCGTGAGAGTCGCTCGCATGGCTGCGAGAGAAAGCGCGTTCCCCGCGAGGGTTCCTCCAATGCCACCGACGTCGCAGTTCTCCAGTTCCTGCTTCGCGGCAATCCGATCCGCAACTTCCTGCGAAAATCCATAAGCCGCGCCCGGAATCCCCGCCCCAATCGCCTTGCCGAACACGAGCATATCGGGCTCAAGATTTTCCGCGCGCGTGTATCCGCCCGGCCCCGCGCAGATGGTATGCGTCTCATCAATGATAAGCAGGGTCCCGTGTTCCCGTGTCAGCTCGCGCAGCGCCTTGTGATATCCCGCCTGCGGATGCACGATGCCAACATTGGTCATCGCCGGTTCGGCCAGCACGCAAGCCACATCGTCCGAGTGGAGCGCGGCTTCCAGCGCGTCGATATCGTTGAACTCAACCACCTTGGTGGTGACCGCAGGATTCACCGGCGGCCCAACATTCCCCGGCCGCGGACCCGCCACGCCGTCGGCTCCGATCGTGATGATCGTTTCATCCACGGTGCCGTGGTAGCACCAGTTGAAAACCAGAATCTTCGGCCGCCCCGTAATCTGCCGCGCCAATCGAATCGAAAAGCGATTCGCATCCGTCGCCGTCAGAGCAAACTGCCAGTACGGCAACTGAAATCGCTTCTGCAATTCCTCCCCAACAAAAATCGAATCTTCCCCCGGCAGCATCAGCGTGATGCCGCGCCGCGACTGCTCCTCCACCGCCTTCACCGTGTAAGACGGGGAGTGCCCGGTCATCGCTCCGGTGTCGCCCAGGCAAAAGTCAACATAGCGATGCCCGTCCACGTCGAAGAACTCCGCCCCCTGCGCCTCCCGCACAAACGGAGGAAACGCTCCCGCCCACTTCATCATCCAGTTCATGGGAACGCCCGCCAGCAGGGACTTCCGCGCCCGCTCAAACAGCGCCTTCGACTTCGGACGCTCGTCCACAAACTTCTTTTGTTCGCGTGCCATCAGGGAAGCAAGTCGGGAGCGATCGATGGTTTTCATGGGTTATTGTTCGATGCAGAATATCAGGTCGCGCTGAAGGGAACAGCCCGCTTGGAGGTCGGACGAATCCCACGATTTCAGGCGCACCATCGTAACTTGGGCGTCCCTCGTTGCTGGATCACAATATCCAAACGATGATCCGTTCTTCCCATGTCGCAGAAGAGCTGCGCATTCTGGCTTGTTACGGCCTCGCCGCCGTCACCCTGTACTTCTGCATCGCAAGCGTGGCGTTGCGCTCGAGGTGGAATCGCGGCACGCGGGTTGCGAGATACGAACCACCGTCTGGCATTTCTCCAGCCACAGCCGCGTACCTAGTGGAACGCGGCGTGAGTGATAAACCGTTCGTCGTGGCGATTGTAAACATGGCTGCGAAGGGCTATTTGCGGATCGAGCAAGGCCCGACCGACTACCTCATATCGCGATCCAACGGTTCCCTCGAGCTGGAAGCCGAAGAACAAGTGATCGCCGATGGGTTCTTCTGTGGCAGTGCATCTTCCGTTTGCCTGTCCGCTTTACGAAACCTAGAGCGAACCGCGCGCACAGTCAGGGGTTCGCTCGAATCCGCCGTAGAACCCGATCTGCTCTCTGATCATTTTTGGTTCCTGATTCCCGGCCTGACTGTCTCGCTTTGGTCATTTCTTGCCGCACTCTATCCCGAGATGCAAGGCTTGGCGAATTCCAACGGCAGCACAATTCTCATCTTTCCAGCGTTCCTGGCAGTGTGGGCGTTATTGGCGACGATCAGGACATTGCCTGCGATCTTTTACAAACTGCGCAGCCGTTTGCCGGGTAAGACTCCGCGTCCATTGCGCTTCGCAAAAGGTGATCGCACCGCCCCATTCATGTTCCTCCTGGCTATCTTGTGTCTCGGTCTGATCTCGTGGGCGACTTCGCCACAATTGGCGCTGCTGTTTGGAGGGTTCGTGACGGTGAATCTTGTCGCCCGCATGGCCCTTCGCTCTCCCACCGCCGCCGGCCACGAATTGCTGCGCCAGATCGCCGACTTCCGCATGTTCTTCCTTGCGGTGGATTCGGACCGGGTAAATCGCCTCAACGCCCCAAACGCGTCTTCGGCCGCGCCAGAAAAATACTGGGCCTGGGCCTTGGCCTTAGATGGGGAACATGCGTGGGGCGAGCAATTCGCAGCCGCGGTACTGAATCGCCTGGGTCCGGATGCAGCTATGGCCAGTATCGAAGCCAATCTTCCCGAAGAAGCTCGCGCCAGTACCGAAATCCTCGACTTGCATCTGCGATAGCAGCGTCAGTGCCGCATGTCGTTCCTGACTGTTGGCTAACAAATCCGATTCCTACAGGATGTACCGGCTTAAATCCTGGTCCTTCACAATATCCGTCAGCATCTTGCGCACATATTCGGCGTCGATGGTAACGTGCTCGCCCTTCTTCTCCGGCGCATCAAAACTCAACTCGTCCAAAACGCGCTCCATGATAGTGTGCAGCCGCCGCGCTCCGATGTTCTCTGTGCTCTCATTCACGCGGAAGGCGAAGTGAGCGATCTCATCCAGCGCCTCTTTCGTGAACTCGAGCTTCACGCCTTCAGTTTCCAGCAAAGCCGTGTACTGCTTTACCAGCGACGATTTCGGCTCCGTGAGAATCCGCACGAAGTCTTCCATGGTCAACGACTGTAGCTCCACGCGAATCGGGAATCGCCCCTGCAGTTCGGGAATCAAATCGCTCGGCTTCGAAACGTGAAACGCACCGGCGGCGATAAATAAAATGTGGTCCGTCCGCACCATGCCATAACGCGTATTCACGGTCGTGCCTTCAACGATGGGTAGAATGTCGCGCTGCACGCCCTCCCGTGAAACGTCCGGCCCATGCCCGCCTTCGCGTCCAGCAATCTTGTCGATCTCATCCAGAAACACGATCCCGGAATTTTCCACGCGGTCAATCGCCATCCGCGTGACCTGGTCCATATCGATAAGCCGCTGCTCTTCTTCCTGAATCAGATATTCGAAGGCCTCGTTCACCTTCATCTTCCGCTTCTTGGTGCGCTGTCCAAAGAGGTTCGGCAACATGTCTTTGATGTTGACGTCCATCTCCTCCACGCCCTGATTGGTCAGAATCTCAAACGACGGAAAATTCCTCTCGCGCACATCAATCTCCACCGTGCGGTCGTCGAGCTTTCCTTCGCGCAGTTGCTGGCGAAGTTTTTCGCGCGTCCGGTTCGAGGATTCCGTCAACGCCGTGCCGCCGTCAATCACCACGCCGCCCGCAGTAGACGCCGCCTCAGGCCGCGGTGTCGGGCGAAGGCGGCAACAGAATATCCAGCAGACGCTCCTCTGCATTCAGTTCGGCCTTGTCAGCCACGTCTTCCAGCTTTTCTTCGCGCACGTTGTCGATCGCAATCTCCACCAGGTCGCGCACCATCGATTCCACATCGCGTCCCACATAGCCGACTTCGGTAAACTTCGACGCTTCCACTTTCAGAAACGGAGAATTCGCCAGCTTGGCCAACCGCCGCGCAATTTCCGTCTTACCCACGCCCGTAGGCCCGATCATAATGATGTTCTTGGGTATGATTTCTTCGGCGAGTTCCGGCGTGAGTTTCTGCCGCCGCATGCGATTGCGTAGCGCAATGGCCACGGCACGCTTGGCGTCCTTCTGGCCAATCACATGTTTGTCGAGTTCAACCACGATCTCGCGCGGAGTCAGTTCATCCAGCGCAAGCTGTTCTTCTTCAGCGGAGGAGGGAAGATAAATAGCCATAGAAAATTCAGACTTCAGACCTCAGACCACGGACCTCGGCACAAATGGCGGAGGTCCGAGGTCCGATGTCTGCGGTCTACAACTCTTCAATCGTTACCTTGTCATTGGTATAGATGCACATCTTGCCCGCAATCTTCATGGCTTCTTCGGCAATCTGGTGAGCCGACAACTCGGTATGATCCGCCAGCGCCTGTGCCGCAGCCTGCGCGAAGGGCCCGCCGCTGCCGATCGCCGCTACGGCTCCGTCCGGTTCGATCACATCGCCCTGTCCGCTGAGCAGAAACGTCTGCTCTTTGTCCGACACCAACAGCAACGCTTCCAGATGCCGCAGGAACTTGTCCGTTCGCCAGTCGCGCGCCAGTTCCACCGCCGCCCGGCCCAGATTTCCGTGATACTGCTCCAGCTTGGCCTCGAAGCGGCTGAACAAAGTAAACGCGTCGGCCGTCGACCCGGCAAAACCCGCGACAATCTTGTCGTTATAAAGCCGCCGAATTTTCTTAGCCGAATGCTTGATCACCGATTCGCCAAGCGTGACCTGGCCGTCCCCGGCCAGAACCACCTTGCCGTTGCGGCGTACCGATAAAACTGTCGTGGATCGAATCAGTCGCTTCGTAGTCATGAGCCCAATTCTTGATTATAACAGTGCCCGGCACCCTGGCCTGATCGCCAAGATAACTCCAACATTTCCAGGGATTTATAGGGTTCTTCAGTAACCACTCCCCCGATTACCGCTGTGACATTTACCCGCCTCGCCTGAGCCCGTACTTTGTAGCTCATGCGCCACTCTGCTGCGGTCTTGTGCAATGACAAACGGTCCCTCCAAACCCTGGAAGCCTCGCTCGACGAGCTCGAAATCGGGCTGGAGAAATGCTCCTCCGGGCAGAAGGCGCTCGAGCTGGTCATGACCGGCCAATGCTCCACGCTCATCGTCGACTTTGATTTACCCGGTGCGGAAGAGTGTATCCGCATGGCTGCGTTGTTGCCGCCCAGCCAAAAGCCGGACCTATTAGCCGTTGCTAGCCGCGCCTGGCCCGGCACCGGACAAGCATTCCAGTCCGGCGCGAGCCGCATCCTGTATCGGCCGCTAGAAAGCGAGCAGGTTAAAGAAGCCTTAAAGTCCGACACGAAATCCAAGAAGGCCAACCGCCGCAAAGCCACTCGCTACGACGTGAAAACTCTGGTCTACCTCGACCTCGAAAGCGGCACGCTTCCCGGGGTCAGCATCGATATCGGCGAGCACGGCCTGGCCATTCAAGCCACCGAGCCCGTCCCCATGAGTTCGAATCTGGCTTTTCGCTGCGTTTTGCCCGGCACGGACCTCACACTCCACGGCCACGCCGACGTTATCTGGGCGAGTGATCAAGGCCGTGCCGGATTGTTTTTCTCCAAGCTCGCGCCCGCCGCCCGCAAACATCTCAAGCGCTGGCTCACCAAGCGCAGCGCCGGCAGCAAAGACAAAGATCACAAGCACGACCTGCGCGACCTGATGCCTCCCGCAGACGCCCACGTTTCCTTCGCCGCCTCGGAGTAGGGAAGCGCCAGAGTCAGAGGTTGACTTTGATTTTGGGTGGCGCAGCGCTTTCAGCGCTGCGATATCCCCCTCCTGCCTTAGAATTATCCGCGTTGCGAATTCCGAAATTCGCAGGAGGAACTCTGCCCACATCTTTCTCAACCAGCCTCGCATTCAATGGCCATTCCATGGTCGGCCCGCTGCAGCGCGTCCTCGTCTGTTCTCCTCGCTCCGCGGGATGGAACCAGCCGGACCGCGTCGCGCGCTGGAGCGAACTCGGTTTTCATCACCCTCCAGACTTTGTGACGGCCCAAGCGCAGCATGAAGCTCTTTGCCGCGAACTGCAAGCCGCCGACGCCGAAGTCATCGAACTCGCGCCCGCCCCGGAACTTTCGCTCGACGCCGTCTACACCCACGACGCCTCGCTCGCCGCCGACTTCGGCCTCATCCTCATGCGCCCCGGCAAGCCGAACCGCGTAGCCGAAGCCCATCATCACGGAGCGTTCTGCGAGCAGCACAGCATCCCAACCTTCGGAGCAATCACTGCGCCCGGAGCCACCGAAGCCGGAGACATCCTCTGGTTAGAAGGAAAAGCACCCGACGGAAAAGCACCCGTCACAAAGACGCTGCTGATCGGCCAAGGCTACCGCACCAACGCCGCCGGAATCGCCCAGATGCGCGCCCTGCTCGCGCCCAAGGGCGTCGAGGTTCTCTCCGCCCCGCTACCCTACGGCCCCGGCCCTTCGGCCTGCCTGCATCTGATGTCCTTGATCAGCTTGCTGGATGAGAAGACCGCAATCGTCGATCTCCCCTGGCTCGCTGTCGAAACCGTCGAACTGCTCCAGTCGCGCGGATACAACTTCATCGAGATCGACCCCTCCGAGCGCGACACCCTGGCCTGCAACGTATTAGCGCTGGGCGGCAATCGCTTGCTCGCCATCGAAGAGAATCACAAAACCAACGACCGCCTCCGCCACGCCGGCTTCGATGTCCGCACCTTCCCCGCCAGCGAAATCAGCATCAACGGCAGCGGCGGCCCCACCTGCCTGACGCGCCCCCTGCTGCGCGCTTAGGGAATTATTTTTCTCATGCCTGGGCCTTCATCTTCGTCACCTGATCGCCCAGGCGATCCAGGCTCTGCGCCCACCCAGCTTCCATGCCCTTGAGATACTGTGGCGCCATCGCAGTCGTTCTCATCACGCGCGCTTGAAGAGTCAGGGTCGTCCTGCCGCCCTGCTCGGTAAAGATCACGGTGTTCAGCACATCGAACATCGAGTTGCCTTTCTCATCGAGCGCGCTGCTGACGAAAACGATCCGCTCGGGCTCAACGATTTCTTCAAATCGGCCCGACATCGGATACACCACCCCATCCGGCGCGCGCATGTGAATGCGAATCGCTCCTCCAACTCTCACGTCAATCTCGCATACCGGATTGGTGAATCCCTTCGGTCCCCACCACTGCGCCATGTGCCGGACGTCGGTCCACGCCTTGAATAGCAAACTTCGCGGCGCATCAAACACTCGCGTGATAACCAGATCCCATTCCGATGCTGGGATCGCGTCGATCCGTGTTCCGCCAACTTCCGTCGCGCTAGTCTTTGCGTCTTGTGCGCACATGCTTCTTCTCCTTCTTTTTATTTCTCGATTCTTTTTGCTTCAATTCCTGTAAATACACATCGAGCCGGTCGAAGCTCTCCTCCCAGAACCGCCGGTAGTGTTCCACCCACCCGGCCACATCCTGCAACGGACCAGCCCGCAACCTGCACGGTCGCCACTGCGCCTCGCGCCCGCGCGCGATCAGCCCCGCCCGCTCCAGCACTTTCAGATGCTTCGAGATCGCCGGCATGCTCATATCAAACGGCGACGCCAGCTCCGTCACCGAAGCCTCGCCCGAAGCCAGGCGCGCCAGAATCGCCCGCCGCGTCGGATCCGCCAGCGCTCCAAAGGTTTCGCTCAGTCGATCGTTCATGCAGTACTAAACCATTCAGTTAAGTAACTTATAGGTTAAATACAGCGAACCCCGCCCCGTGTCAAGCAATTTCTCATTCCGAACCAGAAATCAGGTTTTTCTCCGCGATCTCTGCGGCAGTTCTCGGCGACCTCAGCGGTCAAAGGCTTTTAGACGAAAGCCTCCCCTAACCCGCCCCTCCCACTCCTGATAAAATCGATGTGCATGCTTCTTCCCTTCGTCCGCGAACTCTTCGCGGACGTAGAAATGCTTCCCGCCTTCGTGCGTGTTGCCTCCCACCTGCGGGAGGGCACGGGGCGCGTTCGTGTCTCCGGACTCTCACCCACCGCAAAAGCCCTGCTGCTGGTGCTTTTGCGCCGCACTGCCGACCGCCAACTCATCCTCGTCGTCAACGACAACCGCGCCGTCGAGGACTTCGTTCCCATCCTGCAAGGCTTCTGTGAACTCACCGCCGCCTGCGATCCAGAGGCCATCGTCGCCCTACCCGCCCGCGACGTGCTTCCGTTCCAGAATCTTTCCCCGCACCCCGAACTGCAGGAAGAACGCGCCACCGCTCTCTGGAAGATTTCAACCGGCAAAGCGTCCATCGTGGTCACTCCGGTCGCGGCCACAGCCATCCTGCTCCGCGCCGCCGATTACTACACCGATCTGGCCCGCACCCTCCGCCGTGGCGAATCCTTCGACGTCGAAAATCTGCTCGGTCATCTGAACACCGTCGGCTACACCGCCGCCGACGTAGTCGAAATGCCCGGCGAATATGCCCTGCGCGGCGGCATCCTCGATGTCTACTCCCCTGAAGCCGAGCGCCCCGTCCGCGTCGAATTCTTCGGCGATGAAGTCGAATCCATTCGCCGCTTCGACCCCGCCTCGCAGCGTTCTTCCAATCCCATGGACGAAGCTCTGTTGCTCCCGCTCACGGAAACTCCCGTCAGCGATCATCTCCTCGGCGCAATCCACACCCGCCTCAGCGGCAAACGCATCGCCGGTACGTCCGAAGAAATTATCGAAGCCGCCGTCCGCTCCGGTGGCGTCACCGTTTTCCCCGGCTGGGAGTTCTACGCCCCCGTCGCTGGCGCCGACCGCACCGTCTTCGATCTGCTCCCCCACGCCGCCGTGCTGCTCGACGAGCCCGATTTGCTCCGCACCGAATTCGATCGCTTCTGGAGCCGCGTAGAAGAAGCTCACGAACGTAGCGGCGTCGGCAATCTCGTTCGCCCCGGGGATTTGTACTTGCCTCCAGATGCCTGGTGGAAAAAAGTCGAATCAGCAACCGGCGCCGACGTCGAGCACCTCGGCATCACGCGCAGCACGAACGAGGACGAAGCTACATCCGTACCATTTCTGACCCAGCCCACTCCCCGCTTCCACGGTGCAGTTCCGTCGATGCTCGAAGAAGTTCAAAAACTCACCGGTGCCGGCAATCAAGTTCTTTTCTCCGTTCCCAACACCGGCGAAGTCGAACGCCTCGCCGACATCTTCACCGAATACAACGTGAGCTTCCGCCTCGGCAGCCGCACCCGCGGCGGAGAAAGCTACGCCGACGAAACCAGCTATTTCGCCGGAGAAGTTCTTACGACCACTCTCGCCAAGGCCTACGTCCCCGATGGCGTTATGTTCCCCGACGCGCATCTCGCGATTTTCGGCGCCCGCGATTTATTCGACGAATCCGACACAGTCACCTCACGCCCGCAACGCCAGAAATCAAAAGTCTCCGCCTTCCTTTCCGACTTCCGCGATCTCCAGGTCGGCGACTACGTCGTTCATGTCGAGCACGGCATCGGCCAGTATCAGGGCTTGAAAGAAATCAATCAGGGCGACGGCAACGCCGAGTTCATGTTGCTCGAATACGCCGAAGGCGCGCGCCTCTACGTCCCGCTCACGCGCCTCGATCTGATTCAAAAATACCGCTCGTCCGAAGGTGCTAAGCCAGCTCTCAGTCATCTCGGCACGCAGTCCTGGGCCAAGACCAAAGCCCGCGTAAAAAAGGCCATGAAAGATATGGCCGACGAACTCCTCAAGCTCTACGCCGAAAGAAAAATGGCGGTCGGCCATTCATTTCCCTCGGGCAACGAATTCGTGCGCGAGTTCGAAGACTCCTTCGAGTTCAACGAAACCGAAGACCAGGCCCAGGCCATCGCCGACGTCACCCGCGACATGGAATCCACGCAGCCCATGGACCGCCTGCTCTGCGGCGACGTTGGCTACGGCAAGACGGAAGTCGCCATGCGCGCCGCATTCAAGGCCGTCGGCGACAACAAACAGGTCGCCGTGCTTGCGCCGACAACGGTCCTCGCCTTCCAGCACTACGAAACTTTCAAGCAGCGCTTCGGACCATTTCCCGTGACGATCGAAATGATCAGCCGCTTCCGCAACCCGAAGCAGCAAAAAGAAATTCTGCAAAAAGCCGAAGCTGGCAAAATCGACATCCTCATTGGCACGCACCGCATTCTCTCGAAAGATTTAAAGTTCGCCGACCTCGGCCTGCTGATCGTCGACGAAGAACAGCGCTTCGGCGTCCGCCACAAAGAACGCATCAAGCAGATGCGCAAACAAGTCGACGTGCTGACCATGTCGGCCACACCCATCCCGCGCACTCTGCACATGTCGCTGATCGGCCTGCGCGACATGAGCGTGATCGAAACTCCGCCCAAAGATCGCATGGCGATTCAAACCGTCGTCGCCAGTTGGGACGACAAACTCATCCAATCTTCCATCGAACAAGAATTGGAACGCGGCGGTCAGGTCTACTTCGTGCACAACCGCGTCGACAGCATTTTCGAAATCGCTGCCAAGCTGCAGGAATTAATTCCGAAAGCCCGCATCATGGTCGGCCACGGCCAGATGGGCGAAACCGAACTCGAAAAAGTCATGCTCGGCTTCATGCACCACGAAGCCGACATTCTCGTCGCCACCACCATAATCGAAAACGGCCTCGACATCCCGCTCTGCAACACGATCCTCATCAACCGCGCGGACCGCCTTGGCTTATCCGAGCTCTACCAACTCCGCGGCCGCGTCGGCCGCTCCAACCGCCGCGCCTACGCCTATCTGCTGATCCCGAAAGAAGTCGAGCTCACGCCCATCGCGCGCCGCAGACTCGCCGCGCTAAAAGAATTCTCCGACCTCGGCGCCGGATTCAAAATCGCCGCATTGGATTTGGAACTCCGCGGGGCAGGGAATCTACTCGGTGGCGAACAAAGCGGACACATCGAAGCCATCGGCTTCGAACTCTACACTCAGATGCTCGAACGCGCCGTGCGCGAAATGAAGGGCGAAGCCGGTCCCGACGAAGCCGAAACCCAGCTCAACCTCGGCCTCAACATCCGCATCAACTCCGGCTACATTCCTGAAGAGAATCAGCGCCTGCAAATGTACAAGCGCGTAGCCCGGGTAGAAACCGAATCGCAACTCGGCGACGTCGCCGCCGAACTGCAAGACCGCTACGGCCCGCCACCCGCTCCAGTCCGCAACCTGCTTGACTACGCGAGCCTCAAACTCCTCTGCATGCGCGTCGGCGTGAACGCGATCGAGCGCAAGCGCGACTTCGTCACCTTCAAGTTCCGCCAAAACGCGGCAGTCGATCCCGAGCAACTGGCCCGCTTCGTCGCCGCGCAAAAAGGCGCTCAATTCACCCCGGACGGCATGTTGAAATTCGTTCTGAAGGCGACCGCTCCCGACGAAGTCCTCCACGCCCTCCGCACAGTTCTAGAGCAACTCGCGACCATCGATGTGACATCTCTATTGGATTCAAGTATGAGCGGGAACAGGCCTCAGTGATGCGGAACGAATATCGGAAACGATCTGCGCTCGAGATTCCTTCGGCGCTTCTGCCCTCCTAACGCTCGGCCACAAACTGCACCGCCCGCGCCAGTTCCGGACGTTGGCTTTGCGCGCCATTATTCGTCTGCTGCGCCGCGGTTCTATAAAACGTCCGCGCCTCTTCCGGCAGCTTCGCCTGTTCCGCCGCGTTTCCCGCGCCCAGCAAGCCATTCAGCCGGTTCGGGCTGAGCTTCAACGCAACCCGATATTCCACCAGCGCCGCCTCGGGTTTCTGCTCCATCAGCAGCAGATCGCCCAGCATTTCGCGCGCCGGAATGTCCACTTCGTTCTGCCCCAGCTTGTCCTGTTGATCGGCAGCCTTGCGCATCGCCTCCACCGCAGCGTCCGAATGCTTGCCCGAAAATTCCTTCCATGCCACAAGCTCTTGCCGCATGACAGTTTTCGCGCTGTAAGAACTCCGGTCCTTCTCCATCGGGCGTAGCGCCCTATCAAAACGTTTCAGAGCCTTCGCCGCTAGCTTCGCATCCCCCAAATGCCCCGCGGCAATCCCTTGCCCCCAGTAAGTAAATAGCGGAGCGAAATATTTCGATCCCGGCGCCGGCTGCAGCGCCACCATCTCCTTCCACTGGTGCATCTCGATGGCATAGATCGCAGTCACTTCATTGTCGAAGTAATGTCCGGCTCCCTTCATATCATCCATACCCGGCATCTTCAGCATGTGCTCGCCCACGCCCCGCATCTGAGCCGTCAGCACATGCGCCTTTTCGTCCTGCCCGGTTTGCAGGTAGGCATAAATCAAAAATTCTTCCGCATGCATCTGGTGAGCGCTGCCCGGTTGCCCCGACGCCTCCGCTTTTTTTGACGCCGCTACCGACGCCAGGTTCGAATCAATATCTTCCTGCCACATCCCCAGCCGCGCAAAAATGTGCCCTGGCATATGCGTCGCGTGCGCCGACGACGGCGCAATCTTCGCATACTCCCGCGCCGCACTCAGCCCATCCGCGGCCAGCGCCGGAGTGTCGCACGTATGAATAATGTAATGTGCCAGCCCGGGATGGTCCGGATGCGCCGCAAACAGCGGCACCAGGATCGCCAGCGCCGCCCGCTCATGAGTCAGCGAAGTATCTTCCGGCGCCACCGCGGCCAACATTGAAAGCGCATCAAATGCCGCCGCTTCCACATCGTCCGGAAATTGGCTGTGCAGCGCATTCATCTTGGTCTCATATGCATCCGCACGCTGCTGGAACTGTAAGTTCGCCGGCTCAAAGAATCCGCTGAGAGCGTCGATATAAGCGTGTTCAATCGGCGTCGTCGCTGCCGAGGCCGCCGCGGCCGCCCGCGCCGTCTCCATCTCCTCGCGTCCCACCTTCAACCCGTCCGCATCAGGAGCTCCCCACAGCTCGCGAAACTGTGTCATCGCGACGCCCCAGTGTCCCATCGGGCAGGCCGGATCTTCCTTCGTGATCGCCTGAAATTGCATCTGCGCCTCGCTATAGCCGAAAGAATGCAGCAGAGCAACGCCGCGTTGCATGCCCTCCTTCGAATGCCCCGCGCACGAAGTCGGAAACGACACCGCCCCCAGCACCTCCATGGACTCGGCGCCATCATGATGCGCATGATGCTCCATCGGAGGCGCGGATTGCGCGGCCACACCGCCCGTCAACATCACCGCACCAGCAAGCAGGTTCAAGAGTTTTTGCATGGCAACGAGCATACGTCCCTCCACACCACTGCCGCAACCGCAAGAACGCCAGGCTTGCCCAACGCCGCAAGGAGCCCCAGGTCGCCAGCCGCAAACCCAACCGTTTACAATAGTCAGCTCACAATGAGCGGCTTACGATGATCAACTCACAATGATCAACTAAAGCCGAGACTCCGGCATCCAACACCGACTATGCCCATGAAAGTTCGCAAAGCCGTTTTTCCCGCCGCCGGTCTCGGCACGCGTTTCCTTCCCGCCACCAAAGCCCAGCCCAAGGAAATGCTGCCCATCGTCGACAAGCCGATCATTCAATATGGCGTCGAAGAGGCCATGGCCAGCGGGTGCGATCAAATTCTCATCATCACTGGGCGCGGCAAGCAGGCTATCGAAGACCACTTCGACGTCAGCTACGAACTCGAAAAAATGCTCGAGGAGCGCCACAAGATTGACCTGCTCAAGATCGTTCGCAACATTTCCGACATGATGCACGTTGCCTATGTCCGGCAGAAAGAGGCGCTCGGCCTGGGCCACGCCGTGCTGATGGCGCGCGAACTCGTCGGCAACGAACCGTTTGCGGTTCTCCTCGCCGACGACGTCATCGACGCCCCCGTCCCCTGCCTCAAGCAGATGGTCAATGTCTTTGACCAGAAACAGTGCTCCGTCATCGCCGCACAAGTCGTCGAAGGCAAAATGATTTCTTCCTACGGCGTCTTCGACGCCCAGCCCGCCGACGGTTTCAACGGACGCCTCTTCGAAATTCGCAACATGGTAGAAAAACCGAAGCCCGAAGAAGCTCCTTCAAACCTGGCCATTATCGGCCGCTACATCCTCACTCCGGCAATTTTCGACTGCCTCGCCAAGACTCCCACCGGCGCGGGCGGCGAACTCCAACTGACCGACGGTATGCGCATGCTGCTCAAGCAGGAAAAAATGTATGCCTACGTCTATGACGGAAAACGCTACGACACAGGCGACAAGCTGGGATTCCTCAAGGCGACCGTAGAATTCGCATTGAAACGCAATGACCTCGGCGGCCCATTCCGCGAGTACTTGAAAGGTTTGCAACTGTAAGCGGCATCACGGGACTTACCGAACATACGTTTACTCACGGATGGGAAGGCGCACTCAGCCTCGCATACAGCTCGAAGTCCCGGTACGTATCTTCGGGACAGACAGTCATGGGCAGGTTTTTTCCGAAAAAGTTCTGACCGTCAACGCCAGCGGCAAAGGTGCTGCGCTCGCCGCCGTCCGTTCCGACCTCGGCCTCGACGAAATCATCGGCCTCACCTACGGCACGAACCGGGCGCATTTTCGCGTCAAGTGGATTGGGAGAGCCGGAACCTCCCACGTCGGATTTCTGGGCTTGCTCAACCTCACGCCCGAAAAAACTTTCTGGGACTTCTCCTTGCCCGCCGATGCAATCGATAACTACCAGCCCGTGGCCGTCGACAATCGAACCCATGACCGCTTCCGCTGTCACAATTCGATCGAGGTTCACGTTCAGGAAGGTGCGTCTTTCTGGGGCAGTGTCGCCGATCTCAGCCTCGGCGGATGCTATGTCGAAATCCCGATTCCCCTGGAATTGGGCAAGCGCCTGAAGGTCGGCATCTGGTTCGGCCAATCCAAAGTGTGGGCCGATGCCCGCGTCGCCCACAGCGCTCCAGGCATGGGAGTCGGTTTGATTTTTACTCAAATTTCCGACCAGGACCTCGACCAGATTCGCTGCTACCTCCAGAATCTCTCCCCCTTCGCCAAGAAGCCGCGACATCCCGCCGCCGCCCCGCAAAGAAAGCTCTAAGCAGTCGAGCCATCCATCCGATCTCGCGGCGATGCAGTCTGGCCTTTACTCAACCTTGTCATCCTGAGCGTAGCCGCGGTTCAGGCGTAGCGAAGGATCTCCTGCTTAACCGCCGCGATGCGTAAGCCAAACCGCACCGCCAGTCTCTCCCGCCGCTCCCGGATTCTGATTCCTACGCGTGATCAAGAAACGCTACTTCTCCCGCAGCTTCCGCGATTTTTCTTCCACACCCCGCGCCAGCTTCTCTTTGTGAGCATCCAACTTCTTCGCCATCGAAGCATCGCCCAGCGCAATCATCTGCGCCGCCAGAATTCCCGCGTTCGTCGCCCCCGGTTTTCCAATCGCAACCGTCGCAACCGGAATCCCCGCCGGCATCTGTACGGTCGCCAGCAGCGAATCCATCCCCTGCAATGAAGTCGAAGGAATCGGCACGCCGATCACCGGCAACGTCGTATGCGCCGCAATCACCCCCGCCAGATGCGCCGCCCCGCCCGCTCCCGCAATAATCACCTGAATCCCGCGCCCCGCGGCCTTGCGCGCAAAGTCGGCTGTGCGATCCGGCGAGCGGTGCGCCGACGTCACGTCTATCTCATACGGGATGCCAAACTCATCGAGCGCCTTCCCCGCCTCGCGCATAATCTCGAGATCCGAATCACTCCCCATCACAATCGAAACCAGTGTCTTGCTCATTTCTCTCCTCAAAATACTTTTTATGAATTGTCATCCTGAGCGAACAAAGTGATTCGCGAAGCGGATCACTTTCGCAGTCGAAGGACCCCTTTCAGGCCGATGGAACCTCCGGCCTCAAAGGGAATTTCTATCCCCTCGTCGGAATTCGCCGAAACACCAAAAAGTAGTACAACATCGCGCCGATCCAATTCCCGAACGAAAATGCTAACAGCCAAAACAAGTTCATTCCACGCGTCCGTCGATCTACCTGCCACCAGTACGACGACATGCCGCGCCATAAAAACAGTGCCGAAATCGCTCCACTGAGGCCCACTATCACTCCGCCTGCGATCCGCAAAGGCAAAGGAATCACTGCCTCGTCAAATCGAAACAAATTTAGCAACACTGCCAGAGTGAGGACCGCCGCTGAAATTAAGGATGCAAGTTGGAAATATCGACGCAGAGAAGGATCGAGAGTCCAGTGGATTTCTGAAGTCGAACCCGCCATCATTTCCCCCTCTTACTGCTTCAGCGCTCGCGCCGCAATATCCTTCCGGTAATGCGCCCCCTCAAACGAAATCTTCGCACAAGACGCATAAGCTCGCTCCACCGCCGCTTCCAGCGAAGCAGCCCGCGCCGTCACGCCCAGCACACGCCCGCCGGCAGTGTAGTAAACACCATCACGCTTCGAAGTCCCCGCATGAAAAACTTTCACGCCGTCAACTTTTCCAGCCTCATCGAGTCCATCGATCCGCTTCCCAACTTCGTAAGTCCCTGGATATCCCCCCGACGCCATCACCACGCACACAGAGGCATCCTGCGACCACTTGAAATCCCCGTCGCTCACGCGCCCTTCAATCGAAGCCTCCAGCGCCTCGACCAGATCGCTCTCCAGCCGCATCAGAATCGGCTGCGTCTCCGGATCGCCAAAGCGGCAGTTGAATTCCAGCACCATCGGCCCTCGCGCCGTCATCATCAATCCACAATACAGCACGCCCTTGAACTCCGCGCCTTCAGCCTTCATGCCGGCCACCACCGGCTGCGCGACGTGATGGACCAACCAGTCCCGCATCTGCTCGTCGACGATGTCGACCGTCGAATACGCCCCCATTCCGCCCGTGTTCGGCCCCGTGTCGCCGTCGCCCACGCGCTTATGATCCTGCGCCGCCACCAGCGGCACCACGCGCTCGCCGTCGCTGAACACCAGAAACGAAAGCTCGTCGCCCGTCAGGCACTCCTCGATCACGACCCGCGCTCCGGCCTCGCCCAACATTTTTCCGCTGAGCATTTCCGCCGCCACCGTCGCAGCCTCTTCCTTGCTCTTGGCGATCACGACGCCCTTGCCCGCTGCCAATCCGTCGGCCTTCACAACAACCGGCGCATGAAAATGCGTCAGCGCCGACCGCACCTGCTCAATCGAATCGCAAATTGCAAAATGCGCCGTCGGGATGTGATGCCGCTGCAGAAATTCTTTGGCGAAACTCTTGCTCGCTTCCAGTTGTGCCGCCGCTTGCGTCGGCCCAAACACCGGCCATCCCCGCCGCGTGAACTCATCCACCACGCCCAGCGTGAGAGGCAGCTCCGGCCCAACCACCGTCAAATCCGGCTGCAGGCGCGTCGCCAGGCTCGCGATCGATTCCAGGCTCTGCAGGTCCACCGCCACGCACTCCGCATCGTCCGCAATTCCCCCATTCCCCGGCGCGCAATAAAGCTGCGAAACCCGCGGAGATTGCCGCAGCTTCCATACCAGCGCGTGCTCGCGCCCGCCACTCCCTAAAACCAGAACTTTCATAGGCCGACAAAACGAAAATCAAGGGTAGGGGTTGAACCGGAATGCTGTCAAACCAGGTCCAACATCGCGAAAAGCTCCCACATTGCACCCGAACTCCAAACTAGCCTGTAACATTCCTTTAACCCATTCTCCGTAAGCTCATGAACTGCACAAAATCCAGTTCTAGATTGACGCGTGACCGGATATGTTATTAACTATAGTTAATAACAATCAGTGTAGGATGGTTAACTGCATGTCGGAGCGAGACTGGCAGATCAGGCTGTCCCGGAACCTGGCCATGATCTTCGTCACGTCTGGCGGTGATACGAGCCATTCAGTAACCTGCGCAGACTCGCTTACTTTGGGGCCATGGAATTGAAATTGAAATACATTTTCGACGGGACAGGAAGCCCCGCTCACATCCTGGCGCTGGCGACGGCAATCGCCTTCGTCACGCCAGCTCTCGCGCAACAGCCGGCCACTTCCGCTTCCTCGCAATTGCCACAGAGCAGCGCGCCCGAGGTTCCCGTCGCTTCCGATCCCACCCCTGCCGACGACACCACCGAATCAATGTTCCCCCATTTCAAAGACTCGCGTTTCTGGCTCTCTGGCCAAACCAATTTTGTTTTCCAAGCTCATCCCGATTTTCCCGCACTCTACAGCGGCACCCACAGCCTCAGCCCCAACTACGAGAAAGCGACTTCGCGCGTCGTCACGCTCTACACCGGCGTCCGCCTCAACAACTCCACCGAACTTCTGGTCGACATTGAAGAAGCGGGCGGAGCTGCGCTCAGCACGGGCTTCGGCCTCGCCGGCAACACCGATCTCGACATCGTCCGCAATCCCTCCCTGAGCAAGGCGCCCTACGTCGGCCGCGCCATGATCCACAAAGTATTCGCGCTCAGTAAAGATAAAGTCGAGAACCAGCGCACTTTCTTGTCTCTCTTCGATGAACTTCCGCGCCGCCGCCTCGAACTCCGCTTCGGCAAGTTCAGCATGCCCGACTTCTTCGACGTCAATTCCGTCGGCTCCGATACCAAATTCCAGTTCCTCAACTGGACCACCGACAACAACGGCGCCTACGACTACGCCGCCGACACTCGCGGCTACACCGTCGGCCTCACCGCCGACTACGAAGACCGCAACTGGGGATTCCGTTTCGCCGAAGCCCTCATGCCGAAAGTCGCCAATGGTATCGATCTCGTATGGCGCCCCTGGCAGGTCCACTCAGAGAATTTCGAATACGAACTACGCCACGGCGTGATCCCGAAAAAAGCCGGCGTCGTCCGCCTATTGGCTTTCACCAACTCCGCCAACATGGGCATCTACCGCGATCAAATTATTCAGGCCGCCGAGCAGGACACCACGCCCGACATAACCGCTCACCCCTGGCACATCACGCGCAAGTTCGGCTTCGGCGCGAACTTCGAGCAGAATCTAACGCAGTATCTGACGGCCTTCGCCCGCGTCGGCTGGGACAACGGCAAGACAGAGTCATTCGCCTACACCGAGGTCGATCAAACTTTCGCGGAAGGCCTGGGAGCCAACGGCGCGTGGTGGCATCGCCAGCAGGATCGCGCCGGCATCGCCTTCGTCAGCAACGCCATCAAAAAAGATCACCAGAACTATCTCGCGGACGGAGGCTTAGGCTTTCTCCTCGGCGATGGCGGCCTCAACTACGGCCGCGAAAACATTTTCGAGGCCTACTACACGGCGCACGTATGGCGCGGAATTTATCTGGCGCCCGGCGTGCAGCACATCGACAACCCAGGCTACAACCGGGACCGCGGCCCCGTCGTCGTTCCCACTTTCCGCGCCCACGCTGAGTTCTAGCGCGTCCGCTATCGCAGCGCCAGTTCCCCGTTAAACTGCCGAATGATCGAATAGCACTCGCACGCGGAAGTCTCGAGTCGCTTCCGGTTCAGAATCTTGACCGAGCCATGCTTATATTCGATGATCCGTTTGCGATGCAGCACACCCGCAGCCAGGCTCACGCTGGGGCGATCGGTTCCGAGCATAGTCGCCAAAAAATCGTGAGTAATGCGCAGCAAGCCCGAACCCACTCGATCCTGAGTCAGCAGCAGCCATCGGCTCAGCCTCTGTTGCAGATCGTGCAGACGGTTACATCCCGCCGTCTGCGCCACCTGCAGTCCATGAAGTGCCGCATGCCGGTGTAGCATCAATTGCAGTTCCGGGCTTGATGACAATATCGTTTCCAGCGCATCCACGCCGACCTTAAAGCCGTCTCCCCCAATCTGCATGACCGCGCGGTGCGGGCTTCGCCTGAATCCAGCAGCGACGGGCACCGGAGTAAATCCTTCGTTTCCCACCACTCCAACTTCCACGCTGTTGCCAGTACGAGTGGTGAAGACCAACGAGACCATGCCCGTATTCAAAAAGTATGCCGCTTCCAGTCTGCGATTCGCCTCGTGCAGGCTGCAGCGCTGCGGAAGTTCCACGAACTCCAGATGCGGCCGAATCCTGTCGAATTCGCCATCAGAAATCGAAAGTAGGATGCGGTTCGCCACGGGTTTGCCTTCGTGATTCGTCCGTTCTCCTGCTTGCAAGGCATGTAGCCTCCTGCCCACTGCGCCATTTCCCTCTGATCGGTTCATGAAACGCCTCCGAAGTGTCGCGAACTCTTGCGCGGATATTGGATGCCACAGGGCCTTGACCTATTCTCACGGAATCCCTGCAACGACTGTCATGAATAACCTTATGGACTACAGCTTTTGCGGTATTTTTTCCGGATTCAACGCCGTTGTACATTCGAAAGGCATCATACCGTTCCGAAAAACACCGGTTTCGCCCGCGCGCCGCTTCGCGATGATTGTGGATTTTTATGCCGACCCGAATACTGATTGCCGACGACAATCGGGTGGTGAGAACCGCCTTGCGCCACCTGCTAGAGCAGGCCGATCAGTGGGAGATCATTGAAGCCGAGGACGGCCGCGAGTCGATCACCAAAGCTCAGGAACTAAAACCCAATCTCGTCATTCTGGATCTGGTCATGCCCGTTATGGATGGCCTGACCGCGGCGCGAAAAATTTCCAAGCTAATGCCGGACATTCCTCTTCTCATGCACACCCTCCATTATTCTCCGCAACTGGAAGTTGAAGCCCGAAAAATGGGCGTCCGAAAAGTCCTTCCCAAAGCCGACACTGCAGGTCTCGTTTTCGCCATCCGTCAGTTTCTCACCCCGGAAACGCCAGCCGTCGCCGCCGCAGGTCTCTGAAAATCGTCCCCGAACTTTCAGACCCCCATCGCGTCCTGCCCGCCCAGCGGCAGAAAATACTGCGTGCCCTTGATCGGCTCCGTCACCTTGCGCAGAAGCTCCTGCAAATCTTCGTTGCGATCGACGAAATCGATCTCCGAAGTATTCACGATCAGCAGGTCCGACGATGTGTAATGAAAAAAGAAGTGCTCGTAGGCCTTCACCACTTCTTCCAGATAGTCGTCACTCACCGCCCGCTCGCCCGGAGCATTCTTTTTCTTGAGCCGCTTCTTCAGCACGTCCGGTGTGGCCTGCAGATAAATCACCAGGTCGGGTGTCGGCAACTGTTCGCGAAAGTGGTTGTAGTAGCGGTTGTAAGTGTCGAGTTCCTGGTCGGTCAGATTCAGGCAGGCAAACAGTTTGTCCTTCTCGAAAATAAAATCGGAGACCACGATCTTCTGCGATTTCGCGGCCAGATCGAGCGCCTGCAATTTTTCGAATCGCCGCACCAGAAAAGTGAACTGTGCCTGAAATGCCGCACCGCGATCCCCTTCATAGAAGGAAGCTAGAAACGGATTCGCCTCCGGCTCCATCACCCGCTGCGCGTTCAGTCGCTCCGCCAGAATGCGCGCCAGCGTGCTCTTGCCCACTCGAATGGGCCCTTCCACAGCAATGTACCGGGGGAGTTCAAAAAGATTAGCCATGGTTGAGTGAAATGATTCCGTGCGACGCGTTCTGCGATGTCTCGGAATTCAGAGCATATCTCGGATAGCGCCGAGTGGCAATTGCGGGATCAGTTAACAGCGAATCGCAGGATTGAAAAGTAATCGGGGAGTGAGCAGGGCCGCCAAACTTTTTCATGGGCGTCATCCTGAGCGAAGCCGTTCTTCAGGCGGAGCGAAGGATCTCGCGCGGACAAAACCCAAACTGCAGCGCCGCTCCCCAATTCCTCGATCCATTACAATCCCACTCATGCTCGGTCCCGTGCTTGCCGCAACGGCCGCCACCGGCGCCCTAGCCGCCGCCGGCTACCAGTCCATGGCCCCCACCGGACAGTGGTACGGCCGCACCTTCACCGGCCTGCCCCGCGGAACCCGGCAACTCGCGCTCACCTACGACGACGGCCCCAACGACCCGCACACCCTGCGCCTGCTGGAGGTCCTGGCGAAGCACAACGTGCACGCGACATTCTTCCTCATCGGAAGCTACGTCAAACAACGTCCCGACCTCGCCCGCGAAATCGTCAACGCCGGCCACGTCGTCGGCAACCACACCTTCACGCATCCTTTATTAACCTTCAAGAGCGCGGCCGAAGTTCGCCAAGAACTCTCCGCCTGCAGTTCCACTCTCGAAGATGCCATCGGCCAGCATCCCAATCTCTTCCGGCCCCCATTCGGAGGCCGCCGCCCCGCGGTCCTCCGCATCGCCCGCGAGCTCGCTCTCACTCCAATCATGTGGAACGTCACCGGCTACGACTGGACCGCGCCCCCCTCCGCCGTGATCGAAAAAAAAGTGACGCGCCAGATCCGCGGCGGCGATGTAATCCTGTTACACGACGGAGGTCACCAGCAGATGGGCGCCGATCGCTCCCAAACCGTCCTGGCCACTGATCACTTAATCGCAAATTACAAATCGGAAGGCTACGATTTCAAAACCATCCCGCAGATGATGGAACGTGCATGATGCCGCGAAGATGATGGGAAATAAAAATCAAGTCCAGATGTAAATTTCTCAATTACCAAATTTCCGAATCACTCAATCGCGCTACCCTCGCACCGCCGCAAACGCAACCTTCGCCGCCGCAATCGTCCGCTGCACATCGTCCTCCGTATGCGCCGCCCCCAGAAACGCAGCCTCATACTGCGAAGGCGGCAAGAACACGCCACTGTCCAGCATGCTGCGGAAAAATTTCCCAAACGCCTCGGTGTTCGACTTCGACGCCGAATCCCAATCCGTCACCGGACCCTTCTGGAAGAACCACGTGAACATCGACCCCACGCGGTTGAAGCAAAGCGCGACTCCCGCGTCCCGAGCCGCCGCCGCCACCCCCTCCACCAGCGCCGCACTCAACTTTTCCAGCCGCGGATAAATCTCGCCCTTCTGATCCCGCAACTGTTTCAGCATCGCGCATCCCGCGGCCATCGCCAGCGGATTCCCCGAGAGCGTCCCCGCTTGATACATCGGCCCCAGCGGCGCGACCATATCCATAATCTCTTTCGATCCGCCGTACCCGCCCACCGGCAATCCTCCGCCAATAATTTTCCCCATCGTCGTCAAATCCGGACGAATGTTGTACAACTCCTGCGCTCCGCCAAACGCCACGCGGAATCCCGTCATCACTTCATCAAAAATCAACACCGACCGTTCCCGCTCCGTCAGCATCCGCAGCCCCACCAGATAATCGTCCGCCGCCGGAACGCATCCCATGTTCCCCACCACCGGCTCCACGATCACGCACGCGATCTGATGCTTGTATTTCTGGAACGCATGTTCCACCACCGACAAATTATTGAATGGCAGCGCCAGCGTGAACTGAATAAACTCCTCCGGCACCCCCGCCGAACCCGGAATTCCCAGCGTGGCCACGCCCGACCCGGCCTTCACCAGCAGCGCATCCGCATGCCCGTGATAGCACCCTTCAAACTTCACAATATATTTTCGCTTCGTATAAGCCCGCGCCAGCCGGATCGCCGACATGGTCGCTTCCGTCCCCGAACTCACGAAGCGAACTTTCTGCATGGTTGGAAACGCTCCCAGCACAAGCTCCGCCAGATCAGCTTCCGAAGCCGTCGAAGCCCCGAAACTCGTCCCGTTGCAAGCCGCGCCCACAATCGCGTCCAGCACATTCGGTTCCGCGTGCCCCAAAATCAACGGCCCCCACGATCCGATGTAATCGATGTATTCGTTCTCGTCCGCGTCCCAAATGTGCGATCCCTTGCCCCGCAAAATAAACGGCGGATCTCCTCCCACCGCGCGAAACGCCCGCACCGGCGAATTCACTCCGCCCGGAATCATGCTCTCCGCCCGCTGCTGCAGCCGCCGCGACTGCTCAGTTTTTCGCGTTGTAGACGCCATCGATCCTCTCGACCCGCTGTGACCAACAAGAGAAAAAAAGATGAACCACGTAGCCGCGGATGCCTTCGTCCGCGGGCATCTAAAAACTGCTCCGGCAACCGACTACTATACCAGCGCCCTATCGCACCGTGCCGCAATCCGAATTCATCAGATATTCATCCCTCTGCAATCCCCTTGCAACATCCCGGCAGTACCCTAAGTCCATCAAGTTACCCTTCTAACCGGGAGGGTTTTGAAGGACAGTCTCGGGGGCTCCGGACTGTCCTTTTTCTTTTCCCCGATGTGTTCGTAGGTCGAAGCACTCCTGTCCGACGCCTTTGACTCTAAGATCTGGGTGCCCTCCGTGCACTCCTAGCCCTATAGCCTGACAGAACTACAATCAAACCCGGCGGACCAGAGTGTCCGCCCCACTTCCCCCATTAACCATAATTAACCCGCCCTACGTATAATCACCCTCATGATCACCGTCTCCAAGGAAGACTATCTCAAGTCGATCCTAGAAGCGGAAACCGAAGGCGAAACCGTCATCTCCGCGCGCCTCGCCGACCTGCTGAAAGTCTCTCCGCCCGCCGTCACCATGGCCCTGCGCCGCCTGAAAAAAGATGGCCTGGTGCGCGTCGAATCCAGCGGCGAAGTCAGCCTCACCCCCGCCGGCCGCAAGATCGCCCGCAAGCTCACGCTGCGCCATCATCTGATCGAGCGCATGCTCTCTGAAATGTTCGGCATGGAGTGGTGGAAAGTTCACGACGAAGCCGAGCGCCTCGAGCACGCCGTCAGCCCCGACTTCGAAGCCAAGCTCCTGGCGAAACTCGGATCCGGCAGCGCCTGCCCGCACGGAAATTTAAGCGAACTCGAAGGCCCCGCCAGCCGTCGCCGCCGCGGCCTGGTCCTGCTAGCCGACGCCGAACTCGACAACACCTACACCGTCAGCGGAATCTACGAACGCGACCGCCAGCTCCTCGAATTCCTCGAACACCGCGGCGTCCGCCCCGGCGCCAAGCTGCGCCTCATCGAACGCAACTACGACCAGACCCTAACCCTCTCCACTCCCGCCGGCACAGTCTCCCTCGGCCCCGCCGCCTCCGAGCGCGTATGGATCACTCCCACCTCGCGCGCGAAACACTGACATCAATCTGGCCTTTTCACGAGCGCTCGCGCGCCTCAACCCCCAACCCAGGAATTGCACAAGGAACTTAGCCTGCGCGCCCTGCCCTGTCATAATCACTCCGGCTCTCAACCATATGTTCTCGACGATCCGGCAGGATCTCAGCTTCGCCCTCCGCCAATTTCGGCGCAGCCCCGGCTTCGCCGTGACCGCCGTTCTCACGCTCGCGCTCGGCATCGGCGCCACCACCGCAATCTTCAGCCTGATCGACGGCATTCTCCTGCGGCCGCTCCCGTTTCCCCACGCCGATCAACTCATCGCCGTCAGCACCCTCGAATTCCCGGCAGGAGTCTCGCCCACCAATCTTTCAGCCGCGAATTATCTCGCAAGCTCCTATCCCGATTTTTTCGATTGGCAGCGGCAAAGCCACAGCTTTCAATCGCTCGCTTCCTATGATGAAGGTGGCCGCCTGTTCAGCAAAGCCAATGGCGAGGGCGCTCGCGTGATCGCGGCGGGTCGCGTTTCCGCCAATCTATTTCCGATCCTCGGAGTCGCCCCAGCGCTCGGCCGCAACTTTACGCCGGAAGAAGAACAGGCAGGCCATCGCGTAGTCATTCTCAGCCACGAGCTCTGGCTGTCCGACTTCGGCGCGTCGCCCGATGCGATCGGCCAAACCGTGAAGGTCAGTGATTGGCCGTCCACGGTAGTCGGCGTCATGCCCGCCGGATTTCACTATCCCGTCGGCAACCCAGCCTACTTCTGGGCGACCTTCGCCGCTGACAATGAAGGTCAGCCGCCCAACACTTCCATTCGCGATCGCGATCGTCTCGCGATCGTCGGCCGTCTCAAGCCTGGAGTCGGAATCGCGCAGGCCCTGGCCGACCTGAACACTATCCAGCGCAGTCTCGCGCAACAATATTCCGAAGATCGCTACAAGCTCGGCGTCTCGATCACTCCGCTCTTAGACGACGCCGTCGCCGACGTCCGTTCAGTCTTAATTCTTTTGCTCGCCGCAGTCGGAGTCGTGCTGCTCATTGCCTGCGCCAACGTCGCTGGACTGCTCCTGGCCCGCGCCAATGCGCGCCGTCCGGAAGTAGCCCTCCGCACAGCGCTGGGCGCAAGCCGCATCCGTGTAATTCGTCAACTGCTTGTGGAATCATTGCTGCTCGCCGTGGCCGGAGGAACCCTCGGCATCCTCGCATCCTTCGCCCTGCTGCGCCTTGGCCTTCATCTTGTCCCCGCCGATCTGCCCCGTATGTACAATATTGTCATCGACGCCCGTGTTCTGGCCTTCGCGGTCTTACTTTCCGCCATCACCGCGCTCATTTTCGGATTGCTCCCCGCCTGGAAAATGTCGCGCTCTGATCCCTCCACCGCTCTGCGAGAATGCGGCATCAACCTAACCTCGGGCCGTCATCGCAACCGCCTGCATCACGCGCTCGTCGTCGCGCAAACCGCCTTGGGATTCACTCTTCTCATTGGCTCTGGACTGTTAATCCACAGCATGGTGAACATCCTTCACATCGATCCCGGTTTCGACACCGCGCACACCGTATTCTTTGACGTCGCGCTGACCCATAAACGCTATCCTGACCCGCGAAGGTCGCCTACTTCAACCGGCTCCTCCCCGAGCTCGCGGCGCTGCCCGGTGTCGAACGAGTGAGCAGCGGCCATCCTCTCCCGATTCACTGGGGAAGCGGCGAGCTGGACCAATTTCAACATCGCGAATCGCCTCAACTCGCCCGACAATCCTCCCGGCGCCGGTGCGTCCGCAATCATGCCCGGTTATTTCGAGGCGCTTTCAATTCCACTTCTTCGCGGACGCACTTTCACGGCGCGCGACAACGATCCCACGTCCACCCCCGTCGCAGTCATCAACCAAAGTTTCGCGCAGCAATTTTTCCCCAACCAAGATCCCGTCGGCCAGTACTTCACACCCAATCTTGATACCGGCGAGTCCATCGTTGCCCGGCAGATTATCGGAGTCGTCGGCAACACCCGCACCAGCGATATGTGGAATCCCTACCAGCCGCAGTTCTTTCTGCCCTACGGTCAGGATCCAACTCACCAGCGCACGCTGGTTGTAATGAGGGTCGCGGGCGATCCGCGCAATTACGAGAACACAGTTCGCCAGATCGTTGCCACCCTCGATGCCGATGCCCCTCTTTTCGGCTATCGCACTTTTTCCGAAACCATACAGGAGCAGGCCGCCCAGCCCCGCTTCGAAGCCGCGCTGGTCACGGCCTTCGCCGCCATCGCGCTCCTCTTGTCGGCACTCGGCCTGTACGCAGTTCTCTCCTATGTCGTTTCCGAAAGAATCCGCGAACTCGGCCTCCGAATCGCACTCGGCGCTTCGCGCCCCGACATTTTAAGTCTTGTCCTGCGTCGTGCCCTCATCCTCGCCTGCCTCGGCATCGCGATCGGAGCCCTCTCCTCAGTCTTCGCCGCCCGCCTCATCTCCAACACTTTATTTCAAGTCGCGCCGCTGGATCGTCCGGTATTCCTGACCGTAACCCTGGTGCTGATATTGGTTTCACTGCTCGCCGCCCTCATCCCCGCCCTCCGAGCCGCCCAAGTCGACCCCATCCGCACCCTGCGAGAGCAGTGAAAAATGCAATCCGATCGGCACGTTACGCGATTCTGTCATCCTGAGCGGAGCCGCACTTCAGGCGCAGCGAAGAGCCTGCCCTGAGCTTGCCGAAGGGATCTCCCGCTCAACCGGCCTAATGCGTAAGCGAACCCGCCCTTCAGGCGCAGCGAAGGGATCTCCCGCTTAGCCGGCCCCAAGCGTAAGCGAACCTGCGCCTCCACAAATTAGTTAACTATAGTTTACAATCTGCTATATACTTACGCTAACAAGGTTAGCGAACCGCACCGCCTGGTTTTCCCGATTTACCGCTTTACGCCACCGAATGAATGACTCGAAGACAACCCCGGAGCCGCGCGGAACCCTTTCTTCGAGCTCGCTAAACCCCGTCATCACCCACGAAGATATCGACCGCGCCCACGACCGTGAGCGCGTCCGCACCACCCGCAGCCAGCGCGGCCCCTGGTCACGCGCCCGCCTGCTCTGGCTGCTCGTCGGCCCCGGCATCCTCGTCATGCTCGGCGAGAACGATGGCCCCAGCATGCTTTCCTACGCCGCCACCGGAGCCCGCTACGGCATCGGCTTCTTCCTCCCCTTCGTCGTTCTCACCTTCGTCATGGCCTGCATCGTTCAGGAGATGACCGTGCGTCTCGGCGCCGCCACCCATCGCGGCCACGCCGAACTCATCTTCGACCGCTTCGGCCCTTTCTGGGGATGGTTCTCCATGATCGACCTCATGGTCGGCAACTTCCTCACCCTGGTCACCGAATTCATCGCTATCCGCGCCGGCCTCGGATTTTTCGGCGTCCGCCCCGCCGTCGCCGTCATCGGCGCGTGGCTCGTCCTGTTCGTCGCACTCACAGCTCATCGTTACTGGACCTGGGAGCGCATCACCCTCGTCGCCGCCCTCTGCAATCTCGTCTTCGTTCCTGTCGCCCTGCTCAGCCATCCCCACTGGGCCGCCATCGGCAGCGCGCTCATCACCTTCAAACCACTCCCTGGGGGCCTCACCCAGGAAACCGTTCTCATCCTGCTCTCCAACATCGGCGCCACCGTCACCCCCTGGATGCTCTTCTTCCAGCAAAGCGCCATCGCCGACAAAGGCCTCACCACCCGCGATATTCGCTTCGGCCGCATCGACACTCTGCTCGGCGCCACGTTGGCCGCTCTCGCCGCGCTCGCCACCATCATCGCGACCGCCCCGCTCTTCGCTCACGGCATGTCCACCGGAAACTTCGAAGCCGCCGAGTTCGCCCAAGCCCTCCAACCCTTCGTCGGCCACTGGGGCTCCGCACTCTTCGCGCTCGGAATGTTCGAAGCCGGCATGGTCGCCGCCATCACCATCTCCACTTCCTCCGCCTACGCCTTCGGAGAAGTCGCCCACCGCCCCCACAGCCTGAATCTCCCCTTCGACCAGGGAAAATCTTTTTATCTCGTCCTGATCCTCGAAGCCGCCGCCGCCGCCGGACTAGTCCTGATCCCCGGCATCCCGCTCGTCTACATCGTGCTTCTCGTAAACGTAATCGCAGTCCTCGCCATGCCCCCCGCGCTTCTCTTTCTCTACATGCTGGTCAACGACCGCGAGATCATGGGCGACCTCGTCAGTCCCCGTTGGGCCAACGCATTAGCCCTGGCAGTAGTCGCGATCCTGGTAGCCGCCGGACTCCTCTTCGGCCTCAGCGTAGTCGCCCCTCACGCCCTCGCACTCATCGGAGGCAAATAGATGAAAGTGAGAAGCCGCGAAGCGGCGCAACAATGCAGCCCACAACCCGCCCTGAGCTTGTCGAAGGGGCGCAAGCTGTGGGTAGGCTAAGCGAAAGCAACCAGCCCCGTAGGGGCGAAAGAACCTTCTAAAGGACGCCACTCAAAATGACCGAGCACTTCACCCCCGACGATCCATCCGATGCCGACCTCGCCTCCGTCGTCGCCTCCCTCGAACCCGATCAACTGATCTCCGAAAAAGAAAAGCACCACTGTCCCCGCCGCCGCCTCAGGCGCGGCGAAATGATTCTCTTCTGGGCCCTCCGCGCCTATCTCGTTTTCATGTTCGCAATCGTCATCTATCAAGTCTGGACCGGCGCGCGCTAGCTCGCGCCTGAGGAAAACAGAATCGGTTCTGGAAGTATGATTCGAGCAGTTCACATCACGCTTGTTATCGCACTCGTCGCGTTGCTCTCTTCCCGCTCACTCGGCCAGGGAGAAACCACCAGCGCCATTGTCGGCCAAGTGTCGGACGCATCCAACGCCGCAGTTTCCGGCGCAATCGTAACGGTCACAAGTCGCGAGACCGGCGCGACGCGAAAAGCCACAACCGACGAAGCCGGCCGCTTCAACTTTCCCCAGCTGAAGCCAGGCGCTTACTCCGTCCGAGTCGAGGCCGCTGGCTTCGCGCCCCAACAAAACGACAATATCTTCTCCGGCCTCGGCCAGAAGCAAACCGTCAACTTCCACCTCAAAATTGCACAAGCCCGAGAAACCGTCGAGGTTAGTTCCCAGCCTCCGCTCATCAACCCGGAAGATGCCAACACTTCCACCAACCTGAATGCCCCCGCTCTGGAGAATCTGCCGAACCCCGGCGGAGATCTTGACCTACCCGCTGCAATTCGCCCCCGGCGCCCTCATCAACACCGCCGGCAGCGGCAACGATTTCGTCGGCGGCACCAACGGATATGGCAATGTGGAGTTCAACGGCCTGCCCGCACTCTCCAACGGCTACATCGTCGATGGACTCGAGACCAACGATCCCCTCACCAACCTCAACAGCGGACTCTCCACCAACCTCGTGCTCGGACTGAACTCAATCTCCGAAGTCACCGTCAACACTCTTTCCTACTCCGTCGACCAGGGCCGCTATGGAGCCGCCCAGGTCAACTACGTCACCAAATCCGGCACCAATCAGCTTCACGGGAATCTCTACGAACTATGGAATGGCGCAATCCTGAACGCCGCGGACTATTTCACCAACGCCACTCCCGGCAATCACAAGCCCGGCGCAACTGTGAACCACTTTGGCGGTAGTCTGGGCGGTCCCATTCTTCACGACAAGCTTTTCTTCTTCTTCGACAGCGAATGGGTTCGCATCGCCCTGCCCATAGTCACCGCGACTACGGTTCCCAGTGCGGCCTTCGAGCCCTACGTTTTGCAGCAGCTTCCACTCGGCGGCACCGATTCGGTCACCGGTTCAACCTACCCCGCCGAGCCGCAACTGGTCCCCTTCTATCAGCAGATGTTCTCGCTTTACGGCAACACCAGTGGTTCGCCCTTAGCCGTGCTCGGTTGCCCTTTCGATGTCGGCGGAGGTTCGCCCGCAATTGCCAATGACGGAAACGGCTGTGCCAATCGCCAAAGCATCTCGCACTCCAGCGATGACCACGAACAAGTCCAGACCGCTCGCATCGACTACAACATCAATCAGAAGAACATTGCGTGGTTTCGCTTCCAGGCCGATACCGGTGTGCAGGCCGCTTATACCGATCCAATCAACCCGCTCTTCAATTCCGTTTCCCCTCAGCCTCTCTACTCGTTCGCCGCCGGATACACGCACGTTTTTTCGCAGCATTGGGTGAATTATTTCAATCCCGCCTTTTCCTGGTACGAAAGCCTGTTCGGCCCCGGCGACTTTCAAAAAACACTTTCCGCCTTTCCGATCGTGCTGCAAGGCAGCGGTGCCAACGCCCCCTTCACCCCCGTCGGAGGACTCGACAACACCTGGGTTCAGGGCAGACGCGCCTCGCGTCTCTTCCTTAACGACAACCTCGCCTGGAGCCGCGGTGCCCACGAACTGCGCTTCGGAACCAACACGCGCATTTTCCGTTTGAACGACTACGACTTCGGCGAAGGTTCGGTCCCGACCATCACCTACACCACCCTGCCGCAATACATTTACGGAGTCGCATCGACCGCGACCAAAACCTTTCCCACCTCCGCCAACGAGCCTTTCAACTTTCTGAATCTCGACCTCTACGCGCAAGACACCTGGAAACTGACTCGGAGTCTGACTTGGACTTTCGGTCTGCGCGACACGCTAAATTCCAATCCACTCAATCCTCATCACGAAATCGCGCGTCTCGCAGGCTCGTTCGCCTCCATCTCGCACGACGCGAACCAGCCGCTGAACGCTGCTATTCAAACCAGCCTTGGCCACATCTTTTCTTCGACGCCGCTTGCGATCCTGCAACCGAGAATGGCAATCGCCTGGCAGCTCGAGCCAAAAACCGTGCTGCGCACCGGCTTTGGCCTCTTCAGTGACATTCTTCCCGGCAGCGTCGCCGATCTGGTGGGCGTCAACCCTCCCTACGTCCAGACTTTTCAGGGAGGTCTCCTCGGAACCGTCGGCGGCACCGCCCTTGCCCCCGGAGTCCCCAACAGCGCGGTCGATGCCACCGTAGCAGCCAATCAGAAGTTCAGCGCAGGATTTCCCACAGGCCAGCTTTCCTGCGCCTCTCCGCAGGCAAATCCCACAACGTGTCTACCGCCAGTCGCAATCACCGCCATACCCAACGGCGAACTGCACGCGCCGTATTTCATGGAATGGAGCCTGGGACTGGAACATCAATTCGGCGCAACCGCAAGTCTGCAAGCGCAATACGTCGGCACCCGCGCCGTGAACCAACCCTATCTGACGCAAGTGAACGGTTATCAAACGGTATGCCAGGGATGTTTCGCTCCCTTCCCTTACCTTCAGCCCACCGATCCGCGATTCGGCGCGGTCACGCAACTCTCCACCGGCGAGAACAGCCACTACAACGGCCTGCAACTCACCGCCATGAAGCGCATGGGACACGGCTTCCAGGGCCAGATCAATTACACCTTCAGCCGCTGCCTGGACACCGTTTCGAACGGCGGCTTCCTGCAGTTCTCCGCCGGCGGAATTCTCTCGCCGCTTCCCGGAGAACTGGCCCGCGACTACGGCCCCTGCGACTACGACATCCGCCACAACCTGAACGCGCAGTACGTTTATCAACTGCCGATCAGAGTGCATAACCACGCATTAGGCTATGTTCTGAACGGCTGGCAGATTTCCGGCACTGCGTTTTGGCACAGCGGAATCCCATTCTCCGTCCTGAGCACGCCGTACTCAGCGAATGGAAATGGGATCGTTCAAGGCAGCGGCCCGCAATTCGCCAGCGTCGTTCCCGGCGTCCCGCTCTATCAGCACCAGTCCGATCCAGGGCGTGACGCAACCGGGCACAATCCAGTGGCTCAATCCAAATGCGTTCGCGTCGGCCGTCGATCCGAGCACGGGCCAGTGCTACGGCGGCGACACCCCGCAGAATTGTCAATTCGGCAACCTCGGACGCAACGCCCTGCGCGGTCCCGATTTTTTCTGGAATGACTTCTATCTCACAAAATGGTTTCCACTCACCGAACACATCAAGCTGCGGCTGGAGGCCCAATCCTTCAACCTCTTTAACCATCCCAACTTCGGCCTTCCCAGCATGGTCCTGGCAGGAATTCCCGGAAAGCCCTCCACCCAAACCGGATTCGGCGCGCTCACCTACACGACTTCGCCGCCCACCGGCCTGCTCGGCGTCGGCCTGGGCGGCGACAGCAGCCCGCGCATGATCGCCTTTCAAGCCCGCCTGGAATTCTGAAGCCTGCCGGGTGGTGGTGCAGTTTGTCCTTTGCGCGGTTCTGTCATCCTGCGTAGCCGAATTTCATCGCAGAAAAGTCCAGGCGTAGCGAAGAGCCTGCCCTGAGCGAAGTCGAAGGGATCTCCCGCTTAACCGGCCCAACGCGCGAGCCAAACTGCACCACTGCCGCCTAACGGTCCGCTACGCAATTCCCGCCCAAACGCATTACACTAATATGTTGGAATCTGCGCAGCGAAATTCGTCCGCGCGAAGTTGTCCCTCGAGGAAAGCCATCATGTCCGTAAACAGTTTCAACAGCAAATCAACCCTGAAAGTCGGCAGCAAAGAATACGAAATCTACCGCCTCGACGCCCTCGACCAACAGGGGATCTCCACCAAACATCTGCCGTTCTCCCTACGCATCCTGCTCGAAAATCTCCTTCGCACCGAAGACGGCCGCAACGTCACCAAAGACGAAGTGCGCGCCCTCGCCGCTTGGAACAAAAATTCCAAGCCCGAAAAAGAAATAGCCTTCACTCCCAGCCGCGTCCTGCTGCAGGATTTCACGGGCGTCCCCTGCGTCGTCGACCTGGCCGCCATGCGCGACGCCATGAAAACTCTGGGCGGCGATCCCACGCTTATCAATCCTCTGCAGCCGGTAGAACTGGTCATCGACCATTCCGTGCAAGTCGACGAATTCGGTACCCCCGGCGCATTCGACGTCAATGCCCTGCTCGAATTCCAGCGCAACAAGGAGCGCTACTCTTTCCTCCGATGGGGCCAAACCGGATTCCGCAATCTCGCCATTGTCCCCCCCGACACCGGCATCGTGCACCAGGTCAATCTCGAATATCTAGCCCGCGTAGTCTTCGTCAACGAGAGCCCCGGCAAACGCACCGCCTACCCCGACACGCTTGTAGGCACCGACAGCCACACCACAATGGTGAACGGCCTGGGAGTCTTAGGCTGGGGCGTCGGAGGAATCGAAGCCGAAGCCGCAATGCTCGGGCAACCAGTTTCGATGTTGATCCCGCTAGTAGTAGGCGTGAAGCTAACCGGCCGCCTCCGCGAAGGCGCAACCGCCACCGACTTCGTTCTCACCGTTACCGAGATGCTCCGCAAGCACGGCGTAGTCGGAAAGTTCGTCGAATACTTCGGCCCCGGCCTCCGCGACCTGCCCCTAGCCGACCGCGCCACAATCGCCAACATGAGCCCAGAATATGGGGCGACGTGCGGGATTTTTCCGATTGACCGGGAGACTTTGCGGTATTTGCGGTTGACGGGACGGAGTGAGGAATTGATTGCGCTGGTGGAGGCTTATAGCCGCGAGCAGGGAATGTTTCATGACGAGAAGACGGCGGAGGCGGAATATTCTGAGTTGCTTTCGCTGGATCTCGCGATGGTTGAGCCTAGTCTGGCGGGGCCGAAGCGGCCGCAGGATCGGGTTGTTCTATCGCAGGCGGGGGAATCTTTTAACAAGGCGTTGCCTTCGCTGATCAAACCGAAAGCTGCCGCGAAGGCTGCTCCTGCTTCCGCGGTCGCAAATAAGGCGCGATGGGAAGCTGAGGGCGGAAGCCCGGCTGCGATTGGGGTGGAGGATCCGAATGTGCATGAGCATGTTTCGGCGTCGGTGAAAGATACGCTGAAGCATGGGAGCGTTGTGATTGCGGCGATTACTTCTTGCACGAATACTTCGAATCCGTCGGTATTGATTGCCGCGGGGCTGCTGGCTAAGAAGGCGGTTGAAAAAGGTCTGACCATGCCGGCTTGGGTGAAGACTTCGCTGGCTCCGGGATCGAAGACCGTGACCGACTATCTGGCGAAGGCTGGGCTGACTCCGTATCTCGAGAAGCTGAAGTTTCATCTGGTCGGTTATGGATGTACGACTTGCATTGGAAATTCGGGGCCGCTGCCTGATGAAGTTTCGAAGGCGATTGACGAAAAGGAGTTGGTCGTTGCGTCGGTGCTCTCGGGCAATCGCAACTTTGAGGGACGCATTAATTCCGAAGTCCGCGCTAATTATCTGATGTCGCCGCCGCTGGTGGTGGCGTTTGCGCTGGCGGGGCGCATCGACATCGACTTGCGCAAGGATCCCATCGGCAACGGGCGTGACGGGCAGCCGGTGTATATGGCCGACATCTGGCCAACGTCGCGTGAGATTGAAGAGACCATGGAGCACTCGATCACTTCGGAAATGTTTTCGAAATCCTATGCCGATGTTTTTCAGGGAGATGACCGCTGGCGCGGGCTCGTCGTGCCGAAGGGCGAGACCTACGCGTGGGAGAAAGATTCGACCTACATCCGGCAGGCGCCTTATTTCGACGAGATGTCGGTGAAGCCGTCGCCGGTGCAGGACATCAAGAAGGCGCGCGTGCTGGCGGTTCTCGGCGACAGCGTTACCACCGACCATATTTCTCCGGCGGGGTCGATCAAGAAAGACGGTCCGGCGGGAAAATATTTGCAGGAGCATGGCGTGAAGCCGGGGGATTTCAACTCCTACGGATCGCGGCGCGGCAATCATGAAGTCATGGTGCGCGGCACGTTCGCCAACGTGCGGCTGCGCAACAAGCTGGTCGCGACCGAAGGCGGATTCACCCGCCATCTTCCGACCAACACCGAAATGTCGATCTTCGATGCGTCGGAAAAATATCGCGCGGCCGGAGTTCCGCTCGTCATTTTCGCGGGAAAAGAATATGGCTCCGGCTCGTCGCGCGACTGGGCGGCGAAAGGTCCGGCGCTGCTGGGCGTGCGCGCCGTGATCGCGGAAAGTTACGAACGCATTCACCGCTCGAACCTGGTGGGCATGGGCGTGCTGCCGCTGCAGTTTATTTCGGGACAGAACGCGGAATCGCTCAAGCTGACGGGAGAAGAAGTGTTCGAGATCGGCGGCATCCGCGACCTGGTCGAGCACTTTGCAGCCGGCCGCACGGTGAAAGTGCGCGCGGGGAAGACAGAGTTCGATGCCCTGGTGCGCATCGACACGCCGCAGGAAGCGCTGTACTACGCCAACGGCGGAATCTTGCAGTATGTGCTGCGGCAGTTGTTGGCGGGGAAGCCGGAGGCGGTGGGTGTGTAGGGCTCGTGGGGCCACCTTCTGTCCATCTCTATTACGGGGCGGCAGCTGAGGGAGCGGCTTGCGCTGCCGGAGCGGCTGCCTTACCTTCGTGAGCTACTATTGCCGCGGTAATTCGCTCGAGTAGAGGTTCAAATCCCGAGAAGTCGATCTTCGAAGCGTTGTCCCGAACGTAACTGGATAGAATGTGCTTGCCGAAGTGGGTGGCAGAGTCATAGTTATTGTTCGGATCGAATGTCTTCCCGCCGAGGTTGACCTGGAGAACGACGTCGGCGAAACAGTCTTCTATGATAGATGTCTTTGCGCCAGCCTTGAGGGGGGTGAGAGCCGCATATAAGTTACCCGCGACGTAAACGAAATCAGCTGTTGTGGGCGTGTTTTTCTTCGTCAGCTTTTCTACGGTCTTGTAGACTCCGTGTCCGGCTTGGTCGTTGTCGACAACCAGCACGGCCGCATTTTGCATTCCTGGGGCCTTGAATCTCCCAATCTCAGTCAGGTACTGCTTAACGAATGGATGGAGGTGAGACGTCCCGCCGCCCAATTCTAGAATCCTACCAGTGCTTGAATTCATAGTCTTCAGGATGCGAACCTTAAGCTCTACTTGGCCTTTAGCATCGATGCTTGCCAGTTTCGGGAACTTAACAGCCAACCTTCTAATTGCCTGCTCAATATATACGTTGTCGGTTTTACCCTCACACACGATCACCGGCTTTGGTGCCGAGTAAAATACCTTGAACATCAAGAAGCGGCGGTACAGTTTCTCTTTAGAATGAAGAGCCAGCCCCGCGTCTTCCTTCTTGGTCTGCAGCTTCGAATCGATTTCAAAGTTGTGGCAGTCCACTTTGTCGATGTGGCCTAACATGCCTTGAAGCTGTTCCATCGTAGCGTCTACCATCGTGGCAACGGGCTTCCCGGTCGCATCAGGCTGCATCCATAAACGCTGAAACTTCCCGGTCATGAAAAGAGTTTGCGCCATCGCCCGTACCGTACGTCGATATTCGGTCCGTATGTTTACTTTTCGATTAACGATCAGCCCGGTAACTGACTGCCGCGAATTTCTATACTGCATTCGCGTTTTGGTCAAATTAATGACGAAACCGGAGTGAAGGATCGCTTCTTTTAACTTGTCCCCTACCTCCCATTTATGAGCTTGAGCAGTCGCTTGTTTGGCGATGTCAACTGGGAATGCGGGCTTATTCGTTGAGAAACTTAGGTCATCCGCGTATCTCGAATACGTGCAGCCGTTGGCCGAGGCAAGCTTGCATAGATGAATGTCTAGCACATGGCCGGCAAGGTTCGAGATCACAGGTGAGCAGGGACTGCCCTGAGGCAAAACACCTTCGTGACAAGCGATTTGAGCGAGGATGGTCGCCACTTTTTCGTTAAGCAGGAAATTCGCATCTTTTATGAAAAACCCTCTAACCCGGCCAAAGTTTATGCTCGGGAAGAAGTCCTCTAGATCGACTTTGAAAACGTACCTCCTTCGTTGATGTTTTGTTGCATTAGTAATGATCGATCTTTTCCGCTTGAAGCCGTGAGCCAAATTGTCTTTGCGTCCGTTGCTGTCGTTGATCTCTTCAATGCAGTTCTGCAGTAGATCAGACAGACGCTGCTGCAAGAGTCTTAGGTCCGGTGACGGCGCCTTTATTTCCCGAATACCCCCGCTACGTTTTGAAATCTGAAACGACTTGTATCTGGCGGCAACCGGCTTCTTATAGATGATGTAGGCTAGAGCTTTCGCCTGGAACTGCAGGAGAGTGGCGACGTCTCGTAATGAGGTAGCGCCTCTTAGAAGGAGAAGCTGTGCCATACGCTGTGGCGATGCCTACAGCCACTCTTACGCGTAGCAGAACATGCTAAGCATCACGTCGCACAGGGCGAGTGCCCAGCAAACCATCCGACATTGGTGTCACGTGCTGCGAACCGCAGCAAAAGATCTGGCTGTAGGCGAAATGAGCTTAACACATTTCGTCAGCAAGCGGTAGCCAGCATTCCGAAGTCACACTCACTTGCGACGGTCTTCTCTATGGTCCGGGACTGGTTCCGATTCATTCTTACTTACCCCGGACTTACGTCCGGGGCTGCGTTCTTTCGCCGCTTGGCGGCTGGAGTTAGCGGCGCTGGTCGCGGAAGGGCAGGTCGCTTCTGGATTTTCCTACGTGATCCCGTGGTGCCTCAGCATGATTTCCACGGCTAGGGATGCTGCACTTTCCAACTAGCCATCTTTTCAAATGCCCGCTTATTCTTATCCAAAATAGCGGACCATTCAGAGTATTTCATCATTGGCCTGACTCCAAAATAGCGGATAGTCATCTCGATGAAGTCCTCCAAACACACACGCGAAGTAGGGAAATGTACGCGGGGAACGCGAGTCACGTGGAGGTGAGGATGGCGTACATCAAAATCGTGCGGATGCCAATGATATGCCAAAATTTCGGCTGCATCTATATTCTCGCGCTTGGTAAGGCGGTAGCTGTATTCTCTCGTCTTTGCTTTGAATTGTCCGATCTCTGTTGGATGAGGACCGACGGAGAAAACTTGTGTAATTGAAATGAACAGTCCTGCACCAGATCGAGTTTTAAGCTCGAAATGAGGCTGTGTCCAAACCTTGTATAGTTTGTCGGACTGGCGATATGCAGTCAGATTGTCTGCGCTGACACACGAGATGGTCTCTTGCAGAAAATCTACGAATGTATCAGCGGCTTCTCTTGGACTTGCGGCCACTCGCCCGCCTCGGAAGAGGAGCAATTAGCGCAAGCTCAATCACCCCTGGGCACGCATCCGAGTCGAGCTTGCGATATTTCCCGGCCTTCCAGTTTGAAATGAATTTCTTGCCTGAGACGCCGAGCACACGTTGCGCGTGGGCGTCAACGATAGTCGTCACTTCGCGACGAGTGACCCATTTTACGCCAGAAGTCGCGGACTTCTTCGTTGTTGCTGGCAATGTAATCCTCCTCGGTTGCCGTTGGTCCGACAGCATGTACCAGTCAGGTGGCCATGTCAATTCTAAACTTAGATGCTGGCGAGCAGTCAGATGTCGAACGTAATAGTTGTGTCGCTCTCCCGAAGTGACAAAATTTGGCGGTTCGTCTCAACTTGGTCCCTCGCCTAGCGAGGTCGAGGGCAGCGGACAGGAGTGTCCGCTCCACATTATTTCTGCGCTGGTCTTGGCGGCCGCATGGGACTTAGCGTTTGGTGCGGATCGCTAGGTCGGCTTTTGATTTGGCCAGGAGGCCCCAGGCTTCGCGGTAGAGTTCGTATTTGTTGCGGTTGTAGTGGGCGTCGATTTCGGGGCAGAGGAGGATGCCGCCTAGCGGTTTGGGGGTGAGGATTACGGAGGCGGGGATCAGGTACCAGACGTTTGTGGGGATGATGTAGCTGGCGAAGAGGTCGACGCGGGAGAGGTCGTATCCGGTGGCGCGGCCTCCGCCACGGAAGCGGCAGTAGTATCCGGAGCGGCGGCGGCAGGACGTGGATTTGACCTGCACGCGGAGGAACTGGGCGGATTGGTCGATGCCGACGTCGTAGGCGCGGGAATCTCCCCAGGGTTTTAAGAGTTGATAGCCATGCGAAGCGGCCGCTGCCATGAATTGGAGTTCGACCCATTCGCCACGCTGCTTGTAGTTTTGTCCCCAACGCTGCATCTGTACTGTCCCTGACTCTGCCCGAGTTGATTTCGATTGACTGGATTCGGCCGAAAACACGAAAGGCGCGACCGGGTGGGCCGCGCCTTTGATTTTTTGCTCTACATCTCTATTTTACTAAATTGGCGGGGGTAAAGTGGACATGGTTGGGGACTTTATATTGTCCGTGCTTTCATCGAGTTAGATTCGATCGTGTAGTTTTTGCCTATTGACAAGAATTGGGGGGAAAGGCGATTTGGGCGGATTTTGTGGCTCTGTGTCGTCCCTACGGGACTTGTTCCGTTTTTTGCGATCTACCCCAGGACTTACGTCCCTTCGACAGGCTCAGGGCAGGCTCTGGGCTAACGTATTTCGCCGCTCTGCGGCTCTGCGTTTCTGAAACCAACTAGGTCGCGGGGAATCTAAGGGAGCATTATGGCGAAAGCAATGTGGGACGGCGCGGTGTTGGCCGAGAGCGAGCAGACGATTGAGGTGGAGGGAAATCAGTATTTTCCTCCGGCGGCGATTCATCAGGAATATTTCAAACCCAGCAGCCTGCACACGGAATGTTCGTGGAAAGGCACGGCGAGTTACTACGACGTGGAAGTGAATGGCAAGAAGAATGCCGGTGCGGCATGGTTTTATCCCGAGCCCAAGGCGGCGGCGAAGGAGATTGCGGGTTTTGTGGCGTTTTGGAAGGGCGTGACGGTGCAGAAGTAGTTCCGAGTTGCCAAGCCTTTCGCAAGAGAACCTCAGTAGAAGACCCACCATGTTGCATTAGAACGCGACAGAGGATGGGGCAACCGTGATACTTCGGGGGTCGTTCTCCTCATCAAAATCCCCACGTCTCGCGCAAAGGACGCGCGAGAAATGGGGCACCCGAGATCAAAGTCAAAATCTGAATCAAGGTCAAACTCAACGGCCGCGGACAGGAGTGTCCGCTCCACATTTTTACGGTCGTAAACTGCTGAGAACGTTGGGGGATTCGGCGTCGACTTGGGGTGGGGTTGGGGGTACAATAGCGCAGGCACGCATCTCAGGCTGCCTATGTCAGGATGCAGTACAGGCTCTATCCGCTGCGGCGGAGGGGCACTGGAGGACATCATGAGTTTGACCCCGATGGGCGGGAGCTTTGAGCTCTCGCGCGAAGGCGGCTCGGGCCGCAAGGTATCGACCGCAACTCTGCGGGAACAGAAAGTCCGTCACGAACCCATTACTTGTTTGACTGCGTATGACTACTCCGCCGCGCGGCTGGTGGATGAGGCTGGCATTGACGTGGTGCTGGTGGGGGATTCGCTGGCGCAGACGATGCTGGGCTACGAGAATACGCTGTCGGTGACGATGGACGAGATGCTGCATCATGTGAAGGCGGTGCGGCGGGGAGTGAAGAGTGCGTTGCTGGTGGCGGATATGCCATACGGGTCTTATCAGGTTGACCCTAAGGACGCTGTGCGCAATGCGGCGCGGTTTGTGAAGGAGGGCGGCGCCGAAGTCGTGAAGGTGGAGGGTGGAGAGAAGCGGGCGGAGTTGATCCGGCAGATTATTGATGCGGAGATTCCGGTGGCGGGGCACATTGGGTTGACGCCGCAGTCGGTGAATGTGATGGGCGGATACAAAGTCCAGGGGAAGAGTTTGAGCGGGATTGAACAGCTCATGCGCGATGCGGTGGCGTTGGATCGGGCGGGCGTGGCGTGTCTTTTTGTGGAGGGCGTGCCGCGGGAAGTGGCGGCGATGATTACGAGCGAGGTCAGTACGCCGACGATTGGGATTGGGGCGGGGCCGGATTGCGATGGGCAGGTGCTGGTGTTTCATGACATTTTGAGTTTGACGTTTGGGGCTCCGGCGAAATTTGTGCGGAGGTATGGCGATGCGGGATCGCTGATCACGGAGGCGGCGCGGGCGTTTCGGGAGGATGTGCGAGCGCGGCAGTATCCGTCGGATGAGGAGTCGTATCATCTGCCGAAGGAGACTCTGGCTGGGTTGGAGACGGTGTTGGCGCGGAAGCGGGCGATGGGGCGGTAACTTCTTTGCCACGGATTTTCGCGGATTTGCACGGATTTAACAATGATAGGGCGGAACATGGGCGGCTTGTTTTGCGTATCTTTATTTGGGCGGCGCGCTATGAGTGGCGCGGTGGCGCGCTGAAGGAGGAGACTCTATGATTCTTTCGACGATGGTTTTTCAGTTTTTCTTTTTTCATTTTTTCGGGCTGCCGTTTGTGATGTATTTTTTGCCGTCGATTATTGCGCTGGCGCGCGGGAAGCGCGATTTGCTGGCCATCTTTCTGCTGAATTTTTTTCTGGGGTGGACGGTGATTGGATGGTTGGTGGCGTTGATATGGGCGGTGAAGCATGACGTGCCGGTGGTGGTGAGGTAGGGTCGGGAGTTTCTTGGGCACCGCCAACAAAGAGCGCCGAGCTGCGCCCGGCCCTTCGGCTTCGCTCAGGGCAAGCTAGCCGAGGGCGGCTGTCCCTACATTTTGATTTTGTTTCGATGACAATCTGCTGTTGAAAATCCTTTCTTGAAAATCTGTACGACCATTCACGAAATGCGGAGTGCTTCGCGCGGCTTGCGGCTTGCGGGGAAGCGGGTGGGATTTGTGCCGACTATGGGGGCGCTGCATGAGGGGCATTTGTCGTTGGTGCGGGCGGCGCGGGATGGGTCGGATGTGGTGGCGGCTTCGATTTTTGTGAACCCTACGCAGTTTGGGGCGAACGAGGATCTGGGGAAATATCCGCGGACGTTTGAGCGGGACTGTGAGTTGTTGGAACGCGAGGGTGTGGAGTTGTTGTTTGCGCCGAGCGTGGAGGAGATGTATGGGAGGGCGGCGGACAAGAGTGTCCGCCCCACAACTACTTGGGTTACCGTCGAGGGGCTGAGTGACAAGTTGGATGGGGGTTCGCGGGCGGGGCATTTTCGCGGGGTGGCGACTGTGGTGGCGAAGCTGTTCAACATTGTGGAACCGGACGCGGCGTTTTTTGGGCAGAAGGATGCGGCGCAGGTGGCGATTATCCGGCGCATGGTGCGCGATTTGGATTTGGCGGTGGAGATTGTGGTGTGTCCGATTGTGCGCGAGGCCGATGGGCTGGCCATGAGTTCGCGGAATGCTTATCTCGATCCGGAGCAGCGCAGGCAGGCGCTGGTGCTGCATCGGTCGTTGATGCGGGTGCAGAAGTTGGTGGATGCGGGTGAGCGCGATGCGGCGAAGTTGGTGGCAGCAGGGCGCGCGGAATTTGCGGGGGAAGCTGCGGTGCGGCTTGATTATTTCGAGATCGTCGATCCGGACACGCTGGATGCGGTTGAGGATATTTCCGGCGGCGCGCTGGTGGCGGTGGCGGCGTTTGTGGGGAGCACGCGATTGATCGACAATCTGGTGATCGGGAAGTTAAGCACTTAGGTCGCAGGTCGCCTTTGGCTCTTCTACGCAGATTTGTGAACGCGGAATCGACCTGATATTCACTCCAATCTCACTCGATCCCGGTAGTGGCTAGGATATATTCGAACTCTTTAAACAGCTCTTTGCCGCAGATAGGCTCACCGTTCGGGTCGCACGAAAGAACATTCCCGGTTCGGGGGTCAAACGCTACGTGACAGTTCTTAGGACCGAACACTTCGCCTCCCCGTAAGTGCTGGTGACGGAAACAGAATTGTTGCGTTCCTCGCAAGCCATTTGGATCATTAGTATCGTATCCATTTTGCCGTTGTCGCTCAGATCTCGAATCAGCTCGTGTCGCTGCGAGGTTGTGATCGCCTCTTTGAATGAGGAAAGCAAAACAGACGCGAGTTTTCCATCACAGGTCGGCGGTTTGGTAAATGCGAGAAATACGGGCTTGATACCTAGTGCGATCAGAGGTATTGACGGTTGGGCTTGTGGCTGGGCTTGATGCTGATCCGGCGGGACGCCGGGTAGGAAATTTAATGAAGCTGTTTGCGCGGCCGGATGCGCCTCTTTCCATTTGCGAATGCGTTCCTGCACTCCGCAAGCTGAGCGGGCGTGAGCACGGCTTCGACTTTGTCACGATAGTCCTTCACGACTCCTTGTTCGAGGGATGTCGCGGCAAGCGCTATCCAGAAATAAGCCTGTACGTTGTCCTTTTCCACGCCTGAACCAGCGCGATAAGCCATCCCGAGGTTGTATTGAGCCTGCGCAAAGCCCTGTTCGGCGGACTTGCGCAGCCACTTGACTCCCTCGGCTTCATCCTTCGGGACTCCGGCACCCCGAACATAGAGCATTCCCAGGGTGAACTGGGAAGCCGCGTTACCATTTTCGGCGGCTTTGCGTGTGCCATCGCACGCTTTCGACTTCGTCTTTCGGAACGCCAATTCCTAAACCATACGCTGTTCCGAGATTGCCTTGAGCCGTTGCGTCGCCTTGATCGGCGGCCTTCTTCCACCAGCGCACGGCGGCGGCGTCGCCCTGTGGAACACCCTGTCCACCCAGGTGATAAAGCGCCGCAAGGTTCGACTGGGCCTGTACATTTCCCTGGTCGGCGGCCTTGGTGAACCAACGCACGGCTACGGCGTCGTCTTTCGGAACGCCCTGTCCCAAGTGATATTGGAGCGCAAGGCCCCGCTGCCCTTCTGCGGCGCCCTGATCGGCGGCTTTGGTGAACCAGCGTACGGCCGCGGCATAGTTCTTTGGAACCCCTGCTCCATTCGAATAGGCAACTCCAAGGTTGATTTGCGCCGCCGCGTTCCCTTGATTGGCAGCCTCCTCCAACCAACGCACGGCTTCCGCTTCGTCCTTCGCGACCCCTTCACCCAGGTGATACGCCTTGGCGAGGGCTAATTCTGCTTGTACATCACCGTCCTCTGCTTTGCTCTTGAGTTCGGTAATGGTTTGTGCGTTCGCGAAGGATGGGATCATGAGCGCGCAGAAAACGGCGCACAGCAAGATTGACCGGAGAAAAGTGTGGCTGAGCGTTTCTGTTCTCACGCACAGCAGCTTACTCCTGAATTTGCGGCAATTCCAGATCGCTGTTTCTGCACAGCGATTTCACTGAGAAGGTGAAATATATCCAGCCCAGGGAATCGCCGCAACCACGCCCGACCCGGTTGTCATGCGCTGACGAACCAGATCCTCGACCTGCGTCCACAGGTGCGGATCGCATTGGCTTTGCATGTGGCTGGGGGTGAAGGTGTGCTGGAACCAGGAGGCTCCGGTGCAGGGGACGGGAGTTTTCTGGTAGTCGAAACGGTAGTTGCCGAGGATTTGGGTTTTGGAATTGTCGGCGGCGGTGATTTTGGCGCGGCCGTGGACCAGGCCATGCGGCTGATAAAAATTGGCCGCTGCGGCGACATTGTCGGGGATGACTTTGTCGTCCTGCCAGGGCTTGGCGATGCTGTCGACCTGAACCGTCAGCAGCACGGGGATTCCGATGCGATCGAGTTCGCGCGAGAGCATGACCACGGCGGCTGCTCCCCAACTGTGGCCGAAGAGGATGATGCGGGCCTGGGATTTTTCCTGGGGGCTGAGGACGCCGTCATGATTTGCGTCGAGCAGGTGAAGGACGGTTTCGTAGGCGGTGCGGCGATGACGGTTCTCGAAGACCTGGATGGTTGCGCCTTTAGGCAGGTCGCGCTGAATTTTGTGGGCGAGTTGGACCGGGCCGTGGTTGAGATCGTCGTGGCGGACGAAGCCTCCGGCGAAGCCGATTAGGATATAGGAGGGCGCGGGGGTGGAGTGCGTGGAGGCGGCGCCGTCTGCGGCGGCCAATGCGGGCGCGGCTATGGCGAGGGCGGCGATGAGGGCGAGTGTCCGAAATGCTGCGAGGGGTTGCACGCGGAGCCTTGAGGTATCGCATGATTCGCGGAAGGCTCGGGTTGCGCGAAAGTTGTTCATTTGCGGTCCGCTTGAAAAGCCTTGTCGGGCAGGGCTTTTGGCTTCGTTGCCCGGAGGTTAGTCTACACCTCGGCGTCCGTCTGCGGCGCTGTTCGTAGCGGGTTAATTTTAGCGAGCATTTTGGGATCAGCGACCGATGTTATCCCGCGGGGAGGGCCCGCGCTGCGGGAAGCGCTTTCACTCCCATTTACTGCATCGGATCGGCTGGTTGTCGTAGGGTCCCTCGCTCGGCTTTCGCCGAGTTCAGGATGACATCGTGTTGAATGATCGCGAAATTTCGGACTCGGCTACTGGAGTCGACTACCGGTCGGTGTTGCGGGTTTTGGGAGGCTTGGCCGCGGCACGGCTTGGGCGGGGCGTGTGACCCGATCCTCCGTTGATCGGTTTGGATACGAAGGGGTTGCCGTCGAGGATGTAGCGGAGGGGCATGTCGGCGGCTTTGGTGATGCCGATGCGAGGCGTGGCGCGGATGACTGGAGCTTTGCCGCGTTTTTTCCCGGGATTCTTTCCAGCGTCTTCGCCGATCTTTTCTCGGACTTGCTTTTCGATCTGCTCTCCGAGCCAGAGGCTGCTGGCGGAGGAAGTTAGGTCGCATGCGTTGTCGCGAGTGCGGGTGACGGAGAAAGCTTCGGCGAGGCGGCCGGGGCCGCTGGTGAGTTGGATTAGAGTCTTGGTGTTGGCGAGCGCGAGGTTGGGGATTTCGAGGTCGCGGGACTTGGCCATTTCTTGCAGGCCGGTGAGGGGTTCGAGGGCGCGGAAGAGAACGCCTCCGGCGATGCCGTCGGGTTCGCAGGAGACGTTGAGGCAGAAGTGAGTTCCGTAGATGAAATAGACGTAGGCGTGACCGGGCGGGCCGAAGAGAACGGCGTTGCGGAGGGTGCGTCCGGCGGCGGAGTGGGAGGCGGGATCGTTTTCTCCGAGGTAGGCTTCGACTTCGACGATGCGGGCGGTGCGGCGAGCACCGTGTGAGTCCTGGTTGCGGACCAGGATTTTCCCTAGGAGTTCGCGCGCTACGCGGCGGGGGTCGCGGGCGAAGAAGGCGCGGTTGAGGGGACGGATGTCGGAGTGCGCGTCGGGCATGGGAGGAAATGTTAAATGGAAGGGGGAAGTTTGTGCTCCGGACGCCTCAGGGGCTGAAGCCCAGTTGATTGTTTCGAAGATTTACGGCGCGGCTTGAAGCCGCGCCCATTCAAAGCCCGAGGCCGCCACACGAGCTCCGCTGGGTACGGAAAAGCGGCAATTTGCTGATAACATATTTGAGTGTCTTTCATGGTCCGGGTGAGGGTCTTACCCGGACTATCCAAACGTGGCGGCGTAGCTCAGGTGGTTAGAGCGACGGTCTCATAATCCGTAGGTCGTAGGTTCGAGTCCTACCGCCGCCACCAGATTCAAGCAGGTCCTTCACTGCGTTCAGGATTTCGCCAGCGGGCTCCCGCTTCGCTCACGCCCGCTAAGCGGCTCAAGTTCGAGTCCTACCGCCGCCACCAGATTCTTTTCATTCCTTCCACAACCCAAGAGCGGGCTCGGCGGATCGTGGGGAGTTTTACGCCTGGGGAGCTGCTTTCTTTTTTTCTATGATTTCTGTGATGGCGCGGTGGCCCTGGTCGATGGCGATGTTGGTGTAGGCGTGGCCGTCGGCGTCGGAGTTGGCGATGTGAATGCGGCCGAAGGGCTGGCGTCCGATGACGCAGGGGCGTTGGTTGGCGGGGCGGTCGATGGGCTCGAAGAGCGAGTTGTATTCGTAGGCGTAGCCGTGCGGCCAGCGGTTGACGGTGATGGCCTGGATGTCGCGGGCGGGATCGAAGCCTCCGGGGGAGAGGATGCGGCCGAGCTGGTCGCGGACGTTGCGCTCGAAGGTTTCAAAGGAGGTACCGAGTAACTCATAGCGTCCGGCGCGGTATTGATCTTTGCACGGCAGGCCGGGCTGGCATGGAGTGCGCAGGAGATGGAGCAAGCACGGTTCGTTGGGCGAGCGGGGGAATTGGTAGTCGCCCATGGAGACGGGATAGTCGAGGTTCACGTTGCTGAAGTAGGCTCCGGGGGCGTAGACGCCGTTGATACCGAGCTTCTGGAAAGATTTCCAGTTCGCGATTTGTACGTTGGTGTAGACGAGGGGAATTTTCACGCAGTAGGAGAGGGCTTCTTTTTGCGTGGTGGACATTTCTGGACAGAGGTAAGGAATGATCATGTTGTAGCAGGCGAGCACGCAGTGGGCGGCGCGGACGCGGTGGGCTTGGCCACCGCGAACGTAGGTGACCTCCACTTCTTTTGCGGATGTCGGATCGGCTGGGGGATCGGATGCGGGTTCGCCGACATGCCTGGCGCGGACGGCGGTGCTGTTAAGGCGGATGCGAATCTTCGAGGCGGGATCATCGAGGCGGGCGTAGTTGGCGCGAGCGGTGACGATGTCTTCCATGGTGTGGCCGGGAAGGACTCCGGGGACTAGCGAGCGCACCAGCATTCTGGCGATGGACGCGTTGCCGTCGGGGAAATGGAAGATGTAGGGCTCTTCTTCCTCCGGATCTTCTTCGCCGCCACGCTTGGGCAGCGCGATGCCTTGGAAGCCGGGATAGCCGTAGCGGGCGCAGTCGTAGGCGGAGACGGCATCGATGCCGACGCCGTACAGGTCGTGGGGAAACTTCTGGAAAATCTTGGCGACGTCGGGATGGACTTTGACGTCGTTGAGGAGGAAATCTTTGTAGCTGGTTTTGATGAGTCTGGCGCGCTTCTGCTCGGGCGTGAGGCCGGGAAGGTAATCGACCTTTGTTTCCTGTAGACGGAGAATGTCGCGCTGCGCGGCTTCGGCGATGGGAAGTTGAGCGGCGGTTTCGGCGGTGAAGGTGGGTCCGAAGAAGTGCAGTCCGGCTTCGGGGAGGAGGCGATCGACGCCGAAAGTTTCTTTGTCGAAAAAAGTGGATTCAGCGAGCTTTCTCGAGTCGAAGAATTTCTGGTCGTAATACTTGTAGAAGCGCTGCACGTCGATTCCGAGTTCTTTCAGCAGGCCGATCGACACTTTGCTGTAGTTGGCGGGAGCTTCGATGGACTGGGTGCCACCGTAGCCGATGAGCAGGCGCTGGCCGGAGTGGAATTCGTTGCGCTTGGAGTGGCCGCCGAAGTCGTCGTGGTTGTCGAGGAGGAGGATGCGGGCGTTGGGGCCGGCGAACTTTCGGTAGAAGTAGGCGGCGGCGAGGCCGCTGATGCCTGCGCCGACGATGATGAGATCGTAGGACTCGTCGACGGCGACGGCGACGGAGTCGGGCCATTCTTTGCCGTCGCGGAGGGCGTGGGCGGTTTCGAAGGAGCCGTCGTGAGCGCCGCGCATTCCGGTCAGGGCCGGAGGATAGTACGCGGGATCTTTTTCGGGAGCGAAGGGGGATTGCGGAACGCCGAAGGCTTCGACCCACGGATTTGTGGCCAGGAGCGAGCTTCCGACCGCGATGCTGACGCCGTTGAGGAAATCTCGGCGGGTGATTTTGCGGTGCATGCCGAGGGCGCGGTCGTGCTTGCGGTCCTGCTCTTCTTTTCCCAAGTTCATTGCGTCTGGCCTGCTGGTGCCGGTTTCTGCTGCGAAATGAGGAAGATCGCGCAGAATCGGCTGGCTGGCGTGGTGGCCGGAGTATATCTGATCTTCAAAAACGAAACGTCCACCCTGAAAAACAAAACGTCCCACGACTCAAAGAGTCATGGGACGATTGCTGAACAGCCCTCCCCCGAAGTCTGCTCAAGAACAGAGTACCGTTTGAGGCCGGAAGTGGGAATGGCTCGAATGGGCTATTAAGGGAATGGTTAACAAGCAGACTGCGATCGTTGCACGGTGAGTGATTACATAAATCCTTAATAGTCCGTGGCCGGGTTGAAGGGTGAGGTGGGGAATCCGGCGGGGATTGTCCCGGGTGTAATCAGGGGATCGGTGCGGCCGGGGCAGGTGGGGCAGGTTCCCGTGGTGTTGAAGGGGACGAACCCGATGCTGGGCGGGCTCGACACGAAATTGAAGTTGTCGGTGGGATAGGTGGGCTCAATGAAGCCGGGATCGACCGAGAGGCTGTCGGAGTCCTCGCCCAGGGATTGCCAGGAGGGGAACGTGAAATAGGTTTTGGTCTGGCAGACGGAAGTTTGGGAATTGAAAGCTGTCGGGTCGGTGGAAAAAGTTTCGGAAGTGTTCCAGTAATCGTTGCTGGCGAAATCCTGGGCGGAGCCGACCGGGGCGCCCAGATAGGTTGCACCCATTTGCAGTCTGAAAGTCGGATTGGAGGTCGAGGTTCGGTCCTCGAGAAAAATATTGTTGCTGAGCGAGAACTGGGAGTATCCCGCCTTGGCGCAGGCGAAAGTATTCACGGCCGTTTGGCGGGAATAGGCGAAGATGTTGTTGCCGGCCGTGATGATCTGGCCGATGGATGGCGGGCCCATGGTGACGTTGAGGGCGTTGATGGTGCGATAGAGCAGATTGTTTTCGAGTTGGATCGGGCCGCCGCGGTCTACGTAAATGGCGTTGCCGCCGTAGCCGTCGGAGTCTTGCGAGGAGGCGTCGCTGATGTCGTGGATTTTATTGTTCTCGGCTGTATCGCCCGTGGCGTTGTAAGTCGCGAAATAAATTCCGCCGAAATCGTTCAGAATTCCCTGGCCGAGATTCCAGATGTGGTTGTAGGTGACGGTCTGGTTGAAGCCGCCGTTGGAATTGGTTTGTCCGGCGCAGGAGAAACTGAAATTGGGGAAGCAGATCATGATTCCCTGGTTGTAGCCGTCGGTGACGTCGTTGTGAGTGGTGGAGATGTCGTGGCCCAGCAGATTGACGATGCCAGCCGCGCCCGGAAATTTGCGGCCGTAACCCTGGACAAGATTGTTTTGGATGGTGGCGAACTGGAAGACGTTGGTGTCGGTCTCAGGGCCCGAGGGAACGCGTCCGGTGAGAAGGCCGCCGGCGCCGACGTCGAAGAATGCGTTGTTTTGAATCACGTTGGTGGTTGCGGTGCCCTTGTTATCGGTGGGAAAACTCAGGCCGTAGCCTTCGATGCCGGTGAAGGTGTTGCTGTCGAAAGTTACGTTGCTGCAGTCCAGACACTGCACGGCGGCGGAGACGGCTGCGTCGGCCTGCGAACCGGCGTAGCCTTTGGGGCCGACGACATAGTCGTCGTAAGAGAAGGTGATGCCGGTGAAGGTGCGGTAGTTCAGTCCGGTTGCGTTTAGTACTTGACGCTGCTGCGGAATAATGACCGTGTCGGTATTCGGATTCTCGCCGGGGTTCGCGATGTAGCTGAGCACCCACGCGCCGGTGATGGAGCGGTCGAGGAACCATTGTCCGGGAATCGCGAGTGCGTCTTTGATGTTTTCGATGACGTAGCGGTGCGTGGCGATGTAGCCGTGAGATGCGCCGGTGGAAGTGGAGCCGGTGAGATAGACGAGATGGTTGACGGGGTCGATGCAACTGATGCGCTCCCAGGAAAGTTCCCACTGTTCGAAGATGCCGATCTGGATGTCTCCCTGCAGATTGGTGGGGCCGGGAAGCTGGCCGCAGGGATTGCCTGTGGAAGGGGCGTAGTTGCGCCAGGTGTCGGTGATGGGGTCGAGAGGGCTGTAGTAGAAGCGGTCGTATTCGCCGGCGACGTTGGCCGACACGCGGTAGGTGGTTCCGACCGGGCCGGCTGCGGTAGTCGAGCCGAGGCGCGGGCGCAGGCGCCTGACTCCGTTGTAATAGAGCGCTTCGAAATTCACCGTGTTCGAGGGCAGGGTTGCCTGCCAGGTTGAGCCCGTGGTGTTGATCCAGTTCAGAACCTGCACGCCGCCGGAGAAGATGGGAGTTTCGCCGGGATAGTTTTCGAAGACGACGGGAGCGGTGGTGTTGCAGCCGCTGTCGGCGGAGGTCAGGGTGAGGGCGAGGTTGTCCCATCGTCCGGCGCGGAACTGAACGATGATGGGCGCGGTTTGCGATGAGCAATGCGTGCCGAGATAGTTGGCGATGACCAGGGACTCCGCTTTTTGAATGGTCGCAAGCGGGGCGGTCAGGGAACCGGAGTTGGAATCGCTGCCGGTGGGGGAGACGTAGTAGGCGACGCCGTCTTGCGTCACCGAGATTGTGGTTGAACCGGAAATCGGATTCTGGGCGGCGGTGATGGTGGCGCTGCCGACGCTTGCTCCGGTGGCCAAACCTGCTGTGGTTATGCTGGCGATTGCGGGAGCGGAGGAAGTCCATGTCGCCGAGGTGGTTAGATTCTGCTGGCTGCCGTCAGAATAATTTCCCGTGGCGGTGAGTTGCAGGGTTCCTCCGAGTGAAACCGACGCGGGAGAGGGGCTCACTGAGATCGAAGTCAGATGAGCGGTGGTTCCGCTGCCCATGAGAGAAATTTTCTGCGGGCTGTTGCCGGCGCTGTCGAGGAAGCTCAAGGTTGCGGAGCGAGTACCGGCGACTTTTGGATGAAAAACTACGGATGCCGTGCAACTAGCCCCGGCGGCTAGCGTCGCGGGGCTGAGGGGGCAAGTCGAAGTTACGGAAAAATCTTTGAGGTTGGTTGCGATGGTCGTGATCGATAGGGGCGTGGAGAGATTGTTGGTTAACGTTGCGATTTGTGGAGGGCTCGTGGTACCTACACTTTGCGTGCTGAAGGTCAGACTCGCGGGACTGACGACGGCGGCGAGAACTCCGGTTCCGGTGAGGCCGACGGTGGGGTTGAAGCTGGCGGTGTCGGTGATGGTGAACGTGGCGTTGCGCGTTCCGGTAGCCAGGGGCGCGAAGACAACTGAGACGTTGCAGCTGGCTCCGGCGGCCAGCGTGTTCGGACTGAGCGGGCAGGTGTTGGTATCGGTGTAATCGGCGAGATTGGTGGAAATCTTCGTAATGGTCAGGGCCGTGGTTTGATTGTTGGTTAGGGTCACGGTGGACGCCGCGCTGCGGGAGCCGATGGCTTCATTTCCGAAGGAAAGACTGGTCGGCGAAACCGTGACGGCGTTGACGCCGGTGCCGTTCAGGAATGCCATTTGCGGGCTGTGGGTGGCGTTGTCCGCGACCGTGAGGCCGGCACTGCGCAGGCCCAGGGCGAGCGGCGTGAAGGTCACCGAGATCACACAGGTTGCGCCGGCTGCGAGAGTCGACGGACTGAACGGGCAGGTATTGGTCTGCTGGAAATCTGGAAGAGTGGTCGTGATGTTGGTGATGATGATGGGAGTGCTCTGGCCGTTTTTCAAGATGAGATTCTGCCCCGGACTGGCTGAGCCCTCGAGCTGATTTCCGAATGAGACAGTGTTGGGCGTGAGCGTGACGGTTTGCGCCAGCACGGGTCGGGCGGCCGAGACGGTCAGGCAGGCAAGCAGCGCCGCGAGGATTTTCGAGCTGGTCTTTACTCGGCCAATCTTTACTCGGGCAATCGTCACTCGGACAATCGTCATTCGGGCAATCGTCATTCGGACTCCAGATCAGAACTGCGGATCGAAACGTATGAGCGCAAACGAAGGACCGGAAGACAGATCCGGTATCGGAGCTGCGCGCGAAGACTCGAGAGGGAGGACGGGGCTAGTCTCCACGCGGACGGCTTTATATTGTCTTGCGGACCACGAGAAGCGGGCGGCCGAAACCGGCCTCCGCACTCGCATTTCGCGGTCGCGACATTGTAGAGGAACCACGCTGAAAGTCAACCGGGGCGCGGACTTTGGGGCGGATGGGTGCGCGCCGGTGCGGCTTACGACGGGTCGTGAGCCAGGTTAATTCCCCGGGGTGCGAAATACGCTAGAATACGCTGGCGTAAGCGCTCGCGGGCTGGAGTGAGAGTCGATGGACGACGTGGCGGTTGATCGAACCGGCGGCGCAAGAAGATCCACGAGCGCGACGACTCCAGCGATTCAAGAAATCGACATCCTGTGGATGACGGCGGGGCTGGGATGCGATGGCGACACCATCGCGATGACCGGCGCCACGCAGCCGAGCATCGAAGATATTGTGACGGGCGCCCTGCCCTGGATTCCGAAAGTCAATTTCTACAATCCTTTCCTGGCATTCGAAAATGGAGATGAGTTTGTGAAGCCGTTCCGCGATGCCTGGGAAGGCACGACGGAACGGCCGTACATTCTGGTCGTCGAGGGATCGATCCCGGACGAGAACAATAAGAGCAGAAGGGTATTGGGCTTCGTTTGGCACGGATGCGGTGACGGGGCAGCCGATCACGACCTGTGAATGGATCGATCGGCTGGCGCCGAAGGCGTGGGCGATTATTGCGGCGGGGACGTGCGCGACTTACGGTGGGATTCATGCCATGGAGGGAAATCCCACGGGCTGCATGGGACTGCCCGACTATTTGGGATGGAAATGGAAATCGGAGGCGGGGATTCCGATCGTGTGTGTTCCGGGCTGCCCGGTGCAGCCGGACAACATGATGGAGACGCTTCTCTATCTTCTTTATATGACCAGCGGGCGCGCGCCGATGATTCCGCTCGATGAGGCGCTGCGGCCGACGTGGTTGTTTGGCAGCACGTTGCATGAGGGATGCGATCGCGGCGGGTACTACGAGCAGGGCGAATTTGCGGAGGAATATGGGTCTCCGCTGTGCATCGTGAAATTGGGATGCTGGGGTCCGGTGGTGCAATGCAACGTGGGCAAGCGGGGATGGATGGGCGGGATTGGCGGATGCCCCAACGTGGGCGGAATTTGCATTGGGTGCACGATGCCGGGGTTTCCGGATAAATTCATGCCCTTCATGAATCAGCCGCCGGGGTCGTTGTTATCGGCACAAGCGGTGCAGACTTATGGGCGGGCGATTCATGCGCTGCGGCGCTTTACGCAGGCGTCACTTAATAAGGAACCGAACTGGAGAAGCCGGGCGAAGAAGGCGCCGACTTTGTAGGGAACTGATTGGAAGTGTTGTTCGGGAGTGGGTGCGGAGTCGTTGCTCGATGAGCACGTTCTGGAAAATCGATGCGGATGCGACTGCGAACGGAACCGCGCCTGCGGTTCCCGGCGTGGCTGAGCTAAGTCCGGAAGCTGCGGAAGCGATTTTGACCGGATTGGCCGGCACTTATCTCAGTGACAAAGATTCGCGGGAGCTTTGGGCGCGGTTCATCATGTTGTGGAGAGGCTCGGACAGACCTCAGACTCTGACACTCATGTTCCGAACGTCGAGGCAAAGTACCGCGCGCTGGTGGAGCAACTTCCGGCCGTGGTGTTCATGGCGTATCTCGATCGCGGAATCGGAGAGGCGTATGTGAGTCCGCAAATTGAAGCCACGCTGGGATTTTCGCAGGCGCAGTGGCTGGAAGATCCGGTGCTGTGGTACCGGCAGGTTCATCCTGAAGATAAGGGCGCGCTGGAGTATGGAAGCGGCGGAAATGTTTTTGTCGGGCAAGCCGCTGCGGTCGGCGTACCGAGTGATGGCGCGCAACGGGCAGGTGGTCTGGTTTCACTGCGAAGCCAAGATGATGCGGCACCCGGACGGGCGGCCGTGGTTTATTCACGGCATTGCGTTTGACATTACCGATCTGAAGCGGACCGAAGAAGAGTTGCAGGACGAGCGCAACGTGGTGTCGGCGATTCTCGATACCGTGGGAGCGCTGGTGGTGGTGCTGGACCGCGAAGGGCGAATCGTGCGGTTGAATCGAGCTTGCGAGCAGATGACGGGGCAATCTCTCGAACAGGCGCGCGGGCAGAGGGTTTGGGATTTGTTTGCGGCGCCGGAGGAACGAGATGCAGTTTCGGAGCTATGTTCGAGCAGATCTGCGACTGCCAGTCGCGGACGGAGTATGAGAGCTCGTGGGTCGCGCGCGACGGCGAGTCAGCGCACGATCGCGTGGTCGGCCGCGGTTGCTGCCGGCGGCGAAGCAGACACCCATGTATGTGATCGCTTCAGGAATTGATGTGACCGCGCAGAAGCGGGCGCAGCGCGGTTTCGCGGATTGCTGGAAGCCGCTCCGGATGCCGTGGTGGTGGTGAACCAGAAGGGGAAGAATTGTTCTGGTGAATGCGCAGGTGGAAAAATTATTTGGTTATCCGCGGCAGGAATTGCTGGGAGAAGAAATCGAAAAGCTGGTGCCGACGAGATTGCGGGGAAATCATTCGGCGGACCGGGCGAAGCTTTTTCGCGGAGCCGCGGGTGCGGCCGATGGGTGCGGGTGTCGAGCTGTATGGTCTGCACAAGGACGGGCGCGAGTTTCCGGTGGAGATCAGCTTGAGTCCGCTGGAGACGGATGAAGGCGTGCTGGTTTCGAGCGCGATTCGCGACATCAGTGAGCGCAAGCGCCTGGAGAAGACCGTGCTTGAAATCAGCGAGCGCGAGCAGCGTAGAATCGGGCAGGACTTGCACGATGGTCTGGGCCAGCACCTGACCGGTATCGCTTTTCATGACGAAGGTGCAGGAGCGGAGGCTGGCGGAGAGTCACAGTCCAGAGGCTGCGGATGCGGCCAAGATCGTCGAGTTCGTCAATGATGCGATTCGAAAGACGAGAGAGTTGGCGCGTGGCCTGCTCCCGGTAGTTTCGGACGCGCATGGATTGATGTCGGCGTTGCGGCTGTATGCCGGTGAGATCAAAGACTTGTTTGGGATTGTCTGTCGCTTCGAGTGTGAACAGGTGGTATTGATTCACGATGCGCCGATGGCGACGCATCTGTACCACATCGCGCAGGAGGCGGTGAACAATGCCATCAAGCACGGCCGGGCCAAGAACATATTGATTCAGTTGTCTTCCGGTGCGCGCGAGGGAATGCTGATTATTAAAGATGATGGAGCGGGTATTGCACGGCCGCAGGCGCCGCATGCGGGCGTCGGACTCCACATTATGAATTATCGGGCGGGGATGATCGGCGGAAATCTTGAAGTGCGGCGCGAGCAGCCGCGAGGCACGAGCGTCACATGCCGGTTTCCGATCACCACGGCGACGAAAGATTGAGACCGTTCATTTGAGGTATCGATGAGCCAGAGTGTAGCAACGAAAAAGAGCAGAGTTTTTGTGGTCGACGATCATCCCATCGTGCGCCAGGGCTTGGCGTTGCTGATCAACCGCGAAGCGGACCTGATCGTTTGCGGCGAGGCTGAAGACGCGCACACCGCGGTGCAGGCGATCGCGACCGCGAAGCCGGACGTACTTGTCGTGGATATTTCCTTGAACGGTCCTGACGGGTTGGATTTGCTGAAGGATGTGCGAACGCGCTATCCGGAACTGCCGGTGCTGATTCTCTCCATGCATGATGAGTCGATCTATGCGGAGCGTGCGCTGCGCGCCGGGGCGCAGGGCTACATCATGAAGCAGGAGGCAACGGAGAAAGTTCTGGTCGCACTGCGCCGGATTTTGAGCCGCGAGATTTATGTTAGCGAGAGAATCGCGAATCGCATGCTGCAACGTTACATTGGCAGCCCGAGCGCGGGAAGTTCTTCTTCGATCGCGGACCTCACCGATCGAGAACTCGAAGTTTTCCGTTTGATCGGCGAAGGGCACTCGACGCGGCAGATCGCGGAGGAGCTTCACATCAGCGTGAAGACGGTGGAATCCTACCAGGCACACATCAAGGAGAAATTGTCGCTGCGCAGTGCCCGAGAACTGGTGCAGCACGCCATCCAGTGGACGGTCGGCGAGAAAAATTCTTAATATTCTGCTTCCTCTCCTGCTTACTCTCGCCCGATTTCAATCGCCATGACAACTACGATGTTCCCTTGTATCGATCGGCATGGCATAAGGAAATCCCCCATGAAAATCGCCATGCTTCTGAAAGAAAAATTCAGGGCTACACCTGCTTGTGAAGAGGCATCAAAGTTTTTAATCATCGCTATCGACAAATCAACGTCACGGATGTACAACACTTGGAAAAGTTTGCGAAACCTCAACTCTTGATTTTCGTTCCGCGTGCCGGCCGGATCATTCGCAGATCAGGCGGTCCACGAAATGAACGGGCCCTCGAAACAACTGAAACTTGAAAGGAGACGAGCCATGGCAGCGGAAACAACTCCGTATGGTCGCGTCACGCAGCACCCACCGGCGGTTTCGGAGGTGCACATTGTCTGGATCACAGCCGGACTTGGGCTGTGATGGAGATTCCGTTTCAATCACCGCGGCCACCCAGCCCAGCATTGAGGATGTTCTGCTGGGAGCGATTCCTGGGCTGCCGAAAGTTCACCTGCATAATCCCGTGCTGGCCTATGAGAACGGCGACGACTTCCTGAAGTACTGGTACCTCGCGGAAAAAGGAAAGCTCGAACCGTTCGTTCTGGTCGTGGAAGGTTCGATCCCGAACGAGAAGATCAAGAAAGAAGGATACTGGGCGGCGCTGGGCACCGATCCTAAGACCAATCAGCCGATCACGACGAATGAATGGATCGACCGGCTCGCTCCGATGGCGACGGCGATCATCGCGTGCGGGACCTGCGCGACTTATGGCGGGATTCATGCCATGGAAGGAAATCCTACGGGCGCGATGGGCCTTGCGGACTATCTCGGATGGAATTGGAGCTCGAAAGCCGGGCTGCCCATCGTGAATGTTCCGGGATGCCCGGTGCAGCCGGATAACTTCATGGAGACCGTGCTCTATCTTCTTTATCAGGTGGCGGGGCGGGCGCCTATGATTCCGCTGGATGACTCAGTTGCGGCCGACCTGGTTGTTCGGCAAAACCGTGCATGAAGGTTGCGATCGCGCTGGTTATTACGAGCAAGGCGATTTCGCCGAGACCTACGGTTCACCGAAATGCATTGTCAAGCTGGGCTGCTGGGGACCGGTCGTGAACTGCAATGTGCCTAAGCGCGGTTGGATGGCCGGAATTGGCGGTTGCCCGAACGTCGGAGGCATCTGCATCGGCTGCACCATGCCTGGATTCCCGGACAAGTTTATGCCGTTTATGGATGAACCGCCGGGCGCGAAAATTTCGTCGGCTGCGGTCGGCGCGTATGGGCGCGCGATCTCTGCGCTGCGCACCATGACGCAGGCGACTTGTAATAAGGAGCCGAAGTGGCGGCATGCGCGCGCGGAACTGACTACCGGCTACCACCCGAGAAGCTACTAACAGTTCGACCGAGAGACCTGAGAGGAGAACTTCGATGAGCACGATTACTGCGCCGACCAAGGACGTCGCAACCAAGGGCAGGAACCTCGTCGAGATGAACTGGGACCCGATTACGCGAATCGTGGGCAGCCTGGGCATCTTCACCAAGATCGATTTTGCCAACAAGCAAGTGGCGGAGTGCCACAGCACTTCGTCGATCTTTCGCGGCTACAGCATTTTCATGAAGGGGAAGGATCCGCGCGACGCGCACTTCATTACCAGCCGCATCTGCGGAATCTGTGGCGACAACCATGCGACCTGCGCGACCTATGCGCAGAACATGGCTTTCGGAGTTCGTCCTCCGGCGATTGCCGAGTGGATCGTAAATTTAGGCGAAGCCGCGGAGTACATGTTCGACCACAATATTTTTCAGGACAACCTGGTCGGCGTGGACTTCTGCGAGCAGATGGTGAAGGAAACGAATCCGAAGGTTTGGGCGAAGGCGCAGTCGACGATGGCGCCGCACTCCAATCTGCACGGGTTTCGCACCATCGCCGATATCATGACGGCGCTCAATCCTTTCACCGGATCGTTCTATCGCGAAGCGCTGATGATGAGCCGCATGACCCGCGAAATGTTCTGCCTGATGGAAGGGCGGCACGTGCATCCTTCCACGTTGTATCCGGGCGGCGTGGGGACGGTGCCGACGATTCAGCTCTTCACCGACTACATCGTGCGGCTGATGAAGTATGTGGAGTTTATGAAGAAAGTCGTCCCGCTGCACGATGACCTGTTCGACTTCTTCTACGAAGCGTTGCCGGGCTATGAAGAAGTTGGCCGGCGGCGCGTGCTGCTCGCGTGCTGGGGTTCGTTCAACGATCCCGACCACTGCGACTACACCTACAAGAATATGACGGACTGGGGCCGCAAGATGTTCGTGACGCCCGGCGTCGTGGTTGATGGCAAACTAGTGACGACCGATCTGGTCGACATCAATCTGAACATCCGGATTCTGCTCGGCAGTTCGTATTATGACGATTGGAAAAATTCCGAGACGTTTGTGAAGACTGATCCGCTGGGGAATCCGGTGGATAAGAACCATCCATGGAACCAGACTACGATTCCGAGGCCGCAGAAGCGGGATTTCGGCGGCAAGTATACGTGGGTGATGTCGCCGCGCTGGCTGGACAAGCGCACCGGCGACCATCTCGCGCTCGATACCGGCGGCGGACCGATCGCTCGTCTGTGGGCCACGGCTCTCGCGGGATTGGTGGACATTGGTTACGTCAAGTCCACGGGGAGCAGCGTGAAAATGTATTTGCCGAAAACCACTTCGCTGCCGGAAGTTGAATTCGAGTGGAAGATTCCGAAGTGGAGCAACGCGATTGAGCGCGACCGCGCGCGGACTTATTTCCAGGTCTATGCGGCTTGCACGGCCTTGCACTTCGTGGAGAAGGCGCTGGAAGAATTGCATTCCGGGCGCACGAAAACCTGGAATGAATTCAAAGTGCCGGACGAGGCCATTGGCTGCGGCTTCCACGAAGCGGTGCGCGGTGTTCTGTCGCATCACGTCGTGATCCGCAAAGGCAAGATCGCGAATTATCATCCGTATCCGCCGACTCCCTGGAATGCCAATCCGCGAGATATTTATGGCACGCCGGGTCCGTATGAGGATGCGGTGCAGAATACGCCCATCTTCGAGGAAAACGGTCCCGACAAGTTCAAGGGGATCGATATTATGCGGGCGGTGCGCAGCTTCGATCCTTGCTTGCCTTGCGGCGTGCACATGTATCTGGGAGATGGTAAGGTGCTGGAGACGCGGCATTCGCCCATGTTCGGACTGCAGCCGTGATTCGATTGTTAGTTTGAAGCAGCGGGAGCGTTCCGCCTGATATACGATCGGTTATAAATGGCGGTTGCTCCCGCTCTTTCCTTGGTTAGTTGCTTTCATTAGTGGTGAGGGAGGATTGTGGGCGACGAAAAAGATTTCCAGCAGCGGGTGCAGAAAATCGGCGGCCTGGTGCATGACCTGGAAACGATTGCGGATCCGGCGTCGCGCGCGGCTGCCAAGGAATTAGTCCAACTGCTGATGGACCTTCACGGTGCCGGTCTGGAGCGGATTCTCGACATCGTGTTCGAGTCTGGAGATGCGGGGGCGAAAATCATCGATGAGCTGGGTCAGGACCCGCTGGTGAGCAGCTTGCTGGTGTTGTACGGATTGCATCCCGACGAGTTGCAGACCCGCGTTGAGCGCAAGATCGAGCAGATTGGTTCGAAGTTGCACAAGATGGGCGCGGAAGTGAAAGTGGTCAGCATCAACGGGGGAGATGTTCGCCTGCGGGCGCGGATCGACGGTCACGCGTGCGGGTCAACCAGTCGGACCGTGCAGCAAACGATCGAGGAAGCTGTGTACGAGTCAGCTCCTGATTTGACGTCTCTGGTGGTCGAGGGACTAGAGGAGCCGGCAGCGGATTCCGGTTTCATTGCGCTAGAGAAATTGCTGGGAGCGAGGCCGCCTTCCACTTCGCAGCCGCCCAATTCTTCAGCGCTTCATCCGGCGCTCACGCTCGGTAGTGAAGGAATGGACTGAGAGCAACGCCGTGATTGCCGGATATGAATTAGCCGAACATGATGAAGACGGATCAGCTTCGGGAAACATCGCAGGCCTTCGAGAGTCTTCGGCAGTTTGCCCGCAAACCTGAGCGGCAGGTGGAAAAGTGCGAAATGTGCAGCGCCGAACTGCGCTCGGAACATTCGCACCTGATCGAACTGACGCAGCGCCGGTTGCACTGCGCGTGCGACGCCTGCGCCATGCTGTTCAGCGGCCAGGCCGGAACGAAATACCGGCGCGTTCCTCGCGATGCGCGGCTCCTGTCCGATTTCAAGATGACCGACGCGGAGTGGGACGGCCTGCTCATTCCCATTAACCTGGCTTTCTTCCTGCAGAATAGTATGGACTCGCGCGTGAGCGCGTTATATCCCAGTCCGGCCGGGGCGACTGAGTCGCTGCTGCCGCTGGAGGCGTGGAGCAGCATCCTTGAAGCGAACCCGGTGCTGCGCGAACTGGAGCCCGATGTCGAAGCGCTGCTGGTGAATCGGGTCGGCCAGTCGCGCGGATCGGCACCGGCGGAGTATTACATTGTCCCGATCGATGCGTGCTACAAACTCGTTGGCCTGATTCGCATCCACTGGCGAGGCTTGTCGGGCGGCACGGACGTGTGGAAGGAAATCGGCAATTTTTTCACCGACCTGCGGGCCCGAGCGCGAGTCGTGGCGGAGAAGACGCATGCCTGATCTGAATTTCAAGATCGAAGGCGCCGAGGTGGTGAAATTCTCTGCCTCGCCGCAGATTGCGTTCAAGCTGGCGGTGAGCAACGCCGACCCGACCGAGACGATTCACTCGGTCGCGCTGCGCTGCCAGATTCAGATCGAAGTCACGCGGCGGCGATACACACCGGAAGATCAGGAGAGGTTGCGCGATCTGTTTGGCGACGTCGACCGCTGGAGCCAGACATTGCGGAATTTGTTGTGGACGCACGTCAACGTGAATGTGCCGCCGTTCCGAGGTTCGACGATGGTCGATCTGCCGGTGCCATGCACATTCGATTTCAATGTTGGGGCGACTAAATATTTTCACGGATTAGGCGATGGTGATGTGCATCTCTGCGTGATGTTCAGCGGAACGGTTTTTTACGCGGCGGAAGGCGAGCAGATGCAGGTTTCGCCAATTTCATGGTCGAAAGAAACGCGCTTCGCGATGCCGGTGAAAATCTGGCGCGACATGATGGACGCGTATTATCCCAACACCGCGTGGCTGTGCCTGCGCCGTGACATCTTCGAGCGCGTGTACGAATACAAAGTGCGGCATGGAATTCCGTCGTGGGAGCAGGCTCTCGAAAGCCTGCTGCAGGCGGAAGGTGCGGAAGTGGCAGAAGCGACGGTGCGTTCATGAATTTCGAGCGGGCGGATCAGATCGCGAAGGCCGTGCTCTATGAGGGATACATGCTTTATCCCTACCGGCCTTCGTCGGTGAAAAATCGGCAGCGCTGGAATTTTGGCGTAGTGTACCCGCAAGCGTATCGCGAGGCGCAAGGCGGCGAAGAACCTTGCAGCATGCACAACGAGTTCCTGGTCTCGGGGAACCTGGGGACCAGCATCGAAGTGAAACTGAGGTTTCTGCATTTGCAGGCGCGCTCGGTGCAGCCTTCGAGTGAAGTTCAATCGGAGGCCAGGGCCGGGTCGCTGCCCGATGGCTGGCAGGAAGCGGTCGAGCGGGAAATCAGCGTGCCTGCACTCGCGATTGCAGCGCTGCTGGCGGGGACGACTTCGGCGTTCGCGTTCCCGTCGCAAGTCCGGGTCGACTCCGAACGCGATGGGATGGTGGAGCGCAGGCAAGAAGCAATCGCAGGCGAGATCAAGATTTCGGCGGAGAGTGTTGGCCAGGACTTATTCCGCGTGAGCGTTCACGTGCAGAACGTGACGCCCATGAAAATTCCAGCAGTGGATCGCGATGCCGCGCTGATGCCGTCACTAGTGTCGACTCACACGATTCTCGGCGTGAACGGCGGAGAATTCGTTTCGCTGCTCGAGCCCCCGGCGGAATTGCAGCAAGTCGCGGCAGCGTGTAAGAACATTGGCGCCTGGCCCGTGCTGGTGGGCAATGCGGGCCAGCGCGACACCATGCTGGCTTCACCGATCATTCTCTACGATTATCCGCAGATTGCGCCGGAAAGTCCGGGCGATCTGTTTGACGGCACGGAGATCGACGAAATTCTGTCATTGCGCATCATGACTTTGACCGACGAGGAAAAACGCGAGATTCGCGAATCCGACGACCGCGCGCGCCAGATCTTGGAGCGGACCGATGCCATGCCGGTCGAGCAGTTCATGAAACTCCACGGCGCCATGCGCAGCCTGCGACCGTTCAAGGAGGAAGCTTCATGAACGAGTGGGAGTGGCAGGTGCTGGAAGACAAAACGAAGTTAGATTCTCTGAGCATCGATGGGGTGGAAGTGCGGGTCGGGGACCGCGTGCGGCTGCGTCCGCGAGAGGGTGGCGACGTGCTGGACATCGCGCTGGCCGGACAGATCGCCGTCATCGAAAGCATCGAGCAGGATTATGAAGGCAAGAATCATGTCTGCGTCGTGCTCGACGAAGATCCGGGACGCGACTTGGGCATGTTGCGTCAGCCGGGACATCGTTTCTTTTTCGACGCCGGGGAAGTCGACCCTTTGCCGAAGGATGAAGCGCAATCGAAAGCTGCGACCGAGCGGGCGAGCATCCTGGTGGCAGGTATCGGAAATATTTTTCTGGGTGACGATGGATTCGGAGTGGAAGTGGTCAAGCGGTTATCGGCGCATGAATTCGGTGCGCGGGTTAAGGTCGTGGACTTCGGCATTCGCGGCTTCGATCTGGCGTATGCGCTGCAGGATGGCTACGAGACTACAATTCTTATCGATGCTTATCCTCACGGTCAGACGCCAGGCGCGGTTTCGCTGGTTGAGCCTGACTTGAGCAAGCTGAACGAGCCGCAAACCGGGCCGCAGCAGAGCGTGGTGGAGACTCACGGAATGAATCCGCTGAACGTGCTGCGAATGGCTTTGGCGATGAACGGCGGACTGAAGAAGATCCTGCTCGTCGGTTGCGAGCCCCTCGATTTCGGAGGCGAGCAAGGGCACATGGGATTGAGCGCGCCGGTCGAAGCGGCGGTGGACGAAGCAATGAAAATGGTGGTATCGGTGGTGGAGAGGCTTTTGCACGAGCAGGAGCACGAGCGTAAGAGTTCATTTTCGAAAGGAGACTAACGTGGCGGAAAACGATAATCACTCCGATTCTGGGACCGACAAAGAGACTCTCTACATGCTGGGTGGCGTGGCGTTCATGGTATTCGGCGCCGGGCTGATTCTGTCCAATCCGATCGTTCGGCGGTATCTGGGTCAAATGGGGGTGGGCAGTCTGGTGCAGGGAGCGTTACCCGACCTGGATCGCTATATAAAATTGCGGTCGATGTAGATCGGTGGCAGTCAGTTAAGCAGGTGGGCCCCAATTTTCAGGGCGAGAAAGGGGGCGCTCACCGTCGGAGCCAAGTGGGCTTCGACGGCATGAGCTACTTATGGCACCGCAAAACGAAGCGGTTCGGTATGTGATCGATCCGAAGGCGAGCCAGTTCACCGTGCAAGCATTCGCGAGTGGATTGATTTCGGCGGTAGCTCACAGTCCGAAGATCGCGATTCGGGGATACACGGCAGACATAAGCTTTGTCCCAGGGACGATGGTCGATGCGAAGTTGAAAGTCGTGGTAAAAACTTCGTCGCTCGAAGTTCTGGACGAACTGAGAGAAGCAGATCGGCGGGAACTCCATCGTGTTATGTACGACGAAGTGCTGGAAGTCCGGCGATTTCCGGAAGCGGTCTTTGAAAGTTCCTCGATCAGCGGCGAAAGGCTGAAGGACAATTTGAATCGGGTGAACGTGGAAGGGCGGCTGTCGCTTCACGGAACCACCAACGGCCAATCGTTTTTTTCTCAAGTGGCCTTCGGAGTCGATTCGTTTCGCGCCTACGGCGAGTTTTCTTTGCTGCAGAGCGACTACGGAATCCGCGTGGCTTCCATCGCCGGAGGAACTCTAAAGTTACAGGACGAGCTGAAATTTTCGTTCTACGTGGTAGGTCGTCTCGCCGGTTGAAGCCGGCATGGGATATGGGCCGTATTCGATGAAATGGGGAACATTATTGTGCATGCGACCAAACCGTTGGAGGATCCCACCGTTCGCTACGTAATCGATGCCAAGGCGAGCACGTTTTCCGTCCTGGCATTTGCGACGGGCTTGCTCGCTTCCTTTGGGCATGACCCTAAAATTGCGATCCAGGATTTTCAGGGCGACGTGAATTTCAACCTGACGGGCTTGACCCTCGAGGACGGCCGGTTGAACGTCATCATTCAAGCCGCCTCCCTGGAGGTCGTCGACGATATTAGCGAGAAAGATCGGCAGGAGATCCATCGCAAAATGTGCGATGAAGTTCTGGAGATCGATCGCTTCCCGGAAATTATTTACGAGTGCACGCGGGTCTCGGCCAGCGGCAGCGGCGACCGATTCTGGGTGGCGTTGAACGGGGAGTTGTCGCTGCACGGCGTGACCAGGCCCCAGCCGGTTTCGGCCCGCGTGACCGTAAACGGCACCTCGGTGCGCGCTATCGGTGAGTTTTCGGTGCGGCAGAGCGATTATGAGATCACTCCCGTCTCAGCCGCCGCAGGAGCCATCAAAATCAAAGATGAAGTGAAGTGCACGTTCGACATCGTTGCCCGCAAGCAGGCGTAAAACCTCGACTGGTACCCCCGCTCCAGGCTGTTTCGTTCTCTGATGCCCATGCGGTTCGACCGCGGCGCTTCGATGATATCTTTGTGGATGAATCATCGACTTTGTGATTCGTCGGCTCTGAACCGCGCGGCGCACTCATGAATATTCTCGAGAAACTATTTGAGCAGCACTTCCGCCTGCCGGTTGCGCAAGTGCGACCGCTGCAGGGGCAACTCGGCGGCTCGGGGCGGAAGATTATCCGGCTGACGGCGGAAAAAATCAGCGCGATCGGGATTCTCTACGATGTGCGCGAAGAGAACGCCGCCTTCCTCGAATTCTCCCGGCATTTCCGCAAGCATGGTCTGCCCGTGCCGGAGATCTATGCCGAGGATCTGGATCAGGGCGCTTATCTGGAAGAGGATTTCGGCGACACGACGTTGTTCGAGTTCCTTTCCAAAAACCGCGCCGGCGAGAGGATCGCGCCTGAGGCGGTCGAGGCCTATCGAAAAGTGATCGCCACACTGCCGCGATTTCAGGTTGAGGCCGGTCGCGATCTGAATTACAAAGTCTGCTATCCGCGCGACAGTTTCGACCGCCAGTCGATTGCGTGGGATCTGAATTATTTCAAATATTATTTTCTGCGGCTGGCCGGCATTCCGTTCAGCGAACAGGCACTGGAAGACGATTTCGAGCGCCTGACTGAATTCCTGCTGAGTGCGCCGCGCGACTATTTTCTCTATCGAGATTTCCAGTCACGGAACATCATGCTGCGCGACGGCCAACCTTATTTTCTCGACTATCAGGGCGGCCGCAAGGGCGCGCTGCAGTATGACGTTGCGTCGCTACTCTACGACGCCAAGGCGGATCTGCCGCCGGAATTGCGCCAGCAGTTGCTCGATCACTATCTGGACGCGCTGGCCGGCTTTGTCGATGTGAAGCGTGACGAATTCCTGAAGCATTATTACGCTTACGTGTACATCCGCATCATGCAGGCGCTGGGGGCGTATGGCTTTCGCGGATTCTACGAGCGCAAAGTACATTTTCTGCAGAGCGTGCCCTATGCGCTGAAAAACCTGCGCTGGCTGCTGCACAACATTACACTGCCGATCGCGCTGCCCACGCTGACCGCTGCTTTTCACAGCATGCTGGCCTCGGAAAAACTGCAGGGCTTGGCGTCTGACGCTGACAATCTGGTCGTGCGCATTGGCAGTTTTTCTTTTCATCGCGGCTTGCCCAAAGATGAGAGCGGGAACGGCGGCGGATTTGTCTTCGACGGGCGGAGTCTGCCCAACCCAGGGCGCGAGGAGCGCTTCAAGCAGCTCACGGGCCGAGATGCGCCGGTGATCGAATATCTCAACCAGCAGGAAAGCGTGCATCAGTTTCTGGCTAGCGTGATGTCGCTGGTGGATGCCAGCGTGACCAGTTATCAGCGCCGCGGTTTCAAGCATCTGATGGTTTCGTTTGGATGCACGGGCGGACAGCATCGCTCGGTGTATCTTGCGGAACAAGTGGCGAAGCGACTGCGCGAACGCAATTCTGTTGAGGTGATTCTGCAACATCGCGAACTGGAGCGGATGGAGGCGGAGAGGGTTGCACTGAGCGCGGCCGCTCCAGGGAAAACGCAACCATGAAGGCGATGGTGTTGGCCGCCGGCCTCGGCACGCGGCTCCGTCCGTTGACTGACGACCGTCCGAAAGCTCTGGTCGAGGTCTGCGGGCGCACGATGCTGGAAATCACGCTTCGACGCCTGCAACATTGTTGGCATTGGCGAAGTGATCGTCAATGTGCATCACTATGCCGACATGGTCGTCGATTACCTGAAGAAGAATGACAACTTCGGAATGCGAATCGAAATTTCGCGCGAAGAAGTGTCTGCTCGACACCGGCGGCGGGCTCAAGAAGGCCGCGTGGTTTTTTCAGGAAGATTCGAGCCGTGCCGACGACCCGTTTCTTGTGCACAACGTCGATGTCCTCAGCACGATCGATCTGCACCGCATGGTGTCATTTCATCAGCAACAGCAGGCGCTCGCGACTCTGGCGGTGCAAGAACGCGACACGTCGCGCTATCTGCTGTTCGACGAGCAGGGTCAGCTTTGCGGGCGGCGAGCAGGCCGCGAACATGACGCCGAAATGGTTCGACCCTCGGCGCAGCCGCAGGCGCTGGCGTTTTCCGGCGTGCATGTGATTTCTCCGCGGCTTCTTCCTCTGTTGACTGAGCAGGGCGTTTTTCCATTATTCCGAGTTATCTGCGGCTCGCCGCGCAGAACGAAAAAATTCTCGCTTTTCGCGCCGATGAATTTTATTGGCGTGATCTGGGTAAGCCCGAGAACGTGGCGCAAGCCGCGCGGGACGCCACGCAGGGCCTCATCCAGCTTTAGCCGCGGCGCGCCGGTTGCCGGAGTTTCCACTTGCGGCAGCGCTCGCGCTTCGATACCATTCCCTCCAATCCATGAATCGCCGCTATCTACATCGAATTCGCGTTACAAGCCGCGGGGGACAGGGCGTGGTCCCTTTTGCGGTGCGGAGGGAAACGGCGAGCTGAGAAACAAGAAATCTTAAAGGCTCACGACTCCCGCCCCGCCCGTCAGTGGCCCGGTGGGTTTTGCTTTTTCAGGTTTGTGATTGGATTGCTGATTGCGCGCAGGCAGGAAGGGTCGCATGAACGATCGCATGAAAGATAAAACGAATATGACCGGCGCCAGCATTTTGTGGGAGTGCCTGGAGCGCGAAGGCGTCCAAACCGTTTTCGGATATCCCGGCGGCGCAATTCTGCCGGCGTATGACGCGCTGAAGGGCAGCAAGATTCACCACATTCTCGTGCGGCACGAGCAGGGCGCGACTCACATGGCCGATGGGTACGCACGCGCGAGTGGAAACGTCGGTGTTGCGGTGGCGACGTCGGGACCGGGCGCCACCAACATGGTTACGGGAATTGCGACGGCCATGCTCGATTCGTCGCCGATCGTCTGCATCACGGGGCAAGTGGGCAGCAAGCTGATTGGGTCGGATGCGTTTCAGGAAACGGACATCACTGGCGTCACGCTTCCGATCACCAAGCACAATTATCTGGTGACGCATGCCAGCGAAGTGGCGCGCACGGTTCGCGAAGCGTTCTATGTGGCGCGCTCTGGCCGGCCGGGGCCTGTGTTGATCGACATCACCAAAGACGCGCAGCAGACGACGTGCGAGTTCGACTGGGATGCGGCCAAACCGCAACTGCCGGGATATCGTCCCGACCTGTCGCCCGATCAGAAAGAATATGAGCAGGCGCTCGAATTAATTCACAACTCGAAGCGCCCGGTAATTCTGGCGGGACACGGCATCATCATTTCCGGCGCCATGGCGGAGGTGCGCGAATTCGCCGAGAAGGCCGGCATTCCGGTTGCCCTCACACTGCTTGGCTTGGGGGCGTTCCCCGCGTCCCATCCGCTGAATCTGGGCATGATGGGAATGCACGGCGAGGCCTGGGTGAATCATACGATTCAGGAAGCCGACTTGCTTCTGGCATTCGGGATGCGCTTCGACGATCGCGTGACCGGAAATTTGAAAACCTACGCGTCGAACGCAAAGAAGATTCACATCGAAATCGATCCCGCCGAGATCAACAAGAACGTTAAAGTGGACGTTCCACTCGTCGGCGACCTGCGGGAGGTGCTGCATGAGTTGTTGCCGAAGATCGAAACCATCGACCGCAGCGAGTGGCTCGATTCCATCGACAAGCTGAAGGGCGATGCAGCGGTTCGCGACATTCAGAATCTGCCGGACAGTGGACATCTTTATGCGGCGCACGTGATCAACGATTTGTGGCGCGAGACGCGCGACCGCGAAACCGTGGTGGTGACCGACGTGGGCCAGCACCAGATGTGGGAGGCGCAATATTACAAGCACGAGAAGGCGCGCAGCCTGATCACCTCAGGCGGCCTGGGCACCATGGGATTCGCCTTGCCGGCGGCGATCGGCGCAAAAGTGGCGCGGCCGGAAGCGGACGTGTGGGTGGTGGTCGGTGATGGCGGCTTTCAGATGACGCTGTGCGAGCTGGCGACCATTGTGCAGGAAAATCTGAAAGTGAATATTGCCATCATCAACAACGGCTTTCTCGGGATGGTGCGGCAGTGGCAGGAATTTTTCTACGAGCGCAACTATGCCGCGACGCCGCTGCTGAATCCTGATTTCGCCAAACTCGGCGAGGCTTACGGTATTCGCAGCATGACCGTGACTGAGCGCTCGCAGGTGGTGCCGTCGGTGCGGGCGGCGCGCGAGCATGAGGGGCCGGTGCTTATTAATTTCCGCGTGGAACAAGAGGACACGGTGTATCCCATGGTGGCGGCCGGAGCTTCGCTGCACGAGATGATTCGACGGCCCAGCAAGATCGTCGAGACCTCAGAAGATGAGTAGAAAGCCGTGGGGCCCGAGCGAACGAATCGAGAGAACATGCTGAACACTTACGTGGTGTATGTGGAGAATAAGCCGGGCGTGCTGACCCGCGTGGCCTCGCTGTTTCGGCGACGCGCGTTCAATATCGATTCACTGACCGTCGGTCGAACGGAAAAGCCCGAGGTTTCGCGCATGACGATCACGGTTGATGCGGATGTCGACCAAGCCAAGCGCATCGAGGCCAATCTCTACAAGCTGGTCAATGTGCTGCTGGTGGAGAACATTACTCACGAGCCGGCCATTGTGCGCGATCTGGCGATGATCAAAGTCGCTGCCACGCATGAGGCGCGGTCGCATGTGCTGGAACTGGCCAGCGTGTTCCGCGCGCGCGTCGTGGATGTGGCGCCCGATTCGCTGACCATTGAAATCACCGGCGCGGAAGACAAGATTGACGGCCTGCTCGAAGTATTGCGTCCTTACGGCGTGCTGGAAATGGTGCGCACCGGCATCGTCGCGATGCGGCGGGGCAAGGGCTCGGCGCCGGTCCTGGCTAGCAACGAGTCGGATCACGACGCGCCTGAGGATGATGTGTCGCATTCGGTTTAGGCAGTCGGAATCACTGCTCGCACAAGCGTGGAAGAGCGGCGCTTCAGCGCCGTGCAAAAAGCCCAGAGAAGACTGCGCTTTAGCGCTCGTTTGCTCTCGCCATCTCCCGAATCTGATTCAAATACTCCACGTAAATCGGAATCGGGATATCCGGCGAGTCGCCGTCGTTGAGGAAATGTGACAGCCGAATCTCCATCGGGATCGATCGGATTACCTCGCCAAACCGCGGCATCTCAAGGTATTTCACCTTCCAGATCTCCAGCATCAGCGCGCGGAACTCTTCGCTGATGAATCCCATCTTCCGGTCGCCGAGATAGATACCGTCGAAGTGTTGAGCGGCCAGCGTCTTTCGAATGGGATCGTCGGGCGGAGAAAAAATGTAGACGAGATGAAATAAGTCCGCCAGGTCGCCCCACAATACTTTTTCTTCATAGGCGCTAAAGCGAAAACGTGTTGCTCCACGCTGCTGAATCATGCGCGCGTGATCGCTCGGCCGCGCTGCCTGCCGGTCAAGTTCGTCCTCAAACCAACCCAGCCGATCCGGCGCGAGGTTGTGCCGTAGAAACTCAACCGCATAGGCGTTCGGCAAATAAATCTTTGGATCATCATCCAGCCGCTGGATCCACTCCGACCAATCTTTCTTCTGCAAGACTTTCAGCAGCGCGTGGAGATCGTCCACCGTCACATCGGGGTGATATTTCACGCTTTGCCAGAAATGTTCGGTCGAATCGTAGGTCGCTCCGTGGAGTTGAATGCCTTCCTCGATGGGATACCAGTTCGAGAGCACGCGCGCCGAAATTGATGGCGCGGCGCTCCAGCAATTCCAAGAATGCTTCCATTTTTCCTGCACCGCGAGAAACGCGCCGGCATAACCCGGCGGTGTCGGTTCCTTCACTTGTGCCAATGCCTGTTGGAGTTCTTCGCGGGTGTGGGTGATCAGAGTTTCCAGCGGGCGCTCGTCGGTCATGGAAATCACGCGGCTCTCGACGCCTCGGCGCAGCAGACCCTGAGCCAGGGTCTGGCGGGCGGCCGCGTCGAAGTCAGGGCTCGCCTTCCAACGCTGGGTCTGCGAGTCGACGTAAGGAAACATCTGCGCCAGCGATTGGAATTCGATGAAGCCGTGGAGCGCGAAAGTCACTGTGCGCCCGTCTTTCTGGATGATCGTCGAAGGCGTTACAAGTGTCTGAAGAGAAACAACTTGCGCGTGCAAGAGGAGACCCGAAAGGAGTCCTGCAGAGGTCACAACCACCAATCCCCGCAGAAAATGAATTCTTCGCCAGGACGTTCCCATTCGTTTCCCTCCGACGCCGCTATGATCCCATGTTTGTCAACTGCCGACAGTTTCAAAAACGGTTACTGAAGTTTCGCGGAAATCTTCCAAATCATTGTTTCTAAAAGTGTTAGCTGGTATTCATGGAGTGGCCGGATATCGTCTCCGGCCGCAGTGTGTTTACGCATATGACAGGTGCTTCCGGCGTGGTCCGAGGTCTGCCTTCGCACTCGCATTCGTGGAGAGGCATGTCTCTGCCTGCCAAGCTGTTTATCACGCTCGTCGTGCTCGCCGGACTGGCGACGCTGGTCTATGGCGGCGTCCATCAGACCAGCAAGAATATTGCCGAGTTCATCTGTTATCTGGGCATCGCCATTCTGGCGTCGAGGCTCAAGGTAAATTTGCCGGGAATCACGGGCACGCTGTCGGTGAACTTCCTGTTCATCCTGATTGGGGTGCTCGAACTCAGCTTTACCGAGACGTTGATCCTGGGCGCGATTTCCATGATCGCGCAGTGCCTGTATCCGGATCGCCCGAAAGCGATTCAGCTGACATTCAACGTGTGCGCCGGTTCGCTGTCAACCGCGCTGGCTTATGTCGTCTATCACCAGCCGCTGGCGAACCAGCTGGTGGGCAGCCGGCCGGTGCTGCTGGGAATCGCGGCGACGGTTTATTTCATCGCCAATGCCGGCTCCATCGCGATGGTGATATCGCTGACCGAGCGGCGGCCGCTGGTCCGCATTCTGGTCGACTGCTATTTCTGGTCGTTCCCTTATTACCTGGTGGGAGCCGGAATCGCCGGAGCGGTGGCGTGGCTCAATCATACTTTTAACTGGGAAACCTCGCTGCTGCTGGTGCCCGCGGTTTATCTGATCTACCGCTCGTATCGCCTGTACCTGGGCAAGCTCGAGGACGAGAAGCGGCACGTCGAGGAAATGGCGAACCTGCATCTGCGAACTATTGAGGCTCTGGCGCTGGCCATCGAGGCCAAAGATCATACGACGCACGAGCATCTGCAGCGCGTGCGCGTTTATGCCATTGAAGTGGCGAAAGAACTGGGAGTAAAAGGGCCGGAACTGGAGGCTCTGCACGCGGCCGCGCTGCTGCACGACATCGGTAAGCTGGCGGTGCCGGAGCACATTATCTCGAAGCCGGGACGGTTGACGCCGGAAGAGTTCGAGAAGATGAAAATTCATACGCTGGTCGGCGCCGAAATTCTGGAGCGGGTGCGTTTTCCGTATCCCGTGGTGCCGATTGTGCGGGCGCACCACGAGAAGTGGGACGGCTCCGGTTACCCCATGGGACTCAAGGGCGCGGAAATCCCCGTCGGAGCGCGCATTCTTTCAGCCGTCGATTATCTCGATGCGCTGGCGTCGGATCGCCAGTACCGGCGGGCGTTACCGCTGCGCGATGTGATGCAGAAACTGGCCGCGGAATCAGGCAAGTCGTTTGATCCGAAGGTGGTCGACGTTCTGCAGAAACGCTACCAGCAACTGGAGCGCATGGCGGTCGCCAAGTCCGCGCAGGATCCGAACGGTCCGCTCTCTACCTCCATCAAGATTGAGCGCGGCCTGGAGCCGGCGGCGGGATTCGAAAATGCGACCGTGCAGGATTATGCGGGGCGCGAAACTACTTTCTTGTCTTCGATCGCCGCGGCCAGACAAGAGGCGCAATCGCTGTTCGAACTCAGCCAGGATCTCGGCGCGTCGCTCAGCTTGACTGAAACGCTCTCCGTGTTTTCGGTGAAGCTCAAGCCGATGGTGCCGTACGATGCCATCGCCATCTACATCAAGCGCGAGAATGAACTGGTCCCGGAATATGTGAACGGAGACAACTATCGCCTGTTCTCATCGTTGCGAATCCCGCTGGGGCAGGGGCTTTCCGGCTGGGTGGCGCATAACCGCAAGCCCATCATCAACGGGAATCCGTCGGTCGAACCGGGATATTTGAACGATCCGTCGAAATTCAGCACGCTGCGCTCGGCTCTGGCCGTGCCGCTGGAAGGCGTGGCTGGGGTCATCGGCGTGCTCGCGCTCTATCGCGGCGAGCGCGACGCCTTCGCCACCGATCACTTGCGCATTCTGCTAGCGGTCAGCGGCAAGATGGCGCTGTCGATCGAAAACGCTCTGAAGTATCAGCAGGCGGAAAGTTCCGCCACTACGGATTATCTGACCGGCCTGCCCAACGCGCGCTCACTTTTCCTGCAGCTCGATCGGGAGCTTGCGCGTTGCAAGCGCGACAACTCAACCCTGACTGTAATGGTCTCGGACATGGACGGCTTCAAGCAGATCAACGACCGCTTCGGCCATCTTGAGGGCAATCGCGTGTTGCGTCTTTTTGCGCAGGCGTTGAAGGACACCTGCCGCGAATACGATTACGTCGCGCGCATGGGCGGAGACGAATTTGTGGTCATCGCTCCCGGCCTTTCGCCCGACGCCGCCAGCAAGAAGGCCGAGCAGATGCGCGCTCTCGCCCGCCAAGCGGGGAGCGAAGTTTGCGGCGAAGACATTCTCTCGCTCAGCGTAGGGCGCGCGCTCTATCCCGAAGACGGCAACGATGCGGAACAACTTTTGTCGGAAGCCGATCGCAGAATGTATCTGGAAAAGCAGAAAGAGCTTTCCTATAAGGATCGCCGTTCGCATCCGCGCCTGAAGTGCCGCGTGACCATCGAGATGCAAACTGAAGCGGGAGCGACGCCGCAATTCGCCAATGTGACCGACGTCAGTCTGGGCGGGTGCTTTGTCGAGACCAGCAACATTCTTCCGCCTGGCAGCAAGATCAAGCTGGCATTTTCCATGGACGATCCCAGCTTGTCGGCGGAAGGCGTGGTGGCGCGGCTCGACCCTGGCAGCGGCGTCGCCATTCAATTCCGCGAGATGAATCGCGAAGGCCGCGAGCGCATGTTCAAGATTTTGGAATTTGTGCAGAAGACAACTACGTTCTACAACAACCGCTACCTCGATAGTCTGACCAAGAGCTAAGCACGCAACGGCATCAACGAAAAAACGATTAATCCAACTCAGGATTGACTTCGCGCCGCAATCTGCATGGTGGCCGCGCGTACAATTTCAGCGCCGATTTGATCGAGGGGCAATACCTTATCCGCCAGACCGCCACGCGCGACGAAGCCGGGCATGCCCCAGACCACGCTGCTGGCCTCATCCTGCACATAGATGCGCGCGCCCAGCGCGTGCAGCGCCTCGCATCCCTTCAGCCCGTCCTGCCCCATCCCGGTCAGAATCACGGCCAGGGTGCGGGCTCCGTAGAGGCGGGCGACCGATTGAAACAGCACGTCGACCGACGGCCGGCAGAAATTTTCTTTCGGACCCTGATGGGTCTTGAGGACGGGAAGTCCATCCTGTTGACTGACAACCATGTGAAAATCTCCGGGAGCAATCACCACCGAACCCGGAGTGAGCGGTTGACCGGAGACGCACTCGCGCACCGGCAATGCGGACTTGGTTGAGAGCCGCGCCGCCAGCAGCGATGTGAAGATGGGCGGCATGTGCTGCGCGATGACGATGGGCAGAGGAAAATCCGCCGGCAGCGACGGCAGAAGCCGGGCCAGCGCGTCGGGGCCTCCCGTGGAAACTCCGATCGCCACCACCTGCGGCGCGACGGATAGCAATCGCGGTCGAGGCAGAAGGGGCGCCGGGATCGGCGAGTGCAAGTTTGCCGCTGGAAAACTGGCTGCCGCTGGAAAACTGGCTGCGGCAAAACTGGCACGAGCGCTGGAGTGAAGATCGGGCAGACGACACAGAGCTCGTATCTTGGGGACGAGTTCTCGCGAGATGGCTTCGAGCGTCGCCTCCATGTCGACATTGCTGGGTTTGGTAACGTAATCGCTGGCGCCCAGCGATAAAGCCTCCAGGGTGACCGTGGCTCCGCGCTCGGTCAGGCTGCTGAACATGATGATCGGAACCCGTTGATCGATCTTGCGCAACTCGCGAACCGTTTCGAGGCCATCCATCTCCGGCATTTCGAAGTCGAGAAGGACGATGTCCGGTTTCAGGGCAGGGAACTTTGTCAGGGCGACGCGGCCATTCACCGCGGTCCCGGCGACTTCAAGATCGGGATCGCGCGCGATGGCCTGCGACAAGGCTTTCCGAACTACGACGGCGTCGTCGACCAGCAGGACTCGTTTTTTTGTGACCGTCAGCAATTCGCGTGACCTTTTTTCTCCACGTTTTTAATCAGCGGCCCGCGCGAGCCGACATCGCCTTGTCGGGTTCGCGAGCCGGAAGATACGAACTCGTGCCCGCAGTGTCGATCTTGAACTGCCCAACCAGGTTGTGGAGTTGCGAGGCCATATCGGCGAGTTCGCTGGCCGCCTTCTGCGACTCGTGTGCACTCGACGAAGTGCCGCGGGCGGCTTCGGCCACGCCTTCAATGTTCTGCGTGATCTCCGCGGAGCCCTTGGCGGCGTCGGCCACGTTGCGTGTCATCTCGTTGGTGGTGGCACTCTGTTCTTCAACGGCAGTGGCAATGGTGCCGGAGATGTCGTTGATCTGGCTGATCACCCCGCCGATGGTGCCAATGGCCTCCACTGCGCCCTGCGTGTCGGTCTGGATTGCGGTGATTTTTCGGCTGATGTCTTCGGTGGCTTTGGCGGTTTGCTTGGCCAGTTCCTTGACTTCATTCGCGACCACGGCGAAGCCCTTGCCCGCTTCTCCGGCGCGGGCGGCCTCGATGGTGGCGTTAAGAGCGAGCAGGTTGGTCTGCTCGGCGATGGAAGTGATGACCTTGATCACTTCGCCAATCTCGGCGCTCGAAGCTCCAAGTTTCGCGACGATCGCATTGGCCCCCTGGGCGGTCTGTACGGCCTTGGAGGCGATGCTGGCAGCCGTGTGGGCATTCGACGCGATCGATTGAATCGTCGACGTCATTTCGGCGGCGCCGGTGGAGACGCTCTGCAGGTTGGTATTGACCTGCTGGGCGGCCTGCGAAACCACGTTGGCCTGGGCCGAGGTTCCCTCCGAGTTCGAGGAGATCTTCTCGCTGGTGGTTGCGCACCTCTCACTGGCTCCCGCCAATTGTTCCGCGGTTCCCATGATCTGGACCAACAGGCTATGAACATTCTCGACGAAACGATTTAAGGCGCGGCCCAACTCGCCGATCTCATCGGTGCGCTCCTGATCTACGCGAGACGTAAGATCATTCGAATCGGCCATCACCGTGAGTTGCGCCGAGAAGGAATCCAGACCGCGCGAAATATCCAGGCTGATCCGCAACCCCATGGCCAGCAGCAGTAACAGCGAGACGGCGCACATCACAAACATCGCCCGCGTAACCCCTGCGGCCTTCTTGGCCGCGCCGGTCTCCGCATCACTCGCGCTCTTGGCCAGCAGGTCGCTGGTGATTTCTATTTTTCCCTGCAGATCTTTGTAGGACTGCAGATAAGGACCTAACAGGGATACGGCGGCGTCGGGTTGGTGCAGGATGGCATCCACCAGAGACTTGCCCTGGGACACGTACTGCTGGGTCATCTGGATTTCTTGATCCAGCGCGGCCTGACTCGCCGGATCGGTAGCCAGCTTCCGCGCTTTCCTGATTCGCTCGCCGAGTAACTTGCTGTGTTCGGCGAATTCTTCCGCCTTGCTCTGCTGATCGTCGCCCTTTTGGGAGAAGATCGCGGACACATCGGCGCGGGTGTTGTCGTTGTACATCCCCGCCTCGATGTGGTTGCGAATTGCGGACCCGGTGGCGCCCACATCGATCGTGGTCTGTTCCACGGAGGTAATGCCCCAGTAGCCCACTGCACTGACCGCCGCCAGCAGTACCAGGCTGCCGATGGTCAGACCGAAGAGTTTGCCTTTAATCGTCCATTGCATTTTGTGTCGCCTCATGCAGCGCCAGCTGAGAGTTACAGTCTGAGCTTGTAGTCCGGGTCGCTAGCGGCGGCAGCGTCGATTTTTATCGCCTTAACGCCGCCATCGCTGCCGTCCCCGTGGAAATCCGACGCCTTCACAAAACCGATGGCACCCGGCGAGCCCGCCACCACGCTTTTGACATCGCGCGCGCTGCTCACTTCCTTGGGAGGGGTGGCCGACTTGCCGGTGAAGGCCGCCTGCAGAAAATACTTGCCAAAGTCGGCGTCGCTCATGCCGCAGACAATCTTGAGAAATGCCGTTCGCTCCGCATTGCCTGCCGTAACCATCACCGGAGCCACGGATTTGCCCGTATCCCACTTGCTGCGGTCGGAGAGGAATACCCTTTTCAGCTCGCTCAGGCTGAGGTTGTCGACCGGATTCGCGGCGTTGACAATCACCACGATCGGTTCGCCTCCGGCCTGCACCGTGCGCGCCGGCATGAGCAATATCAACGCCGTCGCCGCGGCCAGCATCAAGACCACGGCTGCAGGAAACCGGAGTCCAATTGTTCTTAGTTTTTTCATGGTCGGTCTCCCTTAGAAAATGAATGCCACTTGTGCGGTCAGGCCGTTCTCAGTCGGCAATCCTCTGAGTTCGTAGCGGTCGTATTGCAGCTTCAAGGCTGAATGTTCGGTGAAGTCGTAGCGAATGCCAGCGGACGGTCCGTCAAGCCTTCCAATAAAAGTGGTGACATTGAGCGGCGCATACTCGTTCGCGCTGGCGTAGAGATACGCTGGATCGTTGCTGGGGGCGTTGAAGTACTGGTAGCGGAAGTAGGGCCGCCAGGCATGGAACGCGCGCGAGATCTGGCTGTAATAGGCGGTGGTGCTGAAAATCGGCCCGCTCGGCTCCACATGCCGCACCAGCACGCCCTCGTTCATAATCTCGTATCCTTGGTTGATGTATACGACGTGTGCCGTGGCGATCGTCTCCGAGACCGACGGCGGCCCGGGGAGGGAGAGGTTGTCATGACGCAGAGAGAATCCGAGCTGCAGGCCGGAAATCTTATCCGGTCGCAGGAACAGGCCGCCATTGATCGACTTGCTGTTATTCGCATCCTGGTAGTTTTGCGCGGGCTCGGTGTTTGGCCCCCATCCCCGGCCGTTGCCCGCCTCCACCACATAGTTCACTCCCAGCTTTCCCGAAGGAATTTTGCCGGTCACATTGATGCCAATATCCTGCATGGGCAGCACGCCGCCGGCGTCGTCAAAGGCGTAGATGAAGGGCCGATCAATGGCGGTTTCCAGAAACTCTCCCTTGTTGTATGCCGTGTTGTAGTAGCCCACCCAGGTGTGGTACCGGCCCATCGTCCCGGTGAAGTAGTCGCTCTGGCGGTAGCGCAGCAACAACCTCTCCACGTCGACTGCGATGCTGTTGTCACTCTCCGCAATGAACAGCACTTCTCCCAGCGCGGACACCTTGTCCGAGAGTCGAGCGGTCATGAACAGATCGAGCGATCCGAATTCAAATGTACTTGGCACGTGGTTGTACCACTGAAAGCCCACGTCGCCGAACACGTTCAGATGCAGTCGCGGCGCGACCTCATTCACGGTGGGCGCTTCCACCGCGGGCGAAGGCTCGGGCGCGGGCTGCGCTTTCAACTGCTGAATTTCCTTTTGCAGTTCCCGAATGCGGTCGAGCATCTGTTGATTGATTTCGTCCTGGCTGGCCGAGGTTGACGTCGAGGGCGGGGTCGAAGTCGAAGGCGGAGTCTGCTGCGCCCACGCAGGCAGGCTGCCCCCGCCACACAACACGAGAATCAGCATGAGCCCTCCCGACCGGAGCAGCTCGGATTCGAAGCCTGCCGATTTGAATCGCGCCCATCTGAGTCGTGCCCGTTGGAATCGTGTCGAAGACAGTGTCTGCATTTTCGAATCTCCGTTGTGCTGGCGCGCCTTTGCCAAGCAAGCGCGAAAGCTTGTTAGCTGTGATTTCGGCAGGACGGGCGAACGACTTTAACCAGGAAAGGGATTGCGGTTCGGGCGGATGTTACGGGAGTGTGAGATTGCGCGATCCTGTTCCCCTGGGCATCGACGCCGAGTCGCCAGCAGGAACGGAACCGCGCAGCGATTGGTTCGCATTTGGAAAAATGGAAACGCCTTCTACCCTCCGGCACGAGCTGCCATGGCTTTCGGGCGTTCGTGGCTGGTGGCCCGGCTGCGGCTTGCGGAGCCGCCGCCAATCTGGAACTGCCCCACCAGGCCGTGCAGCTGCGTGGCCAACTCCGCCAGTTCGTTGGCCGCTTTTTGCGACTCGTGCGCGCTCGCTGAGGTTCCCCGGGCCGCTTCTGCGACGCCCTCAATGTTGTGCGTGATCTCGCCCGAGCCCTTGGCCGCGTCGGCCACGTTGCGTGTCATTTCGTTGGTGGTGGCGCTCTGTTCTTCGACCGCGGTCGCGATGGTGCCAGAGATGTCGCTGATCTGGCTGATGACGCCGCTGATGGCGCCAATGGATTCCACCGCGCCCTGCGTATCGGTCTGGATGGCGGTGATCTTGCGGCTGATGTCTTCGGTGGCTTTGGCGGTTTGCTTGGCCAGTTCTTTCACTTCGTTGGCGACCACGGCAAAACCTTTGCCCGCTTCTCCGGCGCGCGCCGCTTCAATGGTGGCATTCAGCGCCAGCAGGTTCGTCTGCTGGGCAATGGAGGTGATGACCTTGATGACTTCGCCGATTTCGCCGCTCGAGACCCCCAGTTTGGCGACGATGGCATTGGCGCCCTGTGCGGTCTGTACCGCGTTGGAGGCGACGGTGGCGGCTTCGTGGGCGTTCGAAGCGATGGACTGGATGGTGGAAGTCATTTCTTCCGCGCCGGTGGAAACGCTCTGCAGGTTCTGGCTGACGTGCTGTGTGGCCTGTGATACGGTGCTCGCCTGGGCAGATGTTTCCTCCGAGTTGGCCGAGATCTGCTGGCTGGTGGCGGAAAGTTCTTCGCTGGCGCTGGCCACGTGCTGCGCCGTCTCGGCAATGCGCTGGATTACGTCCCGCAGACTGTTCTTCATCTCGTTCAGCGCCAGGCAAGCCTGCCCGATTTCGTCTTCGCTCTGCACGTCCATGTCTGCGATGTCAAGGTTCTTGCCGGCGATTTCCTGAATCAGGCCCAGCATGCTGGCAATGACGCCGGTCACGGAGCGCGTAATGACCAGCGCCACCAACAAGCCCACTACAATCCCGATCACAGCCAGCGCTATGACGAAGGTGATGGCGCGGGACTGGATCGACGCCTGATCCTTGAGCGCTTCGTCTTTCATGTGATCCTGCAAATCCACCATGTCCTCGACGGTTTTGCGCAACTGGTTGCGGGTGGATGTCGTCTGGGGGCTGAAGGCCAGTTCCGCGGCTTCTTTGTCACTGCCGGCGCGGCGCAGCTGAATTTCGTGGTCGGCGACCGCGCGAAATTCATCGTAGCCGCGGCGAATCTCGGAATGGAGTCGCTTGCCCTCGTCGGTCGACAGGAGTTTTGCCAGCTTGTCCATGCTTTCGGAGAACTGCTTCTTTCCGTCTTCATCGTGCTGCAGCAGGTCTTCTTTTCCCGCCAGCAGGAAGCCGCGAATGCCGGTGGACTGCTTTTCGATCGCGGCCTCGATCTGCGACGACAGGTCCTTCCTGGTCATGACGGCATCGACGCGTTGTGATACGTCGACGAGTTGGCCAAACGAACTGTAGGCCATTCCCCCCATCACCACCAGGATCAGCAGCAACGTGCCGAAGCCCACAGCCAGTTTCATCTTCAAGCTCAGTTTGTTCATATTCCGTCTGCTCCTTCACATTGCTAACCGAATCCGGTCGAGTTACTGCAATACAGTTCAATCAATCGCATTTTGTCCTGCTCGCGCGTTTCCGACTCTCGCTCCGCTGAATCGCGTACTGCACAGGGCGTGCGGTCAGTGCGAGCGCTCAACCGCGGCCGTTTCCCCCGGCCCCGCCGCCTGGCAGGCCTGATCGGTATCCAGCAAATGCAGCAGCCTGCCCTCCAGTTTGTGCACCCCGAGAATCATGAAGCGCACCGCGCCCCGTAAAGTTTCCGGAGGCTGTTCGAAAGTCGACTCCTCGACCTCGATCACGTCGCCAATTTCATCGGCCAGCAAGCTGACCACGCTGTCGGCCGTACGCACTACGACGTTCATGGGCAATTTTCCCGGCGGCCGATTTTCGAGCCCGAGGCGCCGCCGCAGATCGATGGCCACCACGATCTGCCCGCGCAGATTGATCAGTCCCTCGACCGCTCCCGGCGCCAGCGGAATCCGCGTCATGGGCTGATAGCGGATTACTTCCTGCACCTGCGGAACCGGCACGCCGAACAAATAGCCATCGAGCAGAAACGTGCAAAATTGTTGAGACGCCATGAGCCGCTCCTAATCTCTGGACTTGCGATCGCCTGCAGATTTTTCCATTTCAGTTTCTTCCCGCTTCCACTTCCTGCGCGTCCAGAAGGCCGGGCACGGCCGCCCGCATCAGGCTGGGCATATCCAGCAGGTCGGTGACGTGGCGCTGGGTTACGAAGGACCCGAGAATCCCGGCGCGCGGAGACAGCGACTCCACCGCGGCACGCTCCTCCACGATGTCGACGATCCGGTCCACGATCAGGCCCACCGTGCGTCCGCCCTCGGCATACACCACCACCTGGATCGACCCGGCATTGGCCATCATCTCCGCATCGCTCTCGGCCGGAATAATTTGCGACAGCCGCACCAGCGGAATGATCTGCCCGCGGTACTGCATCACTTCCTGCGAACCGGCGCGCTCGACCACGGTGCGGGGAAATTCTTCGAGGCGCGCCACCATCGACAAGGGAATCGCCACCCGGCCTTCCGCACCGTTTTCGGCGAGCAGCAGCGTGTGTTCGTCGCGCAGTCCCTCGACGCCCACCGGGTTGAGGTTTTCGTCGGGAATCACGTCGTGGCCTTCGGCCAGCACTTTCGCTTTTTGCGCCAGTCCCGGCACATCCAGAATCAGCGCCACCCGCCCGTCGCCCATAATCGTGGCTCCCGAGAAGGCGCTGATGCCTTTCAGTTGCTTGCCCAACGGCTTGACCACGATCTCCTGGGTATCGCTGATCTCGTCCACGATCAGGCCAAACTGGCGATCTTCCGCCTGCAAGCACGACGATGTTGGTCGCGTCGGCCAAGGTAGTTTCGTTGACGGCCGGGCTGGCAATGCCGAGTTCCCGGTCCAGATACACCAGCGGCAGCAGTCGTCCGCGCAAGCGATACACCGGAGCGCCGTGCACCAGTTCGATTCCTTTACTGCTTTCTTCCGCGCCGAGGCGCACCAGTTCCGACAGGCTGACTTGTGGGATCGCGAAACGTTCGTCCCCGCAGGTGACCAGCAGCGCCGGGATGATGGCCAGCGTCAGCGGAATTCTCACCCGCACTGTGGTGCCTCGCCCCAGGTTGGATTGAATGTCGACCGAGCCGCCGATTTTTTCCACGTTGGTTTTCACCACATCCATGCCCACGCCGCGCCCGGAAACGTTGGTGATTTTTTCGGCGGTAGAAAATCCCGGCAGGAAAATCAGATTGAAGACATCGCGGTCCGCCATGCTGGCGGCCTGCTGGGCCGAGATCACGCCGCGCTCCACCGCTTTCTGCCGGATGCGGTCCACGTTTAGGCCCGCGCCGTCGTCCGAGATTTCAATATTCACCTGCCCGCCTTCGTGGAAAGCCCGCAGCTTCAGAATTCCGGTGGGGTCTTTGCCTGCGCAATGCCGCGCTTCCGGCCCCTCAATGCCGTGATCCATGGAGTTGCGGACCAGATGCGTGAGCGGATCTTTGATGGCTTCAATGATGGTGCGGTCGAGTTCGGTGTCCTGGCCCTCCATCACCAGCCGCACTTCCTTATTGCAGCTCAGAGCCAGATCGCGCACCGTGCGGGGAAATTTGTTCCAGATATTGCCGATAGGCTGCATGCGCGTCTTCATGACTTCACCCTGCAGTTCGGTGGCAATCAAATTCATGCGCTGTGAAACCGCCTGAAAGCCCGCGTCCTGCGTGCTGTTGGAGAACTGCAGCAACTGATTGCGCGCCAGCACCAGTTCGCCCACCAGATTCATCAGCCGGTCGAGCAGAGTCACACCCACGCGAATGGTCTCGACTGCCGCCTCGGCGGTGCGCGCCTCGACGATTTGCGGTGCAGCGGGAGCATCTTCGAAATGCGCCGCAGGATGAGCCACCTGCGCCGCCGTTTCCATGGCATGGCGCTGCTCCAGTTCCTGCTGCTCCGGCTCCGCCGCCAACGAAATGCGCCCCGGCGGCGCGGGCTGGTGCTGGGCTGGGCCAGCATAGGCTTGCGGCGCGTGCTCGGGGTGCTCCTCCTGCAGGCTCGCCAGAAGTTGAATGAGAGGCGCGTAATCTTCTTCGCCATCGTGCTCGGTGGCCTGAATGGTCCCCAGCATCTGGCGAACCGCATCCACCATGGCCAGCAGTCCGCTGGTGATTTCGGCGGTTAGCGTCAGCAGGCCGTCACGCAGCCGCGAGAGCAGGCTCTCGCCCGCGTGCGCGAGCTTTTCCAGACGCGAGAAACCCAGAAACCCGCAGCTTCCCTTGATGGTATGGATCGTCCGGAAAATGCTGGACAGAAGCTCGACCGAGGAAGGCTCGCTCTCCAGTCGCACCAGTTCGCGGTCGAGCCGGTCGAGGTTCTCGTTGCTTTCGACTAAAAAATCTCTAACGATTTCATCCATGGCTTCATCCACCTGGCTCGGTTCTTGCCCGCAAACACAGACGCAACGCTCCGCGTCCGCGCTCTGTCTCTTCGCCACATCGGCATCCGCTGAGACAACTTAAATGTGGGCCGGGGACAGGCGTTCAAGGTGAAAGCGATTTCAGCCCGATGACATCGTGCGCGGGGGGAAGCAATTTCAGCCCGAAGTCATTCTGAGCGCGGCAAAGCCGGGCAAGGAACCTTACGACGGCCGCCGCAGTTGATGCCGTCGGTTGGGAGTTCCAGCGCTTTATGCAGCGCAGCAGAATTGTGAGGGCGAGCTGAAGAGAGCCGGTGCTAAGGCGCTCTCGGATATGCTTGAACCGCGCCCACCCACGCCTTACACTAAAAGCATGCACGTGCACGCTCATGGAGCGGGCGGTACCACGCGAGTCCTGAAAATCTCGCTCGCGGTGACCCTCGCCTACATCGTGCTGCTGGTCGTGGCCGGACTGCGCGCCCATTCGCTGGCGCTGCTGTCTGAAGCCGGACACAATCTCTCCGACTTTCTCGCGCTGCTGTTATCGCTGGTCGCGGTCTATTTCCAATCGCGCCCGGCGAGTTCGACCAAGACCTACGGCTACCATCGCGCGGGAGTGCTGGCCGCGCTGGTCAACGCCACATCGCTGGTCGCAGTTGCGTTCTTCATCTTCTATGAAGCCTTCCGCCGCCTGCAGCATCCCGAGCGCGTGCAGGCCAGCGTAATGATGTGGGTCGCCGCGACCGGCGTGGTCATGAACGGCGTGATCGCGCTCATGCTCTACCGCTCGAGCCGCGGGTCAGGTGGCGGCCACGGCGACGTCAACATCCGCAGCGCGCTGCTGCACGAAGTCGGCGACACGCTTTCGACCGCCGCCGTGATCGCCGGAGGCTGGGCGATTCTGGTCACGGGAAATTACTGGATCGATTCCGCGCTCTCGTTCGGCATCGCCGCGCTGATCCTCTGGTCCGGCTTCGGCATCGTGCGCGAGACCCTGAACATTCTGCTGGAAGGCACGCCGCGCGGCATGCAGCTCGACAAAATCACGAGCGCGATCTGCTCCGTCGAAGGCGTCAACGACGTGCACGACCTCCACGTCTGGAGCATCGGATCAGAAACCCACGCGCTCTCCTGCCACATCTCGATCGCCGACATTCCCCCCTCGGTCAGCGAACGCATCCTGCGCGACGTGAAAGACCGCCTGCACCACGACTTCCGCATCGTCCACACCACGATTCAATTCGAGCACGTAGTCTGCGAAGTGGCGCACGGCTGCGTGATCCCGGTGAGCGAAAGCGAAGAGCATCATCACCACCACAGCCATTAATGGCCCCGTTGACCCTCATCAATCAGAACTGTACGAGCGCGCTCAGCGGGAATGTTTCCGGCGATTGTTATCGCGTCGAGTCTGTTGGTCAGAGACGGATGCGTCATGAACAACTCCACAATTCTCCCGCACTTTACGGGAGAACCGGTCATTCGATAGAGATTGACCAGCGCATGCAAAGCAGATTCCGGATCGTCTGTAAAGCCGATGGCTTCTCGATCGCTCGAATATTCGAAGTAGCGAGAGAGGCTATAGACAGCCAGCAGAGGCACGAAGAGGAAGGCTAGCATCAGGAGCGGTCGAAAAACCGACGCCACGTGAGAGAAGCCGAACGACAACGGAAATAAGATCACCACGAGCAGCAGAACGAGTGAGAACTTTTTGCGAGTGTGCCTGCCCTTTACGTGTGCTAGTTCATGACCGATCACGAAATCGAGCTGGGGACCGCTCAGGTACTCGCCGAAGTTATCCGTCAGCGCGATGCCTCGAAAACCGAAGGCGTTCGTCAGATGCCCCCTCCCGAGCGGGACTACATAGACTCGGTCCAGGCGGACTCCGACCTTTTTTGCCAACCGAAAGGCGCGGTTATACAACGTGCCTGACTTCACTTGGCGCAGCTTTATCCCCTGGGCTGCACGCAACTGCGTCGGCCCTAAAACCGCTGATATACCCACGCCAACGAGAGAATGCGCCGATCAAGAAGCCTTCGAGGATTGCATGCAAACCTGCAGCTGCCATTAGGAGTGCGATTGGAGGAGCAATTGGTGCTCCAGCACGCTAGCCGCAGGATGTCGGTCACAGTCCAAGTTCGCTTGAGCACCACTCTATCCCCATAGCGCGATACTCCTTCGAGGAGGGCAGTGCTGAGGATCGGCGCAATCCAGAAAAGAAGGCGAGGCCAGGAGGCCGCAGTCGGCAGCTCCCAAAGCGCACACCACACAATCAGCGTGATCAGCAGCACTGCGTGGTTCGAGCGACGATGTCGCTGCCACAGAGTCGCCCGATCGGGGTCATGACGCCGAAGGCTACTGTATCGGAGGAACATCGACGCCAAGGGCAATAACAGGATTGTCAAGGAGACGATTAGAAGAACCATGCCGCGAGTCAACCGGGATACCGCTCGTCGATCAATTTACGCAACTCAGAGTGATCCAGGAGCTTGCCGCCATCGGCCGCTGCGATGCCCTTATCGACCTCGCGCAGCAGCCACTCCTCGTACTTCGCTGGCGGGTCCCGATTGTCTGGTGTCTCCATCTCAAGTAGGCTAGCACCAGGGACGGCAGTGTCAACTATTGATCATTTCCAACCAATTTATTGGCGCTGCCCCTCATAAATCTCCCGCGCCCGCTCAATCGTATCCGCCTCCTCCGCCGACTTGTCCGGACGCAGCCGCACGATCCGCGGAAAGCGCAGCGCGTACCCGCTCTCATGCCGCTCCGACCGCATCATGTTGTTGAACGCCACTTCCAGCACGATCTTCGGTTCGACCACGCGCAGAAATCCTCGATCCTCGACCGTATGCTCGAGAAACCATTTCGTCATCTCGGCAATCTCAGCGTCGGTCAATCCGGAATACGCCTTGCCGATATTCTCCAGCTTGTCTCCATTCCACACCGCAAACGTGTAATCGCTGAGCACGCCCACGCGCTTGCCGTGTCCGTACTCGACCGCGGTCACGACCACGTCGAGCGTCGCCAGCTCGCGCTTCATCTTCAGCCACGACTTCCCGCGCTTGCCCGGCGTGTAAGGCGAGTCGAGATCCTTGATCATCAACCCTTCATTCCCCCGCTCCTGCGCCGCCGCAAAAAGTTCCTCCAATTCCTCCGCAGACGCGGCACGAAACACCGGCGCGCGAATGATCGAGGCGCGCCAACAGCTCTCTCGTCCGCATCGTCTTCAAACGACCAATTTCGCCTTGCCCAGGTTTTACTCTGTGTCCCCTGTGTCCCCTGTGGTGAATGATTTTTCTTTCGCCGCCAGCAGCTCATCCAAAATCCGCCCCCGCTCCCGCAGCGGACGATCCATCACCAACTCCCCGCCCGCATACAACACATCAAACACCAGAAACGCGACCGGAACCTCCCGCAACATCTTGTCGCTGACCTTCTTCCGCCCCAGCCGCTGTTGCAACACGCTGAACGGCCGCGCCCGCCCCGCTCAAAATCCCAAGCGACAATCTCGCCATCCATAATCGCATCCTGCGCCAGCCCCGCGAGCGCATCCGGCAACTCCGGAAACGACTCCGTGATCTCATCCCGCGTGCGCGAAAAAAACTTCACCTCGCCGCCCGCCACATGCGCCTGCGCCCGAATCCCGTCATACTTATCTTCGACCGCCGCGTCCGCGAAATAACTCAACCCCTCCTCCGCCGACTCAATCGGACTCGCCAGCATGAATCCCAGCGGATGAAACATCCGCATCTGCGGCCTCCGCCAGCCGCCCCGCGGAAGCTAACCGCACCGTCTCACCCAAATCGCCGAGCAGCATGTTGGCGCGCTGCACATCCTTGAGAAAATCGCGCGCCGTCTCTTTCTCGGAACCGCCGTAAGCCCGAGCAATCCCATCCTCGACCAGACTCTCCTTCAATCCAATCCGCAAATCGCCAGTGATGATCTTGACGATGTACTTGGCCTCAAGCGGCGTAGCCCGCGTCAGCAGATCGCGCACCAGCCCCGATTTCGCGGCCGGCCCGCGCGCCGCCGCGATCCGCCGAAACGCCGCCTCCACCTCAAGCACGTTCAGTCCTTGTCCCTCACGCGCCGGCAGCAATTCTCCGGCGACTGCGCCCAAGTCGCCGTGCCGTCGATAAGAGGCCGTCAACTGTCCTTCATCGACGCCCGCCAACTCCGCCACAATCTGCCACAGTGACCGCCCGCCCACCTGCAGCGTCGTTTCCTCCCACGCCGGAAACGCGCGTCCCGAAAGAAAAATCGCCGAGACCGCTGCTTCCTCGACCGTGCGCGACTTCAAATATTCCGCGACGATCCCCGTCTTCAGCAGTTTCTTCGTAGTCCCGGCAATCGCCTCGCAAGCCGCCGCCAATCGCTGCATGCCTCTCCAATCGTCTGTGGCCAATCTGTAGCTCCGCGTCCCACCGGCTTCGCGGAGGCCTCTGGCCCGCGCGTCGCCGTCACCTAACTCCCGGCCCTACTTCAACTTATCCAGGCCCGCAGCCCAATCCTAAACGCCTCTCACCCCTGTGGTACCCTAGAGTCTGCGTCGGGTTCCGGCGAGGAGCATCCAATAGCCGTGCATACATTGCGAAATTATCTTCGATTCCTGGTTGCCGTGCAGCTTCTGCCCGCGCTTGAAAGCGGCGAAGAAACTCTGGTCGGCGGCCAAGCCGTGCTCGAAGGCGTGATGATGCGCTCCCCGCACGCCTGGGCGATCGCCTGCCGCAAACCCACCGGCGAAGTCGTCACCATGAGCGAACCGCTGGAGCGCCCTTCCGAAAAACATAAGTGGATGGCCTGGCCCATCGTCCGCGGCGTGATGACGCTCGGCTACGCCATGAACCTCGGCTACCGCGCCCTAAGATTCAGCGCCAACGTAGCCATCGAAGACCTGATGCAAGAAGATGCCGCGCAATCGACGCCAAAACAGCCGAAGCCGAAAAAAGTCCATGTAGCGACGGCCGCCTCGGCCGCCCCGCCGAAGCAAAGCGCGGCGGAACCTTCCAGCAGCCGGCAGCTAACGAAATCCCGCGAAAAAGCCGCCACCGTCAGCAACTGGCTGGCCGCCGGCAATCTCATCCTCTCGCTGGCCTTCTTCATCTTCATGTACAAATACCTCCCGCTGCTGGCGGCGACGGAAATAAAAAAGATGGACCCCGCCCTCGGCGGCCGAATCGTTTTCAACCTGATCGACGGCGGCATCCGCCTGCTGTTATTCCTGCTCTTCATCTGGGGAGTTTCGCTCTGGAAAGATATCCGCCGCGTCTACGAGTACCACGGCGCCGAGCACAAAACAGTGTTCGCGTTCGAAGACGGCAAGCCGCTGAACCCGGTCGAAGTGCAGAAATATTCCACCTATCATCCGCGCTGCGGCACCAGCTTTCTGATGACGGTCATGCTGATCTCGATCATCTTCTACATGCTGATCCCGTACACCACGTTCTGGGCGCGCTTCGCCTCGCGCATCGTGCTGCTGCCCGTGATCGCCGGAGTCAGCTACGAAATCATCCGCTTCGCCGCCAAGCATCGCGGATCGCTCTTCGCTTTGATGACCGCCCCCGGCCTGTGGCTGCAGCGCATCACCACCCAGCCTCCGTCCGACGAGATGGCGCAATGCGCCATCACCGCTCTCGACCAGGCCATGTCCCTCGAAAAAGAACGCGGCGGCGAGCTGGTGATTGCCTAGCGGTCCCGCCGCGAACACTTCCTCTCCGCACCCACCACAACTAGAATCGTAGAGACGTAACTCGTTACGTCTCTGCCCGCGGCGCCGGTCATGTTAGCCCGCAGCGCGAACCGAGACGCAGCAAGCAGCGTCTCAACGAATTGAGAACTCCCATGTTTGAACGTTTAGACCAAATCGAAGCCCGCTACGACGAACTCAATCGAGCCCTCGCTTTGCCGGAAACTGCGAGCGACTCGGCGAAATACCAGAAGACTGCCAAAGCCCACGCCGAAATCGCGCCCATCGTTGAGAAGTATCGCGAATACAAAGACCTGACCAAAGGCATCGCCGACAGCCGCGCCATGCTCATCGACGAAAAAGACGCCGAGATGCGCGCCTACGCGCAGGACGAACTCAACCAGCTCGAAGTCCGCGTCAAGACTGTCGAAGAAGATCTGAAAGTTCTCCTCCTGCCCAAAGATCCCAACGACGAAAAAAACATCATCCTAGAAATCCGCGCTGGCACCGGCGGAGACGAAGCCACGCTCTTCGTCGCCGAAATTTTCCGCATGTACACCCGCTACGCGGAAACCCAGGGCTGGAAAGTCGAAGTGCTGTCGTCTTCGGAGTCCTCCGCCGGCGGCCTGAAAGAAGTCATCGCCATCATCGAAGGCAAGCGTGTCTTCTCGCAGCTGAAATATGAAAGCGGTGTGCACCGCGTGCAGCGCGTGCCCGCGACTGAGCAGCAGGGCCGCGTCCACACCTCCGCCGTCACGGTGGCCGTGCTGCCTGAAGCCGAAGACGTCGATATCAAGATCGAAGCCAAAGATTTGCGCATCGACACTTTCTGCTCCTCCGGCCCCGGCGGACAGTCTGTCAACACCACATATTCCGCCGTGCGCATCACGCACCTTCCCACCAACACGGTGGTCAGTTGCCAGGACGAGAAATCGCAGATCAAGAATCGCGAAAAAGGTATGCGCGTGCTGCGATCGCGGCTCTACGAAATCGAAACCGAAAAGCAGCAGGCGGCTCTCGCGAAAGAACGCAAGGCTCAGGTCGGTTCCGGCGATCGCAGCGAAAAAATTCGCACCTACAACTTCCCGCAGAACCGCCTCACCGACCACCGCATCGGCTTCACCATCCACCAGCTCGAAACCGTAATGGACGGCAAACTGCATCCGCTGATCGAAGCCCTGAACACGCACTATCAGGCCGAAAAGCTGAAACAGGAAGCCACCGCCGTGGTTTAGGTGGAGAACGTGGGTAGCTCACACCCGCGAAGCTGGAGAGAGTATGCCCGCACTCGACAAGACCCTCATTTCCGTTCTCGCTGATCGCTACGCCGCCAACGCCGCCCGCGTCCACGAACTCGCCGCCCCGCTCACCAACACGCAGTTCTGGCAAAAGCCCTATCCCTACGGCAACAGCTTCGGCCACCTCGTCCTGCATCTGACCGGCAACCTGAATTACTATATCGGCGCGCAGATCGCGAAGACCGGATACGTTCGCGACCGCCCGCGCGAATTCAACGATCCCAATCCGCCCTCGAAAGAAGAAGCTCTGAATCGTTTCGATGACGCCATCGCGATGGTGCAGCAGACCATTCGCGCGCAATTGCCCGACGATTGGTCTGCCGAATATTCAGGAACTGGCACGAACGCCAAAGTGCGCCTCGATATGATCCTGCAGTGCGCCGCGCATATCCAGCACCACATCGGCCAGATGATTTATCTCGGCTACGAATGGCAGCGGCGCTAAGCGACGTAGCAGGCTTCGACCGGTCGTCGCTTTCCTCTGCGCTCTCGGTGTCCTCTGTGTTTAAATTTCCTGGTGCAACTCAGAGAATCCCTCGCGGCAGCGATCGTGCGCCTCGCAATGGCCCACGTCCCATCGCCGCGCCTGAACGCCGAGTTGCTCCTGATGTTCACGCTCAACTGCGATCGCGCCTACCTCTTCGCGCATCCCGAGCGCGAGCTTACTCCGGATGAATACACGCGCTATGAATCCGCTCTCACCAAGCGCGGCCACGGAATCCCCGCGCAATACATCACCGGCCATCAGGAATTCTGGGGCATGGATCTCATCGTCTCGCCCGCGGTTCTGATTCCGCGCCCGGAGACGGAACATTTAGTCGAAGCTGTATTGGAACTTCGCAAAGCAGACGTCGGACCTCAGACCTCAGACCTCAACAACCTGACGTCCGACGTCCGTCCGAGATCGGCTCTCCGCATCGCCGATATCGGCACTGGCTCCGGCGCGATCGCTCTCGCGCTGGCCAAAGAATTTCCTGACGCTGAAATTCACGCGACAGATATTTCCGCGCCCGCGCTCGAAATCGCCCGCGCCAACGCCGCCCGCCATCAACTCGCGAACCGCATCGAATTCCACCAGGCCGATTTACTTGAAGGCTCGATCCCGCCCTTCGACTTCATCGTTTCCAACCCGCCCTACGTCGGCGAGTCCGAAGAAGATCAAGTCCAACTCGAAGTCCGCCAATTCGAACCGCGCAACGCCGTCTTCGCCGGACCCACAGGATTAGAAATGATCGAACACCTGATCCCGCAAGCCAAAGCAGCGCTCAAACCAGGCGGCTGGCTGCTCATGGAAATCAGCGGCACGATTGCGGAGAGAGTAAGAGAATTGCTGAAGGATTGGAACGAAGTCGCGATCAAACCGGATCTGCAGTCAATCCCGCGAGTAGCGATCGCGCGAAAACCTTAGCGACGGATTTACACGGATCAACACGGATAAAACCAAGAAACGAAGAAAACCAGAAAGGGGTTATCCGTGGCGATCCGTGAAAATCCGTGGCAATATTTTTTGACAAGGGCTAGCGCCGCGCGCCTGCCGGCAGAATTTCTTCCACGTCAATGATTTCAGTCGGATACTTTCCCGTGTAGCACGCCGAGCAATACGAAATCTTCTCGCCCTCGCCGCAAGCTTTCTTCAGGCCTTCGAGCGAAAGATAAGCCAGCGAATCCGCGCCAATATAGTCGCAAATCTCATCCGACCGATTTGTTGGCGGCGATGAGCTGCTTTTTCGAAGGCGTGTCCACGCCGTAATAACACGGAGAAATCGTCGGCGGGCACGAAATGCGCATGTGCACTTCTTTCGCGCCCGCGTTGCGAATCATGCGCACAATTTTCCGGCTGGTGGTGCCGCGCACGATCGAATCATCAATCAGCACCACGCGCTTGCCCTGCAGCAGCGAGCGCACCGGATTCAGCTTCAGCTTCACGCCAAAATCGCGCACGCTCTGGCTGGGTTCAATAAACGTGCGCCCCACATAGTGATTGCGGATCAGCGCAAAGCGAAACGGAATTCCGCTCTCCGCGGCATAGCCCACAGCCGCAGTCACGCCTGAATCCGGCACAGGAACGACCAGATCGGCTTCCACGCCCGCCTCGCGCGCCAACTGGCGCCCAAGTTCTTCGCGGCTGGTCTGCACCGCGCGGCCAAACACGATGCTGTCGGGCCGCGAAAAATAAACGTGCTCAAAAATGCAACTCGATTGCGGCGCAGCCGTCGAATAGAAACGCGAGCTGATTCCTTCCGGCCCGACCACGATCAGTTCGCCCGGCTTCACGTCGCGCACATAATCGGCGCCGATCAGATCGAACGCGCAAGTCTCCGACGCAAACACAATCGTGTCGTGCTTCTGCCCTTCGAGCGCCGGAATGCGGCCCATGGCCAGCGGCCGAAATCCGCGCGGATCGCGCACTGCGAACACGCGGTCGTTGCTCATCATCACCAGCGAAAACGCTCCCTCCACGCGGCGCAGCGCATCGGCCACGGCTTCGGGCAGCGTCTGCTCCTTCGACAGCGCGATCAGATGAACGATGACTTCGGTATCGCTGTTGGTCTGAAAAATCGACCCCTGACTTTCGAGGCGCGCCCGCACCTGCACCGCGTTCACCAGATTGCCGTTGTGCGCCACCGCGATCGAGCCCTTGTTCGATTGCACCAGAATCGGCTGGGCATTCAACAGCGCCGAGTCTCCGGCAGTCGAATAGCGCGTGTGCCCGATGGCGATCGTGCCACGCATCTTCGACAGCACATCTTCAGTGAAAATGTCCGCGACCGAGCCCATCGACTTGTGCGCCCGCGAAGTTAGTCCGTCGGACGTAACAATACCCGCCGACTCCTGCCCGCGATGCTGCAGCGCATGCAGCCCCAGGTACGCCAGTTTCTCCGCCTCAGGATGCGCGAAGATCGCGACCACGCCGCACTCGTCATGAAATTTGTCGGAAGTACATTGAGCTCCGGCTCTTAGCTCTTCGCTCTTGTTAACAAACCGCCGAAGCGCAAAACTTATGCTGTGGACGGGCGTCATCGCCCGTCCCTCGGTGAGCCCGAAGCTTCTTGCAGACGTCACGACTGCCCTCAATCCGCCGCCACCAACTCCGCATCCGTCCGCAACGCCGCTTCCAGCGCGCCTTCATAAGCCGCACTCAGCTCCGCCACCGCCGCCGAAATCACCACAGCTTCCATCCAGCGAAATCTCCAGCCGCTCCGGAATCGTCTCGCCAATCACATCGGCGGCCGCGCCATGCTTCTTCGCCACTTCTTTGATTCGCGCCACGTGCTCCGGGTCGCAAGAGATCAGAATTCGTCCGGCGTCTTCGCCAAACAGAGCAAACTCGGCGAATAGCCCGCCCGAAGCCAGATTCACCCGCGCCCCCACCCCCTTCGCCAGCGCCTTCTCGGACAACGCGACCGCTATCCCGCCATCCGCGCAGTCATGTGTCGAGTCCACCAGCCCGTGCTGAATCATTTCGATGACCGCTTTCTGCAGCCCGGCTTCCTTCTCCAGATCAAGTTGCGGAGGATAACCCCACAGCGCGGCCAGAATTTCCTTGGCATACTCCGACGACCCGAACTCACTCTCCGCATCGGTGATATCCCCCGCCTCGCCGGCATGCAACAGAACAATCGTGCGTCCGGGCGCGGCGAAATGCATCTTCGCGGATTTGTGCACGTCCTCGAGAATTCCAACCACGCCCAGCACAGGTGTGGGATAAATTCCTTCGCCCAGCGTCTCGTTGTACAAGCTGACGTTGCCGCCGGTGATGGGAATTTCCAACTCCTCACACGCTTTCGTGATGCCATCGATGGTCTGCGAAAACTGCCACATGATGTGCGGCTTCTCGGGATTGCCGAAGTTCAGGCAGTTCGTCGCCGCCACCGGAGTCGCGCCCGAGCACGCGACTTTGCGCGCCGCCTCGGCGACGGCATGCATCGCGCCCAGTCGCGGATCGAGATAGCACCAGCGCCCGTTGCCATCGAGCGCCATCGCCAGCCCGCGCTGCGAGCCCTTAATGCGAATCACGCCCGCATCGCCCGCGCCCGGCGCTTCGACCGTATTGGTCTGCACCATGTGGTCATACTGCTGCCACACCCAGCGCTTGCCGCAAATGTTGGGGCTGGCCAGAAGCTGTTTCACCTGCGAAGTGAAGTCCGCGGACTGAGATGGGTGCCCCATTTCTCGCGCGCTGTTTGCGCGAGAAGTGGGGACTTGCGCTGCTCCGCTTTGAAAGGGCGCGGCTTCAGTCGCGCCGTTAGACGCTCCAGAAGATGAAGGCTTTAGCCCCCGAGGTCCGCTCAAGCGCACGTTCTCCGGCATCTCGCGCGGCACCGGCGGTTCCCATCGCGCCAGCGGACGCTTATAAACCGGAGCATCATCGGTCAGCGCCGGATTCGGAATCTCCGCCACAACCTTGCCGTGCTCCAGAACGCGCAGCTTGTTGTCAGTCGTGACCTTGCCGACTTCCACTGCATCCAGTCCCCATTTTTCGAAAACGCGAAAGACTTCGCCCTCGCGCCCTTTTTCCGCGACCAGCAGCATGCGCTCCTGTGATTCGCTCAGCATGATCTCGTATGGAGTCATGCCGGTTTCGCGCTGCGGCACGCGATCGAGTTCAATCTCAATGCCCACGCAGCCGCGGCCGCCCATTTCACAGGTCGAGCATGTGAGTCCGGCGGCGCCCATGTCTTGAATGCCGACAATCGCGCCCGTCTGCATGGCTTCGATACATGCTTCGAGCAGAAGCTTTTCCAGGAACGGATCGCCGACCTGCACGTTCGGCCGCTTGGCTTCGGAAGCCTCGCTGAATTCCTCGCTGGCCATGGTCGCGCCGTGAATGCCATCGCGTCCGGTCTTAGCGCCAACGTAGATCACCGGATTGCCTTCGCCCGCGGCCTTGGCGTAGAAAATCTCATTCTTGCGAACCAGGCCCAGAGCGAACGCGTTCACCAGCGGATTGCCCGAATAGCACGGCTCGAATTTCGTTTCGCCTCCGAGGTTGGGCACGCCGAAACAGTTTCCGTACGAAGCCACGCCGCTGACCACGCCCTCGAACACAGAATGGTTCTTGTGGAGTTCCGCTTGTGTGGGCGAGTTGCCTGCGCCCGCACGAGCTGTAATCGGCCCGAAGCGCAGCGAGTCCATCACCGCGACTGGCCGTGCGCCCATGGTGAAAATGTCGCGCAGGATTCCACCGACGCCGGTGGTCGCGCCCTGAAACGGTTCGATGAAGCTGGGGTGATTGTGCGATTCAATCTTGAACGCGCAGGCCCAGCCGTCGCCGATGTCGATAATGCCCGCGTTCTCTCCCGGGCCTTGCAGCACCAGTTTGCTGCGCGTGGGCAGGCGCTTCAAATGCACGCGCGAAGATTTATACGAGCAGTGCTCGCTCCACATCACGCTGAAGATGCCGAGTTCGGTGATCGTGGGCTCGCGGCCGCCGAGAAGTTGTTTGATCTTCTCGTATTCATCGGGCGTGAGGCCGTGCTGCCGGATGGTCTCCGGAGAAAAGGCAGAGGTCAAGGAGGTGGCCATGGGAAGAGCTTCTATTGTCGCATTTGAGGGCGCGGATGGGTAGGAGGATTGCAATCCATTGGGGACCAATTTTCTTCTGCGGCTGATTCGACCTGGAACGGTTCGACGTGGCCTGTGGAAATCGTCTGTCGCCTTTTGCGGCGTCAGGGGATGACTTCGTACTCGCTTTTTACGAGGCCGCTGGGATAGTGCTGCGTGGCCACGTGGCGAAGACGCACGTCGTGCGGCAGGCTGCCGAAGAGCGGGATGCCTTCGCCGATCAACACTGGCACGCGGGTGATAGTGAGCCGATGAACCAGTCCGGCGCGCAGGAATTTTTGAATCGTGATTCCTCCGTCGACGTAGATGTGTTTGACGCCGGTCGCAGACAGTTTGGCGACAATTTCCGCAGGAAGGCCGGACATCTGCTCGACGTCGCCTTTGGTTGAGCTTTTGCGGATTGCTGAAAAATCGAGCGGGCGGCTGCTCAGCACGACCACACGTTTGTCGCCGTAAGGCCACTCGGGATACGCCAGAACCGTTTCGAAGGTCTTGCGGCCGATGACCAGCGCGTCGACCCTAGCCATGAATTCGTTGTAGCCGTGCGGTTCTCCGCCGTCCGCTGGCAGGAAGTCGAGATCGCCGTTGAGGCGGGCTATGAAACCGTCAACGCTGGTTCCGATGAAGACTGACACGATCATGGCTAGCTCCTGACTTTCGGGAAGGGTAACAGTTGGTGTCGAAGTTGGCGCAACCGGCGGATGACGGATGCTCGGAGCCGTGTTTTCAATGAGTTATCTGTAAGCTATTGATAAGACGCTCGGGCGATGTCCGGGCACCTTGGGCACGTCGTTTGTTTTCATTGTGGAAATCTCTAAGCCGCTGAAAACAAGGGCGACCGCCGGCTAGGGGTGCGCCCGGTTTCCGGACAGAATCGAGCGCAGGATGCCTCTGGGGCGCACAGGGATTGCGCGTGGCTGCGTTCGATCGCTTTCGTCGAGCCGGAGGTCGCCCGGTGAGTCGTCCGGCTTAAATCGCCTCTAAACGCAAAATCCGCGTAAGTGATTGAAAAACTTTGTAAGTCATTGCAATTATCTGGAAGCTATTGAAAGTGCTAGGATCTGGGAGGAAGCGGGGCCTCGGTCTCCCAATTTCCGCTCTCTCACAAAAGAGCCGGGCCGCGAGATTTCCCACTCTCGTTGAATATCTGCATTCAGGCCGAATACGCGTCTTAGCCTCCGCCGTCCCCTGGCACGGCCGGGCTTGTATGATTTCTATCGCATGAAATCGATCATCGTGGGCACGGCTGGGCATATCGATCATGGGAAGACGGCGCTGGTGAAGGCGCTGACTGGGATCGACGCGGATCGACTTGAGGAAGAGAAACGGCGCGGCATTACCATCGACTTGGGTTTTGCTCACATGGACTTGGCGTCCGCGAACGGCGAGTTGCTGCACGTTGCTTTTGTGGATGTGCCCGGGCACGAGCGGTTTGTGCGCAACATGCTGGCTGGGGTGGGCGGCATTGATTTGGTGCTGCTGGTGATTGCGGCGGACGAATCGATCAAGCCGCAGACCCGCGAGCACTTCGACATTCTGCAACTGCTGGGCGTGCGCCGCGGCATCACGGTGCTGACCAAATCGGACGCAGTCGACGCCGAGACGCTCGATGTGGTGCGGTTGGAAGTGGAAGAGTTTCTGCGCGGGAGTTTTCTGGAGAGACAGCCAATCGTCGCCGTGAGTTCGCTGACAGGCGCGGGGCTGGATGAACTCAAGAGCGTGATGATTGCAGCCGCTGCCGAAGCGCCGTCGCGCGACTCGCAGGCTCTGGCGCGCTTGCCCATCGACCGCGTGTTCACCATGAAAGGGTTTGGAACCGTGGTGACCGGGACCCTGATCTCAGGAACGATTCATCGGGAAGAAGAGTTGGAAGTTTTTCCTACGGGACGGACAGTTCGCGTGCGCGGTGTGCAGGTGCACGGCCAGAGCGCCGACTCGGCGATTGCCGGACAGCGCACCGCGCTCAATTTGGCGGGAGCGAGCACGGAAGATTTGGCGCGCGGCATGACGCTGGCGCCGGCTGCGACTTTTTCTGCGACGCGGAGAGTGGATGTGCGGCTGACGCTGCTGCCGTCGGCGCCGCGGGCTCTGAAGTCGAGAGCGCGGGTGCATTTTCATTCCAACACAATGGAGACGGTGGCGGAGCTTGCGCTGCAGGGGGGGAAGCAGCTTGCTCCAGGCGCGGAGGCGTTCGCGCGTTTGAAGCTTCCGGAGGCCGCGCTCTTGTTGCCGGGCGATCGTTTTATCATTCGCCAGTTTTCGCCAGTAGTGACCATTGGCGGCGGGGTGGTGGTGGATGCGGCGCCAGTTCCGCGCGTGGCGGAACTGCAAAGTTTTCTGCGAGTCATGGATGGCGATGACACTGAATCGAAACTAACGGTGCGCATCGCAAGGCGTGGTCACGGCGGAATATCGATGGCGCGGCTGGTCGCGGAAACGGGATGGAGCCGGAAATCTCTGGAAGCGCGGCTTGCATCTGCATTGCAGCAGGGAAGAGTGCTGCGGACCGGCGATTTGTTTGTGGATGCGCCCGCGATGGCCGGCCTGCGGAAAGCGATTCTGGGTTCGGTCGACATGTTTCACCGGAAGAATTCTCTTGTCGGTGGAATCGCGCGGGAATCGTTACGCGAACAGGTGAAAGCATCGGCGGAAATTTTTGCCGCGGCGATTGACCTTCTGGTGCGCGAACGGAAAATCGAGATCGCCGGGGATGTGATGAGATTGCCCGGTCACGGCGTGGTGATGAAGGACGAGGAGTCGGAGTCGAAGCGGAATATCGAAGAGGCTTTCGCTTCGGCAGGATTGAAAGTTCCGGCGCTGCACGAGGTAATCGGCGGCCTCAAAGTCGACAAGGCGCGGGCGCATAAGATTGTGACGCTGTTGCTGCGCGACAAGGTGCTGGTCAAGGTTTCGGAGGAACTGGTGTTTCATCGCACCGCTCTCGAAGAGTTGCGCCGGTTGATCGCGGCGCAGAAACTGAAATCGAAAAAGATGGATGTGGCGCTGTTCAAGGAAATGACCGGAGTCAGCCGCAAGTATGCAATCCCTCTGCTGGAACATCTGGACCGGGAGCGCGTGACCAAACGCGTGGGAGATGCGCGGGAAATTCTTTAGCCACGGATCTGCGCGGATTTTCACGGACGAACCAAGCTGATCTATTTTCGTGCTTTCTTTTGGAATCCGCTTTATCCGTGAAATCCGTGTGAATCCGTGGCTACGAAGTTAGATCTTCTCTTCCGGGAACTCGACTTCCAGCCCGAGCGGGTCGGTGAAGCGGTTGGAGAGGTTGGCCAGGCCGGTCAGCAGATGGATGTCGACGATTTCGGGTTCGGCGAACTGCTGCTTCAATGGGGCAAAGTCGGCGTCGGTGATAGCGCCCGGAGTGCGGGTTAGTTTTTCGATGTAGGTAAGCGCGGCGCGTTCTTTTTCGGTGTAGCGCGAATAATCTCCGGCCTTGAGCGCGGACCAGTCTTCCGGGGCCAGTCCAACGCGCTTCGACGACGCCGCGTGATGCTGGATGCAGTAGTGGCATCCGTTGATGAGCGAGACGCGAAGGTAAATTAATTCGTAGAGCTTGCGATCGAGAGAGCGTCCAACGCTCGCGTAAAAGCTAAGAAAATTCTTAAGCATCTCCGGACGGTGAGCCAGCGCCTTCTGCGCGTTGCCGGGCTTGCCGCGCAGAGTCTTCTCGTAGATTTCCTTCACGTCATCGCTGGCGGAGTCGGTACCAATCAGGCTGATGCGGGCCATGGCGTTCTCCAATGTAAGTTAAAGATTGCTGTCTCATCATCGCAGATGAGCTTGTATTTGTGCAGAGCGGGGACGCGCGGGGCTCAAGAAAAAAAGTCCGCGGGACGATAGTAACGTTTACGGGGAGCGGCTGCGATGAGAAGGCTGAGATGGGCGGCGCTGTTGGTGTGCGCGGGGACATTGGCTGGGCACGCGCAAGCCGATTCGGATGCAGACCGGCAATCGAAGATTGTGGCGATGGAGCATGTGTGGGCCGAGGCCTACCGGACGAAGGATCCGAGCGCCCTGGCCAGGATTCTTGACGAGGAGTTTGTCTGCGTCAGTTCGAATGGGCGAGTTTTTACCAAGGCGGAGATTCTCTCTGACGTCAAGACATCGGACGCATTGCAATTGTTAATGGATTCGACGGTGGTGCGTCTGCATGGCGATACGGCCGTGATCACGGGAATTTTTCGGACGACGGGCGTGGCGCATGGAAAGCCGTTCATACGGCGCGAACGATTTGTGGACACGTGGATTTATCGGAATGGACAGTGGGTTTCGGTTTCTTCGATTGTGACGCCCACAAACTGACGTTGCGCGCGACTGCGAGAAATCTTCTGGAATGGGAAGCAAGTCTTTATGAGGCGGACGGGATGGCGGTGGATATTGCCGGGCGTGTTATCGGTTTGCGCTTTCGCACAGCAGGGTGCAAACGGCGGGACCGAAGCGACGATTCGCAGCCTGGAGCGCGCGTGGGCGGAAGGGCAGTCTCGCAATGACAACGGGGTGCTGGACCTGATCTTCGACAATTCCCTGGTGTATGTGGAATACGGCAAGCTGGTGAGCAAGGGCGAATATTTATTGCGGGTCAAGAGTGCGGGTTCGCAAATCAGCCAGATCCTCATGGAGCCGATGACGGTTCGCATTTTCGGGGATACCGCGATCGTGGTGGGAACTTATCGCGAGCGCGAAGTGAGAGGCAGCAAGGCCGGGGTAAAGCGCTGGCGCTTCGTGGATACGTGGGTGAACAAGAAGGGCGGTTGGGTGCTGATTGCGGCAGCATCGGCGCCGGTCACGCCGTGAGCGCCAGCTCTGCGTTCTGGATCATGTCGTAATCTTCACTGCCGGCCGGGGCGAAATTCTCCTGCCACCGATTTACACTGATGTGTAGATACCCAAAAAGCTTTTAGGTCTAATCGGCGGTCATAGGTGGAAGTCTGTGCCGAGAGAAGTTTGATCTTCGCATCTGCGTGCTCGGTCGAAAGTGGGGAGAATGGCGATCACAGAAATGAAAGTCAGGATCATTGGAGCGGGGCTGGCGGGGGCGGAGGCGGCGTGGCAGTGCGCGCGGCGCGGCGTGGATGTGGAATTGTTTGAGATGCGTCCAGTGCGCTCGACTCCGGCGCACCAGACGGCGGATTTTGCGGAGCTGGTGTGTTCGAATTCTTTGAAGTCGGATAGTGAGAACACTGCACCTTGGTTATTGAAAGAAGAGATGCGGCGGGCGGGGTCGAAGCTGCTGGAGATTGCGCGCGAGTGCGCTGTGCCGGCAGGGCATGCGCTGGCGGTTGACCGGATTGCGTTTGCGAGCCGGGCAACGGAGGCGATTTCGGGGGAGCCGAGCATCACGGTTCGGCGCGAGGAAGTTACGGCGGTGGATGAGGCGGCTGGGATCACGATTATTGCGACGGGGCCGCTGACTTCGGACGGGCTGGCGGCGGAGATTGCGCGGCTGAGTGCGAGCCCGGCTGAAGCCGCTCCACAAGAAGCGAAGAGTCCGCATTTGTATTTCTATGATTCGATCAGCCCGATTGTGGAGGCGGATTCGATTGATATGTCGCGGGTGTATATGGCGGCGCGGTATGACAAGGGGTCGGCGGATTACATTAATTGTCCGATGACGGCGGAGGAGTATGGGGCGTTTTACGATGCGCTGGTAGCGGCGCAGGCGGTGGAGGAAAAGGACTGGGAGAAGCTGAATTATTTTGAGAGCTGTCTGCCGATCGAGGAGATTGCGCGGCGCGGGCGGGATACGCTGCGCTTTGGGCCAATGAAGCCGGTGGGGCTGATTGATCCGCGCAACGGCAAGAGGCCGTATGCTGTGGTGCAGTTGCGGCAGGAAAATCTGCGGGCGGATTCTTATAACCTGGTGGGATTTCAGAATCATTTGAAGTTTGGCGAGCAGGCGAGGGTGCTACGGCTGATTCCTGGGCTGGAGAATGCGCGGTTTCTGCGTTACGGGCAGATTCATCGCAACACTTACATCAATGCGCCGACTTTGTTGCGCGAGACTTTGCAGATGAAGGCGCATCCGCGGATTTTCTTTGCCGGACAGATTTGTGGAGTCGAGGGATATGTTGAGTCGATCGCGACTGGGTTACTCGCGGGGATGCATGCTGCGGCTCTGGCATCGGGGGGCGAGATTGAACCGGCGCCGCGGGCTTCGGCTTTTGGATCACTTACACATTACGTTACGCGGGCGGATGCCAGGAATTTTCAGCCGGCCAACATAACATTTGATTTGTTGCCCGCGCTGGAGAAGAAAGTTCGGGATCGGAAAGAGCGGCACCGGTTGCAGTGTGAGGCGGCGCTGCGGGAGTTTGATGGGTGGTTCTCTCGTGTGGAGACTGCAACGGCGAAGGCCTGAGTTCAGAGGGGAGCCGCCGAGTGTGATCGGTCCTTCGGCTTCTTCTGTCAAAAATCCCCACTTCTCGCGCAAAGGGCGCGCGAGAAATGGGGCACCCGGCAGAGTTGAGGGTCAGCTGGGCCGATGATTTGTCGCGACATTCGTGGTGACTTCCAATAGCCGAGCTGCGCTCGGCGGACAGCCGGGGGCGGCTGTCCCTACATAAAACCTTCCAGCCCCAAACTTTTTTTGCACGATATTTTCTGCAACAAAAAGACTTCGGTTTGCGTATCTCATCTTAACCCGGGCCGGGGATTACTTTCTCTCCTCGGGCGCGTCCAACCTATGTCATGACCGTACGGGATCTCATCTTCGACGTTTTCCGGACTTTGTGGTCGCACAAGCTGCGGGCCTTTCTCACCATGTTTGGAATTGCGTGGGGAATTGTTTCGATCGTGTTGATGGTGGCCGCGGGCGAAGGGCTGCGCAAGGGGCAGGAAGCGCAGGCGCGGAATCTGGGTAAGGACGTGATGATCGTGTTTCACGGGCGCACAAGTTTACAGGCGGGTGGAACGCATGCCGGGCGCGTGGTGCATTGGGAGGATGAGGATGTTCCGGTGGTGCAGGCGGAGTCGCCGGATTGCGAATATGCGATTCCAGAGCTTGAGCAGGATACGGTGCGCGTGCACAGTAATTTTAATAATGCGGCGTTCACCGTGACGGGTTCGTTTCCGCCGTTTGCATACATTCGCAGTCTCGATGTCGGGTCGGGGCGTTTTTATGACTGGAATGACATGCGTGAGGAGCGGCGCGTGGCATTCCTGGGATCGGATGCGGCGAAGCAATTGTTTCCGGGAAGAAATCCGGTGGGGGATACGGTTTATTTGAACGAATTTCCTTACACCGTGATTGGGGTGATGGCGAAGAAAAAACAGGATTCGAGCTATGACGGTTGGGATGTGAATAAAGTTTTCCTGCCGTTTGCAGCGATGCGGCGCGACTTTCCGGACAAGCCTCCGGGGACGGATACGACATTTGATCAACTGCTGGTGACGCCGAAATCGGTGGACCAGCATGAAGCTTGCAAGCGTGAAGTGCGGACGGCGCTGGCGCGGATGCATCGGTATGACCCGAAGGACAAGGAAGCGTGCCCGATCTGGGATACGGTGCAGGAGGCGCAGGCGTTTAAAACGATGACGGATGGGATGAAATTTTTTCTGGGAGCGGTGGGGATTGTGACGTTGCTGCTGGGCGGGATCGGCGTGATGAACGTGATGCTGGTCGCGGTGCGGGAACGGACGCGGGAGATTGGTGTGCGCAAAGCGATTGGGGCTCCGGCGGGGACGATTCTGCGGCAATTTTTTATTGAGGCGCTGATTATCGCGCTGCTGAGTGGAGGGATCGGGCTGGGCGTGGCGTTTGGATTTTGCGCGCTAGTGAATCTGTTGCCGATGCCGGACTTTTTTGCGGGGCTGGTACCGAGTTGGAGTTCGGGGCTGCTTGCGGCGGGCCTGCTGGGCGCGATTGCGGTGGGCGCGGCATTGTATCCTGCGCGGCGGGCGGCTTCGATTGATCCGATTGAGGCGCTGCGGTATGAGGCGGGAGGGTAGGGAGGATTGAGTAATTGGGGAATTTCGTAATTGAGTAATTTCAAAACGGTGCGGCAGTGATCCCAGAGTTTCAAATTACTCAATTTCTAAATTACACAATTACGAAATCGATTTCATGCTGATTGAAATTATTCTCGAGGCCTGGGTTGCGCTGAAGCGCAATGTCACGCGCAGCTTTCTTACCATGCTGGGCATCGTGTGGGGGATTGCGACCGTTACACTGTTGATTGCTTACGGCAATAGTTTTCGCAGCGTGCTGGTGCATGGATTTGATGCGTTTGGGAAAGGCGCGGTGATTGCGTGGCCGCAGCAGACCAGCGAGCAGCCGGGCGGCCAGCGGGCAGGAAAAAAAGTTGTCTTGGAGCAGGCCGATCTAGACATGGTGAAGCAGACCGCGCCGCTGGTGAAGCATGTGTGCCTGGAGACGGTGCGGCGGCCGGGAATTTCTTATGGCGACCGGTTGGTGGGGACTGCGCCGGTGCGGGGGGTTTGTCCGGAGTATGGCGAGATGCGGAATGAAGTGCCGGCCGAAGGGCGGTGGATTAATGCTGAGGATGAACTGGAACGGCGGCGCGTGATTTTTCTGGGCGGGCGGTTGAAGGAAGAATTGTTCAGCGGGCGTCCGGCGGTGGGCGAGACGGTGGAAGTTTCCGGCGTGCGCTTCACGGTGATTGGCGTGATGGCGCGGAAGATTCAGCTGAGTAATTATTTTTCGAGTGACGATGAGTCGTCGTGGATTCCGTATTCGGCGGCGGGTGATTTGTGGAACACGCGCTACGCAGCGGTGATGGTGTTTGAGCCGATCGCGCCGCAGTTTGAGAAGAAGGCGATGGCCGAGGTGCTGGCGGCGATTGCCACGCGGCAGAATTTTTCGCCGACCGATCCGAAGGCGCTGCAGATGTTTGGGCGGGACGAATTTCGTCCCGTGATTGATGCGCTGACGATTGGGCTGCAAGTGCTGCTGACTTTTATTGGCACGCTAACGCTGGGGATTGGCGGCGTGGGTGTGATGAACATCATGCTAGTGTCGGTGGACGAGCGCATTCGCGAGATCGGGCTGCGGCGGGCGCTGGGAGCGCGCAAGCGGCACATCAAGCTGCAGTTTCTGGCGGAGACGCTGCTTATCATGCTGATTGGCGGGGCGATTGGCGTGCTGTTGTCATATGTGATCGCGTGGTCGGTGGGGACGCTGCCCTTGATGGGTCCGCTGTTTGAGGATGATTCGGGGCAGGGTGACATTCATTTGCGAATTTCTTTGATGACCGTGTTTCTTTCGGGCATGGTGCTGCTGGTGGTGGGCGTGATCAGCGGGTTGGTGCCGGCGATGCGAGCTTCGAAGTTGGATCCGGTGGAAGCTTTGCGATACGAGTAGGCGGGCTGAAGTCAAAAGCCTCTAACCGCCGAGCACGCCGAGTAAGGCCGCAGAGTTCGCTGAGAAAATCAGATCTGTGCCGCCGGGTTCTGCTGCATCGACTTACCTGTCATCCCAATATCTTCTAGCGCGATGTTGCCTTGTCGCGCTGCTTGCTTCATACGTCGGTTCGCAGTACCTTGCTGCTGAGTCTCCGCGAGGTGCAGCTTGGCGATTTCTGCAGTAGACACGATTACGCTTGCGTTTCAGCATACAAAGAAGCAATTGTTTTTGCCATTTCGTTTTTGGCAGTGGACGCGGCTGGCGGTGGTGGGATTGCTGGCGGGAGAGATGGGCTCGGGCGGATTCAACTTCCCTGGCGGGAACTTCCATTGGCCGCAACAGTCAGGCGGGTCGCGGCATCTGCTGGGGCAGACTTTTCTCCGGCAAAATTTTCCGGAGCAGGTCTGGCCGAAAATCGATCCTGCGATTTTGGGTGGGTTGGTTGCTGTGCTTGTCGTCTCCGGTCTGGTGTTTCTGATCGTGATGACGTACGTAAGCAGCGTGATGCGGTTCATTCTTTTTGACTCGGTGCTGGCAAAGGAATGTCACATCCGACAAGGATGGCGCCGGAGACAAGGCGAGGGGTGGAGATTTTTCCTGTGGCAACTGGCTTTTATGTTCGCCACGCTTGCGGGGATGGTGGTGCTGCTAGGGATTCCCGCGGGGATTGCGTTTGGGTTGGGGTGGTTCGCGGCGCCGGGCGATCACGTGCTGGGGTGGGTGCTGGGCGGGGTCGTCGTGTTCTTCCTGCTCGCTGTTTTTCTGGTGGCGGCGGCGGTGATTCATGTGCTGACCAAGGATTTTGTGGTGCCGCAGATGGCGCTGGAGGGGGTGGGAGCGGTGGAAGGCTGGCGGCGATTGTTGGCGATGATGGAGCCCGAGAAGGGCGGCTACGCTGTTTACGTGCTGATGAAAATTGTGCTGGCGATCGGCGCGGGGATTGTGATTGCGATTGTGTCGGTGATGCTGGCGCTGGTGTTTTTGATTCCGACGGTGGGAATCGCGATTGTCGCGGTGGTGGGAGGGAAGTCTGCGGGACTGACTTGGAATGCGGGGACGATCACGCTCGCGATATTGGTGGGATGCGTTCTACTTGCGGTGTTTATGTATTTGATTGCGCTGGTGTCAGTGCCGGCGATAGTATTTTTTCCGGCGTATGCAATTTATTTTTTTGCGGCGCGGTATCGGGCGTTGAGTTTGGTGCTATATCCGCCACCTCCGCCGGCAGCGGTGTCCGGTGGTGGGTTGCCGCTCATTCCTGAGACTACTGGTTAAGAGCGCGTCGCTGCGCGACGCGGACAGCCCCTTCGGCTTCGCTCAGGGCAGGCTTAGTCGGTTCGTCCCTACATATACCCAAAGTTTGCGGGCTATTTCTTGTGAGGCCAGGAGAATCTGCGGCCGATGATACATTTCACGATCAGGTGGTCGGTGGAGCGGGTAGTGCCGACGCCGACTCCGAAGTTGAATTCCCACTCGGGGGCGAAATCGATGTCGATGGCAGGGAAAAACTGTTGCTGTTGATCGCGCAGCGCGTCGAATCCGCTCAGTGATCCGTAGGCCGCGTAGTACTCCAGTCCGCCGGCAATTTTCTTTGTGAAATCGTAACTGACTTTTACGTTGGGTGAGAAGGTCACGCCCTGATTCACGCCGGGGCCGTGAAATGAGCGGTCGAGCGCGGGGTTGAAGCTTAAGTACCAGGGCCCGATTTTTTTGTCGATGATAGGGCGGATCTCCCAGGTCCAGGTATCGGGCGAGAAGGCGGCGCGCTGGTAACCAATTTCGTTGGAGATGCTCACGCCCACGGGCCAGTGCCAACTCTCGGGCACGCGCACGCGCGGGCGGATGTGGTCGCCCACCCACTGCCATCCACTATCCGGTTGAATGCTCGTGAAAACGTAGAAGCCGACTTCGGCCCAGTCGTTGATTCCCTGCGTGAGTTCAAGGGTTTCGTGTTCGGCGTGGCTGGTGGGCAGCATGCCGTCCTGCACGGTCTTGCTGCCGTCGACGGTGAAGTTGGAGTGAATCTCAACCATGGTGGAACGCGGGGCGACGGTTTCGGAGCCGTAGACCTGGATTTCGTAATTGTCCTGGGCGCGTGCGAATGCGGGCAGCATGACGGCGGCGAGGACGACAGCAAGTACGATCTTCTGCGGACGAGTCATGGTTCTTCGTTCTTCCGCGTGGGCTTGGTCGTGCGACCGTATTCCATCATGCATGGCGATGTGGAGAGGATGCAAGGTCGTGCGATTCAGCGGGGGGCCTGGATGGCTCGGCGGACAGCGGCCTCGGTTGGCGTCGCGTTCGCTCCGGCTGCGCTCGGAATGACAACGGTTTGATAAGAATGCCGGCGGGAACTCTGTCTCTTGATCAGGTGTCTGATGTTGCAGACGCGCGCGTGACCGACTGGAGCGAACTGCGATGGCATTTGCAATGGGAGGCGGAGGTGCGCGCGGACCGCAGATTAACGTTACGCCGCTGATTGATGTGCTGCTGACGCTGATCGTCATGTTCATGCTGGTGGTGTCGATGCAACAGGAGCACGGAGAGAAGGTGCAGATTCCGCAGCCGGCGAAGGATCAGACGACGGCACATCAGGCGGAGAGCACGGTCGTGATCGAAGTGGTGTGGACGGCGAAGGATGCGGTGCCGGGGGTGAGGATCAATCATCAGGATGTGCGGTGGGAGGATTTGGATTTACGGCTGGCGCAGATTTACTTGAAGCGGGCGGAGAAAGTGGCGTTCGTGCGGGGCGATGCGGATGTGGATTTTCTGTATGTGGCGGATGTGATTGATCGGGCGCATCGGGCGGGCGTGGAGCGGGTGGGATTGCTGACGCAGGAGCGGGAGGTGGCGGGGGAGTGACTGCCGCTTGTGCCTGCGGCGTGGTTACTGCCGGTGATCTTTTGTTGGGCGTACGGTCTGCTGAAATGAGGTCAGAGTCGGGTGCGCTGATCATGCTGCGAAAACCTCGAACACCGGCAAGACTTTTCAGCGGCTTCGACACGCTGCAGTTCGCCAGCGTGATGGGGATGGTCGTGCTTCGTGGTGCTGATTATTTTTATGACGATGCCCACGGACCACCACGGAATCAGCGCCGACCTGCCTGAGGTGTTGCATGCTGTCGCAATGCCGGGCGCGGATCGCGAGGATGCCATGAAGGTTACGATCATGCGCGATGGAAGGTATATTTCGGTTCTGACAAGTCCATGGCGGCGATCTGCCGGCAGAAGATTCAGGAGCGGCTGAAGGATCGCGACGTGGAGCGGAAAGTCTACATCAGCGCGGATGCGCGGGCGCGGTGGGGTGCGAGTTGAGAGTGCGCTGGATGGTGTGTGCGATCTGCGGGAATTGTGAGGGTTGCGTTTCTGGCTGACCAACGTCGGAGTGACGAGCAGCTTCGCCAGTTAATGCGTCTCATGCGCGCATGCTAAGCGAAGGACGAGCTTCGCAACCGCGAACGATGTTTGAAGTCGGAGCATCCCTATCGCTGGCTCGATGTGGTTGGGCTGGGCGCTAGCCGAGGCACCGGGCTTTGCCTCGGCTATCAGGGATCTTCGACTTCGCGAGACGAATCGCTTCGCGAGTCGTCACTGCTGCGCTCAGCATGACGGTGTCAGCTATCGCCACATACAACCTTTGCACTCTAACCTCCACACGTAGATCTCTCGGTTCACGAATTTCTTGCGCGTTCTTGATCCAGATCGGGGTGCCGACGAAGCCGAAGGCTTCGCGGATTTGGTTTTCGAGGAAGCGCTGGTAGGAGAAGTGCAGTTTTACGGCGCGGTTGGTGAAGAGGACGAAGGTGGGCGGGGCGACCGAGGCCTGCGTCATGTAGAGAATTTTTACGCGCGACTTCATGGGGACGGAGGCGCGTTCGAAGTCGACTTTTTCGATGAAGCGGTTCATCTGGCTCGTGGTGACGCGCTTGCGGCGTTCGGTGGCGACTTTTTCGAGGAGCGGGAAAATCTTTTCGGTGCCTTTGCCGCTCTGGGCGGAAATGAAGACGATGGGCGCGTAGTTCAGGAACTTCAGGTGGTCGCGCAGGCGTGTCCTCGTAGGCTTCGCGGTCGCCGGGGCGTTTGCTTTCGCGCATACGCTCGGATTTTGTGGGGCGCGCGGTTTTCTCTTTTCCGCTGATCATCAGATCCCATTTGTTGACGACGATGATGAGGGAGCGTCCGCTTTCGTGAGCGAGGCCGGCGATGGAGGCGTCGAGCTGGCTGACGCCTTCGGTGGCGTCGATGACGAGGAGCGCGATGTCGGCGGCTTCGAGATGTTTGCGCGCCATGACCACCGAGAGTTTTTCGGCCATGAGATGCGTCTTGCCTTTGCGGCGGATTCCGGCGGTGTCGATGAAGCGGAAGCGGCGTCCGTTGTGCTCGACGATTTCGTCGACGGCGTCGCGGGTGGTGCCAGGGATGGGGGAGACGATGGCGCGGTCGGAGGCGGTGAGGGAATTCAGGAGCGTGGATTTGCCGACGTTGGGGTGGCCGATGATGGCGACTTTGGTTTCGAAATCCGTCGTCGATCCTTGGTCGTCGGTCGTTGGCCCTTCGGTGTCCAGGTCGGTGTCGGAAGGTTCGGAGTGTTCGAGATGCTTGCGGCTGCGCGGGCGCGGCGGCTTCGGCGCATCCCGGGAGGAACGTTCACTGGTCGCTGATTCGCTGTTTTCGTCTTGCGGAATGGCGGCGATTACTGCGTCGAGGAGGTCGTCGACACCGCGGCCGTGTTCGGCGGAGATGGGGAACATTTTTGGGAGGCCGAGGCGGTGAAAGTCGTCGATCAGGTTGGATTGTTTTTCGCTGTCGACTTTGTTGACGGCCAGGAAGAGCGGGCGGTTGGCTTTGCGGAGCAGACGCGCGAGTTCGAGGTCGGGGCCGGCGAGTTCGGTGCGTCCGTCGACGACCATGATGATGGCGGCGGCTTCGTCGAGGGCGACGCGGGCCTGGCGGTAGATTTCGGAGGGGATGAGATCTTTTTCTTCGGGGAGAATGCCGCCGGTGTCGACGATGCGCAGGTGACGGTTTTCCCATTCGGCGTCGCCGTAGAGGCGGTCGCGGGTGATGCCGGGTTCATCGCCGACGATGGCGCGGCGCGAGCCCACGATGCGGTTGAAGAGCGTGGACTTGCCGACGTTGGGGCGTCCTACGATGGCGATGGTGGGGATGCCGGCGGCGGTCGTGGCGATGGTGCTGGTCGAGTTGTAGGTGGGCTGGGTCAAGGTTGATTGCGTCGAGTTTTCTGTAGCTGATCCCTCTGCTGCCCTTCGGCCGCAAGGCCCAATGGTTTCCGCATTAGTGGCGGGGCTGCCGACTCTTCGAGTCGGCTGGACAGCCGAGGGCGGCTGTCCCCACATGAGCTTATCCGGTGCTTGCGGCTGGAACTCGTATTATAGAGTCTCTTGGCCTCTTCCACTTCAAATCGTTCGGCTGCGCGGGGCAAGGACGCTTCGCTGCAGCAATTTTTTGGTCCGGGCGGAGTTTTGTCGCGGACGCATCCGGCGTATGAATTTCGGCGGGGGCAGTTGCAGATGGCGCAGGCGGTCGAGTTGGCGCTGGAAGAAAAGCGGCATCTGATTGTGGAGGCGGGCACGGGTACTGGGAAGACGCTGGCTTACCTGATGCCGGTGATTCGGTCGGGGAAGCGCGTGATCATCTCGACCGGGACGAAGAATTTGCAGGAACAGCTTTTTTATAAAGATGTGCCGTTTCTGGAGCAGGCGCTGGCGGAAGGGCTTGTAGGTTCTGGCTCCCGGCTTTCGGTTTGTTATATGAAGGGGCGCAACAATTATTTGTGCCGCAAGAAATTGTATGACCTCACTGATCAGCCGGTGCTGAGCGGGTTGGAGGAGATTGAGCAGTATCGCGCGATTGCGGCTTGGGAGAAGGCGACCAGCACCGGGGACCGCGCTGAGTTGGCGGAACTGCCGGAGGCCAGCCTGCTTTGGCACAAGCTGGATGCGCGGGCGGACGCCTGCATTGGGCAGAAGTGCAGCGAGTTTGAGCGCTGTTTTATTACCGAGATGCGGCGCAAGGCGATGGAGAGCGACATTGTCATCGTGAATCATCATTTATTTTTTGCCGACCTTGCCATCAAGTTGCAGGCGGATGGAGCGCCGGATGCGGGGATTCTGCCGGAAGCGGCGGCGGTGATTTTCGATGAGGCCCACGAGTTGGAGGATGTGGCGGGAAATTATTTTGGCATCTCGGTGAGTAATCTGCGGATGGAGGATCTGGCGCGGGATGTGGAAGGGTCGCTGCAACGCAATCGGATGCTATCGGCTTCGCTGTCGGGAGCGCTGGGGAGTTTGCGGGAGCGGTCGCAGTTTTTCTTTTCGCTGTTGCCGCCGGGGGATGGACGGTTCGCGTTTGAGACGCGCCGCGAATTTTTGGAGGAAAACGGCGACGAGTTTGTGGGGCTGAATCAGGCGCTGACGCGGCTGGCGGGAGAGCTGGAAGGGCTGCCCCAGAAGCCGGAAGAAGTTTTCCAGTTTGTGCGGCGGGCGCAGGAGATTCAGGCGCAGCTGGGGTACGCGCTGGAGTCGGAGGATCGCAATACCGTTTTCTGGATTGAGAGGCGCGCGGGGCGGGGTGGGCAAGGGAATCCGAAGGCTTCGGCCGCCGCGGGGCGCGGGCGGCAGAATGTTTTTCTGCAGGCGACACCGATTGATGTGGGTCCGATTTTGCGCGAGTACTTGTGGTCGAAGCTGGAGTGTGCGGTGCTGACTTCGGCGACGTTGGCCGTGGGCGGAGGATTTGAGTACATTCGGCAGCGGCTAGGGCTGGAGCATGCGCGGGAGGCGGTGCTGCCTTCGCATTTTGATTATGAAAGCCAGGCACTGTTTTATGTGCCGCCGGATTTGCCGGATCCGCGGACGCCGCAGTTTGCCGCGATTGCCGCGGAACGGATTCGCAGGCTGCTGCAACTTACGCGCGGGCGGGCGTTTGTGCTTTTTACCAGCTATGCGCAGATGAATCAGATTTACCAGCAACTGCTGGGGGTGCTGGAGTATCCCATGCTGAAGCAGGGGGATGCGCCGAAGAGCGCGCTGCTGGAGGAGTTTCGGCTGACGCCGAACGCGGTGCTGTTTGCGACGTCTTCGTTCTGGCAGGGCGTGGACGTGCAGGGTGAGCAGTTGAGTTGCGTGATTATTGACCGGTTGCCGTTTGCGGTGCCGAGCGATCCGGTGGTGGCGGCGCGGGTGAAGGCGATCGATGCCGGCGGCGGGAATGCGTTTTTTGATTATCAGGTGCCGGCGGCGGTGATCACGTTGAAGCAGGGATTTGGACGGTTGATCCGGTCACTACATGATCGCGGTTTGCTGGTGCTGCTGGATAACCGCATTTTGAAAAAGCAATACGGGCGCGTGTTTGTGGAGAGTTTGCCGAAGTACAAGCGGACTACGGATATGAAGGTGGTGGAGGAGTTTTTCGGGGTGGAAAAATAAGCACCCTTCATCGCCACTTTGAAGCTCCCCGCGCAATGGCTGCGTCCATTTCCTCAATCGTGACGGGTTTCCTTCGTTTTCCCTTAAACAAGCCTTTGAGTTCCTGGACCGAACCTGTTATCGGGATCATGGTGAATTGTCCTTTCTCTAATTCAACGAAATCTATGCGCGTTCCAGGGGTAAGTCGCAGGGCATTCCGAATTCTCTTTGGAATTGTTACTCGTCCTTGGGGTCACTTTGTGGCACATGAAATTCTCAGGTTAGGCTTGCGAGCGATTCCCAAAGGCTAGACCTCAGGGGCTGAAGCCGCAATCGTTTTGGGCACGGAATCGGCACGAGTGAACTCGTGCCCTTCCCGGTTTTGCCCACGCCCACCCTGGGCGCTATTTCTGCGCTTCTGCACCTGTTGGGATTACTCCCACCACGATTCCCGACGGCTCGGCTTTCGAGTGATACACGCGCTCCGTCGCTTTCACGAAATCTGCGGGCTTGGCGTCGGGGATGTTGACGAAGGTTTGGGGGTTGCGGTCGGTGAGCGGGAACCACGAGCTTTGCACCTGCACCATGATGCGGTGGCCGCGGCGGAAGGTGTGGTTGACGTCCTGGAACGTGGCGTTGATTTCTTCTACTTTGCCGGGGGTGAAGGGTTCGGGCTTTTCGAAGCTGTGGCGGAATTTTCCGCGGAAGGGTTCGCCGCGGACTAACTGCTGATATCCGCCCATGGAGAAGGACGGAGCGGGAACGTCTTTTCTCGGCTTGTCGTGGTCTTCGGGACGAGGGGCGTCCTGCTTGCTATCGGGATAATCGGTGGGATAGACGTCGATCAGCTTGACGTCGAAATCGGAATCGGTGCCGCTGGTGGAGACGAAGAGGCGCGGCTTGAGCGGGCCGGCGATGGTCACGTCTTCCTGGAGGACTGGCGTTTCGTAAGTCACAACGTCGGTGCGGCTGTCGGCGAAGCGCTGGTCGGAGAGCATGTATTCCTGAGGAACGTTGAGCGCGGCGTAGTTCACGAACGGAACCGGCTTGGCGGGATCGCTTATGTATTCATCGAAGGACGGGAGACTCCGCGGTGGGCGGCTCGAATGAGAGTCCTCCGTTGGCATGGAAGTAGAGAGTTTTGGGCTCGGCATTTTTTGGCGGCCAGGCGGAGTATTGCCGCCAGACGTTGGTGCCGGTTTCGAAGACGTAGGCTTTGGGAAGTTTGGCGTCGGCGCCGCCTTTGAGGTACTGCTCGAAGAATGGGAACAGAATATTTTTACGGTAATACTCGCCGGTGTTGGAGGCGAATTCGACCCGGCCGAGATGTTCGCCGTCATACCGGGCCCAGCCTCCATGCACCCAGGGGCCGACGACGAGCGCATTGAAGATTCCGGGATTATTTTTGTCGATGGCGTGAAAAGTGGAGAACGGGCCTTGCAGATCTTCGGCATCGAACCATCCGCCGACGGTGAGCACGGCGCAGTGGATGTTCTTCATGTGCGGGGCGAGATTGCGAGCTTTCCAGTAGTCGTCGTAGGTGTTGTGATTTACCTGGTCGTCCCAGAGGGCGCTCTTGCCTTCGAGATATTTGCTTAGATTCGACAGCGGGCCAGCTTGCAGATAAAAGTCGTAGGAATCTTTCGTGCCCCAATCGAAGGAAGAGTTCGATTTTGACGGGAGCTGAGGATTGTCCTGGGGCTTGAAGAAAACGTAGAAGCCGAAATTTGCGTCGAGCATGAATGCGCCGCCGTGGTAGGCGTCGTCGCCCATGAAGAGATCGGTCATGGGAGCTTCCGGGGACGCGGCTTTCAGCGCGGGATGGGAGTCGATGATGCTGGCGGAAGTGTAGAAGCCGGGATAGGAAATTCCCCAGATTCCGGCGTTGCCGTTGTTGTTGGGAACGTTTTTGAGCAGCCACTCGATGGTGTCGTAGAGGTCGGAGCTGTCGTCGACATCCTGCTTGGATTTCTTGTTGTCGATATGCGGACGCATCTCGATGAAGGTTCCCTCCGACATGTAGCGTCCGCGGACGTCCTGATTGACGAAAATGTATCCGGCTTTGTCGAAGTCGGGCGAGGGGCCGAGTTGGGCGCGGTAGAGGTCAACTCCGTAAGGGCCTACGCTGTAGGGCGTGCGGTTGATCAGGAACGGGTAGGGATGCGAAGTGTCTTTGGGTACATAGATGGATGTAAATAAATGGACCCCGTCGCGCATGGCGATGCGGTATTCGTATTTGGTGTAGTGTTCTTTGACGTTGAACTCAGGAGCGTCGGGGCGATTCTGAGCCCGAAGGGCCGGCGTGATAGTCAGAATGAGAAGAATGACGAGTGGGGATGTTCGACGCAGCATGGATGCTCCTTAGGTGGTAAGGCCGAATAGGCAAGCTACCTTTCGGTGGGGAAGGGAGTCAAGCGCGCGGGAGTGGAGCAGCTTGGCTTTTCGCGCAAGGCCGGAGGAGCGGGAGATCCCTCTTTCCGCCTGAAGAACGGCTCCGCTCGGGATGACCAAGCTGTTGAGCAAGCCAGACGAGACTACTATCTGCAAGAAGGGAGGTGCCAAGAACAGGCGGTTGGGGCGGTACAATAGATGGTTGGCTATGTGGCGCAAGCCGCCTGTATACGGGGCCGGGCTGCGGGGGGATCATGTTCGAAGTTACGGTGGAAGATACGTTTGCGGCAGGGCATTACCTGCGCAACTACAAGGGCAAGTGCGAGAATCCGCACGGACATAACTATAAGATCCGGGTGACGCTGGCGGGGTCGGAGCTGGACAAGGCCGGGCTGCTGCTCGACTTCAAGGATCTGCGCGAGGTGATGAAGCACGTGATCGAGAGGCTCGACCATCAGATGATCAATGAGATTGAGCCGTTTACCGTGATTAATCCGTCGGCGGAGAATCTGGCGAAATATTTTTATGATGAGTCGAATATGAAGTTGCAGGGCGTGACTAAGGGGCGGGTGCGGGTGAAGGATGTGACTGTGTTTGAGACGGATACGACTACCGCCAAATATTCCGAATAACTGTTGTGAGTACCAATGCGCGGGCGGGACGCCTCCGCGAAAGCCGCCGGGACGGCGGCACTACTTGAAACGGCGCTACCATGCAGATCACTGAGATTTTCAAATCGATTCAGGGCGAGTCTACGTTTGCGGGCTTGCCTTGCGTTTTTGTGCGGCTCACGGGATGCAATTTGCGGTGCTCGTGGTGCGATAGCGAGTATACGTTTCAGGGCGGCCGGAAGATGGCGGCTGAGGACGTGCTGGGCGAAGTCGGGCGCTTGAGTCCTGGCGGCGGGTTGGTTGAGATTACTGGTGGCGAGCCCATGCTGCAGGAGCGGGACGTGATTCCGCTGATGCAGCGTTTGTTGGATGATGGATATAAGGTCTTGCTCGAGACCAGCGGGGAGCGGCCACTGGAGCGGGTTCCAGCCGCGGTGATCAAGATTGTGGACGTCAAGTGTCCGGACTCGGGTGAGGGCGATACTTTTTGTATGGAGAATCTGCGGGTCTTGCAGGCGCATGACGAAATCAAATTTGTTTTGAGCAGTCGCGCTGACTACGAGTTTGCGCGAGAGTTTGCGGAGCGTCACAATCTTGCCGGACGAGTGAATGCGGTGCTGTTTTCTCCGGCATTCCGCAAGGATGCCACAGGATCCCGTGACAGTTCGCACTGCTTGCTCGATCCTCGGGAACTGGCGGAGTGGATGCTTGCTGACAACGTCCCAGCGCGGCTCGGGATACAGATGCATAAGTTTATTTGGGATCCGGCGGTGAAGGGGGTTTAGGAGATTGGGTGGTGGTGCAGTTTGGCTTGCGCGCGGGACCGTTTCAGCGGGAGATCCTTCGCTATGCCTGAAAAACGGCTACGCTCAGGATGACTAAATCGTGGAAAGGACGAACTGCACCACTACCTCTTGATGCCAAGCTCGAAGCAATCCCGCGCGGTCGTCCTGCTCAGCGGGGGCATGGACTCATGTGTGTGCGCGGCGCTGGCGGCACGAGATCACGATGCGGCCGCGGTGCACATCAGCTACGGGCAGCGCACCGAGGAGCGGGAGCGGCAGTCGTTTCTGGCCATCTGCCAGCGGCTGAAGATTCGCGACAAGCTGATGGTGCGGAATGAGGCGCTCCGAGCCATTGGCGGGTCGGCGCTGACCGACAATGGGATCGAGGTGCCCACGGCTGAGGAGATCGGGCAAGGCGTTCCGGTGACCTACGTGCCGTTTCGCAACGCGCATTTTCTGGCCGTCGCAGTGAGTTGGGCGGAGGTGCTGGGCGCGGAAAAGGTGTACATTGGCGCGGTGGAACCGGATAGCTCGGGCTATCCCGATTGCCGGCCGGCGTATTACAAGGCGTTCAACGAAGTGGCGAAAACCGGCACCAAGGACGGGCGGATTGAAATCGTGACCCCGCTGATCGCGATGCGGAAAACCGATATTGTGCGGCTTGGCCTTGAACTGAGTGCGCCCTTCGATTTAACTTGGTCTTGTTACAGCCGCGAGGATCTGGCCTGCGGAGTCTGCGACAGCTGCGTATTGCGCAAGCGCGCCTTCGATGCCGCGGGAGTTCAGGATCCGATTCCTTATGTGGTGGGATAAACGTCGGCCGTGAATCTATTTTTATAGTTTTCAGCGGAGCCATGAAAATTCGACTTTGCCGGGAGGCAAAATGAAAAAGCAATTCGCAATTCTTTTATTCGTAATACTGGGACTGGGGCTGTGGGTTTCTCCGGCTTTCGCCCAGGCTTCAGGAACGGTCAAGGGTGTTTGCAAAGATCCTCAGGGCACGCCCATCGTCGATGCGGTTGTGGTCTATGCCAATATGGATAATGGCCAAAAATACTCGCTGAAAACGAACAAGAAAGGCGAGTATTTTTCGCTGGGCCTTACTCCGGGGAAGTACAACGTAACGCTTTATAAGAGCGCCGACGATCTCAAAGCCGGCAAGGAAATGGACCACGTCAACGGCTTCATGGTCAAACTCGACGAAAACACCTTGGATCTTGACATGAAGAAGGACATGGAAGATGCGGCCAAGGGCAAGGGAGTTTCCGCTGAACAGTTGAAGCAACAGCAGGAGCAGAACGCCAAGGTTGAGAAGGAAAGGACCACCGTCGGGAAACTCAATGACAAGTTGAACGCTGCCAAGGCCGCGGCCGACACCGGCGACTTCGATACCGCCATCGCTGCGGTGACCGAGGCGACGCAGATGGACCCCTCCCGCGACTTGCTCTGGTTCAAGCTGGGCGACTATGACCGGCTTTCGGCAACCAAGCAGACGGATCCGGCGGAAAAGCAGAAGCGTCTGGATTCTGCGGTCGAGGCTTATCAGAAAGCGGTGGATCTAAAGAAGGCGACTCCCGACAAGGATCCGGCGAAGCAGGCCCAGAACCTTGCCGCTTACTACAACAACCTGGCGGACGCCTATTACAAATCGAAAAAGATCGATGACGCGATCAAGACCTACGAACTGGCGGCGCAAGCGGACCCGTCCACCGTCGCGCAAGCCTACTTCAATATGGGCGCGGTGCTGACCAATTCTGGCAGACCAGATGAGGCCAATGCCGCTTTCGATAAGTGTCTGGCCGCCGATCCCACTCGCGCTGAAGCCTATTATCAGAAAGGGTTGAACCTGCTGGGCAAGGCCACGCTTCAAGGCGATAAGACGATTGCGCCTCCGGGAACTGCGGAAGCTTTCCAGAAGTATTTGCAACTCACGCCCAACGGCCCCAACGCCGAAGCTGCCAAGGCGATGTTGGCGAGCATTGGAGCTAAGGTGGAAACGACCTACGGCACGAAAAAGAAGTCTTCGAAGTAGTTACCTTCGAATCAGGCTGTTACGGGGGCGGCTCAAAACGAGCCGCCCCTTTTGCTTCCGAGCAGATCTTCCAAACCACTGGCGTGGTGGGTTACCGCGGTTACCAAGGTCTATGTACTTACTGGCCTTCGCGTTGCGGCCGGGGGCACGATACAGTTAGGCATCTGAGTTTTTCCCCATTCTGTGGTGCGTGCGATTCCCGAAGTGTGAGGTCGAATGGCTGCACCAACCATTGCTCCGATTTCCGTTGCGTTAGAAGGCTTCTCCGGAAGTGGCAGAGTCGCGACGCCCGCTCTATTGGGCGCAATGCTGCGCGCCGCCGATAAAATCAGCGATCTGATTTTTTCGCCGGGCCGTCCGCCGCAGGTTCAGGTGTATGGACAGATGATCCCGGTGCAGGTGCCGGGGCTCACGTTTCTGAACGCGGACGACACGCGTCACATTGCCGCCGATCTGATTGGCGACAACAAGCAGGCCATCACCACGCTGCGGGAACATGGGGCTTGCGATATTTCGTTTGGATTGCCGGGGCTGGCCCGGTTTCGCGTAAATATTTTCATTCAGCGCGGCAGTTGTGCCGTGGTGATGCGCGTGATTCCGACCGTGATTCCGGATTTTGCGACCTTGCGGTTGCCGCAGCAGTTATCGGAAGTGACGAAATTGCGCGATGGAATCGTGCTAGTGACGGGCGCGGCGGGTTCGGGCAAGTCGTCGACTCTGGCCGTGCTGCTCGACAGCATCAATCGTGAGAAGTACTACCACATCATCACCATCGAAGATCCGATTGAGTTTCTGCACAATCACAAGTGCTCGACCATTCATCAGCGCGAGTTGCACAGCGATACGCCGAGCTTTGCGCATGCGCTGCGCTCGGCCATGCGGCAGGCGCCGAAAGTGATTCTGGTGGGTGAAATGCGCGATCGGGAGACGATCGAAATTGTGCTGGAGGCGGCGGAAACCGGGCACCTTGTGTTCTCCAGTCTGAATACGATGGATGCGGCCAAGACGGTGGAGCGCATCGTCAGTTCGTTTTCGGCCGCGGAGCAGCAGTCGGTGCGCGAGCGGTTCGCGAAGTCGTTCCGCTATATCATCTGCCAGCGGCTGATGTCGAAAGCATGATCGCAGCGGGCGGGTGGCTGCCTTTGAGATTCTGAAAGCCAATGCGCGCACACGCGAGTGCATTGAAAAGGGCGAGCGCGAAAATAAGAGCTCTACTCGACGCGATGAAAGCCGGCGCGTCCGATGGCATGCAGCATTTCGACGGCGAAATTGCGCAACTGGTGCAGGATCGCGTCGTCGATCTGGAAACCGGGCTCTCGTTCGCCAGCAATCCTGCGGCTCTGGGCCAGGAGTTGGCGCGGTAGCGTTCCTCTCGATCCGCGCGCTGTCGTATCATTTCCGCATGTCCGTTCCGGGCGCAAGCTCGATCGTTCTCAGCTTTGAAGAGGCTCGCCGCGTTGTCGAGGTGCAGGCGGCTTTAGTACGGAGCAATGCTCAGGCCCGTACCACGGAAACCGTAGATCTGCTTTCGGCCGCCGGCCGGGTGCTGGCCGAGCCAGTTTCGGCTGATCGCGACATCCCGCCGTTTCCGCGCTCCACGCGCGATGGGTATGCGGTGCGCTCGGTGGACTTGGCGCAGCTTCCAGCCACTCTCGACGTGATCGGCGAAATTAAGGCCGGCGAAAAGCTCGACAAGATTCCGTCTGCGATTGGTGCCAGGCAGAGTGCGGCCATCATGACGGGGGCGCCGGTACCGGCGGGCGCGGACGCAGTGGTGATGGTCGAATACACGTCGCAGCGCGGGCAGCAGGTTGAGATTGCGCGGGGTGTTGTAGCTGGAGAGAACATTGTTCCTCGCGGTGCGGAGGGCCGTGCCGGCGCACTCTTAGTCGATCGCGGTTCGCGCCTGAACGAGGCGCCGATTGCGCTGGCGGCATCGGTCGGCAAATCGCGGTTGCAGGTCTACAAGCGGCCGCGAGTCGCGGTGCTGACGACCGGGGACGAGATCGTGGGCGTTGATGACACCCCCGAGCCGACCCAGATTCGCAATTCGAACAGCTATTCTCTGGCCGCGCAGATTTTGAAAGCGGGCGGAAAGCCGGTGCTGCTGACAGTTGCTCCCGACGAACTGCAAGGCCTACGACGGCTGATCGAAGAAGGATTGCGGGCCGATCTGCTGATCATGACCGGCGGCGTTTCCATGGGCCGATACGATTTAGTGGAGCAGGCGTTGACGGAGTTGCACGCGGAATTCTTCTTCACTGGCGCGAAGATTCAACCCGGACGGCCGGTGGTCTTCGGCAAATGCGGGAGTACTCACTTCTTTGGCCTTCCAGGGAACCCGGTCTCGACCATGGTCACCTTCGAGCTGTTCGCTCGGCCGATGCTGGAAGCGTTGGCCGGTGAATCCGCGCGCAGGTTGCGGTTTCTGCACGCTCGTCTTAAGTCCGAGGTTCGTATCAAGACAGGGCTTACGAGATTTCTCCCCGCGATTCTTTCCGGTGAGTTCGAGCGGACGGAGGTCGAGTTGGTCGCGTGGCAGGGGTCGGGCGATATCGCCGCGACTGCTCGCGCAAATTGTTACATCGTGGTCCCGCGCGATCGCGAGCGGCTCACGGCAGGCGAGTGGGTTGCGGTGATGAAGCCGAGCGTTGATTGAAACTTTCGCGGGCTTTTGAGTTGCGTCAATCCTGCTGCATGTAAGATAGAGCCATCGGCATGGCAAAGACTCTTTCTCATTACGACGGCGCCGGGCGCGTGCGGATGGTGGATGTTTCCGGCAAGTCCGCGAGCAAGCGTGAGGCCGAGGCCAGCGCATTTGTGGCGATGAAGCCTGCGGTGCTGGCGGCTCTGCCGAAGAATCCCAAAGGCGATCCGCTGGAAGTGGCGCGCATCGCGGGGATTATGGCCGCGAAGCGCACGGCCGAGCTGATCCCGATGTGCCACCCGCTGCCGCTGGCGCTCGTTGATGTCGATCTGCGGCTGTGCGAGAATGGCGTCGCTATTACCTCCAAAGTTACGACCACCGCCGAAACCGGCGTCGAAATGGAGGCCATGGTCGCGGCCAGCGTGTCGGCGCTGACGGTCTACGATATGTGCAAGGGCGCGGACAAAGGAATTGAGATTCGGGAAATTGTCTTGCAGCGCAAGAGCGGTGGCAAGAGCGGGGATTACCGGCGGGCGCGGTAACGGCAGCGCAGGGAGTCATTGTGCGGTAACCAAGTCAAAGTTCATGGCCAATAACGTCAAGCTGCTGGTGGTGGACGACAATCCGATGGTGCTGGCGATGCTGCAGCAGGCGCTGACTCCGCTGGCGCTGGTGACGACCGCGACGGACGCAGCGGACGCGCTGTTGAAGGCAGTCGACGATGCTCCTGACTTGCTGGTGTGTGATTACAAAATGCCGGGCATGGATGGACGGCAGCTGGTGGAGAAACTGAAGAGCCGTCCGGCGACCGCGAATTTTTCTACCGTGCTGATGGCGAGCAAGGCGGACATTGCGGAACGGCTCTCGCCGGTCGATGCGGCGGATGATTATCTGGAGAAGCCGTTCTATCTGAAGGACGCCACGCGGCGCATCAAGCGAACTATCGACCGGATTGCTCTCGAGAAAATGGCGAAGACCGCGCCCAAGGACGGCGTGGTGCGCGGGAGTCTAGCGCAGATGAACGTGATCGACCTGATGCAGTCGCTGGAGATGGGGCGGAAGAGTTGCCAGCTTTCGCTCAGCAATGATGGCGATACCTGCGAAGTGTTTTTTGCCGAAGGCCAGGTGAAGCACGCGACGTACGGTGATCTGGTGGGCGATCCGGCGGTGTTCAAAGTTCTGCGCTGGACCGGCGGAAATTTCCAGCTCGACTTCGAAGGCAAAACGGACAAAGAGACCACGCAACTGAATACGCAAGGGTTGCTGATGGAAGGCCTGCGGTTGCTGGATGAGTCTTCGCGTGAAGGCGGGGGCGAGCCGGAGCCTGAGGCTGTGCCTGCGGCCGCGGAGCCTGTGGCTGCGAGCGTTCCGAGTGCGCCGGCTGCTCCGAGCGCCGGGGGCAGTCGTAAGTTGGAAGAGGAAGACGATCTGCTCGACGGTTAACCGTGGTTAAGTTCGATTCGTTAATCACAATGTATAAGGTCGATGGCTAAACCGCTGATGGACGAGCCGCTGGAACTTACGGCTGCTGTGGTGACGGTTAGCGATTCCTGTGCGCGCGGGGAACGCGAGGATCTTTCGGGTCCGGCGGTCGCGCAATTTCTGCAAAAACATCACTTCTCAGTGACCGTGCGCGAAATCGTGCCGGATGAATCCATCCCAATTCAAAACCTGCTGATTCGGCTGGCGCGCGAAGTTCGCTTTGTCGTGACGACCGGCGGAACCGGCATTGCCGCTCGCGATGTTACGCCGGAGGCCACGATGGCGGTGTGCGATCGCGTGCTCGACGGCGTGGCGGAACGGATGCGGAGCGAGGGAAGCAAGAAGACTCCTTATGCTGCCCTCAGCCGCGGAGTGTGCGGTGTGCGCGGGAAGGCGCTGATCTTGAATCTGCCAGGGAGTCCGGCGGGGGCTGTGGAGTCGCTGGAGGCCGTGGTTGGGTTGGTGCCGCATGCGATCGATTTGTTGAGTGGAAGGACGGAGCATGGGTAGCTTGGGCGAAATGCGCTGCCGCGATGAAAGGCTGCGCGGCCTGGATGGGCGAAAGCGCCCGCCCCGACATGAGCATCGTTACGACATCGCCGTCGTTTTCATTTTCGCCTTGGTTTGTTCAATCGCTGCTGGAGCGCAGTCGCCGCCGACGAATTGGACCGCGGAGCAGGACCATCAGAACATGATGGATCAGCTCGGGATCAAGGCGCTGCGGCCGGGGCCGAGCGGGAATGAGAAGGACGCCAATCACGCCAACTACGATGAGGCGAGAGCGAATCCCTACGGCGATCTGCCGGACGCGCTAACGTTGAAGAGTGGGCAGAAGGTCACGTCGGCGGAGCGGTGGTGGAAACAGCGACGGCCCGAGATTGTCGAAGATTTCGAGCGTGAGGTGCTGGGCCGCATCCCGGCCAACGTGCCGAAGGTGACTTGGGCGGTGAAGAGTACGACCGATTCCCAGGCTGGAGTTTTTCCTGTTGTCGAGAAGCACCTGATCGGGCACGTCGACAATTCCGCGTATCCATCGATCAACGTTGACATCGAGATGACGCTGGTCACGCCGGCGAACGCGAAGGGGCCGGTGCCGGTGATGATCATGTTCAGCAGCGCGGCGATTCTGAAATTCCTGGCAAGCCATCCGGAGTTCAAGAAGATGATGGGGAGTGATCCTCCGGCGACGGAGCAACTGATTGCCAACGGCTGGGGATACGCGCTGCTCGATACCAGCAGTGTGCAGGCGGATAACGGGGCAGGGCTGACGCAGGGAATTATTGGGCTCACGAATAAAGGTCAGCCGCGAAAGCCGGAGGATTGGGGCACGTTGCGGGCATGGGGCTGGGGTGCGTCGCGCGGGCTCGATTATCTCGAGACTGACAAGGGCGTCGATGCGAAGCACATTGGCATCGAAGGCGTTTCTCGCTATGGAAAGGCTGCGCTCGTCACCATGGCATTCGATCAGCGCTTCGCGGTTGTGCTGGTGGGTTCGTCTGGTGAGGGCGGCGCGAAACCACACCGGCGTAATTTCGGGGAGCAGGTGGAGAGTCTCACTGGCTCCGGCGAGTACCACTGGATGGCGGGGAATTTCCTGAAGTATGGCGCGAGTGAGGCGTCGTTCGGAAGCAAGAATGCGAGTGATTTGCCGGTGGACTCGAACGAACTCATTGCGCTTTGTGCGCCGCGGCCGACATTTATCAGCTACGGCGATCCAGCCAAGGGGGACGCGAAGTGGCTCGACCAGCAGGGAAGCTTTATGGCCACTGTGGCTGCGGGCAGAGTCTTCCGGCTGTTGGGGGCGAAGGATCTCGGCGTCGGCGATGACTACCACACCGCGAAGATGCCGCCGGTGAACTCGGGGCTGCTCGATGGCCAACTGGCATGGCGTCAGCATGACGCGGGACACACCGACGCGCCGAACTGGAAGTATTTCATTCCGTGGGCGGATAAGTTTTTCGACTATCACGCGGCCGCGTGGGCGCTTGCGGCTGATCAGCCGGTTTTTCGGACGGATGCGAACTCGCTGGTTGCTCATGCGCAGTTGCTGGCGAAGGCGAAGCAGTCGGGCATTGACGTTTACTTTGAGGGAGATTCGATAACGAGAAGGTGGGACGCGCTCGACTATCCGGAGTTGATGGCGAATTGGAAACAGAATTTCTTTGGCTGGAATGCGGCTGACTTCGGATGGGGCGGAGATCGCACGCAGAATATCCTGTGGCGTTTGAACAACGGCGAACTCGACGGGGTAACCCCCAAGCTCGTGGTGCTGCTCGCCGGCACCAACAACGTGAGCGATCCTACGGCTCCGGCGGATGCTGATGCGCGAGCCGCTGATATTTCGCGGGGCGTGCAGGCAATAGTGCATACGATTCAGGAAAAGGCCCCTGCGGCGATCAATCATTCTGATGGGGATCTTTCCGAGGAATGATGACATGGCGTACCTGCCCGTCATCGAGAAGATAAATCGAAGTCTCTCTGCCTTTGCCGATGGAAAGAAAATTCGTTATGTGAATGTCAATGACAAGCTTGCTGACCGGCGCGGACAGCTTCGCGAAGGGATGATGAACTCGGACAAACTCCATCTCACCGCGAAGGCGTATCAGGTTTGGGCGGATGCGCTGAAGCCCGTGCTGACGGAGTTGCTGGGACCTCCCGCTTCCGTGGATCACGGGCCGCCGGCTACCGGTGATCCCTCCGCGGCACACTGAACCGCACGCGCAGTGCCGCGTTCGGCAGAGTTGTTAGCGCGATAATTTTCCTGGGCCGATAATCGCACGGCCGGGGTATGTGTCCGGGACAAGCTTCTCTTCGTCGATCAGCGGCGTCCCTCCGACCAGCAGGTAGTGAACGCCCACGCTCGGCTCCATCGGCTTTTCGAACGTCGAGCGGTCGGCGATGGTTTGCGGATCGAAGACGACGATGTCGGCGTCGGCGCCTTCCTGCAGGCGGCCTTTTTGGTGTGCGGCGGGCGTCGAACGCTCCAGCATCTGTGCGGGCATAAGAGTCATCTTTCGTAGTGCTTCCATCAGCGTCAGCGTTTTTTTCTCGCGAACATATAGGGCGATCACGCGCGCGAAGGTTCCGGCGTTGCGGGGATGGCTCGCGATGCCGTCGCTGGCGATCATGACCAGCGGATTCGGGATGACGGCATCGACGACTTCCTGTGTGTTGGAAAAGATCAGTACCCATTGCGGCTTGCTGGAATTGTGCAGTTCATCGAAGCGTTCTTTGGTGAGATGCTCGCCGGTGCCGGGGATGACGAGATTGCTGTAGTCGATGCCTTGCCGCTCGCGCCATCCGGGATTGAAAACGGCGGAGTTGATGGCAGTCATGCCAGCGATGTAGGGATAGGCTTCTGTGGTCACGTCCAGGCCGTGGGCGCGCGCGCCTTCGATCAGCGAAATGCATTCGAGCGCGTCGCGCAGGCAGGTGCTGTTGATGTGAACGATGTGCAGTGGGGTGCCGGTGATGGCGGCCGCGCCGATCACTTCCTCTACCGATTCGATGGCTGATCCCGGCTCGATGTGCCCTGCGCTGCGCATGTGGGTGTAGACCGGCAGCTTGCGTTCGGCGGCTACGCGAAACATGTCGATGACTTCGAGGCGCGTCGCGCCTGGAGTGTACTGAATGCCCATGCCGATGCCGAGTGCGCCGGAGTCGAGTTGATCGCGAAGGCGCTGTTGAATGTGTGCAATCTGTTCGGGAGTAGCCGGCTGTTCGGTCGTTGGCCCACTCTTGGGCAGAATGTTGCCCGGTGGCAACGGCACGCCGAAGATCAAAGATCGCGCCGCGACGTGGCTGGCGGTGGTGCCGTAGTGGATGAGCGAGTGTCCTTGCCTGGAATCGAGAAACTGTTTCACGTCAGGGACGCCGATTTCCATTTCCAGCGCGGTGGTGACGCCGTCGAAGGCTTTCACGCGCTGGCTGGCGAGATCCTGGGCGTGCTGGTGCAGGTCGATAAACCCGGGAGCGACAACGAGACCGGTGGCGTGGATGACGCGGCGTCCGCTGAGAGGGGCGGTGGAAATGCGGGCTATTTTTCCGTCGCGGATGCCGACGTTGCGAATGGCGTCGAGGGAAGTCTCTGGGTCCATGACGCGGCCGCCTTCGAGCACAAGATCATATTGATCTGCCGCTTGGGCGGCTTGTTGAGCTGCGACGAAGGTGGGGATCAAGGCGAGTACGCAGGCAAGGGTCAGACTGGAAAGGGCATGGCGCATGAGATTATTCCGAGGCCGTGATGATAGCAGGGCGGGTTGACGCTCGCAGCTGAAGACGGCTATGCCACATGAATCGTAGGTTGGACGGCCGAGGGCGGCTGCCCCCACATGAATCCCAGTTTTCTATCCTCCACCCGACTGACACTTGCACTTCGATCACGTACACTAACTGTTTCCCTTTGAAGAACATTGCACACATACTGGCGCGCTACACGGCGTGGATCCTGGGGCTGATGAAGCTGTTCGGGATCTGGGGCGTGTTTGTGATTGCTTTTGCCGACAGCGCGCTACTGGGCATGCCGGTCGATTTTGTGGTCGCGACCTATGTGTATCGGGATCGCGGACGGCTGCTGCTTTACATTGCGATGGCGTCGCTGGGATCGGCGCTGGGCAGCATTCCGCTGTACCTCATCGGATATCTGGGCGGAGAGAAAGTGCTGCGCAAGCGGATTTCGGAGGAGCGCTTCCTGAAGATTCATCGCTCGTTTGAGGCGCATGAATTCTGGGCGCTGATGTTTCCCGGAATGCTGCCTCCGCCGCTGCCGTTCAAAGTTTTTGTGCTGGGCGCGGCGGTGTTTGAAATGAGGTTCCGCGATTTTCTGGTGGCGATTTTTCTGGGACGGTTTGTGCGGTTTCTGGTGCTGTCGGTGCTGGTGCTGTGGTTTGGTCCGGAGATCGTGGAGTTGTTCGGCGGAGTGGTGAAGCAGCATTGGGGGTGGGTGTTGGCTGCGATCGGCGCAGGACTGTGCGTTTGGCTGGTTGTGCGACTGCGGGCGAGAGCGAATGAGACGGTGGGCAGCGATAGCGAGTAACGAAGCGCTGACACCGTCGCGGCAGGACGGCCGAGGGAGGCCGCCTTCACATGAGCACCGAAGATTTACGCAGTCATTTCGACTATGCGGCCGCGGTATGGTCGCCAGATTTATCGAACCATCCGGCCAAGGCGTGCACCAGGACGGGAGTTCCGAACATTGCCAGCGAGAAGAACATGTCGCTCTCCGCGGTCCCGCGGAAGAACGGGACGCCGGCGGTGTAGGACATCATAAGGCCGGAGAAAGTCCGGGGATACATTTCGGGAGACGCGGCCCACACGGCGAAGTTGCTGATCAGGAAGAACGAAACTGAACTCGTCGCGGCCGCTCCGACCACGCGCCAGAAGCCTGATTTTTCCCGCAAAAACGTTGCGCCCAGCAAAAGAATCGCGGCATACCACGCCCAGGTGACCAGTTGATCCCACGAGAAGGGATAGACATAGATGTATTTTGTCAGGATGACATCAGTGGCGGCGAACAGCACCAGAGGGATCCAGAGCTGGCGGCGGGAGCCGCGCGCCCCGAAAAACAGGAGCGATGCCGCCAGCGGCGTGAAGTGCCAGGCGTGGGGCAGAACGTTTAGCGGGCCGGCGAAGGGCAGAAACCGGACGGCAATCGCTAACAATACGAATAGATAAGCCAGCATGAATCACCTCGAAGCGAATTCTTATTCTGGGCGCTGGCGCGGCTGGCGTCAAGAGAGGATCGATGGCTGCGTAAACTTTTACAAGCGTCAACCGGCTGAGCTTGCTGGCTCGCTAGCGCTGGCCGGGTTCGGGCAAGACGACTTGTCCCTTTGCGGTTTGAAAAACGTCGCCGACCACGTGCAGGTTCTTGTCGATTTCAACCGCTTTGCTCAGGCCGCCGCGGCCGGGGCGGCTGGTGAAGGGTCTGAGAGTTCCGGAGAAGCGCAGGTCCTGAAACAGCACGATCCAACCCTGCTGCGGAGGCTGGAGCGTTTCAGTCTCGGCGATCGGATACTGCGCCCAGTCGAGGAAGTGGCGACCGACGTAAGAATTCTTGGCGGCGAGAGTGATGGGTGTCTCTTCCGGCTTGTAGCGAATTTCGAGGAGGCCCTCGGGATCGACCTCGGGCACGAGTGAGTTCACCGGAGCGAGCGCGAAAAAGGCGGGAGTCTCGACTACGCCGTCCCAGTGAAAAGGATCAATATATTTCGGATACGCCGAGACCCGGATCGGATCGGCTCCGTTATAGTTGCGCGATTCCAGAGCGCTGATGGCGCGGCGATGCTCGAAGTCGCGTATCCCCCACATAAAGACAATTCCGACGAGCGCCAAAGTGGCGGCGACGCGGCCGCGAGAGTTGGAACGGCGCGCGCCGATCTCCTTGTCGATGAGTCCGAAGAGAACCGGCACGACGAGCCCCAGAATCAGAAGAGCTAGCATGACCGGCTCGACGATGAAAACAATGTCCCAGGAATACCACTTCTCAGAAAACGGCCAGAAGGGGCGAACGCCATAGTTGTTGGTGAAGTCGAGCAGGATGTGGCTGAGCCCGGCGAAGCAGGCGTACAGAAACAGCAATCTCCAGCGCGGCGGCAGATTCGGATCTTTGACTTTTCGGCCACGCATCCGCCAGATGAGATATACGAAGCCAACCACGACCAGAGCGTCGATGGGAACTCCGAGGAAAGAATGGGTGAATCCGCGGTGGTGGGCGAATCCGAACGCCGAGCCGCGAATGCTGCCGAATACATCGAGGTCGGGAGCCTCGGCGGCGAGCGTGAGCGTAAGCGTGGCCAGAGCGGTCTTGCGGTTGAGCCCGGCGCGTCCCAGGCAAGCGCCGGTCAGGAAGTGAGTGATGGGTTCCAAGTCGTTTGAGGGATTCTATCGCAAAGCAATTCGAGTCCGGGCGAGTGCGGATCAGCGCGGCGGGGCCAGCAGGGTCAAGGCGTCCGGCACGACTGTGATTTCGGCGGGGAGCGATCCCAGCAATTCGCCGTCGGCTTCGATGTAAATGTTGCGGTGGACGTCTGCTGTGGGTGAAGGCGCGGGATAGGCGCAGGTGACGCGCTGGCTGTGGACGAGGTCGACGCCCGGGATCGACCAGCGCGCGCCCAGCACTCCGCGCGTCACGTAGGCGAGATAGACCAGGCGGCTCGAGCTGCGGCAGCAGACTAGTCGGATGTCCTCGCGGTCAAGCGATGCGCCGGGAGCGAGTTCGCGAACCACTCCGCCGAAGTTTCGAATGCGCACCGCCAGCAGTTCGGTGAGTTCCGATCGATGGACCGCATCCGAACCGGTTTCAACGTACTCCGCCACGAATCGCGGCATGGCATAGGTAAACCACAGGTTCCACGCCTTGGCGTAGTAGGCGGCCATGCCCATGCGCTGTTTGATTCCGGTGTGAAGCTTGTAAAAGAGATGAGCGTCGACTCCGATGCCGGCAGCGACTACGAAATAGCGCGCGCCGGAATTTCCCTGCAGATCGGAGTACGCGACGCGGCCGAGAGCGATGCGGCGGGGCACAGCGGTTAGCGCGGCCTTGGCCGCATTGACTACGTTGAGCGGCAGGCCTATGTCGTGCGCCAGGGCGTTGGCAGTTCCCATCGGCAAGACGGCCAGTGCGACGGGCGAATTAGCCAGAACCTGGATGATGTTGTGAATCGTGCCGTCGCCGCCGCAGGCGAAAATCGTGTCGCAACCGGAATCGATGGCCGCGCGGACTTCGTCCTCAGCGTGATCGCGCGATCGCGGAGCAACCAGATCCGCCTCAACGCCCGCGCCTCGCAAAACCGCGAGCGCGGATTCCAATTCGCGCTGGCGTTGCTGGCTGCCGCCGGAGTCCGGGTTGTAGAGCAACGCGGCCTTGCGCATGGTGGGTTCGAAGCTGGATTGTACCTGAGGTCGGCGGGCTCATTCTGCATGTCGGGCGCGCGTTCGTTAGCGGCGAGCAACCGACGATGGATGGAGCCATTGGGCTCTATGGATGCGGCCGGCACTTGCGATAATCTATCGGTGTTTTTTATCTCCATCGGAGACCAGAATGAAGTTGATTGCCGTACTTATCATTTGCTGCATGTTCTTCCTGACAACATTTTCTATGGGCCAATGCACTCTGCCGCCGAATCCGTCTACCGGCATCATGGACTCCACGTTCGACGCCTACACGACACAGAACGGGCCGGGTTGGACCGGCGCGGACGGCACCTACTCTTTGCCGCTGCCCGACGGTACGAATCTGTTTATGTGGTCGGACTCCTACATCGGCACGGTGGACCCTAGCACCCGCCTGCGCAAGAGCGATCTGTTCAGCGCGCATAATTCGCTGACGATTTTGAATCAGGCCATCGGATCGTGGACCACGGTGGGCTATCCGCCGAAGACGACGTCCTATTTCGCTCCGTCGAACAAGAACGACTGGTTCTGGGTGGGGGACGGCTATCTGACCCAGCCTCCGACTGGCACCTACCAGATCAAGGTCATGCTGATCGAATGGACCGGCGCATTCAAAATGGTCGGGCATTCGGTGGCGACGCTCTCGTGGCCGAGCCTCTCGATCATATCGATCACGCCTGTCACCGGGCTCGATACCAGTCTGTCGTGGGGCACGAAAATTTTGCCGGTCGGGAATTATTTCTACATTTACGGACTGAAAGATCCGGGAACCGACACCAAGACGCCGTACGTAGCGCGCACCACGTCCATCAATAATTTGACCAACGCCGCGAACTGGCAGTTCTGGAACGCGGCGCAAAAGAAATGGCTCGCCGGAGAATCGAACGCCACCGCCATGAGCGGGGTGGCCGCGGTGACTCCGGAATATTCCGTCGACTCGATGAGCTACAACGACGGCACGTTCTACCTGATGGCGGGAATGGATCCGCAGCATCCGGCGTACCCGCTGTGGGATGCGGTGACGACGTGGTACTCATGCTCTCCGCAAGGCCCGTGGACGCACAAGACCACGGTCTACACGGCACCGGAAGCGGGCGCGAACGGCTGCAAGACTGGCACTCTGGTTACTTACAACGCTAAGGCGCACATGGAATTCACCGATGCGGACGGAATTCTGATGTCGTACAACGTGAATGCCAATACCGGATCTGATCTGGTCTGCGCCGATGATTACAAACCTCGGTTCGTGCGCGTGCAGATTCCAGGTGTGACCGACGCCCTTAGACAGTGATTGCAGCTGGTTCACTTTTCAGGCGACGTTGCCGCGCAGCGTCGCCTGAACTGTTTTGCATATAATCTTCCTGCAATGCCTGCCTCGAAAAACGTCGGAACTTTGAAAGACGCTGAGAAAAAGATCGACGCTCTGCGCGAAAAGATTCGTCACCACGAGCACCTCTACTACGTTCTCGACAATCCTGAAATCAGCGACGCTGACTTCGACAAGCTGATGCAGCGGTTGAAAGATCTGGAGAGCGACCACCCCTCGCTCGTCACACCGGATTCGCCCACGCAGCGCGTTGGCGGCAAGCCCCGCGAGGGATTCGTCAAAGTGGCGCATTCCTCGCCCATGCTCTCGCTCGACAACACCTACAACGAAGAAGAACTGCGCGACTGGGAGCGTCGCGTCCACGAGCTCACCGGACGCAGCGATGTGGACTACGTTTGCGAGTTGAAGCTCGACGGCATGTCGCTGGCGCTGATCTACGAAGACGGAAAACTCGTGCGAGGCGTGACCCGTGGTGACGGCTCAGTCGGCGAAGACGTGACGCTCAATGTGCGCACCGTGCGCTCGATCCCGTTGTCGATTCCGAAAGAGCGATTGCGGAAGGCCGGCATCCCGCTGGATTTCGAAGTTCGCGGCGAGTTACTTATGCCGACCGCGTCATTCAAGAAGATTAACGAAGAACGCGAACGTGCCGGCCTGCCAACATTTGCCAACCCGCGCAATTTCACCGCCGGCACTGTGCGGCAGCTTGATGCCAACATCACCGCCGAGCGCCGCATGGATTATTTCCCCTACATCCTGCTGCAAAACGGCCGAACTTATTTTGATCACCATTCGAAAACTCTGACGGCTCTGGAGTCCGCGGGATTCAAAGTCAATCCCAATCACAAGCTCGTACGATCGATGGACGGAGTCTGGACCTTCATTCAACAGTGGGAAGGGAAGCGCGATTCGCTGCCCTACGAGATTGACGGCATCGTGGTGAAGGTTGATCGCGTTGGCCTGCAGAACGAACTCGGCTTCACCGGCAAAGCTCCGCGCTGGGCGATTGCCTACAAATACGCCGCGCGCGGGGAGATCACCAAGCTTGAATCGGTGCGCTGGCAGGTTGGCCGCACCGGAAAACTTACGCCAGTCGCCGAACTGGTCCCCGTGTCTATTGGCGGGACAACCGTCCGCAACGCAACGCTTCATAACGTTGACGAACTCGAACGGCTGGGGATCCGGCTCGGCGATTGGGTGCAGGTCGAACGCGGGGGCGACGTGATTCCGAAAGTCGCCAAAGTGATCGACGACGACGAAAAAAAATATCCTCGCGGAAAAGTTGAAATTGAGATTCCGGAGAAATGCCCGGTCTGCGGAAACAAAGTTGTCCGCAGCGAAGGCGAAGTCGACTACCGCTGCGTGAACGCGAATTGTCCCGCCAAACTCATGGGGACAATTCTGCACTTCGCCTCGCGCGGCGTCATGAACATTGACGGCATGGGCGACGCCTTGGCGACGCAGCTCACCGAAGGCGGCCTGGTGAAAAACGTCGCCGACATCTACAGGCTGACGAAAGCCGATCTGCTCAGCCTGGAGCGCATGGGCGATAAGTCGGCGCAGAATATTCTGGACGAGATCGAAAATTCAAAGAAGCTGCCGCTGGAGCGCGTGATCTACGGACTCGGCATCCGCATGGTCGGCGAACGCACCGCACAATTCCTGGCTGAGCATTTCGGATCGATGGAAGCTCTGGAGCAGGCTGGAGTCGAGGAGTTGCAAAACGTCGACGAGGTCGGCCCGCGCATCGCCGAGAGCATCGTGGAATTTTTCAGCATCCCAGCCAACCGAAAACTAGTTGAGCGCTTGGGCGAGGCCGGCCTCGCATTCAAGGGTAAGAAGAAAGAGCGCGGCACCAAACTCGCAGGCAAGACCTTCGTCCTCACAGGCACGCTGCCCAAACTCACGCGCGACGAAGCCAAAAAGATGATCGAAGACGCGGGCGGAAAAGTCACCGGCTCAGTCAGCAAGAAGACAGATTACGTGGTTGCGGGCGCTGATGCGGGATCGAAGCTGGATAAGGCGAAGGAACTCGGCGTGGCGGTGATCGACGAAGAGGAAATGGAAAAGCTCGCCGGTTAAGGGATAGACTGAGTTTGCAGTGGAGCGTCGAAATGGCTGGGATCGTCGGTGCCGTCGTCGGCTTAAGCATTGCGATATTCGGGTTCCTCGTCATGAGAAATCCAATGCGCCTATCTATCTTTGCTCCCGGCGAAGGCGGCTACTACCAGCGCATGGTGCTCGACACCTCGCGCCGGAATTCTCTTCGTTCGCTTGGGGCGTTGATCTGTTTGTTTGGTGCTAGCATCGCCGCGGCTGGGCTTGGCGCCGCATTTAAGGCTCCGGCGCTTCAAGCCATGTCAAACGGCCTGTGGGCCTTGATGGGGTTAAGCTTTCTAGCCCTGTGGTGCTTCGGCATAGGTGCCGCGATTTGGCAGGCCCTGCGTGGAAAGTCCTCTGCCTGGTCCGATTGGTTTCAATCGCGAAGACGGGCTATCGAGCTTGGGACGGTTGACGTTTTTCCTTCGGTCACACCGCAGATGCGAAGAGAGGCGCTAATGTTCACAGTAGGTTTCTTTGTTCTCGTCTTTATCGCGGCCGGGGCTGCTCTGATTTACTAGGGCCTATCTTTCTCCATCGCCTCCCGCATCCTCCTCCACGTCACATCCAGCGTCTCCGGCAAGATTCGCGTCTCGCCGACGACCGATACGAAGTTCGCGTCCGCGACCCAGCGCGGCAGAACGTGCATGTGAATGTGTCCTGCAATTCCCGCCCCGGCGGCCTTGCCGATGTTCATCCCCAGATTGATGCCGTCGGGGCGGTAGAGTTGGCGCAGCACGGTTTCCATCCGCTGCGATAGCGCCATCATTTCCTGCGCGGCTTCCACCGGCAACTTCTGCAACTCGTCCAGATGCTGGTAAGGAACAATCATCACGTGGCCCGGTGTATACGGATAGGCATTCAGAATTACGAAGCAGTACTTACCGCGATACACGATGAGCACCTTGGCGTCATCCTTTTCTTTAGGCGCATCGCAGAACACGCATCCGCCGGTCTTCTCCGTGGAAGAGACGTAGGCATAGCGCCACGGGGTCCAAAGGTAGTCCATAGCAGGGCAGGTTAGCAGATGTGCCGTGCCGCGCGAAACTTGCCAAAGCTTGGATTCGGTTGAGATCGCGGGCGGGGCGCGTTCTCACCAGCCGTCCCGTGCCTCGCCACGACCGAAACCTTCCCGTAACAATCGCCGATTTGCGTTTGACACTGTTCGCGCGCGATTGCTATAGTCGAAGAGTTCCCATTGGACGCGGGTTCTCTGTATAACGTCCGACCGCTGGGATTGTCCAAGCTCACTCGCCAGGGTGGGCCCACCACAACCAAACGACTCGTCCAGCAGTCCGCAAAGCAGGCCCCGCATCCCGTCATCAGAGAGGCATAACCTTGTTCGACGAGACCACCGCCCACAACTCCGATTCCAACTCCGCTGTCGCAACCGAAGCTGAACCGACGACAGAGCAGCAACACCAGCCCGAACCCGTTCAGGCTGCCGCCTCCACCGATCGTCCTACAGACGCACATTCTACTGACGCCCATTCCGACGCGCATGACGCCGAGTCTCACACGGACTTAGACGACAAGGCTGCCGCCGGAGAGGATTTCGCCTCCGTGCTGGAGAATTTCACCACCGAAGCCGAAGAAGCGGTCAGTGAAGACCGCGTCATCAAAGGCACGGTGTTGAAGTTGACGGCCACGCATGTGGTGGTTGATATCGGCGCCAAGTCGGAAGGCATGCTGCCGCTGGCGGAGGTGCTCGATCACGAGGGCAAGCCCAAGTTCAAGCCCGGCGACGAGATCGATGTGATGCGCGACAAGGGTCAGGCCGAGGAAGGGTACATCAACCTCTCGCACCAGAAAGCGCAGCGCATTCATGCTTGGGAAGAAATTGAAAAGGCGTACAACGAGAAGCGGCCGATTCAGGCCGTGGTCGTCGACCGCATTAAGGGCGGCCTGACCGTCGATATTCTGGGCGCGCACGCTTTTCTGCCGGGTTCGCAGGTTGATCTGCGACCCATCCGCAATCTGGACGGCATGAAGGGCCAGACGCTCGAAGTCATGGTCATCAAGCTGAACAAGAAGCGCGGCAACATCGTGGTATCGCGCAAAGACTTGCTCGAAGGCGAGCAGAATGAAAAGCGCTCCAAGACTCTCGAGCACCTGGAAGAGGGCTCGGTACTCACCGGCGTGGTCAAGAATCTCACCGAGTACGGCGCCTTCGTTGACCTGGGTGGCCTCGATGGCCTGCTCCACATCACTGACATGTCATGGGGGCGACTCACTCACCCTAAAGATCTGGTCAATGTCGGCGATCAGATTCAGGTGAAAGTGCTGAAGTACGACAAAGACAAGCAGCGCGTTTCCCTCGGATTCAAGCAGCTCACGCCTGATCCGTGGCTCGATGCCGAGCATCGTTATCCCGAGGGCGCACACGTTGGCGGTCGCGTCATCAGCGTCACCGACTACGGCGCGTTCGTGGAACTCGAGCAGGGAATCGAAGGTCTGGTTCATGTCAGCGAGATGACGTGGTCGAAGCGCATGAAGCATCCGTCGAAGCTGGTCAATGTTGGCGATCAGGTGGAATGTGTCGTTCTGAACGTGAACCCCACCGAGCGCCGCATTTCACTCGGCATGCGCCAACTGGCATCGAACCCGTGGGACTCGCTGCATGAGAAATTCCCGGTGGGCATGACGGTCGAAGGCCGCGTGCGCAACTTGACCGATTTCGGCGCCTTCATTGAAATTGAAGACGGCATTGATGGCCTGGTCCACGTCAGCAACCTGAGCTGGACCAAACGCGTGAAACATCCTTCTGAAGTGTTAAAGAAGGGCGATCGCGTGAAAGCCGTAGTTCTCGCCATCGAGCCCGACAAGCGCCGCTTGTCGCTGGGCGTGAAGCAGCTTCAACCGGATATATGGGAATCGTTCTTCCAGACCCATCACGTCGGCGACGTGGTTCACGGCAAAGTCCTGCGTGTGGCCGCGTTCGGCGCTTTCGTTGAAATCGCGGAAGGCGTGGAAGGCCTGTGCCACAAGTCCGAAGCGGCCGACGAACACGGCCAGCCGCTGGCTCTGGAGCCGGGTCTTGAGCACGACTTCAAGATCATCAAAATGAATCCGGAAGAAAAGAAAGTCGGCCTCAGCATCCGCGCTGTCGGCGAAGAAGCCTCGCGCTCGGAAGTGGAAGCCTACAAACAGCCGGTTTCGAGCACCAGCTCAACCATCGGCGAACTGATCAACTGGAAGCGCGCCAGCAACGAAAGCAACTAACTGCGCCTTCTTTTCCTCTTATTATCCTCGGTGGAAGCGGCTTCGTGCAAAACGAAGCCGCGACTGCCCTTGCGCACAACTTGGGCAAGGACCGGGAGAAGAGGAATTATGCCCAGCGAATCCAGAACCTTCATTGCGCTCTCTGACATTGCGGGAGTCGAATTCGAATGCCCGAAGTGCCAAGCCAAGATTCTTTATCCCATCAAAAAGCATTACCAGCCCTTGCCGCAGAACTGTCCAAGTTGCGGGCAGACGTGGTTTGACGAGAACCCGAACGTAGCCGCCGATCAGCCCAAAGTCGCTGAACTGGTGCAGCGCACGCTTATCAGTCTCCACAACATTACAGAAACTCCTGCCATTCGCGCCCACGTTCGCCTGAACGTCGAGAACCTGAAGGTTGAGAATCTTTCGCCGCAAGATGCCGGCAGCGAAGACAAAAAGCGCTCGGAGTCGGAGAAAGAAGCCGCGCCAAAGGACAAAGCCTCGTAACTCGCGGTCAGAAATTTCGTAGGTTGCTCTCGATTTTCTTCGCGTTCAGGGCTTCGCTTCGGTTCGGTTTGGTACCTCTGGCCGCCCTGTTCTAGAATCAAACGTTTGCCTATCATCATCTGTATCTAGCAGAGGAGTACCACTTTGCCCGAAACGATTTATGACGTCGCCATCATCGGCAGCGGCCCCGCCGGCTACACGGCCGCGATCCGAGCCGGCCAATACGGCCTGAAAACCGCGCTCATCGAAAAGGACGGATTCCTCGGCGGCACCTGCCTGCACGTCGGTTGCATCCCGACTAAAGCTCTGCTCTTCAACGCCGAACTCTGGGATCACCTGAAAGAAGCCAAAGAATTTGGCATCGAGGGCGTCGACGCCCGCAAGTTGAACTGGGCCGCGGTCCAGGAGCGAAGAGGAAAGATCGTCGCCAAGCACGCCAAAGGCCTCGAATTCCTGATGAAGAAAAATAAAGTGGAGACCTTGAAGGGCTACGGCAAACTTACCGGCCCCGCGCAGAACGGCGTATTCACAGTCGAAGTCGTGAACGACAACAAAGCCAGCCACATCAAAGCGAAAAATATAATTCTCGCCACCGGCTCGGAAGCCCGCATGATTCCCGGCCTCGAAGCCAGTGACCGCATCCTCACCAACATCGAAATCCTAAGCCTGAAAGAACTGCCGAAGTCGCTGGTGATCGTCGGTGCGGGTGCAGTCGGCGTGGAGTTCGCCTCCATCTACCGCTCGTTCGACTGCGACGTGACCATCGTTGAAATGCTGCCGCGCCTGGTTCCCGTAGAAGACGAGGAAGTCTCCAAAGAACTCGCCCGCGTCTACCGCAAGCGCGGCATCGCGTTCCACACTAGCGCGAAAGTCGACAAAGTCGAAAAAACGAAATCCGGAGTCGCGGTCACCATCACCGCCGAAGGCAAGCAGCAAAAAATCGAAGCCGAAAAGATTCTCATCGCCATCGGCCGCAAGCCCCGCACAGCTAACATCGGCCTCGAACGCACCAAGATCAAGCCCGACCGCGAATTCATCAAAACCGATTCCTGGATGCAGACCGCGGAACCCGGCATCTACGCCGTCGGCGACATAGTCCTCGGTAGCCCCCAACTGGCGCACGTCGGCGCCATGGAAGCCCTGGTTGCCGTCGCGAAAATCGCCGGCAAGCCGGCCAAGCCGATCAACCCCGAACACATTCCCGGCGCGACGTACTGCCATCCCGAAATCGGCAGCGTCGGCCTCACCGAAACCAAAGCCCGCGAAGCCGGATACAACGTGAAGATCGGCAAGTTCCCCTTCACGGCCAACTCGCGCGCCAGCATCGTCGGCCAGCACGAAGGCTTCATCAAAATCGTCAGCGACGCGGACTACGGTGAAATCTTAGGCGTCCACATCATCGGCCCACAGGCCACAGAACTGATCGCTGAAGCAGTCACCGCCATGGAACTCGAAGCCACCGTCGAAGACTTAATGTGGACGATCCACGCGCACCCGACGCTGGCCGAAGCCATGCTGGACGCGTCGAACAGCGTGTATGGAATGGCGATCAACGCGTGAACTTCTCTGCCACGGATTCACACGGATGAACACGGATAAAGCCACGTCAGGGAAAATGCCCTGTCATCCTGAGCGCGCACTTTGCGCGAAGGACCTATGCAATTTCTCTGTGTCCTCCGTGGTAAGGATTTTGTTTTTCGATCCGCGCAAATCCGCGGCGAAAAGAATTTGATCTCCGTCCTCCAACTCGGCACCATCGACTACGCCACCGGCCTGAAACTGCAGCAGCAACTACTCGCCCTCCGCAAAGAAGAAAAAATCGGCGACGTCCTACTCCTGCTCGAACACAATCCAGTAATCACGCTAGGCCGCAACGCCAAAGCCGCAAATATCGTCGCGTCCCCCGAACTCCTCACCCAGCGCGGCGTCGAGTTCTTCGAATGCGACCGCGGCGGCGACGTCACCTTCCACGGTCCCGGCCAGTTGGTCGGCTACCCCATCTTCGACCTCCGCGGCTACGCCAGCACAGCTGGGAAAGATTATGGAGCAGCGGACGCCCCCGTCGGCCGTGGCAGCGCCTTGTCTCCCGCGCGCAAACATCTCGGCGCAGTCGATTTCGTCCGCCGCCTCGAAGAAGTCCTAATCCGCACCAGCGCCGACTTCGGAATCGAAACGCAACGCATCCCCGGCCTAACCGGCGTTTGGACAACCGCCGGCACCCGCGACGCTCATGTGGCGACGTCCGCCTCGGCCGTCCAGCGAAGCGAAGCGAGCGCCCTCGAGTACACCGCAGAAGCCAAACTCGCCGCCATCGGCATCCACATCTCCCGCTTCGTCACCTCCCACGGCTTCGCCCTCAACGTAAACACCGACCTCACCTACTTCAACCTGATCATCCCCTGCGGCATCGCCACCAAGCCCGTCACCTCGATGCAAAGAGAACTAAACAAGCCGCTCGACATGAATGCCGTTGCCGAATCCATCACCCGCAACTTCGGCAAAGTTTTTTCCAGCCAGATCCTCTGGCTCGAATCCCTCGACGCCTTATTGCAGCGGACGCTGGCCGTGCCCTAGCCCTTCCCCCCGCTCTCGCGATACCATCAATACACCAGCGCTCGTAGCGACGTCTCATGGCAATCAAAAAGAAATCCACTTCCAAACTCAGCTCCAACGGCAACCGCCCTCGCAACGGATCGCGAACCACCACGACTCATGTGGGAACGGCCGCCCCCGGCCGTTCGTTCGACCGCAGCTCGAAGGGCTCTCCTAACCAGCATCTCCGCACCTACTCCATCCCCGACACACGCCTGGAGCACCCGAACCTCTCCGTCCGCCAGCAAATAGAAAAGGATAAAGACGGCACCGAGCACGTCCGCTACGAAGTCACCGGCAATCTCGACGCCCCCGTCCCGCCCATCCGCGACTCGAAATATCTGAGCAAGCAGCAAGCCATCGAGATCTACCGCTTCATGCTGCTCAACCGCAAAATGGAAGTCGCGCTCGAAAATCTCTACAAGCAAGGCAAAGTCGTCGGCGGAGTTTATTTCGGACTCGGCCAGGAAGCCTGCTCCTGCGCCTCCGCCTACGCGCTCGACAAGGACGACTGGTTCGCCCCCATGATCCGCAACCAGGGCTCGCTGCTGGTCCGCGGATTCGCCGCCCGCGACACCATGATGCAGTACATGGCCAAAGCCGACTCGCCCACCCGCGGCCGCGACGGCACCAGCCACTTCGGCGACATCGAAAAACGCAACATGGTCTCGCCCATCTCCATGCTCGGCGATTTAATTCCCGTGCTCTCCGGCGTCGCGCTCGGCGCGCGCCTGCAAGGCCGCAACGTCGCCGTCATGACCTACATCGGCGACGGAGGCCAGTCCACCGGCGTCACCTACGAAGGCATCAACTTCGCCGCCGTGCAAAATCTCGGCCTTGTGCTCTTCATCGAAAGCAATCTCTGGGCCTACTCCACGCCGAGCGAAATGCAATACCGCTGCCAGGACCTCGCCGAACGCGCCATCGGATACGGCATCCCCGGCATAATCGTCGACGGCACCGACGCCTGCCAGGTCTACGACGCCGCCCACGAAGCCGTCGAACGCGCCCACCGCGGCGAAGGCCCCACCATGATCGAAGCCAAAGATGATGCGCATGAAAGGCCACGCCATCCATGACGCCGCCGCCTATGTTCCGAAACCAATGTTCGACTTCTGGAAAAAGCGCGACCCGATCGCACGATTCGAAAGTTACTTGGTGAAGGAAAAGAAGTGGCTGACGCGGAATGAGAATGCAGAATTAATTTCAGAAGTAGAACGGATCATCGAAGAAGAAAGAGAAGTAGCGGTGAACTCGCCCATGCCCACGCCCGAATCCGCCGAAGGCGGCGTCTACTGCGAAGAAGGCTGCCACGAAATCAAACCAAAATACGGCATGCCGAAAGTAAAGAAGGGAGCCGGCGGCTACAAAGCGACCGAAGCCGCCGTGCACTTGAAGTAAAAGCAAGCACTGCGAGCCTCAGCGCCTAGGCTGTGGATATCATTGGTCACCCATCACAGACGCGCACCGCAGTTCTGTGAAATGCTCCCACGCACATTGTCATCCCGAGCGAAGTAAAACGATTCGGGAAGCGAATCGTTTTATGCAGTCGAGGGACCTTGTGTTCCCCCGGGAGCAAAAATGCGCGACGAATACATCTACTACGTCTACATGATGCAAAGCCCCTCGCGTCGAGCGCTGTACATCGGCATGACCAACAACCTGCGCAAACGCGTATGGCAGCATAAGAACCACATTCGCGAGGGTTTCACCGACGACTACAACTGCACCCGCCTCGTCTACTGGGAAAGCTTCGATGATGTCGCAAACGCAATCGATCGAGAGAAACGACTAAAACGCTGGCGCCGCGAGAAGAAGCTATGGCTCATAGCGCAGAAAAATCCCCGCTGGCAAGATTTGGCAGCCGATTGGTTCGAAACAGAAACGCAAGGTCCCTCGACTGCGGTGGTCGTTCACTCCGTGAACGACCATCCTCGCTCGGGATGACAAAGCAATATGAGCGTCGAAGATTCTAGAAAGCGACAGAAATTGTCATCCCGAGCGAAGCAAAACGACGAGCGAAGCGAATCGTTTTCCCAGTCGAGGGACCTTGTGTTTCGCCTTTAGGAAGGCTTGAAGAGTAACGGCTGCACTTCGACGACGCCGGGAGAGCAGCCTGGATCCCAAGGATAGCGCCCTTCCCGGTCCGGCCAGAAGCATTGCAGAACAGGAAAGTCATAATCCTCATAAAACCAAATAGCCCAGCCCAGGTAAGCTTTGTAGTTGGCACGATCGACGACTCGAAATTGACACCCGCATCGAGCGAAGATCTCTTGATATTCGTTTCCAGGCTCGAAGCGAGTACCGGCTTTCACTGCATCTCCAATATTGTTGACAAGCTTATGCATTATGTCGAGATCGAGTCCGAAGATCATGATCTCGGCATGTTGATATCCGTGAAACAGGCCCGTGGAGTAGGCGAACTCCGGCCCGGTCTCGCCCGCGGATCGGAAGACCTTAGTCACGACCCATCCGTGAGTTTTGACGTTGGAGAGAAACTTCTGATCGGCAGGGTGAAGGCCGTCGAGCTCGCGAAGATCGCGGGTCATGGGCTGCAGCGTACCACACGCCGGACGCAAACATCAGACCCTGCTCCCTTGAAGTTCTCGGATTCTGTACAATCTTAATTTCGCACGGTTACGCGCCAATTCGCGGCGAAAGAATTTCTAAGATGCCCCAACTCACCTACCTCGAAGCCATCCGCCAGGGAATCTGGGAAGAAATGGACCGCGACCCCTCCGTCTTCTGCCTGGGCGAAGACATCGGCATCTACGGCGGCGCCTTCAAAGTGACCGACGGATTCATCGACCGCTTCGGCCCCGAGCGCGTCATCGACACGCCCATCGCCGAGTCCGCCATCGTGGGCGCGGCTTTCGGAGCGTCACTCACCGGCATGCGCCCCGTCGCCGAATTCCAGTTCATGGATTTCATCCCCTGCGCCATGAACCAGATCTCCAACATGGTCGCAAAGACGCACTACCTCTGGGGCGCGCCCGCACCACTCGTCCTCCGCGGCCCCAGCGGCGGATACGTCCACGGCGGCCCCTTCCACTCGCAGAATCCCGAGATGTGGTTCGTCCACAATCCCGGCCTCAAAGTCATCTGCCCCGCCACGCCCTACGATGCCAAAGGCCTGATCAAAGCTGCCATCCGCGACAACAACCCTTGCATCTTCTTCGAGCACAAATATCTCTACCGCCGCATCAAAGGCGAAGTCCCCGCAGAAGATTACGTCGTTCCCATCGGCAAAGCGAACATCGTGCGCGAAGGCCGCGACCTCAGCGTGATTACCTACGCCGCCATGGTCCACTAGCTGCGCTCGAAGCCGCCGAAATTCTCGCCAAAGAAAATATCGAAATCGAAATCCTCGACCTGCGCTCGCTCGTCCCCATCGACCGCGAAGCCATCGCAGCCACAGTAAAGAAGACGAACAAAGTCATCATCCTCCACGAGCACTCCCGCACCGGAGGCCTCGCCGGAGAAATCGCTGCCATCATTAATGAGGAGGCGTTCGACGACCTCGACGGCCCCATCGTCCGCATCACCGGACTCGACAGCGCCATCCCCTTCTCCCCCCCACAAGAAGAACATTACCTGCCGAAAGTAGCAGACATAATCCGCGAATCCCGCCGGTTGAAAGCATATTGACTCATGGAGCCGCGGACGCCTTCGTCCGCCCGCCCACTCTCGGTTGTCATCCCGAGCGAGCAAAACGCTAAGCGAAGCGAATCGTCTTGCGCAGTCGAGAGCCTGCTCTGAGCTTGCCGAAGGGGACCTCGGGTTTTAGCATGGGCAGCGAAGCCGCCCCAACCTAGCGCCCCACCCCGCCCATCTGCCACAATACTCTCCGGAGACCCCATGGGCAAGTTCATTCTCGGCGTAATCGTCACCCTCATCGTCCTCATTCTCGGCGGACTCGGATTCGCCATGCTAGGTTTCTTCCCCACAGCCGCCAACGTCGAGCCCGGACACATGGAACGCCGCTTCGCCATGGGAGCCGTCGACGCCTCCATGGAGCGTCACGCTCCCCGCATCAACAACCCGCTCATGCCCTCCGACTCCAATCTCGAAGACGGCATGAAGCTCTACACCATGAACTGCGCGCTCTGCCACGGAGGCCTCGACCGCAAAACCTCGCCGCTCACCAATTCGTTTTTTCCACCCGCGCCCAATCTCATCTCCGACCCGCCTGACGACCCCGAATGGCACATCTTCTACACCATCCGCACCGGAGTCCGCTACAGCGGCATGCCCGCCTGGGACAAATCCCTGACTGAGCCTGACATGTGGAAGATCACCCTCCTGCTCTCCCACCTCGACAAACTCCCGCCCGCCGTCCAGGACTACTGGAAAACGAACTTCAACGTCGCCCCTATCACCAGCGACGAAAAGAAAGATGAAATGAAAGACGACGGCATGAAGCACGATCACCACTAAAAACTCGGAAGCATACAAAAACAAAACGACATTGTCATCCTGAGCGAAGCGAAGGACCTATGCAATCTGCCGGATCGAGCACATTGGTCGGCCCGTCGGCGCTCTTAGCCACGGAACGATATAATATTCGTTTGCGTCCGGCCCTCCTGTCTTGCACCGAAAGGGCCGCGCGTGGAAGGAAACTCATGCCAACTGACATCATCATGCCCCAGATGGGCGAATCCATCGTCGAGGGCACCATTACCAAGTGGCTAAAAAAGCCCGGCGACAAAGTCCAGCGCGACGAACCCCTCTTCGAAATCTCCACCGACAAGGTCGACGCCGAAATTCCCGCCCCCGCTTCCGGAGTCCTGCAGGAAATCAAAGTCACCGAAGGCACCACTGTGAACGTCAACACGATCGTCGGCACGATTGCCGTCGACGGCGAAGCCTCCGCCGCTCCCGCCAAAGCCGCGCCGGCCGCCCCAGCAAAGACGGAAGAAAAAAAGTCGGAAGACAAGAAAACCGCGCCTGCCGCGCCGCCGGCCGTCGCGCCCGTCCCCGCCGCTCACGAAGACGAAGAAGAAGCCCGCTCCTCCCCGCTCGTCCGCAAAATCGCTCGCGAGCACGGCATCAGTCTCTCGCAAGTTTCCGGCACCGGACTCGGCGGTCGCATCACCAAGCAGGACATCCAATCCTTCATCGATAACCAGGGATCGCAACCCGCTCGAGTGGGGACGGACGCAATCGTCCGTCCAGCCGAGCGCAGCGAGGCAGCACCCTCATCAGCAGTTCCCGCGCCACGTCCCGCCGCTCCCGCGCCATTCCCCGGCGACCTGGTTCCGCTCACCAACATGCGCAAGATCATCGCTCAGCGCATGATCGAATCCCGCCGCACCAGCGCTCACGTCCACTGCATGTACGAAGTGGACTTCACCCGCATCGTGAACATCCGCGCTAAGAACAAAGCCGGATTCGAACAACGCCACGGCGCCCGCCTCACCTTCATGCCATTCTTCGTCCGTGCCGCCGTCATGGCCCTGCAACAGTGGCCCATCATCAACGCCAGTCTCGAAGGCGACAGCATCCGTTACCATCGCCACATCAACATGGGTATCGCCGTCGCCCTCGACTGGGGACTCATCGTTCCCGTCCTCAAGAATTCCGGCGATTTAAATTTCCTCGGCCTGCAGCGCGGCATCACCGACCTCGGCGAACGCGCCCGCACCAAGAAACTCAAGCCCGATGACGTCGAGGGCTCCACCTTCACGGTCACCAACCCCGGCCAGTTCGGCGCCGTCTTCGGCCTGCCCATCATCAACCAGCCCAACTCCGCCATCATGGGTGTCGGTGGCATCACCAAACAGCCCATGGTCATCACCGACAAAGACGGCACCGACTCCATCGCCATCCGCTCCGTAGTTCATCTCACTCTCGGCTACGACCACCGCCTCATCGACGGCGCCGTCGCCGATCAGTTCATGGCGCAAGTGAAGAAGAATCTCGAAACCTGGAGCGAAGAAGTCGGCTAGCGAACCCGTAAACCTTGTCATCCTGTCTCTAACGACGATGCCGCGTGTCAAGCGATTTTGAGCGACACCTCTCCTGGGGGCACTTTTGATTTTTCAGAAGCGCCATTTCGCTCTCGTAGAAAGTCTTTGACTCCCAGACCAAGGTCGTCTTTCGATTTCAATCGCGCAGTGGACCCGTCAGGTTCCACCATCCATCTCTTCGGGACTTGCTCCCACGATTACTCAGTTCGAACTCCCCGACTTTTTCAGGGAGGCAGGCTGCCCACTCAAGTGCTCGGCTCGATTACTCGCCGGCCACAGGATGACTCGGGCTCGCCTGCAGGACCGCCTGACACAGTTGCGCGTACGTCCAGTCTTCACGCAACATCAGGTACAACCGCGTGGCCAACTTTCTGGCCACCGCCACCTTGGCGACGCTGCGATTTTTGCGCGCCGCCAGGCGTTTGTAGAAGCGCTTCAGTTGCGGATCCAACCGCGCCGCCGTCTGTCCCGCTTCCACCAGCAAAAAGCGCAGAAACGAACTGCCCTGTTTGCTGATCTTGCCCAGCCGCTGTTTTCCGCCGCTGGAGGCTTCGCTCGGAATCAGCCCGAAATAACTGCCCACCTGCTTGGCCGATTCGAACCTCTCCGCCGGTCCCAGCGTCAGCACCATCGCCAACCCCGTCACCGGCCCCACTCCCGGATGCGTCATCAACCGCACCGCCTCCGGCCGCTGCCGCGCTTCGTCTGCGACTCGCTGGTCCAGTTCGCGGATCTCCACTTCCAATCCGTCCAACTCTTCCAGCAACTTCTTGCGACGTTCGGCCGCGTACGGCAACAACGACAACTGCTCCAGCTCCGCGCGCCCGGCCTTGCTCCACAGCTTGCGCTTTTTCTGCACGCCCTGGCTCAGCGCCATGGCCTGCAGCTGGTTCTTGGTCCGCGTCCGCGCCTGCACCTGCTTGTGCCGATGCACCAGTAACTGCCGCACGTCCCGCACCTCCAGACTCGGCACCCAGATCCGCGGAAACCGATTCTCGCGCAGCAGATCCATCAGATGCTCCGCGTCCCGCCGATCCGTCTTCTGCTTGCGCACCACCGAGGCCCGCACCTGCGCCGCATCCCCGATCCACAGCTCGATGCCCAACTCCGCCAACAGCCACTCGAACCACGGATAGTGTCCGCACGCCTCCATCCCCACCCGCACTTGCTGCCCCGCCAGACCGCGGTAAAACTGCTCCGCCTCCGCCCGGTGCTGCAACCGCTTCTCTTCTATCTCCCCCGTTAAGTTGTCAAAGATCCCGACCTGCTGAAACCCAGGATGAAAATCACAGCCTATAATCAGCATGACGTTGGCTCCTCTCACGAGCCCTGGTCTTGTTCGTCACAAACCACTCTACTCGCGACGGGCCAACGTCGTTATGCAATCAAGTGAATCGACTTCATTCGAGTTCGTCCGCGAATGGACTGGCGTACTCGAAGGACAGCGTTCTTCCCCCGTCTAGATCGACGATCCAGAGCCATTCTAGGCTCGCTCTACGGTGTGTTCGCGGCGGGTGCATGCGGCGCCGCCTTCGCCCATGCCGAAGCATTCATGCATTCCACTACACCATCAATAATCCGCGAAACGCCATCGCGAAATTGATCCGCATTCACGATCTCCCTCTGCGCGACCGCATCCGACATCTGCAGCGCATTTTCCAGAAACGACATCGCCGCATCCTTCTTCTCCGCCCCGGATTTGCTCGAGAAAAGTCCCTCGATCCCATTCACCAGGGCCGGCACAAAAGCAATCCCCCGCAACAGCTGATTCAGAAAATTCATAATGTTCTCCTTGAAAAATTCCGTGCTCCAAGAGTTAAAGTTTCGACAGACTGGCTCCCGCTTCCAGCCTGCCGCTCTTCTAGGTCAGACTGGCCAAGATGTTGTTGATCGTTGTCAGGTTCGGGTCTGCGCTGTCAGTTTTATTGGCGATCACCGTCAGGCAGACTTTCAATTCGCTGGCCTTCAGCAGCGCTCCTGACAGCATGCCCGGCATATCCATCCCGTATGCGTCCGCATCCACCAGCGTGTTAGCAGTGGGCGCGGCCAGCCCCTTCAGGTTTGTGATGATCGTTGTGCTCGGTGTGCTCATAGCTTTCTCCTTGTATTGATGTAAATTGTGTTGCGTGAAATCCTGTCGGGTGAACCGTCGTGATCTGACGGTCGACTACAAATCCTGTCAGCGCGGCCTGTCCTGGTTTTTCGAACCGCCCTTATCGCTCCCGCCGGCACGCACCTGAATCAGTGCTTTGATTTCAGTCTGACCTTCCCTTAGTTCCCCCAGTTGCACCTCAGTCCGAATCCGCCCTTCGGTATTTGTCGCCGCAATCTGCTCCAGCCGCAACACGCGCGCTTTCGTCGTCTGGATCTCATTGTCCTGTCGTGCTGTGCTGCGGGCATCTTGAATCACATAACCCGTAACCGAGAGCCCGATCGCTCCCAACGCGATCAATGCTCGGCTGTCGAACTTCAACAACCGCCGATCCGTGATCGCTTCAATCTTCTTGTCCAACGATCCTTCCAGACCCTCCGATGCACTCTGCATTTCGGCCAACCTGCCCAATACTTCGAGTTGGAAGTCTCTCGCCGTATACTGCGTGGGCGTTGCCTTCTCCGCACCACCACGACTGCGCGGCCTGCTCAAAAAATTGTCTTCGCTCATAGCGGATAATCCACGTGCAACGCAGCCGCATATCTCGAATATTTTGGTGGCGACGAACTGTCATACAACCGCAGAAAATAATTCTGCGTCCCCGACAACCGCGCTAGGCTGAACGTTTGTGTGCTGAATCGCCCTAGCAGATTCCGGTCGTTCTCAGCTCCCCAACCAAAATCGTGCAGCCGAACTTCAATTCCCCCGCCGCCACTCGGCGCAATTCCCGCGTCGATCGAAACCGTCGTGGAGCTCACCGCCGTGATCTGCGCTTCCGTCAGATTCGCCAGGTAGTACCACCCCACTTGCGTCGTTGTCAGCGGCGTCGGCATGTCCTGCAGCGCAATCGTCGTCGCGCTCGACGAATCTTGCAGCGCCAGCGGAGCCGCCAGGTCGTTGGCAAACTCAATCGAATACATCCCGCGATCATCCGCCGGATCAGCCATCTCAATAATCACCGTCCGCACAATCGCACTGAACACAGCGTTCTGCGACGGGATATTCACAGTCACCCCATCCCCCGGAAAAAGTTCCACCGCCCCACCCGGAAGAAAATCACTCCACGTCCGGTAACTCCCCGTCCACGCCAGCCCAGTCGCGTCGTCGAGAATCGCCAGCGCCGCGTTCTCGCAATCCGACTGTGTCCGAGCATCCGGCGTCTTCACCGCCCTCACCACGCCGCGCACTCCGTTATCCACGCCACTCTGCAGGCTCGTGACACTCCCGCTGTTGATCACCTCAGCCACCGCCCGCCCGGACCCGCGATAACTGGCCACAATCAGCGTGTTCAACGCCGGCACATACTGCGGATAAAAATCCAGCGTGGTCGAACTCTCAATCTCGCATTCCCCTCCATCCGACAGCGATCCAACAATCTGTGTCTTAAAACTCACATCCGCAAATGTGTTGTAAGTCGTTTCCGCCAACGCCGTCCTGACTTCGGCCAGCGAAATATGTGTCAGATACGTATATGCGATGCTGCATTGCAAGTTCACCGCATTCACCAGCGCATATGTACAGAACCCCGGCGCATTCGTAATTACGCCATCAAAAAGCACCGTCGCGGGCGCGACTAATGTCGCCGGATTCGTCGGATCAATATCCTGAAGTTCCAGCACCACTCTCACGTCCGCCGCTACCGCCGCCCCTCCCCACCCACTCCCCGCCGGATGCACCGACGAATGAAACGTTTCTCCCGATCGGTACACTTCCATCGAGTAGAGATAGGTCGTCAAAACATATCGATGCCCCGTCGTCGTTGCGACCGCCGTCCCGGTCGCCACCCCATTGATCAAAGCCTGAATGGTCGACCCACTTCCCGAAGGCGCGACCTGAAAGCCGGCCATACATCCCGCGACAGAAATCGTCCCCGCATACAACCCGCCAAGCACTCCCGTCGACGCCGCCGAAAAACTCACATCTCCGTGTTGCAACTCCAGCGCCCCGCCCATTTCAATCTGCTCAATGAAGTTCACCGTTGTCTGTCCGTCAACTCCGGTTCCTCCACTCACCTGCAACGTCTGCGCAACCACTGAAACCGCCGATGAAGGATCCGTCACTACCCATGTAGTCGGGTCCAGCCCCGGGCCCAGATACTCCTCATCAATCAACGCCGGCTTGCTTTGCTGAAACGGCGTCTGCGACAAATAGAATCTCAAACTCAACCCGTCGCCCACGAAATAATCCCGTACATACGCCTGCGGTTCAATTAGCCCAATCGCGGTCACATCGTTCACCACCGCCTTGGGGCAAACCAGCTTCAATCCAATCGGCGAAAAATTTGCATCACCTTCGTTGATCGCATACGTCGCCGCTCCCACTGGCGCCAGCACCAGCGCCCCGTTCATCGCGCGATAGCATCCCCGCGCCGCCACCGCGATCTCCGCTGCATGATACGAAAACTTCTTCTGGGGATTCACTTGGTACGAAGCCAGCGTATCCACAGCCTGCACCGCACTCGTATCAAACCCTCCCGGCAGTAAGTCTTGCACCAGTTGTGTCAACGCCGCTCCTGCCGTTCGGTCCACAAACGTCGCGCGATTGGGCAGCGCCTTCGAATCCAGCAATACCTCGTCACTCTCGGCGATCAGCCCATAGCGATACACCGTCCCGCTCTCGCCGAATCCCAGGTACTCGCAATCAGGTGCCTGCGTCAGATACCCGGTAAAAATAATGGCTCCGCTGGCCTTGGTAAGAATCACACGCGCGCCGATCGCCGGAACCACAAATCCCGCCATCGCTCCCAGCAGGCTGCACTGCAACTCAGCCGGCCGGTTGATCTTTCTCACCACGCGGGGCGCAACAGTGCCATCGAGCGCGGCCGTATAGTCGACAGTTCCCTGTCCCTGCAAATTGTCAATCGTAAGTTTCATAGCCCGTCGATATCCTCTTCTGTCTACCCCAGTGTTCCTCTGTGTCCCCTGTGGTTAAAAGGGTTTCTCTGAAGAGCTGTGCAAACTCGAAGCTCAGTAACTCGCCGCCATCCCCGCCGGAAAGTAACTCCGGAAGCAAAGTACCGACTGCCCGTCATTCGTGTCGGTGTATGGGAGCGCCAGAAAGGAAGCCCGCAAAGAAATCGCCGACAGCGGCTTTGCAATCACTGCCAGATCCTCTCGCACAAACTTTCCCGCTGCCGCCCCTGCACTCCCCGGATTCGGACTCAGCCGCGGATAATAAAAACAAACCCGCCCACCCGATTCCTCCTCCGCCACGAACAGCGCTGACCATTCCTGAAAAAACGATCCACCCTCTCGATCCACAAACGCGATCACAACTTGCGCCGACGCACCCGTCGCCGGCACTCCCCCCAACAGCGGCTGCGCCAGCACCACCGCAGTAGACGTGATCTCCACCACCCGCCCCACGTTGAACGTAACTCGCCGAACATAATTCAAGTCATGATTCACCGCAGCTGCGTTGCTGACATACGCTGCCGAAATTCCCGACCCCACATATCCGATCTGTTGCGCATAATCGAGATCCACCGCCACCAACGATCCCACCGAAAACGCACTCGCCACTCCCGAACCAAAAACCAGTTCGGTCGCAGTCGATCCCGATAGCACTGCGGCGGCTGCCGCCGGCGTTCCTCCCGACGGCGCAGAGGTCACACTTCCTGGCGCGGGCGCCAATACGTTCATATGCTCCGACCCACCGGCCAGCGCCATCTGTAGCTTGCCCCACTCCCGAAAATCAAATTCCACTCGCGCCTCTTGCGGACCTCGAAACTGCACCGCCGGCAAAGTCCTCGCGCCCGATCGCACCACATCCGTCGGAGTGTCATACCAGCGCGCAAAGTTTTCCACCCATCCCAGATCCAGCCACGGCGCCGGCGGCGAATCCAGCGCGAATAGCCCGCTCACGCCAGGATCGAAAATTGTCGGCGTCTCGGTAGTCCGATTCACCGGCGCAAAGTAAGCCCGCATCTGCCGCGTCACCGGAACCATGGCCGCCCGCAACGGAGAAGTGCTCATAAAAGCGTAACCTCCGAAAAGAAGAAAACCGTAAGCTGTGCCCGCCGCTCCACTCGCCCATCCTGATAAGCCGCTTCATACATCGCGCGTCGCGTCGCCCGCCCCTGATACGCAGCCGTGTTGTCTTCCACGCCGCTGGTGGTCGCCTCTTCAAATGAAGGCTGGCCCCAGAACACGCTTGTTCCCAGATCCGCCGCCGGAGATTGCGTGTAATCCAGCTTCTCCGTATACGGCGGCTGGCAAATGCCCAGCAGTTCGTCGTCGAGTTGTCCCAGCAATCGCCCGCGATCGACCATGCTCGGCACTGTTCCCAACGAGTAGTACGAGATCGCGCAATCGAGGCTCATGAGTGCAGAATCACCCGCGTGTCCCGCCGCTACTTTCGCCGTGCCCCACTCAATGTAAAAAGCATTCGGTTGCGGCTCCGCGGACGATGGCGGCAAGTTCTCCGTCACCAGCACCGCCGGCACGGTCGCCCCGTTCACCGTCACCACCCGCAACGGATTCAGCCCCGCCAGCCTCTGCTGCAGCGCCAGAAAAAAACTGTCCTTAGCAAATTGCATAACCCCAGCTTTCAGGTGTCAGCCATCAGCTTTGAGCTCACACCACGAGATCGACGTTGACGGCAGACGCAAACAAAATCAGCCGCAAAGCGGCGAAAGATTACAGCCCACGGTGCAAGCCGTGCACTGGCTCATAAGGGAAGGCCCCGAGCCCCGAAGGGTCGAAAGAAAATATTTCGCCGCCCACACTCTCATCTTGAAGGGATCTGGCCAACGACCGACGACCAACGACCAACTACCAACGACCGCAGCCCTCACTCCACCGCCGTCACCACATAAAAATAAGCCGTCCCTGCCAAACTCTCGGTCACGACCGCCTCAATGTGAAAAAGATCCCCGTCATACATCAGCCCCAGCGCTGCCTGAAACAATTCCTCCGCCGTTCCAATTCCTAACTCCGGCAACTGCGCCTCAACCGCCGCCGCAGGTACCGTGAACTCAACTCTGCGCACTGGCCCCAGCGTTCCAGTCGGCAAGCTCTGCGCCACCACCGGACCCAGGATCACGTCCTGCACTCCCGGATCTACCAACCCCAACTGTCCTGCCGAATCCGCCGCCGTCGCCGTCGCCGGCAGCAGCAAACTAACCTGCGCTCCGCCCAACGCGGTCAACATCGCCGTTGCCGCTCGTAATAATGCCGACCCACAAATCCCGCTCCCCATAACTTCTCCTGTCTGCCGCGGGGCACTCATGCCCGCAAATTCTCACGAACCTTTTTGTGAAACATACGGCGCCAGCAAACTGCGCACCATGTCATCCACCAGCGTCGGACCGAAATATTGCAGCCGCAGTTGGTTGATCTGGCTCGACTGCACGTTCAGCCCTGGCGTCGCCTGCGCATTCTTAATGATTTGTGCGCACGCCACCTGCACCGGCGTCGGAATCGTTGCCCACCCCGCGTTGTAAACGACATCCACTTCGTTGAAGAACAATCCCAGCGCATTCACCGGAAACGTCAGCTCACCCGCGTCGTTCCAGATGTCAATCGTCGTCGGATCAATCGTTGTCCACATTCCCGGCAACGCAAAAACCAGTGCAAACTCCAGGCTCATCTCCGGAAACGGCCACTCCCCGCGTCGCGGAATCCCGTATCGCCCTTGCAGCGTGACAATCGGCGTCGTCGCCGGCGCCACCGTCACCAGCGGCAAATAACTCAACCGCACCGTGTTCAGGTCCGGCGGCATCTTCAGCCGCTCTTCATACTGGTTCACGCCCAGCGTCAGCCGCCGGCAGTGTGCGTCGATGATCGCCGACGCCGCCGTCACCCACGATGGGTCCGTCGCCGCGTCCAGCCCGTATGTCAAATAATCCGTAGTCGCCAAATAATTCATGGATCTCTCTTTGTCGAAAAAAATGTCGCTGGTCGTCAGCAGTCAGTCGCCGACCAAAGCTTGCTTCCGGCAAACGACCAACGACGAACGACCAACGACTCATTTACTGACCCCTGGCCCCTAACCTCTGGCCAATGCCTTCCTAATCCGTAACCTTCACTTCGTAGTGCGCAAAGTTCGCCCCCTTCACCACCGGAGCTCCGAACTTCACCACCACTTGCTGTTGCGTCAACGCACTGGGCAGTCCGAGTTTGAACACTCGCGGATTCGGATCGGTCAGCCAGTGATACTCGATCAAATCCTCGGTCACGATGTAAGCCGGCAAAACCGCTCCGGAACCGATCGTCCCCGTGTAGCCCAGCGCCCACTCCGGAATCAGCGGCAGATCTCCGGCCTGTGTCGACAGCGCTTTCACGCGAAACCCGCCCGTAATCTCGACCGTGTTCAGCACGACGTTGAACGCCGTCTTCATCTCCTGGTCGATCAAATCCAGCAGCATCGGGTTCGCGTAAATCGCCGTCGGCCGCACCTGGTACGACGAATTCGACACCATCTGAGCCACAGCGGTCTTGAACGTCTGCACGATGTTGAGGCTGCTCTTCGCGACCGTCACCGTGTTCCCGCCCGCTTCGATCTGCCCGATCGCTCCGAAATATTGCGTCGTGGTCGGCGCGCTCAGCGAAGTGTCGGTGCCGTTCCACAGCGCTACGTCGTGCGTGCGCAGCAGTCCGTCGATCGCATCCGCCAGGTCCTTTGCCTGCAAATAAGCGAACTGGCTTTGCTGCGCCGTCACTTCCAGATCGAACAGGTTGTAGTTGATCTGCGACACCAGCGCCTTCAGTGGAACCGCCAGTTCAACCCGGGTCGGGACTTGCACCGTCGGCGCAATGTTTCGGGGATCCATAAATCCCTGCGCCGCCGTCGGTGCCGCAATCGCCGTCTCTTCAAAGAACCGCGAAGGATGCCCCGTAGCCGGCACCTGCTTGATCCTCTGTCCAAACACGCCGCGCCGCCGCACGATGTCGAAGATCTCCGTCTGATATCGATCGACTTCCACCGCGCCCGGCCCAATAAAGTCCGCCGCCGCCATCAAATCCACAAATCGTCCGTTCATGTTTTCTCCTTATGTTTTGTATTTCTGCCCGAAATCAAGTCCGCGCCAAGCACTCCACCAAAAACAAAAGGCACGACCAATGTCGTGCCCACTTCCGAGGCTGCCCCATCCTTGTCGCGTTCTTCGCGACAGGGTAGGATTTTGACTTCCCCGTACCCACCCGAACTCTTCCCCCTACTCGATCATCCCCGCCCGCGCCAACTCGGCCTTCACCGCAATCCGCTGCTCCATGCTCAGACTTGACAGTGTCTTGTCCAATACTCCCTTTTCAATCTTCTCGCCGGCGTCCGTGCCACTCTTCGCCAGAATCGCCGACACCATCGGCGGAAGCGTCTTCCTCACCATCCGCGCCGCCTGCGCCTTCAAATCGGTATTCGACTTCTCCAACTCCGCCACGCGTTCCTGCAACTGCCGAGTCGCCTCATGCGGCGCCGGATCATACGTCGCGCGATCATCCACCGCCGCCACGATCCGGTCCACCTTCGCATTCAGCGCATCCTGCTGCGAGTCCAGCCGCCCCAACACGCGATCCAACGATTCAGCCGCACTCGCCAGCCGCTCCGCCGTCGCCATCAACTGCTGCACCATTTCCTCACTCATCGGTTTCTCCCTTAGTTGTTTCTCGAAATCTGACCCCTGACCACTGACCCCTAGCCACTGAGTTCAATCCAGGTCTCCCGATACGCCGCCTTGTCCTTCCGCAAAATCGCCGCCCCCGTAAACGTCACCTTCATCAACGTCCACACCCGCTCCCGCGTATCCATCACCAACACATCGGTGACCTCAAACGACATCCCGAGCCCACCCACAACTCCCGGCGCAGCCTCAGCCCGCACCACCGGAAGTGGCGCATCGTCACTCTTCCCACCTCGCATCGACGCCGTCAAACTTCGCAACCGCCCAACCGCAGCCGCGAGCGAATCCCGCAATCGAGCCCCTTCCGTCCGCAGCCCCGACATCTCCAGCGCCTCTGCCGCAATCGGCCTGGCATATATCGGTCGCGCGCTCACGCCGCCCGCCGCCGACCCTCGCGATCCCACAAGCTCAGTCCATGCTCCGCCGCGCGCCGCCCACCCTTCGCAATCTCCTCCACGATGTCCGGAAAATCTTTCGCGTACAAATACCCTCCCACTTCCAGATTCCGTCCCACCACATCCGCGCTAGTGATCACTCCCACCTTCCGCCGTACATCATGCCGGTCAAACGACGGAGCGTAATCCAGCGCCATCCCCAACAACGACGCCAATGCCGCCTCCGCCGCCCCTCGCGTCAGCACCACCCGCCGCCCCTTCGACCCCGAAGGCGCCCGCTGCGAAGGTTCATCCACCACCGTCAACACTCCCCGAAACCCCGCCCGGTTCGGATGCCCAGCCACCTCCGGCATCGTCACCGCCATACTCTCCAATGCAATCGTCATCCTGTCCCCGCTTCCATGAAGTGTTGCGCAATCAAATTTCGCAATAACTGGCCCTGATCTCTGGTCACCGACCACTGCTTTCCAACTCCGGCAACCCCCGCATCCGCCTCACCTCATTCACCGTCAGCACTCCCGTCTGCACCAGAATCTGCTGAATCTGCACCTCCTCCAGCGGATCCGTCGTATCCACTCCGCGAACACAAACTCCAGATCATTCCATCCCAGCTTTTTCGCAATCGCATCCCGCGTCAGCGATTCCGCCAGCAGCCGCGCCGTCGGCACAATCGCCTGCCGGAACGCCAGGTCGTTATATTCCTCCGCGGTGGAGCGATTCACGTCCCGCTCCACCCCGAGATAAAACGGAGGAAGGTCGAAAGCATCGGCGACGACTCGCAGCAGAAATTCCTGCCACTGCAGTCGTAAGTCTGCATCGGTGCCTCCACCGAACCTCAGCACCTCCGGTTTGCTTTCGGCCGATAGGATAGGCACTTTCCCCGTGCCCTCAATCTCATCCTGCCACCACCGGATCAGCCGCTCATGATGTTCCGGCGTCAGATCCTGCAGCCACAGCGCATACTGCACCACGGAATTCGACGCCAGCCGCGACGCGTACCGGTGCGCCCCCATAAAGGAATTGATCGTTTCAAACGCCACTTCCAGCCGCCCCAATCCAAACGGCGTATGCGTCCGCGGATTCAGCCGGATATAAATCAACTCGTCATCATCCAGCTTGATCTGCGACTTCGCCCCCGACTGATCGTTCACCTGCATATACCGCTGCGAAGTCGGCGACCCATCCCAATCCAGATTCATCCGAATCGAAGCCCCATCCACCGGCCACAACACCAGCGGCAGCGTCAACGGAGCAGTGGGGAGGGCTACCTGGGGATGCCCTGAAGCAGGGTGCCCCATTTCGCGCGCACTTTGCGAGAAGTGGGGATTTTCCGCAGCCCGGCCCAACTCCGCGCCGCTCCACCCCGGCCTCAGCTGCACCTCAATCGCCCCATATCCACCCACGATAATGTCCTCCAACACCTGTTCCGCCAGCGATCGAAACGAATCATCCGGATTCGGCGCCTGAAAGTTATCCGTCAAAAGCCGCACCCGCTCCGCCCCATTCGGAATCGCCTCCAGCGCATACCCCTGCCGCGGTTGAATTCTCCACCGCATCCCCGCAATGCGATCCTTAATGCAGTTAATCGCCCGCCGCGCAATCGGAATCTCCGAAAATCGCCGCAAGTTATACGGAGTTGGTTTAGGCATCGCATCATTCAGCGGCCCATACGAGTTGAATATCGACGGCAACGCCGAAGTCCGCCGCCTCTTCGCCAGCCGAGTATCCGAAACCTCGGAAGACACTCCCGCCATCCGGCGCAAAGCGCCGCGCACCGCCTCTGTAATTTTCATGATTGTTTTATTCCTGACTCAAATCACGTAGCGACCGACGCATTCGTCCGTCCGTCGAGCAAAGCTCGACCAAAAATGTGGAGCGGGCACTCCTGCCCGCGAACTCTATCCCCGAGAAAAAATTAGGCCCTCAACAAAAAGGCCCCGCCGCAGCGGAGCTCCTTTCATTTCGAAACGACGACTGTCACGCCTGCAACTCTATCCGCGCCGCCGCCGCAATCGCCGCCATCTCCCGCACGCCCGACACCTGAATGTTCTCATCCTTCATGAAAGCTAGAACAGACATCACGTCCGCGTCTAGCGCATCATAGTGATCTTCCACAATCGCCGTGAAGGTTGGCCGGGTCTTCTTGAGTTGCGCCAGCTTCGGCGCGATCTTCGCCACCCTGAACGGAAACATCTCTGTCGCTTTGCCTTTATCGACCAGAGACACCGCGTGGAATACCCTCGTGACGTCGCTGTTCGGTCCAAATGAATATGCGAAGTCAAAAGTGAATCTGTCAGTCTCGTTTGTATAAAACGAAACCGGCATTTTGGTTGTCATCGAAGTAAGAACTCCCGCCGCTCTAAACGCGTTTGTCATTCCGGAGAGAATCCATTGTCTGCCGGCATGCCGGACGGGCATCTCTCCCTGCTGCGCCGGCGGCATCAACGGCGCCTCCACCAGCATCGACGCCAGATTCTTCATCTCAGCAACCGGGTCTTCCGCCAAAACTTGCCTTACTCCCGAAAGCTGAATCGCATTCGAATACCGCTCCGTCATCTCATGAATCAACGACGCGCGGTCTTGTAGATTTGCAATCCGACTTTTTATTTCCCGCCCGATCGCCTCCAGCATTTCCACGTCGGTGTCCGGGAAAAGACAACGTGCTCGCTTCCAATCTTGCGTAAAGTGAACGTCAGCAAACCCACCTCCATCCCCTCCGCTCTCTGTCATGACCAGGCCAATGTTCACGAATTCGTCCCTCGCAGCGCTCGGCACATACCGCAGCAGGAAAAATTCAAGTTGTCTTCGCTCCGCCATTCCTAGTGAACCTTATTGTCCTTCGTGGTTGAACTCTTTACGCTGTGAACCTCTGTGTCCTCTGTGTTGAAGCCCTCGATTTTTCCGGATGACCCCTAAGCCTGCTCCCTCCACTCCGGAAACGGCCTCCGCGGCGAAATCCGAAACGCCTCAATCAACTCCCGCACCGTCCCGCGCCGCGCAAGTCAATTTCCGCGCCAGCTTGCTCCAACTCGTCCCACTCCCCGCCATACCACTCCGGAGGAATCTCCCCCGCCACGCCCCACACCACATCCTCTTCCATCTTCTCCACCCGCGACAGCCACGGCTCAAACGATTCCCATCCCCGCACGCTCTCATACACTTCATTCCGCGCATACACCCCGCGCAGCGGATAATCCGGAAACGTCCACTCCCCCGCGTTAAAGCAATATCCCTGGTCAATAAACGACGCCGTGTATTTCTTCTCCCGCAACTTCCTCCAAAAAGCCGCCTGCCGCCCGTTCGCATTCCCTGTCCACTTGTCCAGCACCAACATCCCCAGAAACGCTTCCAGATTCCTCACCCGATCCAGCATCTCCACCGGCAGATAATCAAACACCTGCCCCTCCAGCGGACTCACCACATAGCGCGACCCAAATTGTAGTCCCGCCTGGCAACGAATCGTATTGTGCGCCAGCTGAATACTCAACTCCGGCGTGTGCTCCACCAGCCACTCATCCACCTCCACCACTTCCGTCGCCGGAACCGGAAGCCCCGCCCGCTCCGCTAGTCGCGTCGCCAACATCTCATTCGCCAGCACCCGCAAATGCTGCGGATTATTCCGAAACTTCACGACATAGAAATTCCCATCCGAGCAGCGCATCAGATGTCCCTGCGCCCCGCCCCGCATCCGCCGCACGTGTTGGACCGCGTCCACCAAAATGAAATCAATCTACAAAAGAGAGGGTGCCCGCCCCTCGCGACAGAGCCTGCCCTGACCGAAGTCGAAGAGATGGGGATTTGGACTCACCCAGTGTTCCCCGTGTCCTCTGTGGTTAAAAGCTTTTCTTCCACCTGCACCACAAGGCCCGCCATCTTACCTCAACCCGCCACATATTTGCTGTGACGGACAACCGAGAACTGACCCCTGTCCACTAGCCCCTGACCTCTGCCTTCCTACCCCACCACCAAGCTCCCACCTCCAACGCCCTCTTCCGTCCCACCCGCCCCGAATCCTCCCGCCGCACCGCCAGCGCAATCGCCATCGCCATCACGCAATCGTCATGCGCTCCCTCGGCCGCCGCTCCATTCCCATCGGCACGCCTCACAAACGTCTTCAACTCTCCCAGCAGCCGCGGACTCCGAAACAACTCCGGCTGCGCGATCAGCACCGCCGCCAGATTCTCAATCATCGCCGGCCGCGTCACCACCGACGTCAACCATCCCACCTGCCCGCCCTGCTGAAAAAGATTTTCGTAGTGCATGTCCTTCAAATGCGCCAGCACGCCGTATCCATGATTATTCCGCTCCACCGCCACCAGCGCATTTCCATACACATGCCCCAGCGCAGCCACCCGCCGCGCCAGTTCATACGGAGGAAAATGCCCATGCAACTCCGCGCACTGCAATCCCATACTCCGCTCGATCACCTGCGCGCACGCATAATCCCCCTCCGACCCTCCGCCCGCCGAATCCACACCGATAATGTATTGCCACTGCCCCACTCGATTCGGCGGCATCCAAACCAACTCCCGCCCATTCTCATGCGACTCCACCGGTTGGCCCGCATGCGCCGCCGCCTGCTCAATCGCCTCCATATCAAACACGCATTCGCCCGACGCCAGGAAGCACGACACCGCATCCTCCGCATATTCCTGCCGCCGCCTGTCCCCGCATCACCTGCCACCGCGTCCGCCGCCACGCAATCTGCTCCTCGCTCAGCCCATGCCGCTCCATCAAATGCTTCTCTTCCTCGCTGCAGCGGATGCACCGACCTCTTCTCAATCTCTTCCGTATACGACGGCTCATACCACCAGGGAAAAAAATGTTGCGTATATCCCGTCTCCGCCGCCTTCTGCCACTCGTCGTAAAAAATTCCCGCACGCTCCGTTCGGCGTCGACTCCAGCACAATCTCCCCATCCGGAACCACTGCCGCCCGCAGCGACGCCAGCGTTTCCTCGCCTCCGCGGGGCCAGCGGGAGACCTCCGAGCAATGCAAGTTATGGATGGTCATCCCCCGTCCCGCGTTGTCATCCGCCGTCTCCACTCGGTACTCGCTGTCGAGTTTCGGAAAAACGATCTGGCGGATGTTGGAGCGCGACTTCACCAGCGCTCCCCGGTGCACCCGCTCATTGGGCAGTTTCTCCCAGAAGCGGTGCACGATGTTGAATATTGCCTGCGCCGACTCATCGCTGTGCGCCACCTGCACCGTCAGCGTCCCCGGCCGCGTAATCGTCTGAATAAAAAATCGCGCCGCAATATAAGTCGTCATCCCCACCTGCCGCGCCTTCAGCACAATGTTCCGCTTGCTGCACCGCCGCGAATATTCCTGCTGCGCCCGGTTCATCTTCAAATAACGCACTCCACCTTTCTTCATCCGGATCTTCAGCATCTTCCGGATCAGCAGATCCCGCACCGTCCGCTCCCCCGACATCTCATCCAGGAACGGCCCGAATTGTTCCACCAACCGCAGATCAGTAAACAAAATTCACATCCTCGCGAATTGCACGAAGCCGCGATGTTGACTCATGTCTTGCGAGCCGCTGTAGGACGAAGTCGAGAGTCGAATCTCAAGCCTGGGATGCCCCATGTCTCGCGTCTTTCTGCGACGGGAATGCCGGCCGTTATAACGAAATCGAACCCTACTCCAACATCCCCACCGAGCCCACCTGGCCAGCTTCCCATGCAAATGAATCTTCAACCCCGCCGTCGCCCGGTCCAGCGCCGCATTCCCCGTCTTCGCCGTCAACGTCGCGTTGTAAGACTTCACAAACTCATTCGCCGTAAGAGGAGGCTGTCTTCTTCGCCACCACCTGCCGCCTTGGCCTTCGTCCGCCGACGAAGCATTGAACTCACCAATCGGCACAATCGCCGCCAACGATTGCACCTCCGACAGCACAATCCCGATCACCGCGGCAATCTTCGTCTGCGTCGCCGCATCCTGAATATGCAGCGCCGGCAACAGTCCCTGCAGGTTCGCCTGCACCGCGCCGATCGCCGTCTGAATCTGATTCAGAATCCCCGGTTTCGCCGTCGCATCCGCCGTCTGGTACGCCGTGATCAGCGACTGGATCAACTGCAGATCCGCTCCCGCCTGCGTCCCCGCATTCTGAATCGTCTGCAAATCCGCCGCCGAAACGCTCTTCCCCTGCAACGCCGCCACCAGCGCAATAATGTTCGTCGCCGCCGGAATCAAAGCCGCCACCACTTCCTCCGCCTCCCGATCCAATCCGTCGAACATCCCGCCAGCATAACCGTCACGCACAAAACCAGCCGCCAACGCCACCCGCCGAAATCGACTGCTGTTTTTCATCTCTCCTCCGTTTGTTTTCGAACTCACCCGCGGACGCACCCCCGCGCCCGCGATCCAACCTCAATCACGTTCCTTGCACCATGTCTTGTTTTGAAATCAAAAGGATGTTGCTTCTAGTCCGAGGGCAAGAACCACGTAACTTCCCCTGGCACTGCACCCCTGCCACCCCTGTTTACTCCGTCACCGCGACAACACCACCGGCTTCACCCCCACCGCGACCGTCGATCCCGTAACTGCCGCCGGCGTGCTCCCAGTTGTCATATCCTGAGAATGCCCCCACTGCGGCGGCACGGTTTGATTACCCGTGGTGCAACTTCCCCCCGAACAACTCTGCGAACTGTCCCAGATAATCGAATAAGGCACTCCATTCTTAACAATCCCGCACCGATAAACCGTCCCGCTCGAACTGCAAGGCGAAGTCAACATCGCTCCCGCCAGCCAGCCGTAAGTCTGCTGATACGCTGTCTGCACCTCAGCCGGTTCCGCCTTCAAACTGTCCCACGAATAAAACGCAGAGCCCGAGATTCCCAGCGACCACATCATCAAATACATTCGCGGCAAAAATGACGCCGCCATATCCGGATCACTGTACGGCGTCGTAAATCCCGCGATCGAGTAAGACATTTCTCCATCCCAGATCGGCTTCGCCAATTCCGCCGCCTGCAGCGTCCCGCGAATGCTCGACATATACGCCGCCATCGCCGTTTCCGGCGTGCACGCCGTCGGAGCCGGGCAATTATTTCCCGTCGTATTCCCCGGTTTCATGTGGTAATTCAGAATGTCCACCGCGGCCGCAATTGCATTCGCCGGATTCGGGCACGGCAGCTCATACGATGGAATCCCCGCCGTGTTATTGCAGTACAGCTGATTCTGCGCGTAAGTCAAAACTGCCGCGCTGGTCGCATGTCCCGACGACATCACAATCCTGGCCGTCGGATCAATCGCCGTCGCCGTGCACGCCACCGCCGTCCCATTCCCATTCGGATGAATCACTCCCCGCCCGGTAATAATGCAGTTCGCATCCTCCGTTAGCCGCGCCAGTTGCGCAAAACTCCCCGACCAGTAAGCCGCTGCGTCCGGCTCATTCCAAATCTCCCAATACCGAATGTGCGCATGACTCGCCAGATATCCCGCGTTCCCGTCCTGCCCATTTGCGTGTTGCGCGATCTTCGTGATCCACGCTTTCCACGTCGCGTTCGTCCCGCTCCCATCCGCATTCAAATCGCTCGGCGCAAAACACTCCCCATTTCCCCCACCCACCGCCGGAGATTGATAATTACAAGTCGTGTCCGTCGGTTGCGACGTGATCCACGGCGGCGTTCGCGCTAGCGTATACATCGCCTCCGTCACCGCATTCGAATAATCCTGCGCCAGCATCGTATCCAGGTTCGTGAACGTAAACGTATTCGCCGCCGTCTCAATCGACGGCCACTGCAGCGGCGGAGAATCCCACAACCGCTGCATCCCATAACTCACCGTCGGAAAATTCCCCGACCCCGTCCCCGTCTCCGAAAACCCAAACATTGGAGAGTCCCCCAGGGTTGGCCCTCCGTCGAGCGCCACCACAAATACATCGCCCCGGCACGTAGTCGTCAAGGCGCAGGTGCTGCCCCCTGAGGTCGAGCCCAGCGTTCCTTCCCAATCAGAACTCCACATCGCGTAATTTCCGTCCTGCGAAACCGCTCCGATCGTCTCAGCCGTCGAGAAATTCACGTTCTGATCGGAGTTGTAAGTGTGCGCGAACCGATAGACCGTGCCGGTCGTCGGATTGATCCCTTGCACCTCATCCGCTCCCGCGCACACATACGGGTTAGCCGCAGTGCTCGGGGTTGCGAGGAAGGTAGTCTGAAAAACGGGATAAGTATCGAGTAAGTCGACATTGGTCCAATTCTGGTGAGTATCTACAACGTTCACCCCCGTGCAGCTCGACCCCGTCCAGGGCAGCCCCATCGAGATGATCGATCCCGTCGAGTTACTTCCGTACAGCCGCGAAATCTGTTGCAAAGTCGGACTGCCGTCATCATTGACGAAATGGCTGTAGCCCTCCGTGAAGTGCCCCCCGCAGTCATTCGGGGAAACGCATCCCGCATATAAGTTCGTCGTTCCGATCTGCCAAATGTACGACGTGTTCACGTTATTTGTGCAGGTCGACAAGCAGAACTCAAACGACAACAGCAGCCAGTTCCCATCCTTGCTGATCTTCGCGTTGTGGACGGTGAAGCGATCACCAATCCCGACCGGCCCCGTGGTTCCGAAATCGCCCGTCACCGTGCCCGTCAACGTATTCAGGTACGAACATCCGCTGCCCACTTTGTATGCCACCGCATCCGTACCAAAATTCTGCCCCGCTGCCGTGGGCAGCGCAGTCGGCGTAAATACCGCTCCACTTGCCCCGCCCACCCACGTGCCAGAGTTGTTCGGACTTCCAGTTACCGTGTCCACGTAGAGGTTGGTATGTACAAAATGTAGCGTGGCCGTTGCGCCAGTCCCGCTCTGCGTCACCGTCTCGCCGTTGCTAAAGGTTCCGCTGCTGACCGCACCCGCAATCACAATTGCATTCGATACGCCCGCCGCAAACACCTGATCTGCTGCCAGCAACCCCGTAGCTTTATTCTGCTTCCCGAAGCTCGCCCACGTCATCGCATAGTCGCTCGCCAGGCAGTTGTTGCCGGTCGTTCCCCATGATCCGGTCTGTCCCGCGCGGAAGTCATAGACCTGAACATTCGCCGGCGGCGTCCCAGTCGGGCTATACCCGCTCACGTTGTAGCTGTCGATCGCCGGATTCGTAGCGTCGAACAAGAAAAGTAAATAAGGATTCGTATAACTCCATCCCGGATCGTCGCTCGGCAAATACCACCCGCCACGTGCCGACCAACTTGGATTGCTGGCATAGAGTCTGCCTGGAGTGCACGTCGCTCCATTGAAGCTCAGCGACATCGGATAGCCTTCGCCTCCCCGCCCTACCACCAGCAATGTCGAATTCGTGTTAAACAACGTCTCATCCCCCGACCCGCCCGAGTTCGCCACGATGGTGTTGTTGGGTACGCTGGGATCAAACGTCGCATCCGTAAGCCGGCAAATCGGCAAATTAAAATCCGCCGGCGTAACCACCGTCCCCGCTCCCGTCAGATTCCCCATGTTCGGCGTCGGCGTAATGTTCTGAATCACCGCCTGCCCCTCCGTCTCCGTGCTGTTCAAAGCGCACACATAATTCGGTGGCCCGCACAAAAAAGATGTCAGCCCCTCCCCAATCGAAAAATACGTACTCGACGGCCCGCCCCCGCCATACGTCGCGAATCCCGCAAACACGTGCGCCCCAATCTCCCACCCGCTGCCATAGCTGTTCTGATTCATCCCATTGATATCGATCTCATACGCGGTCCCAGATTCTCCCCCGCATCCACCACCGGAGAACTCACCGTCGGACGAAAATCCAGCCCGCCGTTTGCCGAATAAACATTCGTCGCCGCAGACTTGTAATAAAAATTCCCGTCCGTTCCCGCTCTCCAGCGTCCCCGTCAACAACCAGTTCACCAACCCCGTATTCGTCTGGATCGTCGCCCCGCTCGCCTTGAAATCCTGCAATCAGATTCGTAATCTCCGTCCCGCTACTCACCGGATCATCCTCGTCAGCTCATTCAAATGCCAGAAAATTCCCCACGGCACTCCCCACACCTTTTCCTTCCAAACCAACGCCTGCATCTTCTGATTCAACAACGCCGGCGTCCAGATCCCATCCATGAAGGATTCACTCCAAAACTCGTAATGTTCTGCACATCGAATCCCGTCGCATACGTATCCTTCACTCCCAGATCTCTCCTTCAGACGCCCCCCGCAGCGCCCCGCGTAATACGGCACTCCCGCCGTAATCCCCTGCATCGTCGGATCGTCTCATATCCCCCCGGATACACATACACCGGCGTCGCCGGCAGCCCCGTCAGATTCGCCGTCATCCACGGCCGCGACAACGTGATCTCATCCGTAGTCAGCCGCGTCACATCCAACTGCATGTGATACACCGAAGCTCTTCACATCCTGCCCGCTCACGTCCGCCAGATCCTGCGACAGCAACGCCGCCGCCGTATAAGCCGAACATCCCGTCCCGTAAGGCCCCTGGCACGGCGTCAAGACAGCGACGTCGTAAATTTCCCCGTAGCCAGTCAACGCGATGTTCAAATCCCAAAATCGTTCCCTGCGCATCCCCCTGCGCCAGGTTGTAACTCACGCTGTCCGCCGCCCCCGTCACCGTAATCGTCAGCACCTTCCCGCTGATGCTCAACGCCGCCGCCGTCCCGCTCCCCGTGTACTGAATATCCAGCGCATCCGTATTCGTATAGTACGTGTGCGAAATCGAATGCGAAGTCACATCCCGTCCCGCATTGATCCATCCCTGAATTTCCGAAATATCAGCGTCATGCGCCAGCGGATATCCCACCGTAATCGCCGCTCCCACCGGAACCCCCGCCGCATCCGCAATCGGCAACACCGTCCCCGCGTAATACGTATCCGCCCCCGGCGTCATCCCGATGTCATCCACCGTCAACGTCACTCTCCGCCGGATATCTCTGCCACGCCTGCACCGCCGGCGGCGTATCCGCCGCAATATTTCCCGCTCCCGCAGTCGGCCCCGTCCCGTCGTCGCCAACACATCCGTCGATCCCGCCACCGCCAGGCTCGAAGCATAAAAATGACAATACGAATAAGTCACCGCCCCCGTGTTATCCACCAGCGCCCCATCGCGATTCGCATACCCCTTGTCATTCACCATCGTGATCGCAGTCGCCGCCCCGTCAAACCGGAACCCGTCATAATTCATGTGCGCTTCCGCGTTATAAATCTTGATGTCCCCCGGCCCCGGCGCGCTCTCGTTCACATAAAATCCCAGCGGCTGCGTCCCCTCCGGAATCATCGAGTCCGCTTCCATATTCGCGAACACCAGGTGATCGCTCGTCCCCTGTACATACACCCCGTAATCATCAAACCAGTTCACCAGAAAATGCTGAAACGTCAGCCACGACTGCCCATTCATGTTGATCACCGGCACATTGCTCAACGCCATCGGCACAATCGGCCGCCGGATAGAAAGTCGCCGGATTCCCCTGCGGAGTAAACGTACACATAACCATCCCGCAAATAAAAATCCCACTGCGCCGTCAAATTCCCCGATACCGAACGCAACCTTCTGCCCCCACACCGACCCGAACAAACAAAAATTAACCGTCGAGTACGTCGACCGGGCAACGCCGCCTTCCACGCATTCCCTGTCACATTCACCCACGCCGACGACGGCACCGCATAATATCCCGTCAAATTCGGCGCCGCTCCCGTGCCATACGCATCAAACGTAATCGGATTCCCCGAAGCTCCCGAAGAAGGCGGCACCAAACTCTCATTCCAAACATCCCCCCGCTTCAACAGAATCGAATCCCCCGGCGCAAACGTCTGCCCATTCACCTTCGCCAATCGTCTTGCCACGCCGCCACGGCCGAAGTCCCGCTATTCGCATCGCTCCCCGAACTCGAGCTCACGTAATAAGTCGTCCCCGTCGCCACTCCGCCCAGCCCGATCATCAAACTTAAAAAGATGAAAAAAATTATCCGCATAGCCCTCAGCGCCCCTCTGTGTCTTTCAGCACTACGTATCTTTCAGTACCCTGTGTCTTCCCCTGTGTTTCTCTGTGCCCCTCTGTGTTTAAGCTTTTTCCGTAAGATCTCACGCCAGATTTCTCCGGGAATCAAAGATGAATCCCTTCCCCATCACTTCCCACCCGCAACAATCTCCTCACACCCCCGCCGGTAACTAACCCGCGCACTCTTGCACTTCGGCGGACTAACCCGTGCATCACACTGCACCAACACAATCTCTGAAGCACACCGCACCGGAACCACCAGGTTCGGCAGCACCGCGCGCCTGGCGCGGCACCCCGCCCCAATCAAAAGCCCAACCAATAGAAACAAAACTCCGCATCTCTTCACCCCTCACCGCCTTCACTGCAAAAACCACCAACGCAATGGGGTGCCCCACGTCTCGCCTCTTTTGCGAGACGTGGGATCCCGTGCCCCGTTTTCTGTCGCGTCCATTTCGCGAAACGTGGGAACCGCTGCCCAACAAAAAAGCCACCGGCTCAGCCGATGGCTCCTCTCACCACAAAACGACTAATACTGCTGCAATCCCGCATCCGGAGAAACCGCCGGCCCCTCCGGCGTCATCCGAATCTCCGTCACAGAAGGCGAAGCAACCGGCCCACCCCCTTCGCCCCAACTCCCCACCACCGGATTCCGATCGCTATGATTAAACGACTGAATCGTAGTAGGCATCGCCGCCCCCGGATCAATCTGTCCACTCATATTCATCTCCTCCCTGAAATGATTCATCCATCGTTTCTGGTGCCCCATCTTCTCGCGTTCTTTGCGACGGAGTGGGGATTTTGACCTTGTAAACGCTCGCGCCCTATCCATCATCCTGCATCTGGTAAGTCAACCACCGCCACCACCTTCGCGTGCCGTCGTCGAGCACCGTCCGCTTCTCCCGTCGTCGTCTTGACGTTCGCCACATCGCATGCCCCGACGCCACATCGCATGCTTCCCGTCACCTGCCTATAAAAATTGCGTCCCGATTGCCCAGCGCGATCGAGTAATAACCAACTTCCGCGTTCGACGTCCCATCCCAAACCTGCACCACCGCCGCAGTCGTGCAACGATCCCGTATGCGCCTGCAGCGGCGTCCCCGCCGACAAATCGAATCGACTGTCACCGTGCATCGCCGCCGGAAGCGTCTACCCAGATACTAAAACTGCTCCGCCGTTCCCACCGTCGCCACTCGGACACGAATCCACACGTCAGATACTGCTCTCCGCGCACATAAGCCGCTCGTCGCCACCTTCGTGCTGTTATCACCGCCGTCTGGGTTGTCGCCACGCTCCCACTCGGCAATGTCAACGCGTGCGCGAACGTGTATCCGCTCGAAGTATTCGTCGTTCCATCCGGCGCCGTCACCGTCCCCGTGAAAGTCGGCGAAGCCAGCGGCGCCGCTCCCGTCACCTGCGCCACCGCATAGTCTCCACTCGTCGCCGTCACCACCCCCGTCCGCCCAAACACCGAGCTCACCGCACTCGCTCCCGCCGTCGATCCCGGCATATCAAAAAACATCTGCGCCGTCGTCCCGCCCCCAGGCGCCTGCAGCACCCGCCCCAAAACCTGCGATCCACTCGGCAGCGTCGATCCCGCGTCCCGGCACAACGGATAAGCTCCGTCGAATTCGCTGTCGGCGAAGGCACCACGTAATCCCCCACCACCGTCGGCGCGCATCAAAGTTGCAAAACGCCGATCCCGTCCGCACCAGCGTCACCGTCCCACTCGTCCCCGCAGCCGCAATCACCACCCCAATCACGCCTGACGTAACCGCGCTGCGCCGGCTTCACCGCGCACCCCGCCGAAGTCAGCACCGCCAGCCCGTTCGATCACAGTCCCATTCGTCGTGTCATTACAAAGCTCATAACTGTTGCTGGCGAATTTCCCCAACTCAAATCCGCTGTTGCTGCTCGCATTCCCCGCCACGTAAATCGTCGCCGGCCGCAACGCCACGCCGGTCGAAGCATTGAATGCTCCAATGTTGAACGCCTCGTCCGCCCACGGCTTAAGATTGCTGCGTCGAATCGATCACCCACTTCAATCCGCTGTTCACCCAGAACCCCAGCCCCGGCGCCGCCCCCGAAGTCGAATTCTCGCTCCTCAGCACCGCATATCCACTCCCCGGGTCGTATCCCACCGAAGTCCGCTGCCACGATGAGCGACTCGTATAACTCGAATACACATGCAGCGCTCTGCGGATTCGCAGTCGTCTGCCCCACCACAAACTGCCCCAGGTCGTTCGCTATCTTCCTGCGTCAGATTCGTAAAGAACGAACTCGTCCCGCTGGTCGCCATCTGCAGCGGCGTCGCCCGCATTCGCGGAAATATAAAAGTTCCCATCGTTCGAAATCCCCATCGACGATGTCCCCGCTCCCGCCGCCGCCATCGCCGTCCCCGGAATCGGCGAACTCGACCATCCACGGCCCCGCCACCATGCAGCTGCCCATTCACCGTCAGGTTCCCGCTGAAGTTCCCGTCGCCGCTGCAATCCCTCCAGTGCCGGAATAACTCAGCACTGTCCCCGTATCCGTTAGCGCGCTGTCCCCGCTCAACGCCGCCCCGCTCGACGAATACATCGCCACCTGCGTCGCCCCACCACTGTTCACGACCGCACAATCCAACCCCGTCCCCGTCAACGCTCCCGTCGAACTCACGTGCAGGCATTGTGATCCCGTCCCCGTAATCGGCAGCGTCACGCTTCCACTCGGCACCGCCAGGTTCCCGTTCACCGTCAACGGAACATTGAACGTGGCCGCCGCCGCCGCAATATTAAATTTCGCGTGTGTGCTGTTCGTCCCCGGATCGTTCACATAAAAATTATGTCCGCCCGGCGCCCCGTAAGTCTGGTCCTGCGCTCCTATGTTGCCCGTCGTGTCCGTGCCAATGAAACTATCCAGAGCGCTTCCCGTTCGAACGTATCCCGGAGTCGCGAAAGTCTGTGACGGACTGCCGTCCATCGTCGTAATCAGCTGCCGCGGAATCACCGATCCACCCGCGCCCAGGTTCAGGTTCAATCCCCCCGTCGCACCCGATGGCCCAATCCCGGTCGCCGGCCCTAATTGCCACACTTCCGCGCCCACATTCTTGTTCGCATTCCCCGATGAATCTCCGCCCGGGCAGATTGCCCAGAAGGGGCTATAGGCGTAGGCGTTCCCTCCAGTTACACATCGTTTCGCGAAGATCCGCGGTTGTTCCAAGGTCGAGACATAGAGACCAGACTGGAAAATCTGGTCAGCGAACAGTGTGGAACCGCTCCCCAGAACCACTGCGCCCGGCCAGAACGGAAGCTTCGGAACCCAGGTGGGAGTCGATGGCACCGTGTACGACGCGAACGCCGGTTGAATATCCGTGGCCGTGCAGATGCCCGCAGTCGAACAGCTTGCGCTGATTCCTACCAGGCCGGTGATGGCAAAGTTCCCCGTGCCGTAAGGCGCCGCCACCGCAGATGTTCCCACCGTCGCCAGAATGTCGAACGTCCGGGTTCCCGCCCCCGCCAGATCCGGATTCGGCCACGCCACCGCAATACTTGTCCCCGTTGACGCCGGGCATGCGTATCCGAAGTAAAGCATCGGGCTCGTCCCCAGGTTCGTGTCGTGCATCACCACGTAGTAGTTGCGCTCAACGGTTGTGCAACTTCCGCCCGCGGCAAATTCCGGAATAATTCCCGCCGTCGGCGCATTTCCGGTCAGCGTAAACGGAGGTCCGTTGATAATGTATCCCGCCTGCGACTCCTGGCTGCTCCCGCCATTCGCTGGGTAGCTGCCATTCACGCAGTTCCCGGATTCCTCATAAACGTTGTCCGCCTCCGCCGATTGCAGTCCGTTGGCGTAGTAAATTCCATACTGGTTGAATCCCTGAATGACCGAATCAGCCACCTTCATCGTGTTGCCCGACGAGTTCCTGATTCCATTCCCGCTGCACTGAAAACTTGCTTCCAGATGATGTACGTACACCACCGGCGCGATTCCTTGGTCGCCGCGCAAGTACAGCATATTTCCGCAGAACGCCGTATCGCACCGGATCACATTGCTCCCCAGGTTGGTGCCGCCATCCCATGTAAAGTCCTGATCGTTGCCCACCACCACGCCTTGATTGAAGTGGTTCGTGATCGTCGGAGCGCCGTTCAGCTTAATGTCCAGCAGCTTCAGCCCGTCCGTAATGTCCTCGATCGCTGCATCTTCCAGCGCCACCCAGCCAAAACCTGACGACGTCGAGAACGTGGCGGTCGATCCAATCTGGTACGTGAACTGGGTGCTCGAAGTGACCGTGACCTGAACTTTCGCTTCCTGCGTCTGTGCCGGCGTCGAATAATACAGAATTGCGTAATCCCCGCTGACCAGATTATGAGTAGTCGCTGTCGTAACCGTGTAGATCCCAGAAGCCGCCGAGACCGTAGAGATTTGCGCGCCGTCCACGTTCAAGGCCGGCTGCAAAGCAATCCCTTGAATCGTATTGTGTCCCTGCGTGGCGCCCGCATAATTTCCCGCCACCAGGCAGGCCGACCGCGTGAAGCACTGCCACATCGCGCCATAGCCGTCGAGTTGCGTCTTGCCGCTGTTTAAATAAACTGGCCAGTAGACGTTATAGTTCGCTGTGTTCTGCCCGGCAGGCACTTCCTTAATCACAGCCGAGGGGTAGCCCCCGGTCGTAGTGCCTTGCACCGAGTTCCCCCATCCGCTACGTTGATCGCCTCCTGATTTCCCCCATTCGCCGCGCCCACCGTGTACCCCGCGGCTGTGCACGTTCGCCGTCGTGACAATGAATCGTGCCCGTCGATGCCCCCGATGTGCACGTTCCTCCCGTCACCGCGACCGCTTCCGCCGTCCCCGTTCCCGCAATGTAAACCGCATACTGCGCGCTCGTATTGTTCGACGTGTCCACGCCCGCCGGACACGGCGTCAGCGTGAATCGTGCTTGTTCCCGCTACCAGCGCCCCAGCATGCCCCCGTCGCCAGATTGTCCGCCGGCGATCCTCCCTGCGGCCAGTTGTAACTCGAAACCACATAACGAAATCCCCGCCAGATTGTTCGTCGAGAATTGCGTCCCCACCGGCTGCGTAATGTTTTGGCTGACCCCCGCGCCCGGATGTCGTCGAAACATTTCCCGTCCCCCTCCGCTCGCGCATGCTCCCCACGTTCCATTGCCCAACAAGCAAGTCGCCGATGATCGCCGTCCCCGTCCCCAATTCGCTCGCCGGAACCAGCCCCGAAATCAAATCCGCCTTCGATGCTCAATCCCAGATCCACATATTGCTTGGTCGCCGCCTGAAGCGGCGCCGCCGGATTTCCCGGCAGCGTAATCGGCCCCGTCATCGTGCCCGCCCGCCGTCGGCAGAATAAATTCCCGACCCCACATCCGTCACCGACGCATCCACATATCCCTTATTCGCAATGTCGCCCGGATTCACCGGCGTCGGCACATCCGGCGACGCCGTAAATGTTTTCGCTCCTGTGATCGTCTCCGTCCCCGCCAGATGCACCACCGTCGCCAATTGCTGAATTCACGTACTGCATCGAAACCGGCTGCCCCGCCACGCCCGCTCCCGGCGTCGTCCGCACTACCGCCAGGTTCGCCGGAGAAGTCGTCGGCACCACCCAGTACTCCGTCTTCACCTCGCCCGCCCCAATCTGGTAGACGACGGTGTAATACGTATTCGCCGGAGTCGCTCCCGCATTCGGCACCAACGCCACGCTGAGCGCGCCGCTCGGTTCCGAGCGTCGTAGTCGTCGAATTCTCCCGCCACCGCCGTCCCGCCCGACGTCACAAACGCTGGCCAGATGATAATCAGCGTTCCCGTAGCGGTCGTCCCATCCGCCAAATAAACCGTATCCGCAACGGTCGTCGTCGCAGGCCCGCTCTGTGGAAGCGGACCAGCCCCAAAAGCCGGAAGCCGCAAACCACAAGCCGCAATCAAACCGACCAGCACCCAATAAAAAAGCCGCCCAATAGGGCGGCGGCCCGCGTCAAACATCGTCCCCTCCATCAAATTCCATGTGGGGCGGACACTCATGTCCGCTGCCCTTCCTCATCCCGTCAATCTTCCATCAAAAAAGCTTCGTCCAAAAAATATGGGAGCCTATCAGAGGCTCCCATCCCAAACATCTCCGCAGTTTCAAAACTCTGGATCTCAAAATGAAATTTTGTCATCCCGACCGGAGCGCGTCATTCCCGAAGCGAATGACAAGCGGAGTGGAGAGCCTACCCTGAGCGAAGCCGAAGGGGATCTGCTGTTCCTCGCCACCGCCCCCACCTCACCGCCCCGCCCACGAACCCGGCCGCTCATCCCGCCCGCTCAAAAATCTCTCCACGCTCCGCACATACACTTCCGCAAAATCCGCCACCGGACGCCTCCTCTCAATCAACTCCATCGCCGCGTCCACATCCATCCCCATCGCTCCCAGCACCGCCAGCGCCATCATCGGCGCCCGATGTACTCCCGCCGCGCAATGAATAAAAACTTTCGCATCCTCGCGTTCCAACGCCGCCAGCGCAAATTCCACACCGCGCCCAAACAATTCCGCCGGCTTTAACTCAAAATCATCGTCCGTCGGATTCCACGACACCTCAAGCCCATGCTCCTCCGCCAGTTCCGTGTCGTCACACTCAATCTGCATGTTGATGATGTGGGTCACGCCAATCTTCTTCAGCTCGCGCATCCGGTCCGACGAATTCCAAATCGCCGCGCCGACCGCAATCCGGTCGACCCGCGCATCCCCCGTTCCATCCAACCAGGTAATATCCATCCCCGTCCTAAGTCGTGCCGACAATCGCGCCCGCCGCTCCGCCGCCAGCGCCGCAAGGTTTGGCCGAACCGAAGTTTTCACCTCCGACTTCGGCCCCACCCAAACCGCCACCGCCGCATCTCGTCGCACAGCTCCGCCTAATTCTACGTGATTGTTGTTTTCTGTCGTGTCAACCATATCCAACCCAGGGTGCCCCATGTCTCGCCGCATTTGCGAGACATGGGATCCTCCGAAGCGTCCCGTATAAATTCACCGTGAGCGCCTAACCCAGGGTGCCCCATCCTTGCGCGTATTCTTGCGCAAGGGTTGGATACCCATCAGTGCGAAGCGAAGTGGTCTTCTCCCACTCGCACTACACCACCGCCGAATCCGTCCTCGTGTCACCAGACTCCGATTTCGAATCAGAATCCTTCTTGACCTCGCCCTCGGTCTTCGCCGCCGCCGTCACCACCCGCGGTTCATCTTCCTCATCCCGCGCAATCGGTTCGTCCGGAAGATCCAACCGATTCAGCAACGTCCTCGCCAAACAGTCTTCATTCTCCGTGGCGTGGCTCCCGTCCGTTGACGCCGGATAAATCTCCGCCATCTCAAACAAAAATTTCGCGGGAGCCAACTGTCCCGTCATCGCTTGATCCATCACCGCCTTCGTAATCTTCTTCGCTCCCGATTCCACAATCTTTGCGATGTCGTTGCGCACTCCCGCAGGATTCCGCAACTTCGCAGCCCTCCCCCCGCTCTTTTTCTTCGCGCTCTTCTTCGGCCCAGTCTTGCCCTTCGCCTTTTTCTTGATCATCGCCCCATGCCCGATCCCCAGTCTTTCAAACTTCGATTTTCAAACTTTCGCCCCAAAACACCGAGGGCGCACCCGAAAAGGTGCGCCCTCAAGCAGAGAGTTCTCGTTTCCAACTCTCTATTACCAGAATATCAAATTGCTAAGGGTAAAGTGGACATTTTTCAAACTTTATATTTGCCATCGAAACAATCACTTGCGAAGAATGACCCTCATTTACCCCCTTGACAAGATTTTTCTCAAATCGAGAAAAACGCCCCGCGAGTCGAATTTCAGGCCTCGATTCACTGTTCGTCGAAATTCTTGTCATAACCGCTTGCCCGATCCCCTCACAACTCTCGAACGCCGCCCAAAACACTGAGGGCGCGCCGCTTAAGGCACGCCCTCTGCAAAATCGTGAAGTTTTCTTACCCTCTATTTCAAGAATATCAAATTGCTAAGGGTAAAGTGGACATTTTTCAAACTTTATTTTCCTCATCCTCACAATCACTTACGTCGATCGGGTCGCTTTTACCCTCTTGACAATAATTTTCCGGCACCGACATCAATCGCTCCATCAGCCCCACCTCGATCAGAATCTCGCTCAACAAATCCAAGACCAGCGGCGTATATCGCCGCACCGTCTTCTCGTTGCAGTGCAACAGTTTCGCCGTGGCCCATCGATCATGCTCCTGCAAAATATGCCGCGCAATCAGCTGTTTCGAAAATTCATCCAGCCGCTCCAGGCATTTTTCCATGTCATGCACAAAAATCACGCGATCTTCAAACGTCACCACCGTGTATGACGTCACCTTCGCCCGAAAAAATTCCCGCCCCAGCAACGACGGCAACCGCCCGGTTTCAATCGAGAAGCGCATATAGCGCCGCAACATTGCCACCGTTCGCCCGCGATAGATTCGCTGCTCCCGTTCGCGATCCTCGTCTACCACCTGTTCCAGCAACGCCTGCATCTCTGCCGCTGGCTGCGCTACTGGCTCCGCTGCCTCTTCCGCGTTCGCTTCCTCTGCCCCTGCCGGAATCGCGTTCGCCGGAAATGAGTGCGCAGGGAACTGATGCGCCGGAAGATGTTGTCCCGACCGTTCTTCCGCCGATCTCTTCTCCTCCAAAGGTCGCGTCCGCCGCGGAAACCCAGCGCCTGTCGCACCTTCCGGTCGTTCCGCCTCAGCCGAAATCTCAATCCCGATCCCCACTCCCGTCCCATAGCTCATGCCGCACCTCCCACCGCTTCGAAGTCCGTCGGATCATCGACTTCGATTTCAAACTCGAAGTCTTCCACCGCCGTATGTGGCCGCACCGGAAGCATGGGTCTTCGCGATTTCGATTTCGGAGCAGGCAGATCTGCAACCTTGGCCTCGCATCTGTCGCAGTAAACCGTTCCCGCGCCCCGCGCCCGTACCCACAGGCTTCCGCAGTGTTCGCAGTACTTCAATTCCACGCCGACTCCGCTGTTTGCTTCGCCTTCCCGATCTTTTTTCATCACCCCTCCAGATTTGTCGAACCATGTTTTGTCGAATCCTGTTTTTGTCGAATCCTGATTTGTCGAAAACAAAGTTGTTGAACGTTGAAACCGCTTCCGTTTTGCGCGCCCTCCCGCTCGCCTTCCCCTGCGACGTCAGTCAAAAACAAAAAGCCCTGCGCCAAATCCCCATGAATCTGCGGGAACCGGACGCAGGGCTCGTTTCTATTACGAAGACCTGCCTGAGCTATTTAGTTGTATCGACCTTCAAGGAAATGTCTGCGCCAACATCTGCCGCCAACTCCCTCATCTTCTACACTTTGTGCACACCCTCGTCGTCGCCTCGTCCTTCGTGCTTTTGATGGAAATAGCCTTCCTCGTAGCCCGACTTGAGCACGCGCCCGTTTTGCATCACCACGCTCACTCGTCCCGTGAATCCCAAAGACAGCAGCAGGTGCTCCATCGACGCCGACAGCACTTCCGCCGATTTCACCTTCCTGCGAAATTCCCCAAAGTTCTTTTCCTCATTCGAATCATCCGAGTGGCTCATTGATTTTCTACCGGAGAGCATATTTCCCTCTAGGATGCGGCGATCCTATAACTGTGAATTTTCTCAGTCAAGGTTAGATAGCCCAATTCGCGCTGTGGAAATCTTGCCAGCGATTTAACTTGAAAGAGTCGTATCAGAAAATGCATTCAGCCGCACCGTTAAGCAGCGTTCGTATCAGGGCGCGCCGTAAGCCGTTCCGAGTCAAAGCCGGCTTTAGCCGCTGGGGCTAGCCGCAAAGAATCAGCGGCTAAAGCCTTTTCGTTACCCGCTCCGCCCGGCGGCATCGCTAAAGCGGTGCCCTGATACGAATCCTTCTCGCCCAATTGCGCCATCCCAAAATCGTTCCCCCTCAGCGCCCTGCAACAGCCCAGTGCTATACTCCGAGGCCATGAAGTTCAAAATCCTGCAGGATAATCTCCGCAAAGTTCTCTGGGAGCGCATCGAAGCAGGCGAACTCACCGGCCTCCGTCTCGCCCAGCAGACCGGATTCAAGCAGGCCCATATCTCCAATTTCCTCAACCGCAAACGCGGACTCAGCCTGGACGGCATGGACACCGTGCTCTCCGTCCAGCACCTTTCCGTGCTCGATCTGCTCGATCCCGCCGAAGTCAGCAAACGCGCGACCATCCTGCCTCCCAGCGCCGACGAATTCGAAAACGTCCTGCTCACCGAACCCTCCACCGCCGCCCAGCCGCTCATCGCCAGCAAGGACGTCAAAGAAATCCTCAAGTTCAGGAAAACCTTCCTCGCGCAAGCTGAAACCCGAAATCGAAGGCGACCGTTCCGCCTGGCACCGCTTCGTGCTCATCAAGCTCGATGCCCGCGACGCCCCTCCCATGCATCCCCGGCTCACGCCCGGGGCCACGCTCCTGCTCGACCGCCATTACAACGCACTTAAGCCTTATCGCAAAGGCGAACTGAATATGTACGCTGTTCTGAAAAACGATACTTGCACGGTGCGTTATGTCGAAGTGGCCGGGAATCATCTAATCTTGCGTCCCCATGACCAGTCCTCGCCCATCGAGGTCCTCGCAATGGAAGACGGCAAAATGCCCGCCGATTACCTGATCGGCCGCGTCTGCTATGTAGGATTGGAAGCCTGAGCGGAAACCTTTCGGGCAGGCGCACGATTTCATTCGTGCCGTGTCAGGCCCTGTAAGATCAACCGCGCTTCAGCGCCCGGCGTCGGCCATTTCAGTCAGAGGAAGGCCCCGGAGACGCTGGCGGAAAACAGGTACCGCTCTCGAGGCTCCCGCCGGGGAAGTTATTGCGCTGCGCCTTTGCCCGAAGCGCCTGACGGCAGCGAGTCGTAAGAATAGATCACCTGCTCGGCATACAGCACTTCAGTCGACCACCAGCCCAGAATCGCGGCAGCGGTCAGAATCGCGGAGACCACGACCAGCGGCGGCCAGTGCGCATCCAGCCAGACCGATATCGGCCCGCGCTTTTTCTGCCACGACTGGCTGGCTCGTGGCGTCCGGCAGGCTCTGTCTTGTGCGGGGCTTCGCTTCCTCCAGACCAACCATGCCCCGGCCAGCCGCCAGCAGAAAAACGTGAATTCCATGTAAGGCGGATCGGAAGGCCGCGGTTGAAAAAATGGTGGCCCAGCGGCGATCGGCCGCCAGAGCCAGATAAAGCACCGGCACCGGCGGCGAACGACCCAGCGCAGCGCACGATCGCGGATGTCTGCGCCCGCACTTGCCCGCACCAGGCGAACACGCACAGCGAGAATCCGATCACACCGTTAAAAGCCGCGCCGCGCAGCACCATCACTTGCTGGTGCAGCTGGCGCAGTCGCACGGTTAGTCCGCGCCCTTTTCCATCAGCGCGTTTTCCTGCAGGCCGAAAATATTGGCGGCTACGCCGTACAGCCAATCGTCCTTCTCTTCCTCCGTAGCCAGGGCGTCCTTCGCCTTGTCCTGTCGGACCACCCAACTCAGCGTGTTCTTGCAGGCGGAGTCGATCGGCGACAAATGAGACTTGAAATAACGGATTTCGTTGGTGAGCGGATCTGTCTCGCCATCGTCGGCGCCGGCACCGGCGACGTGCAACAACTTCTCGTTGCTGACAATAAACGTTGGCCAGGATGCGGTTTTCGGTCACGCCCTCCCGAATCATCACCGGCGGATCGCTGGGAAATTGGAGGTGAAGATCATTATCGTTGAAAAAATCCTGCGCCATCCGCGATACCGCCGAGCCCAGCGAATACGTCATGGCGAACAGCAGGACACCTGCCACGGCGGGCTGATTTTGCCTCCTGCATCCAGCGGAGCAGGGCCACGATTGTGCTCTCCCCCCTGAAAAAGAACAAATGAACGACCAGAACCACCCAAGGCAGAGCGAGCGCTCCCACGATCGTGGTGTCGAACGCAATCGTGAGAGCGCCCATGGAAGTTCCTCTGCTGTGAATTCCAACCTGGAATTCGAATGCTAAATTCGAACCGAACCGCCCCGTGCCGTAGAGCCTTACTTCAAGTCCGCCAGATCCTCCTGCAACTGCTGCAGGTTGAAACCCTGCGGAGCCTGCTCGTTGCTATTCAGATAATCCGTGCTCAGGATGGCGTATGCCTCATCGCAATACGCCTCCCAGAAAGTCCACGTCATGACTTGTAGTGCTCCCCAGGTCACAACCGTTACACCGCGCGCGTCGTAAGCCACCACCGGAATGGCGTGCCCACCCCACGATCCCGGCTTGCCGTCGCCGGTGGCGCCTCCCGGCGGCACCGACCAGGGCTGATGATTCTGGGTCTGCGCCTGCGCGCTGATGGGCAACTGCACTCCGATGTAGCAGCCTTCGAACATATACACCGAGTCCATGATGTGGTTGTGGTTCGTGGGCTCCAATGCCATGTAGGCGCCGATCTTGTGGCCGGCGATGCCGGTCTGCCGCCAGTAATTCAGCACATCGCCTTCGTTGGCGCCATTGTCATTGGCCCCGGTCGTCGGGTTGTAGCCCGTAATGGCGGAGTAGGCGGCCACGATCTGCGTGTCGGTGGGCGTGACCATTTTCTTGCCGGAGTTCGCGGTCCACTCCATGATCAGGTGCCCGGCGGCGGCGCAGGTGCAGTCGCCGATCTGGTCGTTGTCCATCATCCCCCACGCGCTTCCGACTTTCGCGGTCAGATCGAAACTCGCCGGCGGTGCGGGCAACGCCGGAGTGAAATACGAGGCCAGCAGCAGCGTGCGCGGGTCATGCCGGGCAGCGCTTTTGCCGAGTTTGAGTTTGTGCGGATCGATCCGCGTCGGATCGGATTTCATGGTGATGCCTTTGCGCGGGTCCGGCAGCGCCGGGGCCAACTTCCTCACAGCCATAGGTTCTCCTTTGACGAGATGTCAAAATCGCTCAGATTTTTCACAAATGGGGGAAGCGGGCCGGCCGCTCGCAGCCAAGTCCGCGCGAGCGGGAGCTATTCCAATTCTGAGGGGAAGAAGTTGGCGCGAATAATAGACCGGAAAAGGTCGAGATCGAAATAGGGACCGAGTTTTGTTACGAAAACCGAACAAGGGTTCGGAGCAGAGTCGGAAAATTGCGCGATGTCATCCTGAACCGCGGCGAAGCCGGGGTGAGGGACCGTACGATGCTCGTGCAGTGGAATTGCAGCGGGCGAGGCCGAAATGCTGCATACCGCGCAGGAGTTCCCGTCCACTGTATCGCGGCGGCTGATTGACGTATGGTCCCTCATCCTGGCTTGCGCCAGGGTTCAGGATGACATGGATCAAGGAATGGGATTAGCGCGGGAAGTGGGCGGGTCTAGTGACTTACCCGTGCTGCGATGCGGCTGATGAATTCGGGCAGGTGGCTGGTGGCCATTTTTCGCACCGCGGGGCCGAACTCGTGTAAAAGATTCATGCCCGCGTCGTTGCCGACGTTCGAGCCGAAGTCGCTGAGCGGCGCGGTGTTCGACCGCGCCCGGTACCTGCGCGAGGCGCTGTCCGCCGCGACCGCAGTCGCCAACCGCAGGAAATACGGGCTGTTGAACTTCCGCCGTCCGGTTTCGTCACGGGTCACAAAAATCCTCGAGGCGGCATCCGTGGCGCGCCCAAGAACGGTGTCGCGGTCCGAAGCCATGTAGCGCGAGTTCGGGCGGAGCAGCGCCGGGGTCAAACGTTTGAAAAACGAAGGTGCGGAATCAGCCTCGTTTTGTTCGCGAACCGGCTGATAGAGCGCGGGCCGGCGGGGCAGCAGGCCGGCAGCGACTTGCGGAATCTCGGCGATAGCCCCGCCATCTGCCGTCATCGTGGCAGCAGCGGCCGGCGGCAACTGCGCCTCGCCGCCCGGTGTTTCCCAGCTTCGGGTTGGGGCGACCGAAGCCGACGGTGCGTCGGGCAATCCACTCGCGGCCACGGTGTGTCGGCTCTGGCACACTGCCGGGCAAACCCCGATCAGGCCACAACAGACGATCCGGACGAGTGTAATTCGTTTCACCATAAGCGCAATTTGCCCGGCGGACACTGCCTTGTCCGCTCCAGCAGCAGCCAAGTCCCACTTTCCCGACTCTGAAAGTAGCAATTCACTTGCCAACTGTCTGAGCCGGACAGCTCACATTCGAACTTAATCTTTGGTTGAAGAAATCTATCGTCCAGGTTGCCTGCGGAGTTGAGTCTGGGCCGCTTGTGGGGCGGACACTCTTGTCCGCCGCCTTTGATCTTGATTTTGATTGCTGATGTATGGAATTTAAGAGCCAAGTCAAAAGCGGCAGACAGACCCTGCCCTGAGCCTGCCGGAGGGAGCGTCCGTCCTACTTTTTCGGCCTAGAGCCAGAAGTCGCGGTTTGGGGTGGAGGAGATTGGGTCGGGGCTGGCGCCGCGGGCACTGAGCCGGTTCCACACGGTTGCGTCCTGCGTTCTTGGCCTGGTACATGGCGGCGTCGGCGGCGAGCAGAAGTTTTTCCATCCCGGCGGCGGTCTGAGCCGGTGGCCACGCCCAGGCTCAGGCTCACCTGAACGGTCGATCCGCCGGCGTTGATGCTGCAACCGGCGACGTGGCTGCGCACGCGCTCGGCCAGCTCCACGGTCTCGGCCATGCCGCAGCCGGGAGCGACAATCAGGAATTCTTCGCCGCCGCAGCGCCCCACCGAATCGTAAGGCCGAACCACTGATGCAATGCCGCTGGCAATGATGCGCAGAACGGAATCTCCCGCGGCGTGGCCGCGGCTGTCGTTGATAGCCTTGAAGTGGTCGACGTCGATCATGATCAGGCCGACGGGTTGCTCGTCGCGCTCGGCACGCAGCAAGTCGCGCTCCAGAATCGCCAGAATCGCTTTGCGGTTCCACAGAGCGGTCAGGCCGTCGCGGGAAGCTTCGCGGCGCAGCGCTTCTTTGGCTGCCAGCAGCCGGCTCTGCGTAACCAGCAGGCGCGCGCTGGAACATACAAACGACAGCAGCACCACCACCGCGGCGAGTCCCAGCCGCTCGCGCGCGATACGCAGCGACATGAACAGCACCAGCAGCGGATAGAGCAGGAAAAAAATCTCGGTGTAGATGCGCTTCTCGCGGCGCGGCGGTTCAAAAGCAAGTTCCGGTGCCTCCACCTGCTTCCAGGTGACGGCAATCAGAATGGGAAGTACCAGCAGCAGGCTCCACAGCAAGTCAAACCACGCGCCGGTACCCATGGCGCGGCCCGGGCCGTAAAAGTACAAGGCATCGATGCAGCCCGAGAAGGCCAGAAAAATTCCCATGCGGCCAAACAGCGCGCGAGCGTCTCGCGACCGAGTCACGGCGGAGCGCACAATAAAAGCTCCGGCCACAAACGCGTATCCGGCGAAGTATGGAGTCCAAACCGAGTGCGCCAGTTCGCCGGGAATCTCGGACTTCGGCAAGTAAAAGAAATACAAGTACGCCGCCACGCACACCAGCACGGCCTGCACGAAGTCGAGAGCGATCAGGGCATCGAGCTTCCCGGCTTCGTGATCGGGGTCGAGAAACATGGCCATGGCCAGCGGAACGAACCAGAAAATGAACAGCAGATTGTTGACCCAGGAAACCGACTGCGATGCGGGACCATGTCGTTATAAACGCTCAGGCCCTGCGCGACCAGCCAGAGGCCATAGGCGAGCGGCGTTCAGGCGCCAGAAAGAGCGCGCCAGTCCCTCCGAGCGCCATGCCGCGTCGATGGCGGCGTAGATCACAATCACTCCCAGCAGGAACTGGATCAGGTCAGAGAAGAATGCGCCGGGAACCTTGGTGCCGAGCGTCGCGACCACGCCAATGTGCGCCAGGAATAGCATTCCGGTGGCGGCGACAACACTGCGAGTTCGTGACAACGAAGGTGGCTTCATGAAAAATCTTTTTACAGATGGTGTCGCAGGAGGATTTGACCGGGATTGCGACAGACTCGGCTATCCGCCAACCGCTTGACGGCATACTTCTTAAACCTCAGAACCCACCATTATCCCGCATTGCGCGGGACTTTTCATCTGACCATAGTACTCGCTCGGAGATTACCGATGAACCGAAAATCCGGGCCCGGATTCGAGCCACCCGTTCCAGGATTTCCGTGGCTTTGGCCAGGCTGGGCTGACTAATATGCTTGCGAGGTCAAGACACGACCATGGCTGCTACTGGAAACGGAATTTCGCGCATCGGACAGATTGCCATCAACGCCCACGACATTGAGCGCGCGGCCGCTTTTTATCAGGAGGCCCTGGGGCTGAAGCTGCTGTTCAAAGCTCCGCCGGGGCTGGCGTTTTTCGACTGCGGCGGAGTGCGGCTGATGCTGACCCGGCCGGAGAAGCCGGAGTTCGACCACCCCAGCTCGATTCTGTATTTTGCCGTGCCCGACATTCAGGCTGCGTTCGCGGCGATGAAGGCAAAGGGCGTGCACTTTGAGGACGAGCCGCACCTGCTCGCGAAAATGCCGGACCACGATTTGTGGATGGTCTTCTTTCGCGACTCGGAAAGCAATCTGATGGGCCTGATGAGCGAGGTGAAGCGGAGCTAGGCAACTCCGCGCGAATCGAAGATCGGGAAGTTTTTTCCGTTGCCAAGCCGGGCCACGAAACCTGAGAATCCAAGCCATGAGCCATCGGGCTAAGCGGCATTCGCCGCCGGATTCTCAAACTCTGCATTCATCCTCCCCCTTAGCCGATGAGGCCGAAGCGGCGCGAGATGGCTTTCCCGGCGAGGGTTTCCCGGGTGAGCATCGCCGCGGCCTGCTGCCCGAAAGATATTTTCGCTGGCGCGGCGGAGAGATCACGCGCCTGGAAGCCTTCTGCGATGTGGTATTCGGCTTCGCGCTCACGCTGCTGGTGGTGTCGCTGGAAGTGCCGCGCAATTATGCGGAAATGATGGCGGCCATGCGCGGGTTCCTGCCCTTCGCCGTCTGCTTCGCACAACTGGTGATGATCTGGCTGGCGCACTATCGTTTCTCGCGCCGCTTCGGACTCGAAGATCCCTACACCGTATTTCTGAATATTGTTCTTCTGTTTCTGGTTCTGTTCTATGTGTATCCGCTGAAATTTGTTTTTACCCTGGTCTTTTCGCAGCTGACCGGAAGCGACATCGCCCGTGGCCTGGGCTTGCACGAAGCCGCCGTGCTCATGCGCATTTATGCGATCGGGTTCACGGCAGTGTTTTCGCTGTTTACCTTGATGTACGCCCATGCCTACAAGCTGCGTGATGCGCTCGAACTGAACGCAGTCGAGGTGCTGCAGACGCGCCTGGCGATTCAGGAGAACGCGATCATGGTGGTAGTCGGAGCGGTGTCGTTTGGTTTGTCGTTTATCAGTCCGGGACTCGCGGGATGGTGGTATTTCGTGCTTGGGCCCACGCTGGGGATTCACGGCGCGGTAAATGGCAAGCGCGTGCGGTTGCTGGCGGAGAAGACGAGGCTGGTGTAGATCTCGAATCTCGGTGGCCCTCAGGCCTCAGACCCAAGACCTCAGACCGAAGACCCGGCACCCGCGCTGCTGGTATCATCTCTGACGGAGTCCTTTTTCAGCATCGTGGAATCTTTCAACTACAAATCTCTCGACGACGATTTCGAGGACGACGACTTCGAAGACGACGAGGTACCCATCTTATCCGGCAGAGGAGAAGGCATCATGGACGAAGCCGCGGGCACCAGCGCGGGCGCTGGGCGCCGTAATGAAGACATCGCACTCGACCTTATGAAATTCATCGCCATGACCACCGGCTACGGCAAAACCGCCAGCAGCGGGGGCGTGGGTTTCACCGGCGGCGGCGCCGCCGCCAAACCCGAAGACTACGCCTCGCACCTGCTGGAGTTATACGGCAAGTGCCTGGGCGCGGTCGCCGCGAAAAAATAAGAACCAACAATAAGCACGAGTAAAAAGAAAAAGTAACGAGTTGCCGTTCCGGAAGCTTCCCCGTTTCCCGCTGAACGAGGTGACGCGTAATGCGATCTGGAATTCTGCCGGCTGTTATTCTCTGCGCTTCGGTTGCAGTTTCTGCGCTCGCCCAAGTGGATGCAAAAAAAGAACAGGCGAAGCCAGCGGAGAAGCCCGCCGCTTCATCTTCGGCTCCGGTTTCCACGGATTACTCCAAAGAAGCATACGTGATCGAGCAGTTGCACACTGTGGTCGCCGAACAGGCGGACGGAACCGGCACCCGCGAGTACACTTCTGTAATCAGAATCCTCGCCGAAGCCGGGGTGAAGGCTTTCGCCGTCCTGAACTTCACTTACACCAGCGCCAACGAGACCGTCGACGTTGACTACGTGCGCGTGCGCAAGCCCGACGGTACGGTGGTGAAGACTCCGGATTACAACATTCAGGACATGCCCGCGGACGTAACCCGCTCCGCTCCCCTCTATAGCGACATTCATGAGAAGCATGTCGCTGTCAAAGGCCTGGGCGTCGGCGACGTGCTCGAATATCTGGTCCGTTATCGCGTGGTCAAACCGGAGGTCCCGGGACATTTCTGGTTCGAAGACTCCTTCCTGAAGACGGCGATCGTTAAGGATTGCACGCTGGAGATCAGCATGCCGGCGGACAAATACGTCAAGGTGGTCAGCCCCGAATTCAAGCCGGAGATCAAGGAAGAAGCCGGCCGGCGCATCTACCGGTGGTCGCACCCCAATCTGCAAGTGAAGGAAAAAGATCCGGACGAATTGCCGCGGCGCATCCCGCCGAATCCCGACGTTCAGCTCACTACGTTTGCCAGTTGGGACGACGTGGGCCGCTGGTATGGCGGGTTGCAAAAAGAGCCGGTCACGGTGACTCCGCCGATTCAAGTCAAGGCGGCGGAGCTTACGAAGGGCCTCAAGAGCGACGACGAGAAAATTCGCGCGCTCTATACCTTCGTCTCTCTGAAGTTCCACTACATCGGACTCGATTTCGGCATCGGGCGCTACCAGCCGCACGCGGCTGAGGACGTTCTCGACAACGGCTACGGCGATTGCAAGGACAAGCACACGCTGCTGGCGTCGCTGCTGAAAGCCGAGGGCTATGACGCATGGCCGGCGCTGATCCATGCCAGCCGCAAGCTCGACCCGGAAGTCCCGTCGCCGGCGCAGTTCAATCATGTGATCACAGTGGTGGCGAAGGCCGGCGGAGGATATACCTGGCTCGACACCACGCCGGAAGTCGCGCCCTACGGCTTGCTCATGCAGCAACTGCGAAACAAACAGGCGCTGGTGATTCCCAACGGCGCGCCAGCAGTGTTGATGACCACTCCGCAGAATCCTCCCACTCCGCAGCGGCAGGAATTTTCCATGGAGGGCACTCTCGCTTCGGACGGCACCTTCACCGGCCACGCCGAGCAGTCGTACGAAGGCGACGTGGGAGTGCTGCTGCGGGCGGCGTTCCGCCAGCTTCCGGAATCGCAGTGGAAAGACGGCGTGCAAGGGTTCTCTCGCGGCCTGAATTTTGCCGGCGATGTCAGCAATGTGAAAGTCAGCCCGCCAGATGAAATCGACAAGCCCTTCGAAATTTCCTACGACTATGTTCGCAAGAACTTTGGCGACTGGGAAAATCACCGCACCATCGCGCCGCTGCCGCCCATGGGGCTCGAAATCCAGAAAGATGCCAAAGACCGGAAGCCCCCTGAGCCGCTGCAACTGGGCGCGCTGGGCAAAGTGACCTATCGGTCGCGCCTGAAGCTGCCCGCGGGGTATGAGGCCATCGGGCCGTCCCCGGTGCGACTGGTCGAGCCGTACGTGGAATACACCAACGACACCAGAGTCGAACAAGGCGTAATTACCACCACGCGCGAGTTGGTGATCAAGAAAAACGAAGTCCCGCTGAGCGATTGGGAGGAATACCGCAAATTCGGCATCGCGCTGTCAGAGGACGAGTTTGGATTCATCCAGCTGCGTGGCGCGGGCGGGTTGGTGGAGCTGGGGAAGAAAGACGCCGGCAAGGACAGCGCCAAAGACGGCGCGGACAAGGGCAAGACAGACGACGAAGGCAGCGGCAATGAGAAGGCCAGCACCGACGACGTCAACAGTCTGTTCCGGCAGGCTCAGGACGCCGCGCAGGAGCGCGACGTCAGGCGGACGCAAGAACTGCTCGAGCGAGTTTTAGCGCTCGATCCCAAGTATCCTCGGGCGCGTCTCAGTTTGGGTAGCCTGCTTTTCATGACCGGCGAAATCGACGCCGGAATGGCTCAGTTTCACAAGGCCCAGGAAGATACTCCCAACGATGTGCAGGCGTACCAGTTTCCTGCGGCTGCTCTGGCACGCATGGGGCGAACCGCCGACTCTATTGCCGAGTGGCGCAGGCTCCTGAAAGTGAGTCCGCAGAATGGCACGGCCGCGAGCGCCCTGGGCGAGTTGCTGAGCCTGCAGGAGAAATACCCTGAAGCCGCCCAGGAATTCGAGACCGCGCTGAAAGCCGCGCCCGACAGTCGGTACATTGAGTTTCAACTGGGCTCCTCATACCTGAAGATGGGCCAGACCGAGAAGGCGGTAGTGCAGATCCGTGCGGCTGTGGAAGAGGATGGGCATCCCAAGCCCAATCCCATGATGTTGAATAACGCGGCCTATGCGCTGGCCGACAGCAACACGAGCCTGAATCTGGCCAAGCTTTACGCCGAAACGGCGGCCAAACAGCTGGATGAACAATCCCCCGAAGATGTCGAGAATTTTGGCTTAGGCACGCAGTCCACCTATGAGTTTTCTCTGCTCTGGGACACGCTGGGCTGGGTCTACTACCAGAGTGGAGAGACGAACCGCTCGGAAAGTCTCGTGCGCTCCGCCTGGCTGCTGGGCCAGGAGGCCCTAGTGGGCGAGCACCTGGGGGAAATCTACGAGAAACAGGGGAAGGGCAAAGAAGCTGCGCGAGCGTACGCGTTGGCTCTGGCGGCGTTGAACATGCCTTCCTCCGGCTTATCAGGGGGAGCCTCCTATCCCGGCATGCCGGCTCCGTCCGCCCAGCTCCTCGCCCGGCAAAAACTGGCGAACGAGATCACGGCACGCTATCAGAAATTGACCGGCAAGAAACCTACGATTCGTGATACCTGGCGGCTGCCCAATGGCGATTGGTCGAAGAGTGTGGTCGAGCAGTTCAACTCGATGCGATCGGTGAAGTTGGGCAAGCTGCCCAACCTGTCGGGCTCGGCGGAGTTCACCATCGTGTTCGGGCCGGAAAAGATTGAGTCGGTGGAATTCGTGAGCGGACAAGAGTCGCTGAAAGCCCTCATCGAGAAAATGAAGGCCGCGCATTATCAGGTGGAATTCCCCGAGGGCAGCCATGCTCGACTGTTGCGCCGGGCGGAGCTGAGTTGCTTTCCGGCGTCGGGGTGCATGGCCGTGCTGATGCCGCCGGAAAAAGCGCAGATCAGAAACAACGTCGGGCAATAGCAGAGCCTTTCCGGCGGCACAAAGCCAGGGGCTGAAGCCCACGTGAGTCGGCAGATGGACGCGGCGCTGAAGCGCCGCTCTTCCACGGTTGCGCGAAGATTCAAATCGCGTTTTGGCTCGCTGCCAGCGTCGATCTCCGAATTCGTTGCTTGCGACCCGATCGAAAATGGAGACAAAAAAACCGCGCCCTTACGGGCGCGGTTTAATGCTGGGGCGAAGTACTTGGGGAGGGCTTATCGCCGAACCAGCAATCTAGTGGCGTTTCTTGCCTTTCTTCGCCGGTTTCTTTTTTGCCGCTTTCTTCGCGGGCTTCTTGGCTGCCTTTTTCTTGGCGGGCTTTTTCGGAGCCGGCTTTTTCTTTGCCGGCTTCTTTTTCGCAGCCGGCTTCTTGGCGGCAGGTTTCTTGGGCGCTTTCTTTTTCGCCTTGGGCTTGCTGGGAGCGGGCGGCGCCGGTCTAGGAGCGGGCGGCGCGGGAGCTGACATAGGCGGCTCGATCGCGGCCGGAGCCGGCAAACCTTCTTCTTCCTCTTCTTCTTCCTCTTCGAAATCTTCTTCCAGCGACTCGGTATAGGCGCCGCTGTCGCCAAATTCCTCTTCTTCGTCACGTCCGTAGAGCGTCGGATCGTTAAGCGTCGGATCAGTGAACGTCGGATCGTTGAACGTCATTAGTTCCTCCTGATTCAGTGGCGGCCGGGTGCGAACACGCTGCCTGGCTGCGGGCACGAAAAAATTTAAAATACCACCGGAAACCCTCTGCTGGAACGGCGCGCGGATTATAGCACGACGTTCGGTGCAGTCTGCAAGCACCCGCCTGCAGCAAACCGCTCGCTATCCTGTTATCACAGGGAGCGGCCAAAAGGGAAGCCAAAAGAGACAAGGCGGCAAAAGAAATTCCCGCGCGGGTCAAAAATAAAGCTTTCATCAGAAAAAGGCGGGAGCCCTCGCTGGCTCCCGCCTTTCGGCTGGCGGACTGGTGATTGCAGACGGGTTACGGGAGTGGAACTCCGGGCAACACGGGCGTGCCCTCCACGCGAACCGCGTCCAGGGCCGTAGGCGCGATGCCCAAAGCCTTCAGGATGGTCGGCGCGACCTGGGCAGTACCGACGGCTGCGCTGATCGTCCGCGGTTGGAAGCCAGGGAATGACACCAGCAGCATGACATTGGTGTCGTCATGGGCAAACCCGCCGTGTTCCTCCAGTTTCGAGGTGCTACCGGAATACGTAACGCCCACGTTCGGAGTCACGATGATGTCCGGAGTGCGGGGATCGTTGGTGGGGTTGTTGAAATTCAGGGTCAGCGACGGGCCATAGTAGAGCTGGCCGAGCCCGATTCCTGTGGTCATGGACGGGTTGGCTTCGAGAATTCCAACGGCGGCGTCGGTATTGGCGGAACTGGCCAGCCAAAGCAGGGAAACGTCATCTTCGGTGGGACCAATGCCGGTCGGATTGTTGGTTGACTCCGACCACGGCATGTAGCCGGCGTTGGAGAGCAGGGTGGCGGGCGAAGTGGCGTTGATCAGCTGAGAAACATAGCGGCTGGGGTCGATCGGCGACTGGCCGTGCTTGGCAGTGATCACGATCAGCGTCGAATCGGAAAGCCCCTGTTTCTGTAGTTCACTGACGAACGCCGCGATGGAGGCGTCGACGAACTGGAACTCGCTGAGCAGCGCCGCGCCGGGCGTCCCTTGGGCATCGAGGTAGCCGCCGGTAGTCGAGATGCTCTTTTCAATCAACTTCTGGCCTACGCTGAGCGACTGGAAGTTCATGCCGAACACGGTAGGAACCTTGGTTTGCTTCGTCCGCAGATGGTTCCAACCGTCGATCTCGTTCAGGATCGCGTCAACTTTCAACGTGTCATAGCACTGGATGTTCTGGAAGCTGTTGGTCCAAGCCGTCAGGTCGGCGGTGTTGTCGACGATGTTGGTGCAGTTCACGCCGGTGGGCGTAACCACCCCAGGCAGGCCGATGACGCTGGAGTTGATTTCCGGAGCGTAGAAGTCATCGAGCGAACCCGACGTGCCGCCGGAGGCGACCGAAGAATAAGCCGGGTGCTTGTCAGACCAGGCCGCGTAGCCGCCTGCGTTGTGAATTACGGTGAAAATGCTGTTGGCGCGGACGAATTGCCACGGCCAAACCGGCGCGCAGCCTTTGCTGGGGTCGCGCACCAATCGCTTGGAATCGATGGAGGCCAGACCGCCGTCGGTGAGCGAGGCTCCGGGAGCGCCACCGTTCACTTTCGTCTGGTCGATGTCGATGCCTTCTTCATACTCGGTGGTCGTGCCGGTTGCCGCTCCGTAGGGAGTGCAGGGGCCGGCGCCCAAACCGTTGCCGGTGGTGACCGCGGGAGCGGAGAGATCTCTCGAATAGGCAACGTCGTAGTAAATTCCCGTGTAGGCCGGGCTGCCGCCGGTGACGATCGTGGTCAGGCCAGGGAAGGAGTCTGACGGTTTCGGGGTGCTGGCGGCCACGTAGTTGATTCCAGTGGCGCTGAGTGCGGCAAGGTTGGGGCAATAGGGTTGGCCGTTGTTGGTGGTGGTGATGCCTTGGGCACAGTTCAGGAAGTCGACCGCGTGCATGCCGTCAATGCTGATCAGCAGCACATGTTGAATGTTTGAGCTGGGCTTCTGGGCCGTTTTCTGCGCCAGCGCCGATGACGCGAGCAAAGCGACGGCCGACACGCCGACACTAAGGCTGCGAGAGAGTTTCATGGGGGTTTCCTCCTGAGATTTGAAAAGATGCTTTCCAGAGGAATAGCAGGGGAAAATGAATGCCCGGTTGCGACAAGGTTAAAGGGGAATGAAAACACGGTTAAAAAAATTTCAGGTTGGAATAGTGCTGTTGAAAATATCCTCCTGAAATAATCCGGTTGAAAAGCCCTGCCGAAAATCTTGAGCTCCGGCGGAAATCACTCGAAGCGATAACGAAGAGCTTCGGCGACGGCTCGATATCCAATTCGCCGGTAAATGGAATTGGAAGTAGGATTGGCGAGGTCGGTGTAGAGCATGCATCGATGTCCGGCGTCGCGCAGGCGGCTCGAAAGCGCGTGAACGCCGGCCGCCGCGTAACCGTGTTTTCGTTTTTCAGGGGGAGTATAGACACCCGACACGCGGACCACTCCCTCTACCGGCTCGCGGGCGATGGCCATAGAAACTGTTTCTCCGTTATGCTCCCACAACCACAGTTGCCCGGCGGCCAGGCCTCGATCTACGCGGAGTTCCGTGACGTCAGCGGACTCGCCAATTTCGAGTTGGAAGGCACGGGTCCAGAGAATCATCACGCCGCGATCCTCCGGTGTTGCCTGCCGTAGCTTGCCTTCGAGATGGGAAACTTTCCCGGGTTCCAGAAATTCATACAAGCGGTTTCCCTGGAAAGGCGTGGCTGCCGATTTGGAACGCTCACTCCATTGGCCCGAGAAAATCGAGGCGGTCGCCGCTTCGCCGTTCACCCCGGGCAGCGCGATGCCCGCTTCAGCAATCGCGTCGGCCATTGCGATCGCAACCGGCGGTGCCATCGGGGTCATCGTCGCTGGGAACGTCAGGGGCGACTGCAGTACAACGCCAACCACGTCTTCCCCTTGAATAGCCATCCAATAGCGGCCGGGATCGCCATGGGCCACGCGCGCATGCAGGAGGGAGAGAACAAGATTGTGGACCGGCTGCGAGGCAAGGAAAGCTCCCGCCCTGCTCAAAACGAACGCGGGATCTTCGCTGAACACCACCCGGAGTTCCATGGGGGAGATTTTACTGGTTCGCGCCTGGATCGACCTGCGGCGCGGCCTGAAGCCGTGCCCTTTCAAAACTAGATCGCGAAGCTGGATTTTTCATCAGGCTAGTAACGGACGAACTCTACCGCATCTGAACTGTCAGAATCATGCCCGGACGAATGACTGCAATGTTGCGGTTGTCGCGCTTCAGGGTGGCCACGGTGGTGCGGTAGGCGCGGGCGATGGAGTAGAGAGTTTCGCCGCTCTTCACGGTGTGGTGGACCACTGCGGCCTGCACCGGCAAGCGTTCGATCTGGGCGGATTTGGTGGCAGGAGGTTTCGTAGCTGCGGTTTCCGTGGGCTTCCCGGCGGCGGCTGGGTGTTTTGCCCTAGGATGCGAAGCGGCTACTTCGGATTCGTGCGCGGAGGGCGAAACCGGCAGGTGCAGGGCTACGATTTTGCGTCCGCGCAGGCTGTCGCCCCGGATGCCGTTCCAGCGGCGCAGCATCTGCGGGCTTACCCCGAAGTTCTCGGCGACGGTCTCGACTGTGTCCCCGGCATGAACCTTGTAACGGGTGATGCGCCGGGCGTAGGTCGCGGTGTCAGTCACCGGATGCTTGCCGGGTGCGACCGGAATCACCAGCTTGGCGTCGGCTTCGAGTTCGGTGTGCGTGCTTTCTGTTTCGAGATGGTTGGTTTCCGCGATCGACTTCGCTGTCGTGTGATAGGTACGGGCCAGCGTGGCCAGCGTGTCGCCGGAATGGACCGTGTGATAGCGCCACCACAGCCGCATGTCCTCGGGAATGGCGGCGATCGCGTCGGCGTACTGGTCTCTGGTTCCGGCGGGCAGGTGCAACTCGAACTGGCCTTCGCGCGGTGTGGTCAGGCGCAGCAGGCTGGGATTCAGATCCTGCAATTCTTCGGGCGTCGAATTGACGCACTCAGCCACCAGCCGCAAATCTACCGGGTAGCTGATTTTGACGCTGTCGTAATCCGTAGGCCGGTCCATCGCGACCTGATCGAGCCCGTACTGCGACGGATTCTTGGTCATGATAGCCATCGCCATGATGATCGGCACGTAGTTGCGCGTTTCTTTGGGCAGAACGTTGCGGCGGTAGAGTTCCCAGAAATCTGCGTAGCCGGTGCGCTTCACCGCGGCCTGCACCGTCCCGGGGCCAGAGTTGTAAGCGGCCATGGCGAGATACCAGTCGCCGAACTGGTTATAGAGATCTTTCAGGTGGCGGGCGGCGGCGCGGGTCGATTTTTCGGGATCCTGCCGGTCGTCGACCCACAGGTTGTGGTTCAGGCCGTAGCCGCGTCCGCGGCTGGCCATGAATTGCCAGATGCCGCGCGCCCCCACCCGCGAAACCGCCAGCGGGTGGAAGCCGGACTCAGCCTGCGCCAGATAGATTAAATCCTGCGGGACGCCTTCCTGCTTCAGAGTCGACACGATCATGTCGTGGTATCGGCCCGACCGGGCGAAGGCGCGCTCGAAGGTGCCGCGTCCGCGGCCAGAGAAGTAGGTGATGTAGCCGGCGACCTGGTCGGTCATCATCAGCGGCAGATCGGAATGCGTGTTCTTGATCTCGGCCGCGGCTTTCGCTTTCACTCCGGCGTCGGCGGCAGGAGTCACGCCGTTGGTCGCGTCGTTGGTGATATCGATCGGCGCGGGCTCGGATTTCTGCTGGGGCTCTTGCTGGGCTTCCTGCGAGTCGGCGCTGGTGCCACCGGGGTAGAGCTGGTTCACGCCGGCGACGATGTGGTCGAACTCCTGCTGCAGGCGATCGTCGGAGCGGACATCAAGGCTGCTGCTGAGCAGGGCATTCAGGGCATTGTCGAAGTTCTGCTTGGCGTCATCGCCCTTGCCGGCGTGATAGTTGGCCAGGCCCGCCTGATATTCCTTTTCCGCCTTGGCGATCAGATCGGCAACCGGATCGGACGACGGCGAATCCTTGGCTGTAGAAGCGTCGTCGGCGGTCGCGACCGGCACTGGCGAATCAGGCGTTTGAGCCGGAGCGTCCTGGGCCTGCGTCGTATTCGGCTTTGCCGCTGAAACCGGAGCGGCAGCGGACTGTGGAGTCGCGTGAAGCGCGGGCGCGGATCCCGGCGGCAGAAGGGAAACCGGTTTCTGCGCAGTCTGGCAGGCGGAAGCCGCCAGAATCGTTGAAACAATCACGGCAGCCCGGACGTAGAGGTTGGCAAATCGCATATTTCTCTATGAGATGCGCAGTCCTCTCTCTGGTATGCCGGCTGGGCACCCTAGGTATGAATGCCCTGTGAATTCTACCAAATCGTACGCGGACGCCGCAGTCGGGTCAATCGCGGAAACGGTGGAGCGAGGGTTACTTTGGGCACCGGCAGCGGGCGTTACCCGATAAGCTGACCCCGGACACCGGACCTTAGACCTTAGACCTCGGACTACGAGTCGGCCGCGCCGGTAGCTTCGCCATGAGTCGATCTTCTGGGCTGGATGCTGAGGTCCGACGCCCGAGGTCTAAGGTCCGACGTCCGGCTTCTACACCCGCCAATAATCCGGGCGCCAGGTCTTGATGGCTTTCTTAATGTCGGAGCGCGACATCTTCTCGTTCATGGCGCGCTCGGCCAGCTTCGCCACTTCGGCGTCGGAGGCGAAGCGCAGGCCGCAGAGCTGGCCCTCGGTCAATTCCGGGATGCGGGAACGCAAGGGTTCGGGCATCAACTGCATGAGCCGCAGGCGCTCTTCCAGGCGAATGACGCGGTCCTGCACTTTGAGCGAGTAGAGGCGAACTTTGAACGCGAGCAGCAGGAAGGCGAGCGCCAGCAGAATCAGCAGGAAGGCATGGATGTTGTCGCGCCTGTCGCCCTCAGTAATGTGCGCGAAGAAATGAATCAATGTCAGGATGAGTCCCAGCACGAAGACCGGGAGAATGAAGAAGTGAAACGCTGGGTCCCAGCGCGTGTGGCTGGCCGCGCTCTGCGGCTTGTTTTCTGCCATGGGAGGGCTCCTTTGCGACGGGAGCAGTTTAGCAGAATGGGCGAGCGCGAATCAGGAACCTCCTGAGGGTGCGGGATCCGGATGTCCCGCACCCTGACTCTGCGTTGCTTCTGTGGACGGGGGTTACTGCAAGGACGAGATCAGAGTCTCCTCGGTGGCGGGACTATTCTGGGCGCGCAGTTCCCGTTCCAGTTTGTTTTCCGGCAGGCGATACACCACGTTCGTTCCCTCGATCCTGAGTCCGGTCAGGAAATATCGGTCGCCGTAACGGTGGAAGATCAGGGCATAGTCGTGCGCGGCCTTGCCCGGCGTTTCAACCGCGGAGACGACGGAAAGGAAGTTGATGGTGGCATCGCCGTTTCGGACGAGAAGGAGATTTCCCGCGTCGTCGACGGTGCGTACGATGCACTTTCCGGCGGGAATGGCTTTGCCGCCGACGATAAAGTTAAACGGCACCTCGGTCACGACGGTTTCGTTCTTCGTAAGCTGGGCCGTGGCAAAGAGTGGAGAGAGAGTGAGTACCAGACCGATCATGAGCGTGGCGTGTTTCAGGTGAGCATTTTGCATAGTCTCCTCTTTCTAGTCTCTTCCAGAAATTGTTCCGTCCGGTGCGGAAGTGAACTCATCTTGCATCCCACGGAAGCCAGCGTCCATGGAGGCGGTCTGAAGCCATCTCAATTGATCTGAATAAGTTTGTTCTGAAGAAATTTCACCGGAGAAAAGTTGGAGCGGCTAAATTTTTTCTCATCGAGCAAAACTGGGAACGGCCGCGATGATGAAGGCAAAGAAGTTATGGAGCGGGCGGCCGATGCGGGTTTTGCCGCGCTTCGCTGAGTCTTGACAGAGCCACGGGCGCGGAGGGAGATTGTTTTCACGCGTGGGGTTCCGATGTCTGAAAAAAGAATTTGCTTCGCTGATTTCGAACTGGATTTTGGGCGCTTTCAGTTGTGCCGCAGCGGACGTCCGCTGCCGGTGGAAGGTCTTCCGCTGCAGTTGCTGATGTTCATCATCGAAAACCGCGACTGCCTGGTGACGCGGGAGCGCATTGCCGAGGCGCTCTGGGGGCCGGACGTTTTCGTCGACGTCGAGCAGGGAATCAACACGGCGGTCAGAAAAATCCGCATCGCGCTGGAAGATGATTCCGCGCAGCCGCAATATCTACGAACCGTGGTCGGACGAGGCTACCGCTTTGTGGCGGCGGTTCGAGAAGAAAAAGACGACATGCCCGCGACTTCAGAAGAGTTCAAAATTTCCGCCGAAGAATTCGGCCAGGCCATCATGGCTGCCGCCGGCCTCGATCCGCGCGAACTGGAAGCGCGGCGCAGGATGCGGAGCGGGTCGTAAGGGTAGGGGCCTAGAAAACCATCCCAGAGATCCGTTCCAAGCCACCACTCGATCCCCTTGGAGTGCTTCGTTTGATTTTCTCGGCGAACTCTGCGGCATTTCTCAGCGAACTCGCGGTTAAAGTCTTTTGACTCTTGCCAGCTAAGAGCAAAAAGCTTTTAACCGCTGAGTACGCTGAGAACATCCCGCAGAGTTCGCTGAGAAAATCGAATCAAGCCCCGCGCCCCGCTCTGAACTCCTTTGCCGCTCTCGAATGATTGGTATTATTACCAGAATCCGAAACAAAGGTTGTGAATCCAAACTCCCATGAAAGCCATTCAAGTCAAACAACCCGGTGGTCCCGAAGCGATGGAACTGGTTGAGCTGCCGGTTCCGCAGCCCAAAGCGAACGAAGCGGTGGTGAAACTGGCCGCTTCGGGCGTGAACTTTATTGACGTGTATTTCCGCGAAGGTCGCTACAAAGCTCCCTTGCCCTTGGTGTTGGGACAAGAAGGCGCAGGCGCCGTCACGGCTGTCGGCGCCGACGTGAAGTCGGTGAAAGTTGGCGAGCGTGTGGCTTGGTGCGGGCTTCTCGGCTCGTACGCCGAATACACTGCCGTGGTTGCGGACCGGTTGGTTCCGATTCCATCCGGCGTGACCGACCAGCAGGCCGCGTCCGCCATGTTGCAGGGCATGACGGCGCATTATCTCTCGCACGACACCTATCCGCTGAAGCGCGGCGAGACGGCGTTGGTGCATGCCGCCGCCGGTGGAGTCGGACTTCTGCTGGTGCAGATGGCGCACAACATCGGCGCGCGTGTGATCGCCACAGTTTCGACGGATGAGAAAGCGAAGCTGGCGCGCGAGGCCGGGGCCGACGAAGTGATTCTCTATACGCAGTCCGATTTTGAACCCGAGACGAAACGTCTGACCGGCGGCAAAGGTGTCGACGTAGTTTACGATTCGGTGGGCAAGACGACGTTCGAGAAGGGGCTGAACGTTCTGCGTCCGCGGGGAATGATGGTGCTGTTCGGCGGTTCGAGCGGCGCCGTGCCTCCGTTTGATCTGATCGGATTGTCGCAGAAAGGTTCGCTGTATGTGACGCGGCCGTCGCTCACGAATTACATCGCGACGCGGGAAGAATTGATGGCGCGGTCGAGCGCAGTGTTTGGCATGATCGCAGCGGGCAAACTCGATTTGCGGATCGAACACAATTATCCGCTGGCCGACGCGCAGCAGGCGCATCGCGATCTGGAAGGAAGAAAGACGACGGGTAAGTTGTTGCTGATCCCGTAACTGTTTTGTCATCCTGAGCGAAGCGAAGAGCCTGCCCTGAGCTTGTCGAAGGGACCTGTGCAATTCGCCGGCTGTGTCGGCACTGCCGAGAATTGCATAGATCCTTCGGTCCGCAAAGAGCGCGGGGCTCAGGATGATATGGCGTTTGTAATGGCATGGCGTTGTGATGATGTCGCGAGGTAAAGGAGAAAATGAAAGCCATTCGCGTGCAGCACACCGGCGGGCCGGAAGTGATGGAACTCGCCGAGGTCCCGACCCCGCAGCCAAAACCGAACGAGGCCGTGGTGAAAGTTGCCGTCGCCGGAGTGAACGCCATTGACGGCCAATTCCGGGATGGAACTCTGCGGACGCCGCTGCCTTTCATCCCGGGGCAAGAAGGCGCGGGCATCGTTTCCGCGGTTGGTTCGCAGACGAAAACTGTGAAGGTCGGTGATCGCGTCGCGTGGAGCGGCGCATTAGGTTCGTACTCTGAGTATGTCGTCGCGACGGCGGAGAGTCTGGTGCCGGTCCCGACGAACATCACCGATCAGCAAGCCGCCGCCGCGATGATGCATGGCCTGACCGCGCATTATCTGGCCAACGACGCTCACAAACTGAAATCCGGCGAGACCGCCCTGGTGCATGCCGCCGCCGGCGGAGTCGGACTACTCCTGGTGCAGATGGCGCACGCCATCGGCGCGCGTGTGATCGGTACGGTATCGAGCGAGGACAAGGCCCGGCTGGCGCGGGAAGCGGGCGCGGATGAAGTCATCGTTTTCAGCCGGCAGGATTTCGAAGCCGAAGTGAAGCGCCTCACCGGCGGCAAAGGTGTCGACGTGGTTTACGATGGCGTCGGCAAAGCGACATTCGAAAAAAATCTCAATGTGATGCGGGCCCGCGGAATGCTCGTGCTTTATGGCATGTCGAGCGGCCCGGTGCCGCCAGTCGATCCCGCGAAGCTTTCCGACAAAGGTTCGCTCTACATGGCGCGCACCACACTGGCGCACTTCACCGCCACGCGCGAAGAATTATTGGCTCGCACCGGCGCGCTGTTCGCCATGATCGCTGATGGCAAGCTCAAACTGCACATCGCGAAGACCTATCCGCTGGCGGAAGCGCCGCAGGCGCATCGCGACATGGAATCGCGGAAAGTCGCGGGGAAGCTGCTGCTGATTCCGTAAGGGCGTTGGCTCAAATCAGCCGCAGGTTAGGAAAGTCCTGACCATAGCGATTTGCGTCGCGAGTCATGAGTCTGTCCGCTCTCAGCAGAGCATGCGACCCGATTGCGAAATCGGTCAGCATACGCTTAGGCGCTCCGCCCCCGGACCGGCGCCGGCGATTTGCATACGCTGCGAAAGTTGTGGCGGCTAATCGCCAGACATCTTCTCCCAGATCGAAATCGACCGCGACGTTCATCTCCACCAGCAATCTCTCAACTCGTGGCGCGTCGCCGGTGGGAATGGCAGAAAGCTCAACGAAGACTGGTGCGCTTACCACCAGCGCTCCCGCCGCGCGAGCTTGCGCCAACTGAGCAGCGAGGCTTGCTGCCAACGGTCCTCCCGACCACAACAAGGAGAGGATGTTGGTGTCGATGGCCGTCCTCATTCGTAGTCTTCATCGCTTCGCATGTCGTCGATCCAGGCTTTGATCCCCTCGTCGCCTCCGGGAAACGGGCCCAGGATTCCAATGAGCTTTTCGAAGGGATTGGCTTCTCCGCGGGCGGGCCGGATCACGGTGCGATCTTCCTCGACCACAAATTCGACGCGGTCGCCGGTTTCGAGGCCCAGGCGTTTGCGAATCTCCTGCGGAACAGTCAACTGACCTTTGCTGCTGATGGTGCTAAAGTGGTTCATCTTTACCGATCATCCTTACTGTAAGGATACATAAATTTACCACTGTTTGCAAGAGGATAGAACTAGCGCATCCGCGAATATGGTCGAATGTAAGCTGGCACTTCTTTCCCCGGCAGCAACCTCGCATCGTCAATCGGAGTGCCCGCCACCATGTCCAGCGGCACAACTCCGGCCCAGGTCGGGAAGGAATAATCCTCCTCGTCGTCGATGGCCGGACCTTGCCGAACCTTCGCCGAAAATTCTTCGATGGGTACGTGCAGCACCGATGTGGCTTTGAGTTCGCGTTCGTTGGGCTGGCGCGAATCATCCCATCGCCCCGGCAGAATGTGCTCCGACAGAATGCGCAGGGATGACAACTTTTCCGACGGCTCGTCCACCAGCGTTGCCTTACCCAAAATTACCACCGAGCGGTAATTCATCGAGTGATTGAAAATCGAGCGGGCGAGCACGAGGCCTTCGAGCAGCGTCACGGTAATGCAGACCGGCACGCCTTCTTTGAACTGGCGCAGCATGCGGCTGGCGGCCGATCCGTGAATGTAGAGGCTAGCGTCTTTGCGGCCGTAAGAAGTTGGAATGACGAACGGCTGGCCGTCGACCACGAAGCCGGCGTGGCAGAGAAATCCTTCATCAAGAATGCGATAGACAGTTTCGCGATCGTAAACTGCGCGATCGGGCTCGCGGACCACACGTGTCCGTGGGGTGGGCATTTGGGTTTCAGACATTGGAGAACGAACTCCGGGCAAGCGCCAAGGATGGGTGAAGGAAAAGTGTAACACCGGGGCAAATGCAAGTAAGGTATGCTGCATCGTTCATCGTTGGGATGCCTGGTCGGAAGTTCTTGGCTGGAAGTTCGATTCACCTCGCTGTGGAGGGATATGCGCTTTCCTCTCATCTTTCTTCTCGTGCTGGCCGCGATCTCAGAGCGGGCGGCCGAAGTCAAAGGCAAGATAACGAACGCCATGGGCGGCGAAGCGCTGGGGCGGGTCGAAGTGATGGTGCTGGAAACAAAAGTCAGCACCATGACCTCGATCGACGGCGAGTTCGATCTGCCCAACCTCATCCCCGGCAGCTACACGCTGCGGCTGAACGCGGTTGGTTACCGCATGTTGACGATTCCATTCACACTGGCGACGGCGTCGGATGTAAAAGAATTTTCCGTCACCATGGTGCCGGACAATTTTCGACGCACCGACAAAGTGGAAGTGCATGGCGACGTTTTCCAGGGGGCCGACTCACCCGCGACCACTGAGATCAATCTGACCAGCTCCGAGATTCGCGAGACTTCGACCGTGTTTGCCGACGATCCTTTCCGCGCGGTGCAGACTTTGCCCGGAGTTTCGGCGGAAGGCAACAACGAATTCTTTGCCGAGTTTTCGGTGGCGGGCGCGCCGTTTTCGAGCGTTTCGATCTATGTCGATGATGTGCTCGTCCCCAGCCCGTTCCATGAGATTGGAAATTCAGCGGACGGCGCGTCGTTGGGGGTTCTGACCAGCGAGGTTGTGGAGGACATGAAGTTGATGCCGGCGGCGTATCCGGAGAAATTCGGGGACGCGACCGGCGCGGCTCTCGATATTCACACACGCGATGGCAGCCGGGGCCGGCCGCTATTTCGCCTATCCATGGGAATAGCGGCCAGTGAATTTCTCGGCGAAGGTGGCATGGGCAGCGCCGGCAAAGGATCCTGGCTGGTCTCGGCGCGCAAGAGCTACATCAATTACCTGATTCAGAATCGTGTGCAGGACGTGGCCGATGTGGGCTTCTACGACGGCGACCTGAAGTTGAACTATGACGTGACTTCGCGCCAGAACGTGAGTCTTTTTGCCACCGGCGGACACACCGACATGAGCGATTCGTCCGCGACGGGTGCGAATGGTTTCGCCAGCGGGAAGAGCGATTTTACTCTGGCGCGTCTGGGTTGGCGCTGGAGCGCGAATCCGCACTTGCTGGTCGACGCCAGGGGCGCTTATATCCGTGAGCCCGACGAGCTATTCAACACAGGCAATCAAGGTGTGACCAGCACCTACCATGGCGAGTGGGCTGGAGGAATGGGGCTCACGTGGGCTTGGTCGAACGATAATATCCTCGAAGCCGGCTGGAGCGAACGGCAACTGCACGACACGGCGGACTACACTTACTATCCCTCGACCGGGCCGCCGTCGGTTGATTCCCAGGCAGAGACTGGGCTGCGGCAGAGCGGCTATCTGCAGCAATCTTCCGCTTTCCTGCATGGGCGGATTCACGTGCTCGGCGGAGTTCGCTGGGACAGCCTGCAGTTGATCGGCGTACATCCTTTCTCGCCCCAGATTTCCATGGCCGTGCGGGCAACTTCCGCAACCGAGTTCCAGCTTGCAGCCGGAAGATATCGGCAGTTTCAGCAACCAATCCGGGTCGACGATGTATGTCCTGGGTTCGGCTTCCTGCCTGAGAATTCGGATCACTATACGGCCGCGGTTGAGCAGCGACTGGGCGAGAACACGCGCGTCCGTCTGGAAGTTTTCGACCGCCAGGATTCGTTCGCGATGGGCGTGGGCGCTCCGCAGTCCGAGATCTCAAATTCCTGTCCGGGCCTTGAGCCCTTTCCCCACTCCACTTACGAGCGCGACTATTCGCGCGGCGTACAGCTGGTCTTACAAAGGCGGAGCGCAAATCGGCTCTCGGGATGGCTGGGATATACCTTGGCGCGGGCTCAGTCCCGGTACTACCTGGTCCAGTATCAGGCCTCGGCCACTGCGTCGGTGACGTTGTTCCCCTACAACACCCCCTACGCTCCTACCCTCGACGACCAGCGGAGTTCCCTAAACGCTTTTGTCATGTATCGCTTGCGCCCGACGTTGACTCTTAGCGGGAAATTTCTCTTTGGCTCCGGATTTCCTGTCACTACCGGGGTCTTCGTTCTGGTGGGCTCTACTTATCAGGAGGTGGCGACTCAGACGCTTCGGTTTCCGTATCAGAGGCTCGACCTGCGAGCCGATAAGGATTGGGCATTCAAGCGCTGGAAGATGACTCTGTACACCGAATTATTGAACGTGACCAACCACTACAACGCCCGCGATGCGCTCGCCTCGGGCGTCAATCCCACCACAGGACAAGCTCAGGTCAACACTCTGCAGGGCCTGCCGATCACGCCCACCGCCGGCTTGGTCTTTCAATTCTGAAAGAAGCGTCAGACTCTGGACCTCAGACCTCAGACTTCCGACGTCAGGTTGCTTAGGTCTGAGGTCCGGGGTCAGAGGTCTGGTACTTGCTCTCGCGATAGACGCGCGTGAACAGGGTCGCGACCAGCGCCAGCACGATCGGCGTGAACACGCTCGCTTCCGGACCAACGCTCCCGCCGGTGAGCCAGCTCGGGCCGGCGAATGCCGAGCCGAAAAGATTGTGATAAGGCGCGATGCCGCTGTCGGGCACGCCGTAGAAAAATGTCTGGCCCCAATCCCATCCCGCGTGAAAACCGACAGCCCACCACAGATTACCGGTGCGGCGCAGAATCAGGCAGAACAGCAGGCCGAAGAGCACGACGGAAAATAATCCGAATTTTTGTTTCTCCAGGATTGCTCATGTGCGCCACGCCAAACAGCAGCGGACATCACAACGGCCGACGGCCAGAAACCGATGCCGGTCGAGAGTGTGTACTGAAGATACCCGCGGAAAGAAAATTCTTCAGCCAGGCCGACGATCACAAATGTGACGCCCCACGCGGCGGTAGCGGACGCGATGGTGCTGCCGTGAATCGCCAACCCGGTGAGATGGAAACCGTGAAACGCGAAGATGCCCAGCAGGCATGAACTGATGGCCAGAAATCCAATCATCAGGCCGATCCAAAAATCTTTTCCGAAGGCGAAGCGCGCGGGCAAGCCATACTGGCCGAACCTGCGGCGCTCGATGCGCGCCATGATGAGCGCAGCGATTGCGGGGATGATAAAGAGTGACCCGTGTGAGATGCCAAGTCCGAGCGGAGTGACGCCGCCGACTCCGATGCTGACCTGCGGGCCCGCGCCTCGCAGAGCGCGCATCACCACAAACGGAGTCATCAGAACCAGCGTGACCAGAACGATTAGCGACAGAAAAATCAGCACCCGCCAGCCGGCGCGAATTCCATTCGGGCCGTAGAAGATTTCATTTGCATGTTGTGGCGCAGGTGGCGGAGCGGACGCGGGAATGATTTCGGGATCGGGCATTTGTTAGCGGCCTCAAAGCTCGAAAGATCATTCTACCGGTCGACTACCAGTTCAACTTCAGCGCGAACTGGAATTGCCGCGGATCATAGGCCGCCGTGGCTTGTCCGGCGTTCGTAAATAACGGGCTGACGGCGGCCACGTTCATTTTGTTGGCGATGTTGAACATGTCGACGATCAAATCGGTACTGAAGCGCTCGCCCAACGGAATGCGCTTGGAAATCCGCATGTCGTTGAAAACCGTCCATGGCGTGATGCCCGCGTTGCGCGCCAGATTGCCGTCGAGCGATAGCAACGTTCCGTTATATTCGGCTCCGCAAGGTTCCTGCAGCATTCCGGTGGGCGAAAACTTGGATTTGTACGCGCGTACCGCAGGCGGCATTGACGGTCGTATTGGGGCGGCCGGTCAGAGATGACAACTGAAGATTGTCGTCGTTGCCGGTGATGATGTTGAACGGGCGCCCGGAAGAAACTTCAAGGATCGGAGCAATCGTCCAGTAGCTGAAGAAGGAGTCGGCGAAGCTGCTGCCGGAAAGCCTCCCACTCTGATAGACGCCGCTTAACACGAAGCGGTGACGCTGATCGAAGATCGATGTGGAACGATCCGCGGAGGGGTAATAACTGTCCTGCGGCGTGAGCGTCGATTGCAGATCAGTCGAGTCATCGATGGAATGCGACCAGGTATATGACGCGAGAAATTCGTAGTGGTTGCTGAAGCGCTTGCGCAAGTTGACGCTCAGGCCGTGGTAGATGGAACTGCCGTTGGAATAGTTGGCGTCCATATCTCCGAATGGAACGCAGCCGGCGAAGGTTGCTGGATCGCAACTGGCGTTGAACCCCGGAAGGCTCGCGACCATGGCCTGGGCTTGCGCGATGCAGCCGAGCGGATCGCCGACGGAAGCATAAGCGCCGATGATCGACGGATTCAGGCCACCAGGTCGGAAGAAATTCATGAGCGCGGCGTCGACAAACGGCGCTGGGCCGTAGGGGCCGCCGGCGGGATTGCAGGTCCCGGCTACTGTGAAAGGGCTGGCGAACGACTGACCATCGATCGATGTCGCGGCCACATAATTGTTGATCATCAAGTCCCCGCGAATCGCGTTGGCGTTGATGGGCCGGTTCAGATGGCGTCCGCCATTGAAGTTGTAGGCGACGCTGAGAGCGAAGCCGCGGCCGAGATCGCGCTCGAAGGTCAGGTTCATCTGCTGCGAGTACGCGTAAACAAAATTCTTCGCCTGCGGATAGCCGAAGGGCTGGAACGCCAGCGGTAGAAACGTCGACGGGTTCAGATAATTCTGGTTGAGAAAAATTGAGCCGGGAAAATTCTGCGCCTGAAATTGCTGCTGGTTGGGCAGGAAGCCGAGAGCCGTGGCTGCCGCCGGGTTCAGAGTCGCCGCGCAGGGATTCGCCGAACTCGGCTGGTCAATCGGCAGTCCCTGGAAAATCGTAATCGCATTCAGATTGGTGGGATTGCCGGCCCCGGAGCAAACCGAAGTTCCCGCAAACGCCAACTGCCCGCTCGACGAACCGTCGGACGCATCGCCGAGGAAGTAAAGGCCGAGCAGAGGATGGTCATAGAAAAGTCCGTACGACGCGCGCACCACAGTCTTGCCGTCTGCCATTCGGATCCCATGCGATGCCGATGCGCGGCTGGAAATTATTTTTGTCGGTCTGAATGCCCTTCTGCAATCCCAGCAAGTTATAGGCAGGCAGCGCCAGCCCCTGGGGCGCGGCGAATTTCGGCGGAATCTCCACGTCATAGCGCAGGCCGTAATTCAAAGTCACGGTCGGACTCACGCGCCACGAATCCTGCCAGAACACGCCAATGGGAATATTCTTGAACGAATCGCTGGGACTGCCAATGCCCTGCACGAAATCTCCCGGCAGCCCGGCCCCGTAGGACTGCACCGGCGACAGAGAGGGAAACTCCGGCAAAGTGCCAGGAGCGGGATTCACAAACCCCAGGCTGGCCGCGCCGAACGTTCCGAAATCATAGACGCCGCCGTAATTCACCGTGAAGGTCGCGGTGAGCGGCAGATAGTTAAGGTCGCCGCCGAACTTCATATTGTGGCGGCCGACGCTCCACGAAAAATTGTCAGTGAATTGATAGCGCTGCTCGACGCGCTGAATAAACGAGTACGGCTCGCGGCCAAAATACGCGTAGCCGGGAATGTTCACCGCCGGATCGGAGCCGCCGGGAATCTGCGTGTTGTAGAAGTAAGAAAGTCCGCGCCTCGCATATTGGAAACGGAACTCATTCACCTTGTTGCTGCCGATGGTCCAGGTATCCTGAAACACGCCGGCAACGTCGCGGTAGGTTTGCTGCGAAGTGCGCGAAAAAGCGTTCTGCCCAAAGGGTTGGTCCTCACCACTGACTTCAATGCCGGTCACCGTGCTCGGGCTCACGTTGCCGCGGAACGTCAGGCGATGATTCGCGCCCAGATTTTGATCGAGGCGCAGCGAGTACAGACTCGTTCCTTCAAACACGGGAAAGTTTCCCATCTGCGAAGTCAGCGTCTGGTAGGAAGCCGGCACAAAGCAACTTCCCGGCGTCGTGCAACTGGTGGGAAATCCAGCCAGGCCGGGATATCCGCCCGTGAGTCCGACGGGCCACGCGCCATTGACGGCCATTCCGGAAGACGCGCCGACCAGTCCCAAATACTGCCCCACCTCGCCCGCGTAAGCCGGACTTACGGCAACGGTGGCATCCACCGCCGGCTTGGCAAGGAAGGCAATCTGGTCGGGAGTCAACTGAAGGTTCACGCTGCCCGCCGGTGCGCCGAAAAATGCCGACGCGTCGAAGGGGTTGAGCCCGAAGCAAGTCTGACCACCGCTCTGCAGACAATCCTGCCCGATGCTGGAAAATCCGGTTTCGTGCCGCCGTGTGACTTCATACGCGAAGTAGTAAAAAGTTTTGTCTTTCTTGATGGCTCCGCCGAACGCCACACCCGCCTGCACGCGCGTGTAAGCCGGATCAGGAACCGTACTAAACGGATTCACCGCCTGAAAGTTTCGATTGCGCAGGTAGCCGTAAACATCGCCGTGAAAACCGTTCGAACCCGATCGCGTGATGATGTTGACCACGCCTCCCGACGCGCGCCCATATTCCGCAGCGTAACTGTTGGTGATGATCTGAAATTCCTGCACCGCTTCCTGCGAGACCGTGGAGCGCACGCCGTTGGTCGAATTGTCGGTGGCGTCGGCGCCGTCGACATTGACCAGGTTTGACCGTGCGCGCTGGCCGCTCATATTGAGTCCGGAAGTAGGGGCGGCGCCGGTGTTGGGCGCATTGTCGCGCACCACCTGCGAATCGGTGAGAGTGAAATTAATGTAGTCGCGGCCGTTGATGGGAAGGTTGTCGATGCGCCGCTGGCCGATGGTGTCGGTGGTTGAACTGCGTGCCGTCTCCACGAGTTCGGCCTGCGAACTAACTTCAACCACTTCTTTTCCGGTGGCGACGGCGAGGGTGACCGGAAGCTCCACCAGTCCGCCGACCGTGATCGAAACACCGGTACTCAAGATGCCGCTAAAACCCGCTGCATCCACCGTCACCGAGTACGTGCCCGGCGGCAGTTGCCGCACGCTGTAGCCGCCCTGACCGTCGCCGTTCGCAGTCCGCACCAGGCCCTTCGCAAGATCTTTCGCGGTCACGGTCGCATTAGTAACAAAGTTCCCGGCAGGATCTTTCACCGTGACATGCAGATCGCCCGTGGCAACGCCGCCTTGCGCAAAACACAGCGTCGAAAAAATTAGGACGAGGCAAGACAAGGTGATTGCTTTCAAAATGCGGATCATAAGGTTCTCCCTTGGACTCGCGGACGCGAGCAGACGGCGGGAACGATTCCCACGGCAGGTTGCCGATGTAATCACAAAAGATTTGAAACGATTTGCAGCCCGCTGGTTTTTATAACAGAACCGCAAGCGAAAACAAGTAAGGAGTGGGGAACCGAGGTTACCAGTGATTTGCGGTTGAACAATTCGTGTGCGGAAGCACAGCAAAACACGAGGCAGGTGTTATCAGAAATTGGCTTCTCGAAAATGTGTAAGTCCAGCTCGCTAAAGATCCGAACGGTTGCGGTCAAATGCCAGCTACTCACACAGCAGAAATGCGCACCGGCGTTGTGGGATCTTGCAGCCGGCCCAGCAGCATAGCGGAGCCGCTTAATTTTTCGTAGCCGCGCAGAATGGACTCCCCTGCCAGGCCTGAGTTCGGCCACGCCAGCGCGACGTAAATTCGCACCGAAGCGAAGGCCGCATTACGGCGCAGCAGCAGCGCGTTGTCGACCAATCGCCGCGCCGCATCTTCTGTAGACGCATCGTTCGCGGCCAAAGCGGCTTGCCCCATGCGTATCAGAACTGCCGCGTTTCTTCCCGCGATGTGAACGTAGGCGGCCATGGCGCGCAGTCGCTGCCGCCGGACCACACGAAATTCCGCGGGCGGCAGGCGGCGGCGCAAATAGTCGTCCTCGGCTGGATCGATCAGGTTGCGGAACGCTTCTATGTCGATGGGTTCAATTTGCGCGGCAAGGCGCGTTCCGGCAGAAAGCTGCCGACCGCGCGACACCGCGATGCCCAGAATAAATACCAGCGCGACCGCGGCGGCGAGGACAAGAATTATGGCCAGAGTCATTTGTGTGTGAGACGCTCCAGTTCCTCGTTCCAGGCTTCGAGTTGGTCCTCCGGCAGATCAATCGAGGGTCCCGGCGGGGGAGGAACCTGGGGAGGTGGAATGCGATTGGTTTTACCGGGAACGAGTAAGTAGTAATACCAGATGAAAACAACGAAATGGTAGGTGGCCATGTTGACGAAAACAAGGATCATCCGCTTCGAATCTGTCAGGCCACCGTTATCGATCAAGGCCCAGGAAGCAAGGTGTACACAGCTCGAAATGCCAAGGCCGAGAGTGATTCCGAAAGGCCGTCTCTCCCAAGCGAGATGAAAGTAGAACGAAAATAGGAAAACGAAAACCAGTAGACCGGATTCAATCAGATAGACCGCTTGCTCCAAAAGATGAAAGCCCGAGACTATTCCAAAGCGGCTGTTCTGAGGGGCATAAGCCGCCGCCGCGGTCGCCATCAAAATCAAGGCAACGCCGACCCACTGGATGAGTAGCCTGCCGAGCCTTGCCACGGATCGATACGATCCGAAAACTTTTGCGAAGATTTCGCCGATGAGCATGAACTTCAGCACGCCCTCAATCAATAGGCTGGCCCAGTCGATGCGCCAGAAGGTCTGTGGCCCGACAGCAGGAAGAACATCGGCTGCATAGACGGCCAGTTCGCTAACTGCGCTCAGAACGGCAAAAGCAAAAAACGCGCGAACCCTTGTTGAAATCCCCCGCTTCCAAATCAGGAATCCGAGGAAGAAAAGAAGAAGGTTGGGCGCAACCCAAAGGTAGCTCCAGAGGAGTGAGTGCGCTTGAAGCATGGCGTAGGCACTATACCGCCATCCGCTGCCAGAGGCAACGCAGTGGAGAGGTTTGTTCGGTTTTCGTAAGGACAGCTAACAAACACTCAGATCGCGCGATTTCCATGCAGAATAAGAGTGTTACGGCTTGCAGAGGGTATTGCCGCAGCTAGTGCCGCCGTTTCCCCCTCCATCGGCCCGAACTACGGTTGGAACCACCAGAGTGCTGACGAACAGGACTGCAGCTCCGACGACGAGTAGCGCACGTTTCATGGTTGTTTTCTCCTTGTGACTGCGAAGTGGACCGTGATACTTTCATGGGCGCAATCCGGTGAGCAATAGGTTTAAAAACCTTTGATTGTTCGGAATTCGTAACAAGATGACCCTCAAATCCGCTCTACAGGACGTGAAGGAAACCACCTTGGCGGCAGTCTCCGGCCTGCTGGGGAAACTGGCCTATCTTGCATCCCTGCGGCGGGCGCAGGGCCGATACGAGCATTGGGGCATGGAACTGGTGCACGGAGCTGAGTCGTCCGAGCGCGCCCTGAGGACGGCACATACCGAAATTGTAGCCGGCGTTTTGCGGGCTCCGCTGGCGTGCTGGTGGAAGACTTAGCCGAATCGAGCCGCGACTCGGGCGTGCCGGCGCAGACTTACGTCGAGCGCATGCGTGACCGGTTCGAAGACTTGCTGCCCGGCGAGCGCCAGGACTCACCCGCCGCGACTCACCTTAGTTCAGTGCTGCTGGCGCTTTCGAGTTTGGAGAAGTCGAGCCTGGTGAAGCATCGAGGGCGTGCCACTCGGTCAATTTCATAGCCACGCCGACTACCTGGCCGAACACTTCGGCTTCCTGCGGGTGGCGCAGAATCCGAACCGGAACCGGAGACAGCGGATGAGGCTGCAGAATAATTTCCTCGCGGCGCATGCTGCACCAGCAGCAGGTATGCCCGTCGCGGGTTTCCACAAAATAAATGGGACGCTCGTATTCCGAGCGCCAGGAGCCCTCCACAACTCGATTCTTCGATTCGTCCACCTGAATGAAACTGCCGGGCGGCAGAATCGGATACATGGTGAAATCCTGCGTGCCGACGTAGCCGTAGGTGAAATCGCTGTTGGCAAATTGCGCGAGGTAGCGATCGGCACCAGTCCCCACTGCTCGACCATGCGGCCCAGATTCGTGGTGCGGCGATCGTCGAACGCCGGGATCGAGCCGCACCGGAACCTGCACCGACGACAGTCCCTCCAGCGCGTCCGACACATGCGATTTCGGCGGAGACACCAGGCCCAGATCGCCGGCGCAGATTGTTCAGGTCCACGCCATACCACGACATCAACTCGCGAAAGTCGCGGCGGTAAATAATCGACATGCGTGTAGAGCCGGAAAATGCTGGGTAAGATACCTTTGGTTTCGATATCGGACAGACGGCTGGGAGGAATGGAAAATTCCTCGTTACGATATTTGTCGGCAACGCGCGCGCTTGAGTTCTCCACGTCACGCATGGTGAGGCCGAGTTTCTCGCGCAGCGTGCGAAGGCTTTTTCCCGCCGGCAGCATGGGTGCGCCTCCTGAGAAAGTGGAGGAATCATACCAAAGGCGAGACGCATTTTGTTGTGGGATTTGTGTAAAATTTTCGATGCGATGGCCTTGTTACGAAATCCGAACAGCCTCCAGCCCTTATCAGGCGTGGGAAAATGCGGCTTTCTTGAAGTCGACGACGCGGACCGCCCGTCCCTTGCCGGATTGTGAATTTCCTGTGCTTGTTCGGAATTCGTAACAAGCCTTAACGGCGTCAGGGATCCCCGCCTCCTCACAACCTCCGCTTCCCCCGGCGATTCTTCCGGCAAGCCTGAACTCACCGATCGCCCATCTCGATACCGAGGCCGGGAAAACTCTAAATTGCAGGATGACATTTGTCACGCTCGCCGCGTGATGGATGGCACTGGTGCGCTCCTTCCGCTTCCGCGATGATGCCTTCACGGTGGGAGCAATCAATCATCCCGCCAGACGCGCCGGAGGAAAAATGATCGCTACCCTGGAACAACCGCAGCTCACGGAGATAGCCCATTCAGGCCTGGTCGTCGCCAGCCTCACCGGCGTGAACAAGAACTACGGCGACATTCGCGCCCTGCGCGGCGTTAATTTCACAGTGCGCGCCGGAGAAGTGGTTGCCTTGCTTGGCCCCAACGGCGCGGGCAAAACCACTGCGGTGAAATTGCTTCTGGGCCTGCTGCCGCCCAACTCTGGAAGCGCCCGCGTTTTTGGCGGCGACCCAGCGAATCCTGAAAACCGGATGAGAACGGGCGCCATGTTGCAGGTGGGACGAGTACCCGAAACCCTGCGCGTGCGGGAGCACATCGATTTGTTCTCCAGCTATTACCCCAAGCCGCTTCCCCTTGCGCAAGTCCTGGCCGCCGCCGGTCTCGAGAAAGTGGCCGATCGCAAATTCGGTGATCTCTCCGGGGGCCAGCGGCAACGTGTGCTGTTTGCCCTCGCCATCTGCGGCGATCCTGATCTGCTGTTTCTCGACGAGCCCACCGTCGGGCTCGACGTGGAAGCCCGCCGCATGTTGTGGGACGAAATTCGCCGCATGGTCACGCGCGGCAAGACTGTGCTGCTCACAACCCACTACTTGCAGGAAGCCGACGAACTCGCCGACCGCGTCGCGGTCATCAATCAAGGCGAAATTATCGCGCAGGGAACGCCCGCTGAGATCAAGGCAAAGACCGCCGGCAAGCGGATTCGTTGTATCACGAGTCTCGACCTGAAGCGCTGCGCCAGATTCCCGGCGTCACCGAAGTCAAGGAAGATCGTGAAGCGGTCGAAATTCACGCCATCGAGGCCGAGCCCGTCGTCCGCGAACTGCTGGCACGGGATGCGAAACTTTCCGGCTCTTGAAATCACCAGCGCCGGCCTGGAAGAAGCCTTCCTGGCGTTGACGCAAGACAACGGACAAAACGGAAATCAGTCGAAATAGTCGCGCAATGAAGCCCGCACGCACCCGAGGAGATTTCCTATGAGCACTGCAACCATCGCACTGAGCAACCAGCAAGTTCAACGCACGCCGGGGCACACGGCAACTGTTTATCTGAAGGAAGCCAAGTACGAATTCCTGAAGAACCTGCGCCTGCGCGTGTACACGGCGTCGGTGCTCAGCTTTCCGATTATGTTTTATGTGCTGTTCGGGCTGGTGCTGAATTCGAAGGAAGCGATCGCCGGAACGCCCGTGCCTGCGTATCTGATCGCGACCTATGGCACGTTCGGCGTGATGGGCGCGTCTTTATTTGGCACCGCTGCGGGTCTCGCATCCGACCGGGGGCTGGGATGGTTGCAGGTGAAGCGCGCCAGTCCCATGCCGCCGTTCGCCTACTTCGCGGCGAAAATAATCACCAGTATGATTTTCAGCACCATCATCGTGCTCGCATTGTTCGCACTCGGTGTAACGCTTTCGGCCACGTGCGCATGCCGCTCGCGGATTTCGCCCGCGTGCTCGGCACGTTGGCGCTCGGTTCGCTACCGTTCTCCGCCATGGGCCTGGCCTTGGGATATTTCACCGGCCCAAACTCCGCGCCTGCGACCATCAATCTGATTTATTTGCCGATGTCGTTCTGCAGTGGCCTGTGGGTGCCGTTCCATGTTCCTGCCCAAGGTTGTGCGCCAGATCGCGCTGGCGCTGCCTCCTTATCATTTGTCGCAGTTGGCGCTCGGGATCGTGGGCGCAGAGCACCAGCAGTCGACTGCCACGCACTGGGAAGTGCTCGCCGCCTTCACCCTGATCTGCCTGGGCGTAGCCCGCATCGGCTTCCAGCGCGACCAGGACAAACTGTACGGCTAGGCGCCGCGCGACGCTGGGCGCGGCTCGATTTGACAGGGCGCGGCTTAAGCCGCGCCGTGAAAGCCGCAAAATTCGCAGCGGCTTTAGCCGCTGAGGCAGAGCGAGGAGGAAGCAATGAGCGCAACTTCAAAAAAATCGATGGCCTCGACCTTCCTCCTAATCCTCCTCGGCATGGCGGCCCTCTACGGCGGATCAAGTTGGCTGACCATCCTGATCCCGGCCGCGCTGCTGGTCTGGTTCGCTGACCCGTCCGCGACTTAGAACTGGCCGGAACTGATCGCCAGTGTGAGAATAGAACTATGCCGCTAGTGTCCTTACAGCGTGATATCGGCTCCGAAGACGGCAGCCACTGGAAGTTGAAGCCGTGGCGGACCATCTTCAAAGATAAAGATCACGGTTGGAGCCCCCTGCTCTGGGTTCTTTATCTTGGCTTCTTTTTCATCGATCCAATTCTGAGCCACGCCAGCGCGAGACTGTGGCTCTACGATGGCCTCGGCGCGGCTGTATTTCTCGTTCTCTATCTGGGTCTCTTCTGGATCGAGAACCCGATCAATCTCGTCCACATCGGCGGCATGGTGCTGCTGGGGTTGTTGTTTCAGCCCATCAATTCCGGCGCCTGCACCTTCTTCATCTACGCTGCCGCCATGCTGCCGTTTTCCGTGAAGACCCAGAAGGCCGCGGTGATCGGCCTGCTCACCATCGGAAGCATCGGCGCGATCAACGCTCTGCTGCTGCACATGAACGGCTGGATCCTGTTCGACTCTTCGCTGTTTCCCATGGTCATCGGAGCGGGAAATATTTTTTTCGCCGAGCGCAACCGCATGAACCGCAAGCTGCGCAAAGCCAACGAAGAGATCGAGCATCTCGCCAAGGTCGCCGAGCGTGAACGCATTGCGCGCGATCTGCACGATGTCCTCGGCCACACTCTGTCGATGATCACGCTGAAGTCGGAACTCGCCGGCAAACTCATCGATCGCGATCCGGAGCGCGCGGGAAAAGAAATTCGTGAAGTAGAACAAATCTCGCGCCAGGCGCTCACCGAAGTGCGCGACGCGATTCGCGGCTATCGTTCGCAGGGACTTGTCGCCGAACTCGCGCAAGCCAAGACCACGCTCGAAACTGCCGGCCTGACCGTGCAATGTGATGCTGCGACCACGGTGAAGATTCCTGCAGTGCAGGAAAGCGTGCTCTCGCTGGCGGTGCGCGAAGCCGTCACCAACGTAGTCCGCCACGCGCGGGCCCACTCCTGCCGCATGCGGCTCGAACAGCAGAACGGCAACTGCCGCCTGGAGATTCACGACGACGGCTGCGGCGCTTCTAACGGCGAGGGCAACGGCCTGCGCGGCATGCGCGAACGCGTCGAGATGCTGGGCGGCACGCTGCAGCGCAACACCGAATCCGGCACCACTCTCACCATCACGCTGCCCCTGAAAGAAGTTCCGCTGAAAGGGGAATGTCAGAATTGAGTCCTCCAGTTCGAGAAAGCACTCGCGACGGCGCCAAAGAAAACCGCAAGACCATCCGCGTAGTTCTCGCCGAAGATCAGGGGATGGTGCTGGGCGCGCTCGCCGCCTTGCTTGACATTGAAGGCGATATCTCCGTGGTCGCGCAGGCGCGCAACGGCAAAGAAGCGCTCGAAGCCGTGCTCGCGCACAAGCCCGACGTTTTTATTACCGACATTGAAATGCCGCACCTCAGCGGCCTCGACGTGGCAGCGGAACTGCAGCGAAGAAAGACCGGCACGCGTGTAGTCATCGTCACCACCTTCGCGCGCTCGGGATATTTGCGCCGCGCGCTCGAGGCGGGCGCTTCGGGTTATCTGTTAAAAGACATGCGCTGCGAAGAACTCGCCGACGCCGTGCGTCGCGTGCATCAGGGCCTGCGCGTGATTCATCCCGAACTCGCCACCGAAGCCTGGGGCGAAATGGACCCGCTCACCGACCGCGAACGCCAGGTGCTGCGCCTCGCCGGCGAAGGCCTGGCCAGCGGCGATATCGCCGCCGAGCTAGGCCTCTCCGACGGCACCGTGCGCAATTATCTTTCCGAAGCGATCAGTAAATTAGGCGCCAGCAACCGCGTCGAAGCCGCACGCATCGCGCGCACCAAAGGCTGGCTGTAATTGGTCGGAACCTTTTAAGCAGCACATCAGTACTAGCCCCCTGGTCACTAGTCACTGCCCACTGTCTTCGGCCCTCCCGCGATTCTCCACGCATACATCAGAAACGACGAAGCCGTCAGATCAATCGCCGGCTCGTCGGTGGAATACGATTGCACGTTGTCGACATACACCGCGCCATTTCCATCGAACTTTTTATAGCTATCGCCGCCGGCCACCGGACACTTCACCATGTTGGTGACCAATCCCCAGGTGGGCGCGCTGTTTGAGCCTTCGACCACGGCTCCAGCGAGTACGGGCGGTTGCCCGTTGATGGAGCCGACCAGATTCGCCACCTGGTGCTGCATGCAATCGGGAAAATTCTCGCCGTCGCCGACGGTGAACGTCACGCCCCAGGCATTCGCTCCGGAAATATTCGCCAGCCAGCGCCGCGAATCGAGCGCGTAGGTGCTGTTGCTGCTCAGATAGTTGTATTCCGCGGTCATCACGGCGAGTCCGCCGGCACGCGAGATGCTGTCGTATGTGCTCCACGGCAGCCCGAAGCCAAACGGATCGCCAGCATTGTTGTTGACCGAATTCATAATCTGCTTCGCCATGTCGCTGAGCAATTGCGCCTGCGTCACCGCGAGGCCCGCGGGATTTCCCGCCAGCGTGATCGCGCGATACAACTCAAAATGCGCGAGCCCGCTCACGTCATAAAGATTGAGCGTGTCGCTGCCGTCACTCGGGCCGTGAATGTAGGCGCTCGCCCAACTAGCTCCGGCGCTCAGATAAAACATGGGATCGGTGTGCGGCAGTCCCGGCGGCAGGTTGCCGTGCTGAATCGCGAAATAAAGTTCCGTCGCGCCCAGTTCCAGATCGTCGCGCCATTCCGATTCCGGATAAAAATCGTAAGGCGCGGTCGTGAGCAAGTTACCGGTCGGCGACGTGTTCGCCAGATCAAAAATATGCTCGGCGGCGAAGATGCACTGATTCGCCAGCGAGGGATTCGTCGCCTGATACACCTGAAAGCATTCGGCGAAATCCGCCGCCAGCCGCCCCGCCAGGTTCGGACTGATCTTCGAGCCTGCCGGCCCCGCCTCAAACACCGGCCGGTGGCGGATGTAGCGGGACTCGGAGTTCGTCCCGCCGAAAGTATCGTCGGCCTGCGGCAGTCGCCAGATGTCGTGATCGCTCTCGTAGTTGAAGCCCTTGAAATCGGTGCCGATTCCGACCTGGTAGTAAAGTGTCTGCGAAGAATCGTCCCACATCCGCTGCAGCCAGTCGATGCCGAACTGCGCCTCATTCGCGTAATTCGATGTGGTCGAGCCCGCGCCCATCTGATCGGGAAAATCACGCACCCCGATCAGCATCAGCGCCACGACGTAACTGTGCGTCTCTACGAATTTGAGGTAGTCGCCCGCGTCCCACCATCCGCCCTCGGCGTTGATGATCGCGCCGGTCGGCTTGAGGCCGCCGAGGATCAGGTCATCATCATCGAACGCAGGCGAGCTGTAGACGGTCGAATGCGCGTCATTCAAATGCCCCGCAGCGGTGCGCAGCGGCGTGGGAATAAAATTCGCCCCGTCGCGTTCGTTTTCGTAAAAGTAAAGGTTGTTCGCCAGCGGCGTGGCGTAAAGATTCGCCGGCGTATCCACGCGAAAACTCAGCGAGGTCGCGAACACCGGCCCGCTCACTTCAATCGTGTAATTGTCGGCGGCGCTCAGCGTAAAGTCGATGGGATACACCGTGTACGCCGCCCATGATCCCAGCATCGCGCCCACGGAACCCGACGCAACGACGGTTCCTGCGGAATTCTTTACTTTGAAAGTCTCGCCGCTGATCGTGCTGGTCGTCATCAGATAAGCGCGCGCCGAAAGTCCAGCTTCATAGCCAATCTGATTCACGCGGATGACAGCGTTCGTTGCCGCGTTCGCGGAGAGAGCTGCAACGCAAAAGAAAAAACTGAATGCTGCTGCGAAGCGAAGCGGGAGAGAACGGTGAGCCCAGTGCATCATCTTTCCTCGCGGACTGGTTCGTTAAGAACGCCGGGAAATCCAGCCATTAAAACGATTAAATATTGGAGCGGAACGTTGCGAGTGTCAAGCGTGCAGTTTCCTGCACACCGTCAGGATTGGTTGGGGCGGTCGATGCCGGCTTCCTGCTTCTTCACCGTCTGATACGCCCAGGCCATGCGAGGCGTGTTGTGGGCGATGCCGATGTGGCCTTCGGGATTCAGCACGATGATGCCGCCGTGTCCGTTGAGGCGCTGCTTCAGATAGTTCATCGCCTCCATCGCGGACCACTCGGGCAAGTTGCCGGCGGAGATTCGGTCGGCGGTCCACTTGGCCAGCACCAGCTTCATGATCGGCTCGCCCCAGCCCGTCGTCGAAACTGCGGCGCTCTCGTTGTTCGCGTAGCAACCGCAACCGATCAGCGACGAATCGCCGAGGCGTCCAGGAGCTTTGTTGAGCGTTCCGCCTGTTGACGTCGCGGCGGCGATGTTGCCGTTGCGGTCAAGCGCGACGGCGCCCACGGTGTCGTGCGAAATCGTCGGATCGTGCGCGACGTCTGCAGATCCGGCGAATAAATCGTTGCCGTCTTGCGTTGCCGGGCGGCGAGCGGCTTCGGCCTGATACTCTCGCAGGCGCTCGACCTCGCGCGGGATAATCAGTTCATCGTTCGAGCAAAGCAGGATGCCGTGTTCGGCGGCGAAACGCTCGGCTCCGTCGGCGACAAAATAAACGTGCGGGCTCTCGCTGAGAATCTTGCGGGCGGCGCGCACCGGATTGCGCAGGCGCTCGACGCATCCCACGCCGCCGGCGCGGAGCGTGGCTCCGTCCATGATGAGGGCGTCGAGTTGGACTTTTCCGTCGCGGTTGAGAAAGCTGCCGCGGCCGGCGTCGAAGGTCTCGTCGTCTTCCATGATGACGACGGCTTCCTCGACGGCATCGAGCGCCGTGCCGCCGCGCTCGAGCACGCGCCATCCCGCAGCCAGCGCGTTGCCGACGCCGCGCAGATGGGCGTCGACCATGTCATCCGGCATGGCCCACGCGCCGCCATGAACGACGAGAACTGGATCAGTCGGCAAGAGTTGTCCTTAGCATTCGTCCGCGATTGCGATCAGCCCGAAAATCAGAATTCGACCGCATAGGATAGCACTGTTGCCGCCGAGATGAGCTATTTCGCCATGGTAAGGAGGTGTATAATGAGGTAAGGAGACGCCTCGCCATGCAGAAACAGGCACGAATTACCAGCAAAGGCCAGATTACTGTCCCCCACGAGATACGGAAATTCCTGGGCGTGAAGCCCGGCGATCATCTGGTGTTCGAGACTACCGGCGCTTCTGCTAATGTCCGGCCGCTGCGCGCGAAGAGCCCGTTTGCTCCGTTTCGCGGAATTGGGAACGGGCGCGCCCTTTCTGGCAGAAAAGCCATTGTGCGGACACTGCGAGAGCTGCGCGGTCAATGACTACAGTCGTCGACACGAATGTGATCGTCGCGCTTTGGGATCAAGACGATACTCTGAATCTGGCGGCGCAGCGGGCGCTGGATTCCGCCCGCTCGCGGGGCGGTTTGGTGATTCCCGCGCCCGTTTACTCGGAGTTGATGGCGTTTGCTGGACGCACCGAGCAGTTCCTGGACACGTTTTTCGACCAAACCAGCATCGTGGTCGATTGGGACATGGCAGAGGCGGTCTGGCGGCTTGCCGGACTGTCGTTCCAGGGATACGCGGCGCGACGCCGAAAACAACGGGAACTGGGGCCGCGCCGCATTCTGGCGGACTTCGCCATCGGGGCCTACGCAGCCCAGCATGGTTATGCTCTGCTCACGCTCGACGAGGGTCTCTACAGTGCTGCGTTCCCCGCGCTACGAATCGTGACTGCGTGATGGCCTCACCGAATTTTACGGAAACATTACGCCGCCTGGTGGGGAGTGACGGCGACCGGCGGATCCTGCGTTCTGGTCCAGGTATAGCGCATGCGGTGGATCACGGTGATGGTGCTGAGGACTGCGATGACCCAGAGGACTGGGGCCATGCGGTTGAATAATGCTCCGAGGATTACCAGGACCAGGCGTTCGGGGCGTTCCATGAAGCCGACGCGGCAGGAGCCGATCAGGCTTTCGGCTCGCGCTCTCGTGTAGCTGACCATGATGGCGCTGACCATGACGAAGGCGGCGAGGACGACCCAGAGGAATCTTCCACCGCGGGCGTAGAAGACTAACAGGCCTAGGAACTGGCTGGCGTCGGAGTAGCGGTCGACGACCGAATCGAAGAAGGCTCCGAAGCGGGTGACGCGGTTGGTGGCGCGGGCGACTTGTCCGTCGACCAGGTCGAAGAAGCCGGAGAAGATGATGACCAGGCCGGCGTAGAAGAACTTGCGCTGCTGGTTGTCGGCGTTGGCGGAGGCGAACAGAACCGCGGCCCAGGTGTTGACCAGCAGTCCCATGAAGGTGAGGACGTTGGGATTGATGCGGGAGAGGGCGAGCCAGCGGACGATGGTGTCGAGCAGGACTCCGCAGGCGCGGCCGAAGGCGCTGGTCCAGGAATGGGTCATGCCCGGGGCTCCCGCTCCGCGTCCCGTTCTGGGGCGGCATCGATCCGCGCGAGATCCTTCGCTACGCCTGAAAGGCGGCTCCGCTCAGGATGACGCCACGCATTTGTCGATTGACGCGCGGCCATTACGCGCCGGCCTCTTTGGGAGTGTCGGGTAGTTCGTCGTGGATGGTGTTGAGTTTCAGGATTTCCAGTTCGCGCTTGCCGTTGGGGGAATCGACGATGACTTCGTCGCCCACCTTTTTATTTAATAACGCCCGGCCGATGGGCGAGGTAGTGGAAATCTTTCCCGTGGCTACGTCGGATTCTTCGCTGGTGACCAGTTTGTACTGCATTTCTTCGTTCTTGGTGTTGTCGAAAACTTTTACGGTCGAGCCCAGGCCCACGCGGTCGTGGGGGATGTTGTTCATGTTGACCATCGACAGGTCGGCGAGGCGCTTGCCGATCTGGCGGACGCGCGCCTTGACGAATTCCTGGCGCTGCTTGGCCATGTGATACTCGGCGTTCTCGCTGAGGTCGCCGAGGGCAGCGGCCTTCTTGATTTCCTTCGGCAGTTCGTGGATGAGCTCGTGCTCGAGCGCGTCGATTTCGTCCTGCAGTTTTCGTTTGATTGCGTCAGTCATTCATTTACCTACAGCCTTACCGGATTATAAACCTTAGAAGATGGGGCTCGGGGACGGTAGGGGCTTTCGAGCGGTTTCTGGAAACGCTTTTAACCGATGAGTTCGCTGAGAAAGGCCGCAGAGGTCGCTGAGAGAGGCGGGGCCAAAATCAAGAGCGACGGACAGGAGTGTCCGTCCCACATTTTCTCGGGCACGCCAAACTTAGGCTTGGAACTCTGACGCTTCGGGGAAGCGCAGCTTGCACTTGGCGAGGGCGGTGGTGAGGATTTCTTCGACTTTGGATTCTTCGCAGTTGCGCGCCATGGCCAGTTCGCTGACTAAGAGGTAGCGGGCGCGCTCCAGCATTTTTTTCTCGCGGAAGGAGAGCGGCTTGGCCGCGTGCAGGGCGATCAGGCTCTTGAGGACGCTGGCGACTTCCAGCAACGAGCCGGTGCGCATGCGTTCGGAATTTTCCTTGAAGCGGTCTTTCCAGTCGCCGTTGCTTCCATTCTCCCCGATGGAAAGCGCGTCGAGCACTTTCTGGATTTCGCCATTGCGTACGACCCGGCGCAGGCCAACGCTGCCGGCGTTCTGGCAGGGGACCATTACTTTCAAGCTGCTGGCTTTGATGTGGAGCAGGTAGAATCTCTCGACCGTCGTGCCGATCGACCGGCTGCTGATCTGTTCGATAACCCCAACCCCGTGATTGGGATACACAACCTTGTCGCCGATGTGGAAATTCAAATCCATGCTCATGTTTAGACACCCGGGGAGGAAAACTAGGTCGTGGGGAGCGGCGAAACTGTTCTAGAGGTAATGCTACTCCCGTAACGGGTCGAAAGCAAGGCTGGCGGAGAGGGCGTCACCCGACTCGGCAAGGTTAGCTAAACTATTGATGCTGCAGATGTTTAATGGCAGATGAGGGGATCGATTCGGCGTCTTCGACCGGGCTTGAGAGGCGACGGAGCAGGGATCGGGTAGGTCGAGCGCATATAATCGGGCCGTGGATTTCGAGCCCAACGACCCAGATTTGAACGAGCAAGACCAGAATAGCTCCCAAAACGGAACTTCCAGGGCGGTCAAGGCTGGCCGGGTGATGGGACTGGACGTCGGCTCGCGCCGGATTGGAGTCGCGGTGTCGGACCCGTTGGGGATCACGGCGCAGGGGCTGGAAACCTTGCAGCGCACGACCAAGCGGCGCGACTTTGAACATCTGCAGCGCGTGATCCAGGAATATGACGTGCGGGAGATCGTGATCGGCCTGCCGCTGCGCATGAGCGGGGAAGAAGGAATTCAGTCGGACAAGATGCAGGTGTTCGCCGAAGAAGTGCGCAAGCGGTTTCGCCTGCCGGTGCATTTGTGGGACGAGCGGCTCACGTCCGTCGAAGCCAACCGGCTGCTGCGCGAAACCGATCTCTCGATTGAGAAGCGGGGGAAAGCGGTGGATCGGATGGCGGCGGTGTTGATTCTGCAGGGCTGGATGGAAGGAAGGCGGGCTTCCGGCTTTCGGCTTCCGGCTTCCGGCCCGGAATCTTGATTTTCTGAGCCTTCGAGGGTTCTCCCGAAATAGTACCTTTCTTAGGTTTTTTCCCTCGTGTTGTGACATCCATCACAAACTTTCGGTGGTCCTTACTGGCAAGCTCATTTGTCTCGAGATCTTGCAAGCGAGGAGCATGTCCATGAGCGGAACTTACAGGGACTTGGAAGTGTGGCAAGCGGCGATGGATTTGGCAGTGCAGCTATATCGGCTCACTAGTCTCTTCCCCAAAGAAGAAAGATACGGCTTGACGAGCCAGATGCGGCGCGCCGCGGTGTCGGTGCCAAGCAATATCGCAGAAGGCAAAGGCCGCGCCTCGGACAAGGAACTCATCCAATTCCTTTGTCATTCGCGAGGTTCTTTGTTCGAGATCGAAACTCAACTCACAATCGGCGAACGCCTGGGCTATTCCGCGACGGAGGACTGTGATGAAGTCCGCCGGGAAACGGCCCGCATCGGCCAAATGATCAACGGCCTGATTCGATCCGTCCGCCCCGCGGCTGCGGCGTAAAAGTGCGGAGAGAGGTTTCCGGAAGCCGGAAGCCGAGAGCCGGAAGCCGGCTACCGGCCCTGCATGGCCTTTCTATACGCCGCTACATTCTTGTTGTGTTCTTCGATTGAGTGGGCGAAGCGGTGGTGGCCCTGGGCGTCAGCCACGAAATAATAGTAGTCGCTTTGGGCCGGGTGCATGGCGGCTTCGAGGGCGCTGCGTCCGGGATTGCCGATGGGGCCGGGCGGCAGGCCGGCGATTGCGGTAGGTGTTATAGGGCGAGTGGAAAAACATGTCTTCGTGATGCAACTTTCCCTGGTACGTCCCGGCCAGCAGTTCGGCGTAGATGATGCTGGGGTCGGCGTCGAGGGCGATGTTCTTGTTCAGGCGGTTGTAATAAACGCCGGCCACCAGCGGCCGCTCCTCGGCTACTGCAGTTTCTTTCTCCACGATCGACGCCATGATCACGGTGCGTTCAATGTCGGACGGAGCATGGTCTGATGCTGAATGGTCCGAAGGAGAATCAGTGGGGCCGATCGCCTGGATGGCGGGTTCGACTTCGATGCTTGGCGATGCGGTGCTGAGCGCGGCGGCGTCGGGAGAGGCGGTGCGCGCCGACACGCCCGCCGTCGCGCCGGTCAATCCAATCTGGTGCGCCACCTGGCGGAACTGCTTGACCATGGCCGCGGCCATTTCGTGCATGGTCATCATGCGCGAGAATTCGTAGGTGTCAGGGAAGAGGTAGCCTTCGAGCGACTTGGCCTGCGGAGCGATGTCGGCGATCAGCGCGGTGTCGGACTGCGCTTCTTTCAGGAAATCGTCAGCGGGACCGAGGCCGGCGGCTTCGATCGCGCGGGCGATGTCGAACATGGTGAAGCCTTCCGGCACGACCACGGTGTGGAAATAGACGTCGCCGCGGCGCAGGCGCTTTTGAATGTCGATGATGTTGGCGGGCTTGTCGAAAAGATATTCTCCGGCCTTGAGCGAACGCCCGCGGTGCAGGTAGTGCCAGAGCACGAAGGCTTGCTCACTGCGGATGAGGCCGGCGTTTTTGAGTTCAGCGGCGATGCGGTGCGTGGAGTAGCCGGGGCGCAGCAGGACTATCGTTTGCGCGGAGGGCTCGATGGGCGTCAGCACGGCCCAGGCGATCCATCCGGCAGATCCGACGGCAGCGACGAGGATGAGCCAGATAATCTTGCGCACGTTATTTCCAATTCATGATTGCCGACCGGCAATTTGACGCTCCCAGTTTAGATGATGATGGATGCGGATGTGGACTGACGATAGTGCGACCGTCTTTCGTGTAGCCGGCTAGGAAAAAAGCTTTTAACCGCCGAGCCCGCAGAGAACTGCCGCAGAGTGCGCTGAGAAATTCAATGCCTTCAACGGCGGGATGTTTTGCCTTTTCTTCGTGCGACGGAATCGGTTCGATCACGATTAGTACACTCCAAAAACCGTCCTGTTTCCATTTTGAACCCTTCTGGGCGCGATATACTCAAATGCCATAGAGGTCTTTTTATATCTTGATGAGACGTAAGCCGTTTCTTTGGATCGCAATTTTAATTCTGGCAGAGCTGTCCACCACGGGCTGCGGGCTGTGGCTGCGCAAGCGTCCGGTGGAGGACCACTACTCGACGGCTCCGCTCAAAGAGTCCACGCAGCAGGGGCTGATTGACAGCATCAACCAGCAGGCCGAAACCATCCGTTCTTTGAAGGCCACCGTTGACATTGACAGCTCGATTGGCGGCCGCAAGAAGGGACAAGTCACCGACTATAAAGAAATCCGCGGGATCGTTCTGGCGCGGAAACCGGGCGCTCTGCACATGATTGGCCTGATGCCGATCGTGCGGACCACGGCGTTTGACATGGTCAGCGACGGGCAGGACTTCAAAGTATGGATTCCGTCGAAGAACAAGTTCGTCATCGGCAAGAACAACGTTCAGACGCCGAATACTGACCAGCCCATGGAGAACATCCGCCCACAGAATATTTATGAGGCGCTGCTGATTCGCCACATCGATCCTGACAACGAGATAGCAGTGCTGGAAAATGGCTACGAGACTCTGCACGACGCCAAGGGCAACCGCATCCTGCAGGACGACTACGAACTGACGGTGATTCAGAAGTACGACCGGGGCTGGAGGTTGGAGCGCAAGATTGTCTTCGGGCGGATCGATCTGAAACCACACCGCCAGTTCATTTACAGTGAAGATGGCAGCGTGGCCACCGACGCCCGCTACGCGGAATACAAGGATTTCGATGGCGTGAGCTTTGCATCGCGCATCGAAATTTTCCGGCCGCAAGAGGAATACGACATCACTCTGAACATGCTGAAAGTGGAGATGAACCAGCCGCTGAAGGATGAGCAGTTTGTGCTGGAGCAGCCGCCAGGTGCGGTGGTGGTGCACCTGGACCGTCCACAGTCGAGCCTGGCGATGCCGCTGGGAATGAACGAGTAGGACTGTCCGGCCGCGTTAGAGTCAAAATCCCCACCCTCTCGCAAAGGGCGCGAGAAGGGTAGGACGCCCGCGCAATTCCCTATGATGAACAAAATGGTGCTTGCCAACCTGGTGCATCGGCCGACGCGGTCGTTCATCGCCATGAGCGCAATTGCGTTAGAAGTCACGATGATCCTGATGGTGGTGGCGCTCTTCTACGGGCTGCTGAACGGATCGAAAGTGAGCCAGATGGGTGTCGGGGCAGATCTGATGGTGATGCCGCCGGGATCTTCCGGGCTCATTGCTATGTCGGGAGCGCCGATTTCAGTCAAGGTGGGCGATGTGCTGAGGCGCATACCCCATGTGGTTACGGCTGCGCCCGTAGTTTGGGCGTTCAGCCAGAAACCCTTGGAAGTCGACTACGGAATTGATCTGGCGAGCTATGACAAGCTGCCGCCAAAGTTCCGCTATCTTTCGGGCGGCCCGTTCCAGCGCCCGGATGATGCGATCGTTGACGATTATTACGCCGACCAGAATCACAAGAAGGTTGGCGACATGGTAGAAGTGCTGAACAATTCCTACCGCATCTGCGGAATCGTTCCGCACGGAAAAGGCGGCCGCAAGTTCCTGCCGCTTTCGACGATGCAGGACATCATTGGAGCAGACGGGCGAGCCTCGGTTTTCTATATCAAGCTGGACAACCCCGCCAATCTTGATGAGACCTCGAAGGCAATCCAGGCAACGCCGGGAATGGAAAGGTACGCAGTCCGGTCGATGCAGGAATATCTGTCGATGATGACGCCAGACAATCTTCCGGGATTTGACCTCGCCATCAAAGTGGTGATCGGCATTGCCGTGGTGGTCGGTTTCCTGGTCATTTTCCAGTCGATGTATACGGCGGTGATGGAGCGAACGCGGGAGATTGGAATTTTGAAATCCATGGGCGCATCGAAGTGGTACATCGTGAATGTGGTGCTGCGGGAGACGGTGCTGCTGGCGATTGCCGGGATCGTGGTTGGAATCATCCTTAGCTTTTTGACGCGGCGCGTGATCATGTTTGAGAAGCCGGTGCTGCGGCTGTTCTGGAGCAACGCGTGGGTGCTGCGCGCGGCGGTGATTGCGGTGGTGGGGGCGCTGGCGGGGGCGTTGTATCCGGCATGGAAGGCGTCGCGGCGGGATCCCATTGAGGCGCTGGCCTACGAGTAGGGTGTTAGTGCTTCCTTCCAGTTGCTGCCCTTAAACCCTAAGCGGTCAGCTGTTGTGAGCATTTCGCGGGGCTTCGCCCACGCGAGACGGGCGAAGGCGGCCGTCGCTAGATATTTATTTTTGGCATTACGCAACTAACGAGGCGCCGGATCTGCGATCCGGCGCCTCGTTAATTTTGATATTCGAATTGGTGCTCTGATTTACTGCGGGCCGAAGTACTGCACGTGGACATAGGTGCCCAGGCGCGGGTTGTAGGCGAGATACCAGCCCTCATGGTCGGGATCTTCGTAGATCACAACCTGATCGCTGTCCCAGAGCCAGTCGGCGCACAAGGCCAGGTCAAAGGATGCGACGCCGAAAGCGAAGCCGCCGAACCAGAATCGGTTGGGACCGCCGCCTGCGATGCGCCAGACGTGGCCGCGGCCGAAGCCACCAGTAAATCGCCCATGTTCAAAGGGATGATCGAGATGGAAGCGGGCATCATTCGGCCCGGCGTCATGCCCGACCCAGGTTCCGTCGTGGTGAACATGCGGGGCTTCAGGATGGCCTTCCATATCGCGGCCGGGGGCCGGTTTTGCCGGCGTCCCACGAACCGGAGCGGGACCATGTTTGGGAACGAATCCGCCGCCAACCGCGTGGCCGCCGCCACCATGAGCTCCGTGCTGCGCGAAGACTGGGACGGAGAGGATCAAAGCTACAGCCAGAACTGAGGGGAGTACTTTCATGTGTTACCTCCAGCACATACCTTACCACTGGCAGTTTTGACCGAACAGAACGTTGACAATTCTTTGCACGTTACGCTATCCTAAACACTTTGGTGGTCGTGTGGTTGCCCGCCTGATGGCCTGGCGTCCTCGCCGGAATCAACGAGCGGTCTTCTTTCGCAGCCTTTATTCAACCTGGGAGAAATCTGATGTCAACCTATTTCCCTTCACCGGGGGAAATTGTGCGCAAGTGGTACGTCGTGAATGCGGACGGGCAAACGCTCGGGCGCCTCGCTTCGCAAGTGGCGCGCATCCTCATGGGTAAAGAAAATCCGCAGTACGCACCGTTTCTCGATACCGGCGATCACGTCATCGTGATCAACGCCGAGAAGATTAAGACCACCGGCGTGAAGGCCGAGCAGAAGCAGTATCACCACTACACCGGATATCCGGGTGGCCTGCGCACCGAAGATTACAAGAAGCGGCTGGTTCGCCGGCCCGAACTGGTGATTGAAGATGCCGTGCGGCGCATGCTGCCCAAGAACAAACTGGCGGCGCACATGTTGTCGAAGCTGAATGTGTACAAGGGCGACAAGCATCCGCACCAGGCGCAGAAGCCGCAGGATTTCAAGCTGGTAGTTCGCGAGTACAAGCCGCGGAAGGTTGCGGTTTCGTAAGCGCGGCTGTCGTAAAGTTCGAGATCCTCCAGCGACAAAAACATTGCCTCTGGATGACAAGGGTTTGGGGTAAACAATTAAGGCTCGCTTCTGGTGGTTCAAGCTAGAAGCTAAGAGCTAGGAGCTAAGAGCTAGCATGGCTGAATTGGTTCAATACTACGGAACGGGACGCCGCAAGACGGCGATTGCCCGTGTGTATTTGCGTCCCGGCAGCGGCGATTTCAAAGTCAACGGACGCGAGTTTGAAGAATATTTCGTGACCCCGGCACAGCGTTCGGCGGCGAAGTCTCCGCTGGCGTCTTCGGATATGGCAACCACGTTCAACATTGTCGCCAGCGTTCTGGGCGGCGGCGTGCGCGGCCAGGCCGACGCAGTGAAGCTCGGGATTGCCCGCGCTCTCATGCTGTTCAATGCCGAGTTGCGCAAGAAGCTGAAGGCCGAGGGCATGGTCAGCCGCGATTCGCGCGGCAAAGAACGTAAGAAGTACGGCCAGAAGGGCGCCCGCAAGCGCTTCCAGTTCAGCAAGCGGTAATTGCTGAGCGGGAGGGCGAGGGTCGAGGAGACTGAGATTCCTCGCTCCGGCTGAAAAGCGCCTTCGGTCGGAATGACAACGCCTTTGATTTGGGTTTTGATTTAGCTAAGAGCTAGAAGCGAAGAGCTAATAGCTTGTTTCAGGTGTTCAATTCTTCCTGCGCCTCGCGGTGCGGGGCGGGAATGGCAATCCGGAGCGGCACGATGGCGCCGAGGATGCAGACTAAAGAGGAGGTTCTTTGGCGACAATTACCATGAAGGAGTTGCTCGAAGCGGGAGTCCACTTCGGGCATCAGACCAAGCGCTGGAATCCTAAGATGAAGGAATTCATCTTCGGAGAGCGCAACGGGATCTACATCATCGACCTGCAGAAGACGCTGAAGATGTTCAAGGAGGCGTCGAAGTTCGTGCAGGATCTTGCGAACGACGGCCGCATCGTGCTGTTTGTCGGCACCAAGCGCCAGGCGCAGGACGCGATTGCCGAAGAGGCGCAGCGCTGCGGGATGTTCTACATCAACCAGCGCTGGCTGGGTGGACTGCTCACCAACTGGGTCACGGTGCAGAAGTCGGTGAAGCGGCTGAAGGAGCTCGACGAGATGGCCACGGATGGCCGCTACGAGCTGCTCCCCAAGAAAGAAGTTATCAAGCTCGAACGCGAGCGCAAACATCTGCAGGCCAACCTGGCGGGCATCAAGAACATGAGCCGGTTGCCGGACGCGATCTTTGTGATCGATTCCAACAAGGAACAGATCGCCGTGCGCGAAGCCCGCAAGCTGGGCATTCCGGTGGTCGCGGTCGTCGATACCAATTGCGACCCCAGCGAAGTGGATTATGTGATCCCCGGCAACGACGATGCGCTGCGGGCGATTCGCCTCTTCACCTCGAAAATTTCGGAATCGATTGCCGAGGGCGCGCAGTTGATGACCGACAAACAAGTTGCCGACATGCAGGCAGCTTCCGATGCGGCTCAGGCGGCGGAAGCAGCAGTTCCTGAGTATCACGGCGACGCCACCGCCGCGGTGGATGCTTCCGAGGACATCAGCATGGAGCAGGTGCTGGGTCCGGGCATGCACAAGAAGCCGGTTGCAGCCGAAGAAGCTGAGTTGCCGAAGGCTGAGACGCAGACGGTTTAGAACCGTCGTCCGTCGTCGGTCGTTAGTCGTCGGCCAATTCAAAGCCGATAAACGTTGAGAAAGATTCAGACCCGCGCGGGTCGTCTGGCGCGGGTCGAATTTTATACGGGAAGCTAACGATGCAGGTCCTGGGTTTAAGCATCGCCGCCGTAGTTGGCGCTGTCGTCGTTATCAACGCGTTCTTCATGCTCGTATCTCCTAAGGCTTGGTTTCGGCTGCCTGGCTGGATCTTGGCAAAGGGAACATTGACCGAGAAGAGATTCGCTAGCGGCTGGGGTGCAATCGAAGTACGGCTTACGGGCGCGATAATGCTTGGAACGATCCTGTGGGTCTTGTATCACTCGCTCACAAAGTGATAAGAAAAAACTGGAAGAAGGAATAGCAATTATGGGCACCACTACAGTGAATATTTCAGCGGCACAAGTGAAAGACCTCCGGGAGAAAACCGGAGCTCCGATGATGGATTGCAAGCAGGCTCTGACCGAAGCCAAGGGCGACATGGAGCAGGCGGTCGTGATTCTGCGCAAGAAGGGTGTTTCCGTTGCCGCCAAGAAGGCGACGCGCGTGACCAGCGAAGGGGCAGTGGGGCATTACATTCACGCCGGCGGCAAGATTGGTGTGCTCGTCGAAGTGAACTGCGAGAGTGATTTCGTGGCCCGCACCGACGACTTCAAGGAACTGCTGCACGACATCGCCATGCACATTGCGGCCAGCGATCCGAAGTATGTTCGCAAGGAAGACGTCACGGCGGCGGACTTCGCGCGCGAGAAAGACATTTTCCTCGATCAGGCGATTAAGAGCGGCAAGCCCGCCAACATCGCCGAGAAAATGGTGACCGGCAAGATGGAAAAGTTCTACGAAGAAGTCTGCTTGCTCGAGCAGCCCTTCATCAAGGACCAGACCATTTCGATCTCGCAGTTGATCGCGGCGAAAGTCGGCAAGCTCGGCGAGAATATTGCGGTGCGCCGCTTCGCGCGCTTCAAGGTTGGCGATGCGGGCGAGACCGTGGCTGTGACGAAACCTGCAGAGCCGAAGGCGGAGTAAACTCAAGGCGCCCCGCGGGGCGCCTTTTTTATGGGCTGCATTCCCAAAGATGCCCGTTGGTACCTCGCGGAAATTGTGATGGAGATTGCGATTCAGGACGATCCCCGCAATGTCGTGCACCTGAATACGACCTTGGTGCGAGCGGACTCGCCAGATGAGGCATACCAGCGTGCTCAGGAGCTTGGCGCAGAGGGCGCCACAAGTTATAAGAATTCGCACCAGAAAATGGTTACGATTCGATATCGCGGCCTTCGATCTCTTGAGGTGATTCACGAAGAGTTGGAGCACGGCGCCGAGTTAGCTTATTCTGAGCGTGTTGCCGTCCGGGAAGAAGAAATCGCAAAATTGATTACGGCGAAGGGGAAACTGGGAGTGTTTCGACCAATCATGTCCTCGCAGGCTCCCGATTACGGTAGCAGCGAGGTTCGTGAAGAAGCACTAAAGCTGCTCCAACAGACGAAGGACCAAAAATGAACCCAACCCCTGCCTTCAAACGCGTTCTGCTCAAGATTTCCGGAGAAGCCCTGGCCGCCAATCAGGGGTTCGGTGTGGACACGGCGCGCATCCATGAAGTGGCCGCCGAGTTAGCCGACGTTCATAAAATCGGCGTCCAACTCGCCATCGTCGTCGGCGGAGGCAATTTCTTCCGCGGCGTGGCCGATCAAGCCAAAAACATGGACCGCGTCTCTGCCGATCACATGGGCATGCTCGCCACCGTCATCAATGCGTCTCGCGCTGCAGGATGCGCTCGAGAAGCAGGGCGTCTATACGAGGGTGCAGTCGGCGATCGAGATGAAGCAGGTGGCCGAGCCCTTCATCCGTCGCCGCGCGATTCGCCATCTGGAAAAAGGCCGCGTCGTGATTTTCGCCGGCGGCACCGGCAATCCTTATTTCTCCACCGACACCGCCGCCTCACTCCGCGCCATGGAAATCAAAGCCGACGCGATTCTCAAGGCCACCAAAGTTGACGGCATTTATGACGCCGATCCCATGAAGGTGGACGGCGCCAAAAAGTTCAACCACATCTCCTACATGGACGTGCTGAAACTCGGCCTGAAAGTCATGGACTCCACCGCCATCAGCCTGTGCAAGGACAACAATCTGCCCATCATCGTCTTCAACCTGAACCAGCACGGCAACATCCGCCGCGTGCTGCTCGGAGAGAAGATCGGCTCGACTGTCAGCGCGTAGCTCAGGGGCCAATCCTGGCCCATTGCGTCGGCGTTGTTTTCTAATTTGCCTGACGGAGGCCTGAAATCCCCGATTTCCCGCAACTTCCCCCGCCCCGCCGGGTTCTGCATATCCAATGTTGTTAACTTTCTGTCTTCCATACAACCTTCTACGCAACTGTCTTGATCGAACGGGGGTAACCCGTTATAAGCTAATACACAGCCTGTAGTCCCAGATCTGCCCGGAGCTTCTATGCGAATGGTGAAGTATCTGTCTTCCGTTGTGTCCACTCTGTTCTCCGCCTTCCTGATCGCCGGCCTTCTCGCCAACCTGAGCTTCGCCGCCGTCTCCGACCGGATTCTCGGCCCTATCGATTCCAGTCAGAAAATCGCGCTCAACGGCAACATGCACGGCCTCGCCCGCCCCCAGTCCGACCTCGGCCGCGCCGACGGCAGCCGCCAGATCGACGGCATCTCGCTGAATTTCCATCTTTCCGCCGCGCAGCAGAAAGACATGAACCAGTTCCTGGCGCAGCTCGGCGACCGTAAATCGCCCTACTTCCACAAGTACCTGACCATCCCGCAATACGCCGCGCGCTTCGGCATGAGCCAGCACGATCTCGATAAAGTCGCCGCCTGGGTCGAGACCCAGGGTTTCACGAACATCAAAATCGCGCCCAGCCACAACAAGATTTCCTTCGACGGCACAGTAGCGCAGATCGAGTCCGCCTTCGCCCTCGAAATGCACAACTACAACGTCGACGGAGTGGTTCATCTCGCCAACGCCATGAACCCGTCAGTCCCGGCAGCGCTCTCGGGCGCAGTGCAGTACATCGGACATCTGAACGATTTCGCGCCCAAGCCCCGGCTGAAGGTAAAGCCGAATCTCACTTCCTATGTCAGCGGCAATCACTTCTGTCGCGCCTGGCGATTTCGCGACCATCTACGACTTGGGTCCGCTGTACTCAGCGGGAGCTACTGGATCGGGTCAGAAAATTGCGATCGTTGGGCAGAGCACCATCAGCACCACCGACCTGAACAACTTCCGCAGCGCAGCCGGACTTCCCGCCAGCACTCCAACCTTGACGTTGATCGAAGGCACAGCCGCGCGCTGCTCGGGAGACGAGGGCGAATCCGATTTGGACGTGGAGTGGTCGGGCGCCGTCGCCAAGGACGCCCAGATCATGTTCCTCTTCGCTGGCCTGGGCACCGGAGAAAGCTGTCTCGAATACCGTTTCGACAGCGTCTGGGACGCTCTGGAAGATGCCTTGACGGGCGACCTCGACGCAAGGCGAGACGGGCACTCCGATTGCGCCGTTCGTCAGCACCAGTTATGGCTATTGCGAGTCGGGCTTGGGTTCCGCTTTTGCAGGGCCCTACACCGGCGGCGATGTCACTGGTACCCTCGAACAGTGGGATCAAGAAGGCCAAACGCTGGGCGTGACGCTCGTCTCCGCATCGGGCGACTCGGGCGCCGCCGACTGCGACGCCAGACAGTGATTCGTCAGCCACGCTAGGCTTTGCCGTCGACTCTCCCGCCTCCGATTCCCGAAACCACCGGAGCGGGCGGCACCAACTTCTCACCGGACGCCGCGGCCTGCACGGCACGCGATTGGGCTCCAGGCGGCAGCCACGACGTACTGGGCCGCAGCCGGCGCCAGAAGCGACACGCTGTCCTCGCGCCCTCCATATATCCCGGAAACGCCTGGAACGATACTACCTTTAATGTCGATAACGGAGGCGGCCTCGGAGCATCGGGCGGAGGCGCCAGCATCTACTTCTCAAAGCCATCATGGCAGACCGGCACCGGCTGCCCGCCGACGGCAAACGCGACGTTCCGGATATCGCGATGCGATGCTTCCGCCGACAAAGATGGTTACCTCTTCTGCTCCGAAGACGGCCCAACAACACTGTCGTCTCCACCTGCACCTCCGGCTTCCGCACCACAGCCGGCGGCAGACTTCACGATTGTCGGCGGCACTTCCGCCGCCGCCCCAACCTTCACCGGGATTCTCGTGCTGGTCAACCAATTTCTCGGCAGTTCCACCGGACTTGCCCCGATCAATCCAACGCTCTACCAACTCGCCGCCAGCAATCCCACCGCGTTCCACGACGTAACGACCGGTAACAACGAAGTCCCCTGCACCACCGGGTCCACCGATTGCCCCTCGGGCACAACCGAATACGGTTTCAGCGCCGGCACCGGCTACGACCAGGTCACCGGCCTCGGCTCCGTTGACGGTTATGTCCTGGCGCAAGCCTGGGCCGCAAGCCTCACCAGCTTCACCACTTCCTCTACCGTGCTGAGCCCGGCCAGCATCGCTGCCGGCACCAGCACCACCAGCACCGTGACCATCGCCCCGCTGAACGGTTTCACCGGCACAGTCACCTTGAGCTGCACCGGATTACCCTCCGGCGCGACCTGCGCCTTCAACCCCGGCAGCGTCACCGGAGGCAGCGGTACGTCGGTGCTGACCCTTCAGACCGCTCCCAACACGGCGGCAGGAACGACCACCGTCACCGTGAAAGGCACCTCCGGATCAACCTCGGCTGTCGGAACCGTCAGTCTGACGGTGACCGCAACCACCGAGAGTTTCACGCTGACATCAAGTCTCGGCACCGGCTCTCTGACAGTCGCGCAGGGCCAGACCAGCAGCGCGGTCACGTTCACCGTTGCCAGCTCGAGCTCACCGTCGTTCCTCGTGACCAGCGGAACCAGTACCACCACGGCACTGCCGGTGACCTATAGCTGCTCGGGCCTGCCCAGCGAATCGCTATGCAACTTCGCCCCCAGCAGCACGACCAGCGCAACCTCGGTCACGGTAACAATCACAACCACGGCCCCGACCGCTTCACTGCAGCGGCCGAGCGGCAGCCTGCGGATCTTCTACGCCGCCCTGCTGCCCGGTCTGTTTGGGATCATGTTCACCGCCGGCTCTCGAAAACGTAAGAGCTCGCTGCGCGGCTTGCGCTTCTTGAGTCTGATCGTAGTTCTCGGCTTCTCCACGCTGTGGCTGAGTTCGTGCAGCGGCAGCAACGGCGGCAACGGCAGTTCGAATCCCGGCACGCCGCAGGGAACGTCCACCGTTATGGTCAACGCCACTACCGGAGGCTCCAGTCCGGTGACGGCGCTTCCGGTGCCGGTCACGCTGGTGGTGAACTAGTCCGGCTCCAAAGCATCCACGGCGCTCCGCTCATCCCGGAGCGCCTTTGCTTTTCTGCAATTGAATCGGTGCCCCATTCTCGCGCCGCGTTTTTGCGGAGATAAACTGGGAGAGACCTAGCGATTTGATCCACCCGGGAGCAGCATGAGAACTGCGCGATTATTATCGAGATATTTATTATCCAACTGCTTACTATTGCTCGCTTGCGCGTCGTTGCTGGTCAGCATTTTCTCCAGCCGAAGTTATGCCGCCTCCGCCGATCGCATCGCCGGCTCGCTGACCAGCGGCCAGACCGTCACCCTGGCCGGCAACGTCCATCGCAACGCGCAGCCGCAATTTGATCAGGGTCCAGTCGATCCCGCCATGCGCCTGGGGACCATCACGCTGCTCACCGTCCCCACCCCGGCGCAGCAGAAAGAACTCACGCAACTCCTCGCCCAGCAGCAGAATCGCCGCTCACCGAACTTTCATCAATGGCTCACCCCCGAGCAGTATGCCGACCGCTTCGGCCTGAGCTCGAAGGACATGCAGCAGATGACTGCATGGCTGAAATCCCAGGGATTCACCACGATCCAGCCCGCCCGCGGCCGCAACTGGATCTCCTTCACCGGCACCGCGGCCCAGGTCGAAAGCGCGTTCCACACGGAAATCCACCGCTACAATGTGCACGGCGAACTGCACTATGCCAACGTCACCGATCCCGTCGTTCCCGCCGCGCTCGGCGGAATTGTCACCGGCCTGCGCGGACTGTCACGACTTTTTCCCGCGGCCGATGGGCATTCGAAAAAATCCTGAGCTTTCGAATTACGCCGCGACCTTATTACGACAGTTCCGTCCTCGGCGATCTCGTGGCACCCGGCGACATCGCCACCATCTACGACATCAACGCGCTGTACAACGCCGGCTTCGACGGCACCGGCCAGAAGCTGGCCGTGATGGGCCAGACCGATATTTACCTATCCGATATTACTAATTTTCGTACTGGCTTCGGACTCCCCGCCATCAGTTGCACCACCGATTCGAATGGCGTCATCACGTCCTGCAACGATCCGCATCTGCAGTACGTGCTCGACGGAACCGACCCCACCGTAAAGTCGAACGGCGATCTCAGCGAAGCCGATCTCGACCTCGAATGGTCGGGAGCGGTCGCCCGCGGCGCGCAACTCATCTACGTGAATTCCACCGACACCAAGACCTCGTATTACTACGCCATCGACAACACGCTGGCGCCGGTCATCAGCCTGAGCTATGGCGAATGCGAGTTCGACGACTTTTCCATCACGAACGTGAACACAGGGCTGGCCGGTCCGGACGAAACTGAATTAATGAAGGCGAACACCGAAGGAATCACTTTCGTGAATTCCAGCGGCGATACCGGCGCCGCCGAATGCGACAACGCCAACACTACGACCGCCGCCGGCCTTGCCACTCTGGGCCTCGCCGTCAGCTATCCCGCCAGCAGCCCCGAAGTTACCGGCGTAGGCGGCACGGCCGTTCAGCTGGCCGACCTCTCAAGCCAATACTGGGGCACGACCACCGGCACCGACGGAGGCAGCGTTCTAGCCAACGGGCCCGACAATGGCTACATCCCCGAACAAGCCTGGAACGACGACGACGAATTCGTGCAGTACTGCGGGGATCAAACCTCGGGCACAATCGCATTTGAATTCTGCCTGCAAGGCGGAACGACGCTGGTCCCCGGTTGGCAGCCTCTTACGTCCATCGAAGCATCGCAGAACGACATCGGCATTTCCTCCAGCGGCGGCGGCGCCAGCAACTGCTCGCATCACAGCTCGAGCGCCTGCCTCAACGGATTTGCGCAGCCCACATGGCAGACCGTGGCGGTTTCCGGACAATCAGGAGTGCGTCTGTCGCCGGATGTTTCCTTTCTGGCCACTCCGAATTTCCCCGGCTACATTTTTTGCACGCAGTTGTCGGAGCTCAACGACGGAGCGGTCGGCAGCGGCAGCAGTTGCGCATCAGGCGGACCAGCGGGCATCACCAACGCACTCAATCTAAACCACCCCTCGATCATCGGTGGCACCTCGGCATCGGCCCCTGTGTTCGCCGGCATCGTCACGCTGCTGAATCAATACACAGCATCGTCAGGCCAGGGCAACGTCAATCCCACGCTGTACTCGCTGGCCGAGACGCCATCGAACAAAGTCTTCCATCCGGTCACGACTGGCGAGAACACGGTGCTGTGCGTCGGCGGTCAACCCTCGAATCAGCCCCCCGCGCTACAGTGCCCGGCAACCGGCCCATCGGCAGGCGTGATCGGTTATCAAGCCTCCAACGCCGACCCGACCACCGGCTACAACCTGGCCACGGGCCTCGGTTCGGTCGACGCCAACAATTTCGCCGCAGCCTTCGCCGCGACGCTGCCTTCCAGCTTCACCTTCACGCCAACGGCCACGACCTACACAGTCACACCAGGGGCTAGCGCGGACGCCACGTTCACCGTCGCAATGAACGGCACGATCGGCCCCGTTACTTTCACCTGCACTGATCCCGCGTCAGAATCCACCTGCACCGCGCCGCAATCCATCAGCGCGACCAGCGGCGTCAGTTTCAACGTCACCACCACGGCCCCAAGCAGCGCATCGCTGCGGCCCGCCGATCGCGGCCTGCGAATCTTCTACGCGGCATTTCTGCCAGGCCTGCTGGGCATTCTGTTCACCGCCGGATCGCGACGCCGATTCGCGTGGCCAGTTTCGCGTGGCCCGCAATTTCTGGCATTCATTCTCGTGCTTGGAATCTCCACACTCTGGCTGGCATCCTGCGGCGGAAGCGGCAGCAGCGGCGGTGGTGGCGGAACTTCAAATCCAGGAACGCTGCCGGGCACCTACCAGATTACGGTGACCGCCACTTCCGGCTCCACGACCTACACGAAGATGCTGAGTCTGGTTGTGCAGTAACCGGCCGAGCCCTGGCGGGTGGTTCGACCGGTGATTCCGCATGGCGCGCTTCTCGATAAAAGCGGGTGACAAATCTGCTTCTCCGCAGTCTGAAGAAACGTGACTGTTGCCGCGGGTTTGGTTCGTTCAAGACGGCGCGCCGAAATCCAGGCTGTTCCCGGCAAACGAAGGAAATTGAATTAACCTAAAAAATAGTGGGGAGCGAGTCAATGAAGCGCGTTCTATCTTCCGTCCTGATTCTGATTGCATGCGCAGCCCTTCTGGCCGCAGCTTCCGACACGAAATCGCCCAAGCCGCAATATGACGCGAAGGGCGAATTGCTCCGCCCGGCCGATTACCGCGAGTGGATGTTTCTTTCCGCCGGCTTCGGCATGAACTACAGCCCCGATCCCGGCGGCCACGAAATGTTCACCAACGTTTTCGTGCAGCGCTGGGCCTACAACGAATTCGCCACCTCGGGTAAATGGCCGGAGCAAACCATGTTCGTCATCGACGAACGCGACGCCGCCAGCCGCAGCTCCATCAACCAGAAAGGCCACTATCAGACCGATTTGATGGGCCTGGCCGTCGAGGTAAAAGATTCGGCGAAGAATCCCGACAAGTGGGCCTACTACGGCTTCAACGCCGACAGCCACGCCGCCGCCGGAGAGTCAGCCGGAGCCATGCCCCACGGCAATGCCTGCTGGTCCTGCCACGAGTCCCACGCCGCCGTCGAGCACACGTTCGTGCAGTTCTATCCCACGCTGAAAGTGATCGCAAAAAAGTACGGCACGTATAACGAATCCCGCGAACAAGTCACCGACGCGAAGTAAGATATATGTGGGGCGGACACTCCTGTCCGCCAACTGCCCGAACCGCACGGCAGTTGAATTCGGATAACTCTGTTGTCCGACAAGACGCCAGGCAAAAGCATCGGGCAAAAGTGACCGCGCCACATTCGCTGCCCTCCTTTGTTTTTCCCACCCCATCTGCGAAACTGACCACTGGGAGCTAAAAGCTAAAAGCTAAAAGCCAACAAGAGCCAAGAGCCAAGAGCCAAAGGCTAAGAATGGGCCGCATCCACGTCCTCTCCGAAACCGTCGCCAACCAGATCGCCGCCGGCGAAGTCGTGGAGCGCCCTGCCTCCGTGGTCAAGGAGATGCTGGAGAACTCGCTCGACGCCGGCGCAACTCGCATCAAGATCAGCGTGGAAGCGGGCGGCAAGAAACTAATCCAGATGACCGACAACGGATGCGGCATGGTGCGCGACGACGCCATGCTGGCCTTCGAGCGCCACGCCACTTCGAAAATTAAAAACACCGAAGACCTGCTGAGCATCGCCACGCTGGGATTTCGCGGCGAGGCGCTGCCCTCGATTGCGTCCGTCTCGCGTCTACGCCTGGAAACACGCGCCGAAGAAGAAGCCGCAGGCACGGTCGTCGAAATCAACGGCGGCAAAATCGCGCGCGTCGAAGAAGCCGGACTTCCCCTGGGAACTTCAATCACAGTGCGCGATCTTTTCTTCAACACCCCCGCGCGCAAGAAATTTCTGAAAGCGGAGTCGACCGAGTTGTCGCACATCGCGTCGCTGGTCACGCATTATGCCCTGGCCCATCCCGAAAAACATTTCGAGCTGCACTCGGCCGCGAACGCCATGTTGGTTGCCCCTCCGGTCGCCGGTTACAGCGAGCGTGTGTATCAGATCTTCGGCAAAGAAACGCTGGACCAACTCATCCCCGTGGCCTCGCGGCAGGCGTTGGAGCGCGTCGGTTTGCCGCAGCCTCCGCCGTGGCGGCGAAAGGAAGTTGACGAAGACGGCGAGCAGGTCGCTCCCCAGGATCCCGGCGAGATGCGCATTCACGGCTTCGTTTCCAAGCCCGAGATTCAGAAGCTGAACCGCAATTCGATTTTCGTGTTCGTCAACGGACGCACCATTCGCGACCGCCTGATCCAGCACGCCTTGACCGAGGCCTACCGAAACATTATTCCGCCGACGGTCTATCCGGTGGTGCTGCTGTTTCTGGAGTTGCCGGCGGCTGAGGTCGACGTGAATGTGCATCCCTCGAAAACCGAAGTACGCTTCCGCCAGCAAAGCGCGATGCACGATTTCGTGCGCGACTCCGTGCGCGCGGCGCTGATGAAGGCGCGTCCGGTGCCGCAGTTCGTGACCGAGATGCACGCGCGCGCGACGGCAAGCACTTCGCTGACCTCAGGCGCGCTTACTCCCGGGGCGCTCACGCCCGGTGCGATGACGCCCGAGCTGAGTCCCGGCGCATCGGCGGGACCAGGGCTTCCGACTTCCGGCGTCGGGCGTCCGGAAGCCGGACTGCGGGAGCCGGACGCCGGCGGTTTTGCCCTGCAGGCTCCTGCGCCGCCGCCAATTTCGGGGCGGTTTCACTTCGAAGGCGGAATTGCGGTTGAGGCCAACGCCGCAGTTTCTTTAGCACGCGCGGCAGACGTAATTCCAGACAGCGGCTGCGCTCCGGCGCTTGACGTACGCGAAGAAGAACCGACGCTGTCGTCGCTCGGAACGCTGCGGCCGCTGGGCCAGATTCGCAATTCGTTCATCCTCGCGGTCAACGAAGACGGACTCTGGATCATCGACCAGCATGTCGCCCACGAGCGCGTCCTGTTTGAGCGCATACTGAAACAGCGCGCCGTCCAGAAAGTCGAGAGCCAGCGCCTGCTCATGCCGATCGTGCTGGAGTTGTCTCCCGCCCAACAGGCCGCGTTCTCCGAAATCGCGGACGAACTTCAGCACAACGGTTTCGAAGCCGAGCCCTTCGGCGCGCGCAGCGTTGCCGTAAAAGTCGCGCCCGCCGGCGTCGATGCCTCCGCCGTCGAGCACATGCTGCACGAATTGCTCGATCAGTTCTCGCGCGAGGAGCAATCGCTGAACCTCGAAAAGATCCGCGCGCGCATCGCGGCGTCGATCGCATGTCACGCCGCCATCAAAGTCAACATGCCGCTGGAACAAAATAAAATGGAGTGGCTCCTCTCAGAATTAGCGAAAACCGACCACCCAATGGCCTGCCCGCATGGCAGGCCGGTGGTTCTAAGGTATTCTGTAAAGGACATTCAGAAAGCGTTTAAGAGAATCTAGCTCTCGGCTCTCAGTAAGGCCGCTTTGGTTTTGGTTGACAGCTGACAGCTGCTTCACTATGACTGATCTCGAACTACAGCAACTGCGGCGCGCGAAGTGGCGGCTCGATGGCAAGCCCATCCAGACCATCGAGCAGGCGCGGGCGTTCTTGGAGGAAGTCGGATTTTGTCTGATGTATCCCAAGCGCCCAGCTTTGCTGGTGCCGACGTTCATCGGGGCGTTTATCGGATCCGACGATCGGTTGCCCAGTTGGCAGCACGCGTTCAAAGACCCGCGCGCGACCGAGGCCACCGAGTTGATGGTGCGATTGCTGCGCGAGCGGGCTGCGTTTGAGGCCAATCTGTTCGACGAGAACAACGGATTCCTGGTGGCGGCGTCGGCCTTCCCTTACTTCTACGCTCTGGTGGGGGAGCGCAATCCCAAGCAGGCGCCCAAGGCGGGTTCGCGCTCGGCTTATTCCGCGCTGGCTTGCGACGCGTTTGAGTTGATTGTGCGCGACGGTCCGATCTCGAAACAGAAGATGCAGGAAGTGCTGGGCGGCAGCGTTTCGTTTCCGGCGCTCGATGGCGCGCTCGGAGAGTTGTGGTCGAAACTGCGCATCACGCGCGTCGACTACAAGGCCAGCGAAGGTTCGGTGTGGGATGTGCTCTATCGCTGGGCGCCCGACGCGGTGAAAGAAGGCGTGGGACTTTCGGTGCAGGAAGCGCTTACCGCGCTGCTGTCGAAATATCTGGACTGCGTCATCGCGATCGAGCAGAGCGATCTGGAAATATTTTTCGGTAATTTCATCGCGCGCTCGAGAGTAAAAGACGCCGTGAACGCGCTGCTGGCCGCGCGCGAGTTGAGCTTCATCCACGTGAGCGGGCGCTCGATGCTGCAAATCACGCCAGAGAAAGTTGCAGCAGCGCCGCATGTGGTGGTGCCGGCGCTCAATCGGCGGCCCAACCTCCGGCCCAATCCCCGGCCGGCGGGATCGCGACCACGAGGGCTGAAGCCCGCCACGGGGCCACGTTCGCCGCGGCGCTGAAGCGCTCTTCCACGGTTGTGCACACCTTCGCGATGTTCCCGGAGACAGTGAACAGGTTGAGCGGGCACGAGACAATCGACGAGAACGGATACGCGATTCTTCCCGGAATTTTCGAGCGTGGCCACTTGGATCGGCTTCTGCACGAACTTAATGAATTGGCGCCCTCGCGGAGCCGAGCAGGCCTGCGGCACGCGCTGCGATTTGCTCCGGTAGCCCAGTTGGCGCGAGAAGAAAAAATGATCGATCTGGCGCGAGCAGTCTTGGGGCCGGATGCGTTTCCCTTCCGCGCAACTCTGTTCGACAAATCCCCGGCCGCGAATTGGCTCGTGGTTTGGCACCAGGACACGGTGCTGCCGCTCCTCGTTCGAGCAGATATACCCGGATGGGGACCGTGGTCGGTGAAGGAAGGGATTCACTACGCGCACGCTCCCGCCGTTACGATGGCGCGAGTCCTGGCACTGCGGGTTCATCTCGACGATTCGAATTCCAACAACGGCCCGCTCCGTGTTTTGCCTGGAACGCACAAGCTTGGTTTGTTGTCGGATGATGCGGTCCACAAAGTTGCAACTCGCACTTCGCCAGTAGAGTGCGTTGCCCCCAAGGGTGCCGTGGTTGCGATGCGGCCTCTGCTCATTCATTCATCATCGAAGTCGCACGAGGAAGCGCCGAGAAGAGTTCTCCACATCGAGTACGCGGCGTCGGACTCCATTGCACAACCTTTGCAGCTGGCGGTCGCCTAGAGAATAGTGACAGCGCTCTCATCCATCGATTCGGCCCCGACTTATCGCGGACGCGTCGCGCCGTCGCCGACGGGGCTTCTGCATATTGGACATGCGCGGACGTTTTGGACTGCGGCGGAGCGAGCGAGAGAACATCACGGCCAATTAATTTTCCGCAACGAAGATTTAGATTCGCAGCGCTGCCGCCCGGAACTTGTGTCGGCGATGTTCGAAGATTTGCGCTGGCTGGGGATCGAGTGGAGCGAGGGGCCGGACAGCGGCGGTGGATTTCGGGCCGTATGCGCAGAGTGCGCGCCGCGAGTTTTATCTGTCGGCCTGGAAGACGCTGCGCGAACGGGGTGCGATTTATCCGTGCGCCTGCTCGCGGAAAGATGTCGGGATGGCCGCGGGCGCGCCGAATGATGTGGATGATGAACCGGTTTATCCCGGGACTTGCCGCCCGGCTAGTTCTCCGGCCGAGGAAGTTGCGGAGCCGCGAGTCTCCGTTCCTCATGTAGCGACGGCCGCCTCGGTCGTCCCGCGAAGCCAAAGGCAATCGGCCCTGACCTCCGAACCCGCCGGCGCGAACTGGCGGTTTCGGGTTCCTGATGGCGAGGAGATTTGTTTCGACGACAAGCATCTCGGCCCGCAGCGCTTCGTCGCGGGCCGCGACTTCGGCGACTTCATTGTTTGGCGCCGCGATGACGTGCCGGCGTATCAGTTGGCGGTGGTGGTGGACGATGCGGCGATGCGAATCACCGAAGTTGTGCGCGGCGCCGACTTGCTGAAGTCGACGGCGCGGCAGATTCTGCTCTTCCGGGCTCTGGGGCTCGCGGCGCCGGATTATTTTCACTGCGAGCTGGTGCGCGACGAGGGCGGCGTGCGGCTGGCCAAGCGGCATGACGCGTTGAGCATTCGCAGGCTGCGCGAGATAGGATTCACGCCGGAGCAAGTGCGTGCGGGCGATATCCCGCAAATCTGATATGCCCCGTGCCAGGTGTGAACGTGTAGGGACGGGCGGCAATTCGAATTTCTCTGCGAACTCCGCGGCCTTTCTTCGCGCCCTCTGCGGTTAAGGGCTTTTGATCTTCTCGCATCGGAAAAGCCCTTAATCGCAGATTGCGCAGAGAAAGCCGCTTGGAGTACGCGGGGAAAGTAATCGCCCATGCGAATCGCGAAGGCGATCTCTCAACCTCTCATCGACCAGCGTGTACAATCTTTAACTTCCACGATGAACGAACAATCCAACGGCCCGCAGCCTTCCCGCAAGCTCACCATTGCCATCGACGGCCCGGCGGGCGCGGGCAAGAGTACGATCGCGTCGCGACTGGCGCGGAAGCTGGGCTACGTCAATCTGGAGAGTGGGGCGATGTATCGCGCACTGGCGCTGAAGGCGATTGACCGCGATGCCTCTTTTGACGACGAAGACGCGCTGCTGAAACTGGCGGAGCATTCGCGCATTCAGCTCGAGCCGACGATTGGCGGCAATCGCACGCTGCTCGACGGCCGCGATGTTTCGTCGCGCATTCGCGAGCGCGATGTGTCAGAGGGGGCGTCGCGCGTGTCGGTGCATCCCAAAGTGCGGGAGTGGATGGTAGCGCATCAGCGCGCGATGGGCGCTGGCGGCGGCGTGGTGATGGAAGGTCGCGACATCGGAACGCAGGTTTTTCCGCACGCCGATTTGAAAATTTTTCTGGATGCCGATCCCGTAGTGCGCGAGCAGCGCCGCATGGACCAACACAAAATCAAGGGCGAAGTCGCGGCGAACGTGGCGGCTGATCTGCGCGAGCGCGACAAACGAGATCGCACCCGGGCGGCGTCTCCGCTGGTGGCGGCGGCGGATGCGGTGGTGATCGACTCGAGTGGGTTGAGTGAGGATGAAGTGCTGGCGCGGGTGGAAGAATTGGTGGAGCAGAAGCGCGGGCATTAGGGCAGCAGCATAGTCGACCGCGCTCGGCTTCGCCCTTCTGGACGGCCGAAGGCGGCCGTCCCCACATGAGCATTCTAGTTTTCCGTGGGCTCTACTTTCACTTTCGGGGCGGGCAGAGCCTTGCCGGACTTGAGGCTTGGCGGTTCCGGCGGTTTCGGCGGCGTTGCACTGGCTTTGCGGATCTCGATGCCGTCATGCTCGTTGTTGAGCACGATGTGGGACGAGGCGTTGCCCACGCTGCCGCTGGCTTTGGCCTCGTGCTCGTCGTTGTTCACTTTCAGTTCGGGAAAGTCGGACTGAATCTCGCCGTCGCGGGTGCGCGCATCCAGGCGGAATCCGGCTTTGTCGGGCAGGCTCAGCTGAATGTCGCCGTTGCGGCTGTCGATCTGCACGTTGCCCAGCGTGCGCATTCCGACTTCGACCGTGCCGTTGTCATCCTGCAGGCGGACGTCACCGGAAACCTCGTCCAGGCGGATGTTCTTCGAGCGCGTGGTCAGGTGCAGCGGGCCAGTGATTTGCTCAGCGTGGAGTTCGTCGGAATCGAGGTCGAGAGTGCCCTCGATGCGCGAGAATTCCATGTCGGTGCGCGAAGACTTGAAAGTCACGGTCTTCGAGATGCGCGCCAGCTTTACGCTTTCCTGAAATTCGCCGTCGAGTTGCACTGCGCCCTTCATGTCGGAAACCGAGACTTCGTTGACCCGGCCTTCGACGTGAACGTCGCCGGTGACCTGCTCGATTTTTACCGAGCCTTTTTCCTGGCTGACTTTCACGTTGCCGGTCACGTCTTCAACCGATGTGTCGGAGTGCTGAGCGGAGATCTCGACGTTGCCCTCGCGGCCGACCAGATTCACATCGCCGCGGCGGGAACTGATGGTGACCGGCGACCTTGCGCGGCAGGGAAATGTCGAGATCGGTTTCGACCGGATGATCGCCCGCGGCTTCCGACGTTGGCATCAAGCGTAACCAGGCCGCCGATCGTGGTGATGGTGGGCTTGGTTTCGCTGTTGTATTTGTCGGCGTCGCCCTGATTATCGGCGCCCACGCGCTTGCGGACGACTACGCGTGATCTTGTTGTCCTCGGAGGCGTGGACGCTGACCGCGCCGCGCGTGTCGATGATTTTCAGGCTCGCTCCCGCGGGGAAGGCCTGCTCCAGTTGGTCGTCGAAGTTGTAGCTTTGGCCGAAAATGTTGTCGAAGTCGCCGTCGTCGATGTTGATCTGATCGCGGATTCCGGACCAGTTGACGCGATCGAGTCTGGGTGGCGACCAGACCGCATACCACGATCATGATGACCAGAAAAATTCCCCCCGCGCCGATGCCGGAGGCGCGAACGCCTTCGCGCTGCGCGCGCTGGTGCTCGACCAGTTTGATCATGCCCCAGAAAATCAGCAGCACCGGCCAGTAGTTGGCGAACAGGTGCGCCAATCGCTCGATCGACAGCACGTGCATGGTGCCCAACAGAACAGACGCGCCCAGCACGATCAGGACGAACGGCCCTGCGAGCGAGCGGCGCCGCGGCGGGGGTAATGGCGGAAGGCGGCGTGAATGCCGGGGGCGACGCTGGGGTTGGCGTGTATTGGGCTAGACATTGTTCACCTCGCCAGAAGAGGCGGCTCCGTGCCAGGCGCGGAACTTTGCGGAGAATCTTGTACAGAATTGTTGCGCGGAGCTTCCACCGTAACTCTGCCCCGAACTCTGCCCGTACCCTTGCTGCGAACGTTCGGCGCGCCCGGCATTCCCGGAGGCGGCGGAACGTTGGGTGGATAAACCCGTGACGCCGGCGGCAACGGGCCGACGTGTCCAGCAGACGAAGCATTGCTCTGCATCAGCTTGACCACTCCAATCACCAGCAGGATCGCGGGCCAAGTTCGATGGAATTCAAACCGTCCCATGTTATCCAGCAGAAAGAGCACGCCCACCGTCACGAGTATTGCCGGGCCCATGAGCTTTGCGAGTGCGGCATCGCTCGCACACGCAGTACGGCCGATAGTTCCCGAGCAGTCCCCACTGTTTGGCAAACAGCCACACGCCCAGCACGATCAGGATGATTGGCCAGAAGCGATGCAGGCTGAAGTCAAACACTGTGTTGATCAGGAACAGCACGCCCAGGCCGATCAGGATCGCGGCCGCGGCCGGAACTTTGGTGGCTCCGCTCTCTCTCCCGTGCCGAAGGTTTGCGCCAGGCCGAATGGATCCGGAGCCGGCTCGCCCGGCTTGAATCGCCTTCGCGCGTGCGCACCGCGTCCAGGATCTGGTACACCCAGAAGAAGCCGAGAAAGATTCCGATGATCATGTCGGCCTGCCAGGGCAAATCGGACGACAGCCAACGATCGCAGCACAAAAATTCCGAGTGGGCCAGATCCCTTGGCGTATTGGCCCGCAGTAAACCGCACCCAGTCCGAGCGGAATAGCTCCGCAGCATTCCGGCCACTGCAGGATTCGGGCCGGAAGTCGGGCCGGGTGGAACTTTCACTCCGAGGCCCTGATCCATGAACTGCTGGTATCCGGTCTGTGGCGGAGTTTGCGGAACCTGCACTGGAACAAATCCAGCCGCGGGGGGAGTCCCTTCCATCCGCGCCGCCAGGCAGGACTCGCAATAGATCACGCCGCGAACGTCGCGGGTGCATTGGTTACAGAGTGGCTTGCCGCAGGTGCGGCAGAAAGCAACAGCAGCGGTATCGCCATGCGTGTTGCAGTTCATACGAACCTCCTGTCAGTGGTCACCGACACTACAGGCAGATCCGGATTTGACGGATCAATCTTCGACAGATCAATCTTCGACGAATCAAAGACAGATGGACCCAGAGGAGCGCTAGCCAGAATCAGATGGTCATCAGTCTGGCTGTAATTGCGCTCCTGCTTCTGCTCGGGCTGTTGTGTTGTGTCGTTCTTGTCGTCTTTCGGTTTCTCCGGCTGCGTTTCTTTGCGGCTGGGTTCAACGGGCGCCAGGTTGCGCTTCACGGTGCGGACGGCGGCCTGCATTTCGTAAACCACCCGCATGTTGTCGTAGTAGCGAACCAATCGCGCTTGTGTGTTGTAGTACGTGTGCCGGATGGTGGAAGGCTGCGCCACCATCTGACCGACAGGTCTGCGCGGCTTCCACCGGCTTCACTCCGGAAACCGTCATGCCCACCGACAGCGCGAAGAATGCCATGCCAAACGACATGGCAAAACGTGGCTGCCGGACCGTGCCCCAGATCGGTTCCATATATCCGGACAGCGAGGCCTGCATGCGCTCCCACCACGAAACTCGTGGCTGGGCTGCGCCGGCAGTCACTCGCAGGCGTTGGGTGTCAACGCCCGTCGTGGATGCCAGAATATTCGTAACCAGGCTGGCTGGAGGCTCCACCTCCGTGAGACCTTTCAGCCAGTTGCGGCCCGCCTCAGCTTCGGCGAACAGCGGACCGCACGTCCGGCAAACCCGGGCGTGAGCCTGGAAGCGGTCGAATCCGGTCCCGGTCAGGATGCCGTCAATGGCGTCCCCGAGCAGGAGCTCGAACTCGTTGCAGCGCATTCCGTTGCTGGTTTGGTCTGGCATCACATCACCTGCCTATAGATACGTTGTAGGAGCCTGGCAAGTTCCGCCCGCCCTCTATTTATTCGTGATTTCACGGTACCCTCCGGAACCTTCAAAACCACCGCAATCTCTTTGTAATCCATATCCTGTAAGTCCCTTAGAATCACTGCTTCCCGAAGTTCGGGCGAAAGCTTGGCCAGGGCCGCGTGCACGGTCTCCGAGACCTCCCGGCTGCGTACGTGCTGGTCCGGGGGGGCGGATTGGTCTGGGATCTGCTCGCTGAGCGGCTGGGCATCCTCGTGCTCCGACGCCGAGGTGTCCATCGAGTCGGTCATCCGGTCTTGCTTCGACTTGCGAAAATGGTCGACCAGCAGGTTGCGCGTGATGGTCGTCACCCAGGTCACGAACGCTCCCTTGGTGTGGTCATAGCTGGGCAGCGTGCGGTACATTTTGATGAACACTTCCTGGGTCAGATCCTGCGCATCATCGCCCGATCCCGCGAAACGGTAGCAAATGTTGTATATCCGCCGGTTATAGGTCTGCACGATTTCCTCCCAGGCAGCCGAGTCGCCGGCGATACATCGCCGCACCAGCATCGCGACCACCTGAACGTCTTCCACTTGCTCTCCCCGGAAACCCTGCAACAACCCCTGAGACTCGTTCCCCGACTACGAACCGCATTTACAAACGCGACTTGGACGATCAAACCATTGAGACTGTCTCCAAGCCGCTCATTAGACAGTACGTAATTGTCGCTCTTGAAGTTCGCCGATCAGGGTTTGTCGCGGCTGTTCAACGCCGAATTGTAGCAGCGAGAGGCACGCCTGGAGGATTGAGCTTTAACGTGGAAGGGGGCGCCTCAGCGCCGCGTCACGATCCTGCTCTTGAATAGTCTTCGGCGAACCTGTGCCGTCTTGCTAGAGCGCGGGCTAAAGCACGCCTTTATTCTAACCATAAAGCTCTGAAGTGCAGGCCACTACTCGCTGCGCAGAATAGCCATGATGTCGAATCGAACAATGCGCCGCGTCGCGGACCAGATGCTCACCGACGCGACCAGCGCGAGCAGCAATACCAACCCCGCGGAGGTTGCCAGACCAACCGGCTGCGCCCCGTCCATCAGGCTTTCGAGAAAGCGCCCCGTGAGCTGCGCTCCGGCGATTCCAGGCAGGGCCCCGGCCATCACCATCATCAAACCATGTCGCAACAGCATCCCGCGCAGTCGAACCGGAGTCCCGCCGAGGGCCATGCGCACGCCCATCTCCTGCGTCCTTTCAACCACCGCGTAAGAAACAATCCCGTAGATGCCGATCACAGCCAGCAGCAAGGCGAACCCGGCGAAAGTCCACACCGCTGTCCGATAAAATCTAGGATAGGCGAAGACTTCATCGAGCCGCTGCTGCATGGTCTTCGCGCCGAATACCGGAACCTGCGGATCGACCGACTGAATAGTGTCGCGGATCGCCGCCAGATGATCTTCTGCCTGGCCATCCACACGCACCACAAACGTCGAGAAGAAACTGCCGGGATTCTCCGACGGAACAAAGACCTGATTCCCGTTCACCATGGTCGGATCGGTCTCATACTCCATGCCCTTCACCACGCCAACAATCTTCCGCGGAGGGTCTCCGTCGGTCGTGAGCTGATGGCCCACCACATCCTGCGGCGCGCCGAATCCCGCTGCGAATCGCTCATTCACTACAGCGACCTTCGCGCCCGAACGCACTTCGGCTTCGTTGAACTCCCGGCCATAGAGAATCGTTGAACCCATGGTCCCGAAATATCCTGACAACACTGGAATCAGCGTGGAATTCCGGCTGGCGGCGCGACCATCCAACCCGAACGGCCCTCCGACAAACGCCGAAGCATAGAGCGGAAGGAATTCGGTGGCGCTGGCGGAGCGAACTCCCGGCAGCCTGCGAATGCGAGAGAGTGCGTCCTCAAAATAAGGGAGTTGCCGGTTGCTCCGCTGGTGAGTCGTGCCGTCCAACGAGACGCTGGCCGTCACGACTCCTCGCACGTCGTAGCCCCGGTCGATTCCCATCAGGTGGACAAATGCGCTACCCAGACCGACCGAAGCTGCGAGCAGAATCATTGTCAGCATCACCTGCGCGGCCACCAGCGATTGGCGAACCAGCCGCGAGCCCCGCAAACGGCTGGAGCCGCGCAACCGAGGAGTGTTCATGCGGCTTGCATACAGCGACGGCAAAACGCCCAAGCCCAATGCGGTGATGACCGACACGACGACGGTGAAAGCCAATACTCGTCCATCCAGAATCGAATAAGACTGAGCGCCCAGCGACGGAGGCTCAATCTTCGCTGACAGCGCGGTGATCCAATAGGCGATCGCCAATCCGGCGACCGTGGCAGCCAGGCAAAGCAGCATGCACTCGCTAAACAACTGTCGCGCCAACCGTGCGCGACTGGCCCCCAGCGCCGAGCGTATGGAAAGTTCCGCGGCCCGATCGGTCGTCCGAGCCAGCAAGAGATTCGCAACATTCGTGCAGGCAATCAGCAACACCAGCACGACTGCACCCATGAACATCAGCGACGCGTTTTTCACCGGCCCGGCAATCGCGTCCTGCAGCGACGTCAGGCTCGGACGCAAATCAGAATTTTCCGTTCCAGGCAGTCTCGGCGACAGTCGCTCCGCCTCCACGGCAAATGCGGCCTGCGCCTGCGGCCACCCGATCCCGGGTTTCAGCCGCGTAACGGTTGCCCATCCGTTGTTCCCGGGGCTGAAAGCCGCGGGTTTCCACAGAGCAGCTTTGCCCGGGTAATCGAAGCCGGGCGGGGCCACACCAACAATCGTTAGCGGCACTCCATCCATTTGGATGGTCGCACCCAGCGCTTTCGGGTCGCCCGCAAAAAGCTGTTGCCACAGTCCGTAGCCGATCACAGCCACGGCGTTCGGCCCCGGCAATCCCCACCCCGTCCCATTCATATCAGCATCAGGGGTGAATCCGGTTCCGAGCACCGGCTGCACGCCCAGCAGGGAGAAAAAATTCCCCGACGTCTGCACAACATGAACCCGGCTGCCGGCGCGGGTTCCGCCAAGGTTCAGGTTCGCGTCGAATTCCTCAAAGAGCGCGGCATCCGCAAGGTAGTCACTCTGCCGCCGCCAGTCGTGAAACTCCTTCGCGCTATCGTGTGGGGGAAAAAATTGATGCATCAGCGCCAGCCGGTCGGGCTCGCGAAAAGGAAGGGACCGCAGCAGCAACGCATTGACCACGCTAAAAACGCCGGTATTCGCGCCAATGCCGATCGCGAGGGCCGCGATGGCGAATCCAGTGGGCCATGGGCGGCCAGTCCAAAGCCGAAGCGCGTACTTAAGATCCTGAAACATTGCCGCTCTACTCGCTGGTGAAGTAATCCACGGTCACCGGATTTTCAAACAGCGAATAATCGCGGGTGACCACCGTGATGCCGCTCTCGGTCACGAAATATCGCTGGCGGTCGGCTTCGGCGTCGTAGCCGATGGTGGTGCCTTCGGGGATGTGCACGTCGCGATCGAGAATCGCCTTGCGAATGCGGCAGCGCCGCCCGACGCTGACGTGCGAGAACAGAATGCAGTCGTCGACCTCGGAGTAGGAGTTCACGCGCACGTCGGGAGAAAGAATCGAATTCTTCACCTGGCCGCCGGAAACGATGCAGCCGTTCGACACAATGGAATCGAGCGCGGTTCCGGTGCGTCCGCTTTCGGCAAAAACAAATTTCGCCGGCGGATACTGCCGCTGGTGGGTGCGAATCGGCCACTCCGCGTCATACAAATTGAAAATCGGCGAGACCGAGACGATGTCCATGTTGGCCTCGTAATAGGCCCATCAGTTTTTGCCGGTCCTTGTGTGCTACGTAGGTTCCCACGCCAAAACCAATCACTGATCCAGAAAAGACATCCGCAGGGAAGTGCACTCCACCGGTCACGCGGGTTGTGCTGACAGCGGTTGCTGCGCCATACATCAGCAAACGCATGGGCCAGTTCGGATATTCATGTGCCATCACCGAGGCGAGCGTCCAAGCGAAGGTGGCGTGTCCTGAGGGGAACGAACCGTTCCTCCAATTGCCGGAGAAGAATTTTCCTTCGCCCGTGCCGGTATAGGGCCGTTGTCGAGCCAAGGCCGCCTCCAGTGCCACATACAAGATAACGCTGTCGACGCTAGCCTCCGCACTCCGTATACCCGTGTCGATAGCGTGATCGTTGTGAGTGACCAGTCCCGTGACAAGAATTCCTCCGGCGGCCGCGCCCAGTCCGTATAAGCCGGCATTGGAGACATTGATGCTGGTGTTGTGCCAGCTTGCGGGGACCTGGTGCAGCACACTTTCGTCGTTCGCGATCAGGACCCCCGTGGCCCCGACGACAAGCGCATCCCATTTGATGGCATTGACCGAGAATGGCGACTTGATGATGTGAAGTTCGTCCTCACCTATCGTCTTGACCGCGGTTCCCAACGATTTTCCGAACGAGCCCGACTTTGGCTCCTTCGCCGCGGAAGGTGCGTCTGGTAGGCCTGCGTCGGTCGCTGAATTCGGCGCTCCTATGATCGCGTCATCCGGGAGCGTCTGTAACTGCGCTGTCGCCCAGGTTGGCAGCAACAGAGCAACAGCAAGCATTTCCAGCAGAACCGCTTTGCATACCAGCGACCGACCATCAGATCGCGACGCTATAGAGATTCCTGCGCAATGGCTCATGGCGTTTTCTCATCCATTCCTTGACTCATGGATGCAATCCAATTTTGATTCGGGCTAGCAATGGAAGTGTGCCAGCCTGACAGATTTGTAATGAAGACAGGATTCGCGCAACAAGCTCTGTTCAAGGCTGAGCGAGGCCTCCAAAGGCAGGAAAAGATGCGCCGTGGGTTGGCGCAAACCCCGCTGGTCCCGCTTTAGCAGCGCTGTGCGCTATGTCCGCCGGGTCTGTGACGCATGCCACAGACTGTGTGTGCGCTCCCCCGCAGAATCAAGTACGGAGGGTACTGTGTTCGAGATCGTGGAAGCGCGCCCGCTAGCGCGAGGTATCAAGCTGTTTGTGATCAAGGCTCCCCGTATCGCACGCAAGCAGCGGGCGGGGCAGTTTGTCATTGTGCGGCTGGATGAGTGCGGCGAGAGAATCCCGCTAACCATCGCCGATGCCGACGCCAAGGCCGGCACGGTTACCATCGTGGTGCAAGCCATCGGCAAGACCACGATGCTGCTGAGCATGCTGGAGGCCGGCGACTCCATCCTCGACGTTGTAGGCCCGCTCGGCAAGCCCTCTGAAATCGAAAAATTTGGCACCACGGTCGTGGTCAGTGGCAGCGTAGGAACTGCTATGGCATATCCAACCGCTCGCGAGTTGAAGCGCTCCGGCAACAAAGTCATCTCCATCGTCGGAGCTCGCAGCAAGGACCTGCTCGTTCTGGAAGACGAGGTCCGCGCGGTCAGCGACGAAACCTATGTCGTCACTGACGATGGCAGCTACGGCCAGAAAGGCCTGGTCACCGACAAGCTGAGAGAGTTGGTTGCTGCCGGGGACGTGAATTATGTGCTCGCCGTCGGTCCGGTGCCGATGATGCGCGCGGTGGCCAACCTAACCGCCCCCAAGCAGATTAAGACCATCGTCAGTTTGAATTCGATCATGGTAGACGGTACCGGCATGTGCGGCGGTTGCCGCGTTCTGGTGAACAACAGCAGCCAATTCGCCTGCGTGGATGGCCCCGAGTTCGACGCCACCCAGGTCAACTTTGAGGTCCTGATGCAGCGCAACAATATGTATCGCGAACAGGAGCGAGCCAGCATCGAACGCCTGCAGGCCGACCCCGAAGCGGAGTTGAAGAGGCTTCGCGAGAGCAATCAAGCGCACGCATGCGCATTGGAACCGGTCGAGGTGAGCCATGACTGACAAGATCGCCAGCAATAATCCGCTGCCCAACAAAGACCGTATCAAGCTGCCGCGGCAGCGCGTGCCCGAGCAAGACGCCCAGGTGCGCGCCCACAATTTCTGCGAAGTGAACCTCGGCTTTCCCGCCGAGCAGGCACGGCAGGAATCGCTGCGCTGCATTGAGTGTCCCAAGCCCGGCTGTGTCGAGAAATGCCCAGTGTCGGTGAACGTGCGAGCTGTGATCGACCTCATACTCGCGGGTGATTATCTCGGCGCGGCATCGAAGGTTCGCGAAGACAATGCCCTGCCGGCAATTACCGGACGCGTATGTCCGGTGGAAGACCAATGCGAGTCGGGTTGTGTGCTGGGCAAGAAGGGCGAGCCGGTCGGAATCGCATACCTCGAGCGTTTTGTAGCGGATTGGGAGCGCGAGACGGGACAGTTCGGATCTCCCGTATCCGCGCCAGCGACAGGCAAGAAAGTGGGTCTGATTGGCAGCGGTCCGGCGAGTTTGGCGTGCGCTGGCGACCTCATCCAGATGGGACATCAGGTGCACGTGTTTGAAGCTCTGCACGAACTCGGCGGTGTGCTGGTGTATGGCATTCCAGAGTTTCGCCTGCCGAAAGATATCGTCCGTCACGAGATCGACGTGCTGCGCCGTCGCGGCGTTGTCTTTGAAACCAACGTGGTGGTTGGCAAGACGGTGACGATTGACGAACTGATGCAGGAAGAAGGATTCGACGCCGTTTTCGTCGCGACCGGCGCTGGTCTTCCGCGCTTCCTGAATGTTCCGGGTGAACACTTCAACGGCGTCTACTCGGCGAACGAGTTTCTGACCCGCGTAAACCTGATGCGGGCGTATCGTTTCCCTGAGTACGACGAGCCACTGTACCCGTGCAAAGACCGTGACGTGATCGTCGTTGGCGGCGGCAACACCGCGATGGACGCGGTGCGCAGCGCGCTGCGCCTGGGCGCCAAGAGCGCCAGTATCTACTATCGCCGTACCGAGAAGGAGATGCCGGCCCGTGTGGAAGAAGTGCACCACGCCAAAGACGAAGGCGTTCACTTCGAGATGTTGGTTAATCCTGTAGAGTTCTTTGGCGACGAGAAGGGCAATCTTACATCCGTGAAGTGCATTCGCCAGGAATTGGGCGAGCCGGACGATTCAGGACGCCGCAGCCCAGTGCCGATCAAGGGCTCCGAGTTCGTTGTTCCATGTTCAGTCGCGATCATCGCGGCTGGCACTTCGGCGAACCCGCTGATTCAGTCGACCACTCCGGGACTGGCCGTGACCAAGCGCGGATACATCTCCGCCAACGACGACCTCGCGACCTCGAAGCCAGGCGTTTTCGCGGGTGGCGACATCGTGACCGGTGGCGCGACCGTGATTCTCGCCATGGGTGCGGGACGCAAAGCGGCGAAGTCGATTAATCAGTATCTGATGGGCGTGCCCTTGCAGGAGAAGGGCAGCGCGGTTGCTTCCGCCGGCTGACCCACGTTGTAATTCAAGCCGGCCTTTGACGCACGCCCCAGGTGTGACGTTCGTCCTAGCGACGAAAGGCCGGAACATGATTAAAATTAACTGGAACGCCAGTGTGGCGTCGTTCTCTCGTAGTCAACAGTTGGTTTCATCTCTTCTTGCAGTGCTCAGCACGACAAAAATCCCAGGAGGCAAGCCATGCCAAGGAAAACTGAAGAAAACTCTTTCTCGGATGTGGGATCCCAGGAACTGACCGAGGAGATTATCCAAATGCGCGCCTATCAGTTGTTCGAACAGCGCGGTGGCGAGCACGGACATGACCTGGACGATTGGTTCCAGGCCGAGGCGGAAGTGCTGGGAAAGAAGCCGAGTGCTTCCGCCGATCAGACAGAACGCGCACAGGGTGCCGCGGCGGCGTGATCGGAATGTCTGAGGCAACAACGGGCGAGCGGACTGGGGTGCATGGCCCAGCCCAGCAACCTCTTACCGAAATTCTTACATTGGGGTGCCCGTTTTGGCCTTTTTTGGGCTAGGGCGGGCTGTCCAACACCCATGCTGCGTTGAATAGGGGCGGTCGACTCGCGGCAAAGTCGGCCGCTTGCTCACGGTGACAGGCGCTGTTTTCCTTCATCGCCCCGCCCGAACGGCCTTCGCAAGCCCCGCCAGCAATTCCAATGTCTCATCCCACCCCATGCAGGCGTCGGTGATGCTCTGGCCATACATTAGCGGTTCTCCTGGCACGAGCTTCTGCGCTCCAGCGACCAGATTGCTCTCTAACATGACGCCGATGATGCTTTTGTTTCCCGTTGCAATCTGCCGTGCGACATCGCGGCAAACCACGGGCTGACGAGCGTGATCTTTGTTGCTGTTGGCATGACTGCAGTCGATCACGACTCGCAGCGGTAGTCCGGCTTCCTGTAGCTGTTCGCATACTAGGGCGACCGCATCGGCGGTGTAGTTCACCGTCTTCCTTCCACCGCGCAGGATCACGTGACAGTCCTGATTACCGGTCGTCACGAAGATGGCCGATTGGCCATGCTTCGTGTGTCCCAGAAATGTATGCGGATGTGACGCCGACAAAACCGCTTCGATGGCAATCTGCACGTCTCCCGACGTGGCGTTCTTGAATCCCACAGGGCAGGAGAGTCCCGAAACCAGTTGCCGATGGACCTGGCTTTCGGTGGTACGAGCACCAATGGCTCCCCAACTGACCAAGCCTGCCAAATACTGGGGAGTAATCATGTCGAGGAACTCAGTTCCGGCAGGCACTCCCATTTCCGCCAGATCGAGCAGCAGGCGCCTTGCCAGCCGCAGGCCGTCATTGATCTTGTAGGATTGGTCGAGGTGCGGATCGTTGATCAATCCCTTCCATCCGACCGTCGTCCGTGGCTTCTCGAAGTAAACGCGCATTATAATACGCAGTTCCTGCGAGAACTCCGCGATGGCGGTCTTGAGCAGACCGGCATACTCCCGGGCAGCTTCGGCGTCGTGAATCGAACATGGCCCGCACACCACCAGGAGACGGCGATCTCTGCCACCGAGAATCTCGCAAATTTCATGGCGAGACTGGTAGACGGTGGCCGAAGCGGTCTCGGTCGTGGGCATCTCCTCCTCCAAGAAAACCGGAGGAAGCACGACCTGGGTCCACTTTATGCGAAGGTCATCGATGGGGTGGAACATGATGGATGCTGGTAGTGTAATCCCGATGGGCGCAAGTTATGAGCGTTCGTCATCGATGGACAGAACGAGTCAAGAGTTTTTTCTACCGTAGTACGAAAGAGTTGCTGTTGTCCGCCTGGTAAGGAAGCTAAAGCAGCGAACGTCATTGACAAGAAGGCCTTGTAACGTTCGGCGCCTTAAAAAACAGCAATATGGGTTATGCAGGAGATCTCGTTAGGGGAGCGGGAGAATACTTCCGTCGACCGGCGCGAGCGGGCATCGCAGCAGATGCCCTGGCCATCGTAGTCTTTAAAGCCAACTCAAGGCTGGGGGATTCCGCATGAAAGCAGTTAGCTACGAAGGCCCACGGAAAGTCTCCGTATCGGAACATCCGAAACCGAAAATCAAGTCTCCGACCGATGCCGAGTATCTTCGTGACCTCATCATTACCGGCAGAGCCAAACCAAGTCAGATCGTCAGTCACCGGATCGACATTAATGATGTTCCCAAGGCCTATGACAAGTTCGACAAGCGGATTGAGGGATACACCAAAATCCTCGTCAAGTTTAAGCAAGCAGCCTGAGCGAGTGAGCCATCATGATTAAGGAACTGCTGGAGCGCTGGCCGTTGGTTCATCAGCTTCGTACGGGCGCCGACGGCACCGGTCCGGAAGCGATGAGCCATCAGACCAAGAATCTGTTGCCGAAGCATCACGACGCCGAGTTTACCCGCTCCATCTGTCCGTACTGCGGCGTCGGCTGTGGACAGATGGTGTTCCACAAAGACGGCGAGCTGATTTCCATCGAAGGCGACCCCGGTTCGCCGATCTCGCGTGGTCACCTGTGCCCGAAAGGAGCGGACACCTACGAGCTACACACCCATCCCAACCGCCTAATGACGGTGAAGTATCGTCGCCCTTATGCTCGGAAGTGGGAGGAACTCGATCTGGAAACCGCCATGGACATGGTCGCTGACCGGCTGTGGGAGAGCCGTCGAACGGACCTTCGTCGAGGAAAAGGATGGCGAGAAGGTAATGCACACCAAGGCCGTCGCCCACCTTGGCGGGGCCACCCTGGATAACGAAGAAAACTACCTGATCAAGAAACTGTTCTGTGGAGGTTTGGGCATGGTTTGCATCAGCAACCAAGCCCGGATATGACACAGCTCCACCGTGCCCGGTCTGGGCACATCGTTCGGCCGCGGCGGCGCCACCACGGCGCAGACTGACCTGGCGAATTCCGACGCGATTCTGATCATGGGATCGTCGATGGCGGAAAACCACCCGGTGGGGTTCCAGTGGGTGATGGCAGCGCGCGAACGTGGCGCGACCATTATTCACGTCGACCCGCGCTTCACCCGCACCTCCGCGATGGCCGATATATGGGTGCCCTTGCGCCCCGGCACCGACATTCTCTTCCTGGGCGGATTGATTCGTTATGTGCTAGAGAATGACAAGTACTTCCGCGAGTACGTCCAGCACTACACTAATGCGCCCATGATCATCCGCGAGGATTTCCGTGATACCGAAGACCTGGGCGGCATCTTCTCCGGTTGGAACCAGCAGGAGAAAAAGTACAGCCCTGATTCTTGGCGCTACGAAGGATCGGCGAAGAAAGAGTCGGGCGACGGGCAGACTGGTCATTCAAAAGCCGGCGGCGGCCACGGCAAAGATCGCGGTGGCGAGGCAGGACACACGAGCGAATATGAGGCCGACCCGACGCTGCAACATCCGCGCTGCGTCTTCCAGATCTTGCAAAGGCATTTCGCGCGCTACACACCAGAGCTGATCGAGCGCCATGCCGGCGTTCCCCAAAAGCTGTTTCTCAAAGTCGCGGAAGCTTTCTGCAACGCGTCGGGGCCGGAGAAGACCGGCGCGATCTGCTATGCCGTGGGATGGACGCAGCACTCCAAAGGCGTTCAAATCATCCGCTCGGCGGCGATTCTGCAATTACTGCTCGGCAACATCGGCAGGCCGGGCGGCGGAATTCTCGCCCTGCGCGGCCACGCCTCAATTCAGGGTTCAACCGACATTCCCACGTTGTATGACATCTTGCCGGGCTATCTGCCGATGCCATTTTTCGAGCAGGATGCCAATGACTTGCAGAGCTACATCAAGAAGCACAAGTCCACCGCGGGGCTGTGGTCCAACTTCGACAACTACTTCATCAGCCTGATGAAGTCCTAGTACGGCGACGAATGCAACAAAGGAGAACGATTGGTGCTTTGACTACATGCCGCGTGTCACTGGCGATCACTCGCACTTCGGCTACTGGCTCGATATGCAGGACGGCAAGATGGAAGGCCTGTTCATCATGGGACAGAATCCCGCCGTCGGTGCCTCCAATTCGCGCCTGCAACGCACCGCAATGTCGAAGCTGAAGTGGCTGGTAGTGCGCGACATGGTGGAGATAGAAAGCGCTTCCTGGTGGTACAACTCGCCCGAGGTCGAACGCGGCGAACTTAAGCCGGAAGAGATTGTGACGGAAGTGTTTCTGTTTCCCGCTGCTGGTTCGGCGGAGAAAGAAGGCTGCTCAGACCAACACCCAACGGCTGGTGCAGTATCGCACCAAGGCGGTTGATCCTCCGGGTGATGCTCGCAGCGAAACCTGGTTCATGCATCATCTGGCGCGACGTCTGAAGGCAAAAGCCGCCGCCGATCCCAGCGCGCGCAATGCACCCTTGAATGCGCTGGACTGGCCCTATCAAACGCACGGCATACACGACGAGCCGAACGTTAACGAGATCCTGAAAGAAATCAACGGCCGCGATTTGACAAGCGGCGAGTTGCTGGAGAGTTACAAGAAGCTGAAAAACGATGGCACGACCGCATCGGGCTGCTGGATCTATTGCGGCGTTTATCCGCAAGAGCATCTCAACAAAGCCAATCAGCGCGAGTCGCAGGATTATCTCGGCCACGGCTGGGGATTCTGCCTGGCCCAACGATGTCCGGATCCTCTACAACCGCTGCTCGGCACGTCCTGATGGCCAGCCCTGGAGCGAGCGCAAGAAGCTGGTCTGGTGGGACGAAGAGAAGCGCGAGTGGACCGGACTCGACGTGCCTGACTTCGACAAGAACAAGCCGCCCGACTATCGTCCCGCAAACGGATGCCAAGGGCATGGACGCCATCGCTGGCGACAAGCCGTTCATCCTGCATCCCGACGGTGTTGGCTGGCTGTTTGTCACCAGCGGTCTGAAGGATGGACCTCTGCCGACGCATTACGAGCCTCTGGAAACGCCGTTCGGCAATCCGCTGTATCCCAAGCACATTTACAATCCAGCTGCCGACCGCAAGGAGCGGCCTGACAATCCTTACGCTTTTCCCGGCGACGAGCGCTTCCCCTATGTGCTTTCCACCTATCGGTTAACGGAACACCATACCGCCGGCGGAATGTCACGTCAGCTATCCCATCTTGCCGAACTGCAGCCCGAACTGTTTTGCGAAGTTTCGCCTGAACTCGCGGGAGAGATCGGTCTGGAGCATGGCAGGCTGGGCGACCATCACTACCGCCGCGCGCTCTCATCGAGGCCCGCGTGATGGTGACGCAGCGCATGCGCCCGCTGTGGGTGGAAGGGCGCACCGTCCATCAGGTCGGCCTTCCCTATCACTGGGGTTATAACGGCAGAGTGACCGGCGATGTTGTCAACGACCTGCTAGCAATCTCGCGAGGAGCCGAACGTGCGCATCATGGAAACCAAGGCACTGATCTGCGACATCGAACCTGGTCGTCGCCGTCGCGGACCGGAGGCGCTTGAGCAATGGAAAGAACATATGGAGAAGCCGGCATGAGCGCGACTACTACGGGATTCCTTACCGACTCGACCTTGTGCATTGGCTGCAAGGCCTGCGAAGTCGCTTGCAAGGAGTGGAACGGCATTACCGAAGATGGACTGAACTGGTCCGGATACTCCTACGACAATACCGGCACGCTCGGGCACTCCACCTGGAGACATGTGAAGTTTGTGGAAGGCAAGCCGCGAGCCGGGTTGGGGCGGCAATGCCGGACAGCACCTGTCGTGGGAGTTCTCGTCCGACGTCTGCAAGCATTGTGAAGTCGCTGGATGTCTGGAAGCCTGCCCCACCGGCGCAATTGTCCGCACCGAGTTCGGGGGAGTTTTCATTCAGCCCGATGTCTGCAATGGTTGCGGCTACTGCGTTGTTTCCTGTCCCTTCGGAGTCGTGCAGCGCAATCAGGAGGATGGCCGGGTATTCAAGTGCACATTCTGCTACGACCGGCAGAAAGTGGGATTGCATCCGGCCTGTGCGCAGGCGTGTCCCACGGAGTCGATCAAGTTCGGGCCCCTGGAGCAGCTGCGCGTCAGCGCGCAAGAGCGCCTGCAGGAATTGCGGAGCCGTGGCATAGATGATGCGCAGCTTTACGATCCGCAGGACACCAGCGTGGGCGGCACGCATGCCATATTCATCGTGCGCGGCGATCCACGCCAGTACAACCTGCCTCCTAAGCCAGTAGTGCCGACGAGCTACCTGAGAGCGGGCTGGACTGGTTCGGCTGTTGCGGCCGGGATGCTTCTATTGGGCAGCATCTTCGCTTTTCTGGGGAGTGCGAGACGATGAGCGATCCAGTTCAGCGCCCTGCGTCCGATGATCTGCGCGAAAAGCGCTTATTCGAAATTCGTCGCCATGCCGAGTCGAGGGGCCGCGTGGAGGCAGTCGGTATTCGGCCGGCGGGCGCGCCGTTTCCCGTTGCCTCGCCCGAGACCGGCTACTATGGCCTTCCGCTGCTTAAACAGCCCGCATGGACCTGGCAGATCCCTTTGTATTTTTTCGCCGGAGGGGCTGCGGGGTCGGCTGCGGTCCTTGGACCGGTGGCGCGCTGGATCGGTCGGGATCCCGGTCTGGCTCGTGACTGCCGTTACATCGCGGCCGCCGGCACAGCTGCATCAACGGCGCTGCTTATATCCGATCTTGGACGGCCATCGCGCTTCCTGGCGATGATGCGCGTTTTCAAGAAGCAGAGTCCCATGTCGGTGGGGGCATGGGCCCTGGCCGTATTTGGCACATTCGCTGCCACGTCGGCCTTCGCAGAAATGCTGGATCAACGGTTCTCATGGTTGCCGCTGCGAATTCTTGGCAATCTGTCGGAGGGTATCTCCGGGGTTGCCGGCCTCCCATTTTCCAACTACACGGGAGTACTGATCGGCGCCAGCGTAATCCCGGTGTGGAACGAGAATGTCGGAACTCTGCCTATCCATTTCGGTATGTCAGGATTAAGTTCGGCGGTCTCAATTCTCGAATTGATGGGACATGAGAATCGAGCATTGAACACTCTCGGGATGGGCGCCGCGGCAATCGAGACACTCGAAGGGCTTCACATCGAGAGCACGCGCAAACCCGTGATGGATCCGCTGAAGCGCGGACGCAGCGGCCTGATCACCCGACTCGGAGGTGTCATGAGCGGGCCGGTTCCGCTGCTTTTGCGCGTTGCAGCCAGTTTTGCGGGAAGGCGCCGCTCGCGCCAGCTTCGCCGGGCGGCTGCTGTTTCCAGCATCATCGGTTCCATGTTGACTCGCGTCGCGTGGATGCAAGCTGGTCGTGCGTCGGCGGCAAATTGGCGGCTACCACTGGAGACTGACGAGCCGCCAACTGCAGGAACCACGTCCGGCGCTTATTGAGGAATCGTAAGAACGGCCCTCTTGTGAGCCGATCGGCATGCATTCGTCACGGAAAGTTGTTTACGCAGGTTTGGCAACCAACCTGATAATCACTATCGCCAAGCTGGTCGTAGCCATTTTCAGCGGCAGTTCGGCAATGCTGGCAGAGTTTTTTCACTCCGCAGTCGACACCGGCAACAGTGTGCTTCTGATATACGGAATGAAGCACAGCCAGCGGCCCGCCCATCGTGGTCATGCCTTTGGTCACGGCAAGGAACTGTACTTCTGGTCCTTCGTGGTCCATCATCTTTTCGTAGAAGTTGCGCGTCTCTCACGCAGACCTGATGCCGTGGGAATACTCCGGTTTTAGCTAATGCCGAGGTCTTCAATCTGCTTCAGCCGGCTCGATCCCTGTAGACACGCGGTGGATTCAATGACGGCTA